>CAVVCW010000033.1:0-40243 GCA_963746715.1 uncultured Alphaproteobacteria bacterium | reverse complement strand
GTGGCGGTCGTCTGATCGATCTGATTGTCGATGGTCGAGAGCTTGCCCATGCTCAAGAGATGGACATTGTCGCGGTCGTAAGCCGCGACTTGGACGTCGCCGCGGTTCATTGCCTGGCGGACTTCGTCAAGCGTCTGCTCCGGCAGCGTGAACATCACCACCGCCGGCTCGGCCTGTGTGAGAACGGCAATGGCGCCCTGGTCGCCGGCATGCACGATATTGCCGGGATCGACCATGCGCATGCCCATGCGGCCGTCCGTGGTCGCGGCGATATTCGTGTAGTCGAGATTGGTCTGCGCGGTTTCGATCGCGGCGACATCGGCGTCGATCGCCGCCTTGGTCTGATCGACCTTGGCCTGTTGCAGATCGACATTCTGCTGCGTCTCGGCGTTGCGGATGACCAGCGCCTGGAAGCGAGCGAGATCCTTTTCGGCGGCGATGAGCTGCGCGTCGTCCTGCGCCTTGTGCGCCTTGGCCTGATCGAGCGCGGCCTGATAGAGGCGCGGATCGATCTTGGCCAGGATGTCGCCCTTCTTGACGCGCTGACCTTCCTTGAAGAACACGTCTTGCAGCTTGCCGTCCACCTGGGAATGGATGGCGACGGTGAACAGCGCCTGCACGGTGCCGAGCCCGACCAAGTAAATAGGGACATCCTGCCGCGCAGCAGTGGCCACCGTCACCGGCACGGCATTGCGTGCCGAACGCGACGCATGCGCCGGGTCGGGTCCTTGCGACAGATACCAGTAGACTGTTCCGGCAATTGCCAGGACCGCGATGCAACCTGCGGTGACGACCACACCGCGGCTATTCCGCGCCGTGCCGTTAGGCCTCGACTCCACGAGTTTCTTCCCTCTGCGAGCGCGTTAGGCGCGCTGTTATTTACCCCACTATACTGCGGAATAGTTACCAAGGCGAACGGCTTTGCGACAGTGTGAAAGCTTATCTTCTCGCAGTGCAGCAGCGAATTTTCTGTCGCGGCTGGCGCATAAACTTTGTGTAAACATGGCGCGGGACTGGCTTGAGACGGGACGTGGCTTGAGACATGGTTCGAGACATGGACTTAAGCGAGCAACACGCGCCGCTTAGAACGACGAGTTGCATGCTTCCGGTGCCGCGCCGGTTCGCCAAGCGGCCACGATGGCGATCAACCGGCAGCTGGGCAGGGCGGCAATCCGGCCGCTACATCGCCGGTGCGAGATTTGCTAGGTTGAAGGCAAGGATCAGCCCGCCAACGCCCGCCAAGGCGGTCCCGCACAAGACCCCCGGAGGAAACCATGCTCGACATCACCAAAAAACCAGGCACCGCGCCCTTTGACACCGCGCGGCTCGACCGGCTGATGGACGAATTGGGCTTCGATGTTCTGCTCGTCACCTCCAAGCATAATGTGCAGTATCTGCTCGGCGGCCATCGCGCGTTCTTCTTCGAGTTGATGGATGCGATGGGTTTGAGCCGTTATCTGCCGGTCTTCGTCTATGCCAAGGGTGAGCCGGAGAAGGCGGGCTTCTTCGGTCACCGCATGGAAGGTTTCCAGCACCAGAACACGCCGTTCTGGGTGTCCGAACTCGACACCAAGAGCTCGGGCTCGGTCGACGTGATGGAAAAGGCCGTCGCCTATGCCAAGACGTTTGCGCCGAATGCCAAACGCATCGGCGCCGAGCTCGCCTTTATCCCGGTCGATTCCCACGAGGTGCTGCGCAAGGCGTTTCCGCACGCCGAAATCAAGGACGCGCTGTTCGTGCTGGAGCGGCTGCGCGCGATCAAGACGCCGCGCGAGCTTGAAATGCTGAAAACAGCCTCCGACGCCGTGATCGATTCCATGCAGGCGGTGTTCGCCAACCACGGACCCGGCGCCAGCAAGGCGGAAATGACCGAAGCGCTGCGCCGCGAAGAGACGTCGCGCGGGCTCACCTTCGATTATTGCTTGATCACGGTGAATGCGAGTTCCAATCGCGCGCCGTCGGACGAACGCTGGGAAAAGGGCGGCGTGCTGTCGCTCGATTCCGGCGGCAATTATCACGGCTATATCGGCGACGTCTGCCGCATGGGCGTTGCCGGCGAGCCCGACTCCGAGCTCGTCGATCTTCTCGCCGAAATCGAAACCATCGAGCAGGCTTCCATGCAACCGATCAAGCCGGGCCTGCGCGGCAAAGAGATTTATGCGGCGGCGAATGTGCCGCTGCAGAAATCGAAACTGCACAACCACATCGAGTTTCTCGCCCACGGCATGGGGCTCGTCAGCCACGAAGCGCCACGGCTGACCAATTCCGGTCCGGTGCCTTACGACGCCTATGATGCGAACCTGCCGCTCGAAGCCGGCATGGTGGTCTCGGTCGAAACCACGCTGAAGCATCCGCGCCGCGGCTTCATCAAGCTCGAAGACACCGTGGTGGTTACGCCGGCCGGCTTCGAAGTCTATGGCGACCGCATTCGCGGCTGGAACAAGGCCGGCGTCGCGTAGAAAGTATCATCGCGTAAAATTTATCGCATATCGCTCCATGACTCTTTAGGGAGCGTGGCGCTTGTAACGACACAGTCCTCACCGCTTGTGATCGCTCGCGGCCGCGCCGCAATTGTCGCTGTTTTGCATTTTGTGCCGCGTCGTCGTTCCCGTTCTCAGATTTTGCCGGAAGGAGAAGTCCATGGATTCCGTATCTCGACGCACCGTGCTTGCTGCAGCCGCCGCCGGCTCGGTCGCAACCGCGGCCAATGCCGCAAGCTTCGGTAATCCCGACGAGCCGCCGCAAGGCGAGATCAATACCAAGAACCACCCGGCAAGCGTTACCGATCCCGGGCCGCAAAACCCGGCGATCAGTTCGCAATTCCCGAGCGCCTTCTCGCCGCCGGCGACGGATGTCGGCGACATGCCGATGTTCTGGGCCTCGTTCAACAATGCGCCGCGCCGCATCCAGGATGGCGGTTGGGCGCGCCAGGTCACGCAGGCCGATTTTCAAATCGCCGAGCAGATTTCCGGCGTCAACATGCGCCTGATCCGCGGCGGCATCCGCGAACTTCATTGGCATCAAGCAGCCGAATGGGCTTACGTCACCAAGGGTGCGGTGCGGGTGACGACGATCGATACGCAAGGCCGCGCCAATGTCGAAGATGTCGGCGAGGGCGGGCTTTGGTATTTCCCCTCCGGCCTGCCGCACTCGCTACAAGGCATCGGCGACGACGGCGCCGAATTCATCCTCGCTTTCGATGACGGTCGCCAGACCGAGTACAACACGCTGCTGCTCAGCGATTGGCTCGCGCATACGCCGCCCGACATCTTGGCGCAGAATTTCAATGTGCCGGTCGAGGCATTCTCAAAAATCCCGCTGCACGCGCTCTATATCTTTCCCGGCCAGATGCCTGGGCCTCTGGCGGAAGAGCAGGCGCAGGCGCAGCGGACGGCCGGCAAGATGCCGAACCCGTCGACCTTTTCGCTCGCCGGCATGGCGCCGACGCGCAAGACCGCGGGCGGCGAAGTCCGCATTGCCGACAGCAGCAATTTCAAGGCCTCGCTCACCATCGCGGCCGCGCTCGTTACTGTTCATCCCGGCGGCCTGCGCGAGATGCATTGGCATCCCAATGCCGACGAGTGGCAGTATTACATCGCAGGGCAGGGCGAGATGACGGTGTTCAATGTCGGGCCGCGTGCGGTGACGCAGAATTTCAAGCCCGGCGATATCGGCTATGTGAAGAAGTCGCTCGGCCACTACATCAAGAATACCGGCACCACCGATTTGGTGTTTCTGGAAATCTTCCGCAGCGATCGCTTTGAGGATGTATCGCTGTCCGATTGGCTCTCGCATGTGCCGAGGTCCTTGGTCGCTCAGCATCTCAACATGGATACCGCGACGATCGCCAAGTTCCCGAGCGACAAACCGGATGTGATGCCGGAGTAGATCTGGCGGGATAGCGCGACGGACGGCACGCACGACCGCGAACATCTTTTCTGCTTGGCCCCGAGGCGGCGGCGATTACCGGCCAGCAGATCGTCATTTGCGGCGGCAGCTCCATTCAATAGGAGGATTGATGTCGGTTCGTATCCTGGAACTGCGCGAGGTCACCAAGCCGATCTCGTCGCCGATCCGCAACGCCTATATCGACTTCACCAAGATGACGTCGAGCCTCGTCGCCGTGGTCACCGACGTGGTGAAGGACGGCCGCCGCGTCGTCGGTTATGGCTTCAATTCCAACGGCCGCTACGGGCAGGGCGGCTTGATCCGCGAGCGCTTCGCCAATCGCATTCTCGAAGCCGATCCCAAAAGCCTGCTCGACGACGCCGGCACCAACCTCGATCCGCATCGCATCTGGGCGGCGATGATGGCAAACGAAAAGCCGGGCGGCCACGGCGAGCGTTCGGTCGCCGTCGGCACGATCGACATGGCGGTGTGGGACGCCACGGCGAAGATTGCGGGCAAGCCATTGTTCCGGCTGCTGGCCGAGCGGCACAAGCGTCAGGCTGATCCGCGCGTCTTCGTCTATGCCGCCGGCGGCTACTATTATCCCGGCAAGGATCTCGATGCGCTCTGCGCCGAAATGCGCGGCTATCTCGATCGCGCCTATACCGTCGTGAAAATGAAGATCGGCGGCGCGCCTGTCGAAGAGGATCGCCGACGTATCGAAGCCGTGCTCAAGGAGATCGGCAACGAAGCCCAACTGGCGGTCGATGCCAACGGCCGCTTCGATCTCGAGACCGCGATCGCCTACGCCAAGATGCTGCGCGATTATCCGCTGTTCTGGTACGAGGAGGCCGGCGATCCGCTCGACTTTCAGCTCCAGGCGGCGCTTGCCGAATATTATCCGGGGCCGATGGCGACCGGCGAAAATCTGTTCAGCCATCAGGACGCGCGCAATCTTGTGCGCTATGGCGGCATGCGGCCCGACCGCGACTGGCTGCAATTCGACTGCGCGCTGTCTTACGGCCTCGTCGAATATGAGCGCACGTTGAAAATTCTCGAAACGGCAGGCTGGTCGCCGCGGCGCTGCATTCCCCATGGCGGCCATCAGATGTCGCTCAACATCGCCGCCGGCTTGGGGCTTGGCGGCAATGAGAGCTATCCCGATCTGTTCCAGCCTTATGGCGGCTTTCCCGACAGCGTGAAGGTGATCGGCGGGCATATCACGATGCCCGAGCTTCCTGGCATCGGTTTCGAAGGCAAGTCCGATCTCTATGCGGAAATGCGGGCGCTCGCCGCCTGATCGAACAATGCGAGACATCAAAGAGAAAATACAAACAACAAGTGGAGGCAGGAAATGGACAGGCGCGAATTCGTCAAAGCTGCTGTGACTGCCGCCGCCGGTGCGGCGATTTGTAGGCCGGCCATCGCGCAGGCCGCGTGGCCTGCCAAAGGCCGCACCATCAAGGTCATCGTGCCGTGGCCGCCGGGCGCCGCGAACGACGCGCTCGGCCGTCTTGTCGCCCAGCGCCTGCAGGAAAAATACGGCGTCGCCGCCATCGTCGAGAACCGCACCGGCGGCTCGGGTCTCATCGGCACCAAATATGTCATCGACGCCGATCCGGACGGCTACATGTTCCTCGCCAGTGCTTTCAATACCGCCGTCATGCCGCTGGTGCTGAAATCCGCCGATTTCAATCCTGAGACCGATCTTGAAGTCATTGCGCGCACCGGCATTGCGCCGCTGGTCTGCGTCATGACGGGGGACCGGCCGCAGAAGACCGTGAGCGAAGTGGTCAGCGCCGCCAAAGCCGATCCCGGCAACTGGAATTTCGCCATATCCGCGACCGGCTCGGCGGGACATCTCGCCACCATCGACTTCCTGCAACGCACCGGCGCTACGATCCCCATGGTGGCCTATCGCGGCACGCAGCCGGCTTTGCTCGATCTGATGGCCGGCGCCGTACAATTGCTCATCGATACGAGTTTTGCGCTGATCCCGGCGGCGAAGGACGGAACGAAGGCGCACGCGCTCGGTATCGCCGCCGCCAAGCGCTCGATCCTCGCGCCCGACATTCCGACCATGGCGGAAGCGGGCGTGCCTAACTTCGAGTTCCAGTCGTGGTACGGACTCTGGGCGCCCAAAGGCACGCCGGCCGAGATCGTCACGCCGGTGCACGACCTCGTCCAGGACACCATGCGCGATCCGGCTGTGGTGAAGTCGCTGACCTCGACGCTGCTGGAACCCGTCACCGAGAGCATCGATCAGACCAAGACGTTTATCGCGGCCGAGATCGTGCGCGCGAAGAAGCTCTTGCAGAGCGTGAATTTCCAGCCGGCTTGATCGCCGGCTCATAGATTCCGACGCGAGCTCGGCGTGAAGCGCTCGCGCTTGACGGTCTCCGCCGCGTCCGCCACCGTCACCCGGTGCGAACGCAATGCCGGGTGGAATTCGTCGGAATGGGGCGCGAAGTCAGTCAGGCGGGTGTGCGGGTCGCCGTGGATATCGGCGGCACCTTCACCGACATCGTCCTGATGTCGCCGGACGGCGTCTTGTCGGAGAGCAAGGTTTCGACGACGCCCGACGATCCGAGCCGCGCGGTCGTCGACGGATTGCTCGCGCTGTTGCGTGAGCTTCGCATCGCGCCGGGCGATGTGGTCGAGATCCTGCACGGCACGACCGTCGGCTCCAACACGATCCTGCAAAAGAGCGGCGCCAAGACCGGCCTCATCACCACCCGCGGCTTTCGCGACGTGCTCGAGATCGGCCGCATCCGCATGCCGGAAATGTTCGACCTCACCTGGAGCAAGCCCACGCCGCTGGTGCCGCGCCGCCACCGCGTCGAGATCGACGAGCGCATCGCCGCCGACGGCAGCGTGGTCAAGCCGCTCGACGAACCAAGCCTCGAGCGCGCCGTCGAGCAGCTCGTATCCGACGGCATCGAAGCCGTCGCCATCTGTTTCATCAACAGCTACCGCAACGCCGCGCATGAGCGGCAGGCGGAGGCGTTCATCAAAAGCCGCCATCCCGATCTGCCGGTATCTGCATCCTACGCCGTGCTGCCGGAGATCAAGGAATATGAGCGCACCTCGACCACGGTGGTGAACGCTTATCTGCTGTCCGCCATGCGCGACTATCTCGACCGGCTCGAGATCGGCTTGCACCGCATCGGCGTTTCAGCCCCGATCATGGTCATGACCTCGAACGGCGGCATGCTCACCGCGCGCGGCGCCGCCGAAAAGCCGGTGATGGTGGTGGCGTCCGGCCCGGCGGGCGGCGTCATCGGCGGCGTGCGGCTCGGGCAAGCGCTCGACTTGCCAAATCTCATTGTCTTCGACATGGGCGGCACCACGGCCAAGGCGGTCATCGTCGAAAACGGCCGCCCGAGCATGACGTCGGAATATGAATTTCGCGACGGCATGTCGACGTCGAGCCGCTTCATTAAAGCCGGCGGCTATATGCTCAAAGTGCCGGCCATCGATCTTGCCGAGGTGGGCGCGGGCGGAGGTTCTCTCGCCGGTGTCGACGCCGGCGGGTTGCTGAAAGTCGGGCCGGAATTGGCGGGTGCCAATCCGGGACCGGCCTGCTACGGATTGGGCAATGCGCGGCCGACGGTGACAGACGCCAATGTGCTTCTCGGCTTCATCAATCCGCTCGCCTTGGCCGGCGGTCGGCTCGCGATTGATCGCAGCCTGAGCGAACGCGCCATTCGCGAGCACGTCGCGCAGCCGCTCGGTATTTCAGTTGAGGACGCCGCGCACGGCATCCGCGCCGTCGCCAACTCCGCAATGGCGCGCGCCATCCGCGCCGTGAGCGTCGAACGCGGTCTCGATCCGCGCGATTTCACCGTGGTCGCCATGGGCGGCAACGGCGGCATCCATGCGCTCGATGTGGCGCGCCAGCTCGGTATCGGCCGCGTCATCGTGCCGGCGTTGTCCGGCGTGTTCAGCGCCGTCGGCATGTTGTCGACCGACCTCGCGCATTCGAGCGTGCGCATGTTGTCGCGTGCGCTTGCCGATATGACGGTGTTGGAGCTTCGCGCCGTGATGGCCGAACTTGCCGGCGAACTGACGGCGCTGCTCCGCCGCGACGGCTATGCCGACGGGCGCATCGCGCTCGATTGGGAGGCCGATCTGCGCCACGAGGGCCAGGCCAGCGAACTGACGATTGCGTTCAAGGATGCCGGCGACAGCGTCGCCGCGCTGCGCGACGGCTTTTTGGCCGAGTATCTCAAGACCTACGGCTATCGCGACGAAAGCCCGATCGAGCTCGTCAAGATCAGATTGACCGCGCGGGGCTTGCGCGAGCGGCGGCTCGATTTCAGCGCCATTCAGATCGAGGCGCAGGCGGCGGCAAAGAGCGACAAGCAGCGCGCGATCGTGTTCGAGCGCGGCGAGCCGGCGGTGTCCGTGCCGGTCGTGAGCCGCGCCGATCTGGCGCCGGCGCCGGCCGCCGGCCCGTTGGTGATCGAGGAATTCGACGCCACGATCGTGGTGCCCGCGGGCGCTGCGGTGCATCGCGATCGCATCGGCAATGTGGTGATCGAATTCGGAGCCGAGCCTTGAGGCAAGACATGACCCAAGCCGCGAAGATCGACCCGATCACCTTCGCCGTCGTCAAAAGCGGCCTCGATTCCATTGCCGACGACATGGCCTATACCGTGATCCGCATTGCGCGCTCGGAAATCGTCAAGGACGTGATGGATTTCTCCGCCGCTCTGTGTACGGCCGACGGGGAGATGGTGGCGCAGGCCAAGACCATCGCCCAGCATCTCGGCGCGGTGCCCGAAGCCATGGCGGCCGTGCTCGGCGCGTTCGGCGGCGACCTGCATGACGGCGATGTCGTCATCATGAACGATCCCTATCACGGCGGCATGCACCTGCCTGACATTTTCATGTTCATGCCGATCTTCCACGATGGCCAACGCTGCGCCTTCGCCGTCGTCATCTGCCATCACACCGACGTCGGCGGTCGCGTGCCCGGCTCGAACGCCAGCGATTCCACGGAAATCTTTCAGGAAGGTCTGCGCATCCCGCCGCTGAAACTCTATAGCCGCGGGGTCTTGAACAAAACGCTGGAAGCGCTGATCAAGATAAATGTGCGCGTGCCCGAGCGGGTCTGGGGCGATCTGTCCGCGCAATTCGCCGCGGCGCAAGTCGGCAAGCAGGGCCTGCTGCGCCTGGTGCAACGCTACGGCAGTGCGAGGCTCGCCGCCTACATGGCGGAGCTGCTCGATTATACCGAGCGCCGCGTTCGCGATGAAATCCTCAAGTGGCCGGCGGGGACCTATCGCTTCACCGACTATATCGACAGCGACGGCTTTTCCGACACGCCGATCCCGATCGTGGTTGCGATCACGGTGCGGCCGGACGGCACGCTGCAGGTCGATTACACCGGCAGTTCGCCGCAGGTGAAGGGCGCGCTCAATTCGACATTGAGCTTCACCCATTCGCTCACTTATCTCAGCGTGCGCTGCGTCTTGGCGCGGGACATTCCTAATAATGTCGGCCTGTTCCGCTGCATCGACGTGGTGGCGCCCGAGGCCTCCGTGCTCAATCCGCAGATGCCGGCAGCCTGCGCCGCCCGCGCGCTCACCGGGTATCGCGTGTTCGATGCGATGCTTGGCGCGCTGGCGCAGATCGTGCCGGAGCGCGTGCCGGCGGCGGGCGAGGGCGGCAACAGCGTGATCTGCATCAGCGGGCTGCGCGGCAACCGCAAGCCTTTCATTATCGTCGATATGCTGTGCGGCGCGTGGGGCGGTCGTCCCGACAAAGACGGCGTCGAAGCCATCACCAATGCCTCGCAGAATTTGTCCAACATGCCGGTCGAGGTTCTCGAGTTCGAGCACCCGGTCCGCGTCGAGGATTATGCCTTCGTCCCCGACAGCTGCGGCGCCGGCCGCTTCCGCGGCGGTGTCGGCATCAGGCGCAGCTATCGCATCCTCGCGCCGGAAGCACTGTTGCAATTGCGCTCCGACCGCGTCGCATTCCGGCCCTACGGGCTAAGCGGAGGGCACGAAGGCGGCCCGTCGCGCAACACGATCGAGATCGACGGCGAGGTGCAGGCGATCCCGGCCAAGGTGACGATGTCGGTCAAGCACGGCGCGCTCATCGTGCATGAACAAGCCGGCGGTGGCGGCTTCGGCGATCCGGCGACGCGCGCGCCCGATCTGGTCCGCGAGGATCTGCGCGACGGCAAGATCACGCCGGCCTATGCCCGCAAATTTCATGGCGTTGTGGGGTGAGGGTGCGCGTGAAGACGCGCCGGTAAGCCTTTGGCTATGCGACCTATTCGTGTCGAAACGACTTCCGGATTTCGGTCGCCTTTTGCACGTTCGCCAGCGGCTTCCACGCTACGGTGTTCTGGTCTGCCGCATCCGCGCAATCCATGAGGCCATCATCCTGAATCTGCCCGGTCGTGTTGTCGATCGCTTTCAGGCGGCAGTCGCCGTTTCCGTAGGGTATGAGGATCGAACCCGCCGGTACGTTGTGCGCCGTCTGGTGCGAGTCCGCCGACGACAAACTCAACGCGGGCAGCGCGCTTCGGAAATAAACAATCCCGCACAAAACGGCCGCCGTCGCGCACGCCGTCACAACAAAGCGCTTGTCGAAGATACGAGTCCGGACGGCCTTACGTTGCGTTTTGGGTTTTTTGTTTTTTCGCATCTGCAATTGTCCCCAGGGAAAGGACTTCCTCACGCGAAACACCGCGGCCCTGAATTTCGTCCCGGTTTTAGGATTTGACGATGAAACGATCGTCAAAGATTTGCGGGCAATTTTATTGACCCGGCATCGAAGCGCTAGAGCCGCGCTGGAACGCGCCTTCAGGGACACTTACGCGTGATCCGCATTGCGGACACGCGGCGCGCCACGTAGGTACGAAAAGGTCCTGGCGGGGGTCGCCCAATCCTCCGACACAGGATGGTCGCTAACCCGGAAAACGTTTGAGGTACATCATGGCGGGCAAAAAGCTCAAGCCTGTCGCATACGCGATGCTCGTCGCGGCGATCCTCGCTGTTTTGACGATCGGCTTGGCATCCAGTTCGTGGGCGGACTGGTGCAACGGCGCTTGCTATTGAAAAGGCAAAACGTCGATCGCTGCCGCGGCCGATATTCCACACCCGCACGCTGCCGTACTGTCTGCAGCGTGTGCGGCGTCGGATGCCCGCCGTTATTGACCCGGATGAAATAGCGGTCGGTTTTGGATCGGACTGGGCATGTGCGCCGACGCTGCCGCCAAACGCGCGTTCTCGAGCTGCGCACGACAGGCGGTGTACGCCTGATCGCCTTTGCGGGTCCCGTCGGAAAGACATTTGGCGTCGTCGGCCGCTGCCTGCTGCTTTTCGATTTCGGCTGCCGACGTGCACCCGACAAGCAGAAAGGTGAGGACCCAAACTCGGACCCAAGCGCGATAGAACACGACGACACGCGGTAGACTTACCATTTCTGTCTCGGTTCGAAATGACCAACGATCCCGGCACGCAATGTAATACTGTGGCAACGTCGCTGCGGCACTGTCAAGAATTGCGGCCTGATCGCGCTAGGCGGGGGGCGTCCGCTTGCCCCGCGCACATCCGAGGGCGATAATTCCTCTGGCGGAAAGATGCGTCCTTTATTCGGAAATCTCGCGTGCGCTTGCTAGCATTCCTCATCTGTATCGCAGTCGCCGGCTGTTCGTCACTGCATCCTCAGCAGGTGGGAAGTATGCTTGATCCCTATGTCGGCCAACCGGTGTCGGGGGTCGTCGACCGTTTCGGTCCACCATCGAGTCACTTTGCTACCAGCGCGGTGGAGACGACATACGTGTGGGACAGTTTCGGTACGGGTCAATCCGGCATGACCGGCTGCCGGGTCATGGTGATGGCTTCGCGTGGCGCCGGACAAGACGTGGCGTCGGCCAACCAATCCTACGGAATTGACCCGATCTCCCCTGAAGAATTTTGGAAATGGTCGATCAAAAGCTGGTCGTCTTTCGGTTCTGGCTGCCGGTAGGTGCGCTCGACGAGCGGCGCGGATTTGCCGCCCAGGGTAGAGAAATTGCCGATTAGCTGCATCGGCACTCGATGTTTTCCAAGATCATCACCATCTGGGGCCACCGTTACACGGCTGCGTCGCCGGGAACGGACTATTTGTGCTCCCGGTCACACCGGAAATTGTCGGATGGCGATATTGTTTGTGTGCTCTATCGATGTTCCAGGAACATGGTGATTGCTATGATCGCTAAATTCTCGACCGCCCGTCGATCAAACGCCGCCAAGAAGATCGCGCTCATGTTTGGAATCGCGACACTGGTTGGCCTAACCGGCACGGCCGCCCATGCGCAAAATTATCCCTGGTGCTCCCAGTACACCGGTGCGATGGGTGGCTCGATGAACTGCGGCTTCTCGACTTATGAGCAGTGCCAGGCAAACGTCAGCGGTATTGGCGGGTTTTGCATTCGCAATGACACCTACCAGCCGTCCAGGGGCGCCCGCGGCCACAGGTGAGAGAGGCCGTGCGCAGTTGCGGCTGACCTAGTGCCACTCAACCACTTCGCCTAACGACAAACCCATTTGCTCGATGTCGATTGCGGCCACGGGTGAGGCAAAGAAATCCGCACTAGAACCATACAGTCTTTTGACCATCGCGATGGCTGTCTCCCGCTCGGGAACCGCGACGACATAAGTCGACCCCTTGTACCCGCCGGCGCTTCTGACGAGGACAACGAAGCCCCGTGGCATAGATCGTCACTCCCCGATCGGTTTCAAACTCTTCAGCGAGGTTACCAATAAGGGGGACAGCGTCATAGAGCAGCAAATAGGCTCGTGATTTTCCGTCGAGCGCTTACACGGTTCCCGCATCGCAATCTGATCGCAATCAAATGTCCGTTTGGCCGGACTTTGACGATCTTGCAGTCGCGTTCTTTGCAAACATTGCGCGCCCAGTCTGGTGGAGTTGATCATGCCGCGACGAATTTCCAGTCCTATCGGGATGACCGCGATTGTCGTTGCGCTGTTCGCATCGGGCGCCGGCATCGGAGCGCCGACGAATACTGCGCGCGCGGATGATTGTCTTACTGCGCCAAAACTTTCCGCGCCGGAGAGAGGCCACTGGTACTATCGCACGGACCGGACGACACAGCGCCAATGCTGGTACTTGCAGGCGGACCAATCCGGCCAACCGCCCGCCAAGCTGGCGACGGCCGACGCGGCGCCGGCCGCATCCGCCACGTGGCAGCATCATCCCGCTCCGGTGAGCGACCAAGAACTCGCACAAGACAAGGCGAAGTGTGAAAACAATGGGAACACCGGTCCCGTCGGCGCGGGCTCGCCCGAGTTCAAGTTATTTTTGCTCTTCTCGGAGTGCATGCGCACGGCTGGATACGAGCTCGCTTTACCGGCTCAGTAAGATGATCTCGCGATTCACTCGTAACTCATTTGGCCCGTCGGCAAAGCTGGCGGCAACGTCAAGAACACGGCGTTGGCACTGCCGTTCGCAGTCCAGCGAGCCTAATCGAGCGGCGACGCGAAATGCTGCAACAGCACTGGCGCGACCATCCATATGGCGAGTGCGATAACGCTCGCGCGAAGAATCCCAAGGATGAAGAACGTGGTCCATTTCGCTCGCGCGCGTGCCCATCGTTCGGCACCCCATCGCTCAACGCGCTCACGTAAGCTGCTAAGTTTTTGATCGGGAATAGCGTCGTGGGTAAGCGCCGCATAACGCTAAAAGAACCCAAACAACTCAATACACACTGGCTCCCCGGGCCGGAGACGAAGCAGGAGGCTATGCTATTGATTTAGCGTAATTTTCTGGCGGTCGCAAGGAAAGATACCAACAAAACTACCAACACGACTTGGGTGTCACCACCACGTGCAACGCCGGAGAAGTCCGGTGCCAGCTCCTGCGCCGGGCGTCGCCTGTGTGGGGGCGCTTTCGGGATCAGAAGGCCACGAAAGCGGACCTTGATGAAATCGAAGGTCGCCGCTGATTGCCGCGAAAGGTTCAATTTGCGGGACGGGATATATGGAATATCGGCCTGGATCACTCCGGCTTGATGTTTGCCGTTCGGATTACGTTGCCCCACTTCTCGGTTGATTCGACAACCGATGCGGCGAATTCGGCCTGCGTGGCGGGCGCAACGAACAGACGTTTGGATTGTTCGCCCGCCGCAGGCACAGTCGCCGCCTTTAAATTCAACGGAACGTCGGCATGTTCCGCTGGCAGCGCCAACCCAACGTTAGCCCAACTACGTGACGGTTAGTAGACCGTTAGGGGAAGTCGCTATTCGTAGGGTAAAGCCGACATCGGGCCGGAGTACCGAAAACGACGCGAATGACCCGAAGCGTACTGCGCCGGACTAGGACGCCGGCGATGCCAGTGGCTTGCCTTTCTCGATGACAAAGGTGTCGATCAGCTTGGTGCCCGATACCGAGCAACCGTCATGGGGCATCTGCGGCGACGTCTCGTATGAGTTGCCCGCCTTAAGGGTCTGGTCGGGCTTCCCATCGATCTTGAGCACGAAGTCGCCCTGCATGACGTAACCGCTGTCGATCCCCGGATGGGTGTGACGGCCCGAACAAGCGCCCGGCGCAACCTCCACAATCGCCGTCACGGTGGTATAGCCCGCGGGATAATCGATGCTGCGAAGGACGGTGCGCTTAATGGCAGGCTGCTGTGCGATGGCAGATACCACGAAAGCTGGCACGGTTACGCACGCGATGGCGAGGACCTTAATCATTAGCTTTCCCTCCGGTTGGCGCGCCAGCAAACAACCGCGCTAACGCGCTGGTGCAAGGTGAAATTGACAGATGGCCTAGCCGCGCTGCCGCTGAAGAAATTTGGACTTCGGCACTTGTCCGCCGCTAGACCACTTCGAAAACTTAACGGTTGAATTTCGACCGACATACAGCAATAATTGAATGCTCATCGTTCAATTTTGAATTTCAATGGAATGGGATGATCTCAGGCATTTCCTTGCCGTGGCGCGCGCGGGCAGTCTTGCGGACGCGGCGCGCCAGCTCAGAACCAGTCCCGCGACCGTCGGGCGACGGGTGGCCACCCTCGAAGCAAAATTGGGGGCCCGTTTGTTTGATCGGAAGCAAAGCGGCTATACGCTGACCGAGAGCGGAGCGGCAATCCACAATAAGGCTGAAGAAGTCGAGGAAGCAGTTTTGTCGGTCGAGCGCGAGGCGCTCGGCCGTGATCTGCAGGTCAGCGGGAGAGTCCGACTGGCCACATCGGACGAGCTCGCTGCCAATGTGATAACGCCGCACTTCACCGAGTTTCGTCGGCGCTATCCTGGCATCTTGCTGGAAGTAGTTGCGCAAGTTGATATAGCCAACCTGTCGCGTCGTGAAGCAGACGTCGCACTGCGTAGCGCGCGACCGGAACAGCACAGCCTTTTGGTCCGCCGCACTGGGTGGTGGAAATGTGGCCTATATGCGGCCAAATCATATGCCGTAGCGCACGATCTCGAGCCGGGGATTATCTGCAATTTCTCCAATCTTGACATCATCACATGGACAGAAGAATTCGCCCATTATCGCGGCGGTCCCTGGTTTGCCGAGCATGCGCGTGACGCAAGGGTTGCTCTGCAAGCAAACACTAGGCGCATCCATTACGGTGCATGCAAGGCCGGAATCGGCTTAGCCATCCTGCCGTGCTTAACCGCCGACCGTGACCCCGATCTCATTCGGCTTCTCCCGCCGGAGCAAGTATTCATAGCGGAACTATACCTTGTCACGCACCGCGATCTTGCCAGAACCGCACGCGTGCGAGCCGTAATCGATTTCTTTCATCACGCCATCTCGAATTACACGCGATGACGCTCGTCCGAGGCACTTCCGCTTTTGGCACTTCGCGACCGACTGAGCGTCACATGTTCACTTACGGCAACAACGGCATCGTTGGCGGCGCGGGATCAGGCTTTCGGCCGGGCTGCAATAGGTGTGGTGAAAGGAATGGCGCTGGCCGGCGCGAATGCCGGCCCTCATTTGCTGCGGCGCGGAATGTCGCTATTGGCCCTTAGCGGACATCCCGAGCGTCGCATTGAATGCCACTTTCGGGGGTAAAGCGGACACCGGGAGCTAAAGCCGTCGCGGCAGCTTATGACCCAAAGCGGACATGAGCCTCCTTGACGCACAATTCTCGCCCAACCGTCTGGTAGGGTGAACTCCTCGGCCTGAGGACCAAGTCCATGAAGCGGCGCGAGTTCATAAAGCTGATCGGCAGCACAGCGGTGAGTTGGCCGCCCGCGGCGCGTGCGCAGCGGACTGCGATGCCGGTGATCGGGTTCCTCGGCAGCGCATCGCCCGATTTGTGGGCCGCTCGGTTGCTCGCGTTCCATCAAGGCTTGAGTAAGTCTGGCTATCTTGAGGGCCGCGATGTAACAGTTGAATATCGCTGGGCAGAAGGTCAAAACATTCGACTGCCGGCACTGGCGGCCGATCTGGTAAATCATCAGGTAACCGTCATTACCGCGCTTGGCAGTACGCCTGCGGCGCTGGCAGCAAAGGCTGCGACCGCGACAATTCCAATCGTCTTCGAGATTGCAAGCAACCCAATCGAGCTTGGACTTGTCGCCAGTCTTGCCAGACCGGGTGGCAACGCCACCGGTGTGACAACGTTGAACGCGGAGGTCGAGCCAAAGCGGATGGAGCTACTGCACGAGCTGGTCCCTACGGCAACGAGCGTTGCGTTGCTCGTCAATCCGACCAACCCCCAACTTGCTCAGTCCTCGACTAAAGTCTTGCAGGCATTGGCGCGTAAGATCGGCGTACAGTTCAATGTGCTCCAAGCGAGCAGCGTCCCCGATTTCGATGCAGTGTTTGCGAGCCTAGTCCAACTGCAGGCTGGAGCACTCGTCATCAGCGCCGATCCTCTGTTTACGAGCCACCTCCAACAACTCGCCGAATTGGCGCTCCGTCATGCGCTGCCCACGGTTTACGAATTTCGCGAGTTCGCGGCGGCTGGTGGCCTATTGAGTTACGGAGCCAGTCTTACAGGCACGTTTGACCTCGCAGGTACCTATACCGGCCGCATTCTCAAAGGCGATAAGGCCGCCGACTTGCCGGTTCAGCAGGCTACGAAGGTCGAACTGATAATCAATCTCAAAACTGCAAAGGCGTTCGGCCTTACTGTACCGCTGTCGCTGCTCGGCCGCGCCGACGAAGTGATCGAATGAGGCGGTCCACGTCCGTTGTTGATGCTGTGGACGGCTCCTCCACCCGGCGCGCGAGCGCCATGGATGTGGGCGCTGTTAAGGCTCCCACGATTCGGAGGAGCTACCTATGCAAACGGTCACGACAATCGGTCTGGATATCGCGAAGTCGGTCTTTCAGGTCCACGGCGTTGATACGGAGGGTAATGTAGTCATCCGCCGGCAGCTCAAGCGACGCTACGTGATGACCTTCTTCCAAAAGCTACCGCCGTGCCTGGTCGGTATCGAAGCCTGCGCCTCGTCGCATCATTGGTCGCGCGAACTCCAGGCGATTGGCCATTCTGTCCGTCTGATGCCGCCGGCCTATGTGAAGCCGTATGTGAAGCGGCATAAGAACGATGCCACTGACGCCGAGGCGATCTGTGAAGCGGTCACCAGGCCGAATATGCGGTTCGTCGCGACCAAGACGCCAGAGCAACAGAGCTGCCTGATGCTGCACCGTACCCGTCATTTGTTTATTCGCCAGCAGACCTCGGTGATCAACGTCATCCGCGCTCATCTTGCAGAGTTCGGGATCGTCGCGCCGGTCGGACGCAATGGTGTCGAGCAGCTGCTCGGCGTCGCTGCCGATGCAAGTGACAAGCGGTTGCCCGAGGTTGCCCGCGCCTGTGTCGCCGCTCTCGGCGCCCAACTGCAGATGCTGAAGGCACAGATCCTCCAGTTCGATCGTATGATCATGGCTTGGCATCGATCCAGTGAAGCAAGCCTGCGGCTCGACGATATACCTGGCGTCGGTCCAGCACTGGCGACCGCTCTGGTCGCCAGCGTCGCCGATCCGAAGGCGTTCCGATCAGGAAGGGACTTCTCGGCCTGGATCGGGCTTGTCCCCAAGCAGAACTCGAGTGGAGGCAAGGACAAACTCGGCAGTATCAGCAAACGAGGCGATCGCTATCTGCGCAGCTTGTTCACGACGGGCGCGCTCGCCGTCATTCGCTATGCCAAAATCCATGGCACCAAGCATCGGCCGTGGCTCACCGCTTTGCTGGCGCGGCGGCCAGCGAAGGTCGCGGCCATCGCACTCGCCAACAAGATCGCAAGGATGGCCTGGGCGATCATGGCCAAGGGTGAACGCTACAAGGAACCGGCCGCGCTCGCGGCTTGAACGAGATCACACCGGGCATCCGGCGTGATGTGAAGGTTGGGAGGGCGAACAGCACGTAATGCAGAGCCGGTCGATCCGGCGATCAGGACAACCCACATGGGCCAGAGCATCGTTGAATGCGCGTTGTTGACCGGGACCTGATCCGCGGAGGGCATTATGGCCAGCGGTCATGTGAACCGCACTCAAAGGCCGAACACATGGCTGCACCGACCAATGCTGCACTCGTGAGAAAAGCCTTGCCAACCCGGAGCCGTCCACACATGGCCCCTAGCGGACACGGAGCCGATGCACTGCCGCTTCCGCCTTCGGGGAAAAGCGGACACGGCTACCGTCTGATGGCGCGGCAGATTAACGACTCATAGTGGACAGTGTCCTACGTGCGCGGCAATGTCTCGTGGCATTACGGCCTGATCCCCGCCGATTTAGTCGATGATATTGGTACCCTCCGCTTTCGCGCGGGCGACATTCTCCTTCGTTTGCCGTAGCTGTTCAGGCGTGTGCCGTCGCCACTTCGTAACTTCTGCAATGACTCGCAGTGGATCGCGGGAGCGATATGAAAGCGTCGGATTACCGGGAAACTTTTTATCTGTCAGGTTCGGATCGTCCATGACCGGCCCGGTTGGCTCTACGACATAAATTCGCTCTCGTCCGCTGCCGACGGCCAGCTCCGCACCCCAGATCGCCGCATCCAGCGTGGCCGCGAAATAAACCCAAGACAGCGGCTTAACGTCCGTGAAATTGGACTGATAGCCGACGACGATCAGGTCTCCGGGTTTCAAATCGGCACGCGTGCCGTGGAAGAATGATCGAGAAAACACGCTTGCAACAGATGACATGAGATGACGGCCGAATTGTTAGCTCACGCTGACGAGGTGATTGTATAGACCATCCCACGGCAGAAGCACCTAGGTGGGCTGCTGGCACTTGGCCGACGTGACCGCAGCTATTACGGATGTCCGCTTTTCGGGATAAATCCGACGTTACGCCGCGCGAGACGTGGCTAATGAGCCAAAGCGGACATCAAGGCGAGGGGGTGAAGGCGGAAGAAGCTACTTCGCCTGGGCGCCGAAGTGGTCGGGAGGATCACTCACGGGGGACGACATCTGGATAAACCACGCTGTCACAACAAAGTGTGGCTCCCCGCTTGGGTTGAGGAGAGGCGGGGAGCCACAAGCGTCCGACCCTCCAAGGGTATGTCCGGTCAGACGCCCGGAGTTAATACTCCCGGAGAACGTGTTTTATTCCATGACAGCGCCGAAACCCGGCACAGTTACCGGACCACATTCAGCAATCTTGTGTCTGCACGGGTCTGTCGCACTTCAGGGCCCAATGACATGTCCGCTATTGGCCGGACATCCCGGCACCGGCGACCCAATGTCCGCTTAAGTCGTAAAGCGGACACGCCTCTGATTAGGTCGCGTGGCAGCTAATGACGAAAAGTGGAGATTAGCCGCGCGGCCCACGAACCCGTCTTGCGAGCGTTAAACTGGTAGCCGACAATGCGCGGCCGTGACACGTCGCCATACTTCCCGGCCTTTCCGGCGCGAGGACGGTGGGTCAGGAAGACCACACCTAATCGCGCCAAAGGAGTAGTCCAATGAGCCTAAGGCTGTTAGGCGGATTGCTGACCCTCACATTAAGCGCGAGCTTTGCGATTCCAGCGGGTGGCCAGGAGATTTTGCCCTTTGCCCCCAAACCTTCCGGCAGCACCGCCGGGCGGACCATGCAGGAGTTAATTTATAGTCCGCTTCCCCCTTTGAACCATCTACCGAAGGATGCACCAAACATACTCATTGTGCTTATCGATGATGTCGGGCCGGCCCAAACGGACACTTACGGCGGCGAAATCCACACACCGACGCTCAGCAAGATCGCCAACGAGGGCATCTCCTACAATAGATATCACACCACGGCGATGTGCTCGCCGACCCGCGCAGCGTTGCTGACAGGTCGCAATCCTCATCGTGTCGGCAACGGTCAGATCGGCGAGTTGGCGAATGATTGGGATGGCTACACGGGGATCATGCCGAAGAGCAGTGCCACCGTCGCCGAAGTGCTCAAGGATTACGGATACAGCACCGGCGCTTGGGGGAAGTGGCACAATACGCCTCCCGAGCAAACTTCTGCCGTCGGTCCGTTCGACAACTGGCCCACCGGCTACGGCTTTCAATATTTCTACGGCTTTCTCGGCGGCGAAGCATCGCAATGGGAGCCGCAACTCGTCCGCAATACCGCCTACGTCGAACATCCGGCTACCTCAGGGGGCCATAATTATTATCATCTCAGTGAAGACCTTGCCGACGACGCAATCGGCTGGTTGCGTCAACAAAAAGCATTAGCGCCCGACAAACCATTCTTCATCTATTTTGCCCCCGGGGCCTCTCACGGTCCGTTTCATGTCCCGCAAGAATGGGCTGATAAGTATAAGGGCAAATTCGACGATGGCTGGGACAAATACCGCGAGCGTGTTTACGAGCGCGCCAAACAGATGGGCTGGATTCCCGCAGATGCGCAACTGACCCCAAGACCCGCCACGCTCGCTTCGTGGGACTCGATCCCGGATGACGAGAAGCCCTTCCAGCGCCGCCTCATGGAGCTGTTCGCTGGATTTACCGAGCACACTGACGTTCAGGTCGGCCGCGTCGTCGATGAAATTGATCGACTGGGCTACGGCGACAACACACTGATCCTCTATATCTGGGGCGACAACGGCGCCTCCGCAGAAGGCCAAAACGGCAGCATCAGCGAGCTCGTGGCCCAGAACGGCATTCCGACTACAACGAAACAGCAGATCGCGGCACTCAACACCCTTGGTGGTCTTGACGCGCTTGGCACTCCTAAAACCGATCCTATGTATCATGCTGGTTGGGCATGGGCCGGTAGTACGCCCTATCAGGCGACCAAGCTCATCGCCTCGCATTTCGGTGGCATCCGCAATCCACTCGCTGTCCGCTGGCCAGCAAGGATCAAGTCCGACGCCACGCCCCGCGCCCAGTTCCTCCACGTGAATGATGTGGTTCCGACCATCTATGATGTTATCGGCATCACACCTCCGCGCGTGGTCAACGGCGTTCCGCAAGATCAGTTCGATGGCGTCAGCTTTGCGACGACATTCAATGATGCGAAAGCCGCCGAGGTGAAACATACGCAGTATTTCGAAGTCATGGGAAGCCGGTCGATTTATCACGACGGCTGGATCGCATCCGCGTTTGGTCCGCGCATACCGTGGGTACCTGGCTTGCCCCCAGGCATCAAGGAATGGACACCGGACAAAGACAAGTGGGAACTCTACGATCTGAACAAAGATTGGTCGCAGGCTGACGACCTCGCCGATAAGATGCCCGCGAAGGTCGCCGATTTAAAGGACCTGTTTCTGATTGAGTTCACCAAGAACAAAGGTTTGCCGATCGGCGGCGGTCTTTGGATTCCCGTTCTCCATCCTGAACTGCGCCTGGTGTCGCCGTACACATCGTGGACTTTCCCGGGCGCAATGACGAGGATACCTGAAGTCGTCGCGCCGGCGCTTGGCAACAAGGAGAACCTTGTCAGCATGGACGTTGATGTGCCCGCAAATGCCAGCGGCGTGCTCTATGCACTCGGCGGGTTTTCCGCTGGCCTCACGTTGTACGTTAAGGACGGCGTGCTGTCGTACGAATACAATCTGTTCGAGATTATGCGTACCCACATCAAGGCCAAGGACAAACTGCCCACTGGCAAGGTGAAGATCGAAGTCGTGACGACCTATGTCGAGCGCAAGCCGGCCGGTCCTCTCAAGGTAGTGCTGAAAGTCAATGGCAACGAAGTTGCGTCGGGTGTGGTACCAGTTAGCGCCCCGCTGATCTTTACTGCTAACGATTGCCTCGACTTCGGCATCGATCTCGGCTCTCCGGTCGGGATCGAGTACTATGATCAGGCCCCCTTCAAATTCAATGGCAAGATCGAAGGCGCGCACGTGGAATATCTCGGTGCGCCCGCCCAATTGCAGCAAGAGAAACTGCAAACGGACAGCGCAATCCCGTCGCAGGACTAGGCCAATCTTGGATTTGGGCAGCCGCGAGTTTGTCGTAGCGCCGGCGCTCCCAAGGTGAACTCTGACATGGCCGGCATCGAGGAGCCGACACGGTTCGCCGATCGTTATAAGCTGCGGTGGAACAAAGGCGTTGCCATTTAGGATTCACGGCGCAACCGCTGGCGTAATGTTGATAAGAATCTCCCGTGTGAAGGTCCGCTTTTGGCCCTTAGCTGCCGCGCTGACCGGTGACTGCCGCGGCAGCTTTCGGGGCAAAGCGGACATCAAGAATCAAGGCCGGCGCGGCAGCTAATGACCCAAAGCGGCGCTTAGCCGCCGCCAATTGACGCACTGCAAAACGATCAGCCGGAGTTTAAGAATATGGTTCGGCTCTCATGCCGATTTTGCCATCGACACCCGCGTGGCGCCCCGCACTAGATCGACGAGGTCGAGGGGGTCGGCCGGCTCCGCGTCCCCGCGCCAGGCGACATGTTGGTCCGGCCGCACTAGCACGAGCTTGTGCCGATAAAGCACTGACGCCTCGGGCGATCTCACGTCGAGGACGCCGAGCGGAAGGCCGCGCTGCGCGGCTGCCGCGACAATGCCGGAGATGCCCGCCGCGGGGTCGAGGCGCAGAAGCGTATAATCGGGCCCCATCGCGTCGTAGAGAGAGCGCCGCCCTTCGATCCAGACGTGCGGTGCGCGGCAGCCCGGCACAGTGGTCGAGGTGAAAGTGCCCATCGTGTAGGTTGGCGCTTGCTCCCGGTCGTAGGCGATGATCGGCGAGCGATCGTAAAAGTAGCCGAAGTTGAGGCCACCGCAGCATTGCTGCTCCACGTCAAGCGCGTAGGCGAGCTGTCCGGCGGCGGTGCGTGCGGCCTCGCCGATCGCATCCAGCCGCTCGATGTCCGGCGACAACTCGTGTCGCTGCATCATTACCTGGTGTCCGATGTCGGAGATGATGCGCGAGGCCTGGTCCGTGATCGGCTGGCGCTCTGCCTCGTACGCATCCAGAATCTCGGCCGTGGCCCAGCCGTGGAGGACGCCGGCAAGCTTCCAAGCGAGGTTGGCTGCGTCCGCGATTCCGGCACTCATACCGAAGCCGCCGAGCGGCATCCACACGTGCGCGGCGTCGCCGCAGATGAACACACGCCGGTCGCGGAGCTTGTTCGCGACAAGCCGGCGGGCGACCCAATCCTCGCAGGACAAGAGCTCGTACTCGAAGTCCGGCCCGACGCCGAGAATCGAGCGGATCACCCAGTCGCGATCGAGATGATCCAGCCGGGATTCTCCAGGATGGGAGAAATTCTGTATGTTCCAAGTCTCCCGCCCGTCGACGGCCATCGTCACGCCGCAGCGGCGCGGATTGAGCGAGAAGTAGAGCCAAGCCGGCTTGCCGGGCAGCAGGCTCCTGAGCTGTGGCGCCCGGATGTGGAATGATTGCGCGTACTGCAGCACCGGAGCGCCGACGAACTCGGAGCCGATCGACTTGCGTACAAACGAGCTCGCCCCGTCGCATCCGACGAGGTAGTCGCATGCGATCGATGTGCGCGTACCGCTGTCGAGGTCGACGGCGCTCGCGGTCACGCCCTGCTCGCCCTGCGCCAGGTCCATGATCTCGGTGCGATGCAGGATGCGGATGCGCTGCTGCGCCGCAGCGTGCGCGAACAGCACCGGCTCGAAGAACTTCTGATTGCAGCGATGCGTGTGCTCGGGCGTCGGCCAGGCCGTGTCCGGCCCGACCGCGGCAGGTGTGGGACGCGCGCCGCGCGCCGGAATGAGAACGCGCGAGAGCTCGATCCCGGTGACGCTCGTCGCCGAGACGATGTCGTTGGGATAATCAGCAGGCAGTCCGATGCCGCGGAGCTTGTCGGCCACGCCGAGCCGTCGGAAAGTCTCCATGGAGCGGGCGCCGATCTGGCCGCACTTCACGTTCGGCGGGTCGTCGGGAGGGCGGCGCTCGGCGACGACGACATCGATACCTCGCCAGGCCAGATCCATGGCCAGCGTCAGTCCCACCGGCCCGCCGCCGACGATAAGCACCCTGGTTTTCATACGACGTTACTCAAGTAGCGCGTGACTGCGTCGCAAGCACCCACACAATACAGTGCTTCAATGGGCACATTTTTGCAAAATTCAATCTGGGATCAGCGCCACTTGCATTGCACTTTGGACCTTACGAAGATTTTTCGCGATGTGCGCTGTAGCGCGGATGTATGCCCGCGGACGGCGGCTTTTGCCGCACCGCGTGAGTCTCCTCCTGGCCCACAAAGTCACTTTGCCACGACTAACGAACAATTTCCTTTTTAAAGATCGTTGCGCCTTGCCTGATCAAATGTCTTTTGTCCTCACGTTCGCTCGGAGAGCGTTTGTCCTTGCTATGCGGGGAACAGGGATCGTACCAATTTGGATGAGATCGCCATTTTTGGCCTTAGCGTAACCCTGAAGGACTTTCCTCATAACATGCTCCCAGGACGGCGCCCCAAACTTAGGGTTGCTTCACATCCTCGTTCAGCGCGCAGATCGTGTCCAGGACCGGCTCGATGTTTTTTTGGGGTGCCAAGAACCGGTATTACACTCAACTTTGTTGCAGCGCACGAGTCCGTTCTTGGCCCTTAGCGGACACGATGGTCAGCGACGGTCGCGGCAGCTTTCGGGGCAAAAGCGGACATCAAGAGTTCGGCCGGTCGCGGCAGCTTCTGACCCAAATGAGACGCCGACCGCGCTTTGCAGTAGAACCTCCGAAGCCGTTCGCAGCCGCTTTCAATCTCCTCGTTTTAACAGCTAGTATGCCACCTCAAGAGCTGGGGTAGGGACATGCAGCGCCGCGCTTTCATCACCGTGCTTGGCGGAGCGGTGGCCGCCTTGCCATTCGCTGCCTGCGCCCAGGAGCTTGGCAAGGTCTGGCGCATAGGATTCCTCGCGCAGGGGTATGAGAAGTTCTACGACGCGCTGTTCGATGGCCTAAAGGACCTCGGCTATCAGGAAGGTCGCAACCTGCTGGTCGAGCGCCGCTATGCCGAGGGTCGCTCGGAACGCTTCCAGGAATTTGCTGCGGAGATGGTGCGGCTGAAGGTAGACGTGATTATCGTCTCGACAACGCCAGCGGGCTTCGCCGTCAAAAGCCCGGCGACCAACATTCCAGTGGTTTTCCCCAACGCCATCAGTCCGGTCGAAAGCGGCCTCATTGCAAGCCTCGCGCATCCCGGCGGCAACATCACCGGTGGCGCAGCGCAGACCGCCGCGCTCAGCACCAAACGCCTCGCCATCCTCAAGGAGGTCGTGCCTGGACTATCGCGCGGCGCGGTGCTCTGGAATGGTGCCAATCCGGCGCTCGCCTATCCTTGGCAGCTGACACAGAATGCAGCTCTTGAGCTGGGCGTTGAGCTTGAACCCGTTGAGGTGCGTTCTCCCAAAGAGATCGAGACCGCCTTTGCAAAAATGACCGAAGCGAAACCGGACGCGCTGATCGTTCTGCAAGATGCACTCACGCTCCAGCACCGCAAGGAAATCATCGACTTCACGATTGAAAGACGGCTACCGGGCATGTTTGTTGCGCGGGAATGGGTTACGTCGGGCGGGCTGATGTCCTACGGCGAAAATCTGGCCGAGATGTATCGGCGCGGCGCCTATTTCGTAGACAAAATCCTGAAGGGCGGCAAACCGACCGACCTTCCCGTCGAACAGGTCACCAAGTTCGAGCTGATTATCAACCTCAAGACGGCGCAGGCCATGGGCCGCTCCTTCCCGCCCGAGATATTGGCAACGGCCGACGATGTGATCGAATAATTCTGCCGTTTGCTGCGGCGCATGAGTCCGCTTGTGGCCCTTAGCTGCCGCGCCGATCTTGCGGCGTCGTGTCTGCTATTGGAGTGAAAGCGGACGCGCCAGCGCGTGACAGGCACGGCAGCTTTGACCGAAAGCGGACACTCGGAACGCCTCGGCGTATCGGGAACGTCAACATCAAGCCGGAGCGCGCTCGCGGCAGTTCGCAGTCACCAGTAGCGACGAACAGTGCGGTACCGCACGACGTAACCGTAAACACAGGGAGCCAAAACGACGCGCGGACTATAAAAGCCCCCATAATAGTAAGTTGGAAGCCCGTAGTAATTGGCCGGATAACCGTAGTGCTGCCCACAGCCGGAGGCATCCCGCCCTTCAGCAGGTTTTAGCGTTGCAAGCGTAGCAATGATCCCAACCGCCGCGACGATAGCT
This sequence comes from uncultured Alphaproteobacteria bacterium, assembly GCA_963746715.1. Lineage (GTDB taxonomy): Bacteria > Pseudomonadota > Alphaproteobacteria > Rhizobiales > Xanthobacteraceae > BOG-931. The sequence continues at coordinate 13,831 of CAVVCW010000033.1, read as the reverse complement.
CCGACTGATCTGAGCATGGATTATTCTGCCTCTTCCTCTTTGCCTCGCGCGTCACTTAACGCTGTGCAGCTTTATATGCCCGCTCTGGGGGTAAAGCAGCCATTGCAAGGGCCTCGGTTCGCCATCGCAGCCGACGCAGCAGAGCATCGACGCCTACGCCAAGTATTGCCGGTACGAGGAAAACTTCGCGGCCAATCTGAAACAGATGCAGGCCAACTTGGCAGGCTTCCGTGCAGCGCAGCGCGAGCGGCAGGTCCGCCAATGAGCCCCCCATGTCGCTGGCAAGGGCGAAGGCTGGCGCAGGTCGTGGCTTTTGTCGGTGCCCGTTTTATTGCGCTTGCTGCGCTTACGCAGTCAAGTTAACGCGCGGTCTGATCGGATTGCGATTTCGGACCAAGCGTCGCAGGAAGTTCATGGCCTTATTTCCCGCCGAGGCGGGAGCCTTTTGCGTGCAGTCTTGGCCGCCGCGCAGCCGGACAATGACGCGCGCGCCTTGCCAAACCTCGACGTCCAAGCCGCTGAGCAATCGCTTCGCCTTGTCGATCGCTTCCCGGTCGGAAGCAAAATCAATTACAAGCGGATCAATTTGTTGATGGCCGTTGTAGAATCGATAATTCGGCATCCTCACGCTCCAGATGGGCTGAGCTGCGATGACCATAGGCCGAGGCAATGACGGAAAGGCTGCGTCGGCCACTAGAGTTTAAGATTATTAGGTCGGCAATGTTCTATTGAGATTTAGGACAAGTTGCAGCTTTGCGGACCCGAAGGGGGACGGGCTGTTATTTGCTCGCGCTTGTCGATCTCGAATCAGGCATATTGCCGGAATGGCGCGGACGCAACTCACATCGGTTAAGCGAAACGGACATTGGGCCGTTCGCCTCGCGTGGCCGAACGGCTCAATACACTACGTCGGCCGCTATGCAGACCGTCGCGAAGCAGACAAGTGGATCGCCGAACACCGCTGGATGACAGCGGAGCGCATTGAGGAAAGTGACATACCTAGTGTCGCCAGGAAGTGGCGGCCGCGGAAGCCCGGAAATAAAAAAACCCGGCAAGGGTTGCCGGGGCTTTAGTTGGGACTGCAAGGGTAGGCACGTCACGTGACTACTTTTGCAGGTAACGGTTATGCGACCAGTTGCGGTCGGCGCCGCACTCGACGAAACGTGAAGCCGCGGCCGACAAATTGCGGTTCCAACTTAACTTGATCTGGCTAATGCGCGAACGGGCGGCGAATATCTGGCGAACGGTCAGAGAACCGAGCCGTTCTCGGGAATGAAATGTGCAGCCGGCAGGGATTGGGTCACTGCCGGGCTGCTTCCCAGCCCGAAGCCGTGGGGACCTCGGAATGAGCATCCGGCATATATCATCGCGCCAGTGCTGCTAACCGGTAATCCAGTAGGCGTAAATGGCGTACGTGCCGACGAGCACGCCAGCGATCATCAGAGCATTGGCCGCCGCATCAAGCATCGACCCGTCCTCGTTCTTCTCGGAAATGGCCACGTCAACACCAGGTCTTTGCGGCGCAAGAAAAAAGCCCCGACGGCGTTGCTGGACGCCGGGGCCAGTAGGAACGTGGCCGGCCGCTAAACCAGCCAACCTCACCATCAGCCAAAATGGTTGCGGATAAATTAGTGTCGCGGAACCGGCAAGCGAGCGCTTTTGCGTGCAAGGGTTTCACATGCCCGCGCGACTACGGCGCCGATAGGAGCGCGTCACACAATGCCGCCGAACAAGAAAACATCCATAAATGAAACAAAGCCGACCGACATCATGGCCAGAAAAACCGTAAGAGCCTCTATTGCTGATTCCATGCCGCAAGGTAACAGCTTTAGGACCGAATTGGTCCCTGTTACCACGGTAGGAAACGGTAAACGGTCCAGCGCGCGACAAGGATGGGCGCGTTACAGGACGCCCGTGTACATGATGAGGAGAGCGAGGCCGCCAACCATGCTGCCGATCAGAAGCATTCCGATGACTTCTTCGAAATCCATCGTTCGCCTACTCTGCGCTCCGTGGCAGGGATAGAGTGATTCCGTCGAAAATAGCGAGGACGTTGTTGCGGCGCGCGTACAATTCGCACGTACGCGCTCTGTAAGCGCCTAACGAGAGAACAGCGAGACGGCATCCGTTTGCCCACACCGTTAAGCCGCCGCTAACCGTGAACGCTGTAAGCTAGGAACCGCTCACTGTCTCGATTGTTTGCCGCAAGTTACAGGTCTCCTTAACCCGCCGAGCCCCGCGTTCGGCGGGTTTTTTATTTCGGCCGGTCGCGCTAAAATTGTTTGATTCGATTTCGGAGATGACAGCTCATGCCCAAGGGTAACGTCAAGTGGTTCAATGCGGCGAAGGGTTACGGATTCATTCAGCCGGCCGGCGGCGGCAAGGATGTGTTCGTGCACATTTCCGCTGTCGAGCGCGCGGGCCTCAGCTCGTTGAATGAAGGGCAGGCAATCGAATTTGAGGTGGTCGAGAACCGTGGTAAGTCTTCCGCTGAGAATCTCAAAGTCAGTCGATAGCGCTCCACGGCACTCGTCGGGCACCAGGGCGATCCAATGGCAAGAGCGCTTTGTCGTCACCGTCGTACGGTAATAGCTGTCGCGTAATGGAATAAACGCGCTTCCAATGACAGGCCGGGCGATTGGCATCAAAGACCGCGCCGTCATTCATCATCATTACACGGCGGTTCGCCATGTGACTTGCCCTTACCCCGAAACGGGCAATCAGGATTGCTGCGTCTTCTTCAGCAAGACGTTTGCGCTTTTGCAACGCTACCCACCAACCAAACATTGAAGTTCCCAAACAACTTTTTGTTGCTGTCAGCAGAATAGTTCCAAAGTGAGGGTGTTTTACAGAGGCTCAAGAGCCTTGCCCGACACAAGCCGGGCTTTTGAGCTGGCGGCTCCGCAGCGATCTAGGTCGTTGTGGGGCCGTTTCAATAAAATAGCCTATCGTTTGCCGCCGCGAATCTCTACGGCCTCGGCCAACGCCTGTTCCCTAGTCCCGACGACGTAGGCGCTATGCTGATGGTCCGCATAGTCGATAGCGATGCCAAAGTTATCTTCGTCCCACTTGATCACCCGCGCGCTGACGACGCGGTTTTCCTTTCGCTCGGGGCTTCCCATCGGCGCCTCCTGTTGCAGGTACTTGACCCCGGCCAGAGCTTGGAGGTGACCGGGGCTTTTCCCACCCGCGCAGGGGATTTAGTGCTCGGCCATCAGATAACGGTCTGCCGCGAAGCTAAGTTCCGCAGCACGCAGGAACTGATCGCCGTCGATCAGGTTATGGATTCGGACGGACGGCGCCGTGGTGTCTAGCCCCCCAGCCCCTCACCCTCATGCGGCGTCGTCCGTTCGCGTTGCCTGACCTCAGCCCCGGAATCTGCCCGGGGCTTTTTGTGCGTTAAATGCGCGGGCGCCTCATGCGTAAAATTACAGAATACGAAGGTCATGCTCGGGTCTGCCGACAAATGGCCGCACGCGCGAGCAAGCCCGAACATAAGCAGCAACTCGTCGAAATAGCCGAGGCTTGGGAAATGCTCGCTCGAGAAAGGATGAAGCAGCTCGAGAGGAAATTGCGTCGAACTCATCCGCTCTCGATCGAGACCGTGAGCGGTTCCCAGCTCATCGCGTCATGATTGGGAGCTACTTAACGGTGCAAACAACACCAACACATCCAGCACAAACGATAAATACTTCATCGCGGCCTCCTAGATCGTAGTGGCACTCTACGACTAAACGCCGCGTGGCCCACTTATTCGCCGGCGCTTCAGCCGGTACTCGACGCCTTCCAACATCAGCAGCGCGATCAAGACTTGTGCGGTCTCCGCAGTTGCTAGTCTGATATTCGCGCGGTTGTGATCACCGTGCGTCGCATGGACAAATTTTCGCCGTGGACGTAGTCGAAGCTTAAGCGGCTGGCGAACGAGTAGGGAACGGGTTGGTGTGTGCAGGGCGCTGCCCTGATGGAGAATTGCGCCATGCCGAAACCCTCTTCGATAAAAAGCAAGCGTCGCAGTAAAGCATTGCCCGCGTTGGGATTCGCCGGAGTGTCCTTCTCGCTGGCGAGCGGCGCGTGCGCCTCGACCAGCGAAGCAGCGGCAAATACGCCGTCGACCTCACAGAGTCAAAGTCATGAACTCTTTCTCGGCGAGGAGGAAATTTTCGACGTCAGTTTGGGGACGTTCTACATCTACGACAAGGAAAATGTCGCACCATCCGCGCTCCCGCAAAACCTGAAGCTCGCCCGTGGGGGCTGTGGTGGTTGCGGCGGCGGGGGCTGTCGCTGTGGCGGCGGAGGTGGTGGTTGTCGTTGCGGCGGAGGCGGAGGATGCGGAGGCGGCATCCATATTGGCTGCGGTGGTGGTTGCCACGTAGCGTGCCGCGGCTGCGCGGGCGGACGTTTCTTCTTCGGAGGCTGTTTTGGTTGCGCGGGCTGCGGAGGCTGCGGCGGATCATGTTGGATATGGGCACCACCTTGGGGCTGGGTCTGGAGCTGCTCGGCCGAATCTACGCCTGCAGATAGGGCATCTCGTGTTGTCGCGTCGGAGAAACCCGGACAGATAACGGAAGCTGCCGCGAAAGGTACTAAATAGCGTTCGGCGCCGCTGTCTTAGCATCGTGCAATCGCCTCGGCTGGAACGCTTTCGGCAGGCGTCCGATCAGATCCGTACGTCGGCGAGCGTAACCTGATCCATGATGGTCGGAATCGTCAGCGGCGGGACCGATGGTTCCCTTTCACGTCATAGTTCCGATTTGCCAATCCTGCTATAAAATCTGCGCGCATAGCGCGAGCACATGATAATGGGAGCGGCCGATGAGTATTCTTTGGACCATCATTATTGGGTTTGTGGCAGGCGTGATCGCAAAGTTCCTTCTTCCTGGAAACAAGTATGAGCCTTCTGGATTTATCTTGACGACCCTGCTCGGGATCGTAGGAGCTTTCGTTGCGACATACCTTGGTCAAGCAATCGGGTGGTATCGAGAGGGCGATAGCGCGGGTTTCATTGGAGCGATCGTCGGCGCAATTATAGTCCTGGTAGTGTGGGGGCTGATCGCTCCTCGTGTTCAGCGGACGTAGGAGTAATTGCTTCGCATGTTGCGCTCACCCGCTTCGCCGCCGTAATGCGCGAAGGGACGCCGATGACGGACGCGCCAGCCGGTGATAGCCGCGGCAGCTTTCGGGGGTAAAGCGGACATCACAATTTGACTACACCGCGCCCGCTTATGACCCAAAGCGGACCCCGGCCAGTGCCTGCGTGTGTGTGTCACTTTCGGGCGTCACGCAGACGTTTTATCATGGTCGACCTGAAAATGTCCCTGCTCGGAAGACACATGCAACGGCGCCAATTCATCACACTTTTAGGCGGCACAGTGGCAACGTGGCCGCTTGCTGCGGGCGCACAGCAACCGACGATGCCGGTGATCGGATATCTTGGCGCCGAAACACCATTCGCGTTCGCTAGCCGTATAACGGCCTTTCGCCAAGGTCTTGGCGAAAGCGGATATGTCGAGGGTCGAAATGTCGCAGTCGAATTTCGTTGGGCGGAAGGCCAACACAATAGATTACCTGCGCTGGCGGCAGATCTAGTCGCGCGTCAAGTGACTGTGATTGTCGCTCCGGGGGGCGCTCCTGCTGCGATCGCCGCAAAATCGGCGACCGCAACCATACCTATTATCTTCGAAATGGGTGCCGACCCAATCGCGACTGGACTGGTCGACAGCTTGAAATCGGCCATCCGGTAATGTAACGGGCGTGTCGAGCTTAAGCGTGGAAGTCACGCCGAAGCGGCTGGAATTTCTGCATGAACTGATCCCCACGGCCGACTTTTTCGCCGTTGTCATCAACCCGACCAGTCCCACTGCCGATTCACAATTGAGGAATCTGCAGGCATTTGCCAGCGCCCGCGGCTTGCAGATCCATGTCCTGCAGGCCAGTAGTGAACAAGAGGTCGATGCCGCGCTTGCAACCTTGCCCCAGCTGCAGGTGGCCGGACTCGTGTTTGCTTCCGATACCATGTTCGGCACACATGGCGAACCACTTGCAACTCTGACTGTCCGCCACGCGGTGCCCGCGATCCACCAGTCTCGGGACTTCACTATTGCCGGTGGCCTGATGAGCTACGGAGGCAGCTTTTTTTGAGTCGCACCGTCAAGCTGGCATTTATACCGGTCGGATAATTAAGGGCGATCAGCTTTCTGATCTGCCGGTTCAAGAGGTCACGAAAGTCGAATTGTTTATCAACCTCAAGACAGCCAAAACTCTCGGCATGACCTTTCCGCTCTCACTCCTCGGTCGGGCCGACCAGGTGATCGAATGAGCGCCGCTAGCCGCTATTGGCCCTTAGCGGACACCGCAACAGCGATCGATGGTGTCCGCTATTGAGTGCAAAGCGGACACGGCTACCGTCAGACGGCGCGGCAGTTAATGACCCACAGCGGGAAATGCTAAGTGCAATGGAAAATGCGGGTACAGGTCGGCACCTGGTACTGCGCTGTTTTTGGATTAATCTGTTATACTCTTACGGCAAAATGCGAGCATCACGATATTGCTGCAAGACGGCCAAGTACATTTCCTCAGTATCTACCACGTCGTGAAATCCTATTTTGCGGATTTTGGTCATGCTTGAGATCACATCGTAGCGTTGCCCGAATACAAAATCACCAAACGACCAGGGCGCCAGTTGATCAAGACGGCGAGGATTTAACTTATACCGATTCACAATTCGTTCCCAAATCGGCGCTTTGTCAGCCATCCATTTCGCCAGCGACATTGTCCTCACTTCGCCACAGGGCATGCCAAATAACTCCGCAATGCGGGGCCAAAGATATTTCCACCGAAACAAGTCTCCATTCGTAACGTTGAAAGCCTGATTCTCCGCCTGTGGGCAGGTAGATAGAAACACTATCGCGCGCGCAAGCTGGCTAGCATGGGTTGCTTCGCTCAAGCCATTCCAACACGTCTCTTTGCCAGGAAAGTCGAGCGGTACTCCAAGTTCTCGGCAAATGGCTGCGTAAGCTCCGATCAGAGAAGGTATGTTACGTGGGCGTTCGGGCGCAAAGTCGACTAGAAAAAAGGGCCGCGAAGCTGACCATGTCCAAGATCTTCCTCTCTGGCGTTCCACGAGAAAATCCTGCTGATCGTAATAGAAATTCGGCGGTAGGTGCCGTGGATCGTCCTCGCGAGCCGGCGTCTTAAAGTTTCCAATGTGCATGCCGTACCACTTGGTCCCTTCAAGGATGTGGAGGTGCTCGAGCGCCGGAGACGTAGCCTCCACCGCGTCGAGTAAGTTGCGGAGCATGGCGACATTTTCATCCACTGGTTCGACGCCGGTTTCCTCATGCGAGGCGCGAGCTGTAAAGAATAGGTGCGTTAAATTGCTGTACGGAGAGATGGCCTGTTGAACAGCGCTGGCGTCCATTAGATCAGCGTGCACGTAGTGGACTTGGTTGTTGACGTTCCGAGGCGGGTTCCGAGCTGCTCCGATGACTTCCCAATTTTGCCTTACCAATTCTTCAACCAAGCGCGTGGCGGCAGCGCCGGTAGCTCCTGCAATAAAAGCGACTTTGCGGTCACCCATTGGTCGTGCACCCAGGGAGATGGAATCCTAGACTAACATGCAGCGCACAAACTTAGCCTAAACAATAGCGATCCCATACCTTCAGCGATAAATGGCGCCCACCTTGCAAGATGGCATGAAAGTGGGTGCTGTTTTGCTGCAGCGCCTAAGTCCGTTCCTGGCCCTCAGCTGCCGCGCCGAACATCGAGCACCGTGTCCGCTTTTGGGTTAAAGCGGACACGAGAAAGCAAAGCCGTTGTATCCATTGATGACCCAAAGGCGACACAAAGAAATTGAAGCTGGTCCGCTCGCCAACGCCGGAGCCGTGACATGGTCGACTATATCTTTCTCGTGCACGACGACGCCGTCAACGGAGACCACCCTAGACAGGCCACCTGGCGCAATGGTCGCGCGTCAGCTACCATTCAACCTTCAGTCAGCGGGAGGCGGACATGGCGAAGAAAGGAAAAATAACAAAGAAGAAAAAAACTGGTGCTCCAACAAATATCCTTGCAATAGCGATAGGAGACCCAGCTAAAAGCCGCAAAATCATTAGCATGACTTCAGATTAATGGAGGAGTGCGGCCATATATCCTCGGGCTCGTCACTTACCTCATCAAGCAGAATAAATATTCGCTTGGTACAGACTACACTATCGATTATCGAGAATGTGCCCTTGGGGATGTAGATAAAAATCTCACTGGGAATCCCGGCATCATATTTTGTATGTCGACCCCTGTGGCTCGAAGGGCTAAGCACTTCACCGCGAAAATCCCGACGGTTGTGATCGTCTCAGATCATCATGGGGAGGGCTTCGATACCACGATCAATATTTGCGGTGTCGACGCACAGCGTTTCCAAATCGCCCGAAAATATTACGACCATTTCCAGGGCATGGTGCCAAAGGTGTACGTCCTCTGTAAGCCGGGGAATACCGCGTCGGACAAATCATGGAAGCGTATCAACCAACCTCCATTTCCTAAGCCGGTCGTCACGCTGAATGTCGATGGCGATACTGACGGGGACATCGACAACGCACTCAATCGCGCCACACTCCCTGGCGGTCTATTAGTTCTTCCGGTTGACCAATTCTTTGGCTCACTAGACCACATTCATTTGTGGGCAAAACAAAATGGGTTTCCCGTTTTCGAGCCTGTTGGAGATTGGGTGCCGCCCGCGGTTGGCGGTTATGGCGCGGGCCAAGAGGTATGCGGCGAAGCCATGGGCGTACAGGTACAATATGTCTTGGATCACCCCGGCAAAATTCCAACCGGCGCACAACGTTGGATAACTTTAGGCAGTAGCAGTCGGACTTTGGTGGCCAGCAAAGCAGTTGCTGCTGAGTTCAAAATCGAGCTTGGAACCCAGCGGGGCATGCGGCTCGTGTAGGAAGTCTAACTGGGAGCCGGTCGCCCTTCCTGCTCGCGGTTGGCCGGCGGTTGGCTTCAAGTCCCGGGTGTTACCAGCACTCGGTCGGGGCGGCTAAGGCTCGTTGATTTGTTTCAATCTGTCAAAGGACGCTGCGTCCTAATCACTACTATCGCGCGCTCGCCCCGCGCGCGTGCTAAGGGACTTGAGTGAACAGTTATGGGGCGTGAATACTTTGTCGTCCGCGCGGTCAGGGGTGGAAACAAAATCATCCGGGCCACATCGCGACCTCGACGCCGCCATAGCAAAGGGTTGCGAGCTATTGAAAACCCACGGTCTTACGGCGGTCGTCTCCATTGACGATGACGCGAACAACCTTATCGTCGATGCGGGTCAGCTGCGTGTCATATGTGAGCGGCTTTCGAGGTCACAATCAAAGTAGCGACAAGCCCGGGAATGTTCCCGCAGCATTGCCTGCGGCCAAAGGGCTGCAGTAATCCAGCATCCAAGCTGGGGCGGCACCCGCTGCCGCAGCTAAAGGTCACCGTAGAGCTTTAGTGAGTGATGACAGCTCGCGGCCACTTGCAGAAAAACAGGCCCTTATGGTCGCGGCGGGTTACATATCCGTCGCCCAACTGACTAACGCGCCAACTCGGCGGGGCAAGTAAGTCCGTCCTCATTTCACATCACGGCCGCGATCCAGCGCTGGGCCGTTTTTTTCGCTCAGTTGGAGCCGGCGATTTCACACAATTTTGAACGGCGCTAAGTTGGAAGGTGCGTTTGTCGCATGGGCTTCACGAAAGCAGCGGCATAAGTTGCGAGCATTGTCGGGCGGATCCCAAGGATCGGATATTTCTGTGGGCGTTGAGGGCTGTTCGGTGCCTCGATATTTTTTCAAAATCCAAATATCTGATGGGGAGTTCGAGGGAGATCCTCACGGCACGAATTTGCCAAACGTTGCGGCGGCGCTTTCTTATGCGGAGCGGACGATCAATGAGGTGCGATCTGAAAGTGGATTTGATGATCCGCGTTTGATGATGATCGTAGAGGATGATGCTCGCCGGACGGTTTTGGCGTTACCTTTTCTTCCCGGATGTGCTTAGTCGCGCGACCGCATTTCAGCACTATCCATGGCGGTTGAATTCCAGTCTCTGAGCCCATCTGACTCGCTGCATGAGCGGCGAGCCCCATCACCTCAATATTCGCGACGATGCTCACGTTGTTTCCGGCGCCAGCGACATTGTGCCTCTCGGCCCTTCTCTGATTTGGCATAGCGGCGATGGCGTTCTTGTCCCGATGGTGAGCGATCAAAGCGGCGGTTCGCTTCTAGCCCTTTCTCTGATCGGGCATAGCGGCAGTCGTTCGCCTTACCCTTGGCCGATGCACGGTAGCGACGCCTCGCCTCATTCTGGGCCGCCTTACCCTTGGCCGATGCATGGTAGCGGCGGTTTCTTCTCGGCCTTTTGGGGATTGTTTGTATCGACGCCGTGCCTCGCGCGCGCTGACGACGCTCCTTCGCTGTGGGCTTCTTTCGTCTTCTGGCCACAGCGCTTAATCTTGCAACAGCGCAGGCTTTGGTTTGCCGGCGCGCTGGGATCGAGCCAAGGCTAGCGCCTCGCGCCTAGTCCCGACCGGTAGGCGGTTGCTTGTCGTCCGTCTATCGACGACAACGCCATAGTGGTGTTCGTCCCACTTAATCACCCGCAACGCAACGACTGACTTTCATTCCTGTTCGAGATCCCCATCGGCGCCCCCGCTGTCCAGAGTCAATTTGTCTCATACGAGAGCGGTCCCCGCCAAGTAGTCTCGAACGTAGCCCCGGATGTAACCCAAAATAAAAAATTCGCCGATCGAGGCGGGCTGCATTTGCTTTAACTCTTTGATGTTGCTTGCTCCCCGGGCCGGAGACGAAGGAGGAGGCTAGCAGACATTGAATAGCGCGGCTGACGGCGAAAAGAATGTCGTTACTTTTTTGCGGTGCGTAGTCCGCAATTGGCCCATAGCGGACACGGCGATGGTCGCCGGTCGCGGCGGCTTTCGGGGGCAAAGTGGAGGCGTCGCGGCGCTTTAAGTCGACGCGCTCCAACATCAACACCACGTGCCGACCTAGCGGCTTCGTGTCCGTTATTGATGCTGTTGTCTAATCGCTGCTGAGGCGTCAAGCATATAATTTCGTCGAGGGGACGCTGCCGGGTGCATGGTTGTCTTCGCGGTCGACATAGGCCGCCGCATGATGGAGCTTCGCGGGACGAGCCTTCAATGTGGACGACGCACTTTGCTGAGTCAGCAGTGCAACAGCATCAGCGGAATGGCTCGGCTCACGTCCCGGCAGGGACACCTTAGGCGTTCAGGTTCTGAACGCTATCCGGACCTATGCGGCGGCTCCGGCATTCGGATTAAACAGCTCGCCTGTTTTGAGCATCGTATGCATTATTACCGCCAGTTTGCGCGCCACTGCCACGGCAGCTCTTTTGAAGCCGATCCTCTCCCGGAGGTGCAGACCCCACGTGCGCAGAGTGCTGTGGATTGAACTGCGCGTCAGAATGACCGCCGCCGCTTCATAGAGAAGCCCTCGCAAATGGCAGTCGCCACGTCGGGATATATGGCCGCCATAATCGACTTCTCCGGATTGGTAGCGGCGCGTTGTTAGGCCGATCCACGCGCCAACAGATCGGGATTTCCTGAAGTTGTCAGGCTCCTCAATAGCTGCGGTAAAGGAGGTTGCGGTTATCGCACCGATGCCAGGAATCGACATGAGGATGCGGCAAGCCCGACTCTGGCGCGCGTCCCGCACCAATTGGCGTCCGAGTTCGGCGGCGCGGACACGAATGCCGCGCCAAGCTTCCAGCATCGGTAGCACGATGGATGCAAGTGCGTCCTGATCGGCAAGAAGGCTCCGGACGTGCTTCTCGAAGGTGCTTCCCTTTCCGGCGGGAACGAGCAGACCGAAGGTTTTCATGACACCGCGGATCTGATTGGAAAGCTCGGTAGTGATCCGGACTAGCCGCGTGCGCGCAGCGACAAGCGTGCGGGTCAGCATACTGTCGAATCCCTTCACGCGCACCTCACGAAAGAACCCGACTTCTGCGAGCTGCGCCAAACCATCGGCGTCATTCGCGTCCGTCTTGTTCGCCGCCATATCAAGCGCCGCTTTAGCATGACGCGCATCGATGCAGATCGCCGGCAACCCTTCGGTGCGGAGAGAATGATAAAACCATACCGACAGCGGTCCGGTCTCGAACACCACTCGCTTTACGGCCGGCGCCCGCTTGCGGATGAGCTCGGCGATGATACCGGGATCAGATGCGCACTTGCCGCGCCAGACCCGTTCACCCGCTCGGCGAATCGAGACTGCCGTCTCTTTCATCGACACGTCGAGACCAATATATTCTTCCATGGCTGTTCTCCATTCGATGCTTGGGCCCGGCGTCCAGTCGTGAGCCCGTATTTCGATCCTATCGGGGAACAGCCACCAGCTTCCATTGTCGGTTGGGACTGACAGGGGCGACTCGCTCCCGCGATTACCCCATGTGGACGGCTCCTCCACCCGGCGCGCGAGCGCCATGGATGTGGGCGCTGTTAAGGCTCCCACGATTCGGAGGAGCTACCTATGCAAACGGTCACGACAATCGGTCTGGATATCGCGAAGTCGGTCTTTCAGGTCCACGGCGTTGATACGGAGGGTAATGTAGTCATCCGCCGGCAGCTCAAGCGACGCTACGTGATGACCTTTTTCCAAAAGCTACCGCCGTGCCTGGTCGGTATCGAAGCCTGCGCCTCGTCGCATCATTGGTCGCGCGAACTCCAGGCGATTGGCCATTCTGTCCGTCTGATGCCGCCGGCCTATGTGAAGCCGTATGTGAAGCGCCATAAGAACGATGCCACTGACGCCGAGGCGATCTGTGAAGCGGTCACCAGGCCGAATATGCGGTTCGTCGCGACCAAGACGCCAGAGCAACAGAGCTGCCTGATGCTGCACCGTACCCGTCATTTGTTTATTCGCCAGCAGACCTCGGTGATCAACGTCATCCGCGCTCATCTTGCAGAGTTCGGGATCGTCGCGCCGGTCGGACGCAATGGTGTCGAGCAGCTGCTCGGCGTCGCTGCCGATGCAAGTGACAAGCGGTTGCCCGAGGTTGCCCGCGCCTGTGTCGCCGCTCTCGGCGCCCAACTGCAGATGCTGAAGGCACAGATCCTCCAGTTCGATCGTATGATCATGGCTTGGCATCGATCCAGTGAAGCAAGCCTGCGGCTCGACGATATACCTGGCGTCGGTCCAGCACTGGCGACCGCTCTGGTCGCCAGCGTCGCCGATCCGAAGGCGTTCCGATCAGGAAGGGACTTCTCGGCCTGGATCGGGCTTGTCCCCAAGCAGAACTCGAGTGGAGGCAAGGACAAACTCGGCAGCATCAGCAAACGAGGCGATCGCTATCTGCGCAGCTTGTTCACGACGGGCGCGCTCGCCGTCATTCGCTATGCCAAAATCCATGGCACCAAGCATCGGCCGTGGCTCACCGCTTTGCTGGCGCGGCGGCCAGCGAAGGTCGCGGCCATCGCACTCGCCAACAAGATCGCAAGGATGGCCTGGGCGATCATGGCCAAGGGTGAACGCTACAAGGAACCGGCCGCGCTCGCGGCTTGAACGAGATCACACCGGGCATCCGGCGTGATGTGAAGTTGGGAGGGCGAACAGCACGTAATGCAGAGCCGGTCGATCCGGCGATCAGGACAACCCACATGGGCCAGAGCATCGTTGAATGCGCGTTGTTGACCGGGACCTGATCCGCGGAGGGCATTATGGCCAGCGGTCAGGTGAACCGCACTCAAAGGCCGAACACATGGCTGCACCGACCAATGCTGCACTCGTGAGAAAAGCCTTGCCAACCCGGAGCCGTCCACACATGGCCC
>CAVVCW010000032.1:272500-1131758 GCA_963746715.1 uncultured Alphaproteobacteria bacterium | reverse complement strand
GATGCAATCGTCGGACGCAATTACGCGAGCGAAAATTGTTTGCATGTGGACGCTGACGTCGCTTGAACTCCGGAACTTGATAGTTGGGTCACTCCTCACGCCCCGAACAACTCTGCTCCAATCCCGATCTAGGTCTGGCGGCGAGTGATGCTGTTCTTAGCTACATTGAGTGGCCTGTTTTTAAGCCGGCGGATACCCACATAATAAATCGGCACCGGCTTTCCTCTGTCTGGAGCCGGTAAATAAAGGGCCCTCGCGCACCACACGCCTGGGCCTTCTTCTTAGCAGCCTCAGTTGGCGGCCTCTTTCATTTCGGCACCATCCCTAGCGGCTGGCATTGTGGGTTTCCCGACGCCATCTGACTATCGCGGCGGACCTTCGTCGCGGCATGAGTGTCCCCCGGCTCCCCGACGTTCCCCAAAGATCTGGAAGCCCGGGGCCACGCCGTTGAAGGCGTCGAGTGCCGGTCGAAATAGCGCGGGCCTGAACTCACAGCCAAAAAGTCACCGTGAGCACTTTGAGACAAATTCAAGTCTCTGACCAGTGCAGGCTGAGAAGCTAGGAAAGACGCCGACAAAGGAACACACCGCCCGCCCTCATTCCCTGATTATAGTCCCCACACCGGCGTCCTCCGCTAGGCCGTATCGATAGGTCGTAATAGGAGACGAACATGAGCCAAGGGTCCGACCAAATGGAAAAAAGCTTTTCCAAGACAACTGACTCTTTGCGCGACTTCAATCTCAAGATGATTGATATGATGCGAGCCAATGCAGAAGCGAGCTTTGACCTTGCCGAGAATCTTGTAACGGCAAAATCCCCGACCGACATCTTTGAGAGGTTTAAAAGCTTTGCTGAGCAACAGGTCCAGACTTTACAAAAGCAAACCCAAGAACTGACGGGATTAACTCAGACCGTCGCGCAAGAAGCCGTTCAGCCGGTCAAGGACGCAGCGGATCGGGCTACAAAAGAGAAGCTAATCCAATAGGCGCTTCCCACGCTCGAAGGCCGTAATCGTCATTGTGCTGCTGGTAGCGCTTTGCTTGCGTTTGGGCCTGCCCGCGCACGATCAACCGGCGATCACCAGCTTAGTGGCTGAAGTCCCTAGGGCGTTTGGGGCCTTGGTTATTCCTCATCCGTCCCTGGACGGCTGATGAGGTCATAAGAGCGAAAGCTGGTCGAATGTCGCCAGTTATCCATGGCCTTGCCGCAGTGCTCGCAAACAGCGGCGCTCGTGTCGGGGGACGGCGCTTTAGTGGTCGTCACCCGATACACCGCGCCGCAGTCGCACTTGTGCTTACCGGTAAGCCATTCGAGGAATCCGCCCATGCAACCGAATATGCGCGCCCTTTGGCCCAGTTCGCAAGCCTATTCCGGCTGCCCCCCGCATAATCGCCGGGGCCAACAGTCATTTTCGGCGCGGATGATCGCCTTTGATGTTGCGAAATTTTTTTGGCCCTTGGATGAGGCGCCGCTTAGCGCGCTGCTTTTCATCAGGTGCCTGCGTGTCGGGCGACAATCTCTCGATAGCTTCCGCGGCTAACTCCGAGGCTTTGTGAGCCGCTGCTTTGCCCCGTGGCCCGTGCGGCGTGGATCCTGCGAGGGCTCGCTCCACAAGACGCCGAATGGCCTCTGGACGGCTGGGGTTGTCGTCTTGCTGCTTCACAGTGCATCCACACCCACGGTGTCGTGCATTGGAGAGGGCCGAGCGACGAGATTGGCAGCCACCCCTGACGGAACTGCGTCGCATAAGCGGGCGTTACCCTCCAGACAACAACAAAGAGGAAAAACCCATGGCTACTACGAGCGCAGACCCCACAGTGTCCGGACGCGAGACGGTATCTCTCATTGGCAGTGATAAAGTAGAAGGAACTCCGGTTTACGGACGCGACGAGCGAAAAATCGGAATGCTGCAACGCGTGATGATCGACAAGATAAGTGGCAAGGTCGCCTTCGCTGTCATCTCTTTCGGCGGCTTCTTGGGGATCGGCGAGGACTATTACCCCATTCCGTGGTCGAACCTAAAATACGACAGTAGGGTAGGCGGCTATGTGGTCGGCATAACCGAGGAGCAGCTTAAAGGCGCTCCCAAATTTAGTAAGAGCACTGATTGGGACTGGTCAAATCGGGAGCGAGACCGAGACGTATACGGCCATTACGACTCACCTCCCCTCTGATATTCACCACCGTTGATAAGGCGAGCGACATCAGTGTCGCTCGCCGCTTCCTCGCGCAGCCGGACCATCTTGTCTTCATCAGTCCCCACCAAGACATCGGTGACGTGCCCGATCTGCCGCATGACGAGCGCTTGGATCGGCAGATAGCGGACTTCCTCCACCACGGCGATAAGACTATACCGCCCCAGCAACGCTTCGGCGGATTCGCGCGCTCGCTCTTGGCCGGGCTCGGCGTGGCCGTGGAAAACCGCTTCGGGCTGCATCCCGCCGCGGAGAGCGATGAATCACCCGCCGCGATCGAGGCCGAGAGCGCAATCGATCGTCTTCACCTGTTGCGTGGCGTTGATACCTTCAATCTTCACCCGCACTTGCCGCAATTCGAACGTCTCCACGGCGCTGCCGCCAAATTGGATGTGCTTGTTCGGCAAAAGATCGATTTGACGGCTCCACCCCATCCCTTCACCCGCAATGGGCGCACAACATTCGATGCCCTGCTCCAATCGCGGCCTGACACATTTGCCGGAAATCTGTTTGTGGGCGACGCGACGCTGTGGAGCTCGACCGCCGGCGGCGTCGATAGTTTGCGGCAGCTTTGGACCAATGTGGTGGAACGGCCAAAGCGTCCATGATCTAATTTGGCACTTCGCACCATCGGCACCGAATGTCACCCTTTGGCCCATAGCGGACGCAGCGACCTTGGGGCCTCGTATCCGCTATTGGAGTGAAAGCGGACGCGCCAGCGCGCGACAGGCGCGTCTGCTGTTGACCCAACTCGGACTCGCAGTGTGCATCGCAGCAGTCGAGACAATATCGATTTTGATGGATGGCGAGGAACGATCGCGGTCGTCGAGCAACCGATTGCAAAATGTTCGGCATACCCGCTGAAGAACTGCTGACCTTGCCTGGCTGGACGTGGCGGATTGTCAGGTGCGCTTGATCCTGATGTCTTTCGTAGAATCGCATTTCTTACAAACGAGTGTGAGATCCTCGAATTCCCCACCGAACAGAATTGGTTTGATACGGACAATGACCATTTCCGTTCCGCAGACGGGACACGTCGACGAAGCCCCTGCTTCCGGCGGCATTTCTTGGCCAGCCACGTCATCTCCTCTCGCCGAAGCGAGGCAACGGATACCCGACCGGCAGCCTCATTCACCCTCAAACCAGGGCATAACGCTGACGAACCTCATCGAAAGAGACGAGACGCTGCTGACCTTCGTCCCAGAGCACGAGCCGCACGCAGCTGAAACTCTGGATTAAGGTAAGCCGGCCGATGGCGCCGAGTTCCGGGTAGTCGCGCAACACGAGTGGCAGTCGATAGTAAGGTATCCTGCTGCACAGATGATGGATGTGATGAACCCCAATATTGGCGGTGAACCAGCGCAGGACACTCGGCAGATCATAATACGAACTACCGTGAAGCGCCGCTTCCTGCAGGCTCCAAACACCATCTCGAGCCCATTCGGTATCTTCGAATTGATGCTGGACATAGAACAACCACACTCCGACCGAAGCAGCGAGCAGCATAATCGGTAGATGCACCAGCAGAAACGGAATGAGCCCGACCAGCCATATCATGGTGGCAACAACAGCCGCGATGGCGGCGTTGGTGACCATGGCGCTGAGCCACGGCTGCCAACCGGCACGCATGAGACCGACTGGCAGCCGGTGTTGCACGATGAATAAAAATGCCGGACCCAAGCCGAACATGATAATCGGGTGTCGATAAATGCGATAACCAAGCCTACGCCATCGGGACAACGCGAGGTACTCGTGCACTGTTAGCGTGTCGATGTCTCCGGTTCCGCGGCGATCGAGATTACCCGAAGTCGCGTGGTGAACGGCGTGAGTGCGTCGCCAAAAGTCGTAAGGCGTGAGGGTGAGGACACCGATCACACGTCCTACCCAATCGTTTGCGAGACGATGATGGAAGAAGGCGCCATGACCGCAATCGTGCTGAATCATAAACAGCCGCACGAGAAAGCCTGCAGCCGGCACCGCGAGCAACAGGCAGACCCAGTAGCCGCGATCAAGGGTCACCCACATTAGAAGCCAGAGCAGAACAAGCGGCCCGGCTGTCATGATGAGCTCAATGATACTGCGCGCAGGGCTCGGTGCACGGTAGCGGGCGAGGATTTGTGTCCAGCCGCGAGCCTCGGATGGGCACGCGACTATGTTGGTGTTTTGGTTCTTCAACATCGCCTTTGTACCAGCATGGCCAGTGGGCGTTGAAACCCGATTCAGGGATTTAGTGCGAGTTTTGGATAGCCTTGCCCCGCTCGCTTGATAGTGTCTGAGCAAAATCGCTCATTCTGGACCGGCGTGACGACGACTGCTGATCAAGAATTGAATTGGCCGGGACCGTCTGCATGGCCCTTAGCTGCCGCATCGATCAGTGAATGTCGCGGCAGCTTTCGGAGGTAAAGCGGACGCCGAATCTGAGAGACATCGCGGCAGCTAACCAACGTGCAGTTCTCAATCACGGTCGGCGAGGTCATTCCAGGAACAGTTCATCTTTACAGTTTGCCTGTTTCTGTCGTGGAATATGCTCCGCCATGCTCGTTATCGTGCTGATCTTGGTTTTGCTCGGTAGGCTTTGAACTACTTTGACTCGCCAAAGACCGATTGGTTGGACGTCGGCGTCGCGCACGATCAAGCATCGACGCGGGCTTTAGGGCGATGCTTGCGCTATTTTGCCAATTCGACGCGCGTAGCGTGGGAAACTATCTCGGTCCTTCGTTCGCGTCGTGCTTCCTGATTTCAGGCTTGTCGTACAAAACCACGTTCAACAGCGAGTTGCGGATTTCCAGTTTTCCGTTGTATTCGATATAGCCCAATTTGCGAAATTTATTCATGAAAAAGCTCACGCGTGATCGGGTCGTGCCAATCATCTCCGCGAGGGTTTCCTGACTAAAATTCCCGATGATCGGCTCGATCGTGGCTTCCTTGCCGAAATTGGCCAGAAGCAGAAGGACCCGCGCTAGCCGTTTCTCGCTTGAATTGAATAGTTGGTCGATGAGGTCCTCTTCAATTCGACTGTTCCGACTTAACAGATCCGCCATGAACAATTCAGAAAATTCCGGCTCATCATGCAAGGTAGCAATCATTTCCGCTTTGGGGATGCGCGTAATCAGGGATTGTTCGATTACCGTGGCCGTTGTGACACGAAGCGGATGGCCATTCAGAGAGCCTTCGCCGAAAAAGTGATTAGGTTCCAGAATTCCGACGACTGCTTCCTTGCCCCGCTCGGAAACAACAGTGAGTTTGATCTTGCCTTTCTGGATGTAAAAAACGGCGTCCGCAGGATCGCCCTGCCTGAACACAATTTTATCCTTTCGATAATCGGAAATGGCACGTCCGCCGCTTACTCTCGAGAGAAACTCTTTGGGATCGAACGGGAGCTTTGCTTTGCGTTTCATTGCAGGGCCTCCTTATCGCGAAGGTATCCTCCGGCTGATTGTGAATGTGACGCCAGAAAACGGTTCGCAATCCAGACCGTCAGGTCAGGATCGTGCAGGCCTCTACGATCGTCTCTAAGATCATCCAGCGAGTTCGACTCGCTCACGGCCGGTTCTGCGCACTTTCTGACAATTGTGCTCATTCTCGACAGCAGGACTACGGTCCTGCTAGCGAGGCTACCTCCGCCGCCCCAAGAACCATGATTGTAAGCTAATGTAGAGCATGCCGTCGGTAATGTACATTACCGATCCCGGCCGGAGGCTGACTTTATCACTCGTATGTTTTGGGAAGGTGAAATGCGAGGCGCGCCCGGACCAACTGATAACATTCACAAGATGCCTTCGTGAGGCCCTGCCGATCAAGTATCCTGACTTGCCGTCTGCCGCGTTCAATCAACCCAGCACGTTCCAACTCGTGGGCAGCATTTGTGATGGTTGGCCTTTGGACACCCAGCATCTCGGCGAGTAGGTCCTGAGTGATAGGGAGCACGTCACCGTCACTGCGGTCACGCATCATGAGCAGCCAACGCGCTAACCGCTGCTTGAGACTGTGCGCACCGTTGCACGCTACCGACACCATGACCTGTTCGAGAAAGGCTTGGACGTAAGCGTCCATGACACTTCGGAAGGACGGCATTGACTGCATGGCCTGTGTAAAAGCCGCGCGCGACATCTTTGCGGCGCTCCCCGGGATTTGGACGAGTAGCTGGACTGAGGAGCGCTTGGCTCCCAGGATGGCTTGCACGCCGGTGCAGCCCTCCCTGCCGACCGTTGCCATCTCAATGATACTGCCGTCCGCATAAACCGCCACCACCGAGACGACACCGCTGTCGGGGAAGAATACATGGTCGAGCGCTCTATCAGCGTCCATGAGGACCTGCGCGCGTTGGCAGGGAATGTCTTCAAGCTCCGGCATAAGCCGTTTGAGATTACGGGAAGGTAGGGCAAGCAGAAGCCGATTGCGGGGCCAATTTGATGAAGCGTTCATGCCATCCTACAGGACGCGGCAAAGGGGCTGCTCGACGGCAAAAGGTGCCGCGAAGCGCCGGGTCGTTGCGACGCAGTTCCCCCACGCCGTACCAATGGAAATACGGGGTCCGAAGCGACCCGCTGGATCAAGAACGAGCGTGCGATGCTTCTTCACCAACGTCGTGCGGCGACGAAACAAAGCTTGACCCCAAAATCCTCTCACTCATCAACGCCGCTTGCGCCCAAGTGCAAGCAAGGTCTGCTAGGGTACGCTTCTCATTTTCGCTTGTTGCTTTGGAGAACTCGTGTATGGCCTCCTTGGCATACTGCCGAAACAGGTCGGCATCACTCATGACAGCCTCCTGACAGAGACACCTTTGTTGGTGTCTTCTAACAGCGAAACCTGTGCCTGCCAGAACCGGCAATCTGTATAGAATTGCTCAATCGCTTCGCATTTTCGCGTTATCCCCCTCCCAATCGAAACTGACCTACTACCGGGGAGTTTGCCGATGGGATGTCTGGTTATGGGCCAAAGCGGACATCCTGCCAGCCGCAATCAATGTCCGCTTTGAAGGACACAACTTCCATCAGACGGCGCGGCAGTTAGGTCCCAGCTTTGTTCGATGTCCGGGCGCGGGGCCGGCGAAGGCTCGCCCCGCGCATCGCGGAACGAATACCAGTATCGCATCGTTGCCGATGTAGCCGAGCCTTCCCCCATCCCCCCCTAGGCCCGACTGGAAAGGCTCCGGGCGAGTCCCCTCGTTCGGGGCCGAGTACCTAATTTTGATCGGCACTTGACGCCTTCAAAGCTCATCCAAGTCGATAATTGTGACAGCGATCACTTCGCGACCGCGCTTTGGGTGTCGTTCGACACATTCATGGCATTCAAGAAATGATCGAGAACAAAGACGCGCACCGCCGAGGATAAATTTATCGTCTCGCGTTGATCGCCGATGAAGGCAACGGTGCCCGATATTGTCTGCCTGCGCTCGCTCGCAATTTTCTGTAGCGCGGCCCAAAAGGGCGCTTCGAGGCTGACGCTGGTTTTTCGGCCGCGAAACACAATCGAATGCTTATTCGGATGCTTAGCAAACGCCGAGTTCGACATCGTGAATAAATTTTCTCGCGTACCGGGCCGGTATTACCTACATGACGCCATCGCCCAGAGTTAGAAATCTGTATCGAATTGCTCACTGTGACATTTAGGCTATGAGTTCAGACGGCGTACCTATTCCTTGTCGGACATTTGCCTCTAGTTTATTTGGAGGCCATTGGAACGGAGTGCAATTTCTCCGGTTGTGGATTTCGGACGGGCGGCCTGTCTTTAAGCCCCCCAGTTCCCAGACATCCCCCCGTGTCGCCCGTCCACCTTCCGCAACGTTGTTTGATTACGCGCGTTGATTTGGCAGCGTCTCGCGTCCTAATCGCCCCCTGGACTTGGGACGTCAGTGGCCCCGAGCTTACTGTCCTATTGCCGGCGGCTCGGGGCCACGCTGGGAGCGGTTTGTTGTGGAGAGATTTGAGACGGAACCTAAAGTGCGCCGTTGCAGTAATCCGATGGGGACCGGAAACGCCTAGCCACAAACTGCGGCAGTGCGCTCGCTGCACCGGCTGCGGCCACAAAGGCGGTCATCCTGCATCCGAGCTGGGGTGGCAACAGCATCGGCTTCATGCCGTTTCCTGCGGGCGTCGCGTAGGAGCTTGAACCAAAGCCCTGCGTTGTTATTTATCCCACCGAAAACGAGGTATTTATGAGCGAGAGGGACCGCAAAGTAGCGGAAGCTGCATTTGATAAAAAACAGAGGCGAGAAGCTGAGATCAACGAGGTTCTAAAGCAAGAGAACGCGCGACGTGATGCGGCGGTGAAAAATATGCAGCGACTTCGCGCGCTGCGAATTGAGCGCGACGCGAAAAATCAGACAGCGGGTAAAGGTAAAAAGTCCGCCTGATTTCTGATGTGCACGGCACCCTCGGGACAGGGGCGCCTGCGGTCAGGAGGCGGCTTGGTCTGCGGCGGACGACATCATGCGCTGGGAAGCGAAGGCCTCACTTCCGAAAGGTCCAGCTGCTTGTAAACAAAATCGGCTGTCCAAGGATTGGCTCCCCAGCACGAGAGGTGAACTGTGGCATCTAGAGCAGAAGAATATCGCGGGCACGCTAATGAATGCGACCAGCGAGCCGCCACAGCGCGCGATTCCGAAGTAAGGTCACAATTCGAGGAGCTGGCGCGCCAATGGCGCGAAATGGCAAACCAGATCGACCGGATGTTTTCGGGTATAACAAGGCCGTTACAGTCCTAATAGCAGGTCGCTATTCGGTCTGTTTGGGCGCATCATTAAAATGACAATGCCTCGTGTCCGCGATTGACCCAAAGCGGACACGCTAATCGCTCCTTACGCGACTCGGATTACCGATGCTGCGAAAGTGGCGTGAATTATCGACACGATCGTGCCCTCCGGCCCGGCCAATGTTTCAACTTTGGCGTTGAGGTCTTGCGCGAGTGCTTTGATGATGCCTGTTCCGAGACCGGTCTTTGGTTGGGCAAAGACACCGTCCGGCTTGCCAATTCCATTATCAGCAACCGTGAGTTTCCAATTCGTGCCATCGACATCGAACGCGATGCCGATCCGGCCCTTCATATTTTCGCTGGGAAACGCATGCTTGAGAGCATTCATGACGAGTTCGGTCGTGATCAAGCCAATACTCTCGGCCTGACGGGAGTTCAGACTGCCTGCGGTGCCCGCAACTTTCAGCGTAACTGGTCGAACGTCCCCAATCATTGATGTCGCGAGCGCATCACCTAACCTCGCGAGATAGGGAACCATTTCGATAGGCCCTATTGTCCCTGACGCGTGGAGGTGTTGTTGAATGGTCGCAATCGAAATGACACGATCATGAGTGTCCTGCAAAAGTCGGCGCGCTTCTTCGGAAATGACTGTGTTTGCCTTCATCAGAATAATGCCCGCAATAATTTGTAAGCTATTGGAAATGCGGTGCTGAACCTCTTCCAGCAATGTGTCCTTCTGTTTCAGTAGCTCGTCTTTTTGGCGCTCCAACATGCGGCGCTCCGTGACATCCTCGAATCCGAGCAAAATGGTGGTGTCAGCGCCGCCTTCGTAGAACGCTTGGCGGGCGTTCAGGCGCATGATGCGGTGTCCCAGGCTGGGGAATTCGTGATCGACCTCATAATCCTCCATCACGCCGTGTTCCGGTATGATTTTGTCCAGCAGCACGCGAAGTTTTTTGGAATATCCCATTGCCCGTCACCCAAAGCGTAAAGGAGCCTGCCCTGTGTCTCCTCAGGGTTGACCTTGAATGCCGAATAGAAGGAGCGGCTCGCAGCAATCACGCGCAAGTTCTTGGCGAGTACAATGACAGGTTCGCGAACAGTATCGACAATGCTCTGGGCCAGCGCGCAGGCATCTGCGGCGTTGGTGAACTGGTCTCTGAAATTAGTCTTCTGCATAAACCCTGCGGGCAGTTGGTAGCGCGGTTGTAAAAGCACGCCGACCGGTGCGGTCGTGCTTCGGTATTAGCAACTAAGGTCGGGAACAACGCGAAGGCTACGGCTCTTCCCGAAGACGAGTTTGCACCGAATTGACCACCAATTGTCTTTGCGCGTGAGACACATCCCTCGCGCCGCAATTAGCGATCATTCTACCAACACGACGTTGGATTTGCAGATCAGCCGAATATTCCGGCAGCCCTATTGCAGGCGACTTTATCCACGCGCGAAAGTCATCGCGTAGCGCATCGTTTTCGATTGTCATTGTAGTCCTTCGGTACAACAACAACCTTGAGGGTAATTGGTTCAGTTCACATCCATCGCGTTGAACCAGGCAGAATGTCTCCTTTTGGCCCATAGCGGACGCTGTGGTGGTTCGTCTTCATGTCCGTTATTGGGGCCGAAGCGGACGCCAGGAGTTAGGATGGTCGCGGAAGCTAATGACCCAAAGCGGCGCTTAGCCGCCGCCAATTGACGCACTGCAAAACGATCAGCCGGAGTTTAAGAATATGGTTCGGCTCTCATGCCGATTTTGCCATCGACACCCGCGTGGCGCCCCGCACTAGATCGACGAGGTCGAGGGGGTCGGCCGGCTCCGCGTCCCCGCGCCAGGCGACATGTTGGTCCGGCCGCACTAGCACGAGCTTGTGCCGATAAAGCACTGACGCCTCGGGCGATCTCACGTCGAGGACGCCGAGCGGAAGGCCGCGCTGCGCGGCTGCCGCGACAATGCCGGAGATGCCCGCCGCGGGGTCGAGGCGCAGAAGCGTATAATCGGGCCCCATCGCGTCGTAGAGAGAGCGCCGCCCTTCGATCCAGACGTGCGGTGCGCGGCAGCCCGGCACAGTGGTCGAGGTGAAAGTGCCCATCGTGTAGGTTGGCGCTTGCTCCCGGTCGTAGGCGATGATCGGCGAGCGATCGTAAAAGTAGCCGAAGTTGAGGCCACCGCAGCATTGCTGCTCCACGTCAAGCGCGTAGGCGAGCTGTCCGGCGGCGGTGCGTGCGGCCTCGCCGATCGCATCCAGCCGCTCGATGTCCGGCGACAACTCGTGTCGCTGCATCATTACCTGGTGTCCGATGTCGGAGATGATGCGCGAGGCCTGGTCCGTGATCGGCTGGCGCTCTGCCTCGTACGCATCCAGAATCTCGGCCGTGGCCCAGCCGTGGAGGACGCCGGCAAGCTTCCAAGCGAGGTTGGCTGCGTCCGCGATTCCGGCACTCATTCCGAAGCCGCCGAGCGGCATCCACACGTGCGCGGCGTCGCCGCAGATGAACACACGCCGGTCGCGGAGCTTGTTCGCGACAAGCCGGCGGGCGACCCAATCCTCGCAGGACAAGAGCTCGTACTCGAAGTCCGGCCCGACGCCGAGAATCGAGCGGATCACCCAGTCGCGATCGAGATGATCCAGCCGGGATTCTCCAGGATGGGAGAAATTCTGTATGTTCCAAGTCTCCCGCCCGTCGACGGCCATCGTCACGCCGCAGCGGCGCGGATTGAGCGAGAAGTAGAGCCAAGCCGGCTTGCCGGGCAGCAGGCTCCTGAGCTGTGGCGCCCGGATGTGGAATGATTGCGCGTACTGCAGCACCGGAGCGCCGACGAACTCGGAGCCGATCGACTTGCGTACAAACGAGCTCGCCCCGTCGCATCCGACGAGGTAGTCGCATGCGATCGATGTGCGCGTACCGCTGTCGAGGTCGACGGCGCTCGCGGTCACGCCCTGCTCGCCCTGCGCCAGGTCCATGATCTCGGTGCGATGCAGGATGCGGATGCGCTGCTGCGCCGCAGCGTGCGCGAACAGCACCGGCTCGAAGAACTTCTGATTGCAGCGATGCGTGTGCTCGGGCGTCGGCCAGGCCGTGTCCGGCCCGACCGCGGCAGGTGTGGGACGCGCGCCGCGCGCCGGAATGAGAACGCGCGAGAGCTCGATCCCGGTGACGCTCGTCGCCGAGACGATGTCGTTGGGATAATCAGCAGGCAGTCCGATGCCGCGGAGCTTGTCGGCCACGCCGAGCCGTCGGAAAGTCTCCATGGAGCGGGCGCCGATCTGGCCGCACTTCACGTTCGGCGGGTCGTCGGGAGGGCGGCGCTCGGCGACGACGACATCGATACCTCGCCAGGCCAGATCCATGGCCAGCGTCAGTCCCACCGGCCCGCCGCCGACGATAAGCACCCTGGTTTTCATACGACGTTACTCAAGTAGCGCGTGACTGCGTCGCAAGCACCCACACAATACAGTGCTTCAATGGGCACATTTTTGCAAAATTCAATCTGGGATCAGCGCCACTTGCATTGCACTTTGGACCTTACGAAGATTTTTCGCGATGTGCGCTGTAGCGCGGATGTATGCCCGCGGACGGCGGCTTTTGCCGCACCGCGTGAGTCTCCTCCTGGCCCACAAAGTCACTTTGCCACGACTAACGAACAATTTCCTTTTTAAAGATCGTTGCGCCTTGCCTGATCAAATGTCTTTTGTCCTCACGTTCGCTCGGAGAGCGTTTGTCCTTGCTATGCGGAACAGGGATCGTACCAATTTGGATGAGATCGCCATTTTTGGCCTTAGCGTAACCCCGAAGGACTTTCCTCATAACATGCTCCCGGGACGGCGCCCCAAACTTAGGGTTGCTTCACATCCTCGTTCAGCGCGCAGATCGTGTCCAGGACCGGTTCGATGTTTTTTTGGGGGTGCCAAGAACCGGTATTACACTCAACTTTGTTGCAGCGCACGAGTCCGTTCTTGGCCCAAAGCGGACATCTTGGCTGTCGAAATCAATGTCCGCTTTCGGGGGGAAAGCGGACACGACTTCCATCGACTAGCGCGGCAGCTAATGACCCATAGCGGAGATTGTCTTAGGGCAACGTTACATTGCAGACGTCAAGCAATCTAATTGCGAAATCTAAGATTTGCCCGCGTCAGTTGCTTGATGGAGGTGCAGCCCATCAGCTTCATGTCACGCTCAAGCTCCGCACGCATCAGCCCAAGCGCACGCTCGACGCCAGGCTGGCCGGCGGCAGCGAGGGGGAAAAGATAGAGGCGGCCTACTCCCACCGCCCTGGCGCCCAATGAGAGCGCCTTGAGGACATGGGTCCCGCGTTGAACTCCGCCATCGAAAAGGACTTCGATTTTATCCCCGACGGCGTCGACAATTTCCGCCAGTTGATCAAAGGAACTACGCGAACCGTCCAGTTGGCGGCCACCATGGTTCGAAACGACGATACCCGAACAACCGATCTCGACGGCCTTCTTGGCGTCGTCAACGCTCATCACTCCTTTAAGACAGAACTTGTCGTCCCACTGCTTGACCATTTCCGCAACGTCGCGCCAGTTCATCGATGGATCGAGCATATTCGTGAAATAATCGCCTATGGAGGTCGTGCCTCCTTTCATGTCGACATGAGTGTCCAATTGCGGCAGCCTAAACTTGTCATGGGTAAGATAGTCGATCGCCCACTTCGGTTTGACCACCAATTGAAACAGACCCCGCAAGTTCAGCCGGAAAGGAATTGTGAATCCGGTGCGCAGGTCGCGCTCGCGGTTGCCGCCAGTGATCGAATCCACGGTCAACATCATGATGCGGACGCCGGCGCCTTTGGCCCGCTCCATCATGGCTTTGCTCAGGCCGCGATCCTTATGGAAGTAAAATTGATAGACTTGTGGAAACGAAAACTTCGAGATGGCTTCGAGGCTGACCGTGCCCAGCGACGAAACGCCGAACATGGTTCCGAATTTTTCCACGGCGCGCGCCACGGCAAGTTCCCCATGATGGTGAAACAGCCGTTGCAAAGCGGTCGGCGAGCAATAGACCGGCATTTTCAACTTATGACCTAGGACGGTCGCCGATAGGTCGACGTTTTCAACGCCGGAAAGAACACTCGGCACAAGGTCGCATTCTTCGAATGCGCGCGTATTTCTTCGATACGTCGTTTCGTCATCCGCAGCGCCGTCGATATAGTTGAAGATAGGGCCTGGCAGACGTCGTCGTGCCAATTCGCGAAAATCGTGGAAATTATAACAATGCTTTAGGCGCATGACGCTCTCGATCTGTCAACTAACGTCGCTTTTGGAGGAAAACTGTATCACGTCCGCTTGCCTGCGCCCGATTAAGTCGGGCATTTGCGCGATATGGGCGGCAAGACTCAGCGCGATCAAGAGCCATACCGCGATATCCTTGCTCGCCGAATAACTATTTCGACCAGACTGCAATCGTTGTCGTAATGGTCGTCGCGGTTCTCTGAACCAACCATTTATTTTCGCCGCTTGGGATAACGGTGAAGCAATTAGACCCTGCGCGTTCCCAGCTCGTGCAGAAGCCCTTCGCATTGAGCTTCCAAATGCCGACGTTTGTTTTGCCCGACGGTACGAGGGCCTGCCGCGTCATCTTGCCGTCCGGTGTGAAGGTCATTGTGAATTTGGTGCCGCTAGGCGAA
The DNA here is from genome assembly GCA_963746715.1 of uncultured Alphaproteobacteria bacterium. Lineage (GTDB taxonomy): Bacteria > Pseudomonadota > Alphaproteobacteria > Rhizobiales > Xanthobacteraceae > BOG-931. Next base: position 1,117,226 of record CAVVCW010000032.1, on the reverse strand, counting down.
GCAGCGGTAAACGGCTGACCGTTGAAAAACGCCGCCTTTATGTCGCCTGGAGCCATTGCCTGCCCAGCGAAGGCCGCGCTGGCTTTAAGGACCAGAATTGAAGCACCTAACGATATCGCGCGCATCGAAACCTCCATCGCAGGTCTTTGCGGAACCTCATCAAACAACATTTACAGTTTTTGTGATAGCGCCGGGCGCGCTCGCGAATGTGTGTTTACCACCGCGAACTTGATATGGAGACGCTGATCTGCGCGCGGCAGAGATTCTCCGCTGTCGCTGCTCGAAACGCGACTGCGATGTCCGCGATGCGGTAACCGGCGGATTGTCGTGATGCTTGAACCGCCGCCGCTACGTGCTTTATCGGGCTAACGAGGCTTAGGCTAGGCGACCGGCTCTAGCGCCATATTGACCAACATGTCGACTTCGCAGGTCAATCCTTCGGGTCGCCAGTCGAAACGTACTTCGCCCTTGGATTGCCGGACCATTTGTACCATTACGCGCGTGCCGAAGCCTTTGCGGGTCGGCATGATCACCACCGGCGGTCCCCCGAATTCGATCCAGCGCAGAAGAAGTCGGCCATCTGATGTGGAAGTCCACGTGATGACAACTCGACCATCATCAGCGGACAATGCGCCATACTTGGCGGCATTGGTCGCTAGTTCGTGGCAGACCACAGCGATGGTCTGCGCTGCGTTCGGTTGAAGTAACAGCTTAGGCCTTCGATACTGACCCGCGTGCCGTCGCCTCTTCGGTAAGGCGCAAGTTCTTGGGTGACAAGTTCTTGCAGTTCCGCGCCGGCCCAACGCGACTAGACAAACAGACGATGGACGTTTGCGAGAGCTTGAATGCGGCCCTCGATTGCCGCCTTAAACTCTGCGACGTTTTCGGCTTGCGTTAGGTGCACGGCCACTTGGACGATCGCCAGTATGTTTTTTGTTCTGTGCTCTGTTTCTCTGGCGAGATACTTGATCTGCGCGTCGGCTTGCGTGCGTGCGGTAATGTCGCGAGCGATCTTAGAAGCACCAATGATTTTTCCGGCGGCATCCTTGACCGGAGAGATTGTCAGGGAAATGTCGAGTTGCGTACCGTCTTTTCGTACACGGACAGTATCGTAGTGGTCGATGTGCTCACCGCGTCGGACTCGTTCCAATATCACCGGTTCTTCATTTTCATGGGCCGGCGGAATTAGAATAGTCACTGGCTTGCCGATGGCTTCGTCCGGCTTGTAGCCGAACACGTGTTCGGCTCCTCCGTTCCAACTGGTAATGATGCCATTCAAGTCTTTGGTGATGATGGCGTCATGAGAAGACTCGATGACAGCGAAGGCGGCAAAAGCGCCAAGGTCCGTCATCAATCTCATTTTATGTCCTCATCCGGCTGCTGCTGCTCTTCTTTGTCGGCCAGCTTTTGCCAAGCTTGGGCAATTTCCAGAAGCGATGCACGCCGAGGCGGATCGGCGGTTTCAGCGGCCATATCTGCGGCAATCGTGGCGTACATTCTGTAGTACTGGGCAGGAACCACGGTAGTGCCCCCCATATCCTTATGAGGACTAACGCGCCACCGGATTACTGGGACAAATATCAAAACCAGCAACTGTGAAAATCAAAGCCGGCCAAACCGGAACAATTTTGCGAGTTTGTGCCACCGCCAGCAAACCAGGAGCAGCTTTGCCCCACCCGAACTGGTCGCACCCCCTGCCCCGGCCGCTGACGATTCCGAAGATCATGGATCTCGTCACGCTCGCTGACGTGCAAAAGCTAATCGGTCACCTGCCGCGATCTCGCGGCCGCGCTGCAGATCGTGTTGATGTTGAAAAACGTCGAATACCGGCCGAAGTAGCGCAAATTAAAACGGTGTAACTACAAACGTGAACATGAAGCCGATAACGGCACACATTGCCACAGCGCCAACCGCTATCGTAGTGACCACCAGATCGGTCTGCAGGTCCGTAGTAATAATCTGGTGTTTCATTAAAGCTCTCCCGCCGCATACGCAAACGGACGACGCCGCGTGAGGGGTAAGGGGCTGGGGGACTCGTCACAGCGCCGTCCGTCCGAATCCATAACCTGATCGACGGCGATCGGTTCCTGTCTCGTTAGGATATTAGGAACACCCTCTTAGCCGCAGCGTTGAGTCCAGGACGACGATCGCGGTTCACCCAGATCGCGCGATTGTCGGAGAGGTCAAGGTGCCAAGCTCAAGGCGCCGCACTTCGCGAAGCTGAGGCAATAACTACGGAGCCCCAAGCCTGTCCGCTTGGGGCTCTTTTTTGTGCGGCAACTGCTGAACTTGCCGAACGCGAGGCAAACCTTCGCTCGCCCCGCGCGCGGATATCGAACAAAGCTGGGGCCAATCCGTGAGACCCATGATTACGCGTTAGCGTTCTCTGCCGCGCGTCGGGCAACGCAGCTTAACTGCCCAGTAAGGGACGGGCGAATACCCTCTGCAGCGGCCGAGCGGAGCACCTTCTTCGCCATACAACGGGGTCGATCGTGAGGCCCGTCCGTTCGGTATCCGCGGGGCTTCCCTTGGTAACGAATTTGATATACGGCCCCTCTCAGCGTCGGAGATAACATGGCGCACGGAAATAAAATCTTGGCTTGCCCAAGCTGTGGCAAATCCATGCGTCTCTCGCGAGGAATCCCCGGCCTAGCCAAACAGCCGGAGTCGCACTCGTTTGAATGCAGGCCGTGCGGCCTAACAGTCATAGCGGAAGCAGTCGTCCAGGCCGCGACGTACGAAGCAGCGTAGCCCACGAGCCATTCCTGCCGAAATAGACCGTAGCAGCGGCTATGCCGGTTCTGGTAGCCGCGGTTCATCGCCTTTGAGTTTGGCGTCTCGGCCGGCGATAGCGATCGGCTTGTGCGTTGCTCCTTGGCCTTCGAACTCCACCAGGCCCCCAGGCACTGAGCCAACGCCAGCTTGCATCGGGCTGCTTCACGCGGTACTGCTCCGCTTTTGGGAGTAAAGCGGACATCAAAGTGAGGCGTGGCCTTTCGACGTTGCGGTATCGATGATCGCTCGGTAGGGATGCTCATCCTCAACCTGCGCTGTCTTGCGCACAACGCCCGCTACTTGCGCCGCAGTCGCGGCGGCGCCAAGAGTTTCCCTGGCATGCTCATGCGTGCGTGCTTCATACTGAGCGGGCGTGTCCTCGATCATCTGCGCGTCAGTCGTAAAGGTGTGAAAAGGCGGCGATACAGTTAGCACGACGATTTTGCCATCGATCCACTTCGCCAAGACGATGCCGTGCTGGACGGCCTTTTCCGCGAGTTCTGATCCGTCCGTCGCTATCAGGATGTTGGAATACACCGTGCTCTCCTTGATCACGTCATTTTAGCGTGGCCAGCTCACTCAAGCTCTAACCGCCTGCGGATCGACAGCAATTCGCTACGGCGCTTTGCGCTCGTTTTCGGGTAAGCCATTTTGAGCTCTTCGAGCGCATCGAGGACAATTCTCGATACAATGAGCCGAGCATTTTCCTTATCGTCGGCAGGGACGACATACCAGGGCGAGTGATGGGTACTTGTCGTACTGAGGCATTCCTCATAGGCCGTCATGTAATGCTTCCAAAATCCGCGCTCCGCGATATCCGCAAGGCTAAATTTCCAATTCTTGTCCGGCTCGTCGATGCGCGCCAGAAAACGCTTTCGTTGCTCCTCCTTCGAGAGGTGAAGGTAGAACTTGATGATGCGGGTTCCATTGACGTAGAGGTGCTTCTCCAAATCCACGATCGAACGATACCGGTCGTGCCAGACTTTTTTGTCGTGATGCGCCGTGTCTGGGATCGCTTCACTTCGTAGGATCTCGGGATGCACCCGGGCGATCAGTACCTCCTCGTAATAGGACCGGTTGAAGATGCCGATTCGCCCGCGCTCCGGCAAATCGCGGCTGGTGCGCCACAGAAAATCGTGTTCCAATTCGGTGGCGCTGGGATGTTTGAAGCTGAACACTTGGCATCCTTGCGGGTTAACCCCGGACATCACGTGCCTGATAGCGCCGTCTTTCCCCGCCGCATCCATCGCCTGAAAGATCAGCAGGATTGCATGGCGATTCGACGCGTAGTGAAGCTGCTGTTGCGAACTTAGTTGCTCAACGTGCTGCTCTAGTAGTTTTTTGTATTGCTCCTTTGACTTGTATACGGGATCGACCTTCGTCGGCCACTTTTTGAGATCGACTTCATGTCCTTCCCGCACGCGAAAATCTTTTGAATTGATTTTCATTTTCATGCTTCCGATGGGGCCGCCCGCATGCCGTGTGTGCCCACAATGGCAGAAGTGCTTTTGGCAGCATCGAAAATCCGATACGCGAGCAATTTCACGCAGTCATTCACGAGGAACCAAGTCACAGCATAGCCCCACACGAACAGGGCCCAACCCCAGCCGAGGGGTGTCATGAACACGCCATACACCGCAATCAGGGTCGCTAGAGTTTGCGTGCTGAGCACTGCGACCCATAGAATCCGCGCCGGGCGTATCGACCAGAACGGACCACGGGTACGCGTCAGGAAAATCGTCAGATGACCGGCCACGGACAACTTCAGGTACATCAGCGTCTGGATATGGGCGCGATCGAGATGAAAGACGCGCTCGCCAAGATAAAACAGTCCAAACGCGGCCACGACGCCAATGATGCCCAGGACCGTGGCGATCCCCAGCACCAGGCGCATGTTCCAGGCCTCGGGCGCGTCGTTGTAGTGAACGTTGTCGTAGGCGATAGACAGAATGGCGCCATCGTTGAGCAACGCCAGCATCACAATCATCACCGCCGTCAACGGATAAAAATTGAACACCAGGATCGCCAGAGTCATGAACAACAGCACGCGCAGTGTCTCGGCGATGCGGTAGATCGCATAGCTGTTCATGCGCTGGAAAATACGGCGGCTCTCCTTGATCGCGTCGATGATCACCGACAGACCGGGCGTCATCAGCACGATGGCCGCCGCCGCGCGCGCCGCGTCCGTTGCGCCTGAAACGGCGATGCCGCAGTCGGCCTTCTTCAGTGCGGGGGCATCATTCACTCCGTCTCCCGTCATGCCAACGATGTGACCGCACTTTTGCAAGTCAGCGACGATATGGAACTTGTGTTCGGGGAACACCTGGGCGAAACCGTCGGCCTTTTCGATGGCCTTCGCCACCGCCATCGTTGTTTGTTTCTTCTCGTCGCCTAGGCTGCTGGCATCAAGAATATTTATGCCCATCCCCAGCGTCTTGGCGGTTTCCTTGGCGATGGCCAGCGCATCGCCGGTCACCATCTTGACCTTCACGCCCATATGTTGCGCGGTCGCGATGGTTGCCTTGGCGTCCTCCCGTGGTGGATCGAACAGCGGCAGCACACCAAGAAACTGCCATTTGCCATCTTCCTCGGCCCGCGCCACGCCCAGTGAACGAAAGCCGCGCGCGGCGAATTCGTTGACCGCTTTGTCGACGGCGGTCTTCACGTCTACTGCGTTGGCTGACAATGCCAAGATCACCTGCGGCGCGCCCTTCGTTACTTTGAACGCCATTCCGTCAGGACCCGTGATGGCGGCTTCGGTGCGTTTATGCACCGGGTCGAACGGCTGGAAATGGCCTATCTTGTAGCTTTTCAAGGCCTGATCGTTTTTAAGGCCACTCAGAACGGCGAGGTCGATAGTGTCGTCATTGTCGGTACGTGACGCCAGCGCGGCATTGAGGATGACTTGCTCGGCAGGGACATCGTTCACGCTGAAGGGATAGCCAAGAGTTAGCTTGTTCTGAGTTAGAGTGCCGGTCTTGTCGGCGCACAGCACGTCCACGCCCGCCAATTCCTCGATCGCCTCCAACCGGGTCACAATCGCCTTTTTCTTGGCGAGCAGGCGCGCGCCGACAGCCATCGTCACCGACAGCACCGTAGGCATTGCTACGGGAATCGCCGCCACAGTCAGCACCAAGGCGAACTGCAACGTGGTGAGGATCGGGTCGCCGCGGAAGATCGCAAAGGCAATAATCGTCGCCACCAGAACCACCGCGAGGACGATCAGGTAATTGCCGATCTTAAGCACCGCGCGTTGAAAGTGACTGACCGATTGTGCACCTTGCACCAATTCCGCGGTCTTGCCGAAGTAGGTGTTGGTACCCGTGGCATAGACCAGTGCACCGGCTTCGCCCTGACGAACGATCGAACCGGAAAATACCGCCTCACCGGATTTGCGCGCGGCGGGTAGCGATTCTCCCGTCAGCGCCGACTGATCCACTTCGATCGGATCGCCTTCCAGCAAACGCGCGTCCGCAGGCACGATGTCGCCCATACGGACGCGAATGACGTCGCCCGGCACCAACTCGCGCGCGGCAGGCGTGATCCACTTGCCGTCACGTTTCACCCGGGCCTTGATCGCCAGCGTAGCCTTGAGCGCAGCGATAGCGTTGCCTGCCTGGTGTTCTTCCCAGAACCCGACCACAGCGTTGGACAGAAGCAGAACGAGGATGATGCCAAAGTCCGGCCAATGCCGGGCCACCGCCGATAGGATCACCGCCGCTTCAATCATCCAAGGGATCGGACCCCAAAAGTAGCTAAGGAATTTCAGAAGCTCATTGGTCTTCTTTTCCGCAATCTCATTCGGACCATACTGGGTCAGGCGCATTTGCGCCTCGGCTTGAGTAAGGCCGTCTGCCGACGACCTCAATTTTCTCTCAACCTCAGCCAGTGGCAAAGATTTCAAATCATCCTGCGCATTAGACTTCGATAACGGATTGGAGGCGAGTGTCATGAGTTTGCCGAAGCCTTATTGCGCGCCCCACCAGCCGTCGCGGCGACGGGGGTGAGTTATCAGAGCGCGATCATCGTCAGTGGCCGGATGTTTGCGGTGGAGCGACGCTCTCTTTCCTCGTGTTGGGCGACAGCGGTACAGGCCCATTCGTTTTTTGCTGTGTGGTTTGTCCCGCCAGTGCTAGGGCCACGACCGGATTCATGCTGTCGACCATCGAGGTCGGAATCAGGATGGTGGCGCCTCGTTCCTTGGTCGTCTCATAGATGATATTCATGGCACGCAGCTGCAGAGCCGCCGGATGATCGGCGTAGGTCATAGCCGCCTCGACGAACTTGCCCGCGATCGCCGCTTCCGCCGATCCCAGAATCACCCGCGCCTGCTTTTCGCGTTCCGCCTGGGCTTGCCGGGACATGGCATCCTGCAAGGCAACAGGAATAGCTACGTCGCGGATCTCGACGGACTTGACCGAGATACCCCAGTCGGCCGTTTTACGGCCGATCTCGCCGCGCAAGAGTTCGTCAGCGACATTGCGCTCTGATAGGAGCGCTGACAGCATCGAAGACCCAATCATTTCCCGAAGCGAAGTTTGGGAGACCCGATCGATTGCTTCGCGGTAGTTCGTGATGTTCAAGGCCGCCTTTTGCGCGTCGTGGACGAACCAAAAGATAATCGCGTCCACATTTACTGGGACGGTATCCTTCGTCAGCGCCTCCTCCGCGCTGAAGGCCGTAGTTTGAATGCGCTCATCAATGACAGCCACCACGTGGTCGATCACTGGAATGATCAGAAACAGACCGGGCCCTTTTACGCCGAGTAATCTTCCCGCGCGAAGGATAACGAACTTTTGCCAAGTGTTGGCCATCTTCAGAGCGGCGGCGAGAACTATTGCGGCGACGACAACGGCGATACCTTCATAAAGATACCCTGTTGCGCCCAACGCCCCGCCGGCGGCGATGCAAGCGACGGTCAGAAATACAGTAATGGGATTTATTGTCGTGGCTCCCTAATCGATTTGGGCGCCCCACAGTTCCGCATAATGAACTTCGACCTAATACATTTCTGAGCAATATTGCTCACATGCTCTCATAGGGCGGACTAGCCTGATCCCCCGCAGTGGAAGATCGAGCGCTTAAGCACCATGAACCGTATTGCGCTGGTTGAGAAAGTTATTTTCGTTATGCGGATGCTGCTTCGTGTTCGACCGTCCGCTCCGAACTCGCTGGGGACGCGCGATCAACAAACGCGCAAACTACGAAATGCTTTACTCTGCGTGGCCGGACGCGTGGAGTCTTCATCTTCAAGTCATAGTTTGCGTGATCTGACCGATCGGTATGGCTACGTCGCCATCATCATCAAGCTTCTCGGATGCCATTCTGAGGGCCGCAATGTACTGGCCTGACAGCGTTACTGCTTTGACACCAGGTTCGTCCGGATCGTCTGCAATATGAAAGCCAAGTTCGCCGCACATTGTGAGCATTGCTGTATTCTCCGAAAGCACCTGGCCCCGCACTATCCTAAGATTCTTACGGTTGGAGAATTCAAGCATGCGCTTCATCAATAGCCAACCGACGCCGTGGCTCTTAAGTCGCGAGCGCACCAAAATGGCAAATTCGGCGCTCTCTCCGTTTGGATCGTCGTGCAGGCGCACTACGCCCAACATTTTCCGGCTTTTCTCGTCGATGGCAATGAATGCCATGGCACTCGCCGGATCGTAATGGATGAGCTTGTCGAGCAGCGCCGGACTCACTTCGCGCATGGGCGCGAAGAAGCGGAGACGTAGGTCCGCAGCGGTAACATTACCGAGAAAATCGGGATAGAGCGCTGCATCCTCCGTGACGAGTTGACGAATCAGAATTTGCGTTCCATCGCGCAGAACTAAATGTGATTCATTTAAAGGGATAAGGGTCACCAGCAGACATCCGACGAATTCAATTCCAGGGGATTGTTCGAATTTCACCACTTTGGCGGCGGGCAAACGCGGCCTCCCTGCTGCGACGGCCGCCAATACGCGCGTCTACTGAGCGCCGCGAGGAGGCCATTCCGGCTCTTTTACACCGCGCGGCTGGTCGGCCAACACGACGCTCAGCAACGAGCTATGGATTTCGAGATGGCCGTTGTAATCGATGAACCCTGCTTCGCGAAACTTATTCATGAAATGACTGACCCGTGACCGTGTGGTGCCGATCATTTCCGCGAGCGTCTCCTGACTGATCTTTGCGATAAGGGGCTCCGGTCGGCCCTCCTTGCCAAAGTTGGCTAAAAGCAGCAATAGCCTTGCAAGCCGCTTTTCCGTTGAATTGAAGAGCTGATCGAGCAGGTCTTCTTCAACTCGGGCGTTCCTCGCCAGAATATGCGACATAAACATTTGGGAAAATGCGGGCTCGTCTCGAATGACGCGCTGAATTTCTGTCTTCGCGACGCGCATCGTCACGCATTCGGTCATTGCACTCGCGGTTGCCAGATGCCTCGGTTGTCCAACCAAGCATCCTTCGCCGACAAATTGGTCCTCTCCTAAGATCGCGACCACCGCCTCCTTACCCTGCTTGGAAACGACGGTGACTTTGACTTTGCCCTTTCTAATGTAAAAGACAGCGTCTGCGACATTTCCCTGTGAAAAGATGATTTCTTTCTTGCGGTGAGCCGTAATTGTGCGGCCCTTGGCTGCGGTTTCCAAAAACACCGCAGGATCAAATCGCCGCGAATTCTTCGTGCTTTTCGGGATTATGCTCTCCTCGCTCATTTCCGCTCCTCGCCGAGTGGCGTATGGGCACGAAATGCGGTGACGCACCTTTATACATTATAGATAATACATCTGCTGACATAGCGGGAATTGGCACATCCATCTTCGCACTATTTGGTGATGACGAAGCGCAGAGGGAAGCCGGGACGGAAGATCAACGTCGCGTCCGCCGCTCCCTTACTCCGGCATCGGAGCCACGCAGATTTGTTGAGATTTTAGCAAAATACCGTGGTGATTACGGAAATTTACGGATTTCCTACCTGCCTGCCTCAAACATGGTCAAAAGCGGTTCGGCAAGCGCCACAGGGGTTAGGCCATTGCCACCATTGAGGTCGACGCGACGAGGCTGGGCGGCATGTGCTTTGCGGTTCGCCGTTGGAGTCGTCAATAAATCACGATAAGTGCCGACATAATCTTTGGCCATTCTTGCGGCGGTAAATCTCTCTTCGAACCGTTGCCGTACCGCGCGGCGGTCGTACGACAAGACAGCCGGCAGTGCTGCTATGGCGTCTCTCTCGCTGTCGACCACTCTCCCGGTGACACCATTGTCTACGACCTCGGTGACCGAGCCGCAACGGAACGCGAGTACTGGCGTGCCGCAAGCCATGGCTTCGATCATGACAAGTCCAAACGGCTCCGGCCAATCTATCGGGAACAACAGAGCAGCCGCCTCGCCCAGGAATTTTGTTTTCTCACGTTCGTTGATCTCCCCGACAAACTCGACTCCTGGGCCATCGATGAGGGGGAGTATCTCGTCGCGGAAATAGTCCTCATCGACCTTATCGACCTTGGCGGCAATCTTTAGAGGGATGCCGGCGGCACGGGCAATCCTGATCGCGCGATCAGCTCGTTTCTCTGGCGAAATTCGTCCGAGGAACGCGAGGTAGTTGCCTCGTTCAAATGACGGCTGATGCAGGTCGGCCGGAAGGCCATGTTGGACTGTCGCGACAAAATTGGCGTGCGGCAATGGTTTGCGCTGGTCGTTCGAAATTGAAATCAATGGCATTTCACGGAAACGGCTATAGAAGGGCTTGAGATCTCCCAAATCTTGCCGGCCATGAAGAGTGGTCAAGGTGCGACCTGCCAGCGAGCGAAAAAGCGGGAATTGGAAAAGATCAATATGAAAGTGGATGACGTCGAATTGGTCAGCGCGCTCGCGCACCTTATCGATCATGAGCATGAAGTGTGGAATGGTATCGCGGACCGTGGGGTCAAGTCGCAGCGCACGGGTGCAACAGGAAACCAACTCGGCGCTGGTGATAGAGTCCCCGCTGGCAAACAGGGTCACGTCGTGGCCAAGACGGACGAGTTCTTCGGTTAGGTAGGAAACAATCCGCTCCGTGCCGCCGTAGAGACGAGGAGGAACGCTCTCAATGAGCGGAGCCACTTGTGCGATTCGCATAACATCCTTTGCTCCCGCCGCAAAGACAAGCACGTGCAGTGCAACAAAGTTCCGCTATGCTCGAATTACACTCACGGCAACGCGACGATCAATTGATCTAAACAAAAACCGCTCCGGTCGCCTAGGGCGACGCGGGGCCAGGGCAGGAAACCGGAGCTACCCGGATTTTGGCTTAACGCGGATCAACACTTGGCCATTTTGACTTGGCCATTTTGCCAAAATGCAGGGAACAGAGTCTGGTCAATTTTGCTCACTCCAGGCGACGCGACGACATCGCACCCTTCCGCATTTGCAGATTGCCGAGTTGACGTCCTAAAACTCGCGTAGCTCGCGCGATTGGGAACAAACAGCAGACGATCACGTTATCCCACATCCAATTACAATGAGCGACCGACAAGGCTGCGCGCGAGTTGCAAAACGCAGCCGGCGGAAGCAAAAGCTGCGCCAGGCAAATAGCCGGCATCGGGAATGGAGCATGTCATGTCTATGGAATTAATCCTGATTATCGTCGTTCTGTTTCTGCTGTTCGGCGGAGGCGGATATTGGGGTCGCGGTCGAGGCTATTGGTGAAAACCCGCGCCCAAAACTGAGCCTCAGTAGGATATTGAGCACGCAGGCGCTTTTATAGTCCGACAAGCTTTGGCGCGCCGCCTTTGCTCTTATGACTAGGCTGTCACGGCAGCCGCATTTACGCCAATTGGTTTTGCTGCAACGAATTTTAACGCGAGGAGAATTGCATGCGTCTTTTTCTTGGAATCATTGTCGGTGTCTTCCTGACAATCGGATTTGCCTATGTGTACGACGCGTCAACCACCCTCCCTTCCGAACCAACGGCTCAGATAAGCGGCGAACAACGGCCAATGGTGAACTGGGATGTCGTAAGCGAGAAATGGCACGGGTGGTCTTCGGACGTGCGAAACACCTGGAACAAATTGGCGGCGCGCTAAGCTTTACACGCGACTGTAGCCCTGCCCTCGGCCGCGCTTCTGTGATCGGAGACGGCATCTCAATGTCCGTCGCTCCAAGGTCGCTTTCACTCGTAATGTGTATAGCACCAATCTGTATAAAATTGCTCACGCAGATCGCTCAGCCGAGATCGGCTGACATGAAATAGATTATGACGATCACGGAGCGAGCGCGCACCCGGCTGGATGCGCGGAACAAAATGCACATAGGACTGCTTGAGCTATCAAGCCGCTGAAACGCATTGCGGCTATGGTTATACGAATAAATAACGAATAACCGAGGGAAAGAGCTTTAGCGGTGAAATCACCTAGTTCCTGCCGTTTTTGATCGACTAATCGCTTATGGCAATTTTTCTTCACTTCTTTGAAATCGGTCGTTTTTGCTCAGACGACAATGAGCATCTTCATCAAGGGTTTCATCCGTGACTTTTCTCTCGCCGTCATTAAATTACCGAACCACGTCATAAGCACACGGCAAACATGGTCCGGACCATCAACTGGCTCGCCTGAAAGGTGACAGACCATGACTGTAGTGACGATACCCAAACCTACAACTCGCGTCCGAGACGCAACACCGGTGACGATGAAAGCCTTCGTTTATCGGGGGCCGGGCAAGAAGGCCTTGGAGGATCGTCCGAAGCCGGAAATCACGGCGCCCACGGATGCGATCATCAAAATAGTAAAGACCACGATTTGTGGAACCGACCTACACATCCTCAAGGGTGACGTAGCGACTTGTCAGCCAGGCCGTATTCTAGGCCACGAGGGCATTGGCATCGTTGACAAAATCGGGCCAGCCGTCACGGCATTCAAGCCGGGCGATCGGGTTCTGATCTCTTGCGTCAGCGCGTGTGGCAAATGCGTCTATTGTCGAAAACAGATGTACTCGCACTGCACCACTGGCGGCTGGATCCTCGGCAACACCATCGACGGCACACAAGCTGAATTCGTCCGCACTCCCTACGCTGACACGAGCCTCTATCCCATTCCCGGAGGGGCAGATGAAGAGGCGCTAGTGATGCTTAGCGACATTCTGCCGACAGGCTTCGAATGCGGCGTGCTCAACGGCAAAGTTCAGCCAGGAAGTGTCATAGCGATCGTCGGCTCGGGGCCGGTCGGATTGGCAGCTTTGCTAACCGCGCAATTCTTCTCGCCGGCTGAGATCATCGTGATTGATCTCGATGACAATCGCCTTGAAGTGGCGAAACGCTTCGGCGCCACCGCGAGCGTCAACAGCGCCGATGGCAAGGCCGTGGAGACGGTCATGAAGATGACCGGCAACCGCGGCGTTGACACCGCCATCGAGGCGGTGGGCATCCCGGCCACTTTCGAGATGTGCGAAAAAATTGTCTCGCCCGGCGGCACTATCGCCAACATCGGGGTACATGGACAAAAAGTGGCGCTCCATCTGGAGCGCCTGTGGGACCGAAACATTTCGATCACCACACGGCTAGTCGACACCGCCACGATACCGATGCTGTTCAAGACGGTTGCATCTCACAAGATCGACCCCAAGCGACTGATTACCCATCGCTTCAGGCTCGACAACATCCTCGATGCCTACGACACCTTCGGGAACGCGGCCAAAACGAAAGCGCTCAAGGTGATCATCGAGGCTTAGAGATCACAGCGCGAATATCATCCGCGTCTACACGACAACATTGAAAGAGAACGAAGCCATGTCCTACCAAAGCCTCAACCCCGCCACCGGAAAGCTCCTGAAAAAGTTCGATGAGCTGACAGACAAAGAACTCGAGACCAAGATCGTCACCGCCGCGACTTGTTTTGAGACTTGGCGGAAAAAGACTTATGCCGAGCGGGCGGTCATCGTGGCCAAAGCAGCAGCGATTTTGCATGCGAAGGCTGACGAGTTCGCCCACACGATGACGCTCGAAATGGGCAAGCGGATCGGTGAAGCCCGCGGCGAGGTTGAGTTCAGCTCGAACATCCTTGCCTATTACGCCAAGAACGCCGAGCGCTTCCTGGCGCCGGTGAAGCTGCATCCGAGTCTCGGCGAAGGCCATATGGAGAACAGCCCGATCGGCGTGGTCTTTTGTGTGGAGCCCTGGAATTTTCCCTACTACCAGCTTGCCCGGGTCGCCGGTCCGCATTTGATGGCGGGCAATGTCGTGCTGGTGAAGCACGCAGGCATTGTGCCGCAATGCGCAATCGCCTTCGAGAAGCTTTGGATCGAAGCGGGCGCGCCTGCCGGGCTATATAGCAATCTGCTGATCTCGCACGATCAGTCGGACCGCGTCGTCGATGACCCCAGAATTAAAGGTGTGGCGCTGACTGGCAGTGTGGCAGCTGGCAGAAGCATTGCGGCGCGAGCCGGAAAGAACCTCAAGCCGTCTTCGATGGAGCTCGGCGGCAGCGACGCGTTCATTGTCCTCGAAGACGCCGACCTTGAACACACCATCAAGTGGGCTGTATGGGGACGGATGTACAATACGGGGCAGACCTGCTGCGCAGCAAAGCGATTCATTGTCGTCGACAAACTTGCCGATACATTCCTAGAGAAGTTTAAGGCTGCGCTTTCGGCGCTCAAGCCAGGAGACCCGCTGGACGAGAAAACGACACTCGGTCCGTTGTCCTCGGAATCGGCCTTGGTTGACCTTTTGAAGCAGGTCGACGGTGCGGTCGCTCACGGCGCGAAGCTGATTATGGGCGGCAAACGTATCGATCGGCCGGGATCATATATGACACCGACAATCCTGACTGACATTAAGCCGAACAACCCCGCCTTCAGAGAGGAATTCTTTGGCCCGGTCGCGCTGTTCTTTCGCGTCAAGGACGAAGACCAAGCGATTGCGCTCGCCAACGACTCCGACTTTGGACTGGGCGGCTCTGTCTTCACTAAGGATATTGCCCATGGGCAGAAAGTAGCCAGCCGTGTCGACACTGGAATGATGTTCATCAACAACATTTCCTGGTCCGATGCCGAACTGCCGTTCGGCGGCATCAAGGACTCCGGCTACGGGCGCGAGCTCGGCAACATGGGCATCCACGAGTTCGTGAACAAAAAGCTGGTTCGCTACGTTGCTGCCGAAGCGCCACTGTAAGGCAACGCGGGCCGTGAAAAGGCGATGAGGAGTCCCACTTACTCGGAATTCCTCATCGGTCGCGCTGACGCAGTCCAAGAGTGCGTCAACAAGTGGAGCGTCTCATGTACGTCAACGTCGCCGTTCTGAAGGAAACTCGTTCGCACGAACGACGCGTGGCGCTCGTGCCTTCAGTTGTCGGCAAGCTGGCCAAGCTGGGCGCCAAGCTGCACATGCAATCGGGCGCGGGAGATGCCGCCTGCATAGGCGATGCCGCATTCAAGGATGTCTTTTTTACAGCCGATCGCCAAGCTCTGGTCAGCGAAGCCAACGTAGTTCTCGCTGTGCAGCCTCCTGCTTTGGAAGTGATCAACGCGATGAAGGAAGGCGCAATCTTGATCTCCTTCATCTATGCGAGCAACGAACCCGCATTGGTGAAGCATCTTTTGGACAGGAAGATCACCTGTTTTGCCATGGACCGGATCCCGCGCATCACGCGGGCGCAAGCTATGGATGCGCTATCGAGTCAGTCTGCCTTGGCGGGATATTATGCCGTGCAACTCGGCGCGACCCATCTGGCCCGCGTGCTACCGAAAATAACCTCAGCCGCGGGCGCGATCGGGCCCGCGCACGTTCTAGTCATGGGGCTCGGCGTCGCGGGCCTCGAGGCTGTTGCCACTGCGCACCGCCTCGGCGCCGTCGTCGAGGGGTATGACGTACGCCCTGAAACCGCGGAACAAGTCGCCTCGCTGGGCGCCACATTCGTCGAGACCGGCGTGGATGCCCGCGGCAAGGGCGGCTATGCCCGCGAACTTACCACCGCGGAGAAAACCAAGATCGACGCCGTCGTGACGCAGCATATACAGCAGGCCGACCTCATCATCACCACGGCGGCCGTACCCGGACGGCCTTCACCCAAGCTCATCAGCAAATCGCAGATCGCCGGCATGAAAGCCGGCGCTGTGATCATCGATCTGTCGGCCGAAGGCGGCGGAAATTGCGAAGACACGCAACCGGGCGAGACCGCGCGGATCGGCCAAGTGACGATCGTCGCACCGCTCAACGTGCCGTCGCTGCTCGCGCAGGACGCCAGCGAATTATACGCGAAGAATGTCGCGGCCCTGCTCGCTCTAATGGTGAAGGACAACATCGTCACCCTGAACTGGGACGATGAGGTGCTCGCCAAAACGGTTCTGACCCATGAAGGCAAGATGCGCAGCGATAAGAGCGAGCATGAGGCTTATCCCAGCAATAAGGCCGAGAAAACCGCAGCCAAAACAACCGTGAAAGCGGCTTGATTCGAAACGAGGACAGCACGATGGACTTTTCAATCCAAATAACCGGCTTCGTAGCCTTGTACATCTTCATGCTTGCCGCCTTCGCAGGCTGGGTCATCATCGGCCACGTGCCGGCGATCCTGCACACGCCTCTGATGTCCGGCTCCAATTTTGTGCATGGCATCGTAGTGGTGGGCGGGATGTACGCCTTGCTCAACGCCAGCACGGTGCAGGAGCAGGCGATCGGGTTCTTCGCCGTGCTGCTTGGCGCCGGCAATGCCGCCGGCGGCTATGCCGTCACTGATCGAATGCTGGCGATGTTCCAAACCAGCGGAAATCCGGGAAAACATCGCAAATCAAGCCACACAAAGGCCCACCGCCCAAACGCGGTGTGAGGAACTCACATGACGATGACAAGCATCGCACAACTCATCATTGGCGTCGCCGATCTCGCGGCGGCGTTCCTGTTCATGTATGGCCTCAAGCGTATGTCGTCGCCGGTCACCGCGCCTTCGGGAATTTTTGTGGCCGGCCTCGGCATGCTGGTCGCCGTCCTGGCCAGCTTTTTCTACGTCTTCGATGTTAGCGCGGCAGCCAAGCCGCATCTGATCGTCAATGTCGCACTCGGCGTCTTCGCACTCATTGTGGGCGGCGGCTTCGCCTGGTGGGCCGGCAGGAAAGTCGCGATGACAGCCATGCCGCAAATGGTCGCGATCTATAACGGCATGGGTGGCGGTGCGGCCGGTGCGATCGCCGCGGTCGAGTTGTTTGGCAATAAGGCGTCGGGAACAACCCAGCTTGTGGTGACGCTGTTGGGCGCACTGATCGGCGCGATTTCGCTGTCCGGCTCGTTGATCGCGTGGGCCAAGCTTCAAGGCGTCATCAAGAAGCCGCTGCGCGCACGGGGGCAGCAGTATTTCAATATTATTGTATTGCTGGGTACACTCGCCGTCGCGGGCTATATCATCTATATGCCGCAAGGTGCGTCCAATCAGCTGCTGTCGACGCCGCACCTGATCTATCTGTTCTTCGGCTGCGCCCTGATCTACGGCATCCTGATGACCCTGCCGATCGGCGGCGCGGATATGCCGGTGGTGATCTCGATCTATAACGCCGCCACTGGACTCGCGGTTGGTCTTGGAGGGTTCGTGCTGGGCAATCCAGCATTGATGATAGCCGGCATGGTTGTCGGCGCCGCAGGCACGCTGCTAACACTTCTCATGGCACGGGCCATGAATCGCTCGGTCGCAAACGTCCTATTCACAAATTTTGGCGAAGCGCCCAAGCACAAAGCCAGTCACATCAAAGGCAGCTTGAAGCCGACCGCGGCGGCTGACGCGGGCATTTTCATGCGCTACGCCAAAAGCGTCATCATCATTCCTGGCTATGGGCTCGCCGCGGCGCAAGCGCAGCAGAAGCTCTATGAATTTGTAAAGCTCCTGCAAGCAGCAGACGTCTCGGTGAAATTCGCGATCCATCCCGTCGCCGGTCGAATGCCGGGTCAAATGGATGTTCTGCTCGCCGAAGCGGGCGTGCCCTACGATCTCATCTTCCAGCTCGATGACATCAACGAGGAATTCAAGACCACCGACGTGGCACTCGTCATCGGCGCCAACGATGTAGTGAACCCCGCGGCGCGCACCGACAAATCCTCGCCGATCTTTGGCATGCCCATCCTCAACGCCGACCAGGCCAAGCAGATCTATGTCGTCAAGCGCGGTCAGGGCAAGGGCTACGCCGATATTGTCAATGCCCTGTTCTATGCCGACAACTGCAACATGGTCTACGGCGACGCCGCCGCGGTGCTGACGATGATGATCGAGGCCGTCCGCGGGCTGGGGGTAAAGGCCGCTGCCTGATCGATTACGGCGCCTAAAGATAGTTCAACAAAGCAAACAGAAGGAGAAAGCCGTGACGAAAAAAATGCAGGCCGCATTCGTCAAGCGTTTCGGCAAACCGCTGGTGTTTATGGAGGTTGATATCCCGAAACCCGGTGCTGGTCAGATCCTTGTCAAGACCGAGGCGTGTGGTGTGTGCCACACGGACCTTCACGCAGCGACCGGCGACTGGCCGCTGAAGCCCAAGCTCCCATTCACTCCTGGTCATGAGGCCATCGGCCGCGTCGTCGCAGTTGGCGCGGGGGTCAAGATTGTCAAAGAGGGCGACCGCGTCGGCGTGCCATGGCTCTACTCAGCGTGCGGTCAATGCGAACATTGCCTGTCGGCTTGGGAAACGGTCTGCGCCGAGGCCGAGTTCGGCGGTTACACCAAGAATGGCGGCTTTGCGGAATATCTCGTCGCCGATCCGAACTACGTGGCTCACATTCCGACTGGCCTAGATCCCAAGCAGGCCGCACCCATCATCTGTGCCGGTATTACGAGCTACAAGGGCATCAAAGAGACCAAGGCAAGGGCCGGCGAGTGGATCGTCATCTCCGGCGCCGGTGGCCTTGGACACCTCGCCATTCAGTATGCGAAGGTCATGGGCCTGCAAGTCTGCGCCGTCGACATCGATGATGGAAAGCTTGCGCTGGCCAAGACAGTCGGCGCCGACTTCGTGGTCAATGCCAAGCGCGGCGATCCGGCGGCGGCCGTCAAGAAGGCCACTAATGGCGGTGCGCATGGCGTCCTGATTACCGCGCCCTCGCTCAGCGCTTTCAAGCAGGGCGTCGGTATGACGCGCAAGCGCGGCACCTGCGTCCTGGTCGGGCTGCCACCCGGCGATTTTCCCGTTCCGCTGTTCGACGTCGTGGCAAATTGCATCACCATCCGCGGCTCGTTCGTCGGCAATCGCGAGGACATGGCCGAAACGCTGGCATTCGCCGCCGAAGGCAAGGTCAAGGCGGATATCGAGCTGCAGCCACTGTCAGACATCAATGACATCTTCGATCGGCTCGAGCACGGCAAGGTCGCCGGGCGCATAGTCCTCGACTTCATGGGGACCAAGGCAGATGACAACAGATCGAGAGGTCTCGCAGCAAAGAAATTAGAAACAGCAACCGTCGGCTAGGTGCAGCACGAAGTCGCCGGTCTGTTTCGAATTGGAGAAGTCTGTTCACCAAACGGCGGAAGCCAATCGTCGGCTGTCGCCGGCACGCCCGCCATCGAGACGACGGCGAACGGGCCTATACGTCAAGCTATATATTGCCGACGACTCCAGAACTTTCCTGCCACGAGCCGCGGCCGGGAAGAACTACTGGAAACGAAACCTGCGCCAGAGCAGCAGATAAATGTGGTGGTTTGTAGCGGTAACGTTCTTGCTCGCTCTGCTTTTGCTCGCGGACTTCCTTATCAAGACATCAAAGGCACAAGGACGATGATATCGCGGCTCAAGCCGGATGCCTCGGCGGTCAATCTAATACAGCAGTTGCGGTGATCCGCTTCGCCTAGCCATTCACTGAGCAATATTGCTCACCGCCGGCAAGCCACCAGATTTTGATTGTATTAAAGGCTAATCGTTGACCTTTACACTGGAACCGATCTCCTCATCAGGGGGTTGGCGGTCATTGGTGCTTTTCCATGGACCGGTGGACTGCGTGCGCGTCCCTCCAAACACCAAGAGAAGCCCTATCGGCCGGCCAAATCAACAAAGATCGATGGCGCCGCCGATCTCAAAAATGCCCGGGCCTGAGATGTCGCGGCACGATTGACGACCCGGATAAGCGATCGCCCAACGCATGCCTGAGCCAATAACGGGAGCATGCCTGAGCCAATAACAGGAGAAGGTAAATGCTAATTGGCATGATCGGACTAGGGAAGATGGGCGGTAACATGTCTCGCCGTTTGATGAAGGCGGGACACCACTGCGTGGTGTACGCACGAACCGACAAGACGCGCGAAGCGCTAGCAAAGGATGGCGCAACAGCGGCGACGTCGATCGCCGATTTGGTGAAAAAGCTCGGAGAAAAACCGCGCGCCGCTTGGCTAATGTTGCCGGCGGGAAAGGTCACCGAAGAAATGGTCGAGCAACTCGGCGGCCTGCTGGACCGGGACGACATTATCATTGACGGTGGCAATTCCTTTTACAAGGACGACATCCGCAACGCCAAGAAACTGGCCGAGAAGGGCATTCGCTATGTCGATTGCGGCACCTCCGGCGGAGTCTGGGGGATCGAGCGCGGTTATTGCATGATGATCGGCGGCCCGACAGAGGCAGTAGATCACCTCGATCCGATCTTCTCGGCGCTGGCTCCGGGACTCGGCGATATCCCACGGACATCGGGCCGCCCGAAAGGCGATCCCCGTCCCGAGCGCGGCTACATTCACGCCGGTCCATCGGGCGCCGGGCACTTCGTCAAGATGGTGCATAACGGCATCGAGTACGGAATGATGCAGGCATATGCCGAGGGCTTCGACATCCTGCGCAACAAGGACTCGAAGGATCTAGCCGAGGACAAACGCTTCACACTCAACTTGCCAGATATCGCGGAGGTTTGGCGGCGCGGCAGCGTCATCTCATCCTGGCTACTCGATCTCGGCGCCGCCGCGTTTGCGAAGGATCCACAATTGAAGGGCTTCTCCGGCTACGTCCAAGATTCGGGCGAGGGCCGCTGGACCGTCGAGGCCGCGATCGAGGAATTGGTCCCAGCGGATGTGATCACGTCGGCGCTCTACGCCCGTTTCCGCTCACGGCAGGAACATACTTTCGGCGAAAGGGTGCTCTCGGCCATGCGCTACGGTTTCGGTGGTCACATCGAGGGTCAAGAACCCATTGACCCCGCACCAAAACCAAAAGATTCGCAGCGTCATTCGGCAGTGCCGCAAGCCGCCGAGTAGTACCATGGACGACCGTCCGACTCGGGTGCTGCAGACTGCGCTGCCGGTTCAGTCCCCGCGGCGCCAGGCCAAGCCAGCCGATCCCTGCACTATGGTGATATTCGGGGCCACCGGCGACCTGACCAAGCGCCTGGTGATACCGGCACTCTACAACCTCTCCCGCACCAACGTGCTGCCGGAGCACTTTGCGTTGATCGGCGTGGCCCGTGCGGCGGGAACAGCGGAAAGCTGGCGCGACCACCTTTATGACACGCTCAAAAGCTTTGTCGGCAACGCCACCACGGAGTTTAGCGTCGACCACATCGACGAGGCCGCGTGGAAGCGGCTCGCGGAGAAAATGGTGTATGTCCGGGGTGACCTGGCGAAGCCGGAGCTATACGACACGCTTCGCAACGCACTTGTTGATGCTGGCAAGGTCCACGGCACCCAGGGCAACGTCATCTTCTATCTCGCCGTCGCGGATCGGCTCTTTGGCTCCGCGGTGGAGCAGCTCGGTAAGGCGAAGCTCACCGATCAGGAGACGGACGAGAACGGGAAGCGTCGATTCTGGCGCCGCGTGGTGGTGGAGAAACCGTTCGGCCACAGCCTGGATTCGGCGCAGAAGCTGAACGCCTCCATCGAGCGCACGGTGCATGAGGACCAGATCTTCCGGATCGACCACTTTCTCGGCAAGGACACAGTCCAGAGCATCATGGCGTTTCGCTTCGCCAATGGACTGTTCGAACCGATCTGGAACCGCGACCGGATCGATCATGTGCAGATCACCGCGGCGGAGACAGTCGGCGTGGAGGAGCGCGGCAATTTCTACGAGGCGACGGGCGCGCTGCGCGACATGGTCCCCAATCACATGTTTACCTTGCTCTCGATGGTGACCATGGAGCCGCCCACTGGCTTCGATGCCGCCGCAATCCGTTCAAAGAAAGTCGAACTGTTAGCCGCGATGGCCGCCGTCAAACCGGCGGCGGCGGTGCGTGGCCAGTACGGCGCCGGCACAGTGCTGGGCAAACAGGCGAAGGCCTATCGGCAAGAGCCTAACGTGGCGCCAAATTCGAACATCGAGACCTATGTCGCTATGCAACTCGAAATCGACAACTGGCGCTGGGCCGGCGTGCCCTTTTACCTGCGCACCGGCAAGCACATGTCGGAACGGAATACCGAGATCGCGATCCGCTTCAAGCAGGCACCCTTCACGGCGTTTCAGGACACGCCCGTCGACACTTTGCGGCCCAACTGGCTGGTACTGCGTATCGCGCCGGACGAGGGAATCTCCCTCCAGTTCGAGGTCAAACGCCCTGGGCCAGTCGTGGATCTCGCCGCCGTGAAAATGGACTTCCATTATGACGACTGGTTCGCCAGAGAACCAAATGTCGGGTACGAGACGTTGCTCTATGACGCCATGATCGGCGACCCGACGTTATTCATGCGCGCCGATATGGTAGAGCAGGCTTGGCGCATCGTGCAGCCAGTGCTCGATGCCTGGGCGGAAGACGGCGCAGCAAATTTGCCGATCTATCCGGCAGGGAGCTCAGGACCGTCCGAAGCGGATGAGCTTTTGGCGCGAAATGGCCGGCGCTGGCGGAGCGTCGGTGGCGATGACGATGGACAATCGTCATGAGTGATGCGTGCCCGCTGCCCTTCAAATGTTCGGCCGTGATTTCGGATGTCGACGGCACGTTGGTGACTGATGATAAGGTGCTGACCGCGTGCGCCCAGGCGGCCGTGGCAGAACTGCGCGCAAGAGGAATTCTCTTTTCGATCATCAGCAGCCGGCCGCCCCGCGGCTTGCGCATGCTGATCGAGCGTCTTGGAATCGAGACGCCGGTGGGCGGCTTCAACGGCGGGGTCATAGCGACGCCAGATCTTGCGGCTGTCACCCAACATCTCCTACCGCCTCAAGTCGCGCGGCGTGCGGTCGACACACTGAATGCCCGCGGCGTCGAGGTCTGGGTTTTCAGCGGGCAAAACTGGCTGCTGCGCGACCCCGACGGCCCTTATGTCCCGCTCGAGCAGCACACGGTGGGATTTCGGCCGACAATAGTCGAAGATTTTGGATCTGCCTTGGATGCCGCCGCCAAGATCGTCGGTGTCAGCAAGGATTTCGATCTTCTCGAACAATGCGAGCGCGATGTTCGGGTCGCGTTCACCAGTAGCGCTTTCGTCGCCCGTTCGCAGCGTTACTACCTCGACATCACCCACCCGCTCGCGAATAAAGGTGTCGCACTAACGGAGATCGCGAAGCTGTTAGGGGTTCCCTTGGCGGAAATTGCCGCGATTGGCGACGGCAGCAACGATGTCGCGATGTTCGAGCAAAGTGGTCTGAGCATCGCCATGGGTAATGCCAGTCCGCAAGTGAAGCGAAAAGCGGATTTCGCAACGGACAGCAATAGCGACGATGGCTTCGCCAAGGCAATCGAGCAATTCATCCTCGGCGGTGGCCGTTCGCGTGAGCTGGTTGCGCCGGCTAAGGCAGGAGATCGCGCATGGTAGAGCCCGCTCGCGCCGCATCGAAAATCTCGCTTTTCCTAGCCGACGCCGGCAGCGCGCTCGTCACCGCGGAGAGAGTGCTTACGCCGCGCGCGGGAACAGTCGTCAGGGCTCTTCAGACCGCAGGACTAGCCTTCCCGATTACTAGCGCAGCCGTGGTTCACCCGGTCGAGCTTCTCCACTGGTTTGCGGATCGCGCCGCTGCGCCAGCAGGAGCGGATTGATGTCCGTGCAAATTTCACCAACGGAAGACACGTCACCGCCTGCTCCTAGAGTGGTGGTCGTTATGGGGGTTTCGGGATGCGGGAAGTCGACCGTCGGTGCACTCCTTGCTCTGCGTCTGCGATGGGAGTTCGAGGACGCCGATTGGTTTCATCCAGCTGCTAACGTCGAGAAAATGCACAGCGGTATTCCGCTCACAGACGAGGATCGGTGGCCCTGGCTGGACGCGGTCGCCGCCTGGATCGACAAGACGCGTTGTTCGGGCGGGCATGACGTCATCGCATGTTCCGCGCTTAAGCGGCGCTACCGCGATGTTCTAATCGGTGGTCGTCGAGATGTCCGGCTTGTCTATCTCAAGGGTGACGAGGCGCTGATCGCGCGCCGCATCGCCACTCGTCATGAGCATTTCATGCCGCCAGGCTTGCTGCACAGCCAATTCGAAGCGCTGGAGGAACCGGGCCCTGACGAAAATCCCATCGTCGTCTCGATCGAGCCGCAGCCGCGCGAAATCGTGACCCAACTCTCGTCGGCGCTGAACATCGAACGCGCTCAGCCGCCCAAGCAAATATCTCTGGGGCCATCCGCCCGTAGCGCGTGAACGAACTCGTAAGGAGCCGCCCGATGCCTACTACGCTCTCACCCGATCCGCTGGAGGAGACGTCAGCCACGCTGTCGCTCGATGTGCTGGAGGAGATGCCTGCCACGCTGTCGATCGATCTGCTGACGAAAATGGACGCGTATTGGCGCGCGGCGAACTATCTTTCGGTAGGGCAGATCTATCTTAAGGACAATCCGTTACTCGAATCCCCGCTCAGGCTCGAACATATCAAGCCACGCCTGCTCGGCCATTGGGGCACGACACCGGGATTGAACTTTCTCTATGTCCACCTCAACCGGCTGATCAAAGAAAACGATTTGAACATGATGTATGTCGTCGGTCCGGGTCATGGTGGCCCGGGCATCGTAGCCATGACCTATCTCGAAGGATCGTACACCGAACGCTTTCCGGCGATCGAGCGCGACCGGAATGGGCTGCAGCGGCTGTTTCGTCAGTTCTCCTGGCCTTATGGAGTTCCAAGTCACGTATCGCCGGAAACGCCCGGCTCAATCCACGAAGGCGGAGAACTGGGCTATTCGCTGGTCCACGCCTATGGCGCGGCTTTCGACAACCCGGATCTGATTGTTACCTGCATCATCGGCGACGGCGAGTCGGAAACCGGTGCGCTTGCCACGAGTTGGCACTCCAACAAATTTCTGAATCCCGCGCGTGACGGGGCGGTTCTGCCTATCCTTCATCTCAACGGATTCAAGATCGCAAATCCGACGGTGCTCGCGCGCATCAGCCGCCATGAATTGACCGACCTGATACGCGGTTACGGCTATGAGCCGTATTTTGTCGAAGGCGATGTTCCCGTGGTCATGCATCAACGTTTGGCTGGCACGCTCGATACGATCCTGGCCGAGATTCACAGGATCCAAAAGGCCGCGCGCTCAGCTCCCGACAAAGTAGAGCGGCCGCGCTGGCCCATGATCGTGTTCCGCACGCCAAAAGGCTGGACGGGACCAAAGTTCGTGGACGGCGAGCCGGTCGAGGGGACCTGGCGCGCGCATCAAGTCCCGCTCGCCGATCTCAAGAACCCCAAACATCTCAAGCAGCTCGAAGACTGGATGAAAAGCTACCGGGCGCACGAATTGTTCGACGAACGGGGCAAGTTCCGCAACGAGTTCGCCAAGCTCGCCCCGACGGGCCATCGCCGCATGAGCTTCAATCCGCACGCCAATGGCGGGGAATTATTGCAGCCTCTCTCAATGCCCCACTTCCACGATTACGCCGTAAAGGTCCTTAAGCCGGGCGGCATCGAGGCAGAATCAACGCGGGTTCTCGGAACTTTTCTGCGCGACGTGATGAAGCTCAATCTCGACAAAAAGAATTTCCGCCTATTTGGCCCTGACGAGACGGCGTCGAACAGGCTGGACGCCGTCTATCAAGTATCCGGCAAGGAATGGATGGCTGAGGTCGAAGATGTCGACGTCAACCTCAGCGTCAAGGGACGTGTCATGGAAGTGCTGAGCGAGCATCTGTGTGAAGGCTGGCTTGAAGGATACCTGCTCACCGGCCGTCACGGCTTTTTCTCGTGTTACGAAGCCTTCATCCACGTCATCGATTCGATGTTCAATCAGCATGCAAAGTGGCTGAAGGTCAGCAAGAATATTCCTTGGCGCAAGCCAATCGCATCGTTGAACTACCTGCTCACGTCACACGTATGGCGACAGGATCACAACGGCTTCTCCCACCAGGATCCGGGCTTCATCGATCATGTGGCAAACAAAAAAGCCGATATTGTACGCATCTATCTGCCGCCTGACGCAAACTGCCTGCTGTCGGTAGCGGATCACTGCTTACGCAGCCGCAACTACGTCAACTTGATCATCGCCGGCAAACAGCCGGAATGGCAGTGGCTCGACATTGATTCGGCAGTTCGTCACTGCACTGCCGGCGCGGGTATCTGGCAGTGGGCCAGCAACGATGCCGGCGATCCGGACGTTGTCATGGCGTGTGCCGGTGACGTGCCGACGCTAGAGACGCTCGCCGCCGTGACCCTCCTGCGCGGGTATGTCCCTGATATTCGTATCCGTGTCGTCAACGTGGTGGATTTGATGGTCTTGCAGCCTCAATCCGAGCATCCCCACGGTCTGGAGGATCAGGATTTCGATGAGCTGTTCACGACTGACAAGCCAGTGATCTTCGCTTTCCACGGCTATCCCGCGATGGTGCACAAGCTGACCTACCGGCGGCACAATCACGACAATATTCATGTGCGTGGCTACAAGGAGGAAGGTACCACCACAACGCCCTTCGATATGGTCGTGTTGAACAATCTCGACCGCTATCAATTGGCGCTGGACGCCATCCGGCGGATTCCACGTTTCAGCGATCAACTCGACAAGGCGACCGCGCGCTACTGGGCGGCGATGGAGCGCCATAAGCTCTATATCTGCGAGCACGGCGACGACATGCCTGAAGTCCGCGATTGGCGCTGGGCCGCGTGAGAGCGATGTTTCCGCCCGACAGCGCATGACGGACGCCCAGCCTGAGTTAAACGTACTTGCGCTAAACAGCGGCTCTTCTTCGCTCAAATTCGGATTGTACCGCGCGGGGTCTTCACGGATCGAAATGCTGCTCTCTGGCGAGGCCGAATCGATCGGCGACAAAAGCGGCAAATGCCATGCCGAAGACTCGCACGGACACGCATTGCTCGCCGAGACGGGCCCCATTCCAAGCCAACGGGAAGCAATCATCCGCGTCGGAAAGCTTCTCATCGACGCCAAAATGCCGGTGCCGGACGCAATCGGGCATCGAATTGTGCATGGCGGTCCGAAACTCCGGCAGCATTGCCTGATCGACGATTCGGTCCTAACGCAACTTGAAAGGGCCACCGCCTTCGCGCCGCTGCACATTCCATCGGCTCTGTCGGTCATCCGTTTCGCACAAGAGCATTTTCCGCAGCTTCCGCAGGTAGCGTGCTTCGACACGACATTTCACGCCGGATTGCCTGCGGTCGCGCGGGTACTTCCCATTGCCAGGGAATTGCAATCGGAAGGAATTCAACGGTACGGATTTCACGGCCTCTCGTGCGAATCGATTGTGCATCAACTTTCCAACGATCTACCGAGCCGTCTCGTGATTGCCCATCTCGGCAATGGCGCCAGCGTGACCGCGGTCATAGCCGGCAAATCGATCGACACCAGCATGGGATTGACCCCAACCGGCGGAGTGATCATGGGCACTAGGAGTGGCGATCTTGATCCTGGCGTTCTGGTCTATCTGATGCGCGAGAGGAAATTCGACGCCGCCATGATCGAAGAGCTGGTCGATCACCGTTCCGGCCTCCTGGGAATTTCCGGCATTGGAAGCGACATGCGGCGGCTGCATGAAGCCGCGTCGACAAACGCCGATGCACGACTTGCCGTTGCGATGTTCTGCTATTCCGTGCGTAAGCAGGTGGCCGCAATGATCGCTGCGCTTGGTGGAATCGACTTGCTGGTGTTTACCGGTGGTATCGGAGAAAACGATGTCGAAGCGCGGGCGGCGATCTGTGGCGGCCTGTCCTGGCTCGGCCTGAGTCTCGACGAAGATCGAAACCGATCAGCAAACAATCCCATCAACGGTCCCGAGTCGCGTTGCGCGGTGCAGGTCCTCCCCTCGCAAGAAGACGAGCAGATCGCTCGCCATACTTGGGCATTGTTCCCATGGAGTGTTGTCGGATAGCCGCGGGAAAAGGCTGACGGGCTGGAATGCGATGGACGAGGCGCCGTCAAACATCGGTGCTGGTTGCCAAGTCATGCTCGAGGAAGCGCGAATTCGCCTTGCGATCAGCAGCGGGTGACGAGATCGACGGTTGACGGACCTTCGATCTGTCTGGCCTTACGGTGGAGACGTGGAGCACCTGGTTACGGCGGAGATCATGCGACGTACCGCTCACGACAAGCGTCATCGGCTCTCCTTTTTCTAGGGTTGCTTCGAGGCATTGCTTGGCCTGGTCAATCCTGATTGTGAGACATCGGCCGCGCCACTGAAAGCCAAAGCCAAGGCTGTTCCAATCCGCCGGCAGTTGCGGGTCGATGGACACGCCTTCGTTCCGCAATGACAGCCCAGCGAAGCCGAACACCGCCGTCAGCCAGACCCCACCGAGAGCCGCAATGTGGATACCACCGTCAATGGCCACATGAGTATCCGCGAGATCAATCGCCGCGGTCTGCCGAAAGTAGCGCAGTGCCATTTCGGAGTAGCCTAGTCGAGCTGCGACGAAACCGTGCATGGCGCGGCTCAGCGAACTGCCGTGGCTGCAGCGAGGTTCGTAGTATTGGAAGTTCGCTGTCCCCGTCTCACCAACAAACTCATCCGGCAATAGCCCGAGAAGCGCGACGACATCGGCCTGCTTTATTACCTGAGATCCTTGAGTCCGCTCTCGCCCAAGCACCACGTCCATTGGTACGGAGCGGCCCGCGTAGTCAGCCAGATCGATCTCTTCGAGTGCGAAATAGCCCGCAAACTGCTCGAACAAGCCGGTGTTGGGATCAAAGCCGGTCGCTATCATATCTACGGCGCTCCGCCATTGATTTAGTTCAGCGTCATCCAGGCCGAGGCGGCTTGAAAGGCCTTTCCAGCACTCGGGCCATCGCTCGCGTAAGAGCGCCGCTACATCAATCGCGCGTCGAATGTTCCAGCGTGCCATGACGTTGGTGAATGCGTTGTCGTCGATATGTTCGTGATACTCGTCCGGCCCTATGACGTTGCGGATATGGCGGTAACCGTCCGCTTCCAGTAGAGCGCGGCTGGCCCAGAATCGACCAGTCTCAAGAAGTATCTCGGCGCCGGCGTCGCGCAGAAACGTCTCATCTCTAGTCGCCTGCCAGTATTGCCAGACCGCGTAGGCGACGTCCGCGCTAATGTGCTGCTCCTCCTTGCCGGAGAGAATATCGATGACCTGACGATCCGCACCGATAACCTCCTCTGGAGTGGTCTCAACACCGCTATCAGCGGACTCCCAAGCGTAGAGGGCACCACGCCAACCCATTCTTGCCGATTTCGCCCGCGCAGCATCGAGGGTGCGGAAGCGATACATGAGCAGTGCGCGTGCGGCTTCCGGCCAGGTCAGGATATAAAAGGGCAGAAGGTATATCTCAGTGTCCCAGAACACGTGCCCGTGGTAATCGTCGCCGGTCAACGCGCGGGCACCGATCGAGACGCGCTCGTCTGCTGGATTGGCAGCGCTGTTCAGATGGTAGATTGCGAACCGCAATGCTTGCTGCGCAGCGTCATCGCCGTCGACTTCGACGTCGCTGCACTGCCAGCGGCCTGCCCAGGCCGTCTCGTGTTCCGCCAACACGCCACGCCAGCCAAGGTGGCGCGCAACATCAAGCTTTTCTCGTGCTCCTCTGCCTGGGTCAAAATCTTGAGTGTCGCTCCGCACCACGGCGACTGAGCGCTCGAAATACACAATCTGTCCGGCGCGCGATTTCCAGCTCCAAGTCCACTTCAATTGGTCGGCGGCGGTCGCCGGAAGATCCTGGCCATCGACTTGCAGCGACGATGCGGTGGCCATAGCGACGCTCTTGCCGGAACGTTGGGTGCGCCAGACGCCGAGATCCTGATCGAGCCGTTCTGAGACGAGCCCGAGATCGATACCCTCGAACGACGCTTCGAGTGTGACGTCGATCTCTCCTTCCTCGACTTTCAATTCAAGCAGCTGTAACCCCACGGCGCGTTCGCTTATGGACACTAGGCGTAACGTGCGCATGCGGATGCCCACGCCGGGAGCCTTCAAGAGGCCGGAGTCGGCTAGCAATGTGCCTCGCCTCAAATCGAGCGTCATGCGATGTGACGAGGCATCGCAAGGATGATGCACCAGAGGCTTGCCAGACAGTGATATACGAACTTTCAGCCAGTCAGCGGCTGGGACAAGCTCCGGAATGGCGGGTTTGGTGGTGCCGAGCGTGTCGAACAACCCCGCGACATAGGTATGCGGCGGAACGACCCAACGCTCTCCACGCGTAATGGCCCGCGCGCCCCTTATCCCCAAGAAGCCATTGCTGATCGCAAAGCGTGACTCAAGGCTGCCTTCGCGAAGCGGATCGTAACCCACCATTTCAAGAACCCAAGCCGCATCTGCGGTTGGCTTGAGGACGTCATCCATCGTTTCTGGCTTCCTCATGTCGGCCGGCGGCTGAGCCGCCCCTCGCCGAGTGCGTCGATGGCGACTTCATCTAGAGTCGTCACCACCAGATCTGCCCCTGCGAGCCGCAATTCGGAGGCGTCCTTAAGTCGGGCGACACCGAGGGCCACCATGCCGCCAGCTCGAGCCGCCTCGATTCCGGCGGGCGCGTCCTCGACCACGAAACAGTGCGCGGCCGCAACGTGCAATTCCGCGGCCGCTAGCTGGAAAATTTCTGGGTTTGGCTTTCCCTGTCGCAAATCGCGACCGCAGACATTAACCCTGAAAACATCGAACAAACTCCGGCCAAAGTCGAAATGGATCTGCCGCATCATTTGATTGGCGTTTTTCGACGAAGATGCGACAGCCATAGGCCAACCCATCGCATCGACCGCCTGAACGAAACGGAGAGCATCAGGGAACGCAGCGACACTCCCGGCATGTATGAGTTCCATGAGCCGTTTCTGCTTGTGCTCGGCATAGACAACAGCTTGCCGTTCGGCGTCTGATACACCCAATGCCTCTAGTGCAGCACGTGCACCGCTGAGACGCGGTTTACCAGCAACCTGGGCCTCATACATGGCGGTCGTGAAACGACCCGGGTCGGCAAAACCTTTGAGAGCTTCGCGCCAAGCTTGCTCATGGGGGGACGCGAGCAAGACGCCATCAACGTCGAAAATGCCCGCGGTAAGGGCCTCGGAAGGAACGGACCGGCGTCTCGCTAATTCGAGAATGGTCATATTTTGATGCACTCAGCGCATGAGAACAGGGAACGCTAGGTCCGACGGCCGAGTGGCGTCTGTATAAAATCGCTCACTGCAATTCTCTCGGATCTGCGCATTCTATCCGGTAGCGATCACGCCGCGGCCCGTCCGCGCAGCCGGCAACCATAAGCCTTTTGGGATGCGCCTCAGCGGCTATGAGTTTATTTTATTCCTTGCCACGCGGGTGAGCTGCTGGCGCAGCAAGCGTATCGGTCGAGAAACTCGTCGCAGCCAGCCAGGCATACCCAGATACTGAATGGCCTTAGCGAGGCCCTATGACTAGCCGCGATGGCGGCGTTGCGCTGCTTTGCCGAGCTGCGCAAGGCGCTGTTCCATAACCTGTCATTACGCGACGTTTCGGCTGGTCGGAGAGACTCTCCTTTCGTAACAAAAGGGAGCTTTTTTCATCCGAGATGAAGGTCTCTTTGCCGCGTTTCATTGGCTCCATCATCGCTTTTCAATTTACTGAAGACGATCGTAGATAAAACGGTAAATCCGCCGAGAAAAAGAAAGGCCTCGTGCAAGCCGTGTATCATCCCACCAGTATCTGAACTGGAGCTAACGGGAATGAAAAATGCAGTAGTCAGTCCGGCCGCCGCCACACCGAAGCTGACCGACATCTGCTGCATTGTGCTAGCGATGGAGCTTGCGTTGCTCGCCCTATCGTCAGGTATATCGGCATAAACCAGGGTATTCATGCTGGTATACTGCAGAGACGTGAAGGCGCCATAGCAGAACGCCTGGAGCACGATAACCCATATCGGCGTATCGGTCCCCACGGTTGCGAAGAGCATAAGGAGGACGCCCAAGATAATCGTGTTCGAGATCAGCACGCTTCGGAAGCCGACACGTTTCAGGATTTTCGGCATGAGGAATTTCGTACTCATGGCAGCTAACGCTTGAGGCATGATGAGCAGCCCAGATTGAACGGGACTGAACCCTAGACCCACTTGGTAAAGTAGCGGCAAGAGAAATGGCACTCCACCAATACCAAGACGGGTGAAAAAGCTACCGCTGACCGCTGCGCTGAAAGTGCGAATGCGGAATAAACTCAGCTGCAACAAAGGAAACGCAATCTGCGCTGCGTGCACTCCGTAGCCGGCGATGAGCGCTAGCGAAATCGACAATAGCCCCAGAATCTCTCTCGGGCTCAGGGTGTGCTCGCCGAATATCTCCAGCACATAGGAAAGCAACGCTACGCCGGACCCGAACAGAGCGAGCCCGACAATGTCGAGTGGCTTTGTATTCTCTTCGCGATAGTCCGGCAGATGCAGATAAACGAGAATTAAGCCGGCAATGCCGACAGGAAGATTCACAAAGAATATGAATCTCCATTGTAAATATCCGACGATAAGACCGCCGACAATAGGCCCTAGCATTGGACCGATCAGCCCTGGAATGGCGACAAAGCTCATGGCACGGATAAGCTCAGACTTATCGAATGTTCGCACCAAGGTGAGCCGCCCCACCGGGACCATCATGGCTCCGCCGCAGCCCTGCAGGACACGACAGGCTACCAAGAGATGGATGTCGGTCGATAAACCGCAGAGGACGGAACCGAGGGTGAAAAGGCCGATCGCGGATGCAAAAACCCGATGTGTTCCGAAACGATCAGCCATCCAGCCGCTAATCGGAATGAAGACCGCTAGGCTCAATGTATAGCTGGCCAGTACCGACTTCATACTTAGCGGAGCAACATTAAGTGCCTCCGACACGACCGGCACGGCTGTGTTGAGAATGGTTGTGTCAAGCGACTCCATAAAAAACGCGACAGCGACTAGCCACGGTAAAAGCTGCTTGCTCGAGGCCGATGGTGAGCGCGAGGAAGTCGTTATGATATTTGTTCCGAAGCTGTTTGGCTGGTTATTCATATGACACTGTCGATATCTCTAGATGCGAAGTCCGTTCTTTGGCCAGCGCACCGTGCAGTCATCTGGGCGACAGTAGGTGTCGCACATCAGTTCATCCAGAGTCGCTATGACCTCCGAAACCTAACCGACCTTACGTTCCTCGCCGGATGGCGCGGCGCGGAGCGAGGTGAGACGCTGGCGCACGAGATCGATGTGGGTTTTGAGTTCGAAAAACAGGTCAGAGTGCCGTACCGGCACGCCCAAGTCGTTAGCTGACTGTTCAATACTCTCCAGGTCGGATTGAAGTGCGTCTTGCTGAGACGCGGTCAGGTCTGTCTGCATTTCAGCCTCGACAGCCCTGAGCCGACGATACAGATCGCGCATACGATCACGAACAACCCACGTGGAGAGATTGGGCACAATTCGTGAAAACGGCACAAGAATAACGGCGCAGGACAGTATCACTGCGATTATTTTCTTGATGAGGCTGACCGTCCAATAGGACAGATATTCGTTTAAATAGGATGGGCCATTTTTGTAGAACTCGCGCGCGCCATCGGCGAACGCAAATTCCGCATCGGTCTGTGTGGGAAATTCACCGGCTCGTTGAAAAACTCCCGCTCGCCCGTGCACCTCCACAAGTGTCTTCGCCAATAGATCTATTATCTCCGGGTGAAGATCTTCACGCACGACCACGGCATTGGTTGTCCCGATGAGATTTACGTCATTGGGAGGAATATTGTGCTCAAGATCAATCACGCCTTGTGGCAGGACCAACCGGACAAGATCTGGGAAAATCCGGGTGAGAGCGTCGGCCTGAGAAACGCTCATCAATCGAACATTGGGATCCCGAAGCAGTGGTTGGATAATTGAGGATTCCGGCGCCAGCGCCACAAAAATGGCATCGAGCCGACCGTCGAGGAGTGCCTCGACCGCGGCCGAGCCGGTGAACGGCAGCAACGTCGCACTCCGAGAATTGACGCCGGCAGCATCGAGGACGCGCGTGGTGACGACGCCTTCCGGTCCGACTCCAATACGTTTGCCCTTGAGTTGCGTCAGGTGGTCCAACGTCTCAGTCCCGCGATAAAACAGCCAAAAGACCTGGTAGTCGACGCGCCCCAGCGACAGCAAGCCGGGTGCCTTCTGGCTATTCGAAGCTCCTCCCACCACGAAGGCGACCTGAACGCCGGACGTGGGGTCCTCAAGAAGCCTTATGTTCTCCGATGTACCATCGGTTATGCGTATGTTGAGCTTGACGTGGGACTGGGCGAGTTTTTCCCGGTATTGCTGGGCAAAGAACTCGTAGGCTCCGCCTTTGGGCCCTGTTGCGATTGTGATTGTCGAGGGCGGCGCCGGATTGAAATGCTCCATGACGATCCATGCGCCACCTGCAAGACAAATTATCGCGACGAGGGCTCTGAGCAGGGTTGGATGCGAATAGAGACCTGAGAATATCCGTTGCATCTTTCGTCGATTCTAGGCGCCGAGGGTTTCTGGGATATTTTGTCTGTTGGAATGCAAGAGAAGATATCACGCATTGAAAGCGGGCGACTTGACGTGAATTACACGCTTCGGTGAGTTGGTAACGTAAAACACGCGACTGCTGTTGGCGTGCCAGTCTAAATGTACGGGCGGGACACCATTCCCTTTGCCCAGGTACTCGGTCCAGCTTTATTTGAAAGCGGTAGGAACGGTGCGATTTCTCCGTTTGGCAACTCGGATGGACCGCGCCGGGGCCAACCCGAACGGAATGTTGTGAGCTGGGGGGTCTGCGATGAGCGATACACTTAGTCCTCGTCCGAGAGGTCATCGAATAAAACTGGTGCTGACGTCCGCTTTGGATCAAAAGGCGACATGGAGGCCCCGACCGAACACGGCCGCTTTGCCATCAATAGCGGACATTCGGCAGCGCTGTCGCAACTTTCAAACCGAAATCAGAAAATCAGAAATGTCGAACTGGTCTCAGTGCGATCGAACCAAGTCTCCGGCAAAAAAATCGGATATTGAAAATTTGCGGGCAGAGACTAGTCCCCAAACTCGCCTGGCGACGGGGTATGCGCTCGATTTTCCGGCCATAGAGACCCGTGAGAACTCGTCTAAGCGGCGGACATGTCGGACGTTTTCGGGCCGCATGGAAAAGGACCGCAGAGACGGCACTGGCTGGCTGGGGTGCCTGGATTCGAACTGGGGAATGGCGGAGTCAAAATCCATCACTTTGTGCGCCGATCACAAAAGGTGCGCGCCCGAAGAGGTCCGTACACCTGAACACCAAATTCGCGGATTGCCATGCGGCAGCTGCGTTTCAGTCGCTCCAAGACACTGGTTTAGAAATAAACATTTCTTACTCAGTGGGACTCAAACGATCTTCAGGCAACAGACCACCTTTCCTACGACGTCAAGATCAGACAGCGGGATCTCTTCGGAGGCGTGGTTGGGATTATCGGAAATGATCTTCACCCGGGTCGGTGTTGGTGAGCGCAACACCTGTAGTCGCCTAACGACGGCAGCCTCAAACGCATCACGGATAACGTAGAGCCCATCCGGGATCGGATTCTTGTGGCCCGTGTCAACGACAACGCGTTCCCCCGACAGGATCGTCGGCGCCATGCTATCCCCGTCCATTTCAAGGACCTGGAGCTGGGCCGAAGTGGTGTGCAGTTGCTCAACGACGAAGCTTTCCGGGAACAGCCAGTGCTCCGATTTGAAACGTGGCACCACACGGCC
Organism: uncultured Alphaproteobacteria bacterium; assembly: GCA_963746715.1. Taxonomy (GTDB): domain Bacteria; phylum Pseudomonadota; class Alphaproteobacteria; order Rhizobiales; family Xanthobacteraceae; genus BOG-931. The sequence goes on along the minus strand of CAVVCW010000032.1, from coordinate 1,081,539 downwards.
GCGTGCGAGCGGAGCGCGCGTATCAATCTCCCGCACTTCTCCCGGCCGCTTGGATGCCGCGCTCTTGCCGCCGGTGTCGCCGCGGCGATCGTCAGATTCCGAAGGTCCCTCGAGCCCGTGAGGTAATCGTCCCCACAGCAAAATCTGCTCCGGTGAGTAACCGAGAACGGCAGCAAACGGTTTGAGATGATCTAGCCGCAGCCTGATCTGGCCATGCTCGAGACGAGACAGCTGCTGCTTCGATATGCCGGTGCGTTCAACAAGTTCCGTGCGGCTCATGCCACGCGCCTCACGCGCATGGTAGACCCCGCTTAATTGTCGCGTCTGTTTCGCCCGTCGTGCCATGACATCATTGTCACGGATTCGAGGAAAAATTGCCAGCCCTTACAGTGGGTAAGTCACCGTTCACGTGCCATCGCCGGGGCTAAGGGCGCTCCGGCAGGTACGAGGCAGGCTTGGCGACGGCATCAGCAGCCACATCGTCCGTTTGTGCCGCGAGGGCCGGATGCGTCTCTACCCATAGGGCCCGGGCAGCGGCCAGTGGATCGATAGCGGCTTTGCTCCACCATTTGGCTTCATCGCCGTAGCGGTGGAGCTCACGATGATGCCCGCGGCACAATGGGACGGTGAACTCATCGCTGACCTTGCGGCCAAGTGCACGGCTTTGCGCGAAGCGCAGGTGGTGGGCATCGCAGGGCTTGCGGCCGCAGACCAGGCAAGATTGCTGAGCGACATGCCCGAGGTGCTCGCGATCCCGCACCCGGCGCGGCTCAGGGAACGACAAGGCGCTCTTGTCGATCGATTTCGACTGTTTTGGCTTCTTGGCGGCCCGTCCGTTTGGCTGGGTCGACGCTTCAGACGAAGTTCCTCCGGTATCGGCGCCCGCTCCCTCCGCGTCATGGGCGGCAAAGCTTAAGAGCTTGGTGCGGAAGCATTGGTCGATGTGTTCGGCGTCGGCTTCGTTGAGCCTTTGCGTCTTGTCCGGATATCGCCGCTTTGCCCATCGTGCGGCCTCGTCACTGCTGCCAAGTTCGTTGAGTTCGGCAATCATCTGATCGCGCAACCGTGCCGAAAGCTGGGTATCCAGCACAACGGCATCGCGAACCGGCGATGTCTTCTGCGGCCGCTCGACGGGCGTGCGATGGTCAACCCGCCGTTGATCGGCATTGAGCCGGCCATTGGACGCCATGGATCGGGGCGCCACGGGTCGCCGGGTGCGATCCGGGCCTGGTGACTTCGTCTGCGGCGTAGGTGCGACGAGATCCGGCGCATCGAGATCGTCTTCGCCGGCAATGCCAACGAGCGTGAACAAGGCATAGCGCCGGGCATAGGTGAGCGCCGCGCCCATCCGATGCGGGGCCGCGGTCTCGCTGATCGGGCAGACCGGCCAGTCGGAAGCGATCCACTCGCCCGAGGCGTGAGCCAGCACCGTCGTCAGATTGACGATGCCGGAGGCCTGATCGAGCGCGGTGGTCTGGACGGTCGCGATCTCATGCTGGCCGAGCGTCTTGCGCACGATATCGAGACCGCTTGCGAGAGAGGCGTAGCGGAACAGTCGCTCCGGAGCATTGGGCGTTTTGCCTTCGATCGACCCGATCAAGGATTTCTCCGGATTGGAGAGTTCGATCTGCGCCTTGGCGAGCGCCGCAGCTAACGAGGCGATCGATTGACTAGACCGTTGCATGGCTACCCTCCTCGCCTTTGAGGAGGTCAAAGCTCACGGCTCCCGATTTGGAGCGCTTGGCGCGAATGCCATGCCCGATCGCTTCCTTGGCGTCCTCCGGCATGAGACCCTTAAGCTCGGCCTTGGCCCGCTCATGGTCGAGATAGGCTGATCGGGTCTCGGCAAAGACCGCCGCGAACTCCGCCCAGGCATTGGACGCGCTCATGTCGACAATGCGAATGGCTTCCAGCTTTGGCTTTGGCGGATCGACCCCAAACAGCTGCGGGGGCTCGCCGGTCTCGACGCAGCGCCAGAACTTCCGCTCCGCCGTGACAACCAGATGCTGATAGAGCGGATCGGCATGGGCCAGGATCTCGACCCACTTCCCGCCACCGGTGATGATCGACAGCACCGCGGTCCGCGCCGCCACCACCCACATATTGTGCTGCAGCTGCGGCATGTACTTGGCGGCGGCCGCTTCCTCGGAGAACGACCACGGCAGCATGAACTTGGACTCAAAGACCGCATCCGAGCCCTCGACCCGGCCATCCAGAGTGGCCGCCATCCACCGCACTGCCGGGTGGAAGACCCGCTGCTGGACGTCCACGACCAGCTGCCCGGTATTGGCCTCGTACCAGCGTCGATTGAGTTCCTCCGTCGCGAGCCCAAGCTGGACGATCAGATTGCCCGACAGATCCTCCGGCTCGACCTCCCCGCGCTTCTCCCGCCAGAGCCGGACCAGCGCCGTCTCATCCGTGCCCATGACGATCCGGGCGTCAGAGCCGCCGACAAAATGCCTTCGCTCCGCCGAACTCCTTTTCCACACATCGCTTTTTGTCACTTTTTCCCTCCCGAAGCAGCTTGCACCGGTAATCGCAGTACGATACTATTACTATCACATGATATTAAATAGGCACACACCGGCATGCCCGCAAGACCTCCGACCAAAACTTTCAGTCAGCCGCCGGCGCTCACCAGCGCGCAGCTCCGTGCCGCCCGCGCGCTCATCCGCTGGAGTGCCGAAGATCTGGCGCGCGAAAGCACGCTCGGGATCGCCACCATCCGCCGCGCTGAATTGCGTGACAGTGCAACCAAGCTCACGGCGGCAAACGACCTCGCCGTCCGCCGCGCTCTAGAGGCGGCAGGCGTCGAGTTTGTCGATGACAGTGCAAGCGGCGGGGTCGGCGTGCGGCTACGCAAACCTCAGCTGCGGTTGGACAAAAAAGAATAGAGTGACGCGTGAGCAGGCCGAGACCGACGGCACCGAGTTAAAGGATCGTCCGCGATGAAAATGATTGATCTATAGGCTTAGTGTAAACGAGGGGTAGGAAGCGATAACATCCACTTGCTGTTGGCAAACTTCCGCATTGAACGTAATAAGCGACCGTAGGCTTGCTGCTCATAACGCTCCAGCCTGATCAGATCTGGCATCGCCTCCTCGAAAGCCTCAGCGTCATCGCGTTCCTCGAGCGTGGCCCTCACGACGTCCATCGCGCGCGCTTTTTCCTCCGGTGCCGCGGCTGGCTGCAAAAGAGCCTTAAGCTGTATTGGAACCAATCCATTCTCGTACTCGCGGGACGCCTCGCTGTCATGTTCCTCTTTGCTCAAATTTTCGGTTTGGGGCTTCCCGGGCTCCGAAGGTTCTCCTCCTTTTTTGTTTCCCGATATCTGCTGTTCATATTTCTCCACGAGTTTTGGAACAAGGCGCTCTATCTCTCTGCTGATAACCCAGGTGGCCATAAATTTGGCCTGTCCTATGATCAAACCATTGTCACCCTTCCTCAGTGCGATCGCCGTCACTTCCCGCAATCTCCCGACCACCGCCAGGCGTTGAGCGCGGACTGCTCGCAGAGCCATTTCGCACTCGGCAACATCCAGCGCATCCTCAAAAAGGTTTGGATCATCATCGCTGCCACACAGCGCTCTCGCGAATTGTTCGATTTCTGCGCGGTCAGCGACACGACGATGCGTCACGGCTGTGAGGCCGTGACGCAAAGCATTTCGGCTGGCAATTTTCTTGCCAGCCGCAGTCTTGGGACCGCCCTTAGCGCCGGGCTTGGGCTCTCTTATGCTTTTGTCTGGCATTGTTGTTCTCTCGCGCCGCAATTGATGGGCTTGGCACCTCATCTAGAAATTCTTGGAAGTCCTGGGGCTCATTGCAGGACCCTTCGGACTCATAGGCGGCAACCTTGATGATCGACTCAGCTTGCCCTCGTAATTGCGGCCGGAAAACCTGCCGGTAGTGTTCGAACGCCTCGTAGGCTTTATGGAACCGCACAGTTGCGTTCGCGATCATTTTATCCAAGCTCTCCTGGAACACCATCGATCGCTCAAGCGCCGCATTGTGAGCGATTTCTTGCGCTGTCCACGTGACGGCGTGATCCACCTCAGAGATTGTGGCCACAAATTTATCCTCAAGCCGTACCAAGCCTCCAATGTCGGATGGCTGTTGTATCGTCGCCTTCGCCTCACTTTCGATCTGGCTGTCCTGTCGGGACTGCTGCAATTCAATTCGTTTCGCCTGAAACTCCAAGCTCTTCTGCGACCATCGCTCGACTGCAAGTGCCTTGTGCCAGGTGCCGCGTTTAATCTGCCAGGCGTCGTTGACCATCTCCATCACGAGGTTCAGCTCGAAAAAGTCTTTCGGAGCGAAGCACTCGATGAATTGATCTCGCATGCCTTCATAATGGCCGACATTTTCGGATCGAAAAATCGGCGGGGGCCCAAAGATCGCCAAGAAGGTCACAACCTCGAACTTTGGCTTTTGTGGTTCATTTTTTTCGCTCATCGGATTTCCTCCATGTTTTTTGAGCGGGCGTTGTTACAATCAGAAGACGTGGTTCGACCGACGCGGCCTCAAGCTGTTTCAATCTATCTCACCGGGTCAGCGTTCAGCCCAACGATACCCGGCACACTCTGGGGGCTAACCAGAGGGCTGACGGCGAACATGGAGTAACTAGTGCATTTCAGGGTGCGCCGGCGGCGATTGCCTTTATCGTGCGTCCTAAGGACGCCGGCAATTATCGGCCGCATATCAAGATCGACATCTTGGGCCCCGAGGCCGGTCGATCGAACAAACGTTAGTTCTTATTTGCTGGATGACCACAGGCGGTCATCCGCATCATTTGGATCTATGGAAATGTCCTCCCTTTATCTCGAGTGGCTTTTAGATCGATTGGCGACAATTCCTGGCGCATTGACGCCGATCGCGTTTGACACCGAAGTCATTGGTCTCAGTCGTTTCCGTTGGTGTTCCAGTCCCGGCCCGCGATCCGAATTCTGATCGCGTCAGAAAAGCTGCCCGTCCATCCACGGCAAGTGGGTGTTCAAGCGGGATGGTCCGAACGCTTTCATATGTTGACCTTTGATCTCGCTGTTTTTCGATTGCGCGGCCCACGTGTCGTGCGGCAAGTCGCAATCTCACTTCCACTTTAAGACGTGAATCGAAAACAGAGCATTAATGAAATGCTTACTCGATCTTCATGTCGTAAAGCGTTGGTCGACGCGCGCCGTTTACACGGAGGATGGCGTCTGAACTCAACGTCTGCATATCATCGAACAAAAACATGAATTGATTTTTAAAATCGAATACCCAGGAACGTTCCGGACTTCATTTTGAGGCGCTTACCCCCGATGAGGTATGTCGAACAAAACGAAACACACGTCTTAGAGTCGTCGTGTAGCGCACAACTCGGTTCACAAAGGCCGGGAGCAAGACGCGTAATCGATGACGCGCATCGCGTCACGCGAAGTGCCGTTACTGGTAACGAGAGAATCGTAACGCGTCACACCGAGTTTTCGTAACAGGTGGTGAAACGGTTCGCGCTGCCCGCAAATTCACGCCAGATAATGCGAAGCCCACACATGTTTTTCGGGTCGCGGACCGTTATCGAGGTGCTCACGAAAAAACGACGCCACAAGAATGAGGCCGCAAGAATAAAGGGCCGTTGATGAGTTCGGCGGCGCATTCTACTCAAAGTATAAATACGTGTAATAACATCCTTAGGTTGCCTTAGTGCAAAACGAACCCAAGATTTAGGTCGGCTTGACGACGCGGATGTGCAGCTCGCGCAATTGCTTTTGCGTCGCTTCCGACGGCGCGCCCATCATCAAGTCTTCGGCGCGCTGGTTCATCGGGAATAGCACCACTTCGCGGAGGTTCTCCTCGCCGCACAACAACATGACGATGCGGTCGATGCCGGGCGCGATGCCGCCATGCGGCGGCGCGCCGAGCGAGAGCGCGTGCAACATGCCGCCGAATTTCTCTTCGAGAACGCTCTCGTCGTAACCGGCGATGGCGAAGGCCTTCTTCATCACTTCCGGACGGTGATTTCGGATGGCGCCGGACGACAGCTCGATGCCGTTGCAGACGATGTCGTATTGAATGGCTTTCAGCGCCAAGATCTTATCCTTGTCGCCCGCATCGAGCGCTAGGAATTCATCGACTGACATGTTCGGCATCGAGAACGGATTGTGGGAGAAGTCGATCTTCTTCTCCTCCTCGTTCCAATCGTACATCGGGAAGTCGACGATCCAGCACAGTTCGAAGCGGTCTTTTTGCACGAGGGCGAGATCTTCGCCGGCCTTGGTGCGCGCCAACCCAGCGAATTTATAAAAGTTCTGCGGCTCGCCGGCGACGAAGAACACGGCATCGCCGTCTTTGAGACCAAGCTGCACACGCAACGCCTCGGTCCGCTCCGGGCCGAGATTATTGGCGACCGGGCCGCGGCCCAAGACCGCGCCGTTGTCGAGCGCAAAGAAGATATAGCCAAGGCCCGGCTGGCCCTCGCCTTGCGCCCAGGAATTCATGCGGTCGCAGAACGCGCGCGAGCCGCCGGTCGGCGCCGGAATGGCCCATACCGCGCCTTTGGCGCTGGTCTCGAGAATGCGCGCGAAAATCTTGAAGCCCGAGCCGCGAAAAATGTCCGAGACATCCTGCATGACGATCGGATTGCGCAGATCCGGCTTGTCGGTGCCGTATTTCGCAATCGCCTCGGCGTAAGGAATGAGCGGAAATTTTGCTGTCACCGGCTTGCCGTTGGCAAATTCCTCGAACACGCCGCGCATCACTGGCTCGACAGCGTCGAACACGTCCTGCTGGGTGACAAAGCTCATCTCAAGATCAAGCTGATAGAACTCGCCGGGCGAGCGGTCGGCGCGCGCATCCTCGTCGCGGAAGCACGGCGCGATCTGGAAGTAGCGATCGAAGCCCGACATCATGATCAGCTGCTTGAACTGCTGCGGCGCCTGCGGCAACGCGTAGAACTTGCCCGGATGAATGCGCGACGGCACCAGATAATCGCGCGCCCCTTCCGGCGACGAGGCGGTCAGGATCGGCGTCTGAAATTCGAAGAAGCCCTGCTCCTTCATGCGCCGGCGGATCGAGTCGATGACCGCGCCGCGCGTCATGATGTTGTGGTGCAGGCGGTCGCGGCGCAGGTCGAGGAAGCGGTATTTGAGCCGGGTTTCCTCGGGATATTCCTGGTCGCCGAACACCGGCATCGGCAGATCCGCGGCCGGCCCCAGCACCTCGATTTCGCTGATATAGACCTCGACCGCGCCGGTCGGCAGGTCGGGATTTTCCGTGCCGCCAGGCCGCCTGCGCACCTTGCCGTCGACCCGCACCACCCATTCCGCGCGCAGCGTTTCCGCCACTTTGAAGGCCGGGCTGTCAGGATCGGCCACCACCTGGGTCAGGCCATAATGGTCGCGCAGGTCGATAAACAGCACGCCGCCGTGGTCGCGGATACGGTGGCACCAGCCGGACAGCCGGGCCTCGATGCCGATGTCGCCCTCTCGAAGCGCGCCGCAGGTATGGGTGCGGTAGCGATGCATGCTTAATTCCGCCAATGCTGGGAAAAGTCGGCGCACAACCGCATGCGTCGCGCCGAATTGTCAAGCGGGGGCCGCGGACCAAGGCCCGACGGTCCTCCGCCTCGACAGGCCAGCGCCTTTCTGCACAAGTGCGGCGGCAGGGAACCTTTATGCCACCGAAGACCAAGGCCGCGAAGACGGCACAACCGATGACAACGGCCGAGGCCGTTGTCGCCACCCTGATCGGCCACGGCCTCGATACGGTCTATGCGCTCCCCGGCGCCCAGAACGACCTCCTGTTCGAGGCTCTGTTCAAATTCTCCGACCGGCTCCGCACCATTCATACCCGCCACGAGCAAGGCGCCGCCTATATGGCGCTCGGGGCAGCGCTCGCGACCGGCAAGCCGCAGGCCTATGCCGTCGTCCCCGGTCCCGGTTTTCTGAATTCCTCGGCTGCGTTGCTCACGGCCTATTCGATGAATGCGCAGGTACTGGCGCTGATCGGACAAATTCCGTCCGCCGATATCGGCAAGGGGTTCGGCCATCTGCATGAGATCCGCGACCAGACCGGCATCGTCTCGCGCCTCGTCGACCACACCGCGCTGATCCGCAAGCCCGAACAGGCCTCGCGCCTGACGGCGCAGATGCTGCGCGCGATGAACACCGGCCGGCCCGGCCCCGCCGCGCTTGAATGCGCCATGGATGTCTGGGGCAAATCCGGCTCCGCGACTTTGCAGGCGCCGCTGCCGGTTGCGCCGGCCGAGATCGATATCGGCGCCGTGCGCCGCGCGGCAAAACGGCTTGGCGCGGCAAAGCGGCCGCTGATCATTTGCGGCGGCGGCGCGCAAGATGCGTCGGCCGAAGTCACCGCCCTGTCCGCGATGCTGCAGGCGCCGGTGCTCGGCTATCGGCGCGGCCGCGGCGTGCTCGACAGCCGCGATCCGCTGAGCGTCACTTTGCCCCTCGGCCGCGATCTATGGGGCGAGGCCGATGTCGTGCTCGCGGTCGGCACCCGGCTTTTGATTCAATTCTCGCAATGGGGCATCGACAAAGAGCTCGCGATCATCCGCGTCGACGCCGATCCGCTGGAGCATAATCGCCAGCACCGGCCGGCGGTGGCGCTGACCGGCGATGCCAAACCCATTCTGCAGCACCTGCTCGCGGAATTGCCGGCGCACAATGCCAAGCGTCCGTCACGGGCAGCCGAAATGCGGGAGCGCCAGGCGCGGTGGCGCAAGCGCCTGGAAAAGCTCGGCCCGCAAATCGGCTATTTAGACGCCATTCGCGCCGAACTCCCCGAGGACGGCATATTCCTCGACGAAGTCACGCAAATGGGCTTCGCGTCACGTTTGCTGTTTCCGGTCTATAAGCCGCGCACGTTCATTTCGCCCGGCTATCAGGACAATCTCGGCTGGGGCTTCGCCACCGCGCTCGGGGTGCAGCATGCGCGGCCCGACGTACCGGTGGTGGCGATTTCCGGCGATGGCGGCTTCATGTTCACGGCGAACGAGCTCGCCACTGCGATGCGGCATCGCATCCCGCTCACGACGGTGCTGTTCAATGACGGCGCCTTCGGCAATGTGCGGCGCATCCAGCAGGAACGCTTCGGTAACCGGCTGATCGCCAGCGATCTCGCCAATCCCGATTTCATAGCCTTTGCCAAAAGCTTCGGCGCCGAAGCAAGCCGGGTGCAAAGCCCGGACGAATTGCGGCAGGCGCTCCGCCGCGCCTTTGCCCGCCGCGACGGCCCGACCCTCATTGAAGTTCCGGTGGGGCAGTTGCCTAGTCCCTGGGAATTCATCCTGATGGAGCGAATACGGGGGGATTAATCGGGGTTCCAGTTGCACTCCGGTCTTGCCACACCTGTGGCACCTGAACGACACTGCCTGTTGCCGATGATGTTCGATTCCTCAGCCACAGTTTCAATGCAGCCGATCACGACGACGTCAGAACTCGCCGCCGCCTGCGCGCGGATGGCGGCGCAGCCGTTCGTCACGATCGACACCGAGTTCCTGCGCGAGACCACCTATTACCCCCTGCTCTGCGTGGCGCAGATGGCCTCGGCCGACGAGGCCTTGGTGATCGACGCGCTGGCGCCGGGCATCGACCTCAGACCCTTCTACGAGCTGATGGCGAACGACAAGGTGATGAAGGTCTTTCACGCCGCACGCCAGGACATCGAAATCGTCTGGCATGCCGCCAAGCTCATTCCGCATCCGATCTTCGATACGCAGGTCGCCGCCATGGTGCTCGGCTATGGCGATTCCATCTCCTACGACCAGTTGGTGCAGCGCATCACCGGCGACACGCTCGACAAGTCGCACCGCTTCACCGATTGGACGCACCGGCCGCTGTCCGAAGCGCAGCTGCGCTATGCCATTTCCGACGTGACGCATCTGCGCGACGTCTATCAAGCGCTGGTCGCCGATCTCGGAGGCCGCGGCCGCGTCGACTGGGTGCAGGACGAGATGCGCGTGCTGACCTCGCCGGAGACCTACCGCATGGATCCGGAGAGCGCCTGGCAGCGGTTGAAGACCCGCGTGCGCAAACCGAAGGAACTCGCCGTTCTGATCGACATCGCCGCCTGGCGCGAGCGCGAGGCGCAGTCCCGCGACGTGCCGCGCTCGCGCGTGCTGAAGGACGAAGTCATCACCGATATCGCGGTACAGGCACCGACCACGATCGAGAAGCTGAAAAGCCTGCGCTCATTGCCCAAAGGTTTCGAGCGTTCGCGCTGGGGTGAAGCCATCGTCGCCGCGGTCAATCACGGGCTGGCGCGCGATCCAAAGACCCTGCCGCATCAGTCGCGCAACCAGCCGGCGCCGAACGGGGCTGCAACCGTCGAGCTTCTCAAAGTGCTGCTGCGCATGATCTCCGAACGCCATCACGTCGCCGCCAAAGTCATCGCCACCGTGGACGATCTCGAACGCATCGCCGCCAACGACGACGCCGAGGTGCCGGCTCTGATGGGCTGGCGCCGCGAATTGTTCGGCGAGAAGGCGCTGGCGCTTAAGCACGGCAAGCTCGCGCTCGCGATCGAAAAGGGCCGGGTCGCGGCGATCGAGCGGGAGTAAGGCTCGCGTATTTACCGAGCTTTTTTCGCATCGACCTTATGTCGGCTTTAGCCCCGAAAGCAGACATTGAATGCGATCACCGGAATGTCCGCTACGAGCCAGAAGCGGACTCATGCACTGCAGCAAAAAGTATCCTGATAGATTTACACGTCGGCTTTGGGCCGGCAGCGTGACTGATTGGGTCTTTGCGGGTTAGCATACGCGGATGGGGAAATCCTGCCGCCTCCTCCTTGCCCTCGTCCTGCTGCTCCTCGCCGCTCCCGCGCTCGCCGCGCCATGCGGCGGCGACTTCAACGCTTTCCTGGCCGCGATCGCGCGCGACGCGCAGGGCCAGGGCGTGTCGCGCGCGGTCATCGACCAGGCCTTCGCCAGCCTGACGCCCGACCCCGCCGTCCTCGCCTTCGACCGCCGCCAGCGCGGCATGTTCCACGCCAAGAGCTTCGAAGAATACGCCGCCACCCGGGTCATCCCGGCCCGCATCAGCCGCGCCAGGAAACTGATGCAGGTGCACGCCGCGCTGCTCAGGCGCATCGAGCAGCAATTCGGCGTGCCCGCGCCGGTGATCGTTGCAGTCTGGACGCTGGAAACCGACAACGGCACCGGCGACATGGGCAAACTGCCGGTGATCCGCACGGTGGCGACGCTGGCGCATGACTGCCGCCGCACCGATCTGTTCCAGCGCGAGCTTATCGCCGCCCTGCAGATCGTCCAGCGCGGCGATCTGCCGTTGCGCGATCTCATCGGCGCCTATGCCGGCGAGATCGGCCAGACACAGTTTCTGCCTTCGTCGTATATCAAGTACGGCGTCGACTACGACGGCAACGGCCATGTCGATCTGCGCCATTCCGTTCCAGATGTGCTGGCCTCGACCGCCAATCTGCTCAAGACCAATGGCTGGCAGGCCGGCGCGCCGTTTACCGCGGGCACGCCGAATTTCGAGGTGGCGATGCGTGAGTGGAATCACTCCGAGGTCTACCGCCAGACCATCGTGCTGATGGCGCAGCGGCTGGGCGGCGAGTGAGGGTGCGGGCGAGCGCCGACGAGGTGTTGAGTAAATGATCGGGATAGCTGCACGCTGCCCATGCTGCATCGCATCGATGCCTCAAGGCGAACGGACGATATGGGTCATTAGCTGCCGCGACTTGCCCAAGTCTTGGCGTCCGCTCGACCGCTGAAAGCGGACATTGAATGCGACTGCCGGAATGTCCGCTACCGGCGAAACGGCCCCACGCGACCTTCCCGCTAGGCCACCACGCGGAGTTTTCGATTCGCGGTCAAATGTCGAATTGCTTCGGTGGCCGGTTTCGCAGCCCCAAAGAGAAATCCCTGAACTTTGGTACATCCCTCTGCCTTGAGGCACTTGAGTTGCTCCGCCGTTTCAACACCCTCAGCCACAGTCAAAATGCCCAGGGCATTCCCAAGGCCGGTGACTGCACGCACGATTGCAAGGCTATCGGGCGAATTAGCCAGGTCGCGGATGAATGACTGGTCGATCTTGATCTTGTCGAACGGGAACTTGCGCAGGTAACCAAGCGATGAATAGCCGGTGCCGAAGTCATCCATGGAAATGCCAACGCCGAGATTTCGTAGCTCGTGAAGCGTCGTCAGAACAATTTCACTGTCCATGAGCAAAGCCGATTCCGTGATCTCAAGCTCAAGGCGGGTCGGTGCCAGGCGAGATGCCGCCAGCGCACTGACAACGGTGGAAGCGAGATTGGCGTTCTTGAATTGAGCAGCAGATAGGTTCACCGCTACTTTCACATGCTCGGGCCAAGTCGCCGCTTGAGCACAGGCTTCTCGCAGGACCCATTCGCCGATCGGGATGATCAACCCGTTCTCTTCAGCCAGGGGAATAAATTCGTCAGGCGATACCAACCCACGCACCGGATGTTGCCAGCGGATCAGCGCCTCGAAACTGGAGATCTCATTGGTCTCGAGATCGACGATCGGCTGGTAATAAAGCACGAACGCGGCCGTCGTCACCGCCTGGCGTAGTTCGAGCTCAAGGGTGCGGCGTGCTTGCATCCGCGCGTCCATTTCCGGTTCGAAGAACCGATAGGTTCCACGACCATCTGCCTTGGCGCGGTAGAGCGCCATATCGGCATTCTTTAACAATTGATCGGGATCAATCGCGTCTCCCGGCGCGAGGGAAATGCCGACACTGATGCCCGCACATATTTGCTGATCCCCAATCGATATCGGCGCGCCCATGACATCGACAATTCGCTGCGCCAAAGCTGTCGTCGCAGTGGGCTGTTTGTCGACAATCTGCAGAATGGCGAATTCGTCGCCCCCAAAGCGCGACACGACATCACCTTCCCGCAAAAACTCGCGCAGACGCCGCGCCGCGATCTGCAACAGCAGGTCGCCGCCTTGATGGCCAAGCGTATCGTTCACGGATTTAAAGTGGTCCAGATCCAAGCAGAGCACGGCGAAACCATTATCCCGACGGGCATCCTCGACGGCCTTCTCCAGATACTCTCGGAACAGCACGCGATTGGGCAGTCCGGTAAGGCTGTCATGACGCGCCATATACGCAATCTTTTCCTCTGCTTGGCGACGCTCGGTGATGTCTTCGAATGTTTCGACCCAGCCATCGATGCTTGGCATATGCTCGTGTGAGATCGAGAAGATCCGTCCGTCGGTACGCCGAAATATGGTCTTCCCGGATTTTCGGCCCCCCGCCAATTCCTTGGCCCAGTCGCGTATTGCGGCGCGATTGCCCGGCTCGAATGGGACCGCGCGTTCCGCGAGGTCCATTAACTTGGCCATCGGCATGGGTAGCGATAATTGGCCGGCGGGAACGCAAAACATTTCGCGAAAGCGGCTGTTGACGACGACTGCCTGAAAATCCTTATTCAGCATGCACAATCCCTGAGACATGTTGTGCAAAGCCGCGGCGAGGTGTTCGCCCTGTATGGTCATACGCTGATCGACAACAGAGCCGATGGTCCCGGCGGCCAGTACAAAAGTCGTCGCCACCGCTATGCACAGTGCAAGCACGCTCGGGTCTATCGAGAATGGAGTGACGACCCGCGTGGGATCCGGCACAATCACAATCGAACTCATCGCGATAAAATGCAGGAACACGATCGCGGCGACCAGCGCCAGCGTGGCAATTAACATCGTCGCGACATTGTCGTGCCGACGGGCCGCTTCCATCGCGATCATGCCGAAAAGAATGCCAAGTACGATCGCCGTAATCGTAAGATCGGGAGCCCAGCTCACACGTCCGGGCACCTCAAGGGCCAGCATGCCAATATAGTGCATGGCGGCGACGGCGACGCCGACGAGTGCTCCGCCGATCAGTGCCGTCGTACGGGTTGTTCCGGCCGCCGCGATCGCGAGCGCGAGCGACATCACCGCCACAGCGACCAAAAGCGACAGGCCCGTCAACAGCTCATCGTAGGCTACGGGCAAGCCAGGTTCATAGGCCAGCATAGCGATGAAGTGCGTCGCCCATATGCCACAGCCGCTCACGATACCGGAGATTGCGATCCACGCCGCCCGCGTCCGATTCTGTGTCACGCACGCGCGTCGGAAGAGGTTGATGGCGACAAAGCTCGTTGCCAAGCAAACGACTGCCGCAAGCCCAACGAGGCGAATGTCATGATGACCGCCAACGCACGACAGAATACGAAACATCACGAACTCTTAGTTTGACTGCTTCCCCCGTCGGACCTCACGAAGCGACTTTCGCACCTATTTTGCAGGCGCCGCATTTCCATTTCGGCCGCAGATTGCCGCTGGGCACTGGGAGAGTGAGGCCGTCGCGCGCACGATCCGCAAAAGGCGACCTACGGGCCAACACTGAAGACCTCATATGAAGTTTCGTTGAGCCGAATAACTCCAATTCTTTTTAGTTCGGCGTAAAACTCTTCTTATCCACCCGCTGTGGCCGTAGGGCGATATCCGATCATCTTGTCGGCGGCGGCGAGCACGGTTTGCGGAACTAAGGTCGAGCGCCTTTGATACTGCACGTCCGCTTTGGGTCATTAGCGGACACGGCGCGGTTCGATTGTCATGTCGGCTTTACTCCCGGTTGCGGACTGACATTGGCGCGGGACGCCGGTAGATCGGCATCACGATCGTGTCAGACCGACTGAGATTTGATCGTCGTCCCCAAAGCCCATGAGCGCAGGCGTCTGCAGCAGCTTCGAAATTCCGGGAAACAGGCGGGTTTTAACGGGACACAAACTGAAGGTCGCCCCGGTCGAGCGCGACATTTACCTTAAGTCCCAGACACAATTTAACGAGCCGGAAGGGCATCATCTGTATTGTCGCGTCAATGAGCGCGCCCGGTTTCTCGACGCTGCTGGCCATCACGGTTTTCACACCGGCCCTCGCCGGCTGCCTTCTGCTGCTCTCATGGCTACAGCACCGAAGGATCGTCGCGCTGGCCCTATGGGGATCCGGGTTCATCATCGCATCTATCGCAACGATTCTTATCATCTTTGCCCGCGACACCGTCCCCGACTTTTGGTCCATCGTTGTCGGAAACGCGCTTCTGGCTGCTGCCTACGGCGTCCTCTGGTGCGGAGCGCGCAAGTTCAATGGCAAGAAGGCCTCAATCACTTTGGCACTCGCAGGCGTGCCGGTCTGGTTAGCAGCTTGCTCGATTGCACCCATCTATGCGCGGGCGGAAGCCCGCGCCACCGTGATGGCGGCAATCGCCGTGTTCTACACTCTGCTCGCTCTCCTGGAACTCTGGCGCGGACGTGGCGATGGTGCATGGCGCTGGCCCATCACGTTGCTCTTGTTGGGGCACGCAGCAGCCATCCCGGTCCGCATTCCGATTGCCAGAGCTTGGTTCCACCCCGCTCCTTCCGACGTGGATTTGTTGACCTTTATGATCTTTGAGAGCGCCTTTGTCTGTATCTGCGCGGCATATCTATTCGGAGGCCTCGCTAAGGATCGAATTGCCGCGAGTTATCGGCGCATCTCGCTAACCGATTCCCTGACCCATGTTCCTAACCGTCGTGGGTTCTTTGAGACCGCCGAGCGGATATTGATGAGAACCCGTTTTGCGCGCCGGCCGGTCGCGCTTCTTCTATTTGATCTGGATCGCTTCAAAAGCATCAATGACAGATACGGGCACCAGACCGGCGATGAAGTGCTGACCGCATTTTGTCGGTTAGCGACTTCCGTGCTGCGGCCGACCGATCTTTTTGGCCGCATCGGCGGCGAGGAGTTTGCAAGTCTATTACCGGGTACGGAGCAGCAAGATGCACTCTGGCTCGCAGAACGACTGAGAACCGCGTTCGAAGGCGCTTCCCACACAGCGGAAGGGCAAACGCTCACCGCCACTGTGAGCGTTGGCATCGCAGTCTCCGACGATGCAAGCGTCGATCTCAACGCGCTTCAAAAAGAGGCCGATCAGGCGCTTTATCGCGCCAAAGCGCTGGGTCGCAACCGTGTGGAAATATCGGGACGGCCGGATGAACCGCTGCCGACAAAGCAGCGGGGTGTTCTGCTCCCTGCGGTTCAGTAGCTCTAAGCCGCCCCTCCTCCATCGGCACCTTCTCCCTGCGTCAGACGATCATTTCAGGAAATCTCGGATGCTTTCGGCGATCTCGCGGGCATGGGTTTCCAAAGCGAAATGCCCGGTGTCGAAGAAGCGGACAACCGCACTTGGAATGTCGCGCTTGAACGCCTCGGCGCCGGGCGGAAGAAAGAACGGATCGTTCTTGCCCCATGCCGCCAGCAACGGCGGCTTGTGCGTGCGGAAGTAGTTTTGGAATTTCGGATAGAGCGCGACATTGCTCTTGTAGTCGCCGATAAGGTCGAGCTGGATCTCATCGGCGCCGGGACGAGCCAAATAATAGTTGTCGAGATTCTGACCGTCCGGCGACACCATCGTCGGGTCGGGTACGCCGTGGGTGTATTGCCAGCGGGTCGTCTCCGGCGTGAGGAAGGCGCGGAGCGCCTTCCGATTTGCCGACGACGGATCTTGCCAATAGGCTTTGATCGGACCCCAGCCGTCGCTCAGACCTTCCTCGTAAGCGTTGCCATTCTGGGAAACGATCGCCGTAATCCGCTCAGGATGACGAACGGCAAGCCGAAAACCTGTCGGCGCGCCATAGTCAAAAACATAAACCGCATAGCGATCGAAACCGATGACTTCGGTAAAGCGCTCGATCACACCGGCGATATTGTCGAACGTGTATTTGAATTCGTCTCGTGACGGCATGTCCGACTGGCCGAAGCCAGGAAGGTCCGGCGCGACGATATGAAATTTGTCGGCGAGAAGCGGGATCAGGTCACGGAACATGTGTCCTGCGCTCGGGAAGCCATGCAACAGCAGGAGCTTCGGCGCGCCGGCGGGGCCCGCCTCGCGATAGAAGACCTTGAAGCCATCGGCATCGGCCGTGCGATATTTGATAGGCGCCATCAAATCCTCCTCTGCAGCCCACGAGCTTGCTTCATTTTGACTTGCTTCAGTTGCCGGTTATGGAGCGGATTGCGTCGCGGATGATGTCGACAACAACTCCCGGAGCGGTAACGCTGGGTGTGTGATCGACCGCATGCGTCTTTATCTTCGCCTTCATGCGCTCCGCCATGAAGCGCTGCGTCGCGGGCACGATCATTCGATCGTCCTCGGCAACCAGAAACCAGGCCGGAATGTCCTTCCATAGCGGGCGTCCCGCCGGAACGGTAATGCAGTTCACCGAAATCGGCCGCTGCACGGCCGCGAGTACCGCCTGATCTTCCGCGGTCGCGTTCTGCGCGAATGCCGCCGCGAAAGCTTCCTGAGGGAGCCAGATCAAACCATTACCGTCCGGTGCAAGCTTCGGCGCCTGAGGATGGGGTTCGAGGCGATAGAATACATCGGCGACCTTCTCGCCCTCGTCGGGAGCAAGAGCGGTTACGTAGACCAGCGCCTTCACGCGTTCGGGACGCGCGAGAGCAATCACCGCGCCGGCATAGGCGTGGCCCGCCAACACGACCGGCCCTGCTGTGCGATCCAAGCTGCGGTTGAGCGCAGCCACGTCGTCGGCAAGAGACGTCAGCGGCAGCGGCGCCGCGAACACCTTCACGGCCTCCGCCTCGAGCGCCGCAATGACCCGCGCCCAGCTTGATCCATCCGCCCACGCGCCATGGGCAAGCACCACGCTCACATCCTTCATCGCCATCCTATCGCTCCTGACATCGTGCGGGTCCGCGAGACATAATCAATTTTCATAACCAGTCTAACGACACTTGACAGGTTATGATCGCTTATGTCAGGTCGCTGGATAACTTGTCAATGATCACCTGACAGGTTAGCGGTTGGAACCTGCTGCGAAGGGGGCCAATCGTGCAACACCGACCGCCTGCAATCTTTATCGCCGACTCGCTCGGCCTCGATTTCCTGAACTCCATCGCGACACCGGTCGATACGCCGATTGACTGGCTCGACAGCGGCGATGGCCTCTTGAAGTGGCTGGCGCAAGCCAAGCTTGTTCCAGTCGATGTCCTCAACGCATTGAAGGCGCGAGCGATGCCGGGTGAACTGGACAAAATTGCAGACCAGGTCCGCGCTCTGCGCGAATGGTTCCGAAGCTTCGCGCGCAAACATATGGGCCGGCCGCTCGCGTCGAAGGCGCTCCGGGAACTCGGTCCTCTGAACAGGATCTTGGAGCGCGACGAAGCATTCAGCCAGATATCGCGGCATCGACACGCGGATCGCGAGCGCTTGGAACTTCACATGACGCGGCGCTGGCGATCCTCTGAATCCTTGCTGCTGCCGATCGGCGAAATTTTGGCGAAGTTTGTGTGTGAAGAAGACTTCACCCACGTCAAAGCATGCGAGGGACATAGCTGCACGCTGGTGTTCGCCGACCATACGCGCAGACGAGCGAGACGATGGTGCAGCATGGCGATCTGCGGCAATCGCGCTAAACAGGCCGCGCACCGCAACCGGCTCAAGACCAAGCACTGACACGCTGACGGACTCTGGATGAGGGGCGACAACAAACAGGAGTGAAAGAACATGGCTGCTCTTCCCTTGATCGTCTTTGATGTCAACGAGACGGTTCTCGATCTTGGAACCATGGAACCAACCTTCCAGCGCATCTTCAACGACAAGAGCGCCATGCGCTTGTGGTTCGCCAACCTCATCTTGTATTCCGCCGCCCTCACCGTGGCCGGCTGCTACGTCCCGTTCACCGATATCGGCGCGGCTGTCATGAAAATGCTGGCGGATACGCGCGGCATCAAAATTGGAGCGGACGACAAGAAGGAGCTCACGGAAAAGTTTTCCACAATGCCGCCGCACCCCGAAGTTCCGGCGGCGCTGCGCAAGTTGCGCGCCGCGGGCTTCCGGCTCTTCACCCTCACCGACAATCTGCTTGAAGTTCAAACGCGCCAGCTTGAGCATGGCGGCATCGCCGATTTGTTTGAGAGACGATTCAGTGCGGACGGCGTGAAGCACCATAAGCCGTCGCGGCAGGCCTACGCTTATGTCGAAAAAGAGCTCGGAGCCAAACCGTCGGAGTTCTGTCTTATCGCCTGCCACACCTGGGACACGCTGGGCGCCGTCGCGGCGGGCTGGGAGGCAGCTTTGATCAAGCGCGTCGGCAACGATGTCCTGGGCGTCGGTCCTCAGCCGCAAATCGTCGGCAACGACCTCAACGACGTCGCCGATCAGCTCATTGCGCGACACAAAAAGCGGCCTAGCTCGCCGCCGATCACGCCGTCAAAATATCGAAGCGGATGTTGATAATGAAAAGGTCAACATCCGCTTTGGCTCGTAGCTCAATTCGTCGAGGCTTGTACTTACTTATTCCGCCTTCAGGCCCGCCTCTTCGATTACAGCGCCCCACTTCGCCATTTCCGATTTGAAGAATGCCGCACACTCCTGCGGTGATGAGCCGATCGGCACATAAGCCATGGCCGCAAGCTTCGCCTTCACATCGGGTTGCGCGAGGCCAGCAACGATCATGTCGTAAAGCTTGGCAACGATGTCCTTGGACGTGCCGGCCGGCGCGATGACAGCGGTCCAGGTGGCGCCCTCGACATCCGGGAAGCCGGCTTCAGTCATGGTCGGGATTTCCGGCAGGGTCGGCGATCGCTCCTTTCCTGTAACGGCAAGCGCCCGCAGCTGCCCGGACTTTATAAGTGGCACCGCTGGCGCCATGGCGCCGAACGAGATCGGCGTGTGGCCGCCGACAGTTGCCTGGACGGCGGGGCCGCCGCCGTCGAACGGCACATGCACCAGATCGAGCTTCAAGGCGTGCTGAAACAGCGCGCCGACCAGTTGCGGCGGCGTGCCGGTGCCCGGTGAGGCATAGCTTTCCTTGCCGGGATTGGCGCGGATCCACGCGACCAGTTCCTTGACGGTCTGCGCCGGCACTGACGGATTGACGGCGAGCACCACCGGGGTGGCGGCCGCGAGCGTCACCGCGTCGAAGTCCTTGAGCGCGTCGTAGCCCGGCTCCGCGAACAGAAATTGATTGTTGGTGAGGTTGCCACCGGTGACAAGAAACGTGTAGCCATCCGGCGACGATTTTGCCGCCCGGATGGCGCCGACATTGCCGCCGGCGCCTGAGACATTCTCGACGAAAAAGTTCACGCCGGTTTGTTCGGACAGTTTTTGCGCGATCAGGCGCGCCACCAGATCGGTCGGGCCGCCGGGTGCGAAGCCGACGATGAGCTTCACCGGCCGCGCCGGCCAAGTCTCGGCCGCCGCCGATTGACCTACAGCGCTGAGCAGCCATGCCACAGCACCACTGCCTAATGACGCAATGAAATCCCGCCGCCTCATGCGTGCCCTCCCCGATCTTTGTTTTGCGGGGATCGTACGACGAAAATTCGAGGCGCGCCACGCGGCCGCTAGTCACCCCATCAGCGTCACGGACTCCCGCCCGATGAGGCGGGCGAGCGAGCGCAGCCGATTCAGCACGCGCTCGCCGTTGAGTGCGGCGAATTCGCCGGGAAGCCGCAACGCGAGGCGATGTCGCTCCACCGCAAGCGAGGTCTCCGGCAGCACGCCGGGCATGGCGGCGGACACGACATAAGCGAGACGGAGCGCCGCGCCGAGCACGCGGGCGCGATCGAGCATGCGCGTCGAGACGAGTTCGCGCAGCCGCGGCGACAGTTCGTCGTCCATCACGAGCCCGACATGGCGGAAGAACACCGCCAGCGCCAGATAGGCGCGGCCTGGATGGTCGATCCCCGTGAAGCCGCCATGGGCGATGATGTTGAGCGACTGCTCGCCGCGATAGTCGGGATGCGCGCGCCAGCCGATGTCGGCGAGCAGGCATGCGGCATGGCGCAGCCTCCGCTCCTCGCCGTTTTCGTCGAGGCCCGAGGTCGCCATGAAACGGTCGGTCCACACGATCAGCTCCTCGCCGTGCTGCGGCGAGCGCGAGCGCAATTGATTGAGATGCCGCGACGCTTCGATCAGCGCATCTTTCTCTTTTTCTTTCTTCTTGAGCAGCGAGAACAACAAGCCTTCGCGGATGCCGAGCGCGGAAAACACGATTTGCCGCGGCTTGCCGACGCGCAGGATATGCTCGAGCACCAGCGCCGCGTAAGGCAAGAGCGGCCGCCGCGCATTGTTCACGACTTCGATATTCGACAGCGTCTCGACATCGACCCGGTGGAGAAGCTTGGCGAATTCGAGCGCCTCATCGGCGGCAATGGAATAGCCGTGCATCACGTGCAGCGGATAACCGGTCTGCCACATGTGCAGCCGCGCCACCGAGCGCCAGGTGCCGCCGACCGCATAGAAGATGCGATCCTTGCCGGCCCTGAGCATCGGCAGATCGTTGAGCGTCTTGCTGACGAATTTCTCTGCCTTCTTCACCGACTTCGCAGAAATATCGGCGAGCGCCAGGCCACCGAGCGGGCGCGTCACGCCGTGGCGCGCCTGGGTGCCGCGCACATCGACAAGCTCAAGCGAGCCGCCGCCGAGATCGCCGACGATACCGTCGGCGCGGTGCACGCCGGAAATCACCCCGAGCGCGGTAAGATCGGCCTCGCGCGTGCCGGAGAGAATCTCGATGCCGGTGCCGATGGTCGCTTCCGCGAGTTTGATGAAGGCCGGGCCGTTCTTGGCGTCACGGCAGGCGGCGGTGGCGATGGCAAGCGTTCTCTTCACGCCCATGGTTTCGCACAGCGCACGAAAACGCTTGAGTGTCGCCAGCGCGTGCTGCACCGCATCGGCAGCGAGAAGCTTGGTCGACTGCACCTCGCGGCCGAGGCCGCACAGCGCCTTCTCGTTGAAGATTTCGGTCGGGCTACGCGTCAGCCCTTCATAGGCGACAAGCCGCACCGAATTCGAGCCGATATCGATCACGGCGATCGGCGGGCCGTGGTCGAGGCGTCCTTGAGCGTCGTCTTCGGTGAGCGTCATTTCAGCAAGCGTCTTTGACCGCCATCAGTGAAGACTTCAGCGACGGGTGTTCCGCCTACTGGTCGGAGATCACGGGCCGCGGATCGTCTGTCGCAGGAATTTCGGCTGCGTCTCGCCGCCTGGGCCCGGCAGGGCGGCGTGTCTTGATTTTACGCGATTCGGCGTTGCCGCCACATTCGCTCGGTCAGACCGGTTCCGGCCGGTGCCGCAAGCGTGGCACGGCGTCCTTCGGCGATTTGCCGCGACCCGACAGGCTCGGATTGGTCATGAAGTAAGTGGTGCAATTGAACACTTCATCGCCCGGCGCCGGCTCTATGCGCGACGACGAACCATCGGCGAGAAGCTGCCAGCTCTGCTCGTTGTCTTTCAGATTGGCGACCATGATCTGTTCGAGCACCTGCTCGTGCACCGTCGGGTTGAGGATTGGGCACAACACTTCGACGCGGCGGTCGAGATTGCGCGGCATCAAGTCGGCCGAAGCGATGTAAACGGCAGCCTTGGGATGCGGCAGGCTGTGGCCTGAGCCGAAGCAATAGATGCGCCCGTGTTCAAGGAAGCGGCCGACGATCGATTTGACGCGGATATTATCGGAAAGCCCCGGCACGCCCGGGCGCAGGCAGCAGATGCCGCGCACCACAAGTTCGATCGGCACGCCGGCGCCGGAAGCGCGATAGAGCGCGTCGATGATGTCGGGATCGACCAGCGCATTCATCTTCAGCCAGATCGCCGCCGGCCGCCCGGCTTTGGCGTTGGCGATCTCTCCCTCGATATGGGCGTGGATGCGATTGCGCAGCGACAATGGCGACACCGCCATGCGGTCGAGTTCGGCCGGCTCGGCATAGCCGGTGACGAAATTGAACACGCGGGCGACATCGCGCGCGATGATCGGATCGCAGGTGAAGAACGACAGATCGGTATAGATGCGTGCCGTCACCGGATGATAATTGCCGGTGCCGACATGGCAATAAGACGCGAGCGAAGTGCCTTCGCGGCGCACCACCAATGAAAGCTTGGCGTGCGTCTTCAGTTCGATGAAGCCGAACACCACCTGCACGCCGGCGCGCTCAAGATCGCGCGCCCAGCGAATATTGGCCTCCTCGTCGAAACGCGCTTTGAGTTCGACAAGCGCGGTGACCGACTTGCCGGCGTCGGCCGCTTCAGCCAGCGCCTTGATGATCGGGGAATCGGCCGAGGTCCGATAAAGCGTCTGCTTGATGGCGACGACATCGGGATCGCGCGCTGCCTGCTGCAGGAAATTCACCACGACGTCGAAGGATTCGTACGGGTGGTGGACGACGAAATCCTTCTGCCGGATCGCGGCGAAGCAATCGCCGCCGTGGTCGCGGACGCGGTCCGGATAACGCGGCGTATAGGGCACAAATTCGAGATCGGGCCGGTTGAGATTGGCGATCTGGCCCATCTCATTGAGCGCGAGCACGCCGTCGACGCTGAACACGCCCTCGTCGGTGACGCCGAGAATATGCTGCACGAAGCGCCGCAGTTCGTCCGGCATGCTCGCCTCGATGTCGACCCGGATCACCGAACCGCGGCGGCGGCGCTTCAGCGCCGTCTCGAACACGCGCATGAGATCTTCGGCTTCTTCGAGGATTTCAACTTCGGAATCGCGGATGACGCGGAAGGCGCCGAGGCCCTTCACGGCATAGCCGGGGAACAGCTTGCCGATGAACAGAGAGGTGACGCCTTCGATCGAGATCAACCGCACCTCACCGCTGTCGCCTGACGGCGGCAGCCGCACGAAGCGCTCGATGCGGTTGGGCGTGCGGATCAAGGCGTTCATCGCCTTGCCGTCCTTCGCGCGCGACAGCTGCAAGGCGATGGTGACGCCGAGATTGGGAATGAACGGGAACGGATGCGCCGGATCGATGGCGAGCGGCGTCAGAAGCGGAAAGACATGGGCGAGGAAAAAGTCCTCGAGCCAGGTTTTTTCGGAACGCGTCACGTCAGGGCCGTCGATCAGAACGATGCCGGCCTGGCCAAGTTCCTTGCGCAGCTCGCGCCATTGCGCTTGCTGGTCTTCGACTACGATCGACACCGCTTCGGCGATGCGCTCAAGCTGCTCGGCAGGGGCGAGGCCCTCGGGACTTTTGGTGGTGATGCCTTCGCGGGCCTGCGCGCCGAGACCGGCGACGCGGACCATGAAAAATTCGTCGAGGTTATTGGCGGATATCGCCAGGAATTTAAGCCGCTCGAGCAGCGGATTTTTGCGGTTGGCGGATTCTTCCAGCACGCGGCGATTGAAGTTCAACCAGGACAACTCCCGGTTGATAAAGCGGCCCGGACTGGTCAGAAGGTTTGCGGTGGCCGGGCGCGGGGCTTGTTCCGGCAAGCGGTCCTCGGCGCGCCGCAACGAAGCGGATTCTCGCGCAACAGCAGTGGCTTGGCCGCGGTCGGCCATGGCTTTCTCATGCTCCTCGAAGGCGACGTTTGCCACTTATCTAACAACCCTATGAAAATATCCTATCCGTATAACGCGGTTCCGTCCCCAAGCCGTCAAGTCGGTTAGCGAAAACCTGCAGTCGACTTCGTCGAGACTTCGCGGGCAACGCGACGAATTCGGGGCGGCTCAGGACTCTATCGCTAAAGCCTGTAGCGCGCATTGACGTCAGCCTGGGCGAGGCGCCGGGTGTCTCAGCATGAAGTCAGCGCGCCACCGCACCGCCGGACTCCGGTCCTTCGCTAGTTTGACGATCAGGCTATCAGCGTCCGGGAGTTGCGCGCGAACTTCCGTCAAAGCGTCTGCGGCAACGCTTCTCACCTTAGGTGATTTATCCAGAACGCCTTGTCGGATCAATTCAGCTATCAGCAGCGAACTTCGAATGTCCCGTGAATCTAATTTGGGAACACGTCTCTTCAGGCCATAAACCTTATCAATCCAAGCCCATTCATAGCCCACCGGCCATGCCGCCCGTCCAGCCAACAGGCACTGGTAAGCGACTGCTCGCACGGAAGGCTGAATTGCATTGGTAGCCAGACTTGGAAGGTGCGCGTCTATGTTTGGATATCGCAAGGCATATCGTAGGCAGGTCGCAAGCGGCCCTGTGGGCTGCTCGCAAAGCAGGACCGCCAATGCCGCGACGACTTCCTTGCGGGAGAAGATGCCATCTAACACCTCCGGCCCGTCACTCCAGCGGCCCCAAACAAAGCGGCGGTCAAGCAGGTAGAGCGCTGCGCTAGCGACAATGTCTGCACTAGTGAAAGGAAGCACCCGTTCAGCACAGCGTTTTGCTGCCTGCCGCACCGACTCAACCCAATCATTCAGCCGCCACGCCAGGGCGGCGAAGAAGAAAGCTGACGCAGGTGGGGCCTCAATTGAGTCAAGCGCGGCTTCTCGAACATAGCCGCTATAGTGGAAGAGGAAGAGCCAAGCGTAATCTAGGTTCTCCTTCAGGAGATCGTATTCTGACAGTGGCTTGCGAAAGAGCCGCTCAAGCGAGAAGCCCTTTTCTGGCTGCCACCAAACCAATCGGGCTGCTGTAGCTATCTCGCGACTGACGCGTACGACCTGGTTCGGTGAAATTGCAGAGAGACCAACCAGAACGTCGTTGAGTTCGCGGTCAGAGGGTCCCTTTTTGAGCCTTGCGCCCAGAGACGAAAGCTTTGCAGAAAGTTCTCGCGGAAGCGCCGGGTGTGAAATCACTACCATTGCGGTAATTTGGCAGCGTTTTGCCCGATCTGGAATGGCGTATTTCGTCGTGGACGCAAGACCTTCAGGCGTCTATGCCGGGCCGACGCGCCCATGATCGAGCGCACCGATCAAACGCTGTCGCGAAACATCTCCGCCGCCAAAGCGCGGCTTGGCGCGCGACCCTGCCGCAGCGCCTCCGCGTCGAGCGCGATGACCGCAGCGCGCGCCGCCGCAAGCGAGCGTTCGATGCGGGTCAGGAGGTAGCGGACGACGCTGTCATCAAGGGAAAGCTGGCGGTCGGCGGCGAGCTTGACCAAAACGCCTTGCAAGAGCACATCGTCGGGCGCGTCGAGCCCGACCGCCGGCAGCGCGCGCAGCCGCGATACCAGATCCGGCAAGCTCACCGGCCAAAGTGTCGGAACGGTGCGCGCGGTGAACAGAAGGAAAGCGCCCTCCTCCCGCGCCAGATTGATCAGATGGAATAGCGCCGGCTCGTCGTCGAGCGAAGCAGCGTCCTCGATGACCAGCGCACCGGTCGCGAGCGCCGACGGCAAATCCATCTCGCCGAGATGCCGTCCGGACACGACGCGGGCGCCGGCTGCCCCCGCCCAGATTGTCGCGAGATGGGTTTTGCCCGAACCTTCAGGCCCGATCAGCGCGACGGCGCGCGACGGCCAGTCCGGCCACGCATCGACTAGCGTGAGTGCCGCCTGGTTCGACGGCCCGGATAGAAAGTCCTCGCGCGCATAGCTTTCGGCGTGATCGAGCGCGAGCGCGAGCTGACGCGGAAATTCGGGCATACGCGGTGACACCGAGACGGATACGGACATGGATATAGACATGGCAACGACATAAACGATGGCGCGACGCGCGACTAGAAATATCCTTATACGCTAGGACGATCCTTCACCCGTGTAGAGCGGCGAGTTCAGGTAACGCCGCACCGCAAAGCGGATCAGCACGCCCGCCGCCGCCGCAAGCGGCACGGCGAGGAGCAGCCCGACAAAGCCGAACAGATAGCCGAACGCGATCAGGGCGAACATCAGCCAGACCGGATGCAGGCCGACGCTGTGGCCGACGAGATAAGGCGCCAGCACATAGCTTTCGAGGAATTGACCGATCATCACCACGCCGGCGACGATAAGAATGCTGCTCCAGTCTGGAAAGAACTGCGCCATCGCGACCGCAAGCGAGAGCACGAGCGCGGTGAGCGAGCCGACATAGGGAATGAAGCTGATCAGGCCGGAAACGACGCCGATCAACACGCCATAGCTCAGTCCAGCGAATGTTAGGCCCAAGGCATAATACGAGCCGAGGATCAGGCACACGCCGGACTGGCCGCGCACATAGGCCGAGATGGTCTTGTCGATGTCCTTGAACAGGCTGCGCACGGTGTCGCGCTGCGGCAGCGGAACGAGGCTGTCGATGGCGTCGACCATGCCGTCCCAATCGCAGATCAGATAGAACGCCACGACCGGCGTGATGATCATGAGCGAGAAGAGCGAGATTAGCGTCCGGCCGCGTTCCCAAACCGAGGCCAGAAGCCCGGTCAGGTAGCCGGACGCCTGATTGAGCAGATCGCCGACCGACTTGTCGGCGGCGGCGAGATTGTCGCCGATGAAATGCTTAAGCCAGGGATTTTGCTGATCGCTGATGAAGGCTTGCAGGCGCTGCGCGTAGTTCGGCGCGTCTTCAATCAGCGCGGAAAACTGCCGCGCCAGAACCGGAACGATGAGGACAAACAGGATCGCGAAGACGAGCACGAAGATGCCGAGCATGATAATCGCTGCGATCAGCCGGCTCATGCCGCGCCTGGTCAGCCGTTCGGCCAGCGGATCGAGCACATAGGCGATCGCCATGCCGAGCACGAAGGGCAGCAGAATCGGGCTCAGCAGCCACAGCAGCGCGACGAACGCAACGAGCGCCGCGAGCCAGAACACCAGGTTGCGCTCGAAATACATTGCTCCGCCCCCAACGCCCCGGCTCAAGTCTTTGCGCCGAACGAATTCATATGGCGAACCCACTCGGCGAGATAGAAGGCGATGGAGAGCAAGGTCAAGATCGCGACCAGCGCGATCATCAGTTGTGAGGCAAGGACAACGTTGAAGCCGAACGCCTGCTCGGCCAGCACCAGCACCGCGAGCACGATCTGCGCCGCCGTATTGGCCTTCGAGACCATCAGCGGCCGGATCGGCATCGGCTTGCCGACCAGGAGCGACAGCAGGAAGGCGCTGACAATCATGATATCGCGCGAGACGACCAGGATGACGAGAAAGATCGGCAGCGCCATGGCGATGCCGAGCGAAATATAGATCGAGACGATCAGCGCCTTGTCGGCCAGCGGGTCGAGATAGGCGCCAAGCTCGCTCTTCATCTGGAAGCGCTTGGCCAGGAAACCGTCGATGCCGTCGCTGACGCCGGCGACCACGAACAGGATGAAGGCGATGCGCATCTGCCCCGAGACGATGGCCCAGACCACGATCGGCACCAATAAAATGCGGCCCAAAGTGATGAGATTTGGGATATTCAAGATCTGCCCCGGCTAGCATATCGGCGGTTCAACTGGGCAAAGGCCGGGTCCGACCGACATTTCGCGCGCAGTCCAGAATCTCACAATATACCGGCACCCGCGCGCTTGCGCACCCTGCGATTCCGACGTAGGAGGCGCGAGCGGTGCCTTCCCGCCGGGGAGGCTTTTCGATCCGAATTGGTGATCTTCGTGGATGAGGCGCGCTACGCGGACGCCGGCGTCGATATCGATGCCGGAAACCGCATGGTGGATTTGATCAAGCCCCTGGTGCGCGCCACCGCGCGCGCCGGCGCCGGCGCCGAAATCGGCGGCTTCGGCGGCCTGTTCGATCTCAAGGCCGCGGGCTTCGACGACCCGATCCTGGTCGCAGCGACCGACGGCGTCGGCACCAAGGTCAAGATCGCCATCGAAACCGCCCGTCACGACACGATCGGCATCGACCTTGTCGCCATGTCGGTCAACGATCTGGTGGTGCAAGGCGCCGAACCGCTGTTTTTCCTCGACTACTTCGCCTGCGGCAAGCTTGACCCCATTGTCGGCGCCGAGGTGGTGAAAGGCGTCGCTGCCGCCTGCCGCGAAGTCGGCTGCGCGCTGATCGGCGGCGAGACCGCGGAAATGCCCGGCGTCTATCACGGCAACGACTACGACCTCGCCGGCTTTGCCGTCGGCGCCGTGGGCCGCAAGGGCCTGCTGCCGCGGAGCGACATTGCCGCGGGCGACGTCGTGGTCGGTCTGACATCCTCCGGCGTCCATTCCAACGGCTATTCGCTGGTGCGCCGGGTGGCGGAAAAGGCCAAACTCGGTTGGACCGATCCGGCACCGTTTGCGCCGTCGCGGAGCCTCGGCGAAGCGCTACTGACGCCGACGCGGCTTTACGTGCGCTCCTGCCTTGCCGCGCTGCGCGAGACCAAAGCGGTCAAGGCGCTGTCCCATATCACCGGCGGCGGCTTCATCGAAAACATTCCGCGCGTGCTGCCGCAGGGCCTCGGCGTGTCCTTGCAGCTTAACCAGGTCCCGGTCCTGCCGGTGTTCAAATGGCTGGCGACCGCCGGCAACATCAACGCGCCTGAAATGCTGCGCACCTTCAATTGCGGTATCGGCATGGTGGCGGTGCTGGATCGCGCGACCGCGGACACTGCCTGCGCCAGCTTTGCCAAGAATGGCGAGACCGTCGTCCGCCTCGGCGAAGTTGTCGCCGCGTCAGGCTCCGAGCGCGTCGCCTTTCACGGCCAACTCGATTTGCGCTAGAAACTTTCACTTGAGCATGATCTCGTCCGAAAACCGGTATCCACTTTTCGGGATCATGCTCTAAGCCGCATGAAGGCGACATGAAAAAGCGCGTGGCGGTGCTGATCTCGGGCCGCGGCTCGAACATGACGGCGCTGATCGAAGCGGCCAAAGCGCAAGATTATCCGGCGGAGATCGTTGTCGTGGTGTCGAACCGGCCCGATGCTTTGGGCCTGGTCCGCGCCCGCGAGGCCGGCATCGCCACCGCGCTTATCAATCACACGACATTTGGCAAGGACCGCGAAGCCTTTGAGCACGCGCTCGACGCCGAGCTGCAATCGCACCGGATCGAGATCGTCTGCCTTGCCGGCTTTTTGCGGCTATTGACGCCATGGTTCGTCGATCGCTGGAGCGGGCGGATGATCAACATCCACCCTGCCCTGTTGCCGCACTTCAAAGGGCTCGACACGCATCGTCGTGCGCTCGAAGCCGGCGCCGAGGAACACGGCGCAACCGTCCACTTTGTCAGCGTCGGAATGGACGAGGGTCCGGTTATCCTGCAGCGCGCGGTTCCGGTGCTCGGCAGCGACACGGAAGCAAGCCTTGCCGCGCGCGTGCTCGAAGTCGAGCACCAGATTTATCCACAGGCATTACGCCTGGTCGCTGAAGGCCGCGCGCGCCTACCGTAACCGCCTGTCCTGATAAGTTCCGAAACCCCCGGGGTAAGACCCGGGGGCCGCCAGAGATGAACTGGGAACTTTACTTGAACCAGTGATTGGAACTGTGATCGGAACCGAACTGGAACCGGATTGCCTCACGCAACTCTCAGGTTTTCAGCCGAGGTCCGGCCGCGATTGGTGACCAGCTCATATTCCACAGACTGGCCCTCGTTGAGCGAGCGCAGCCCGGCGCGCTCGACAGCCGAGATGTGGACGAACACGTCCTTGTCGCCGGTCGATGGCTTGATGAACCCGTAACCCTTTGTCGAGTTGAACCACTTGACGGTGCCCTTTTGCATCGTCTGTCTCCTAATTCATTCCAGATGCCGATGAAGACACGGGCGCAACTCCTGCAAGCCGATTGCAGAACCGATCGCAAAACCGATCGCATGTCGCGTGCGAGAGCCGTGCGTCGCGCCACAAGCTAGATTTTGGAGGGAAGTCCGAAGCGGAGAAGTCCGAGGCGATTGTGTCGGCAAGGCAGCACCGAGCGGATGACCAAAATCCGATTGCGTGACAAAGAAGCCAAAGAAATGCGGCGCAACCGTGGCTGTCTTTGTTCCAATGCGCGCGATCAGCAAGACCACAAAATATTATCAAGACCACAAGATATTATAATGTGATGACGCGAACGACGTGCGCGATTTACGTCGTGCTTGCTTCGGCGCGTGCTTGCGCACGTTCCGCGTCGGCGCGAATCTTGGCGGCCTCCTGCCAACGCGACCACAATCCGCCCGCGGCGACTGCAAGCAGCATCGCGCCGCAGCCCGCTGCAAGTTCCGCTTCTTGCGCGAGCGTCTCGCCGAAGACGGCGGTGAGATGCTGCACCACGGCAGGATCCGTCGCGATGACGCGACCCGCGACCCACCCGAGCAGCGCAGCTCCGACCCAGATCAATATCGGGTAGCGATCAATTAAAGCCGTGATCACGGCGGCGCCGGCCATGATCAGTGGAATGGAGAGAGCAAGACCGATCACCAGCAGCAAGAGATTGCCGTGCGCGATGGCGGCGATGGCGATAATGTTGTCGAGGCTCATGACGACATCGGCGATGACGATGACCAAAACCGCGCGCCACAAATGCGCCGCGGCCTCGACCTCGTTCCGATCCTGCTTCTCCGGCACAATGAGCTTGGCGGCGATAACAAGCAGCGCCACGCCGCCGACGAGCTTCAGATAGGGCAGCAGGATGAGACGGGCGACGACGCCGATAAAGATGACGCGCAGGACCACCGCCGCACCGGCGCCGAGGACGATGCCCCAACGCCGTCGCTCCGGCGGCAAGTTGCGGCAGGCCAGCGCGATGACCACGGCGTTGTCGCCGGAGAGCAACACATCGACGAAAATGAGCTGGAGAACCGCGAACCAGAATGAAGCGGCGTCCAATTGCGCGACGCTCGCGGCAAACCACTCGCGCCAAAGCGCAGGATGCAGATATTGCGCGAGCGACCCCACGCCGCCGCGGCCTTAGAACAAGGTCCGATTCAATCGAATCGGCACGCGCTCTAAAGTTTCGATTTTGCGCTTGTCCGTGTCGGAAAACCGGAGCCCACTTTTCCGGGACATGCCAGACTGCCATTTGAGCATGATCTTTCCCGAAAACCGGTTCCCACTTTTCGGGATCATGCTCTACCCGACGATCTCATTGCCGGAAAAGAATTGCGCGATTTCCTTTTCCGCAGTCTCGGCGGCATCGGAACCGTGCACCGAGTTTTCGCCGATCGACTTGGCGTGCTCCTTGCGGATTGTGCCGGGCGCAGCCTTGGCCGGATCGGTCGCGCCCATCAGATCGCGATAGGCGGCAACGGCGTTCTCACCCTCGAGCACCTGCACGACGACGGGACCCGAGGTCATGAAATCGACGAGCTCGCGAAAGAACGGCCGCGCCCGATGCACGCCATAAAACGTCTCGGCTTCGGCCGTGGTCATCCGCACGCGCTTTTGTGCAACGATACGCAGACCTTTCTTTTCGATCATCGCATTGATGGCGCCCGTCAGATTACGGGCGGACGCATCCGGCTTGATGATCGAGAATGTACGCTCGATCGGCATCAAATGATCCTTTGGGGCAAATTGTCCTTTGGGAATTTGCGAGTGCGGCGTGAAACCGCGCCGGGCTTATAGCCCCCGCTCATGCCCGCGGCAAGCACGGCTCCGGCAAGCTTGCGTGACATGAAGGCGCGGTGAACGGGCCGACGGAAGCGGCAATGCTCAGTTCGAGGCGGCCTTTTTCGGCTTTGCCGGTTTTTTCTTGGCGACTTGCGGCGGCGCTGCCGGGGCAGCGACGGCATCCATTTCTGTGAGCCCACCGCGCAGGAACCGATAGATGCCCGCACGCGGGCCGCTGCCAAAGGTCAGAACCGCCGTGCGATCGCCTCCAGGCGTACTGCCGATCTGAACCGACGACGGTTGGCCGGCGCGAGACACCACGTCACATTCGCTCATGCCAAGCCCGACGCCACCATCCACGACCAAAGACGAGGCGTCGCCACCGGGCATCGCTGCGGGAGATGTTGGCCCTCCGGCGCCAGCAGCAGCAACCGGTGCCGGACAGGAACCATCGGCATTGACCAGATCGTTCGGCGTGATCGCGCGCTGGTCCTTTTTGGTTTCGGAAAGCTCGGAAAAGCTATAGCCCGCGCTGCGGCCGCTGATGTCGAAGGGTTTGACGAACCAGGCCTGGCCGGTGTCGGCGCTGCAGCCGGCAAGCGCAACGGGCGCTGCGATTGCCGCGAGAACGATCAAGCGATGTCGCCGAACCAGCACCCAACAGTCCCCTAAATCCGACCCGCAACCCAAGCCATTTGTCAGCTTGCCGTTATTTGTGTTGCGATCATGACGCAAGGCTTCCCGGCAAAAGGCAGCCGTTGCGCAAACGTCACAATTGTACCAGAACCCATCGCACGAATCCTGTAAAGGTTAAAATCACTCGGAAAGACAGCGACTTGATCCAGTTGTCCACAAACGGCCGAACCGTGCCAATGTGATGAAGATCACGGATTCTTTTCCCGCCGGACGCGACACTTTGGTTTGTCTGAGCGCCGGGATCCAGGGCGGCTCAGGGGGCCGTTAGTCGTTGTCGGGGGTTCCCATGCACTTGCAATTCATCGGCTGCGGCGACGCTTTCGGCACCGGCGGACGGTTCAATACCTGCTTTCATCTCGTTGGGAATGGCGTCAACGCCCTGATCGACTGCGGCTCGTCATCGCTCGTCGGCATGAACAAGCTTGCCATCGATCGCAACGCCATCGACACCATCCTCATCACGCATTTTCATGCCGACCATATCGGCGGCCTGCCGTTCTTCCTGCTCGAAGCCAATTACGTGCTCAAACGCCAAAGCGCGCTGACCATCGCCGGACCGCCTAGCCTGAAGGCGCGCTACGCCGAGATGATGGACGCTGCCTATCCGGGGACGCAAGGCTTGCAACTATCCTTCCCGCTGACGCTGCGCGAAGTGGAAATCGGCAAGCGCAACGAATTCGGTAATCTACGGGTGACGCCGTTCCGCGTCGTACACGACGACCGCGCCGGCCCTTGCCTCGGCTATCGCTGCGAGGTCGAGGGCAAGACCGTCGCCTATTCCGGCGACACGCAATGGACCGACAGCGTGATCGATATCGGGCGCAACGCCGACCTTTTTATTTGCGAGGCCTATACGCGCGACAAGCCGATCAGCACACATATGGCGCTGAGCGCGCTGGAAAAACATCTGCCGCAGATCAAGCCGAAGCGGCTCGTGCTCACACATATGAGCAACGACATGCTGGCACGCCGCGCCGAGTTGCCGTACGAGTCCGCCGAAGACGGAATGATCGTCGAGCTGTAAGCTAAGGAACGAGCGCCGCTTCGATCGCCGCCAGCGCCGCATCCGCCTTCGAGCCGTCGGGACCGCCGGCCTGCGCCATATCCGGCCGACCGCCGCCGCCCTTGCCGCCCAAAACCTCGGCACCCTTCTTCACCAGATCGACAGCGTTGAAGCGCGTCGTGAGATCGGGCGTGACGCCGACCACGACCCCGGCTTTGCCGTCGCCGGTGACGCCGACAATGGCAACCACGCCGGAGCCGACTTTCTTTTTGCCTTCGTCGGCGAGGCTGCGCAGATCCTTGAGCTCGATACCCTCCACGGCGCGCGCCATCAGCTTGAAGTCGCCGATGGTGCGCAGCCCGTCGCCGCTGTCGCTTTTGCCGCCGCCGCCCATCGCGAGTTTTTTCTTCGCGTCGGTGAGTTCGCGCTCAAGCTGCTTGCGCTCTTCCATGAGCGCCCCGACGCGGCCCGGCACGTCGTCGACCGGCACCCGCAATTCGGACGCGGTCGCCTTGGCGAGCTTTGCGAAATGATTGGCATTGGCGCGCGCCGCCTTCGCCGTCAGCGCTTCGATACGGCGCACGCCGGCGCCGACCGCGGATTCACCGACTACCGCGATAATACCGATATCGCCGGTGCGCTTGACGTGCGTGCCGCCGCACAATTCGATCGACCAGCCGAGCTTATTGCCGCCGCCCTCGCCCGACGTATCCCCCATGGCCACGACACGAACCTCGTCGCCATATTTCTCGCCGAACAGCGCGCGCGCGCCTGATGCCCGCGCATCGTCGATCGGCATCACCCGCGTCGTCACCGCAGAATTCTGCAGGACCATGTCGTTGGCGATGTCCTCGACACGCTCGATCTCCTCGCTGCTCATGGGCTTGGGATGCGAGAAATCGAAGCGCAGCCGGTCGGGCGCAACCAGCGAGCCCTTTTGCGCAACATGATCGCCGAGGACTTGCCGCAACGCCTCATGAAGAAGATGTGTCGCGGAATGATTTTTCCGGATCGCGCCGCGCCGCGCATGATCGACATCGAGCGCCAGCGCCATTCCCGGCTTCAACGCACCTTCCTCGACGGTGCCGACATGCGCGAACAGGTCGCCGGCATATTTCTGCGTATCGGTGACCTTGAAGCGCACGCCGTCCGCAGTCAGCACGCCGGTGTCGCCGACCTGGCCGCCGGACTCGCCGTAGAATGGCGTCTGGTTGAGAACGACAGCGCCGCTCTCGCCCTTTTTCAACGCGGTGACGTCCTTGCCGTCTTTCACCAGCGCCGCAACGACGCCTTCCGCGCTTTCCGTCTCATAGCCGAGAAATTCGGTGGCGCCGCTCTTCTCGCGCAATGAGAACCACACCGCCTCGTCCGCGGCTTCGCCCGAGCCCGCCCATGACGCGCGCGCCTTGGCGCGCTGCTGCTCCATCGCGTCGGTGAAAGCCGCGATATCGACGCCGATGCCACGCGGCCGCAGCGCATCCTGCGTTAGATCGAGTGGAAAGCCATAAGTGTCGTAGAGCGTGAACGCGGTGACGCCGTCGAACATGTCGCCCTTCTTGAGCGACTTCGACGCCTCATCGAGGATCGCAAGCCCGCGATCGAGCGTGCGGCGGAAGCGGATCTCCTCGAGTTTCAGCGTCTCGGTGATCAGCGCGTCCGCGCGATGCAATTCGGGGTAGGCTTGGCCCATCTCACGAATGAGCACCGGCACGAGCCGCCACATCAGCGGATCCTTGGCGCCGAGCAGTTCGGCGTGCCGCATGGCGCGGCGCATGATGCGGCGGAGCACATAGCCGCGGCCTTCGTTCGACGGCAGCACGCCGTCGGCGATCAAAAACGCGCTGGCGCGCAAGTGATCGGCAATGACGCGATGCGACGCCTTGCGCGCGCCGTCCTGATCGACATGGGTGAGATCGGCGACCGCCTCGATCAGCGCGCCGAACAGATCGATCTTGTAATTGTCGTGGGTGCCCTGCAGCACCGCGGCGATGCGCTCGATCCCCATGCCGGTATCGATTGACGGGTGCGGCAGGTCGATGCGCTTGCCGTCGGCAAGCTGCTCGTATTGCATGAAGACGAGATTCCAGATCTCGACAAAACGGTCGCCGTCGGCGTCTGGCGAACCCGGCGGGCCGCCCGGAATATGATCGCCGTGATCGTAAAAGATCTCCGCGCAAGGACCGCACGGGCCGGTATCGCCCATCGACCAGAAATTATCGCTGCCGGCGATGCGAAGGATTTTCCGCTCGGGCAGGCCTGAGATCTTTTTCCAGAGATTGAAGGCCTCGTCGTCGTCGATATAGACGGTCGCCACAAGCTTCTCGGCCGGCACGCCGTATTCCTTGGTGAGCAGCTTCCAGGCCAGCTCGATCGCGCGCTCCTTGAAGTAGTCGCCGAACGAGAAATTGCCGAGCATCTCGAAAAAGGTGTGATGCCGCGCGGTATAGCCGACATTGTCGAGATCGTTATGCTTGCCGCCGGCGCGGACGCATTTTTGCGAGGTCACCGCGCGCGAATAGGGCCGCTTTTCAAGCCCGGTGAAGACATTCTTGAACTGCACCATGCCGGCATTGGTGAACATCAAAGTCGGATCGTTGCGCGGCACGAGCGGCGACGACGGCACGATTTCGTGCCCTTCGCGCGCGAAATAGCCAAGGAATGCGGACCGAATGTCGTTGACGCCTGTCATCTTTTATCTCGAAGGGGAGTTGGCCCCTCTCTAGCCACAGCCTTGCCGACCTGTCCAGGAAACCCCGAATTGGCGGCGGAATTGATGTATAGCCCTAAATTATATAAGTGCTGTTGGCGCGGCGCGCCCGGTGCCAAAGACCCTTCAGCCGCGGGCCGCGGCTGCAAACCGAGGCCGCCGCGAAACTGAGCCAGTAATGAACGACCAGACCATTAGCCGCCCCCTTCCCCCGACACTCCAAGACCGACTTCGCCGCGATGGGCCGCACCGCCGTTTCGTCATGACGGCGGAGATCGCGCCGCCGGTGTCGTTCGATGGCGCGGACCTGTTGCGGAAGGCGGCCGGCCTCAAAGGCCTGGCGGATGCCGTCAATGTCACCGACGGCGCCGGCGCCCGCGCCCATATGGCCGCGCTTGCCGCAGCCAAGCTCGTGCTCGATGCCGGCATCGAACCGGTGCTCCAGCTCACCTGCCGCGACAAGAACCGCATCGCGCTGCAAAGCGAATTGATGGGCGCCGCCGCGCTCGGCATCAAGAACCTCCTGATCCTCACCGGCGACGATCCCAAGGCTGGCGACCAGCCCGAGACCAAGCCGGTCTTCGACGTCGATTCCCGCACTTTGATCGAGACGGCGCGGCGGCTGCGCGACGAAGGAACCCTGCCCACCGGCCGCAAGGTCGAGGGCAAGGCCGCCTTCTTCATCGGCGCGGCCGACATGCCGATCGATCCGCCGGCCGGTTGGCAGCCGACCGCGCTGCTCGCCAAGATCAAAGCCGGCGCGCAATTCGCGCAGACCCAGTTCTGCATGGATGCCGGCATCGTGCGCCGCTATGTCTCGGTGCTCGAAGCGGCCGGCGTCACCAAACAGCTTTCGCTTCTCATCGGCGTCAATCCGCTGCGCTCGGCGAAGTCGGCGGCCTGGATGAAGAGCCACCTCTTCGGCACCATCATCGCCGACGCCTATATTGCGCGGCTGGAGAAATCGGCCGAGCCCGCGCGTGAGGGCATCAATATCTGCGTCGAACTGATCGAAGAACTATCCACCATTCCCGGCGTCGCCGGCGTTCACATCATGGCGCCCGGCAACGACGCGGCGATCCCGGAAGTGATTGCGCAAGTGCGAACGCGAGTGCAGACTAAAGCCTAGCGTCGAATCAAAAAGCGCAGCTTGGTATCCTCAAAAGATCCTGCTCAATCAAAGTGCTAGAGCGACGGTCGGATAAATCCGAGCAACTTCGCTTTTCGCTCTAACTCGCAGATTCCTCCGTACTTTTGATCTCCACCTCCGACGTCAGGGTCCGGTGCACCGGGCACTTGTCGGCGATTTCCATCAGCCGCTGGTGCTGCTCGGCATCGAGGTCGCCCTCGAAACGGATGACGCGGTCGATGTGGTCGATCATGCCCTCCTTGGTTTCGCATTCGGCGCAGTCCTTGGCGTAGATGCGGCCGTGCTTGAGCCGCACCGTCGTGCGCTTGAGCGGCCACTGCTTGCGGTCGGCATAGAGCCGCACCGTCATCGAGGTGCAGGCGCCGAGCGCGGCGAGCAGCAGATCGTAAGGGCCGGGCCCGCTATCCATGCCGCCGACATTCACCGGCTCGTCGGCGAGAAACTGATGCGTGCCGGCGATCACCTGGTTCTGCAGATTGCCGTTGCGCGTTTCGCGCACGACCACAGTGCCGGGCTCGGAGGTTTCGTCGGCCGAGACCTCGGCCAGCAGCTCGAGATAGCGCTCGGCCCAGGCGGCAATGACATGCGCCACATAGATGGCATCGCTCGGCTTGCGCAGCAGATGATCGGCGCCCGACAGCGAGATGAAGCTCTTGGGATGCTTGGCGGCGAGAAAGATCTTGCTGGCATTGTCGATGCCGACGGTGTCGTCCGTCGGCGAATGGAACACCAACAGCGCCTTGTGCAGATCGGCGATGCGGCCCGAGAGATTCTGCTCGGCGATATCGTCGAGCAGTTGGCGGCGGATGCGGAACGGACGGCCGACCAGCGTGACCTCCACCTCGCCTTTCTCTTTGATCTCGTCGACATGATCGCCGAGCAGGCCGGCGACATGGGCCGGATCGAACGGCGCGGCGATCGTCACCACCGCGCGCGCGTCGGGAATACGGTGGGAAGCGGCCAGCACCGCGGCGCCGCCGAGACTGTGGCCGATCAGGATCGCCGGTGCGCCGACATTCTTGCGCAGGTGATCGGCGGCGGCGACCAGATCGTCGACATTCGACGAGAAGGTCGTATTGGCGAACTCGCCCTCGCTGGCGCCAAGCCCAGTAAAGTCGAAGCGCAGCACCGCGATGCCGCGCAATTGGAGCCCACCCGCGATCAGCCGCGCCGCCTTGATGTCCTTGCCGCAGGTAAAGCAATGGGCAAACAGCGCCACCGCCCGAATAGGTCCATCGGGCCGGTCGAGCAAGGCCGCAAGCTGTTCGCCCTTCGGATTAGGAAAATCAAAGCGTTCGCCCGGCATCGATTTGCTCCTGCTCGGCGGTCGTCAGGCGACCGCGCTATTTGGCTGGGCGCCACCCTACCCCGCGCCTAGGCCGCCTTGGCAAATTCATCCTGGACCGATTTCTCAAAGGCCAGGAGCTTCTGCACGCTCGGCCGCTGCAGCATCCGGTCGAAATGGGCCACACAGTTCCCAAAGCCGGACATGTCGATCTCGAACTGCCGCGCGCGCCGCTGACACCAGAAGAAATGCGCGTCCGGCGCCGTGAAATGGTCGAAGAAGAACTCACGACCGGCCAGAAGATCGTCGGCAATCTTGAACAGCTCAAGAAGGTTTCCGGCCGCAAGCTTCTTCACGCTCGCTTCAGTCCCCGGAACGTCGCACACCCGCGGTGGCGAATTGATGCGCGCCAGGAAAGGATGAATGCCTCCCGAACACCATGACATCAGCGACATGGCCTGCAGCTCCTGCCACGGATCGGTGGGCAGCAGCCGGGCATGCGGAAAGGATCGTGCAATCCAGGTCTGGATGGCCACGCTCTCGCTCAGACTCTTGCCGTCGACGACGAGCAGCGGCACTTTGTGCTTGGGGTTGATCTTCAGGTATTCGGGCGATGTGTGCTGGGCTTTCCTGAAATTCAGCGGATGGACGTCGAATTCCGCGCCGGCTTCGGTGAGCGTTATATAGGGCGCGAGCGCGCAGGTGATTGGCGCGTAATAGAGCACAATTTTCATGACCCCTCCGAATTTACAATCTCAATTGCCGAGCTCCGGCTTCGTCTCCGTCACCCATCATAACGGCCTTTGCGAAAAACGGGCATAGGCTCGCAGCGTGCACAGCGCGTGCATCGGCAAGCGAGTTTTTGTGTCGAACGCTACGGTGTGAAGCGCGAAGGAGGCGGCGCGATCGCAAAAGAAGGGGTGGTGCCTTGCTTTCTTGGATCCGCTACGTCCGCCTCGCTACGAAAGAGAAACGAAAGGATATGGAACGCCGACAGACGCTCTATCCAACCTGCCGTGCTGCTGGCACGGCCGCGCCCCCAGCAGGAGGCGCACATCTATCGGCGTTCCACCGCGGTTCTGACTTGCGGGCTTTCGCCCGCTGCGCGCGACTTCAGGCCAGGTTTCCTGGGACGTGGCGAGAACGCCGATCTGTAACGATCCTCCTTCCGGAGGCAGCATCGGGCGCAGTTGGTGCGGGCGTTACCCGCCCCCGCCTGTCCCAGTCCAGTGGCGCACCCCACGGACCGGTCGTAGTGCCGGCCAGATGATGCCCGAAGCCGCCCGGGAGCGGTTTGCAATTCCGCCCGCGGGCACCGCCCTCGCCCCCGTGCCGCGCTATGCCTTCGCGGCAGGTCCTTTCACGTGAGCGAGATTCGAAAACTCATGGTAACTGAAATAGTGACAAATGTCAAGCAACTCGTCACCAAAAAATTGACGACGCATAGCGAGCCCTTGATGTCCGATATTCTGCCAAAAGCAGACATTCGCCAGGTCGAGCGGCGCGGCAGCTAAGGGCCAGTGTGGACGGCTCCGAGTTGGCAAGGCTTTTCTCACGAGTGCAGCATTGGTCGGTGCAGCCATGTGTTCGGCCTTTGAGTGCGGTTCACATGACCGCTGGCCATAATGCCCTCCGCGGATCAGGTCCCGGTCAATAGCTCGCATTCGACAATGCTGTGGCCCTAGTGGGTTGTCCTGATCGCCGGATCGACCGGCTCTGCATTACGTGCTGTTCGCCCTCCCAACCTTCACATCACGCCGGATGCCCGGTGTGATCTCGTTCAAGCCGCGAGCGCGGCCGGTTCCTTATAACGTTCACCCCTGGCCATGATCGCCCACGCCATCCGTGCGATCTTGTTGGCGAGCGCAATGGCCGCAACCTTGGTGGGGCGCCGCGTCAATAATGCTGTGAGCCAAGGCCGGTGCTTGGCGCCATGGATTTGGCGTAGCGAATGACGGCAAGCGCGCCGGTCGTGAACAGGCTGCGCAGATAGCGATCGCCGCGTTTGCTGATATTGCCGAGCCTGTCTTTGCCTCCGCTCGAGTTCTGCTTGGGGACAAGCCCGATCCAGGCCGAGAAGTCCCTTCCTGATCGGAACACCTTCGGATCAGCGATGCTGGCAACCAGGGCAGTCGCGGCGCCGGACCGACGCCCGGTATGTCGTCGAGGCGCCGGCTTGCTTCCTGGACCGGTGCCAGGCCATGATCATCCGATCGAACTGTAGGATTTGAGCCTTTAGCATCTGCAGTTGGGCGCCGAGAGCGATCACACAAGCACGCGCAACCTCGGGCAGCCGCTGGTCACTGGCATCGGCGGCGACCGCAAGCAGCTGTTCGACACCATTACGTCCGACCGGCGCGACGATCCCGAACTCCGCCAGAAGAGCGCGGATGACGTTGATCACCGAGGTCTGCTGGCGGATGAACAAGTCGGAGCGGACATGTGACACCCCGCCGTTCCCTATTGTCCGATTGCTTGCGATAGCCCACAACCAATTCGGAAAATGAAGGATACGTCCGCTTAGCGTGAGGAAAGACGATGGCCAGCGACAAAAAAGCCAAGGCCGACCCCGCTCCAAAAAGCGAGGCCGCCGCGAAGGGCGAAAGCACTGCAGGTGAAGCCGTATCCAAGACCGAGGGCGGCGAGGCAGCCGCCGCCCCACCTTCAAACTATAGCCGGGGGGAAGGCCAGAAACCGGTTAGCACCGCCTACAAGGAAAACTGGAACGCGATTTTTTCGAAGAAGAACGCGAAGAGGAAAAAGCGATAATTCGTGCGACGGAACAAGAAAAAAGGCCCGGAATAAATCCCGGACCTTCGTCATTTCGATGAGATGGGCTTAATAGTCCATGCCGCCCATGCCACCGCCAGGCATAGCCAGGGTCCCACTGTCCTTCTTCGGCCTTTCGGCGACCATGGCTTCCGTAGCCCGTAGGATGGGTGGAGCGAAGCGATACCCATCGATGTGCGGCGAAACCTAGCGATGGGTTTCGCAAGAACTCAACCCATCCTACGCGCTCAGATTTATCGAGAAGGCTTGGCTCGCCGTCCTATTCGAAGGCGCGGTTGTCGACGATGTTCTCGAAGGTGGCGCCGGGCACGGTCATGTTCCACTTCACCGTCCAGTTATAGGTGTCGTCGAACCGCTCGCGCGTGTAGGGCTGAGGCGCCGCGTGCAGCAGCCGCCAGGACTGCAGCTCGTGGGGCTGCAACAATCCGCCCGTTTCGCGGGTGAGATAGTGGGCATAGGGCGTCGGATCCCTTTCCAGCTCTTTGACCGCTCGCGCCTGGGCACGGAACATCGCAGCAAGCGTCTTGCCATCGAGCTCGTCGCTCGCCGCTTCGCTGCGAGTCGAATGGGATTCGATCAGGATGCGCAGTCCGAGCTTTTGTGCGTAGCTGATCCACGGCTCCATGAGGCTCACCGCGGCGACTTCACCTTTGCGCAAGGCTTCGATGCGCTGCGGCATCGATCCGGCGTTCGTCGTCTTGATGTGCTCGGGCGCGAGAAAACCTTCCATCATCTTCAGCGTGGTGAAATGCGAGCCGTTATTCGGCGTCACGGCGATCGCTTGGTCCTTCAATTGCTCGGGCTCGTAGGCTTTTGAATCCTTGTCGACGACGATGGCGAAAGACGACATCGAGGCGCCCAGCGCGACGATCTTGCGCCCGCGCAAGCCGACCGTTTCGGCTTCCACTGCGCGCTTCATGATGCCCCATTCGCACATGCGGTATTGGTCGATGCCGCCGTCGTTGTAAACGGAGTTGAGCGGACGGTCGAAGATGGAATCGAACTTCACGACGTGAGAGGTCGTGACCTGGGCCATTCCCGGCGTCGTCACGAAGTCGATGTCGAGACCTTCGTCCTTGAAGAAGCCCTTGTCGCGCGCGACCAGCACGGGCAAGTCGTGCACGGCGTTCATGACAGCGAGCTGGGGTTTCTTCATATTTGGAATAGCCATAACGCGCCCTCCCGTTGTTGCTGCAAGGCTTTGCGCCTGCTTTCTTAGAAACGATGATCCCTTCCGCCCGATTTCCTGTCAACTTGAGTCTCGTGCCGCAATTCAGCCTTCAGGCCGGATTGTCCTGATCTGGCGTGAAAATGAACTTTTCCTGAAAGCAGAAACGAGATCACCGCGTGCGGGGCCGTCAGTAATGTCTCAGCCTGCAATGCGCCGGAGCAATTTTTGTGCGGCAGGGCTTTGCCCGACCGCGTCTGCCAACCACGCCACGGTTTGCATCGCCGCCGCAAGCGCAGCCTCCCGCGACATGTAAACAGAACCCGAGTAGTACTGCACCGGAGTCCACTCGCCTCTGTCTTCAACGTCGCGCCGAAACTCCTCATAGCCGCAACTGCCGTCAGGGCGCGAGAATAGGTCGACGCATCTGTTGTGGTCGAAATTCTCTATACTCATGAAAACCAGCCACGACTTATCGATTCGCTTCGACATTGATACTTCCGTGATTCTTGCGCTGCAAATGGCGAGCAGCGCCGCGACATTGTGGCTGATTTCAAACTGAGGCACCACCGGGCGGTCTGGCCGACTCGGCGTGGTTTCCGATAAAAGGAGCGCATGCTGCGCGGGCCATCGCGCTTCGGCGAAGTCAGCGGTAGTTCGATGCGCCGGCAAAGTTGAGTCCACACCTGACGCCATGAGGACCCCCGATGACTTGTCACGATCATTGCGCCGCGCATGCGGCACCACCGACACTGAACCGGCGGAGCATCGTCACCGCTCTGGCGTCCACCGCCGTGCTGACTGTTTCGCCGCTGTCCGCGCCGGGCGCGCATGCGGAGGCCGGCGCCAGCACCACAAGCGCCGAAGACATCCGATTCATGCACATCGCCTTGAACGAAGCCCGGCGCGGCGATTATCCGTTCGGCGCCGTGATCGTGAAGGAGGGAAAAATTCTTTCGCTCGGGCGCAATCTCGGGCGCACCCACGACGATCCGACGGCGCACGGCGAGATGGTCGCGATCCGCCGCTGCCTCGCCGTGCATGGCTCGGCGCCGCTCAAGGGCGCGACGCTCTATACGTCCGGCGAGCCGTGCGTGATGTGCATGGGCGCGATCATCTGGTGCCACATCGGCCGCCTGGTCTATGCCGCCTCGGTGGCGCAGATCGCCGCCAAGATGAACCAGATCATGATTTCCAGCGCCGATATCGCCGCGAAGGCGCCGTTCGATCCGATCAGCATTACCGGCGGCGTGCTCGCCGACGAAGCGGTGCCGATCTTGGCGCGCTAGACCGCGAGACCTACCGTGGACTTGCAGGGCAAAACCGTTCTCGTCACCGGAGCCTCAAGCGGCATCGGGAAAGCCATCTCCATTGCCTTTGCGCAAAAGCGCGCGCACGTGCTCGTCCACTTCGGCAAGAACAAATCCGGCGCGCAGGCGACCCTCGACGAGGTCAAGGCGACTTCAAGCGGCAGCCTCTATCAGGCCGACCTCATGAACCGCGATCGGATCGCGGCGCTGTTCGCGGAGATTGCGAAAACAAACCGGACGATCGACGTGCTGGTGAACAATGCCGGCGACGCGAGAGCGGGCGAGATCGGCGACGACGATGTCTGGGACTATGAGTACAAGAACATCTTCATGTCTGCTGTGCAAATGAGCACTGAAT
Source organism: uncultured Alphaproteobacteria bacterium (assembly GCA_963746715.1). Lineage (GTDB taxonomy): Bacteria > Pseudomonadota > Alphaproteobacteria > Rhizobiales > Xanthobacteraceae > BOG-931. Next base: position 1,036,952 of record CAVVCW010000032.1, on the reverse strand, counting down.
TTCTCGCACTGCCGTCAACGAATTTGCGCAAGATCATCAACGTCACTTCGCTCTATGGCAATCTGCAAACCGGCGAGCCGCATTATCTGCAATATTCCGCTTTCAAAGCCGCACTCGCCAATCTCAGCGCCACACTGAACAAGTCGAGCGCGCCCAACGTCATCGTCAACGCCATCGCGCCCGGCTACACGCAGACGCCGGCCTGGACCGGCGCGCCGCCGGAAGCTATCGAGGCCTGCGCGCGCGCCACATCGATCGGCCGCTTCGTCCGGCCGGAAGAAGTCGCCCATGCCGCGGTTTTTATCGCCGAGAACGACGCGCTGGTCGGACAGGTGGTGACGCTCGATGGCGGGACTTCGCTCATCGGGATGGCGTAGGTTAGCGACTTAGCTCGCGCATCGCCGCGTCCAGCCCTTCCACGGTCAGCGGAAACATCCGCCCGCCGAAGATCTGGCGCATCAAGCGGATCGAGCCGGTCATGTCCCAATCCTGTTCCGGCACCGGGTTGAGCCAAACGCAGGACGGATAGGTCGCGACCACGCGCTGCATCCAGACCTGGCCGGGCTCTTGATTCATGTGCTCGACCGAGCCGCCGGGCGCGACGATCTCGTAAGGCGACATCGAGGCGTCGCCGACGAAGATGACCTTATAGTCGTGCGGATAGGTGTGCAGCACGTCGAAGGTCGGCGTCGCCTCGGTCCAGCGCCTCGCATTCTCTTTCCACACTTTCTCGTAGAGGCAATTGTGGAAGTAGAGGTGGACCAGATGCTTGAACTCGGTCTTGGCGGCGGAGAACAATTCCTCCGTGGTCTTGACGTGCCAATCCATCGAGCCGCCGACATCGAGGAACAGCAGCACCTTGATGGTGTTGTGCCGCTCCGGCCGCATCAAGATGTCGAGATAGCCCTTGTGCGCGGTGCCCTTGATGGTGCCGTCAAGATCGAGCTCGTCCGGCGCGCCGGTGCGGGCGAATTTGCGCAGGCGCCGCAGCGCAACTTTGATGTTGCGGGTGCCGAGTTCGACGTCGCCGTCGAGATCCCTGAACTCGCGCTTGTCCCATACTTTCACGGCGCGGAAATTGCGGTTGGTGTCCTGGCCGATGCGCACACCTTCGGGATTGTAGCCATAGGCGCCGAACGGCGAGGTTCCTCCCGTGCCGATCCATTTGCTGCCGCCCTGGTGGCGGCCCTTCTGCTCGGCGAGCCGCTTGCGCAGCGTCTCTAAAAGCTTGTCGAGACCGCCAAGCGCCTCGATTTGTTTCTTCTCTTCCTCGGTGAGATATTTTTCCGTGAGCTTTTTCAGCCAGTCGGCCGGGATTTCTGCGGCGAGCGCGTCTTCGGTCAGCGAGAGTCCTTTGAAGACGTGGCCGAAGACGCGGTCGAACTTGTCGAGATTGCGCTCGTCCTTCACCAAAGCCGCGCGCGACAGATAATAGAAATCCTCGACGCGGCGGCCGGCGACGTTCATCTCCATCGCTTCCATGAGCGTGAGGTATTCGCGCAGCGTCACCGGAACGCCGGCTGCTTTGAGCTCATGGAAGAAGGTCGTGAACATTGGCCGTTATCGGCTATCGCGGTGTGAATTCTAGTCGAGCGGGCGGCTGTCGTCGAGAACGCGCCTACCGCGCTGTTTTACTCCTCTCCCATGCGCTCGAACATCATCTTTTTGAGCGGTGGCACACGATTGAAAATACGCAAGGCTGTGCGCGACAGCATTGACTTAAGGCAGCTGTCCACGATCGCCTGGTTCATCGCATGCAGCGAGGTGCGCACCGCGCGGAAGCCGTAATCGATCATCGCGGTCTCGTAGTCGTTGATCGCTTCGAGCACCGGACGCTCGCCGCGGCTTGCCGCGGTCAGCGCCCGGCAAAGCCGCATCGCGTCCTTAAGCGCGACATTGGCGCCGATGCCGCGATAAGGCGTCATCGAATGGATGGCGTCGCCAAGAAGCGTGACGTGCTGCGTCGGCCACGGATCGACTGGCTTCAACGTCCGGATCGGAAGGGCGTTGATGGTGCCGGGATCGGCCATGCGCACGAGCGTGGCGAAACGCTCATCCCATTTCCGCTCCTGCATCGCGCGCAGCACGGCCGCACGCAGCACTTCGGGTGGCGTGTCTTCGACATTGTCGGCAAGCCCGAATTTTTGGCGCTTAGCGCCGAAGGCCCACATCAGATAGCTCTTCGCATTGTCGAAATGGCTGCCGGCTTGCGCGAGGTCGTCGTTGCCACCGATGCCGTCGAGGCTGCTTGCGGCAACGCCGTCGATGTCCTGCAGCGCCACAAAGAAGGCATACCCGCCCCTGCCGGACACGAGCGTGAGGCTGTTGAGGAATTCCGCCGGGACGCGCCGGCGGCTGCCTTCGTCGAGAAAGACCTTGCCGGCAATGCCGACGATGCCGGTGTCGATGCGCTGAGCCTGCGGCAGGAACTGCCGCCGCACTCGCGAGCCGCCACCATCGGCTGCGATTAGGATGTCGCCCTCGGCCATAGAGCCGTCTTCGAAATAGGAGACGATGCGGCCGGTCGCGCTCGCCTCGTAGTGCGCGAAGGTCTTGCCGAAATGCACAACATCGCCGAGGCCTGAGAGCAGCACCTGCCGCAGGGTGATCCGGCTCACCGAGCGATGCTGCGCCACGCCTTCGCCCCGCAACCCGGGCGAGCCATTCAGTGCGTTCATCGTGAGCAGCGCCCTGCCCTGCTCAGTGAGAAAGCGGATGCCTTGCGAGGGTTTGCCGCAGGTACGCGTGAAGGCGTCGAACAGATCCGGCGGCAGACATTCATGCAGAGCAAGACTGCCGGTCGGATTGATATGTACGCGATAGCCCTGCACACGGTCGGTCGGCGTGCTGTCGCGCTCATAGACGGCAACGCTGACGCCGTTCTTCTTCAGCCCCTGCGCCAGCGCGAGACCGCCGATGCCGCCACCAATGACGACGACGTGAAGCGAATTTCGCTGCGGCATGGGTAGTGCCTGCGCGATCGACGTGCTGCTCGGATGTGCGGTCATGGTTCTCTCCGTTGCCAACAAACAAGGTGCCTCCTCGCGCATGCGGCGCGATTGGCGTTGCGGAGAGCCGGCTGGTAAGTTGGATGTGCGGACTTGAGTCCGGCGCGCTCCGCGTGTTCGGTCTTGAGTTCAAGGCCCCGGCGATGTTCCAGCATCGCTGGGGCTGGCGTTTATTGATCCCCAATCAGCTCATCGTTCACGTCATGGGTGCGCCTCCGAATTCCCTGTAGAGCTTCGCCATCGTGGCTTCGCGGTTGTCATGGATGCCGCGCCAGAGATCGACCGGACCCCAACCGCCCTCGATGCGTTTGATGATGTCGGCCAGGAAGCCCTGCTCGGCTTTGAGCAGCGCCAGCCGGTATTCGTTCTCGATCAGGAACAGCGGCGGGATGTGTTGCAGCTCAGGCAGGCCGAAATGCGATTCGAGCTCGGCCGCTTTGGCCGCTATGCGCGCCAGACGCTGGCGCAGCAGTGCGAGCGCCTCGTCGGGCGGCAGAACCGGCAGCAGGCATAGCGCGGCTTCGAACTGCGGATATTCCTTGATCGGCTCGGCGATGAGATCGGTCATCCAGGCGTGCAACTCATCGCGCCCCGCCGCCGTGATCTCATAGACCGTGCGTTCCGGCCGCTTGCCGTCCCGCTCGGTCTCGCGCGCCGAAATGAAGCCACGGCGCAGCAGCAAATCGATCACGGTGTAGAGCGAGCCATAGCGGAGCTTGATGCTCTCCTCTTTGTGCCGCCGCCGCAGGATCACGCCCATCTCATACGGATGCATCGCTCGCTCAAAGAGCAACGCAAGCACTGCCAGCGCCAATGGATTTGAGGGATGCGTGCGTCCAGTCACGACCTATCCTGATACGTTTATCCGTATGCGGATATACGTAAAAGGCTAAGAGCGTCAAGCCGCCCAAAAGAAATATCTAAAGATATATCTTGCGCTATAGCCGGTGGTGAGCTATCTAAAGATATATCTTAACAACGGGAGAACCCGAATAAATGCATAGACATCAGGGACATCGTGGTCATCGCGACCACGGACATCACGACGACTGCGGCGAGCGCGGCGAGCAATGGGGCGCTGGCCGCCATGGTGGCCGATTTGGCGGCCGATTCGGCCGCGGCGGTTTCGGCGGACGCTTCGGCGGCCCCGACGGCATGGGCGGCGACGAAACGATGCGGGCGCGCCGCATGCTGGCGCAGGGCGACTTGCGGCTTCTGGCGCTGGCGTTGATCGCGCAAGCGCCGCGGCACGGCTACGAGATCATCAAGCTGGTCGAGGAAAAGACCGGCGACTGGTACTCGCCGAGCCCTGGCATCGTCTATCCGACGCTGACCTATCTCGAAGAAGCCGGCTATGTCACGGCTTCAACCGAAGGCTCGAAGAAGCTCTACACCATCACCGACGAAGGCAAAGCCTATCTCGACGCCAATCGCGACATCATCAAGGTGGTGCTCGACCGTTTGGCGGCAATCGGCGAACGCGTCGGCCGCTGGCGCCGCGCCAATCGCAGCGAACGCGAGGAAGAACTGCCGCCGCTCGTCGATGCCGCGATCAAGCATCTGCGCGAGATCGTCGCCAAAAGGCTCGATGACGACGCGGATGCCGAAGCCCGCCTCGCCGAAATCCTCGCCCGCACCGCGGCGGACCTGCAGCAAAAAAGCTGACGCCGTGGCAGGATTTTAGTGGAGCATGATCTTTTCGGAAAACCGGCATCCACTTTTCCGGATCATGCTCTTTAGTGAAGCATGATCTTTTCGGAAAACCGGCATCAACTTTTCCGGATCGTGCTCTTCAGTGGAGCATGATCTTTATCGGAAAACCGGTATCCACTTTTCCGGATCATGCTCGAGCGGCCTCGGCTAAGATTTGGCCGATGCCGCTTCCGGCGTCTGAATATGCTCCGGCCGGACGCCGAGGCCCAACAGGCGGGCGGGAATGCGCCGCAGCACCGGGAATGCATCAAACAGCTTGAACAGCAGCGGCGGCTTCGGCCGCTGCGTGCCCTGTAGCGCCGGGCCGATGATGCGGTTCTGCATGGTCAGCTGAATGCGCTGCGTCATCTTCGCCGGGAAAGTGCGGCGGCGCTCGATCGCCCGCAGATCGTCATCGGTCACTGTGCCGGCCTTGAGCGGCGCGGCCAAGCGATTGGCGGCGGCTACGGCGTCCTGCACGGCGATATTGACGCCGACGCCGCCGATCGGCGACATCGCATGTGCGGCGTCGCCGATGCAGATCAGGCCCGGCCGCCACCATTGCCGCAGCCGGTCGACCGTCACCGTCAAAAGCTTCACATCGTCGAAGCTTTTGATCTCGCCGATGCGGTCGGCGAGGAACGGCGACAATTCCAAGACGCGCTTGCGGAACGCCTCGATGCCCGCGGCCTGCACCTTCTCGATGCCGCCCTTGGGAATGACATAGGCGCATTGCCAATAATCGGTGCGGTCGAGCATCACCAAGAGCGCACCGGCCTCGATATGGCCGAAGGTTTCGGGATCGTCGCCCCCCTTTCGCGTGATGCGAAACCATAAGACGTCCATCGGCGCGCCGAAATCATCGCTCTTTAAGCCGGCTTTCTCCCGCACCATCGAATGCCGCCCATCGCAGCCGACGATGAGATCGGCGCGAATATCCAACTCACCGTTCGGCGTCTTGGTGCGCACGCCGACAATGCGGCCGCCCTCCTCGATCAGATCCGTGGCGTCGGTCTGCATGCGCAGATCGAAGGTCTTGTACTGCTTGCCCTTGCCGGCAAGAAAACTGAGGAAATCCCATTGCGGCATCAGCGCGATATACTTGCAGTGGGTCGGCAGATGCGTCATGTCGATCGCCTGCAAGCGCGCGTCGCCGATCTGCATGGTGAGCCGCGCGACCGTCGAATGCGGCAGTTTCAGGAATTCGTCGAGCAGGCCGAGTTCGGACATCATTTCCAGCGTCGAGGGATGGACCGTATCGCCGCGAAAATCGCGGAAAAAATCCTGATGCTTTTCCAGCACCGCGACGTCGACGCCGGCACGGGCCAGAAGAAAGCCGAGCATCATTCCGGCCGGCCCGCCGCCGACGACACAGCATTGCTTTTTGAGTGGCGTATTGGTCATGTTTCCCGCCCGTCTTTCCCGCCCGTCTTTCCCGCCTGTCGGCTGCCTATCAATGCTCGCGGATTTGCGGCAAGCTATAGCTGCGAAACCATATATTTCCTGTAACATCCTGGGCTCGATAAGGTTCGCTTGTACCTTGATTCGGGCCTCACATTTCCGCCGCAACCGGGGTGCTAAAAAGCGGGGATGACGTATCCGCCTGTAGTCATGCGCAACCTTCTCGTCCTCGCATTCGGTATCGGCATTCTGCTCGGCCTCGCGCCGCGTAACGCGGCCTTTGCCCAACTCGCGGGCACCGGTGACTTTCACATCCAATGGGAAGTGAAAAACCGCTTCCGCCTGTTCAAGAACGAGGCCGATTTCCAGCGGATCGCGGCGGAGAACCGCGGCGACGGCATTCTCGCCCAGGAAGAGCGGCTCGAGAACGACACCGGCGGGATGGGCTGGGCCCGGGACGTCGTCGGCAATCTGTGCCTCGACGCCTATGGTGAGCTTATCGATACCTGCGAGCGCGACGGCGTGCGCGAGAGCTATCTCAGTCCCAAAGATCATCCGGTCGGCGTGTCGGTGGCCGGACCGCTGCCGCAGAACGCCACCTGCATGTGGAGTTTCGACGACGGCGACGGGCCGGTGCGGCAGAACACCGCGCCGTGCAATCAAGAAGTCAGGCTGCGCGTGAAGAGCGGCAAGACGACCGTGGCCACTGTCGACATTCCGCTTGGCGACGGCACCGCGCAGCGCGTCGCCACCGAGATCGCCGTGCGCGACGTGCTCATCGCCGGCATCGGCGATTCCATCGCCGCCGGCGAGGGCAATCCGGATGTGGCGGTCGAACTCGACGGCGGCTTCTGCTTTCGGCGTTTCTTCCGCGCCGGCGGCAGCCAATATTTCCGGCCGAGCCGCGCCGGCTATAGCGACGACCGTTCCTGCGAATTGGGGTCGCTCAACCCGACGGCGGCGCGAGACTGGGCGCGCCACGGCGCGCGCTGGATGAATCCGGCCTGCCATCGCTCGCTCTACAGCTATCAGGTGCGCACCACGCTGGCGCTCGCGATCGAGCAGTCGCATGTCGCGGTGACGCTGTTGCCGCTCGCCTGCACCGGGGCGACGATCGCGACCGGCATGTTCTCCGGGCAGCGCGCCGACGACTGCCCCTGGGTTACCGGGATCGATAGCTGTTCGGGGACCGCACCGCCGCAATTCTCCGAGCTCAAGGACATCATCGCGGCGCTGCACAAGCAGCAACCCAACCGCAACCTCGACATGGTCCTGCTGACGGTCGGCGCCAATGACGTCAATTTCGCCGGACTTGTCGCCAATGTCATCGTCGACTCGCTGACCGAACGGGTGTTGCTCAAGCAAGGCGGCTCGATCTCAAGCGTCGCCGACTCCCAAGCCGCGCTCGACGACGATCTGCCGGGCGAATTCTCGCAGCTGCGCACGGCGCTGAAGCCTTATGTCGGCGGCAATCTCAGCCGCGTCGTCTATGTCTCTTATGGCAATCCGGCGATGCAATCGGAAAACCAGCCCTGCCCCGGCGGCCGCGACGGCCTCGACGTGCATCCGGCCTTCGGCGCCGACGCGGACCGGTTGCGAGCGGCGGCACAATTCGTCGACACCAAATTCCTGCCGAAGATACGGATGCTGGCGACTTGCGACGGCAACAAAACCTGCAAAGACGCCACGACCGAACGCATGACTTTCGTCGACGGTCACCAGCAGGCCTTCACCCATCACGGCATGTGCGTGCGCGCCAACAGCGATCCTGAATTCGATCGCAACTGCTTCTCGACCAAAGGCGACAGCTTCTCCGACGACCCGAACACGGCGCCGGACAATCCGATGGCCTGCGGCGAGCCGGCCAGCAATTATCAGCCCTATTCGCCGCGCGGGCGCTGGATCAGGACGGCGAATGACAGCTATTTCGTCGCCATGACCTATCCCGAAGGCATGCCCGCGGTGCTCAAACCGAGCGACATTCACGACGCACTCTGGGGCGTGCTCAGCGCCGTCTATGGCGGCGCGGTGCATCCGAGCGCCGAGGGTTATGCCGCGATGGCGGACGCGGCGCTGCCGGCCGCGCGCGGCGTGCTCGGCCTGACGCCGCCGCCGTCTTTCAGCGCCGTGCCGCTGCCGCCGCCGCCAATTCCTTCGCCCGCCGCTTTACCCGGTGCCAGCGTGCCGCCGGCACGGACGCCGTAACTCGCGAAGGCACTCGGCCTAGCGCAAGCGCCGCTTGGCCAAGAAATCGAGAATGAGACTCGCGATCTCGTCATTCTCCTCATCCAGGGCGAAATGGCCGGCGTCGAGCAGATGGATTTCGGCGTCCGGCAGATCGCGCTTGAATGCCTCCCCGCCGGGCGCGATGAAGGAGGGATCGTTGCGCCCCCAGACCACCAGAGTCGGCGGCCTGTGCGCGCGCAGCCAGGCCTGCCACGCCGGATATGCAGCGACGTTCGTGTGGTAGTCGTAAAGCAGCGCTGCTTGGATCTCGCGTTGGCCGGGCCGCGACAGGTGAGCGTACTCGTCGGTCCAGGTATCGGGGTTGTAATGCTCGGGATGCCGGGTCCCCAGCGTATGACGCTGCTCGGTTGCCACGAGCGACACGAATGCATCGAACACTTCAGGATGCGCTTTCGGATCGGCCCAATACTGCGCGATACCGGCCCATTTGGCGCCCAGCCCCTCCTGATAGGCATTGGCATTCTGGATGATGAGAGCCTGCACCCGTTGTGGATGCGCCAAAAGCATGCGGAAGCCGACCGGTCCGCCGTAATCGTGCAGGAAGAAGGTGCATCTATCGATCTTGAGCAGATCGAGAAGGGCATCTGTCGTCTCGGCCAGGTGGTCGAACGTGTATGTGTACGAGGACGGCGGCGGGGCGTCGCTCTGACCGAAGCCCGGAAAATCAGGCGCTATCAAATGATAACGTGTGGCAAGCAGCGGAATGAGCGTATCGAACTCCCGCGACGACGAAGGAAATCCGTGCAGCAGCACGATCGTCGGCGCGTCCTTCGGGCCGGCTTCCCGATAGAAGACGCCGATGCCGTCAACCGTCACACGATGATAGGTCGTCGTCGTCGAAATCGATTCCATCGGAGCAGCCCTGCGTCACGTGGCCAGCGATCAAAGCAGAAGAATTTGCGTTTTCATCATTAGACTCCCGACGCCCGGGTCAAGCCGGGCGAGTGGGATTGCCGCAGATCAACGACGCGCTCCGGCGAAGCGACTGCTCTACTCTATCGCGGAAACCAAACGCGGAGCCGAACCGCTACGACGCGGCCGCCGCTGGCGCAGCGTGCGGCTTTTCCGGCGCGACGCCGAGCTTCTTCTGCAGGCTGGTCGATGACGTGGTGTATTGAAACACCAGCCGCTTGTCCGGATAGACGTAGCGATGCGCCTTCTGCGCCATCAGCGCGCCTTCGTGGAATCCCGACAGAATGAGCTTGAGCTTGCCGGGATACCAGTTGATGTCGCCGATGGCGAAAATGCCGGGCACGCTGGTTTCAAAGCTCGCGGTCTCGACCGGAATGAATTCGTTGTCCTTGAGCTGGAAGCCCCAATTCGCCACCGGACCAAGTTTCATGGTGAGGCCGAAGAACGGCAGCAAGGCGTCGCAGGCGATTTCGAAGCTCGAGCCGTCATTCGATTTGCCGACCGCCTTTTGCAGTTGGCCGTCGCTGCCGACCAGCGAGGCGACTTGCCCGGTGACGAAATCGATTTTGCCTTCGCCGACCAGCGCCAGCATCTTGTTGACGCTGTCGGGCGCGGCGCGGAATTCGGCGCGCCGGTGCAGCAGCGTCAGGTGCTTGGCGAGCGGCGCCAGATTGAGCGTCCAGTCGAGCGCGCTGTCGCCGCCGCCGACGATCAGAATGCGCTTGTCGCGGAACGCCTCCATCTTGCGCACCGAATAGAACACCGACTTGCCTTCATAGGCCTCGATGCCCGGGATCGGCGGACGCTTGGGCTGAAACGAGCCGCCGCCGGCGGCGATGACGACGATCTTGGCCTCGAAGACCTTGCCCTGATCCGTCTTCACCCGAAACAGCGGCTCGCCGATCTTCTCGACGCTCTCCACCATCTCGTTGAGATGGAATTGCGGATTGAACGGCTTGATCTGCTCCATGAGCGAGCCGACGAGACCCTGCGCGCTCGTCATCGGAATTCCAGGAATGTCGTAGATCGGCTTCTCCGGATAGAGCTCGGCGCACTGGCCGCCGATCTTGTCGAGAATATCGATGAGGTGGCATTTCATATCGAGCAAGCCGAGCTCGAACACTGCGAACAGGCCGATAGGCCCGGCGCCAATGATGACAACATCGGTTTTGATAGGTTCGCTCATATCGTATCCAAGTTCCGCGTCAGAAATTTTTTGGGGAAGGCGATTGTCTAGCGCGTCGGACCCTGCCGCGCCAGACCCCGTAAAAACCGGACATCACAGGAGATCCGGGGCCGGTATGGGCGGTTCCGCTCAGGCTTGACGGCTCAGGCTTGGCTACTCACGCTTGGCGGCTCGGCGTGGTAACCACCAGTCCGTCAAGTTCGTCAGCCACTTTGATCTGGCAGGACAAGCGCGAATTCGGCTTCACCTCGAAGGCGAAGTCGAGCATGTCGGCCTCCATCGGCGACGGTGCACCGACCTTCTCCCACCACGCCTGGTCGACATAGAGATGGCATGTCGAGCAAGCGCAGGCACCGCCGCACTCGGCCTCGATTTCGGGCACGCCATTTTTGATCGCCGTCTCCATGACGGTCGAGCCGACTTCGCCGTCCACGGTGCGGGCCGTGCCCTCGGAATCAATGAAGGTGATTTTCGCCATGACGCAACAAATGAGGTTTGGGGGCTGATCTTAAGGCTGGAGCAAAGTTCGCGGGCGGGCCTGTTCTATCCGCTCGCGCCGGACGGCGCCAGTACGGGCAGGCGAGCGGTGAAGGAAGATTTTGCCGCCGCGGCGGACGGCACAGAAAATAAAAATACTGCGCAAGCGGGAAATCCCGAGCGAAACCAAGAGCGAAAGTCGGGTGGCTCAGCGCGGGCGCGCCAACTCGGCCAGGAGCCCGGTCAGGCGTGAGCCGATGGCGGCGCTGGCTTCGAGGCTCGCCGACTTGAGTTCGGTCACCGCCTCATCCATCGCCGCGGCCGGGCCCTCGCCGTTTGCAGAGTTTTCCACAAGCTCGGCGGCACGCGCAACCCGCCATGCGCCGATGCCGCGGGCCGAGCCTTTCAGCGTATGGGCGGCCGCCGCGGCCAAGGCCGGTTCAGCACCGACAATACGGCCCAGCATGATGGTCGTCTGCCGCACGAAAAGTTCGAGGACTTCGCGTTCCAGCCGCCGGTCCCCGAGCGTCATGCGCTCAAGATGGGTCTCGTCGATAACGGTCGGCTTGCGGTCGTGATCGCAGGCTGCGGCCAATACGCTCGATACGCTCACAAACGCCCTCCCCGCCGACATTACTGAAGCGCCACAGCCTGCCCGAAAGGCGTAAGAATTGGGCCACAAGATTTGCGAATTCACCCGATGTTTCACGGCAATGGTAAGGAAAGACTTACTCCCTGCGCGGAGCGCTAATCTCACGCAAGTCGCATGGCAAGTTTGTTGCAATTTAATCCCTGGGGATCGCGAATGTTCAGCCCCAAGTCGGCCGCAATGCTGACCGCAGATTGACGGTATTATTTGCCGGAAAACATCGAGAACATGGTCAACAAGACGTTAACGATGATTAAAGGAGCGTTACCAAACCGGTTTTATTCGATCTGCCAGAGCGATAGGATGAGCCGCGGCAGTGGGACTTGAGGGTTAGCCTTGGGGGAGGCCCTCAGCCGGATGTAATTTGAGGATCACGCGCTCGTGGCGCGGCCTGCGCGGTCTGGGGTATCTCGCACGATCTCCGGAGCCTTGCGCGGGCCGCCCAAGTCAGGCGTAACACGCGAGGCGACGACCGAGATGGCCAACTACCCGAAAAAGATGAAGGACCCGACGGAAGCGGCGCTGTCGGCGATCCAGGAAGCTCTCAACATCCGGAACGACGAAGAGCTGGCGGAGCCCAACGCGCAGTCCAAGGCGCAGCCTGAAGCTGCCGCGCGGCCCGAGGGCATGAGCGACCTGTTTACCGGCGACGTGCGATCGCGCGGCCAAAACACGCAAGCCGCTGCGCAAGCCGTTTTTGAGGAGACCCTCGACACCGGCGCATCAGATACAGGCGCCATCGGCACGCGCGATCTTGCCGCGCAGTCCGGCCGTGTCGCCAATGACGACCAGCAATCGATCGGCCAGGTGCTGCAGGCCCTGCAGCGACGTCCGGCTCGCTCGTCTTATTTCTTCGCCACCACCTTCTCCGCGGCCTGGATCGTCGGCTGCCTGGCGCTGTCCTGGGCCTATCTGTCGAGCTTGAATTCAGCGCTCGGTCCCGGCCATTCGCCATTGGCTTTGCTGATCGGCCTCGGCGCTGCGGCTTTGCTGCCGGTCATCTTCGTTTTCGGCATCGCCCATATGGCGTGGCGCGCCCAGGAGCTTCGCCTCATCGCGCAATCGATGGCGCGGGTCGCGATGCGGCTTGGCGAGCCCGAGGGCATGGCGCGGGATTCGATCGTCACCGTCGGCCAGGCGATCCGCCGCGAAGTCGCGGCCATGGGCGACGGCGTCGAACGGGCACTCGCGCGCGCCAGCGAGCTCGAAGCGCTGGTGCAAAGCGAAGTGGCGGCACTTGAACGCACCTATAGCGACAATGAAGTGCGGATCCGCGCGCTGCTACAGGAACTCGCCAGCCAGCGCGATACGCTGGTTGGGCAGGCCGAGCAGGTGCGCTCGGCGATCAACAATGTGCAGGTCGACCTGACCCAGGATTTGTCCACGATCAGCGAACTCGTCGGCCAGCAGGTCAATGACGCGGCGATGCGGATCACCCATTCGCTGGCGGAGCGCGGTGAGAGCATCACGACCCAGCTCAGCCAGATCGGCGACAATATGGTCGCGCAGCTGGGCGAGCGCGGCGGCGACCTGCTCGATCGCCTCGAAGCGGCAAGCGAAGAGACTACGCGCGCGATCTCGGCCGCCAGCGACCGCCTGACCGCGAACCTGAATTTCAAGACCAATCACATCGGCGACGAGTTCGCCGAAATCGCGAGCGGCATCGAAGACATGATGGTCGAGCGCCTCGACCGCGTCACCGAAGGGTTCTCCGAGAAGTCGCTCGCGGTCGTCGATCTCATGATCGGGCGGTCGCAGGAATTGACCGACGCCATCATCGACACGTCGAGCCAGCTGGCCGAGACGATCGCGACGCGTGCCGACGAAGTCAATTCGACGCTGAAATCGTCCGGCGAGTCGCTGTTGCTCGACCTCGATCTGCGCGGCGGCGAAGTCGCGGCGAGAATGAAAGAAGCCGCCGACGGCATCGCCGAGTCGTTGATCGCGGGCAGCACGACCATGACCGACTCGATGCGCGAGAGCGCCGAGCATGTCGCCGGCGTCATGGCGACGCGCAGCGACACCGTCAAGGAAATGCTCGCGACGCGCCTCGCTGCGTTCGAGGAAATGTTCAGCCATACCGGCGTCGAGCTCGGCGAGCGAATCTCGCGCGATTCCTCGACGCTGGGCAATCTGATCACCCGGCATCTCGCCGAATTCGATCGCACCGTGAAGACCTACGGCGCCGAGCTCGTCGAGCGCCTCGGCGCGCGCACCCAGGACGTCTCGGAATCGATGCGCAGCTATGTCGACAATTTCGACAACCGCGTCACCTCGAAGGCTGACGAAGTCACCAATGTGCTCGATCAGCGCCTGACCCGCTTCCAGGAAGCCATCGACAGCCGCTCGCAGACCCTGACCGACGCCCTGTCGACCCGCATCGTCGAAATCTCCAAGACCCTCAGCGAGAACGGCAAAGAGGTCATCGTCGCGCTCGACAAGCGCATCGGCGACGTCACCACGATCATCGACGCGCGCGCGGTCAAGCTCGCCGATACGATCGGCGACCGCATCGCCGGCATCGACACCGCGCTCGGCAAGGGCGCGCTCGAAGTCGCCAGCACGCTCGACTCCCGCGTCGATCATCTGGAACAGCTTCTCGGCGGGCGCGCCGAGACCGTTGTGAGCCAGATGGAGGCGCGCAGCCGCGTTGTCGCCGAACAGCTTGGCTCGCGCTTCGAACAGATCGCGGAATCGATCAAGACCAATTCCACCGACGCCGAACGCGCCCTCACCCAGCTCGCCGCCAATACCACCGACGCGCTCGGCAAAAGCGTGACGGCGAGCACCGTCGCGGCGGAGGCGCTCAACCGCAGCGCCGCCGAGGCCACGGTTTCGCTCAACCGCAGCGCCGGCACGCTGAGCAATGTCATCACCAAGAGCGCTGCGGTCGCCAATGAAGCGATCGGCAAGTCCACGGCCGGCGCCGCCGATCTCCTCGCCAAGAGCACGCAAAGCGCGACCAACTCGATCACGCGCGGCGCCACCGAGGCCGAGCGCAAGCTGATCGGCATGAGCACCGAAGTTTCGCGCAACGTCGTCGGCAAGGCCAACGAGATCAACACCGCTCTTGGCCAGCGCGTCGACGAGATGACGCGCCTTCTCGACGAGAAGTCGAACACCCTGATCGCCGCCTTGACCGCCAAAGGCCAGGGCTTCGCCGGCGAAGTCGGCCGCATCACCGATCAGACCGTCAAGGCGATCGAGGCCAAGGGTTTCGTCTTCACCCAGACCATGCTGGACAAGAGCGAAGAGATCGCCCGCGTCATCAACGATGCGAGCCTGAGCGCCACCGCCGTGGTCACGCGCACGCTCGGACAGATGCAGGAAGGCACCCACGGCGTCACCGAAGGCGCCAAGCTGACGCTGACACGCACGATCGAAGACATGCATCACGCGACCAAGGCCGCGATCGAACAGTCCAAGCAGACGGCGGCCGCCACGATCGCCGAGATGACGGAGACGCACACCATGCTGCGCTCCGACTCCACTGCCCTGTTCGAACGGCTGCGCGAAGCCAATATCCTGCTGCAGGAAGTGCTCAGCGGCGCCCAAGAGAACATGAGCTCGATCGAGCACACCATGGCGTCGCGCATTTCCGATTTCGTCGCCGCCATGAATGATCTGACCACCAAGAGCGGCGCCACCACCGGCAAGATCGAGCAGCATCTCGGCGCTTTCAACAATGTGACGACGCGCGTGCTGTCCGACCTCGGCGACCTCGCCGATCAGTTCTCTTCGCACGGCCGCACGCTGACCGAGGCGGTCGAGCTGCTCGATACCAGCAATCGCCGCGCCGAGGAGACGATCACCTCCCGGCAGGCGACCATCGATACGCTGGTCTCGACGCTCGATGCGCGAACCGAGGATTTCGGCCAGCGGCTCGAGCGCTTTTCGGGCCTGCTCGACGAGTCGCTCGATACCGCGACGACCCGCGCGCGCGAGATCGCCGGCGTCATCGCCCAGACCAGCAACGAAAGCCTGCAGACGCTGCAGCAGCAATACGAGGCGGTGCGCAACAACTCCGACGCGGAGCGCAAGCGCACCAGCGAAACGCTCAACGCCGTCTACGACGAGGCGCTCGCCGAAGTGCAGAGCATGTTCAGCCAATCCACCGAGCGCTTCACTGAGGTCATGCAGGGCATGAAGCAAATGGCCGCGGAAATGCAGCGCGAGCTCGAGACCACGCGCAACGAAATGCGCCGCGGCATTCTCGAATTGCCGCAGGAGACCGCCGAGAGCGCGGCGCAGATGCGGCGCGTCATCGTCGACCAGATCGAGGCGCTCGCCGAGCTCAACCGCATCGTCGCCCGTCACGGCCGTTCGCTCGACGCCGTGGAGCCGGCGCGGCGCGAGGCCGAGCAGATTTATGCCGCGGGCGGCGGACGCGGCGCGCAAACAAGGCCGATCCGTCCCGACATGTCGCCGCAGCAAATACCGCCTGCGCCTACCCCGCCGCGCGACATTACCGGCGCGCCGCGCCGGGCCGCCGGCCCGCCCAATCTCAGCCCGGTGCCCGGCGGCAAGGACGACGGCAAGAACGGCAGCGGCTGGCTGTCCGACCTGTTGAGCCGCGCCTCGCGGGAAGAGAATGCGCAGCCGACGCCGCCGGCGCGCGAAGGGCAGCGCGAGGCCGTCGACTCGATCGATTCACTCTCGCTCGACATCGCGCGGATGATCGATCACGACGCCGCCGCGGAATTGTGGGAGCGCTATAAGCGCGGCGAGCGCGGTGTATTCAACCGGCGTCTCTATACGCCGCAAGGCGGCAAGGCATTCGACGAGATCCGCGCCAAATATCGTACCGACCCGGAATTCCGCCAAACCGTGGAACATTACATCCACGAATTCGAGCGGCTCCTCGACGACGTTTCGCGCGGCGACCGCGGCCCGGCAGTGGCGCGGAACTACCTCACCTCGGATACCGGCAAGGTCTACACCATGCTGGCGCACGCGGCGGGCCGGTTCGACTGATCTCGCGCAATGATCCAAAGCGGCGCGATGTTTGCGTACAATGCGCCGCGAATGCCCTTGCTTGTTACGTAATGGCGGCGCTACCGTTCGGCCATGGATCTCAGCCATGGATCGCGTTGTGGACGCCCCGGTTGAACTGCCCACCGCCGCGGATGTCGATGCGGCCGCTTTGCGGCTCGCCGGCGTCGCCCTGCATACCCCGCTTTTGACTTCGGTGACGCTCGACGGCATGACCGGCGGCCGCGTCTTTCTCAAAGCGGAGACCTTGCAGCGCACCGGCTCCTTCAAGTTCCGCGGCGCCTATAACAAGCTCGCCTCGCTGCCGCCGGAGCGGCGCACCGGCGGTGTGGTGGCGTTTTCCTCGGGCAATCACGCGCAAGGCGTTGCGGCGGCGGCGCGGCTTCTCGGCATGCCCTGCGTCATCGTCATGCCGCACGATGCCCCCCGCGCCAAGCGCGAGCGCACCATCGCGCACGGCGCCGAAGTCGTGCTCTACGATCGCGCCAGCGACGATCGCGAGGCCATCGCCAAAGACATCGCCGAGCGGCGCGGCGCCGTGCTGGTGCCGCCCTATGACGACGCCCTGATCATTGCCGGGCAAGGCACCGCCGGCCGCGAGATCGTCGAAGATCTCGGCGCGCTCGGACTTGCTCCCGACATCGTGGTGGTCACGGCCTCCGGCGGCGGCCTCGCCGCGGGCATCGCGCTTGCCGTCAAGACGCGGGTACCGAAGGCCGCGATGTACACCGCTGAGCCGCAAGGCTTCGACGATCACGCCCGTTCGTTCCGCAGTGGCCAGCGCGAAGAGAACGCCGCCCTCAGCGGCACCATTTGCGACGCGCTGATGGCGCGCACGCCGGGCAAGCTGACTTTCGCCATCAATCGCTCGCTGATCGGCGCCGGCGTTGTCGTCAGCGACGACGAGGTTGCTGCCGCCGTGGCTTTTGCCTTCACCGAATTGAAGCTCGTCGTCGAGCCTGGCGGCGCCGTGGCGCTCGCCGCGGTGATGACGGGCAAGATCGACGTCAAAAACAAAGTTGCCGTCGCCGTGTTGTCGGGCGGCAATGTCGATCCGGAATTGTTTTCGCGACTTGTTGCCTAGGGTGAAATTGTTTCAGATTGATCGTTTGTCGCCCTAAGATTATGATTGCGCATGATCTTTTCGTAAAACGGATCATGCTCTAACCGAACAGGGCGATCACCTCATCCTCGCTCAAAGCGTCGCTCACGGTCAGCGAGCCGTAGCGCAGCGGACGCTGATTGACCGGCATCGTCTCGCCCGCAATCCGCAACTGCGGCCGCGAGATTTCGCTCGGCGGCACGCTGTCCAGCATGGGCGTAGCGTGCGGCGATGAGGTTTCGGCTGCGGGTGTCTTGCTGGCAGCAGGCACCGGCACCGCGTCTAAAACTGGGTTCACGGCCGGATCCACGACCGGCGCGGACTGCGCATCGTCGACCAGTTCCGCCGCCATAAGCTCGGCACCCAGAAGCTGCGCGTGCATTTGCGGGGATGGGCCGGCCGGTGCGGCGCCGGCGCTTTTGTCGTCGCGTTCGTCCGCGCCGAATACGAAATCCGGCCCTTCGATGTGCCAGCGCGTCGTATTGTCTTGCGCCACCCTGCTCTGCGCTGCCGTCATCTGCGGTCGTGCAGTCGCCGACGCGGCAGGAACACTTGGCGCCTGCGGCACGCGTGCCGGTTCGTCGGCGACATCGTCCTCGCTCACGCTTTGTGTAATCGCGCCTTCCGGCGTCAATTCCTTGACCAATTCCTCAAGGCGGACCGTCAGCGACGCCGCAATCGCCGCGACGGCTTCCGAATAATCCTCGTCGCTTTGGGTCTGGGGTTGCGGAACGCTATCGGTCGCCGGGGCGACCTGTGCAATCACCGCCGCGGCATCGTCATCGCGCTCCCCCACGGCGCACACAGGCTGCTCGATGACGGCAGCCGCCAAGGCCAGGTCGCGGACTTCCGCCATCGCCTGCGGCGCTGCGCCACTGGCAATGGCCGCCTCGATCCGCGCGATCGCCGCCATGATCAGATCGGTATCGGCGCTGCGATTGCGATTGGCGAATTCTTTGAGGAACCAGCGGCCGCGCTCGGTCGCGGTCACCGCCGCGTAAACGACGTTGTACTCCGCCTCCTGGGGCGGCCCGGCAGCTTTGTCCGACTGCACGAGTGTTTGACTGGACATCACAATGACCTGTTGAATCACCACCATACCAGGCCCGCACCATGCAATCGCGTTGGCGCTGTCCGGGCCGAGATATTCACAGGTTCTTCACAGTGCGGTCGGGCCGGTTCCAGCCGTGGTCGCCGACCGTAAAGCGATTTTGCGCCATTTAACCCCAAAGCCGCGCCTCGGATGGGTAGGCGCGGCTGCCGACGTAGCGCAGTCCATCCGGCCGGTCCTTGGCAAGAAGCAACGGCCCGTCGAGATCGACGACGCTGGCCCGTTGCGCCACCAGCATGGCCGGCGCCATGGCAAGCGACGTCGCCACCATGCAGCCAACCATGAGCGCAAAGCCGCGCTTTTCGGCCTCTGCGGCGAGCATCAAGGCCTCTGTGAGGCCGCCAGTCTTATCGAGCTTGACGTTGATCGCATCGTATTTTCCCCCGAGCGCTTCCAGCGAGGCGCGGTCGTGCACGCTTTCATCGGCACAGACCGGAATCGGCCGCTTGATGCGGGCGAGCGCATCGTCGCGGCCTTCCGGCAGCGGCTGCTCGATCAAGGTCACGCCGGCTTGAGCACAGGCGGCGAGGTTTTGCACAAGAATATCTTCGGTCCAGCCTTCGTTGGCGTCGACGATGAGCTCGGCCTGCGGCGCGGCGCGCCGCACCGCCGCGATCCGTTCGCGGTCGTCGCCGGATCCGAGCTTTACCTTGAGCAGCGGCCGGTCCGCGGCGCGTTCGGCCGCCGCCGCCATCGCCGCCGGCGTGCCGAGCGAAATCGTGTAGGCCGTCACCAGCGGCTTGGGCACGGCGAGTCCGGCCAATTCATAAGCGCGGCGGCCGCTGCGCTTGGCTTCGAGATCCCAAAACGCGCAGTCGAGCGCATTGCGGGCGGCGCCCGCCGGCATTTCGCTCTGCAAAGCTGTGCGATCGAGACCACGCGCCAAAGCGGGGCGCATCGCCTCGATGGCGGCGACGACTCCCTCGGGAGATTCGCGATAGCGCGGGTAAGGAACGCACTCGCCACGGCCGCGATGAGTGCCGTCGCTGAGCTCGACCGTTACCACCACCGCTTCGGTCTTGCTGCCGCGGCTGATGGTGAAAGCATTAGCGAGCGGCCAGCGCTCGATCCGCACCGAGAGGTCCATCGCGCAAGTATGGCGGCTGGCGGCCAATGCTCAAGAGCACAAAGCCTGGCGAAGTGAAAAAGGCTAGGCCGCGATTCCCGCGCGCTCGCGAACCGGCGCCGCCTCGTCTTCTTCGTCCGGAAGCGGCGGCATTGTCTGAGAGCGGTCGGCCCACCGGATGATTTCGAACGTGCCGTCCGGATGCTCGGCGAGCGCGGTGCAGCTTTCCACCCAGTCGCCGCAATTCATATAACGGATACCGAAATTGTCGTGGATAACGGCATGGTGGATGTGGCCGCAGATGACGCCGTCGACGTTATAGCGGTGCGCCTCTTCGGCCAAGGTCTGCTCGAAAGCGCCGATATAGTTCACCGCGTTCTTCACCTTGTGCTTGGCCCATTGCGACAGCGACCAGTAGCGGAAGCCGAGCCGGCGGCGCAGCGCGTTGAAATAGCGGTTGATAAAAATGGCAAGGTCATAGGCGGTGTCGCCAAGAAGCGCGAGCCAGCGCGCATGCTTGACCACCATGTCGAACACGTCGCCGTGCACGACGAGATAGCGGCGGCCGTCGGCGGCCTGGTGAATGGCCGTCTCCATGACGTCGATGCCGCCGAAATGCGTGCCGTAATAGTTGCGCAAGAACTCGTCGTGATTGCCCGGCAGATAGACCATCCGCGCGCCCTTGCGGGCCTTGCGCAGCAATTTCTGCACGACGTCGTTATGGTCCTGCGGCCAGAACCAGCCGGAGCGCAATTGCCAGCCATCGACGATGTCGCCGACCAGATAAATAGTCTCGGCGTCATGATAGCGCAGAAAGCTGATGAGTTGATCCGCCTGACAACCGCGCGCGCCGAGATGCACATCGGAAATAAACAGAGTACGGAACTTTGTTGTGCCGCGCTCGACAGTCACCGAACGATTTCTCGCGTCTTTGTTGCCCTTCGAATCTGCTTCTAAATGCGTTGCATTGCAGAACCATGACAATGCAAGCCACCGATGGTTAACGTGATTATGGTGGTTAAAAGCGCATATTCGGCGCATGCGATTCACAAACATGTGAGTCACAAGTCTGTCACGGCACGGCACTAAACGTCCGTCGATGACAGGGACGATTCTCGCGGCAGCGACTTTCTGCGTCGTTGTCAGCTTCATTCACATCGCAAGCATTGCGATCGCGGTTCGGCGGTTCCGAACGTCTCCGCTCCGCGCGCCGCAGCAATATCCGGCCGTGAGCTTGCTGCGGCCGCTGTGCGGCATCGACAATTATGCCGAAGAGACACTGCGTTCGACCTTCGAACTCGATTATCCGCATTGCGAAATCCTGTTCTGCGTCGCTTCCGGGAAGGATCCCGTGCTGCCGCTGGTGCGCAAGCTGATCGCCGAACACGGCGGCGACCGCGCAAAACTTTTGATCGGCGACGATCGCATCAGCACCAATCCCAAGCTCAACAACCTGCTCAAGGGCTGGCGCGCAGCGGCGCATGACTGGATCATCATCGCCGACAGCAACGTGCTGATGCCGCGCGATTACATTCAGCGGCTGTTCGCAAGCTGGCGCGAGGACACCGGCCTCGTCGCCTCGCCGCCGATCGGCGCGCGGCCGCATGGATTCTGGGCTGAAATCGAATGCGCGTTTCTCAACACCTACCAGGCGCGCTGGCAATATCTGGTCGATAGTTTCGGCCGCGGCTTCGCCCAGGGCAAAACCATGCTGTGGCGCCGCGCCGATCTCGAACAGGCCGGCGGCATCGGAGCGCTCGCCAAGGAAGTCGCCGAAGACGCCGCCGCCACCAAAATCGTGCGCGAGGCCGGCCACAAGGTGCGGCTCATCGACCGGCCTTTGGCGCAACCGCTCGGCCACCGCACCGCTTCGGAAGTGTGGAATCGCCAATTGCGCTGGGCGCGGCTGCGCCGTGCGAGCTTCTTTCTCTACTTTGCGCCGGAGATTTTTTCCGGTGGCGTGCTGCCGACGATCGGCGTGGCCTTCCTGGCGCACGAATTCGGCTGGCCGGTAGCGCTTTGCACTGTCGCTTTCGGCGCGTTCTGGTATGGCGGCGAGATGCTGCTTGCCGCGGCAGCGGACTGGCACGCGCCGCTGCTTTATCCGCTCTATGGGCTCAGCCGCGATCTGTTGCTGCCGGTGCTGTTCGTCGCCGCGCTGAAAGGCAACGACTTCGTCTGGCGCGGCAACGAAATGCAGGTCGAGCGCATGCAGGCGCAGCGCCGCCGCGTGCTGGCGCGCGTGCGGCCGCGGGTGCAGCAGGTGGCGGACGGCGGACGGCGCCGGTTGCGCTCGCTGCGCGAGCGGCTGTCGGAGCGCTGATCGCGGTCAGCAACCCAAGATCATTTTTACCGGTAATTCGGGTCCGCCGATTGGAACGGGCCGCATTTTGCTTTGGTGCCGAAGCGCTGATCAAAGTCGACGGTGCCGCCACCGACCGGAACGCGCGTCACCGGCAGGCCGCGCGTATACTGGTTGATGATGACCGTCTTGCCATCCGCCGTCATCGACACCTTCACTGGCTCGAGCGATTTGCCTTTGTTCTCTTCGGTCAGGTCGAGCGTATAATAGCCGATTACCGGCCGAGCCAGCGCTTGCGCCTCCGGTGTCACCCTCATCCCCCTGACAGAATCCGGCAGGTAGACCTCCATCTTGGCGTCCTCTCCCTCGCAGGCGAGCATCCGGGTCATCGCACCGCTCGTATCCCGGTCTCTGGCGTACGCCTGGATACTGATGGTCACTCCGAGCACGAACGCGATCGCGGCAATACGTGTGGCAATGCGTGCCATGGCGAAAACCTCCTCGCGGAATTGTTACATCCTATACGCATCAGAACGCTGCGGCCGTTGACGGCGTGAGCGGTTCGTAAGCTAGAGCCGCAAACGGACGCCGGCCTCGCGCGCGGCGCGGTCGGCAAGCGCGTCGAGCGCTGCGCGATCCAATGGGAAATCCGCCTCGATCCAAAATTCTTCGGCAAGGCGAAGCGCTGCGCCCAGCAGCGGTCCCGCAGCAAGGCCGCGGCTGATCAGATCGGCGGCCTTGAGCGGAAAGACCGGCGCGCTCCAGCGCTGCGGCAGGCTTGTGAACTCCCGCCAGGCGTCATCCGCGGCGCCGGCCAAAGAGCGCGACCAGGCGATCAGCGCGCGATCGACAAAGGACTCCGGCCCGAGATGATAGAGCAGTGCGCGCGCCGCCAGATCGCCGTTTGCAGGCGATACGCGCCACCAGCGATCGAGTGCCTTGAGCCGATCCGTTTCGGTATTGGCAAGCCGCAACCGTTCGGCAAGCCGCGCCGCATCTTCCTCGACAAGAACGCCGAGTGCGCCGAGCCGCCGCACTGCATCAGCCGGCAGGCCCATCGCCGCTTCGGCTTTGACCGTATTCTCGTAGCTCGCCAAGAGCGGCACGCCGCCGAGCACGGCGCCAAGCAGGCCCGCTTCCGCCATCACCGCGAGCACCGGCGTCGCATGCGGCGCCAGCATCAGCTTGAGCAACTCCATCCGCACCCGCTCTCGCGACAAGGTCGCAAGCCCTTCGCGGGCGGCGATGCAGGCGTGCAATCCGGCCGGATCGGGCGCACCCGCGCCGTACCAGGCGTGAAAGCGAAAGAAGCGCAGGATGCGTAAATAGTCTTCGGCAATGCGTTTCGCCGGATCGCCGATGAAACGGACGCGGCGCGCGACAATGTCGGCGAGGCCGCCGATATAATCGTACACCGTGCCGTCCGCGCTCGCCGACAGCGCATTGACGGTGAAGTCGCGCCGTTGCGCGTCCGCGGTCCAGTCGCGGCCGAACAGAACCTTGGCCTTGCGGCCATAGGTCTCGACGTCTTGCCGCAGCGTCGTCACCTCGAACGGCTTGCCATCGATGACGACGGTGACGGTGCCATGCTCGATGCCGGTCGGGACCGCCTTCCAGCCGGCCTGTTCGACGCGGCGCACCACCTCTTCCGGCACTGCGGTGGTCGCGATGTCGAACTCACTGACGGCAAGATGCAGCAATTCGTTGCGCACCGCGCCGCCGACCACGCGCGCCTCTTCGCCGTCGCGGCCGAGCGTCACCAGCAGATCTTGTACTTTGCCGCGCCTGAGCCAGAGCGCATCTTGCAGAGGCGTGGCCGCCGTCACTTGGTCGTCCCCGGAACAAATTGGCCGTTCTCGATATGCGCGGGCACATAGGTCGAGTTCGGCGGCGCGCCGGAGAAATTGGCGAGCAGCACTAGGCTGCCGATCACGAGGATGAGCGACGCGACGAGCAAGCCCGATACGCGCTGCATGGTCCAGGCCGATGGGTGCAGCACGCCGATGCTGGTCGCATAAAGGAAGGCCGCATAGAGCACGAAAGGCGTGAGAAACAGCGCCAATTCAGTCGAGATCGACCTGATCATCCGGCATAGATCCGCTCGTAGAGATTTCTCAGGATACCCGCGGTGATGCCCCAAATGTAACGATTCTCGAACGGTATTTCGTAATATTCGCGCTGGATGCCTCTCCAGTCGCGAATCTTGCGGGCATGATTGGCCGGCGTCATCAGGAATTTGAGCGGGACTTCGAAGGCTTCGGTCACTTCACTCGGGTTGAGCGTCAAGGTGAAGTCCGGCTTTACACGCGCCACTGTCGGCAAAATACGAAATCCGGAAAACGTCAGATAAAGGTCGAGATACCCGATCGGCTCGATCAACGCCGCTGAAAGCCCGGTCTCTTCCCTGGTTTCGCGCAGCGCTGCGGCCACAGGACTTACGTCGTCCTGCTCGATCTTGCCGCCGGGGAACGCAACCTGGCCGGCATGCGTCGTCAAATCCGGTGTGCGCTGCGTCAGCAGCACCGTCGGCTCGCCCCGATCGATCACCGGCACCAGCACCGCCGCTGGCCGCGTCGCCTTCACTCCGGCCTTGATCCAGCTTTCCGGATTGAGATCGAGGTCGCCGCGCGCGCCCGGCGCATTGGGATCGCTCAGAGACGCCGGCACGTCCAAATTGAGCCGCGCGCGGGCGCGATCGAAAAAGCTCTCCGTTGCCGGTCGCTCCAAAGTCGCACTACTATCGTTCACGTAAATTCCCTTACCTGATCCGCCGGCGCCATCGGAAAGAACTCGCCCATGGACGACACGCCGAACATCGCCGTGCCTTCGACGTCGCGCTCTTCGCCGAGTTCGACAAGATCGAAGAACAGCGTCCGTGTCACCTTGGCCCAAAGGTCGCGGCGAACGTGGAGATAGGGTTTGAGCCCGCCGGTATCGGCTTCCGGCTCGAAGCGCAGCCGGTGCTGCGGGCCGCACGCGATCCAATCGTCGACATTTGTCCTAAAGTTGAGCACATGGCCGGCCGCGCCGTCTTCGACATTCATCTCGACGGCGAGAAACGGCGCATCGTCGACCCGAATGCCGCACTTCTCCACGGGGGTGACGAGGTAATAATTGTCGCCTTCGCGCTTGAGCACTGAGGCGAAAAGCTTGACCAAAGCCGGCCGGCCGATCGGGGTTTTGAGGTAAAGCCAGGTCCCGTCCGCGGCGATGCGCATGTCGATATCGCCGCAAAACGGTGGGTTCCACAGCTCGACGGGCGGCCGCCCGGCGGTATGCTCATTGGTGCTATTTGCCGCGCGACCTAGCGCTCCCGTGATCGCCTCAAGGCCCAATTGCCCTTCCTTCGCCATGGTTTGCCTTGAACCTGAGCCTCATCGTCAGTCCGGGGGCACGGTCAGTCGCGAGTTCGACTTTGCCACTTTGCATTGCGCCGCCATTTACACCAAGCCGTGTTTCCCGAGTGGTTTCTCAACTGGTTTCCTTCTTGGCGAAGAATCAGCGCAAGATCGGTAATCGTACGGCTGGCGCATATATTGCATGTTATGTGCCTAATAGCAGTGCAGAGGCGCTGCCACCGATTCGGGCATGTGACGCGAATCTGCCCCGAAAAAAATGCTACCTGACCACAAGGAGTTAGCCATGCCCGTTGCCGGCGGAGAAGGGCTCGAAAAGC
Source organism: uncultured Alphaproteobacteria bacterium (assembly GCA_963746715.1). Classification (GTDB taxonomy): domain Bacteria; phylum Pseudomonadota; class Alphaproteobacteria; order Rhizobiales; family Xanthobacteraceae; genus BOG-931. Next base: position 1,011,131 of record CAVVCW010000032.1, on the reverse strand, counting down.
TCGAAGACATGATCGTGCGCTCGGCGGAAACGACCGCCGATCATGTCCGCGCGGCCAAGGCCGCGATCGGCACCGTTATTTTCGGCCAGGAGAAAGTCGTCGAGCAGGCGCTCATCACTATTCTCTCCGGCGGGCACGCGCTTCTCCTCGGCGTACCGGGCCTCGCCAAGACCAAGCTCGTCGACACCATGGGCACCGTGCTCGGTCTCGACGCGCGGCGCATCCAGTTCACGCCGGACCTGATGCCCTCCGACATCCTCGGCACCGAAGTGCTGGAAGAAAGTCAGGCCGGCAAACGCAGCTTCCGTTTCATCTCCGGTCCGGTCTTCGCCCAGTTGCTGATGGCCGACGAGATCAACCGCGCATCGCCGCGCACACAATCGGCGCTGTTGCAGGCGATGCAGGAGCAGCACGTCACTGTCGCCGGCACGCGTTACGATTTGCCCAAACCATTTCATGTCCTGGCGACGCAAAATCCGCTGGAACAGGAAGGCACCTATCCACTGCCGGAGGCTCAGCTCGACCGCTTCCTGATGGAAATCGACGTCACCTATCCCGACCGCGCCGCCGAACGAAAGATTCTGTTCGAAACGACCGGGTCCGAGGAGACGCGGCCGAAGGCGGCGATGACCGCCGAGGACCTGATGGCCGCACAGCGCCTGGTGCGAAGGCTGCCGGTCGGCGAGTCCGTCGTCGATGCCATTCTTGCGCTGGTGCGCTCGGCGCGTCCGGGCCCCGAAGGCGGCGACGGTTCCAAGCTGATCGCCTGGGGTCCGAGCCCGCGCGCCAGTCAGTCGCTGATGCTCGCGGTGCGCGCCCGCGCGCTGCTCGACGGCAGGCTTGCGCCCTCCATCGACGACGTCGTCGAGCTTGCCGAGCCTGTGCTCAAGCACCGCATGGCGCTGACCTTCAGCGCGCGCGCCGAAGGCGAAAGCATCGAAGGCGTGATCGCGCGATTGAAGGCAAAGGTCGGTTAGCGCATGTCCCGGAAAAGTGGACGCCGGTTTTCCGAAAAGGACATGCGCCAAACTAAAAATCGAGAGCCCATTGCGATTCGACCGAACGCGAATGGTCTTTTTGGAATCGGATAAACGAATGGCGGCTGAGGCCCGATCCACTCAACATCGCACCAACCACGACGGCCCAACAGTTGCGCGTGCGGTCGGCACTGGCCGAAGCCTTGCCGCCGGCATGCCGCGGCTGATCCTGGAAGCACGACGGGTGGCGGCAACGGTGATTCACGGCCTGCACGGCCGCCGCCGCGCCGGACCGGGCGAGAATTTCTGGCAATATCGTCGCTTCGTGTCCGGCGAGCCGGCTTCGCGCGTGGATTGGCGGCGCTCGGCGCGCGACGATCATCTTTATGTGCGCGAGCTCGAATGGGAGGCCGCACATACGGTGTGGATCTGGCCCGACCGCTCGCCGTCGATGTATTTCGCTTCGCCGCTGGTGCGCGACTCCAAGCTCTACCGCACCTTGGTCGTGACGTTCGCGCTCGCCGAGATTCTGGTCGAAGGCGGCGAACGCGTCGGCATTCCCGGCCTTACGCGTCCGACCGGCAGCCGCAATGTCATCGACCTGATCGCGCAGGCGATCCTGCACGATCGTGAAGAGCGGACGAGCCTGCCGCCGAATTTCGTGCCCTCCCCGCTGGCCGAAGTCGTGCTGCTGTCCGACCTGTGGAGCGACATCGGCGAAGTGCGCCGCAAGATCACGCAGCTCGCCGGCCGCGGCACCCGTGGTCACGTGGTGCAGATCGTCGATCCGGCCGAGGAGACATTCCCGTATTGGGGCCGCATCGAATTCGTCGAGCCTGAAGGCGGCGGCAGCATCACCGCTGGCCGCGCCGAGACCTGGCGTGCGGATTACACAGAGCGTGTCACCCGTCACCGCGCCGAGATCCGCGCTGAAACCGACCGGCTGGGCTGGAGTTTCGCCATCCATCGCACCGACCGGCCGCCGAGCGAATTGCTGCTTGCGCTGCATGCCCGCATCGGCGCCGGCGCAAGCGACCTTGGGACGCGAGCGCCGGCGCCGGCCGGCGAAAGCATCGCAACATCTCAGGTGGCGACATGATCGGGTCGCTCCCGCTCGGCTTTGCGCAGCCGCTGGTTCTCATCGGGCTTCTGACCTTGCCGGCGCTATGGTGGCTGCTGCGGTTCATTCCGCCGCGCCCGCGCCGCATCGATTTCCCGCCGACCCGGCTCTTGCTCGAAATCGCACCCAAGGAAGAGACGCCGGCACGCACGCCGTGGTGGCTCACATTGATGCGGCTTACGCTGGCCGCCCTCGTCATTTTCGCCGCCGCGGGCCCGCTGTGGCATCCGCCGTTGACGGCGACAAAATCGAACGCGCCGGTTGCGATCCTGCTCGATGACGGCTGGACGGCGGCGGCGACATGGGACGCGCGCATGCGCACCGCCGACGACATCATCGCGCGCGCCGAGGACGATCGCCGCGCCGTGGCGCTGATCCCCTTGTCGGAGGGACCGCGCGACATTTCTCTCGAGCCCGCGGGATCGGCGCGGGTGCGGCTGCATCAATTAAAGCCGGTGCCGCAGACGATCGACCGCAATGAATCGCTCTCTTCGGTGGCGCGGTTTGTGGCCAATTCGCCCGACGCCGAACTGGTCTGGCTGTCGGACGGCGTCGATCTCGGCCACGGTGCCGAGAATCACGGCACGGACTTCGTGAAGGGCCTGGCGCAGGCGATCGGCCAGCGCCCGATCACTGTCGTCACCGGCGGCGTTGCCGGCCCGCGCGCGCTCACCGCTGCCGACAATGCCGCGGGCGCGCTGAGCGTGAAGATCTTGCGCGCGGCGAACGATACCGCCGACAGCGGCACCGTGCGCGCGCTCGATCTCAAAGGCCTGCCGCTTGGCGAAGCGCCGTTCGCGTTCAAATCCGGCGATCGCGAGACCGACGCACGCTTCGAATTGCCGGTGGAAATCCGCAACGATATCGCCCGCATCGAGATTGCCGGCGAGCGCTCCGCGGGCGCGGTGCAGTTACTCGACAAGCGCTGGCGGCGCCGTACTGTCGGCATCGTTTCCGGCGCCAGCGCCGACGTGGCGCAGCCGCTCTTGTCATCGAGTTATTATGTCGAACGCGCGCTCGCGCCTTTCGCCGATGTGCGGCTGGCGCAGGGCGAGTCGCCCGCCGAAGCCGTTCAGCATTTTCTCGATCAGCGGCTGCCGATGCTGATCCTGACCGACGTCGGCAATGTCGGCGACGCGCATGAGCCGCTCACCCAATGGATCGAGGACGGCGGCGTCTTGGTGCGCTTTGCCGGGCCGCGGCTCGCGGCGTCCGACGACGATCTCGTGCCGGTCAAATTGCGGCGCGGCGGCCGTATCCTCGGCGGCAGCCTGAGCTGGGACAAGCCGCAACCGCTCGCCGCCTTTTCCCGTGAAGGGCCGTTTTTTAGCCTGCCGGTGCCGACCGACGTGACGGTCACGCGGCAAGTGCTGGCCGAGCCCGATGCGGCGCTCAGCGACAATACTTGGGCGACGCTTGCCGACGGCACGCCGCTTGTCACCGCCGCACGGCGCGGCAAGGGCCTGATCGTGCTGTTTCATGTCACCGGCGATACGCGGTGGTCCGACCTGCCGCTGTCGGGGAGTTTCGTCGAGATGCTCAAGCGCATCGTCACGCTCGCCGGCACCTCGCCCGCGCCCGACGACGCCAATGCGACCGCCGGCGCGCAAAGCCGCAACGCCCATGAACTAATACCGGCAACGCATGTACTCGACGGTTTCGGCACTTTCATCGCGCCGCCGCCGAGCGCGCGACCGGTCCCGGCGGATTATTCCGGCCGCGCAACGGCGGAACACCCGCCGGGCTTTTACGGTCCGCCGGAAAGTCTTCTGGCCGTGAATACGCTTGCGGCGACTGACCGGCTGGCGACGCTTGATTTTTCGCCGTTGCCCAATGCGACCCGCGACATCTACCGCACCGTCGAGCCGCAGGATCTGCGCGGACCGATCTTCCTCGCGGCGCTGGCGCTGTTGTTGCTCGACACGATCGTGGTCCTGTTCCTCGGCGGCGGCATTCAACGCCTGTTGCCCCGCGCCTCGCGCGCCGCCGCGGCAAGCGTAGCGGTACTCGCCGTGCTGGCGTTGACATTCGGCCATGCGAGCGCCCAGACATCGCGCAAGTCCAACGTGCCGCAATCGGCGCTCGAAACCAAGCTCGCTTATGTTGTCACCGGCAATGCCGATGTCGACGCCATCAGCAAAGCCGGTCTCGCCGGACTGACGCTATTCCTTGCGCAACGCACCGCGCTCGAGCCCGGCGATCCGATCGGTCTCGACATTTCGCGCGATGAGCTGGCGTTTTATCCGCTGATCTATTGGCCGGTCGTGCCAGGCGCGCCGCGGCCGAGCGATGCCACCCTCAAGCGCATCGATACTTACATGAAAGACGGCGGCACGGTTCTGTTCGACACCCGTGACGCAGTCGTCGCGCCGCTTGGCCCAGGCGGCGAAACGCGCAGCCCCGGAATGCTCGAGCTCCGCCAGATTTTGTCGTCGCTCGACATCCCCGAACTCGAACCAGTGCCGCGCGATCACGTGCTGACCAAGACATTCTATCTGCTGCGCGACTTCCCCGGCCGTTTCACGGGCGGCCAGCTCTGGGTCGAGGCGTTGCCGGCGACCGATGCCGAGGACGAGACTTCGGGCCGACCGGCGCGCGGCGGCGACGGCGTGTCCTCGATCATCATCACCTCGAACGACTTTGCCGGCGCCTGGGCCACCCGCAGCGACGGCCAGCCGATGCTGCCCATGGTCGACGGCCAGCCGCGGCAGCGTGAGCTTGCCTTCCGCGCCGGCGTCAACATCGTGATGTATACGCTCACCGGCAATTACAAGGCCGATCAGGTGCACGTTCCGGCGCTGCTCGAGCGGCTCGGACAGTAGAACGCGAAGCAGGCTGCAGGGAGAGAGATTTGAATCTCGGTGTTGCGTTCGCTCCCTTGATCAGCACTCCCCTTCTATGGGCGGCGCTCGTTCTGGCATGTGCGCTTGTCATCCTTCTCTTCGTGACGCGAAGCCATGGCGCGGTGATCCGTGCGCTGGCGCTCGGCTTGATCGTACTTGCGCTCGCCAATCCGTCGCTGACGCGGGAGGATCGCGATCCGCTGAGCTCGGTCGCGGTCGTCATCGTCGACAAGAGCCCGAGTCAGAATTTCGGCGACCGCATGAAGCAAACCGAGGCGGCGCGCGCCGAGGTGGTCGAGCGGCTGAATCATATTCCGGGCCTCGACGTTCGCGTCGTCGAAGCCGGCCAAGCCGACGGCGAGACCGACGGAACCCGCTTGTTCTCGGCGCTGACCTCGGCGCTCGCCGATGTGCCGTCCGACCGCATCGCCGGCGTAGTCATGATCACCGATGGCCGCGTGCACGACGTCCCGACCGACGCCACCAGCCTCGGTTTTGCCGCGCCGGTTCACGCGCTCATCACCGGCACCAAGGACGAGCGTGACCGCCGCGTAGCCCTGATCGCCGCGCCGCGCTTCGGCATTGTCGGCCAGCCGCAGGTCGTCACCTATCGCGTCGAGGACCAAGGCGGCAATGAAGCGACCGCGCAAGTCACGGTGCGCCGCGACGGCGATATCGTCGAGCAGAAGATCGTTCCGGTCGGCACGCCGCAAAATGTCGACATCCCGATCCCGCATGGCGGCCAGAATATCGTCGAGATCGAAGCCGCGCCGCTTGCCGGCGGCGAACTCACGCAGGTCAATAACCGCGCCGTGGTCACCATCGACGGCGTCCGCGACAAGCTGCGCGTGCTGCTGGTCTCGGGCGAGCCGCATGCCGGCGAACGCACCTGGCGCAATCTGCTCAAGTCCGATCCGTCGATCGATCTCGTGCATTTCACGATTTTGCGACCGCCGGAGAAACAGGACGGCACGCCGATCAACGAATTGTCGCTGATCGCCTTCCCGACCCGTGAGCTATTCCAACAGAAGATCGACGAGTTCCAGCTCATCATCTTCGACCGCTATGCGCGCCAAGGCGTGCTGCCGATCATCTATTTCGACAATATCACGCGTTACGTCCGCGACGGCGGCGCCGTGCTTGTCGCCGCCGGACCCGATTATGCGAGCCCGACCAGCATCTGGCGCACGCCGCTTGACGCGATCCTGCCGGCGGAGCCGAGCGGCGACGTCACCCAACAGGCGTTCCGCCCGACGCTGACCGATCTCGGCCAGCGTCATCCGGTGACGCGCGGGCTCGAAGGCTCCGACAGCAATCCGCCGAAGTGGAGCGAGTGGTTTCGTATTGTCGACACCCGCACCACCGGCGGCACGACGGTGATGCAAGGCCCCGACGCCAAGCCGCTGCTTGTTCTGTCGCGCGAGGGCGAAGGCCGCGTGGCGCTGCTGTTGTCCGATCATATTTGGTTGTGGGCGCGCGGCTTCGAAGGCGGCGGACCACATCTCGACCTGCTGCGCCGGCTGTCGCACTGGCTCATGAAAGAGCCGGATCTCGACGAAGAAGCGCTTCGCCTCACTGTGAGCGGACATAATCTCGTCGTGCAGCGGCAGACGATGGCAGATCAAGTCGCCGACGTGACTGTAACGTCGCCTTCGGGCACGACGCAGGCACTGAAGCTGGACGCCAAGGAACCGGGCGTTTGGGAATCGACCGTGCCGGCCAATGAGCTCGGACTGTGGCGCGCGACCGACGGCAAGCTCAATGCGCTGGTCAATATCGGCCCCGCCAATCCGCGCGAATATGCCGAAGTGACCTCGACCACCGACGTGCTCGCGCCGCTGACGTCGGCGACCGGTGGCGATTCACGGCGGCTCGACGACGGCTCCGGTCTCAACGTGCCGCGCATTGTCGGCGTACGCTCGGGCGATACCTACAAAGGCGACGACTGGATCGGCATGAAAATGCGCGATGCCAGTGTCGTGCGCGGGATCGGCGTGCTGCCGGTCTTTGCCGGCCTGCTCGGCCTCCTGCTCCTGCTCGGCAGCCTTGCCGGCACATGGGCGCGCGAAGGACGCTAAGGGATTTTTAGAAGTCCGGACGTATGGCGCCGGTCACGCCTTCGAAAGCGCCATCGCTCAGCTCGGCGATCAGAAGACGCGCCGGATCGACCGGACCCGGCATGATTGCGCAGCCGGGCGGCACCGGCTTGAACCCGGCTTTGCCGTAATAGGGCTCGTCGCCGACCAGAAGAACCAGTTTATGACCGCTGGCCTTGGCTTCCTTCAGCGCCCGCTCGATCAAGGCCATGCCGACGCCACGCTCACGGAACGCGGGCTCGACGGTCAGCGGGCCAAGCAGCAGCGCCTTGGTCTCGCCGATGCGGATCGGCGACAGCCGCACCGAGCCGACCAAAAGCGTGCCGGTGCGCGCCGTGAACGACAAAGCGAGCATATGCGGCATCTGCTCGCGCAGCCGGTAGGCCGTTTTGGCATGACGGCCCGGGCCGAAGGTGCGCTCATGCAGCCGCTCGATCGCGGTCGCATCGCCCGGCGTTTCGGTGACGATGGAGAGCGCAATATCGTTGATCACGTCGTTGGTCGCTTCATTCATAATATCGCCGCGTAGCATCGAGTGCGGGTCGAAGTCCAGTCAGCTAAAATCCGCTCGTGCCCATGCAAACCCTGCTCTATCGCAACCGGCCGGAATGACTAGATTACCAGGACAAAAACGCTGGAGAGAAACGATGGGCATGCTGGTTGAGGGCAAGTGGCAGGAGGACGGCTCGCGCACCAAGGACGGTCACTTTATCCGCCCGTCGTCGAGCTTGCGCAATTTCGTCACGCCCGACGGCTCGCCCGGTGCGACCGGCAAAGGCGGCTTTCCGGCCGAGGCCGGCCGCTATCATCTCTACATTTCGCTCGCCTGCCCCTGGGCGCATCGCACCTTGATCTTTCGCGCGCTCAAGAAGCTCGGCAATGTCATCACCTATACCAATACCGCGCCGCTCTACGGCAAGACCGGCTGGGAATTCGGCACCGCGCGCGGCGGCATGACCGACGACGTCAATCACAAAGCGACGCTCGCCGAGATCTATTTGATCGCGGATCCGCATTATACGGGCCGCGTCTCGGTACCGGTGCTGTGGGACAAGAAACAGCACACCATCGTCAACAACGAATCCTCCGAAATCATCCGCATGCTGAATTCGGCCTTCGACGAATTCACCAATGTGCGCACCGATTACTATCCGAAGGACCTGCGCGAAGACATCAATCGCATCAATGATATCGTCTATCCCACCGTCAATAACGGCGTGTATCGCGCCGGTTTCGCCACGAGCCAGGACGCTTACGAAGAAGCCGCACGCGGCATCTTCAAGACCTTCGACATGCTGGAAGAGCGTTTGTCGAAACAGCGCTATCTCGTCGGCCACCAGCTCACCGAAGCGGATTGGCGGCTGTTCACGACGCTCATTCGCTTCGACAGCGTCTATTACAGCCACTTCAAGTGCAATCTGCGCCGCGTCGCCGATTATCCGAATATGTGGAACTATCTGCGCGATCTGTATCAGGTCCCGAGCGTTGCCGAGACCGTGAGCATCGCGCAGATCAAGCGGCACTATTACGGCAGCCAACGCCAAGTGAATCCGACCGGCATTGTGCCGATCGGTCCGCAGATCGATTTCTCAGCACCTCACGACCGCGCGCGGCTCAATTAAAAATTTCTACCACAATTCCGCCGGCGGCCGTCCGCTGAGCACTTCGGAAATGCGCTCGCGCGTCGCGCGCGACGTGTCCGCCGGCAATTCGTTGGGTGCGAAGAAGCCGTGGTCGATGATTTCGTAGTTCGGCTCGGGCGGTGCGATTTGGCGGAACTGGCGCACGATATAGAGCGCGACATGATCGCGCGGCGAGATGCGCTTGTTGAAATAGACCGCGTACAGAACCGGCGGCTCGCTGACCTCGATATTGCCCTCCTCGCGCAATTCGCGCTCGAGCGCCGTAAGCAGCGTCTCGCCCTTTTCGACGCCGCCGCCCGGCATATGCCAGCCGGGCACATAGGAATGTTTCACCAGGAACACCCGGCCGTCGCCGTCGAAAACCATGGCGCGGACGCCGAGCGTCATGGCGCGCGTGAAATACCAGTAGCGGTGCAGGCACCACCGCACGACCGGCGCAAAAAAACGGCGAACAGGGTCGAGACCCATTGGTATTCCTGGTCTGGTCACATATTTAGAATAGTTCTAATATAGAGCTTCTCGGTCGCAGCTTCGTTGCGGTAGCCAAGGCCGAGCGAACCAAGAGAATCCCCGTGAAACGTTTCGCCGACCTCAACGAACAGGAGATTCTCGCGCTCGCGATATCGAACGAAGACGAGGATAACCGCATTTACCGGTCCTTCGCCGATGGGCTGCGCCCTTCCTATCCTGACACCGCCGAAATGTACGACAAAATGGCGCAAGAAGAGATCGGCCATCGCGACATGCTGCTCGAACTTCATCGCGAGAAATTCGGCGACTTTTTACCCCTGATCCGGCGCCAGGACGTGAAGGGCTTTGTGCCGCGGCGCCCGATCTGGCTCAACCGGCCGCTTGCCATCGACGCCACGCGCAAATTCGCCGAAGAAATGGAATACGAGACCGCGCGCTTCTATCGCCGCGCGGCGGAGAACGCGAGCGACGATTCCGTGCGCGACCTGCTCAAGCGCCTTGCCGCCGCCGAAGACAAGCACGAGGCGCTGGCGCAGCAACTCGGCAGGCAGATTTCGCCGCAAAAGCGCGCGACCGAGAACGACACCGCGCGGCGCATATTCGTCTTGCAATATGTGCAGCCGGGGCTTGCCGGCCTCATGGACGGCTCGGTGTCGACGCTGGCGCCGTTGTTCGCCGCGGCCTTCGCCACGCACAATACCTGGTCGACATTTCTCGTCGGCCTTGCGGCGGCGATCGGCGCCGGCATTTCCATGGGCTTTGCCGAGGCGCTGTCGGATGACGGTTCGCTGACCGGACGCGGCGCGCCCGTGATGCGCGGCGTGGTCTGCGGCGCCATGACTGCCATCGGTGGGCTCGGCCACACGCTGCCCTATCTCATTCCACACTTTTACGTGGCGACTTCGGTCGCCTTTGTCGTCGTCGCCGTCGAGCTTACCGTGATCTCGTGGATTCGCACGCGCTATATGGACACCCCGTTCCTGCAGGCGGCGTTTCAGGTCGTGGTCGGCGGCGTGCTGGTTTTTGCCGCCGGCATTCTGATCGGCAGTTCGTGATTTTTTGCCCGGCGTCTGCAATGGTGCGCCAGAACATACTGATTCATTGGCTGCCGCACGAAGATGTTCGTTCTCGCCCATATCTCCGATCTGCATATGGCGCTGCGGCCGCGGCTGACCCAGCTCGTCGGTAAGCGCGGGCTCGGCTTCATCAATTGGCACCGCAAGCGCAAACATATCCATCGCCGCGACATTCTTGATGAAATTACGCGCGACCTGAAAGCGCAGCGCACCGACCACATCGCTGTCACCGGCGACCTCGTCAATCTGTCGCTGCCGATCGAGTATGAGCTTGCCGGTGAATGGCTCAAGACCATCGGTAGTCCGCAGAATGTCACCGTTATTCCCGGCAATCACGACGTCTATGTGCGGCAGGTGACACAAGCGCCGATGCAATATTGGGGCGACTACATGACCGGCGACGACGGCGTGCAGCGCTTGCCGTTTCTGCGGCGGCGGAACGGCGTGGCGCTGATCGCGCTGTCGTCGGGGATCGCGACCGGTCCGTTCATGGCGACGGGACGGCTCGGCGCGCGGCAGCTGCAACGTCTTGCCGAACTGCTCGAACAGACCCGCGACGCGTTTCGTATCGTGCTCATTCATCATCCGCCCGTGAGCCCGCCGCAGCGTTATTTGCGGCGGCTCGTCGACGCGCCGGATTTGCGCGGCGTGCTGGCCGAAAAAGGCGCCGAGCTTTTACTGCACGGTCACGATCATCAGCGCGCGCTCATCTGGCTTGAAGGGCCCGGCAAAGACATTCCGGCGATCGGCGTGCCGTCGGCCTCGGCACAAGCGCCGCACGGCGACGAAGACGGCGCGGGTTATCACCTCTTCAACATCGACGGTGGAAGCGGAAACTGGCGCTGCAACATGGTCGCACGACAGCGCAACGCGGACGGCACGATCGGCGAGACGGAGCGACAGACGATTTATTAGCGCATTGAAGACGTGGATGGCCGGAACAAGTCCGGCCATGACGAACTGTCAGCCCGAACTGGAAAGCGCGAACGCGAGCAAGATCAGCGCCACGAGACCGCCGAAAAATCCAAGCGCGATCCAGCCGAGCGCGCGCCAGCGCCGCCGCGACCGATAACGCTTGGCTTCCTGCGCCGGGGCGCGCGCAACGAGGCCGGGATCTTCATCAAGCGCGCGCTGGCGCTCGACCAGGCGTCGCGCGACATAAGTCGTCACCGCCTGCACGATGTCTGGAATGTTGAGCGATTCGGCGAGCACATGACGGCCGAAGCGACTGTCGTGAAGAAAGCGATAGCTTCTCTTGTCGCGTCCCATGGCGATATGGGCGACCGCATCGATCCACAAGCGCGGCGTCTCGCCGCGGCTGACGCCGCGATCGAACAGATCGATCTCGCGCGAAATTTCAGCAAACAGCGGATTGAGTGCTTCGTTCAGGAGCTCAAGTCGCGCCACTTCGGCATCGCGCAGGTCGACGACGACGCTCACGCGTTCCGCCGCTTCAACGCGCGCCTGATGCATCGCCTCTTTCAGAGGCGATAGCGCCGCAGGCGCGGTCGCCGCCTCTTTGTTTTTACGTCCCCACATCTTTCGTCCGTCCCATCGGACTCAACAATACCGCAAAATAAAGCGCCCCGCAAAAAGGCGGCCAGAATCGGGATCGCCCGTCTCTGCGCGAGCGGGGAGAGGCTCAAGCCCTAAATCGTCCGGCCGCCATCCACCTCGACGATATTGCCGGTGACGAATTCGGCGTCGGTCGAGGCGAGGTAGAGCGCCGCGTTGGCAATGTCCTGCGGCTGCGCCAGGCGGCCGAGCGGCACGGTGGCGACGAATTTCTCGCGCTGGCCGGCGGCCGGGCCGAGGAAGGATGGCAACAGCGGTGTCTCGGTCGCGACCGGGGCGATGGCGCAGACGCGAATGCGATCCGGCGCGAGTTCGACGGCAAGCGACTTGGTCAGGATATGCACCGCGCCCTTGGTGGCGTTGTAGGCGGACAGGCCAGGCCGCGGCCGCAAGCCCGCGGTCGAGCCGATATTGATGATGACGCCGCCGCCGGATTTGCGGAAATGCGGCACCACGGCCTGACAACCGAGGAACACGCCTTTGACATTCACCGCATAGATCTTGTCGAACTCGGCTTCGTCGATCTCGAGCATCGGCTTGTTGACGTGCGTGGCGCCGGCATTGTTGACCAGAATGTCGAGCCTCCCGAAAGCCGCGAGCGTTCCCTCGACGGTAGCGGCAAAGTCGGTTTTCTTGCTGACGTCGCAATGCAGTGCGATGGCCTTGTTGCCGATCGCGCGCGCCACATTCTTTGCTGCATCAGCATCGATATCGACCACCGCAACACTGGCGCCTTCGCGCGCATACGTTTCGGCAATGCATTTGCCGATGCCCGAGCCGGCGCCGGTGACCAAAGCTGTCTTACCGTCGAGACGCATACCCCACCTCCCCGCTTTATTTTCTCGTCTTTTGATTTCCCGCTTTTTAATTTCCTTTAGGCACAACCCCGTAGGATCTCGCCCAGCCAAGCCCGTCTTCTGTGCGCGTCTTCGGCTTGTATTCGCAGCCGACCCAGCCCTTGTAGCCAAGCTTGTCGATCGCCTCGAACACCAGCGGGAAATTCACTTCGCCGCTGTCCGGCTCGTTGCGCGACGGCACCGCCGCGATTTGCACATGGCCGATCAGCGGCAGATATTTTTCAAAACGATTGAGCAGATCGCCGCCGGTGATCTGCAGATGATAGAAATCGAACTGGATGCGCACATTCGGCGCGCCGATCTTGTTGACGAGATCGGCGGCATGTTCGAGATGGCTCAGGAAATAGCCTGGCCGGTCGCGCTGGTTGATCGGCTCGATCAGGAGCGTGATGTTTTGCTTCGCCGCCTCCGCCGCAACGCGCGCGATGTTGCCGATGAAGACTTTCTCCGCCGCCGGCCGCTCGTTCACCGGCACCACGCCTGTCATGCAGTGAATGCCGGTGCCGCCGATGGCGGTGACATAATCGAACGCGCGCTTGAATGCCGCCTCGAAATCGCGCTCGCGCCCGGGCAGCGCGGCTAGCCCGAATTCTGGCCCTTGCGGCGTGTTGACGGCAAGCTGGGTGAGACTGTGTTTCTTCAATTCCGCCGTCACGGCCGAGATCGGCGTGTCATAGGGAAATTGCAATTCCACGGCGGTGAAGCCCGCGGCAGCGGCGGCGCCAAAACGTTCGATCAGCGGGCGTTCGGTGAACAGGTGGCCGAGATTGGCGGCAAAGCGGGGCATTTCCAGTCCTCTACGCGTCCTTGGTGTTTCCTGCGGTTTTCGCAAGCGTAATGCACTCCTCCGCCGTGCGATAGCGGGGTTTACGCCTTCGACGGCACAGACTTCTCCTACAACACGGAAATGGGCAATCGCCGCCCGGGCTGGACGAATTTCTGCCGCCGGCTGTAGTCTGCGCGAAGCCAAGCCTGAGACGGCACAATCTTTCGCAGCACAATGAACAATATTGAAACCGCAAAACAGCTTTTTTTCGACGGTCTAGCGCAGCTTGAAAAGAATGATTTCGTAACCGCGGAACGTCTCTTCACGGAATCTTTGACTCACGCACCACAGAATGTTTCCGCGCTGAGCAATCTTGCGATTGCGCAATTCAGCCAGAAGAAATTCGCAGCATGCGAGCTGACGGCGACACGGCTGATCGCAGCGAATCCACGAAACATCGACGGTTACGACATATTATCGTCGAGCCAAAAGGAACAAGGCAAATACGCCGAGGCGCTGTCTTCTTGCGAAAAAACGATCGAGATCGATCCGGCAATTGCCGAAGCTCACTGCAATCGTGCATTTCTTTTGAATGCGCTCGGCCGCTATCGCGAGGCCATTGAAAGCGCAAGCCGCGCCTTGGCCATTCAGCCTGCTTTTGTCGACGCCTTCTTGCATCGCGGCAATGCGTTGCTCAACCTGGCGCGCCATGACGAAGCGCTCGATGCCTATGACAAGGCGCTGTCGATCGAGCCCGGTTCCGCCGAAGCATGGCTTGGCCGCGGCAATGTTCTCTATGAGCTGACGCGTCATGACGAAGCCCGCGCCGCTTTCGACAAAGCGCTGACGCTCGATGCCGATTTGGCCGGCGCTTGGATCGGCCTCGGCAATGTATTTTGGGACTTGAGGCGTTATGACGAAGCCAGCGCCGCTTATGATGAGGCATTGTCGATCGCACCCGATGCGGCGAATGCCTGGCTCGGCCGCGGCAACGTCCTGTTCGATCGCAAGCGCAACGACGAAGCTTTTGCCGCATTTGACAGAGCGCTGGCGATCAATCCGGATTTGGCCGGCGCATGGCTTGGCCGCGGCAATGTGTGTTGGAGCTTGCATCGCTACGATGAAGCCCTTGCCGCTTTTGACAAGGCGCTGGCGATCGAGCCGGAATTCGTCGGGGCCTGGCTCGGTCGCGGCAATGTTTTTACCGACCTGAAGCGTCTCGATGACGCCCTCGCCGCTTTTGACAGAACGCTGTCGATCAAGCCGAATACCGCCGAAGCATGGCTCGGCTGCGGCAATGCCTTCACCGATCTGAAGCGCTACGACGACGCCTTTGCCGCCTATGGCAAAGCGACGTCCCTAAACCCCGACTTGGGCGAAGCGCATTTCAACGAAGGCCTCCTGAGATTGCTCTTGGACGACACGGCGACCGGCTTCAAGAAATATGAATACCGATGGTCGGTCAGACAGCAGCGCGACACGCGACGCAATTTCAGCCAGCCGCTCTGGCTCGGCGACAGCGACATCGGCAACAAGACAATCCTCATCCACGCTGAGCAAGGATTGGGCGACACGCTGCTGTGTTGCCGTTACATGCCGATGGTTGCCGCGCTTGGGGCGCGGGTTATTCTCGAAGTGCAGCCGGCGCTGGTGTCGCTATTGCGCAGTCTTCAAGGCGTCTCGACGCTGATCGCCAAGGGCGAGACCATTCCGCGCTTCGACATGCACTGTCCATTGATGAGCCTGCCCTTGGCGCTCAAGACGACGATCGCGACAATTCCAAATCATGTCCCCTACCTGTCTGTTGCGGCGGACATGATCGGACGCTGGCGCTCCAGGCTCGCCGGGCCGGGCCTCAAGGTCGGCATCGCTTGGGCGGGAAGCCAGCGTTTTATCAAAGATGCCGAGCGATCCGTTCTCTTGAAAAACATCCTTCCGCTGCTTGCGGTCGATGGCGTGAGCTATTTCTGCCTGCAAAAGGATCTGCGTGAAGGCGACGAGGCCATACTCGACGCGAACCCGCAAATCGTCCGGCTGGATCGTGACGTCAGCGATTTTGCCGACACTGCGGCGATCATGATGTCGCTCGACCTGATCATCACCAGCGACACCGCCGTCGCAAACCTTGCCGGCGCCCTTGGCCGAAAAGTCTGGGTGCTGTTGCCTTTCATTCCCGACTGGCGCTGGTCGCTGGACCGCGACGACACGCCCTGGTATCCGACCGCGGCGCTATTCAGACAACAGAAAATCGGTGACTGGTCGGCGGCGGTCAGTCGCGTGTCCGGCGAATTAAAGAAGCTAAGCCGATAAGCGCTTGCCTGAGACCCTCGACGCCCAGAATCGCGGAAACACCCTCTCAACCGCGCTCCGCGCGCAATGACGACAAAAGAAAAAAGGCAAGTGGAACGCCGACAGGCCCGTTCGATTGATGTATCTTGACATCAGCCACGATGAAGTCGTGCGTCGATCTTGATCGTGCGCGTTCAATTGAACCGCGAAGGGATCAATCCAATGACAACGAAGCAAGCTGATAGCGTATACCGGATCGTCGATGTCGTCGGTGTCAGTGAGAAATCATGGGAAGATGCCGGTCGACGTGCGGTGGAAACGGCTGCCGGTTCATTACGTGATCTCCGCGTAGCCGAAGTCACGAAGATGGACATGAGGGTGGAGAACGGAAAGGTGCTGGCGTTTCGGACGCGCGTCGCACTCTCGTTCAAATACGAGCCTTGATCCAGCGAACGTTCTGATATCGCACGTTCGCGAGCCGTCGCCGGACGGGTTCCGCATGTGCGGAACCCGTCCGGCGCGCTTATTTTTCTTACTGAAAGGCGAAACAGCCGGAACAAAAGCAAGGAGTGCGCATTTATCTGCGGGGCGGCGTCAGCGCGGCATCGCCAAGTTCCAAATGCGCGTCAGCAGGGTCCGCGTCGGGTTGGGGCCGTAGTTCCATGGTGGACCATCTTGTTCGGGCCGGCGCGATGCGGGACCGCGCCAAGCAATGCGAAACTTCTGCAAGCCAGACAAAATCGGAGAAAGTTCGCCAATTGTTACCGCTTGCTGTCGCAGAACTACAACATCCTCGCCACAGTTGAGGAGGAGCACTTTACGCGAGAGATGCAGCGTGCGCGGGCGGCGAGCGCCAATCACATGGAGCGCGCGGCCGCCAGCATCTTGGGGTGACGCCAGTGCTTGATCGACGACATGAAGCGGGGGACGTCCCGATGACCGCCATACCGGGCCGCGGGGAATCCGACTTTGCCGTCGGCGGCCGGCTCATCGACGGACCGTCGCGCACGCGGCGGGCATCGCGCGGTTTCGTCCGCTACCTGATCGCGATTGGGATCGGCGTCGCCGGCACTTTGGCGTGGCAGTCCCATGGCGAGGCCGTCAAGCGGACGATCGCTGCGAATGCGCCGCAGCTCGGCTGGTCGCCCGAGGCGCAGCAGACGATCGCCGGCTGGATGCGAGAGCTTGGCTGGACCAAGCCGCAGCTTGCTTCCGAAAAAACCGTCTCTGCTGAGAAAACCACGCTTGCGTCGATCACGGCAGACGCCGGGCAAGCTGGCACGCCGCAGGCAGCGGCCGTTGCACAGACAGCGCCGGAAACGAAGACGGATACGAAATCGCCCACGGCCGCTTCTCTCGAGCAGGTGCAGCAAATGGCGGCGGATCTCGCTGCTCTCCATCAAACCGTCGAATATCTCTCCGCCGGTCAAGACCGGATGGCGCGTGACATCGCGACGATGCAAGCCGCTAACGAGGCGATCCTGGAGAAGGTCACGGCGCCGCCACCGCCAGCCGCCGCGCCCATCTCGCACAAGCATGTGCCATCGACGGCGGCGCCGCTCCCGCTGCGCTGACCGCCGATCTCAGCAGCAAAGCGATATCGAAGTGGCTTGGCCACGCAGGCGAGACAAGCCCGGCTATGGCGGATATCAGTTGGCGCGATGGGAAGGCGCCCTAAGCGATCTTGAGTGACGGGTGGCTCTGCTCGGAAGCGCGAGCGACGCAATTCCGGCCGGCGTTCTTCGCCTCATAAAGCGCCCGATCGGCCGCCTGAATCAGCGCCGGCCCGATGTTATCGCGTTCGATCCACATGCAACTGACACCGGCACTGAGCGTGACTATCGCGCTGACCGAGCCCGCATGCGGGATCGCCAGGCCCTCGACCGCACGGCGGATGTTCTCCGCGACAAGGGTAGCACCAAATACATCGGTCTCAGGAAGGATGATTGCGAATTCTTCGCCGCCATAGCGGGCGAGCAGATCGCCCGGGCGCTGCACGACGTCCGACATGGCATGCGCCACGCGCCGGAGACAATCATCGCCGGCTTGGTGGCCATAGCGATCGTTATAGCTCTTGAAATGGTCGACGTCGGCGACGATGACCGCGACCGATTTCCGTGCCCGTTTGGCCCTGCGGCATTCGCGGTCGAGAGCGATGTCGAAGCTGCGCCGATTTGGCACCCCGGTCAGCGCATCGGTCGCGGCAAGCTCCTTCAAGACGGTATTGAGCGCGTGCAGTTCCTCTTCCGCGGCTTTGCGCTCCGAAACGTCGCGGATCACCGCCACGATTCCGCGCGGCGTGCGGTTTTCCGGATCGCGGACCAGTCGAAAGATGGTTTCAAGCCAGACGTCGCGGCCGTCCTTATGCCGGCTTTGGTGCAGCAGGGTTGCCGTCTCTTGCCCCTGACTAAGCGCCTGCAAGATGTTCTTCAGTTCGGAGGCATGATCGGGGCGGATAACTTCCATGATGCTCCGATCGACAAGCTCTTGCGGCTCATAGCCCAGAACCTGCTTCATGGCGGGCGACACATAGTGCCTCACGCCGTCGAAGCCCAGCCGGACCACCACATCGCCGGAGTTTTCGGCGAGCAGTCGGTACTCGGCCTCGCTGATTTGCAACGCGCTTTCGGCGCGCGACCGCAAGCGAAGCTGGATCAGGATCAGGGTGCCCATGACGACGAGCACGAGCGAGACGATGCCTGACACGAAAAGATCGCTCCTGACCGAGGCGCGCCAGGATGCGAGCATTTCGTCTTCCGCGAGCGACACATTGACGACCAGCGGAAGACCTTCGACCCGTTCGTAGGCGATCCATTTGGGCTGGCCGTCGAATGGCGATTGGACGCGATAGTAACCGGCCGGCGCCGCCTGCAATTTCTCGAAGAGGGGAAGCTTGGTCGAATAGCCGCGGCCGATATTTTCCGAATCGAAGGGCCGGCGCACCAGCAGCGTGCCGTCGTCGCGGAACAACCCGACGCTGCCGCGCGCGCCTATGGCGAAAGTGCCATAGAAAGCCTGAAAGAAGCCGAGGTCGATCGCGGCCGCCGCAACGCCGGCGAAGCTGCCGTCGGGATTATCGATGCGCCGCGTCAGCAGCATCGTCCAACGGCCGCTGGATCGCGACACCAGCGGGGAATTGATGCGGAGATCCCGGTCTGGATGGGACTTGTGGAATTGAAAATAGTCGCGGTCGCTGTTGTTGTAGTTCCGCGGCGCGCCGACAGAGGAGAATTTCCACCTGCCGTTTTCGTCCAGCACGACTACTTCGCGCAATTGCGACAGTTCTTGCGCATAAGCGGAGAGCAAATGATCAAATTGCCCGGCCTGCGGATTATCGCCTTGCCCGACGCGGTCGACGACATTCGCCAGGATAATCGACGCGCCTTCGATGGTGCGGGCGGCGTGCTGCGCCAGCGAGTGGGTCAAGTTTTTGATATCGACGGCGCCGCGCGCGAGCACGTCTTGCCGTTCCTGCCATTCTTTCCAGGCGACTATGCCCCATAGGCTGAGCAGCATGGCGCATAACAGCAGCGCCGCCAGCGTCGTGCGCGAACGCATCGCCCGATAGAAAGGCCGAATGCTCATAAAGGATCTCACCCCACGCGCTCCATCGCGTGGCCTCCCGCCCTCGGCTCAGACCCTAACAGCGCGGAGTTTACTGAGGCCTCCAAAGTGCTACGACGAATTGAGAAGAATTTTTGTTAGTGTTAAGCGATTGTATGTGAACGAGCCGGACTGGTAATCGAAGGTGCCGCGGAATTCAGTTTCATGTCCGCCTTGAATCGAAAGCAGAATTTTAGATGGTAGCCGGACAAATGAATCTCTTCATCGCTGCTGCGGGCGCGCCGGGCCGGTGTTACTGTAGCTTTGTGACGTGGTTCGGTTGTGCGTCGTTTGATCTTTTTTCTTGGGGGGCGGTAGCGCATGGATCAAACCGACGCATCGCCGCAACTGCGTTATATCTTCGCCGGCATGGGTGTGAGCATGCTGGTGCTGTGGGGCTCGACGCTGAGCGCGGCGATCCAGAACTGGGGCAATCCGAACGAAGACGGAATGTCCTATGTGCCGGTCTTCTGGGTCACCCTCACCTGCCTGCCGGTCGGGCTTTATCTGTTCGCCGGCGCCATCGTGGCGCGCGGCCGGCCGCTGCAACGCGCCCACCGGGCGCTGCTGCTCGCTTGCGTGCTGTTGGCGCTCGTCATCGCTTTCCTGGTCTTTCAGTATATTTCGAACTCCATGGATGCCGGATAGTGGGCGCCGGATAGAGCGATGGATGCGTTTTTGGATGCGGTTCTGAATATCGTTAGCGCAGTGGTTTTTGCGGCGGTCGCGATCCCCGTGCTGGCGCTTTTCACCGAGCTGTTCTACGCCGTGCCGCTCTATGTCTTTGTTCCCATCGTCGCCGCCATTGTCATTCTGGTTGCCTATGCGTGGCCCTTTGCGGTGAAGCGATGGCAGTCGCCATAAGCGCATGCAGCAGCGCCCGAAAGCGCGTGAGGGGAAAACAAAATGCTCGCCAACGACACGTTTCACATTGCGGTGCTTCCCGGCGACGGCATCGGACCGGAAGTGATGCAGCCGGCGCTGGAAGTCCTGCGCAAGGTCGAGGCGACGACGCCGGGGCTGAAATTCAAGTTCACGCAAGCCGAAGCCGGCGCAAACCATTATCGCGACACCGGCAAGTCGATGCCCGACTCCACCGTAAAACTTTGCCGCGATGCCGATGCGATCCTGCTCGGCGCCTGCGGCTTACCCGAAGTGCGTTATCCCGACGGCACCGAGATTATGCCGCAGGTCGAGTTGCGTTTCATTTTCGACCTCTATGCCGGCGTACGCCCGGCGCGGCTCGTGCCCGGCGTGCCGAGCCCGATCGTCGGCGCCGACACGCGCGGCATCGATCTCGTTCTGATCCGCGAGTCGACCGAAGGCCTGTTCGCCTCGATGGGCAAAGGCGTCGTCACCGATGACGAGGCGCGCGAGACGTTGGTGATCACGCGCAAGACGTCCGAGCGGCTGTTCGAGTTCTCGTTTCGCTTGGCGGAGCGGCGCAAGAAGCGCGGCCGTCCTGGACGACTCACCTGCGTCGACAAAGCCAATGTGTTCAAGGCCTTTGCGTTCTTCCGCGGCATGTTCGACGACTGCGCCAAGCGCCATCCGGAGGTTAAGACCGAACGGCTCTATGTCGATGCCTGCTCGGCCATGCTGGTGCGGCGGCCGTGGGATTTCGACGTGATGGTGATGGAGAACATGTTCGGCGACATTCTCTCCGACCTCACCGCCGGCCTTGTCGGCGGCATGGGCATGGCGCCCTCGGCCGATATCGGCGACACCCACGCGGTATTTCAGCCCTGCCACGGCACCGCGCCCGACATCACGGGCCAAGGCATCGCCAATCCGTCGGCGATGATCCTGTCGGCGGCGATGATGCTCGACTGGCTCGCCGACAAGCACGACTATGCCCCGGCGGGGGCGGCTGCCCAACGGATCGAGTCCGCGGTCGATAAAGCCTTCCAAGCCGGTATCCGGCCACGGGAATTTGGCGGTCCGGATGGGACGGCGGCTGTCGCCAAGGCAGTCCTAGCGGCGCTGGATTAACGCCGGAACTAGCCGAAAACTAGCCTTTTGCCCACTTTAAAATGGGAAATAGCCCAATATATTGCCCATCGTAAGAGTGGGCGAATTTGTGGTTGATTCTGCCCGTCGCCCTTGGTTCGCTAAGGGCTAAATCGGCTGCGCAGACGCGTCCGCAGACAACAAAAGCGTCGCCCGCGCGCCGGTTGAGGAAACCAACCGAGGCAGCGGCGTCACACCATGAATGCGCAACAACTCCTCCAGGAAATCTCCGATTATTGCCGGCAGACCGGGCTCGCCGAATCCACTTTCGGCCGCCGCGCGGTGAATGACGGCAAGCTCGCATCGCGGCTGCGCAATGGCGGCCGCATCACCACCGACACGCTCGATCGCATCCACGGCTTCATGCAGGCGCATCCGGCGCAGGGCGAACGGCCGACCATCATCGCCCGCGCGCCGCGCATCACGATGCCTGTGCCGCAGTTTGGGGGACAGCCGGCGGCGCCCGCCATTCATCTGCATGCGGCGGCGTCCGGCGCCGCAGTGCCCGTTCCGGCAACCGGCGGGCCGGGGGCGCCAGGCAAGCCCGGCGATCCGCAGAAGAATTTCCGCTTTTTCGACAACCGGCAAAAGTATCTGCTGTTCGTCAATACCTGCAGCGAGAAATGGGAAGTCGCGCACCGCGTCTCCGAGGAGCTTGTCCATATTCATCCCAAGCCCCCCGCGGTGCGGGTGTTCGACGCCGGCGTTGGCGACGGCTCCGTGCTCACGCGCGTGATGCGCGCGATGCACGACCGTTTCGCCAATATGCCGTTTTATATCGTCGGCAAGGAAATCTCGCTCGAAGACGTGCGGCTGACGCTGCAGAAAATGTCGGACCGCTTCTTCGAGCATCCGGCCTCGGTGCTCGTCCTCACCAATCTCGCTTATGCCGATGCGCCGTGGCTGGCGGTGAAGTCGCTCAATGCCGCCTCTTCGCTGGTGTGGAAGGAACTGGCGCTGACCGGCAATTCGGCGCACCGCTTCGAAGAGCAGATCATGGATCTCGAGCCGTTCCTCGCCGAGAACTGGAAGGCCGGCGTGTCCGCGCGCACCGGCAATCCGGTTTACGAGCGCCCGGTGGTGCTCGTGGTCTATCGCGAGGATCACCGCTTCCTGCTCGACCAGATCATTCCCAAGCCCGGCGCCACGTCCGCCGATTACGACCTCGTCATCGCCTCGCAGCCCTATCGCGCCCGCGCTTCGCTCGACTTCAAGGCCAAGCGCGTGATCGGACCCTTGGCGCGCGCGCTCGGGCCCGGCGGGCGGATGATCGCGATCCATTCGCACGGGCAAGATCCCGGCATGGAGATCATCCAAAAGGTGTGGCCTGAAGATAATCCGTTCATCCACGACCGCCATCAGATCTTGAAGGCGGTGAAGCATGAGCTCGGCGCCGAAGGCCGCGATCTGAATTTCAACGCCTATGCCGATAACCGCTCGCTGTTCCGTTACGAGATGCACACGCTGCCGTCGGAGATTTCGGAATCGATCGGCACTTCGACATTGTTCGCGGCATGGAACGCGGCGATCTATGTGGCCCAGGTCGAGGACCATCGCGTCGCCGAAGCCGCCGCCGACAGCCGCTATATCGACGCCACGCGCGCGGTGCTGCAAGAACGCGGCGGGTTGTGGTTCTACGACGAGTCCTACGTGATCTCGCGCCGGCGCGACTGAAATGGTCGCGCTCGCGCCCATACCGGGCAACATGCCGGAAACGCCGCTGCCAGCAAAGGCAGCTCGCATCGCATCGTTCATGGCGGATTTCTCCGTCGAGGCGACGCGGCCGAACGATACCGACATTGCAGCACTGTCTGTGCTGCCACGCGGCACGCAGATCTATGTCAGCGCGGTGCCCGGGCGGCCGGCTGACGAATCCGTCAGCGCCGCGCTGCGGCTGCGCGCGGCAGGCTTCGAGCCGGTGCCCCACTTCGCGGTGCGCAACTTCGCAAGCGCTGTGGCATTGGATGATTTCCTGGCACGGCTCACGGGTGAAGCCGACGTGCGCCGCGTGCTGGTCATTGCCGGCGACCGCAGCGAATGCGGACCGTTCAAGCGCGCGCATGACGCGATCGATTCCGGCGTGTTTCGCCGCCGCGGCATCCGCAGCATCGGCGTTGCCGGCTATCCCGACGGCCATCCCAAGATTGGGCCTGACGAGCTGCGGCGCGCGCTTGCCGAGAAGATCGCGGCCGCGGAGGCGACCGGGCTTGGCGTCGAAATCGTCACACAATTCTGCTTCGACGCCCGCACCATGCTCGATTATGTGGCACGACTGCGCGCCTTCGGTTTCGAACAGCCGGTGCGGATCGGGCTCGCCGGACCGACGTCGCTCTCCTCGCTGTTGCGCTATGCCAGCCGCTGCGGCGTGCGCGCCTCGGCGCAAAAGCTGGCGCAGCGCGCTGGGCTGGTGCGGCAGCTCTTCGCGCTCACCGTGCCGGACGATCTGATCCGCGCGCTGGCGGAAGCGGCGCCCACACATGTGAGCACGCATTTCTTCTCATTCGGCGGCTTGGGCGCGACCGCACGCTGGGCGCGGGCTGTGGCCGATGGGCGCGTTATACTTGAGGGCGACAGCGGGTTTCGCGTTGTTGCGCCGAACGCGTAGCTTTCTTTTGCAGCTTACAAAAAAAGTGCCCCCGGCATGGACAGTGCCGGGGGCGAACCCCTGCAGGGAAGCTGAAGATGGTGAAGTCTTTCCTGCAGGGGCTAGTCGTTGCAAGGAGCTTTACGGCAAGAAGTCCTTGTGGGCGCGGAAACGGACCGTCCAGTTGCTGGAGTGGGATTCCGTACCGGTCGCGTTACCGAGCGCGGTGACCGCACTGGTGCCGCCGGCGTAGCCGAGCGGAGCACCAGCCGAGCCCGTGCTCGCGCTGTTCAGCTCTTCGTACATGACGTCGACGCCCATGTAGAACGTCTTGGACACGTTCCACTGCGTTCGGGAGCCGACGAACCAGGTCGACCAGTTGTTGTTACAACCAGTCCCCGCCAGGGCACCCGTACCGGTACCGGTACCGAACCCGGCCCCCGCGCACAGCATGTTGTTGGCTTGGGTGTCGTAATGCACCTGGTCCCAGCCACCATAGGCTGAGGTCTGCCACGCCGGGCTCCAGTGATGCTCGTATGCGGCGTTGAAGCCCCATGCCGAGGTCAATTGACAGCTCGTCGTGGTTGCGGTGCCGAGCGTGCCGCCATAGACGCAGTCGCTCAACACGCCATAGGCGAGATTGCCGTTGTCAACTTTGCCCCAGTTCGAGTTCGGGGTGAAGAAGATGTAACGGAGCGCGCCTTCGGTGGCGTTGACCTGGGCTTGGAAGTAGTCGCCCTGGCCAATCATCGGGAAGTTCAAGCGCAGACCAGCGCCCGCTGCCCAGCCCCATGCGTCGGACGGATGACCGACGGTGCCGCCGCCCACACCGGTGAAGCCGGCGTTCGGGGCGCCGCCAACACTGGTGCTGTAGTAAGTCGCATTGACTTCGTGCAACGCGCCCATGATCTGCGCGCCGCCCCAAGCCTGATCGAGCCGGATATTGCCGACGATGTCGCCGATTTGCTGGCCACCGTAAGCGCCGTTGCCCGGGAACACCGCCGCGCCGCCAGACACATAGAGCGTGCTGGTGGAGGGGTTTTGGCTCGCCGTCAGCGTGTCAAAGTAGCTGCCGGCCACGATGCTGCCGCCCGACCCCGAAGCGAAGATCGGGCTGGAGCTCGCGGAGTTGAGCGAGTTCTGGTCGATGATCTGCGTGGTGCGCCGAGCTTCCATAGACAGCGTCGCCGACAGACCATTGCCAAGCTGCGCGGTGTAACCGAACACCAGCCAGCCCGGATCGCCCGTATCGGACGAGGCGTAGATGCCGTTATACGACGTCGCCGGCACGCTGTAGTAGTCATAGAACGATTGCGAGATACCGGCCGTGATGCCAGCGAACTGGACGAAGGCGCGGTTCGCGCTGAACTGATTCGCCGCCGTATTGAGGCCGACGTCAGTCGTGTTCACGCCGACCGCGATGTAACCGCGTGCGGTGCCGTAAGCAGTCTGCTCGCGAGCGTCAGCTGTGATGTAGCCACGGCCGCGGAACACGAGGTTGCTGGTGCTGCGGTTGAACGCGGCGCCGGCGAATGGACCCCAGGTCAAGCTGCCGTTGTAACCCCAGCCCGCCTCAGCACGCACCCAGCCGCCGATCTTCAAGCAAAGATCGGTGCCGGGCATATAATAGAATCCAGCCCCGTAAAGGCTGCAGACCTTCACATATTCGACCGGCTTGGCTTTGACGGGAAGATCAGCCGCCTGCGCGGCTGTAACCGACAAAATACCTGCGGCAGAACAGAGAAGAAGGTTTCTAGTTCGCATCGTGACCCCCTCGACGTCTCCCAGAGGGCCAGTCATTGTCCCTCCCCGAGCGTTAACGCCCGCAGGCGACCATTCTCCGCTGTTTGCCGCCACCAAATTCGCGCACAGTTCCGTGCAGTGAAACCAACTCTGATGTCTATGGGCACGAATTCTACGCAGCAGTCGGTTTGTTCATCGAAGGCTTTTGCGGCGCACAATACTTCGCAACGCTCGCGCTGATGAATATCGGCACAGATGATTGTTGTGCCCATTTCATCTGCGTCTTTTGCAGTCGACGCCTGTTACGCGGCACCATGCGATTTGCTCCGGCGCGGATGCCGCGCAATGACGCCGAGCGCACCGTGAGGCAAAAAGGCCACACGCGCGCAGATATCGCGATTCGACTGAATGGTTCCTGCTGGCGGAACTCAACAGGAAATGACCGCGACAGGCCTCAATCGACCGGTACTGGCCGGAGCCAGGAGTGATGGATTTTGCTAGATTTGGCAGCGAAAACGACGTGTTGCGCCGCGCGGATCTTACCCATCAATGTGCGAAGGAAATGTGAGCATCGGCGCCGCAGAGCGTCACCGCCGCGCCTGACGTATATGAGCTGCTGTGAAAAACGAGGTGATTATCGGCGCTGCCGAATCGAGACGCTCTACTTCCAGAGCTTGGATTCGGAGGCGAGCCCGATGGACAAAACCACTTCCAGTCCCGCCGCAATCGCCGACGTTGCAGCTTTCAGTGCGTCCAAAAAATGGTTCGGTTGGATGCTCGCGCCTTCTGCCGACTGGCGCCACCAAATTCTCACCGCGCCGACGACGTTCGACCGCAGAACGACCGGCGCCGCGATGGCCAGAAATCCCTGCCGGTCCGACTTATCTGCCTGGAAATAAGGCTTGCGCAGCGCAAAGCCGCGCTTTTGCACATCGGCAATGATTTCATCAGGCGGCTTATTGCATAGGCGGAGTTGCTGTTTCAATTCACCGCGACGCTGCAGCTCCTCATACAGTTTATCGCGATCATCCGGCGGCATCTCCGCGAGCGCCGCGTGACCCACAGCGGATAAAAGGATGGGCGCACGTTCACCGATCTTGTTGGCGCGCAGCACAAAGGGTGACATGGATTGCGCGGTGTCGATGAGCACCATTTCGGTTCCATCGAGGACGAAGAGATCCGACGGCCAAAGCACCTGCTCGACCAGTTTTCGCAGCGGATCGTGGGCGGCGCACATCAGCGCGTGCGATTGAGCCCCCTTGGTGCTGACGGCCAATAACCCGGAAGCGTAGTATTTTCCCTCCGCCACGCCGCGCCAAGCGTAGCCGCCGCCGACGAGCTCCGCCAATATTCGGTGGACAACGGACTTCGATAGGCCCGTTCCGACACGGACGTCCGTAAAAGTAGCGCCCCGTTTTCTGGTGATGAATTCGAGAACCTGCAAGCCCCGCGACAAGGCCCTCATGGCGCCCCCGGACCCGCCGCCACAAGCAGGCGAGCGCCTCTCACCCAAGTAACCTGCGGGCCGACGCCGGGAGCCGAGTTATGAGGAGACGAGACCGAAGGTGGCATTGCGGCAGTGAATTCCAAGGGCCATTCCAAAAGTGTGAGTTCGCTCTTCGGATGATCTCGCCAACGCCACAATGTGTATAATTGTCGCAGAATTTACGGAAAACGCCTATAAATTTATTTTTTGGTTATATTTGCCGCCTGGAGGTCGTCCATCCCCTCCCCGTTTTCGTGCGGCAGGGTAAAATAGTGCCATGCTTTATGTCGTCTATGCGCTCGACAAGAAGGACATTCTGCCGGTGCGGGCCAAGCATTACCGTGCCCACCGCATCCATCTCGACAATGCCTATGAACATGCCGTCGATGTGGTGACGGCCGGCACTTTAGTGTCCGACGACGGCGAGATGCCGATCGGCAGTATTTTTGTCATCGACGCCAAGGACCGCGCCGCGGTCGATGCCTTCGCCAAGAGCGATCCGTATCACGTCAACGGCGTCTGGGGCCGCCTCGACATCCACCGCTACAACAGAAAACGCGGCACGCCGATCGTGAGCAAGCGCTGAGCCGTTTGCCCCGCTGACGCGGGGGCGCCGCTCACCGCCGACGCCGACTCAGGAATTCGCCATCGCAACGGCTTGCAAATGTTCGTTCAAGATATTCCGCAGTTCAGACGGGGGCTGCCTGCCGAAGCCGCAATACGCACCCAGACCGAATTCGGACAAATATTTGCGCGCAACCGCAATCCTGTCCTTGAACCGCGCCATGTTGTGGATTGCTCCAAGGTAAACACGGGCGCCTTGGGGACGGAGGTCGCGCAGCGGCGCGAAGAACTGGTCGTCGCTGCGATCTAGAACGGGGATATGGATCCAGTCGACCCGCCGCCCAGAAGCTTCAACGAAGGCGTTGGCAAGTTTCACCGCTTGGCCGAGATCGTCCGGCTGGAAACGGGGCCATCCGCCGAGCGTGCCGAAGCAAAAATGATACCCGAGAGCAACCTCCGGCGGAATATGAGGCGACAGGTTACGCACTTCCGACAGGTTTCGCTCGATCGCGCCTTTGAGCGGGAAATCGGGAATCGCGCCATACGAATCCTGCACCTCGGTCGAACAATCCCATTGGATGGCGAGGTCTTTGGCCGGAATCTTCTCGACGATCTTGGCGATTTCCGCGCGCGTTGCCGCCTCATAGCCCGGCCTTATCCGATCGAGATCACCGCGGTTCGGGAAAATCCGCGGCGGCAGCACGCTGTTGACCATCGGCACCGACACCTGGAATCGCAAATGGGTCGGCAATACGCCATTTTGCTTTAGCGTATTGAACACGAAATACGAATTGACTGCATCGCGGGCATATCCGAGCCGCCAGCCCGGGTCGCCGAAACGAACCTGTTTGATCCCATCCTTGACCTTGAACCACCAGGCATCGGCCGCGTTGCGAGGGTGCTGCTGCTCGACGCCATTTTCGTCCGGCGCCGGACGTTGAACAATTTCGAGCTCAGGATGTGCCGCCAGAACTTGATAATGGACACGACTGATCCAATGCCGTCGCGGACCGACTTCGCCATCAGGCATTGCGAAAAGATATTTGCCCAGTGGCGCTCCGAAGGACTGAAAGACCTCTTGTGGGGTGTCGAAAGGGATACTGCCCACCAACAGAAGCTCACCACTCATTATACATTCCTCAAAATACATTCCTCAAAACTTGCCGGCCGTGCGCGCCACTATACACTGGCGGCAACGGAGGAAACCATGGTGGGTAGGTTTCGAACAATTCTGCGCATCGCGCTGTGCTGCGCCGCAGTCTCAATGGCAGGCTGGGCAAATGCCGATACGTGGCCAAGCCGCCCCATCAAGTTGATCGTTCCCACCGGGCCTGGCGCCGCAACCGACGTGATGGCAAGACTTATTGCGGACGCCGTGTCACGCGCTATCGGCCAGCCGATATTCGTCGAAAACATGCCGGGAGCTTCCGGCATCCTGGCGCACGAGACGACCGCACGAGCGGCGCCCGATGGCTATACGCTCCTGTTCACGAACACTTCGGGCATGGCCATCAACCTTATTTCATTCAAACAGCTGCCCTACGATCCCACACGCGATTTTGCCGCTGTCGCCATGGTCTGCGATCCCGCTCCACAGATGCTCTCGGTGAATGCGGCTCTGCCCGTCTCGACGGCAGGTGAACTCGTCGCCTACGCGAAATCAAATCTGGGAAAGCTGTCAATTGCCTTCGACAATACCGCGGGCGCCGCCGCATTCGCTGCAAAATTGCTCAACAAGCGTGGTGGTCTTGGCCTCGTCGAAGTGCCTTATCGATCCAGCGCGCAGATGACCCAGGATGTCGCAAGCGGCCTCAACCAAGTCATGATGAGTTCGATAGCGGCGGCAACGGCCGTCGTGCAGACAGAAAAGGTGCGGCAGCTCGCCGTCACATCCGACAAACGATTTCCCGTCATGCCCAATCTGCCGGCTTTGCGAGAGATTGTGCCCGGTGTGGTGATGAACGGATTTTTCGCCATTGTTGCGCCGGCGGGAACGCCGGCAGCGGCGGTAGCGCGACTTAACGCCGAAATCGGAACCTACCTTGAAAATCCCGATGTTCAGAATCGGTTGCTGTCGCTTGGTCTTGTCGCGGCAGGAAAGAACACGCCCGCCAGCTCTGCGGACATTATCCGTCAAGAACAGGAGCAGTGGCGAGCCTACGGAAAAGAGCTGAACGTCGAGCCGCAATGATGTCAAAACGAAACGGCGCAGCTCTGCCGAACGGGAAGCACTTCGTGCTGATCAGTTCCTGACCTTCTCCCTTAGCCCCATGCGCTCGAGCCGCCCGATCACCTCGTCGGCGAAATACGGCAGCTCGTCGTAATAATTGATCAGCGATACCGCGATGCCGGTGAGGCCTGCGCCCGCCAAATCCGCAAGCTGCTTGGCCACATGATCTGGGTCGCCGACGATCGGCAGCCCGCCATTGCCCTGCGCATATTGGCTTCTGTGCACAAGAAACTTCTCCATGCCCACCGTCTCCGGCGAGATTTTGCGCAGCGCCAGATTGACGTCCACAGCCGACCAGTCGGCATGCTCGACGATACAGTGATGGAAATACTCTTCGGCCTCCTTCTTGGTCGGCCGGCAGGTGACGACGCCGACGGTATAGCAGCCGATGTCGCGGCCCTGCGCGCGGGCGGCGTCCCGCGCCGTCTTCGCGCTTTGCGCGGTCTCGTCAAGTGACGTGCGCGAAGCCTGGAAGAAAAAAGCGTCGCAGTTCTTCACCGCAAAAGCCTGGCCGGTCGCGGATGCGCCGGCATTCATGATCACCGGCCGCGTGCCGCCATAGGGCTTGGGCTTGCCGCGGATGCCTTTCATGTCGAGATACTGGCCCTTGAAGTCGAAATTCTCCCGATCGGACCAGATCAGCTTGATCACATCGATCCATTCCTGCGCGTAGTCGTAGCGCGCATCGTGCTCGCGCTGCTGCACACCGAACATATCGAACTCGCCTTCGTTCCAGCCGACCACGATGTTGAGTCCGAAACGGCCTTCGCCGACATGGTCGGCGGTGACCATCTGCTTGGCCGCCACCACCGGATTGAAGATCGGTGCGTGCACGGTGCCGAACACCGTGATGCGCCGGGTGGCGGCGAGAAGCGCGGTCGCCCAGGTGATCGTCTCAAGCGTTTCACCTTGATAGTCGGTGTCGCCGCCATAGCCCTTCCAGCGCCCGATCGGCAGCATGAAATCGATGCCAACCTCGTCGGCGAGCTGCGCCAGTTTCTTGTTGTCCGGCCAGTTCCCCGACCAGCGCTCCGGCACCAAGGTCACGGCGCGGCCCGACGAGCAATTGGCGCCGAACAGGCCGAGCTGCAGCTTGTTGTTATTGTGCATCCGGCGGCGCGAATTCAGCGACGGCGAAGACGTGTGCAAGGGGGCGTCCATGACTGACCTGTTTGTCCTGACTACGTGTTTTCTTGTTACTCTCACAATGTGAGATGACCGCTTTCCTCCGGCCGGTCGTCGTTACATGCGGGACCGCATTGGAGCGCAGAGAGACAGCGAACTCAAGCACGGCCTGACCGCCGCCTCCGAGGCCAGCCCAGCCTCCGGCGAATTCGCTCACGCGTGCCGTTGACTTGCGCGCCGCAATGCCGGTGAATTGGCAAAACACATCCGGGAGGCGTCAATGGACAAAGCTCATTGCGTGAAGGCTTGGTGCATCGTTGCCGCGGCGCTCCTGGCCGCGCCGGTTTCGGCCATTGCGGCGGATCCGGTGAAGATCGGCGCCATTCTGCCCCTGACCGGAAATTCGGCGAGCGCCGGCCAATCGGCGAAAGACGCCATCGAGCTCGGCGCCGAGATCATCAATAGCCCGCATCCAGAGCTCAAGGCGATGCCGCTTGCCGCGACGGCAGGCCTGCCCAATCTCGGCGGCGCCAAGATGGAGCTCGACGAGGCCGACCATCAGGGCAATCCGCAAGTCGGCCAGCAGCAGACCATCCGGCTGATCACCCAAGACCACGTCGCCGCGGTCATCGGCTCGTATCATTCCTCGGTAACGCTCGTTGCCACCGCGGTCGCCGAACGCCAAGCCGTCCCGTTCCTGGTCGCCGATTCCGTCGCCGCCAATATCACGACGCGCGGCTTCAAATTCACCTTCCGCACCACGCCGATCGCGCCCGATTTCGGCAAGGCCTATGCCGAGTTCATCAATGCGGTGAAGAAATCCGGCACCAAGGTCGACAGTATCGCGATCGTCAACGAGAACACCGATTACGGCACCTCGGTGTCGCAGAGCATTCTCGACGCCGCCAAGGTCGCCAGCATCAATGTCTCGGCGCATATCGCCTATAACGCCAACAGTTCCGACGTCACCGCGCAGGTGCTGCAGCTCAAATCCGCCAATCCCGACGCCGTGATCTTCATCAGCTACACTGCCGACAGCATTCTTTATTTCAAGACCATGAAGAATCTCGACTACCTGCCGCCGATCATCATCGGCGACGATGCCGGCTTCTCCGATCCGAGCTTCATTCCCAACGTCGGCGACCTGGCGCAAGGCGCGCTCGACCGCTCAGCCTTCGACATCGGCAAGCCCGGCAGCAACAGCTACATCGTCAACAAGCTGTTCCACGACAAATACGGCCGCGATCTTGATGACACCAGCGCCCGCTGGATGCAGGGGTTGTTTGTTCTTGCGGATGCCATCAACCGCGCCGGCTCGACGGATGCAGAAAAGATCCGCGAGGCGCTCACAGAGACCGAACTGAAAGCCGATCAGCTGATGATCGGCTATCACGGCGTCAAATTCGATGACACCGGCCAGAACAGCCTCGCCTCGACCTTCCTCATCCAGCTCAAAGGCAAGCAATATGTCTCGGTCTGGCCGGAGAATCTGGCGACCGACAAGCTCGAACTGCCCGTAAAGGGCTGGCGCTAGCGTCAAGCGCAAATTGATCGTCAGACCTTGTAGCGGCGCTGCAGCGCGACGAATGCTGCAAGGCCGATCAGCGCCGTTGCCGCCATGTAATAGCTCGGCGACAGTTTCGAGCCGGTGAGATCGACCGGCAATTGCGCGGCGAGCGGCGCGAAGCCACATACCTTTCGCGGCGGCAAGCGCAGAGCGGACATTCGTGGCCGGTATTGCTGCTTTGCAGCGTAAATCGCTCTCGCGCGCGGCGCCTCTAGGCGCGTCCAACTCGCCGTGCGAATGTGCCGGCCAATAACCAGTCGGGGAGGAGTTTTCCATGCGCTGCGTACGTTCGGCCACACTTGCGTTTCTGCTGGCGCTGATCGCCGCGCCGGTATTCGCGCAGGCGCCCTACCCCGACCGGCCCATCCACATCGTCGTGCCGTTTCCCGCCGGCGGCCCCGCCGACGTCATGGCGCGGCTGATCGGCGACAAGATGAGCGCGGATTTCGGCCAGGGCGTTGTGGTCGATAACCGCCCCGGCGCCAACACGCTGGTCGGCGCCGAATATGTCGCGAAGGCCGCGCCCGACGGCTACACGCTGTTGATGGCGATCGATTCAACCTTGGTGATGAACCAATATCTCTACAGCAAGCTGCCTTACGACCCGATCAAAGACTTCGCACCGATCACGCTGGTGGCGAAGACCATCGGTCTGCTCGTGGTCAACGCGGCGAGTGACGTGAATACGGCAAAAGATCTGATCGCAAAAGCCAAGGCCGAGCCGGGCAAACTTAATTGCGGCGCCGGCACGATCACGACCAAGCTGACCTGCGTCCTCTTTAATGACAAAGCCGGCATCGATACCGTGCTGTTACCCTATAACGGCAGCGCAGAAGTCGCGCACGGCATTCTGACCAAGAGCGTCGATTTCGTGTTCGACGGACCATCCGCGGTGCTGCCACTCGTCAAGTCCGGCGACCTGCGCGCGCTCGCCAAGCTCGATGCCAGGCCGTTCCCGGCCGCGCCCGATCTGCCGACGCTGCCGCAAGCCGTCGGCGTCGATCTCGGCGATGTCACGGTGTGGCTCGGCCTCGTCGCGCCGCGCGGCACTCCTGCGCCGATCATCGACAAGCTCGCGACCGAGGTTGCGAAAGCTCTCAGCGATCCCGCGGTAAAAGCGCGGGCGGATGCGGTCGGGCTCGGTCCGGCAACCGATACGCCGTCAGAGTTCGCCGCCTTCATCCAGCACGAAGCCGCGCGCTGGCCGGAGGTGGTGAAGAAGAGCGGCATGCATTTCGACTGAGCCGACGCTCTCAGGACAGGTCCTCATCAGGCAAGCTGACGTAAATCAGCACGGCGAGAATGATCGCGGTGATACGGAACGCCGCCTCCTGGCCGTTCCAGACCTTCGACTGCCACATGGCGAAGTATTCACCGGCTATCACCAGGAAACCGACAAACCACAGGCCGAAGCCGACGCCCAATCCGGCGACTGCCCAAACCTTGGTGCGGTTAAAGATCTCGGCCGGCGATCTTAGCCGACGCAGCAGCGCCAATGCGCCGAACGCCAGCAGAAGGCCGGTAATCCCTTCCACGGCTATGATCGACGCATAGGCCGCATGCCACATCGTCTCGTTGGAGATTGCGCGGTACTTTAAGACACTGGTGCCGAATGTCGTATCCATGCTCAAGACGTGTCGCACGAACTCATAATTCGAGTCGTAATCGACAATGTTGTCGTAAGCTACGATCAGCGCGAGTGCCGCAAGCGCAGCGACCATTGTAACCTTGGCAAGGCGGACGATAATCACGGTGTTGATCCAATCGCTCTCAATGCAAACACGCGCCTCGTCCTCGACACCGCTCCTACATCTTCTGCACCCTAGCGTTGACAACCGTCATGCGGAAGGGCTTGTTGAAGGATCGCCGAAGTCTGCGGCGGATCGGAATGTTCATGTTGCGACAGCTGATCGTTGCACTGACACTTTTTTCTTGCTTCGCCGGCGCTCAAGCCGCGGCGCAGGAGGCGATCGGCGCAGTCAGCCGCATCCAGGGAGAGGCGAGCGGAACGCGCGGCGGCACCACACAGGCGCTCGGCCCGAACGCCTCCGTCTTTCCCAATGAGGTCGTATCGACCGGCGACGGAACACGACTCGAACTCACCTTCAAGGACAAGACACAGCTGACGCTCAGCGAGAAGACGAAGTTGACGCTCGATACCTACGTATTTAACCCGGCCGCAGGCGTCGGAACGCTCAAGTTCGAGGCGGTCGGTGCGTTCAAGTTCCTGTCGGGCCGGCTGTCGAAACTGGCGAAAGCCGACGTCAACGTAACAACACCTGTGGCGAATATCGGCATCCGCGGCACGGAATTCTGGGCTGGGCCGATCGACAATCAGGCGCTTGGCGTATTCCTCGTCAATGGCGCCGTGACTGTGTCGAACGCGACGGGCGCGCAGGTCCTGAGCCAGCCCGGCCAAGGCACCAATATCGCCGCGCCGGGCGTTGCGCCCGGGCCCGTCACCTTTTGGCCAGCGGACAAGGTCAGTCGCGCGCTCGCGACCGTGACGTTCCGATAGCGCGTGAACCTATCGCTGGCACGTAAAGGCGCGTGGGTGTTCACCTCGCCGAGGTTCGGCCCCAGTAAGTTTTCGACGCACGGCGTTTGTGGGGAGCCTTCTTCGTCGTCTCGACAGCAGCATCCGCATCCTCGCGGACGCAAACGCCTCCGGACGGGCCGACGATAGCGGCGTGAATGCATTCCTGCGCCGACGAAAACGCACAGATCGGGGATAACATTCCCCCGGAATCGCGGATGCACCAGCAGTCGGCGCGCGCCGCCGCCGGCCATACCGCCATCGCAAACAACGCGCCAGCCAAAAGCAGTGGTTTCATCGTCGCCTCCAATCTCCCCGCCAACCGCGTTGCACAATCACGCCGTCAATTACCGCCAAATCTTTTGAATTTGAAATTGTCGGCTGCTATTGTCAGTCAGCTTCGGACTTAAGCGCAAATCAAATAGCGCAGCCGAACAAGTGGAGGAAAACAACGATGGGCGGAATTATTTCCACCTATACATTCTGGACATTGTGGCTCTTCGTTCACCTGATCCTGGCATTGGGTCTCCTCGGCGCGATCACCCATCAGGCGATGGCCGTAGCGCTGCCTGTCCGCAAGCCCGCCGCTGGGATCATAACGCGGTTTCGCGCGGTGCCCGCTGCCGGATATGCGACCGCCATCTGCGTCCTCTATGTACTCACCTTCTTCGTGGGCTCGTTTATCTATACGCAGTATCGCATCGCCATCCGGATTCCCCTTGAGAGTGCACATTTTTACAAGACCGGCGGATTTTTTGACTTCAAGGAACATGTCGCGACGCTCGGCTTGGTGTTGCTTCCGGCTTATTGGTATTTTTGGAAGAATGCCCAAAACCCGGAATACGACACCGCGCGCAAAGGCGTGACCCTCGTGATCGCCGTCATGGTGTGGTTCCTGTTCATCGTCGGCCACGTCCTGAACAATACCCGGGGCTTTGCATCATGAGCACCACCGCAGCCACTTCCAAAACGGCGCAGCCCGCATCGTCATTGGCGACGTCGCGTAAATTCAAAGCATTCGCCGTAACCTTTTCGATTTCCGGTCCCGTGGTCTATTGCGTGATCCAATATCTCAACTATCCGCTTTTCACCTATTGGCCCGCGGTTCATCGCCTCGTCTGGGGATTCGGAGCGCCAAGTGCGGACGACGGGCCAAACATGCTTTGGTACGGATGGAGCGTAACGACCATCCTCATTGCTTGCGCGCTTGGCGTAATAGCCACGATCATTCCCGAGCAGACCATTCGAAAGATCCCGCTCTGGCTGGTGTGGCTGCTCCCAATCCTGGCGATTCCCTACGTCGTCTATTCGTTGATGCCGTGGTGGAGGCTCGCCGCGCGACAATAACGGCTGCAGTGCCGCCTCCAATCGAGAACCATCAACTCTTGCGGCGCAAACGCACGATGACGTCGATGTGCGCAATCTCGTAACCGCTTGGCGGGGCCGGCACTCCAGTCACCAGCGGGTCGTCGGTAACGATGTCCAAAAGATCACTCTTGTCTTCGACAAGAAAGTGATGGTGCGCGGAGTTGTTCGTGTCGAAGAAAGTCTTCGACGCATCGACCGCGACGCGGCGCAACAGCCCGACATCGGTGAACTGGTTGAGGGTGTTATAGACCGTGGCAAGCGACAGCTGCAGCCGGGCTTGAGTTGCCTCCTCGTAAAGCATTTCCGCCGTCACGTGTCGGTCGCCTTTGCCGAACAATATCCAACCGAGAGAAATGCGCTGACGGGTCGGGCGCAACCCCACGCCGCGCAGCTTCTCCTTGATGTCGTGCCAAGGGCATCCGCTGAGCTCCGAGCTGAGCGACACCGGCTCTTCGTTCTTCACGACCATCGTCCGCGGAAAGGCCATTGGTTTCGCATCCGGTAACTGCTCAGCATTGAAACATCGTACGCACCGCGGCGCAACTCCGGCGATCTACATTAGAATTATTGCAAGTCAAAAGGGGCTTCGTGTTGAGATCAGGCGATGGCCCACCTGATTGCCAATGTTTTTAGCTAAGAGAAAGCGAGAGGCTGAATGAGCAGTTGCTGCGACCGCGCGATATCCCTTTTGCGCATCTGCCGTAGTCGCGCACGTTTGCAAACCGCAGCGACCTTGAGCTTGCTCGCTGAACATCGGCCGCCGCGCCGTTAGATTTTATCTCCTACAATTAAAATTGCGATTTTAGAATCTTTCCATAAGCAGCTGTTTTTATTGACTTGCATTTATCTGATGCTTAATTCGCGCTCGACGAAAAAATTTTCGACGTTCGAATGCGAGAGCGCCGAAACCAAGAACGTTCATTCGCAAAGCGCGTCATCGGCAGCAGGTTTTCAGCATGAGCGACATCATCGCATCTCAACCCGCAACCGGGACGCTGCTGCAGCTCGATCTCGGCGAACGCCTGTTCATTTGGGGCTTTCGATCGATGGCGGAGCACCGCCGGCGTGGTTGGCCGACGATGCGAGAGATGCGGGATGTCTATGCTCATTTCCAGGTCGCTAGCGCGTTGTCGTTTTTTGACGAACTGATCGAGGCTTTCGCCAGCACCGCGCATACGCCGATCGAAATTCATAGTCCCGGATGTCCCTGCGTCTCTGAAAGCGAAACGTGCCTGTTACGAGCCGCCGCGGCAGCACAGTCGGGAGATTTGGATACTGCATCCCATGGATTTTCTCGCTGGATT
The DNA here is from genome assembly GCA_963746715.1 of uncultured Alphaproteobacteria bacterium. GTDB lineage: Bacteria > Pseudomonadota > Alphaproteobacteria > Rhizobiales > Xanthobacteraceae > BOG-931. The sequence goes on along the minus strand of CAVVCW010000032.1, from coordinate 973,298 downwards.
CCGATCTCAGCAACCGGCTGGCTCATGACGCCGACTTGCGCCATCGGCAGGATGTTCCAGGCCGCGGGAATGATTTTACCCGTCCGTCATGCTGACCGCGCCAACATGGCCGGGAGCACGGCGGCGCTAAGCTGGCAACCGGCAGGATCGCGTTCACTTCATTGAAATCGCCTGCCGCTCGGAACGTGGTCTGCAGCCGTTTCAGTGCGACGTAGGCGCTTGCAAACGTTCAAGCCCGTTGCCAGCAAACGGCCGATAAACGCCGGTCGCCGAACGGCCCGAGCGAGATGCCGTGCATGACAGCCATGCTGCATGTCAAAAAAATGTGTCATCCGACCGGACAGTATTAGATAGGAAAGGTCGGCCAAAATTCTTGTCCGGCTGTGCCAACAGGAGACCGGTTGATGAGCGGACCCGATATTTTTTCACCCTTTACGCTTGGCCCGCTCGCTCTCCCCAACCGCATCGTCATGGCGCCGATGACGCGTAATCGCGCCGGGCCCGGCAATGTGCCGGTGGCGATGAATGCGACTTATTATGCGCAGCGCACCAGCGCCGGCCTGATCGTCAGCGAGGCGACGCAGGTGTCGCCGCAGGGGGTCGGTTATCCGGGCACGCCCGGCATTCATTCGCCGGAGCAGGTCGCCGGCTGGAAGCTTGTGACCGACGCCGTGCACAAAGCCGAAGGGCGGATTTATCTGCAGCTCTGGCATGTCGGGCGGATTTCGCATCCGTCGCTGCAGCCGGGCGGCGCGCTGCCGGTGGCGCCATCGGCGATCGCGCCAGCCGGCCAGGCGATGACCTATGACGGCATGAAGCCTTTCGTGACGCCGCGCGCGCTCGAGACTGCGGAGATTGCCGGCATCGTTGCGGATTATCGGCGCGGCGCGGAGAATGCCAAAACGGCCGGCTTCGACGGCGTCGAATTGCACGGCGCCAACGGCTATCTGATCGATCAGTTTTTGCGCGACGGCAGCAACAAGCGCACCGACCGTTACGGCGGCAGCGCGGCAAACCGCGCGCGGCTCCTGACCGAGGTAACGGAAGCGATTGTCGGCGTTTGGGGCGCGGACCGCGTCGGCGTGCGGCTGTCGCCCGCGGCTGCCTTCAACGACATGGCCGATAGTCATCCGGCAGCGACGTTTTCGACTGCCGTCAATGAGCTCAACCGTTTCGGCCTCGCCTATCTGCACATCGTCGAGCCCATCGCGGGCGATCCGGTGCCGGCCGGCGAAAAGCCCGACATCCGATTCTTTCGCAAGATCTGGCGCGGCGCTCTGATGGGCAACAAGGGCTACGATCTTGCCCGCGCCAATGCCGTCATCCACGACGGCGCAGCCGATCTCGTCTCGTTTGCGGCGCTGTTTCTTGCCAACCCGGATCTGCCCGAGCGCTTGCGCCGCGGCGGCCCGTTCAATCCGCCTGACCGCAAGACTTTCTATGGCGGCAGCGCTTCGGGCTATACCGATTATCCGGCCATTGGCGCCTGATTTTTGTCATGTCATTCAATGGCTTATGGAAAAGCGTCATCCTGTGACCGCCGTCACTTCGGCCATTGGCCGACCGGGCTAAACCCCAACAACAGTAAATGACAGGTTAACAGGGGATCCCGATGACCACGACTTTTCAATATCTCGCCCGCAAGGCCAACGATATCTTCGAGAGCAACATGCGGCACGCCGCGCAGAAGATTTGCGAGCGGCAGCAGATTTTCGCTCGCCACGGTTCGTAGGACGGACCGCAGCAGATACAGTTCGATACCAAGTTGGCACCAACTCCTTCTTTGCTGCGCCGCTAAAGGCTTCGTCCGAAGAGCGAAGGACGCCTTTTCAGGCAGACCTCCAATCCAAATCGACATCGACGTGACGCAGGTATGACGCAGCGCGAGCTGCGGCGTCATACTGTGTCAGTTTCCGTTTTTTGTCGCGTAGCGCAAAGACATTCTGTGACGTATCGCACAGACAGGCGGCATCCGACATCTAAAGTAGCCGGAGCTTTTGGATCGGTCGCCGCAACGCTGCGAGATTCACCAAAGGCGGCATCGCTCCGACGCTACAAGATGTCTTGTGCATTGACCGGCACAAGAATTAGCCCCTCACCGCCATGGCTGGAGAAAAAATTCATGCCGCCGAAATCAAATCCCAATACTGGACCGCAACGCCCAATCGAAAATCCATTTTCCGGGATTTCCGGACCGATAAGCCTGCTCGTTCTGGCGCCCGAAGCATTCATGCAGGCCCTGGCCCCTTTGGTGCAGCACAAGAACAACACAGCTATGCCTACTTTGGCCGTCTCGGTAGAAAGCATCACGTCGTCTTTTGCGGGCGTCGACAGCCCGGAGCAGATCAAGCACGCGATTCAATACGCTCATGAAAGACTTTCGACGAAATATGTGATGCTGGTCGGCGACGCGCAGAATTTTCCCGTCAGGTATTGGTTTTCGCAAGTGACGATTTATTACCCCAACACCAACATACCCATTCCTTGCGACGCGCCGGGCGATTTTGTTCAAACAGACCTCTATTATGCCTGTCTCTATCACCACACCGGCACATATCCGCATATGGTGGCGGGGGCCTTCGATAACTGGGATCAGGACGGCAACGGACTCTACAATGAATCGTCTATCGTCGGAACGGCCACGCCCGTTCAAGCGGGACCGACTTATAATCCGGACTACGTGGACGGTTATCCGGACTTAGCTGTCGGCCGAGTGCCTGCGGGAACTGTTCAGAACGTCATCGACTTTGTGAACAAGATCATCACCTACGAAACGACAATTTCCTTTGCCCGCCATAACGCATTGACTTTCACTCTTGTCGCGGACGCCATCTACGATCCGGGAGCCGGCCGGACAACCGGACTGGCAAACAACGCCGGACTGACGGCCAAATGGCCTCTCGCACGCACCAATTATCTGCTCTACAACGGCGAAACACCGGTCCCCAATTACACGAAAGTAAGCGCGGCCCAGTTGGCGGCCCAAGCCGGGCAGAGCAATTGGGTGTCCTATATCGGGCATGGCTGGTATGGCACATGGGACAATTTCGGCGACAGCGACGTCCAGGGCACGCAAAATCTTACCGGTTTGCCGGTCGTCTTCGCGGCGGCGTGCAAGAGCGGCTCCTTCACCATCATGCCGCCGTGGAATTTCAACGACGACAATACCTACACCGACGTTACCGGAACCGTTCGCGGTCCGCTGACAATCAATCCGGGCGCAACACCGGGCGGCACGGGTCCGATCGTGTTGGACGAGACGACCGGAGAGGCCTGGGGAAATGGTCCCGGCTATCTGCCACTGCCCGTGAGCGTGCCCAGACCAAACCCCGTCAATTCGCCGAACGCTTACAACTGCCAGTCCTTCGCCAACTCCTGGCTGTTCAACTACGCGCCCGGCGGCGGCATTGCTTATTTTGGCGAGCATTGCGTGACGGACGACGGTCCCGCCACAGAACTGGAAACCACGATGCTCACGAACTACGTGAATCAAATCGTCTCGGGATCGGGAAATCCAGTCCTAGGCTCTCTCTACCTCTTGGCTCAGCAGGCCTATTACGGGAACCATGTGAATGACGCCAATGTCCCCAACCAGGGTGACTACCATTCCATCCCGCGCCTTTATCTCGGCTGGATGATTTTTCACGGCGATCCTTCCCTGCGTTTGCCTGTTTGGGAGACCTATCCCGGCATCAAATATGGGCCGCCACCGCATCTGCAAAATCCCGTCACTATCGTTGGCTTGGGAGGCACGATCATAGATCGTATTCCTGGCGACGGCGGAACGCCGGTCACGTATCGACAGACTGGGGCCAATGAGCCCTCGCGCGAGCCACAGAAAGACTGAACTGACGCGGTGCCGTTAACGGCGCCGGCTCGGAGGAGTGTCCGGGGCGAGGTTGTCAATCCAGCCTGATATCGGCGGCGCGGATGACCTTGCCCCATTTCTCGTTTTCGCTGACAACGAATTTTGCGAATTGCGCGGGCGTCATCGGCATCGGCTCGACGCCGAGTTCGGCAAGCCGTGCCTTCGGCTCAGGCTGCGCAAGCGCCGCGGTCAACGCCGCGTTGAGCGTAGCGATGATCGGCGCCGGCGTATCCTTCGGCGCGCCGATGCCGTACCACCCGACCGCCTCGTAGCCCGGCACGAACTCGCCGACCGTAGGCAGATCCGGCAGCGCCGCCAAGCGCGCAGGCGTCGTGACCGCGAGTGCGCGCACCTTGCCGCCTTTGACGAATTCCATCGATTGCGGGATCGGATTGACGACAAATTGCACCTGGCCGCCGATCAGATCGGTCATGTAATTGGTCCGATACGGCACGTGGACCAGATCGACACCGGCCATCATCCCGAACAGTGCGCCGAACAGATGCGACGCGGTGCCGTTGCCGCCGGACGCCATATTGATCTTGCCCGGATTGGCTTTGGCATAAGCGATGAATTCAGGGATCGTCGTAACCGGTAGCGTGTTCGTCACCAGCACGACATAGGGCGCATTGGCTGTGGGTGAAACCGGCGCGATATCGCGCATGAAATCGAAATTCAGATTTCGATAGAGCGAGATGTTGAGCACGTTGGTCAGAACATCGGCCAGAATGGTGTAGCCATCCGGATCCGCATGCGCCACGGCTTCGGTGCCGATATTGCTGCCCGCGCCCGGCCTGTTCTCGACGACGAATTGCTGACCCAGCCGGTCCGACATCCATTGCGCCGCGAGCCGCGCCATGATGTCGGGCGCGCTGCCGGGAGGAAAGCCGACGATCATGTGCACCGGCCGGGACGGGTAAGTGTCGGCTCGCGCGTGCCGGCCCATAACGCCGTATATCACCGGAAGCGCAGCAGCTCCCGCCGCCAGGCGCAAAACGTTTCGGCGCAAAAGCTTCAAGGCGCCCTCCCCTGATCATGCCCGGCCTTGATCCGATCAGATTGGATCGGCGGCTGGTTTCTTTCTGCAGCGTAGCCTAATTCGCGCGGGCCTGAAAGCAGCGGCAATTTCGCTCACGGCCAAGCGCCCGCTTACACCCCAAGCTTATCCGCCAATTCCACGAGGCTCTTCACCGCATAATCGACCGGCACGCCGGGTGCGGCTTCGCCGCGGCCGGGACCATGCTCGTTCGGCCGCGCCAGATGTGCGGCCTGCAGGCCCTGCGCGCTGGCCGCCGCCAGATCGTTGGAATGCGCCGCCACCAGCATGCATTCGTCCGGCCGCAAATCGAAGGCTGCCGCGGCGGCGAGATAAACGCGCGGCTTCGGCTTGAAGTCTCGCGCGATATCGGCGCCGAGGATCGCGTCCCAGGGAAAATTGTTGCGGCGCGCCAGATCGACCATCAGCGAGATATTGCCGTTCGATAGCGGCGCGAGCCAAAACTTCTGCTTCAGTCGCGCCAGGCCCTCCGGCACGTCGGGCCAGGCGTCAAGCCGGTGCCAGCCGAGATTAAGCGTCTGCTTCTCGTCCTCACTCAGTCCGGCCACGCCAAAACGCTGCAGCACGGTATCGAGGTTCTCTCGGTGCAGAATGTCGAGCTTGCAATAGGCGCGGCGGCCCGCGCGCACCTCTTCCAAGGCCGGCTGATATTCGCCGCGCCAAGCGTCGGCGAACGCGCCCCAGTCGAGCGTAAAACCCTTCGGCTTGAGTACGGCCTCGGCCTCCCGCGCAATCGAACTGCGGAAGTCGGTCAGTGTGCCGAACACATCGTAGAATAGTGCCTTCACCTGATCCGTCATGCGCAATCTCCATTATTCGAGCATGATCTATTCCGAAAACCGGCTTCCACTTTTCGGGATCATGCACTAGCTCAAAGGCTCGCGGAGTGCCAAAAGCATCGTCCCGACAAGTAGCTTAGTCCAGGAGAAGATCATGGCGGAAGATATCGCCGAACTGCTGCACCAACTGATCGTAACCACACGCATTCTCGCCAACGAGGAGGTGCTCGACGCGTTCGGCCATGTCAGCGTGCGGCATCCGCACGATCCGAAGCGCTATTTCATTTCCCGTCACCGCGCGCCCGAACTGGTGGAAATGTCCGATCTCATCGAGATGAATTTTGACTCCGAGCCAGTGCGGCCGACCGAATTCCGGCTCTACAGCGAGCGGGTGATTCACGGCGAAATCTACAAGGCACGGCCGGACGTCAATGCCGTGGTGCATCACCACGCGCATGCCATGCTGCCTTACGCGATATCGGGCCGCGAACTGGTGCCGGTGTTTCATCTCGGCGCGGTGATTGGCAGCAAGGTGCCGTTCTGGGACCAACGCGACGAATTCGGCGACACCAATATGCTCGTGGTCAAGCCGGAGGAAGGTGCGTCGCTCGCCCGCGCGCTCGGGCCCCATTGGACGGTGCTGATGCGCCGCCACGGCGCGACGGTCGCCGGTACCGATCTGCGCCAGCTCGCCTTCCGCACCGTGTTCGGCTGCCATAATGCCAAGCTGCAAAGCGAGGCCATTGCGCATGGCCATGTCGACCGGCTGTCGCCCGGCGAGCAGGACATCACCGAAGCCGGCCAATTGCGCCCGATGCCGATCGAGCGCGCCTGGGACTATTGGGTGCGCCACGTCGAGAAGGCCGGCCTGATGCCGCCAAAGCCCGCCAAGGGCAAAGCCGCGGCGGCCAAGACCCGCACCCAAGCCAAAACCCAGAGCAAGACCGCAAAGAAGCAGAAGACGGTGAAAAAGAGCGCCGACAAAAGGCGACCCTAGCGTTATTCGTTGCCGACGCGCCAGACCGTCGGGACTTTTCTGTCCTTGTCCAAGGTCCAGGCCTTCCAGGCGGCCTGCACCTTGGCCAGGTCCTGCTCGATATTCTTGACGAAGAATTCGCCGCGAAATTCGAGACGGCCGTCTTCGCTGTACCATTCCAGCGCATCGACCTCGCCGGGCTGGCGGTAACGCTCAATGACGAGCCCGAACGTGTTCTCGGCGCGTTGCGGCGAATGGCGCATATGCGAGGGCAACAAGAACATGTCGCCCTCACGCACCACGACCTCGCTCCGCTCGCGCGTGACCGGATCTATCAGCTTGAGCGTCACCTCGCCGCGCAGCTGAATGAACAGCTCCTCGCCCGGATCGTCATGATAGTCGGGACGATAATTCGGCCCGCCGACCATCATGACCATCAAGTTTTGCCAATCCTCTTTCCAGAATTGCCTATTGTTGATCGGCGGCAGCAGCGTGTGCTTGTTGTTCTCGATCCAGTCGTTGAGGTTGATCGGTGTGTGCTTGAGCATGAAATCCGGCTCCGTGACGCATTGGCCCGCGGCGGGCGATCGATGATGCCGCGATAGCGTATTCCGCGGCAACCGCTGTGGCTTAGAGATCGGCCAAGCCGTATTCACTCCAGCGCGCCGCCACGCGCGCCTCATCTTCGGCGGCCGGCGGCACTGTCGGCGGAAAGCGCTCGTTGTTCTATTTAAATGGCGTGGTCGGCGCCGGCAAATGTCCGGCGCCGTCAAAAATGATGATGGGTGCATTAAATCTCGTATCGCCTCATACCCGCAACAGGCCGCGGGGCGAGGAGCTACATGCCGGCGCATGGCGAGCGCCGGCATGGGTAGCAGACTTGCCAAAGTGACCTGGGCTAGAAGCCGAAGAACTTCTCGCGCAGCGCGTCTTCGTAGCGCTTCTTGGTGGTTTTCACCTTGCCGCGAAGCTCGTCTTCCTTGAAGTGAGCGCCCTCCCACTTATCGACCTCGGCGATCGTGTGATTAACCGAGGCCAAAGCTTCCTCCTGCTTGATCGCCGCGATCCACTCCTCGACTGCTGCCTTATAGGCGGTCTGCATCTGATCGAGCTCCGACAGGTCGGCTGTCGCACTATCCGTCATAGTTCCAGACATGGTTTCAGACATGGTTTCAGACATGGCCATTCTCCGCGCCGGCATGATCCGAAAAAGCTTGCCCTCGGACTTGATCCGGGGTGGAAGCCGGTTTTCCGAAAAGATCATGCGCCATCAAAATGCCAGAGCGGCCATTGCTTCACGCTGAAGCACTCCCGCTCTGGGCGGGATCATTACGGTCGTAGCTATGTTGCAGGCGTGTGACGCGCGCGCGTCAATTATTGCGCTGGCGTGCAGGAGAGCTTCGCCAAGTGCCCCGAGTGGTAGATCAGAAACAGGTCGTTGGTGAAGTGAAAGAATTCGCCGGTGAAATCCCTGGTGCGGAAGCGCAGCGTGGTCTGATCGTTGCTGGTCACACTGTTCTTGACGTCACTGCTATCGAGGTTGAGTGAGATCTTGCGGCCAGGGGTCAGAGCTAATTTGACCGTCATCGGCGACTGCTTCAACGACACCGGCTCGATTTTGACGCCGGTACAGGTGAATGAAGCGGGCTTGGCGGCAGGCGCCGCCTGCGCATCCGCCGGTGTAGAAGCCAAAATTACCGCCACGCCCGTCAACCAGACTGTCGTTGCCGCAATGAGTGTCGCCTGTCGGATCATGATCCCTGCTCCAGCCTGTGCGAATCTAATGTCGATTATAGCGCAAAATGGCGGTTTGACGGGACAACTGGCCGCCCAGCTATAGAGGTGCTGAGAGACGGAATTTGCAGAGATTTCTTACTCCTTGCGCAAAGTCAGTTCGCGCAGCGCGTCGTAGATCGGTGTGTCGCGCAGCAGCATCGGCACCAGCATGGCGACGAAGCCCGCGCCCAGCATCGGCAGCAACATGGTGACGTTGCCGGTCATTTCGGTGACCAGCACGATCCCGGTCACCGGCGCGCGCACGACGCCGGTGAAGAACGCGGCCATGCCGACGAGCGCGAAGGCTTCACGCGGCACGCCGAGACCCGGGAAGAGAAACTCGCATGCCGCGCCGAACAGCAGGCCTGATTGCGCGCCCACAACCAGAAGCGGCGCGAATAGACCGCCGGGGGTCGCACTCGCATAGGACAGCGGGCCGAGCGCGAACCTGATCAGGAAAGCAATCACGACCACGGACACGCCGTCATGGCCGGTCAGTGTCTGCTGGGTGATATTGTCGCCGCCGCCGACCAATTGCGGGGCGAACCAGGCCAGGACGCCGACCGTGGCGCCGATTAACGCGGCGCGAAGCTCGACCGGGACCGCAGCGAAGCGCTCGGCAGCAGCAAGCGCGGCAAGGATCGCCCGGTTATAGGCAACGGCAAGGAGGCCCGCCACGGCGCCGAGCACGAAGAACAGCACGCGCGCCTCGGCCCCGACGGGAGCGAGCGGGCCGACCAGGAAATCGGGCAGATCGCCGAGAAACAGACGGCCGACCGCAATCGCGGTGGCCGACGCCGCAAGCGCGGCTATCGCGATCCGGTGTTCGAACCGGCGCACCAGTTCTTCGAGCACGAACACCGCGCCGGCAATGGGCGCATTGAAGGCCGTGGCGAGGCCGGCGCCGGCACCGGCGGCGAGCAGCACCCGGCAATCCGCCCAGTCGAGACGAAACAGCCGCGCGGTGAACACGGCAATGCCGGCGCCGATCTGCACGCTCGGGCCCTCGCGGCCGAGCGCGAGGCCGGAGCCGATCGCCAAAATGCCGCCGAAGAATTTCACCGGCACGAGACCGATGGGTGCCGGCGGGACTTCTTGTGCAAGCGCGGCCTCGACATGGGGGATGCCGCTTCCCGACGCGTACGGCGAGAAGCGGCGCACCAGCCACGCCGCTATCGCGGGCGCAACAGCACCGGCCAGCACGACGACCAAGAAGCCGCCCAGCGAATAGCCATGCGCCCAGGCGACGGTCGCGTCGCGCAGGCGGTCGGCATGCGCAAGCACAATCCGAAATACCGCTCCGGCCACGCCCGTCATGGCGCCGACGGCCAGCGCGATCAGCGCGAGCTTCAGCAGCCCGCGACGATCGTCGGTGGATTTTTCGCTGTCGTCCGGGCTAGTATTCATCGACGACTCGCGCGGTGGCGTCGGACTGTGCCGCCGGAAGCTCTAGCGGTTTTTGCGGGTGACCGGCGAATGGTGATCGCGCGAGCGCGGCTATTCTTCGCTGTCACGACTTTCTCCTAAGTGCCTGCAATTCATACCATAAACGAAATACGCCCGGGCGGAACGGCCCGGGCGTTTCTGAAAGTGAAATATCAACTTCAGGCGAACACCGAGAAATCCGCGACCGGCTCGGCGACATAGCCGTAGCGCAGATTGTTCGGCTCGCGGCCTGACTTCTCGTATTTGGCCTTCAATGCCGTGAGCTTGTCGTTCTTGAGCTCGAGCTCGGCTTTTTTCGGCTCGATGCCGTAGAGCTTGGCATTGTTGCCGCCGAAGATCGCGCTCTTGACCGGCCCGGTCGCCGGACCGAGCGGCGCGAAGCCGTATTGCTTCTGCATGTCTTCGGGGATCTCGAAGCGGCGCAGCCCCTCGATCTGCCATTGCGGCGAGCCGGTCCACACCGCATCGGTGCCCCAGCAGACGCGATCCGAGCCCATCTTCTTGATCATGGTGCCCATCAGCGCCGCCGTCACACGCGGTTCGGCGATCAGCGTCATGGCGAAGAGCTGGCCGACATCGGCATAGACATTGGTGACGTTGTATTGCGCCGGGATGTCGGCGAGATCGCTGGTCCAGGAAATGCGGCCGGTGCGCTCGAACTCTGCCAGCGCCACTTTCGGATCGCCGCCGACATGGCGATAGGCGCCGTGATAGATGATGAAGTTGAGCTGCGGCCAGTCCTTGGCCGCCTGGCCGACATCGCTCGCGTCGACGAAGCCGCGCAGATTGGGGAATTGGCGGTCGAGCGGCGGCGCGAACAGGCCCTTGTGCACGCAGACATTCTTGATGCCGGCTTTGACGAATTTCTCATAGCCGAGATAGGCGACCTTCTCGTCGTCCATGCGCCAGGGATAGCGGCTCGTATCCTTGTGGGTATTGTCGCCGATCGTATAGCCCTTCATCGATTCCGGCTTCAGCGCCAGCGCGGCATCGACCTTCTCCAGCCAGCCCGGCTGGCCGGGCGTGAAAATCGCGTGCGCGAACAGCCGCCGCGAGCCGAAGCGCTGGTTCACCTTGTCGCGCGCTTGGGCCATCTGCTCGTTGGTGAGGAACCAGTCCTGCTCGATGTCGGAGGGCGCCGACGAGATCAGAACAATCTTAGAGTCGCTGTCGAGGAAGACTTCCTTGACGTAATTGTCGTATTTCAGATCGTCGATGGTCTGTTCTTTGCCGGCGAGATCCTTGTTCCAGCCGGCCTTGCCGACGGCGGCGCGCATGGCGACGAAATTCTTGATGCGGGTGTCGTCGCGCAGGAAATGCGTGTGCATGTCCATGATGAACTGGTCTTTGAGCGAATCGGCGCGCTCGTCGGCCATCGCCGGCGTCGCGGCTTCGGCATGGGTGACATCGAAGAAATTGCCGAAGGTCTCGTTCATCGCCACATAGGACGCCGCCATCCCGGCCGCGGTCTGGAAGAAGCGGCGGCGCGAGACGCCCTGCTTCTTGGCCAGGCCGTCGGCGAGATCGAGCAGCCGCGCCTGCAATTCGCGCTGCTTCTCGGTTTGCGGAAAGGGATAGAATTCGTCGCTGGATACGATCTGGGTCGGGATCGGCGTGTCGTAGGGCAAGAGTTCCGAGGGAGTCAGCTTCTCGCGGTCGTCGTCGGTCAGGAATCCCATAACATCCTCCTCGTTATATCGCCCTTAGATCGTCGTAGTTCTTCATCCCGTCTTTGCTGGCTTTGGCGGTGGCATTCTAGCAGTTCGGGCAGGTGCGGCGAAGACCCTTCGCAGAAGCTGCCTCCTCTCTAGTCCGCCATCGCATAGGCCTTGCACCAGCCGTCCGGGCTGACGTCGCCTTCGACCACCTTGCAGCGGTCCGGATTCTCGAACAGCGTACAGGTGGCACAGGCTTGGATGCCGTTTGGACGATCCTGGTACTGCGCCTGCTGCTTCGACATCTTGCCGACGCCTTGCGCCGACGATCGCTTCGGCCGCAACGGCGAGAGGCCGAGGACGGCGGCAAGGCTCGCGATCGCCAGCCGCAGGAATTGTCGCTTCGATCCGAAACTGCCGCCCGGCATGTAGTCCCTCACCGCTCGACAGGCGAAGCAAAGCCCGTTATCGCTTCACGCATCGCCCGATACCCTGCCGATCGCCGTGTCACGTGACGATACAACAATAACGCGGGCCGAACTTTGTTCTACCCGCCGAAGAGGAAACCCATGGCCAAAACTGCGCAGAAGAGCCTGCAATCCCCTCGTCTCCCCGAACTGTCGCCGGAGACATTTACGCCGGCGCAAAAGGCGCTGACCGATTCCATCGCATCCGGGCCGCGCGGCGTCTTCAAGCTGTCGGGCCCGTTCGCGATCTATTTGCACTCGCCCGAATTCGGCGAACTGGCGCAGAAGCTCGGCGGCCATGTGCGCTATAAGACCAGCGTTCCGCCGCGGCTTTCCGAATTCGCCATCCTTTGCACCGCTCAGTTTTGGAAGGCGCAATACGAGTGGGCGGCGCATGCCGTGATCGCCGAAAAACAGGGCGTGAAGCCGGAAACCATCCGCGCTATTCAAGCCGGCCGCGCGCCGAAATCGGCGCCCAAGGACGAGATGGCGATCTACGATTTCGTCAAGGAGCTCTACGGCAAGCGGCGCGTCAGCACACCCACCTACAATCGCGTCAAGAAACTTCTCGGCGATGCCGGCACCGTCGAACTGGTCGGCATCCTCGGCTATTACGCGATGGTGTCGATGACGCTGAACACGTTTAAGGCGCCGCTGCCGGACGGCGTGAAGCCGGGCTTTCCCGAGCCGAAGTAGAAAAGTCACTGCGCTTCCCGGAGTGACGGCGCAGCGCTGACGCTGCGCCGCGTCCAGGAAAAACAATCACTGCTTGTTCATCTGCATGCCGCCGCTTGGGCCCTGCATCGCGCCGCCACCGCTCGGCGCCATCATCATGCCGCCGCCGTGGTCGCCGCTCATCATCGTGCTGCCGCCGGCATCGGCGGCGCCGGGTGCGGGCGCACCGATTCCGGCAATGGGGTATTCGACATCGACCGTGCCGGCGTGATCGAATTTCAGCGTCGCCTTGATGCTTTGCCCCTGCTCGAGCGGATGTTTCAGATCGAGCAGCATGATGTGAAAGCCGCCGGGCTTCAGCGTGATGGTCTGGCCCGGCAGGATTTCGAGCCCGCCTTCGACCGGCCGCATCTTCATCACGCCGTCTTCCATCGTCATGGTGTGGATCTGGCATTGGGCGCTGGCGTCGCTCGACACGCAGCTGACGCGATCCGGCGTCGCGCCTTTGTTGGTGACCGTCATGTAGCCGGCGCCCGATGCGGCCCCTTTCGGCGTCGCCCGCGACCAGGGCTGCGAGATATGGATCGAGCCGACATCGTAGTCCGCAGCGCGCGCGAGTTGCGCCCCGGCCATTTGCGCCGCCAGAACGGCAACGGCGCCGATCGTGTATTTCGAATCGAAAATCTTCATGGACTTGCTCCGCATTGAATGCCGTAACGGCAAAAGATTTTTGGCTGGACTGATCGTTCGCTTAGAGCCTGATCCCGAAAAGTGGAACCCGGTTTTCGGAAAAGATCATGCTCCAATAAAGAAACTAGGCCCTGACCCGATTCAATTGAATTGAATCAGGGTCTAGCCTAACGGCGGCCCCCGCGAACGATGGGCAGCGGCAATGCGCACAGCCGGAGGCGGCCCGCTCTCGGACGTGGCCGTCAACCTCTGTGCCGGCGCCGGCATGCAAATCGCGATCGCGGCCGGCGCGGGACAAATCGGCGCGCCGCTGCAACAACCGGTGAGACAGGCCTCGAGACAGTCGTGGCTCTGTCCGGCCGGCGCGGAATGACCGGCTGCGGCCGAACACATCGGAACAGCCACAACGCCGCCGGCGCTTGGCACGCCGAATGCGAGCAAAACCGCCTGCAAAGCGACCGCATAGGCCGCCGCCAACGCTATCCCGGTACGCGCGTGCCGCCGCAAGCTCATGGACGGAATCTAGTTCACTTCAAGCGCGGTTGGAATGGCGGCATGGACGGCTGTGGAACCTGCAATTTCGTCGATTGTCCGCACTGAAGGCATGAATTCTTCACTTAGAAATTACGCGGCAAGGGCGTATATTCTCTGCATAAACTTGGCGGTTCACGAACGATGCAGAACGGGCCTGCCGCCCAAAACAGCGAAGAGTTTGGACAGGTGTTGCCGTTCCGGCGCCGCGGACAGCCGCTGGCACTCGTCTCGGCGTCACTGCCGGCTCCGCGAAACACAGACGATGACTTCGCCCGCTACGAACAGGAACGCGAAGAGCGGATCGACGATCGTCAGCGCATGCGTATGAATATGATCGCGGCGGCAATCGTTGTCGTACTCATCGGCACCGGCGTGTGGATCGCCGACACCATCTCCGCCACCGGCAAGCTTGAGGATTGCGCGCTGCAGGGCCGCACCAATTGCGCACCGATCGACTCGCCGGAGCGGCCGTAACGCCTGCGAACGCAAGAGAACTTACAAAAGAAAGTTCACACAAGAGAGCTCAAAAATGCAAACGGCCCGCCGCGTTCGCTCGGCGGGCCGTTTGATTCCGTGAAGCCGTAAATTCGGGCGCGATCAATTCGGAACTTGCGCCGCCCCGCTCGCCGGCGCCGCGGGCTTGTGAACCGGTACGCCGTGTTCGGGAAGCGCGATCACCGGCGTGCCGCTGTCGGCCAAGGGTCGAATATCCGTGGAATTCGTGGCGCCGGTGCCGGTCTTGGCCGGCGGGGGCGCGGGCGTTGCAGGCGCCGGAGCAGCTTCGGGCTTCGGTGCAGGCGCCATCGGAGCACCGGTTTCATTGCCGGGCGATGTTGGCGAATTGACCCGAGTTGGCCGCGGTACCGTCGCACCCGGCATGCCGCGATGCGACCCGACCACGGAAAGCACTTCGCCGATCACTTTCGCATGTAGACGCGGCGACTTGTCGATATTGAGATGATCGATGCTCGGATCCGAGCTCACATCGAAATTGACCAGCGTGCCTTTGAAGCTCGGGCCCTTGCGCATATAGGCGTAGCTGCGCTGTGTGAGATTGAGCACGCGCTGAATATTGCCAGAGGCCGCGAACGATTGCGTGCCGTCGAACGGCACCGCGAGTGCCACCGGCACGCCCTTGGCACCGAGATAGGCGGACATTTCCATGACCGCATCGGCGCCGAGCGAGTGGCCGATGATGATGATCGGGCCTTCGGTGCCGGCTTTGTATCGCGCGGCGGCCTGGTCGGCGAGCGACTGCCATGCCGTGTGGTTGTCAACGGTTGCGTAGACGCCGCGTTTGTTGAGCTCATCCGCGAGCGTATCCATGCCGAGCGAGAAAACATTGAGAAGGCCGCGCAGCAGATAAACGTGCGCACGCGGTTCCGCCACGCTCGGGCTGGTTCCAAGCATCAGCATCATGCCGACTGCGAGCATCGCAATCGCTGCAAATCGTCGCCAAGCTGTCATGGTAATCGACACGGTGTTTGCAACGCTGCTTGCCATCCAACCCCAACCCAATCTGGCCTTCATGGCCCCCTCATGGCTTGCCGAATGTTACGCAAAACTTGAATCCGGTATGCCCGGTGCATTGTAAGCGATCCATACCGCACCGCCAGATTTTGTGGCCGGAATTTTCCTGGAAATGCCGGGTGCACCGCAAACCGGCGCCGACCTGTGCCATAAATGCAACGTGGCTGAGCCGGCAAGTCGCCCGACAACACCACGCACATCAATAAATCCACGGCACGACCCGCGCGGTGCGTTCCATATAGGTACGATATTCCTCTCCGAACGCACTCATCATCATCTCTTCTTCACGGTACACGCGACCAAAGAACAGAGTGCCGAAACCGACCAAACCCGCGGGCCCTGCAATCCAATTGGGCAACAGCAGCACCTGGGCGAGCGCCATCAGCCAAAACGCCGAATACATGGGATGGCGCACGACGCCGTAAACGCCGGTTGTGACGAGGGTATGGCGTTCGCGCAGATCGAGACTGACCGACCAGTTTTTGCCGAGGTCGCTATGGGTCCGCCAAAACAGCCACAACGAGGCCACATCGACCACGATCCCGAGATAGGTCAGCACCGGCATATAAGGATAATCGGCAAAGCGCGGAAAATGGATCGCGAGATAGACCGCAGGCACGATGCCTAGGCCGGTGAACGACGCCGCCATGAGCAGGCGTTCGCGAATGTCGCGCCCGGAATAGCTGATCGGCGTCTTGCGCGAATGCTGCCCCGGCCGTTGCCGCAGCACCACCCAGGCAGCCATGAAAGCGAGCCAGATGATTTTGGAAATTGTCGGGGTCACGCACTTGGCTCCGGCACAGCTTCGAGGACGCCCGCAATCAACCCGCCGTCGGCGCCGAAGGCCGCAACGGCTTCGTCGGGATAAGCGACGCGATCCGGCAGCGCGATGGGGCCGCAGACCAACATGTAATAGTCGTAGAAGTAACGCTGCTCATTACCCATGACCGCCTGACGATGGATGCGCAGGAAATTGAGACGGAAGCGCCGGTAAGTGTGCTCCTCGACCATCATGCGGATGCGGATGATTTTCACGATGGGCTTGCCGGCGAACGGCATGCCGAGCGCGACCACCGGATCGACCTTGTAGACGTTGATGACATCGACCAGCGCCTGATATTCGACCCAGAACAGGCCGGGCGCAGTGGCGATGCGGCCGACGGTCTCGCGGATCCAGCCGGCGGCCGGATGCAACGCGACTTTCATCAGCGACGAGCCGCTCGACACCAGATGCAGTTCCTTGCCGCGGCTTAAAAGCTGTGGATCGAGCTTGAGCGCCCGATCAAGCACGATGAGCGACAGCGGCGCGCCGAGACTGTGACCGTCGAACACGATCTCGTCGGCATCGGTGCCGCGCACGATGCGCACGAACTCGTGCGCCAGAACATCGAGCCGTTCTTCCAGCCCCGGCCGCACGCGATGAATGAGATCGCGCGCGAAATACCAGTCGTCGAGCGCGTAGCGGATATGCCAGAGGCGCCCGAAGGTGAAGCGAAACGCAACGAAGATCGCAAACCACAGAACCGGCGCGATCAGCATGTGATGCGGCAGACCGAGGTGGATCACGGCAAAGCGCGTCAGCGCGATCGCCGCCCACATCATGCCGAGCACGTAGACCAGCGGCGACAGAAAGAATCCGCCGTAGCGCCAGGCGACGATGAAATATTTGACCACGGTACCGTTGAGGATGAATTCCATCAGCGCCGCGACACCGAGCGGAAAACGCCACCAGTCGCTCTCGGCGGCGTCGGCGCGCACGAAATCGTCCCAGCGGAACCAGTGAAAGTCGGTGGCGACGCGCCAATTCGGGCCGAAACAGGCGACCGACCAGCTCGCCACCGCGCCGTCCGCCGACAGAACCGGCGGCGAGACCTCGCCCTGCACGTTCCAGGCCTTCTGGAACCGCGCCATTTCGCGGATGAAGCGATGGTGCTGGCGCTCCGCTCCGACCGGCTCGTAGCCCGTCATCTGCACGAAACAACGCTTGCGCACAGTTTTATCGACCTGTTGCGCCTGCAGCATGGGCGGACCTGGAACCGGTGTGGACCTTGGGCGAAGCTCTCGCCGGGTTCATTAGGTAATATGGCTTGGTGGATCAAGCGAAGAGGCTGATCCGGCCCGGCGATGCCCGGCAATAAGCTATTGGCAAAGGCGGAAAATCGGCCGGTCCGGCGGCGCCTCGACGGTGGGCCCGCAGATCGGCTCCGCCGTTGAACTTACCGGCATCCTTCGCTATACGGGGCCTTCACATTGAGGGGCCCGTACCGCGGGCTGCTCGCGCCGGGCTGGGCCGGCGCTTATTCCTTCGGACCAATGAGCACGCCCGATGTCCACTACGTTCGATAAAGTGGCTGAAATCATTGCGGAAACTTGCGATATCCCGCGTGAAAACATCAAGCCGGAATCTCACGCTATCAATGATCTTGAGATCGACAGTCTCGACTTTCTCGACATTGCCTTTGCCATCGACAAGGCTTTCGGCATCAAGCTGCCGCTGGAGCAATGGACCCAGGAGGTCAATGACGGCAAGGCGACGACGGATCAGTATTTTGTGCTGAAGAACTTGTGCGAGCGGATCGACGAACTGATCGCTGCCAAGGGCGCCTGAGGCGCCATTAGATGCGTCTTGAATATTTCCAGATGATCGACCGCTTCACGGTCGTCGACGTCCGTGAGCGCATGACGCGCGCGGTCTGCAAGGTGCCGATGGAGAGCCCGGTTTTCGTCGGCCACTTCCCGGGCTATCCGCTGATGCCCGGCGTGCTCCTGATCGAGTGCATGGCGCAGACCACGGGCTGGCTGGTGAGCGCGCTCACCGGCTTCACCGGCCTGCCGGCGCTGGCCGGCGTCAAGGAAGGCAAAATCCGTAACGCCGTATTTCCCGGCGACGAGCTCGAATTCGAAGGCCGCGTCATTCATGAAGGCTCGGGCTATGCAATCGGCGAAGCCAAGGGCTGGTGCAAGGGTGCGCCGATCTGCGATGCCACGCTGACCTATCGGATCATTCCTTATCCGAGCAAGGAATTGCGCGAGGGCCTGTGGGAATGGGCCGACCGCATCAATTTCCCGGCCAGGGAGTACGCGAAGTGAGTGATCGCCGCGAGGTGTGGATCACCGGCGTCGGGCTCCTCACCTGTTTGGGCGAGGGTGTCGAGGCGGCTTGGGGCCATCTCGAGCGCGGCGATGCGCCGTCCTACGACGACACGAGCTTCGCGCCCTATATCGTGCATCCGCTCGGGCCGATCTCCTTCGACAAATACATTCCGAAGAAGAGCGACCAGCGGCAAATGGAGACTTGGCAGCGCGTCGGCGTCTATTCCGCCGGCATGGCGCTGGCGGACGCCGGTATTGCCGGCAATCCGGAATTGCTCGACCGCGCTGACATGATCGTTGCCGCCGGCGGCGGCGAGCGCGATATCGCGGTCGATACCGCGATCATGGCCGGCCTGCGCAAGACCAACACGCCCGGTGCCTTTCTCAACGAACGGCTGATGAGCGACCTGCGCCCTACTCTATTTCTGGCGCAGCTGCCGAACCTGCTTGCCGGCAATATTTCGCTGGTGCATGGCGTGGTCGGCTCCTCGCGCACCTTCATGGGCGAGGAAGCGGCGGGCGTCGACGCCGTACGCGTAGCACAGGCGCGCATCGCGGCCGGCCAGAGCGAACTGACGCTGGTGGGCGGCGCCTATCACGGCACACGCTGGGATGTGCTGCTCACCTTCGAGTTCGGCAGGGTCGCGTTGAAGGACAAATTCGCAGCGGTCTGGGACCGCGGCCCGCACGGCGGGATCGCCTTCGGCACGATGGGGGCGTTCCTGGTGCTGGAAAGCAAGGAGCACGCGATCGCGCGCGGCGCAAAACCGCGGGCGCGAATCTCGGAAGTCTATTCCGACCG
Organism: uncultured Alphaproteobacteria bacterium; assembly: GCA_963746715.1. Lineage (GTDB taxonomy): Bacteria > Pseudomonadota > Alphaproteobacteria > Rhizobiales > Xanthobacteraceae > BOG-931. The sequence goes on along the minus strand of CAVVCW010000032.1, from coordinate 953,950 downwards.
CAATGCGCGCAACGAAGGCGACGCCGAAGCGAGCCTGCGCCGGCAATGGCAGAAACTTTCGCCGCAAGTCGACAAGGCCCATGCCGCCATCGTCTCCGGCGCCGCAGGGCTTGAGCCCGCGACCAGCGCCGAGGCCCATGTTCTTCAGGAGATCGGCCTTCCGGTCCGCAATACGGGTACGTATATCGGGCATGGGGTGGACGCCCAATTCACGGCCAATCTTGCCATCGGTTGTGCGGTGCTCGAACATGGCAAACTGTTCGCCCCGACAGGAACCGGAGATATCGGGGCAAGTCCGCCCGGCCTCTCCCAGGTCGTCGTCACCGGCGTCGGCAATTGGCGCGGCGAAGGGCTCGTCTTGCTCGAACGGGTGAACTAGTCGCGCGCCTTATGCGCGCCAATAGTTGAGAGGAGTGCGTTATGGCAACGCATCGCGACAAGGCTGGCCGCCCGGTGGTTGCCGTGACCGGCATGGGCGTCGTCACCTCGCTCGGGGTCGGCAAGGAAGACAATTGGACGAAGCTCTCGTCCGGCGTATCCGGCATTCGCCGTATCACCCGCTTTCCGCTCGACAGCCTGCGCACCACCATTGCCGGCACAGTCAACGACGTCTACGCGGACTACATGGCGCCGGCGCAGCTCTCGGAGCGGCTCGCCACGCTCGCCTGCGAGGAGGCCATCAGCCAATCCGCCATCGGCTCGAAGGGCCATTTCCCCGGCCCGCTGTTTCTGGCGCTGCCGCCGTTCGAAATCGAATGGCATTATCGCACCGAATTGGCGGCAAAGACGGCCCCCGAGAGCGATCCGACCTATCTCGATCTGGTCCGGGTGGCGCGCGAGCCGCAATTCGCTCCGGTCCTCGATACGTTGAAATACGGCATCATCGGCGAGCATCTCGCCGAACGCTTCGGCACCCAGGGATCGCCGATCTCGCTCACGACCGCCTGCGCCTCGGGCGGCACCTCGATCCAACTCGGCGTCGAAGCGATCCGCCGCGGCGAATGCCAGGCCGTGCTTGCGGTCGGCGCCGACGGCTCAGTGACTGCGGAAGCGCTCATCCGCTTCTCGCTGTTGTCGGCGCTGTCGACGCAGAACGATCCGCCCGCTCAGGCGTCGAAGCCGTTCTCCAAGAACCGCGACGGGTTCGTGCTGGCCGAAGGCGCGGCCGCGCTGGTGCTTGAAGACTATGACCACGCCGTCGCGCGCGGCGCCAAAGTGCTCGCCGTTCTCGAAGGCTGCGGCGAGAAATCGGATTCCTTCCACCGCACCCGCTCGAGCCCCGACGGTAAACCTGTCATCGCCTGCATGCGCAACGCGCTGGCCGACGCCGGCGTCGGCGCGGAGGACATCGACTATATCAATGCGCACGGCACGTCGACGCCGGAGAACGACAAGATGGAATGCCTCGGAGTCTCGACCGTGTTCGGCGAGCGCATCCGCACCATCCCGATGTCGTCGAACAAATCCATGATCGGCCACACGCTGACCGCGGCCGGCGCGGTGGAAGCAGTGTTCACGGCGCTGACGCTAGAACATCAGCGCATACCGCCGACCATCAATTACCGCGTGCCCGATCCGGGGATTCCGCTCGACGTGGTGCCGAACGAGGCGCGCGATGCCCGTCTCCATCGCGCGATCTCGAATTCCTTCGGCTTCGGCGGCCAGAACATTTCGCTTGTCTTGACGCGGGAGCCGGCGTGAGCACTTTGGCCCCTACCCTCGACAAGTCTTCGAGCGCCGCACCGGCGAAAAAGATGCGCGCCCTCACGCTCACCGGCGACCGCAAGATTGAGATCGTCGACATCGACGCCCCGCCCCCGCCCGGCCCGGGCGAAGTGCAGATCGGCATCAAGGCAATCGGCATCAATCATATCGACGTGTGGGGCTGGCGCGGCATGGCATTCGCCAAGCGCAAGCTGCCGCTGATCGTCGGCGTCGAGGCCGCAGGCCAGATCGTGGCGGTCGGTCCAGACGCGACCACATCCAAAGTCGGCGACCGCGTCGTCGCTTACGGCGCGCTGACCTGCGGCAAATGCAAAGCCTGCCAGGAAGGCCGCGATAATCTTTGCGAAAATGTCGCGAGCATCATGGGTTTCCATGTCGACGGCTTCGCCCGCGATTTCGTCAACATGCCGGCGCGGCTCGTGGTAAAAATCCCCGACAAGGTGAGTTTCCGCGACGCCGCCTGCGCGCCGGTCGCGTTCGGCACCGTGCAGCACATGCTGTTCGACAATGCCAAGCTGCAGCCCGGCGAAACGATTTTGGTGCAGGCCGGCGGCTCCGGTATCGGCACCACCGCGATCAAGATGGCCAAGGCCATCGGCGCCACCGTGATCACCACCGTCGGCGACGATGCGAAAGCGGAAAAGGCCAAGGCGCTCGGCGCCGATCACGTCATCAATTACCGGACCGACCGCTTCGAAACCATCGTGCGCAAACTCACCGGCAAGAAGGGCGTCGATGTCGCCTTCGAGCACGTCGGTCCCGACACGTTCAACGGCTCGCTGCTCTGCCTCAAGCGCGGCGGGCGGCTCGTGACCTGCGGTTCGACCACCGGCCAGTCGATTCAATTCAACCTGTTCCAGCTCTATTTGCAGCAATACCGCATCTTCGGTTCGTTCGGCTGCTCGCTGCGCAATATCGGCGAGAGCCTCGCCAAGATGGCGTCGGGGATGAATCCGGTGATCGATACCGAGGTGCCGCTCGCCGAGTTCGAGCGTGGCCTGGCGCGGCTCGAAAGCCGCCAGGTTTTTGGCAAGATCATCGTCCTGTTTTGATGCGGCCAAGCTTCAAGCCTTTGCTCGACAAGGTTGCCGGCGCCCTCACCGTCGGCCTACTCGGAGCCATCAAGCATACCGATCGCAGACGCATGGCGAATTTCGCCGGCGGCCTGATGCGCAAGATCGGCCCCCTCTTTAAAGAGCACCGGCTCGGCCGCGAAAATCTGCACGCGGCGTTTCCGGAAAAGTCCGACGCGGAGATCGAAAAGATACTCGGCGGCGTGTGGGACAATCTCGGCCGCATCGCCATCGAATTCGCGCATCTCGACGAATTCTGCGTCAAAGGCATCGGCGCGCAGACCGAAGACGTCATCACCTATCCGCCGCATTCGCAGGAACGCTTCGACGCGATCATGAAAAGTGGCAAGGCGACGATCAGCTTTGCTGCCCATTTCGCCAATTGGGAATTGCCCGCCGTCGGCGCGCATTTGATCGGGGTCAAATCCGCCGTTTTGTTCCGGCGGCCGAATATCGGCGCCGTCAGCGACGTGATTATCAAGCTGCGCGAACCGCTGATGGGCGCATTGATCCCGACCAGCCTCGATGCTCCGGTGAAAATTGCCCGGCTTGCGCAATCCGGCTTCCACGTCGGCATGCTGGCCGACCAGCATTATACGCGCGGCGTCGAGGTGACATTCTTCGGCAGGAAATGCCTTGCCAACCCCCTGATCGCAAAGCTCGCGCACCAGACCGGGTTGCCGATCTACGGCATGCGCGTCGTGCGCAAGCCTGACGGCAACTCGTTCTGGGGTGAAATCTCGCCGCAAGTCGATCCGGTCTATGACGCCAGTGGCAAGTTCGACGTCGCAGGCACGATGCAGGCGGTCACCTTGGTGATCGAAGGCTGGATACGCGAACATCCCGAGCAATGGCTGTGGCTGCACCGCCGCTGGCGGTGAGCGTCGCGATTTTCTCGCACCGGATCTTTGCCTAGAGCGGCCTCAGCGCCACGTGGAGCGGTTCGTTCGAAATCGCCATCAGGCCGGTGAACGGCTGGCTCAGCTCCAAAATCAGAAACAGCGCGCATGACGCCGAGAAAGCGAACAACGACAGAAAGGTGAAGACCGTCAAGTTCAATTCCGAGAATAGGCTGAAGCTCGCAAAGATGATGACCAGCCAGAACACCAGGATCGCCAGAAACGGCACCGGGACGAGATTGTCGGACTCGACGAACAGCAAGAGCCGCGTCTGCGCAAAATCGGTGCTGATCTGCACGGCGCGGCTCTGAAGCGAGCGCTGCAGGTCATTGCTCGGCACCAGCGATTGGATGCTCAGGTAGACGTCCTCCGCTCTGGCGCCTGGCATGAAGGTCGCTCTGCCGTTCGCTTTTTTCTCGCTCCAGATCCGGTCGACCAGAGGACCGATGGCGGCCCGCATCTCGGCGCGGATCGGCTGTGTCTCCGGCCCGTATAACGACAGAAGGTTGTCGATCAGGATGAGATCGGCGGTGATCTGCTTGACCTGGCCACTTTGCGTATCGAACGAGCCCTTCGCCGCCGCAATCAACAGACCGAGCACGAGCGCCGCGATGGTGGCGATAAGGCCCACGCCCAGCCGCACGACATCTTGCGACTCCTTGCTGAGATGATGCTTCGGCAGCGCTCGGCGCAGCAGGACGCCGAGGAAAATCCCGCCGACGATCAGAGCAAAGGTGGCACAAGACAGAACAAGCGGGCTGAAATCATGCAGGTTCATGACAGGCTCATGGCACGCTCAGGACTTTTCCGCCAGTGTCGTCGAGATGGAGCATGACTCTTTCGGAAAGCCGGTTTCCGCCTTTCCGGATCATGCTCTAGGGCTTCGCCGGGCAGCGCTGATAGGGCTTCAAGTCCTCGAACGAGCTGCCGGCCGCCATGCTGTCGGCTCCTTTCATCCGCATGATCACATTGACCACGTGGGGCTGATCCTGCGGCGTCGCCTTGCAGGTCCCGCGCACCGAGTAATTCGAGCCTTCGGCCGCCGCCGTCTCGACGATAATCTCCACGGCGCAGCTACCGCCGGGACCGGTATAGCTGGACGGGGTAATCGCAAAATTTGATTTGTCGTCCTTGGCGCACAAGCCGGCGCTCTGCGCCCAGCTTCCGACCAGCGAACCGGGAAACGTGGTATGCCTTATTTCATCCGCGTCGGCAGCCTGTATGGCACCGGCGGAAATCGCTGCAATGACACCGGCAATCCGTATCATTTCAAATCCTCCATCATGACAAAGTCAGTGGGATCTTACCCCGAGTTCAAGACGGCTCTTCGCGGCGGACGACCCGGCGCGGCTCGAAGAAGAGGCGCGCCAGCGTGCGCTCGCCGACGACCTCGCCGAGCACGCGAAGTATAAAGAATGGAATCAGAATCAGGAGCATGACAATCGCTGTGGCTATCATCTGATCGCGCGTGCCGCCGGCGAGTTCGCTGAGCGAATCCATCAGCGTGCGACCGTGCCACCAACCGACGATGAGCTCTTCAAGAATGTTCAGCACGACCAGCAGCGCCAAGAAGGACAACGACTTGTGCAGCACCGGCCAGATCAAGGGCTGCCGCTTGAAGCGTTCGCCGAGATGAAGCGCATGTCCCAGCGACACGAACTTGGCGCAGATCAGCGCCTTGGCGGCGGCGAAGCCGAACGGCGCGAAAGCGATGCCGTGAGCCTCCAGGATGGCGAATTTCAAATAAGCCAGCGCCGTGAAGCAGATGTAGAAGTAGACGGCGACGACACAGAATTCCTTGAATTCGCCTGCGGCGCGCCCGCGAAGCGATGGCTTCGTGTCGACATCATCCATGGCTGCCCCTCAATATTTTTGCGCCACCAATTTCGTGCCCTTCAGCGAGGCTTGATCCAACGCGCGTTTTCCGGCCGGAGCGATTTGAACCCGGACCGGCTATTGCCGCCTGCAATAAAACGCTACAATTTGCTGCAGATCAAACGCGGCCTCGGCCGATGACCTTGCGCGACCCGCGCCAGCTCGCCCGCAAAAGACCTGTCGTGCCCTCGGCGAAGTTGGGGTAGAAAGCCCGCTTTGCACCGACAAGACTGCACCGACAGGATTGGGCATGACAGACACTTGCAATCGGCGGCTGCGCGAACTCCTGAACCGGCGGGAGGCCGTCCTCCTGCCCGGCGTCGCCAACGCGCTCGCAGCGCGCGTCATCGAGGATATCGGCTTCAAGGCGATCTACGTCTCCGGCGCCGGCGTCACCAATACCTATCTCGGCGTGCCGGATATCGGCCTGATTTCGGTAACCGAGCTTGCCGAAAATGTCGCCGCCATCCGTGACGCCGTGGCGCTGCCGCTGATCGTCGACGCCGATACCGGCTTCGGCAATGCCATCAATGTCGGCCGCACCATCAGGACGCTCGAGCGCTCCGGCGCCAATGCCATCCAGCTCGAGGATCAGGATTTTCCCAAACGCTGCGGGCACTTTTCCGGCAAACATGTGATCCCCCGCGCTGAAATGGTGCAGAAGATTCACGCCGCGGTGGACGCCCGCAACGATCCCGATCTCGCGATCATGGCGCGCACCGACGCCATTGCCGTGAACGGGTTCGAGGACGCAATCGAGCGCGCGGCGGCCTATATCGAAGCCGGGGCGGATATAACCTTCGTCGAAGCGCCGCGCAGCGAAGCGCAGATGGGCGAAATTCCCAGGCGCCTGCCGGTGCCGCAGCTCGTTAATATCGTCGCCGGCGGGCTCACGCCGATGGTCGAATTCGATGCGCTCGCGAAAATGGGATTTACTCTGATCCTCTACGCCAATGCGGCGCTGCAGGCTTCGGTCGCCGGCATGCAGAAAGTGCTTGGCCATCTGCATACGCGCGGCTCGCTCGACGGCGTCATGCCCTTCCTTGCCGGCTTCGAAGAGCGGCAGCGGCTGGTCTCCAAGCCGCATTTCGACGCGCTGGAAAAGAAATATTCGGCCGACTGATCACCGTGCCGGCAAAGATCGCACAACAATCCGCAAGAAAAATCTGTAACCATGTCCAGTTCGAGCAACAATCCGCATACCCGCGCCATCGCGCAATTCGTCTCGCAGCTTCGTTACGACGACATTCCCGAAGACGTCATTGCCCGCATCAAGCTTCTGATCCTGGACTCGCTCGGCTGCGCGCTTTACGGCACCGCGCTCGAATGGAGCCGTATCTTGCGGACGACGCTCACAAAGCTCGACGCGACCAAAGCCTGCCGCATCTGGGGCACCTCGGGAAAGCTATCGGCGCCGCACGCCGCTTTGGTCAATGGCACGCTGATCCAGAGCTTTGAACTCGACGACGTCCATCGCCAGGGCGTGCTGCATGTCGGCGCGGTGACCCTGCCGCCGCTTCTTGCTGTGACCGAACTTCGCCCGGGCTTGAGCGGGCGCGATTTCCTGCGCGCTGCCGTCGCCGGCTACGAGATCGGCCCACGTGTCGGCAAATGCATGGGGCCGCAACATATCGGCCAGGGCTGGCATTCCGGCGCGACGGTCGGCGTGTTTTCGGCGGCGTCAGGCGCCGCAGCGGCGCTCGGCTTGTCACCCGAACAGACCGTGCATGCGCTCGGCATCGCCGGCACGCAGTCGTCTGGACTGATGGCCGCGCAATACGGCGCCATGGTCAAGCGCATGCATGCCGGACGCTCGGCGCAAAGCGGGCTCTATGGCGCGCTGCTTGCGGAGCAAGATTTCACCGGCATTGTCGATGTCTTTGAATCGCCTTATGGCGGATTCTGCACGACATTCTCGCGCTCGACCGACCGCTTCAATCTCGACGAATTGTCATGGCAGCTCGGCCGGCAGTGGGAAACCAAGCGCATCTCGCTGAAATTCTATTCCTGCGTCGGCTCTAACCACACCACGCTCGATGCCATCCGCGCGATGCAGGCCGAAAAGCCGTTTGGCCCGGATGATGTCGCCTCGATCGTCGTGCACGGCTCGCATGTCACCGTCGAACATGTCGGCTGGCCCTATGAGCCGCAGGGCCTCACCTCGGCGCAATTGAACCTGCCGTTCTGCGTCGCCACCCTCCTCCTCGAAGGCGATGTATTCGTCGACCAATTCACCGACGACGTGGTCGGCGACCAAAAGCGCATTGCATTGTCGCGGAAGGTTTCCGTCCTGCACGATCCGGCAATCACCGAACGCGGCTCGAACTACCGCCACATGGTGCGCGTCGAAGCGCAGCTCAACGACGGCACCAAGCTCGAGCGGACCGTCGAGGCGCCGCGCGGCAGCGAAACAAGCTTCGCCTCCGAAGCCGACATCGTGGGAAAATTCAAGAAACTTGCGACACGCACGGTGGGCGCCGCCAAAGCGGATGAGATCGTCAATCTCGTGCTCGGCGCCGAAAAGCTCAAAGCTGCGACGCAAATCGCCGAGGCGCTGGCGATTTAATTAGTTTTCCTTATTGACCTTCATATGCGCGGCGAGCTCGCTGAGCCGCTGTCGCTCTGTCTTCATGAATGTCGTGAATTCCGCGACCGAGCCGCCGATCGGCTCGATGGCATTCGCCGTGAGCTTGCTCCGCACCTCGGGCATTTTCAGCGCCGCCTGCAGCGCCGCGTTCATCCGCTCGATGATCGGCCCGGGCGTTCCGGCCGGCGCGAACAAACCCGCCCAGTGACTGATCTGCACCGTCGGGAAGCCCTGCTCGGCGGTGGTGGTGATCGACGGATAGATGCTGATGCGCTTCTCGTAAGTCGTCGCGATAGCTTTGAGCATACCGGCCTCGATCTTCGGCAGCACGACGATGCTCGCCTCGGAGGTCGCCGAGACATCGTTGGCGATAACGCCGTTCACGGAGTCGCCGCCGCTGCGATAGGGCACGATCGTGAACGACACGCCGGTGGCTTCCTTGATCATCTCGCCGACGAAATCCGGCGTGGAGCCATTGCCGGCGGTTGACCACGTGGCTTTGCCGTCTTGCGCTTTGGCCCAGGCGATAAACTCGGCCATGTTCGAGGCCGGCACGCTCGGATTGACCACGATGGTCGAAGGCGCGGCCGCGATCATGCCAACCGGAACCAGATCGGAATCCTTGTACGGCATGTCTTTCAACAGCAGGCTGTTGGTGACGGTGTTCGCCGCACCGACCAGAAAAGTGTAACCGTCGGGTTGGGCGTGCGCGGCCAGGTCCGTGGCGATCAGCGCGCCGGCGCCGGGCCGGTTGTCGATGACGACGGGCTGACCGATAAGCTTGCTGACGCCCTCGGCGGTAAAGCGGGGGATCAGATCATTGGCGCCGCCGGGTGCAAAGCCGACGATCCAATGGATCGCACGATCCGGCCATTCGGCGCGCGCAGCCGGAGCCGCGACCGCACTGGCAACAAGGCAAGCGGCAAAAATGAACGATCGGCCGATCACACTCTCCTCCCGTGCTGTTTTCTGTATCGCCGGGTCGAATAGACCGGATTTCTGGCATTGGGCAATCCGGATGTGGCAACCCTGCCCACCCCGCCGTGCCGCAGCAATCACGACGGTGTTTCCGGCGCCGTCCCACCGCCGCCGTTCATGGGCGTTTTGGAACCAAAACCGCCGTCGCAAATTGATGATTCCAGTATGGTTTCCGGATCTGACGTTACATCAGCGCAAGCCGCGCGGCTGCGGTAACTTCAAGTCCACCACGTCAGAACCTTGTCGTGACTTCGTGCGACTAACGCCAACGACTTACGGGTCGATCAACCAATGCATCGGTAAAGCTTCTCCGCCGCCCCGGGCATGGTCCTAATCGCGGTCACATAATCGCAGCCAAACGGCTGAAGGTTTCAGGAGGCGTTCGATGAAGTTCAAACTGATCGCGGCGACACTGCTCGCCTGTGCAAGTACCGGCTTTGCGGCGACCAGCGCGTCGGCGCAATACCTCGCTGATCTGTCCGGCGAATTCACCTGCGTGCAGGGCTGCCTCGGCAATTCGCCAGGCCCGGTTTTCGTGGCGCAGAACGGCTGGACCATGAATCTCGTCAATGAGATCGGCCAGCCGACGCGGGCCTGGGTCGACCGGCCCGGCCATATCTGGGCCGACAATTGGCAGGAAGGCGCAACCTATTCGCCGGATGGCATGACCATCGCTTTCGACAGCGGCACGGTGTGGCAGCGTGGTTTCGAGCCGCCGCCTCCGCCGCTCCCGCCGGCGCCGGTGGTGCTGCATCGGCACATCCACCGTCACTACTACGCGCCCATCAACGGGTCGTAGTCGTCGCCAGAGTTTGGCCCGGGTCACTTGCGAGTCGGGGCCTTGATCCGTCCAACTGAATCGGATCGAGGCCCGCTCGCTTTCGCATTTTCACGACCATGCACCAATTCAAGGAACTCTCAGAGCTTCTTGATCCCGGCCTGATCGATGATCTGTTTGAACGTGTCCATTTCCTTGGTCAGACGCGCCCAGCACGCCTTCCCGTCGTTGGCGCGCACCAGGAAGCCGTTCTGAAACATCTTGTCCTTCATCTCTTGCGAATTGAGGACTTTGAGCGTTTCGGTCTCCAGCCATTTGACGTTTTCAGGCAGCGTCTTGGCTGGCGCCAAGATCATGGCGTCGGTCGCAAAGACGAAATCCGGATAGCCCGACTCGATCATGGTCGGCACGTCGGGCAGATCCGGCCAGCGCTGCTCGGAGCAGACCGCGAGCCCGCGCATCGAGCCGCCCTTGATGTGCCCCACCGAGGGCGCCACCGAGCCTGAACAGATCTGGACGGTGCCGGCGAGCAAGGCTTCGACCGCGTCGCCGCCACCCTTGAACACCACCTCTTCGAGTTTCGGCAGTTTCTCCTTCACCTTCAAGAGCGCCATCTGCAATTGCGGCGTGGTGCCGATCGGCGGCACCGAGGCATTGAATTTTTCGGGGCTCGAACGGGCGAGCGCAACGAAATCCTTCATCGTCTTTGCCGGCAGATCCGGCTTGACCAGATAGATATTGGGCGAGCCGCCGACATCGCTGACCGCGACGAAATCCTTCATCGGATCGAACGGCAGCGAATTGTAGAGGCTGTAATTGACCGAGAAGGCAGTCGTGCCGAGGAGGAACGTGTAGCCGTCCGGATCGGAATGGGCGACATATTCCATGCCGAGATTGCCGCCGGCGCCGCCGCGGTTTTCGATGATGAACGTCTTGCCGGTCGATTGCTGCAGCGCCGCCGCCACGAGGCGGCCAACAATGTCGGAGGGGCCGCCCGGCGTATTGGCGACGACGAACTTGATCGGACGGTCGGGGTAAGCGGCATAGGCTCCGCGGCTGCGAAGCACGGCCGGCGCGGCGATGCCGGCTACCGCCACGGCCTTGATGAAGCCGCGACGCGACGGCGCCGCTCTTGTGGGCGATTGACTCATATCCCTCCCCTTACCTGTCCGAAGACCCTTTTTTATCGCGCCGGATGCTGCCCAGCGACGGCCTCCCTTGCAAGAGGCAATCGCCGGCGTGAAGCGCCTTATTGTCGCAAGGCTTAGAGCACGATCCGGAAAAATGGAAATCGGTTGGTCGATGTCCGCTTTGCTCCCGAAAGCCGACATTCATCGCCACAGTCGGCATATCCGCTGAAGGCCATCGGAAACCAAAAAGCCGCCTTCTATTTGTGAAGCAGCGTTTGCCAATTTAAAGGCACCGCTCCGGCCGGTCCCGGCGCCGGCTGATCCACCGGATGGCAGACAGGAGCAGGAAGCTTCGGGCCGGCGAAGGATTCCTCGGTGCGATAGTCGTAAAACCAGTGCTCGCCCGGCTCGAAGCTCATGATGACCGGATGACCCGTAGCGGCGTAGTGCTTTGAAGCATGCTGACTTGGTGAACTGTCGCAGCAGCCGATGTGACCGCATTGCGCGCACCGGCGAAGGTGGAACCACCATCCGCCCGAAGCCGCGCATTCGGCGCAACCTGGTCCGCTCGGCTCAGCCGTCGGGCTAATGCCATTCCTCTCGGACTTCATAGGCTCCTCTCTGACTTCCTTTCGCTGCAGTTGCTGCGCATCGACGCGGTATTCGGTAGCAAACTCACCTGCCGATACCGGGGAGCGGCATAGGTCGTGGCGCGACTCACTTTAGGCGAGCCGCCGCGCGGCCGGCACGGCGGCTTCGTTTTCGTTTCGTAATAGAAGCCAAAACATGAGTCCGTGCGTGATCAGAAAAAGCGGCACGATAAAGGTTGGGAGAAAGTAGGCAGCGCCCAATTGACCGGCTTGGACGCCCAAGCGAATGCCTTCGTAATTGGCATGGAGGATATCGGCGCTGCCCCAAAGGTTGAATACCCAGGCCGCGACGATGCCAAGCCTGCCGGGCAGTAAGGCCAGCGTTAACAAAGCAAGCGCCGCGGCAACGATATCGCCATAGGCGGCGCCTTCGGCGAAAGCCGCCGGCAAATCGGGGGACACGACGCCGGGGACCAGGAACGCCAAGCCGACGAAGCGGAAAGAATGAAACATCAGCAGCAACCGCAAGGCTTCGTTGCGGCCTCGGCGGCGCAGTTCCGGCAAGATCAGGCTGCCGGTGACTGCACCCCAAGCAACGAAACTGAAAACGATGCTGACAAAAAAGCAGATTTGCGCCCGCATGACCGATCCTCCGATGAGCCGCACCTCACGTCGCCGGAGTGTACGCGGTCACCACAGATGCTTTCACGTGTCGTTCCGTTTAGCCGTAAGTGACACCCGGGTTGCTTTGTCCAACCTCTATAATATACCCATCAGGATCGCGAATGTAGCAGCGCGTCTCGCCATATTTGGGCTTTGGCTCGGTGATGAACTCGGCTCCTCGGCTTTTCCAAAGTTCATAGCAAGCTTGAATATCGGCAACGCGGATATTCATGAAGCTGCTGACTAAATCGGGGTCAGCGGGAGTTCGGAGCGTTACTGTTGGTTTGTCGGGTGTCCCACCGCCGCCGACGTTGACGATGAGCCACGTATTCGCGATCTGCAGGTAGCCGGGCGCGCCCTTGCTGTCGCCTCTGCTCAGAATGCGGCTACCGAAGACCGTTTCGTAAAATCGAAGCGATCGCTCGATGTCGGCGACGGTAATAAAGTGTGCGATGGTGATCCCATCCTTTGGCGGCATCTCATAGCTTTTCTGATCGACTTGAACTTGGCTCATGGACGACTCCTGTTCGCCAATATGTCGGGCAGCGTGCTCTAGCCGCGCTGCGCCGGGTCATAGAAGAATGTCTCGGTAGCAATCTTCTCACCCCGCCAGGTTTGCCATGCGACTTCCTCCTGTTGCAGTTTTCCGCCATCCTTGAAGGCGAAAGTGAAGCGCCAGCGGATCGCAACCTGGTCGCCTTCAATCATCGGACCGCCAAGCAGTTCAGTTCTAAGCGATAGGCTACGCTCCAACATCGCGGTCTCTCGCTTCATCAATGCTTCGCGGCCCCCTTGGACGGGCGGCGCTTGGTTTTCCTGCATCCACGCGTCGTCATGATACCAGTCGCGGATTGCACCGACATGGTCGCCGGAGATCACGCGGGCAACAAACGCTTCGACGGTGGTTCTGGTGGGCATGATCGCTACTCCAGCAGGGACATCGACTTTTTACGCTATTAAAACGGCAGCCAGCAGACCCGATGTGGCGTCCGCGCAAAAGCCCGAATGCACCGATGGAGACATCAGTCGTAGAATGCGGGGATCAGCTTTAGCTTGTCAGATTCAGCCTTGTCGTGATTGATAAAAAACTTCGCCTTGTAGGTTGCGATCATCCGCTTAATCTTTTCCATGGAGGCGATTGATGCGGCCTTATCCGTATTCAAGGACGGCACCGTGTCCTTTTCAAAATTCTCTTCCAGATGAACCACGTCGCCAGACAGAATGATGAAACCTGAATTCTTCAGATGGACCAACAGCGATTGACTGCCCGGAGTGTGTCCGGGTGTGGACACCAGGGTGACGCTGCCATCGCCAAATACGTCCGTATCACCGTCGAGCAGCTTGAGATGCTTTGGAGTACCCATGAGATTGCGTGCGAGGGCCTTCAATTGATTCACGTTGTCATTCGGGCCATCGGGAGAGCTAATCCACGTATACTCGGCCCGCTGTATCAGAATCGTTGAATTTTGAAACAAGCGAACATTGCCTATGTGGTCGCCGTGAGTGTGGGATACCGCAACACAAGTAACGTCGGTTGTCTTAAGTCCGATCTCGGCGAGTTGACCGGTCAGCGTCCTGTCGAGATGGTAGACGATCAATTTGGGCAAGGTCGACCAGCCCTTGGGGTCGTGCAACGCAGATTCGGGAACGCCCGTGTCCCAGAGCAACCATTCGCTTCCGTGCTGTATCAGCCAGCACGTCGACGAGAACTGGATACTTCGTCCGACATTCTCGCCGGGCGTCCAGACCGACTCGTCATTTGCCAGGGAGTGACCGCCATCCAGCCGATAAAGCTTGTCGGCGAAGCCGGTGCCGGTCGCGTCCGGCAGCCTCGAGTCGGCGGTTGCAGTCGGCATGCTGTCTAGCGACATATCCGAACCTCGGGCCAGAACGCTAAATCCGCCCCGGCGAAAGTTACGCTTCGTTGGGGTGGCTGTCGATGCGATCGCTGCATCGCAGGCCCCAATAGCCCGCAGGCTACGGCACGGCGATGCCTAACAATGCATCAATCGAATATTTTCCTGCACCAGTAATGAACAACAACAAGAAGCCGCCCATAATGCTGAGGTCTTTGTAAAAGCCATCCAGGCTATCGACGTAATCCGCACCCTTCACTGTCCAATAACGATGCCCAATAAACGCAGTTCCGAGCGCGTATAAAGCCATGAGCGCGGCCGCAGGCCGCGTGAAAACGCCAATTGCGATCGCGAACGCGACCGGAAGCTCCATAAAGATCGATACGACTGCAGCCAGGACCGGCGTTGGAACGCCGAGCTGCACCATTTGAGCGACGGTGCCGGAATAGTCCCTCACCTTTCTCACGCCGAAAATCAGAAACAGCGTCGCGAGAAGAAGACGGGCCGCGAGAATGAGTTCGTTGCTGATGCCGATTATCATAACGCTATCTTCCCGACTGTGCTTTTTTCAAATCAATTACGAAAAATCCCTCGGAATAGAGCGATTCCAGTCGCGCCGGCACACTTCGTTCGCGCCCTCGAAGGCGCGCAAGCTTCCTTGCAGCAAGAAAGCATCGGCGGTGGACGATAGCCGCATCTGCGTCTCGACTCGGATTTGCCATTCGTTTCGCGACAGAGTCTGAGTATTCCGCAACTCGGCAACGGCGCTGAGCGGATCATTCTCCTCGACGTGATACTGCGTATTCCACTGTGTACCCAGTTCCAGACCGATGCGGTCGATGCGCTCGATCCGTACGCCATCGCGATGAAGGATGGTTGGCTTCTCGGGTGGCGCCGTCTCCGGTTCGGGAAAAGGTAAGAGCTTGGCGTCTGCGAGGTTGGGCGAGCGTCGCGGCAGATCGAGCGTGCCGGCAATGATCTGCACAGTCGCCGTCTCCGGACTGGGCCAGATCATCGGCCAGTAAGCCGTCGATATCGCAAGCCTCACCTTGTGGCCGGCTGGAAACACCGAGCCTGCATCATTGAGCTGGATGCGCACACTGTAGCGTTCACCGGTCGCCAGCAGCGCGGGCTGTTCGTGGCCCTCGCGATGAGTGAGGTTGAGCACACCATAGCTGACGCGCAGCGATTCACCGGAAGGGTGCACATCGCACAACCGAACGACCAGATTTGCAATCGGCCGGTCGGATGCGACGTCGAGCGTTACGATTGGAGCGCCGAGGATCTCGATCGGCTCATCGAGTGGCGCCGTCTCGAAAACCAACGAGCGCAGGTCATCTTCTTGCTGGTCGCCGGCCTGATCGCGCCCGCGACCGAATGGAACCCATTCGCCTGAAGTCTTGCCTACGGTCTGCGGCGAGCATACGGCGCGAGCCGTCAAAGGTGCGGCGGCTTCTCGCAGGCCCTCGTCGGTCAAGAACAGCCGCCGGGGCTTCATTGCCGACGGCGGCCACGAAGATTCTGCGACCCACCGGCCCGGCAACGTGTCGTGATGGCTCGCCGGTTTCACACTGTCTGTCATCCACGCGCGCAGCATGGGCTCATCCATCACGCCCGTATCGACGCCCTTCAGCCAATGATCCCACCAACGCAGGATCTCCTGGAGGAAACCGATCTGGGGGCCGGGAAACGCAAAGTGCGGATAGGCGTGTGCCCATGGCCCGATGAGACCCTTGCGAGGTACCTTCAGTCGCTCGAGAAGGCGCGGGATCGCATTCTTATAACCATCGGTCCAACCGCCGACGGCATAGACCGGGCACTGGATCGCCGCGTAATCCTCGCACACCGATCCGTGCTTCCAATACGCATCGCGTCGTTGATGCTGCAGCCAATTTTCCTGAAACAGCGGTACGTTCTGCAGACGCTCCAGCCACATCGCTCGCCAGCCATCGCCGACCAGCGCCGGATCGGGCGGAAGACACATCAAGCTGAAAAAGAAAAAGGCCCACTCAAGTCCGGCTTTGGTCAGAAACGCGCCGCCCATATAGTGCGCGTCGTCAGCGTACCGATCGTCGGTCGAGCAGATGGTGACGATGGCTTTGAGTGCCGGGGGACGGCGTGCCGCAATTTGAAGTCCGTTGAACCCGCCCCAGGAAATTCCCATCATCCCGACCGAGCCATTGCACCAGGGCTGTGCCGCCAGCCAGGCGATCACCTCCACGCCGTCGTCTTGTTCCTGCTGGGCGTACTCGTCAAACGGTAAACCCGTCGATTCGCCGCTGCCGCGAAGGTCGACGCGAACGCCGGCGTAGCCGTGGCCGGCAAGATACGGATGAGTCAGCGCGTCCCGCTCGTAGGTCCCGTCGCGCTTGCGGTAAGGCAAATATTCCAGAATGGCTGGAACAGGATTCTGTTCCGCATCTTGTGGCAGCCAGATGCGAGCGGCGAGCTGCGTGCCGTCTTTCAGAGGGATCAACGTGTGCTCAATGACGCGCACCGGTCTTGGAAACGTCGTGACAATCATGGCGGACCACTCATGATGGTAGCGGTTTGTCGGCCTACTGCGGCATTGGAGAAGATAACCGGCGAGGACGCGGCGTCACATGACGTGCTTATTCATCAGGCCCAGGATCACGGCATCGAGGCTGTACGGCCCGGCGCCGGCCGAGATGATTATGATCAACATAAAGGCATAAAGCGTCTCCGGTAGGTAGAGCCAATCGTCAACGCGATCTCCTCTATCGATCGGCTTGTAGAGTTTGATTCGCTGCCGCCCGGACGTGGCGATGGCGACGAGAATGATGACAAACAAGCCAAGCGCGGCGAGTGGGGCCAGGAGCCCGACAAGAACTGCAACGCCGGCGCTGAACTCGACCAACGGCACCCACCATTGATTGAAGCCCAGCGCTGGAACACCGAGCGCCTTGAGTTCATCGACGAATGTACGGTGGCGCTCTGCGTAGAACAGCTTGTGATATCCCGAATGCATAAAGAATGCTCCAACCGCGATCCGGTTCAGGGTGAGCGCGAGGTCGGTCCACCCGATACCAGCGAACAGCAGATTCATCATGGTCCATCTCCGCGATTTGAAATCACACGCCGAGCAGCCTGGACGGGGTCGCAAGAACCATTGGATTTTGTCCCTGCAGGTCTGAAAGCTTCCGGCGTTTCGTCGTTCGGTTGGGAAGCCACGATACCCCACTCCCAGGTAATCGCTTTTTAGCTGACTGCTAGTAGCGGAGGCGGCCCATGCCGAGGCAGGAAGTCAACACCCATCATTGACGAATTGGTGAGGTGGAGGATCCGGTCAATCCCCGGCAGTGGCCGCGGGCGTATGTTCACGGCAAGTTTGGCAACGTCCGTTCGAGGGTCATTAGCCGGGCATTGTCGGCGCGATTACGAGCGCACACGCCCTGGACCACGGTCTAGCGCCTCACTCGCCGGTCTTGATCTTGACCCAGAGCCGGTTGATCAGGCGCTGCGTCTTCGCGTCATGCGCGATGATCGTATAGAGCTTCGCCATGGTGTCGGCGTCGGGATAGACGGTCTTGTCGTCGAGGATCGCCTTGTCGATCATTGGCGTCGGCGTGTCGCCATTGGCATAGGACACGTAATTGGTGTTCTTCGCCGCAATGTCGGGCCTGATCAGAAAATTGATCAGCTCTTGTGCCTCCTGCGGATCGGGCGCGTCTTTCGGGATGGCGAGCGTATCGAACCACAACTGCGCGCCTTCTTTGGGGATCGAATAGCCGATCTCGATGCCGCCTTTGGCTTGCGCCGCACGCGTCTGCGCCTGCTTCACGTCGCCGGAAAAACCCACCACAAAACAAATCTCGCCGGTGGCCAGCGCGTTGAGATATTCTGAGGAGTGGAATTTGCGCACATAGGGCCTGATCTTGAGCAACAGGTCGGTGACCTTTTGCAGATCGTCCGGATTGCTGGTGTTGGGATCGAGATGCAGATAGTGCAGGCCCGCCGACATGATGTCGTCGGACGAATCGAGCAGGTGAATCCCGCAGTCCTTGAACTTTGCGATCTTTTGCGGATCGAACACGTCATCCCAGGAATCAATGACGGCGTCGGGCCCGAGGATCGCCCTCACCTTCTTGACGTTGTAGCCGATGCCGGTCGTGCCCCACATATAGTCGATGGCGTATTGATTGCCCGGATCGTAGCGGGCGAGACGGTTGGCAATCTCCGGCCACACCGCGGGCAGATTGGGAAGCTTCGACTTGTCGAGCTTCTGAAAAATGCCGGCGCTGATCTGGCGCGCGAGAAAATAGGCGCTGGGCACCACGACGTCATAGCCCGATGCCCCGGCGAGCAGCTTTGCTTCGAGCGTGTCGTTGGAATCGAAGGTGTCGAAGCGGACCTTGATGCCGGTCTCTTTGGTGAACGTGTCGAGGATGGTCGGGTCCTGATAGTCCGACCAATTGTAGTAATTGACGACGCGCTCTTTGGGGACTGCCGGCAGCGCCAGCAGTGCGCCGATCGCGCTCGCGAGCGCGATGATAAGCGGGAAGCTGCGCAAAGCCATCACGTCTCGGTTGGCAGGCCCGCAGCCTTCCATGCCAAAATGCCGCCGGCCAGATGCGACGCATAAGGATAGCCGTGCTGCTGCGCGGCAAGCGAGGCCGTGACCGAACGGCGGCCGGAACGGCAGGCGAATACCACTTCGCGGCCCTGCGGATCGGGAATGGCGCCGGCGTCGAAGTCCGACAGCGGCACGATCACCGCGTCCGGAAAGCGCTCCACCGCGGTCTCGTTCGGCTCGCGCACATCGACGAGCACCATGCGGCCTTCACGGAGGCCTTCGGCGACCTCCTCCGGCGTCAGATCGCGCACGCTGAGATTTTGATCCGACATCACAAGGCTCCTCGCGAGTAATGAACTCTGTTTATATCGCGCGGCATGCGCCGAGGTGAAGAGGCTAGATCGTCACTTGCGTGCCGACCTCGACCACGCGGTCGGTGGGAATCTGGAAATAGTCGGTGGCGTCGTTGGCCGACCGCGCCAGGGTGATGAACAGCCGGTCTTGCCACAGCGGCATACCCGGCCGCGGCGCCGGCCGCAGCGTGCGCCGCGACAGGAAAAACGACGTCGACATGATGTCGAAGTGCCAGCCGAGCTTGCGCGCGATGGCAAGCGCCTTCGGGATGTTCGGCGTTTCCATATAGCCGAAGCGCAGCAAGACCCGCATGAAGGTCGAACCGACCGGCTCGATGCGCACCCGCTTGTCAGCATCGACGCGCGGCGTATGCGTCGTCTCGACCGAGAGGATGACGTTCTTCTCGTGCAGCACTTTGTAGTGCTTGAGACTGTGCATCAGCGCGGTCGGCGCGCTTTTCGGATCGCTGGTCAGAAATACCGCGGTGCCGGGCACGCGCTGCGGCGGCTTCTTCTCGAGAATGCGCACCAGATCGTCGAGCGGGGTTTCGAGCCGACGCGTCTTGGCGAAGAGAATGCGCGTGCCGCGCCGCCACGTGTACATGACTAGCATCACCAGCCCGCCGAGCGCCAGCGGCACCCAGCCGCCCTGAATGACTTTGAGCATATTGGCCGACAGGAAGGTGAGATCGATCAACAAGAACGGCACGATCAAGGCCGCGGCCGCGAGCGGCGACCAGCGCCACATCCGCCAGATCACGATGAACGCCATCATACAGGTGACGACCATGGTGCCAGTGACGGCGATGCCGTAAGCCGACGCCAGCGCGCTCGACGAGCGGAACAGCGCCACCAGGAGCAGCACGCCGACCAAGAGCAGCGAATTGACGCGCGGCATGAAAATCTGGCCGGCGGTCTGCGCCGAGGTGTGGCGCACTTCGAACCGCGGCAGGAGGCCGAGCTGGATCGCCTGGCTGGTCAGCGAGTAGGCGCCGGTGATCACCGCCTGGCTTGCGATCACGGTAGCGATTGTCGCCAGCACCACCATCGAGATCCGCGCCCACTCGGGATAAAGCAGAAAGAACGGATTTTCGAGCGTCTTCGGCTCGGCAAAGACCAAAGCGCCCTGCCCCAGATAATTAAGCGCGAGCGACGGCAAGACGAGCGCAATCCACGCGATCTGGATCGGACCGCGGCCGAAATGGCCGAGATCGGCGTAAAGCGCCTCGGCGCCGGTCACGGCCAGAAAAACGGCGCCGAGCGTGTAAAGACCGATAATGCCGTGATGGGTGAGGAAGAAGACGCCGTAGAATGGATTGAGCGCCCACAGGATTCCTGGATCGCGCGCGATCCAGCCGAGGCCGGGCAGCGCGATCGCCACGAACCAGACCACCATGATCGGGCCGAACAAAGCCGCCACCTTGGCGGTGCCGACCGACTGCATGGCAAACAGCACGAGCAGAATGACGACGGTCACCGGCACGACATATTCATGGAACGCGGGCGTCGCGACGTCGAGACCTTCCACCGCGGACAATACCGACAAAGCCGGCGTGATCACCGCGTCGCCATAGAACAATGCCGCGCTGACGATACCGAGCAGCGTGACGAGCGTCGCCGCCCGCGACATGCGGCCGACGGCGCGCGAAGCGAGCGCCATCAAGGTGAGCGTGCCGCCCTCGCCGTTATTGTCGGCACGCAACAGGATGACGACGTATTTCAGGGTGACGATGATGAACAGCGCCCACAGGATCAGCGAGACCACGCCGAGAATAGTGCCGCGGTCGATCGCGCTGTGGCCATGGTTCGAGGCGGCGAGCACGGCCTCGCGCAATGCATAAAGCGGGCTCGTGCCGATATCGCCATAGACGACACCGATACTGCCCAAGGCCAGCGCCCAGAAGCCGGCGTGAGAACGCACTTCGCCGCTGCCGTTTGCCGGCACTTCGCTCCCGACGGGAGCGCTCGCGCTGTCTGTCATGAATGCTGAAACAGGACCTTGCCTGCTCCTGGTGTCCCGGAGGGGATGCAGGGCCGCGCCTATACACCGTTCACGCTGCGGAGTCATGAGCGACGCCGACGGGCTTCCCGTCGCTGGCGCGGGGCAGCCGTCCGATGACGGTGGACGCGTAGAGCTGCCGAATCCGGCCTGGGTCCAGGCCGATCCGATTTAATGATATTGGATCAAGCATTTAGGGGTGAACCCCTGACGAATCGATCGGGCCGACGGCCGTCAGGGGCGCTGGGGAACCGGGCTGCGGCATTCACCCTTAAGGGGCCAATTCCCGGAAATATCTTTTACGGCATCAGTCCTGGGGGAACCGGCGGAGGTTCGTGCATCAGGGTAATGGTCACGCGCCGATTGGCGGCGATATAGGGGTCGTCGGGGAACATGGGGTCAGTATCGGCCTTGCCGGCGACCTCATAAATATTGTTTGACGGCAGCCCCTGCTCTTCCAAGATCTGGCGCACTGCGTTCGCCCGGTCGGCCGACAGGTTCCACGGCCCGTAATCGGCGGAGGCCGGGGTTTGCGAGGCCGACGTATGCCCGGTGATCGAAATCCGATAGGGCAGCGCCTTCAACGGAGCGGCGATCTTCTCGATGATGCGGCGGGTGCGCTCGTAGGGATCCTTGGAGCCTTCCGGGAACATCGAGCGGCCTTCCTGGTCGACGATATTTATATCGAGGCCATCCTTGGTTTCCTCGAACATGATGTGTTTGGAGGCCTCGGCCAGTTCCGGCATGTCCTGCAAGGCTTGGCGCAGCGAAGCCGCCGCAAGCGCGAAAGCTTCGTCCTGCTGAAACTTCGAACCGTAACGCTGATTGCGGTCGTTCTGATCCGGCGTCGGCGTCGCGGACGCATCTTCCGGCTGAATATGCGCGGCGTTCTTGAGCTTCGGCCGGGTCGGCAAGCCGTCGACTTCGATGATGCCGGAATAGCGCACATTGGTCTGCACGCCGAAGGCATCGCGCATCGAGCCGGCGACGATCTGCAGCTTCTGCTGATCCTGATTGGAGAACGCCACCAGCATGACGAAGAAGCTGACCAATAGGCCCATCAAGTCGGCGAAGGTGACGAACCAGCCGTGACCGCCGCCGTGTGCTTCTTTACGCCGCGCCATACACCAAACTCGTTGGCCTTAAGCCGGGACAGGCTCAGGTTCAGCTTCGCCGCGGTGCTTCTCCGGCAGGTAGGCGATGAGCATTTCGCGCACCAGCGTCGGGCTCTTCGACTCGCGGATCATCAGCACGCCGTCGATGATGAGCGTGCGATTGATTTCCTCATCGGCGAGCTTGAGGTGCAGCTTGTCGGCGATCGGCAGGCAAAGGATATTGGCGACCACCGCGCCGTAGAGCGTCGCCAAGAGTGCAGTCGCCATGAACGGGCCGAGCTTCGACGGATCGGTCATGTTGGCGAACATCTGCACCATGCCGATCAGCGTGCCGATCATGCCGAAGGCCGGCGCGCAATCGCCGACCGCGCGATAGATTTTCTGGCCCTCGTCGAGATGGCTCAGGAAGTTGTCGCGGTCGCGCTCGAGATTGTCGCGGATGAATTCGGCGTCATAGCCGTCGGCGACGAAGCGGATGCCTTTGGCCAGATAAGGATCCTCGACTTCGACCTTTTCCAGACCGATCGGCCCCTGCTTGCGCGCGATCTCGGCAAGGCCGGCGATCTCGTCCACCAGTTCGCGCTGCGAAATGCGGCGCATGGTGAAAACGAATTTCATGCCGAGCGGCAGGCCGTGAAAGATCGAGGACAGTGGAAAGCGGATCAGGGTCGCCGCAAACGAACCGCCGAAAATGATGATGATGGCGTGGTCGGACACGAACATGCCCAGGCCGCCGCCCATGAGCATGAGGGTAATGACCACGGTCGCGCCGGCGAGCAGGCCGAGGCCCGTTGCTATGTCCATGAAACGCACCCAACCCGCGACGGCGGGCCCCCATTCTGGAGGAGCCCCAAGGAGCCAAGCTAAGGAGCCGAGCCAACACCCATGCTATGGGCCTATACGTAAGGTCATTGCGCTTAAGGGACGGTTACCGCTGGAACCTTTTGGGGCGTCGGAAAGCCGCGGATTGGCTTGTGCTTTGCCAGGGTAAATGGCCCGCAAAGGGGATGACCCGCAGGCGAAAAACCAGCTAGATAGCCCGATCAAAGCGGCAATTTCTGTCGAGAAAACCGGCGCGCGAACGCCGGGGCGATAAGGGAGACCATGATGCGCGAGATCGGCCATTTCATCGGCGGCAAAGAGGTGAAGGGGGCGTCCGGACGCTTCGGCGACGTCTTCAACCCCAATACCGGCGACGTGCAGGCCAAGGTCGCGCTGGCCGCTAAATCCGAGGTCGAACAGGCGATCGCCAATGCGCAGGCGGCCTTTCCGGGTTGGGCCGCGACCAATCCGCAGCGCCGCGCCCGTGTCATGTTCAAATTCCTGGAACTGATCCAGGGCGAATATGACGATCTGGCGCGGCTGTTGTCCTCCGAGCACGGCAAGACTTTTCCCGATGCCAAGGGCGACATCCAGCGCGGACTCGAAGTGGCGGAATTCGCCTGCGGCATTCCGCATCTATTGAAGGGCGAATATAGCGAAAGCGCCGGCCCCGGCATTGATCTTTATTCGATGCACCAGCCGCTCGGCGTCGTCGCCGGCATCACGCCGTTCAATTTCCCGGCCATGATCCCGCTGTGGAAATGCGCGCCGGCGATCGCCTGCGGCAACGCGTTCATCTTAAAGCCGTCGGAACGCGATCCATCGGTGCCGATGCGCATCGCCGAGCTTTTCCTCAAAGCCGGTTTGCCGCCGGGCGTGCTCAATGTCGTCAATGGCGACAAGGAAGCCGTCGATACGCTGCTCACCGACGCGCGCGTCAAGGCGATCGGCTTCGTCGGCTCGTCCTCGATCGCCGAATACATCTATTCGACCGGCACCGCGCACGGCAAACGCGTGCAATGTTTCGGCGGCGCCAAGAACCACATGGTCGTGATGCCCGATGCCGACATGGACCAGGCGGTCGATGCGCTGATCGGCGCCGGCTACGGTTCGGCGGGCGAGCGCTGCATGGCGGTCTCGGTCGCGGTCCCAGTCGGCAAGAAGACGGCGGACACGCTCATTCAAAAACTCGTTCCGCGCGTCGAGAGCCTCAAGATCGGGCCCTCGACCGACCCGCAGGCCGATTACGGCCCGATGGTGACGCGCGATCTTCTCAACAAAGTGCGCGGCTATATCGATACCGGCGTCAAGGAAGGCGCCAAGCTCGTGGTCGACGGCCGTGGCTTCAAGCTGCAAGGCTACGAGAACGGCAATTTCATCGGCGGTTGTTTGTTCGACGATGTCACGCCCGACATGAAAATCTACAAGGAAGAAATCTTCGGCCCGGTGCTCGCCGTGGTGCGCGCCAAGGATTACGAAGAAGCAGTGCGGCTGCCGTCCGAGCACGAATACGGCAACGGCGTTGCCATCTTCACCCGCGACGGCGACACCGCGCGCGACTTCACCAATCGCGTTCAGGTCGGCATGGTCGGCGTCAATTTCGCGATCCCGGTGCCGCTGTCCTATTACACGTTCGGCGGCTGGAAGCGCTCGGGCTTCGGCGATCTCAATCAGCACGGGCCGGACTCGATCCGCTTCTACACCAAGACCAAGACCGTGACCGCGCGCTGGCCCTCGGGCACCAAGGAAGGCTCCGAGTTCGTCATTCCGACGATGCGGTGAGGCGCGATAGCTTTATCATCGAGATGCCCGGCACAACGCCGGCATGGCGCCTGCTAACTCACGCAAGTGCGGTTCGTCGTATCGCCGCCTGAATTGAAGCGGCATTGGCAGCGCGGCGGTCGTTCCAGGATCGAGATGGTGACCGTGGTGATGCGGTCCTTCTTCACTTCGATCTGGCACAGCGGCACGAGCGTATTGCCATAGCCGTCCGAGCGCAGCGTCAGCGTGCCGGTGCTCTGGCGCAGCAGAGCGCTGCCGTTCTTCACCGGCGCGAGCTTGATCGTGTCGAAATAGAGCTGCGCCGGCATCAGCGCCGTGATCGGCACGGTATTGATCTGCACATAGCCGATGTCGCTTGACGGCCTCCAGGCGAAGATCGCCAGGCCGACGATGGCGGCGCTTGCCAGAACGCCGGCGATCCGTCCAATGATCGCGCCCTTTTTCACGTCGTCGCTCCGGCCACGGCCATTACCGGCTCACGACAAACCCAAGCTCAACTCTAAGCACCCGGCGGCTTGATGCCGCCGATCAGCTTGTTGAGTTGCGACGAGGCGTTGCGGATATCCTGGGTCAAGCCGCGGACGACATCGAGCGCCTTCTCGGCCTGCCTGATCTCGACCAGCTCACCGATGAAATCCTCGTTCGACTGCAAGGTCTGCAACAGGCCGGCAAATTGCGCGCGGGCGTCCTGCAGCTCCTTCGTCGCACTTTCGGTCTGCGTTTGCAGCCGCTGCCACTGGTCGATCAGATATTGCCGCTCTTCCGGCTTGAAGCGGCCGTCCTGCGCCAACACGCGAAGCTTATCGTGAATGTGACTGAGCGCCTTGGCGCCGAGTTGCGCGATCGGGCCGTTGTCGGACACCGCGGCTAGGAGCGTGCTGACGTCTTGACGCAGGCTGTCGATCTCGGCGCGCGCTTTATCGATATCGGTTTCGCTGTCGATGACGCTGGCGCCGTCCTGAATCTTCTTGGTCAGATCGGGGACGCTTTTCTGAAAGTCCTCGAGCTGTTGTGAGAATTGATCGACCGGCGAAACCGGCGCGTTGGCGATGATTTTGCCATCCGGCGCATCGCCGGCGGCGATTGCGGCATCATCGGCGCGGGCAAGACTTGAAACAAGACCTGACAGTGCGACGACGGCGGCGACGATCGCGGCAGCAAGATACGGGGCGCGCCCGGCGCGAGCTTGATATGACGATTTCATGTTGATGTGCCTCCCACGACACAGGTCCCTTTAACGCCGATTCCGCGCAGCAATATTGGCGCAAGTGGGGCGCGCCGGCCGAATGCGATGGGAAAGATGGCTTGCGGCGCCGCGGCAATTGTCATTTCCTGTAGCCAGTTGGGCTCCGGCCTGCGCATTGCGGCAGCCGGTCACTGAACGAACGGCATGAAGCGTATCCTGCATAGTGCGGGCGGAATAAAAGCCGCCGCCATACTTCTCGTTCTTATCCCCGTTCTCGCGGGGCTGAGCGGCTGCACGAGTACCGCGCGGCTCGGCGGCGGGCCCGATCAAGCGACCATGCCTCCGCCCGCTTCCCCACCCCCACCACAGCCTTCGCCGCCGCCCGTCGATGTCGCCGGCAAGTGGAAGCTTTCCGTCGCCGGCAGCAGCGCCTGCGTTATGACCTTCGGCGGCTCGACCGGCGCGTCCGACGGTTCGATCGCGCCCGCCGGCGGCTGTCCCGGCAGCTTCTTCACCAGCCGCAAGTGGAGCTACGAGCACGACAGGCTCGTTGTCCGTAATCACAAGGGCGAAGTGCTGGTGGAACTGTCTTTCGCCAACGGCCATTTCGAAGGCCAAGGCAGCAACGGAGCGGTGTCGCTGACACGCTAGCACTCAGTCGCGCAGGACTTGTTCGAACGGGGATTTCGACATGCCGGAATATGAACTCTATTGCTTCGCCCAATCGGGCAATGCCTATCGTGCGGCGCTGATGCTCAATCTCATCGGCGCCGATTGGAAACCGATCTATGTCGATTTCTTCAAAGGCGGCGAGACACGCACGCCGAAATACCGCGCTGAAGTCAACGAGATGGGCGAAGCGCCGGTGCTGGTTCACGGCAAAAAGAAGCTCAGCCAATCCGCCGTGATGCTGATCTATTTGTCCGACCGTAGCGGCAAATTCAAACCCGAAGGGGAAGACGAGCGCCTCGAAGCGCTGCGCTGGATCATCTTCGACAACCAGAAGGTCAACGGCTTTCTCGGGCCCTATCGCTTCCTGAAAAATTTTGCGCGGCCGGCCGGCGATCCCGCGGTCATGGCCTTCCTCAAGGGCCGTATCGACGGCAGTCTTGCTATTCTCGACAACCGGCTTGGTAAAGCACCATTCCTGCTCGGCGAGCGGCCCACCATCGCCGACGTTTCGTGTTGCGCCTATCTCTATTACCCGGCCGAGGAGTTCGGTTTCGACATCGCCGGCGAACATAAGAATATCGGCGCGTGGCTTGCGCGCATGAAGGCTCTGCCCGGATGGGCGCATCCGTATGATCTGATGCCGGGCTATCCGCCGAACCTGTAGAGCATGATCCCGAAAAGTGGAAACCGGTTTTCGGACAAGATCATGCTCAAACGTATGCATCTGGTTTCGCCGCTATAGCGGAATATCGAGTGACCTCGGCAGCGGCTTCGGCGCCGGTGCGGGCGCCGGCGCAAGCACTGGGGCGACAGCGGGCTTTGCCACCGGCGCTGTTGTTGCCACTGAAGGCGCCGGTGCGGCAACCGGCGAGGCCGGGGCAAATGCCGGCGCGGCGGCGGGCTTTGCGACCGACGCTGCCGATGGCGGCACCGGTGCGGGCGCCCGCGCGGGTGTCGCGACTTTAGGCGGCGGCGCGGAAGGCGGGACTGGTTTGGCAACCGTAATCGGGACTTGAGTCGGCGCAGATGACGGTGCCGCCATCCGGGACGTTGGCGGTTGTGGTGGCTGTGGCGGGACCGGCTTGGCCGTCGGCGCAGTCGCGGGCGTCGTCGATGCCGTCGTCGAAGGCGCGGCGGTTGCCGACGGCGGCGGATTGGTGTGGGGCGTCATCTTAGGCGCGACATTGGGCGCCGGCTGCGGCGAGATTTGCGGCGGCTGTTGTGGGACCGCCTGCGGTTGCGAAATTGTCTGTTGCGGCGGCTGCGCCACGGCTTGCTGCTGCGCCGAATTCTGCTGCGCCGAATTCTGTTGCGTCATGTCCTGCTGCGGCGGTTGCGGCGGCTGCGGCTCCGGCTCGCTGGCATATTTCGTCATGAAGGTGTGGGCGCTGGCGAGGAGCTTGCCGCCGTCGACCTTTTGCTCCTTCATCTCCTTGACCCACTTGTCGACGACCGGCTCGGTGAGCTTGCGCCAATGCGCAACCGCTTCCGGCAACAGCGTGACGATGGCATCGCCGCCGCGCGCCACGCCGTCGGCGACGCTTGCCGCCTCGATGTCCCACATCGCGCCCGCCATGCCGGCGGCAACCTGACCCGAATTGCTGTCGATCACCGCCTTGAGATCGCGCGGCAGGCGGTCATAGGCGGCGCTGTTCATGGCGAGGACGAAGGTCGTGCTGCTCGGCGACGTATCCGAGAATTCGGTATGGGTCTTGAGGATATCGTTGAGCCGCAGCGCCGGCATGATGTGCCAGGGATCGAGACAGCCTTCGATGACGTTCTGATTGACCGCGAGCACGAGCTGCCCGGTCGGCATCGGCACCGGCTCCGCGCCGAGCAGATGCAGGGCCTCACCGGCGCGCTGCGTCGGCACGTGGATTTTCAGATCCTTGATATCCTCGACAGTGCGGATCGGCTGATTGGCGTGCATGACGCCGCGATCGGTGCAGGAGAAGCAGAGCGGACGGACTTCGTGGAATTCGTCTTTGAGATTGAGCGCGGCGAAATCCTGCAGCGCCTTGGAACTGACCAGCGCCCGGCGCGACGGCACGAACGGCAGATCGAACATTTCGATCTTGGGGAAACGGCCCGGCGTGAGGCTCGGCGCCGTCCAGACGATGTCGGCGTCGCCGTCGCGTGCCTGATCGAACAGACGCGGCGGCGCACCGCCGAGCTGCATCGAAGGGAAGATGTCGATGCGGATGCGGCCGCCGGAATCCGCCTGCACCTTGCGCGCCCAGGGCACGATGAATTTGTCGTGCGCGCTCGACACCGCGGACATGAAATGGTGCAGTTTCAGCACCGCCTGCGGTGCATCCGCGCGCGCCAACCGCAAGACGGCCGGGGCCGCGAGCATTGCCGCTGTGGAGGCGAGGCAAGTGCGGAGGAAAGTGCGCCGGGCAATTCGCATCACATTTCCTCGCCGCCCTTTTTCCTTGTCGCCCTTGCGCCTCGCGGCCCTCTTGCGGCCCTCTTGCGGCCGGTCGCGCGCCGCCAAGCGTCTTGCGCCGGCGCAGATCAGTTGCGGCGCGACGGACGATCGTGATCGTCGCGATGGTCGTTGTTGCCTGTGCGGATCATATTGACCACAACGCCGGGCGTCTGCGCCGCCGTCGCTTCGGCATGCGCCTCGGCCGAGCGCCGCTCGTAGTTGCGATAGGACAAATAGCCGAGCGGCAGGCAACCGAGATAAGCGAGCGTGCCGGTCGTGAGCACGATCCACGGATAGGCGATCAGCAGCGCGATACTGAGCACCACGAGCAAGATCAGCGGCCCGACCATTTCCGGCGGCACGCGGGTGCCGACACGTTTGCCGGAAAACACCGGCAGCCGCGACACCATCAACAGCGCAATCGCGAGCGTGTAGAGCAGTGTCAGCCAGGTCAAGAAACCGGACCTCGGCACGCCGA
Source organism: uncultured Alphaproteobacteria bacterium (assembly GCA_963746715.1). GTDB lineage: Bacteria > Pseudomonadota > Alphaproteobacteria > Rhizobiales > Xanthobacteraceae > BOG-931. Next base: position 924,424 of record CAVVCW010000032.1, on the reverse strand, counting down.
GGAAAACCAGATAGATCGGCAACAGCACGGTGATGGCACCGGCCGGCGCCGGAATGCCGACGAAGAAATTCGCCGCCCAGATCGGTCGGTCGGGATCCTCGCTCATGACATTAAAGCGCGCGAGGCGGAGGCTGCCGCAAATGGCGAACACCATGGCGGCGATCCAGCCGGCGGATTTGAGATCGTGTAGGTCCCAGAAATAGAGGATCAGCGCCGGCGCGACGCCGAAATTGACGAAGTCGGACAGGCTGTCGAGCTCGGCGCCGAAACGGGAGGTGCCTTTGAGGAAGCGCGCCAGGCGGCCGTCGAGACCGTCCAAGATCGCCGCAAAGACGATGGCCGCGACTGCAAGCACATAACGGTCCTCGAACGCCATGCGGATCGCGGTCAGCCCCGCGCACAGCGCCAGCAGCGTCACCACATTGGGCGCCAGCGTCCGCACCGGAATGCGGCGGAACCGCCGCCGCCGCGGATCGCCAAAGCTTTTTGGCAGGATGGCCACGTTTTTACCTCGCTTCATGCAAGTATAGCGGGTTCCGCCCGCGCCCGCCACGCGGCGTGCCTGCGTCGTTAACGCGCTAGTTTCTTCGTCGGAGCATGATCTTTTCGGAAAATCGGTTTCCACCCCGGATCAACTCCGGGGGCAAGCTTTTTCCGGATCACGCTCTAGCTAACGCGGAACGTCCGTCCCGGGTCGGCCAAGGCGAGGTCGGCGATGACCGTCTCGCCTGCAATCGCGGTCTGGCCTTCGGCGGCGAGCGGCCGCGTGCCTTCGGGCAGATAGACATCGACGCGCGAGCCGAAACGGATCATGCCGATGCGCTGACCGGCGGCGACCGCCTCGCGCTCGCGGGCGAACGGCACGATGCGCCGCGCCACGAGCCCTGCGATCTGCACGGCGGCGATGCGCCTTCCGTTCGGCATGGCGATGACGAACGCATTGCGCTCGTTGTCCTCGCTCGCCTTGTCGAGATCGGCGCTGAGGAATTTGCCGGGACGATAGACGATGCGCTCGATGCGGCCGGTGACGGGGCTGCGGTTGATGTGGCAATCGAACACGCTCATGAAAATGGAAACGCGCGGCAGCGGCCGCTCGCCGAGTTCGAGCTCCTTCGGCGGCACCGCGTTGACGACCTGGCTGACGCGGCCGTCGGCGGGCGACACCACGATGCCGTCGCGCACCGGGGTGACGCGCGGCGGATCGCGAAAGAAGTAGGCGCACCAGACCGTCAGGAGCGTCGCCAGCCAGCCGAGCGGCGGCCACAGCCAGAGCAGGACGATGCTGGCAAAGGCAAAGCCGCCGACGAAGGGATAGCCCTCCGGGTGGATCGGCGCCAATTGCTTGCGGATCGAGTCGATGACGGACATGCGGGGCTTATATCAATGATCCCGGCGAGTTTGTCGATACGCCGTCATTGCGAGGAGCGAAGCGACGAAGCAATCCAGACTTCGCCGCCGCGCTGGATTGCTTCGCTTCGCTGGCAATGACGATAGGAGCTATTCCGCCGCGTTCACGGCCGGCAGGAGATCCCCCTCGCCGTCCGGCTCGAGCTCCGGTAGCGGCGGCGGATTGCGATTGGGAGCGGCGTCACTATCCTCTGTCTCGGCCAGAATTTCCCGCGCCATCTGCGCTTCGCGCTGGCGGTTCCACATGCTGGCATAGAGCCCGCTTTGGGCGAGCAGGCCGTGATGCGTGCCGCGTTCGACGATCATGCCCTGGTCGAGCACGAGGATCTCGTCGGCGTCGACGATGGTCGACAGCCGATGCGCGATGACCAGCGTGGTGCGATTGCGCGACACGCGGTCGAGCTCGTCCTGGATGTCCTTTTCGGTGTGGCTGTCGAGCGCCGAGGTTGCCTCGTCGAGCAACAGGACCGGCGGGCCCTTCAGAATGGTGCGGGCAATGGCGACGCGCTGCTTCTCGCCGCCCGACAATTTCAAGCCGCGCTCGCCGACTTCGGTCTCATAACCCTTGGGCGCGCGCCGGATGAAGCCGTCGACTTGCGCCTGGCGCGCGGCCTCCTCGACCTCGGCATCGCTCGCATCCCAGCGGCCGTAGCGGATGTTGTAGCGGATGGTGTCGTTGAACAGCACGGTATCCTGCGGCACCATGCCGATGGCGGCGCGCAACGAAGTCTGCGTCACATCGCGGATGTCCTGCCCGTCGATCAGGATGCGGCCGCCGCTGACGTCGTAGAAGCGAAACAACAGCCGCGAGATCGTCGATTTGCCGGCGCCGGAAGGGCCGACAATGGCGACCCGGTGTCCCGCCGCGACATCGAAGCTCAAGCCCTTGAGGATCTGCCGGTCCGGATCGTAAGAGAACGAGACATCGTCGAAGCGGATGGTACCGGTGGTGACGCGCAGCGGCAGCGCGCCCGGCCTGTCCTCGATCTCCGGCTTGCGTTCGAGGACCTTGAACATGGTCTCGATGTCGATCAGCGCCTGTTTGATCTCGCGATAGACCATGCCCATGAAATTCAGCGGCACATAGAGCTGAATCATCATGGCATTGATCATGACGAAATCGCCGACGGTATTGGTATGCTGCTCGATGCCGTAGGCGCACAGCACCATGGTCGCGGCAAGCCCCGCGGTGAAGATCACCGCCTGCCCGGCATTGAGCACGGTCAGAGAAACATAAGCTTTGACGCTCGCCTTTTCGTAACGCGCCATCGAGCGGTCGTAACGCTCGGCTTCGCGCTCTTCGGCGGAGAAATATTTGACGGTCTCGTAATTGAGCAGCGAGTTGATCGCCTTGGCATTGGCGTCGCTGTCGCTGTCGTTCATGGTGCGGCGGATGCCGATCCGCCACTCGGTCGCGACATAGGTGAACCACATATAGGCCGCGACGGTGAGGCCGATAACGACGACATAGCGCCAGTCGAAATGAAACAGCAGCACGGCGACGATCATCACCAGTTCGACGATGGTCGGCGCGAGTTGAAGCAGGATCATGCGCACGATGGTCTCGATGGCGTTCCTGCCGCGCTCGAGCACGCGCGTCAGGCCGCCGGTCTTGCGCTCGAGATGAAATCGCAGCGACAAGAGATGGATATGCTCGAAGGTGAGCATCGCCAGCCGCCGCACCGCGTTCATCGCCACTTTGGCGAATATGCCGTCGCGCCATTGCGTGAGCAGCGCCATGATCACGCGCACGCCGCCGTAAGCCAGCGTCAGCGCGACCGGCGCGGCGAACACCCAGACCAGCCAGTTGTTTGCTGCGACCGGCGCCGTGCCGTGGCCAGCGAGCGCGTCGGTCGCCCATTTGAAGGTGAACGGCACCGCCATCGTGGCGAATTTGGCGAGGAACAGAAGCACGGTGGCGAAGACCACGCGCGATTTGAGATCGGGCCGGTCGGCCGGCCAGATATACGGCCACAGCTCGATCAGCGTGGACAGCAAGGTCCCGCCATCCTCGCGTCTGAGGCGCTCGCTTTTTTGGTTTTCCTGCGGCCGTTGCAATTCTCTCATCGAAGCTTTCTTTGGAAGCTCTTGTTGTTTTGGAAGGTCTTGGCCGCCCCTTTGCCGGCGGTCGTCCCTCCCGTACCGCCTATTGACCGTCATATAGCCGTTCTTGGCCAGTTCCGCATCGGCAGGACTGCGGGGCAAAGTGCTTGCAGGTCTTGCGAATCGAGGCCACATCTAGCGTCCAATGAGTGACAGTCGATGAGCAAAATCAACGCGGTTTGCGTCTATTGCGGCTCAAGCCCGGGCTCCGATCCGGCCTTTGCCCAGGCCGCCAAGGCGCTTGGCAAAACGCTGGCGCAGAACGGCGTGCGGCTGGTCTATGGCGGCGGCTCGGTCGGCATGATGGGCACGCTCGCCCGCGCCGTGCTCGAAAACGGCGGCCAGGTGACCGGCATCATCCCGGAATTCCTGACCGGCAAGGAACGGCCGAAACCGCTGACCGACGACATGATCGTCACCCGCGACATGCACGAGCGCAAACGCAAGATGTTCGAGCACGCCGACGCCTTCGTGGCGCTGCCCGGCGGCATCGGCACTTTGGAAGAACTGGTCGAGCAACTCACCTGGGCGCAGATCGGCCAGCACAGGAAGCCGGTGCTCCTCGCCAATATCAACAGCTTTTGGGAGCCGTTCCGCACGCTGGTCGATCACATGGACAAGCTCGGCTTCATCTATAGCGGCCTTAACCGCGATCTGCTGATGGCCGACAGCGTCGAGGATATCTTGCCGAAGCTTCGCGAGGCAGCGCGTCATGTCGACGAAGCCGACACCGAAATGGCGGTGCCGGCCGAGAAGATGTAAGCGGCAAACTCACGCCGGCGCGCCGGATTTCACGAGCTTATAAACGATCGAATCCATCAGCGCCTGGAACGAGGCGTCGATGATGTTGGCGGAGACGCCAACTGTCGTCCAATGATCGCCGGTCTCGTCACCGCTTTCGATCAGAACGCGCGTGACGGCCTGCGTGCCGCCGTTGAGGATACGCACGCGATAATCGGTGAGCGTGAGCCCGGTGATGAAGCTTTGATATTTGCCGAGATCCTTGCGCAGCGCGAGATCGAGCGCATTGACCGGGCCGATGCCTTCGGCGACCGAGATCAGTTCCTCATCGCCGACTTTGATCTTCACCACCGCCTGGCTCACCGTCACCGGCTCGCCTTTGGCGTTGGTGCGCTTCTCGACATTGACGTCGAATTTATCGACATCGAAATAATGCGGCACCTGACCGAGCAAGCGCCGCGCCAACAGCTCGAACGAGGCGTCGGCGGCTTCATAGGCATAGCCGATCGCCTCACGCTCCTTGACCTCGTCGAGAAGCCGCGTGACGCGCTCATCGTTTTTGTCGATCTTGAGCCCGATGCGGTCGAGCTCGGCCAGCACGTTGGAGCGGCCGGCTTGATCCGAGACGAGCAACTTCCTCTTGTTGCCGACGCGCTCCGGCGCAACGTGCTCATAGGTGGCCGGCTCCTTGACGATGGCGGAGGCGTGAATGCCGGCCTTGGTGGCGAAGGCGCTCTCGCCAACATAGGGCGCGTGGCGGTCCGGCGAGCGGTTCAACAGCTCGTCGAGCGAATGCGCCACGCGGGCGAGACGCGCCAGCGCCGCGTCGGAGACGCCGATGTCGAACGCTTCCGCATATTCCGTCTTAAGCTTCAGCGTCGGAATGATGGAGGTGAGATTGGCATTGCCGCAGCGCTCGCCGAGCCCGTTCAGCGTGCCCTGGATCTGCCGCGCTCCGGCGCGCACCGCGGCGAATGAATTGGCGACGGCCTGTTCGGTGTCGTTATGGGCGTGAATGCCGACATGATCGCCCGGAATTTTTTGGCACACGTCGCCGACGATGCGCTCGACCTCATGCGGCAGCGTGCCGCCGTTGGTGTCGCACAGCACCACCCAGCGCGCGCCCTCGTCGTAAGCGGCCTGCGCGCAGGCCAGCGCATAAGCGGGCTTGGCCTTATAGCCGTCGAAGAAATGCTCACAGTCGAGCAGCACTTCGCGGCCTTTCGCCTTGGCGGCACGCACGGAGTTGCGGATCGAGGCGAGGTTTTCCTCTTCGGTGGTCTCGAGTGCCACGCGCACGTGATAGTCCCAGGATTTAGCGACAAAACAGATCGCGTCGGCCTGCGCCTCGAGAAGCGCGACCAGGCCCGGATCGTTCGAAGCTGAGCGGCCCGGCCGCCGCGTCATGCCGAACGCAGTGAACTTCGCCCGCATCGGACGCTTCTGCGCGAAAAAATCGGTATCGATCGGATTAGCGCCGGGATAGCCGCCCTCGACATAATCGATACCAAGCTCATCGAGCATGCGCGCGATGACAAGCTTATCGGCCAAGGTGAAATCGACGCCATTGGTTTGCGCGCCGTCGCGCAGCGTAGTGTCGAACAAATAAAGCCGCGACTTGTTACTGTGAGCGGGCGACATTGGGCCTCACCAGAGATAATAATTCGACGCCAAAGCGACGGCGATCAATATGGCGACCAGCGCGACGACCAAATGGTGCGTGCGCAGGCCAAAGAAAGTCGGACGCGGCTCGGTCATGAGAAAAATCCGATTCTAAGTTTGAGCATGATCTTTGCCGAAAACCGGTTTCCACTTTTCGGGATCATGCTCTAGCCGTGATAGAGCCGATAGGCGGTGAACAGAGTGACGATGATTGCGCCGGCGATCACCGCGTATTTCAGGACCAGATAATAAACCCAATGGCGCGGGAACGGTGTCTCGGGACCCTTCATGATGCGCTCCCCTTGGTGGCCTCTTTGGCGGCGAGCGGCATGACCATGGTTGTATTGGCGAGCCATTCGCCGTTAAGCGACACCGTATTGCGGCTCTTGGCGGTGTAGCCGCGCTTCTCGAAAAAGCCGCGCGCGGTGTCGCTGGCGTCGACCGTGAGCTCCTTCGCGCCGCGCGCGCCGGCAAGCTTCTCGATCGCATCGCACAGCATCGTGCCCGCGCCCTGCCCGGTCGCGGCCGGATGCACATAGAGCATGTCGATACGGCTGTTGCCGGCGAGCGCGGCGAAACCAACCGCGGCGCCGCCGAAAGTCGCAACCAGCGTCAACTCGCCGGCAAGCTTGGCCGCGAACTCTTCCTCATCGTCGGCGACCGACGCCCAGGCCTCTTGCTGCGCGGCGCTGTAATCTTCGGCGGCTAGCTCCTCGATGCTGGCACGAAAAATTTCGGCGAGAAACGGCACGTCGGTCGGCAACATCGGCCGCATCGCGAGTTTTGGCGTCTCGCGGGCGTTCATCGCGCGATCTCCCAGGTGGTGCCGTCCTTGGAGTCTTTGAGCACGACGCCCATTTTAACGAGCTCGTCGCGGATGCGGTCGGATTCCTTGAAGTCCTTTACTTTGCGCGCGACATTGCGCGCTTCGATCAAACTCGCGACCTTGCCTTCGTCGACCGCGAGCGACGCCGGGCGGAACGCCGACCACGCAGCAGGCGTGCCCTGTAACAGACCGACCAGTTGCGCACTCGCCTTCAGGCAGGCTGCCGCCGGCTTTGCGCCCTTCGCCGCCTCGCTGCGCAATTCGTGCAAAGCCGCGAGTGCCTTCGGCGTGTTGAGATCGTCGGCGAGAGCCTCAAGCGCATCGGCGCAGAGATATCCCGGCTCGGCGTCGCCCGTCACAGCGTACCAATGATCGAGCGTCTTTTGCGCCTCGCGCAAGCCTGTGAGAGTCCAACTGATCGGCTGGCGATAATGCGTCTGCAGCATCGTCAGACGCACCGCTTCACCCGGCCAATCCTTCAACAACTCGTTGATCGTGATGAAGTTGCCGAGCGACTTCGACATCTTCTCGCCCTCGACCTGCAAGAAGCCGTTATGCATCCAGTAATTCGCCATCACCGGCGTATGGAAAGCGCAACGCGATTGGGCGATTTCATCTTCGTGATGTGGAAATACGAGATCGATGCCGCCGCCGTGGATGTCAAACTCCTCGCCGAGGTATTTCCACGACATCGCTGAGCACTCAATGTGCCAGCCGGGCCGGCCGGGCGTCTTGATACCGGCGGGCGACGGCCACGCCGGCTCGCCCGGCTTCGACGGCTTCCACAACACAAAATCTCTTGAGTCCTTCTTATAGGCGGCGACTTCGACACGAGCGCCGGCGATCATCTCGTCAAGCGGCCGCTTCGACAATTGCCCGTAGTCCGGCATCGACGGCACGCTGAACAGCACATTGTCTTCGGCGACATAGGCGTTGCCCGATGCGACCAGCCGCTCGATCAGCGTGCGCATCTCGGCAATGTGCTCGGTGGCGCGCGGCTCCACGGTCGGCGGTAGGCAGCCGAGTGCGGCGACATCGGCATGGAATTGCTTGTCGGTTTTTTCGGTGACCTTGCGGATCGCCTCGTTCAGCGGCAGCGCCCGATATTCCTCGGCCGCCCGCGCGTTGATCTTGTCGTCAACGTCGGTGATGTTGCGCACATAGGTGACGTGGTTCGCGCCGTAGAGATGGCGCAGCAGGCGGAACAGCACGTCGAACACGATCACCGGCCGCGCATTGCCGATATGAGCGAAGTCATAGACCGTCGGCCCGCACACATACATGCGCACATTGGCCGGATCGATCGGCGTGAAAACCCGCTTCTCGCGCGTCAGCGTGTCGTAGAGTCTCAATTCCATCGCACTCGTCTCATGTCACCGAATCAAATCGTACACCGCAGGCCTGCTGGCCGGGCGTCTATCGGTCTCGAACGATGAGAAAAGACGGCCGCAGCCAGCGATGTCGCTAGCTAATAATGCCCCGGCAAATGCCGAAAACTGTGCGGAACCCGTACATGGCCGGGCACAATGATGGGTCGGATGCGGCGCGTCAAGCCCGATCCCGTGCTGATGCGCCAGCCTCAAGGTGTTGCCGCAAGCTGTCACCGCCTCGCCACGCCGCGCCGGAGAATGCTGCGCGCCTTGTGGAAACGCGACAGCTGTCACGCGGATGCGCTGCTCGTCGGCGCAAATCATGCCAGCGAACCGGTCCGCGGTTCGCGCCGCCGAACAAGCGTCACTTAACCGAAGCTTAACCCCGCAGCCTCATCTTTCGGCCCTATCGGGGCTAGGGCCGAAACGGCTTGGTTTGTCATGCTGACAACCGGGCCAGTGAGTGGCGTGGACTGCGCCGGTTTGGGGGAACCATGCGTTTTGCGATTGCGGCTTGCGCTGCAATTTCCGTCATGTTGTTGGTCGCTGCTTCGGCGCAGGCGGAAAAACGCATCTTCATCATCGCCAATGACGGCGACGGCTATGGCGTCGACAATTGCCTGACCTCGGGCGGCCCGTGCGGCGCGGCGGTGGCGAATTCCTATTGCCATACGCGTGAATTCGCGCAGGCGACATCGTTCCGCACGGTCGACCGCGACGACATCACCAGCGCCATCCCGACCAATGACTCGAACTCCTGCCACGGCGGCGCCTGCGATAATTTCGTCGCCATCGAGTGCTCGCGCTGATCTTTCGGAAAGCCGGCTTCCGCTCTGCGGAACGCGCTTCATCAAAAATTATGCACTATCAAAATCTTTGAAGCAGACGACGCTGCAGAACAAGAATTTGCACGTTTTCCGTGAGCGTTAGCCCTCGGCATGCCGTTGCACGGGCCTATAAACTCGTTCATCCTCGCCGACGCTGTGTTTGACCTCGAGTGGGCGCGGGGGCCGGCACGCGAGCATCTAAACCCATAGGTGATCGATGGGTGGACAAGAAGCGAGGGAACGCGACGTCGAAGACGATGTCGCCCAGGCGGCAGCCGTGAGCGACCAGGCGCCGCTGAAACTCGAACAATTCCTGCCCTATCAGCTTCAGGTCGTTGCAACGCTGATGTCGCAAGCCTTGTCGCGTGTCTATGCGCGGCACTATCGCCTCGGCATCGCGGAATGGCGGGTGCTGGTGGCGCTCGGCCAATTCGGCTGGATCAACGGCAAGGCGATCTGCACCCACACCCACATGCACAAGACCAAGGTGTCGCGGGCGGTCGCGATCCTGGAACAGCGCAAGCTGATCGCGCGGCGCGCCAATCGCGCCGACATGCGCGAGTCGCTGGTCTCGCTGACGCCGGCCGGACGCTCGATCTATGAGGAGCTCGCGCCACATGCGATCGAATTCGCACGCCGCCTCACCGAGATCTTGACGCCGAGCGACCGCGACGCTTTCCATCGCGCGCTCAAGCAGCTCACCGACCGCTCCGCGCAGCTTGTTGCAGAAGTGATCGAGGAAAATGGCGGCGTGGAGGAACCGTGAAGCTCTATTCGTATTTCCGGTCGTCGGCCGCGTACCGGGTCCGCATCGCGCTCAATCTCAAAGGCATCGCCTACGACACGATCTCGATCCATCTGATCAAGGACGGCGGCCACAACAAGCGGCCGGAATTCCGCGCTATCAATCCGCTGATGCGCGTTCCGGTGCTGGTGACGCCCGCGGGCGATACGCTGACGCAATCACTCGCCATCATCGAATATCTCGACGAGACGCATCCGCAGCCGCCGCTCCTGCCCAAGGATCCGATCGCGCGCGCCAAGGTGCGCGCGCTGGCCGAGCTCATCGCCTGCGATATCCATCCGCTGAACAATACCAGCCCGCTGCGTTACTTGAAGCGCGACATGGGCCAGGAGCAGAGCACGATCGACACCTGGTATCATCACTGGGTGCTCTCGGGCTTCGAGGCGCTCGAAGCGATGATCGGTGAAGGCCCCTATCTCTGCGGCAAAGAGGTCACGCTTGCCGACACCTGCCTGGTGCCGCAGGTCGCCAACGCGCGGCGGTTGAAAGTGCCGCTCGACAAGTTCCAAAAGATCGTCGCCGCCGACGCCGCCTGTCTCAAGCTTCCGGCCTTCGACAAGGCGCGGCCGGAAAATCAGCCGGACGCCGAGTAGTGGCACCTGAGTGATGACGCGCTGGCACCGCCGCAGCCGCCGCGATTGACAGGCTGATTGACAGAGTCTGCCTTCACATTTTAACCACCATTCCGGGGCTTGATCCGCAACCCCGACCAACCGGGGCCGGAACCCTCAATGCTCAATGAATTGAGCGGCTTAGGCCGAACCATTGCGCCGAAGGCCGTATGGCCACGCGCCGCAGTGCAAGGCGCGCTTGGCGTCCTGTTCGGCTTACTCGTCGGCTCGACCGCAGCATTGGCGCAGAGTGTTCAACAACAATATCTGCCGCCGCCCAATCAGCCGGCCGCGAACCAGCCCGCGACAAGCCAGCCGGCGGCAAATCCGCCGCCAACGAGCCAGCCGGGCGCGAACCAAGCTTCGTCGAATCCGGTCTGCGTGCGATTGCAGGCGCAGCTTGCCTCAGTCGATCAAGGCGCGGCCGACCCGGCGCGCGCCGAACAGATCAAGCGCGCCGACGACGCCATCGCCAAGCAGCAGGCCGATCTCGACCGCGCGGTATCGCAGGCGCACAAACAAGGCTGCGCCGGCGAAGGCTTCTTCGCCCTGTTCTCGGCGCTGTCGCCGCAATGCGGGCCGATCACCTCGTCGATCCAGCAGATGCGCGGCAATCTCGACCGCATGATGAGCGACGAGCAGCAACTCAAGAGCGGCACCGGCGCGCAGGACGGCCAGCGTCGCGCGCTGATCGGCGCCTTGGCGCAGAACAATTGCGGCGCCCAATATACCTCCGCCGCTTCGCAATCAGGCCCGGCCGGCTTCTTCGACGCTTTGTTCGGCAACGGCACCATCGTCAATCCAAACGGCGACGGCGCGCCGTCCGGCACCTTCCATACCGTCTGCGTGCGCACCTGCGACGGATTTTATTTTCCAATCTCCTATTCGACCAATGCGACCCGCTTCGCCGACGACGAAAAATCCTGCCAGCGGCTATGCCCGGCGAGCGAGGTCGCGCTCTACTCGTTCCGCAATCCCGGCGAAGACATGGATCAGGCTGTGTCGAATGCCGGACAGCTCTACACCGCGCTGCCCAACGCCTATCGCTACCGCAAGGAAGTAACGGCCGGCTGTTCCTGCCGTAAAGCAGGCCAGAGCTGGGGCGAAGCACTGAAGAACGCCGACGACGCGACCACCCTCGAGCAAGGCGACATCGTCGTCACCGACCAGACCGCAAAGACGCTATCGCAGCCGCCGAAACAGGGCGGCAGGGGCGCGGCGCCCGCTGTCGCAGCGCAACCGAATGCTACGGCAGCGGCTTCGACGCCGGCGGCGACGACCACCGACCCGAGCAAGCGCGTCGTGCGAACGGTCGGACCGCCGTTCCTATCGGCAGGGCAAATGCAGATGCAACAGCAGCAGCCGCAATTGCAGCAGCCGCAGCGCTGACGGCTTTTATCGGAGCATGATCTTTTCCGAAAACCGGTACCCACTTTTCGGGATCATGCTCTAGAAATCCGAGCTTCCCGCCTTCGCCATCGCCGCGCCTTTGACCAGGGTGCGGTCGGGCGGCTGCGTCAGGCCCTGATCGTTGAAGCGATTGACGATCGGATAGCGGCGGTCGCGGCCGAAATTCTTCAATGTCACTTTCACGCCCGGCGCGGCCTGGCGGCGCTTGTATTCGGCGAGATAGAGCATGCGTTCGACTTTGAGCACGGTGTCGCGGTCGAATCCTGAGGCAACAATAGTCGCGGTCGATTCCTCGCGCTCGACCAGCCGTTCCAGAATCTGATCGAGGATGTCGTAAGGCGGCAGGGAATCCTGGTCGGTCTGGTTGTCGCGCAATTCGGCGCTCGGCGCCCGGGTGATGACATTCTCGGGAATGACTTTGCCGTCCGGCCCGCGGGCGCCCAACGGTTTCCAGTTATTGCGCAGCTGCGACAGCCGATAGACTTCGGTCTTGTAGAGATCCTTGATCGGATTGAAGCCGCCGTTCATGTCGCCATAGAGCGTGGCATAGCCGACCGACATTTCCGACTTGTTGCCCGTGGTCACGACCATGGCGCCGAATTTGTTGGAGATCGCCATCAAAATGGTGCCGCGGGCGCGCGCCTGTAGGTTTTCCTCGGTGACATCGCGCGCCGCGCCCTGGAACACGCCGGCAAGCGCGGCTTCGAGACCTTTCACGGCGCTTTCGATCGGCACGATGTCGTAGCGCACGCCGAGCGCGCGCGCGATCGCTTCGGCATCGTCGCGCGAGGCCTGCGACGTGTAGCGGTACGGCAGCATCACGCAGCGCACGCGTTCGGCGCCGAGCGCATCGGTCGCCATGGCCGCACACAGCGCGGAGTTGATGCCGCCGGAGAGGCCGATGACGACGCCTTTGAAGCGGTTCTTGTCGACGTAATCGCGCAAGCCGAGCACGCAGGCGGTGTAATCGGCCTTGTCCTCTTCCGCGGGCGCCGCGATCTCCCCGCGCGCGCAGCGCCACTTGCCGTCGATGCGCGACCAATGCGTCGTGAAAATCTCTTCGCGGAAGGCCGGGAGCGCAAACGCCACCGAGCGGTCGGCATTGAGCGCAAAGGATGCGCCGTCAAAGACAAGCTCATCCTGCCCGCCGAGCTGATTGATATAGATCAGCGGCAGCCCGGCTTCAGTGACGCGCGCAACGACGACATTGAGACGGACCTCGCCCTTGTCGCGCCAATAGGGTGAGCCGTTGGGCACGATAAGTATTTCGGCGCCGGTCTCGGCCAGGCATTCGACGACATTCTCGTAGTCGCCCCAATCGGTCCAGGTATCTTCGCAGACCGGCAGTCCGAGCCGCACGCCACGGAAGCTGACCGGGCCGGGCAGCGGGCCCGCGGCGAACACACGTTTTTCGTCGAAGACGCCGTAGTTCGGCAGATTGACCTTGAAGCGCAGCGCCTCGATCCGGCCGCCAGCCAGCAGCGCATAGGCATTATGGAGCTTGCCGTCCTCGACCCCATCCTCAACCCATGGCGTGCCGATCAGCACCGCCGGCCCACCGTCGGCGGTTTCGCGCGCCAGCGCCTCGACCGCGGCGCGGCAGGCAGCCTGGAAAGCGGGCTTGAGCACCAGATCTTCGGGTGGATAGCCGGCAATGAACAGTTCGGAAAAGGCGACGATATCGCCGCGGTCGCGCGCCGCCTGCGCCCTCGCCTTGCGAGCGAGTTCCAGATTGCCGGAAATATCGCCGACGATCGGGTTGAGTTGCGCCACGGTGATGGCCAGCCGGTCGGCGGGACGGTCGTTCATGACCAAGCTTTAGCGCCGGAACATCCGGTCGGGCAATGGCTGAGCCGCGCGTTCGGCGCGGCTCAGAGCGCTGCCACCTGCGGGATCGGTTTCGCCTTGGCCTGCCGCTCGGACTTGAGCAAATCCGCGAGGAGAAACGCCAAATCGAGCGACTGCTCGGCATTGAGCCGCGGATCGCAGACCGTGTGATAGCGGTCATTCAGATCTTCTTCGCTGATGGCGCGGGCGCCGCCGGTGCATTCAGTGACATTCTGGCCGGTCATTTCCAGATGCACGCCGCCGGCAATGGTGCCTTCGGCGTCGTGAACCTGGAAGAACGCCCGCACTTCTTTCAAGATCTGGTCGAACGGCCGGGTCTTGTAGCCGGTGACAGACGAAATGGTGTTGCCGTGCATCGGATCGCACGACCACACCACGTTGCGCCCTTCCCGCTTCACCGCGCGCACCATTGGCGGCAAGAGCTCGGCGGCTTTGTCGGCGCCGACGCGGCAGATCAGCGTCAAGCGGCCGGGCTCATGATCCGGATCGAGAATGTCCATAAGCTTGAGCAGTTCATCCGGCTTTTGCGTCGGTCCGGTCTTGATGCCGAGCGGATTTTTGATGCCGCGGCAGAATTCGACATGGGCATGATCCGCCTGCCGGGTGCGGTCGCCGATCCACACCATGTGGCCCGAGGTGCAGTACCAATCGCCGGTCGTCGAATCGACGCGGCTAAAGGCCTGCTCGTAGCCGAGCAGCAGCGCCTCGTGGCTGGTGAAGAAATCCGTCGTGCGCATTTCCGGATGCACTTCCGGATCGATGCCGCAGGCGCGCATGAAGTCGAGCGCTTCGGTGAGATGACCGGCCAATTCCTGATAGCGCTTGGATTGCGGCGAGTCCTTCACGAACGACAGCATCCATTGATGCGCATTCGACAGATTGGCGTAACCGCCGGTCGAAAACGCACGCAACAGATTAAGCGTCGCCGCCGACTGGCGATAGGCTTCCAATTGCCGGCGCGGATCGGGCGTGCGCGCTTCGCGCGTGAATTCGGTGCCGTTGATGATGTCGCCGCGATAGACCGGAAGCTCGACGCCGTTGCGCTTTTCCACCGGCGAGGTGCGCGGCTTGGCGAATTGGCCGGCGACGCGGCCGACCTTCACCACCGGACAGGCCGCGGCATAGGTCAAGACCACCGCCATCTGCAGAAACAGGCGGAAAAAATCGCGGATATTGTTGGCGCCGTGCTCGGCAAAGCTTTCAGCGCAATCGCCGCCTTGCAGCAGGAAAGCTTGACCCGCCGCGACCTGCGCCAGCGCCTTTTTCAGATTGCGCGCTTCGCCGGCAAAAACCAGCGGCGGAAAGGCCGCAAGCTGCGCCTCGACATCGGCGAGCGCTTTCGGATCGGGATAATCCGGCACCTGGACGATCGGCTTGCCGCGCCAGGAGTCCGGGCTCCATTTCGGCATATTGGACCGGCTGGACATATACATCTCCAAATTCCGTCATCGCAGACGGCCGCGGCGGCGCGCAAAGAATGACGGGCAACAAACGGCGGTCTTATACACGCGCCAGCTCCGGCGCGACAGCCCGCAAAAGCCGCTTATTCCGCGGCCTATTCGGCCGCCTGTTGGGCGTAACTCGCGGTCTTTTTGCGCATGGTGACCAGCTCTTCGGCCGCCGTCGGGTGCAACGCGACGGTAGCATCGAAATCGGCCTTGGTGGCGCCCATCCTCACCGCGACCGCGGCCAACTGGACCATTTCGGCGGCCCCTTCCCCGACCACATGGCAGCCGACCACCCGGTCGGTCACGCCGTCGACCACGAGCTTCATGAGGATGCTGGTGGCGCGGCCGGACAGCGTCGCCTTCATCGGCCTGAACATGGCCTTATAGATGTCGGTGCGCGGGAGCCGCGCCCGGGCCTCGGCTTCGGTCAGGCCGACTACGCCCACTTCCGGCTCGGAGAACACCGCGGTCGGCACATTGGTGTGATCGACCTTGGTCGGCCTGCCGCCGAACACGCTATCGGCAAAAGCGTGACCTTCACGAATGGCGACCGGCGTCAAATTGATGCGATTGGTGACGTCGCCGACGGCGTAGATGTTCGGCACCGAAGTGCGCGAATGATCGTCGACCGCGATGCCGCCGTTCTTGGCCAGCGTGACGCCGGCTTCTTGCAGTCCGAGCTTGCCGACATTGGGCACGCGGCCGGTCGCGAACATCACCTTGTCGGCGGGCACGTGATTACCATCCGACACATGCACCGAATAATGCGTGCCCGCCTGCTCGATCGCGGTGATGGTACGGCCGCACACCACGCGGATGCCGCGCTGTTCGAGTTCGACACGCAGATGCTGACGCACATCGTCGTCGAAGCCGCGCAGAATGTTTTCGCCGCGATAGATCAAAGTCACATGCGAGCCGAGACCGGCAAAAATGCCGGCGAATTCCACCGCGATATAGCCGCCACCCTGGATCACCACGCGGCGCGGAAATTCCTCGAGATGAAACGCCTCGTTGGACGAGATCGCATGTTCGAGACCGGGGATCGGATTACCGAAGCTCGGCGTGCCGCCGGTCGCGATCAGGATATGACCGGCGCGCACGCGCTCGCCGTTCGCCAATTGAAGCGTATTCGGGTCGGCGATCACCGCCCGGCTTTTGACGACCTTGACACCGGCTTTGTTGAGGGTTGCGCCATAGGCGGCTTCCAGCCGCGCGATCTCGCGATCCTTGTTGGCGATCAAGGTCGGCCAGTCGAACGACGCCTGCGGCACCGTCCAGCCGTAGCCGGCAGCGTCCTCGAATTCGCCGTGAAAACGCGAGGCATAGACCAGAAGCTTCTTCGGAACGCAGCCGCGGATGACGCAGGTGCCGCCGAGGCGATATTCCTCGGCGACCATGACGCGCGCGCCGTATTCGGCGGCGATGCGTGCCGCGCGCACGCCGCCTGAACCGCCGCCTATGACGAAAAGATCGACCTCGTGATCGGCCATATTTTAGTTCTTAAATTATTTGTCGGACTTCCCGTCACATATCGTGGCCGCGCTTCTTCAATTCAATACGCATGGCCTGAATGACTTCCTGCGAAAGATTATCAGCCCAACTGCCGGCATAGACCATGGTCTGGTCGAGCACTTTCGGCTCTTCGGTCAGCGCCTTCTGGCCTAGCGGCGACTGATAGAAGGTCAAGAGATCGCGCAATTCCGGTTCGGTGAAATGGCTCGCGTAGAAGCCGGCACTGGCATCGACCAGTTCGGTCACGCGTGGCGCGAACTGCTTGCCGACGTTGAAGGCGACTTCGTCGATATCCTTCTGGTACATGAAATTGGTTTGCAGAAACATGTCGCGGGTCTTCTGCACGACGCCGGCGACGATCGGCTTGAAGACATCATTGACCTTCTTCACTTGCACGATCTGCTTGGCGAGCAGGAGCGCGCCTGGCGACACTTGCGGGATCGCGATGACCGCCGGCGGTGCGCCGGTCTGTGCGGCCGCCGGATAGGCAGCGCCAGCCGCGGCCAGCGCGAGGAGCGCCGCCACAGCGAAGCGGGTGCCGGCGCGACGCGAGCCCGCGAGACGCGTGGAAAGATGGGCGATCATAGGCGCACTCCTTGGTGGGCTTGAAAAAATCAGGTCCGCTCGATCAAGCGCACCCCCTCTGGACCCGCGACAATAGCAGTCCAGGCGAGGCCGATGAACAAGCCATGTTCCATGACGCCGGGGATCGCGGACAGCCGTTCCGCGAGCTCCTGCGGGTTGGCGATACGCTGCAACCGGGCGTCGAGCAGCCAGTGCCCGCCATCCGTGACCAAAGGATGGCCGTCTTTGCCAAGCCGCGGCACGGCCGGCCCCGGGCAGCCCAAGGCGGCGGTGGCGGCCTCGACCGCGCGGCGGGTCGCCAGCGCCCCGAACGGCACGATTTCGATCGGCAGCGGGAAGCGGCCCAAGACCGGCACCAACTTAGAGTGATCTGCAATCACCAGCATTTTGGCCGAGGACGCGGCCACGATCTTTTCACGCAGCAGCGCGCCGCCCCCGCCCTTGATCAGGCTGAGATCGGGTGCAATCTCGTCGGCGCCATCGACCGTCAGATCGAGCTCCGGGGTCTCGTCGAGCGTGGTCAGCTTGATGCCGAGCCGCTCGGCCTGGGCCCGCGTCGCCTCCGATGTCGGCACGCCGACGACATTAAGGCCCGCTTTGACCCGTTCCGCCAAAAGGTCGACGAAATGGGCTGCGGTCGAGCCGGTGCCGAGCCCGAGCCGCATGCCCGGGCGCACAAAATCCACGGCGCGCGCCGCGGCGGCCCGCTTTTGCGCATCGGCATCCATTGGCGCACTGGAGTTCATAGGGCGGTGTGTAGCCGCCTTCCGGCGGCGAGCCTAGAGGCTTGCGACTTGCGTAGAGCCCTGCCGCCGTCTAGGCGAATGTCCATGCACGCCCCCTTGCGCACCATTGTCTTCGACCTCGACGGCACGCTGATCGATACCGCGCCGGACCTCATCTCGACGTTGAATCTCACGCTGGCCCGCGAGGGTATGGCACCCGTGCCCTATGAGGAGGTGCGGAAAATGATCGGCGGCGGCGCACGCGGCATGATCGAGAAAGCGCTGGTCGCCGAAGGCCGCGCCGACGTGAAAGCCGATCTCGACCGCATGTTCGGTGATTTCGTTGCCCATTATGCCGCCCATATCGCGGACCACTCGCGCCCTTTTCCTCTTCTCGAGGCGACGCTCGATCGGCTCGCCGCCGACGGCTATCGGCTCGCGGTCTGCACCAACAAGCTTGAATGGCTGTCGGTGCGGCTCCTCGATGCGCTTGACCTGAGCCGCCACTTCGCCGCCATTTGCGGCCAGGACACGTTCGGCATGCAAAAGCCCGATCCGGAAGTGCTCCGGCGCACCATCGTGAAAGCCGGCGGCGCGCCGGATCGCGCCATCATGGTGGGCGATTCCGGGACCGACGTGCGCACCGCCCGCGCCGCCGCGCTTCCCGTCATTGCCGTCACATTCGGCTACAGCGAAGTGCCGATCGAGACCCTGCGGCCGGACCGCTTGATCAGCTCCTACGGCGAGCTTGAAGCGGCGATCCGCGGCATCGAAGCGGCGGCCTAGCGGGCAGGCCGGAAAATTCATGGACCATCAGGGGTTTATCCGGCAAAATCAGGCCCTATCTAAGAGGGTATGAAAAACGTGCGGCCACACGAACTGGAAGACGCGCAAAAAGGCTTATATGGCGGCGTAAATGGACGGCCGGCTTTGGTCGATCCGTTCGGCCGCGCCATCAGCTATTTGCGCGTCTCGGTGACCGACCGTTGCGACTTCCGCTGCGTCTATTGCATGGCGGAGAACATGTCGTTTCTGCCGAAGACGGAAGTGCTGTCGCTGGAAGAGCTCGACCGTGTTTGCTCGGCCTTTGTCGCGCGCGGCGTCAAAAAGCTCCGGCTCACCGGCGGCGAGCCGCTGGTCCGCCGCGGCGTGATGACGCTCGTGGAATCTTTGTCGCGACACCTACGTTCGGGCGACCTCGACGAATTGACGCTGACCACCAACGGCTCGCAGCTCGCCAAATATGCCGCCGAGCTCAAGGCGCGCGGCGTGCACCGTATTAATGTGTCGCTCGATACGCTTGATGCCGACAAATTCCGCGCCATCACGCGCTGGGGCGATCTCGATCAGGTGCTGGCCGGGATCGACGCGGCGCAGGCCGCAGGCCTCAAGATCAAGATCAACACGGTCGCCTTGCGCGACGTCAATGAGGGCGAATTGCCGGATCTGATCGGCTGGGCCCATGGCCGCGGCATGGATCTGACGCTGATCGAGGTGATGCCGCTTGGCGAAATCGGCGAAGGCCGTCTCGAACAATATCTGCCGTTGTCCATGGTGCGAGCGCGGCTCGCCGAGCGCTTCACGCTCGAAGACATCGACTACCGCACCGGCGGACCGGCGCGTTACGCACACGTCGCGGAAACCGGCGGCACGCTCGGCTTCATCACGCCGATGACCCACAATTTCTGCGAATCCTGCAATCGGGTGCGGCTCACCTGCACCGGCACTCTTTATATGTGCTTGGGACAAGACGACGCCGCCAATCTGCGCAAACCGCTGCGCGCCTCGGAAAGCGACGATCTGTTGTTGGCCGCCATTGACGAAGCCATCGGCCGCAAGCCCAAAGGCCACGATTTCATCATCGACCGCCGCCACCAGCGACCGGCTCTGTCCCGCCATATGAGCGTGACCGGCGGTTGAACCGCAGTTTGCAGCGGTATTTCGCTCCAGCATGCGACATCGCGCCTCAGCGTCACGACATCTTGCCGGCGCGGCGCCTGATAGTCTCATTGCGATCAGCCAGCGGGGGCGTTGCGCCGGTCAGCGAGATGAAGAGCGAGTTCCCATGATTTCGGCCCGGATGTGCGCGAGCACGTCCGGGCCTTTAGATTCAGGAGAGGTGCTGCAGCACAGTCGCCGCCGCCTGCATCTCGGCCAGGCGATAGGCGCGGCGCTCGAGCGCGATCTCGTCGCGGCCCCATTGTTCCATGTTCCAATCCTCATCGACATGCGCCGCGCGCCAGGCGTCATCGACCGACAATTCGCCGCGCATCAGCGCAAGCGCGATCAGCGCTGAGCCGGTGAGCGTTGTCGTGGAATGCAACGCACCGAGCCGCCAGGCATCTTCAGGGATCGCGTCGCTTGCCGCCTGCAGCGCCGCTGCGGGCTGCAAGATGTGAACGACCCCCTCACCGGTCTTGAAATCGGCGCCGAGCTTTGACTTCGCCCAGCGCAAAATCGGATCCCAGAGCCGCGCCTGACGCTCGCGCAGCGCCTGCGGATTCTCCGCGCGATAAAACAGGAGATCGGAGCCGAGGTATTTCTGGATCTCGGCTTTCACCGGCGCGGGCGCATCCGCCACGCCGTCGATGATCGAGTTGGCAAGCCGCGTCAGCGGCATCTTGGCCGGATCGATCTGTTCACGCTGCGCCTCCCATTCCGCGGCCAAAGCCTGCGCTAGCGCCAGGGTCGGCGCCGCGAGGAGCCGGCGCGCCGGCGTGTGGACCGGCTTGCCGTCGAGCCGCACCACATAACCGTCAGGGCCGCCTGCCACATCGGCATGCTTGTAAAAACGCTGCCGTAGCGCCGGGCGGGCATTGCGCCGCGCCGCCGCCATCGGGTCTTGCGGCGCGTCATGCGGCGCCATGGTCTCGAACAACTCACCCATCGGAAACAATCAAACCTATTTTATCTCATTCTTTCAGTTAGTTATGCCTTTTGCGTCGGATCGGCAAGATGCCGGTTTCGAGGTTCCGCTTCCCCCCGCTCAGGCAGTCGCGGTTTTGTTAACGGCCGAATGGCGGAAAACCCTGTCTTAACAAGCAGAAGCGGTGGAAATCCCATCCCCGCTCGACTACTATCCCGGTCCGGATTCGGCTAGGGGCCCCCTCCGGGAGGAAAGAAAATCCACGCGGCAGCGTACATACCGCCAATCAAAGAGCGGGTGCTGCGTGTACGAGGAGTCAATGAAACCAACCGATATTTTGGTCCCGGATTATTTCCACAAGGTCGTGGATTGCCAGTGGGCCTGTCCGGCGCATACGCCGGTTCCTGAATACATCCGTTTGATCGCCGCCGGCCGCTATAGCGACGCCTACATGATCAATTGGGAATCGAATGTGTTTCCGGGAATTCTCGGACGCACCTGCGATCGCCCTTGCGAACCGGCCTGCAGGCGCGGCCGCGTCGAAAAAGATCCGGTTGCGATCTGCCGGCTCAAGCGCGTCGCCGCCGACTTCAAGGACGACATTCGCGATCGCCTGCCCAAACCCGCCGAAAAGAAGAACGGCAAGCGCATTGCGCTTGTCGGCGGCGGCCCCGCTTCGCTCGCGGTGGCGCGCGATCTCGCACCAATGGGCTACGAATGCGTCGTGTTCGATCAGGATCCGAAATCCGGCGGCATGATGCGCACGCAGATCCCGAAATTCCGCCTGCCGGAGACGGTGATCGACGAGGAATGCGACTACATCCTCAATCTCGGCATCGAGTTTCGCGGCAACAAACGCATCGACAGTTTGAAGACGCTGCTGACCGACAATTTCGACGCGATCTTTGTCGGCTGCGGCGCGCCGCGCGGCCGCGATCTCGATATCCCCGGCCGCAAGGAAGCGGCGAAGAACGTCCACATCGGCATCGATTGGCTGTCCAGCGTCTCGTTCGGCCATATCGACAAAATCGGCAAGCGCGTCATCGTGCTTGGCGGCGGCAACACCGCGATGGATTGCTGCCGCTCCTCGCGCCGGCTCGGCGGCGAGGACGTGAAGGTTATCGTGCGCTCAGGCTTCGAGGAGATGAAAGCGTCTCCTTGGGAAAAAGAAGACGCGATGCACGAGGACATCCCGATCTTCAATTACCTGGTGCCCAAGGAATTCACCCACGACAACGGCAAGCTCACCGGCGTCGTGTTCGAGAAGGTCAAGGCGGTGCCCGACGAGAAGGGGCGCCGCCTTCTCGTGCCGACCGGCGAACCGGATCAGCTTTTCCCCTGCGATGACGTGCTCGTCGCGGTCGGCCAGGAAAACTCGTTTCCCTGGATCGAGCGCGATTGCGGCATCGAGTTCGACAAATGGGACATGCCCAAGGTCGATCCGGCGACTTTCGTCTCGACCAATCCCAAAGTGTTCTTCGGCGGCGATGCCGCGTTCGGGCCGAAGAACATCATCTGGGCGGTGGCGCATGGCCGCGAAGCGGCGATTTCGATCGACCGTTTCTGCCGCGGCGAAGACATCACCGTGCGGCCTCCTCCGCATATCGCCGTCTCGAGCCAGAAGATGGGCATCCACGAGTGGTCTTACGACAACGAGATCGCGCCCGATAAGCGCTACCGGGTGCCGCATCGCGAAAAGGTCGTGGCGCTGCGCGACATCAAGGCCGAGGTCGAGCTCGGCTACGACATCGAGCTCGCGCTGAAGGAAGCCGAGCGCTGCCTCAATTGCGATGTGCAGACGGTGTTCACCGGCCAGCTCTGCATCGAATGCGACGCCTGCGTCGATATCTGTCCGATGGATTGCATCACCTTCACCGGCAACGGCGAAGAAGCCGATCTGCGGCAGCGGCTGCAGGCGCCGGCCAAGAACCTGACCCAGGACCTCTATGTCGCCAACAATCTCAAGACCGGCCGCGTCATGGTGAAAGACGAGGACGTCTGCCTGCATTGCGGGCTGTGCGCCGAGCGTTGCCCGACCGGCGCCTGGGACATGCAGAAATACCTGATCGACATGACTCACGCGGAACAAGCATGCCACTCCAAAGCGTAAACGACTTCGTCGTCCGGTTCGCCAACGTCAACGGCTCGGGATCAGCGAGCGCCAACGAAATGTTCGCCCGCGCGGTGCTGCGCATGGGCATCCCGGTCGCGCCGCGCAATATTTTCCCCTCCAACATCCAAGGCCTGCCGACCTGGTACGAGGTGCGCGTTTCGGAAGCCGGCCATCTCGGCGCCCGCGGCGGCACCGATTTGATGGTGGCGATGAACCCGCAGACCTGGGACAAGGACGTCGCCGGCATCGAGCCCGGCGGTTATCTGATGTACGATTCGACCAAGCCGCTCCCGGCGTCGAAATTCCGCGACGACATCACCATCATCGGCGTGCCGCTCACCGCCATCGCCAATCGCGAATATACCGAGCCGCGGCAGCGCCAGTTGTTCAAGAACATCATCTATCTCGGCGCGCTTTCGGCGCTGCTCGATATGGATGTCGGCGAGATCGAAAAGCTGATCGCCGAACAGTACAAGGGCAAGGAGAAGCTGTTCGACGCCAATAAGCACGCGCTGCATCTCGGCCGCGACTGGGTGATGCTCAATCTCGAATATCCGATCGGGCTGCGCTTGAAGCGCGCCAGCACGGTCGGCGACCGCATTTTCATCGAGGGCAATGCGGCCGCGGCGCTTGGCGCGGTCTATGGCGGTGCCACCGTCTGCGCCTGGTATCCGATCACGCCGTCGTCGTCGCTTGCCGAGGCCTTTACCCGCTATTGCAACCGTCTGCGTGTCGACGCCGACTCAAAGCAGAACAAATTCGCCATCGTGCAGGCCGAGGACGAACTCGCCTCGATCGGCATCGTGATCGGCGCCGGCTGGAACGGTGCGCGCGCCTTCACAGCGACATCGGGGCCGGGCATTTCACTGATGCAGGAGTTTTTGGGCCTAGCCTATTTCGCCGAGATTCCCTCCGTCGTGTTCGATGTGCAGCGCGCCGGGCCCTCCACGGGCATGCCGACGCGCACGCAGCAGACCGATATCCTGTCCTGCGCCTACGCCTCGCACGGCGACACCAAGCACGTCCTGCTGTTTCCGGAAGATCCCGCCGAGACCTTCGAATTCGGCGCCATCTCATTCGACCTCGCCGACCGGCTGCAAACTCCGGTCTTTGTCATGATCGATCTCGATATCGGCATGAACCATCGGCTGTGCCGCCCGCTCGCCTGGGACGACGCGCGCAAATTCGACCGCGGCAAGGTGATGACCGCCGCCGCGCTCGAAGCCGGCAAGGACTTTGGCCGCTATCTCGACGTCGACGGCGACGGCATCCCCTACCGCACCTATCCGGGCACGCATCCGAGCAAGGGTGCGTTCTTCACCCGCGGCACCTCGCGCGACCGCTATGCCCGCTATACCGAGGACGGCGCGGCCTATGCCGACAACATGCAACGGCTCCTGCGCAAGTTCGAGACCGCCAAGGATCTGGTGCCGCGGCCGCTTCTGGCCAATGCGCAGAAGCCGACCAAATACGGCGTGATCTATTTCGGCTCGACCTCACCAGCCATGGACGAAGCAATCCAGCTTCTCGAAGCGAAAAACCAACATGTCGACCGCATGCGGGTGCGCGCCTTTCCGTTCCATTCGAGCGTGTCGAGCTTCATCGCCGATCACGATTTCATCTTTGTCGTCGAGCAGAACCGCGACGCGCAGCTGCGCTCGCTGATCGTCAATGAATGCAGCATCGATCCGGTGCGGCTGGTGCCGATCCTGCACTATGACGGCACGCCGATCACCGCGCGCTATATCGCGCGCGCCATCGCCGAACATCTCGACGCCCTGAAAATCACGCCGCTTCGGAAAGTCGTATCATGACCTATCTCGCCAAGCCGCAATTCCATCATCCGGATCTGCCCAAGAACACGCTCGGCTATACGCGGCGCGACTACGAGGGCAAGATTTCGACCCTATGCGCCGGCTGCGGCCATGACTCGATTACGGCTTCGATCATCGAGGCCTGCTTTGAGCTTTCGATCGAGCCGCATCGCGTCGCCAAAGTTTCCGGCATCGGCTGCTCGTCGAAGACGCCGGATTATTTCCTCAACGCTTCGCACGGCTTCAATTCGGTGCATGGCCGCATGCCGTCGGTGCTCACCGGCGCCAATCTCGCCAATCGCGATCTGGTCTATCTCGGCGTCTCGGGCGACGGCGATTCGGCCTCGATCGGGCTCGGCCAATTCGCCCATTGCATGCGCCGCGGCGTCAACATGGTCTATATCGTCGAGAACAACGGCGTCTACGGCCTGACCAAGGGACAGTTCTCGGCCACCGCCGATCGCGGCTCGAAGTCAAAGCGCGGCGTCGTCAATAGCGACAGCGCCATCGACATGGTCGGGCTCGCTTTGCAGCTCGGCGCTACTTTCGTCGCCCGCTCGTTCTCCGGCGACAAGAAGCAACTGGTGCCGATCATCAAGGCTGCGATCGAGCACAAGGGCGCCGCTCTGATCGACGTAATCTCGCCCTGCGTCGCCTTCAACAACCACGCCGGCTCGACCAAGAGCTTCGACTATGTGCGCGAGCACAATGAGGCGGTGAACCGGCTCGACGTCATCACCGGCCGCGCCCCGATCAATGTCGATTATGCGCCGGGCAGCGTCGAAGTGGTCGAGCAGCACGACGGCACGACGGTGGCGCTGCGCAAGATCGACGCCGAATACGATGTGCATGATCGGCTCGCCGCCATGAGCTTCATCCAGCACCACGCCGCCAAGGGCCAAGTCGTCACCGGGCTCCTTTATGTCGAGCGCGAGTCCGACGACCTGCACGGCCATCTCAATACCGTGACCGCGCCGCTCAATGCGCTGAACGAGAAGGAGCTGTGCCCCGGCTCCGCCGCGCTCGATAAGATCAACGCCGGTCTGCGCTGATCGCTGCCTGCGTTTCTGCCGCACTAGAGCTTCAAATTCTTGATCGCCTCGATCATCTCCTTGGGCGGCTGCATCTTGATGACCGGCGCCGTGCCGGTCTCGAGCAAGCTCTTGAGGCCCGATAGCACCGCTGGCCAGCCCATGCGGCCGCCGGACAGGATCGCCTCCGGCACGTTCCAGGAATGAGATTCCGTCATTGTGAGGCGCACCGCGTCGCCCGCCGGAGCGATCTCGTAGGTGACATGGCACTCGGGAAGCTTGGCGAATTCAACCGGCCATTCGACCTGCCACGTCACCGCGAATTTGCGCGGCGGGTCCCAGGCGATGACTTTGCCCTGCACATTCACAGTGCCGTCCGGCATGCGCAGCGCGAAAGCGCCGCCGAGCTTCGGCTCGAGCTCGATGCTGAGATCCCAGAAATACTTTCCGGTGAATTCCGACGAGGTCAGCGCCTCCCACACCTTCGCCGGCGTGGAGGCGATGTAGATCACGTAAACTGTCTTCGGCTTGAAGTTGGCAATGTCGCTCATGCCGGACTAGACCTTGAATGCGATGTCGCCGCTCTCAAGCAGCGATTTGAGGTTCGACAGGACCTTCGGCCAACCGCCGGACACCGCCTCGATGAATTTCCCACCGCCCTCACCCTCGATCTCATGATGGATGGTGAGCTTGACCGCCGTGCCGCCACGGTCCGGATAGTAGTCGGCCATCTCGATTTCCATCGTGCAGCGCGAATAGCCTTCCGCCTTCAGCTCCGGCTTCCATTCGTTGCGCCAGCGAATCACCAGCCGGCGCGGCGGAACGGCCTCGAGGATTTCGCCGGCATCGGCCGTGCGGCCGTCCTCAAACTTGATGGCCCAGGGCGAGCCCGGCTTCCAGTCGCTTTCGGCCGTAATGCCGAACCAGTATTTCCTGATCGTTTGCGGATCGGTCAGCGCCGACCACAGTTTCTCCGGCGTTGTGCGAATGTAGGTGACATATACGAACTTCGGCTTACTCATCGTTACTCTCCCGTCCCTTCTTCCAACGCTTGCCTCATGTCGCTCAGCGCCTGCAGGCGTGAGCGTTCGAACTTGCCGATCCAGCGCTCGCCTATCTCGTGGATCGGTACCGGATTGAGGTAGTGCAACTTCTCCCGGCCGCGGCGCACCGTGGCGACGAGATTGGCGGCTTCCAAGATCGCCAGATGCTTGCTCACCGCCTGCCGCGTCATGACGAGGCGCGCGCAGAGCTCGTTCAGCGTCTGGCCATTGTCCGCCCGCAGCCGGTCAAGCAGCTCGCGGCGGCTCGCATCGGCCAGAGCCTTGAACACAAGATCGGCCTTGAACACCTCATCCATTGTTCCAGTCACCATGGCCACAATATGCAACCATTTGGTTGCCTGTCAAGGCAAATGAAAAGCCGGTGGCTTGACCGCACCGGCCGTTCATTTCACGCGGATGTCGATCAACCTACATGGCGCACTGTAGGGCCCGCCTACGTCGCGCACTGGAGGCTCCGCCTACATGGCGCAACTGTGCATGTAACTGCTCGCCTGGCTGCCCGGGATGCCGTTGATGCTCGACTGGAACGCGCAACGCGAGGCACGGTCCTGGAACGTCTCGGGACCGTGCGGCAGGTTCGGAATGGCGCGCCCCGAGCCCGGAAGGATGGTCGGCGGCTGCTGCCGCGGTAGCGGGTTGACCGCGACGCCGGCGCCGGTGCCGATCGGCGCGTAATGCGTCGGCCCGGGTAAAGGCGTCGGCAGGACCAGACCCGAAGACCCGACGTAGGCACGGCGATTGCGTTTGAAGGTTTCTATTTGCTCAGGGGTATCTACGGCCGACCCCGTGCTTTGGGTCGCATCTTTGTTCGCATCTTGGTCTGCCTTTTGGGTCGCCGTCAGCGATTGTGAATGGCGCGACGACGTCCGTCCGTATTTGCTGCGCACCACCTGATGCGGGCCGGTGCCCGGCTCGGGCGCCATGATGTTGTAATTGCCGTCGCCGCCCATCTCAAAATCGCGGGCGCTTGCGCTGCAAATGACAGTCGCGAAAAGCGAGGTCGCGGTTAGCAATGTCAAAACCATCGGGCGTATCGAAACAGGACGATGCGGCACGGGAAAGCTCATGGCTCTCTCCTTCGTCACCAGCCCACCGCCACTAGCGACAGTTGTGACCGGCACCCGCCGATATCAACCCCTAGACCTTGGTCCAATTCCATTGAATCGCATCAAGGTCTGGGAATCGCATCAAGGTCTGGATTTTTTGAACAGCCTATTCTTCCGGCGCGTCCTCGATCGGATCGTAGCGCTTGGCGTCGAGTCCGAGCAGGTTCCACGATTGCAGCATGTGCGGCGGCAATGGTGCGGTGACGTCGATCACGCCGCCGCGCGGATGCGGCACCGCAATGCGATGCGCCTGCAGGTGCAGCTTGTCCTGCATGCCGCCTGGAAGCTCCCAGTTCTCGCGCGAAAAATATTTCGGATCGCCGACGATCGGATGATCGATATGCGACATGTGTGCTCTTAATTGATGGGTGCGGCCGGTCACGGGCTTGAGCGAAATCCAGGCCAGCGTGCGGCCGGACGTCTCCACCACCGCGTAATAAGTGATGGCGTGGCTCGCCCCCTTCTCGCCGTGCTGGGCAATGCGCATGAAGGATTCGTCCTCGCGCTCTTCCTTGGCGAGGAAAGTCGAAATGCGGCCTTGCGGCAGCTTCGGCACGCCGGCGACCAGCGCCCAATAGATTTTCCGCGCCGAGCGCGAGCGGAATGTCTTGGCGAGAGCCGATGCCGCAAAGCGCGTTTTGGCGACCAACAGACAGCCCGCAGTGTCCTTGTCGAGCCGATGCACCAGCCGTGGCCGCTGGCCGTGCGCGTCGCGCAACACGTCCAGCATGCCGTCGAGGTGCCGCGTGGTGCCGGAACCGCCTTGCACTGCAAGGCCCATCGGCTTGTTGAGCACGAGCACATCGGCGTCTTCGTACAGCGTGATCGACTTGAGGAAGTCGGCGGTCTTCTGATCGGCCTCGTTGCCCATCTTGCGCGCTTTGGGCACATCGAGCCGCAGCGGCGGAATGCGCACGGTCTGTCCGGCTTCCAATCGGTTCTTCGGCTCGGTGCGCTTGCCGTTGACGCGCACCTCGCCTTTCCTGATGACGCGCTGGATGTGAGAAAAACTCAAGCCCGGAAACCGTGCCTCAAAGAAGCGATCGACTCGCATGCCGTTTTCGTCGGCCGAGACAGTGACATTCTGCACAGAGGTCGCGGCTTGCAGCGCGGGCGAAGGGGTGTCTCTTCGCTGATCGCGGTCCTGTGGCGCAGGGAGCTGTCGCGGCTCGAAGGAGGAACGGCTAAAGCGTTCAGGATGCCGCCCGGCATTCTCGAACTTTCCAGGCTTCGCGTGTCCAGGCTTCGAGTTTCCCGGCTTCGAATGTCCCGGCTTCAAGTGTCCCGGCTTCGAGTGTCCAGGCTTCGCGCGCGTCGGACGCCCGCCGCGTTTGCTGGACTTGCGCTGATCTTCGCCACGCCGCGCATCTTCCGCACGCCGGGACGGGCGCGGCTGATGCCGCGGTCCGCTGGTCTGCTTGCCGCCGCCAGGCTGGCGTGGTCCGCGACTGCTTCTCACAATCCACTCCGCTCCCGCCGTAGCTTCGCCCAATAATCCAGCCGTTTTCTGATTTCACGCTCGAAGCCGCGCTCGGGCGGATCGTAGAATTGTTTGCGGCCGAGCGCTTCGGGGAAATAGTCCTGGCCGGAAAATGCGTCCGGCGCGTCGTGATCGTATTCATAGCCCGACCCGTAGCCTTCGGCTTGCATTAATTTGGTCGGCGCGTTGAGCACATGCTTGGGCGGCAGCAGCGAGCCCGCCTCCTTGGCGGTGCGCATAGCTTCACCGAAGGCGAGATAGGTGGCGTTCGATTTCGGCGCGGTGGCGACGTAAAGGCAGGCCTCGGCGATGGCGAGATCGCCTTCGGGCGAACCCAGGAAGTCATAAGCATCCTTGGCCGCATTGGCGACGACCAGCGCCTGCGGATCGGCAAGTCCGATATCCTCGACCGCCATGCGCACGATGCGGCGCGCCAGATACAGCGGATCCTCGCCGGCATCGAGCATGCGGCAGAGATAATACAAAGCCGCGTCGGCGTCGGAGCCGCGCACCGATTTGTGCAGCGCGCTGATCAGATTGTAATGACCGTCCTGCTTCTTGTCATAGATCGGGGCGCGGCGCTGCACCACGTTCTGCAACGCCGCGGCATCGAAAACCTCGCCTTGGCGCGCGGCGCGCCAGACTTCTTCGGTCAGCGTCAGCGCGGCGCGGCCGTCGCCGTCGGCCATGCGGATCAGCGACGCGCGCGCCTCGGCGTCGAGCGGCAGCTTCTTGCCCTCGACGTCCTCGGCACGATGCAGGAGCTTTTCGACCGCGGCCTCGTCGAGCGATTTGAACACGAGGACGCGGGCCCGCGACAGCAGCGGCGCGATCAGCTCGAAAGACGGATTTTCGGTGGTGGCCCCGACCAGCACGATGGTGCCATCTTCCATCACCGGCAGGAAGGAATCCTGCTGGGCGCGATTGAAACGATGGATCTCGTCGACAAAGAGCAGCGTGCCCTGCCCGGTCTCGCGGCGCAGCCGCGCGGCATCGAACACTTTCTTCAGGTCGGCGACGCCGGAGAAGATCGCCGAAATCTGCTCGAAATAAAGTTCGGTCGCGTGGGCCAGAAGACGCGCCACAGTGGTCTTGCCGGTGCCGGGCGGTCCCCAGAAGATCAGTGAGCCGAGCGAGCGCGTCCCGAGCATGCGCGTCAGCGCGCCGTCAGGGCCAAGCAAATGATCCTGGCCGACCACATCGGTAAGCTTGTCGGGGCGAAGTTTGTCGGCGAGCGGCCGCGGCGCATCACGATCGAGCCCGCTTGCCGCGAACAGGTTCGGTCCCTTCGATTTGGGACGGGAGCTCATCCGCTAAACATCACGGAAATCTGCTGGCCGCCGCGGATAATGGTGACCCGCCAGGCGTGACCGCCCGAATTGGTGGCCTTCTGAAGATCCCCCGATTTCGCGATCTTCTGGCCGTTGACCGAGACCACAATATCGCCTTTGCGGAAGCCGATGCCCTGCGCGGTGGAACCGTCGGCGACGGAGGTGATCGCAACGCCTTCGGTCTGCGGATCGAGCCGCAATTCGTCGGCCAAAGCCGGCGACAGATTGGAGACTGTGGCGCCGGCGAACGGCGAGCGATTCTTGATCTCGATCTCGTCGTGCGGCGTATCCGGCAGCGGCTCGAGGCTGACCGGCACGGCGAAGCTCTTGCCTTGGCGCACCACGCCGACCTGCGCCGCGCCGCCGAGCGGCTTAGTGGCAAAGCGATAGTCGAAGCCGTTGGGGTCTTCGACGTCGATGCCGTCGATGCTGACAATCAGATCGCCGGTCTTCAGCCCCGCCTTCGCCGCGGGGCTGCCGGGGACGAGGCTTGCGATCAGCGCGCCGCTCGGCCGCTTCAGCCCAAGACTATCCGCGATTTCCGGCGTCACCTCTTGCAGCTTGGCGCCGAGCCAAGCGCGTTTCACCGCGCTCGATCCGCCCTGTGCGGAGGTGACGACGACGCGAACGCCGTTGGCGGGAATGGCAAAGCCGATGCCTTGCGAGCCGCCGGAGCGCGAATAGATCGCCGAATTGATGCCGACCAGGCGGCCGTCCATATCGACCAGCGCACCGCCGGAATTGCCGGGATTGATGGCGGCGTCGGTCTGGATGAAGAACTGATAGTCGCTGATGCCGACCTGGGTGCGCGCCACCGCCGAAACGATGCCGTGGGTGACAGTCTGGCCGACGCCGAACGGATCGCCGATCGCGAGTACGACGTCGCCGACCTGCAGATCGTCGGAATTGGCGAATTGCAAAGTCGGAAAGCGCTCATTGGCGCCCTTGATGCGCAGCACCGCGAGATCGCTGCGCTGATCCTTCAGCACGATTTCGGCCGCAAATTCGCGCTTGTCGGCGAGCGCGATCTTCACTTCGCTGGCGTCGGCGATGACGTGATAATTGGTGACGACGAGGCCCGACGGATCGACGATGACGCCGGAACCAAGCGAGCGCTGCACCAGTTCCTGCGGCATGCCGCCGCCAAAGAACTGGCGGAAGAACGGATCCGCCATGAACGGATTCTGGTTCTCGACGACATGGGCGGCATAGACATTGACCACCGCCGGCGCCACGCGCTTGACGATCGGCGCGAAGGACAACTGCAGCTGGCCCATCGAGCTCGGCACCTGCCGGTCGACGGCATTTTGCGCCGATGCGCCCGGCGCCAATAGTCCGAACAGGCCGACAGCCAATGCCGTGACAGCGGAGATAGGCAGACGCAGCATAAAGTCCTCGAATCAATGCGCCCAGATATAGGCAATCGACCGAGGCCTTAGAAGGGCGCTGAAATTGACGTTACGCCGCGGCGGGGGCGTTTTCTGCGGCGGCGCGCTCGGGCACCGGGCCGGAATCGAGCCCCTTGGCGTCGACATCGCGGTCGACGAATTCGATCACCGCGACAGGGGCGGAATCGCCATAGCGGAAGCCCGCCTTCATGACGCGGGTATAGCCGCCGTTGCGCTCCTTGTACCGCGGGCCGATCACCTCGAAGAGCTTCTTAACCATGGCGATGTCGCGCATCTCCGAAATCGCCCGGCGGCGCGCATGCAGGCCGCCGCGCTTGCCGAGCGTAACCAGCTTCTCGACGATCGGGCGCAGGTCCTTGGCCTTCGGCAGCGTCGTCGTGATCTGCTCGTGCTTGATCAGCGAGGCGGCAAGATTGGCCAGCATCGCGCGGCGATGGTCCGAGTGCCGGTTGAACTTGCGGTGCGATTTGCCGTGATTCATAACGCCATTCCTGCCATTGCCTTACGCGTCATGCCCGGCGACCCGCCGGGCCGACGTTCTCAATAATGATCCTCGAAGCGCTTGGCCAATTCCTCGATGTTCTCCGGCGGCCAGCCGGGAACTTCCATGCCGAGATGCAGACCCATCTGCACCAGCACTTCCTTGATCTCGTTGAGCGACTTGCGGCCGAAATTCGGCGTGCGCAGCATCTCGGCTTCGGTCTTCTGCACCAGGTCGCCGATATAGACGATGTTGTCGTTCTTGAGACAGTTCGCCGAACGCACCGAGAGCTCGAGCTCGTCGACCTTCTTGAGGAAGGCCGGGTTGAAGGCGAGATCGGGGATCGCCTCGTGCGCGGTCTCGCGCTTGGGCTCCTCGAAATTCACGAACACATTGAGCTGATCCTGCAGAATGCGCGCGGCATAGGCGAGCGCATCTTCCGGGCTCAGCGCGCCGTTGGTCTCGATCGACAAGGTCAGCTTGTCGTAGTCGAGGATCTGGCCCTCGCGGGTGTTCTCGACCTTGTAGGACACCTTGCGCACCGGCGAGAACAGGCTATCGACCGGGATCAGACCGATGGGCGCGTCTTCCGGGCGGTTACGCTCGGACGGCACATAGCCCTTGCCGGTGTTGACGGTGAATTCCATGCGAATCTCGGCGCCCTCGTCGAGCGTGCACAGAACGAGATCCGGATTGAGTACGACGATGTCGCCGACCGTTTGAATGTCGCTCGCCGTCACCGTGCCGGGACCCTGCTTCTTCACCACCATGCGCTTGGGGCCGTCGCCCTGCATCTTGATGGCGATGTCCTTGATGTTGAGGACGATGTCGGTGACATCCTCGCGGACGCCGGCGATCGACGAGAATTCGTGCAACACGCCGTCGATATGCACCGACTGCACCGCCGCGCCTTGCAGCGACGACAGCAAAATGCGCCGCAACGCGTTGCCGAGCGTCACGCCAAAACCGCGCTCCAGCGGCTCGGCGACCACGGTCGCGGTGCGGCGCGTATCGGCGCCGGGCGCGACCTGCAACTTGTTTGGCCTGATCAGTTCCTGCCAATTCTTCTGGATCGTCACGTTATCACCCATGGCGTTGCGCGGCGCGATCGTCTCGCGCGCCCCAGTCCGCTCCGTGGGGCCAAAATCTTGCGGCGGCAGATGTTGCACTTCGTCCATCAGCCGGATGTCCTATACGCGCCGCCGCTTGCGCGGTCGGCAGCCATTGTGCGGGATCGCCGTCACGTCGCGGATCGAGGTGATCGTGAAGCCCGAGGATTGGAGCGAACGCAGCGCCGATTCACGGCCCGAACCTGGGCCCGCGACCTCGACTTCGAGCGTGCGCATGCCGTGCTCTTGCGCCTTCTTGGCGGCGTCTTCGGCGGCGACCTGCGCGGCGTAGGGCGTCGACTTGCGCGAGCCCTTGAAACCCATCGTCCCGGCCGACGACCAGGCAATGGTGTTGCCTTGCACGTCGGTGATCGTGATCATGGTATTGTTGAACGACGCGTTGACGTGCGCGACGCCTGAAGCGATGTTTTTGCGTTCGCGTTTGCGGACGCGCGTGGCTTCCTTACTCATTCTGAACCCTTTCGCGGCTCGAAGCGCCCGGCTCCGATGCCGTCATAACCAATGTGTTCCGCGCGTTATTTCTTCTTGCCGGCAATCGCCTTGGCCGGTCCCTTGCGGGTCCGGGCGTTGGTGTGAGTGCGCTGGCCGCGCACGGGCAGACCGCGGCGATGACGCAGTCCGCGATAGCAGCCGAGATCCATCAGCCGCTTGATATTCATGGAGACTTCGCGCCGCAGATCGCCCTCGACCATATAGTCGCGGTCGATCACTTCGCGCAGTTGCAGCACTTCCTGGTCGGTCAGCTGCGACACCCGCCGCGATTCCGGGATCGATACCTTTCCCAGGATCTCTTTGGATTTGGCGCCGCCAATTCCGAAAATATATTGCAGCGCAATCACGATGCGCTTGTTGGTCGGCAGATTGACGCCAGCGATGCGAGCCACGTCAGTTACTCCTTGCGGCGGCCAGCCATGCCCGGCCGCTTTCCGTAGGTTTGGTTGTCACCTGAGAAGGCCACAAACGTAAAAAGACAACGCCTGCCTGCCCTTGCGGCCCGGCATCGTTGCTAATTCTCCGACTGGATATTCGTGGCTTATTAATGGATTCACAGCGCGGTCGTCAACCTCAACTAGCGACTTCGTGTTCGAACTGGGTTAGCGGCGGCCGGTTTTCCCGGCTTTCCGCCTGGTCGTCCGCCTTGTCACCCTCTTGGCCGGCGGTCTGGCCGCCGCAGTTTTGCGGTTTCCAGTCCGCTTGCGGGCGGCTGTACCGCGTTTCTTTGATTTTTTTCCTATCTCTCCTCTGAGCGACCGCCGGTTCCGGGACGCGCTTTGCCGCGCCCCTTTTGCCCGCCGGGCTCGCCGCGGCCTTACGCGCTGAGCTCTTTTTTTTTGCTTTGAGCGCCCCGCACCGCCCCCACAGACGGGGGAATAGCCAGAACCTGGTCGATGGCGGCCGTGACGTCGTCGATCGACGCCATGCCGTTAACCGAGCGCAGAATGCCGTGCTGCCGGTAATAGGCGATCAGCGGCGCGGTCAGTTCCCGATAGGCGTTAAGCCGCTTGTGCAGAACTTCCGGATTGTCGTCGTCGCGCAGCATCTCGCCGCGCGCCTTCATCTCGGCGACCCGGCTCTCGATCCGCCGCATCAGCGCGGCCTCGTCGACCCGCAATTCGATCACGGCGTCGAGGTCGAACCCTTTGTCGGCAAGGATGCGGTCGAGCGCCTCGGCCTGCGGCACGGTGCGCGGAAAACCGTCGAGAATGAAGCCTTTGCGGGCGTCCGGCTGGTCGATGCGCTGGCCGATAATACCGACAACGAGTTCGTCGGGGCAAAGTCCGCCGTCCGCCATGATCTTTTCGACCTGGCGCCCCACGGAGGTGCCGGCCTTCACGGCGGCGCGAAGCATGTCACCTGTCGAGAGCTGTACGATTCCGTATTTGGCGACGAGACGCAGGGCCTGCGTTCCCTTGCCAGCCCCCGGCGGGCCGAGCAGGATCAATCTCATCTACGGCGTCCCCTCAGTTTCGATCTTTTTATAAGGCCTTCGTACTGGTGGGCCAGCAGATAGCCTTGGACTTGTGCCACTGTATCCATGGTCACGCTGACCACGATCAGCAGCGAGGTGCCACCGAAATAGAATGGCACCGCCGCATAGGAAATCAGAATCTCGGGGAACAGGCAAACCACCGCCAGATAGGCGGCCCCGATCACTGTGATTCGCGACAGCACATAATCGATATATTCCGCCGTGCGCTCGCCCGGCCGGATGCCGGGGATGAAGCCGCCGTGCTTCTTCAAATTGTCGGCGGTTTCCGTCGGGTTGAACACGATCGCCGTATAGAAGAAGGCGAAAAACACGATCAGCCCGACATAGAGCGCGAGGAAGAGCGGCCGCCCGTGGGCAAGCTGCGTCGTGATGGCGGTGAGCCAGCCCGGCCCCTGGCCAGCCGTAAAATTAGCGATGGTCGTCGGCAGGAGCAGCAGTGACGAGGCAAAGATCGGCGGGATGACGCCCGACGTATTGAGCTTGAGCGGCAGATGCGAGGACTGGCCCTCGAACATGCGGTTGCCGACCTGGCGCTTGGGATATTGGATCAAGAGCCGGCGCTGCGCCCGTTCCATGAACACGATGAAGGTGATGACGGCAGCCGCCATGATGATGACGATGAGGATGAGCCCGGTCGAGAGCGCGCCTTGGCGGCCGAGTTCGAGTGTGCCGGCAATCGCCGACGGCAATTGCGCAACAATGCCCGACATGATGATGAGCGAGGTGCCGTTGCCGATGCCGCGCTGGGTGATTTGCTCGCCGAGCCACATCAGGAACATGGTGCCGCCGGTGAGCGTGATCACCGTGGAAATGCGGAAGAACAAGCCGGGATCGCTGACCACTCGGCCGGCGCCTTCGAGCCCCACCGCGATGCCATAGGCCTGGAACGCCGCCAGCACCACCGTGAGATAGCGGGTGTACTGGTTGATCATCTTGCGCCCGGCCTCGCCCTCTTTCTTCAGTGCTTCGAGGGTCGGCGACACCGTCGTCATCAGCTGGATGATGATCGAGGCCGAAATATACGGCATGATGTTGAGCGCAAAGATCGCCATGCGGTGGATGCCGCCGCCGGCGAACATGTTGAACATGCCGAGAATGCCGCCCTGCTGCGACTGGAAAATCTGCTCCCAGGCGTTGGGGTCGATGCCGGGCAGCGGGATATAGGTGCCGAGGCGATAGACAAGCAGCGCACCGAGCGTAAACCAAATCCGCTTCTTCAACTCATCGGCTTTGGCGAGAGCGCCGAAGTTAAGATTGGCTGCCAGTTGTTCCGCTGCAGAGACCATCCGCCGAGCTCCGTCTATCGAGACTGCCACGGGCTCTTGGCCCGCGCCCCACTCCTATATAGGCGCGACCTATACAGGCGCGCGGTCTATATGGGTATCAGGCTGCCTTCTCGCTCGCATCCGCCTTCGGCGCGAGGATTTCGACCGTGCCGCCGGCTTTTTCCACCGCAGCGACCGCCGATTTCGAAGCACCATAGACGGAAAGCGTCACTTTTGCCTTGATTTCGCCCGTGCCAAGGAGCCGCACGCCGTCCTTGGCCCGGCGCAGCAGGCCGGCTTTGACCAGCGCCGCAGCGTCGATCTTGGCCGCCGGGTCGATGACCTTTGCGTCGATCGCGCCCTGGATGCGGCCGAGATTCACCTCGTTGAGCTTCAGCGCGAAGGCGGTGTTCTTGAAGCCGCGTTTGGGCAGGCGGCGATGCAGCGGCATCTGGCCGCCCTCGAAGCCTTTGATGCGCACGCCCGAACGCGCGGTCTGGCCCTTGCCGCCGCGGCCGCCGGTCTTGCCCATGCCGGAGCCGATGCCGCGCCCGATGCGCAACCGCTTCTTGCGGGACCCCGGCCGGCCGGAGAGATCTTGCAGTTTCATCGGCTATTTCTCCACGACTTCGACAAGATGCGCGACTTTGGCGATCATGCCGCGGGTCGCCGCAGTGTCGATGAGATCGGCTTCGCGGCCGATCTTGTTGAGCTTCAATCCAATCAGCGTCTCGCGCTGGGTGTGAACCCGGCGCGAGGGGCTGGCAATCTGCCGGACCTTCACGGTCTTGCCGGTCTTCTTATCAGCGTTCATATCGACGTTCCTGGCCTATTCCTGACTTGCTCGCGCAACCGTTATTCGGCCGAGGTCTGTTCGGCATCGCCCTCGCGGCGGCGGGCCTGCAGCGTCGACACTTTCACATTGCGGCGCGCGGCGACCGAGCGCGGCGAATCCTGATGCTTGAGAGCGTCGAAGGTCGCGCGCACGACATTGTACGGGTTCGAGGTGCCGAGCGACTTGGCGACGACGTCCTGCATGCCGAGCGTCTCGAACACCGCGCGCATCGGACCGCCGGCGATGATGCCGGTGCCGGGAGGCGCCGCGCGCAGAAACACCTTGCCGGCGCCGTGGCGGCCGGCGACGTCGTGATGCAGCGTGCGGCCTTCGCGCAGCGGCACGCGGGTGAGCCCGCGCTTGGCCGCTTCCGTCGCCTTGCGGATCGCCTCGGGCACTTCGCGCGCCTTGCCGTGGCCGAAGCCGACGCGGCCCTTCTGATCGCCGACAACGACGAGCGCTGCGAAGCCGAAGCGGCGCCCGCCCTTCACCACTTTGGCGACGCGGTTGATGTGCACGAGCTTGTCGACGAACTCGCTGTCGCGCTCATCGTGTCTTCGCTCGCGGGATTCACGTGCCATATTTGTGTGCCTTGTTGTCGATCTATCGCTGTTTCGTGGTTAGAAATTCAGTCCGCCCTCGCGGGCGGCCTCGGCCAGCGCCCTGACCCGGCCGTGGTAGAGATAGCTGCCA
This sequence comes from uncultured Alphaproteobacteria bacterium, assembly GCA_963746715.1. GTDB lineage: Bacteria > Pseudomonadota > Alphaproteobacteria > Rhizobiales > Xanthobacteraceae > BOG-931. The sequence continues at coordinate 885,936 of CAVVCW010000032.1, read as the reverse complement.
CGGTCGAAAATGACGTCCTTGATGCCCTTTTGCTGGGCGCGCTCGGCGATCAGCTTGCCGACAACCTTCGCCGCATCGACGCTGGCGCCGGTCTTCAAGCCCTCGCGCTGCCCCTTCTCGATCGAAGACGCCGAGACGAGCGTGAGGCCCTGATCGTCGTCGATCACCTGGGCATAGATATGTTTCGACGAGCGGTGCACGGACAACCGCTTGCGCGTGCCGGCCGCCATCCGCAAAACGCCGCGGACGCGCCCCTTGCGCCGCATGATCCTGTCATTGAGTTTGGTCATCGCGGGCTCCGTTACTTCTTCTTGCCTTCCTTACGGAAGATGCGCTCGTCGGAATATTTGATGCCTTTGCCCTTGTAGGGCTCCGGCGGGCGGTATTCGCGGATCTCGGCGGCGACCTGGCCGACCTTCTGGCGGTCGGAGCCGGTGATCACGATTTCGACCGGCTTCGGCGTGGCAATGGTGATGCCTTCCGGGATCGGATAGACGACGTCGTGGCTGTAGCCGAGCGCGAGTTGCAGGTTCTTGCCCTGCACCGCGGCGCGATAGCCGACGCCGTTGATCTCGAGCTTGCGCTCGAAACCCTTGGTGACGCCCGAGATCAGGTTGGAGATCAGCGTCCGCGACGTGCCCCATTGCGAGAGCGCGCGCTTGGTTTCGAAACGCGGATCGACCTTGATCGCGCCGCCCTCGAGCTTGACCGCAACGTCGCCGTGCAGCGCCACCGACAGCGCGCCTTTGGGACCTTTGACCTTTACGGTCTGGCCTTCGACATTGGCGGTGACGCCGGACGGCACCGCGATTGGCTTTTTGCCGATACGAGACATTAGAACACCGTACAGAGGATTTCGCCGCCGACATTGGCGTCGCGGGCGTCGTGGTCGGCCATAACGCCTTTCGGCGTCGAAACGATGGTCACGCCGAGGCCGTTATTGATCCGCGGCATGTTTCTGACCGAGGTGTAGACGCGGCGGCCGGGCTTGGACACCCGCTCGATTTCGCGGATCACCGGGGCGCCGTCGAAATATTTCAGCTCGATCTCGAGCTCCGAACGGCCGTCTTTTTCGACCACGGCATAGCCGCGGATATAGCCTTCGTTCTTGAGCACTTCGAGCAGGCTTTCGCGCAGCTTCGAGCCCGGGCTCGTAACCTTGGACTTGTTGCGCATCTGCGCGTTGCGGATGCGGGTCAACAGATCGCCGACGGGATCGTTCATAGGCATGGCGCGATCCTCCTTACCAGCTCGACTTCACGAGGCCCGGGATCAGCCCTTTCGAGCCGAGCTCCCGGAGCGCGATGCGCGACAGCTTGTGCTTGCGGTAGTAGGCGCGCGGCCGGCCGGTCAGTTCGCAGCGGTTGCGGATGCGGGTCGCCGACGAATTGCGCGGCAATTCGGCAAGCTTCAAAGTAGCCGCGAAGCGTTCCTCGACGGGCTTCGACCTGTCATCCACGATCGCCTTGAGCCGCGCCCGCCGGCCGGAAAACTTCTTCGACATCCGGCGGCGCCGGTTGTTCTTCTCGATCGAGCTCTTCTTCGCCATTTCGTGCTCCTAATGTCCCGCGTCTGAGGTCCTTACGGCCTCACTGCCGGAACGGAAAATTGAACGCCGTCAACAAAGCGCGCGCTTCGTCGTCGGTACGCGCGGTGGTGCAAACCGTGATGTCCATGCCCCACACGTCGGAAACCTTGTCGTAGTCGATCTCGGGGAACACGATGTGCTCCTTGATGCCGAGCGAATAATTGCCGCGGCCATCGAAACTCTTCGGATTGAGCCCCCGGAAGTCGCGTACGCGCGGCAGCGCGATATTGATGAGGCGGTCGAGGAACTCGTACATCCGCGCCTTGCGCAGCGTCACCTTGCAGCCGATCGCCTGGCCGTCGCGCAGCTTGTAGGTGGCGATCGACTTGCGCGACTTGGTGATGACCGGCTTCTGGCCGGCGATCATCGCGAGATCGGCGGCGGCATTGTCGACCTTCTTGCGGTCGGCGACGCCTTCGCCGATGCCCATATTGATGACGACCTTGTCGAGCACCGGAATCTGGAAACGGTTCTTGAAGCCGAACTGTTCGCCGAGCTTCTTGCGGATGGTCTCGTCGAACTCGACCTTGAGCCGGGCCGGAACGCGCTCCTCCGGAGCGTGCGCCGCAGCCGGCTTAGCCGCCCCCGCCGCGGCCTTGTCGCTGCGCGCCTGCTTCGCCGCTTTCTTGTCGTCCTTGCCGGCCTTGGCCATCTGCTCGGCAGTCTGCGGCCGCGGCGCCTGTTGTTCCGGCTTGCCCTTGTCCGACTTGCCTTTGGCCGGGCCGCCTTTAGCCTTGGCTTTCTTCTCGTCCGTATCAGCCATCGATCTCGACTCCCGAGCGCTTGGCAACGCGCACTTTCTTGCGCTCCTCGCCCTTGCCCACGATTTTGAATCCGACCCGCGTCGGCTTGCCGTCCTTCGGATCAGTCAGCGCCACGTTCGACAGGTGGATCGGCGCCTCTTTAGAGATGATGCCGCCTTCCTGCGTCGCGCTCTGGCGCTGATGACGCTTGACGACATTGACGCCGCGCACCAGCACGCGATGTTCCTCGCGGCGCATTTCCAGCACCTCGCCGCTCCTGCCCTTGTCACGTCCAGCGATGACAACGACCGTGTCGCCCTTTTTGATCTTGGCGGCCATCACAGCACCTCGGGGGCGAGCGAGATGATCTTCATGTGGTTCTTCGCCCGCAGCTCGCGCGGCACCGGGCCGAAGATGCGGGTGCCGACCGGCTCCATCTGCGGATTGATCAGCACCGCGGCATTGCGGTCGAAACGGATGACCGAGCCGTCGGCGCGTTTGATGTCCTTGGCGATCCGCACGATCACCGCCTTCATCACGTCGCCTTTTTTGACGCGGCCGCGCGGGATCGCCTCCTTCACCGAGACGACGATGACGTCGCCGATGGTGGCGTATTTGCGCTTACTGCCGCCCAGCACCTTGATGCACATGACGCGACGCGCGCCGGAATTATCCGCCACGTCGAGATTGGTTTGCATCTGGATCATGGGTTACCCCACTTGTTGTATTCCATAACGATCACGACGCTTTCTTCTTCTCGCCCCGCACCACGGCCCAACGCTTGAGCTTGGAGATCGGGCGATGCTCTTCGATCCACACGATGTCGCCGACTTTGAATTCGTTCTTCTCGTCGTGCGCGTAATATTTCTTCGAGCTACGCACCGTCTTCTTGAACAGCGGGTGGGTGTAGCGGCGCTCGACCCTCACGACGAGGGTTTTGGCTTGCTTGTCGCTCACCACGACGCCCTGCAGAGTACGCTTTGGCATGTCGATCCTCTTAACTCTTCGCCGTGGCTTTTGGCGCAGTGGCTTTTGACGCGGCGACTTTTGGCGAGCCTGGGCGCTTGCCGCGCGCAATGGTCTTGAGCCGCGCGATATCGCGCCGCACCTCGCGCACGCGCGCGGTATTCTCCAACTGGCCGCTGGCGCGCTGGAAGCGCAGGTTGAAGTGCTCCTTCTTCAGCTTGAGCACTTCGTCGTCGATCTGATCGATCGTCATCGTTCTGATATCGGCCGCTTTCATATTCTTACTCGCTGATCCGTTCGACGAAACGCGTCTTGATCGGCAATTTGGCCGCCGCAAGCGCCAGCGCCTCCTTGGCGGTCTGGATCGGAACGCCGTCGATTTCGAACAAAATCCGGCCGGGCTTCACCCGCGCCACCCACAATTCCGGCGCGCCCTTGCCCGAGCCCATGCGGACTTCGAGCGGCTTCTTCGACACCGGCACGTCCGGGAACAGCCGGATCCAGACCCGGCCGGCGCGCTTCATGTGTCGCGTCAGCGCCCGCCGCGCCGCTTCGATCTGGCGCGCGGTCACGCGTTCAGGCTCGAGCGCCTTGAGCCCGAACTGGCCGAACGCAAGGTCGACGCAGCTGGTGGCGACGCCCTTGATGCGGCCCTTATGCGCCTTGCGGAATTTGGTGCGGACTGGTTGCAGCATGTCTCTATGCTTTCTTCTTCATTCACCCGTTACGCCGCATCCCGGCGCGGCCGACCGGCTTCGCCCTCGGCCATGCGCCTATCCTGCGCCATCGGGTCGTGCTCCATGATCTCGCCTTTGAAGATCCAGACCTTCACGCCGCAGGTGCCGTAGGTGGTGAAGGCGGTGGCAACGCCGTAATCGACATCGGCGCGCAACGTATGCAGCGGCACGCGGCCCTCGCGATACCATTCCATGCGGGCGATTTCGGCGCCGCCGAGACGGCCCGAGCAATTGATGCGGATGCCACCGGCGCCGAGGCGCATCGCCGACTGCACGGCACGCTTCATGGCGCGGCGGAACGCGACGCGGCGCTCGAGCTGCTGCGCGATCGATTCGGCGACCAGCTGAGCGTCGAGTTCGGGCTTGCGGATTTCGACGATATTGATGACGACGTCGCTGTCGGTGACGGCGGCGACCTTCCTGCGCAGCTTCTCGATATCGGCGCCCTTCTTGCCGATGACGACACCCGGACGCGCCGACTGGATGGTGACGCGGCACTTCTTGTGCGGGCGCTCGATCACGATCTTGGACACCGCGGCCTGCTTGAGCTCGGTCATCAAGATCTTGCGGATCTTCATGTCCTCGTGCAGCAGCGAACCGTAACTGGACTTGCCGGCGTACCAGCGCGAATCCCAGGTGCGGTTGATGCCGAGGCGAAGCCCGACTGGATTGACCTTCTGACCCATATTGCTCTCCCGACCGTTCTCTTTAAGCCTGTGCCTGCGCTTCGACTTCGCGCACCACGATGGTGAGATGCGAGAACGGTTTCAAAATTGCTCCCGACCGGCCGCGGGCGCGCGGCGAAAACCGCTTCATCACCAGCGACTTGCCGACATGAGCCTCGGCGACGATCAGATCGTCGACATCGAGGTCATGATTGTTTTCCGCATTCGCGATCGCGGACTCCAGACACTTGCGCACATCGCGCGCGATGCGCTTGCGCGAGAATTCCAGATCGGCGAGCGCCGTCGCGACCTTCTTGCCGCGAATGAGCTGGGCGAGAAGGTTGAGCTTCTGCGGGCTGATCCGCAGCGTGCGCGCCACCGCCTTGGCCTCGTTGTCGGCGAGATCGCGGTCGCGTTTTTTCTTGCTCATGAACGTCTCTCCCGAAGCCCTACGAGCCGGATGCTGCAGCCGGCGCCGCCGCACCGCCGGTGCTGCGCTTGGCTTTGCGATCCGACGAATGGCCGTAGAACGACCGCGTCGGGGCGAATTCACCGAATTTGTGGCCGACCATTTCCTCGGTGACGATCACCGGGATGTGCTTCTGGCCGTTATAGACGCCGAAGCTCAGGCCGACGAATTGCGGCAGGATCGTCGAACGCCGCGACCAGATGCGGATCAGGTCGTGACGTCCGGACGAGCGTGCGGCATCCGCCTTTTTCAGCAAATAACCGTCGACAAACGGACCCTTCCAGACTGAACGCGTCATGATCGCTCCTAGCCCTTCTTCTTGCGCGCGTGGCGGCTCACCATGATGAACTTCGCCGTCGACTTGTTCTTGCGCGTCTTCATGCCCTTGGTCGGCTTGCCCCACGGCGACACCGGATGCCGGCCGCCGCGGGTGCGGCCGCCGAGCGGATGATCGACCGGGTTCATGGTCTCGCCGCGGACGTGACCGCGCCAACCCAGCCAGCGATTGCGGCCGGCCTTGCCGATCGAGATGTTCATGTTGTCGGGGTTCGACACCGCGCCGACGCTGGCGAGGCAGCGGCCGTTGACGAGGCGCTGCTCGCCGGAATTCAGCCGCAGGATGACATATTCGCCGTCGCGGCCGACGATCTGCGCATAGGTGCCGGCGGAACGGGCGATCTGGCCGCCCTTGCCGATCTTGATCTCGATGTTGTGGACGATGGTGCCGACCGGAATGTTCGCGATCGGCATCGCATTGCCCGGCTTCACGTCGACATGCTCGCCGGCGATGATGCTGTCGCCGGCGGCAAGCCGCTGCGGCGCCAGAATATAGGCGAGCTCGCCGTCCTCGTATTTGACCAGCGCGATGAACGCGGTGCGGTTCGGATCGTATTCGATCCGCTCGACCTTGGCCGGCATGTCGAACTTGCGGCGCTTGAAGTCGACCATGCGGTAGGCCTGCTTGTGGCCGCCGCCGCGGAAGCGCGATGTGATGTGACCGTTATTGTTGCGGCCGCCGGACGACATTTTGCCCTCGGTCAACGCCTTGACCGGCTTGCCGCGATGCAGACCCGTACGATCGACCAGCACCAATTGGCGCTGACCGGGCGTGGTCGGATTATATTTCTTTAATGCCATCGCCCGCTCCTTACAGTCCCGTGGTGACGTCGATCATCTGGCCCTCTTCGAGGGTAACGATCGCACGCTTGGTGTCGGACTGCTGGCCCAAACGGCCCTTGAATACTTTCCATTTGCCGCGACGGCGCAGCGTGTTCACGCTCTTCACCTTGACGTCGAACAGCTTCTCCACCGCTTCCTTGATCTGCGGCTTGGTCGCGGTCATGGCGACCTTGAACACGACCTTGTTGTGTTCGGAAGCGTTGGTGGCCTTTTCGGTGATGAGCGGCGCGACGATGATGTCGTAATGGCGCGGATCGGTGGTCGTCATTTGAATCGCGCCTCCAGTGCATCGACGGCGGCGCGCGTGAGCACGAGCTTATGCCGCCGCATGATGTCGTAGACGTTGATGCCGGCGACCGGCAGCACGTCGATATTGGGAATGTTGCGCGCCGCGGTGCGAACGTCGGCGGAGACTTCGGCGCCGTCGATGAACAGCGCATTAGACAAGCCGAGCTTGTCGAAATGGCCCCGCAGCGCCTTGGTCTTGGCTTCCTTCACGGAGAGCGCATCGATGACAAGGATGCCGCCGTCTTTCGCTTTCGCCGACAAAGCGTGACGCAGCGCGAGCGCGCGGACTTTCTTCGGCAGGCCGATCTCATGGCTGCGGGTATGCGGGCCGAACGAACGGCCGCCGCCGCGGAACAGATTGACCCGCGCCGAGCCGTGACGGGCGGAGCCGGTGCCCTTCTGCCGGTACATCTTCTTGCCGGTACGGTGCACGTCGGCGCGGTTCTGCACCTCATGGGTGCCGCGCCGGCGCTTGGCGAGCTGCCACACGACGCAGCGATGAATGATATCGGCGCGCGGCTCGAGCCCGAAAATCGTGTCGGACAGGGTGACTGAGCCGGCCGCTTTGCCGTCGAGGGAGGTGACTTTGAGTTCCATCACGCACCCTCCCCATGACTTGCGCCTTGGCTCGCCGGAGCATCTGAACCGGCCGGCGCGTCCTGACCGACCGAGACCGGCGCGGTCGATTTGTTGTCGGCAAGCTTGAACTTGCCCGGCTTCGGCAGATTGGCCGGCGGCTTCTTCTTCACCGCATCGCGCACCGTGATCCAGCCGCCATTGACGCCGGGAACGGCGCCTTCGACCAGAATGAGGCCGCGCGCGACATCGGTCTGGCGCACTTTCAAATTGAGCGTGGTCACGCGATCGACGCCGAGATGACCGGGCATCTTCTTGTTCTTGAAGGTCCTGCCGGGATCCTGGCGGCCGCCAGTCGAACCGATCGAGCGGTGCGAGATCGACACGCCGTGGGAGGCGCGCAGACCGGCGAAATTCCAGCGCTTCATGCCGCCGGCAAAGCCCTTACCGGTTGAAGTGCCGGTGACGTCGACGAACTGGCCGACCACAAAGTGGTCAGCAGTGATTTCGGCGCCGATCGGGATCAGCGCGTCCTCGGTGACGCGGAATTCCGCAAGCTTGCGCTTAGGCTCGACCTTGGCGACGGCGAAATGACCGCGGTCGGCCCTGGTCGTGCGCTGTACCTTGCGCTGGCCGGAGCCGACCTGCAGCGCGACATAGCCATTCTTCTCTTTGGTGCGGTGGCCCACCACCTGGCAATTGCCGAGCCGCAACACCGTAACCGGCACATGCTCGCCGGTCTCGGTGAAGAGACGCGTCATCCCGACCTTTTGGGCAAGAACCCCGGAACGCATTTCTCTCTTCTCCAAACCTTAGAGCTTGATCTCGACGTCGACGCCGGCGGCGAGATCGAGTTTCATCAGGGCGTCAACCGTTTGCGGCGTCGGATCGACGATGTCGAGCAGCCGCTTATGGGTGCGCATTTCGAACTGTTCCCGGCTCTTCTTGTCGACATGCGGCGAGCGGTTGACGGTGAATTTCTCGATCTTGGTCGGCAGCGGAATGGGTCCGCGCACCTGCGCGCCGGTGCGCTTGGCCGTATTGACGATCTCGCGCGTCGACGCATCGAGGATGCGGTGATCGAACGCCTTGAGCCGGATTCTTATGTTCTGGCCGTTCATGGTCCCGTCTCTCTGCCTCGTCATCGCCGGATCAGGTCCGGCAATCCCAACTAATTCGCACGCACTGTGCTCATGAGATCGAGATGGCCGGGCAAAGGCGAGTGAAACGACGCCGTCCTTAGACGGCTATGCCCGGCCATGACGATGCGCTGATCCCTTACTCGATGATGCTGGCCACCACGCCGGCGCCGACGGTGCGGCCGCCTTCGCGAATGGCGAAGCGCAGTTTCTCTTCCATGGCGATTGGCACGATCAGCGTCACTTCCATGGCGATATTGTCGCCCGGCATCACCATTTCGGTACCTTCCGGCAGCGTCACGACGCCGGTCACGTCGGTGGTGCGGAAATAGAACTGCGGGCGATAATTGGTGAAGAACGGCGTGTGGCGGCCACCCTCTTCCTTGGTGAGGATGTAGGCCTCGGCCTTGAACTTGGTGTGCGGCTTCACGGAACCCGGCTTGCACAGCACTTGGCCGCGCTCGATTTCCTCGCGCTTGGTGCCACGCAGCAGACAACCGACGTTGTCGCCGGCCTCGCCCTGATCGAGGAGCTTGCGGAACATTTCGACGCCGGTGACGGTGGTCTTGGTCGTCGGCTTGATGCCCACGATCTCGACTTCCTCGCCGACCTTGATGATGCCGCGCTCGATACGGCCGGTGCAGACCGTGCCGCGGCCGGAGATCGAGAACACGTCTTCGACCGGCATCAGGAACGGCTGATCCTTCGGACGCTCCGGCTGCGGGATGTTGGCGTCGACCGCCTTCATCAGCTCCAGGATCGCGTCATGGCCGAGCTTCGGCTCTTTGCCTTCGAGCGCCATCAGCGCCGAGCCCTTGACGACCGGAATCTTGTCGCCAGGGAAATTGTACTTCGAGAGCAACTCGCGGACCTCGAGCTCGACGAGCTCGAGAAGCTCCGGATCGTCGACCATGTCGACCTTGTTGAGAAACACGACCAGCGCCGGCACGCCGACCTGGCGGGCGAGCAGGATATGCTCGCGGGTCTGCGGCATCGGGCCGTCGGCGGCGCTCACTACCAGGATCGCGCCGTCCATCTGCGCGGCTCCGGTGATCATGTTCTTCACATAGTCGGCATGCCCGGGGCAGTCGACATGCGCATAGTGGCGGTTCGCGGTTTCGTATTCGACATGCGCGGTCGCGATGGTGATGCCGCGCGCCTTCTCTTCCGGCGCCTTGTCGATCTGATCATAGGCGGTGAAAGTCGCCCCACCGGTTTCCGCCAATACCTTGGTGATCGCCGCCGTCAGCGATGTCTTGCCGTGATCGACGTGGCCGATCGTACCGATATTGCAATGCGGTTTGGTGCGGTTGAATTTTTCCTTAGCCATGGGGCTCTCCGTTCCGGCTCCTGCTTAATCCGTTTGACTTTGATGTTAGGCGAACTTCGCCTGGACTTCCTCGGCGATTGCCTTCGGCACTTCTGCGTAGTGGTCGAATTGCATCGTGAATGTGGCGCGCCCCTGAGACATGGAGCGCAAGTTGTTGACGTAAGAGAACATGTTGGCGAGCGGCACCATCGCCGAGATGACGTTGGCGTTGCCGCGCATGTCCTGACCCTGAATTTGGCCGCGGCGCGAGTTGAGGTCGCCGATGACCGACCCGGTGTAATCCTCCGGCGTCACCACCTCGACCTTCATGACCGGCTCGAGCAGCGCGGGGCCGCCCTTTTGCAGGGCGTCGCGCATGGCACCCCGCGCGCAGATCTCAAAGGCCATCGCCGACGAATCGACGTCATGCGAGTCACCGTCGACGAGCGAGACTTTGATATCAACCACTGGGAAGCCGGCGAGCACGCCGGAGCCCAGCACGCCTTCGAGGCCCTTCTCGACGGCAGGGATGAATTCCTTCGGCACCGAACCGCCGACGATCTCGTTCTCGAACACAAAACCGGCGCCGGGCTCGGACGGCTCGGCCACGATCTTGATCTTGGCATATTGGCCGTGGCCGCCGGTCTGCTTCTTATGGGTAAAATCGACAGTCGCCGCCCGCGTGATTTTCTCGCGGTAGGCGACCTGCGGCGCGCCGATATTGGCATCGACCTTATAGGTGCGCTTCAAGATATCGACCTTGATGTCGAGATGAAGCTCGCCCATGCCCTTGATGATGGTCTGGCCGGATTCTTGATCAGTATGAACACGGAAGGACGGATCCTCGGCCACGAGCTTGGCCAGAGCGACGCCGAGCTTCTCCTGGTCGGCCTTCGACTTCGGCTCGATCGCGATCTCGATGACCGGCTCGGGGAATTCCATCTTTTCCAGGATCACCGGCTTTTGCGGATCGCACAGCGTGTCGCCGGTGCGCACCTCTTTCAGCCCGGCCAGCGCGACGATATCGCCGGCATAGGCCTCCTTGATGTCCTCGCGATTGTTGGCATGCATCAGCAGCATGCGGCCGACGCGTTCCTTGCGATCCTTGGTCGAATTCACCACGCCGGTGCTGCTCTCGAGCTTGCCCGAATAGATGCGGCAGAACGTGATGGTGCCGACGAACGGATCGTCCATGATCTTGAATGCGAGCAGCGCGAGCGGCTCGTCGTCTGACGACTTGCGCTCGACCTCGTTGCCCTTGAGATCGACGCCTTTCACCGCCGGCACGTCGAGCGGCGACGGCAGATAGTCGACCACGGCATCGAGGAGCGGCTGCACGCCCTTGTTCTTGAACGCGGAACCGCACAGGACCGGAAAAAACTTGCTTTCAATGGTCGCCTTTCGGATCAGGCGCTTGAGCGTGGCGACGTCAGGCTCCTTGCCATCGAGGTAGGCCGACATCGCGTCATCATCGAGTTCGACAGCAGCCTCGACCAGTTTCTCGCGATATTCCTTGGCCTGATCCAAAAGGTCGGCCGGAATTTCGACGTCCTGATATTTCGCGCCTAGCGTCTCCTCGTCCCACACCACGCCGACCATGCGGACGAGATCGATTATGCCCTTGAACGTATTCTCGGCGCCGATCGGCAGCTGGATCGCCACCGGCTTGGCGCCGAGACGGTCGACGATGTCTTTCAGGCACAGAAAGAAGTCAGCGCCTATCTTGTCCATCTTGTTGGCGAAGACGATGCGCGGAACGTTATAGCGGTCGCCCTGCCGCCAGACCGTCTCGGTCTGCGGCTCGACGCCCTGATTGGAATCAAGCACGCATACCGCGCCGTCGAGGACGCGCAGCGAACGCTCCACTTCGATGGTGAAGTCGACGTGGCCGGGCGTGTCGATGATGTTGAGGCGCTTGCCGTTCCACTGCGCAGTCGTCGCCGCGGACGTGATGGTGATGCCGCGCTCCTGCTCCTGCTCCATCCAATCCATCGTCGCGGCGCCTTCATGCACCTCGCCGATCTTGTGGTTCTTGCCGGTGTAATAGAGGACGCGCTCGGTGGTCGTGGTCTTGCCGGCATCGATGTGCGCCATGATGCCGAAATTGCGATAGTCCTCGATCGGATTTGTGCGGGGCATGGGGATTTATCCTTCGCTGTCTCTCTGTTTCACCAGCGATAGTGCGAGAATGCCCGGTTGGCTTCCGCCATCCGGTGCGTGTCTTCGCGCTTCTTGACGGCGTTCCCCCGGCTATTCGACGCATCGAGCAGTTCGGCCGACAACCGCTCGGTCATGGTTTTCTCGTTACGCTCGCGCGCCGCCGAAATGATCCAGCGGATGCCAAGCGCCTGACGGCGCGACGAACGCACTTCGACAGGTACCTGATAAGTCGCGCCGCCGACGCGCCGCGAACGCACCTCGATCGACGGCATCACATTGTCGAGCGCCTGCTGGAACACGGTGATCGCGTTGCCGCGCGTCTTGCCTTCAATGATGTCGAAAGCGCCATAGACGATAGTCTCGGCCGCCGACTTCTTGCCGGCATGCATGACCGAGTTCATGAACTTGGTGACGACGACATTCCCGAATTTCGGATCCGGAAGAATCTCGCGTTTGTCGGCCCTATGGCGGCGGGACATCTCGTTGTTTCCCTATTTCGGACGTTTGGCGCCGTATTTCGACCGGCGCTGCTTACGGTTCTTGACGCCCTGAGTGTCGAGGACGCCGCGCAGAATGTGGTAGCGCACGCCGGGCAGATCCTTGACGCGGCCGCCGCGGATCATGACCACCGAGTGCTCCTGCAGATTATGGCCTTCACCCGGGATGTAGCCGATGACTTCGAAGCCATTGGTCAAGCGCACCTTGGCGACTTTGCGCAATGCCGAGTTGGGCTTCTTCGGCGTCGTCGTATAGACGCGCGTGCAGACGCCGCGCTTCTGCGGGCTTTGCTGTAGAGCCGGGACCTTCTTCTTCGCGCGCTGCGTAACGCGCGGCTTGCGAATGAGCTGGTTAATCGTCGGCATTGCTCGTTCGGGCTCCAATACGGGGCTTTCGCCCCCACCAATCTCGTTTCCAACAGGGCTCGCGCCCGCTTACTCGCCGCATAAATGCGTAGGCGCAAAACCAAATCGCGCCACCCGCGTAACGGTGCGGAGGAGCGCTTGGCTTTGCAGAGGACCACGATGCGGCGATCGCGGTCATGCACCCGATCAACTGACTTTGCGAAGTCAGAGACAGCGTTTGAGCTTCCTTCGTCGAGGCGTCACGCCACGTCCGACGAGCTGCGAAAGCGCCAAAAGGCGACAGCTTTCAATAGCTTATACGGGGACCCGGCAGGCCGTTCCGACTGGCGAAGCTCACCGCCTGTCAAAAGTGGGCGGTATGTATCGGCGTAACCGCGCTAAGTCAAGCAGATATGGGCACAAAAGTGCGGTGGCGCAAGCACATCTGCGTGGTGTGTCAGGCCGCCAAATTTGTCCTCAAGCCGGCTCCATGCCCTTGGCCCGGATCAGCCGCCCGGCTTGCGGCGTCTTGGTAAAGGCAACGAAGGCGCGCGCGACGGCGGGTTCAAGTGCGCCGGCCGAAAGACCAGCGGCGTATGTAATCACATTCTGCAATTCGGCCGGCAGCGGGCCGACAAGGTCGGCGCCCCGGACCGGCAGGATGGCCACGATCTGTTGCAGGCCGATTTCGGCTTCGCCTGCGGCAACGAGCTCGGCCACTGGCCGACTGGTGAGCTTGGTTTTCGGCTTCATCGCCGCGGCAATGCCGAGCTTCTCCAGAAGACCCGCGACGTAAGCGCCACTTGGACCGTCGCTATAGGAAATCGACCTGGCCGCGAGCAGTGCTGCTTTAAAGGCCGCGACCGTACTGATATCGGGGTTTGGCGCGCCCGAGCGCACGGCTAGTCCAACGGCCGAGCGTGTCACATCGACCGTGGCGCCTTCAGCGATCCTGCCGGCCTCGACCAGTTCGTCGATCTCGGGGCGCGGCAACAGCGCGATGTCGAAGGCCGCACCGTCCGCAATGTCCTTTTTCAGCACTGACGTCAGCCGATACTCGACCTCGACCTTGGTGCCGTTGGCCCGCTCAAATAGCGGCACGATCTCGGTCAAGAACGTGCGCATCGCGCCGCCGCTGAGGATCTTGATGGTCTTTGAGGACATGAAAGGCATTGTAACCCAGGCTACGAAAAAAGGGCCGCCCACACCGGGCGGCCCTTCGATGTCGTAGCGGCTTGGCGGATTTACTCCGCCGCCGGCAGCGCCGCGGGCTCGGCGGCGGCTTCTGCCTTCACCGCAGCTTCCTTCTCGCGTTCGGCGAGAATGAGCGCATCGCGCTTGATCGCGACTTCGCGGATCTTGTTCATCATCGCGCCGGTTCCCGCAGGGATCAGGCGGCCGACAATGACGTTCTCCTTGAGCCCGTCGAGCGTGTCGGCCTTGCCGTTGACCGCCGCCTCGGTGAGCACGCGCGTCGTCTCCTGGAACGACGCCGCCGAGATGAACGAGCGGGTCTGCAGCGACGCCTTGGTGATGCCGAGCAGCACCGGATGCGCAACCGCAGGCTTCTTGCCCTCCTCCGCCGCCTTGGCGTTGCCCTCATCGAACTCGAGCTTGTCGACCTGATCGCCCTGGATCATGTCGGTTTCGCCGGAATCGGTGATCTCGACCTTCTGCAACATCTGGCGAACGATAACCTCGATGTGCTTGTCGTTGATCGCCACGCCCTGGAGCCGATAGACGTCTTGGATCTCGTTGACGAGGTAGCCGGCCAGTTCCTCGACGCCCTTGATGGCCAGGATGTCGTGCGGCGCCGGATTGCCTTCGACGATGAAGTCGCCCTTCTCGATCACGTCGCCGTCCTGCAAGTGGATGTGCTTGCCCTTCGCCACGAGATACTCGCGCGGCTCCTCGCTCTTGTCGGTCGGCTCGATGGTGATGCGCCGCTTGTTCTTGTAGTCGCGGCCGAAGCGCACCGTACCGGAGATTTCCGCGATCACCGCGGACTCCTTCGGCCGCCGCGCCTCGAACAGTTCGGCAACACGCGGCAGACCACCAGTGATGTCGCGGGTCTTCGCGCTCTCCGTCGGGATACGCGCGATGACGTCGGCGGCCTTCACAGTCGAGCCCGGATCGACCGAGATGATGGCGTCGACCGCGAGCGTATAGCGCGCGTCGCTGCCACGGCTCAGTTTGTGGATCTTGCCGTCTTTGTCCTTGATCACCAACGCCGGGCGCAGATCCTGCTGGCCGCGGGCCGAACCCGAGCGCCAGTCGATCACAACGCGCTTGGCGATACCGGTCGAACTCGTCAAGCGACTCGGTGAGCGACTGACCGTCGACGAGATCCTCGTAGCCGATCGTGCCCTCGACCTCGGTGAGGATCGGCCGAGTATAGGGGTCCCACTCGGCGATACGCTGGCCGCGCTTGATGTGCTCGCCGTCGGTGACCCGCAACCGTGCACCATACTGAATGCGGTGCACGGCGCGTTCGGTGCCGTCCGGATCGACCACCGCAACGATGAGGTTGCGGTTCATCGCGATCAGATCGCCGTCCGAATTCCGGGCCACGTTCAAATTCTTCATCTTCACGGTGCCTTCGAAATTCGACTCGATGAACGACTGCTCGGAAATCTGCGCCGCGCCGCCGATGTGGAACGTGCGCATGGTCAGCTGGGTGCCCGGCTCGCCGATCGACTGCGCCGCGATGACGCCCACCGCCTCGCCCATATTGACCGGCGTGCCGCGGGCGAGATCTCGCCCGTAACACGCACCGCAAACCCCGGTGACGGTTTCGCAGGTGAGCACGGAGCGGATCTTGAGCTCCTGGACGCCGGCGGTGACGAGCTTGTCGACGCTGTATTCGTCGAGCAACGTCGCATTCGGCACCAGCACTTCGGTGCCCAACGGATTGCGCACGTCTTCGGCCGTGGTGCGGCCGAGGATGCGGCTTGCCAGCGAGGCGACCACCGTGCCGGCGTCGATGATGGCGCGCACCTTGATGCCGCGGGTCGTACCGCAGTCGAACTCGGTGATAATGCAGTCCTGCGCCACGTCGACGAGACGCCGCGTCAGATAGCCGGAATTGGCCGTCTTCAGCGCGGTGTCGGCGAGACCCTTACGGGCGCCGTGCGTCGAGTTGAAGTATTCGAGCACCGAGAGGCCTTCCTTGAAGTTGGAAATGATCGGGCTCTCGATGATCTCGCCCGACGGTTTGGCCATCAGGCCGCGCATGCCGGCGAGCTGACGCATCTGGGCGGGCGAACCGCGCGCGCCGGAATGCGCCATCATGTAGATGGAGTTCACCTGCGCCTCGGCGCCCTTCTCGGCTGCCGGACGGGAGGTGGAGATCTCCTTCATCATCGCTTCGGCGATGGTCTCGGTGCACTTCGACCAGGCGTCGACGACCTTGTTGTATTTCTCGCCCTGGGTGATCAGGCCGTCGTTGTACTGCTGCTCGAATTCCTTGACGAGATCGCGGGTCTTCTCGACCGTCGCCTTCTTGGAGTGCGGCACGACCATGTCGTCCTTGCCGAACGAAATGCCGGCCTTGAACGCATGGTGGAAGCCGAGCGCCATGATGCGGTCGCAGAAGATCACCGTCTCCTTCTGACCGCAGTGGCGATACACCGTGTCGATCATCGAGGAAATTTCGCGCTTCGTCATTAGCTTGTTGACGAGGTCGAACGGCGTCTTGGCGAGCTTCGGCAGCACCGAGCCGAGAATGACCCGGCCCGGCGTGGTGTCGTACCAGCGCGTGACCGGCTTGCTGTCTTCGCCGACGCCATGCCAGCGGTATTTGATCCGCGAATGCAGGCTGACGGCCTTCTCGTGCAGTGCGAGCTCGATCTCGGCCAGATCGCCGAATATTTTCGGCTTCTCGCCTTCGACCGCATCGCGGATCAGCGAAAGATAGTAGAGGCCGAGCACGATGTCCTGCGACGGCACGATGATCGGCGCGCCGTTCGCCGGGTGCAGGATGTTGTTGGTCGACATCATCAAGACGCGGGCTTCGAGTTGCGCCTCAAGCGACAGCGGCACGTGCACCGCCATCTGGTCGCCGTCGAAGTCGGCATTGAACGCGGCGCAAACCAGCGGATGCAGCTGGATCGCCTTGCCTTCGATCAGCACCGGCTCGAAGGCCTGAATGCCGAGACGATGGAGCGTCGGCGCGCGGTTGAGCAGCACCGGATGCTCGCGAATGACCTCGTCGAGGATATCCCAAACCTCGGGCTTCTCCTTCTCGACGAGCTTCTTCGCTTGTTTGACCGTCGTCGACAGACCTTTGGCGTCAAGCCGCGAATAGATGAACGGCTTGAACAATTCGAGCGCCATCTTCTTCGGCAGACCGCACTGGTGCAGCTTGAGCTCGGGACCGACCACGATCACCGAACGGCCGGAATAGTCGACGCGCTTGCCGAGCAGGTTCTGGCGGAACCGGCCCTGCTTGCCCTTGAGCATGTCGGCGAGCGACTTCAGCGGCCTTTTATTGGCGCCGGTGATGACGCGGCCGCGACGGCCGTTGTCGAACAGCGCGTCGACCGCTTCCTGCAGCATCCGCTTTTCGTTGCGGATGATGATGTCGGGCGCGCGCAGCTCGATCAGCCGCTTCAAGCGGTTGTTGCGGTTGATGACGCGGCGATAGAGATCGTTGAGATCGGACGTGGCGAAGCGCCCGCCGTCGAGCGGCACGAGCGGCCGCAGGTCGGGCGGGATCACCGGCACGTGCGTGAGGATCATCCATTCCGGCTTGTTGGTGGACTGGGTGAATGCCTCGATCAGTTTGAGCCGCTTGGCGAGCTTCTTCGGCTTGAGCTCCGAGGTCGATTCCGCGATCTCGACGCGCAGATCCGCGGCGAGCTTCTCGAGATCGAGCGCCTTGAGCATCTCGCGGATCGCTTCGGCGCCGATCATGGCGGTGAAGCTGTCGGCGCCGAATTCATCCTGCGCCTTGACGTAATCCTCCTCGGACAGGAGCTGCCGGTCCTTGAGCGGCGTGAGGCCGGGCTCGAGCACCACGTAATATTCGAAATAAAGGATGCGCTCGAGATCCTTCAGCGTCATGTCGAGCAGAAGGCCGATCCGGCTCGGCAGCGACTTCAGGAACCAGATATGCGCGACAGGCGCCGCAAGCTCGATATGGCCCATGCGCTCGCGCCGCACGCGCGACAGCGTGACTTCGACCGAGCACTTCTCGCAGATGATGCCCTTGTACTTCATGCGCTTGTACTTGCCGCACAAGCACTCATAGTCCTTGATCGGTCCGAAAATGCGCGCGCAGAATAGGCCGTCGCGCTCGGGCTTGAAGGTGCGGTAATTGATGGTCTCGGGCTTTTTGATCTCGCCGTAGGACCAGGACAGAATCTTCTCCGGACTCGCGATCGAAATCCGGATCTGGTCGAAGACCTGCGCCGGAACTTGCGGGCTGAAAAGATTCATAATTTCTTGGTTCATCGTCTGCTCCGCTTGCCGACCGTGTCGGCCGCTGTCGTCATTCTCTTAAAGCCTACGAAAGTCCTCGATGACCGGGCACCGCGCATCGCGACGCCCAGCCATGACATTTGTTTACTCGGCCGCCTCGGGCATGCCGTCACCGCGCTGCTGCTTGGAGTTATGCAGGTCGACATTGAGGCCGAGCGAGCGCATTTCCTTGACCAACACGTTGAACGATTCCGGGATACCGGATTCGAACGCGTCGTCACCACGCACGATCGACTCGTAGACTTTGGTGCGTCCGGCGACGTCGTCGGACTTCACCGTCAGCATTTCCTGCAGCGTGTAGGCGGCGCCATAGGCTTCGAGCGCCCACACTTCCATTTCGCCGAAGCGCTGACCGCCGAACTGCGCCTTGCCGCCCAGCGGCTGCTGGGTGACGAGGCTGTAGGGGCCGATCGAGCGCGCGTGGATCTTGTCGTCCACCAGGTGATGCAGCTTCAGCATGTAGATGTAGCCGACAGTCACCCTGCGATCGAACGCGTCGCCGGTGCGCCCGTCATAGAGCGTCACCTGCCCGGAATGGTCGAGGCCGGCGAGATCGAGCATGTGCTCGATATCGCTTTCCTTAGCGCCGTCAAACACGGGGGTGGCGATCGGCACGCCGTGACGCAGATTGGTGCCAAGCTCCATGAGGCCGTTGTCGTCGAGCGACTTGATGGTCTCGTCCTCGCCATAGACCTTCTTCAACAGGTCCTTGAGCGGCTTGGAGTCCTTCTTGCCGTTGTACATGTCGACCGCGGCACCGATCTTCAAACCGAGGCCGGCGCAGGCCCAGCCAAGATGGGTCTCGAGGATCTGACCGACATTCATGCGGCTCGGCACGCCGAGCGGGTTGAGCACGACATCGACCGAAGTGCCGTCGGCGAGGAACGGCATGTCCTCCGCCGGCACGATCTTCGACACCACGCCCTTATTGCCGTGGCGGCCGGCCATCTTGTCGCCGGGCTGGATCTTGCGCTTCACCGCGACGAAGACCTTAACCATCTTCATCACGCCGGGCGGCAATTCGTCGCCGCGCTGCAGCTTCTCGACCTTGTCGAGGAAGCGCTGTTCGAGGCGCTTCTTGGACTCGTCGTACTGCTTCCGGATGGCCTCGATCTCGGCCATGATCTTGTCGTTGGGCGACGCGAACATCCACCATTGCGCGCGCGGATATTCGTCGAGAATAGCGCGCGTGATCTTGGTGTCCTTCTTGAAGCCCTTCGGCCCGGCAACGCCCTGGCGGCCTTCGAGCAGTTCGGCAAGGCGGCCATAGACGTTGCGGTCGAGGATCGCCTGCTCGTCGTCGCGGTCCTTGGCGAGACGCTCGATCTCTTCCCGTTCGATGGCGAGCGCGCGCTCGTCCTTCTCGACGCCGTGACGATTGAAGACGCGGACTTCGACGACCGTGCCCTGCACGCCCGGCGGCACGCGCAGCGAGGTGTCGCGCACGTCGGATGCCTTCT
This sequence comes from uncultured Alphaproteobacteria bacterium, assembly GCA_963746715.1. GTDB lineage: Bacteria > Pseudomonadota > Alphaproteobacteria > Rhizobiales > Xanthobacteraceae > BOG-931. Next base: position 866,334 of record CAVVCW010000032.1, on the reverse strand, counting down.
CGCCGAAGATGGCGCGCAGAAGCTTTTCTTCCGGCGTCATCGGGCTCTCGCCCTTCGGCGTGATCTTGCCAACGAGAATGTCACCGGCGTGGACTTCGGCGCCGATATAGACGATGCCGGCCTCGTCGAGATTCTTCAGCGTCTCTTCGGAGACGTTCGGAATATCGCGGGTGATTTCCTCAGGGCCGAGCTTGGTGTCGCGGGCCATGACTTCGAATTCCTCGATATGGATCGAGGTGAAGACGTCGTCCTTGACGATGCGCTCGGAGAGCAGGATCGAGTCTTCGAAGTTGTAGCCGTTCCACGGCATGAACGCGACCAGCGCATTCCGCCCGAGCGCGAGCTCGCCGAGATCGGTCGAGGGACCGTCTGCGATGATGTCGCCCTTGCTCACCTGATCGCCCACTTTCACCAGCGGACGCTGGTTGATGCAGGTGTTCTGGTTCGAGCGCTGGAACTTCATCAGCCGGTAGATGTCGACGCCGGGTTTGGTCGGATCCTGCTCATCGGTGGCGCGGATCACGATACGGGTGGCGTCGACCTGATCGACCATGCCGGTGCGGCGGGCCGCGATCGCGGCGCCTGAGTCGCGGGCGACGACGCCTTCCATGCCGGTGCCGACGAACGGCGCTTCGGCCCGGACCAGCGGAACCGCTTGCCGCTGCATGTTCGAGCCCATCAGCGCGCGGTTGGCGTCATCGTTCTCGAGGAACGGAATGAGCGCCGCCGCCACCGAAACGAGCTGCTTCGGCGACACGTCCATGAAGTCGACTTTGTCCGGCGGAATGAGCTGGACGTCGCCGGCATGGCGCACCACGACGAGATCGTCGGTGAAGCGGCCCTTGGCGTCGATCACCGAGTTGGCCTGCGCGACCGTGTAACGGCCTTCCTCCATCGCCGAGAGATAGATCACTTCGTCGGTGACGCGGCCGTCCTTCACTTTGCGGTACGGCGTCTCGACGAAGCCATATTTGTTCACCCGCGCGAAGGTCGCGAGCGAATTGATCAGGCCGATATTCGGCCCTTCCGGGGTTTCGATCGGGCAGATGCGGCCGTAATGCGTGGTGTGCACGTCGCGCACTTCGAAGCCGGCGCGCTCGCGCGTCAGACCGCCCGGGCCAAGCGCCGAGAGGCGCCGCTTGTGCGTGATCTCCGACAGCGGATTGGTCTGGTCCATGAACTGCGACAACTGCGAGGAGCCGAAGAACTCGCGCACGGCGGCAGCCGCGGGCTTGGCGTTGATCAGGTCCTGCGGCATCACCGTGTCGATATCGACCGACGACATGCGCTCCTTGATGGCGCGTTCCATGCGCAACAGGCCGATGCGGTACTGATTTTCCATCAGCTCGCCGACCGAGCGGACCCGACGATTGCCGAGATGATCGATGTCGTCGATCTCGCCCTTGCCGTCGCGCAGACCGACCAGCGTCTTGATCACCGAAAGGATGTCGTCCTTGCGCAGGATGCGCACGGTGTCATCGACGGTGAGATCCAGACGCATGTTCATCTTGACGCGGCCGACCGCGGACAGGTCGTAGCGCTCCGGATCGAAGAACAGCGACTGGAACATGTTCTGCGCCGTATCGATCGTCGGCGGCTCGCCCGGACGCATCACGCGATAGACGTCGAACAGCGCTTCCTCGCGCGTCATGTTCTTGTCGATCGCGAGCGTGTTGCGGATATAGGCGCCGACATTGACGTGATCGATGTCGAGGATCGGCAATTCCTTGTAGCCGTGCTCAACTAGTTGCTTGAGCGGCGTCTTGCCGACATTGATCTCCCACTCGCCGTCTTTCTTCTGGGTGCCGGTGATCTCTTCGCCGGCCTCGACATAAATTTCGCCGGTCTTGGCGTTGACGAGATCTTCCGCGACATAATGGCCGATCAATTCCGGATCGGTCATCCGCAGCGCCTTCAGGCCCTTTTCGGCGAGTTGGCGGGCCGAGCGCACCGTGAGCTTCTTGCCCTCTTCGAGCACCACCTTGCCGGTATCGGCGTCGACCAGGTCGCTGATCGCCTTGTAGCCGCGCATGCGGTTGGCATCGAACGGCACGCGCCAGCCGTCCTTGGTGCGCTTATACGGCACCTGCTTGTAGAAGGTGTTGAGGATCTCTTCGCCGCTGAGTCCGAGCGCATAGAGCAGCGAGGTGACCGGAATCTTGCGGCGGCGGTCGACGCGCGCATAGACGATGTCCTTGGCATCGAACTCGATGTCGAGCCAGGAGCCGCGATAGGGAATGATGCGGGCGGCGAACAACAGCTTGCCCGAGGAGTGCGTCTTGCCCTTGTCGTGATCGAAGAACACGCCGGGCGAACGATGCATCTGCGAAACGATGACGCGCTCGGTGCCGTTGACGATAAAGGTGCCGTTATTGGTCATGAGCGGGATGTCGCCCATGTAGACATCCTGCTCTTTGATGTCCTTCACCGACTTGGCGCCGGTCTCTTCGTCGATATCGAACACGATCAGCCGCAGCGTCACTTTCAGCGGGGCTGCGTAAGTCATGCCGCGCTGGCGGCACTCGTCGACGTCGTATTTCGGCGGTTCGAATTCGTATTTGACGAATTCCAGCATCGACGTATTGGAGAAGTCCGAAATCGGGAACACCGATTTGAACACGGCCTGGAGGCCCTCGTTGCCGCGGCCGCCTTGCGGCTCCAGCACCATCAGGAATTGGTCGTAGGACGCCTTCTGAACCTCAATGAGGTTCGGCATCTCCGCGACTTCCCTGATTTTTCCGAAAAACTTGCGAACGCGCTTCCGACCGATAAACGTCTGCGCCATTATGTCCTCTCGCTCAATCGAACCGTTAGGCCGAGCCGCCGGCCGCTCCACCGTCTGCTCGGACCGCACCCTCGAACCCATCGCCATCAGGCGCTAAGCCATTGGCGTCGAGGTCCGAGGCATCCCGGGCGATCAAGGCGACTCTCCAGAAGGCCGCAATCCATCGCGACCGTCGGGACAGGCGTCGAGTGCCCTATTTTCCGGTGATTCGGTTGTGACACCCAATCACCACAACGTAACTGCCGCGAACGGCAAACAAGATGATTCCGGGGCCAAAGCCCCGAAATCACCGATATTCACTAGCTGGGACCCCGGATAAGCGCCGCGCCCGCCCGGGGGTCCCCCTTAAGTAAGTACTTCTTACTTAAGCTCAACCTTGGCGCCGACTTTTTCGAGCTGCGCCTTGATCTTGGCGGCGTCGTCCTTGTTGGCGCCTTCCTTGACGGTCTTCGGCGCGCCTTCGACCAGGTCCTTGGCCTCCTTGAGGCCCAGACCCGTAATCGCGCGCACTTCCTTAATGACCTCGATCTTCTTGTCGCCGGCAGCGGCAAGAACCACCGTGAATTCGGTCTTCTCTTCGGCGGCGGGCGCCGCTGCGCCTGCGGGACCCGCGGCAACCGCAACGGCGGCAGCGGCGGAAACACCCCACTTCTCTTCCAGCAACTTTGCGAGCTCGGAAGCCTCGAGCACAGTGAGGCTTGAGAGGTCGTCGACGATTTTCTGCAGATCAGCCATAACTAATGTCCTTCGGTTCTAACCTTATGAGTTGAAGCAGCTTTTAGGCTGCCGCGCTTTCACCGCTCTTTGAGGCATAGGCCTGGACCACGCGAGCGACTTTCGACGCAGGGGCAACAACCACCTGCGCGATCTTGGTCGCCGGCGCCTGGATGAGGCCGACGATCTTCGCCCGCAGCTCGTCGAGCGACGGCAAGGCGGCAAGCGCCTTGACTCCGTTCGGGTCGAGCGAGGTCTTGCCCATCGCTCCGCCAAGAATGACGAACTTCTCGTTCGCCTTGGCGAAATCGACGGCGACCTTCGGCGCCGCTATGGGATCGCCCGAATAGGCGATCACGGCCGGTCCCTTCAGCAGGGGCGCGATCGAAGCGACGTCTGAGCCCTCAAGAGCGATTTTCGCGAGGCGATTCTTCGCGACCTTCACGCTCGCCCCAGCCTGCCGCATCTGCCTGCGCAGAGACTGCATCTGAGCGACCGTCAGGCCGGAATAATGAGCAACGACGACGACCTTGGTGGTCTTGAAGACCTCCCCAAGCGACGCCACGGCTGCACTTTTTTCCGCGCGATCCACCAGCTCTCTCCGGTTGGCGGTCCGTCTCTACGGAACTCGCCGGGTTGTGCCGGCCGTCCCGCAAAGATCAATCGACACGCAAGTCGACGAACCGAGGCAGGACGACATTTAACCCTGCCCCCCAGGCTCAGCTTTCGTCGCATGGGCTCTCGCCATACGCGCTCGCCGCCCTGGGCCGTCGAGGTCAGAACCGAAAGGCAATAGGCCGCCTGAAGAAGTCCTTGGACCTCAACCGGAAGCGCTGCTTTCGTCCTTCACCCGTCTATGCTGGCTTTCTCGTTTAAGCCGTTTCCGGCGCCCGCAGTCTCGGACAGGAAATACGCTCTAGAATTTCTCTAAGTGTCTCATCCTCTTAGGTAATCCGACAGGGATCAGCTCCAAGAGGCTGTTTCACTCATCAATTTTCGAGAAGCGCACAAAGGCGCGCCGACAAACCGGGCCGGCACGCCCTTGGCTGTTGTTTAGCGAGTCTCCGCAAGCTTGCCAAGTGGTGAATCTGGTGAATTCGCCACTTGGTGCTTTTGCCGGCCGTTCTGCGCGATCAGCGGGCCTGGTCCGATCCGGGGAACAGCGTTCCCGGCTCGATCTTCACGCCGGGCCCCATGGTCGAGGAAATAGCCACCCGGTTGATAAAGTGGCCCTTGGCGCCCTGGGGCCGCGACTTCTGCACGGCATCGGCGAAAGCGCGGATGTTCTCGACCAGCTTCTCTTCGCTGAACGAGGCCTTGCCGACTCCGGCCTGGATGATGCCGGCCTTTTCGACGCGGAACTCGACCGAACCGCCTTTGGCGCCTTTGACGGCGCTGGTGACATCCATGGTCACCGTGCCGACCTTCGGGTTCGGCATCAGGCCGCGCGGGCCGAGAACCTTACCGAGACGGCCAACCAGCGGCATGAGATCCGGCGTTGCCACGACGCGATCGAAATCGATGGAGCCGCTCTGCACTTTCTCCACCAGATCCTCGGCACCGACGACATCGGCGCCGGCAGCCTTGGCCTCGTCGGCCTTGGCGCCGCGCGCAAACACCGCGACCCGCTGGGTGCGGCCGGTGCCGTTCGGCAAATTGACGACGCCGCGCACCTGCTGGTCGGCATGACGCGGATCGACGCCGAGATTCATGGCGATTTCCACGGTCTCGTCGAACTTGGCCTTGGCGCGTTCCTTGACCATCTTCACCGCTTCGGCGAGCGGATAGAGCTTCTCGCGATCGACGCCCTCGCGCGCCTTGGTCGTGCGTTTTCCAAGCGTGCTCATGCTTTCACCTCTAGCCCCATCGAACGCGCCGATCCTTCGATCATACGCATCGCCGATTCAATCGTGTCGCAGTTCAAGTCCTTCATCTTTTGCTCGGCGATCTCGCGGACCTGCGCCTTGGAGACCGAGCCTGCGATATCGCGCCCCGGCGTCTTCGAGCCGCTCTCGAGCTTCGCCGCCTTTTTGAGGAAGTGCGACACCGGAGGGTTACGCATTTCGAAGGTGAACGAGCGGTCGGCATAGACCGTGATCGTCACCGGGATCGGCGTGCCCTTCTCCATCTTCTGGGTCTGCGCGTTGAACGCCTTGCAGAATTCCATGATGTTGAGGCCGCGCTGGCCCAAGGCAGGACCGATCGGGGGCGACGGATTGGCCGCTCCCGCCGGCACCTGCAGCTTTACATAACCGGTAATCTTCTTCGCCATTCTCTGCTCCTGTTAGTGGTTCGGATATCGACGGCTGGCGGCCGCCTCACCTTCCACGCCTTCGCTCTCTCACTTCTCCTCCCCCGCTTGCGGGGGAGGTTGGGAGGGGGCTTGCGGCCTCAACGCCCAGACAAGCGTCGAACACTTACCCCCACCGGCGAGCTTCGCTCGCCACCTCCCCCGTAAACGGGAGAGGAAAACTTATAGCTTCTCCACCTGACCGAATTCGAGCTCGACCGGCGTGGCGCGGCCGAAGATCGACACCGCGACCTTGAGCCGCGAGCGTCCCTCGTCGACCTCTTCCACCGTGCCGTTGAACGAGGCGAACGGTCCATCGGATACGCGCACCTGCTCGCCCACTTCGAACGACACCGAGGGCTTGGGCCGTTCGACGCCTTCCGCCACCTGGTGGATGATGCGCTCAGCCTCGGCATCGGACAGCGGCATCGGCTTGTTGTCGGAGCCGAGGAAGCCCGTCACTTTCGGCGTGTTCTTGATCAGGTGATAGGCTTCGTCGGTCAATTGCATCTTCACGAGCACATAGCCCGGAAAAAACTTGCGCTCGGCGTCGACTTTGCGCCCGCGCCGCACCTCGATGACCTTCTCTTTAGGCACCAGAATCTCTTCGAACAGGCCCGACAGCCCGCGCTGTTTGGCTTGTTCACGGATCGAAATCCGCCACCTTGTTCTCGAAATTCGAATAGGCGTGGACCGCGTACCAACGGTTCGTCATGTCAAGAAATCCAAATCATGAGTTTGCGTGTCATGAAAATCGCATTGCAGGGCTTACGCATTGATGCCGAGCAGGAAACTCACGGCGATACGCATGATCTGATCCGCGGCGAGGAAGAACAGCGACGTGACCACCACCATCACGAACACCATAATGGTGGTAACGGTGGTTTCCTTGCGCGTCGGCCAAGTGACCTTCTGGGCCTCGGCACGCACTTCCTGCATGAACTTGAACGGGCTTACCTTCGCCATGGCGTGTTCCAACAGAATTCCCCGCCCCCGCCCAACTTCACGGACGAGACCGGCTCAGCGGTTCTTTTGGGGATTAGGTTCGCCGCGGAAGTCCGATACCGGGCCGCTGACGATGTCAGCTTCCTATCTCCCGCCGCTCCAAGCGTCAAGAAGTAAAGTCGCGCCTGTGCCTTAAATAGCTAGCCTGTCAGCGTTTTCCAGCGGGCTCGGCTGCGGGTTTAGCGGCGCGCCTGGCAGGAGTGGAGGGACTTCGAACCCCCAACCCCCGGTTTTGGAGACCGGTGCTCTAGCCATTGAGCTACACTCCTAGGCGGCCGACAAATGCCTCTTGGCGCCAGTTCGCGCAAGCCCTTACCGCAAAGTCATTGCCGCAAAACTGAACCTGGCTGCTCCGCCAGCCGACCCATCGGCGCAACAATCAGAACGCTGAACAAGGACCAGGATCAATGAACAAGGACTGGGATCAATGCTGACGCGACGTATTCTTCTCCTCTGTGCTGCAAGTCTCTGTGTTTCAAGCGTGGCCGTTGCCGGAACGGCGCGGGCCGATGACGCCGCGGCGCTGGCCTTCGTCAAGGCGATCTACGATTCCTACACGAAGCCCCATTCCGACGGCGTGCTGATCGACAACGGCAAGAAGCTGCGCCGCTATTTCGAGCCGACGCTCGCGGCGGCGATGAATAGCGATCAGCAGGACGCAGCGCGACACGGCGACGTCGGCAAGCTCGACGGCGATCCGTTCATCGACGCCCAGGATTGGGAGATCAAGAGCTTCGACGTCGCCATGAAGGACATCGCGCCTGGCAAGGCGAGCGCGACAGTCACATTCACCAATCTCGGCACACCGAAAACGATCGTGCTCGACCTCGTCACGATCAAGAACGATTGGCGGATTTACGACATCACCTGGCTGCGCGACGGTAAGCCGTCGACGCTGCGGGAATTATTCGGGCTGAAGCACGCCGCCTAGCGGCGGTTCGGCGCGAGGATTGGAGCGGGTGAAGGGAATCGAACCCTCGTCATAAGCTTGGAAGGCTTCTGCTCTACCATTGAGCTACACCCGCGCTGCGCCGAACGCACAGTCGGCCGGCGCCGGCCAGCACATAACAATATTCCGGCGTCCGGTAAATCGCGGTAGCGGGATTAGAGTTCTCGCACGCATGATCTTCTCGAAAAATCGGTTCCCACTTTCCAGATCACGCGCGAGGGCGGAACCAGCCCCCCTTCAAATCAAAACATCCGCTGCGCGGACTTCGACCTTCAGCAAACGCATTGCTTAAATTTGCCCCAGCCGGTGGTGCGGCCCAAGCTCCATATCGCCGCAATGCCATGGCATGGCCAGCCGATCGCGAGGCCGTTGGCGCACCCGGCAGCGATCATTGTGCCTTAACACTAATCAGACCGTTTCCTAACGGGAGAAGCGCAAATCTGATACCGTTCTGCCGCGGGATTTATCGTTTGGTTATCAGCATCTTAACCAATAACTCGGCCGCCAGTTCAGCATCCTCACATGACATCTCGACGAGCCAATTCCTGCGAGGTCGCCGTTATCGGCGCGGGTCCCTATGGGCTCTCGGTCGCGGCGCATCTCGATCATGCGGGTCTCTCCACCCGCATATTCGGCGAACCGATGGGTTTCTGGCGGCGCAACATGCCGAACGGCATGATGCTGCGCTCGCCTTGGCGCGGCACGCATCTTTCGAGCCCGGATGATTTACATTCGCTCGATGTCTATGCTGCCGCGCACGAAGTCGATGACACGAAGCTTCTGGCGTTGCGGGATTTCATCGCTTACGGCGAATGGTTCCAACGGCACGCCGTGCCGCAGGTCGACAGCCGAACGGCAACGCTAATCGAAGCGACGAGCAACGGCTTTTCCGTGACGCTAGCCGACAGCGAAGTCGTTACGGCCGACCGCGTCGTGGTCGCGACCGGCTTGCGCAATCAGGAATACCGGCCCGACGTGTTTGCCGGATTGCCGGCGACGCTGGTGTCGCATAGCTGCGCACACGACGATCTTGGAATCTTCCGCGGCAAGCATGTCGCGGTCATCGGCCGCGGTCAGAGCGCCTGCGAATCCGCGGCGCTGCTTGCCGAGTACGGCGCGCAGACCGAGATCATCAGCCGCGGCGACATTCATTGGCTGGGGCATCTGACCGACGGCAGCGCCCCCAAGCCGCGGCTATGGTGGCTGCATGAAGCGCTCGCGGCGCCGTCGGCTGTCGGACCGTTTCCGCTGAGCTGGCTCGCCGAGTTTCCCGGCATCGCGCGACGGATGCCGGCGACTCTACGCGACACCTTCACCGCGCGCTGCCTGAAAGCCGGCGCCGCCGGATGGCTCAAGCCGCGCTTCGATAATGTCACCTGCAATAGCGGACGCACGATCCAAGGCGCGCGCGCGGTCGACGGCCGCGTCGTGCTCGACCTCGATAACGGCGTGCGCACCTTCGACCACGTGCTGTTGGGAACGGGCTATCGCGTCGACATTGCGCGGCTCAACATTCTTTCGCACGAGTTGCTCGACGCCGTTGCGCAGATCGGCGGCTCTCCGGTTCTCGGCGCCGGCTTCGTCTCAAGCGTCCCCAATCTCCATTTCGTCGGTTCTTACGCGGTGCGAAGCTACGGTCCGCTGCTGCGCTTCATCGCCGGCGCGCCGTTTGCCGCGCAGGCCATCACGCGCGCGGCACTTGCCGGAACCGCGACGAATGGCGCCGATGACACAGAACAGGCCTCCGACACAGCATTCGGCGCCGCCGCGGCCAATGTCTCGCCGCGCCGATGAGGGATCGCCGCCAAACCTCGGCGTCGCAACGCGACCCGCAGCGCGGCGCTATTGTTCTTGGCGGCGCGCACGGCAGTCTCGAAATCGCCCGCAGCCTCGGCCGGCGCGGCATTCCTGTTTGGCTGATCACCGATGACAATCCGCTGGCGAGAATGTCGCGTTACGTCAAGCACAGCTTGAGCTGGGCCGGGCCGCGCGACGGCGGTGCTTTGTCTTTCCTGGTCGAGCTTTGCCGCCAGCATGATTTGGCGGACTGGGTCCTGTTCGCCGGCAGCGACGACGACCTTTGCTTTGTCGCACAAAATCATTCGGCGCTCGACGCCCTGTTCACGCTGACGACGCCGGCCTGGGACACGATACGCTTCGCCTGCGATAAACGTCAGATGAATGTGCGTGCTGCCGAACTTGGCATCGCCCATCCGCACACCCGCTATCCACGGACTGCGGATGATCTGGAGACCGACCTCGCGTTTCCAGTCATTCTCAAGCCGAGCGTCCGCGAGGGCCGCAACGCCTTCGTCGATGCCAAGGCTTGGCGCGTCGATCACGCCGGCGACCTTGCCGCACGTTACGCGGCGGCAAAGGCGCTGGTCGACGCCGACACCATCATGATTCAGGAAATGATACCGGGCGACGGCTCGGCACAATATTCCTACGCCGCAGTGTGGGATCGCGGCCGGCCTATTGGCGCGCTCGTCGCCAGGCGGCGGCGGCAATATCCGATCGACTTCGGCTTCACCTCGACTTTTGTCGAGACGGTGGACGCACCGGAGATCGAAGCAGCGGCGACACGTTTTCTCGGCTCGCTCGGTTACAGCGGGCTTGTTGAGATCGAATTCAAACATGACGCCCGCGACGGGCTTTATAAGATCCTCGACGTCAATGCGCGGGCCTGGACCTGGATCGCGCTCGGCGCCGCGGCCGGGATCGATTTCGCGGCGCTGCAATGGTCGTTGGCAGTGGGCGAAGAGATCGCTCGGCCGGCCGCGCGCCATGGCGTCAATTGGTTCTATTTTCCGCGCGATTTCGCCGCCTCGCTTCATGAAATAGCAGCCGGCCGCCTGTCGCCGCTCGGCTATCTGCGCACGGTACGCCGCCCCTCGGCTTCGGCCGTTTTCGCCTGGGACGATCCATGGCCGGCACTGATCGACATCCCGCTCAGTGCCGCGCGCGTCGTCACGCGGCGGCTGTCGCGCCGCACTCGGCATGGCGCAGGCGCGCTGCAGTCGGCGCGGCTTCCGTTTTAAAGCTTGATTGTCCGGTCACGCCGAAAGCACAAAGCCCCTCGTCAGGCCTCCGTCATTTCCGTGGCATCGAGCGGCGACGGGCTTTCCGCCATCGTCAGAGTTTTCGGCAAGTGCACGGTGAAGCGCGAGCCTTCGCTTTCCTTGCTCACGACATCGACGCGGCCGTGATGCAGATCGACCGCCAGTTTGACCAGATAAAGCCCGACGCCGGTGCCGACGATGCCTGAGACATTGCCGCCGCGGTGATAGCGCTCGAACAACCGGCCGAGATCGCTTGGCGGAATGCCGATGCCGCGATCGGAGACCGAGACGACAATTTCGCCGGCAACACTTTCCGCCGCGATCTCGATCGCGCTGCCGCCGGGAGAATATTTGACGGCGTTGGACAAGAGATTGCTGAATACCTGGAACAACAGCTTGGCGTCGCCGACCATCGGTAGCGGCGTCGCGGCAAAGCGCTCGACAATGTGCGAGCCCGGCACCATTTCGCGGTGCAACTGGCAGACCTCCTGCAGCACCGGCGTCATGTCCATTTCGGCGGCCTGCAAATAAAGCTCGGCGCCGCGGTCGATGACTCGCGACGAATTGAGCAGGTCGTCGATTAGACGCGTCATGCGCAACACGGCGCTGCGGATCTTGCCGGCGCGCTCGCCGATCTCGGCCGCCGTCACCGCGTCCTTGATCTTGTCGAGCCGCCGCGCATGGCCATCGATGACGGTGAGCGGCGTGCGGAATTCGTGCGAGGCCATCGACACGAAGTTCCGCTGCAAGAGCGCGAGCCGCTGCTCATGGGCCAAGCGCTCCTCGAGCAACGCCGCTTGGCGAGCAAGCGTATGCTGGCTCTTTATCAGTTCGAGCGCATTGTTGCGGAATACCACCGTCGCCTGCGCCATTTCGCCGATCTCATCGCGGCGTCCGGTCTCAGGAATTTCAATATTAGTGTCGTCGGCGGCAAGACGGCGCATGCGGTCGGCGAGACGGCGCAGCGGCGCGGAAATAGAGCGGCTGATGTGAATGAGCGCGCCAACGACCAGAATGCCGGCGATACCGATGGCCAGAAGAATGAGCCAGAAGGCCTGGCGATAGGCCGCCGCGAGGCGGTCGCTCGCGGCCTGGGCACTGACGACCGCCTGATCGGTGAGCTGGCCGAGCGTATCGCTCGCCGCATCGTAGGCCGCGCGCGAAGAACTGCCGTAGATCTGCCGCGCTTCGTCCTTGCGGTTACTGCGCGACAGCGCCAGCATCTGATTGACGATGCCGCGATAGTCGGTCCAGCGCGCCTTGAAGCGATCGTAGAGGTCGGTCTCCGCGGCGTCATGGCGGATCGCCTCGAATTCCCGCTCCGATACGGCGATGGTGCGGTCAAGCTCCGCCATTTCCTTTTCGGTCGCCGCAGCCTCGGCCGGATCGGCCGACAACAGGTTGCCGCCTTCGACGGCGCGAAAGTCCGAAGTGTAATTGTTGAGATCGCCGAGCGCGCGCGTCGTCGGCAGCCAAATCTCAGCGACGTCCGCCGACAGCAAATCGAAATTGGACAGCCGCCAGATACTGAACGAGCCGAGCACGCCGACCAGCGCGAAGAACAGCAGGAAGACCGCGGCGAGATGAAATCGGATCGAATGCGGCTGCAACATGAAACCGGCCACTTTATCTGGACTGCTAACCATATCGCAAAGCGTCAACCGCGGGAAACCGGATTGCGCTAGATTGCAGAACTGGTCAAAGAAGTGTCCTTAACGAAGGTCGCCGGCTTTGAGCGCAACACGAGTCCCATCGACGAACCGCCGCACATGCCCGAAACGCCCAAGAAAATACTCTGCATCGAAGACGACCGCGAAACCGCGGCCTTGATCGCCGAGGAGCTGGTCGACCGCGGCTATGAGGTGATCGTCGCCCATGACGGCCGCGACGGCCTGGCGGCGATCCTGAAATCCATGCCCGATCTGGTGCTGTCGGATATCAGCATGCCGGCGATGTCGGGGTTTGAGTTGCTCGAACGGCTGATCGCGCTGGCGCCGCGGTTTTCAAAAATGCCGTTCGTGTTCCTGACTGCACTCAGCGACCGCGACAACGAGCTCAAGGGTCGTCAGTTCGGCGCCGACGACTATGTAACCAAGCCGATCGATTTCGAAGTGCTGGCCACCATCATCACGGCGCGGCTCAACGGTGTTGCGCGCACCGCGATCTGGCCGAGCACGGTCGACCTTAACGATCGTGAAGTTGAAGTTCTGACCTGGGTGGCGCGCGGCAAGACGTCGGCGGAAATCGCGCAGATCCTCGGCCTGACCAAACGGACGGTCGATTTCCACACCGATAACGCGCGGGCAAAGCTCGGCGCAGCCACGCGCACCGAAGCTGCAATCAAGGCCGCGACCGGGCGGCTGATCGAGCCTTAAAACTACCAAACAGCAAGCAGGCAGATCAGCGTGAACGGCACTGCGGCCAGCCCGAGATAGAACCAGGTCCGGTAGCCGTGGGCGTCGTGCGGGCCCTGGAACAGTTGCACCACAAGCCAGATGCAGACGCCGATGCCGAGCCACAAGCGGATGAGATCACCCGGCGTCTCGTAGGCCGACCAGATCGTCTCGCTTTGCGGCAGGCTGACCCTGACCATGAGGGCCATCAATATAAAAATGAAGGCGGTGCGCAGAAGCGTGGCCGCAATGCGCAGACCGTTAGACCCCTGTGAAGCCGGCAATTTGGCTTCAGGTATGTTTTCCGATGTCGCCATCGTATTCGCTCCACCCGGCATCCTTGGTGGTACTCGCGGCTCTCTCCCGGCACTTCACCAGCCGCCGTCCCTCAGGGACCAAGCAAGCCGATCAATCACGCCCCGTCGTCATACAGTTAGTATAGTTCCAAACTGCGATAAGCGTAAGCAGATAGGCGCGTTGAGCGCGGGATTTTCCGAAGAATTGGTACCGGCTGAGCCGAAAATCGGGCCCGAATATCAGGGTTTGAGCCGCATGGTCGAGCCGTTGATGCCGCCGCTGGGTTTGGCCGGACCGCCAAGGGCTGCCGACGCCTGGGCCGGACGAATCAGATTGGCGCCGCCGATCTTTCCAGAAGCCGGGAGACCGGCAGTGGCGACAGGCACCGGATGCTGGAGTGGAAACACCGCGGGCTTTGGACCAACGACGGCATTGCCGGGTGCCTTGGGTGCATGTTCGCCGCCTGCGCCAAGCTTGGAATTAGATGCCGGTTCGTGGATCGTAACCGGCATGCCGATCGCATTGCGCGTAATGGTGTTGGCCGGAGCGGCAACGGGCGGGTTGTGCGAAACCTGCGGAATTTTGGGTTTCACGCCGGCATCGTTCGTGCCTGGCGCTTTGTCCGGGAATTTGTTGGCGTCTTTTCCGAGCGGCGCCTCGCTCGGCGGCGGATTTGTATCGCCTTTTGACGTCGCGCCGCCGGATTCGGCCGGCGTGTGTGGCGCGGTCTTTATCCCTTTGCCGGGCGCGTCTTTGGACGCCGCCGTCTTGCCGCCCGTTTTACCTGCCGATTTGCCATCCCCGCTGCCGTACCCACGTCCGCCATGGCCGCCTTTGGCAATGGCCGGATGCGTCAGTGCCATGCCGGCAAAGCTGAGCAGCAGAAGCAAACACCAGCGCTGTAATATAATGGTCACTTTCCGCCTTCGGTCGACGCAATGGCGAGCTGATTACTGAGAAACAGCGCGCCTTCGTTGGCGGCAAGGTCGCCGGCTTGTACGCCGCCAAGAATTTGCCAGTAACTGTCGTACTGCTCGCCGAGCTTGACCACGCGGCGGCTAAAGTGCCGGCGATCCGCGGTGACCCAGGCCGTCATGGTGCCGTCGCCCTCGCGCACCACGCCGTCGATCGGTATCGCCGGCGAGCGCTCGGGACTGGCAACGCGGATGGTGAAGTTAGCGAACATGCCGGCGCGCAATTCGTGCTGCGGATCTTTGACCTCGGAGCGCACCAGCACGCGCCGCGTATTCGGATCGACAGAAGCGCCGATGGTCGTGATCGTGCCGTCAAAGACCCGGCCGGGAAACGCATCGAGCGTGACCTGCACCGGCTGGCCGACGCGAAACGCCGGGCTGTCGGTCTCGGCGACATTGGCGAGCATCCACATCGTGGAAATATCGGTCACCGTGAACGGCGCGGGCGCGTTGCCGGGCTGCACGAACAAGCCCGGCGCGGCATTGCGCGCGGTGATGCGTCCGTCAATCGAGCTCTTCACGACCAGTGTCGGATCGGCCTTGCGGTCGGCGACGATCCTGTCGATCTCATCATCGGTCTTGCCGAACAAACGCACCGCGTCTCGCGCCGCGCGCAGATTGCCTTCGGCGGTCTGTTGATCTGACGTGCCCTGATCGAAATCGCGCTGCGACACGGCGCGCGTCGCATAGAGCTCCTTCAGGCGCGCCAAATTGCGCGTGGTCAGATCCATCACTCCCGCCGCCGCGATCAAAGTCGATTCCGCCTGCAGCAGATCCGGGCTGTCGATAGTGAAGAGCGTCTGGCCCTTCTTTACGTCGTCGCCGACCTCGGCGAACAGCGCAATGATGCGCCCCTGATAGGGCGTGAACACCTGCACCGATAGATTCTGATTGAAGTCGATGCTGCCGATCGCGTCTTTCTCGATCGGAAAATCGCGCTCCTCGACCGGCTCGACCTTCACCGCGTCGAGCTGCGTATCCGAGAGATCGACGCTGTCGTCGGAATGCGCGGGAAGGTTCGGCGCATCGGCATTGGCGGTCGTTGCGCCAAGACCGGAATTCGAACCGCCGGAATGCCAAGACCAATAGACCACGCCAACGACGGCCAAGAGCGCGGCGGCAACCGCCGCACTCAATCGACTATTTGGCGGGCGGGGGGCCATTGCTAAACCGCATCCAACTTCGTTTCGAGCGTCACTTCGAGCGCTATGGAAAACGCGGCGACATGGTCATTCCCGGCCGCCGACAGTCCACTGTCACTAATCACAGGACCGGTCATAAACTGGGATTAATCGCACTATCCTGTCCGACTCATGACAGTTTATCACGACCTCACGGCGTCGCGATTTCCTGCGGTTTTCCGCGAAAATGCCGAGCTGCGGAGGCCGGGTCACGGCGCAGTATCGAGAATGAAACATGTGCATTGTGGCTAGGCGAGTACAGCCAATATCGGTGAAATCGGAAATAATGCCCATTGCGCGCACAAGCGCATTTGCTCAGTTGCGATAGTTATTCAAGTCATTCCGATGTCCTGTGTGGCGGTCAGGTGGCTGTTTAAGAGTACCACCGCTCTCGCGGCGGCGATGCTGTTGTCGAGTTGCGCCGTCGGCCCGGATTTCCGCGTCCCTGCCCCGCCGGACACAGACCGCTATACGGTCGGACCGCTCGCATCGCGCACATCCGCCACCGATGCGCCAAACGGTCAGCCGCAGCACTTCGTTGAAGGCCGCGATATTCCGCAAGACTGGTGGGCGCTGTTCAAATCACAGCGGCTCAATGCCATCATCGCGCAAGCGCTGCAGAACAATCCAAATCTGCAATCGGCTATCGCGACGTTGCGCGCGGCGCAGGAAGCGGTTTCTGCGCAGCAGGGCAAGTTATTGCCGCTGGTGCAGGCCAACTTCAACCCGACGCGGGCGCAGTCGGCTTCCGTGCTGTCCGCGCCGCTTTCGACCGGAACGGCGCCGCAAACCTACAATCTGTATACCGCGCAGGCGCAGGTGTCGTACACGTTCGACGTCTGGGGTCTCAACCGCCGGACGGTCGAAGCACTCCAGGCGCTTGCCGATACGCAGCACTTTCAGGTCGAGGCGGCTTATCTGACGCTGACGTCGAGCATCGCCGGCGCTGCGATCACTGAGGCGTCGCTGCGCGGGCAGATCGATGCCACCAACGAAATCATCGCGATCAACACCAAGATGCTCGACGTGATGCGGCGTCAGTTCGACACCGGCTATGCCAACCGCAACGATCTCGCGCTGCAAGAAGCCGCCCTCGCCCAGGTCAAGGCGACCTTGCCGCCGCTGCGCAAGGCGCTCGCGCAACAGCACGACCTACTCGCCGCTTTGGCCGGCGCCTATCCGAGCCAAGGTCCTTACGGGACGTTCTCGCTTGCAAACCTACAATTGCCGACGGATCTGCCGGTGAGCCTGCCGTCGCAATTGATCGAGCAGCGTCCGGATGTGCGCGCCGCGCAAGAACAATTGCATTCGGCCAGCGCGCAGATCGGGATCGCGACAGCCAACATGCTGCCGAATTTCACGATCAGCGCCAATGGCGGCTACATCGATACGGTGCTTGCCGGCCTGATTTCACCGGCCAACGAATTCTGGCTGCTCGCCGGCAATGCCACGCAGACGGTGTTCGACGCCGGCATACTGTGGCATCAGCTCCAAGGCGCCAAGGACACTTACAACGCCGCGGCCTGGAGCTACCGCAGCACAGTCGTCGGCGCCGTGCAGAACGTCGCCGACGCGCTGCGCGCG
Organism: uncultured Alphaproteobacteria bacterium; assembly: GCA_963746715.1. Taxonomy (GTDB): domain Bacteria; phylum Pseudomonadota; class Alphaproteobacteria; order Rhizobiales; family Xanthobacteraceae; genus BOG-931. Next base: position 849,100 of record CAVVCW010000032.1, on the reverse strand, counting down.
ATCCAGAGCGATGCGGATGCGCTCAAAGCCGCGCGCGATTTCGAGCGCGCCGCCAAGACCAGTTTCGATCTCGCGCAGCAACAGACGCAAACCGGCTATGCCAATATTCTGATCCTGCTGACGGCGCAGCAAACTTATCTCCAGGCTCAGATTCAAGTGGTGCAGGCGCGCGCCGCGCGCTTGTCCGACACCGTCGCGCTGTTCCAGGCGCTCGGCGGCGGCTGGTGGAATCGGCAGGAACCGCCGGTCGAGAAGATTCTCGATGTCAGCACCGGCGAAGCCGCCACGGTTGTTGAGCAGCACGACAGTCTCAGCGATCCCGGGCCTGTTGCCGTACAGGCGCAGCAATAAGGGGCATCGCTTGCCGGGCCAAGATGGCGGCTAAAGCGATAAAGAAGCCGGAGCAGCCAAGTCACAAAGATATAAGAGGAAAATAAGCGCTGCGGCCTGCGTGTCCGAACGAAAATTTATTTCGGCTTTATATCGAAACGGCGTGATCGGTCTGGCATTTTTACGTGACGCGAGTCACATCTCCTTGAGCAGATAACTTCGTAGAAAACTTGAAGCGGCGATGGCTGTTGTTTCTGCACGGCGGACAGTGAGTCGCATCATGAAGTTCCGTAATCAAGGCAAAGCCAAATACGCCGAGTTATCGGCCTTGATGCCTGTCGTCGCACTTTTAGTGGCTGCGACGCTGGCTAAGCTTGGTGCGGCCGCGCAATTCTTTCACCTAAGTCATTGAAATCGCGGTCCGGCGCGATGATCGGAGCGCGCGGGAGCTATGCGTTCCTATTGGCGTCTAATGTGCCGCGTCGTCCCGTAACCGCCGAACGCAGACGAATTCCTCAGCCATTCAATCATTTGCAAGCGCGGCAGACGCCTCGATGACGACGATCTTTATAAGATTCCTATAACGTCTCCGGCGCGCCCGTCTCGAATTCCTATGCCCATAGTGACAGGTAGTTGGCCGTGATCGGCGGGCCCTTTTTGCAAGCTTGATCCAATTCAAGACTGCACGCCCGCCTTAGCCGGCACGCTGCCGGATTCTGGCTCGGAGACATTTCCATGATGGACGTCATCATGATCGCTATCGGCGCCGTCTTCTTCGCGCTGTCGATTGGCTACGTCTATGCCTGCGACAGGCTCTAGGTTTTTGCGCATGTCCTCGTCGGAAAATCGGAATCCACTTTTCCGGAACACGCGCTGACCCGACCCGCCCTTTGGGAGACCGACAATGACCTTCGACTATTCGCTCGCGGCTCTCGTGACCGTGGGCTTGCTCGTCTATCTCACCTACGCCCTGCTCCGGCCCGAGCAGTTCTGAAGGAACGACGACCAAGGACTAACGACCATGACCGCCATCGGTTGGATTCAGATTCTACTCTATTGCGCGATCATCATCGCGATTACGCCGGTGCTCGGCGGCTATATGACGCGCGTCTTCAACGGCGAGCGTAATTTTCTCTCGTCGCTACTGCGGCCCATCGAAATCGTCATCTACAAGATCGCCGGCGTCGACGAACGGCGCGAGCAGAATTGGCTGACCTATACGATCGGCATGCTGCTGTTCCATGTCGGCGGCTTTCTCATTCTCTACGCCTTGATGCGGCTGCAGGCGGGATTGCCGTTCAATCCGGCCGGCCAGAGCGGGGTCGGCGAAGATCTGTCGATGAACACGGCGATGAGCTTCATCACCAATACCAATTGGCAGAACTACGGCGGCGAAAGCACGATGTCCTATCTCGTGCAGATGCTCGGCCTCACCCATCAGAATTTCCTGTCGGCAGCGACCGGCATCGTGCTTGCGATCGCGGTCATCCGCGGCTTCGCGCGCCACTCGGCGCATACGGTCGGCAATTTCTGGGTCGATATGACCCGTTGCACGCTTTACATCCTCATCCCGATCTGCGTGCCCTACGCGCTGTTCCTGGTCTGGCAGGGCATCCCGCAGACGCTCGGCCCCTATGTCGACGCGACGACGCTCGAGGGCGTCAAGCAGACCATCGCGGTCGGCCCGGTCGCTTCCCAGATTGCGATCAAGATGCTGGGCACCAATGGCGGCGGCTTCTTCAACGCCAACGCCGCGCATCCGTTCGAGAATCCGACAGCGCTGTCGAACTACGTGCAGATCATCTCGATCTTTGCCATCGGCGCGGCGCTGACCAATGTGTTCGGCCGCATGGTCGGCAATCAGCGCCAAGGCTGGGCCGTGCTCTCGGTGATGGGCGTACTGTTCCTCGCCGGCGCCATCGCCTGCTATGCGGCGGAAGCCCACGGCAACGACGCGCTCAACACGCTCGGCCTGACCGGCGGCAATATGGAAGGCAAGGAAGTCCGCTTCGGCATCATCGCCTCGTCGCTGTTCGCCGTCATCACCACCGATGCGTCGTGCGGCGCCGTTAACGCGATGCATGACAGCTTCACTGCGCTCGGCGGCATGATTCCGCTGATCAACATCCAGCTCGGCGAGATCATCGTCGGCGGCGTCGGTTCCGGCATGTACGGCATGCTGCTGTTCGTCATCATCTCGATGTTCATTGCCGGACTGATGGTCGGGCGCACGCCGGAATATGTCGGCAAGAAGATCGAAGCCAAGGAAGTGAAGATGGCGATGCTCGCCGTCCTCATCCTGCCGCTGATGTATCTCGGCTGGACCGCGGTCGCGATGCTGGTGCCGTCGGCGGTGTCGGCGATGAACAATCCCGGCCCGCACGGCTTCACCGAAGTGCTCTACGCTTACACGTCGCAAACCGGCAATAACGGCTCGGCCTTTGCCGGCCTAGGCGGCAACACGCTGTTCTACAACGTGACCGGCGCCATCGCGATGGGCGTCGGGCGCTTCTGGATGATCATCCCGACCATGGCGATCGCAGGCTCGCTCGCCGCCAAGAAACTGGTCCCCGCCTCCGCGGGCACGTTCCCGACCACCGGCGGGCTGTTCGTTGGTCTCGTCGTCGGCGTGATCCTGATCGTCGGCGGTCTCACTTTCTTTCCGGCGCTCGCACTCGGCCCGATCGTCGAGCAGCTCGCGATCAACGCCGGCACCCTGTTCGCATCTAATTAAGGCTTGGAGTCACTTCGATGGAAACCTCGACCCTGCGCAAGAGCCTGCCAGTCTCGGCGCTGTTCGATCCGAAGATCGTCGTGCCGGCCATTGGCTCGTCTTTCGTCAAGCTCAACCCGCGAACGCTGATGTCGAATCCGGTGATGTTCGTGCTCGAGGTCGTCACCATATTGACCACGGTGATCCTCCTTCGCGATCTCTTCACCGGCGGCGGACATACCGGCTTTGAAATCCAGATTGTTCTCTGGCTGTGGTTCACCGTGCTGTTCGCCAATTTCGCCGAAGCGATTGCCGAAGGCCGCGGCAAAGCGCAGGCCGACACGCTGCGCCGCCAACGCACCGAAACCCAGGCCAAGCTGATCACAAGCGCCCACGATCAGCAGAACTATCGCCTCATCCCTTCGACCGAGCTCAAAGTAGGCAATGTCGTCCTGGTGGAAGCCGGCGACACCATCCCCTCCGACGGCGAAGTGATCGAAGGCATGGCTTCGGTCAACGAAGCGGCGATCACCGGCGAATCCGCGCCGGTCATCCGCGAATCCGGCGGCGACCGTTCGGCGGTGACCGGCGGCACGCAAGTGCTATCCGACTGGATCCGCGTGCGCATCACCGCGGCCCCGGGCTCGACCTTTCTCGATCGCATGATCCGGCTGGTCGAAGGCGCCGAGCGGCAAAAGACGCCGAACGAGATCGCGCTCAATATTCTCCTGATCGGGCTGACCATCATCTTCGTGTTCGCCACCGCGACCATCCCGAGCTATGTCGCCTATGCGGGCGGCACCATCTCGGTTGTCATTCTGGTGGCGCTGTTCGTGACCTTGATCCCGACCACGATCGGCGCGCTCCTGTCCGCCATCGGCATTGCCGGCATGGATCGCCTGGTACGCTTCAATGTGCTGGCGATGTCAGGCCGCGCGGTGGAAGCCGCCGGCGACGTCGACACACTCCTCCTCGACAAAACCGGCACGATCACGCTCGGCAATCGCCAGGCGACTGAATTCAAGCCGGTGCAAGGCGTCATCGAGCAGGAACTCGCCGACGCGGCGCAGCTCGCGTCGCTCGCCGACGAAACGCCGGAAGGCCGCTCGATCGTAGTCCTGGCGAAGGAGAAATACGGCATCCGTGGCCGCGAGCTGCATGAGCTGAAGGCCAACTTCATCCCGTTCACCGCGCAGACCCGCATGAGCGGCGTCGAAATCGGCTCATCCTGGGTCCGCAAAGGCGCCGTCGACGCCATCTTGAGCTTCCTCAATGGTCCCGCCCCGGTCGTCACGGGGGGCGCCGTTCAGGTGCTGCGCCCGAATGTGAGCGCCGAAGCCGCACGCGAAATCAATGCGATTGCCGACAGCATCGCCAAGTCCGGCGGTACGCCGCTCGCTGTCGCCAGGGACGGCAGGCTCCTCGGGGTCATTCATTTGAAGGACATCGTCAAAGGCGGTATCCGTGAGCGCTTTGCCGAATTGCGCCGCATGGGCATCCGCACCGTCATGATCACGGGCGACAATCCGGTCACCGCGGCTGCCATCGCGGCCGAGGCCGGCGTCGACGACTTCCTGGCGCAAGCGACACCCGAGGAGAAGCTACGCCTTATCCGCGAGGAGCAAGCCAAGGGCAAGCTCGTCGCGATGTGCGGCGACGGCACCAATGACGCGCCGGCACTCGCGCAGGCTGACGTTGGCGTCGCCATGAATACCGGCACGCAAGCGGCGCGCGAAGCGGGCAACATGGTGGATCTCGACTCGAATCCGACCAAGCTCATCGAGATCGTCGAGATCGGCAAGCAGCTCTTGATGACGCGCGGCGCGCTGACCACGTTCTCGATCGCCAACGACGTGGCGAAATATTTCGCCATCATCCCGGCGATGTTCGTCGCGTTCTATCCGCAGCTGCAGACGCTCAACATCATGAAGCTGGCGACGCCGGAAAGCGCCATTCTCTCGGCGATCATCTTTAATGCGCTCATTATTATCGCCCTGATCCCGCTCTCGCTCAAAGGCGTGCGCTACCGCCCGATCGGGGCCGGCGCGCTGCTGGCCCGCAATCTTTGGATCTACGGCGCCGGCGGCGTGATCATTCCGTTCGTCGGTATCAAGGCCATCGACGTGCTGATCAACGGCCTGCACCTGGTTTGATGCGACTTTAGGAGAAGTCTCATGTTGCGCGAAATTCGTCCGGCGATTGTCGTCCTCGTCGCCCTGACCCTGATCTGCGGTCTTGCTTATCCGCTGGCCATGACCGGCATCGCCGAAGTCATCTTCCCCTACCAGGCGCAGGGCAGCATGATCGAGCGCGACGGCCACGTCGTCGGCTCCGAACTGATCGGCCAAGTGTTCACCAGCGATAGGTACTTCCACGGCCGTCCGTCGGCGACGACGGCACCCGATCCCAACGATTCGACCAAGACCATTGCCGCACCCTACAACGCACTGAATTCCGGCGGCTCCAATTACGGGCCCTCCAACAAGGCGCTGATCGACCGCGTGCAAGGCGACATCGATACGTTGAAGAAGGAGAATCCGTCAGCGTCGGTGCCGATCGATCTGGTCACCACATCGGCGAGCGGCCTCGATCCGCACATTTCGCCTGACGCTGCCTTGTTCCAGGCGCCGCGCGTCGCCAAGGCCCGCAATATGCCGGAAGACCGCGTGCGCCAATTGGTAGCCGACCACACCGAGGGCCGCTGGCTCGGGCTCCTCGGCGAGCCGCGTGTCAATGTATTGGAGCTTAACCTGGCGCTCGACAAATTGGCCGCCGGTTGAGGCATGTTCCCCAAACATGCCCGAAACTGGACCGCTGCGGGTGCCCGGAGCGGTCCTCAATTTTTGGGCAGACCATGCTAAAAGGACGTTCCTGACGCCTGACATTTTTTCGAGACGACTGGTTCGTGATGGCTGATCAGCGGCGCGAAACCGAACATCGACCTTCGCCGGACGCACTCCTTGAAGCCGCGCGCCGTGAGGACCGGCGCATCGGCAAGCTGCGCATCTTCGTCGGCGCCGCTCCCGGCGTCGGCAAAACCTACGAAATGCTGCAGCAGGCCCATGCGCTGAAGAAAGACGGCTACGACGTCGTCATCGGCATTGTCGAGACGCATGGCCGCCGCGAGACCGAAGCGCTGCTTGAAGGCCTTGAAGTCATTCCGCGCAAGCGCATCGAATATAAGGGCCAGTTTCTTCAGGAGATGGATCTCGACGCGGTGATCGCGCGCCGGCCGCAGATTGTGCTGGTCGACGAGCTTGCCCACACCAATGCCGACGGCAGCCGCCATCCCAAACGCTACCTCGATGTCGAAGAGCTGCGCAGCCACGGCATCGACGTCTATACCACCGTCAATATCCAGCACATCGAAAGCCTCAACGACGTTGTCGCGCAAATCACCCATGTGCGCGTGCGCGAAACCGTGCCCGACGCTGTGTTCGACAGCGCCGACGCCGTCGAGATCGTCGATCTGACGCCCGATGACCTGATCCAACGCCTCAAAGAAGGCAAGGTCTATGTGCCGAAACAGGCCGAGCGCGCACTCGAGCATTTCTTTTCGCCCGCCAATCTGACGGCGCTGCGCGAGCTCGCTTTGCGCCGCACCGCGGAGCGGGTCGACGAACAACTGCTCTCAGAAATGCAGGCGCATGCCATCCAGGGTCCGTGGCCAGCCGGCGAGCGATTCGTCGTCTGCATCAGCGAAGATCCACGCTGCGCGGGACTGGTGCGCTACGCCAAACGCCTCGGCGACCGGCTTCATGGGCCGTGGGTGGCGCTCTATGTCGAAGGCCGGCGCAGCCTGCAACTCACCGAAGAAGAGCGCGACCGCATCGCCGATACGCTGCGGCTCGCCGAGGCGCTCCGCGGCGAAGCCGTCACCATTCCGGCCAGCGACCGCAATATCGCCGACGACGTCATCGCCTATGCGCATGCCCATAACGTGACGCAGATCATCGTCGGCAAATCGACGCGCTCGCGCTGGTTCGAGATGATGCATGGCTCGGTGGTGCGCGATCTGGTGCGACGTTCCGGCAATATCAGCGTTCACGTCATTGCCGGCGACCAGGTTTCTGGCCGCCCTATCCCGAAGAAGACGGTGCGGACGTCGGACCGCGACGATGTATTCGATCCGTGGCCTTATCTGTTCGCGATTCTGGCGGTGGCCTGTGCGCTCGGATTCGCCGAACTGGTCGATTACTGGATCGGGGTCGAGAATGTCGACCTCGTATTCCTGACGGCAGTCGTCGCCGTCGCCGTGCGCTTTGGGCTGATGCCGTCGCTCTTGGCAAGCCTGGCCTCGGCGTTGGCCTATAATTTCTTCTTCCTGCCGCCGATCTACACGTTCACCATCGCCGATCCGCACAATATCGCGGCCTTTGCTTTGTTCACGCTGGTCGCCGTCATCGTCTCCAATGTCGCGGCGCGTGGCCGCATGCAGGCTGTGACCGCGCAAGCGCGCGTGCGCACCGTCGAATCGCTTTACTCGTTCAGCCGCAAGCTCGCTGGCGCCGGGACGCTTGACGATGTGCTGTGGGCGACGGCCTACCAGACCGCGCTGATGCTGCAGGTTCGCGTCGTCTTGTTGCTGCCGGAGAACGGCTCGATCACTGTGAAGACGGGCTACCCGCCCGAGGACACGCTCGACGATGCCGATGTCGCGGCGGCGAAATGGTCGTTCGAGAACGACCGCCCGGCCGGCCGCAGTTCCGATACGCTGCCCGGCGCCAAGCGCCTGTTCCTGCCGATGCATACCGGGCGCGGCGCCATCGGCGTCATCGGTATCGACAGCGACAAGACCGGCCCGCTACTCACCCCGGAACAGCGGCGCCTCCTCGACGCACTGATGGACCAGGGCGCGCTCGCTATCGAGCGCGTTCAACTCGTCGAGAACATGGAACGCGTCGAGCGCACAGCGGAGACCGAGCGGCTGCGCTCGGCGCTGCTCACGTCGATTTCGCATGACCTCAAGACGCCGCTCGCCTCCGTGCTCGGCTCAGCCGGCACCATGCGCGACCTCTCCGACAGACTGAGCGACGGCGAAAAGGCCGAGCTGCTCGCGACTATTATCGACGAATCCGAACGGCTCAACCGTTTCATCGCCAACCTTCTCGACATGACGAAGCTTGAATCCGGCGCGGTCATGCCGAAGCTCGCGCCGCACGATCTGTCGGAGATCATCGGCTCGACCTTGCGGCGGACCGTCAAGATTCTGCGGCACCACTCCGTCCAGCTCGACGTTGCCGCCGACATGCCGATGGTATCGCTCGACGCCGTGCTGTTCGAGCAGGTGCTGTTCAATCTTCTCGACAACGCCGCGAAATATGCCGCGCCCGGCACCACCATCTTCATCCGCACCTGGCGCGACCGCACCACGGTCTGCCTGCAAATCCTCGACGAGGGTGAAGGCATCCCACAGTCCGACCTCGAACACATTTTCGATAAGTTCTATCGCGTGCAGAAGACCGATCAGGTGCGGCCCGGCACCGGGCTAGGGCTTGCCATTTCGCGCGGCTTCGTCGAGGCCATGAACGGCACCATCGTCGCCGGCAACCGCACCGACCGCCGCGGCGCCGCATTCACGATTACGCTGCCGGTCGCGAGCGAACCGCAAAAATTGGATGCCGCCGCATGAACGCGGCACCGCTTCGCGTGCTGGTGGTCGATGACGAGCCGCCGATCCGCAAGCTGTTGCGCCTGGGGCTTGCCGCGCACGGCTATCACATTCTCGAAGCACCCAACGGCAAGACCGCGCTCGAGCTGTTAAGCGAAGCTCCGGATCTGGTCATCCTCGATCTCGGCCTGCCCGACATCGAGGGCCACGATCTCCTGCGCACCATCCGCGCGCGCAACGAGAGCGTTCCGATCGTGGTGCTGTCGAGCCGCGGCGACGAGGCCAGCAAAGTGCAGGCGCTCGATTTCGGCGCCGACGATTATGTGACGAAACCGTTCGGCATGGACGAGTTGCTCGCCCGCATGCGCGCGGCACTGCGCCACCAGTTGCAGACCCACGGTGAGCGGCCGGTATTTCGCGTCGGCGATTTGTCGGTCGATCTGGTGCGCCGCATCGTCAAAGTCGGCGACAAGGAAGTGAAATTGTCGCCGAAGGAATACGACCTGCTCCGCGTCTTGGTGCAGCATGCCGGCAAGGTGCTGACGCACAAATTCCTGCTCGGCGAATTGTGGGACGATCTCACCGATGCCCAATATCTGCGGGTCTATGTGCGGCAATTGCGCCAGAAAATCGAGGCCGATCCGGAACGGCCGCAATATGTGCTCACCGAAACCGGCATCGGCTATCGCCTGCGCGCGCCGGATTGAACGCCGTTGTCGCCTGCTATTGTCACCCCCTGCCCGCCTGCCCATATTCCTGAAGGGTCAGTTTCGGCAATTCGGGGAGATCGCTCATGGCCGATGAACTCGTTCTCTATACCAATCCGCAATCGCGTGGCCGCATCGCCCGCTGGATACTCGAGGAAGTCGGCCAGCCCTATAAGGTCGAAGTGCTCGATTATGCCTCGACCATGAAGGGGCCGGCTTATCTTGCCATCAACCCGATGGGCAAAGTGCCGGCACTGCGCCACGGCGATGCCGTCGTCACCGAAACCGCCGCGATCTGCGCTTATCTCGCCGACGCCTTTCCGCAGGCCGGACTCGCACCGCCGCCGACCTCGAAAGAGCGCGCGCCCTATTATCGCTGGCTGTTCTTCAGCGCCGGCCCCCTCGAAGCAGCGCTGAGCAACAAGGCGCTCGGCTTTGTCGTGCCGGCGGAGCGTGAACGCATGATCGGTTATGGCAGCCTGGCGCAGGCTTTGAACGCGCTCGAAGCCGCGGTGGCGAAGAGCGACTACCTCGCCGGCGACAAATTCACGGCCGCCGATCTTTATGTCGGCTCGCATATCGGCTTCGGCATGATGTTCGGCACGCTGGAAAAGCGGCCGGCCTTCGAGAAATATTGGCAGCGGGTCAGCAGCCGCCCGGCCTACAAGCGCGCCAATGAGCTCGACGAAGCGCTGATAAAGAAAGCCGGCTGATACGAAGAGTCATTCACGGTAGCCGCAGCAGTGGTTGCCCCATTTGTATGGCCGCGCCTTCGCGGACGTTATCGCAGAACTCGAATCCGTCCGGCGCAAAGACGATGATCGTCGAGCCGTGCTGGAACCAGCCGAGCTCATCACCTTTCTTGAACGCGCTGTCGCAAGCGATGACAGTGCGGCCGCGATAATCGTGGTTCAGCAGTCCGTCGACGCAGTGCAGGCGGATGCTCGCCACCAGGATTGCGGCCACTGCAACCAAGGTGACGGTCTGGCCGCCCGGCGCCAGCGTCGTCTTGATGACCGCACGCTCGTTCTTGCAGAACAGCCGTTCGATCCGTTGTAACGCGATCGGATTGACGTTCCAGGTGTCGCCGGAAACGTAGATCACTTTGTCGATGCAGCCGTCATAGGGCGCGTGGAAGCGGTGATACATGCTCGACTTCAGCCGCAGCGTGACATAACGGCCGTTGCGATGCGCCTCGACCAGCGCCGGATCGGGCAACAGATCCTGTAGCGTATAGGGAAAGCCCTTGGCCTGAAAAAGTTCGGTGCCGGCGATTGCGCCGTGGGCGCCGACGATCGCGTCGCAGGGGCTGGTGAGAATGGCGGTTGCGCTGTCGACCGGGCGCGCGCCATCCTTGAGCTCGCGGATGAAGCAATCGTGCAGGCTCTTGAATTCGGACCTTTTGGCTTCGCTCAAGTCGAGGTCGGAAAACAGCTTCCACAGCGCAATCGAGGCGTCGCGCACAAACGGCTGCTCGATCTGGCTGAACCAGCCGATAAACTGCGTCGCGAGCCGCCGCGGAATGCGATTGGTCAACAGAAAGTTGATATCTTCCTGGTCGAAGATGCGCAGGATTTGAGTCCTTACCGTCATGTGATTGTTAAATCTCCCGGCTAAACCGCGATTCGATGGACGGCAACACGACTCTCGCCTTTTATGGCCTCGGCGCCGCAGCCGTCGCGACTTCGGTCGTGACGCTGAAGAAGCGGCTGCAATTGTCGCAGGCCAAGCACCGCTCGCTTGCCGGCCACGCCCGGATGTCGCGCTGGCTCGCCGGCTTTGTGCCGTTCTACGAGTATAGCGAGGAGCGCTTCTTCTGTTCGGACGATGCGCCGAAAGAGATCGCCGCGCGCCGGCGCGACGGCCTTGCCCGGCTGTCGGCGCAGCATAAGACCCGCTTTGCCGAGACGATCAAGCGCACCGCGCAGGCGAGCGAAGCGATTTCCGATCTGCAATTCACCGACGCCTACCGCGTGCCGTTCCAATATCGCCGCGTAGTGCGCGCCTATCTGCCGTCGGCGAGCTTCGTGCAGTCTTCGAGCGGTGTCACCGTGACCGACCTCGACGGCAACCGCGCTTACGACCTGACCGGCTCCTACGGCGTCAATGTGCTGGGCTACGACTTCTATAAGGGCACGATGGAGCGTGGCGCCGCACGGGTGCGCGAGCTCGGCCCGGTCCTCGGCCCTTATCATCCGCTGATCGTCGAGAACGCCGAACTGCTGAAGCAGATCTCCGGGCTCGACGAGGTGTCGTTCCACATGTCGGGCACCGAAGCCGTCATGCAGGCGGTGCGGCTGGCGCGCTATCACACCAAACGCTCGCATCTGGTGCGTTTCTGCGGCGCCTACCACGGCTGGTGGGGCGACGTGCAGCCCGGTGTCGGCAATCCGGTGCCGGCGCACGAGACCTATACGCTCAACGACATGTCCGAGGACACGCTGCGGGTCCTGCGCACGCGCAACAATATCGCCTGCATCCTGATCAATCCGCTGCAGGCGCTGCATCCGAATGCTTCGGCGCCAAGCGATTCCTCGCTGCTCGACAGCGGCCGCAGCGCGCATTTCGACAAAGACGCCTATGCCGAATGGCTCAAGCGCCTGCGCACGATCTGCACCGAGCGCAATATCGTGCTGATTTTCGACGAGGTCTTTGTCGGCTTCCGCATCGCCAAAGGCGGCGCGCAGGACTATTTCGGCGTGCGCGCCGATCTGGTCACCTATGGCAAGACGCTCGGCGGCGGCTTGCCGATCGGCGTCGTCTGCGGCCGGCACGAGCTGATGAAGCGTTTCCGCGATGACCGTCCGGCGGATATCTGTTTTGCCCGCGGCACGTTCAACTCGCATCCTTACGTCATGGCGGCGATGAACGAGTTCTTGCGCTATTTGAAGACGCCAGAGGCCGACGCCACCTACCGCGATCTCGATGCCACTTGGAATAGGCGCGCGAACGAGCTCAACGCCCGCCTCGCCGCGGCGGGATTGCCGGTCGAGGTCGCTAACCTGTCGTCGATCTGGACGGTCTGCTACACCGAGCCGTCGCGCTATAACTGGATGTTGCAATATTACCTGCGGGCCGAAGGCCTGGCGCTGAGCTGGATCGGCACCGGCCGGCTGATCTTCAGCCTCAATTACACCGAGGCCGATTTTGCCGCCGTCGCCGACCGCTTCGTCGCCGCCGCGCAGGCCATGCAGCGCGACGGCTGGTGGTGGCGCAATCCCGCGCTCACCAATAAAACAATCAAGCGGACCATCTTGAAGGAGATGATCCGCCGAAAATTGTTTGGTCGAGACGATTAGCAAGGTCGCAGGTCGCCGGCAGCTACGCCGTTCGGCGCATATCGGATGCGCCGAACGCTTCGCCGACGCGCTCAGCTCGGCCGCGGCGCTTCCTCGGCGTCTCCCTCGTCCCAGTGATGCAGCCCGATTTCCGGGTCGATCAGCTCGCCGCGCAGCAGCGCCAACGGCGCCTTGTGATAGATCTTGATGTCGTGGAACGGGTCGGTGAGGATTTTGGTCGCCCAGACCAAGCCGGTCTCCACATCCTTGACGATGAACAGCTGGATGGTGCGAAACAGCACGCCGCCGATGCCGAGCACGAGCCAGATGATCCCGATGTGGTGGATAAAGTCCGACTTCGTCACGGCAGGCGCGAACAGGCCGAAATAGCTCGGGCTGAAATAGAGCGGCAGCGGCGACAGCGCCCAGATTGTCAGCAGCACGACCTTGCGCTGCAGATTGTAGCCGACCTTGATCTCTTCTTTGTATTCGTGGGTCGCGTGATTGACGTGATCGTAGTCTTTCGGCTCGAAGAAGAAGTGCCCGGTTTGCCGGGTTGTCATCGACACCAGCCAGCCCGCGAACGCCGAGATCGCCGGATCCTTGAAGATCATCACATAGGCAAAAAGAAAGCTCAGCGCGCTGACGAAATGCAGCGACTGGTTGATGCGGCTGTGATGATAGTAGCGGTGATCATCCCACCGCTGGGTCCGCAGCGTCTCCAGAAAATTTTCCATTTATTAATCCCCGTCATGCAGGCGTTCGATCTGGGTATGGCGATTCCGTGAATCCCTTGTGACAGTCGTCTTGCAGTCTGATCACTGGCGATCTGCGCTCGCACAGAAGGCTTCCGTGGGCGCGCTCATGTGACAGATGCGTGACCAGTCGTGTCATCAAGCTGCCGGGATCAGCCGGCTGCGCGGATTTCGGAAGCGTAGCCGCTGCCCGCACCGCCATCCTTGCCGAAGCGGATGAGATTGAAGTGACCGAAGGGCGGGACGGCGTAGCGCTCGATCAGATGGATGCCGGGGGTTTTTGCCGTCCAGCGGGAATAACGCTCAAAGGAGAACTCGGAGCGCCAGCCGAGCTTGCGTGCCGCCGGCTGGAACCAGTGTTCGAACGACCGCCGCAGTCCGGCGTCGGCGCCGACGCGGCTTACAAGGACAATCTCGCCGCCGGGCTTGAGCACACGGGCAAGCTCGTCGAGAGCAGCTTCCGGATTGGGCACCGTGGTGATGACGTGCTGGGCGACGATCACGTCAAAGGAATTATCGGGGAACGACAGACGCTCGGCATCCATCACCCAGAGACCTTCGACATTGGTCAGGCCAAGCTCGCGGACGCGCTCCTGCGCCTTGCGCAGCATGGGCTCGGAAATATCGACGCCGGAGAGCCGGCACTTCTTCGAATAAAGCGGCAGTGACATCCCGGTGCCGACGCCGACTTCGAGGATGCGCCCGCCGATGCGCTCGGCCGCGGCGATCGCCGCCTGACGGCCGCGCTCGAAAACCGCGCCAAAGACGAAATCGTAAAATGGCGCCCAGCGCGCATAGGCTTTAGTGACTGTTTGCGCGTCCAAGTCGACTTCAGACAGAGTGCTCATGCGTAACCCTCGTGTTGCAGCCGGGAACCAGAGGCTGCCCGGCTGTGTCTTGTGCAGGAGCGGCGATCGGCGTCGACGGCTCCGGTTCGCGTGCGCCGCCGACGGCCACTTTGTGCGCATGGCCGATAAATTGGCGGGCACTATTCTCCCACGAATAGCGCAATGCGAATTCGCGGCACGCCTCGCGGGAAATCCACAGCGCCTGCATGCAGGCAACGCGAAGGTCTTCGTTCAGCACGCCAATCGGATTGTCGCTGATAACGTCCTTGGGCCCCGTGACCGGAAACGCCGCGATCGGCACGCCGCTCGCCAGCGCCTCGAGTTGCACGATGCCGAATGTGTCGGTCAGGCTCGGAAACACGAATACGTCGGCCGCGGCGAGATGCGCGGCGAGAATGCCGTTGTCGAGTTGCCCCAAGAATTTGGCGCTCGGGAAGCGGCGCTTGAGGTCGGCTTCCTGCGGGCCAGCGCCGATGACGACTTTTGTTCCCGGCAAATCGAGCGACAGGAAGGCCGGCAAATTCTTTTCCACCGCGACGCGGCCCACCGACATGAAGATCGGCCGCGGGAAGCCGAGATCGATGGCCCGGTCCGGCCGGAACAGATCGACGTCGACGCCGCGCGTCCACATGCCGAGATTGGTGAAGCCGCGCTCGCGCAACTCGGTCGTCAGCGACGGCGTCGCCACCATGGTCACGGTTGCAGCGCCGTGGAAACGCCGCAACACGTTGTAGACCCATTGCGCCGGGATCGGCGAACGCGCCGAAATATATTCCGGGAAACGCGTGGTGTAGCTCGTCGTGAAGGGCCGACCGATGCGCAGGCAATAAGCCCGCACGGCGTGTCCGATCGGACCTTCCGTCGCGATGTGAATGGCATCGGGCTTCGCCGCCGCGATCCGCTGCGCGATCTGTTTCCGGCCGGGCAGCGCGAGACGGAGCCCCGGATAGCTCGGCACCGGGAACGTCCAGAAGCCGTCCGGCGACAGGAATTCGATATCGACGCCGAGCTTGCCGGCGGCCCGCGCCAGCGACCCCAACGTGCGCACCACGCCATTGACTTGCGGACGCCAGGCGTCCGTCGCCACCAGGACTTTCATGGGATTGCTTTCGCCCGGGCGCTTGTCGCCCGCGTCATTTGTTCGAATCGCATTCGGCGAGAATTGCCATTTCATATCTCAATCGTGTGACGGTCTTGGCGCGGGCGCGCGACGCAGCGCGGCCCTGCCGTAACAATGCTGTTACAAATGAATGGGAGGTTCCGGCGCGATTCGCTGGATCCTAGATCTTGCGCGTGTTCTTGACGGAAAACCGTGTCTACTTTTCGGGAACATGCGCTAGGGGAGTAGTTAACGTCCTGGCCGAAACGAGTCCTCCCAATCCGTCGATCGGCCGCGGCTTCGGACGGAGCAAGATCGGCTTCGCGATCAGCGTGGCGATCGTCGCCATCGCCATCGCCCTGCTTTATCACCTGCTGCGCGGCGTCGAGATCGGCAAAGTCATCGAAGCGATCGAAGCGCAATCGGGATGGCGGGTCCTGATCGCGGCATTGCTGGTCGCCGCCGGCTATTCGAATCTCGTCCTCTACGACGTGTTCGCGCTGCAGACGATCGGCAAGCGCTATATGCCGTGGCGGGTCACCGCCTTCGCGAGCTTCACGAGCTACACGATCGGCCACTCGCTGGGGGCAGCGACCTTCACCTGCGGGCTCGTCCGCTTCCGCATCTATTCGTTCTGGAATCTGACCGTCGTCGACATCGCCAAGATCGCGTTCATGACCGGCCTCACCTACTGGCTGGGCAACATCTTCGTGCTCGGCGCCGGCGTGTTCTATACGCCGCATGCGCTGACCGTGCTCGATCACCTGCCATCCTCGCTCAACCGGATGCTCGGCCTGTGCGGACTCCTTGTGATCGGCTGTTATCTGGTCTGGCTCGCGCAACAGCCGCGCACCGTCGGCCGCGCTAACTGGAAAATCATGCTGCCGAATGTCCGCCGCACTTTGTTGCAGATCGGCATCGGCACGACGGACCGCCTCCTCGCCTCGCTGTCCTTCTTCATGCTGCTCCCCGATTATCCGAGCATCAGCTTCTCGAGCTTGCTGGTGATCTTCGTCGTCGCCACCCTGATCGGCACCATCAGTCACACGCCTGGCAGTCTCGGCGTCGTCGAGGCGGCGATGCTGATCGGCCTGCCGCAATTCAACCGCGAGGAATTGCTGGCGACCTTGCTCACATTCCGCGTGCTCGACTTCTTCCTGCCGCTGATGCTGGCGACGATCATGTTCGGCTTACGCGAATTGCGGCTGGTTGCGCGGCGCGCGCAAAGCAGGCGTGCGGAAACCGCCCCAACCTTGTAAGGCCCCCCTGCCGCCGTTAAAGTCACCATCGGGCGGACTGGAGCGATGGTGACGAGTGAGAACGGGGCTCCGCGGGGGCGGAACTTCCTGCGGAAGCAGGCCCGGCGCCCGATAAGAGTGATGGTTTCGGTCGGTGCTGCACTTGCAGCGTGGCAGTTTGCCGCGCCGCGCGCGGCCAATGCCGAGAGCATCGAAGCTGCGCTGGCCCGGGCCTACGAGAATAATCCACAGCTTAATGCACAGCGCGCCATCGTCCGCCAGACCGATGAAAGCGTGCCGCAGGCGCTGTCCGGCTATCGCCCGACGCTGACGGCAAATGCCAGCGCCGGCGATCAATATACCACCGAGAAGGAGATTTTTCCGCCGATCCCCGGCACGGCTTTAACTCAAGGGGCGGCGATCAAAATCAACGGCCACACCCAGCCCTATAGTTACGGCGCCACCGCGTCGCAGACGCTGTTCAACGGCAACCAGACCAGCAACAAAGTGCGCGCCGCGGAAAGCCAGGTTTCGGCGGCGCGGGAAACGCTGCGCGTCATGGAAGAATCCGTGCTGCTGGCGGCGGCGACCATCTACATGGACATGTCGCGCGATGCCGCCAATCTCGAAGTCCAGCGCAACAATGTGCGCGTGCTCGACCGCACGCTCACCGACACCAACAATCGCTTCGCCGCCGGCCAAGTGACCAATACCGACGTCGCGCAATCGGAAGCGCAATTGGCCGCAGGCGAAGCGAGCTTGCATGGGGCCGAGGCGCAGCTCGCCATCACCCAGGCCAATTACCGGCGCATTATCGGCGTCGATCCGGCGAATCTGGCCCCGGCTTCATCGGTCGAGCGGATCGCGCCGTCGACATTGAATTCCGCGATCGCGATGGGAATGGCGCAGAACCCGTCAGTGACGGCGGCGGAATACGGCGTTGACGTCGCGCTGCTCCAGGTGAAGATCGCCGAAGGCGCGCTCTATCCGACGCTGACGGCGCAGGCGAGCGTGCAGCAGCAATACGGCGCCAATATCGTGACGCCGAAACTCTTCACCGATTCCGCGACCGTCAACCTCACGGTGCCGCTCTATCAGGGCGGCGGCGAATACGCGACGATCCGCGCCAACAAGGAAGCGGTCGGGCAGCAACAGATCAATGTCGATCAAGTGCGCGACCAGGCGCGCGCCAATGTCGTGCAGGCCTGGGCGCAATTGCAGGCGGCGAAGGCGCAGATCGAAGCCGCGCAACGGCAGAATGCCGCCGCCGAACGGGCGCTCAACGGCGTGCGCAATGAGGCCCAGGTCGGCCAGCGCACCACGCAGGACGTGCTGATCGCCGAGCAGGCTTTGGTGAATGCGCGGCAGAGCCTGATCGTGGCGCAGCACGACCGGGTGGTTTCTTCGTACAGCCTGTTATCGGCAGTGGGCCGGCTGACGGCGCAAGACCTGGCGCTGCCGGTGAAGGTCTATGAGCCGTCGGTGCACTACCAGCAAGTCCGCGACGCCTGGGTCGGCGTGCGCACGCCGAGCGGCAGTAACGGCGCCGCCCGCGCGTTTTCGGATTCGATTGTCAAACAGCGACGTAATGCTTCCTGCCCCGCGATAACGGGAGAAGATGACGCAACATTCCTCCTCGTCACCACCGGGCTTGACCCGGTGGTCCATGATGACGCGCGGCTTGCATTAGCCTCGTCGGCACGTCCGATGAAGCGTCGTCTGCCGCATGGATTGCCGGGTCAAGCCCGGCAATGACGAAGGAGGAAAAAACGAACGAAAAGCGAAGGAAGCGGAACGCCGACAGACGCAGGTGAAACTGTCCGCACCAGCGGGTGCGGGGCGCGCCACGAAGAGATCGGCTTGCGCCGACCCTCCGCTGCGGGCGCGCTCGCCTGTCGGCGTTCCACTGACGGCTCTTCCTGGAGATGTCGGAACATCTCCTTGTCCAGCTTCAGGCCAGGCTTCCTGGGACGCGGCCGCCACGATTACCCTGCTAGATGGGCGTTACCCACCCCTACCGGTCCCAGTCCAGTGCGCACCGCACGGCCGGCCATGTTTGCCGGCGGCTGATGCCCAAAGCCGCCCGGGTACGGGTCGTAACGCCGCCCGCGGGCACCGCCCTCGCTCCGGCCTCCGGGTCTACCTCCCGAAGGCGTCCTTCATGAGCGAGATGATTCGCACCGGATAAGTAACTAAATCAGTGACAATCGTCAATGTAAAAGTGACAAAATTTGGGGCGATCGCTGGGCCGTCATGGCCGGGCTTGTCCCGGCCATCCACGTCTTTAGGCCGGATCGCCGCCACCAGTTTCGAGTCATAGAGGGTGGAAAATCTTAAAATTCGTCTGGGAGAGGCCTGCGAACAAATCGGCGGCAACTTTCGTCGACGGCGCCGATTGAAATGAAGTTCTGTTGAGCCTGACGAAGGCTTAGCTCTTTATTGGGGCCACCCCAAACTTTATTGGCATTCGCCTCATCCTGGCCGTCATCTTGCCAGAAGCAAACCTTGCAAATTTCGTCTTGGCCTCGGCCGCGCAAGGTTTTGAATTTACAGCACGGACAGCGGTGCGCCTTTTCTTCAGTATCCGGAATATCGACCCTGACTCGCATTTTCCAACGATGCCATTAGGGACGAGCAACTTCTAGTGGCCAGTTTTGGCTTTGGGTTTACGAGCGGCCAATTCCGGGCAGCATTGAGTATCCCAAGACGTGGATGGCCGGGAGAACCCCGGCCATGACGCTGGCACGAGGTACTCCGCCGTAATGCGCGTCGCGTTCGTCGGCATACCAGGACGGCTTCTGCGGATAATGCGGACCGTCATACATCTCCATCACGATGGTCTCTTCATGCGCGATCGCCGGCCCATGCACATTGCCTTTGGGATTGCAGTAGAAGCATCCGGCCGTCAGCACCACACCGGTCGAGGTGTATTCATATCTGCCCTTGAGGCAAAACATGAACTGATTGGCGGCATGAAGATGCGGCTGCGGGATGCCGGCGCCCTTGTCGAATTTGATCAAGGCGATCGAGGCGCCGGTCTGCTCGTTGCGCCATAGCATCTTTTCGTGGATGCCTTTCAGCGACTTTTCCCGCCACGCGACACTCTCGGACTGAATGAGTATCTCGGCAAGATTGGGGGCGCCTTCCGGGAGTTTTGTCATTTGAGACCTCGCACAATGTTGATCTTTACGGCCGCAGCAGCCGGCATCACGCCGCGGAATTCTCCGTGTTCCACCCGACTGATTTGATTTCGATCAGGCGGGAGAAATAAGCCACGTCCGATTTGTTGGTGAGCCTGTGCACTTCGCGCATTTCATTGATGAAGACGAACGATCCGAGCGGCTCCTGGGTCGATATTTTCTTGCCGAAAATCGTCTCGATCTCGTTCTCGCCGCCGCCGAGCGAGACGACGAGATAGGGATGATCGTGAATATGAAAGTCGTGGGTCTGGCCCGGCTCCAGCCGGATTTCCCAGACCCGCACCAGCTCGTTTTCGAACAGGATCTTCTGGCCGACTTCGCCGAGCGTGATGCCGCGATCGGCCGCGGCCTGCAGTCCGAATTTGTCGCTCACGGGTCGGGTCCTATTTTGCGGGAATGACGGCGATAGCGCTGATTTCGATCAGATAATCCGGCGACGTCATCTTGGTGACTTCGACCATGGTCGAAGCCGGCAGCGGCGGCTTGAAATATTGCGCACGCACTTTGTGGATGGCCTCGAAGTGCTCCATGTTGCGGACATAGACGTCGACTCGGCAGACGTCGTCGAGCGTGCCGCCGGCGGCCTCAACCGCCGATTTCACGTTCTCGCAGACCTGACGGGTCTGTTCGGTGATATCGCCGATGCCGGCGATGCTGCCGTCGGGGCGGCGCGCGGTCATCCCGGAGATGAAGGCAAAGCGGCCGGTCGCCTCGATGGCGGTGGCGTGCGAGAACACGCCGTTGGGCTGCCGCAGTTTCGGACTCGAAATCTGAACTTTAGACATGGTGTTCATCCTGTGCACGGTACTCAAACAAAGTGGTCGCGACGCCAAGCTCTCCGGCATAGCGCGTCAGCATGGCGACGACCGGCGGCTCGAGCCGCACGTCGCCGCCGGAACTCTGCCGCCGCCGCCATTCCGGTTCTCCCGGCGTAAATAGGTCAGCGATACCCGGTGTGCGCGCGCCGCCGCGAATGCGCGCCGCCGCCTGTGCGGCCTGACGGCGAAACCAGTCGAGGTCGCAAAAATGCGCGACGTCGATGGCGATGAAGAGATGCGAGCAATCGTAGGGCACCGCGAAGTCGCCATAGAGCGGACGCACCTGCGCGCCGATTGCGCCTTGCGACAATAGTCCGCACAATAGATCGATCAGAAACGACAGCCCGAACCCTTTCGGCCCGCCCGACGGCAACAGCATGCCGGCAATGGCTTCCGCCGCGTTGGTGGTCGGCAGCCCCTGTGCGGTGACGGCCCAGGTCGGCGGAATGGCTTCTTTGGCCTTCTCCGCCATACGAATCTTGCCCATGGCCGCTTCGCTCGTCGCCATGTCGAGCACGATGGGAATCTCGTCATCGACAGGAACGGCAATGGCGAGCGGATTGTTGCCGACGGCCCGTTCGGCACCGCCCGGCGCCGGCATCAGAGGACGCGTATTGCACATCGCAATGCCGACGCAGCCGGCCTTCGCCGCATGTTGCGCGTAGCGGCCCGCCGTACCGAAATGAAAGCCGTGGCGGACAGTGACGATGCCGGCGGCGAACAGGCGCGCTTTGTCGATTGCGATCTCCATCGCCTGTAGCGCGGTCAACTGGCCGAGCGCATGACCGGCGTCGAGAACGACCGCGCCTTGCCGTTCGGAAACGACGGCGGCTTGTGTGGCGCGCGAGACCGATCCTTTGCGCAGGCGCTCGATATACATGTCGATCAGCATCACGCCATGCGACGAAAGCCCCTCGAGATCGGCTTCGACCAGCCCATCGGCGACGTCGGCGGCAGCGGCCGCCGGCACGCCCGCAGCGACAAAGAGTTGCGCGACGAACCCGGCAAGCTTGACGGCCGGGACGGTGACGGGGCCGTCCTGCACGGCAATGTTCATTTGAAAGCTTTCCTGCGCGCACCGGTCCCTTTGCCGGCGGCGAGCGACGCGGCCACTTTGTCCAGCGTTCGGCTGATGTGAAGGCGGTTCAGCTCGATGGTCTTGTCGGTTTCGCGGTTGAGCGCCGCCCGCATCAATTGCTTGTGCTCGGTAACGTCGTCGCGCAGCGGCGCATTCGACATGATCGAGAGCGAGACATAGCGCTCCGCCTGTTCAAAGAGCCGCGACCGGATCGACATCATGGTCTGCGATCCGCAGGCCGATACCAGAGCAGCGTGAAATTCCGCATGCTCCTGGCTCCACGCTTCATTGATCGCCTCCGGATTATCCGGATCGATCTTGGTCTGCCGCGACAGCCGGTGAAATGAACCGAGCAGATTGGCTTCCCATTCGACGCCGCCTTTTTCCAAAGACCAGCGCAACGCGATGGATTCGATCTCGATGCGGGTCCGCATCAGATCGCGCAAATTCTCCTGCGACACTTCGGAAACGCGAAACCCCTTGTTCTGTTCGAGCTCGACAAGGCCCTCGGCTTCGAGCCGCATCAAGGCCTCGCGCAGCGGACTGATGCTCATGCCGTAACGCTCGCGCAAAGCTTCGACCCGCAACCGTTCGTTCGGCATCAGCCGGCAGGCGATGATATCGGCCCGCAGCCGGCTCAAAGCGGACGAGTTCAAGGTCGGCGTGGCGGCGGATCTGGCAAGCAACGGCGGCATCAAATCTCCCGGAACGACTGGTGCGATCCCGCAACGAATACACGAGGCATTTTGCAGGATCAACAGATTTTCGAAAATATGTTGACGAGCCGAAACTATCGGTGGCACCATGGATTTCGCCGGTTCATTTGTTCCGCCCGCGAAGGAGAAGTTCGATGCGTTCGTGGTCGCAGATGCTTGCAGCACTATTGGCCGCCGCAGCGCTCGCAGCGCCGCTGGATCAGGCCTTCGCCCAAGGCGCAGCGCCGAGCCTGACAAAACTCGTGTTCTCGCTCGACTTCATTCCGCTCGGGCGGCACGCGCCGTGGTATGCGGCTCTGGCCGAGGGCTATTTCAAGGACGAGGGTCTCGATGTCAGCATCATCCCCTCGCAAGGCGGCGCGCAGGTGATCCAGAACGTCGCTTCGGGCACTGCCGATATGGGATTCATGGGCGTGCCCGAAGTCGCCATCGCACGCGCGACCGGCGCGCCCATCAAAATGGTTGCGGTCAATTACCAAAAGATTCCGATCGCCGTATTCAGTCTCGAAAGCGGCGCCAATGTTCGCACTATCAAACAGCTTGAGGGCCTGACCCTTGGCAGCGGCTCCGGCAGTTTCACGCCGAAAATCCTGCAAGGCTTCATGGCGGAGCACGGACTCGACCCGAGCAAGCTCACCGTGGCGGACATCACGCCGGCCGCGCGCGCGAGCGCCCTTCTGACCAAACAGGTCCCGTCGATCGAGTTCTTCGCCATGGCGAAGCCCGGCCTCGAGCAGGCCGCAGATAGCGTTCACGAGAAGCTTCAGGCTTACCTTCCCGCCGACAACGGCCTTGAACTCTATTCGAACGGCATCGGCGTCACGGAGCAGTACCTCGCCAAGAATCCTGACGTCGTGCGGAAGTTCGTACGCGCCGCCCTGAAAGGCTGGAAGTTCGCGCTCGACAATCCGGCGAAAGCCGCGCAGGACGAGATCAAATATATTCCGAGCCTCAAGCCTGAAGTGATCGAAGCCGAAATCGGCGTCGTTCGCGACCTCTCCGTGACGCCGGACGTCGAACAGCATGGACTTGGCTGGTTCGATCCGGCCAAGATCAAGGAGAATGTCGACTTCGTCGTGAAATACATTGGTGTCAAAGGCACGCCGCCGGCGCCAGCGGAACTCTACGCGACAGGATACCTGCCCAATCCGCCGATCAAGCCGTGATCAAATCAGCTGTCCATCCCACCTCGCCTCGGCCGGACCCCGACGGCATCGACAAGGCTGGCCAGCAATCGCAGCAAAGGCCGTTTGGTCATTTCAAAGACGTCCACAAGACGTTCACGCGGCCCGGTCAGGCCCCGCTTGCCGCGATCGACGCCGTGTCTTTCGATCTTCATGCCGGCAAATTCATCAGCCTGTTGGGTCCAAGCGGCTGCGGCAAGACCACTTTTCTGCGGATCGCCGCCGGCCTGATCTCTAAGACAAGCGGGGTGGTCCAGATCAACGGCGTGGATGTTGACCGGCCGCAGCCGGATTTCGGGATTGCCTTTCAGCAGCCCAATCTGATGCCATGGCGGACCGTCCTGAAGAACGTCCTCTTTCCGCTCGAAATCTCAGGCGGCGTCGGAGGCGAAGCTACGCGGCGTGCGATCGAACTGCTCTCGCTGGTTGGCCTGTCCGGCTTTGAGAACTCATATCCAGCCCAGCTCTCGGGAGGCATGCAGCAGCGCGTCGCTTTGTGCCGGGCGCTCGTGCATCGGCCGAAACTGCTTTTGATGGACGAGCCGTTCGGCGCACTCGATGAGCTCACGCGCATGGAAATGCAGGATCTCCTGCTCGATATTCGCGTCAAGACCAACGCCACGGTCATGCTCGTTACGCACAGCATCAGCGAGGCGGTCTACCTCTCGGACGCGATTGCCGTCTTCAGCAATCGTCCGGCGACAATCGCCGATTTCATCGCCGTCGATCTGCCGTATCCGCGGCGTCCCGAAGTCCGCTACGCGCCCGAATTCACCGAACTTGAACATCGCGCCGGGCGAGCGCTTGGAATTACCAAATGAGGGCGCAGCACTTTCAACGTTCGGTTTATCCGCTGATCGGCATCATGCTCATCGTGGGCATGTGGCAGGCCTATACATCCTTGTCCGGCATCAGCCCGCTCGTGCTGCCGAGCCCGCTCGACATCGCCCGGATTTCAATCACGCGTTATGACCTGTTGCTGCACGAGACCTGGCCGACGCTCATCGAGACGCTTTTGGGATTCGGCCTCGCGCTTGCCATCGGCATCCCCCTCGCCGTGTGCGTCGCCAATTCGCGCATCCTCAATCTCGTCCTTTATCCGATACTGGTCGCCACCCAATCGATCCCCAAAGTCGCTATCGCACCAATCATCTTGGTATGGTTTGGGCTCGGCATGAGTTCGAAACTGGCCTTGGCATTTCTTGTCGCGTTCTTTCCGGTCGTCGTAGACACCGCAACGGGACTGCAAGCGACGCCTCCGGGGCTGCTGGAACTCGCCCGCGCCTTGCGGGCCTCGCCGCGGCAAGTCTTTCTCAAAGTGCAAATGCCGGCGGCGCTGCCCTTCATATTCGCCGGCGCCAAGGTCGCCATCACGCTGGCCGTGATCGGAGCCGTCATCGGCGAATTCGTCGGCTCCGTCACCGGGCTCGGCAATCTCGTCCTGTCCGCGAATTCACAGCTCGACGGGCCGCTCGCCTGGGCCGCGCTAATTTGGCTGAGCGGGCTTGGCATAGTCCTGTTCTCGGCCGTGGCACTCGCCGAACGCCTGATGATGCCGTGGGAAGACGCGCGACAGCACTGAGCGGCCAACCCCCGCAATCGACAGGTTTCTCACAAAAAGAGTTATGACGCAGCAATGTCTCATGGTCCTCTGATCGACACCCATCAACATCCGATTCCCGACTATTATAAGCGCGCGCTTGCAAGCGTCGGCATCCACGGCAGCGGCGAAAATCCGTGGGCGGAATGGAGCGTCGCGGCGCAACTTGAGTTGATGGACCAAACCGGCATTGCCGCCGCCGTGAATTCGATCGCATCCCCCGGCGTCTATTTCGGCGATCTCGATTTTGCCGTCCGCTTGGCGCGCGAGTGCAACGAGGATTCCGCACAGATGGTCGCCGATCATCCGAGCCGCTTCGGCGCGTTTGCGATCCTGCCTTTGCCCGATGTCGCCGCGGCCATACGCGAGACCGAATATGCGCTCGACACGCTCAATCTCGAAGGCGTCTGTCTGCTGACCCATGTCGGTGGACGTCACTTGGGACAGCCCGAAGAAGACGAGCTCTATGCCGAACTCAACCGGCGCAGCGCCGTGGTGTTCGTTCATCCGCTGCGCAACCAAGCCAAGAGCATGCCGGCCTATAGTTATCCCTCTGGAATGACCGAGCTCGTGCTGGATACCACCCGCGCCATCCATAATCTGTTGTGGAACGGCACGTTCGGAAAATTCCCCAACATCCGCTGGATTATGCCGCATGGCGGCGGCACCGTCCCTTTCCTGGTCTATCGCATGAGCGCGATGAACAATAATCCGCGGATCGCCGAGCACTTGCCTGGTGGGACGGTCACAAGCGCCTTGCGCGGCCTCTACTATGACGTCGCGGAAGTCTGCGCGCCGGCGCCCCTGAAATGTCTCATGGAGATCGCCGACCCGTCGCGGATCACGTTCGGCAGCGACTTTCCCTTTTCACGGCACCGCAATCCGGTGCAGGACGTGAAATCGGTGATCGCGGCCTTTGCAGCTTTCAACGGCTTGGACGCTCCGACACGGCGGGCCGTCGAAAGAGAGAACGCCCTGAAGCTGTTTCCAAGGCTGGCGAAACACGTTGGCCCCGCGTCATAGAGCAAAATTGCTTACCAGGCATCGCTGCGTGTCAGCTCGCCGCCACAGCCACGGGTTCGGTCATCCCCGAAACCGCGGTGTCGGGATAAAGCTCCTTGAGCCTCGGATAGACTTCGCGCGCGAACATGCGAATGCCGTGCACGGTGTCGTCGTGCTCAAGGAATCCTGCCTGCCCCATGATCAGCAGATTGCCGTAACCGCCGACATGGTGCCAATGTTTCTTGATCTGGGCGAGCACCTGATCGGGCGTGCCGGCAAACATCGTGCCGGCCTCGATCGCGCCGTCGACCGTCGATTGTTTGGTGCCGAAGGCCGAGACCACGTTCTGCGCGCCGCGCGCCAATTGCACGTTCATGGCAATCGGCACATAGCCCGGCGGATTGGAGAAATGCTGCGGCACTTTATTGGCGGTGATGTACCACAATAGCTTCTCGGCGCCGGCCCGCGCCCTTGCATCGGTATCGCCGACATAAATCAGCGCCGCATAGGCTAAACGATCGATCGGTACGTCATTGCCGCGTCCCGCTTCGCGCCAGCCGCGGCGATAGGAGTTGTAGATGCGCTTGGTGGTGTCGAAACCGGTGAGGAAGGTCGCGAGCACATAGCCGTGCGCGCCGACCTGTCCGGCGCCGCCGGGGCTCGTCGAACTGACCCAGATCGGCGGATGCGGCTGCTGGATCGGGCGCGGCCAGATATTGATGGCGCGATGGTGGAAGAAACGGCCTTCATGGCTGAACGGCCCGTCGTGATGGGTCCAGCATTTGACGATCAGATCGAGCGCCTCCCAGTGCCGCTCATTCATGCGCACCGGATTGCTGTTGGCCGGCAAAATTTCATACGGCACGCCACGCACGAAGCCGGCTTCGAGACGGCCGTGCGAGAGTACATCGACCATCGCCATTTCTTCGGCGACGCGCACCGGCTGCCGTCGATTGGCGATCGGATTGCCAAGAATCAAAAGCCGCGCCTTTTTGCTCAGGCGCGCCAGCGCCGCCAGCATCAGCGGCGCGGCCGGATCCACACAAGTCGCCGTCTGATGATGCTCGTTGAGCATGATCTCGACGCCCTCCTCCTCGGCGATGAGCCATTCATCGATAAAGCGGTCATAGAGTGCCGCGCCCTTGTGCGGATCGTAAATGCGATTGGGCAGCGAGACGCGGATCGAGGGATAGCTGTCCGCCGGCGGCAGATAGGGATAGGCGTTTTCGCTGAAATGCCACGCTCTCATCTCACTCTCCCAAAAACTTCAGGATGGCGGCCGTGAAAGCCGCCGGCTGCTCGAGCTGCGGCACGTGCCCCGCCGCTGCGATCGTCTGCTTGCGCGCGTTCGGCAAGAAGCCGGCATAGGCATCGAGATAGCTTTGCGACACGAGACCGTCGCTTTCACCGCGAATGAACAGAGTCGGCATGCTGATGCGATGCAGCCTGCGCTTGAGCTTCGGATTGTGCATCCACGGCTCCCAAGTCAGAAGCGCCAGCGTCTCACGCCCGCGGAACATGGCTGCAAGCTCGTCATCCGACATTTTGCTGAAGTCCGGCCTCATCCGCACCGGATCGTGATAGGTCAGCTTCAGCACATCGTCCTGCGCCATGGCGAAGATGTCGGGAATGTCGAGCTTGTCGATGGGGCCGACCTTGATACCCACCGGCCCGACGAACGCGATGCGGGAGAATCGCTCCGGCGCCTTGGTCGCCATTTCGGCGGCGATCCAGCCGCCGATCGAACAGCCGACCAAGTCGACGCGATCGAGTTTCAACAGATCGAGCAATTCGAGATGGAGATGCGCGATATCGTCGACGCTATCGAGCCAATCCGGCAGGCTCGACGCGCCGAAACCCGGATGCGACGGCGCAACAACCCGGCGCTTCTCGGCGAGCGGCGCAACGAAGGGTTGCCGTTCGTTAAATCCACCGCCGCCGTGGAGAAACAGGATGGGCCGCCCGGCTGTCTCGCCCGAATCAAACAGTTCAAGCTCGATATCCGCCACTTTGACCTTGGTCACGGCGTCTTTGGTCACTGCCACGCGCATTCCTCCCCAGCCACGCTTTTTTCTTTCACGTTACACGACGGCACGACGAAGAGAACGCCCGCGCCGGAATGGCAGGACTGCGCTGATCTCTCACACGCTGAGGTAATTGCGCAGCACGAATTCGTTGCCTTCAAGTTCGGCCGAACTGCCGGTAAAGCAGATCTCACCCTTGTTCATGACATGATGGCGGTCGCCGACCGCTAACGCGGCGGACAAATTCTGCTCGACCAGCAGAATGGCGAGCCCCTCCCCTTTGAGCCGCGCCAGTATGTCGACGATCTGCCGCACGATCATCGGCGCCAGTCCCTCCGACGGCTCGTCGAGCAAAAGCAAAGCCGGATTGAGCATCAGCGCCCGCGCGATCGACAGCATTTGCTGCTCGCCGCCGGACAACTGAAAGCCGAGATTGCGCTCGCGCGCCCGTAATACCGGAAACAAATCGAAGATGCGCGGCAGTGTCCAACAGTTCGCGCCGGCTTTTCTGCCCGCGCGGGCGAAGACGGTGAGGTTCTCGCGCACCGTCAGGCTTGGGAAAACGCCGCGCTCCTGCGGCACGAAGCCGAAGCCGAGCCGCGCCACGGCATAAGGCGGCAGCCCTGCGATATCGCGGCCGTCATAGCGGATGCGGCCGGGTTGCGGTTTCAGATAGCCCATGATGGTGAGGATAGTCGTCGTCTTGCCGGCGCCGTTGCGGCCGAGCAGACAGACGACTTCGCCGGGCCGCACAGCAAACGACACGCCATGCAGAATGTGGCTGTCGCCGTAATAGGCATTGATGTTCTCGAGTTCGAGCATCAATGCACCATCCCGAGATAGACTTCGCGCACGCGCGCATCAGCCTGAATGTCCGCGGGCGTGCCCGTCGCCAGCACCTTGCCGTAGTAGAGCACGGTAATGCGGTCGGCGACCGAAAACACGACATTCATGTCGTGCTCGATCATCAGGATCGACAAAGTGCGCGGCAGCGTGCCGATCAGATCGATCATGCGCGCGGTCTCCGTGGGCGACATGCCGGATGTCGGCTCGTCCAACAGCAGAAGCTCCGGCGCGCCGGCAAGTGCGATGCCGATTTCAAGTTGCCGCTGCTCGCCATAGGACAATTGCCGCGCCGGCCGCGCGCCGTCGGTGACGAGATGAACCTGCGCCATCAACGCTTCCGCGCGCTCGGAGAGAGTACGGTCGTGCGCAACGGGCGCGAAGAAATTCAGCGGACTGCCGCGCTGGACCTCCAGAGCGAGCCGGATGTTCTCGATCACGCCGAGATTCTGGAACAGGTTGTTGCGCTGGAACGTGCGGGCCACGCCGAGCCGGCTGATCCGATCCGGCGTGAGCCCGGTAATGTCGCGGTCCTTGAGCAGGATGCGGCCGGAACTCGGCCTGAGCTGGCCGCCGATCTGATTGACCAGGCTCGTCTTGCCGGCGCCGTTCGGCCCGATGATGACATGCCGCTCGCCCGGCGCGATATCGAGGCAAATATCGTCGGTCACCACGAGGCTCCCGAACGCCTTATTGAGATGATCGAGGCATAGCAGGCTTGTCGGCACGCTCATTTCAGCGCCCTCCGCCACGCCACTTTCCGCAACGTGCCCCACAGGCCGCCTGGGAAGAACATCACGCAGCAAATGAAAGTGACGCCGATGATGGAGAGCCAGTGCTCGCTATAAGAACTGGCGACGTTCTTCATGAGGAGGAAGACCGCGGTGCCGATGGCCGGCCCAATCAAAGTACCGGCGCCGCCGAGCATGGTCATGATCAGAATGTCGCCGGATGAGGTCCAATAGACCGCGTCGGACGAAATGAAGCCGTTGAAGATGGCGTAGAGGCCGCCGGCAAGGCCCGCGATCGCGCCGGCGATTGTAAAGGCGATAAGCTTATAGGCCCGCGTCGGATAGCCGATCGCCAGCATCCGCGGCTCGTTCTCGCGGATGCCGACAAAGGCATGGCCGAGCGGCGAGTTCAGGAGCCGCCGCAGGCCGCAATAGGCCAGCATGAAGAAACAGAGCGCCATGAAATACATCGGTAGCGACTTCGACAGGCTGAAGCCAAAAAAGCCCGGCTGTTCGGCAATCGCCATGCCGTCCGAGCCGCCGGTGACGTCGCGCCACTTCAACGCCACCGAGAACACCAGCTGCGAAAAGGCGAGTGTCAGCATCAGAAACGGAATGCCGCCGGTGCGCACACAGAAGAAGCCGATCATAGCGGCGCCGGCGCCGGCGATGACGACACCCGCGGCGACGCCGAGCCAGGCATTGAGACCGAATTGCACACCAAGAATCGCGACCGCATAAGCGCCGAGCCCGAAAAAGGCGGCGTGGCCAAGCGACATCAGGCCAGTGAAGCCGAGAAGGAGATCAAGACTCATGGCAAAAATCGCGAAGATGAAGATTTCCGATACCAAAGCACGCGGATAGTCGCCGATGAGGAACGGCAACACGACGAGGACTATCAGCACTGCAAGGCTCGCAGCGCGCGTCTGCACCGTCGCCGGTCTGCTGGTCGTTGTGACCGCCGGCGCAATCGCCACGTCGGAATATTTGATGCCGAACAGGCCCTGCGGCCGGATCAAGAGCACGGCCGTCATGGCGAGATAGATCAGAAACAGCGCGATGCTCTGCAAATAGGCCTTGCCGAACGTGTCGGCGATGCCGATCAGCAGGCTGCCGGCGAAAGCGCCGCGCAAACTGCCCATGCCGCCGATGACGATGACAATGAAGGCCGGAATGAGAATTTCCGAGTCCATTCCGGGATAAAGGCCGAGCACCGGCGCTGCAGCGATGCCGCCAAGCGCCGCAAGCGCCACGCCGAAACCGAATATGCCGGTGAACAGCGCCGGGATATTGGCGCCGAGCCCCGCGGCCATCACGGCATTATCGACGCCGGCCCGCACCATGGCGCCGACGCGGCTTCGTTCTAAAAACAGCCAGAGCAGAAGCGCGATCGCGAAGCCGAGGCCGATCAGAAACAGCCGGTAGATTGAAAATACGCCGGCGCCGATATGCACAATACCTTGCAGCGACGGCGGCGCCGGCAGCCGCAGCACCATGCGGCCCCACACCGTCTGCACCAGATCGAGAAACACGAAGGTAAAGCCGAAGGTCAGCAGCACCTGATCCATATGACCGCGCTTATAGAGCGGCCGCAGGAACAGAAGCTCCATCAGCACGCCGAGCGCGATCACCGGGATCGGCGCTAGGACAAGCGCCAGCCAGAAGCTGCCGCTCGCCTTGAAGATCGTGAGCCCGAAAAACGCACCCAGCATGAAGAACGAGCCGTGCGCGAGGCTGACGACATTCATCAGGCCGAAGATCAGCGACAGGCCGGCCGCCATGAGAAACAACAGCACGCCGTAGACCAGCCCGTTCAGAAGCTGGGCGACAAACAGATCCATAAATGCCCCAGGCTAATGTGCTGCTCTGCCGGCTGTTCGTCGCGCCTCGCTGCCACCTCTCAGTAGATCTTCTTTCCCGGGTCCTGAACGTTCTTGCTGGTGGAGAGGATCTTGGTGGAAATGCCGTCGCCCTTCTCGATCACCTGCGCGATATAGATGTTCTGGATCGGGTTGTGCGTGGCGGGATCCATGCGGAACGGTCCGCGCGGCGCATTGAATGCGACCTTGCTCATCGCGTCGGCAAGCTTGTCCTTGTCCGACGCATCGCCGCCGGTCGCTTTCAGCGCTTCGCACAGCGCCTTGGCGCCGACATAGCCGTAATCGGCGAACAAATCCGGCGCATATTTGTATTTGGCCTTGAAATTGGCAGCGAACTCCTTGCTCTCCGGATTATCGACGGTGTCGGTATAAGTGAGCGCGGAAATCACGCCGATCGCGGACTTACCGAGCGCGCTCACCGTTTGTGAATCGATCATGGTGAAGCCCGTGAGCGGCATTTTCTCCTTCAAGCCGAATTCGGAATATTGCTGCACGAAGCGCGCCGCATCCGCGCCCGGCATGAAGTCGTAAGTGACCGGCGGATTGATCGACTTTATGTCGGTGAGATAGGCACTGAAATCAGTGGTGCCGAGCGGCGGCCAGATTTCCTTGAGCACCTTGCCGCCTTTGGCGACATAGGGCCCCTTGAACTGATTCATGACGTCGTGGCCGCCGGCATAGTCCGACGCCGTCAGCACGATCTCTTTGCCGAGATTGTCGTAGACATAATCGGCCATCGGCGCCGACAACTGATAGGTCGAGATCGAAGTGCGGAACAGATAGGGATAGCGGTCCCAGGTGATAGCGTCGGTGCCGGCACCCGTCACGATGTAGAACGCCTTCTGCTGCTTCATGTAATTGAGGACCGCGAGCGCGACATTGCTCGCCTGAATCCCCAGCACCAGATCGACATTGTCGCTCTCGACGAGCTTCTTGGCTTTTTGCAGCCCGATCTGCGGATTGAACTGATCGTCCTCCTTGATGAGCTCTATCTTGCGGCCGGCAACCGTCCAATTGATGCTGTCGAAATAGAGCGACATGGCGTTGAAATTGGCCTCGCCGGCATACGCTAGGCCACCGGTATAGGTATTGATGTTGCCGAGCTTGATCGGCGCCGTTTCCGCGATGACATTTGGTGCAGCCAAGCCGGAGGCCAGCACGACGCCCGCGCCGGCCGAATTTTTCATGAATGTGCGTCGAGACACCGCGCCTGCGCGCGCGCCTTGTTTTTTCATTGTCGCTCTCCCTAGCCGCCATGAGGCAGCCGCCGCCATCATAAGCGCTCCTGCGCACGGCGCACCAGGGGAGTTTCGGCAAGCTGGCCCATTTGCATTTGCAGAGCCGCGGCGTTGCGGCGGCCTCCAGCGCTCGGTAATGGAATGAGGACGAGGAAACGCCTTGCCGGCAAGCCGACATATTTCGCCGCAACGGTGAGTTGCCGAACAGAAACTAGCGCGCAAAGCGCAAGCGAGCGACAAGGGAACGGGCGGTGCGGTAATGACTTTGGAATTCGGCGTTTTCGATCATCTCGATCGCAATGATCTGCCGTTGCACGACTTCTACGAACAGCGGCTGAAAGTCATCGAAGCTTTCGACCGCACCGGTTTTTATGCCTATCATGTCGCCGAGCATCACTTCACCCCGCTCGGAATGGCGCCGTCGCCGAGCGTTTTTCTTTCCGCCATCGGACAGCGCACCAAGCGGCTGCGCTTCGGCACTTTTGTCTATGCGCTGCCGGTGCACCACCCGCTGCGGGTATTCGAAGAAATCTGCATGCTCGATCACATGAGCGGCGGCAGGCTCGAGATCGGCTTCGGCCGCGGTTCAGTGCCGTTCGAGATTTCCTATTACGGCCAGAACGCCGAAGAACGGCAGGAAATCTATGCCGAGCGCCTCGAACTCATCCTCAAGGCCTTTACCGTCGACACGCTGGACTGGAACGGCCGCTACGACCAGTTCAAGAACGTGCCGATGGAGCTGTCGTCGCTGCAGAAGCCGCATCCGCCGCTGTGGTACGGCGCGCATTCACCGGACAGCGCCGCGCGCGCCGCGCGCAAAGGCCTCAACATCGTCACCAACGACATGCCGGGCAACACCCGCGCCATCGTCGACCGTTACCGGCAGGTCCGGAGCGAGGCGCAAGGAACGCATGGCAAAACGGCGCCGCCCAAAATGGGCATGGTGCGTTTCATTCTGGTGGCCGACAGCGACAATGAAGCGATGGAGATCGCGCGCCGTGCGTATCTGCGCTGGCGGGCGAGCTTCACCTATCTGTCGGAAATGAACGGGACACTGCCGCAATCGCCGCTGCGCGTCGACAGTTTCGATACGCTCATTGCGCAAGGCCAGGCCATCGCCGGCACGCCGGAAACGGTGCGCGCCTTTCTGGCGTCGCAGATCAACGAGTGCGGCGTGAATTACGTCGTCGGGCAACTCTGCTTCGGCGATCTCGCGCTCGGCGAAATGCTGCGCTCGGTCGAGCTCTTTGCCGCGCATGTCATGCCGGCGCTGCGAAAATTGCCCGCCATGTCATGACCATGCAATTACCACGTAAGCTCGGCGGGACCGGCGTATAAGCGGGCATGAACGATTCCCACGGACATTTCGTCTGGTACGAGCTGTTGACCACCGACATGGCTGCGGCGAAGGCGTTCTATGCCAAGATCGTGGGCTGGAGCGCCCGCGACGCTTCGGCGCCGGGCATGGCCTACACGCTCTTCTGCGTCGGCGACGCCGCGGTTGGCGGACTGATGACGCTGCCCGACGAGGCGCGGCGAACCGGCGCGCAGCCGCGCTGGCTCGGCTATGTCGCGGTCGACGACGTGGACGCAGCGGTCGTCCGGCTTCGGCAGTTGGGCGGCGCCGTGCATATTCCGCCTGCGGATATTCCCGGCGTCGGCCGCTTCGCCATGGTCACCGATCCACAAACGGCGACGCTTGCTTTGATCAAAGGCGCGGAGCCGGCGCAATCTCCGGCCGGCGAATTGGACAAGCCGGGGCGCGTCGGCTGGCACGAATTGCTCGCCGCAGATGGCGAGACCGCCTTCCCGTTTTACGGAGCGCTTTTTGCCTGGCGCAAAGGCGAGCCCGAAGTCGAACCCGCCGGTACTTATCAGCCGTTTTTCGCTGGCGCCGAGGTCATCGGCGGCATGTTCACCAAGCCTAAATTCGTGGCCATGCCGTTCTGGCTTTACTACTTCAATGTCGACGACATGACAGTTGCGGTGGAAGATGTGAAAGCGGGCGGCGGCCGGGTTCTCGAAGGTCCGGTCGACATGCCGCACGGCAGCCGGGTCGCCCGCTGCGAGGACCCTCAAGGCGCGATGTTCGCGCTGATGGAAAAACCCAAAGACAAAGCCGTCGGCTATTTTGCGCGCGGCGCCTCCCCCGGCAGCACCGGCGGCCGGCGCTGGTCGTGGTAACGCCAATCAGGTTTCAGGCTTGATGCTGCGCCCGAGCGCGAATTGGCCGACCGGGCCTTCGGCGTGGAAGTTGAGCCCCGTCATTTTCGCAAACAGATCGATATTGGTGGTGCCGATGGCGCAGCCGCCAAGCCCCATATCGGCCGCCATCAGATAAAGCGTCTGCATCAGCACGCCGGTGTCTTTGAGAATGAGCGAATAGGCAATCGAGCTATATTTCCACGACACCCGGCCGAAGCGCGCCGCGATCGTGACCAGGATTTGCGGCGCCGCTGATATGCCCATGGCAAATTCAGCACCATGAAGGAGCGCCTCGAAGTCCTGATGACGAACGGCGATCGGCACCAGCATGTGCGCGCCGGCATCGTAATGATAAAAGCCGCGCGGCAACCCGTCGCACATATTGACGGCGAGATAGAGCTCGAGCTCGTAGCTCGCGCCGCCCGACGGATAGGGCCGCACCGTATGCGTCACCGTCGGGCCGCCGCTTGCCGGATCGGCGTCCGGATCGAGCGGCGTCTCAACTGTCGCTGAGACGTTCACGGTCGCTTCGAGAAACCGCGACAGTTCGGCAAGCGTGATCGGTTGACGGTCGTCGAAGTCGCGCGTCGAATGCCGTTCGTTGAACAGCTTTGCCGCCGGTGACGGCTCCTGCCCTTGCTGCTGACCAGGCGCCAGCGAGAATCGGCGCAGGTCGATTTTCTCCCCGGGCCAGCTCGGCCGCACCGCGGGTTGCGGCGCAATGGTTTCCACATACGAATAGAGCCCGCCCACCGGATTGGCGTGGCGGCCTTCGGTGCTGCGGGCATGGAACAGCAGATCGTGAAAGTCCCAGAGCACGAGACTGCTATCGCCCTCGCTCACCCGCAGGCCTTTGTCCTTGGCGGCGACCTTGAACAGGATATCGCCATCGAGCAGCAGACCTAGCAGATCGAGGCCGGGAAAGCCGGGCTGCTGGCGGAGCGCTTTGACCTTTTGCGGCGTGGCGAGCGCCGCCAAGAGGGCAGCGATTTTCGGATTGCGGATTTTGAACAAGGCTCCGGAGCGCGGCGATTCCAGCACCATCTCGTCGGCGCGCCGCCGCAGATAGGCAAAACGCGAGAGGACGAGCGTATCGGCGTCGCGCAGCCGCGCGATCCGCGGCCAATAATCCGGAAGCTGCGGCTCAATGACGACGTGATCAGCGCCGCCTCGTGACTGCGCAAGCCGATATTCGAGGAGACCGCGCGCGGCGAGACGCCGGACCAGCATATGAACTTCCTGGTCGGCGCCGCTTTTTGCCGCGGCGAAAAACCGCAACGGCACGCCCGCGCGCAGGCCGCGGGCGCACTCCGCAGCCTTGGGGCTGAGCTTGGCTATGCCGAGGGAACGGCCGTCGAAGGCGACAGCGACGTCTCCATTCGCACTCGTTTCGAGCGTGACATGCTGCAGAAGCCGCACCGAAAGACCAGTTGGTGAAACGTCTTTGGGCGCTCCCCGTTGCGTCTTCTTTGGTTGGCGCGCGCGCAAGCCGGGGCGATCTCAGGTGTGCGGATGGACGGGATTGAGGTTGGCTTCCGCGACCGGACGGTCCAGCCAACCAAGCTTGATCGGAATATCGTAAAGTCTTCCCGGCCCGAAGCGGCGATAGAAATGCCGCATGCCGGGAACGATCACGCGCATGACCGGCACCTCGATATCGGCGCGGGTCTGATCGAGCACCATGAAATCGAGGCCGGCGCGCTTGGCGATGTCGACGCAGGCCAATGCCTGCTCACGCGTGTCGAGGCGGCCGAAATCGGCGCCGAGGCCCTTCGGCAGGGACGCAGCGCCGCTCGGCAGCAGATAGGGATGACTATCGAGGCGAAATTGACCGGTCTCGTCGTGGCCGGATGTGTCGCGGGCGCCAAGCAACCCGATGGACAGAAATTGGTTGAGCTCGGTCAAGGTGCGCAGCATCGCAATCCGTGCGTCGAAATGCGAGCCGGAACCATATTCGACGAATTCGACGCCGTCTTTGTTGGAATAGGACATGCCGACAAATGTCGGCACGCCGAGATCGGTGGTGATGTCGATCGCCCAGACCTTGCGGCCGGTTGCCGCCAGCTGATCTTTCAGATCGCGGATATAGGGATCGTCGAATTGGCTGAGGTCCACTTCGCCGCGCTGCACGCGATTGTACCACCAGATGGCGTAGGAATCGCGCTCGACGAGTTCGAGAAAGCCCTGGACGATAGCTTCTTCAGGCGTGTTGCCGGCCGCGCAGCCGTTGGAATCGGCATGGATCATCTGCTCGGGCGACGGGCCGCCCTTGTAGAAGAAATACAACATGCTGGTCGGCAGATATTTGAACGCCTGGTCGCGCAACGACCAGACCGGCGACCACTCCATCGGCGCTGTCGAGTCGAACGGCAGCGGTGTCGGCGTGCCGTGATGGTCGTGCTCGTCCGGCGATTCGTGATGCGGCGTACGCATTGCCGCCTGAAACATACTTTGCGCTTTGTGATATTGCGCATCGCTGAACAACAGGACGTCGTTGGGCACGATCGCCTCGCCCGGCGCGAAGTCCGTGTAACGGCGGGTCAACCTGACTTCGTCGCCCTGATAAACGCCGCAATAGCGCTCGATCGCTTCCATCAGCGCGCTGGCTTCGCCCTGCTCGGCCGTGCTGCCCTTGCCGAAACTGCCGCCGCTCAGGCCGGCGCGTAGCTCGTCGACCGAATCGGCAAGGCCGGAGAAATTATGTCCGGCGTAGAAGTTGGTATTGAGCGGCAGGTCGACATCGATGCGTTCGAGCTTGGTGACCACGCCACTGAGCGGGCTGACATGTTTTTTGTTGCGCGCCACCGTGGCGCGCGACGACACCGAGCGGTAGCCACCGCTGGTCATGATCAGCTGCGTACCGCCTTTGAGCTCGATCGGCGCCGGAGCGCGGCGCGGATCGCGCAGCTTCTTCTGGCCGCAGACCGGACATTGCGGGCGGCGAGCGACATAATGCTTGACGATGCTCGCGCCCAAGAGATCGAGGCTCACGATATGGTCGCGCAAATCGGTGCGGAAACCGGTGGCGATGGCCTTGGCGATTTCGATGGCGGCAAGCCCGGTTGCGCTCTGGCCGAGCGTGTCTTTGGCGAGCGGCGACGCCGCGACGCGGCGCGCCTGCTTGCGATCAAGAAGCGACTTCACTTCCCGATTGCGCGTCATGCGGTCGGCAAGACAGGCCCAGCAGCCGCTCTCGCCCGGCGTGAACACGGGCCCAACCAGCGGAAAGACGCCGGACGGCTGCACCAGTAGCCACGGCGTCTTGTCGGACAGCTGCTTCTTGTTGAGCTCCGCAAGTCGCGGCTCGAGATAGTCGTTCACCACGGCAACCGTCAGATCGGCTTTGCCAGAGACGACGCGAACGCCGAGCTTCTTCAGCGCGGCGGCGAGTTCGCTCGTGCCCTTCACGTCGATCGATTGAATGCGCACGCGGCATTTCTGCAGGTTCTCTTCCACCACGGTCGGCGGCAGGCCGAGGCTCGCCCAATAAGAGGCGGCGATGCCGCCGCCGGTCCGCGTTTTCTGCACGAAGACATAGCGGCGGTCGATCAGCCGCTTGAGCGCCTCGTTGACGGATTCCAGCGGATATTTCTTGCCGAGAGCGCTCGCGATCTGCGCGAAGCTTTTGCCGCCGCCAATAGCGTCAGCGACCGCGCAATAAAGTTCGCCGTGCAGGAAGAATTTGCGGTCCTCGGAATAAAGACACACGACATCGGGCGGCATCACATAGACCGAGAAATTCGGCGCGAATTGCAGAACGTCTTTGCCGTTGAATTGCGCGGCGCTGATGCCGCGATCGCTTTTACCGGGAGCGGAACGCGGAACCCGAGGCTTCTTGCCGCCGGTGTAAATCGCCATTGTCGAGCAAATGATCTTCGGTTGAGAGGATGGCGTAGACGGCGCCGTTAAAGCCCGCGCCCGCCGCAACATCAATGTAGTGTCAGCGGAGAATAAGTCGAAAATCAGCAGGCTGACAGCAATCGACACAGGCCCGGCCGGGTCAAGCAAGACCCGGCCCTGACGACCTGTGTCGATTGATTAAGCGGAAACGCGCCGCAATTTAGCAGGCGCGACAACGTCCTACCGACCAGCAGCAACCGCCGCAGCCGCAGCCGCCGCAACCGCCGCAGCCTCTCCAGCCGCAACGGCAACCGCCGCAGCCGCCGCACCGGCAACCCCAGGCGGTCTTTACGCCCAAATTGGTTGTCGCGGCGCCTTCTTTGTCGAACACATAG
This sequence comes from uncultured Alphaproteobacteria bacterium, assembly GCA_963746715.1. Taxonomy (GTDB): domain Bacteria; phylum Pseudomonadota; class Alphaproteobacteria; order Rhizobiales; family Xanthobacteraceae; genus BOG-931. The sequence goes on along the minus strand of CAVVCW010000032.1, from coordinate 809,767 downwards.
AAGGTCGACAGGCTGACGTCGGAAATCTCCTCCTCACCGAGGAAGAGTTGATGCTGTGGTATCGCGTTTTGCGCCGGCACATCGGCCGCCGCTCCGCCAGTTGCTGCAGACGCCCCGCTGGCCATTGCAAAAGAGACGCCGGCGATTCCCAGAACGGGGATGGCCTTGCTCCGGCGGTTTCGTTTCGAAGGTAGTTTCGCACGCGCCATTTTAGAGTCCTCCCATACCTGTGGGCATGTTGCTCAAGCGATCGATTGCGCACCGCTATTGTACGCTTGGCCGATGCGTCCAAGCAAGCGATGATCGGTCGAACCGACATTAATTCAATTACATATCGCCGATATAACGTAGCTGCACGAGCTGCGTTCCACGATGTTGCCATTTTCGATCGAAGTACCCCTCATCAAAATGAACAAGTAATGAATGGATCGGCAACATCGTACCGGCAAAGCGATCTCGCGCCCGTGTCGAAAACGAATCAATCCGGGACGATGCTTCGGGCGAAACCTGTTTCAGGGGTGCGATGCAATAGAATTTAAACCAGAACCAACCGCATCAGCTCGTTGTGACTCGTTATGCCGAGTCGGGCATAGGCGCGCTTGCGGTAGGTCCGAACCGTATTGACGCTGATGCCGAGCGCCAGCGCGATCGCCTCCGAACTCTTCCCTTGCATGATACCGACGCACACGTCTAGTTCGCGCCGCGCCAGATGCGGCATGATCTGGCGCAGACGGCGGGTGAGAACATCCGACTCACCGTTTTGCCCGACGGCACTCCGTTGCGCGTCGTGCTTGGCGAGCAGCGCGAACATGACGTCGGCACATTCGAGAACGCCTGCGAAGTCGGTGACGACGAAACGGCCGCGCTTCGCGCTGCGATAGAGATTAAGCCGAATGGTCTCGGCACCGTGACGCTTGATGATCGAGAAGCGGTCGATCAGGTCGACAGAGGAATAGCAGTCGCGCCGGTAGGCGTCGTGATCGATGTCCTGGCAAAACACGCGGACGGCCATTTCGTAATTGGGCGCGGCCTCGCGGCGGCAAAGCAGATTTGCCGGATCGTGATTCCAGTAATGTTCGAGGTATTTATTTGCGATGATCCGGGCGACCGGCGTTGTGCCGCGATTGAGCGCGAACAAAAGCCGCGCCGGCGCCTGGTCCGAACTGGCAAAGGCCGTGACATGCTCGCAGGCCGTCGCCTCCCGCACAATCTGGAAAAACGACGGCTCGAAACTCGGCGAGCCGATCTTGCCGATCAGATCGCCAATCTGGCTTTTGATCGGGTTATCGCTGCGGCGGCCGTTTTCAAGGTTGTAGGTTTCCATGGATGTGGTTGCAGCGGATGTGGTTGCAGGCTTCAGCGACATTGGCCGTCACCACAGCATGTGACAGCCGGTTTTCTGCTCCGATGCCATCTTACGCCGGACTTGGTGCGCCGGCCAGTCGGCCGTTCCGGCGGCTGCGCTTATATCGAAGCTTTAAGGCAGCCAGTTTGAGCGGGCCCAAGTCACGGAGGACTCCATGCTCTGCAAAAAGCTGCATCACGCCGCGTTCCGCTGCAAAGACGCGAAAGCGACCGTCGAATTCTACACCAAAGTTCTCGGTCTCAAATTCGCGCATGCGATGGGCGAGGATCACGTCCCTTCGACGGGGAAATACAGCCCGCATGTCCACATCTTCCTGGAAATGGAGGACGGCAGCGCGATCGCGTTTTTTGAATGTCCGAACGATCCCGGCAACATGAAGGACATGGAGTTGCCGGACTGGATCCAGCATTTCGCGTTCGAGGTCGAGAGCGTCGAGGCCCTGCTGAAAGCCAAGGCCGACATGGAAGCCAACGGCGTCAAAGTCGTTGGTCCGACCAATCATGATGATTTCATCGAGTTCGATCTATTTCTTCGATCCGTCCGGCCATCGCCTCGAATTGACGGTGCGGACGGAGCACGATTCCAAGCGTATCGAGCAATTCGAAAGCGAGGCGCCCAAGGTTCTGCAGCTGTGGGACCAAACCCATGACTGGTCGCAGCGCGAGAAAGCGTTCGGCGGCAAAACCGGCTACAGCCGCAACGTTTGAGTTTAAGCGCCGGGCATTCGACCGAGCTCAACAAAAATCGGGCCGGTCCGCCGGATGCGACGACGAAGCCGCACACGGCTTTCAGGAAACGTACAAGGGGAAACGCCGATGGTTCGCACTCTTTGCGCAATTGCGCTTGCTGTCCTCATCGTTCCGTCATCGTTGCCGTCTGCGTCGGCGCAGGCGGAGCAATATCCGGCACGGCCGATCCGCATCCTGGTCGGCTTCGGTCCGGGCTCGAGCGCCGACGTGGTAGCGCGCGTCGTCGGCAAGCAAATGGAGGAAAAGCTCGGTCGGCCGGTCGCGGTCGAGAACCGGCCCGGAAACAGCAGCATGACCGCCGCGGAAGCGACAGCACGCGCACCCAATGACGGCTATATGCTGTTCATGGCAACGGTCGCCCAGACCATCAATCCCGTCTTCACCCATTCGGACTTCAATCTCGCCAAAGAGCTTTCGCCTATCGCGCTCCTTGGCGTCGTGCCCAATGTGCTGGTGGCGCATCCGTCCGTACCTGCCAACAATGTGCGTGAACTCGTGGCGCTCGCCAAGGCGAAGCCGGACACCCTCACCTTTGGCACGTCCGGTGCCGGTACCGCCAGTCACCTGGCGGCGGAATTGTTCAATCTCAAAGCCGGCACGAAGATCTTGCCGGTGCATTATGCCGGCGGCAGCAATCAAGCGATGGTCGATCTGCTCGCCGGACGCATCACGTTGATGTTCAATGTCGCGGCCACGCTTGCGCCGCAGGTCGAGAAAGGCAACCTCAAGGCGCTCGGCATGGCGCAGCCCAAGCGCGCCGCAATCATGCCGAAGGTGCCGACCATGGAAGAGCAAGGCATGCCCGGCTTCGACGCCGGCATATGGATCGGGCTGTTGGCGCCCGCCGGCACGCCGGCACCTATTATCGAGGCGCTGTCGCAGTCCGCCAATGCCGCGCTGAAGACCGAACCGGTTAGCACCGCCTTGAAGACGCAAGGCATCGACCCGCTCGGCGGCACGCCGGAGCAATTTCGCGACTTCATCGCGGCCGATATCGAACGGTGGAGCACCGTGGTTCACGCGGCCGGCTTGAGCAATTAGGAGAGGTCGATGGTTTGGTACAAAACGCTCGGCAACGGACCGGCTAAAGCCATTGTCATCCACGGCTGGTTCTCCGACCACCGCATCTTCACGCCGATCTTCGACGCCCTCGACGCCGACCGGCACACTTATGCGTTCTTTGATATCCGCGGCTACGGCCAGTCGCGCAATGTCGCCGGCTCCTTCACCATGGCCGAAGTCGCGGGAGACGTTATTGCGGTCGCCGACAAGCTCGGCTGGGCCGAATTTCATCTGATCGGCCATTCCATGGGCGGCAAGGCGGCGCAGAAGGCAGCAATGGATGCCGCCGCGCGCGTCAAGTCGATCGTCGCGGTGACGCCGGTGCCAGCGACAAAGCTGCCGTTCGACGACGACCTGTTCGGATTTTTCGCCAGAGCCTGCGATGACGATGCGACGGCGCTTGCGGTGATCGGCGAATCCGTCGGCAACCGGCTTTCGCCCTCCTGGCTGCGGCACCTGTTGAAGGGGGCGCGCGAAACGGCGCTGCCGGCGGCCTTCAAAAGCTATATGGTGTCGTTCATCAAAGACGACCTTTCGGCCAACGCCGACAAAGCGCGAATGCCCATGCTGGTTCTGGCCGGCCAACACGACAGAGGCGTGAGCGAGGATATGGTCCGCGCCGCCTTTCCCTCGCTCTATCCGCAGGCGCAGGTCGAGACGCTCGCCAATTCCGGGCATTACCCGATGGTGGAAACGCCGATCGCCTTCGCCACGCGCGTCGAGCAATTTCTCGCCGCCAACACATAGGCCAACGCATGAAACTCGCGTCCTTGAAATCCGCCGGCCGCGATGGTGCGCTCGCGGTTGTCGATCGCGACCTCACCAAATGCGCACTGGTGCCGCGGATCGCCCACACGATGCAGCAGGCGATCGAGACTTGGGCCACGGCAGCGCCGAAGCTCAAGGCCGTCTACCATCACTTGAACGATGGCACCGCCGAACACACCGAGCCGTTCGCGCCGGAGCGCATCGAAAGCCCGTTTCCCCGCGCCTATCAGTTCCTCGACGGGTCGGTCTATCTCAGCCATATGCAGAAGGCGCGTAAAGCGCGCGGCGCCGAAATGCCGGCCAATTTCGAGACTGAGCCGCTGATGTATCAGGGCATGTCCGACGGATTTATCGGGCCGGCCGACGATATGGTGCTGCCGAGCGACGAATTAGGGGTCGATTTCGAGGCTGAGATCGCCGTCGTGGTCGATGACGTGCCGATGGGCACATCGGCCGTGGATGCGATGGGACACATCAAGCTCGTCATGCTGCTCAACGACTTCACGCTGCGGACGCTGACGCGGAGCGAATTGCCGAAAGGTTTCGGCTTCATGCAGGCCAAGCCCACCAGCGCCTTTTCGCCGGTCGCCGTGACACCCGACGACCTGCCGCAATGGGACGGCCAGAAACTCAATGTGCGGCTGATCTCGTCGGTCAACGGCCACAAGATCGGCTCGCCGCATGCCGGCCATGACATGTACTTCTCTTACCCGCAGCTCATTGCGCATGCCGCACGCACTCGCAAGCTCGGCGCCGGCACCATCATCGGCGCGGGGACTGTGGCCAACAAGCATGAGGCCGCGGGATCGTCCTGCATTGCCGAAGTCCGCGCCAACGAAGAAATCGCCAGGGGCAAGCCGATAACGCCGTTCCTGAAATTCGGCGACCGCATCCGTATTGAGGTTCTCGACGAGGCCGGACGGACGATCTTCGGCGCGATAGATCAGCGCATTACAAAAGCGGCGGCTTGATCTGGACTGTCCAGAGCGCGGGCGGAGGAAGTGGGACTACAAACCAACTTCTCAGCTAGTTCGACGTTCGTCAGGAGATTTGGTCGCGCCGGTTCGACACGCTGCTGCTGTTCGGGCGCGGCGACTGCAGCGGCCATATCGAACGAGCCGCAAATCAACGACAGACCGACACACTGTGCTTCCTGGCCGGCCGTTATACGGTTGTGACGAGGCATGATAATTGCTGGTCACGGCTGCCGTGGGCCATTAGGGCATATCGGGTCGCTGAGGAGAGAATCGTGAACCATTACCAGTTGCGTTGGGCATTTTTGCTCGCGGTAGCGGCCTTCGGCTTCGCGGCGGTCGCGAGAGCCGCCGATTATCCGTCGTATCCGATACATATCATCGTGCCGTACTCTCCCGGCGGCTCGTCCGACGTGCCGATGCGAGCAATCGCTCAACAAATGTCCACGCAGATGGATCAAAGTATTGTCGTCGAAAACAAGCCGGGCGCCGGCTCCATGTTGGGCACGGAGTATGTCGTCCACGCCGCGCCGGACGGCTATACGCTGCTGCTGGCTTCCAATCCGCAGGCCTGGGGCGCGGCGCTATTCACGCAGCTGTCTTTCGATCCGGTAGCCGATTTCGAACCGATCTCATTATTCAGCCGTGAGCCTGGAGTGCTTGTGATCAATCCCGACATGCCGGTGCATACGCTTGCCGAGTTTATCGACTACATCAAAGCGCATCCGGGCCAGATCAATTATGCGTCTTCCGGCAACGGCAGCGCGCAGCAACTTTTCATGGAAATGTTCTTGACTCGCGCCGGTCTGAAAATGGTGCACATCCCCTATCGCGGCAGCGCGCCGGCCGTCACCGACGTCCTTGCCGGACAGGTGCCTGTGATCATGCCGGGCCTATCGGCCATGGTCGCGCATATCCGCGCCGGCCGCTTGCGCGCGCTGGCGATCACCGGGGACGCTCGCACCCCGTTATTGCCTGATGTGCCGACGCTGGCGGAATCCGGCTTTTCGGGGTTTTCGGCTTACGTGTGGTCCGGCTTGGCAGCGCCGAAGGGCACGCCGCGCCCGGTTATCGACCAGCTGAATAAACAACTGCGCGAGGCGGTACGCTCGCCGGCAGTGCAGACCTTCATCGCCAATCAGTCGCTCGAGGCAATCACCGATACGCCGGAAGAGTTCAAGACCTTCTTTGACTCGGAAAAATTGCGCTGGGGCGATGTCATCAAAACCGCCGGCGTGACCGCGAATTGACGACGGGGCGCAGTTCGCTCCTGGTCGCGTGAGGGGACACATTTTTCATGACCATTACGCGATACGCGACGCACACCTATGGGGCGGGCGTGGTTCATGTACCCTACGTGCGCGCCGGCCGCTGGATATTCGGCACCGGTTTGCGCGCGACACGGCCAGACGGCTTGCTTGACCCTGAGATAGCACGCCCTACGCGCCCCCTGGGTGTGCCGCCCCGGGCGCAACGCGAGGCCGCGGCTATTTTCCGCGGAATGGATACGCAATTGCGCGCCGCAGGCAGCGCGCTGAGCAGAGTGGCCCGCCTCGATCAATACTATCCCTCACCAGCTTTCGTTGACCCCTACCACGAAGTGCGGAAGACGGCGCTCGCCGGGCAAGTCGCGCCGAGCACGTCGGTGATCGTCAGCCGTCTTCTCAATCTGGACGCATCCATGGATGTGCAGGTCATGGCCGCAACGCTGGACAGCGGCTACGAGTGTCGCCCTGCCGGTATGGATCGCCTGAATGTCCCGCAAACGTCAGGTTACGCACCATGCCTGCGGGTGGGCGATATGATCTACATCGCCGGGCAGTTGGCGCGTGACGCGAGTGGCAATATTGCAGCATCGGCGTCGATGCCGCCGGGCCAGCAATGGAATGGAACGCGCATCAAGCGCGAAGCCGATTATCTGATTCGCGAGCGGTTGGTTCCGGCGCTGACGGCCGCGGGAAGCCACATGGGACTGGTGCTTAAGGCTCAAGTCTATCTGAGCTATGCCGAAGATCTCGCCGCATTCTGGCAATCGTGGTCACGGGCTTTCGACGGTCGCGTGCCGCCCACCACGGTGGTGCCGGTCCGTCATCCGGCGTTCGGCAGCCGTGATGCCACGATTGAAATCAACTTGGTCGCTGCACATGAATCGGCTGCCGGGCGCGTACGGGATGTGGAATGCGACGTTGCGCTGATCGCCAACGACATGGTGCCGGCCCGCATTTTCGACGAGGTCCTGTTCGTCGCCGGCCTCATGGCTGTCGAAAACGGCGGCCTATGCGGCGCGGCCGCTGTATCCGCGGACGCGCCGTTTTTTCATGACAGCGCGCATGCCCAGATGGTCGACATTCTCGCCAAGGCCACACGCATCTTCGCCGCCGCTGGTAGCAGCTTGGATCAGGTGGTGCGGGCACTGCATTTCCACGCCGACTTGGCACAATTCCGAAGCGGCTTCATGGCGTGGGACGAAGACCTGCGGCGGCTCGGCATCCCGTTCAGCGCCGTCGAAGTCGACGCGAATCTGTTCGTGCCGGGAGCCAGCGTCATCCTCGACATTTGGGGACACGTGCAGTAATGCGCTGATCGACCGCGACGAAGATTGTTGGTCCGGCCCCATCGCTTGAGGTACAAACTCACCCCTTTCGCGACGCCTCGATCTCGTCAAATCTGGCTCGCGCGTGCTCGAATTTATCCCTGAACAGCCACATCGCATCGAGAATTTCGCGGAACGTCGCCGAGGTTTTGGCCCGGTCGGCCTTACCGAAGGTGAATATGGCGTTGTTGCGCAAATAGCCCATGACCGTCGGATCGGAAATTCTATAGCCGGTGAGATTTCCCGAATTGAGCGCGGCCTTGGTCGGGCTTGGAATGATCTGAATGAGCTCAAAGAATTTCATCTGATCGATCGGATCGGGCAGCGCTTTCACGATCGCCGGTATTTTCGGGAAAATGTCGGCATGCGCGTTCATAAGGCCGTCGCGCACGGCGGTCCAATGATTGAAGCGATGATCCGAATTTCCGGCCCGCGCTTCTTCCTTGGCGTCACGCGCGATCAAGGCAGGATCGAAACTTGCGATCGAAGCCTTAATCGCCGCCCATCGCCGTTGCCCATTTTGATCCTCAGCCGGGCCCGTTTGCAGACTGCCTTTGTAGGTATTCGAACGCGCATTGCCGATATTTTGCTGGCCGTTGGTCTCGGCGAAGAAAATGCCGAGCCCGATACGCCCTGCGACCTCGGAACTCGCCGCATCGAGGCCCCTGGCGCGCGCGATGACCGTTGCCAGATCGACGACGTCTTTGAACGGCGTATCCGATTTCTGCGCATTTGCGGGTGGCGCCTGCATGATGGCGAAGAGGCCGAGATATTCGTCGATAAGCGGCTCATTGTCGGCATCGAAATAGGGCGGAGGAATGCCGAACTTGTTCGGCCGGCCGATTCGCGACGGCAGCGCGTCGGTGAGATCTTTATACGCGCTCATCATATTGATGCGTGCAAGATAGAGCGCCTGCCCCGGCACGTTCGGCAGTTGTTGCTTCGCCGTAATCTCGGCGCGTCGTTCACGCAAGACCGACTTAAACTGGCTGACCGCGTTGTTGTAAGCAGCGAGCGCTTCCCCCTGCGCTGCCGTGAGCGTGCCCGGTTGCGCCGCCGCAGGCAAAGTGAGGCCGATGATCATCGCGGCGGCAAGGCAAAGCAACGGCATCAGGAGCCCGCGCATACGAGCGGCCGGGTGCCCGCTCGCCAGCGCCCTCGACGTTGCCGCCCCGATAATGCGCATCGCGCCGCACCCGCCACGAGATTCGATGTGCGACAGGATACGCGCAAAGCGGATTCGTTGGCGATGCTCATGTTGACGGCAGCGGCAGGCTCCCTGGCGCGGCCGCACGCCTTGACAGTGCCGGGACCGCCCGCCAAGCTCATTTGTACACAAACGAGATCGCCGCTTGTCCGGTCGCCTCAATCGTCCTTAAGATGCTGCGGATCGAAGGGTCTCGGTCAGGACAACGACCATGGCTGAACAACAGGCACAGGCGGCCGCAAGCGACGACAAGCTCGTCGTCAAGAATATCGGCCTCCTGCTCAGCGGCGACCTCGACCGACCGATCCTCGAGGCCGACAGTATCGTCTCCGTCGGCGGGAAAATCAAAGCCGTCGGCCGTTTCGCCGAATTGGACACCGCCGGCGCCAAGACCATCGTCGATGCGCAAGGCACGGTGCTCGCCCCCGGGCTGATCGATAGCCACGTTCATCCGGTCGCCGGCGATTGGACACCGCGCCAAAATCAATTGGGCTGGATCGACTCCACCATGCATGGCGGCGTCACCACCATGATCTCGGCCGGCGAGGTTCACACGCCGGGACGACCCCGCGACATTGTCGGGCTCAAGGCGATGGCCGTCTATGCGCAGCGGACCTTCGATGCGTTCCGGCCCAATGGCGTGAAAATCCATGCCGGCGCCCCGGTGCTCGAGCCGGGTATGACCGAAGCCGATTTCAAGGAGCTCGCGGCATCCGGCGTAAAACTTCTCGGCGAAGTCGGCCTCGGCGGCGTCAAGGACGGCGTCACCGCCAAGCAAATGATCGTCTGGGCGCGCAAATACGGCATTCAATCGACCATTCATACCGGCGGCCCGTCCATTCCAGGCTCGGGCTTGATCGGCGCCGATGTCGTTCTCGAAGCCGACACCGATGTTGTCGGCCATATCAATGGCGGACACACCGCGCTCCCGGACCAGGAAATCCGTTGCATCTGCGAGGGCTGCCGCCGCGGTCTCGAACTCGTCCACAATGGCAACGAGCGCGCCGCGCTCTATACGTTGCGCACCGCCAAGGAGATGGGACAGTTGGAACGAGTTATTCTCGGCACCGACGGGCCCGCGGGATCAGGCGTGCAGCCGCTCGGCATCGTGCGCATGATATCGATGCTGTCTTCCCTCGGCGAAGTACCAGCGGAGATCGCGTTCTGCTTCGCCACCGGCAATACCGCGCGCATGCGCGAGCTCGATTGCGGCTTGATCGAGCCCGGACGCGCCGCGGATTTTGTTTTCATGGACAAGGCGCAGCATTCCGCGGGAAAGACGTTTCTCCACAGCATCGCGCTTGGCGATCTGCCCGGGATCGGCATGGTCGTGATCGACGGCGTGGTGCGCAGCGGGAGGAGCCGCAACACGCCGCCGGCGGAAAAAATCCCCGTCGTCGTCAAATGACCCGCGCGAGCTGCGTCTGATGCGAGCGGCGTCTGCTTACACGTTACGCGTCAACGGCAGGCAGCATGTCGTCACCGGCGAGGGCAATACGCCGCTCATCTATTTCCTGCGCAACGATCTGGCGCTGAACAGCCCTAAATCCGGCTGCGGGCTCGGCGAGTGCGGCGCCTGCACCGTGCTCATCGACGGCGAAGCCGTGCGGAGCTGCGCCTGGCCGCTGCGGCTCGCGCAAGATCGCGACATTGTCACGCTCGAGGGGCTTGGCAGCGCCGATGCGCCGCACCTGCTGCAGCAGGCTTTCATCGAGGCGCAGGCCGCCCAGTGCGGCTACTGCATCAGCGGCATGATCATGACCGCGAAGGCGTTTCTCGATACTCATCCGGCACCGGATGAGGCGGCGATCCGCGAAGCGCTGCGGTTCAATCTCTGCCGCTGCGGAACGCATATCGAGATCGTCAAAGCCATTGCCTCGGCCGCAGCGCGATGGCGCAAGGACGCAGACGCCGCCTCAGCTACCGGCGCATTCGGAGGCAGCCGATGACGCCCCCGCCGCCGTCGCGCCGTCAACTTCTCAAGCGCAGCGGCATCCTCGCGGTCGTGTCGCCGCGTAACGGAGAAGCGCAGAACGACACCTCGGGTGAAGACGCGTTAGACATATATATCTGTCTCACCGCCGAAAGCCGCGTTGTCGCCTTTTGCGGCCATGTTGATCTCGGCACCGGGATCCGCACGGCGCTGGCGCAAATCATCGCCGAAGAGCTCGACTTCCCCTTCACCGCCATCGAACTGATCCTGGGCGACACGTCGGAAACCCCCAATCAGGGACCGACCATCGCCAGCGAAACCATTCAGGTCACCGCCCAGCCATTGCGTATGGCCGCTGCGCAAGCGCGACAGCACCTTGTGGCGCTCGCGGCCGAGGCGCTGCGCTGCTCGGCCGCCGAGCTGACGATCGCCGACGGCAATGTGTGCCGGCGCGGCAATGATGCGCCCGCAATCACGCTTGAAACCCTGCTCGGCAATCGCCGTATCCTCTTGCCATTTGCCACCGACACGGCGCTTAAGCCGGTCGATCAGTATCGCATCGTCGGACAACCGATCGGCCGCGTCGACATTCCGGCAAAGGTCAGCGGTCAATTCGTTTATGTACACGACATCCGCGTGCCAGGAATGCTGCACGGCCGCGTGGTGCGTCCGCCCTATGCCGGGATCGACAGTGGCGAATTCATCGGACGCAGCCTGGAAGCAGTCGACCGCACCTCGCTTGATGGCATTCCCGGCATTCGCGCCGTGGTGGTCGAGGGCGATTTCGTCGGCGTCGTCGCCGAGCGCGAAGAATACGCGGTCGAGGCGGCGCTCAAACTCAATGTGCGCTGGAAAAATTGGCAGACATCGTCCGGCCTCGGCGACATCAACGCGGCGCTGCGCGCTAACCCTGCCACGGTGCGGCGCCTCGTCGATCAAGGCGACGTCGACGCGGCGCTGAAGTCGGCCGCGAACCGGCTCGACTGCAGCTATGTCTGGCCTTATCAGATGCACGGCTCGATCGGTCCGTCCTGCGCCGTCGCCGACGCGAGAGATGACGGCGTTACCGTCTGGTCGGGCACGCAAAATCCGCACGCGCTGCGCGCCGACATCGCGCTGCTCGCCGGCCTGCCGCAGCAACGGGTCGACATCATCCGACTGGAAGCCGCCGGCTGCTATGGCCGCAATTGCGCCGACGATGTCTCGGCCGATGCGGTACTGTTGTCGCGCGCGGTCGGCGCTCCGGTTCGCGTCCAGCTGTCGCGCGAACAAGAGCATCTCTGGGAGCCCAAGGGCGCGGCGCAAGTCATGGACGTCTCCGGTGCGCTCGGATCGGAGGGCGCGCTTGCGGCCTATGATTTTCAAACGCGCTATCCGTCTAATGCCGCTCCGACGCTGGCGTTGTTGCTGACGGGGAAGGTCGCGCCGCAACCCGCGACCCAGCAAATGGGCGACCGCACGGCGGTGCCATCCTACAATTACGAAAACATGCGCATTACCGCCTACGACATGCCGCCGATCGTGCGCGCCGCATGGCTGCGTGGCGTCTCGGCGCTACCCAATGTGTTCGCGCACGAGAGCTTCATCGACGAGCTCGCGCATGAGGCGAAAGAAGATCCCGTCGCGTTCCGGCTCCGCCATCTCAACGACGCGCGGGCAGCCGAGTTGGTGCGCGCGACCGCGGCTCGCGCCGGCTGGCAACCGCATGTCGGACCGAAAGCGCAAGATCAGGAAAATGCAGACGTCGTGCGCGGCCGCGGCTTCGCCCAAGCGCGCTACGTGCACGGCGCCTGGCCCGGCGTCGGCGCGGCGTGGTCGGCTTGGGTCGCCGATGTCGCCGTGAACCGTTCGACCGGCGAAGTTTCTGTTACCCGCGTCGTGGTCGGCCAGGACACCGGCCTGATGATCAATCCGGCCGGTGTCGCGCATCAGATCCACGGTAATGTCGTGCAATCGACAAGCCGCGTGCTCAAGGAGCAAGTGACCTTCTCCGAAACCACCGCCGTCGCGAGCCGCGAATGGGGCAGTTATCCGATCCTGACCTTTCCTGAATTGCCCACGGTCGATGTGCTGTTGATGGACCGGCAATACGACGCACCGCTCGGCGCCGGTGAATCGGCGTCGGTGCCGAGTGCCGCTGCCATCGTCAATGCCGTTTACGATGCGACGGGGGTGCGCTTTCGCGAATTGCCGCTGACGCCGGAGCGAATCTTGGCCGGGCTCGGCCGGCGACCTCCGGTTCCGCACAAAACGTCGGCGAGACGCTGGGCGCTGCGCGCCGGTCTCGGCAGCCTCTTGGCGGGGCTCGCCACATTTGCGTCGGTTGGCTTGGCGATCAAACCCGCGATGGCGCCGATCGAACGCCCCGATCCTACGGCCTATTCCGCGGCAACCATCGAAAAAGGGCGACGGCTCGCGGCACTCGGCGGCTGTGCGCTCTGTCACACGGCAAAAGACGGCCTGCTTTACGCCGGAGGCTTGGCGCTACAGACGCCGTTCGGCATCGTAATGACGACCAACATCACGCCGGATCCCGCGACCGGCATCGGCAACTGGTCCTTCCCCGCCTTTGAACGCGCCATGCGCGAAGGCATTCATCGCGACGGCCGTCACCTTTATCCGGCCTTTCCCTATCCAAATTTTGCTGCGGCGACGGAAGCCGATCTGCAAGCGCTCTACGCCTTCCTCATGACGCAGCCGGCCGTCATGCAAGCCAACACACAAAGCCGCCTGATCTTTCCTTTTAATATCCGGCCGCTGCTTGCGGTGTGGAATTTTCTGTTCAACCGGCCGGGCAAAGTTCAAACCGAGCCGGCTCGTTCGGCGCTGTGGAATCGCGGCCGCTATCTCGTTGAAGGACTCGGTCATTGCGGCGCTTGCCACTCGCCGCGCAATGCGCTCGGCGCCGAGCGCAACGGCAGCTTTTATCTTTCGGGCGGCACTGCCGAAGGCTGGGACGCGCCGGCGCTGACACGAGTATCGACGGTGCCGGTGCCGTGGAGCGAAGACGAGCTCTTCGCCTATCTGCGCACCGGCACCACGGCGCATCACGGCACGGCATCAGGCCCGATGGCGCCGGTGGTCGAAGAGCTCAAGCAACTGCCGGACGACGATATCCGCGCGGTGGCCAATTATCTCGTCTCGTTCAACGACGCCCTGCCCGGCTCGGAAGCTACAAAGCTTGCCGAACGCATCACGACGTCGACCGCTGCGGCAGCGCGCAACAGCAGCGCCGCGCGGCTCTACGACGGCGCGTGCGCGGTCTGTCACGCGGCCGGCGCGGCCTTGGCCAATCGCGGCCCCGCTTTGGGCTTGAGCTCCAAACTCTATGCCGCGAACCCGACCAATTTCCTGCGCCTGCTGCTCGAGGGCGGCGGGCACGCGTCGGGTTCGATGCCAGGCTTTGCCGCATCCTTGGACGACCGGCAAATTGCCGACCTCGCCGGCTATCTGCGCGGCCGCTTTGCCCCGCAACAGCCGGCATGGAACAATGTCGAGCAAATCTTGAGCGCGGTCCGCACGACAGCTGCGCAGTAAGCGGCCAAAAGATATGCTGCAAGCCCGCACCGACACTATCTTGACTCCGACGAAAGCAACGGCTCATTATCATTTGTATACAAATGAATTTGCTGGAGCGAAGCTAGAAGAGAGCGGGATCGATCACGCGCCAGTGTCGCCGTCTTCCAGGACCACGTCATGACCGCCACAGAAGCCGAGCCGGCCACGGACGACAAGATACGCTGCGACGCCTGTCCGGTGATGTGTTACATCAAACCCGGCGCGCTCGGCGCCTGCGATCGCTACGCGAATGTCGAAGGCAACCTGGTCCGCGTCGATCCCCATGTCATGCTGAGCCGGATCATCGCCAAGGGCGGCGAGGTCGTGCCGTTCGCCGAGGCACCGGAATGGGACGGCGGCATTCTCAATCAGGGCGAAACTTTCGTCACCGCGATCGGCGCCGGGACGACTTATCCAGATTATAAGCCTGCACCCTTCATCGTGTCGGCCGAAGTCAACGGCGTCGATATGGTGACCGTCGTCACCGAAGGCATTTTCAGTTATTGCGGCGTGAAGATTAAGATCGACACCGATCGCTTTCTCGGGCCTGAAACCAATGCGGTACTGGTGGACGGCGAGATGGTCGGCCATGTCACGACCGCGGAATACGGTTCGCAGATGCTGTCGCTCGGCGGCGTCAAGCACCTCACCGGCGGATCGAAGAAGGAAGGCCGCGTCACCTGCGATACGCTGTTGTCGTTGTGCAACGGCAAGGCCGTCGAAATGGCCATCGACGGCGGTGAGAAGCTGATCGTCCAGGCCGGCAAGCCGCCGATCGTCAACGGCATCGCCGAAGAGCGCATGCGGGTCGGCTGCGGCTCGGCGACGATCGGCATTTTCGCCAAGCAATGGCAAAACAAAGTCGACGATGTCGTCGTCGTCGATGACCACATTACCGGTGTCTTGTCGGAGCATCAGGCCGGCAAGTTCCTCGGCATTCCTTCGACCGGCATCAAGATCAAGGGACGCCGCTCGACGCCGGGGCGTTATTTCCAGGTCGCCGAGCCCGGCACCGGATGGGGCGGCACCAATATCAGCGATCCGCTCTCCATTCTTGGCCCATTCGACGCAAAATCGGCGCGGCCGGGCATGCGGCTGCTCATGGTCTCCACCACCGGCGAGCACGCGGCCTATTACGAATTGGATGAGGCGCTGCGGCCGGTGCAGAAGGATATGCCGGCGCCGCTCGTCGAGCCCGTCGAACGCATCGCCGAGAATTGCGAGCCGGCTTTGTCCACCGTGCTGTTCGTCGCCGGCGCGGGCGGCTCGCTGCGCGCCGGTGTCACGGAAAATCCGGTGCGCCTGACGCGCTCGGTCAAAGACGCGCTGACTTATGTGACCTGCGGCGGCGCGCCGGTCTATGTCTGGCCGGGCGGCGGCATCACCTTCATGGTCGACGTGACGCGACTGCCGGAAAATGCCTTCGGCTATGTGCCGACGCCGGCGATCGTTGCGCCGCTCGAATTCACCTTGCGACTGTCGGACTATGAGGAGCTTGGCGGTCACATGGATTCGGTTAAGCCGCTATCGAGCTTGACCGGCAGCGCGCGCCTCAGTCTGCCGCACCGGCAGGACAATCCTTGGCCCTTTGCGCCAGGCCGCGCCCCGCGCTCGCACGGATAGGCACCATGCTTGAGCAGCCCGCCGCGAGATTTCTAGCCGACGGCAAGCGGCTCGTGCTGCAGCACGGCCCGATCGATCTCGTCGTGCAGGCTTTTGGTGACGATACGGCAGTGCACGCTGCCTACCGAGCTGCAAAGCAGCGCTTCGACGGCCTTTTGGCCGAACTCTGTCAGGAACTCGTATTGCTGCGGTCGCCGTTTGACCGCACGCGCGCAATGCCCGTCGGACCCGTGGCGCGCCGCATGGCGGCAGCCGTGGCACCGTTCGCGCAAGACATATTCATCACGCCAATGGCCGCGGTGGCCGGCGCCGTCGCTGAAGAAATCATCGGCGTCATGACGGCGGCCGCACCGTTGACGCGTGCCTATGTCAACAATGGCGGCGACATCGCGCTGCATTTGACCGGGCGGCAGCGATTTAAGATCGGCCTGATCGATCGGCCCGATCTGCCAAGTCTCTTTGGAACGACGGAGATCGGCGCCGCGGACGGCATTCGCGGCATCGCCACGAGCGGCTATCTCGGGCGCAGCTTCTCGCTCGGCATTGCCGAGGCGGTCACAGTGCTGGCGCCGACCGCAGCGATGGCGGACGCGGCGGCGACCGTCATCGCCAATGCGGTCGATCTGCCAAACCATCCCGCAATTCAACGCGTACCTGCCAATTCCCTGCAGCCGGACAGCGATCTTGGCGCGATCCCGGTCACGCGTACGGTTGACGCCTTGAGCTATGACGACATCGAAACCGCACTTGGCCGCGGCTTGCTTCGAGCCGACAGACTGCAGAAGCAAGGACTGATCGCGGCTGCCGCGCTGCATTTGCAAGGCACAAGCCGCGTGCTCGGTTCGATTGTTGCAGAGAGCGAGCTAGAACCTGCGTATGCCGATGCTAATTCGAGTTTGGCAAAGTAGGGCAATAGACGACAAGGGACGACCAGGGACGATCCGCAATGAAAGCCAAGATCAGGAAGTTTCTTACCGTCCTCGAAGAGACGCACCTCGAAATGGATCAGAAAATCGCACCGCCGACGCGGCGCGCGGCGGCGATCGCCGTGATCGAAAACCCTTTCGCCGGCCGCTACGTCGAGGACCTCTCCGAACTGATCGAAATCGGCGAAGAGCTCGGCGAGGTATTGACCAAGCGCGCGATCGCAGCGCTCGGCATCGAGGGACCGCGGGCGGAGAGCTACGGCAAGGCTGCCGCGGTCGGCGAGAACGGCGAGCTCGAACATGCAGCCGCGATCCTGCATCCGAAACTCGGCGCCCCGGTGCGCAAAGTTCTCGGCACCGGCGCGGCTTTGATCCCGTCGTCGAAGAAGCGCGGCGGTCCCGGCGTCGCACTCGACATCCCGCTCGGCCATAAGGACGCCGCCTTCGTGCGCAGCCATTTCGACGGCATGGAGGTGCGCGTCGCCGACGCGCCGCGCGCGAATGAGATCATGATCGCCGTGGCCGTCACCGATTCCGGCCGGCCGCTGCCCCGCGTTGGCGGCTTGAAGAAGAACGAGATCAAAGGCGTCGACGGACTTCGGTAGCCAGGATACGCGGCCGTCGCGTTCAGCCGAGTTTCTTGAGCAGGTGCACGAGTGCCGCCTGTTCCTTCTCCGACAGCGGATCGAGCGTCTTTTGCGTGATTTTCATCGCTGCGGGAATGGCGGCCTCGACGACCCGGCGCCCGGCAGTGGTGAGCGCGATCGTGTGGCGGCGGCCATCGCGCGGATCGGCCTTTGACGTCACAAGGCCGCGCGTGCGCAGCCGTTCGACGACGCCCTTGATGGTCGCGACATCGAGATAAATCAGCCGCCCGAGATGGTTTTGCGAGAGCGGCCCGACTTGCAACAGCTTGACCAGGGCGGAGAATTGCGGCGCCGTGAGACTGCCGACGATCTCCGAGGCAAAAATGTTGGAATGACGCTGCATCGCGATACGCAGCAGAAATCCGACTTGTTCTTCCAATAAATAGGTCGACGTCAGCGAGTTCTTCGGGCGTTGGTCGGATGTGGCGCGAGGCATGACGGCTAGATCATGACGGCTGGATCTGGGTGGCTAAATCTGGCGGAGGGAGTGGGATTCGAACCCACGATACGGTTTCCCGTATACACGCTTTCCAAGCGAGCGCCTTCAGCCACTCGGCCACCCCTCCGCAAAAGGGTCCCCGCAATATCACGGCTGGCCCCAAGCTTACAACCCGCGCTGTCTTGTCATCCTCGGTCGACCGGCTGACACGGCGAACCACATGACCGCAACGTCGGAACCTCCGGCCACCTTAGCCGTTGATTTCACGGTGCTGAGGAGGGATTAGGAGAAAGTTATGGGACGCGGTCTGTTGCTATGGCTCATCGGCATCCCCTTGCCGATCATTCTTTTGATCTGGGTGTTTGGCGGCCTGCACGGCTGATTTTGCCAATCGGATAATGTTTGCGAGATACGAAGCTTGCGATACGCGAACGGATGTAAGGAAGCCCGGCGCCAGCCGGGCTTCTGGCGTTTCTGCTGCCGCTTCCTCCGGCCCCTGCGCCGCACTACATTAGCGGCATGACGACCAAACCGGCCCTGCCCGACGACGGCTATCTCATCCGCCCCGATCCGTTCGATCCGCGCCTGACGGAGCGCGTCAAAGGCGTCGACCAGGCCGGCGCCCCGATCGAGACCGCGGTGACGGTCGAACGCGCGCTGACGATTTTTCTCAATTCGCAAGAGATCGTCACGGCAATGACCATCAGCGACCATCCGGAATATCTGGCGCTCGGTTATCTGCTCAACCAGAACATGCTCAGGCCCGACGATACCGTCACCGGCGTCGATTACGACGATGAATTGTCGGTGGTCGTGGTGCGCACCAAGCGCAGGACCAATTACGAAAAGAAGCTGAAAAAGAAGGTACAGACCTCGGGCTGCGCCCAGGGAACGGTGTTCGGCGATCTCATGGAGGCGCTGGAGAACGTGTCGCTGCCGAAGGCGCAATTGCGCACGTCGTGGCTCTACACACTCACGCACAAGATCAATATCACACCGTCGCTTTATCTCGAGGCCGGCGCGATCCACGGCTGCGTGCTGGCGATCGAAGACCGGCCGCTGGTCTATATGGAAGACGTCGGCCGCCACAACGCCGTCGACAAGATCGCCGGATGGATGTTCAAGAATAGCGTCGGCGCAGCCGACAAGATTTTCTACACAACCGGCCGGCTCACCTCCGAAATGGTGATCAAGACGGTGCGCATGGGCATTCCGATCCTGATCTCGCGCTCGGGCTTCACCGCCTGGGGCGTCGAGTTGGCGCGCAAGGCGAACCTCACGCTGATCGGCCGTGCCCGCGGCAAGCGCTTCATCGCGCTCGCGGGCGAGGACCGCATCGTGTTCGATCAGGACCTCGCCTATGTCGAAGAAGAAAGCGCCAAGCATCGCCGTAAGGCGGCCGTGCGCGATGAGTGAGATCCCGCACGCGTGAACAGTCCCCCTACTCTCGGTCTGGTGCTTGCCGGCGGCTTGGCGCGGCGCATGGGCGGCGGCGACAAGGCGCGCATCCGCATCAGCGGCACGACCATTCTTTCCCGTGTGCTCACGCATCTAAAGCTGCAATGCGGGCGCATCATCATCAATGCCAATGGCGATCCGGCCCGCTTCGCCGATACCGGCTTGCCGGTGGTGGCGGATAGCGTGCCGGATTTTGCCGGCCCGCTGGCCGGCATTCTCGCCGGGCTCGATTGGGCCGCAGCACATGCACCAGAAATTGACTGGCTCCTCAGCGTGCCGGGCGACTGTCCCTTCCTGCCGAGGAATTTGCTCGAGCGCCTGCACCAAGCACGCCTTGCCGCAAGCACGCCGCTTGCCTGTGCGCGCTCCGGCGAATGGCGTCATCCCGTCGTTGCGTTGTGGAGTGTCGCGCTGCGCGAGGATTTGCGGCGCGCCTTGACCGAGGAAAACCTGCACAAGATCGAGATATGGACGGGACGGCACGGTATCGCCATTGCCGATTGGCCGGCCGAGCCGGTCGATCCGTTCTTCAACGTCAATACGCCGGAAGACGCGGCGCGCGCCGAGAAGCTGGCGGCGCAATATCCGGACGCTTGACCGGGCTCAGGTCAGAAGCTCGATCAGAAACGGCCCGCGCGCCGTATTGGCTTGCGCAAACAGATCGACAAATTCCTTGACCGAGGCGGCTTGCGCGGCTTCAACGCCCATGCCCTGCGCGAGCTTGACCCAGCCGAGATCCGGATTGCCAAGATCCATCATGTCGAGCGCGACGCGGCCGGGATTGGCGCCGACATTCATCAGTTCGTTGAGCAGGATCGCGTATTTGCGGTTCGACAACAGCACCGTGGTGACCGGCAATCTCTCGCGGGCCTGGGTCCATAAAGCTTGCAGCGTGTACATCGCCGAACCGTCAGCCTGGAGCGCGACGACGCGGCGGCCGGGCACAGCAATGGCGGCGCCGGTCGCCATCGGCAAGCCGCTGCCGATGGAGGCACCGGTGATTTGCAGCCAGTCGTGCGGCGGCGCGGACGCCAGGCCGTTGAAGAAGGAGCGGCCGAAACTCACGCTTTCATCGACGACGACGGCATTTTCCGGCAGCAGCGCGGCCAGCACTTGCGTAATCGATTCCGGACTGATGGTCGCGCGCAGGTCGGCCTCTACGCGCTGGGTTTGCGGCAGCGCGACGGGCGGCGCCGCCAATTCATCGGCCAGCCGCACCAGCGCGTCGGCAATGTCCTGATCCGGCCGCGCCAGAACGTGGACGCCGCAATCCTTCGGAAACAGATAGCCGGGCTTGTTGGGATAAGCGAACGGCGCCACCGGCGGCGCCGTCCCGATCAGCACAAGGTGTTTGGTGCCGGCAAGCGTCGCCACGGACTGATCGTAAGCATAAACTAGCCGCGCGAGGGGATGCCGGCCGCGGCCACGCTCGACGCGGGCGTTGAACTGCGCCGCGAGCAATTTCGCGCCGGTGGCGGTGGCGATGCGGAAGGCATCGTCGATCATCGCCGAGCGGATCGGCGCGCCGCCGAGCATGATCGTCACCGGCTCGTTGCGGCGCAGCACTTCGGCGATGTTCTTGATGATATGCGGCGCGACCTTTTCCGGCGCGACAGGCGGCAGCGGCGCACTGTCTGTCCCGCCATCGTCCCAGCTGGTGTCGGCAGGCGCGATCAATGTCGCGATCTGGCCGTGCGCGGTGCGCGCGGCTTGAACGGCGGCCGCGGCGTCCTGCCCCATCGTTGCGACAGACTGCACGACGCGCGTCCAGGCCGAAACGCCGCGCGCCCAACCGTCGGTGTCGCCGGTCAACGGCGGATCGAGCGGACGGTGATAACTCGCCTGGTCACCGACCACATTGACGATCGGCGAGCGTGCACGGCGGGCATTGTGCAAATTAGCGAGGCCGTTGGCGAGACCCGGCGCGCCGTGCAACAGCGTGCTCGCGGGCTTTTCCGCCATGCGGCCGTAGCCGTCGGCCGCGCCGGTCGCTACGCCTTCGAACAAGCACAAGACGCAGTGCATGCCCGGCACGCGATCGAGTGCGGCAACAAAATGCATCTCGCTCGTGCCGGGATTGGAGAAACATGTCGTGACGTCCGACGCGAGCAGCGTGCGGACGAGGGTTTCAGCGCCGTTCACGAATGACGTCCTCTTTATTTCATCTGAAGGGATAGCTATTCGCGCCGAGCCGCCGGCAGCCACGGCAAGCTCGCGCCACGTTGCGTCTCGAAGGCCTCGATCTTGCCGAGATACTCCAGCGTGACATCGATATCGTCGACGCCGCGGATAAGCCGGTCCTTGCGCAGTGGGCTGATGTCAAATGTGTGCCGGGCACCGTCGGGCGCAATGACGGTTTGGTTGGGCAGGTCGATTGTCATCTCGACGCCCGGCTGTTCGCGCAATTGCCGCCACAGATCGTGGATGATTGCTTCGGCAAGCGTAATCGCAAGAATTCCGTTCTGGATGCAATTCACCTGGAAGATTTCGCCGAAACTCGGGCCGACGAGAGCACGCAGCCCATAATCCATTACGGCGAAGGCTGCGCCCTCCCGCGAGGAGCCGCAGCCGAAATCGGAGTTGGTGACAAGTATCTTCGCCTTGCGGAATACCGGATCGTTCAACACGAAATCCGGACGCGGCCGCCCCGCTTCATCGAAATGCAAGTCGTAGAGAAAGGCCTCGCCGTAATCGTGGCCGGGCCGGCGGTGCCGCCGCATGTAGCGCCCGGGCAGGATCATGCCGGTGTCGATTTTGGCGATCTCAAGCGGTGCGGCCACCGCCGTCAGCACAGTGAAGGGAAGCATGCTCAACTCCGCGCCAGGCGCCGCACGTCGGCCAAGCGCCCGCTGACCGCGGCCGCCGCGACCATGGCCGGGCTCATAATATGCGTGAGCGCACCACGGCCCTGCCGGCCCTCGAAATTCCGATTGGTGGTGGAGGCGCAGCGTTCGCCGGGCGCGACCAACTCGCCGTTCGAGCCGTTGCACATCGAGCAACCGGGATCGCGCCATTCGAGGCCGGCCGCGACGAAGATGCGGTCAAGACCTTCGGCTTCGGCTTGCCGCTTCACCGCGCTTGACCCCGGCGAGACCATACCGGGCACGGTGGCGCGGCGGCCTTTAAGCACGTGCGCCGCAGCGCGCAGATCCTCGA
This sequence comes from uncultured Alphaproteobacteria bacterium, assembly GCA_963746715.1. Lineage (GTDB taxonomy): Bacteria > Pseudomonadota > Alphaproteobacteria > Rhizobiales > Xanthobacteraceae > BOG-931. The sequence continues at coordinate 787,308 of CAVVCW010000032.1, read as the reverse complement.
TGCGGCTATTGGTGCACGAACCGATGAAGACCCGATCGATCGCAACCTGCTCAAGCGGCGTCGCCGGCGTGAGCCGCATATAATCGAGCGCGCGCTCAACATGGCGCCGCCGCTCGACATCGGCGATGTGCGAGGGGTCGGGAACGGCGCCATTGACCGGCGAACAATCTTCCGGGCTCGTGCCCCAGCTCACCATCGGCGCGAGCCGGCCCGCGTCGAAATGCAGTTCGCGGTCGAAGACGGCGCCGTCGTTGGTCGGCAGCGTGCGCCAATGCATCAGCGCCGCGTCCCAGTCCTTGCCTTGCGGCGCATAGCGCCGCCCGGAAAGATATTGGTAGGTCGTGTCGTCCGGCCCGACCATGCCGATGCGCGCGCCGCCCTCGATCGACATGTTGCAGACGGTCAGCCGACCTTCCATCGACATGGCGCGAATTGCCGAACCGGCATATTCGACGGCATAGCCCGTCGCGCCGCCGACGCCGATCTCATGGATGATTGAAAGAATGACGTCTTTGGCGGTCACCGCGTCCGGCAATGTGCCGTCGACGAGAATGCGCAGCGTCTTCGGCTTTTTCAGCCACACGGTCTGTGTCGCAATGACATGACGAAGCTGATTGCCGCCGCCGATCGGCACCGCGAGCGCGCCGCAGGCGCCATTGGTCGCAGTGTGGGAGTCGTTGCAGGTGATCAGCATGCCCGGCTGCGAGATCGCGAGCTCGGGCGAGATGACGTGCGCGATGCCCTGGTCGGAATGAAACCAACCGACATGCGGCAATTTGAATTCGGCCGAATTCTCATCGAGCATTTCGACAACGCGGCGGATCTCCGGATTGGTCATGCCGGCGGTGCCGAGCGAGCGATTGATCGTCGGCAGATAATGGTCGGTCACGGCGAGATGCCGTTCCGGCCGCCGCGACTTGCGGCCCTCCAGGCGCAATTGGTCGAAAGCGAGAAACGACTGGCCCTCGTTGATCAAGTTGAAGTCGACACCGAGCAATTCCTCGCCCTGCGGCGATACCACGATCACATGGTCGGCCCAGATCTTCTCGAACAGCGTGCGCGGGTCGCTCATGCCGACAATCCGATCATTGCAGCAATCCAAGCTTGGCTAGGATCGCGCGGTTCTCGTCGTAGTCATCCTGCATCCATTTGACGGTCGCCGGATAACGCAGCGTCTCGAGCGTCCAGAAATTGCGCTGCAAATCGAGCTTGAAGTCGGGATCTTCCAGCACTTTGTCGAGCGCCTTCACCCAGAAGGAAATCTGTTCCGGCGTGAGCCCGGTGGGGACGACCACGGTGTAAGGATTGGCGGTGACGACATCGAGCCCCTGCTCGCGCAGGGTCGGATATTTCGCCAGTTCGCCGGGCTGCCGCTCGGGCGCCGCGATGCCGAGCATGCGCAGCTTGCCGGCCTCAATGAGCGGCATCGGGCTGCCGATGCTGGTCACTCCGACATCGATGTGATTGCCGGCGGCTTGCGCGGAAACGTCGGAGCCGGAATCGAAGACCACGGTGACGATCTTGTCCGGCGGCGCGCCGACCGCCTTGCCGACATTGACCACCGAAATATGCAGCGGGCTGCCGAGCCCGACCGGGAACGCGAATGTCACCGAAGTCGGATCGGCCTTCAGGCGGTTGCGGACATCCGCCATGCTTTTGTACTGCGAATCCACGTTCGTGAAATAACACTGATAAGCGTCGAACAGCTTGATCAGCGGCGTCAGCTGCTTGTTCAGATCGGAGCCATTGCGGGCGATGGCATTGATGAAACTGCCGGACACAAGCCCGATCTCGTTGGCGTCGCCTTTCTTGCCGGCCAGGTAGTTCATGGCGACGATCTGGCCCGCGCCCGGCTTATTGAGCACCGTCATCGAATCGACCATATGTTCTTTGGTCAGCACGCGCTGAATGGCCCGTGCCACCCGATCGTTCTCGCCGCCCGCGCCCGCGCCGACCACGAATTCAACATTACCCTGGGGTTTCCAGTCTGCCGCCGCCGATTGCGCGCCGCCCACTCCGGCAAGCGCCGACACAATGATTGCAAGCCCGATAATCGCAGGCCTAATGGCTTTCCACACGCCCATGCGTTACCTCCCGTCCGGGCCGGTTTATCCGCGCCGCGCCAGTCCCGGTTCTCATGCTCTTCGGCATGACTTATACTAAGTATAACCTTGACGGCGCGCGGCGCAAGACAGTGACAAAGCGGGCAGAACAGCAGATGCGCAAACCGGCCAAGCCACAACGGGACGTTTTGCCGGGCAATGCCGCCGATCGCCTTGCCAAAGCAACGCTCGGCGCCGGACTGACCATCCGCGCGCTCGAAGTTTTCGCCGTCGTCGCCAAGACCGGAACCATGGTGGCTGCGGCAAAACAGCTCAAGCTGACGCAGCCGGCGATCTCGCAGATGATCGCCGGTCTCGAGCAATCGCTCGGTATTCAGCTCTTCGACCGTTCGGTGCGGCCGCCTGTTCTCACCTTGCAGGGCACGGCACTGATCAAACATGCCGCAGCGATCACTGAATCGGTGCGGCAATTCCGCAGCACGGCCCGGCTCGGCACGGCCGCACAGTTGCCGCTCCTGCGCATCGGCATCCTCAACAGTTTCGCGACGACCATGGGGCCGCATATCTTCAAGCAGCTGCGCAATATCGCGGCCGAATGGTCGATCGATTCAGGCTTTCACGCCACGCGCTTCCGTACCGTCGTCGACCGTGATTTCGATTTTGCCATCACGGCCGACGAGTTTCCCGTCCCCGACGAAATCAACGCTGTGCCGGTCCTTACCGAGCCGTTCCTCCTGATCGTTCCAGCGAAGTACAAAGCCCGCAATCTATCGCTCGCGCAGATATCCGGGGAACTCGACCTCATCCGTTTCGGCCGTGATCCGACCCTGCACGCGCGGTTCGACCGCGTCCTCGAAAAGCTCGGCGTGGTCGCCCAGCACCGCTATCATCTCGATACGACCGAAGCCGTTCTGGCGATGGTCGCGGTCGGGTCAGGCTGGACCATCCTGCCACCGCTCGCCGTCATCAAATCGGCGCAGCGTGGCGAGCCAATCCGGGCGCTGCCGTTTCCCGGCAAGCCGTTTTACCGCACCATTCATGTCGCCGCGTTGAAGGGTGAAGGCGAGCTTCTCGCCCGACAAATCCGCAGCGCCTCGACCGAAGCGCTGAAACAGCAATTCATGCCGCCGCTGCGGAAATTCATGCCGGAGATCGCGAAACTCACGAAGCTCCACGGCGCGGCTAAAGACAAGCCCTAAGCCTTAGCCCACAAGCGACGCGTAAGACAGAAAGCCGACCATCTCGCCAGGCTCGACTTTGGTCACATCCTCGGGAAGTTCGACCAGCCCATCGGTTTCCGTGAGCGAGGTGAGAACGCCGGCGCCATCTTGTGCGTATTTCTCCGCCTCGATCGCGCCGTCGGCCGCTTTTCGCAGCGCGACCCGCACATATTCCCGCCGGCCGGCCCGCTTCTTGTAGGAAAACGTGGCGCGCACCGGCAGCGCAATCAGAGGCTCCGGCAGCGCGCCGGCAAGCCGCAGCAACAGCGGCCGCACCACCCGCACGAAGGTCACAAACACTGCGACCGGATTTCCCGGCAGTCCGACAAAAGCCGCGCCCTCGCCGCTGTTCGATCCGTGCAGCACCCCCATCGCCACCGGCCGGCCGGGCTTGATGGCGACCCGCCAGAACACCAGGCGGCCGACACTTTCGACTGCATCGCGCACGTGATCGGCCTCGCCGGTCGAGACGCCGCCCGACGTCAGAACCAGATCATGATTGGCGGCGGCCGACGCGAGCCCACGCGCAAGCTTCTTGGTGTCGTCGCTGAGAATGCCGAGATCGGTCACCTCGACGCCGTAGCGCGCCAGCAATGCCGCGAGCAGATACCGATTGGAATCATAGAGCGCCGCGCGCGGCAAAGCCGACCCGGGCTCGACGATCTCGTCACCGGTCGAGAATATCGCGACGCGGACGCGGCGGCGCAGATCGAGCTTGGTGAGGCCGAGCGCTGCCGCAAGCGCAAGATGCTGTACGGAGAGCCGCCGGCCGGCAGTGAGCGCGACAGCGCCGACCTTTATATCCTCGCCGGCGAATCTGCGATTGGCGCCGCGCTTGAGCCCCGGCGGCACGATGACATGATCGTCCTCGATGCGGCAGTCTTCCTGCATGAAGACGGTATCGGCGCCTTGCGGCATCGGCGCACCCGTGAAGATGCGAATGGCCTCGCCGGCTTTGAGCGTACGGTCCGAAACATGACCCGCAACTATGCGATCGACAATGGCGAGGCGCGTCTCGCCGTTTGCCGCCAATCCGTCGGCACGCACCGCAAAACCATCGACGGCGGAATTGTCGAACGGCGGCACATTCACCGGCGCAACGATGTCGGCGGCCAGCACGCGGCCGCTTGCTGCGCGTAGCGCAACGCTTTCGCGCCCGTCGACGGGCGCAATCCGCTCGGCGATCAGGCGCTCGGCCTCGCCAACCGGAAGCAGCGGACCGTTGAAGGCGAAGCAATCGTCGGTGAGCTGCGCCATCAGATATTATCCTGCGCCGGCTCGAACTTGCCGATGCGATCGAGCGGCAGAGCCTCGGCCTGCAGCATCGTGGCTATGCCGCTTATATCGTCGAGCATCAGCACCGGCACTTGCGCCTGCGGCAAGGGAGCGTCGGTCGCCACCGCGACAATGCAATCGTCCTCGGGATGCAACAGCGGCTTGCCGACGGCGGCGCGAAAGACTTCGAGCTTCGGATGGGCATGGCGCCTGAACCCTTCGACAATCACGAGATCGATGGCACCGAGCTTCGCCAATATATCCACCAGCGGCGGCTCGGCTTCGTCTCTGAGCTCGTGCATGATCGCCCAGCGGCGGCTGGAGACAATGGCAACCTCGCGCGCACCGGCCTGGCGGTGCAGCCAGGAATCTTTGCCGGGCTGGTCGAGATCAAAATCATGATGGGCGTGCTTGACGGTCGCGACTTTCAGGCCGCGCTCCACCAGCACCGGGATCACGCGCGTGACCAGTGTCGTCTTGCCGGAACCGCTCCAGCCCGCGAGCCCGATAACGCGCGCAACCATCAGATCGTCCGATCCTTCCATTCGATAACGTGATCGTTTCAGTTTAACATAGTATCTATCACGACGCGTCGCATGGCCGAGGCCTTCTATTTGAAGCTGCATTTGACGGCTGTTGTGGCGCGCCTTACCCTGACAACACAGCCTTCCTGACGGAGACTTTACATGCATCCCTACGCCATACCCGCCGAAGTCAAAGAGCGCGTCATGCGCCGTCAGGGAAAGCTGCCGAGCCATGACACGATCGACGCTTCCCGCACCGCGCTGATCGTGGTCGATATGCAGAACTACTTCGTTGCCGAAGGCTTTCCGCTCGAAGTCCCGGCCGCCCGCGGCATCGTACCGAATATCAACCGGCTGGCCCGTGCCCTTCGCGCCGCCGGCGGAACCGTGGTCTGGGTGCAGACCACGGCAGTGGGCGCGATCGAAACCTGGGGCAATCACCACAAACACATGTTGACGCCGGAGCGGGCCAAGACCCGCCTCGCCAATCTCGACGAAAAAGCCGAGGGCTTTGCCCTCTATCCGAAGCTCGAAGTGTTGCCGACCGATCTGCGCGTGAAGAAGGTCAAGTTCAGCGCTTTCATTTCCGGCTCGTCCGACATCGACGTCAAATTGAAGAGCCGCGGCATCGAAAGCCTGCTCATCGCCGGCACGCTCACCAACGTCTGCTGCGAGTCGACGGCGCGCGACGCTATGATGCTCGACTATCGCGTCATCATGGTCTCTGACTGCAATGCGACCTTGAGCGACGAAACCCATGCCGCATCGCTCAACAATTTCGTCGTCTATTTCGGCGACGTCATGACGACGGACGAAGCGGCCGCCCGGCTCGTCGCGGCAGAGAAGCGCCAGTCAGCCTAAAGATCAGCGCAAGATAACGCTCAACGGCGGCGCATCACCGCTTTTTCCAGCGACGCGATAGCGAGATACATCAGCGACGAGACAATGGCGAGGATGGTCACCGCCGTCATCACGATATTCATTTTGAAGATCTGGCTGCCGTATTGAATGAGATAGCCGAGCCCGACATTGGACGACTCGAATTCGCCGACGACGACGCCGACCAGGGACAGGCCGGCGTTGACCTTCAACGCGGCGATGAGTGTCGGAACGCTCCCCGGCAAAATCACTTTCCGCAGGATTTGCGCTTTGCTGGCACCAAACGATTGCGCGAGCTTGATCTTGTTGGGATCGACGCCCTGGAAGCCGCTATAGATCATCAGCACGGTGATGAAGAGCGAAATCGCAAGCGACATGCCGTAGATCGAGAGTGACGCGCCGAGCCAGATATAAAAGATCGGCACGAAAGCCGTCTTGGGCATGGCATTGGCGACGACCAGATAGGGATCAAGCACGCGGTAGAGCGTGTTCCACCACCACAGCGCGGCCGCAACCGCCGTGCCGATGATCATTGCCGCGGTGAAGCCCGCAATCGTGGCAAAGACGGTCGACAAAGTATGAGTCTGGATGCTGGCTTGCTGCGGCGTCGCCTTCAGCATATCGACGAAGGTCGGCCAGATCGCCGACGGATAGCTGGTGAACAGCGGGTTGATGATCTGAAGCCGCGGCAGCACTTCCCACAGGATCAGGCAAACGACCAGGATCGCAAGCTGCGCCGTGCGCACGATCAGCCGGTCGCGGCGTTCGCGGCGCAACCAATCGCTATATTGACTGCTGATCGCTGCGCGCGTGGCGGGCACCGCGAGTTCACCGTTCGACATGATCATTGCTCGACATCATTGCTCGACATGGATATCGAGCTCCTGCCAGAGGGTCTTGAAATAGTCCTGGAATTCCGGCGCGTCGCGCGCCGCCATCGTCGTTGGCCGTCCGCCATTGCTCGCAGCGAAGCGGATCGCATGGTCGGACTTCACCCGGCCCGGCCGGCGCGACAGCACGATCACGCGCTCGGCCATGCTGACCGCCTCGCCGATATCGTGCGTGATCAGAATCACGGTTTTGGCTTCGCGCCGCAGGATTTCGGTGATCTCGTCCGCCAGCGCCAGCCGCGTTTGCGAATCGAGCGCCGAGAACGGCTCGTCGAGCAGCACGATATCGGGCCCGGTACACAACGTGCGCGCCAGCGCCACGCGCTGGCGCATGCCGCCGGATAGTTGGCGCGGCAGATGATTGAGGAATTGCCCGAGGCCATAACGGGTCAAAAGCTGCGCCGCGCGCTCGCGCGCCTTGGCCATCGGAAGACCTTGGATTTCGGCGCCGAGCAGCGTGTTCTCCAAGATTGTCCGCCACTCGAACAGATAGTCCTGTTGCAACATATAGCCGACCTTGCGGTTCGGCCCGGTGACCGGCTTGCCGTCGATCAGCACCGCGCCTTCCGTCGGCGCGACCAGGCCAGACATCAGCGACAGCAGCGTGCTCTTGCCGCAGCCGCTCGGTCCGATGACGGCGACAAACTCGCCCGGTGCGACAGCGATCGAGATATCCTTGAGTGCTTCAGTCTCCCCGTCCAGGCCGAAATAGCGCAGACCGACTTTCCGTAATTCGACTTTGGCCCCCGGCACGGCTCATTTCGCCTTGCTGGCAAATTCGGTACGGACCAGGTCCTCGAATTTGACGCGTTTATCGGCGTCGAGCACATGACCGTTAACGAGAATGTCCTCAAATTTTCTGATCGCCGCGGGCTCAATCACCGGCGACGATTTCCAGATTTTCAGCTTCTGATAACGCGCGGCGGCATTGGTCAGCGCCTGCGGATTGACGGCGGGGAAGAATGGCGCGACCGCCTGCGCGATGTCGGCCGCCGACGCCGACGCGGTCCATTTCTGCGCGCGATAGATCGCATCGGTGAAGCTTTGCACGATCGCCGCATTGTCGGTGAGATATTTATCGGTCGCCATGAAGGACGTGTAGTCTGCAAAGCCGACCGTGGCGCCGATCGAGGCGAGCACGAAACCTTTGCCGTCGAGCTCAAGCTGCGACGCGTCTGGTTCGATGAAAATCGCGTATTGGCCTTGGCCGGCCAGCCAAGCGCCGACCCGCGCCGGCACCGCGATATTGTTGGCGAGCTTGACGTCAGTATCGGGATTGACGCCGTTCATGCGCATCGCTTCTTCGAAGAACAGGATCGGCGTCGAGCCCGGGCGAAAGCCGAGCACGTCCTGTCCCTTCAGCATGCTCCACTCGAACTTGTCGGGCTTGGTGCGGCCGACCAGCATGAAGCCGTCGGTCGCGGTCAGGCCGCAGAAGATGCGCGCCTTGATCGATGAATCGCTATTGGCCACGTAGATCGTGGTCTCCGGTCCGGCGAGCGCGATATCGGCGCTGCCGGACAGCAGCGCGGCCATGGTCTTGTCGCCGCCATTGCCGGTCGCAAGCTCGATGTCGAGCCCGGCATCCTTGAAATAGCCGTTGGTCGACGCGATGTAATACGGCGCGTAAAGCAGCGAGCGCACGACCTCGTTGTAGCGCACCTTGGTCAGCGGCTTGATTTGGGCAATTGTGACGGCGGGGCTTGCAACCGCGGCCAGCGCTGAAAAACCAACCCGGATAATATCGCGACGATGAAGCATGTTGTTCTCCTTGCGTGGCGCGTAGAAGCAAGCTTCGCGCCAAGCGCGGGAGGCTAACACTCGCCTTTCAGCATAGCCAGAACGGCACAACCTGCAGCCGTTCAGGCGGCAGGCTCCATGCCGAGCGCGCGAATCCGCGTGCGCGTCGCCTCGTCGCGCAGCGCTTGCAGGAAGGCCTGCACCGCCGGCCGTTCGCGCCGCGCCTCGACCAGGAGGAAGTCGTAGTGCTCGGGCGCAATCGGCAGGAACGACAGCCCATACATGTGCACCACCGGCTCGATGGCGACGCCCCAATCGGCGCGGTGCTGCGCGATGGCTGCCGCGACCGCATTGTGCGAGCGCGGCTGATTGGCGTAGCCCGCAGGCTTTGCGCCTCGCAACAGACTGTCGACCAGGACGCGCGTGCCGGAGCCGGCATTGCGGTTGACCATGAGCGCAGACGCATTGTCGAGCGCGGCTTTCAGCGCGGCATCGGCCGTCTTGCCGGCGAAGCGCGCGTCGCCATCGCGAAAGACAAAGCCCTGCATCCGTCGCCAGCCGGGCACGAGCGCAAGCCCCGGCGCGAGCAGATGCTTGTTGTAGATGCCGGTCGCCGGGTCGACCAGATGGACCGGCGCGACATCGCATTCGCCCCGGCCTGCAGCGCTGACACCGCCGAGGCTCCCGACAGCGATGGTGCGCGCGTGAAAGCCGTGCTCGGCCAGCGCCCCGACCACGACATCGAGCGCAATGTCGTGGCTGCCCATGATGACGAGATCCGGCGCGCGCGCTTCGTCGCCGATCAGCGTGACGTCTTTCTCGGTATCGGCGTCGAGCGCGGAGGCGAGCGCATCGATCGACAAAAATCCATCGGCCTGCGAAAAGGCCGTCACCGCGCCCGAGCCTTTGCCTGTCGGGAAAGCGATCAGACCATCATCGCTCTGCACGAGCGCGACCAGTACGAATTCCTCGCGGCCGAGCTCGGAGGGGATGCGTACCGGCACGCGCGCCGTCACCGTCCGCGCCGCCTCAGGCGATAGACCGGCGCGCGCACGGATCACCGGCGCGACAAAAGCGTGAAAGGTGAAAATTGCCGAAGTCGGAAAGCCTGGCAGCACGATGAGCGGCTTGTCGCCGATCGCGGCAAGGCAGAGCGGCTTGCCCGGTTTGAGCGCGACGCCATGCACTAGAATGCCCGGCGCGCCGAGCTTCGAAACAATGCGATGCGACAGATCGCCCGCGCCTTTCGAGGTACCGCCCGAGAGCACGACCATGTCGCATGATTCAAGCGCCGCGCGCATGGCGTTGCCGAGCGCCACCTCCTCGTCGGGAAAAGCGCCGAACGGCACCGGCTCGCCGCCCGCCTCGGTGATGGCGGCGGCGATAATCGCACCATTGCTGTCATAGACGCCGCCGGGACGAAGCGGTTCACCCAGCGCCGCGAGTTCGTCGCCCGTCGACAGCACGGCGACGCGGGGCCGGCGCACGACGCCGACGGCGGCAAGACCGCAGGCTGCGAGCATGCCGATCTCGCGCGAGCCGATGCGGGTGCCTTTGCGCAACAGCGTCTCGCCGCGCGCGATGTCCGAGCCGGCGTAAGACACGAATTGCCCGGCGGCGGCGGCGCGGCGCAGGTCGATCGCGGGCAAAGCTCCGTCCTCGATCAATTCGGTGTGCTCGATCATCACCACGGCATCGGCGCCGCGTGGAATGACGCCGCCGGTCGCGATCGCCGTCGCCGTGCCCGGCGCGACTTCGACGGCGGGCTCGATACCGCAGGCCAGGACCTCGGCATTTAACGCAAAGCGCTTCGGCGCACGATCGCTCGCGCCCGTGGTATCGGCGGCGCGCACGGCAAAACCGTCGACATTGGAGCGATCGAACGGCGGCGCGTCGACAGGAGCGATCACATCGGCGGCCAGCACACGGCCGAGCGCCGCGGCAAGGCTCACGGATTTCGCAGCAAGTGGTGAAAGATCGATATGCGCCGCAAAGCGCCGGCGGGCCTCGCCGGGCGAGACGACTTCAAGGAATTGCTCCTGCCGCGCGGCGCGCCGCACGGCTTGCAGGATCGCGTCAGCGCGGGCTGTTTGTTTGGTCGTTATGGCCATTAGCTTCTAAGGCCACGGCCTCACGGCAACCTGCGTGCCCGCGGCAAATCCTTCACTGTCGGCCGGAACGACGATCCAGCCGTCGCTGCCGGTCAAAGCCTCAAACGACAGATAACCGGAGGCGAGCGGATCCGCCACGGTGCCGTCGGCGGAATTCTCCTCATAGCGCACCGGGACGAGTTCGGTGAGCCCGATCGTCGACGTCACCTTGCGCTTGAGCGGCAACATTTTCGGCGTGTCTTCGACACGGCTACCGCTGAGCTTGGCCATAATATGACGCCCGACCAAAAGCCAGATCGCCAGAGCGGAATCGAGCCGCCCCGGCATCAGCAGAACCGGCCGCGTGCCGACGAAGCCGAGCGCCGCGGTCTCGCCGGGCGAAACCGCAATGCCGTGCGCCTCGACCCGGCCGAATTTCGTCAGGGTGCGCACGCTCGCATCGCCGCGTCCGCTGCCGGTGCCGCCGATGACAAAGCCGGCATGCGCACGCGCCTGACTGAGCGCCTCGTAGAGCTGATCCGGTTCGCTGTCGGCGTTGAACACGGTGCCACCCGCGGCACTGACGGCGCGGGTCAGCATGTCGACGGCGGCCTGCACCAGCGGGGTCTTGGTCATGCTGCCGCAGGCGATGCGGATGCGCGGCTCGCGGACCGAAACGTCGGCAATGCCGCCGGCGGTCATGACGGCGATGTCGCTTGCACGCAGATAGGCGCCGGTGCGGCGCAGAATCGTCTGCGGCATTGAATCGCCGCCAGCAAGCAGAACGCCATCGCCCGGCGCAACCGCTGCAATCGCTTCGGCGCGGCCGCCTGCGAACGTAACGGCGTCGAGCGGCAGCACGGCATCCGCGCCTTCCGGCATCGGCTCGCCGGCATCGACCTGCCGCGGCGGCGACGTCAACGGCACCGGCGCATATGAACTGGCATCGGCAACAGCGCCTGCGGCAACCGCAAAACCGTCGCGCAGTGCGATCGAAACCGGCGGCAGCTTCAACGCTGTCACATCCGCGGCCAGCACGCGGCCCTGCGCCGAGACCAAAGAATAAGCGCGCGGCGTCACCGGCTCGACGTGGGCGTCGACGCAGGCCAAAACCGCATTGAGCGGCGTCAGGCGCGAAATGCGCTGGATGCTGGAGTTGACGGCCATCGCCGATATGTTAAACAGCAGCTTTCGGATATCTACGACACGCACGGCACTACGCCACCATGACGGAAAAAACGCTAAATCTGCGCGGCCTCAAATGCCCGCTTCCCGCTCTGCGCACACGCAAGGCGCTCGGCGGCATGCAAGCGGGCGACACCATCATCGTCGAGTGTACCGATCCCCTCGCCGGTCTCGATATACCAAACTTATTGAACCAGACCGGCGACGTGCTTGAACAGACGCGCAAGGAAAAAGGGTTAATGACGTTCCGGATCCGCAAAGCCTAGCAATAAGATGGCTACGGAACGTTTCCTCACTCCGCGGCGACGCGATGGGCGGCGACGCCCTTGGCCTTCACAACCACTTTGATCGCATCGTCGACGCGGTCCTTGGCATAGCGGATCGCGGTCGGCAGATCGTCGAGCGCGAAAGTGTGGGTGTGAATTTTGGTGGCGTCGAAGCGCTTCTGCGACATGAAGGCCTCGGCGCGATGCGTCGCGCTCTTGCCCTCGCCGCGGATGCCGTAGAGATAGATATTGTTGCGCACGATGTGCGCGACATCGACCGGCGTTTCTTCATGCGGAAATGCGGCGAGGCAGACTTTGCCGCCGCGGTTCACCATGCGCACCGCTTCGGTCACCGCATTGGTCGCGCCTGAGCATTCGACGACATAGTCGACGCCCTTGCCGCCGTTCAAGCGCTTGACCGCTTCGACGACATTTTCATTGCGTACATTGATGACGTGATCGGCGCCAAGTTCCTTGCCGATCTTGAGCCGGTTGTCGCGGGTGCCCGTGAGGATCACAGGCGTCGCGCCCAGAGCCTTGGCCACAGCGACACCGAGAAGCCCGATCGGACCGGGGCCGGTGACGACCACGCTTTCACCGGCGACAAGGCCGCCGAGTTCGGTGAGCCCATACATCGCGGTGCCTGCCGTCACCACAAGTGTCGCTTCTTCATCCGACATGGTGTCAGGAATGGCGACCAACGTGTTGATATTGTTGACCTGATATTCGCAGAAGCCGCCGTCCGTAGTGAAGCCGTTAGCGCGGTGGCCCTTGTCGACATCGCCATAATTGAGCCCGTAGTTGTGGCACGACGTGTACATGCCCTCGCGGCAACGCCGGCATTGGCCGCAGCCGGCATGGACCTCGACGGTGATGCGCTGGCCGATCTTGTATTCGTCGACACCGGGGCCGAGCGCGACGACCGTGCCCATATATTCGTGGCCAGGGGTGAAATTCTTGTTGAACGGCTTGCCGCCTTGGAACATGGCCGGCGAACCGTAATCGATGATTTCGAGATCGGTGGCGCAGATCGCAACCGCGTCGATTCGCACCAGGACCTCGGCACGCTTGGGAACCGGAACCGGCTTTTCCGCGAGTTTAAGCTCACCCGGGTTGCCCAGAACCCAGGCTTTCATCTTGTCCGGAATGGGAAAATCCGGGCTCGTCTTCACTCCAGGACCTGCGTAAGTCATTCGGTTCCTCTGTCCCCTTATATACGCACGGGATTTGGGTACGGTTCGCAACCAGCGGCCTTTTATAGATAAATTCGGGTTTGGGCAAAACCGTTCGTTAGGCAGGTTCGCCGGCCGCATCCCGGTCCAAATCGGCAAAAACGTCGCCGTCCTGCAGCACGACCTTATAAGTGCGCAGCGCCACCTGGCAGGGCGGCGCTTTGACTGCACCCGTCGGCACGTGAAATGCGCCCATATGCACGGCGCATTCGATAACGTCGCCGTCCAACATCCCCTCGGCAAGGCTCGCGGAAGCGTGGGTGCATTCGTCGTCCGTCACATAGAACTTGCCGCCGATATTGAAGACCGCAAGCCGCCGGTCATCGCCCTCGAAAGCTTGCACCGCGTCCGGCGCGATATCGGCTTGCGCACAAATCCGGACGATATTATCGGCCATTTCGCTCCCCTTCCCCACCACGTTGCCGCGTCAGCTTTCTTTATATAGTCATTCTGGAACTTAAACATAAGCATGGGCAACGGGTTCAGAGCGGAAGCGCAATGCAGGTTCTGGTGATTGGTGCGGGCGTGATCGGGCTTGCGGTTGCTCGAACCGCAGCGCTTGCCGGGCATGACGTCACTGTTGCCGAAGCGACCGGCGGTATCGCCAATGGCGTATCTTCGCGCAACAGCGAAGTGGTGCATGGCGGCCTCTATTATCCGACCAATTCGCTACGTGCGCGCCACTGCGTGCGCGGCCGTCGCATGCTCTACGAGTTCTGCGCCGCGCACGGCGTCGCCTTTCGCAAATGCGGCAAGCTGATCGTCGCGACCAACGAAAGCGAGCTTGCCAAAGTAGAGACCATTCAGAAACAGGGCGAGATCAACGGCGTCGAAAGCATGGAAATGCTCGGCGGCAATGCAGCACGCGCTCTTGAAGGCGAACTGTCCTGCATCGGCGCTTTGCTGTCGGCGGAAACCGGCATTGTTGATAGCCACGGTTATATGAATGCGCTGTGGGGCGAGCTTGAAGATCATGGCGGCATGATCGCGTTTGAAACGCCGGTCGAACGCATGAGCTACAAGGCGCCGCACTGGCGCGTGCAATTCGGCGGCCGCGAGCCGGGCACCATCGATTTCGATGCCGTGGTCAACGCCGGCGGGCTCGGGGCGCAAGCGCTCGCCCGCCGCATTGAAGCCTATCCGGCCGACAAAGTGCCCAAGCTCGTTCTCGCCAAGGGCAATTATTTCAGCTTCGCCGGACGGCCGGTCTTTTCGCGGCTGGTTTATCCGACACCGGTCGACGGCGGACTTGGCGTTCACGTCACGCTCGACCTCGCCGGCCGCATGCGTTTCGGGCCCGATGTCGAATGGATCGCCGAGGAGAGCTACACCGTCGATCCGCGCCGCGCCGACAGCTTTTACGACCGCATCCGCGCCTATTGGCCCGGACTGCCGGACCATTCGCTGGTGCCGGATTATTGCGGCATCCGGCCGAAGCTCACTGGCCCCGGCGAACCGGCCGCCGATTTTTTGATCGCAGGCCCGGCGGCGCACGGACTGCCGCGGCTCGTCAATCTGTTCGGCATCGAATCGCCGGGCCTGACGTCGTCGCTGTCGATCGCCGACGACGTCACCAAGCTTCTGAACTAAACGAAAGAACTAACGCGACACAGGGCGTTGGCCCACAGAACCTGTGCTGACAGGCTGCGCCTGCGCGAGCGCGCCTGAATCGTCCTCGGCCGCACCAGCAGCAACCGGATTGGCCGGACCGCGGCTATTGAGCGCGCTCTTTGCCGACGTAACCGAATTCAGCTGCGTGGCGACGCTCGACACTGTCACGGGCGTAAAGGCCTGCGCCGGATTTCCGGTATAGGCCATCAGTCCGGTTTTGGTCGCGACGATGTCGCCCGGCCGCAAGGTCGGATCGCTCGGCAGATCATAAGGTGCGAGCCCAAGCGCGTTCTTGCCATTGCAGGTGCAATTGGCGACGAGTTGCTTGCGATAGACGTAAGCGGAGTCAAGATCGCCGTAGCGCGCGCCGTCTTTAGCGACGGCGTTATCGATTTCGGCGCCGTAAAACACCTTGGTCCTGCTGGCCGGGCACATCGACCGGCAAGCTTCGACCGGCGTCGCATTCATCACGCGGGCTTCGAGCGGAAAATGCTGGCCGTCGCACAGGCGCACGCAGAAGGCGACGCCATGGCCGGTCGAGCCGGCATTCTGGCGCACGTTCTCTTGGCCAAGCGGCGGCGGGGTCACGGACGGTTCTGCATAGGACGAGACGGAAGGGTGGGGGCCCTTATCAGGACCACCAAACAAAAAATCGAAAAAGCCAGCCTGGGCCGGGGGACCGACCAACATGGCGGCCGCGACTGCTCCGCCGACAGCCATTACCTGCAATTTCGTTAGTTTGCCGCTGCGCCCCATAGCAATCCCCTGCCCTTTGCGGACATTCTCGCAACCAACTTTGTTGGAGGCCGGAAAGTTCCCAGCCTTTTGCCCAACAATGAAGGAAAAGGTTCACCATCTTGTGGCGCGGTAATGCCGATCTGATGGCTATTTGGCGCTATGGTTAAGAAACGTCGGCCCGATTCTTGAGCGCTTTCTGCACCGCACCAACCAGCCGGCGCGTGCCGGGTCTTTCAGAAATATCGTAGCCAAACATAGACTTGGCAGATGAGGATCGAGACCAACATCATCGGCAGCGCATAGAGCGTGTACTTCAAGAATCCGAACGCAATGCCATTGCGCTCGGCAATCCCGGCGATGGTGAGGTTGGCCGAAGCTCCGACCAAGGTGCCGTTGCCGCCGAGGCAGGCCCCGAGCGACAGGCACCACCATAGCGGCTCGATCTGCTTCGGATCGACATGCCCGGAGGTGCCAAAGGCTGGCGCCGCGCTCTTGATCAGCGGGATCATGGCGGCGACGAAGGGAATGTTGTCGATGAGCGCGGACAATAGCGCCGATATCCAAAGAATGGCCGAGCCGGCGCTGGCGATATTGGTGCCGGTCGCGGCAACGAGCCTGTCGGCGAGGATCTGCAACAATCCGCTGACTTCGACCGCATGGACGACCACGAATAGGCCGATAAAGAAGAAGATCGTGATCCATTCGATCTCGGTGAGGGTTTTGGTCACATTGTCGGCCTGCTTGTCCCGGTGATGCTCCCAATTGTCGAGCAGCATCAACAAAGCCGCTCCGCCCATGGCGATGGTCGCGGCCTGCAAATGAAGCCGATCGGCAAGGACCAGGCCCATGATCACGAGGGCGAGAACCGCAAGCGACTGAATGAGCAGCGGCAGATCGACGATCGCTGCCGGCGCATCCATCGTCATCACCCGCAGCCGGTTCTCGATAGTCGCTTCCGTTGCCCGTCCCCACAGCAGATGGATCATCAGCACCTGGGCGCCAAGCACCAGGACCGCGGCAGGAGCGACGTTAAGCAGAAACGCATTGAAGCTTAAGCCCGCGAGCGAGCCGATCATGATATTCGGCGGATCGCCGACCAGCGTCGCCGCGCCGCCGATATTAGAGGCGACGATCTCGGCGAACAGAAACGGATAAGGTGGAATCTGCAGCTCGCGGGTGACGGCGAGCGTGACCGGCGCCACCAGCAGCGCCGTGGTGACGTTATTGAGCAGCGCTGAGATGATGAATGTCGCGAGTTGCAGCAGCAACAGCAGGATCGCCGGATGAGCGCGAGCCAGTTGCGCCGCGCGGATCGCGACATATTCGAATATGCCCGAGCGCTGCGCGATCGCCATCATGATCATGAGGCCGGCAAGCGTGCCGATCGTGTTCCAGTCGACGCCTTTGAGCGCCTCGGCCTGATCGAGCGCGCCGGACACAATGACGAGGCCGGCGGCCAGCAGCGCGATGATGGCCCGGTTCAACTGGTCCCAGATGATGGCCGCGTAAGTGATGCACAACAGCGCCGTCGACACCCATTTCGGGTCGAGGCCAAACACGATGTGCGGGACGAATTGGTCGGTCACGGCGACATCTCAAAGTCTTTTTGGGTAATGGCGGCCGCCACCCAACGCAACAATAGTCGGCAAGCCTCTATGGCACAAAGACAAGAAAAATAAACGTTGCAAAAACGACGAGGTGCACGAGGCCGGCGAGAATATTGGTGCGGCCGGAGCCGAAAGTGAAAACGCTCAAGAACAGCGTGAGCGCCAGAAGGAGCGCGTCGCGCGACGATACGCCGATCTGGATCTGCTTGCCGAGCGCGATATTGGTGAGCGCGACCGCAGGAATCGTCAAGCCTATCGTCGCCAGCGACGAGCCGAGCGCGAGATTGAGGCTCTTCTGCAACACGTCGTTGAGGGCGGCGCGCACGGCAGTGATGCTTTCCGGCGCCAGGACGACCATGGCGATGACGATGCCGGCGACGGCTTCGGGTGCGCCAATGCTATTGAGGCCGATGTCGAGAAGCACCGCGAATTTCTTGGCCAGGAGAATGACCCCGACCAGCGCGACCAGAAGCCCCGCCGTGCTGACGGCGACCGCCTTGTTGGACGGATAGATGTGTTTGCCGTCCGGCGCGGTTTTGTCCGCGGCGCGGAAATAATCCGTATGTCGCGACGTCTGGATGAACAGGAAGGTGGCATAGAGAATCACGGTGATAACGCTGACGAAGACGAGCTGGCCGTTCGAATAATAGGGGCCGATCACAGTTTGCGTGTAATTCGGCAGCACCAGCGTCAGGATCGACAGCGCGCCGAGCACCTGCAGATAAACACCCGCGCCAGAGACTTGAAATTCCTGCTCGTGATGACGCAAGCCGCCGACCAGAACGCACAAGCCGACGAGGCCGTTGCAGACGATCATGATCACCGCCAGCACGGTGTCGCGCGCTAAAGCCGGCGAACTGTTCGGCGTCAGCACGATCGATTCGATCAGCGCCACCTCGATGATGGTGACGGCCAAGGTCAGAACCAATGTACCGAACGGCTCGCCCAGGCGATGGGCAATAACGTCGGCATGATGCACAGCGGCGAAGATCGCGCCGAGCATGATCACCAGCATCGCCGCCGACAGCGCGATCGCAAGCGGCGACGTCGAGGCGCCGGCGGTAAAGCCGATAAAAGGCGCCAGGATAATGAAGGCGATCGCCAGGACCGGAAAGGCAATTGAGACGATCGGCGTTTCGGTTGAATTGGACATTGCTTGGAATTCTACGGCACTGGATTCGGACGCGGCAGAGATTCAATTGTCATTTTATCGGCGCGCTGTACAGCCCCGGAACCCAACCGTTCAAAATGAACCGAACATCGTGCCGAGCACAATGACCGCCACGAGCGCGACAACGGCGCCGACGATGCCAACCACGACAATGTCGAAATAGCTCTCGCGATGGCTCGCGCCGCAAATGGCGAGCAACGTCACCACGGCGCCGTTATGCGGCAGGATATCGAGCGTGCCGGAGCCGATCACAGCGACGCGATGCATCAGGGCGGGGGCGATGCCGGTCTGCGCGGCGATGGTCATATAGGTCTGTCCGAGCGCATCGAGGGCGATGGTGAGGCCGCCGGAGGCTGAGCCGGTGAGCGCGGCGAGCACATTGGTTGCGACCGCGAGCGACACCAGCGGGCCGCCTTCAATGCCGAGAACCCAGTCGCGCACCGCGGCGAAAGCCGGCAGCGCGGCGATGACGGCGCCGAAGCCGACCAGGCTTGCGACGCTAAGCGCCGGCAGCACCGAGGCATTGGCGCCGGCATCCATGCTCTGGCGCAAGGCCGG
Organism: uncultured Alphaproteobacteria bacterium; assembly: GCA_963746715.1. GTDB lineage: Bacteria > Pseudomonadota > Alphaproteobacteria > Rhizobiales > Xanthobacteraceae > BOG-931. Next base: position 768,259 of record CAVVCW010000032.1, on the reverse strand, counting down.
CAGCCGGTTCCAGTTGCAGGAGATCACTGTTGCGATGGCGGCGGCGAGCGCAACGACCACCGACCACACGCCGGCCACGGCCGAGATCGAGGTGCCCCCCCAGCGTTCCTCGGCGAGGAACGAGAAGTCCAGCCGCGGCAGCACCAAGAGCGACATGGTGAGATTGACGGCGACGACGACCACGAGCGGCAGGATCGCGGCGAAGCTCGACGGCGCAACATCGCTGCGGCGGCCGTGGCTGATCTCGGCCGGATCGAATTCGCGTGCGGTGGTGGCGCGTTCGCGTATTTTCTCGTCGTTGGCCGCCGCTTCAGTTGCGACCGCGGCATCGCCATAACCCTCCCCTGCGCGCCATGCCTTGGCTTCGGCGCGCTTGAGCCACCACATCCCGAAGCCGAGCATGATGACAGAGGCGATCACGCCGAGCCCAGGCGCGGCAAACGGCGTGGTGCCGAAGAACGGCATCGGGATGGCATTCTGGATCGACGGCGTGCCGGGCAACGCCGACATGGTGAAGGTCGAGGTGCCGAGAATGATCGCCGCAGGCATCAGGCGGCGCGGCACGGCGGCGGCGCGAAACAGCGTTTGCGCCATCGGGGCAAGCACGAAGAAGGCCACAAACAGGCTGACGCCGCCATAAGTGACCAAAGCGCCCGCGAGCACGACCGCGAGCATGACATGACGCTCGCCGAGACCCTTGGTCATGGTATCCGCGACCGCAGTCACAGAACCGGAATCCTCCATGAGCTTGCCGAACAGCGCGCCGAGCAGAAACAGCGGAAAGAACTGCGCCAGAAAACGCGCGGCGCTGCCCATGAAGATCTGTGTCCAATTGGCAAGCAGCGGCTGCCCGCCGAACGCTGCTGCGATCAGTGCCGCCACCGGCGCAAGCAACAAGACGCTCCAGCCGCGGAAGGCAAGCCAGACGAGAAACGAAAGCCCGACGATGATGCCGACAAGCCCCATCGCGCCGCGCCCCGTTCAACACTCGTCCAGCAGCGCATCGAAGTCGGTGGTCGAGCGTTTGCCGACATCGCCGCCGTGTTCGTCGAGGAATTTGCCCGCGGCGCGCCGTCCCTCGTCGCGCAGTTTTGCCATGAACTCCCATTCGGCATTGACCTTGGAGGACGCACCGAGTTCGAGCAGCATATCGGTCATGATTTGGTGCATGCGCATCTGCGCCCAGCGCGCGCCCTCGCCGGTCCCGGCGTCCGCGACCTGACGCAGCAGCGCGATCATGCGCAGTTCCTTCATCAGCGGCGAATTGAAGGAAATCTCGTTGAGGCGATTGAGGATGTCGGTCGCCGTGCGCGGCGTGTCCGGACGCTCGCGCGGATTGATCTGGACCAGGATGGTGTCGTGGGCGTCGCTTTCGCGGATCAGCGGCGTGATGGTCGGGTTGCCGGCGAAGCCGCCGTCCCAATAAGGGTCGCCGTCGATCTCGACCGCGCGGAACATGGTCGGCAGACAAGCCGAAGCAAGCAGCACGTCGGCGGTGATCTCGCCATTGCGGAAAATGCGGCCGCGCCCGGTCCGCACATTGGTGGCGGTGATGAAGAGCTTGATCGGCGAGTGCGGCAGGCGCGTGAAATCGATGCTCTCGGCGAGGATCGTGCGCAGCGGATTGAGGCCGAACGGATTGAGATCGTAAGGCGACAGCATCCGCGTCATCAGATCCATGGCGAGATAGGCCGGCGAAGTGTCGAGCGACCAGCGGCCCATCAGCCGGTCGAGCGGCGAGCGCTGCAGCGGGCTGAACGCGGCGGCGCGTGAGACTTCCCGCCAGAATCGTTCCAGCGCCTCGCGCGCGCCTTTGGCGCCGCCCGCGATCCAGCCATCCGCCAGGATCGCGGCATTCATCGCACCTGCGGACGTGCCGGAAATGGCGGCGATATGAAATCGCGGCTCGTCGAGCAGGCGGTCGAGCACACCCCAGGTGAATGCGCCATGCGAGCCGCCGCCCTGCAGCGCGAGATCGATCAGCACCGGCTCCCGATCCATCCGCGGCACCCGCTTTCAACAAGATTCCTGCGCGCGGTCTATCGGCGCAGGCCAAGACCGACGGCGATCCAACCGGCGCCGGCGAAGATGAGGTCGATGCCGAGGAAGATGCCGAGGATGTAGAGACCCGAGACCGGCCAATGGATCACGATGATCAGGCCGAGCAGGAAGGTGATCAATCCCGACAACACCACGGCGACCCAGGGCATTTCCGCCTTCATGGAAAAGCCGAGCGCGATTCGCATGATTCCGGAGGCGATCAGCGCAAAGCCGAGAAAGAGCGTCAGCAGCGCCGCGGCGAACAACGGGTTCTCGAAGGTGATGAAGCCGGCGATGATGTAGAGCACGCCGAGCAGAAGCCAGAGCAGGAACTTGCCCCAGCTCTTGAGCTGAAAGGCGTTGATCACCTCGGCAACGCCAGCAATCAGCATCATGATGCCGACCACGAACACGGTGACCACGGTGGCAAAGACCACGCTGCCCAGCGCGACAAGCCCGGCCACCACATAGACAACACCGAGAGCGACGATCCAGCCTGATTTGGCACGTAGCGGCGCGAGGCCGGAGGGGGAGTTGAGAGAGCCTGATGCTGGCGCTGTAGTGGACATGTCACTTGCTCCGATTACTGGCCGCAAAGGGGCCGTGAGGTTGGAGTAATGAGAGAGGACAAGCTTCGTTAAAATCGACCCGTGCTGCGCAATTCCCTTTGAATTAGATGCGGGCGCACTTTTGCACAAAACTGTGGCAATTGCGTGTAGCCGGGCCGCAAATCGCCATCTGGCACTGCAACATGAGAGCGTCGGCAACACCGTCATAGGCGTGTCATTTGCCGAAACGCTCGCGCCTTTGCATTATGTGGAGCAATAAACAAAGCAAATCGAGGGAGAACCAAAAACGTGCCCGCTCATCGCTTTCTCAATCCGTCGACCATGCCCGCCACGCGCGGCTATACGCATGTTGTAGAGACGCACGGCCCGAACCGTACCATTTATATTTCCGGCCAGCTCGGCATGACGCCGGACGGCAAGTTCGTGGGCGCGCCGGGCGACTTCCGCGCCCAGGCCGACCAGTGCTTCAAGAACCTGAAGCTCGCGCTCGCCGAAGTCGGCGCGAGCTTTGAGCACGTCGTAAAGGTAACGGCCTTCTTCGTCGATATGGCGCATCTGCCGATCTATTTCGAAGTGCGCGATAGCTATGTGAACACCAAGGCGCCGCCGGCCTCGACCGCCATTCAGATCTCGAGGCTCGCGCGCGAGCCGGCGCTGTTCGAGGTCGAAGCGATCGCGGTAGTTCCGGCCTAAGCGTCGGCATCACGTTCATCTGGATTCTCAGTCATGAAAAGCCGAACGCTGTTTCTCGCCATAGCGCTGGCCGCGATCGCGTCGCAGGTTCACGCACAGGATTATCCGACGCGCATCATCACACTGGTATCGCCGTTCCCACCAGGAGGCCCCTCCGACACGGCGGCGCGACTGGTCGCCGCGCCGATGTCGAAGGCGCTGGGCCAGCAAGTCATTGTCGATAATCTGACCGGCGCCGGCGGTGTCATCGGCACCGATCGCGTGGCGAAGGCCGCGCCCGACGGCTACACGCTGATCGTGTCCGGCTCCGGCACGCATGCGGCGGCGGAGTATCTCAAAAAGGATTTGCCGTATCGCTCGACCGATTTCGAGCAGATCGGCCTGATCAATACTTCGCCGATGGTGATCGCGGCGCGGAGCGGCGTCCCGGCCGATACATTGAGGGATTTCATCGCTTATCTGAAAGCGAACGAGAAGAAGGTCACCGAGGCGGATGCCGGCGTCGGCTCGATCTCGAATCTGGCCTGCTCGGTGTTCCATGCGCTCGCCGACGTGCATCCGACCGTCGCGTCCTATCGCGGCACGCCGGAAGCGACCATGGATCTGGTGCGCGGCAATGTCGACTTCGGCTGCAACCAGATCGTCAATATCGCGCCGCATATCAAAAGCGGGGCGCTCAAGGCCTATGCGGTGACCGGTGATAGGCGTTCGCGGATGCTGCCTGACGTGCCGACGACGGCAGAAGCCGGCATGCCCGACTTCACGCTCACGGTCTGGTTCGGCTTGTCGGCGCCGAAAGGCACGCCGCGTCCGATCGTCGAGAAGCTCAACGCCGCGCTCGGCACCGCACTCGACGATCCGGATGTCGTGGCGCATTTCGCCGATCTCGGCTACGACGTCGTGCCGAGCGACAAACGCAGCCCCGCCTATTTCGACAAGTTCTACAGAGACGAAGTCGCGCTCTGGGCGAAAGTGTTCGGCGGCCTGAACACCAAGTCGAATTAGTTTTGCGGATGAATTGGAAGCCCGAACGCGCGCTGCAGATCATTGCCGGGACGCCGCCCGGCGGGGGGCTGGATCGCGTAGCGCGGGCGCTCGCCAAGGCTGCCGCTGCGACGGGGCTCATCGAAGCGCCGATCGAGGTGATCAACGTTCCGGGCGATGGCGCGCGGCGCGCTTGGACGCATTATATCGACGAGCATCCGGGCGATGGCCATGTCGTCGGCATCAGTTCGCCTAACCTGACGACCGACTATCTGGTCGGCGCGGCGAATTTCGAACATTCGAAATACTCGCCGATCGCAACCTTGGTGACCGAATACATTGCATTCGCGGTGACGGTGAACTCGCCGCTCAAGACCGGCGCCGATTTTCTCAATCGGCTCGGCGCAAAGCCGGCTGCGGTGACGGTTGCGCTTTCGACTGCGCTCGGCAATCCCAACCACGTCGCCTTGGCGCAATTGACGCGGCAAGCGGGCGGCGGCGTCAACGCGCCGCAGATTCGCGTATTTGACACTGCGCTCGACGCGGTCGCCGATGTGATCGCCGAAAAATCCGACATCTGCGCAGTCACTGCCGCAAGCGTACTTGCCGAATTGAACGCCGGTCGCTTGCGCATGCTTGGCATTACCGCGCCGGAGCGCCTGTCGGGTATTTTTGCCGCGACGCCGACGTGGCAAGAGCAGTCGGCCGATTGCGTGATCGGCGCTTGGCGTGGCGTTACCGGACCCAGCGGACTTACGCCTGAACACATTGCTTATTGGGAAACCGTGCTGCGCGCGGCGACAATGCAATCGGTCTGGCACGAAGAACTCTCGCGCCTGAACTGGTCGCCGATGTATCGCGACGGCACCGCGCTGCACGCCTATCTCGAGACGGAGCGAAAGGAATTCATTACCGTGCTCGGCGAACTCGGGTTGCTCAAAGGGTAGTTGAGCCGTTGTCTGCAGACGAACGCCATGCGTGCTCAAGGAGCGCGTGACCTTTTTTGGTGCAGCGAACAATAAATTTACTATGCAAATTTACCGGACCGAAAGCTTGCCGAAACGTTTGCGGCGCTTCTGGCCCGTCCGCGCCGGCGATTAACATACGATTCAATAGGCGGCGATATCGATCCGGAGAGGGCGTCAATACGCCGACCCGTCCGGCGTTGCGTTATTGCGGACAGAGCCTGTGGTCAATTCTTCGCGCGCGCTGGCGAACCGCGATCCGGTTCGTTCTTCTGATTTCCAAATTCCGGCCAAAGCACTTCTGACTCTTTGCAATGCCGCCTTCAGGCGTCACGGAGCCGGAGAATTCGCCGCGGCCGTCCGCCTCTACGAGCAGATTCTTTCGTTGAAGGCGGATATTCCCGACATCCATAATAATCTCGGCCACGCGCTCGCCGCCTTGGGCAGGCCGACGGCAGCGAGCGCCGCATTCGCGCGTGCGATCGAGCTGAAACCCGTCTACCCGGAGGCGCTGTGCAACTGGGGTCTCGCGCTCGCGGAGCTCGATCGCTTCGACGAGGCGGAGAGCAAATATCGTCAGGCGATCACAGCCAATCCGCGCTTCGCCGGCGCTTACAACAATCTTGGGCTGCTCCTGAAGGCGACGGGACGATTAACGGAGGCTCAACTCGCCTTCGAGCAAGCGATCGAACTGTCGCCGCGGGACTTTTCGCTTTACGACAATCTGGCGGCGATCAAGCCGTTCATTCGCGATGATCCCAATCTTGCGGCGCTGGAGTCCGCAGCCGACCAGCCGGACGGGCTTTCAGTCGCGGATCAGACGCATCTGCACTTCGCGTTGGCCAAAGCCCACGACGGCCTCAGCCGGCCTGAATATGCCTTCGCGCATCTCGTCAAGGCCAATTGGCTGAAGCGTCAGCAAATCAGCTACGACGAGGTGGCGACGCTAAGCCAGATGGACCGACTGCGAAAGTTGATCAGCCGCGACTTTATTCGCGCACGTCAAGGCTGCGGCGAGCGGTCCGCGGTTCCGGTTTTCATCGTCGGTATGACCCGGTCGGGCACGACGCTGATCGAACAAATCCTGGCAAGCCATCCACAGGTCTTGGGCGCCGGCGAGTTGCCGCTGTTGGATCAGGTCGCAGGATCGATCCAAAAGCTGCTGTCCGGCGCGCCGGCTTTTCCGGACATGATGCTGCAAATGTCGCCGGCCGATTTTCACGCGCTCGGCTCGCTTTATTTGGACAGCATGATGGAGCGCTCGGATACAGCGATGCGCATCACCGATAAGATGACGTTGAACTTTCTCTTTGTCGGCCTCATTCATCTGGCGCTACCCGATGCAGCGATCATTCACGCCGTTCGCAATCCCGCCGACACCTGCCTCTCGTGCTTCTCGACGCATTTCACTCACGGTAATGAGCACACTTACGACCTCGCCGAACTCGGTCGTTATTATCGGCATTATCGCGAATTGATGGCTCATTGGCACGCCGTGCTACCGCCGGGACGGATCATGGACGTGCGTTACGAGGACCTGGTCGCGGACCCGGAAAATATCGCGCGGCGCATCATCTCGCATTGCGGACTCGACTGGGATGCGCGGTGCCTGGATTTTCACCGCAGCAAACGGCCGGTCCGTACCGCGAGCGCAGTTCAAGTGCGAAAACCGATTCACAAGAATTCGGTCGAGCGTTGGCGCAAATACGAAGCCTTCCTCGCACCGCTGCTCGCTGAGATCGCGCCGATCGGCGCGTAAGCGGGCGCGGACCAACTCTGCTTTTTGCAATCCTGTTTTCAACGCGCGTCGGCGCGGCGTTGCCCGGCATGGCTGCGCGGCGCCGCCGGCATCGCAGGCAGCGCGGCGAACGGATTGGTGAACAGCCGGGCAAAGAAATTCTGGCCGAAGACGCCGCTGCCAAATGCCGATTCCGGCATGGCGAGAAGCTCGCGGCGGACGGTGTTGTCTTTGCGCTCGATCGCAATATCGGCTACGGCGCGCTGTTGGTCATTTTTAAGGATCGCCAAGAGGTCCTTGTCGCGGCCATAAATATCGTCGCGGAATTGCAGCTTGCCGGAATCGTCGACGAATGCCGTCTGATAGGTCAGGTGCACCGGCATCGGATTGTTGAATTTGATTTCGTTTTCGTTGACGCCGAACATTCTGCGGACGCGATCGGCGGTGTAGCCGTCGCCGGGCCGCGTGATCGCCAGCAGCACTTCGGCATATTTCGCCGGATCCTCGACGCGCATGCAGCCGTGGCTCGCGGCGCGCATCGTAGTGGCGAACAGATATTTCTGGTTGGAGTCGTGCTGATAGACCAGAAACTTGTTGGGGAAATTGAAGCGGATCTGACCGAGCGCATTGTTCGGTCCCGGCGGCTGCGCGACGTGGATCGTGCCGTCGGGATTGCGGGTGACGTTCAATCCCATGCGCGCCAGAATAGTGGAGTCCTGCCGCAACAGCGGCAGATATTCATTGGCGACGATCGACGGCGGCACGTTCCAAGTCGGATTGACCGTGATCGTCTTCATCTCGGCGCTCATGATCGGCGTCGGCGTCGATGGTTTGCCGTCGACGATTTTGGTGGTCCAGTCGAGCTTGCCGTTGTCGATGACGCGAAGCGTGAAGTCAGGAAGATTGACGATCACATAGGTCGAGCCCAGATCGTGCGGCATCCAGCGCCAGCGTTCCAGATTGGCGGTGATGATGTCGGCGATCCGATCGGCGTCGCGGCCGTTGAGCGTATCGAGCATCGCCTGGGTCAGCGTGCCGGTCGGTTTTTGTCCATGCTCCTGCTGAAACGTCTTCACCGCGTCGGCGATCGCCTTGTCGTAGATCGCGCCATCGCCGGTCAGCCCGAGCCGTTCGCGCAAAGCCGGCACGCGGGCGTCCTTGGCGCCGAGCTTTGGCGATGCGCCGTCCGGGATCGCCGGACCGGCGCTGTCCTTGCCGGCGCGGATTTCGGCGAGTTTGCCCTTGAGCGCGACATAAGCGGGATCGTGCGGCTCGTAGGCATCGAGCACGGTCGCGACATCCGCCGCCGAGACCATGGCGCCAAGCACGTCAGCCGGATCGGCCGCCTTTTGATCGTAGGAAATGTCGCCGCTCACCCGCGTCCAATGCACGCGCCCGATGCTGGCATGATGCGCATAGGTGATGACGGACGCCGTCAGCCTGATCTCGGCTTGCGCCTGCGATGCGGGATCGGTGGCGCCGGCAAAGTCGGGAATCGGATAATCGGCGGGATTGAGCCCGTCGGCATCGACGTGGCGCAGATAATCGATCGCGGCCTGCGCGCGCGCATTTGGGCTGCCGGCAGTGAGCCAGATCGGCGCGTAGTTGCGGCCCGAATAGAACGCATCGACGGTGGCGCGAACATCCGCATTGCCGAGGACGTTGTCGAATTTGCCGTTGGCGAGGCCGTGCAATTGCCGCGCGATCACGGCATCGGGATCGGCGCTGGCATTGGCGGCTGCCGCAGCGTCCGCCGGGATCGGCGCTGCAACTGCGGTCCCAGGTCCTTCGGCGGCCGGCGCATCCGGCTTCGCCGATGGTTCAGGGAGCGATGTCGCGCTTGCCGGCGCTGTCGCGGAATCAGTCGCGGTGCTGTTATCCGACGCGGCAGGAGCCGCACCGGCATTCGCCGCGTCCGTTGACGCTGCATGCGCGCGGATCGGCGCGGCCAGCAGGAGAACGATGGCAGCCGGAATCAAAAGCCGATCGATATTGACTGCGGTCACTGCGACACCTCGCTAGCGCGAACGTTCCGAACACGCCGGATTTTAAGAAGTAACGCGAACCCGAAACTGGTAAGCAGATGCTGACAGCCCCGCTCGAACCTAGCATCAAGCGCGCCGGTTGGCGACAATCCCAAAATACCTATGCGAAAGAGCAGTTTAGTCTGCCGACGCCGATAAGTTCCTCACCGGCAACACGGCCCGCAGCGAATCCCTAAGAAAGCGCGCACCGTTCGCGGCCAACCAGGTGCGCTTACCGCCGCGCCACGACCAAGATGATAAGCCCGACCAAAGCCGCTACCCCGCCGTAATAGACCCACGAGCGCGCGTCGATCATGAAACTCTCGGCCGGCCAGCGGACAATGCCGGCGCCCTGACAGGCCCAAAGCACGCCCATGGCCAGAAGCGCTGCGCCGATGATGGTCAGTGTGGTTTTCATTTTCTGTCCCAGCCCTCGATCGCGCGCTAATGCGCGGCGTCCCAATTGTCCGCGGCGTGCGCCTCAACATGCAACGGCACCATCAGCGCGCGCGCCGGCAGCGGCGCTTCGATCATCACCGCGGTGACAACCGGCAGCGTCTCTTCGACTTCATTGTCCGGCACTTCGAAGACCAGTTCGTCGTGCACTTGCAGCAGCATCCGGCCGGACAGCTTCTTCTTCGCCAAAGCCGTATCCATGCGGACCATGGCGCGGCGGATGATGTCGGCGGCGGTGCCTTGCAGCCGCGCATTGATCGCGGCGCGCTCGTTGAAGGCGCGGACCGAGGCATTTGAAGCGCCGATATCCGGATAATGGCATTTGCGGCCGAACAAAGTTTCGACATAGCCGTGCTTCTTCGCAAACGCCTTGGTTTCTTCCATGTAGTCGCGGATGCCCGGGAAGCGCTCGAAATATTTCCGGATATAGGCGCCGGCCTCCTCGCGCTCGATGCCGAGCTGATTGGCGAGGCCGAAGGCGGAAATTCCATAGATGATGCCGAAATTGATCGCCTTGGCCCGGCGGCGCACGTCGGCCGGCATGTTCTTCACCGGCACGCCGAACATTTCGGACGCGGTCAGCGCATGAATGTCGAGCCCGTCGCGAAAGGCGTTGCGCAATTGCGGAATGCCGGCGATCTCGGCAAGGAGCCGCAATTCAATTTGCGAATAGTCGGCGGAGACGAGCTTGTGGCCGGCCGCGGCGATAAAGGCCTTGCGGATCTTGCGACCGTCCTCGGTGCGGATCGGAATGTTCTGCAGGTTCGGCTCCGACGACGACAGGCGGCCCGTGGTGGTCGCGGCGAGCGCGTAACTCGTGTGCACGCGATGTGTGGTCGGATTGACGTAGTCCGGCAGCGCGTCGGTATAGGTAGATTTGAGTTTCGACACTTGCCGCCAGTCGAGAATCTTCTGCGGCAATTCGTGGCCGAGCTCGGCGAGTTCTTCGAGCTGGCGCGCACCGGTCGACCACTGGCCGGTCTTGGTCTTGGTACCGCCGGGCAATTGCATCTTGCCGAACAGAATGTCGCCGATCTGTTTCGGCGAGCCGACATTGACCGGCTCGCCGGCAAGCTTGTTGATCTCGGCTTCGAGGCCGGCCGCCTCCTGCGCAAATTCGCCGGACAGCCGCGACAAAATCTGGCGGTCGATCGAAATGCCGCGACGCTCCATTTGCGCCAATACGCGAACCAGCGGCCGCTCCAGCGTCTCGTAGACGCGCAGCACATGTTCGGCGGCGAGCCGCGGCTTGAGCACCTGCCACAACCGCAAGGTCACGTCGGCATCTTCAGCGGCATGTTCGGTCGCCTTAGCGATCTCGACACAGTCGAAGGTAACCCTGGTCTTGCCGGCCTTGGTGATCTCGTTGAAATCGATGGTCTGATGATTGAAATAGCGCTCCGACAGATCGTCGAGGCCGCGACCCGCGCGGCCGGCATCGACCACGTAGGACAGCAACATGATATCGTCGTAAGACGCGGCTTCGATGCCGCGCAGTGCGAAAATCTGCCAGTCGAATTTCAGGTCGTAGCCGATCTTGAGCACGCCCGCGTCTTCCAGAAGCGGCTTGAGTGCGGCCAAGGCATCGGCTTCCTTGATCTGATCGGCGACGCGCTCGCCGGCAAACAATCCGCCGCCTAAGCCAATGCCGCCGTCATCGCCGCCGCCGAGACTACCACCCTGGCGATGCGACAGCGGCACGTAGCAGGCTTCGTTCGGCGCCAGCGCCAGCGAAAAGCCGCACAATTCCGCTTGCATCGGGTCGAGACTGTTGGTCTGCGTATCGAGCGTGACGAAGCCAATGTCGCGCGCGCGCGCGATCCAAGCCTTCAGGCGATCCAGCGTGCGCACGGTCTCATATTTCGAGCGATCGAATTTCTGTTTCTGCGTGGCCTCGAGCCGCGCCGCGGCGAGCGCCTTCGGCGTCAGCGGGCCCGTCGCCTCGGCCTTCGCCCGGCGCGCGTCCGCCGGCTGCGGCGGCCGTCCGAGCGGCAGCTGCGGCGAAGCACTCCCTCCGTCAACTGGCGGAGCGCCGCGGCCGTCGCCGCTCGGTGCCGGAACGGCCGCGTGCGAAGAAGTCGCGCCCTTGCCTAAGAACTGCCCATCAGGCTCGATCTCCGCTACATCGATACTGGCGAATTCGGCAACGCGGCGCGTCAGCGAATTGAATTCCATCGCTTTGAGAAAGGCGACCAGCCTTTTGTAATCCGGCTCGTGCACGGCAAGATCGCCGATCGGCACGTCGAGCGTGACCTTGTCGTCAAGCGTGACGAGCTGTTTCGACAGCCGCGCCTTGTCCGCATTGTCGATCAAGGTCTGCCGGCGCTTGTCCTGCTTGATCTCGCCGGCGCGGGCGAGCAGCGTTTCGAGATCGCCGTATTCGCCGATCAGCTGCGCCGCGGTCTTGACGCCGATGCCCGGCACGCCCGGCACGTTGTCGGTGGAATCGCCGATCAGCGCCTGCACCTCGATGACCTTTTCCGGGGGCACACCGAATTTCTCGATCACCTCGGCACGGCCGATCTTCTTGTCCTTCATGGTGTCGAACATGATGACGCGGTCGGTGACGAGCTGCATCAAGTCCTTGTCGGAGGAAACAATGGTCGATGTGGCGCCGGCTTCGCTCGCCTCGCGCACATAAGTCGCGATCAGGTCGTCGGCCTCGAAACCGCCCTGTTCCAGGCACGGCAGATCGAAGGCCATGACTGCGTCGCGGATCAGAGGAAATTGCGGGCGCAGATCGTCCGGCGGATCGGGGCGGTGCGCCTTGTAGTCGGGATACATTTCAGTGCGGAACGTCTGCTCGGAGAGGTCGAACACGACGCCGAGATGGGTCGGCCTGTCCTCCGGCTTCATGTCACGCAACAGCTTCCACAGCATATTGCAGAAGCCGAACACGGCATTGAGCTGCAGGCCATCGGACTTGCGATTGATCGGCGGCAGCGCGTGATAGGCGCGGAAAATATAGCCCGAGCCGTCGACCAAAAAGAGATGGTCGCCCTTTTTCAGCGGCTTGCCGGCCACAGCGGGCGCGGATTTCGCAGCGACTGCGGCTTTAGCTGTCGCGGCTTTCGGCTTTTGCGGTTTTTGTGACGATTTTTGTGCTGTGGTCATGATGGCCAATATATAGGGGCTTCACGCGGATTAGCAGCGCTTTGGACGAGACTGTGGATTTTTCCCTGCCTATCGACGCCGTCGTACCGGAATTGACCGGCGCGTTGCGCGCGAACAATTGCGCCGTGCTGGTGGCGCCGCCCGGCGCCGGCAAGACGACCAAAGTGCCGCTGGTTCTCGCCAAGGAGGACTGGGTCAAGGACCGCCGTATCCTGGTGCTGGAGCCGCGAAGGCTCGCCGCGCGTGCTGCCGCCGAGCGCATGGCGAAGACGCTCGGCGAACGCATCGGCGAGACTGTGGGCCTGCGGGTTCGATTCGGCTCGAAAGTGTCGCGCAAGACCCGCATCGAAATCATCACCGAAGGGATTTTCACCCGGCTCATCCTCGACGATCCGATGCTCGACGGCATCGCCGCGGTGCTATTCGACGAATTTCACGAGCGCTCGCTCGATGCCGATCTCGGGCTCGCTTTGGCGCGCGACGTGCAGCAGGGCCTGCGCGAGGATCTTCGGCTACTGGTGATGTCGGCGACGATCGATGGCGCGCGCGTGGCAAGCTTGCTTGGCAACGCGCCGGTAATCGAAAGCCAAGGCCGCGCCTTCGCCGTCGAGACGCGCTATGCCGGCCGTGACATGGGGCCGATCGAGCCGCAAATGGCCGACACGATTGCGCGAGCGATGCGCGCCGAGCCGGGCTCGCTGCTCGCCTTCCTGCCCGGGGCCGCCGAAATCCGCCGCACCCGGACGCAGCTTGAAACCCGCACCGATGCGGCAACCGACGTGGTCGCGCTTTATGGCGCGCTCGCCGGCGACGAGCAGGACCGCGCTATCCTCCCGGCCCCACCCGGCCGCCGCAAGATCGTGTTGGCCACTTCCATTGCCGAGACCTCGATCACCATCGAAGGCGTGCGCATCGTCGTCGATTCAGGCCTCGCGCGCGTGCCGCGCTACGAGCCTGACGTCGGCGTGACGCGGCTCGAAACCGTACGCGTGTCACGCGCCGCCGCCGATCAGCGCCGCGGCCGCGCCGGCCGCACCGAGCCCGGCATCTGCTACCGGCTGTGGGACGAGCCGCAGACCGCGGCGCTGGAAGCTTTCGCGCGGCCGGAAATCCTCGCCGCCGATCTGTCGTCCTTCGCGCTCGATCTCGCGGCCTGGGGCGCGGCGCCGGAAAAACTTGCTTTCCTCGACCCGCCGCCGCGTCCGGCCTTCACCGAAGCGAAGACTTTGCTCAGTGAGCTTGGCGCCATCGATACCGACGGCCGCATCACCGAAGAGGGCCGCAGATTGCGGCAACTGCCGTTGCCGCCTCGCCTCGCGCGCATGGTGATCGACGCGGCGGCCAAAGGCGGTGCCTGGCAAGCGGCCGCGCTCGCCGCCCTGATCGGCGAGCGCGGGCTTGGCGGCGACGATATCGATCTGCGCGAACGGCTCAACGCATTGCACCACGATCGTTCGAACCGCGGTCGCGACGCCCGCAGCATGGCAGAACGCTGGGCCGAGATGGCAAACAGCGGCCCTCACTCGTCCCTGGAGGCGAAAGAGGAAACGAGCGTCGGCGCTCTGATCGCCCTCGCCTTTCCGGAGCGCGTCGCCAAAAATCGCGGCGGCGGCGCTGGCGCGTTCCTTCTCGTGAACGGACGCGGCGCCGCTGTCGATCCCGCCTCGCCGCTGGCGCGCGAGCCTTTTCTCGCTATCGCCGAATTCACCGGCGCCGCGGCGCAAGGCCGGATTCTTTCCGCGGCACCGATTGCGCTCACCGAAATCGAGGCTCGCTTCGGCGATCGAATCGAGTCCCGCGACGACATCACCTTTGACGCGGCAAGCGGCGGCCTGCGCGGCCGCCGGAGCCGCAGGCTCGGCGCCATCAGCCTTGCCGAACAGCCGATCCAGATCGAGCCGAGCGAGGACACCGCAAAACTGCTCGCGGAAAAAACCGCCGCGGCGGGGATCGCCCGCTTGCCGTGGACCAAAGCCATTCAGCAGTGGCGCGACCGCGTTGTGTTCTTGCGAAGCAGCGAAGGTGAGGAGTGGCCGGATTTGTCTGACACGGCGCTCGCGCAAAGCACCGGCGAATGGCTCGCGCCGTTGTTTGCCGGCAAGACATCGCTCGGCGACATTGCGCCGGATGAATTCGCGGCTGCCTTGAGCGGGCTCTTGCCGTGGCCGCTGAAGCGCCGGCTCGACGCTGAGGCACCCACGAATTTTGAGGCGCCGACCGGTACCCAGGTCCCGATCGATTACGAAGCCGAAGGCGGCCCGAAGATCGCGATCCGCGTGCAGGAACTGTTCGGCCTCGACCGTCACCCAACCATCGCCGGCAGTAAAATTCCGCTCTTGATCGAATTGTTGTCGCCGGCGCATCGTCCGGTGCAGACCACGCGCGATCTGCCGGGATTCTGGCGCGGCAGCTATGCGGCCGTGCGCACGGAGATGCGCGGGCGCTATCCAAGGCATCCCTGGCCCGACGATCCACTCACCGCGCCGGCGACGCGGCGGGCCAAACCGCGCAAAATTTAGCGAAGTTCTTAGCAACCTCCTTACCATCGTCCTCCAAATCCCCCGTCGCGCTACCTGGAGTTAGCTCCATCTTCGCCACGGCGTGATGAGATCCGGCCACCAGACCGGATCCGATCTCATGCGCTCCATCATCGGCCTTGCCGCCGTCGCGCTCGCCGCCGCCGTCCTCGTGCCGCGCTACCTGATGCAGCACGCGACCGTGGCGTCGGTCGCGCCGACAACAACTGCCGCGCATAGCGATAGGCCGGTTGAGCCCAATCCCGGCAATACGCGCGCCATCGTCGTGGCGCCTGACAGTCACGGTCATTTCCGCGTCGAAGGCCGTGTCGATGCGCGGCCGATGGATTTCGTCGTCGATACCGGTGCGACCATGGTGGCGCTGACCGCGCGCGACGCCGAGATGCTCGGCATTCATCCCGCCGCGAGCGAGTACACCATCACGGTGAGCACCGCGAACGGCACGGCGCGTGCGGCGCCGGTAACGCTCAATAAAGTGGAGATCGGCAGCGTCGCCATTCGCGACGTCGCGGCGATGGTCATGCCGGAAAATGCGCTGAGCGAGAACCTGCTCGGCATGACATTCCTGTCGCGGCTACAGCGCTACGAATATTCCAACGGCCGGCTGGTCTTGCAGCAATAGGCATCGGCGATCGGTGCAACAGGCAAGGTACGCGCCGTACGCAATTTCGCCATTCGCCTACCTCAAGCAACCATTTCCGCACACCGCCGTTTAGGCTATTGCTGCGTCACCTTCCTTTGATCCGGACCAATTTCTCAATGTTTCCCAAGCCGAAACCTTCTCTAAAGCCCAATACCTATGCCTATGAATCCGAGCCGATGGTGAAAGCCACCGGCTTTCGCGAATATGACGCGCGCTGGCTATTCGGATCGGAAATCAACCTGATGGGCATCGAGGCGCTGGGTCTCGGCCTCGGCACGCTCATCCACGAGCTTGGCGTCAAGCCGCATATCGTCACCGGCCACGATTTCCGCTCCTATTCGGCGTCGATCAAAATGGCGCTCACCAACGGCCTGATCGCGGCAGGCTGCAAGGTTTATGATATCGGGCTTGCGGTGACGCCGATGGCCTATTTTGCGCAATTCGATCTCGACGTGCCCTGCGTCGCCATGGTGACAGCATCGCACAACGATAACGGCTGGACCGGGGTGAAGATGGGCACCAACCGGCCGCTGACCTTCGGCCCCGACGAGATGACCCGGCTCAAAAACATCGTGCTCGGCGGCAAGTTCAAGCAACCGGCCGGCGGCGCCTACGAATTCGTCGAGAATTTTCCGGCGCGCTATATCGCCGACCTGACCAAGCGGCCGAAGCTCACACGGCATCTGAAGGTCGTCTGCGCCTGCGGCAATGGCACCGCCGGCGCCTTTGCGCCGCAAGTTCTGGAAAAGATCGGCTGCGAAGTCGTGCCGCTCGATTGCGAGCTCGACCACACCTTCCCGAAATACAATCCGAACACCGAAGACATGAAGATGCTGCATGCCATGCGCGACGCGGTGCTGGCCAGCAACGCCGATGTCGGCCTCGGTTTCGACGGCGACGGCGACCGCTGCGGTGTGGTCGACAATACCGGTGACGAGATTTTTGCCGACAAGGTCGGCGTCATGCTGGCGCGGGATATTTCGAGCAATCACCCCGGCGCGCAATTCGTCGCCGATGTCAAATCGACCGGCCTGTTTGCGACCGATCCGGTGCTGATCAAGAACGGCGCCAAGACCGATTACTGGAAGACGGGGCACTCCTATATGAAGCGCCGGGTCAATGAGATCGGCGCCATCGCCGGCTTCGAGAAATCGGGCCACTTCTTCTTCAACAAGCCGTTCGGCCGCGGCTATGACGACGGCCTGATCTTCGCCATGGCCGTCTGCGACATGCTCGACCGTAATCCGGGAAAGAGCATGGCGGACCTGAAAAACGCCCTGCCGAAAACCTGGTCGTCACCGACCATGGCGCCGCATTGCACCGACGAAGAGAAATACGGCGTGGTCGATGCGGTAGTGAAGCATTTCGAGGCCGAGCAGAAGAAAGGCGGCAAGGTCGCAGGCCAGCCGATCCGCGACTTGGTCACCGTCAACGGCGTGCGCGTGACGGTCGAGGACGGCACCTGGGGCCTGGTGCGCGCCTCATCCAACAAGCCGGAACTCGTTGTCGTCGTCGAAAGCCCGATCTCGGAAGCGCGCATGCGCGACATGTTCAAATCGGTCGATGCCGTGCTCCGCACCCACAAGCAGGTCGGCGAATACAATCAGACGATTTAAGATTGTTCTCCCCGCCGTCGCAGGGGCGGACAGGAATTACACTTCCTGAAATACGTCGATCTCGAGCACGCCGGGAAACATGGTGCGCCAGGTCTGCAGATAGACCTGCATGCGTGGATCGCCGGCGATGCGCTGGCGGCTCAATTCCCAGTCCTCGACCGCCTCGTAGTCGATAATCTGCACGAACTTCGACGGATCGTCGACGTTCTGCAGGAGGCGCACCTCGGCCTTGCCGAACATCTGGTAGAACGGCGCCGCGGCCTTGATCATGGCGGCGAGCTGAGTTGAATCCGCGGTCCGCAGCGTGAAGCGCAATTGCAGCGTACGCCGGACCTTTGCTGCTTCCTCATTGGCCATCGCCGTAGCCCTCGTTAATTCACGAACTTTTCCCGCGTCCGGTGCGTTGGATAAACACCGAGAATGCGCAAAGTCTTCGGTTGCGACACGAATTCAAGCTCTTCGAGTGCAAGCTCGAGCGCGCGGTTCTTCGGATGCCCCTCGACATCGGCGTAGAATTGCGTCGCGGTGAAACTGCCATCGACCATATAGCTCTCGAGCTTGGTCATATTGATGCCGTTGGTGGCAAAGCCGCCCAGGGCTTTGTAAAGGGCCGCCGGAATATTGCGCACCTGAAAGACAAACGTCGTCATCA
Source organism: uncultured Alphaproteobacteria bacterium (assembly GCA_963746715.1). Lineage (GTDB taxonomy): Bacteria > Pseudomonadota > Alphaproteobacteria > Rhizobiales > Xanthobacteraceae > BOG-931. Next base: position 750,228 of record CAVVCW010000032.1, on the reverse strand, counting down.
CCCGCTTTTCCTTGCGGTTCGCCCATCTCGGCTCGCGCGACAGAACCACAAAGCGCGTCGCATTATGCTTGGCATCGGCGACATCTTTTTTCAGGATGCGCAGCCCATAGATTTTCGCGGCAAGCTTCGTGGCGAGCGCCGCGCGCGTGATGTCACCGGCTTCAGCGACTTCCCGCGCCGCGCCCGCGGTATCCGCCGCGACCACGGCCTTGAGGTGGAGCGCGCGGATGACATTGCGGCACTGGCCGAGCGCATGGACATGGCTTTCGACGGTCTTGATCGTCTTCAGCGTCGCCTGTTTCGCCGCCATGAGCTGATGCTGCACCGGCAGGAACCATTCGCCGATGATATGCAGCTTCGATGCCGGCATCAGATGATGAATGTCGGCAACTCGGCCGGCAACCGAATTGTCGATCGGAATCATTGCGAGCGCCGCCCGCCCGGTGCGGACCGCGGCAAAAGCATCCTCGAAGGTCGGGCACGGCAGCGGCTCATAGCCCGGATAGGCGAGGTTGCAGGCGATATGGGAATTCGCCCCCGGTTCGCCTTGAAATGCGATCTTCTTGCGTTTGCTCATCTTCTTCCGCTTTGTCAGTCTATCCTCAATTCGGGCCGTCCGTCAGCACTTTAGCCGGCCAATAGTTTACGCGCCCGGGCCAGATCCTCGGGCGTATCGACGCCGAGCGGAACGGCATTAACGATGGTGACATCGATGCGCATGCCGGCTTCCAGCGCCCGCAGCTGTTCGAGTTTCTCGCGGCGTTCGAGCGGCGAAGGCTTGAGCCGCACGAAGCGCTCCAGCGCGGCGCGGCGATAAGCGTAAAGCCCGATGTGGTGATAGAGCGGCCCCTCGCCCGCCGGCGCGGTGGCGCGGGTGAAATAGAGCGCGCGCAACCGCTCCGGTCCCACCGGTGTGCCCACGACTTTGACGACGTTGGGATTGGTGCGCTCCTCCGCCACTTTGATTTCGGCTGCGAGCGTTGCGATATCGACCGCATCGTCGGCGAGCGGCTTGAGCGCGGCCGCGATTGCAGCCGGATCGAGCGTCGGCAGATCGCCCTGCAGATTGACAATGAACTTGGCGCTCGCCTGCGGATCGGCCTTGCCGAGCGCTTCGAAAATTCGGTCGGAGCCGGAGGCATGGTCGGCGCGCGTCATCACCGCGCGGCCCTTGGCCTTATCCACAACAGCGGCGATCTCTGCCGAGTTGGTGGCGACGACCACGGGCCCAAGACCGGCCTCCTGCGCCCGGCGCAGGACGTGCACGATCATCGGCTCTCCGGCGATGTCGGCGAGCGGCTTGCCCGGGAGCCTGGCCGCGGCCATGCGGGCGGGAATGAGAACAAGAACCTCAGCCATCGCTTCCAACGCACCGGAATCGTGCTTATTCGGGTTGCAAGAACCGCAGCAAACCGGCTAATTGTGCGCCGCCTGCCTTACGCTGGGAGCCATTCAGCGATGAATTCCTTCGAAATCAACAAGATTCTCGGCGCCCTGCTCGGGACTTGTCTTGTCCTCGTCGCCACGCACATTGCGTCGGGCGCGATCTTCGCACCGGAAACACCGGCGAAGCCCGGCTACATCGTGGAAGTGAAGGCAGAGGCGTCGCCAGGCGCAGCAGCCGCGGCTCCGGCCGAAACACCGATCGCGACGCTTTTGGCCACGGCGTCGACGGACCGCGGCGCCAACGTCGCCAAGCAGTGCCAGGCCTGCCACAACTTCCAGGAAGGCGCCGGGCCCAAGATCGGTCCCGACCTTTATGGCGTGGTGGACCGGCAGGTCGCTTCCGTCTCGGGTTTCAGCTATTCGGCGGCCTTGAAGTCCAAAGGCGGGAAGTGGGATTTCAACGCGCTCAATAAGTGGCTGACCAAGCCGAGCGCCTATGCTCCCGGCACCGCCATGACCTTCGCCGGCATTTCCAACGAGAAGCAGCGCGCCGACGTTATCGCCTATCTCAACTCGCTGTCGGCCAATCCGGTGCCGTTGCCGAAGGACCAAGGCGCGAAATAACCGGGCGTTAAATAAGTGGGCGTCATACGCGGAAAATGGGTCCGCCCTCGCCCGCGAGAGGTTTCCTAAGACCTCCCCGGCCGGTTGCAGAGCGCCCGTTTCGTTGCGCCGCACACCGGCACGCTGGCGTGGCCAGCTGAAATGCGGATAATGGCGTCATCCAGCGCATAAAAATCGTCGTTAGTCTTGCCTCGCGCATTACCGTCTATCCGCCAAACGCATTGGAGGGCCTGGTGAATCGCCGATCCCTATTGAAATCCGCATTGCTCGCGTTCGGAGCGCGCGGCCTTCCGCTCCCGGCCTGGATCAGCCCGGCGCTGGCGCAGGCTCCGGCACAAGACAAGGTCTGGCGGCACGGCACGTCGGAATTCGGCGACCTGAAATATCCGGCTGGCTTCAAGCAATTCGACTACGTCAATGCCAAAGCGCCGAAAGGCGGCGTGGTCCGGCAGAGCGCCGTCGGCACCTTCGACAATTTCAACCCGGTGATCGCCGACGTCAAAGGCTCGCTGGCCGCCGGCGTCGGCATCGTCTACGAGTTGCTCACCGTCGCGTCGCTTGATGAAGCGTCGAGCGAGTATGGCCTGCTCGCCGAGGCCCTGAGCTTCCCGGCCGATTTCTCCTCGGCGACCTATCGCTTGCGTGCCGAAGCCAAGTGGCAAGACGGGACGCCGGTGACACCGGACGACGTGATTTTCTCGTTCGATGTCTGGAAGAAAAACAGTCCGAGCAAAATGGCGTATTACCGCCACGTCACCAAAGCGGAAAAGACCGGCGATCGCGAAGTGACCTTTACGTTCGACGCGCCGGGCAATCGCGAACTGCCGCAGATCATCGGCCAACTCGTCGTCCTGCCGAAGGCGTGGTGGCAAGGCGCCGACAAAGACGGCAAGCAGCGCGACGTCACCTTGACCACACTGGAGCCGCCGATGGGCAGCGGCGCCTACCGCATCAAGGATTTCACTCCGGGCCGCAATATCAACTATGAGCGGGTGAAAAACTATTGGGGCAAAGACCTCAACGTCAATGTCGGCGTCAATAATTTCGATGAACTGCAATACACTTATTTCCGCGACACCGTCGTCGCGCTCGAAGCCTTCAAGGCCGACACGTTCGACTGGCGCTTGGAGAACAGCGCCAAGAACTGGGCCACGGCTTACGATTTCCCGGCGATCGCCGACAAGCGGGTGGTGAAAGAAGAATTTCCGATCCGCAGCCGCGGCATCATGCAGGCTTTCGTCTTCAATCTTCGCCGCGAAAAATTCCAGGATCCGCGGGTGCGGCTCGCATTCAATTACGTGTTCAATTTCGAGGAAATGAACAAGCAGCTGTTTTTTGGCAGCTACATCCGCATCGCCAGCTATTTTCAAGGCACCGATCTCGCCGCCACCGGATTGCCGACCGGCCGCGAGCTCGAGCTTCTGGAAACGGTGCGCGACAAGGTTCCGCCCGATCTGTTCAAGAAGCCCTATCAGAACCCGGTCAACGGCACGCCGGAGCAAATCCGCGACAACCTGCGTGAAGCGGTGCGGCTGTTCAAGACGGCCGGTTACGAGATTCGCGACCAGCAAATGGTCAACGCCAAGACCGGCGAACCTTACAGCGTCGAACTCCTCGCCGCCGATCCTAACTTCGAGCGCGTCTATCTGTTCTACAAGCCGTCGCTGGACCGGCTTGGCATTACCACCACCGTGCGCACTATCGACGAGGCGCAGTACGAGAACCGGCTGCGCAACTGGGACTTCGACATCACCACATATGGATGGGTCGAGTTGCTGTCGCCGGGCAACGAACAGCGCGGCAATTGGGGCTCGCAGGCCGCCGATCAGTCCGGCTCGGAGAATATCGGCGGGATCAAGAATCCGGCGGTCGACGCCATGATCGACCAGGTGATCTACGCCAAGAACCGCCCCGATCTCGAGGCCGCCGTTAAAGCGCTCGATCGCATCCTGTTATGGAATTTCTACGTCGTGCCGCAATGGAGCTACAGCTACTCGCGCGTGGCGCGCTGGGATCGCTTCAGCCACCCCGATCCTTTGCCCAGATTCGGCGTTTCGGCATTTCCGACCGTGTGGTGGTGGGATGCCGAAAAAGCCGCAAAGACGGGTTAGCCGTCCTTGAACGGCGTGGGCTGCCGCGGCGAAGGCTGCCCACGCCCTTTCGGATTCGAGGATGATGCCGACACTCAAGATGACGCGCCGGCGCGCGCTCTCGCTCACCGCCGGCGTTGCGAGTTCTGCCTTCATACGCGGGTTTAATTCAGCGCACGCCGATCAGCTTGCCGAATCGCACGGCATGTCGGCCTTCGGCGACCTCGCCTACCCCGCCGACTTCGCGCACTTCCGCTATGTCGATCCCAACGCGCTCAAGGGCGGCACGTTTTCGCAGGTCGGTCCCGACCGCGCCTACAATCAGAATTTCCTCACCTTCAATTCGCTCAACAGCTTCATCCTCAGGGGCGATGCGGCGCAGGGCATGGATCTGACCTTTGCGACGCTGATGGTGCATTCCGGCGACGAGCCGGACGCCATGTATGGGCTCACGGCGGCGAAGGTGCGGCGCTCAGCCGACGGCCTCATCTATCAATTCTTGATCCGGCCGGAGGCAAAATTCCACGACGGCACCCCACTCACCGCGCAAGACGTCGCCTTCTCACTGAATATTCTCAAAGCCAAAGGCCACCCGATCATCAGCCAATCGCTGCGCGATTTCACTGGCGCCAAGGCCGACGATGATCGAACCGTTACTGCGAATTTTGCGCCCAAGCGCGCCCGCGACGTGCCGCTGTTCGTCGCCGGACTGCCGATTTTCTCGCGCGCCTATTACGCGACCAAGCCGTTCGACGAATCCACGCTCGACATTCCGCTGGGCTCAGGCGCTTATCAAGTCGGCCGCTTCGAGCCGGGACGTTATATCGAATATAATCGCGTCAAGGATTGGTGGGGCGCGGATTTGCCGGTGGCGCGCGGCCAGAACAATTTCGACGTTGTGCGCTTTGAATATTATCGCGACCGCGATGTCGCATTCGAAGGCTTCACCGCCGGGACCTATCTGTTCCACGAAGAGTTCACCTCGCGCATCTGGGCGACGCGCTACGATTTCCCGGCGATCAAAGACGGCCGCGTCAAGAAAGACGTGTTGCCCGACGATACGCCGTCCGGCGCGCAAGGCTGGTTCATCAATATGCGGCGGCCGCAATTTTCCGATTCGCGCGTGCGCGAGGCGCTCAACAATGCTTTCGATTTCGAATGGACCAACAGGAACGTCATGTACGGCGCCTATGAGCGCACCGTCTCGGTGTTTCAGAATTCCGAGATGATGGCGCAGGGCAAGCCCAGTGCCGAAGAAATCGCTCTGCTCGAGCCATTCCGCGCGCATTTGTCCGAAGAAGTGTTCGGCGAGCCCTCCATGCCGCCGGTCTCGGACGGGTCGGGGCAGGACCGCACGCTGTTGCGCAAGGCGGCGCGGCTTCTGCAAGATGCCGGCTGCGCGCTGCAGAACGGCAAGCGCGTCATGCCGAACGGCCAGCCGCTCACCATCGAGTTTTTGATCGACGAGCCGAATTTCGAGCCACATCATGCGCCGCTGATCAGAAATCTCGGACTTCTCGGCATCGACGCCACGTTGCGTATCGTCGACCCGGTGCAATATCAGGGCCGGCGCGACGGCTTCGACTTCGACATCACCATCGACCGATTCGGCTTTTCCTCGACACCCGGGGATTCGCTGCGCTCCTATTTCTCCTCACAGGCAGCAACACTGAAGGGTTCCAACAATCTCGCCGGCATTTCCGACCCGGCGGTGGACGCGCTGATCGACGCCATTGTCGGCGCCGCTTCGCGGCCTGAGCTCACCACGGCCTGCCGCGCGCTCGATCGCGTGATCCGCTCCGGCCGGTATTGGATTCCGCAGTGGTATAAGGCGTCGCACTGGATCGCGTATTGGGACGCGTTCGGGCGACCGCCGGCGCAACCCCGCTATTTCCGCGGCATTCCAGACACCTGGTGGTATGACCCGCAAAAGGCTGCAAAAATCGGCCGCGCCGGCTGAGCCGCCTTGCGATTGACCCGCCAGCGCTTGACCAACGCCCACTTGACCTGTGTCAATGTCACGGGCAAGGCCTAGGCAAGGACCATCAGGGAGCTCGGTAACGACGCAAAAGCGTCACTAAGACTGTTAAACTGGGTCGGCACCGTCGCTGCCGCCCGATAAGCCGAAAACAACGGGCCCTATCGAGAATGACCGCCTACATCCTTCGCCGACTTCTGTTCATGATCCCCACTATCTTTGGGATCATGCTGGTGTCCTTCACCGTCATCCAATTCGCGCCCGGCGGCCCGGTGGAACGCGTGATCTCTCAGCTCTCCGGCCGCGACACCGGCGCAACCTCGCGCATCTCCGGTTCCGGTGGAGACTTCGGCGCCCAAGGCGCCAACAGCGCCGCCCAGATGGACCTCAATTCCAAATATCGCGGCGCGCAGGGTCTCGATCCCGAATTCATCAAGAGCCTGGAAAAGCAGTTCGGCTTCGACAAGCCCGCCTATGTGCGCTTTTTCCAGATGCTCTGGAACTATACGCGCTTCGATTTCGGCAACAGCTATTTTCGCGACGTCAGCGTCGTCCAGCTTATCAAGGAGAAACTGCCGGTCTCGATCTCGCTCGGCGTCTGGATGACGTTGTTGAGCTATTTGATCTCGATCCCGCTCGGCATCCGCAAGGCGGTAAGGGACGGCTCGCCGTTCGACGTGTGGACGTCCGGCATCATCATCATCGGCTACGCCATTCCGGGATTTCTGTTCGCCATTCTGCTCATCGTCTTGTTCGCCGGCGGCTCGTTCTTTCAGATCTTTCCGCTGCGCGGACTGGTATCGGACGGCTGGTCGCAATTCACCTGGTATCACAAGATCGGCGATTATTTCTGGCACCTGACCCTGCCGATCCTGTCGATGGGGCTGGCGTCCTTCGCCACCATGACGCTACTCACCAAGAACTCGTTTCTTGAAGAATTACGCAAGCAATATGTGCTGACCGCACGCGCCAAAGGGTGCTCGGAACGGCAGGTGCTGTACGGGCATATTTTCCGCAACGCCATGCTCATCGTCATCGCCGGATTTCCGGCGGCCTTCGTGTCGGCTTTCTTCGCCGGCGCACTCCTGATCGAGACGATCTTCTCGCTCGACGGGCTCGGGCTTTTGAGTTTCGAGAGCGTACTCAACCGCGACTATCCGGTCGTGTTCGCCAATCTCTACATCTTCGCACTTGTCGGACTGGTCGTGAATCTGATTTCCGACCTCACCTATACCTGGATCGATCCGCGCATCGATTTCGAGACGCGGGAGGTGTGAGGTGGACGCCAAAACACTTCCGAGCGGACCTAAGCTTCCGCACGAAACCACCAAGGCCGGCACTCCTGAATTTACGCCGGATATCGAGCCGGCAGGTCCGCTCGGCCTACCGTGGCTACCGAACAATCTTGCGCTGTCCCCGCTCAACACACGGCGCTGGGGGAATTTCAAAGCCAATAAGCGCGGCTACTGGTCGCTGTGGATTTTTCTCGTCCTGTTCTTCGTCACCTTGTTCGCGGAATTCATCGCCAACGACAAGCCGATCTTCATCCATGTCGAAGGCAAGAGCTATTTCCCGATCTTCTTCACCTATCCCGACACCGACTTCGGCGACGATCTCGGCACCGCAGCCGATTATCGCGATCCCTACACGCAAAAATATCTCACCGAACACAACGCCATCGAGATCTGGCCGCTGGTGCGTTTCTCCTACAAGACCATCAATGACCGGCCGCCGTCGGCATTCCCGTCGAAGCCGACCTGGATGCTGACCCGGGTCGATTGCGATTTCGCCGCCAAGAACGGCTATGCGCAATGCGGCAATCTGGAAATGAACTGGTTCGGCACCGACGACCAGGGCCGCGACGTGCTGGCGCGGCTGATCTACGGCTTTCGTATTTCGGTTCTGTTCGGCCTGGTGCTGACCATCGTGTCGTCGATCATCGGCATCGCGGCCGGCGCGGTGCAGGGCTATTTCGGCGGCTGGACCGACTTGTTGTTCCAGCGCTTCATCGAAATCTGGACCTCGGTGCCCGAGCTTTATCTGCTGCTGATTATTTCTTCGGTGCTGGTGCCGGGCTTTTTTGTGTTGCTCGGCATCCTTTTGTTGTTCTCCTGGGTACGGCTCGTCAGTCTCGTGCGCGCCGAATTCCTGCGCGGGCGCAATTTCGAATATATCCAAGCGGCGCGCGCGCTCGGCGTCTCCAACAAAGTGATCATGTTCCGCCACCTCTTGCCGAACGCCATGGTGGCGACGATGACATTCCTGCCTTTCATCATGTCGTCCTCGGTGATGACGCTGACCGCGCTCGACTTCCTTGGGTTTGGCCTGCCGCCCGGCTCACCGTCGCTCGGCGAACTATTGTCGCAAGCCAAGGCCAACGTGCAGGCGCCTTGGCTCGGCCTTGCCGGCTTCTTCACCGTCGCGCTGATGCTGTCGCTTTTGATCTTCATCGGCGAAGCGGTGCGCGACGCTTTCGATCCGCGGAAGACGTTTATATGAGCGAAGATCTCTGCCTCTCGGTCAAAGACCTCTCGGTCGCGTTCCGTTCCGGCGGGCGCGAGACGCTGGCGGTTGACCGCGTCTCGTTCAACATCGTCAAGGGCGAATGCCTGGCGCTGGTCGGCGAATCCGGGTCCGGAAAATCGGCAACCGCGCTGTCGATCCTCAAGCTCCTGCCCTATCCGGCGGCGCACCATCCGTCGGGCAGCGTGGTGTTTCACGGCAAGGACATTCTTAAATATTCCGAAAAGCAGATGCGCCAGGTGCGCGGCGACGACATCACCATCGTGTTCCAGGAGCCGATGACGTCGCTCAATCCGCTGCACACGATCGAAAAGCAAATCGGCGAAATCCTCCTGCTGCATCGCGGCCTCACCGGCGCCGCGGCGCGCAAGCGCACCATCGAAGTGCTGACACAAGTGGGCATTCCCGAGCCGGAGACGCGGCTCAAAAGCTATCCGCACCAACTCTCCGGCGGCCAGCGTCAGCGCGTGATGATCGCCATGGCGCTGGCCAACGAACCCGATCTCCTCATCGCCGACGAGCCGACGACCGCGCTCGACGTCACCGTGCAGGCGCAGATCATCGCACTCCTTAAGGACATCCAGAAGCGGCTGAAAATGTCGCTTTTGTTCATCACCCACGATCTCGGCATCGTCCGCAAGATCGCGCAGCACGTCTGCGTGATGAAGGACGGCAAGATCGTCGAGGCCGGCACCGTCGACGAGGTGTTCTCCGCGCCGCAGCACCCCTACACCAAAGCGCTCCTTGCCGCCGAGCCGAAGCCCGATCCGGCGCCGCTGCAACCCAACGCGCCGGTGGTGATCGATACCGAGCAGCTCAAGGTCTGGTTTCCGATCCTGCGCGGCCTGATGCGCAAGACCGTCGGCCATGTCAAAGCCTGCGACGGGCTGACCATCTCGCTGCGCCAGGGTGAGACGCTCGGCGTGGTCGGCGAATCCGGCTCCGGCAAATCGACGCTCGGGCGCGCCATCCTGCGGCTGATCTCATCCGAAGGTGGGATCGCCTTCATGGGCAACAATCTGCAGGGCCTGACGTTCAAGGAAATGCGGCCGTTCCGGCGCAACATGCAGATCGTATTCCAGGACCCCTACGGCTCGCTGTCGCCGCGCATGTCGGTTGCCGACATCATCAAGGAGGGCCTGTGGGTCCACCATCCGCGCCTCACAGCACGCGAATGCGACGAACGCATCGTCAAGGCACTGGAGGATGTCGGCCTCAATCCCGACACCCGCTTCCGCTTCCCGCATGAATTTTCCGGCGGCCAGCGCCAGCGCATCGCCATCGCACGGGCGCTCGTGCTCGAGCCGAGCTTCATCGTGCTCGATGAGCCGACCAGCGCGCTCGACATGGTGATCCAGGCGCAGATGGTCGATCTGCTGCGCGACCTGCAGAAGCGGCACAATCTCACCTATCTGTTCATTTCGCACGATCTGCGCGTGGTCGCGGCGCTGGCGAGCCGGCTCATGGTCATGCGCTCCGGTCTCGTCGTCGAGAGCGGCGACGCCGCCGAATTGTTCCGCAATCCTAAGACCGATTACACCCGCGCGTTGTTCGCTGCGGCATTCAAGCTTGAAACCGCGCCCGAAGGCATCGTAGCTCAATAACAATCGGCGCAATAAGAAGCGGCCCAAGCGCCGCGAGGGGTTAGGGATGGAACGCTTACGCAGCTCGGTAGCGAGCTTGTGCGGCTGTGCGCTGCTCTTGCTGGCAACACCGGTCTTCGCCGAAACCGTCAAAATCGTCGTGCCGTTCGCCGCCGGTGGCCCGGTCGATCAATTGGCGCGGATCCTCACGCAGGAACTGGCGGCACAGTTAAAGGCCGACGTGATCGTCGACGATCGCGGCGGCGCCGGCGGCGCCATCGGCTCGGAATTGGTGGCGCATGCGCCGCCCGACGGCGATACATTCCTGCTCGCCAGCATGGGCTCGCAAATCCTGAGCCCGATCCTCAAACCGCCAACGACCTACGATCCGGTGAAATCCTTCGTGCCGGTGGTGATGGTCGCCACCATGCCGTCTTTGCTGGTGGTGAGCCACGAGCTCGGCGTCGGCACCATGAAAGACCTAATCGCCAAGGCCAAGACGCAGAAGCTCACTTACGGCTCGGCGGGGCCAGGCACGACGATGAATATCGCCGTCGAAATGCTCAACAATGCGGCAGGCGTGAAAATTACCCACGTGCCCTATCGCGGCGCCGCGCCCGCGATCAACGATCTCCTCGGCGGCCATGTCGACATGCTCAATGCCGACCTGCCGGTGCTGCTGCCGCTGGTGAAAGCCGGCACGGTGACGCCGATCGCGCTGTTCGCCTCGGAACGCACGCCGCTGTTGCCCGATCTGCCGACGACCAAGGAACTCGGCTTGCCGAGCGTGGTGATGGAAAGCTGGTACGGCGCCTTTCTGCCCGCTGGCACGCCAGTGCAAATCCGCGACAGGCTCGAACAGGCCCTGCTGGCCGTGGTCGCCACACCGGCCGTCAAGCAGCGCTTTGCCGAACTCGGCATGCACGGCACGCTCGGCCACGAGGCGTTTGAGACGCGGCTGAAGAAGGATTGGGCGCAATGGCCCGAGACGATCAAGACACTCGGGATCACCGGGGAGTAACGCGCGTTATCGCGCTTTGCTGAACAATTCCGGCACCGGCGCGCCCGCAGCGATCTTTTCCTCGCGCAGCTTTTCGGCGGCGGCATTGCGCTGTGCCCGCGCCAGCACGTCGGCCGCCCGAGCGCGCGGAATGAAGCAGACGCCGGTTTCGTCGGCAAGCACGAGGTCACCTGGATTCACCGTGATGCCGCAGATCGTGACCGGCTTGTTGATGGCGACGGTCTCAACCCGCCATTTGCCGGTGATCGGGCTCACGCTCTTCGACCAGATCGGGTAACCGATGCTGCGCGAATGATCGATGTCGCGCACGCCGCCATCGACAATCGCGCCGAGTTCCCCTTGCCGATGTCCGATGGTCGCCGAAATGCCGCCGAGATTGGAGCAGAGATCGACGCCCTGCAGCACGATCACATCGCCCGGCACGGCGAGATTATGCGCCTCGATCTCGCCAAGCCCGGAAATGCCGGCTTTGACTTGGTCCGGCACCGGCGCGGCGGCCGCAATGTTGCGCACTGTCAACGCGCGGCCGACCAGCTGCGCCAAAGGATCGCGCGGCGTGAGCAGCGCCGCCGGCACGGCGCCGACAATACCAAGCTCGTCCATCGCGTCCGAGGCAATGCCGGTGAGATCCGGCAGAGCGCGATAGCCCTCCAGTACGTCGTTCGGCATTGCCGGAAGCTCCAGCATGCCGAACGCTTCGCCGGGAAGCTTGCCAAGCGTGTTCTTGGTCATCGGCGCCGCTCCGGCAAAGATTTTCGCTTGAGCGTGATCTTTTCCGACCTTGCTTCGCCCACCGAAGCGAGCTTCGCGAAGGCGGGAAACCGGTTTCCCCTTTTCGGGATCATGCTCTAGAACCCGAACAGCTTCGTCGGATTATCGACCAGCATGAGGCGGCGCGCTTTTTCGTCCGGCGCGATCTCGGCAATGAGATCGACCAGTTCGCCGTCGTTCGGTATCGCCTTGTGGTTCGGATGCGGCCAATCGGTGCCCCAGACCACGCGCTCCGGCGCGTGCGCGGCAAGATTGCGCGCGAACGGCACGGCGTCGGCATAAGGATAAGGCTGCTTGGTGATGCGGTCGGTGCCGGAGAGCTTCACCCAGACATTGCCGGTATCGAGCAGCCGCCGCAGCGTCGAAAACGCCTTGCCGTGCAGCCCCTCGCCGACATCGACGCGAGCGATATGATCGATGACCACCGGCGCATCGATGGAGCGGATGAATTCGTAGAGCTCGACAACGCCGTTGCCGCCACAGTGAATGGCGACATGCCAGCCGTGCGGCTCGGCAAGCGCGATCATTTTCAGCATGTCCTCGCGCGGGCGCGCCTGGCCGAGATGCGCAAAATAAAAATGCAGCCGCAAGCCGCGCACGCCGGCGTCATCGAGACGCTCGATCTCTTCCGGCCGCATCGTCGGCTCAAGCAGCGCGACGCCGCGATAGCGCCCCTTGCCGGCAGCGAGCAGATCGACCAGTGCCGCATGATCGCTGCCATGGCAGGTCGATTGCACGAACACGCCGCGCTGAAAGCCGAGAAACTCGTGCAAGCGGAATAGATCTTCCTTGGGCGCGTCGGTCGGCGTGAATGGCCGGTTCGGCGCATAGGGAAACTTGGCATGCGGCCCAAACACATGGAAATGCGAGTCGCAGGCGAGCGGCGGCAGCGCAAACCGCGGCTTCTTCGGATTTGGATTCGGAGGCAGAATAGTCGGCGTCAGATCGTCGGCGCGGATGGCCATTCTATTGTTCCTTGATATTTTTTCCCTGCGGCTCGCGCCGCATCGCGTCTGAGAAAACGGAAACTAGTCGCAGCGGACGGTCATACCGCCGTCAACGACGATTTCGGTTCCGGTGATGAAGCGGGCTTCGTCGGAGGCGAGAAACAGCACGGCGTTGGCGGTGTCTCGGCCGTCGCCCATAAAACCGAGCGGGATGCGCGCCACGCGCGATTTGAGGAGGGCATCGATGTCGCCGCCGGCGCGCTGCTTGGCAAGCCGCGCTTCGACCATCGGCGTGTGCATCTGCCCCGGCACCACTGTGTTCACACGAATGCCGGCGCCGGCATATTGCACGGCGGTGACACGCGAGAACTGGATCACCGCGGCCTTGGACGTGGCGTAGCCGATCTGCGGCGAACCGGTGAACCGGATGCCGGAGCTCGACGAGGTGTTGACGATGGCGCCGCCGTTCTGCCCGACCATGATCGGAATGACGTGGCGGCAGGACAGAAACACGCTCTTGAGATTGTAGTCGATCTGCTTGTCAAAAACCTCTTCCGACATTTCGGCGGCGCCGCCCGCCGCCGAGCCCCCGACATTATTGAGGAGGATATCGATATTGCCGCCGAATTGGTCGCGGCAGGCTTGAGTCATCGCCGCGACCTGCGCATCGTCGAGCACGTCGCAGACATAAGTCGCGATCTCGCCGTCATTGCCGACGCGCTCGACCGTCTCCTTCATCGAATCCGCGTCCTTGTCCACGGCGAAGACTTTGGCGCCTTCGCGCGCAAACAGCGCGGCGGCGGCGCGGCCGTTACCCCAACCGGGCCCGATACAGCCCGCGCCCACGACTATGGCGACTTTCCCCTCGACCCGTCCCGGCATTGCGGCGTTTCCATCCTCGATGATTGGCGGCGAATGGTAATGGACCGCCGCGAGCTAGGCCAGCGGGATGGTCATGATACTGGACCAAGGCGTCCCTCACCGCGACCCATATGATTGGCCAACCCGCGCATGGCCGGGAGGCACAGATGCTAAGGCTTTTATTTGCCGTGATCGCGCTCATTGCCGCGGCGATGATTGCCGGCGCCTACTTCAACTTCAACCCGGTGATTCTGATTTTCCTGATCCTCGGCTTCGGCCTCTATGGGGTAATCCGGATCGGCGGGCCGCTATTGCCGGGCGACACTCCAATCATTTGGGGCGGCGGTCACGGCGCCTATATGCGCGCCAGGGACTACACGCGCGACAGTAAAGGCAGTTGCAGCGGCGAGGACCTGCGCAAGGGCGACGGCTTCCGGTAGATGAAAAAACCTGCAAGAGCAGCCGCCTTGGCAGCGGTCTTGGCTGTCGCAGCATTCTTGTGTTTCACCGGCGCGAGTCGAGTGGACGCGCTCGACTCCAGCGATCATATTCCGGATCATCCGACCGTCACCTATTTCGATCTGGTGAAGCAGGTCGTTACCGACCTGGACAGCCCGTCTCGCAAAGACGAGCCGACAGCGCATTCGATCGTGCCCTACCGGCATATCGAAGGCGACAAGGCCAAGACCGACCCCGCCGGCGCGGTCGCCATCCAATTGCTGACAGCACTTCCCGTTCATGCCGGCGGCAAATCACGGCTGGCGCTGATGATCGATCTCGGCCCGTCCGACGGCGCCGTGGCGGAATTCACTTTGCTTGCGCTGTTCGACCTGACGGAACATCCAAAACTTCTCGACGTGGTCGAGGTCGGCACCGATCGGCTGACGGGATTTACCGACAAGCCGGTCTTGCCGCTGGCGCAGGGTGCGGAACGCAAATCGGATCTGATCGTCATCGATAGCGATCACTTCAATTCGAACGAGGATTTCGTCGGCACCGAGCTTTTGTGGGTGGGCGACGATCGCTTTGAACTGGTAGGTGCGCTCTTTACATTTGACGCGAAGCTATGCGCGTCGATGCGTCAGCAATTGCCGGCGATCGCGACGCGACCCGATTCGTCCAGGCGCTACCGCCAGATTCGTGTTGCCGTGCATGAGACAGTGACATTGCAATCCGACAGAACGGGTTGCAGCGGCGAGAAAGTGCCGCGCCCTTTCACACGGGCCTATCACGCGATCTATCGTTGGAATGCCCACCGCGAAAAGTTCGAAATCACGTCGAGCGATCTGAAGCGGCTCGACCGCGAGAACGAAAAGCTGATGACAGGCGAATGAGGATAATCGGCCGCCGCCGGCGCAATCTTAGTTAACAGCTCCTTTACGCGCGGTGCGTAAGATCGGCTGCGATGACATCGATTGCCACGCCGCAACTTGCTTCCGCCGCGCCGAGCGGGCCGACGGCCCCGGTGCAGCTGGAGCTGAGCCAAACGCTCGGCCAAATGATCGGCCAAATCCTGAGCGGAACCGTCATCGCCCTCCTTAACGATACGACGCTGCGCCTGCAGACGCCGTCGGGCCTGCTTGATGTCGCAGCGGATGTGCAGCTGCCGGCGGGGACTCCGGTTACCATTGCGGTGCAGGGCACAGCGCAGCAGCCGCAGATCGTGATCACCCCTATTGCCGACGGGTCACGTCCGCCGACCGCGCAGCAGACTGGAGCATCCGACGAGGCCAGTCCCGTGCCGATCGGCACGAATACAGCACCGACAAATTCTGCAGCATCGTCTTTGACGACAACGGGCTCCAGCAATTCATCGCGAACGGAAACGGCCGAGCTCACGGATCAGCCGAGCGCGGCAGCACGCACGGCAACGCCGCCCCCGCCGGCCGCCGTGTCGACCGCGAGCGCGATCGTGCGCGACGCCGCCGCCACACAGGGAGGTCTTGCAACGCTCTACGCCGATCTCGAAGCCGCCGTGACATCGCCGAAGGCGCCACTGCCGGCTCCGGTGTTGGATGCGGCAAGACTTCTGCTGGCGATGCGCATTGCCATCCCGTCCGGCCAGAGCGCTGTCACCGACGATGTCGAGACGGCGCTGATGCGCACAAGCCTCGCCGGTACTCTGCCGACGACCGACGCGCCGGTATCGACCACCGCAGGCGGCAACCTCGCAGCCGCCCTCGTCGGCTTGCGTCAAGTCTTAAAGAACTCGCTGGATCAGCAACCGGACGCCAAGACCGCATCAGCGCCGCCAAGTCCAGCCACGCCGCAGACGCCGGCGCGCACCAATGCGCCGATGCCGGCCTATCGCGCCCTGCCGAATTTGCCCAGCGCAATCCCGACGCTCACGCTGCCCTTGCTTGCAGCGGCAACTCTCCCACGCGAGCCGGCTGCAAATCTTCCTTCCCAAGCAGCGGCCCCGGACGCAGAGACAGCATCGTCGCCGCCGAACCCGGACACACCGCAGGCGCCGGCGCGCGCCAATCCGCCGATGCCGCCTTATCGCGGCGCGCCGAGCGTACCGCAGGCGCCCGCGCCGCCCTCGCTCGCGGCGACCGCCTCCCCGCGCGAACAAGCCATCCATCTTCTTTCACAAACCGACGCCGCTATCGCGCGGCAAACCCTGCTGCGTATCGCCTCACTGCCCGCCGATCAGACCAGCACGGCACCGCACAGCAACGACAATGCGCCGCGCCTGATGGCCGAGATTCCGATCGCGACCGCATTCGGCACCGCCATCGCGCCCATGACGATCGAGCGCGACGGCCCCGGACGCGGCCCCGACGATCCTCAGTCCACCTGGCACGCGACCTTCTCCATCGATCTCGCCGCAATCGGCCCGGTGCACGTGCGCATCGCGCTCAATGGCGAACGCGCCTCGGTGATGCTCAAGACTGAACGCCCGCAAAGCGCCGAACTCCTGGCGGCGGGATTACCGCTCCTCGATGCGGGCCTGCGAAAGGCCGCAATCGAGCCGGGCGAATTGCGCTGTCTGGCCAACAGTCCTGCACCCGCCGCACCGGCGCGTCTAAAGGCCCCCGCGCCGGGCATGTTTCTGGATCAGGCATCGTGAGCGACGGCAAGACGGCGCTCGCTGTCGCACTCGAATACGAGAAGCCCGGCACGCCGCGAGTCACCGCTATCGGTCGTGGCGAACTGGCGCGCCGTATCGTCGAGCTCGCCGAACAAAACGACGTGCCGGTCACGCACAAGCCGGAGCTGGCGGTTGCGCTGTCATGTCTCAAGATCGATCAGGAGATTCCGGTCGAGCTCTACCGTGCCGTTGCCGAAGTCCTGATCTACATTCTGCGCATCGCCGAGACCGCGCGCTAGCGCACCGTCTGTCCCAGCGCTGACTTAAATTTCTCCAATCTGCGATCGCTCGGGCTTTACATTTCGCCGGACATTGCCGAACTGCGAAAAACAGCGCGCAGAGTTTTGCGGGCCGGTGAAAAACGAATGGCGGACGCCGGCTTACGGACCGCGAGCAAAGTTCGCCACCCATGTCATCGGCATGTTCATCATCACCTGTATCATCATTTTGCCGCAGCGCGCCGGGCAGCATCCGGGGCGTTTCGAAACCGCGTCCTAGAGCATGACCCAGGAAAAACCTGCCCTCGATCTCGATCCGAGGATGAGAATGGGTTTTCCGAAAAGATCGTGCCCAATCAAAATGCTAGAGCGACAATTGATCATTCCGGAGCAATTTCGCCCTAGAGCGCATATCTATGCTGGGGAGGCGGTACCATGCTCACGACAACCGACACCCAGCAACTCGAAAAACCAACGGTAACGCCGACGGCGGCGACAACCGCAACGGCGACCGCTGCAACGGCAGCGGCGACGACAGCCGCGACGACAGCCGCCTTGCGCAAACGCGGGCGCGCCATCCTGCTGAGCGACCGTATCGATACGTCGCAGCTCGAGCACGATCACGTGGTCTCGACGATCCCGCTGACCTACAAATTCGGCAAAGGCGGTTTCGTGACACTGTTCCGCTACGGCGTCGCGGTGATGATCGGGCTCTCGCCCGAGGAAGAAGGCGATGCCTTGCGGAGCCTGAAGCCGCGCCTGATCCGCCCCATGCAGCCGCAGGAGGAGGAATTGGTCACGATCAATCTGACGCCCGACAGGGACGATCAAATCATGCCGGGCGGCCCGATCGTTATGAAAGCGATCACGCCGGGGAGCCTCATCGTGATCGCCGACGCTTTGTCGAAGAGCGTCGTGCTGGCGCGCGACGAGCGCGAAGTCGCCGCGGTTTTCGATCTTGTCGAGCCCTTCGCGCGACAGCTCGCCGAGAAGGGCCGCGCCAATGCCGGGCGTCGCACCATTCTCAAACAGATCGGTAATGCGCTTCTGGTCCAGCAGCGGGTCGCCGGCCGCGTCGCCGTGAGCGACAAGCCGGACGTGCTATGGGACCGACCCGATCTCGAACGGCTCTATGCGCGGCTCGAGGATGAATACGAGCTGAGAGAGCGCGCCGATGCGCTGTTTCGCAAGCTTTCGGTGATCGCCGAAACGGCGCAGGTCTTGACCGACATTCTCGACACCAAGCGTTCGTTCCGCTTGGAGATGATCATCGTCATTCTGATCGCGGTCGAGCTCTTGATCGCGGGCTATCAGACCTTGCCGCACTAGCGGATGTCCCGGAAGAGTGGGCACCGGTTTTCCTACAAGGACATGCGCAAAATAAAAAAACTCTGGCAGGCGTTCCAATTCGATTGAATTGGGACGCATCTAGTTACGCGCGCCGGCATATCCCCAAACGCGCGACGACGTGTTAGTGTGCCGGAAAATATAAAGCACGTGTGGGGAGGAAGCTGATGCGCCGACGTGACATCGTGGCCGCTCTGGCAATTGTGGCCGCGTTCTTGTGGCTCGGCCCTGCACAAGCCCAGCAAACCTATCCGACACATACGGTGCGCCTGATCCTGCCGTTCGGCCCCGGCAGCGCCACCGACACCACCGCGCGCTTGTTCGCGGATCGCCTGACCGCGCGCTGGGGCAAACCGGTGGTCGTGGACAACCGCCCTGGCGGCGACGGCCTGGTGGCGCTCAAAGTCTTCATCGACTCCCACGACGATCACACGCTGTTTTTCGGACCGGCGGCAGCTTTTCTGGTTCATCTCTATGACCAGGAGGCGCCACCCTATGCGCTGAGCGACATCGCCCCGATCGCCGGCGTCTATGTCACCGTGCTCGCGATCTCGGTACCCACCGCGATGAACGTCAATACGATGGACGAACTCGTGGCGCTCGCCCGCGCGCAGCCCGGCAAGCTCAATGCCGCCGCAGCGACGGGTAACTCCGATTTTCTCATCTTCGGTTTCATCAAGGACATGAACCTGCAGATCACACGCGTGCCCTATCGCGACATCATGCATGCGCCAAACGATCTCTCCGAAAGCCGCATCCAGGTGCTGTCGAGTTCGCTCGCCGCGGTGCAATCCATGCTGCAGACCGGACGCATCAAGGTACTGCTTGTGACCAGCCGCAAGCGCGCGCTCACCGCGCCGGATATTCCGACTGCGGCCGAAGCCGGTTATCCGCAATTGACCATGGAAACCGCCGGCGGGCTCTATGGGCCCAAAGAGATGCCGGACAGTGAGCGCGAAAGCATCGCTGCCGATTTCCGCGACATCGCGGAGCACGATCCGATCATCGGCCAAAGGCTTACCGCTACCGGCCAGATCATGACGCTGCTGCGCCCGGCGGAATTCGCCGCCAATATCAAAGAGCAGAACGATCAGCTCGCCGGGATCGCGAAGACGTTGGGGCTCAGACTGCCGCAGTGATCCGCCGCACTGCAGTCACTTGGCTGCCGGCGGCGCGGATACGCGTGACGGCTTCGGCGATGGGCTCGATCGCAACCGCCATGTGAAACGCATTGGCGTGAAGAAGGCTCTCCGCGCCGCGCGCGATAGCGACATGGCCCTTCCAGAATATGAGATCGCCGCGCTTGAGATTGGCGCGATCTGCGACCGGCGCGCCGAGGGCCGCTTCCTGCATATCGCTGTCGCGCGGACATGCGATGCCGCACGCCGTGAGCGATATTTGCACGAGGCCGGAACAATCGAGCCCGAGCGCGGTCTTGCCGCCCCACAGATAAGGCACGCCGAGAAAGCGTTCCGCCACCGCGACGAAATCCTTCTCGAATTCGTCGATCGGCACGAGATGAGGCGCGGGCACATAGGCGCCGTTTGCTGTTATCGCCATGCGTTCGGCAAAGCGCACGACCGTAAGCGCTGCACCGAGCGGCAATGCTTCAACCGGCGGCAGCTTGATCGACTGGCCGGGAAAGGCAAAGGTCCGCAACGCTGCAACCTTATGGGTAGGCGCCGGTCCCGCGGACGCGAGTGCATTGGTCGGCAGCCAGCCGACATAATTGTCGGCCGTAAGCTGACCCCAGGAATAACCCTCGGCATTGCTGTCGTAGATGGTGACACGCTCGCCTTTGAGCGCCTCGGTATCGAGCGGCGTATCGGGCCGCGGCTCGCGGCGCATCGGCGCTTGCGGCTCGATCACTTCCATGACGCGGCCTTGCGCAAAGCGCGCCGCAGGCACTTTGCCTTCGAGATGCTTGGCGGCGAGGTCGGCGCGTGCCGGCGTGATGCGAGGATCGAAGGCAGGCATTGTCAGCCGTAGCGCGCGACAAGCAGCGCGTAGAGCGCGCGCGCCGCTTGCAACTCGCCGCCCTCCGGCCGACCGGCTTTGGCCGAGCTGTTCCAGGCGAACAGGTCGAAATGAAGCCACGACTTCGCGGCGACGAAGCGGCGCATGAACAAAGCCGCCGTAATGGCGCCGCCCTGGCTGCCGCCGACATTATTGGTGTCGGCGACTTTCGACTCCAGCATCGACTCGTATGGACGCCACAGCGGCAGCCGCCATACCGGATCGTTCTCTGTCGCGGCATAGCTCATCAGGTCGCTCGCGAGCGCATCGTCATCGGTGAAGAAGGCCGGCAGATCTGGCCCGAGCGCAACGCGTGCGGCGCCGGTCAGCGTCGCGAAGTCGGCGATCAACTCCGGCTTGTCCTCGTCGGCGAGCGCCAGCGCGTCGGCGAGGATCAGGCGGCCCTCGGCATCGGTATTGCCGATTTCGACAGTGATGCCCTTGCGCGACGTGTAAATGTCGCGCGGACGAAAGCTTCCGCCGGCGATCGAGTTCTCCACCGCCGGAATGAGCACGCGCAGCCGCAATTTCAGCTTACGCGACATGATCATGTGCGCGAGCGCGAGCGCGGTCGCCGCTCCGCCCATATCCTTCTTCATATTGAGCATGGACGCGTCGGGCTTGATGTCGAGGCCCCCGGTGTCGAAACAGACGCCTTTGCCGACCAGCGTTACATGCGGATGCTTGATGTCGCCCCACAGCATGTCGATCAGCCGCGGTTCACCGGCGGCGGCACGGCCGACGGCGTGAATGAGCGGAAAATTCTTGTTGAGGAGCTCGTCACCAATGATCGCGGTGATGCTGGCGTTGTGCCGCGCCGCGACTTTCCGCGCGGCCTGTTCGAGCTGCGCCGGGCCCATATCGTTAGCCGGCGTATTGATGAGATCGCGCGCCAAGGCCACGGCCTCGACCACGTGCTGCAGCTCCTCGCGATCGACGCTCTGCGGCAGATCGAGCTTGATCGCATGCGCATCGGCCTTGCGGTAGCGGGTGAAGCGATAGGAGCCGAGCGCAACAGCGAGCGCCGCAAGCCGCGCATCGTGCGGCTCGTTGGCGAAACGATAGACGCCGTCGGGCAAATGCTGCGCCAGGCGGCCGGGCAGAAACGGGTCTTTGGTCTCCTCTTCGCCTTCAAGCCCGAACAGAACGCCGCCGAGATGCGCTTCGTCGTCGCTCTTGCCCGGCAGCGGCAGATAGCGGCCGCTTTTCGGCTCAAAGCCAGCGGCGTCGGCAAAGGCGCGCGCCTCGGCGCCGATGATCTTGCGCACGTCTTTGTAATTCGCCGCAGTGACGAACCAGATCGGAATTGCGTCCGCCGTCTTATGAGTGACGAAGATCGAATCCATCGCAAGACCTGTTGGATGACCTGAACGCACGACGGCAGTGAACGGCCGATTTCAATTTAGCACAGCCTTGCCCGTCAAGGCAGCATGTCACGACCACGGCATCAGCGAGGCATGAATCACGTCCGGCACGCCCTCGTTGCCGACCGAACGGATGGCGAGATCGACATCCTTTAGCCCAAAGCGGTGCGTGGTGACGAGTTCGAGCGGGAAGCGCTTTGAGGCAAGCTGCGCCAGCGCCAGTTCGCAGGCCTTATAGCTGTGGCCGCGGGCGCTTTTCATGGTGATGAATTTCACCGTGAATTTTTCCAGCGGAAAATTCGGGAACTGCGCCATCTCGCCCTGCGCGACGATGATGCCGCCCTTGCGCTTGAGCGCTTCGATCCCAAGCAGGATCGGGATGGTGCCGGCGCCGGCAGTGCAGTCGAGCGCGACGTCGACGCCCTTGCCGCCGGTGATCTCCATGATGCGCTGGAGCGGATCCTCCTTATTCACGTCGATGACGTAATCGGCACCGAGCTTCTTGGCGACCTCCATGCGCGCCTTGTCTTTCGAGGTGCCGGTGACAATGATCAGCGAAGCGCCGGCCTGTTTGCAGATCACGGTCTGCGACAGGCCTTGCTGGCCCGGTCCCTGGATCAGGACGGTCGAATTGTAGCCGACATTGCCGTCGAACAGCGACCACTCGACGCCGTTCGCCATCGGCGTGACCAGGCCGGCAAGCTCCGCCGACACGCCCTTGGGTACATGATGGATCACCGCGTTCCACGGCAGATAGACATATTGCGCGAAACCGCCCCACAGATGCGGCGCCTTCTCGGACGACGTGTAGCCATAGCGGATGGCCTCCGGATTGGTGCGCCAATTGGTATTCTCGCAATGCCGATACTGGCCGGCATGGCACCACTCGCATTTGCCGCAACTGACGTAATGCTCGACAAAGACGAGATCGCCCTCCTTGAACCCTTTGCGCGCGGTGAATTCGCGGCCGGCCTTGGCGATGACGCCGATATTCTCATGCCCCATGATGACGGGCGCGCTCGACGGCGGATGCTTATAGAGCTTGACGTCGGTGCCGCAGATGCCGCCGACTTCCATCTTCATCAGCGCGGCGTCGGTCGGAACGTCCGGCATGGGATATTCGCGAATTTCGGTCTTGCTGGGCCCGGTCCGCACCGCCGCCAATACTGTCTCGGCCACTTTTTTCAGTCCTTTCGCTCGTCATGGCCGGAATTGCACCAGCCATCCACGTCTTTGTCAGCCGAGGTGTATAAGAACGTGGCGGCCCGGGACAAGCCCCGGGCGCGACGGATTGCCATGCTCGGATTCATCAAGAAAAGCGGCGCCAACGGCGAAGCACTCGACCGCGTGCGCACCTGGACGCAGGCGCGCTTTGCGCTGACCGAGGACGAAACCGTCATGGTGTCGGAAGTGGCCTGCGCCGTGCCCGGCTGTCCGCCGATCGAGACGCATCTCGTATTCTGGACCGCGCAAGGCCGTCATCATTTCAAGATCTTCAAGCCGCTGGCAGAGGTCGTTGAGGACGACCTGCCGCCGGCCTTCATGAAGAACGCGCTCGTCATCCTCGACGGCGCTGAGATCGATTGCTGCTAAGCC
The DNA here is from genome assembly GCA_963746715.1 of uncultured Alphaproteobacteria bacterium. GTDB lineage: Bacteria > Pseudomonadota > Alphaproteobacteria > Rhizobiales > Xanthobacteraceae > BOG-931. The sequence continues at coordinate 726,809 of CAVVCW010000032.1, read as the reverse complement.
TTCGCCAGGTTCTCGCGCTTGAGGTCGGTGACCTTCGCTACACCCGAAAGCAGCATAGTCGAGCGCAGCTCGGAGGCGAGCTGGCCGTAAACGCTTTTGACCCCGAGCGAGCCGCCGTTGATCAGGCCCCACAGCGCCGGCCTGCCGATGCCGACGGCGGTAGCGCCGAGCGCAAGTGCCCTGAACACGTCGATGCCGCGGCGGATGCCGCTGTCGAGCACGACCGGCACCCGACCTTCGACGGTATCGACCGCGGCGCGCAACATGCTGATCGAAGCCGGCCCGCCGTCCATCTGGCGGCCGCCGTGATTGGAAATCCAGATCGCAGCGGCGCCTGCCCCGAGGCTCTGGCGGATATCGTCGACCTCGACCACACCCTTCACCACCACAGGCAGACCCGAGGCTTCGCGCAGGAAGCCGATATCGCTGAAGCTCAGGTCGCGCTTCTGATCGCTGAAATTGCCGTGGCCGCCGAGGGCGGGATCGTGATTGCCCGCGGTCTGGCCCGGCGGGCGCGGACGGCCGAGCTTGATGAACTCGTCGCTCTGGCCCGGCCCGAGCGCATCGGCCGTCAGCACGATCGCGGAAAATCCAGCCGCCTTGGCACGCTGCACCAGCCAGCGGTTCAGCTCCATGTCGCGGTTCATATAGATCTGAAACCACTTTGGACCTGGCGTCGCTTTGGCGATCTCTTCCATCGGCCTGCTGGAAGCGCCCGAGGCGACGAACAACGAACCGGCCATCCCCGTGCCGGCAGCATTGGGAAGTTCGGCATTGACGTGGAAGGTGCGCTGCTGGCCCGTCGGACAGGTGAAGACCGGCAGCGCCAAATCGTGGCCGAGCAGCGTCGTGCGCAGATCGATGTCCTTCACGCCCTGCAGGCGGCGCGGCATGATCGGAAAATCGTTGAAGGCGCGCCGGTTCTCGCGATAGGTCCAGCCGTCACCCGATGGGCCCATCACGGCGAAACGGCCGGGCGAGATAATTTTGCGGGCGTCGTCTTCCAGAAGCTCGATATTGACGACTTTAAGCTCGCGCTCCTGATTGCTGGCATCGCCAAGATCGACCGTGGGCGGCGCCGGACTTGCAGGCGCAGCCTGGGTGACGGTGGATTCGGCAAGTGCGCCGTTTGGTACCTGCGCCGTCGCGAGCGCCGCACCGCCTGCGGCCAGCGCCTGAATGAGATTACGCCGTGAAGCGTTCATGCCGTCCTCCCCAAAGCTTTATCGTTTGGAGACAGCATCGAGGTTGCATATCCGGCCGTCAACGCCCCGCGTTGCAATGCGGCTAGGCAATTATGCGGGCGGCAGGCCCACCGCCTTGAGCTCGGCCGACTGGCGCTTGGTGACGCGATCGAGCGAGAAATTCTCGATCGCTTCGTTGAACAATTTGTAGAAATTCAGCTCCGCGCGCAGGTGCAGAAACACGGCACCAAGGCCGATCGCGGCGCGATCCATGAAAACGAATTCGCGCGGCACGGTGACCGGGCCCTTTTGCTTGAGCGCCTGATGCACGCGAAAGGCTTCGCGCCGGCCGTACTCCGAAGGCTTTACCCCGTCGGCGATGGTGCGCACGCGATCGTCAAGGAGCGGCGCATAGATGAAACGCGCCCAGATATTGAGCGTATCGATCAGATCGCGCTTGAGCTTGCGGAAGCCCCAAGTCTCATAGGCGTGCACGACGAGATCGTCGTCGCCTCTGAGCAGGCCGTGATAAAGGTCGACGACACCGCCGACGAATTTCGGCGCGAAGATGCGGATGCAGCCATAGTCGAGCAAGTTGATGCCCGCGGGCTCCTTGCCGCGCGCGAACACCGTGTAATTGCCGAGATGCGGATCGCCGTGAATGACGCCGAAGCGGCTGAACGGAAACCACCACGCCGTGAACATGGCGGTGGCGAGCGTATTGCGCACAGCGAGCCGATCGTTCTTGTGCGCGAGCATTTTGGTGCCGTCGAGCCAGTCGAGCGTGAGCAGCCGGCCAGTGGACAATTCCGGCCAGGCGCGCGGCACGCGCACGCAGTCGACGCCGTCGAGCATTTTGCGATAGAGCCCGACATGCATGGCCTCGCGCCGGTAATCAAGTTCCTCGCGGACGCGGGCACCGATCTCCTTGCCGATCTCGGTGGTGTCGATCGCGGAATTGAAACGTCGGCGCAGCGCGAGCAGCCATTGCAATTGCTGCAGATCGGCTTCGACGGCGGACTGCATATCGGGATATTGCAGCTTGCAGGCCAGCGCCGCGCCATCATGTGCGTGCGCGCGGTGCACCTGGCCGAGCGACGCCGCAGCTGACGGCTGATGCTCGAAGCTCGCGAACCTTTTCTCCCAGCCGGCGCCGAGCTCGGCCATCATGCGGCGCTTGACGAAGGCCCAACCCATCGGCGGCGCTTCGCTCTGCAGCTTCTGCAATTCGGCGGCATATTCGGGCGGCAACAGATCGGGCACGGTCGCCATCAATTGCGCGACCTTCATCAGCGGGCCTTTGAGGCGGCCGAGTGCGCCGGACAACGCGCTCGCCTCGCCGGCGCGGTCGGCCTCGCCGCCAAGAAGCCGCCGTCCGGCATAACGCGCCGCGACGCCGCCGACATTGGCACCGACGCGGGCATAGCGCGCCGCGCGCGCGGTGAAACGGTTCTTTTCGTCGTCGGGCTTTTCGCGGTTCGGCACTAATTCAGCTCAGGCTTTCCAATTCCGTAATCATCCGCTCGATCACCCCAAGCCCGCCCTGCCAGAAGGTCGGATCGCGGGCATCGAGGCCGAACGGCGCGAGCAGTTCGGAATGGTGCTTGGTGCCACCGGCCGAGAGCATGGCGAGATAGCGCTCGGCAAAGCCTTCGGCGGCGTGCTCGTAAACCGCATAGAGCGAATTGACCAGGCAATCGCCGAACGCATAGGCATAGACGTAGAACGGCGAATGGATGAAATGCGGGATATAGACCCAGAAATTCTCATAGCCGGGCTTCAGCTCGATCGCGGGACCGAGACTCTCGCGCTGCACGTCGAGCCATAGCTCGCCGATGCGCTCCGCTGTCAACTCGCCGCTCTTGCGCTCGGTATGAACCGAGCGTTCGAACGTATAGAACGCGATCTGCCGCACCACGGTATTGATCATGTCTTCGGCTTTGGCGGCGAGCATGGCCTTGCGTTCTTTCTTGTCGCGGGTCGCCGCCAAGAGCTTCTTGAACGTCAGCATTTCGCCGAACACGCTCGCCGTTTCCGCAAGCGTCAGCGGCGTCGGCGCCATCAATGCGCCGTTGGGCGCAGCGAGCACCTGATGCACGCCGTGGCCGAGCTCATGCGCGAGCGTCATCACGTCGCGCGGCTTGCCCTGATAGTTAAGCAGCACATAGGGATGCGCCGACGGCGTGGTCGGATGCGCAAAGGCGCCCGGTGCTTTGCCCGGCCGCACCGGCGCGTCGATCCAGCGCTCGTCGAAAAAGCGCTCGGCGATCGCCGCCATTTTCGGTGAGAACGCGCCGTAGGCCGACAGCACGGTGTCCTTGGCCTCGGCCCAGCCGACGGTACGGGTCGGCACCTGCGGCAGCGGCGCGTTGCGATCCCAATGCGGCAGGCGTTTTTTCCCGAACCACTTGGCCTTGAGCGCATAATAACGGTGCGACAGCCGCGGATAGGCGTCGCGCACCGCCGCGACCAGCGCATCGACCACTTCGCGTTCGACCCGGTTCGACAAATGCCGATCGTCGGCGATATCGGCAAAGCCGCGCCAGCGGTCGGAGATTTCCTTGTCCTTGGCGAGGGTATTGGTGATCAGCGCGAAGTCGCGCACGTGATTCTTGAACGTGTGCGCCATCGCCTCGGCAGCGGCTTTGCGCTTCTCGCCCGCGCGGTCAACCAACAGATTCAATGTCGGCTCGATGGCGAGCGAGTTGCCGCCGACCTTGAAGCGTAGACTGGCGATGGTGGCGTCGAATTGCCGGTTCCAAGCCGAATAGCCGGTCATCGACTTCTCGTGGAACAGCTGCTCGACGCGATCTTCGAGCTGATAGGGCTTATAGCGCCGCACGTCTTCAAGCCACGGCCGGTAATGGTCCAGCGCCGGATCGGCCGCGGGACCAGACATGGCCCGTTCGAGCACGGCGTCATCAATGCGATTGAGCTCCAAGGTGAAGAACAAGAGATGCGTGGAGGCCGCCGTCATACGCTCCTGCACGTCGCCGTAGAATTTGGTGCGCGCCGGATCGACGGTATCGCCGGCATGGACGAGCCCGGCATAGGAGCCGATGCGGCCCATCAGATCGTCGATCGCCTCGTAGCGCTTCACCGCCTCGGCAAGCTGCGCGCCACCGTCCGACGCGGCGGCCATGGCGGCGAGCCTGCCCTTGTAGGCTTCCTCAAAAGCCAGGCAGTCGGCATCGGCGCGGTCGAGATCGCGTTTGATCGCCGGATCGTCGAGACCGGAATAAAGGTCGGCGAGATTCCACTCGGGCAAGCGGCCGAGCGACGACTTGAGGCCGGCAGGCTGGGGCTTCCCTGGGCGGCGGGCGACACGTTTGGTCATTTTCTGGGAGCGGGGCATGCGACGGAGGATCCTTAAAGCGTCATCTCATGTGGCGCAGGTCTGAGGCACCCGCAAGGCGGCGACGGATGCCAAGTGGCATTCGGTATTCAAGTATTAATGCGGCCAAACGGCAGCGTGAGTGCCGAGCGGTACGCTTGGCCTTGCCCAATAGGGTTGAGTTTCACTCATGTCAGCGGCGTGACGAACCGCGGTAAGCCTGCCGAAACCGGACTCGGTGTCCACAAGACAATCGTCGATATCGGCGGGACCCGGATCGCGGCACGTCATGCCGTCGATCCGGCCGAGCCGACGCAACCACAGTCCGGTCCGCGCTAGCGACAGCCGCACATGCCACGACCCGCCCTCCGCCATGCGACGCTTGAGCGCAGCCAATGCGGCAAAGGCCATCAAATAGCCGGTGCCGTGATCGAGAACTTGCGCCGGCAGCGGTCTCGGCGTGGCCTGCGGCTCACGCGCACCGAACGCATAAGCTTCCTCGTCGTTCAAGCCGCTCGTGTTCTGCACCAGCGAATCGAAGCCGCGGCGATCGGCCCACGGTCCCTCCTGACCATAGGCGCAGAGCGAGACATAAATGATGCCGGGCCGGACGCGGGCAGCGTCCGGCGGAGAAAAGCCGCGGCCGGCAATGGCGCCGGGCCGATAGCCTTGAACAAGAATATCGGCGTCGCGCAGCATCGCGGTGAGCCTTTCGCGTCCACTTGCCTCGCGCAAGTCGATGGCCGCCGACAATTTGCCGCGGCCGGTATCGATGACGAGCGACCGGATCGACGGCAAATGCGCGGCAGTAACCAGCAGCACGTCGGCGCCGTGAACCGCCAAAGTGCGGCCGCAGACCGGACCGGCGATAATGCGGGTGAGATCGAGCACGCGCAGACCGGCCAGCGGACGTTCGGCGGCAGCGAGCTCAAGCTTCGGCGCGTCGCCGATCTTTTCGATGCTGAACAGCGGCAGCGCCGCCACCGCGCGGCCTTGCGGATGACGATCCCATTCGGCAAGCGACCGTGACGCAGATACGACAAGGCCGGCCTGCGCCGCCGCGGTCTCGATCGCCTCGGCCTGCCACTTGTCGAGCGAGCGCTGCACGCTGGCTCTGTCCTCGGCACACCGGAGCAATTTGATCAGTCCGGCGCGATGATGCGGCAACACGCAGTGCAACCGCACCCAACGCCCGTCCCCGCAGCGATAGAGACCGCTGATGTCATCCCACAGTTTTTCCGGCGCGTGGCCGTCGACCGACACGTAATGCTCGCTGCGAAACTCGATCGCGGCGCGCCGCATGTCGACACTGACACGCTGGCGGCGGCCGGTGCGCAGGCGCCAGACTTCAGCGGCGGCCAGCGCCGCAGCCGCGATGGTCGCCTGCGCCGCCGTACCGACAGCAAATGACGACGGCAGGACCGGCTCGGCTCCGATCAGTTCGACATCGTCAAGTGCAGCATCATCAAATCCGGCGTCGCGCCACAAGGCGGCAAGCACGGCTCTAGGATCCGGAGCGTGATCTGGAATGGACTTGGCAACGGGCATGGCGCTGATCCGGCAAGACGCAGTAGTGGAAACCCGGCATTGAACGGCGCGCCCGGCATCAAATCAAGGCAGCGATTACAGTCGGCGGCCTTGCTGGCGAACAAGGCCTATGCTCTCTTCATTACAGCGCCGCTCAACTCGTTTGGCTGCCGGGCGCACAATTGGGATGGGGAGGACTGCTCATGCTGAAATTCGGTCACCTGTTTTTCGGCATCGCTGTCATCGCGGCGCTCGCGACATTAACACTCACGCCGTCGGCGCGGGCACAGCCGGCCGGCGGCACCAAAGTCGGCGTGCTCACCTGCAAATCGTCGGCAAGTCTCGGTCTCATCATCGGCTCGCGCCAAGGCGTGAGATGCAGCTTCTCGCCCGACAGCGGCGGCCTACCGGAAAATTATGTCGGCCATATCGGCCGGCTCGGCCTCGATCTCGGCGTGCGCGGCGGCGGCGTCATGGTCTGGACCGTGGTGGCGCCGACCAATGGATGGCAACACGGCGCGCTCGCCGGCAATTACGTCGGCGCCAGTGCCGATGCGTCGCTCGGGCTGGGCGCCGGCGCCAAGGTTCTCGTCGGCGGCTCGCATCGCTCGGTCGCACTGCAACCGCTGTCGGTTTCGGGCCAGGTCGGTGTCAATCTCGCCCTCGGGGTCGCCGGGCTGGCACTGCGATCGGTGCCGTAACTTCCACCGTTTGTTTGGCGCCATGGCGAAAATCAAAGTCGGCCTGATCGGCTCCGGCTTCGTCGCCGAACTGCACATGTATGCGTTCAAGCGGGTCTATGGCGTGGACGCCGAAGTCGCCGCCGTGGTGTCGCGCGGTGACCATGTCGTGGATTTCGCGAAGAAGCACGGCATCGCGCAGACACACCGCGATTACCGCGCCCTCCTCGCCGATCCGGAGATCGGCGTCGTCGATATCTGCACGCCGCCGGCGCTGCACGCGCAGATGATCGTCGAAGCGGTGCGCGCCGGGAAGCACGTCATTTGCGAAAAGCCGTTCGCCGGCTATTTCGGCCGGCCTGGCGATCCGGCGCCGATCGGCAAGCATGTGCGCAAGGCGCTGATGTACGAGCGCCTGATGGCGGAGATGGAGCAGACCCGCGCGGCGATCGAGGCCTCAGGCAAGCTCTTCATGTATGCCGAAGACTGGATCTATGCGCCGGCGATGGCGAAGACGGTCGAAATCCTCAAAGCCACCAAAGACAAGATTCTCTTCATGAAGGCTGAGGAAAGCCACAGCGGATCGCATGCCGCGCACGCCGCGCAATGGGCGATGACCGGCGGCGGTGCGCTCATCCGCATGGGCTGTCATCCGCTGGCGGCTGTGCTCTATCTCAAGAAAGTGGAAGCGCGCGCCCGCGGTGAGACCATTCGCGCGGTGGCCGTCACTGCAGATGTCGGCAATGTCGCAGCCAGCCTTGCGCCGGAACAGCGGCCCTATATCAAGGCCAACCCGGTCGATGTCGAGGACTGGGGCACACTCACCGTCACCTTCAGCGACGGCACCAAGGCGACGATCTTCGCCGGCGACATGATCATGGGCGGCGTACGCAATCTGATCGAAACCTATACCTCCGGCGGATCGCTGTTCGCCAATATCACACCGAACAACCATATGCTGAGCTACATGACCGACGAGCAGAAGCTCGCCGATGTCTACATCACCGAAAAAGTTGACCGCAAAACCGGCTGGCAATTCGTCTGCCTGGAAGAAGAATGGACCCGCGGCTATCTCCAGGAGATCCAAGATTTCATGGAATGCGTCGCGACCGGCCGGCAGCCACTCGCCGGTCTCGAGCTCGCCTACGACACGATGCGGGTCCAATATGCCGGCTATTGGTCGGCCGAGGACGGCAAACGCATCACGCTTGAGAGTTGATCGGCTTCGCTATCCGATAGCCGCCGCAAAAATACGGCCACTTAACACCGCATTAAGCCTGCTGCCCCAAAGTGACCCGAAACGGGACAGCATCGTCACACCGGGCCGCAGGCGAAGCCAATGACCATTCTTGTTGTCGACGACGATCCGGTGCAGTGCCGGCTTCTCGAAGCGACGCTGCAAAAATTCGACTATCGCGCGCTGACGCGCAACTCCGGCGAAGCGGCGCTCGAACTTCTCACCGGACCCGACGGCGCAGACGTCGATTGCGTCATCCTCGATCTGGTGATGCCCAATCTCGACGGACTCGGCGTGCTCGCCAAAATGCGCCAGGCCGCGATCAGCGTGCCGGTGATCGTGCAGACCGCCCATGGCGGCATCGACAATGTGGTCTCGGCGATGCGCGCCGGCGCCGTCGATTTCGTGGTCAAGCCGGTCGGCGCCGAGCGGCTGCATGTCAGCCTGCGCAACGCGCTCAATGCCAGCGCGCTCGAAGGCGAATTGCAGCGGATGAAGAAAAGCCGCGCCGGCACGCTCGGCTTTGCCGACATCATCACCAAGACTCCGTCGATGCAGGCCGTCATCCGCATCGGCGAGAAGGCGGCGGCGTCGAGCATTCCGGTTTTAATCGGCGGCGAATCCGGCGTCGGCAAGGAACTGATCGCGCGCGCCATCCACGGCTCGAGCGAGCGGCGCAGCAAGCCGTTCGTCGCGGTCAATTGCGGCGCGATGCCGGAGAATCTGGTCGAGTCGATTCTGTTCGGCCACGAGAAGGGCGCGTTCACCGGCGCCACCGAGCGCCATACCGGCAAATTCGTCGAGGCTTCCGGCGGCACGCTGTTCCTTGACGAGGTCGGCGAATTGCCGCTGCCGGCGCAAGTGAAGCTGCTGCGCGCCATCCAGGAAGGCGAAGTCGAGCCGGTCGGCGCGCGCCGGCCGGCGCGAGTCGATGTGCGGCTGATTTCGGCGACCAATCGCGATCTGATCGCCGACGTCAAAGCTGGCCGCTTCCGCGAGGACCTGTTCTATCGCCTGCATGTATTTCCGATCACGGTGCCGCCGCTGCGCGAACGGCCGGCCGATATTCCGGCGCTCGCCCGCCATTTCCTGGCGCGCTTCGCCGCCGAGGAAGGCAAGCGTATCCGCCTGATCACGCCCGACGCGCTGCATGTGTTGATGGCGTTCCGCTGGCCCGGCAATATCCGCCAGCTTGAGAACACCGTGTTCCGCGCGGTGGTGCTCGCGGAGTCCGACGAAGTCGGTCTTGGCGAATTTCCGCAACTTGCCGCGCAGGTTGCGGCCGCAGTTCCCGCGGCGGAGACAGCCGCGCCCGCCGCGGCGCCGGTGGACGTATACGAGCCGGTGCTCATTCCCAACGGATTCGAAGACGAACCGCCATTCGGCCCCGCGCTGGGCGCAACTTTGGGGCCGCCCATTGCGCCCAGCGATACACTGCCTTTGCTTGACGCGACCGGCGAGGTACGGCCTCTGGACGAGATCGAGGCGGAACTGATCCGCTATGCCATTACCCACTACCGCGGGCAGATGTCGGAAGTGGCGCGCCGGCTGCAAATCGGCCGCTCGACCCTCTATCGCAAGCTCGAAGCGCTCGGCATGGGCGGCGAGCGCGCCGACGCGGGCGGCGATACGGGCAACTAGACCCCTATTCGGTTGCCCTATCTCGCCCGCTGCTCGTTGTTTGCCCGCGCCTGCCGTTGCGCCGGAGCGACAGGGGGACAAAAAATCGCGGAAGGTGCCCGATAATTATCTTGTCTTTACGGGACAAGGTGCTGCGGCTCACGTAAAGTGCGCGCCGTTTGGGGCGCGGCCACACCCGCGACCGTGCTGCGACTAAGACATCGCCACTAAGACCACGGGGTTATGCCACAATTCGGGGGCAGTTACTCCAAAACATTTGGTTTTCGTGGTCGAAATGCACAGGTTCCGCAAGGAGAATTGCATGTCCGGGATTCGTCTCGATCGGCTTCTGACCTCGACCGCCATTCTTTTGGTGCTCATGGCAGCCGCAGGTGGCGCGCTCGCCGACCCGGCGACCCCCGACACGACGGTGACGACCCCGGCTCCTGGTAATACGTCCGCGGCCGCCCCGTCCGACACGACGCAGCAGCCCGACCAATCCACGACTGGCTCGACAAGCCCTGCTGCCGCCGTTCCCGCGCCTGCCGCACCGGCACCTGCCGCTTCGACCCCCGCCGCACCTGCCGCTGCCGAAGCCCCTGTCGCTGCGCCCGCGACGATTGTCGCGGCATCGCCCGATGCGCCGATCGCTGATCAGCTGCACAATCTCACCAGCGGCAAGTTCGACCAGATCATCGGCAACAAGCAGGTCCGCACGCAGATCGATGCTTTCTATTCCGGACGCAATTACGCGCCGATTTGGCTCACTAACGGCAAGGCCAATGACCGCGCCGCTTCGGCCATCGCTTATCTTGGCCATGTCGACGCCGACGGACTTGATCCCGCCGATTATCCGGTGCCGAATTTCGCCGCCATCAGCGACCCTGCGGCGCTGGCGAATGCCGAAATCCAACTCACCACTTCGGTTCTCACTTATGCGCATCACGCCGCCGTCGGCCGCGTGCACTGGTCGCGGGTGAGCCCCGACATTGAATACAACGAAAAGGCCCCCGATCCGGCCGATGTTCTGGCCGGCATTGTGGCGGCTTCCGATGTCGCTGCGGCGCTTGACGCTTACGAGCCGCAGACCCCTGGCTACATCGCGCTGAAGGCCAAATACACCGAGATCCGCGCCGGCAAGCTCGACAAAGCCGCCAACAAGATCGGCGCGGGCGCGGTGCTCAAAACCGGCATGCAGGATGACCGCGTTCCGATGCTGCGCGAGCGGCTCAATGTGCTGGGCGATGGCGGCACGACCTATGACAAAGCGGTCGCCGATGCGGTGAAGAAATTCCAACAGCAGCACCAGTTGGCGACGACCGGAACGCTCACCACGGCGACGGTCGACGCGATCAACGGCAAAGAGCCCGATCACGCCGCCGATATCATCCTCGCCAATCTCGAACGCTGGCGCTGGATGCCGCATCACTTCGCCGAAAACCATGTGGTGGTGAATCTGCCGGACTTCACGCTGCATGTGATGCACGGCGACAAGGAAGTCTGGCAGACCCGAATCGTGATCGGTAAGCCCGACAAACCGACGCCGCTGATGACGGCGGACATGAAATACATCACCGTCAATCCGACCTGGAACGTGCCGCCGTCGATCATCAATCACGAATATCTGCCGGCGCTGGCGCAGGACCCGACCGTGCTCGATCGCATGGGGCTCAAGGTCGGCCACAATCCGGACGGCAGCGTGCATATCTGGCAGCCGCCGGGTGACAAGAACGCGCTCGGCCGCATCCGCTTCAACTTCCCGAACAAGTTCCTGGTTTACCAGCACGATACGCCGGACAAATACATGTTTGCTTACGACAAGCGGGCATTCAGCCACGGCTGCATGCGGGTGCAGAACCCGCCGCATTACGCCGAAGTGCTGCTGTCGCTGGTACGGCCGAATGACGGCTATAGCGAAGACCGCATTAAAAAGATGATCGCGGATGGCGGAGAAACCGACATTCAGTTCCCGACTTATGTTCAGGTCAACCTCACCTACCAGACCGCCTTCGTCGACGAGGACGGCAAGTTGCAATTCCGTGACGACGTCTACGGCCGCGACAAGGAACTGCTTGCCATTCTCAAGGGTGAGGATCGCAAGAGCTTGGACGTTGCGGTTGAGCACAAAGTGGATCCGTCGCAGCGCGAGGTGCTGGCGATGCCCGATGAGCCGGCGTTGTTCGGCGGCAGCCGCGGCCTGTTCGGCAGCGGCCGCGGTTCGCCGGGGGGCGGCGGCGACAATTTCTTTTCGCGGCTGTTCGGCGGTTTTGCCTCAGATCCCGCGCCGCCGGTGCCGCATAAGCCGATCCCGCATACCCGCAAGGTCACGCGGTCGGGCGAAAATACCGTCACGCGCTGATCGGACGGCAAGCCGCAGCCGTTGTGGACAACATCCGCCGCCGGTCTTTGCACCGGCGGGCCTAACCCTAAGAAGATCAATTTAAATCAATCTGTTACGCCAATTTTCACCGCTGGCTGACGATGCGACGAAGCGGACCCGCCTGTTAACCATTTCATACGCCGGCAACCACTCTTTAACGCCTTCCGAGCCGTCGGCCAGATTTTGCCACACTAGGACGTTAGCCCTAATGACGTCGGGGGTGGGGTCGACAGTAACGTCTCGTTAACCCTTCCCAAATTAATAATGCGTTAGGGTTATCCGGTGCGGCGGGGTGCCGTAGCGGATGATGTCGCTGAACGCGTCATTGCGAGATGCCCAGTGCACGTTGTTAACGCGCGCCTGAATACTCGTCGTTTGTCCGCTCGCGCCGGTTATTCGTGCGGTCTCGCTCTCGTATTCTTCCTCGTTGGTGCAAAAGCGCTGCAGAACGCCGTCGCCGAAGGCGATACGCGCTCCATCACGATGCACCATCTGCATACCAACGAAGACATCACCATCACCTACAAGCGCAACGGCGTTTATGACGACGCGGCCTTGCAGAAGCTGAACTGGTTCCTGCGCGACTGGCGCAAGAGCCAGCAGACCCAGATGGACCCGCACCTCATCGACCTCGTCTGGGAGGTGCAGCGCGAAGCCAATACCGGCCAGCCGATCCAGGTCGTGTGCGGTTATCGCTCGCCTGAGACCAACGCCATGCTGCGCCACCGCTCCGCGTCCACCGGCGTGGCGCGCTTCAGCCAGCACATGCTCGGCCATGCCATGGATTTCTACATTCCGGGTATTCCGCTCGAAAAGCTGCGCGAGATCGGGCTGCGGCTGCAGCGCGGCGGCGTCGGCTTCTATCCGACATCCGGCTCGCCGTTCGTGCATATGGATATCGCCGACATCCGCATGTGGCCGCGTATGTCACGCGAGGACTTGGCGCGCGTGTTCCCCGACGGCCGCACCGTGCAGATTCCGACCGACGGCCGGCCGATGCCCGGCTATGCGTTCGCGCTCGCCGATATCAAGACGCGCGGCAGCATGCCCTCCGCCAATTCGATCGATGCAGCGCGCGCCGCCGGCGTCGATGTTGGCGTGCTGGTGGCGAGCAACGAGCGCCACAGCAATCCCTTCGCCAAGCTGCTCGGGCTCGGCGTGAAGGACGAGGATGACGAGGATGAGGAAACCGTAGCCAGCGCGGCGCCGACAGCCGCGCCGAGCCCGGCCGCAGTTGTCGCCTCGGCCGATGCGTCGCAAGCCGTAATACCTGTCCCGGCGAAACGTCCGGTGATCGCCGCCATCGAACACGGCGCCCAGGTTGCCGAAAAAGCCACCGTCGCCGCCGCCGTCAAAGTCGCTGACGCGGCCTCCAAAGTGAAGCTGATCCGCACCGCCGATGCCGCGCCATTGCAGGCGCCTAGTCAGATTCCTGCGCAGATGCCCGTTTCCTCTCAGACCGCCGAACACGCCCCGTTACAGCCCGCGCTGCCGACCCAGCCGGCGCGGAGCAATGGGCCGACAGCAAACCAAGTCATCGCCGACCGCGGCTATTGGCAGGGTCCGGCTGACGGGACTGTCGTTGCCAATCCATCAGCAGCCGCAAAGCTGCAGCGCAGCGCCCTCGCCACCGCGAATGCCGCCGCTAAGCCGGCCAATCCCGATATGGCGACTGGCGCGATCGGCCCGTTTGCGAATCCGAACGCCAATCTCGGCGGCTCGAGCCTTGCGCTTTCCTATGCCGACACGTCGGCGAACGTAGCGTTGCCCGCTCCTGCCCCGGCCGTCCCGATGGGTATTGCCGCGCTCCGCGCCGCCGCCCCGGCTCAGAGCGCTTCCTCACAGACCGTCCCGGTTCAAGTTGCGCCGGTTCAGGGCGCAGCGAACGACACGACCGTCGCTGTAAAGCGCACCGGCGATCAGGCATCATCCGCGATCATGACGGCGAGTTCGACGTCGGTCACCGTGGTGAAGTCCGATGCGCGTTTCGAGAATCCGTGGATGCGCGCCATCGTCCTGTCGCCGAGCGTGCATCAATTCCTGACCACCGTGGCGCTCGGCGCGGGCGACTTCCGCCTGCTCGCGGACTTGATGGTGAAACCGTCGAGCGCCGTGATGATGCGCTTTGCCGCCGACCCCAATCCGGGGCTCGACCACGATCACTTCAACGGCGCGGCGATCGTCTTCGTGTCGACCGTGAACTACCCGGCCCGCACCGCATCGTTGCAGTAGACGCCGCCATTCCGAGCCGCGCCACAGGCGCGAGCCGGAATTCATCAGCAAGTTTTTCAGGTTCGAGTTCGGCGCTGGCGTTGCGTCAGTGAATAGCGATTCGCGATGTCGGGCCGAGCCTTGTCGGCCCGGCCCCGGAACGGCATAGACGTCAGTTGAGCATCCCAAGCGCGTGCAGGTAGGTCTCCAAGACCGCCTCATGCTCCTTGCGCTCGTTGATGTCCTGCTTGCGCAACCGCACCACTTCGCGCAGCGCCTTGGTGTCGAAGCCGTTGCCCTTAGCCTCGGCATAGACATCGCGGATGTCGTCCGAGATGGCTTTCTTTTCTTCTTCGAGCTTTTCCACGCGTTCGACGAACGCCTTGAGCTGATCCTTGGCAAAACGATGGGCGGTTTGCTCGTCTTTGACGGCGGCAGCGGTGGCCATTGCTAACTCCTCACGATGGAGCGTGATCCCGAAAGATGGCTATCCGATTTTCGGAAGGATCATGCTCGCTTGATGCGAGAGGTTTCGGGAGCTAGCGGCCCAAGGTCAAGAACGGCGCGTTTTCATCCACGCTCTGCACAGGATGAGAGCGTCAGCGAAGCCTCTCAGTGCTTTTGGCTTGCTTTTTCGAATGCCGCCTTCTGCGCGGAGGTGGCTTCCTTCTGATGCAACGCGCGCCATTCCTCGTAGGGCATGCCATAGACGATTTCGCGGCTTTCCTCCTTGGTCATCGGCACGCCCTGGGCATCGGCGGCGTCTTTCATCCAATTGGACAGGCAGTTGCGGCAGAAGCCGGCGAGATTCATCAAATCGATGTTCTGCACATCGGGATGCGCGCGCAGGTGCTCGACCAGGCGGCGATAGACGGCGGCCTCGAGTTCCGTGGTGGTCTTCTCGTCGACAGCCATGATCGTCTCCGCGGTTGAGCTATTGGAAAGATAGAGATAGCAGTTCGGTCTCGCCATAGGCCGGTTTCGTCCCCCCGGCCGGGCGTTTCGGCCTCTTATCGCAGGATCCACTTGGCGACCCGATCGCGCGACTTGCTCGAATCACTGTTCCGCAGCGCGGTCGCGGCCGCGCACCCGTCGCGCTGCCTGCCGCCGCAGCTGCCGGAGCCGCCCGCACGCGGCCGGCTGATCTTACTGGCCGCCGGCAAGGCCGCCGGTTCGCTCACGGAAGTGGCCGAAGCGCATTATCTCGCCCGCCTGGCGCACGATCGACTTTCCGGTATTGCGGTCACCCGCCACGGCTACGGCCGGCCGACCAAGCTTATTCCAGTGGTCGAGGCCGGCCATCCGGTTCCCGACGAGGCCGGTCTCGCCGGCGCCGAAAAAATGCTGACGATTGCCGGCGGCGCCGGCGCTGACGACCTCGTATTGGTTCTGCTCTCGGGCGGCGCTTCGGCCAATCTGATCGCACCCGTTCCCGGCATCAGTTTCGCCGACAAACAGGCAGCCACGCGGGCGATCCTCAGAAGCGGCGCCAATATCAGCGAGTTCAATTGCGTGCGCAAACACCTCTCGCGCATCAAGGGCGGCCGCCTCACCAAGCACGCGCACCCGGCCAAGGTCGTTACGCTCGCCATTTCAGACGTGCCGGGCGATGACCCCGCCGTGATCGGTTCGGGACCGACAGTGCCGGACCCGACGACACTTGCCGATGCCCGCGCCATTGTCGCCAAATACCGGCTCGATCTGCCGCAAGCCGTGATCCGCGCGCTCGACAATCCGGGCAATGAATCGCCCAAGCCCGGTGACGCGGTTTTCGCCAAGACCGAATACCGCATTCTCGCCCGGCCGGCCGACGCGCTCGCGGCGGCGCAGGCGCGCGCCCGGGAGGCCGGCTACGATTGCGTCATCCTCGGCGACCGGCTGCAGGGCGAGGCCCGCGAGGCGGCAGCCGCACATGCCCGCCTCGCCCGCGACTATGCGGCGCAAAATCGCCGTATCGTCATCCTCTCAGGCGGCGAACTGACCGTGACGCTGCGCGGCAACGGCCAGGGCGGCCCCAATCAGGAATATGCGCTGGCGCTCGCCATCCATCTCGACGGCGCCAAGGGAATAGCGGCCATGGCCGCCGATACCGACGGAACCGATGGCGGCCGCGGCCGCCCGGATGACCCGGCCGGTGCCTTTATCGACGAAACGACGTTAATACGGGCCAGGACGGCCGGCCTCGATCCCGCCGCCTTTCTCGCCGACAACAATTCTACGGGGTTTTTCAACGGCATCGGCGACCTCTTCGTGCCTGGTCCGACGTTTACGAACGTCACTGATTTCCGCGCCATCGTCGTTGACACTCCGGTGTCGTGACGGGGAATCTGAACGGGAAATGAGGCAGGCGATTCTACCAAGACTGGCAGCGGGGGCTGCGCTGTTGAGCACGCTTGTCGTGCTCATCCTTGCCTCATCCACCCGCCCGGCCGCGGCCGATTTCCGGCTCTGCAACAATACCGCCGGCCGCATCGGGATCGCCATCGGCTATAAGGATGCCGACGGCTGGACCACCGAAGGCTGGTGGAATTTGCCGGCGCGCACCTGCGAGACCATCCTCAAGGGCAACCTTGTCGCAAGATATTATTACGTTTACGCCATTGATTATGACCGCGGCGGCGAATGGATGGGGCAGGCCTATATGTGCACGCGGGACAAGGAATTCACGATACGCGGCATCGGCGATTGTCTGGCGCGCGGTTACGACCGCACCGGCTTTTTCGAGGTCGATACCGGCGAGCAGCGGGCCTGGACCGTGCAACTCACCGAATCCGCCGAGCAGCCGGCGCAGCAGCCACCGCCGATGAATTCCACGAGCAGCAATTCGACGAGTACCCAGCCCCCTGCCAGCGCCATGCCCGCCGTGGCGCCCTCTTCCGCCGGCACCTCCACGCAACCGACCCTCAAGTTGCCGCGGGGCCAGACGCAATGAGGCGACAGCGGCGGACGAAGGTCGTGGCCACGCTCGGCCCGGCCTCAGGGACCCGCGAAATGATCGGCAAGCTGTTCGAGGCCGGCGCCGATGTGTTTCGCATCAATATGAGCCACACCAATCACGAGCGGATGCGCGAGCTGGTCACTTCGATCCGCGCGGTCGAAGCCGATCACGATCGCCCGATCGGGATTCTGGTCGACCTGCAGGGGCCAAAGCTGCGGCTCGGCACCTTCGCCGACGGCGCGGCCATGATCGACAAAGGGCAGTCTTTCATTCTCGACGCCGACCCGGCACCGGGCGACAGCAAGCGCGTGCAATTGCCGCATCCGGAGATTTTCGCCGCGATCAAAGCCGGCGACGCGCTGCTCATCGACGACGGCAAGCTGCGCCTGGTGGCGACCGAGGTAACGGCGCAAAGTATCGTCGCGCTGGTCGAAATCGGCGGCAAAGTCTCGAACCGCAAAGGCGTGAGCCTTCCCGATACTGTGATCCCGCTCGCCGCGCTGACGGCCAAAGACATCGCCGACCTCGAAGCGGCTCTTGCCATCGGCGTCGACTGGATCGCGCTCTCGTTCATTCAGCGGCCGGAGGACATCGCTGAAGCGAAGAAGCTGACGCGCGGGCGCGCGGCGGTGATGGCCAAGATCGAGAAGCCGCAAGCGGTGGCGCGGCTTGGCGATATTCTGGAACTCGCCGACGCGCTGATGGTGGCGCGCGGCGATCTCGGCGTCGAAATGCCGCTGGAGAAAGTTCCCGGCGTGCAGAAGGAAATGACGCGCGCCTGCCGCCGCGCCGGCAAGCCGGTCGTGGTCGCCACCCAAATGCTCGAGTCGATGATCGCAAGCCCGGTGCCGACGCGCGCCGAGGTGTCCGATGTCGCCACCGCGATCTTCGATGGCGCCGACGCCGTGATGCTGTCGGCGGAATCGGCATCCGGCCAATATCCCATCGAAGCTGTCGCGACGATGAACCGCATCGCCGAGGAAGTCGAGGACGACACCGCCTATCTGCCCTCGGTGCATTTGCTGCACACCGAGCCCGAGCCGACAGGTGCCGACGCCATTGCGGCGGCCGCCCGCCAAGTCGCCGAAACGCTCGATCTGCCGGCGATCGTGTGCTGGACCTCGTCCGGTTCGACCGGCATGCGCGTGTCGCGTGAGCGGCCGAACTGCCCGATCGTCGCGATTTCGCCGATCGACGGCACGGGACGGAAGCTCTCTGTCGTCTGGGGCATTCATTGCGTCATCGACGAAGACGCCCATGACCAGGACGACATGGTGGAGCGCGCCTGCCGCATTGCCTTCAAGGAACGCTTCGCCAAATCCGGCCAGCGTATCATCATCGTCGCTGGCGTCCCGCTCGGGACGCCGGGCGCGACAAACTTCATGCGCGTTGCCTATGTCGGCGAGGAGAAGACGGGCGAGTAGCCGGCTAGCCGCTGCTCCGCGTCAGCGAATCGATCTCCGCGGCAATACGCTCCGCAGCCGCGTGATGCAGCATGTGGCCGATGCCCGGCAGCACCACAAGCTTGGCGGCCGGCACGGCCTTGGCAAAGGCCACCGCGTGCTGCCCTGGCGCGACGATCAAATCGCGGTCGCCGGAGATGACGATAGTCGGAACCGCCAGCGTGTCGTAACGCGCGGCTTGCGGCGGTAGATTTTTCTGCAGATGGGCGATGTCGCACGAGTTCGCCAGAAATGTCTTGGGGCGCAGCGACAACAGCGTACCGGCGCGCTTGATATAACGCGGCGGCGGCATTTGCGGCAGGAACGCGCCCCAAAATCCGATGCCGATGAACAGCGCGCCGATCGGCAGCAGTAGCGTGTGAGCAATCAGCGGGCCGATGAGCGGCCGTCGCCATGATGTCGTAGAGCCAAGTCAAGTGGCGCGGAAACGGATAGAGCGGCGGCGCCAACATGACGAGGCCGGCGACGCATTGCGGATGATCGAGCGCCAGCCGCACCGCAAGCGCCCCACCCCAGGAATGGCCGACGATGATCGCGCGGGTGACGCCAATTCGATCCAAGGCCTCGCGCACCACCGCGGCCTGATAAGCTGGTGAGCTGCCGTCCTTGCCGCGTCGCTCGCTCCAGCCATGGCCCGGCCGGTCGATCAATATCAGCCGCCGCCCGGGCAGATGGTCGCCAAGCGCGAGCCGCATATCTTCGAGATTGCAGCCGGCGCCGTGAATGAGAACGAGAGGCAACGCGGCATTCGGCGCTTCGCTGGTCCCACCGATATCGACCACATGCTGGCGCAGACCGTCGACTTCGACGAAACGCCCGCGCGGCGGATGCGCGCGCTCGATCAGTGCGGCGCCGATAAGCGTGACAATGGCGCCAACGATAAGGACGACTGCAACACCCGCCAGCATGACACCGCAAAGCCTTTGCCCGATCGGCCGGGCGAGAAAGATAGCGCAAGGTGCGGAAGCGACAACTACGCGCCGTGTTTATGTCAATCAAACACGCCGAACCGATCGCGTTGGAAGAAGAATTGGTACGACAAAGACAGAAAGCCGATAGCGACGGGCCATATCAGCAGGTAGCAAATAAAGAAAATAGGATTGGCGACTGCCAAGCGAGCTTTGAAGCTGCCGTCAGCAAGTGTTTGCGCGGTGGGAAATCCGATCACCATCCACATTGCGATTGCCACGACGATCGTCGTCGGCAGCGTGCAGGCCAGGAAACCCCAAAATATCCGCCAAGTATTGCCGCGCGTACTGACGCCAGGTTTCCTTGAAGGTCCGGCCGAAGTCCCCGACCGCGCGCGCCGGCAGCAACAGGCTCAACCGCAATACGATGGTAATGGACATCAAATAGAAGACGAGAATCAGCGGGATCAAATAATGACCGCATCCAGAGGGGGCCTAGTTGCGTTCCGGCGACTTTGAAGCAACATTGAAAAAACAGCGGTAATCAGAAAAATGAGCACAATTGGGAGCCAAGCCGTCAGAGTGATTAGAATTCCCGCGCCTATGTAATACCACAGGCTCTTGGTGAACACGTTGCTGCCGCTGAACCGCGGCTGCTCATCCAAGATGATGCGCCGGTGCCACGCGACGGCGATGCTGAAAGGACTAAGCATCAGGAAAAAGTTGCTTAATCCGACAAACACCGAGATCTCGATCGGTATGTGTGGGCGCGATTCCCGTCCTGCATCCGCCACGGTCCCGCTTATTGATGACCATTCGACCAGGCTCGTCAGAATGGCCAATGCCAGCCACAGCCAGGATATGCGTAAGACGTCGAGCGGATTGCTGAGCCACGTCGCATAGGCGCGGTAGATTGTATTCCACAGCGGCAATTTTGGATCGACCGCATCCCGCGTCTCAAAACTCATTGCAGTCCCCTGATCGCGCAAAAAATTCGTTTTTGAAAGGTAAGCGCTACTTAAGCGTGCAATAGCACCGCGTTCAAGTCACCCTTGCAGGATGCCCGAAGCGGTCGGCAATAACGGGTAACCAAGTCTTAGCGGCGCAGCACCACTCGCCGCGCGCAGGCCCGTATCACAGCGCTCCGCCCTCAAGCCAGCGCGCGCCTTGGGCATAAAGCGCGTCGAGATCGGGGCCTTCGAGGCCCGCCATGTCCTTTTTCACCTTGTAGCCGATCTTGCTCTGCAGATAGGCGAGGTGCCGATAGCCTTCGGGAAAGCTGTTGAGCAGATCCTGATCGAGCGAAAGCTTCGCCGACGGATCGACCGGATCGAGGCGATCCTTCTCGTAGACCAGCCGCTTGAGCACCAGTCCCCAGCGGCCGGCCCGCTTCTCGAAGAAATCATAGAACCGGCCGGTGCAAACCACGTCGCAGATCACGCCATCGACTGCCGCGCGCTGCGAGATCGTCATCTTGGTCTGCGCAATGGCGCGATCGCCCGCGACATCGATCGAAGAGCCACCGAGGAAATGCAGGATGCGCACGCCGCGCCTCCAGCCCTCGTCGTTGCCTTTGATGAACTCTTCGAATGTGCCCTGGAACCAGGTCGCCATCATGCGGCCTTCCGGATGCCAGACGGTGCGGAAGCGGTCCCACAGCCGCGCGTCGCGCCACACCGCCCAGTTTTCCACGAGCTCCCGGATCGTCAGTTTATCGGCGTCCATGCATTTCCCCCCGAACTATTCTTCGTTGCGCGCAGTCAGTGTAGCCCGGATTACACAAAGCGAAATCCGGATGTGGCGGCGCAGATGCATGGCATTCCCGGATTGCGCACAACGCAATCCGGACCATGGGGAGAGCAAGCGGAGCTAGATGGGGCGGCCTTCGACTTTTTCGGTCAGCGTCTTCACGACCTCGGGGATGTTTTCGAGGTGCGGGTCGATGGCGAGCGCCTTGCGGTAGGCTTCGAGCGCATCCTTGTCGTCGCCGATGTCTTGCAGGATGAGGCCGAGGCCGGACAGCGCCCCAAAGTGCCGCGGCTCCTTCGCCAACACCTCGCGCAGATCGGCGAGCGAGTGGCCGTAGTCCTGCTTGAGATAATAGACAGTGGCGCGCCGGTTCCAGGCCTCGACATAATTCGGCTTGATCGCGATCACGGCGTCGAGAAGTTTTATGGCAAGGTCGTAATTCTTGTCGTCGGTCGCATCCTTCACACGCGTCATCAGCAAGGTGCAGGTGTCGCTGCCCGATACCAGCCACAGCGACCAGATGCGATCCTCGATCGCCTTGGCGCTCGTCTCATCGGGCGCGATTTTCAGCCCCGCGAACAGCGTGTCGAGACTATAGGTTTCGCCGTGACCGGCGCGCGACAAGTCGTTCGGCGGCGACAGCCATTGCTCAGGGTCTTGTGCCGAGGCCGGAGACAGAGCCGCTGCCGCCAGCCAAACGCCAACGGCGGCAACAGCACAAGCGGTCGGGAATCGAGACCTCATACGCACAAGTCTATTCCCTCGCCGCATTGCGGCAAGCCGGAAAAGTGCTCATTCGGGCGGTGAATGCGGCGGAAATGGGCAGCAGCAGTTGCTGCCAGCTTCCCCTAGCCTTGGCGGGCCTTGAAGCGGCGCTGGGTCTTGTTGATGACGTAGACCCGGCCCTTGCGACGAACGATACGGTTGTCGCGGTGCCGGCCCCGCAGCGACTTCAACGAATTGCGGACTTTCATTGCTTTATTCCTTGGTCTGGGCCGGTTGATTAAGGACGCGGCCCCGCATTGTCAATGTTGCGCTGTTGGACACTGAGATAGGGTGGAAATGCGATGAATTCAGGGGCGTTACGGCCAATTTCAGGGGTCGGGAGCAAGGGGCCAGCCTGTTTCCTCCTCGAAACCGGCGGCAAGCGGCTTCTGCTCGATATTGGCGAAGGGCCGCCGCCCGGCAAGTTCCCGGACATCGCGGGGCTCCCTCCGGTGGACGCGGTCATCCTGAGCCACGGCCACAAGGACCATGTCGGCGGTCTCACCCTCCTGCCGGAACTCGGCAATCCGCCGGTCTATGCCACCGAACCTGTCGCGCGGGCTTTGCCCAAGGCCGTTGCCACTCGTCCATTGCCGATCGGCGGCGCAACCGACGTGCTCGGCATTGCGATCGGGACCGGGCGCAACGGCCATGCGCCGGGCGGCATCTGGCTGCATTTTCGTATCGGCGGCGGCTTCCTCTATAGCGGCGACATCTGTACGGAGTCGTTCCTCTACGCATACGATCCGCCGACGAGCGCCGCCGCGACGGTCCTGATCGACTGTTCTTACGGCGACTATCAAAAGCCGCTCGCGGAATGCTGGCGCATGCTCGCGCGGTTCGTCGGGCGCGGGCCACTCCTCCTTCCTGTACCTGCCAACGGCCACGGCCCGGAGATCGCGCTCGAACTGATGCGGCACGGCATTGACGATATTTATGTCGACGGTGCGATGCGGGATGCCTTGCAGCGCCTTGCCGGCAGCGATCAAACTTCGTTGCGCACCGGCCTGCGCGACGAGATCGAGCGCCTTGTTCAAATCGTCAAACCGATCGACGGCGCGCACGGCATCATGCTCGCCGCCTCAGCGGACGGTGCCTCAGGCGCGACGACGAAACTGCTAGGGCAATGTGAGGACACACCCGAAGTGACGATCCTGTTCACCGGCTACGTCAATCCCAACACGCCCGCGGCGCGACTGACCAAAAGCGGCCGCGCGCAGACCCTGCGCTGGAATGTGCATCCACGCCTCTCCGATATTGTTGAGACCGTAACGGCGGTGCAGGCCAAGACCGTGATCCCCGCCTTCTGCGACCGCGCGCAATTGCCGGCGCTCGCCCAAGCACTCGCGCCGGCGCACGTGACCATGGATGGACCGGTCGAGATATAGCTATGCCGTCTTTATGCAGCTACGCCGTCTTTATGCAGCTACGCCGTCTTGGCGCGGGCCTGTCCGGAAGCGGCGTCTGATTGCGGCGCGCTCTCGAGGGCGCTGCCGCTGTCGGCGCCGGTGACGATGCCGATAATTTTGTTGAAAGCACGCAGCGCAAAGCCGGCGATGCGCGGCATGCTGTGCCGACAGACGGCGAATTTGCGCACGTGATCGGGAATGTACCAAGTGCTCACCGAGCCCGCGGGAAAGAACACCATGTCGCCCGGGCCGACACGGCGGACATTGTCCTTCTCGTCGGTGACGAAGACTTCGCCCGAGATCAGGTGGATGGTCTCGTCGACCGTGTAATGCCATTTGAAGCGGCCGGCCGTGCACGACCAGGCCATGATCGTCGAGGTGCCGTCGGCGCTCGACGCGAGCCGCTTCGAACGCGCCTGCGGATTGCCTTCGATGATCCAGCCCGCGGGGATCGGCACCGGATCAAGATCGACATCCGCCGGGGCGGCAAAAATCACGGGATTCGACACGGCAGACCTCCCAAGGAAAAGACGACGGCATTAAGGGCCTGACTGCCCAAAAAACCGTAAACCGATCGGCAAAAATGCTTCTTAGCGCGCGGAACCGCCCGCCGGTTGCCGCAGCGGCGGCGGCCAATCGCGCCAAGTCCGGCGCAATCGTTGCGGCTTGATCGCGATGCTTGCCGTCCGCCGCTCCGTCTTACGCGCGCTCAGGAACTCCACCCACTTTTCGTAAACGCCGAGCGCCGCCGGGCGCCACGAATTTTGCAGACCGGTCTCGAGCGCCCCGTTGGGAAACTCCGCCGCGAGTTCGACGCGCCGATGGGCGACGGCGCGCTCCTCGAAGGTCTCGGCAAGCGCAGTCGCCACGTCATCGAAGTAATTTTCCGGCAAGCCGGGATAGCTTTCGCGCTCGCCGTTCAAGAAGCGCGTCACATCGCGACGGTATTCGCGAAATAGCGAATCGCCGTCGTATTCCGGGTGGCCCTGGAAATAGAGAAAGAAGCTGCCGTCCTGTTTGGCAAAGGCGTCGACGCCGGCGACCACCGACCGCGTGAGAATCTTGTAGCCCGCCGATTGCAGCGCCTCTTCCGGCAAATCGTTGTAGCGCGAATGCGGCACCCAGAGCGGCTCGGGAAAATGCTGCGTCATCGGATGGTCAGCGGCGAGCCGACAATCGAATACGCCGAATTGCTTCTTCGGGAGCGCGCGGCGCTCGATGCCGTCTGTGTGCAGCACGGCGGCGTGCGCGGCGAGGCACGACCAGATCGTCGAGGCGGTATTATCGCGCGCCCAGTCGACGACCGCGCTCAGGTTCTGCCAATACGGCTCGTCTTTGAGGTCCTTGGCGCGTGGCTCGGTGCCGGTGACGATCAAGCCGTCAAGCGACGTGTCCCACAGCTCGGCAATATCGCGATATTTTCCGGCCAGTGCCCGGCGCATATCTTCGCCGCGCGGCACTTGCGGAATCACGAACAATTTCAGGAGCACGACGCGCGACGGCGCGGCTTCGCGGATCAGTTCGGCGAATTGCCGCTCCGTGGCCTCGAACGCGGCATCGGGCATGTTGTTGACGAGCCCGATGGTGACGCAATTCGCGGCGTTGAGTTCGGCAGAGGCTCGACCGGTGTCGAGGAGCAACGGCATGGCTTTACTCCGGCCTCGCCCTACTCCGCCGCGAGCAGCGAACGCGGCGACTGCGAGGCGCTAAGCGCCTGATCGAGGTCGGCGATGATGTCGTCGATATGCTCGATGCCGACAGACAGTCGGATCATTTCCGGCTTCACGCCGGCTTTGCTCTGCTCTTGCGGCGACATTTGCCGGTGCGTCGTCGACGCCGGATGGCAGGCGAGCGATTTCGCGTCGCCCATATTGACCAGCCGCTTGAACAGCTTCAGCGCGTCATAGAACGCCTTCCCTGCTTCGAGCCCGCCGAAGACGCCGAAGGTCAATAGCGAGCAGGCTTGGCCGCCGAGATATTTTTGCGCGAGGTTGTAATGGGGATGATCGGCGAAACCCGCATAATTGACCCACTCGACGCGCGGATCGTCGCGCAGGAATTCGGCAACGCGGCGCGCATTCTCGACATGACGCTCGACCCGCAGCGCCACCGTCTCGATACCCTGCAGCAGCAGGAATGAGGACATGGCCGGCAGGATGGCGCCGGTGGTGCGCTGAAAGACGCTGCGGCAGCGCGCGATATAGGCGGCGTCGCCGAAGTGGTCGGCGTAGATCAGGCCGTGATAGGACGCGTCCGGCATGTTGAACATCGGGAAGCGGCCGGCATGTTTCTTCCAATCGAACCGGCCGGAATCAACGATGGCGCCGCCGAGCGTGGTGCCGTGGCCGCCCATGAATTTGGTCAGCGAATGCACGACGACGTGGGCGCCGTAATCGATGGGACGCAGCAGAATCGGCGTCGCCACCGTATTGTCGACGATGAGCGGCACGCCGTGACGTTCGGCGACCGCGGCCAGCGCCTCGATGTCGCAAATATTACCGGCCGGGTTGCCGACGCTTTCGCAGAAAATGGCGCACGTCTTGTCGTCGATAAGCTTTTCGATCGCCTCGGCGCTGTCGGTTTCGGCGAAGCGCACGGTGACGCCCTGGCTCGGCAGGACGTGGCCGAACAGCGTATAAGTCGTGCCGTAGAGCTGCGGCACCGAAACCACGTTGGCGCCCATGCTGGTGAGATTTGATACCGCGTAGGTCAGCGCCGCCTGGCCGGTGGCGACGCAGAGCGCACCGACGCCGCCTTCGAGCTCGGCAACGCGGCGCTCGAGCACGGCAGTGGTCGGATTACTGATGCGGCCGTAACGATGACCTTCGACTTCGAGATTGAACAAAGCAGCGCCGTGGTCGGCGCTGTCGAATTCATACGCCACCGTCTGATAAATCGGCACCGCGACGGCCTTTGTCGTCGGGTCGGTTTCATAGCCGCCGTGGACGGCTACTGTTTCGCGTTTCATACGTCCCATCACCTGCCCGAAATCACGCAATTTTTGTCCGCGCTTGTTGGGCGCAATACTAGGGAGATTGCGTTTCTTATCCGTCGCTGTAGAGGCAGGACAACGTAAGCGCGGCGAATTAGAGCGGTTAACTTTAATTGTTTGCCATCGCGCCTGCATAAACTGCTGCGCATGGACTCTGAACAACGACGCGGCTTAAGAATTCCATCAAATTTCATCCAATCTTGAAGCGAAAGATTCACTTTGTTGGGCGATGTTCCGGCATGACTTTAGCTGACATGACCTTGGCCGAGATGGACATAGCGCGGCGCGACAACGGCAACGCGCTCGATGCCTGGGTGCGCGCGCTGGAAGCGACCGCGCCGATCGCCAAACAACCGCAACGGCTGTTGTCCGATGTCATCGCCGGCGTAGCACGGACGCATGGTGACAGGCCTGCACTGATCTCGGAGCGTGAGACGTTGACCTATCAGGTGCTCACCGAACGCGCCAACCGTTACGCGCGCTGGGCGCTGAAGCAAAATCTCGGCAAGGGCGAAACCATCTGCCTCCTGATGCCGAACCGGCCGGATTATCTCGCAATCTGGCTCGGCATTACCACTGTCGGCGGGGTGGTCTCCCTCCTCAACACGCAATTGCGCGGTCCATCGCTGGCGCATTGCATCGATATCGTCGCACCGCGGCACGTGATCGTCGCCGGCGAATTGGCCGAAGCTTACAGCACGGCGGCGGTCGCAAGCGCACCTCAAGTCTGGTCGCATGGCGGCGGCGGCTTCGAGCGCATCGATCAGGAGATCGAAAAATTCTCCGGCGCGCCGCTGAGCACTGCGGAGCGCCGCGGCGTGAGCATCGCCGACCGCGCGCTGACGATTTACACGTCCGGTACGACCGGACTGCCGAAGGCGGCCAATGTCAGCCATCACCGGCTGCTGCAATGGAGCTTGTGGTTCGCCGGATTGATGAGGGCCGGGCCGGACGATCGCATCTATGACTGCCTTCCGCTCTATCACTCGGTCGGCGGCGTCGTAGCGACCGGTGCGCTGCTGGTCAGCGGTGGCGCGGTCGTGATCGCCGAAAAATTCTCGGTGCAACGCTTCTGGGACGATATCGTCCAATGGGACTGCACGCTGTTCCAATATATCGGGGAGTTGTGCCGCTATCTTGTCAACGCGCCGCCGCACCCCCGCGAGCGCACACATCGGCTTCGGTTGTGCGCCGGCAACGGACTGCGCGCCGACATATGGGAGTGCTTCCAGTCGCGCTTTCGGATTCCAAAGATTTTGGAATTCTATGCGGCGACCGAAGGCAATGTCTCGCTGTACAATGTCGACGGCAAAGTCGGCGCCATCGGCCGCGTGCCGCCGTTCCTCAAGCATCGATTTCCGCTGGCGCTGGTCAAATCCGACGATGCGACAGATGCGCCGATGCGCGACAACAATGGACGCTGCGTGCGCTGCGCCACCGGCGAAGTGGGCGAGGCGCTCGGCAAAATTCGCGGCGCATCGCAGAGCGGCGGCGATTTCGAGGGCTACACCAGCGCCGAAGACACCGAGCGCAAAATCCTGCGCGACGTGTTCGAGCCCGGCGACGCCTGGTATCGCACCGGCGATCTGATGCGCATGGACGCGAGCGGATTCTACTATTTCGTCGATCGCATCGGCGACACGTTCCGCTGGAAGGGAGAGAACGTCGCGACCTCCGAAGTCGCCGATGCAATCATGGCCGTTCCCGGCATCGTCGAGACAACGGTTTACGGCGTTGCCGTTCCCAGAACCGAAGGCGCCGCCGGAATGGCGGTGCTGGTCGGCGACAGCAATTTGAGTTTGGCGGACTTGCGTCAGCACCTGGCGCAACGGCTGCCGCCCTATGCGCGCCCGCTCTTCCTACGTCTCAAGGACGGCATCGACATCACCGGAACGTTCAAGCACAAGAAATCCGATCTGGTCCGCGATGGCTTCGATCCAAAGGCAACGCTCGACGCGATCTATTTCGACGATCCGGCGCAGCAGGCCTATGTGCGGCTTGATCCGGCGCTCCACGCGCGCATCTGCGCCGGAGAGCTCCGACTTTAGAGCCTCACTTTTTCGCCGTGTGAAGGCGCTGCGTAGGATCGAACCCGATCTTAGATATTTCCGATCAGGGCAAAGGCACGGACGGGGCTGGCCTCGCCGCCACGAATCTTGAGCGGTACGCCGAAGAACTCAAAATTGCCCGGCAGCTGTTCGAGATTTGCCAGGCGCTCGAAGCAAATGAGCCCCGCGGCGAGCAATTCCTTCTCGATCGCGAGATCGAGATGGAACCGGCATGACAGGCCGACAAATCTTGGCCGCGCCTCTTTGATTTTCGCGGCAATGCCTTCGTCGATATCGCAATCTGCGAACAAAATGCCGTCCGCCGGGGATATCACCATATCCGGCGTATAAAGCCGCGCCGGTCCGCAAAAGTCGGTCAATGCATAATCGTCGAGTGTTCTACCGCCCGCGAGCATATGCGCGGGCACGTTGACGTGGGTCCCATCGTGCGAATTGATCTCAAGCCGCCGCAGGTCCCAGCCGTTACGTTCGATCGTGTGGACGAGCGCAATTGAGACCTCGGGATCGCCCGGATAGACCGGCATTCCGGTATAGAGCGGCAGCGAAAGATCGATGATCTTCATGACGCGTTATTTTGGCGTCGGTTAAGCTGTCGCGCCAGCATCTACCGTCAGCACCGTGCCGGAAATGCTGCGCGCCTTGTCGCTGAGCAGATATTCGACCGCATTCGCGACATCGTCGACGTCGGCGAGCTTGCGTAGCGCGCTTCGTCGCATCACCCGCTCGCGCTGCTCGCCGGCAAGCCCATGGGTCATCTCGGTATCGAGGAAACCCGGCGCCACGGCATTCACGGTGATGCCGAGCCGGCCGACTTCCCTCGCCAGGGATCGGGTGAAGCCCAGCATCGAAGCCTTCGTCGCGCCATAGACCGAAAGTCCGCTATAGCCGGTGAAGCCGATGATCGAGGCCACATTGACGATGCGGCCTTTGCGTTCCGACATCATCGCGCGCACCACATATTTGGTGAGCACGATCGGCGACACCGTGTTGACCCGGACGAGTTGTTCGATTTGCGAATTGTGCATTAGTGACAGCGCGCCATCGAGGCCGAGCGCTGCATTGTTGACCAGGCCGAACAGCGGGCCGAATTCCTCGCGCAGATCGCGCACCAGCTCCGGAATTTTGTCGATTTCGCCGAGGTCGAAGGGCACAAAGTGCAGCGCGCCGTTCTTGGCTCGCTCGGCCTCGGCGATAGCGGCGTTGATCTCCTTGGTTTCCTTGCGCGCTATCCCGATCACATCGTAGCCATCGGCTACGAGCTTGCGCGCAATGCCGAGTCCAAGCCCGCGGCTCGCGCCGGTGATCAGAACGGTGCGTGATGCTTTCTTCGCTGTCTTTTTGCCGGGTTTAGCCATGCTCAACCTTGCCGTCTCAACCTTGCCGCCGCACCAATTTGCCGGAAGCCGCGACATCGAGCGCCGGCACGATACTGATCGAGGCCGGGACTTTGTACAGCGGCAGCGCGTCACGACAGAGCGTGAGGATATCGTCCTTGACCCGGTCGACTCCGCCGTTCTCGCCGCCGGATTCCAGCACCACGTCGGCGGTCACGATTGCGCCGGTGATCGGGCTGCGCTTGCCACGCACCAACGACATGCGCACCTGCGGATGCCGGTTGATGACCGCTTCGACCTCCTCGGGATGCACTTTCTGCCCGCCGATATTGATGATGCCGCCGCGGCGGCCGGTGAAAACGTAGCGACTGCCGCGGCGTTCCACCATGTCGCCGTTGTCGACATAGCCGTCTTTGTCGGCGAGCGGTGCAGCGGTGCCGACATAACGCGAAGCCGTGCGCGGCGAGCGGATGCGCAAGGAACCGTCCTCGACTTTCATTTCGACGCCGTCGCGGACCTGTTCGACATAGGAAGCCGGAAAGCCCTCAAGCCCGTCGGTGACTTCGAAAGCGACGCCGGCTTCGGTTGAGGCGAAGGCGTGACTGACAGCTGCATTAGGAAAAGTGCCACGCAAAGCATCGAGGATCGCCTGATCGGCGATCTCTCCGGACAACCGCACATAAAGCGGCGCGATTTTCTTGATTGCGGGCGACATCAGCGCACGCCGCCAATGCGTCGGCGTGCCCAAGACGTGAGTAACCCCGCGCGCCGCCATACGCGCGAGATGATCGGCGACCGGCTCGCCGGCGCTCGACAGCACGAGCGACGTGCCGCCCAGCACCGCGCGGAGAAAGATTTGCAAGCCGCCATAGCGGCGGATGTCGTAAAAGGCGGCCCATGTCACGCTTGGATCCGGCGCTTTGGCCGCAAACGACGCGGTCAGGCCGGCAAGGCTGTGCGCGACCATTTTCGGCACGCCGGTCGTGCCGGAGGTCAGCATCACCCATTCCGTCTGCAACTGTGCGGGCGGAAGATGTTCGCGGGCGCCGATCGTCGGCGCGCAGGCGACGCGAAGCGGAATGTCGAAGAAGTCGGATGGCGAGGTCGAATCAATGACGACAGCGTCGATTTCGGCGCCGGTGATCAGCGCCGCGAAATGCTCGGGCGCAGTGTCCGGCGGCAGAATGGTGATGCGGCGCGCCACACCGTCGAGTTCGATCAGCGCCAGCGCCGCCGTGAGCTGGCTGCCGGTCGCGAGCAGCACCGACTTGCCGGCCAATTCGCCGAGCCGACCGCCGAGACAAGTCCCCTGCGCAAGAAACGTGTAACAGGCGCACGCGGCGCGATCCCAGAAGAACCGTTCTGCCGGGCCGAGCTGTCGACGCAGAGGCCGCGCCTCAACGTGCGCCATGTTCATAGACCTTCACGAAATCGCCGAGCGTGACGGGAAACACCGCGTCCTCGGAGGCCGTGAACGGATCGACGCCGAGCTTGTCCTCGAGGCGGGCGACCAGCACGGCGAAGCCGAGCGAGTCGAGACCGGAATCGAGCAGCGCGAGATCGTCGGAGAGCGGAGCGAGATGTTTGCCGTGCTCGCGCGCGATCTGCGCCATCTGGTCCATTATGGTTAACTTTATCGACATGGATGCCGAACCTACCGTTTGTTCACTTGGCACCCGTATATTCGCGCAACGATTACAATCAAGTTCACGACACGGTCGTGGTCAATTTCAATGAGTGCTGCTGCCGTATCCGACATCCGCTGCCGACAGATCGATGAAAGCGACGCTGACGCCGTCGCCGATCTGCTCACGCGCGGCTTTCCAAGCCGCGGCAGCCAATTCTGGCGCCATGCGCTCGATCAGCTCACCCGGCGCGAGCCGCCAGACGGCTTGCCGAAATATGGTTACCTTCTGGAAACCAAAGGCAGGCCGGTCGGCGTCATCCTTCTGATTTGCTCGGCCATGCCTGCCGGCGAAACTTTCGCGCCGCGCTGCAATCTTTCGAGCTGGTATGTCGATCCGGCGTTCCGTGCCTATGCGCCGATGCTGGTGTCGCAGGCGCTGCGTCACAAAGAAGTGACCTATACCAACGTATCGGCGGCGCCGCATACCTGGCCGATCATCGAGGCGCAGGGCTTCTCGCGCTACAGCAATGGCATTTTCATTTCGCTGCCGGCGCTGACATTCGGCGGCGAAAAAGTCGAAGTGTACGACGCGCGCCGGCGACCGGCGGTGAGCTTCGATCCGTTCGAGCAAGAGACGCTCACGCAGCATGCGGCGCATGGCTGCATCAGCATCTGGTGCGCGACAGCAGAGCGCGCCTATCCCTTCGTGTTCCGGCCGCGGCTGGTCAAAGGTTTCGTACCGTGCGCGCAACTGATCTATTGTCGGGATATTGCCGACTTTGGCCGCTTCGCCGGGCCGATCGGGCGATATCTCGCGCTGCGCGGTCGGCCGGTGGTGATCGTCGATGCCAACGAGCCGATCCCCGGTCTCGTCGGCGTGTTCCGCCGCGGCAGCAAGCCGAAATATTTCAAAGGCCCGCAACGCCCGCGGCTCGGCGATCTCGCCTATACGGAATATGCGATTTTAGGCGTGTAGCGCTGCTTCCCGCTCGCACGGGAATGAGCGAAAAAGCTAAATCGCCAGCACTTGGCGGACCCGCGCCGGCCATTCGGTGAACTCGACGCCATGAGTCGCAAACATCGCCAAAGCGAGCCGGTCGATACCGAAAGCGACGCAGCCGGTATGCATGGTCTGGCCGGATGTATCGGAGAGGTTCCACGTCGCACCGAAATGGTCGCGGTGGTAGTTGAAGCTCATGCAGGCGGTCGGCTCTTTTTCCGAATGCACCGGAACGAGCAATTCGAATTTCAGCGCCTGCTCGACTTGGCTCATCGCCATCAGCTTGCCGCCGCGGCCGAAGAACGGATCGCTGGCCTGATCGATACGATAGTTGAGACCCAATTGCCCGGCAAAGCTCTCGGCGCGATTGAGCCAGCGGGCGCGGAAATCCTGGATCTGTTCCGGGGTGCCGATACAGACATATTCGCGCATGCGGAACGATTGCAGCCGGTCGAGCATTTTTGACGGCTCGCGGCGGAAGCAATCGCAGGCGACATCGAATTTCAGCCCGCTCGCCGGCACGTGACCGCGGCTCGCGACCAACGGATAGACCGGATAACAGGCCGCAGGGCTCAGGACGATGTCGGCTGCGGACAGGCCGCTGGTCCAATCGGCGCCGGAGTTGTAGCGCTCGACATTCATCTGGATCTCGTCATCGGAGCCGCTCAGGCAACTCACGCAGCCGAGAAAATGCGGAAAGCTTTTGAGGTAGCCCGACTTCTCGATTTGCCGGCGGCTCATCACCGGCGGAAAGCGCAGAACCTCGGTGTCGGCTTCGCGATAAGACGAAATGAACGCGGCAAGCCCGTCGACGACCGTTTCGAAGATCTCAGTGCGCGCATAGACTCCGTCGATGCCGGTCGGCAGCAACAGCGCCTCGGCGATCGAATCCAGCGAACGGGCCGGTTTTACCGGCTTCTTGAATGCCACGTTCATATGTCTACGCCTCTGTATTGTATTGTTCTTGTGGTTCTGGATTTCAATTTTCTGCGGCCCTTTTCGGAAAACCGGTGCCCATTTTCCGAGGCATGCACTAGTCGCTCAGCGAATCCGGAATGCCGCTGACGAGAGAAGCCGTTGCGACATTGGCGAGAATACGGTCGTTGTTGATCATGATCGGCGACGACAGAATGTCGCGCAGATGCCGGCCGATGCTGAACTCGCCGTCATTGCGATAGCCGGAAAGCCCGCAGGTCTGCATCGCACTCATGACCGTGGCAACGGCAAGCTCCGACGCGTTCACTTTGAGAAGATTCATGCCGGTCTGAAAGTCGATGGTCTCGAGCACGGTCGCATCGGCCGCCTCGAACCGCCGCAGCGACGTTGCGATGAGACTGCGCAGCGTGCGCAAGGATGAATTGGCGCGCGTGAGATGCGCGGCCGCCGGCGGCAGCGTGCCGCCCGATCGCTGCGCGGCCTTACGGACGAAGTCGCGGGCGCGGCCGACTGCGGCAGCGGCAATACCCGCCCAAGCCGAGCTCCAGAATAGATGCGCGACCGGCATCATGGTCTGGGCGTGGATCTTGTCGTAGCCCACCGGCAAAATCTGCTCGCTTGCAGCCGATGCCGTGAGCTTGAATCCTTCGCTGCAGGTACCGCGCATGCCGAAAGCATCCCAGCCTGACACCGGCTCGAGCGTGTAGTCAGGTTTGAGAAACACGGCAAGAACCTGGTCGGAACCCGCGGCATCTGCGGAGCGCCGCGCGGTGGTGACGATGCCGTCGGCGGCGCGGCCGTAGGAGATGACTGTCGCTTCCCGCGCGAGGCTGATGCGGGACCCTTTGCGCTCGACCGGCGCGGAACTATTGCGCACGTCGCCGCCGCTCTGCCCTTCGGTGGTCGAAGATGCGAGCAGCAACTGTTCGCTGGCGAGACGGCGCAGCAAAAGCTGATGCCAGGCGCTGTATTGCCCGTGTCGCACGATGCAAGCGACCTTGGTCTGGTGCATCGCATAGACCATCGCGGTCGACGCACAGGCGCGGCCGAGCGCGTAACAGACATCCGCGACTTCGGCGACGCTAGCTCCGTCGCCGCCGAATTCGCGAGGTACCGCGATACCGAGAACGCGTTCGGCGCGCGCCGCCGCAATCGCTTCCTGCGGGAACCGGGAGTCGCGATCGACGCCGGCTGCGTACGCCGCTGCCGTCGCGGCAACTTTCTCGATACGCGCCCGCAGTGCCGCGGCAGCCGCCGTCGGCAACTGGTTCGCAGCGGCGAGAATGCCGCGCGTTGCATGTCTTGCCGTTTGGAGGTCCTGATCGACTTCGAGAACCGTCACGGTTCGCGCACTCATGATTTGCTCGCGATTGATGCGCCGTCTGCCGGCACGGATGCGATCGCTAGAACACCACAGCTAGCGTAAAACTTATAAATCCTGGCGGCATTTGCATGAAATTAGCGCGCTTCTTTCGTGTAAAGGTTACCAATCGAAAACACTTCACGTGATAACGATTTGTCGCGGCGAAAATGCAATATTAGTTGCGCAAAAGCGCGACTTCTTTGGTTTGAATTTGGGAACTGTTCACCGTGCTGGATCGCATCGCTTCGGTTCGCCCCGCTCTCACCGCTGATCGGATCATAGCGCTGGTGCGCGCGATCCTGGAAAAGCGGTCGATTACGCGCAGCATCGGCCGCGACGACGAGCTTAACGAGTGCGGCATCTCGTCGCTCGACATGGTCAATCTGATGCTTGCGGTCGAGGCCGAGTTCGATGTGAAGATTCCCGATCGCGACATGACCCCTGCAAATTTTCGTTGCGTCGCGCGGATCGAAGCGCTGGTCGAAAAGCTCAAACCCGCCGCGTAAATTTTCATTCTCGAAATTGGTCCCCGGAATGGTCTTGGCGAGCGCATCGCTCCAATGAGATGATGCCGCACGGCGCCGGATTAAGGCGCACGCGTGACAGCGAAGGCGGGGAAACATGTCCAAGACGGCATTTTATGCCAGCGTCGGCCCGGTGCTGACGCTGTACGATCTCGACGTCGACAACGCCGCGATCACGGGGCGCGGCGCGGTTACGCTGCCGGCGAACATCCAATATCTTTGGCCGCATCCGTCGCGGCGCTACGTCTACATCGTGTCGAGCACCGGCGGACCGGGCATTGCCGGCGACAAGCATTTCGCCAATGCGCTGATCGTCGATCCGGCAAGCGGCGAACTAAAACTGCACGGCGAGCCGGCCTTGCTGCCGTCGCGACCGATTCATGCGACCGTCGATGCGACCGGGCAATATCTGCTCACCGCCTTCAACATTCCGAGCAACATCACCGTGCATCGGCTCAATGCCGACGGCACGATCGGCGCGACCGTGCCGCAGACCGAGACGCTCGATACCGGCATGTTCGCGCATCAGGTGCGCATGACGCCGTCGAACCGCGCCGCTGTTCTGGTCACGCGAGGCAACAATGCCGAAGGCGGCAAGCCCGAGGACCCCGGCGCGCTCAAAACTTTCAGCTTCAAGGACGGCGTTCTGAAAAACCTCGCCTCGATCACACCCGGAAACGGGCTCGGCTTCGGCCCGCGTCATCTGGATTTTCATCCGACCGAGCCGTGGACTTTCGTTTCCGTCGAGCGGCAGAACAAGCTCTATATGTATAAGCTCGACGAGAAGACGGCGCTTGCCCGCGAACCGTCTTTCATCAAGGAGACGCTTACCGAACCGCACGGTGAGGCCGAGCAAGGCGCCGGCGGCATCCACATTCATCCCAACGGCAAATTTGTTTATCTGACCAACCGCACGTTTCCGGCCTCGCCAAGCGGAGGCCGGAAAATGTCGGCGCACGGCGAGAATACGATTGCCGTCTATGCCATCGACAGTACGAGCGGCGAGCCGAGGCACATTCAAAGTGTCGATGGTCACGGCGTACAGCTGCGCACCTTCAGCATGGATCCGGACGGCCGCGTCCTGATTGCTGCGAGCATCCTGCCGGTGACGCGGCCCGACGGAACTATCATAACCGCTGGCCTCACCGTGTTCCGCATGGACAGCGACGGCAAGCTCACTTACGTGCACAAACACGATGTCGATGTCGGCAGATTTCAGCAGTTCTGGAGCGGCATGGTCACCCTGCCCTGAGGTGACCTGCTTTCCGCCGCGTTAGGCTTAAGTATCCGCTTTCCGCCGGGTAACCGTCAGGTATCAAGCGTGTGCCTTCTTGCTCCGCCCAGCGGGCGACCCATTTTGGCGTTAACACCCCAATCACCCAGGAAGGCCACATCGCCAAAAGGGTCGTAGCCATGTCTATCAGACCGGTGAAAAGTATCGTCACGTCCAAGCCCGTCATTGAAGGTGCGGGCGTCAAGCTCAATCGCGCCTTCGGTTTCGGCGCCACGTCCGAATTCGATCCGTTCCTGCTGCTGGACGATTTCCGCAACGACCGGCCGGAAGATTACCGCGCCGGGTTTCCGTGGCATCCGCATCGCGGCATCGAGACCATTACTTATGTGCTGGCCGGTACTGTCGAACACGGCGACAGCCTCGGCAATCGCGGCAATCTCGGCGCCGGCGACGTTCAATGGATGACAGCCGGCCGCGGCATCCTGCATCAGGAAATGCCGCAGGGCGACGCCAAGGGCCGCATGCACGGCTTTCAACTCTGGGCCAATCTGCCGTCGTCCTTGAAAATGACGGCGCCGCGTTATCAGGACGTCAAGGCCGGCGAGATTCCGGAAATCGTCGACGATGACGGCACTCGAGTGCGCGTCGTCTGCGGCGACTTCTGGGGCAAGCGCGGCCCGATCGAAGGCGTCGCCGCCGACCCGCGTTATCTCGACGTCTTCGTGCCGCCGGGCTTGCGCAAGACGTTGCCTGTCGAGATCGAGCGGCATGCCTTTGCCTATGTGTTCGAAGGCGCGGGCAATTTCCGCTCCGCCTCGAAACCGTTCGGCGTACTCACCGAGAAGAGCGACGGCGAGAACGAGATTGTCGTGCGTGAAACGACCGGCAACCGTTCACTGGTCCTGTTCGACCGCGGCGACGAGGTGACGGTGCAGGCGGGCGACGAGGGCGTGCGTTTCCTCCTGGTCTCCGGCAAGCCGCTTGAAGAGCCGGTGGCTTGGCACGGCCCGATCGTGATGAACACGCAGGCCGAGCTGCAACAGGCCTTCAGCGAACTGCGCAACGGTACGTTCATCAAATAGCGTCCGCTAAGGCCGTATGCCGTTCGTCCCCGCGAAGGCTGGGACCCAGTTCTGTGTCTCCCATCCTGGATTACCGCTCAAGCGGGAATGAGCGGCATCACGCCCCGTACGCGCGCGCCAAAATCTGCTATCTTGAACGGCCAAGAAAAGCGCGCGCGACCCTCGATGGCCGGCGCGACAACAAACAGAATTTGCAAGCCAGGGAGGACCCACGCATGAAAAAGTTGCATTGCATTCGCTTGTTCAGCTTTCTGCTGGCCGCGGCGGCCGTTCTGTTCGGTGCGGTCGCTTTTGCCGACGATTTCCCCTCGCGTACGATTACATTCGTTTCGGTGTTCGGCCCCGGCAGCGCCAGCGACACGATCTGCCGCATCATCGCCGATCCGCTCAGCGCCGTACTCAAGCAGCCGGTCGTGGTCGAAGATCGCCCCGGCGCCGACGGCGCGGTCGCCGCGCAATATGTCCAGCATGCCAATCCCGACGGCTACACTTTGATGATGGCGACCAATTCGCCGCTATCGGCCGATCCGTATCTGCTGCGCGAAGTCAGTTATGACCCGGTGAAGGATTTTGCGCCGGTAACCCGCGTCGGCAGTTTCACCTTGATGCTCGTGGTCAATCCGAGCCTGCCGATCCATTCGGTCAAGGATCTGATCGCCTATGCCAAGGCCAATCCCGGCAAGGTTTCATTCGCCAGCGGCAATACTGCCGGCATCGTCGGCGGCAAGACGCTGGCGCATTGGGCCGGGCTCGACATGTTGCATGTGCCCTACAAAAGCTCGCCGCCCGCGATCGAAGACGTGATCGCCGGCCGGGTGTCGATGATGATCGTCGACTTCACCGTTGGCATGCCGCATGTCGCGTCAGGTCAGGTGCGCGCCATCGCGGTGACGCGGCTGAAACGCTCGTCGCTGTTTCCGGATCTGCCGACGCTCGACGAAGCCGGCCTGGAAGGCTTCGAGCTCGACGCCTGGGCCGGCCTCGTTGCGCCGGCGAAAACGCCCGCCTGCGGTGATCGCCAAGCTCAACGGCGCTATCGGCAAGATCATTGACGATCCGGCGACCAAGGCAAAATTCCGCAATGTCGGCTTCGAGGGCTTTTCCTCGACGCCCGATCAGCTCGGCGATTTCATCAAGGTGCAGCTCGGCAAGTGGGGCAAGATGGTCGCCGACGCCGGCATCAAGCCGGAATAACGCGGTGACCTGACGTGCGGCCGGATTGCGAAACTACCGGCCGCGCGTAGCTCGTGATTTGGATGAGCGCTTATTTCTGGCCCGCCGTCAGGCTCCCTTGCCCGTAGCCTTGGTGCCAAGTTCCGGAAACATCATTGCCGTGGAAAGCTCTCCCGGAAAATGGCGATTTAGACGTGAATACCGCAACAAAGACGTTGGCGGCTTTGGGCATTCCGAGTTGATATTTCTCGAGAAATGCGGGGACGTCGAAATTCGTTATGGAATCGGGCAATGCCGCGAAATCGATTTTTTTCTCCTGCCGAAAGACATATACGGCATACCGATCTGAAACGGCCGGGATATGCGGATAACGATACGGTTGCACGACGCTGATCGTTTTGGAGTTCGCCGAAGGTCCGGATTCCAGGTAACCGCCGCCGCGAAGAAGATCCCCTGGAATGTTACCCACGATCCAGTGGCGCACCGGCGCATTTTGCCCCGAGGCGACCGGATCAGGCCACGATCCATTGGCGTTCCCATCGAAATCCAACATCATCAAAGTATAGAGTTTTCTCGCATCGGCTTGTTTCCACCGCACGAGCGGAGCGACCGGTATGTCCGACTGCAGGAAAAGATTTCCACAAGTCACCGCGCCGTTGTAGTGGCCGCCAGAGACGGCGAATGTGACTTCAAGCGGCGGCACCGAACAATCGTAGGTCAAGTCTTTTGCGGAAGCGGGATGTAGCGCTGCAAGCGTCGCGCCGATGAGCACGCCCAGTAGGTGTGCGGGTTTCAGTCATTTCATTTGCATCCAGGTTCCGGCGCGATCTCTCCGAGCGCCTTCACGGTGACGAGGTCGTGCCCCTGCGTCTTGGCCAGAAACATGTTCATGGTCGCGTGGTGGTTCTTGCCCATCGTCAGCGGCCCCGTGGGTGACGTGATCGTCAGCCCCTCCAGCGCATCGATCATCGATTCCTTGTCGACCTTGCCGGCCTTCTCGATCGCAGCCTTCATCGCGACCAGCGTGTTGTAGTGCGTCATGACATAGTTCGACACTGTGACATCGGCGCCGCCTTCCGCCTTAACCTTGGCGACAAAAGCCTTGACCGACGGCTTGTCGCTCGTGGCCACGAACGGCACCGCGGCGAACATGTTCTGGCCCTTGCCGCCGAAGAGGCCGAGCTCGGTCTCCGACAATCCGAGGAACGCGATTGTCATGTGCTTCAACAGTCCGCGGTCGTCCGCCTGGGGGATGAAACTGAGGCCGTCTCCCTTGAGCGCGAACAGCAAGACCTTGGCCTTGGTCGCGGCAATGCGCGCGATCAGCGGGCTGAAATCGGTTTCTTTGCCGGTGGCGAATTCCTCGCCGACGACACGGCCGCCGAGCTTGTCAATGATCGGCTGCGACGCCGCGAACATCTTGTGCGGCCATACGCGGTCGGCTCCCAGCAGAAAGTAGGTTTTGCCGAAGTTGCGGCTCATGTAGGGCAGAAGCTGCGCGAGTTCCTGATTTGGCACCGTGCTGAACGCGAAGATGTAGCGGCTGCATTTGCCGCCTTCATAGTTGGTGGCATAAAAAAGCGGCGTCTTCAGGCTCTCGGCCGCAGGCGCGATGGCGTCAAGATTTCGCGACGTGATCGGCCCGACGACCGCCAAGACGCCGTCGCGCTCGATCAGTTTATGTGTCGCGTCCACGGCCGCCGCGGGATCTGTCTTGTCGTCTTCATAGATCACTTCGACAGGCCTGCCGAGGATTCCGCCGCCGGCATTGATCTCCTTGGCGGCAAGATCAAGTCCGAGTTTCGCCTGCCTGCCGTAAAGCTCCACGCCGCCGGAGAACGGCAATACCGCGCCGATCTTGATCGGCTCCGCGGCCTTTGCGCTTGCTGCATACGCCAGCCATGCGCAGCAAACGAGCGACGTTAATAAAACGAGATGGATGGTTCCGCGGACAAATACAGATGCAGCGATGTTCTTCATCCATTGAAAATGGACCGACGGACTCTTCATCTGCAAACTTACTCCCCTCGCATCCCCGCCGCTTTGACGATCGGAAACCACTTCGCCTTCTCGGCTTCCTGAAAAGCGCCGAGTCCTTCCGGCGTTTGCCGGTCGGGCGGCACGATCTGCTGGCCGACGGCGGCGAGTTTTTGCTGCACCGTCGGGTCGGCGAGCGATTGCTTGACCGCGGAATTGAGCTTGGCAATTACGTCGGCGGGCACGCCTCTCGGCGCCCACAAGCCGTGCCAGAGCGCGCCGTAAAAGCCGGCGAGTCCCGCTTCGTCCGTCGTCGGCACGTCGGGCATTGCCGGCGAACGCCTGCGCGCCGCGACCGCATAGGCGCGCACCGTGCCGGCTTTGATCTGCGGTACCGAATTCGACAATTGATCGACCATCAGATCGATATGGCCGGCAACCAGATCCTGGATCGCAGGCGCGGCGCCGCGATAGGGCACGTGCTGAAACTTCATGCCGGTCATGGTCTCGAAATTGACCACGCTCACTTCCGCCACCGGGCCGGCAATGCCGACCGAAACGCTGTTCTGATTGTCCTTGAGCCAGGCCAGCAGCTCTTTCAGATTTGTCGCGGGTATCGTCGTGCGGCTGACGATGATCTGCGGATTGACGGTGAGCTCGGCGACCGGCGCAAAATCCTTGATGACATCGACCGGCAGATCGTAGAGCGCGCCGACCAGAAGGTTCGAGCCGTTATTGCCGATTTCGAGCGTATAGCCGTCCGGCGTCGCGCGGGCCGACACGAGTCGCGGCGATGCTGCCGCCGGCGCCGCCGACATTCTCAATCACCAGCGTCTGCCCGAGCGGCGCCTGCATCTTGTCGGCGATGACCCGCGCGACGAGATCGGTCGGCCCGCCAGCAGCGAACGGGACGATGATGGTCACCGGGCGTGAGGGATAGGTTTGCGCATTCGCGACGGAAGCGCCGGCGAGCGTGACGGCAATTGCCGCCAAAGATTGGCGATTCAAAAAGCCCATGATTCCTCTCGCGCCCGGCGCCCCACCTGCGTTCAATGCTACCTAATCCAGCCCGCGAAGCACCGCCCAGCCCATTTGTCGTCGACCTTCCGCAAAACGCAGGTTTCTCCATAGCCCCAGATACCGCCACCGCTATCAAAAAAAGAGACGCTAACCATTGCCAGACGTAAGTCCGAAGAGAAAACCGGATTCCCAAACTCCACCCACATTGGGTCGTTGTCATCCATGACGGATTTAGGACTGCCCTTCCAAGCACAGTCGGGACGAAAGTTGGTGCTGGCATATTTATTTTCCTGAGAGGCCAGATCGGACAACTCGCCTTCTCGAAGCTGCCAGTCCGCAACCATGGCGTCTGTGAATTTCTCGAAGTGCCAGGTGGATGTGGTGGATAGGTCCGACGCCGCCCGAACCTCCTTCGGATACACGGTGTCTTGGCTATTCGTAGCCGTCATAAAGGCAGCCTGAACTGCGCCACATACGTCAGGGGAATTGTCAGCTCTCGCCAATGTTGAGACCACTGACGACACGACGATCAGAACTAAGGAACCGATGAAGCCCGACTTCCATCTCATTGGATGTGCCACCAGCAAGTCGTATTGATAAGTTGCGAGTTGGATTGAACGGCAATAAGGCCATCGAACTAGGCGCCGGGCGGCAAACCCCCGATGTCGCTTCGCTCATCCGGGCTACACCCCACCCCTTAACGGCGCCGGCTGCTCGTCGAGCATCGCCTGAATCGCAAGCCGCGTCGTTGCCTCGTCGAGCCCGTGCTGCTCCACGAGGTCGCGGCAATCCGCCAGGATCGCGTCTGCATCCTGCATCATCTTCAGCCGCTTGAAGTGATCGTCATAATGCACGCCCATGCTGGCGCCGACGATCTCGTACATGTTCATGATGCGGAACGGATAGTCGCGCTCGTGCGCGCAGAGCTCGCGGTGGTCGGAATGATAGACCGCGACCAGCGCATCGACGCCGGCCGCTTCCGCCGCCGCTAGTTCCGCCTCCTGAAGCTTCCTGCGGAATTCCGGCAGCATGCGCAGATTGTTGCTTTGCAGGCCGACCGCCGGCTGATCGAGATCGACGATCTCGATGCCGGGCACGGCCCACAAAATCTCCTCGGCGGCTTCGACTACGCCGCGCACGCCGGGATGTTTGTGGAGTGCGATGCGCATCGGCACCGGCTCGCGCAGCATCGGGCGCAGCCGGTCGAGCCGCTTGTGAATGAACAGCGTGAACGGCGTCATCTCGAACGGTTTGCTGCCGCGCGTCTTCTCCACCGTCGGCAGCGTCGTCTCGGTAAACTGCACCTGGCAAGACGGGCACCAGGAAATGACCTGCCCGCTGTTGCTTTGCGAAAGCTTGTCGATGGTGTTCTCGGCGACGCGGCCGGAGGTCGTGACATCACCCATGCGCATCTGCACGATGCCGCAGCAATGCGTCGGGCCGCCCATCACATCATAAGTGATGTCGAGCGCGTCCATGATGTCGAGCGCGTGGAGTGCAATGTGCGGCGTCTTGAGCACATTGCAGCCGGTGTAGAAGACGAAGTCGGGCTTTGCGCCGTCCGCGCGGGCCGCCTTACCTTTGGCACCCTGCCCTAGCCGGACCAACAGCGCATCGTCGAGCTGAATCTTCGCGATATGCGGCACGTCGCGCGCCACGAGGCGAAAGGCGTCGAAGCCGGTGCGGCGTTCAGCGGCAGCGTCTTTCTTGCCGTGCGACATGTTTATCCGCGCCATGTAGAGCAGGAAGCGCGGATTGACGCCGTAGTCGCAGGCCTTGATGCATTCGCCGGAGAGCAGGCAGCCCGCCGCCCATTTCCTCGCGGCATCGTTGCCTTCACCGCTCCTTATAATGTCGACGATGCCGGAAATGACTTCGACCGGATT
This sequence comes from uncultured Alphaproteobacteria bacterium, assembly GCA_963746715.1. Taxonomy (GTDB): domain Bacteria; phylum Pseudomonadota; class Alphaproteobacteria; order Rhizobiales; family Xanthobacteraceae; genus BOG-931. The sequence continues at coordinate 683,187 of CAVVCW010000032.1, read as the reverse complement.
TGCGCGCTGTTCGACTGTCAGGCCGGCCGCTTCCGTCGCCGGGCAGACTTCGACGCATTTGCCGCAGCGGGTGCAGGCGTCAGCCATGGCGTCAGCGCGGGCCTTGAGCGCGGCCTCGAATGTCTCGGTAACGGCGCTCGTCATGGCGTGGTTTCCTGTTGCGGCGCAGCCACAGAGTAGCCCGCCCGCCGGCCCGATTGAAGGGCCTGCAAAGCCGATGTAAGACCGGACGTATAATGCCCGGACGTCTTTCATGGACAGGCGCCGGGCAAATCTTTGAGTGTGCCTTTGGCAGGCGCAACGGCGCGGATCGATGGACCTGCGCCGCAACAGCGAAGGTGAGGAATGCGATGGGTGAATTTGCAATCGGCCAACCCGTTCCCCGCTTCGAGGACCCGCGCCTGATCCAAGGCCACGGCCGCTATATCGCCGACATGACCTTTCCCGGCATGGCTCATGGCGTCGTGCTGCGCTCGCCGCACGCCCATGCGCGCATCCGTTCGATCGACACCTCGAAAGCGAAGGCGGCGCCCGGCGTGCTCGCGGTACTGACCGGCGCCGATTACAGGGCCGCGGGCTTCGGTGACTTGCCGGTGCCCGGCGGGCTCAAGCGCCGCGACGGCGCGCCCGGCTACAAGCCGCGCTATCCGGCGCTGGTCGAGGACCGCGTGCGCATGATCGGCGACTATGTCGCCTTCGTCGTTGCGGAAAATCTTTATCAGGCGACCGATGCGTCGGAACTGATCGAAGTGGATTACGAGCCGCTGCCGGCCGCTGTTTCGACCGGTGATGCCGTGAAGCCCGGCGTGCCGCTGGTTTGGGACGATTGCGCCAACAATATCGGCTTCATCCAGGTCGAGGGCAACAAGGAAGCGACCGACTCAGCCTTTGCCCGCGCCGCCCACGTCGTCGAACATGACTTCGTCATCAACCGCGTCACCGCGGCGGCGATGGAGCCGCGCGGCTGCATCGGCATGTTCGAGCCGATCGAGGGCCGCTACACAATCTACACGACCTTGCAGCGGACCAACGTATTTCAGACCGAACTGTCGCAATATGTTCTGAAAGTCCCGGACAGCAAGATCCGCGTCGTCTGCGGCGATATCGGCGGCAGTTTCGGCATGAAATCCGCCGTCTATAACGAAGTGGCGCTGGTGCTGTGCGCCGCCAAAGTCACCTGCCGGCCGGTGAAATGGGTGGCGACGCGCTCGGAAAGTTTTGTCTGCGATGCGCAGGCGCGCGACAATGTCACCACGGCCGAGCTTGCGCTCGATAAGGACGGCAATTTCCTCGGCTTCCGTGCCAAGATCATCGCCGCGATCGGCGCCTATATGCAGACCGGCATGCCGGCCTTCACCGGCAATCTCGGCACGCTCGCCGGCGTCTATCGCACGCCGGCCTCGCATATCGACGTCACCGCCGTGTTCACGCACACGCAGCCGGTGCGGCCCTATCGCGGCAACGGCCGGCCGGAAGCCGGTTACATCATCGAGCGTATGGTCGATCTCGCCGCCGATCAGATCGGCATGGATCCGGCGGAATTGCGCAAGCGCAATACGATTCCGGCGAGCGCCATGCCGTTCAAGACCAGCGTCACTTTCACTTACGATTGCGGCGAGTTCGAAAAGAATCTCGATCTGGCTTTGCAAGCCGCCGACAAGAAAGGCTTCGAGAAGCGGCGGGCCGAGGCGAAGAGGCACGGCAAGCTACGCGGCTTCGGTTTCTCCAACACGATCGAGCGCTCGGCGGCGGCGGGACTTGAAGGCGCGGAAATCCGTTTCGACCGCACCGGCTCGGTGTCGATCTTCTCCGGCAGCATCAATCAGGGCCAGGGCCACGAGACCGCCTTCAGGCAGGTGGTGTGCGACCGACTTGGGCTCGATCCCAAGGAAGTCACTTATATCCAGGGCGATACCGACCAGGTGTTTTTCGCCGAAGGCACCGGCGGCTCGCGCTCGGCGGCGTTTTCCGGTTCGGCCTTCACTCTGGCGGCCGAGAAAGTCGAGGCCAAGGGCAAGGCTATCGCCGCGAAGATGCTGAAAGTCGATCTCGCCGACATCAATTTCCATGAAGGCCTGTTCTCGAGCCCGAAGACCAACCAGACCTTGACCATCAAGGAAGTCGCCAAGGCCTCGCTCGATCCAAAAAATCTTCCCAACGGCATGGAACCCGGCCTGATCGAAAAAGCGATCTATAGCGGTTCGGTTGCGGCCTATCCGAACGGCGTGCATGTCTGCGAGCTTGAAATCGACGAAGAGACCGGCACCGTCGAGATCGTCAACTACAATGTGGTCGACGATGTCGGCACCGTGATCAATCCGCTATTGCTGCACGGCCAGATCGACGGCGGCATCGCGCAAGGCGTCGGCCAGATCCTGATGGAAGACATCAAGTTCGACACCGAAGGGCAAATTCTCACCGGCTCGTTCATGGATTACGCCATGCCACGGGCGACCGACCTCACCGCGTTCCATGTCGAGAGCAACCCGGTGCCGACCAAGAGCAATCCGCTCGGCGTCAAAGGCGCGGGCGAAGCCGGCTGCGTCGGCGCCATGCCGGCGGTGGCCAATGCCCTGGTCGACGCGCTTTCCGTGCTCGGCATCAAGCACGTCGAGATGCCCGCGACACCGGAAGTGCTGTGGCGCGCCATCCACGGGGCGCGCGCCAAGGGCGCATAACGCCCTCTCCCCGCACGCGCGGAGAAGTGTAAAATCACGGCATGGGCGAACAAGAAAAAGCCGCTGCCGGAACGCTGCCGCTGTCCGGCATTCGCGTGTTTGAATTCTGCCACACCATCATGGGCCCGACCGCAGGCCTGATCCTGGCCGATCTCGGCGCCGACGTGATCAAGATCGAGCCGGCTGAAGGCGACAGCACCCGCCGCCTGCCCGGCTTTGCCGCGGGCTTCTTCCCGGCTTTCAACCGCAACAAGAGAAGCTTTGCCGTCGATCTGAAATCAGACCAAGGCCGCGCGTTGCTGCACCGGCTCGCGGCCAGCGCCGACGTGGTGCTGGAGAATTACGCGCCCGGCACCATGGATCGGCTCGGCTGCGGCTATGACGATCTCTCACGCCTCAATCCGCGGCTGGTCTATTGCGCGCTGAAAGGCTTTCTCAGCGGGCCTTACGAGCATCGCCCCGCGCTCGACGAAGTCGTGCAGTTCATGTCCGGGCTCGCCTACATGACCGGCCCGCCCGGGCAGCCGCTGCGCGCCGGCTCCTCTGTGGTCGACATCATGGGCGGCATGTTCGCGGTGATCGCGATCCAGGCGGCTTTGCGCGAGCGCGAGCGCACCGGCCGCGGCCAATTGGTCAAGTCGGCTTTGTTCGAAGCGACGAGCTTCATGATGATGCAGCATATGGCGGCACAGGCGCTGACCGGCCGCGCGCCGCCGCCGATGCCGGCGCGCGAAGGCGCCTGGGCGGTCTACGAGCCCTTCACCACTTCGGACGGCGAGCAGATTTTTGTCGGCATCACCAGCGACCGCCATTGGCGTCGCTTCTGCGAACATTTTGACCGGCCGGATCTCTTGGCGAACCCGGCCTATAAGACCAACGAAGACCGCGTGCGGGAGCGGCCGGTGTTGTTGCCGATCGTCACTGAGATCGTCGCGCAGCATAAGCGCGCGCAACTCACCGAGATTTTCGACCGCATCGCCATTCCGTTCTCGCCGGTCGCCAAGCCCGGCGACCTGTTCGACGATCCGCAGCTCAATGCCTTCGGCCGCATGCTCGAAGTCGATCTGCCCAACGGCAAGCGCGCCAAAATTCCGCGCCTGCCGATGGAAATCGGCAGCCACGATCTCGCGCTGCGCCGCCAGCCGCCGAAGATCGGCGAGCATTCCGCTGAAATCCTCGCCGAGCTTGGGCTTAAGCCCGGCGAGATCGAGAAGCTGAAAAAAGATAACGTGATTGCGGTGAAGCCGGCGAGCTGAGCCGCGAAGCGCCAAGGACAAAGCGCCAAGGACCAACGTGATGAGCGACATTCCCGCAGCCGTGCATATCAACGAGGAAGGCCCGCGCGAAGGCTTTCAGATCGAGAAAGGCCCGATCTCGACCGCGCGCAAGATCGCATTGATCGACGCACTGTCGGGAACCGGCATCGACCACATGCAGATCGTCTCCTTCGTCAATCCGAAAGCGGTGCCGGGCATGGCCGACGCCGACGCCGTCGTCGAGGGCATCAAGATCAATCCGGATGTCGCCTATACGGCGCTGTGGCTCAACGAGCGCGGCTTCGAACGCGCGCTGGCGCACGACCGGCTGGCGCTCGCCGGCTCGATCACGCTCGTCGCGTCGGAAAAATTCTCCAAGCGCAACCAGAACCGCACGGCGGCGGAGCAGCTCGCGGGCCAGCATACGATCGTCGAGAAATACAAAGCCGCCGGCATTCCGGTCGAGCGCGGCATGATCATGGCGGCGTTCGGCTGCAATTTCGAAGGCGACGTGCCGGCGTCGCATGTCGTGTCGCTGGTGCAGCAAATGCTTGACGTGGCGAAAGAGCACGGCGTCACGCTGAAATATATCACGCTCGCCGACACCATGGCCTGGGCCAATCCACTCGCCATCAAGCGCGTCGTCGGCACTTTGCGCGAGCGCTGGTCCGATGTCGATTTCGCGCTGCATCTGCACGATACTCGCGGCATGGCGGTGGCCAATGCTTTCGCCGGTCTCGAAATGGGTGTGAAAAGATTTGACGCGGCCGTAGCCGGCTTAGGCGGCTGCCCCTTCGCCGGCCATGCCGGCGCCGCGGGCAATATCTGCACCGAGGATCTCGTTTTCATGTGCCACGAAATGGGCATCAACACCGGCATCGATCTCGACGAACTGATCGAATGCGCCAGGCTCGCCGAGGCTGTCGTCGGCCACCCGCTGCCCGGCTCAGTGATGAAGGGCGGGACGCTGAAGCGGTTCCGGCAGCAGCACTAGGCGGCGTCGGCATCAGGCCGACGACATTCCGAGCGAAATATGCCGCGCTAGTAGCCGATAAGAATTTCACTCACAATCAGCTTCGCTGCGCGGATGGTCGAATTGGAGGAACGATATTCCTGGTCCGCCGAAATCGCGCTCGCCACATCCTTGGCGTTCTTCGGATCGACTTGAAAGCTCACGCTGGCTTTGCAGCCGCCAGACAATGCGGCCAGCGTGCCGCCGTCCCAATCGCTGACTGTGGCCCCTCCGTCCTTGTCCAATGCTTTGAGTTTGAATGGCTTGTGATTGAGCTTTTCGAGCTCCGGCAACGTCATGCCGAGTCGCAAGCCCCCCGGTCCCATCCAGACCGATTTCCCGGCAATGTCGATCAGATAAAGGCCGGTGCGGTTTGGATTGGACCACCATACTTCCAGACGCCGCCTGGGGTCCTTCGGATAGACTATCGTCGCCCCAACTTCGCTGTCCTGCACCTTTTCATGAGTGAAAGTGACATTCCCATCGCCGAAGGTCATGGCCAAAGCGAGCATGCCCGAGTCCTGTGCAAACGGGCCGCTGCCGCATGCAACGACCGTGCGGCCAGCACCGGGTTGTAAGGGTTTACCCGCCGCGGCCCGCGGTTCTGCCGTCGCGCTCGCCGGGGCCGGCGTGACCGGATGCGATGCGGAGGGCGGTTCCGATACAGCTGGCGGAATTGGTTGGTTCATTTGCGACGGGGCAAGCTGATCGTCGGGGCTGACGCTGTGACTTGATCGCGGCACGACGGAGCCGCGCGGCTGTGCGGAAAGCGGATTCACCGCCGCCAAAGACAGCGACAATGCAGCGGCTGCTCCAAGCGCTGGATGCACAGCGCCGATCCACCGCATCAGCTTCCTCCCCTTGTCTGCCAAGCAAAGCATAGCACAGCGGCTCGGCGCGGCCCACGGCGGTACGGTCACGGTGAAGGCGACAAATCGTCAGCTTGATTGGCGTGGCATGCCGTGCCGCGTCTCTTAGGGTGATTGGATAACAGTCACCCCCGCTCCAGAATCTTCCACACGCCGCTCGCCGAAGCGACGACGCGGTCGCCGACTTTGAGCGTGGAGCGCATGAAGATGATCGAACGGGTGATACGCATGATTTCGCAATGCGCCTCGACGAATTCGCCGATCTGCACGGCGCCGATATATTGCATGTTGAGCTCGATGGTGGCGTGCGGCTTGCCGCCGGTCGCCCGCATCGCCGTCATGCCCATGGACTGATCGGCAAACGTGGCAAGCATGCCGCCATGGACGATGCCGATGTGGTTGCCGTGCTTGTCGGTGGCGGCAAAGCCGAATAGCGGATCGCCGCGGCGCCACACCGGCCCGACCAGCTCACCGAAATTATGGGCTTGCACCTTTTCCCAGCCATGCGCGGCCGGATCGAAAACGGCCGTTGCTGCGGCCGGAGATTTATCATTCATGTCGAGCTTCGAAGCCTTACATAATCGCGAATTCAGTATTGCGCCGGTCGGTGACCAGCATCGAGCCGGGATAATGCGTGATGCAGAATTCCGGCTTCACCGCCATGATCACCGATTGCGGCGTTACCCCACAGGCCCAGAATACCGGAATCTCGTCGTCACGTACCGGCACGGCGTCGCCCCAGTCCGGCTTTGCCAGATCCTTGATGCCGATCATTTCCGGTTTGCCGAGATGTACCGGCGCGCCATGCACCGAGGGAAACCGCGTCGTGATCTGCACGGCGCGAATGGCGTCTGCCGGCTTCATCGGCCGCATCGAGACGACAAGCGGCCCGTGGAAGGGACCGGCGGCATTCGTTTGCACCGACGTGCGATACATCGGCACGGTGCAGTCACACGTCATGTGCCGCAATTCGATGCCGTCATCGAGCAGCGCCTGTTCGAAGGAGAACGAGCAGCCGATGGCGAACGTCACGAGATCGTCGCGCCAGTACTTCACGACGTCGGATGGCTCATCCACGAGCTCGCCGTTCCGCCACACCCGATAGCGCGGCAGATCGGTGCGGATGTCGAGATCCTCGGCGATGGCCGGGATGCGCCAGTCGCCGGTCGCCCCGACGCCGATCAGCGGGCACGGCTTTGGGTTGCGCTGGCAGAAATGCAGAAAATCCTGCGCGAGGTTTTGCGGCAGGATGGCAAGATTGGCCTGGACGAAGCCCGGCGCCATCCCGGACGTCACGCCGGAATGCCGGTTGCGCCGGCTCTCGAGCCGCGCCGCAAGCCCGGTTTGTGGCAGCTTGGGGTCGCCCTTGGAGTTGTTCTGTCGGAATGTCGCCATCGCCATAATCGGCTCCTGAATATATTCGGCGCGAGATCTCGCCGTTAAACTTTAGTCGGCCCCAAGAGTCGGCCCCAAGAGTCAGCCCCAAGCTGTTTGCCCATTTTACCAGCAAACAAGACCGAGACTATACGACATTATGAAATAGCGGCGCGACGATCTTACGCGGCGTCTAGAAATGCCGGGGTTTAACCAGTTGCGCGAATCCAGTTGAAACCGACATCAACTTCGCGTTTGCTATTCCCCACAAGCAACGCGCCAGAAGCCCGCAAAGGGCCGCCGGGGAACGTAACCGAATCCAGAGGGAGAATTTCGATGGCTGAAAAATGGAGAGACGCGCCGTGGGCGCAAGATTTCTGGTACCGCGGCAAGCTCACGCGCCGTAGCCTGGTCGGCTGGGGCGGAGGCGCGATCGGCGCCATGATGCTGGTGCCGGCGCCGTGGCGCGCAGCCTTCGGCGCGGCCAAACCCTACAAGGTTGGCTCGGAACAGCCGCTGTCCGGCGCTGGCGCCGCCGGCGGCAAGACCGCGATCGTCGGCCTGCAAATGGCGGCCGACCGTATCAACGCCAATGGCGGCATCAACGGCCGCCCGGTCGAGCTCGATATTGTCGACGACGAAAGCTCGCCGGCCGTCGCCCGGCAAAAAACCTCGAAGATGGTGCAGGACGACGAGATCGACGTCCATGTCGGCGGCTTCTTGTCCAACATCTGCATTGCCTGCATGCCGGTCTGGCAGGAAGCCAAGATCGTCAACATGATCAGCGTATGCCTCGACACAACCCTGACCACCTCGGCCTGCAATCGCTACAGCTTCCGCCTGCACGACTACGCGCCGGCGCAAGCGGTTGCGTTTGCTCCGACGCTGACCAAGATGGCCAAGAAGTGGCACATCGCCTTTGCCGACTATTCCTGGGGCCAGTCGACACGCGATGCCTATGTCAACGAGATCAAGAAGAACGGCGGCGAAGTGGTCGGCACCACCGGCATTCCGCTCGGCACCGCCGACATGACGCCGTTTCTGTCGAAAATCTCCGGGGATTTCGATGGCCTGTTCGGCATCTTCTTCGGCAAGGACGGCGTCACGCTGGCCAATCAGGCCTACGATCTCGGCCTGACCAAGAAATACAAGTTTGCCGGCGACGGCTCGATCTCGGAATCGACCAATCTTGTGGCGGTCGGTAACAAGCTCGACGGCTTCACCGCCATTAACCGCTACATCCCCGTCTTCGACGGCGTGCTCAACACGCCCTACCTGCATCGCTTCTTCGACGAGGGCAAAAAGCGGCTAGCGAAGATCGACCCGTCGGGTCCGCTGCCCGACAAATATGTGCAGTCGAACTACGAAGCCCTCAACGCCATGAAGATCGCCATGGAGAAGTCGAAGTTCGACAACCGCGACGACTCGATGAAACTGATCGAGGCCCTCGAAGGGCTTGAGGTGAAGGAGAGCGACGACTTCCCGCAAGGCGACAAGACGCTGCGCAAGGAAGACCATCAGGCGTTCCTGCGCGAATTCATCTTCACCATCGGCGGCGGCACCTATCACCTTCAAGAAGTGGTGCCCAAGGACAAGACCTTGGTCCCGCCGGCCTGCAAGTTCCAGTCGGCGTAACCGTCCGAAAAGGACGTTGCGTGAGCGCACAAGTGTTGGCCGATGCTGACTCTCCGGCGAACTGCCGGGGAGCGGCATCGGCGCCGATCCTCAAAACCGAACTGTTGACCGTCCGCTTCGGCGGCTTGACGGCATTGTCCGGCATCAATTTCGAAATCGCGCGCAACGCAGTCCATGCCATTATCGGGCCGAACGGCGCCGGCAAAAGCACCTTCTTCAATTGCCTCACGGGCGTGCTGCACTCGACCTCGGGCCGCATCATCTTCGACGGCGAGGATATTACCGGCCTGCCCTCGAACAAAATTTCGCAAAAGGGCGTGGCGCGTTCCTATCAGATCACCAACATCATGCCGAATGCCACGGCACTGGAAAATGTGCGCATCGCGGCGCAGTCGCGCCGCCACGCCTGGAACATGATTTCACACCACGGCGCGCTCGCCGATATCAACGCCAAGGCGGAGGCCGCGCTGCAATCCGTCGGCCTTTTGGGCAAAGCCGAGGAACTGGCCAGCAATCTGTCGCACGGCGAACAGCGCAATCTCGAAATCGGCATCGCGCTCGCCACCGAACCGAAGCTGCTCTGCCTCGACGAGCCGACCGCGGGCATGAGCCAAGGCGAAACCGACGAGACCGAGGACCTCATCCAGCGCCTCGCCAAGGACCCGGCCAAGAATCTCACCATCCTGATCGTCGAGCACGACATGGCGGTGGTGATGGGCCTCGCCGACCGCATCACCGTGCTCAATTACGGCGCAATTCTTGCTGAGGGGACGCCGGAGGAAATCCAACAAAACCCAAAGGTGCTGGAGGTCTATCTCAAGACATGAGCGCCTTGGTTGCAGAGAGTCCGACGATCGCACCCGCCGGCAGCGCCGAGCCGCTGATCCGGGTCGAGGACATCCACACTTATTACGGCAAGAGCCACATCTTGCACGGGGTCTCGATCGATGTCGGTCCCGGCGAGGTGGTCGGCCTTCTCGGGCGGAACGGCGTCGGCAAGTCGACGACGCTGAAATCGATCATAGGGCTGGTGCAGCCGAGCCACGGCACGGTGATGCTTAACGGTAACGCCATTACCGGGCTGCCGCCGCATAAAGTGGCGCGGCTCGGCATCGCCTATGTACCGGAAGACCGTCGCATCTTCCGCCTGCTCACAGTGATGGAAAACCTGCGCACCGGTTTCGACCGCCGGGGCGTCACCGAGGACAGGCGGCAGGCGCTGCTCGACAAGGTGTTCAAATTCTTTCCGGTTTTGGCGGAACGGCGCAACCAGGCCGGCGGCACGCTGTCGGGAGGCGAGCAGCAGATGCTCGCCATCGCGCGTGCCATGATGCTCGAGCCGAAAATCATCCTGCTCGACGAGCCGACCGAAGGGCTGATGCCGCGCATGGTGTCGCAGATCCACACCATCATCGACACGCTGCACAGCGAAGGGGTAGCCATCCTGCTCGTCGAGCAGAACGTGCCGCTGACGCTTGCGGCGAGCCAGCGCGTCTACCTGATGGAGAAAGGCGCGGTGCGCTACAGCTGTAGATCGTCCGAGCTCGACGCCAACCACCCGATCGTCAAGCAATATATGGGGGTGTGAGCGATGGATGCGGTCAGCCATTTCTTTAACGCCATTCCGCTCGATCTCATCATCATCCAGACGGTGAACGGCATCGTCGCCGGCATGATCCTGGCACTGGTCGCCTCGGGGCTGACGCTGATTTTCGGCATCATGGACGTGGTGAACTTCGCCCATGGCGAATTGTTCATGCTCGGCGCCTATATCGGCGTCGTCATCGTCGCCGCCACCGGCAGTTTCTGGCTGGCGCTGATCGGCTCAGCGCTGATCGTCGCCCTGATCGGCGCCGGCTTGCAGATCGCGACGCTGCGGCCCTTGATCGGCCGCGATCCGCTGAACACGATCCTCGCCACGTTCGGCGTCTCGCTCGTGCTGCAGAATTTGGCGCTGTGGTGGTTCGGACCGACGGCGCGGCGGATTCCCGAACCATTGAGCTCTTCGTTCACGCTGTTCTATCTGCAATATCCCTGGTACCGCATTCTGATCGCGGGCCTGTCTGCGGCCATCATCGGCGGCTTCTGGCTGTTCCTGAAATACGGCAGGTTCGGCGTTTGGATCCGCGCCACGGCGCAAGACCGCGTCATGGCGCAGGCGATGGGGATTCCCGTCCCGCTCGTCTACACCGGCGTGTTCGCCATCGGCGCCGCCATGGCCGCGGCGAGCGGCGTGCTATTCGCGCCGCTGGTCGGCGTCAGCCACACGATGGGGCTCGATTGGGTCCTGAAAGCCTTCATCGTCGTCGTGGTCGGCGGCATGGGCAATCTCGGCGGCTCGATCGCGGCTGCAATCTTCATCAGCCTTCTTGAATCCTACGCCACAATTTGGGTTGACCCGTCGCAGGCGGTGATCGTGTCCTTCGTCGTCCTGATCCTCACGCTCTTGTTTCGTCCCACCGGCTTGTTCGTAGCGACGCCAAAATGACGACCGTGCCGCTCGATAAAGTGTCGCCGCTCGGCAAAATGAAGCTGAGCCACACCGCTATTTTCTGGATCGGCTTCGCCGCGATCATGGCGCTGTTAATCGCGGCGCCGCTGGTGCTGCCGGAATTCTGGCGGCGCTTCCTCACCGAAATCCTGATCTGGGGCCTGTTGGCGATGTCGTCCGATCTCTTGATCGGCTATACCGGCATGATCTCGTTCGGCCACTCGGCGTTTTTCGGGCTCGGCATGTATGGCGCAGCCGGCGCGCTCATCGCGTTTGGGCCGCCGAATCTCTGGCTCGCGATAGCGTTCGGGCTTGCCGGCGCCGCCGGCGCCGCTTTGTTTGTGGCGTTCTTCTCGACCCGTCTGCGCGACATCTATTTCGCCATCACCACGCTGATCTTCAGCCAGATCTTCTACGTCATCATTTTCACCTGGACGGCGGTGACGGGCGGCGAGAACGGCCTGATCTTCAGCCGCCCGCATCTGTGGATCCCCCTCCTCTACGATGCGCGCTTCACCTCGACCACCATGCACTGGTTTGTGTTGGCGGTCGTCACGGGCTCCTATCTGATCCTGCGCCGGGTGACGCAATCGCCGTTCGGCATGGTGCTGCAATCGATCCGCGAGAACGAGTCGCGCACCCGCGCCATCGGCTATGCCGTCGAGCGCTACAAGATGGTGTCGGTGATGCTGTCCGGCCTGTTCGCGGGGCTCGCCGGCGTGCTCTACGCCGTCCAGAACCAGTTCGCCGCGCCCGACTTCGTCTACTTTCTCACTTCGGGCGACACCGTGATTTTCAACGTCATGGGAGGCATCGGCACTCTGGTCGGCCCGATCGTCGGCGCCGGCTTCTTCCAGCTGATGCGCGATCTGCTCTCGCGCATGCTCGGCGATCAGTTCCCCTATCTGATCCCGCTCGGTGTCATCTTCATCGTGATGATCATCTTCCTGCCGCAAGGGATTCTGGGCTTTGCACGGCGGTGGCTGAATAAATAACCACGATAAGTAGTCACGCCGCCGATCAGTTCGGCTTCTTCTCCAAGAACGCTGCCAGCGCGCCGGTATCGAGCTTGTCGCCGTCAAAGTCGTCCGCGATACGCTCGTAGAAATGCGCGGCACCTTGGTAAAGTTCGTGCGCCGCCGGGTCGTCGCCGACGAAACCCGCGATCTCGTGCATCTCGGCGATCCAGCGATAGGCCTTGGGCGGCATCATCGACAGCGAGCGCTTGAACCAGGCCAGCATCTCTTTCTGGCTGCCTTGCAGTTCGGCGAACAGGTCGTCGGCATTGCCGGCGCGGGTCGCCGCAAGCATCATCGCCGCACCGATCGCCTGGGTGCCCTTGGTGATGCCGGCGTAAGACATTTTCAGCGCCGAAGCCGCGCTCATCGCGCCCTCGAGCACGCGGATGTCGAGGCCGTAATCGCGCAAAGTGGCGAAGCGTTGCGCGGCAGGGCCGGAGGTATAGAAGCGCGGACCGGCATCGCCGGGCTTCGGCGGCTGGCCGATAATGCCGGAATCGGCGAACGGACAGCCGGTCGGCGCGATCGCCGCCGCCACCTTTTCCACCGTCTTCGGATTGATGGCGTTGCAATCGACATAGACCGGCTTGGCATTGCTCGCCGTGAGCACCGGCGCGAAATGCCGCGCCAAAGACAGCGCGTCGCCGGGCGGCAGGATCGAAAGAATAAAGTCGGAAGCCGTGATCTCCTCGTCGCTCGCGTCGACCATTCCGGCAGCTTTGGCCCGCGCCTGCGTCTCGGCGCTGCGGCCCTTGAGCGAAGTAAGCACTTTGAGCCCGTTATCGGCGAGCCTTTTGCCGACAGCGGCGCCCATGGCGCCGGGCGCGATCACTGCGACGACAGGTGTCATGACGTCCTCGATTGTGGAATGAGACGCAGAGGTTAGCAGCTTGCAATCGCGATGTACCAGCCGCGCGGCCGTAAGAGCAGGTCAGAGCGTTTCGCCGGGCTTGCCCGCACCTGGGCTCTGCAACCGCCGCCGCAGCGCCGGCAGACTGCCGTCGGCGCCCGGCTGATAGACCACGGAAAAGCGTGCCACGCTCTTGGCAAAGGCCGCCGCATCCGCCGGCTTCTTCACGTCGAAAGAATCAAAACCGGCTCGAACCAGAAACTGGAACTGATCGCGTAGCACATCGCCGGTGGCGCGAAGCGTGCCGCGGAAGCCGTATTGCTCGCGCAGCAGTCGCGCCTGGCTATAAGCGCGGCCGTCGCGGAATTTTGGAAATTCGAGCGCGATCAGCGTAAGATGGCCGAGCCAGGGCTTGAGTTCGGCAACGCGCTTGTCGTTCGGCCACAGCACGCCGAGCGAGCCGTCGCGGCCGATCAGCGTGTCGGCTTCGGCAAGGAAGCGCTTCCCCGGCACGATGACCGGCACACGCTCCGGGATCGGCGCATCGGCGGCGACCCGCACATAGTGGTCCTCGACGATCTTGCCGTTTTCAACGAGCGGCATAGACGCGCTCCCGGAACGGCTCGACGCCGATGCGCTTGACGGTATCGATGAACAGCTCCTCCGGCCGCTGCCGCAGTTCGATATAGGCGGCGGCGATGTCTTCGACGACGTCGGCGACCTGCGCATAGGGAACCGCCGGGCCGATCAGGGCGCCGAGTGTGGCGTTCTCGTCGGCTTTGCCGCCGATCGTGATCTGATAGAACTCCTCGCCGTTCTTCTCGACACCGAGAATGCCGATGTGGCCGACGTGATGATGGCCACACGCATTGATGCAGCCGGAAATATTGATGTGGAGTCGGCCGAGATCACGCTGCAGGTTGAGATTGGCGAAACGGCGCGTGATCTCCTGTGCGATCGGGATCGAGCGCGCATTGGCGAGGCTGCAATAATCGAGCCCTGGGCAGGAGATGATATCGGAGATGAAATTGACATTGGGCACGGCGACGCCGGCGGCATCGAGCGCGCGCCACAATTCCGGCAGATCGCGCTGCGCGACATGCGGCAGTACCAGGTTCTGCTCGTGCCCGACGCGGATCTCGCTGAACGAATAACGATCGGCAAGATCGGCAATCGCATCCATCTGTTCCGCAGTCGCGTCGCCCGGCGTGCCGCTTTCGGGCTTGAGCGACAATGTCACGATGGCGTAACCGGGCACTTTGTGATTGGCGACGGAATTGCCGACCCAGGTGTCGAAGCGGCGGTCTGATTTGCGCGCAGCGGCGAACTCTTCCGGATTATCAATGAGCTTCTCGTAACGGGGATAGACGAAGCGGCCCGCGATCCCGCTCACAACCGCGTCGTCGAGCGCGAGCGCGCCTTCCTTGATACTGGCCCATTCCGTCTCGACCTCCTTGGCGAAGGCTTCCGGCCCGAGTTCGTGCACCAGGATCTTGATGCGCGCCTTATAAATATTGTCGCGGCGGCCGAACTGATTGTAGGTGCGCAGCACCGCTTCGACATAGCTGAGCACGTCGCGCTTGGCGAGGAACGGCTTGATGGTCTGCGCCAGGAACGGCGTGCGGCCGAGCCCGCCGCCGACCATGACTTCGAAGCCGGTTTCGCCGGCGTCATTGCGGTGCATCTGCAGCGCCAGATCGTGGATGCGCAAGGCGGCGCGATCATGCGTCGACGTACCCACCGCGATCTTGAATTTGCGCGGCATGAATGAAAATTCCGGATGCAAGGTGACGTGCTGACGAATGAGCTCGGCGAAGATGCGCGGATCCTCGGTCTCGTCGGGCGCGACGCCGGCCCATTGATCGGTCGTGATATTGCGCACGCAATTGCCGCTGGTCTGCATGCCGTGCATGCCGACGCTCGCCAGATCCGCCATGGCGTCCGGCAATTCAGCGAGCTTGATCCAGTGATATTGAATATTCTGCCGCGTGGTGAAGTGGCCGTAGCCGCGGTCGTATTTGCGGGCGACGTGCGCGAGCATGCGCATCTGCTCCGACGATAATGTGCCGTAGGGAATGGCGGTGCGCAGCATGTAGGCGTGCAGCTGTAGATAGACGCCGTTCATCAGGCGGAGCGGCTTGAATTCTTCTTCGGTCAATTCGCCGTTGAGCCGCCGCGCCACCTGGTCGCGGAACTCAACGACCCGCTCGTTGACCAGCGTCCGGTCGAATGCGTCATAGACGTACATTGCAGTGCTTATTCCTGACAGCTTCTTTGCAGCCATACCCGCTTTGAACGTTCTCGGTCACGGGCTTTGCGCGTAGGGCGTTTAGACTTAGGCCGGATGCCTTTCGAGCACTTTCCCGGCCCCGACAGGAAGCTCGATGGTCGGTCC
Organism: uncultured Alphaproteobacteria bacterium; assembly: GCA_963746715.1. Classification (GTDB taxonomy): domain Bacteria; phylum Pseudomonadota; class Alphaproteobacteria; order Rhizobiales; family Xanthobacteraceae; genus BOG-931. The sequence continues at coordinate 667,608 of CAVVCW010000032.1, read as the reverse complement.
GCCAAGCCGGATCAATTCGCGCAGGTTTCCGGGACGGACATGGCCGCCGGGGAGAAGCTCGACCGGCGCCACATAGGCGCCGACGGCACCGAGATCGTCGGCCACCGCGCCGGCCATCAATTGCTGCGCGCCCGCGCCGTCCGTCGCGATCGCGGCACCAGCGAGATCGGTCGTCCAGCCTTCGGCCTGGCGGTAAATCACCATGCCATCGCCGGTGCGATTGGCGGTGACCACGACCGGGCCGGTCACTTTGATTTTCTTCTGCTCGAGCGGCGACGTCATTGCGGCCTCATCTCTGCACTACCGAGCGCTTTGCGCCCGCCTGAAGAATGTTATTCTATATATGATGGTTTAGATGCCGACAAACAGAAGAATATTCTATCAAATTTGCCTGTGGAATTGGGATATTGCTCCATAAAACGTCCAAGCGAACAAATGTTTGTTCGAAATGTCGGCTGCAAATCGAGGTGACGAGAACGGCATGGACGAGAACTCCGGTTCCAGCACCAGCACGCCGACGGCAAGCGGCAAGGCCGGGGAAGTCTTTGGCGCCTTCCTGCGGCTCGGGCTGACAAGCTTCGGCGGTCCGATCGCCCATCTCGGCTATTTCCGTGAGGAATTCGTCGTGCGTCGCAAATGGCTCGACGAAAAGGCCTATGCCGATCTTGTCGCGCTGTGTCAGTTCTTGCCGGGGCCGGCGTCGAGCCAGACCGGATTTTCGATCGGACTCATGCGTGCGGGCTATGCCGGCGCATTTGCGGCGTGGACCGCCTTTACGCTGCCGTCGGCGATTGCGCTCGTCCTCTTCGCTTATGGCGCCAAAGCGCTGGACGGGCCTGCTGGAACGGGCCTGTTGCATGGCCTCAGGCTCGTCGCCGTCGCCATCGTCGCGCAGGCCGTTTGGGGCATGGCGCGCTCGCTGTGTCCGGATCGCCAACGCGCTTCGATCGCGGTTGTGGCGGCGGTGCTCATCTTGTTCAGCACCACATCCATCGCCCAGATCGGAGCCATCGCGTTCGGCGGCGTTGCCGGACTTTGGCTGTGTCGCGATGGCGCGCCGGTAGCGCCGGGCCATATGGCGATCCCGGTGTCCCGCAGCGCGGGACTCGTGGCACTCACATTGTTTTTTATCTTGCTCACGGGACTGCCGATCCTGCGCGGCCTGGGACTGGCGCAGGGTGCCGCGGTGTTCGAAGCGTTCTATCGCTCGGGCGCGCTCGTTTTCGGCGGGGGCCATGTCGTGCTGCCGCTTCTTCACGACGCATTTGTCGGACCCGGTTGGGTCAGCGACGACGCGTTTCTTGCCGGCTACGGCGCGGCGCAGGCGGTACCGGGCCCGCTATTCACCTTCGCTGCCTATCTCGGCACCGTTATCAATGCATCGCCGCACGGCATCGCCGGCGCGGCATTGGGGCTCGTTGGCATTTTCCTTCCCGGCATTCTGGTTCTCTTGGGAACGCTGCCGTTCTGGAACACGTTTCGTCAGCGCAGCGACGCGCAGGCCGTCATGCGCGGCGTCAATGCCGCGGTCGTGGGCATACTGGCTGCCGCGCTCTACAATCCGGTCTGGACCAATTCGGTCAATTCATCGCACGATTTTGCCGTCGCACTGGTCGGTTTCATTCTGCTCGCCGTTTGGCGCACGCCACCATTGGCGGTCGTCGTCTTCGGTGCGCTCGCCGGCATGGTGCTGGCGTTCCTGCCCTAAGATCAATAAAAACGGCACAACTGCCTCGGCGATTTCCAAAAAAATCACGATCTCAAAACACAAGGGACGGACAATGAACGCCAAGATCGACACAAAGATCGGCATACAAGAGAGACTTGCCTCCGCAAGCGACCGCTTGCCGGTAAATTATGATCGCGCACCGCAATACGCCGGCATGATCGCGGAAAAGGATGTCGCCGTGCCGATGCGCGACGGCGTCAATCTTTCGATCGACATCTACCGGCCCGACGCCACGGAGAAATTTCCGGCGCTGCTCGCGTTTGCGATCTACAATAAGGACCTACAGGGCCCGGACGTCGCCGAAGCGCTGCCGCCGCAGCCGTCCTGGTCGACGCTGTGGTCGGGGCCGCTTGAGGCCGGCGATACCAAATTTTTCGTGTCGCGCGGCTATGTCCACGTCATCGGCTCACCGCGCGGCGTGGGCAAGTCCGATTCCGGCGGCTCGCGGCAATGGGACAGCTACGACCTGATCGAATGGATCGCGCAACAGCCGTGGTGCGACGGTAATGTCGGGATGGTCGGCATTTCCGGCTTCGGCGCCGAGCAGCTTCACGTCGCACGTCAAAATCCGCCGCACCTGAAAGCCATCATGCCGCTCGATCCGCGCGGCGCCTATGGCACGCTTGGCAGTTTCCGCGAGGAATATCCCGGCGGGGTCATCCATCTGTTTCGCTATTATTTGATGCATCTTGCGGCGATGCACGGCGCCAGGGGCAAGCCGGGCGCTCTGCCGCCGGACAAGGAAGCGCTGTGGCAGGCGGCGATGAACAATCCCGACTACCGGATGTATCCGCACCTCTATAACGTGATCGCGCAGAAGGGGCAGCACATGCCGCCCTATTTCGCGCTGCTCATCGATCCCTATGACAGCGAAGCGGTGGTGCAGGAGGCCGAAGTCAGCTTCAAGAACATCAAGGTGCCGACCTATACCGGCTCGGGCTGGTACGCTTACAGCTACAAGACGCATCTCAACGGCGCCCAGAATTATTTCGAGAAAATCTCAGCTGCCAAAAAGCTCTTGTTCGGCGGGCCATCGCATCATGAACGGCCATTCCACGCGCTCCACGGCGAAATCCTGCGCTGGCACGATCAATGGCTGAAAAATATCGACACCGGAATCATGAAGGAGCCCGCCGTGCGCTATTGGGTGATGGGCGCCAACGAATGGCGCACCGGCACCGATTGGCCGCTGCCGGAAACGCAGTGGACCAAATTCTATCTCAATAGCTGGGAGCGGCTGCAGGCCGCGCCGTTCGTGCCATCGAGCGCGGATGATGAATTGCCGCCCGACGCCTTTGTGCAGATGCCGCCGACGCAGACCAATAACGTGCAAAGCCTGCGCTATCTGACCGATCCGCTGCCGCAAGATGTGCTGATAGCCGGTCCCGCGGTGCTCAATCTGTTCGCCGCCATCGATCAGGACGACACCAACTGGTTCGTCATTCTCAAAGACGTCGGCCCGGACGGCTCGGTGCGCACCGCGCGCGACGGCGAGCGCGAACTGCCGTCGGATCTCAAGGAGCGTGAATTGACCCGCGGCTGGCTCAAGGCCTCGCATCGCGCACTCGATGCGAAACGCTCACGGCCGTGGAAGCCGTGGCACCGGCTCACCCGCGTCGCGCAACAAAAAGTCACGCCGGGCGAGATCACCGAATACGCAATCGAGATCATGGCGACTTCAAATCTGTTTCGCCGCGGTCACCGCATCTGCGTCGAAATCGCTTCGGCCGACATGCCATCAGGCGTCGGCGGGGCGACCAACGTTGAATACGTGCCCAACCACATCGTCAGCAGCAAAACGACGCTGCACAAGATCTACCACGACGCCAAGCGGCCCTCGCATCTCTTGCTGCCCGTCATTCCCTTGGAATAAGCCCCGCGCGCCGCACCGCAGTCGCGGCAAGAGCCGTACGAATTGCTCAACAAATAGGCCGCCGGAGCTGGGCGGCAATCGCTGCGCGTGGCGAGACCGCGAGCCGCCCGGGAAATAAATGGCTCAATGTTAATGTAATTTTAAAATAGAAACTTCATGATCGGCATGCAGCAAAAGTTGTGCGCCTCGCCGATGTGCGCCCGATCTTCATTTTGACCGGAAATGGGATGACGAACCGGGGCGTGACCACGTCTGGCAGTCCGCGACCAGTGAAGCGCGCGAGCACGCGGGGCATGCCCTTCAAAGGCGGCGGCAGACATTCGCCAGCGATCGGGATCCCTATCGCGACATTCACATTGATAGCGGTGTCGGCAGCGACGGCAGGCTATCTGGCTTGGCCGAAGCCGGCGACCAACGAAACCACCGCCTCTGTGAGCGAGGCGCATCGGCTCGGCGTCATTGTGAGCGATACCGGAAGCTTGAGATGCGTACACGCGACTTTCGACAATCTCACAGGACGTATCACGGAAAAAAACGTGTCCTGCGAGCCAACTGCGAGTGACGGACGTCAGCCCGCCGTGCCGCTGGGAACGATGCACACTCTCAACGCGATCAGCAATTCGTTTCGGTGACACCGGGGCCCAGCCGCGATCATGCTCGAAGCCAACGCGACAAACAATTCCGACAAAGTTGGAACGAGGCCGGCCAATTCCTTGTGCTTCATCATGGACAAGGACTTCATTTTCCGGCAGGGGCTCGCGGCGGAACTGCGGCGGACCGGGATAGACGTCGTTGAATTGTCGGCGAACTCGCGCCTCTCGGACATGGTCGAAGACCAAAATCCGGATATCGTTCTGGTCAACGTCGATCGAGCGGTTCCGCATGAATGCGTCAGAACGCTGTTGGCGCTGAAGGAACCAAACTACGCGGGCGCTGTCCAGCTGTTCGGCAATACCGATCTTGCAGTCCTAAACTCTCTCAATATGGTCGGCGCCGATTGCGCGCTGACGATGCTGCCGCCTTTGCAGAAGCCGATCAAGGCGACCACGCTCCATCGCGTCATTCGCGATCTGAAGCTCGGCCCTGTGGCGCCGTCCTCAGCGAGCATTACGCTTGCCGAGGCGCTGGCGAGGGACCTCGTCACATTCCTTTATCAGCCGAAATTCGATCTCAAATCCGGGAATCTTGTAGTCGGCGCCGAAGCCACGGCGCGGGTCAATCATCCTAAGCTCGGCGTCCTTACCCCCGACCGCTTCTTGAAGGGCGCTGATCAGGACGATCTCCTCAATCTGTCGAGCCACGCACTTGTCAATGCCGCGAGGTCAAGCGTGCATTTCCAGGAATTGGGCTTGGCGATGCAAATCTCGATCAATATCGGCGTGGAGAATCTGCTGTCGCTCCCGGTTGTAGATATCGTGTCGCGATATCGGCCCGAACGGAACGACTGGGGCGGCGTCCTGCTGGAAATCACCGGCAGGCAGTTCGTCAGCAAAGGCACTGCACTGATGCCGCTCCTAAACAAGCTGAAGGAAGCCGGCATTCCCATCGCGGTCGATAATTTCGGCGTCGGCGCCGTCTATTTCGACGTGTTCAATCAAGTCAGATGCGCGGAAATAAAGATCGACCGTTCGCTTATCGAGGGTTGCGCGAGCGACAGCGGCAAGAAAAGAACCTGCAAGAGCATCATTCAAATGGCGCACAATTTCGATGCTCTAGCCGTGGCGGTCGGAGTCTCGAATGAAGCCGACCTTAAGACGCTGGCCGAGCTCGATTGCGACCTGGCACAAGGATTTCTTTTCGGGAAGCCCATGACGGTCGGAGAAATCAATTCCCTCATCGCCAAATCGCGGCTGGGGACGCAGGGCTCCGTTTCGAACTAGACCTTGATCCCATTCGATTGAATCGGATCAAGGTTCAGATTTCTTTGTTTGCGCATGATCTTTTCGGAAAACCGGCTCCCACTTTTCCGGATCATGCTCTAGACGCCGGTGCGATCGACTGCGTGTCCGGTCGCGATGTCGGCGACCTTGCCTGCATCTTCCGGCGCCGCATTGCCGCGCCAAACCACATGCATGTCGGGACGGATGAGCACGAGATCGTAGCCGTAAACGTCGCGCGCGACTTTATCCGGCACGTCGAGCACCCGCACCGGCGCGCCGCGCGCGGCGATGGCATCTTGCAGGCCGCCGGCATCCGCCTTGGTGCCGGCAAGCTTCAGGATCGTGTAGCCGTCTGCGATTTTGTCCTGCAGCGGCGTGCCACCTTCGAGCCAGACATGCGGCAGCCGGGCGCCCGGCCAAGTCGTCGGATGATATTCGCGGAACAGATGTTCAGGCCCGCCTGGAATGTTGCAGATAATCGGCGAGTCGACATAGCGGTAGCCAAGCTCGGCGCCGATCATTTCGTTGCTCTTGCGCTGTTCGACATCGGCAACGGCGCTGAGCTTTTTGCGCGTCTCCTCGCCCGCCGGAGAATTCTCGCGAATATCCGGCCGCCACATGCCGCGCCATTTGCGCCGGCCGATCGTCGCATAGCGCGAGGCGCCGACATTGCGGTCGCCGATCTGGCGGCGCTCGACCTCGTAGGACTTCAGGAGCCCCGGCCCGCCCCAGCCGGCAAGTGTCGCCGCAAGTTTCCAGGCAAGATCGGTCGCGTCGCCGACGCCGGAATTCATGCCGAGCCCGCCGGTGGGAATGACCAGGTGGGCGGCATCGCCGGCGATGAAAACGCGGTCTTGCCCGTAGCGGTCCGCGAGCAGCAAATTCTGCCGCCACGGCGCACACGACAGCATGTCGTATTTGACCGGCATGCCGATGGTGCGCTCAAACTGCGCCTTCATCGCGTCGTCGCTGTCGACCACCGAATGCAGCGTCCAATGCTTGGTCGAGTCCTGCATGATCAGAAAGGTCGATTTGTCGTCGGCGACATGATAGTGGCGGCCCCTGCCCGGCCCTTGCCCACGACCTTGTCTATGGCCGTTGGAGAGTGGCAGCCGCTCGAACAGTTCGTCGCATTTGAACAGCGCCTGCCGCAGGGTCAGCAGGTTGCCCTCACCGGACAATTCGATGCCGATCTCCTTGCGCACCAGGCTCGCGCCGCCGTCGCAGCCGACGAGATATTTGGCGCGGATATCCTCCGTGCCGCCCGCCGTTTTCACACGCGCGGTGACACTCGCGGGATCCTGCTTGAGCGACAGAAACTCGCAGGCAAAACGCACGTCGATCGCTGCGATCGTCTCGGCAACGGATTTCAGCAGCGGCTCAAGCGTATATTGCGAGATGAGCTGATAGGGCTCGAGCGGCATCGAGCCGTCATTGCTCGCGCGCACATTCTCTTGGGCCTGTTCGACTGACGGATAGCTCAAATGCAGGAGCGGCGGCTCGTTGAGCGCGAGCATGACATAGACATCCATCGGAACGTCGGGACGCAACCCCGCGGCTCGGATCTTTTGTGACAGCCCGAGCCGCCGATAGATCTCCATGCTGCGTGCATTGATGCGCTCCATTTTCGGCAGGAACGCCGGCTTTGCCTTCTGCTCGATGAGCGTGCAGCGCACGCCCCGCCTGCCGAGATCGATCGCAAGGGTAAGCCCCGTCGGCCCGGCGCCAACGATCAGAACGTCCGTATCCGTCATGCTACATTCACCGCGTATTCACTAACCTGTGCCGCTGCTCTTACTTCTCGGGCATCGCCTGTTCAAGCTCGGTGAAAGGCTGATAGACGGCATCCCCGCATTGCTGGGGAGTGGAATCGACGAATTGGGTGATTTCGCCGCCGAGGAAGATAGCCATTTTGTTCTTGATTTCGCTGTGGCCGCTGAACACCAGGCAAACGACGTAGCGCGGACTTTCCCCGCCAACCGGCTTGAGGACGGGCTGCGCAACGCGGGCGCCGCGGAAGTCGGCACGGTCCAGCAATTGCTGCGCCAAGAAGATGGCTACGTCCCTGCGGTAGTTCTGCGGATAAAGGTTGGGATCAACGGTCGGAGCTTGGGGCTTCTTGGTGTTGAGCGAGCAACCGGCAACGACAATCGCCAGCGTGACCGCCAGGAACGCTGCCCCGAAGACTCCGCAAAAATTCGACCTGACCGGGCGCACCTTGACCCATCCCTCCGCGCCGTCCCCCAACCCACTATAGCAAAGAGCGCCGGCCGCATTCACGAGTGGCGGCTTGCCGCAGCTTGCCGCGCGATATGCGGCCGGCGGCTCTTAGTCGCCCGGCGCCGGCCCGCACCAGCCCGGCAGATAACTGGCGTCGGGCGACTTAGCCAATTGTAGCGCCTTCTCAAGCGCCCCGTCGAAATTGCTCTCAACCGATTTGCGCTTCATGCGCCGCCGCAGATATTCCGCCCAGATGAACTCGCTGAAAGGGGTCGTGTCCTTGGCATAGCCGCCCTCGCGGCGAAGCTCGCCGGCGAGCGAACGGAACGGATCGTCGACCAGTTCGGTGATCGACTTCGGGATGTCATTGTAGTGGCGGCGTATGCCGTTATCGTCGAACGGATGCATCCAGCTGCGGTTGTCCATGACGTTCCAGAATTCGTCAGGCTCGAGCTTGCTCAGATTGGCAACGACGGTCACCGCCACGTTCTTGACCTTCTCCTCATGCAGCGCCAGCGAGAGATGATGATGGTCGATGACGTAGTTGCGTTTCTTCGGACCCAGGATCACCGGAATCATGTGCGTGCCGAGAAACTTCCCGCCCTTCGTCATGCCGATATCGCGCCAGTGCTTACGTTTAGCCTTGACCTCGCGCATGCCGACGGTGATCTGGGTCGGACGAAGATCGGTAATGGCGACCGTCGTCAGTAACGGTTCACGAACCATGATTTCCTCCTCAAGCAATGAATCCGAGGCACTTCAATGAGGCATGGACCTTCTCGGAAAACCGGCCTCCATCTCCCGGACCATGCGGTCCCAATATCGGCACGATGCGGCGGCCAAAATCAAGCCGCCCGGCGCGCGGGCGCCGGGCGTTATTATTGTCTGAAATCAGAGCCAGCCGGGCTTAATGCGCCAACGGATCGGGCCGGACCTGGATGTGAACGACCATCGGCGTCATGCCTTTGCCACCTTCCTTGAGCCACGGTGTGCGATCGCCCTGCGACGACCACAGGCCTCTGCCCTTCCAACCGCCGTTCGCGTCGTCGATGCGCGCATCCAGACCCTTGGCATAGAAACTGATGGGATAAGGAATGCGCATCATGACCATCTTGCCATCGACAAGAGCGGCGAAGCCGTCGTTCTCGTTGGCTGTCGAGATCGGCACGTCCTTGCCGAGGCCGACCGCATTGTGCTGATCGACCCAGGTGTAATAGCTCGCTTCGGCGCTGTTATCGCCGATGCCCTGGAAGCCGGGTCCCGGATATTTGTAGAACGCCCAGCCTTCGGGGCACTGACCGCCGGTCGCATTGGGCCCGTTGAGCGGGCCTTTGCACTTCGAGCGGTCGAAGCTGCCGACGTGGCCGCTAGCGAGCGATACCCAGACGACACCCTTTGAATCGATGTCGCCGCCGCGCGGGCCGAAACCCGGCATCGGTATCGCGTAGAACTCCGACAGCTTGGTCTTCGGATCGAAGCGCAGCACGCCGCTTCTCCCGGCAAAGACATTCATTGTGTACCAGACCGAGCCATCGGCCGGATTCGGCATCACCGCATAGGGTCCCGATCCGGCAATACGCATATCCTTACCAGGCTCGGCCGGCTTGCCCGGCTCGGTGTACTCGTCGACCTTGCCATTGCCATTGGTGTCGAGCACGAACGGCGCCCAGCCTTGCGCCTTTTCGGCGTCGCCGGTTTCGTCGAACATTTTGGTGTCGAGCCAGCCGGCCACCGGACCGCTACCACTCACCCATAGAACATTGTCTTTGTCGAAACCGAATTGCAGATGATGGGTGCCGAAGCAGGTGTCGATAAAGGTGAACTTCTGCGTCTTCGGATCGAACATCGCCAATTGGCGCTCATTGCTGTCGATCGGAAACGCCTTGGCGTAGGGATTGTCCGAGCCCTTGCGGCAGAAGGCGGGCGTGCCGGGCGCGTGATTGGTGCCCGTCATCCAGACCCGGCCCTTCGAATTGAACATGTCGTTATGATTGTCGAATTTGGTGTCCCATATCTGCTGCAAGCCCCAATAGGCCGAGGCGGCGAGCGGTTTCTGGATGGCGGCGTGGCCCGGCCCGAACGCCTCCGGCACGTCGGCCCCTTCGGGCGGCGTGATGAAGGTGACCTTCGAGGTCTTCGGATCGAGCACCGGCAGATGATCGGTGGCATATTCCGTCGAGCCATAGAGCGGGCCATTGGCGTCGACTGTCGGATTGCGCTTGTCCGACGAGATCAGGTCGTGGAGATAATGCTGATCGTCGCCCCAATCCCAGCTCGTGATGACCAGATTGCGTTCGATGCCGGCCGGTCGCGGCGGCTTGGCGAACGGCAATTCGCCGTTGGCGATGCGATCGGTCCAATCACCGAAATATTTGAACGGCACGCCGCCCAATTGACCGGCGAGCGGGTTCACCATCAACGGCGACGCTTGACCGGACTGCACGCGCCGCATCCAGGCATCCTCGCCGTTCTTGAAGGTACCCAGCGCAGCGGGAATCGTCCGTGTCGCAAGCTGGCCGAGTTGGTGACAGCCGACACAAGCCTGGTTCTTGAGTGCCGTCAGCCAGGCGGTCTGCGTGACGTTCTCCGGGATGTCGCTCTTGCCGCCGAACTGATCCTTGTCCGGGATTTTCAGCATCGCGAACCAATAAATCGCCGGATAATATTTGGCCGCGGCGGCATCGTCTGACGCCGGAACCGCAGTGAGACTGAGGTGCTGCCCCGGCGTGGCGTCGACCTTGGCGGAATCGACGAGGCCATAGCCGCGCACCCAGACCTGATATTTGGCCTTGGGCAGATCCGGCACAACGAAACGGCCCTGATCGTCGGTGACGACGATTTTGGCATAGCGGGTGGGAAGCTCGTGGGTCTCGGCAATCACCCAGACGCCGGCTTCTGGACCATGCGGGCCCGTGACAACGCCGCCGATGTCGTCATTATCGATCTTGACGGCACTCGCGGCACTTTGCGCGAAAGCCTTGTGTGCGTTGAATTGCGCCGGCAGCGCCGTCCAGAGCACGGCCATAGTCAGCGACATAGACAGCGAGACGGCCAGCGTCGCGGCATGGCCAAGCAATGCCCGCTTCATGCAATCCTCCCGATGGTGCGGAGCCGGAACCTTGACCGGCCCGTCGATTATTATAGCGAGCGAAATCTGCCCGAGCGGGCAGCCGCCCGCAAGCGCAAAGGCGCAGGTCGAGCGTGGCCGCAACCGATGCCTCTAATGCAGAAACGCAGGCATTATCAGGATCACTTGCGGTACGGCGGTTCCGCCGGCCGGCGTGGTAATGTGATGATTCTCATGACCCGCCTTCGCCACGCTACGCTTGCACTGTCGCTCTGCGCGCTCGCGCTTCTCGCCGGCGCATGGCGGCCGGCATGGAGTCAGCAGCAGCACCCGGCTTACGGCGCCATCCGCCCCGCCGCGGTACCTTTACCGCCGCCCAATCCCGCAGCAGCCGCGATAAATCCCGCGCCGGTCGCAAAGCCCGCGCCTGCGGCAAAACCCGCGGCTGGGATCTGTCATCCGGAAACTTTCCGCGTCGTTGTCGATGTTGGACATACCGCTGCCGTACCCGGCGCGATGAGCGCGCGCGGAGCAACGGAATACGGTTTCAATCTGGCGCTGGCTCAGGAGGCTAAACAGGCGCTGGTCGATGCCGGCTTTGTCAAAACCGTGCTTTTCATCACCGACAAGCCACCGCCCCTCGGTCTCATGGTCCGCGCGGCGGAAGCCAACAGTATGTCCGCGGATCTGTTCCTTGCCATCCACCATGACTCGGTGCCGGACAATCTCTTGAAGACCTGGCAGTACGAAGGGCAGGATCAGCATTACAACGACGATTATCCTGGCTACGCGCTGTTTATCTCCAATGACAATGGCGATCGCCTCGGCAGTCTTTTATTCGGCGGCTTCTTGGGCAAGGAATTGCAGGCGCGCGGCTTGCAGTACACGCCGCATTATACGTTGGCGCTGATGGGACACCGCCGCCGCCAATTGCTCGATCCGGTCGCCGGGGTCTATCGCTACGACGAACTGATCGTGTTGCGGAGGACGCGCATGCCGGCGCTGCTGCTCGAAGCCGGCTCCATCGTCAACCGGCAGGAAGAATTGGACTTGGGCACACCCGATCGCCGTGGGCGCACCAGCGCAGCGATCGTCGCCGCGGTTGCCGATTTCTGCGCGGCGCGGGCGCGGCCGGTCGCGGCAAAACCAACAGCGCAGCCCGCGGCGCCAAAATCAATCGGCACACGCGCCGGCACGATCACGCCGGCGCGGTGATGCTCCGCGTCAATGTCGTCTGACGTTTTCGCAGAGCCAGCGTCGCGACCAGTACGAAATTGACCATGTTGACGCCGAGGCCCGCGGCGAAGGCCGGCGCGTAATAGCCGAAATGATCGTAAAGGATTCCGGCGAGCCAGCCGCCGCCCGCCATGCCCCAGCCGCTGAACAGAAGCAGCGACGGCATACGCCAATAGGCGTCGCCGGCCGGAAACAATTCTCGCGAGGCGAGCACATTGGCGGGCACGAGACCGCTGAAGCCGAGCCCGAACAGGGCCGCGACCGTGAACAGGCCGACTTCGTCCTGAGTCAAAAGGAACGCGGTCATGCCAAGCGCCTGCAAAGCGGAGCCCGCGAGCATCGTATAAAGTCCGCCGATGCGGTCACAGATCACGCCCCAGATCTGGCGGCTCATGAACGCTGTCGCCAAAAGGACCGACACCATCGCGGCGCCATGTGCGACGCTGATGCCGAGGTCGCTGCAGAGCGCCACGAGATGCGCCTGCGGCATCGACATAGGAATGCAGCAGGTGAAGATCGCGCCGATCTGCAAGGCAAAGACGAGATTGGGCGGCCAGCCCATCACCGTCATTTTCTCATGCGCGGCATTCGTCGCCGCAGCGTGATACATGGGCTTGGGCGGCGCCCGCAGTGCGATCGCGGCCGCCGGCACGATCAAAAGCAGTTCAAGACCCGCGAAATACAACATGGTCTCGCGCCAGCCGAAATAAGCAATCGTGCGCGCGAAAACCGAGGGCCACAACGCTCCGGCGAGATAGGCGCCGCTCGAAATCAGCGCCAGCGCCGAGCCGCGGCGGCGGTCGAACCACTGGCTGACATAAACATAAGACGGCGCGTTGATGCCGCCGATGCCGAGAAAGCCGATGAAAAGACCATGGCCGATATAAAGCGGCCAGGAGGGGCCGAACGTCGACAGCGCAAGTCCGGTGGCGATCATCACCGCACCGAAGATAAAGGTGAAGCGCACGCCCAACCGCTCGGCAACACGGCCCATGAAGATACCGCCGAGGCCTGAGCCGATCCACATCAGCGCCCCTGCGAAGGCCGGAATTGAGCGCTCGCCGTTGACCTCGGCGGCGATGTTCTTGAGAGCGACAATGGTGATCCAAGGCGCGCCGAAGGCGACGGCCATAACCATCAGGACCACACTGGCGACCACCCACGAGTCACGCGTTTCCACGGATGGGTGAGCCGGCTGCAGCATGGAACCTGTGTTTCTAGCGCCAAGTTTGTAACCCCTTGGCGCGGTTGGCTGAAGCATAATCCGAAAAAATCATGCCCCGGATTTGATCCGCGGCGGAATACCGGTTGTCCAAACAGATCATGCCTAACGAAAAGTCGCTATAGCAGCGCCCGCCGCCGCCCGCCCCCAACATTATTGGGACCCGGATATGCGATGGCCGGGAATAAAGCCGGCCCTCCCCTGATCAGAGCCCTCGAAGCCCGAACAGCCGCCACAGCCGTGGGGGCTGGCGGAACGGCTTCGAGGGAGATTGTTATGGGATCAGATCGCGATGACGGCGTCAGCCGCCGCAAAGTCCTCGAATGTATGACCTGGGCCGGAACCGGCGTGCTGTGGACGATTTCCGGCGGCGTGCCGCACTCGCTCGGCATCATGGGCGAGGCGCAGGCGCAAGGATCCAAGAGCCTCACCTTCCTGCAGCTTAGCGACAGCCATGTCGGCTTCGACAAGCCGGCCAATCCGAACGCGCTGGGCACGCTCGAAGAGGCCATCGTCAAGGTCAACGCACTGCCGATCAAGCCGGCCTTCGCCATTCATACCGGCGACATCAGCCACTTGTCGCTCGAGTTGCAGTTCGACGATGCCGACCGCATCATCTCACAGTCACGTCTCGATGTGCATTATGTGCCGGGCGAGCACGATTTCCTCGATCCGGATCAGAAATTCTATAAGGACCGCTACGGCCGCGGCACCAAAGGCGCGGGCTGGTACTCGTTCGACGCCAGCGGTGTGCACTTCATCGGTTTGGTCAATGTGGTGAACCTGAAAGCCGGTGGGCTCGGCGACCTCGGCGCCGATCAACTCGAATGGCTCGAGGACGACGTTAAGCACCTGTCAGCATCGACCCCGATCGTCGTCTTCGCCCATATCCCGCTGTGGACCATCTACCCGGATTGGGGCTGGGGCACCGACGATGCCGCGCAGGCGCTGTCTTATCTCAAGCGCTTCGGCTCGGTGACGGTGCTCAACGGCCACATCCACCAGGTGATGCAGAAGGTGGAAGGCAATGTCACCTTCCACACCGCGCGCTCGACCGCCTTCCCGCAGCCGGCGCCCGGCCAAGGCCCGTCGCCCGGCCCGATGAAGGTTCCGGACGATCAGCTACGCACCATGCTCGGCATCGCCAATGTCACGTTCAAACAGAACGAGCAGCGGCTCGCTATCGTCGACACGCCGCTGAAGGCCTGAAGCTCCGGAACAGCTGAGCCATCGAGGCACCCGGACAGAAAGAAAGAAACGAGGAAACCGTAATGGCCATTTCCAATACAGTGCGCAGCGCACTCGTCGCGGCTGCGCTTGGAGCGGCGACCGCGACCCTTTTGGCCGCTGCCGTTATTCCGACCTGGACGCAAACGGCTTCGGCGCAGAATGCCGCGCCCGCCGGCGTCGTGTCGATCGACAACTTCACCTTCACGCCGCAAAGCCTGAAGGTGAAGGCCGGCACCACGGTGACTTGGAACAACAAGGACGACATCCCGCACGGCATCGCCTCGTCCGACAATGCGTTCAAGAAATCGAAGGCGCTCGATACCGACGACAGCTTTTCGTATACCTTTACGACGCCCGGCACCTTCCAATATTTCTGCTACATTCACCCGCACATGGTGGGCACGATCGTGGTAGAAGCCGCGACTGGTAGCACCGCCACGCAGTGACGCTTGCTCGGTTGCGACAGCAAGCGCCGAGCGCAACCTGGACAGCCGGGCTCAACGCGATGACTGGGGAAGCCAATGTCGAACAAGAACGCGCGCGGCGGTTTCGTGACGCCGCGCTGCCCTATCTGGATGACGTCTATACGCTTGCGCGCTACCTCATGCGCAATCCGGCGGACGCGGAAGACGCCGTGCAGGAATGTTATCTGCGCGCGCTGCGCCATTTCGACAGCTATCGCGGGCCAGCCATGAAACCATGGCTGCTGACGATCTTGAAGAATGTCTGCTACGCGGAATTTGCGCGCCGCGGCAAACATGAGGTACCGACCGATTTCTCGGACGCCGAGCCTGTGGCAGCGGATCCGGTGTGGCAGGAGCCGCAGGCGACGCCTGAATCCGCGATGCTGCGCCGGCAGGACGACGCGACGATCCGGCGTCTTGTTGATGCACTGCCCGCGCCGTTCCGCGATGCCATCGTGCTGCGTGAGATCAATGATCTGTCCTACCAGGAAATCGCCGAGGTCGCCGGCGTGCCCGTGGGAACAGTGATGTCGCGGCTCGCGCGGGCGCGTGCGATGCTGCGCGCGGCGTGGAATTCCTCGAATGGCGCGGCAGCGCCGGTACAAATGGCAGCGCAAGCGGCGCCGCAAGGAACATCGCGATCGGTGTCATCATGAGCGTCACCACACATTGCACCGATTATGAAACGCTTCTGCACGCGCTCGCCGACGGCGAGTTGGACGCCGGCCATGTCCGCGACGTCGATGCGCATGTCGCGGGCTGCGCCGATTGCGCCGCCAAGCTCAAGGCGATCCGCGCACTGCGCGAGGCGATGGCCGGATCGAGCCTGAAAGAGGCAGCGCCCGCGCATCTGCGCAGCCGCATCGAGGCGCTATTCCCCGCCCCCGCGCCCCTTGTCGCGCCGGCCGCGGTCAAAGAAGGCCCGATCTCGCGATGGTGGCGCTCTTTCCTGGGCGGCTTTTCGGTCGGCGCCGCGCTATCGGCTGCCGTTGCAGCCATGCTTGTGATTGGCATCTTCGGCCCCGATCCCAATCAGCAGGTCGCCGACGAAGTGGTGTCGGCGCATATCCGCTCGTTGCAGGCCGGGCATCTGATGGATGTGGAAACCAGCGATCAGCACACCGTCAAGCCTTGGTTCAACGGCAAGCTCGACGTCGCGCCGCCGGTCATCGATCTCACGGCGCAGGGCTTTACGCTGCTCGGCGGCCGCCTCGACTATATCGACGGCGAGCCGGTGGCCTCGGTGATCTATCAGCGCCGCAAGCACGTGATCAATCTGTTCGTCGCGCAGCGGCTCGGCGCCGCGCGCGCCAGCATCATGTCCAAGACCGTTCAGGGCTACAATGTGCGGCACTGGACCGAGCAGGGCCTCGACTTCTGGGCCGTGAGCGACCTTGCCGGCGACGAGCTCGATGAGTTCGTCCAGAAGATCTCAGCCGACCTGCGGCCTGCCGGATCCTCCTAAGCGTCGCCGCCCCTCAATTTCGGCTGGGCTGACCGGCATATAGCGACACCCGCGCGGCTGGCCTGCGGCTTGTTTACGGGCTAAAGACAACCTTAAGGGCGCACGGGCCGGAACGGCGCGTGTAATCGGCAACCTCTTGGCATCTCAAACGTTTAGCGTCGATCATGGATCAGCGCGTCGATAGCGAACGCCGCTCCGATTCCGGACTTGGGTCTCCCAACCGGGAGGCCGCGGCCGGCGACACCGCGGCAAAGGCGGCGAAGGGCGGTCTGTTGCGCAAGCGCCGTGGGCTTGTGGCCGCGCTGATCATCGGCGGCGTCATCCTCGCTGTTTTGCTTGGCCTGTGGTGGATCAACGCACGGCAATACGAGTCGACCGACGACGCTTTTATCGATGCCCGCACGGTCCAGATCAGCGCGCAAGTTGCCGCCGCGATCGTCAATGTCCCGGTGACGGATAATCAAATGGTCGAAGCCGGTGCCGAATTGGTGCGGCTCGACGACCGTGACTATATCGCGCAGCACGATGAAGCGCAGGCGAGCGTCAACAATTTCATGGCGCAGATCGTCACGCAGAAGGCCAAGATCGATCAGGCCGACAAGCAGGCCGCGCAGGCACAAGCAGCGCTCACCTTCGCGCAGCAGCAGGCCGACCGCTATCAGCTCCTCGCTAAACAAGGCACCGCAACCGTCGAAACGGCGCAGCAATATTCGTCGAACCTGCAGCAAAGCCAGGCGGCCTATGCCGCCGCGCAGGCAAACGCGGTGGCGACCGAGAAACAGGAGCCCGTGCTCGAAGCGGAATTGAAGAATGCGCAAGGGCAATTGGCGCAGGCGGAAGCCAACCTGTCGCGCACGATCATCACCGCGCCGACCGCCGGCCGCGTTACGCATTTGTCGGCGGCCAAGGGCGGTTACGCCGCCGTCGGGCAAGCGCTGATGATGTTCGTGCCGCGCGATGTCTGGGTGACCGCCAACTTCAAGGAAACTCAGCTCGATCTGATGCGGCCCGGTCAGCCGGTCGATATCACTATCGACGCCTATCCCGACCGCGTCTTCAAAGGCCATATCGACAGCGTCCAGTCCGGCAGCGGCACCGCCTTCAGCATGCTGCCGGCCGAAAACGCCACCGGCAATTACGTCAAGATCGTGCAGCGCGTGCCGGTCAAGATCGTGTTCGATCAACCGCCCGATGTTCTGCTCGGCCCCGGCATGTCGGCAGTGCCGGTCGTAAAAGTGCGATGAGCGAGAGCGCAACAGCGGGCGCGCCGCGGGCGCCGGTCTGGGACGCCAGCCGTTCGGCCGCCGGCGATCGCAATCCCTGGCTCGTCGCCGTCGTGGTGTCGATCGCGACCTTCATGGTCGTACTCGACACCGCCATCGCCAACGTGTCGCTACGCTATATCGCAGGCTCCATGGCCGCGAGCGTCGACGAGAGTACCTGGGTCGTTACGACTTATCTGATCGCCAATGCCGTGGTCCTGCCAGCAAGCGGCTGGCTGTCGAATGTCATCGGCCGCAAGCGCTTCTACATGATCTGTGTGGCCCTGTTCACGGTGAGCTCGCTGTTATGCGGACTAGCGCCGAGCCTAAGCAGCCTGATCTTCTTTCGCATCCTGCAGGGGTTGGGCGGCGGCGGCATGCCGACCAGCGAACAAGCCATCCTCGCCGACACATTTCCGCCGCAGAAACGCGGCCAAGCCTTCGCCCTTTATGGCGTCGCCGTGATCGTGGCGCCGACGATCGGGCCGACCGTCGGCGGCTGGATCACCGACAATTTCTCTTGGCATTGGATCTTCTTCATCAATGTGCCGGTCGGCATCGCTTCGCTCGCGCTGGTGCATTGGCTGGTCGACGAGCCGGAAGTTCTCGAGCGCGAGCGCGCCGAGCGCCTGGCCGGCGGACTGAAGATCGACTGGGTCGGCTTCTTTCTGATTGCCGTGACGCTTGGCTGTCTCGAAGTCGTGCTCGATCGCGGCGAGATCGACGACTGGTTCAAATCCTCGACCATTGTCTTTTTCACCGGCCTATCCGCCTTAGCCTTTCTCGTTTTCATTCCCTGGGAATTGAGCCGCGACGATCCGATCGTCGAACTGCGCCTCTTGTTCCGGCGGCAATTCGGCATCGCTTCTTTCACCATGCTGATGATCGGGGCGATCCTGTTCGGCTCGAACCAGATCATGCCGCAACTTCTGCAGACGTCGTTTCCCTATACCGCGATGCTGTCCGGCATGGCGATGATGCCCGGCGGCTTGGCCATGCTGGTGCTGATGCCGGTGGCTGGCTTCGTCACCGGCCGCTTCCAGCCGAAATATCTGATGACGATCGGGCTGACCGGCATCGCGCTGTCGATGTGGTATTCGACCTCGCTCACTCCTGATGCCAGCTTCGATTATTTCGGCTGGGTGCGCGTCTACCAGATGGTCGGGCTGCCGTTCTTGTTCATTCCGATCAATTCGGTCGCCTATGACGGCCTGCCGCCGGACAAGACCAATCAAGCCTCGGCGCTGATGAACATCGCCCGCAATCTCGGCGGCAGTATCGGCATTTCGGTTGCCAATGTGGTGCTGGCGCAGCGCACGCAATTTCACCAGGCCCGCTTGGTCGAGAACACCATCCCCTCGTCACCGGCCTATCAATCGACGCTGTCGCAGATGACCAAATATTTCATCGCGCACGGCGCGTCCGCCGCCGACGCCAGCGGCCAAGCCATGCGCATGATCGGCCAGATGGTGCGGACACAAGCCACGATCCTGGCCTATATCGATGTCTTTCACGTCTGCGCCATTGCCGCGGCGCTGATGATCCCGCTGGTGCTGGTCCTGGTGCGGCGCGTACACATCCATGCGCACGCGGCCGTCGGACACTGATAAAACGTATCGTAAATTGGAATTTGTAAATGACCGGCAGAATTGTCCGCCTGGATCGGGGTTGGTTCGGGAGAGACGCGTAGAGGGACGCGGCTTGCCGGCGAGAAACCTTTCGTCTGCAAAAAGAACTGGCGGCTGCTGAGAGCTTGGGGGGAATGTCGGGGCTATGAATAAAGATATCAGTGCCTTTTGCTTGGTCGCCAATAAATTTTTCGTGCCCGTCGCACTCGTGCTCTCGTGCTTGTTTTTGGGCGCTGCGAGTCCCGAGCCGGTCACGGTCAACGTCGTTATGATCGATTACAAATTCCAACCGGACCATCTGACCTTCCAGCACGGCGTGCCCTATCGGCTGCATCTGGAAAATCACGGCAAGGAAACACATGAATTTACCGCGCCGACCTTCTTTGCCGCGTCTAAGATCGATAACCCCAGTGTGCTCAATCGCGAGCACACCGAAATTGTCATGCAGCCCGGCGATGCCAAGGATCTTTTGATTACGCCGGGCCCGCCCGGCAAATACGATCTGCGTTGCGCCGATCACGACTGGAACGGCATGACCGGCGGTATCACCGTCCAGTAGCGCCAATTACCCGCACCTGATCCGCCGCCGCGCTCGCATCGCAGGCAAGTTGCCGAAAAATGAGTTGGATTTTGCCTCACCGGTAGAGCGCCGACGCCGCTTGCGGCATGCAAAACCGCCGCGGCGGCCTGCGACACACTGACTCTGCCAGTCGCGCGAATGTGCGATTTAAGTCGCTTGCGTGGCGTCCGGTTCCTTAGTTGTGCCGAAATGTCCGACCACGATACATCCACGGCACTGTTCTTGCTTGAAGACGTTACCGAGGGGGTTGCGGGGCTGACTGGCGCAATGATCTGGGAAGAAAGGAGTCGCCAATGTGTGACTTTAGCCTTCAAAGCGTGCGTTCTAGGCCGGCGAAAGTCGGCGATAAGCTCGTAACACGTGACTTCGGGACGGGAACTCGCGGGTTTTCCGCCTCGGATGATCCAGCACTGGCAGTCTGCATTCTGCCCGGCACCGAGTTGGCCTTTGCCAACGAGGTCGCCTGCTTACCGGCCGGTCTGCTCGGCTGGAAAACCAAGACCATCAACTACAAGACCGCCATCTTCCGCCAAGTGAACAAGGACAAGATGGCAGCGCATCACGATTCGCTCGAGTTTCCTGACGGGCGCAACGTGCTGCTGACGCTGTTGTGCGAAGGCCAAGAGGCCACCGTCCTGCAATTGCCGGCGCAGCCGGCGACTGTAGAAGAGGCGCGCGAGCAGGAACGCGTCAGCTACGTCGGCTAAGGCAGTTCGCACAGCCGACGCACGCGAACTCATAAAGCGGCCGGCCGCCCTCACGGGCGACCGGCACTTTGAGTGATTCACGTTTTCGTGACTCGGTTCGCGTTTGGAACTCAAATTCGCGCCGCGTGCATCCATTGCGATTGCTCTGCGACAGTATTTTTGTCGATCTCGCCACGATTACTCAGCCAGCCGCCACGGCGTGAACACCAGCCACCGCCCAGGCTCCTTCGATGACTATGCGCGCATTGCGCGATCGCCGCACAGCGACGCGCCATCGCGGCAGAACAAATAAAGCGAGTTACACGGAATTTATGATGCGCGGCTGATCGGCGCACGCCCGCCTTTGACCGCAATGCTCCGCGAGCGGACTGGCTCATCTCGCCCGATTTCGTTGTGACTCGCAGCTGCCAGTCATGAGAAATTGCTCAAAAATGACAGGTTGCATGGCCTCTTCCGGCATCCGTGATTGTATTGGCAGCCCGGATGCGGCATGCGATACGACGTCTTCGCAAAGAACTACTTCGCCAAAAACCACGTGGCACAACAAAAGCGATGAATGATTCTCTGAACCGACCGGAGGCCGCGGATCTCCCCGCTAAAGTAGCCACAGCCGCGCCGGAGGCCACGCAAGGGACGGGACAGGAACAAGTCGAAGGGGCAGCACCACGGGAACCGGAGGAAACGTCAGCGGCGGCACCGCTATCGTCGGGCGCACAATTCCTTCTGGTCTTCCCACCCATCATGTTGCCGATGTTTATGGCGGTGGCCGACCAGACCATTGTCGCGACCGCCCTGCCCGCGATCGCTTCGAGCCTCGGCGAAATCGAGCGCGCCTCCTGGGTGGTGGTGTCCTACCTGATCGCCAACACCATTGCGGCACCGGTCTATGGCCGCCTCGGCGATACGTTCGGCCGACGCGCGATGATGTTCGTCGCGCTGTCGATTTTCATGATCGGCTCGGTGCTGTGCGCACTCGCTCCGAACATCACGCTGCTCACGCTGTTTCGCGTGCTGCAGGGCTTCGGCGGCGGCGGGCTGATGACGCTGTCGCAAGCTCTGATCGGCGAAGCGGTCCCGCCGCGGGAGCGCGGCCGCTATCAAGGCTATCTCGCCGGCATCGCCGTCACGTCGAATTCGTTCGGCCCGGTTGCCGGCGGCTATCTCACCCAGGCCTTCGGCTGGCAATCGATTTTTCTGGTCAACATTCCACTCGGCCTGCTCGCGATGCTGTTCGTCTCCCGCATTCCCGCGCGCCAGGGCGACCGCCGCCGCACCACTTTCGACGCGCCGGGCCTGGTACTTTTCATTTTCTTTGTCGGTCCCGTCATCCTCGCGCTCGAACAGGTCCAGCGCGTGGACCCGAGTTCGATGCCGATGGCGCTCGGACTCTTGGCATTTGGACTGATCTCGCTGGTGGCGCTGATCTGGCAGGAACGGCTCACCACCTCGCCGCTTATTCCGCCGAAGTTATTTCGTCAGCCTTCGATCTGGCGCAGTGACGCGCTGGCGGCGTTTCATGGCGCCGCTCTAGTGTCACTGATCACCTTCCTGCCGATTTATCTGCGCGCGGTGCGCGGACTGTCGCCCTCGGAAACCGGCTTCATGCTGCTGCCGCTCACCGCCGGCATCGGCATCGGCTCGATGGCCACCGGGCAATTGGTGACACGAACCGGCTATACCGCGCCGTTCCCGACTTACGGACTGATCGGCGCGACCGGGAGCCTCGTCTTGCTCGCCTTCTTTATTCCTTATCTGAGTGCGGGGCAGATTGCCTGGGCGTTCGGCGGCGTCGCTTTGTTCATGGGCACCGTCATGGGCGTGGTTCAAGTGACCGTGCAGACGGAATCCGGCCCGCGGCTTCTCGGCACCGGCGCCGCCATGGTGCAGTTCTCGCGCTCGGTCGGCGCCGCCTTCGGCACCGCAACCGTCTCGGCGGTTTTGTTTTCCATTCTCACGGCGACCGATCGCGACACCGCGACCTTGTTCGGCATGATCATCGAGCGCGGCCCGGAAGCGCTCGTGGCGCTCGACCCGGTGCGGCACGCCGTCGTGCAACGCCAGATCGCCGACGCTTTTCACGCCGCCTTTTTGACCGTGGCGTGTTTCACCGCCGTTGGTACCTGGATGGCCTGGACGATGCCGCTGCGGCGGATCTAGGACACGATCCGGAAAAGCGAAGACCGCTGCGGAAAAGATTACGCGCAAAAACCGGCCTTGCGACCTTCAAGTTTGGGATATCGTCGGTTTCTGATGCGCGCCGGCCCGCATCCAGCCATAACTGATCCCCAAAGGCGAAAGCCGAACTGTCGTATCCAACTCCAGGCGAGAGGCCGCAATGGGTGCACGTGGAGGCAACAGCTATATCTCCGGGCTCAAGGAGCATCCCAAAGACGCCTGGATATCCGGCCGAAAAGTCAGCGATGTCGCCGAGGACGTTGCGTTTCGGCGCCCCGTCGTCGCGATGGCTATGCTCTACGACTGCCAGATCGACGAAGAATTGCGCGGCAAGATGACCTATCGCAGCGATGATGGCGAGGAAGCAGGCCTCTCGTTCATCATCCCGCGATCTCACGACGATCTGGTTCGCCGCCGCCAAGCCATGCGCGTTTGGGCCGACGCAACGTTTGGCTTGATGGGTCGTTCACCAGACTACTTGAACACGCTGTTGGCGGCTTTTGCCGACGCACCGCACTTTTTCGCGGAAGGCGGCGCTCGATATTCCGATAATGTGGAACGTTATTATCGTTTCTGCCGCAACAACGATCTTTTCCTGACCCACGCCATCGTCAACCCCCAGGTGGACCGCAGCAGATCCTCGTCGGAACAAGTCGATCAATATGCCCATCTGGCCGTGGTGGAAGAAACGCTTGATGGCCTGATCGTCCGCGGCGCCAAGATGCTGGCGACGCATGGGCCGACCGCCGACGAATTGATCGTCTATCCGCTGCCATTCTCGCTTCGTCCCGACGAAGCGAAATACGCGCTTGCGTTCGCAATCCCGACCGATACGCCGGGCCTGCGGTTTATCTGCCGGGAGCCATTCGATCTCGGCGACCAATCAGAATGGGACCATCCGCTGGGATCGCGTTTCGAAGAGCCGGATGCGCTGGTCATTTTCCACGACGTGCTCGTGCCATGGGATCGCGTGTTTCTCTACGGCGATGTTACGCGCGCAAACACACTGTTCGCGCGGACCAGGCTACAATGCCACACGGCGCATCAGACGGCGGTTCGCGGTCTTGCCAAATGCGAATTCATGACTGCACTCGCGCTTGCGGTAACGCGCAACGTCAAGACCGACGGCTTCCTGCACGTGCAGGAGCAGCTCGGGGAGTGCCTGGGATATTTGCAGCTCATCGAAGGCGCGATCGTATTATCCGAACTCAAGGCGGAGACGACAGCCCACGGCACATTGCGTCCTGCCACCGAGCCGCTGCAGGCTTTGCGCTACCATATCCCGCGCTTCTACGAGCGCATGGTGCAGGTGACGCAGGTGCTCGGCGCCGGCGGCCTGCTCACCAGCCCGACCGAGGCCGATCTCAATTCGGAAATTGGCGACGACATCCGCCGCTATTACCGCGGCGCCGATTGCGCTGCCGAAACCAAAATTCGCCTAGCAAAACTCGCCTGGGACGCGACCGGAACCCAGTTTGGGCAAAGGCAGCTGCAATATGAGCGCTATTACGCGGGCGATCCGGTGCGCATGGGGGCCTCGATCTATACGGCACAGGATCACATATCGCTGCTCGCAGTCGTCGATCGCGCGCTGCGCATGACGCCTGATTGCGGAGACATGTCGGACGTGAAGAGCTGAGGAGGGCTGTAGAGCATAATCCGAAAAAGTGGAAACCGGCTTTCCGATTCAATCTAAACGATTTCGCTCTAGCCGCTGCCCTCGCCTTGCCTCTGTGATCGCCCGACCTGATCGACGTGGTAGCCCGCGACTTTCTGATAACGCTGGAAGATCGCTCGGAGCTCGTCCTGGGTGATGATGTCCTCCAAATGTTCGAAACGCCTGCCCCCGGTCCTCTGCTCGACCGTGTCGACAATCAGGTTCGGTGGCGCGGAGCGGTTTTGCAAAACGATGCGGCCGGTCACGGGCAAGCGTTGCGCTTCATAGGACTTCAATGCAGCGACCGGATCGGGCTCGCTCCTGAGTAAGCGGCCGAGCGTCGCGGCGTCGACGATCGCTTGTGCTCCGCCATTGCCACCCTGCGGATACATCGGATGTGCTGCATCGCCCAACAGCGTCACGCGTCCGAACGTCCAGCGGTCGAGGGGGTCACGGTCAACCATGGGGTAGGACAGGATCAGATCGGCATTGCGGATCATGGCGGCAGCATCGAGCCAGTCGAAGCTCCAGTCCTGATAAGTCGGGTAAAAATCTTCAAGCCGCCCCCGTTTGTTCCAGTCGACGGGGACGGCAACCTCGCGCTCGATCTCCGCGACCCAATTGATGAGCTGATTTCCGGCGGCATCGATATTATCGCGGATTGGATAGGTGATGAGCGTACTGTGCCGCGCACCGATCCGCGCGATGCTTCTTCCGGCGAGAAACGGCTTCCACCGCGTCACACCGCGCCAAAGATTGATGCCGCGGTAGCAGAAAGAGGCTTCGTTTGGATGGAACTGGCTCCGCACAACGGAATGGACGCCGTCGCACCCTATGAGAATATCGCCCCGCTCCGCCGCCAAGGTGGCGCCGTCCGGGCCGATGAAACGTGCGGTGACGGAATTCTCATCTTGCTCAACAGCGATGCAGCGATGACCGGTCGTGAAATTCTGCGGCCCGATCCGCGTCCGCACGGCATCGAGTAAAACCTGGTGCAAGTCGCCGCGATGGATCGAAAGGTGAGGCCATTGATGGCCTGCAGCACGTCCCCAGGGCTCCCGGTACACAAGCTGACCGTGCCGCGTGAAGAACGCATAGTCCTGCGGTGCGCATGCGACGGCGACAAGGGCTTCCTCAAGGTCGAGCGCGCTCAGTTCTTTCACTGCGTGAGGCCCGAGATTGATACCGACGCCGAGAGCGCGAATATCGGAGGCTGCCTCGAAGATTCGAATGCGGCTTGTCGGCGCCGACGCATGAACGGCGAGCGCCAGCGTCAATCCGCCGATGCCGCCGCCAACGATCACAATGTTCATGAACCGCGTCCCTGACGAAATCTCGGCCGGATGGTCGCATAAGCGGCCGTTAGGCCACGGAGCTGCGGCCTCGCCGTTGCAATCTCAGGATACGCCGGATTCATGCGGCCTCAAGTAGCGGACATTGTGCCAGCCCGTTTCAGTGCCAATTTTACAGATTGCACCCCTCCGCAGGCCTCAAATTTAGTTTAGCTTTGATCGAGGCCGTGGGCATTAGATTGAAGGGGTGGACATGAAACTTCCCCGTCGTCGATTTCTGCATCTGGCAGCGGGCGCCGCTGCACTTCCAGTCCTGTCGCGGCCTGCAGCGGCACAAAGCTACCCGACGCGGCCGGTGCGCATCGTCGTCGGCCTGCCCGCCGGCAGCGGGTCCGACATCGCCGCGCGCATCATCGGTCAAAGTCTCCAGGAACGGCTCGGGCAACCTTTTGTCATCGACAACAAGCCGGGCGCCGGCGCCAATATCGCGACCGAGGACGTGGTGCGTGCGCCACCTGACGGATATACGCTTCTCATGATCGGCTCATTCAACGCCAGCAATGCGACCCTCTACGAGAATCTCAACTTTAATTTCTTGCGCGATATCGCACCGGTCGCAATTGTCGACCGCTCGCCCCTGGTCATGGCGGTCAATCCATCGGTTCCCGCCAACACCGTTGCCGAGTTCATCGCTTACGCCAAGGTCAATCCCGGCAAGATCAACATGGCGTCCAGCGGCAACGGCACGATCACCCATTTAGCAGGCCAACTGTTCGAGATGATGGCCAATGTCGATATGGTCCACATCCCTTATCGCGGCAGTTATTTGCCCGATGTGGTCGCCGGACAGGTGCAGGTCACGTTTACTCCCGTACCCGTGGCAGTCGGGTCGATCAGAGCCGGCAAGCTGCGCGCTCTCGCGGTGACGACAGCGACGCGTTCGCCGGTGCTGCCGGACATCCCGACGGTGGGCGAATTCGTGCCGGGATACGAGGCTCCGTTTTGGGATGGCATCGGCGCACCCAACAACACGCCCGCCGACGTCATCGACAAGCTGAACGCTGCCATTAATGCCGCTCTCGCCGACCCCGCGATGAAGGCGCGATTTGCAGACTTGGGATACACGACGTTGACGGGCACGCCTGCCGACTTCGGCAAGTTCATCGCAGTCGAAACCGAGAAGTGGGGCAAAGTCATCCGCGCGGCCAACATCCGGGCGGAATAGGCCGATCCGCGCGCGCGGGCCGATATTCCGGCGATCACGATCGACACCGTTGCGGCGTGCTCCCGCGCGCGGCAAACTCCGGCACGCAACCCGGGAGGAAATTCAATGATCGTCGACGCACAAGCGCATATCTGGCTCGCCAACACGCCGGAGCGGCCCTGGCTGCCGAACCGCGTGGCGCAACTGCCCGAGCCGTTCACCATCGAGAAGCTTGTGCCGCTGATGGACGAAGCCAAAGTCGACCGCGTCGTCATCGTGCCGCCGTCCTGGGAGGGCGACCGCAACGATTATGCGCTCGAAGCGGTGCGCCGCTATCCCACGCGCTTCGCCGTGATGGGGCGCATTGCGGTCAACGATCCCAATGTCGGGAAGCTGCTGCCCGACTGGAAGAAGCAGCCGAACATGCTCGGTATCCGGCTGACCTTTCATCCGCATCAATGGCACTGGCTGACCGACGGCACCGTCGATTGGTTCTGGCCGCAGGCCGAGAAATACAACATCCCGATCATGTTCTACGGCGCGCCGATGGCGCAATTTGCGCCGATCGCCGAGCGCCACCCGGGCCTGAGCATGATCGCCGATCACTTCGGCACCACGGGTGAAGTCGCGAAGTCCGGCAAGCTTGCGGAAGCGGTCGGCGAGACCGCCAAGCTCGCCAAATATCCTAACGTGTCGGTGAAACTGTCGACCTCGCCATTTTATTCGGCGGAGTCCTACCCGTTCAGCGATATGAAGCCGCATATCCGCCGCTTGTTCGACGCCTTCGGCCCGCGCCGCTGCTATTGGGGCACCGACCTCACCAATTCCTTCGCCAAGGCGACCTATAAGCAGCGCATCACGCAATTCACCGAGACGCTCGACTTCCTTTCTCCGGAAGACAAGGAATGGATCATGGGCCGTGGTATTTGCGAGCGGCTCGGCTGGAAGTAATCCGGATGCCAGGCTCGGGAGATTTCGCGGGCGCGAGCCGCTGTCAGGCGTGAAGATGTGGCACATTGGCCTTCGATGCAGATTCGCGCCCGCCACATTAAATGGGGAGCCTTGTTGATCACGGCCTCCGCCGCGATCGTCGGCCTCTATTTTTTGGTCGCCTATATCGTGCTGCCGATGTTCTGGCGGCACTACGAGCACCAAAAGGATCTCGCCGGCCTCACCATGATCACACGCACATCGACCGGCATTCCGGGCGATCCGATCAATATCGGCCTGGTCGGATCGCGCGAGGACGTGCTGTGCGCGATGAACGCCGCCGGCTGGTATCCGGCCGATCCGATCACGCTGCGCTCGAGCGTCGAGATTGTCGGCAGCGTGCTGCTCGACCGTCCCTATGTTCAGGCGCCGGTCAGCCATCTGTATTACGACAACCGGCGGCAAGACCTCGCCTTCGAGAAGCCGGCCGGCAAGAGCGCCGACAAGCGCAGCCACGCCCGTTTCTGGCGCGTTCTGGAACATGGCGAGGAGGGCCGCGCGGTCTGGCTTGGCGCCGCCACTTTCGATCGCGGTGTCGGCTTCAGCCATGACGACGCCCGCGTCACTCATCACATCGCGCCCGATATCGACGCCGAGCGCGATCGGCTCACCGCCGACCTTCGGCAGGCCCATGTGGTGCCGACGATCTACGAGGTCACCGGCATCGGTCCGACCGTCGGTGGTCGCAACGGCGGGGGCGACCGGTATTTCACCGACGGCGACATCAAGATTTCCGTCCTGGTCAAAGGCTGCAACGTGCATGCGGCGACAGTCGCCGTGCTCGACAATCCGCCGCTCGTAGCGATGAAGAATCTGGCCTGGGACACGATCGCGCGGACCTTAATCTCTACAGCCACGCCGACGACGGTACGAAATAGCCGCTAAAATTCAGCGGCGATGAAATGCGTGACTTTGGGCGCGCCGTTCAAATTGAACCGCAGCGCCGCTTCTTCGACCAGACGGTCGGCATTGGTGACGCGTTCGTGCTGGCGCAGATGTTCCATCCAGGACTCGACGAGGAAAGTCTCGATGATGCGGCCTTCCTCGGCGGTATCCTCGAACACGCCCCAAGCGTAGGCGCCATCGCGGCGGCGCTCATGCTCGACTTCGGCGATGGCTTTGAGGAATTCCGCGCGGTCCTGCGGGCGGACACGGTATTCGACCGACACCAGCACCGGGCCACGCTCATGCTCGATCTCCCTCGCGGTGATCGGCGCCGGCCAATGCATCGACGGCGACAGATCGATGCACATGCCGGTCTGCAGCTTCCAGCGCCAGGTCAGCGGGATGGTGGCGAGCAGGCCGGCCGCGGCGGCCAGATGCGCCAGCGGCAACCCGGTATGGAACGCGACCTCGCCCCACACGGCGCTGCCGATCGTGACGCAGCCGAAGAACGCGGTGGCGAAGACCGCAAGTCCGCGGCCGCGCACCCAGTCCGGCAGCGCCACCTGCGCCGAGATATTGAGCGTTGCCAAGGCCGCGATCCAGGACGCCCCGGCGATTGCGCTGGCTATGAGCGCTGTAATCGGCTCGCGCGCCAGGCCGAACAGCACCATGGCGAGCGCAGTGCCGGCCGTGGCCAGCGCCATCACTACGTCGGGGCCCCATTTGGCCTTGAGCGCCGGCAGTCCGAAGGCGCCGGCGACAGCGCCCATACCGATGACGCCGAGCAGGATGCCGTAAAGCTCAGGACCGCCCGCGATCTGGCTCCGCGCCACCAGCGGCAGCAGCGCCCAGAACGCACTCGAGAACAAAAAGAAGCCGCTCGCCCGAAGCAATGTCGCGTTCAGATGCGGATTGTGCCGTGAGTAGCGGAGCCCCGTCCAAACGGCAGAGTTAAAGCCCTCGACCGGCAGCAGCGTGTTCGGCCGCTTGCTGGTGCGCCACCAAACGAGCGCGACAATGACCGCAACATTGCAGATCGCATTGAGCCAGAACGGCGCGGCAATACCGAGCGCGACGATGATCAACCCGCCAAGCGCCGGGCCGAGCGCGCGGGAAATATTGATGCCAACGCTGTTGGCGGCGATCGCGGCCGGCAGATCTTCGCGCGGCACAAGCTGCGTCACCACAGCCTGCCAGGCCGGCGAGGTCAGCGCGCCGGCGACACTGATCAGAAACGTGAACAGCAGAAGATTGAACGGCGTCGCCAGATGCAGGCTGACCAGCACGGCATAGACTGCGGACACTATGGTCGCCACCGTCTCGAAGACGATCAGGTAGCGGCGCTTGTCGAATATGTCGGCGAACGCACCGGCCGGCAGCGCGAAGATGAACATCGGCGCCGTGGTCGCTGCTTGCACCAGCGACACGATCAACGGATTGGGATCGAGGTCCGTCATCAGCCAGCCGGACGCGGCGCTGTACATCCAACCGCCGATATTGGCGACCAGCGTCGCCGTCCAGATCATCGTGAAGGCCGATTGGCGAAACGGCGCCCAGGGCGAGATCACAGCGGTGGACGCCGACGCAGCCGGCGCCGCGGCGGCATTCCCCGGAGCGCTGTCGCTCATAGCTTCATGCCGGACGGCTTGTGCGCGAGCCAGCGGCCGCCTTCGGCGGCGGCGAAGAGTTCGGCAAGCGCGGCATTAACGGCTCCCGGCTCTTCGCTAGTGATCGTGTGCCCGGAGCGCGGAATAACAAGAAGCGCCGCCGTCGGCGCGGTGCGCTTGAGGAAGACGCTGCCATCGAGGCAGGTCTCGTCCTCGTCGCCGCAGATGACCAGAAGCGGCACCTTAAATTTCTTCAGTTCCTCTTCCATGTCCCACAATGTCGGGCGCTTGCTCTGCAGCATCGCCATGGTCAGCGCGTGGCCCTGCGCGGAATGTTCGGCGAGCATGCGTGAGAATTCCGCATAGCCGCGCGGATCCTTGAACTTTTGCGCCTGGCGCGTCGCACCGTCAGCATAGATCGCCGCCGCCTCCGGCATGCCCTTCTCGGTGAACATTTTCGAAGTTTCCGCGGCCTGCGCCCGCATCGCCGCGCGCGCGGCGGGGTCAGACAACGAGCCCCAGCCGCAACCGGCTGCGGTCACCGAAATGCAACGCTCCGGATGGCGCATGCCGACATGCAGCGAGGTATAGGCGCCCATCGAGTGACCAACCACATGCGCTTTCTCGATGCCGAGCACATCCATGACGGCGATCACGTCGCCGCGCGCGATGTCTTGGCCGTAGCTTGCCGCGTCGCTCGGAATATCGGACGGCGGATAGCCGCGCTGGCTGTAGCTGACACAGCGATGTGAGCGTGCGAAGCGCCGCATCTGCGGTTCCCAGGTGCGGTAGTCGCCGGCGAATTCATGCACGAAGACGACGGGCGTTCCGGCGCCGGCTTCCTCGTAATAGAGGCTCACGCCGTCTGCGGTTTTGATTTTGGGCATGTTTTGCGTCGCTCCCGTCGCCAAAGATGGCATCGTACAAAAAACGTATGACGGGGAGCAAACGCCTCTTTAAAAAAATCCGATGGGCCGCCCCTGCGAGCGGCCCATCGGCATGCCAGCGTGCGTCGCCTTAAGAAACTATATTTTTCCGTGTCGCATGATCTTTATCCGAAAACGGGTTTCCACTTTTCGGGATCATGCTCTGTCCGATCAAGCCATCCAAAACGGCTTGGTAGATTCACTCGCCGCGTCGCAACGCGTCAGGCCGAGATCGCGCAAAGTGGAGTCGCTCAAGCCCCGTAACTCGTGGCGGGCCTGTGCGCGGCGGCGCCATTGCACGAGGCGGTGCTTCATATATCCCCACCGCCAACCGACGTTCGGCATGTTGCTGATGAAGATCCTGCTCATGGCTCGCTCCGTACCACCCGGCTTCTGATAGTTGCCTGTTTAAGCGGTCTTTGCGATGCGGGATGTGATCGTCAGCACACATCTGCCGATTTCCCGCAATGCCCTGCCGGCACAAGAAAATTCCTCAGTTGTCGGCGCCATGTTGCAGCGCGCGGAAAAGGTTCCGTAAAGCTCGCGACAATTGCAGCGATTTGCGGCTGCAATTCACGCCGCCTGCGGCCGCGTTTCCGGCGCGATTTCGCGGATACGCGTCACCCGCTCGGCCGGCGCCGCGGCCGCCGTCTTGTCGTAACCGACAACCCGCAGCACGCCCGTCGCCGGGCACATCGCGACCGCGAGCCGCGTATAGGGATTGAGCACCGGCTCGCGCACCCAATCGAAGCTCGGCGCCGACAACGAACCATCCCAAGATTTGAGCGTGTCTCGGCGCAGGCGATTGTAATCGGCCGCTTCCTCAAACGAATTGGTGAGGAAACGGCGCATCCCGATCCGCCCCTCCCAGCCATCGCGCGGTGGCACCCAATCGTTGGCGGCGCTGACTTCGTCCTCGCGGCTGATGAAGCCGGTTTCTGTGCGTTCGATCACGCAATGTTCGTTCGCCGCACAGCCGACCAGCGAAAAGATCACCGGGCGCGCCACCGGCACGGTTTCCAGCATATGCCGGGCCGCGGCATAGTTGCTGCAGATCTCGAAGACCTGCCGCAAGAGCTGGTCCGGCGGCATCAAATCGTCGGATTGCCAGATCGCAATCGCATTGGCGGCAAAATCGTAGGGACGAAGCCAGCGATGCGCGGTGCGTCGGCGCATCGGCGCCTGATTCACACAAGCCGCAAAGCGCTGCGGCGCCATCGCGGTCAGCGTACCGACATAGCCCGGCCAGGTGACGCTATAAAAGTCGCCGCAGCCGCCGCGCATATGCGCCACGTCGGCGTAACGGCCCAGCCCGACGAACGGCCAGTCGAGCGTACGGATCAGCCAAGGCACGCCGTCCTGCTCGGCGGCGCGCGCCGTGCAGCCCCATTGATAGGACGCGTTGAGGAGCCACACGCCCGAGAAATCGAGCGTCTCGGCGATTTGCGCAATTTCCGCCATATAGGGCGAGCGCGAGCGCCCGAGCCAGTGGCGCGACGCCCGGTCGAGCACCGGCACAAGCGGCCGTGCCGGACCTGGGAAGAAGCCGAGGCAGGCGTCGCGCAAGGCGCGGGCGCGCGCGGCGCTCTGCTGTGCGTGGCGCGGTGCGCCGCCGTCGCGCAGATCGACGACCGGAATATCCGTCAGATCAGACATCGCTGGATTCACAGGCAGCCTCGCGGCAAATTTGCGGCGGAGGTGCCGCACCCCCGCCAGCGTCCGCGAGACTACTTAAGCTCAGGCGTTTTTCAACGCCGCCAATAGCGCGCTTCTAGAACTCTTCGTCTTCCTGGATAGCGACGGCGAGGGCGCCTTGGATGCGGCCGACCGGGCCGCCGCGGGTTGCCGCCGCAGCCGGACGCTTGGCCGCGGGCTTGGCAGGCGCGGCTGGCGCCTTCTTGGCCTCTTCCGCGGCGGCGCCGGCGGCATTGGCCGCCGCTGCATCGATGCGGAAGAACGACACCCGCTCGTCCATGTTCTTGGCCTGGTGCTCAAGCGTCTTGGCGGTCGCCGCATTCTCCTCGACCAAGGCCGAGTTCTGCTGCGTTACCGTGTCCATCTGGTTGAGCGCCCGATTGACCTCCTCGACCCCCGTCGACTGCTCGATGCTGGCGCCGGCAATGTCGGACACAAGGTCCGCCACTTCCTTGATCAACTCGACGATCTCGCCGAGCGCGGTCCCGGCCTTGTTGACCAATTCGACACCGGAGCGCACCTGGCCGTTGCTGTTGGTGATCAGATCCTTGATGTCTTTGGCGGCCTGCGACGAGCGCTGCGCCAAGGTCCGCACTTCCGAGGCCACGACGGCAAAGCCGCGGCCCGGCATCCCCTGCCCGCGCCGCTTCCACCGCGGCATTGAGCGCCAACAGATTGGTCTGCCGCGCGATCTCGTCGATGACCCCGATAATGTCGGAGATCTTGCCGGACGAGGCCTCGATCTGCGCCATGGCCGAGACGGCCTTGGCGACGACCTCGCCGCTGCGGTCGGCGACGTCGCGCGCCTTGGCGGTCGACTGATTGGCCTGTTGGGCGTTCTCGGCGTTCTTCCTCACGGTCGCCGCGATCTCCTCCATCGAGGCCGAGGTCTCTTCCAGGCTCGCCGCCTGTTCCTCGGTGCGCTGCGACAGGTCGGTGGTGCTCGACGAGATCTCCGCCGAAGCGTCCGACACTTCGCGCGCCGATTGCTTGATCTGACCGACGATCTGGCCGATACGCTCGGCCGCGGTATTGGCGTTGTTCTTCAGCTCGGCGAAGTCGCCTTGATATTCGGCGGTGATGCGCTGGCTGAGATTGCCCTCGGCGAGCGCACCGAGCATCTCGATCAGGTCGTTCAACGCTTTCGCGACATTGTCGCACAGCGAGTTGATCGCGGTCCCGACATTGAGAACAAGCCCGGTCTCGCCGTCGAGCGCGACACGCTTGGAGAAGTCGCCGGCGACGGCGGCTTGCACGATGCCGCCGACCGTCGCCTGGAACTCGTCGGACATCTTGGCGAGCGCAGCCTGACGCTCGGCTTCGGCCTGGCGGTCCTGCTCGGCCTTGGCCTCGGCTTCGCGTTGCGCATTCTCCGCCGCTTTCACTTTGAAGGCCTCCACGGCCCTGGCGATGTTGCCGACCTCGTCCTTGCGCTTGAGCCCCGGCAGCACCACCCCGAAATTGCCCGCGGCCAATTCCTTCATGCCCCGGTCAAAGCCAGGATCGGGTTCGATACCGAACGAGCAATCAAAAACGCGATCAGGCCGGCGAACACCAGCACCAATCCACCAACAAGCTCCTGGAGGAAGACGGTAGAACCGAGCACCGCCTCGGCTGCGGCGCGGTTGTCATTGAAGTTATGCTGCAGCTGGTCGCGCACCGTCTCGATCGTCGCCTGCATCGCCTTGACCTGCGGCTGGATCTGATTGGCGAATATATCGTGCGCCATATGCTGAGCCGCGACGACGCCCTGCACCGTGGTGTGGAAATCCTTGACCGACGATTTGAGCGGGTCGGCGAGTTGGACAATATCATCCGAGGCGGCAGCGTCGATCGCCGCGATGGTCGCATTGATCTTGGCGACCGCGTCGGCGAGCGCCGGCATGCTGTCGACGTTCTGAATGACCTGAGCCCGCAAGCTGATGACGCGCATCATCAGCAATTGCGAGTCGAGCTTCATGGACAGGGTGATAAGCGGCTGATCACCCGCGGCTTGGACCTTGGTAATCAGCGCGGTCGTGGCCGCCACCAATGCGGCGCCGGCTTTGGACAATTTGTCTTGCGTCGCGTCGATCTTCGAAACACCGTCAAACAGCTTTTGTGAAGTCTGCTGGATCACGCCAAGGTCGTCCTGGACGCTATGGAACATCTTCTTGCGTTCTTGGGTCGGGGTTTGCCGCTCCGCGGCCTGCAAGGCGGAAAGCGCCAGCGCCGCGACTTCGCCGTTTTCCTTCCTCGCATCTTCGTCGTGATCGTAGGCGTAGCGCAAAACGCTGCGGCGCAGCCTCTCCAGATAGTCCTCGATCTGCAGCGTGCGTGTCGTGTTTTCAGAGATCCCGTTCATCTTTGTCACTGAGAACGAGATCGCGTTGAATTGCTGGATGCTGAACACCACCAGGCCCAGCGTCATCACGACAAGGATGCCGAAACCGCCATAGAGCCGGTATTTTATGGACATAGTACGTTTCCCTGAAGCCGCGTCGTTCGCTTCGTCGTCGCCGATTGTCGGGTGAAAGGTCGCGTCAGTTCGCCGCGAGAATTTCGCTCTCGATTTGTTCGGAGAGGAGATTTTTGAGATTGATGAGCGCGATCATGGTCGTGTCGACCGTCACCAGCCCGGACAGGAAATTGGCCTGCGAGCCGCGCGACACTTGCGGCACCGGCTGAACCCGTGTGCCCTCGACGGACACGATATCGAGCACGCGGTCGGCGAGCAGGCCTATGGTTTTGCCGTCGACATTGACCACGATCACGACATGTACCGGCGTCGCGTCGGTCAGGCCTTGGCCGAAGCGGCAGCGCAGATCGATGATCGGCACCATGACGCCGCGCAGATTGAGCACGCCGCGCATGTAATCCGGCTGATTAGGAAGCTGCGTGACGCCAGACCATTCCTTGATCTCGCGCACCGCCATGATGTCGACGCCGTACTGCTCGTCGCCAATGGCAAAGCTGATGAATTCGGTGGAGGCGCCGTTGGCGCCGGGATGGCCGTCCGTCGCAGGCGCGATGGAAGGCACCAATGCAGGATCGATGGTAGAACTCATAACCGAACAGCTTCCGTGTGTCGTTACACTGCGAACTTTTCAATCGACGGCTCGGCGGCGGCGACAGCCATCGCATTCCCATTCCCAGAAGCGTGCTAAGGGCTTTAGCCCAGTCTATTCCCTACTCATAAATTTACGTATCGAGCAGAATTACACGGGAGAAGTTAACGATTGGTGCGGCTGACACTGACGCATGCGGCCGCGGACTTTGTTTGGTCGGCGGCCGTGCGCTATGTCGTGCTACGTAGAGTTGTCTGTAATGAGGATTAGAACTCTGCGTCTTCCTTGAGAGCCAACGCGCTGCGAACCGCATCTCGGACACGCCTGGCAGGTTTGATTGGCCTGTTGCGCATTTTCGGCGTTCTTCAGTCACCGCGATCTCCGCCACCGAGCCCAAGGCATCTCCCAGGCCCGTCGGCTTTGGCTACGGCGTACAGGCGCTGTTTTTATCAGCGAAAATTTGTCTATAACTACGCGCGCTTCTAAAACAGAGTGAAAGTGAGGGATTGACGATGGAGCTCAGATCGACACGCCGGATCGTGACCGGGCATGATGCCAAGGGCAAGGCTGTGGTCTTGTTCGACGCACCGATAAAGGCCAAGCAACGCGCTGCCGGCGGCAACGGCATGACCTTGCTGTGGACGACGCACGAATTTCCTCTTGATGCGTCGGCCTCGGCTGATCTTGGCGAAAGTCATCCCGGCGTGCCGCCTTCGGCCAACGGCACGGTATTTCGCATCGTCGATTTCGCGCCGATCCAGCCGGGCGGGGCCCCGGTCGATCATCATCAGGTTCTGGTCTCGATGGGTATCGATCCTGCGACCCAAGGCTATGGCCGGCATGCCAATACACACCGTACCCGGACCGTGGATTACGCGATCGTGCTCGACGGCGAGATCGACATGCTGCTCGACGACAGCGAGATCCATGTGAAGGCCGGCGACATGCTAGTGCAGCAGGCCACCAATCACGCCTGGGTCAATAACGGCAAGCAACCCTGCCGCATCGCCTTCATCCTCATCGACAGCAACACGCCGCCGGCCTGGAAGCAGGGCTGGAAGCCGTAAAGCGCGCGCTTGATCCCGAGCCGGCGGCTCACACGTCGCCAGCTCGGTTCGCGCCACAAAAGATCGCGAAGAATTATTCCGCCGCTTCCTGGTGCTGGTGAAACAGCGGCACGATGCGCGCACGCGCGCCGTCGAGCGCGACCACGACATGATTTTCCGGCACGGTCACCCAGTTCTTGCGATCATTGTCGAGCGGCTCGGAGACAATGACGATGCCGCGCTCAGTCTCTCGGTAATAAAGTGTATTGGCGTGATCGTTCACCGCATAGCGAAACGCGTAGAGATCTTTGCCGTTCGACAGCGCCGCGGTGAAACGGAAGCGATCGCCGGGCGTGGTGTGATTGACCAGATCGCTGAGCGCATGGAGGATCTTCTCGGCGGCCGAGACGGGGCGCTCAATGCCGGCGCCCAGAATGGCGAGAAAGATCGCCTCCGAATCCGTCGTACCGACGCGCGCCGGGTAGAGCTTGTCCGGGATCAGCGCCTCGACATTGCGGCGCAACCGGCTCCAATTGCCGACAAAGCCATTGTGCATGAACATCCAGGTACCACAGGCGAAGGGATGGCAGTTCGGCCGGGTAATCGGCGTGCCGGTTGCGGCGCGGACATGGGCGAAGAACAGGTGCGACTGCAAATGGCGGCACAGATAACGCAGGTTCTCGTCAGACCAGGCCGGGCGCACTTCGCGGTAGAGGCCCGGTTCGGGATGCTGGCCGTACCAGCCCAGGCCGAAGCCGTCGCCGTTGGTGCTCGACATCGACTCCAGCGCATGGATGCTCTGCGAGATCAGGGAGTGCTCCGGCTCGGTCACATAGTGCTCGAGCGCGGTGGTTTCCCCCCGATATGCGATCCAGCGGCACATGACGACCTTAAGGTACCTTTCCGGGCGGTCCCCGCCCTCGGTCTCGCGGTCAAGCCACCAAGGTGGCATCCCGGACCCAACGAATAACCTTATGTAGAGCAATATCGGCACCTTCGTGTTCACTTTCAGTAAAGATTCGTAACTGCGCATCGGCCGAAGTGCCCTCGAGGACGATGAAACGGCAGTGTTCCAGCTGGTCGGCGCAATCGAGCACCTCCCCGTCGGCTCCGATCAGTTCCAAGACCCGGTCCAAGGTATCGGCCACGCTGACCCCGCCGCCAGCCCGAGTGACGAAAGTGCCCTGCACGCCGTAGCGCTGCGCCCGCCACTTGTTCTCGACCGCAATCGCCCGGTCCACGCTGTCGATCTCGCCATTGTGCTCCGGATGATTATACAAATAACGTACCAGCGCGCGGTAGAGCGCGGCGATCGCGATCGCATCGTCGACACGGGTGCAACTATCCGGCGCCCGCAGTTCGAGCGTCGGATATTTCAGCGACGGCCGGATCGACCACCACAGATGGCTCGCGTCGCGCATCGCGCCGGCGCGCACCATGGCGTCGACATAAGCCTCATAATCCTCGTTGCTGCGGAACAGTTCCGGCAGGCCGGTGCGCGGCAACTCGTCGTAGGCGGCGAGGCGGTAGGCCTTGAGCCCGGTGGCGTGGCCTTGCCAGAACGGCGACGACGCAGACAGCGCGATGAACAGCGGCAGATAAGGCAGGATCCGCGCCATCACATCGACACGGCGCCGCGGATCGGGAAATTCGACATGCACATGCATGCCGCACAGCATGTTGCGCTGGCCGATCATCTGCAGCACGTCCATCACGTGCGAATAACGGTCCTTCGGGCTTTGCACCGATTGCCGCCAATGCGCCAGAGGATGCGTGCCGCAAGCGAGCACGACGAGTCCATGTTCGGCCGCGGCGGCGGCCGCGTTCTGCCGCAGGCGCAGGAGCTCGACCCGCGCATCGCCCACGCGGCAATGCGGCTCGGTCGCCACTTCGATCTGCGCCTGCAGAAACTCGCGCTCAATGCGGCCGCTGATGCCGAAATCGGCGGTTTCGAAGAGCTCGTCGGGCGTCTCCGCCGGCACGTCGAAGGTCTTGGCGTCGGACAGAAAGTATTCTTCCTCCACGCCGAATTTGAACTCGTCCGCGGCGACGAGTTTTTCAGCGTAATGTCCCGCGGGCACCAGCGCGCGCATGCGCAGCCGGCGTGCTTGCGGATCGTAGCGAAATTCCATGGTGTCAACTCCGCTTTCTGAATTTCTGTTTTGGATTGCGTTCGTCATCACGCTTTTACGCAGTCGTTCAGATTCCCTGCGCCTGCAGCCAGCATTCCAGCAGCGCGACTTGCCAGAGCTTCGAGTGGCCCTTCGGTGTCAGCTCGCCTTCCGGGTTCGCCAGCAGACGGTCGATGTAACCGCGCTTAAACAGACCGCGTTGGCGCGCGCGCGGCGCGTCAAGAGCATCGCGGACAAAATCGAGGAAGGCGCCGCGGATATATTTGAGCGCCGGGACCGGAAAATACCCCTTCGGCCGGTCGATTACTTCGTCCGGCACAAGGCCGCGCGCGGCGTCCTTGAGGATAGACTTGCCGCCGTCGCGCACCTTGAGCTCCACCGGGATGCGCGCCGCGAGCTCGACGACTTCGTGATCGAGAAACGGCACGCGCGTCTCAAGGCCAAAGGCCATCGCCATATTGTCGACGCGCTTGACCGGATCGTCGACCAGCATGATCTCGGTATCGAGTTGCAGGGTCTTGTCGACAGGACTTGCACTCGCACAGCTCCGGAAGAACTCGTCGATGAAGTGCCGGCTGTAGTCACCGTTGAGCAAAGACGGCGCCAGCGCCTCGCCCATTTCGGCGTGGTCACGATCAAAATAGACGCGGGCGTAATCTTCCGGCGCGTCATTCGAGCGCATCAGCGCCTGGTACCAGTGATAGCCGCCGAAAATTTCGTCGGCGCCTTGGCCGCACTGCGCCACCTTCACGTATTTGGATACTTCCTGGGAGAGCAGATAGAAGCCAACGGCGTCGTGGCTCATCATCGGCTCTGACATGGCCTCGACCATGCCCGGCAGGGCGTCGATGGTGCGGAAGGAATTGACTTTGATACGATAGTGGTCGGTGCCAAAGCGCTGGGCGATCAGGTCCGAATAGTGGAATTCATCCCCCGCGACGTCACCGACCGCGTCGAAGCCAACCGAGAATGTCTTGAGATCGTTCTGGCCAAGCTCGGTAAGCATGGCGACCAGGATCGAACTGTCGAGCCCGCCCGACAACAGAACGCCGACCGGCACGTCCGCGACCCGGCGGCGTTCAACCGCCTTACCAAGCGTCAGGCGGATCGCCTCGCGCCAATCGGCCTCCTTGAATTTGCGATCGCCGGCGCGGGGGCCGACGGTGTGGCTCCAATAAATCTCCTCGCGCCGGCGGCCATCCGGCTCGATCACACAGATCGTCGCGGGAGCGAGCTTGCGCACGCCTTTAAGAATTGTGCGCGGCGCCGGCACGACGGCGTGCCAGCTCATGTAATGATGCAGCGCTACCGGATCGATCCCGGTGTCGACGCCTCCCGCGGCAAGCAAAGCCGGCAGCGTCGAAGCAAAGCGCAAACGTCCCGCAAGCCCGGCATAATAAAGCGGCTTGATGCCGAGCCGGTCGCGCACCAGCACGACGCGGCCGGAATCGCGTTCCCACACCGCAAAAGCGAACATCCCGTAGAAGCGCTCAACGCAGCCCGGTCCCCATTCCGCATAGGCTTTCAGAATGACTTCGGTGTCGCCCTGCGAGAAGAAGCGATAGCCCTTCGCCGCAAGCTCCGCGCGCAGCTCACGATAATTATAGATGCAGCCGTTGAAGACCACGGCAAGACCGAGCACAGGATCGATCATCGGCTGTTGCGACGCAGCAGCGAGATCGATGATGCCGAGACGGCGGTGGCCAAATGCCACGCGATCTTGCGAGAACGTGCCGCCCGCGTCGGGACCGCGCGCCCACATTCTCGCATTCATCGCTGCGAGCGAATCGCTCGCAGCGGTGCCGTCAAACGTCACCTCGCCACAAATACCGCACATTGTCACAATCCGGAACTTCAACATCCCTCATCCGACACCCAATAACGTTTGGGGGCAGGCAGAGTTCCTGCGAGTTCCGTCTGTGATTTTCCGTCATGCGCCGTGCGTGGCGCACCGCAGCGAATTGCTGCGCAAAAATTTATGTCAATAAACGACGCACCGCTGACGTCCACGCGGCAAGTTTGCGTTCGCGCGTTGCTTCATCCATGCGCGGCGAAAATCTGCGCTCCAATTGCCAATGATCGAGAAAGCGATCCGGCGCGGGATAAAAACCGGTGTGCAAGCCGGCGAGATAGGCAGCGCCAAGTGCGGTCGTCTCTTTGATCTGCGGCCGATCGACATTGCTGCCGATCAGATCGGCAAGACGCTGCATGGTCCAATCCGAATTCGCCATGCCGCCATCGACGCGCAAAGTCTTGAGTGTCGCGTCGGCCGTGCTCCAATCGGCGCGCATCGCGGCGATCAGGTCGGCGGTCTGAAAGCAGACACTTTCCAAAGCCGCTTGCGCAAGCTCGCGCGGGCCGGTTGCACGCGTCAGGCCGAACAGCGCGCCGCGCACATCCGGCCGCCAATAGGGCGCGCCGAGGCCAACGAAAGCCGGCACCAGAATAACCTCTTGCGTCGGATCGGCCGCTTCCGCGAGCGGTCCTGTTTCCGCTGCGCTTTGCACAACGTGCAAACCATCGCGCAGCCATTGCACCGCGGCGCCGGCTATGAAGATCGAGCCTTCGAGCGCATAGCTGCGCACGCCGCCGAACTGATAGGCGATGGTCGTCAAAAGCTTGTTTGTCGATGCAACCGGTGTATGCCCGGTATTGAGAAGCGCGAAGCAACCGGTGCCGTAGGTCGATTTCATCATGCCCGGCGTGAAACAGGCCTGGCCGATCAGCGCCGCCTGCTGATCGCCGGCAATACCGCAAATCGGGATCGAGACGCCGAACAGATCAGGATCGGTCATGCCGAAAGCCGCGGATGAATCCATGACGTCCGGAAGGATTGCTTTCGGAACGCCGAACAATTTCAGTAAATCGTCGTCCCAGCGCCCGTTGTGAATGTCGAACAATAACGTCCGCGATGCATTGGTCGCGTCGGTTGCGTGAACCTTGCCGCCGGTGAGACGCCAGAGCAGATATGTGTCGACCGTGCCGAAGGCGAGCTCGCCGCGTGCGGCCTTTTCGGCGGCGCCGGGCACATGGCGCAACAGCCAAGCAAGCTTGGTGCCGGAGAAATAGGGATCGAGCAGAAGTCCGGTTTTTGCCGCAACCCGTGGCTCGTGTCCCGCCGCTTTCAGCTCCGTGCAAAGCTCGGCGGTGCGGCGATCTTGCCAGACGATGGCGCGATGCACGGCGCGCCCGGTTTTGCGATCCCACAGCAGAGTGGTCTCACGCTGATTGGTGATGCCGATTGAGACAACGTCGCGTGCCGCCGCATTGGCTCGGCGCAGAGCCTCGCGACAGGTCGCGAGCGTGGTTGTCCACAAATCTTCGGGATCGTGCTCGACTTCGCCGTCAGCGGGAAAGTGCTGCGGAAATTCCTGTTGTGCTACGGCCGCAACGGACGTATCGGCGCGAAACAGCATGGCCCGCGTCGAAGTCGTGCCTTGGTCGATGGCAAGAACGTAGGACGGCAAGTGACCCTCCGGCCCCGGCATTATAGTCTGTTGGCGAGCGCCCTCACGACCCTTTGGCCTTATTTCCGTCAGGCGCGCCTTTAAGCCGTCTGCGCGTGCTTCTTCACCGCGGCAAGCTGCTTGAACTCCGCTGATTTCTTGTAGAAAGCATCCAGTGGATAGCATCCCGACACGATGCTGTTGCGCGGCGCCGTGGTGCAGTCGCTGAAGGTGCGGCACAAGCGCTTCTTCTGCACCGGCCGGTTCTGCAAAATGTCGAGCGGCAGTTCCGGATAGGCGAGTACCATGCGGCCGAGCCCGACGAGATCGACCCAGCCCTGGCGCACCACCGCTTGCGCGACATTCGGGAAATATTCCTGCAGATACGTGTAACCGCTGCCCATGAAGCAGAAATCGGGAAAGGCGGCTTTCAATTCGCGCACCACATCAAGGTGGCGCATCACGCCGACGAACGGATCCTCCGGCGGGTGATAGCCGTCGGACGGCGGATAAAGCGCCGGCCGAATGTAATGTGGATTGTAATAGGGACTGCCCGCCGTGATGTTGACGAAGCGAACATTGAGCCCGCGCAGAATTTCAAGAAACGCCTTGGGCTCGGTGAGATCATAGCGGAGCGGAGCGTTCGGATCGGCGCCGAAGGCGTAAGGGTACGGCAGCGCGACCTCCTCCGGCACGCCGGGGCCGAGCGCGCCCGGCAGCGAACGCGCCGGATCCGGCTTGAACGGCATGGAATTGACCGCGCTCAATCGCACGCCGATACGAAGCCGCGGCGCTTGCGCGCGGATGCCTTCGACGATCTCGCGCAGAAAGCGCGTGCGGTTTTCGAGACTGCCGCCATAGGGGCCGGGCCGATCGACGGCACTCAGGAATTCGTGCGCGAGATAACCGTGGCAATGTTTGACGTCGACGAAGTCGAAGCCGCATTGTTCGGCGCGCTTCGCGGCGATCACGAAGTCGTCGACCAGGCGCTTGATCTCGTCGTCGCTGATCACCGGGCGGTCCGCCGGATAACCGAACTTCTTGTCCAGCAGCGGATGGCGATAGGCGATGATCGATTCGAATTTGGTATTGTCGTTCGGCTTGCAGAAGCGCCCCGAATGCGTGAGCTGCAAGCCGATGATCAGATTGTCCTCGCCGCCGGTCGCCTCCTTGTGCGCGTCGATCACGATCTGGCGCAGTTCGGCGATATCCTTTTGACTGTGCTCGGCCATCACGAGTTGCTTCGGATTGGCGCGGCCGTCAGGCCGCACCGCGCAAGCCTCGCCGCCCCAGATCAGCTTGGCGCCGCTCAGGCCGAAGCGCTTCCAGCGCCGCTTGGTATTCTCAGACGGTCGTCCGTCGGTCAGGCAATCCCAGCCTTCCATCGGCTGCACCGCGAGCCGATGGCCGATGGTCATGCCGTCGAAGTCGAGCGGCGAACCGAGCGGCGAATTGGCGCCGCCGGAAACAATATCGTCGCACGGCATGTCGAGACCGAGCGACTGCACGTAACTGCGAAAGCCGGACACGCCGTCGAACGACCCAGCTTTCGGATAATCGCCGAATTTCATGTTTCCTCCATCCGGCCGCCGCGCGTATTTGGGCGGCGTTCTTATTATGCCTTCACGTAAGACGTAATGACACCGACAGCATGGGTTCGCCGCGCCTTGCGCTCGGCAGCGCTCATCAGATCGCGCCCGAACGCCGTCGACAAGGTCGCCGCATTGGAAAAGTAGAAGTAGCTGAGCGCCGAGAACGAGACATAGAGCTGGAACGGATCGATGCCCGGCCTGATCACGCCTTGGCGCTCGCCTGCGGCGAGAACCTTGCGGATCATGTCGATCAGCGACAGATGCATGTCGCGGAGCCGCCGCGAGCGCTTGAGATATTTGCCGCCATTCATGTTCTCGGCGGCGAGCAGCGGAATGATCCGCGGATTCGCCACGTAATAATCGAACTTGAACTCGACCAGCGTCTTGATCGCGTCCAGCGGTTCGAGGTCGGTGAAATTGAGCTCCCGTTCACGCTCTCGCATCGCGCCATAGGCGCGCTCGAGGACCGCCATATAAAGATCCTCCTTCGAGCCGAAGTAATAGTAGAGCATCCGCTTGTTGGCGCAGGATTC
Source organism: uncultured Alphaproteobacteria bacterium (assembly GCA_963746715.1). Taxonomy (GTDB): domain Bacteria; phylum Pseudomonadota; class Alphaproteobacteria; order Rhizobiales; family Xanthobacteraceae; genus BOG-931. The sequence goes on along the minus strand of CAVVCW010000032.1, from coordinate 622,818 downwards.
CTCGGCAATGACATCGACCCGCGCGCCGGCCAGTCCCTTGTCGGCGAATTCGATCTCGGCGGCGTCAAGGATGGCGCGCCGCGTCCGCTCGGCGTCACGGATCGGCTCAAGATCGGCCTTGGCTTTCGGCACCGCCGGTTTCTTGATCTTGGATGTCGCCGCAACCGGCATGATTGGAGCCCCCTGTAAACCGCTTATGCGGCGCCGTGAATTTGCAAGACCGTGCGGAGCCGTGCCGCGGCAAGGTCCGGATCGCAAATGAGGCCCGCGGCATCGGCGAGTTTGAACGCCTCGACGAGATGCAACAGCGAGCGGGCACTTTGCTGCCCGCCGACCATCACGAAATGCGATTGATGACCGTTGAGATAAGCGAGAAACACGATCCCGGTCTTGTAGAACCGCGTCGGCGTCTTGAAGAGATGCCGCGACAACGGCACGGTCGGCGCAAAGATGTCCCAATAGCGCTCCATGTCGCCACGGCCATGCGCTTCGAGCGCGGCGGAGGCCGCCGGCGCAATCGCGGCAAATATGCCGAGCAGCGCATGCGAATAGCCCTGCGCGTCGCCCGCGATCAATTCCGGGAAATTGAAATCGTCGCCGGTATAGGTGAGCACGCCCTGCGGCAGCCGGCGCCGCAACCGGATTTCTTTGTCCTTGTCGAGCAGAGAGAGCTTGATGCCGTCGACCTTGTCGGCATGGTCGCCGATGATGTCGATGCAGACATCCATGGCCGCCGCATGATCGGCGCTGCCCCAATAGCCGGCGAGCGCCGGATCGAACATGTCGCCGAGCCAATGAATGATCACCGGCTCGCGCACCTGCTCAAGAATACGGCCATAGACTTTGGCGTAATCGTCGGGAGATTTTGCCGCGGCGGAGAGCGCACGGCTTGCCATGAGAACAATACGTCCGCCGCAAGCCTCGACCGCTTCGATCTGTTCCTCGTAAGCACCGATCACGTCGTCGAGCGTAACTGACGGCGAAGGCGCAAGCTGATCGGTGCCGACGCCGGAGAACACGACGGCGCCCGGCACATCGCGCGCCGCCGCAACCGAGCGCCGGATCAATTCGAGCGCACTCGTCCAGTCGAGTCCCATGCCGCGCTGCGCCGTGTCCATGGCCTCGGCGACGCCGAGCCCGAGCGACCACAGGTAGCGGCGAAATTCGATTGTTGCGTCCCAATCGATCGCGGGCACGAGCCAAGGGTCGGTATCGGCGAGCGGATCGGCAACAACATGCGCCGCCGCAAGCGCGACGCGATCGAAGCGGCGGCTCTCGCCATTTGCTTGGCCGCCATTCCACGCGCGCGGACCCCGCATGCGATAGCGCTCGATCCGGCCATTTTCACCGGGCAAGTCAATGAGCGGCAGCATTGGTCGCAGGTCCTTGGGCGCTTGCTTTTGATAATTATCTAGTTAGTTATATCGCCGTAATCGTCGGACTGTCAACGAAACCGAGGAATAATCCAGTCGTATGAGCACGTTACACAGTGAAGAAGTCACGTCGGTCAGACATTGGACGGAAAGTCTTTTCAGCTTCACCACCACACGCAATGCCGGGTTCCGCTTTCAGAACGGTCAGTTCGCCATGATCGGGCTCGAGGTCGGCGGCCGGCCGCTGCTGCGCGCCTATAGCCTCGCCAGCGCCAATTACGAGGAGAATCTGGAGTTCTTTTCGATCAAGGTGCAAGACGGGCCGCTGACGTCGCGCTTGCAGCATTTGCAGACCGGCGACCGTATTCTGGTCAACGGCAAGCCGACAGGAACTTTGATCCTCGACAACCTGCAGCCGGGCCGCCATCTCTATCTGATGGCGACCGGCACGGGGCTGGCACCATTTCTCAGCATCATCAAAGACCCGGAAACCTATGAGCGCTATGAGAAGGTCGTGCTGGTGCACGGCTGCCGCCAAGTCGCCGAGCTTGCCTATCGCGACTTCATCACCCAGCAACTGCCGCAGCATGAATTCATCGGCGAGATGATCTCGGAAAAGCTGATCTACTTCCCGACCGTGACGCGCGAGCCGTTTCACAATCGCGGCCGGCTGACGGATCTGATCACGTCCGACACGCTGTTCGACGAAATCGGTCTGCCCCCGCTCTCGGCCGACCACGACCGGGTGATGATGTGCGGCAGCCCGAGCATGCTACGCGACCTCGTCGCCATCGTGCGCGAACTCGGCTTCGAAGAGGGCAATCACAGCGAGCCCGGCCAATATGTGATCGAGAAGGCGTTCGTCGAGAAATAATCGACATCTGATTCAGGCATGATCTTTTTCCGAAAACCGGTTTCCGCCTTTCGGGATCATGCCGAAACCACACGTATATCCGAAACTAAGAAAGGCGGCCTTCAGGCCGCCGTTTTTCTTTTATGTTTCAACCGGCGCGCCAAGGCAGATGCTCGGGCGTCTCGACAAAAACCCAACCCCCGACGCCGAGCGCTGCGGGAAAGCGCGCCGTCACATATCCATCACGCGCAACGAACGGCAGCCCGCCGCGCTGCAAGCTCTCGCACAAGACCGGGAGTGAACGCACGGCAATGGCGTAGAGGCCGATGAAGGGCAATGCCGGTATCGCGATATCCGGCGCCAAACGAGAGAACGCTTCGGCGGTGGCCAATTGAACGGCGCCGCGATCGAGGTAGATCGCCTTGCCGAAACTGTTGCCGGTTATCGCGCGTCCGAGAAAGCGGCTAAAGCGGCCCGCCGTCTCCTCGACATTTGCGGTCGCGATCACGACGTCCATCAAGCCGACCGCACCGTTGGGATGCGTGAGCCAGCGCGGCTGCCAGACCGCCGCTTCCGTGTGATGCGCGAGAATTTGTATGCGACCTTCCGCCATCTCGCCGGGCTCGACTCGGGTTACGGTGAATTTGGCTGTATCCGGTCCCGCCTCCGTGTCGACCGGACGCTGCATATGCGCGAGCGGACGCACGCGAAAGCCGGACGATTTAAGCCGGCGATGCGCGGCGGCGGCATCGCTCACGGAAAACGCCGCCAGATGAACGCCGGCATAGCGCGCCATCGCGCCGTCGAGTTCGCGGCCGAGCACGGTATCCGCGGTCTTGTAGAGAACTTCGATATAGCCGCTCGCGAACATGCTCGTCACATTGCCGGTCCCGGTCAGCATGGTACCATCCTTGCCGTCGGGACTGACCTGGACCGAACGCGGAGCTGCGAAAAAGCCTGCGCTTGCCAGCGCGGCACTCGCGGCTGCGGGATCGGCGGCGAAATGGCCGACATGGTCGAGAAAAATCTCCTCTCCGCGCGGAAGCTGACGATCCATTTTGTCGGCGTGCACACGCGAGACCATGCAATTATTGCGTTCTGTGGGACGATGCTGGATTTGATCCGCGGCAATGGCCAGTTACAGCATCGGCCGCCGCGATTGTTCAAGCGAAGTCAGCGACTTTAGGCGTTCGGTGCCTTGCCCGCACGAAGAAAATGCAAGCATGAAATGCGTACCGGTCATCTCCTCTCAAAGCGCTTGGCACGCGGATTGCTACTGATTGGAGTGCCGCGCGGCCTCCGGGACCTTCCCGTGTCGCTGGTGCCGCGGCGTGCCACAACCGCTCAATCAACAAACAGGATGATGCAATGTATCCGGTGAACCGGCGTAAATTTATGGCTCGTGGTTTGGTGGCGTTGGGCGCCGGCGCACTGGCAAGTGCCGCGCCGGGATTGTCTTACGCCGACATCGATTATCCGAAGAGCCCGATCCGCCTGATTGTCCCGCGCAGTGCCGGCGGCGTGCTCGACATTATCGGGCGCGACTGGGTGAATTCGGCCGCGCCCAATCTCGGCGCCATCGCTGTCGAAAATTTCGGCGGTGGCGGCGGCATGACAGGCACGGCGATGGTCGCTCACGCCACAGCGGACGGCTACACACTCCTTCTCGGCAGCACCAGCGATCTCGTGCTCAACCCGGCACTGTCGGCAGAGCAATTGTACGACCCAGTGAAGGATTTCTCCTCCGTTGCCGGGCTCGCGATTTCGGTTGCCATGATCATGGTGAACCCGTCCGTGCCGGCAAAAAATCTCAAAGAACTCGTTGCCTATGCCAAAGCCAATCCGGGCAAACTCTCCTACGGCTCCGCGGGCGCCGGAACGATGTCGAATTTGTGCGGCGAACTATTCAAAAAACTTGCCGGTCTGCCCGACATCGTCCATATCCCTTACAAGGGAGCGGCGCCCGGCTATACCGACCTCATCGCCGGCACCATTCCGATCATGTCCTCCAATATCACCGGCACTGTGCTCGAAATGCACAAGGCCGGCCAGGTGCGCATCCTTGCGGTGGCGACAGATCATCGCCTGTCGGCGGCACCTGAGATCGAGACGACGGCGGAAGCCGGTTACCCCGATCTGATCGCGCAGCTTTTTGTCGGCTTGTTTGCTCCGGCCGGGACGCCGCGACCGATCATCGACCGCCTTGCCAAGGTCACGCAGGATGTCGTCGTCAACAAGGACTTCCAAAGCAAGCTGCAGAACGCCGGCTTCGAGCAAGTTCTCGATTTCGGTCCCGATCGTACCACCAAATATCTTGCGCAAGAGCAGGTGCGCTGGGTGCCGATCCTCAAAGAATCAGGTTTGAAGCCGGGATGAGTCCGGCGCGAGTGAACGGATCAGTGCGTCCGCTCGGCGTTCACCCGTTCCTCGGCGAGCTTTTGCAGCACATTGCGGTCGATCTTGTTGGTCGAAGCGAGCGGCAGCTTGTCGAGGAACCAGACAAAGCGCGGATGCTGATAGGCCGGCGCATTGGCGAGCGCATATTGCTTGATCTCGTCCACGGTCGGATGCCGCCCAGCCTTTGGAATGATGAAGGCGACCGGCTTCTGCCCCTTGATGTCGTCGTCGATCGGCACGACCGCCGCCTGGCTGACATCGGCATGGGTTTCCAGCATCCGCTCGACATCGCCCGGATAAATATTCTCGCCGCCGGAGTTGAACATGTCGTCGGTGCGGCCGATGAAATAATGAAACCCGTCGCGGTCGCGGCGGAACACATCGCCGGTGCGGTAGAAACCATCCGGCCCGATCGGCGACGCCACGTCCGGACGATTGTGATAGCCGATCATGACGGCGGGGCATTTCATTTCCAGCACGCCTTGCGCAGCATTTTCGTTGCTGCCATCGGCCAGGCGAAGTTGCACTTTCGGATGCGGATAGCCGACCGACATGTCGGGTGTCGGCAAGCCTTTCGGATGCGGCCCGAAAACGACCGGGCCGCCTTCCGTCGTGCCATAGGCGTTGGTCACGGCTGCTTGCGGCAGCGCGCGCCTGAGCGCCGACATCAGGCTCTGGCTGACCGGCGCCGAGCCCATGCGGACAAATTGCACGCTCGATAGATCGGTCTTCGCCAGCACATCCGCTTCGCGCAGCATCATCGCGATCATCGGCGGCACCGCGGTCAACCAGGTGCAGCGATATTTCTCGATGGCCGCGATATAGCTGCGCGCGGTGAAATTCGGCAGCAGCACGATAGTACTGTGAGCGGCGATGGCCAACTGCGCCAGCGCCAGCGCGTTCATGTGATAGAGCGGCGCCGCGATCAGATAACGCTGTCCCGATAGATCCTGACCGGATAGCCGCGTCTCCACCACCCAGAGATGGCTCTGATGAGAGAGGACGACGCCCTTTGGAATGCCGGTCGAACCCGACGTATAAAGAAACATTGCCGGCTCATTGGCCAGCGGCGTCACCGCAGTGAATGAACCGGGATCGAGGAATTTGTCGAACCCTTCCTTGCCGCCTTCGCCGAAGCAGACGACGGGAAGCCCGTTCGGGCAATCGGCGCGCCGCTCCGCGTCGCAGAATACGAGCTTGGCGCCGGCATCGCGCACCACAAAGTCGATGGTCTTTTTCGGAAACTTGAAATTGACCGGAACCGCGACCAGGCCGGCGCGCATGATACCGAAACAGGCGGCGATATATTCGGTGCGATTGGCCGAGAGAATAGCGATGCGATCGCCGCGCTTGAAGCCGTCGCGAAGAAGCGCGCGGGCAACGCCGTTCGCCATGGCGTCAAGCGCGGCATAGCTGAATTCGCGCGGTCCCCCTCCCCCGCCAAGATCGACAATCGCGATCTTTGACAGGTCGCGCTCGCGGCCGATCAGCTGCCCGAGATTTTTGAAGGGGAACATCTGCCTTTCACTTTGCCGCGGCTTCAAGCCTTGGTTCAAAGCCTTGGTTCAAGCTTTGGGCGGCGCGTTGAAATAGGTGCCGCGCCCGCTGGCGAGCAACTTGCCCTGAGCATCGAATATAAAGGCTTCCGACGACGAGAACTGGCTGCCGAGCCGCACGATTTTGCCGCGGCAGGTGAGATCGCCCGGCATGGCGGCGCTGTGATAATCGACGCGCAGGTCAATGGTCGGCACCGGGCGGCCGACCTTCTTGAGCATCGCCCAGTCGGCGGTGAGATCGACCAGCGCGGCAAGCACGCCGCCATGGGTGTAGCGCCGCTCCGGATTGACCACCCATTCCTCGCGCCAGGCCGCGGTGAGTTCGATGCCGTCGTCGTGCAGCGCGGTCACTTTGAGGCCGAGCCATTGATGATAGGGCGCGCGCGTGATCATCGCTTGCGCCTTTTCGAGTGTGATGTCGTCGCTCATGCTCTGCTTCCCGGCATTCACGGTGCAACGATGACTTTGCCGATGACTTCGCGATCCTCGATCAGGCGCAAACCTTCGACCGCCTGATCGAGCGGCAGCACTTTGTCGATAACGGGCTTCATCTTGCCGGCCTGAATCAGCGCCATCAGCCCTTTCAGATCGTCGTCATAGAAGCTGTTCGAGCCTTGGATATTAATCTCGAAGCTCCAGACATAGCGCAAATCTTCCTTCGGATCGTGACCGGCCGACGCGCCGCAGACCAGAAGCTTGCCGCCGCGCTTGATGCAGCGCAGCGACGGCACCCAGGTATCGCCGCCGGTGAAATTGACCACGACATCGACGCCGCCGTCATAGGAGCGGCGCTGCGGCTTGCCGTATTTCTCGACCGCCCATTTGGACCAATCGACCTTGGTATAATCGACCACGTGGTCGGCGCCCATGTCTTTGAGCCGCTGCAGCTTGTGCTCGCTCGAGGCGCAGGCGATCACCTCGGCGCCGAGCAGCTTGGCCAGCATGACGCAGCCGGTGCCGACGCCGCCAGAGGCGCCGAGGACGAGAACCGTGTCGCCTTTCTTCACCGTATTGTGGGTGATCAGCATGCGGTGCGCGGTGCCGTAGGCGACGGGCAGCGACGCGGCCTGCGCGAAATCGACGCCTTCGGGAATGGCGACGAGTTGATCGGCGGCGACCAAACAATATTCGGCCATGCCGCCGTCGAGCATTTCGCCCATCAAGCCTTTCTTCTTGTTGACCGGATTGACCAGAACCCGGTCGCCCGGCTTCCAGCCGGTGACGCCTTCGCCGACCTCGGCGATCTCGCCAGCCATGTCGAGGCCGATGATGACCGGCAGCGGCACCTTGATGCCCGGCATGCCCTTGACGGTGAAAAGATCATGAAAGTTGAAGGAAGATGCCCGCACCCGAATGACGACGTAACCCGCGACCACCTGCGGCACCGGATAATCGCCGACCAGTTCGAGGTTATCGAGCCCGCCATGCTGCCGCAGCAGCAGGGCCTTCATCGTCTTAGCCGTCACCACTGTCTCCTCAACTCCGGGCGTCGAGAACCCGGTTCACATGCGAACACACTTGCACGGCGTCGATCCCATAAACATGGATCGAAATCGCGGGCTCCAGGCCGGCATTGCCGAGCCGATGAATTTGTTCAAGCCCGGACCGGGCGAAACAGCCGTAACCAGCACGCCGGGTTTCGGTGCGCAAGGGCGTCGCCTGTGCGGTTGCGGCATCGAAGCCAAACAGCGTTTCGTCGAGAGCGCCGCGGTGCACTGCATAGGCGCACCAAGTGTCGTGGGCGTGAACCGGACTGAATTGGCCGCCGGACCAGACCAGCGCGAGGATGGTGAAGCGGCCTTGCGGGTCGGCGTAGAGGACATGACGGGCGTAGCTATCGGGGCAGGGCGCGCACTGATCGGCGGTAAGCAACGCCGGATCGGCAGCAGCGGCCTGAAGGGCCGCGACGACGCGCCGAGTCATTCGGTCCGGTGCTCCGTCGGAGGCGACGGTGATTTCGGTGGCGAGTTGTCGAATACCGGTGGCCGGAACGGCGTGGCTCAAAGACCGAGCGGACGACGCAAGCGCTGCTGCAGGCATTTGAAACTCCAATGAAATCCAGGTCTGGCCAGCGTCTGCGGGGACGCCAAATCGCATTCCCACGTCGACAGTCAGTTCATTCTAGCTGTGACGCCAGATGTAGTATAATATACTGATATATATGTCTATAATAGTATATTAATGTCGTAATATGTGACTATTTAGTAGCTTCGTTCTGCGCAAATTTCGCGCATGGCCCGCCCCCGATTGCGATTGCGCCCTCAATCAGGACACCCTTAAACCTACGGCCGACTGCCCCGCCCGAAGGCAAGCTCCAAGGCAAGCTCCAAGGATCGTCCATGCAAGAGAATTTCCGCCAGTTTCTCGACCGCTTGCGCCAGGCCGGCGAGCTCGTCGACCTGCACCAGCCGGTCGATATCCGCCACATCGCAACGCTGGTCGACCAGGCGAAGACCGCGCTCTTTTTCCATAAAGTCATCGGCTACGACATGCCGGTGGTGTCCGGCATCATCCGCACCAAAGAACGCGCGATGATGTCGATGCATGCCGAGAATTATCGCGAGATCGAAGACAAGCTGCAGCAGGCCATCACCAAGCCGATCGCCTCGAAGACGGTGAAAAACTCACCGGCCGACGAGGTTCTTCTCACCGGCGACGATGTCGACCTCTACAAGCTGCCAATCCCGATGTCGTCGATCTATGATGGCGGGCCGATGATTACCGCGGGCATCGTCATCGCGCGCGATCCGGAATTCGGCCTCAACAGCGGCATCTATCGTTTCATTGTCAAAGAGAAGAATCTCACCGGCATCGACATCGTCACGCCGAACAATATGCGGCTGTTCGCGCGGCGGGCGCTCGAGCGCGGCGAGCCGCTGCCGATCTCGATCTCCATCGGCACGCATCCGATCGAGATTGCCGGCGCCGGCTATCGCGCGCCGCTCGGCACCGACGAGATGGCGATCGCTGGAGGCTTGCGCGGCGCGCCGGTCGAGCTCGCGCAATGCCGGACCATCGACCTGCCCTGCATCGCCGATGCCGAGATCGTTCTGGAAGCCGAGATTTTGCCGACCGGCTGGACCTATCCGGAAGGCCGGTTCGGCGAGTTCACTCGCTTGATGGGCGGGCTGCATTGGAATCCGCTGGTGCGCGTCAAAGCCATCGCCATGAAGAAGAACGCGATCTATTACAACCTGCATATGCCGTGGGAGAACACCTGGCTCGCGGCGCCGACGCGCTATGCCGCGATCCGCCAGGCGTTGAAGACGGCGGGCGTCGTCGTCAAGGACATCAATGTGACGCTCGGCGGCTGCGCGTTCTGGCACGCGGTGATCTCGATCAAGAAACAGCCGGGCGAAGGCAAGAATGCGCTTCTCGCCGCTTTGTCGGTGATGGATCTCAAACATGTCGTCGTAGTCGACGACGATATCGACGTGTTCGATCCGACCGACGTGGAATGGGCGATCGCGACCCGCGTGCAAGGCGACCGCGATATCATGATTGTCGGCAATGCCCGCGCCAAGCCGCTCGATCCGAGCCTGCCGCAAGGTTTTGGCGTGGCGCCGACCGGCGCCAAAGTCGGTATCGATGCGACAATCCCCGAAGGCATCCCGATCGAGCACTATGAGCGCATCACTTACGCTTATGCCGGCAGCGCGCATATCGACGATTATGTGCAGGGCAAAACCGATACGGCCGGCAACGGCGGTGACAACATCACGGTGCGCAACCTCGCCGTCGAAATCCTCGCCGCCATCGAGAAAGAGCCGCTTTATTACACCGACATCGCGGAGCGTTTCGCGTCGTATAATTTCGTGATGGTCGCGCGCGCGCTGGGTTATCTGCACCAGACCGAGCGCCTGTGGCAGGATCCCCGCGGCCGCATGTGCGTGCGCGGCTCGAAATTCGCCGCGATGCCGCCGAAGAAGTGAAGCGGCGCGCTGAGGTTATTTCAACTTCAGACCGGCCGCGCTGATCACCTTGGCCCAAACCTGACTTTCGTCGGCGAGTTCTTTGGCGAAGGCATCGGGCGTCGAGCCGACAGACGAGAAGCCGAGCCTCGCGATGCGCTGCGCCACATCGGGCAGCTTGAGCATGGTGCGGGTCTGATCGCTGAGCTGCGCGATAATATCTTGCGGCGTGCCGGCGGCAACGAAAATGCCGTCCCAGCCCTCGCCGTCCAAGCCCGGATAGCCGGCCTCGATAATGGTCGGCACGTCCGGCAGCGCCGGCGATCTCGTCTTGCTCATCGTCGCCAGCACGCGGATTTTCCCCGTCGGCACCAACGGCGCCGCGGCGGTAAGCCCGGCAAAGCAGATCGGCGTGTCGCCGGCCAAGACAGCTTGCGTCGCCGGACCCGTGCCGCCGTACGGCACATGCACGATGTCGAGATTGAGCGACTGACGAAAGCGCTCGCCGAGAAGATGCGACGGCGTGCCGACGCCGGCCGAGGCGTAGCTGTATTTGCCGGGCGTGCCGCGCACCAGCGCGACCAGCTCGGCCACGGTCTTTGCCGGGACCGCCGCTGTATTGACCGAGAACGCAGTCGGGAAGCCGACCGCGAGCGACACCGGCGCAAAATCCTTGAACGGATCGTAGGGCACCGTCTCGTAGAGCAGCGGATTGATCACGTGATTATTGGCATTGATCAGAAGCGTGTAACCGTCGGGCTCCGACTTCGCCGCCTTCTCGGTACCGATATTGCCGCCGGCGCCGGCGATATTCTCGATAAAGAACTGCTGACCGAAATGAGCGGAGAATTTCTCCGCCATCAGGCGGGCGAAGACATCGACGGGTCCGCCCGGTGCGAACGGCACGATCACGCGCACTGAGCGCGAGGGAAATGTATCGGCACGCGCCGCGCGCGGCAAAGCGTGAAGTGCCGCGGCACTGGCTGCCGCAAGCAAAAATTTGCGCCGGGACAGTCGCATCGGGTGCTCCTTAAACAGTCGCGCACGCTGATCCGTCCAACCGGCCGCAGCGGCGCCAGAGAATCGAACGATGTTTTGATTGGCCCCAACGGGACCTCGTTGGGCCGGACTATAGCCGCCGCTCATTGCGCATCAAGTTATAAGCTTTGGCAGCCGCTGCCCCTTAAATGCGCACGGCCGGGCCGCGCGCGCAATCATAAGCGCAGGCCTACTATTCTATAATGAATTGCTAGGAGCAAATTTTATTAGCGCTCGATACGCCGCACGGCAAATCGAATAAAGCGTGCGCTATTTTTAGTTGCGTCGGGCGGCGGCGAATTATGCCGCCGCCTCGTGCGCGTCGTCGCTGCCGTGGCGGCCATCCGTGCCGAGCTGGAACATGGCAAGCCGTTCATCCATGGCTCTGACCTGCTGCTCGAGCGTCTTGGCGGTTGCGGCGTTTTCCTCGACCAGCGCCGAGTTCTGCTGCGTCACTTCGTCCATCTGGTTGAGCGCGCGATTGACCTGCTCGAGGCCGGTCGCCTGCTCGGTCGAGGCCGCGGCGATGTCGGACACGATCTGAACGACCTGTTCAATGGAGTCGACGATCTCATGCAGCGCCGTGCCGGCTTTGTTGACCAGATCGACGCCGTCCTTCACCTGGCCGCTCGAATTGGTGATGAGGTCCTTGATGTCCTTGGCGGCTTGCGAGGACCGCTGCGCGAGACTGCGCACTTCCGACGCCACCACCGCGAAGCCGCGACCCGCCTCACCGGCGCGTGCCGCTTCGACTGCGGCATTGAGTGCGAGCAGATTGGTCTGCCGCGCGATCTCGTCGATGACCCCGATAATATCGGAAATCTTGCGCGAAGACTCTTCGATGCGCGCCATGGCGTCGACCGCTTTGGCCACCACCTGGCCGCTGCGGTCCGCGACTTCGCGCGCGCCGCCCGCCGACTGGCTCGCACGCTGCGCATTCTCGGCGTTTTGCCGCACCGTCGAGGAGATTTCCTCCATCGAGGCCGAGGTTTCTTCGAGGCTCGCGGCCTGCTCCTCGGTGCGCTGCGATAAATCCGTGGTGCTCGCCGAGAGCTCGCCGGAGGCGTTTGAGATCTCCCGCGTCGCCTGCGCGATCGCGCCGATCGTATCGTGCAAGCGCGCGCCCATGGCGTTGAAGTCGTTCTTGATCTGGCGATAGCTTTCGGTGAAGCCCGCGCCGAGGCGATGGCCGAGATTGCCTTCCGACATTTGCACGAGACCGCCGGCGAGAAGATTGACGACTTCCGCCTGTTCCTGCGCCGCCTGAGCCTGGGCTTCGGCGCTCTTGCGCTGCTCGGCCGCGGCCTTGGCCTGAACTTCGGCTTCGACCTTTTGCCGGCGCACCACTTCTTCGGTCTCGCTATGCGCCTTTTCGGCCGAGACGACTTTGAACTCTTCGACGGCGTTGGCCATCGCGCCGATTTCGTCCTTGCGCTCGAGGCCGGGCAGAACGACATCGAAATCGCCGCCCGCAAGCTTGCGCATGGCGGCGCTGAGCTGGTGCAACGGGTTGCTGACGCGGAACGACACCACCCACATCATTGCGGTCACGCCGGCGATAGCGCAAGCCATCAGGCAGAGCTGGACGATGAGGCTCCACATGGCACGCGAATGCAGATCGGCGGCGCGATCCTTGGCGACGTCGAGCGCTATGATCGCCGTATCCTGGATTGGCGCCTGCTTGGCGATCGATACGTTCGACCAGTCGTCGGAAGTCATTCCCGTCGGCTGACCGGCGATCAGCGCGGTCAGTACCTTCATCCGCTGCGCCGCATAGTCGGGATCGAAGAAGACACTGTCGACCTTGGCGATCACGTCGGTGAGACGCGCCGGAAGAGTGAGACCGGCGGCCATTTCCTTAAGCGAGCCCCAGGTGACGGTGTATTTGCTGACATCGGTGATGTAGTCGTTCATCGCCGTGGGCGATATCGGCTTGCCGGCCAGGGGATTGAGGATGACGAGCGTCGCATCGCCGCTCGAATTGCGCATGGTCCAGGCGAGTTGCTTCATCTCCAGCATCTGATCAATGAAGGCGTCCTGCAATTTGACTGCGGTCGCGATCCGGATCGACAATTTGTCGATGAGGCCGAACAGCTCGTTGGCTTCCTTGAATGCCTTTTCGGTAAGACCGGCGGGACGCGATGCTTTCGGCTGGGCCAGCGCCGCGGCGGTCTCGTCGTGCGAAGCCTTGATGCGCGCAAAGCGGTCTGTGAGCTCCGCCGTCAGCGCCTGCTGATCGGGAAAATCGATGCGCGGCAGGTATTCCAGTGCGGATTGCAGCGCCGCCATTTCGGCGTCGCGCGCCCTGCCGAGGATCGACGCTACGCCGGTCCTGTCGGATCGAAGGTCGAAGCCGGTCGTCGCCCGATCGATGCGCAAGTTGTACAGCGCGGTGAACAGATAACTCTCGGCATTGGCGGCGGCTTCCGCCTGGTTTGCCGAGGCGAGCCGATTCCAGGAGTCCCACGCGGTCAGCGACAGCATGACGATGACGGCGATGCCCAGCGTCATGATGACGGTCTTCAGAAGGGTACTGATCGTCACGCGATTCAACATGTCGGATCCCCAGACGGTAGTCGGCCGAGCTATTTGTTTGCTACCGGCACCGCGCTTATTAGGTCCGATTTAGTTTTAAGATCAGTTAACTAAAATGAATTTCCGAAGACTTGCGGGGCATCGGGCGGCTTCACGCGCGACGAGAATATCCCGAATTGCACGCCTGCAACCTTGCCGTGTCGTTTGCACGGGCCGCAATGTGCGCGACTTAACTTGGATCAGGCCGGCTGATAGCGGGTGCCGATGCCGGGCTTGCTTTGGCCGAGGCCGGGAAGCTCCCAGACACCAGCGCCGGCGGGATTGATGTCGGCTGCGATATCGACATCGATCAGATAAGGCCGGTTCGCCGCAATGCCCTTGCGTACCGCCTCGGCGAGATCGCCGGCACGGTCGACGCGCACGCCCTCGACACCCGCGGAGCGCGCCATCGCCGCGAAGTCCGGATTGTAACGGTCGCCGGTGATCGGATTGTGGAAGTCGGTCGCGAGCTCACGGCCTTTCAGATAGCCGCGCTGCAAGCCGCGGATGGAGGCATAGGCATAGTTGTTCCACACCACCCACACGACCGGGAGATTATATTCCACCGCGGTGCCGAGCACATTGGCGTGCATGAAGAAGGCGCCGTCGCCACACACCGAAACGCAAGGCCGATCGGGAGCGGCGAATTTCGCGCCGAGCACGCCGGCAACGCCGAAACCCATTGGTCCGAAACCCATCGAGCCGATCAGCGAATCCGGACGCCGCGGCTTGCAGAAGCCCAGCAGCCAGTTGTGATGCACGCCGATATCGCTGACCAGAATGGCGTCGTCGGGCAAGCCCTTGTCGATCTCGAGCGCGGCGCGTTGCGGATTGATCGGCGTCGAGTTGTCGGAAAATCCCGGCGCGACGAACTTGTCCCACTCCTTGCGATAGCCGTCGATCGCCATCAGCCATTTTTTCCGGGCGTCGGCGCGCGCATTCAAGTCGGCGCGGCGGTCGAGCTCGGCGAGAATTTGGCGCAGGAAGGTGCGGACGTCCGCCATCAAGCCGAGTGCGACCGGATAATTGCGGCCGATTTCCTCCGGATCGATGTCGACATGGATGAGCCGCGTCGGCGGAATGGTGAAGGAGTAGCCCGGAATCCATGAGCTCGAGGTGCGATCGTCGAAACGAACGCCGAGTGCGAGCAGCACGTCGGACTGACGCGTGGCGTGGTTCGCTTGATAATGCCCGCCGCGCGCAACGAGGCCGAGCGCAAGAGGATGATTGGCGTTGATGGCGCCGAGCCCGCTCGCCGAAAACGCCACCGGAATCTGCAAACGTTCCGCGAGCCTCAGCAAATCGTCGCTTGCGCCGCCATAGCGCACGCCCTGCCCGACGATGATCACCGGCCGCTCGGCGTTAAGCAGCATATCGACGGCTTTGACCACGCCCTCCGGGTCGGCGCCGCAGCGGCTCGATATATTGGCGCTCCATTCCTCGGGCTTGGGCGCCTCCTCGGCGGACGCTTCCATGAAGACGTCGAAGGGTACGTCGAGCACGACCGGGCCGGGTCGGCCGGTCACCATCGTCTTCCAGGCTTGGCGCACCGCAAGCGGCACCATCTCGCCGCGCGTCGGCTGAAACACTTTCTTGCAATAGGAGCGCACGGTGGAAGGAAAGTCGGCTTGATAATGGCGATACAATTCCTGAAACGCGCCGCGATTGAATTGGCTGGTCGGCACATTGCCGGTCACCGCCATGAACGGCACGGAATCGAGAAAGGCATTGCCGAGCGAGATCGGCAGATTCGCCGAGCCCGGCCCGCAGGACGTGAACGTCGCCGTCGGCCGGCCGGACACGCGGTAATAGACGTCGGCCATGAACCCGGCGACGCTTTCATGGTGCACGGAGATCGTCTCGATATCATGCTTGCGCTCAAAAAGCGCGTCGATGAACTGAATGTTGCCGTGACCGCAGAGTCCGAAAACTTTCGGTACCTTTTCCCGCACCAGATAATCGACGATGACCTGAGCGCCGTTGAGCTTATTGCTGGTCGACATTGTGCGCGTCTCCGGTTGGCGGCTTCGCGGGATGTGCCGTCCTAAAACCGGCTGCACGCTATGTCTCACAATGCTGTACGTCAATTGATATTGTGGTATAGAGCCCAGACCCTTTGGGAGGCCGCCAGGTGACCACGCACGCCAAAACCCGAGTCGCCGCAAAGGTGAGGGTGCCCATCGCGCCGAAAGTCCCACCCAAAGCCGCCCGGCCGCTCCGCCTGACACGGGCCGCCGACGAGGACGTCGAGGAGCGCGCCAGCGTCGGCATCCAATCGCTCGGCCGCGCGTTCGGCATTCTCGAAGAGGTTGCCCGTCACCGTGACGGGATTGGGCTTGCCGATCTGTCGCGACTCGTCGGCCTGCACAATTCCACGACGTTTCATCTCGCCAAGACCATGGTGGCGCTCGGCTATCTGCGGCAGGAAAAGGACACCAAGCGCTACCGCATCGGCCGGCCGCTCTTCGCGCTCGCCGCGAGCGCGCTCGACGAGATCGAGATGATCAATGTCGCGACGCCGGTTCTTGAAGAGCTGGCGCGGCAGACCGGCGAATGCAGCCATTTCGCCGTGCGCATGGGCGACGCCATCGTGGTGATCGCGCGCACCTCTGGCCCCGGCGCCTTTCAGCTTGCCGATCGCGTCGGCGTCGTGCGTCCCGCGCATTGTACGGCGCTCGGCAAGGCGATCCTCGCCGCGTTGCCACCGGATCACCTCGCAGGCTTGCTCAAACGCACCGGCCTCAAACCGTCGACAGAAAAGTCGATCACGGAAATGCCTGTCCTGCTACGCGAGATCGAGGAGATCAAACGCACCGCGATCGCCTTCGACGACGGCGAATTCAATCTCGAAGTGCGCTGCATCGCGGTGCCGGTGAAGAACTTCACAGGAAAAGTCATCGGCGCGCTCGGCATTTCCGGCCCGATCTGGCGCCTGTCCAATCAGGCCGTCAAAAGCCGGGCAAAGATCGTGCAAGAGGCAGCGTCGCGCCTGTCGGCGGAGTTCGGCGCCGGCAAATGAGACTAAGGCCGGATGAAACGGCTCCGGCGCGAGCGATCGCACGCTCGATCTCGCTTATCTGCCCTTCTGGGCAATATGCGTCACCAGGTGAACAAGCGCGCTGCGCAGGCTCCGATCGGAAATATCCCCGAAGCCCTTGAGCAGTTTGAGCGCAGCGGTATCAGCCAGGAGCTCTTGCGGCGATTTGGTGTCTTTCGTGGCGTGCCTATCGACACCGGCAAACAGGCTGGTGATCGGAACTTTCAGCACGTCGGCAATCTGCACAAGGCGGCTCGCACCGACGCGGTTTGTTCCTTTTTCGTATTTTTGCACTTGCTGGAACGTCACGCCGATGCGCTCGGCGAGAGCGGTCTGAGAGAGCTGCGATCTAAGCCTATAGATTCGAATATTTTTGCCCACAATCCCGTCCGCGGGCTTGGATCTGCTTCGAGACATGCCGATTTCCTCGACCTGGACGGCATCAATTGGATCGCTCCAACTGAATCACCCCAAGTCCGCACCTTACTGCATCGGCTGAGAATAAAAGGGAATTTCCCACAGAGTGAAATGCGTTAATCACACAACTATGCCGAGAGATTCATTCAAGATCGATCTCTATATCCTGATCCGATGGAACCATGCTCGTCTTTTCGTTCAATGATTCAATCGCCATTCTCAGCAGAGCGGCGCTTGTCTCGTTGAGCCCGCACGATACGCGCCCGGTCGCGCGGCGGAGGGACAAATGCTCGACCCTAACGTGGCAAATTCAGCCAGAAGCCGCGAACATCAACCCAGGATAAAACGACTTGTTTCACTCTCGCTCGGATGCGCTTGCGGCGCTATCGCGATGCTCGAATTTCGCAACCGCACTGCCCCTTGTCCGAATAAAGATAGTATGCCGAAATAGCGGGATAAGAGAGATTCTGGAGAAACGCCTTGGTAAAGGTCTTACGTTTAGCCTTAGTGTTGTTGATTTTTGCGACCGCAACTGCGTCGGCACAGATAATCGACGTCGCAAAAATCTCATGCAAACAATATTTGGCCGGCAATATTGTGCGACAGGACTACCTGACACTATGGCTTAGCGGATATTCCAACGGCACTCGCAAGGATACCGTCATCGAGACGGGCACCGTGCAAAATATTGCCAATAAGGTCGGAACATATTGCCGATCTAATCTCGATGCAGGTCTCATGGACGCAGTCCAAAAAGTCCTCGGCGTAGAGAAATAGATTCTCATCTGCGTCCAAGTCAGCGGCGCGCTGCGTCGAGCTATCTTGCGAAGAAACCTGGGGCGTAAATAATGAAAATAACGAATTTTGTCGTCGGCGCGCTGGTGACGCTTGCAGCATTTTCGACGCGGGCACAAACAACAGTCGACGTTGCCAAGATCTCGTGCCGTCAATTCATATCTGACGACATCGCATTATCGAAATCCATCGCAGTTTGGCTGAGTGGTTACTATAGCGGCTTGCAGCACAATACCGTGGTCGACATGAGCCGAATGGAACAGAACATTGATAAAGTGGAAGATTTTTGCCGGCTGAATATGGATATAACGGTTATGGATGCGACAAAGAAAGCGCTGGGTGTAAGCAAATAAAATCAAGGTGCAGGCTGATGGCGCCTTTATCCATGACATCGCCATCCATGACATCGCCGTCCATGACATTGCCACTGTCATGTTCCGCCAGCCTCACTGGATCGGGCGACTTGGGGCGGCGTCTCATCTGTTTTTTTATCGTTCATCACTTAGCCCGCCGATAATCTTCGGCGGGCTCCCGTTGCATCTTGCCTCGCGCCGAACGCGGCGCGCCGTCCTTGTCCAATTCGGGTAAAAAATGTATTCTACGTCTGCGCAATCAGGAGACTTATTAAATGGCTAAAGGTACCGTGAAGTGGTTCAACCCGACGAAGGGGTATGGATTCATTCAGCCTTCAGGCGGGGGCAAGGACGTATTCGTTCACATTTCGGCTGTTGAGCGCGCTGGCCTCAATTCTCTCAACGAGGGTCAAAGCGTTCAGTATGAGGTCGAGAGCAATCGGGGCAAAGAGTCCGCGGTCAATCTCAAAATCGGCTGAGCGTCCAGGTGACGGATACGCTGGGACCGGCGGCCGCATGAGCTAGAGACGCGCAATTTTCTTACAACACGTTCAATGCTCGGACTCGACCGTCAGGTCTCGCGCCGGATTAGCTTGTCAGTGTAACCGTCCGTGACGCCACCTTAGACCGAGCGCCACGGCACGTTCGGCGACGTCGAGCGGATGCCGGCAAAGAAAGCTGGCCGCCTCATCGAGCGAGGCCCCCGATGACACGGCTTCTCTGAGATCCTCTTCGTCGGTCGTTGACCACGGCCCGTTGTCGATGTCGCCGTCCACCTCGTCGTCTAATTCCATCAAAGACCTCTTGATTGGCCACCCATCGAGGCCGGCTGTTCAAAGGGACGAGAAAGCCCATGGACCCAGTGCTTTAAGCACCAGGGCGGGCTACCGTGCGATTTGACGCCGGAGGAAAGAAAGAATGGGAGCGCCCATAAGGGCGCTGCCCTGAAAGTCAAAGACACATCCGCAATGGGATCGTCCCAAAAAGACGTGTCAGTTGACTGCCGCGAATATGGGATAGTCAGCCCGGCGCACAAGGGCCAGCGACAGCCGCGCCGGCGTGTACATCGATCATCAATGCGTGAGGTCGACTATTCGGCAGTCCCTCGGATCTTGTCCAATACGGGAAGGATGTAGCGGCGAAATTGAACTGGGTTCTCGCTCATGGGAAAATGACCGAGCTCCTTCATGACCGTCATTTCGACGCCAGAAACGGCTTTCGCTGTGGCCTCGGTATCAGCGGGCGTGCATGAAAAGTCATATTCGCCGGTCAGCAAAAAGAGCGGGCACGCGCGGGTATCGATTTTCCCGATTTCGCCACGCAGGTCGCTATCAACGCGGTAGAAATAAAGATCTCCTTTGAATATGCCTGGGCCACCCTGCATATATTGCCAAAGGGTCTCCCACCGGGCGGCATCGGGGCTGTGCGGCGCAATCAGGCCGGAAACCAGTCCCGCACAAACTTCGCCGCCGTGAACATCCGGACGGTTAAGCCACTCTCGGTCATACCAAGGCGTTTGATAGGCCGCGGCCTCAAGTCCAATGAGAGCGCGAAATTCTTTCGCGTGGCTGATCGCGAGACTTAAAACGATCCTGCCGCCGATCGAGCAACCAAGGACAACGGGACGTTCCAAACCAAGCGCATCGCGAAATGTTCTGATCGCGTCGATATAGGCGCCGGTCGTCAGACGGTATTCCTCGTCCTGCCAGCCGTCGGGCGGCGTCGACTTGCCGTGCCATGGCATATCGAAGGCAATAACGCGGTAGTGATCGGTGATCGCAGCATCGGTCATCATGTAGCGGAACTGGCGCCCGTCGGCGCCGGCCGTATGCAGACATAAAAGCGGAACACCCTGCCCCGCCTCTTCGAAATAGATGCGGTGCTCGCGGCCTCCAAGCGTCACATGCACATAACGGCCGACAATGGGATCGAATTTCGCCGCCATCACTGTACCTTCGCCTGCAAGGTGCGGGGCGCAGCCAGCAGTTCTTTGAAATAGAGGAGATTTGTGATCAGCGGCTGGTAGTCGCCGTCGATGCGAAACGCACCTTGCTTGGCCAGCGCGAAGATGTCGTGGAAATGCGGCGGCGGATATCGCTCCCAGAATTTTCGCCAGGCGTCTTCGCCGCCGCGCACCGCGAAGGACCACGACTTCATCACTATGGGCCCGCGCTGAACCGCACTGATCCGTCCACGATCAATCGAGATGTAATAAGGCTGCGTCCCGATCTCGATCATGATGTCCGTGGTCAAATACCGACCGCGCCGCAGCAGGGCCTCGTTGTCGTTAACGAGCTTCGGCCAACGCTCAACGACGGCCGACAAAGCGGCTTGCACTGCTGAATCCGCTGTTGGAGTTTGAACCACCGGCTTTCGTCCTTCGTTTTGCAGTTTTTGCAACCGGGATCGCAACCGGAGCTGGAACAAGCGCTGCGGTGCACAAAAAGCGCCGCTCTTTGGCGACGGCCGTCTTCGGCAAATTGAGCAGATGCCGACAGGGTTTAGCAAGACACCGCGTGCGATAACGCGATCGGAAAATCTCGCGGTCCAGCCCCCTTCGCCCATTTGACTCGGGCAGACAAATTCGTAATGGGTAAGGCCGATTGAGTTTTCGTCAATGAGGACAATTTGGCTTGGTCCGTACCGCCTCTCAATCCGTTGCATGTGTTTGAGGTGGCGGCGCGCGTCGGTAGCTTTACCAAAGCCGCCGAACTTCTCAGCGTGTCGCCGTCGGCCGTAAGCCGACAGATCGCAACGCTTGAATCCTTCCTGGACGTGCGCCTGTTCCACCGGGCGCGGGAAGGCAATGTCCTGACCGAAGCCGGGGCGGAATATTACCGCGGCATATCTCCGGCGTTTGAGATCATCACTTCGGCAACGGACCGCGTCACGCGCGCGCAAGGTAGCGCGCCGCTCAATGTCCGCGTTCCAGCGACCTTCGCGGTGCGCTTTCTCATTCCGCGGCTTTCCGAATTCAAGGAAGAACATCCCGGCACCAATGTCCGCATCATCACCGGCTTCGGTCCGGTCGACTTCGTGCGCGAAGATGTCGACATTTCGATCCAGGTCGGCTCGGGCGATTGGCCGGGCACCGAAAGCAAGGTGCTGTTCGCCAATTGGGCGCAACCGATGTGCAATCCGAAACTGTTCAAGGACGGCAAGCCCATCGAGCGGATTGACGACCTAAAAGGCCATCGGCTTTTGATCTCCAATAACCGGCGCAGCGATTGGCGCGATTGGCTCGTCGAGATGGGCCGCCCGGATTTTCCGCTTGATGAAATGGACATGATCGAGTTCCCCAACTCGATGCTCGCCTATCAGGCGGCAGCCGATGGCGTCGGCATCGTGATCGGCCAAATCCCGGTGCTTGGACCGGAATTCGGCCAAGCGCTCGTGCCGTTGTTCGACAAGCCGATCCGCCAGGGCTCTTACTGCGCGGTATGGCGGGCCGAGACGGGCCCGAGCCGCAAGGCGCGGCAATTCCTGTCGTGGCTGCACCGGCAGCTCGACCCGATATTGGCCCGATTGCCCGCGGACTTGGCAGCGGCCTGAACCGCCGCAGCCGTGAACAAAAGTCACGCGGCGATGCCGATTGCGAAATTGCCTGGTACCGAGCTTCGCTCCATAAACATCGAGTTATGTGAAGCGCGCTGCGATACGCGATCACGAAATTCGCGCTGAAACAGCACACGAAATAACACGGGAGGCGAGATGTGAGTGCCGACAAGTCCTACGAACAGGGAATGGAAGTACGCCGTTCAGTTCTTGGCGATGCCTGGGTGGATCGCACGCTGAAGAATCGCAACGCGTTCAATGCCGAATTCCAGGAAATGATCACGCGCCATGTTTGGGGGGAAATCTGGACGCGCCCCGCGATCGATCAAAAGACACGGCGCTACATGGTCATGTCGATGATGATCGCATTGCATCAGTGGGAAGAATTCAAGCTGCATGTGCGGGCGGCGTTGACGCATGGATTCACCAAGGACGACATCAAGGAGATCATTCTGCAGGCAACCGTCTACTGCGGCGCGCCGGCGGGCAATCATGCGATGCAAGAGGCAGCGGCCGCTTTTGCCGAGAGCGGCGTCTGACGCCGCTCGATTACCTACAAACCGTTATTGATTGAGCTTGATGCCGGCTTCGTCGATGACGGTCTTCCACTTGACGACATCGGCCTTGATGACATCGGCATAGGCGTCAGGTCCCGGATCGCCAAAGCTCGCGCTCTGCTTGGCGAGCACGGCATGGTAGGCGGGATCTTTCTGGGCCGCGCTCATGGCATCCTGAAGCCGTTTGATAATGGGTGCCGGCGTCTTCGAAGAGGCCACAAATCCGAACCAGCTGGCCGCCTCGACATTCGGTTGTCCGGCTTCAGTCATCGTCGGCACATCCGGAATAGCTGTTTCACGCATTTTTGCGGCAACAGCCACACCCACGATCTGTCCGCCTCTGATTTGCGGCGCGATGATCGGCGTGTCGCCGAAAAGCGCGTCAATCTGGCCACCCATCAGGGCCGGGAGGCTCTCACTCGTGCTGTGATAGGGAATATGATTGAGTTGGATGCCGGCCTCATGCATCAACAGCACGGCCGCCAAATGCGTGACCGAGCCGACGCCGGCCGAACCGATCGTCGCCTTGCCGGGATTGGCCTTCGCGTAAGTAATAAAGTCCTTCAGAGTCTTGATACCAAGTGTCGGACTAATCGCGAGTGTCAGCGGCGATGTCCAGACCAGGCCTAAAGGCGTGAAATCGTGCAGCGGATCGTAGCTGACCTTCTCGGCCGCAGGGATGATGGTCAACGGCCCGATGGCGCCGAGAAGCAGCGTATAACCATCGGGCGGATATTTGGCGTAAGACTCCGTCGAGTTCAGACCGCCGCCACCAACCTGATTTTCGATGACGATCGGCTGACCCAACTGGCGGCTCAAGGGCTCCGCCATGAGGCGGGCGCCGGTATCGCTTGGGCCACCCGCGGCATAGCCGACGATGACCTTGATCGGGCGCGTCGGAAAGTCGTCCGCCTTTGCCATTTGCTGACCGGCCGCGGCCATGAGCGCGACGGTGAATAAGGCCGTAATGGCGGAGCCCATCCGGATCGTCCTTGGTCCCAGCGGAGCCCATATGGCTCGCCACCGCTATAGCATCGGCTTCGAGACCGACGCTTGCAATAAACTCACAGGTCTGTGCCGATAAGGAAGTTGTCGGCTTTTGGCAAAGCTCATAGCGATCCAAGGCCTCCAATCGGAGGATTTGGCGGCAGGCGCGGCCGCAGTGGCAATGCGTCGCAACCTTCGAATGCGGACCGCGGCCAGGATGACCCGAGCAAGACGAACCGAAAAAGTACGTAGACATGATTATTGATGCCCACGCGCACTTTGTTCCTCAGGCTTTACTCGACGAGGCACTCACGCAGCGCGCGTTCCCTTCCGTCAAGGCCGTCACCGAAAACGGCGGCGTGCGGTTTGCTTTCGCTGGACAGGAGGCGAAGCGGCCGGTCCCCGCGGGAATGAGCGACGTCGAGCGCCGCCGGAAATGGCTCGCCGACCGCGGCATCGACAAGCAAGTGGTCGGCGGCTGGCTCGATATGTTCGGCTATGACTTGCCGCCGGATGAGGGACTGGAATGGAACCGATTCCTGAACGGGCATTTGCTCAAGGCGACAAAACAAATTCCGTTTCTCGTCCCGCTCGCTACCGTTCCGATGCAATCCGGAAAACTCGCAGCGCAGGCGCTGGAGGAAGCGCTCGATCAGGGCTTTCACGGGGCGATGATCGGCACCCAGCCTAAGGGGGCGAGCGGCGTCCTCGATGATCCCGATCTCAATCCGTTTTGGGAGGTCGCTTCAGCGCGCAAGACAACGCTCTTCGTGCATCCCACTTTTGGCGCGCGCGACGACCGGCTCAAGGCCTATGGCCTTGTCAGCGCCGTCGGCCGCGTGACCGACACGACCTTGGCCGTCGCGCGGCTTCTCTATTCCGGTCATCTGGTGCGCTATCCCGACGTCAGCCTTGTCATCTCGCACGGCGGCGCGGCACTGCCGATGGTTTTCGGCCGTCTCAAGCGCAGTTTCGCGACGGCGCCGGCGCAGAACACCGACCCGGCTCTGGGCTTTCACAAGCTCTATTTCGATTCCGTCGTCTACGACGCCCTCACCGTCCGCTTTGTCTGCGACATTGCCGGCGCAGATCGCGTGCTGATGGGCACCGACGAGCCGTTTGCCATTGCCGAGCAGCAGCCGGTCAAACTGATCGAAGCGTGCAATTTCAGCACGGCCGACAGGCAAGCGATCCTTGGCGGCACGGCCGCCAAGCTCTTCCGAATTTCGTAACGCCGCCGCCGGTGGCGGCTTTGGAGACGACAGCGATGCATGGACCCGCGAAAAGCGCGCGCATCGGCCAACCTGTCCCGCGCAAAGAGGACCTGCGTTTTGTAACCGGAAAGGGCCGCTACACCGACGATTTCAGCGTCGAAGGCCAAGCCTATGCAGCCATGGTCCGCTCGCCGCACGCGCATGCCGCCATCCGTTCGATCGACTCAAGCGAAGCCCTCCGTGTTCCCGGCGTCCTGGCGGTCCTGACCGGCGCCGACTTCATCGCCGATCGGATGCAGCCTATTCCCAATAAGACATTCTCTTTGCACCCGGCGGAACGGCCGCTCGTCAATACCGACGGCACACCGGCCTTCAATGTTCCGGACTATCCGTTGCCTGCGGATAAGGCGCGCTTTGTCGGCGAGGCGATCGCCATGGTGATCGCGGAAAGCGTCGCCGCCGCCAAAGACGGCGCGGACCACGTCGTCATCGATTACGAGCCCCTTCCCTGCGTTACATTTACGGTGGATGCCGCCGACCTCGATGCGCCACGGGTGCGCGACGAGAACGCCTCCAATATCTGCATCGACGCCCAAGTCGGCGAAGCCGAGCCGACGGAAGCCGCATTCCGCAAGGCGGCTCATATCGCCAAAGTCAAAACGTGGATTCCGCGTGTCGCCGGCTCGCCGATGGAGCCGCGCGCCGCGACCGGCGAATACGATGCGGCAACCGGCCATTACACGATACATACATGCAGCGGCTCCACGCTCCGGCTGCGGCGGGATCTGTCGATCGTTCTCAACGTACCCGAACAGCATGTCCGTCTTGTCATACGCGACGTCGGCGGCAATTTCGGCACCCGTGGCGCGATCTTTGCCGAACAACCGCTGGTCGCCTGGGCGGCGCGGCGCGTTGGCCGTCCGGTGAAATGGACCAGCGAACGCAGCGAACTCCTTCTGAGCGATTACCAGGGTCGCGATCTTGCCGTCGAAGCCGAACTCGCGCTCGATAAGGATGGCAACTTCCTGGCGATGCGCGGCTCCAATGTCGGCAATCTCGGCTCGCATACCGGCAATTTCTCGATGGTCCAGAAGGGCGTCGAGATCATGTCGAGCATTTACCGTATGCCCGCGGCGCACTTTCGCGCGCGCGCGGTGTTGAGCCACACCGCGCCGACGCGCCCCTATCGCAGTTCGGGGCGACCCGAAGTCATTTATGTGATGGAGCGGCTGATCGATATCGCCGCGCGCCAGGCCGGCTTCGACCGCATCGACATCAGATTGCGCAACCTCGTTTCGCAGGCGGAACTGCCGTACAAAAATCCCTTCGAACTGGTCTATGACAGCGGCGACTATATCGGCGTGATGAAACATGCCGCGAAGCTTGCCGATTGGGACGGCTTCCCCGCGCGCAAGGTGGAAGCGCGAGCGCGCGGCAAATATCGCGGCATCGGGGTCGCCAACTATGTCGATACCGCAACGGGAATTCCGCGCGAAAAAGCAAAAATCACGGTGCATCCCGCTGGAAACGCCGATCTCGTCATCGGAACGATATCCAACGGCCAAGGCCATGAAACGAGCTTCGCGCAGCTCATCCACGAATGGCTCGGCGTCCCCTTCGATAAGGTGCGGCTGATCACCGGTGACACCGATATCGTGGATGTCGGTGGCGGCACGCATTCGGGCCGCGGCATGCGGCTCGGCAGCATCGTCATCTGGCATGCCTCCAATAAGATCATCGATAAGGGCAAGCAGGTCATCGGCCTGCTCACGCAAAAAGACCCTACGCAAATCACGTTCAGCGACGGTACCTTCTTCGCCGATCGCGATCAGACCATGAGTCTTGCCGAAGTTGCGGCAGCAATGACCTCACGCAGCGACTTGCCGCAGGATTTTCGCGGTCCGTTGATCGGTGAATGCGACCAAACCGTCAGCGAAGCCGGGTTCCCCTATGGCTGCCATGTCAGCGAAGTCGAGATCGATCCGGAGTTGGGATCGGTCGAGATCGTACGCCATACGACGGTCGACGACGTGGGCCGCGCGGTTAATCCGCTGATCATCCACGGTCAAACCCATGGCGGCATCGCCCAGGGCGTCGGCCAGGCGCTGCTCGAACATTGCTTCTACGATGCCAGTTCCGGACAAATGCTGTCCGGCTCGTTCATGGACTACGCCATGCCGCGCGCCGATGTGCTGCCGTTCTTCACGACGGACATCAGCGAGGTTCCCTCGACCACACATCCGCTCGGCATGCGGCCGGCTGGCGAAGGCGGCACGACGCCGGCACTCGGGGTCATCATCAACGCGATCGTCGACGCGCTTGCCGAATTCGGTGTTACGCACATGGAGATGCCCGCGACACCGGAACGGATTTGGCGAGCTATCCACGGCAAGCCGCAGCGTTCACGCATCGTACCGGATGCCGTCGAGCAGGAGATATCGCTCCGCTGAAAAAGAGCGCGGGGTCAGCCTTCCAGCGAACGCACCGGAGTTTCAGGTTTCATACCGCCGCGCCGCCGCGCCAAGGTGTCGGCGCCGTTGACTTCCCATTTGCCCGCTGTTGCATTCTGCGCGAACTCTTCCCAACTGTCGCGCCAGTCGCCGAGCTGATAGCCGTGCCAGGGCGCCTGAAACGAAATCGGCGGTAATTTCAGTCTGTTCCATAAATCCCGGGCGCGCTCCATATAGGCTTTGGCCGGCAATGCGACCGGCGGCATGACGTGCTTGAGCGTCGCATCGATCAGCAGCGTCGAATTTGCCGTCCGCGGATCGGCCGGCGCGCCGGAATCGCTGTCGGAGCTTGGACCGTGATCGGGCGCGCGGAACGGCAGGACCTGCAGGTCCTCGATCGGATTGGACCGATAGGCCATCGACCAGAACACCGCGTTGGCATTGTTGGGGTCGACATCCTCGCTGACCGCAATCGCGATCTTTCCGCAGTCGGCGATTTGCGAAGACGCGGCCTGCAATGCGCGCCAGACCTCGGTGCGGCTCGCACCATGCGCAAACTGAAGAAAGAGTAGCGGCCGCAAGTTGCTCAATGTCTCGTGCATGACGACCTTGCGGATGCCGCTGATGCCGATCTGGCGCAAATGGGTCAGGAATACCGGCTCCATCGCTACCTTGCGCATGACGCTGGATTCGCTCGGAGTTACCTGACTGATGATCGAGGTGAAGACCGGCGATCGCCGATGCGTGATCGCCGTGACCTCCATCGAGAGATTATAATCTTCAAGCGCCACATATCCGGTGCTTTCGCCGAACGGGCCTTCCGGTTCGAGAAGCTCGGTGCTGATCAAGCCCTCAATGACGATTTCGCCATTGGCGGGCACCATCAGATCGACGGTCTTCG
Organism: uncultured Alphaproteobacteria bacterium; assembly: GCA_963746715.1. GTDB lineage: Bacteria > Pseudomonadota > Alphaproteobacteria > Rhizobiales > Xanthobacteraceae > BOG-931. Next base: position 594,850 of record CAVVCW010000032.1, on the reverse strand, counting down.
CCCGCACCACTTCGAGCGGCGCTCCGGTGAGCGCGCCGGCAACGGTGATCTCGTCAAAATCCGTGGGCAATCGCTGCGGCCCGTTATAGACAACGACCGGAGCACAGCCGAGCACGATGGCGATCGGCATCGGCTTGCCCATTTTCTGATATCTCAGCCAGTGCTGATAACCGCCGGTGCGGCCAAGCCGCGAGGCCATGCGGACGCCGAGCCGATTGGTGCTTTTCAGCGCGGCCCGGTTCATCGACATGTTGGGAATGCCGTTTTCGGGATCCTTGGTGATGCATAGCGTCGCGGTCAATGTCGGCGCCGCATCGAAACCCGGCGTCGATACCGGCACCGGCAACATCGCAAGGCCGCCGCCCGGCTTGGTCAGATCCTTGCCAGTGATGACGACTTCTTGGCAGAGCGCCGATGTGACCTCCTTCGGCGGAATGGGATTGGCGATAGCTTTGACCCACGTGCCGCTGATCTCCCCGACCGCGCAGCCCATGCCGATCGAATAGATTTCGGGCGTCGCCGCGAGCGCTCCGACCGCGACGGGCATGTCGTATTTTTTACCGGTCGAATTGACGACATTGGTGAACAGAAAAGCGCGGCGGTCATGTTCGGGCACGCCGCCGACGAACTGGCAGCGCACCAGAGGATGCAACTCGGTGTCCTTGTTGATCGGTTCGTCGATGCGGATAAGAAGACCGCGCTTTTCAAGATCGGCGAGATGCGACTGGAAATCGAGACTGACGGTGCGTTTGTTTGCCGCGGTCATAAGAGGGGGCCGTCCTTTGGCTTATCATAAAAAATGCCGGCCACTCAGGTCGAAGCCACGGCATTGGGCGAGGTTCTTGGCGATCGGCGCTCCGCGATGTGCCGCCGAACTCACTGGATCAGCGCGGCCTTTCCGGCAAGATCCGTCCACTTCTTGAGATCCTTCTCGATCGTGGCATGAAGTTCGGCCGGAGTTTTGGGATCGACGAATATGGCCTGGTTGGCGAGCGCTTGCTTGACGTCATCCTGCGCCAGCGCCTGGTTGACGTCGGCGCTCAGCGTATCGACGATGTTTTGCGGCATTTTCGCCGGAGCAATCACGGCCATCCAGAGAGTTACTTCGAAGCCCGGCACGCCGGATTCGGCAATGGTCGGAACGTCCGGCAAATCGGCGATACGTCGGGACGTGGTCACGCCGAGCGCCCGAAGCTGGCCGTTCTGGATGTAGCGCTTGGTCGTTGTCAGGATGCCGAACTGAGAATTGATGCGCCCGGCCAAGAGGTCGATCACGGCCTGGGTCGAGCTTTTGTATGGAATCTCGTTCAGCTTGATGCCGGCCGTCGTCGCGAACAGTTCCGCGCCAAGCCGTGCAAGGCTCGCTTCGCCTTCCGACGAATATGACAATTTCCCCGGCTTCGCTTTTGCAAGGGTAATGTAGTCCTGAACGTTCTGCGCCGGCACCGACGGATAGACAACGAGCATGAACGGCGAATAGCCGACCATCGCAATGGGCGTAAAATCGTCGGGCGTCTTGTAGGCAACGCCTTTATTGAGCACCGGCACCGTCACCAAGGTCGTCGTCGTCGCCATTCCGATTGTGTAGCCATCGGCATCGGAATCGGCGAGCTTGGCCGTGCCGATCGCACCGCTCGCGCCATCGCGATTTTCAACGATAAATGGTTGGCCGAGCCGATCCGACAGTTTCGAACTGATAAGTCTGGCGACGGTGTCGGCGGCGGAGCCGGCCGGAAACGGCACAATGACGTGAATTGGACGGTCGGGCCATGAGCCCGCCTTTGCGTCGATCGCGGGGAACGCCAAAATGCCCGAGATCGCGGATGCAAAAATAACGGCTACCGGAGCACGCACCCTCGTCCCTCCCAATCTACCCACTCGTTTTTCGGGCGGACCAGCGTATCGCGCTGTTCAGAACGGCACTCAATAGACATTTGTGAATTGGCGCGTGAGATTTTAGCAAGGATCGGAATGACTGCCGCCCCGCAGCGCTATTCGACCACGGCTTGCCCTCGCGACCTGCGCACCAACTATCTTGGATCGGAGTCCAAGGGCATTTTGCGGCTCATTCTAGCGCGTCAGGGACCGCGGCGGTTTCGTCGCCACATTCAGGGGCGTCTTCGAATTGCTGAGAGAGAGACATTGTGCGCGCAACAACGTCGCTCAGCACATTACGGACCTCGCTATTGTCCACAAAGGGGTTACTTTCGTGAAAGCCACAGCGCAAAAAAAGCGCCTCGCGGAGCGCTTCGCGTAAATTCTGGCGAAACGGGTCGTTTCCACCCGAATTGATCGCCATCATACAGAGCGCCGCGCACTCAATCGCGGCATTATAGGCGCGGCTGTCGGCGATGTGCGGCGCCTCAAAATCGCGTTGCCTGACTTCGTATGTCCGAAAGCGCGGCGACACCGGAGACTGCGCAGAGAGTGCCTGCTCACGTGCCCATGGTGGGGCATAGATCAAAGCGGGATCGATATCTTTGGCGTGGTGGACCGGAGAACTCATGAACGCCTCCCTGTGCTTTCAAGCTCCGATTGTTACTAGACGAACTGTAAGCCCCTATATTTTCATTGCCGGCATCCGGACATACGGCGAGGTCGGGAGCGGATATTCAGGACATCCACAGGCCCGTTCAGCGCAATCCGATTGTAGGGAAACACCGTGGTCGGCGTAAGCGGAGTTGACATGCGAGATACAACAATGGTCAGTGCGGCCGTCGCACGCCTTCCCCCGGACGCCTACCCCCATGCCGCCCCTCCCCCGAACGGCTGATCTACGCCGAACGCAACGCACACACATCCGTAAGGTCTGATGCCCCAATGCCGCGCATCTTCTTCCCGGCATTCAAATACCGACACGCGGTCAGAATAAACTATTTGGTAAGCATTGAGGCAGGGATATGATCTTTGTTGGTTAATTCGGCGGCGCACCTGTTTCGATTTGGCACACCTTTATCGATGCAGAAGGTCTATGCACAACCCGCTAGCGCACCGAAGCGACGCTTCGTTCAACCGCCCGTGCCCTGGCCGAGCTTGGACTCACCCTGCGCGACGTATCAGCGATCCGCGGGCTTCGAGCCGGCCATCACGGATGAGTCCGCTTATGACCGATCTGGCGGCTCCGTCGATGAACGGACTGGCGCGGCGAAAACCCAGCCATATGGCAAACCTGCGAACGCTTTCGTCACGCTCGATCCAACTGCGCCCCGGCATCGAGGCCACAAGCTGATCGCTCAAAAAGTCCCGCTTGTAATCTACGATGCTTCTCGTAGCGAGGGCCAGGCCGTCACCGCGGCTTTCCAGAATGTTGCGCCGAACGGCCGTGCGTATGACGCTATCGAGTTCTTCACGGACCGGATAGTTGGCGGGGAGCGGGTTTACAAGAAATGCCTGCAACGCAGCGATAGCATCTTCCCGGCTTCGGGCTTCATATCCACGAAAAATCTGACGGACGTTGCAGATCAGTTCGTCGCGAGTTGAAACGAATTTCCCGCCGCCTGATTGGGACGCCTCGGCCTCCGTATTCGTGTCGGCCTGCGCTTCACTGAATTCCGGCGGAATCTGCGACTGAACTTCAAGTTCTATCTCGCAGATTTTGTCCCAGCATTCCGACCTTTTCGCCCACTCGCCAGGCAATCGCCCTTCAGCCGTAAAGCGCAGAGCGCGGTCAATCTGGTCGGCACAATGATCGATCAATACGGCAAGTTCAGGCGATATCGCCTGACGAGACCAAAGCAAATCAAAATCAATTACACCGTGAGTCTCCCACGCCAACATCGCAACCGTATAGGCGACGATGCTTTCTTGATAGGCGGTAAAATTCTTTGCCTGCACGATTTTCTGAGTAGCCCGAAAGACCAAGGCTTTCCCGATGAACGCCTTGTACCAATTGGCGTCGAGTTGCAAACCTTCGGGATGCTCCTCCTTGAGCCGCTGCATGAAATGTTGGAAATTTTTCTGATTGCCGCAGCTGACATAGTATGGAAATCCATCCCACGCGTTCAGATATTTCGCGGTGTCCGTCTTGGTAAATCGGCGCTCTATCGGCATGTCGCCGCCAAAAGCCGCGTAGCCGCCGCGCGCGCGCTCATAAAACCAGCGGCTCTCCCCGTCATTCAGCCATGTATCGTTGGCCAGGCGCTCCAAAGCGATGTGGAAAGGGTCATTTGCGGAGAAGTCCGCAGGCTGCACGGGATTTTGGCTGTTTGCCGAGCGAGACACCGCCGCCACCATCGCATCAAAATTGCCACGCTCAACCTTGATGATTTTCGCGGCAACCGTGATATCGCCGAGCTTTGCTGCATCTTGTCTTTTTGCGCGATGAAGGCTGGCCGTGGTCTGTCCGCCATTCACGATCTGAAAGCCTCGCAAGGAGCGAATCCCCAGAGTACCGGCGGGAGTTTTTGATAGCTCGATTTCATCTGCTATCGCGACGATGCCGTTATTTAACGCAAGGAAACTGCTCGGGTCTTCCAGAATGGTTTTTCGCAGACCAGCGTTCACCGTCTCATGTCCGCGAACGCCGAGAAAGGCGCGGACGTTGTGTTCGAGGAGGCGCGCTCCGTATTTCTCATATGTACTCTCAAGAATATTCGCCGGAACCGCCGCCAAATAGGCATCGTAGCCCGATCCTTCAAATGACGCTTTGAGGCACGCCAGCGGCTGACCGATCTCTTTTGAAAAATCGATCATGATGTCGTCGTTGGTAAGCCCCTCGTGCAATATGTAAAAAAGCTGCTCGATATCGAACGTGTTTACGATGACCCGGGTATTGTCAGAAGCGCGCCTTATGTCGAGAGGCGCAATCGGAACGATTCCGTCCGAGATGATGACAAGACGAAGAACGGCGATCCGTCCACGAGCGCGTAAATCGAATATGCGGCGCGCAAGATCGCCGGCATCGGTATTGGCCGGATTGATCCTTTCATGCATTCCGCTACAGCTGGACTCGTAGAACCACAGCGTCTGCTTAAATGCGGTAGAAATTTCATCGCGAGAAAGCGGACGCGGCGGAAAATCCCCGGTGTAAACCGTAGTCACCAGGAGCAGGCGGTCTTCCTCATCAGCCAACGCAAATCCGGTGATTTTGTATTTTTGGGCATCGAATGTCCCCTCTTGCCAAAGCGGGATCGGATTTTCCAGCGTTCCTTCATTGCCGAGCTTATCCAGAACAATACGGGTGAACTCTTCTTCGTGATGCGCACTTCCAATTCCGGATTGGACGGCTGCAACCACCTCCGCTTTCAGCTTGCGTGCGAACGCAGCCACAGAATCGGCATTTATGATTTGCTTTCCGCCGTCGGTCATCGCGCTTTGCCCATCTTTCGACCCAGCAGCTTATGGCAATCAGAAATCCCGACGCGGACTTTTTTGCGGCACTCGCCGACCTAGGAGGTGGCAACCTCGATGACAATTGCGCGAAAGCAGGGCTGGACGATTCGCCACCGATTCAAGTGACGCGATTTGTCTCACACGCTGGGTATCGCGTGTAGAACTGGGAACAACATCCCCGCCACGGTCGGCGGCCATGGAATCGCCAGCAACTGGTCGAACACCACGTAGATCAACAGCACTACGCTGGCCGCCATCGGTATGACGATCTTCCACGGCTCGCGGCCTTCAACGCGCATGAAGGCTATGATGAAGACCGGCACGGTCGGAATAAGCCCGATCAGCGCCATGCAGGCGGCGAAGCCGGCCATCCAGCCGAAGAACAAAAATCCGCGGGTGAGAATTATCTTCGCGGGAAGATGCGCGGTCTTCGACGCGATATCCATGTGGATTTTTTGCGACTTGGCGGCAAAGGCTCCGCCTCCGTTGCGCTCGTGCAGGCCGAACACATCGTTGATCAGGCTCAACGAGCAAAACAGGATCGCACCGGTGCCGACGATGGTCGGAATGATGCGGGCGGCGAAGGGCCACTCGAGCGACGCCGAAATCATCGCGATGAACAGGCATAACAACGCAGCGGCAAAAATATTCGCGGGCGAAAACATCGGATGACCCCATTGCGAGACCATCTTTTTCAAGCCGCCGTGGGTACGAATGTCCTGCAACAGCGGCCGCAGCAGCGACAATCCGGCCATGATGAACATGACGACGACGACGGGACGGAGCATCCAGGAGATGCCGTAGCGCTGGATCGAGATGAACATGTACCGCTCAATCACTTCACCGAGGATGAAGCCGAGCACGAGCGGCGGGCGCGGCCATTTGAAGTGCTTCATCGCCCAGCCGAGCATGCCGAAGAATATCAGCGAGAACACGTCGCCCCAGTTCCGCGACGCCTCGAACGCGCCGATATAGATTAGGCTCAGCACGCCAGGCATGAACAGCGTGTAGCGCAGCGTCGCTATCTTCGCGAGCTGGCCGCTGAAGAGAAAGCAAAGCCCGGAGCCGAGGATGTTGGCAATGGCGATGCTCCACACCATCGAATAGGTGATGTCGAGATGCTTGGTCAGCATTTCCGGCCCGGGAACGAGGCCGTGGATCAGAAAGGCACCGAGCAGGATCGCCATGCCGGCGCTCGACGGCACGCCGAAAGCGACAGTCGGAACGAGTGCGCCGCCTTCGCGGGCGTTGGTGGCGCTTTCGGCGGCGATGACGCCGCGCACGTCGCCGGTGCCGAAGGTCTCGCTCGCGCCCTTCTCGGTGCGCAGCGCGTGGCCATAAGAGATCCAGTCGATCACCGAGGCGCCGATGCCAGGAATGGCGCCCATCGCCGCCCCGAGCCACGAGCAGCGCAGGATCAAAAACCAGTGCCGCATGCAATCCTGGACGCCGAGCAGCATGCCGCTCTTGGTGTCGAGCGTCATGCCTTCCTGGACGACCGCCATGCGGCCGATAGCGAGATCGCAAAGTTCCGGCAGCGCGAAAATACCGAGCGTGAGCGGCACCAGCGGCAAGCCGTCCCACAAATACAAGGTGTCCATGGTCCAGCGCAGCGTGCCCGATTGCGGGTCGGTGCCGATCATCGACAGCATCATGCCGAAGCACGCCGCGGTGAGCCCGCGCAGCGGCGCGTTGCCGGAGAGAACCGCGACCATGGAAATGCCGAACACGGCGACGCCGAGAAGCTCGGGCGAGCCGATATAAAGGATGATCGGGCGCAGGATCGGCAGCGCGACCGCCATCAGCAACGCGCCGAACAGCCCGCCGATCAGAGCGGCCATGTAGGAGGCGCCGAGCGCGCGGCCGGCCTCGCCGCGCCGCGTCATCGGATAGCCGTCGAGCGTGGTTGCCGCCGACGCAGCGTGGCCCGGCGCGCCGAACAGGATCGCGGCAATGGGATCGGCGGTGGTGGTCGTGGCGCCGAGGCCGAGCAGCAGCGCGAACGCTGTCGGCGGATCGAGATTATAGGTGAATGGCAATAGCAGCGCCGTGCCGGCGATACCGCCGATGCCCGGCAGAATGCCGAGCGACAATCCCATGCACACGCCACCGAACAGATACATCATGCGCGTGGGGTCGAGGATAATGAGCAGGGCATGCGCTGCGGAATGCAGCATGTCCGTTTCCATTGACGCTCCTCGCTGGCGGGATTGTGCCAAACGTTAGACTGCCGCACGCGTTGCCGGCAAACGCAATCGGCCTTAACCTTCAATTGCCATTGCGGAGTTTGTGAAGCAAGCCTTGTAAGAAATGCAGAGATCGCAAGAGAGTGCCAGCGCCCACTCGGCCTCTATCCCGTTGCAGAAGATCGCTATGGCCGGAAGGTAGCCTTTCAGCGGCAGCTTGTGAGAGGCAGCCTGTGTGCCGCCCGTAATCATAAAGTCATTTTTTGGACGCTATAGCGGAAGCGGAGCAAATCTTTCGGACGCCGGCGAGCCGTTTGAGTTTAATCGAGCCAGCGAGCGTAACTTTCCTCGCTCCCCGGCGGGTCTCTGCAGTAGACGCGCAAAGTGCGCGTCTACTGCAAGACACCCCCATTGCGAGAATCAATTTCCCTTCTCGACGTAAACATTGCGCACCTTCTCGATGAGATCAGGCGGCAAATTGTTCACTTCGGCGACAAGCTTCTGCACTTCTTCGCCATTGAGCGGATTGACCGTAAGCTTCAGCCGCTCGGCCTCCGCGAGAAAATCCGGATCCTTCATGGTCAGCTCGAAGGCATGGCGCAAGAGGGCGACACGATCGCTGGGAACGCCAGGTGTCGTCATGAACGACGTGCCCATCTCGGTCGCATTCATGACCGCGCGCAAAATGGCACGCTCGCCGTCATTGCGAGCGAGGTCGACGACGACCGGAACGTCGGGCAACTCCGGATGCGGCTTGAGCGCGTATTGCACGATGACGTTGATCTTATGTTCGGACACCCAGTCGGGGTGAGCGACCTTAACCGCCGTCCAGGCCGTCGAGTGACCTTCTGCTTCGCCGCGCTCGACGGCAAGCTGCGCTTCGTTCGAGCCTTTGTAGCCCATGATCAGCTTGAACTTCGTGCCCAGCACATTGTTGGTGACGGTCGGATAGATGGACACCGTCGAGCCCGCACCCGTCCCCGCCAAGGTCAATTCGATGCGTTGCGCGTCAGCAAAGGTTTTGACTGGCGAGGTGTTCCACATGAAGACAACGTTGACGAGGGAATCGATGCGCCCGATCCAGTTGAATTGGGCGGCCTTGAAACGCACGCCGGTCGAACCGAGTTTTTCGTCGAGCGGCGCCGTCGGCGCGCCAATCCCGATCTCGGTGCCGTCTTTCGGCGCGACGTTGTAGAGATAGGCGAGCGCTAGGAAGCTGCCGCCGCCGGGCATATTTTTGGGCACGATCGTTGGATGCCCGGGAATGTACTTGGCGAGGTAGCGGCCCAGCGTACGCGCATATATGTCGTTGGCTCCTGCCGGCGGGTAGCCGATCTCGAGGTTGATGATCTTGCCGGCGTAGAATTGTTCGGGAGTCTCCGCGAAGGACGGCGCGCTTGCCGAGCCGAGTGTGATGCCGAGCAGTGAGAAAAGAACTGCCGATCGAGAAATTCGCATAGGTTTTCCTTTGTCCTTTTGCTTGGTCGAACTTGGCACGGTCCAAGTGTTCAAGGCGGCAACGGCCGACTTGATGCACAGCTGGTGACAAAATCGGTGAACCTCGCCGCTCGGCACGGCTGAAGGTAATTGAGGTGTTGCGGTAGGCCCCGCGCTATTTGGTTGCCATTAGCACCAGCATGTTTTTTGCTTCGATAGATCCCAGTTCCATCGCGCGCTGATACCAAACGCGTGCCTGGGTCTCGTCCCCGGCAACGCCGATAACATTTTGGCTGGCGAGATAGCGAGGATCGTAGGTAGCCGCCAGTCCGAGTGCCGCCTCCGCGTTGCCGCCATCTGCTAAACGCCGGAACACAAGCCGGGCAGCCGCAATGTCGCCGCTGGCCAGCGCGTCCCGACCATGTTTCATCAGAATTGCGGCTTGTTGTGGGTCAATTTGTTGCGCAGCTGGAACGTTTGGATTTGCCGGATCGACTGTATCGATCCGCTGCGTCGGCGGTTCCTTCCTGACGACCCACTCGAGCCGCACCGAACGGCTGTCAAGGAGCCTTTGACTGGGTGAAAGGACATCGATCGCCGTATTCATCACGCCGACAAAGTCCTTGGGCGCGTAAAGGTACAGGCCGCGAAGATCATGCGACCGCAAATGCCAACTGGATTCGTTCATCGCTGCGCCCGCCGACAACCGCGTGCCCGCGGCAAGGCCTGCGACCACCAGGGATTCGTCGCCGGTCGAAGGGGCAACTGAAGCTTCGAGCGGAAGAGGTTCGTTCACGAAGGCATGCTGGTTTTCGATGACGAGCCGCGATGGCAGTTGCGGCTCGATTGCGGGCTCGTGGGATACCGGTGGCTTCGCAAGCGCCGTGACGGTATCGCTCGCGGCGTTATGCGAGGCGACTTGATGCGAGGCGATTTGACGCGAAGTGTCTTGATGCGAACTCTCTTGCCGCTGGAACGGGGACATCACCGTGAAGCCGTATGCTGCGATTGCTGCGGCACCAATTACCAGCGAAAATCGCATCAGCAGGGGAAGAATACGGCGCTGCTCGTAGATCGGCGGTTCGGGTACAATATCCGGATCGAGCCGCGACCTCGGCCATGCGCCCCGATCGACCCGACGACGGCTTCTTTGAAGATCGGATCGGTGTCTTTGCAAATCGAATGAGGGCCGCGGCCCGTCATAAGTCTCATCCCATGAGGACATCAAGCGCGCGGCGCGCGGCAACGGCGCGAGAGTCTCGTCTTGCGACGACATCAAGCGCGGGGCTCGCGGCAGCGGTGCTACGTGGACTTCGAGAAACTCGCACTCCACATCCAATACCGCCTCAACTGCGTTATCGATCCGCGCCTGCACCGCGTCCGCAGATTCGGCATCAGCTTCCCACGAATTGCTTTCCGGCACTTGCGGCTGATCGTTTTCCGGCGCACCCGCCAGGCTGGCTGGCGGCCTGTCTTGGCCGTCCGCCCACGATTGCTCTGGGTCGCCGGCCGCGGGCTGCTCTTGGTCATCCGCAAAAGACCGCTTTTGATCGCCTGCCACAGACTGCACACGCGCCCGTCTCGGCGCGTAGAGCTCGAGGCCGTCCACTCTGGAGTTTGGCGGAATTGGAGTACTCATTTACGCCTCCAGCTTTCGACCCTGATGGTCGACCCTCGCCCAGCGCTTGGTAGTGCTAGCCTCCTGTGTTCTGGCCGCGCCGGCGTTCCTCGTTCCACTTCTGATAATCACGAAACAGCATATTGCGTTGATCGGGCGTCAGCACAATCGCCGAAACACCGGCGCGCTGGGCCAGAAAGCGGTTGAAGTCGTCCTGCCCATCCGCAACCGGCGCGGACGCGGCACGATGACTGTCGAGCCACGCTTGAGCCTCGGGGAACCGCGTCCAACCAGGTAAAACCGCTGCCAGATTCACTTCGCGCCAAGACGGATGACGCGGCGGCTTCTGGAACTCGTCAAAATGCGAGAAGAACCGATCGACGAACGCTGCGATGCGTCGATAGCGCTCCGAGTCCTTCGGCCAGTTGTACGCGATCATGACCGCCCCATAGGCGATCGTATCGATACTCTGACCCGGGGGGACGAGGCCCGGATAGCTTTCGTTCGTGAAGCTTGCCGGTAAATAGTCCTGCTGCAGTCGTTTGTCGTAAGGAATTGGCAGGATGCGCCAACCATCGCTGGCCCGCAATTTCGCGATCGCCGGCGCCGGCATGCCGCCGAACTGAATTGTCGCGGCGATTTCGCCGGTCTTCATCTTTTCGTAGGCGTCGGCCTGCCCCATGTTCACTTCGACGGGGTGGATGCCGAGGCGATCGAAAACGTCGCCGGACGACACTTCCGTCGCGCTGCCCATATCGCTGAAATTTACTTTTTTGCCGTCCAGCTGCTGCAGCGAGGTGACGCCGGAATCAGCGCGCACGATTACGTGCATTTCGTCATTGAACAGCTTGGTGATGTAGACGATCTTGTCGTCGATATTACCGAGCTCTTGCGTCCGGCGGAATTTGCCCAGCACGCTCGTTACGGTGATACCGAGATCGACGCCCTTCAGATAACGAACGTCGCGGACGTTCTGCGCACCGCCCTTGCCGACCACAGGCAAAACGCGGAAGTTGTCGCCGTCATCCAGGACCGCTGAAAGGTCATAGGCAATCGTGAGCCAAGCGGCATTGATATTGCCCGAAACAATGGCAATCGTATTGGCATTGAGTTGGGCGCCGAATGAACCGAGAGCCGGCTTATCCGGGATCGGCGCATTGCCGTCGACGACGGGGGCTACATCGTGGCGCTTTTGCTGCGCATAACTCGGCGACATCCAAATACCCGCCGCCAGCACACCGCTGATCAAGATACACGTCAACACTTGTGGCCGTGACAACGGCCGCCGCAACGCCGCCCACATCTGCGTACCCCCCTAACTCTACGCTACAACACCCGCGTGACAGATTCACAACCAGGATCTGGACGCGCCTCACCTTAAGTACCTGAGAGCTGCACGCATTTTTTTGTTGTAACGCGCAGCTTATTTTTGGTCGCAACACGCAGCTTATTGCCAACTTTAGACATAATGTCGACAAGCAATGGGGCACCGGTATGATTGTAGTTTGGCGATTTCGCGGAACACTTGCCACAATTCTCCGCTACATTTCGAATAGCGCTTCGAGACTCCATGGAATTGTTGCGGACGCATCGATTTTGGCCTGCGCGTAGCGCTTAAGCAGCGACGCGTGACAGCAATGCGTCATCCGTTTGCGGAGTGTTCGCCGCCTCCCAAGGGACGCTTACTTGCGTTGGTAGGCAGCGGGTGAGGGAGTCTTTGGAGCTAAATCTCGATTCATGCTGCGCAGACTTCGGATAAGAATTTTCCGATCTCATTTTTGAGTTTATTACTCTCTCGGGACAACATTTGAGCGGCAGACAGAACTTGAGTTGCTGCCGACCCGGCCTCAATCGCCTTATGATTTACGCTTTCGATATTGTGAGCGACCTCCGTGGTCCGTCTCCCAGCATCATCGGTAAACCGCGCAATATCCTGGGTTGCCGAGTTCTGCATCTGTGCGGCGCTGTAGATAACGGCAGAAATCTTAGAAATGCTGGCGATCGTACGAACCACGTCCGTGATGGCCGTTGCTACCTCCTGGGTAGCTGCTTGCATCGCGGAGACTTGCTTCCTGACCTCCTCGGTCGCTTTGCTCGTTTCGTTGGCCAGCGACTTCACTTCGGCGGCGACGACGGAAAAGCCACGGCCCGCCTGTCCAGCACGCGCGGCCTCGATGGTGGCATTGAGCGCTAGGAGATTGGTCTGTTCGGCTATCGTTCTTATGAGATTGACGACCGCACCGATGTGTTCTGCTGCTTGCGACAAGCCAGTGATGCCGGCGGTGGTTTTTTCCGCCTGGCTCACAGCCTGACGCGCAATTTCCGTCGCTTGACTTGTTTGCATACTAATTTCTTTAGCGGACGACGTCATCTCCTCGGTCGTCGCAGATACCGACAGCACGTTCTTGGATGCATCGCGGGATGCCACCGCGACCTTGCCTGCGAAATCTTGTGTAGTCTGCATCGTTTCCGAGAGAGTTCTAGCCACGGCCTCGAACTCCTCGGCTGAAGCCGATACTCTACTAACGATATCGCCCAGCGCAGCCTCGAAGCGATCGGCAAATCCCCGAATCTCCTGCTTGCGCTGATCTGCGGCGCGTTGTTGCTCGGCGAGCCGTTCAGCCGCGACCCGTTGCCGTTCTACAGCATTCTCCTTGAAGATCTCCACGGCGGCAGCCATTTCGCCGATCTCATCCAGCCGCTTGGTACCTGGAATCTCAACGGTGGCGTCGCCGTCTGCTATTCGCTGCATTGTCATGGTAATCGCTCGGATCGGTCGCGTGATCCGATATGCTACGATAACTATGCCGACCAACCCAACAATCACCGCGACTGCCAGCAATGCGCCCTGAAAGATAAGGTTGCGATTAGCTTCCTCGCTCTTCATCGCCACATGGCGCTCGGCGGCAGCCAGGGCGGCATCAGACACATCGGCAATACGATCGACTGCATATTTAGATTTTGTAGCAAAAGCATCGGATGAAATCGGCGCCGGCTCACCCTTCAAAAGCGCATCGTAAACACTATCGCGGATACCGGTGTAGTTCTTGAACGAGTCTTGATCGACTGCTTTGATTAATTCGACGACATCTTGCGGCGCGCCTGCGCGGGCCGCAAGCTGAAGAACGACGCGCCATGTTACCTCAGCCTGCATACGCAGCTCGACAATGCGCCGCTGCGCTTCCGGTGAAACCTTGTTGGCCATAAGGCTTCTGAAAAGAAAGCTGCGTTCGAGCCCCAATCCATCACGCGCCAGCCAGCCGAGTTGCTTGATCTCGACCAACTCGGCAGTTTGCGCATCAAACATGCGGACCTTGTCTCCCAGCACGTTGAACATTGCGTCAAGCCGATTGATCAAATCAGTCGATGCAATGTCGAAATCGCGAGCTATGCCCGGCGCACGCGCGCTCAAGGCCTGGGAAAGAGCGACGTCGACCCGATCTCGGACTTCCGTCTGTCTGTCGATACTGTCGCGAAGGCCGACAACCGGTTCTTTCTTTGTATCTATGCAGTCGACAACGGTGCAATCGTGGAGCATCACGGCGAGTGCGGCTTCGGCTTTAGCGCGCAGTTCAGCCGTGGTTTTAATGACTTCTGAAGACGCCGGCGCGAGGTCCTCGAGTGTTGCTCTGATCGGACCGCGTTCAATTCGGACGAACTGGAGCGCGGCAGCTACGATCCGGGCCGCTCGGGCGTTGCGCAGTGCGTTTTGGCTCTCGATCCGCTCGCGAATGTCGCCGTAGATTGGCACCAGAAGGCCGCCGATGACGAGAAGGAGCATAAGGCCAAATAGCGCATGTAGAATGGTGCCGATTCTCGGAAGCAGTCTTTGCGGGTGTGCAGTCGGGTACGTCATCGAGTACGCTCTCCTTGAGAGGCCCTCGCACATTTTGGAACGTGACTTGGACTATGGTCGGAAAGGTTTTTGTAAAAATTAACGTTTTTGTAAAAATTGACGAATGGTAGGGCACAACCCGGTAAGACCCGTTTTTCTTTGCCCCAAATTAAAACGCCGAGTTGGAAATCTCCTCAGGCCACTGGATTCATCGCACTTAATTTCGCCGTTGAGATCTGTGATTTACGGGCAACGTGGACTTTTTCTTTTCCAGCTTTCAAAATCCTCAGGTCCGCTAGCGCGATTTCGGCCGGCCAGCGAACCGGCGGGGGCGGTGTTCAAGCGCGGCTAGGAAATCTCAAATGGAGTGAAAGTGCATGGTGGGCCCGGGAGGACTCGAACCTCCAACCAAGCGGTTATGAGCCGCTAGCTCTGACCATTGAGCTACGGGCCCGCGCCGTTGCGAGCGAACGCGATGCGGGACGCTTTAGATGTCGGAAAATCGCCTAATCCGGCCGGCTTAGCAAGAACACCGCCTGTTCGCCGAACAGATTCCAGAACCACCACGGCATTTTCAGCCGCATCCGGCTGCCCCAGGCATTGAGCGAGACGGCCTGTTCGATCTTGGCGCCGGTGGCTTGGCATAATTCGCGAAAATCCTTGATGCTGCAGAAATGAATGTTGGGCGTTTCCCACCACGCATAAGGCAGATTGTCGGTGTGCGGCATATGTCCGCCGAAGAATATCTGCAGCCGGATGCGCCAGTGGCCGAAATTGGGAAATGAAATGACGGCGTGCCGGCCGATGCGTAGCATATGTTCAAGCACTTCACGCGGCTTGCGCGTGGCTTGCAAAGTCTGCGACAGGATGACGAAATCGAACGCGTCGTCCGGATAGTCTTCGAGATCGGTGTCGGCGTCGCCCTGCACCACGGCGAGGCCCTTGGCGGCGCACTCATTCACGCCCTCGCGCGACAATTCGATGCCGCGGCCGTCGACGCCACGCGTTTCGAGCAACCGCAGCAATTCGCCATCGCCGCAACCGACGTCGAGCACCCGCGCGCCGGGCTCCACCATGTCGGCGACCACCAGCAAGTCGACGCGCGAGCCGCCGGGCACTCGCGCCGCCCCCGCCATGGTGAGATCGTATTTGAGACGGTTGAGCATGGTTATCTTGCCGGCAGGCCGCGCGCTTTGGCGGCGCCTTCGAGGAAGCCGCGCACGATACCGAACAGTTCCGGCTCGTTGAGCAGGAACGCGTCGTGGCCCTTGTCGGTGGTGATCTCGGCGAACGACACGCGGGCGCCCGCGGCATTGAGCGCGTGAACGATGGCGCGCGATTCCGATGTCGGGAACAGCCAATCGCTGGTGAACGAGATCACGCAGAACCGGGTCGGCGTGCCGCGAAACGCATTAGCGGCGACGCCATCGCAGTCGGCGGCGAGATCGAAATAATCCATTGCGCGGGTCAGATAGAGATAGGAATTGGCGTCGAACCGCTCGACGAAGGTGATGCCTTGGTGACGCAGATAGGATTCCACCTGAAAGTCGGCGTCGAAAGAAAAGGTCGGATTATCACGATCTTGAAAGCGGCGGCCGAATTTGCGGTGCAGCGCGGCATCGGACAGATAAGTAATGTGCGCACCCATGCGCGCCACCGCGAGCCCGCGCCGCGGACTGGTATTGTCGGCGAAATAACGCCCGCCGCGCCATTCCGGATCGGCCATCACCGCTTGGCGGCCGACTTCGTGGAAGGCGATGTTCTGCGCCGAGTGCCGCGTCGCCGCCGCGATCGGCATCGCAGCGAAGATGCGCTGCGGGTAGCTCGCCGCCCATTGCAGCACCTGCATGCCGCCCATCGAGCCGCCCACGGCCGCGAACAATGAATTGATGCCGAGATGATCGAGCAGCATCGCCTGCGCGCGGATCATGTCGCGCACGGTAATGACCGGAAAATCGAGACCCCAGGGCATGCCGGTCGCCGGATTGGTCGAGGCCGGGCCTGACGAACCCATGCAGCCGCCGACCACATTCGGGCAGATCACGAAGAAGCGCTCGGTATCGATCGGCAGACCGGGGCCGACCATGGTCTCCCACCAGCCGGCCTTGCCGGTGATCGGATGCTCGTTGATGACGTGCTGATCGCCGGTCAGCGCATGGCAGACCAGAACCGCATTGCTGCGGTCGGCATTGAGCGCGCCGTAGGTCTGATAGGCGATCTGCCACGGCGCAAAATCGACGCCGGCGTCGAGCCGCAACGGCTTGCTCGCGGAAAAGTGCACCACCGGCGAATGCGGCATATCCGCTTCGCGGGTGCGGTCGGCAAGATCGAGAATGGCGCTGACGTCGGCCATTACCACATCCTTGGGCGCTGTCTTTAGAATGCCAACCTTAGCATGCCATTTGCGGCGGCGCGGTCCAGCCTCAGCCTAGATCTTTCTATTGAGCATGATCTTACCCGAAAACCGATTTCCGCTTTTCGGGATCATGCTCTAAGGCAGACCCGGCGATCAGAGGGGCGTAAATAGGCCCGTTGCCACTTAAGTCAATGTTTTCTTTGCTTTCGGGCTTAACGACACCTATCAATCGGCCCAACTGCCGGGACCTGTAAATGCCGAAACCGCCGTCAAAATCATCATCCCAAATCGACCCGACGCTTGCCGAACTGCGGGTCGAGATCGATCGCATCGATGGGGAAATGCACGGCCTGCTGATCAAGCGCGGCGAGATCATCGACCGGCTGATCGCGGTGAAAAAGACCGAGGAAACCGGATCCGCGTTCCGCCCGGCCCGCGAGGCCGACATGATGCGGCGGCTGGTCAAGCGCCACCACGGCAACCTGCCGTTCGACACGGTGGAGAGCATCTGGCGCGTCATCATCTCGACTTTCACCTATGTGCAGGCGCCATTCGCCGTGCATGCGGATCTCTCCGCCGGCGACGCACTCATGCGCGATTCCGCCCGGTTTCATTTCGGTTTCACGGTGCCCTTCGTGCCGCATATCGGGGCATCGAGCGTAGTCGAAGCGGTCTCGGAATCCCGCGGCGATCTCGGCTTCATTCCGGCTTTTGCCACCGCGGGCGCGGGCCCCTGGTGGGCGGCGCTCGAATTCGACAGCGCGCCGAAAATCATCGCCCGGTTGCCGTTCGTCGAGCGCGCCAATCACCCGGCCGCGATGCCGGTCTTTGTGATCTCGCGCGTCGCCGCCGACGCCATGGTGACCGAGACCGAAGTCTGGAGCCTGCGGGTCTCCGGCTGGAGCGGCGCCGCGGTGAATGCCGTAGCCCCCCTCGCCGACGTGATCGCCCTGCCCGACCGGGCCTTCGACGGGGCGGCTCTGTTGGTGTCGACGGAGAAAGACGGCATCGATCCGGTCGCGGCAGCCTTGGTTAAGGCCGGGGCCTCGATCCGCTCCAAAGCCCTCGTCGGCAGTCACGCGACCCGCTATACCGTGGCCGACAAATAAGTATCTCCCCGACAAGCGGGAGCTTTTTTCAGGATACCGAGGGTGTTGGAGCTAGAAGATAATGTCTGCGATGCGTCCGCAACCACGGCCCGGCGTGCTCGACATCAAGGCCTATGTGCCCGGCAAGAGCTCGGCGCCGAACGTAGCCAAGGTTTACAAATTGTCCTCGAACGAATCCCCGCTCGGGCCGAGCCCGCGCGCGGTCGCGGCCTATAAGGCCTGGGCCGATCGCCTCGAGGACTATCCGGACGGTGCGGCGAGCGATTTGCGCGAGGCCATCGGGCGTGCCTTCGGGCTTGATCCCGAACGTATCGTCTGCGGCGCCGGTTCCGACGATTTGCTGCATCTTCTTGCCGCCGCCTATCTCAAGGATGGCGACGAGGCGATCTACACGACGCACGGCTTTCTGATCTATCCGATCGCCGTTCTCGCCACCGGCGCGATGCCTGTCGTGGCGCCGGAGAAGAATTACACCGCCGATGTCGACGCCATCCTGGCTGCGGTGACGGAGAAGACCAAAATGGTCTTCATCGCCAATCCGAACAATCCGACCGGCACCGCGCTGTCGTTCGACGAGGTCAAGCGCTTGCACCACGGCCTGCCCGGCCATGTGATGCTGGTGCTCGATGCCGCTTACGCCGAATATGTCACGCGCAACGATTACGAGGCCGGCATCGAACTGGTCGCGACATCGGAAAATGTCGTGATGTGCCGCACGTTCTCGAAGATCCACGGACTGGCGGCGCTGCGGCTCGGCTGGATGTTCGCGCCGGCTCCGATCGTCGATGCCATCAACCGCGTCCGCGGCCCGTTCAATTCCAGCGGGCCCGCGATCGCCGCCGGCATCGCCGCGATCGAAGACATCGCGCATCAGGAACGCTCACGCGAGCACAATACGCGCTGGCTCAATTGGCTCACCGCGGAGATCGGCAAGCTCGGCCTCACCGCGACGCCGAGCGTCGCCAATTTCGTGCTGATCCATTTTCCGGAAACCAAAGGCCGCACCGCCAAGGACGCCGATGCCTTTCTCACTGCGCGCGGGCTGATCCTGCGCCAGACCACCGCCTACAAATTGCCGAACGCGCTGCGCTTGAGCGTCGGCACCGAGGAGGCGAACCGTCTGGTCGTCGCAGCGTTCAAGGATTTCTTGGCGCAATCGTAATGACCAAGCCCGCACCCAAGCCTGGACCTATGTTCAATCGCCTGGCGCTGATCGGCGTTGGCCTGATCGGCTCTTCGATCGCGCGCGCGGCGCGCGCCCAAGGCGCGGTCGCGAGATCGTGGCGACGGCGCGCTCCGCCGCCACGCGCCGCCGCGTCGCCGAACTCGGCATCGCCGACCAGGTTGTCGAAACCAACGCCGCTGCGGCGGAAGGCGCCGACCTCGTCATCGTCTGCGTCCCGGTCGGCGCCTGCGGCGACGTCGCCAAGGAGATCGGCCCGCATCTTAAACCTGGAGCCGTCGTCTCCGATGTCGGCTCGGTCAAAGGCGCCATCTTGCGCGACATGGGCCAGCACCTTCCCGACAACGTGCATTTCGTGCCTGCGCATCCGGTTGCCGGCACCGAACATTCCGGTCCCGATGCCGGCTTTGCCGAATTGTTCGTCGGGCGCTGGTGTATTCTGACGCCGCCGGACAATGCCGATCCGCAAGCCGTCGACAAGCTCGCCGCGTTCTGGCGCGCGCTCGGCGCCAATGTCGAAGCAATGCCGGCGGCGCATCACGATCTGGTGCTGGCGATCACCAGCCACCTGCCACATCTCATCGCTTACACGATCGTCGGCACCGCCGACGAATTGGCCGAAGTGACGCGCTCTGAAGTCCTGAAATTCTCCGCCGGCGGCTTTCGCGATTTCACCCGGATCGCGGCGTCGGATCCGACCATGTGGCGCGACGTCTTCCTCACCAACAAAGATGCCGTTCTGGAAATGCTCGGCACGTTCAACGAGGATCTGGCGCAATTGACCCGCGCCATCCGCCGCGGCGACGGTGAGGCGCTGTTCGATCACTTCGCGCGGACCCGCGCCATCCGCCGCGGCATTGTCGAAATCGGCCAGGATTTACCGGCGCCCGATTTCGGCCGTGCCCATCCCGACCTGCCGGCCGAACCGCTGCCGCGGCCTTACGCGATCTCCGAAGATAATTAGATTTTTCGTTCGAGCCTGATCTTTTCCGACCTTGCTTCGCCGGCCGAAGCGGGCTTCGCGAATGCCGGAAGCTGGGACCGGCTTTTCGGAATTATGATCTAGCTTTGACCGTCAGCGCCTCTTCCACCGTTTTGCGCAGCGCGGCAAGCGTGAAGGGCTTTGAGATCACGTCGTGAATGAGCGCATCAAGACCGTGGGCGCGCTCGCGCTGATCGGCATAGCCGGTCATCAGGAGAATAACGAGCTCGGGATCGTCGCGCGCTGCCGCAAGCGCAAGTGCGATGCCGTCCATAATCGGCATGCGGATGTCGGTGAGGAGAAGATCGAAGCCTCCGCCGTCACGCTGCAATAAATCGAGCGCTTCGCTGCCGTCACAGGCAGTCTTGACGTCGTGACCGACCATGGTCAGCCCGCGCGCACACATCGCACGCAGGGACTCCTCGTCTTCGGCGATCAGAATTTTGGCCATCAGCGCGATCCGGCGTAAATGTCATTGCGATTGAGGAAGCGCACCAGCACGTCGTGGGCATCCGGCGGCGGCGAAGCGAGCCGGGTGCGGAACGGCGCCGCATCGCCCGGCGACAGCAGGGTGCGCGGCAATACGGCCGTCCAGGAATAAATCTCTTGCCGGCCGGCATTGCGCACCGCAAAGCGCAGCCGCGGCACGTCGACGATCTTGTGCGTCTCGTTGACGATGTCGCCCTCGACCACCAGGATCGGCACACCCTCGTGCTGTTCGGTCGACGTGCTGAGATTGTCGAAGGCGAGGCCGCGCAGGTTCACCGGCATGCCAAGCCGGGCGTAAAACGATGCCGTCTGCGGCATCAGCCGGACGAAATCGTTGCGCCAGCCGATGACAATGGCGTCAAGCAGGATCAGCGCAAGGATCAGCGACTGCATGCCGGACAGCGGCCAGCGCAGCCACCAAAACCTGCCGCCATCCGGATAGCGGCGCGCCGCGAGTGTCTCGATGTCGTCGACCGCCTGTTCGGCAGCGGCATCATCACGCTCGGCGTCGGTTTCGGCATCGTCGTCATCGTGATCGGTTGGCGCGATGGAGGGGGACTCCACCGTAAAGGGATCGGCGCCGACGCCCGGATCCTCTTCCGGGCCGTCAAACCAGGCCTCGGCCTGGGTCTGCAGATGCGCCGGCGTGGCCTCTCCGGCCTCGGGATCGTCGCCCGATTCCCCGGCCGCGGCTTCTGCCATCGCCTCGACGGTGCGGCGCACCGGCGCCAGCGCCTCGGCGGCGGCCATCAGCCTGTCGGCGTGGGACAGTTCGGCCTGCCAGACCGTCTTGCAGCGCACACAGCGCACTTTACGGCCGTTCGGCCGCAGGCTCGCCACGTCCAAATCGTAGGATGTTGCGCAGTTCGGGCAGACAATCAGCATAGGTGAATCAAGAGCCCACCATCTTTAGGGAAACCCTAACAGGCCAACCGTTAACGGATTGGAAACCAAACCGATCAGGCCGGCGGTCGACACCCGGCACCCGGCACCCGGCAGGCCGATGGCCGGGCTTGGGGTAGGACCTAGAGCCAGAGCCAGACCTAAAGCCAGACTTGGGGCCGGACTCGCAAGCCGGAGATGTTAAGTTGGCGGTTATGACGAATTGCTTGGTCAGCATAGGCCAATGACGGGCAATACCGGCAGCTGTTAAAAGCGCGTGCCACCCCGGAGAACCGCGTGATTCAATTCGAGAATGTCGGCCTGCGCTATGGGCTCGGCCCGGAGATTTTGCGCGACCTCTCATTCCGCATCGACAGCCATTCCTTCCAGTTTCTCACCGGCCCGTCGGGCGCCGGCAAGACCTCGCTGCTGCGCATGATGTTTCTCCTGCTCAAGCCGACCCGCGGCCTGATCACCATATTCGACCGCGACACGGCGAGGCTCAGCAAGGACAGCCGCGCCGCCTTGCGGCGGCGCATCGGCATCGTGTTTCAGGACTTCCGCCTGCTCGACCATTTGACCACTTATGAAAACGTGTCGCTGCCGCTGCGGGTCCTCGGCAAGGAGGAGGCGTCCTATCGCGCCGAGGTGGTCGAACTCCTGCACTGGGTCGGTCTCGGCGAGCGCATGAACGCGTTGCCGCCGGTGCTGTCTGGCGGCGAAAAGCAGCGCGCCGCAATCGCGCGTGCGGTGATCGCGCGGCCGCTGCTTCTTCTCGCCGACGAGCCCACGGGTAACGTCGATCCCAATCTCGGCCAGCGGCTGCTGCGCCTGTTTATCGAGCTCAATAAATCGGGCACGTCGGTGGTGATCGCCACCCATGACATCGCGCTCATGGACGAATATGACGCGCGCCGGCTGGTGCTGCATGACGGACGGCTTCATGTCTACGACTGAACCCCTCGACGACGAGACGATGACAGAGCCGTGGGACGACCTGGCCGCTTCGGCTGCGCATGCGCTCGCGCCACAGGCTCCGACCACGATCGTGCCCTCCGGTTCGATCTCCGGCCGTTCGCTGTCTTCCGTGATCGCCATCATGACCTTCCTCGCCGCGCTGACGGCGGGCGCCGTGACCATGATGGTCGGCACCGCAAGCGACTGGGAGTTTGACGTTGGGCGTGAAGTCACCATCCAGGTGCGACCAGCCTCGGGCCGCGATATCGAGGCCGACGTGCGCACCGCAGTCACCCTTGCGCAATCCAACGCCGGAATCGGCGACGTGCGAGCCTATACCCGGGCGGAGTCGGCAAAACTTGTCGAACCTTGGCTCGGCACCGGCCTTGCGCTCAACGACCTGCCGATTCCGCGCATGATTGTCGTCAAGCTCGTGTCCGGCGCGACACCGGATCTCGCCACCCTGCGCAAGACGCTCGCCGCGCAGGTACCGAGTGCGATCCTCGACGACCACCGCGGCTGGATCGACCGCATGCGCACCATGGCGGACACCGCAGTCGCGGTCGGCATCGCGATCCTGGCGCTGGTCATCGCCGTGACCGTGCTTTCGGTGACTTTCGCGACGCGCGGCGCCATGGCGACCAACCGCGCCGTTGTCGAAGTGCTGCATTATGTCGGTGCGACCGACAGCTTTATCGCTCACCAATTCCAGCGCCACTTTCTTCTCCTTGGTCTCAAAGGCGGCGCCATCGGCGGCGGCGCCGCAATCGGGCTGTTTGCGGTCATCGCCGCCATTAATGCGTGGTTTTCCGGTACGCCGGGCGGCGACGAGACCGCGGCCCTGTTCGGCACCTTTTCCGTCAGCCCTTCGGGCTACGTTGTCATCCTGGCTTTGATTGCGCTGATGGCGGTGGTCACGGCGCTGACCTCCCGGCGTACCGTCAACCAGACTTTGGGCAGTATCAACTAGGCGCCTCGATTGGACGAGAGCTTCAACTTGTCGCCGGAATCTCGGCTATAGTTTCGGTATTCTGGACGTATATTCTGCCGTGAGATTCTTAGCGCGAGGGGACGCGCGGCAATGGACAGCCTGAGATCGGCGGTCAAAAGACGACGCCTCAGGTCAATCGGCCTGAGGCTCGCCTTCCTCTGCGCATTCCTGCTGGCGGCCGGCTTCGGCCTTTTCATCTGGCTGTTGCCGGAGCAGGAAGTCGCGCTCGACCGGAATGCCGACGGCATCGTCGTGCTGACCGGCGGCACGTCGCGCGTCAGCGACGCGCTCGAGCTGCTCGCCTCGGGTCGCGGTAAGCGGCTTCTGATTACCGGCGTCAATCCGGGTACGACGACCAACGACATCGCCCATCAAACCGTCGACTATAACCGCGTGCTCGGCTGCTGCGTCGATCTCGATTATGCCGCGCTGAACACGCTGGGCAATGCGGTGCAGACGCGGCGCTGGGCGCAGGCGCACAACTTCAACTCGCTGATTATCGTCACCTCGGCCTACCACATGCCGCGCGCGCTGGCCGAGATCGCGCACCAGCTTCCCGACGTGGCGCTGATCCCCTACCCGGTCGTCTCCGACCGCCTGCGCATCGAGCCGTGGTGGTCGAATAGCGACACCACCAAGCTGGTGCTGTCGGAATATCTGAAATACCTTGCGGCCAAGGTGCGTATGCACTTTGACGCTTTCGCGGAGACGGGCGAACTCCTGACGCCTTCGAACAAGGCGGCAATCCCCGCATAGCCGCGGCTCGGATTTGCACGCCTAAGCCTCCAACAGGTCATCTGTGCCGCGCTCTTTCGCCACTTACATTCGCTCTCTTCTTTTCATCGCGCTGTTCTATGTGAACCTGACCGCGCATATGATCGCCGCGCTGCCGACGCTGCTGCTGCCGCGGCGTATCCTGCATGTCTTCGTGCGCTCTTACGCTCTGACGAGTCTGTGGCTGCTCCGCGTCATATGCGGCACCAAGGTCGAGTGGCGCGGCGTCGAGAAGATCCCGAAAACGGCCTGCATCCTCGCCTGCAAGCACCAATCGGCCTGGGAGACCTTTGCGCTTTATGCCGCGATCGACGACCCGACCTATATTCTCAAGCGCGAATTGATGTGGCTGCCGCTGTTCGGCTGGTACATGCGCAAAGAAGGTCTGATCCCGGTCGATCGCTCCGCCGGCATGGCGGCGCTGGCGCGCATGACGGCGCGCGCGCGCGCGGCTCTCGCCGCCGGTCGTCAGATCGTCATTTTCCCCGAAGGCACGCGGCGCCTGCCCGGCGCCGAGCCGACCTACAAGCCCGGCATCCTCTATCTCTACGGCAAGGCCGATGTTCCCTGCGTGCCGATGGCGCTGAATTCCGGGCTCTACTGGCCGCGGCGTTCGCTGTTACGGTTGCCGGGAACGATCGTCGTCGAAATCCTCGATCCGATCGCGCCGGGTCTCGACAAGATGACGTTTTCGAACCAGCTCGAAGACGCCATCGAAGGCGCGACCAATCGGCTTATCCAGGAAGCCGTTCGAAGCGATCAAGCGTCCGGCGCGGCCTCTTGAGCCTTGCTTGCCGAAGGATGACCGCCGAGACGCTCGGCGAGTAAATGCAACTCGCCTTCGCGATAGCCGAGCGCCTCCAGTGCGCGCACGGTCTCGATGACATAGTCGCGATTGGGACCCGACTTGCCGTGGCCCTGCCGCACGTGATGCAGGCTCTGCGCAAGGGTCAGCCGGCCGGCATATTGCACATGGCTGCGGTCGACGATGTAGCAGACCGCCGGCACCCGCTGCCGGGCTTTGTCCTCGAGCTCGATCTGGCGCACGGTCTCGACATAGACGCTCGTGACCTGCTCGCGCCCGCGCAGATAATCGATGGTCTCTTCGCGTGCCGCCGCCGCCACCCGATAGGCGATGCCCCGGCACATGCCGCCGCGATCGAGCCCGAGCACCAGACCCGGCCGCTCCGGCGTGCCGCGATGCACGAAGGAAAAGACGCAGAGCGAGCGGTGCAGGCCGATCAGGCGCGCCGGCATGCGTTCGAGATAAGCAAAGCCCGGACGCCACATCAGCGAGCCGTAGCCGAAAACCCAGAGTTCCCCATTTTCGTGCGCGGCGCTGCTCGTCATTGAACCTCGAAAGTGCTCCTACGTTTTGCGATATAGTCCGATGCGAAGTTGAGAATCAAACCGACGCGCGCCTGCCGTCTTGCGGCACCGCGTGGGCCGAAAAAGGAGTGACCGACCATGCCCGGCCAATCGCCGATGAGCATGATGCGAACCGCGCCGCGACCGCCGCGCAAACGCGCCGGGCCGCCGCGCCGCGGGCGGCTGTGGCTGTTCATCCTGCCGGCCGCCCTCGTGGTCATCGGCCTCGGCTGGACCTGGTTGTGGTCGTATGCCGCCGACATTGCCGGCGAAGCGGAAGCCGGCTGGATTGCGCGCGAGGCGGCGCTCGGCCGCGTCTATGCCTGCGGCAGCCAGGGCATCGGCGGATTCCCATTCAGCATTGTCAGTAGCTGCGATCAGGCCGCCGCCCAATTCAAGAGTAATAACCCGCCATTTGACGTACGCGCCACCGGCGTCACCTTCTCGGCGCAGGTGTTTCGCCCGACGCTGCTGAACGGCGAAATCACCGGACCGGTCACGCTCGCCGATCCGGGCCAGCAACCGGTCTTCGTCGCCAATTTTTCCGATGCGCGCTTGCGCCTGCTCGGGCTGCCGACTGATCCTGAGGCGATCACCGTCAGGTTGAATCAGCCGCGGCTTGACCGCGTCGCGGGTCCCGGCAGCGGCATGATCTTTCAAGCCGACGCGGTCGATGTCGCCGGCCGCATCATTTCCGGCTCCGCGCGCAGCGATCCGGTGATCGAAGCGACCGGACATTTCGTCGGTGCGACCGCGCCGTCCTTCCATCCGCTGCTTGGCGAACCGCTGCAAGGCGACGTTGATTTCGTCATGCGCGGCTTCTCCGACTTCTCGCCAAAGCCATGGCCCGTTCTGTTCCGCGAGATGGCGGCGTCCGGCGGCGGCATTCAAATCAAGTCGCTCCGTATCGAACGGCCCGATACCATCATCGTCGGCAACGGCACGTTGACTGTGAACGCGCAAGGCAAGCTCAACGGCCTTGTTCAGGTCGCGGTCGTCGGCATCGATACGATCATTCCCCTTCTCGGCATCGATCAATTGATCGGGCAAGGCATCGACCGGCTCACCGGCGGCAGCGGCTCCGCCGATCAAGGGCTCAATGCGCTCGATCGTCTGGTGCCGGGATTGGGCGGCGTGGTGCGCCAGAACGCATCGGCAGGCGTCATCGAGAGCATTAAAAAAATGGGTCAGCCGACTGAGATCGATAAAAAGCCGGCGACCGTCCTGCCGGTGCGAGTCGAGGACAGCGTGATCTATCTCGGCGTGATACCACTCGGCGTCGTGCCGCCGTTGTTTTAGAGCATGATGCTCAAACGGAAAATCTAGCGCCGCTGCGTGTGCCAGCCGACGACCGCCTCCGGCACGGAATCCGTCGAGGCGAAATAGGGCTTGATGTCGAGAAGCGGCGTGCCGTCGAGGCAATCGATACCGACAACTGACAGCTTGTTGCCGTCGATGCGCATGAGCCGCGCCACCGAAAGCGCAATCGGGTTGGGCCGCGCCGGCGAGCGCAAGGCAAACGTCCCGCGATGCTCGGCATAGTGCCGCGGCCATTGCACGACGAGATCGCGCCGCGCCTGGTCCATCCAATAAAGCAGGAGTACATGCGTGACAGCATCGAGACCTTGAAGGCCCGCGGCCCAGCGTGGATCAAGTTCGACTGTGCAAACGTCATCCGAGCCGCGCGCGTTCTTCGGACAATCTGCGCGCCGCTTCCACGGCGTGCGGATGCGGCCGATGTAATAGAGCGAGGCATCCGCCCGTGCTGGCAGTTCGGCGGCAATTTCGCCGGCGCGCAGCCCGTAAGGATCGGCGCTTTCGGAGCGTTTTGTCGTCTCGGACATGAACGGCAAGGTGGCACGCAGTTTTTGCAGCCGCCAGTGCCGAGGCGCAGCGACCGGCAGCGTCTGCGACATACATCCCACGTGTATCCTGCGTCCCGCGGCGCCTGGTAGATGCCCATGACGGTGGGACGCGTCCCATTAAGCTTGCGTCCATTCATTTAATGATATAAAGATATCTTTATATCGATAGCGACCGTCAATACAGAAATGCCGATGGATCAAGAACATCTCACTTTTTCCGGGCTGACAGCGACCCTGAAGGCCGCCGGCGAAGCTACGCGGCTGCGCATCCTGGCGCTGCTGGCGGAGGCCGAACTGACGGTGTCCGACCTCACCGAGATCCTGCGCCAGTCGCAGCCGCGGTTGTCCCGGCACCTGCGGCTCCTCGCCGAAGCGCGGCTGGTCGAGCGCTTCCGTGAGGGTGCCTGGGCCTTCTACCGGCTCGGCGAACAGGACGGGATCGATATCGCCCGCACGCTGATCGCGCGGCTCGACCCCGAAGATCCGATCATCGCCCGCGACCGTGAGCGGCTCGCCGCGGTGCGCGCCACCCGCGCTGCCGCCGCGCAAAATTATTTCCGCCGCCACGCCGCAGAATGGGATCGCATCCGCAAACTTCACGCCGCCGATGCGGCCGTCGAGGAGGCCATCAAAAAGGCGCTCGCCGACAAACCGATCCGCGCACTGCTCGACCTCGGCACCGGCACCGGCCGCATGCTTGAACTGTTTTCCGGCGACATCGAGCGCGGACTCGGACTTGATCTGTCGCTCGATATGCTGGCGCTGGCACGGGCGCGGCTCGATCGCGCCGGCCTCAAACATTGCAGCGTGCGCCACGGCGATATCTACGACCTCGCATTGCCGCGCGACTCCTTCGACGTCGTCATCATCCATCAGGTGCTGCACTTCCTCGACGACAGCGCGCGCGCGATACGCGAAGCGGCGCGGGTGCTGCGTCCGGGCGGCCGGCTTCTGGTCATCGACTTCGCGCCGCATGACCTCGAATTCCTGCGCGAAGAGCACGCCCATCTCCGCCTCGGCTTCGCGCCGGAGACAGTGGCGCAATGGCTCGAAGCCGCGGGTCTCGATGTGCAGCGGCAGGAAACCTTTGCGCCGGGACCGGAAGGCAGGATCGCGATATCGCTGTGGCTGGCGCGCGATCCCCGCATTCTCTTGGCGCAGCCTTCGACGCAGGTTGCGTGATGACCACCACACCTCGCCCCAGCCGTTTCGTCGACGCTGGCCGACCCGGCCTTGATGTCTCGTTCGAGTTCTTCCCGCCCAAGACCGCGGATATGGAGCAGTCGCTCTGGGAATCGATCCGGCGGCTTGCGCCGCTGAAGCCGAACTTCGTGTCGGTGACCTATGGCGCCGGCGGCTCGACCCGCGAGCGCACCCATGCGACGGTCAAGCGCATCCTCGCCGAGACCATGCTGACGCCTGCCGCGCATCTGACCTGCGTCGCGGCGAGCCGTGACGACGTCAATGCGGTGATCCGCGGCTATGCCGAAGCCGGCGTGCGCCACATCGTGGCGCTGCGCGGAGATCCGGTGAGCGGCGTCGGCGAACGCTATACGCCGCATCCGGGCGGCTATCAGAACGCCGCCGATCTTGTCGCCGGCATCAAGCGCATTGCCGACATCGAAGTCTCGGTCTCCGCCTATCCGGAAAAACATCCTGACAGTCCGACCGTGGCCGCCGATATCGACATGCTCAAGGCCAAGGTCGATGCCGGCGCGACACGGGCCATGACACAGTTCTTCTTCGAGAATGCGCTCTACTTCCGCTATCTCGACCGCGTGCGCTCAGCCGGCATCACGATCCCGATCGTACCGGGCATCCTGCCGGTGCAGAATTTCAAGCAGACCAAGAATTTCGCCGAGCGCACCGGCGCCTCGGTTCCCGCGTGGCTCGCCGACCGCTTCGACGGTCTCGACGACGACCCGGCGACGCGGAAGCTGATCGCCGCGGCCGTCGCCGCCGAACAAGTGATCGATCTCGTCGATCACGGCGTCACTGATTTTCATTTTTACACCATGAACCGCGCCGACCTTGTTTATGCGGTCTGCCACCTGCTCGGCATGCGGCCGGACCATGGCGCGGCCGGCCCGCCGGCCTCCGCGATTGTGAAGGAGCGCGCGTAAGCCGATGAACAAGCTCGCGCCGACATCGAAAGCCGAATCGACGCTGCGCCGGCTCGCGGCCGAACGCATTCTCGTCCTCGACGGCGCCATGGGCACGATGATCCAGGCGCTGCGGCTCGACGAAGGGGCGTTTCGCGGCGCGCGGTTCGACGCCTGGAACCGCGAAGTGCGCGGCAATAACGATCTGCTCAACCTGACGCAGCCGGACGCCATCCGCTCCATCCACCTCGCTTACTTCCGCGCCGGCGCCGATATCGTCTCGACCAACACGTTTTCGTCGACGCGGATCGCGCAGGCCGATTACGGCATGTCCGACATCGCCTACGAGCTCAACCTGGAAGGCGCGCGCCTCGTGCGCGAGGCAGCCCGCGTCGCGCACGAGGAAGACGGCCGCGAGCGCATCGTCGCCGGCGCCATCGGCCCGACGAACCGCACCGCCTCGATTTCGCCGGACGTCTCCAATCCCGGCTTTCGCGCGATTACCTTCGATCAGTTGCGCGAGGCTTACGGCGAGCAGGTGCGCGGGCTGATCGACGGCGGCGTCGACACGCTGCTGATCGAGACGATTTTCGATACGCTTAACGCCAAAGCGGCGATCTTCGCCATTGCCGACGAGCTCGCCGCCCGCGGCATCGATCTGCCGGTCATGATTTCCGGCACCATCACCGATCGCTCGGGACGCCTCCTCTCCGGCCAGACGCCGGAAGCGTTCTGGAATTCGATCGCGCATGCGTCGCCGATTTCAGTGGGACTGAACTGCGCGCTCGGCGCCAAGGAGATGCGCGCCCACATCGCCGAACTCGGCCGCGTCGCCGACACGCTGATCTGCGCCTATCCCAATGCCGGCTTGCCCAACGAATTTGGCCATTACGACGAAGGCCCCGACGCCATGGCGACGCAGCTTGGCGAATTCGCTGCCTCCGGGCTGGTGAACATTATCGGCGGCTGCTGCGGCACGACGCCCGACCATATCCGCGCCATCGCCCGCGCCGCCGCCGGCAAGACGCCGCGGAAAATTCCCGAAATTTCTCCGCGGCTGCGCCTCGCCGGCCTCGAGCCGTTCACGCTGACACCGGAAATTCCTTTCGTGAATGTCGGCGAGCGTACCAATGTCACCGGCTCGGCACGATTTCGTAAGCTCGTCACTGCCGGCGACTATCCCGCTGCGCTCGCGGTGGCGCGCGATCAGGTCGAAAGCGGCGCGCAGATCATCGACATCAACATGGACGAAGGCCTGCTCGATTCCGAGAAGGCGATGACCACCTTCCTCAATCTGGTCGCGGCTGAGCCGGATATCGCGCGCGTACCGGTGATGATCGATTCGTCGAAGTTCTCGGTCATCGAAGCTGGCCTCAAATGCGTGCAAGGCAAGGCGGTGGTGAATTCGATCTCGCTCAAGGAGGGTGAGGAGGCTTTCGTCCGCCACGCCGAAACCGTGCGCCGCTATGGCGCCGCCGTCGTGGTCATGGCGTTCGACGAAACAGGCCAGGCCGACACGCTCGAAAAAAAGCAAAAGATCGCGACGCGCGCCTACGACATCCTCGTGAACCGCGTCGGCTTTCCGCCGCAGGACATCATCTTCGATCCGAACATCTTTGCCATCGCCACCGGCATGGAGGAGCACAACAATTACGGCGTCGACTTCATCGAAGGCACGCGCTGGATCCGCCAGAACCTGCCGCACGTGCATGTCTCCGGCGGCGTGTCCAATCTTTCGTTCTCGTTCCGCGGCAATGAGGCTGTCCGCGAGGCGATGCATGCGGTGTT
This sequence comes from uncultured Alphaproteobacteria bacterium, assembly GCA_963746715.1. Taxonomy (GTDB): domain Bacteria; phylum Pseudomonadota; class Alphaproteobacteria; order Rhizobiales; family Xanthobacteraceae; genus BOG-931. The sequence continues at coordinate 563,597 of CAVVCW010000032.1, read as the reverse complement.
CCTCTATCATGCCATCAAAGCCGGCATGGATATGGGCATCGTCAATGCTGGCCAGCTCGCGGTCTATGACGACCTCGATCCGGAATTGCGCGAAGCCTGCGAGGACGTCGTGCTCAACCTTCGCACCGACGCGGCCGAGCGGCTCTTGGCGCTCGCCGAGCGGCATCGCGGCCACGGCAAGGAGAAGAAAGAAGCCGATCTCTCCTGGCGCGAAATGCCGGTCGAGAAGCGGCTGGCGCACGCGCTTGTTCACGGCATTACCGATTTCATCGCCGAAGACGTCGAGGAAGCGCGGCTGAAAGCCCCGCGCCCGCTCGCGGTGATCGAGGGCCCGCTGATGGACGGCATGAATATCGTCGGCGACCTGTTCGGTTCCGGCCGGATGTTCCTGCCGCAGGTGGTGAAGTCAGCGCGGGTGATGAAGCAGGCGGTATCGCATCTGATGCCTTATATGGAGCAGGACCGCGACGGCCGTGAACATTCCTCATCGAACGGCAAGATCGTGCTCGCCACCGTCAAGGGTGACGTCCACGACATCGGCAAGAATATCGTCGGCGTCGTGCTCCAATGCAACAATTACGATGTGATCGATCTCGGCGTCATGGTGCCGGCGGAGAAGATCATTCAGACGGCCCAGCAGGAGCGCGCCGACATCGTGGGGCTATCCGGCCTCATCACGCCATCGCTCGACGAGATGTGTCACGTCGCCGCGGAATTCGAACGCCAAGGCTTCGACGTGCCGCTCCTCATCGGCGGCGCCACCACGAGCCGCGTGCACACCGCCGTCAAGATCCATCCCAATTACCGGCGCGGTCAGACGGTCTATGTCAATGACGCGAGCCGCGCCGTCGGCGTCGTCTCGTCGTTGTTGTCACGCGACGCGCGCGACCGTTACGTCAGCGATGTGCGCGCTGAATATGCAAGGATCGCGACCGCGCATGCCCGCGGCGAGGAGAACAAGCAGCGGCTGCCGCTTGCCGATGCGCGCGCCAATGCGCTGAAGCTGAATTGGTCCGGCAATTACGTGCCGCCGGTGCCGTGCCTTCTCGGCGCGCATACGCTGACCGACATCGCGATCGCCGAGCTTGTCGATTACATCGACTGGTCGCCGTTCTTCGCCACCTGGGAGCTCAACGGCAAATATCCGGCGATCCTGCAGGACGCGACTGTTGGTGAGGCGGCTCGAGGCCTCTTCGCCGATGCGCAAGCGATGCTGAAGAAGATGATCGCGGAGAAGTGGTTTCGCGCCAGCGCCGTCATCGGCTTCTGGCCGGCGAACAGCAAGGGCGACGATATTCTGGTTTTTGGCGATGAGCAGAGAAACAAGCCGATCGCGACCTTGCATACGCTGCGTCAACAGCTCGCCCGTCGCGAGGGCCGCGCCAATGTCGCGCTCGCCGATTTCGTCGCGCCGCGGGCGAGCGGCCTGCGCGACTATATCGGCGCGTTCGCGGTGACCGCCGGCCTCGGCGAAGAAGCCGTGGTCGAACGCTTCAAGCACGCCAATGACGATTACTCGGCTATCCTGGCCAAGGCTCTGGCAGATCGCCTCGCCGAGGCGCTTGCCGAACGCATGCATCAGCGCGCGCGCCGCGAATTCTGGGCCTATGCCGCGGACGAGACGCTGCGCAACGACGAACTGATCGGCGAGAAATATCGCGGCATCCGCCCCGCGCCCGGCTATCCGTCGCAGCCCGATCACACCGAAAAGGGAACCTTGTTCAAGCTTCTCGACGGCGAGCGCGCCATCAGCGTGAAGCTCACTGAAAGCTTTGCCATGTGGCCGGGCGCCTCAGTATGCGGCCTCTATTTCAGTCATCCAGACAGTTATTATTTCGGCGTCGGCAAGATCGAGCGCGACCAGGTCGAGGATTATGCCAAGCGCAAGGGCGAAACCTTTGCGGCGATGGAGAAATGGCTGGCGCCGATCCTCAATTACGATCCGCTGGCCTCGGCGCGCAGGGCCGCCGAGTAGTTACGCCGCCACTTTCTTCGCGATCGCCTGCTCGACGAACAGCGCCGCTTCGAGCGCTGAGCGATCGCGGCCAAAGCGGCCGACGATCTGGATGCCGAGCGGCAACCCGTTCTCGCTCAAGCCCGGCACATTGACGCAAGGCGTACCCATCAAGGTCCACAATCTGTTGAATATCGCAGTGCCGGTGGTTGCGAAGCCGTGTGGCGCGGCGCCGGGCGCCGACGGCGTGAGGATCACGTCGTAATCCGCCATGGTGTCGGCAAACGCCTGCCGGGCGCGGCTCCCGGTACGGCGCGCCGCGTCATAGGCAGCCGCGGTGATGGAGGTCGCCGCATCGAGCGCTTCGCGCAGCCGGCGATCGATCTTGTCGCGATGATTTTCGTATTCCCAGGCCACCGCGCAGAGATTCTCGTAATCCTGGATCGTATGCTGCGCGAGATAAGCATCCTCGAAGATCGGCGGCAGCGTGATCTCGGTGACCTTGGCGCCGGCGCCTTGCGCTATCTTGGCCGCGGTCTCGATCGCCTTGTGCATCGCTTCGCTCGCTTGCGGCCACAGATGCGTGCGCGCGACGGCAATGCGTGGCGCCGCCGGCGCGGTGCGATCGACGCGCAGATCGCGCGCAAGAATGGCGCCGGCGACGAACGCAACATCGGCGACGCCCGCGCCGAACAGGCCGCCGGTGTCGAGATGCCAGGCGACGTCTTTGGCGCCGACCATCGGGATCAAACGATAGGACGGTTTGAAGCCAGCGACGCCGCAGAACGCCGCCGGCCGGATCACCGATCCCGCCGTCTGCGTGCCAAACGCCACCGGCATCATGCCGGCCGCGACACCGGCGGCAGAGCCCGCCGACGAGCCGCCCGGTGTATGTTCGAGGTTGTGCGGATTGCGCGTCACCGACGGTACGAGCGACGCCATTTCGGTGGTGACGGTCTTGCCGATGACGATACCGCCGGCGCGGCGTGTCAGCGCGACCAGGCTTGAATCGGCGCGTGGCCGGTAACCGGCATAGATGGGCGAGCCGTATTGCGTCGGCAGATCTGCCGTGTCGAAAATGTCCTTGAAGCCAACCGGCAGGCCGCGAAGCGGCGTTCCGGCCAGGCGCGGATCGTCGGCAGCGCGGCGCGCCGCATCGAGATCGAGCACGACAAAGGCGCCGACATCTTTCTCGCGCGCCTCGATGGCCTGCGCGCATAAATCGATCGCGGCGCGCGGCTTCAATTCACCGGATTCAAGACGGCGGACCAGATCGAGTGCGGACAACATCATTCTCTCTCCCCGGGCGATGTGGCCCGAAACGCGGTTCCGGATCAAGGGCCATGGTTAACAGTGGGTTCACGCATCATCGTTGAGCAGTCCTTAAGAGAATTGCTCGCATTGTCCGCGCATGACGCGCGGAGTTCGCTGGTACCTCGTCAGCTCCCTCGTCCTCGTCGCCCTGACCGCCGTCGCCGGCTGCAGCCACTATATGCTGGCCGAGCGCGAGCCATGGCGCGCTGAGGCGGAATTGTCATGCCTGAATTCCGGCGCCGTCAAAGAGTCCGCATCGCGTGTGCGCATCTCGCCGATCGATGGACCGGGCGCCTGCGGCATCACCTATCCGTTGCGCGTCTCGGCACTGGGCTCTGGTTCCGCGCTCGGCTACGATGACGAGTCACTGCGACCGCCGGGCACGATTCCGAATGGCTCCGTCTCAAACAACGCGATGCCGCAAAGCTGGCCGGGCCAAAATTCAAACCAAGGTTACGGACAGACATACGGTCAGCAAAACGGCGCGACCTCTGCGCCGGCCAATCGTTCGAGCGCGATCCAGTCGAGCACGCTGCCGCCGCCGCAACAAAACGGGCCGCAATATAATCCCTACCAACAATCGCCCCATCAACAATCACCGCAATCCTATCCAGCGCAATCTTATCCCGCGCAGCAGCCCCATTCGTCACAGTCATATCCGCAGAACTACCGTCCGCCGCAGACGAGCGCACAAGCCGGCGCGCCGATGTCGCTTAATCCGCCGGGACTGCCGGAGCCCGACGATGACGAGGACATCGGCATTCCGGGCGGGCCGCCGCATCCGTATTACGGCGGCTCGAATGCCGCGCCCTATTCGACGCGTCCGCCGCAGGCGCCATTGCCGCCGCTTGGACCACCTGATCGCGCGATGACCGCATCGATCCAGCCGGTCGCGGTAGAACCGCCGGCGACGCTCGCCTGCCCCATCGTATCGGCGCTCGATCAATGGATCACGGGCTCGGTGCAACCGGCGGCGCTGCGCTGGTTCCGCCAGCCGGTGGTCGAGATCAAACAGATCTCGGCCTATTCCTGCCGCGGCATGAACGGCAATCCGAACGCGCATATTTCCGAGCATGCTTTCGGCAATGCGCTCGACGTCGCCGAATTCGATCTCGCCGACGGCCACAAGATCAGCGTGCAATATGGCTGGCACGGCTCGCCCGAAGAGCAAGGCTTTCTGCACGACGTGCAGGCATCAGCGTGCGATCAGTTCACGACGGTGCTGGCGCCGGGCGCCAATGTCTATCACTACAATCACATCCACGTCGATCTGATGCGCCACTATGGCGACCGCCGCATCTGCGAGCCGGTCAGCGATCCCCGGCGAAGTCGCGGCCGCGCAAGTGCGCTCGCATTACGCCGCACAGCATTATGGCGAGCACTCCGGCGACCCCGGCGTCACTGGCTCGATCAAAGAGACCAGGCACAGCCGCCCGCTCGGCTATGCCGGCGAGGACGACGACAGCTTGCCGGAAGCCGTGCCAGGCAGCGATTGATCCCAGCTAGCGCCCGCCCGCCTGCATCTGCTGGAGCACCGCGGCGGTCGGCCAGCAATCGAGCTTGAGCCCGTTCTTCTTCTGATAATCGCCGAGCGCGGAGCGCGTCAGCATGCCCGCCTTGCCGTCGATCTTGTCGTGATAATAGCCGCGCGCGGTGAGGATCTGCTGCATGCGGTCGAGATCGGCGGTCGGCAATTGCGCGACCTTGCCCCACGGCGTTTCGAAGGCCGCATGCGGATCGGCGATCTTGTCGCTGAGATGGCCGACGAACAGAACGTAGAGGTCGGAGAAATTATATTCCTTGATGACGAAATAGTTCTTGGTGGCAAGGAACGACGGTCCATAAAGCCCAGCCGGCTGCAGCAGCGACGCCGGATCCCTCGATGTCAGCGTGCGGCCATAGGCCGGCACATAGCCGCGCTTGACCCAATCGCCGACCGGCAGAGTATTTTGCGGCACGCCAACAGTGCAATCGACATCGGCCGGCGGATGCACCTCATAGGCCCACGGCACGCCGCGCTGCCAGCCTTTGTCGAGAAGTTGCTTGGCGGCCGAAGCGAGCGCATCGGGCACCGAATTCCAGATATCGGCCTTGCCGTCGCCGTCGAAATCGACGGCATATTTCAGATAATCCGACGGCAGGAATTGCGTGAGCCCCATCGCTCCCGCCCATGAGCTTTTCATATCGGCAAGTTTGACCTGTCCCTGCTGCAGGATTTTCAGCGCCAGCAAAAACTCGTTGAGGAATTGCTCCTTGCGCTTGCCGGTATAGGCCTGTGTTGCCAGCACGCGGATGGCATTGCGCTTGTCGGTCTGGCGGCCGTAATCGGTCTCGCGGCCGAAGATCGCGAGCAGAATTGTCGGCGGCGTGCCGAATTGCTTCTCGATGGCGGTGAGCGGCGCACGATATTGGTCGTAGAGTTTGCGGCCGTCGGCGGCGAGCCGGTCGATCGAGGTTTCCTTGATGTAATCGGCCGGCGTCTGCACGAATTCCGGCTGGCCGGCGGCCGGCTTTTCCGGCCGGCCGGGCAGCACCAGATCGGGCAGCGTGTAATCCGGCTCGAGCCCGCGCGTCGCACTATCGAAGGTCGCGCGCGAAACACCAAGCGCCTGCGCTTGCGGCCACAGCGATTGCAGCCAAGTGTCGAATACCGGATCCGCGGAGGCTGAAGCCGTGGAGAGCGTAGCAAAAAATACGATTGCGAACAGACGGCGAATGTGAGTCATCGTCGCATCTCTCGCGCCGTCATGCCCGGCCTTGTGCCGGGCATCCACGTCTTTGGCTCATCATAAGCGTAAGACGTGGATGGCCGGAACAAGTCCGGCCATGACGAAATGGAAATCTCATCGCACCGCCACAATGAACAGCCGCGGGAAGCGCAGCAGCACCTTGCCGTCGTAGCGCGGCTTGTAGGCCTCGGTAATTTTCGCGGTGTAGGCGGCGAGGAATTTCTCGCGGTCTTGCGCATTCAGCGGCGACAGGAACGGCTGCAGCGATGAGCCCTTGAACCATTCGGTGATCGCCTGCGGCGACGCCATGACGTGATTATAGACGATGTGCCAGATGTCGAGATGCGAACACGCCGGTTTGAGCAGATCGTAGTAGTCCTCGACCGAAGGCAGGTCGTCGCGGGCGGCGGCTTTGATTTCCGGATGATCCTTCCATGGCCCGCTCTCGCCGACCTCCTTCTGGAAGCGCAGTGCCGGCTCGCGGGTATTATCCGGCATCTGGATGGCAAGAACGCCGCCTTGCGGCATCGCCTCGATCAGCCGGCGCATGATGGCCGGATGCTCGGGCAGCCATTGCATGACGGCATTGCCGAAGATCAGATCGGTGCGCGGATCGGGCTTCCAGTCGGCGATATCTGCCTCGACGAAGGTGCAGTTCGGCAGCCGCTCGCGCGCCTTGCGCAACATGTCGGGCGAGGAATCGAGCCCCATCACTTGCGAATTCGGGTAGCGCTCGGCCAAAAGCTCGGTCGAATTTCCCGGCCCGCAACCGAGATCGACCACCAGATTGGGCCGCTGCAGCGGCACTTGCGCCAACAGATCGCGCGGCGGCCGCGTGCGTTCGTCCTCGAATTTCAGATATTGCCGGGCGCTCCAGTCTTCCATGACCACGACCTCGTTAACGGACTTTCCGGCGCGATTCGGATATGGCTATTTCTCCTAGAGCATGATCCCGGAAAGGGAAACCCGGTTTCCCGCCTTCGCGAAGCCCGCTTCGGGCGGGCGAAGGAAGGTCGGACCGGATCATGACAAGCAAGTGCCCGGAGTTTCCATCCGTGTCTGTCCGAACTATCGCCGTGGCGCTCGGGCTCGCTATTGGCCTGTATGTCTTATTGGTCTTGCCATCGGCTTCGCGGTGCCAGCCGCCGCACAATTCAAGAAAGACCTGCCGCCGGTCACCTGTGCGACGGTCGACAGCATCGGCATTGCCGAAATGACCGCGGACGGCACGATTACGCTGCACCTGAAATCGCTGTGGCCGGATCCGCACGAGGACTCGGACCTGACCTATACGCCGGACGATCCGCAATATGATGAAATCAAAAGGCATCTCGGCGGGATCGAGCCGGGCCAATCAAAGCCGATCCCGCCGTTTTGCTAAAGAGGCATGAGGCTGAAAGAGCCCGCCCTCGGATCAAGTCCGAGGGCGGAGGTTTCCGAAAGGATCAGCTCGAACTCAAATCTAGCGGTCCGAGGGAGCGCCCGCGTTCAGAAAGGCGACCGACGCGATCTCTCTGGGCTGGCCATGATTTGAATGGTCATTGGAATGACCATGGCTAGTTTGACCATGGCTCGCTTGACCGTGACGCGGCTGCTTGCGCGCTTTGTCGCGGGATTGCCAGTGACGGTCCTTGTTTGCTCCGTCCTTGCCGGGTCCGCGATTGCTCGACCCGCGATGGCTTGAGCCGCGGCTACCGGAACCATGATTGCCCGAGCCGCGATTGCCTGAAGCATGCGAGCGGCCGGAGCTGATCTTGCCGACCTGCTTGCCATCTTTGGGCTCGTCGCGCCCCGGATGCGACCGCTTGTCGGTCACCGGGATCGAGATGCGGATCAGCTTCTCGATGTCGCGCAGGAACGCCATTTCCTCGCCGTCGCACAGCGAGATCGCGATACCTTCGGCGCCGGCGCGCGCGGTGCGGCCGATGCGGTGAACGTAGCTTTCCGGCACGTTGGGCACATCGAAATTCACCACGTGGCTGACGCCATCGACGTCGATGCCGCGCGCGGCGATATCGGTCGCGACCAGCGTCTTGACCTTGCCGTCGCGGAACGCCGACAGCGCGCGCTCGCGCTGGCCTTGCGACTTGTTGCCGTGGATCGCCTCGGCCGGGATGCCGGCCTGGACCAGCCGGCGCATGACCTTGTCGGCGCCATGCTTGGTGCGGGTGAAGACGAGGACGCGGTCGATCGGCTCGTTGCGGAGCACATCGATCAGGATCTGCGGCTTTGCCGCGCGATCGACACGGATGACGCGCTGTTCGACACGATCGGCCGTTGCAGCAACGGGCGTGACCGCGACCTTGGCCGGGTCGCGCAGCATTTGCGCTGCGAGCTCGGAAATGGCGCGCGGCATGGTGGCGGAGAACATCAGCGTCTGCCGCTCTTTCGGCAGCTTCGCCACGATTTTGCGGATGTCGTTGATGAAGCCCATATCGAGCATTCGGTCGGCCTCGTCGAGCACGAAGCACTCGACGCTGTCCAACCGCAGCGCGTTGCCCTTGACGAGATCGAGCAGGCGGCCGGGCGTGGCGACCAGAACGTCGACGCCGTTGAGCAGCGAGCGGACTTGTCCGCCCATCGACACGCCGCCGATCGCGAGCGCGGTTCTCATGCGCAGATGCCGGCCGTAAGTGCGGAAGCTGTCAAGGATCTGGCCGGAGAGTTCGCGCGTCGGGCTTAAGACCAGGACGCGGCAGCTCTTGCGCTCGGCCATGCGCGGCTTTTGGGCGAGACGATCGAGGATCGGCAGCGCGAAGGCGGCGGTCTTGCCGGTTCCGGTCTGCGCAATTCCGATCACGTCGCGTCCCGACATGGCGATCGGAATGGTCTGCGCCTGAATGGGGGTTGGGGTTTCGTATTTCTCTTCGACAAGAGCTCGGGTGATAGCGTCGTTGAGATTGAAGTCGCTAAAGTTGGTCAAAGAACAGTCTTTCTTTTTGCGTGCGCTGACAGAGCCGTTGCGCGAGGCGCCACGGCTGGCAGAGCGGAATCATATAAAGACACCCCGCGCGTCCTGGGCTGTCGATGAAAAGGGATTATCGCGAGCTAGAAGCCATTTAACGGACTTAGGCCTAGAGCACTTAGGCCGTTAACAGGGCGGAACCATTTTCAATGGTCAAATACGGTCCCGTACACGCGGCTCGCTTGCTGATCGAATCGATCGCGGGGCTTATATGCGCTAAGGATGTGTTCGTTTCAAGGCCCAAGACGAAGATCGCTATAAGTGCAGGTCCTTACCATGCGTTTACCGCGATTAGCGGGGTTGAGCGTGGCGCTCGTCGCCGCAAACCTCACCGCGGCAGGCGCAGGCAGCAGCGATCCGCCGATACCGTGTGAAGCCATCGACAGCGTCGGCACGGCAAAAATGTCGGCCGACGGCACCATCACGTTGCGCGTGCATTCACTATGGCCGCAGCCTTTCGCCGAAAGTCAGTTGGTCTATGCACCGGATACCGCCCTGTATGGCGAGATCAAACGCCATCTCGGCGGTATTACACCAGGCGAGGCCAAACCGGTGCCGCCGTGGTGCGGGACCAATTCCGAACCTTGAGATCGACGCCAATCGACGCGGCATCCGACATCAAACAAATACTGTCACACGGCCGTCTTTGGCCGTTCAGCAACATCGGCCGCGGCGTCTTCACGAGCCTCGCATGGGGCCTACGACGTTGACATAGATCAGATCTCGGCGCGTACTATTAGGGACTGGAAAAGGCATTTGTCAGCGCCATTTTGTTGGTGTCATTTTGTTAGTGTCATGGGGCTGGTCATGACAAGCAAAGCCACGGAGCTGCCGCCCGCAGTATTTGTGGTCGACGATGACGCCTCCGTTCGCGAGGCGCTCGACGGCCTATTCCGCTCGATCGGCTTGCAAGCAAAGACTTTTGGCTCGGCCGCCGAGTTCCTGCAAAACAAGCTTCCCGACGCGCCAAGCTGTCTGGTGCTCGACGTCAGGCTCCCCGGTCTCAGCGGTCTTGATTTTCAAACCGAGCTCGCCGCCGCGGGACTCCACATTCCGATCATTTTCATGACCGGTCACGGCGATATCCCGATGACCGTGAAGGCCATGAAAGCCGGCGCCGTCGAATTTCTGCCGAAGCCGTTTCGCGACCAGGACATGCTGGATGCCGTACAACAGGCGCTGGAGCGCGATCGCGAACGCCGCGAGCGTAACAGCGGGCTTGCCAAGCTGAAGTCGAGCTTCGACACGCTCACGCCACGCGAGCAGGAAGTCATGGGGCTGGTGACGGCAGGCCTGATGAACAAGCAAGTCGCCGGCGAGATCGGCGTCAGCGAAATTACCGCCAAGGTCCATCGCGGGAGCATCATGCGGAAAATGGGCGCGAAATCGCTCGCCGAATTGGTCCGCATGGCGGACGCGTTAGGCGTTCGCCGACCGAACTTTTGAACACCTATACATTGGTATAGTTTTATTCGCGTTTATGACGATTCAAATATGGCGGCATCCTCAGTCGCGCATCCTGCCGCGTGCATATCAGACAGGGAACTTCAATACAGTGAGTTCGGCTTTGATCTCCATCATCGATGATGACCGTTCCGTCCGCGAAGCCATACAGGGCTTGATTCGCTCCCTTGGTTACGCGACTGCCGCCTTCGGATCCGCGGAAGAGTATCTTGATTCAGACCGCATCCATGACACCGCGTGCATCATCACCGACCTGCAAATGCCGGGCCTGAGCGGCATCGACCTACAGCGCCGGCTCATCGCCGACGGCCACCGCACGCCGGTCATCTTCGTGACGGCATTTCCGAGCGATCGGCTGCGCAAACATGCGCTCGATGCCGGCGCGTTCGGTTTCCTGAGCAAGCCTTTCGATGAAACGAGCTTGATCGCTTGTATCGACAAGGCATTACAGCGCCCGATCCCGAACTGAAGCGATCGCGCTTCACAGGACAGCACCCCTTCGATCGGCGAACGGCCTTTCGAAACGGCTGAGCGCACCTATACCAAGGTATAGGACTATGAACGGGTTCGATACCAATCGTTTACCAACGTTCAATGGGACTGCCCGGTCGCGCTTTCTATTCTCCCCGGCAAAACGAGACGTCGGGGAGAACACAATGTCAAACATCGCTACGTCGAATATCGTCGGGCGCCATCATCTGATTCACTGCGCCGCAGTGGCGCTTGCCCTTTCCACTGCATTTGTCGTCGTCACAATGCCAAAGCCGGATACGGCGGCGGCCAGCACGACCGACAACGAAGCCAATAGCGGCGCAAAGACCGCCGCAAAGACCGCCACCTGTCTCCAGACCTGGCCATATTACGAGCGCTCCTGCCTTCGCGACGCCCGCCAACGAGATGGTGATGCCCGCACCGTGCGCGTCATCGCGATCAGCGAGCAGGCTCGGCACCACGCGTCACGTCAATAAGCGCCGGTCGGGGAGACGCAAAATGCGTGCAACATTCGATCAAAAGCTCGTGACGGCCTCAGGCTTTCTCATCTTTTGCTCCATCGCCGCCTGCATCGTCGGTGCGACGAATGCCCCAGGGGCGTCGGCTCGTGGCGCGCAGACCGAAATCACAACCGTCAACCGCGTCAACAAAGGCGACCAGCTGACAGCGTCGCCGATCCAGCAGACCCAGCAGATATTGTCGCCGTCGGCGGAAAGCATGAAGACGTCGCTGCAACGCCCGCCATTGGGATGCGATCCGGCTTTCAGCCCGGTCGCCGACCCGATGCGAGCCACCATTTACAAGCGCTGTACCGTCTGAGCCGGCCGCGTGCCGTGCCGCGCTCTATACCAACGTATCGCCGAGCTTACCTGCGTACAATGTCACGACACGGCAGCAGCAACTAACGTTCTGAAAAAGAAAAATCCAGATAACAGAACACGCCGGATCAACTGGCGTCGGCGTCGACAGAGGTCCGAGAGGTTGCCATGAACCATTCGATGTATGGTGCCGATCGCGGCACCCATCTCAAGATTGTAGCGGTCGGTTTGCTGTGCGCGGCCTTGCTCGCCGTGGTCGGTAAATTCGCGGGACTCGATAGTTTGGATCTCGGCACGGCGCCGCTCGTCAAAGCCGGTCAACCGGCGGTCGTCAGCGGCAATTTGGCGACGGTGCGATGATGCACCCGCAAACGAGCCGAAACGGATTTTCCGCGGCCATCATGCTGGGCCGGCGCTTCGATCTGATCGAGATAGGCACGATTGCCGTTGGCGTCGTAGTGATGACGGTGCTTGCGATGATGTTCTGACGCCCACCCTCGAGGAAGGATTTACGCTAACCACACCCCCCGACGCCCCATCCCCCCTGGTTAGCGTAGCGGCCGGCCCCGCCCCCCCGGGGCCGGCCGCAATCATTTCGCCGCGACAATCGACCGAGTGCGCTACGCGCCGAACTCGGGCGTCGCTTCGGACGCGGGCTCAGTTTCCTCGATTGCTTGGGTCGGCAGAATGAACTGAAACAACGCTCCGGTCCTGCCATCGGAGGATGCCGTGAGGCGGCCGCCATGGTGCTCGATAATCATGCGGCAGATCGCGAGCCCGAGCCCCATCCCTTGCGCCTTGGTCGTAAAGAACGCGCCGAAAATGCTGTCGAGTTGCTTGGGATCGATCCCCGGACCGGAATCTTGCACCTCGACGGCGATCGTACCGGGTTCGCGAAGCCGCGTTCTCACGTGCAGGACGCGATGCCGCTTCGCCGTCGTATTCATGGCCTCGATGGCGTTGTTCACGAGGTTCGAGACGACCTGCTGCAATTGGCTGCGATGACCGTCGACAGGCGGCAGTTCCGCAGCCAGCTCGCGGCGGACCACGACACCGTGACTCCTCAATTCTCCTTCCAGCAAATGCAGCATTTCAAGGATCGTCTCGTTCACATCGACCGGAACACGCCCCTGATCGACTTCGCGGAACAGCGCGCGAATGCCGTCGAACACTTCGCCAGTGCGATGGCTGTCGCGGATGATCCTTTCGATCGCCGACTGCACTTCGGCGTGATTGGGCGGCGACATCGCCAGAAATCGCAGCGCCGCGCCGCCGTTGGTCGCGATTGCCGCCAGAGGTTGCCTCACCTCATGGGCAATTGACGCCGTAATCGCCTGAGCGTTCATCAGCTTATTATGCCGCTCGCGCTCCAGCATCACGTTCGAGCGGGCGAGCCGCGCTTCGCTCTCCCGCCGCTCGGAGAACAGCGCCGCAAGAACGCAAGCGCCGAGCGTCACCACCAATATGACCGCCTGCGCTTGCAGGATACGGTCGTTGATAGGAAGCCTGATGTCGCCGAAATGGCCGATGCCGAAGATCGTCGTCCAGACGATCGCAATGGAAACCATGAAGCCGCCGGCGGCCGCGAAGACCGGCCGGCAGCGTGCGGCAAGCCATAGCAGCATCGGAAACAGCAATGCGCCGGGCACGACCGTCTCCCAAGGCTGCTCGGGAAGTGAAATGATGATGCCCGTCATCGCGCCGAGCAGCAGCAACGCGGCGATGCCTTCGACGAACTGGCCCCGCGGCGGAGGCTGCCGCGCGGCGGCGGCAAGTCCGATGACGAGCGGCGCGACGGCGATGATGCCGACCGCATCGGACGCAAACCAATGCCACCATGTCGTGAACATCGATGCGTCCGGACTGTGGAACAGCTTGTAGGCGATCGCGCCGCCGATGCCGGAGACGACGGTGCCTGCGATGGCCGCGGCGAACAGCATGAGGACGTGACGTAGGCGATCCAGACCGAATGCTGCGCCGCTATAGTGCCGGATCAATCCGGCGGTGATCAAAGCTTCAGCGGCGTTGCATATCGCGAACGCTGAGGCGGCCCAGACGGTCCTGTCTCCCATCAGATTGGCGACGAGCGTCGCAACAATTGCTCCAAGCGCCACCGGCCATCGCGCCTTGGGACCGAGAGCGATCAAGACGCCCGAGGAAATGCCGGCCGCCGGCCAAAACACGGCCACGCCATCAGGCTTGATGAGCAGACCGAGGCTCATTTGTGCGGCGAAGAAGTAGGCCAGGCCGACCGCCGCCGCGAGCGCCAGGCCGCGCAACAATGGCCCGGGCAACAATGGCGCGGGCAACCATGGCCCGCGCAACCATGGCCAGTTCCAATGAACGGAGGCGATCCGCTGGTCTTCTAACCGGTCTTGCACCAGTGCTGAGAGTCTCTCCGGCATTGTCGGCCCCCCGGGTCAACGTGCGCTTAGGACCTGTCAATTCATGCTGGCGGCAGTCTGGAACCTCAACCTTTCAAGGGCCAGTCGGCCCACGTTGTTAGATATGGCAACTGTGCCTTGCCGCTCGGCGAACGGCAATACAACAAATAGCCGCCATGTCGGGGCAATGGCCGCGCTATTCGGCCAAGACGGACAAATATCCTAGTGCTGAACCGCGAAAAGCAGGTCCGGTTTTCAGGAAAAAGAACGTCCTCACGCCTTAGCGCGTGAACTTCTTGTATTTGATGCGCTCCGGCACGATGGAGTCGATGCCGAGCCGGCGCATCTTATCCTGCTCGTAGTCCTGGAAATTGCCCTCGAACCATTCGACATGGCTTTCGCCCTCGAAGGCGAGGATGTGGGTGGCGATGCGGTCGAGGAACCAGCGATCGTGGCTGATGATCACAGCGCAGCCGGCGAAATCTTCCAGCGCCTCTTCGAGCGCGCGCAACGTATCGACGTCGAGATCGTTGGTCGGCTCGTCGAGCAGCAAAACATTGGCGCCGGATTTGAGCATCTTGGCGAGATGCACCCGATTGCGCTCACCGCCTGAAAGCTGGCCGACTTTTTTCTGCTGATCGGCGCCCTTGAAGTTGAAGGCGGAGCAATAACCGCGCGAATTGACCTCGCGCTTGCCGAGCATGATCTGGTCGAGGCCGCCGGAAATTTCCTCCCATACCGACTTCTTGCCGTCGAGCGAGTCGCGCGACTGATCGACATAGCCGAGGTGGACCGACTCGCCGACCTTGATCTCGCCTGCGTCGGCCTTGTCCTGCCCGGTGATCATGCGGAACAAAGTGGTCTTGCCGGCGCCGTTTGGACCGATGACGCCGACAATGCCGCCGGGCGGCAATTTGAAGGTCAGGTCGTCGATCAGGAGATTGTCGCCGAAACCTTTCTTGAGCGACGTGAAATCGACAACGTTCTGGCCAAGCCGCTCGGCGACCGGAATAACGATCTGCGCGGTCTGCGTCTGCTTCTCGCCGGCCTTCTTGAGCAGATCCTCATAGCGCTCGTAACGCGCCTTGGATTTGGCCTGCCGGGCGCGCGGCGACGATGTTATCCATTCCTGCTCGCGGGCGAGCGTGCGCTGACGCGCCTCTTCCTCGCGGCCCTCTTGCGCGAGCCGTTTCTGCTTCTGCACCAGCCACGACGAATAATTGCCCTCGTAAGGAATGCCGCGGCCGCGATCGAGCTCGAGGATCCAGCTAGTGACATTGTCGAGGAAGTAGCGATCGTGGGTGACGATCAGAATCGCGCCCGGATAATTGCGCAAATGGCCTTCGAGCCACAATACCGACTCGGCATCGAGATGGTTGGTCGGCTCGTCGAGCAGAAGAAGCTCGGGCTGTTCGAGGAGCAGCCGGCACAAAGCGATGCGGCGGCGCTCGCCGCCCGAGAGCTTCGACACCTCGGCGCCGTCGGGCGGACAGCGTAGCGCATCCATCGCCTGATCAACCTTGGAATCGAGATCCCATAGGCCCTTGGCCTCGATCTCGTCCTGGAGCTTGGTCATCTCGTCGGCGGTCTCGTCGGAATAATTGGTGGCGAGTTCGTTATACCGTTCGACGATCGCCTTCTGCGGCGCCACGCCCTCCATGACATTTTCGCGCACGGATTTAGCGGAATCGAGTTGCGGTTCCTGCGCCAGGTAACCGACGCGGGCGCCTTCGGCGACCCAGCCCTCGCCGTTATATTCGGTATCGATGCCGGCCATGATGCGCAAAAGCGTCGACTTGCCGGAGCCGTTGACGCCGAGCACGCCGATCTTGGCGTCCGGATAAAACGACAGGTTGATGTTCTCCAAGACCTTGCGGTTACCCGGATAAGTCTTGGTCAAACCTTCCATATGATAGACGAATTGACGGGCCATGCTGCGCCTTCGACTAAATGCTTGCCCTCGGCAAATTTGCGCCAAATACGTGCGGTGCGCCGAATAACGCTGCGCGATGCGCAAATGTTGGGATGAGTTGCCGCTGATGTAACGACTGACTAGCTAAAGGGCAAGTTCCAAAGGTCAAGCCGGAAAATTACAGCCCCGGCAAGGTAATCGCGTGTTTAAAGACCCCGATCTCGTTCCCTTCGAGCCGCCGGCGCAGCCGCTAGGGCTGCGCGGACTGCCGGTGATGTGGCGCAATTATATCGAATCCGTCCCGCGCCAGGCTTACGAGGATGGCGTGGTGCGCATCCACAGGCGCGGCGCCGACACGCTTCTGATCTGCGATCCGCAACTCATCGGCGAAATGCTGGTGGACAAGGCCGAGAATTTCGAACGCGATCAGGTGACCCGGCGCGCCTTTGCACCGAGCATCGGCCGCAACTCGTTGTTCCTTGCCGAGGGCGCCGAATGGCGCTGGCAGCGCCGCGCCGTGGCGCCGATCTTCCGGCACGAAGCGCTGACGTCTTTCGTGCCGGTCTTTACCGAGATGGCGGACCGCCAGACCGCGGAATGGCGCGCAGCGCCGCGCGGCGAACCGGTCGATGCCGCAGCCGCCATGACGCGGACGACGTTCGCCATCATCGTCGAAACCATGCTCGGCGGTTCGGCAAACCTCGATGCCGACCGCTATAGCCGCGCCATCCGGGACAGCTTCGCGACCATTCCCTGGCACATCATTTACGCGCAATTGTCACTGCCGGAATGGATGCCTTTTCCGCACCGCCGCCGCGCCAAGCGCGCGCGCGATTTTCTGCACCAGGAAATCCGCCGCACCGTCGAGGCGCGGCGCGGCGCCGATACGACAGCGCCCGACCTTCTCAATCTCCTGCTCAAGGCGCGTGACCCGGAGACCGGGCGCACCATGACCGACGACGAGGTGATGAAAAATCTCATCACCTTCATCACCGCCGGCCATGAGACCACGTCGGTCGCACTGACCTGGACGCTCTGGCTTCTGGCGAAAGACCAGGACACGCAGCAGCGCGTCGCCGACGAAGTCGCCGCCGTTGCCGGGACCGGCAAAAGCGCGCAGTCCATCGGGCCGGAACAGATCGACAACCTGTCCGTCTGCCGGCAGGTGATCCAGGAGGCGATGCGGCTGTTCCCGCCGGCGCCGGCGCTTTCGCGCCTTGCCAAGACGGCGCTGAGGCTCGGCGGCGAATCTTTATCGGAAGGATTGGACATCGCGGCCGGCGCGCGCGTCCACATTCCGATCTATGCGCTGCACCGGAATACGCGGCTATGGGCGAACCCCAACGCCTTCGACCCCGACCGCTTCGCGCCCGAATTGGCCAAGACCTATTCGCGCTACGCCTTCCTGCCGTTCGGCGGGGGCTTGCGGATCTGCATCGGGGCAAGCTTCGCCATGATCGAGGCCACGGCAATCTTGGCGACCTTGATCCGCGCCTTTCGCTTTCAGCCGGTTCCGGGCCACAAACCACAGCCCGTGGCGCGGGTCACGCTGCGGCCGAAAGGCGGCATGCCGCTTCTGGTCACGCCGCGCTAGCACAAGCTTGCTTCAGATCAAATTTTCCCGGCGCCTCTGCGGTTCCCGGTAAAGCTTCATAAAGCTTGACCACAGTTCGGGCTAAGCCTCGCCGAAATCGCAACAAATTTTAATGTTTTCTGGCCCACAATTAATGTCAAACGAGCGTTTGAAAAATTGAACCTTTCCCCTGGGTCGGCTGACCCATAAGCGGAAGGCCAAAGATGGGGTGGAACCGCCGATCGGGTGAACCTCATGGGCAAGAAAAAACGGGAGCGTGTCATGTTGCGCCGGTTCAGAATGGTACTTCGCGATATCTGGGTGGCCTCGGGCGAACCCGGCGGCGCCTATCGCCCCGACCTGCACTATATGCGCGGCCCCGGCCCGAAATGGCACGCCAAGTACGGCCACCTCTATCCGAAGTCGCAGCCCGCACTTCGGCCAGCCACGTCGACGCTCGGCGACATCGCGGAGCGCCACGCGTAATCCCTCGCGCGGCATGCCGGATCGGCGCGTAACGCGCTGCCGCTCGGCCCCGAAATAACGCCGAAATAACGCACCGTCCCACCCGCTTGTCTTCGGCGAGCCGTTATGAGACGGCTACGGCACAAAAGCCGCTGGCATTGGGCCAGTATTGGGGTGGATCAATCATGGCGCACCGCTGCGCAATTCTCGACGACTATCAAAACATTGCCTTGAGCTCCGCTGATTGGTCCCCGGTCAAGGGCGACATCGATATCAAGGCGTTCGCCGCGCATCTCGGCGGCCCCGACAAGGTGATCGCGGCGCTGCAAGATTTTGACATCATCGTCGCCATGCGCGAGCGCACCGGCTTCCCGAAACAAGTGATCGACGCGCTGCCCAATCTGAAGCTCCTGATCACCACCGGCATGCGCAACGCTTCCATCGACACCGAAGCGGCGAAGGCGCGCGGCGTCACGGTCTGCGGCACCGGCGCTTTCGGCGGCCCGACCTCGGGCATTGCCATCGGGCTGATGCTCGAACTGACCCGGCATATCGGCTACGAGAACGCACGGCTGCATGCCGGCGCCACCTGGCAGACCACCATCGGCCCCGAACTCGAGGGCCTCACGCTTGGTGTACTTGGGCTCGGCAAGCTCGGCCAGCGCACGGCCGCCATCGCCAAGGCTTTCGGCATGAAGGTCATCGCCTGGAGCCAGAATCTGACGCCGGAGAAATGCGCCGAATTCGGCGTCGGCTATGTCGTCAAGGACGATCTATTCCGCCAGTCCGATTTCATCTCGATCCATGTCGTGCTGTCGCAGCGCTCGCGCGGCCTCGTCGGGGCAAAAGAGATCGGCCTGATGAAGCCGACCGCCTATCTCATCAACACCTCGCGCGGGCCGATCATCGACGAGGCGGCAATGCTCGCGGCGTTGCGCGACAAGAAGATCGCCGGCGCCGGCCTGGACGTGTTCGACGTCGAGCCGCTGCCGCTCGATCATCCGCTGCGCAAGATGGACAATGTCGTCATCACCCCGCATCTCGGCTACGTCTCGACGCAGAACTACAAGCACTATTTTTCAGGCGTCGTCGAAGACATCCGCGGCTTTCTCGACGGCAAGCCGGTACGGGTGATGACCTAGGATTTCTCCTTCGCTCGCGCGGGCGGAAGCCGATATCGGAGAAACGCTGGAGGACTTCATGGGCGCCGATACGCTCATCGACCTTTACTGTCACATCTCGCCGGGGCGCTACCTCGATGAGATGAACAAGAGCGCGCCGAAGCTCGGCAATATCGCGGCGCGGCTGCGCGGCGTGACCAAGATCCACGATCTCGACGCCCGCTTTCGCGAGATGGACGAGTTCGGCGATTACCGCCAAGTGATCTCGCTGCCCAATCCGCCGATCGAGGATTTTGCCTCCGGCGGCGCCGGGCTGACGCTGGCGCGGATCGCAAACGACGCGATGGCCGAACTCTGCGTCAAATATCCGGACCGCTTCGCGGGCTTCGTCGCGGCTTTGTCGTTGACCGATGTCATGGGCTCGGTCGAAGAGGCCAAGCGCGCCGTCAATCAACTCGGCGCCGCCGGCGTGCAGATTTTCACTCCCCTTGCCGGCCGCCCGCTCGACGAACCCGCCTTCGAGCCGTTATTCGCCGCCATGGCGCAACTCGATCGGCCAATCTGGCTGCATCCGGCGCGCACCGCCGCGATGCCGGATTATCCGGCCGAGCAGAAATCGCGCTTCGAAACGTGGTGGTGCTTCGGCTGGCCCTATGACACTTCGGTCGCCATGGTGCGGCTCGTGTTCTGCGGCCTGTTCGACCGCTATCCCAATCTGAAAATCATTACGCATCATCTCGGCGGCATGATCCCGTTCTATGACGGGCGCGTCGGCCCGGGTCTCGACGTGCTCGGCGCGCGCACCTCCGACGAGGACTATTCGAAAATCCTGCCGTCGCTGAAGCGGCCGCATCTCGATTACATGCGCGACTTTTACGCCGACACCGCGATGTTTGGCGGCGGCGTGCATGCGCTGCGCTGCGGCTACGAGTTCTTCGGCGCCGACAAGGTGGTGTTCGCCACCGACACGCCGCTCGGGCCGATCAAGCCGGCGATCGAAGCGCTCAAGAAGCTCGAAATGTCCGACGCCGACCGCCGCAAGATTTTTTCCGGCAATGCCGAGAAGCTGTTGCGCAAAGCGGGCAAATAAAGCCGGCGGCTGCGGCACTTCGACAGTCCCGCCTTGGTCCATTAACCACTCATTAGGGTTAACAGTCTATTGCTGGCAGACCCCGCGCCACGGCCTCACCTGCGCCGGACGCGGCGATCTGGCAGCGATCGAGATGATGCGTCCGAACCAATCCCGCTCCACCCGCTTTCTCGCCTCGGCCGCGATCGTCATGGCGATAGGCGCTGCGACCGCCGGCTGCCAGACCACCCAGGTCGCCGACAACACGAACTCGATCGCACTGTCGTCCGACCAGCGCCCGGAAGCCGATCTGCGCCACGATGTCGAGATCTATGGCGAGAAATATCACACCAATCCGACGGACGTGAACGTGGCGCTGCACTATGCCCAGGCGCTGCGCAGCACCGGCCAGTACGCGCAAGCGGCCGCGGTGCTCGAGCAGGTCTCGATGCAGAACCCCCACAACAGAGCCGTGCTCGGCGAATACGGCCGCGCGCTGGCCGAGAACGGCGACTATCAGCAGGCGCTCGCCGTGCTCGACCGCGCCCATACGCCCGATCAGCCGGATTGGCACATCCTCTCCGCGCAAGGCGCGGTTCTCGACCAGATGAGCAAGCACGAAGACGCCCAGCGCTACTACCAGGCCGCACTCAAGATCGTGCCCGACGAGCCGAGCGTGCTTTCCAATCTCGGCCTGTCCTACGCCTTGTCGAAAGATCTGAAGAACGCCGAGGCGACGTTGCGCCGCGCTGCCGCCCATCAGCCGGTCGATCCGCGCGTGCGGCAAAATCTCGCGCTGGTGGTCGGCTTGCAGGGCCGTTTCGCCGAGGCCGAGAGCATCGCGCAAGCCGATCTGCCGCCCGACGAAGCCGCAGCCAATGTCGCCTATCTGCGGCAGATGCTGGCAGGCAAAGGCGGCGCGCCGACCGACCGGCACGCGGCGCGTTCCGACGCCGGCTCGAGCTGATATCTCTCCGTCATTGCAAGCGTGAGCGAGACAGTCCGGCGCCGGCGCTGACGCGCCCGACTATTGCAGCGCCATCACCTTGATGGCCGCGGGGCCGAGAATGACGACGAACAGCACCGGCAGAAAGAACACGATCATCGGCACGGTGAGCTTCGGCGGCAGGCCTGCCGCCTTCTTCTCGGCTTCGGACATGCGCATGTCGCGATTTTCCTGCGCCAGCACGCGCAGCGTCGTCCCCAAAGGCGTGCCGTAGCGCTCGGCCTGCTGCAAGGCGAGACACACGGCCTTGACGCCTTCGAGGCCGGTGCGATGCGCCAGATTCTCGTAAGCTTGGCGGCGATCCGGCAGATACGACAATTCGGCGGTGGTCAACGTGAATTCCTCAGCGAGCGCCACCGATTGCGTGCCGATTTCCTCGCTGACCTTGCGGAACGCCGCCTCGATCGACATGCCGGATTCCACACAGATCAGCAGCAGATCGAGCGCGTCGGGGAACGCGCGCTTAAGCGAAAGCTGACGGCGCTGAATCTTGTTCCTGAGGAACAGATTGGGGATGTGCATGCCCAGATAGGCGCAGCCGATGCAGACCGCGAACTTCATCATCGGCGGGTAGTCGAGATTGAGCACCAGGAAGATATAGAACAGCGAGCCGAGCAGCATGATGATCGGCATCGCCATGCGGAAGAACAGATAAGTGACGTAGGGCGCATGGCCGCGATAACCGGCCTGAACCAGTTTGACGCGCGCCGCCTCCTGCCCGACCCATTTCGACAGATTGAAATTGTCGACCGCGCGCTTCATGTACATTTTCGGCGATTGGCGCAGCGACACTTTGCTGCTCATCGCCATGCGCTCGCGTTCGCGCTGCCGCATCTTCTCACGCTCGAGCGCGACCGCCTTCATGCGCTTCTGCAAGTTGTCGGTGACCAGAAGCGGCATGGCGAAGGTCAGCACTGTGGCGCCGGCCGCCACGGCGGCAAAGAGCATGGTCAGCGTCTGCAGATCGAGATAATGGCTGAGTAATGCGGTCATTGCTACGCCGGCCTAAAAATCGAAGTTGATCATTTTGCGCATCACCAGGATGCCGGTCAGCATCCAGCCGGCGCAGCAGCCCAGCATCACGCGCCCGAGCGGCTCGGTGAAAAGCAAGTCGATATAATTCGGACTGGTGAGCCAGACGAGGCTCATGACCGCGATCGGCAGGGCGCCGATGATCGAGGCCGAGGCTTTGGCCTCCATCGACATGGCCTGGATCTTCGCCTTCATCTTCTTGCGATCGCGCAGCACGCGCGACAGGTTGCCGAGCGCTTCCGACAGATTGCCGCCGGCGCGCTGCTGGATCGAAACCACGATGCCGAAGAAGTTCGCCTCCGGCAGCGGAATACTTTCGTAGAGTTTCAGGCAGGCTTCGCCGATCGGCATGCCGATCGTCTGGGTCTCGACGATGGCGCGGAATTCGCTGCGCACCGGCTCGGTCGCGTCATTGGAGATCAGCTTGAGGCTATCGAGCAACGGCAGGCCGGCTTTGATGCCGCGAACAATGACGTCGACGGCATCCGGGAATTCGTTGAGGAATTTCGATTCGCGCCGCTTCTTGAGAAACGACAGCATCCAGAACGGCAGGCCGCAGCCGGCCGCGAAGCCGAAGCCGAGCGCCGCGATCAGGCCCACACCCAGCATTATCGTCATCAGAAACGCGCCGACGCCGACGATCGCAAACGTCACCATGAATTGGCGCTTGCTCCAATCGAGCCCGGCCTGTTTGAGCCGCACCGCAAGCGGCGGCCGCTTCGCTTTCCTCTGCCGTTGCTCGATGTCCTTGAGCGTGCCTTCGACTTGCTCGCGCCGGCTCTTGCCGCCGCCGGACGAGCGCTGCGGCCGCGACACCGGCTCTGCGCGCGCGACGCTGGCCACGCGCCGCTCCGCCTGTTTTTCGCCGGACAGGATCGGATAGATGAAGACCCAGGCCACGCCGCCGACGGCGATCGTCACCAGCAGGATAAGGGCGTAGGTACTCATGACAAACTCTCGCGTCGGACTTGTTTGAGCATGATCATTTCCGAAAACCGGTTTCCACTTTTCGGGATCATGCTCTAGGTGATGCCGTGTTCGACTTCCGCCGCATCGAGAGCGGCGGCAAGGCGTTGCTCCTCGCCGTAATAGCGCGCGCGTTCCCAGAATTTTGGACGGCCGATGCCGGTCGAACGGTGCCGGCCGATGAGATTGCCTTGGGCGTCCTCACCGATGATGTCGTAGAGGAAGACGTCCTGGGTGATGATGACGTCGCCCTCCAGGCCCATCACTTCGGTAATGTGGGTGATGCGGCGCGAACCATCGCGCAAGCGCGCCGCCTGCACGACGACATCGACGGAGGCGCAAATCATCTCGCGGATAGTGCGTGACGGTAACGAATAGCCACCCATCGTGATCATCGATTCCAGACGCGACAACGATTCGCGCGGCGAGTTGGCGTGCAGCGTGCCCATCGAGCCGTCGTGGCCGGTATTCATCGCCTGCAACAGGTCGAAGGCCTCGGGTCCGCGCACTTCGCCGACGATGATGCGTTCCGGCCGCATGCGCAGGCAGTTCTTGACCAGATCGCGCATGGTGATCTGGCCCTCACCTTCCAGATTCGGCGGCCGCGTTTCCAGCCGCACCACATGCGGCTGCTGCAATTGCAATTCGGCGGCGTCCTCGCAGGTGACGATGCGCTCGTCGTTGTCGATGTAACGGGTCAAGCAATTGAGCAACGTGGTCTTGCCCGAGCCGGTGCCGCCGGAAATCAGGACATTGGCGCGGCAGCGGCCGATCACTTTGAGGATTTCAGCCCCTTCCGGCGAAATCGAGCCGTAGCGTGTTAGCTGCTCCAGCGTCAGCTTGTCCTTCTTGAACTTGCGGATGGTGAGCGCGGGCCCGTCGATCGCCAGCGGCGGCACGATGGCGTTGACGCGCGAGCCGTCCGGCAAGCGCGCGTCGCAGATCGGCGAGGTTTCGTCGACGCGGCGGCCGACCTGGCTGACGATGCGCTGGCAGATATTCAAGAGCTGCTGATTGTCGCGGAAGCGAATCCCGGTCCTTTGAATCTTGCCCGCGACTTCGATATAGACCGTGCCCGAACCATTGACCATGATGTCGGCGATGTCGTCGCGGGCGAGCAGCGGCTCGAGCGGTCCGTAACCGAGCACGTCGTTGCAGATGTCGTCGAGCAAATCCTCCTGCTCGGCGATCGACAGTACGATGTTCTTGATCGCGATGATTTCGTTGACGATGTCGCGGATTTCCTCGCGCGCGGAATCGGCGTCGAGCTTGGCGAGCTGCGCCAGATCGATCGCCTCGATCAAGGCGCCGAAGATCGTGCTCTTGGTCTCGTAATAGGTCTCGGAGCGGCGCGAATCGACGGCGGTAGGAACCTGCTGCGGCGGTGACGCCGGCCCGCCGACATTGGGCTTGCTGGTCGGCGCCGTGATGATCGGCGCGCCCAGTCCCGCCGACGGCATCGGCGCGCGGCCGCCTTCGGACGAGCCGCTGGCCGGCTGGGGCGGCGGCGGCGCGGCGGGCGCAGGCGTATTCGGCCGCTGCTCGACGGCGACCGCGGAGGCACCAGTGGGACGCTTGCCAAACACGAACGCAACTCCAACGCTAAGACGCTAGACCTTGATCCAATTCAACTGAAACAGATCAAGGACGAGCTTCTTTTGTTTGAGCATGATCTTTGCCGAAAACCGGTTTCCACTTTTCTGGATCATGCTCTAGCCCAGAATCTTTTCGATCAGCGGCGACAGGAAACCCGCGCGCTGCTTTGCCGGCTCGGCGCGGCCGGTCAGATTCCGCGCCAGCGCGCGGAACATGTCGGCGGTCTTATGGTTCGCCGAAATCTCGGCGATCATCTGCCCGTTATTGGCGGCCGCGCCGAACAGCTGCGGCTCGAACGGAATGATCGCCATGGCTTCGCTCTCGAGCGCCTTGGCGAAATCGGCGGCTTTGATTTCGGGGCGCTTCGGCACGCCGACCTGATTGAGGCAATAGCGGGGATGACGGTCGTTGGGCCGCGCTGCCTTGAGGAAGTCGTAGATATTCTTGGTGTTGCGCAGGTTGGCGAGATCCGGCGCGGCGACGATCAAAACATCATCGGCGCCGATCAGCGTCTGCTTGGTCCAGCCGCTCCATTGATGGGGGACGTCGAGCACGACGCAGGGCACCGTGGCGCGCAGCGAATTGAAGATCGAGTCGAAGGCCTCGGCGCCGAAATCATAGACGCGGTCGAGCGTCGCCGGGGCGGCGAGCAGATTCAAGTGATCGGTGCATTTCGCCAGCAGGCGGTCGACGAAGGCGGTGTCGACGCGGTCGGGCGAAAACACCGCTTCGGCGATGCCTTGCGGCGGGTCCTGATTGAAATCGAGGCCGGCGGTGCCGAAGGCGAGATCGAGATCGGTCACCACCGCGTCGAGGCTCAAGTCGCGGGCGATCGAGAAGGCGATATTGTGCGCGACGGTCGAGGCGCCGACGCCGCCTTTGGCGCCGACCACGGCGACGATACGGCCGACCGGCTTGGCATCGGGCGCCGAGTAAAGCCCGCTGATCGCGCGCACCACCTGCAGCACGCCGACCGGCGAAATCAGATAATCGCTCACGCCGCGCCGCACCAGATCGCGGTAGAGCGTTACATCGTTCATATTGCCGATGACGATCACGCGCGTGCCGGAATCGCAATAATTGGCGAGCTGATCGAGCGCGGCCAGGATCTCGCTGTTGCGGTGCTCAGCTTCCAGAATGATGACGTTTGGCGTCGGTGAGCTCTGATAGGCCTCGATGGCGGCGGCCATGCCGCCCATCTGGATGCGCAGATGGACTTTGGCCAAACGCCGATCCTCGCCGGCCGACTGGATAGCGGCCGCGGTATCGACGTTCTCGCAGAAGGCCTGCACCGAGACGCGCGGCGCCGGCGCGATGTGCTCGTCATGCGCGGCGGCTTCCGCGGGCGCGGCTTCGTGTTGAATCGTTTGACTGGACTGTTTCATCGTGAACCGGCGTTACTCACATCAATGCGCTGAATATTAAGCCAAACCTTATTTCCCGACGTCGCTGATCTTGGCTGCCGCCGACTGCGCCGACGGCTGCGTCGAGGGATCGATACCCTGACGATATTTCTCGAACGCCGTGGTGCGCCGCATCGTATAGGCCGCGGTCTCGGCGCGCGGCTGTACAAGATCGGCAGGATCGTCGACCTCGGCGGCGAGATTGCGCTGGCTGGCGCAGCCGTAATTCCACGGCGGCTGATTTTCGAAATAATCGCGAGTGGCGCTCGGGCCGATGTCTTCGGGCCAAAGACCGCACGGCCCCGCCTGCGCTGAGACCTTCGGATAGCTGATGCGAACCGTGGCCAGCGCCGGCCCGCCCGCCTGATAAGTGCGCACGCCGATGCTCTGCGGCGGCATGCCGCTGGAATTGAGGATCGATATGATCTCGCGCATGGAATTGCCCGCCGCCCGCTCATTGCTGCTGCCGACCGGACGGGCCACGATGATGCCGCCCGTCGCTTCATGTTTCCACTGCAGCCCGAAAGCGAGAATCTGAGCCCGCTGCGTCGGGTTGAGTTCGCCGCGATTGGTGCCGATGAAAACTTCCAGCGTGCGATCGGACTCCTTGAGCGTGATCGGATGGCGCATGCGGTAGTCGACCGGCACATCGGGAACGCCGGCCACCTGCTGATCGGTGTTGCAGCCGCAGACGAACAGCGCGCCGCCTAAAGCCAGCGCGGCGCGAACCGCCATCGCTATGGCGCCGCGGCCCCCGGCGATCCTTGTGCGGTCAAGTTGCATCATCGTCTCCCGCTGCATCTCGTGTTGCCGGCTCAATCCAGGATGAAGCCATATCGGCCGCGATAAGTGTCGGGTGGATCGGGCATGCCGCCGACACCGTAGATGCGGTTGAAGCGGCCGAGCAGAACCGCGGCGGGATCGCTTGAATCGGCGAAGCCGTCGTCGGGACGTGACAATTCCTTCTGCGCCACCGCGTGCACCACATACGGCGTCACTAACACCATCAATTCGGTCTGCTGGTTGAGATAATCGCGGCTCTTGAACAGCGGCCCGAGAATCGGGAGCTCCATCAAGCCGGGCAAGCCGTTGATATTCTGTTTCGTCGAATTCTGAATCATCCCGGCCATGGCCAGCGAGCCGCCGGACGGAATTTCCACCGTGGTTTCGGCGCGGCGGGTGCGGATCGACGGCACAGTGACCGTCACCTGCGGCGATGTTCCCGGTTCGACGATCTGAATCGAATTGTTGCTCGACAGATCCGAAACTTCGGTCATCACCTTGAGGCTGATGCGGCCTGCGCTCAGCACAACCGGCGTGAAGTTCAGGCTGACGCCGAATTTCTTGAAATCGATCGACGGCTGACAGGTCTGCGTCGTGCTGACGGTCGTCGCGGCCGAGCAGCTGAAGCCGTTGAGCACCGGGAATTCGCCGCCGGCCACGAAGGTCGCCGATTCACCGGAAATAGCCGTTAGGTTCGGCTCAGCGAGCGTATGAATAACCCCCGCCTGCTCCATGGCTTGCAAGGTCGCGGAGACCTCGGGGAATTTGTAGGTCGGCTGGATGAAGGAGCCGCTCAAGGACTGCCCGAGCGCGGTGAATGGATTGCTGTTGTTGAAGTTGAGCACGGTCGTGCCGTAACCCACGCTGCCGGCCAGATTAATGCCGAGCTGCTTGATGATGTCGCGCTCGACCTCGGCAACGACGACTTTGAGCATGACCTGGTCGCCGGCGCGAACCACGATGGCGTTGACGATCTTGCTGCCTTGGCCGACGGTATCGGCGGTGGCGGAATTCAGGATCCGCGCCGCGATATCATAGGCCTGCTGCGCCTCGGCCTGGCTCGATGCGGTTCCGGCGAGCACGATGCCGTCGCCGATGCCCTCGACGGTGATGTCGGAATCCGGCAGGACTTGGTGGATTGCTTGGCGCATGCCGTTGAGATCGCGCGTCACCGCGATGTCGAAGCCCGCGATCTGCTGACCCTGGGCGTCGAAGAAATACACATTGGTCTGGCCTGCCGCGCTGCCGATGATGTAGGCGCGGCGCGCCGAGCGCACCACGGCATTGGCGATCTTCGGATCGGCGACCAGCACGTCCTTGATGTCGCGCGGCAGATCGACGACGATCGATTTGCTGACGCCGAGCGCGAGCGGCTGCGAGGTGACGTCGCTGGCGCTGATATGAACCACCTGCGGCGGCGGCCCGCTATAGCCGACATTTCCCGCAAGCGCCCGCGGCGCAATGACGCCGGCGGCGATCACCGCGATAAAGGTCGCGATGCGAAGGCCGAGCTTGCGAGAACCCGTCGTAGCGGCCGTCATTCGCGCTGTCATCGTCAAATTCCTCCGCCGGCTCAACGGCCGGATCCAAGCGTACTGACGCCGAAACGCACCGTATTGATGGCCCCGCTTTCATCACGGCTGGTATCGCCGACACCTTCCGCCGTGGTCTTCGAATCGCGAATGCTGCGCAGTGCCAACGAGACCGTGCCGACTTGGCGCGACAGCGAGAGCATCTCGGCCTGCGGCTCGGTGAGTTCGAGCGTCGCGGTCTTGCCGAGCACGGTCTTGCTCTTGTCGTCGATGGTCTGATCGATCGCCAGGACCCGGATGTTGCGCAAAATCGTGTCGCTGACGTACTTCTCCACGCCGGTCTGCTTCTCGGCGTCTTTGTCGCGCCGTGTCAGCAGGACGTCGACGCGGTCATCCGGCAGGATGAAGCCACCGGCGCTGGTATCGGGCGCGATATCGACCGCCGCCGCGCGCATGCCTTCCGGCAGCACCGCGGCCATGAAGCCGGAGCCCTTGGCCATTACGACGTAAGGCCCGCGGATCGGATCGCCGGCCACCATGCCGACGCGCACGATCGCGCCGACGAACTGATCTATCGCGTTCGGCTGCTCGGACTTTTTGATGAAACTTGAATTGGCGGCGGCAGCAGGCCAGGTCTGCCAGCCGACGTCACCGGCGGCGACCACTTGTCCGCGCGAGAGATCGGACTTGGCCACGAGCACCTCTACCGTTTCCAACGCCGCTTGCGGCGGGGGCGGTGGCGGTGCCGACTCTTTGTTGCTCGCGGCCAAAAATGCCGCGATGCCGCCGGCGGCGACAGCGACACCGAGTACCACGAGACGCGCGGCTTTCATACGCTTTCGCTTTCCACGTGACGCCACGACCGAAAGCGGCCGTTATCGCCGATATCATCAGCTAAACGTCAAAGCATGGTTAATGAGGCGTATCCAAATCGCGTTAATCTTGTGTTGACGAATGCGGCGAAGCGCTGCCTAGAGGCCGAGCGTCGGCATCCATTGGGTCTCCGGGTAGACCAGGAGCGCGGCCGCGGCGAGCGCGATGCCGTAGGGCACGCCGCCGCCTTCCTGATGCAGCCGCTCGGCCCAATCCTGACCGGAGAGAAGCCGCGGCAGTGGCACGGCGCGGAATTGGACGATCAGCATCGTGAGCGCGCCGCCGAGTAGCGATGCGTAGACCAGATAATCGAACAGGTGGCTGAAGCCGAGCCATAGCGCGGTCGCCGCGGCGAGCTTGGCGTCGCCGCCGCCGATCCAGCCGCAGGCGAAACAGAAAAACGCCACCGCGAGAACGACGGCGCCGGCGCCGAGATGCGACAACAGTTCGGCCCCGGTCATGCCGCTCAGCAGCGCCAGAACGACGAAGCCGGCAATGAGGATCAAGGACACGCGGTTGGCGATCGTCATCGTCAACAGATCGCTCGACGCGGCAAACGCCATCATGCCGGGGAACAGCGTCAATTCGATCGCTTCGGTCAGCATGGTCTTGTTGCTCTGCCTTGCGTGCGGCTGCGCGTGCGCTTCACCATCGGCATACGCCCTGCCGGTTGAGAGCGGGTTAGCGCCGGCGCAACAAAGCGCCAAAAGCGAAAAGGCCCCGGTGATCGACCGGAGCCCTCTCGTAACACTACGAAAAGAACGAAGCTTACTTGAGGGCCGTCGAGATGGCGCCGAACTTGGTGACCAAGTTGGTGCCGATGCCCTGCACGACCGCGATGATCGCGACCGAGATGCCGGCAGCGATCAGACCATATTCGATGGCCGTCGCGCCCGACTCGTCCTTCACGAAACGTGACAAAATGCTCTTCATGAGTAGGCTCCTTAAGGTCCACACGTGGCTGTCTGAGCCGACCCAACGGTTTATTTTTGCCGTTTGGATCGTGTCGCGAAATTATCTCCGAGAAATTTCAACGGGGTTAAATCGATCGATGAAACATCCTATCAATCGCCCAATCCGCGATGTAGTTAACATCCAGTTGCGTAGAACGATCACCTTGGAAACTCGCGATGATGCGCGATTCCACGTTTCAGATCTTTGCTGCCGACACAATGCAGCCGCTGTTTCTTTACGGTCGATATACCAAGCCGCTTTCGCGACGCATTACGCGATAACACTTGCTACAAGTGCCGGTCCATGACGCAGCGAGCGAATATCTAACAGGAACTCGTTTCGTGTGCGTGAGCGAACGAAGCGCAACTTGCATCAAACAATCGTCAGATCGTCGCCGCGGTTCCCGCGCCGCTGCCGTTCACGGCGTTTTAATTGGCACCTCGCTATCAATGCGGGCATTCCTATATGGGCGACACGCCGGCCGCAGCAGCCCAGCGCCGGCCGCGATACCAGGTCCAATACATGTCTGAAGAACTGCACATGTCTGACGAACTGCTCTCCGTTGTCGTCGTTATCGGCCAGACGTTCGTGAAGAACCTGCCGATCTCGCTCGGGCTCGCTGTCATCTTCACCGTTCTGACCTCGTTCTGGGCCTGCAATCCCGGCAAGCCGTGGTGGCACAAACGCGATATCATCACCGATCTTTGCTACTGGTTCTTGATTCCCGTCATCGGGCGCTATCTGCGCATCGGCCTCATGGTCGTCGGCGCCGCGATACTGTTCAACATCACCACCGCCGACGGATTGATCGCATTCTACGACAACGGCCACGGGCCGCTGGCGGCGCTGCCGCTCGTTGTGCAGATGATCATCTTCCTCGTCGGCGAGGACATCATCCTGTACTGGGCGCATCGCTGGTTTCATGGCCGCAGGATGTGGAAGTATCACGCGGTGCACCACTCGTCCGAGGAATTGGAATGGATCTCGGCGGCGCGATTTCATCCGATGGAGCTGTTTCTGCGCAGCGTCGCCGCCGACGTGATCATGCTCTTGATCGGCATTTCGCCGAACGTGCTGGTCGTGCTCGGGCCGCTGACCGTTGCGCATTCGGCCTTCGTGCACGCCAATCTTGACTGGACGCTCGGCCCGTTCAAATACGTGATCGCGGGACCGGTCTTCCATCGCTGGCATCACACTGCGGCCGATCGCGGCGGCGAGAAGAATTTCGCCTCGACGTTTCCGGTTCTCGACATGATCTTTGGCACGTTCCACATGCCGGAGGGCGAGTTGCCCGATCGCTATGGCGTCGGCGAGCGCGAATATCCGACGAGCTTTACGGCGCAGCTCGTGCACCCGTTCACGCAGTGACGGCGCAGCATAAGTGACGGCGCTGCGTTGCGCATTCGGCGATCATCGTTAAGTAAGCGTCACCACTGCGATTTTGCTGCTTTATCCGCATGCCGCGGACGTCTCGGATTTGCACTTCATTCATTAATTTGCAGTCAAGTGAGGCAGTCGCGTTAAGCCGGCCAGTTCGGCCGAGTTGTCGAATCCGCGTAGCGTTTCGGAGAGTATCGATGACGGCGTTGTGCGTGCCAGGCCGGATGGCCAAAAGCGCGCGGCATTGGCTGGCAGCGGCCGGCCTGTTCGCCGTTATCGCCACATGTCTCGCCGGTCAGGCCTTGGCTCAGTCTCCTCGATCGCTAGCCAATGCGCCGATCACGGTGCGGCTCGACCAGGCCGCTTTATTCCAGCTTCCGGTCAGCGCGGCCACGGTGGTGATCGGCAATCCGCTGATTGCCGACGTGACGATCCAGTCCGGTGGTGTCGCCGTCGTCACCGGCAAGGGCTATGGCGGAACCAATGTCATCGTCCTCGACCACGGCGGCGTCGTGCTGCTGGAGAAGCAGATCGTGGTGACGTCGCCATCCGATCACGTGGTTTATATCTATCGCGGCCCTTCGCGCACCACGTATAGCTGCAACCCCGACTGCTCGGCGCGCGTCAATCTCGGCGACGATCCGGATGTGTTCGACAAGGTTCTCGGCGAAACCGTGACCCGCACCACGCAAGCGATGACTGCGGGCGCGAACACTGCCTCTTCCGGCCATTAATTCGATTACGACGATGGAATTGGCAGCGCCGTCGTCGATTTGATCTTTTCCATCGCGAAGCGCGACGTCACGTTCTTCAGCGCCACTGTCGAAATCAGGCGCTTGTAGAAAGTGTCATAGCCGGCGATGTCCGGCACCACGACACGCAGCATGTAATCGACGTCGCCGGCCATGCGGTAGAACTCCATCACCTCCGGCATGGCGGTGACGGTCTTGGCGAATTTGTCGAGCCAGTCCTGCGAATGGTCGCCGGTCTCGATCGACACGAAAACGCTGATGCCGAGCCCGATACTGTCCTGATCGATAATCGCCACGCGCTTCTGGATGACGCCGTCGGCCTCGAGCCGCTGGATGCGCTTCCAGCAGGGCGTCGACGACAGGCCGACCCGAGAGCCGATTTCGGCGACGGACAGAGCGGCGTTATCTTGCAGAACTGCAAGGATTTTTCGGTCTATTGCGTCCATAGAAATAATCTTCCACAGCGTTGCCTATGTGGCTATCTATATAGAAAAATATTCTAAATCAAGCCGGAAATACCCTTGAAGCCACCGGTCCGACCGCAATTTGAGCGGCCCTCAGCGCCCCACTTTCGCGGCAATGAGCGGCAGAGGCTGCTCCGCCAGCAACGCCTCGACCTCGGCCCGCGTCGGGCAGCCGGAGGCGCCGCCAATCCGCGTGCATTTGATGCCGGCGACCGCCGCGCCAAAGCGCATCGCTGCGCTGACGCCTTGGCCTTCGGTCAGCGCGATCAGGAAACCGCCATGGAACGCGTCCCCGGCGCCAAGCGTATCGACGGCGGCGATCTTGAACACCGGCACGCCGCGCAACACGCCGTCGTCGAGATAGACGATGTCGCCCGGTCCGTTGCTGACGGCGAGGAAAGCGTCGGTCTTCTTGGCGATGCGCGTGAGACCCTCGCCGAGATCGGTCAGGCCGGTCGTTGCGCGCAGGCACTCCGAAGAGAAAATGATATGCGTCGCCAGTTGAAACAGCGGATCGTCCTCGACCGTCGGCCGGTCGCCGTCGAGCAAAACCGGAATCCCGCGCCGGCGCGCCGCCGCGCAGATCGGCAGCACGAATTCGGGATAGCGATTGTCGGCCAGCACCGCATCGGCAGCGGCGACGATCGCGTCGGGATCCCGCGGCTTGGTCGCGGCCACGCGCTCGTCGCGATAGGTCACGATGGTGCGGTCGCCGCGCGCATTCATGAAAATCGCCGACAGCGCCGTCGCCAGGCCGTCGATGCGCTGACAGAAGCTGCAATCGACGTTCTCGCGTTCGAGTGCCTTGAGCACGCGGTCGCCATTGCCGTCTTCGCCCTCGGGGCCGCCGAGCGGTCCCGCGAGCGCGGCGCGGCCGCCGAGGCGGGCGACAGCGACCGCGGCATTTGCCGCACAGCCGCCATTGACGACAAAAAATCCCTTGGCCTGCACCTTGCAGTCGGGCTGCGGAAATTCTTCGACGCGAAACACTTCGTCGAGCACGATGATGCCGGCGCATAGAATACGCGGCGCTGCCTTAGCCGATGACATCGCAGCCGTTCTCGACAAAATCGCGAATAATATGATGGGCGATGGCGACCGGCGGCGGCGTGGTCAAGCCGTCCTTGTGCCGGCGCTGGAGCATGGTTGCCAATTCGGCGCGGTCGAACCATCGCGCGTCCTCGAGTTCCTCGCGATCGATCACGATCTCGTCCGATAGCGCGCGCGCGTGACAGCCGATCATCAACGACGAGGGAAACGGCCACGGCTGCGAAGCAAAATACCTGACCTCACCGCAGACGATGCCGACCTCTTCCACCACCTCGCGCCGCACCGCATCCTCGATGGTTTCGCCGGGCTCGATGAAGCCGGCAAGACAGGACCACATGGTCGGCGCGAAACGCTGCGAGCGGCCGAGCACGCAACGCTCGCCGGCAATCACCAGCATGATGACGACTGGATCGGTGCGCGGAAAATGCTGCGCCTTGCACACCGGGCAATCGCGCCGCCATCCGGCCTGCACGAGATGTGTCGGCGAGCCGCAATTGGGACAGAACCGATGGCGCGCATGCCAACCGAGCAGCGCTTTGGCTTCGGCGAGCGGCGGCAGGTCGTCGGCGCCGACCAGGCCTTGCACCGCGATGCTGCGCAGATCGGTGACCTTGAGATCGTTGCGCGCCTTCAATGCTTCGGCCGCTTGCGGATCGAGCCCAAAGCCGAAACGCGGCGCTTCGTTCACCACGCCGAGAAAGACGCTCTCGCGCACCGCGCCGAGCGCATGGGCCTCGGCCGGCGAAAACAGCGGATCGCACATTTCACTCGCTTGGTCACCGGCTTGGTCCCCCGCTTGGGCGCCGGCACCCTTGAGCACAATGAACTCGCCGCCGATCACGTAGACGCCGGCCCGGGCATGCTCGCACAGTTTCTTGATCGCAAGCTCATCGTCACGGCGCTGCGCCATGCGATCGAGCAGGCTCGCCGTGTAGCCGAGCCGGGGTTTAGGACCGAGTTCGGGAGGGTTTGCCACGACTTCAAACGCGATCGGAACTGAGCCGGATCATTCGGCCGCTTCGCGCATGGCCGTCTGATGTAATGGCCGCGGATGAAACGTGTCGTACAGTTCCGGCCGCTGCCATTGCGGGCCGAGCACGCCCTGTTTGGCGCCGGCACTCGCCGAAGAGCCGACTTCGTCACGCGAATTGCGCAGCGCCCGCACGCGGTCGAGGCTGACATCGATCAGGCTCATGCCCGGCGCCGTACTCTCGAACAAGATCTCTTCCGGCGCCGCCACCATGGCCAAGCCGCGCTGCGTCGCCTCGAACAGGTTTTGCGTGGTCACGACGATGGCCAGATTTTCGATGGCGCGGGCGAAGATCAGCGTGCGCCACGTCGTCCAAAGCCGGTTCTTATCGACGCCCGCGGGCATGAAGATCAATTCGGCGCCGCGCAACGCCAACGCGCGGGTGACTTCCGGCATATAGACTTCGCTGCACATCGCCAGCCCGACTTTGCCGTGCGGCGTGTCGAAAACCGAATAGTTATCGCCGGCGACGTATTGGAATTCCCAGGCCTTGCCGCCGGTATAGATCCACGGTCCGTTCGGATGGGTGCGCCGGTAAAGCGCCGGCGCCCGGCCGTCGGGAAAGGCCATGACGACAAGATTGTAGGCGGTCGCAGCCGTGGCATCGATCGGCTCGATGGTGCCGAATACCGCATGGATCCGATGCTTGGCCGCGGCCTCCGCCAGCGCCGGGATCGGATCGTAGATCGCCGGCATCCGCCAGGGGCCGGGATAATTCTCCGGAAAACAGACAAAGTCGGCGCCTTCATGCGCGGCGCGTTCGATCGCCTTGACCGCATCGGCGACGTTCTTCTCGTCGTCGGGAGGACGATGCGTGATCGGCTGGACGACGGCGATGCGGAAGGTCATCGTTTTCGCTCCTGGCGGCGCTTATCCCGCGCCTCTTCTGACGCGGGATTCAAGCCGTGCCAGTGTGCAAGGTCAAGGCGCGTTGGCCCGCCTGCCGAAGCGAAAAAGGGGAAACGGGCCGCTCGGCGCGGCCCGTTCGTAACGCCCAAGCCGTAAAACTCAGTCGTAAAATACGTCGTAAGCGACATCGGCGACCTGGCCTGTGATCACATTCACCAGCAACAGATCGGGTCCGTAGCGCACCCATTGATAACCGGGCGGCGGTGGATCCATGCCGAGAGCGGCCCAATCGGCGTACCAATAATCCCGCGCCAAGAAGAGCGGCGGCAACGCGGCACCGACTTCCCAGCGGCGATAGGCAAATCCCGGCGGATAGATAAATGGGTGAATGTGAACGCGTTCGAAATCGTGGCCGCGGAAGGTGAAGCGCGCGCCGCCGCCCGGCGGGCCCATCGGGTGGACCATCGCGGCCGGCGGCGGACCTGACGGGAGGCCCGGCGGATGCCCCATCGCACCAGGCGGCGGACCATGCGGGACGGCACGAGGAACCGGACCGCCGGGATGCGGCACCGGATGCGGCGGCGGACCACCCGGGTGCGGCGGACCACCTTCATGATGTTCGTCATGATGATCTTGCGCGAGGGCCAGTCCCGGCGCCACCAGCGCGATCGACGCGGCAATGATAAAAGCACGCAGCATTTGCGTTCTCTCTCTCTTCTTTGGTTGTGAACGTCTTACAGCCGTAACGATTTTCCGGCGTGGAGGGAGCGAACCGAGGTGCAAACAGATTGCCGTGGTCACTGCGGCAAAACTTTGGTGGAGGTTCGGCTGCAGATATTCTGCTCGCTGGCATAGGGAGGCAGCGGAAACAGCCCGGCGGGTCCGGCGTTTCGGGGGTTCCTCCCCTCCTTGCTTTCCTGTTCTACGCGGCTGATATAGGGGCCGGGAGGTTGGCGGTGGACGAGCCACTCGCCAACCGGGTCAGGTCCGGAAGGAAGCAGCCCTAACGAGCTCCGGTTCGGGTCGCTCGTCAGCCTCCCACCCTTTTCGACGATTTATCGGGGATGCAGACCCGGATGCCACTTCGCCCATCCGGGGGCGGCGTCATATATTGAAGTCTCACGTTAAGGTTCTGGTCCCGGCCGCAGTGACAAACGACGCGCAGTTATGAGTGACGCCACCCCACAAGCCGCCTACCGCGTGCTGGCGCGCAAATACCGGCCGTCGACTTTCGACGACCTGATCGGCCAGGACGCCATGGTGCGCACGGTGTCGAACGGTTTCGAGACCGGCCGCATCCCGCAAGCCTGGATCCTCACCGGCGTACGTGGCGTCGGCAAGACCACGACCGCGCGCATTCTGGCACGCGCGCTGAACTACGAATTGCCGGACGGCTCGGTCACTACTCCGACCGTGAAAATGCCGGTGCTCGGCGTGCATTGCGAAGCGATCATGGAAAGCCGCCATCTCGACGTCATCGAGATGGATGCCGCCTCCCATAACGGCGTCGACGATGTGCGCCAGATCAACGAGGCGGTGCGCTATGCGCCGGTGTCGGCGCGCTACAAGGTTTATATCCTCGACGAAGTGCATATGCTGACGCCGCAGGCGTTCAACGCGCTTCTGAAAACGCTCGAAGAGCCGCCGCCGCACGCCAAATTCATTTTCGCCACCACCGAAATCCGCCGCGTGCCGATCACGGTGCTGTCGCGCTGCCAGCGCTTCGATCTGCGCCGGGTCGATGCGGCGCTCTTGGTCAAGCACCTGCAGAATATCGCAGCCCAAGAGAAGCTCGACGCCGAGCCTGCGGCGCTCGGCCTGATCGCGCGCGCCGCCGAGGGCTCGGTGCGCGATTCATTGTCTTTGTTCGATCAGGCGATCGCGCATGCCGGCGGAGCCGGCAACTCAACAATGACGGCAGGCCCTGTTCGCGCCGAAGACGTGCGGCAGATGCTCGGGCTCGCCGACCGCACCAGGGTCATCGACCTGTTCGAGGCCCTGATGCGCGCCGACATCGCGGGCGCGCTCAAGGAATTGCGCGACCAATACGATGCCGGCGCCGACCCGGCGATGGTGCTCGGCGACCTTGCCGAATTCACCCATTTCGTTACGCGGGTGAAAATCGTGCCGGCGATCGCCGATGACGTTTCACTGACTGAAGCCGAGCGCAGCCGCGGGCGCGCCTTTGCGACAAAGCTGTCGATGCGCGTTCTGGCGCGGACCTGGCAGATGCTGCTCAAAGGCATCACCGAGGTCGAAGCCGCCGGCCGCCCGGTCGACGCCGCCGAAATGGTGCTGGTCCGCATCGCCTATGCCGCCGATCTGCCGACGCCGGACGAAGCGATCCGCTCGCTCGGCGATGCCGCGCGCGGCAATGGTGCGGCAACCAACGCAAGCGCCAAGTCGCCGATGGCCGCGCCAGCGTCCGCGCCCGCCCCCTCGGCATCCACGCCGTCAGCGCCGCGCGCTGCGCGCGGTCCGCTGGCTTCCGTCGCGCCCGCGCCATCGGCGCCGCCGCTCGATGACGCCCTGCCCCGCGGCGATGAGGCACGCGCAGTCCAAAGCTTCGAGGCGCTGATCGCGCTCGCCGGCGAAAAACGCGATCTGGCGATGAAAAGCGCGCTCGAACGCGATGTGCGGCTGGTGCGTTTCGAAGACGGCACACTTGAACTGGCGCTCGAACCGAGCGCGCGCCCGACGCTGATCGGCGAATTGTCCAAGAAGCTCGGCGACTGGACCGGACGCCGCTGGATGGTCGCCGTCTCCAAAGAGACCGGCGTGCCGTCAGTCAAGGCGCAAGCCGAAATACGCAAGGCGGAGATGAAGGACAATGTGCGCAGCGATCCCTTGGTTCAGGCGGTGCTGACGCGCTTTCCCGGCGCCGAGATCGTGTCGGTGCGGCCGCCGGCCGGAAATACCGAAGAGCCGCAAACTTCGGAACCAATCGACGGCGAAACTCCCGACGAAGAGCCGTAGCTCCTCGCTGTACTGTCGCCGGGATGACGGAAGGAAACCGCAATGCCTGATTTTCTCGGCCTGATGAAACAGGCCACCGAACTCAAATCGAAAATGGAGGCGATGCAGGCCGAGCTCGACCGCATGGAGGTCGAAGGCACGGCCGGCGGCGGTCTCGTCACCTTGAAGATTTCCGGCAAGGGCGACCTGCGCGGCATCCATGTCGACGACTCGCTGCTCAAGCCGGACCAGAAGGAAATTCTCGAGGACCTGATCGTCGCCGCCCATGCCGAGGCGCGGCGCAAGCTTGAGACGATGCTTGCGGAAAAGATGCAGGCGATGACCGGCGGGCTGCCGCTGCCGCCGGGTCTTAAACTGTTCTGAGCCTGAAGCTGTTTCGATGCCCGCTGCCGCCGCCGGTCCTGAAATCGAACGCCTGATCCAGCTTCTGGCCAGGTTGCCGGGGCTTGGGCCGCGCTCGGCGCGGCGCGCGGCTTTGTTTCTGATCAAGAAGCGCGAATTGCTGATGGCGCCGCTCGCCGCCGCCTTGCAGACCGCAATCGAGAAGATCGAAGTGTGCAAGATCTGCGGCAATATCGATTCGCAGAATCCCTGCACCGTCTGCACCGATCCCAAACGCGACGATTCGGCGATCGTGGTCGTCGCCGACGTCGCCGATCTCTGGGCGCTGGAACGCGCGCACGCGCTCAACGCGCGCTATCATGTGCTCGGCGGCACGCTGTCGCCGCTCGACGGCGTAGGTCCGGACGATCTCTCCATCGACGCACTGGTGAAGCGGGCGAGCGTGCCCGAGGTGAAAGAAGTGGTGATCGCGTTGTCGGCCACGGTCGACGGCCAGAGTACCGCGCACTACATCACCGACCTCCTGCACGAGGCTGATGTGAAGGTGACGCGGCTCGCCCATGGCGTGCCGGTCGGAGGTGAGCTCGATTACCTCGACGAAGGCACGCTGGCCGCCGCCATCCGCAGCCGGACACCGTTTTGATGGCGCGCCAGCCGTTGCCTGCAAAATAGCCAGCGGCAGCCTGCAATCC
Source organism: uncultured Alphaproteobacteria bacterium (assembly GCA_963746715.1). Lineage (GTDB taxonomy): Bacteria > Pseudomonadota > Alphaproteobacteria > Rhizobiales > Xanthobacteraceae > BOG-931. Next base: position 523,657 of record CAVVCW010000032.1, on the reverse strand, counting down.
GATCAAGGAGCCCGCCGACGCCGGAGTGCCACGGCAAACGCCGTAGAATCCGCGCGGAATCGCCGCTTCTTTTATTGCAGCCCTGTCAGGCCGGACTTGGCACGCCACGTGCATAATAGGTGGTGCGGTCTCGGTCCTACTTACCGTGGCGAATTGAGATTGCTAGAGCCCCGGCATTCCCGGCACCGGGGCTCTATTTTTTTGTCTGCGCTCAAGTGCGGCGACCGCCGGCGCTCTTCCTGACCCACCGACATCCAGCTTCCGTCTGCACCCGTCACCGGGCCGCGGCACGCCGGCGCGTTGCCGAAAAGACACCGCCGAAAAAACATCGCCGAAAAAACATGTGTGGGCCACACAGCCTGCAACAATGTCTTGCAAGACTGCGCCCTCGCCAAAGCGGCAGAGAGATGCGGTGAGACCAGCCGCGCGGCAAAATCAGCTTAGGGGGCATGAAAATGCGGGATCGCGACATCGCCGCGCCGACCAAGCCGCACAAAGGCGCCGGGATGGAAGGCTTCATCGCCTCCTGGTATGCGCGGCAGACGGCGCACGACCTGGACGAGTTCCAGCGCATCGCACGGCGGATCGCGGCCTATCTCAATTCCGGCGACCGCGTGCTCGAAATCGCGCCGGGGCCCGGCTATCTCGCCATCGCGCTCGCCAAACTGACCGACAGCCCTGTCACCGGCCTCGACATCAGCAAGAGTTTCGTGCGCATGGCGGCGGAAAATGCGCGCGAAGCCAATGTCCGCGTCGATTTCGAGCATGGCGACGCCGCTGATCTGCCGTTTCCCAATTCGCAGTTCGATTTCATTGTCTGCCGCGCGGCGTTCAAGAATTTCACCCGGCCCCTGGTCGCAATCAATGAGATGCACCGCGTGCTCAAACCCGGCGGGACGGCGCTGATCATCGATCTGCGCAAGGACTTTTCGCGCCGCGCGGTGAACGAATATGTCGCCGGCCGCGGCATGATCTCGGCGGCGATGATCAAGCTCACCTTCAACACCATGCTGAAGAAACGGGCCTATACCAAAGAGAGCATGTCGGGCTTGGTGTTGCAGTCGCAATTCGGCATCGGCGAAATTCGCCTTGATCCGCTCGGCTTCGAGGTCTGGCTGCGGAAGTAGCCGGCCGGCGCATCTGATTGCAGATTTGCCTCTTTGCCCAGTTCGGTGTCATCGTCCGCTCCGTTAGAGCATGATCCCGAAAAGTGGATACCGGTTTTCGGAAAAGATCATGCTCCAACAAAAATGGTGTGGAGCGTGACCCGACATGAGCGACGATATTCCGTTCGACAAGAGTTTCGATCTGGCGCCGAACAAAGCGGTCGAACTGGCGCCGCGCGTGCGCGCGATGGTCGCCGACAATCCGGGGCCTTTCACCTTCAAGGGCACGATGAGCTACATCGTCGGGCGCGGCAAAGTCGCCATCATCGATCCGGGGCCGGATGACGACGCCCATATCGCCGCCCTCCTTGACGCCGTGCGCGGAGAGACCGTCACCCACATTTTCGTCACCCACACCCATCGCGATCATTCGCCGAGCGTGCCCAAGGTGAAAGCTGCCACGGGCGCCAAGGTTTATGCCGAGGGCCCGCACCGGATGGCGCGACCGCTTCATATCGGCGAGACGCGGCGGCTCGACGCTTCCGCCGACATGGACTTCCGTCCCGACGTGGCGCTCGCCGACGGCGACGCGGTTTCGGGCGACAGCTGGACCATGGAAGCGATCACGACGCCGGGCCACACCGCCAATCACATGTCGTTTGCGTTGAAAGAGTCCGACCTGATTTTTGCCGGCGATCATGTGATGGGCTGGTCGACCACGATCGTGGCGCCGCCAGACGGCGCGATGAGCGATTACATGGCCTCGCTCCACAAGCTCGCACGACGCAGCGAGCCGCTTTATTTGTCCGGCCACGGCATGCCGATCAAGGAAGCGCCGCGCTTCGTGCAGCACCTGATCCGGCACCGCCAGGCGCGCGAAGCCTCGATCCTGCATCGTTTGCGCAAAGGCGCCGCCGATATTCCGACCATCGTGCGGGCGGTCTATATCGGGCTCGATCCGCGCCTCACCGGGGCCGCCGCGTTGTCGGTGCTGGCGCATCTCGAGGACATGGTGGCGCGCGGCGAGATCGCGACCGAAGGGCCGCCGTCGATCACCGGGACTTATCGCTTGGCCGACGCGCCCTTGGCCTGAGGCGGCGGCGACGGCGCCTGCTTCTTCTGCGGTTGCGGCGTCGCCAGGACGGTATCGATGTCGTCGATCAGATTGCGCACCCGCGCCGCATTGGTGCCGAGATCGTTGCGGCCGTAGCGCGAGGCCGAGCGCACGTCGATGCGCGCGCCGTCGACGGTCGGACGGACGCGCACCACAACATCGTCACGGAAGCCGAGGATCGGCGTGCGTGCAACCGCCTCGATAATGCCGTCGCGTGCGGTCGAAGCCGGCGCCGCGATGTTGCGGGGTGTCGGTCCAGCCGGCGGCGCCAGCGGCGAGCGCGCATCGACCACGCGCCATTTGCGCTTGATAATAACTTTCATCGCCGCGTCGTAAGCTTCCTGCGGGGTCGAATTGGTGTCGTCGGGCTCGATATCGGAATAGGCGTTGTGCTGCTGCTCGGCAGCATAGAGACCCGCATAAGTGACGGGATTGGCGTCGCGCGGCCGCAAGCGGGCGATGGCGTCGAATTGCGGCGGGTCGATCGGGTCGGTGGTAATATCGTAAATCGCCGGCAGGTGCCGCGCCTTGACGCCGAGATAGAGCGGATAAGCGATCAGCGCGAAGCCAATGAACAAGGCCGTCACCGCTTCGCGGCTGCCGGAAACGCCTTCGCGCCAGATCGAAATACCGGCCCCCAGCGCCAGCAGGATGGCGACGCAGGCCAGGACCAGCGCGCCGGCCAACGTCGACAAGGCCGGCACGATGTCGAGCGCGCCCGAACGCACGATGACGATGGCGATGAAGGTCGCCGCCAGCGAGAACAGCGCGATGCGCCGCGCCCAAATCGCAAGTCGCGAGGTTTGTTCCTCGGTGAATGAACGTCGGCGCATTGTGCTGAAGATCTCGAATCCGGCTGTTGGCTCTATCTGGCAGCCATTTTGGGCACTATTTGGTTCTGCCGCCGCCCGCGTCGTTCGGCGGCAGCGGCGCGCATATTTGCTTGAGCGCGCTCCATTCTGCAACGTCCAGCAATGGCGCCGTCGGGCCGGTGCCGGCGACCGCATTGATGGCGGCAATGCGGTCCCTGGTCTCGGGATGGTCGCGCAGGAGGGCAACGCCGTGGTCCTTGTCGACGACGATGCGCGCGAGAATGGCGCCGAGCGCATGCGGATCGCCGCCGGCCTTTTGCATCAAAGCCCCGCTATAGCCGTCAGCCGCCCCCTCGACGCGGCGTGAATAGGACGATTTCAGCACCGTCCGCGCGGCGATGACCACCGCGCCGCCGCCGACGAAATCGCCGAGCATCATGCCGAACAGAAACGACAGGCCCGCGGTCTGCAGCACCACGCGGGTGCCGTCGCGAGCGGCGACGTGGCCCATTTCGTGGGCGATCACGCCGGCCAGTTCGTCGGGCGTTTGTGCCTGATCGATAAGCCCCTGATTGACGTAGATGCGGCCGCCCGGCAGCGCCACGGCATTGGGCTCGGGACGGCGGACGACATCGACGCGAAGCTGCAGCGGCAATGCGGCGGCGGCTTCGAGCTTGCCGACCATCCGGTCGAGCGCGGCACGGCCCTCGAGTTCGCCGGCGCTATAGCCGCAGGTGAAGGCTGCGCCGAGATGCTGGGTATCGAGCGCGGAGTGCACGTTTTTGTCGACCGCCTCGCCGAGCTTGCGCTCGACCGAGACCGGCACGAAGGGCAATAGCCGCGTGGCGAGCTCGGGCACGCCATAGATCGCCGTGATGAAGAGCGACACGCTTGCGGCAAAGCTCAAGGCCACGATCTTGCGGCGGAGCCGGCGCTCGCCCACGCCGCCGCGATCGAGCGTGACGGCGCGATCCTCGACGGCGCAGATCAGATCGGGATCGCGGATTTCGAGCCGCGCCAAGAGCGTCTCGCCGCAGCGGCTCAGCCGCAGCACGCCGTCGGGCGCCGACATCCGCCGCAGCTCGGCATAGGCCCATTCGTCGAGCAATTGTCCGGCGGGCCTTTTGGCGACGATGCGCAGGCCGTCGGCGACCGCTTCGACCTTCACGTCGTGGCGGGCGCTGCAGGTGCCGTCGAAATAGATCGCCGGTCCGCAAGGCGTCGTGGGCGCGCAGTCCGGCGTCAGCGGCGGCGACGTATCGAGCGTGATGGTCATGGCGCCAGATTCCACATCAAATGCCTCCGACGCCGAGCGCATCGACAAGGCCCTCACCGAGCGCCGAACTCGGCAGCCCGGCCGCGCGCACCGAATTGAGCGCATCGGCGCCGCTGAGTTCGGCGGTCTGCAGGCCGAGCCGCCACAGCGCGAATGTCACCACGACCTGATGCACGGTCGACGCGCCAAGCGCAATCACGACATAGAGCCCGACCGTGATGATCGTCGCCAGCAATTCGGCAAGCCGTAAATCGTGGCGCGGGCCGACGAGCTCCGATACGGCAAACAGGCAGATACCGCCCGCCACAGCCGTGAGCAGCATCAGCAGCAGGATATAAAGAACGAACCGCAGATAGACGCGATAGACTTGGCCGGTCTTGAGCCGCGACGTCACGGCAAGGTCGCCGAAGCGCAATCCGGAAATCCACCAGCGCAGGCTCACCGCCTGGAACAGCGGATAAAGCAGGACTGCGGCAACCGCCGCAATGGCGATGCAGAGGAAAGCTGATCCGACAGCGGCGCGAAAGCCGGGGCTTGCTTCAATGAAGGCGAGCGTCGCCTGGTCGCCTTGCGCCATCGCAACGTCGAGCGTGTTCCAATCGATCAGCGTGCCCAGCAAGAAAAAGGCGAACAAGATCGGCCCGATCACCGCAAGCCAGATCGGCAAGCCGTACAGGAACAGCGTTCCGCCTTTGCCGGCGAACGAGCCTTCGAGATCGCCGTAACAAGTATGGCTCATCTTGAAGCGCTGCAGACTTGCCTGCGCCCAAGGATAAACGAGCCCGAGCGTGACAATCGCGGCGCACCACCACAAGACCGCATAGAGTGCATAGCGCCACGCCGCGCCGTGTTGTTCGAACTGCACGCCGCGAAACACCGTGCGCGTGAGCCGGTAGCGCCGCGCGCGATAAAGCGCAAATTCGGCCAAGAGCGTAATCAAGACGATGCCGGCCGCGACCGATACCGGCGCGCGCGGGCTGAATTCCAACGCGCCAATGGCGAAGACAGTATAGAGCGGCACGAGAATGGCGATGGCGAACAGAAAGCCGACCAGAAGCTCGGTGGCAAGACCGGTATATTCGAGCGTGTCGCCTTCGATCTCGGTATTCGACCACAAGAAGCGGCGCACATCGGTGGCGAACCAGAAGCGATAGAGACCGAGCGTGAACATCAAGAGCGACGCGCCCTTGATGCGCAGACGCCAATAGGCCGTCTCCTTGCCCAGAAATTGCACAGCCCCCGCGGATGCGATCGGGGCATCAAACGCCGTCATGAACGCACCGGAAAATGCCGTTTCAATCGGCCACTCATAGCCTTTACGGCCATTCGCGGCCAATTTGGCGGCTCTTCGCCACCGCTTAACTGCGGCCGTCCCCGGCCGCATTCACGCCTCGACGGTCACCTTGCCACAAAGTCACATTGGCGAAAGTCACATTGGCGAAAGTCACCTGGGCAAAAGTCACCTGGGCAAAAGTCACCCAGGCAAAAGTCCCACCGGCAAATGTCCAATTTGCGACGGTGGAACCGCCCGGTCATCCCGCTATAACGACGCAGGCCGACTATAATGACCCATAGCTAGAGTAAGCCATTGCGGCTTCGCCTTTGGTCTAGAGGGAATTGCGGCTTCTCCCGCCGGATCTCACGAAGCGCCCGCGATCGGCAAAAAAATCGCGCCGGCATGTCACATCCGGCCGGGTCCATCTCGTCTTGTCCATGCGAACAAGTCCTCACAAAGGAGATGACGATGGAACCGAGACTGAACCCTTTCGCCGCCGCGCCCACCGCCATGCAAGCCTGGCTCGACTACGGCAAAGGTGTCCTGCAATGCGGCCTGGAAGACGGCCTGATGGAATTGGTGAAAATCCGCGCCTCGCAAATCAACGGCTGCGCGTCCTGCCTGCACATGCACACCGCAAGCGCGCGCGAGCATGGCGAGACGGAAGAGCGCCTCTATTTGCTCGATGCCTGGCGTGAATCGCCGCTCTACAGCGCGCGCGAACGCGCTGCCCTGGAATGGACCGAGGCCCTGACGCGGGTAGCGGAGACCCGCGCGCCGGATCACGCTTACCGCGCGCTGCAGGCGGAATTCACCGCGGAGGAGCAAGTGAATCTCACCTTGGTGATCATTACGATCAACGGCTGGAACCGACTCCAGGTCGGTTTCCGCGGCGTCCATCCGGTCACGCGTCGGCAGGCTGCGTGATGACGCCAAGCTCCAATCAGGACGCCGCCGGCACCTTCGATCCGCTGCGGCCAACATTGATCCGCATCGCCTATCGGATGCTGGGATCGGTCGCGGACGCGGAGGATATGGTGCAGGAGGCGTTTCTGCGCTGGCTCGACACCGACCGCGATGCGGTACGCGAACCGGAAGCCTTCCTGCGCCGCATCGTGACCCGCCTCTGCCTCGATCACCTGAAATCCGCACGGCATCGGCGCGAGACCTATATCGGGCCGTGGCTGCCGGAGCCGGTCGTCGAGCCGGCGGAAGACGAGATCGACGACGTCACCCTGCCGCTGATGCTGGCGCTCGAACGACTGTCGCCGCTCGAGCGCGCCGCCTTTCTGCTTCACGACGTGTTCGGCGTCGGCTTCGAAGAGATCTCCGGTACGATCGGCCGGGAGCCTGCGGCATGTCGTCAGCTCGCGAGCCGAGCGCGCGACCATGTCCGCGCCACGCGCACGCGCTTTCAATTGCCCAAGGAGCGCGGGCTGCAGATCGCCGCCGCGTTCTTCGCAGCGTCGCGGGACGGCGACATGCAACAATTGCAGTCGCTGCTCGCCGCCGACGTGACGGCCTATGCCGATGGCGGCGGCAAGGCGCGCGCGGCGCTGCAACCGATCGCCGGGCGCGACAACGTCGTGCAGGCGCATGCCGTATTGGCGCAGATCTTTGCCAAGGACATGTCACGCATCGTACGTTACGGCTTCATCAACGGTTTGCCCGGTTTTGTCACCGTCGAGCAGGGCGACATAATGCAAACCACGGCGCTGCAGATCGAAGACGGCAAGATCGTCGCGATCTATGTGACGCGCAATCCCGAAAAGCTGCGGCATCTGGCACCGCACACCACGCCGAACCCGGGCAGTCATGCCTTACACTGATTCATCTCCGCCGCCTCGAATGCGCAAAGGACAGGGCGCCGCGGCTCTACTCACGGCGCTCGTGATGATCGCCGCCAATTTGAGACCGGCGCTGACCGGCGTCGGACCGCTGATCGACATGATCCGCCAGGATCTCGGTCTGTCGGCGACTGCCGCCGGACTGCTCAACAGCCTGCCGCTCTTTGCTTTCGCGGCGTTCTCGCCTTTGGCCCATGCGGCAAACCGGATCGGGATCGAACGGGCGCTGATGATCGCCATGCTGGCGCTGTTTGCCGGCATCCTGGTCCGCTCGCTGGGCGGCACGATCAGCCTGTTTGGCGGGACACTTCTGCTCGGCGCCGGCATCGCGGTCGGCAATGTGCTGTTGCCAAGCGTGATCAAGCGCGACTTCCCCCAGCGTGTCGGCAGCGTCACCACAGTCTATGCCATCGTGCTCGGGCTGACTGCCGCCATCGCGTCAGGCGTCTCCGTTCCGCTCGCGCGCATTCTTCCCGGCGGCTGGCAGAGCGCGCTTGCATTCTGGGCGTTGCCCGCGGCGCTGGCCATCATCCCGCTTGCTCTGTGTCTGCGTGCGGGCGTCGCCAGCGAAGACGCGAATAAAATCTACACGCCTGCGGTTCCGATCTGGCGTTCGCTCATCGCCTGGCAAGTCACCATTTTCATGGGCCTGCAGAGCTTCTCATACTATGTCGCTGTCAGCTGGTTTCCATCCGTGCTGCAGGATGTCGGCTACACGCCGGGCGCCGCCGGATGGATCGTCACTTGGTTTCAGATCGTCGCGCTCGCAGCGACGCTCGCCATGCCGTCCCTGATCAGGCGCGCACCCGATCAGCGCCTCCTCGCCGTCGTCGCTCCGCTGCTCCTCGTTGTTGCGATTGTCGGGCTGATTGCGGCGCCAAGCGCGGCGTCGTTCTGGGTCGTTCTCATGGGGCTCGGAAACGGCCCGACCATGATCCTCGCACTGACTTTCTTCGCGCTTCGCACCAGCGACCATCGCCAGGCCGCGGCCCTGTCATTGATGGCGCAATCGATCGGCTATTTCATCGCGGCGCTCGGCCCGATCGCTTTCGGGCTTCTCCACGACATGTCGCACGGCTGGACCGTGCCGCTGATCGCCTTGGCGGCGAGTTTGATCGTTCAGTCGCTTGCCGGATATGGCGCCGGCAGGAACATGCAAGTAGGGACGCGTCGTTGATCACATCCGCGGCGCACCATGTCACATCTCGCGCGTCCATCTCGTCATGTCCGTCTCGTCATGCCCGCAAGATCACCGACGCCGCACGCGTCCGCGATCAACGAAGACGGGAGGCAGATCATGTCGAATGCATGCGTCGCTGCAATTCGTCCGCGGCCGGGAACATCTAGTCCTCGAGCAGGCTCTCGAGCTCAATATGGACGCTCTCTCCGGGCGTAGAGCGGTGTCCAGCCCCTGAGGCGAGCAGCGCCCGCGCTTCCTCGGGCGTCCCCGCCTCGACACACCATTCCTCCGCCCGCGTCACCAGCATCCTGGCGTGAAACAGCCGCGCCGGACGCGGCGCCGCTCTGAGCTGCGGCGTTTCCTTGGGCTGCGGTTCACCCTCGAATTGCGGTGCTGTTTTTAGCGCTGCGGTTGCCGGCATGTGTCCACCCACGATGAGTTTCGCCTGAGACGAGTTTCCAGGCGCGAATCGCTTAACCGTGAAAGTGTAAGCGCGACGCCGGAAAGAACAAAGGAGAAACAGGACAGCTTGTGGAACGCCGGTTCCCTGCTAGGGTTGATGGCAGAGGCCCTCACACAGTTCCCCAGTATATGGAGTAGTTCCGTGGCCCCGCGTCCGTATTGGAAAGGCTATCTGAAACTCTCTTTGGTCTCGTGCCCGATCGCGCTGTACCCGGCGACATCCGAACGCGAGAAGATCAGCTTCCACCAGCTCAACCGGGAAACCGGCAACCGCATCCGCTACAAGAAAGTGGACGCCGAGACCGGCGACGAGGTCGGCAACAGCGACATCGTCAAAGGCTACGAGGTCGACAAGGGCGAATATATCGAGCTCGAGCCCGAGGAACTGGACGCGGTCGCCATCGAGAGCAAGCGCATCATCGACATCGACGAATTCGTGCCGAAGAGCGAGATCGACGAGATCTATCTGCGCGACCCCTATTACATCGTGCCGGACGGCGATGTCGGCCAGCAGGCCTTCGCCGTGATCCGCGAGGCGATTCGCAAGGAAGGCATGGTGGCCCTGGCCAAGATCGTGTTCACCTCGCGCGAGCACATCATCACGCTCGAAGCGCGCGGCAAAGGCATGATGGGCATGACTTTGCGTTACCCTTACGAAGTGCGCGCCGAGGACGAATATTTCGACACGATCGAAGACGAAAAAATCCCGAAGGACATGCTCGACCTCGCCGTCCATATCGTCGGCACCAAAGCCGGCCATTTCAAGCCGGCCGCGTTCAAGGATCACTACGAGGACGCGCTGAAGGAGCTTTTGCGCAAGAAGCAGAAGGGCGAAAAGATCGAGCGGGCGAAAGAGAGCGCGCCGTCGAATGTCATCAACCTTATGGATGCGCTGCGCCAGAGCGTAAAGGCGGACGGCGGCAAAGGCGCCGGCAAGAACGGTAGCACGGGTAAAAACGGCGGCGCGCGGCGCGCCGCCGCTCACTCCACATCACGCGCAGCGAAAAAGGTAACGCGATCCACCACCCGGCATAAACGGGCGGGTTGATGCCGGGCAAGCGCGTGCAATTCGACGACGAAACCTGGCAGCAACTCGACTTGCTGGCGCATGACCAGATGAAGGACTTCCAGGAGCTCGCCGATGAGGCCTTCCGCGATCTGCTGAAAAAGCACGGCCGGCCGGCGAGCCTGAAAGAGGCGCTACGGCGCAGCGCCGGCGTTCCCGCGACGGTGCACCGGCTCAAGCCCGGCAGGGCCAAAATGCCGCGGCGGTAGTCTCCCTTCCTTTGTCATTTTAATGCCGGCGGCACGCCTGTATGGTCGCGCCCGGTGAATCGACAGATTCGGGATTGGGGGATTGAATGATCCGTGTGGGACTGATCGCGCTGGCACTCGGCGCGGCACTGATGAACACTGCCAACGCGCAATCTGATCTGGTGAAACGCGGGGACTATCTGGTCAACACCATCATGACCTGTGGCAATTGCCACTCGCCGAAGGGGCCGCCCAGCGCGGTCGCCGGCAAAGAGTTTACCGGCGGACCGCCGTTTGACCTGCCGCCCTTTACGGTAACCCCGTCAAACATCACGCAAGATAAAGAGACCGGCATCGGCACGTGGAGCGATGCCGACATCAAAAAGCTGCTGCGTACCGGCGTGCGCCCGAACGGCATCCCCATTGCCTCGGTCATGCCGGTTGGCTTCTATGGCATCATCACCGACCGCGACATGGACGCGATCGTCGCCTACCTGCGAACGATCAAGCCGGTCAGCAACAAGGTCCCGGATCCGGTCTATCGCATGGCTGCGCCGGCGCAAATTTTCCCCGGCTCCGAGAAACCCTATACCGAAGCCATGATGAGGGACCCGCTCAAAAAAGGCTTCTACCTTGCCACGATCGGCCATTGCATGGAGTGCCATACGCCGATGACCAAGGGGCACCATGACTTCGCCAACGACACGGGCAAAGGCGGAATGGAATTCAAAGGTCCTTGGGGCGTGTCGGTTTCGCGCAATATCACACCGAGCAAGGTGAAAGGCATCGGCGATTGGACCGATGCCGACATCAAGCACGCCATAACTCAGGGCATCGACAAAGACGGCAACCATCTCAAGCCGCCGATGGGCTTCGGCTATTACGCCCACATGGCCGATGCGGACATCAACGATCTGATTGCCTGGCTCAGAACGGTTCCGGCGAAGGAATAGCCGACTTAACCTGAGCCGAACACCACGGCGTACATGATGCGGCCGGGCCACAAGGTGAAAAACCCGGCGATCACCAGCGCGCCGACGAACAGGCCGATCATGGCCCGGCGATGCCGCGGCACCTGATGCCGGTGCGCGGCGAGCACCGCGACCGGCAGCATGAGCAGTGTGTAGATCGCCAAAAGATGGATCGGCGACCATTCGCCCCACATCCGCAATTGATGGATGAAGAACGCGCTGATGCTGACGACCAGCATCAGCGCGATCCAGATCCAGCCGAGCGTGCGATGCGGCAGCGTGCCCTTGGGCGCTGAGAGCTGTACGACGCCGAGCGCGAAGGCGGTCATGGCAGCGAACGCATGGATCTGGATCGCAGGACTGGCCTGCAGCAGCGGCTCCAGAGTCATTGGCCACCTAGAACGAAATTGTTTTGGATTGAATCAGTTGTCGCTCTAGCATCTTGATAGAGCATGATCTTTTCGGAAAACCGGTTTCCACTTTTCCGGATCATGCTCTAAATCACAGTCCTAACAACTTTTTGGTATTGCCGCCGGCCAGCGCCGCAATCGTCGTTGCATCGAAACCTTCGACCGCAGCGATATGGCCGAGCGGATCGTATTCGGCCATGTCGTAGGGATAGTCGGTGCCGAGCACGACATGATCGGCGCCGAACACTCGTACCAGCTCGGCCAGTTGGTTCGGCGTGAATACGACGGTATCGACATAGATGCGCTTGAGATAGCTCGTCGGCGGGTTCGGCAACGCGCCATGACTGTCCGAGCGCGCGCCCCAAGCGTGATCGATGCGGCCGGAATAGGCGCCGAGATAGCCGCCGCCATGGACGGCGAGGATTTTCAGCTTGGGATGGCGTTCCAGCACGCCGTCGAAGATCAGATAATGCAGCGCGATCGTGGTCTCGAGCGGATTGCCGAGGACATTGTTGAAATAGAACCGCGACAGCCGCGACGCCTCGGTGAACCCGTTGGGATGCAGCATCACCAATACGCCGAGCTCTTCGGCCTTTTTCCAGAACGGCGCGAAGGCCGGATCCGACAATTCCTTGCCCGCGATCGTGGTCAAAATCTCGACGCCGGTGAAGCCGAGCTTTTTGACGCAGCGCTCGAGTTCCTTCACCGCCTCGGCGGCATCGGTCATCGGCACCGCGCCGAAGCCTTTGAAGCGGTCGGGCGCCTTGGCGCAAAACTCGGCGATGCCGTCATTGACCATCTGCGTCGCCTTGACGGCGATATCGAGCGGCACGGTGTAATAGCATTGCGGCGGCGGCGGCGCGATCAACTGCATGTCGATGCCCATGGCATCGAGATCGGCAAGGCGATGCTCATGTCCGGCGCGCTCGCGAATATCGGCTTCCTGCTTCTGACCCAGCGCCTTGGTCTCGGCATTGGCGAAATGGGCAAGCGGGATCGTCGCCCAATCGAGATGCGGCTCGACGAATTTCGCCGCCGCCGGCACGCCGACATGGGAATGGATATCGATCGTGACGCTTTTCGGCCGGGTTTCGCGGCCGGGCCGGCCGTGGCGCCGCGCCGCAGTCGGGGCATATTTATTCCACTGTTGGGCCATGTCTCGTTTCTCTGTCTCGTTTTTTGCGAGGACATCTTCTCAAGGATAGCGGGGCGGCAATGTGCGTGAAGGCCCTGCCCGGCACAAGCAGGTTTTGACATGGTTTTTGAGGCGCCGTCACGGCGGCATGCGCGATCTTTCAGGAAAGATCAGCGCTGCGGCCCGGACAGGCTCAGATCGCGCTCGGCGCGGAAGACATTGCTGTAGAGATTGGCGATCCATTGCCGCCCGCTCGAGGTGACATTGAGATAGCGGATGGCCGACTGGATATGCGGCGAGACGCTGTTCCAATAAAATTGCGGATAAAGGTCGGTCAGATCGGCCGGCGAGGTGTAGCCGAGTTGTTTGTTCATGCCGACTTCTTCGAATTCGTAATAAAGCGCATTGGCCTTGCGCAGATAATGCGGATCGCCAAGCTGGCCGATCAGGTCGGCGGCCCGCACGAGCATGCCTTCTTCGCTGTCGCCGGCGCCGTCGCCGGGCGGCGACGGAAAGCGCGTATATTCGATGGCATGCGCGATGCGTCCGGCATCGAGCAATTCCATCTTCGACAGCCGGTCCATCACGAACAGTTTCGAGCGGTCGACGTGATAGGGCAGAAGGGCGGCGTCGGAAGCGCCGCGCGGCAGCTTGATCTTGTTGCCCTTGGTGTCGGTGATGTAGCCGTCGGGGCCGTCTTGCTGCAGAATGCCGCGCACATAACCGATATCGTGCAGCAGGCAGGCGACCAGCATGTGGGCGAAATCGCTGGGAAAAGTCGGCTGTAGCAGGGCCCGGCCCTTCATGATGTCGTAGCCGACCAGCGTCACCAGCATCGTATGTTCGACATTGTGATAGAGCGCGTCGCTGTTGCCGATGCACTCGATGGCGAGCCGCGCAACCGACGGCACGAGCTCGGTCAGATCGGCATGTGTCGTCGCGAACCTGCGGCTCATATGCTCGTGGAGGTACGAGCCGAGACCTTCAGCCGCCAGTTCTGGAACGGTAATCAAGTAGCGCCCCTTTGCAAACCAACCGCTATCGTGACCGCGGCTTTGCCAATTTGCAATAACGATCCCGCGCGTCCGTTATTCCGCCTCAACAAAAGAACCGCGGCGTCGGGCCACGACAATATCGTGACATGGCGTCGTGACAATGGCCATCGGCTTGCCGGTCAGAATACGCCGAGATGCTGGCGCAGGTCGAGGTCGTCGGCTTTCAACGCCGCCGCAGTCGATAGCACGGCAACGCGGCCGGAATTGAGGATGACGATGTCGTCGGCAATGTCGAAAACGAGTTTCGGGCTCTGCTCGACCAGCACGATGGAGAGACCGCTCTCTTTGAGCTTGCGGATCGTCGCCATGACTTCGGCGACGATTTGCGGCGCCAGCCCCTCCGACGGCTCGTCCATCAACAGCACGCGCGGATTGGCCATCAAAGCGCGGCCGATAGCGAGCATCTGCTGCTCGCCGCCGGACAGATAACCGGCGAGCTGCGCGCGCCGCTCGGCAAGCCGCGGAAACATGGCGAAGACGGTGTTCATGGTCCAAGCTTCGTGGCGCGCGGCATAGCCTTTCTGCGCGGCGACCATCAGGTTCTCGCGCACGGTCAGGCTCTTGAAAATGCGGCGGCCCTGCGGCACCAGCGCCACACCTTGCGCGGAAATGTTCTCCGGCCCCTGCCGCGTCACCTGCGCGCCGAAAACCTCGACGCTGCCGCCGCGCGGCGGCAGAAGCCCGATGCTGACGTTCATGCAGGTGGATTTGCCGGCGCCGTTGCGGCCAAGGAGCCCGAGCAGGCGCCCTTCGCCGAGCTCGAACGACACGCGCTGCAGCACATGGCTGTCGCCGTAGAAGGCGTCGATATTGGAGAGTCGGAGCGCGCTATTCGCCAAGATAGACCTCCCGCGTGCGCGGATTGCTCACGACCTCGGCGCGGGTGCCTTCGACGATCACTTCGCCGAAATGCAGAAGCGTGATGCGGTCGGCAAAATCCAGCGCCACGTCCATATCGTGCTCGATCATGACGATGGTCACGTCGCGCGGAATAGCGTGGAGGAGCTTTCGCACTTCCTGCCGCTCGTCGATGGAGAGGCCCGCGAACGGCTCGTCGAGCAGCAGCACTTTGGGATTCTGTGCGAGCGCCATGGCGATCTCGACCCGACGCCGCTCGCCGTAGGATGTCTGCGCCAACGGCCGATGCTCGATCTGGTCGAGACCGACGCGGCTCAGCGCGTCGCAGGCAAGCTTGGCCAAATGTGGCTGGCGCTTAAGCGGGCGCAGCGGATTCCAGCGCAGCGGCGACAGCCCGAGCAACGCCAGCGTGACATTGTGCTGGATGGTGTCGCGCGTGAACAGCGTGATGATCTGATAGGTGCGCGCCATGCCGAGATGGGCGCGCTTGCGGGTCGGCATCCTGGTGATGTCGCGCCCGAAAAGCGATATCGAGCCGTCATCGGGCGTCAGTTCGCCGGTGATGAGATTGAACAAGGTGGTCTTGCCGGCGCCGTTCGGCCCGATGATGAGCCGCCGCTCGCCCGGCGCGACATTGAGGCAGACATTAGTCGTGACGCGCAACCCGCCGAACGACTTGCAGAGCTTGTCGACGACGAGCGCGCTCATTGCTTGGTCACCGCAAGCGAAGCCGCCGTCTTCTGCCGCGCGCTCGACTTGAGCGCCGACCGGGCCAAGCGCACCGCGCCCGGCACCAGCCCCTCCGGCATGAACACGACGATGGCGACGAAGATGGCGCCGAGCATGAAATTCCAGCGCGTGACATAGGCGCTAACTACGTTCTTGACGATCACGACCAAAGCCGCGCCGACGATGGGGCCAAGCAGCGTGCCGGCGCCGCCGGAGATCACCATCAACAGGCCCTCGGCCGACGCGGTCAGCGCCAAAGCCTGCGGGCTGATGAACTGGTTGTAATAGACGAATAGAATGCCAGCGGCCGAGGTCAGAAGGCCTGAGAGCATGAAGGCCCAGAACCGGATCATCCAGACGTGGAAACCGAGCGCGGTCATGCGGCGCGCCTGATCGCGGGTGCCGCAAAGCGCAGCGCCGAGCGGCGAGCGCACGAAGACCATGACCGCGACGACCGCCAGCAGAAAGACGATCAGCGTCGCATCGTAAAAGCCTTTCGCCGAAGACAAAGCGAAGCCGAACGGCGCCGGCCGCGAGGCGACGCTGATGCCGTTATCGCCATTGGTGAGGCTGATCCAGCGATAAGCAACGCCCCAAATGATCTCGCCGAGCGCGAGCGTGATCATGATGAAGCTGATGCCGGTGGCGCGCAGCGCCAGCGCCGCAAAGCCCGCGGTCGCGACCAGCCCGATCGCAAGCCCGGAGAGGATCGCGAAGGCGTGGCTATAACCGGCGGCAAGCAGATAGGCGACGATATAGGCGGCGATGCCGAACAGGCCGGCATGGCCGAGCGACACCAGCCCGGCATAGCCGACCAGAACATTGAGCCCCAGCGCGAAGATCGCATAGAGCAGGATCTGGCTGGCGATATTGACATAGTAGGTTTCGGTGATCGCATAAGGCACGGCGATCAGCGCCAGCACGGCGATGACGATCGCGATGCGCCGGCCGGTCAGCGGGTTGGCGGCAGGACCGCTCACAGCACTTGCCCTCCGAACAGGCCCTGCGGGCGCAGCAGCAGCACCAGCACCATCGGCAGGAACAGAATGAAATAAGCAAGCTCGGGCAAGAGCGCCTGGCCGAAATTATAGATGAAGCCGATGATGATGCTGCCGACGAAAGAACCGAGCAGGCTGCCGGTGCCGCCGAGAATGACGACAACGAGCGCGAGCGGCAGCATGTCCTGATCGAGACCCGGATAGACCGAGAGGATCGGCCCGCCGATCATGCCGGCGAAACCGGCCAGTCCGGCGCCGAGCGCAAAGACAATGGTGAAGAGCTGCGACACGCGGATGCCGACCACGCGCGCCATCTGCGGATCGTCGACGCCGGCGCGGATCATCGCGCCAAGCCTGGTGCGGTCGAGCATCACCCACAGCGCCGCGGCGAACACCACGGCAATGACGATCACCGCCATGCGGTAGAGCGGAAACGCCGCCCCGTGCCAGCGCACGAAGCCCGCGAAACCAAGCGGCGTCGTCACCGAGATCGGATCGCCGCCCCAGCCCATCAGGCAAAGGTCGGCGACCATGAAGGAGACGCCGAGCGTAACCAGCACCTGCGCCAAAGGCTGGCCGGCGAGCCGGCGCAGCAACAGCCGTTCCATCAGCCCGCCGAGGATCGCGACCCCGACCGCCGCGAGGATCGCTGCCAGCCAGAAGTTCAGCGTGAAGCCCAGCACGCCGGACAGGAAGGTGGTGCCGAGATAGGCGCC
The DNA here is from genome assembly GCA_963746715.1 of uncultured Alphaproteobacteria bacterium. GTDB lineage: Bacteria > Pseudomonadota > Alphaproteobacteria > Rhizobiales > Xanthobacteraceae > BOG-931. Next base: position 506,458 of record CAVVCW010000032.1, on the reverse strand, counting down.
GACCATGAACATCGAGCCGTGCGTCAGATTGGGAATCCGCATCAGCCCGAAGATCAGGGAAAATCCCGCCGACAACAAAAACAACAGGCCGCCGAACGTCACGCTGTTGACGGTAAGCAGCAGCCAGAATGTCATGCGACCTGCCTTTCGCTGTCCCGGCTGCCAGCTGTGTTTGCTATTGTTGCCTTCTCAACACTTGGTCAGCGGCGGATAGTCGCGCGAATAGACCGGATGGGCGAGGAATTCGGCCTCCGGCCAGGTCCAGAACTGGCTGACATTCTCGTAGGTCTTGATGGTCTTATTCCAAACCTTCAGGCCGTATTTGGCGCCCTCCGTCCCGATGCGCCGGATGTAGAATGTGCCGATCACGTTATTGAGGTGATCGAACTTGAGCGGCCCGCGCGGCGTCTCGGTCAGGCTGACCGCCTTCAGCGCCGCCATGAACTTTTCTTTGTTGCTGGCGTCACCCCCGGTCGCTTTCAGGGCGGCGTCGACGACCTGGCAGTTGACATAGAGCAGGGCGGCGTATTGGCCCGGAATGGAGTTGTAGTTCTTGATCATGCCGTCGATGAACCGGTGGTTGGCGTCGGTCTCAAGGTCGAGCGTATAGGGGCAACAACCGACAAGGCCGATCGCCTCTTCGCCGTAGCTCTTGAGCAAGGCGTCGTCGCCGCCGGTCTCCCCCGTCACCACCTGATACTTCAATCCGGCGCTCGCATAGGCCTTCATGAAGCGCAGCGGATTTGATCCGGCGAAGCCCTGGCAGACGCCGTCACAATCGCTGATTTGCGCGACATAGGGCGTGTAGTCGGGCGTCGACAATGGCGGCCACAGCTTGTTGACGATGCAGCCGCCGTCTTTGGCGAACGCAGCCTGAAAACCGCCTATTTGCTCGTAGCCGAAGGCAAAGTCTTCCGTAACCGTGACGACGCGCTTGAGCTTCAATTCGGTCGCCGCGTAATGCCCCATCGGCTGCATCGCCTGCGACGAGGTCGCCGACGCGCGCAACAAATACGGATTGGGTAAGCGCTGGGTAAGATTGTCCGCCGCCGCGAGACTAAGCGTCGGCATTTTCTGTTCTTTGATGTAGTCGCTGATGGCGTACAGCTCGAAGGCGGCGAGCGGGCCGAGGATAACGTCGACTTTGTCGCGCTCGACCAGTTCCTGGGCCTTGGTCTTGGTACCGGCCGGATTGCCGCCGGTGTCGGCGGAGATGAAGTCGACCTTGCGGCCGCCGATCATATAGTTGGTCTCTTTCAGATAGGTCAGGACGCCCTGCTCCATCTGGATGCCGCCTTGCGCCAGCGGCCCGGTCTTAACCGTGAGCAGGCCGAGCCTGAACGGCTCGGTATCGGCGATCGCGGGCGTTGGAAAGCGGGCAACAGCCGCTGCGGCGCCGGCCGCAGTGCCGGCCAATACGGCGCGCCGGCTGACGCTCCGAGATAAGAGCTTGCGAGACATCGCGTTCCTCCCTGAGGCCCCTGTTTGCGGCGCCCCTTGTTGTTACGGCGCCACCCGGGCGCCGCCTTTGCCGCCGCGCCCCCAAGCGCAGCGGCTTATTGCACTATCATTGGCGAAGCACCCCCGGCCTGTAAAGGCCGGCAGTGTCGCGGCTTTTAGCACTTGGTTAGCGGCGGATAATCGCGCGTATAGACCGGATGGGCGAGGAATTCCTGCTCCGGCCAGATCCAGAACTGGCTGACATTCTCGTAGGTCTTGATGATCTTGTTCCAGAGCTTGAGGCCGTATTTGGCGCCCTCCGGACTGCAGCGGCGGATGTAGAAATTGCCGACCACGTTGCCCAGGTGATCGAATTTGAGCGGGCCGCGCGGCGTGTCGCTCAAGTTGACGGCGCGCAGCGTCGCGATGAGCTTTTCCTTGTCGGTCAGGTCGCCGCCCAGTGTCTTGAGTGCCGCGTCGACGACCTGACAATTGATGTAGAGGCCCGCGGCATAGAAGCCCGGAACGACCTCGAAATTCTTCTGCATGCCGTCGATGAAGCGATGATTGCTCTCGGTCTCGACCTCGAGCGAATAGGCCGAGCAGGAAACGAGCCCGTTCGCCTCGTCACCGAAGCTCTTCAACAACGCGTCGTCGCCGCCGGTCCATCCGGTGACGACGGGATATTTCATTCCGGACTCGGCATAGGCTTTCATGAAGCGTAGCGGGTTCGAGCCGGCAAAGCCTTGGCAAACGACATCGCATTCGCCGATCTGCGCCAGATACGGCGTGTAATCGGGCGTCACTAGGGGTGGCCAGAGCTTGCTGATGACGCAGCCGCCGTCTTTCTCGAAGGCCGCCTGAAAGCCGCCGAGTTCCTCATAGTCGAAGGAAAGATCCTCGCCAATGGCGACCGCGCGCTTGAGCTTCAACTCGGTCGCGGTGTAGTGGCCCAACGGGTGCAGCGCCTGCGAAGAGGTTGCCGAAGCGCGCAACAGATACGGATTGGGCTGGCGCTGCGTGAGATTGTCAGCCGCCGCCAGACTCATGGTCGGCATCTTCTGCTGCTGAATGTAGTCATTGATGGCGTAGAGTTCGAAAGTCGCGAGCGGCCCGAGCAGAACATCGATCTTGTCGCGCTCGACTAATTCCTGAACCTTGGTCTTGGCGCCGGCCGGCGCGCCGCCGGTGTCGGCGGAGACGAACTCGACCTTGCGTCCGCCGATCGTGTAATTGGTTTCCTTCAGATAGGTGAGGACGCCCTGCTCCATCTGGTTGCCGCCTTGCGCAAGCGGCCCGGTCTTCACCGTCAGCAGGCCGATCTTGACTGGCGCCGGCTGCGCGACGGCGGGCGCCGGAAAGCGGGTCAATGCGGCGGCGGCACCCGCCGCCGTGCCGGCCAATAATGCGCGCCGTGAGATTTTCCGCGACGTAGCGTTACGCGATCGGTTACGCGACATACCACCCTCCCTGACCGGCGCGGAATTTCTGCCGTTTCCGCGTCCGCTGCCGATGATGCTTATACGATGATTTTTTCAGTTTTTCATTTGTGCGGCGTTATTTTTTCCGTGCTGGTTTCTTTGCCGGCTTTTTGACAGCTTTCTTTGCCGCTTTTTTCAGCGCGGCCTTCACGGCTTTGGCTGCCTTCGGTTTTGCCGGAATTATGGGCAACAACAGATAAGGCTGCATGGCGCCGCCGAAATGCAGGCCGGTGACGCCTGAGAAAATCTCCGGCGGCCGGTCGCGCACATCGTCATGCAGGAACGGCCCACAGCCGGTTAGCTCGTTCTTGAAGTTGGACAGCCGCCCACCGCTCGGCCCATGATAGACGTAATCCTTGCCGCGGATCGTGAGCGCGATGCGGTGGCCGGCCGGCACGACGAGCGATGTCGGCCAGATCTCGACATCGAGCGGCACAACCTGGCCGGGCTTCAACGGCTGCTTCTTGGTGTGGGTGTGATAGGGCCGGTACGGCGTCGATAATTTCTTGTCGAGCTCGCGATGCGACGCGCGCAGCCAGCCCTGCCCGATCGGAGCATGCGGGTCGATGGCGCCCTGGAACACCACTTCGTCCATGTCCGGAGTGAACACCCGCAGCACGGCAAAGATATCGGCATCCTTGGTGGACGACGAGACGAACAGTTTGAGCGCCGACGGCCCGGTGATTTCCGTCTCGTGCTCAAGAGGCGGCGTCATGAAGGTGACGCCGTCGCCCATCGCATCGAATTTCAGCGCCGACTTTTTCTTCGCCGCCTTGGCGCCCAGCGAACCGTTCGCCGGATCGAGATGAAGCTTCGTCCATTTGGTGCGCTTGGGCGGCCATTCCTGCTCGTCGCGCTCGGCAAAGCTGTCGATATGGCGGACCTGTAATTGCACCGGCGCCTGCTTGTCCCAGCCATTTTTTTTGCCGTGCAGGAAATAATCGAAGAAGCGCAATTGCAATTCGCGGCCGTAATCGGTGTAGAAATGCGTCCAGTGCTCGATGCCATGCACTTCGAGCCATTTGTTCTTCGAGGCCGCGCGCACAAAACCCTCGAAATTGCCGCGCGGATGCAGCGGCTGTCCGCCCCAATTGGCCGCGGACAGAAACGGCACTTTCACTTTCGACCAAACCGGCGATCGGGCGCGGTGATAATCGTCATCGAGCGGGTGCGCGACGATATCGGCGCCGAAACTGCTGCGGTTCTTGGCGAGCCGATCATCCGGCAGAATTTCCGGGCCGCAAACCAATTCGCCGTGCACACGGCTTCGTTTGCCGCGCTCGCCCGCGCCGAATTGCACGGTCTTGACCTGCATGTCGTACCAGTTTTCCCAGAACGTGCAGAGAATGCCGCCGTGATGCGTCATGTCGCGATACCAGTCTGCCGCGCCTTCCCAGATGCACATCGCGGCAAGATGCGGCGGCTCGAGCGAGGCGACGTGCCACTGATTGATGCCGTAATAGGAAATGCCGTTAAGCCCGACCTTGCCGTTCGACCACGGCTGTGCGCCCGCCCATTCGATGCAGTCGTAGAAATCCTTGGTCTCGCGCGGCGAGAAATGATCGATGAAGCCCGGCGACACGCCGCAGCCGCGGGAATCCACCCGCACGCAAGCGTAGTTATGCGGCACCCATTTTTCCGGATCGACCACTTCCCAGCTTTGATAGAGATTGCTCGATCCCGCGGTGACATCGGGATGCTTGTCCGCCATGCGCTGCCAGGCGCTCGGATAGCCGTCCTGAAACGCCAGACCCTTGGCATAGGGCCCGTAGCTCAGGATCACCGGATATTGGCCGTCGGCGACCGGACGGAACACGTCGGCCCGCAGCACGAGGCCGTCATCCATCGCGATCGGCACATCCCAATCGATGCGCATGCCGTCGCGCTTTTCGGTGCGATGCTGGTGGGTTTTATGACCGCCCGCGCCTGACGCCATACGGGCTTCGCCTTCACGCACTGACATCGCCTTCCTCCACGCATTTACGCCGTGCCGTTATTGCCGGCCGCGCCGCGAAGATTAAAGACGTGGATGGCCCGCACAAGACGGGTCGCAGCGAAAAATGGCAGGCATGACGTGACGGCGGATCAGCGCGTTTTGGCGCGCGCCTTGCTCCGCTTCACGCCGGCCATCTTTTCCAGCACCGCGCACACCGCCGCAGTGTCTTCGGCGCCGCGGCCGGCCTTGAGCGCCTTGGCATAGATCGCGCTCGACGCATCGAACATCGGGGTCGGCACGCGGATCTTCTTGGCGTAGCCGCCGATGACGTCCATATCCTTTTGCCAGACCGAGATTTTCATGGTGACGTTCTTGTAATTGTCCTTCACCATCATCGGCGCGCGCAATTCGAAGATCCGCGAATTGCCGACGCCCGCCGTCACCAGATCGAAGATCAGTTGCGGCGGCAGGCCCGCTTTCATGCCGAGCACCATGGCCTCGGCGCTCGCCACGTTATGGATCGCGACCAGGAGGTTCGCGACATATTTCATGCGGCTGCCGTTGCCGAACTCGCCGACGCTGTGCACCGCGCGGGTAAAGTCCGCAAACACGGGACGGAGCTTTTTGACCTCGGCCGCGTCGCCCGAGGCGTAGACCACGAGATCCTTCACCTTGGCCTGCGCGCCTGTGCCGCTCACCGGGCAATCGAGCATGACATGGCCGGCCTTACGCAGCACGGCCTCGGCGCGGGTCTTATCCTCGAGCGTAAAGGTCGACATTTCGACGATGACCCGGCGCGGCAATTTGGCCAAGTCGCGGGATTTGGCGATCGCGGTCGCTGTCTCGGCAAGCGCTTGCGGCTTCGGCAGGCTGGTCAGCACGATCCGCGACTTGCGCGCGACATCGACGGCATCTTCGGCGATCTCGACGCCGGCTTTGGCGAGCGCCCGCCGCCGGTCGGCGGCCACATCGTAGCCGATCACGTGCCAGCCGGACGCCGTGAGGTTTTGCGCGAAGGCGCCGCCCATGATGCCGAGGCCGATAATGCCGACGGTGCCCTGCTTTGCCGAAGCCATGCTGGTTGTCCTTTTGAATCAGAAGCGGTTGCGCAAGAACGTGCCGCCAAGAACGTTTGGCTATGACATTGCGCCGCCCACCGAGCAAGCGGCTTCCGCGCCGCGCGCCGATCGCCTATGGTCCGCGCCGCAAAGAAACACCTGAGTAAAACTCTTGGGTGAAGCTCTTGGGAGAACGCCGAATGCACATCGGTGTCGCCGGTATCGGCAAAATGGGCGCGGCCATCGCCGCCCGCCTGATGGAAGTCGGCCACGAGGTCACGGTGTGGAATCGCACGCCGGACAAGGCCAAGGCGGTCTCAGGCGCCACCATGGCCGCGACACCCGCGGAACTGGCGCAGCAGTCCGAAGCGATCATCACCATCCTCACCGATGGGTCAGCGATCGAGGCGGTCTATAACGGAGCTTCGGGCCTGTTGTCGGCCGGGGTGACCGGCAAGCTGTTCATCGAGATGAGCACGGTGCCGCCGAAGGTGGAAACTGCGCTGGCGCCGAAGGTCGAAGGCCAGGGGCGCGGTCTTTGTTGAATGTCCGGTCGGCGGCTCGACCACGCCGGCGCGGCAAGGCAAGCTGCTTGGCCTCCTCGGCGGCGATGCCGATGCCGCGGCTCGCGCACTGCCGATCCTCAATCAGCTATGCCGCAAGGTCGAGCATTGCGGCCCGGTCGGCGCCGGCTCTTCCATGAAGCTTGCGATCAATCTGCCGCTGATGGTCGCCTGGCAGGCCTATGGCGAGGCCTTCGCCATAGCGCGTGATGTCGGCTGGGACCCCAAGCGCCTTCTCGATCTCTTCGTCGAAAGCAACGGCGCCAATAACGGCTTGAAAACGCGCGCCGACATGATCGTCGCCATGATGGAAAACCGCGATCCCGGCCCGACCACGTTCAACATCGCCGACGCCGTGAAAGACCTGCGCACCATGGTCGATACCGGCGCCGCCAAAGGGGCCGACATGCCGGCGACGAAAGCGGCGCTCGCGGCCTTCGAAGAGGCCGACAAAAAGGGGCTGGGCGGCGGCGACGGCTCGCGGCAATCGGTCTATTGGGCGAGCCGCGGCAAAAAATCGTGACCAAGGAACCGTGACCAAGCCATCGTGAGAAAGATTGAGTTTCATCCAGAGCATCGGAGCCAACATGTCGGTTATTTCTCTCTCGCAAGCATCCACCATCGTCGACGTCGCGCTGAAAAAAGCCCGCGAAACCAATCTCGCGCCGCTCACCGTCGCCGTGCTCGATGCCGGCGGCCACCTTGTCGCTTTCAAGCGCGAGGATAAGTCCGGCATCCTGCGCTACGACATCGCTGTCGGCAAAGCCTGGGGCGCGCTCGGCATGGGCTTCGGCTCGCGCACGCTGGCGGCGCGGGCGGCCAAGACGCCGCAATTCTTCACCATGCTGGCGGCGGCGAGCGACGGACGCATGGTCACCAATCCAGGCGGCGTGCTGATCAGGGATTCTGCCGGCAATGTCATCGGCGCCTGCGGCATTTCCGGCGACACCTCCGACAAAGATGAAATGTGCGCCATTGCCGGCATCGAAGCGGCCGGACTCAAGGCCGATCCGGGCGCGGATTAAAGGGAGCAATGTCCATGAAACTCTTTTCGTTCTGGCGCTCGCTCGCGACCTATCGCGTGCGCATCGCGCTTAACCTGAAGAACATCGTGCCTGACGAGATCATCGACGTGAACCTGATGAAGGGCGCGCAGCGCGAGGCGGCCTATCGCAAGGTCAATCCGATGATGGCGCTGCCGGCTTTGATCGACGGCGACGGGCCGGTTCTGTTCGAGTCGCTCGCCATCATCGAATATCTCGACGAGACGCATCCGACCCCGCCACTGCTGCCGAGCGACGCGCGCGGCCGGGCCAGGGTGCGCGGGCTGGCGTTGCTCGTCGCCGCCGATTCCCATCCGCTGATCGTGCCGCGGGTTCGCGAATATCTCGAGGACGAGTTCAAGCTCGACGAGGCGGCGCGAACCAAATGGTGCCGGCATTGGCACACCGCGGCGCTGACTGCGCTCGAAACGCATCTGCAAAGCCAGGAGACCGGGCGTTATTGCCACGGCGACAAGATCACGCTCGCCGATATCTGCATCGCGAGCCAGGCCGCGGGCGCGAAATTCTTCAATGTCGATACCGCGCCGTTTCCGGCCTTTGCGCGGATCACCAATGAACTGGCAAAGATCGACGCCTTCGCCCGCGCCCATCCGCTGCAGCAGCCGGGCGCGCCGGCGGCGGCGTAGCCTTTTTTGCTCACCACCATTTCGAAAAATGATGCACAGGACCATGTCCTGTGCCGACGCCGAGCCGGTCGGCCGCCGCAATCGCCGCGCTGACATAGGCCTTGGCGTCGCTGATCGCGTCGGCAAGCGGAAGCTTCTTGGCGAGCCCGGCGGCGATGGCCGAAGACAATGTGCAGCCGGTGCCATGCGTATTCCTGGTCTCGATGCGCGGCGCGGCAAACCGCTTATACGTCTTGCCTTCGAGCAAAAGATCGACGCTTTCCGGCCCGCTGCCGTGACCGCCCTTGATCAGCACGGCGCCGGCGCCGAGCGCGAGCAGATTCTCCGCCTGCACGCGCATCTCGCCTTCGTCACGCGCAACCGGCGCACCGAGCAACGCCGCCGCTTCCGGCAGATTGGGCGTGAGCAGTCGCGCCCGCGTCATCAGCCTGCGCAAGGCGTCGATGGCGTCATCGCGCAATAATTTGTCGCCGGAGGTCGCGATCATCACCGGATCGAGCACGACGTCGTGCGCGTGATGGCGTTCGAGCCCCTCGGCCACGGCGTCGATCGCTGCGGCATTGCCGAGCATGCCGATTTTCACCGCGCCGGGATGCAGATCGGAAAACACCGCGTCGATTTGCGCGGCGATGAAATCCGCCGGCACGTCGTGGATTGCGGTGACGCCTTTGGTGTTTTGCGCGGTCAGCGCGGTGATGACGGAGGCGCCATAGACGCCCATGGCGGAAAACGTCTTCAGATCGGCCTGAATGCCGGCGCCGCCGCCCGAATCCGAACCGGCGATGGTCACAGCAATCGCGGCGCTCATCACGCGCCTCGTTTCGCCAGCGTCGCGTCGACGATGCCGCGCAAGGTGCGCGCGGCCGCGGCTGGATCTGGCACCAACGACAGCGCCGAGATCACGGCAATACCGTCGGCACCGGCGGCGATGACTTCGGCGGCATTGCTCACATCGACGCCGGCGATGCCGCAGACCGGCATCTTCGCCTTGCGGCGCTTGAGCACCGCAATGATCCGCGCCAGGCCTTGCGGCCCGATCGGCGGCGTCTTCTGCTCTTTCGACAGCGTCGTATAGACGCCGCCCGAGCCGACGTAGTCGATCAGTTCGATCGGCGCGGCTTCTGCTTCGGCCACCGACTTGATGGAGAGGCCGATAATAGCGTGAGGCCCAAGAAGCCGCCGCGCGTCGGCGACCGCCATGTCCTCCGGGCCGATATGGACGCCGTCGGCACCGGCAGCGAGCGCAACATCGACGCGGTCGTTGACCACGAAAGCCGCGCCGAACGGCGCCAGCGCCTGTTTGATCGCCCGCGCCTTTTCCACCATGGCGCCGGTGTCGCCGTGCTTGTCGCGCAATTGAACGAGCGTCGCGCCGCCTTGCGCGCAGAGCCGCGCCAGTTCGGCAAGATCGCGGCCATTGGCGCGCTCGGGATCGACAATCGCGTTTAGTCGCAGATCAACCGTCATTGTGGACCTTCACATGCGCGCGCAAAGTCGCGTTGTCGAGATTATGCAGCGCGTCGATAATGCCGACGGCAAAGCTGCCGGGACCATCGGCGTCGCGTGCCGCGACTTCGCCGGCGATACCGAACGCAGTGAGCGCAGCGATCGTCGCGAGCCACGGATCGCGTTCGACCGCGAGCGCGGCGCAAACCAAGGCCGAGCCGGCGCAGCCCATGGCCGTCACCTGCCCCATCAGCGGATCGCCATTGGCAATCGTCACCCGCCGCGCGCCGTCGGCGACAATGTCGACACGGCCGGTGAGCGCGACGATGGCGCCGTGCGATTTTGCCAGTCGCGCCGGCGCGTCGCCCGCCTGATCGTTGATGGATAGCGCGGCGAACTCCGCCTGATTGAGCCGCACCACCGCAGGCCTGCGGCCGAGAAGCCCGCGGGCAAATTCCGCACGCGCCGGCGAGCGCTCGATGAATACGGGGTCGAGAAGCCACGGCTTGCCGTTCGCGGCGGCAACGCTCAGCGCCGCCTCCACTGCCGAACGGCGCTCGGCATCGAAGGTGCCGAGATTGACCAGGAGTGCGTCCGCGCCGGCGACGAAGGCCCCGATCTCCTGCGGCGACAGCGTCATCGACGGCACCGCGCCGGCGGCAAGCAGCATATTCGCGGTATATTGCTGGGCGACCGTATTGGTTATGCAATGCACGCGCGGCGCGCGCTCGCGGATTCGCGCGAGGACGGCAGTGGCGATGTCGGCAAAGTCGACAGAGCCGTGCGTTTTCTGGCCGTGCGTTTTCTGGCCGTGCATTTTCTCAAGTCTTTCCAATAGCTTTCGTCACTCTACACCGGCCGCCGCGCCGCCGTCATGTGGCGGTTTTCATAGGAGCATGATCTTTTCCGAAAATCGGCTTCCACTTTTCGGGATCAGGCTTTGCCGCTCGCCTCGCTTCGCGGCCGAGGATGATATAAGTATCCCCCGGCTCGGAGGCGCGCATGGTCCCTTTTTTCGTGCAGATCAAATGTCAGCTCGGCAAGTCTTACGAGGTCGCCAATAAGCTTGCCGACGCCGAGATCGCCTCGGAGATCTATTCCACCGCTGGCGATTTCGATCTGTTGGCGAAGTTCTATGTCGATCCGGGGACCGACATCGGCCATTTCATCGCCGAAAAAGTGCAGACCGTTCCCGGCATCGCCGATACGCGCACGATCCTCACGTTCAAAGCGTTCGGACCGACGTAGCTATCGATCATTTCATGCGCTAAGCGCCTGCGGCTCCGGCGCGCGCAGCCGGCGCGCCACCGCCAATTGCCGCTCGCGCCAGATCACGAACAATCCGGCCGCGACGATGATCAAGGAGCCGGCGACGATCATGATCGTAGGCGTTTCGCCGAACAGCATGTAGCCCAGGATCAAGGCCCAGATCATTGCCGTGTAGTCGAACGGCGCCACGACCGAGGCCGCGGCGTAGCGGTAGCTTTCGGTGAGGAAAATGTGCCCGGTGCCGCCGAGCACGCCGATTCCGATCAACGCTGCGAATTCGCCGCCGGTCGGGCTGACCCAGCCGAACGGCCAGGTGACGAGGCCCGCGAGCGCGCAGAACAGCGAGAAATAAAACACGATCGATGAGGTGGTTTCGCTCTGCGCCAGACGGCGGGTTTGAATGACCGTGCCGGCATTGGCGAGAGCGCCCGTCAGCGCATAACCGAGGCCGGCAAGGGTCGTCGCGCTCATGGCGGCGAAGGTCAGTTCGTCGCCGGACAGATGCGGCGAGAGCACGACAAGCACACCGATGAAGCCGATGATCACCGCCGACCAGCGATAGATGCGCACGCGTTCTTTCAATACAAAAGCAGCGAGTGCGACGGAGAACAGCGGCGTGGTGAACGAGATCGCATTGGCCTCGACCAGCGGCAGCCGCGCCAGCGCGCCGAAATTGCAGAACATGCCGACGATGCTGATCGCGCCGCGGCCGGCTTGGCCGAGCGGCCGCTCGGTGCGCACGACCGAGGCGAGTTCGCCGCGCCAGGCATAGACCGCCATGACCGGCACGATGGCGAAGGCCGAACGGTAGAATACGACCTCACCGATGGGATAGCGCATGCCGAGCAAGCGCACCAAGGCCGACATCACGGCGAACAAAACCGCCGAAATCAGCTTAAGCACAATGCCTTTGCCGGTATTCGCCACGTGTTCGTCGCCAAGGATGCGCGCGACCTCGCCGCGCGCGAATTGCCGAAGCCGGCCACACCCCTTAGAGCACGGAAGCAGCCGACAACTAGTCCTTCTTTTGCTTCTTGGGCGGCTTGGTCGGGCCGACCGTCGGCGGTAGCGAGGCGATGTAATTTGCCATCGCGGCGCGGTCCTCGGCGCTCAGAAGAGAGGTATTGCCGATCACATCCGCCATCGGTCCGCCGGCATAATCGCCGTCAGGCATCATGCCGTCGCCGAGAAAGCTCGCGATGTCTTTTTCCGACCACACCTTATCGCCTTCGCGCAACCCGAGCGGCGTGATGTTTGGCGACCAGCCTTTGCCGTCCGGCGCCGGGCCGCCGGCGAAGCGCTGGCTCTCGATGATGCCGCCGAGAAAGTTGCGTGGCGAATGGCATTCGGCGCAGTGGCCCGGTCCGTTCACCAGATAAGCGCCGCGATTCCACTGCGCCGATTTGGTCGGATCCGGCGCGAACGGCTCGCCATGGAAGAACAACAGTTTCCAGCCGCCGAGGAGCGCGCGCTGATTGAACGGAAACGACAGATCATGCGGCGGCGATTTGCCCGGCACGGGCGGCAGCGTTTTCAGATAAGCAAAGAGATCGCGAATGTCGTTGAGCTGCATGTGCTGATACGACGTGTAAGGAAATGCCGGGAACAGATTATTGCCGTGCTCCGACGTGCCCTTCGACAGGGCCGAGACAAAATTCGCTTCGCTCCAAGCCCCGATGCCGTCTTTGGGATCGGGCGAAATGTTCGGTGCGTAGAATGTGCCGAACGGCGACTTGAGCGCGAGCCCGCCGCCAAGCTTCAAGCGATCGACCTTGTCGGGATCGTCGTTCGGCACGGCGTGACAGGACGCGCAACCGCCGACATTGAACATCGTCTTGCCGTTGTCGAGATTGGGCACATAGGGCGGCAACGCGGAATCCGGCACCACCTGCGGCAGCGTCATAAACCACAATGTGGCCAAGCCCGCCATGGCGCATGAGAGCGTCGTCAGAATAAAAGTCCGAAAATTCCGCCAGCGCCGTCCCGAAATCAGCATCGCAATCTGCCTCCGCCTCGTCTCCAGCGTTTCCGGCACGCGCCAAAAACACCCGGAAGCACGACTCGCGGCAACTCGGATTTATTCCAATGTGCCGCGTCGCACAGCGACGAAACCGGAATAGCAAAATATGGGCGCGTCATCCATGCCGATGACCGCCCTCTGACCGCATGCTGTCGCGCTCAGCTCTTCTTCAATCGGTAGTTCTGGTGGCAGCCGCCGCAATCGTTTTTGCCGATATTGCCGATGGCCGCTTTGAAACTGTCGAGATCCGTGACGGAAGCATCGGCCGCCTTGGCATCTTCGCCGAACTTTTGGAATCGCGCTTTGAAGTCGGCCATGTTGTCCCAGATCTTGGGATCGGCCGCGGTGTCGCCGCCGGTCTTCGATGTGTCCGGGAACAGCCCGGGCATCTTCGCCGCCGCGTTCTGGAATGTCGCGAATATCTTGTGCGCGGCCGCCATATCGAACGGCACCGCGCCCTTGACCATGTCGCCCGCGATCTTGGCCTGGTCGCCATTCGCCTTCATGAGCGCCCTACGTGCGGCGATCGGATCTTCTTGAGCGACGGCGGCACACACGCCAAGCGCGACGGCACTGACTGCGAAAACGATGCGAAGCATGCGGTGGTCTCCCCTCGATAGGCCTGCCCAGAATAAACACCAAGGACAAACACCAGGTGTGTTGCGTTATTCCGGCGCGGCTCAGAATAGCCAACGCCATGCTTTCTCTATGAGAATCCGCCGGAATCTATTCCGCCGGCTGCGGTTTGCCGGCCCGCTTGTTGCGCCAGCGCACTCCCAAATCGGCAATCCAGCGCGCCACGACATAGAACACCGGCGTGAAAACGAGCCCGAATGCCGTCACCCCGATCATGCCGAAGAACACCGCGGTGCCAAGCGCCTGGCGCAATTCGGCGCCGGCGCCGATCGCCCAGACCAGCGGCGTGACGCCGAGGATGAAGGCGAGCGACGTCATCAGGATCGGGCGCAAACGCAGGCGCGTCGCCTCGACGGCAGCATCCCAGCGGTTGCGTCCCTCGTCTTCGAGCTGGCGGGCGAATTCCACGATCAGGATCGCGTTCTTCGCCGCTAGACCGATCAGCACGACGAAGCCGACCTGGGTAAGGATATTGTTGTCGAGGCCGCGGATGACGACGCCGGTGATCGCGGCGACGAGGCACATCGGCACGATCATGATCACGGCAAGCGGCAAGGTCAGGCTTTCATATTGCGCCGCGAGCACGAGGAAGACGAAAACCACCGCCAGCAGGAAGGCGAACATGGCTGTCGAGCCGGCTCTGAGCTGCTGAAAGGCAAGCGTCGTCCATTCGGTGGCAAAGCCGTCCGGCAGCGTTTCCGCCGCGAGCTTGTCCATGATGGCGATGGCTTGGCCCTGCGAATAGCCCGGCGCCGCCGCGCCGTCGAGCTCGGCCGCCGGATAGAGATTGTAGCGCGGCACGCGGTACGGGCCGGCGATATCGTCCACCGTGGTGAAAGAACCGAGCGGCACCGTATCGCCGCTGGCATTGCGCACCCTGATCTTGAGCACGTCCTTGACGTTCTGCCGGTCTTCGTCGCGCGCCTGCGCGGTGACGCGGAAGGTGCGGCCGAACAGATTGAAGTCGTTGACGTAGAGCGAGCCGATATAGATCTGCAGCGCGCTGAAGACATCGGTCACGTTGATGCCGAGAAGCTGCGCCTTGGTGCGGTCGATATTGAGATAGACCTGCGGCGTCGAGGTCTCGAACAGCGAGAACACGCCGGCGACGCCGGGCGTCTGAGCGGCGCGCCCCATCAAGCTCAAGGTCGCCTGTTTCAACGCCTCGGAGCCGACACCGGCGCGGTCCTCGACCATCATGCGGAAGCCGCCGGCGTTGCCGATGCCGGCGACCGGCGGCGGCAGCACGGTAATAATGAAAGCATCCTGGATCACGGAAAGCCGCTTGAACAATTCGGCCTGAATGCCGGCGGCGGACTGGCGCGGATCGCGGGCACGCTTCTCGAACGGATCCAGCACGAGGAACAGCGCGCCGGCGTTGGGCGCGTTGGTGAAGGTAGCGCCGGAAAAGCCGACGATGTTAACCGCATGCGCGACGCCCGGAACCGAGAGCGCGATATCGAGCGCGCGCTGCTGGATTGCATCGGTGCGCGACAGCGAGGCGCCGGGCGGCAATTGCACGACGGTGATGAGGTAACCGCGATCGACCTGCGGAATGAAGCCGACCGGCGTGGTGCGGAACGTGTTCAAGCCGACAGCGAGTACGGCCAGATAAATCGCGACCATGAGTACGACACGCCGCACCGTGCGCGAGGCGAGCCACGATATGCCGAAGGCGACCTTGTCGAAATAAAGATTGAAATAGCCGAAGAAGGCGTGGATCGGCCGCTCCCACCAGGTGTCGCGATGATTGGCCTCGTGCGGCTTGAGCAACAGCGCGCACATCGCCGGCGACAGGGTGAGCGACACGATCAGCGAAATGACGGTGGCGCCGGCGATGGTCAACGCAAATTGGCGGTAGAACTGGCCTGATATGCCGGTGATGAACATCGACGGCACGAACACCGCGCAGAGCACGAGCGCGATGGCGATCAGCGCCGAGCCCACCTCGTCCATGCTTTTGCGCGCGGCATCGCGCGGCGACAGTCCCGATGCGATATTGCGTTCGACATTCTCAACGACGACGATGGCGTCGTCGACCACGATGCCGATTGCCAGCACCAGGCCGAACAGCGACAGGTTGTTCAGCGAAAACCCGAATGTCGCGAGGAAGAAGAAGCTGCCGATCAGCGAAACCGGAATGGCGATCAAGGGAATGATCGCCGCGCGCCAGGTCTGCAGGAACAGGATAACGACCAGAATGACGAGCACGATCGCCTCGCCGATGGTCTCGATGACGGCATTGACCGACTGCTGAATGAACTGCGTCGGGTTGTAGACGATGTCGTATTTGATGCCGGGCGGGAACCGCTTCGACAGTTCTGCCATGCGGTCGATAATGCCTTTGGCCGTATCGAGCGCGTTCGAGCCCGGCCGCTGGAACACGGCCAGCGCCACCGCGGGATCGTGGTCGAGATAGGAATTCGAAGAGTAATCGAGCGCGGCAAGCTCGACGGTGGCGACGTCCTTGAGCCTGACCACTGCGCTTGGCGTCTGCTTGACGATGATGGAGCCGAACTCGCTGGGATTATCGAGCCGGCCGAGCGTCTGCACCGCGATCTGGAACGCGCCGGGATGCGCCACCGGCGGCTGATCGAGCACGCCCGAGGCGACCTGGATGTTTTGGCTCTGCAGCGCACTGGTCACATCACCCGCGGTCAGGCCGAGTGACTGCAAACGATTCGGATCGAGCCAGATGCGCATCGAATAATCGCGGCTGCCGAACACCGTGATCGAGCCGACGCCGTCGACGCGGGTCAGCGGATCGGTGACCTCGAGCGTGGCGTAGTTGGAGACGAACAGGGCGTCGCGCGATTTGTCGGGCGAATACAGATGCACGACCATCATCAGGTCGGGCGATGACTTCGTCACCGTCACGCCGATATTGCGCACGTCGGCCGGCAGCCGCGGCTGCGCAATGGCGACGCGGTTCTGCACTTGCACCTGCGCGATATCGAGATTGGTGCCGAGATCGAAGCTGACCTGGATGGAGAACCGCCCGTCGGCCGTCGAATTCGACGACATATAGATCATGTTCTCGACGCCGTTGATCTGCTCCTCGATCGGCGTCACCACGGTGGAAGCGACGACTTCGGCGCTGGCGCCGGGGTACTGACCCGACACGTTGATGATTGGCGGCGCGATCTCGGGATATTGCGCGATCGGCAGGCGCGAAAAGGACACGCCGCCCAGGATCACGAAGACGATCGAGACCACGGCGGCAAAGATCGGCCGGTCGATGAAAAAATGCGAGATACGCATGGTCTGGGATCAATCGGCTTTGACGCTGCCGCCGGACTTGCCGTCGGCAGTATCGCCGGTTTTCGCGGGCGCCGCAGCCGCCGGGGCAGCGGGCGCGGCTTGCTCCTGCGCATTCACCTTGATGCCGGGGCGCGCGCGCATCAGACCGTTGACGATGACGCGATCGCTTGCGTCCAGCCCGTCTTTGATGACGCGCAACCCGCCGTCGAGTTGGCCGAGCGTGACGTATTTCTGATGCACCATCCCTGAATCGTCGACCACCAGCACATATTTGCGCACCTGTTCCGACCCGATCGCGGCATCGGGCACGAGCAGCGCGGTGTAAGGCGGCGAGCCCGGAACCCGCAGGCGGCCGAACATGCCGGGGGTGAAAATGCCGTCGGCATTGTCGAACACCGCGCGACCGCGGATCGTGCCGGTCGAAGTGTTGATGGCGTTGTCGACGAAGTCGATCTTGCCGGTATGCTTGAAATCGTTCTCGTCGATCAGTTCGAGCGAAACCGGCACGTTGCCGTTGAGCGCCGCGACCTCCTTGCTGGCGGAGGCATAGCGCACATAGCGCAGATAGGATTGCTCGTCGAAGGTGAATTCGAACCGGATCGGATCGACCGACACCACGGTGGCGAGCAATGTGGTGTTGGCGCCGGCGCCCCCGGTGACCAGATTACCGACGGCGACGCGGCGGTCGCCGATGCGGCCGTCGATCGGCGAACGGAGCTGGCTATATTGATCGAGATCGAGCTCCGCCGAATGCACCATCGCTTCCTGGGCGGTGACGGAGGCCGTCGCCACCGCCTTTGCCTGCGTACGCTGATCGTAGGCTTGTTCGGTGATGGTCTTATTCGTAAGCAGGCTCTGCCCGCGCGTGAGATCGGCTTCGGTGAAGGCGAGATTGGCGCGCGCTTGCGCCAGATTGGCGCGCATCTGCTCGAGCACAATCTCGAACGGGCGGCGATCGATGGTGAAGAGCAGATCGCCCTGCTTTACCATCTGGCCATCCTTGAAATGAATCTCGGAAAGATAGCCTGACAGCCGCGAGCGGATTTCGACCGAATCCACCGCGGCGAAACGGCCGACATATTCGTCCTGATCGACCACGGTGCGCTGCACCGGCTTGGCAACCGTCACCGCCGGCGGCGGCGGACCGCCGGCCTGCTGCTGGCTTTGACTGCAGCCGGCGAGAACGAGCAGCAGAATTGCCGCCGGAATTGCGCCGGCGCGCCGCGCCGTTTGGGCGAGTGTCATGATTCGGTCCTCAGGGCGTCTCGGCACCATAGGCCGCCGCCCCTGTCAATCGCACACATAGCTTACTCTGGGTCCGCTTGGGATCCATTCGGCCCCACTTGGAGCCGCGTCTTTGGCCGCAAATGTGGCCGCGCCCTCGCGCCCTTCCTTGCGGCGGGCCGCAGCCCCATATCTGCGCCCAATCCCCATTAACCAAACGCCGGTCCAGCGCCGGCCTAAGGTGCTGATAAATATGACGATAATGCCACTTACCGATGCGTTTCGGGGCGCGCAAAGCGTGCCCGCTGCCGATATTCCGTCACTCCCCGCCGACGACCAGGCGCTGCTCGATGCCTATTCACGGGCCGTCATCGACGTCGTCGACCGGGTCGGTCCCGCCGTGGTGCAACTTGCCGTCCATAACGGCAATGCCGGGTCGGATCGCCAAAACGGCGGCGGCCAAAACCGTGGCGGCACCGGCTCCGGCGTCATCTTGTCGCCGGACGGCCTGATCCTCACCAACAGTCACGTCGCCGGCGCGCTCGGTCCCACCGCACGCATTGACGTCACCACGGCCGACGGCCAGGAATTGCGGGCGCGGCTCGTCGGCGACGACCCCGATACCGATCTCGCGCTGCTGTGCGTCGACGAAGCGGTGACCTTGCCGGCGGCGCCGCTTGGCGATTCCAAAAAGCTCAAGCGCGGCCAGCTCGTGATCGCCATCGGCAATCCGCTCGGCTTCGAGTCGACCGTGACGACCGGCGTGGTCTCCGCGCTCGGCCGCTCGCTGCGCTCGCGCAACGGCCGGCTGATCGACGACGTGATCCAGACCGATGCCGCGCTTAATCCCGGTAATTCCGGCGGACCGCTCGTCTCCTCACGTGGCGAGGTGGTCGGCATCAACACCGCGGTCATCATGGGCGCGCAGGGCATCTGCTTTGCGGTCGCCGCCAATACCGCAAGCTTCGTGCTCGGCGAACTGATCCGGCACGGCCGCGTGCGCCGCGCTTTTGTCGGCATCGCCGCGCAGCAGACCGCGATTCCCCAGCGCCGCCGCCGTGCTTTCGGGCTCACGCAAGAGAGCGCCGTGATCGTGAGCTCGGTCGAGACGGAATCCGCGGCCGGACGCGCCGGACTCAAAGCCGGCGACATTGTCGTCGCGCTCGACGGCGCGCCCATCGCCGGCGCCGACGACCTGGTGCGCGCGCTCACCGGCGACAAGATCGGCCGCAACGTCACGCTCGACGTGCTGCGCGTCACCGAGCGGCTATCGATCAGCCTGGTGCCGCAAGAACGCAAGCAGGGATAATTTCTCGCCGCCGCGTAGAGTGGCCCCCGGATATCGCTTTGCTCGTTTAGGGCTGCGCGCTGCGTAGAATTTCATCACCCGCAATGGTGACGGGTCGGCGGCGCGCGTGTTAGCTAGATGATCATGAAACGTCTCCCTTTGTTGTTCCTCCCCGGACTCGTTCTCACAGCTTTTCTGGCGCTATCGGCAACCTTGCCGAGCGTTGCACGCGCCGACGATTGGCCGAGCCATCCGCTGACCCTCATCGTCCCCTTCCCGGCCGGCGGCAGCGCCGACGTGCAATCGCGGGTGATCGCCGAAGGGCTTGCGGCGGCGCTCGGCCAGCCGGTCGTCGTCGAGAACAAGCCGGGCGCCGGCGGCAATATCGCCGCCGCCGATGCGGCGCATGCAGCGCCTGACGGCTATACGCTGTTCATGGCGACCACCGGGACGCATGCCAGCAATATCAATCTCTACAAAAACATCGGCTTCGACCCGGTAAAGGATTTCGCGCCGCTGACTTTGGTCACGCTCAATCCGCAGGTCATCGTACCGGCGCCGCAATATGGCAGCCTCGATCTGCCCGGCCTGGTGGCACGGCTGCAGAACAATGGCGGTGCGAGTTTCGGCTCCTCGGGCGTCGGCTCGGCGACCCATATCGCCGGCGAGCTCTATAACAAGCTGACCGGCAGCGCGGTGGTGCATGTGCCCTATCGCGGTCAAGGGCCGGCGCTCAACGATCTGCTCGCCGGCCGAATCGACCTCATGTTTCCGCTGATCGCGGATACGTTTTCATTTCTGCAGGCCCGGCAGTTGAAGGCCGTGGCGGTAATGAGCGATGCGCGCGCCAAATCGCTGCCGAATGTGCCGACGACAGCCGAGCTCGGCTATCCGAAGCTTGTCTTGAGCCCGATCTGGACCGCGCTTTACGCCAATGCCGGCACGCCGCAGCCGGTGCTCGACCGGCTCAACCGCGAGCTGGTGCAGATCATCGCGGCGCCGGCTTTCGTCAGCCGGTTCGAGGCCGCGGGCTACGAGATCAAGACCTCGACGCCGCAAGAGCTCGGCAGTTTCGCCGCCGCCGAGACGGTGCGCTGGGGGCAGATCATCAAGGATCTGAAAATTCAGGTGGAGTGATTGGAGCACGATCCGGAAAAGTGGATGCCGGTTTTCCGAAAAGATCATGCTCCATCAAAATCCTGGAGCGGCAAACGAATCACTCGGAAACAATTACGCTCTAGCTCCGCACCACAGCGGCAATCGCAGCGACGGTCAGCGCCAGCCACGCGCCGATCAGAATAAAGCCGCCCGACGGCGCGGCCATCGGGAACAGCCGATGTGCCGCAAAGGCGCGCATCGTGATGTCGCCGGAGAACAGCACGGTGCCGAGCACCCAGGCGGCGAGCACGAGCAGCGCCAAAGGCCGCCACAACACGCCTTGCTGCATGAGAGCCACGCCACCGATCACGGCCACGGCGTGAAACAGCAACATATAGGCCGCGCTGTCGAGGCCAGCGGCCGACGCCAGATGCGCGCCGGCCGCGGCCAACACGACGCCAGCCGCGCCCATCAGGCCGGCGAGCACAATCAGGATTGTCACTGTCATTGATGCTCGGTCCAGAATAGCTACTTGCTCCGCCGCACGTCGCCCTTCTTGACGCCGGCTTCGGGAAACACCCACATCGCGGCGATCATGAACAGCGCGGTGACGAGAACGAAAGTTGAGAAGTCATGGCGGATCGGCGAACCGCTCCAATAAGCGAGCACCAGCGCCACGACAAGCGTAATCGTCGAAACCGCAGCTTTGACATCGCTCGGCATGGCGGCCTCGCGCGCGCTAACTAGTGCCGACCGGTGCGGCCGCCGCCTCATCCGGCCGCCGCGGCGCCCCGCGCAGATTCTTCTTCAGGTGACCCGTGTCGTAGCCGTTGAGCAGCGTGCCGATCAGGCCACGCTTGAGATCGGACGTACCGAAGACCCAATCGGCGATCGGGAACGTGAGGTTCATGTTCACCTCCATCATCAGCCGCGCATTGTGATGCGCGGTGTGATGCCGCCGCAGCGTGTTGACGAAAGGGCAATGCCGCACGAAAGCGTTCTCGTCGACATGGCAGCAGAAATGCATGAACTCGTAGATCAGATACATGCCCGTCGTCGTCGACATGAACAGCCAGCCGACATTCGGCGACAGCAGCAGGCCGAGAATAGCGGCGGGCGGAATCGACATCAGAATGAACACGACCAGCGCATAAGGCGGGAACACCGTCACCCGCCAATCCTTGTTGTCGCGAAAGCGCATCTCGTCGTCGGTGAAGAACTGGTGGTGATTGAGCGTGTGCCGCTCATAGATCGCGCGCAGGCCTTTGATATTGATCGGCCGGTGCATGACGTATTTGTGGATCGCCCATTCGAAGATATTGGTGAATAGGAAGGTGAGCGGCACGGTGAGCCACTCAAGCGCGGTCACATTGTGAATGTGTTCGACATAAATATAGAAGGCGGCGGCGCCCATGGCGTAGATGATCGCGATGTGGAAATAGCCGTCATACCAGCCGAGGATACGCGAACGGTATTCGTTGCGGAAATCGACCTGACGCTGACCGATCATGGACGTTCTCCCTGAGCCGTATTTTGCGCCGCGTTGCGCGCTTGTCTGTCGCCGTGCCGGCCGACAAAGGCCGCGACGTCGTCGCCGGTCAGCCGCCAGTCATTGTCGAGATTGGCGATCACATCCTGCATATAGGGCTTGGACAGTGCCACGGCGCGGCCGCCGTCGCCGAGATAGTCGAACAGGATCGCAAGCGCGAGTTGCTGCGGGCTATCGCCGTCATAGGTCCATTCGAAGCCGTATTTGGTGAACTGCTTCACCTCATAGTGCTCGCGCAAAGGCTTGCCGTCGACGGTGACGACGATACCATCGATGGTGCGCCGGCCTTCATAGATCTTCATGCGCCCGATCCGCCCGGCGCGATGACGAAGAACGTCATGATACGTTCCTCCCGAACTTTATTGTTGGTGAGACGGTACTGCCGACCGCCATGCCGATCAAGCGCGGCACGTGCCTACGCGCGCGGCGCCTGCTAGGCTTATGCCCGGCGGGCCGCGGCAACAGCGGACGCCGGGAGGAAGCCATGTTGAAAATCTTTTGCGCCACAATGATCTTTGCGTTGGCGGGAGCGGCTCCCGCCTTTGCGCAATCCGCGCCGCCCGCCGAAGCCGTCAAGGAACTGGCACCGACGGGAAAGCTGCGGGCGGCTATCAATGTCGGCAATGTCGTTCTGGCGCAGAGGGACGAAAACGGGGGAGTACGGGGCCCCTCCGTCGACCTGGCACGCGAACTGGCGCGGCGGCTCGCGGTGCCGATCGATCTCCACGTCTATGATGCTGCCGGCAAGGTCACCGACGCCGCGAAGACCGGCGAATGGGACGTTGCCTTCGTCGCCATCGAGCCCGCCC
Source organism: uncultured Alphaproteobacteria bacterium (assembly GCA_963746715.1). Lineage (GTDB taxonomy): Bacteria > Pseudomonadota > Alphaproteobacteria > Rhizobiales > Xanthobacteraceae > BOG-931. The sequence goes on along the minus strand of CAVVCW010000032.1, from coordinate 483,690 downwards.
GCGCGGAGGGAATCGGCTTCACCTCGCCGTACGTGATCATCGAAGGCACTTATCTGGTCGGCACGGATTCGCCTTTGAAAAGCATCGCCGACGTCGATCACGACGGCGTGCGCGTCGCCGTCGGCAAAGGCTCGGCCTACGATCTCTTTCTGACGCGCACGCTCCAGCACGCGACGCTGGTGCGCTATCCGACTTCACCGCTGGCGCTTGACGGATTCCTCACCGACAAGCTCGACGCAGCCGCCGGCGTGAAGCAGCAGCTCGTGCAGTTTGCGAAAACGAACCCGAACGTCCGCGTCATGGACGGCCACTTCCAGGATATCCGGCAAGCGATGGCGACGCCGCTTGGCCGCGATGCCGGCCTCAAATATTTGAACAGCTTCATCGAAGAGATGAGGGCCTCGGGCTTCGTCAGGAGTGCGCTCGAACGCTCCGGCCAGTCCGCCGACCTCGTCGCGCCGGCCGCCAATTGAGGTCGGCCGTAGCGACCTAGAATTTCAAATACGTTCGCAGTTCCGCGAAACGGTGAATCGGCCGCGTCCGACGCCAGAATTTTCGTCGGAGAGGCGGTCGCGCGCAAAACCGCGCGCGCGTTAAACTTACCTGGCAAGCTTAACGAGCGATGCGCTTAAGGGAATGGGCGACACAAAGGCACGCGCGACGGTTACCTCCGGCGAATCGTGCGACGGAGCACGCGCTCATAGCGGCAGCTATTACGGGCTTTTCGCGAACAAACAAACAGCAAACGAAAAATCGCCGCATTTCGCCGCGGCCAAACGGGGCGATAATACGGCGCCTCGCGCCATCAAAAAAATACATGCCATGCAAAAAAGGGCAGCGTAATCGCGGGCGATGATGCTATCAGCTCGCACGTGCCTCGGCTGTCAATGAGGCACTGCCGTTTGTTCAGCCTCGTCAACCTCACGGTTGGCGGGGCTTTTGTTTGCAGGCGGCACAACAACAAAAGGCAAATCTAACTCAGGAGATCGGGACTAATGAAGTTGACGACACTCACTGTTGCGTTCGCCGCCGTCACTGTGTTCGCGCAATCGGCACAAGCGCACGAACATCATCATCGCGTCTATCACCATGTGGCGCGCAGCCACCGTGATGGAGGCGACCCGTCCTATGCCGGTTACGGATTCTCCGGCCAGCAATACAACGCCGAGCCGCAGCGCACGGCTTCCTACGGTACGGGCCCGCGTCCGTCGGCCTGGTGCGGCTGGGAAATGCGCCAGCTCGTCGGCGGCGACCCCGGCCCGTCGTATAACCTCGCGCGCAACTGGGCGCATTGGGGCCGTTCCGGCCCGGCAGGTGTCGGCGCGGTCGTGGTGTGGCCGCACCATGTCGGCAAGATCGTCGGCCAGGAGAATGGCCAGTGGGTCATCGAGTCCGGCAATGACGGTCACGCGTTGCGCAGCCGCGCACGGTCGATTGCCGGCGCCATCGCCATCCGTTGGAGCTAAGCGGCGGCGCCGCTTCGCATACCATCGGGGACGAAAAGGGCCGCCCGGTCGCCGGGCGGCCCGTTTGCTTCTGGGGGACCTAGGGGAAAGAATTTCTACGCTTCGCTCTCTATTTGATGTTGCGTAGTACGATATTTCATTTTTTGGAAGAAAATAGTGCTTCTGTGTCGATAAGCTACGAATAACGAAACGACTTCGGCTTGGATCGCATCGGTCCGGAGCTTAAATTTTCTGATCCGCGACGTATCCGCATCTGGCTCGTTTCGGGATCTATCCGGCAGCGCTCCGCCGCCGGCCAACCGGATGTCGGCGTTTCGGGACATCTGTTCAAGAAACATCCAAAGAGAGACGCATGACCGATCTTTCCGTTGACGCACGCCTGCTTGCAAACGAGCGCGGCGCGGCTCCTCCCACCAATACCTGGGTCATTATTCTGGCCACCGCCGTGCTTGGCGCCGGCGCGATTGCGCTGGGCGACGCCTATACGTGGCGGCAGAGCGCACTGTTCCTGCTCGGCGGCGCGCTTGGGCTCGTGCTCTATCACGCGCTGTTCGGCTTCACCTCGGCGTGGCGCGTCTTTGTCGCCGACGGCCGTGGCGCGGGCTTGCGGGCGCAGATGCTGATGCTCGCAGTCGCGGTGGTGCTGTTCTTCCCGGCGCTGGGCAATGGCACGCTGTTCGGCCAACCGGTGCATGGCGAATATGGCGCCGTCGGCGTCTCGGTGCTGGTCGGCGCATTCCTGTTCGGGCTCGGCATGCAGCTTGGCGGCGGCTGCGCCTCAGGCACGCTCTATACGGCGGGCGGCGGCAATTCGCGCATGTTCGTCACCCTCGCCTTCTTCATCATCGGCTCGGCGCTCGGTGCCTGGAACCTGCCGTGGTGGTCGGCGACGCCGAATTTCGGTTCGATCTCGCTGATCAAGGCCTGGGGCTGGCAGACCGCGCTCGCCGTGAGCCTCCTCGGCTTCGCCGCCATCACCGCGCTCACTGTCGTGATCGAGCGGCGCATTCACGGCAATCTGCGCTACGGCGTGCAGACCGACCGCCGCGGCTGGCGCCGTTTCCTGCACGGGCCGTGGCCGCTGCTCGCCGGCGCGGTGGCGCTCGCCATCTGCAATTTCGCCACGCTCTATCTCGCCGGCAGGCCGTGGGGCATCACGTCTGCCTTTGCTTTATGGGGCTCGAAGATCTTCCAGGCCGCGGGCGTCGACGTCGCGTCCTGGGGCTATTGGCACTCGGCCGAGCGCGCCAAGGCGCTGCAAGAGAGCGTGTTCGCCGATATCACCTCGGTGATGGATTTCGGCATCATCCTCGGCGCGCTGCTCGCCTCGGGCCTTGCCGGCAAGTTCAATCCGGGCTGGCGGCTGCCGTTGCGTTCGCTTATCGCCGCGGTGATCGGCGGGCTCCTGCTCGGCTACGGCGCGCGGCTCGCCTATGGCTGCAATATCGGCGCCTATTTCAGCGGTATCGCTTCGGCGAGCGTGCATGGCTGGCTGTGGCTGGTGGCGGCTTTTGCCGGCAGCGCCTTCGGCACCTATCTGCGGCCCTGGTTCGGGCTCAGCGTCGAGCGCAATCTCACGGCTGCGCAAAAGGGTCCGGTGGCGCGCGACTGATACGCTGGATCCAGGAATAGTAAGAGCGCCGGTCGGTTGGCCGGCGCTATTTTCGTGCGTAGCTCTCTTAAGCTTCGGCCGATTTCGGCTGATGCCCGCTGACTTCGGCCGCGGCGTCGTGATGCAACGACAGGCCAAACGGCAGGCAGAGCAGCGCCATGATCGCCGCGCCGGTGAACGCGACCTTGAAGTCGAATGTGCTGAGCGCGCTCGCGCCGCGCCAAGTAAGCGACAGATGCAACAGCGTCGCCACCAGCGCGATGCCGAAGCCGCGGCTTAATTGCTGCGTCATGCTGGCAATGCTGGTCGCCGTGCTCATCTGCGGCTGCTCGATATCTGCGTAACCCATCGCCTGCGTGGCGGTGAATTGCAGCGACTGGAAGAAGCCCGCAAGCAACAACAGCACGAATATCAGCGCGACCGGCGTCGCACTGGTGAAGAACGCGCACATCGCGATCGACGCCGCGCTGATCACGCTGTTGACAATGATGACGCGGCGGAAGCCGAAGAGTTTGAGGATCGGCCGCGCCGTCGCCTTCATCGTCATCGAACCGACGGCGGTGGCAAAGGTGATGCTGCCCGAGGCTACGGCCGACATGCCGAATACGACTTGCAGGAGCAGCGGCAACAGAAAGACCAGGGTGCCGGCGCCGGCGCGGAACAGCGAGCCGCCGGTGATGCTGGTGCGGAACGTCGGGATGCGAAACACCGATATGTCGAGCACCGGATGCGGCGTGCGCCGCAGATGCCGTATCGCCAGCGCCCCCGTCGCCGCGCCGAATACGAACAGCCCAATCACTTCGAGAACATCGCCGTGACCGCGGCCGATCGCTTCGATGCCATTCATGATGCAGAACAAGGACGCGCCGGTCAGCACGAAGCCGAGCCAGTCGAGCGGCCGCGGCGGCCCGTCTTCCTTCGGGTTGTCGAAGAAGATCGTCACCAGCACGATGCCGAGAATGCCGAGCGGCACATTGACCAGGAAAATCCAGCGCCAGGAAAAATAAGTGGTGATGAAGCCGCCGATCGGCGGGCCGAGCACCGGACCGAACTGCGCCGGCACTTGCAGATAGGCCATCATCGCGATCAGCGCTGCCTTGTCGATGCTGCGGAACAGCACGAGCCGCCCGACCGGCACCATCATCGAGCCGCCCAGGCCCTGCAGCACCCGCGCCGCGGTGAGTTCGGCAGTATTGCCGCTCAGCCCGCACAGGATCGAGCCGAGCGTGAACAAGGCGATGGCGGCGCGAAACACGGTACGGCCGCCGAAACGGTCGGCCGCCCAGCCGCTCACGGGGATGAAGACTGCAAGGCTGAGGATGTAAGCCGTGACGGCGACGGAGAGCCGCACCGGATCGGTGTGCAGCGAAATCGCCATCTGCGGCAGCGCCGTGGTGATCACGGTTGAGTTCGAGCTGCTGCATGATCACCGCCGAGCCGACGATCATGGCGACGATTTTTGTTCTGGTCTCAGGGGACATCGTTGATGGAAGAGGCACTCGTGTGCGGCGGACCATAGTCCCGCTGCCTCCGCAGGGCTAGGCGGGAAGCTGCATAAATACCGCATAACCAAAATGCCCGGCGCGAGGCCGGGCATAAGGAGGAACTACGCAGGCTTTAGAGCATGATCCGGAAAAGTGGAAACCGGTTTTCCGAAAAGATCTGCTCAATCAAAATGCTAGAGCGACGATTGATTCGGCCCAAAACTAGCTAGCTAGTTCACCCCGGGGCGCCCGATCGCGAGGTAGCGGAAGTTGGCGCGTTTCATGTCGTCGGGACGATAGATGTTGCGCAGATCGACGATCACCGGCTCCCGCATCACGCTCCGAAGCCGCTGCAGGTCGAGCGCGCGGAACTGTTCCCATTCGGTTGCAATCACGACCGCGTCGGCGCCTTCGGCGGCGCTGTAGGCGCTGGTGCAATAAGTCACCGCGGGCAGCAGCGCCTTGGCCTGCTCCATCCCGGCCGGATCGTAGCCGCGCACCGTCGCGCCCATATCCTGCAGCGCCGTGATCAGCGGAATCGCCGGGGAGTCGCGTGTATCGTCGGTGTTCGGCTTGAAGGTCAGGCCGAGCACGGCGACGGTCCTGCCGCGCACCGAGCCGTTGAGCGCCGCCACCACTTTGCGCGCCATGGCGCGCTTGCGCTGTTCGTTCACGGACGACACGGTTTCGACGATACGCAGCGGCACGCCGTAATCCTGCGCGGTTTTCAAGAGCGCGCTGGTATCCTTCGGGAAGCACGAGCCACCGAAGCCCGGACCGGCGTGGAGGAATTTCGCGCCGATACGGTTGTCGAGCCCGATGCCACGCGACACTTCCTGCACATCGGCGCCGACCTGTTCGCACAAATCGGCGATCTCGTTGATGAACGTGATCTTGGTGGCGAGGAACGCATTGGCCGCATATTTGATCAGCTCGGCGGTGCGCCGGCTGACATAGAGCAGCGGCGGCGTATTCAGATAAAGCGGCCGGTAGATTTCGGCGAGCACATCGCGCGCCTTCAGGTCGTCGGTGCCGGCCACGATACGATCGGGATGCTTGAAGTCCTGAATGGCCGCACCCTCGCGCAAAAATTCAGGATTGGAGACGACCTGAATCTCGGCGTCCTTGCGCAGCTCGCGCAGAATACGCTCGATCTCGTCGCCGGTGCCGACAGGAACGGTCGATTTGGTGACGACGACCGCCTTCGGGGACAGGAGCGGCGCAAACTCGCGCACTGCTTCGTACACGTAGCTCAAATCGGCATGGCCGTCGCCACGGCGCGACGGCGTGCCGACCGCGATGAAGACCGCCTCGGCATCCTTCACCCGCGCCATGTCGGTCGAGAACTCAAGCCGTCCTTGCTGCATGTTGGCCTCGACCAGCGCATCAAGACCGGGCTCGAAGATCGGGATCTCGCCACGGTTGAGCGCCTCGACCTTCTTGGCATCCTTGTCGACGCAGACCACCTGGTGACCGAAGTCGGCAAAGCAAGCCCCGGATACCAGTCCGACATATCCGGCGCCGATCATAGTCACGCGCATTCTGTTTCTTGCTCCAGCTTAAGATTCCGTTTGAGCATGATCTTTTCGGAAAACCGGTTTCCACTTTTCCGGATCATGCTCCGTATTCGTTTGCGGATGATCCTTGCCGGATCATGCTTTAGGTCCGATCCGGCTCGACCGCCGGAATGGAAGCGGTTTCGTCAGGTCCTACTGGCGCCGCTTCCGTGCGCCGCATCAGCAGCAGCCAGCGCCGGCCGAACAGCACGGCGATGAGCCCCCCGTAAACCACGGCGCCGATCAGCGCCAGGAGAATAAGTACGGTTTCGTTGCGGAACCTGGGCAACGCGGATGACAGTCCGGTGACAATCGGATCGGCGACCAACAAGACCACCGTCATCACGGCGCCGGCCAATGCGAGCTTGTACAGCGACGATTTGAGCGCGGGATCGAGCGCCAGCACATTGGCGCGGGCGGCAAAGACCAGCACCAGGATGAAATTGATCCAGGCGCCGATCGAGGTCGCCAGCGCCAGGCCGACCTGCGCCAGCGGAAACATCAGCGCCACTTTGAGCGCGATATTGACAGCGGTGCCGATCAAAGCTGCCTTGACCGGAGTTGCCGTGTCGCCGCGCGCCAGAAATGGCGCCACTACGCTGCGGATCAGAACAAAGGGGACAAGCCCGATCGTATAGGCCATCAAGGTCAGCGCCGAGGCGTGCGCGTCTTCTGCCGTGAAAGCGCCGCGCAGAAACAGGCCGCGCATGATCGGCTCCGGCACCGCGATGAAGGCGATGACGCAGGGCACCGCGAGCAGCAACGCGAACTCGATGGCGCGGTTCTGCGCCGAGCGGGCGCCGCTCTCGTCGCCGGACGCCAACCGGCGCGTCATTTCCGGCACCAGCACCGTGCCGATGGCGATGCCGATGACGCCGATCGGCAGTTGGTCGATGCGGTCGGCATAGTAGAGCGCCGAGATCGCGCCGGCGGAGAGAAAGCTCGCGATGATGGTATCGGCGAACAGCGCAAGCTGGGTGCCGGCCGAGCCGACCGTTGCCGGGACCAGCGCCTTGAAGAAACGCCGCACATCGTCATCCCAGCGCAAGGTGCGGAACGAGGTCATGACGCCGGCATAGAATGTGTCGCCGCCGACAAGCGCGGCCTGCAAGACGCCCGAGATCAATACGCCCCAGGCGGCGGCATGGCCGGCGCTCGGAAACAGAAAGGCCGCCGCGAGCGTCGCCATCATCGTCACGTTGAGCAGGATCGGCGCCGCCGCCGCGGCGGCGAAGCGATGCAGCGCGTTGAGGATGCCGCTCCACAGGGTCACGAGCGTAATGAGCAGGAGATAAGGGAACGTGATCCGCGTCAGCGACACCGCGAGCGCGAATTGCTGCGGCTCTCGGGAAAAGCCCGGCGCCAGCACTTCGATCGCTTGCGGCGTGAAAATGAGCGCCAGCGCCAGGAGGACGATCTGCGACGCCAGGAGCAGCGTGAAGATGCGGTCGCCGAACAGGCTTGCCGCCGCGGGGCCGCCCTGGGTGCGCACCCGCGCATAGGCTGGAATAAAGGCGGCGTTGAACGCGCCCTCGGCGAAGATGGCGCGGAAATGGTTCGGCAGCCGAAACGCGACAAAGAAGGCGTCGGCGACCGGCCCGGCGCCGATAATGGCGGCGAGCATGATGTCGCGCAGGAAGCCGGTCAGGCGCGAGAGCAGCGTATAGCCGCCGACGGTGAGGATCTTGCCGAGCATGAGGTGCTAGTTATCACGAAGCGCGCGATCCCGCGAAAGCGGGAACGGCGCCGTTGGAGTCCTGCCGACGCGAATAGGCTTCAGAAGCCAGCCGCGTGCGACTAAGCGAGCGCTTTGCGGACCGCGCCGATGATGCGGTCCTGATCGGGCTGTTCCAAATAAGCGTGCATCGGCAGGCTGATGACTTCGCCCGACAATTGCTCGCTCACCGGCACGCCGCCGTCGGCGAGCGGGAAATCGCGATAGGCCGGCTGCTTGTGCAGGGGCTTGGTGTAATAGATCGCGGTCGGAATTGCTTGCGCCTTCAGATCGGCGGCAAGCTTGTCGCGCTGACCGGGCTTGAGCTTGATGGTGTATTGGGCCCAGACCGAAGTCGACTCGTTGCCGACACGCGGCACGACGGCGACGTCGGCGAGGGCTTGCGCGTAACGCTCGGCCGCGCGGTTACGCGCTGCGATCTCATCGGGGAAGATCTTCAGCTTCTCGATCAGGATCGCCGCCTGGATGGTGTCGAGCCGGCCGGTAATGCCGATACGGGCGGCTTCCGAGCGGTCAACGCCTTCGCCGTGCAGGCGAATGCTTTTCACCCGCGCCGCGAGGGCGTCATCGTCGGTGAACACCGCGCCGCCGTCGCCGTAGCAGCCGAGGGGCTTGGCTGGAAAGAAGCTCGTCGCGGTGGCGGTGCCGAGGGTCCCGAGCTTCTTGCCGCGATAGGTCGCGCCGAAGCCCTGCGCCGCGTCGTCGAGGATTTTCAGATCGTATTTCTTGGCAATCGCCGTGATCGCTTCATGATCGGCCGGCAGGCCGAACAGGTCGACCGGAATGATCGCGCGCGGCTTCAAGCCGAGGCGCTTGGCGGTCGCCACGCCGCGCTCGCAGCTTGCCGGATCGAGATTGAAGGTTTCCGGCGACACGTCGGCGATGATCGGAGTGGCGCCGAGCAGCGCCACCATTTCCGCGGTCGCGTGATAGGTGAAGGACGGGCAGATCACCGCGTCACCCGGCTTGATCTCCCAGGCCATCAGCACGAGCAGCAGCGCATCGGTGCCGCTGGCGCAGCCGATGGCGTGGCGCGCGCCGCAAAACGCAGCGAGATCGCTTTCGAAAGCGCGCACTTCCGGGCCGTTGACGAACTGACAATGCGCGAGCACGCGCGCCACGGCGTCGTCGACTGCGCGGCCGAGACGGCGGCGCTGCGCGGCGACGTCGATGAACGGAATCGGCCGCTCTTCAAGGCGAGTATGTTGATTCATGATGGGACTTATCAGCCTCTGACTCGATGCCGGCAAAAGTAAAATTTCTGAGCTAGCCGGCGACGCGGCGCGGACCCTTGCGGTGCGGCAGCACCGATTGTGTCCCGCGCGCATCGAGACAGCGGATCGCAACTTCAAGGCTGGCGACGGCCTCGTCGCCGGTCACCGCCGGCGACTCGCCGCTGCGGATGGCGGCAAGGAAGGCCTGCATCTCCGAGCGCAGCGGCTCGGCATAGCCGACCGACAAATGCCGCATCGAATAGCTGCCGTCGGGCTGGAAGCCGAAGCACTCCGTGACCTGCAGCGTCAGCAGATCGCCGATCAGATATTTGTCGCGGGTGGCGATATGGACGGTGCGCGCCTTGAACGGCGTCAGCCAGTTGGTGTTGATATGGGCGAGCACGCCGGAGGCGGTGCGGAATTGCAGCAGCGCGATGTCCTCGCGCTCGGCGACCGCGCTCGAAGTCTGCGGCTGGATTTCGACGATCTCGGATTCGGTGAACCAGCGGATCAGATCGATATCGTGCACGGCGAGATCGATGACGACGCCGACATTCGACATGCGCGGCGGAAACGGTCCGACGCGGGTGATAGCGATGGAAAGAATATCCTGATCCTTGATCGCGCGCTTGATCGACTGCACCGCGGGATTGAAGCGCTCGACATGGCCGACCATCAGGGTAACGCCGGCGCGGCGGGCCGCGGCGACGATAGCGCGGCTCTCCTCGACCGTCGGCGCGATCGGCTTTTCGACGAGAATGTGGATGCCGCGCGCGGCACAGTCGATGGCGATATCGCGGTGCAGATGGGTCGGCGCGGCGATGGTGACGGCGTCGACGCCGTGCTGCAGCAGTTCTTCGACGTCGTTGAATGCGGCGCAGCCGAGACGGCCGGCAACCTGATCGCAGCGCGCCCGGTCCGGATCGGCAACGCCGACCAATTTGACCCCAGGCATTTCGGCCAGAACGCGGGCATGATTGCTGCCCATGACGCCCACGCCCACAACGCCTACTCGCAATGTCCCGTCCGTACCCGCTTGCGTCCCACTCATGACGATAAAAGCCCCCTTCGCGCTACTCGGAGCCGACCCCAGGATTTTCCCCACCACAGGGTTTTTCACGTAGCACGCCGCATGCCAACTGGCGACCGGGCCTGTGCGAAATTCGGAACACGATTTGAATCAAAGGGTTACAGGACAAGTCGGCGGCGGGCGGCACGGTTAATTTAAGCTATTGGAATTGCTGTATAAATTTACCATCGCGTGCCGGGTCTGGCGTCACGACCGCCGGTAGTCGTCCTCGATGCGGATGATATCGTCTTCGCCGAGATAGGTGCCGGTCTGCACCTCGATCAACTCCAGATCGATCTTGCCGGGATTTTCCAGGCGGTGCCGGGCGCCGATCGGAATATAGACCGATTCATTTTCGTACACGGTCTTGACCTCCTCGCCGACGGTCACCCGCGCGGTGCCGTGCACCACAATCCAGTGTTCGGCACGGTGATGGTGCAATTGCAATGACAGCCTTCCGCCCGGCTTCACCACGATGCGCTTGACCTGGAAACGCGCACCCTGATCGATCGACTGATAGGAGCCCCACGGCCGGTGCACCTTGAGGTGCTCCTCGGTGACCTTGGGCGCTTTCTCCTTCAGCCGCTGCACCAGCCGTCGCAACCCGTCGCCATCCTCGCGCTTGGCGACCAGCACAGCATCGTCGGTCGTGACCACGACGAGATTGTCGACGCCAAACAGCGCGACGAGCTGCTTGTCGCTCGCCGCATAGGAGCCACGGGAATCGACGAATTCGACCGCCCCCTGCCCGGCATTGCCCAACGCGTCGCGGCCGGACAATTCCCACACCGCCTGCCACGAACCGACATCGGACCAGCCGTAAGAGACCGGCATGACCGCGGCGCGCTGGGTGCGCTCCATGACCGCATAATCGATCGATTTTGCTTTGGCCCGCGCAAAGCTCTCTGAATCGAGCGTGACGAAGCCGAGATCGCGGCCGGCTTTGTCGACAGCCGCGACGACGGCGGTGACGCTGTCGGGCTCGAAGCTGCGATATTCGTCGAGCAGGAGGCCCGAGCGGAACAGAAAGTTGCCGGAATTCCACAGATAGCCTTCTTTGACGTAACGCTCGGCGGTTGCCGCATCGGGCTTCTCGACGAATTTCTCGATGGCGAAAATGTCCGGCCCGATCGCTTGCCCGGCGCGGATGTAGCCGTACTCGGTCGCCGGCCGTGTCGGCCGCACGCCGAAGGTGACGATGCGGCCCACCGCCGCCGCATCAGCCGCGAGGCCGCATACTTTGGCGAAGGCCGCGGCATCGGTGACGACGTGATCGGCGGCAAGCGCAACCACGAGCGGATCGCCGTCCCGCTTGGCGGCAAAGGCGGCGCCCGCCGCGATCGCCGGGCCGGAGTCGCGCCGCAGCGGCTCCAGGATGATGTCGGCCTCGACGCCGATGGCGGCGAGCTGCTCGGCGGCGAGAAAGCGATATTGGGTGTTGGTGATGACGATCGGCCGGCCGAACAAAGCCGGATCGGACACCCGGCGGATCGTATCCTGGAACGTCGATTCCGGACCGAACAGCGACAGGAATTGCTTGGGGCGACCCTCGCGCGACGCCGGCCATAGCCGCGTGCCGGTGCCGCCGCACATGATCAGAGGAACGATCGATTTAGCCAAGGTCTACCTGTTCCGATCTAAAACCGCGCAGGATCAAGAACACCAGGATATCCCACGGTCCCGCGGCCGGCGCGCACATAAACCACAGGATAGTAAATGCCGGCTGGCCGCATCTATTTCTTCGGCCGCAGCACGCGTCCGGCGACCGCGTCGAGCTTCTTGAGAAGCTTTGGGTCGCGCGCTTTCGGCGCCGTGATCAGCGCGTTATCGAGCGCGCGGTCGGAGCCGATCGGGCACGGCTCATGCTCGCGCGGGAAGTCCTCGGCGAGCCGCCCGACCAGTTTTGCCGCTTTGCCGGCATTCGTGGTCAGGACCTTGATGATGTCCTGCACGGTGACGGCATCGTGGTCGGGATGCCAGCAGTCGAAATCCGTCACCATCGCCACTGTCGCGTAGCAAATCTCCGCCTCGCGGGCGAGCTTGGCCTCCGGCATGTTGGTCATGCCGATCACCGCATAGCCGAGATTCTTGTAAGTGAGGCTTTCGGCGAGCGTGGAGAATTGCGGGCCTTCCATGCAAACATAGGTGCCGTCGCGCACGACGGTGATGCCCTCGGCCATCGCCGCCTCGGCGAGATGGATGCGCAAGCGCGGCGACACCGGATGCGCCATCGACACATGCGCCACGCAGCCTTTGCCGAAGAACGAGCTTTCCCGCTTATGGGTGCGGTCGACGAATTGATCGACCAGCACGAATGTGCCGGGCGGCAGCTCTTCCTTGAACGAGCCGCAGGCCGACAGCGAGATCAGATCGGTGACGCCGGCACGCTTGAGCACATCGATATTGGCGCGATAATTGATGTCGGACGGCGAATTGCGGTGGCCCTGACTGTGCCGCGACAGAAACACCACCGGCAGGCCGGCGATTTCGCCGACGCGCAGCGGTCCGGACGGCTCGCCCCATGGGCTCTTGATGTTCTTCGAACGGACCTTCTCCAGGCCCGGCAGATCGTAAATGCCCGAGCCGCCAATAACGCCAAGCACCGCTTTGGTCATGAGATAAAGAACTCCGCGCGTTCAGGAAGACAAATGAGAATTTACTGCCGGCCGATCTGCCGCGCGTCGCCGGTGAAGTTCGGCACCGCCTGTTGCAGCACATCATAGATCGCTGCGCGCTCGCCGCTGTCGAGATCGGCCTTGAGCTGGTCGAGCCAGCCGCGCACCACATCGATCGAGGGGCAAACAGGCTTGGCCGCGACCACGCCGTCGATGCCGATATCCGAACTGCCCTCGTCGCGGGCGAACAGGATCTCGTTGAGCCGTTCGCCGGGCCGGATGCCGGTGAAGACGATATCGACATCGCGTCCGGGCTCGAGCCCGCTCAGCCGGATCAGCCGCTCGGCGAGTTCGACGATCTTGATCGGCTGCCCCATATTGAGAACGTAGACGGAAGTCTCCGAACGCCTGGGGCCGAGCGCGTGGCTCGCCGCAGTGATGACGAGATCGCAGGCTTCGCGGATCGTCATGAAGTAGCGCACCATATTCGGATCGGTTACCGTGACCGGCCCGCCGGCCTCGATCTGCGCCTTGAATTTCGGCACCACCGAGCCGTTCGAAGCCAACACATTGCCGAAGCGCACAGCGATCAGCCGCATCGGCGGCTTGCCGCCGTTGCTGTGACCCGAGCCGGCGTCCAGCGCCTGGCAATACATTTCCGCAAGCCGCTTGGTGGCGCCGAGCACCGATACCGGGTCGATCGCCTTGTCGGTCGAGATCATCACCATGGCGTCGGCGCCGGCATTGCGCGCCGCGTCGGCGACATTCACCGAGCCGAACACATTGGTCTTGATGCCTTCGTCCCAATCGCGCTCCAAGATCGGCACGTGCTTGAGCGCCGCGGCGTGAAACACCAGGTTCGGCTTGAATTCGGCAATCAGGCTGAAAATGCGGTCGCGGTCACGGATATCGGCGATGCGCCCTTCGACCACGGTTCCGCTCGCTTTGACCGCGAGCTTCTCCAGAACCGCGTGCAGCGCCGGCTCGGAATTTTCGATGACCAGCAGACGGCCGGCGCTGAAATTGGCGACACGGTCGCAAATCTCGGAGCCAATTGAGCCGCCGCCGCCGGTGACGACGACGGTCTTGCCGCGGATGAAATCCTCCAGGCGATGGTAGTCGATCTTTACGCTCGGGCGCAGCAGCAAATCCTCGACGGCGACCGGGGTCAGGCGCAATGCCTCTTCACTGGCTTCGAGCGACGGCAGCCGGCTCGTCGTCAGGCCGAGCCGGCGCGCCTGCATCAGCATGGTTTCCGGATGCAGGTCGGGCAACAGCGCGCTCGGCGTCAGCACCAGGCGACCGACGCGCACGTCCTGCGAGGCAAAAGATGCCACGATATTCTCGAGATCTTCCGGCCGGCCGCGCACGCGCACGCCGCGCAGCGACTGGCCTTGATCGTTCGCTGAGGGCGACAGGATGCCGACGGGGCGCACTTTCTTGACGGCGCCGCTCTCGATGGCGCGCAGGAGCACTTCGGCATCCGCCGCCACCCCGACCACAAGCGTCGGCACCGCGTCGGACCGCCGGGCATGCTGCTGCGTGCGCGAGTGTCGGAACAAACGATAAGCAAGGCGTGGCCCGCCAAGGAAAGATATCTGCAAGAACCAATACAGCGCGATCGTGATCTTGCCGAAGAAATAAGTGCCATACAGAGTTGGATAAAGCAGGATGTAATCGAGTACCAGCAACGAGACTGACAGCACCGTCACCGCGCGTATAATGTTCCATAAATCGGGAAGCGAGGCGAAACGCCACTTGCCGCGATAAAGCTGGAAAACCCAATAAACCGCGCCGGCATAGGCCAGGTAGATCGGCAAATAGACCAGCAGCCAGTGCAGCCGTTCACTAAAGCCGCCGTTCTCGAAGCGGACATAGAATGTCGCCACCAGCGCGAACGCAGTGAAAACGAGATCAAACAGGACGATCCCGACGCGGCGCGGGTTGCGCAGGAAATCCATCATGGCGTCATTATAGTCCAGGCTGTCCCAGAACATGAAACATTGATCAGCGCCCGATGATCACTGCCGATGATAGTCGCGGTACCAGGCGGCGAAATCGCGCAACCCCTGCTCGATCGGGGTCGACGGCCGGAAGCCGACATCACGCATGAGATCGTCGACATCGGCACAGCTTTCCGGCACGTCGCCGGGCTGCATGGGCACGAGCTCGATGATCGCCTTGCGGCCGAATTCCTGCTCCAGCAGTTCGACGACGCGGGAAATCTCAACGGTGCGGTTGTTGCCGATATTGTAGATGCGCCACGGCGCGGTGCTGGTTCCCGGGTCGAGATCGCCGACTGGCGGCGCGTCCGACTTTACCGGCACGATGCCGATAATGCGCTCGACCGCCTCGGTCACGTCGTCGACATAAGTAAAATCGCGCCGCATGCGGCCGTAATTGAATAGCTTGATCGGCTGGCCTTCGCTGATGGCCTTGGCGAAGATGAACATCGCCATGTCAGGCCGGCCCCATGGGCCGTAAACCGTGAAAAAACGCAAGCCTGTCGTCGGCAGCCCATAGAGATGACTGTAGGAATGCGCCATCAGCTCGTTCGCCTTCTTGGTCGCGGCGTAGAGACTGACCGGATGGTCGACATTGTCGTGGATGGAAAACGGCATGCGCTTGTTGGAGCCGTAGACCGAGCTCGACGAGGCAAAGACCAGATGTTCGGTATGGCGATGGCGGCAGCCTTCGAGGACGTTGAGAAAGCCCGACAGGTTGGAATTGAGATACGCGTGCGGATGCTGCAGCGAATAGCGCACACCGGCCTGGGCGGCGAGATGGACGACCGGACCGAAATCGCCGTCGCGGAACAACGCTTCGGTGGGCTTGCGCTCGGCAAGGTCGATCTTGTGGAAGCTGAAATGCGGAAACTGCCGTAGCACGGCAAGCCGCGCTTCCTTGAGCGCCGGATCGTAGTAGTCGTTGACGCAATCGACGCCGACCACGGCGCGACCATTTTCGAGCAGCCTCCGCGCCAGCGCAAAGCCGATGAAGCCTGCGGCGCCCGTCACCAGCACCGGCTTTTGCGGTTTGGATGCCGAAGTCATCACAACCGCCACAGGTCGACGTCGCCGGGCTGCGCGCTGCGATCGAGCTGCGATTTCACATCGAGCACGATGCCGGACCCGCTCTTGAGCAGCTTGGTCAGGAGCGGCCAGCCGCCTTTGACAAAGGACGTATGCGCCACCGCAAAGATCACCGCGTCGGCCGGACGCAACGCCTCCATCGGCAACAGCCCGATGCCGTATTCGTGCTTGACCTGCGCCGGATCGGCCAAAGGATCGTGCACCTGTACGGCGAGGCCGAAAGATTGCAGCTCGGACACGATGTCGGCGACTTTCGAATTGCGTGTGTCCGGCACGTTCTCCTTGAACGTCATGCCGAGCACCGTGACCGTCGATGCGCCGTTTTTTCGCAGCAGCAGCCGGCGCACGCATTCGCGCGCGATGCGCTGGCCGACACCGTCATTGATACGGCGGCCGGCGAGGATCACCTGCGGATCGTAGCCCGCCTTCTCGGCGCGATAGGTCAGATAATAAGGATCGACACCGATGCAGTGGCCGCCGACCAGACCCGGATAGAATTTCTGGAAGTTCCATTTGGTGCCGGCGGCGGCGAGCACATCGCCGGTGTCGATATGAAGCCGCTCGAACAGCGCCGACAGTTCGTTCATGAAGGCGATGTTGAGATCGCGTTGCGTATTCTCGATCACCTTGGCGGCTTCGGCGACCTTGATTGACGGCGCGCGATGAACGCCGGCGGTGACCACAGAACCATAAACGTCGGCAACGATCTGCAACGTCTTTTCGTCCTGGCCCGACACGACTTTGGTGATGGTCTCGAAGCGATGGGTCTTGTCGCCGGGATTGATGCGTTCCGGCGAATAGCCGAGCGTAAAATCCTTGCCGCATTGCAGGCCCGAGGCGCCTTCGAGACGCGGCGCGCAATCTTCCTCGATGGCGCCGGGATAAACCGTGGATTCATAGACCACGATATCACCGCGCTTGAGGAAGCGGCCGACCGTGTCGGAGGCGCCGAACAAAGCGGTCAGATCCGGGCGATGCGCATCGTCGATCGGCGTCGGCACGGTGACGATGTAGAAATCTGACTCCGCAAGCGCCTGCGGATCGCTGGCATAGGACAAAGTCGGATGCGCCAGATCGTTTTTCTCGACTTCGAGGGTACGGTCGATGCCGCCGCGCAATTCCTCGACGCGCTTGCGGTCGATGTCGAAGCCGACCACCGCGGCGCCGGAGCGCGCGAAAGCGACCGCCACCGGCAGACCGACATAGCCGAGCCCAATCACGGCAATCTTGCGTTGATGCGGCAAAACGAAATCCCTGGATGGGCGCGGCGCGAGCCCGAGGAAGTGGTGCTTTCTTTAGCCTTCACGGCGTGGCCCGGCAACAGCGACAGCGCAGCTCGGCTCAGACGATGCCATCATCGTTAAGCGGGTGACGCGCGATTGCAAAATTCGTTGTTAGTTTGAGACCTAGCCTATATGCAATGGAGTCACGATCACTGAGGCGGAACGAATTCGATGTGCGGCATTGCAGGCTTTATCGGCGCCGCATCCGGTAGCGACATCGGCGCGACTGCCGAGGCGATGGCCAAAAGCATTGCCTATCGCGGACCCGACGATCAGGGCATCTGGATCGACGGCGAATGCGAAACCGCGCTGGTCCATCGCCGGTTGTCGATTATCGATCTGTCGGCCGCGGGTCATCAGCCGATGCTGTCGGCCGATGGACGCTATGTGATCAGTTACAATGGCGAGGTTTACAGCTTTCAACCGATCGCCGACGAGCTTACCGCGCGCGGCCACAAATTCCGCGGCCATTCCGACACCGAAGTGATTTTGGAATTGTTCGCCGTCAACGGCATCGAGGCGACGCTCAAGCGCATGATCGGCATGTTCGCCATCGCGCTGTGGGACCGGCGCGACCGCACGCTGACCTTGATGCGCGACCGGCTCGGCATCAAGCCGCTCTATTGGGCGAAGTTCGGCAACACGTTCCTGTTCGGCTCGGAGCTCAAAGCGCTGCGCGCGCATCCGGGCTGGACGCCGCGCATCGATCAAAGTGCCGTCGCCGCTTTCATGCGGCACAATTATATTCCCGCACCGCGCACGATCTATGAAGGCGTTCATAAGCTCGAGCCCGGCACCGTGCTGACGCTGCCGTGGCGGGGCGAGCCGAACATCTCGCGCTTCTGGGATGCCCGCAGCGTGGCGCGCGACGGCTCGCACAATCCGGTCGAAGGCAGCGATGCCGAACTCACCGAACAACTGGAATCGCTCCTGAAAGACGCCGTCGGCCGCCGCATGATCGCCGACGTGCCGCTCGGCGCCTTCCTCTCCGGTGGCGTCGATTCCTCGACCGTGGTCGCGCTGATGCAGGCGGCGAAGAGCGGCGCGGTGAAAAGCTTTTCGATCGGCTTCGACATCGAGGGCTACAACGAAGCGCCTCACGCGGCCGCCGTGGCGCGGCATCTGCAAACCGATCACACCGAGCTTACGGTGACGTCGAAAGAGGCGCTCGACGTGATCCCGCGGCTTGCCGACTTCTACGACGAGCCGTTTGCCGATTCCTCGCAGATCCCGACCTATCTCGTGTCGGCGATGACGCGGAAATATGTCACCGTTGCCTTGTCCGGCGATGGCGGCGACGAATTGTTCGCCGGCTATAACCGCTATCAGCTTACGCAACGGTTCTGGCGCTCGCTGTCGCTGATGCCGCGCGCGGTCCGCAAAGGCGCCGCAGCGGCACTCACTGCAGTACGGCCGGACCGTTGGACGCAGATTCTCTCGGCACTGCCGTCGCGGCTGCGCCCGCCGCAGGCCGGCGACAAGGTGCACAAAGCCGCCGCGGTGTTGCGGCTCGACAGCGCCGACGCGGTCTATCGGCGCCTCGTCAGTCATTGGGAGCCGTCCGAAATCATGCCGCAAGTCGCGGAGCCGCGCAGCATTCTCGACGACGCGACAGTGACTAAGGATTTCCCCGATCTGCTCGAGCGCATGCAGTTCCTTGATCTCGTCACCTATCTGCCCGACGACATTCTCACCAAAGTAGATCGCGCCAGCATGGCGGTCGCCCTGGAAGCGCGCGTGCCGCTGATCGATCATCGCGTCGTCGAGTTTGCCTGGCGGCTGCCGGAGAACGTCAAAGTGCGCAACGGCACCAGCAAGTGGCTGCTGCGGCAGGTGCTCTATCGCCACGTGCCGCCCGAATTGATCGAGCGTCCCAAAATGGGCTTCGGCATCCCGCTCGGCGAATGGCTGCGCGGGCCACTGCGCGATTGGGCCGAGACGCTGCTGAACGAACAGCGGCTGCGCCAGGCGGGACTGCTCGATGCCGGCATGGTGCGCCGCTACTGGGCCGACCATCTCGACGGCCGGCGCAATTGGCAATATCTGCTCTGGGACGTGCTGATGCTCGAAGCTTGGCGCGAACGCTGGGCGTAATCGCCGGTCCCACGCCCTGGTCCATGTCCATCACTTTGCCGCCTGCTTGAGGCCGACGGCGCACCAGAACGGCTCGCTGTCGGAAAACCGGATATCGGCGAAACCGGCGCGGGTCAGCATCGCCTCGATTTCGGCGCGCGTGAAGCGCTTTTCAAGCCGCGTGCAAAAGCGGTCATAGGCATCGGTGCGCATCACATAAAACGATTTATCGGCGTAGTAAGAGAGCGGCAGAGTGCGCGGCGAGCGTCCGAGCCGAGACATCAGTGTCGCCGTGCGCGCCAACGGCCAATAGACCAGCGCCGCAATGATCTGGCTGAGGACAAAGCGCAGCGGATGCGGCAAGCGTGACATGACAAGGCGGCCGGCATTGCTGATGCGCCACAGCGCGCGATACCACGCGGGACGATTGTCCAGCGCGTAATAGAGATAAACCAGAAACGGCGCGCCGGGCTTGAGCTTCCCGGCGATGGCGTCGATCGCGGCCTGCGTATCCGGCACATGATGCAGCACGCCGAGCGAATAGGCGAAATCGAGCGACGCCGCGGGCACGGGCATGTCGGCGACGCTGGCTCTATGAAAAGTGACATTGGCCGCCGCTTTCAGGTTCTGCCGCGCCACCGCAAGCGCTTCCGCGCTGGCGTCGAGCAGATGCAGATGGGCGACGCGCGGCGCCACCAGCATCGACCAGCGCCCGGTGCCGCAACCGACATCGATGCCGGCGCCGCCGCCGGGCGGCAGGACAGACCACGGGAAAATGCGGAAATAATCGGCGAAAATATCGCGGCGCTGCTGGTCCGAGAGATGATCTTCGTCCTGGCGGAAGGTCGACCATTCCTCGCCGAAACCGCGGGCGACCCGCTGATCGACATTATTATCGGCGCTGACTTGATCATCCGCGCTGACTTGCATCGTCAGATGGCGCGCTCCCGCGCGACGGCGATCGCACCACTGCGAATGGCAGAAGTGCTGTCGGACAAAATCTCACTGAGCGGCGGTGGATCGGCCTCGCCCAACGCCCGGTAAAGTATCTCGTAACGATCGACGCAAGCCTGCAATGAGAAGCGTTCTTCGACACGCCGGCGCGCAGCGTCACCAAAGCTGCGGCGCAGATCGGCGTTTTGCGCGAGCCGCAGGATCGCTGCCGCCAAGGCCCGCGGATCGCGCACCGGCACCAGAAGCCCGGTTTCGTTATCGGCGACAGCGTCGATATTGCCGCCGACCGCCGTCGCCACGGCAGGAAGACGCGCGGCCATCGCTTCCAGGAGCGCGTTGGAAAAACCCTCCTGATGCGACGGCAGAACGAAAATATCGCTGGCAGAGAGCAGTTCCTCGACGTCAGGCCGTTCGCCGAGCCACATTATATTGTCGGTCATACCGAAGTGCTGCGCCAAGCCTTTAAGCTCGCTGCCGATGCCATCGTCGCGGCCGATGACCAGAAGCCGCCACGACTTCGGCAGGCGATCCCTGATCGGCGCCAGCGCCTCGATCAGATCGCGATGGCCCTTATAAGCGATTAGATTGGCAACGACCGAGACGACAAGAGCGTCGCCTGGGATCTGCAAGAGGGCGCGCGTCTGCGCGCGACCATTGGTGAAGACCGGCGACGGCATTTCGATGCCGTTATGGATGAGCGCAAGCTTGCGCCGATCGTCGACTTCGGTTGTCAGTTGATCGATCACAGCTTGCGAATTGCCGAGAATACCGAAAGTCCGCCGGTGCAGATAGCGCTCCACGGCACCGAGCAGCGGGTATTTGGCACGGTAATCGGTCAGCGACCGGCGGCTCATCAGCCGGCGCCGGTGCCCGGCGAGCCCGGCGGCCAAGGAGCCGAACAGATAAGGGCGCGGCAGGAAGAAATGCACGACCGCTGGACGTTCGCGGCGCAGCCAGCGCGCGAGATCGAGCGTCGCCATGGGCCAATGCAGAATGGGCCAATGCAGAATGGGCCAATGCAGCGCGCCACGGTGCAGCGGTCCGGCGATGCGGATGCCGAGAGCGGCGATCTCCGCCTCGAGCGGCCCTCCCCGCTCCATGAGATAGAGCGCCACATCAAGGCCGCGCCGCTGCAGAGCCGGCAGAATCCGCACGATGTGGCGCTCGGTGCCCCCGACATCGAGCCGCGAGGTCACAACCGCGACACGCAACGATCCGCTGTTCAAGTGGACAATCCCGGCTTTGGCGTGGCGTCACACCCGATTGGCAGCCGCAAGCAGCGACACCGTCTCGCCGATGCCGCGATGGATGTCGCCGGCAAAGGCAAAGCCGCGGCCGCGGAAGCGGTCGCATGATACTTCGTAGGACAACTGGTTCATGATCGGGCTGTTGACGAACGACAATTGCAGATGCGGCACGAATTCGCGGATGCATTCGACGATGTCGCGCACCGTGGCGTTGAGCGTCAGCACGTTATAGACGCGGCCGTCGAACAGATCATTCTTGATGACGAAGGCCACGGCGCGAACGGCGTCAAACAGATCGAGATAAGGCCGCTTCTGATCGTAGGCGCTCTGCCAGATCGAGAGCGGCTGCCGCATCACCGCCTGCCAGCAGAACTTGTTGACGGCGGTGTGGTAGCGCATGCCGGCCGAGGCGCCGAAAATGGTGCCGAAACGGAACACGACGGCGCGCAGGCGGCCGTTCTTGGCGAGCCGCTGCACCAGTTCCTCTTCCTTGAGCTTGGTCGTGGCATAGGGGCTCTGCGGCTTGAGTTCGTCCATCGTGCAATCCTCCGACACCAGTTCGTTCTGCGTGCCGTAAACACTGGTCGAGGACGGATGAACGAGCCGGGCGCCGGCGTCCTCGCAGGCCGCGGCGATCAAGGTCGTGGCTTCGAAATTATTGGCTTCGAGCTCCGCCGCCCGGTCAAAGGAGCCGGCGGCGTCGGTGATGGCGGCGAGGTGAACCACGGTATGCGCGCCTTCGACCACGGGCCGCAGATCGATGGTGCGGACGTCGCCTTCGACGAAGCGATAGCGTCCGAGCGACGGCAGATCGAACAGCGAGGCGTAGCGCTGCGTCATCATATTATCGACCATGACGATTTCCGCGTGCGGAAAATGCAGCGGCAATTGCCGCACAAGCGCCGAGCCGATATGCCCGAGCGCGCCGGTCACCACGATCTTCATGAATTTCCCTTTCGGAACGCCAGGAACTCGGAATAGTCGCGCAGATAGTCGTCTTCCTCGAACGGCCGGTCGCACAGGATCATCACCACGGATTTGTCGTGCCGGAAGAAAATGTTGTTCCAGATGGTCGGCGGCACGCACAGCGCAAGGTTGTTACGGTCGAGATGAAAGGTCCTTTTTTCACGACCGTCATCGCAGACGATCTCAACCGCGCCATGGACGCAGAGCATGAATTGCGTACAACGAATATGCGCGTGCTCGCCGCGCAACGCATCGAGCGGCGCTGTCACCGTGAACACCCGCGTGATCGGAAAGGCGACTTGCGCCGCGACCTGCGCCACGACGACCTCGCCATCGTCACGGCTAAAGCGCGGCAATTCGATCTGCCGCACGGCGCCGACATCGCAGAGCGCCGGCGTCAACGGGCGGCTCTTCTCAAATTCGCGCATGATTGCGCTCGAGCCGCCCTTCGAGCTTTTTCTCTGCGAGCGTCCGCTGAAAATAGTCGGCAATACCGGCCTTGAGATCGAAGCGCGGCTGCCAGCCGGAACGCTGCTGAAACAGCCGCGAATTGCCGATGAAATTCCGCCTTTCGATCGGTTGCAGATCAGGCGGCTCGGCGATACTGCGAATCTCGCCCGGACGGCCGACATATTCCAACGCTGCTTGCGCAACCAGGCCGTAAGCTTGCGCCAGCGTCTTGCCCTCGCCCGAGGCGATGACATAGGACGTGCCGTCGCACAAGCCGGGCTTGACGATCGCGAGGCGAAACGCCTCGACGACATCTTCGAGGTGCGCGAAATCGCGGACATAGCCGCCGTCGCCATAGAGCGTCAGCGGTTCTCCGGCGATAGCGCGGTTGATCATGATATTGAGGATGCCGCGATTGGCATTGATCGACGCGCCGCCGTAGCCGTAAATATTGCACAGCCGTAGCGTGCAGGCACGCAACGCGCCACGCTCGGTCGCCTCGCGCAGGATCGTTTCGCAGATCTGCTTGTGCCGGTCATAGACCGAGCACGGCGCGTCCGGCGTGGTTTCATCGACCGGAAGCCTGGGGTGCACGCCGGCAATCGTCACCGTACTGGCAAAGACCACGGCCGCAGCGGCCGCGCCTTTGGCCGCCGCTTCGGCAAGGGCGCGGATCGGCGCGATATTGATGTCGTCATCGCCCCGCGGGTCCGCCTCAGCCGCGCGCAAATCGGTGCGTGACGACAGATGCACGACCGCGTCCGCACCGTCGAGCAATTGCGACCAGGCGCGCGGGTCGCGCAGATCGACCGCGATATAATCGATCCGCGCGTCGCGCGACGCTTCAAGACGCGATGCGCGCGGAGCACGCGAGACGAGCCGCAGCGCATGGCCGTCTTGCACAAGGCGCTTCGCGAGCGCTGTGCCGATGTAACCCTGCGCGCCGGTGATGACGACGGTGCTCACGGCGCGCTCTGGGAGAGATGGAATGGAGGATGCGGCAGCCGTTCGGGCCCGAGCTCCCGCAATGTCGGATAGGCGCCGTCGCGCGGCGATACGTTGGGCGCGTCGATCGGCCAGCGAATACCGATATCGGGATCGTTCCACAACAGGCCGCCTTCATCGGCATGATCGTAAAGGCGGCTGACCATATAGTGCAGATCGGCGGTGTCGCTGAGCACACAGAAGCCATGGGCGAAGCCCGGCGCCATATACAATTGACAGGGCCCTTCGTCGCTCAGCTCGGCGCCGAACCAGCGGCCGAACGTACTCGAGCCGCGCCGCAAATCGACGCCGACATCGAAGATCCTGCCGCGCATCACGGTAACGAGCTGCGCCTGCGGGTAGCGGACCTGAAAATGCAGGCCGCGCAGAATGCCCTTGTCCGATCGTGAATGGTTTTCCTGCACGAAATCATCGGCGATGCCGGCGTCGCGATAGCGCGGCCTGGCAAAGGTTTCGAGAAAATAGCCGCGCCCGTCGCGAAAGTAGCGCGGCTCGATCAATAGCAGGCCGGGCAGACCGGTTTCCTGGACGTTCATCACGGTGGCGCGCTCATGCCTTGTGGATGCTGAAGACCGTGTTCATGCCGGCCGGCTCAAGATCGAGCTCATCGACAAGCGCGTTCTTGCCGAGGTCATAGCGCGCGACACGGGTCGGCGCCGGCGGCAACCGATCGATATTGCGGAAGCCGTGCCTGATCCAATCGATATTGTGGCGTAGCGCGGTGTAGCGAATACGGGAAAATCCGACCCAGACTTCGTTGCCAAGCGGCAGGATCCCGCGGCACCAGCCGAGCGGCCGGTCCTTATAAGGGCCTCGGGCCTGATTGAGGTCGAAGCCCTGCATCTTGCCGGACGCGAGATCGACGCACAGGACAAGCCCATTCACCGCCGTGAAATAGATGCAGCCTTCGGCGACGTGGCCGTCATGCACGCCTTCAGCGCCCAAGGCGAATGGCGCTTGGGCGCCGGCCTCGCCGTAAAGCGGCACCGCGTCGCGCTGCTGAAAGCGCGTCACCCAAGGCTTGCCGTCGAGAAAGAACACGAAATTGGGATGCGCCTGATGCGGCTTGGTGGTGGCGACTTTGCGATAATCGGTTGTCTTCGAGAAGCGCTGCCAAACCGGCTTGCCGGTCACGCTCAGCAAATTCAACAGCACGCCGTCCGGCGTCATCTCGGCGACGGCATCGAGACCCGTGACGGCGACAAAGAGCCGTCCATCGGGACCGACCGCCACATGATGCAGATCGTTGAAACACGGCAGCGAAATCACTTGCCGGATCGAAAACGACGGGAAGTCGCAGATCAGCACTTCGGTCTGCGTGCAAAGATAGGCGCGGTCGCCATGGATCGAGGCGGCCTTGAAGACGATCGACGGCGCATCGTCCGCACAATGTTGCGGCGGCGTTTCGTATTCGAGGACCCGCTCGGCTCGCCCGTCCGCGACCTTCGTGACCAGCGCTTTTTTGTAGAGCTTCCATTCCTGCGTCCAATGTGGAACGCCGCGCTGCTCGCCGCCGACAACCCAGATCGGATCAGGCACTTTGGCCTCGGCCTAACGATCCAAGCTCAGTGGTGACCGCGTCTTTAGGCTTGGACGCCGCCTCGGGCGCGAAAGCCGGAAGATAAGTGCGAATAAAGCTCGCAAAACCTGGACCGCAGATGACGTCCTCGACTTGCGCCAGTTCCGCACTGAAGGCTCTTATATAGTCCTCCGACGCCCCACCCTCGCGCAGCTTCGCCAGCACGTTGCGCCGGTCGAGCGGCACAGAATAACGCCGCCGCATTTTTACCCATTCGACAAGATCAGGCATCGTATTGCGCAGATATCGGCGCAGGGCCGCGTAGGGGCCGTAATTCCGGTGCAGAAAGTCGCCGAACCAGCGGCTGAAATTATTGCGCAGATTCTCGGCGACGGCACCGCGGTCGGTGCCGTCGGCCGCGGCCGCCTGAGCGGAAATGCGATCGAGAATAGCGGTGAAGTCGGTATTGAAGCGGCTGCGCACCAGATGATCGACCCAATCTTTGGCGAACGCAGAGCGCAGCGTCGTCCAATATTGCCGCAGATAGGAGATCGTCGCCGGATCCGACCGCGCCTTGCCCAAAGTCAAAGTCCGCATCGCGCAATATTTTTCGTGGAGCTGAAGGTCGCTGAGATCGAGTTCGGCGACCTCGCGCCAGATCGTATGGAGCGCGGACGATCGGAAAACCGCATAATAGCTCCACGAATTGCGCAGGCCCCGCGACAACCGCTCGGCGACCGACGGCGAGTCAAGATCGAGAGAGCGATCGTAGGGCATGTACCTATAGGCAAGCTTGTTCAACGGGCCGCACACCCCGCGAAGCTCTGGCGCATTGCGCGAATAGACGGCGAAGCCGCCAATGCCGCCGCCGCTACACACGTAATCGGGATTCGCATCGAGAAAATCGAGGCTGCGTTCGAGCCCGGTAAGAGCTAGAAAGTCGTCATTGTCGGCGAGCATCGCATACGGGCTCCGCACCCGCTGCAGCGCGTCCGTCATCTTGGCGAAGTAACGGCCGAAATCGGTGTCGTCGGGATAGCGGATATATTCGACATCGATATTGGGGAAGAGCTTGGCCGAATTCTCAAGGAGATGAGACAATTCCGGGCGTACTTCACCGTCGGCAATGATGAACTTGTACGGCAAGCGTGCCGCGTTGGCGTGCCACAGAAAGCGCAGCGTGAACAGCGGCCGGCCGCGCAAAGGCAGAACGATGGTCAGGCGCGCGCTCATCAAGCGGCCTTCCGCAGGCGATCCAGCACGAAGATCAGCGCCGACGCCGGCAGCGCCGCAACGACGAGCGCTTTGGCGGCCACGCCGCACAGCGCCTGAAGCGAGGCGCCGAGCCCATGTCCGGTAATCCAGGCAGCGACCGGCAGCATCACCGCCGCCTTGAGGAACGGCAGCGGCGCGCGAAAGAAATATTCGAGATCGTTGTTGAGGAGCCAGACGTAATAATGCCAATTGCCCTCGGCGTGCGCGGCAAGCCTGCGCTTGAGCGCGACCGTGACCCCGGGCTCGCTCTCGTCGATGTAATACACTCTGACGATCTCGTTGACCGCCCGGTTCTTGTAGGTCTTGGCCATATCCAGCCAGACGATGCCTTCCGGCAGATATTGGCCGCGCGCAACGTTCGGAAACGGATAGCGCCGCGCAATCTCGGTCAGCACGACGCCCCACTTTTCACCGCGGGGACCATAGACGTATTTGCGTTCGCGCAGATCGGCATCGAGCGGGTCGACCGGGTATTTGTCGCCGACAATGTGGCCGTGCTGATCGCAACACAGCGCATCGACCCCGCAAAAGCCCGGCCGCGCATCTTCCGGAATGGTGTCCCAGACGCGGGCGAGTTTCTCCAGTGCGTCCGGCACCAGCCCATCGTCGGAATCAAGGCAGGTGAAGAACTTGCCGCGCGCGGCGTCGAGCGCGAGATTATGCGCGATATGCTTGCCGCCGTGATCCTGGCGCAAATAGCGCATGGGAAACTTGGCGGCTTTGATCCAGCCTTCGACCATTTGCGCGGTGCCGTCCGTCGAGCCGTCGTCGACCACAATCCATTCGAAATCGCGCAGCGTCTGTGCCGACAGACTGTCGAAGCAGCGGTGCAGCGTATGGGCGCGGTTGTAGGTCGGCGTGAAAATCGTAAACAGCGGCGCGCCAAGGAGCGCGTCATGGGTCGCATCACGCGCGCCCGCGCGATCGATCGCGTCGGCGGGTTCAACGGCTGCCGGCATAGCGGCGCAACGAAGCAATGACCCGGTCGACTTCGGCGTCGGTCAGTTCGGGATAGATCGGCAGCGACAGAATCTTATCGATGGTGGCATTGGTCACCGGCAGGCCGCCTTTCGGCAGCACGCATTTTTCCGCGTAGCCCTTCTGCACATGGACCGGCTCGGCATAGTGCACCGCAGAGCCAATCTGATCCGCGCGCAGATGCGCCATGAGACCTGTGCGATCACCGCAGCGCACGACATAAAGATGATAGACATGCGTTGCGTTGGCCCGCGCCGCCGGCACTATGAACGGCAGGCCGGCAAGACCGCGGTCATAGCGCGCGGCGATCTCGGCGCGCCGCGCATTGTCGGCATCGAGATGCGGAAGCTTCGCGGCAAGAATCGCCGCCTGCATCGGATCGAGCCGCGAATTGCGGCCGACTTCATGCGTCTTGCGGGCCTCGTCCCAGCCGTATTGGCGCAACCGGCGCACCCGCGCTGCGAGATCGGCGTCCGACGTGGTCACCATGCCGCCGTCACCGATGGCGCCGAGATTTTTGGTCGGATAGAAGCTGAAACAAGCAATGTCGCCGAGGCTGCCGAGACGGCGCGCGCCATGACGGCCGCCGGTACATTGCGCGCAATCCTCGATCACCCGCAGCTTATGCGCACGCGCAAGGGCAAGGATTGCGTCCATGTCGGCGGCCTGGCCGTAAAGGTGGACCGGCACGATCGCCTTGGTGCGCGGGGTAATCGCGGCTTCGATCTTCGAGGGATCCAGCGTGTAAGAGGCCTGATCGATATCGACCAGAACCGGCGTGGCCCCGCAGGCGAGCACCGCCGCCGCGGTCGCCACCGCGGTATGCGAGACGGTGATGACCTCGTCGCCGGGCCCGACGCCAAGTGCGCGCATGGCAAGCTCCAGTGCATCGGTGCCGCTGGCGACGCCGATGCCGTGCGCCACGCCGCAATATTGCGCGAAAGCACGCTCGAACGCTTCGACTTCCTCACCGAGCACGAAATGGCCGTTGTCGAGAACGCGCGCGATCGCGGCCTGGATCGTCTTCTGATGCGCGCGATATTGCGCCGCCGGCGAGGCCCAAGGAATAGGAGCGCCGCTGGACGCAGCGACGGAAGCGCCGCCAGCAGCGGAGGCAGTCGTGGCGCTCATGACTCGATCTTCACTTCCGGAACATAGACCAGCCATTGCCCGCCCGCGGCGATGAACGACTGCTCTTTCTCGCGAATCTCGGCGGCGTGATTCCAGGCGAACAGCAGCGCGCAGTCCGGATATTCCTTGGTGAATTCCGTATAAGGCTTCACCGGAATATGCGCGCCGGGCGACAGCTTGCCTTGCTTGATCGGAGTCGTGTCGGAAATGAATTCGACGTGTTCCGGCGTGATGCCGCAATAATTGGTCACCGTCGTGCTCTTCGAGGTCGCGCCATAGCCGACGACGCGTTTGCCCTCGCGGCGCAGAGTCTCGAGCGCCTGCATCAGCCCGGCGCGTGATTTCTCGCAATTTTCCTTGAAGCGCCTGTAGGTGTCGGCGCGATCGAGTCCTTGCGCCCTTTCCTTGGCGAGCAGCTCTTCGACGCGCGGCGCGACCGGCCGGCTGCCTTTAGCGGCGAACATGTAGCGCATCGAGCCGCCATGGGTGACCTGCGGCATGACATCGACCAGATCGAGGCCATGCGGCGCAAAAGCGCGCTGCACCGACATCGCCGAGAAGATGAAGACGTGCTCGTCGTAGATCTGGTCGTACGACGTCTTCGCAATCATATCCCCGAGATACGGGTCTTCGAAGATGAAGACGCCGCCGGGCTTGAGCAGGCGTTGCACGCCCGCGCCGACGCCGTTGATATCGGGAATGTGGCACATCACATTCGCCGCAAGGATCGCATCGGCATGGCCGTGTTTTGCCACGATTTCGTCGGCCAGCGCCGGATTGAAGAACTTGCTGATGGTCTGGACGCCGCGCTCGCGCGCCACATCGGCGACATTCGACGACGGCTCGATGCCGAGATGCCGCATGCCGCGATCCTTGAAATGGCGCAACATGATGCCGTCGTTACTGCCGAGTTCGACGACGAACGGATCGGGGCGGCCATTGAGCACCTCGCCGATGACGAAATTGGCGTAGCGCTCGAAATGCGCCTGCATATAGCGCGACGTGCTCGAATAGAACGCGTAGTGCTCGTGGAACATCTTGTCCGGGTCTGGCTGTTCCACGATCTGAAACATCTGACACGTATTGCAAAACGCCGGCGCCAGCTCGAAGAAATATTCGCTGGCGACTTCACTCTGCCTGAGGAACCCGTTGGCAATCGGCATGCGGCCGAACGTCATGAAAGCTTGGATGGGGCCGCCGCAGACGCGGCATTGTGTCGAGAGCTTGTGATCGGGCATGGGGGTGTATCGCCTTACTAAATCGCTTTGAATGAGGTGATCAGGAGGCCGCCAGCGCCGGGCCGTTCGCAGGAGCCTGGACCAGCGATTGCGCCTCGGCCAGGGCATAAAGCCGGGCGCGGCGCGCCATCAGTTCATTCCAAGTCCCGGCCTCGACGACGCGGCCGGCCTCCAAAACACAAATGATGTTGGCGGTACGCACCGCGGCGAGCCGGTGGGCGACGATCAGGATGCCCATCTCTTTGCGCAAATCCTCGATGGTGCGCATGAGCTCGGCTTCGGATTCAGTATCGAGCGCACTCATCGCCTCGTCCATGAGCAGCAGACTAGGATTGGTGAGCAGCGCGCGCGCAATGCCAAGCCGCTGGCGTTGGCCGCCGGACAGTTTGACGCCTTGGTCGCCGATGATCGTGTCGAAACCTTCCGGCCACGCCTGAATGAACTCATAAGCATGGGCGCGGCGCGCCGCGGTCTCGATTTCGGCCGGCGAGGCATTCGGCTTCACCAGCGTGAGGTTCTCGCGGATCGAGGTATGAAACAGGATCGTCTCCTGCGGCACATAACCGATGGCGCGACGCCAGGCCCGCAGCGGCGCTGTGGCAAGATCGTAATCGCCGAGCCGGATCGAGCCTGCGCTCGCATCGACCAAGCCGAGCAAAGTGTGCACCAGCGTCGATTTCCCGGCACCGGAACGGCCGACAACGGCAAGCACGCCCGGGATCGGCACGGTCAGATTGATCTGATCGAGCACCAGGCGCTCGCCGAACCTGACGTCCAGATTGCGCACTGACGCAGCCGCCGGCAGCGCGATCCTGAGCGTTTCGCCCGAACCGTCCTGCCGCTCCGCTTCGGCCTCGGCCGCCTTCTGCAACTGATCGACCACCTCGACGGCATGCAGATTGCCGGTGAGATAATGCATTTGCGCCTGCACGGCAGTGAGGCGCGGAAACAACCGCCCGAATAGAGCCAGCACGACAACGATATTGCCGGCCGCCACCCCCATGCCTTCACCCGCGAGCACAAGAATAATGGCGAGCCCGACCAAGCCGGTGAATTCCAGAACGCCGCGAACGGTACCTGGCGCGGCGCCGGCAAAGGTATTGGCGTCCTCGAGCTGCCGCAGCAATGGCTCGATCAGCGTCGCAGCGCGATCGTCGATGCCGCTTGCCTTGATGAATTTGGCGCCGGCAAATTGCTCGTTCAGCGCCGACTGCAATTCTGCATCGAGCGGAGCGAGGCTTTTGCCTGCGGCATAGCCTTTCCGATAGAGCCCCACCATGCCGAGCGCCGCGACGCCGGCGCAGACGATGAGGCTCACCGTCACCTGCCATGCGATCAGCAGCGAAAGGATCAGGTAGATGAGCGCAACAACAAGGCTGCCGACCAGCGATAGAGAGATCGTAAAGGCCCGGCCCAACCGCTCGCTTTCGGTGACAATCGCATTGGTCATCTCGCCGGCCTTGCGCGCGGCGATGAACCCCCATCTCGCGCGCATGAAGGCGCGGAACATTTCGAGTTGCCGACGGCTCTGATAGTGCCGTGCGAGTTTCACGCTCCACCAGTTCAGCGCAATGGTGAGAAGCGCCTGAATGCCGGCGACTGCAACGATGACGGCAAGGATCGGCAGTGGCTCGGTGGCCCCGATAAAGGCCAGGCTCTTGTTGACGAGCCCGGTCACTAGGCCTTGGCTCGAGCCGGTCGCGATACCGACGCGGCTCAAGAGCGGCAGCAACAACATGACCGAAATGCCCTCGCTCAGGCCCACCAAAGCGGTCCAGGACACCAGCACCGGAAAGCGCCAGCCGAGCCGCCGCATCAAGTCGTCAAGCAATTTCAGATGTAGATTCATCTATCGGGCGTAGAACAAGATCTGAGCCAGCCGCTTGCGCAGCGTCCACGGCAGGATTTCTCCCGCCGTCGTCAGAGCACGATTGACGACACTGAAAACCTGCAGGTCGCGCGACAGTTCGGGCTCATAGAGCTTTCTCTGCGCGGCAAAACGCTCACACGCCCACTCATAAAGTTCAATGTCGTGAACATTGTTGTCTTCGATGATGCGCAGAAGGCGCGGCGCAATTTCCCGAGCGCGCGGCCGCTCTTTGGTGGGATTCTTGTATTCGGTCTGCAGCCGGCGCATCGGCCAGCCATAGACCCGGCGCAGCAGCATCGCGAGCTCGGTGAGCTGTTCGAGCGGCGCGATCGAAAGAAAATTCTCCTCGACATTGCGCTTTGCCATTTCAAGATGACGGGCCTCGACCGGCGCGCCGGCCACCAAAGCGCCGCGCGCTCCGGCCGGGGCGTCGAGATCGGAGCTGCCGCTGATGACCCGTACTTGATAGTTGTTGAAGATAACGTCGCCGCCGCTTTCGACATAGGCTTCGAATGTCAGCGGCTTGCCGTCCTTCAGGTAAGGATCGCCACCCTGGATGCGGTAATAAAAATAAGACAACAGCCGCTCGACCGGGTGCCGCACGATGGCGATGTATTTCGCCGGCTGAGCGAACATGCGGTGCACCCCCATCGGCACATGGCCGGTGAAATAACGCAACCGGCCGAGGTCGCAATCGCGCAGCAAATGCTGGCAGCTGTCATAGGTCAGAAGATCCAATCCGCCATAGGTCTGGCCGTCCTGCGAGATGGTCTCGAACACTTCGTCGCCGCGGAAGGCATGCTTGACCATGCTGCTGAGCGTCGTGCCGCCGGTCTTGGCGATGTGTAGATGGATGAGCAGATCGGGCGCGGCTGGCCGGGCGCTCGCGCCACCACGTCGCGTGCCGGTCTCGCTATTTCGGTTGTCGCTTTGCCGCATCATTGCTTTTCCAACGAAGCCTTAGAACCAGTCGCGGCTGCCGTCGGCGCGCGCGACCGACAGAAACGGCGTGGCGAATTGCAGGAACGATTGCCGCGACAATGCGTTTTCGACGGCCGCGAGATCGTCACGCGTGCGCCTGAGGTCTTCGGCCGATGCGCCGGCAGCCGCGAGTTTCGCCAGCGCCGTATTGCGCTCCCGCCAGACGAGGAAGCGCGGGCGCGTTTGCACAAATTTCACCAGCGGCGGCCAATTGCGGCGGATGAAACGTTTGATCTGCATGAGGAGCCCGTAATTGCTCCAAAGGAAATCCCGGAAATAGCTTTCGATGAGGCTGCGGACCTCCTCGGCGGTCTCGACCTCGTCGGCGCCTGCAGCGGCGGCCGCGGTCGAGACGCGCTTGACGACGTCGTGAACGTCCACGGTGAAATGGCTGCGCAACAGATGGCTCGCCCAATCCCGCATCGGGTCCGACGAGGTCGAGGTGCCGATCTGCGAAAAATAGCTGATCGTCGGCATGGTCCGCACCTTGCCGAGCGTGAGCGTACGCATGGCGTGATACTGTTCGTGCAGCATGAGATCGGAGAAATTGATCTCGCTGTCTTCACGCCACAACGTCGCCAGCGCTTCGGCGCGATAAACCGAATAATAGATCAATAGCGACAGCCCGCCGTGGCGCAGCCGCTCGAGGACTGCCGCCTGCGACACGTCTTCGGACCTATAAGTCATGCGCAGGCGATTGATACGCCCATAGACCCCGCTGCCGGGCGCTCCCAGACCGGAATAAGCCTGGAATGCGATCGGATGGCCGCGGGCTGCGATGTAATCCGGATTGGCCTCGAGAAAATCGAGCGCCTGCTCGATGCCGTTGATGCCGAGGAAGTCGTCGTTGTCGGCGAGCATTGCATAGGGCGTGCGTACCCGCCTCATCGCGTCCGCCATTTTGGCAAAATATTGCGGGTAACCGGCGTCGTCCGGGTAGCGCACATAATCAATATCGAGATTGGGAAAGAATGTCCGGCTATTCTCGATATGACGCGCTACCGTCTCATTGACCTGTCCGTCCGCAATCAAGATACGATACGGCAGCCGCAGCTTGTCGGCATACCAAAGAAACCGCAGCGTAAAGAGATGCCGCCCGCGCAGCGGCAGCACGATGGTCAGGCGCGGCGCCGGTGCTGCGACGCTCATTGGCCGGTATCCACCGGCACGTGGCGAGCGCCGCGCGCCAGTGCCGCCAGCCAGCGCAGGAATTTCAGCACCACGCTGCTTTGCGCATGCGGCTGGCCGAGCACATAAAATGTCGGCATGCCGGAAACGCGCCTGGCCCAGGTCTTCAGCCGCCGCGCGTAGCTGACGCCGCGCAGTCGCCGCGCCATCGTCTCGTTACTGAACACGAACTCGCCGGCATGATTGAGGAAGGCGTAGCACGCCGCCTGCGGGTCGAGCACGTCACCGAGCGTTTGCGGCTTGACCCCGAGCGCGGCAAAGCAATCGTCGCGCAGGAAGAACAGGTTCGTCGCCGTCGCGCCGAGAAGGCCGTAGCCCTTGCGTGCCGCCAGCGCCGTAAAAGCCGATGCGGACGAGCCGATGAAGCCGCGGCCGCCGCTGTCGATATAATTGAAGTCGGCCGGAAAAGTCGGATTGAATTCGACGATCACCAGACGCGGGCGATAGCGCACACTTGCTTTCCAGACATCGTAATCGTCGCCGTCGATGTCGATCGACAGGATATCAAACTCCTCGGGAGTCGCGTGCCGCGCCAGAATATTGTCAAGCGCGGTTTCCCCCGCCGAAGTGACCAGGCTGCAGACCGGCGTGATCGCCGGATAGGCGGCCGCAGTCTTCGTCAACGCCGGAAATTTGTTCGGATCAGCCTCGATATAGATCGCCTTCCAGCCGTGATGGGCGACAAGGTTGAAAGTATTCGACAGATTGCGCCCGTCCCAGGCGCCGAACTCGACGCAGGTCTTGCTGCCGGGCGCGACGCGGCTGAATATCCATTCGACAATGCCGTCCTCGCCATTTTGCGAATGGACGTCGCGCGCAAGCTTTTTAAGATCGTCGGCCAGCGTCATGTCGGATCAGGCGCGGAGCGCGTCCTCGTAAATGCGCTTGAGCTGTTCGCGCGAGCGCTTCGGGCTGAACTTGCCCTCTGTCGTCTCCAAGATCGCATTCTTGGAGCACTCGTCCTTCAAGCGCCGGTCGTTGATGAAGCGCTCCATGGCATCGGCGAGCAGCGTCACATACCAGTCGGGCGGCTCGGCGCAGGCGGCATGGCGCTTGCGAGCGAGTTCCTGCTGCGTCGGCGCGGCGTAGCCGTCGTCGTCGGCGAAAGAATTGAAATGCGTCTTGACCAGAAGCCCGGTTTTTTCGTGCTGGACGAGTTCAGGCATCGAAAAGCTGTCGACGCCGATCACCGGCAGTCCGAATGACAGCGCCTCGGGAATAACGAAACCGTAAGTGTCGTAATGCGACGGAAAGACAAACACGTCGCTGTTGGAATAGAACTCGACCACCTTGGCATAGGGCACGCGCTCCAGCAGCGTGATCTTATTGTTGCCGGCAAACCGCGCGTGAATTTCCGGCGGAATGTCGCCGATGGCGGTGAATTGCGCGTCGTATCGGCCGGCAATGCGCTCGAAAGCGAGCAGGCTCTCATAGCCGCCTTTGGCGTAGAAATTATTACCGATGTAGAGAAAGTTGAACGAGGTGCTGGTGCGCGGCATGCGCTTGGCCGGCGCCATGATCGGATAGAACGTCTCGAGCTTGCGCGCGACGTCCTTGTTGCCGACGAAATTGGTCAAACTACGGCCCGCGGCATCGCTCCAAGCCAACAGCTTTTTCAGTTTCGGATTGAGCAGCACACGCTCCAGCGCTTCGACAAAGCCGGAACGGCGCAGCGCATATTGGCTATAGCCGCAGAACGCGGTGGCGTGTTCGAAGTCGACGACATAGGGCAGATTGGTATCGAGCAAGCTCTGGCCGCTATGCACGATGTCGAAATCGCGCGAATGGAATTGGCGCACCTTAGGCTTGTTGAGGAGGATATGCGCGTCGTTGTAATACGGCGAAATATGAGGCTGGATCTTGGTCACCAGCCGCCGCGCCCTGGCACCAAGCGCCGTGCCGAAAGCAGACGGTAGGCTGCGCGCCGCCTGGATCACGCCGTGCGCCATGAATTCGCTGTCGACGAATTCGAATCCGTCCGGCGCATTCGCCACTATATTGCGATAGGCGTTATGCGAGACCGAAGACATATAAAGGAAGGCGTTTTTCGCCATATTGGCGCTCAGGCTTCCGTCATGCCGCCGCTGTTTAAGCCGACGCCTAGGCCGCTTTGGCCAAAGCCTCGAAGATATCGGCGAACGCCTCTTCAAGGCCGATCCGGATGTCCCAGGCCGGATAGTGCAGCCGCGCTTTGCTGATGTCGGAAATCCACCAGATGTGGTCGGCCTCGCGCTCCGGCCCGAGCTTGTAGTTCATTTTCTTGCCGGTGACCTTCGCGATGAGGTCGAAGGATTCCAGAAGCGAAATGGAATTCTTCCGCGCGCCGCCGATATTATAGACCTCGCCCGGCCGCGGCGCCTTGATGAATTCAAGAAACAGCTTCGCCAGATCGGCGGCGTGGATCACGTCGCGCACCTGATAGCCTTCGTGGCCGTAAACGGTGAGCAGTTCGCCGGTCATCGCCTTCTTGACGAAGAACGGCTCCCAATTGTGCAGCTCGGTGGCCTTGGCGGCGCCGCCGGTGATGCAGCCCATACGGAAAATACCGGTCTTCAAGCCATAGAGATGGGCGTATTCCTGGCAATAGAGATCTGCTGCGGTTTTGGAGACACCGAACGGCGTGTGCATCATGCGGTCGATGCGCAACGACTCGTCGAAGCCGTCCCACAGCGAAGGATCGTGCGGCTCAAGCCGCTTGCCGACCTTTTTGTAGGAGAAATAGTTCGGCGCCTCGCCATAGACCTTGTTGGTCGAGCAATAAATGAACGGCGCGGTCTTGTTATGTTTGCGTGCGGCTTCCAGGAGATTGAGCGTGCCGAGCGCATTGATCTCGAAATCCTCCATCGGAATTTCGATCGAACGCGGATGCGACGGCTGCGCCGCGGTGTGCACGATCGCGTCGACGTTCTTGACCAGATCACCGGCTTTCTCGTCGCGAATATCAAGCTCGTGATGCTCGATCTGAAAATGCTTCCGCGTCTTTAAAATATTGTCCTTGGTCTCGGCATCGGCGCCGAAGATTTGCGCGCGCATATAATTGTCGATACTTACGACGTCCCAGCCTTCGCCGGCGAACAATTTGCAGCACTCAGTTCCGACCAATCCGGCGCCGCCGGTTACAAGTACTTTCATGATGTCCCCGATATTTGCCGGCGCCAGAGGCCAGCGAACGTTGCAGTCTCGCGCCGATTTTCCACGCTACCGCAGTCCGGGTGAAACGAGGCCACCCGGACCACAAGATACGACACGCGCCGCGCCATGCGGCTTTCGAGCACGACCCGGACCGGCGGAGAGCCTTGTCCGAGAGCGATCGTGCTCCAAAAAACCTATGCGGCCGCCACCAGATCGGCGTCCAGCACCACACGAACTTTGCGGCCGAGCAGATCGAGCAGGATCGCGATGCGTTCGCGATCCGCCATGCCCTCGAACAGGCCGAGGCAGGATGAGAACGCGCCGTCGAGCACGCGCACCGTCTCGCCCGGACGGAAGTTCGGCCTGAAATCAAGCTTGATGAAGCCGCCGTCGTCTTCGCGCTCGCGGAGCGAGGCAACGACCGCATCCGGCACGGCGGCCGGCTCGTCGCCGTTGCAAACCAGCCGCGCGACGCCGACGGTCGAATAGATCGAGCGCCAGCGCTGCGCGGAAATATCGACGGCGACGAACACATAGCGCGGGAACAGCGGCGCGGCGACGGTATCGACCTTGCGCGCGTGCCGCCGCCGTTTCAGATAACGCGGAAAATAGGCTGCGAAACCTTGGCGGTTGAGATTGGCCACCGCCTTGGCTTCGGCGTTCGGCTGGGTGTGCGCGACGAACCAGCGCGGATTGAGAGGCAGATCGAGATCTCGCGTCATGCCGCACTCTCCGTCCGGCGCGTCAGGCGTAGCCCGAGCAGCGCCGGAACCAGCACACGTTCGGCGCCAAATTGATCGGCAAGCGCGGCGACGAATTCGCGCGTTGCCTGCAGATCGGTCACCATCAGCGCGTCGCAACCGCCGGGCACTGCGGCGATGGTTTTCACCACCGGTGTACCGACGAACCTGTCGACTGCGGCCTTGCTGTCCACCACCGCGACGATGGCGATGCCCTGTTCGAGCGCGCAGATCGTCGCGATCTCCGCCAAGTCCGAGACGCCGGCAAGGGCGATGCGATTCCAGCCGCGCGCATGCGCCGCCTTCAGTACGCTGGCACAATCCTCCCGCGCATGGCGGAAGAACGAAAACGACGAGGACAGATATTCGACGGTGAGACGGGACTTCTCGGCGAAGCCATGGGGCGTAAGGTAATAGGCATAACGGCGTGCCGGCGCCTGACCGATTTTCAGCAAGCCCTTTTTCACGCAGCGCTTGAGATAGGCGTTGACCAGGCCGAGCGCGATGCCGAGATCGGAAGCAAGCTTGCGCTGTGATTGGGCGCCGTCGCGCTCGACGGACTCCAGAAGCCCGAGCACGATCCTGGCGTTATCCGGTTCGTCGTCTCGCGCCGCTTGGGGCATCACCCAACCCTCCCCGTGCCGGCAACAAGTACATCGTTCACAGCATGAACGTCAAGCTTAATGTTCAGCGCATGAACACACATAAGGTATTGTATTACAAAGATAAAATTATTTAACTCCGCCACATTTTGGTACCGCTCGCGGGCGTGCTTGGCGAGGTCTATACGTTCAATGTCCGGGATAAGGGATCAAGGAGCTGGGGACGTTTGTTTGACTGATCTTCGCACACAGTCGCCGCTACCGGAGCGAAACCGGCCGCGGCTGCTTTACGTCACGGCGGAGGACTGGGCGTTCCTGTCGCATCGGCTGCCGATGGCGCGCGCGGCGCGTGATGCCGGCTTCGATGTGCATGTGGCAACGCGGGTGCAAAACGGCCGGGCGGCAATCGAAGCCGAGAGCTTCACGCTGCATGCGATCCCGTTTGCGCGCGGCAGTCTTTCACCGCTCGCGACCCTGACGACGCTCGCGGCGCTGCGCCGCGTGAGCCGCGAGGTGGCGCCCGACGTCACGCATCATGTCGCGCTGCAATCCACCGTGCTCGGATTGGCCGCGACGCTCGGCCGCCGCATCGCCTGCGTCAACGCCTTCATTGGGCTTGGCTATGCGTTCACATCGGCGAGCGCCAAGGCGCGCGCCTTGCGGCTCGCGATCGGCGCGGTGCTGCGTCCGCTGGTCGATCGCGACGGCAGTATCGCGCTGGTGCAGAACGGCGACGACATGGCGGCATTGATGTCGCTCGGCATCCCGAAAAGCCGCATCGCGCTGATCTCCGGTTCCGGCGTCGACGTCAATCGCTTTACGCCGCTGCCCGAACCGCCGCCGCCACTGACTTTTGGATTCGTCGGACGGCTCCTCGACGATAAAGGCGTGCGCACCTTGGTCGAAGCGTTTCGTTTGCTGCGCGGGCGCGGGTCGGATGCAAGGCTGCTGATCGCGGGAACGCCGGACCCGGCCAATCCGGCTTCAGTCACCGAAGTTGAGGCGCAATCCTGGAACAAAGAACCGGGCATCACCTGGCTCGGCCATGTCAGCGACGTCGCGGGCCTGTGGGCGCGCGCGCATGTCGCGGTCCTGCCGTCGCGCCGCGAAGGCCTGCCGCTGTCGCTGATGGAAGCGGCGGCTTGCGGCCGCGCGCTGATCGCAAGCGACGTGCCGGGCTGCCGCGAAGTCGTCATCGACGAGCAGACCGGCTTGCGCTTTCCCGTCGACAACGCGCCGGCGCTCGCGGCGGCAATGGAGCGGCTTGCCGGCGCGCCCGACTTGCGCGCGCGTTATGGCGCGGCGGCGCGACAATTGGCGGAGGAGAAATTCGCCTCCGACCTGATCGGCCGGCAAACCGTCGCGCTTTATCGGCGCCTGCTCGCCGCGCAATAAGGCGAAGTCTCAGTCCTTCGTCGGCTGCTCGCGGTCGCGCAATGCCATGCCGCCGAGCACGCCGACGCCAAACACATAAAGCCAGCCATTGGTGAAATCGAACAGATGCGAGTGCGCGGTGGAGGAGACGATATTCTCCACCACCACAACCGGACCGATCCAGGCGGCAAGGCCGGAGTCGTAAGGGCCTTGGCCGCGAAACAACAGAAAGTGGGCGATCCACATCGCCCAGAGCACAAGCGCGCCGACGGCGCCGATCTGGATGCCGACGGCAAAGGTTTGATTGTGCGGATTGTCGGCAACGACCGCGTCGGCGCCGCTGGCGCCCGCCGTCACCTTGCGAAATTGCGCGGCGATCGTGCCGGTGCCGTGGCCGAAGATCGGCGCCGACGACATGATCTCGATCGACTCTTTGAAGAACGCCATGTGCAAGCCGATCGATGTTATTTGATTGCTGGCGCGGTATTGCGCAATCTCGTCGAAGGAGTTGTGCACGCGGTCGCGCAGACCGGGCGAGAAGGCCCACAGGACGCCGCCAAGCGCCACTGCGCCCAGGCAGGCGGAGACGATTCCCTTCCAGCGCCATAGCCGCCAGCCCATGAAAAGTATGAGCACCGGCGCCGCAAGGAGCGCAATCCGGCTGACGACGACAAAGGCGAAATTGGCGATGAAGAGGGC
Organism: uncultured Alphaproteobacteria bacterium; assembly: GCA_963746715.1. GTDB lineage: Bacteria > Pseudomonadota > Alphaproteobacteria > Rhizobiales > Xanthobacteraceae > BOG-931. The sequence goes on along the minus strand of CAVVCW010000032.1, from coordinate 443,142 downwards.
CGCAAGCACGAGAAAGCCAAGCGCAGTGCCCGGGTTCTTGCCGCTGCGATAAGCGGCATAGCCGAGAATGCCAAAGGCGCAGACGAGAAAGGCAGAGCCTTGGTAGATATCGTCATGCACCGGGACGCCGCCGACATTGCCGCGCCATGTTAGTCCCGGTGTTAAAATTAAAATGTAAGACACGATCAGCACGGCGGTTTCAGAGACGAGAAAGCCGCAGATGACCCGGATACCGTTCTCAGAGCGGCGGAACTGCGCCAGCAGCAGCGGGATGATCAGGAGCCGGTTGAAACCGTCCAAACCTTTGTAACGCGCCACCCAATCGACATCCGCCCACAACATGCCGATCAAGCCGAGACACCACAGCAGAACCGGAAGGCCGCCTGCCGGCGTCATAAGCTCGCGTTTGATCGCGGCCATATCCAGTGTCGGCAGCACGGCGAGAAGCCAGGCGATAATGAGGATGCCGGCAAGCGACGTCGACCAGGGCAGCGCCAGCGCAACCCCGACGGCGAGCCAGTCGGCAAGCCATTGCAAGGACGCGCGGTCGAAGCGGGACATGGTGGCAGGCATATTGCTGGGCTTGGCCGTCATCCGCCAAGCCTTACGCGGTTTCCGCGGCTTCGATCAACATCATAAGGAAATCCGCCGTGAAATGGCCCCGCCAAATTTCTATGCTAGAGCCTGCAATAAAGCCACGGACCTGATAAAAGCGGCCCGGAATGTTGGATGACGCGATCACAATACCGGCGGCGATCGTCGTGAGCGCGATGCTCATGTGCGTAGCGCTGATCATCTTCCTGCGTCCGGTGTTCAAGCGTTACGCACTCGCCCGCCCCAATGCGCGCTCTTCGCACACGGTCCCGACACGGCAGGGCGGCGGAATTGCCGTGGTCGCAGCGACGATCGTGGTCTCCATCGGCATTTTGCACACAGCGTCGGACGAAGCCGGCACCATTCCGCTTGCCATCGTGTTTTCTGCGGTTGTCCTGATCGCGTTCGTCGGCACCGTCGCCGACATTCACCCAAACTATGTCGTGCCGCGATTCCTGCTGCAGGCGGTCGCGGTTGCGGCGGTGATTTTCAGTTTGCCCGATGAACTGCGCGTCGCACCGTCGCTGCCGTGGTGGGTCGAGCGCGCGCTGCTCGTTTTCGCCGGCCTGTGGTTCGTCAATCTCGTGAACTTCATGGACGGGCTCGACTGGATGACGGTCGCCGAAGTCGTGCCGGTCAGCGCGGCGGTGGCGGCTATCGGGCTTCAGGACATGCTGCCGCCGTGGGCCATCGTCGTCAGCTTCGCGCTATGCGGCGCGATGATCGGCTTTGCATTTTTCAATCGTCCGGTGGCGCGGCTGTTTCTCGGCGATGTCGGCAGCTTGCCGATCGGACTCATGCTGGGCTGGCTGCTGGTTCTCGTCGCCGGCAACGGCGCGCCGGTGGCTGCGATCCTGCTGCCGCTCTATTACCTCGCCGATGCAACCATCACGCTTTTGCGGCGCATCTTCAACGGCGAGAAAATATGGCAGGCGCATCGCTCGCATTTCTATCAGCGCGCGACGGATCATGGCCTCACCGTCATTGCGATCGTGCGGCGCGTCTTTGTCGTCAATCTGCTGCTCGCGGCGCTGGCGCTCGCGACGGTGCTGCGGCCAAGCCGTGAGCTCGATATCGGCGCGCTGATCGCGGGCGCCGTTTTGGTGGCCTGGCTATTGCTGAGCTTTGTCCGCGGCCGCCGGCCGTAGAACATGATCCGGAAAAGCATGCCCTTGGACTTGATCCGAGGATGGAAACCGGTTTTCCGAAAAGATCATGCTCAATGAAGCCGCGCGACAATCACTCCGCGGCGGCGGGCGGCCGGTTGCGCTGATCGAAGCGGCGGTCGAAGACGTGTTCGGCGATGCGGTTCTTCAGCATTTCGAGGGAGCCGCCGGCGATCATCCAGCCGCGCGTTCGCCGCATGCAATATTCGACCAGCGTCTCGCGGCTATAGCCGAACGCGCCCATGATCTGTACGGCTTCGTTGGCGACGTCAAAGCCCGCCTGATTGCAGGCGGCCTTGGCGACCGCGGTCTCGTAGGCCGACGGCAGGCCGCGGTCGGCATTGGCCGCGGCGCGAAACAACAAGAGCCCGGCGCTATCTAGCTTGATCGCCATGTCGGCGAACTTCCATTGCAGGCCCTGGAATTCGCACAGCGGCCGGCCGAACTGCTCGCGCTTCTTCGCATAATCGCGCGCGGCGTTGAAGGCGTAGCGGCCGAGCGCCAGCGAGCGCGCGGTATTGCCGAGCCGCTCGACATTGAAGCCCGCCATCTGCTTCTTGAAACCGCCGGGGCCGAGCAGCACGTTCTCCGCCGGAATGCGACAATCCTTGAAAGTGAGCTCGCTCCATTCCTCGCCGCTCATGAAAGCCTGCGGCGCGCCGACGGAAAAACCCGGCGTATCGCGTTCGACGAGAATCGAGCCGATGCCGTCGAGCCCCGGTCCGAAGCGCACATAGACCAGAAAAACATGCGCATCCGGACTGAAGGTCGCAAACACTTTGCTGCCGTTGATGACGTAGTGGGAGCCGTCGGCGCGCGCGCTGGTGTTCAGATCGGTGACGGCCGAGCCCGCTTCCGGTTCGGTCATGCCGAGGCTCATGACGACGCGGCCGGACAAAAGATCGGCGAGCCAGCGCGCCTTCTGCGCTTGAGTGCCATATTCGGCGAAGGTCCGGATCGGCCCGAAATTGCCGAATTGCACGACGTCGGCGCTGCGCGGGCAGATAGCCGCGACCTCCATGATCGCGATCACGGCGTCCATCAGCGTGCCGCCCCGCCCGCCTTCGCTCCGCGGCAGCGTGATGCCCATCAGGCCTTGCTGTGCCATCAGCGCCGCCACATCGAACGGATAGCCCGCCGCATGCGCACGCTTGAGTGCATCCTTGGCGAGATGCGCGCTGGCAAAGGCCCGCACCTCTTGCGCAAATCGCTGCTCTTCCGGCGTGAAATCGAAATTCATGACACCCTCCGGTCTCGACCGGCGCCTTCACACCGGCCGCCGCCCCTCGCCTTCCGGTCTATTGGCGACTTCTATCTAGAAGCTCAGTCCCAAGCCGCATCTGTCATCGAGCTGCGATACCATCGTGCACTTGCTTTTAACACATCATGGCATCACCGGCTTGCAGCACGGTGGTTGCTCTGGACGTGCGCGTCATTATTCCGGTTTGCCACCGGACACTTTTATGATCGCCGAATATTTCGCCTGCTCGCTGGCGATATCCGCCGCATAGGCTTCCGGCGTTGATGGCAGCGGCTCGCTGCCATCAACGCGCAAGCGGCTTTTGATATCGTCCTCGGCCAAGGCGGCATTCAGCGCCGCGTTGAGCTTGGCAATAATCGGCGCCGGCGTGCCGCCCGGCGCCAGCAGGCCATAGTGCAGTTCCGCCACGTAGTCCGGCAGCCCGGCTTCCGCGACCGTCGGCAGATCGGGAAATGAAGGCGAACGTGTCGATCCCGTCACGGCAAGCGCGCGCACGCTGCCCGCTTTCACGAAACCGACGGCGCTCGTGATCGGGCAAAACATCAGCGGCACCTGGCCGCCGATCAGATCGGTAAGCGCCGGCGCCACACCCTTATACGGCACCGGATTGATCTTGATGCCGGCCATGGTGGCAAACAGCATGGCGGAAAGATGCGTCGAAGTGCCGATCCCGGTCGAGGCGAAATCGAGCTTGCCGGGGTCCTTTTTCGCCAGCGCGATCAGCTCGGCAATGTTCTGTGCCGGTAGCGAAGGATTCGCCAGCACCAGGTTCGGGCTCTTGGCAATGAGCCCGATCGGCGAAAAATCCTTCACCGGATCGTAGGCGGTGTCCGGATAAAGTTGCGGATTGATAGCGAGCGAGCTCGTCGCGATCAACAGCGTATAGCCATCCGGCGTGCTGCGCGCGACGTCGCGGGTGCCGATCGTGGAGCCGGCGCCGCCGCGGTTCTCGATCACGATGGGCTGGCCGAGCGTCACGCTCATCTTGGCGGCGACCATGCGCGCCAGCACGTCGTTGCCGCCGCCGGCCGGATAAGGCACGACCAGGAGGATCGGCCGCGCCGGATAATCGTCGGCGGCGGCCGGCGCTGCTGTGCCAAAGCCCGCCAGTAACGCCGCAAAAAGCCCCACGACCGGCAACAAAAATCCGCGCACCTTCATTGTTCCTCCCCCAGGCCTCATTCTTCTTTGATGATTGCGAGCCACACTTCCGCTCGGATCGCACGGCAAACGGGCCGCGCGCGAGGTCATAGCGCAATTTGCCGAGAATGGTGAGGGCACCCGAATGATCACGGCACTTTCTCTGCTCCATCAGGTCGACCGCCTGTGCGGTGAATTCGCGGCTGCCCTGCACAATTGCGAATTGCAGATTTACGGCACACTCGGCGCTCTTCTGGTGCTCGGCGTCCTGTTGTTCCCGCCCAGAAACGATCCCGATCAAGTCTGAAGCATCCTCATCGGCATCGCAAACGGAACCACGCCCGGCCTCGTGCGTTATTTGCACGACATCGAACAACCGGGAGTGCGGATATGCTGAACCTTGTTGTTACTCTGTTGATTATCGCGCTTATCGCCGGCGTACTCGGTTTTGGCGGTATTGCAGGCGCCGCGGTCGGTATTGCCAAGATTGTATTTGTTGTGGCGCTGGTGTTGTTTCTGGTCTCGCTGCTCGCTGGCGGCATGCGCGGCGGCTTTCGCCGCGGCCTATAACGGCGCGCGCAAGCGGCATCTTATACTGCAGGCGTCTTATATATCCAGCGGCCGTGCGGAGATCACTTCCGCACGGCCGAATTATTTAGATCGCGTAATGACTGAAATGCGCCGTCAAAGCTTGCGGTCGGCAAGCGGCGGCAAAAATTTCTCGGTATAGACCGACGCCGGGTCGGGCTCGGATGAAAGCTTATAGGCGTCGGCGATCGAGTCGATGGTGAATTGCAGCTTCTTCGGCTCGACCACGCTCAAGCCCTTATCGACGACATGCTTGGTCTTGGTCAGATCGAGCGCCAGCCCGAGCCGGACTTTCTCGATATCCATCTTCATCATCGGATCGCGCGCCTGCATCAACGCGAGTGCCGCGTCGGGATCGGCGATCGTGTCCTTAGTGCCGTGATTGAGCGCGGCGACAACGCCTTTCACGGTTTCCGGATTATTGTCGGCGAACTGCTTGGTCGTGACCAAAGCAAGCCCGTACATGTCGGCGCCGAAGTCGGAATATTTCAGCACGAAGAGATCGCTCATCTTGAAGCCGACTTCCAGCGCAGCGGGGACGTTGGAGTTGGTAAACCCTCCAGTGCCGTCGACATCGCCGCGCTTGAGCATCGGCCCGAACAGCTGCGGCTGCACATTGACCCAATCGACGTTGACGTCGGGCGCGTGCGCGGCCTTGAGCAGAATGGAAATCGTGTCGTGGACGGCGGTGCCCGGGCCGCCGGCGATCTTCTTGCCGTTGAGATCGGCGGGCTTGCGGATGCCGGCATCGGCGCGCGTGATCAAAGCCAGTGGCGTGTCGTCGAAGCTGATATAGACGGCGAGCAGCGGCGACGACGGATTCATCGCATTGAAGCGGATCATCGACGGCAGATCGACCCAGCCGAATTGATAGGCGCCGCTGGCGACGCTGACCGCGACGTTAGTGGCGCCCTTGCCGGCATCGATGGTATCGACCGTGACGCCTTCCTTCGCGAAGTAGCCGTTCTTCTGCGCAACGAAAAACGGCGCATGCGTGCCCTGGATGATCCAGTCCATCATCAGCTTGACGTCTTTGCTCTCGGCGCGTGCGCTCGTCCAAGTGATCGCCGCCAATACCGAAAGACAAACGCCGCTGAGGACTATGGCGTGCCGTCGCAACACATCCACAACCATTGCTTTCGCTCCTTGCATTCTCGAATACGCGTCACCGCGACTTAGCAAGAAGCATGCCTTGCGGCGGAATTGCTCACCCGCGCTGGCATGATGGTTGCACGCATATTGACGCATCACGCGCGCTACGCCGCCACAGCTACAAAAGCGACCAATGATCTGCCTCTTCGGTGATCACACTGCATCTTCGATGACGCTCGCCACATAAAGTTCACAAATCTTTCAGGCCGCATTTCTTTCCGGCCGTCCTGGGGTCAGGCCGTCTTGGAGTACGAGTGAATGCTGAAGCTTCCCAGCCACGGGCGTTACGACCATTCCAACATCACGGCGCGGCCGGATTATTCATGGCCGGACGGCAAGCGGCTCGCTTTCTACGTCGCGCTGAATATCGAACATTTCGCGTTCGGCGCGGGGCTCGGCATGGATCCGACCAATCGCGGTGGCCCGCAAACCACCCGAAACTGGGCGTGGCGCGACTACGGCAACCGCGTCGGCAATTGGCGGCTGTTCGAAATTCTGGACGAGTTGAAACTGCCCGCGACGATTTTGCTCAACAGTTCGGTCTGCTATCAATATCCCGACATCGTCAACAAGATCAGAGAGCGCGGCGACGATGTGTGCGGCCACGGCCGCACCAATGCCGAACTCCTGAAGCCGTTCTGGGAGCATGACGAAGCGCGCGTCATCAAGGAAGTCACCGAGGTCATCGAAAAATATATCGGCGTGCGGCCGACCGGCTGGATGGGCCCTGGCGCGGTCGAGTCCAGCGTCACGCCAGATCTCTTGAAGGAAGCCGGTTACACCTTTTTGCTCGACTGGCCGTTCGACGATCAGCCGATCTGGATGCGCACACGTTCGGGACCGCTGCTCAGCGTGCCCTATCCGCTCGAGCTCAACGACGCCGGCACGCTGGTCGCGCGTGATCATTCCGGGCGCGAATTCGCCGACATGCTGGTCGATCAATTCGAGGAAATGTTGGAGGCGAGCGAGAAGCAACCGCTGGTCTTCGCGTTGTCGCTGCACGGCTTCGTCGTCGGCCAGCCGTTCCGGTTGCGGCCGTTGCGCCGGGCGATCAAACATTGCGTCGAGCACAAGCATGCCGACCGGGTCTGGTTCACCCGCGCCGTGGACATCGCCAATTACTGCTTCGGCTTGAAGCCCGGCCTTATCCCGGGAAGCTGACGACAGCCGAAGTAGTGCGAGGATCACAGCCAATGAACAAGCCCATCACCGCGCCCATGACGGCGCCAATGACCGCGAGCGAGGCCACGGCGCGCACGCATCTCCTGCAGTCGAAACCCGAAACAGTGCATTGGGGTTATTTCGACGGCGGACTGCCTCCGGTGCTCAGCATCGAGTCCGGCGACCGCGTCACCATCGAATGCGTTTCCGGCAACCCGGAATGGATGCCGCCTGAAGGTTCGCCGTTCAAGCCGCTCGACGACATCAAGCTCATTCACGAGAAGGTCAAGCGCGGCAGCGGCAATCACATTCTGACCGGACCGATTGCCGTCAACGGCGCCAAAACCGGCGACGTGCTTGAAGTCAAAATACTCGACATCGTGATGCGCCAGGATTGGGGCTTCAACTTGTTCCGATCCTATGGCGGCACGCTGCCGGAGGATTTCAACTACTACCGCATCATCCATGTCGGGCTCGACCGCGCGGCCAATGTGGGGATCATGCCTTCGGGTCTGAAAGTGCCGCTGTCGCCGTTCTTCGGCCAACTCGCGGTGGCGCCGCCAAAGGATTTCGGCAAGCAGAACAGCAAGGAGCCGCGCGAATTCGGCGGCAATATCGACTGCAAAGACCTGACCGCCGGTTCGACGATCTATTTGCCGGTATGGAACGATGGCGCGCTGTTCTCGACCGGCGACGGCCATGCGGCACAGGGCCATGGCGAGGTCGACGGCACCGCCATCGAGACGTCGCTTACCGGCACGTTTGAATTCCACGTGCGCCAGGACCTCGGCTGGAAACTGCCGCGCGGCGAGACCCCGACGCATCTCATCGCCTTCGGGCTCGACTTCGATCTCGATGATGCCGCGAAGCAGGCGCTGCGGCAGATGATCGACTGGGTGACTGCGCTGACCGGCATCGGCAAGGACGAGGCCTATGCCTTGTGCAGCATCGCCTGCGATCTCCACGTCACGCAGACAGTCAATAATGTCAAAGGCGTACACGCCATGCTCGCAAAATCGATTTTGCGAAAGCCAGCATGAACGCGACAACACCTGCAGTGAAGAACTTCGTCGAATTGTTTCAAGTGTCGCTGCGCTACGGCGAAGACGGCGACGGCACGCTTGCCTTGCACGATGCGACACTGCGCGTCGATGCCGGCGAATTCGTCGCGGTGGTCGGCCCGTCCGGCTGCGGCAAGTCGACCTTGATGAAAGTGGTGACGGGGCTGTGGCCGCCGACCAAGGGCGGCGTCATCGTCGACAGCAAGGAAGTCGACGGCCCGCTATCGATCACCGGCATGGCATTTCAGAACCCGACCCTGCTGCCGTGGCGGACCACGCTCGACAACGTCATGCTGCCTTTGGAGATCGCGCAGCCGCATGCCTCGCGGCTGCGCCGCGAGCGCGCGATGTATGAAGGCAAGGTGCGCGATCTTCTGGCGCTGGTCGGGCTGCAGGGTTTTGAGGACAAATTTCCCTGGCAATTGTCCGGCGGCATGCAGCAGCGCGCTTCGATCTGCCGCGCGCTCATTCACGATCCAAAACTGCTCATGCTCGACGAGCCGTTCGGCGCGCTCGATATGTTCACGCGCGAAGAATTATGGCTCGCCATGCAGGACCTGTGGCTGGCGCGCCGTCCGACCGTGATTCTGGTGACGCACGATCTGCGCGAAGCGGTTTTCCTCGCCGATCGCATCCTGGTGATGAGCGCCCGCCCCGGCCGCATCGTCGCCGAGCGCACGGTCGACTTGCCGCGACCGCGCGCACTGTCGATGACCTATGAGCCTTATGCGGTCGGCCTGGTGCAGGAACTGCGTGATCATATCAGCGCCGCGCGGGTGGCGGCATGAGGCCGGCATGAGTGAGATCGCAGCGCCCGCCGCGGCTTCGACGCCAGCTCCGGCGCCGCGGCGGCGGCCGAAACTGTCGCGCAAAAAGATCTTCCGCCGCGTTCTGCCGTGGCTGGTCATCGCCGCGCTGTTCCTGCTCTGGCAGGCCTTCGTCGACGGCTTCCGCATCGAGTTGTTCGTGCTGCCGTCGCCGAGCGCGATTTTCGCCGCCGGCTGGCAATGGCGCGGCATCATCCTGCAGAACGCATGGCTCACTTTTGTCGAGACCGCGATCGGCTTTTTCTTCGCCATCGTGTTCGGACTGGTGGTCGGCGTCGCAGTCGGCTCGTCGTCGCTGATCTATGATGGCTTCTATCCGGCCCTGGTCGGCTTTAACACCATTCCGAAAGTCGCGGTGGTGCCGATCTTGATCCTCTGGTTCGGCGTCGGCGCCATTCCGGCGGTGATCACCGCGTTCCTGCTGTCGTTCTTTCCGATCCTGGTCAATGTCGCGACCGGCATCGCCACCGTCGAGCCGGAACTGCAAGACGTGCTGCGCGCGCTCGGCGCCAGCAAATGGCAGATGATCCGCAAAGTCGGCCTGCCGCGGGCGATGCCCTACTTCTTTGCTTCGCTGAAGGTCGCCATCACGGTCGCCTTCGTCGGCTCGATCATCGCCGAGACGGTCGGCTCCAATGGCGGCATCGGCAATTTCATGCTGGTCGCCTCGTCGCGCTTCGAAGTGCCGCTGGCTTTCGCCGGTCTCCTCGTCACCGGCGCCATGGGCATCGGCATGTATGCGATCGCGAGCGCTATCGAATGGCGCATGACCAAATGGGCCGTGCGCGGCGGCATGGATTTGGGCGGCCGTTCGTAGGGCGTATATTCATATCGTCATTTCGCTTGATGTCTATTGCGGCTCGATGCCCGCGTCGCGAATGACCGCCGACCATTTGGTGTCCTCGCGATCGATCACCGCGGCATGCTCTTGCGGCGACGTCGGCGACGGCTCGCCGCCTTCGTTGATGATGCGCTTCTTCACATCGTCGTCGGCGAGCGCCGCGCGCAATTCCTTGTTGAGGCGATCGATGATCGGCTTCGGCGTGCCGGCGGGCGCAAGAAGTCCGTAACTCAAGGTCGCGTCGAAGCCGGGCAAGCCAAATTCCGCCAAGGTCGGCAATTGCGGCATCAAGGTCGAATGCTTGGCCGAGGTCACCGCGAGCGCGCGAATGAGGCCGCCGTCAAGCGCCGCCCGCGACACCGGGATCGGGTTGAAGCCGACTTTGACAAAGCCCCCCATCATGTCCGTGATCAGCGGGTTCGAGCCTTTCTCGACGATTTGCTCGACCTTCACGCCAGCCTGCTGTGCGAACAGAATGGAGGCGAGATAATTGACAGTGCCGGCGCCGGGTGTCGCGACCTGAACCGGCTCCTTGGCGCTCTTCATCATCGCGATCAGTTCGCCGACATTGTGCGCCGGAAAATCTCTGTAGACGAGAAGCAATGCCGGCGCCGACGCGATCAGCCCGATCGGCGCCAGATCCTTGCGCGGATCGTAGCCGACATCTTTGTAAAGATGCGGGCCGGTGGCGAGCGTCGACGTATAGCCGAGAATGATCGTGTAGCCGTCCGGCGCGGCGTGTGCGACTTCGCGCGTGCCGACCGTGCCACTGCCGCCGGCATTGCGGTTCTCGACGACGATGCGCTGACCGAGCGCCGCGCTCATCTTGTCGGCGACAGCGCGCGCCATGATGTCGTTGGTGCCGCCCGGCGGCAACGGAATGACAAGCGCGATCGGCCGGTTCGGATAATCGTCACCTGCTTTTGCCTGCGCGAACACGGCGGCGACAGCCGCCAGTGCCGCAAGCAGCGCCACAAATCTCGCCAAGCGCGCCTCCCATTTTGTTCTTGCAGTGCCGGCCGTCGAGGGCCGATAGTTCGTCAAGCCTAGCCGTTGCGACGGCCTGTTGTCACGCCGTGCGATCATCAGCCGCAGAAATCTCATCATGTGAAATGCCCGCACGAAACCCTTGAGGAAATCGACCGGCAAGCCTGCAAGAAACGCTATAGGAAACGTCCAGATGACCTGGTCCGATACCTTTCTCGGCATTTTGAAAGACAACGACGTCCGGCTGATCAGTTACGTGCCGGACAATGTGCTCACCCCGCTCTTGAAGGGCGTCACCGCCGACAATTATTTCCTTTCCGCCTGCGCGACGCGCGAGGACGAGGCGATCGCCACCGTGGCCGGCGCCTATATGGCGGGACTGCGCGGGGCGGTGATGATGCAAACGTCCGGCTTCGCGCTGATCGCCAATGCACTCGCCTCCCTCACCGTGCCCTATCAGATTCCGACCGTCATGGTGATCTCGGAGCGCGGCACGCTCGGCGAATTCAATATCGGCCAGTCCCTGGTGGCGCGCACCATGCGGCCGACGCTCGAAGCGCTCGGCATCACCCACCACACGCTGAACGATCAAGCGACCATGCCGTTCATCGTCGACAGTTCGATCAAGCAAGCGTTCGCGACGCAGGCGCCGGTCGCCTTCGTCCTGTCGCCGCTTCTCACCGGCGGCAATCCGGCGGCGCACGCCAAGCTGAAAGTCTAAAGAGGTTTTGACATGAGCAACGAACGCGCCAGCGACGAACGCGCCTCGGTCAAAACGCTCAGCCGCACCGCCCTCACCAAGCGCCTGGTGGCGAAACTCAAAGCTGACGAAGCGGTCGTCGGCGGCATCGGCAACACCAATTTCGATCTGTTCGCCGCCGGCCACCGGCCGCAGAATTTCTACATGCTCGGCAGCATGGGGCTCGCCTGCCCGATCGCGCTCGGCGTCGCGCTGGCGCAGCCGGAGCGCGGCGTCATTGCGCTCGAAGGCGACGGCTCGATCCTGATGGGGCTCGGCTGCCTCGCCACCATCGCCAATCTCAAGCCGCGCAATCTCACCATCATCATCTGGGACAACGGCATCTATCAGATCACCGGCAAACAGCAGGCGGCGACCGGCGGCGTAACCGACATCGTCGCGGTCGCCCGCGGCGCCGGCATCGCTATGAGCGAATGGGTGCGCGACGACGCGCATTTCGACACGCTGATCGATCGCCGCTTCGACGATGGCGGCCCGCGTCTCTTCGCGGTGAAAATCGACGATGCGCCCGGCCAAGGCCAGACCGTGCGCGATCCGGCGCTGATCCGAAGCCGCTTCATGAAGGGGCTCGGCACCGGCCGCGGCGGCGCGCTCGACGCGTAATCGGTACGCCCTTCGACCTTCACTTCACGTCTTGCTGCGGCGGCGCCGCATCGCGTGACGCCACATAGGCGAGACCGGCGGCGCCGAGCGAGCCGCCGACGAGAATGCCGATCGGCATGAACGTGAAAAACACCAGCATGCCGGAATAGCCTTCGAAGTCGGTGGTGTGAAACACCTGCGTCCAGATCAAGCCGCAGACCACGCCGAGCACCCCGCCCACAATCGCGCCCGAGGAAAAAACCGACGAGCGCAAGGCCGACCACTTTTATAAGATCACCTTCTGCGAGGCGCGCCGCACTCGAGCATTTTGAATGAGCATGATCTTTTCGGAAAACCGGTTTTCACTTTTTCCGGATCATCTTCAAACGCTAGTCGATCTGCGGAATGGCCGCCTTGGTGATGATGTCGCGATATTTGGCGATCTCGTCGGCGATGAACTTCTTCGATTGATCCGGCGGCAGGTAATAGGTCTCGGCGCCTTGCTGCTGGAACCGCGTCCGCACCTCGGGATCGGCCAAGGCTTTCTTCACCTCGTCATTGAGTTTGTTGACGATCGCTTCGGGCGTGCCCTTGGGTGCCGACAGCGCAAACCATCCCGAGACCAGATAATCAGGCAGTCCCGCTTCCTTGACCGTCGGCGTGTCCGGCAGAATATCGAGCCGATTGGTGCCGGCGACGGCAAGCGCCTTGGCGCCATTGGCATTCAGCGCCGCGGCGACGTTCGGGTACCACTGAAAGCCAAGCGGCACATCGCCGGCGATCATGTCGGGAACGAATTGGCCGATATTCTTGTAGGGCACATGCGTCATCTGCACGCCGGTGAGCTGGCTGAAGAACTCGCCGGCAAGATGCTGCGAGCTGCCGATGCCGACCGATCCGTAATTCAAGCCGGGGTTCTTTTTGCCGTAGGCAATCAGTTCCTGCAGCGTATTGATCGGCAATTTGTTGCTGGCCGCGACCACGATGGTGAATTTGGCGAACGGCGAGACGACCTCGAAGTCCTTTTGCGGGTCGTAGCCGAGCTGTTTGTACAGCGTGACATTGGCGGCCATCGGGCCCGAGCCGCTGCCGACCAGCGTGTAGCCGTCAGGCGCCGCTTTGGCGACATCGGCGGTGCCGTTATTGCCGCCGGCGCCGGGGCGGTTCTCGACCACGATGGTCTGGCCCATCGATTTGGCCATTCGCGCGAACAGGATGCGGCTGACGACATCGCTGGCGCTGCCCGCGGCAAACGGCACGACCGCGGTGATCGACCGATTTGGATAATCGGGTATACTTTGTGACGCGCTCTGCGCTTGGGCAACACTGCAACCGAGCGATCCGAAAGCCAGCGCCAAAACCGCACCAGCCACGCTTAAACCCCGTATTTTCTGCATTTCCAGCGTCCTCCGCGGCCGCAGCAAAGCAAATTCCAACCGGCCTTCCAAGCCGCAAACGCCGTTCCGGGGCGGTAATCGCTGCCGCAATTTGCCGCAAATGGCGCACAATCCGTCCCAAAAGCCGCCCCCTTCGGCCGCCATGTCGGGAAGGTCGAGGGATTCTTAACTGCCTATTAACCATGTGGACGGCACCTGTTCGGGCGCCGTCCTAGGCATGTGTTTTGGGCACGTGGTGCGAACGGGGGGCGCGGTGCGGTCGATCATTGCGTGCGGGCTCATTCTGCTCGGCCTGAACGGCACCGCGCACGAGCCGGAATACGGCGCGCTGTTTTCCGAACGCTTCGCCTCCGTTACCGACACATCCGGGTCTTCGGTCGTACAAATCGATTCCTCGACCAGCCGGTCCGACAAGCTCACCGTCGCCTCGCTGCAGCCGCGCGCTTTGGCGCTCGAGATTTTCCGGCCGACCGCCGCCGACATGCAATTGCGGCTCGCCTCCGCGAATCCCGATTTCAACACCAGCATGCTTTCGACCGACAATCGCGGCACCGAAGTGTCGCTCGACGATCTCTGTCAGGCTTTGTTCAACTCAGCGCAGGATAACGACATCCCGGTGCAGTTCTTCGCCAATCTGATCTGGCAGGAGAGCCGGCTCAAAGCCGACGATGTCAGCAAGAAAGGCGCGATGGGGATCGCGCAATTCATGCCGTCGGTCGCCGCCGAAAAGGGTCTCGACGATCCGTTCGACCCGATGCAGGCGCTGCCGGCCTCGGCGCGCTTGCTGCGCGAATTGCGCAGCGAATTCGGCAATCTCGGCCTCGTCGCCGCCGCCTACAATGCCGGTCCCGGCCGCGTCACCCGATGGCTCGAGCGTCGCGTCAGCCTGCCGCGCGAGACCCGCAATTACGTCGTCCGCGTCACCGGCCTTTCGGTCGACGCCTGGCGGACCATGCGCGTGAGCAACGATGCGCTGACCTTCGTGCAGCACCTGCCCTGCCGCAGCATGCCGGCTTTCGCCAATGTCGAGCAGGCGCAGCAGGCGCAGACGGCGGCCAAGGTCGAGCAGGTCAAGCTCGACGTTTCCGAAGGCAAGTCCGACGATCCCGACATCACCGGCTCGCTCGACATGCCGGAGCCAGCCGCCGACACCAAGGCCGCGCACAAATCGGCGCGCGCGCGCGACAAGCATGATGCGCATCGCGCCGAGCGCAAAACCGACCACCATGGCGGCAAGCGCGAGGTCGACCGCACCCCGCGTGCCGCGCCCGAGAAACGCCGCGTTTAAAATCGGATAAGAACTGGAGCTTACGAACCGGAAGCGTCAGGCTCAGGCCGCCGCCGCGCCGGCCACGGTGCGGCGCCTGGCAAGCGCCACGATGCGTTGCAGCAGTTCGGGATAGCTGACGCCGATATGTTTTGCCGCAGTGGCGAATTCCTCGCTTTCGGCAATTTCCGGATTGGGATTGGCCTCCAGGAAATACGGCGTGCCGTTGCTGGCGAGACGGAAATCGATGCGGGCATAGCCGTCGAGCTCGAGCGTGCGGTAGATTCGCTTGGCCATATTCTGGATGCGGGCGACGAGCTCCGGCGGCAGATCCTTGGCCGGACCATGGCGGATGCCGCGGCGCTCCTGATAATCGGTATCGTGTTTGACCTTCTCGGTGGCGATGTGCCAGTCGCCGTCGGCCATGTTCTTGAACTGCAATTCCCATACCGGCAGCGTCAAGAGCCGCTCATTGCCGACAACGCCGACATAGATTTCGCGGCCCTCGATATATTGCTCGGCGATGGCGGGCGTGCCGATGCGCTCGTGAATGAAGCTGACCCGCTCGGCCAACTTCTCATCGCTGTCGACGACGGAGGCCTGCGAGATGCCGTAGGACGCATCCTCGTTGACGCTCTTGACGATGAGCGGCAGCGCCAGACGAGACGGTCGCTTGACCTTGCGGTGCATCGGAAACACGGCGAAGTCCGGCACCGGAATGCGGTGATAGTGCACCAGCGTCTTCGACAGATCCTTGCCGCGCGCCAGCATCAAGCCGCGCGGATTGCAGCCGGTATATGGCATGTGCATCAGCTCGAGATAGCTGACGACATTCTGGTCGTAGATCGCCTCGCCGCGAAACTGCTCGAGCAAAGTGAAAACGACGTCCGGCTTGAAAGTGTCGATCTGCTCGCGGATCGGCTTGAGCTCGTCATGCACGCCGAGCGGACGCACCTCGTGGCCGGCGGCGCGCAATGTCGTGACGACATCGTATTCCGTCTTCCAGACATTGATCTCCGCCTCGGAGTAACCCTTGCTCGAATCAGGCGGGATCAAATCCGGATGCATGAGCACCAGGACGCGAAGCGGCTTCATAGCGCGATCCACCTTCGCCGTGACGGACCTAAAAGTGCATGCATGGTTTTTGCGGTCAACAAGACGGTGAATTCCATGAGCAGTTGTCGCTCGGAGCCGACGGCGCGCAAATTGAGCTCGCGGCACCTCTGGATCATGTCCTCAAGCACGACATCGAACGTGAGCTGATATTCGCCCGTCCACTTCGCCACCAACTCCCGTACTTTGGCCCGATTCCGCCTAATGAACGATGAAGCGGCCTCGGAATGCCGATGTTTCGGGTCTTCCGAGAACAGCCGGCGCAGGTCGCGATCGTAAGTTTTCGGTGTGTCGACGAGGTAAAGCGCGCGCTTTTTCTTATAATATTCACCAAGAGTCTGGGTGAGTCTGAAGGCCGGATCGACCTTCTCACGGCGCGTGAGCGTCGGCCGCTTGCCGGCGATGTCCCGCATCAGCTCGTCGACATATTCGAGCTTCTTGAGCGCCGGCCAGCCGGCATAACGGCTGCGCCAATGCGACCGCGGCCGCAGCCACACCGCGAAAGTCTCGGCGAAATCTTCATCCGGATGGCTCTGCGCATACCACATCCGCAAATGTTGCACGTGATGGCGGCTTGCCGGATTGGGCCGGTAGTAGCGCGGATAGCGCTTCGACGACGGACCAAATAATTGCTGCCAGCGCCGGCGGCGGTGCAGCTGATAAGCATGCGCCATGACGTGACCGGCCTCGTGCCGCATGATCCGCATGCATTCGGACCAGGTGCCGCCCTCGACGTCGAAGATCAATTTTTTCTCGAGCCGCATCAGGCGCGGATGCGCGAGATAAAACGGAATGGCGATGCCGGGGGTGTTTTCCGGGCTGAACCATTCGCTCGAAATCCAGGCATGCGGCCGCACACGGATGTCGTGCTCGTCGAGCTCGGCATAAAGGGTGTGCAGGCATCTCTCGAGCCACGTGCCCTCGACCGTCACCTTGAGGTCCTTGATGCGGACGTTCAGCAACTCGTCGTCGGACAGCGAGGTCCAGAAATATTTCTTACGCGGCATCTTTCACAGGCGACATGGTTCTCAGGTGGGCGTGCTGTCCTGGCCGGAACAGACCATGGCTTGGATGGTGTCACGGGCAGTCCCCGGCGACAACCGCCAATGGTATTGGTAACAAGGGTCCCGGCATCAAGGCCGGCCGGCATTCAAAAAACACGGCAGCCTGCGCCGGCCGGGGCAGACTGCATTTAGGGAATGGAAGCGAAAAGTGGCAGGAGAAGCGGCGTGACAGGTGGCAAAAACGACGACCCGGCGTTTCTGTATTTTCCGACCAATTATCGCTGGTCGATGGGGCTATTGATCTGCCTGTCCGGGGCGCCCTGGGCCGGGATCGAGATCGACGAGGTCAATCGGGTCGGCCGGGCGCTCGCCGACAAGGTCGGCGACGACACCGCCTGGTTCAATGAGTGGACCCGGATGGGCGACAAGATCGAGGCAAGAGGCCGTGAGGCTTTGCGCTCAGGCCACAAGCTCACGGCGGCCTCGTGTTTCATGCGCGCCACCCGCTACTACCAGACCGGCGAGCGTTTCATCCAGCCGCGCTCACAGCACAGCATGGACGTCTATGCCAAGTCGGTGCGTATCTTTAAGGAGGCCGCCGCGCTGATGCATCGCCCGCGCATCGAGCCGGTCGAAATCCCTTATGAAAACACGACCCTGCCGGGCCTGCTGGTGCATCCCGATCCCGAAGTCGCCGGCAAGAACCCGGCGCCCGCAATGGTGTTTTTCGACGGCTTCGACGTCACCAAAGAACTGCAATACGGCTACGGCGTTCCCGACCTCGCCGCGCGCGGCATCGGCTGCTTGATCGTGGACGGGCCAGGCAACGGCGAGAGCGTGCGCTTCCGCAATCTGCCGCTGATCGCGGAGACCGAACGCTATGCGACGCCGGTCTATGAATATCTTGCGTCGCGCCCCGAATTCGACGCCAAGCGCATCGGCGTCATGGCGCTGTCGCTCGGCGGCTATTACGCGCCGCGCGCGGCCTCGCTTGAGCCGCGCTATGCCTGCTGCGTCGCCTGGGGCGCGCAATGGGACTATCACGACATCTGGGCGCGCCGCCTCGAAGCGCTCGATTCAGGAAAAGTGCTGTCGCTCTCGGTGCCGCCGGAGCATCTGCAGTGGGTGCTCGGCGTCAACGACCGCGCCGCGGCGCTGAAAAAGCTCGAAGGCTTCCGCCTCGACGGCATCGTGCAGAAAATGAAATGCCCGTTCCTACTGCTGCATGGCGCCGGCGACGAACAGATTCCGCTGCCGCTTGCCGAGAAGCTCTACGCTGCCGTCGGCTCGAAACAAAAAGAGCTGAAAGTGTTCACCCGCGAGGAAGGCGGCTTTCACCACTGCCAAGTGGATAACGTGACCATCGGCGTCCATTACATGTGGGATTGGATCGCCGACGTGTTTAAGGCCTGAGAAATTCTCAGGCCTTTGCACGCAACCACGCGCGAAATTCCAAACGCAACGACCAGGCTTTTAGGCCGCCAACATCTTCTGCACTTCGCTGACCAGTTCGCGAAGATGGATCGGCTTGGACAGCACCTTGGCGTGTTTCGGCGCCGTGGAATCCGAATTGAGCGCGACCGCGGCAAAGCCGGTGATGAACATGATCTTGATGTCGGGGTCGAGCTCGGCGGCGCGGCGGGCGAGTTCGATGCCGTCCATTTCCGGCATGACGATATCGGTCAACAAGAGCTCGAAGGGCTCCTCGCGCAGCCGCTGATAGGCGGATAGGCCGTTATCGTAGGAAATAACGTTGAAGCCGGCGTTTTGCAGCGCCTTCACCAGGAAGCGGCGCATGTCGATATCGTCTTCCGCGAGAAGAATCTTGGTCATCGGCTTGTTCATGACAATCGTTTCCGGCTGACGCCGGCCCCCATACATTCCCATAAGCCGGATGTCCGGTAAACATGGAGTGAAAACCAGCCTTAATCGGGCGTCGGGCTTAGCCGAAATTCGCGGCCATATGGCTTTCGTGGCCGGTACCTTTCGCAACCATGTGCTTCGCCGAACCGCATTGGCGAGCGTTTGCGGCTATGGACAATAAGGCAATAGACAATGAACCTATGGACAATGGGCAGCCGTTAGGGGACGGTGGCGCCTGGGTCGCGAGTCTTAGCCCCGCTTTAGCCCTCTTGGTCAGCCTCTTGGTCAACCTCTTGGCGTCATGGACATCGAAGACGAATTCGATCCGCCATTTGAAGCGCTCGAGCCCGCGGAAATCCGCGGGCCGCTCCTTTTCAACTCACCCCATAGTGGGCGGATCTATCCGCAGGCCTTCCTTGAGGCTTCGCGGCTCGATCTGGTGACGCTGCGCCGCTCGGAAGACTCCTTCGTCGGCGAACTGATCGAGGGCGTGGTCGGCCGCGGCCATCCGGTGATGCGGGCGCATTTCCCGCGCTGCTATGTCGACGTCAACCGCGAGCCCTACGAGCTCGACCCGCGCATGTTCGATGGCCGGCTGCCGTCCTTCGCCAATACCCGCTCGATGCGGGTCGCCGGCGGGCTCGGCACCGTGGCGCGCGTGGTCGGCGACGCCCAGGAAATCTACGATCAGCGCATTTCGGTTGCGGAAGCGATGCGCCGGATCGACGGGCTCTATAAGCCCTATCATCGCTCGTTGCGCCGCATGTTCATGCGGCTGCACCACGAATTCGGCGCCGCGATTTTGGTCGATTGCCACTCCATGCCCTCGAGCACCGGCGGCAGGGACGAGCGGCCGCGCGCCGATCTCGTGCTCGGCGACCGTTACGGCACGAGTTGCGTGCCGCTGGTGGCCGAAACCATCGAGCACTGTCTGCGCGAATTCGGCTATGTGGTCAGCCGCAATAAGCCCTATGCCGGCGGCTTCATCACCGAGCATTACGGCAACCCGGCCACGGGGCTTCACGCCATCCAGCTCGAGATCAACCGGGCGCTCTATATGGACGAGCGGCGTTATGAGCGCTCGGCATCGTTCGCGCGGCTCGCCGCCGAGTTCGAGATTTTGGCCGATCGCCTTGCGGCCATCCCTGCCGAAGAGTTACGGCCTTACCGCGCGGCGGCGGAGTAGGTGTTGAGGACCTCCTAACCGGCCGTCGTTCAGGCTGCGGCAAAGACAAAGCTGCGACTGAAGACCGGCTAAGGCGTAAGATCGGCCGCAAAGAAAAAGGGCCGCTCACCTTGCGGGAGCGGCCCAAGTCTAGGGAGGAAACGCCCAAGGAGGGCGACGGTAACGGGAGAGAGCCTCTCGCTACCGCACTGCAACAACATACACCGCGTCGCACAAAACGCAAGTGGTGTTGACCTATTTACCCCAGGGTTTTCCCGATGAAATTGCCGCATAACGGGCAAAAGCGGCTGGCCAAATTTTTCGTCGCTCCGGAACGCGGTAAATGTTTATTAGATTTCAATTGCTTAGGAACGAGTTCCAGGCCTGCTCAAAAATACGTCATGAGGCGGCCGCTCCACGCCGAAGGGTCATGCCACTTTTGCATGGCGATTAACCAATGGCCGTGACCGACGTGCAACACCGTGAGATGTGCAACACGGTGACATGTGCCGCACGGTGAGATGGGCAACACGGTGATTTGCCGTCCGTTCAGAGCTTCGATACTCGATCCGCAGAGAGCGATTTGATGACGGCCATCGATTTCACGGCATTCGTGGACGAACTCGCCACCATTTCCGGCGAGACCATCCGGCCGTTTTTCCGCAGTGCCATAGGCGTTGAGGGCTTGGGCGTCGAGAACAAGAGCCGCTCCGGCGGCTTCGATCCGGTCACCGCCGCCGACCGCGCCGCCGAAGTGGCGATGCGCACGCTGATCAAGCGCAGCTTTCCCGAGCACGGCGTCATCGGCGAGGAATTCGAGGCCGACCGCCCCGACGCCGAATATGTCTGGGTGCTCGATCCGATCGACGGCACCAAATCCTTCATCTCTGGCATGCCGGTCTGGGGCACGCTGATCGCACTGACCCGCCGCGGCGAACCGATCTACGGCATGATGCACCAGCCGTTCACCCGCGAGCATTTCTCCGGCGACGGCCGCGGCGCGCGTTATCGCGGGCCGGCCGGCGATCGCGATCTGCGGGTGCGGCCCTGTGCCTCGCTGCGGGATGCAGTGCTGTGCACGACCTCGCCGCTGTTGATGAACGAGGCCGACCGGGCCTGTTTCACCCGCGTCGAAAAGGACGTGCGGCTGTCGCGTTATGGCGGCGACTGTTACGCCTATTGCGTGCTCGCCTCAGGCCATGTCGATCTCATCATCGAGACCGAATTGAAACCCTATGACGTTCTCGCCTTGATCCCGATCATCGAGGGCGCCGGTGGCGTCATCACCACCTGGGAGAACGGCCCGGCGCATAAAGGCGGACGCATCGTCGCCGCCGGCGACAAGCAGGTACACGCCCAAGCCATGGCGTTGCTCAACGGCTGACGCGTGCTCAGTACAGCGGGGTGCCCGGCACGAACGCGTCGAACGCCGCCCAGAGCTGCGAACGGAAGCGGTCCTGTTCCATCAGGAGCTCGTGCTGAGCGCCGACAATCACCAGATGCGAGCCGGCGCGCAGCATGGTGGCAAAATCCTCGATCGCGGACGTCGATACCACCTGGTCGCTGCCGCCGGCGACGATCAGCATCGGCTGACGGATTTGCGCCGGGTAACTGCGTTGCTGCATTTCCGCCATGGCGCGGAAGGCGGAATCGAGCCAGGCCACCGTCGGCGCACCCAGGGCCAGCGCCGGCTCGGCCTCGAGCACGGCCGCATTGCGCGCATAACGCACCGGATCGGAAGTCAGGATATTGCCGAGAAACGGCCGCGACTCGACGATGCTGGTATCGGCCTTGGGCACATACATCGAGCCGAGGCCGGCCCAGCGCATGGCCCGCACGATGATGGCGCCCGCTCCCTTCGAATAATCGACGCCGCCAAGCGCGATCAGCGGCGAGGTCAGCACCATGCGGTCGAACCAGCGATGGCCCCTATGCGCGGCGCGGATCAGGATCGTGGCCCCGGTCGAATGGCCGAGCGCGAAAATCGGCGGCGGGCAATCCGGCAGCACGACTTCGCGCATGAAGGTTTCGAGATCGATGTCGTAGTCGGAAAAGTCGCGCACATAGCCCTTGCGGCGGTCGCTCAGCATACGGTCGGACAGCCCCTGCCCGCGCCAATCGAGCGTCGCGACGGCAAAGCCCCGCGCCCGCAGATCGCGGACCGTCTCGAAATATTTTTCGATCCACTCGCTGCGGCCCTGGAAGATGCACACCGTCCCGCGGCGTCCGGCCGGCGGCTGCCAGCGGGCATAGCGCAAGTTCACCCCGTCCGGCGTTTTGATCGAGCCGACGATATGATTGTCCGGAACCGGATTGGCGGGAATGGAAACGAGTTTCATCGGGAGTCGGGCTAAGGGGCTGTCCGCTTATAACAGTCCGCGATTGCCGCTCAACCAAACAGCCTCGCATTGGCGCTTATTTGCAGAGGATATCGCGGGGGGTCCTACCCGGGTATTCCGCCCGCGGTGTTCCGCCTCGGCGTTCCCCCTTGCGGCGCCTCTCGGCTCTTCCCACATATTTCTTTGTGCAGGGCCAATAGGGCTGCACATTCATAGGCTTGGCCCCCTAGGGGCAAGTCATCCGCATGTCGCTTCACAAGGAGGATATGCCATGCGAACTTTCGATCTAGCTCCCCTTTATCGTTCCACCGTCGGCTTCGACCGGCTGTTTTCGTTGCTCGACCAGGGCATCGACGGCGCGGCTCCCGGTTATCCGCCCTATAATATCGAGCGGACCGGCGACAACGCTTATCGCGTGTCGGTAGCCGTTGCGGGCTTCGATACGCCAGAACTTACGGTCGTCGCCAAAGAGAACACGCTCACCATCCGCGGCGAGAAAAACGCCAAGGATGAGGAGAAGCGCGGCGACGTGCTCTATCAGGGCATCGCCGCTCGCACTTTCGAGCGTGTGTTCCAGCTCGCCGATTTCGTTCTGGTGAAGGGCGCGAGCCTCGAAAACGGTCTCCTGCACGTCGACCTCGTGCGCGAGATCCCCGAGGCGAAAAAGCCGCGTTCGATCCCGATCAGTGTGCAGGGCCAAGAACAGAACCAAGGCTCGGCCGTGGTCGAGAACCAGAAGGCCGCCTAAGCGGTCCGACGGAAGCGGACGTTAGGGCATGATCCCGAAAAGTAGAAACCGGTTTTCGGAAAAGATCATGCTCAAGAAATAAAGGGAGCGCCCCGGCTTGCCGGGGCGCTTTTCATTTCGAAGCCTGATCCGAAATTCAATCGTTGATCGGCGGCGGCGCCAGCGATTTGACCGGCTTTGCCGCAACAGTCGCCGGCGGAGCTGACGGCGTGGCTGTCGCAGGCGCCCTGGCCGGAGCGGTCGACCCAGTGACTTCGACATTGGCGTCCGGCTTGTCCGGCGATTTCGTCTCGGCGGCCAGCGTATTCGACTTGCTGTCGGTTGCCGGCTTCGCCGCAATCGCTTTGGCGTCGTCCATCGGTTTGCGCGAAGCGAGTTCTGGCGGCCGCGGCCGCGGCAAGGGCGGCGGCACCGTCACGCTGGCGCGCGTCAGCGGATGCGTGGCGGAGGGCCGGCCCAGCATCTCGCCGTCGTCGAGCGCACCCGGCGGCTGGTCGTAATCGGCCGGCTGGCCGTAAGCCGGCGGCACGCCGTCGGGACCCATGCCGTAAGGCATCATCCCAACCTGCTGCCCGTAAGAGCCCGGACCCGGCACAATGCGATTGACGTCGCGGATGGCGCCGGAACGCGCGTCGACGACCACGCGCATCAAGATGCCGCGGAAATCGGTCGCCCGCACCACATAGGTGGAGCCTTCACGCATCGGCGGCGCCAGCGGTTCGAAGCCCGCCCGGCGCACGTTCCGCGCGATTTCGTAGGGCGGCACGAAACCGACCGACGGCAAAGGCGCGAATTGTGAAGAAGATGTCGCGGAAACCTGCGCATGACCGGAACCGGTCAGAAGCGCAATGCACAAAGCGGACGCGGCGAATACGCTCACACGCACGTTTCGGGCTCCTCCCCCTGACTTCCCCAAGGTTTGGCTCAACACCAAGGTTAGCTCAAACGCACGTATGAAGTTAACTTAAATTGGGGCGACATTGGGAGCGGCCTTTGGGCGCAATTCAGGACTCTTTGCATAACTCGACAAAACGCGCGACCTCATCGTCCGTGGTGACGAAGGATGTGACCAGCCGGACCAGAACATTGTCGGCGCCGACGTCCAAACTGTCGCTCGAACGCACGTAGTAGCCGGCGCCGGCGCCGCGAAGCTTGGCATCGAGCGCACGCGGCAACACGGCGAAGACGAGATTAGCCTCGACCGGCCAGACCGGCTTGATGCCGACTGCGGTCAGCCGTGACGCGAGGAGATCGGCCTTGGCATTGGCGTGGCGCGCCAGCGTCAGCCCGTAATCATCGGCGAGAAAAGCCAGCATTTGCGCGGCGATAAAGCGATGTTTCGACAGCAAATGCCCGGCGCGCTTGCGCCGCTCGCCGAGATAAGCGGCACGCGCCGGATCGAACACGATGACGGCCTCGGCCGCCATGGACCCACCCTTGGTCGCCCCGAACGACAGGATGTCGACGCCGGATCGCCAGGTCATCTGCGCCGGCGTTGCGTTGAGCCGCACCAGCGCATTGGCGAAGCGCGCGCCGTCCATATGCAGCGCCAATGAATGTCCATGCGCGATCTCGGCCAAGGCCGCAATTTCGTCGGCCCGGTAAATGGTTCCGGCCTCGCTCGCTTGCGTGATCGACAGCGCCGAGGGGATCATCTGGTGCGGACGATGGCCGCCATAGCCGGAGAGCGCTTTTTTCAGCGTCGCCGGCGCGATCTTGCCGCCCTCTCCGGGGAGGCCGACGAGTCTCAACCCGCCGCCGAAAAATTCGACCGCACCGCATTCGTCGGTCGCGATGTGAGATTCGGCATGGCACAGCACGACGCCCCAGGGCGGCGAGACATGCGCCAGCGCCAGAGCATTTGCGGCCGTGCCGGTCGGCACCAGGAATACAGTGACTTCGCGCTCGAAAATCTCGGCAAACTTGCGCTCGAGCGCCTTGGTCCAATCGTCATTGCCGTAGCCTAGCGCGTAACCGGCATTCGCTGCGCTGAGCGCATCCAAAATGGCCGGCGCCATGGGCGCCGTATTGTCGCTGGCGAAATTCAAGATGGCTTATTCTCTTGGACCAATTCTCGCGCGGCAAATGCTTAGTGATATCCGATGTCGGAGCGAACCTTGCCGCGGAATACCCAATATGACCAGCCGGTATAGAGCAAGACGATCGGCAACAGGACCAGCGTGCCGATGAGGAGGAAGGCCTGCGTGCTCGGTGAAGCCGCCGCCTCCCGCAACGTGAAATGCCCGGGCACGATCATCGGCCACAGGCTGATCGCGATGCCGATATAGGACATGACGAACAGGCCGAGAGACGCGAAGAACGGCGCATATTCCGACCGGTCGTTGAGCGACCGCCACACGTACCAGATCAGGCCCGCGGTGATCAGCGGCACCGGCGCGAGATAGGCGATATTGGGGAAGCTGAACCAGCGCGTGGCGATACCGGCATTCGCATAGGGCGTCCATAGACTGACAATGCCGATGCCGATGACGGTGCCGATCAGGCAGCGGCGGCCGAAGGACCGCGCCCAGTCCTGCAACGCGCCTTCGGTCTTGATAATGAGCCAGCCCGAGCCGAGCAGCGCATAGCCGCACATCAAGGCGAGGCCGCAAAAAACCGCGAACGGCGTGAAGCAGTCGAACGAGCCACCGACGAATTGCCGGCCCTGCACGTTGAAGCCCTGGATGAAGGCGCCGAGGATGATGCCTTGGGCGAAGGCGGCAAGCGCCGAGCCCACGGCAAAACCGTGATCCCAGAAGGTGCGATGTTCGGCATCGCGATAGCGAAACTCGAACGACACGCCGCGAAAGATCAAGGCCAACAGCATCAAGAGGATGGGGAAATAAACCGCCGGAATGAGGATGGCGAAGGCGACGGGAAAAACGGCCAGCAGGCCGACGCCGCCGAGAATGAGCCAGGTCTCATTGCCGTCCCAGATCGGCGCGATCGAGTTCATGATCAGGCCGCGGGCGTCGCGATCGGGCGCGAAATTGTAGAGCATGCCGACGCCGAGATCGAAACCGTCGAGCGCGACGTAGAAGAAGACGCCGATCGCCAGGATCGCGGTCCAGATCGGCACGAGATCGAGCGCTTGCATTATCGTGCTCCTCCCGGCGACGCCGGCGCCAGAGCTTCGATCGGCGATTTCGGCCGGCCGCTTTCGATGGGCGATGCCTCATCCGATGCCGTAGGTCCGCGCCGGACGATCCCGAACATGACGGCGATGCCGACCGGGAAAATGACCAGATAGACGGCGACATATAACAAGAGCGACAGCAGCACATTGGCGCCGGTCAGCGACGGCGAGACGGAATCCGCCGTCCGCATCAAGCCATAGATCGTCCACGGCTGCCGTCCGACCTCGGTGGTGGTCCAGCCGGCGATGACGGCGATAAAGCCAAGGCAGATCGTGAATTCGCAGAACCGCAGATACCATTTCGTCCGGTCAAGCTGCTTTCGCGCCAGCAAGAACAGGCCGGTGGCCACGACCGCGAGCATCAGAAGCCCGATCCCGACCATGATGCGGAAGGCAAAATAGACGATGGCGACCGGCGGGCGCTGATCGGCCGGGAAATCCTTCAGCCCTTTGACTGCACCGTCCCAGGAATGGGTGAGATAGAGGCTGCCGAGCTTCGGGATGGCGATCTCGTCGAGATTGCGTTCCGCACTCTGGTCGGGCCAGCCGATGATCGAGGCGGGGACGCCGTGCCCGCCGTCCCACAGCCCTTCGATCGCGGCGAGCTTGGCCGGCTGATGCTCGAGCGTATTGAGGCCGTGCATGTCGCCGAGCACGATCTGCACCGGCACGAAAATTATGAGGAACCACAAAGCGAGCCGCAGCATCACGCGGCCCTCGGCGAGCGCCTGTCCGCGCCGCACCGTATAGGCGCCGACGCCGAGCACCACAAAAGCCGTGGTCACATAGAAGCCGCTGACCGTATGGGCAAGCCGGTACGGCAGCGACGGACTGAAGACGATCTCGAACCAATCCTTCGGAAAATAGCGGCCGTCGATCAATTCATAGCCGACCGGCGTCTGCATCCAGCTATTGGTGGCGAGAATCCAAAACGCCGAGGACAACGTCCCCACCGCGACGAGAACGGCGGCGATGAAGTGCACGAACGGCGGCACGAGTTTCCGCCCGAACAGCAGCACGCCCAGAAACGTCGCTTCGAGGAAAAAGGCGGTGAGGCCCTCATAGGCCAAAAGCGGCGAGATCACATTGCCGGCGGCGTCGGAGAAACGGCTCCAATTGGTGCCGAACTGAAACGGCATGACGATGCCGGTGACGACGCCCATGCCGAACGAGATGGCGAAGATCCGCAGCCAGAATTGCGAGAGATTGAGAAAAACCGGGCGCTTGGTCAGCGCGTAGACGCCTTCGAGAAAGGCGATATAGGACGCAAGTCCAATGGTGAATGCGGGCAATAGAATGTGCCAGCCGACAACCCAGGCAAATTGCAGACGAGATAAAAGTTCCGGATCAAGCTGCATCGTCGGCATCCCCGGTGACAATGCGAATGACGGCAACACTAACACCGCTTCTTATCGACTGCGATACCGCCGGTGAATGACACAGCCATGTCTGTCGGCATGGTCTTGGCGTTCGGACCTTGGCGCATGTCGGACCTCGGCACTGTCTCTCGCGACGCCAGTGACCAACAAATCACCCGAGATTTCTTGGCGACAGCCTCGCAACCATTGCGCTTGCGCGCATCCCATGATCCACTTGGCGAGCGAGAAATCGTAAAATCCGTGGCGGAGCGGCGGGAACGAGGAGAGCCTCGCCGGGGCTGTTTCCGTCACGCTTCGGGCTCGGCACAGGCGTCTGTGCGCTTGTACTTGAGCCTGGAATTTGCCATCTTCTGTTTAGGACAGTATTGCTGTCCCAATTGTTGACCGCAAAGCGCGAGCCTCCGGCCTTTGGGAGGCAGCTGCGCGAAAAGGTCTGCCGCCGGGACGAGGGCGCGTCGGACGGCGGCAAGAGGCGGCAAAGAACAAGCAGCCATTGGCCGGCATGTGGCGGAAGACATGCGGCACAAAGGTTGCCTCCGAGATTGAAGGACTTGCCCGTGCCGCAGGACAGCGCAATCCTGTGCAGGGGCGAGTTGCGTCACAGTTCGAAAGACCGGCGGTCTTTTGGGCAAGGTGAAGAACGCGGCGAGGAACGCGAGTGGGATGAAGGACGCGGTTGACATGGTGGACGCGTCGACAGCTTTCGGCCTGTTCGATCCGGCGCAGGAGAAGGATTCCTGCGGCGTCGGCTTTATTGCCGACATCAAGGGCCGCAAGTCGCACAAAATCGTCGAAGACGCGTTGACCATCCTGGTCAATCTCGAACATCGCGGCGCGGTCGGCGCCGACCCGCGCGCCGGCGACGGCGCCGGCATTCTGGTGCAGATGCCGCACAAGTTCCTGGCCAAGAAGACGGCCGAGCTCGGCTTCACGCTGCCGGAACCCGGCCAGTATGGCGTCGGCGCGCTGTTCATGCCGCATGACGAGGCCTGGCGCCGCGACGTGATGGAGGCCTATGCCACCGTTGCCGAAAGAGAAGGCATGAAGCTTCTCGGCTGGCGCAACGTGCCGACCAACAATTCGACGCTCGGCGTCTCGGTGAAGCCGACCGAGCCGGTGCACATGCAGGTTTTTCTCGGCCGCGGTCCGAAAATCACGTCGGAGGACGAGTTCGAGCGGCGGCTCTATATCCTGCGCAAGACGATCTCCGGGGCGCTCTACGGCAAGCGCGAGCGCAGCGTATCCCATTACTATCCGGTGTCGATCTCCTGCCGCACCCTGATCTACAAGGGCATGTTCCTCGCCGATCAGCTCGGCACCTATTATCCAGATCTGCACGACCCGGATTTCGCCAGCGCGCTCGCTCTGGTGCATCAGCGCTTCTCGACCAACACCTTTCCGGCCTGGTCGCTGGCGCATCCCTACCGCATGGTCGCCCATAACGGCGAGATCAACACGCTGCGCGGCAACAATAATTGGATGGCGGCGCGGCAGGCCTCGGTGGCGTCGCCGCATTTCGGCGACGACATCAAGAAGCTGTGGCCGATCTCTTATGAAGGTCAGTCCGACACCGCCTGTTTCGACAATGCGCTCGAATTCCTGGTAATGGGCGGCTATTCGCTCGCGCACGCGATGATGATGCTCATCCCCGAGGCATGGGCCGGCAATCAGCTGATGAGCGAGAGGCGCCGCAATTTCTACGAATACAATGCGGCGCTGATGGAGCCGTGGGACGGCCCGGCGGCCATCGCCTTTACCGACGGCAAGCAGATCGGCGCGACGCTCGACCGCAACGGCTTGCGCCCGGCGCGCTATCTCGTCACCCGCGACGACCGCATCATCATGGCATCGGAGAACGGCGTATTGCCGGTGCCGGAGGAAGACATCGTCACCAAGTGGCGGCTACAGCCCGGCAAGATGCTCCTGGTCGACTTGGAAAAGGGCCGCCTCATTCCCGACGAAGAGATCAAGTCGCAGCTCGCCGACCTGCATCCCTACGGCGAATGGCTCAAGAACACCCAGATCGTGCTCGAAGAGCTGCCGGTCACGCCGGAAGCGGCGCCGATCTCGAACCTCGCTTTGCTCGATCGCCAGCAGATGTTCGGCTACACTCAGGAAGATCTGAAACTCCTGATGGCGCCAATGGCGGCGACCGGCGAAGAGGCGGTCGGCTCCATGGGCAACGACACGCCGATCTCGGCTTTGTCCGAGAAGGCGAAGCCGCTGTTCACCTATTTCAAGCAGAACTTCGCGCAGGTCACCAACCCGCCGATCGATCCGATCCGCGAGGAACTGGTGATGAGCCTTGTCTCCATCATCGGTCCGCGCCCGAACCTGTTCGATCTCGAAGGCACGTCGAAGACCAAGCGGCTCGAAGTGCATCAGCCGATCCTGACCAACGCCAACCTTGAAAAGATCCGCGCCATTTCCGAGATCGGCGAGAGCCATTTCAAGTCGCGCACGCTCGACACCACCTGGCCGGCCGATACCGGGGCCGCCGGCCTGGAAGCCGCCATCGCCGAGCTTTGCGCCAATGCCGACGGTGCGGTGCGCGACGGCATCAACATCATCATTCTCTCCGACCGCCGCGCCGGCGCCGACCGGATTCCGATCCCGTCGTTGCTCGCCTGCGCCGCCGTACATCATCATCTGATCCGCGAGGGCCTGCGCACCTCGGTCGGCATCGTCGTCGAATCCGGCGAGCCGCGCGAAGTGCATCACTTCGCCTGCCTCGCCGGTTATGGCGCCGAAGCGATCAATCCCTATCTCGCCTTCGAGACGCTCTCCGCCATCAAGAGCGAGTTGCCGCAGAAGCTCGACGACAAGGAACTGGTCAAGCGCTACATCAAGTCGATCGACAAGGGACTGCTCAAGGTGATGTCGAAGATGGGCATCTCCACCTATCAGTCCTATTGCGGCGCGCAGATCTTCGACGCCATCGGCCTGAAGTCGGAATTCGTCGCGCGCTATTTCACCGGCACCGCGACCCGCATCGAGGGCGTCGGCCTTGCCGAAATCGCCGAGGAAGCGGTGCAGCGGCATCGCGACGCTTTCGGCGATGCGCCGATCTATCGCAACATGCTCGACGTCGGCGGCGACTATGCGTTCCGCGTGCGCGGCGAGGATCATGTCTGGACCGCGGCGACGGTGTCGGCCTTGCAGCACGCGGTGCGCGGCAATTCGCTCGAAAAGTACCGCCAGTTCGCCGAGATCATCAACGATCAAACGTCGCGCCTTCTCACCATCCGCGGCCTGTTCCGCATCAAGTCGGCGGAAGAGGACGGCAGGAAGCCGGTGCCGCTCGACGAGGTCGAGCCGGCGAAGGACATCGTCAAGCGCTTCTCGACCGGCGCCATGTCGTTCGGCTCGATTTCGCGCGAGGCCCATACCACGCTCGCCATCGCCATGAACCGGATCGGCGGCAAGTCGAATACCGGCGAAGGTGGCGAGGAATCCGACCGCTTCAAGCCGCTGCCGAACGGCGATTCCATGCGCTCGGCGATCAAGCAGGTGGCATCCGGACGGTTCGGCGTCACGGCGGAATATCTCGTCAATTCGGACATGATGCAGATCAAGATCGCCCAGGGCGCCAAGCCGGGCGAAGGCGGTCAATTGCCCGGCTACAAGGTCGACAAGACCATCGCCAAGGTGCGGCACTCGACGCCCGGCGTCGGCCTCATTTCGCCGCCGCCGCATCACGATATTTATTCGATCGAAGATCTCGCGCAGCTCATCTTCGATCTGAAGAACGTCAATCCGGACGGCGACGTGTCGGTGAAGCTCGTCTCCGAGGTCGGTGTCGGCACCGTCGCCGCCGGCGTGTCGAAGGCGCGCTCCGACCATGTGACGATTGCCGGCTATGAAGGTGGTACTGGCGCCGCTCCCCTCACCTCGGTCAAACATGCCGGCTCGCCCTGGGAAATCGGGCTGGCCGAGACGCATCAGACGCTGGTCGCCAACCGGCTGCGCGGCCGCATCTGCGTGCAGGTCGACGGCGGCATTCGCACCGGCCGCGACGTCGTGGTCGGCGCGCTCTTGGGCGCCGACGAATTCGGCTTCGCCACCGCGCCGCTCATCGCTGCCGGCTGCATCATGATGCGCAAGTGTCATCTCAACACCTGCCCGGTCGGCGTCGCGACGCAAGACCCGGTGCTGCGCAAGCGCTTCACCGGCCAGCCCGAGCACGTCATCAACTATTTCTTCTTCGTCGCCGAGGAAGTCCGCGAGCTGATGGCCGAATTGGGCTACCGCAGCTTCAACGAGATGATCGGCCAGATGCAGATGTTCGACCGGCAAAAGCTGATCGCGCACGGCAAGGCCAACGGTCTCGATTTCTCAAAGCTGTTCACCAAGCCGGAAGTGCCGGCCGAAGTCGCGATCTTCAACAGCGAAGAGCAGGACCACAAGATCAGCAACATTCTCGACCGCAAGCTGATCGCGCAATCGCAAGCGGCGCTGGACAACCGCACGCCGGCGCATATGAGCTTCCCGATCAAGAACGTCGACCGCACCGTCGGCGCCATGCTGTCGGGCGAAATCGCCAAGCGCTACGGCCATGACGGCCTGCCGCACGACACCATCGTAGCGCGGTTCAAGGGCACCGCCGGGCAGAGCTTCGGCGCCTTCCTCGCCCGCGGCGTCACTTTCGAGCTTCACGGCGACGCCAACGACTATGTCGGCAAGGGCCTGTCCGGCGGCCGCCTCGTGGTGCGCCCGCCCGATGAATCCGGGATCATCCCCGAGGAATTGATCATCGTCGGCAATACCGTGCTGTACGGCGCCATCGAGGGCGAATGTTATTTCCGCGGCGTCGCCGGCGAGCGTTTCGCCGTGCGCAATTCCGGCGCCATCGCCGTCATCGAAGGCGCCGGCGACCATTGCTGCGAATATATGACCGGCGGCATCGTGGTGGTGCTCGGCGCGACCGGCCGCAACTTTGCCGCCGGCATGTCGGGCGGCATCGCCTATGTGCTCGACGACGACGGCACCTTTGCATCGCGCTGCAATCTCGCCATGGTCGAGCTCGAACCGATGCCAGGCGAGGAAGACATCAATGCCAAGGTCTTCCACCAGACCCGCGACCTCGAAGCCCACGGCCTGGTCGACATCATGTCGGATATGAGTAGTTTCGACGGCCACCGGCTGCATCACCTGATCACGCGGCACGAGCGCTTTACCGGCTCGACAGTTGCGGCCAAGATTTTGGCCGAATGGAAAACGTGGTATCCGAAATTCAAGAAGGTCATGCCGGTCGAGTACCGCCGCGCTCTCAACGAGATGAAAGCGGCGGCTATCGCGGCGGAGTGACGCTCTAACTTAATTCCGCCTGGTCTCAAGAGAGTTTGCGCTTTGGGTAAGATCACCGGCTTCCTGGACTACGAACGCGAAGATCGCGACTACGAGCCGGTCGCCGAGCGGCTGCGCCATTGGCACGAATTCGTCCAGCCGTTGCCCGAAGGCGATTACGTCACCCAGGCCGCGCGCTGCATGAATTGCGGCGTGCCCTATTGCCAGGGCACCGGCTCGGTCATGCCCGGCACGCCGGGCTGCCCGGTCAACAACCAGATCCCGGACTGGAACGACCTCGTCTACCACAACGAATGGGAAGAGGCGGCGCGCAACCTGCATTCGACCAATAATTTTCCCGAAGTCACGGGCCGGGTCTGCCCGGCGCCGTGCGAAGCGTCCTGCACGCTGAATATCGACGAGAACCCTGTCACCATCAAATCGATCGAATGCGCCATCGCCGACCGCGCCATCGCCGCGGGGCTCAAGCCGGAAAAGCCGACAACAAAAACCGGCAAGAAAGTCGCCGTTGTCGGCTCAGGGCCCGCGGGCATGGCTTGCGCGCAGCAATTGGCGCGCGCCGGGCATGAGGTTCATCTCTACGAGCGCTGGGCCAAGGCCGGCGGCCTTCTCCGCTACGGCATTCCCGACTTCAAGATGGAAAAGATCCATATCGATCGCCGCGTGACGCAGATGGAGGCGGAAGGCGTGGTGTTTCATTACGGCGCCGATATCGGCGTCAAC
Source organism: uncultured Alphaproteobacteria bacterium (assembly GCA_963746715.1). Lineage (GTDB taxonomy): Bacteria > Pseudomonadota > Alphaproteobacteria > Rhizobiales > Xanthobacteraceae > BOG-931. Next base: position 409,581 of record CAVVCW010000032.1, on the reverse strand, counting down.
CTGCCGGCCGACAAGCTGATCAAGGAGCATGACGCCGTCGTGCTCACCGGCGGCGCCGAAAAGGGCCGCGATCTGCCGGTGCCCGGCCGCGAGCTCAAGGGCATCCACTTCGCCATGGACTTCCTGCCGCAGCAGAACCGCCGCGTCTCCGGCGAGAAGGCAACCGGTGCCGAGCCGATTCTCGCCAAGGATAAACATGTCGTCGTCATCGGCGGCGGCGATACCGGCTCCGACTGCATCGGCACCTCGTTCCGCCAGGGCGCGCTGTCGGTGACCAATTTCGAAATCATGCCGCAGCCGCCCGAGCACGAGAACAAGGCGCTGACCTGGCCGAACTGGCCGCTGAAGCTGCGCACCTCGTCGAGCCATGAAGAAGGCGCGGCGCGCGATTTCGCGGTGGCGACGACGAAACTCTCGGGCGAAAACGGCCAAATGGTCGGCAACGTGAAGACACTGCATTGCGTGCGGCTCGACGGCAAAATGCAGCCGGTGCCCGGCACCGAGTTCGAGATCAATGCCGATCTCGTGCTGCTCGCCATGGGCTTCGTGCATCCGCTGCACGACGGCATGATCAAGAGCCTCGGCCTCAAGCTCGATCAGCGCGGCAACGTTGCCGCCTCGACCGACGACTACAAGACCTCGCTCGACAAGGTCTTTGTCGCCGGCGACATGCGGCGCGGGCAGTCCCTTGTCGTCTGGGCGATCCGCGAAGGCCGCCAGGCCGCGCACGCGGTCGACGCGTTCTTGATGGGATCGAGCACCCTGCCGCGGTGATCTGAGTGATTGCGCGCGACGGCCTTAGATTCCAATACAGCAAAACACGTACCCCTTTGCCGGGGGACAATGTATAGTTGCTGCTTCGCCGCAGGAGTGCGTGCTTCAATGGAACTTAACGTATGACAGGCGCCCGCGTGGAGCGCCGTCTGGCAGCTATTCTTGCAGCGGACGTCGTTGGTTACAGTCGGCTCATGGGACACGACGAAGAGGGAACTCTCGCGCGGCTCAAAGACTGCCGGCGCTCCCTGGTCGATCCGAAAATCGCCGAACATCGCGGCCGCATCGTGAAAACGACTGGCGACGGCATGCTGGTCGAATTTGCCAGCGCGGTCGATGCGGTACGCTGTGCGCTCGACATTCAGCGCGCGATGGGGCGGGCGAACGATGCCGTGCCGGAGGATAGGCGCATCGCATTTCGCGTCGGCATCCATGTCGGCGACATCATCATCGACGATGACGACATTTTCGGCGACGGCGTCAATATCGCCGCCCGGCTGGAATTGATCGCCGAGCCCGGCGGCATTTCCATCTCCGACGATTCGCACCGGCAAGTGCGCGGCAAGATCGAGATCGCATGGGACGATCTGGGCGAACAATCGCTCAAGAACATTGCCGAGCCGATCCGCGCCTGGCGGGCGCTGCTCCATGACGGCGCGCTGGCGCCACACGCCGCCGCCGCGCCGGCGAGCCTCGATGTGCCGGACAAGCCGTCCATTGCGGTGCTGCCCTTCACCAATATGAGCGGCGATCCCGAGCAGGAATATTTCGCCGATGGCATGGTCGAGGACATCATCACCGCGCTGTCGCGCATCACCTGGCTGTTCGTGATCGCACGCAATTCGAGCTTCATTTACAAGGGTAAGGCCGTCGATATCAAAAAGGTCGGCCGCGAGCTCGGCGTGCGCTATGTGCTCGAAGGCAGCGTCCGCAAGGCTGGCAACAAGGTCCGCATTACCGGACAGCTGATCGATGCCCTGACCGGCACGCATATATGGGCAAACCGTTTCGACGGCGGGCTCGAGGATGTTTTCGACCTCCAGGACGAGGTCACGACCGACGTGGTCAGCGCCATCGCGCCGAAGGTCGAGCAGGCCGAAATGGAGCGCACGCGACGCAAGCCGACCGAAAGTCTCACGGCCTACGATTATTTCCTGCGCGGCATGGCACGGATCTATGACGGCACGCGCGACACCAATATCGAGGCGCTGCGAAACTTCGAGCGCGCCATCGAGATCGATCCGAATTTCGCGTCGGCCTACGGCATGTGCGCCTACTGCTATGTCTGGCGCAAGGCGAATGCCTGGCTCGCCGACAAGGCGCGCGCCGTCGCCGAAACGGAGCGCTTGGCGCGAATGGCGGCGCGCCTTGGGTCCGACGACGCCAACGCTCTCGCCCAGGCCGGCTTTGCGCTGGCCTTCGTCGTCGGCGAACTCGACGATGGCATGGCGCTGATCGATCGGGCGCTCGCGCTCAATCCCAATCTCGCCGCGGCTTGGCGCTTCAGCGGCTTTGTCAAAGTGTTCCTCGGTCAGCCGGACGAGGCGATCGAGCCGCTCGAACGCGCGCTGCGACTCAGTCCGCTCGATCCGCTCATCTTCATCGTGCAAATGGGTTTCATATTCGCGCATTTCTTCGCTGGCCGTTACGAAGAGGCGCTCGCCAATGGCAAAAAGGCGTTGGCGATCAATCCGAACTACACCACGGCCGTCCTGATGACCGCGATCAGCGCGGCGCTCGCTGGACGCGAAGACGAAACGACGAAAGCGGTCAGCCAATTGTCGAAACTCGACCCGGCCTGCACAATGTCGACGTTCAGGAATTTCTGGCCGCTTCGCCGCGAACAGGATCAGGCCGCGTTCGAAAAAGGCCTGCGGCTGACCAGACTTCCCGAGTAGCGGACCTCAGCATCGCGCCTGATAGCGCCGCAAGGCGTCGCATTGGTCCTATATGGATGCGGCGCACGATGGAGTTGCCTCTGCCGGATAAGTGGACTATCGTCGCAAAACGCGATCCAATTTGAGCCGGACCGGCAAGACCGGTCTGCGCATTCCGAACCGGCCGTCGCTGGGGGATTAAGCGGGTGAAGAAACGATCAATCGCACGATCAATCGCTCTTGCCTTGTGCTGTTCTTTGCTCTGCTCGCCATGCCATGCGGCGACGTTCATCGGTATCCTATGGCCATTGTTTGGGCCGCTTGCGGCGCCTGGGCTGACTGAATTCGTGTCCGAGCTTCAATCCATGCCCGATGTTGAAGTGGAGACCTATTGGCACACGTCATGGTCGTCGCTGGTTGACGACATCAATCGTCAACCCGAGGGAACCCACATACTTGTCATCGGCTACAGTCTGGGCGCGAATAATTCGGTGCTGGTGGCGAACAACGCCAATTACATCGATTTGATCATCGCGCTGCAGCCTTCGATATTTACCCAGAAAACGAGCCTAACCGGTAAAGTGGGAAGAATGGTCGAAATCTATGATCCGAATCCATTGATGACTTTTGGTGGAATGGGATCGCGGAAGATCGACGGCCCGAATATCGAATACATCACGAATAACGACACGCATATCGGAGCGCCCTACAGTTCGCAATTCCGCGACTTGGTGAGAAGCGAGATCGCGCGGCTTGCCGCGCTACCGGATCCAAACACAGCGCCGCCGCAAATACCTCAAGCATCCACTGCTGCCAGAAGCACTGATGCTCAGTCGCTGCACAAACGGCCGCCGGCGAACTAGAGCGTGATCCGGAAAAGCATGCCCTTGGACTTGATCCGGGGGTAGAAACCGGTTTTCCGAAAAGATCATGCTCCAACGAAAAAGCCAGCTGCATCGCTCCGCTTATGGCGTCACAATCGCGTCGAGATGACCGCGAAGGCCGCGAGGCCGTGGAAATAAAGTCCGTTGACGCCCTTGGCGCGCTCGCAGATGATTTATTCATCGGCTCGATTACCGTCGCGGCGCTTTCGCGGCGCAAACAGAAGAAATGAAATGGGAGAACGCCGTGCGCGCAACCGTCACCGGATCGTTTTGCTTTTTCTTCTTGATCGCAAGCATAAGCGGTCTGCATGCGCAAGACTCGTCTCAAATCCGAACGTCTCAAATCCGGCCGTCTCCAATCCTCTCTGGAACGGTCTCCTCCAATCGCGATGGGCCGATGGAGGGAGTCCTTGTCAGCGCCAAAAAGGCGGGATCGACCATCACGACCACGGTGGTGAGCGACTCGAAAGGTCATTACGGGTTCCCGGCGGATCGGCTTGCACCCGGTGCATACAAGCTCGCTATCAGGGCAGCGGGCTACGCTCTGGATGGCTCCGATGCGATCACGCTTTCTCCGGGCGCTCCGGCAACTGCCGATCTTAAGCTCAAGCCCGCGCCGATCACTCCCGATCAAGTGACGAACGCCGAGTGGCTGACCAGCGCGCCCGGCCCCGACGAGCTCAAGCGCGCGATGCTGAACTGCACGGACTGTCATTCGCTGCAGCGGATTTTCGAGTCCAGCCACAGCAGTGAAGAATTCCTCCAAGTCTTCGATCGCATGGGCGGCTACTATCCCGGCGCGTCGGACCTGCAACCGCAGCGGCTCAACGGCCAGCACCGCCGGCCCGCGGTGGATTCGGCGCTGGCCCGGCGATTTGCCGATTATCTTGCGACGCTGAATCTCAGCAGCCATCCCGAGAACCATGCCGAGAACCATGCCGAGCACAGCTTCGATCTGAAAATGTCGCCGCGCGCCACCGGCGACGCGACGCGCGTCATCATCACCGAATACGATCTGCCGCGGAAGGAAATCCAGCCTCACGACGTGATCGTCGCTGCCGACGGCACGGTGTGGTTCTCGCACTTTGCCGAGCAGTTCCTCTCCAAGCTCGATCCGAAAACCGGTCAGGTGACGGACTATCCCATTCCGGTGCTCAAGCCGGACCATCCCAAAGGCACGCTCGATCTCGAGGCGGATCCGGACGGCAATATCTGGCTCGGCATGATGTATCAGGGCGGGATGGCGCGCTTCGATCGCAAGACCGAGCAGTTTCGTATCTATCCGCTGCCGAAGGAATGGCAGACCGACGCCACGCAGCAATCGCACTTCTCCGTCGCCGGCATGAAGGCCGACGGCAAAATCTGGGTGAAGAATTCCGACCACTCGCAGGTGCTCAAGCTCGATCCGGTCACCGGCGAGTACGTCAATCTCGGCTCATACACTATTCCGTCGACCGGAAAGCCCATCGGCATTTACGGCATCTATGCGGATGCGCAGAACAACGCCTACATCCTCGAGTTCGGCAACGGCGGCATCGGCAAGATCGACGCCAAGACGGATGCGTTCAAATTTTATCCGACGCCGACGCCGTTCTCGCGGGCGCGGCGCGGCCGCGTCGACGCGCAGAACCGGCTGTGGTTCGCGGAGTTCGGCAGCAATGGCGTCGGCATGTTCGATCCGGGCACCGAGAAGATCACCGAATGGAAAGCGCCGCTCGCATGGGAATCGCCCTACGATGTCGTGGCCGATCGCTACGGCCATGTCTGGGAGGTCAACGAATCCTCCGACCGCCTCGGCCGCCTCGACCCGAAATCCGGCGCGTGGGTGAACTATCCGCTGCCGCGCTACAGCAATCTCCGCCGCGTCTTCGTCGACGACCGCACGCCGCAGGTCGCAGTCTGGGCCGGCAACGACCACGCTGCTTCGATCATCAGGCTGGAGCCGTTGGATTAGTTCGGCGTAGGGCGACATGCGCCGCGGCCAATCGCCCGTGGTCTGGCGATCCGCGAAGGCGGCGTCACTTCGTTCGCCTATGACCCGGCAATCCATGCGGGGACAAAGCTGGTTCGGATTTTCCGATCAGCTTTTGCAAACCGCACGTCAGCGTGGACCACCGGGTCAAGCCCGGTGGTGACGAGGGGAACGCGTCGCTGTTTGAAAACAGAATCCGAAAACGCGCGAGCCGCCGAATCAAAAAAACGCGCGCGAAGCGGCGCGACTAGAAGTCGCCGCCGACGTCGCGCGGCGGGCGCGGTGCAGGCAGCCATGCCGCCGGCCCCTTGGCGCCAGCATGGCCCTCGATGGCGCGGCTTTGCAGGGTTGTAAAAACCCGCTATAGACGCATTGGGTTGAGGGGGAAGTCGAATGGTAGCGCGTAAAGTTGTTGCGTCGGCGGCATTGCTGTCGGCGACGTTGTCGATGTTGGGCGGCTGCGTGTCCCAGGTTCAATTGGCCAATAACAAGGGCCAGACGGCACAATGCAACGCGGCCGGCGTGAGCTTAGCCAGCTCGGTGGTCGCCGCAGTCCAGCAGAAAGGCTGCATCGACCGCTACAAGGGCGAGGGCTATCACCAGGTCGCGCTCCCCGCAGAACCGGTGTCGCCATTTACCATTGCCCCGGCAAAGATCACCGGCAAGCCGCAGGCGAACCAATGCAACACCTATGGCGCGGGCTTGGCCGGCGTGTTCATTGGAGCGCGGATGCAGCTCGCCTGCACTTCGGGCGCGACGACTCCGGCTTCGACTGCCAAAGCGTCGCAGAGCCAATCGTCGCAAAAATAATATCGGCAGTGAAGTGAAGCCTTGATGCCCGTGCAGCGTGGGCACGGCGCGTTGCGCCTTAGCCCACCCTACGGAGGGCGCGGCCCTGTTTGACAAGAGAATCTGAAAGCGCGGAGAGCGACGCGCGAAAACGCGCGGCGTCAGAACCCGCCGCCGCCGATATCCTTCGGCGGCCGCGGTGCGCCGTCGAGCGACGCGCTCGGCGCGCGGCGTGGTTTCACCGCGCCGGAGTCCGGCGCGGGCTTGCTCTTTGAGTTGGCAGCCTTGGCGTCCGGGTGTTTCTTGGTATCGGCGCCCTTCTTCGCCGGCGGCGGAGCTGCCGCCGGCTCGGGACCCGGCAGCGGTCCGGTATCCGCGGTCGCCGCATTGGCGGGACCGCGATGCGGCCAGCTGAAATCGTCGGCGCGGCCGGCCGGCGCCGCGATCGCGTCGCCCCGCGTCAGTACCTTGGCCGCGACCGGATCGGTCGAGGTGATCTGCGCCGGACGGCCGCCGCCCAGGAGATCGCCGCCGCCTTCGCCGCCGCTCGCCGCAAGCGGCACGACCGGGCCGACATCGGGATGCGTGCCGACCGCCACCGCGGGCTTCGGCGCCGCGGAGTCCGGACCGGGCAACGACACCGGCATGATCCCTTTGGCCATGAGGCGGCGCAGATCCTGATCGACATAGCTCGCAAGCTTCACCGCGCCGGCTTTGGTGAAATGCACGCCGTCGGGCGTGCGCAGCTTGCGGGTCTGGCCCTCGAAATCCGGCCCCTGCACCGTGTAGCGGCCCTGGTCGTCGACGAAGCCGTCCCAGATATCGACATAGGCGATGCCGGCCTTGTCCGCCCGCTCGCGATAGAGTTCGTCGAGATAGGCCATATCGCTGGTGGACTTGGTGCCGCGCAGCGACGGCAGCCCGACCCAGAGGATCGGCACGCCCCGCGCTTTGAGCGCATTGATCATCTCGTCGATGCGCTTGCCGTAAACCTCGGCCCATTTGTCGGTGTGGAAATCGAACGTGCCGCCCGTCGGCACCGACGGTGCGCTCGGCGGCGGCGCGCCGCCTTCGCTGTCCGCGGCAGTTACAGGCTGCGGCGCATTTGGCGAGGCTGGAGCGGTTGCGGATCCCGCAGCCGGCGCCGGAGACTGGGCCGGCGCAGGAGACTGAGCCGCGGACTTGGTTTGACCTTGCGCCTGGTTCAGCGCCGGGCTCTGCGCTTGCGGCTGATTTTGCGGCGGGGTCTGAGGTGCGGCGGCAGCTTGACCCGGTGCTTGCGTTTCCGGTGGCTTAGACGGCGGCACCGGTTTCGGCGGCAGGCGATCCTTGAGCGGGATGCGGTCGTTCAGACCCAGCATGACGACGATGGCATTCGGCCTTTCGCCGGCCAGCGCATCTTTCAGCGCCGAAGGCCAGTCGATCGTGTCGTTCTTGGCGTCATAGCGGATGAGGCCGGATGTCGGCCTGATCTTGCGCACCACGCCCATATCCGGCTGGTCGGAATAGGTCTCGTCGAGGCCATAGGCCAGCCAATCGGCGAGCGAATCGCCGATGACCACGACGTTGGTCGACGGCGGGTTATCGAGTTTGCGCGGCGGCGGCGCTTTGGAATAGTCGGCGGGCGGCGGCGCCGGCCGCATGAAGCGATCGCCGAAGAAAAAATCATCTCGCTGCTGCGGCTGCGGCGGCTGATAGCGCTGACCGTAGCCGCCTTCGTTGTTGTAATAGCGGTCGCCGAAGAACTGCGCCTGCGCCGTTCCGGCAAGCGCGGACAGCCCGACAACAAGCGCCGGCGCGGCCGCGACCCGCAACACCTGAAGCCATTTGGTCGAACGCAACGTCATCGGCCGTTCCAATCCGGAACCTGATTCCGGAACCTGATATCCGCCTAGTATATACGATGGCGCAGGCCCGCGCCGCGAGCCCATTACGCCGGATACGGGCCTCTCGATATCGGGATACCGCGTTTGCAGCCGAAGCATCGCCGGCAAAAGTGTCGGATTCGCGGAGAACCGCGCCGTTATTGCTGGCGCAGGCGGTCGAGCACTTCGCTTGAGGCAAAACCGTCCGGAATCTGGCCGACCGAAGCCTGAAAGCTGCGGATGGCGATGCGGGTCTGCGGGCCCAAGAGCCCGTCGGGCGGGCCGATATTAAAGCCGTGCCGGGCCAGAAGCTGCTGCAGCTCGTAGCGTTCGTCGGTCGTCAGCACGCGCTCGTCGCGCGGCCAGCTCTGTACGAAAGGCAGGCCGCCGCGCATGCGGTCGGCGAGGTAGCCGATCGCCAGCGCATAGGCTTCGGCCGGATTGTATTTCATGATGACGCGGAAATTTTGCAGCATCAAAAAAGCCGGCCCGCGCGCACCCGCCGGCACCAGCAGATAGGCCTTGTCTTCGGGATGCGGGAACGCGCCGTTATTGGCGCGGCGTACGCCGAGACTTTGCCACTGGTGCAAAGTCATCTGCTTGGAGCGGTCGGCCAGCATGTAATCGAAATTCTGCGGCAGCACGACTTCGTAGCCCCAGGTCTCGCCGGGCACCCAGCCGTCCGTTTTCAGATTGTTGGCGGTCGAGGCGATGACGTCCGGCACCGAATTGACGACGTCGCGATGGCCGTCGCCGTCAAAATCCACCGCATAGCGCTTGAACGTCGTCGGCATGAATTGCGTCGGGCCGAACGCGCCCGCCCAGGAGCCGATCAGATGCTCGGGCGGCACGTCGCCGCGCTGCAGGATCTCAAGCGTGGAGAGAAATTCCTCGCGGAAATAATCGCGGCGGCGGCCGACACAGGCAAGCGTCGCGGTCGAGCGGATCACCGGGCGGGTGCCGCCCAGCGTGCCGTAATCGGATTCGACACCCCAGATCGCGGCAATGATGGCGGGATCGACGCCGTAAGTGCGCTGCATGGCGGCAAAGACCGGCGCATATTGGGTGAGCAGCGCGCGGCCGCGGGCGATGCGGTCGTCGCTCACCAAAAGGTCGAGATAATCCCACGGCGCCTTGGTAAATTCCGGCTGCGCGTCGAGCAAATCCATGATGTGCAGGTCGGGAGTAAGGCCCGCGGTGAAGCGATCGTAATTCTCGCGCGTAATGCCGCGCCGCGCCGCATCGGGCCACATATTGGCGATGCAATTGTTGAAATCGGCCGCAGCCGCGCGGATCGCGTCCGCCGTCATCTGCGGATTGCCGGACGCGCCGGACTGTCCGCTCCAGGGCGTATCGTCGGGGGAAGCGGGAACCGGACTTGCCGCCGGGGGTTGAAACAGGTGGCTCAGCCAATTGTCAGGCTTGTCCTGCGCCAAAGCCGGCGCCAGAGGCCCTGTGGCGAGAAACAGCAACGCCAGAAGGCACGACAAAAGACGCGGTTGAGGTGCAAAACCGATCATGCCATTTCGACTTCCGGTAGCAATCACTTCCACGCTTGCGGCCCTCGCATTTCTCTAACAGTGGAGTGTTGATAGGGCGTTGTTACCACCGACCGCGCGGCAACTTGTCCCGCCGCATTCACCTTACAGCAACAAGGTGCGGGACTTTGCCGGACAATTTTGGCAATAATTCCGACATGAATTCAGACGTGTATTTAGGTTTGGCCTTCGGCCCCGAAGTCTTCCCCGATGTCTCCCGCCCCGCCCCGATGCGCTCGACACCCTCAAATTATATTGGCGTTCAATGAACCAGGTTTCTCATCACGTCCGTAAAGCCGTATTTCCGGTCGCCGGCCTTGGCACCCGGTTTCTGCCCGCCACCAAGGCGATGCCGAAGGAAATGCTTCCGGTCGTCGACCGGCCGCTGATCCAGCATGTCGTCGACGAGGCGCGCGACGCTGGCATCGAGCATTTCATTTTTGTCACCGGGCGCAACAAGGGCGTTATCGAGGATCACTTCGACCGCCAGTTCGAACTCGAAATGACGCTGCTCGAACGGCAGAAGCGCGAGGCGCTCGACTTTCTGTCCCGCGACCTGCCCGCTCCCGGCACGACGAGCTTCACGCGCCAGCAGGAGCCGCTTGGCCTCGGGCATGCGGTGTGGTGCGCGCGCGAACTGATCGGCCACGAGCCCTTCGCGCTCCTTCTTCCCGACGTGCTGGTTCAGCATCGGCGCAGTTGTCTGGCGCAGATGATGGATGCCGCACAGACGCTGTCCGGCAAAGCCAATATCGTCGCGGTCGAGGAAGTGCCGCATGAGCGCGTCGATCAATACGGCGTCGTCGGCGTCGGCGAGCGCAACGGCAAGATGTTCTCGATCACCAGCATGGTCGAAAAGCCGCCGGTCGATCGCGCGCCGTCGAATCTCATCCTCACCGGCCGCTATATCCTGCAGCCGGAAATTCTCGATCTTCTCGCCAAACAGGAGCGCGGCGCCGGCGGCGAAATCCAATTGACCGACGCCATGATCCAATTGGCGAAGACACAGCCGTTCTACGGTTTGCAATTCGAGGGCCGAAGCTTCGATTGCGGCTCCAAGGTCGGATTTCTCGCCGCCAACGTGTCTTATGCACTGGAGCGCGACGACATCGCGCCGGCCTTCCGCGCCGAGATCAAGAAGATCCTCGGCAACTAGCTCTTTTTCGTCAGGGCTTTCTCGCGGTCAGTCCGATCACGGCGGACATGCCGGAATGCGCCGCGCCTTCGTGCATCTCGCGTTCTTCTTCTGTGAACTTAATGTCGCGAAAATCGCCGAACGCCTGTTCGAGCAGCGCGCGCGTATAGAGATTCTCGATCTGCTTCGGGCCGCCGGTGCCGTAGTCGAGCTGCTTGGGCGTATAGCCCTGCAGAATGAGCAAGCCGCCCGGTTTCAGTGCGCGCCGCATGCCCGCCCATTTCAACGGCCGTTCCTGTGGCGTCGAGAACTGCGTGAAAATCTCGACGACGACGTCGAAGGCCGATTCCGGATAGGGAAAAGCGTGCACGTCGGTCTGGATGAAATCGACCCCGACATTGCGTTCGACGGCAAGCGCGCGCGCCTTGCGTTGCGCCGCCGGCGAAAAGTCGATCGACACGACCTTAAGCCCCTGCTCCGCGAGCCATACGCCGTTGCGGCCCTCGCCGTCGGCGACGGCCAGCGCGCGGCCGGATTTCGGCAGCAGCGGCTTGCAGGCGGCGAGAAAATAATTCGGCGCCGTGCCGAACGTATAGCCCGGCGCGGCATAGCGCGTTTCCCAGCGCTCGTATTCACTCAAGGGCGATCTCCCGGTCGGATCAATCGCCTTTATTGCCAGGATCAGCGCTGCAAGCGCAAGGTCAGGAGTACCGAGGTCGATTGATAGGCGTTGCCGCTCTGGGTCGAAGTCAGCCAATCGTGGCGTAGCTGGCCTTTGACCTGCACCACCGGGTTCAGTTTGTAGACCAGACCGGCGATCGCGTAGTAGCGGTCGTCTTCGCGCGCCTCGCCGACATAATCGTCGTGACCATAGCCGAAGGTTCCGGTCGCGATCAGCCAGCGCCGCAGCGCGTGATCGACCTCGACGCTGACGTCGCGGCTGAACGAGGCCGAAACGCCTTGCAGGGTAAATTCGTAGACCTGCGATACCGCCGTGAACTTTACCGAGGTCAGACCGGTGGCGAGCCACAGCAGCGAGCCGTCGAGTGTCAGACCGGCGACATTCGGCAAGGTCGGATCATGATAATCGCGCTGCAAATAGCCGACCGCCATCTCGCCGACCAGGGATGAATTGGCGAGCTTGAATTCACCGCCGAGTTTGGCGCTGGCGCCGTTGGAGCTTCTATCCTCGCCAAAAAAATCGACCGGCGAGTTGTAGTTGCGCGTGTCGTCGCTGACTTCGACGAAGGGCTTGAGACCGGGATCGATCTCATAAGCCAGGCGAAAAATCCCGGCATATTGATCGTAGGCACGGTCGTCGTTGTTTGATGACTCGCCGTCGACAAAGTGCGAGGTTTGGTAGGTGGTGCGGTCGACGGTGCCTTTGAGGGTGGCATCCCATCGGCTGAATTGCTGCTCGACGCCGACCGTGCCGCCCACTGTCGTATTGATCGGCAGCGTCGCGAGGTTGGCCTGAATGTTCGGGCTGCCGGGACTGTCGGTCGACACGATGTAGCGGTTTTCGAGCAGGATTTGCGTGTCGCGGGTGACATCGATACGGCCGTCGAATTTCGCGTTCAGATAGGGCCGATTGAGCGACGGCTGAAAGCTGTCGTTGCCGTACCAGTAGTAGGAGCCGATGATATCGGCGGTGAAGGCGTTGCGCGCCCAATCGGAGCGCACATGCAGTTCCGGCGCGACAAGATAAGTGGAGGAGCCCGGCCCGCCGGGAAGATGCTGAGGGTTGTTATCCCAGCCCGCCGACAGTTCGACCGCGGGCAGGATAATGAACGAGCCCGCGCGCAGGCCCAGCGCCTCGTAAGGATCACCGCCAAGGAACGGCAGCGTCGGCCGCGGCGTGGCGCCGAGCGGCAAAGTGCCGGGCACCGGCGTTCCCGGCGGCGGTGCGCTCGCGGGCGAACTCACGTCGACCGGCGGTGGTAGCGGCAGCACCGCGCCGGGACGACTGGCCGCCGTCAGCGGATGCACTTCCGCCGGCGGGTTGCTGATCGGAAGCTCGTCCGGCGGCGGCGGCAGAATTGCACCCGGCCGCGATGCGGCTTTCGCCGGATAGACTTCCGGTGGTGGCGGCGGCTTTACAGCCGGCGGCCGTGACGGCACTTCCGGCGGCGGGGTGGGCACCGCATCGAACGTCGTGGTCTCCTGCGGCGGTGCAATCGCCGAGCCGCCGTTCGGCACGCGCGCTCTTTGTTTGCGCCGCGCATTTGTGGAATCGAAACCGGTATTGCCGGCGCCGAAGCCCGTCGGACTGCCATAGACCGGCGGCGCCGCGGGGATGGCGGGCACGGCAGAGCCGGTGAAAGCGCCGGCGGGCGGCGCCTGATCGGCCGTCACGGTTTTGGCGCGCAGGACGAAGCGCGTCGGACTGTTGCGATAGCCCTGTAGCGACGGCAGAAAAAGATCGGCGTCGGGATTAGCTGCGGCGGCGGTCTGCAGCGTGTTGGACTGAGGCTGAGGTGCCGTCTGCGCGCGACTTGGCGCCGGCCATAGCGCCGCCATCGTGGCGGCCAAAGCCGCCAAGCCGGCGACCGGGCCAGCGACATTGCGTGCACTGTGCGGTCGGCAACGGCGCGGCACCTGCGACCCCCTCGCCCCGAAGCCGCACTCGCCTGTCCGCGTCACCTCGGAAGCTGCCAAACCGGACCACCGTCAAGGAACTGGACTCGCGCCTCGGAACCTCGCGCGGCCATGAATCACGGACCATGGCCACGCGACAGCCAGCACGGCACGCCGGACGGCGCGCCGCTGGTTAACGGAGTTAAAACGGATATGGTTAATGAGAGGTTGATCGGGGCTTTTCAGGCCCCATTTCCCGGCCGCCAAGCCAGTCTTGCTTAAGCCTTGCGCTCGTAGCGGCGCCAGACCGGAATCATAAATACGGCGAACGCGATGAACGCCGCCACTTGCGCCGGCCACGGCCAGTGCGCGACCGAGGACACCATGCCGACCAGCACCGCGGCGAACCCGGCCCACAGGGCAAAACGGCCGGGCCGGAAGCCTTCGATGACGAACAGCACCAGCGCGAGGCCGAACCAGTCCCAAGACACCAGCGATGTCGTCAAAGACGTCGTCAGCGAAGCGTCCATTGCCGTTACACCCAGCCTTTGAGCTCGCGCATGGCGAGCTGCCAGATCATCAGCATGCCGGCTTCGCTGTCGTTGAGGCACGGAATGGCGGCAAAATTCTCGCCGCCATAGCGCTTGAACACATGCGCGTTCTCGACCGCGATCTCCTCCAGCGTCTCCAGGCAATCGGCGGAAAATCCCGGCGTGATCACGACCAGATTCTTCACGCCCTTCTTGGCAAGCGCCTTCATCGTCTTGATCGTGTAAGGCTCGAGCCATTTGGCGCGGCCGAAGCGCGACTGATAGGTCAAGATCAGCTTGGTCTCGTCGAGCCCCATCTGCGCGCGCAGGAGCTCTGTCGTGCGCCTGCACTGACTCTCATAGGGATCGCCCATGTCCGAGCACGCTTTAGGCAGGCCGTGATAGGAGGCAACGATCACGTCGGGCACAAACGGCAGCGACTTGATCTCGGCCTTGAGCGACGACGCCAGCACCTCGATGTAATAGGGATCATCGTAGTAGGCCGGCATGATGCGGATCGCCGGCTGGCGGCGCTGGCGCATCAGAAAACGAAACGCCTCGTCGGCGACCGTCGCGGTGGTCGCGGCCGCATATTGCGGATAGAGCGGCATGATCAGGATGCGGTCGCAGCCCAGTGCCGTGAGCGCCTGCAAGCGCGAAGCGATCGCGGGCTCGCCGTAACGCATCGCCCAGCTTACATGTACATGATCGCCGAGCGGCTCGAGAATGCGCGCGAGCTTCTCCGCCTGCGCGCGGGTGATGGTCTTGAACGGCGACTCGTCTTGCTCGCGGTTCCAGATCTTTTGGTAATCGCGCGCCTTGCGCCGCGAGCGCAGCGGCAGGATGACGCCGTTGAGGATGAATTTCCACCACAGCGAATCTCGTTCGATGACGCGTTTGTCGCTCAAAAATTCTTTCAGATATGTCCGCACTGCGGCCGGCGTCGCTGCTTCCGGCGTGCCGAGATTGACCAAGAGCACGCCGATCGCTGACGGAACCGTTGCCGCTGCAACGGTCGGTGCGGCAGCGGCTGCCGGTGTAGCGGCGGCCGACGTGGCAACAGCCGGCGCGACTTGGGCAGGTTCGCTGGCCGGCGATGGTGCGATCGACGGCGCGGGCTCGGATGCGGATTCGGATGCAGGTTCTTGCGCGATCACGGGTTCTGGCGCTGCATGTTGCTCCGGCACGGGCGGCAAAACCGCGGGATTTTGCGCCACCGGCGGCTGATCCGCCGCCGCGCCGATGTTCGCCGGAATGATTGGCCTCTCATCCATCGCCTAACCCACCAATCGCCCGACCATATACCCCGCTCCTGCCCCGCCCATATCCGGACCATAACCTACGCGGCCGCCGCTTGCATGCCTGCAATACCTCAGTCATCGCCGTGCGAAATACGAGTCTCAATTTGGCCCCAATAGGCTGACGGTAGATAGCATCCCGCCTTTTGAAGCCTCCCACAGGAAACAGCATGCTCCGCAGCGTCACTCTCGTCATCGTCCTTATTCTTTCGACAGCCGCAATGGCGCAGAACCAGGCCGGTCCGCATTCCGAAAAAGACGAAGACGCCTGCGATCGCGACGCGCACCGGTTTTGCAAAGACGCAATCCCGGACCAGATGCGCGTCTTGGCGTGCCTGCAGATGAACCGGCCGAAGCTCAGCAAGGCCTGCCAGGGCGTGTTGCAGAGCCACGGCGTATAATCGAAACTGATTGAGCCCGCGGCGGCGCGCTATTCCGCCGCCTTGAGGAGGCCGGGCGCGCCGGCGCGGAATTGCTCGAACAAAGCGGCCTCGTCGGCCTTGGCAGCAGTGAGATGCCGTTGCTTGACGTGGCCGAAGCCGCGGATTTTCTCAGGAATGGCGACAAGAGCCACGGCGAGGTGATGATTGTCCGGCGTCAGCCGCGCCAGCACCTCGTCAAGCATCGTTTCGTAATCGCCGATCAGCCTGCGCTCGGTCTGCCGCTCGAGCGTGCGGCCGAATGGATCGAGCGCTGAGCCGCGCAGGAATTTCAGCTTCGCCAGCAGCCGGAACGCCGGCATCAGCCATGGACCGAAGCTCATCTTGCGCGGCAGGCCCGTCTCCGGATCGTGGCGCGCGAGAATGGGCGGCGCCAAATGAAACTCGTAGCGCAGATTGTCGCCGCCGAACGCGCTCTGTACCTGTTTCGCGAAGGCGCCGTCGGTATAAAGACGCGCCACTTCGTATTCGTCCTTATAGGCCATCAGTTTGAACAGATAGCGCGCCACCGCGTCGGCGAGACCGCTTTTGCCGGGGGCGCGCAACGCCTCCGCCCCTGTCACCTTGTCCACACAGGTCCGGTAGCGCTTGGCATAGGCCGCGTTCTGATAGGCGGAGAGATATTTTTCGCGCCGCGCGACGACTTCGGCAAAGCTTTCCGACAGATGTTCGGCGTCGCTGGCGCTCGACGGCGCCGGCTTGGCCAGCGCTTCGACGCTGGCGCGATCGATCACGGCGCGGCGGCCCCAGTGGAACGCCGCCTTGTTCATGGCCACCGCCTCACCGTTCAACTCGATGGCCTTCTCGATCGATGCGGCTAAGAGCGGAATGCCGCCGAGCTGATAAGCAAAGCCGACCATGAACATATTGGCGCCGATCGATTGGCCGAACAGCGCATTGGCGATGCGGCTCGCATCGACGAAATGGGCTTTGTTCTCGCCGGCATCGGCGATGATGGTGCGCTTGAGCCGTTCGCTCGGCAGCGAGAAATCGGCATTGCGGGTGAACTCGCCGGGCAAAAACTCGTCGGTATTGATCACCATCTGCGTCGCGCCGTGCTTCACGGCTGCGAGGACTTTCTTGGTGCCGGCAACGACGATGTCGCCGCCGAGCACGAGATCGGCGCGGCCGGCCGCGACACGGATGGCGTGGATGTCCTCGGGCTTTTCGGCAAAGCGAATGTGGCTGAACACGGCGCCGCCCTTTTGCGCGAGCCCCGCCATGTCGAGCACGCCGACGCCGCGGCCCTCGAGATGCGCCGCCATGCCGAGAATGCCGCCGACGGTGACAATGCCGGTGCCGCCGACACCGGTGACGATGATGTTGTAGGTCTGGTCGATGGCCGGCAGTTTCGGCTCCGGCAGTGGCGTCAGGTCATGATCGGCGGCGACGCCACTGCCCTTTTTCAGTTTGGCGCCGTGAACGGTGACGAACGACGGGCAGAACCCTTTGACGCAGGAAAAATCCTTGTTGCAACTCGACTGATCGATGGTGCGCTTGCGGCCCCATTCGGTCTCCAGCGGCTGCACCGACACGCAATTCGATTTGACGCCGCAATCGCCGCAACCCTCGCAGACCAGCTCATTGATAATGACGCGCTTGTCCGGATCGGGAAACGTATGGCGCTTGCGGCGGCGGCGCTTCTCGGCGGCGCAGGTCTGGTCGTAGATCAGGATGGTGACGCCCGGCACTTCGGCAAGCGTCCTCTGCACCGTGATCAGATCGTCACGGTGATGAATGGTGACGCCTTTCGGCCAGGCGGTGTCTTGCGGATATTTGTCGGGCTCGTCGGTGACGATGACGACGCGCTTGGCGCCTTCCGCCGCCACCTGGCGCGCGACCTGCGGCACCGTGAGCCCGCCGTCGTTGGCCTGGCCGCCGGTCATGGCCACCGCGTCATTGAACAATATCTTGTAAGTAATGTTGGTGTTCGCGGCGATCGCGGCGCGGATCGCCATGTAACCGGAATGGTTATAGGTGCCGTCGCCGAGATTTTGGAACACGTGATTGCGATTGGAGAACGGCGCCTCGCCGACCCAGTTGGCGCCCTCGCCGCCCATATGGGTGTAGCCGAGCGTCGAACGGTCCATCCATTGCGCCATGTAATGGCAGCCGATGCCGGCATAGGCGCGCATGCCTTCCGGCACCACGGTCGAAGTGTTGTGCGGGCAGCCGGAGCAGAAATAAGGAATGCGCTGGGCGACGTCCTTGGTCTCGGCGGCGATCCGTTGCGCCTCCTTCAGCCGCGCAACGCGGCCGATCAGATCGTCATTGCGGTGATATTTCAGCAGCCGGTCGCCGATGCAGATCGCCACGTCGTTGGGATCGAGCGCGCCCTTGACCGGAAACAGCCACTCGCCCTGCTCGTCGCGCTTGCCGATGCAGACCGGCTGGCTCGCGGTGCCGTAAAGCTCCTCGCGCACCTGCACTTCAAGGAGCGAGCGCTTTTCCTCGACGACAATGATGAGATCGAGGCCGCTTGAGAATTCCTTCAATTCGCGCTGGCTCAATGGCCAGGCGCAGCCGACCTTGTAGAGCCGGATGCCGAGCTCGTTGCATCTGACCTCGTCGATGCCGAGCTCATCGAAGGCCTGGCGTACATCGAGATAGCTCTTGCCGGTGGTGATGATGCCGATTTTCGGATTACGCCCGCCGGAGGTAATGGTGCGGTTGAGCTTGTTGGCGCGCACGAATGCCAGCATGGCATCGCGCTTGAAATCGTGCAGGCGCGCTTCCTGCGCCAGGATCGGGTCATTGAGGCGGATATTGAGCCCGCCGTCCGGCATACGGAAGTCGTCGGGCGTGACGATATTGATGCGGTCGAGGCTGCCATCGATCGCCGCCGTCGCCTCGATCGTCTCGTGCATGGTCTTCAGCGCGGTCCAAGCGCCGGTATAGCGCGACATCGCCCAACCATAGAGGCCGTAATCGAGAACCTCCTGAACGCCCGCGGGGTTTAGGATCGGAATCATGACGTCGATGAAGTGATATTCGGACTGGTGTGCGGTGGTCGAGGATTTGGCGGTATGGTCGTCGCCCATCAGCGCCAATACGCCGCCATGCTTGGATGAGCCGGCAAAATTGGCGTGGCGGAATACGTCGCCGGTGCGGTCGACGCCGGGGCCCTTGCCGTACCACATGGCGAAGACACCATCGAACTTGCCCTCGCCGCGCAGCTCCGCCTGTTGCGTACCCCAGACCGCGGTGGCCGCAAGGTCCTCGTTGATGCCGCCGTGAAAGCGGACGTCGCTCTTTTCGAGAAAACCCTTGGCGCGGATGAACTGGCTGTCGAGGCCGCCGAGCGGAGAGCCGCGGTAGCCGCTGACATAACCCGCCGTATTCAGTCCGTTGCGGCGGTCGAGCTCCTTCTGCATGAGGCAGAGCCGGACCAGGGCTTGATACCCCGTCACGAAGATATGGCGCTGGCCGAGATCGTATTTATCGTCGAGTTTCACGTCACGCAGCGCCATTTACGCAGGCCTCTTACGAGCTACGGAATCGAGACTTCGGGCCGCAGTTTGCCCTCACCCACCCGATATTGCCAGAGGCACGCCGTCTTATGAGGGATATAGTGCGGCGCTCCGCAGCGGCAACGCTAGCGGACTGATTTGCCACACCATTTTCGCCGCTACCCGAAGGCCGCTGCCAGTCGGCGGCCGGGCTACGCCGCGCGGTAGCGCGGACGGATTTGCTGCAGCATGGCCGGGATTTCGGAGGCAGGCTTCGGCCGGCTGAACAGATAGCCCTGCGCCTGCATGCAGCCTTCCGAACGCAGGATATCGAGCTGCTGCTCGGTCTCGACGCCCTCGGCCGTGGTGATCATGCCCAGGCTGGAGCCGAGCCGCATGACGGCACGGATGATGACCGAGCAGTCGCTCTCCTTGCCCAATTCGCGGATGAAGGAGCGGTCGATCTTGATCTTGTCGAATGGGAAACTGCGCAAATAGCTCAGCGACGAATAGCCGGTGCCGAAATCGTCCATGCAGATGCGGACGCCGAGCTTGCGGAATTGATGCAAGGCATCGAGGACCGCGCGGTTTTCTTGCAGCAGCACGGATTCGGTGATTTCCAGTTCCAGCCGCGAGGCTTTAAGGCCGGATTGGCCGAGCGCCGACATCACCGATAGCGCTAGCGTCGGGCTGCGGAACTGTACCGCCGAGAGATTCACCGCGACCGTCAGCTTCTCCGGCCACTTCACCGCGTCACGGCAGGCCTGCTTGAGCACCCAGTCGCCGAGCGGCACGATCAGGCCGATTTCCTCGGCGACCGGAATGAACTTGTCCGGCGGCACCATGCCACGCTCCGGGTGGTTCCAGCGCAGCAGCGCCTCAAAGCCCGAGACAGTGCCACGGGGGATATCGACCAGCGGCTGATAGTGGAGTTCGAACTGTTCGGCGGCGAGCGCCTTGCGCAGATCGAGCTCGAGCCGGCGGCGCTCCTGCATCTGCGCATCCATTTCCGGCTGAAAGAAGTGATAAGTGCCGCGGCCTTCGGCCTTGGCGCGATAGAGCGCCATGTCGGCGTTGCGCAAGAGCTGGTCAGGCTCGGTGCCGTCGTTGGGCGCAAGCGCGATGCCGATGCTGGTGCCAATGACCACCTGGTGGCCGCGTACATCGAACGGCTCGACCAACGCCTCGATGATCTGCGCGGCCATTTCACTGGCCTGGGCCGGAGTTGCCTTGCTCTGCACGATAGCGAATTCGTCGCCGCCGAGCCGCGCCACGGTGTCGGTGTCCGACACCACACGCTGCAGCCGCTCGGTCACCGCGCACAACAGCGCGTCACCGATCGAATGGCCGAGCGAATCGTTGACGCCCTTGAAGCGATCGAGGTCGAGGAACATCACGGCGAGCGTGTCGCCCCGCGCCAGCGCCTGCTCCATCTTGTCCTTGAACAGCATGCGGTTCGGCAGATTGGTCAGCGCGTCGTGCCGCGCCATATGCATGATCTTGGCCTCAGCCTGGCGGCGCTCCGTCACATCTTCGTAGGTCGCAACACAGCGGCCGTCGTCGGTCGGCGTATAAAGGCACGACACCACGCGGCCGTCGGTGAATTCATAGATGTGCGGCCGGCGCACACTTTCATTGTGCCGCTCCATGCACGCCACCACAGCCTGATCTATCGTCTCGCTGGGGTGATTACCGAGGGTGAAGCTCAACCGCACGATCTCCTCAAGACTGACGCCGGGTTTGACCCGATCGGCTGGCAGCTTGAAGATTTCGAGATAGCGCCGGTTGAAGACTTCGATCTTGTTGTCTTTGCCGAACAGGCACAGGCCCTGCGACATGTTTTCCAGCGCCGCGTCGAGCAGCAGATTGGTTTCGCGCAGCGACCGTTCTTGCGCCTTGAGTTTGCTGATGTCGCTGCACAAGACGATAAAGCCGCCGTCATGGGTCGGGCTGCGGCTGATGCGCAGCCAGCGGCCATCGGCGGTCGGATAATCGCCGGTCGCCTGCACGTCGTCGTCGTGCCGGATCAGCACATCGGCGACTTCGGCCGAGCTTTGCAGCGCCGGCTCGAGCCGCAGGAGCGGCGTCCCCGGCTTGAGCAGATCCGACGCCACGCCCAGGAAGTCGGCGGCCTGCGCATTGGCGAGCACAATGCAGTCATTGACGTCGACGACGATGACGCCTTCCTGCGAACATTCCACCGCATCGGCGAGGCGGGCCTGCGCCGAGCGACGCTGCTCGACCTCGCGCTCCATCATGGCTTTGATGTTGTCGCGCATCGCGCTCATCGCGGTGAGCAGCGCACCGAGCTCGTCGCCGCTGCCGCGCGGCACAGCGACGTCAAGCTCGCCGGCGGCAATGCGCGTGGCAACTCTCGAGGCGACCGCAACCGGGCCGACAATACGCCGCGCCAAACCCCACGCCACGACCGCCGAAAGGAGCAGCGCCAGTGCGATCGCGGCAATGTTCAGTTGTACGTCACGGGAAACCGTCGCGCGCGCGCTTTGCCGATAGAGAAATCCGTCGCCGGCGGTGTAATTGACCAAAAGATCGATCTGATCGTCGACCCTGCCGGCGTAATGGTCGAGCGTGCTCCAGTTCACATCGGCCCGGTCGCCGTCGATGAGGCGCTGACAAATTGCTTTCCAGGCATCGACGGCACGCTGCACGTTCTCGGCGGCCCGGACGGCGCGCGCCGATTGCGAGCGCGCGGCGGCGATCTTGAGATCTTGCGACAGCGACACGCCGAGATTGTCGACTTCGCTGTCGAAGGCGGCGCGCTGCCGCGGATCGGTGGCGATGAAGCGCCGCGCGAAGGCCGCGCGCATGGCGGCGAAGTCGCTCGCCGCGGCGCGCGCGTAATTGATCGACATCAAAGATTCGTCGAACGTCTTGTCGACGAGCACGCCGGCGTTCTTGATGCCCCTCACGGCGTAGCCGCCGACCGCAGCGGTAATCACGCTCATGATGAGGAAGGCGACCAGGATACGGCCGCGGATCGTCATGCAACGCGCGGCCGTCCTCGCGACGCGGCGACGCCAGCGAGACACCATTCGCAATAGCAGGGAGGCAAATCGGCCGCGTGGCATCTAATGCTCGATACTCTAACTATGCCGTTCTATCGGTATATGGCCGCCAGTTAAGGGCGCTCCAGTGGCACTGGCAATCTTACGGAGTTACTTAATGGCCGCTTATGCTGCGTAAATGTTGCGTGACGTAACAGCGTCTTATGTGAATTTTAACGGCCTCTTAACCGTGGGCCGCCACGGTGAGCAAAGCTCGGATCGGCCCGTCCATGAGCGGCACACCATGGGCGGCGTATCCTCGCGAACCGGCATAGAGGCGACTATGAAAATTCCGCAGACGCTGCCGCGCATGCGCCGTCTGGCCGCAGTGGGCACGGTCGCCGCCGCGATTATCGGCCTCGGCACGCTGGTCGGGCTGGCGCTGCCGCAATATACGGTCTCGCAGAAGGGCCGCGAGTTCAATCCCAATCAGATCACGATCAAGCGCGGCGAGACGATCGAGATCGTCAACGACGACGGCGACCTGTTGCACCACGCCTATATCGATTCCAAGGAATTCTCATTCGATTCCGGCGACCAGCAGCCGGGCAGCAGGACTGCCATTACGTTTCCGGTGGCCGGCAAGTTCGACGTGCTCTGCGCCATTCATCCGAAGATGAAGCTCGAAGTTCACGTTCAGTAGCGGCGCCCGATTACAAAATCTTAGTGCCGAACAAGGCGGCGTGGCCTACGTAATAGGTCGCCAGAAATCCCGCGAGCGAAGCCGCGTAAGCAAACGGCAAGAGCCACGAGTCGCGCAAGCGCGCCGCCTTGCCGCCGTCATCGGCGGCGATCGCGAGCAGCGAGACGACGATCAGCGAGTGGCCGATCAAGTCGATCTTGCCGAACTGAAACACCGCGCCGATGAACATTGCCGCGAGCATCACGGCACCGATGCGCCGCACCAGCGGCGTCCAAATCAGCGCGAAAGCCAGAGCGAATTCGACGGCACCCGCCGCGCGCATGAAGAAGTCCGCCGCAAAGCCGAGCGTCATGCCCGGATACTGGATGAACAGCGGATAGGACCATTCCGGATAGGCCCATTTTTCGATCGAGGCCCACATCAGCGTGATGCCGGCCGCCCAGCGCAGCACGTCGATCGGGCGCGCGCCGAAGAAGTTCGTCTGCGCACCGAGCAAAGCCAGATAGACGGCAACGCCGAGGAAAATCGGATAGTCGGCAAGATGAAACACGCCGTATTGCCAGATCCCGATGGCAAACAGGATGAAAATGCCCACCGCCGACAGCGGCATCGTGCGGCGCGTGATCATCCCGGCGGCGATGCCGAGCTGGATGGCGCCGACCAGCGCCGAGCTGGTCTTGAGCTCCGGCGTCAGGAGAATGCCGCCGGCCCCCCAGATCGCGATGAAGAAGAAGGCGCAAGCCGCGCGAAAAACGTATTCGATATTGTCGCGCAGCAGTCCGGTCACCCGGTCGAACGCGCGCAATATCGCAGTGCCGACGGGGGTGCCTTCGAACACAGCGCCGGTCATCAAAGCGAGAACCGAAAGCCCGATCAGGAATTCGAAATCGGGACAGAGCACGTTTTCCAGCCCCTCGGGCTGGCCGGCGACGTCGTAAGCGCAGAACCATTTGACGTGAGCGCTTGCAGTTCCGACGAATACGCCGTTGAACACGCATGCAAGCGGTATTGCGGCTGCGAGGTGCAACCGCTTGGCCAGCCGGCTCATGTGGAGGGGGTTTCCGATACTCACGCGACCTAATGCAACAGTTACGCTGTACGGCCTAGTCACTTGGTAAAGTTAAGCTTTTCTTTACCAGTGAGCTTAGGAATTTGCTAACTCCTTTTGGAACCGCTTCAAGCTTTGGTTAACCACTGCCCAGCGGCTGCGGCAAATGCAGAAAATGCAATGTTTTAGCCTAGCCACGCCGTAAGCATTGGCCGCTAGAACGGTCCCCGCCTTCAAAGACAAAAGAGCTTCGGGCGCGGGGATGCAATGATGGGTGTGGCGGGGTTGCTCAGCGTTATGGTTGGCGCGGTTGTCGCCTGTGCGGCGGACCGTTTTCCGGCCCTGACCGAGGTATTGGAGACCGTCGCCGGGATCATGGTGCTCGGCGGCTTTGCGGTCGCAGGCTATGCCCTGTCGACGCTCGTTATCGTCTGACCGGCATTATCCGATCGGCGGTCGCCCGATCAGCGCGGCAGAACGGGCACCACATAAGACTTTGGCGCGCTGCTCAGCGTGCCGAGGAAGGCGACGAGGTCAGCCTTCTCGCCGCCCGTCAAATTCAGCGGATGAATTTCGTTGTCGCGGCTCGGCCGCTCGATACCGCCGCGCTCGTAAAGCGCGATCACTTCATCCAGCGTTTCAACAGATCCATTATGCATGTAAGGGCCGCGCCGCGTTACGTCGCGCAAGGTCGGCGTCTTGAACGCATATTTCAACTTCACCGAAGTCGGGAATAGCCGGCCGCGTCCGATATCGTCGCCCGCCGCCACGCCGACATCGTGGAACGAGGAATCGGTGAAGGCCCAGCCGCTGTGGCAAACCGCGCAATTGGCCTTGCCGTTGAACAGCGCGAAGCCGTGTTTGGCAGGCTCATCGATCGCCTTCGGGTCGCCGGCGATCCAGCGATCGAACGGCGCATCGCCCGACACAATGGAGCGCTCGAAAGTGGCGAGCGCCCGTTCGACCTTCTCTTCCGTGATGTCACCCTTGCCGTAGGTGGCATCGAAGGCGCGCACATAGCCGGGGATAGCCTTGAGCCGCGCGATCATATCCGAAACCGGCAGGTTCATATTATCCGGCGAACTGAGCGGCCCGACGGCGACGCTTTCAAGATCGCGAAAATGTCCGTCCCAGCCGAGCTTCGGCGTCCAGGCAACATTGAGCAATGTCGGCGCGCGCAACGGCAGTTCCTTTTCGCCGACCGCGCGCGGCTCGCCGTCCCCCCATGACAGGCCGGGATTGTGACAGGTCGCGCAGGAGCGGACTTTGGACCCGGACAACAGCGGATCAAAAAACAAAACCCGCCCGAGCTTGAATTTGGCGTCGGAATAAGGGTCGTCTTGCGGATAGGGTATCTGCGCCGGGCGGTGATATTGCCTCCGGAGCGCCTGTATGCCGATCTCGCCGGCAGCGAATATCGACCCTGCGGCGCCCACCAGCACCACGAGCGCGATCGTCAATTCCGCGGCTTTCCTGATCAGGAAAGAAGTATGCGGCCACACCATAGACGACAATTTATCGCCGCTGGTTGACGGACAGTTAAGAATAGCGGCTGCGGCCAATCTGCGCGCATATGGCGCGGGCGGCGCCGGGCAGCGGGCCTGCTCAACTCGGCGGCTGCGGCCGCACGCATGGCGTGCTAGAGTTCCCTCATTCTCGGGGAGGTCACAATGAACACGCACATCAAAAACGCGGATGTCAAAATCGCTGCTGTTGCGCCGTCCGATATGTCGCCTGCTGAATGGCAAGCCCGCATCGATCTCGCCGCGACCTATCAATTGATCGCGCATTACGGCTGGGGCGATGTCATCTACAATCACTCTTCGATGCGCGTGCCCGGCGACGGCCGCAAATTCCTGATCAAGCGGCATGAACTGCTCTACACCGAAGTGACGCCGGCCAATTTGGTCAAAGTCAGCATGGACGACGACCTCGATGAATCGTCAGGCGTCAACCGGCCGGGCTTCACCTTGCATGGCGGCGTGCTTGCGGCGCGGCCGGATGTGAATTGCGCCGTCCATGTGCATACCGAGACCGGCATGGCGATTTCGGGTCTGCAACATGGCCTGCGGATGGTGTCGCAGGCCGCAATCCGTTTCTACAATCGCGTCGGCTATCACGACTATGAAGGCATTACCGAAGATTTTGGCGAACGCGCGCGCATCAACAAGGCACTCGGCAATAACCGCGCGCTGATCATGCGCAATCACGGCCTGCTCACTGTGGGCAACACTGCGCGCGAAGCCTTCGTGCTGATGAAGTCGCTGATCGACGCCGCAAACATTCAGCTGACGATGGAAGCGACCGGCGGTGCGCTCGTGGAGATTCCGCCGGAGATCTGCGAAAAAACCGCGCGTCAATACGAGCATCACGATTCCGGCCGCGGCTCTGCCGATTGGCCGGCCTATTTGCGCATGCTCGACAAGATCAATCCGGACTGGCGAAACTGATCAGCTTTCGGGTGGCCGGCCGATCTCCGATTTGGCAGCAAAGCTGAAGCAAGCTTCCGCCGCGAGAGGAGAAGGCATGATGACGGCAATGCAAAGAGAGCGATCGGCGCAGACTGTCGGTCGTCCGATGACCTCGGCCATTACTAAACGCGTTGCGGCCTTCGACTGGACTGCGATCGCGTCGGACCTCGATGCCCACGGCTGCGCCACCACGGGACCGCTGCTGACAGACGACGAATGCGTGGCATTGGCGCAAAGCTACGCCGAGGAAGCGCCGTTCCGCAGCCGCATCATCATGGCGCGTCATGGCTTCGGCAGCGGCGAATACAAATATTTCGCTTACCCGTTGCCGGACACCGTCGCGGCCTTACGCGGCGCGCTTTATCCGCCGCTGGCCGAAGTCGCCAACCGCTGGAGCAAAGCGATGGGCGCCGATGTCGCCTATCCCGCCGATCATGCCGCTTACCTGCAGCGCTGCCATAAAGCCGGCCAGAGCAAGCCGACGCCGCTTTTGCTGCAGTACGGCGCCGGCGACTTCAATTGCCTGCATCAGGACATTTACGGCGCCAATATCTTTCCGCTCCAGGTCGCGTTCCTGTTGTCGCGGCCAGCCGAAGACTTCACCGGCGGTGAATTCGTCCTCACCGAGCAGCGGCCACGCATGCAATCGCGTGCCGAAGTGGTGCCGCTACGCCAGGGCGAAGGCGTGATCTTTCCGGTGCATCATCGCCCGGTGCACGGCACGCGCGGCATCTATCGGGTCAATATGCGCCACGGCGTCAGCCGTCTGCGCTCAGGCAACCGCACCACGCTCGGCGTCATTTTTCACGACGCGGCCTGATGCCCGCGCCTATTCCGCCTTCACATTCGCCGCCTTGACCACCTTGCCCCATTTGCCGGTTTCGTCGGCAATGAACTTGCCGAACTCGGCCGGCGAACTTACGAACAACTGACCGCCGAGATCGGCGAGGCGGCCTTTGAGCACGGGATCGGCGAGCGACGCATTGATCGCCTGATTGAGCTTGCCGACGATGTCGGCGGGCGTCGCCGCCGGCACGCAGATGCCCTGCCAGCCGGCGGCCTCGAAGCCCGGCACGGTCTCCCCGACAGTTGGAATGCCGGGCAATACGTCCTGACGCGTTGCGGTGGTGACCGCGAGCGGCCGCAGCTGGCCGGAGCGGATGTAGGAAATCGACGACACGACGACGTCGAACATCACCTGGACGCGGCCCGCGATCAGATCGGTGATCGCCGCGGCAGCCCCGCGATAATGCACCGGCTCCATGGTAATGCCGGTCAGCATCTTGAAATATTCGCCATAGAGGTGCTGAGCGCTGCCGGGACCGACCGTCGCCATATAAACCTTGCCGACATTGGCTTTGGCATAGGCGATGAAGTCCGGCACGGTTTTGACGGGAACGTCGAGATTCACCTCCATCACCACCGGCGTCTTGATGATGCTGGCGACCGGCGTCATGTCGCGCAGGAAATTGTAATTGAGATTGTCGTAGAGCGTCGCATTGATGGCGTTCGGCGGGCTCGCATAGAACAGCGTATAACCGTCCGGCGCCGAGCGCACCGCGAATTCGGTCGCGATATTGCTGCCGGCGCCCGGCTTGTTATCGACGACGAATGCCTGTCCGAGCCGCTCCGACAGCGCCTGCGCGATGAGCCGCGAGGCGATGTCGGAGGCCGAGCCGGGCGCGAAACCGACCACGATATGAACCGGACGGTTGGGATAAGTGTCGGCAAAAGCGACGCGGGCGAGCGGCGAGACCGCCGCCGTTCCCAATGCAAGACGCAGAAAATGACGGCGATGAAATTTCATGACGGCTCCAGGCCCGCGGCCTTGATGATCGGCACCAGACGTTCGCGTTCGGCAGCAAGATAACTCTGCGCGCCGGCCGCGCTCGCATCTGTGCGCGTCTCTAGACCCGCGGCTTCCATCACGTGCTGGAAGTCGGGGCTTTGCATGACTTGCGCGGTGGCCGCGGATAGCTGCGAAATGACGGATTGCGGCGCAGCTGCCGGCGCCAGCACGCCGCAGGTCAGTTGCACGACAAGCCCCGGCAGAACAGCGACCGCCGCCGGAATTTCCGGCGCGGCCTTTAGCGGCGCGGGAGCGCAGACAGCGAGAATGCGGATCTTGCCGTCGCGGTGATAGCTCAGCACCTGGCTGGTGACATTCGGCGTCATCATCGGCACGGTGCCGGCGAGCAGGTCGATCAGGCCCGGCCCAGCGCCGTGATACGGCACGTGCAGAATGTCCGGCGCCTTGATGAGCTCTTTGAACAGCTCGCCGGCGAGATGCGTGACCGTGCCGGTGCCCGCCGACGCATAAGACAATTGTTTCTGATGGCTCTGTGCGTAGGGGATGAACTCGCTCAGGTTTTTCGCCGGAACGCTCGGATGCACGACGATGGCCGTGGACGACGTCGCAATCATCGACACCGGCGCGAAGTCCTTTGCCGGATCGTAAGACGGATGCAGCATCAGATACGGCGCGATAATCTGCGAGCTGGTATCGCCGAACAGGAGCGTATAGCCGTCGGGCCTGGCATGAGCGACGGTGGCAGCGCCGATCGTGCCGCCGCCGCCGCCTTCGTTCTCGACAATGACGGTCCCGATCGGCCCGCGTACGCGCTCGGCCCAATTGCGCGCGACCGCATCGACCACGCCGCCCGGCGCATATGGCACGATCAAGCGAATGGTTTCTTGCGGATATTTCGACTGGGCGAGAGCGGCTGCGCCGCGAAGAGATCGGGCCGCAAGCGCTGCGGCTCCAAGGCGAATACAATCACGGCGATTCACTGCACTTTCCTCCCGGCACGTTTCTTGTGCGAGCCTCGACTATGCTTGCCGGATCGGGCTCTACGCCGACCTTCATACGACGCCGGATTTTGTTTGACAATTTCTGTGTGGCTCCCCGATATCGGCGGCCGATCGTCGCGCCTTCGCCATTGGCGCGAGAACACGATTTTACGCAACGCCGGGGATCTGGTCTTCAGGACTCGCCCGGCACGCCAAGTAAAGAGGTAACGCCGTGACAACAGCGAGCAAGACACCGCCGGGATTTGCCTGGCCGCATGGCGCCCGCATCGCCGTTGCCATGACTTGCCTGATGGAGAACTGGTCCGGCGACAAAGGCCCGCCGTTCTCAGTGCAGACGACGGGTCTCAAGCCGGGCACGCATGACCGCGCCGCGATGACGTGGGGCACCTATGGCAGCCGCAACGGCGTGTGGCGGCTGCTCAAGATCCTCAATGAGCATCAGGTGCCGGCAACCTTCGTCGCCAATGCCCATTCCATGGAGATCGCGCCGGACGCGGTGGCCTGCATGCTGAAATCGGGCCACGAGATCGCGGCGCATTCGTATACGCAGGATGCGTTGATGGCATACCTGTCCCCCGATGAAGAGCGCGCCATCATCGAGAAGTGCATCGGGGTCTTCAAGAAACTCACCGGCGCGCCGCCCAAGGGCTGGCTCAGTCCGGTGCTGGCGCCGACGGCGCATACTGAAGAGCTGATCGCCGAAACCGGCTTCCTCTGGTACGGCGACTACAACAACATCGATCTGCCGTTCTGCGTGAAGACCGCCAAGGGCACGATCGTCGCGCTGCCGCATACCGATTTTGCCGACCACCGCGTGTTGCGCGGCAATCCGCGCGACTGGTTCGACGTTTACAAGGACACTTTCGATTATCTCTACGCCAACGAGCCGATGGCATTTCTCAATGTCACGGTGCATTGCCATTTCGGCGGACGGCCGCTGATGGCGGCGCAGATCGACCGCATCCTCAAATATATCCGCGGCTTTCCCGGCGTCTGGCTGGCGCGGCACGACGAACTGGCCGAATGGATCAAGGCCAACCAGATCGCGGAGTGGACGAACCAGCAGCGCTTCTTCCCCGCCGCAAAATGACGCGATAGGCAATCCTCAAATCTTGTTGCCCGCGCTCCAAGTCCAGAAATCGCGGCCTTCTTCGCGCAGGAAGCGCGCCAGCACCATGTTGTGGACTTCAGAGGCGCCGTCGACCAGGCGCGCGGCGCGCGCGGCGCGGTAGATCCATTCCAATATCGTGTCCTTGGAATAGCCGCGTGCGCCGTTGAGCTGGATCGCGGTGTCGCAGGCATTGTGCAACGTGTCGGCGACATGCACCTTCGCCATCGACACTTCCTTGCGGGCACGATCGCCACGATCGAGCTTCCAGGCCGCGTGCATGGTAAGGAGCCGGCCGATCTGAATCTGCTGCGCCATCTGGCCGAGCTTGATCTGCACGCTTTCGCGGTCGGCGAGCCGGACGCCGAAGCCTTCGCGGCGATTGACGTAGTCTTGCGCGATTTCGAGGCAGCGTTTGGATTGACCGAGCCAGCGCATGCAATGCGTCAACCGTGCCGGACCGAGTCTGATCTGGGTGATCTTCAATCCGTCGCCGACGCCAAGGAGTATGTTGTCGTCGGAGACTTCGAGGCCGTCGAATTCAAGCTCGCAATGTCCGCCGTGCTCCTCCGGGCCCATGATGCCGATGCGGCGCACGATGCGCCAGCCCGGCTGATCGCGATGATAGAGGAAGGCCGTGAGCCCGCGACGCCTGTCGTCGGACGTTCGCACCACGACAATGAAATGCGCCGCTTCAGCGGCGCCGGTGATGAACCATTTGCGGCCGTGGATCGTCCACTTGCCGTTCTTCTTCTCGGCATAGCTGCGGATCATGCCCGGATCGGAGCCGCCGCCGGGTGCCGGCTCGGTCATGGCGAAGGACGATTTCACCTTGCCTTCGACGATCGGCCGCAGCCACCATTCCTTCTGCGCCGACGTGCCGATACGCGACAGAAGATTCATGTTGCCGTCGTCGGGCGCGGCGCAATTGATCGCGAGCGGCCCGAACAGCGAGCGCGCCGCTTCCTCGTAGATCGCCGCCCAGGCCACGATCGGCAGCGCCATGCCGCCGAACTCCTTGGGCGATTGCGGCGCCCAGAGTCCTGCTTTCCTTGCCTTTTCCTGAACCGGGGCGAGCCGATTGAGCGGAATGTTCTCATGTTCGGAAAAATTCTGCGGATCGGCCTCGAGCGGCAGCACATGTTCCTCGATGAAGGCACGGGTGCGCAGCCGCAGATCCTCGATTTCCGGCGGAAGCGTGAAGTCCATGGCGGCGTTTCCAAACCTGACCGGTGTTGATTTTTCCCGCAGCGGGAATACGTCCCCTAACCAGGGGTTATACCGGGACGCCGAGCAAGGTGGAAACGCTCAAGGTGGTGACCATGATGCGTATTGTCCTTCCTGTGGCCGCCGCCGCGGCCTTGATTTGCTGTGATGTTTCGCCGAGCCGCGCCCAGTATTACGGCGATGCGCCGTGGTGCGCGGTGGTGTCGATCGGCACTGGCGGCGTGCATTGGGATTGCCAGTACAACACGGTCGAAGCCTGCGTGCCCAACGTACTGGCCGGCAATCGCGGTTTCTGCGGGATGAACCCGTATTATCACTCCGGTTATCAAGCTGGCGGATGGCAAGGATCGCCGGCGCCGCACTACCGGCATCATCCGCGCAAGCACGCGCATAATCACTGAAGATCGGCTGCACCGAAGCTCACGTCCGCGCCGGAGTCATCACGGGCGCAGGCGCCGCGGCCTCCGCGATGCCGCCGTGCTCTGTGATCTGTTCCAGCACCCGGCCCTTGGTCTCGATGCCGACCAGCCACAGCGCGATCGCCGAGATCAGATAAGCCAGCGCGAAGGTGTGCAGGACATAGGCGCCGACGCCATAGGCCAGCATGAAGCCGACCACGGTCGGCGCCAGGAACGAGCCGATGCGGCCGATGCCGAAGAACCAGCCGACGGCAGTCGCGCGCAGACGCGTCGGATGCAATTCGCTGACATAGATGCCGGTCGCCCCATAGACGCCCGGATTGACCCACCCCACCGCGGCCGCGGCGGCGTAGAGCCACATGCCGCTCGCCATCGCGAACCACAGATGAAAGAACGCGCCGACGAAATAATAAAGAAACAACACCGGCCGCCGTCCGTAGCGATCGATGAGGAAGCCGCAGGCCGAATAGCCGACCACGGCGCTCAGCGCCTGCACCAGTTGGAAGCCGATGGCTTGGGTCAGCGGAATGCCGCGCTGCGTCAGGATGGTCGGCAGCATGAACAGGATGCCGTTCGAGGCCCAGAGAAAGCCGAACGAGACGATCCAAAGCAGCAGCGTATTCTTGGCCCGCCCCGGCGCCAGGAGCTCGAACACCGTGACCTTGCCCGGCACCGCCACTTCGGGATGCAGGTTGGCCAGCGTCTTGATTTCATCCGCCGTGAGTGCCCGCCCGATCGCATCTTTCTCGATGCCGGCAACGGTCTGTTCGGCTTCCGCGAGCCGGCCTTTGCTGATGAGGAAGCGCGCGGATTCCGGCATATAGCGGCGCACGAAGAACAGCAGCAATGCCGGCACGACGCCGACCACGAACAGCGCGCGCCAGCCCCAGCGCGGAATGATCAGCAAGCTCAATGACGCGGCGAGAACGAGACCGACCGGAAAGGCGGCCATGATATTGCCGGTCATAGCGCCGCGAATCCGGCCGGGGCTATATTCCGCGCTCAAGGTCAAGGTCACCGGCACTTCGCCGCCGAGACCGAAATTCGACAAAAAGCGGAAGACCGATAGCGACAGCACGTTCCAGGACACAGCGACGAGCCCGGTGAACAGCGCAAACAGTCCGACGGTTGCCTGGAACGACGTGCGGCGGCCGATATAGTCCGAGATCGTGCCCCAGAACAGCGCGCCGAGAAACGCGCCGACCAATCCCACTGTCGCCAACAGCCCGGCCTGCGCCGGCCCCAATCCGAATTCGTGCGCCACCGGCGGCAATGCCGCGCCGAAGATGGCGAAATCCGCCGCATCGAGCGCGATGCCGCAGAACGCGAGGATGAAGAAATGGCGGTGCCATTTGGAAAACGGCAGGCGCTCTAAGCGAGCGACAAGCTCGGCGGACGCAAGTTCAGCGGACGTCCCGCGCGCGTCGGACATGTGTCTCCCCCAATCTGCAACCGCGTTGTTGCCGCGGCTTGTTTTTATTGGGGCGCAAGATGCAATAGAAAACCAGGTGTGACAAGCAGGCCGCCGGCGCGGTAAATGTCGGCGCTCGCGCAATTTTTCAGACGGCCCGCTATGATCATCGACATATTCAATCACTTCATGCCGAAAGCCTATCTCGATAGGCTTGCAACGCTCATTCCCGGCCACGTCGCGACCACCGCGTTTCCGCGGCTGAAGACGCTGGTTGACGTCGAAGCACGGCTGCGTCTGCTCGAGGAGTTCGGCGATTTCGCCCAAGTGCTGTCGCTCGCCAATCCGCCGCTCGAGCTTGTGGCCGGGCCCGATGTCACGCCGGATCTGGCGCGGCTCGCCAACGACGAGCTTGCGGAGATTTGCCGCAAGCATCCGCAGCGCTTTCCGGCCTTCGTCGCCGCGCTGCCGATGAACAATATCGAAGCCTCGCTGGCCGAAATCGATCGCGCAGTCATGCAGCTTGGCGCGCGGGGCATCCAGGTCTTCACCAATGTCGCCGGCATGCCGCTGAGCGACGAAAAATTCCGTCCGCTGTTGCGCCGCATGGCCGAGCACGATCTGCCGGTCTGGGTGCATCCGATGCGCGGCCCGGATTTTGCCGATTATGCTTCTGAGAAAGCGTCGCAGGACGAAGTCTGGTTCTCGTTCGGCTGGCCCTATGAGACGACAGCCTGCATGACGCGGCTGATCTATTCCGGCCTGTTCGACGAATTGCCGCATATCAAGATCATCTCGCACCATATGGGCGGCATGATCCCGTATTTTCCCGGCAAGATTAATCTTGGCTTCCGGCAGATCTTCTTCGGCACGCGCAATGAGAACCCGGTGGCGAAGGAGCGCGGCCTGAAGAAGCCGCCGCTGACATATTACAAGATGATCTATGCCGACACCGCGCTTGGCGGTGAGGACGCGCCGACGCGCTGCGGCCACGCCTTTTTCGGCACGGCAAATTGTCTCTTTGCGACGGACGCGCCGTTTGACTCAGAACAAGGCCGCTGGCTGATCGCCGACACCATTCGCGCCGTCGAGCGGCTCGACATTCCGCAACAGGATCGCGCGCGGATTTTTTCTGGAAATGCGCGGGCGCTCCTGAAACTCTAGGAAGACAAAATGCCGACCAGAAACATCAAAGTGCCGCTACGCGACGGCGAGATGGGCGCCTATCTCGCGATGCCGGATCGCACGCCGGCCGGCGCCATCATCGCGATCATGGAAATCTGGGGCGTCAACGACACGATGCGCCATCACGCCCATGAATTCGCGGAGGCCGGCTTTATCTGTCTGGTGCCCGACCTGTTCTGGCGGCAGGAGCCAGGCGTCGAATTGTCCGACGGCAATCCCGACGACATCAAGAAGGCGTTCGATCTCTATTACGAGTTCGACTACGACCTCGGTGTGCGCGATATGGAGGACATCCACCAATACCTGAAGGATCAGCTGCCGGAATGTAACGGCAAGGTCGGCGCGGTCGGCTACTGCCTCGGCGGCAAGCTCTGTTATCTGATGTGCTGCCGCACCGATATCGACTGCGCCGTCGCCTATTACGGCACCTATATCGAGCACCGCATCAAGGAAGCGAAAAACCTGCATCGGCCGTTCATGCTGCATATGGCGATGAAGGACCGCTGGGTGCAGGCGGAGGTCAACGACCTCATCGAGCGGCGGCTGTCGCCCAATCCGCTGGTGACCATTCACAAATATCCCGGCGCCGACCACGCCTTCGCCCGTCACGGCGGCAAGACCTACAGCAAGCCGGAAGCCGATCGCGCGCTGGTGCTGAGCTTGGAGTTCTTCAAAAAATATCTGGGCTAGATATTTCGCTCCATCGGCCGCTTCCCTTCGCCGCAAAAAAGGACGATGCTGCTTGTTCAAGCCATAAACGAGCTGACCGCAAAGCCGGACGCCGGATTTATGCTCGACCATTCGCCAAGTACAGCACAAGCTTTCGCGCTCGACGCCGATCAGATCGCCATGCGTGACATGGCGAAGAGTTTTGCCGACGAAACCTTTGCGCCTAATGCCCTTGCCTGGGATGAGGCCAGGCATTTTCCGGTCGCGGAGATGCGAAAGGCGGCGGCGCTCGGCATGGGCGGCGTGTTCATTGCCGAGGAATTCGGCGGCTCCGAACTGTCGCGGCTCACCGGCACTTTGATCTTCGAGGCGCTGGCGACCGGCTGTCCGACGGTCGCGGCCTATATGTCGATCCATAATATGACGTCTTGGCTGATCGACGCCTTCGGCACCCCGGAGCAGCGCAAGACATTCCTGCCGCAGCTCTGCACCATGGAGCTTCTGGCCAGCTATTGTCTGACCGAACCGGGCGCGGGCTCGGACGCCGCGGCGCTGACGACGCGGGCGCTGCGCGACGGCGACTGTTACGTTCTCGACGGCCAGAAGCAGTTCATCTCCGGCGCCGGCGCGGGCGACCTCTATGTCGTGATGGCGCGTACCGGCGGCCAAGGAGGAGAGACTGGCGCGGCGGGCATTTCGGCGCTGATCGTGTCCGGCGATACGCCCGGCATTTCCTTCGGCGCCAATGAACGCAAGATGGGCTGGAACGCGCAGCCGACGCGCGCGGTGATTTTCGAGAACGTACGCGTGCCGGTCGCCAACCGGCTCGGCGAAGAAGGCCAAGGCTTCAAGATCGCGATGTCCGGGCTCGACGGCGGGCGGCTCAACATCGCCGCCTGCTCGCTCGGCGGCGCGCAATGCGCACTGGACAAGACGCTCGCGTACATGAAAGAGCGCAAGGCCTTCGGCAAACGGCTCGACGAATTCCAGGCCTTGCAGTTCCGCCTTGCCGATATGGCGACCGGGCTTGAGGCGTCGCGCGCTTTGCTGTGGCACGCCGCCGCCGCCTTCGATCGCAAGGACGCGAATTTCAACCAGCTTTCGGCGATGGCCAAGCGCTTCGTCACCGACACCTGCTTCGATGTCGCCAACCAAGCGCTGCAGCTGCACGGCGGCTACGGCTATCTGTCCGAATACGGCATCGAGAAGATCGTGCGCGATCTGCGCGTGCACCAGATCCTCGAGGGCTCGAACGAAATCATGCGCCTGATCGTGGCGAGGCACCTCGTCGGGCGATGAACGAACAGGTATTGCAAGACGGCGACGTCATCGTTCGCGCGCAAGGCACGTTGCGCCGGCTCACGCTGAACCGCCCCAAGGCGCTCAACGCCATTACGCTGGGCATGACCGTCACCATGACGGAGATGATGCGTGCTTGGGCGTCGGACCCTGCCGTCGCGGTCGTGATGTTCGACGGCGCCGGCGAGCGCGGCTTTTGCGCCGGCGGCGACATTCGCGCGCTTTACGACGCGGCGAAATCCGGCGATCCGCTGCCGCAAAAATTCTGGGCGCTCGAATATCATCTCAACGTGACGATCGCGCGCTATCGCAAGCCCGTGGTGGCGATCATGGACGGCGTCGTCATGGGCGGCGGCATCGGGCTTGCCGGTCACGCCGCGCATCGGGTCGTCACCGAACGCTCCGCAGTCGCCATGCCGGAAGTCGGCATCGGCTTTTTTCCCGATATCGGCGCCTCGTTTCCGCTGGCCCGCGCGCCGGGCTTCACCGGAACTTATCTGGAACTGACCGGCGACCGCATGGATGCAGCGGATACGATTTATGCCGGACTTGCCGACATCCACATCCCCGCAGCGAAGCTTGCGACAATCCCGGACGCGCTTGCCGGCTGCCGCAGCGCCGACGACGTGCAGACGCAGCTTGCCGCCTTGTCCGCCCCGCCCGCTCCCGGGAAGCTCGAGGCGGCACGCTCCTGGATCGATGCTTGCTATGGCGCGAACACCGCCGAAGAGATTTTTGCGCGGCTGGACGCAAGCAATGCCGAGGCCGCACAAACAGCGCTCGCCGCCATGAAGAAAGCCTCGCCGACCTCGCTGAAGATCACGCTCCGCAACATGCGGGACGCGGCGAAATTCAACCGCGTTGAGGAATGCTTCGTCCAGGATTACCGTATCGCGCTGGCCTGCGTGGCCGGGCACGACACGATCGAAGGCATCCGCGCCACGATTGTCGACAAGGACCGCAATCCGGCGTGGCGGCCCGACACGCTCGAACTGGTCACGCCGGAAATCGTCGAGCGGCACTTTCAATCTGTCGGCGCCTTGGAATTGAAGTTCAAAGACTGAAACCCATTCAAGGAAACGCACATGCCGAATATCGGATTCATCGGTCTTGGCAATATGGGCGGGCCGATGGCGGCCAATCTGACCAAATCGGGCGAACGCGTTCTGGGCTTCGACGTGGTCGCGGCGTCGCGCGAGGCGTCGGCCGGGAACGGCATCGAGATCGTCGCCAATGCGCGCTCCTGCGTCGAGAATGCGGATGTGGTGATTACCATGCTGCCGGCCGGCCACCACGTGCTCTCAGTGTGGAAGGATATTTTACCGGCGGCGAACCAAGGCGCGCTCTTCATCGATTGCTCGACCATCGATGTCGCAAGCGCGCGGGAGGCGCATAAGCTTGCCGCCCAGCAAGGCGTTGCTACGCTCGACGCTCCAGTCTCAGGCGGCGTCGGCGGCGCGACGGCGGCGACACTGACCTTCATGGTCGGCGGCTCGCATCACGCGTTCGAGCGCGGCAAGCCGCTCCTGGAACGCATGGGCAAGCGCGTCGTGCATTGCGGCGAAGCCGGCAACGGCCAGGTGGCGAAAATCTGCAACAATATGATTCTCGGCGCCTCGATGATCGCGGTCAGCGAGGCTTTCGTGCTCGGCGAGAGGCTCGGCCTATCGCATCAGGCGATGTTCGATGTCGTGTCGTCGTCGTCCGGCCAATGCTGGTCATTGACCAATTATTGCCCGGTGCCCGGGCCAGTGCCGACAAGCCCAGCCAATAACGGCTACAGACCAGGCTTCGCCGCGGCTTTGATGCTGAAGGATCTCAACCTCGCCCGCGAAGCCGCGGCC
This sequence comes from uncultured Alphaproteobacteria bacterium, assembly GCA_963746715.1. GTDB lineage: Bacteria > Pseudomonadota > Alphaproteobacteria > Rhizobiales > Xanthobacteraceae > BOG-931. The sequence goes on along the minus strand of CAVVCW010000032.1, from coordinate 371,253 downwards.
TCGGTCCACGCCGAGACCGCGATCGGCATCCATGCCGCCGAAATTTATCAGGAATTCGCCGAGACCGGTTCGAGCGGCGCCGATTTCTCCGGCATCATCGATTTCGTGCGCAAGCAATCAAAAGGCTGACGCGGCGCAGGTTCAGTTCTTCCATAACCTCTTGCTGGCGAGGTCGGCGCCTTCGCGCATCGCCTTGAACTTCTCCCACACCACGCTGTGATGGACTTCGGTCCGGTACAGCGCCTGCGAGGAGAAGCCGCAATCGGCAGCCGCAATCACGTTGTCGCGGCCGGCGAGATTGGCGAAGCGCAGAATGCGCTCGCAAATCAATTCCGAATGCTCGACGATGTTGCTGGCATGGGTGATGACGCCGGGGCACAGCACCTTGCCGTCGGGAAGCTTCACCGTCTCGAACAGGTGATATTCGTGCTCGTGGCGCGGATTGGCGGCTTCGAAACTGTAGGACCCGGCGTTGATCTTGAGCATATAGCCGATGAGCTGGGGCAAGCTCGCCTCGTAAAGCCGTGGACCCTCATTGATGCCGTAGCAGGTGTGGAAGCGCACACGCTCGGCCGGGATGCCCTTGAGCGCATTGTTGATCGCCTCGACATAGATCTCGGCCCGGCGGGCCATGGCTTTGTCGTCGAGGCCGGGCTCGACAAAAATGTCGGCGAGAAACGGATCGTCGATCTGCACCAGGATGCCGGCATCGACGATCGCCTTGTACTCCTTGCTCATCTCGGCGGCGAGCGTGTGGAAATACTCCTCTTCGCTCTTGTAATATTCGTTGATGCCGACGCCAGACGGCGCGGTTGCCGGCAGGAAGACGTGCTCGAACGGGATGCCGGCGGCGCTCGCGGCGGCCTTTACATTATCGATGTCGCGCTTCAGCGGCGCCTCGCCGCGATATTGCACCGGGCCGGTACAGACCACCGGAGTGATCGCAACAATCGCGCCGCCCATCATCGCCTGCTTGAAATATTCGGCGTAATAGTCGGGAAACGCCGCGACCTCCTTCTGGAAGATCAGCATCTTCTGGTTCGGCCGCGCCTCGAAGCCGGACAGCCGCTCCTGGATATAAGTGAAGAAGCCGGGCTTGGAGAATTCGCCGTCGGTGACGATGTCGACGCCGCAATCCTTCTGCTTCTTCACGACATCGACGACAGCCTGGCGCAGCTCGGCCTCGAAAGCTCCCTGGTCGAAGGCCTGTCCGGCAAATTTCGCCTTGAGCCGATCGAGCAGATGATGGGGCCGCGGCAGGCTGCCGATATGGGTGGTTTGAATGCGGCCCTGATTTTGCTGCAGCGTCATGCGCCCTCTCCCTGCCGAACCGGCGATGCGCAATCGGCGATCGCCGCAGCTTTTTGCTTTCTCCGCGCCGACGTCATGCCACGCGGGGCCTTTCGCGCAAGGCTAGCCGAAGGCGGGAGTCATTTCAGCCCGGGCTGACAATCCTTCGCTGCGCCGCGCCATTTTACCATCGCGCCGCGAGTCCGGCCGCTGAAAGTTCCAAAAATCGGTAATTTCGTAGTCGCGAGAGTGGCTTCGCGCATATCTCGCGCGATCTCGCGTCTCGACTCGGTGATACGCGCATATTAAATTGCACGACGCTCAGGCCAATGAGCGGAAAATAATACCATCAACCGAATTCGCTGTTTGAACCCAAACGGCGGCGCCGAGCGACAACATCGAGCGGCGAAAGAGCGATGGGGTGGTTTTGACGTTTTGCGTGGTGCGGGCATCGTATTGGGTTCGGTTCGCGGCAGTCGTCACGCCGAGAGGTTGGTTTACGTCCGCTTGGTTCACGTCAGCTCTCCTTGCGGCAATTTTTCTCGCGTCGACCGTGCTGCCCGGACCGGCGCTATGGCTTGGCCTGGGCGCAACGGCTTTCGCGCAATCTCCGCCCGACTTCGCCGGCACGCTCAATCCGCTGTTCCTCAACAATCTGACGCAGCCGTCGGACCTCACCAATACATTGCAATATGCTGCCTACGCGTCGGCCAATGACATCGAGTCAGCGATCGGCACCTACGAGCAATTGCTGTTCTACAATCCGGCCTTGTCGAAGATCCGCTTCCAGCTCGGCGTCCTCTACTACCGGCTCGGCTCCTATGAGATGGCGCGCGGCTATTTCAAATCGGCGCTGGAGCAGCAGGACATGCAGCCCGGTCTGCGCCAGCGCACCGAGGATTTGCTGGCCGATGTCGACAAGCAGCTGCAGGTCGACCGTTTCTCGGGTTTCGTGCAGACCGGGGTTGGCTACCAGAGCAACCCTGGCGGCGGCCCCGGGCCGCAGACCGTACTGGCCTCCGGACAAAGTTTCGACAATCGCTTCTTCGCCAAAGGCGACGGCAACTGGTTTGGCGCCTTCGCGCTGAACTATGTCCACGATTTCGAAAATCAGCGCGGCGATACATTCGAGGCGTCGCTGGCCGGTTATGACGCGCAGCAGTTCAGCCTGCACCAATTCGATATCGGCACGCTGGAATTGCGCGCCGGCCCGCGCTTCGTGCTGAACCCCGGCAGCCCCAACGCAATTTCCGTCAAGCCCTATCTGATCGCGACCGGTTCGCTGCTGGCCGATATGATATATTCCGGCAGCGCCGGCGGCGGCCTGACACTGCATGCCAACGTCGGCAATGTCGCGCTCGATCCGTTTGCCGAAGTCGTGCAGCAGAGCTTTCGCAATTCGACCTTCTACCCGCTCGCGAGCAATCTGAGCGGCACTTTGTCGACCGTCGGCCTGCTGGCGTCGGGGCCGATCGCCTCAGGATTCGGCTGGCAAGCCCGCGGCGTATTCGGGCATTCGAACGCCGCCTTCAGTCCCGACAGCTACGATGTCTATGTCGCCGACATCTGGCTGCCGTGGAATTTCTCGATCCTCGGCGACGGCCGCATCTGGACGCTGACGCCGATCGCGGGCTTCAGCCATTGGCAATATAACGCGCCGGACCCGACGATCGACCCGAACACGACGCCGCGCACGAACGAATGGCGCGCCGGTTTGGGCCTCGACGTGCCGGTCTGGAGCAAGATCTATATGAGCATGCTCGTGCAGTACCGTTCGGACACCTCCAACGTCGCGGCATTCACAATGCATGATTTTTCGATTTCGGGCGGGCCGACATTTAAATTCTAGAAAGCACGTGATGACACTGAGCCGAAGCCTCACTGTTGTACTGGCACTCGCCGTTATGGGGGCCGTCACGCGTCCTGCCTCGGCGCAGCAGGTCGGCACCGCGACCGCCGTCAATCCGATGACGGAAAGCACGCCGCCCGGCGCCACCACGGTCAATCTGACCGTCGGCGCCAATATCGTGCACAAGGAGCGTATCCACACCACGCCGACGGGCTCGGTGCAGCTCCTGTTCATCGACAAAAGCACGCTCAGCATTGCGCCGAACACCAATCTCCTGATCGACGAATATGTCTACGATCCGAAGTCCAATTCCGGGCATATGCTGACCAATCTGGCCGAAGGGGCGCTGCGCTTCGTCGGCGGCGCGCTCAGCCATCAGGGCGATGCCTCGATCACGACGCAGGATGCCGCGATCGGCATTCGCGGCGGCACCGTCACCGTCATTCAGGGGCCCAACGGCACCAAGGTCATCGACCATTTCGGCATCATGACGATCCACAACGGCGCCGGCGCGGTGACCCTCAGCCGGCCTGATTTTTTCGTGAACATCGTGAATTGGAACACGCCGCCGAGCGAGCCGCAGCGCGTCACCCAGGAAGAGATCGCGTTGCTGCTGAAACTCTTGACCAGCAGGCCGGGTGAGAATGCCGGCGTGCCCGGCCTCACCGATGTCACTATCGGCGAATGCGGGCTCGGCAGATTGCCGAGCCACAATTGCCCGACCCCGCCGTGGAACTCGACCGGCACCGCCGAGTTGAACGCGTTCCAAACCGTGATCCAGGCGACGCAGTTCGGCACCGCAACGACGGCGCAGAAACAGCAATATCGCGGCCGTTAGCAGCGCCACGCGCTGTCGCCGCCGGCGGCCACGATACCGCCGCGCGTCACATACCTGTCGGCAAGCCCTGCCAGAAAAGCTGGCATGAACGGCCTTACAAAGTTTCCGGCGCGTCCGGTCGACGGCTATCGCAGCTTTGTCGATACGCGGCCGCCGCTTGAGCGCAGCCGTTTCGAAAAACTCGCCGCATCCGGGCAGCGGCCCGACGTCATGGTGATCTGCTGTTGCGATTCACGCGTCTCGCCCGAGGCTATTTTCGATGCCCACCCCGGCGAGTTGTTCGTGGTGCGCAATGGCCCCGCTGCAAAGGCAAATGCTGGGCGCGACGCGTGAACGATTTTTGATGGGCCCGCGCAACTCGTGCTGGCGGCGTCTAAAGCTCCTTGCCGATGACGCGGTCAACCGAATAAGGACCGCCGCCGCGGATGGCGATGATGAAGCATACCGCGCCGATCAGCAGCACATACTCATATCCACCACCACCGGCCGCATAACCCTTCGGCAGATGCACGAACAGCAAAGCCACCAGCATCTCGATGGCCAACGCGGCCGCGACAAATCGAGTGAACAGACCGATGATCAAGCAGACGCCGCCGACCGACTCGAGGAACATGACGACGTAGGCCCATATCAATGCGGGCTCGATGCCGTTCTTGGCGAACACGTTCGCGGCGACCGCGTCAGCGCCGAGTTTGAATTTTGTCGAAACGTGCATCAAGAACATAACGCCGACCACAATGCGCACAAAAGTTGCGACGATGGGCAGCATCGTCTCGTAAAACCCGGCAAGTCCGGGATACAGTAGTTTCGTTTCCCCCTGAGCCACGGCACGCTCCCCTCTGTTAAGTTCATGCATCGGCTTACTACGCCGATGACGGTTCACACCTGCGATTAAAGCAGGGATTTTGGATCGGCGAAATGGGGGTCGACAGTCAAATTGCGCTGCAAGAAATCTTCAATGCCCATGTCTCCGATGGGCCAGATGCGGACGTGCATCATCGTATCGGCGCGAAGTTGCGCCCACGACAAGTGGTCAGTGCGGCTTGCGGACCGTCTTTCCAAAGGTGATTTCTGGCCTGCGGAGACCCATCGCGATCCAAGACGCACCGTACTTAATTTCCTGCTCCTGTTCGCGATCACTACGGCAATGGTTTTCTCCGCAACCCTCGGCATCGCATTTGACCGAACCAACCGCGACCGTTCGTAAAGAGCCGATTTGTGCTTCAGGTCACATCGCGGCGGTAGGGAAATCGTAACTTGAAATAGGCTTACGCGGATGAAGGATCAAACAATGCCGAACCGAGAGAATATTACGACGAGAACGTCAGTTGGCGGGCCGACCTCGAGTCGAGAGGGATGGGTGCTTATCGGCTTTTGCGTGTTCGGCTTTGCGGCAACGGTCTTCTTCCTTTCTCTTTCGTCGGTCGTAGGCCAAACGGCCTCGTTCTGACGCGCAGGAACGCGACGCGGGGCAAGTGGATCCCGCAGCGCACGCAGCAGCCGCAAAAGTGCGGCGCCAGGCGGGTCCGCTGCACTACAACCTCTTGAATCAAGATATCGCAGACCTGCCGCTGCTGAACGGGATTGAGCCTCTCATAGAGCGCGCAAAAATTTCTCCTTGCTCTCGGGCGGAATTTGGACCGGACATTGTTTTTACGCCGCTCCGTTTGACGCCCGCTCCTCTGACGTGGCGTCCTTTGATCGGCGCGGCCGGACGGCTAAGCTCGCGGGCGCGCGTTAGTCGCGCGAGGCGATTTCTTCTAAAGTCCGAATCAGCCAAACACTTCCGATATCGGCGAATCAAAATGGACAAGCCTCTCCAGCCCCTGGAAGCATCTGTCGCGCTCTCTGAAAGCGACCGAGCCGCGGATGCCCTCGCGAGGCCGAGATTCGGCGCGTTCACGCGTAACGCGGTTTCGGACGTCATTGCCGGCGTCATCGCCTCCGTCGTGCTGATCGCCAATATCGTTTCGTTCGGCGCCCTGATGTTTCCAGGCGAACTTAACGCCGGTATCCCAGTCGCAATCTGGGCCATGCTGATAGGAAGCTGCGTCGGCGGTATATGGATTGCGCTGGCAACGTCTCTGCCGCCACTTTCCGTCGGGATCAACTCGCCGACAGGCACCGTTCTCATCTTGCTGAGCGCGATGACAGGCAGCCGCGTCATCGCGGCTGGCGGCAGCCCGGAGGCCGCCGTTCAGGCAATCATGCTGGTGTTCGTCGCAGCGACGTTTGCTTGCGGCGGACTACTCTTCATCCTCGGCTTCTGCCGCCTCGGAACGTATTTCCGTTTTGTGCCTTCGAGCGTCGTCGGCGGCTTTCTGGCCGCCACGGGATTTTTTCTGCTGGCAGGCGGGATACGAATGACGACCGGGCGGGCGATCACGCTCGACGGGCTCGCGGCGCACTGGACTGCGCCTGAGACAATCAAAATCGCAAGTGCTGTTTCCACGCTGGTCATCCTCTTGTCGGTGCGCCGCTGGATCAAATCCGCGTTCGCCCTGCCGGCGACGCTTCTGGCGATGTGGCTGGCGTCAATTGCCCTGTTACGCGCGCTTGGGCTCAACGGCGTCGAGCACGGCTGGTATTTCCATTCGCTCGGCACGCTGACCCGCTGGTCGCCATTTACCGCGCTGCATACGTCGGCCCTCAATGGCCCGATGCTGAGCCGGCTACTGCCCGAAATACTGGTCACCGCAATCGTCGCGCTGATTTCGCTGGTCACAAAAGTCTCCAGCATCGAGACCGCGCGGCAGGCGTCGGCCGATTTCAATCGCGAACTACGCGCCCACGGCGTCGCCAGCCTCGTGGCGGTTCCGCTTGGCGGCATCGCCGGCAGCCTCCAGGTCGGCACCAGTAGCCTGCTCGAACATCTCGGCGGTGCGCGCATGAGCGGCGTGGTTTGCGCCGCGACGCTGGGGATCGTTGGCATGGCCAATTTCGATTTGCCGGGACTGATCCCGATCCCATTGGTCGCCGGTCTGGTGCTTTATCTGGCCTACAGTTTCATTTTCGACGCCTTTCGGCGGCCCTATCAGCTACGTGCCTGGTTCGATCTCGGCCTTACGATCATCATCGCAATCATCTGCCTTCAGTACGGCTATCTCACCGGCGTGCTCGCCGGCCTTGTCTGCGCCTGCATGATCTTCACGGTCAGCTATGCCCGCCTTGGCGCAGTGCGCCGGCACGCGACCCGTGCGCAGGTGCCGAGCCACGTCGTGCGCCCCCGCGAGGCGACTGCGTATTTGCGTCAGAACGGCGATGCAATTCAGCTCTACTGGCTGTCGGGCTATATCTTCTTCGGCTCTTCGGAGGGCCTTTTCGAACGCATTCAAGCCGACCTTTCACCGCGGAAGGTTAGCTACGTCCTCCTCGATTTCAGCCACGTTTCCGGATCCGATAGCTCCGCCGTTTTGAGCCTGGGTAAATTGCGAAGCTTCTGCGCCCGGCAAGGAGCGAAGCTCGTTTTCTGCTCGCTGTCGGCCGCAAGCCACAAAGTCCTGGAGCGGGGCGGGTTCTTTCGCGGCAAGAATCCAGGCCAGGTGTTCGACGACTTCCAGACGGCACTATCCTGGTGCGAAGGACAGATGCTCAGCAAATCGCACATCGTCATCGACACGAGTCAGGCCGGATTTGAAGCATGGCTGCAGCAGCACCTTGGGCCCACCGCCTCGATACCGGAGCTAATCGGCTATCTTGAGCGAAAGGAAATCGGCGAGCCTCAGATCATCTATCAAGAGGGCGACGCAGCCGATACCCTCGATCTCGTCGCCGCGGGCAATCTGAACGTCGATATCACAACCGAAAACGGCGGCAGCCGCCGGCTGCGGCGCCTGGCGACACACACCGTCGTGGGGGAAATGGGTTTTTTCCGGCGGTCGTCCCGTTCCGCCACGGTGTCATCGGACGGTCCCGCCGTCCTGTTTGCTATGACACGCGCTAATCTGGAGCGGATGCGGCGCGATCAGCCCGATCTCGCCGGTGCATTCACCGACTTCATCATAAGGGTTATTGCCGACCGTCTTGACGCGACGAACCGGGAAATCGCCGCGCTGGAGTGACCGGCCGAAATTTCACGAGTGCTGCGAGCAGTTCAGGCATCGGCGATCAAAAGCAGCCGCCCGGCAAAACAAACGCCCTCGACAAGCAGGGCACCAATTCGCGGCACTACTTCTGAGGCGCTTGGTCGGTTGAATCCGGAGCCGCGGCCGCCGAACCACTGACACAGGTTTGCTGCATCGATGCTGCAACGAGCGAGCTGACTATGCCCCAGCCATAGGTATTGCATTGGTCCGCCTGCCCCTTGCCATTAGTTCCTGTCGCAGCAGCAGTCGACGCTGTCGCAGTGGCCGACGATGCAGGGAGGGCTACCTGATGATAGCCTTGGCTTTGATATCGCTCGATGCAGCTCTTCTGATCTGACGCAGCGATCACCGAGGTGACGAGGCCCAAGGCGGCCGCGTTGCATTGGGCCGTCTGGCCCTTGTCATTGGCTAACTGAACTTGGGACACGCAGCCGCCCAAGATCGACAGCAACGCTGCCGACGCAACAACGTTACGCAATGCCATTTGCATTGACCCTCAACCCTAGTGCGAAAATAGCAAGGTTTTGCAACCATGCAAAGGGCGGCGGCAGGGCCTGTTTTGAACGACGCGGCGCTGGGCGCTCTAGTCCGAAAGCCCGCCTAAAGTGTAAGCCGATCCCAGCAGGACACCGGGCCGCAGATCGATTTCGGAGAACCATTTCTTGAACACACCCACGATCTGCCCGCTACGGAAGATCTGGGCGAGACCGGTATTGACGGCGAGCCGCAGCGCCCAGTCGCCGCGCGGCATCACGATGGCATAGGGCTCGACCGAAAGGTCGTCCGGCAACATGACGAAGGCATCGGCATCCTTGATCTGGGCGCCGACCAGAAGGAGCTTATCGCTGGCATAGCCGTCGACTTTGCCGGCCTGCAGCGCCGCGATTCCCTCATCGCGGCTCTTCACCGCGACGACCGTCAGATTGAGACCGTGCGCGCTGTTCTGCTCGTTGACCGCGCGCTCATTGGTGGTGCCGGCGATGACGGCGATTTTCTTTCCGGCCATGTCGGCGAAGACATGGGCTTTCGACGCGCGCGAGACGACCAAGCCGGTGGATTCGACGAATATATAGTTGGAGAAATCCACCTGCTTCATCCGACCGAGCGTGACCGTGCTCGAGCCGCATTCGATGTCGGCCTTGCCGTCGGTAATCGCGGTAAAGCGCGTCTGCACCGTGACCGGCACCCATTCGATCTTGAGGTCTTGCAGCCCGACCTGCTGCGCAATGGACTTCGCAATCGTCTGGCACAGATCGAGCGAGAAGCCGCTCGGCTCGCCGCGAGCGTTGACAAAAGCGAACGGCGCCGCATCGGTGCGGTAGGCGATCCGGATCGTCTTCTTGTCAACGATTGATTTGAGCCGGCTGTCGGCAGGGATTTGCGCGGATGATATTTGCGGCGACTGCGCGGATGCGGCGGACAGCGCAACAAACAAAGCGAAGAACGCGGTGAGCACTCGGTACATCTTCACCCCCTCGACCAAGAAGCACGTTCTTATTGTTTTATCCCAATCCGCCGGACCGAATCAATCTCGGCGGCGCCGCACCGCGGCAGGTTCTGAGTAGCATAGCCGAGAGACAAATTTTATGGTGATAAACTCTCGAACGCCGCGATCCATTTCGAGGCGATGAAGATCAAGAGACCGACGAGACCGCCGACCAGCGTGCCATTGATGCGGATGAATTGCAGGTCCTTGCCGACCTGCAGCTCGAGCCGCTCGACAAGCGTCGAGGAGTCCCAATTGCGTACCACGCGCTCGATATAGCCGCCGATCTCGACCCGATAGGCCAGCAGCAAGTGGAGCGCGACCGCCCTGACGCGGCGGTTGATCTCATCCTGGCGCGCCGGGTCCTCCTGCAGCCAGCGGCCGACGCCGTGCAGCGATTGCTCGACCGCGTGCGCGATGGCCGCGGCGTGCGCGGGGATGCCCCATTGCAGCCCGTTCTCGAGCTCGCTCCACAGCGCTTTGGCCTGCTCGATCAATAATGGATTGGCGAGCAGTTCGGCCTTGAGGGCCTCGCCGCGGGCATACATTTGCGGATCGGAGGCAAGCTTGGCGATCAGGCGCTGGACGGTCTTGTGCAGTTCGAGGCGCCAGGGATGTTTGGCGGCGCTCATTTCGGTCAGTGTCGACAGCACGCCGTTCATCACCTTGTCGGCGATGATCCTGTCGACCCATTTCGGAATCCAGCTGGTCGATTGCTGGGCGATCTTGTCGCTGAAATAATCCTTGTTGCTTGCCAGGTAGTCTTGTGCGGTGGCGATCGCCTGCGCGATCAGCGCCTGGGCCTCGCCTTGCGCCCAGACGATGCCGAGAAGTTTCGACGCCGCCGGCGCCGCCGGGACACTGGCGAGCGCTTGTTGCGCGAGCTTGCCGACGGTTTCGCCGATACGCGGGCCGGGCAGCGCCTCGACAATCCGCGGCAACTGGTCGGCGAGATAATTGCCGAGCAGCGCCGAATTGCGCGGATTTTCAAGCCAGCGCGCAACCGAGCCGACGACGTCGACGCGGCCCAACCTTTCATTGAGGACCGGCGCGGTGAGAAAGTTATTGGTCATGAAGCGGCCGAGCGCGCCGCCGATCCGCTCCTTGTTGTTGGGAATGATCCCGGTATGCGGGATCGGCAGACCGAGCGGCCGCCGGAACAGCGCGACGACCGCGAACCAGTCGGCGCAGGCCCCGACCATGCCGGCTTCGGCGAAGGCGCGCAGATAGGGAATCCAAACCCAATCGAGCTTGGTCACGGTGGTGGCGACGAAGACCGCAGCCATCAGGAGCAGAAGCAGCGTCGCGATGGTGCGCATGCGGCGCAGCCCGCGCCGCAACATCGCCCGGCGTTCTTCGATCGGGTCCGGATCGACGACACGAAGCTCGCGGCCGTCTCCTTCGCCGCCTCGCGGCGGCACGGCTAGGTCCGTCATCGGGTCAGGACTTCCGTCCATCGGCAATTCTGCGCCGGCGCATGCGCGGCATAAAGCTCGCTTCGACGGCCTTGTTGATGCGGCGCGATGCGGCTTTCGGCAACAGCCGCATCACGCGGTCGGTCGGCCGGCCGATATAGTCGGCGAGCTGGGAGGCGAAATTCTGATCTTCGAGATTGAGGATGGTGCGGCACAGCGCCTGTTGCTCGGGTGGCTGAAGCATCGGCAGAAACTCGGTGCTGGGCTCGGCCACTGTCATTGATTAAGCGTCATCGATGAAAGGTCATTGATATCTCAGTATCCGCCAAGCCGAACGCTAGAGTATTGAGGCCCGCAACAATGGCATAATTCTGATGGATCAGGCGCACCGCCCCACGCGAAATCTCGACCGCTTTGACGAGTTTCCACAGCGAATCTTCCATCAGCACGATATCGGCCGACTCGCGCGCCACTTCGGCTCCGCGCCCTCATGGCGATGCCGACATCGGCGAAGCTCAAAGCCGGCGAATCGTTGATGCCGTCGCCGACCATGATTATTCGCGTGATCCCGCAGATGTCGTACGGCCGTCACGTTGGCACGGGAACATTGCCCTGGATTCCTCGCCCGCGTCCGAACCCAAGTCCGAATCCAAGTCGGAATCCAGGTCCGAACCCGGGTCCGACGATTTCCAGGAGCGCACTCACATGGACGCCAAGCAGCCGCAAAATCTCCCGACCCGGGAAAGGCTCCACGCGGAAATGGCGGATGTGCTCGACGAAGAGCTGGAATTGGAGATCGACGACACGCGGCTGGCGGAGCTTCTGAAGGACGTCGCCAATATCGATGTCGAGGACACGCTCGACCGCCACACTTATTTCAAGGAGCTTTTGCGCCTGCAGAAGGAATTGGTGAAGCTGCAGGATTGGGTGGCGCATCAAAAGCTCAAAGTGGTGGTGTTGTTCGAGGGCCGCGACGCCGCCGGCAAAGGCGGCGTGATCAAGCGGGTGACGCAGCGGCTCAATCCGCGCATCTGCAAAGTAGTGGCGCTGCCCGCGCCGGGCGAGCGCGAGCGCACCCAGTGGTACTTCCAGCGCTACGTGTCGCACCTGCCGGCCGCCGGCGAAATGGTCCTGTTCGATCGCAGCTGGTACAACCGCGCCGGCGTCGAGCGCGTCATGGGATTTTGCACGGACGAGCAGTGCGAAGAATTTTTCCGCACCGTGCCGGAATTCGAGCGCATGCTGGTGCGCTCCGGCATTATCCTCGTCAAATACTGGTTCTCGATCACCGACGAAGAGCAGAACATCCGCTTCCTGATGCGCATCCACGACCCGCTCAAACAGTGGAAGCTCAGCCCCATGGACCTGGAGTCGCGGCGCCGCTGGGAGACCTACACCAAGGCCAAGGAAGAGATGCTCGAGCGCACCCATATTCCCGAGGCGCGCTGGTGGGTCATTGAAGGCGTCGACAAGAAGCGGGCGCGGCTCAACTGCATCCATCATCTGCTGCAGCAGGTGCCCTACCAGGACATCCACCACGATCCGATCGTGTTGCCGCAGCGCGATCACCAGCCGGATTACGCGCGTCACCCCGTTCCCACAGATATGTACGTGCCGGAGATCTATTGATCGGTTGGCCTAGCGCCCGGACCAGATCAGCGCGACGCCCGAGATCATCAGCAGCACCATGATCACGCGCTGATAGCTGTGATCGGCGAGGCGGCGATAGATGAAGGCGCCGAAATGCGCGCCGGCAATCGTTGCCGGCAACGCGATGAGCGCCGCCACGGCGACTTCCCGCGTGAGCAGTCCCGATACCGCATGCAAAACCAAGGCGAACGATAGAATCGCCGTGTTGAACATCTGCAAGACAGCGCGCCGCTGATCCTTGCTCCAGCCGCGGATATCGGTCCACACCACCGGCAGCGCACCCGACACGCCGGCAAGCCCGCCGCAAATGCCGCCGAAGAAACCGATCACGCCGTCGGCGATGGTGCCGCCCCAGGCGGTTTTGACTTCGAAGCGCCGCGCCAATACATGGGCGGAATAAAGCACCAGAAAAACCCCGACGCCGATCTTGAACAGCCGCGGGTCGATATGCGGCAGCAGAAACGCACCGATCGGCACGCCGAGCACGCCCGGCGCGACAAAAACCACCACGCGCTTCCACAGGATGGTGCGCCAGATCATCGGCAGCGTCTGCAATTGCGACACGACTGAGGAGAGGATCACCAGCGTCGCCGCCACCGTCGGCGGCAGCGCAAAGAGCCAGATGCCGAGCGCGGTGAGCGCCGTGCCGAAGCCGGTCAGTCCATTGACGATGCCGCCGGCCAGAGCGCCGATGAGAATAAGAACGATCTGACCGGCCCCGAGCCCCACAGTGTCGCTGCCCTTAAGCGCCGCGCAGCGCCACGATCTGCCCGCCGTCTGCGACAATGGTCGCGCCGGTGACGAAGCGCCCGGCGTCGGACGCGAGCAGCAATAGCGGGCCGTCGAGATCGCCCTCCTCGCCGAAGCGCCCGATCGGGATTTCGCGCTTGAGCTTCGCGCCCGCTTCACCCTCGAGATACTCGCGATTGAGATCGGTCACGAACCAGCCCGGCGCGATGGCATTGACGCGGATCCCCTTGAAGGCGAGCTCAAGCGCCATGGCCTTGGTGAGTTGGATCACGCCGGCTTTGGCCGTGGCATAAGCAACAGCGCCTTTGCCGACACCAAGTCCCAGCACCGAGGCGATATTGACGATCGCGCCGGCTTTGCCGGCGGCGAGCATGCGGCGCGCGGCTTCCTGGGCGCAGAAGAACACGGCGTCGAGATTGACCGAAAGGACGCGCCGCCATTCGTCCTCGGGCATTTCGACGGCGCGCCCGGAATGGGCCACGCCGGCATTGTTGACCAGGATGGTCACCGGACCGAGCAAGGCCTCGGCCGCATCGAAGGCCTGCGCCATCGCCGCGCGATCGCGCACATCGGCCTCGATCGGAACGGCTTTGCCGCCGGCCTTTTCGATCTGCGCCGCGAGCGCCTTGAGACGGTCGACGCGCCGCGCCACCAGCGCCACCGCGGCGCCGTTTTCGGCCAGGCACTGGGCGAAGCGCAGACCAAGCCCGCTCGAAGCGCCGGTCACCATGGCGACTTTACCGTGAAGATCGAAGATGTGTGTCCCGGTCATATGTCCGCCGACCATAGCGGGTCCTCGGCCGGACAGCCAGTTCACTCGCCGCTTTCAGCTCGGGCCGGATCCCGGATTGTCTGCGCCGGTATTGCCGGCGTCTGTCGGCGGATAGGGCCACGGCTCGATATCGTAGTCCGGCGGCAAATTGACTGGACGATATTCCGGTTTGCCCTTCACCCGCTCGGCCACCGACCAATGAATTCGCGGCTTCGGCGCGCCATCGACCGCAATATTGCGCGGCTCGCAATCCGGAATATAGAAGCCGTCGAATTTCAGACGCCATTTCCAGTCTTCGTATTTGGTACGCTTGGGAAACCATTCGATAGTCTTCCAGGCGAGCGTCATCGAATTGTGCAAATCGGCGGTAGCGTCCGGCGCCACATATTGCCGCCGCGAGCCCAGATAGGGCTTACCGAAAACGAGATGATCGCGCATCGCGGCGTCGATCTGCAGGCCATGCGGCACGGCCTCGTCAATCATCCAGGCCAGCGGAAATTTCGACGCCGCACTCTCGGTTTCCGGGTAGCCGCCACCAACGTCGCAGTGCACGCCGGAGAACCAGACCTGTTTGATGTCCTGGTCGACATGCGGCGCGGTCTGGTCGAAGGGGTCGGCGACGAAGGGCTGCGGTTCCTTCCAGCGATTGAGCCGGAAGAAACGGCGGCGCTCGTCGATCGCCATGGCGTGACGAAATGTCTGAACGCACGGATTGCGATAGGTATAGGGCAATGTCTGAAATGTCGGGAACGGATTGAGACGGTCCCACCGCGGCACGATCATCGAGGCCACGGTGTCCCAAACGCCGACAAACTTGATCGTCGCTCGCCGCGCACCAGTGATACGGTTGAAATCCCAAGCGAGCTGTAGATTGTTTTTCTCGCTGGATTCTTTGTAAGCGGTCAGCGCGAAGTCCGCGATATTGATCTGGTCGGGCGGCAATAAGCCGACCATATAAATAAATCCGGCCAACGCGCGCACCGTATAGGCGCCGCGGCTGAATCCGAACAGATAGATCGCGTCGCCTTCCTCGTAATACGCAGCGAGAAATTTGTAGGCGTTGCAAATGTCGTCATCTAGGCCGGCGCCCGTCGCTAGACCGAAAACGCCTTTGGCGTTCTGCCGTAGCCGCGACCACGCATCGTCTGTGCCGATCGTGCCGACGCCGGGATGGTAATAGACACGTTGCAGGTCGGTCTTTTGGGCGATCCGGAAAAGCTTAAGAACATTCGAGAGATTGCCCTCGACCTGATTCCCCGTACCGTCGCAGCAAATGACAATGTTCTTGCCCATGATGGCTCTCGCTCACCAATGGCAACATGCCGACGTCGGAAGCCTACAACGGCCCCGCAATCCTTGGAAGAAGATTTATGATCCATACAACCGATGCGGCAACCATGTCGCAAGTCCCGGCAGGAACCACAGCGCCACGAGCATCGCGAGCTGGATCAGCACATAGGGAACGATGCCGAGATAAATGTGCCGCGTCGTCACTTCCGGCGGTGCGACGCCGCGCAGATAAAACAATGTCGCCCCGAGCGGCGGGTGCATATAGGAAGTCTGCAGATTAACCGCCAGCATGACGCCGAGCCAGACCGGATCGACGCCCGGCATCTGCAGAAGCACCGGCGCCACGATCGGCACCACGACAAAAATAATCTCGAAGGCGTCCATCACGAAGCCGAGCACGAACACGGCGAGCATCACGGCAAGCACTGCGCCGCCGGTGCCGCCGGGCAGATGCGTGAGCACGCGTTCGACCAGCCGGTCGCCGCCGAGCCCGCGAAACACCAGGCTGAAGATCGTTGCGCCGATCAGGATCAGAAAAATCATGCTGGTGATTTGCGCGGTGCGCTGCACCACCGCCACAAGCACGCCGGCGCGACCGGAACGGAAGGCCGCGAGCACAATCGCGCCGACGGCGCCCACGGATGCCGCCTCCGTCGGCGTCGCGATGCCACCGAGGATCGAGCCGAGCACGGCGACAATGAGCCCGATCGGCGCGACCAGCGCCGCGAACAACTCACCCAGCAATGCCGCGCCATGCGGCGCTTTGGGATCGGGAGCGATGGCCGGAGATTTTTCCGGAAACAACACCGCGATCGCGATCAGATAAAGCATATAGAGCAGGACCAGTGCGAAACCCGGAACGATCGCGGCGGCGAAAAGATCGGCGACCGACACCGTCAGCGGCGCAAAATTGCCCTGCGCCAATTGCGCCGCCTGATAGGAATTGCTGAGCTGATCGCCGAGCAGAACCAGGACGGTCGCCGGCGGGAAAATCTGCGCCAGCGTCGCGGTCGCCGCCACGGTGCCGGCCGCCAGCGCCTTGTCGTAGCCGTGGCGCAGCATGGTCGGCAGCACGATCAAGCCCATGGTGACGGTCGTCGCCCCGACCACGCCCTTGGCCGCCGCGAGCAGCATGCCGACAAAGACCACGGAAAGCCCGAGTCCGCCCGGCAGCGCGCCGAACAGGCGCGCCATGGTTTCAAGCAATTGTTCGGCGATGCGCGAGCGCTCGAGCATCACGCCCATGAAGATGAACAGCGGGATGGCGAGCAGGACTTCGTTGGTCATCACGCCGTAGATGCGCTCCGGCAGTGCGCCAAGGAGCGAGAGATTCATCAGACCTGATGCCGCGCCCAAGGCGGCAAAGCCGAGCGATACGCCGCCGAGCGTCAGCGCCACGGGATAGCCGATCAGGAGCAGGATGCAGACGGCGGCCACCATGGCGACGGCTAGCGTGTCGCTCAGAGCCGTCATGGTTCAGCGCTGGCCGCGAAGCGTCAGCACGGCGCGGATCGCTTGCGCGATGCCTTGCATGCCGATGAGGAACGCGAACAGCGGAATGAGCGTCTTGAGCAGAAAGACGAACGGCAGGCCGCTCGCCTCCGGCGAGCGCTCGAAGACCGCCCAGGAGCGCGCCGCATAGGGCAGCGACAGCAGCAGCAGAGCCACGGCAAAGGGCGCGAGGAAAATGACGGTGCCGAGGAGATCGATCGCGGCCTTCACTCGCGGCTTGGCCTCGGCATAGAAAATATCGACGCGCACATGGCCGTCGGTCTTGAGCACCCAGGCCGCGGCGAGAAGGAACAAAGCCGCATGCGCGTAGATCACCGATTCCTGGATACGGATCGAGCCGATACCGAGCGCATAGCGCATCACCACCAATGCGAATTCGACCACAACGATATAGAGGCAGCACCAGGCCGCGGTACGGCCGATGGCCGTGTTGACGCGGTCGATGGTTTCAACGGTCTTTTGGACGAATTGCGCTGGTGGGCGGGTCATGGCTAAAATCACCATAGCATAACGTGCGGCCCAATCCGCTGCGATCCGACGCGGCCAAACAAGGCCAGCTCAACAAAGTCAGCTCAACAAGGCCGGCTACACAAGGCCCGCTAAACAAGACCCGCTAACCAAGGCTCCTGGAAACGTCATGGCACAGGATCACGACCACGATCATCCGCATCACGACGACCACGATCACGACCACGGCTCGGAACTCTCCGAGATGCAATTGCGTGTCCGCGCGCTCGAAACGGTGCTGGCGGAGAAAGGCTATTTCGACCCCGCCGCCATCGACGCGCTGGTCCAAGCCTACGAGACCAAGGTCGGTCCGCATGTCGGCGCCCGCGTCGTCGCCAAGGCCTGGGCCGATCCCGCGTTCAAAAACGCGCTGCTCGAGGACGGCAGCAAGGCGGTAGCTACGCTCGGCATCTTGAACCGCGTCGGCGACCATCTCATCGCCGTCGAGAACACGCCGCGGCAGCACAACATGATCGTCTGCACGTTGTGCTCCTGCTATCCGTGGGAAGTGCTCGGCCTGCCGCCGGTCTGGTACAAGGCGGCGCCCTATCGGTCGCGCGCCGTGAAGGACCCGCGCGGCGTCCTGGCCGATTTCGGCGTCACGCTGCCCGCCGGCACCGATATCCGCGTCTGGGACTCCACCGCCGAAACGCGCTTCATCGTCTTGCCGATGCGGCCTGCGGGCACCGAAGGCTGGAGCGAAGACAGGCTCGCGGCGCTCGTCACCCGCGACAGCATGATCGGCACCGGTCTGCCGAAACCAGCGCAAGAGGTCGCCTGATGGACGGCATTCATGACATGGGCGGCATGGACGGTTTCGGCAAAGTCGAGCCGGAACCGAACGAGCCGGTCTTTCACTCCGAATGGGAAGGCCGCTGCCTCGCGCTCAACCGCGCCATGGGCTACACCGGCATCTGGACCATCGACGAGACGCGCGCCGGCATCGAAGAATTGCCGCCGGACATTTATCTGACCAGTTCTTATTACAAAAAATGGGCGCTGCGGCTGGAAAACCTGGTGATCGAACGCGGGCTCGCCGATGCCGACGAAGTGAAAGCCGGCCATGCGCTGCGGCCCGGCAAGACGCTCAAGCGAAAACTCAACGCCGCCGATGTTCCGGGCACGCTGTCGCGCGGCTCCTACATGCGTCCGTCGCAGACACCGGCGCGCTTCAAGCCCGGCGACCGGGTCCGCACCAAGAATATCCATCCGCCGACGCATACCCGGCTGCCGCGTTACGCGCGCGACCGCGTCGGCGTGGTCGAGGTGCTGCGCGGCTGCCACGTCTATCCCGACTCGGTCGCCATCGGCCAGGGCGAGAACCCGCAATGGCTCTATACGGTGTTGTTCGAGGGCCGCGAATTGTGGGGCGACGACACCGATCCGACGTTGAAGATTTCGATCGAAGCCTTTGAGCCTTATTTGGAGCCGGCATGAATTCACATGCCGCCGCGCTCGGCCGCAGTGACGCGCTGAACATCCCGCGCAATGACGACGGCCCGGTGTTCAACGCGCCGTGGGAAGCGGAAGCCTTTGCACTGGCGGTGTCGCTCAACGAGCGCGGCGTGTTCACCTGGGCGGAATGGGCGCAAGTGCTCGGCGATGAGATCAAGAAGGCGCAAGCGGCCGGCGACCCCGACACCGGCGAGACTTATTATCATCACTGGCTCGCGACGCTCGAGCGTGTGCTTTCTGAAAAGGGCTTGACCGACCCGGCGCAACTGATGCGCACCCGCGACGCCTGGGAACGCGCCTGCGCGCGCACGCCGCACGGCGCGCCGATCGAGTTACGCCCGGACGACTTCCGCGTCTGACATTTCCGCAAGCAGCGTCTTGACCAAAGCCGCCGCCGGCATTTGCCGCGAGCGCGTGACGCCCTGCCCCGCCCATAACGAGATATAGTCGGGTATGCCCTTTTGGCCCGCGGCATTGCGCATCGGCCGGGTCAGATCGTTCTGCTGTCGGAACGGCAGGATGAAGTCTTCCGTGCCGCTTGCCATTTTGCTGTTCACCATGGCGATGAAGCGGTTGGTGAGCCCGCGCGCCGGCCGGCCTGAATAGGCACGCGTAATGACAGTCGTGTCTGCCTTGGCGCTCAGCAGCGCTTGTTTGTAAGGCGCGGGCGCACCCGATTCCGCACAGGGCAAGAACGCGGTGCCGAGCTGTACAGCCGCAGCGCCAAGCTTGAGCGCCGCAGCAATGTCCCGGCCGTCCATCAACCCGCCGCTGGCGATAACCGGCGGCTTCACCCTTGCGCAAATGTCGCGGAGGAGTGTGGCGATCGGCACCATGGAATTCTCGAAGGATGCAGCAAAGGTGCCGCGATGCGCGCCCGCCTCGGCGCCTTGCGCCACAATTGCGTCGACCCCGGCCTCTTCAAGGACAATCGCTTCCGCCGAGGTTGTTGCGGTCCCGCTCACGGCGATCCCGCGCGCTTTGAGCGCCGTGATTTGCGCCACCGCAGGAACGCCGAAAGTGAAGCTGAACGCCGGCGGCCTTTCCTCGAGTACGGCTTCGATCTGCTCGGCGAAAGGATCGCGCGGCTGAGGCGGCAGAACCGGCGGCGACAGACCGAGCGCGGCATGCGCCTCGCCGACAAGTTCCAGCATCGGCCGCGGATCAATCGCGTGATCACTCGCATAGCCGCCGCAGAACAGATTGATGCTGAAGGGCCGATCGGTGAGCTTGCGGATGGCGCGGATCGCGGCGGCGATGTCTTCCGGCTTCGAATAGGCCCCGCCCCAGGCGCCGAGACCGCCGGCCTCGCTGACCGCCGCGGCCAGTTCGGGCGTGCCGCCGCTGCCGGCCATCGGCGCCAGCAGAATGGGATGCGCGATGCCGAGCCGTTGCAGCAATGTATTTTTCGCCATAGCGACCTCTCCTTACCGCCGCACCGACGCAGATAAGAATTTGATCGCCGCGCTCAACGCGAATTTCCGCAGCCGATCCATCTTATTTGATGAATGGCGGCTTCGGCGGCCGCGAAGCCGCCCGCCTATAGCATGCCCAGCATATGCGGCAGCCACAGCGAGATCGCCGGGATATAGGTGATCATCGCCAGGAAGATCAGCATGGTCAGGAGCCAGGGCAGCACCGCGATGGTGAGCTCAGTTATGCCCATTTTGGTGATGCCGGACGCCACATAGAGATTGAGCCCGACCGGCGGATGGCACAGGCCGACCTCCATGTTCACCGCCATCAGGATGCCGAGATGCACCGGATGCACGCCGAGCGCCGCCGCCATGGGGAACAGGATCGGCGCCATGATCAGCGTGATCGCCGCAGGATCCATGAAATTGCCGGCGGCGAGCAGCACGACATTAGTCACCAGCAGGAAGACGACCATGCCGAAGCCCTGCGCCGTCATCCAACCGGCCATGGATTGCGGGATCTGTTCCGACGTGAGCAGCCAGGAGAACACCGCCGCATTGGTGATGATGTAGAGGATCATCGCGCTCATCGACGCCGCCTTGAGCAGCACCGCCGGCACTTCGGAGAATTTCAAGCCCTTGTAGACAAAGACCGCGATGAAGAAGGCATAGACCGCGGCGACTGCGGCGGCTTCAGTCGGCGTGAACAGGCCGGAATAGATGCCGCCGAGCACGAGCAGGATCAGCAACAGGCCCCAAACGCTTTCGCGGAAAGCGTGCCAGCACTCGCCCCAGCTCGCTCGCTCGCCGCGCGGATAATCGTAGCGCCAGGCGCGGTACCACGTGGTGGCGCCGAGCATCACGGCAAGCATGATGCCGGGCACCAGCGCGGCGATGAACAATTGCCCGACGGAGGCGGAATCGACCACCGCGCCGGTCGGCCCGCGCGGTTGCATGCCGCTCGTCGCCACCGCGAAAATGACGAGATTGATCGACGGCGGAAACAAGATGCCGAGCGCGCCGGAGGTCGCGATCACGCCCGCGGAGAAGCGCGGCGGATAGCCCTGCTGCGCCAAGGCCGGCAGGATGATCGAACCGATGCCGACCACGGTCGCGACCGAGGAGCCGGAGATTGCCGCAAACAGCGCGCAGGCGACGACGCCGGCCAGGCCCAATCCGCCATACCAATGCCCGATCAGCGATGCGGCGAAATTAATCATGCGTTTGGCCACCCCGCCGGCGGTGAGAAAATTGCCGGCCAGGATGAAAAACGGAATCGCCATGATCTCGAAGCGATCGATGCTGGTGAACAGCTTGAGGCCCACCATCTTCGGATCGACATCCGAGAGAATGAACAGATAGGTCAGCACCGATAGCCCGAGCGCGATCGAGATCGGCATGCCGGTCGCCATCAGCGCGAGCAGCAGCGCGAACAGCAATTCGGCGCGGGTGGTGTGCGACAGCTCGATGACGTGGAGGCGCGCGGCAATGCAGATCAGCGCCAACGCGATCGGTATGATGACGATCAGCGCCGACGTTACGGCGGCGGTGATCGGCCGCGGCGCCGTCGAGGTGTGCGAGTCGTGCAAGATCGCGGTCATCGCACAGGCTCGTTCGCCGGCAACGCCGGCGGTTCCGGCGCTTCATACTCGATGCCGTGGCCCTGATGCGGCACCCGCCCGGTGCGCAGATAGCGCCACATCACCTGCAGGAAACGGAAGCACATCAGATAGGAGCCGAGCGGGATGCAGAGATAGATCATCCAGCTCGGCCATTCGAGCTCCGGCGACACTTGGTCCGGATCGAGCTCATAGACATAAACGGCGCCGAGCGTACCGATAATGCCGGTGAACAGCGCCCCGCACAGCAGCGCGAACACGATCACCGGTTTGCGGGTCGCCGGCGTGAGCTTATTCACGAACACATCGACGCCGACATGGATGCCGGTGCGCACGCCGAGCGCGGCGCCGAATTTCGCCATCCACACGAACATGTAGGTGGCGAGTTCCTGCGCCCAGGACAGATTGATCGCGGCGAGCTTGAGGTAGACAAAGGTCGCCGCCACTTTGAGCATGAGAAGATTATGCGCGCCGGCCCAACGGGCGAGGTTCGCCGAATTGCTGGCGCCGTAACGGTGGACGACGGCGACGAAAGTCAGCACCGTCGCCGCCGCGATCAGCGTAAGGATGATCCACTCTTCGAGCCGATTGAGGATACGGTCGAGCACCAGCGTCCCCGCGCGTTAGACCCGTCCCGCCCCCGGGAACGGATCATCCGTTAGCGATTGAGCATGATCTTTTTCGGAAAGCCGGATTCCACTTTTCCAGATCATGCTCACGCCTGCGGCGGCGTGAAACCTGACGCCTTGTAGATTCGCTCGATGAAATCCTTGCCGAAGCGGCCCTGCATCTCCTGATGCACCGGCATCAGCTTGGCGATCCAGGCCTTCTTCTCGCTGTCGGTGAGGACATGGAATTCCATCTTGCCGGTGGCCTTGATCTGGTCGAGCGCCGCGACGTTGTCGTGCGCGGCCGTATCGTCGAAGAACGTCGTCGATTCCGCAACCGCGCGATCGAGGCCGGGGCGCACATCCGCCGGCAGCGAATTCCAGAACTTGACATTGGTGATCAGCGCATAGGTGAGCCGGCCGTGATGCGACACGGTGAGATATTTCTGCACGTCGTAGAATTTCTGCGTGTAGACGTTCGACGGCACATTGTCCTCGCCGTCGACCACGCCGGTCTGCAGCGCCTGATAGAGTTCGCCGAAGGCGATGATCTGCGGAATGGCGCCGAGCTGCCGCGCGACCGCATCGAGCACTTTTGAGCCCTGGATACGCATTTTCATGCCCTGGAAATCGTCGGGCATGATCAGCGGCTTGTTGGCGGTATAGACGTGAGCGCCGTTGTCCCAATAGGCCAGCGGCTTTACGCCCTTGTCCTCGAGCTTCTTGTTGAGCTCGGCCATCATCGGGCTCGCCATCATCTGGCGCGCATGCTCGTCGTCGGTCATCAGGAACGGCAGATCGAAGACGTCGAATTCCTTGACGCCGAGCGGACCGAATTTGGAAATCGACGGCGCCAGAATATGGACCGAACTGAGCTGCAGCGCTTCGAGCTCTTCCTTGTCCTTATAGAGCGAGGAGTTCGGATAGACCTCAACGGTGACTTTGCCGTCGGTATATTTTTCCGCCAATTGCTTGAACAGCAGCGCGGCCTTGCCCTTGGGCGCGTCGGGCGACACGACGTGGCTGAATTTGATGACGAGCGGATCGGCGAAAGCGGATTTGCCGAGGCCGAGAACCGGCACGGCGGCTGCCATGCCGGCTGCCGTGCGAAGGGCTGCGCGCCTGGTGACTTGAAGCTTCATGATTTTCCTCCCTTGGCGCGGCTTGAGCCGCTCCTAATCATTACTGATCTAATTGTTGTTTTTGGTCTTTTTGGTCGTTTTTTGAACAGTCTTCTTCTCAGTCTCGATTCTTCTTAGCGCGAAAGCAGCCCTCGGCCAATGCCACCTTTTGTCCAAGGCAGATGGCCAAATTCCTTAACGACCTAATGCATGCCGGCGGGGCTGCGCGGCAACAGCGCGCCCGGATGGCGGATGACATGGCCGGCCAGCCGATGCGCGGCGCCTGCCGCTTGCACCGGAACCGTGCCCGACAGCCGTGCCGCGAGATAACCGGCATTGAACGCGTCACCCGCGGCGGTGACGTCGACCGGAACCAATACTTCGGGCACCGGCACGAATTCCTGACTCGCCGGCGGCTGCGACCAGTGCGGAACTCGGTCCGTTCTTGACCACGATTTCGCCGATGCCGAAGGCTTGCAGCCGCTCGACCGTGCTTTCGGGACTCGGGTCGCCCCACAGCACGGCTTCGTCGTCGAATGCCGGCAGCGCGATGTCGACGCGCTTGAGGGTCTCGATGAAGACGGTGCGCGTGCGTTGCAAGTCGCCCTTCCAGGCGCGCGGCCGGAAATTCCCGTCGAAGGCGACCTTGGCGCCCTGCTGGCGCGCCACTTCCAGCACCGCAAGGAAACGCCCCAGACCCAAAGCCGAATAAAGCGACAGCGTGATGCCGGAAAAATAAATGAGGCGCGCCGCGGTCAGCCGTTCGGCGACGCGGACCCAGTCGGGAAGCTCGAACAGCTCCGCGGCCGGCGCGCCGTCACGCCAATAGCGGGTGACGCGTTCGCCGGCAGGACCGTTTTCGATCAGGCTCAGCCCGGGTTGCCGGCCGGCAACGCGCAAAATCATCTCCAGCGATACGCCTTCGGCTGCGGCCAGCGCGAGCACGCTGTCGGAATAGGGATCGTCGCCGATGGCGCTGGCGAAAGCGACGTTGAGGCCGGCGCGGGCGAGATAGATCGCGGTGTTAAATGTGTCGCCGCCGCAGGACGGCGAAAAGCGGCCATCGGCGCCGCGCGCCAATTCGATCAAGACTTCGCCGACACAGACGATGTTGGCTTTTTGGCCGGCCTTTTGCTCCTCATTCATATTTCTCTCGCTGGCCGGCGGCTGTATCGCTTTTTCACCATAGGTCTTGTTACCAAAACTCCTGTTAACCAAAGGCCCCGTTACCAGAGACTCTGGCAATGCGGCGCCATTGCGAGGGACGACAGCCCCAACTCCGTCCGCCGGCAGCCGGTTTGCAGGCCGGGACAGGGTGGTAGCGTCCTAAGGAAATGTTATATTATAACATCGCTGAATTGGCTTATTCGCCGGGAAATCTCATGACCCATCACCATCAGGGCGGTGCGCCGCATCCGTCGCCCGTGGTTTCGCCGTCACTTATCCGGCTGTCGGCGATCCAGCGGCTCGCGATTTCCGGCGCTCTGATCGCGCTGATCTGGGCGGCATTCTTCTGGGCGACGCGCTGAGTCCATCACTGAGCAAGCTAGGCACCGAGCAGTAAGCTATGGCCGAATTACGCTTCAATAATCTGACGCTGGGCTACGAGCGCCATCCCGCCGTGCACCATCTGAGCGGAACGGTCGCAACCGGCGCGCTGCTTGCGGTCGTCGGCCCGAACGGCGCCGGCAAATCGACCTTGTTCAAAGGCGTGGTCGGCGCGATCAAGCCGCTGGCCGGCGCGATCGAGTGCGTCGGGCTCGATGCCGACGGCATCGCCCATCTGCCGCAGGTCGCCGATATCGACCGCACGTTTCCAATCGATGTCTATGACATGGTGGCGATGGGACTGCTGCGGGCCAAAGGCCTGTTCGGCGGTTTCACCGGCAAAGATCATCACCGCATCGAAGCGGCCATCGCCACGGTCGGCCTGACCGGTTTCGAAGAGCGCGCCATCGGCACATTGTCGGGCGGCCAGATGCAACGCATGCTGTTCGCTCGCCTCTTGCTGCAGGATGCGCGCTTGATCGTGCTTGACGAGCCGTTTGCGGCGATCGATGAGCGAACGGCGGCGGATCTTTTGATGCTGGTGCGACGCTGGCACAGCGAAGGCCGCACCGTGCTTGCCGCTTTGCACGATATCGACCTCGTCAAAACAAATTTTCCCGAGACTTTATTGCTGGCGCGCGAACCCGTCGCGTGGGGTGCGACGCCGAGCGTGCTCACGCCTGACAATCTCACCAAGGCGCGCCTGATGTGTGAGGCATTCGACGACGGCGCCGGGGCCTGCGCGATGCGGCAAGTGGCGTGATGCTGGCGCAATTCCTGCTCGAGCCGTTCCACGACCCAGCGATGCGCCGGGCGCTCGCCGCCATTCTGGCGCTGGCGCTGAGCGCCGGTCCGATTGGCGTGTTCTTGATGCTGCGGCGCATGAGCCTGATCGGCGACGCGATGTCGCACGCTATCTTACCTGGCGTGGCGATCGGCTTTCTCGCCGCCGGGTTGAACGTCTATGGCATGACGCTCGGCGGGCTTGTTGCCGGCCTGGTCATCGCGCTCGCCGCCGGCGCCATCAGCCGCGCCACGGCGATGCAGGAAGATGCCTCGCTCGCGGTGTTTCTCCTATTGTCGCTGGCGCTGGGCGTCGTCATCGTCACGCTCAAAGGCATGGACATCGAACAGCTCATGACCTTCCTGTTCGGCGAGACTTCGGCCAGGATGAGCAGCGACAAGCTTCTTGTTATCGCCGTCAGTTCGACCGTCAGTCTTTTGGCGCTGGCGCTGATCTACCGTCCGCTGGTGCTCGGCTCGGTCGATCCGGGCTTTCTGCGCTCCATCAGCCGCGCCGACAGCGTCGCGCATCTGATCTTTCTGGCGCTGCTGGTGCTCAACCTGGTCAGCGGCTTTCACGCGCTCGGCACGCTGCTCGGCGTCGGTATCATCATCATCCCCGCCGGCATCGCGCGGTTCTGGACCCGCGACCTTTCAAAGATGATCGCACTTGCCGTGATCAGCGCGCTGATCTCGGGCTGTGCCGGGCTGCTGTTTGCCTTTCATGCCGGAATACCCTCCGGCCCGGCGGTGACGCTCGTTGCCGGCCTCCTCTATATCGGCTCAGTGGTGTTCGGGCCGGTCGGCGGGCTCATCTGGCGCGCCTTCCCGGGCCGGCATCTGGAGGCCTAATCGGCGGGTACCATTTGCGAGGGGTTTTGTTTTGCCCCCGTACTCAATATATCTGCGGCCTATCCGGAGTGAGTTTCCCCATGCCGAACGCCAAAACGCCCGACGCCAAATCCGACGCTTCCCATAGCGATAAAATCCCCGTCACCGTGCTGACCGGCTATCTCGGCGCCGGCAAGACCACGCTGCTCAATCGCATCCTGTCCGAACCGCACGGCAAGAAATACGCCGTGATCGTCAACGAATTCGGCGAGATCGGCATCGACAACGACTTGGTCGTGGGCGCCGACGAAGAAGTGTTCGAGATGAATAACGGTTGCATCTGCTGCACCGTGCGCGGCGACCTGGTGCGCATTCTCGACGGGCTGATGCGCCGCAAGGGCAAGTTCGACGCCATCATCGTCGAGACCACGGGGCTCGCCGATCCGGCGCCGGTGGCGCAGACCTTTTTCATCGACGAGAATGTCGGCAAGAAGACCAGGCTCGACGCCGTGGTCACGGTCGCCGACGCCAAATGGCTCAAGGACCGGCTCAAAGACGCGCCGGAAGCCAAGAACCAGATCGCCTTCGCCGACGTGATCCTGCTCAACAAGACTGACCTGGTCTCGCGCGACGAATTGGCCGACGTCGAAGCCCGCATCCGCGGCATCAACCCGTATGCGCGGGTGCATAAGACGCAGCGCGCGCAAATCCCGCTGAACGAAGTGCTGGATCGCAACGCTTTCGACCTCGACCGTATTCTCGATATCGAGCCGGAATTCTTGGAACGCGACGATCATGATGATCACCATGATCATGAGCACGGGCATCATCACGATCACGACCATCATCACGATCATGATCACAAGCATAAGCACGGCGGGTTGAAGCACTATCACGACGAGGACATGCAATCGATCTCGCTCAATACCGACAAGCCGCTGAACCCGGACAAGTTCTTTCCCTGGGTGCAGGAACTGGTGCAGACGGAGGGCCCGAACATTTTGCGCTGCAAGGGCATTCTGTCGTTCAAGGACGACGACCGGCGTTTCGTGTTCCAGGGCGTGCACATGATTCTTGACGGCGATCACCAGCGGCCGTGGCAGGATGGCGAAAAGCGGCAAAGCCGCGCCGTCTTCATCGGCCGCAACCTGCCCGGCAAGAAAATCACCGAAGGTTTCGAGAGCTGCTTGGCATAGCCGCTTCCCTGATACGCCATGACTGACACCCGCAGCGACGACAGCCCCTCCGTCATCGACCGCACCCACGAGGTCGCGGCGGAGGGATCGGTCATTGCCGCGTATTTTCTCGGCCGCACCGCGGCTTTTGTTCTCTCGGAAGAAGCGGTCGTGCTGGCGGCGCCGGATGGCGAGCCGCAGCGGATCGGCGCGCATGGCGGCGCGATCCTCGCGACCACATCCGATGGCAAGCGCGTGGTCTCAGGCGGCGACGACGGTAAGATCGTCGCCACCAATGCCAAAGGCGAAAGCCAAACGCTGGCTACGGACGCCAAGCGCCGTTGGATCGATCAGATCGCGCTCGCGCCCGACGGCGCCGTCGCCTGGTCCGCCGGCAAAATCGCTTTCGTGCAAGCCAAGGAGAAGAGCAAAGAACTTCGGCAGTTCGAGGCGCCGTCGACGGTCGGCGGCCTCGCGTTCCTGCCCAAGGGCTTTCGCCTGGCGATCGCGCATTACAACGGCGCGACGCTGTGGTTCCCCAATGCGGCGCAAGCCACGCCGGAAAAGCTCGAATGGAAAGGCTCGCATCTCGGCGTCACCGTGAGCCCGGACGGCCGCTTCCTGGTCACCTCGATGCAGGAGCCGATGTTGCACGGCTGGCGGCTCGCCGACAGCCAGCATATGCGCATGTCCGGCTATTCGTCGCGCGTGACCTCGCTCGCCTGGACCGTCGGCGGACGCTTCCTCGCCACTTCGGGCTCGACGCAAGTCATTCTCTGGCCGTTCCACACCAAAGACGGCCCGATGGGCAAGCAGCCGCGGCTGTTGGCGCCATCCGAGCATCGTGTCGGCGTCGTCGCCTGCCATCCCAAGCAGGACATCATCGCCGCCGGCTATGACGACGGCATGGTGCTTCTGATGCGGATGGAGGACGGCGCCGAGATCCTGGCCAAGCGGCCGGGCGAAACGCCGGTCACCGCGCTCGCCTGGAGCGCGGACGGCATCTTCCTCGCCTTCGGCACCGAAAGCGGCGAAGCCGGTATCCTCGATCTGACGTAGTCGCCGTCAGATCACATATTGCCGCAGCGGCGGGAAGCCGTTGAAGCCGACCGACGAGTAGGTCGCGGTGTAAGCCCCCGCAGCCTCGATCAGCACCTTGTCGCCGATGGCGAGCGACACCGGCAGCGGATAGGGCGTCTTCTCGTAGAGCACGTCCACCGAATTGCAGGTCGGGCCGGCGATGATGCAGGGCGCCGTCTCGTCGCGATCGTGGGTGGTGCGGATCGGATAGCGGATCGACTCGCCGATGGTCTCGGCGAGGCCGTGGAACTTGCCGATATCGAGATAGACCCAGCGCACCTCGTCCTCGGGGCTGCGCTTGGCGATCAGCACCACTTCCGCCTCGATCACGCCAGCATTGCCGACCAGGCCGCGGCCCGGCTCGACAATGGTGTTGGGCAGGTTGTTGCCGAAATGCTTGCGGAGCGCCTTGAAGATCGCCTTGCCGTAGGATTCGAGCTTCGGCGTCTTGCGGATGTATTTCGCCGGGAAGCCGCCGCCGAGATTGACGATCGACAGCCCGATGCCGCGCTCGGCGCAGGTGCGGAACACGGCAGCCGCAGACGCCAGCGCCCGGTCCCAGGCTTCGACATTGTGCTGCTGCGAACCGACGTGGAAGGAAATGCCGTAAGGCACCAGCCCGCTCTTGTGGGCGAACTCGAGGATGTCGGCGGCATAGGCCGGTTCGCAGCCGAATTTGCGCGATAGCGGCCATTCGGCGCCGGAACCGTCGCAATGGATGCGGCAGATGACCCGGCTGCCGGGCGCAGCGCGCGCCACCTTCTCCACCTCGGCTTCGCAATCCACGGCGAACAGCGTCACGCCGAGCGCAAAGGCGGTGGCGATCTCGGTCTCTTTCTTGATGGTGTTGCCGTAGGAGATACGGTCCGGGGTAGCGCCGGCGGCGAGCACATCGTTCGTCTCGGCGAGCGAGGCGACGTCGAAGCAGCAGCCCAAGCCGACGAGCAGCTTGAGGATTTCCGGCGCCGGATTGGCCTTCACCGCATAGAACACTTTGGTGTCCGGCAGCGCCTTGGCGAAGTTCAAATAGTTCTCACGGACGATGTCGAGATCGACGACGAGGCAAGGTCCGTTGTCGGTGCGCGATTTAAGAAATTCGCGGATGCGTGTGGTCATCTCCACAAAGCTCCCTATCCGGCCGGTGGCGTAGCCACCGAGGTGAACCTCCTGCGACGCGCGCCGTTCCGCACTATCGCGGATGCGCTGACGTCACTGCGATAGCTGCCTTGGTCCGGATGAGGGAAATCCCGTTCCGCACTGCTGGCAAAGATGGACAAGCCCTTTCGGTGTCCCCGGCATTGGCGCCGGTAGCAAACCAAAAAAGCCCTTCCGTCGTTGCTTTAAGCCGCGTCGCCCGTGGAGAGCGGGCATTGCCGGTTCGCCTCCGGCTGCCGGTCGCTGGAGCAAGGAAGTCGGCGCAAACTTGTTGCGCTCTTCCTTAGGCGGCTGTCCGGCCTCTTGTCCGGATGCCCACCGACCGACACACGGCCACAGGCACGTGCGAAATTGGGCAGAACCGCAATAAGCGATTTGGCCCACGCGTGCAAGAAATTTAGTTTTAACGAAACGTAAAAACGCGCGGCCGCGCGCGTCACTCGGCGGTGAAGGGCTCGACGTGATGCGCCGCGCGCACGAACTGCACCATCACCACGACGCCGATGAGCATGAACAAGCCGTCGAGCACGCGGGCGCCGAGCGTGCCGAGCGCGAACAGGTTGGCGATCGCCCAGCTGCCGGCGAAGGCCGCGCCGAACACCTCGGCGCTGATCAGAATGGCGGCACTGATCACCGTCACGACGTTGAGCCAGACGATGCGCTTGGTGCGCTGGATGGGGTTTTGGTTGCTCATGACGGCCGCACTTACAGCGAAAGTGAAGGCAAGATCAAGGCCGGCGCCTTAGGCGGCGTCGCGGGCGGCTTTGGCGTCAAGGAGCCCGGCCTCGATGAGCGCCGCCCGGATGCAGTCGATCTCGGCGCGGCCGATCTTGACCAGCGGCGGCCGCACCACGGCGCGCGGCAGCTTGCCCAGCAGCACCAGCGCCTCCTTCATGCGGTTGTGCATGTCGGCCCAGGGCTCGGCATAAAACACCTTGGCGAGCGGATAGATGCGGTCGTTGAGCTGCCGCGCCGCGGCGAGATCGTCGGCCTTCACGGCCTTGAACAAAGCCGATTGCAGGTCGGCGATGACGCTGCCGGAGCCGGAGAGGAGCCCGTTGCAGCCGAGCACCAGCGACGAGAACAGCCAGGCGCTGTGCGTGGTCAGCACATTGACCGGCCGCTTGAGGCCCTGCAGCTCGCGGATATGCATCTCATGCTGCGGCACATTGCCGGCCCAATCCTTGATGGCGCGGATGGTCGGCACGTCCTCGACCATCTTGAGAAGCGTGTCGCGCGGATAGCCCTGCCCGGTCTGGAGCGGATATTGGAAGACGATGATCGGCAGGTTCGACGCCGCGGCAATGCGTTTGAAATGCTCGATCGCCATGGCCGGCGACTGGCCGAGCGTGAACGGCGCCGGCGGGAACACGAGCAGGGCAGACGCGCCGCCCGCCTCCGCCATCGCGGCGATGCGCGCGGCTTCGAGACTGCCGTCGGCCCACACGCCGTTGACGATGGGCAGCCGGCCGCCGATCTCGTCCTGGGCGATATCGAGGACGCGGCGCTGCTCGTCGAAGCTGCACGAAGCGACCTCGGTCGAATGCGCGTTAATAGTTATGGCGGAAAGCCCATCGACCGCGGCGACATCGCGCAAATGCGAGCGAAAGCTCTTCTCGTCAATCGAAAGGTCGTCGAAGAACGGCAGCAATACGGCCGGAATGACACCGTGAGGCAGATAATGGGGGTGACGGGGCATTTGGCGGCTCTCCTTCCGGCGGCATTGTCCACATCACATATATATCACGGCGGCACCGGCATTTGGTATGACCCCCCGATGAACAAGATCGAGACCGTAAAGACCCCCGCCGCCACCGATGGTAATGTGTTCTTCGAGGCCTGGGCGACGCCGGACGGCGTCCCGCCCTTCGACGCGATAGGCCCAGAACAGTTCCGCCCGGCCTATGCCCGGGCGCTCGCCGAACATACGGCCGAGGTCGCGGCCATCGCCGGCAATCCCGAGCCGCCGACCTTCGACAATACGATTGCGGCGATGGAACGAAGCGGCCGCGCGCTCGACCGCGTCGGCAATGTGTTTCACCTTCTCGCCGGGGCCCACACCAACGAGGCCCTGCTCGAGATCGAGCGCGAGGTCGCGCCGCAGCTCGCCCGGCACTGGAACGCCATCAATACCAATGCCGTCCTGTTCAAACGGATCAACACGCTGGTGCAGGACGCGGAGAAGCTCGATCTGACCGCCGAGCAGAAGCGCGTCATCGAGCGCTATCACACCGGTTTCCGCCGCGCCGGCGCCGCGCTCGACGCGCCGGCCAAGAAACGGCTCGCCGAGATTATCGAGCGGCTCGCCGCGATTGGCACGTCGTTCAGCCAGAACGTGCTTGCCGACGAACAATCGTTCACGCTGCGGCTGACCGAGTCCGAGCTCACCGGCCTGCCTGACTTCATGCGCGAGGCGATGAAGGCGGAGGCGCGCGAGCGCGGGCTTGACGGCTATGTGCTGACCTTGTCGCGGTCGAGCGTCGAGCCGTTCCTGCAGTTCTCCGGCCGCCGCGATCTGCGCGAAAAGATCTTTCGCGGCTTCGTCATGCGCGGCGATAACGGCGGCGCAACCGACAACAAGGCCAATATCGCGGAAATGGTGCGGCTGCGCGCCGAGCGGGCGAAACTTCTCGGCTATGAGGACTTCGCCCATTATCGGCTCGACGACGCCATGGCGAAGACGCCGGCCGCGGCGCGCAATCTTCTGGAAACCGTATGGGCGCCGGCGCGCGCCCGCGCGCTCGCCGATCGCGACGCCATGCAGCAGTTGATCGCCGAAGACGGCGGCAACTTCAGGCTCGAGGCCTGGGACTGGCGCTATTACGCGGAAAAGCTCCGCCACAAGCTGTGCGACTTCGACGAAGGGGTGATCAAGCCTTATCTCAGTCTGGACAGCCTGATCGAAGCGACCTTCTACACGGCGCAGCGCCTGTTCGGCTTAAGCTTCACGCCGCGTCCCGATGTGCCAGCCTGGCATCCCGATGTGCGGGTCTGGGACGTCAAAGACAGCGCCGGCAAACAGGTCGGGCTGTTCTTCGGCGATTATTTCGCTCGCGCCTCGAAACGCAGCGGCGCCTGGATGACCTCGATCCGCGATCAGGAAAAGCTTTCCGGCGACATCCGCCCGCTGATCGTCAATGTCTGCAATTTCACCAAAGCGCCGCGCGGCGAGCCGACCTTGCTCAGCTTCGAGGACGCCCGCACGCTGTTCCACGAATTCGGCCACGCGCTGCACGGCCTCCTGTCGTCGGTGACCTATCCGAGCATTTCCGGCACCAGTGTCGCCACCGATTTCGTCGAACTGCCGTCGCAGCTTTACGAACACTGGCTGGAACAGCCGGACGTGCTGCGCCGCTTCGCCCGCCATTATCAGACCGGCGAGGCGGTGCCCGAGGCACTGCTGCAGCGCCTCATTGCCGCCCGCAATTTCAACAAAGGTTTCGGCACGGTCGAATATATCGCCTCGGCCATGGTCGATCTCGATTTCCATTCGCTGGTTTCGGATGGCGACGTCAAAGCCGCGGCCGATGTCGATACGTTCGAGGCGGACGCGCTTGAGCACATCGCCATGCCGCGGGAAATCGTCATGCGCCACCGCTCGCCACATTTCGCGCATATCTTCTCCGGCGGCGGCTATGCCTCGGCCTATTACAGCTATATGTGGTCGGAAGTGCTCGACGCCGATGCTTTCGCCGCCTTCGAGGAGACCGGCGACATATTCGATGCGGCAACGGCGAAGCTGCTGCACGATACGATCTACGCGGCCGGCGGCTCGCAGGATCCGGCCGATGCCTACAAGGCGTTTCGCGGCCGGCTGCCGAGCGCGGACGCTCTGCTACGCAAGCGCGGTTTTGCTGAACCCGTCGCGACACATTGAGCCATTCGATGGATCTGCACACAGCCGGCCACCGCCGGGGCGCGGTTTGCGCGCCGCATGCTCTCGCCGTCGAGGCCGGCCGCCAGATGCTGGCCGAAGGCGGCAATGCGATCGAGGCCATGGTGGCCATGGCCGCGAGCATCGCCGCCGTCTATCCGCACATGAACCATATCGGCGGCGACGGCTTCTGGCTGATCCGCGAACGGTCCGGCCGCGTCGTCGCCATCATGGCGGCGGGGCCATCCGGCTCACTGGCGCGGTCTGAGCTTTATCGCGACTACGAGACCATTCCGCCGCGCGGGCCGCTCGCCGCGCTCACCGTGCCGGGCGCGATCGGCGGCTGGGCGCTGGCGCTCGACGCCGCGAAAGCCTTCGGTGGAAAATTGCCGCTCGGCACGCTGTTCGCGCCCGCGATCACACAGGCGCTTGACGGTTACACCGTCACGAGGAGCCAGACGCGGCTGACGCAGGAGAATTTTGACGGACTGAAAGACGTGCCGGGGTTCGCCGGCGCGTTTCTGGCCGACGGCAAGATTCCGGAGGTCGGCACCACCCTGAAGCAGCAGGCCCTGGCCGCGACGCTCGAACAGCTCACGCATGCCGGGCTCGATGACTTCTACCGCGGCGATGTCGGGCGCGAGATTGCCGCTGATCTTGAAAGCATCGGCAGCCCGATCACGCGACAAGACCTCGAGCGCTATCACGCTGATCTCGCCGAGCCGCTGCGCATCGAATTGCCGTCGGGCACCGTCTATAACACCGACGCGCCGACGCAGGGCGTCGTGTCGCTGATGATCCTTGCTCTGTTCGAGCGGCTTGGCGTCACCGAAGCCGAGGGTTTCGATCATATCCACGGTCTCGTCGAAGTGACCAAGCGCGGCATGAGATTGCGTGACCGCGTGGTCACCGATCCGCGCTATCTGCCCTACGCGCTCACGCGCGCGATCGAGGACCGCTTCATCGCCGGCGAGGCGATGAAGATCGACCGCCGCAAGGCCTCGCCCTGGCCGGTGAGCGCGGGCGGCGGCGACACGATCTGGATGGGCGCCGCTGACAAGTCGGGCCTCGTCGTCTCCTATATCCAATCGCTCTATTGGGAATTCGGCTCCGGCTGCGTGTTGCCGGCCACCGGCGTTTTGATGCAGAACCGCGGCGCGAGCTTTTCGCTCGGAGCCGGCGCGCTGAACGCGCTCGCGCCCGGACGGCTGCCGTTCCACACGCTCAATCCGGCGCTCGCGGTGCTCAAAGACGGCCGCATCATGGCCTATGGCACGATGGGCGGCGACGGCCAGCCGCAGACGCAAGGCGCCGTGTTCACGCGCCATGTGCAATTCCGCGAGCCGCTGTCTGAGGCCATCGACCGGCCGCGCTGGGTGCTCGGCCGCACCTGGGGCGCACTGAAAACGGCGCTGCGGCTGGAGCCCCGCTTCGACGGCAATCTGATCGACCGGCTTCTTGACGCCGGCCACGATGTCGAAGTGTTGCCCGACGCCTATTCCGACGTCATGGGCCATGCCGGCGCGGCGCTGCTGCACAAAGACGGCACCTGCGAAGCCGCGCACGATCCGCGCGCTGATGGCGGGGCGGCGGGAGCGTGACGGACCGGAAGATTAAACACCTCGCGGAGATTAACGCGACGTGAGGTCTTGGAATTCCTTGGTGACCTCGGCGTTTTGCTTGGCGACGGCCTGATCCTGCTGATCTTGAAGCGCTTTGGCGGCGGCCTGGAATTCGGCTTGGCGCTTAGCGGCGAGCTGTTTCGCCTTCGTCGGATCGACCGATTTGAACGTCGCCTGCCACGCGCTACGCAACTGGGCCTTGGTCTTATTTTGTCCCTGATATTCGATGACGGTTGTGTCCGGCGCGGATTTGAGCGCCTGTTGCAACTGCGCCTCGGTCATTTTATCGGCGCGGAGCCTGCTGCGAGTGATTTATTTCGGCGTTATTACCCCACAATATTTGTTCGTAAATCTGTTCGTATAATCCCCATCAACGCATTGAAATAACTAGAATTACATCGCCGTAACGTTCACGGCACCGTCACTGTGCGACGCGGCAACTCTTGTATGCAAGCGCCCGAGGGGCGACCCCTGACAAGAGAGAATGGAAATGACATCGCACAACACGTTGTTGACGCCGCGCCGGGACGGAGTTGCGGTCAAATACCTTCCTGCTGCACTTGCTTTCGCTACGCTGACGCTGGCCAGCAGCGTACCGGCGGCCGCCGCCACGCATCATCACCATTATCATCGTGCGGCACAGTCTCATCGTGCCGGACAGTCGCTCGCGGGCCTGCACATGTATGCCGGCGAATCGCTCGACGGGCATGACCCGGTGTTGGGCGCCATGCCGATGAATGAAGGCCGCGCGCAGACAATGCACGACTGCAACATGAAGGCGCAGCCGTATAGCTTCAGCACCTGGGAGACCACGCAGTTCGCCGTCTACGGCACCTGCATGACCGAGCACGGCCAGACGCCGTAAGCCTCGACATCCACACACGGCGACGTGAGACGGCGGCCGCGCGGTTTCATCCGCCCGGCCGCCGTGTTTTAGAGGAAATGCGATTTAGCTTTTGCGCTTCTTCGCCGCCGCGCGGGCGTCAGCGACGATCTGCTTGAACACTTTCATCTCGACGACGCCCGGCACCCGGAAGGTGCCGACGATGAAACCCGGCGTGCCTTGGAAGCCGAAGGCCTCGGCCTGGTCGTTGTTGCGGGTCAATAGATCTTCGATAGTCTGTTGATGCGCCTGCAGATCCTGCTTGGCCTTGTCGACATCGACGCCGGCTTTGGTCAGGAGGTCTGGAATATTCGCATCCGTCAATTTCTCCGTCGCCCCGATCAGCGCGTCGTGGGCCTGCGCATATTTATCCTGATATTTCGTCGCCAGCGCCAATTGAGCGGCGGAGGTCGAAACCGCGCCGAAGATCGGCCAGTCTTTCAGCACCAGCCGGATATTGCCGTCCTCCTTGAGGAGCTGCGCGATCTCCGGCGCGAGCTTTTTGCAATAGGGGCACTGATAGTCGAAGAATTCGACGACGGTGAGATCGCCGTTCGGATTGCCGAGCGGGGGGATTTCCGGATCGCGCAGCACGGCGTCCCGGCTGAGGATGTCGTTTGGGCCAGCCGCGAAAGCCGCCGCCGTGAGCACACCGAGCGCCACGGCGACGGCGCAGAGACAGGCGAGCAGCGCGCGCCGTTTCGGATTTTCCAGGAGCCTTTTGTTCAAGCGCCGTTGCATTTTCATAGGTCGCCTTAGGTGTGAGTAAGATCGGAGCGAAGCGATGTCCTGATGTCGTCGCTCACCGGCATATCGATCCGCTCTTGCGGGCTATTATTCCATCGGACTCAAGCCCAGCCGCTCCATCAGTTCACGATCGCGGTCGGGCCCCGGATTCGGCGTCGTCAGAAGCTTCGGGCCGTAAAAAATCGAATTGGCGCCGGCGAGAAAGCACAAAGCCTGCGTCTCCTCGCTCATATCCTCGCGGCCGGCCGAGAGCCGCACCACCGAACACGGCATGGCGATGCGCGCGACCGCAATGGTGCGCACGAACTCGATCGGATCGAGCGCGGGCGAATGCGGCGAACCCTGATCGGCAAGCGGCGTGCCCGCGACCTTGACCAGCATGTTGATCGGCACCGATTCCGGATGCACCGGCAGCCTCGCCAAAGTCGCGATCATGCCGACGCGGTCCTCGCGCGTCTCGCCCATGCCGACAATGCCGCCGCAACAGACATGAATACCGGCATCCCGCACATGATCGAGCGTCTCGAGCCGATCCTGATAGGTCCGCGTGGTGATAATGTGGTCGTAGAATTCCGGCGACGTATCGAGATTGTGATTGTAATAGTCGAGGCCGGCGGTCTTGAGCCGCTGTGCCTGCGGACCGGTGAGCATGCCGAGCGTGGCGCAGGTCTCGAGCCCGAGCGCCTTGACGCCTTCGACCATGGCGCAGACGGAGTCGAGATCGCGGTCCTTGGGCGAGCGCCAGGCCGCGCCCATGCAAAAGCGGCTGGCGCCGCCGTTCTTTGCCGCGCGTGCTTCGGCCAGCACGGCATCGAGCGCCATCAGCTTGTCGGCTTCGACGCCGGTGTCGTAGCGCGCGCTTTGCGGGCAATAGGCGCAGTCCTCCGGACAGCCGCCGGTCTTGATCGAGAGCAGCGTCGAAATCTGCACTTCGGTCGGATCGAAATGCTGCCGGTGCACGCTTTGCGCGCGGAACATCAGGTCGGGAAACGGCAGATCAAACAGCGCCCGCACCTCTTCACGCGTCCAATCATGACGCGGCGTGGCGGCGGCGGAAAAATGCGGCGTGGCGGCGGCAGCAAGTGTCATGGAATTAAGTCTTAGCCGCCGCCGAGGCCGGCGAAAAGCCCTCCCCTTGCGTAGAGGAAAAAGCCCGATTTTAGCTGATGTGCGAGGCGCCCGGGGACCGGCCGGCCGATAAAGCGCCTAAGCCGCGCTGCTTTCGACGAGCCGCAACGATTTCCGTTTGGGCTGGATCGTGCCAAGCCGCAGCAGTGCGGTCGCTTGCGCCGCACTGACCGGACGGCTGAAGCGATAGCCCTGGCCGTAGGCGCAGCCCGCGGACAACAGGAACTTCTCCTGCCCTTCGGTCTCCACACCTTCGGCGACGATCTCGATATTGAGCTCATGCGCGAGCCCGATCGCGGCACGCACCACTGCGGCGCTGCGTGAATCGATATCGACGCCCGCCACCAGTTCCTGCGCGATCTTGACCCGGTTGATCGGATAGTTGGCGAGATAGCTCAGCGACGAATAGCCGGTGCCGAAATCGTCGATGGCGATACGGACGCCAAGCTGCCGCAGCCGCTCGAAGCGCGCGTTGTGCTGCTGGGTGATATCCATCAGCACGGTTTCGGTGAGCTCGATCTCGATCAGATGCGGCGCAATGCCCCATTTGTCGAGGCACGCGGCCACTTCGCCGTCGAGGTCGGTCGAGGCTTTGAAGTGGATCGCCGAGAAATTCACGCCGAGAAGCTCGGGCGCCACT
Organism: uncultured Alphaproteobacteria bacterium; assembly: GCA_963746715.1. Taxonomy (GTDB): domain Bacteria; phylum Pseudomonadota; class Alphaproteobacteria; order Rhizobiales; family Xanthobacteraceae; genus BOG-931. The sequence continues at coordinate 332,125 of CAVVCW010000032.1, read as the reverse complement.
CCCTCGTCGAGCCAGGTGCGCAATTGCGCACAAGCGGCATCGAGCACCCATTGCCCGAGAAACTGAATCTGTCCGGTGCGCTCGGCGATCGGAATGAAGACCAAGGGCGGGATCTGGCCGCGCTTGGGATGGTTCCAGCGCAGCAGCGCCTCGAGCCCGATGATCCGGCCGGTGCGCAATTCGATCTGCGGCTGATAGTGCAGTTCGAGCTCGTTGCGGATATGGGCGCCGCGCAATTCGTCGGCGATCAGCACGCGCTCCTGGACTTGCGAGTCGAGGCCGGCATTGTGGAAGCGGTAGCAGTTGCGGCCGTCCTCCTTGGCGCGGTAGAGCGCGAGATCGGCCTGGATCATCATGGCGTCGGGACCGGCGACATCCGGCGTGTAGCGGGCAATGCCGATACTCGCCGAGATATGCACGATATTGCCTTCGATATTATAGGGCTCGGCGACGACCCGGCCGATCTTGGCGGCAAGCGTGCCGGCGGCGTCGAGCTCATCGACATCGCTTTGCAGGATGGCGAATTCATCGCCGCCGAAACGGGCGATGACATCGTTCTCACGGGTTACGCTGCGCACGCGCTCCGCCACCTGCCGCAACAGCGTATCGCCGACGGCATGGCCGAGCGTATCGTTGACGTCCTTGAAATGATCGAGATCGAAATAGAGCACGGCAAAAGGCTTGCCGCTGCGATGGGCGGCGGCGAAGGCCTGGTGGATGCGCTTCATGAAGGCGCGGCGATTGGGCAGCGAAGTCAACGTATCGGTCTGCGCCAGGTCGGAGAATTTCTGATTGACCCGCGTCATGCGCAGCGCATGCCGCCGCGCCGACTGGATATAGGCGACCACCACGCCGGTAAGGATCAGGCCGGCGATCAGAACAAGCCAGGCCCGGTCATGCGCCGCCAGGAGCGGCCCGTCCGGCATCGGCGCCATGACCATCGTCAGCCAGCGCTGCCCGTCGGCGAGGAGGTCGCCTGACAGATGCTGGTCCTTGGCGAGCGCGGCCTGGCTCTCCGGCGACGCCGGTTCGCTGCGCAGCCGCGAGCCGTGGATATAGACCGGTGGCGCATCGGCGCCGGCGCCCGGCGCGAAGAAGAAAGAATCGACGCCTTCCGGCGCGTTGGCATTGACGATGGTGTCGATCATCTTGCTCGTGAGCAGCGAGCCGTGGACGAAGCCGATGAGGTTTTGCCGGCGATCCTCGATCGTGTCGTGCGGCGCGTCGTGCCGGTAGATCGGCAGCGAGAACAGAAATCCGGACTTGGTGCCGCCGCTCGAGACCAGCGTGCGGATCGGCGAAAAGCCGAGGCGATCGTGATCGCGGGCCTGTTCAAGCTCGGCAAGCGTCTCGGGTTCCGAGCGCAGATCGAGACCGTAAAGCGGCGAGGTTTTCGGCAGCGTCACATAGAAGACCGGATAATATTCGTCGCGCTCCGGCGACACCGACATCTTGCCGCCGTCGCCCATGGCCTTGATGTGATAATCGGGAATCCCTTGTTGCGCCGCCTCGCGCTCATTCGCGGCGCGGTCGGGCGCGAGCACGCGCGGCACCCAGGACAGAGTTGCGATCGCGACGTTCTCGCGCAACAGCGGCCGCGTGAAAGCATCGAACGCGTTGCGCGACACCTGCCCCTCGGAACTGTCGAACAGTGCGCGCACCGCGCGCAGCCGGTTCACATATTCGTTGAGGCCGCTCTGCACGATCGTGAAATGATTTTCGGCGACGACGCGAAATTGCGCCTCGGCGTGCCGGTTCTCCCAGCTCGCGGTCAGACCTGCGGCGGCCAGCGATACGGCGACGCCGGTTGCGGCCGCAAGCAAAGACGGCAGCGATGGACGAAATTTGCCGACAATTCGCGATAGGATCGTCATCAGAATCGCGCTTTAAAACAACGCGCGGTTAGGCCGCGGCAACTCCAACGCAATATTCAACACCAAGGGATTAAACGCCCAAGCTCGCAATAAGGATGTTACCGCGCGCCGAAATGAGAGCGCTTTGCCGCCTAAACTCGCCGCAATGCTTAAGCTCGTGTTACGAATGAAATAAGGGTTTCATATGTATTGGAACCACACCGCGCAGATTGCCAAAGAAGATGGGAAAAGATGACGGAACCGAAGGGAACTACTGCCCTGCCCGACCGGCTCTCGAATGATCCGAAGAGCCCCTATTACAACGCCGAGGTATTGGAGCGTGACGTCGGCGTGCGCTTCAAGGGCGTCGAAAAGACCAATGTCGCCGAATATTGCGTCAGCGAAGGCTGGATCAAGGTCGAAGCCGGCAAGACCAAGGACCGCTACGGCAATCCGCTCACGATCAAACTGAGCGGTCCGGTCGAGGTGTATTTCAAGGATGAGAAATAAAACCGCCGCACGTCGCCAGATATGATCGCGCGCTTGGCGCTCCGGGAGGCTTACATGTCTAGAATTGCGGCACTGGTTTTTCTCGCGATCAGCCTTTCCGGCTGCGACGTGGTCAGCACGCTGACCGACGGCTTCAAGTACAAGGCGGCGGTTGAGGACGATCTGGCGAAGGCGACCGGCATCAAGCCGCAGGTCGGCTTCAATTGGAGCAACGGGCGGCTGGCGCTGGTGACGGTCTTGTTCCCCAAATTGTATGACGGAAAGCCGCTCGGGGAATTGGCCGAGACCGTTCGCCAGGCGGTCACGACCGAATTCAAGCAGAAGCCCGACAATATCGAGCTGGCCTTCGCAATCGGGAATGGATCAAGCCCGGCGGCACAGCTGCAGACGCCACCGGCGGCCGCGCATCAAGCGGCGCTCTGATTATTCCGCCGCTTCCATGCGCGGCTCGGCCTTCGCCACCTTGGCCGCGCAGAACTTGAATTCCGGAATCTTGCCGAACGGATCGAGCTTCGGATTGGTGAGAAGGTTCGCCGCCGCCTCGACGAATGCGAACGGAATGAACACGACGCCATCGGGGATCGCATCGTCCTGACGCGAATGCAGTTCGACCGCGCCGCGCCGGGTCTCGACGCGGATCATATCGCCGGGAGCGATGCCGAGCTTCGTGATAGTGCCGCGTGACACCGACGCGACCGCGCTCGGCTCGAGCGCATCGAGCACCGTGGCGCGGCGCGTCATAGCGCCGGTGTGCCAATGTTCGAGCTCGCGTCCAGTGGTCAGGATGAACGGATAGTCCTCGTCCGGCACTTCGTCCGGCGGCTGCAATTTGGTCGCCACCAGCTTGGCGAAGCCGCCCGGACGCGGGAAGCCATTGTCGAAGACAACATCGCGGCCCGGCACATCGGGGCCGTCAACGGGATAGGTGACCGAATCCTCGCGCGCAACGCGGTCCCAGCTGATGTTGGCCAGCGCCGGCATCATCGACGCCATTTCGGTGAAGACGTCGCCGACGTTCTTATAGTTCCAGCCGCAGCCCATGCGGTTGGCGATCTCCTGGATGATCCAGATATCGTGCCGCGTGTCGCCCGGCAGCGGCAGCGCCTGCCGCCCCATTTGCACCTGGCGATTGGTATTGGTCACGGTGCCGTCCTTCTCCGGCCAGCCCGAGGCCGGCAGCACCACGTCGGCATAGACCGCTGTCTCGGTCAGGAACAAATCCTGCACCACGAGATGTTCGAGGTGGGCGAGCGCCTGCCGCGCGTGATTGAGATCGGGATCGGACATCGCGGGATTTTCGCCCTCGATATACATGCCCTTGATCTCGTCGTGGTGCACCGCGTCCATGATCTCGACCACGGTCTTGCCCTTCTTCGGGTCGAGCTTCACACCCCAGGCCTTCTCGTATTGGCCGCGGATCGCCGGATCCTCCACCGATTTGTAATCGGGAAAGAACATCGGAATGAGGCCGGCGTCGGAAGCGCCCTGCACGTTGTTCTGGCCGCGCAACGGGTGCAGCCCCGTGCCGGGGCGCCCGATCTGGCCGGTGATCAGCGACAGCGCGATCAGGCAGCGCGCATTGTCGGTGCCGTGGGTGTGCTGCGACACGCCCATGCCCCAGAAAATGATGGCGCTCTCGGCGCGCGCATAGGCGCGCGCGACCTCGCGCAACGTGTCGGGGGGAATGCCGCAGATCGGCGACATTTCTTCCGGCGTGAAATCCTTGATGCCTTCCTTCCAGGCGTCGAAACCTTCGACATAGGTCTGGATATATTGCTGGTCGTAAAGCTTCTCGCTGACGATGACATTGAGCATCGCGTTGAGCATCGCGACGTCGGCGCCGTTCTTGAACTGCATCATGCGCCAGGCATGACGCTTGAGCGCTTGCCCGCGCGGATCCATCACCACGAGCTTGGCGCCGTTTTTGGCCGCCTGCTTGAAAAAAGTGGCGGCGACCGGATGATTCTCGGTCGGATTGGCGCCGATGACGATGATAAAATCGGAATTCTTGCACTCGTTGAAGGTCGCGGTCACCGCGGCCGAGCCGACCCCTTCAAGCAGCGCCGCCACCGACGAGGCATGGCACAGCCGCGTGCAGTGATCGACATTGTTGGTGCCGAAACCGGTGCGCACGAGTTTCTGGAACAGATAGGCTTCCTCGTTCGAGCCCTTGGCCGAGCCAAACCCGGCGAGCCCCTTGGCGCCGTCACGGTCGCGGATCTTCTTCAGGCCCGAGGCGGCGCGGTCGAGCGCCTCCTCCCAGGTCGCTTCGCGGAAATGCGTCCACGGATTGGACGGGTCGATGAATTCGTGCGGCACTTTCGGCACGCCGTCCTTGCGGATCATCGGCTTCAGCAGGCGCTCCGGGTTGTGCACGTAATCGAAGCCGAAGCGGCCCTTGACGCAGAGCCGGTTCTGATTGGCCGGCCCGTTCTTGCCGGTGACGGCGACGATCTTGTCGTCCTTGATCTCATAGGTGAGCTGGCAGCCGACGCCGCAATAAGGGCAGACGCTGTCGACGCTGCGGTCGGGCTTGCCGCGATAGACGTTGTTCTCGTCCACCATGGTCGCCGGCATCAAGGCGCCGGTCGGGCAGGCCTGCACGCATTCGCCGCAGGCGACGCAGGTCGAGGCGCCCATCGGATCGTCGAAATCGAACACGATCTTTTCCAGATGGCCGCGGCCGGCCATGCCGATCACGTCATTGACCTGCACTTCGCGGCAGGCGCGGACGCAGAGATTGCACTGGATGCAGGCGTCGAGATTGACCGCCATGGCGACATGACTGCGGTCGGGCTTCGGCACTTCGGCGGCTTTGCGCTTGGGAAAGCGGCCGGGCTCGGCCTTGAGCCGCCGCACGGTTTTCCAAAGCTCGGAATCCGGATCGTGTGCGACCTCGATCGCGGGCTGGTCGGTGATCAGAAGCTCGGCGACCATCTTGCGCGCGGTCTTGGCGCGATCGGTCTGCGTTTTCACCTTCATGCCTGGCGCCGGCGTGCGCAGGCAGCTCGCCGCGAGCACGCGCTCGCCCTCGATCTCGACCATGCAGACGCGGCAATTGCCGTCGGCCCGGTAGCCGGGTTGCGGCGAAAAGCACAGATGCGGCAGCTTGATGTCGAGCCGGCGCGCCGCGCGGAAGATCGTCTCGCCGGGGCGGATGTCGATCTCGCGGTCGTCGATGGTGAACGTATTCGGTTTGGCGTCGTTCATGGATGAATCGCTCGTTAGGGGCGCCCGATAGTTACCCGGTTTTAGTTATCCAGATTTTGTTACCAATGTCGCAGCGGTTTCTTCAGTTCGTCCGGAAAGTATTTTAGCACACAAACCAGCGGATTTGGCGCGGCCTGGCCGAGCCCGCAGATCGAGGCGTCGCGCATCAGGGCCGACAATTCGTCGAGCAGCGCCGGATCCCACGGCCCGTGCGCCATCAGTTCGGCCGCCTTCTCGGTGCCGACCCGGCACGGCGTGCATTGGCCGCAGCTCTCATCCTCGAAGAACTTCATCAGATTGAGCGCCACCGCTTTCACATCGTCCTTGTCGGAGAGGATGACAACGGCGTGCGACCCGACGAAGCAGCCGTATTTTTCCAGCGTGCCGAAATCGAGCGGCAGGTCGGCCATGGATTCCGGCAGGATGCCGCCCGAAGCGCCGCCCGGCAGATAGGCCTTGAAGCTGTGGCCGTCGGCCATGCCGCCGCAGAACTCGTCGATCAGTTCGCGCACCGTGATGCCGGCCGGCGCGAGTTTCACGCCCGGATTCTTGACGCGGCCGGACACCGAGAAACTGCGGAAGCCTTTGCGCTCATGGCGGCCCTGCGCCGTGACCCACTCCGCGCCTCTCTCGATGATGTCGCGGATCCAATAGAGCGTCTCGACATTCTGTTCGAGGGTCGGGCGGCCGAACAAGCCGACCTGCGCGACGTAAGGCGGGCGATGCCGCGGCAGGCCGCGCTTGCCTTCGATCGATTCGATCATCGCCGATTCTTCGCCGCAGATATAAGCGCCGGCGCCGCGCCGCAGATGGATCTTGCTGAAGCGATCGAGGTTCGCGTCTTCGAGCTTCTTGATCTCCTCGACCAGCATCAGCCGCAATTCGGGATATTCGTCGCGGATATAAAGATAGATCTCGGCGGCCTCGACCACCCAGGCGGCGATCAGCATGCCTTCAAGGAAACGGTGCGGATCGAGCCCGAGATAGTAGCGATCCTTGAACGTGCCCGGCTCGCCCTCGTCCGCATTCACCGCCATCAGCCGCGGCGCCGGTTCGGCGCGCACCAGCGACCATTTGCGCCCCGTGGGAAAGCCCGCGCCGCCGAGCCCGCGCAGGCCGGCGTCGCTGACGATCTTGATCAACTCGTCGCGCGTGCGCTTGCCGTCGAGCGCCTCGTTGAGCAGGCGGTAGCCGCTGGCCGCGACATAGGCATCAAAATCAGTACCGGGCCTTGAAGGCTGCGCATGCGTATGAACATGCGCGAGCTTGGCGACGGCCCCCGGCGTCGCCTTTGCGACTTGCACATGACCGATGGCGCAGGCCGGCGCCTGGTCGCAGGCCCCCATGCACGGCGCATGGACGACCCGCACATCCGCCCCGAGCGTCTCCGGCAAGTCTTTCAGCAGCCGGTCGGCGCCGGCCATGGCGCAGGACAAAGAGTTGCAGACCCGCACCGTCACCGGCGGCGGCGGGGTCTCGCCTTCTTTGACCACGTCGAAATGGGCGTAGAAGGTCGCGACCTCATAGACTTCGGTCTGAGCCATCTTCATCTCGGCCGCGAGCGCGGCCAGATGCGCGCTCGATATGTGGCCGTATTTGTCTTGAATCAGATGCAGATGCTCGATGAGAAGGTCGCGGCGGCGCGACCGGTCGGTCAACAGCGCCTCGATGTCGGCGACGGCCTGGGGATCGACCTGACGGCCCTTGGGCGTGCGCGACGGACGGCGCCGCCCGCCGCGTCCAGTCTTGTCAGCGGGGGGTACCGGCGGCAGTTCGGTCAAGCTCATTCGTTACCTTCGCGACCAAAAAAACACTTTAGAACAGAGCTAAAGCCCAGCCCACGATAATCAATAGGCTTTTTTGATCGGACTATCCGATCAGGCCATTCTATTTCCCAATCAACCAGGCCATTGCCGCGGCCTTTGATTTTGCACCGCGAAAGAAAGCCGCTCTGTGCGTCGTTGTGCGCCGGGAATAGATGTCTCTGACTTTGGTTTAGCTTGCTATTCGGCCGCTGGTATAGGAACATTTTATCGCCAAAAAGAAGTGCCGGTCCGCGCCCTCCCGCAAAAGCGGGATCAAAACAACAGCGGAAACAGGCGACTGGGGGACCTTTAGGAGGAATCACGCGATGAGCTTTCTCGATCGTAGCCATTCGATTGCCGGACCCGGCTATAGCCGCTGGATGGTGCCGCCCGCGGCACTGTGCATTCATCTGTGCATCGGCCAGGCTTATGCGTTCAGCGTGTTCAATCTGCCGATGACCAAGCTGATCGGCATCACGCAGTCGGCGCCGGATGATTGGAAGCTGACTGAGCTTGGCTGGATCTTCTCGATCGCCATCTTCGTTTTGGGTACATCCGCGGCGATCTTCGGCCGCTGGGTCGAGGAAGGCGGTCCGCGCCAAGCCATGTTCGCCGCGGGCCTATGCTGGGCCGTCGGCTTCTTCATCTCGGCGATCGGTGTCTATATTCACAATCTTTGGATCGTCTATCTCGGTTACGGCTTCTTCGGCGGACTTGGGCTCGGCATCGGCTACATCTCGCCGGTCTCAACGCTGATCAAATGGTTCCCCGACCGGCCCGGCATGGCGACCGGCATGGCCATCATGGGCTTCGGCGGCGCGGCGTTCATCGCCTCTCCACTGTCAGTGTGGCTGATGGCTCATTTCTCTACGCCAACGCATGTCGGCGTCGCCGAGACTTTTATCAGTCTCGGCGTGATCTATCTGATCTTCATGTGGGTCGGCGCCGCGATCGTGCGGATACCAGCGCCGGGCTGGAAGCCGGAAGGCTACACGCCGCCGGTCGTCGAGCAGAAGCTCATCACCAAGAACGACGTTTACGTTTATGATGCGATCAAGACGCCGCAGTTCTGGCTGATCTGGTGGGTGCTCTGCCTCAACGTGACTGCCGGCATCGGCGTGCTCGGACAAGCTTCCGCGATGAGCCAGGAAATGTTCCCCGGCAAAGTCTCGGTTGTCGCGGCGGCGGGCTTCGTCGGACTCCTCAGCCTGTTCAACATGGCCGGCCGATTCTTCTGGGCATCCCTGTCGGACTATATCGGTCGCAAGAACACCTATTACTGTTTCTTCGTGCTGGGAACGATCCTCTACTGCACCGTGCCATGGACCGGCTCGATCGGCAGCGTCGCGCTGTTCGTGCTGTGCTTCGTGATCATCATGAGCATGTATGGCGGCGGTTTCGCCACCGTCCCGGCCTATCTGAAAGACATGTTCGGCACGCGCTACGTCGGCGCCATCCACGGCTGGCTGATCACGGCGTGGTCGGCGGCCGGCGTATTCGGTCCTGTGCTGGTGAACTATATCCGCCAGTATCAGATCGACAGCGGCGTGCCGAAAGCCCAGGCCTATAACGTCACCATGTACATCATGGCCGCGCTCCTGGTGATCGGCTTCATCTGCAATCTTCTGGTCAAGGCGGTGAATAAGCGCTTCCACATGAGCCCGGACCAAGACGCGCTGCGCGATGCCGGCCGGGTCGGCGCCGCCGCTGGCCAACCGGCAAAAGCCTAAGGAGAAAGACCATGGCGGAAGACAATCACACCGGCACGTCGGCGCTCCAGCTCTTCCTTGCTTGGGGCTTCGTCGGCATCCCCCTCGCTTGGGGCGTGCTGCAGACGCTGCAGAATGCAATGAAGCTGTTCCAGTAACGGCTTCGAGTTCCAAGATCGGACGGCGCGGCTGCAAAGCCGCGCCGTTTTCTTTTCCCGACAACAAATCCCGACGGCGGCCGGTTTTGGCGCAAAAGCAGCTTGACTAATTCATAACCTGATAGTTATGAATTAGTCATGCAGAGCGTGGCCGACAACGTCTTCAAAAGTCTCGCCGATCCGACGCGCCGCGCGCTGTTCGAGCGCTTGAGCCGCGGCGGCGAGCACACCGTGCATGCGCTCACCGCAGGCTCGGACGTGTCGCAGCCGGCGGTGTCGAAGCATCTCGGCGTGCTTAAACAGGCCGGCCTCGTGCACGACCGTCGGCAGGGGCGCGAAACCCATTACAGCGCGCGGCCGCAGGGGCTGAAGCCGCTGGTCAGCTGGATGAACCACTACGGCGTGTTCTGGCGCGAACGCTTCGATCGGCTGGAGGATTTGTTGAACAGGATGGACCAATGAGCGAGCCCGCGACCGAAACGCTTTCCGTCATTGTCGAACGAGAAATCGCTTTCCCGCCCGAAAAGGTCTGGCGCGCGCTCACGCAACCACATCTCATCGAGGAGTGGCTGATGAAGAACGACTTCAAGCCTGCCGTGGGCCACCGTTTCAGTCTTCGCGCTGATCCTCAGCCTGGCTGGAACGGCGTCGTCGACTGCGAGGTCCTTGTCGTCGAGCCGAACAAAACGCTGTCTTATACGTGGAGCTCCGGCGAGGCCGACCTCGCCATCAAGAGCGTCGTTACGCTGTCTCTCACACCCAAGGGCCCAGGCACGCTTCTGCGCATGGAGCAGACCGGCTTCCGGCCGGATCAGAAGCAAAATTATCAAGGCGCAAAATTTGGGTGGCAACATTTCATCGGCAAACTGGAGCAGGTCTTGGCGCGAACAGATTGATGCCTGCCGCCTTGCGCTCCGGCTTGTCTTCAGAGGAGGTGTCATTGAACCCCAACAGCTGTATTCGGCAAGTCCACCGCTGGCTGTCCATTATCTTTACAGCGGCCGTCATCGCCAACTTCGTCGCTATGGCGCTCGGGAAACCTCCCTCCTGGGTAGTCTACTCGCCACTGCTGCCGCTCTTCTTGCTATTGTTCAGCGGCCTGTACTTGTTCGCGCTACCCTATGCCGCCAGCTGGCGTAGCGCACAACGTTCGAGCGGGTAGGATTGATTGCGTGACCGGCAAAACGTCCGAGACGTCGGCGAAAAGGTCGTGACGAACGAGGAGAAGCGGTCATGACGAAGAGCGGATCGCAGAACAGCAAGTCCCCTTCTCAACTTATAGACGGGAGAATCAAGGAGCTGGGTGATTGGCGCGGCGAGACGCTCGCGCGGGTCCGAAGTCTCATCAAAGAGGCCTGCCCCGAAGTAGTCGAGGAGTGGAAGTGGCGAGGAGTTCCGGTATGGGAGCACGCCGGCATCATCTGCACCGGCGAGACGTACAAGACTGTCGTCAAGATGACCTTCGCCAACGGCGCCGCGTTGGAGGATCCTTCAGGCCTCTTCAATTCCAGCCTCGAAGGCAACACGAGACGCGCGATCGATATCCACGAGGACGAGAAGATCAATGAGCGTGCTCTGAAAAATCTCGTCCGCGCGGCGGCCGATTACAATCAGAGCAAATTGAAGAAGAAGGCGCCGGCGGCCGCGCGAGCGACAGCACGCAAGAGCAAAAAGACGTGAAGGCAATTTCTCGCTCGTTGTCCCGCTGACGCGACTCCGCCGTGGCGCGTTCGGATGCTGGATGGCCGCGTCTGACCAAGCCCGCGCCTCACTCCACAAGAAAGAATATGTGTCCAGGGCCGTTCGCGTCCGAAAAACTTCTTTTTGATGAGGGACTTACGGAGGCGCTGGACGGCGCGCAGGCTTTAGCGATAAAGAATAAAAATATCGAGATTTTTCTTCTCTGTCGAGATAGCACCATGTTCGCCGAACCGACCCAGTCCGCGGCCACCCTTGCCGAAACGGCTTTCACACGGCTGCGCGCCGACATTCTTGGCGTCAAACTCCGCCCCGGCGAGAAGATGCACGTCGAGCGGCTGCGCAGCGAATACGGCGTCGGCGCCACGCCATTGCGCGAGGCGCTATCGAAACTGAGCTCGCTTGAGCTTGTGGTGGCGGAAGGTCAGCGCGGCTTCCGCGTCGCGCCGGTATCGGTCGAGAACCTGCTCGACATCACCAAGACCCGCGCCTGGATCGAAGGCGCGGCGCTGCGCGCCGCCATCGCCGCCGGCGACCGCCACTGGGAAGCGCAGATCCTTGCCGCCGCGCACCGGCTGAAAAACTGCCCGAAGAGCGACGGTGCTGGGCTCAGCGACGAATGGTACCGCGAGAACCGCGAATTTCACGACGCGCTGGTCGGCACCTGCAATTCGCGGCAGACGATGGCGTTCCGCGCCCAGCTCTACGATCTCAGCGACCGCTATCGGCGGCTCTCCGTTCGCAGCGGACTATCGGGCCGCGACTTCGATGCCGAGCATCAGCGCATCATGGATGCCGCGCTCGCCCGCGATGCCGATGCCGCGGTCGCGTTCACCGTCGAACATTTCATCGAAACCAGCCGCGTCATCCTGGCCGGTGAAGTCGAGGACGAGGCGGACGTGACGCGCACCGTCACGGCGCTGCGCCACGACATCCGCGCCGGGACCAGGCTCGGTTAGCTGCCCGCGCGCAACGCGCCGATCGTCACCAAAAGAACCCGGAACAACGCAAGTCATAGAGTGAGGACCCATGCTGCCGCCCAACGCCACCATCGTCGATATCAGCCTCGAACTCGATCCGAAGAATTTCGCCATGCGCACGCCGGCCGGATTCAAGAAGGACATGCAGTTCGAAATGGAGGTGATCAAGGAGCACGACGCGCCGGGCGGCGCCGGCCAAATCGTCCGCGGCGTCCATATGCGGCTGCACGCCGGCAGCCATGTCGACGCGCCGGAACATAATGTCCGCGGCGGCACGCAGATCCATCAATTGCCGCTCGATTTGTTCATCGGCGACGCGATCATCGCCGATCTGCGCGACAAGCTGCCGTCACAGGCGATCACCGCCGACGATCTGCAGAAACGCGTCGGCGGCGGCATCAAGAAGGGCGACCGGCTGATGCTGCGCACCGATCTCAACAACAGCTATGACGGCGGCTCGGAAAAGTGGATGAAGGACTCGCCCTATCTCACCATCGGCGCCACCATGTGGTGCATCGACAAGGGCGCGGTCATCGTCGGCTACGATTTCTATCACGGCAATGACGAGCCCAAGGCGCCGCGCGTGTTCCACAACTCGCGTACGCTGTCGGAGCACGGCGTGATCACCATGCCATATCTGAAAAATCTCGACCGCGTCGGCAAGGAGCGTTTCACGCTGATCGGCCTGCCGCTGAAACTGATCAATGCGGAAGCCTCGCCGATCCGCGCCGTCGCACTGGTCTAATCAAAAAAATCCAAAGGGGGAAAGAAATGAAGTGCCTGAGACTGATCGCGGCCGCTCTGTTGCTCGCCGCGCTGACATTTTCCGCGCGCGCGGCCGATCAATTTCCGTCGCGGCTGATCACGCTGGTCGTGCCGCTGACGCCTGGAACCACGATCGACATCCTGGCGCGGCTTTACGCCGATAAGCTGTCGCAGATTCTCGGCCAGCAGGTCCTGGTGCTCAACAAGCCCGGCGCCGGCGGTGCGATTGGCGGCGAGACCGTCGCTAACGCCGTGCCGGACGGCTACACGCTGCTGTTCGCCAATTCCGGGCACTCGATTCTGGGCTTTCTCAATTCGAGCCTGCCGTTCGATCCGATCCACGACTTTGCCGGCGTCTCCATGATCGGCGTGGCGCCGGCCATCGTCGTGGTGCCGAGCACGCTCGGCGTCACCAGCCTGACGGAATTCGTCGATATGGCCAAGGCCAAGCCCGGCGCGATCAATTACGGCTCGGCGGGTATCGGCACCTCGACCCATCTCGCCGGCGCCTATTTCGCCGCGCAGGCCAAGATCGACATCGTGCATGTGCCTTACACGGTGAGCACCAACATCATCTCGGACATGCTGAGCGGCGCCATTCAGGCCTCGTTCGATCCGCTCGCCTTCGTCTTGTCCTTCCTGCAGAACGGCAGCCTGCGGGCGCTCGCCATCGGCGCCGACGAACCGCTCACGGAGCCGCTCAAAATACCGACGGCGGGTTCGCAAGGCGTCGATTACACTTATGCCACCTGGTACGGCATTCTGGCGCCGGCGAAGACGCCGAAACCGGCGCTCAAGATGCTTGCCGACGCCATCGCCAAAGCGAGCCAGGACCCGGACCTGTTGCAGAAAATCAAGGCGCAGGGCATCCGGCCGGAAAATACCGCGCTCGATGCCTTCGACACTTATGTCGACAATGACGTCGCGCGGCTTTCGCCACTGATCAAAGGCATCGGCGTCAAGCAATAAAGCCGGCGATTGCGGAGGGGATCTGGCCGATCAGGCGGAAGGGGTGCCCTTGCCGCCGTCGTCGTCCGCGCGCTTGCCGCGGAGCTCGATGCGCTGGCCGTGGAAGCTGACGACATCGCGCGCGACGTCGCGGCTCAGCTTCTTATAGCGCTCGAACGACCGCTCGAGATCGGTCGGCTGCAAATTGCGCTCGGCGACATGCATCAGCAGCAATTCGCGCGCCGTGGTCCAGGAGCAGCCGGCCGCCTTGGCCAGCACCAGGATCATGTCCTCGCCCTTGTCGAGCAGCGCGCGTTCGACCGCATCGACCGGGAAGCGGCACAGTTTCGACAGCGCGATCGCCGTGCGCGCGAATTCCTGCTTGCGCGCCGGCGCATGCACATTCGCCTCGGTGAACGGCTTGACGTTGGCGCAGCGCGTCGCATCGCGCTCGGCATTGGTATGGCGGCGCGACGCGTCGCGCACCTCGTGCTGCATCTCAGTCGCGACCTCGTCGACCGTGCCGCGGATTTCGTCGGCGGCTTGCGGATTGTCGCGCTCCATTTTGGTGCGCGCCGAGGCCGACGCGGTCTCGAGAAGTTTCAGGAAATATTGCCGCGGCAGATCGCTGCGCCGGCTCAGCGCCAAGGTCAGGCGGCGATCGCGACGCGCTTTATGCGTGAGCTTTTCATAACCGCTCAGTGAGATGCGGGCGCCCCGGTTCTTCACCACTTTGTCGACGACGCGGCGGTCGCCGCGCTCGACCAGAACATCGGTGACCGCCTCGGAGAGCTTCAGACGCTGCGCGATGGCGAGCAGATGTTCCTGGCTCTTGGTCTTGGCATTCTCGGTGAGATCGGCATCGCTGAGCTGTTGCGAATATTTCAGCACCGGCTCGGCGACGACAATGGCGTCGTCGAAGGCGAGCGAGCGGACGATCGCGGGCGGGCTGGTATCGATATGGGCGAGCCGCTGCGCAAGCCGAGCCCGCGCCTGCACTTCGATATCGGCGGCAAGCTCGCCGAGCACGTCGTCGAACAGCGCAATCTGGTCGCCGGTATAGCCGCGCGAGCCGGCGGCAAAAAGATCGGTGATGCGTTCAAGAATGCGCAGACGCTGTGCAGTGCCGCCGGCCGAGACCGCTTCATTGAGTTCGTCGATCAGCGATTTGCTGGGAGCGGGACCGGGATTATCCGGCAGATTATCCAGCGGCGGGACGATTTTAAAAGCGGCGGCGTGAAACATGGCGGCAATTCCGGTGGCAGTATTGCAATTGAAGCGTCGATTGGCTTCGCCTCCCGCTTCCTCAGGGGAACGAAGACCGGCGGAACCATGGCGATACCGTAGCGGGAAAGTGCAAAGATCCACGCCATAGGCGCTACGTAAAAAGACACAAATTTTATCGAAATCGGCGCGGCCCACGCGCTTTGCCGCGTCGGTCGCGGCGGCAGAGACTTTTCGGTAACCAAAAATCGAAGGCCGGCAACTGAGCGCGCTCTTTCGAGTCGATCACGCCCAGGCCGGCCTCCGGCTTTTCACAGCAACTATTTTCGTCTTCGAGATCGAGAACGCTTACGCGACTTTTTCCTTCAGATGCGGGAACATCGCGTGGAGCGCTTCCTGATCCATATCGGTCTTGAACTTGTGGCGGTCCTTCAAGGTCGAGGCCTTTTGCGCCGCCGGACGCGCGCTGACTTCATCGACCAGGCGCTTTAAGTTCTTGAATTTGTCCCAGGCGCCGTCGCCCATGACCACCGGCAGCATGCGCGCCCAGCCCCAGACATTCATGTCGGCGATCGTATAGGTGTCGCCGAGCATGTATTTCTGCTTGCCAAGCCGCGCGTCGAGAATGCCGGCATGGCGCTGCGCCTCGAAGACATAGCGGTTGATCGCATAAGGCAGCTTTTCCGGCGCGTAATTGCGGAAATGCACCGCCTGACCGAAATACGGGCCGACGCCGGACGACACAAAGAACATCCACGACAGCAATTCGCCGCGCGCCTTGTCGGACTTCGCGGGGAGGAATTTTCCGGTCTTCTCGGCGAGGTAGAGCAGGATCGCGCTGGAATCGAACACCGTGACATCGCCATCGACAATCGCCGGCAATTTGGCGTTCGGATTGATGGCGAGGAATTCCGGCCTGTGCTGCTCGCCCTTCCTGGTATCCACCGGGATGGCCTCGTAAGGCAGGCCGGACTCTTCAAGGAACAGCGCAACCTTGGTCGGATTGGGCGCGCCACTGTAATAAAACTTAAGCATCGTTGTCTCCCGTTCCATATTTTGCGGGCCGAGCGGCCCCAAGTCTCTTTCAAGTCTCTTGCACACAGTTTTATTTAGAAAAGCCCGACGATTTTTCCATCCGGCCCGACGTCGATCACGTCGGCGGCCGGGACCTTGGGCAGGCCAGGCATGGTCATGACCTCGCCGCAGATTGCAACCACGAATTCGGCGCCCGCCGACAGCCGCACGTCGCGGACATTGATGACGTGGTCGGTCGGCGCGCCTTTGAGGTCCGGATTGGTCGAGAAGCTATACTGGGTCTTGGCGACACAGATCGGGAATTTGCCGTAACCCATGGCCTCGAAATTGGCGAGCTGATCGCGCACCGACTTCTCCGCGGAAATGTCGCGCGCGCGATAGATTTCCTTAGCGATGGTGCGGATCTTTTCCAGAAGCGGCATGTCGTCGGGATAGAGGAATTTCAACTTGCTCTTGCCGCTCTCGGCGACCTCGACGACGGCTTTGGCGACATTGGCCGCGCCGGCGCCGCCCATCGCCCAGTGATCGGCCATCAGCGCCTTGACGCCGAGCGACTTGCAGGTTTCCTCGACGAGCTTGATCTCCGCCTCGGTATCGGCCGAGAAGCGGTTGATCGAGATCACCGGCACGATGCCGAATTTCTGCACGTTCTCGACATGGCGCTTGAGATTGCTCATGCCGGCTTCGAGCGCCTTGAGGTTCTCGGTCTTGAGGTCCTCTTTCTTGACGCCGCCGTGCATTTTCAAGGCGCGGATGGTGGCGACGAGCACCGCACAGGCCGGTTCGAGGCCGGCCTTGCGGCACTTGATGTCCATGAATTTCTCGCCGCCGAGATCGGCGCCGAAACCGGCTTCGGTGACGACATAGTCGGCAAGCTTCAGCGCCGTGGTCGTCGCCAGCACCGAGTTGCAGCCATGCGCGATATTGGCGAAGGGGCCGCCATGGATGAAAGCCGGCGTGCCTTCGAGCGTCTGCACCAAGTTCGGCGCCAGCGCCTCCTTGAGCAGCACAGTCATGGCGCCTTGCCCCTTGAGATCGCTGGCGCGGACCGGCTTACGGTCACGCGTATAAGCGACGACGATATTGCCGAGTCGCTTCTTGAGATCCTCGAGGTCGCGGGCAAGGCAGAAGATCGCCATGACTTCCGAAGCGACGGTGATGTCGAAGCCGTCTTCGCGCGGGAAGCCGTTGGCGACGCCGCCGAGCGAGGAGACGATCGAGCGCAGCGCCCGATCGTTCATGTCGAGCACGCGGCGCCATGCGACGCGGCGCTCGTCGATGCCGAGTGCATTGCCCCAATAGATGTGATTGTCGAGCAGCGCTGCGAGCAGATTATTCGCCGAAGTGATGGCGTGGAAGTCGCCGGTGAAATGCAGATTGATGTCTTCCATCGGCACGACCTGCGCATAACCGCCGCCGGCGGCGCCGCCTTTGACGCCGAATGACGGGCCGAGCGACGGCTCGCGCAGGCACAGCATCGCCTTTTTGCCGATATAATTCAGCGCGTCGGTGAGCCCGACCGTGGTCGTGGTCTTGCCCTCGCCCGCCGGCGTTGGCGTGATCGCGGAGACCAGGATCAGCTTGCCGTTCGGCTTCCCCTGCAGCGACTTGATGTAGTCCATCGAGATCTTGGCCTTGTAGTGGCCATAGGGCTCGAGATTTTCCGGCGCGATGCCGAGCCGTTCGCGGGCAATGTCGAGAATGGGCCGCTTCGTCGCGGCCTGCGAAATTTCGATGTCGGATTTCGGTGACTGATGTTGCGAGGCGGGCATTGTTTGCGATCCGTTGCTTGAAGAAAGAACCCGGCGGGATAAGTTTCTGGTGCGTAGGTCGGTGAATGGGGTCAGGCTATCCGGTCACGCGAATCTGGCCTTGATCTGCAGATTGGCCGACTTCGCCCATTCGCCGGCTTCGATCTTCTTGCCGTCGGCGGGCTGAACGCGTGTGACTTTGAAGCGGCCGTCGGCACAGACCACGGTGAAGCCGTCGGCGTCGACGGCGGCGATCTCGCCGAGCTTGCCGGCAATGCCCTTGGGGTCTTTGGCCGGCAGCGGCTTGGCGTCGAAGATTTTCAGCTGCTTGCCGTCGAGCGTGGTCCACGCACCGGGTGCAGGATTGCAGCCGCGAATCAGGCGGTCGATCTGCTCCCAGGGCTTGCCCCAATCGATCTTGGCATTCTCGGGCGTGCAGCGGCCTTCGTAAGTGGCTTTGGCTTCGTCCTGCTTGAGGCGCGGCGCCTTCTTGGCCTTCACCAGATCGATCGACTCGAGCATCGCGTCGACGCCCATCGGAAACAATCGATCAAAGTAGACGGTGCCGAGCGTGTCGTTCGGCCCGATCGGCGTTTTCTTCTGGATCAGCACGTCGCCGGTATCGAGGCCGTTGTCGGGCCAGAAGATCGACAGTCCGGTTTCGGTCTCGCCTTTGATGATCGGCCAGTTGATGGCGGACGCGCCGCGATAGGCCGGCAACAGCGAGGGGTGATACTGGATCGAGCCGTGGGTCGGGATGTTCAGAAATTCTTCCGGCACGAACAGCGTGACGAAGGCCATGACCTGAAGGTCGGGCTTGAGCGCTTTGAACTCTTCCCACACTTCCGGCTTGCGGTAATTGTCCGGCTGATAGACCGGAAGCTTTGCCGCCAGCGCCGCTTCCTTCAGCGGATCGGCCTTGGCGCCCGGCTTTTCCGGCGCCACGTAAACCGCGACGACTTCGTCGCCGCGCTTGAGCAGCGCTTCAAGCACCGCCTTGCCGAACGCCTGCTGGCCGTGAACAACGATACGCATCGCAACTCCTCAAATTCCGCTCTTGCCCACGGAAGCAGGCATCCAGACAATATGACAACGCCGCAACGACAACGCCGCACGCGTCCCCGCTTCCGCGGGGACGCGCGGTTCTAACGACTACGCCGCTTCCGCCTTGGCCGGCTTCTCCGGCGGCGTGATCGCCCCTGACAGCTTGATCGCGGCGACGTCTTTCTCCGAATAGCCGAGCACCTTGCGCAGAATCTCCTCGGTGTGCTCACCCAGCAGCGGCGAGCGCCGCACGTCGGCGGGTGAGTCCGACAGTTTGATCGGATTGCCGACGGTCAGATATTTGCCGCGGCCGGGGTGATCGACCTCGACCACGGTGCCGGTGTCGCGCAGCGACTTCTCCTCGGCGATTTCCTTCATCGACAGGATCGGGCCGACCGGGATGTCGTGCTTGTTGCAGATATCCATGACCTCGAACTTGGTCTTGGTCTTGGTCCATGCTTCGACGGTGTCGAAGATGTGCCGCAGCCGCGGCAGCCGCGCCGGCGGCGTGGCGTAATCCGGATCGGTCTTCCATTCCGGCTTGCCGATCAGATCGCAGATCGGAGCCCAGACCGGCGCCTGGGTGATGAAATAGATGTAGGCGTCGGGATCGCTCTCCCAGCCTTTGCATTTGACGATCCAGCCCGGCTGGCCGCCGCCGGAATCGTTGCCGGCGCGCGGCGTCGCTTTACCGAACGGCACGCCTTCGCCGTATTGGCTGTATTCGGTGAGCGGACCATGCGCGAGCCGTTGCTGATCGCGCAATTTGACGCGTGCGAGATTGAGCACGCCGTCCTGCATGGCGGCGAGCACCTTCTGGCCGCGGCCGGTGCGGACACGCTGATAAAGCGCCGAGACGATGCCGAGCGCGAGATGCAGTCCCGTACCGCTGTCGCCGATCTGCGCGCCGGTGACGAGCGGCGGGCCGTCGCGGAAGCCGGTTGTCGACGCGGCGCCGCCGGCGCATTGCGCGACATTCTCATAGACCTTGCAGTCCTCATACGGGCCCGGGCCAAAGCCCTTCACCGAGGCGACGATCATGCGCGGATTGAGCTTGTGGATGTGTTCCCAGGTCAGCCCCATGCGGTCGAGCGCGCCCGGCGCGAAATTTTCGACCAGCACGTCGCAATGCTTGATCATCCGATCAAGGATTTCCTTGCCCTTGGGATTTTTGGAATCGATGGTGATCGAGCGCTTCGAGCCGTTGAGCATGGTGAAGTAAAGGCTGTCCTGCCCCTTCACGTCACGCAGTTGCCCGCGCGTGATGTCGCCAACGCCGGGCCGCTCCACCTTCATCACGTCGGCGCCCATATAGGCGAGCAGTTGGGTGCAGGTCGGGCCCGACTGCACGTGCGTAAAGTCGAGGATCTTCACGCCTTCGAGCGCGCGGCCGGCTTGGCCGAACGGCTTGCCGCTCGGACGCGGCAGGCCGTTTGCCGTCGCCTTCGCCGCGGGCTTCTTCACCGCGAGCTTGACGACCTTCTTCGACGACTTCTTCGCCGCCGACTTTTTAACGGCCGCTTTGGATTTCGCTTTGGCGGTTTTCTTACGCGTTGCCATTGATGGCCTCCCGAGTTTCGCTCATGCCCGCGACAACGGACATCGACGTTTCATTTCAAATTCGCCTGGCTCGCGCCTTCGGCTCACTTCTTCTTCAGCACGCTTTGCGGGTTGAGATTGCCGATGCGGCCGCTCTCGCTGCCGGCGGCCGGATCGATCACGGCATTGATCAAGGTCGGCTTGCCGGAATCCATCGCCGCGTTGACCGCGCGCTTGAGCTCGTCGGGCGACGTGGCATTGACGCCCACGCCGCCGAAAGCCTCGATCATCTTGTCGTAGCGCGCGCCTTTGACGAATACAGTAGTGGCCGGATCGGCGCTGCCGCTGCGATTGACGTCGGTGCCGCGATAGATGCCGTCATTGTTGAAGATGACGACACAGACCGGCAGCTTGTAACGGCAGACCGTCTCGATCTCCATGCCGGAGAAGCCGAACGCGCTGTCGCCTTCGATGGCGAGCACCGGCTTGCCGGTTTCGATGGCGGCGCCGATCGCATAGCCCATGCCGATGCCCATGACGCCCCAGGTGCCGACGTCGATTCGCTTGCGCGGCTGATACATGTCGATGACGCCGCGCGTGAGATCGAGCGCATTGGCGCCCTCGTTGACCAGGATGGCGTCCGGACGCTCCTTGACGATGGTGCGCAGCACGCCGAGCGCGCCGTGATAGTCCATCGGCGAATTGTTGTTCATCAGCCGCGGCGCCATCTTGGCGATGTTCTCGTCTTTCTTGGTGCTGACGGTTGCGACCCAGTCGGCCGGCGCCGGCGGCCACTTTAGCGCCCATGCCGTCCAGCAGCGCCGCGACGCAGGAGCCGATATCGCCGACCAGGGGAGCCGCGATCTCGACATTGGAGTCCATTTCCTTCGGCTCGATGTCGATCTGGATGAATTTCTTGGTATGTGGCTCGCCCCAGGCCTTGCCCTTGCCGTGCGAGAGCAGCCAGTTCAGCCGCGCGCCGATCAGCATCACGACGTCGGCATCTTTGAGCACCGTCGAGCGCGCTGCACCCGCGCATTGCGGATGGGTGTCGGGCAGGAGGCCCTTGGCCATGCTCATCGGCAGGAACGGTGCGCCGCTCTTTTCGACCAGCGCGCGGATCGCATCGTCGGCCTGCGCATAGGCGGCGCCCTTGCCGAGAATGATCAGCGGGCGCTTGGCGCTTTTGAGCACATCGAGCGCACGCTTGATGGCGGCAGGCGCCGGAATTTGCGCCGGAGCCGGATCGATGACTTTCACCAGCGACTTCTGCCCGGCTTCGGCATCCATCACCTGACCGAACAGTTTTGCCGGCAGATCGAGATAGACGCCGCCCGGACGGCCGGACACCGCGGCGCGGATCGCGCGTGCCACGCCGATGCCGATGTCGGCGGCGTGCAGCACGCGGAACGCCGCCTTGCACAGCGGCTTGGCGATGGCGAGCTGATCCATCTCCTCGTAGTCGCCCTGCTGCAAGTCGACCACTTCACGTTCCGACGAGCCCGAGATCAAAATCATCGGGAAGCAGTTGGTCGTGGCATGCGCCAGAGCGGTGAGACCGTTGAGAAAGCCCGGCGCCGAAACGGTGAGGCAGATGCCGGGCTGTTTGGTCAAAAAGCCCGAAATGGAAGCGGCATAGCCGGCATTCTGTTCGTGGCGGAACGAAATGACGCGAAGGCCGGAGCCCTGCGCCATGCGGCCCAAATCCGTGATCGGAATGCCAGGCACATTATAGATCGTCTTGATGCCGTTGAGCTTGAGCGCCTCGATGACGAGGTGAAAGCCGTCGGTCAGTTCCCGCTCCGGCGCATCCGCGGTTTCGGGCTTCGTCTTTACCGCTGCGTCAGCCATAGCACTGCTCCCTGTATCCTGTGTCTCAATCCAGATAATCGGCGAATTTCTCGACATGCTCGGCAAGGCCGAGCGCGTGGTCGCGCACCAAGGTCTCGGCGCGCACGGTGTCGCGCGCTTCCAACGCCTCGATGATGTGCATGTGATCGCGGATCGAACGGTCGGCGCGGTCCTTCTCGCCGATGGTCTTGCGCCGGATCATCCGCATATGGGTGAACAGATTTTCGGCGAGCTGCACCAGCACGTTGTTGCGGCTCAAGCGGATCAGCGTCTGGTGAAACTCGATATTGACCTCGGAATATTCGTCGAGATGCGCGCGCAGTTGCCCGTCGTCGAAAGTCGCGAACATGTTGCGCAGCGAGGCGATCTCTTCGGCGCTGGCATTTGCCGTCACCAGGCGCGCGGCCATGCTTTCCAGCGCCGCCCAGGCGGTGATCATTTCGATCACCTCGCGCCTGGTCTTGCGCGCCACATAGACGCCGCGCCGCGGCACGGTGCGGACGAAGCCTTCGCGCTCGAGCTGCGCCATCGCCTCGCGCACCGGCGTGCGGCTGATGCCGAATTCCTCGGCGAGGCTACGCTCGTCGAGCCGGATGTCGCTGCGGCTGCCATAGACATCCATGCCGACGATCACGGATTTCAGCGCCGCATAGGCCTTGTTCTTGAAGCTGAAAGACGTGCCGATCGGATCGAGCCGCGGCCGCAGCGTCACGTCTTGCGTGGCGACGTCGCCGCTTGCAGTCACGGATAATCGGTCGGCACTGGATGACATCAAAGACGCTCGCTACAAAGACGCTTCGCAACCCTTATGGCAGCAACCTTTTGGGCAGATCGGACTGACGCGATCTTTTTTGACGTGCGCGTTGGCCGGCAACGTCGCGTTCGGGCGAGCACCCTTAGCGCACTATAATACATTATGCCAGAGCGATTTCGGGAGCAAACGCCCCGACTTTTCAGGGGCAAAGCCTGAGGCAGGCGGCTCGCTCAGACACGGAATGAAGAGGCGCAGAATTTCGTCTGCGCCCCTTCTTCGCAGCCAAGAGTGGCCGATCTCAGCCCTGTTGCATCGCGCGCGCGCGCAGTGGCTTGAGCACGAACAAAGCGAGCCCCACCACCGCAAAGTTCATCAACGCGGTGACGGCGAACACCATGTGCCAGGAGCCGGTCGACATTTTGATGAGATTGGCGACCGGCACCAGGAAGGCCGACGTTCCCTTCGCGGTATAGAGCAGACTCAAATTCACCGTGGCGAATTTCGGCCCGAACGTGTCGGTACAAGTCGAGGGGAACAGGCTGAAGATCTCGCCCCAGGTCAGGAAGATCAGGGCGGCGAACAGAACGAAGGCCCACGGCGCGGTACCAAGCGAGCCGAGGAGCCAATAGGAAAGGCCGCCGAGACCGAAAGCGATCGCCATGGTCAGTTCGCGGCCGATATGATCCGACACCCAGCCGAACAGCGGACGCGCCGTGCCGTTAGCGATATTGTCGATAATCAACGCCGCGGTGAGCGTGGTGGCGCCCCAGAACACGATCTCCTTGCCGACATTGAAGTCGGACGCGATCGGCGCGATCTGCGCCGTCGCCATCAGGCCCGACGCCGACACCATCACAAACATAATGTAGAGGAGCCAGAACACCGGCGACAACAGCACTTCCCGCGGTGAAGAACTGCGCGCCGCCTGCGCCACTTTGGGCGGAGGCACCGCGGCGAGTTCGTTCGCTTCCGGGCCGCGCAACAGCAGTGCGAGCACGAAAACAATCGCGCCCTGCCCGATGCCGAACCAGAGGAAAGCCGCGTCGTAGCCGTAATTGGCGATCACATATTGGACCGGAATGACGGTGATCGCCGCGCCGGCGCCATAGCCCGCCGCGGTCAAACCCACCGCAAGGCCGCGCCGATCCGGAAACCATTTGACGGCCATGCCGACGCAGGTGGCGTAAACCGCGCCGCCGCCGATGCCGGAGACGATGGCGCCGAGATAGAGCATGCCGAGCGACATGGCGTAGGCATTAATCACCCAGCCGGTCGCGACCATGATGCCGCCAAAAGCGACCATCAGTTTCGGCCCACGCTGCGGGCCGAGCACGTCGACGATCCAGCCCTCGATCGGCGTCAGCCAGGTTTCGAGCGCAATGAAGACCGCGAAGGCGAATTGGATTTCGGCAAGCGACCAGCCATGGGCCTTGTTGATCGGGTTGACGAAGAGGGTCCAGCCGTATTGCAGGTTGGCGATCATCACCATGCAGGTGATGCCGATCGCCAGATAACCCCACCGCGTGGTCGACGTGGCCGCAGCCGCGGTGCGGTCCAAAGTGGACGTGACCGTCATAACTCCTCCCTAAAATCCTTGGTATTATTTATTCCTGCTTGTTCTTGGTCCTGACATTAGAGCAGCAGTTTCGATTTTACCAGTTCGTCACAATGCTAATTGGTGCGTGGCGAATGGACGCAACCCGGGGTGGTGCGATGCACCAATTTGATGCGTCGCACCCAACAAATTGAACCATCCGGGCCGGCTGGCGTTCGCTCCAATGCCACCGCGTTTCCATTGCGGCGCCATTCCTGGCGTCTATGCGTTGCGTCGCGCCAAACAAGCGAAACACCAAGCAGCGAAAGCCAGGCGAGAGCGATGTCATTAAAAACCGCGGCGGAGGTCGCCGAGCATACCCACGGGGTGACATTCATCGACGAGACCGTGGCCGAGGCGGCGTTCACCATTACCGCGTCGCGACCGGCGTGGCCGCCGCGCGTCTTGAAATACGGCGATACATTCATCGTGCTCGATGCCCGCGGCGACATCCGCAACGACGCGGGCGGGACATTGTCCGGCGGCTCCGCCGGATTGTTTCACAACGACACCAGACACCTGTCGCGCCTCGAATTGCTGGTCAATGGCGCGCCGCCGTTGTTGCTGGGCTCGACGCTGCGCGACGACAATTCCGCCTTCTTCATCGATCTGACCAATCCGGATCTGATGGACGGCCAGCACATCGTCCTGGAAAAGGACCGCGTCCATATTCAGCGCACGATCTTCCTGTGGCGCGACACCGCCTATCAGCGGCTCGGCGTGCGCAATTACGGCGATCATCCGACCGATCTGCAGCTCTCGATCCTGTTCGACAACGACTTTGCCGATCTGTTCGAGGTCCGCGGCGCGCACCGCGACAAGCGCGGCATCGCAACCACCGAACTGCAAGGCGCCGATCGCGTTCTCCTCGTCTATAAGGGGCTCGACGCCAAGCTGCGGCGCACCGCGCTGACCTTCGATCCACCGCCGGACCGGCTGACGCAAAATGCCGCCGTCTACCGGATCGCGCTTGCGCCCGGAGAAATGCGGCCACTGTTTCTCACGGCGAGCTGCGACCAGACTCAAGCGCGGCCGGTGCCGTTCCTGCGCGGCATGATCGCAGCGCGGCGCGAGATGCGCGCCCAAACGCTCGAACGCACCTCGGTCGAGACGTCCAACGATCGCTTCAACGAGATCCTGTGCCGCTCCGCCGCCGATCTGGCGATGCTGATGACGGATACGCCGCAGGGCCGCTATCCTTATGCCGGCATTCCCTGGTATTCGACAACATTCGGCCGCGACGGGCTGATCACCGCTTTGCAGATGCTGTGGTGGTCGCCGGAGGTCGCACGCGGCGTGCTGCGCCGTCTCGCCTTCTATCAGGCCAAGACCGTCGATCCACTTGCCGATGCGCAGCCCGGCAAAATCCTGCATGAGATGCGCGGCGGCGAGATGGCGGCGTTGCGCGAAGTGCCGTTCGGGCTCTATTACGGCAGCGTCGATGCGACGCCGCTCTTCGTGCTGCTGGCCGGGCTTTATGCCGAGCGCACCGGCGACTTCGAAACCATCGCCGAATTATGGCCGGCCATCGAGGCGGCTCTGGGCTGGATCGACGGTCCTGGAGATCCGGACGGCGACGGCTTTGTCGAATATCAGCGCGCCACCGATCAAGGCCTCGCCAATCAAGGTTGGAAGGATTCCCATGACGCGATCTTTCACGCCGACGGTCGCTTGGCCGAAGGCGCGATCGCGCTGGTCGAAGTGCAGGCTTATGTCTATGCGGCAAAACTGATGGCGGCACGATGCGCCCGCCGCCTCGGCCACAACGTTGCGGCCGGCGAGTTGAATGCCGACGCTCGTAAGCTCGCCGAACGTTTTGAAGCTGCGTTCTGGTGTCCCGAGCTCGGCACTTACGCGCTGGCGCTCGATGGCGAGAAAAAACCCTGCAAGGTGCGCACGTCGAATGCCGGACAGATCCTGTTCACCGGCATCGCCGCGGCCGATCGCGCCGGCAGCGTCGCCAGGCAATTGCTGCAGCCGAGTTTCTTTTCCGGCTGGGGCATCCGCACCGTGGCGCGGGAAGCGGTGCGCTACAATCCGATGTCCTATCACGACGGTTCGATCTGGCCGCACGACAATGCGCTGATTGCGCTCGGACTGGCGCGCTACGGCCACAAACACGCGATCGATACGTTATTCGGCGGCCTGTTCGCCGCCGCGACTTATATGGATCAGCGCCGTCTGCCGGAATTGTTCTGCGGCTTTCAGCGCCAGCACGGCCATGGCCCGACGCTCTATCCCGTCGCCTGTTCGCCGCAGGCCTGGGCCAGTGCGACACCGTTCACGCTGCTCGAGGCGGCGCTCGGCCTCGAATTCGATCCCCACAAAGCCGAGATCCGCCTGCGCAATCCCCACCTGCCGGCGTTCTTGGACGAGGTATTACTGCGCGACCTGCGGCTGTCGTCCTCGAGCGTCGATCTGCGCGTGCGCCGTCACGGCGACAGCGTTTCGCTCGACACGCCCCGCATCAGCGGCGACATCCAGGTTTCGATTGTTTTTTCGTCCTGATCGGGTTCCCACGCGGGGCGCCAATGCGCCCGAGCCAATACTCTGGAGTCATGACTCTGGAGTCATGGAACCAGCGCTCCGGCTCGGCTTTAGTGCATTGGGTTCCACAGCGCAGGAGCGAGGATGCGGAACAAATTTCCATCGGAAACCATCTTTCCTTCGGGAACCTTGGCGGCCATGGTCGTAATCCTGACCGTTGTTACGGCTTTTGCAGTGGCCTTCATTTTGACACCAACTCCGGCGAGCACTGCCGCGAGGGCTGAGAACGTGTGGGCGCAGAATGCCCAACCGCCGGTGCAGGCGCCGGCCGCGAAGAGTCCGGCGCCAACGCAAGCACCCGAGCCTGCGCCACCGCCCGCCGCGGTTACGATTCTCCCCAATCACGAAGTGCAAGGCATTCTCGGCCGCGAGGTCCTGAGTTCAACGGGGGAAGATATGGGGCGTATCGTTGATGTGCTGGTCGATCGCGGCGGCCAGGTTCGCGCCGCGATCATCGACTTCGGCGGCTTCCTCGGCGTCGGCAGCCGCAAGATTGCGGTGGAATGGAACGCGCTGCGTTTCCCGGCCGACACCAAAATCTCTCTCGAACTGACGCGCGACCAAGTGAAGGCGGCGCCTGAATATCAGGACGGCAAGCCGGCCGTCGTGCTCGGCGCGCTCGGCAAGCTCGAGCCGCTGCCATTCCAGTAAGGCGCATCCCCCAACACCACGCAGGAGAGAACCCCCTGCCTTCGAGCCTGACACAGCGTTTGCGCAGCGCATGCGAGCCGGACGATCCGGCCGAGTCCGAAACCGCGCCCGCGCTGCAACCGAACCCGGCATCCGAGCCGGCAGAGCTGCCGCCATCACCGCGCAGCTTGCGCGGGCTCGACTGGTTCATCTTCTTCGTCGCCGACGTGCAAACCGGCTTCGGGCCGTTCGTCTCGGTCTATCTCACCGCGCAGAGATGGACGCAGGTCGATATCGGCCTGGTCTTGTCGGCGGCCGGCTTCGTCTCGCTGATCGGACAAATGCCCGGCGGCGCGCTGGTCGACGCGGTGAAGTCCGAGCGCTTTGTCGCCGGCTGCGCGATCGTGGCGATCTGCGTCAGCGCTTTGACCTATGCGGCGCTGCCGATCTTCCCGATGGTGCTCGCGGGTTCCGTGATGCACGCGGCCGCGAGCTGTGTGCTCGGTCCCGCCATGGCTGCGATCAGTCTCGGCCTCGTCGGGCCGGCGGCGATCGGCGCGCGCCTGGGGCGCAATGCGCGCTTTGCCTCGGTGGGCAATGGACTCGCGGCCGCGGCCATGGGCGCCTGCGGCTACCTTTTGTCGGCCCGCGCCGTGTTCATTGTCACCGTTCTCCTGCTTGTCCCCGCGCTCCTGGCGCTGCGCGAAATATCCAACAGTGAAATCGACGCGGAGCGCGCTCATGGCGCCAAGCCGCGCCGCCCCTCGATCAAACCGCCGATCACGCTCGGCAAACTGATGCAAAATAAGCCGCTTCTGATCTTCGCCGGCTGCTTGCTGCTGTTTCATCTGGCCAATGCGGCCATGCTGCCGCTGGTCGGCAGCGTCGTCACCATGCATTCGAGCCAGTGGGCGACCGTGATCATCGCCGCCTGCATCGTCGTGCCGCAGCTCATCGTCGCCGCGCTGTCGCCCTGGGTCGGAGCCAAGGCGCAGATTTGGGGCCGCCGCCCCCTGCTGCTGATCGGCTTTGCGGCCTTGCCGATACGCGGCGCGTTGATTGCCATGATCACCGATCCGTCGCTTCTCCTCGCCGCGCAAATATTCGACGGCATCACCGCCGCCGTTTTCGCGGTGATGGTGCCGCTCGTGGTGGCCGACCTGACGCGCGGCACCGGCCGGTTCAATCTCGGTCAGGGAATTCTGGGCACCGCGACCGGCATCGGCGCCTCCCTCTCGGCGACGCTCGGCGGCTACGTGACCGACCATTTCGGCAGCGCGCCTGCCTTCGCCACACTCGCCGCGATCGGCGCAGCCGGCTTCACGCTCGTCCTGCTGATGATGCCCGAGACCCGGCCGGACAAGGAATGATCCGTGACGATAACGAAACCCTTAACGAAAAGTTAACCGTCTTGCCGGCATCACATGACTACGTTGAGGGGATCTCGGCCAAATGCTGCCTGCTCTCAAGTCAGTGTCAGCGGCGCCCACATCTTGCAAGATCTGCGGCGGATCAGCCCCGCTCTACGGCGCTATAGATTTTCACAAAACGCCGCCGCTCTCGGGCGTCGCGATCTATTACCGCCGCTGCACGGCTTGCGAGTTTCTTTTTACCGATGCGTTCGACTGCTGGAGCGACGAGCAGTTCAAGACCCACATCTACAACGACGACTACAAAAACGTTGATCCCGACTACCAAGGACGACGGCCGCATGAGAATGCCGACGCGATGGTGCGTTTGTGGGGCAGGTACAAGGAGGAAATGCGCGTCCTCGATTTCGGCGGCGGCAATGACCTGTTTTGCGCTAGGCTTCGCGCCAACGGTTTCCCGGTGGCCGTAACCTACGATCCCATGGTGCCCGCCTATGCGCGGCGTCCCGACGGAAAGTTCGATCTGGTCACCTGCTTCGAGACGCTCGAACATGTGCCCGACCCGCTTACCAGCGTCGCGCGCATTGTCGAATCGGCCGCGGAACCCGGATTTATTCTGTACTCGACCGTCGTGCAGCCCGCCGATTTCAGCAATCAAGGGCTTAATTGGTGGTATGTCGCACCGCGCAATGGCCACATCTCGATGTTCAGCAAGCAATCGCTTGCGGCTCTCTGGGCGCGGCACGGCTACAAGACATTTTCCTTCAATGACGGCATGCATCTCGCTTTTCGTACCTTGCCGGCATTTCTCGCCCATCTGCAGAGCAGAGCCGATGCGGCGCGCCTTGCGGATAATCCTCCTCCGGTCGCGAGCAACGCCGCTTGATGGCTTCGCAAGTTCGCGCCTGGAGCGAAATCGTTTCAGATTGAATCGTTTATCGCTCTAGGATTCTGATTGAGCATGATCTTTTCGGAAAACCGGTTTCCACTTTTTCGGATCATGCTCTACAACGCCGGCGCGTCGTCGGCGACGAGCCGCAGATGCGGCGCGGCGCGCGCGGAAAGGCTGCGGTAGACGCTGAGATAATCCTGCGCCATGCGGCGTGCGGTGAAGCGCTCTTCGAAGCACCTGCGGATTTTGCCGCGCGACAGATGACCGAGCCGGTCGACTGCGCCGATCGCGCCGTGGATATCCTCGACGACAAAGCCGGTGACGCCATCTTCGATGATCTCCGGCACCGAGCCGCGGTTGAAAGCGATCACCGGCGTGCCGCAGGCCATGGCCTCGATCATCACCAGGCCGAACGGCTCCGGCCAATCGATCGGGAATAACAGCGCCGCAGCGCCGCTCAGAAATTCAGGTTTTTCCTTGTCGCCGATCTCGCCGATGAACTCGACACAGCCCGACTGCATCAGCGGCTTGATCTTCTCGTTGTAATAGTCCTCGTCGGCCCGATCGACCTTGGCGGCGACCTTGAGTTTCATGCCGCAATGTTCGGCGATGTGGATAGCGCGATCGATGCCCTTCTCCGGTGCGATGCGGCCGAGAAAGGCGAAATACGACGGCTTGACCGGCCTCGGCTCGAGGAGCTTCGCCGGCAGGCCGTGATACACGGTGCGCACCCAATGCGCCTGCGGCAACGGCCGGCGCTGTGCATTGGAGATCGAGATCACTGGCACCGTCGAGAACGTATCGAACACCGGCTGATGTTCGGGCAAATCAAGCCGGCCGTGCAGCGTGGTGGCGAACGGCGTCGCCTGACGAGACAACAGCGAGAACGGATAATAATCGAGATGGCAGTGCAGGAAATCGAAATCGGCGGCGCGCTCATAGACCTGTTCCAGCATCATCATGTGCAGCGCATTGGGATCGCGCACCGAACCGTCGAGCCGCAGCGCCCGCGGCCACATCGCTTCAAGCTTGGCCGACGTCACCGAATCGCCGCTCGCGAACAGCGTCACATCGTGACCGAGCGCGATCAATTCTTCCGTCAGCCACGATACGACGCGCTCGGTGCCGCCATAGAGTTTCGGCGGAATAGCTTCAGTAAGCGGCGCAATTTGAGCGATATGCATAGAACCTGCCTTTTATTTTAAATGAAGTTCCTCGCCGGCTGGACTAGCGACAACGTCGCAGCGCCGAAATATTTCATTTTATGGAAGGAACTTAATTTTCGTCGCGCCGTGGAACTTTTGAGCGGTTCGCGACTCGCCGTGAAACGTCGCGCTGCGAACTCAGCGACCGTCATTCGACGGATATAAGCCACACGCCGGCCGCAGTTCGTCTGCCGCATCAAGACGATGGAACAGGACAGGTCCCTGCTCGTTAAGTTTCGGGGGCGACGTAATTCAAATTTGTTCCGTCGGAGATGAAATTGCGCATGGCCGAGCTTTGTGGTTACGCCTCTCGCCCTCTTGCCTTCGTCTTCCGCTACATCCGTCTCCGGCCGGTCGCACACATCGTGATCGTCGTCGCGGTGCTTGGCGCGGTGATCTGCTCGGTCGGCACCCAATATGGCGTGAAGTTCCTGGTCGATACTCTGTCAAAAGGGCATGGTGCCGGCGCGTGGACGGCATTTGTGCTGCTCGGCACGCTGATCGCAGCCGACAATCTGCTCTGGCGCGTCGCCGCCTGGATCGCGAATTATGCCTTTGTCGGCGTTAGTGGCGACCTGCGCCGCGACCTGTTTCGTCACCTGATGGGTCACTCGCCCGGCTTCTTCGCCGAACGGCTGCCCGGCATGCTGACGAGCCGCATCACCGCGACGTCGAACGCAGTGTTCACCGCCGAGAACATGTTCATCTGGAACGTGCTGCCGCCATGCGTGGCGACGGTTGCCGCCATCATGCTGGTCACGACGATCAGCCTGCCGATGGCCGGCACGCTGGCGCTGATCGCGGGCGCCATGGTGGCGCTGATGTTCAGGCTCGCCGCGGCGGGAAAGCCGCTGCATCACGATTATGCCGCCAAGGCCGCGGCGGTGGACGGCGAGATGGTCGATGTCGTCTCTAACATGCCGCTGGTCCGCGCTTTCGGCGGCTTCCTGCGCGAACACAATCGTTTCAACGCCACCGTCGATCGCGAACTGGAGGCGCGGCGCAAGAGCCTGTTCTATCTTGAGAGGCTGCGCATCTTCCATGCCGTCGTGACCGTGCTCTTGGCGCTCGGCCTGCTCGCCTGGGCGATCATGCTCTGGCGGCAAGGCGCGGCGACGACGGGCGACGTCGTGCTCGCCTGCACGCTCGCCATCTCGGTGCTCTCCGCAACGCGCGATCTTGCCGTGGCGCTCGTCGACATGACGCAGCACATCGCGCGGCTGTCCGAAGCGGTCGCGACGCTGCTGGTGCCGCATGAACTGCTCGATCACCCGCAAGCCGAGCCGCTGATCCGCCGCGGCGCCAGCGTGAAGTTCGAGAATGTCGAGTTCCGCTATGCCGACGGCCAGCAGATCTTGAAAGATTTCAACTTGAGCTTCATGCCGGGCGAGCGTGTCGGCCTGGTCGGCCGTTCCGGCGGCGGCAAGTCGACGCTGTTTGCGCTGCTGCAGCGCTTCTACGACGTGCAGTCAGGCCGCATCCTCGTCGACGGCCAGGATATTTCGCTCGTCACCCAAGAGAGCCTGCGTGAGGCCATCGGCGTCGTGCCGCAGGATATCTCCATGTTCCATCGTTCGGTGATGGAGAACATCCGCTACGGCAGGCCCGACGCCACCGACGACGAAGTGCTCGAAGCGGCGTTTGCGGCGCGCTGCGATTTCATCGAGGACCTGCCGCTCGGCATGCGCACCATCGTCGGCGAACGCGGCATCAAACTTTCCGGCGGCCAGCGCCAGCGCATCGCCATCGCGCGCGCCTTCCTCAAAGACGCGCCGCTCCTGCTCCTCGACGAAGCCACCTCCGCGCTCGACAGCGAATCCGAGGAGGCCATCCGCGAGGCGCTCGGCCGCCTGATGAACGGCCGTACCGTGATCGCCATCGCGCACCGGCTGTCGACGGTGCGAAATTTCGACCGCATCGTCGTCTTGCAGACCGGCGAAGTCATGCAAGACGGCCCGCCGGATATTCTGATGCGCGGCGAGGGCCTTTACCGCCAGCTCGTGCAGCGCGAACTGGACCGTCTCGTCGCGCAGGCGGCGTGAGGCTCTAAAGGTAAATTTCCGGGGTAATTTCCTTCCTCAAGCCGCTCCAGGCTGAGCAAATTCGTTCGCCTGAAGCGGCGCCGGACGACCGGGATTCTCTTATTTTCTCGGCCGCATTGACGCGGCGCCTTGCCGTGCTGAAATCAGTGTCCCGACCCCGGCATTCCCTACTTGCGCGGGCGCGGCAGCGAAGTGACCGATATGACGACCTACGATCTCGGCTCGGAATTGCACTCGGACTTGCGCGTGACGCTGCGCGACGAACGGCGTGCCGCGCCGAGCGAGCCGATGCGATCGCTCGAGAAGAAGCTGATCGGCTTCAGCCTCGGCATCGGTCTGTTCCTTCTCGCCGTGCTTGCCGTCGTCAATCACTTTTTCCCGCTCGCCGCGTAGCGCGTTAAGTCAGGCGCCGCCGCCCGTCCGTCTCCACGCAAGAAAAACCGCCCGTATTAGTCCTGATCCGGAACCGGGTCCTCGTTAACACTTCGTTAATCGTCACGGTTCGTAATTGCTTCAATAGCGATCTGCGACGGATGACGTCATGTTTGAAGTCACGGGCTACGACTATCCGAATGTTTTCGTGAGATGCCGCCGCACGGCCGAAACCTACCTGTTCGAGGTCGGCAGTGACGGCATGCTCACCCATGGCATGCTCAGCCTCGGCGAGGCACGCTGCGACCAGGATGCGGCACGCCGCGCCGCCATGACGTATCTCGACCGGCTGAAAACGATGCAACCCGCTTAATCGGCGGGGTGTTCGGCCGTTCGGGCAGAGACGAAGTGCTGCAGAGACGAAGTGCTGCAGAGACGAAGCGCTTCTGTAGGCGGCATTTGCCGCCGGCACGGGGGAGCGGGGCGCGCGCCCGGATGTACGGCCGCGCTCCGCAGCTTCCTCAGGCATGACAAGATCAGTGACGGTCCGCAGCCGGCTGAAGTTCTACCGCTAAGATCGGCGCGATCCGGTTCACATATGGCCGAGACGGCGCGCGGCAAAGATCGCCAGCATGCAGCAAGCGAGATGCGCCGGAACGGCCGCCGCCGGGATAATTTTTCGGCTCGACCGCGTTCGCGAGACATGCCGCCGCGGCTCCGGGCAAGCGCATCATTAAGCTTCCGGCTTGAGCCAAATCTCACGCCCGCAAAAAATAAAAGGGCCCCGAAGCGGGGCCCTTTTGAAATTGGTTGCGGGGATAGGATTTGAACCTATGACCTTCAGGTTATGAGCCTGACGAGCTACCGGGCTGCTCCACCCCGCGCCAAACGTTTGATTTTGCTCAGGGCCGTCATGTAGCAAGCGCCCTGGCATAAGGGAAGTGCGGCGGGCCTTATTTTTCGCCATAATGTCGTAAAGGAACCCATCGAAACGACATGCACGGTCCCGTAGAAGCGTTAATGGCCGAGAAACCCGCCCTACAACCCAAAGCGGCACTTGGGCCGGCTTTGCGCGCTGTCGCGGCCGGCATATTGGCCGAGGCGCGCCAGGCCATTTCCGACCCCGAGCGCACCCAGGAGGCGGCCGTGCATCATTTCCGCCGCGCCATGAAGGAATGGCGGGCGCTGATGCGGCTGCTGGCGCCGTTCATTGTCGACGCGACGCGCTGGCGGCAGGAGGCGCGCGACCATGCCCGCTCGCTCGCCCAGGCGCGCGACGGCGCCGCGGCGCTCAACGCTTTCGACGGGCTGATCAACAAGGGCAATCTGGTGCTCTCGGCGCGCACCAGCGAGACGATCCGGGCGCGACTCGAAGCGCTGCGCGCCGGCGAAGAACGCTCGAGCCTCACGCCGATGCTGCGCGACGCCATCATTGTCTGGCTCGATGTCGCCGCGTCCGCGGTCGCCATGTGGCCGCTCGATGCGCTCGACTTCGCCGCGCTCGCCGGCCAACTGGCCAAGAGTTATCGCAACGCGCGACGCCACATCCCCGACGATTGGACCGCCGCCGGCGGTGAAGAACTGCACACGCTGCGCCAGCGCGTCGTCGACTTGCGCTATCAGATGGAGCTGGTCGAGCCGCTCTGGCCGCGCTTCGGCCGCATGTGGATCGGCGAAGCCGAGCGCATGCGCGGCCGGCTCGGCCAGCGCCAGGACATCGAAGTGCTGCTGCGGCTCGCCGAGCCGCGTCAGCTTCTGGCGCATTGGCGCTCGCGCTTGACGCCGGCCAGCAACGAACGCGCGATGGAATTCGCACTGCGCGCCGCCCAGATCGCGCACCGCCTGTTTGCCGAACGGCCGAAGGCGTTCCGCCAGCGCATCGAGACGCTGTGGGAGCACGGCGACTAGAGCAGGATTGCTTTGGATTGAATCCGTTGCCGCTCTAGCATCTTAACCTATCTCCAACGATGGACCGCTTCCGGCCCGAAGTTGCCGAGTTGCCGACAATCAATGCAATCAATGAATGAACGCGATGCCTCCCGACACGGTATTGGAGACCGGAGCCGACTCGACACGGCAAATCTACGGGGCCGCCGGTTTGGCCTGAAGCACCGGCCGAATGACGCGAATCGGCGCATGCACTTTGGTAAAGGCGTTCACCGCCACATCATCATGCAGCACGGTGGTGTCGAGGGTGCAGTCGTCGAGAAGGTCCTGGTTGACAATACCCGCCGCTTTGCAGGCCGCCAGCGCGTGTGCCTTCTGGTCGGAATTCAAGTCCTGGGCAAATATTGGCGTGTCTGGATTGCCGGCCGTTGTCCTGATCTCCTCGGTGAACAGCCGTTTGGCGGCAGGAACCCGCCAGCTCTCGCCGTATTTGTTATAGAGATCGCTGAAGGAGACCGGCTCTTTCAGTATTGCGCCGTCCGCGGTGACCAGTTGCACGGCGCTCGCTCCAGGAGTGCCCAGCAGTCCACTGGCATGGGGAGCCGGGGTTTTGCCCAGACCCACGGTTGCGTCGATGAACACGCCGTACAGCGTTGCCCGCACCGCGTTGCCGCCGGCGGCGGTAATGTCGTACTCGCTGCCGTGGTGCACCACCTGCACTCCCGTGGGGAGCAGGAGAGGCTTGTCGTCGGTCACGGTTGTCGGTTTGCCATCGACGTAGAGGCGTTCGGGCTCGACATAGATTTCAACGCGCGTGCCGTCCATTTGCGCGACGATGGCCTTGTTGATGGCGGTGTTCGGCCAGGTGGGCGCGCCGGAGACCTGGCGGACGTGCACGCTGAACCCGGGAGAATCGAGCAGCACAAAATCGCCCGACGCCTGGAAATCGTAATGCAGGCCGCTGAAGGTGGTGAGGTGTGTGTCGCCGATGGTGAGAGCATCGGCACAGTCGACCTGAACGACACCGGCCGCGTTGCTTTCGGTGAACACCAGGGAGGGACCGAACGGCGATGCCGGATACCCGGGAAGCACCGGCAGATGCGATGCCATGAGGTGGACCGGCGCGTTTTCCGGCGGTGGAATCGCCGTGGAGGTCAGCGTCAGGTTGTTTGTTTCACCGGTAAATCCCTGTGCATCGCAAGTGGGAGGGCTCGTTGTTCCGCTGTCGACGACAGTGCGCACCACCAGCGTTGATCCGGTGTTGAAGACGGCTTCAGACCCGTCGCCATTACCAAATATATTGAACTCGGCAATCTGCCAATGCTGTGCAAGGTCGGGAATATTAATGTCACCCGGCGCGGAATACACAGTGTCGCCAACGGTCAGCGTCACCGCATCGCCCGCACTGCTGGCCTGGCCCGTGAGTTTCACGGTCGCCAATTGACTGATCGCGATCGGGGCGAATGTCACCGCATTCGCGCTGTTGATAAGACAGCCCCCAAAACTACCACTCCACCCCGACGGGCATGTTGAACCAAAACCGAACAGCCATGACTGAATGTAGGCGCAGGCTGATCCATTGCCGCCGCAGCCGCCATTGCTGAAGATGAACTGTTGCCAGCCGGTGCAGCCTGAAACCTGACCGCACGCCGACGTCGGAAACCCAATCTGGGTGTTGAGCTGGAGGGAAAAAACGCCGGGGCTTTGGTTGCCGTTCAAGAGCATGAATTCGCTGGTCACCCCGGTGACCTGGTCGAATGATCCATCCGCCTCGGAGATCAGCCCTGACGCAGGTTGTGCCGAGAAATCGGTTCCATTCCCGACATTTAAAGGCCGTATCCCCTTAGCCCGCAAAAACGGCGTATTCGGGGGCCTGATGCATGGCACTTCGGTCCAGGCGGTGGCGGGGTACTTTGCGGTAAAACAGGCTTTCCTGGGCCGCTTCGTGTGCACGATTGCCTGTCGCCAGGTTTCCAGCTCGTTGGCGCTCGGCCCGGGGTTCACCTTCGGAGGCGCTTTCGTGGCCTGATTCCCCTGCTCCGTTTCGGGCTTTGGCGCCGGGTGCACCTGGGGAGGTTCATCCGACGCGGCGAATCCCGTGCTCCAAGCCACCGTCGTCAACACGGCGCAAACACCCAGCATCCTCATCGTTTGCAACAGACCCACGCCAGACATATCCATGCGCCCCTCCCGTTGGCCATCAAAGGTCCGCGGCAACAACGTTCGATCGCCCTGAGTGTTCCTTGAATCCACTTAAAACCCATCCGGGAAGTTCCGATTCATAGCGAAAGGTTTGGCGCGAGGCGCCGAAGCATAATGCGGATCATGGCGAGGCGGATAAATGCGACGGCGGTCGCGGCGTAACGTTCGAAGTCGCGAGCCAGTCGACGTTTGCGACTGATCGAGGCGAAGGTCCTCTCGACGATCCATTGTTTCGGCAAGACCTCGACTTAACAGAGCATGGTCTCTTCGGAAAAACGGTTTCCACTTTTCCGGGTCATGCTCAAGTCACCGCGCCGCGGCACTGATCCCGAGATAGATCTCCTGGACATGTGGATCGCGCTCGAGTTCGGCGGCAGGGCCTTCGAGCGCGATGCGGCCGGTCTGCAGCACATAGGCATAGTCGGCGATATCGAGCGCCAGCGGAATCGACTGCTCGGCGAGCAGCAAGGTCAATCCCTGGCGGTGCAGTTCGCCGAGTGTGTCGTAGAGCTGCTCGACCACCGCCGGCGCGAGCCCAAGGCTCGGCTCGTCGAGCATCAACAGACGCGGCTCGCTCATCAGCGCGCGGCCGAGCGCGAGCATCTGCCGCTCGCCGCCCGACAGCGTGCCGGCCGATTGCCGCCGCCGTTCGGCCAGCTGCGGAAACAGCGCATAGACGCGATCGAATAGTATGTTGATCCGCGAGCGGTCGGCCAGCGCGGTGGCGCCGAGCCGCAAGTTCTGCTCGACGGTCTGCGATACGAAGAGGCGCCAGCCTTCCGGCGACAGCGCCAGCCCCTTGCTGACGATCGCATAGGCCGGTTCGCCGAAAATGCTTTCGCCGCGCCATTGAATGGTGCCGCGCGCCGGCCGCACCAGCCCGGCAATGGCATTGAGCGTCGTCGTCTTGCCGGCGCCGTTCGAGCCAAGCAGCGCCACCACCTGCCCGGCTTCGACGCCGAGCGAAATATCGGCGACGCCGACCAGATCGCCGTAACGCACTTCGAGATGTTCGACTTTGAGCTTGAGCATTTTCATCTCTCCCCGTCGTCCCCGCGAAAGCGGGGACCCATAACCACCGCCGGTGCCGTATCTGCCCTGACCGTGGTTATGGATTCCCGCTTGCGCGGGAATGACGTTTGACTAATCCGGCCGTCGGTGCCGCCGGCCCAAATAGGCCTCGATCACCGCCTCCTCGCGCACCACCTGGTCCGGCGTGCCGCTGGCGATCACATGACCCTGATTGAACACGAGCACGCGCTTGGTCAGCGTCATGATCACTTCCATGATGTGCTCGACGATGACAATGGTGATGCCCATGTCGTGAATGCGCCGCACCAGCGCGATGGCGTCATGCAATTCGGTCGGCGTCAGCCCGGCGAGCGATTCATCGAGCAATAAAAGCCGCGGCTCGGTGGCGAGCACGCGCGCGATCTCGAGGCGCTTCCGTCCCGGCGTGCCGAGCGAGCGCGCCGGCTGATCGGCGCGCAGTCCGGTCA
The DNA here is from genome assembly GCA_963746715.1 of uncultured Alphaproteobacteria bacterium. Taxonomy (GTDB): domain Bacteria; phylum Pseudomonadota; class Alphaproteobacteria; order Rhizobiales; family Xanthobacteraceae; genus BOG-931. The sequence continues at coordinate 293,051 of CAVVCW010000032.1, read as the reverse complement.
ATTCGACAATGCGTAGTGCCTGTTCTCGCGCGTCGCTGCGATGCGGATGGCGCAGAAACGCGCCGACCATCACATTGTGCAGCACGCTCATGTCCTCGAACGTGGTCGGCACCTGAAAGGTGCGGCCGATGCCGAGCCGCACGCGCATCTCCGGCGGTGCTCTGGTGACATCTTTGCCGTCGAAGCGGATCGCGCCGGTGGTCGGCAACGTCTCGCCGGCGAGGCAATTGAAGAAGGTCGATTTGCCGGCGCCGTTCGGGCCGATCAGGCCGACAATCTCGCCTTGGTCCACGGCGAAATCGGCGCCTGCGACCGCGCGAAAATCGCCGAAGGCTTTCGAGACGTTTTCGGCCTCAAGCAGCATGGATGCGCTTCCTGAAAGATTGCGCTACGCGATGCCACAGATCGAACAGGCCGCCTGGTTCGAAACGCGCGATCAAGACGATAATGCCGCCATAGATAATGTAGGTCAGTCCGGTGCCGCCGCCACCGAACAGCGAATTCGTCGTGGTCTGCAGCGGGATCAGAATCAGCGCGCCGACCAGTGGACCGAACAAAGTGCCGGCGCCGCCGAGCGCGGCGACGATCACCATTTGCACCGAGACCAGAATGCCGAAGCCGGAATCGGGATCGATGAAGCCGGTCTTGATCACGTAAAGCGAGCCCGCAACGGAAGTGAAGGCGGCCGACAGCGCCAGCGCCTGCAGCTTGGTCTGCCGCACCGGTACGCCGAGGCTTTTCGCCGCCCGCTCGCTCGCCTTGATGGCGCGCAGATAGAAGCCGAAGCGGCGGCGTTCGAGCAGCGCGGTGACGAAGAGCACAAGCGCAAGTACGCCGAGGAAGATGTAATAATAGGGCAGCTCGCCGCGAAAAGTCAGGTCCCACCAGCCGCGCGCCGTTGCCGGGCCTTGCAGTCCGATCGCAGCGCCGACGAAATCCCAGGTGCCGGTAAAAATGTGAATGAGCTCGGCGACCGCGATGGTCGCCATGCTGAAATAATGTCCGGTGAGCCGGAAGGTCGGCAGCCCGACGACCAGCGCCAGCGCGACCGAGAGCGCCATGCCAAAGGGGATTCCGGCCATCGGCGGCCAGCCCCAGAGCGTGTAGCACAGCAGCGGCAGATAGGCGCCGAGCCCGAAGAACATGCTGTGACCGACCGACACCTGTCCAGCATAGCCGCCGACAATGTTCCAGGCCGAGGCCGAAATCGCCGCAAGCAAGAACGTGACGCCGATGTCGCGATAAAACGCGCTCGAAAATACCAGCGGATAGAGCAGCAACGCCGCAGCGAGCAAACAGATGCGCAGGCGTGGCGACAGTGACATGCTCACGCTCTCCCCATCGCGGCTTTCCCCATCAAGCCTTTTTACCCAATAAGCCTTGCGGCCGGAACCAGAGCAGCCCAACGAACAGGCCATAGACGACGATGTCCTTATAGATCGCGCCGAGCCAATAAGCGGACATTGCTTGAATCAGTCCAATGATGAGACCCGCATAGAGCGAGCCGAGCACGCTGCCGAAGCCGCCGAGCGCTACTACGACGAAAGCGATAAGGCCGAACGTCTCGCCGACCGACGGCGACCACGGATAGGCGGTGGCGAGCAAAGCGCCGGCAATGCCGGCTGATCCCGCCGACAGGCCCCAGGCCAAAGCCTGCATGCGATCGGGCCTGATCCCCATCAGCATCGCGGCCGAGCGGTCTTCCGCGACCGCCAAGAGCGTCGAGCCGACAGTGGTCCGCGTGAGCAGAACATGCAGCGCAACGGTCAGCGCGATCGCGACCGCGCCGGCGACGAGCTGCGCCACGGGCAGGAAGATGCCGCCGATATTGATCGTCCCGGAGAGCGAATTCGGCGGCAGCGACACGAAATTCGCCGAGAAGATGAAGAAAGCCGTGTAGCGCAGCAGCAGCGCCAGCCCGAAGGTCGAGAGAATCTGCGACAGCATCGGCCCGCGAATGACATGGCGAATGAGCGATGCATAGATGCCGACGCCGAGTACGAACAAAGCCAGAGCCGCAGCAAGCGCAAAGACCGGCGGGCCGCCGTGCAGCCACATCACGACGAGAAACGCCACATACATGCCGAGCATGACGAATTCGCCGTGAGCGAAATTGATGAAATTCATCATGCCCCAGATCAAGGTGAGGCCTGAGGAAAACAGCGCGTAGATGGCGCCCAGCAACAGGCCGCCAACGATCACCTGCACAATGACCATGAACGCGCCGCGCCTCCCCCTCCGCACTCTCCCACCGGCCGGCGCAGTGTGACATTTGGCCGGGATCAGGAAAAGCCGGCGTTGCCGCGGCTGGTGCGGCCGGTCATTCAGAGGTGATGCCAGCGGCCTCGACCATGCGACGCCGGTTGGCTTCGTCGTCGGCAAGAAATTTTCTCAATTCACGCGGCGACATCGATGTCGGCGTGCCGCCGTCCTACGCCGATACGAAGCGGTTCAACTCCGTCCCGACGCGTTCAATGACGCCGTCCCAATCCTCGAGCGCCGTCCGTCGGAACAGCCGCGCCGTCGGATACCAGGGCGTGGTTTCGCCGGTCAGCGTCCAGCGCCAGTCGGGCGCGAACGGCACCAGCACCCAGACGGGGCGGCCCATGGCGCCGGCGAGATGCACCGCCGCGGTATCGACCGCGATGACCAGATCGCACAGCGCAAGCACGGCCGCGGTGTCGGCAAAGTCTTCAAGCTCGTTGCCGACATGCGTGACGCGGCTCTCCGCAGAGAGCGCAGCCGCGTCGTCGGGCCGCACATCACGTTGGATGCTGATGAAGCTAGCTACGCTCTTGTCGAATAACGGCGCCAAGCGGCTGAAGGCGATCGAGCGGTTGCGATCGTTGTCGTGGCTTGAATTGCCCGACCAGGCGATGGCGATGCGCGGCTGCGGCAGCGCGCCGATCTGCATCGACCATTTGGCAAGATGCGCCCCGCTTGCCGACAGATAAGGAATTGCCGCCGGCACCGTGCCCGGCTCCGTCTTCAAGGCCAGCGGCAGGCTGCCGAGCGGACAATGCACGTCGAAAGGCGGCAACGCTTCGCCGCGCGCGATTACTGTTGGAGCGCCGTCGAGCCGCGCCATCAGCGTTTTCAACTCGGGCTGCACTTCAAGCACGATCTTGGCGCCGGCCGCCGCCAGCACCGGCACATAGCGCGCGAACTGGACGGCGTCGCCGAGCCCCTGCTCGGCATGCAGCAGCACGGTCTTGCGCGCCAGCGGATATTCGCCGAGCCAGAGCGGCTTGCCGCGGCTTTTCTGCGGCGCCATGCCGGTGCGGCGCCAGCGCGATTCGTAGTCGCGAAAGCCGCGCTGATATTTGCCCTGCGTGAGCAAAGCCAGCGCCTGATTGAAATGCGCGTCGGCGTGATCCTTCTTGACCGCCAGCACTTCGCCATAGCTCGCGAGCGCTTCGTCATAGCGATTGAGCTGCGCCAGCGCCTTGCCGCGATTGAGCCATGCCGTCAGGTGGCCGGGCTCGACCGCGAGCGCGACATCGTTGGCCGAGACCGCCTCCTCGTAGCGGCCGAGCTTGATCAGCGCGACGCCGCGATTATAGGACGCGCCGGGATGGCCGGGCGCGAGCGCCAACGCGGCATCGAAATCCGTGAGCGCCTGTTCGGAAAAGCCGCAGGCGGCCTGGGCCAAGCCGCAATTGATGCGCGCTTCGACATGTTGCGGCAGATGTTGCGGTATTTGCGCCAGCACGGCCTGGAATTCGGCGAGCGCCTCGCCCGGCCGGTCGAGGCTCAGCAGCACGTTGGCGTGCTGATAAAGAATGTTGACGTCGTCGGGCGCAAGCACGCGCGCTTTGTCGATATAGTCCAGCGCCTCGCCGCTGCGCTTGAGCGCATGCAGCGCCTGGCCGAGATTGCTCAGGCCCTGCGGCGCTGCGGGATTGGCCTTCACCGCGGCACTGAACAAGCGGTGCGCCTCGCCGATATGGCCCTGCTGCGCCTTGACGGTGCCAAGCAGATTGAGCGCGTCGAATTGATCCGGCACCGCCTTGAGCACGCGCGTATAGATTTTCTCGGCGTCGCGCAGCCGGCCCTGCTGATGCGCCGCGACGGCTTCGCTCATCGCGTCCCTGATATTGAAGGGCGCGCTCATAGCCGGTTGATCTTGGCGATGCGCCGGGTCACCTCGGCCGGCGTGGCATTGTCGGATTTGGTCTTGAGCGCCAGCGCGGCGCGCGCCGCGGGCCTGTCGAAACACCGCAGCAGCCACGCCTTCACATTCGGCCAGGCCGAAAGGTCCATATCGACAGCACGGCTGATGACGGCGGCGACATTGAGATCGGCGATGGTGAAATCGGCGCCGAGCAAATAGGGCTGCTGCGCCACGGCGGTATCGAGCACCTTGAACGGCGCGGCGATGACTTTAAGCGCCTCCTCGCGCAAGGCCGCGTTGCGTTCGGCCGGCGGCAGGCGCACCGCATGCAGCGACCAGATATTGACGCCGCGATCGACCTCGGCGATGGCCCAGAAGCTCCACTGCCAGGCGCGCGCCTCGTCTTCGAGTCTGTCCGGATAGAGTTTGCCGAACGAGTGCTTCTTGGTGAGATAGAGCGTGATCGCGAGCGATTCCGGCAGCACGAAATCGCCGTCGGCGATCACCGGCAATCGGCCGTTGGGATTGAGCGCGAGAAATTCCGGCGTGCGCGCGCCGGCATCGCCAATCTCGATTGGCTTGTGTTCGTAAGGAATGCCGAGTTCTTCCGCCACCCACAGCGCCCGAAAGGCGCGGGTGCGGGCGACGCCATAGATGCGCAGATGCTTGACGCCCGGCTCGTTCATTGGTCGAGGAATAGGCGGGGTCGGGCATTCCTTGTCAAGCGAAGGCTTGCTTTGTCAGAAGGCTTGCTTTGTCAAACGATGTCTTGTCGAGCGAAGTGGAAACGGCAGCTTCGCGCCTCAGCGCGACGACCGCCCTGCCGTGAGCGGTCTATGCCGCCGGCTGCGGATCTGGCGAGCCGCTTCGCCAGCGCGTCATCAGCGGATGGCGACAACCCGGACCGACGGCGAGGCGCTCCCCGCCTCCTCCTTGCGCTCCGCCAGATGGCGCCAACGGCGGGCGGCTTCGGCGAAGCCGCGCTGGATCGCCGGTTCCCTGCTGGCCAGAGCCTTGCGGGCGCATTCAGCCGCTTTGTGCCGATAATCTTCGGATTCTTTTTGCATCTGCACTCGCTCTCACAGGAGCCCATCAACAACGTGACAGCAGCCAAGATTGTTCCCTCGCCGGGCGGATGCATCAAGTCAAAGACGCGCGCATTTCGCGCAGGTCTTTGAGTCAACTTGTCGGGATCGGGACCAAGCGGAAGATTTAAGCGAGCGCGTCCGCAACGACTTTGCGCGTGTCACAGTGTCGGCCGCCCGCCGAGACCGCGCGTCCGCAATCTCTGGCCGCCTTCGTCCGCCAGACATACGAGTGCTGAGACATGCGCGTGGTCAGACATGCGCGTGGTCAGACATGCGCGTAGCCAGACATGCGCGTGGTCGCTGCAGCGTTGTCAAGGCGCGGCCGGGACCGTAACCTGCATCGTTTGGCATCCAGGGATTGCAAATGGAATTTGGAATATTCTCGAACGGTTTTCGCCCGCACACCACCGCATCGGCAACATACGAACAGGATCTGGCCGAAATCGTCCTCGCGGACCGGCTCGGTTTCCGCGATGTCTATATCAGCGAACATCATGGCGAACCGGTCTACATCGATAAGGTGGACACGCTGCCGGTGCCGGAGCTTCTGATGTGCAAGGCGGCGGCCCTGACCAAGCGGATCCGCATGGGCGCGGCCGTCAAGCTCATTCACCTCGCTCATCCGGTCGATACCGCAACGCAGGCCGCGGTAACCGACCACGTGATCGGCGGCAGCCGTTTCATCTTCGGTTTCGGTTCCGGCTTTCCGAGCCCGTTATTCGCCGACGAGCGCGGGCTGTCCTTTGCCGACCGCCACGAACGCCTGCGCGAGTCGCTTGATCTGATCTTGAAATGCTGGACGGCAACCGAGCCGTTCGACTGGGACGGCAAGCATTGGCGCGGCAAAGGCATCGTTGTGACGCCGCGGCCGCTCGTCGCCCCCCATATGCCGATGGCGACGGCGACCGATACGCCGGCCATGATCGAACTCGCAGGCGCCCGCGGCTATACGCTTCTGACCGCGCAGCTCGAACCCGCAGCCTCGATCCGCAAGAAGGCCGACATCTACGCGCGTGCCGCCAAGGCCGCGGGCCGCGATACGCCGCTGCGACATGTGACGGCCGCGCGTTACGTCTATCTCGCCGACAGCCGCCGTGAAGCGATGGACGATCTGCGCGACGACATCAATTACGAATTGGGCTATCAGATGAAACGCGGGCTGATCCGCGTCGTGACGTCGAGTTACGGCTTGAAGCTTAAGAGCGATACGGTGACGTTCGACGAGCTGGCCGAGGCCGGCATCTACCATCTCGGCGATCCGGATACGGTGGCGAAGGAGCTTTCCGAGTTCTACGACTCAGCCGGCGGAATTCGGCACGCTGTTGATCGTCGCCGGCAAGAAATGGGCGACGCCCGAAAAGGTCGCCCGCTCGATGCGGCTGTTCATGGATCACGTCGCGCCGAAGCTGCGCGACCTGGTGCCGGTGCGCGATCCTGAAAGCGCGGCGGCGTGAGCTAGGGCGTGTACTCATAAATCGGTCTCGACAGGCCGCAGGCGGTCTATGTCAGTTATCCCCCCGAAAGCGGCCGCGACAGTCGCCGGCCGGGCGGAGCTAAGGGCCACAAGCGGTCATTCGCCTGCATCGCGATCAATTGTGGGAGCGAATACCCGAGGTTACACTACGGACCGTACAACGGTGCGGCAGAAAAAGACGTGGCGGGCGATGGGGCGTGCACGCTTTACGACGTGCGCCCCCATGCCTGGGCGTCGATCTTCCACTCTTCGCCGTGCTTTGAAAACGTATATGCGAGGGTACCGGTCCGAGTGGCGGTTTGGCCCTTAATGGTGACCGCGAGCGTCCCCGCTATGACGGCATACGCGTCGGAGCCCTCCACGTTCCAGAACCCCATCTTATAGGACATGTGCTCGTGCGTGACTCCAAGGTCCTTACGCCACTTTTCTACGTCAGCAAGCCAATTGGCCGGAGCATTCGGGTTCAACCACCGATAAGGTGCGATGCCATCAATGATGATGGCGGTGTCCCCAAAGACGCGGTGGAAAAGCTCGATATTCTGGGTGTTGAAACCGTCGATGTGATTATCGATAAGGGTCTGGATTTCTCTCGGCGGTTTTTGCCCCGTTTCCTGCGCGCGAGCCGCAAGTGGCAATCCCGCCACAACTCCAATGACCGTGATAAATTCGCGTCGCCTCATAGGTTTCCCCCGTGCGAGATGATTAGTTGAGTTGAGGTTATCACTTTTCCGCCGAGCGTCAGAGGCAAATTGGTCCGCTTATGTCGCATTCGGGTCATTCAGCGACATTTAGGTTGCGATGTGTGACGTCTCCTCCACGTTCGAAAGCCGACGTTTATCTGTCGCGAGAGAATGTCGCCTATGTGCCAGAAGCAGACATTCCCACGGCATCGCCGTTGATCGAATCTCAGCTGGCGAGCGCGGTTAGATGGTGAAGCGCTTTAATACCGGGAATGAAGAAATAGGCGCCGCCTTTTACAGTCGTGAAAGCGGGCAGGCCCTTTATCTTTCGTCGAACTGGTCGCCTCGGAATCGTCATATCGTAGGTGCCGTCTTGAGCGCCGATCATCGGATCACGCTCGTTGCCTAGCTCATGGAAATTCGGGTCGTTCACCCAAACATTCTGTACGAATTCGAATTGACGGACGAGACTGGCGCAGATTACGAACGCCGCAATACCGCGATCGGCTTCATCCTCCGGAGCGCCCTCAGGCAAGGGCGGCCCGTATGTCGCGCCGCGTCGAAGCACCTTGCGCCGATTTAAATTAACGGCCGTATCACGCGGATTCATCCGGCGGATATGCGCGCCCAGCGGCACGGCGTAACCTTGGGGGTCCATCGTCCCATAGTTGAAGTTGTTATTGCGCTGAGGGTCGTCGGCAAGCGACGGATCGTCTTTCCCGGGCGCGAGCACAAGGGGAGCACCGCTTCGCCAGCGGCCCATCAATTTTGCTGCAAGGAGCTCCTGGTCGTCTGCGGTTGGCCCGCCTTGTTCGCGCAAAAAGTCGCGAAAGGCGCCGACATGCTGGTGTAGCCGCCGATATGCCATGTAGCTGCCGTTTCGAGACAGAACTTCCGGCTGCGGCAGCTTCGGCGCAGGACCATCTTCGTCAGGATAGCCAAGGATGAATTCGCCGGCTTTGATAGGCGGCCCGGAACCTGGGGTCGGTTCAATTCCGGTTCCTTCAATTTCCGGAGTTGTGAGCCGGTCCCGGTAGCCAAAATGTTCGCGAACATGGTCGAATGGTGGTATCGCCTCCAAGTCCAACGACGACAGCACCTCTACGCCGGGAGTGCGCGCCAAGAGCGCCTTATGCTCGCGAACACTGCGGTCTCTTGCAGCGGCATCGCGAGCAAACAAAATGGCGATCGCATGTAGCCGTGGCCCTGCAAGGCCGCCGACCCAATTGTCAGGATGGTTCATGCCGGTGTCGCCGAGAACCTGCGACCGAGCCGCCATGCCTTGCCGGAATTCCTCTGGAAATGTCGCGAGTGACGCCTCATCCACTCCGAGTGCGCGCAACCCGTTCCAGGTGAACGCCACGGACACCCATCGGTTTTCCAGATTGACGGTACCAGCGACGGCCTTGGCCGAGGGCACCCTCTCCTGTATGGCCTTGAGCCAGGCGCGCCCTTGAGCGGGTTGCTGAAACGAAAGAAATTCATATCGTCCAGTCAGTGCTGGCACGCGCGTAAGCAGGATGTATTGGATGTCGTCTAGCTCAAGCATCAACGCTTCTCATACTCTCAACCGATCAATGAGACATTTGTCAGCGTGTGCAGTAGGAAGGACCGCCATACGTAGGCGGCATCGCTGCCCAGACTCCACTATTGCATCTGATCGAGCATTGAGGACAAAGATGCCTTTACTTTGAGGGCCTTCTTTATCTCGTCGGCGGAGACGAACGGATACTCGCCGTACTCGAGAAAGCTTGGGCATTGATGTTCACGGACGAACTTAACGAAAGCCGGTACGTTCGTCTTCCAATCCATCGGGAAACCTTGAAGGTTCTCGAAAACTGTATTGACGCCGAGACTGGTGAATAGGGCAACGGCATCTTCGGTATATTTGTCAAAGTCGGTGTCAAAAATCCCCTGATACATGAAATACGTTTCGCCGCCGACGTTGAAGAGGACCCATCTCAGGTAGTGAAGTTTGAGCGGGGCGAGAGCGGACGGATTGCCAGCTATGGCGTTCTCTATTGTTTTTCCGTACGCCCGGATTGTTTCTTCGCGACCCGGTTTGATTTTAGCAATAAGCGTGAAGCCATAGTTGGCCGGAGTCTTTGGGAAAATTGGCCCGTATCGTCCCTGTTCAAGCTCGAAATATCCCTCTTTAGGAATTGCCATCGCCGCGGGCTTCGTCCAGTCGCCGGCTTTGGCGCGCGACGCCAATTGCGCTGAAACACCCGCATCGGCCTGCGCCAGTTTAGTTGCACCAACGGGACTGTCTGTGCCAGTGCCCTGGGCCTCGCCTACGACAGGTGCGGTCAGCGATGCTGCCGTCGCGACGGTTGCCGTGCCAAGGAATGCGCGGCGGGTCGGCTTCCCAAATTGGTCCTGCGACATGATTGTTCCCTCCTTCGGTAACGTATTGTCTCACACTCTGTCGTGTAGACGGACGGCATCTCGCGCATCATCGTCTTCGGTAGGCTTTGGATTCTGCTATGTCCGCGTGGCCAGGTTATTCCAGAAGCGGTCTAAACTCTCGGCACCACCAAACAGCGTCGTAAACATCGTCAGGTCAACGAGCAAAATATCGCCTGCTCGTGTCCCGCTTGGCGGCATCCAAAGGAATGTATTGAACTCGCGATTCCCGGCTTCCGTGAACGGGTGCGGGTGCGACATATCCACGGGCTGTTGTGCCAAAACGCGAACCAACTTCGCATCGTTTGTTGTCAGCGCATAATGCGGCAGGTGGGGGTGGAAATTGAACGTTGAAACGCCGGTAAGCCACCCGTGCGTATCCAGATCCCTCATGGCGGTCAACGGAGCAATCTGACCCGTATCCGGCGAGACCGCGGGCCGCAGGCCCCATCGATTCTCGACGGGGACGCCCAATCCCTTCATAAGAGAGCGCGTGTAGAGGCCGAAGCGTTGCTGCCTCGGAACCAACGGATCGCCGTGGTGGGCATATTCCATTTGGCGCTCAGCCGGATCGCTCGACACACCGACATCGTGATGCGGTCCTATCAGCAGGCAAGTCCCCTCCCGCGTCAGAAACTTTCGAACCGCTTCGATCTCTTCCGCGCTGGCCTCTTGTTCGGTGATCATGTGATCCAGACCGAAAATCATCATCGTATCGGTGTCGCCAAGGATCGCCTCGTCCACTGGCAATTGTTGACCCGCCTGGTCAACACGCTGGTAGACCACGACGGGATGTCCTGTGGCCTCACCAACGAGGTTCTGAAACCGCACCGTCGACAGATGAAATAATTCCAACGTTCCAGCGATGCCCTGCAGGAATTCCCGTTCCGACCACTGAGGTTCTTCGTAGCGCGGCCAACCAACCCGCCGCACCTCAGTCATAGTCGAGAAACGATTATCGAGCTCGGTTACATCGCGATTGGCTTCCCAGGGATAGCTCCAGGTCCAGTAAATGGTGAAGCGTCGTCGGCCAGCCGTGTATTTGCGCGGGACATTGACCTGGTTGTAGGTCCGCGGGGAATTCTTGATAATGATATTCGGGGCAGCCGCTTTCGCAGGCGTCGTCGGCACTTCTTCTGGCGACATTTGTGCGAACGACGATTTCGCAAAGACGGGGCTAACCCCAGCGCCAAGCACAATCCGATTGAAATCCCGACGTTTCATTACACACCCCCTTTGACTTCGGGCGCAACGCGGCGGGCTGGCAAGGTCACTTCCGACCAAGTTGCCGCCAGTTCAGTCGAAGCCCTTGGGAGCTGAGAGTCAATGCGGAAGGCACACCCTCCGGTAGCTCCTCAAACGCAATGCGTTTTATTTGCGCCGATCCTCACGTCGATTACGCCGGTTCGCGCCAGCAACGCTCACGGCTGAGGTTGGATTACCAACGCGCGCCTCGGCATCCGTTGCGCTCATTACCGCCGCCGGAACTACGAGGCTCACCGCAGCCGCCCGGCCCAAAAGCGAGAAAGCCCGTCGACGCGAAATCATTTCCGATTTGATCTTTTCACTCATCGCAACCTCCCGGTTAGGTGTGAACGCTAGATAAGCTTGCGCGGCGCCACCATTATTTACAACACTCGGCGACCTATACGTTGGTATAGCGCCCCGGTTGATGGCTCGGATGTCCGCCTTGGGCCATTAGCGGCCGCGACCAGCCCAAATGTTGGTGTCCGCTTTGCCCTCCAGAAGCGGACATTGAAGGCGACGCTCGGGATGTCCGCTAAGGGCCATAAGCGGACTCTTCGGCCGATGCGATTTCCGCCTTCGGTTGCCAGAAAAACGGGCCGTCCCATGAGAGACGGCCCGCGTGTTTGACAATACGAGCGAACGGACTAGTCGCCCAAGCCGATCGTCTTCACGACTTTCTTGATATCCATCAAGGGCACGGGGTTTGCCGGATTCTGAAGGTCGGGAGTCATATCGTTCGATGCTCCCCCGGGGAAACGCTTGATGTTCGGAAAATCCACTATGGATTTGTCAAACTCCATGATCACCGGTTCGATCAAAGAAAGAGCCCAGCCATTGTCGTAGCCGGCATAGCGGCCCGGCGAGGTGGTCGGTGTGCGGGTGCTCACCGCGCCATTAAACGTCATGTCGTATTTCTCGAATGGGTCCATGGTGAGGTTGTACACCGAGCCGATGCCGCCGAGATCCTGCTTCGGACCGAGCCAAGTGTCCTTGGAGGTATAGAGATATTTCCAGGCGATATGGACGTCGGGATTGTTGGGATCATCGCCGATGTCGGCGCGAGCGCCTGCGAAGGTCTCACCGTCGGTATAGATCCACGTATTGCGCGCCGAATGTTTCGTCTTGCCCAGGATGTAGGCGCTGTTGTCGATGCTGTCGAAATAGATCGGCTTGTTGTCGTTATCGACCCACGCACCGTGGGGCGGCGGGGTGAGGCCGACCATCGTCGCCAGCGTTGCCCAGCAATCGATATGCGACATCATCTCGCCGTAGCGTGCGCCTGCCGGAATGTGACTAGGCCACCACATGATGCCGGGCACACGGAACCCGCCCTCAAACGGCGAACCTTTCTCACCGCGGAACGGAACAGTACCGGCGTCCGGCCATGCATCCTGCCACGCGCCATTGTCGGCGGTGATAATGACGATGGTGTTGGGGGCATCGGCGCGGATTTCGTCCATTATCTTGCCGATGTTGGAATCGAGTTCCAACATGGCATCGGAGTAATTGCCCAGGTGTGATTTTCCAATGAACGCCTTTGACGGAATGTTCGGATTGTGCATCTTCATGAAATTCACATCCATGAAGAACGGCTTGCCGTCCTTGGCGTGCTGCTTGATGTAACCGACAGCCGAATCCGCCTGCCGAACATCGAACTCATGCAGATAATCGTAGTCGATGCGGGCAACCTTAACCGCGGGTTTTCCTGCGGTGCCTTCCCACTCGTACAAATTGACGATCTTTTGATATTCGTCCCAATAGGCGGCGTTAAATTTTGGAAACCACGGATGTGCGAAGTTATCCGTGTCGTCATATGTGTAAACACCCGGATAGTAGGCGGCATACTCCTTCATTTCATCGAAGCCGTGTTCAATCGGGTAGAACTTGGGTTGATCGCCCAGATGCCACTTGCCTGAGAAATAGGTGCCGTAGCCGTTCTTCTGGAAGAACTCGGCGATCGTCGGCGTGGACTTCGTCAGGCCATTCTCGTCGCCAGGCGCAATCACCACCGAGAGGGCCGAACGGATGGGGATGCGACCGGTTATGAACGAGGAGCGGCCAGCGGTGCAACTCGCCTGACCATACCAACTCGTGAACACGGCTCCTTCCTGGGCGACGCGATCAACGTTCGGGGTTGGATGGCCGAGGTTAGCACCCCCGCCATAAGTCCCGAAATCGTTCCAGCCGGTGTCGTCCGTCATCAGCATGACGATGTTGGGTTTTTGTTGTGCGTAGGCCGGCGAAGCTGCCACTGTCGCAATGGCCGTCAACGCCAGGACTCCTGCTCCTAGTTTTTGGATGATATTATTCACGATCCGAAACCTCCCTTGTTCATTGCGAACGGTGATGTCCGCCTCGTTGGGTAAGTCGGCTTTTCGCGATGTGCCCGGTAACCGAATTTGTTGGTTTTGTTGGTTTTGTTGGTTGGTTACAGGTGCGACCAAGGTAGGCGCATTGGATGACAAAAGCGAGACGAATAGCTGCCCTCCGCCGTAATCGAGCTAATCGCTGCTACACAAAAAAGGACAAATAAGAGAAAATTCCGAGCACAAAGGCGCGGGTTGGAATAGGACAGCGGTGCTGATCTAAACTCGGACGTTGGGGGCAGGCGCGGCACCGCAATACCGAAGTCTTTGCTCGCTGCATGTCCGCTTTGGGTCAATAACTGCCGCGCTAGCTGATGGAAGTTGTGTCCGCTTTCATCCCGAAAGCAGACACTGCCCCGCACGTTTATAAGCACACTAAACCGACATCAGGCCAGCGCCTGCGCCACCGCCCTGCCGCAAGCGACCGTATCAGCCGCCCCGCCGAGATCGCGCGTGCGCAGCTTCGGCTCGGCGAGCACCCGCTCTATCGCCTTGACGATGGCAGCTGCCGCTTCGGTCTCGCCGAGATGTTCGAGCATCATCGCGCCCGACCAGATTTGTCCGATCGGATTGGCGATGCCCTGCCCCGCGATATCCGGCGCCGAGCCGTGCACCGGCTCGAAGACGGACGGGAATTTGCGCTCCGGATTGATATTGCCGGACGGCGCGATGCCGATGGTGCCGGTACAAGCGGGACCGAGATCGGAGAGAATGTCGCCGAACAGGTTCGAGGCGACGACGACGTTGAACTGATCGGGCTTGAGCACGAACAGCGCCGACAAAATATCGATGTGGAATTTGTTCCACTTCACGTCGGGAAAATTCTCCGCCATTTCCTCGACGCGCTCGTCCCAGTACGGCATGGTGATGGCGATGCCGTTCGACTTGGTCGCCGAGGTGAGATGCTTCTTCGGCGTCTTGCGCGCGAGCTCGAAGGCGAATTTGAGCACACGGTCGACGCCGACGCGCGACATCACCGTCTCCTGCACCACGACTTCGCGATCGGTGCCGGCGAACATGCGGCCGCCGATCGCCGAATATTCGCCCTCGGTATTTTCGCGCACCACCCAGAAATCGATGTCGCCGGGCTTGCGATTGGCGAGCGGCGACGGCACGCCGGGCATCAGCCGCACCGGCCGCAGATTGACGTATTGATCGAACTCGCGGCGGAACAGGATGAGCGAGCCCCACAGCGAAATGTGATCGGGGATCTTCGCCGGCCAGCCGACGGCGCCGAAGAAGATCGCGTCGTGCTTGCCGATTTTCTCCTTCCAGTCCTCCGGCATCATGCGCTGATGCTTTTCGTAATAATCGTAGGAGGCGAAGTCGAAATCGTCGTTGCGCAGTTCGAAGCCGTATTTCCTGGCCGCCGCTTCGAGCACCCGCACGCCCTCCGGCACCGTCTCCTTGCCGATGCCATCGCCCGGAATGACGGCAATGCGATAGACGCGATTGGTGGGCTTTTTTCCGTTATTGGAGGCGGTCATGTCGGCGTTCATGGCGGCGTTCATGGGGTTCCTCCGGTGCGCGCTTTCTGGGTCGGCGGCATTTCACGATGTGGCATACGCGACCTCGTCCTTGACTTCAATTTGTCTCTGCGCTGCGGTGAGCGCAACGCGGCAGCGGAGGAAAGACAATGCGTCTTGGCCTGTTCATGATGCCGGTGCATCCCCCCGACCGGGCGTTCGCCGATACGCTGGCCGAGGACGAGGAGAAGTCGCTCTACGCCGACGCGCTCGGTTTCGACGAATTGTGGCTGGGCGAGCATTTTTCTGCGACCACGGAGCCGATCCCCTCGCCGCTGATGTTCATGGCGAGCCTGTTGTCGCGCACCAAGAATCTCACTTTCGGCACCGCGGTGATCTGCCTGCCGAGCCATCACCCGGTGAAGGTCGCGGCTGAAGTTGCGCAATTCGACGCCATGAGCCGCGGCCGCTTCATGCTCGGGGTCGGCATCGGCGGGCTGTTCTCGGACTTCGAATTGTTCGGCAACAGCGACCGCAAGGTGCGCGACCGCAAAGCGATGGAATTGATCGGCATGATCGAGCGCATCTGGGCGCAGGATCCGCCCTACGATCTCGAAGGCGAGTTCTGGTCGGTGAAGCTCAAAGACGCGATCATTCCCGAGCTCGGCATCGGCTATATGCCGAAACCCTATCAGAAGCCGGGTCCGCCGATCTCGATGTCGGTCGCGAGCCGCAATTCGCCGACCGCGCGCGTCGCCGGCGAGCGCGGCTGGGGCATCATTTCCGCCAACAATGTGCCGAGCGAGGCGCTCGGCTCGCATTGGGAGATCTACAGCAAAGGCTGCGCCGAGGCGGGCAAGCCCGCGCGCGGCGACAATTGGCGCGTGGCGCGCAATGTCATGGTGGCGCCGAGCGAGAGCGAAGCGCGCGACCGCGTGTTCTCCGACCAAGGCGCGAACCGCTATTTCTATTCCTATATGCGCGAAGTGTTGTCGCGCGTCGGCCTGCTCTCGGCGCTGAAACCGCGCACTGACATGACGGACGAGGAAGCGACTGTCGACGCCATTACCGAAGGCTCGGCGATCTACGGCTCGCCGAAGACGTTTCTCGACAAGCTCGTCGCCTTTCGCGAGGCCGCCGGCCCCTTCGGCACGCTCTTGATGACCGGTCTCGACTGGAGCGGCCCGAACCGGGCCTGGGAGCGCGATTCGATGCGGCTTCTGGCGCAAGAGGTGATGCCGAAATTCCGCCAGCACACATTGACCAAAGAAGCGGTGTGATCGGTACGCAGGCAGCGCAGTTAGACTTTTTTGAGCATGATCGTTTCCGAAAACCGGTTTCCACGTTTCGAGATCATGCTCTAGCCGTTGATAAAGACCGTCCGCGTCGCCGTGGTGTCGATCGCCCAATTGCTCTCGATCTCGGCGAGCGGAAGAATCTTCAGCGTGATCGCGAGCGCATGCGGCACGGCGGCGGCAAAGACCCGCGCGATGGTCGCGAGCATCTGCTCGAACGGAATGCTGCCCATGCCGCAGCCGATCAGCTCGAGGCCGGACGAGCGGATGGTCGTCGCCGGCAAAGAAATGTTCGGTCCGCCCGACGAGCCGATCTGGACAAAACGGACAGGCCTGGCATCGCGGCTCGTCTTCGCCGCCGCGGCGAGGAGACGCTCCGCGCTCGACCCCCAGAGATAATCCAGAACGATATCGACGCCGTCGCTGAAAAGCTTCTGGAAGGCGTCGTCGAGCGCCTGCTCTTCCTGCACCAGCGAAATGGTGCCGTCGGCGCCAAGCGAAGGCAGCGCCGCGAGCATGCTGGAATTGCGGCCGGTGGCGATGACTTTTCCGGCGCCGAGATGTTTGGCGATTTGCACCGCGAGGCGGCCGGAAATGCCGGTCGCGCCATTGACCAGCACGACCTGGCCCGGCTCGAGCTTGCTGCGCTCGCGCAGCGCCGCCCATGATGACATGGCCGGGATGGCAATGGCGGCGGCGGTGGCGTCATCGAGACCGTCGGGCAACGCCACGAGATGCGACGCCTTCACCACGGTCCGCTCGGCCATGCTGCCGAACGGCGCCCGCGGCAGAATGAAATAGACGCGCTGGCCGCCATTTTTGCCGTCTTGTCGCCCGACGCCGTCGAGGCCGACGACAAAAGGCAGGCTTCCGGCCGAGCTGTAATGCGTGCCGGAGGCGCGATAGCGCGTCACATGACTGAGCGGCGCCGCGGCGACATCGACGAGAACTTCGCCGTCACCGGCCGTGGGCTCGACGAAATCGGTGTAAACCGGAGGCCTGCCCGAAACCGTCACGATCGCGGCTTTCATCGTGCGGTCTCTATGCTGCGGCGCTCAATGTGCCGAGCTTGGCGCCGAGATCGTCGAAGGCTTCGCTCAGCCGGCGCTGCACGATCTTGGGATCGGTCGCGGTCAGTACACTGCCGCGATAGGTCTTCAGAAGATGCGCCGGCGTACCGGCGACGGCCGCCGCCGTATCGAGCGCCCAGCCGAGATGCTTGCGCGCATGACGAAGCCCGATAGCGACGCCGTAATGCGAAAGCATCTCCTCGTAGAGCGCGCTGACCAGCGCGAACTGTTCGCGCAGCGCCGGCGGCGCCTGACGCTCCCCGGTCGCGAGATAGCGCGCCAAATGACCGGGAAACCACGGCCGGCCTTGCGCGCCGCGGCCGACCATCACCGCATCGGCGCCTGAAGCCGCGAGCGCGCGATCCGCGTCGTCAAAGCTTTCGATATCGCCGTTGACGACGACCGGGATCGACACCGCGTCTTTCACGGCGCGCACCGCCGCCCAATCGGCAGGGCCCTTGTAGAACTGGCAGCGGGTGCGGCCGTGCACGGTGACGAGTTGCACGCCGGCGTATTCCGCGCGCCGCGCGAGCTCGGATGCGTTCCTGGAAAAATCATCCCAGCCGAGCCGCATTTTCAAGGTCACCGGCACGGTCACCGCCTGCACCACGGCATCGATCAGCGTCAGCGCATGATCGAGGTCGCGCATCAAGGCCGAGCCCGAGGCGCCATTGGTCACGTGCTTCGCCGGGCAACCCATATTGATGTCGATAATGTCGGCGCCGGCAGCTTCGGCGATCGCCGCGCCTTCCGCCATCCAGACTGCCTCGCAGCCGGCAAGCTGCACGACATGCAGGCCGGCACCGTGATCCGCCAGACGTTGATGCGCGATGTGCTTGCGTTTGTGTCCGTCTTCGGCGAGCGCCGCACAGGCCGTCATTTCCGAGATCACGAGCCCGGCGCCGAGCGTCGCCGCTTGGCGGCGGAACGGCGCATCGGTGACGCCAGACATCGGCGCCAGGAAGACCGGATTGGGCAGTGCAATCTTGCCGATGGAGATGCTTTGCATGGTCGTTTTAAGCTTCGCGCAGAAAAATCACGCTGAGATTATTGGCCAGCATCGCTACGGTTTCCACTAGCGCGAAATTATGGCGCTTGGCCAAAGCCGCAACCTCGTCGAGGTCCCTTATACCCCAGGCCGGGTTTTGCCCGCGTAAATAACCGTCGAATTCCTGGTTGCTCGGCGCGGTATGGCGGCCGCCGATCTTGTAAGGGCCGTAGAGATACAAAATGCCGCCGGGTGAAAGCGTGCGCTCAGCCCCCGCCATGAGACCCTCGCAGGCCGCCCAGGGCGAGATGTGGATCATGTTGCAGCAGATGATCGCATCGGTCCGTTCGACCGGCCATGACGGCGCGGTCACATCGAGACGCAATGGCGCCAGCAGATTTGGCAAGGCCGCATCGTCGCGGTGGGCTGCGGAGCTTGCCAGCGCGAGCGCGTCCGGATCGCTCGGTTGCCAAGTCAGCCGCGGAAGCTTTTGTGCAAAATAGGCCGCATGCTCGCCCGAGCCGCTCGCGATTTCGAGCACCAGCCCGCGCTGCGGCAATACGCGCCTGAGCACATCCAAAATCGGATCGCGGTTGCGCGGCACATGCGGACGATACTGGCGCGGGTCGGGTGCGTTCGGCACGTTTGGAAGTTTGTAACCCGTCACAACGTCTGCTCGATGAAGTAGAAATGGCCAACAAGCTGCCTTACGAGGATGTTTCCTCTGGCTTTCATCATCGTATCGTTACCGCCTGGAACGGCGCATAGCCAGTCGCCGGAAAGAACGGGCGGATCTCTGCCAATCGCATCGCTTTCGTCGTACACGATATAATCGAAGATGGTGGGGACGACGAATGTGGACCGGTCAGTGTCGTCGAGGATCAACCGCAACGGGCCAGATCCCAGGTTCTTCGTCCGCCACATTTGGACGGTGCGCTCGTAGCTCGCGCGGTGGACGGCAAAGTCTGCATACCGCGCCGCGTCTAAAATCGTGATCCTCGCGGCGAATCCGCCCGCGATGATCGCCACAGCAGCCAGAGCCGACAGCGCTGCACGGACACGGCGCGTGACAAGGTGCACAAGCATGGCGATTAACGCCGCACCAAAAATTACGACTGTGGCGAAAGCAACGAGCAGTGTCGTCGGCAGCCCCGCATTCCAGACGATGCTCCACCAAATCAAGACGACGGCGAGAAGGGCCGCGGCGAGAGGCCACAGCGACCAGCGATCATGCCGCACCACTGTCAGAGTGGTTTTAGGTTGGGTCACGCTTGGCCCGCGCAATTAGCGTGTTGTTGCATGACGAGACTGACTTTCAGGGTCAATCGATAAGAGTCTCTCGTGCCTTTCATAGCAGAAAACGTGCCGCCGTGAGCATGCACGCGGTCTATGATATCTGAACCTGTCTGCGGGGCTAACAAAGCAAAAAGTTCCGCGGTGGCGCGGGTCGGACATTTCAGACATGCCACCTCAGATATCCTTGTTTTGCGGCTCCCGCGACGGAGCGATCGCGCGCCGGCGCGACGCCAGGATCAAGCCCGCGATAAGCCCGACGACGGCGCCGAGCGGGCCGATCGCGAACACCGCAGTCATGCTCGCCTCCATGGAGCGGTCGAAGGTATTGCCGGAGAAGAGCTGAATGGCCCAATAGCCGGCGAAGGCGAAGACCGGATAACCGATCAGCAATCCCAGGATGGCCATCAGCGTTCGCCGCATCACTCGTCCCTCTGCACTTCCCTGCGCTCAGACCGGTTCTAGCAGAACCTGATCGCCGAGCGGCGTCGGCTCGCTGCGGGCGATGCAAAAGCCGCCGCGCTCGGCGAGCGGCCGGAAGCCGTCAAGCCCGCGCGGCAGAAGCTTGAAGCGGCTACCGATGATGGAGCGCCGGCGCACCGGGTCGGCGTTGGTGACGGAGCCGACCACCGCTTTGGTGCCGCCGTCATGCAAGGCCTTGAGATTGGCGACGATGGCGTCGTCGCTGCCGTATTCGAACAAGCCGCCCTCGGAGGACGCCGCGATGATCGCGCCTTGGGCCGCCGCCCGGCCGAGGATATCGGCGAGCGGCGCCGGCGCGTTCCAATCGAAGGACTGATGCGTGAAGGCGACGTCGAGCCCGGCGAGCGGCTGCCCCTCCGCCGACAAAGCCGCGAGCGCCGCAGCGCCGAAATGCGGGCCGGCGGCATCAATGTCCAGAACCTGGATCGCGATCGGCCGCGCCGGCAGCGCGGGATTGCGACGGCGGAGCAGGATCAGCGCATCGAGACTGTCGACCGCCGGTCCGCCGGCGATATTGATCAGCACGAGCGGCGCCGCGGCGTTCGCCGCAAGCAGCGGCTCCAATCCATCCGCCAGCAGC
>CAVVCW010000032.1:0-265000 GCA_963746715.1 uncultured Alphaproteobacteria bacterium | reverse complement strand
GATGCGGTCTGGGGACCGCTTAGGGGACGTGGCTTTGGACCAAGCTAAGCTGCGTAGCGCGAGGGATTATCATCGGCGCATCGACGCCGAGGTGATCCATCTCGGCAACGAGCCGCCGCTTTCGGTGGACGGCGGCGTCGGCGGTCTCATCGACCGGCGCCGGCTGTCGGTACAATGGTTTTCCGGAACGATCCTTACCGGCCTGTGCGGCGCGGCTCTCATGGGCGGCGCCGTTTTTGCGTCGCTCGACGGCGAGACCAATTTCGCCTCCGCGCCCGAACAGGTCGAGAGCGTGCTGCGCGGCGCTATTTCCTCGATCGGCGATCATCTCAATGCGCTGCGCAAGACCGACCGCCTGCCGGCGATGATCGAGCCGAGCGTGGCGCGGCAAGCCTTGCGCATCCCGACTTCGAGCCATGTGCGCGATCGCGAAATGGTCCGCATGCGGCCCTTCATGCGCGTCACCGGCAATCTGACGCTGACCACGACCGACCTGTCGGCGAAAATCCCGCCCTATAATCCGCAAAAGCTTTTGACCGACAGCGTCGGCGGCGACGACCAGGCGCCGCCTGCGGCCGAGCCGGACGCCGAAGTGAGCTTCGTCGAATGCGACCTCGTCGCGCCGATGACCAAGAGCAAGGTGGCGACGCCCGGCGTCTGCGACCTCAATTCGCTTCTCCCCAAGGTGAAAGCCTCGACGCAGTTGCCGATCGATGACGTGCTGGCGCGGGTGCGCGACGTCGCCGCCAATGTCGTCACCACCGGCACGACCACGAGTCTTCTGGTCAATGCCGACGGCACGCCGAACCTCAAAATGAACTATGCGCCGGAGGCCGATCCCGACACCTATTTCGGCTTCATGCCGCGCGTCGTGCCGGAAAACGTGACGCTGTTGCCGAAGACGACCAGCATCGTGAACGGCGGCGGCGACTGGAGCGAGCGGCAGGTCGTCGTCAAAAGGGGCGAGACCGTCGGCTCCATTCTGCGCGAGCTCGGAGCCGCGCCCGAGGAGATCAGGGCGATCATCGCCGTGATCGGACCGGTGGCGCTCGACGGCGGGCTCAAAGACGGCCAGAAACTGCGCGTGCTGACGACGCCCGCAGGGCTCGGCCACATGCAGCCGCTGCGCGTCATCATCGCCGGCGATACCGGCATCGTTGCCGCCGCGGCGCTCTCGGATCTCGGCCAATATGTGCCGGTCGACATCCGCAATATCGACACCGGCATCGCCGAAGGCGCCGGCGACGAGCAGGCGCCCAATAGCAACGACGATGCCAGCGGCGTGCAGCTCTATCAGAGCCTCTACGAAACGGCGCTGCGCAACAAAGTGCCGGACTCCGTGATCGAAGACCTCGTCCGCATCTATTCCTACGACGTCGATTTCGAGCGCAAAGTGCAGCCCGGCGACAGTTTCGACGTGCTCTATGCCGACGACGAGAACGGCGAGCGCCCCGAAGTCCGCTACGCCGCGCTCACCGTCGGCGGCGAGACCAAGAAATACTACCGCTTCCAGACCACCGACGACGGCGTCTACGATTATTACGACGAGACCGGCAAGAGCGCGAAGAAGTTCCTGGTGCGCAAGCCGGTCGCGGTCGGCATGATGACCTCGCCGTTCGGCTGGCGCACCCATCCGATGCTTCATGTCAGCGAACTGCATTCCGGCGTCGATTGGGGTGCGCCCTATGGCACGCCGATCTTTGCTGCCGGCAACGGCGAGATCGAGGAGGCAGGGCTCAAAGGCGGCTACGGCAAATATGTCCGCATCAAGCACGCCAACGGCTATGAGACCGCCTACGGCCACATGACCGCCTTCGCCAAAGGCATCGATGTCGGCACCAAGGTGCGCCAGGGCCAGGTGATCGGCTTCGTCGGCTCTTCCGGAATGTCGACCGGCTCGCACGTGCATTTCGAGATCATCGTCAACGACCGCTTCGTCGATCCGATGCGCATCAAACTGCCGCGCGGCCGCGTGCTCGACGGGC
Source organism: uncultured Alphaproteobacteria bacterium (assembly GCA_963746715.1). Classification (GTDB taxonomy): domain Bacteria; phylum Pseudomonadota; class Alphaproteobacteria; order Rhizobiales; family Xanthobacteraceae; genus BOG-931. The sequence continues at coordinate 263,015 of CAVVCW010000032.1, read as the reverse complement.
CCACCCTCGCCGGCTTCGAGAAGGACCGCGACCAGCTCGACGCCGTGCTGTCGCACGCGCCGGTGACGGCGCATGTCGCGCAGGCGCATTGATGGCTCCTGCAGGTGACGCCATCGAGGTGCAGTCGAGCCGGCTGTGGGCGACGTTTCACTTCAATCTGACGCGCTGGCTGTTTCCCGCCCGCATGATCGCCGACCGCATCGGCGTCTCGACCAATATCATCGGCTTCTGGCTCACGCCGTGGAAGCGCGTCGACGAGCACCTGCCGCTGTCGCATGTCGCCGAAGTCACGCATATCCGCGGCTTCTTCTGGGATGCGATCTCGGTGGAAAGCTCGGGCGGACTCAATCCGCTGCGCGTGTTCGGCCTGCCGAAGAGCCAGGCGCGCTATTTCGTCGATCACGTGCGCGAGCGGCTCAACGACGCCGGCCCTCCGCCGCAGCAGCAAGCGCCGCGGCGGTAAGAGTTAAGCCGCCGCCGCGACCTTGGCGCCGTTGAAGACGAGCCCATCCTTGCCGGCGGAGACCGCGACCTTCTCGCCGTCCTTGATCTTGCCGGAGAGAATGAGTTCGGCGAGCGGATCCTGCACCGACTTCTGAATGACGCGCTTCAAGGGCCGCGCGCCATAGGCCGGATCGTAACCCTTCTCGGCGAGCCAATCGCGCGCCTTGGCATCGAGCGTGAGCGCGATCTTGCGATCTTCCAGAAGCTTCTGCAGCGAGGTGAGCTGGATCTCGACAATGCGCCCCATCTGCTCGCGCTTCAGGCGATGGAACAGGATGATCTCGTCGATGCGGTTGAGGAATTCCGGCCGGAAATGCGCCCGCACTTCCGCCATCACCTGATCGCGCACCTTGTCGCTGTCCTCGCCGTCGGCCTGCGCCACCAGATATTCGGCGCCCAAGTTCGAGGTCATGATGATGAGCGTGTTGCGGAAGTCGACCGTGCGCCCCTGCCCGTCGGTCAGGCGCCCGTCGTCGAGCACCTGCAGCAGCACGTTGAACACGTCCGGATGCGCCTTCTCGATCTCGTCGAACAAGACGACCTGATAGGGCCGCCGCCGCACCGCTTCGGTGAGCGCGCCGCCTTCCTCATAGCCGACATAGCCAGGAGGCGCGCCGATCAGCCGCGCGACCGAATGCTTCTCCATGTATTCCGACATGTCGATGCGGATCAGCGCGTGTTCATCATCGAAAAGAAATTGCGCCAAGGCCTTGGTCAGCTCGGTCTTGCCGACGCCGGTTGGGCCTAGGAACATGAACGAACCGATCGGCCGGTTCGGATCCTGCAGGCCGGCGCGCGCGCGCCGCACTGCTGTCGCCACCGCTTTCACCGCTTCGGCCTGGCCGACGACGCGCTTGCCGAGCGCATCTTCCATCTTGAGGAGCTTTTCGCGCTCGCCTTCGAGCATGCGGTCGACCGGAATGCCGGTCCAGCGCGACACCACCCCTGCAATATTGTCGGCGGTGACGGCTTCCGACGCCACCATCACGCCCGCGGTCTGCGCCTCGGTGTCCTTGAGCTTGCCTTCGAGCTGCGGAATAACGGAATACTGCAATTCGCCGGCGCGCTGGAAATCGCCGCGGCGGATCACCTCGGCGAGATCGTTCTTCGCCTTGTCGAGCTGCTTCTGCAGTTCGGCTGCCGACGACAGCTTGTCCTTTTCGGACTTCCACTTCGCCGTCATTGCGTCGGCGCGTTCCTGCAAGGACGCGAGATCCTTTTCCAGCCGCTTGAGGCGGTCCTTGGAGGCCGCATCGGTCTCCTTCTTCAGCGCCTCCTGCTCGATTTTCATGCGCACGATTTCGCGGTCGAGATTGTCGAGCTCTTCCGGCTTGGAATCGATCTGCATGCGCAAGCGCGCGGCCGCCTCGTCGACCAGATCGATCGCCTTGTCGGGCAGGAAGCGGTTGGTGATGTAGCGGTTCGACAAGGTCGCCGCTGCCACCAGCGCCGCGTCGGTGACCTTCACCTTGTGATGCGCCTCGTATTTTTCCTTCAAGCCGCGCAGGATCGAGATCGTGTCCTCGACGGTCGGCTCGTCGACATAGACCGGCTGGAAGCGCCGGGCGAGCGCGGCATCCTTCTCGATATATTTCTTGTATTCGTCGAGCGTGGTGGCGCCGACGCAGTGCAATTCACCGCGCGCGAGCGCAGGCTTGAGCAGGTTCGACGCATCCATCGCGCCATCGGCTTTGCCGGCGCCGATAATGGTGTGCATCTCATCGATGAAGAGAATGTAGGCGCCGGCAGAAGCCGTGACTTCCTGCAGGATCGCCTTGAGCCGCTCCTCGAATTCACCGCGATATTTGGCGCCGGCAATCAGCGCGCCCATGTCGAGCGCGAGCAGCTTCTTGTCCTCGAGCGATTCCGGCACGTCGCCATTGACGATGCGCAGCGCCAGGCCCTCGACGATCGCGGTCTTGCCGACGCCCGGCTCGCCGATCAGCACCGGATTGTTCTTGGTCCGCCGCGATAGCACCTGAATTGTCCGGCGGATTTCCTCGTCGCGGCCGATGACAGGATCGAGCTTGCCGTCTCGTGCGGCTTGCGTGAGATCGCGCGCATATTTCTTCAGCGCGTCATAGGCGTTCTCGGCCGTCGCGCTGTCGGCGGTGCGGCCCTTGCGCAAAGCCTCGATCGCGGCATTGAGCGTCTGCGGCGTGACGCCGGCAGCGGCCAGGATCTTGCCGGCCTCGCTGTTCTTTTCCAGCGCGAGCGCGAGCAACAGCCGCTCAACGGTGACAAAGCTGTCGCCGGCCTTCTCGCCCGCCTTCTCGGCGGTGTCGAACACCCGCGCCAGCGCCGGATCGAGATAGACCTGGCCGGCGCCGCCGCCCGACACTTTCGGGCGCTTGGCGAGCGCCGCTTCGGTGGCCTTGAGCGCCGCGCGCGAATTGCCGCCGGCGCGATCGATCAGCCCCGCCGCGAGCCCTTCCGGGTCGTCGAGCAGGACTTTCAAAAGATGTTCAGGGGCGAATTGCTGGTGGCCCTCGCGCTGCGCGAGCGACTGGGCAGACTGCACGAAACCGCGGCTGCGGTCGGTGTATTTTTCGAAATCCATGGTTCTTCCCTCGGCCTAGACCGGTGCCTCGAAAGCGCAGCCGGACCATCGTCATGGGGTGAGTAGTTTAAAGATTTTTCCGGTTAAACCGTGATGAAGATCAAGGTTCCCCCGGTGGTGGATAGCTTGCTGGACCCCCCGAGAGGCGATCCGACAGAGCTAGATATGGGGGCGGAAAGTTCCCGGAAAAGAGGGTTTAGGGGAAGATTTCAGACGACTTCCCCCCTCGGCGCGTCATGGCCGGGCTTGTCCCGGCCATCCACGACTTTAACTCTTAGCGCACCGCAAGACGTGGATGCCCGGCACCATAGGCGAGCGAAGCGACGCCGTTCTTCGAACGACTATGGCCGGGCATGACGGTGTTAATATCGTGAAAGCCCGCGCCCAACCAGGAGACTGGTCATGAAGCATGCTCTCTTCGCGCTAACGCTTGTCGCCGCCTGGGCCGCGACCGGCACCAGCGCCAAGGCGCAAGAACATCCACAAGACTATCCGTGGTGCGCCAACTACACCAAAGGCTCCACGAGCTGCAGCTTCGTCACCTTCGCGCAATGCATGGCCGACGTTAGCGGCATCGGCGGCTTCTGCGAGCGCAACACGACGTACCATCCCGCCGCGCCGGCGCGGCAAAAGCCGCGCGCTTCGTCCGGGGTGAATTGAAGGTGAGGCATACTCCCCGACAGGGGTGCCGCGTGCCAAACGTCCGCGGGGTTCGGTGATCGGCCATCACGTCATAAACTGGTATTGAGCAAAGAAGAATCAGCCACTAGCCTGAAGCGGCTAACCGCTGGGACCGCAATGCCCGTCCGGCTCATCGTTGTAGTGACTGACCGCGACTGGTTCGATCACCTTCGCCTCCTCCCCCAATTGTCGGAAGTAAATTTCTGGTCCCCTTCAGATTTTGCCTTTCACGCGCTGCAGCCGGGCGAGCTCTTTCTTTTCAAGCTTCATTCCCCAGACAATTTTATCGTAGGGGGCGGCGTCTTCGCGCACGCAACACCAATGCCATCTTCGCTGGCCTGGGAGGCGTTTGGGGAAGCAAACGGAGCGCGCTCGCTTAGCGAAATGCGAGAGCGCATCGCAAAGTATCGAAGAATGAGACCCGACAACCGCGAAGACTTCGTGATCGGCTGCCGGGTGCTCACCCAACCATTTTTTCTTGAAAGGGAAAGCTGGCTGCCCGTACCGAAGAATTTTGCCCTCACCACAGTGAGATTTAAAACATACTCCACCGATGACTCTGAAGGTCACCAGCTGTGGGAGTCTGTTCAAGGCGCCCTCGCGGGCGCTCCAGGTCAAGGTGGCACCTTACGTGATCAGCCCCAGACGGCTTACGTAGATCAGGCCCGATTCGGCGAACCGGTTTTAGTTCGACCACGACTTGGCCAGGGCGCTTTCCGCATCGTCGTGACCGACAATTATCAGCGGCGGTGCGCAATCTCCGGCGAACGCACGTTGCCGGCACTAGATGCCGCACACATACGTCCATATGCAGAGGGTGGATTACACGAAGCTTCGAACGGCGTCCTCTTGCGTCGTGATATTCATAAGCTATTCGATCTAGGTTACGTGACAATATCGCCAGATATGAAATTTGAAGTCAGCAAGAGAATTCGCGAAGAGTTTGAGAACGGTCGGCACTATTACGCGCTTCACGGCACAGAGATTCAATTACCAAAAGATCCTATGAGACGCCCCGACCAGACGGCACTAACTTGGCACAATGAAAATAGATACAAAGGTTAGTTTTTTGGCGCTCGATATTGGGGGGTTGTTACTTAACAACAAGATCGGTGACTTTTTTTGCCTTCATTAGAAGGTCGTATGTCGTGTACCGCGGCCCCTGCATAAAGCCAGATGGAGCATCCGCAAAAGGAATTGGTCCGATCGGCTTTGCAGGTTCAGAGAAAACAAGCTTATATTTTCCACTATCGCCGTGAGGTTCTATGCGTGCAACAGGCGCAACATGAGTTACGGCTGAGATCGGCTGACTTTGATATGCCGCGATATATTTGATCTTAGGAATCATTCCACCCGATATACGAATGGCCCACCAGGCATTTTGGCCGAGGAAAACACGTTCGAAGCCTTCCTTCTGAGCCGGGACGACGATTGTATTAAGCTCGCCAGCACCCGTTTTTTCGGCCACAACCTCCGTTGACTTCGTCATCGGCTCGGCAACGGGCTTGGGGATTTCAAACGCGTTCAAGCCAACCAATGGAAGTATTTGAAGCATTTCACGAAGAAAGGCTCGGGTATCAGCCTTTTCAGCCTCTGACAGCGCCGGTTCTTGCGGCTCGTTCCCGTTTTCTAGATGGCTTTGACTGGCCCTTATCGCTTGCTGAATCAGGGCGTGCTCAAGCCAAGTTGCATGCGCGCGATTTAGGCTGCCGCCCGTTGTACTCGACACGAAGACAACGGCTTTGCTCCAAAAATCTTTAGTCTGGATATGACTATCTAGGCGCGCACGCACGACGTCTCCTTGGCCGACATAGAGTGTCGGAAGATCGTCGTCCTCGCTGACGTACCCGACGAGAATGTATACGCCGGGTTTGCCGAAATCTTGACGCTGTCTAATCGTCTTCCACGCCTCACGCGGAAAAACGATTCCCAGTCCAGTCCAGTTCATTCGGTCGATGATGCGAAGACCTTCCGGGTCCCCATCAGGTACAAATATTCGAATGGTGTATGGATCGCCCACGTTGTCGCCCTCGCCGCGTTCGGTACATGACTCTCGTGAGCCAAAGCGAAGTTTCGGTAGATAACATAAAAAATACAACCTTAAACCATCGTCTCTGTATGGGAGACGCCATCTTGACAAATGTCACCATTTCAGTTACTCTTTGCTCCGAATCTCGCTCACGTCAGGGACGTAGTCCGGATGCGATCCGACATACGGAGCGAGTGCGGTGCCCGCGGGCGGTTTCGCAAACCGCACTCGGGCGGCTTTGGGCATCATGCGGACCGCCATTACGAGCGGTCGGTGGGGTGCATCCACTGGACTGGAACAGGCAGGGGCGGGTAACGCCCGCCCAGCAAAGTGTGCCGGCCGTGCCTGCTGTGGCGCATGAGCTTTGCGAACCCGGTTTCGTCATGCGCATGCCGCGTGCCAGGAAGCCTGGCCTGAAGCTGGACGGAGGTGTTCCGACATCTCCAGGAAGAGCCGCGGTGGAACGCCGACAGGCGAGCGCATCCCGCAGGATGCGCTGCCGCGCCGAAAGCGCGGACGGTTGGATACGCGTCTGTCGGCGTTCCGCTTCCCTTCTTTCTCTTTCGTGATTTCTTGGAAGCGTCATTGCCGGGCTTGACCCGGCAATCCATGCGGAAGCGAAGCTCGATCGAACTTTCCGGTCTTTCTTCGTCAGCCGCGAGTCACCATGGACCACCGGATCAAGTCCGGTGGTGACGCGGAGAAGGCGTCGCTGTTGATTGCGGAACGACAACGCTCGCGCGCGTCCGCGCCGCGCGACGGCGCGAACTTGCGCCGCGAAAGGAGAACACATTTGAACAAAACGATACCGGCACACCAAGACCTGTCACACCAAGACCTGCCGCGCAACGATGCGGAGCGACGCTTCATTGCCGAGGTCAAGAAGCTGCAGCGCGCCTATTGCGACCTGTTCAAGATGTGGCGCGATTGCCGTTACAAGCTGTGCCGCCGCTATCGCAGGTGTCGCGGCGATGCCGGGCCGTGCCTCATGCACGCCGCCGAGAGCATGCCGCGCCAGCAGCAATGGGACGCGCGGCAACAGATGATCGCAGCGTTGCCGCAAAATGCCCCGCGGGTCGAGCGCATCGCGCGGCAGATGACGCTGGGTGAATTGTGCTTGCCCCTGCCCCGCGATAGCGGGGGCGGATGAAGAGCGCGCCGTGCTAAGGTCGGAGCGGAAATAAGGTGGAGCAATGTCCGATCCATCCAAGACCTCGATCGCCCATAAACGCATCAAGCGCCGTCTCGCGGTGCTGGGCCTGGCGGCCCTCGCATTCACTTTGAGCGCCCCGGCAGCGTTCGCCTTCTCCGTCTCCTTCGCCTGGTGCCAAGGTTCGCCCGACGGTTCGCCGAATTTTGTGCTCAACGATGTCCCCCACGGCACCGTCAATCTGCGCTTCGCCATGACGGATCTCGACAAGCCGGGCTTTCATCACGGCGGCGGCACGGTCGGCTATCGCGGCCAGCCGGAAGTGCCGTGCGACGCTTTCGCCTCGGGCTTCATCGGCCCGACGCCGCCGCCCGGCGAAGTGCACACTTACGAGTTCAGCATCCAGGCGCTGGCGCCGGACGGTACCGTGCTCGGCGCCACCACGGCGCGGCGGCGGTTTCCGGAGTGAGCGAGATGATCCTCCCCCGCACAGCGGGGGAGGTGCCGCGCGCAGCGCGGCGGAGGGGGCAAGTGCGCGCACCAATTCTGACTTTCAAGCGAGCGCGAAAGCTGCGCACGAAGATGAGCTTGCCGGAAGTTCTGCTTTGGCAAGCCCTCCGCAGCCAGCATATGGCCGGACTCCGATTTCGCCGACAGCACCCAGTCGGCCCCTACATTCTCGATTTCTATTGCGCGTCGGCGCGTCTTGCCGTCGAGATCGACGGCAGCACGCATGACTCCGCGGAGCAGATCCGCCATGACGAACGACGAAACGCTTGGCTCGCGAGCAGACACATTAAGGTTCTTCGCATCGCCGCGGTAGATGTACTAAAGCGTGACGGATTGGAACTCGTCTTGTTGACGATTGAGCAAGCCGCCACCCCCTCCACCGCCTTCGGCGGTCCCCCTCCCCCGCTACGCAGGGGAGGATCAGGCGAGTGACCTTTGTACGCCCCCGCTCTAACAGGAGCGAATGAGCGCGCCTCACATCTTCAGCAGCCGCTTGGCGTTGCCGGAAAGGATCTTGGCCTTGTCCTCGTCGCAGAGCGGCACGCCTTCCATCCATCTGGTCGCCGGCGGGTTCATGACGAAGGGCCAGTCCACGGCGAACAGGATGCGGTCGATGCCCATTTCCATGACGCAGCACAAGAGCGCCGGATTACTGAAATTGCCGCTCGTCGTGACATAGAAGTTGTTGCAGAACACGTCGCGGAAGCTGATCGACTTCTGCCCCGGCCGCGCCAAAGTGTGATCGACGCGCCAGACCAGAAACGGCAGCGTCTCGCCGAGATGGCCGAGGATGATCTTCAGCTTCGGATGCTTTTCGAACACGCCCGACAGCACGAGACGGATGGCGAGCGTCGCAGTCTCGACCGTATAGCCCCAGGTGGCGCGCGGCAGCATCGGGAAGTCTTTCACGTAGTCCTGGTAGTAGGTCTTGATCACGTCGGGATGCGGCTGCGAGGGATGCAGATAGATCGGCAGGTCGAGCTTCTCGGCGCGGGCAAAGATCGGCCAGAATTTCTTGTCGTCGAGGAATTCGCCGTTCGAGAGCCCGTGCAGCATGGCGCCCTTGAAGCCGAGCTTTGCCGTGCGCTCGAGCTCGTCGGCGGCGGCGTCCGGCACGGCAGTCGGCAGCGCCGCAAAACCGGCGAAGCGCGTCGGGTTCTTGGCGACGATCGCGGCGAGACGGTCGTTGACGCGGGTCGCCATTGCGGCCGCGGTTTCAGCCGGCAATTTCTGTGTCGACGGCGCGCCGTGCGAGAGCACTTGAATGTCGATGCCGGCGTCGTCCATTTCCTTGATGCGCAGCGGCCCGAAATCATGCAGCCGGTTGAACTGCTCGCCGGGCCGGCCGGATTCGGAGCCGACAAAGGTTTTTTCGAGCTCTTCGTCCCAATAATGCTCTTCGATGGCGATGACGGGACAATGCGGTTTACGGAACATTTATTTCCCCCTTTGGCGCATGATCCCGAAAAGTGGAAGCCGGTTTTCGGACAAGATCATGCGCAAACAAGAAATTTGGCGGACACGGTTGTTAGCAATTCGGCGTATCCAAGTCACCTCGGTGAGCAAAGTATAAATGTCACCTTTTCATAAAGTCGATTTTTTCTCTCACGGCTTCGTGTTGGCACGGCAATCGGCGAACATGCTACGGCGGGGTTTATCAAGAACGGTTCGGTCCTTGCTTTGTTGATGTGCCACGTTGCTCTGCAAAGCGATATGGAGATTTCCCATGCCCCCTATCATGCGGCTTATGATGTCTGCGGTTTTTCTGAGTGCGGCACTCGCTGCTTTCAGCGCCGCGAGTGCGTCGGCGCAGTCCGGCCGAGCCGGTGACTATTCGCACCATAATTTCTGTCTGCTCACCGGGCCGGCGCGCGAATGTGCTTACGAGACTTTTGATCAGTGCCAAGTCGGCCAAGCGCGGCAATGCCGATTTCTGCGAGCCCAATGGCATGCCGCTCAATCACCCGCAGGTGCGTTATCAGCAGTACCAGTAAGCCGCATCAGTGAGCCGCGGCGCTCAGGCGCTCACCGGATTCGCTTTGTAATAAGCGGCGTCTTGCGCGCTTTGCGTCCAGCCCTGCCGCCCGCGCCAGTCGAAATGGCGGGCCGACATGTCGGTGCCGTAGCGGACGCGGAACAACAGCGTGCGATGGGCGCCATTGGCGTATTCGTGCACTTCGCCGGGCGGATGGACGACGAAGGAACCGGGCTTCACCGTGATGGTTTCGCTCGGCGTGCGCATCTCGCCGCCGCCCTCGAAGCAGAAATAGATTTCGGTCGCTGAAGGATGGCAGTGATAGGGACTGATCTGGCCCGGTTCCCAGCAGGCCACCGTGACGTCGCCCTCTTCGATGGTGCCGAGGATTTTTTCGACGTGCTTCTTCGGATTGAACTCGGCCTGTTCGACGACGCTGAACACGTGCATTGCTGGTTCCTCCGGGTGCGCTCACTTCGCCGCGGTTTTTCGTTGAATGCGACGGAGCTGAGGTTATGCGAAATTTATGTCCTTGGCGACCGCCGCAAATCGCGAGCGCAGAATGAGATGGATTGTCAGATTTTGTGAAGCGCCCGATGGCACTTTTAAGCCACGCAATAGTTGCAAAGCAGACCCGCCGAAGCGCAACATGCGAAATCGTCGAGTCGGTTGTTAGATAGGTCGGAGAGGAGTGCTGCTCCTCGGGGTGATTGCTCCACGGCTGGCTACTCTGCAGGTGACTGCACTACAGGTGACGACTCCACAGGTGACGATCATGGCTCACTTTGCCGGACTTGACTTCGACAAGGCTCATTTGGTCCGAGCGGTCGACCGGGTGGAATCCGCCCTCGTGGTCGGCTTGATCGGCGCCGGGCTTATGGCCTGCGCGCTTGGCGCCGTCATCTATGATGTCGGGCGCTTGTTCTCGGCCTGGTAGGTCGGAGTTCGGCCTCGCCGCGACGAACAGACCGCGTCGTTCGGTTTTCCGCTTTCTGCGTCGGTCCTTTTTGCGTCCATCGGTGCCGTTGCAAGGCTCTCGCTTTCGCCGCGCGAGCCAATTAGTGTTTTGCGTGACATTAAAGGGAGGCAATAATGGCAAAAGCCTATTGGGTCGCGACTTATTTTTCCGTGTCCAATCCGGACGCGCTCGCTGAATATGCCAAGCTCGCGGGGCCGGCGATTTCGGCCGGCGGCGGAAAGTTTCTGGCCCGCGGCACCGCGGCCAAGGCGTATGAAAAAGGCCTCAAGCAGCGCACCGTGCTGATCGAGTTCGACAGCGTGGCAAAGGCCGAAGCCGCCCATGACAGCTCCGGCTATCAGGCGGCGCTGAAAGTGCTCGGCAATGCCTGCGAGCGCGACTTGCGTATCGTTGAAGGCATCTGAGCGCGGCGCGTTTTCTAATCAGCTTTTTTGATCAGCGCCGCTCGAAGATTTTGTCGCCTTGCAGATCGACGATCTGGCGCGCCTTGTTCTCGGTGAAAGTCACCGCATCATCGTAGGACGCATAAGCATCGGCGCGGACGAAGCTGTGCTCCTTGCGCTCGCCGTCGATCTCGCGCGCGATCGTGCCGGCGGTCTGGTATTGGCCGTTGTTCTTGTATGGCGCGGCGCAGATGACATAGCCCTTGTATTCGATCGGGGCGGCGGCCTTGGCGACAGCGCCGGAATCGGCCGCCGCGCCGCGGCGAAACAGCGAGCTGAAGAACGACATGGCCGAGCTCTCCCTAGATCGTTGCAATGCGCGTGACTTGAGCCTAGCAAATTCCGCCGTTGCGGTCCGGGATATCCGGCAAACGGCCGTGAACCTGAATACCTCCGCCTCCGACAAAGAGAACCGGGGTCATTTGCTCATCGCCATAGCTCGATCATGCCCGACCTTGTTCCTGACTTGGACCTGAAGGCCGCAAGCGCGCAAGATTACGATGTCTATTTTATCGTGCCCGGCAGCCCGCGTTTCGTCTGGCGGAATGCCAATCACAGCGTCACAGTCTCCGACAGCGGCATCGCCTATACCGCAGACGGCAATGCGCGGACGGCGGCCTTTAGCGACTTCGCCGCCATTCATCTGAGCACTGCGGCGCTCGGCAACGCGAACAATGTCATCGACCAGTGCAAGATCGAATTTAACTCCGGAGACACGATCACCATTTCCAACGCCGCCGCAAACGGCCTGCCGAACGACCCGCAAACGCGGATCTATCGCGATTTCGTCCGCGACCTGCATGCCCGCCTCGTCGCCACCGGCCACGATGCGATCAATTTCACCGCCGGCATGTCGTCGGGCCGCTATAAAGGCGCGATGGCCGCTGTCGTCATCGCCGGTCTGTTTTTTGTCGTCACCCCGCTCGTCCTTGTCTTCATCACCGGCGATCCGCATGCGCTGATCCTGATGGGCACGGGCGTATTCTTCGTCTGGCCATTCATGCGGCTCATCAGCCATAATACGCCGCGGAGCTACACGCCCGACGCGCTACCCGATGAACTGATATCGTGAGTGGCTGCTGTCGTGAGTGACCAGCCGTTTTGCGTTCAGTCTAGGGAGTTCGAATATGCCGAAAGCCTATTGGGTCACAGTTTACCGCTCGATTTCCGATCCGCAGAAGGTCGCGGCCTACGCCAAGCTCGCGCCGCCGGCGACACAGCCGTTCGGAGCGCGTTATATCGCGCGCAGCGCCGCCGTCGCCGCTTTCGAAGCCGGACAGAAAGAGCGCATCGTCATCTCGGAATTCCCGAGCGTCGAGAAAGCCATCGCCGCCTATCAGAGCCCGGCCTACCAAGAAGCGCTCAAAGCGCTCGGCGACGGCGCGGTGCGCGACATCCGCATCGTCGAAGCGACGGAGTAGTCTCTAAAAACTTGCCGCAACCCGCGCCGGCGCTTCTTCGGTCTCGGCCGCCGCTACAGCCGCGGCGCGCGGGCGATGATCGAGCCGCAGCGTCAAACAGCACGCCGAACCGCCGCTCTTTTGAAACACATCGAGCGGCGTTTCGACCACTGCGTAGCCGCGCCGTTCGAGCTTGCCGCGCAACGCATCGCCGCAACTCGACAGCACGATGGTGCGCCCGACGCAGACGGCATTGGCGGCGAAGCGGGCCGCATCCGCCCCGTTGAGCGCAATGCGGTCGGCCGGCGCGACACGCTCGTGAATGGCCGCCAGCGCCGCCGGCGTGAAGGCCTGCGGATAATAGATGACCCCGCCGCACGGCAGCGCGCAGAACGCGGTGTCGAGGTGATAGAAGCGCGCGTCGGCAAGCGGCAGCGCGATGCAACGCACGCCGAACTGTTCCTCGATCACAGCCGCCGCGCGCGCGTCCGAGCGGAAGCCGCAGCCCATCCACAGCACGGCGCGGCAGACGTCATAGATGCAATCGCCGGCGCCTTCGAGCGTCACATCCACCGGCACGTGCACGATCTCGTCGATCAGGCCGCGCGCCTTGAGCGCCGCAAATGCCGCGTCGAACACAGGCTCCTCGTTCTGCCGCTCGTCGTGACAGAACCGCGCCAGCACAGCTTTGCCGTCGAGCACGACAGCAGCGTTGGCGGTGAAGACGAGGTCCGGCAAGTCGGGCTGTGGCTCGAGCGTCTCGACCGCGGCGCCGAGGCCGATGAGGACCCGGCGCAGGCTGGTCCATTGCCGCTCGGCCTGCATGTGCAAAAAGTCGGCGCCGCCGGCCCAGGCATTCGGATCCATCCAGGGATTGATGCTGTAGCTCACCGCAAAATACCGCGGCGGGCACATCAGAAAGCGGGGCTGTAAAGGCGTTTGAGCGGGCGTCGCGCGGCTATCCATCTTTTGACGTTATCGTCCCAAATGTGAAGCTGTATGAGAAGCTGCCGAATCAACGCGACTGCGGAATCCTACCATGAGAATCCGCTCTCCCCGCCTGTCTTTCACATTTCAGGAGCCAGCGCGTCAGTAACCGACGCGGGCGAAATGCTCGCGCAGCAGCGCGACATTGCGGCGATTGGCGCGGAAGAACACGTCGAAGGCGTCGCCCGCGACCGGCACTGCGCCGACGGAGCCTTCAAGGAGCACGTTCATCACCATGCGCGCGAACAGCAATCTCGGCACGCCGAGCTTATGCGCCTCGTAGAGCAGATAACACGATAGCGCCGAGGCGGCCGCGTCGCCAATGCCGGGCACAAGCCGCAACAGCGATTCCACGCCGAAGCGCATATTGGTGCCCGGCAGAACGAACGCCGTGTCGAACACGGTCGCAAGCTTGTCGAGCCGGTCGAGCGCGGCACGGCGCGAGCGCGCATCGTAGGGGCGCCGCGCCCGCGCATAGCGCGAGGCCGCAAAGTCGCGGGTGCTGCTGAAGCCGGCGCCAAATCCGCGGAACCCGGCAGAGGCGGTACGGGTGAAACTCATAGCGATCGGTATCCTTGTGCGGCGGTCTTTTTGCGGCCGTCCTTTTGCGGCAAAAGGCTTGTTGCCTCTTGCGGCCCCAAAAGCCTCAACGGCGGTCAGATGGTAATGGCGGACGCGCGCGCAAGCGGTCGGCGCCCGATCCGTCATAAATATTATGTTGGGCTGCCGCCTAACCGTCGCCTTACCAAACAGGAAAATGCCCGAAAACCCGCATTGCCAAGGGAGTTCCGCCACTCTATATAGCCGCAATTCCGATTGAGCTGCCTTGCTGCTGCGCTTGGACTAACTCCGGGCGGTATTCAAGACCACGCGAAATCCGGATTGAAGACCGTGCGAATGGTTTGCACGGCCGCAAACGAGTTTTGCGTCGTATAGGAGGCCATTATGGCTCAAGGTACCGTCAAGTTTTTCAATGCCCAAAAGGGCTACGGCTTCATCGTTCAAGACAGCGGCGGCCCGGACGTGTTCGTCCATATTTCCGCCGTCGAGCGCGCCGGCATGCGCACGCTCGTCGAAGGCCAGAAGCTGAGCTTCGACGTCGAGGCCGACCGCCGCAGCGGCAAGTCCGCCGCGACCAATCTGCAGGGCGCGTAACGTTAAGACGTTAACGTCACACCGGCGCCATAAAGGCGCCGGTGTTTGCATTTTATAAGCTGCCCGCGACCGACATGCCTGCTTTCTGATTCGCGCCGCTACCGCGTCCCGATCGGGTGCCTATTTAGGGAGCAACATCCGAAACGGCGAACAAGGAGAATAACAATGCCACGGAAGCCGGGGTTGAATTCCGAATTCGTCATGTTCGATGTGGTCTACGAGGACGGCTCGCAGCGCTCCAACCGCAAGGTGCCGCGCGAGCTGCTTGGCGGGCTCGACGGCGACAAGCCGGCGCACGGCTTCCTGATCGAGCAGGACCGCGAGATCGCCGAAAAATCCGGCAGGCCGGCATTGGCGATCAAGAGCATCACTCGCTCCGGCGCCAAGAAGAAGGACCGCGACTACGGCGAACGCCGCGTCGGCTGATTGTTCTCTTCGGATCCCGCTTTTTTTGCTCCTGCTTTTCTTTGCCTCTCACTTTGTGGGAAGTGAGATAAAGGTCGCGCTTTAGATTTTGCGCAAGTTCTTGTCGGCAAGTCCTCGTCGGCATGTCCTCGTCGGCATGTCCTTGCCGGAAAACCAGCGACCACCCTCGGATCACGTCCGAGGGCAGGCTTTTTCCGGGACATGCGCTAAGCTTGCGCTCCTGCCAAAACGGAGGAGCCGCTGATGTCGCCACCGCAAATCCAGATTCTCAACCCCGACGCCCTGGGCAAGCCGCTCGGGCAATATTCGCAAATCACCCGCGTCAAAGCCTCGGAGTTCCTGTTCATCGCCGGTCAAGTCGGCGCCGGCAAGGACGGCAAGGCACCCGCCGATTTCGAGGCGCAGTGCGCGCTGGTGTTCGCCAATATCGGCACCGCGCTCGCCTCGCAGGGCGCAAGCTTCGCCAACATCGTCGAGTTCACGACCTATCTCGTGCACTCGCAAGACATTGCCAAATTCATGGCGTACCGGACGCGCGAATTTCCCAAGATGTTTGGCAACGGCGCCTACCCGCCCAACACGCTGCTCATCATCGATCGCCTGGTGCAGGAGCAATTTCTGATCGAAGTGAGCGCGGTGGCGGCGCTCTAAAACGTTTCATCCTCCCCTGCTGTCTCGGGGAGGATGAAAACCGCGCCATGCGCCGACCGGACGCGCCGACTAGAACGGGCACTCCGACTGGCCGGTGCACATGGCGATCGTGAAGGCCTGCGCGCCCAACGGGCCGGCGCAAGCCGCAGCTTCGAGCGCTTCGTCGGCGATCTCGTAATCGAGGATATCGGTCTCGTTCAGGTCAAGCTTTGATTCGGTCATTGGCGTTCCTCCCCGTTTCGGTGTCCCAGCGCCCTCGTTGATACAGGGCGGATTCGCACGCAAATCCTGTTGCCCGCTCGCGCGCAAGTCAATCGGGTATTGTGACACGCGCGATCCGCTCCTCGCACCGCGGAAATGGCGAAGAACCAAGGGGCTTTTGACTGAACCTAGCCGGCCTAATGCGGATTTAAACTCCAAGAAGAGTGGACGCGGCCAAATGACGTTGCCGCGTCCACTTCTGCGAGCAGCTTTATCTCAACGCCCGGCTTCGACACCACCGCGCAGATAGTGCGTTCTGCCGTCCCGGCCATAGCCCGCAACATTGGCTGAACCATAGCCCGGCGCGTATGCATAAAGTCCGCTGCCGTAGGGCGCAGCCGACGGATAGCCGGCGCGTTCGTTGGAGGCGATGGTGCCGGTGGTATAGGCGCTTTGCGCGGAAGCTGCGGTGGCCGCGCCAATCGTCGCGCCGAGAGCGAGCGCCAGCGCGAGAGCCGTCTGCTTTGTGATCGTCATCACATGTTCCTTTCCTTTAAGCACGAAACCCGGCCCAAGCACTGAGCTTGGCGACCGGGTTTCGTGGTTCGATATGCCTTGCGAATTAGCTTTGCGAAGAAATGCCGGCGCCGTGCGTCGCATCCTCGAAAGTGGCGGCGTGAGCGAAAGCCGGGGCCGAGATCACGGCCATGGCCAGCGCAACGATTGCGATGAGCTTCTTCATGGGACTTCTCCTAAATTTATATCCGTTTACGCGGTGCGGCGTGGACCTTGTCCGCACGATGCAGAGATAAGCCATGCTTCTGCGCCGATCATCGCGCGATCGCTGAAGAGACTCTTCCGTGAGGCTGAATAATAAGAACGTGAACAGGACTTGCGGGCGCGGCCGTCTCGGATTTGCCGCGCTTGCGGCAAATCCATGAAGGCGCGGGCGCGTCTAAGATCTCACCCAGTCGCGAGACCATCGCGGATAGCGGCAACGAAGCGCGCAAAGGCTACGGCATCGCCCTGGCGCGGTTGCGCGATGCCCCAGACCGGCTTCGGCCACAGCGGATCGTTCTTCCGCCGTGCGACGATATGCACGTGAAGCTGCGGCACGACATTGCCGATGGCACCGACATTGATCTTGTCGCAATGGGTGACATCTTTCAGGAGCGCCGAAACCTGCACGATCTCGCGCATCAAGATGGCGGTATCGCCGCCGAGATCGGCGAGTTCGACGGCGCCGGCGCGGCGCGGCACCAGAACGAGCCACGGATAATCGGCATCGTCGATCGCCAGCACCCGCGACAACGGCAGATCGCCGACCGGCGACGTGTCGGCTTGCAGTTGCGGGTGCAGGGACCAGGCGGCTTCTGACATTGAGCATGCGTGCCGTTGCCCAAGTCACGTGTCAATTCCCGTCGAATTTGATGAATTTGCCGTCGCGGTAGACGAGCAAATCGGGCCCAGGACCAATTAGCGCGGCGCGCAGCTTTGCGCGAAGGCGGTGCGGGCCTTCACGAAATCCGCCGTATTCATCTTGTCGTCCTCGATGAGGTCGGTCATCGCGGTTGCGAGATCATCACAGGCACTGCGGTCGGGCACCGCGGCTGGTTGCGCCGGCTGCGCCGGCGCTGCGGGACCGCAAGTGTGCACGACAGTCGCAAAGGTCTCGCGATAGAGTGCGGTATTGTCCATCTTGCCGTCGAACAGCGACACCAGGCCGTTGACGGCCTCGTGGCAGGACGCAAGGCTCGAACGCTGTGCGGCGACAGCGCTGGTTGCGGCCGCGATCGTCATGACCGCTGTCGCGGCGAGGTAAAGCTGGCGCATGCCTGAACCTGTTATTATGACTGAGGCCATTGGTCACCAAAAATGCAGGACAGGTTCATGAAGCTCGCCGTGCCCGACATGATATCCAATTCCTATTTTCCGGCCGAGGCCGCGGTCGAGCTTGGCTTCTTCAAGGCCGAGGGGCTCGATGTCGAACTCGAACTGATCTTTCCGGTCGATAAGGCCTATGCGGCGCTGCGCGACGGCGCGGTCGATTTTGTCGGCGGCTCGGCGCATTCGGCGCTCGCCGCGTTTCCACGCTTTCAAGGCGCAAAGCTCATCTGCGCGCAGGCCCAGGGCATGTATTGGTTTCTCATCATGCATGCCGATCTCGGCGCCAAACGCGGCGATCTCTCCGTCGTCAAAGGCCGCAGTATCGGTGCGGCGCCCTGGGTCGACAAAGGCCTGCGCGGCCTTCTCACAGCCGCCGGAATCGATCTTGTACGTGACAACGTGACCATTGCGCCGGTGCCCGGCTCACTTGGCGCCGGCGTCAATTTCGGCGTGACCGCTGCCAAGGCCCTCGAGGAAGGCAAGATCGACGGCTTCTGGGCGAACGGCATGGGCGCCGAAGTGGCGTTGCGCCGCGGTATCGGCACCAGGGTCATCGACGTGCGCCGCGGCGACGGCCCGAAAGAATGTTTCAATTATACCGCGGCGACCATCGCCACGAGCGACGCGCTGATCGCGCGCGCGCCGGACGCGGCGGCCGCCGCGGTGCGCGCCGTGGTGAAGACGCAAGTGGCGCTGAAAGCAGATGTGACGCAGGCAAAAAAAGTCGGCGACAAATTGTTCCCGCCGTCGGAAGCCGCCTTGATCACCGACCTGATTCGCCGCGATTTGCCCTATTACGACGCGACGCTGTCGCGGGATTTTGTCGCCGGCATGAGCGCGTTTGCCCGCAAGCAAAACATTCTCGACGGCGATCTCGTCTACGAGAACGTCGTCGCCACGCAATTCAGCCCGCTGTGGAAGGCCTAGAGCATGATCCCGAAAAGTGGAAACCGGTTTTCGGAGAAGATCATGCTCAAACGAAACATCTAACGCTTATTTCGCCGAAGATTTGAGGCGCTCGTCCGGCGGCGCGATCTCGGTGACGAGGTCATTGATCAGCTTCTTCTTCGGCAGCGGCAAAACCTGCATCTTGCCCTCGTGCAGCCGCGTGGTGCAGGCATATTCGACCGCGCCGTCGATCAGCATCATGCATTCCTTGCAGGCATTGGCATTGATGCAGGAGAAACGGAAGGAAAGCGTCGGATCGAGATTGGCGCGGATATAGCGCAAGCCGTCGAGCACGGTCTGGCCGGCAACGAACGGCACGTCGAAGCGCTCTACCCTGTGCGGCTCGTTGGCAGCGCCGCGCTTGATAAGAAGGGTCGCGTTCATGCCGGGACGCTCGCCAATTTCTGTGCCTGCAGCGCGGCTGCTCTCGACGACAAAGCGAGCTTGCCGTCGCGCAGATCGATCACCTGGTTGAACGTGAAGCGCGGGTCCATGCCCGGGAAATCTTCGCGCTGATGCGCGCCGCGGCTTTCCTGCCGCGCCAGAGCGGCGAGGCATACGCTTCTGGCAACGAGCGTCATGTTGCGCAGGTCGAGCCAGTCGACCAGCACGCCATCGGACGGCTCGCCCGAGGACATCGGATCGCCGGCGATGGCCTGAGCAATGCGATCGATCTCGGCAAGCGCCGCGTTCAACGTCGCCGCGGTGCGGAACGGCCCGACGTTGTCGGTCATCACCGCCTGCAGATCGACGATCAGCCCAGCCGGGTTTGCCGCGATCTTTGTGCTGCGCCGTTGCAGCAGATCGCACGCAGGTGCCGAGGCGCGTGCGGTCCAGCGCTGCTTGTTCGCCGTGCGCGCGACGGCCGCAGCGTTCTTGCCGGCGCGGGCGCCGAACACCAAAGCTTCGGTAATCGCGTTGCCGGAGAGCCGCGTCGCGCCGTTGGCGCCGCCGACGGCTTCACCGGCGGCGAAGAGATGAGGCACGGCGGTCTCGAAGCGCGTATCCACCTTGATGCCGCCCATGTGATAATGCGCGATCGGCGAGACTTCGATGGGCTGTTTGGTCAGATCGATGCCGTTCGCGGCGAGCGTGTCGATCACCGGCCCGAAATTGCGGCGCAGTTCGGCCTCCGGCACATGCCGGAAGCTGAGATAGGCGCCGCCGGCAGGACTGCCGCGCCCGGCTTCGACTTCTTTCAAGATGGCGTAGGTCGCGAGATCGCGCGTCAGCACATAGGTGCCGTCATTGCGGCCGTTGGCCGAGGCGTAATTCTGCTCGAACTCCTGCATCCGCCCGTTGAGCAATTTGCCGCCGAGCTTGTAGCGGAACGGATCCCACATGATCGGATCGAGCCCGACCAGACGCGGCGCCAGATGCCCGATCGGGAAGAACTGCACGAATTCCATGTCGATCAACTGCGCGCCCGCGCGCAGCGCCAGCGCATAGCCGTCGCCGCCCATATTCAGCGAGGCGCTGTTGCGGCGATAGAGCCGCGTCAATCCGCCGGTCGCGATCACCACGGCCTTGGCCGCGATCGTCACCACCTCGCCCGTCTGCACGTGCACGGCGGTGGCGCCGCAAGCGACGCCGTCCTCAAGCGCGATGTCGACGATAAGAAGATCGCCGATACGGCGGATCGCCGGCGCGCTCTGCATCTGATGCCGCAGCGTCTTCGACACGGCCGGGCCGGTACTGAGGAAGTCGACATAGACGCAGCGCGGCCGGTCGTGGCCCGGCGCATGCGCCTGTTTGATATGGCCGTCCTCACGCGCCCAGCCGACGTGCCAGGAATCCATTTCGAGAATGCGCGTCGGCCCGTCTTCGCACAGGATCGCCGACAGGCTTTCGTCGCACAGGCCGTAGCCGGCGGCGAGCGTGTCGGCGAGGTGATATTGCCAGTTGTCCGGCGTTTGCTGACCGATCGCGGCCGCGACCGTCATCATCGCCATGACAGTGCCGCCGCCGCGGCCGATCAGGCTGCGGTCGGCGAGAATGACCGAGGCGCCGCCCTTCGCCGCCTCCAGCGCCGCATACATGCCGGCGCCGCCGGCGCCGACCACCAGGACATCGGTTTCAAGTTCGATCACGCGAGAAACTCACTTCTGACTTCGCCGGCTGTCGTCCATCGCACGGATCTGGCTTTGGGAAAACAGATGCAAATGCATGCGGCGGATGCGTCATGGCGGGCATGGCCATCCAACAACGGCCATGCCGGCGATCGCAAAACGCTTCGTTCCCCGCCCATTCCTGCGTGAGCGAGGACGCGGCGGCAGACGATCAGTTGTCCAGGAAGCTGCGCAGCTTGCGGCTGCGCGACGGGTGCTTGAGCTTGCGCAGCGCCTTCGCCTCGATCTGGCGGATGCGCTCGCGGGTCACCGAGAACTGCTGACCGACTTCTTCCAGCGTGTGGTCGGTGTTCATGCCGATGCCGAACCGCATGCGCAGCACGCGCTCTTCGCGCGGCGTGAGCGAGGCGAGCACCCGGGTCGTGGTCTCGCGCAGGTTCGACTGGATCGCGGCATCGATCGGCAGGATCGCGTTCTTGTCCTCGATGAAATCGCCGAGATGCGAATCCTCTTCGTCGCCGATCGGCGTTTCAAGGGAGAGCGGCTCTTTGGCGATCTTGAGGACCTTGCGCACCTTCTCAAGCGGCATGCCGAGCTTCTCGGCGAGCTCTTCCGGCGTCGGCTCGCGGCCGATCTCGTTGAGCATCTGCCGCGAGGTGCGCACGATCTTGTTGATGGTCTCGATCATGTGCACCGGAATGCGGATGGTGCGCGCCTGATCGGCGATCGAGCGGGTGATCGCCTGCCGGATCCACCACGTCGCATAGGTCGAGAACTTGTAGCCGCGGCGGTATTCGAACTTATCGACCGCCTTCATGAGGCCGATATTGCCTTCCTGGATCAGGTCGAGGAATTGCAGACCGCGATTGGTGTATTTCTTGGCGATGGAGATGACGAGGCGGAGATTGGCCTCGACCATTTCCTTCTTGGCCTGGCGCGCCTCGCGCTCGCCCTTCTGCACCATATGCACGATCTTGCGGAACTCGCCGATCTCAAGACCGGTTTCCGAAGCCAGCGTGTGAATATGGGTGCGCAATTCCTTGATGCGCTCCTTGTCGCGGGCGACGAAATTCTTCCAGCCTCTGGCGGACAGTTTCGACACGCGATTGAGCCAGCGCGGATCGAGCTCGGAACCCTGGTAGTTTTTCAGGAATTCGTCGCGCGCGACGCCGTGGCTTTCCGACAGCCGCATCAGCCGGCCTTCATGGCCGACCAGCCGCTTGTTGATGTCGTAAAGCTGCTCGACCAGCGCATCGATGCGCGCCTGGTTGAGGCGGAGCGACTTCACCTCCTGGATGACGTCGTCCTTGAGTTTCTTCGACTTGCGCTCCTGCGCCGGCGACAACGTCTCGTTCTTGAGCTTGCCCTGAATGTCGAGCTCTTGCAGGCGGCGCAGCCGCTTGAAGGCATCGGCAATGTTGTCGAACGTCTCGAGCACTTTCGGCTTGAGCTCGGCCTCGATCGCGGCGAGCGACATCGAATTCTCGAGATCGTCCTCGTCCAAGTCGTTGTCGGCTATGGCGGCCTCTTCGCCAGGGTCCGCGCCTTCGCCGGCGGCCGCGCCGCCGCTCGCCGCATTGCCGACGACGCCGGTCATGGGCTTGAACGGCGTTGCCGCGGGCGGCGCCGATGGTGGCGCAACGGCTTGCATCGGCTGCCCGGCAAAACCCGGCGCGCCCGGCGCGCCGCCGTTAACGCCCGGCGCATTCGGATCGCCCGGCACCGCCGGCGCCTGTTTGGCGTCGGGGCCGGCATAGGTCGCTTCGAGATCGATAATGTCGCGGAGGAAGACCTTTCCTTCGTTCAACTCGTCGCGCCAGATGATAACGGCTTGGAAGGTCAGCGGGCTTTCGCAGAGCCCTGCAATCATCGCCTCGCGGCCGGCCTCGATGCGCTTGGCGATGGCGATTTCGCCCTCCCGCGAGAGGAGTTCGACGGATCCCATTTCCCGCAGATACATGCGTACCGGATCGTCGGTCCGCTCGGCCGGCTCCTTGGCCTCGGACTTGGCGAGCGGCTTGGCGGTGACTTCGACGATCTCGCCGGATTCCGATTCTTCTTCCTCGGGTTCCTCGCGGCCTTCCTCGTCGTCGTTCTCGGCTTCCTCGTTCTCGACGACGTTGATGCCCATCTCGTTCATCATCGCCAGAATGTCTTCGATCTTCTCCGAGGTGACTTCCTCGGACGGCATGACGGCATTGAGCTGTTCGTAAGTGACGTAGCCGCGCTTCTTCGCCGATTTGATCATTTTCTTGACGGCGGCGTCGGAGAGGTCGAGCAGCGGCAGCGGAGCGTCCGGCGTTTCCGGGGCGTCCTTTTCCGGCGTTTCGGAATCCTTCGGCGGGGCCGCCTTGGCTTTGGCTGGAACGGTTTTGGTGGCCGCGCTCTTGCTTGCCATAATTCTCTTCTCCAACTGCCCGACCATTGCGCGCTTCCGTCAGCGCGGCCCGGGTTTCATGGTCCCCTACCCTATGGCGTGTGAATCGCTACGCCTTAAGAGCATCAGAACCGGCTCGAACCCGACGCTCGGACTGGGCCAAACCCGAAGGCTCAAGCCCAAATCCCCATCAAGTCCTTGTTGTTGGGCCACTGGCCTACTCCGCTAGGGCATTTTCCTAGCGGATGGCCACATGACCGAAAAGGGCCGCGCCAGCAAGGGAGATATCCCGGCCGGCACCGCCCGAATCGAGGCCAAATGTGACGGAACTCCGTTAAGCTCCGACTAACCCTAAAAACCGGCGAGAGCGACCTCTTATTCCCTCAACCGGCCGTCGTCCAGCGCGGCACCGGCCTCACACCGAAATCCCGTCCCGGTGTCGTCGGGCCGGAATGACGCGAGTGCTACTCCGTTACTCCCGCACGCCGTTACAGCGATTTCGCCGCCCGGCCCGATGACGCACCAAAGCCCTCGATCAGGGCTTCGGTTCCCTCAAGCGTGGACAGCCTGGATTTGACATCGCGAAGCCGCGCATAGTTTGTCTCGGTCGTATCCTGCCCGAGCGCAGCCTCCGCGTCTCTCAGCTCCCTAGTTAGGGAATGCCACTGCGTATGCAAGGCAAGAAGCTGCTTCCAGGTCAGCAAAACATCGGATTCTGCCGCGTTCGGTCCCGCCCCCCAGACCGATCGCGTGGTGATGGTGCGGCCGATCCGGTCGAGGAGGTCAGTGAAGCCCCGCTTGCCGAGTTCGGCGGCGAGCGCCACCCGCTCCGCCACACCGGCATGTTCGGGGTCCTGTGCTGAATTGTGCACGAAATCGTCGGCGAAATGATGGGCGAAGACGTCAATCAGCGCGCCCTTGAGCTTTTGAGTGTCGGCATGGCGGAATTCCGCGGCGGCGAATTCCTCGAGGTGATCGTGCAGCAGCCAAGGATAATTGATCGCAGCCAACAGGATCAGCGCCTCGCGACGCGGGATCGCTGCGCGATGGCCGCGATGCAAAGGGCTTATGGCGAGATTCGGGCTTGCCGCGACATAGGCTTCGTCTTGACCAAGTGGTAAGACGCCGGATCGAGTTGCGGCAGCATTGCGCCGACCGCTTTCGCCGAAGCTTCTTTGGCCAAAGTCCCGCTGACCGAAAGATCTCTGGCCGAAAGATTTCTGATTGTAGCCGCCGGGCCGCGACGAAACATTGATCGGCGCGAACAACTGGCGCAGCCGTCCGGAAAAATCCTGTCGGTAGTAGCGGCGCACCGTTTCGTCGGCGATGCTTGCCGTCACTTCATTGATGCGCGCTTCGAACGCGGCGCGGCGCTCGGGCGTATCGAACGCGCCGGCCTCGTTTTCGCGCGTCCACAGCACCTGCGCCAGGGGGCGGGCGCCGCCGAGTACATCGTCGATGGCGTCGCGCCCGCCGGAGCGGGCGAGATCGTCGGGATCATGTCCGTCGGGGAGGCTTGCGAATTTGACGCTCTTGCCAGGCTTGAGGAACGGCAATGCCAGATCGACCGCGCGATAGGCCGCGCGCCGCCCGGCACCGTCACCGTCGAAACAGAGGATCGGCTCGTCGGCCAGCCGCCACATCAAGCCGAGTTGATCCGCCGTCAGCGCAGTGCCGAGCGGCGCCACCGTCGCCTCGAAGCCGGCGGTGACCATGGCGATGACATCGACATAGCCTTCGACCGCGATGACCGGTGCGCCATCATGCGCGGCCTTGCGCGCCGCGGCGATGTTGTAGAGCGTTCCGCCTTTGTGAAAGAGCGGCGTCTCCGGCGAGTTCAGATATTTCGCCGCGACTTCCTTCTCGAGCGCGCGGCCGCCGAAAGCGATAACGCGGCCGCGCCAGTCGCTGATCGGAAACATCACGCGGTCGCGGAAACGATCATAAGGGACCGAAATATCTTCGCCGGCGACGAGAAGACCGGCCTCGATCATATCTTCGACCGGGATTTTTGCCGCGCCGAGATGCTCTTTCAGCGCATACTGATCGGACACCGCATAGCCGAGCCGAAATTTCAGCTGCGTCGCGGCCGAAAGCCCACGGTCGAGCAGATACCCACGGCCGCGGGCGCCTTGTCTTGACGCAAGCGTCGATTGGAAGAACCCCGCTGCGAGCTCGACGATGTCGTGAAGCGTCTTCCGGCGCTCCTCCTGGACCTGCGCCTCGCGCGTCATCACCGGCAGCGGCACGCCGGCGTGGCCGGCCAGCCGCTCGACCGCTTCCGGAAAGCTCATGCCCTCCGTGAGCATCAGAAAGTCAAAAATGTTGCCGTTCTTGCCGGAGGAGAAGTCAAACCACATCGCCTTCTGATCATTAACGAAGAACGACGGCGTCTTTTCCTGGTTGAAGGGCGACAACCCCTTCCATTCCCGGCCGGCTTTGCGCAATTTCACGCGCCGGCCCACGACTTCCGAAACCGGAAGCCGCGCGCGCAGCTCATCGAGAAATTGCGGCGTGAATCGCATGGTGATTCGCAAGGGTAGCGGGGCGGTGGCGCGAAGATAGGGCCACCCGCCCGGGCCGCAAGCCCAGCGCGGCTTGTCCCGGTTATCCACAGCCGAATTTAGGCCGTTTTGCCCCGGCTGTTCCGCTTGGGCCGGCCTTTAGGAATTGGCTTCTTAGGCCGCCTCCGCTTGCGCAGCCGGACCGGCGCGATTTCCGAGGCGGTCGCATCATAGGTGCGGCGCTCCGGCGCTGGCTCGCAGCCCTCGAAATCGTATTCGTCGAATACGGTTTCGATCACCGCATAAGGCGGCCCGTTATACCAGCTCGGATCGTCGTCGTGATTGAGCCGGATCGCGGCGATGGCGCCGACATCCGTGCAGCGCCAGCGGCCGGCCGCGGTCAGAAACTCGTAACCGATCTGAAAATCCGTACGCTTCATCGGCGGCAGATTGCCGCCCCAGATTTGCACGACGGACTTTCGTTGTTGTTTGCGCCGCTTTTGCCATCGGACGCTTTGTTGCAGAGTTGCGCCACGACGGGAGCGATCAAATACAAACGGTCAATCGGAAACGATCAGTCGGCGCCGCTCGATTTTCGGGCGCATCAATTCTCAGGCCCCATCCCGGCCTGCTTGACCACCTGCTCCGCCACCGCGCGATCCTCTGCGATCTGTTTGGCGAATTCGTCGGGCGTGTCGGTGACGCCGACGAGGCTCCTGTCCGTCAATTGCTTCTGCGCAAAATCCGGATCGGCGACGATCGCGGCGACTTCCTTGGCGATGCGGTCGACGATCGGCCGCGGCGTGCCGGCCGGCGCGAACAAACCGTACCAGCCGCGCGACGGCGGCCCGTTATAGCCGATCTCTTTCAAGGTCGGCACTTTGGGGAAGTTCGGCGAGTGGATGTTGTTGAGCATCACCAGCGAGGTCATGGTGCCGGCCCTGATCTGACCGATGACATTGCCTTCGCCGAACAGGCCGATCGGCGTCGAGCCGCTTAAGATAGCGTTCACCGCCTCGCCGCCGCCCTTGAATGGCACGCGCACCCAATCCGCCCCGTGCTCCCTCTTCAGTGTTTCCATATAGAGCACCATCGGCGCGCCGGGCGTCGTATAGGACAACGTCCCGGGCCTCGTCTTCGACAGCGCGACGAGTTCGTCGACATTCTTCACTTTCAGATCGGAATTGACCACGAGCACGTGCAGCAGATCGAACAATTTGGTGATCGGCTGCAATCCGTGCACCGGATCGAACGGCATGTCCTTGATCAGGAACTGATTGTAGATCATCGGATCGGCATTGATGATGCAGATCGTGTAGCCATCGGGCGCTGAGTCCTGGCACGCCCGCGCGCCGACATTCTGCATGCCGCCCGGCCGGTTCTCGATCACGAGCGGTTTGCCGAGTTTCGGCCCGAGCTTTTCCGCAAGCGCGCGCATGAAGACGTCGCTGATGCCGCCGGGGCTCGTCGTCGTCAGCACGCGGATCGGGCGATCCGGCCAGTCGTCCGCCGCGGCGCCGAACACGGGCGCGAGCAAGGCAATGCAAGCTGCGATCAAAAACCATGAAATGCGGCGCACGGACGTTCTCCCTTTTGCTATTGGCGGCGAGCTTAGCATTCTTTGTTCTCGCCGCGCCTTGAGACGCTTCGGTTGAGCTGCGGTGCTTTGTCCCGTTGTTCAATTCACCCGATCGCCGTCGGCGGTGAAGCCGAACAGCCGCTGCACCCGATAATAGCGCGCCGAGCGCGGCTGGGTAACGCCCCATTGATCGGAGCGGCCGGGCGCGTATTTCCAGTAGCTCGACGGCCGCGGCTGGTAGCTGTCGTCGATCTGCAGCACCTCGGCGGCGTATTCCAGCGGCACTTCGTCGGGCCCGCAGAAATAGGCGAAGACATTATCGCCCGGGCCGTGCCGCCCGGGACCCCATTCGATCGGATAGCCGCTGTCCTTCATCCGTCCCATGCCGCGCATCACCGAATCGAAATCCGGCACTTCAAATGCGACGTGGTTGAGCGTCGGCAGATTGGTCTTCGCCAAGACGATCGAGGCGTGGTCGGTGTTGTCGCAATGCAGAAACCACAGCGGCGCATTGTCATCGACGACGCGGAAGCCGAGCGCCGCGGTGAAAAATTTCAAGCTGGCGTCGAAATCGCGCGTGTTGAGATTGACATGCACGATCTTACGCGGCCGGTCCGGCTCATCCGCGGTGTCGGCGTGATCAGAGGCCTCGCAGACAAAAGCGAGATTGCGGCCGTCGGGATCCTTGCAGCCGAAGCCGTAACCGCCGCCGCCGAGCGCGACCGCATCAGGCGTACTCGGCTTACCGCCGGCCGCCGCGATGGTCTTGTGCAGGGCATCGATGGCTTTGCGGTCGGCAACGTCGAACACGAGGCGGACCACTGCAGGCTGCACACCGATATGCAGGCCGAGGAGATGGTGATAGCCGGCCGTACCGCGAAAAAAGCGCGCGGCGTTTCGCGTCTCGACCGGCTTAAGCATCCATGTGTTTTCGTAAAAGCGCGCGGCCTCCTCGATATTGGTGGTGGCAAGCTCGACGCTGCGCACGCCGCGAATGAGACAAGACGGCATTTCGACTTCTTCCCTATTCCAACTTCAAGCAATTGAGCGCGCGAAGCGGCGCTGCGGGCGAGGTTAAAGGCCGCGCAGAATGTCCGCTTTCGCCGTCGATGGCAATTAGCCGCCGGACCCGGGACCGCGGCCACACAGGCGTCATCCAAAATGATAAGCTGCAATTTTCCAAGGATATAGGGCCGATGAATTTCGTCGAGCGATCTACTTTTCTATTTGCGGCGCCGACTTTCGAATCTGAATATCTCGAAGGCCTGCGCGGGCAACAGATCATCGCCGCCATTCAGTGGCCGGCTTATCGGCTCACAGATCGAACCCGCGACGGCATTCGATCGCGCGGTCACAACAGACAGGCTGCGGCGCAAGGCGCATCTGCGCCTTTTCCATGTGCGCCGCATAGAGGCGCTGCAGCGTCGTCATAAACAGCGGCCCGATCTTGCCGATAGCCAGTGTGGCGGCCCCGCCGAGCGTTGACTTGTTGGTCATGATTTGTCTCCTGAAGGCAAAGCAATGCGATGCCCAGAGCGGCTTTTCAGCTCCGGCATTTTTTGGAGCACGATCTTTTCTGGAAAAACCGTCTTCAGCCTTCAGATCACGCCGAAGGGCAGACTATTCCCGGATCATGCGGTAGACGGTAAATATTCAGCCCGTCCCGCGATTTAACCGCAGGATCGGCGAACAGACTGTTCAACAATGTGAAACAATCGCTTCGGCGCCAACCCGCGCCGGTGCGGCTAGAGCGCAGTTGCTTTAGATTGAACCGCTTGTCGCTCTGGGATTTTGATCGAGCACGATCTTTTCGGAAAACCGGCTTTCACTTTTCCGGATTATGCTCTAGCCGCCGCCCAGCATTTTCTTCACCAGCGCGCCGGCTTTGCCGAAATCCATCTGGCCGGCGAAGCGCTGTTTCAACGCCGCCATGGTGCGGCCCATGTCTTTGAGCGTGGCGGCTTCGAGCTCTTTGATCAGCACCGAGATGGCGGTCGCGGCCTCGATGTCCGACATCTGCTTGGGCAGATATTTGTTGATGATCCCGATCTCCTCGCGCTCCTTCGCGGCGAGCTCGGCGCGGCCGGCCTTCTCGTAGATTTCGAACGATTCCTGGCGCTGCTTTACCATTTTCTGCATCACGTCGACGATCTCGGCATCGCCGAGCTTCACCCGCTCGGCACCGCTCGTCTCGCGCGCCAGAATGGCGGCATTGATCAGCCGCAGCGTCGACACCCGCAGCGCTTGGCCGGCTTTCATCGCTTCCTTCATGTCGGCGTTGATATCGTCCCGGAGCACGTCAAACCTCGCTGTTAAAGATCCTCATTGCACCCAGATCCCGCCGGCCGAGCGGTGCGGGCCGGCAAGCCATAGCCCAATCCCCGCCGTCATACACGCGCTAAGCCTGTCTCGCGGGACGGAATCGGGCGCAGATTGCGCCTGTTCATCGACTTATTCACCCCGGCCTTGGCGGCTTTTGACGCGGCGGTAAGTGAGGGCTATCTAGGCCGCTCATGACCGATGAACAAGACGATTCCGGCTGGTCGGAACCCGCTCCGACCGCAGTGTTGGTCCTCGCCGACGGCACAGTGCTTGAAGGTTTCGGGCTCGGCGCCACCGGCCATGCCGTGGGTGAAGTCTGCTTCAACACGGCGATGAGCGGCTACCAGGAGGTGCTCACCGATCCCTCCTATGCCGGGCAAATCATCACCTTCACATTCCCTCATATCGGCAATGTCGGCACCAACGACGAGGACATCGAGACCGTCAATCTCGCGGCGACGCCCGGCGCGCGCGGCGTGGTGCTGCATTCCGCCATCACCCAGCCGTCGAATTATCGCGCCACGCGCCATCTCGATGCCTGGCTGAAGAGCCGCGGCGTCGTTGGCCTTGCCGGCATCGATACCCGGGCCCTGACCGCGCTCATTCGCGAAAAAGGCATGCCGAATGCCGTCATCGCCCACGAGCCGTCGGGGCGATTCGATTTGGACATGCTCAAGCGCGAGGCGAAGGCGTGGCCGGGCCTGGTCGGCATGGACCTCGTGCCGATGGTGACGACGGGCCAGCGGTTCACGTGGGACGAGACGCCCTGGCTTTGGGGCGAAGGCTACGGCCGGCAGACCGAGACGGAATTCCACGTCGTCGCCATCGACTACGGCATCAAGCGCAACATTTTGCGCCAGCTCGCCGGCCATAAATGCAAGGTCACCGTCGTGCCGGCGACGACGTCGGCCGAGGACATAATGGCGCTAAAGCCCGATGGCATTTTCCTCTCCAACGGCCCAGGCGACCCAGCCGCGACCGGCGAATATGCCGTGCCCGTGATCCGCGCGCTGATCGAGAAGAAGCCGACTTTCGGCATTTGTCTTGGCCACCAGATGCTGGCGCTCGCCGTCGGCGCCAAGACCGTGAAAATGCATCAGGGCCATCACGGCGCCAACCATCCGGTGAAGGATCTCACAACCGGCAAGGTCGAGATCACCTCGATGAACCACGGCTTCGCGGTCGACCGCGCGACGCTGCCGGCCAGTGCGGTGGAGACTCATGTCTCGCTGTTCGACGGGTCCAATTGCGGCATCGCGCTCAAGGACAGGCCGGTATTCTCGGTGCAATACCATCCGGAAGCTTCACCGGGTCCGCGCGATAGTCACATTTTATTTGACCGATTTTTAGGCTTGATGCGCAAAGCCAAATGACGGCCCGCGCGAGCGGGCCGGGAACAGCGGCAAAACGTCCCGAAACCGGACCTAAACCCGCCCAAAAGCCGCCCGCCGTTAGAAATTCTCAACCCAATGCCGGGTAAAACGGCAGGGATCGCCGGTGCGTTGTTAAGACGCCCGGCGTTGATGCCGTTGCGATGTATCTGGCAATGAATCCAATCGACCCCGTCACCCATACATTCGCCGATGACGGCCGGATTCCGAACAATCCGAAGCTGCCGTTCGTGCTCTACCGCGGCTGCATCGATCTCGCCGGCACGCCCTACCCCGAAGAGCTGGTCGAAAAGACCTTCACCGCCAACGGTTGGGTCGACATGTGGCGCAACGACAGCGTCTATGCCTATCCGCACTATCATTCGACCATCCACGAAGCGATGGCGGTGGCGCGCGGCCGCGCCACGGTGCGCTTCGGCGGCGAGACCGGCCAAGCGATCGATATCGGGCCGGGCGATGTTGTCATCCTGCCGGCCGGAACCGGCCATCAGGGCCTATTCGCGAGTCCTGGACTTTTGGTCATCGGCGCCTATCCGCCGAACGGCGCCTATAATCTCTGCCGCGCCACCAAAGCCGAACGCATCAAGGCGATCCTTGAAATCCCCGATGTGCCGCCGCCGCAAACCGATCCGGTGTTCGGCCCGCAGGGTCCGCTGGTCGAGCTGTGGCGTTAGAGCATGATCCGGAAAAGTGGAAACCGGTTTTCCGAAAAGATCATGCTCAGCTCAGGTGACCGCTGATTTCACTGTTTGATCTGCAGGTGAAACTCGTTGACGACGTCGGTGTAGCGCTTGAGATCGTCCTGCATGAATTTGGCGTAAGCCGCCGTGCCGTTCTCCGCCATGTGAATGCCGAGCGTCTTCATCCGCTCCGCCATATCCGGCGCGCGCAAAACTTTGGCGATCGCTCCCTGCAGTTTGGCGACAATGGCCGGTGACACGCCCGCGGAGGACTGCAAGCCCAGCATGGTCGCGACATCGAAATCTTTGTAGCCGAGCTCGGCGCAGGTCGGCACGTCGGGCAGCGACGCGTCGCGCTCCAACACGGAGATGCACAGCGCGCGCAATTTTCCGGTCTGGATCAAAGACAGCACATTGGAAATTCCCGACCATCCGGAATCGACCTCGCCGGTGAGAAGCGCGTTCACCAGTCCGGTGCCGCCGCGATAGGGCACGTGCAGCAATTGGATGCCGGCCTGCTTCTCGAAAATGACCATCGTGAGCTGGTGAATCGACCCGGTGCCGGCGGACCCGAAACTCATGGCATTGGGTTTTGATTTGGCGAGCGCAACAAATTCGGCAAGCGTGTTAGCCGGGACCGATGGCTTGATCACCAGCACGGTCGGCAGCGACGCCAGCGCCGTAATCGGGGTGAAATCTTTCAGCGTATATTTGACGTCGGGATTCATCGCGACATTGATGGCCAGCGCCCCGGTATCGTTGAGCGACAACGTGTAGCCGTCAGGCGGCGCCGCCACGGTCTGATTGGCAGCGATCACGCCGCCGACGCCCGGCACGTCTTCGACAACGAAAGGGTTGTTGAACACTTCGCTGAGTTTCGCGGACAGAAGCCGCGCGATCACGTCCGGATTGCCGCCGGCCGCCGACGCGGCAAGCATCCGCACCGGCCGGTTCGGATAGCTCGCAGCGTCGTCAGCAAGCGCCGCAGAGACGAGCGTCGCGACAAAGAGCACAGCCACGCTCGATAGGCGCGCGATTTTCCCAAAGACCATTCTCTCCCCCAAATATTTTCTAGCGTTCGTTTTCAGATCGCGCCGGTCAGGTCTCGCCCCAAATTTCGCGGGCCAGATCGCAGACGAGCTCAAGCTTGCGCCGCTGCGCCTCCGGCGTCACCGGATTGCCGGTATCGACACTGGCGAAGCCGCATTGCGGGCTGACGGCAAGCCGGTCCACGGCAACAAATTTTGTCGCATCCTCGAGCCGTCGGCGCAGCGCGGCCTTGTCCTCGAGCTGCGGCACTTTGGTCGAGACGAGCCCGAGCACGATCATCTTGTGATTCGGCACAAAGCGAAGCGGCGTAAAATTGCCCGCTCTCGGGCTGTCGTATTCGAGAAAGTAGAACGGAATGTCGAGCGCGTTGAACAGCCGCTCCGCGACGTCCTCGTAGCTGCCTTCGGAATGCCAGTGGCCGCCGCGATTGCCGCGGCACAGATGCATGCCGACGCGCATTTCGGCAGGCGCCGCGCGCAGAACGCGGTTGGTGATGGCGATATAAGTGTCGATCAGCTTGCTCCAGTCGTCGCCGCGCGCAGCAAGCATGGCCTGCACGTCGGGATCGCCGAATTTGGCAAAGGCCGTCTCGTCGATCTGCACATAGTGGCAGCCGGCATCCGCCAGCGCCCGAAGCTCCTTGGTGAACGCATCCACCGTGTCGGACCAGAACTGCTCCATATCCTTATAGGCACTGGCGAGAACCGCGGCATTGCCGCCACGGAAATGCAACGCACAGGGGCCGGGAATGGTGATCTTCGGCACGTGATTTGAATTCGCTTTCAGGAATGCGACGTCGCCACCATTGATCGGATGGGTCCAGTGCACACGGCTCTTGATCAGCGCCATCGGCTGCGCGCCGCGGCTGCCTTTGCCGCCTTCGGCGCCTTCGGCATCGGCGCCGCCGATCGTGTCGATCGAGAGATCGCCAAGCGCGCGATAAAAGAAGCTGTGATAGGAGCGGCGGCGGAATTCGCCATCGGTGACGAATTTGAAGCCAAGCTCTTCCTGGAGCGCGATGGCGCCGCGGATGGCCTTGTCCTCGGCCGCCGTGAGGGCAGCCTGATCGATCTCGCCGCGCGCGAAGCGAGCGCGCGCAGCCATCAGCTCGGCCGGCCGCAGCAGGCTGCCGATATGTTCGGCGCGGAACGGCGGCTTGGCCACGGGCTTTGACGCACTGACATTGGCGCGGACGTTCATGGCGTGACGCTCCCTGGTTTTTTGGTCTTGGACTTTATCGGTCTTGTTTTTATCGATCCGGCACCCAACTCTCGACGAAGAAGGCGAGATGTCAACGGCCGCGGCGACATCGCAGAAATGCCAGCCGGCGCGGCTGTTTACAGGCGGGGCGGCTGCCCTTCCCTCCCCGTCGAATCTGGTCTAAGACCCCCTCGCGCGGGGAAAGCCTTAGCGCCAGCGCGCCTCATGGGCGCTCTTTTTTTATACCTTACAACGACGTGCGATGCCGAAGCGGACCGACATTTCCTCGATCCTGATCATTGGTGCGGGGCCGATTGTCATCGGCCAAGCCTGCGAATTCGACTATTCCGGCACGCAGGCCTGCAAGGCGCTCAAGGAAGAGGGCTATCGCGTCGTCCTGGTCAATTCCAATCCCGCCACGATCATGACCGATCCGGACTTGGCGGATGCCACCTATATCGAGCCGATCACGCCGGAGATCGTCGCCAAGATCGTCGCCAAGGAACGCAACGTCCTCCCCGGCGGTTTCGCGCTATTGCCCACCATGGGTGGGCAAACCGCGCTGAACACGGCGTTGTCGCTGCGCAAGATGGGCGTGCTCGACAAATACGACGTCACCATGATCGGCGCCACCGCCGACGCCATCGACAAGGCGGAAGACAGAAAGCTGTTCCGCGATGCGATGACCAAGATCGGGCTGTCGACGCCGCGCTCGCATCAGATCAAGACCTTGATCCAGGCGCTGGAAGCGCTCGACGATATCGGCCTGCCGGCGATCATCCGACCGTCGTTCACGCTCGGCGGCACCGGCGGCGGCATCGCTTACAACAAGGCCGAGTTCATCGAGATTGTCGAGCGCGGCATCGACGCCTCGCCCACCTCCGAAGTGCTGATCGAGGAATCCGTGCTCGGCTGGAAAGAGTACGAGATGGAGGTGGTGCGCGATAAGAACGACAATTGCATCATCATCTGCTCGATCGAGAACATCGATCCGATGGGCGTGCATACCGGCGACTCGATCACCGTGGCGCCGGCGCTGACCTTGACCGACAAGGAATATCAGATCATGCGCGACGCTTCGATCGCGGTGCTGCGCGAGATCGGGGTGGAGACCGGCGGCTCCAATGTGCAATTCGCCGTCAATCCGGCCGACGGGCGGCTGGTCGTCATCGAGATGAATCCGCGGGTGTCACGCTCCTCGGCGCTGGCATCGAAGGCGACCGGTTTCCCGATCGCCAAGGTCGCGGCCAAGCTCGCGGTCGGCTACACGCTCGACGAGATCGCCAACGATATCACGGGCGGCGCGACGCCGGCGTCGTTCGAGCCGACCATCGATTACATCGTCACCAAAGTTCCGCGCTTTGCCTTCGAGAAATTTCCGGGCGCCGAACAGGTGCTGACCACCTCGATGAAATCGGTCGGCGAGGCCATGGCCATTGGCCGCACTTTCCAGGAGAGCCTGCAGAAGGCGCTGCGCTCGCTCGAAACCGGGCTCAGTGGTCTCGATGAAATCGTCATCCCCGGCCTCGACCAGGGCGACGACAAGAATGCGATCCGCGCCGCCTTGGGCACGCCGTCGCCCGACCGCCTGTTGAATGTCGCGCAAGCGATGCGGCTCGGCATGAGCGACGACGACATTCACACCGCCTGCCGGATCGATCCGTGGTTCCTCGAACAGATCCGCGGCATCATCGACATGGAAGCCGCGATCCGCGCCAAAGGCCTGCCGACGACAGCGAGCGCATTGCGCCGCCTGAAGGCCATGGGCTTCTCCGACGCGCGGCTCGGCCGGCTCACCGGGCTTACGACCGAGGACGTCTCGCAACGCCGCCGTGCGCTCGACGTGCGGCCGATCTTCAAGCGCATCGATACCTGTGCCGCCGAGTTCGCTTCGCCGACCGCTTATATGTATTCGACCTATGAAGTGCCGTTTGCCGGCCGCGTCGTCGATGAGGCGGCGCCTTCCGACAAGAAGAAAGTCGTCATTCTCGGCGGCGGCCCGAACCGCATCGGCCAAGGCATCGAATTCGATTATTGCTGCTGCCATGCCTGTTTCGCGCTGAAAGACGTCGGCTACGAAACGATCATGGTGAACTGCAATCCGGAAACGGTGTCGACGGATTACGACACCTCGGACCGGCTCTACTTCGAGCCGCTCACCGCCGAAGACGTCATCGAGATCATCGACACCGAGCGCAGCAATGGCACCTTGCACGGCGTCATCGTGCAGTTCGGCGGCCAGACCCCGCTGAAACTCGCCGAGGCGTTGGAGAAAGCGAAAGTGCCGATTCTGGGCACCTCGCCCGACGCCATCGATCTCGCCGAGGATCGCGACCGCTTCAAGCAATTGCTCGAGCG
The DNA here is from genome assembly GCA_963746715.1 of uncultured Alphaproteobacteria bacterium. Classification (GTDB taxonomy): domain Bacteria; phylum Pseudomonadota; class Alphaproteobacteria; order Rhizobiales; family Xanthobacteraceae; genus BOG-931. Next base: position 226,999 of record CAVVCW010000032.1, on the reverse strand, counting down.
GCTCAAGCTGCGTCAGCCCAAGAGCGGCATTGCGACGAGCCCGCAAAAGGCGCGCGCCATCGCCAACTCGATCGGCTATCCGATCGTGATCCGTCCGTCCTATGTGCTTGGCGGCCGCGCCATGGAAATCGTCCATGACGGCCATCAGCTCGACCGCTATGTGGCGCGGCTCGCCTCGACGCTCGAAGGCCCGTCGGAGATTGCGGTCTCCGACAAGCGGCCGCTCTTGATCGACCGTTATCTGACCGACGCCGTCGAGGTCGACGTCGATTGTCTTGCCGACGGCAAGGACAGTTATATCGCCGGCATCATGGAGCATATCGAGGAGGCCGGCATTCATTCCGGCGACTCCGCCTGCTCGCTGCCGCCGCATTCGCTCGATCAAAAGACCATTGCCGAGCTCGAACGGCAAACACGCGAGCTCGCGCTGGCGCTCAAGGTCGGCGGGCTGATGAACGTGCAATACGCCATCAAGAACGGCGACATCTACGTTCTCGAGGTCAATCCGCGCGCCTCGCGCACCGTGCCTTTCGTCGCCAAAGTGGTCGGCATTCCGGCGGCGAAGATCGCAGCACGCATCATGGCCGGCGAAGCGCTTTCGAGCTTCAACCTCAAACCGCAGGATTTCACGCCCGGCAACGCCAAACATATCGGTGTGAAGGAATCGGTATTCCCGTTCGCGCGTTTCGGCCCGGCCGTCGACACCGTGCTCGGTCCGGAAATGAAATCGACCGGCGAAGTCATGGGCATCGACCGCGACTACAATGTCGCCTTCGTCAAAAGCCAGCTCGGCGGCGGCTCGCGGCTGCCGAAGACCGGCACCGTTTTCGTCTCGGTCAAGGATGCCGACAAGTCGCGCATCCTGGAGGCGATGAGGCTCCTCGCTGAGCTCGGCTTCCGGATCATGGCGACCTCGGGCACCCAGCGTTATCTCACCGAGAACGGCGTCGCCGCGATCCGCATCAACAAGGTCGCCGAAGGCCGGCCACACATCGTCGATTCCATAAAAAACGGCGAAGTTCAGCTGGTTTTCAACACGACCGAGGGGGCGACCGCGCTCAACGACAGCCGCTCGCTGCGCCGGGCGGCCCTCTTGCATAAAGTGCCGTACTACACCACTCTCTCAGGGGCCGTCGCCGCAGCGCAGGGCATCAGGGCTTATCTCGGGGGCGACCTCGAGGTGTGTGCGCTGCAGAGCTATTTCGGGGCCGGGTCTGATCCAGCGTCGGAGCGGCCGCTGCGGCGGTCCGTGTAGAGACAGGGTTCGCAATCGCGTGGCCGAACAAGGCTTCGGCCCGCGGTTGGTTTTTTGTCTCTGATGCGGTGGGTTTGCAGTCGCCAAAGTTTCAGTTGCGACTAAGGCCATTTGGGCCACGCAAATTCACTAACCGCATCGATAACGAGGAGATGCGTCCGCTTGTTTGCGATTTTGAGGCTCGTCGCAACCGGATGCACGTGGGCATGGAGGTTTTAGGCCGATGGACAAGATCCCGATGACAGCGGCGGGCTATTCAGCCATCGAGGCCGAGCTGAAACATTGCCAGCAGACCCAACGGCCGCGCATCATCCAGCAGATTGCCGACGCGCGCACCCATGGCGATCTCTCGGAGAACGCCGAATATCACGCCGCCAAGGAATCGCAGTCCCTTAACGAGGGCCGCATCGCCGAGCTGGAAGACAAGCTCGCGCGCGCTGAAGTAATTGACGTCTCTAAACTTTCCGGAGACACCATCACGTTCGGCGCGACCGTGACGCTGATCGACGAGGACACCGAGAAAAAAGCGGTGTGGCAGATCGTCGGCGAGCCGGAGGCGGACGCCAAGAAGGGCAAGATTTCCATCACCTCGCCGCTCGCCCGCGCGCTGGTCGGGAAGAAGAAGGGCGCCCAAGTCGAAGTCGTCACGCCGGGCGGCGCCAAAGCCTATGAAGTGACGAAAGTGGAATGGAAATAACGCCGCGCTTGCGCCGCGGCTTTCCCCGACATCGCCGAGATTTATTGCCGACAAAATCTAAAAGCTATGCCCGCCTCGTCGCGGGCATAGCTGTTTTCGTAAGCCGGTCATGTCGGGGGTGCCCGGTAGGGTTGCAGAACGCAGTTCCTAGCCCTTGTGTACATGGGGGTTGCGTAACTTGCATAGCTCGCAGGAATCCTTACATAGAGAGGCTGTCCTCGCGGGGCTCCGGGCGGGCCGAACACCCCTTGCTCGGGAGCCGCCCACCGTAATGATCGAGATAAGCCGGTGTCGAACGCTACCCACGCCAAAGTCGTGATTATTGGTTCCGGTCCTGCCGGCTATACGGCTGCGATCTACGCGGCCCGCGCCATGCTCGATCCGATCCTGATCCAGGGCATCGCCGCCGGCGGGCAGCTCACCACCACGACCGATGTCGAGAACTATCCGGGCTTTGCCGACGTGATCCAGGGCCCCTGGCTCATGGAGCAAATGCAGAAGCAGGCCGAACATGTCGGCACCAAGCTGGTCACGGATCATGTCATCAAGCTCGATTCGAAGCAGCGCCCGTTCCGGCTCGAATGCGATTCCGGCGACGTCTATTTCGCCGAAGCGGTGATTCTCGCGACCGGCGCGCAGGCGCGCTGGCTCGATCTGCCGTGCGAGCAGAAGTTCCGCGGCTATGGCGTCTCCGCCTGCGCCACCTGCGACGGCTTCTTTTATCGCAACAAGCAAGTGCTGGTGATCGGCGGCGGCAATACCGCGGTCGAGGAAGCGCTGTTCCTGACCAATTTCGCCTCCAAGGTGACGCTGGTGCACCGCCGCAACTCGCTACGCGCGGAGAAGATCCTGCAGGAGCGTCTGTTCAAGCACGCCAAGATCGAGATCGTCTGGGACAGCGAGCTCCACGATATCAGCGGCCAGAATGACCCGCTCAAGGTCACCCACGCGCATCTGAAAAACGTCAAGACCGGCGCCATCACCGAGCGCGCGGTCGACGGTATTTTCATCGCCATTGGCCATTCGCCGTCGACGGAGCTTGTCGCCGGGCAAGTCGAGACCAAACCCTCCGGCTACATCAAGACTGCGCCGCATTCGACCGCGACCTCGGTGCCGGGACTGTTCGCCGCGGGCGATGTTGCCGACGAAATTTATCGACAGGCCGTCACCGCAGCAGGGCTCGGATGCATGGCCGCGCTGGAAGCCGAACGCTTCCTGGCCGCAAAAGCAGCGCACCGCGCCGCGGCGGAATAGTGAACTCCCTCTCGCTCTTTGGCAGAGGGAAAAGGTCAGACAATGGATTGGGATAAGCTGAAAGTCTTCCACGCCGCCGCTGAGGCCGGCAGTTTCACGCATGCCGGCGAACAGCTTGGGCTATCGCAATCGGCGGTGTCGCGCCAAGTGAGCGCGCTCGAGCAGGAACTGACGGTCTCGCTGTTCCACCGCCATGCCCGCGGCCTGATCCTCACCGAGCAGGGCGAGATGCTCTATCGCACGGCGCACGACGTGTTCATGAAGCTCGAGGCGGCGCGCGCCAAGCTCACCGACAGCCGCGAACGGCCGAACGGCGATCTGCGGGTGACGACGACGCCGGGAATCGGCGTGCATTGGCTGACGCCGCGGCTCGGCGAATTCGTCGACCTGTTTCCCGAGGTCCACATCACGCTTCTGACCACCGACGAGGAACTCGACCTCGCCATGCGCGAGGCCGATGTCGCCATCCGGCTGCGCCAGCCGACCCAGCCCGACCTCATTCAGCGCAAGCTGTTCTCGGTGCATTTCCACGTCTACGCGTCGCCGGAATATCTGAAGAAATTCGGCACGCCGCGGACCTTCGAAGACCTCGATACCCACCGCGTGCTGGTGCTCGGCGGCGGCAATGTGCCGGCCTATCTGCAGCGCTCGCGCTGGCTCGTCGAAGTGGCTCGCGACGGCAAGGGGCCGCGCACGCCGCTTCTAGTTATCAACAACATTCTCGGCATTTTGCGCGCCTGCCAGCGCGGGCTCGGCATTGCCATGCTGCCTGACTATCTGGTCGAGGAGAACGGCGGCCTGGTGCAACTGTTCGGCGAGGCCGATGCGATCGCGCTCGACGCCTATTTCGTTTATCCGGAAGAGCTCAAATCCGTCGCCCGCGTGCAGGCTTTCCGCGACTTTCTGGTCGCCAATGCGCAACGCTGGAATTTCTAAAGGCGCTCGCCCCGGCATGTGACATGCGGGTGAAAATGTCGCGCTGGGGCTGATTTGGCGCAGCCAAATCGTGTGGCATCACACCTTTTTAGGACAATCTTGCAGAGCAAGAGCGCTGCCGTAGCGCCTTTGCATCAAAGTGTTTCTCAGCGGCACTTTGCGATGACCGCATGGCTGACATGTTCCCCTTCGCGTTGTGTGACTGGGGCGGGAATCGCATACTGTGATCGTGCTGCTGTGCAGTCGGTTGCCGCCATCCTCCCAGATAGGCAATCGAAGTGCAGGCAGCTGTTCCCCTCTGGAAGGTGTCGCTGGCGCCCCCACGCCGGCGTACTGAACCGGGCCCGCAAGGGCCCGGTTTTCTTTTATTTGTTGTGCTGCCCGTGATGGGTGTTTCGCCATCGCGAACAATAATCGGCCGTTCGGGATCTTGAGCTTTTCGAGTGCCGCGCTGACCATTTGCCATTTACGCGCTTTCCCGGTTTCGCTGGCGCACGCAGTCGACAGCGGCGTAGAAGTGGGCGGATCAGCCGGAATTCAGTAAGGGTCAGCCTGTGAAAATCTCCATCCTCGACGACTATCACGACACCGTGCGCACGCTGCCGTGCTTCGGCAAGCTCAAGGGCCGCGATGTCACGATCTGGAACGATCATGCGCAGGACGTCGACAAGCTCGCCGAACGCCTCGCCGACACCGAAGTCCTGGTGCTGATCCGCGAGCGCACCCAGATCCGCGCGCCGCTGCTCGAGCGGCTGCCCAAGCTGAAGCTTATCAGTCAGCGCAGCGTCTATCCGCATATCGATGTCGATGCCTGCACCCGGCTCGGCATCGTCCTGTCGTCGAGCCAGCATCCGGGCACGCCCTCGCATGCAACCGCGGAATTCACCTGGGCGCTGGTGCTGGCGGCGGCGCGGCAGATTCCGCAGCAAGTCGCCGCGATGAAAGAAGGTAAATGGCAGATCGGCGTCGGCACGACGCTGCGCGGCAAGACGCTTGGCATCTATGGCTATGGCCGGATCGGCGCCGTGGTCGCCTCCTATGGCCGCGCCTTCGGCATGAACGTCATTGCCTGGGCCCGTCCGGCATCGCTGGAAAAGGCGCGCGCCGACGGCGTTACGGCGGCGCCGAACAAGGAAGCCTTCTTTGAAGCCTGCGATGTGATGACGCTGCATATGCGGCTCGTCGAGGCGACGCGCCACATCGTCACCGCGCAGGACCTGGCGCGCATGAAACCGACCGCACTTCTGGTCAATACCAGCCGCGCGCCGCTGATCGCGCCGGGCGCCTTGCTCGAAGCCTTGCAGAAGGGCCGGCCCGGCTTCGCCGCGGTCGACGTTTATGAACAGGAGCCGGTGCGCGATCCGAACTATCCGCTCCTGAAAATGCCGAACGTCATCTGCACGCCGCATCTCGGCTACGTGACCCGCGACGAATACGAAACCCAGTTCACCGATATTTTCGATCAGATCACGGCTTATGCGGCGGGTGCGCCGACCAACGTGATCAATACCGACGTGCTGAAGAGCAAATCCTTGCGGACTTGACGGTGAAGAAGGCGAACAAGAAGAAGATCGTCACCGTCAACGACAAGATGCAGCGCGCCTATCGTTATGCGCTGACCGCGCCGACCGGCCGCGGTTTCGATCCACAGTTTCGGCCCGGGCTCACGCCGGCACAGATGCTGCAGCTCGGCGTGTTCTGCGGCAAATACATGACCGACTGCCGCAAGGAATTTCCGAAAAGCTGGTTCGCCCGCGCCAAGCTTGCCGCGAAACGGCGCGACTGCGCACTGAATTATTTCGGCGTCGATGCGAGTCAGTCGCTGTCAGTGTGGCGCAAGAACGGCTGGATCTATCGCGACGACCCGCGCGGCTGGTTCCAATGGTATTGCCGTTACTATATGGGCCGGCGCATTCCCGACGAGGACGCGCGCCAGATCAAACGCTGGAAAGCAATCCGCCGCCGCCATGTGCGGCAAGTCGAGCGTCATTGCGAGCCGGGCGACGTCACCTGCCGGCCGCGGCAGCGCCAGGCACTGCTGCATTGGGCCTATGACAGCCGGAAGATCTGAGAGCATGATCCCGAAAAGTGGAGACCGGTTTTCGGACAAGATCATGCTCAAACGAAGAATCTAAGCCGGCTCAAGCCCCGCCGCCGCAATCACGCCCCTCACCGCAGGCGTTGTCAGGAATTGCAGCAAAGCGCGCCCGGCATCGGCATGACGCGTGCCTGTCGGAATTCCGCCGGTGAAGGTCGTCACGCTCTGCAGCTCAGGAGGCAGCGGGCCGACGACATCGATGCCGGAGACCGCCATCAGTTCCGACATCTGCTGAATGCCGATTTCGGCTTCACCACGCAGCACCACAAGACCCGCCAGGCCGGCGGCGCCGCCTGCGCCGTAATGGGATTTGGCCGCCATGGCCTGCGTGATGCCGAGCTGCTCGAACACCTTGGCCATATGCGCGCCGCTCGCACCGCCGCCGACCGGCTTGCTCAGCGCCACCGACCTGGCCGCGAGCATTGTCCGTTTGAACGCGTCGGCCGAGGAGATATCGGGCTTAGGAGCCCCTTTCGCGACGCAGATGCCGATAGCGGAGCGCGCCACATCGACAAGACTTCCGGCCACGATCTTGCCGCCGCCGACCAGGTCCTTGATGCCGCCATTCGTGACGATCGCGACATCGGCTGCCTCGCCGCCGGCAAGCCGGGTTTCGAGCCGCAACGACGGGCCGAGCTCGACGGCGAGCCGATGACCGGTTCCGCGTTCGAAACGGGACGCGACCTCTTCGAACACGATTTTCATGGCGGTCGTGCTGATGACCTTGATGTCCGGCGCCACGCGGCCTCCCCCTGCTCTGGCCCCGCTCGCTAGCCGCTTCGGGCCGTCCGGCATCAACTCTGTGTGAGTTTTCCGTATGCCGCAATCAAATAGCGCGCGGGTGTATCACATACGAAATGATTTGCGGTAAAAGACGGCCAACGAACATTCGTCGTTATTCGGTCGCGGGAGAAGACCCATGGTTACACGCCGACACGTGCTTTACGCCGGTGGTGCAGGACTGGCGCTCGCCTTTGTCCGCCTGGCACGGCCGCATGCCGCGACGGCGCCGACCCATGCCTACGAAGTCACCCATACCGACGACGAGTGGCGCAAGCTCCTGACGCCGGCGCAATACGACGTGCTGCGGCAGGAAGGCACTGAACGACCGTTCACCAGTCCGCTCCTCGACGAGCATCGCAACGGCACTTTCGCCTGCGCCGGCTGCGACCTGCCGGTCTATTCCTCGAAGACTAAATTCGAGAGTGGCACCGGTTGGCCGAGCTTTTGGGCGCCGCTCGATAATGCGGTCGACGAAGTCGTAGATCGCACCTTCGGCATGACCCGCACCGCCGTGTCGTGCCACCGCTGCGGCGGCCATCTCGGCCATGTCTTCAATGACGGCCCGAAGCCCACCGGCTTGCGCTATTGCATGAACGGCGTGGCGCTGAAATTCAATCCGACACCGAACGGGTCGAGCTGAGTTCGGAACTGATCAGGCGCGGCGCTGAGTCTTTCCGGCCTTGGGCCTGATCGCCAAAGGCGGCAAATGCCGCCGCAACAGATCAAGCAAGAACTCGGCCGCCGGCGTGAGCGGCAGGCCCGAGCGGCGCACGGTCACGATCGGCGCCGCGGGCAGAACTTCCCGCACCGGGATCGGCTCAAGCGTGTCGCTGGTTTCGGAGAAATCCGTCCACTGCACTGGCACCATGGCCAAGAGATCGCTGTGGGCAAGCGCGATCATCAAGGTCAGCGCGGACTGGCTGCGTAGCGCAAGCCGCGGCGGCGGCAGGCGATGCTGTGCGAACAAGGCGCCAAGCTCTTCCTCCGCCTTGAAGGTGACCGACGTGGTCGCCCATTCGGCCTTGGCCAGATCGCGCAGCGAGCGCGCGCCGGCGAGCGGATGTCCCTTGCGGCCGAGAACGATGCGCAGGTTTTCGAACAGCATTTCCTGGGTCAGTTCGGACGACGGCTGCTGATCGGGCCGCGGCCCGACATAGAAGTCGACGCTGCCGTCTTTGAGGCCTGTCTCCAGCGTCGGATACCAGCCCTCGATCAGATGCAACTGGACGTGCGGATAGCGGGCGCGAAACGGCGCCAGCGCTTTCGGCAACAACGCGATATGCGCGGCGAGCGAAAGGCCGGCGACCACTTGGCCCGCGGTGCCGCCGTGAAGCTGCTCGGCCTCGTCGCGGGCGCGCCGTACTTCGGTCAGCACCGCGCTGGCGCGGCGCACGAACGCCTGGCCCATCGGGGTCAGAACCATGCCGCGGGCGCGGCGTTCGAACAAAGGTGCACCAAGCTCGCGCTCGAGCTCCTGGACGCTGCGCGTCAGCGCCGGCTGGGCGAGCTGCAAATGCCGCGCCGCCGCGCGCAAACTGCCGCGTTCGGCGATCGCCACCACGTCGCGAAACTGATTGAGTTTCATGGTCTTAGCGGCTGCCTGCGATACCGAAAAGGTATCGCAAGGATGATAATGCCATCTTCTTGCGATCCCCGTCCAGGGACTACGGTTTTGTGAAAGCGGAGCCGGCGCCATCCGGCTTTTGTCCACGTCAACGCTGCCCAGAAGACAGCGTGCGGACACATGAGGAAACGATGACCCAGATCCGCGGCTTCATCGAAGCCACCCGCCGGCCCGGCGTATTGGGCGTGCATTCACTCGATCACTTCAGCCTGACGGTGCCGGACCTCGATGCGGCCAAGACCTTCTACGAGAGCTTTGGCCTCGACGTGCGCCAAGAGGGCAACGGCATCGCGCTCTATACCCAGGGCCACCCGCATCGCTGGGGCATTTTGAGCGAAGGTCCCGCCAAGAAGCTGCACTATCTCTCGTTCGGCGCCTTCGAGGACGACCTGCCGCGGTTTCGCGAGCATCTGAGCAAAGTCGGCGTCGAGCGGCTTGACCCGCCGGCCGGCTTCGAGAGCAACGGGCTCTGGTTCCGCGATCATAACGGCGTGCCGGTGGAAATCCGGGTGGCGGAAAAATCCTCGCCGAATGCAAAGTCGGTGTTTGCAGCAGTCTCCGCGCCGCCCGGCGTGCCGGGCGCCGTCGCGCGCAGCAAGGCGTCGATCACCCATCCGCGGCGGCTCGCGCATATCCTGCTCTTCACCGTCGATGTCGCACGCGCGATCGATTTCTACGGTAAAGTCTTAGGCCTGCGGCTGTCGGATTCCTCCGAGGGCAATATCGCCTTTCTGCACGGCGTGCACGGCAGCGATCATCATCTCGTTGCCTTTGCCCGTTCCAGCGGCGTCGGCATGCATCATTGCAGCTGGGATGTCGGCAGCGTGCAGGATATTGGGCTCGGCGCGATGCAGATGGCGAAGAAAGGCTTTGTCGCCGGCTGGGGCCTGGGCCGTCACGTGCTCGGTTCGAATTACTTCCACTATGTGCAGGATCCGTGGGGCAGCTGGTCGGAATATTCCGCCGACATCGACTTCGTCCCCGCGACCACCGATTGGGCCTCTGCCGATCATCCCGGCGAAGATTCGTTCTATCTGTGGGGACCGAACGTGCCGGAAGATTTCGTCCGCAATTACGAACTCGGCAATTAGCGCATGTCCGAGAAAAGTGGACACCGGTTTTCCGACAAGGATATGCGGAAAATCAAAAGCTCTAAGCGGAACAGGCGCGGCACGTGAGAGAGGTCGACGCTACGCAGGTGCTTATTGTCGGCGCCGGCCCGGTCGGGCTGTCGCTTGCAATCGAGCTCGGTCTGCGCGGCATCGCAGTGACCGTGGTCGAACGGCGCTCGCGCACCGGCGCGCAGCCGCGGGCGAAGACCACCAATGTTCGCACCATGCAACATATGCGGCGCTGGGGTTTGGCCGAAGCGCTACGCGCCGCGGCGCCGCTGCCTTACGACTATCCAACCGACGTGGTGTTCTCGACGACGCTCTACGGCCGCACGCTCACCACCATCGAAAACGCCTTTGCCGGCAAGAAATGCCGCGATCCGCGTTTTCCCGAACCCGCGCAATGGGTGCCGCAATATACCGTCGAGAAGGTTTTGCACGAACGCATCGCCAGCCTTCCCTCGGTAGATCTTCAGCCGGGCACCTCGCTGGAGGCGGCGTCGCAATCCGCCGCCGGCGTGACCGCCACTGTTTGCGATCTCAAAACCGACACGCGGCGGACCATTCGCGCGCAATATCTGGTCGGCGCCGACGGCGCGAAGAGCCGCGTTCGCGACATTATCGGCGCCAAGATGACCGGCGAGCACGCCTTTGCGCTCAATTACAATCTGATCCTGCGCATTCCCGAGCTCGACAGATCGCCGCCGGCGCGCCGCGCCATCATGTATTGGCTGATCAACCGAGAAAGCCCGGGCGTCTTGAGCCCGCTCGACTGCAACGGCGAATGGGCCTTCATCACGCGGCTGGCGCCCGGCGTCACCGCAATCAGCGACGACGAAGTGATCCGCCGCGTGCATACCGCCATCGGCCGGCAGATGGCGGTTGAGATCGTCGCGCGCGATTACTGGGCGGCGCATCGCCTGATCGCCGATCATTACCGCGATGACCGCATGTTTCTCGCCGGCGATGCCTGCCATCTGCACCCGCCGTTCGGCGGCTACGGCATGAATCTCGGCATCGGCGACGGCGTCGATCTCGGCTGGAAGCTTGCCGCGGTGCTGCGCGGCTGGGGCGGCGATGGCCTCCTTGAATCATACGAGGCCGAGCGCCGGCCGGTGCATCTGCGCACCATCAACGAAGCGATCGAGAATTACCGCACTTTGAGCGATCAGTTGCTCAAGGACGATCTCGATGCAGAGAGTGCCGAAGGCGAGCGTGCCCGCGCCGCGGTCGCGCAAGAGATTGTCGCCACCAAGACGCGGGAATTCGATACGCTCGGCGTCGTGCTCGGGTCGCGCTACGACGGCTCGCCGGTCATCCTTGACGACGGCAGCGCGCCGCCCGCCGAGCATTACGCGAACTATCAGCCGTCCGCGCATCCCGGCTGCCTAGCACCGCACGCCTGGCTCGACGACGGTTCCTCGCTCTACGACCAGTTTGGACACGGCTATACGCTGCTGCTGCTCGACGACAGCGCCACAGTTTTGGCGCAAGAGATCGAAGATGCCGCGTCGGACGCGGGTGTGCCGCTCGCGCGGCTCGATCTGCGCGGCACCAAGCTCGACGCGCTTTATGCCGCGCCGCTCGCGCTAATCCGGCCGGACCAGTTCGTCGCCTGGCGCGGATCTGACGCCGATGCCGCGGCGCTGGTCCGCAAGATCAGCGGCCACGAAGACTCTGAAACGCGAAATCCTGAAATGCACAGCGCGAAGCTGCGCAACGAAAAACTTGAACGTGAAAGGCTTGGGAGGGCGGCGCCATGACAACGCAGGACGGCAATACGGTCAACGTCACCAAAATAATCGATGACTCGCCGATTCGCGGCTTCCAGATATTGGTCTTCGTGCTGTGTTCGCTGGCGGCATTTTTGGACGGCATCGATACGCAGAACATCGGTGTCGCCGCTCCGATCATTGCCGCGAACATGAAGCTGACCCATGCGGCACTCGGCCCGGTGTTCTCGTCTGCTCTTGTTGGCGCGACGCTTGGCGCGCTGACCTTCGGCCCGCTCGGCGACCAATATGGCCGCAAGGTCATGCTGGCGCTCGCCGCCTTCATGTTCGGCATATTCACGATCGCGACCGCCTATGTGGAGACTTACCAGCAACTCCTGGCAATCCGCTTTGCCGCCGGGATCGGCATGGGTGGAGCAACGCCCTGCTTCATCGCGTTGGCTTCCGAATTCGCGCCAGCACGTCGCCGCGCCATGGTGGCGAGCGCGGTGTGGTCGGCGTTTCCCTTGGGCGGCTTTGTCGGCGGCTTTCTGAATGCCTATATCCTCTCGACATTCGGCTGGCAGTCGATCTTCCTGGTCGGCGGCGTGCTGCCGCTCCTGATCACGCTGGCTTTCATGACCTGGCTGCCGGAATCGCTGAAATTCCTTATCGCCAAGGGCGGCGAAACCACGCGCATCACGTCGATCGTGCGGCGCTTGCAACGCGATCTGCCCGCCAATGCGCAATTCATTTCCAATGAGCAGAAGGTTCAGGGCATTCCGCTCAAACACCTGTTCAGTGACGGCCGCGCGTTGTGGACATTGCTGTTGTGGGTGCCGTTCTTCGCGGCCTTCGGCGTGCTGATCCTCGCCGTGCTGTGGACGCCGACACTGCTGCACGACAACGGCATCCCACTGACGCAAGCTGCAAGGGCTATTGCCTTCAACGGGCTTGGCGCTTTGATCGGCATGGGGACCGCCGGACGCTTGATCGAACGCTTTGGTATGGCCCCCGTCCTGGTTCCGGCCTTCCTGCTCGGCGCCGTCACCACAGCCTTGCTCGGTTATGCCGCGGCGTCGGCCGTCGGCATGGCGGTCGGCGTATTCCTGATCGGGCTTTTCATCGGCATGGGCGGGTCAGGCGCCATCGCGCTGGCGGCGCTGACCTATCCGACCGCAATCCGCTCATCCGGCGTCGGCTGGGCCATGGGCGTGGGCCGCTTCGCCCAGGTGCTTGCGCCGCTCTTTGCGGGCTTCGCAACCGCTGCCGGATGGAGCAGTGTTCAGCTGTTCGTGGTGCTCGCGATCGCGCCAGTTCTCGCAGCGCTCGCGATCATTGCCCTGCGCGCCATTCCGGCGCAAAGCGCGGCCGTGGAACCCGTGGCGGCGCCGGGGATAGTCGCGTCCTGACGCGATCATCGTTCCTGGGCGATCGGCACGACACGGAGCCGGACGCGGCATGAGGGCCGCTGGGCAGCGTTTGGCCCGCGGCTGGTGCTATTTGACGCCTTTTGTGGCCGTAAAGCCTGTAACCTTGCCTATAATCATCCTGCTATAATCGTCTGCACAGGCGCCGCGCCGGAATGTGGCGGGCCAATTCGCACCAGATCTGCGAGCAACATCTTTGATGGATGAAACCACGGCCCGAAAGCCGCCGGTACTAGGCCGGGAACGCAGCATCTTCGACAATACGTCGATCGATTGGGCGATCAAGATCGCATGCCTCGCGATCCTGGCTTACTGGTCGCTACTGTTGGTGCAGCCGTTCCTGACCATCATCGTCTGGAGCATTATTCTCGCGGTCGCGCTCTATCCGATTTTTGACTGGATGGTGACGCGGCTGCGGCTTCATCGCGCGGCGGCAGCGACGCTGATCACGATATTGAGTTTCGCCATCGTGCTCGGTCCGGCGACCTGGCTCGGCGTCAGCCTGATCGCGACCATCGGATTCTTCGTCGATCAGCTCAATTCCGGCGGCATCGCAATCCCGCCGCCGCCCCAGCTGATCAAGGACTGGCCGTTCATCGGCGAAGCGATCTTTGAATTCTGGGATCTTGCTTCGACCAATATCAAAGCCGCCTTCACCGAGCTGAGCCCGCTATTGAAGCCGCTCGGCCCGAGCCTCTTGAGTATCGCGGGCAACGCCGGCATCAACACGCTGCAATTCCTCGCGGCAGTCGCGATATCGGGCTTTCTCTTCGCCCCTGGGCCGTCGCTGGTGAATTCCTTCAAGTCGCTCAGCGACCATATCGTCAGCAGGCGCGGCGCGGGATTCGTCGACCTGGCGGGCGCGACCATCCGCAATCTGGCGCGCGGTGTGATCGGCATTTCGGTGCTGCAGGCCTTGCTCGCGGGACTTGGACTCATCGTCGTCGGAATGCCGGGCGCCGGTCTTTTGAGCTTCCTCGTTCTCGTGCTCGGCATCATCCAGGTCGGCGCGACGGTCGTGATCGTCCTGCCCATCATCTGGAGCTGGTTCACCATGGAGACGCACACGGCCCTGTTGTTCACCGCTTACATGGGTCCGGTGAGTCTCATCGATAACTTCCTGCGGCCGATCGTTCTTGGTCACGGGCTGAAAACGCCGATGCCGGTGATTCTGATCGGCGTCATCGGCGGCCTGATCGTTCACGGCATGATCGGCGTCTTTATCGGCCCGATCGTCCTGGCGATCGCCTGGGAACTGGTGCAAGCCTGGATGCGCGACCCGCCCAGCGACGAGGTCGTGCCGGACGAAACATGACATTTTGACTCCGGCACTTTGGCTTGCTGGCCGACGGGCATGTCCCGCAAGCCGCTCACTTCCTTGTCGCCGGCAACCGCATTAGTCTTGCTCCTCCATCATCCTCCTGTGTTGCGCGAACCGAGTGCGTCCGATCATGAAGTTTCCCCGCCGGCATTTTCTGCAGTTTGCAACCGGCGCGGCATCGATCGCCCTTTCCCCCAGTTTGCCGCGGCTTGCGGCGGCGGACGATTATCCGGCACGGCCGGTGCATGTAATCGGACCGACTCCGGCCGGTGGCTCGCCCGACATCATCGCGCGCGTCGTCGGGCAATACCTGTCGGAAAAGCTCGGTCAGCCCTTCTTTGTCGACGACCGCACCGGCGCCAGCGGCAATATCGCCACCGAATATGTCGTGAAATCCCCGCCGGACGGCTACACGCTCCTGGTCGCGATCTCGAGCAATGCCATCAACGCGACGCTGTTTAACAACCTCAATTTCAACTTTATCCGCGACACGACGCCGGTCGCCTTTTTCGGCAGCATCCCCCTCGTCGTCGAGGTGACGCCGTCGTTCCCGGCGCAAACTCTTCCGGAGTTCATCGCCTATCTGAAAGCCAATCCCGGCAAAGTCACCATGGCGTCGGGCGGCACCGGCGCGCCGGCGCATGTTGCCGAAGAGCTGTTCTGCATGATGGCGGACGTGAAGATGACCCACGTGCCCTATCGCGGCGAGGGGCTGGCGCTGCCGGACGTGATGAGCGGTCAGATCAATATGATATTCGGCGCGATGCCCGCCTCGCTCGGCTATATCAGGGGCGGCAAGCTGCGCCCGCTCGCGGTAACGGCCAAGACCCGCCAGGCGGTATTGCCCGATGTGCCGGCGATCAGCGAATTTCTGCCCGGCTACGAGGCGAGCGGCTGGTACGGCATGGTCGCGCCCAAAGCTACGCCCAGAGACATCGTGGACAAGCTCAATACCGAGATCAAAGCAGCGCTGGCCGATCCCGTGGTCAAAAGCCGGCTCAGTGATTTGGGACTCAATCTCGCGCCCGGCTCGCCCGGGGATTTCGCAAAATTCATTGCCGAGGAAACCGAGAAATGGGCCAAAGTCATCAAATTCGCTGGAATCCAGCCGGAATGAACGGATAACGCCGGCCAAGCGCCGCCGTGACGCGGCCGGCGCGGGCGGATCAGGTTCCAAGTCGCGCCACAAGTCGTGCTATATTTGAAACAAGCCTTCTGCCGGCGGCTTATGTCCGGTCAATACTAACAAAACCAACGTCCCGGATTTCGCATTGCTCTTGCGATAACAGCGCGATCCGGAATTCGAACCGTTAAGGAATGTAACAAGAGAAACGATCCTAATAACTGCTGTGTCCGTAGTGCTTGTCGTGGTGTGCGGTGGAGGGTTGCGTTATGCGCCCGGTTGCAGACGCGAAGTGCAGCGACGATGCGAAACAAAGCCGCAACCGCGGCTGCGCTCGCTTATGCCGCGCCGTCTGCCACCGCCGCGCTTGGATCCTGTTTGCGCTTGCCCTGACGCTGATACCGCCTGCGCTCTCAGGCCTGCCGGCAGCTGAGGCCCAAAACCTTACCACCAAAGACAAGACGCTCCGCATCGGCGTGCTCGCGCTCGGCCCACGCTACATTCCATCCTGGCACTGCGGCGAGACCGATTATCATCCGGCCCCTCCCGATCCGAGCCGCGACACCAAGCCATAT
Organism: uncultured Alphaproteobacteria bacterium; assembly: GCA_963746715.1. GTDB lineage: Bacteria > Pseudomonadota > Alphaproteobacteria > Rhizobiales > Xanthobacteraceae > BOG-931. Next base: position 211,079 of record CAVVCW010000032.1, on the reverse strand, counting down.
TATGTCGTGGGGCTCGCCGATGGGCTGAAGAAGCTCAATTATGTCGAGGACACGCCCGAAAATGCCGGCAAGCCGGGCCGCCATTTCACGCTGATGATTCGCACCGGCACGCTCGATCAGGTCCGCGGCTACGCCCATGAATTCGCAACCGGCGGCGCCGACGTCATCGTCGCGGTAGCTACCGAAGCTGTGAAAGTCGCGCAGCAGGAGACGCGCGAGCACCCGATGCCGATCCTGATGACCGGGGTGAGCGAACCGGTGAAATACGGCTTCGTGCAATCGCTGGCGCAGCCCGGCGGCATGATCACCGGCGTCAGCCATCAAGTGGTCCAGGGCAGCGGCAGGCGGGTCGAATTGTTCAAGGAGATGCTTCCTGGGATGAAGCGGCTCCTCACCATGCATCAGCCGCACTACGTGCCCTCGGAAGAAAGCATGGCGGAAATCCACCAAACCGCCGACCGGCTCAAGGTCGAAGTGGTCGATCGCACCGTCACGACCCGGCAGGACATCGAAAACCTGATGGCCGAAATACGCCCGGAGAGCGAAGACGGCATCATGGTCGTTCCCGATTCCGACATCATCGCCAATCTCGATCTGGTGATCGAGACGAGCTTGGCGCAGCGGGTCGCCGCCTTCGGCATTTTCGACTACATGGCGCTGTGGGGCGCGGTCGCCTCCGACGGGCCGAGCGCCTATCAGGCCGGCTCCCGCGTTGCCTGGTATCTCGACCGCATCAGCCATGGCGCAAAGCCGGGCGACCTGCCGGTCGAGCCGGTCGATCCGAGCTTCGTCGTCAACCTCAAAGCCGCGCGATGTCTCGGCATATCGGTGCCACTCGAAGTGCTGGGCCAGGCCGACCAGGTGATCAAATAAACAAACGATCAGATGAACCAAGCGATCGAGTGAACAACGTCATCGAATAAAGTGAACCATCAGGGAGAGTATCATGGCAGTCGTCAAAAGAGTTTTGGCCGTCGCAGTCGGCCCGCAGCGCGACCATCGGATCAGCCACAAAGACGAGGCGACAAATGTGCGGCACTATATCCATGGCCTGATCGCGGGCTTGGCCGGTAAGGGTCATCAGATCGGGACCGACTATGAGATCCACTACAAGGAGCGGGTGCATACCGACCTTGCCGACGGCAAGACTTCCAAGGCACTGATGACGAGCGAGCAAGACCCATGCGACGTGGTCTTCGCGATGTCGACCAACGTGGTTCGTGCCGCCAAAGACGCCAGCAAGTCGATGCCGATCGTCGGCGTGGTGTCCGATCCGAAGGCGGAAGGCTTCGGCCGCGCCAAGAACATTACCGGGATTTCGGCGCGGCGCAGCCAGACCGCGGGAGATTGCTTTCAGTATTTCCTGGCGACGGTGCCGACGCTCAAACGGGTCTATGTGCTGCACAAGCCGAAATATGGTCCCTCGATGCGCAGCCTCGATCTCGTCAAAAAAGCTGCCAAAAAACGTGGCGTCACCGTCGCGGTCCTCGCCGTCAATACCCGCGAAGACATCGAGAAGAAGCTCAAGACGATCGCCAAGCGCGACCTGAAGAAACCCGCCGAAGCCGGCGTGCAGGTGCTGCCGGTCGATGTCTGTCTCGGCGCCGCCAAGCTGATCATCGATACCGTGCAAGGGCAAAAGAACGTGCCGGTATTCTTCCCGGTGACCGATTTCGTCGTCCAAGGTGCGCTCGGCGGCTACGGCGTGCCGCAACATACCTGCGGCGTGTTGATGGCCGATTATGTCGAGAAAATTCTGTGGCAGTCAGCACAGCCGCAAACGCTGAAAATCAAGGATGCCGCCAACGACGATTTCGAATGGGCGGTCAGCCGCCCGGCGGCAAATGCTCTGAACATCAAGCTTCCTCACATCCTCTGAAAGGCGATCGAGACTCATGAGTGAGGTGTGATTTGCGAGGACTTCGCTCGTGGCGGTGGTCATGACGAACGTGGAGAGCGGCGCAACTGAACCTGCGCCCGCCGGCGCAGGCTTGGGCGGGCAATCGGCGCAAACCACCGGGCCGGGGCTGGATCGGCGGCACGGCATCATCCGCCGCTATTTCCTCATTTTCGCGGCCCTGGTCAGCGGCTCGCTTGCCGCGAGCCTGTTCGTCGAACTGGCCTTTCGTTTCGAGGAAGCGCAACAAACTCTCGAAACCACGCATCAGCAGATGGCGGAACTGGCGGCGCTGCGCATTCAGAATTACGTCGGGGATATTGCCGATGCCCTGCGTATAGCGGCGCCGCCGCGCAGCCTTAACAATGGCCGTCTCACCGACGATTATTTGTTCAACCTGCGCACGCTGCTTAAGAACGCGCCGGCCGTTCGCGACGTCTTTGCGGTCGGCCTGGACGGCCGCGAGCAATACCGCGAATCGCGGATCGCAGCCTCGATCCCCGACACCGCCGCCGACCATTCCCACGAGCCGTTTTTCGCGGCCGCTCGCGCCGGCGAAACCTATTACGGCCCGGTCAGTTTTCCGCGCGATTCACTCGAGCCGCGCATCGTCATCGCCGTTCCGATCGAGCCTTTCGCCGGGGAAGTCGCGGGCGTGCTCGCGGCCGAGGTCAATGTCCGTTATGTCTGGGATGTCGTACAGAACATCCAAATCGGTAAATCCGGCTACGCCTATGTCGTCAGCAATGACGGGACTCTGATCGCCCATCCCGACCTGCATCTGGTGCTGCAGCACAGGGATCTCTCCGACCTGCCCCAGGTCGCCCAGTTGCGCGACCCGAACAGCGGCGAGGCCGGAACCGGGCAATTTACCAGCCTGAGCGGCAAGCGCGTGCTCGTCGCCTATCAGCGCATCCCGAACATCGGTTGGACGGTGCTGGTCGAGCGGCCGCTGATGGAAGCCTATGCGCCGGCGCTGCTGTCGCTCGGCCGCATCGCCGGCATCTTGCTCGCGCTCTTCGTGTTGGCTGTGGTCGCGGTGGTGCGGCTGCGTCGCCGCGTGGTCAAACCCATCGAGGCCTTACGCCAGGGCGCCGGTCGACTCGAATCGGGCGACCTCGATGCGCGGCTGCACCTGAAAACCGGCGACGAATTCGAGGACCTGGCCGAGGACTTCAACCGCATGGCGGCGCGGCTGCAGGAGGCGCATGCCGGACTTGAACAAAAAGTCGCCGAGCGAACACAAGCGCTCGAACAATCGCTGGACGAGGTCAAGGCGCTCAGCGATACGCTGCAGACTGTGGGCGCCTCGCTCGATCTCCAGAACGTGTTGCAGACCATCGTGGTCCATGCCACCGAGATCTCCGGATCCGACGGCGGCGTAATCTACGAATTCGACGAAGCGGCCCAGGTTTTTCGTTTTCGCGCCGGCCATTTGCTACGGCCGGAATTCGTCACGCGGCTGGTGGCCGAGCCACCCACTCTGATTGACAGCATCGTCGGCCGCGCCGCCGTGCTCGGTGAACCGCAAAACATCCCCGACACCGCCGCCGCCACCTCGCCGCCGACCAACACGCCGGTGCTCGCGGAGGGTTATCGATCAACGCTTGCTATTCCGATGATTCGCAGCAAACGCGTGCTGGGCGGCATCGTGCTCGGGCGCAAGTTCGCCGGCGGCTACAGCGAGAAGGAAATCGAGCTTCTGCGCACCTTCGCCAATGGCTGCACCATCGCCATCGAGCACGCCCGGCTGTTCTACGAAGTCGGCCAGAAAAACGAGGCACTGCAGCTCGCCAACCAGCACAAGTCGCAGTTCCTCGCCAATATGAGCCATGAATTGCGCACGCCGATGAACGCCATTCTCGGCTTCACCGACTTGATGCTCGACGGCATCTACGGCGAACTCGACCGGCGCCTGCGCAAGCCGGTCGACCAATTGCAGATGAACGGCCAACACCTGTTGCGACTGATCAATGACGTGCTCGATTTGTCGAAGATCGAAGCCGGCCGCCTCGATCTCAATCTTGCCGAATACAATGTCGACGAGATCGTCGAGGCGCTGCAGGCCACCGCCTATCCGCTGGCGCAGGCCAAGGGATTGGCGTTTCGCGTCTCGGCCGGGAGCCGGATCGGCAATTGCTATGGCGACAGCAAGCGCATCTATCAGATCCTGCTCAATCTCACCGGCAACGCCATCAAATTCACGCGGCACGGCGGTATTAATGTCGCCGTCGAGCCGTCGAACGGCGACATTCACTACATGGTCAGGGATACCGGGGTTGGCATCCCGCCGGAGGAACTCGGCTCGATCTTCGAGGAGTTCGGCCGCGGCGACCCGGCCATCGCGAAGGAATTCGCCGGCACCGGCCTCGGCCTGACCATCGCCAAGCGTTTCGTCTCCATGCATGGCGGCCGCATCTGGGCCGAGAGCACATTCAATGTCGGCTCGACATTCCATGTCGTCGTGCCGCGGCGGGTCACTGCATCTTCGCTGATGGATGCCACGGTGACGACTGCGAGGAAGCAATGAGCGTACGTATCCTTCATGTCGAAGACAATGCCGCCAACCGCATGATCGTGCGGGACCTCCTGGAATTCCAGGGCTATGAGGTCGTCGAAGTGTTCGACGGCGAAGAAGCGCTCGCCGCCGCCGAGCGCGAGCGGCCGGATCTGATCTTGATGGATATTCAGCTACCGCGCATTTCCGGGCTCGAAGCGACGCGGCGGATCAAGGCGCGGGCGGACCTGCGCAGCATCCCGATCGTTGCCGTGACTTCCTTCGCATTGAGCGGCGACGATCAGAAGGCAAGCGCCGCGGGCTGCGATGCCTATATCGCCAAGCCGTACCGGCCGCGCGACCTCCTGCAAATCGTGCAAAAGCTTCTAGCGGCGAAGCCAAACTGAACCGCGGGCTTGCGCAAAACTCCGGTTTGTCGCAAGCAACCGGAGTTCACGCCCGCAGGTTCAAATGGCGTTCCTTCATTCCTTCACGCTGCCCGACTTTCTCGATTCGCTGGTCAGCTTGTTCGCGGCGTTCGTGCTCGGCACGCTGATCGGCGCCGAGCGGCAGTACCGCCAGCGCGGCGGCGGCTTGCGCACGCATGTCCTCGTCGCCGTCGGCGCTGCAACCTTCGTCGACATTGGCCAGCATCTCAATGGCAATGTCGGCGCGACACAGATCATCGCTTACGTCGTGTCCGGTGTCGGTTTCCTCGGCGCCGGCGTAATCATGAAGCAAGGCAATAATGTGTGGGGATTGAACACCGCGGCAACGCTGTGGTGTTCGGCCGCGGTCGGCGCCTGCGCCGGGGCAGACCTCGCCTTCGAGGCCATCGCGCTGACCTTTTTCGTGCTCGCCGGCAATACGTTATTGCGGCCGCTGGTCAACGCCATCAACCGTGCCCCGCTCGACCAGAGCGCGACGGAAGCAATCTACGAGGTCCGTGTCACGACGGGAAGCGAACATCTCGACGATGTCCGCGAGCTCCTTCGCGACGAGCTCGAGGCCGCCAATTATCCGCCGCAGGACATCGAGGTCATCGAGCGCGAACAGGGCGACGCCGAACTCGTCGCGGTCCTGCTCAGCAGCACCGCCGACCCCATCGAGCTCGACGCGCTGGTCACGCGGCTCGAAAGCAAGCGCCACGTCGACAACGCCAGCTGGAATCTGCGCACGACCGATTAGCACATGTACCCGACTAATGACTCAACGGCCCGAAATTGGGCGGCGGGATGCGGCGCTTCGAGGCGTTCTCATATGCTGAGGCGACCTGCAGCAGCAGGTCTTCCTTGCCGGGCTCGGCGCGAAATACCAATGAGAACGGCAGGCCCGGTGCAGGGATCGTCGTCGGCATATGCGACGGCGCCGAGACATAGCGGGTGCGGTCGGCATTAAGCTTATAGACCGGGTCGTAGGTGGTCGTGACATAGCCGGCCGGGATCAGCACTTCGGTGAGGCCGGCATTGGGGCCGTAAAGCGATTCCGGGCTGAGATTGCTCTCGATGTCATATTGATAGGCATGGCCGATCAGCCCGGGCGGCCACGGCGTATGCAGCCGCACCAGCGCGTCGAGCTTGTTTTCATAGATCACCATCATGTCGACGCGGCGCAGCAGCTCGCGCAGCATGATGCGCTCATCGACGCCCTGCCGTCCGCCGAGCGGATTGCGCGGGTCCGACACCTCCTCCCAATTCTTGAAGGCGGCGCGCTGATCGTCGCCCCAATATTTGGAGCGCGCGTTGAGAGCGGCAAAATCGGTGAGCGTTTCGGTGAACCCGGCTTGCCTCCAATCCGCGGCGCGGCGGGTGAGATATTGCGGGATGTGGAAACGAAATGTATTCGCCAATTGCTGCTGCTGGATGGTGGCGATGTCGAGATTGAGCGGCGGCGCAATGCGGCCTTCGGCAAGCTCGACCAAATAATCGATCGGCTTCATTTTTCCGGTGCCGAAAATCTTGCCGGGCACGAATTCGGTCGGCGCGATGGCGGCGGCAAATTCCTTGAACAGCGGCTTGCCGTCGCGGCCGAGCCGGAACAAGAGATCCGGCATGAAGACCGGCACCAGGCGCGCCAGCGCGGCGCGGAAATCGATTTTCATCTGTTCGACGCCGGGATCGCGCGTCCACAATGGGTCGGAAGATTCGACAAGCGTTGCACCGAGCTTTGCGCCGAGAACCGCTTTGATCTCGCGCGCAGCGGCGCTCACGATCGGCTCTTCGGTCTTGGAATTCGGCCGGATCAGCATCGATTCGCGGATGACGCCGAGCCGCAGGCCTTTGAGCGTGCTGCTGTTGCGCGCATGTTCCGCATAGGACCCGCTCAGCACCGAACTGCGCGGCACGGTGGTGAACGGATCGCGCGGATCGTAATAGCCCTCGTCGGGATCTTTGAGGGCATCGAGCACTTTGGCGCAATCGGCAACGGTACGGCAGAGAATGCCGCTCCTGTCGCAATAGATATCGGCGCCGATCGCACCACCGTCGAAGCCGAGCATCGCCTTGTGCGGCAGGATCAGCGCCACCGCATTGTGATTGGCAGGTCCACGGCACGACGCGCGCGTCTCTTCGCCGAGGCTTGCCATCACCAGATTGGCGCTGACCGAGACGCCGGAGCCCGAACTCGAGCCGAGCGAAGCCGAGCGGGTCGTGTCGTAAGGGTTCACCGGATTGCCGGCCCAAGTGCTGCGCTGATAACCGAGCGTTGACGGCAGCACTTTGTCCGGGTGATTGCGGCCGCCGGGATTGCCGGCGCGGCCGTTATACTCGGTGTTGAGCGCCTTGGCGTAGATGATCGCGCCTTTCTGGCGCAACTGCTCGACCAGAACGTGATCGCGCGCCGGAAAGTCGATGTCGTAGGCGGCGTCTCCAGCGCCGGTCGAACGCATATCCTTGGTGTCGAACGGATCCTTGAACGAGAACACGACGCCATACATCGGCATCTTTTCGAGATCGGGATTGCGCCCGAACGCCTTGTCGAGCGCTTCCGCGGTTTCGATCGCGTCCGGCAGTTGCCGGAAATATTCGCACACCGGCGGCGCGCCGGGCGGCAGCGGACCGAGCGAGGGATGGCGGTCGAATTCGCCCTTGCATGTCACCGAACGCTCGCCGCGGACATTGAGCGTAGCAAGCCCGTTGAGCTGCCCGGCATTCGGAATGCCGGCGACCATGCCGAACTGCTGATAGACTTCCGGATCGGACGCCGTCGGCTCCATACGACCGTATTCGAGCGGCGGGCCCTGGTACGTGTCGAGGTCGGGGAGGAAAGACGAGGCCTTCACCGTCTCGGTCGGAAATTTGATCGGCGCGGCGGCGCGCATCGTGCCGGGCTGCGCCGGCACCGGTGCGCCATCTTGCGTCACGAGCCGCGTCGCAACACCGTTAAACGCACGCGCACGGGCAATGTATTGGCGTACTACATCGGCGCAGGTGGTGCGGCCGGATTTGATCGCCCGGTGCAGATCGTCAATAGTCGCCTCTTCGACGCGAAAAGGTTCTGACGGCGAAGATGCGCTCATTGCCTATTCTCTGCTTTCCACTGCAAGTACGCGGCGAAAGACCGTAGCAGCGGCAGAAAAATGGGCAATATGTCCGCGGCGCTCGCCGCGACGCGGCGTCAGCGCATCTTGAGAATGAGAACCTGATCGCTGGTCGGATCGGTTGACTTGCGCAAATCCGCGACCTGTGCGGCGGTGACCGGCGACGCCTTATTGCCCCAGCCGGCGCGGATGTAACTCACCACGTCTGCGATCTGCTGGTCGGACAGTTGCAGCCGGAATTGCGGCATACGATAGGCGTCGGGCGTGCCTTTGACGACAATCGGCGTCGAGCCGTTGAGAACCAGGTTGATCAGCGAGGACGGATCGCTGCCGAGCACCGTCGGATTGCCGGCGAGCGGCGGCAGATATGGCGCAAAGCCCTTGGCGTCGAGCCCGTGGCACGATGCGCAACGGGTCGCATAGATCGCAGCGCCCGGCGCGGCAGCGCGGCCGCTGCGCAGATCATTCGTGGTCGCATCGTCATAGGCATAAGCCGGCTCGGCGCCGCTTGCCGGCAGCGATTTCAGATAAACCGCGATCGCATTAATGTCGCTGTCGGACAGGTATGGCGTGCTGTTGTTGACGACGTCGATCATCGAGCCGAAGGCCGTGCCGTCGCGATTATGGCCGGACTTGAGGAACGTCGCGAGATCGGCCTGCGACCATTGGCCGAGCCCGGTACGCGCGTCACCGCGCAGATTGGCCGCGAGCCAGGCGTCGAGCAGAGCGCCGGCAAGATAATTCGGGCTGCCTTCGTCGAGGGCCTTCTCCTGAAAGGCGATGCCGCGCGGCGTATGGCAGGCGCCGCAATGGCCGAGCCCCTGCACCAGATAGGCGCCGCGATTCCAGACCGCGTCGTGCTCAGGTTTGTTCACATAGCTGCCGCTCGACGTGAACACCGCATTCCAGATCGCAAGCGGCCAGCGAAAGCTCAGCAGCGCCGGAATCTCGTTCGGCCTGTTGGCCTGCCGCACCGGCGGCACGTCTTTCATGAAGAAATCGTAGAGCGCCTTGACGTCCGCATCGGCGAGCTTGGCGTAGGATGGATAAGGCATCGCCGGATAAAGCCGGTGGCCATCCTTGGCGACGCCTTGGCGCAGCGCGCGATCGAAATCCTCCAGCGTGTAATTGCCGATGCCGGTCTCGGGATCGGGCGTGATATTGGTCGAATAGATCGCGCCCAGCGGGCTGCCCATTTTCAAGCCGCCGGCGAAGGCCTTGCCGCCTGGCACTGAGTGGCAGGCCACACAATCGCCGGCGCGCGCCAGATATTCACCCGGATTTTCCGGAACCGCCGCAGCCTCTTCGGCATACGCGCCGGCCGCGCTCAGCACCAGCATGAGCGCGAACAGAAACGTTGTTGAAATCTTTGTCACGTCCGGGCCGCTCGCCATTCTAATTAAGCGGCGCCGGACAGATCGTGGTCGATGATCGGCAGCGAGCGGATGCGCTTGCCGGTCAGGGCGAAGATCGCATTACAGACCGCAGCCGCGGTCGGCGCGCCGCCGGGCTCGCCGGCGCCGCCCCATTTCTTGCCGCCGCTCAAGGCGAGATGCACGTCGATTTTCGGCGCCTGCGCCAGCCGCACCATCGGATAGGTGTCGTAATTGCCCTGCTCGGGAATACCGTTCTTCACCGTGACCTTGCCGTAGAGCGCAGCCGTGAGCGCGAAGATGGCGCCGCCCTCCATCTGCTCGGCAAATGACAGCGGATTGACGACGTGACCGCTATCGGCCGCGAGCGTGATTTTGTCGACCTTGAGCTCGCCCTGAGGGTTGATCGAGATCTCGACGACTTCGCCGACAATGGTGCCGTAGCATTCGAAGATAGCGATGCCGCGGGCCCGGCCCGGTCCGATCGGTTTACCCCAATCGCCCTTGTCGGCGACCATATCGAGGACGCCGAGCCAATCCGACTTGCCGACCAGCAGCGTGCGCCGGAATTTGTAAGGATCCTGGCCGCCGGAATGCGCCAACTCGTCGATGAAGCTCTCGATGGCAAAAGCGTTCTGCGAGGCGCCGACCGAACGCCAGAACGAGACCGGAATATGCGTGTTCTTCAGCGCACATTCGACCTTCGAGTTGGCGATCTTATAGGGATGGTTGGCGAGGCCTTCGACGGCCATCGGCTCGATGCCGCTTTCGACCTTGTTCATGCCCATCGAGCGCAGGATCGAGCCTACCGCGGTGCGCAGGTAGAGCGCCGTCGGCATGCCGTCGGCGCCCACCGCGCCTTTGAAGCTGATCGCCGCCTGCGGCCGATAGCGGTCGTGGCGGATATCGTCTTCGCGCGTCCAAATGAGCTTCACCGGACGATTGATGACCTTGGCGATCTGGATCGCCTGCACCATCTCATCGTTCCTTGATTTACGGCCGAAGCCGCCGCCGATGAAAGTGTTGTGGATATAGACCTGCTCCGGCTTGAGACCGGCGACGGTAGCAGCGGCCGTCAGCGAGCGATCCGCCGACTGCGTGCCGACCCAGACGTCGAGGCGGTCGGGCTGCAGGTGCACGGTCGCGTTCATCGGCTCCATGGCCGCATGCGCGAGATATGGCACTTCGTAGACCGCAGACAGCGCTTTCGCGCCGGCTGCCGCAACGGCCGAATCCACATCGCCGTCGTTGCGCGCCACAGCAGCCGTGCCGGTGAGTGCGGCGTCACGATATTCCTTGGCGAATTGCGTGCTATCGGTCGCACCCGCAGCGCCGACGTTCCATTCCGGATGCAGCTTGGCGAGCCCCTGCTTGGCGCGCCAGAACGTGTCGGTCGCGACCACAGCGACGGCGTCCGGCAAGCGCACGACCTGCACAATACCGGGCGCATTCTTCAGCGGCGTATCGTCAACATTGGCGAGCTTACCGCCCGGCACCGGGCACTGCACGATCGCGGCATAGACCATGTCGGGCAGGCGCGTATCGATGGAGTACTGCGCTGCGCCATTCACCTTCAACGGCACGTCGATGCGCGGCTGTGGCTTGCCAATAAAAGTGTATTGCTCGGGCGTCTTGATCGTCGGCTCGGCGGCAAGCTTGATCTGCGCCGCGGCCGTCGCCAGCGCGCCATAGCCGATGCTGCGGCCGGACGCGGCATGGCTGACGACGCTGTTGGCCGCCCTGCACTCTGAAGTCGGCACGTTCCATTGCGCGGCGGCCGCCGCGATCAGGCGCTCCCTGGCGCTTGCGCCGACCTGCTGCAGTTTGAAATGGGAATCCCTGACCGAATGGCTGCCGACAGAAGACATGTCGCCATAGACATTCCCCTCGCGGAAACTGCGGTTGGCCGAGCCATATTCGACGCGAACTTTCGACCAGTCGCACTGCAATTCCTCGGCGACGATCATCGGCAGGGCCGTCATGCTGCCCTGGCCCATTTCCGAGCGCGTATAACGGATCAGCACGCTGTCGTCGGGCTCGATCGCGATCCAGGCGTCGAGATCGTAGGGCGAAGTTCCGTCTTGGCCCGCCGGCTGCGCCCATGGTTGCGCATTGACAGTGACCGCATGCGCGGCGCTGGGCATCAGGCCGATGCCAATGGCAAGGCCGCCGGCCGCCGTTGCACCGGCGACGATGAAGTGGCGTCGCGTCAGCGCACTGGCGCGCTTGGCGGTCGCGGTGGAGGCGTTTTGGCGTTGTCCCGACATGCTCATCTCCCGCTCATGCCTTCATGGCGTCGGCTGCGCGATGGATGGCGCGGCGCAGGCGCTCATAGGTCCCGCAACGGCAGATATTGGTGATATTGGCGTCAATATCCGCATCCGTCGGGCTGGGGAAATTTTTCAGAAAAGCCACGGCCGCCATGATCTGACCGGACTGACAGTAGCCGCATTGCGGCACGTCTTCCGCGATCCAGGCCTTCTGCACCGGATGACTGCTGTCGGGCGACAGGCCTTCGATCGTCGTGACCTTGGCGCCGTCAAGAAGGCCGATCGGCAGCGAGCATGAGCGCATCGGCTTGCCGTCGATATGGACCGTGCAGGCGCCGCATTCGGCGATGCCGCAGCCGAACTTGGTTCCGGTGAGGCCGATGACATCGCGCAGCACCCACAGCAGCGGGGTGTCGGCTTCGATGTCGATCTGGCGTTGCGTTCCGTTGACTTCGATCGTGACCACCGCGCTCTCTCCAGAGTAAGGGTGATGCAGGACATAACAGCGCACGTACTGCGCATGCTCCCAACTTAGCCGTGATATCGGCTCCGGTCAAAAGCACGATGCGTTGAACAAGCGTTGTGCGCAGTTCTGCGATGCGTAAAGATGTGGAACCGCATGTCGGCAGCGAATATGCGGACAATGGGAGGAATAAATGAGTTGGTTTGGTGCGGGCGCAGGGTTTATCCGGCGTTTATTGCCTACGCAGGTAATTCATTTCGCATCTGCAGCATTTGTTCTGCTCGCAACTTTCTTTGCTGTACAGCCCGCTTCAGCCCAACTCGCCGCCAACCAGATGATCCGAATCATCGTGCCTTTCGCGCCCGCGGGGTCGTCCGACACCCTGGCGCGACTCCTGCAACAGCCGCTGCAACAGGCGCTCAAGGAGACCGTAATCGTCGAGAACCGCGCCGGGGCCGGCACCAATATCGGCACCACCGAAGTCGCGCGCGCGACCCCCGACGGCTTGACGCTGTTGCTCACCTCGAGCGCCTTCGTCGTCAATCCGGCGCTGTACAAGTCCATTCCCTACGATCCGTTCAAGGATTTCGCGCCGATCGCCGCCCTTCCGGTGGCGCCGAATATTTTCGCGGTGAAGGCCAATAGCGGCCTCAATGCGTTGAGCGACGTCACCACGCGCGCCAAGGCCAATCCCGGCAAGCTGAATTATGCGAGCCCCGGCAACGGCACGACGCCGCAGCTGACCATGGAATTGTTCAAGCTGAAGGCCGGCGTCGGCATCACCAATATCGCCTATAACGGCGGCGGGCCGGCAACGCAGGCGCTGCTGACCGGAACCGTGGATGTGCTTTCAACCGCACTGCCCGGCGCGCAATCGCAAGTGCAGGCCGGCGTGATGAAGGGCATCGCGCTGACGACGACGGAGCGCTGGAGCACGCTGCCCGACGTGCCGACCTTCGTCCAGGCGGGCTTTCCGGACATCACGCTCACCACCGAGCATTTTTTGCTGGCGCCCGCGGCGACGCCGCAACCGATCATCGATCAGTTCAGCAAAGCGGTGCTCGCGATAATGGCGAGCAAAGAACTCAAAGAGCGCATTCGTCAGGTCGGTTATGAGCCGATCGTCGGCGACGCCGCGACGGCCAAGGCACGGATGGCCAAAGACGTGCCGTTCTTCAAGGAACTGGTGAGGGACGCCAAGATCCCGCAGATCGAATAGACCATGATCCGGAAAAATAGGAACGGTTTTCCGACAAGATCATGCTCAATGGAAATCTTGCGGCGCGTCGTCAGCCTACGAACTGGTCGCGCAGCGCGGCGCTGACGCGCGCGATGACATTGTCCCACATGCGGCTGTCGTCCTGACGAAAGAGCCGCATCGTCGGATACCACGGGCTGTCGTCGCGATCGAGCAGCCAGCGCCAATCCGGCACGAAAGGCAGCAGCACCCAGACCGGTTTCGCAAGCGCCCCGGCAAGATGGGCGACGGCGGTATCGACCGAGACGACAAGGTCGACATTTGCGATCAGCGCCGCCGTGTCCGAGAAATCTTTGAGTTGCTCACCGAAATGGACAATGTCGCGGTTGCGCAACAGCTGGGCGTCGGCGGCGCGCACACTGGGTTGCAAGCTCACATAGGTAGCGTCCAAACCGAGGAGCGGCAGCAAAGCCGCAAGCGCGATCGAGCGGTTGCGATCGTTCTTGTGCGTGGGGCTGCCGGACCAGGCGAGCCCAATGCGCGGGCGGCTCGTTGAGCCCAGCCGGGCACCCCACTCTGCGACGCCTTGCGGACGCGCGCCGAGATAAGGGACTTGCGACGGTATGGTCGCAAGTCCCGTTTCCATCAAAAATGGCAGGCTGAGCAACGGACAATGCATATCGAAATCAGGAAGTGTCTCGCCTCTTGATAAGATCCGCGTCACACCGGGCAGATCACCGACCAGATCGCGGAGCGGCTCTTGCACTTCCAGGATCACGCGCCCGGCGCGTTGCGCAACCAAGGGCACGTAACGGCAGAACTGGATCGTGTCACCGAACCCTTGTTCGGCATGCAGCAGCACGGTCTTGTTCGCGCCATCGTCAGCACCGATCCAGTGCGGCTGCGCGAAATTGCGCTTGGAAGATTTCAGCCGGTCGATCTTCCATCGCCATTCGTAGTCCTTGAAGCCGCGGAAGTCGCCGCGCAGCAGGCGGCACCAGCCGGCATTGAAATGGGCGTCGGCATAATCCGGCTCGACGGCAAGAGCGCGTGCATAGCTCGCCAACTCGTCGTCGAACCGCTTCAGCGCATGGAGCGCGATGCCCCGATTGGTGAGAGCCTTGGCGTTATCCGGCCGCAGCGCCAGCGCCTGGTCGTAACTCAAGAGCGCCTCGTCGAACCGCTGCAGGGCATTGAGAGCATTGCCGCGATTGCAGTGCGCATCGGCGAGATCGGGCTGCAGCGCAAGCGCGCGGTCGCAGCTTGCCAACGATTCTTCGTAACGATCGAGTTCGTGCAATGTATGGCCGCGATTGGACAGCGCCTCGGCATCGTCCGGCCGCAGTGCGAGCGCGTGATCGTAGCTCTTCAGCGCCTCGTCAAGCCGCCCGAGTTCATGCAGCGCGACACCTCGATTGGTGAGCGCGTCGGCATGGTCCGGGCAGAGGGCGAGTGCCCGCTCATAGCCGATGAGCGCCTCGGCGTAGCGCTTGAGCGCGTTGAGCGCGACCCCGCGATTGGTCAGGGCCTCGGCATTGTCCGGATCGATCGCTAGCGCGCGGCCGATACTCGTCAGCGCCTCGTCGTCGCGCGCGAGCATATGCAGCGTCGCGCCGCGATTGGTGAGCGCATCGACATAGTCGGGCCTGATTGTCACCGCGCGATCGTGGCTTTTGAACGCCTCCTCGTAGCGCTTGAGGGCGTGCAGCAGATTGCCGCGATTGTAGTGCGCCTCGGCATAATCGGGCCGCAGCGCAATGGCGCGATCGAAGCTCGCCAGCGCGTCGTCGCGGCGCCCCAGAGCGTCGAGCACATTGCCGCGGTTGGAATGCGCTTCGACGAAATCCGGCCGCAGCGCGATCGCCCGGTCGTAGCTTGTCAGCGCCTCGTCATAACGCTTGAGCGCATTCAGCGTGACGCCGCGATTGATCAGCGCCTCGACATAATCGGGCCGTACGCCGAGCGCCCGGTCATAGCTCTCGAGCGCGTCGCCGAAGCGCCGCATCTGCTGGAAGGCATTGCCGCGATTGTTGAGCGCCAGAATGTGATGCGGCGCGACTTTAAGAGCGTCGCCGATTTGCCGAATCGCGGCCGCTGGATCGCCGCGCTGCATGAAGATGACGCCGAGCAGATGCAGGCTGTCGAAATGCCCCGGCTGGCTCGCCAGAATATGCTGATAAATTCGCTCGGCTTCCGCCAATTGCCCGGCTTGATGCAGCTTTAAAGCCTCGGCAAAGACAGGTGCGACGTCGGCCATTTTCCTTCACCGCCGGCAGGCGCCGGTTTGCTACGCGCCCTCTACGCCACCTGTGCGTTGTAAATGATTCGGACCTCAGGTGCCGACTTTCAGTTCGGCGACGAGCCCGCGGAGCGCGGCCACCGTGCTCAAGGCCGTGATCTTGCCGGTGCGTGGATTTTCCGACGACGGCACGTTCTCGATCGCCATCGACAGACGGGCGGAATCGGCGTCAACCTCGATGCGATGGGTGTTGCGGGTCAGCGCCGGATCGGCCCAGATTTCCAGCCGCGTCTTGTCGGGTCCGATGCCGGCGAGGCTGAGCGCGGCCGCAACATTGACATTGGCCGGGAACCCGCGCGCGCCCTCACGCGCCGTGCCGTCAAACACTTTCTTCGGCGCGATGAGATCCTTCACCGAAATCTCATGCTCGACCAGATAAGGCGCGCCCTCAAGCCCGCCCGGCGGCTTGCGCGTGATCATGGTGACGGAGCGGATATTGCCTTCGGCGGCGGCACGCACGGCATCGAGGCCAAGGAGCGCGCCGGTCGGCACCAGAATGCGCGCGCCCTTCGCCTTGGCGAGATCCACGAGATCCCAGTTGTCGAGAAGCTGGCCGACGCTGAGCGGCATGAAAATCCGGCCGCGCACGATCACCGATTCCGCGAGCGAACGGAACATTTTCGGCGGCAGACATTCGACAACAACGTCACAGTTCTCCGCCAGCGCCTCTGGCGCAACGATCGGGATGCGATTGCCTGCATCCGGCAGATTACGCCGCGCCTTGTCATGATCGCGCGCCGATACTGCGGCAAGCGCTAAGCCTGGAATGCCGGCCTCAAGCCGCCGCGCCACTTCGAGCCCAACCGCGCCCAATCCCGCCAGTCCGACTTTAACAATTTCCTTTGCCACGCCGACATTTCTCCGCTCTGGCCGCGCCGCGTGTGGGCGGGTACATTCGACCCGTATACATTCGGACTGTCTTTAGGCGGCGGGGCGCAGCAGCGCAACCGGTCGGCCACCGCCCCGATAGACCGTTAAGGCCGCGGTTATGTCTGACAACAACAAGAGAACGTATATGACGAACGTCAATCCCAACACCTTCACCACGCGGCCGGAAATCGAAGGCACATTCGGCGTGGTCGCTACGACCCATTGGATCGCGACCGCCGTCGGTATGAGCATGTTGGAAAAGGGCGGCAACGCCTTCGACGCAGCGGCCGCCGCCGCGTTCACCTTGCAGGTGGTCGAACCGCATTTGAACGGCCCGGGCGGCGATGTGCCGGTCATTGTCCATGACGTGAAACGCGGCAAGACGGAAGTGATCTGCGGCCAGGGCGTGGCGCCGGCCGGCGCCACTATCGCGCATTATCGAAGCGAAGGCCTCGATCTCGTTCCCGGCACCGGACTGCTCGCCGCTGTGGTGCCCGGCACGTTCGAGACCTGGATGCTGCTGTTGCGCGACTACGGCACGATGAAGTTGGCCGACGTGCTCGCTCCGGCGATCGGCTATGCGCAGAACGGCCATCCGCTGCTTGAGCGCACCAATGCGACGATCGCAACCGTCGCCGAACTGTTCCGCGAATATTGGCCGACTTCAGCCGCGGTCTATCTGCCGCACAATAAAGTGCCGGCGACCGGCGACCTGTTCGCCAATACGGCGCTGGCGGCAACCTACACACGCATTATCAAAGAGGCCGAGAGCGCCGGTGGCGACCGCATCGCCCAGATCGAGCGAGCGCGCAGATCGTGGAGCCACGGCTTTGTCGCCGAAGCGATCGACCGCTTCTGCCGTACCCAAGACATCATGGATACCAGCGGCCACAAGCATCGCGGCGTACTCACCGCCGACGACATGGCGCGCTGGACGCCGCATGTCGAGGCGCCGCTCACTTACGACTACAGCCGCTATACCGTCTGCAAGACCGGCCCGTGGGGCCAGGGGCCGGTGACCTTGCAGCAGCTCGCGCTGTTGAAAGGTTTCGATCTCGACGGGCTCGATCCGACTGGGCCGGACTTCATCCATCTCGCCGTCGAATGTTCGAAGCTCGCTTATGCCGACCGCGAGACCTTCTACGGCGATCCTGATTTCGTCGAAGTGCCGATGACGACGCTGTTGTCGGATGCCTATAACGCGCAGCGCCGCAAGCTCGTCACCGACAAGGCTTCGCTGGAATTGCGCCCCGGCTCGATCGAAGGTTTCGGCGCGGTGGTCAAGCTGCGCCGCGAGCCGGTAGTGATGGCGGCCGGCGCCGGCGAACCCACGGTGGGCCGGCTCGGCGCCGGTGAGCCGACCGTCGGCAAGATGGGCGCGATGCGCGGCGACACCGTGCATTTCGACATCATCGATCGGGCCGGCAATATGGTGTCATCGACGCCGTCGGGCGGCTGGCTGCACTCCTCGCCGGTCATTCCCGAACTCGGCTTCTGCCTCGGCACGCGCGCGCAGATGTTCTGGCTCGAGGAAGGACATCCTGCCGCGCTTGCCCCCGGCAAGCGGCCGCGCACCACACTCTCTCCAACAATGGCGCTGCGCGACGGCGAGCCTTACCTCGCCTGGGGCTCGCCGGGCGGCGACGGCCAAGACCAATGGATCACGCAGATGTTCCTGCGCCACGTCCATTGCGGCATGAACCTGCAGGAAGCGATCGACGCGCCGGCCTGGCATTCCGAACATTTCCCGAGCTCGTTCTGGCCGCGCACGTCGCGCCCCGGCGTATTGGTGCTCGAAGGCCGCGTGCCGCAGACAACTGTCGACGAATTGAACCGCCGCGGTCATGAGGTCGAGATCGGTCCGGACTGGTCGGAAGGCCGCCTCACCGCGGCGTCCCGCGATGGCCGCCGCCGCCGCGCCGCCGCCAATCCGCGCGGCATGCAAGGCTACGCTGCTGGGCGCTAGATTACGCCGCCACGGTCGCCAAGAACTCTTCGACTTCGCGGCGAAGCTTTGCGGTCGCGTCCTCGACTTCCTCGGATGCACTGAGCATGGTTTCCGCCGAGCTCTTGGTCTGCGTGACGCCGCTCGCCACTTCGCCGAGCGCCAAGGCGATGCCCTTGGCGCCGGTCGCGGCGCTCGCGACATTGTGGGAAATCTCGCCGGTCGCCGCGTCCTGCTGCTCGACGGAAATCGCAACCGCACTGGTATAGGTATTGATGTCCTGCATGCGCTGCGTGATGTCGCGGATTGCCGACACCGCCTTGCCGCTCGAATTTTGCACCGAGAGAATTTCCTGGGTGATCTCTTCGGTGGCCTTTGCGGTTTGCACGGCGAGCGATTTCACTTCCGAAGCGACGACGGCGAAGCCGCGCCCGGCCTCGCCGGCCCGCGCCGCCTCGATGGTGGCATTGAGCGCGAGAAGATTGGTCTGGCCGGCGATGTCCTGAATGAGCTTGACCACGTCGCCGATCTTCTGCGCGACATTGGCGAGCGCCGTGATGTCGTCATTGGTCGCCGTCGCATCGGCGGCGGCGCTGCGCACAACGTCGTTGGTCTGGTTGAGCTGGCGGCTGATCTCTTTGATCGATACCGAGAGCTCCGCCGCCGCCGCCGCCGCGGTCTCGACATTGGTCGAAGCTTCATTCGAGCCGCGCACCGCGCTCTCGGCGCGCTGCAAGGTATGATCCGAGGTCGTCAGCAGTGACTTGGCAGCGGCTTTCATGGCGGACGCGCTCTGGCTCACGGTCTTAAGCCCGCCGTCAACCCGCGCGCGAAACGACGAAATCGCCGTATCCGTCTGCTGCCGCCGCTCCTCGCGCTGCAACAGCGCGTCGCGCTCCTTTTCGGCGCGCAGCCGGTTGGTGACGTCGAAATGCGTGGCGACCCAGCCGCCGCCGCGGATCGGACAGTTGACCAGCGAGATCATCCGGCCGTCGCCGAGCTCGACGATCTTGGATTCGGTCTGTCCCGCGGCCACCAGCCGCATCGCCTGGGCGACATAGGCATCCGGGTCGCCGGTGAACGTGCCGGAGGCGGCGCGCTGCACCAACAATTGCCGCAGCGGCGTACCGGCTTTGGCGTCATTCGGGCCCAGGCCGTACATTTCTATATATCGCTCGTTGCAAAACAACAGACGCCCCACCGCATCGAACATGCAGAGGCCCTGCGTCATGTGATTGAGCGCGGTACGCAACACGCGTGTATGCGAACGGCGAAGCGCGTTGACCAACAGGCCGGCAAGCACTGCAGCGCCGAGCCCGAATGGCGCCGCCAGCGCGAGTTCGGCAACCGACGGTGGCGCTGTGCTCAGCGCCGCGACCAGCCGGTCCGGCCCGTAAAACGAGACAACAGCAAAGCCCGCGGCAAATCCGATCACGCCCGCCAGGATGACGAGCTTCCAGTTACGGCTGGCTTTGGAGAATTGGAAATTGCTGAGCATCGCGCGCCGATGTCACAAGAGTGAGCGCGCACAAGATATTCGCCGGGCGTTGTCTTGCGGTTAACAAGTTGCCAGCGAAAGTCCTTAACAAAATCTAAATCGCCCAATCCGAACCGGCCATTCGCCCAGAACTGCGCGATCAGCTTTGCGGGATCACCGGCAGCAGCAAATAAGATTCCTTGTCGCCGCCGGCGTAGATCGTGTTGACCGCGCCGCTGTTGTAGTCGGCGTGATAGTGCAGGTATTGCGCGCTGCCGATGCCGTCGCGCGGCTGGACGTCGAGCCGGATGCGATGGCCTTTCTTGAACACCATTGAGGTCGGCCAGATTTCGACCTCGACTTTCACGATCTCGCCGGGCATCAAATAGAGTCGGCGCAGATGCTTGTGATACGGCCGATAGGGCAGCGACAGTTCCGGATCGAGCTCGCGATGCGACACGCGGAGCCACCCTTTAGCCACCGGCACCGGCGCGCCCTGCTGGCCGGTCTCCAGAATCTCGGCGCCGTCGGGTCCGATATTGCGCAAGGTCAGAAACAGATCCATGTCCTCGGTCGTGCTCGAAACCCACAATACGCAGGCGAGCGGTCCGGTGATTTCGGTATCGACCGACAGCTTTGTCGTTTCGAGCGACAGGCCCATGCCCGGCTTGATGCCGCCGCCCATGACTTGCGAGGACGCCGCCGAGGTCGAGCCCATGGTGCCGAGGCTTGACGCCGGATAACTGCGCGAACCGACCGCCGCGGGATTTTTCACGTCCAAAGCGCCGGTGAGCGGCGTGCCGGCAGGCGGCTCCGTCTGCGGCTGCAACAAGTCAAGGTAAAGCTTGGTCCAGCGCGTGCGCTTGAGTGGCCATTCGTGCTCATCACGCCATTCGAACGCGTCGCCGCCCTTGCGGATGGCAAGTTTGACCGGCGGCTCGTCCATCACACCGTTATCGATGCCCTTGAGCCAATAATCGAAGAAGCGGATCTGATCGCCGCGTCCTTCATCGGTATAGAACGGATGCACGTGCGAGCCGAGATGGATGCGGAGCTTCTTGTGCGGCGTCGACGCGCGCATGAAAGCCTCCGTATTGCCGCGCAAATGCAGCGCCATGCCGGACCAATTGCCGACCGAATAGAGCGGCACGTTGATCTTGTCCCACTGCGCCTGTGCACCGCGGAACGCGCCAGAGTCGAGATTATTGCGCAGCCAGAAATGCAGCGTATTGACCTGCCAGCCGTCGGGCTGATGCGCCGAGGCGCGCCCGAGCAGATGATGCAACAGATGCGCGGTGAACCAATTGGTCATGAACAGGTTCAAAATGCCGCCGTGATAAAGCGCGTCGCGATAGATGTCGGCAAACCCTTCCCACGGAATGATCGCCTTCAGCGACGGCGGCGCGAGATTGGCGACGAACCATTGATTGATGGCGAAATAGGAAATGCCGAGCAGGCCGACATTGCCGTTGCACCATGGCTGCGCCGCCGCCCATTCGATGGCGTCGTAGAAATCGACGGCCTCGGCAAATGACCACGGCTCGCATTGGCCGAGCGACTTGCCGGTGCCGCGACCGTCGACACGCACGGCGGCGTAACCGCGCGGCACCCACCATTTCGGATTGACGGTCTCCCAGTTCATCCATTCGTTCTGCGGCTCGCCGAGCGCATCGGGCACGATCCAGAGCTTGTCTTTTTGATAGGGGCCGAGATTGAGAATGGCGGGATATTTGCCGTCGCCATAGGGCCGGAATACGTCCGCCTTCAGGCGCGCGCCGTCGCGCATCGGCACGTCGACGTCCTGATCGAAGACAACGGGATGAGTGGGAGCGGCGATGACCTCTGGCTTATTCACGTCTGATTATTCCCTGACCTGCGGTCTGCAGCCTATCATTCCGTGTCGATTTTCACGTCGGCCGTGATCTTGCGCCACGTCTCCATCTGCTGCGCCAGCCAGGTCTTGGCGTCGGCGAGCGAGGCATTGGGCACGATGTTGAAGGTCTGCTTGTGGAACGAGTTGACGGCCTCGGGCGACTTCAAGGCGGCCACAGTCGCGTCAAAGATTTTCTGCAACACATCATTCGGAACACCGGCCGGCGCGAACAAAGCCTGCCAGGCAATGGTGCCGACGCCGGGATAGCCGATTTCCTGCATCGTCGGAAGGTCCGGATAATCGGGCAGCCGCGCATGATCGACGAGCGCGAGCGGGCGCAGGCTGCCGGCCTTCACCTGCGGCGCGGTCGAGGCGAGATTGAGAAAGGCGACCTGCGTCGAGCCCGAAAGCATGTCGTTGATGACGCCGGAGGCGCCGGCCTTGTTGGGAATGGCGACCATATCGAGATTGCCGGCGCGCTTGGCGAAATAAGCCATGTCGTAATGCGGGTAGCTGCCGTTGCCGACGGTGCCGTAGCGCACCTGCCCCGGATTCTTCTTGGCGTAATCGACGAGCTGCGGCACCGTGCTGACGTCAAAATTCTTCGTGGTCGCGACCAGGAACGCCGGAACGTCGACCGTATTGGTGATCGGCACGACATCTTTCATGTAGTCGAAGGTCAGCTTCTGCGCATAGATGATCGGCGTGATCGCGTTGGTCGAGACATTGCCGATCATCAGCGTGTAGCCGTCGGCCGGCGAATGTACCATTTCCTCGATCGCGAGCATGCCGAAAGCTCCGGGCTTGTTCTCGACGAAGAAGGACTGGCCGAGCGACTTGCCGAGTTGGTCGGCGAGGATGCGCGCGACGATGTCGGTCGCGCCACCCGGCGCATAGGGCACGACGATCTTCACCGGCCGCGACGGATATTTATCTGGCGTCTGCCCGAACGCCGCGCCCGCCGCGGCGCATAGCAGCGCGGCAAGCATAATTTTCACAAATCTCATGTGTTCCTCCCGTTTTCATTTCGCGGCACCGTACATGCGAGGCCGCTGAAATTGTTCGACGTCTATTTCATATGCGTCTTTTCATTTTTTGGCGGCGGTCGGAAACAGCCTGCCATTCGCGTCCAAGTCTTTGGCGACATACTGGTCGAATTGCCCGGGCGTCATGGGGAACGGATCGACCGCAAGCTGCTTGAGCTTTTGCTGCATCGCCGGCGACTGCAACACGCCGGTCGCCGCCGTGTAGAATTTCTGCACGATGTCGCGCGGTGTTTTCGCCGGCATGAATATGCCGTACCACACCGTGTAATCGGAATCGGGATAGCCGGCTTCGAGCGTGGTCGGAACATCCGGCAGATCGGACGCGCGCGTCGGCGTCGAAATGGCAAGCGCGATAAGCCTGCCGTCGTGGATCAGCGGCAGCGCCGTCGAGATCGGACAGAAGTAGAAGTCGATCCGTCCGCCCAACAGGTCGGTCAGCGCCTCCGCGCCGCCTTTATAAGGAATATGCGTCGCCTCAAATCCGGCACTGGCGCGAAAGCGCTCGGCGCTAACATGGGTCGCGGTGCCGACGCCGGCCGAGCCGTAATTGATCGTGCCGGGATTGGCCTTTGCCGCCGCGACCAAGTCCTGCGCCGTCTTCCAGCCCTTCGCCGGATTGACCACCAGCACATTGCCGTTCTTGCCGAGCGGGATGACGGCAGAGAGGTCTTTGGCCGTGTCGTAAGGCAAGTCCGCCACGATCCAGGGCGCCACAGTGAGCGCGGAGGAGTCAGCAAGAATCGTGTAGCCATCGGGCTCGGCGCGCGTCACCTCACCGACGCCGAGCGAGCCGCCCGCACCGCCGCGGTTCTCGACCACGATCGGCTGTCCGAGTACCGGGCTCAACTGATCGAATACGGCGCGGGGAATGATGTCGGTGGCGCTGCCGGCGGCAAAGGGAATGAAGGCCCGGATCGGTTTCGCCGGCCAGACTTGCGCCGCTGCCGGTCTGACTGGCGCCACCGCCGCCACAGCAAACAAGAAAATACAAAACCACGGACTGGATTTACGCATCACACCTCACTCAGCCTTCAGGCGGCCCATTGGCACATGCCGATCCAGGCCGTCATGCAGCTTTTATGCCGTGCAGGCTGTGCGAGGCGTCCTTGACGGTAAAGAACACGACATCGGCACCGGGGCCGGCTTTGCCGTCATGCACCGTGTCGGAGGGAATATAGAGCACCGAGCCGGGCCTGGCCTCGACCGTCTGGCCGCCGATCGTGGCGTGGAAGGTGCCTTCGAGGATGTAAATCCATTGCTCATTAGGGTGCGAATGCGCGGCGGCGCCGGTGCCCGCCGGCATGCGCATCAGGCCAACGATCATGCGATCGCCCTCGACGCAGGCGCCGTTCGCCGTCGAATAATCCGGACCGCCGAGAATGTGATTCACATTGGCGAGGTTGAAGAGGTACTCGCCGGCGCTGGCCCGTTTGGCACCCGGCGTGCGGGCGGGTGGGGCCGAAGCAGCCGGGCGGTTTAGGTCTGCGGTCATGTGGATAACTCCTCGGCACGATACGGGACGGCACGGCCCGGCGATGCTAGTTGACCGCTGGAGCCGGCGCTAGGGTATGAAAGCTGCCTGAAAGTCGCATGGAAAAGGGCATTCCCGTTCGTATCTCCAGGCGGCTTCCAGCGGGGGATATTACGCCTTCATGGTTCGGACATCTTTTTCGCCGAACTGTCGGAAGACCTGGGGGAGCTATGATGATCCGGCCGACCGCCGCGCTTGTGTTCAGCGGCCTTCTGCTCTGCGCGGCGCCGCTGGCGGGCTGCACCGACAATGCGCCACAGAGCGGCCAGCCGAGTTTCTATATCGATCTCTCGCAGCCCGGCACGGTGCTCGACGCCAATGCGGCGCAGTCGATGATCTCCGGCTACCGCGGCAATAATGGTCTCGGCCCGCTCACCATCGATCCGGACCTGATGCGGCTTGCCAGCGATCAGGCACAAGCCATGGCGGCGCGCGACAAGCTCGATCACGATGCCGCGCATCCCTTCGCCGAGCGCATCCGCAAGTCCGGCTACAATGCAAGCGTCGCCGTTGAAAATATCGGCGCCGGTTACCATACACTCGCAGAAGCGTTTTCCGGCTGGCGCGATTTACCGCCGCATCGCGCCAATATGCTCAATTCGAGCGTGACCCATATGGGGATCGCGGCGGTCTATACGCCGAAGTCGAAATACAAAGTGTATTGGTCGCTGATCATGGCCACGCCCGACGGGCACCACAGCTGATCGAGCCTAGCCCGATCCCGCCTGGTCTTGCGGCCCTCTCGCGAAGAGTTTTAGCCCAGGCGGTATGACGGCCCAAGCCGGTCGGCCGCGGGTGAAGATCGCGATCGCCGGATGAAACAGTGACGGATCGTCGAGCGTGCCGGCATAGATCGTGTGCGACGTGTCTTTGCCGACTTCGCCGCCGAAGACGAGACTGCCGCAGACCGGGCAGGAATTGCGCACGGCGTTACCGCCGTTTGCCGCTTTCGATATGAATTTCAGGCTTTCACCGCTGAAGCGCACCGCGCGCGCGGCAAAGCCGATGAACGGGATGAAGCCCGAGCCGGACGCCTTGCGGCAATCCTCGCAATAGCAGTGGCCCATGTAATCGGGCGCGCCTTCGGCCTCATAACGCAACGCGCCGCAAAGACAACCGCCGCTGAACCGCGTCTTTGGTTCCTTCATTGCCGCACTCCGGCATCAAATCATGTCGAACATTTTCTGCTCGTAGGTCTTGCGCGCATCGTTGAGCAGCGGCGTCACCGCCGCGCGGAATTGCGCGTGCTCGTCCGAGGTCAGTGTCCCGATCTCGCAGCCGGCCGCTTCGATGGCAGCGCGCGCTTCGCGGTCTTCCTCGATGGCGAGATTGCGCTGGAAGGCGACGGCCTTGTCGACGGCCGCGCGCATCGCCTCCTGCAGATCCTCCGGCCAGGCGTCGAATTGCGGCCGATTGAGGAAGATCGGCCGCGAGATGTAGAAATGGTTGGTCACGGTATGGAAGTGATGAAACTTGTGCACGCCATAGGTGACGGTGTTGGCGAACGGATTTTCCTGCGCGTCGATGGTGCCGGCTTTGATCGCCGCGATCGCTTCGGTGAGATCCCAGCGCAGCGGCACGGCGCCAAGCAGCTCGAAAGTGCGCGCCTGCACCTCGCTCGGCAGCACGCGGATGCGCATGCCCTTGAGATCGGCCGGCGTGTGCAGGGTGCGCAGCCGGTTGGAGATATGGCGGAAGCCGTTCTCGAAGTAGCCGAGGATGCGGTAGTTCACCCGCGCCTCGATACGCTCGGCGAGATATTTGCCGAGCGCGCCGTCGATGGCGGCGCGCGCCCGATCGCGCTTCTCGAACAGAAACGGCAGATCGACGAAGCCGAGTTCCGGCACGCGGTCGGTCAGATAGCTCGACGACTGGTAACCGAGCGAGAGCATGCCATCCTCGACCAGCCACAGAATCTCTTCGGCGCGGTAGCCGAAATCCATGATGTTCCAGACATACTTGACGTCGACACGGTCGCCGAACTGCGCCTGCAGCGCGTCGCCGATCAGTTTGAGGGAGCGTGAGAACGAGGTGGTCGGCGGTCCATAACCGCCCATGCGGATTGCAATCGGTTTGGCCATTTGCTCTTGCAGCGCCCTTTGCGTTTCCCAGGGCATGATCCGGAAAAGTGGAAACCGGTTTTCCGAAAAAGATCGTGCCTCATCGTGACGCCGGGAGATACGCGGGAAACGCCGGCAAAAGTCAACGATGGCGGAGTTGCCTGCGGAGCGATTTTGCCGCTCCAATCGATGCACCACGCAGGCTTTCGAGGTGGCGGGCGATCGTGAACGAGGCGCCGGGACGGACGGCGATCAGGCGGTCGCAAAGCGGAAGCCTCTCGCGCCAGAGATTGTCGAGGATCGGATTGCCCGGCGCCGCGCAGGAATCGGTACGTGAGATCGCGGGATTTTCGGCGAGGCCCTCGGTGAGGGCGGCCGAGAGCAGAACGCCGGGGGCAAAGCGCGCCAGCGTTTCGTCATAGGCCGTTTTCCAGTACCAGGCGCCGTCGCCGCTGCGCAGCGTGACGGCGGCAGCAACGGCACGGCCGTCGATAAGAATGCGATTGACCGCGACCTTGCCTTCGGCCGCGAGCGCCTGGATCGCGATCTTCATGAAGCTCCGCACTTCGTCGTGATGTGCGGCGGCGGTGCCGCTATCGCCCTTCCAACCGCCGGCCTCGAGCGCAAAGAAATCCTCGATCTCTTTGGTGACCGCTTGCGGCGCGGTGCTCGCGGTGAACAACAGCGCGCCGAGATCGCCGAGGCGGCGCATGCTGCGGCGCAGTTCGCGATGCCGGTGCGCCGAGATCGCCTGTTCAAGATAAGCCGCGCGATCGTCGCCCGGCACCAGCTGCGGCCGGCTGTGACGGGCAAAATCGGCGAACGGCATCTGCAGGCGGCGCAGCGCCTGCGTCAGTGCAATCGCAAAATGACCGTCTTCGACAATGAGCGGCAGTAGCAGCAGACCGGGCAGCGCCCGATCGCGTGCAAGATAAGCGAGCCAGGCGGAGATCACGGGGTCGGCCGCCTCGCACTCGACAAGCGGCGTACCGAGCGGCGCATAAGGATGCGTCCAGGCTTGCAGAACCGGCAAGGTCAGACCGTAGCGGCGCCGCGCCACGCGTGCCGGGAAAAAGCCAAGGAGCTTCCTCGGCTCATCGCCGGACCACACCAGCACCGCGCCGACATCACGGCCGAACACCGCGCCGGCGGCCAACGCGAAAGCCGGCTCGTAAAACACATTGGGTTCGAGCGCGCGCGCGGCAAGGCTCCGCCATTCGTCCGCTACCGCGACCAGATCTGCGAGCCAGCGCCATTCCACGGCAAACGAGCTGATCGGATAGCGGTCGGCGAGAACGGCGCGGCGGGCGCTGGCGATCGCCGCAACGGTTCCCTTCAAGGCA
Organism: uncultured Alphaproteobacteria bacterium; assembly: GCA_963746715.1. Lineage (GTDB taxonomy): Bacteria > Pseudomonadota > Alphaproteobacteria > Rhizobiales > Xanthobacteraceae > BOG-931. The sequence goes on along the minus strand of CAVVCW010000032.1, from coordinate 183,399 downwards.
ACACGCGGAGCGTATTCCGAATCGATGGATGCCAAGACACCAACCAAGCTCACTACCAGGCCAACGAGCCGACCGCGGCGCCAAAACGCACGCAGGCGAAATCAGGGAGGCGGCAGCTTTAGCAAGGAAGCGTTAAGAATTGGTTGGAAGAAATTAACGAATTGGGCGACGAATCGCGGAGCATGATCCCGAAAAGTAGGAATTGGTTTTCGGAAAAAGATCATCCTCCAATGAAAATCTAGAAGACTGCAACGAGTTCTTCGACGTCCGACAGCGAGGCCGCGATAATGTCACGCTCCTTGCTGCCGAGCCGCGGCTGCGGCGGCACCGGATCGCCGACGTCATAACCCTTAATTTCGAGCGCCGCCTTGATGCAGGCCGCAAGGTTATAGCGGGCGAAGATCTCGTTGATCTGCCAAAGCCGGCGCTGCAGTTCCATCGCTTCCTTCCAGCGTTCGTCGCGGCAAAGCTCGTAGAGCCTCACGCTCTGCCGCGGAATGACGCAGGCCGGGCCCGCCATCCAGCCGACACCGCCGATCAGCATGACGCAGGCCGGGATATGCGCCGATGCCGAGAACACTTTCATATCCGGGCAGCGATTGGCGATCGACAAGAGCCGCCCGGTATTGGTTGAAGCGTCCTTGATGTAGCGGATGCGCGGATGCTCACTCAGGCGGGCGATAACGTCGAGCGTGAGATCGGTGCGCTGGAACTGCGGATTGGTATAGAGAATGACCGGCACATCGACCGCATCGGCGATGGCGCGGAAATAGCTTTCGACCTGCGGCTCAGCGAGCGGGAAATAGGATTCGAGAATGGCGAGGATGCCGCTGGCGCCGAGTTTTTGGTAGCCCTTTGCCTGGTTGACCGCGTCCCCCGTCGCGGTCGCCGCGACGCCGGCCACCACCGGCACGCGGCCGGCGGCCGCTTCGATGGTCGCACGCACCACGTCGATGCGCTGTACGGTCCGCAGATAAGCGAATTCGCCGGTCGAACCGAGCGGCGTGACGCCATGCACGCCGGCTTCGATCAAATCATTGACCAGTTCGCCGAGCACATTGGTCTTCACGCGTCCCTCGCTATCGACCGGGGACACCAGATAGGGCAGGACGCCGTGAAGCTCTTTCATTTGTCGGCTTTTTGTAGGGCGAGTGCGTCGGCCCATACTTTAGACCGATCGTCGTCGAACACCAAAGCCGGATTCTCAGGAACCGTGACCCATGCACCGCTTTTGATCTCGTCGTCGAGCTGCGACGGCGCCCAGCCGGCATAGCCGAAGGCGACCAGGCTCTTCTGCGGGCCTTTGCCGAGCCCGATATCGCGCAAGACTTCGGCGGCGTCGGTCAGCGCCAGGTGGCCATCGATGTCGATCGTGTCGGGTTTGCGATAATCCGTCGAGTGCAGCACGAAGGCGATTTCCGGACTGACCGGCCCGCCAAGAAACATCAGCACGTCGTTGGTCACGCCGCTTGAGTCCGAGCCCATGGCCGTGAGCACTTCGGCGATCGGACGGCTGCCGGCGGGATGATTGATGACGATGCCGAGGGCGCCGTCGCGATTGTGCTGCGCCATCAGCACCACGGCGTGATCGAACGGCGCGGGCAGATCGGGCGACGCGATCAGAAGCTCGCCCTCGGTCGAGGTGCGGCCGGAAACGTCAGGCGCGGTCGGCAGCGCCGCACGAAGCGCCGTTGCCGAGACAGCAATAACCGCCGCCGCCAGAACCCAATGCATGCAATCGCGGAACAGCACGGCCGAGCCACCATTGAGCGCCAAAACGGGGCGCATGATCGCGCCGCGGCACCAGATGTTCAAGACTCTCCACCAACGGAGGAGGCTTAGTTCGGATTATCGGCCTCGCCAAAGGCAATGATATATCCTTCGGGGTCGGCAATATAAAAATCTTTTGTTCCCCACGGCGTCCGCTCCAAAGGCTTAAGGATAGCCGCGCCTTTTGCCGTGCACGCATCGTAGAGTGCGGCTACGCCGATGACGCTCGCATAGACATCGAGATGTTCGTTGTGCCGGCGATGAGCGCGATCCTCGATCGTCTTGGGCGCGCATTTGAGATGGATCTCAACACCGTCCCGCGCGCCGATGGCGTAAAATCCACGCCATGTCGGGCCGAACGAAAAACCAAGAACGTCTTGATAGAATTTAATCGCGCCTGGAAGGTCGTCCACGAGCAATTGCGGTGCGAAAGACTTAAGGCGCGGCGACGCATCCATGACACCCTCTCGGCTGTTCGTTCAATCCTCTCAACTTGCCTATCGATCGGTTATCGCAGCATGTCAGACGAATTGCACCGCGATGCCGCCGAGATTGCCGAAATCGGCGTGCAGCGTGTCGCCTTTGCGCGCGAAGACGACGCGCGTGAAGGAGCCGGCGAGCACGACATGGCCGGCCTCGAGCGTCACGCCATGCGCCCCGAGCTTGTTGGCAAGCCAGGCCACGCCGAGCGCCGGATGACCAAGCACGCCTGCTGCAACTCCGGTCTCCTCGATTTCGGCGTTGCGATACATGACGCCGCCAACCCAGCGCAGATCGACATCGAGTGGCTTGATCGGCCGGCCGCCCATGACGATTCCGGCGGCGGCGCCGTTGTCGGCTACCGTGTCGAAAATCTTGCGCTGATCCTGCAAGCGCGCGTCGACGATCTCGATCGCCGGCACGACATATTCGGTGGCGCGCAGCACGTCGGTAAGATTGATGCCCGGCCCCTTGAGCGGCTTGCCCATGACGAAAGCCAGCTCGATCTCGACCCGCGGCAGGCAATAGTTCGCATGCGGAACGCTGGCGCCGTCGGCGACCATCATGTTGTCGAGGAGATGGCCGTAATCCGGCTCGTCGATCTGCGACGAGCGCTGCATCGCCTTCGACGTGAGGCCGACCTTGTGGCCGATCAATTTGGCGCCGGCCGCGATCTTGCGCTTGGCGACTTCGCTCGAAATCGCGTACGAGTCCTCGATCGCGATGTCCGGCCAGGTCTTGGAGAGTTGCGTCGCCTGTTTGCGCTCCCTCTCGGCGTTGACGAGAATATCGGCGGCCTTGCTGCGATCGGCGTCGGACATCATGGCGGAAACTCCTCCCTCCTAGCGATTGGGGATGAGCCTTAGCACATTTGTTGTGAAGGCGAGTCGGCGCCGCGCCGACCGCTCATTGCTGGCAGGCGACGCGCAGCAGCACCGTCTCGACCGGACAATTGGCGGTCGACGGATTTTGGCCCGAGATCCACAGCGACGCCTTGCACCGCTCCGCGGTGCGGATATCGATCGGCCGGCCGTCGCTGAAACCCTTGGCTTTGCAGACATTGGTTGCCGCACTGGCGCAATCGGGCGCGCCGTTGCCGGCGATCGGGCAGAGCTGCTGGGTCTCGATCAGCTTTGAAGTCGAGAACATGGCATCGGCGGCATTCTTCATCGCCTGCGTCGCGTCCTTGGCGGCTTCGCTCTGCTTCTTGTTGAATTCATCGAGCTTGGCCTGCTGCTCTTTGAACTTGGCGTTGAAATTGGCGACGGACTCGTCCCACCACTGGCCGAGCCCGTTCAAAAAACCGCGCTTCTCTTCCGGTGCCGGCGACGGAGCCGCGGCTTGATCCGCACCCGGTTGGTTGGCCGCAGGCTGGTTTGCGCCAGATTGGTTTGCACCGGTTGTGGCCGCCTGGTTGGGAGCTTGGCTCGGAGCTTGGCCTTGATTGACGGCTTGCGGCGGCGCGACAGCCGCCGGCTTGGCATCGCCCGACGGCGCCAGCCCGGCTGCAGGCGGCGCATTGTTCTGGACATTGTTGTTCGGCCCAAAGATCTGGGCCTGCGCGAGGCTCGCGGCCGCGCACAACAAGACCGCCGCGGCAAGCCCGCTGGCTGCCGATCGGCACTGTGTCCAACTGATATTGGACCAACTGATATTGCTTCGCGTCACGGCCACTCCGTCATGGCCACCGGATGATTGCTCGATGGGCAAAGCCATCGCGCAATGGGCTATCGCGCTTGCCGCTTGGTTCGCCCGCCGGGGGCCCCGACCCCGTTAACTCTCTGACCGAACACCTGTCCTGACTGCAAATCAGGCAATCCAATTAGGGCGGCAACAAGGTCAGAATGTCCACGGCAGGATATCCGCACCGGGGCGGCAACGCCAATGATAAACGGTGCCAAATCCGGGGGCGGTTTGTCGGCTACCGCGCCCGCCAGCGCGACCAGACGAACCAGGCCAAGCCGGCCAGCAGGAGACCGACAACCACGACATCGAATTTGTGAAACAGGTTGCGGAAGGTCGGATCGCTGTCCCAGCGCTGGCCCAGGATGAAGCCGATATAGGCCAAGCCGAAGCACCACGGCCACGAGCCGAGAAACGTGTAGATCTGGAATTTCATCATCGGCATCCGCGCGAGACCTGCGGGAAAGGCGATGAAGGTGCGGATCACCGGAAGCAGCCGGCCGATGAAGACGGTGACCGATCCGTAGCGGGCAAAGAACCGCTCGGCGTGATCGATCTCGGCATGGCCGATGAGCACGTAGGCGCCCCAGCGCTCGAACGCCTTCCGGCCGCCGCTCGCGGCAACGTAATAGGCAATCGTAGAGCCGAGATTGCAGCCGAGCGCGCCCGCGGTTGCGGCGCCGATCAAGGTAAAGCGGCCGGTCGACACCAGATAGCCGGCGAAAGGCATGATGATCTCCGACGGCAGCGGGATGCAGGCCGACTCGATCGCCATCAGGATCACGATGCCCAGATATCCGGCGGCCGAGATCACCTCGACAATCGCGGACACGAGCACCGACATCACGTGTTCAAGCATCGCTGTGCCGTCTCGCGGAGAGGAAAAAATCAGCGCCGCTTGCGGCCACGGCGGCCTTCCAGCATGACGATTTGACGGCGAGGAAAATCTTCCGGCAGCTTCTTCGGCACTTTCTCGGCGATGCCGAGCAGCCGCTCGCGGCGGTCCATTTCCTTCCAGACGTCTTCGGGACGAATGCCGGAGGAGACCCACAGCACCACGAGATTATAGATGAGGTCGGCGCTCTCTTTGACCACGGCCTCGCGGTCGCCGTTCATGGCGTCGATCACGACCTCGACCGCCTCTTCGGCAAGCTTCTTGGCCATCTTGCTGCGGCCCGCGCGAAGCAGCCGCGCCGTCCGCGAAGTCGACGGATCGTCGTGGCGGCAGGCGTGGACCGCCTGGAACAGCCGTGCAATTGAATCGCTCATCTCGAATCACTCATGGCCAATCAGAATAGCGAGATCGTGTCGTGATTGTGTTAATGCCATGTGGAATCTCGCGGATTCAATCTTCCTGGGCGAGCAACCCAGCATTGCCGCCAGCGGCCGCCGTATTGACCGTCAGCACTTGCTCGGCGGCGAAGCGGCGCAGGTAATTGGGCCCCCCAGCCTTCGGCCCGGTGCCGGACAAATGAGTGCCGCCAAAGGGTTGGGTGCCGACCACGGCGCCGATCATGTTGCGATTGACATAGACATTCCCGTGCGGGAGCCGCTCGGCGATGCGACGAATTGTCAGGTCGATGCGCGAGTGGATGCCGAGCGTCAAAGCCGTGCCGTTGGCCGCGATGTCGTCGACCAGGGTCTCAAGCTGTCCGGCCCGGAACCGGACCACATGAAGCACCGGACCAAAGATTTCCCGTTTGAGATCGACAGCGCGATCGAGCTCGATGATCGCCGGAGCGACATAATTGCCGCCCGAGCGCGGTGCGGCCGCGGCGCGGAACCGTAGCCGGCCGGCGCGTTCGTTGGCGGCGATCCAGTTGTCGAGTTTGGCCTTGGCATCCAAGTCGATCACCGGGCCGACGTGAGTAGCGATCTGCCGTGGGTCGCCGACTTTCAGCTCGCGCGCCGCGCCAATTATCATTTCCAGCATACGCTCGGCGACATCGTCTTGCAGGCACAGCAACCGCAACGCCGAGCAGCGCTGCCCGGCGGAACGGAAGGCCGAGGTGACAACATCGTCGCTGACCTGCTCGGGGAGCGCGGTAGCGTCGACGATCATGGCATTGATGCCGCCGGTCTCGGCGATCAGCGGTACGATCGGTCCGTCCCTTGCCGCGAGCGCGCGATTGATGGCCCGGCCGGTCTCGGTCGAACCGGTGAAGACCACGCCTGCGACATGCGGATGGGCAACAAGGCTCGCGCCGACCGCGCCGTCACCGGGAACGAAATGCAACGCCGTCTTCGGCACACCGGCTTCGTGCAGCAGCGCGACCGCAAACGCGGCAATCAGCGGCGTCTGCTCCGCCGGCTTGGCGACCACGGTGTTGCCCGCGGCGAGCGCCGCGCTGACCTGGCCGAGAAAGATCGCCAGCGGAAAATTCCACGGACTGATGCAGGCGAAGACGCCGCGCCCGCGATAGCGCAGCACATTGCTCTCGCCAGTCGGTCCCGGCATCTGTTGCGGCGCGAGCGTCGTGCGCGCTTGCGCGGCGTAATAGCGGCAATAATCCACCGCCTCACGCAACTCGGCGAGCGCGTCATCAAGCGTCTTGCCGGCCTCGTTCTGCAACAAGGCGAGCACTCTGCCGCGATTGACTTCAAGACGGTCGGCAGCGCGTTCGAGTGCAGAAACCCGTTCTTCCGCCGGCGTCGTCGCCCAAGCCGGGAAACCAGCGGCCGCGGCGGCGACGGCGGAGCGCGTCACCGCATCGTCGCCCTCATAGACCGTGCCGACAATGCCGCCGTCGATCGGCGACACTATTTTTCGCTCGATGCCGGGGAGCGCGACGCCGTCGAGCAGCGGCGCGGCACTTGCTGATGCCGCCGCGCCATCGCTCACCTCGGCGAGCAGCGCGTCGAGACTCTTGCGTTCGCCGAATTCCACGCCTGCGGAGTTTTGCCGTTCCGGCTCATAGAGATTGCCCGGCAACGGAATCTTTTTGTTGCGTGCGTCCTCGGCGGAGACGATCCGGCTCTGCGGCCGACGCAGAATATCGGCGATGGGCACGCGCGCGTCCGCGGCAACCGAGACGAAAGACGAATTGGCGCCGTTCTCGAGAAGCCGCCGCACCAAATAGGCCAAGAGATCGCGATAGCCGCCGACCGGCGCATAGATGCGGCAGGCCGCCGCCGGAAATTCGACACGCAGCGCGTCATAGAGCGGCTCGCCCATGCCGTAGAGCCGCTGGAATTCAAAGCCGTCGACACTGCCGGCATCTTCGATGACGCTTGCGACCGTGAGCGCATTGTGGGTGGCGAATTGCGGAAAGAGTCTGTTGCGCGCCGCGAGCAGCCGCCGCACGCAAGCCATGTAGCAAAGGTCGGTCATGGCCTTGCGCGTGAAGACCGGATAGCCGGGTAGGCCCCGTTCCTGTCCGCGCTTGATCTCGGTGTCCCAATAAGCGCCTTTGACCAGCCGCACCGTGAGCCGGCGGTTCTTGGCGTCCGCGACGTCCTCGATCCAGCCGATGACCGCGAGCGCGCGCTTCTGATAGGCCTGCACCGCAAGGCCAAAGCCGTCCCAGCCGGCAAGCGAAGGATCGCCGAGCGTCGCTGCGACAATGTCGAGCGACAGTTCGAGCCGGTCGGCCTCCTCCGCGTCAATGGTGAATTGAAGATCGTGCGCCTTGGCCAGTTGCGCGAGTTCGACCAGGCGCGGCACGAGTTCATCGAGCACGCGCTCGCGCGAAATCGCCTCATAACGTGGATGCAGCGCCGAGAGCTTGACGGAAATGCCGGGCCGCGCCGATGCTGCGCCTTTGGCGCTCTTGCCGATCGCCGCGATCGCTCCGGCATAGGCGTCGAAATAAGTGTCGGCATCGTCGGCGGTGCGGGCGCCCTCGCCCAGCATGTCGAATGAATAGCGTATCTCGGTGTGCGCGCGGGCGCGCGAGAGCGCCTCGTCGATGGTCTGCCCGAGCACGAAATGCGCGCCGAGAAGCCGCATCGCCTGCCGCGTCGCCGCCCGCATCACCGGCAGACCGAGGCGATGCGCGACACTGTCGAGGATCGTCTCCGGCGTCTCGCCCGGATGAATGACGCGCGCGACGATACCGAGCGTCCAGGCCGAAGCCGAGACCAGGAGCGCTGTCGAATGCATATCGCCGTCGAGCCAGCGGCCGGCGGCAAGCTTGTCCTCGATCAGCCGGTCGGCGGTTGCGGTGTCAGGCACGCGAAGCAGCGCCTCGGCCAGCACCATCAGCGCCAGGCCCTCTTTGGTCGACAGCGAGTAGGCGTGAAGAAAATCGTCGATGCCACCGACGCCGCCGGCCTTGGCGCGGATCGCCTCGACAAGCTTTTTGGCGCGGATATCGATCCGGCTTTCGGCGTCCGCGTCGCGCGCGGCGTCAGCCAAGAGCGCCGCGGCGAGATCCTCGTCCGGCGGGGCGAACGGCGCGTGAAAAATCGGTAGCCCAGAATCGGGCGCGGTCATTGCTCCAATTTATCCCCTCCCGCGAAATTCCGGGAGGGGTGCGCAACGAATGTCTTGAAAGGCCCTCGCTGCCGCAAAGTAGCACGGCTGCAAGACTGCCTGGAAAACCAGGCAACAACCGATTTCGCGCTTCACCTCGCCCGAAGGTTCCGCAACGTTCACGCCTCGACGAGTGTCTTGAGCTTGGCAAGGCCCTGTTCGAATTCGCCGCCGACCATCCGGTCGCAGTTGACGAACAGGCTCACGAGCTTCGCCATAAAGGGCTGGCGGCCTTGCATGGCCCAGGTGACTTTGGTTGTCACCTTGGTGCCGGCGCCGTTTTGCTCGAGCACGAAATCGACCATGTTGTGCGCCTCGAACGGCCGCGACATGTCGAGCTTCAGCGACACCCGCAATGGCGGAACGGAATCGGTGATCGCGATGCGTCCGGCGCCGACAGTGCGGTTGCCGTTCCATTCATAGACCGCGCCGGTGCCGGCCGGCGCACCGCTATGATTGCGCTTCATACTCGGATCCTTCTCGAACGGCGACCACGCCGACTGCGCGTGAAGATCGTTGATCATCGGAAAGATCCTTTCCGGCGGCGCGGCCATCACCGCCGAACGGCTGACCAAGAATATATCCGGCGCTGTCGCGGCGTAGAGCAGCATCGCAACGACGGCGACCGTGAGCGCGACGGCGATGATGATGAGGATTGTCGTGATCATATGGCCCTCCCGTGATCTCAGTCATGCCCCGAATAGGCGCGCTGCAAGGCGTCGAGATCGAGCTACTTCATTGTCATGATGGCGTTCATGACCCTGCCGGATTTCGCGCCGTCGGCGTCTTTCATCATCCGCGGCAAGACCGACGGCACGACCTGCCAGGACAGGCCGAATTTGTCCTTCAGCCAGCCGCATGGGCCTTCCTTGCCGCCTTCGGACAGCCTCGCCCAGAAATGATCGATCTCGTCTTGGGTGTCGCACATCACCTGGAACGACACCGCTTCGTCGAACTTGAATTGCGGTCCGCCGTTGAGCGCGGTGAAGGTCTGTCCTTCAAGCTCAAACTCGACGACCATCACCGAGCCCGGCGCCTTGCCGTGGATCTCGCGGCCAGCCTCGGTGTAGCGGCTGATCTGTTTGATCTGCGAATTGGCAAAGACCGCGGTGTAGAGCTTCGCCGCGTCCTCGGCTTCATCGTCGAACCACAGACACGGCGTGATCTTCTGCTTGAGCGCCGCCATGACGGACTCCTTGTGCTTGGATCTGCTTTCACTTCGCCGCGGCGAGGTGAGCGTCGAGCCGCTCGAACGAGCCGCCCCAGCCGCCACGCATGCCGTCGTGAGCCGCATCGAACGTGGCCTGCTCCTCCGGCGTGGCATCCAGCGGCGACCAGGTCAGCGTGAGCTTGCACTTGCCGCCCGGCGCATCTTCGAGCGTTACGGTTGTGAGCAATCTGAGCGGCCATGTCGCGGCCAATGGATGGCGGGTAAGCCCACCCGCCTCGTCGGAAAACGAATGCTCCCACACCAGCCGCCGCGGCGGGGTGACCTCGCGATAGACGAACTTGGCCCACATCACGCGACCTTCTGAGTTGCGCATGGCGCCGTGATAGGTACCGCCGACCCGCAGATCCATTTTTGATGAGACGACGACCGAGCCCTTCGGTCCGAACCATTCTTTCATGCGCTCGGGCTCGGTGAAGCATTTCCACAGCAGATCGGGCGTCGCGTCGAAAACGCGGGTGGTCACGAAATCCTTGTTCTTCACCTCGGCGGCGACCATGACTCACTCCTCGTGACTTCCATTGTTGTGTTGAAGCGGCCGCTTACTGCTGCGGAACGATCACCATCCAGCCGACGCCGAACTTGTCGGTGAGCATGCCGAAGCGCTTCGCAAAGAAGGTTTTGGCCATCGGCATCGTCACCTGGCCGCCTTCGCCGAGTGCGCCAAATATCCCGTCGGCCTCCGCCTCGCTTGCCGCCGAGACGACCAGCGAAAAGCCCTGGAAATTCGCCTTGCCGGTGCAGCGGCCGTCCGAGATCAGCACCGTGCTGTCGCCGATTTCCACCGCCGCATGCATCACCTTGTTCTCGCTGCCGGGCGGAAACATCGACTGGTCAGGCGCATCCTTGAACCGCATCACCATTTTGGGCGCGGCGCCGACCGCCTTTTTGTAGAACTCAAGCGCCTCGTCGGCGCGGCCGTCGAAGAACAGATAGGGCTGAACTTGCATGATTATTATCCCCCGATTTTCGCTAGTGGCTGCTTGACAAAATATGTTGATATCAACATAATAAACTCATGTCAAATCTCGCGGCAAAGACAGCCGCCCGAACGAAAGCGAAGATGGCCGCCACCTGTGCCGCGGACGGCGGCGAAGTACCGTTCGCCTTGACGCTGCATGTGCGCGACCATTGCCTGTGCCTGCACATCCAGCGCGCCGCGCGCGCGCTGGCGCGGCGCTTTGACGATGCATTGCGCCCGATTGGCCTGACGCAAGGCCAATTCTCGCTCCTGATGTCGCTCAATCGTCCGCAGCCGCCGAACATGAAGGATGTCGCGTCGCTGCTGGCAATGGATCGCACGACGCTGACCGCTAATCTCAAGCCGCTGGAGCGCCGTAACTTGGTCAAGGTGAAGTTGGACAAAGCGGACAAGCGCGGCCGCCGATTGATCCTGACCGCTGCTGGCCGGGCGCTGCTCGCTGCCGCGGCCCCGATCTGGACGCGAACACATGCGGAGACGGAACGCTCCCTGACGCAGTCGAGCGCCGATACTTTGCGCGCCACCTTGCGCGAACTCTACTGACATGTCGCACCCATGCTGCGCCTAGGCCCCTCCATGACCCCGTCCAATGTCAGGAAGTCGGTGACGACTGATCTCATCGATCGACTGTCCGTTAGGCCTGCGCCGCCACGAATTCGGCAAGCCGCGCCATGGTCTGCACCAGGCCTTTGTCGGCGCCGTATTCCTTGATCACGCGGTCGCGCTCGGCCGCCGACGGGAAATTGTTGCTCCAGACGAGGCGCGTTTTGCCGCCGAGATCTTCGAAAATAACGGTGATCCGGAACTGCACCGGCTTCACATCCCCACCGCCGCCGTGGTGGTAGACGATGCGCTCGGGCCGCACGATCTCCTCAAACGTCATGCGGTTCTGATAATCGCGACCGTCGGGCCCATGCATGACGAAGCGCCACACTCCGCCTGGACGAAAATCAAACGCGCTGGTCGTGGTGGTGAAGCCGTTCGGGCCCCACCAGTGGTCCAAGTGCTTCGGATCGGTGAAGGCCGAGAACACCAGGTCGCGCGGCGCGTTGAAAATGCGCGTGCCGATGATCGAGCGCGGATCCCGATCAAGATCGATGCTATTTGCCGTCGTCATTGCCGCCGTCCTTCTTCGCCACGCTGGAACCGATTTGAGATTCCTCGGCCTTGAGTGTCTTCAAGTAGTCGTCGAGGCGGTCGAGGCTGCCTTCGAAGAACCGGCGGTAGTCGCCGAGCCAGTCGTCGATGTCCTTCAACGCCTTGGGCTCGATCCGGCAGGGCCGCCATTGCGCTTCGCGGCCGCGGGTAATGAGGCCGGCGCGCTCCAGAACCTTCAGATGTTTCGACACCGCCGGGAGGCTCATGTCGAAGGGCTCGGCGAGCTCCGTGACCGAGGTTTCGCCAAGCGAGAGGCGGGCCAGGATGGCCCGGCGGGTGGGGTCGGCCAGAGCTGAGAAAGTGGCGTCGAGCGTCATTTGACCATCCGGTTAAATAACCGATTGGTTTAATACGTTGCTCGTCCACGCGAGTCAAGCGGGTTAGCCGGCAATCAGGCGAAAGGCGCGCGAAACAGCCCGGTCGCTGCTAAAACCCTGCAATGTCCTTTCTGCGCACCTATCTCCGCGTCCTCGGCCTTCTGCATACCGATACGCGTCTCGCGGTGACGTTAGCGTTGGCCAATATCGTTCTGGCCGGCGCGCAGTTCGTCGAGCCGGTTCTGTTCGGCCGCATCATCGACGCCCTGTCGGGTGCGTTGCCCGCGGGCTTAGGCGCCGCCGCACACGCGCTCGCGCCACTGATCGGGGCATGGATCGCCTTCGGCCTGTTCATCATCTTTGCCGGCGCGCTGGTCGCCTGGTTCGCCGACCGCATGGCGCATCGCCGCCGCAACCAGGTGCTGGCGGATTTCTTCGAGCACGTCCTGCAACTCCCCCTTGCCTATCATTCCGGCGCGCATTCCGGGCGGCAGATGAAGATTATGCTCACCGGCACCGATACGCTGTGGTGGCTGTGGGTGCAGTTCTTCCGTGAGCACTTCGCTGCTTTCGTCTTCATCTGCGTGCTGTTGCCGGCAACGCTGATCCTGAATTGGCGGCTGGCTTTACCGCTGCTCGTGCTGTGCGTCGCCTTCACTTTGCTCACGATATTCGTGGTCAACAAAGCGGCGACGCTGCAGCAGACCGTCGAACGGCACTATTCCGATCTCGCCGAGACCGCCGCCGACGCGCTCGGCAATGTCGCGCTGGTGCAGAGCTATGCGCGCATCGAGATCGAAGTGTCCGGGCTCAAGACGCTGGTCAATTCGCTGCTGCGGGCACAGATGCCGGTTCTGTCGTGGTGGGCGATTGCCGCGGTGCTGACGCGCGCCGCGACCACCCTGACTTTGCTGGTGATCCTCGTTTCCGGAACCTATCTCAAGCTCGTCGGTCTTGCGTCGGTCGGCGAGATCGTGAGCTTCATGAGCATCGCCTCGCTCTTGATCTCCCGTCTCGAGCAGATCGTGAGCTTCGCCAATCGGCTGTTCATGGACGCGCCGCGGCTCGCCGAATTCTTCGAAGTGATGGACACGGTGCCGGCGGTGCGCGACCGGCCTGACGCGTTGGACCCCGGCCGCGTACGCGGTCTTGTCGAATTCAGCGACGTGTCATTTTCCTATGACGGCAAGCGCTCCGCTGCCGCCGATCTCACTTTCACGGCGCTGCCGGGCGAGACCATCGCCCTGGTAGGCCCGACCGGCAGCGGCAAGTCGACGGCGCTTGCGCTTCTGCATCGCGCCTTCGACCCGCAATCCGGCGTCATCAAAGTCGATGGCGCCGATATCCGCGGCTACACGCTGACCGGGCTCCGCCGCAATATCGGCGTCGTGTTCCAGGAGACGCTGCTGTTCAACCGCTCGATCGCGGAGAATCTGCGCGTCGGCAAACCGGACGCGACCGTAGCCGAGATGCGCGAGGCGGCGACCCGCGCCCAGGCGATGGATTTCATCGCGCGCAAGCCGGAAGGTTTTGACGCGCCGATCGGCGAGCGCGGGCGATTGCTCTCCGGCGGCGAACGCCAGCGGCTCGCCATCGCACGTGCACTGTTGAAAAATCCTCCGATCCTCATTCTCGACGAAGCGACCAGCGCGCTCGATCCCGTCACCGAAGCCAAAGTGACGCAGGCGCTCGACGAAGTGATGAGAGGTCGCACCACTTTCGTCATCGCCCACCGCCTTGCCACCGTACGCAACGCAACGCGCATTCTGGTGTTCAAGGACGGCCGGGTCGTCGAGTCGGGCACGTTCGACGAACTCGTGCAACGCGGCGGATCTTTCACCGAGCTCGTGGAAGCGCAGTTTTCGTTGCCCTCGCTTCTCCCCGCTGCGCGGGGAGAGGAAATTACCGCAGCCGCTCCAGAATGCTGACGTAATTCGCCACCGCTGCGCCGCCCATATTGAAGATGCCGCCGATCTTGGCGTTTTTCACCTGCATGTCGCCGGCGGAGCCCATGAGCTGCATCGCCGTGATTGCGTGCATCGACACGCCGGTCGCGCCGATCGGATGGCCTTTGGCTTTGAGCCCGCCCGACGGATTGATCGGCAGCTTGCCGTCCTTATTGACGATGCCGTCGGCAATGACGCGCGCGCCCTGCCCTTCCGGCGCAAGTCCCATCGCCTCGTACTCGATGAGCTCGGCGATGGTGAAGCAATCGTGCACCTCGGCGAAGGACAGATCGTTCAGCCCGATGCCGGCCTGCGCCAGCGCGCGCTGCCAGGCCAGGCTGCAGCCCTCGAATTTCAAAATATCGCGCCGCGACATCGGCAGGAAATCCTGCACATGCTGCGCAGCGCGAAACACCACCGCCTTGTCGAGCGTGAGCGCGGTCTCGACGTCGGCCAGAACCAGCGCCGCCGCGCCGTCGGACACCAGCGAGCAATCCGTGCGCTTGAGCGGGCCGGCGACAATCGGATTCTTATCGCTCTCGGCGCGGCAGAAGTCGTAGCCGAGATCCTTTCTGATCTGCGCGTAGGGATTAGCGACGCCGTTCTTGTGGTTCTTGGCGGCGATGCGGGCGAGCGCATCGGACTGATCGCCCCAGCGTTGAAAATAACGGCCGGCGATCTGGCCGAATATGCCGGCAAAGCCGCCGTCGATATCGGCCTCTTCGCGCACATAGGAGGCTTTGAGAAGATTGCGCCCGATCTCGGCGGGCGGGGTCGTCGTCATCTGCTCGACCCCGACCACGAGCGCAATTCTGGCCGACCGCGATGCGATCGATTGGAGCGCGCCGTGGACGGCCGCGGAACCCGTGGCGCAGGCATTCTCGACCCGCGTGGCGCGCTTGAAGCGCAGATCGGGCGAAGCCTGCAAAACCAGCGAGGCGGTAAAATCCTGCGCCGAAAAGCCCGCATTGAAATGACCGAGCAGGATCTCGTCGACGTCTTTCGCCGCAATTCCGGCATCGGCCAGCGCTTCGCTCGCCACCCGCACCACGAGGCTCTCGACGGTTTCTCCGGAAAGCTTGCCGAAGGGCGTGTGTGCCCATCCCACGATACAGGCCGTCATGATCGCTGCCCTCTCTTGCGTTGCGTCATTTGCGTTTTCGTCGCAGCACTTTGCCGAATTTTCGTCGTTTTTCCTTGGCTTAGGGCTCATTGGAATCCACAAAGCGACAAAGCGTAGCCCTATTCACCTTTGCGTTTAAGCCCGGCTTTGGTTTAGATAGGGATGCGCCCACGCAACGTGAACCGACCCCTTTGCGGCCCTCGACCGAGAAATCAGGGCCCGACCAGCCAAACGGACCGCGACACGTGATTGGTAGAACTGTTTTCCGGGCGCAGGTGCTCGGCATTGTTTCGGCTTCGATCGCCTTTGGGGCTGTTGCCCTCGAGGCTGCGCCGGTCCGCGCCGAAGCGCTGATTCTGGTCGACGCCGATAGCGGCAAGGTGTTGCGCGCCGAGAACGCCACTTATCCGTGGTATCCGGCCTCCACCACCAAGCTGATGACGCTCTACATGACCTTGAGCGCCCTTCGCGACCACCGCATCACCGCCGACACGTTATTCACCGTATCGCCGAATGCTTCAGCCCAAGCACCGGTCAAGATGGGCTTCCCGATCGGCACGCAAATCACCGTCGACAACGCCATCAAGATGATGATGGTGAAGTCGGCGAACGACATGGCGGTCGTGCTTGCCGAAGGCGTGGGCGGTTCGATCGACGATTTCGCCCAACAGATGACCGAGACCGCGCACCGGCTCGGCATGTCAGAATCCAATTTCGTCAATCCCAATGGGCTGCCTGCCGACGGTCAGATCATGTCGGCGCGCGATCTCGCCATTCTTGCCCGCGCGCTGATTCGCGAATTCCCGCAATACAGTTTCTACTGGCACGTGCCGGCGATCAAATTCGGCCGCCGCATCGTGCGCAATTACAATCCGTTGCTCGGCCGCTATGCCGGCGCTGACGGCATGAAAACGGGCTTCATCTGCGCCTCGGGTTTCAACATGGTGGCCACTGCCACGCGCGACAACAAGCAGCTCATCGCAGTGGTGCTCGGCGCCCCGTCGTCTTCGGCACGCGCGGTGAAAGCGGCCGAACTTCTCGAAGGTGGCTTCCAGCAGAAGCCCTTGTCGTGGCTGACACCCGCGCTCGGCACCGTCGATCAGCTGCAGCCGATGGATGCAACACCGCCGAATCTGAAAGACTCGATGTGCGGCCCGCATCGCAGGCGCCCGGCAACTGAAGAGGACGATCCGGACGCTATCGACGACAACGGCAACGCCAATCCGAACGCCAACAGCAATGCGTCGCCATCGCAATTCTCCGTGCTGCTATCGGCGCTGCGCGCGCCGACGCCGAAGAATCTCGCTCTCTTGCCCGACGCGGGTCCTGTGGTGCCGACCATCGTCTATACCGGGCCAACACGCTCGCCGGCGCAGGTGGACGCGCTTGCGGCTCTGCCCGAGGCGGCCGATCCGGCCCCGAAGAAAGCCAAGAAGAAGGCCGCGAAGGCTGGCGCCAAGGCAGCGGCGGCAACGCCCGCGGCTGACGGCGCCCCGGGCGTCACCGGACAGGCCAAGACCGGGAAACCGAGCGGCAGCAATATTCATTACACGCCGTCGTCCTCCTCCGCGTCCGCTGTCAATCCGGCCTCCGGCACTGCGCAAAAGAAGCCGAAACCCCCGACTCCCGCTCCGGCGCAGTAGTCCTTCTCACATAATCGGCTCCGCCTATGGTCGGGCTTGCCCCGGCCATCTCGTTTCGGATGCGACGGCGCAGCAAACACCCTCAATTGGCGTCCTTGGCGAGGTATGAGGCCGGAAAGCGGCCCTCACCTTATCCCAATTTTTTTATAGTTAGACCCTTGCCAAGAATGAGTAAGCGGCATATTAGACGGTTCAGGCTAACTGGTTTAATTCATCTAATTCGATGGAGATTTGTCATGAAAAACTCCAACGGGGCGAATGGTCTGACGCGGGAGGTGCGGCTTCAAATTATGCTTTCGCCTCAGGAACTTAAAGCCGTAGACAATTTCCGATTCGAGCATCGCATGCCGAGCCGAGCGGCGGCTGTTCGTGAGCTGTTGCGCCATGGCATCGCATCCGCGGGTGCCGCACCTGAAAACGGCGGCGTCAAATCCGGAGACTACGGTGTGCTTAAGGCCCCCAAGGGCGCCGGAAGCGCGCGTCACTCATAAGTAGTCAAGGTAGACAAGGCTGGATTGCGGCGTCCGATTTTGAGCGTCATCATTTGCGTGTGAGATGCGCAGGCGGACTCCGACGCGCCGGCGATGAGCCGACCCGCGCTCCTACCGTAATCGGAACCGCGATGTCGCCATTTACAAATCCGCTCGTTACGCCGCCCGACGCAAGAAACAGCCGATTGCAGATCCTTGGGTTTCTCACCAACCAGGCATTCGAACCTGAGGTGATAGCCAACATGTCGCAAGCGTTCGAAGCTGCGTGCGAAGCCTTACAACTCAAGATCGTCGACGATCTCGCGACGCGACATGTGGCCGCCAAGATCATTGAACTTGTCCAACGTGGGATTCGCGATCAGCCCGCGTTGCTACAGCAGACATTGAGGGAATTTTCGGCCGATCCGTAGGCACGGTCCCACTGGCGCCGGCACGCGTGCCAGTCGAGGAGCATCAGGGACGAGTATAGTGCAGCGCGAAGTCGCATTTTTGAGCGAACGTAAGTCCGCCGAACGTTTGGCCAGTCTCATCACGCTGTCCTATGAGCCGATGTTCGCGTGGTCGCTGGACGGCCCTATCGAGTTTTGGAATGCCGGGGCCGAAAGGCTTTATGGCTTTACACCGGACGAGGCCGTCGGGCGCTTCAGCCATACGCTCCTGCAAACCAAATTCCCGATCGAATTCGCCGAATTTCGCGCGGAGCTTTGCAGCAGCGGCCACTGGTCCGGCAAGCTGCGCCACACCTGCAAGGACGGCCGCAAAGTCGTCGTCGACAGCCGCATGCAATTGCTCGGCGACAAGACCGTGCTTGAGGCCAATCGTGATTGTACCGAGGTCGAGGCGCTCATCGCGCGTCAAGCCGAGCTGTTGCGAAATCAAGCGACGACAGCGGCCAAATTCGAGGCGCTGTTCAACCAGTCCGGCGTTTTCGCCGGCATCCTGGATCTGCAAGGCTATGTGCGGGAGGTAAACGACCGGTCCGTGAATTGGTGCGGCTATACGCGGGAAGAGGTTCTGGATCGGCCATTCTGGGACACCCCGTGGTGGCGCGGCGCAGACGAGGTGAAAGCGAGGATTCACTTCGCCGCGCAGCAGGCGCTCGCAGGCTTTGAATTTCGCGAAGAACTTTCCTATTGGCTCGCAGACGGCAGCGAGCGCGTCGTCGACTTTGCAATGCATCCCATTCGTGATCAATCGGGCGCTATCATGTTCTTGCACCCGACCGGAGTCGATATTACCGAACGCAAGCGGATCGAAGCCGAGCTGCAAGACAGTGAACAACGGTTGCGCTACGTGGCATCGATCGTGGAATCCAGCGACGATGCCATTGTCAGCAAGAACCTCGACGGCATCATCACCAGCTGGAACAGAGGCGCCGAACGCATCTTCGGCTACACTGCCGAGGAAGCGGTCGGACAGCCGATCATGATCGTGATTCCGGACGACCGGCAGAACGAAGAGCACGAGATTCTGGCACGTATCCGACGCGGCGAACGCATCGATCATTTCGAAACGTTGCGGCAGCGCCGGCACGGCAGCCTGATCACCGTTTCGCTGACTGTTTCTCCGGTCAAAAATGCCGAAGGCAAGATCATCGGAGCGTCAAAGATCGCGAGGGACATCACCGAGCAGAAGCGCAGCCAGGAGCAAATTGCCACGCTGGCGCGGGAGGCTGAGCATCGCAGCAAGAACGTGCTCGCCAGCGTCCAAGCCGCCGTCAATCTTTCCCGCGCCGATACACCCGAAGGTCTGAAACAAGCCATTGAAGGTCGCATTCGGGCGCTCGCGAATGTTCACTCGTTATTCGTCGAAAGCCGCTGGATCGGCGCCGAACTGTCAACAATCGCGGCCCAGGAACTGGCCCCCTATGCCGCGAAGGAACGGGTGCGCATCAAGGGACCGCCGGTCTTGTTGGAGCCCAATGCCGCCCAGGCCGTTGCGGTGACTTTGCACGAACTGGCGACGAATGCCGCCAAATATGGGTCCCTGTCCGGACCCAGCGGCGGGATCGAGTTGACATGGGCCCACGGCGCGGACCGGCAACTCGTCCTGCGCTGGACCGAGACCGGCGGCCCGGCGGTGCAAGTCCCGACGCGCCAAGGTTTCGGCAGCCGGGTCATCGATCGGATGATCAGACAGATCAAGGGCAAAACGCGCTTCGACTGGCGCCCGGAAGGGCTGGTTTGCGAGATCGTCCTGCGGACGTGAAGACGGCCTTCTTGCGCCGAAACCAGCGCCCTTCTACCTCAACCGCAGCGGGACATATTCCGTTCAAGCGCCCACATGCTAGAACACGGCCCGCAAGAGCGAGGTGCTGGGACGCATGGACGGTAAAGTAACGATTGCCGCGCTGCAGGCGATGAAGCGCGAAGGCAAGAAAAGCATCGGGCTTGTCGCCTGGGACTATCAGATCGCGCGCATCGCCGATCGCGCCGGATTCGATTTCATCTCGGTCGGCGATTCCGTCGGCGTCAATCTGTGGGGCCGCGACGACGTGCTCGACGTCACGCTCGACGAGATGCTGGTCTGCTGCAAGGCGGTGCGGCGCGGCACCTCCCGCGCGCTGGTCAGTTGCGACATGCCCTATGGCCCCGCGCAGCAGGGCCCCGATGCGGCGCTCGCCGCGGCGGCGCGCCTCGTCAAAGACGGCGGCGCCGACATGATCAAGGTCGATGCCGCGGCCGAATATCCGCAAGTCGTGCGCGCTCTGGTGCGCGAAGGCATTCCGGTCTTCGCGCAATTCGGGCTGACGCCGCAGACCGCCGGCAAATACGGCATTCCCTATAGCGCGCAGAATTCGCCCGAAGCGCAGGCCACGGCGCAAGCCGCGGCCAAGCTCGTCGAGGAAGCCAAGCTTCTCGAGGATGCCGGCGCGAGCCTGCTCGACTTCACCAATTCCGGCCCGGTTGCCGGCGCCGCCGTGGTCGCAGCGGTGAAAATCCCGGTGATCGGCGGCTTCGGTGGCGGTCCGTGGCTCGACGGCCGGGTGCGGCTCGTCCACACCGCGCTCGGCTATGGCGAGAAGTGGCTCGACTCCAAGACCGATACCTATACCAACACCGCCAAGGCCGCGCTCGGCGCCTTTGCCGCGCTGATCGACGATGCGCGCGCCGGCCGTCAGATCAAGGGCTGAGCAAAAATGCCTAGCGTTGACATCGACGGCATCGCGACACGCTACGAGATAAGAGGCCCTGAATTGGGCTCGGGCCCGCCGCTTTTGATGTATGCGCCGGGCGGCTTCAACGCGACCATCGAAGCCTGGTCGACGCTCGGCATCTACGCCAAGATCAAACCGCTCGACCATCTGCCGCAAAAATTCACCTGCATCCTGTTCGACCGCCGCGAATGCGGCCAATCCGGCGGCCGCGTCGAGCCCATCACCTGGATGCATTTTGTCGCGCAGGGCAAAGGCCTGCTCGATCACTTGGGCATTGCGCGCGCGCATCTCATGGGCGGCTGCATGGGCTGCGGCCCGGTTGCGGCGTTCGGCGCAGCGCATCCACACATGGTCGCGAGCATGATCCTGTTCTGGCCGGTCGGTGGTTACAAATATCGGCTGTCGAGCCACAAGCGCTTTGCCGAGCATCTCGCCTTCGTGCGTGGCGAAGGACTCAAAGCCGTCGTCGATCTGGTGCAGCGCGAGGGCAAGCCGTTCGGCGGCGATCCGCGCGGCGGGCCCTGGGCGTCGGTAATCAAGCACGATCCGGCTTTCGCCAAGTCCTACGCCACGCAAGATCCGGATCGCTATATTCGCACCTGCGAGACCATGCGCGACGCGCTATTCGACCGCGATACCGCGCCGGGCGCTCCGCCGGAAGACCTGGTCCATACCGAAATACCGGCCCTTATCCTGCCCGGCCACGACGATTCGCATGCAACCTCGGCGGCGCGCTATCTGGACGAATGCTTGCCGCTTTCGGAATATTGGGACATGCCGGTAGAGCGGCAGAGCGAGGACGCGACCAATGCGCGCGTCTTGGAGTTTTTGGCTAAAGTGGCCGTATAAGAAACGGTAGCCCAATGGTCGATTATTATTCGGTCCTGTTGCGTGCGGTGACTGCGCCCGGCGCGGGGGATGCGCAATGGCGGCGCGACATTTACGATCGGTCGCGGCAGATGCTGACGGCGCGGATGCACGGCTTGCGGCCGCAGCCGCCGCTCACCCAGATTGCAGCCGAAGAAGCCAAGCTTGAAGCCGCGATCGAGCGCGTCGAAGCCGAATTGGCTTGGACAGAGACGGCTCGAAACCGGAGGCCCCGGCCCAACCGCACCGTGGTGGTCCCGCCGCCCGGCGACCAGATCGACGACGCGGCTGCGTCCGAGGACGAGCCCCTCGCGTCGTCCGGAATGGCCACGATGGCGTGGGTCGCAATTGCCGTCATCGTGGCCGCGCTCGGCGCCGGCGGCTATATCTTCCTGTCGGGCAAGAAGTCCTCGCCGCCGGCTGGCAACCAAGCGCAAAGCACGACGATGCCCGCCGCCGCTGCGCCTAAAGCCGCCACGGCACAAAAAACGGCCCCGCCGAATCTTGCCGCCGTCAACGGCGCGAAGAACGGCGAGCTTGCTCCCGGCATCGACGGCGGCGCCTTCGATCCCGACCTGCAATATGTGTTCCGCCGGCAACCGACCTTCTACCGCACGCTGCAACCGGTCGGCACCATCATCGTCGACAAACTGCAGCGCTTTCTCTATCTGATCCAGCCCAACAATGTCGCGCTGCGCTACGGCATCGCGGTCGGCACGCAATGTTCCGATCTCGCCGGCATGAAGCATGTTGCGAACATGGCGGAATGGCCGATCTGGCAGCCGCCGCCGGAAATGCTCAACCGTAATCCCAGTCCGCTGCAGGGCGGCCCCGGTAATCCGCTCGGCGCGCGCGTGCTGCAGCTCGACGACGGCCGTTCGCGTATCAACGGCACCAATGCGCCCAAGACCATCGGCAATGCCGTCGCCTTCGGCTGCATCCGCTTGAGCAATGAAGACATCACCGACCTTTACGGCCGCGTGAAGCTCTCAACGCCGGTGGTGGTGAATTAGGCGGCGCATACGGCGCGACTCGCTGTTGCGTCAATCGAGACGAAAACCCTTGCCGCGCACGAAGCCGCCGAAATCCGTGCGGGTCGGCTCGGCATATTGCCGCGCTTTGTCTTCGGACCAGCCATAGAACGGCGCCTCGCCCCAGCGCGCGATGTCGCGCTGACGCCGATAAGGCCGAAGCTGCGCCCGCCGCCGGTCGTAAGCATCGATCTCGCCGGCGAGGTTGCGTTCGCCATAGGCATTCTCGACGACGGTCGTCGCAAGCGACAGCCGCGGCGTGATCTCGCCCTCCTGCGCCGGCCAGCCGACGCAAAGCCCGGCGATCGGGACGACACGCCGCGGCAGACGCAGCAGATCGCTGACAATCTGCGGGCGATCGCGAATGGCGCTGATCGGGCAGCAGCCGAGCCCGACCGCTTCGGCGGCGCGGATGAATGTGGTCATGACGATGGCGGCATCCACCGCCGCATTGAAAAACTGGTCGAGATGATCGTTCGGGAACGGCTTGTCGCGCAGCTTTGCGATTTCAGGCAGCCGTGTGCCGTTGCCGACAAAGACCAGGAAGACCGGCGCGTCCATGATCCATGGCATATCCGGAATGGTGGCGACGATGCCCCGGCGGATCGCCCGGTCACTGACGACGACAATGTCGCATTGCTGCAGGTCGCTCTTCGACGGCGCCGACAGCGCGCAGGCGCACAACAGCTTGAGCAGGTCCGGCGCGACCGCGGGCGGCTGAAAATGCCGCTGCGAGCGATGACCGGCGATCCGCGCCAGTTCGTCCAGGCCCGGCAATTCGCGGTCGACCTTGAGCTTCTCGCCGAAACGGGCAGCGAGCGCCGCTTCGATCGTGCGCGTGTCGTCTGCCATATTCGCCAACTATGAGCGCCGGCCGCCACAACGACGGCAGCTATTGATGTCTTTATTGATGTCTCGGATCGCGATCGAGCAATTCGATCGACACACCCTCAGGAGCCTTGATGAAACAAATGCGCACGCCGGGCCGCACCGTGGTCGGCTCCTTGGTGAATTCGACGCCCTTGGCTTTAAGACCCGCGGCGATCTCGTCGATACCGCTGACGGCAAGTCCGAAGTGATCGAGACCGCGATAGGGAATCTTCGGCGCGACATTGACGTTCTCGCCGTCACCGATCGGAGCGATGAAAATATTGGCGCCGCCGAGCTTCAAGTCGATGCGCTCTTTGCCCTGCTGCATGCTTCGCTTGACTTCGGCGCCGAGCATTTTCTCGAACCATTGCGCCATGCCTTCCGGATTGGGCGTACGCAGATGAATGTGGTCCCAAGTGATTTTGGCGTTGGTCATGGCGTTTCTCCCTGTCGCACCTGCCACGTTAGGCCAAGCGCCCGGCAAATGACAACGGGGTGCCCGCGGGTTGGGGCGGGCAATACCTCAATGCCGAACCGGCTTCGGCGCACTCGCGGTTGTGGCCGCCGGCGCTTGCGCTCGCGGCGGCGTCCCGACCCAGCCGGCCTGAGCGACGATGTTCGCCAGCATCTGCAACACGCGCTGCATCTCGGCGCGGGTCAGCACGCCCGCCGCGCCCTCGCCGCTTTGGCCAAGCAGTTCGAACTTGAACCCGCCCTTGTCATGCCGCGAGATCGTCACCCGGTCGGCAAGCTCGGCACGAATGGCGCTCGACTTGAGGATTTCGGGCGGCGTCTTGGTCATCGCGCCGGCGGTCGAAGCCATGGCGGCATCGCGCTCGAAGGCCACGAATTCGCCGCGCATCTCGGCCGGCGCCTGCTGGGCCAAATCGGAGGTTTTGGTCACATAACCGGACGCGTGTTCGAGCAAAGCCAGAGCCAACCGCCGCGTCAGCCAACACGACCACGCCTCGGGCCGGCCGGCATTGATGGCCGCCGCGATCCGATCCTCACGCGTCTCATAGACGAAAGTCACCGTCGCCAGGACCCGCAACATTTGGCGTCACCCGAACCAAACCCTGAACGATCCCATCAAGGCCGAGCGGCATCCGCAACGCAAGCTGGTTTTAGAATAAATCGGTAACCGACGCAGCGCACGAAACGTGAGATCAAGCTTCAGGCGTGTTCCACCGCCATGCGCAGTGGCGCATCGGTGACTTGCTGCAAGGCTTGAAGCGTAAGGCCCGGCACCATTTCGCGCACCGCGAAACCATCGTCAGTGATATCGAGCACCGCGAGATTGGTATAGACGCGGGTGACGGCGCCGATTGCGGTGAGCGGATAGCTACAGCGGCGCACCAGCCGGCTCTCGCCGGACTTGGTCTGATGCTCCATGACCACCCAGAGCTGCCGGGCGCCGGCGGCAAGATCCATGGCGCCACCCACTGCGGGCGCCGAATCGTTGTCCGACATCGACCAGTTGGCGATGTCGCCGTTCTCGGCAACCTGAAAAGCACCGAGCACGCAGAGATCGAGATGGCCGCCGCGAATGAGAGCAAAACTGTCGGCGTGATGCATGTAGGAGCCGCCGGCGCGCAGAGTGACATATTGCTTGCCGGCATTGATGATCCAGCGGTCGAGCTTGTCGGGCTCGGGCATCGGCCCCATGCCGAGAATGCCGTTCTCGGATTGGAAAATAACTTCGCGCTCCATCGGCACGTAATCAGCGACCTTCAGCGGCGCGCCGATGCCGAGATTGACATACCAGCCTTCGGGAATGTCGCGGGCGAGGCGTTCCGCCATTTCGTTGCGGTTGAGCGGCTTGCAGGCTGCGAACAGACTCATCGGCATCTCCTTAGCGCATGTCCCGGAAAAGTGGACGCCGGTTTTCCGAAAAGGACAGGCGCAGACATTCAGGGCACCATCGGATCGCCATAGGGCACATGGACCACGCGATTGACGTAAATGCCCGGCGTCATGACCTTTTCCGGATCGAGCGCGCCGAGATCGACCACGTGCTGGGCTTGCGCGATGGTCAATCGCGCCGCCGACGCCATGATCGGATTGAAATTCTGGCCGGAGGCGCGATAGGTCAAGTTGCCCCAGCGGTCCGCCTCCCAGGCCTCGACCAGCGCGACATCGCCGGCGAGCGCCTCTTCGAGCAGATATTTGCGGCCGTTGATCTCGCGCTCCTCCTTGCCGGCGGCGAGCTTGGTGCCGACCGCGGTCGCCGTATAGAAGGCTGGAATGCCGGCGCCCGCGGCGCGGATGCGCTCCGCCATCGTGCCCTGCGGCACGATTTCAAGCTCGATCTTGCCGGCGCGATAAAGCTCCTCGAACACCACCGGATCGGCAGTGCGCGGATAAGAGCAGATGATCTTGCGCACGCGGCCAAGATCGAGCAGCCGCGCCAGGCCGGCGCGGCCGACGCCGGCATTGTTGGAGACGACGGTCAGATTCTTCGCGCCTTGCTCGATCAGCCCGTCGAGCAAGGCATGCGGCTGACCGATATTGCCGAAGCCGCCGAGCAGCACGACCGCGCCGTCGCGAATGCCGGCCATGGCGTCGGCCATGGATTGAACGATTTTGTTGATCATCGAAATTTTGGTGACGGTGTTGTTGATCTTCTAACCGACCACTTTTGCCCGCGGCTCTTTGACAAAGGCCGGCATGACCTCGCGGGCGAAACGCCGCAAGCTCTCTTCCGCCGGTCCACCGCCGTTGAGCAGGATATAGCCGACACCGGCATCGCGAAGCTTTTCGAGCTTGCGCGCGATCTCGTCGGGCGTGCCGTAGAGCGCGCTCTCCTCGCTGGCCTCGCGCGTGTCGGAGAACGCCATGATGCTCGCCTTGTTCTTGGTGCCGTCCGGCGAATTGGAAATCGCGGCGAGCCGGCGCTGGGCTTCGAGCCGCCGCTCGAGCGCCGCATCCTTGTCGGCCTGATCCTTGGCGACGAAATAGGCGCGCGCGACGCCGACACCCATCGGGTCGAAGACGCGGCCGTGCGCCTCGACTGCTTCCTTGAAGATCGCGATGCGCTCGCCGACCTGCTCGATCGACGCGAACTGATCGAGCAAAAGATTAAACCCGCGCGCCGCGACCTGACGGATCGAATCCGGGCCACCGGCCGCCATCCACATCGGCGGATGCGGCCTTTGCGCCGTCGGCGGCTCGACGATGATGTCCTCGAAGCGCCAATACTTGCCGTGATGCGAGAAACGCTGCTTCGACGTCCAGGCCTTCACGATCACGTCGAGCGATTCGTTGAAGCGCGCATCGGCCTCCTCGATCGGCAGGCAGAAGCCGGCGAATTCATTGTGCCGGTAGCCCTTGCCGACGCCGAAATCGAGCCGGCCACCGGACAGCAGATCGATGGTCGCCGCCTGTTCGGCGACCAGAACCGGGTTGTGCCAGGGCAGAACCAGAACCGCCGTGCCAAGCCGTAGCGTCTTGGTTTTCGCCGCCACCCAGGTGAGCAGCGTCAGGCTCGCCGAAACCTGGCCGAAGCCGGTGAAATGATGCTCGACCAGAAAAGTGGCGTGATAGCCGAGCGCCTCGGCTTCGACATTATAATCGACGAACTGCTTATAGCCCTGGCCGGAATCGACGTCCGGTCCCCCGTGGCGCGCAGTGGCGCTGCCGAATAATCCGAATTGCATTGAGCGGACTCCCTGGACTGCACCGTTCTCGAGGCGGCGGCAGACAATGTAGCGCAGGGCTGGCGCCGGGAGCTATAGTGGGATTAAGGGAGGAAAAAATAATGATACACCGGAGTATTCTCGCGGGGCTTTTAGCCTGCGCGCTTGCGGCTGTTGTGATTTTCGGGGCGTCGCAGCCGGCGGCCGCACAAGACTACCCGACCCGTCCGATTACCCTGATCGTGCCCTATCCCGCCGGCGGCGGCGTCGATGTGATGGGGCGTCTGGTCGGGCAGAAACTGTCGGTGGCGCTCGGCCAACAGGTCGTCATCGAGAACCGCGGCGGTGCCGGCGGCATGATCGGCACCCGTGATGCCGCGCGCGCGACACCCGATGGCTATACGCTCGTCATGCTGCTCACCGGCATCAGCCTCGGCGCCAATACCGGCTATGACGTCAACAAGGATTTCGCGCCGATCGGGCTTGTCGCTTCGACCCCCATCATCGTCGTCACCCATCCTTCAGTGGCGGCGAATTCGTTGAGCGACATCGTTGCGCTCGCCAAGAAAGAGCCGGGAAAATATTCGGCCGGCACGCCACCGGCGCCGACGGTGAATTACTTCGCTGCCGAATTGTTCAACGTGATGGCCGGCACGCAAATCACGGTCGTGACCTATAAAGGTACCGGCCCGCTTACCAACGACCTCCTCGGCGGCCACGTCCAGATTGGCTTCAACACCATCCCGGCATCGGTGAGCAATATCGCGGCAGGTGCGCTGCACGGCATCGCGGTGGCGGCGGCAAAGCGCTCGGCGGCGCTGCCGAATGTCCCGACGGCCGCGGAATCAGGTCTCCCCGGCTTCGAGGCGGTGCAATATTATGGACTTGCTGCGCCGGCCGGAACGCCGCGCCCCATCGTCGAGCGGCTCAACAAGGAATTACGCGCCATCCTTACCACCGCCGACATGAAGAAGCTGCTTGTCGACGCCGGCAGCGATCCCACCCCCTCCACGCCCGAGGAATACGCCGCCAATATCCAGCACGAGGAAAGCAAGTGGGCAGACCTCGTCAAGAAGCTCGGGCTGAAACTCGAATAGGCGGAGCGATCTGAAAGCGTCATTGCGAAAAAGCGCGACGATCCAGCCTGCGGCATTGTCTGGATCGCGTCGTCGTTTTGTCTCGTGCCGTGACATAATAATGAATTGAGCAAGAGGACGACAAAATATGGAACTGGGACTGAACGGCAAAACCGCGCTGGTGACCGGATCGAGTTGCGGCATCGGCCGCGGCATTGCAGAGGCGCTCGCTGCCGAAGGCTGCGACCTGATGCTCACGGGCCGCGACGAGAAGGCGCTCGAAGAGGCGGCAAGCGCGATCCGTGCCAAAGGCCGTCGTGCCGCAAGCTCAACGCTCGATCTGCGCGAACCGGGCGCCACCGAGAAACTGATCGATCACGTCAAGCGCGAATTCGGCGGCCTCGATATTCTGGTCAACAATGCCGGCGCTACCAAGCGCGGCGATTTTCTCGAGCTCACCGACGCCGACTGGCAGGACGGCTATGCGCTGAAATTTTTTGCCCATATGCGACTCGCCCGCGCCGCCTGGCCGCTGTTGAAGGCGCGCCACGGCTCGCTGGTTTCGATCGGCGGCACCGGCGGACGCAAACCGACGGCGCAATTCACCATCGGCAGTTCGGTGAATGCAGCGGTCGCGGCCTTCACCAAATGCCTCGCCGATCGCGGCAAGACCGACGGCGTCCACGTGAACTGCATCCATCCGAGCGTGGTCGAGACCGACCGCACACGGCGGCGCATCAAGGCCGAGATCGAGCGCACCGGCCGCTCGGAGAAAGACATCCGCGACGACATCATTCGCGAGTTCAACAACACGATCCGCTTCGGCACGGTCGAGGATGTCGGCGATCTCGTCACCTTCATCGTCTCGTCGCGCGCCTCGTGGCTGCACGGCACCACGATCGATCTCGACGGCGGCGAGATTCCGGTTCTGTAAGTTGCGACGATTTAAATTGCGGCATGGCGCGAGCCCGACAAACCCTCATGAATATCCTTCTGACGCCAGCGCGGATCGGCCCGGTCGAAATCAAAAACCGCATCGTCATGCCGCCGATGACGACGCGCACCGCGGACGACGAGGGTTTCGTCACCGAGGACTCGATCGCTTATTACATGGCGCGCGTGCGCGGCGGCACCGGTCTCATCACTGTCGAGATGGCCTCGCCGGAAAAGGCCGGACGGCACCGCCGCCGTGAGATCGGCATTTATGACGACCGCTTTGTTCCCGGCCTCGCCCGGCTGGTCGACGAAATCCATCGCGGCGGCGCCAAGGCCTCGATCCAGCTCGGACATGGCGGCGGCCATACCCGGATCGATATTTGCGGCGAGACCCCGATCGCGCCGTCTGCGATTCCGCACCCGGTCTACGAAACGACGTTCGAGACCATTATTCCCGAAGCGATGACCAAGGCGCGCATCGAGCAAACGATCGCCGCCTATGTCGCATCAGCGCAGCGTGCCAAAACAGCCGGCTTCGATTGCGTCGAAATCCACGCCGCGCACGGCTATTTGATTTCGCAATTTCACGCGCCGTTCGAGAACCACCGTACCGATGAGTTCGGCGGCAGTCTCACCAACCGCGCCCGCTTCGGTCTCAATGTGCTACGCGCGGTGAAGGATAAGGTGCCCGGCGTTGCCGTGATCTACCGGCTTTCGGTCGAAGATTATTTCCCTGGCGGCATGCCGTTCAGCGAAGGCCGGCAGGTCGCGCTGTGGGCGGCAGAGGCCGGCGCCGATGCGCTGCACATCACCGCCGGCCATTATCGCTCGCTGCCGTCGGCGCAGATCGTGCTGCCGCCGATGAGTTTTGCGGACGCGCCCTTTCTCGATTTCGCCGCCGCGGTAAAGAAAGAAATCAGTGTGCCCGTGATCGCCGTCGGCCGGCTCGGCGATCCGGCCATTGCGCGCGCCGCCGTCGAAGACGGCAAGGCCGATTTCATCGCGCTCGGCCGCACGCTGATCGCCGATCCGCAATGGGTGGAGAAAGTCAGCCGCGACGAGCCGGTGCGGCGCTGCCTCGCCTGCAACACTTGCATCAACGAAATGCGCGGCGGCGCCCGCATCGGCTGCGTCGTCAACGGTGCTGCCGGCCGCGAGACCGCGTTTGCCGCGGCAGCGCCGCCGCGCGGCGAGCGCATCGCCGTGATCGGGGCCGGGCCGGCCGGGCTCACTTACGCTTCGCTCGTCGCCGCCGCCAATCAAGTGACGGTCTACGAGAAAGACCGTGTGGCCGGCGGTGCGTTTCGCTATGCCGGCAAAGCACCGCTGTTCCAGGAAGTCGAGGCGAATGACCGAAGCTTCGCGCGCTACATCGCGGACATGGTCGCGGCGTGCGAAAGGCGCGGCGTGAAATTCCATTACGCGACCGACATCGCCGCGCGTCCGGCTTTGCTTGAACCGTTCGACCGCGTCGTTGTCGCGACGGGAGCGAACTATCGCCATCGCGGTTTCGGCCGCCTCGCCACCTGGATGCTCGACTGTGGGCTGGCGCGCGCTCCCGGCATGGCGCGGCTGTTCTCGGCGCCGAAGCTGCGCAATTGGTTCTACTACGACGCCCGCATCGCGACCGGCGATCGCTTTCGCGAACTTGCTCGGCCGGGACAGAAAATCAGCGTCATCGGCGACGCCGTTCGCGCCGGCAAAAGTAAGGACGCCATAACCAGCGCCTTTGCTGCAGCGCTGCTGCCGCAATAGGTCGAATTGCGCGAAAGCGGGCCAATCCGCGGTTGAAATTAGCCTTCCAGGCAACATTGCGGCGGCGACAGCCCGAGCGGCAGCGCTGCTGCAGGATTATGCAGCGGCCGGCACAGACCCCCACGACGGCTGCGTTTTTTGCTGGCATAGTTCTTGCGGCGTTGCGTGAACGATTAGCCGGTGGCGCGATGTTGCAACCCGTAAAGCTTCGCCTGGAAGATGTGAGCATGACCTTCAAGACGCCGCGCGGCGTCTTCGAGGCGCTTGCGCCTGTGACGCTGGCGATCCCACAAGGCCGTTTCGTCAGCCTGATCGGCCCATCGGGATGCGGCAAGAGCACGCTGTTCAACGTCATTGCCGGATTGCTCGAGCCGAGTGGCGGACGCGTCGTGATCGACAGCGTCGATGCGACCGGCACGATCGGCCGCGTCGGCTACATGCTGCAGAAAGACCTGCTGCTGCCGTGGCGAACGGTCCTCGACAACGTCATTCTCGGCATGGAGATCCAGGGCGTGCCGTTGCCGGCCGCGCGCGACCGGGCGCTGCCGCTTCTGCGCCGTTACGGATTGGCCGGCTTCGAGCATCTTTATCCCAGCGCGCTGTCCGGCGGCATGCGCCAGCGCGCGGCGCTGTTGCGCACGCTGATGTTCGATACCGAAGTCATCCTGCTCGACGAGCCGTTCGGCGCGCTCGACGCTCAGACCAAATTGCAGATGCAGGAATGGCTGCTGCAGCTCTGGAGCGACTTCGGCAAGACCGTGGTCTTCGTTACTCACGACGTCGAGGAGGCGATCTACCTTTCCGACGAGGTTAATGTGATGGCGACGCGCCCGGGCCGCATCGTTGAATTGATTCCGGTGCCGATCGCGCGGCCGCGGCCGCGCAGCGTGACGCTCACGCCTGAATTCATCGCGATCAAGGAACGCTGTTTGCAATTGCTGACGGCGGGTCATTACTCGCATGTCGACGAGGCGGCATGACGATCCAGGACACGATACGAGCCGCATCGAGAATTGCAGGCGCCGGCAGCGACGGCGCCCGTGCTGAGCTGCGTCCGGCGCGGAAAATTCGCCGCCTGCCGGTGCAGAAAGATTGGCCGCTCTGGGCGATCA
This sequence comes from uncultured Alphaproteobacteria bacterium, assembly GCA_963746715.1. Classification (GTDB taxonomy): domain Bacteria; phylum Pseudomonadota; class Alphaproteobacteria; order Rhizobiales; family Xanthobacteraceae; genus BOG-931. Next base: position 151,665 of record CAVVCW010000032.1, on the reverse strand, counting down.
TCGCTGCGCAGCTCGGCATTCTGGTCGCCATCGTTGCATTGTGGCAGGTCGCGGCCGATCGCGGCTGGATCGACGGCTTCTTCTGGTCGAAGCCGAGCGCGATCTGGCAGACGCTCATCATATTCTTTACCGACGGCGACGCTTTCACCGATATCGGCTTCACCTTCCGCTCGACCATCATCGGTTTCCTGATCGGCACGGCGGCCGGCTCGATGCTCGGTCTTTCATTCTGGTGGTCGCGCAATTATGCCGCCATCGCGCAGCCCTTCGTCATCTGCTTTGAATCGCTGCCGAAGCTCGCGCTGGCGCCGCTCGTGATCCTGGTGTTCGGGATGGGGCTTGCGTCCAAGGTTGCCATCGCCACCGCGCTGACACTCGTCGTCTCGACGCTCACCGCTTATGCCGGCGTCAAGGCGGTCGATCCGGATCAGGAACGCCTGTTCTATTCGCTTGGTGCCAGCCGCCTGCAGGTATTCCGCAAGCTGATCGTGCCGTTCTGCCTGCCTTGGATCATCTCGGTGCTGCGCGTGAATATCGGGCTCGCGCTCACCGGCGCCATCGTCGGCGAATTCATCGCCTCGCAGCACGGGCTCGGCCGACAAATCCTCTATGCCGGGCAGACCTACGACATCGCCTTGGTCTGGGTCGCGGTCCTGGTGCTCTCGACACTCGCCGTCGTTATGTATGTGACGGTGTCGTGGATCGAGAGCGCGCTGCGCAAAGGCGTCAGACAATAGCAATCGAAATACAGGAGTAGCAGTCATGAACACGACGAAGCGGCGCGGCACGACCCATTGGAGCAGACGCAGGGTGCTCGGTACCGCCTTGGCCGCGGGCGGCATCGTGATCGCCCGCCCGATGATCGGACGCGCCGACGCCAAGTCTGTGCTGATCGCCGAGCCGGTGCACGGCATGGGCTATCTGCCGCTCTATGTCGGCATGGCGAAGAACCTGTTCGACGATGTCACCGTCAACCTGGTGACCATCGAATCCGGCGGCGGTCACACCAATGCGGTGCTCTCGGGCCAGGCCTTCGCCTTTATCGGCGGACCGGAGCACGACGCCTATGCCAAGGCCAAAGGCGCCGAACTGCGCGCGGTCGTGAACTGCGTCGATCGCGGGAATGTCTATTTCTGCGCCGCCAAAGGTTCCGAGCCGACCAATACCGATTGGGCGGCCTATTTCAAAGGCAAGGCCATCGCCTGCGGGCCCTATGGCGGCACGCCGAACTCGATCACGCGTTATCTCCTCAACAAGTGGAAGCTCGATGCCAAGACCGACGTGACGCTGGTCGAGACAGCCAATTCGGCGATCATGCCGGCGGTGAAAAACGGCCAAGCCCAGATCGGCAATCCGACCGAGCCGTTCATCACCCAGGGCATCCGCAACGGCGTGTGGGGCGAGCCGTTCTACAGCATCCCCAAGGAGCTCGGGCCCTACGCCTATTCGACCTTCAATGTGCGGCTCGACTCGGTCCAGAAGGAGCCGGAACTGGTGCGCGGCTTCGTCCGCGGCATGATGAAAGCGTTGAAATTCGTCGATGCCAACAAGGACGAGACCGCCGAGATCGCCAAGAAGCAGTTCCCGACTATGTCGCTCGACGATCTCAGGGCGACGCTCGATCGCTCGTTCGGCGATAATCTGTGGAGCAAGGACGGCATGGTGAGCCGCGCCTCATGGGATACCGCCAAAGCCGTGGTCATGGGCGCCGGCCTCTTGAAGACGGACGTCGGCTATGACGACATCATCGACATGAGCTTTGTCGAAAGCGTCCGCGCCACGCTCTAGTGACGCCCGCCTCAGTTTCCGAAATCGCCGCGAAAGGAAGTACCGTCATGTCCGAACCGATCTGGAACCAATTTCTCACCGAACGCGACAGGGCCGTGTTCGGCACGTCGGGCTATGGCGCCCGCGGCGGCTTCGGCAAGCGCCCTGCTCTGCTTGTGATCGACGTGAACTGGGCGTTCTGCGGCGACCGGCCCGAACCGATCCTGGAATCGATCAAGCGCTGGCGCAATTCCTGCGGCGAGGATGCCTGGGTCGCGCTGCCCTATATCCGCTCATTGATCGACAAGTGCCGCGGCAAGGGCGTGCCGGTTCTCTACACCACCGGCGTACGCCGCGAGGACAACTGGGATTCCGGCTCATGGCTGTGGAAGAATTCGCGCGGCGGTGAGGATCGCCAGCCTATCGTGACCAATCTTGACGGCAACGAGATCGCCACTCCGATCGCGCCGGGCCCGAAGGACATCGTCGTGCTCAAGCAGAAGCCGTCGGGCTTCTTCGGCACCAATCTGGCGAGCTATCTGACATTGCTCGGCTGCGACAGCCTGATCGTCACCGGCACCACGACATCGGGCTGCGTGCGCGCGACCGTGCTCGACGCTTTCAGTCTCAATTATCGCGTCGCGCTTGCCGAGGAAGGCTGCTTCGACCGCTCGCAGGCAAGCCACGCCATCAACCTGTGCGACATGAACGCAAAATATGCCGACGTGGTGAAGACGTCCGAAGTGCTCGCCTTCCTCGATACGCTGCCGGAAGGCATGTATGACCTGCCGAAGGGCAACGTCGCGGCATAACCAGCGATCAAACGGCCTTTTCGCTGCCATAGGCCGCGTGCAATACGCGCGCGAAGGTCAGGCCCTGCACGACAATGGTGAACACGACCACCGCATAGGTCGCAACCAATAGGTCGGTGCGCCACGGCGAAGCCGGCAGCGTCAACGCCAGCGCGATCGAAATGCCGCCGCGCATGCCGGCCCAGGTCAGGACGGCAATACCGGAGAATTTTTCGCGCAGGCTCTCGCGGATGAACGCGATCGGCATGGTCACGCTGACGAGCCGCGACAGGATCGCGAGCGGCACCGCGAATATGATCAACGCCAGCGCGCTCGGCGTGACGATCAGGCCGAGAATGTGCAGGCCCATGAACAGAAACAGCATCGTGTTCAGAAGCTCGTTCAGCGGCGACCAGAAGCCGACCAGTGTCGCGCGGATATCGGGATTGAGCACGGAGCGGTACGGCGGCGATCCGACGCAGAGGCCGGCGGTCACCACAGCGATGGGGCCCGACAGACCAAACTGCAGCGCCAGCCGATAGCAGCCCAGCACCAGCGCGATCGATATCAGAAGCTGCAGACCGCGATCGCGAACCGCGTGCAGCAACATGGCCGCGAGCCAGCCCATGGCGAGCCCGATCAAAGCGCCGCCGGCGATCTCGCGGATCAGCGCGAGCAGCACCCGCCCGTGGCCGAGATGAATGACGTCGCCCTGCGTGACTCCAAGCGCCAACAAAAACAGCACGACGCCGGCGCCGTCATTGAACAGGCTCTCGCCGATGATAGCGGCGCGCAGCCCCGGTGGCAGCGGGATCTTGCGCATGAGATTTTCGATGACGACCGCATCGGTCGGCGCCAAGATTGCGCCGAGCAAAACGCACCAGACGAACGGCATGGCGACGCCGATCAGGCCGAAGGCGAGCCACATGCCGGCGCCGAAGATCAGCGTCGAGATGATCACGCTCGCGGTAGCCAAGACCAGGATCAGCCATTTCCGCCGGCTGAGCTCGGCGACGTCGACATGCAGGCTGCCGGCGAACAACAAGAAGGCGAGAACGCCGTCGAGAAAGAAATCCGGCAGATCGGCATCGCCGAGCGTGTCGCGGAACCAGCCCATCACATGCAGATGCAGCACATGATCGCTGGCGACGATCATAAACGACACGGCGAGCGAGCCGAGCAGCATGCCGATGGCCGGCGGCAGCTTGATCCAGACATGGTTGATGCAGCCGATCACGGCCGCAAGGCCGAGCACGACGGCGAATTGATCGACTGGCTCCATCCGACCCTAAAACGCAAAACAACCACCGGGCCGCGCCGCAACGGCACGTCCCTTCGGTTACGAACGCTTTCTGGCAGTTTTTGCGCGGGCGCGAAAGCGCTCCGTCAGCGCCGCTCGCGCGGCCCTATTTCAGCGCCGTCGAGAGCGACGAAAACGTGGTCTTGAGCTTGGTGCCAAGTCCCGTGAGCACCGGAATAATCGCGACCGCAATGCCGGTGGCAATGAGTCCATATTCGATCGCTGTTGCCGCGTTCTCGTCCTTGAGAAACCTCTTGATCAGACCCATGGCGAACTCCTTTTAGAAACGTGGTTTTCCGAATTTGGCCGCCGGCAGGGATTCGGCACAGGAGCCGGTTCGGAAAAGTTCCACGTTCGAACAACGCGCTAGGCCGAGCGATCGGGTGCCTAGAACTGTCCTTGATGCTTAGATTTGAGGCGTTATTAGAAGCTTAAAGGCAAGCAAAAAATCGCTAAAGCTGAGCGCTTTTGTCGCTGCTAAGCAAAGCTTTACCGTCCTAGGACACATTCACCGGCGCGTTTTTCACTCAATACTTGTGAGTTGAGGGTCCGATGAAATTATATGCGCCAAATGTCGCGCTGTTTGTCATTGCCGGCTGCCTGGCCATGATTGGCGTGCTGGCCTCGCTGCCGATCTCGCTGCCGATCCCCGGCCTGACCGCGAACCCGTCGTGGTACATTTTCCTCGCCTGGTTTCTTCTCGCCGCCGGCAGTGTCGTCGGTTCGCGTTCCGAAGCGGACGAGAAATAGCCCACACGCTCGCGGCGAAGCGCGAGACCGATTCTCGACCGCGCTACGGTTGGCGCAACGGGAAACTGTTACGTCCGCCCGACAACTTGCCGCGTCTTGTCGAGATGGCCGTAGCTCTGCACCGGCGCGCACATCAGGAAGCGATAGCCTTCGGAGACTACGCGTTCGACATTATGCGTTTCGACATGCGGATGGCCGACGATGACATTATGCTTTTTGCAGGTGTCGACGATGCGCTTCATCCATTCGAGCACAACCTTGTGCTCGTACTGCCGCGGATAGCCGAGCTCCTGCGACAGGTCGCCTTCGCCGATCAGAATGCAGCTGATGCCCGGCACGTTCTTGAGCATGTCGTCGAGGTTCTCGACGCCGCGGGTGTCCTCGATCTGCAAAATGCAGAAAATCTCGCCCTGCGGATTGAGCGGCCAGACGTCGGCCTTCTGGTAATAGTCCTGCTGCGAGAGCCCCCAATAACGCGCCGCCGTGGTCGGGCCGTCGCCGCGAATGCCGGGCGGAGCGAAATGCGCCGCGCTTTTCAACCGCGGATAACGGCAGGCGCCGACTGCATTGGCCGCCTCTTCGACACTCGAGATGTGCGGGAAGACGACACCGTAGCAGCCCATATCGAGAGCCTGCTTGGCGTGCCATTGCGCCATCTCGACGCCGTTGACCGGAATGCGCACGAGCGGGGTGACGCCCGGCACCACCGAGGCGGCCTTGGCGATCTGGGCGCGGTTGAGCATGTATTGCAGGCAGTCGCGCAGCAGGCGACCGTCCCACGGCTGATGCTCCATCTCGAACACGCAGCCGTCATATTTGGAGGTGGCCATGGCCACGGCGCTACTGACTTCGGCCGGGGTGAAGCAGGTCAGGGCGTGCTGGCCACTTTCCAGCGCGCGAATGATGCCGTTGAGCCGCGGCAGTTCAGCCATTTTCGAGCCTCCCATGCGATAATGGCCATCCTTATAGATGGTTGTCACCGTTTGACAATCTCGCCCCGGACCGTAGCATCGCGCGTCCTCCAACCCCTCATTCGGCGAAGTCATGATCATCGATTGCCACGGCCATTACACCACCGAGCCCAAGGACCTGCACCGCTTCCGCAAGGAACAGACCGCTGCCGCCAATGCCAAGGACAAGACGGCAATGCCGTCACGGGCGGCGCTGAAAATGTCCGACGACGAGATCCGCGAAAGCATCGAGCAGAACCAGCTCAAATTGCAGCGCGAGCGCGGCACCGACGTGACCATCTTTTCGCCGCGCGCTTCGGGCATGGGCCACCATATCGGCGACGAGAGCGTGAGCCTGGAATGGTCGCAGATCTGCAACGATCTGATCGCGCGCGTGGTTTCGCTCTATCCGAAAAATTTCATCGGCGTATGCCAGTTGCCGCAATCACCGGGCGTCGATCCGAGCCATAGCGCCGCCGAACTCGAGCGCTGCGTGAAGATGGGTTTCGTCGGCTGCAACCTCAATCCGGATCCGTCCGGCGGCTATTTCAATTCGCCGCCGATGACCGACAAGTCGTGGTTTCCGCTCTACGAGAAGATGATCGAGCTTGACGTGCCGTGCATGATTCACGTCTCCGGCTGCTGCAATCCGGCGATGCACACCACCGGCTCGTATTATCTCAATGCCGACACCATGGTGTTCATGCAGGTTCTGTTGTCCGACCTGTTCAAGACGTTCCCCAAGCTGAAATTCATCATCCCGCATGGCGGCGGCGCGGTGCCGTTCCATTGGGGCCGCTTCCGCGGCATCGCGCTCAATAACGGCAAGCCCGAGCTTGCCGAGATTCTGGGCGATAACATCTTCTTCGACACCTGCGTCTATCATCAGCCGGGCATCGACCTGCTCACCAAGGTGGTGCCGATCGACAACATCCTGTTCGCCTCGGAGATGGTCGGCGCTGTGAAGGGCAACGATCCTAAGACCGGCTTCGGCTTCGATGATACCAAGCGGTATGTCGACAAGGCGCCGATCAGCGATGCCGACAAGAAGAAGATCTTCGAAGGCAATGCGCGCAAAGTGTACAGCCGGTTGGCGGCCAAGCTGCCGGCTTAAACGCGCTGAAGGGACAAGTCCGTATTGGCGAAGGAACCAAAGCTAGCGGCACCGGGAGAGCAGAGTAAATCGCGCGTCGTGCGGATCGGCACGCGCGAGATCGAGACGCGCGGACTGGCCGCGGGGTTCTGGACCGATCTCTACCACCGCTCACTGACCGTCTATTGGCCAGCCTTCTTCGCGAGCGCGGCCGCGATCTTCATCGCACTCAATGCCGTCTTTGCCTTCTTGTTCTGGCTGGGCAAGGACCCGATCGCCAACGCCTCGCCTGATCTGCCGCTAGCGATGAGCCTATTCTACTTCTCGATCGAGACCCTCGCCACGGTCGGCTATGGCGACATGCATCCGCGCTCCGACTACGGCCATCTCGTCGCCACGGTCGAGATCTTCACCGGCATGAGCTTTCTTGCAGTGATGACCGGCCTGATCTTCGCGCGCTTCTCGCGCCCGCGCGCTCGATTCCTGTTCGCGGAAAACCCTGTCGTCACCGTGCAGCAGGGCAAGCCTACGCTGATGATTCGCGTCGCCAATGCCCGCAACAATACGATCTCGCAGGCGACCGCTCGGCTCTGGCTGTTCCGGCTGGAGAACATGCACGAAGGCCATCAGCTCCGCCGTTACTACGAATTGAAGCTCGACCGTCGCGAACATCCGATGTTCTCGCTGAGCTGGACTTTGTTTCACGTCATCGATGAGACAAGCCATCTCTACGGTCTGACGCCGGCCGACCTTACCGCCATGGAAGCCGCCTTCGCGCTAAACGTCAGCGGCGTCGACGACAATTCGGCGCAGCCGCTTTATGCCCGCCAACTTTATTCGCACCGCGATATCCGTTGGAATTACCGCTACCGCGATATCACCAGCCTTTCGGCTGAGGGCCGGCTTCTGCTCGATTACAGCCTGTTCCACGCGATCACGCCGGAGCCGGATAAGGCGGCGGACCAGGACGTTATCGGGGACCGAGAGCAAAGACGCGTTGAGCGCACCGTGATTTGATTTCGCGATTGGCCTATCGGGACGGCCAATCACCTGATTTGGATTGGCGGTCGTCCCAACTTGCTATACTTCCATGAGATTCGCCGGGCGCCCAGACGCCGAAGTGCACATATTTAGATGATCGACAGACTTGAATTCATTCTTGCGCTTGCCCGCGAAGAGCATTTCGGCCGCGCCGCCGAAACCTGCCGCGTCAGCCAGCCGACGCTGTCGGCCGGCATCAAATATCTGGAAGACATGTTCGGCGTGCTTTTGGTGCAGCGCGGCTCGCGCTTCGGCGGCTTCACGCCGGAAGGCGAACGGGTCTTGGAATGGGCGCGCCGCATCGTCGGCGACGCGCGGGCCATGCGCCAGGATATCGATGCGCTCAAGCGCGGCCTGGTCGGGCACATTCGCATCGCCGCGATCCCGACCATGCTCGGCATGAGCGCGATGCTGACGACGCCGTATCGGGCCAAGCATCCCGACGTGCGCTTCACTATCCTGTCGCGGACGTCGATCCAGATCCTGAACATGATCGAGAATCTGGAGGTCGATGCCGGTCTCACCTATCTCGACAACGAGCCGCTCGGCCGCGTCAAATCGGTGACGCTGTATCACGAAGAATATCGGCTTTTGACGTCGAGTTCCGCGCCGCTCGGCGATCGCGATCAGGTGACCTGGGCGGAAGTGGCGCAGATTCCGCTCTGCCTGCTGACACCCGACATGCAGAACCGACGCATCCTCGACGGATTGCTGCGAGTGGCCGGCAACGAGCCGGCGCCGACATTGGAATCGAATTCCGTCATCGTGCTGTTTTCCCACGTTCGCAGCGGCCGCTGGGCCACCATCATGCCGGCCAAGCTCGCCGAGACGTTGGGTCTGACCGACAATGTCCGCTCGATCCCGATCGTCGATCCCCTCGTCACCCACGCGGTCGGTCTCGTCGTCCCCGACCGCGAGCCGACCACGCCGCTGATTACGGCACTGCTCGCCGAGGCGCGCCAACTCGCCAAGCTCCTGGAGCAACCTTCGGCCGCCGCGGCCGGCGATCCGGCAAAGCCGGCGGGCGACAAGAGACGGACGACGGCAAAAGGCAAAAGCCGATCGAGCCATCGGCGTTCCTGATCGTGTTCGATCAGCAATTCTGATCGTCCCACGGATCACCTTTATTGATTCTAAGCAGGCATTTAAGCCATTAAGAACGCCTCCAATTTCGGTGTGCAGGCGTGCCCACTTTTGAACCATGGAGCGCGGAGCGAACCGCGCAAATCATATCCGAGCATCGCGGCATCGAAGGGCCGCTATTGCCGATTCTTCACGCTATTCAGCACGCTTTCGGCTGCGTGCCGGAAGACGCCGTTCCGATCGTGGCGCAGGCGCTCAATCTTTCACGCGCCGAAGTCCATGGTGTCGTTACCTTTTATCATGACTTCAAGACCGAACCGCAGGGCCGCCATGTCTTGAAGCTTTGCCGCGCCGAGGCGTGCCAGGCTGCAGACGGCGATGCGCTTTGCGACCACGCACAATCGCGCCTTGGCGTCGCGTTCGGCCACACGACGCCGGACAACCGCGTCACGCTTGAGCCGGTTTACTGCCTCGGCCTCTGTTCGGTATCGCCCTCGGCCATGCTCGACGGCCGGATCGTTGCCCGCCTTGACGAAAAAAAACTCGATGCGCTCCTTGCGGAGACAGACCGATGAGCGCGCTTCGCGTCTACGTGCCCGGTGACGCGGCGGCTGTCGCATGCGGCGCGGACGAGATCGCGGCAGCGTTCGAGGCCTTGGCATCGAAGCGCAAAATCGCCATCGGGATTGTCCGAAACGGCTCGCGCGGCATGCATTGGCTCGAACCGATGACGGAAGTCGCGACCACGGAGGGCCGCATTGCTTACGGACCGGTCGAGCTTGCCGACGTCGACAGTGTGCTCAGCGCGATGATCGATAACGGCGCCGATCACAAATTGCGCGTCGGCGTGCCGGAAGATCATCCGTTCATGAAGAAGCAGACGCGATTGACCTTTGCGCGTTGCGGCATCGTCGATCCGCGCTCTCTTGAAGATTATAAGGCCCATGGCGGCTGCCAGGGATTGGCCAAAGCGCTGTCGAATCCGACGGGTATCGTTGAGGACATCACGCAATCCGGCTTGCGCGGCCGCGGCGGCGCCGGATTTCCGACCGGCATCAAGTGGAAGACCGTCGCCGAGGCCAAAGCCGACCGGAAATACATCGTTTGCAATGCCGACGAAGGCGACAGCGGCACTTTCGCCGACCGCATGATCATGGAAGGTGATCCGTTCGTTCTGATCGAGGGAATGGCGATCGCCGGCATCGCCGTCGGCGCGACCAAAGGCTACATCTACATCCGCTCCGAATATCCGCATGCCATTCTAGCCATGGAGGCGGCGATTGCCGCCGCGCGCCGCGGCGGCATGCTCGGCTCAAAGATTGCCGGTTCAGCCTTCGCGTTCGATCTGGAAGTCCGCGAGGGCGCCGGCGCCTATGTCTGCGGCGAGGAGACGTCGCTGCTCGAAAGCCTCGAAGGCAAGCGCGGCGTCGTACGCGCCAAACCGCCGCTGCCGGCGCATAAAGGCCTGTTCGGCAAGCCGACCGTGATCAACAACGTGCTGTCGCTCGCAACCATCCCCGTCATCATGGACAGGGGCGCGGCCTTCTACAAAAACTTCGGCATGGGCCGTTCGCGCGGCACCATGCCGATCCAACTCGCCGGCAACCTGCAATATGGCGGCCTATTCGAGACCGCATTCGGCATCACGCTTGGCGAACTCGTCGACGACATCGGCGGCGGCACGTTCACCGGCCGGCCGGTACGCGCGGTTCAGGTCGGCGGACCGCTCGGCGCCTACTTCCCGCGCGCGCTGTTCGACACGCCGTTCGACTACGAAGCCTTTGCAGCACGCGACGGCTTGATCGGCCACGGTGGCGTGGTCGTGTTCGACGATAGCGTGAACATGGCGAAGCAGGCGCGGTTCGCCATGGAATTCTGCGCCGTCGAATCCTGCGGCAAGTGCACGCCCTGCCGCATCGGTTCGAGCCGCGGCGTCGAAGTCATCGACCGCATCATGGCCGACACCGAGCGGGCGCAAAACCTCGGCGTGCTGGAAGACCTTTGCAACACCATGAAGTTCGGTTCGCTCTGCGCGCTCGGCGGTTTCACACCCTATCCAGTGGTGAGCGCGCTCACCCACTTTCCCGAAGATTTCGGCGCGGCACCAAAAAGCCCGGGCCTGATCGCCGCCGAGTGAAGGAGGACGCCGTGTCCCTGATCCAGGAAACCGATTTCGGCACGCCCCGCTCCAAAGCCGAGAAGACGATCACGCTGACCATCGACGGCGCCCCGGTCACGGTGCCGGAAGGCACGTCGATCATGCGCGCGGCCATGGAGCTCGGCACGAAGATTCCCAAACTCTGCGCGACCGACATGCTGGACGCCTTCGGCTCCTGCCGCTTGTGCCTGGTCGAAGTCGAGGGCCGCGGCGGCACGCCCGCCTCCTGTACCACGCCGGTCGCACCCGGCATGGTGGTGCGCACGCAAACCGACCGGCTCAAGCGGCTGCGCAAGGGCGTGATGGAGCTCTATATTTCCGACCATCCGCTCGATTGCCTCACCTGCTCCGCCAACGGCGATTGCGAATTGCAGGACATGGCGGGCGCCGTGGGACTGCGCGATGTGCGCTACGGCTATAACGGCACGAAGCACCCCAATCCCGGCAAGGACGAATCGAACCCCTATTTCACTTACGATCCGTCCAAGTGCATCGTCTGCTCGCGCTGCGTGCGCGCTTGTGAAGAGGTGCAGGGAACGTTCGCGCTGACCATTGCCGGGCGCGGTTTCGGCTCGGTCGTGTCGCCGGGCATGGAAGAATCCTTCCTGTCGTCGGAATGCGTGTCCTGCGGCGCTTGCGTGCAGGCCTGCCCGACGGCGACGCTGAACGAGAAAGCCGTCATCGACATCGGCACGCCGGAACATTCCGTGGTGACGACCTGCGCCTATTGCGGCGTCGGCTGCTCGTTCAAGGCTGAAATGCGCGGCGACGAACTAGTGCGCATGGTGCCGTACAAAGACGGCAAGGCCAATCGCGGTCACTCCTGCATCAAGGGCCGCTTCGCCTGGGGCTATGCCAATCACCGCGAGCGGATCTTGAAGCCCATGATCCGCAACAAGATTGCCGAACCCTGGCGCGAAGTGTCGTGGGACGAGGCGATTTCGCACGCCGCGTCCGAGCTCAAGCGCATTCAGGCCAAATACGGCAAGGCCTCGATCGGCGGCATCACATCGTCGCGCTGCACCAACGAAGAAACCTTCCTGGTGCAGAAACTGATCCGCGCCGGCTTCGGCACCAATAATGTCGATACCTGCGCGCGGGTGTGTCATTCGCCGACGGGATACGGCTTGTCGCAGACCTATGGCACTTCGGCGGGCACCCAGGACTTCGATTCGGTCGAAGCGACCGACGTGGTCATGATCATCGGCGCCAATCCGACCGACGGCCATCCGGTCTTTGCCTCGCGATTGAAGAAGCGGCTTCGCCAGGGCGCAAAACTCATCGTCGTCGATCCCCGCCGCACCGACATCGTGCGCAGTGCCCATGTGGAGGCTGCCTATCACTTGCCGCTGCTGCCCGGCACCAATGTCGCGGTGTTGACGGCGCTCGCTCATGTCGTTGTGACCGAGGGCCTGGTCAATGAGCAATTCGTGCGCGAGCGCTGCGACTGGGACGAGTTCCAGCACTGGGCAGAATTCGTTGCGCACGAGCACAACAGCCCAGAGACCGTGGCGAAAATCTCCGGTGTCCCGGCCGAGACCATTCGTGCCGCCGCCCGTCTCTATGCGACCGGCGGCAACGCCGCGATCTATTACGGGCTCGGCGTCACCGAACACAGCCAGGGCTCGACCACTGTCATGGCGATCGCCAATCTCGCGATGGCCACCGGCAATATCGGCCGCCCCGGCGTCGGCGTGAACCCGCTGCGCGGCCAGAACAACGTGCAGGGCGCCTGCGACATGGGATCGTTCCCGCACGAGCTCTCCGGCTATCGCCACATCTCCGGCGATGCCACCCGTGAATTGTTTGAGTCGCTATGGGGCGTGAAGCTCGAGAAGGAACCTGGACTGCGCATTCCCAATATGCTCGACGCCGCGGTCGACGGCACCTTCAAAGGCATCTACATCCAGGGCGAAGACATTCTACAGTCCGACCCGGACACCCATCATGTCGCCGCGGGGCTTGCAGCGATGGAATGCGTGATCGTCCAGGATCTGTTCCTCAACGAGACCGCGAACTACGCCCACGTCTTCCTGCCGGGTTCGACTTTCCTGGAGAAGGACGGCACCTTCACCAATGCCGAGCGCCGCATCCAGCGCGTGCGCAAGGTGATGGCGCCGAAGAACGGCTACGCCGACTGGGAAATCACCGTTCTCTTAGCCAAGGCGCTGGGCTTCGACATGCATTACGGCCATCCATCGCAGATCATGGACGAGATCGCGCGGCTAACTCCGACCTTTACCGGAGTGTCATTCGACAAGCTCGACGCGCTCGGGTCGGTGCAGTGGCCGTGCAACGACAAGGCGCCGGCCGGCACGCCGGTTATGCATATCGGCGGCTTCGTGCGCGGCAAGGGCAAGTTCATCATCACCGAATACCTTGCGACCGACGAGAAGACCGGGCCGCGCTTCCCGCTCCTCCTCACCACCGGCCGCATTCTCAGCCAGTACAATGTCGGCGCGCAGACACGCCGCACCGAGAATGTCGTTTGGCACGAGGAGGATCGCCTCGAAATCCATCCGCACGACGCCGAGCAGCGCGGCGTTTGCGACGGCGATTGGGTCAAGCTCGCAAGCCGCGCCGGTGAGACGACGCTACGCGCATTGATTACCGAGCGTGTGGCGCCGGGCGTCGTCTATACGACGTTCCATCACCCGAACACGCAGGCCAACGTCATTACCACCGACTTTTCGGACTGGGCGACCAATTGCCCGGAATACAAAGTCACCGCGGTGCAGATCGCGCCGTCGAATGGCCCGACCGAGTGGCAGCAGCAATATGACGAGCAGGCGCGCCAGAGCCGCCGCATCGTCGTCGAGGCGGCGGAGTAGCGCGTGGCACAGCCCATCGTCCGCGCCTCGGAACAGGTCTGGCAGGCCGGCAAATCGGCGCGGCTGACGCCGGCCGAGCGGCTCATTCCCGAGGAAGCCGCGGTCGCCTTCACCTATAACGGCGGCTCTTACGCCGTCATGATGGCAACGCCGCAGGATCTGGCCGATTTCGCGATCGGCTTCAGTCTGACCGAAGGCATCGTCGCCGCGCCGGAAGATATCCGGCAGCTCGATATCGTGGAGCAGGAGATTTCCGGCCAGGACTCGGCCATCGAATTGCGCATGTGGCTCTCCGAGCCGCGCGCCGCAGCGCTCGCCGAACGACGACGGCACATGGCCGGCCCCACTGGATGCGGCCTGTGCGGCATCGAGAGCCTCGCCGAAGCATTGCGGCCGGTACCGCATGTCGGCGGCGGCGCGCCGCAATTGTTCCATCCTGCTGAGATCATGCGGGCGCTTGAAACGCTCGCGCCGCGGCAGGAGTTGAACCGGCAAAGCCGCGCTGTCCACGCCGCGGGCTTTTGGCGAAGCGACCTCGGGCTTGCCGCCCTGCGTGAAGATGTCGGCCGGCACAATGCGCTGGACAAGCTTTGCGGCGCGCTTGCGCGCGAGCGCGTGGCCTGCGCAACCGGCATGATCCTGCTGACGAGCCGGGTCTCCGTCGAAATGGTGCAGAAGGCGGCGGTGCTCGGCGTCCCGCTGATTGTCGCCGTGTCGGCGCCGACCGCACTCGCTGTGCGCACCGCAGAAACCGCGGGCATTACGCTTGTCGCCATTGCCCGCGATGACGGCTTTGAGGTCTTCACTCATCCGCACCGGATCGCTGCGCCGATGGCCGTCCCTCTCGCCGAAAGCGTCGCGTGATATGTCGGTCGCGTCACATACGTCCGACAAGCTCGTCTATATGGCGAACCAGATCGGGAAATTCTTTGCCAGCCAGGGACCGGAGAGCGCCGTCACCGGAACCGCCGAACACATCAAGAAGTTCTGGGACCCGCGCATGCTCGCGGCGATCTTTGCGCATCTGGACAATGGCGGCGCCGGGCTTGATCCGGCTGTGCGCCAAGCCGTCGAACGCCTGAAAAGCGCTTCGTAATCGGCACTAATGCGGCCGTTCGGCCGGATCCTGCAAGATGACGTCAAGTGCGATGATGAAGGCAAAGGCGGTCGCCTTGCGGACTCAGCCCACCCGGCGCGCGGTGCCGTGCGCGACGCGGCCGATCCATGTGCCCAGCGCCTTGACGAAAGTGCTGGGCCGCGCCTTTTCATAGTCCATCGCAATCACGTGTTCGACCGGCGCGGCCGGTGCCACGCGGCGCCGGCGTCGGACCGGACCTTTGCGCGAAGCGAGCCGCGTCTTTTCGTGCAGCACCCTCTTCACATGACTGAGCGCGATCGGCCCGACATGGGTGAGAAACACCTTTTCGTGCGGGCGCGTCAGCGTCCTCACCGCTTCTTTCAGCGGCAGCCATTTCACTGCTTTGACGTCGTCCATCAGTTCGTGGACCGGCGGCCCCATGGCGCGCATCAGCCAGAACTGCACGATCTTGACCTTGCCTTCGACGGCATAGGACATCGAGCCGAGGAATTCATGGACCGAGACTTCGTGCCCGGTTTCTTCCACGACTTCCCGCTTGGCAGCGTCGCGCGGATGCTCGCGCGACATGAGCTTGCCCTTGGGCAGGACCCAGGCCTTTTCCCGTCGCATCCGCACGACGGCGATGCGTGGTCTTGATGTGCCGCGTAACACGATTCCGCCCGCAGCCAATATCGGCACGGGACCCTTGGCCGAATCAGTCATATGAAATCTATGCCGGACCGATTCGCCAAGAGCAAGTTGGTATTCACGCTTAGCTGTGCGTGTTGTGGAAGCTTTTTTCTTTACTGACTTCCGCTTGCGCCCAGGCTGCTGCTTCGGCTGCTTCTTTTTCATGACACAGCGATGACGATCTTGCCGAAATGCTGGTTGGCCCGCATCAGCGACAGCGCTTCGGCGATAGCGGCAAGCTTATAAGTTTTATAGATCGGCAGTGACAATTTTCCCGCTTCGATCGCAGGCCAAAGATCTGCTCGCATCAAGCGATTGATCTCGCGGACTTCCTCGGTGCTGCGGGTGCGGAACGTCACCCCGATATAGTCGACGCGCTTGAGCGCATGCAGATCGAAATCGAATTCGCCCTTCATGCCGCCAAGCCGGCCGACATTGACGATGCGGCCCAGAAGTGCCGCCGCCGCGAGATTGCCGTTGGCGACGCCGCCTGAGACCAGATCGACAATAAGGTTGACACCCTTACCATCGGTGGCTGCCTTGACGCGATCCGGCCAGGACGAGTCCGTCGTGTCGATCGCGACATCGCAGCCATATTCGGCAAGCCGCGCCCGGCGTTCCGCATTTGTCGACGTTCCGAGCACCAGCGACGCGCCGAGAATCTTGGCGATCTGCATGCCCATCAGGCCGACGCCGGCGCTGGCGCCCTGCATCAGCATGGTCTCGCCACGCTTGAGCCGGCCTGCGGTTGCGACCGCATTGTGCATGGTCTGCAACGCGACAGGAAAACAGGCAGCCTGTTCGTAGCTCATATTGTTGCCGGGGATGCGGTGCGCCCGCCCGGCATCGGTGACGACATATTCGGCAAAGCCGCCCGGCGCCGAGGCCATGACCCGGTCGCCGGCCTTGATATCCTTCACCTCGCTGCCGACCGCCTCGACCTCGCCGGAACATTCAAGCCCGATCCGCGCTCCGACGCCGCCGACACTACCGTGCTGGTGTCCGGATGCCACCAGCAGATCCGCGCGGTTGAGGCTCGAAGCCCGCACCCGGATCAGAATTTCATTCGGCTTGGGCTCGGGCTTGGGCAGGTCGCGAACTTCGACCCCGCTGTCGCCAAGAACGGCGGCTTTCATCGTGTCTCTCCCGGATGCGATCCACTGATACGGCCTGATGATCAGATTACATGGCGCGGCCGCGCGCAGTCTATTGTGTAATGGCCGCCATGTTATCGTTCGATGCACAGTACAATAGACCAAAGCAGTGGAATGATCATGTCCGGCGTAACGCCCATCCAAGCCTCGTTCGAAGCTCTTGCCACGACCAGCGTCGGCAGCTTTCCCCGTCCAGGTTGGCTTGCCGAGACCCAGCGCAGCGAAGCGACCTTCCGCATGACCGGCGCGCCGCTCAAGGAGGCCTTGGACGACGCCACTGTCGTTGTGCTGCGCGAGCAGGAGGAGCTGGGCCTCGATATCCTGACCGACGGCGAGATGCGGCGGGCGCATTTTATCTTTCATATCGCCGGCCAATGGGGCGGTATCGACACCAGAAATCTCGTCAACAAGACGATCTATCGCAATCGTACCGCCAATCGCATGGTGCCGCGCGTCACCGGCAAGATCGTCCGGCACGATGCGGCATCGGTCGACGATCTGCGTGTCGCCAGATCGCATACCAGGCGCCCGCTGAAAATGGCGGTGCCCGGACCGATGACTGTCGCCGACAGCGCGGCGAACGAATTCTACGCCAGCGAGGAGGAATTGGCCTTCGATGCCGCGGCAGCGATCAACGGCGAGCTGCGCGACTTGCAGGCCGCGGGCTGCGACGTGCTGCAAATCGATGAGCCGGCGATGACGCGCTACCACGACAAAGTCGTTGCCTATGGCGCCAAGGCGCTGGACCGCTGCCTCGACGGCATCACCGTCCCGACCGTCGTCCATCTTTGCTACGGCTATCCGGGCGGCGGCTACCGGCAACACCAGTATGAGTACAAGGATCTGCTGCCGCATCTGATGGAGACGCGCATCGGCGGCTTCACTGTCGAATTCGGCCGCAGCAGTTTCGATCCGCACGTCCTGAAAATGTGCAGCAACCGCATCGTCATGTTCGGTTGCGTCGATCCGGGCGATTCACCCGCGCCCACGGTCGAAGCCATCGAGCGGCGCGTCAGCGAGGCGCTCGATCACATCGATCCCAAACAGGTCTGGCTGGCGCCCGATTGCGGACTGATGACCATCAGCCGGGCGCTGGCGCATGAGAAGCTGCGCGTCATGGTCGAGGCGGCCAGGCGGCTGCGCTCCAGGCTTTAGGCCTTTTTTTGCGGGAATTTGCTCCCTGGATGCGGTACCGCGACCGGCGGATATCGTCTAGGATGCTGGAATCGATATCCGACAAAAAGGCCGATGAACCAGATCGTCCGCCCGCGCATTGCAGCGTCCGCCTGCCCGCACGACTGCCCGTCGACTTGCGCGCTCGAGGTCGAGGTTTTTGACGGCCAAACCATCGGCCGCATCCGCGGCGCCGCCGACAATGCCTATACCGCCGGCGTGATTTGCGCCAAGGTCGCGCGCTATGCCGAGCGTGTCGACCATCCCGACCGCCTGTTGCATCCGCTGCGCCGCGTCGGTCCGAAAGGCGGCGGCCGCTTCGAGCAAATTTCCTGGGACGACGCACTCGATCTCGTCGCCGAAAATTTCATTCGCGCCGAGCAGACGCACGGTCCGCTGGCGGTCTGGCCCTACCTCTATGCCGGCACCATGGGCTACGTGATGCGCGACGGCATTCATCGCTTGCGCCACACCAAGAAATATTCCGGCTTCTTCTCGACCATCTGTGTCAATCCGGCCTGGACTGGATATATCGCGGGCACCGGCAAGCTTGCCGGCGCCGATCCGCGCGAAATGGCGAAATCCGATCTGGTCGTGATCTGGGGCACCAATGCCGCGAACACCCAAGTCAATGTGATGACGCATGCGACGCGGGCGCGCAAAGAGCGCCAAGCCAAGCTGGCGGTGGTCGACGTCTATATGAATGCGACGATGAAGCAGGCCGATCTGCCGGTGCTGATCCGCCCCGGCACCGACGGTGCGCTCGCTTGCGCGGTGATGCATTGCCTGTTCCGCGACAGCAAAGCCGATTGGGATTATCTCAATCACTATACCGATGCGCCGCATGAACTCGCCGCGCACGTACAAAGCCGCGGTCCGGACTGGGCGGCAAAGATTACCGGCTGTGCCGCCGAGACGATCGAAGCCTTCGCCCGGCTGATCGGCGAGCGGCCGCGCGCCTTCTTCCGCCTCGGCTATGGATTCTCGCGCTCGCGCAACGGCGCGGTCAATATGCACGCGGCAAGCTGCATCCCGGCCGTGATCGGCGCCTGGCGCTACGAAGGCGGCGGCGCCTTTCACAACAACGGCGCCATCTTCCACCTCGACATCAGCCTGATCGACGGCAGCGACATCAAGGATGCGTCGATCCGCATGCTCGATCAATCGCGCATCGGGCCGATTCTGACCGGCGACACGGCGTCGCTATTCGGCGGCCCGCCGGTCACCGCGATGCTGATCCAGAATACCAATCCGGCTGCGGTCGCGCCCGATCAGGAGACCGTCAAGCGTGGCTTTGCCCGCGACGACCTGTTCGTCTGCGTGCACGAGCAGGTCATGACCGATACGGCCAAAATGGCGGATGTCGTCTTGCCGGCGACCATGTTCGTCGAGCACGACGACATCTATACCGCCGGCGGCAGCCAATACATTCTGCTCGGGCCGAAGCTGATCGAGCCGCGCGGCGAATGCCGCAACAATCACGAGGTGATCTGCGGCCTCGGCAAGAGACTGGGCGCGGAGCATCCGGGCTTTGCCATGACGCCGCGCCAATTGATCGACGCCACGCTGCAAAGATCCGGCTGGGGCACGCTGGAGGAGCTTGAAGCTAACCGCTGGATCGACTGCCAGCCGGATTTTGCCACGGCGCATTACATCAATGGCTTCGCCTATCCCGACGGCAAATTCCGCTTCAAGCCGGACTGGCCCAATGTGCCGTTCCGGCGCTGGCACCGGCACGTGACCGAAGCCGCGCTACCGGAGCTGCCGGATCATTGGCAGGTCATCGAAGAGGCGGACGCAGAGCATCCGTTCCGGCTCGCCACGTCGCCGGCGCGCGGCTTCCTCAATACGAGTTTCACCGAGACGCCGACATCGCTCTCCGTCGAGCGGCGGCCGGAGGTGATGATTCATCCTGATGACGCGGCACCCCTTGGCATCAAAACCGGCGACGCGGTCACGCTCGGCAACCGGCGCGGCCAAGTGCGCCTCCACGCCAAACTGTTCGACGGCGTGCGCCGCGGCGTCATGATCGCGGAATCGATCTGGCCTAATTCTGCTTTCGTCGACGGCCGCGGCATCAATACGCTGACCGGCGCCGACTCCATCGCGCCGTTCGGCGGGGCGGCGTTTCACGACAATAAGATTTGGGTACGGAAAGCTTAAGCGCCAACGCGCGGCAGCCGTGCCGGCGTGGCATCCGACGGCACGATTTCCTTGCCGATCGGCCACAGCGCGATGCCGGCAAGTTTCAAATGCGCCCAGGCGAACGGAATGCCAACGATAGTGATGGCGAGCATTACCGCCGTGATCAGATGGGCGAGCGCCAGCCACCAGCCGGCCAGCACCAGCCAGATGATATTGCCCAAAAGGCCAAACGGGCCGGTGCCGATGTCATGGCCGGAATATTCGGCGCGCGACACCGCCTTCCTGCCGAATGGAAACAGCGTATAGGACGCGATGTTGAAGGCGGACCACGCCCAAGGCAGACCGATAATGGTGATGGCCATGATCACCGCGGCGATCAGCCAACCGACAGCCATCCACAGACCGCCGAACACGATCCAAAGAATATTGAGTGCGAACGATAAGAAGGTCATGGGACCCACCTTTTGACCGCCCTTGGCAAAAACCTTCTTGGGCTTAGCCCAAGGCGCACCCTATTTAGGTTGGCGCGGCTTGCGTTCAATGGCGTTCGAAAAATTAATCAAATAGCGCCACCGCCCGCGTCCATCCGGCCGAGCCGGCCTTCACCTTGTAAGGAAAGCAGGCCACCGTGAAACCGTGATCGGGAATCTGTTCCAGATTGCACAATTTCTCCATGTGGCAATACGGAATCTCGCGCCCGGCCTTGTGGCCTTCCCAGATAATGGAAGGATCGTGCGTCTTGAGCCAGCGCTCGCGGATGTGGACGAAGGGCGCGTCCCAGCCCCAGGCATCGATACCGGTGACGCGCACGCCGCGCGACGTCAGATAAAGCGTCGCTTCGCGGCCCATGCCGCACCCAGCGGTGAGATATTCGTCGGTGCCAATGCAGCTCGAGGCCCGCGTATTGACCAGAACAATGTCGAACGGCTTGAGCTCGTGGCCGACACGCTTCAATTCGGCCTCGACCTCGGCGGCGGTGACGACGTGCCCGTCGGGCACTTTGCGGAAGTCGAGCTTGACGCCAGGGCGGAAGAACCAGTCGAGCGGCACCTGATCGATGGTCATCATCGGTTTGCCGTCGATGGTCTTCGACTGGAAATGAATCGGCGCGTCCATATGCGTGCCGTTATGCGTGGTGAGCGCGATCTGCTCGATGGCCCAGCCTTCGCCATCGGGCAGATCTTCCACGCGCAAGCCCGGAAATAATTCGGCCAAGAGCGGCGCGGTCTCGGCATTGCTGACATATTTGATCTGCGGCCGCATAAACGGCGGATCGTAGACCGTTTCGTTTTCAAGCGGCGACGACAGATCGACGATCCGGCTGGGCAGTTTCATTGTTTCCCCGTTTGCGCTTTGGCGGCGTTCGGCTTCGCCGTTCGCGGCTTCTTCGGCTTGCTCGCATGCCGCGCCGCGGCAATATCCTTGTTCACGATATCGGCGATCTTGGCGATGACTTGGCCGTGCAGCCGGTGCGATTTGTCGATCGTCACATGCGATAGGCTGGTATCGGCGGTGAGGTCGACATTATCGAGCTCGCCGACAAAACCTGGACCCGGGCTGATTTTTTTGCCAAAGCCATTGTTCTGATAAAAATTCACCAAGTGGCGAACATTGCCGGGCACTTGATGCGGATGCGTACCGTCGAAAGTAACGATCAGCTCAATGGGAACATTCGACCTGGCGAGCGCGTGGGCGATTTGCAGTGTGGCGTCGGCGCCGAGCGAATGGCCGATGAGGACCACAATGGCCTTGTCGCCGCGCGCATATCGTGCGGCGATGCCCTGCGCCACAGATTGCCAGTTGGTATGGCTATAGACCCGCGCGCTGTAACCCTGCCGATTGAGCTTCTCGGTCAGCGTGTCCATACCGCGGGAGAAAATGTCGGCAAGGCCGCGAAACAGATCGACCTCAACCGGCCGCGCCGCGACTGCAGACTCGGTGCCGGTCTGAGCGGCTGCATGACTGATGGGGGTTACAGCGGCAAGACAGACCATGCCGCAAATGGCGGAGGCCGTCGCTAATCGGCGAAATGCAATCATGTTCCCAGCCTCATTCACTCGGTGCGAAGTCACTTCCTTGAATATCAATCGCCATGGGCCGGATTATACCGTCCGCAGACGCAAAAGGGGGCGGAAATGATCCTGGTCACCGGCGCCAGCGGGTTCGTCGGTTCAGCCGTCGCTCGCCAATTGGCGCAGGCCGGAGAGCAGGTGCGCGTCTTGGTGCGGTCCACCAGTTCGCGCGTCAACCTCGCCGATCCGAGACTTGAAATCGTGCAGGGCGATCTGCGCGACGCGTCGTCGCTCGATCGCGCCATGCAGAACGTGCGCGTGCTGTTTCATGTCGCCGCCGACTACCGGCTGTGGGCGCGCGACGACAACGAGATCATCCGCACCAATGTCGAGGGCACCCGCGCGTTGATGGAAGCGGCGATACGCGCCAGCGTCGAACGCATCGTCTACACGTCGAGCGTCGCGACACTGAAGGCGCAGCCGGACGGCACCCCAAGCGACGAAACATCGAGGCTCGAGCCGCAATCCGCGGTCGGCGCTTACAAATACAGCAAGGTCGTCGCCGAACGCCTGGTTGAACAGATGGTCGCCGAACGGAAATTGCCCGCCATCATCGTCAATCCCTCGACCCCGATCGGACCGGGCGACGTGCGGCCGACGCCGACCGGACGGATCATTGTCGAAGCGGCGTCGGGCCGCATGCCCGGATTTGTCGACACCGGCCTCAACCTTGTCCATGTCGAGGACGTCGCCACAGGCCATATCGCTGCCTGGCGGAAGGGCCGCATCGGCGAACGCTATATTCTCGGCGGCCAGGATGTACGGCTCGGCGACATGCTCGCCGAGATCGCCCGCCAGATCGGCCGCGCACCGCCGAAGCTGCGCATCCCGCGCCGCCTCATTTTTCCAATTGCCTATGGCGCCGAAGCGATCGCCTATTTCACCGGCAAGGAGCCGTTTGTCACCACGACCGGCTTAAAGCTCGCCAAGGATCTGATGTTCTTCACCTCGGCCAAGGCCGAGCGCGAACTCGGCTATAACGCGCGTCCCTATGGCCAGGCGATCGCCGACGCCATCGCCTGGTTCCGGCAGAACGGCTACTTGAAAAGCTAGTGCGCCGTTTCTTTGCGCGCCCGCAGGAAGTGGAAGAACTCAACACCCTCGCGCAGGCGTCGCACCAGCATGTCGCGGCTGGTCAGCATCTCGCCGAGGATCTCGGCGATCTTGGAGGGACGGAAGTAGAACTTCTTGTAGAACTCCTCCACCGAATCGAAGATCTCGGTATGGCCGAGATGCGCATAGTCGAGCGGCGCAATCTGCGTGCCGCCGTCGGTGAGCAGATCGGTGTCGGCGGCGAACCAGCCGTTCTCCTTGGCCTGCTTGTAGAGGAAAGTGCCCGGATAGGGCGCGGCCAATGACACCTGCAGCGTGCGCGGATTGACGTCCTTGGCGAACCGCAGCGTCTCCTGAATTGTCTCGCGCGTCTCGCCCGGCAGGCCGAGAATGAACGTGCCGTGCACGATGATGCCAAGCTCGTGGCAGTCCTTGGCGAAGCGGCGCGCCACGTCGACCAGGAGGCCCTTTTTGATGTTGTGCAGGATTTTCTGATTGCCGGATTCGTAGCCGACGAGAAGAAGCCGCAGACCGTTCTCCTTCATCACTTCAAGCGTCTTGCGCGGTACATTGGCCTTGGCATTGCACGACCAAGCGACACCGAGCGGGCCGAGCACGCGGGCCAGCGCCTCGACGCGCGGATGGTCGTCGGTCAGCGTGTCGTCGTCGAAGAAGACTTCCTTCACCTGCGGAAATTCCTTCACGACGTATTTGACGTCTTCGACCACGCGCTCGATCGACTGAGCGCGGTATTTGTGCCCGCCGATGGTCTGCGGCCACAGACAGAAGGTGCAGCGCGATTTGCAGCCGCGGCCGGTGTACCAGCTCATATAAGGATGCTTGAGATAGCCGCCGAAATACTTCTCGACCTTGAGCTGTTTGTAGACCGGAAGCACGGACGGCAGCTTGTCCATGTCCATCAAGATTTCGCGCTCGGGATTGTGGACGATCTTGCCGTCCGGTCCGCGATAGGACAGGCCCTTGATCGTGGACCAATCGGCGCCCTCGGCAAGCTCCTTGACGGTGTATTCGTATTCGTTACGGCAGACGAAATCGATCGCCGGAGCCGCTTCGAGGCTTTGCTGCGGCTCGACCGCGACCTTGGCGCCGATGAAGCCGATTTTGGCGGTCGGGTTGAGTTCGCGGATCATGGCGGCGGATTTCACATCCGACTTGAAGCTCGGGGTCGAGGTATGGATGACAATGAAGTCGTGCGACTTCACATCGTCTTCGATGTCGGCGAAGGTCAAATCGTGCGGCGGTGCGTCGATGATCTTGGAACCGGGCACCATGGCGGCGGCCTGCGCCAGCCAGGTCGGAAACCAGAACGACTTCACCTCGCGCTTCATCTGGTAGCGCGCGCCGGCTCCGCCGTCGAAGCCGTCGAACGAAGGCGCCTGAAGGAACAATGCACGCATCACGTTTCAACCTCACCGTAATAAGCAAGCGTGTTGTCGGCCTGGACGCCGTAGCGATGGCCGCGCCATTCGACGCGCCGGCCGAAGAAGCTCGCGACAAAAACCGCAAACGACAGCAGGTCGCGCAGCGGTCCCCACCAGTAAAAACCCCGACGCAAATGGAAGGCGCGATCGAGTTCCATCTGCAGCGCCGCGCGGCAGACCAAAGCTATGGGCACCAGCACGGCGAGCGCGGTCATACCGCCCAGCAGAAGCCCGAGCAAGGCCAGCGGCCAAGCATGCGTAATGACAGTTCCGGCAAAGCCCGCCGGGTCCACCGAGCGGATGGTGCGCGCCCAGCGCAGCTCGTGACGCAGGAGCCCGTGCGCTGTGCTTTGCGTGCATTGGTGGCCAACAATATAGGCGGGAATGGCGATGCTGAACCCGGCACGGCGCACGGCGGCGCCAAGCGCATAATCGTCAGCCAGCTGATCGGCGACCGATTGCAATCCGCCGATCTCGGCGAGCGTCTGTTTGCGGATGGCGATGGTCGAACCGAAGCAGGGCGCGGCAAGCCTGAGCCGAAGCCCGACCAGAACGCTGGGCAGGAAGTGATAGTCGATGGCGGCGGCCGAAAGCTTGGTCCAGATGCCTCGTGCTGCGACCCCGCGATAGAGGCAGGTGACCAGCCCAACGCCCGGCTGTTGCAAACTTGCCACCACGTTTTTCAGGTAGGCCGAGTCAACGACGATATCGCTGTCGGAAATGACCAAAACGTCGTGGCTCGCTTCCGCCACCATGTTCACGAGATTAGAAATCTTGCGGTTGCTGCCGTGGCGGCGCGAATTGATCACGAGCCTCAGATCGTGTCCGGGGAAGGCCGCAACGATTTCACGCACCACTTCGATAGCCGGGTCGGCGCGGTCGCTGACGCCGAACACGATTTGCACCGGGCCCGGATAATCCTGCAGGCAAAAGCGCTTCAGATTGGCGAACAACTCTGGCTCGGCACCGTGCAGCGGCTTGAGGATGGTGACGGCGGGGGTGTTTGCCTCGGGCGCGCCATTCGCCGCCGCGGCAAAACGGCGTGCGGCATAGGCGGCGACAAGTGCATAGACGCAGCCGAACGCCGCCGCTGCGTAACAGGCCAGCGACGCCGCAAAGCTGCATTCAGCGAAAAACCCGTCCATGCCCCCGCCCCGCATGGGCCCCCAGGCCCAGGACGCCCCGATTTATTATATGGCGCTGCAGCGCGCCTTGCACGTCACAAATGGCGCAAAACACGCAAAACAATTGGCGGAACTAAGCCCGCCCCGTGACGCGAGCCGTCGTTAGCCGCTGACCGATTTTCTCCGGGCAAACATCCGCCGCCCCTCGAGCGCTTGCCACAGCAGCAATGAGGGGATGCCGAGCACCAAATCCGGGACGCGTTTAATCAGCGCCATGGCGAGCGCGACCTCGGCCGGAACGCCGAAGATCGCGGCGGCCGCGATCATGGTGCCGTCCTGCACACCGATACCGCCGGGCAGCATGAAGGCGACTGCCTTGCCGCCCTGGCCGATGCTTTCGATTGCAATGGCAGCGCCCACGCTCACCGGATGGCCCATGAAGAAGAACGCGATCCAAACTTCGACAGCGCCGAAGAAAACCGTAACCAAATGCACGAAAAACGAGCCGGAGAGGCCGCGGTGATTGCGCCAGATCTGCTGCAGCCGGTCGCCGAGATCGACCACATGGGCGAACATCGACCAGCGCCGCTTCTCGCCGACGGCGACGAGCCAACGCACCACCGGATCGAAAGCGCCGAAATTCAATGCCAGAAAGAAACCCGCCACAGCCGGTAATGCGATCGCCAGCATCACGAAGGTCACGGTGCTGAGTCGATGCGGCCCGGGCACATCAAGCACAATGCCGACGCCCGCGGCGACATAGATCAGAAGGCTCACAACCTGCACGAAAATATCGATCAGCACGCTCGCGATCGCCAAACTCATCGCCGGGCCGAAATGGGACAAGAGCCGCGCGCCGATAACGTCGCCGCCGACGACGGCAAACGGCAGCAGCCCATTGATCGCTTCGCGAATAAATCGGAGCGCGACGAAGATGCGTGGAGGCGGCCCTTTCGGCGTCAGCAAAAACCACCAGCCGACGCCGCAGCCGCACAGCGCAATCGCCCGCGCCAGCACTACGAGCGCCGAGCCCCATTCCGAGCTCAAGACCGCCTGCATGACAGATGCGAAGCCGAAATAAGCAACCAGGCCGGTCAACAGCGCGAGGCCGGCGATCCCGAAAATAGGGGCAAAAATCCTCATCCGACCGCCGTCATTTCCGGGCCATATAGGAATTATCTCAAAGGCAGACCGGCGCGGAGGTGCAACAGCACCAATTCATCTGTGAGGTGTGGCTTTTCTGCACTAGTGGACCCTGGATGCCCCTTCTATCTTTGTTTTCTAACGTCTCAGCAAGGGGGCAAAAATGAAAAAGCTCGCGTTCGGAACGGCGGTTATTCTCGCACTTCTCAGCATGGCTGGCTGTGCACAGGTTGGCAAAGGCAAGGCGCCTCCGCCGGTCGTCACTAAGGGCTAATTCGCTTAGCCGCGAATCGGCCGACGTGATGACGGGCACGTTTGGCCGCTCCCGCAGGCGATCCTTTTGAAATTGTCACGCCGCGTTGATTGATCACGGCGTGATCGATCGCGGTGTGATTGAAGTTCAGGTGGGGGCCACGTGATAATCGTCGTCGGACTAGCATTTGAAGCACGTATTGCCGCGGGGCCGGGGGTGCGTGTCATCTGCAGTGGCGATGGGCGCAACCTTGCTGCCAAACTAACGGCGGCGATCGCAGACGCCCGTAAGCGCGTTCAAGGTTGTCCGGGCATCATCAGTTTCGGCGTCGCCGGGGGTCTGGCGCCGCAATTGCGTCCGGGAACTTGCGTGGTCGGGTCGGCGGTTATCTCCGGCGAAAAGCGGATGCCGATCAGCGCGGAATGGTCGCAGAAGCTCTTGCAGACCATTCCTGACGCCATTCCTGGCGTGTTGCTCGGCGTGCCGGTGCCGATCGCTCATCCCGACGAGAAGCGCGAACTCTACATGAAAACCGGAGCCATCGCCGTCGATATGGAATCCCATATCGTCGCCGCGGTTGGCTTCGCGCATCAGCTTCCGGTCGCGGCGATCCGCGTCATCACCGATCCCGCCAAGCGCGCGTTGCCGGCCTCCGCGGTTGCGGCGATGCGGCCGAACGGCACCACCAATATCGGCGCCATGCTCCGCTCGGTGCTGCGGCGGCCGAAGGAATTGCCGGCTCTCTTTCAAACGGCGCTCGACGCGCGTGCCGCACGGGCAACGCTGGTGCGTGGAAGGCATTTACTGGGTCCCGCATTCACCTTGCCATCGACGACTTGAGAGGCATCCGCCATGTTCAAGTCCGCTGCGGAAGAGATCGGCGAGTGGGCTGACCGGTGCCGGCGTTGGGCGCTTCGCGCGCAATCCAAAGAGCAACGTCAGATGCTGCAGAGCTGGGAACGGCTGTTCAACCAGGCCGAACTCGAAGCCGACGAGGATTTCGATTACGGCTACGGCTCGACGCCGCATCTGCAGCGCAAGCTCTAACGCGGCGACACACGGTCTAAGCGAGACCTGTTCGGCACAACGCCGTTTGCAACGCCGTCGCATGTGCGGTTCGGCTTGGGTCGTCGGCTTTGCGGCGAACCGACAAAGCGCTTCATTACTTGACTTGCCAGCTATTGCTTCAAAGGCTCGGCCGAAGCGTGGGCATCGGCCGTCAGCGTCTGCTCGAGATAGCCGACAAGGGCATTGACGCAGTCGGTCCAGGTTCGCGGCCGGTATTCGGCCTGTAACCGCGCCTCTCGCGCCTTCAGATACCCGGGATCGAGCAACAACCGCTCGATCTTGGCCAGCACATCGTCCTCGTTGGCCGGGTCGAAATAATCGACCAGATCGCCGCCCACCTCGGGGATCGAGGTGCGGTTCGACGCCACGCAGAATTTGCCGTGCATCAGGCTTTCCGCGATCGGCAAGCCCCAGCCCTCGCACAGGCTCGGAAAGACGGTGAACAGAGACGAGCGGTAAGCCTGACGCAATTCAACGTCGGACAGTCCGGGCATCAGCACGATTTTGCCGCCGAGATAGTCGCTCGCCATGAGGTCGGCCAACAGATCGTCGACCAGCCAGCCGATCTGGCCCGCGAAGATCAGGCTCGGCACCGCATCCGGACCGTGGCGATCCAAGAGGCGGCGCCAGATCCTGACCAGGAGGCGATGGTTCTTGCGGATCTCGATCGTGGACACGAACAGCACATACGGCTTGGGAAAATTGATCACGCCCTGGTCGCCCGACAGCACCTGATTGTTCAAACCCGAGCCGGGCTCCACCACTTCGACCCGCGGCAGCGGCCACCCGGCGTCAGCGGCGAGCTTGATCAGCGCGCGGCGTGAATGTTTCGACGTGGTGAGCACCACATCGGCGACCGGCAGCGCCTCCTGCAGCCAATCGCGGAATTGCACGACATGGCGCTCTTCGACGAGCGATTCATATTCGAGCGGAATGAGATCGTGAATCAGCGTCGAGAATTTTATGCCGTAGCGCCGTTTCGCTTCTGCGATGTGCTTGACGTAATGCGGCACACCCCAGCCGGCGCCAAGCGAGACGATGATGTCGCCGGGGCGCACGAACTGCTCAAAACGATGCCGCCGCGCACCCATGCCGACGAGATCGCAAAGCGCGGTCTTGAAGATCGACATGAAGAACTGCGGATTGCGAATGATCACCGGCACCATGCTGGGGAAACTCGACAGCAGCTTCGCCGGCGCCCAGATCGTTCGCCACGGAGCCCGTGCTCCGGGCGGCTTCAAATAGGCCGACGTGATCGCGTCAAAGCTGATGGCGTGCAATTGCTTGCTGTAGATGCTCAGCCGGCAGAACCGCACGCGTCCGGTGCGCCCGTAAAGCCGCATCGCCTCGACGTAGATCTCGAACGGCACGCGCTGCAGACCGGTCGGGTTACGGAAATGATCGAAATAGCGCAGAAAATCCTCGACCTCGAACCAGATCACCGGTTCGCGGTCGGCGGCGTCGGCGGGCAGCCTGGCGGAGAAAAACGGGCCTAAATTCACGAACAGGGTCTCGAGCAAAAGCGCGATACCGGATCGCCCAGGCCCGGACTGGGAGAATATCCAGATCGTTGAAACGTGCCCCTCGGACCGTATGCTATGCGTCGTGTTTACGGCAGGCAAGAGCGGCGATCCCGTTGCGAACGCGATTCCCGTACTTCGCCTGACCCAACCGGACTTGAGAGGGTGGCGCGGACATTCCGCTCGTCACCGTGACCGGGTAAAATTATGAACCCTCTATGAGCCCTCTACGAACCTTGGGCACGCCGTATGAAATCGGAGCAAAACATGACGGGGCAAAAGGCCGGTTCGGCTTCCATAAGCTGTGCCCCGCAGGCGCTCGGCTATATCGGCGTCCGCGCCAAGGACCTGGACGATTGGGCAAGCTACGGCACGGGGCTGCTCGGCCTGCAGCGGGTCGACAAATCGCGCGCGACGCTGGCCTTCCGCATGGACGACCGCAAGCAGCGACTTCTGATCGAGGCCGACGGCGGTTCGGGCATCGGCTTTTTCGGCTGGGAGGCCGCGGACGCCGCGGCACTCGATGCGATCGCCGCGCGGCTTGAGCAGAACGAAATCAAGGTCGCACGCGGCACGCGCGCACTCGCCGACGAACGCCACGTTATCGATCTGATCGTGCTCGACGACCCGGTCGGCAACCGGCTCGAAATCTTTCACGGCGCCGAGACGGCGGCGGAGCCGTTCAAGCCCGGCCGCGCCATTTCAGGCTTCCGCACCGGGCCGCTCGGGCTCGGCCATGCCGTGCTCAATGCCGATACGCCGCAGACCATCGACCGCCTGATGGCGTTCTACCGCGACACGCTCGGCTTCCGGCTGACGGATTACTATTCGCATCCCTTCGTCGCCCGCTTCCTGCATCTAAACCCGCGCCATCACAGCCTCGCCTTCATCCAGACCGGCAAGAATGCCGTGCATCACATCATGATGGAGGTGTTCAGCTTCGACGATGTTGGCCAGGGCTACGATCTCGCGCTCGGTGAAAAGGATCGCGTGGCGGTGACGCTCGGCCGCCACACCAGCGATTTCATCACCTCGTTCTATAGCTGGACACCGTCCGAGTTCATGGTCGAATATGGTTGGGGCGCGCGCTCGATCGATGTCGGTAATTGGCAGGCCTCTGAGCGCAAGGAAGGCCCGAGCATGTGGGGCCATGACCGGTCCTGGCTGTCGCCGGATGACAACGCCAAGGCCCGCGGGCTGCGGCTGAAAAACGCCGAGGACGGCTTTCGCCGTCCGGTCCAGGTGCTCGACGGCAACTACCAAGTCATGTCCGGTGTCTGTCCATGGTGGGACAGTGTGAAATCTCGCGCCACCGGACAGTGACTCAAGATAGCTACCGGACTCAAGACAGCAATTGCAGCTTGCCGCCGACCGGAATTTCCGGCGCCGGCTTATTGGCGGTGATCACCAGATCGAATTCGCCGCCGTTGCGCTGCCATTGGCCTGCGACCAGCGGTGTTTTGCTCACATTCTTGACCGGCTGGCCGGTCCAGCGCACTGGGCCGACAATCGAGTTGTAATTGGTGGCCACGATCGCGTCGAGGATCGCCTTCGGATCGATGCTCTTTGATCGCTTGAGCACGTCGATCGCCACTTCGAACAGAGCGTGCTGGTAGCCGATCGGCTGCGACCACGGCCGTTTGGTCGCTTGGACATAAGCGTCGGTGAGCGAGCGTGCACTTTCGCCCGTCAGCCCGGATTTGAACGGATGGTTCGGTGTCCACCAGATTTCGCTGGTCAGCCCGTTACCGCGCGGACCGAGCGAATTGACCACCGAGGGAAACAACAACGCCTTGCCGATAGTCACGATCTTGGGATGAAAGCCCTGCTGCGCCGCCTGTGACCAGAAGGTCGAGAAATCCGGCGGGATCATATTGCCGGTGACGGTCTCGCAGCCCGCCGCCTTGAACTGCGAGATCTGCGAGGTGAAGTCGTTGTTCATGACTTGGTAGCGACCGGGATCGATCAGCTTATAGCCGGCTTGCGCCAGCGCCGGCGGCAGGCCGAGCTTCGGATCGCCCCAGGCATTACCGTCGGCGTCATTGGGAAATAGACCGCCGACCGTTTTGTTGACGGGCGCGCCGTCCCAGAGCGCCAGGAACGCAGCGATGACATCTTCCAGGCCCCAGAAGAAATGATAGGTCCAGGTGAAGCCCTTTTTCGGATCGCCGTTCCTGCCGAAGAAATAAGGCTGCCACGGACAATTGGTGGTGACGCAGGGCACTTCGTTGACTTCGGCCTGATCGGCAACCGGATTGGTGGTGTCGGGCGTGCCTTGCGCGAGCAGGAGGTCGACCTTGTCGTGCAGGATCAGTTCGGACGCGACCTCGGCGGCGCGGGTGCCGCTCGACTGGCTGTCCTTGGCGACGATCTCAACCTGATAGGTCTTGCCGCCGATCGGCAGGCCCTTGGCCAGAATGCCCTTCACCTGGTCGAGAATGAAACCGTCCGCCTCACCAAAGCCGGCGAGCGGGCCGGTATGCGGGCTGACGAGGCCGAGCTTGACGCCCTTGGATTGCGCATTGGCGGGGATAACGCGCAGCACCGATGGCGCGACGATCGCGCCGAGACCGCCGGCAACGACGCTGCGGCGATCAATGGCGGACAATTTGACGGCAGACCGCACCTTGTCGTTGGTCATTTGAACCCTCCCTGGATCCGGCTCGTTTCTTTTCCTTCTCTTGGAGAGAAGGCAATCACTTGTCGCGGGATGCTTTGAGATGCGCCACGACCTTGGCCCGCAAGGCCGCCTGCTCTTCGGCGCTCCACTTGCGAAAACCCTCGCCTGATTTGAAGCCGAGCTTGCCGTCGGCGACAAGCTTTTTCAGATAGGGCGACGGCCCAGGCCGGCTGTCGATCGCCGGCAGCACGGTCTCGTGAATGGCGAGCGTCAGATCGGTGCCGACGAGGTCGGCATTTTCGAGCGGACCGAGCACCGCGATACGGCGGCCGAACGAAGCCTTGATGACGGCATCCACGGTCTCGGCATCGCAGATGCCGTTCTCGACCAGCGAGATTGCCTCACGCCATAGCGCGTGCTGCAGCCGGTTGCCGATGAAGCCCGGCACATCCTTTTTCACGTGCGCCGGTTTTTTGCCGGCACGCTGATGCAGTTCCATAGTCCAGGCGATCGTCTGCGGCGACGTCCACTGCGTCTCGATCACTTCCACGAGAGGCACCAGGAACGGCGGGTTCCACCAATGCGTGCCGACCCCGCGCTCTCGCCTGCTCAAGCCCTGCATGATCGCGGTAATCGGAATGACCGAGGTGTTGCTGGCAAGAATCGTATCAGCACGCACATGGCGCTCGATCTCGGCAAACAGTTTTTGTTTGAGCGGCAGATCCTCCAGAACCGCCTCGACGACGTAATCGGCGTCACGCACGGCCGCGGCAAGGTCGGCCTGCGGCGTCACGCGATCGACCGCTGAAAGATCGTCGCCGAGATCTTTCAGGTTTGCCAAGATGCGCGACTTTATCGTTTCGAGGTTCTTGGCAAACGTGTCGGTGATCG
This sequence comes from uncultured Alphaproteobacteria bacterium, assembly GCA_963746715.1. Classification (GTDB taxonomy): domain Bacteria; phylum Pseudomonadota; class Alphaproteobacteria; order Rhizobiales; family Xanthobacteraceae; genus BOG-931. The sequence continues at coordinate 118,475 of CAVVCW010000032.1, read as the reverse complement.
TCACTTCATGTCCGGCAAGCGCGAAGACTTGCGCGATGCCGTGGCCCATCAGGCCGGCGCCGACGACCGCGATGCGCGCTTTCGCTACATCCACCGCCATGGTCAGCCCGCCGTGTAGCCGCCGTCGGCGTAAAGAATATGGCCGGTGTAGAAGTCCGACGCTTTGGAGGCGAGGAACAATAGCGGCCCAGCGAGATCTTCCGGCTCACCGAGGCGGCCCTTCGGCACCCGGGTGAGAAATCCAGCGCGAACGGTTTTGCCGCGCTCGTCATCGGCGAACATCCATTCGGTCAGCGGCGAGCGGAAAACCGTCGGGCCGAGCGCATTGACGGTGATACCGGTCGCGCCGAGTTCGCAGCCGAGCGCCTTGGTGATGCCGTCGACCGCGGATTTCGAAGCGCAGTAGGCGGTGTAGCCGGCCGGATGGCCAAGCAGGCCCCGCGCCGAGGACATCAGGATGATCTTGCCGCCGCGCCCCTGCTTGATCATCTGCCGCGCCGCGGCGCGCGCCATCAGCCAGGACTGCGTGACATTGGCGTCCATCACGTCGAGGAAGTCCTCGGCTTTCTGATCGACGATCTTGGCCACTTTGTTCTGGCCCGAGGCCACGACCAGAATGTCGAGGCCGCCGAACTTTTCGACAGCAGCCGCAACGATCGCATCGCAATTGTCTTCCGAGCTCGGACGTTTGGCGACGACTTCAGCCTTGCCGCCAAGCTTAACGCACTCGGCGGCGAGTTTCTTGAGCCCTTCCGCATTGTTGGCGGCGACGACGACATTGGCACCGGCGGCGGCCAGCGTTTTCGCGGCGATGGCGCCGAATGCGCCGGTCGCGCCGGTGATGACGGCGCTCTTGCCGCGCACGTCGAACAGCGACAGCGGGTTTTTCAGAAAATCTTCGGACATGGACGCATCTCACATATTGATGTGTTGACCCGTCATGCCCGGCCTTGTGCCGGGCACCCACGTCTTCACGCATGAAAAGACGTGGATGGCCGGGTCAAGCCCGGCCATGACGCCTATGGTGTCATTTCACCGGCGCGACCGCGACGGCGATGGTGCAAACATCATGGCCGCGATTGGCGATCTCGCGGCTTTCGTTCGGACCGATATAGCAGCTGTCGCCCGCCTTGATCACCGACTCCTTGCCGCCGACAATTACCGTGAGCTCGCCGGCCAGCACGTAATAGATCTTCTCCGGCGGCGAAGCGTCGGGGCCAGCGCCGCCACCCGGCAGGAAATGCGAGATCCCGAACACCAGCGTCTGCGAAACGCCCATCTCGGCGCCAAATACGCGGAACGACTTATAGTCGCGGTGGTTTGGCGCGTCGTACGGCTTCGCCTCGGAGAATTTGCGCACGATCATGCGAAGGTCTCCCCTTTCTCGATGCGATAGGTGCCTTTCGGGTCGGCAATCGCGACCAGGCGGATGATGCAGCCGTCGCCGCGATCCCAGTTCCACGGGAAGAACGCGAAGGTGCAGCGCTTGCCGGTGACCTTGTCGATATCACCACCGACATTCTCGATGCCGAGAATGCCGTTATTGAACAGGATGCGGTGCACCGGCTCCCATTCCGGGAAATCGTCTTTCCAATCGCGACCGCCCGACCATTCCTTGTATTCCGCGGCGAGATGCGGATGGAGGGGACCGTTGCGCTGCGGGCCGATCGCGGTGGCGAGCGGATGATCGTTGGCCTGGGTGTCGTGGCCGACGACCTTGACCTGCTTCTCGACGAACCATTTGCCGGCCGACGGCACGAAACCCGGCGAGCGGCAGAAATAATCCTCGCTGTCTTCGTAGAGCTTGTGCCAGCCGGTATTGACGATGACGACGTCGCGCGGCCGCACGACCTTGCCGGCGGCCTTTTCCAGATCGTCATAAGTGATCTGTTCCCATTTTTTCTTCGGGATCGAGATCACGATGCCGGAGCCGAAGAAATGCGGCAGCGGCACTTCGTCGATGAACGGCGTGCCCTGCACCACATGGGCCGGTGCGTCGATATGGGTGGTATTGTGCATCGAGGTCGTGATGCGCTGCGACAGCACGCCCGATTTGGCCATGTAATGGATGCGCTCGATCTTGACGTCTTCGAAATAAGGCCAGTTCGGCGACTGGTATCCGAAGCGATGCGACAGGTTATAGAACTCAAGTCCCATCGCGTTGTTGAGGTCTTCCTCGAACGTCACTCCGCGGATTTTTTGCGTCACGATCTCTTCCTCCCGGTTTCGTCCGCGCCCGCGCAGCGGTCGCAGCCTGTACTGCTATTCGGTACACTTGTATCGAATTATGGTTGACCGGACAAGCCGCCCCGGCGTTACGCGGCGGCCGCCAACAGATGCCGCTCCAGCGCCTCCTTGGTCGCGCGCAATCGATCGATGATCGTTTTCTGGTGGTTGTAGAAGCGTTGCGCCGGCACCGGCACCGAGATCGCCAGACTATTGCCGAGCGGATCGCGCGTCAGGATGCCGGCGGCGCAGATGCCGTCGGTGTGTTCCTCGCGATCGATGGCGACGCCGGTCTTGCGCACCGACTTCAGATCCCGCAGCAAATGATCGAGCCGCGTCAGCGTGTGCGACGTGCGGCGCGGATAAGCGGTGCCGATCAGGCGCGCGACGGCGGCATCGTCAAGCTCGGCGAGATAGGCTTTGCCGTTCGCCGTGCAATAGAGCGGAAAGGTCTCGCCGACCCCCGAGACGGTGCGCAGCCGCTGCGAGCCGATCACCTGATCGACGAAGACGAGATGATCGTTCTTGACCACGGCGAGATCGGCGGTCTCCTTAAGCTCGCTCGAAAGCTGCGCCAGAAACGGCCGCGCTGCGGCGACGAAATCGGTGCGCGCCGATGCGGCGAGTCGCAGGATCGTCGGACCGAGCCGCACCCGGCCGTTCGGCGACGCCGCGATCACAAATTTCTCCGCCGCCAGCGCGCCGACAATGCGCTGCACCGTCGAACGCGCCAGATCGACGCGTTGCGCGATCTGGCCGAGGCTCAAGCCGTCCGCTTCATCTTCAAGGACACGCAGGATGGCGGCGGCGCGCGCTATCACCTGGACCTGACTCTTATCGCCGCTTTTGTCGCTTGAAGCGCGCGTGCCCGCTGTCCGCATATGATGCCCTGACGATGCTTCCACCTGCCGCCCTGCTCCCGGAGCAGAGCTTGGTCTGCGCAATCTTGCTGCCCGGTTCGTGCTTTGATACAGGATCACCGCGATACGGTACAGAGCATTGCGCCGGCGGAAAGAACCGGCGCCGCACGATCGGGAGGTCACACGGTGCACAAGATCGCGCTTGAAGAGCACTTTCTCCCGCCCGGCTTTGAAGACTATTGGCGCTCCACCGTCGGTCACGTCGATCCCAAACATGCTGCCAAATTGCTCGCAGCGCTGACCGATTTCGGCGAAGCGCGTCTAGCATCGATGGACGGGGCCGGGATCGCGCGCTCCGTGCTCAGCTTGGCGGGGCCTGGCGTGCAGATCGAGCGCGATACTGCGACTGCGATTCGCAACGCCAAAGCCGCCAATGATTTTCTCGCCAAGGAAGTCGCCAAACGCTCGGACCGCTATTCGGGCTTTGCACATCTGGCGATGCAAGACGCAAAAGCCGCGGCCGACGAGCTCGAGCGCTGCATGCACGAGCTGAAATTCTGCGGCGCGATGATCAACGGCCATACCAACGGCCAATATCTCGATCACCCCTCGCTGCATCCGTTCTGGGAGCGCGCCGAAGCGCTCGGCGCGCCGATCTATATCCACCCGACCGATCCGGTGACGCCCGCCCCCGTGCTCGACGGCTATAACGGGTTGCGCCGGGCCACCTGGGAATGGGGCTTTGAGACCGGCTCGCACGCGCTGCGGCTCGTCTTCGGTGGCCTGTTCGACCGCTTTCCCCGCGCCAAGGTCGTGCTCGGCCATCTCGGCGAGACGCTGCCCTATCTGCTGTGGCGCTTCGACAGCCGCGCCAAACTTTACAGTGTCAAACTCGCCAAGCTGCCGTCGGCCTATATCAAGGAGAACATCCTGGTGACGACATCCGGCATGTGCTCGGCTGAGCCGCTGAACTGTTCGATCTCGGCTCTCGGCCATCAGCACGTGATGTTCGCTGCGGATTATCCGTTCGAAGCGGCCGAGGAAGCGGGCGAATTTCTCGATCACGCGCCGCTCACGGATAAGGTGCGCGCGGACATTGCCGTCAACAATGCCGTGAAGTGTTTCGGCCTTGCGAAAATCTGATCCCACCTCACCTGCCTTCGCTTCATGAGCACCAAAACCCTTATCGTCGACGTCCACGCCGAGATATATCGCGATCGGCTGCAGGCGGAATTTCCGGCACTGCAGTTCGCCCTGTTCAATAACGCGGCTGCGGTGACCGGAGACCTGTCCGACGTCGACGTCATGATCATGTTCGGCATCGAAGTGCGCGACGAGATGCTGGCCGGGGCACCGAAGCTGAAATGGATCCAGTCGCTCGCAACCGGCGTCGACCACTTCCTGCGCTGCCCGTCGCTCAAGCCGGATGTGCTGATCACCAGCGGACGCGGCATTCACGGGCCGCCGATGCGCGAACAGGTGGTCTATCTGATGATGGCGGTGAGCCGCGACGCCACGCGCCAGGTCGAAGACTATCAGCACCGCATCTGGCAGCGCCGGCTATGGAGCACGCTGCACGGCAAGACTGCGGTGATCGTCGGCACCGGCATCGTCGGCGAAGCGATCGGAGAATTGCTCAAAGCCTTCGGCATGCGCACGATCGGCGTCACCCGCACGCCGCGCAAGATTGCCGGATTCGACGAGGTCATGTCGTCGGCGCAATTGCCCGAAGCGGCAGCTAAAGCCGACTATCTGATCAATGTGCTGCCGGCGAGCGCCGACACGATCGGACTGTTCGACGCCAAAGTGTTCGGCGCGATGAAGCCCTCGGCCTATTACATTAGCGCCGGCCGCGGGCAGACCGTGGACGAAGACGCGCTCGCCGCGGCGCTGCGCGAGCGCCGCATCGCCGGTGCCGGCTTCGACGTGTTCCAAGCCGAACCGCTGCCGCCGGAGAGCCCGTTCTGGCAATTGCCGAACGTGTTCGTTACCCCGCATGTCGGCGGTTATGTCGTCGAATACGAGGATTTCGTGATGCCGCTCATTGTCGACAATATGCGGCTATTCCTCGGCGGCAACCGCAGCGACATGCAAAATATCGTGCCACGCCAAGCGCCATAAGCGGTGCGCCTAGCGCAGTCCCGCTATTTCCGCAGCCTGGTTTCCAAGGCTGGTTTCAAAGGCTGGTTTCAAAGTCTTGGAAATTGTTGCAAAATCTACCATTCCCGGGTCGCCGCATAAAAAGGGGATATGCCCCGCGACGCTTTGCCTAAGGGAAGTGGAGGAAGCCTCATGTCGCTTGCCACGCTCAAATTGCCGGTCGTTTTGTTCGGCGCGGCGCAGCTCCTGAAATATGCGGCGCGGCGGCATCCGGATTTCAAGGCACGCGTCAAGGAGCACGATTTCGTCGCCCAGATCATGACGCGCGACGAAGCGATCGGACGCTGGATCGAATTCAAGGACGGCCAGGTTTCTTCGCGTGCGGGCTTCCACGCCAAGCCGGACATCAAACTGATGTTCAAGAACGCGAAGACCGGCGCGTCGCTGCTGACGCCGCCGATCGACTGGCTGCAGCAGATCAACGCACAAAAAGATTTCACGCTCACCGTCGAAGGCTCCGAGCATCTCACCAACTGGTTCGCGCAAACCTTGATGCTGAGCCAGTCGGCCGGACTCACATATGGCAAGAGGCTGCGCCGCGGGGTGCGGCGCTATTGCAACATGACCAATGGCGGGCCGGTCTTTGTCGATGTGAAAGACGGCAAGATCCTGCGCATGACGCCGATCGATCTCGCCGACGACGACGGCGCGTCATGGACCATCGCGGCCAAGGGACTAAAACTGACGCCGCCGCGCAAGACGACCTTGGCCCCGCACGGCCAGAACGCAAAGTCGATCGTCTATTCGCCCGACCGCCTGCTCCATCCGATGAAGCGCGTCGACTTCGATCCGAACGGCGCGCGCAATCCCCAGAACCGCGGCAAGTCCGGTTATGTGCGCATTTCCTGGGACGAGGCGATCAAGATCGTCACCGACGAGATCAAGCGGCAGAAGCGCGAATATGGCCCGGGAGCGATCACCTTCTCGCACGGCTCGCATCACACCTGGGGCAATATCGGCTACTACCTCTCGGCACTGTTCCGTTTCGCCAATGCGGTCGGCATGACCCGGATCCATCACAATCCAGATTCCTGGGAGGGCTGGTACTGGGGCGCGGTGCACCATTGGGGCCATACGCTGCGCGTCGGCCAATCGGAAACTTACGGCACCGTCGAGGACTGTCTGCAGAACTGCGACATGATCGTGTTCTGGGCGGCCGATCCTGAATCGACGTCAGGCTCTTACGGCGCGCAGGAAGGCACGACGCGGCGGCAGTGGCTGAAAGATCCCAAGCTCGGCATCAAGGTCGTCCACGTCGATCCCTATTACAACGCTTCCGCACAATTCCTGCCCGGCAAATGGTTCGCGCCGAAGCCAACCACCTCAGTCGCGATGGCAATGGCCATCGCTTACGTCTGGATCCAGGAAGGCCTTTACGACAAGCAATATGTCGAGACCCATACCGTCGGTTTCGATAAGTGGAAGGCGTATCTGCTCGGCGAAGACGACGGCATTCCGAAAACGCCGGAATGGCAGGAGAAGGAAACCGGCGTCGCTGCGAAAGACGTGCGTGCGCTGGCGCGCGAATGGGGCAAGAAGCGCGTCTACCTCGCGCCCGGCGGCTGGGGCAACGGCCACGGCGGCGCCTGCCGCAACCAGACCGGCATTCCCTGGGCACGGGTGATGGTGTGCCTTGTCGCCATGCAAGGCCTCGGCAAGCCCGGCATCAATATGGGCAATCTACAATGGGGCACGCCGATCGATTTCAACTTTTATTTTCCCGGCTATGCCGATGGCGGCATGTCGGGCGACCTCGAAAACACCTCGATGCCGGTCGAACTCTACCAGCGCATGCCGCAATTGCCGACCATGAACTCGAACGCCCAACGCATCCCGCGCATCTTCGTGCCGGAAGCGATCCTCGACGGCAAGGCCGAAGGCTATCCGTGGGTCGGCAAATCGATCGAGCACCAGTTTCCGAAATTCACCTATCCGGCGGCCGGCCATTCGCCGGTGCACATGCTTTACAAATACGGCGGCTCGATCCTCTCGACCATGAACAATACCAACCGCTGGGTACGGATGTATCAATCGCCGAATCTCGAATTCGTGGTCAACCAGTCGATCTGGTTCGAGGGCGAGGCGAAATTCGCCGACGTCATCCTGCCGGCCTGCACCAATTTCGAGCGCACCGATATCAGTGAATGGGCGGGGCTGGGCGGCTATGGCCACCACGGCCAGCAGCAGCTCAATCACCGCGTCATCGTGTTCCAGGCGCCGGCCATCAAGCCGCTCGGTGAATCGAAGTCCGACTTCTGGATCTTCAACGAATTGTGCAAGCCGCTCGGGCTTGCCAATTATTTCTCCGAAGGCTGCAATGAGATCGACTGGGTCAAGCGCGCTTTTCTCGCCTCCGACTTACCGCAGCAGATCTCTTGGAAGAGATTCTTGAAACGCGGCTATTTCGTCGTGCCAGCCGAGAAAGAGAGGCTGCGTGCGCCGGTGTCGTTCCGCTGGTTCTTCGAGAACCGCAAAAAGGACGTGCCGGAGGCGCAACCGCTGCCGTCCGACTACACGGAAGAATATCTGCGCGGCTTGCAGACTCAGTCTGGCAAGCTCGAATTCGAGTGCAATTCGTTGAAGCGATTCAACGATCCGGAACGGCCGCCGATCGTGAAATACGAACCCTCATGGGAGGGCCCGCATTCCGGCGACTTGTTCACACGCTATCCGCTGCAATTGCTTACGCCGCATTCGAAATATTCGTTCCATACCCAGGGCGACGGCAAGGATTCGTTCCTGCTCAACATCGAAGACCACCGCGTCAATGTGGACGGCTATTATTATTGGATCGTGCGCATGAATGCCGACGATGCCAAGGAACGCGGCATCAACAAGCATGACCTCGTCAAAGTGTTCAACGACCGCGGCGCGGTGATCTGCGCGGCGCTGCCGACGCAGCGCCTGCCCCGCGGCGTCGCGCATGGCTACGAATCCTCGGCGGTCTACGATCCGATGGGCGAGCCCGGAAAATCGGTCGACCGCGGCGGCTGCCTCAATCTGCTCACGCCCGAGCGCACGCAGACCAAGAGCACCCATTCGCTCGCCGGCGCGAACTCGCTGGTCCAGATTGCGCTATGGGATCGCGGTATCGAACACATGTCGGCGGCGTTTGCCGCCATGGCAAAAGACGCGCCGCGAGATACCAACGTCAAGCGTACGCCCAACGAAGCGCAACTGGTGCCGGCCAAATGAAAAAATGGAACCTGATCATCGACGTGGCCGAGTGCACGAACTGCAATCTGTGCACGCTCGCCGCCATGGACGAATATATCGGCAATGAGTGGCGGGGCTATTCGGCGCCGATGCCCAAGCACGGCCACAAGTGGATCAACATCCTGCAAAAGGAGCGCGGGCAGGTGCCGATGATCGACATCGCCTATGTTCCAACCATGTGCAACCACTGCGACGACGCCCCTTGCATAAAGGCCGCGCCGAAAGGCGCGATCAGGAAGCGTGGCGATGGCATCGTGCTGATTGATCCAAAACGGGCGAAGGGCCAAAAGCAACTCGTCGACGCCTGCCCCTACGGCCACATCTGGTGGAACGAGGAATTGCAGCTGCCGCAGGCCTGGACCTTCGACGCCCACCTGATCGATCAAGGCTGGCAGCAGACCCGCGGCCAGCAGTCCTGCCCGACCGGCGCGATGCGCGCGATCAAGGTCGAGGACGCCGAAATGGCCGAGATCGCAAGCAAGCAGAGCCTCGAAGTCATGAAGCCCGAGCTCAATAGCAAACCGCGGGTCTATTATCGCAATCTGTGGCGCTATTCGAAGTGCTTCATCGGCGGCTCGGTGTCAGAAGAGAAAGACGGCGCGATCGATTGCGTCGAGGGCGCGAGCGTGCAATTGGTCAAGGATGGCGCTTCCGTCGCGGTGACGACGACCGACAATTACGGCGACTTCAAATTCGACGGACTCGACGAAGATTCCGGCGCTTATACCGTGCAGATCTATGCCGGCGGCCGTTCCAAAGTGGTGGAAGCGAGCCTTGGCGCCAGCATCAATCTCGGCGACGTCAGACTGTAGACCCAGCCTGTGGACTCAAGACTGTAATCTCGCAAAGTGAAATCCATCATGACCATCGATCGTCCGCTCGGCGCGTGGCTTTCACGCGCTTTTATCTGTGTTGCAGCCTGCATTGCTTTTGCAACGGCGGCACAAGCGCAAACCTACCCGGATCGTCCGGTGCATATTCTCGTCGGCTTTGCCGCCGGCAGCGGGCCCGACGTGCTGGCGCGCGCCGTTGCGGCGCAGCTCGGCGCCGATCTCGGACAGAATTTCATTGTTGAAAATCGGCCGGGCGCCAACGGCACCATTGCAACCGCGGTGGTCGCGCAAGCGGCGCCCGACGGCTACACGCTGCTTTACACCAGCGACTCCATCGCGCCGACGCCGTTCATCTACAAAAGCCTGCCCTATAACGTCTTCAAGGATCTGGCCCCGATCGCGACCGTCGGCGTGCTCGATGGGCTCTTGATGCTGGTCAATCCGTCCTCGCCCGCGCACAACGTCAAGGAATTCATCGACTACGCCAAGAAGAACCCGGTGTTCTACGGCTCACCCGGCATCGGCAATGGGCTGCATCTCGCCGCCGCTTTGTTCAACAAGGCGACCGGGCTGCACATGGAGCACGTGCCGTTCAAAGGCGCATCCGAGGTCTCGGCCGCGCTTCTTGGCGGCGATATCAACGTCATGTTCGTGACGCCGCCTTCGGTCATAGGCCTTGTCAAAAGCGGCCAGTTGCGCGCGCTCGCGTTCACGGGATCGAGGCCGTTTCCGGAATTGCCCGACGTGCCGCTGATGAAGGATACCGTGCCGGATTATCCGCCGGTCAAAGGCTGGGGCATCTTCTTCGCGCCGGCAAAGACGCCGCCTGCCCTCGTCGACAAGCTCAACGCCGCCGTGCGGCATGCGTTGACGGTGCCGGCCGTCGTCAACGTGGTGCAGAAATCAGGTTACATCCCGGACGACCGTACCCCGGCGCAGGTTGCGGAATTCTTCCGCACCCAGGTCGACGAAGCGCAAAAAGCGGTGCAAGCTGCCGGCATCGAGCCGAACTGACCGAACATAAAACCAATCAGAAGAAAAACGTCCCAAGGAAATCGCTCAGATGAAGTCGCGCATGACTGGATTGTTCGGCGCGTTGATTGCGCTGCCGCTCTTGGGCGGCGTGTGCGCCGCGCAGACGGCGTCATATCCCAACCGTCAGGTGACGATGATCATCACGTCCGTTCCCGGCGGCGTGACGGACGTTGTCGGCCGCGCGCTGGCGCAGGAATTGTCGAAGGCCTGGGGGCAACCGGTCATCGTCGAGAATAAAGGCGGCGCCGCTCATATCATCGGCGCGCAAGCGGCCGCGACGGCGGCGCCCGACGGCTACACGCTGCTGGTCGGGGAGTCCGGCACTTTCACCGTCAATCCGACGCTCTATCCCAAGGACAAGCTGCCCTACGACGCGGACAAGGATTTTCAGCCGATCACCGGGCTGGTGCGGATCTATCAGGCGCTTCTCGCCGACCGCGGGCTGCCGGTCGCGAATGCCGCTGAGCTGATCGCGCTCGCCAAGCAGAAGCCGGGACAGTTGACCTACGGGACCGCCGGCGTCGGCTCGGCCTTGCACATGAACATGGAACTGTTCAACAACATGGCGGGCGTCAAGATCATCCCGGTGCATTATCGCGGTGCGACGCCAGCCTTGAACGATCTGATCGGCGGCCAGATCAATGTAATGACGGTCAGCGTCGCATCCGGCGTGCCAGCATACCAAGCCGGTCAGCTGAAAATGCTCGGCATCGCCGGCCCCAAACGCATGCCGCAACTTCCCAACATCCCAACCGTCGATGAAAGCGGACTGCCTGGCTTTCAGGCCACCGCATGGTTCGGCCTGTTCGGCCCGGCCGGCCTGCCGCACGACGTGCTCATGAAGGTCGACAGCGAAGTCATCCGGATTTTCAACGATCCCGCATTCCGCGCGCGCTTCCTCGATCCGCAGATGTTCGAATCGATGGCTGGGCCGCCGGACGAATTCGCCGCCTACATAAGAACCGAGCGCGACAAGTGGGCCAAAATCATTCGCGAGGCGGATATCAAGCTGGAATGATTAGTTCCCACTTTTCGGGATCATGCTCTATTCCGGCGGTGTGCCGTTGGCAGCCAGAACTTCGCCGGCGAGATAAAGCGAGCCAGTGATCAGGATGCGCGGCGCGGGCTCGAGATCGAGCTTGCCCGCGCCCTTGATTGCGCTTTCGAGCGTGTCGCGCGCCAGCGACGGAATGCCAACAGACGCCGCGATTTCGGCGAGCTCTGGTGCCGGCACCGTCTTGTCCTGGTGGATCGGCACCGCGATCACTTTACGCGCCAGGCCGGCAAAGTTCTTGAGGAAACCTGCGCTGTCCTTGGTTGATAGCATGCCGACGATGAGCACGAGCGGGCGCGGCACGCGCTCTTCGAGATCGGCAAGCGCCGCTGCAATGGCTTGGCCGCCGTCGGCATTGTGGCCGCCGTCGAGCCACAGCTCGCTGTCCGGCGGCGCGAGTTCCGCAAGCTTGCCGTGTCCGAGGCGCTGCATGCGCGCGGGCCACTCGACCCGCGTCATGCCGGCCTCGAAAGCAGCCGCGGGAAGTTTCAGGCCGCTCACCCGCAATGCCGCGATGGCGGCGCCGGCGTTCTCGTATTGGTGCCGTCCGTAAAGCTTCGGCGCCGGCAGATCGAGCAGGCCCATATTGTCCTGATAGACGAGCCGGCCGCGTTCTTCGGTCGCGGTCCAGTCCTCGCCCGCAATCGACAGCGGCGCATGCATGCGCGCCGCCTGCCGCTCGATGACGGCGAGCGCCTCGCGCATCTGGTTCACGGTAACGGCCGGAACATCGCGTTTGAGAATGCCGGCTTTCTCCGCCGCGATGTCGACGAGCGTGTCGCCGAGAAAGTCGCGGTGGTCGAGCGACAGTTTGGTGATGACGCTTGCGACCGGACGCTCGACGACGTTGGTCGCGTCGAGCCGGCCGCCGAGCCCGACTTCGAGCAAGAGCACGTCAGCCGGATGGCGCGCAAACAGCAGGAAGCCGGCCGCTGTCTCGATCTCGAATACCGTGATCGGCGCACTGCCGTTCTTGGCCTCGCATTCGGCAAGCGCGTCGGAAAGTTCGTCGTCGTCGACGAGTTTGCCGCCGCCCTCCCGCCCGATACGAAATCTCTCATTGATGCGCACGAGATTGGGCGAGGTGTAAGCGTGAACGCGTTTGCCCGCGGCTTCGAGGATCGCGCGCATGAAGGCGACGGTGGATCCTTTGCCGTTGGTGCCGGCGACATGAATGACCGGAGGCAGACGCCGCTCCGGATGATTGAGCGCAGCCAGAATGCGCTCCATGCGGTCGAGCCCGAGGTCGATCCGCTTGGGATGCAGCGCCAAGAGCCGCGCCAGCATAGCGTCGAACGGCGCCGCGCTGGCCGGTTGCGCGCTCACGTGATCGCGGCTGCGGGCACCGCCAGCATGCGCGGCGCTTCGGCGGCCGGCGCCTTGGTCAACAGCCGGCAGAGATTGGCGATGATCGCGCGCATCTCATGGCGGTGCACCACCATGTCGACCATGCCGTGGTCGCGCAGATATTCAGCCTTCTGGAATCCGTCCGGCAATTTCTCGCGGATGGTCTGCTCGATGACGCGCGGGCCGGCGAAGCCGATCAAGGCGCCGGGCTCGGCGAGTTGCACGTCGCCGAGCATCGCGTAGGAGGCCGTGACACCGCCGGTGGTCGGATTGGTGAGCACGACGATATAGGGCTTCTTCGCCGCGCGCAGGTTCTGCACTGCGATCGTGGTGCGCGGCATCTGCATCAGCGACAGAATGCCTTCCTGCATGCGCGCGCCGCCCGATGCCGCGAACAGCACGAAGGGACAGCCCTTCTCGGCTGCGGTGTCGAGGCCCTTGATCACCGCCTCGCCCGCCGCCATGCCGAGCGAGCCGCCCATAAAATCGAAATCCTGCACGCCGATGACGATGGCGAGACTGTCGAGCTTGCCGTAGCCGAGCTTCACCGCGTCGTTGAGGCCGGTCTTGGCGCGCGCGTCCTTCAAACGATCGATATAGCGGCGCTCGTCGCGGAATTTCAGCGGGTCGACCGGCACTTCCGGCACCGCAATGTCGAACCAGGTGGCATTGTCGAACATTGCCTTCAGCCGCGCCGTCGAGCTCATGCGCATGTGATAATTGGAGCCGGGAATGACGAACTGGTTCGCCTCGACGTCCTTATAGAAGACGAGCTGGCCGGATTCCGGACATTTGATCCACAAATTCTCCGGCGTTTCGCGCTTCAAAAAGCTGCGAATCTTCGGCCGCACCACATTGGAGATCCAATTCATCTACGCGTGACCCGTTCCTGCACGTGACTTCTGCACTGAAATTCGGTGATTTTTTCGGCAGCCACTATAGCACGCCCGAAAGCCGAGACGAATCCCGCGCCGGTTAACGATTGCCGCCAATCGCGGCCAATTCCGGGCACCCAGCCACCGCACGCACGCCTTGTGCCGATCAGAGAAATAGGTCTGGCCGGCGGAGGCGCAATGTCTGCAACAGCACGAGCGTCTTGGAATCCGGCAGCCGGTTCTCGTCGGCCATGCGCGCCAGTTCGGCAAGCGGGAATTCGACGGCGACGGTGTCTTCGTCCTCGTCGACGCCGCCCCGCATTTCCGGCCGCGGCCCGCCCGAATAGGTGGCGAGAAAGAAATGCATATGTTCGGTCGACAGGCCGGGCATGGTCCAGGCGGTGAAGACGTGCTCAAGCGAATCGAGCTTCAACAACGCTTCTTCCATCACCTCGCGGTGCGCGCAAGTCGCGGCATCGACATCCTCGATGACGCCGGCAACCGCTTCCAGCAAGTGCTGTCGCCGCTTTGAAGCATAGAGCACAGGGACGCGCCATTGCCGCACCAGCACCGCCGTCTTGCGGAGCGGATGATACGGCAGCACACAGACGGCTTCGCCGTGGTCCTCGATCTCGCGCTTGAGGACGCGGCCATCCGGCATGCTGATGGTGGCCACCAATAGCTTGCTCCAGCCGCCATAGACTTCGTGCGTGCCGACGATTTCGACACTGTCGTCGATCTGTTCAGTCATCTTTTCTTCCCGATCATGAAAACCATATCAATGCGTCACCAGCGCTACGCCAACAGCCACAAGCACGGCCGCGATGCCCTTTTTAACGAGCTCGCGGCCCGACAGATCTTCGCGGCCCAGCCCCGGCCATAGCAGGCTCGAGACAACGCCGAAGGCAAACACGAACAACGTCGTTGTCGAACCGATGGCCTGGACGATGCTGAGCGGCGCGAATATCAGCGCGTAGCGATTGCCCAGGCCGCCGCCGAGGTTGATCAGCTCGTTGGAGCCGTTGATCGACAACAGGGCAGCGGTATTGACCCGCAACGTGGCCAAAAGTTGCCGGCGGTAGGTTGGAACCAGGAGCAAGGCGCAGCCGAAGGTCGCCTCGCCGGCATACATCCAGAACGTCGTCGTCCAGAATTCGACGTCGAGCGCAAAAATCTTGAAAATCAGCCCTGCGAGCGCGCCGGCGAAGCCGCAGGTCAGCATCAAGACCGCCAGGCGGGTCTTGAACATGCGGGCGCCGTAGGCGAAACGGACCGAGACGCTCAGCGCACCGAGGATGATCAGGACGCCGCCGGCCAATTGCCGCCCGGTCAGCGTTTCGCCGAGCACGAGATAAGCAAGCCCATAGCCGAACAGCGGACCGGCCTGGAAATAGGGCGCGACGACAGAGGCCTCCTCGGTTTGCAGCGCCTGCAGATAGAGCAGCATCGCCACCATGTAGAGAATGCCGGCAAGAATAATGAGCGCGATGCTGCCGAGGCCGGGCGCGGTGACCGACGGCTCGTAGAGCCAGATGAACGGCAACAGCAGAACCCCGACAAAAGCGGTGAACAGCAGCATCACCGCGACGTTGCTTTCCTTGAAGAACCGCTCGACCAGGTACTTGTCGAGATGGACGGAAATCGCCCACAGCACCGGACCGGAGAAGGCAAAGACGACCCAGGACACTCATCCTCCTGTAGCCGCGGAACTCGGGCGCGGCTGCGGCATTAACCCTATCAGCGGGGCAAATAGGTTCCCGTTTGACCGCGGTTCGCCCGCCCTGGTGACGCCCAGGTCAGGCCCTGCGGTTGGCTCAATTTTGCCTTTCTGGTCAATACACTAGCAACCAGAGGCGACAACTCGAGCGGCTTTAACCATACCGGTAAGCCGGGGGTAACGAAATTCTGTGCACTGTCCTACCTGCAAACGGCGGCCTTTAAGGTGCCGATGCATGTGGAGGCTGGGGACCGCAACGATGAAGAAAATTGTCACCGGATGCTTTGCGTTTGGAGCACTGATTGCCGCGCAATCCGCGTCAGCGGCCGACCTGTCGGTTGCTCCGATCTATAAGGCGCCGCCGCCGATGCAGGTGAGCCCGGCTTACAACTGGACCGGATTCTATCTCGGCGTGAACGGCGGCGGTGGCTGGGGCCACTCCTCCTGGAACGCCAACGCCACCGGCGTTAACCTTTCGGGCGGCCAGGTTGGCGGCACCGCCGGCTATAACTGGCAGTACGGCAATGCGGTGCTCGGCCTCGAAGGCGATATCGATTGGTCGGGCCTGAAAGGCACGTCCACCACCTCGCTGTGCCCGAACGGCTGCACCACCGGCAATACTTGGCTCTCCACCGTGCGCGGCCGCGCCGGTTACGCCTTTGGCGGCGTCATGCCCTACGTCACGGGCGGCTTGGCCGTCGGCGATATCCGCGCCTCGACCCCGGGCTTTGCCGGCGACAGCACCACCAATGCCGGCTGGACCGTCGGCGGCGGACTGGAATTCGCGCTGCCCGGCAATTGGACGGCGAAGGCTGAATATCTGCATGTCGATCTGGGCCGCATGAATTGCGGAGCCAATTGCGGCATCGCGCCGACCGACAACGTCTCGATGCACGAGGACGTTGTGCGCGCCGGCCTGAACTATCACTTCGGCTGGGGCAAATAGCGCTGGCTCTCAGCGCATAGCGAGCCCGCGTATCTCCTGATTTCTCCAACGCAATTCGATTTGGCTTCGTTCTGCCAAACGGCCCTTGGGGTTTGCCGAGCCTGCGGTCGCACGTCTTGTGCGCGCTTTGAGCTCCTTGCCGCGCGCGACGTCCCTTGAACCTTGCACGTGAAATAGGCTTGGCCTCGATTTGCCAAGCCCACTCTTTCCCTACCCGCGCCGCCGTGGGCTGGCTAACGACGCCCTCATATTTTCGTCGGCAGCGCTAAAAAAATTTGAGACTTACGCTGATACGCAGCATCCAAGCGGCAGCGGGCGGGCGGTCCTTGCCTGTCGATCGAGCGGCACGTTGCTGTTAGACCCCTAATTCTACTCGCAAATTCGACTTGGGTTCGTTTTGCCAAAACCACTACACAAACCTTGTTATTAGAACAAATAGAGAACACGAAAAGTGCCCCCCTGGGAAGTGTTCGAGAGGTGATGGACCACCCCCTTATAGGTTCGCGATCCCGCGGCCCTTGTACGAAGAGGAAGAGCCATGACCAAAGAATATCGCCTAGCCGAGATCCCAATGCCAGAGCTGATGGATGAAGATCCACGAAGCGCGCCCCCGACCGTTGCCGCGCCAAAAACAGAGTCGGTCGACCAAAATGGAAGCTCGGCAGACGCTGTCGGGACCGTCACGACGCTCGAACGGCCCTCATCGACGGACCTACTTGAGCCTGTAACAACATCCCGCTCCGCAACGGGCGAGGGCGTTGTCGAGGCAAAATCCGGGGCGCCACTGCCGGTCCTAGCCCGAACCGCGTCAAGCCCCCGCTCAGTATCCGATGCCCTAGCGCTGCTCGATGCTTCAGGTTCTACCCGAGCCAAAGTGTTCTCTCGGTGAGGTGCGCGAGACGATGCGCTCAGTTGCCAAGGAACAATGCGAAGTTGCGCGTGTCCAAAGGACCCGCGTCAACATCATCAACCGTCAGATTGAAAAGATGACTGATGATGGAGATCAATCCGTCACGGCTGAAGAGCGCATAGCCAGGGCGACAGCGGCGACCGTGCCCAATCTCGAAGCGATCGATCGCTACGAGAGGCGCGCGCAATCGCAGTTGAGAAAGACGCTGCGTAAGCTTGAAGGGCAATAAGGCCTCAAGCTAGAACAAAGTCCTAGAGCGGTATTTGACGAATCATTCCGCTCTAGGACTTAAGATAATCGACGCTGAAGTATCAACCGAGCGATGCCTCAGCAGACCCGCGCCGCGGAACAAGGCGTCAAAGCGAGGTAGTCCACGCGCGGGGTGTGCGCCAGGAGGTCCGATATGCCCGATCAGGCTGATTCTTCCGGTCTCGAAGGCGCTACTCCTTTGCAAGATACGTCGATCCTTGCCGAGCACGCTGCGGTGATACGCAGGCTGCAACGTCGAGTGATCGCCGACGTTGTCGAAATCGGACGAAGGCTTTGCGAGTGCAAACCTCTCGTTGGTCATGGCCATTGGTTGCCCTGGCTGAAGCGCGAGTTTGACTTAAGCGAGCGGACGGCTCGTAATTTCATCAATGCGTACAAGCTCGTCGAGGGCAAACCGGAAACTGTTGCCGATTTGCGGATCGAAGTGAGTGCATTTTATCTTATCGCCAGACCGAGCGTCCCGGAAGAAATTCGCGTCGAAGTGCTCCGCGAGGCTGCTTTACGTCCCGTATCACGTGCAGATGTCAAAGCCATGCTGGTCCCAAGCGCCACAAAACGTCGACTCACTGTTGAGGGTGCGATCGACGGACTGGGTTTGAGAGAGTTCGCGGAATTGCCTAGTGCCGAGCAGGCGAAAATCATCGACGAAAGACCGGAGAATCTCGAGCTCGCGATTCAAGATGCGCACACTCGCCGGACGTGGAGCCCCACTTAGCCGACAGCGAGCACGTGAGGCATGTCACCCAGCAGTCTTGCCAACCCGTGGCCTGCAGCGGTGTGATGCCCGTTATCTTCCCTCGCGCAAAGCCGTTTTCGATCCACCGGCAGATGCGCAGACTGCCTACATCGGTCTGAAATAGGGTCGACCAGCAGCCACGCGGCCGAGGCATAAGCCCCAGGCAATGGGGGTTACCAAAAGGTGTTTATGGAACTGAATATTAACGTGATGCGGGGATGAATATTAGACGGGACGGGGTCTGACTTAGGTCTAAGCGAACTCGCGGCGCATCGACTCAGTCGTCTTGCGCCTTTCACTTCCGGATCGCCGGGCCCCCGGAAACGAGATTTGTGGGGTCCACCATGAGCGCTGATCAGAACCTTGTCGGCGAGCTCATGAATATCGCAAAAATTGGCCCTTCGGCCAAGCGCGCCGAAATACTTAGCTATGTGACGGACCTGTTTGTTCTCGAAGGGTCACGACTCTCGGAGGACGAAATTGCGCTCTTTGACGACCTCATCCTCCGCCTGACAGTCGAAATCGAGACCCGAGCGAGGGCCCTCTTGTCGATGCGGCTAGCGCCGATCCCTCATGCGCCGCCTCGCACAATTCATAAGCTCGCCTTTGACGACGAAATCGAAGTTGCGGGACCAGTCCTCAGTCAATCGGAACGACTGACCGAAGCGGCGCTGATCGAAAGCGCGAAGCTCAAAGGACAGAATCATATGCTCGCAATTTCACGTCGACGCTCGCTGGGAGAACCCGTGACCGACATATTGATCGAACGTGGCGATCAGCAGGTTCTCTTGAGCACAGCTCAAAACGCCGGCGCTAAAATTTCTGTTGCTGGCTTTTCCCGTCTTGCAAGTCGTTCGGAGACCGACGAGGCACTCACCATTTGCGTCGGCGAACGGCAAGACATTCCACCGCACGTATTTCGGCAACTCATCGAGCGCGCCAGCGAAATCGTTCGCACGAAGCTAAGGGCCTCACATCCCGGCCTATCCGGGCTCATTGAAGAAACCGTAGCCGAGGCGGCCGAGCGCATCGAAAGGAAGCTACTGGAGAATCCGGTCTTACCGACGGTCAACGAGGGAGAACCTCACAAGATCGACAACGTTAAAGATCTCAACCTGCGCAAAGTTGCACAGTCGGGGACGTTGATCGATCTTACGCTCGCCCTTGCAAGGATCTGTCAGATGCCCGTCGTGTTTGCCGAGAACGCAATGCAACAACGACGATCCGAGGCTCTGCTCTTGCTTACAAAAGCCCACGGCATCTCTTGGTCAACAGTCAAGATGATTTTGGAAATGCGCGCGGAGCACGGGCTCATTCCCTACAACGAGATCGCTCAGTGCCGCCTAGGCTTTGAGCGGATAGAGCCAAAAACGGCACAACACATTCTAAGCTTCTATCGAACGCGCGAAGGCATGCCCAATGCAAGCCATGCGCCCTCCCCTACCAAACACTAATGGCAAGAGTGCTTCATGAGCCGCTGTCCTTATGACGCGACTTGAACTCAGAAAGAATATCATGATCGCGCGGGCAGCAAGAAGAAATACTCGAGATGACCTGTCATCGCGCCAATGGCTGATCGTGTTCGCTTTCTCAATCGCACTTACCGGCCTAGCTTCTCTGGCGGTATTTGTTGCTGGTTTCAGATTCGAAGCGGCCAGCGAGCCGTCCGACAGGTTCGCCAATACAAAAATAGGCAGCATCCTCATCGAGCGTCCAGGTGGCGAATGTGAACGCTTTAAATTCGATAATATTGTCGGCTCGATTGCACTAGATCATCGGGCATGCAGCCAGATGGTCAACGGTTCAGGGCTACCGGTTCCTGCGGGCACCAGCGAGCGGCTTAACGCCATTAGCCAATCTTTTTCGGGAAAGTAGAGCGACTCCATTCAGGCCGTCACGGACTTTCGTAATTTTCTAATAATGACCATGCTGTACAACGCGCGATGCCGAGATTTTTCTGTCTGAGCCTCGGCACTACTAAAGAGCCCCGTACCCATAGGTCGGGGCCTTTTTTATACGCTGCGGTTAGGGAAATTTACGATTTTGCCGTATTTTTGCTGGCGCGCTTCGTCATTCTCGGCGATCAGAAAATCAAGTCCCAAGCGACCCGCATGCGCCATCTGCTCGCTTCTGCTTTCATTCTTGGGCTGACCTTCGCCAACGCCCAAGCCGATGCCCTGGTCATGCCGGGGCAGGTCACGAACGTTCCGAATGGCGTGAGCGCATCCTCCCCTGCCCCTTCTACCGATGCGCCGGCGGCCTCATCTGGCACTTTATCCGTGAAGCCCGTCAGCCCTCCAGAAAGCGCCAACGATCTGATCTGCCGTAGCATCGAGACTGCCGCATCGACAAATGATCTGCCGCTTGAATTCCTGACGCGATTGATCTGGCAGGAAAGTCGCTTCGACACGCATGCGATAAGTCGCGCCGGTGCGCAGGGAATTGCGCAATTCATGCCGAAAACGGCCGAATGGGTCGGCTTAAGCGACCCCTTCGACACGGCCGACGCGATCAACAAATCTGCCGCGCTGCTGCAGAGCCTGCGTCAGCAATTCGGCAATCTCGGCCTCGCCGCAGCCGCCTATAATGCCGGGCCAAAACGCGTTTCCGATTGGCTCGCGCGAAGGCGCGGCCTACCATCTGAGACGCTCGCTTACGTTCGCATCGTAACCGGACACCAAGCTTCCGAGTGGTCAACGCCAATAATCAATTCCGCTGCCACCCCAGGAAGTCCAGAGCTTCCCACAGCCATCCCCTGTACCGAGATCGTCAAGCTCTTTGCCGAGCATCACGGCACCATCGCTATACAGCCGAGGCCGCCTGCAACGCCTGCTGTGGCGAGCGAAAAGCAGCCACCATGGGGCGTTCAGCTAGTCGGCGGCCCGTCGCAAGTTGTCGTGCTTGCCTCGTTCTATCAGATGCAGAAAACCTATCGCGGCGTGTTGGGCTCGCACACACCGCTGATCATTCGTTCGCCGGTCGGAACAAATAGCTCGTGGTATCGCGTGCGCGTCGGTGCAGCGACCCGCAACGACGCCGAGCGGCTATGCTCCGATCTGCGTACGGTCGGCGGTTCCTGCCTGGTTCAACCGAACTGAGAAGGCACGCGCATACCGCGCCACCTTTCAGTAACGATCGATCGGCACGGCGTGGAGACGCGAGAGCAGCGATTGTCAGCCAAGCGTCTGGATCGCCTCCCGGCGGTTCAGATCACGCCGGAAGTTGCCCCGCGCGGGGGCTGCCGGGTGCGACACGCGCGGGGCCGCTGACAAGAAGCTAGACCACGTCGTAATAATGAAGGCGGCGGCACCTCTGAAAATCGGACTTTTAACTGCGAGGTAACGGCACAGCGTTACGATTCGATTCGCCGGGGGAATGTTTTGCGTACTGGCACATGGCGGGAGGCCCTGGATGGTGACGCAACCGGGGCCTCACTGCCGCTCGCCGACGTGCGGGCGCTGCTTGGCTATCTGCTGAAAGCTTCACGCGACAAAATAACTGGGGCACGGCGCGGCGAGCTCGCGCCGATACGGCCGACGTCGTGGCGGCGACCCAGTTTTTGCCCGGAGACACTCACACTATTCGGTCGAAAACGGGAATTCTCTCCGTCCCTCTTCGTCTGAGAGAACGATCGCGCGCCAACGTCTCGGGTCGATAGGACCGAAGACTTGATGCGCAAGGATGTCCCTAACAAGGGACCGCGCCCTTATACAGGCGTACTCAATGTCTGCAGCCACGATAGTGAGGCGGCGGGGAGCAGAACCATCCGTAAATTCGAGATTATAAGGTCGTAGATCGGACATGGCGTCCAGCCCGGACGAGCGGCGCTCGAGGGCGCCGCCGTCGAAAGAACGACACGCCAATCTAGAGCCCGAAATTAAACATTAGCTTAACGGTCCCCGGGCGGGCTTGCGCACGTTGCCCTGCGCGCTAACAAAAAATAGCCCCGGCATTTCCGCCAGGGCTAGGCCCCCTCACCACGGAAGCAGGAAAACCGTCATACAATAAACCCTATCTGAGTCGCGGTCGGCCCGCATCAAAAATGCAAAAGCCGATACGCAGACTGGGTCCCGCCGGATTATTTCTTCGGAGTCACACGGAGTACGACGACATTGTACGACGACATTTCCCACCGAAACGGCCCCTAGGCGAGGCATCAGCAGCGCATTGTCTCGCGGCGTAAGATCCCTGCTGGCACTGGCTTACCCAGCACCAGAGTACCGTGCTTGCCGCCCATATGTCCGATTGGGACATTGG
Source organism: uncultured Alphaproteobacteria bacterium (assembly GCA_963746715.1). Taxonomy (GTDB): domain Bacteria; phylum Pseudomonadota; class Alphaproteobacteria; order Rhizobiales; family Xanthobacteraceae; genus BOG-931. The sequence continues at coordinate 96,033 of CAVVCW010000032.1, read as the reverse complement.
CAGGGGGCAGCTTTCTGATTATTTGGCATTCGACTTTTAGTTATACTGAACGCGGCAGGGTGCTGGCCTCGTCCCTGACTTGCTGGGCGCCCCGTCGTACCGAGGTGCGCGCGCCTAGCGCCTGGGGCGCTTGTCAAAACCGCCCGTTGTGGAGGGAGTGCGATGTCTTACGAAAGACCCTGGGAAGCGACCAAGCTTCAGATCGAGGCGGCCGAAACAATGCTAATCACGGCACTTTTCGAAATGCTGATTGAAAAGGGGCATCTGCATCAGGGCGAGGTGATCGCGCGGCTTGAGAAATTATCGGCAGAAGCCATGACGCTACCGAACAACGGACGAACAATTGGCTACATCGACATCGTGCGCGATCAGATTGCCGGCGAAGGTACCAGGAAACCTTCTTGAGGCGGGTGCCGCGTTGATCAGGCCAGCCAGAATGGCTTGGCGGCCTCGAAATCAGACCTGCGGCGGATTAGCCCAATGTCCTCCAGGCCCCGATCGCTAAGATCCCTCAGATCGGGAGCGGGAACCCCGGAACCGGCAGCAAAAGCCTGCCTGAAGGCTTCACCAAAACTGGCTGGCATTTTCAGCGTCGATTTGCTCATGGTGACCTCCGTTCCCCGGCAATCTCCAAAATTGGTCGCCTGGCTCACCAAGCGGTTCAAAGACGCACCTCTTTGGTGCAATCAATCCGACAGCGAGTGATGGCCGTCACATCGCCGGACAGGAAAGCGCCCCCCTGTGGCGTCAACCTGGGAGAGTGTCATGCGTGAGGCATCATCGGCATTACATTACGTTTCGCTGATCGGCACGGTCGTTTTTAGTTTTACGCTTACGACCACTTGGGCGGCATTGCTGGGCTACGGGCTGTTTCGGCTTGGAGTGTGGGCGCTTGCCGGCTGACTGAGCGCGCCGACCACCTGATTGCGGGCATTATATTTTAAGTACTTCAAGCGCTTCCGCCTGAAGCTTTGGTTCTGTCGTCCACCGTCGCATTGGTTCGGAGATAGGGCCACGCATTACCGCGCGGAATCAGCTGCCCTACCTCACTGCGTGAGCCACCCTGCCCGCAGGCACGACTTCCGGTACCTTGGCATCCGGGGTAGTTCTAAGGTCTGTTTTCCATAGCCCGCGGTGCCGCTAGTGGCGGCCCCGTATTTTTGACGTTGCCAACAACCTCGCCGACGGGCCAGATCTTCAGGACTTCATCTCATCGAGCGCCCTTTTGCCTCGCGCAAACATGGATACCTCCATTCCGTAAAGGAGAGACGGATGTCGTACTGCTCACACTGCAACCAGAGCACATTCGAGGTCGAGGAGGTTGATGTCGGCGGGACAAATTTCAGTTTCGTGCAATGCTCCAGATGCAAGTTGGCAGTGGGTGTGGTGGAGTCCACGAGTATCGGCCTGCCCCAAGTCCTTCGGGTACTTGTATCAAGCCTTCAGAGATTGAATTCTCGCCTAGAGCGGATCGAGCAGGCCTTAGAAAACAAGGCCTAGTGATAGCACAGGGCGGTGACCGCCCGACGCCGCTTCCCACTGCCCTGGGTCAATCGAGGAATTCCTCGCGCGCTTCATCGCCGGGGCGCAGCGCCAGCAAATCGTCTGCGTGTCTCGGACATCGCCGCGGTTCAGTTCAGAAATACATGACCGGTCTGAGTGGCCTGCTGCAAGTGCGCCGCTCCAGACAGGCAGCTATCTCGGCGAAGACGACATCGTTCGCATCGAGGACGATTACCGACGTTCGTAGTCAGCGCCCGTATTTCGAACCTATCTTCCGCATCAGAACTGTCGGGTATAGCGGAACCCCGTGCGAGACTTGTTCGGAACTGCTTGATCACTGCGCACCCACCTCGATTTGGTCATTGACGCTGCGTTATCTCGTTTTGCGCGAACCGGGCAAACAAGTGTCGCTTTTGTAGAATCTAATCTGACAAGAGAATGTCTCGTTCGAACGTATCGCAGCGAACATATCTGCTGCAGTGCGGTAGAAACGCCTCCGATCAGCCACCCGTGACCGCGTCCGGAGGACGAGCATAGCTGCCAAGCAACACGATGCGATCTTTGGCCTTCATTTTTCCCCAGAAGTGACATTATAGTTGCTATCTTTCGGTCGAAGCGACGCGAGGGGCGCCGCTAAGGGGGTCGGGCGAACCGGTTTTCGTCACGGGGATCGAGAATTCAGTTATTTTAGTTTGCTCGGGAACAATCAGTTAAGAAGCGCGTTACTTGTCGATTGGTCGTGGGAGATCGCATCGGTCGAGGCGGGGGAGTTTCTTTTGCCCGATAAAAATAACTTCCGATGTGATGAAAACTCTGGGGCAAGGAATGTTCACACCGGCTATCATCAGCCTTGCAATCATATGCATTTTGTGTGGGATGGCTTTAGCACTGAACTTTAGAGTGCTCATTCTCGTCCCGGTCATATCCATCGCGGTCGCCATGGCGGTCGGTGTTGGATTTGCGCGGGGCGATGCCGCCGAGAGCGTTGGATTGCGCGCAGTTACCATCGCTCTCAGTCTCCAGCTCGGATATTCGTTGTCGCTCGGAGTCTGGCTTTTGGTCTCGCGGATTCGCGAGAACCGGCGCCAATCGACTTCGCTGATGAGTCCATTGCGGCAGCGGCATTTGCACTAGTGGTTATGTTCACGTTCCTTTAGCGACACCGCGATTCACCTTAACCGCCAGCTGATCTCGCTTTCTTATATACCTGCGGTAAATTCCGTAGACGGGACTAATCGTGCTCGACGAGAGTGCGCAGTGATCTCATCTCGGATTTTGCCACATGCATCTTGAAAACCGCGTATTGGTGACCGGAGGGGCGGGCTTCCTGGGTTCGCATCTGTGCGAGCGGCTCCTGGCACAGGGCGCGAGCGTGATCTGCGCCGACAATTATTTCACCGGCACGCGGCGCAATATCGACGCCATTATCGACCATCACCGCTTCGAGTTGATTCGGCATGACGTGACCTTTCCGCTCTATGTCGAGGTCGATCAGATCTACAATCTCGCCTGCCCCGCTTCGCCCGTGCACTATCAGCACGACCCGGTGCAGACGACCAAGACCAGCGTGCACGGCGCCATCAATATGCTGGGCCTCGCCAAGCGTCTGCGGGCGAAAATCCTCCAGGCCTCGACCTCGGAAGTCTATGGCGACCCCAATGTCCACCCGCAAACCGAGGACTACTGGGGCCACGTCAATCCGATCGGCCCGCGCTCCTGCTACGACGAAGGCAAGCGCTGCGCCGAGACCTTGTTCTTCGACTATTGGCGCCAGCACAAGCTGGGTATCAAAGTGGCGCGCATCTTCAACACCTACGGCCCGCGCATGCATCCGAACGACGGCCGCGTGGTGTCGAACTTCATCGTGCAGGCGCTGCTTGGCCGCGACATCACCGTGTTCGGCGACGGCATGCAGACGCGCTCGTTCTGCTATGTCGACGACCTGATCGAGGGGCTCATCCGCCTGATGAATTCGGCGGACGACGTGATCGGGCCGATCAATGTCGGCAACCCGAAGGAATTCACCATGCTCGAGCTCGCCGCGCTGGTGATCGAGCTCACCGGCGCCAAGTCGCGCATCGTGCACCGGCCATTGCCGCAGGACGATCCGCGCCAGCGCCGCCCGGATATTTCTAAGGCCGACGATGCCCTAGGGTGGGCGCCAAAGACCTCGTTGAATGAAGGGCTAATACGGACTATCGCATACTTCGAGAATCTTCTGCGGGACGAGAGTGTCCGTCCGTTCGTGGTCCACGAAGCGGTAGCTCCTAGATAGTCAGGCTCACTAATCGCCATAGGTTACGCCCCGCATACCGTCCTATCGTGTGACATTCGCGGCGCTTCCTGTTTGGTCCTGGCTTCGATGAAAATTTCACCACAATTTCGCCGGCTGCCGGCCGGTTAAGACCTCGGCGATACGCTCGCGGGTACCCCGTGTTGTGTCGAGCGGCAATCCGTCGGTCGCGAAGAAGCCGTGCGCGATGATTTCATAGTTCGGTTTTGGCGGCCCAACCTGCCGGAATTGGCGCACGATGTATAAAGCGACGTGATCTCGCAATGAGTTCGTGCGTGTTATAATATATCGCGTGGAGGGTCGGTGACGCGGTCAGTTCTAGATTGCCCTCCTCGCGTACTTCCCTTTCAAGCGCGGCAGCTATTGTTTCCCCGGGTTCGACGCCGCCACCCGGCATCTGCCAGCCTGGCACATACGAATGCTTCACGAGGAAAACTCGATCTTCGTCGTCTAAGATCATTGCCCGCACTCCGAGTGTCATACGGCGTGAATGGTGCCGATAAACCGAAAGAAGTGTGTTCCCTAACGGACGAAGGATATTCGCTTCCCAGAATCCCATGCGAAAGAGCATCCACCCCTGAATGATAAAGAAGGCCGTTCGCGGGAGTATTACAGCATTTGAGACTCCGCCAATTCGCGGCTTGCTCTTTTTCCGCTAACGAGCCCACGCAGTTAAGCCGCAAGTCGCGGCGAGCGAGCCTCGATGGGGCGAGAAGCCGAGAAAATTTCCCTATTCGACCTTAGCCGGCAACGCGAACGCGCAAAGGAGCTAGCGATGCCAACTCAACGTTTCAGCAGCAGGTGGAACACTACGCTCTGACGGATGTCCGACGTATTCTCCACTCTCAGCAAGCTGCGCCAGCGCGGTGTAATGCCTCGATATGAGGTAGTAGTGGCGAGCGACCTCGCGGGATGGGCTATTATCGGCGAGATTCAAAGCTTTCAACGCGCATTGGCGCAGTCGCCGCGCAAGCCGTAGCGCGTCGGGCATGGATGCCTCTTGAATATGGGCCTGGATAGATCGGATGCGGTTTGATGACCGTCCGACCAAGAAAATAACTACACCGAATGCGTATTCAACTGGTTAAGGCCACGCGCACGGGTCGAGAATTTCAGGCCGACCCTAACCTTAAGATGGGCGTCCGTGCAGACCCGAACTCCCTGAATGGGAGTGCAGCCAAAATTGAGAAATGGTTCACCAAATTTAGATGAACAGCCCGCATCTTACAATGTGTTCAGGTCGAGATGACATCCTCTCACCTGCAATAAGGATCAAGACGAATGTTACGAAAACTCGAGAGTCTGTTTATAGCGGTCGGCGTCATTGCTATTCTCACCGTCTCGGGTCACGCCAGTCCGAATTGCTTGAGGTATCAGAAGCCTTTCGCGCTCGCAGAGGATACGATTGCTTGGACGATGTATGCTGCTCCTGGATCGGAATGCATCCAGGGGCTTCGTTGGTCCTACATGCAGATCTTCAGCGTTTCGGTTTCTAAGGCTCCTACAAAGGGCAAAATCGTTATTGTCGGCCCTGGCTTTCGATATTTCGCAGATTCCGGGCATTACGAAGCCGATAGCTTTACGCTGGAGGTGGTGGGAAAGAACCGACGTGATCCCGGAAAATCTACATTAGAGATTGTGGTAAAACCGCCTGCCGAAACATTGGTCAGTGAAGTCTCGCAGCGACCTTGACCTGTCAGCGTCACCGAAACGCTGGCAGGAAGTTGCGGGTGATGGCACGCCGTTCGCCGTTCCGATATCAATCGCCGTTGGTCTCACCCGCTATAGTTAACCGCCAAGACCCATTTTTAGGAAATAATAGGGCGTTCCTTCAAGGCTCTAGAGGTACGGTTGCGCCGAGATGCGAAGGGGACTGCCTTCATGACTCAGGCCGATCAGGAACTTCTGGATAAGCAATTTCGGTGGCTCCGCCGTTCGCGCGCAGACGATTTTTTGGCGTTCTCTGTGACCAGCGTTATTCTTTTTATTCTGCTTCTGGGTAGCGCCGGTATCGCCTAAGCGCGACTCTCTCGCCGCAAAGCTATGGCATGTAGAGTGGGCCACTCTCTTCGCAGAAGGACTCGCTGTCGGCGACACGCCGTTCGGCAACTGTCATTACCATAAGGAAAAATACTTATGGGCCTATAAGTCGGTCGCCCTCAAGAACCATGACGGACGCCGTCGCTTCCACTTCGTCCAATTCGGCGGCGTCATGTCGGATATGAACTCTCCGGCGCGAGACAATTTGATTCCGGCTACAGGAGAGGTCGATGGAACGCTCCGAGCGAAAGGAAAGACACGTGGTCGTGCCCTTCAGCCGCAATAATTTGGATCGTTCAAAGAGACCGGCGGCGACAGTAGAGCGCAAGCAAGGGGATTGATTTTACTTTGCGGGATGCCAAATCAAGTCCATTAGGCCGCGCCGAGCGGCGCCCCCATCCCCCGACACCACGCCGCTCGACGCAGAAGCCTAAGTTGAGGCAACAACTTAGCGCCCGGACGCTTAACTGAGTCGGGGCGCTTTTTTGTGGCAAAACCTGGTCGGAGACCTCCCTGTGGGCTGTCTGCCCAGCGAGGCGGGTCTGCCGCTCACCTTTTTGATAGAATTGGATTGGTCATGACGCGCCCACCCAAAGCCTATCCTCCACTCGTACCTGGCAATCCTGCGGCAGGCAGAGCAAACGGAAATGGTCACGCGGTCCGAAAATATTTCAACAGATGCGTAGTGAGCCATACGCATAAACACTCATTGTTTCCGCACGGCCGCGGCCCCGAAGCGGCTTTGCAATGATGCGATTCGCGATGATAATGCGTGATGTTCACTCCGATGCCCCAAGGCTTCGGCTTGGAAAGTCCCGGCCGACGGATGTGCGATCTCGTCGGCCGGGGCGACTTTTCTGATTAGAAGCACCCGAACCGCCTATCTCTCGACATATTTCTAAACTTTTATTCATTTGTCGGTCGGGGGACCAGACACATGCCATATCAGCGATTGACGCCGCGCAGCTTCGGCGCGGACGACAGACCAGTGTGTCCGAATTGCAAACGGCAAATGTCTCTGACGAGGCGTAGCCCGGACATCGATCACAATCACGAACGCCAGTTCTTTGCTTGCCGCACCTGCGATTATGAGATCGAACGCGTTGTGGACGCCGATGGAAATCCGCCAACGCCTGTCCATTCGCGTCCCTAAGCCGCCGGTTCCACGCCGCTAAGCTCTCGGAAACCTATTTGAGCGATGCTTTCGGCGCCGGATCCGGTTCTGCGTACCGGCTGTGCCCAGAACTAAAGCCCCGGCGGTTCCTACTCACAACGCCGGGGCTTTTTGTTCGTGTAGTTTGTGTGCAGAGGGCTCGCCCGATGAATGAGATCAAAAGACAACGCGCCAACGCTGCAAGATGTCTGCGCATGGCAAAAAGCGCTCAGAACAAAGAAGAAAAGCAAAGCTGGCTCGCAATGGCCGAAAGTTGGCTGACCACGGTGCAACTGCGATCGACGGTGAAAGATAATTTCCGAGTGACGGAAGATGAAAAAGCAAAGGCCCTCGAATGGGCCGCTCAGTAGCCGCCTAAGGTCTGCACACCCTCGATACGCGCGAGCAAATTAAAAGAGCCCGACGGGGTTTGGTCGGGCTCCATACGCACCTTGGGGGACTCTCGGGACAGCACACACTGTTACTTCTGTTGCTCGCCGCCGACAGACCAAACAATAGGCAATCCACAGCTAAACTGTACGAAAACCGGTTGCCCCCCGCCCCTGTAATCGCAAGGCCGCCCCGTTAACGGGAAAATTACGCGCCGCCGGCATCATCAAAGATTGTCGGGGACGGGCGACGATCTCGTTGCCCCGATAGGGGGACGGGGCCCGGGAGTGCACGCATGACGCTCCCGGGCCCCACTTCACGTTTCGTGAAATTGCAGACGCGAGTGCCCGCTGCGGGCCGATTGCGCCAAAATCATCAGCCGATCAGGGCCCTGTCACAAAAATCGCGCACGGGCCCTTGGCGGCCAGACACTCCCGGGTACTTATCCGGGACGCGTACTCTTTAAACGCGTTAGTGCAAATAGAACGGCTGGATTGCTTCAAAATCTGTCCTGAGGCGCACCAGCCCGATGTCCTCTAAGTCTTTGTCGCTAAGGTTTTGCAGATCGGGAGAGGAAACGCGGGGAGCGCCTACAAAGACCTGCTTCACAGCTTCACCGAAGTTACTCGGGAACTTGAGCATCATCTTGTTCATGGCAACCTCCATCTCCGCTTGCCCCACCATATCCCCTGAAATCCAGGGTGATGTGACCGCAGACACAAGATCGCCGAATCCACGGGCAGCGGCTGCGAGTGAGCACCCCCAAACCGGGCCAAGAGGCGCCAATCACCCCGCCACCCGCTCCGCGTCTGGCAAATCTCACGCCATCAAAAGGCGGCACATCGCAGTTGTGTATGGTTATCAGCATGCCCGACGGCGGCGTGCGTCTGTAAGTCCTTGGGGCCGAAATCCCGGACAAGATCTTGCTGACGCGGCGACCAAGCGGCCCATGCTGGCAAATACAAAGTAGTCTGGCGGCTTGGGGCTGACTAGGCGCCAAACTCATGCCCTCGCATCCCGCGGATGCGGAGCCGCCCCATTAAAATTTGGAAAACGTCGCGTGCGGCCGAGGTAGCGTCAAGCAGCGGATTTTTGCTGTTCGCGCCCGGAATTGAAGTAGCCGGTCTCAAATTCAAATAGTGTCGCTGCATCAAGCCACATTTGGGCTGCTTTTAAATACATATCGCGTTGAGGCTCGCTCTCACTCTTGCGCGACAGCTCTTTAAACTCGTTTGCATATTCTCGATAAATTCGCGGCGCGATCTGAAGCACTTCCTCGCGTGCCGCAGGAGCGGCTCGCATGCGTACTTCAGCTGCAACGCCAATAGATATTTCGTCTTTTTCCATGCAGTGATCGTCGCCTAATTGCAGGCGGCCCACAAGGGGTAAAAGCGAAAGCGTCCACCAAATTTTTGCTTGCTCCGGCAAATAGCAACACGCCAACTATAGCGGCGTGTCCATCGGTGCACCCTACTTCTCCGCCTGCAAGTCCAACGGAAGTGTCAAATGAAAAGCCGTGCCGAAGGGGCTTCGTGGCAATGCCCAAAGCCCACCGCCGTGCGCCTCGATGATTGACCGACAAATGAAAAGTCCCATTCCCATGCCGTGTTGCTTGGTCGTGAAAAAGGTATTGAAGATACGCTCATAATCGACCGGATCAATTCCACATCCCGTATCCTCGACAATAAGCTCCAGATTTTGGTCATTTATCTGACCGGCGAGGATCGTCAATTCTCGATCTCTTCCGCTGACAGAGCTCATTGCCTCAATTGCATTCATGATGAGATTCAAAAGAACCTGTTGAAGCTGTACGCGCTTGCCTATCACCAACGGAAGCCTGCTAGGCAGTTTATTTCGAAGGGTAATGTTTTTTGAATGCATTTCCCCCTGCGCGAGAGCAAGAATATCAACAACGAGACCGCCGACGTCGAGCGGAATCGAATCCGGTTCCTCTTTGCTGAACATTGCGCGTATGCTCGAAATGATATCGTCGATCCGCTGACCCTCCTTCGCGATGGCCGCGAGGGATTGTTGCGCCTCAGTCAGATCCGGCTCGGCCCGGTTTAACCAACGCAATCCGGCCCTTGCGCTAGCCACGATGACCGCGAGCGGCTGTCTGATTTCGTGAGCAAGTGACGCAGTCATTATCCCCATCGTGCTGTCGCGTGATACATACGCGAGCGTACGCTGAAGCTTATGAAGTTCCTCCTGGGTTTGTCTGATATTTGTGACGTCTCTCCCGACAGCATAAACCTGCCCACGGTCCAAAACCGCGCGCCACGCCAACCAACGAAGACTTCCATCCTTGCACGATATTCGATTTTCGAAGTGTTGCGGTCTGCCGCCTGCGAGCAATCTACGGAATTCCTCATATGAGCGGTCGCGATCTGCCGAGGAAACGAACTCCTCGATCTTGTTGCCGATCAACTCGTCGGATGCCCATCCAAGCGTGGACAACCAAGCGGGATTAATGTCCAGAATAACTCCATCAAGGTCCGTTACAGTCAGCAAATCCTGCGACACATTCCAAATGCGGTCGCGCTCCTTGGCCTGAGCTTCCACGCGCTCGGCCAACGTGTCATTCAATTTTCGCAGTCTATTCTGACTCGCGGCGAGCGCCTGCTCAGCGCGCTTGCGTTCCGTGATCTCCTCGGCGGCAACATTGATACCGAGGATATCGCCGCTCTGATTTTTCAACGGGTGCCAGTAGGTGATCCAGACCTGATCCGTGTTCGATCCATCTGGCCGTTGGCCGTTGATCTCGACACCGGTTACTGGTTCACCCGACTGAAGTATCGCCTGCACGAGCTGCTCGACCTGGTCAGCCACCTTTGGAACACACTCTCTCACCGATCGTCCTATATGATCTGCGACGGATATCCCGCAGATTTCGGTCAGGTGCTGGTTGATCAAGGCGTATCGGCAATCAGGCGTGAGAAAAGCAAGACCTATTGGCGCCGTGTCGTAAATCAGGCGCAACTCCGGCGAGGCAGCCAGGGCCATAACTTGATTGGAATGCGTGTTGCTCCCGTCCATAGCATTCAGCGCGGCTGGTGTCTCTCGATGATGTCAGAGCGATAGACGGCTCTTGGCGAGGGTATCAACAGGTGGGAATATCGCCAAGCACCGCCGGACCATATGGCGGTCGACCGCGGCAGACGGTGCCGATGTTGGGAAGGCGTACCGACCGAAGGTGTCGAATGGCACAGCTGGCGGCGAAGGGTGGCGCGTTAGTGGTCCTTGGCGCTTGGCTCAGTCGTCAATGAAATACCTGCTCACCACGATCGCGGCATCAATCTTGGCCTTCAACGTGGCAGCTTTGAACGGCTTGGCTATGAAGCCACTCGCACCGGCGTCTCTTGCGGCCTCCACATTCTCGATGCGCGGCTGAGCTGCCATTAGAATGAAGGGGATCCGGCCGACAGCGGTGTGCATGTGCCTTAGCAGCTCATAGCCCGTCATCGGCTCCATGTTCCACTCGCAAATCACCAAGTCGTAGTTTCTAGCCCGCATCATATCGAGCGCTGAGTTACCCCCATTAGCCAAACCAATGTTTTTATAGCCAAGTTTGCGCAGCAAATCTCGGGTGAAGCGGATCGCATTTGGAGAGTTGTCGACGACAAGGATCGACAGATTCAAATTAACCGACATTACTGTCCACCCAAGCACAGCAATTGCGCTTGCCTACATAAAGCATGAGATCAAAGCGTTGGCGGATTGCCCCTACTGTTTTCTCCGAGCGCGCCTTACTTCGATCGGTTTAGCAATCGCTGCTACCTGAGAAAAAGACGATCTGACCGCTGCAGGAGGCAACGCGGGTTCTACGCTGTTCGAACGCTCGCGAACCCAAACCACGTCGGCCGTCACTTGCCGAAGTCAGTCCAAGCGGGAGGAAAATTAGCTTGTCCACCGGGCCCTTGTGTAGTTTGACCTCTGCGGACGAAGAGAAAGATGCGATGAATCTGACCCGTTAGTGGTCTACCCAGCGCCGTAGTCCGGTACCTTTCTTGATTGCTGCATTTGATAGCCGCAATCGACGCATTCAAATGTCCAGGTTTCTGATCCGTCCCGTTTGAAGGCATCAATTGTTCGCCTCCGCAGCAGGGCAGTACCGTCGCATACTTCACAGGTGATTGGCGTGATTGACTGCGCCGGTCCGTATAAGGACGAAGATGCAAGCATCGTGGCTCTCCATTACCAACACCCCCCGAACGGATCCCTAATTTGGGAGGAAATTACGCGCATTGCCGCAGCAAACAAATATGTGCGGTGGACAAATGTGGAAAACTTGAGTCTCTTGGGTAGCGGTGGAATTGTGCACCAGCTTATCGAGGATCATCCAGATAAAGACTTTTGGCCTGGGCCGATTGGGTCGCAAAGAAGCGGTGTCAAAAACTGGCAGAGTTGTGACCGGCGCCCCCGAATTTGCCATGCTGGCGGCATGCAAGACGGTAGAACTAAACTGACGGCGGTCGAAAGGGACGGCGCGTGGACCGTCCGCCTTGATTGGCCTAACGGCATCACACGTTATTTTGGTAGTTTTCGGTCCAAGAGCGAAACTACTACATGGATCGCGCTGAATCGCTGGATGACGGCGCCTAGAATTGACGAGCGCGATATGGCTCGCCGTCGAGCAAGGTCAGCCGGTTCTCGGCGCCGCTGATCTCTCGATATGGCCCATGCGGCGACGTCGATTCAATAGGGATCAATGACGACCGTCCACTTTAGCTCGTTGGCGATGCGGGGCCGCACGAGACGGGTGGAAAACTGGCCGCCACCAGGACCGCTGTTAGTACGCGTTTTTAGTGTCGTATAGATTTTGGGCTGAGATACCCGACAGCAAGCAGGGCTTCCTGCAATCCATCCTCGGATAGAATCTCGTTTATAAGGAAGGGAATCTCACTTTTTTGATACGTTCCGCTTTCCAGGTGTTCCTCAACCAATGTTTTGACTTCGGCGATACGCTCACATATCGCCCACACAGCATCTGTCATCTTTGCTCCCAACGCCTACGCATACACCACGTTATAGATTGCTCTATTCAAAAAGGCTGAAATGTGACGCTCGGCGAGAAAACGGCTTAGCAGGTCGAGCTGAGACTGCTGATTTTATTGTTTGCTGACGGTCTGTCAGGTTTGGGTCATTGGCATTGAGAGTTCTTGCTGCAAGGCAACAAAAGCGCCGTCCGCAGATGGCGGACCCAGCTCCCAGTCGGCTTGAGCCTCAGCGTCTGACCTAAGTTCCATTCCGACTTCGGATAACGTAACCTTGTCTTAGTCGACCTCATAAAGGCACCGCAGACGGCGCATGGCCAATTCATTTGTAGAGAGGAGTTTCGATTAATGCCCGCTTTCTTTCGCGCAATGCCGCTCATCGTCTTTGTCAGCGCGCTTCCCACCATAAGCTTGGCGCAGAAACAAGCTAAGGTCGACTATGGGCCTAAATGCGAGTGTCATTTCGGGTACGGTGGCAATGCGTGTGTGATTGCGCTGGCCTGCGGACAGGAAGGCGGTCGCTGCGCAAAATCGTGCATCATCCCGCCCGATGATCAATCAACTCACTGAAACAAATTGGCTTTACAAAAACTTGACAAAGGCAATCGTTGAACTCGATTTTCTACAGGGTCTTCGATTCTTTTCGACTGGCGCCACCTTTCTGGCGGGCGTCGGCGCTCTTCTTTACGCGTACCATCAAACAAAAACGGCCGCAGGCCTGCCGAAGCCCAAATACGGCCGTGCAAGCCTTTTTGTGGAATCGCACTGACCACCGTGCTGGTGATTGCGTTATTTGAAATCGACACCGAGATCATCTGTCGCCAAGAAGACGCGATGGTGTCGCTAGAAAGCGGCATTGAACGTGCAGCGACTGTAACGCCGCACATTTACGCGGCGGCACGTTCGTCTGAATTAGGTTCAGCTCGCCGCCACCCGGCTGGAAAAGCCGTTGTCGCATCGCCCCTTGCTCACCTCGATCCTTGTGGCTACGGGACTCGCTGACGTGATTCGGCGGTCCCAATAGCCGATATTGGCAGTGCGGAAATAGCAGAAGGTCCGTGACCAACCTCTGCTTTCAGCAACGCTCTGACACAGATCACGTTGATCACTTGGTGCACCGCACGCGCGCCGATCGCTTTCGCCTCGAATCGAGCCTAACAAGCGGGCTCGCATCTCAGCCCGCCTCCTGACCGGTGCAAAACTGAGAATTATTTATGCAATGTCCAATTTCAGCCGCACTCCGGATTCACTTAGGCCCCACTCAAAACGCAACAAAAGCTTTGTTGAAGTTTTTTTCGGCCGACCGGAAACTTTGTCCAGCAATAGGCGTTTGAACCCAAATCAAAGGGACACTTGTCGGGGGCGCGGGTAGCTGTGCATATTTCAAAGATTGGGATTGCGTTGATCTTTTGAATCGCACCTACTTTGAATCACAAGTAGCGCTGTGTCCGCCACTGATTCGGGGAAGACAAATGCGGCTCTTCTTGTTGGGGATGTTGGTAACGCTCACGCCTTCCGCGTTGATTATGGCTTGGCTGCTCTGGCAATCGGCTGAGTTCGACATGGATGCAGATCGTCTAATGTAATTTGTTCACACATAGTGGAGCAGACGCAGCGGAAGCAAAACGAGCAGACCGGCCCACGCCAGCGTAACGATGATGACGAGTGCTATAACCGCTCGCGGCCAGGCTCTGGGGCGTCTCGGTACTGGCATTTGAGCATCTCCCCACAAACGAGTATCGCACGAAGCGTTCTCGTTTTTTGAAATTCAACACTCGCCATTCGCGCATCTTGGTGCCGTTTGATTGAACAGCTGTCAAAAGTCGAAAGAATAAATCATTAAAATTAGGAATCTCATTTTAGTATATTTTTGCCGCCTTCCCCATCGGGCTGCTTTTTTGGCATGAGGCGCCGACATCCTGAGCGCCTGCTCGTAAATTCGGTTCTGCAAGCTCCGGGTTGCCGAATGTCCGCGACGCGCCGGAGGCGACTGAATTGCCGCGTCACCGCAAAATGACGTAACGGGTTAGAATCGGACTCTCGAGTGGTCTGACCAACTGTGAAATTTGGTCGCTATCCCAGCAGAGATTCTCATGGATGTAATTAAGGGAAGTCTTGCGAAGTTGTGGCATGTCCGTTTGCCCCAATAGCTGCCACGCCGGACGCTTTGTCCGTTCAAGACCATGAGCGGACTCATGCATTGCAGCAAAATCGATGAGACGCTTAGGGCTTTGCGAGCCTGGGTGCCGTCTCCCGCGCGCATAGCACGGCGATGAACGTGATCGCCGCGATCAGAATCATCAGGACCGAGACCGGCCAGGTTGATCCCTGGTTCGATCCGACCATCGCGGCGGCCACTATCGGAACGAGTCCGCCGCCAATTGGCGCAGCGATCTGATAGCCCAGTGAGGCGCCGCTGTAGCGCAGGTTCGAGGGGAACATCTCACTGAGGAAGCTGGCCTGAACGCCATACATGATGCCGTGTCCGACCGACATTCCGATGACGAAGGACAAAATCACAATCGCCGGATCGCGCGTTCCGATCCCCCAAAAAATCGGGAATGAAAGAAGTATCGCCGCAACGCAGCCCAGCAGGTAAATGCTGCGCCGGCCCACCCGGTCGGACAGGTGCCCGAACAGCGGTATCGTGATCAGCTCTCCCGTGGCGCCGAGCGCGATGGCACCGAGGACCAGGTTGCGGGACAGCCCGAGATTGGTGACCGCGTAGCTCAATCCGAAAATAGTGATCACGTAGATCCACGATATCTCCGTGATGCGCGCTCCAAGACCGATCAACAGATCCTTTGGGTGATGCAGAATGGTTTCAAGAACCGGGAAGCGCGCGACAGTGCCGTCGCGCACGACACGCTCGAAATCCGGCGTTTCCTGGATTCGCAGCCTGATGAAAATTCCGATCACGACCAGCGCTGCGCTGCCGATGAAAGGCAGGCGCCAGCCCCAGGCCAAGAATTGCTCGTTGCTCAGAGCAGCCAGCGCAAAAAACGATGCCGTGCCCAGCGCCAGCCCAAGCGGAAAGCCAATCTGGACCATGCTGCCGTAGAAGCCGCGCTTTTCGGGCGGCGAATGTTCGGTCACCATCAGGACCGCGCCGCCCCATTCGCCGCCGACGGCGATGCCCTGCACCAACCGGCACGCGACCAGGAGGAGGGGCGCCGCGACGCCGATGTCCGCATAGGTGGGAAGCAAGCCGATGATCGTCGTTGCCACGCCCATGCTCACCAGCGTCAGGATCAGCATCGATTTGCGGCCAAGCCGGTCACCGAAGTGGCTGAGGATAATGGCGCCGATCGGCCGGGCGAAGAAGCCGACACCGACGGTGCCGATCGAGAGCAGCTTGCCGACCAACGGGTCCTGCGTGGGAAAGAAGAGCTTGTTGAGAACGAGTGCCGCGGCGGTGCCGTAAATTAAGAAGTCGTACCATTCGATGGTCGTGCCGATGGCGCTTGCCGCCACGACCGTGCGCATTGAAACGGGTTTTTCATCAGCGTGGACGGCGAGAGTTGAGGTCATTACGTGTCCCCTGTGGCAAATGCCATAGCTCGGCGGAATGGGCTACCCGAACCTCTCCCAATACACGCTCTTCGCAAGACCCTGTGTAACTTTTTCTATTCTGCTCGGCGTCTTCTTTTTCGGTATGCGGCGCCGGCTCGACATTGCGTCTGGTGTCGAGCCGGGGATCCGGAACGATCAGTTCGTTACCGCGAATGTCTTGGGCTTATGGTCGGTTTTGACTTGCTTCTTGGTACCGGTGTCGTAACCGGCGCTGTTGCGGAAGATGTTGGGCTTGCGATAGATCGCAAGCAGGATGCAGCCCTCAGCGCTGTGGGTCTCGTGCATGGAGCCGGGGTGCCGATAGACATATTCGCCCGCGCGGCAGATTCCCTCGTGGTCGGAGAACGAGCCCTCGAGAACCCAACTCTGCTCGATCTCGGGATGCTTGTGGAACGGAAGGGTAGCACCCGGCTGCCACTTCAGCAGGCACGTCAATTCGCCCGCTTCTTTGTTCTCGTAGAGAACCTTGATCTCGACGCCCTCAAACTGCGACGGGCGCCACTCCATATCTTGCGGCTTGATATAGACAGAGCCGCCGATCGTGGGCTCGAGATGACCTTGCAGACGCTCGCTATAGGCCTCGGACTCGTTTGACATGATTGCGCTCCCTTCGATTGATGAAAATGTAGCCTTGGCCCTTGGCTAAGGCGGCCATTGGCCCCGCTGGACGCGGGTAACAAGCCGTAGCAGAATAGGAAACTTAAAGTTCAGTGTAGTTATAATATGTTTCCTCGCAATGGCCCTGCTCCGCTTATTCGCCGCAAAAGCTGCTCGGATTACGCATTGCTGAGCTTCAATGCGGAATGGGAGATAGCGTTACAGCCCCGCGCGGCTGGATGTCCGGCTGAGTGAAGCGGGCGACGCCGCATGTGTGCGCAGATCGCTGTCGCATGCGCTCCACGTTATCTGTTCGAATGAGCTATAAACGACAGGCACAACAGGGAAAAAGCTGTGAAGTTCGGTATATTTATCTATGACGGGGTCGAACCGATCGATCTGGCGACCTATGGCGTTTTGTCGATGGCGCGCCGCATCGAGCCGGCCATCGAGATTTGCACCATTGCACCAGAGAACGGTCTGGTGCGCCTGTCCAACGGCCTAAAGGTGCTCGCAGACTTCGGCGTAAGGGATGCGCCCGACTGCGACGTTTTGATCGTCACCGGCGGGCCCGGCTGGGAAGCCCAGGCGAAAAATCCCGCCACGCTCGAATTCCTGCGGTCCCGGAAGCCGCACACCCGCTTCGCCTCGGTGTGCACCGGCGCCATGATCCTTGCCGCCTGCGGGATGCTGGACGGCAAGAAAGCGACGACCAAGCGCGAAGTCGTACCGCCCGAACCGTCGCCGTATGAGCTCATGCGGCAGCTTTTTCCGGCGATCGATGTTACGGCCGCGAGCCTGGTGGATGACGATGGCGTCACGACAAGCGGCGGCGTCAGTCTATGCATCGATGCGACACTCCATATTATCGAGCGGGAGTTTGGCGCGCGCGTTGCCCAGGAAACGGCGAGAATCCTCGAATATTCGCGCGCCTGGAAGGCCAATCGCCGCGAGTTTCCCTCGATCGTGAACCAGCAACCGAGTGTGGTCGCCTGACGTTCCGCTTAATCCGACTGGACCAGATGACAAAAAAGACGCGCTCACCCAAAGCCGCGAAGCCAGCCTCGGCGCCCGATGTCGTCGACGTCATCGGCCGCACGGTTCTGAAGATGCGCAAGGACCGGCGCATGACGCTCGATGAGCTTTCCGCTCTGACCGGGTTCAGCAAGAGCTATTTGTCAAAAATAGAAAATCGGTTGAGCGTACCACCGATCGGAACGCTGGCGAAAATAGCGCAGGCTTTCGCCTGCGACCTCGGTCATCTGCTGCGGCAGGAAGATAATTTTGCCGAAGATGCGGTGGCGATGGTCCACGTGCGGGAGCGACAGGCGGCGGTCCGCGGCGGCACGGCATTCGGCTACGACTATGCAAGCCTCGCTCATAAAAAGCGCAACAAGCGCATGGAGCCATTCGTATTCACATTCCCCGCCAAAATAGACGTGGACACGTTCTTCGAGCACGAAGGTGAGGAGTTCATCTTTATCCTCCGCGGCAAAGCCGAATTCGAGACCAAGCGGAATGGCAAAATAGAAAAATGGATTCTCGATAAGGGCGACAGCCTCTACCTGAATTCACTTATCCCCCATCGGGGAAGGAGTCTGAATGGAGAGGCTGAAGCGTTGGTCGTTGTTTATCAGCCCAAGCCGAGCGACCATTGAGAGATCGGTACCGCGCCGTGCGGCGCAGCAATTTGACCGCCGAATGTCTGGACTTCGGGCTTCTACGACAGGCCTTTTGAAACGATTCACAGCGCAGAGAGAACGACATGTCGCTTCGCACCGGCCGTGAATTTCTGGCGATTCCTGGACCAACCACAATACCCGACGAGGTGTTGCGGGCCATGCATCGCCCGGCCGTGGATATGTATTCCCCATCGTTGATCGCACTCACCGAAAGTCTGCTGGATGATCTCAGTCGGCTATTTGGGACGTCGGGACGTTGCTACATTTACATCGCCAATGGACATGGCGCCTGGGAGGCGGCACTGACCAACGTCTTGTCCAAGGGCGACAAGATCCTGGTGCTGGAGAGCGGCCGATTTGCCCTTGATTGGGGCCAGGCCGCAGCCCAGCTTGGCGTCGAGGTCGAAGTCCTCAACGGAGACTGGCGGCGCGCCGTCAGGCCGGAAGACGTTGGAGCCCGCCTGAGTGAGGACGGGGCGGGCATGATCAGGGCCGTCCTGGCGACCCACATCGATACCAGCTCGGGCGTTGTCAACGATATCGCCGCGATTGGAGCAGCGATCAAGGCGGCCCGCCACAATGCCTTATTGATCGTCGATGCTGTCGCCTCGCTGGGTTGCGTGCCCGTTGAGATGGATTCGTGGGGCGTCGATGTCGCCTTGTCTGGGTCGCAAAAAGGCCTGATGAGCCCGCCGGGTTTGAGCTTTGTGGCGGTCAGCGAACGCGGTCGTGAGGCGCACCAGAGCGCCGGATTGCGGACACCCTATTGGGATTGGACCTCGCGTGATGGTCAATCGCATTATCAGAAATACGCCGGCACCCCACCCGAGCATCTGATGTTTGCATTGCGCCAGGCACTCGACATGCTGTTCGCCGAAAGGCTCGACAACGTGTTCCTTCGCCACCACCTGCTGGCCGAAGCCGTGCGGCGTGCTGTTGGGATATGGAAGCAGGAAAATGCACTGGACTTCAACATCATCGAGCCAAGCGAGCGTTCTGACGCAGTGACAACTGTGCTGATGGACGACCCCGACCGGCTGCACGAATATTGCAAGGCCCGATGCGATGTCGTGCTGGGCGCCGGATTCGGTCAGATGAAAGGTAAGGCCTTCCGCATCGCTCATATGGGCCACGTCAATGCACCCATGGTGCTGGGTACGTTGGGCGTCATCGAACTAGGGCTCACCGCGCTGCAAATTCCTCATGGCAGAGGCGGCGTACAGTCCGCAATCGACTACCTCAGTGAGGCAGTGAAACCGTGACGATATTGTGAATGTGTGGGCGTGGGTGAGGCGCACATTGAGACCAAATCCGCCTTCATGATGTTGTTAGATTAAGTATCGACAGCTGCAGTCATCGAGCTTTAGAAGGTGACCTATGTCGAAGACGGCCGTACCAGTCGGCACTCCGGAACAGCACCGCCTCGAGTTCCGAGGACTGGCGAAATGGCGCATTAACACCCCTGCCGCAATGGCAGCGGCGTCCCTCGTCGCGCTCGTGATGGCGGCGGTCCTGCTCGCAATTTTCGGCACTGGAGAGCATGGCACCGCTATTGCATTGCGCGCGACGGCAAGGTGGTCGTTTCTCCTGTTTTGGCTTGCTTATGTTGGGGGTGCGCTGGCAAATCTGTTCGGCTCACGCTTTGACCGATTGGCGCGACATGGCCGTGATCTGGGACTGGCCTTTGCGTCGGCGCAACTCGTTCACGTCGGTCTTGTTGTTTGGCTGCTTTACCTAGCTGACGGATCGGGGGACGCCATGGCCGTCTTTTGGGCCGGAATAGCGTGCACTTATTTGCTTGCGCTGTTTTCCTGGGCTCGACTGCGCGACGCGCTCGGACCACGGCTTTGGCGGATTTTGCGGACGGCGGCAATGGAATATATCGCCTATGTATTTGCGGTCGATTTTATTCTGATCCAGCTGCACGAGCATGGGACGGCGGGCTACCCGCTGAGCTACGTGCCATTTGCAGGTATGTTGGTTGGCGGATTTTGCCTGCGTATCGTCGCAACGGTGCGGAACAAGCTGGTGACTAGACTGACGCCGGCCTGACCGCATCTACCGAATTATCAGGGTGCTGGAGCGTCGTGTTACTGGAAGTTATTTTTTGGCGAGTACATAATATGCGCTCATATGCGCTCCGAACGTGGAGGCCGCCATGCCTCTTACAGGACCAATCCCGGAAGGCCGCAACTTCTTTTGTCCGCATTGCGGAGCGCTTTATGCGCAGACGTATTCGCGACAGTCGAACAGTGACAGCGATTCCGCAAAATGTGTAGTCTGCGGGCGCATAATGGCCGAGTGGAATTCAACGGACGTTCCCACCTTCAAGCTCATTCACCGACCCGAAGATGCCTAACGGCCTTGTCTGCTTTGGTCATGAGCTGCCGCGCCCGATCTAACTTTTGGCGTCCGATTTGCACCCAATAACGGATAACGTTCCTGGAGATCTCGTCAAAAGTCCCGCGCAGAAAAACTGGCTGTAGCGAAAAAGCCCAATTTTTGATCACACCCTATCGGCTTAGTTAATCGAGCGCGAACACCTGGCATTTGTTCGCATTTTCTGTCTCAACTGAGCTGCCAAATCCTGGCACCGTATCATCTGTGATCTACTGCCGGTTTGTCGCAGCGCCACAAGAAGTATATTGTTTTGTTGTCATACTTTCAGCGGCGACGTTGCTCCGGTAACTTGCGTATGGGTCACGCGGCTCGGATACCCTGCCTCGATAGCTTGCGTGGCATCGCCGCGCTCGGGGTGATGTTGTTTCATTTCAATCTCTTTTTCCTTCCTCAGGCGCAACTACCGTTTGTCGACCGAGCATATCTTGGGGTCGATCTTTTCTTCCTGTTAAGCGGCTTCGTGATGGCTCACGTCTACGGGGACCAGCTCGCCTCGAACTGGCGCGCACAATGGAAACAGTACGCGAGAGCTCGCTTTGCCCGTATCTATCCACTGTTTGTGATGACGATGTTGGCCATGACGTTGGCGGTCGCACTATCCCGCCTGCCGCTGGCATTTGTATCATTTTCCGGTCGTGACTTGGCGCTTCAACCAATACTTCTGCAGCAATGGGCCTCCGGTCTGAACTGGAATTACCCATCGTGGTCCATCAGTACGGAGGCCGAATCATATCTTGTCTTCGTCTTTTCCGCCGGCGTGCTCGTCGCCGGAAAGCATCCGCGCCTTATTGCCGTTTGCTGCGTCGGTGTTATTGCGGCGCTAAGCGTATCTAACGGTGGCAGCCTAAATTCTTGCGTCGGAATTTCAGCGCTGCTACGCACTCTCGCCGACTTTTCGCTCGGCGTGCTTCTTTATCGCGCGCATTCAAACTCCGTAAACCTTCCGCGCAAGTGGGCAATCATTTTGGTGATAGCGTTGGTGGGTTTGGCGAAGGTAATTCACCAAGATTTCTTCGTGGTCGGAGCGTTCGGCTGCATAATTTATTATTGCGCCAGCTCAACCGACGTGTTCGGGGGATTGCTAGACGCTCGGCCTTTAGTCACCCTTGGCAGTTGGTCTTATGGAATCTATTTGTGGCATGTGCCAACGCATTACGCAGTAATGGCCAGCTTTGCTTCCGCTGGCTATCCTGTCAGCAATCTAAGTGAATCAACTTCTAGGCTTGTGCTACTTGCAACGGTGGTTCTCGTTGTAGGGCTATCGGCATTAAGCTACCGCTGCTTCGAGACGCCGCTCCGCCGCCTTATCGTCCGTTCGAGATCTGTCGGATTGCCATACTCTGGCTATACCGTGCCGCAGGGCTGAGTCCGCGTTGCGTCCTAAAAAGCGCCATGTCCGAGATGAGTGAAAAGTTACCCCGCCGCCGAACTGCTACCCTGCCCGTTTTGCACCCATGTGCGAACGGCTCCAAATTGCGCCAAGCCCTTACCAAAGCAACAAGCCATTCCTAAAGTAATTTGTAGCGCCAGAAGCTTGTCGGAAGTAGATCAGCAGGAATTGGAAAACCCAACATGGCAATGAAACAAAATCACTTTAAGAGACGAGATTTCCTAACGGGCGGGTTGAAAATAGTGACGACGGCAGTTCTGGGCGCATTTTCCATCAGGCGTGGCGCGGCTGAGTTGATGCCGCCGACCCCTTATCCGGATCACCAGGTGAAATGGGTCGTTCCCTATGCCGCTGGCGGCGCGACCGATGTCATTTCGCGACTAATTTGTCAGCGGCTCTCGCAAAGGTTCAAGCAATGGTTCTTTGTCGTCAACGCGCCCGGTGCGGGCAGTACTGTCGGCACGCAAGAAGTGATAAATTCATTGCCTGACGGCTACACTTTGCTTTTGATCAGCACCGCCAATGCCATCAACGCGTCGTTCGACAAAACCCTTCCATTCGACTTTTCCAAAGGAATTGTCCCGGTCGGCGGCCTGGCGCGTATCCCACTCGTCATGGTCATCAACAATGATATTCCAGCGCATACGATCCCTGAATTTATTACTTATGCAAAGTCAAATCCCGGCCACCTCAGCTTTGGTTCATCTGGAGTGGGCACGTCGCTCCACTTATCAGGCGAGCTGTTCAAAGCGATGACGGGGCTCGATCTCACTCACGTCCCCTACAAAGGGTCGGCTCCAGCTCTAACGGATCTCATGTCCGGTCAAATCCAGGTTATGTTCGACAATGTCACCTCTTCGGCACCGTTTGTACGAGAGGGCAAAGTGCGTGCACTTGGAGTGACAACACGGGAACGATCCATATCACTACCTGATGTCCCGCCGATCAGCGACGGCCTGCCGGGATACGAGACGAGTTCATTCTACGGAGTCGGCGCTCCTTCCGGTACCGCATCAGAGATCGTTGACTTGTTAAATACAGAGATAAATCTCGCGCTAGAGGACCCCCAGATCAAAAGGCAGTTTGAGGATCTCGGAGCGATCCCGATCACAGGGAACGCGTCCCAATTCGCCACCATGCTTGCCGCCGAAACCGATCGATGGCGCAAAATCGTTGAAGCATCGGGGGCCAAGAAGGATTGACGTCTGACACTTAGAAAGACGATGGGCCCACAGCAACTGCCTGTACACGAAGTCGTTGCAGTTAATACCGCAGCCGCTTCAGAGAATAAAATTCACGACGCTTCGATCGCCCGCAAGCTGGGATATCATGAAGCGGTTGTGCCGGGGGCTACAATCTACGCCTATATGGCGCACATGCCGGTAGCCCGCTGGGGCTACGCTTGGCTACAATGCGGCGAAGCCGAATGCCGCTTCCGAAGGCCCGTTTACGACGGCGCCATTGTCCGTGTGACAGCAATCGAAGAAAACAATCGGCTAGCACTTTCCCTCGAGAGCGCAGGCATACAATGTGCAACGGGCTACGCTTTCATGCGTGACGATCGACCGCCCGCCCGCGGGATCCACGCGTTACCAGCGAGTGTGCCTCCGCACGAGCGGCCAATGGCAAGTGATGCAAGCCTCGCGGTGGGAACATGCCTCGGGATTGCACCTGTGATTATCGACGAAGTAATGCTTTTAAGTTATCTCGACGCGATTTGCGAAACCGATCCGATATTTCGCACTGAAAAGGCCGTACATCCAGGACAA
This sequence comes from uncultured Alphaproteobacteria bacterium, assembly GCA_963746715.1. Taxonomy (GTDB): domain Bacteria; phylum Pseudomonadota; class Alphaproteobacteria; order Rhizobiales; family Xanthobacteraceae; genus BOG-931. The sequence goes on along the minus strand of CAVVCW010000032.1, from coordinate 72,249 downwards.
GTCTTGCAACTCGCAAATCGAGCGTTATTGCAGAACGTGATACTAGGTCCGTGGATCCATCTCAGCAGCAAGCTGCGCCACCATGCTATCGCGCACGTTGGGAATGAACTTACGCTCCGCTCGAAGATAAGCTCGAACTTCGTGGTCAAGGGGCACGCGACGGTCGAATTCGATGCGATCGTCGTGGCGGACGGGACGCAAACTGTCGCGGAAATCAACTATGTCGCAATTTGGCGACCACGTCAGGTCATTAGCGAGGCCTAAACTTCATGCCGCCGCTGTCGCACGGCGTCCCGCTTCGGTGCTGCGCCCAAGATCGGCACCGATAGGAGGGCGCAATCGATGCTTTGCTCGTCGTCAACAAAGGGACCCATCATTCTTTCGCAGCACCTTCATAGATCCCAATGAATTCACCCAATGTCGTTGGAAAAGGAGCAGCCTCGGACTGGGTGAAAGGATCCACGTCTAAGACATCCTCAAGACGGGACACAATTACAGCAAAGCTGAGGGAATCAAGACCCAATTCCAGCAGGAGCAAATCGTCCCTCAGTGGCACCAATTTTCTGTTGTGTTCTTCGGCTACTTGCCGGAACTGCGAAATAATCGTGTCTCTTATTGACATTGAATTTGCTGACATTGAACCTGCGCCTGTAATTCGGTTTTGTTGTGCGAGATCGTCTCACATCGCGATTAAATTAACGCTCGACGCCTTCCAAATTCCGCCGTCAGTTTAGTCGGGGTGGCGCGCCTCGTCTATGGCAGCTCACCCCTTTGAATGCGATCGTACGTAGTCTCCTCGAGGCGTACGAAGGTCCGCTCCTTTGAGTCTTTGAAATAGACGGGATCGCCGATAGCGGTCGGGTCGTAGCCCTGCCGCATTAGGTCGGTTTTCTTCGGCTTGAACGTGGCAGTACTCTCAATTGTATCACAGATGCGCAGAAATAGTGGACGCGCGTACTGAGGTAATTCGCGTTCCACGTATTCGGCGAACTCGGTCAATTTAAAACTGGGATCGATTACGAGCGCCACCATCCCGGCGCGGCCATCATGTCCGGGAAGTGCCACACCGTAGACGGCCGCCTCCACAACTCCGGAAAACGCGCTAATAATCTCAGATACCTCGGTAGTCGCTACGTTCTCGCCCTTCCATCGAAATGTATCACCGATCCGGTCAATAAAATAGAAGTAGCCGTCCTCGTCCTTTCGCATAAGGTCGCCGGTACGAAACCAAGCGTCCCCTGGCTTGAACACGTCGCGGAGAATCTTTCTCTCGGAGTCCTTGTTGTTGGTGTAGCCTTGAAAATGGCTTGCCAGGTTCGACGGCCCGCGATCAATCTCGCCGACCGCTTCGCCAACCTCACCAGCCACGCACGGAATGCAATAACCCTGTTCGTTGCGGATCGGTTCTTCCTTCTCAACGTCGTATTTTAGCAACATCAAAGGGTGTCTATGTTCGAGAAAACCGGGAATTTGACCAATCGCACCTGGCTTGCCTCCAACGTTGTAAAGCGCGACGTTACTTTCAGTTGCCGCATAAAATTCCAGTATTTGCGGAACTCGAAATCGGTCGCTGAAATCGCTCCATACATCCGCCCTAAGTCCATTTCCGCAACATAATCGAATCCGGTGGTCGGTCTCGCGCGGATGCGGAGGCATTTTGACGAGATAACGACAAAGCTCACCAATATATTGGAACAGCGTGCAATCTGAGTTAATGACGTCGTCCCAAAAATTACGGGCGGAGAACTTTTCGCGTATGATCACCGATCCGCCGTTAGCGAGTACCGCTCCGATCGCGACTACTCCGCCAATGCTGTGATACATCGGCAGACAGTCATACATTCGGTCGCTCGATCGTGTGTCCATCATTCCAGCAAACCAAAGACTCCATTGCATTACGCGATAATGGCTGACTTTGGCGGCCTTAGGCAAACCGGTTGTGCCTGACGTATAAATATAAAGCGCTAGATCGTTGATAGTCACCGGCCGACGGTCAACATCGGCAAACCTTTGGCTAGAATATCTGTCGAGTTCTATACGAGGAAATTTCGCAGGACCGTCGCCATGTAACCAAGTCTTGGCGTCGCCAACGAGATATGGTTGCGCCGAAAGAAAGGCCTCGAGGAGTGGTGCGGCGACGATAATGTGGCGGGGCTCGACCGTGTTAACACAATGCGCCAGCGAACGACCCGTAAGATTGGTGTTGAGCAGAGCGACTACACCACCGACGCTTGTTATACCGATCCAGATGGCGAAATATTCTGCTCGGTTGGGCATGAATAGACATACCGTCTCACCTTTGGCGATCCTTTGTTCCAACGCCCAGTGGGCGTATTGCTTTGATCGCGTCGCAAGATCACGGTACGTCAGGCATTCGCTCTCCGAGAGGAGAGCCGGCGCTCCGTCGAATTTGTTTGCGAGTTCGTCGATGACGACGGGAAGGATGCGATTGGGGTGACTGGCAATTGGCGCCGTCAATTCCAAGGCTCGCAACCAAGCCTTGGCGGTTGATTGGTTCGTTCGCTGTGGCATCTCAAGAGTTTTATGCAGGAAAGCTCTGTCCCTCAAATACTGGGGATCGACAATGGACGCAATCGTGTTGACCTTAAGGTATCAGTGAGGAGAGTATTGATAACGTCTGCAACAAACAGCGACACCTTCTCTCCTTATAACGTTTACAATTAACAGCGACGCCTGCTCACCGTCGTTTGGTGGTATTCTGTTGTTCTGTGGACTTTCGACGGGCGCAATTGTCGCAGCCCATCCCGGCGCCATTGGAACGCCAACGCCGATTGCGTTCATCGACCGCGCGATACGGCCGTCATGCCGTCGCTCGACAGAGCCGACACAGCGATCGAGCAGCAAGCCATGGGCGTTCATCACGCGGCAGGCACCGCTTGTGATTAAGCTTTGCGCCCGTACTGCCTGCCTTTTTGTCATAGAAATGAAGCTAACGCGTTGTCAGCCTGAAACGTTAGGATTAATATTGTATTACGGTCGACAAAATACGGGTTAATTTCTAATGACGAGTTGTAACGCGTTTATGGGAGTTCGCGTCATGCGCAGCGAGCAGCTTCAATCAACCTCAGTCGCCAAGAGCACTGTGGGATTTGGATACGAACGAGTAATCAAAGACATATGCGAGCTGAAATGGGATCGCCTCGATCGCGAGGATCTCATAAGTGTAGCCTGGGTCTACTACTATTTTTCGATCCAGTTTCGTCAAAATCTCGAAATTGCGCGCGGACTTTATCCTGACGACGAGAGATTATTGCAGCTTGATCATGGTGAGCGGGATACTGACAACCTGTCTCCTTGGCCCGGTGTGGCGATCGCGGGCGAGAAGATGAACCATGATGAATTTATGCGCAGAACGCTGACACTAACGCCCATCGTGGAAGGCAAACGCCGCGGCCTCGAAGCCCTTGGTCAAGCTTACCTGGCAGAGGTTGGCAAGTTGGATCAGATGAGCAAGGCATTGAGCATCGCCAGCTATGAGGATGGTGGGCTTGAGAATGTTTTTCGATCCATTCTAAATGCTCCGAATTGGGACGGAACTCTGCTTCAAGCTTTCAAGCATTTCCTCGCAGAGCACATCAGGTTCGATAGTGATCCAGAACAGGGTCACGGGGCGCTGTGCCGGCATCTGACGCCCGATGACCGGGTTCTTCCTCTATGGGCCGCGTTTAAGCAAATGCTGGTCAAGGCTGCCCCGACGCTGGCGTCGTGAATTTAAATCCGTCGGACGGCGTGCCTGCCGCACGAAGGCATTACGCCCTCTCGAAGGAAGGCGCTGGCCTCACCTATACGAGGACCGTGAAATGCTTGGTCCGAACCCGTGGAGGCCGATAGCCTCGTCCTTCCGTGGACATCCTTTGTCCGATCACTGCGGCTTTAAATAGAGTGATCCGCAAAGGCGAGTGCGACGCGAGGAGCCGATACGCGCGACCAACTGCGCTAGGCGACGAAAAGGCAAACAGTCAAGTTGATCAGATAAGGCATGTCGGCGCGTCTCTGTGCTCCGTTCATCATGTTACTGCTCGCGCGGCCGAGGATTCGATGTACTGATGATCACGACTTAAGCATGGTGGATCATGGCCCTCACTGTGGGCGCTGGAATTTCGGTCGGAACCGCGGAATGCCAGAACACTAATGTCGAATAAGCACAAAAGAACCACCACCGCGTCGTCCGCAGGAAAGCCGGGCCGGACTACGTCGAAGCCTGCCCAGCCGGCCTATACGAACAACGAGACCATCGCTATTCACGGCGGCTACGAAGTCGATCCGACGACTAAGGCCGCTGCCGTGCCGATTTATCAGACCGTGGCCTACGCTTTTGACAGCGCCGAGCATGGAGCTGCGCTTTTCAATTTGGAGGTGGAGGGATTTCGATACACTCGAATCAGCAACCCCACCAACGCCGTACTTGAGCGGCGCGTTGCTGCCCTGGAGGGCGGGCTCGAAGCACTCAGCGTCGCCTCCGGCCAATCTGCGACCAATTATGCGCTGATCAATATCGCAGAATTAGGCACCAACATCGTCTCAGTTCCGCAGCTTTATGGCACGACACACACGCTATTCGCTCATATCCTGCCCAGCCAGGGGATCACCGTCCGATTTGCGGAATCCGATCATCCAGCCGCGATTGAACAATTAATTGACGATGGCACGCGAGCCGTCTTTTGCGAGAGCGTAGGCAATCCGGCGGGAAATATTTGCGACATCGAGGCCTTGGCTTCCGTCGCCCATAAGCACGGCGTTCCATTGATCGTAGACAATACGGTGCCAACCCCGATTTTGCTAAGACCGATCCACCATGGAGCAGATATTATTGTTCATTCTCTGACGAAGTTCATGGGTGGGCACGGTACATCGATCGGCGGAATCATTGTCGACAGTGGAAAATTTCCTTGGCGCGAGCACCGTCAACGTTTTCCCATGCTGAATGAGCCCGAACCCTCCTATCATGGCTTGGTCTACACCGAGCGCTACGGCGCCGCTGCGTACATCGCGCGCTGCCGCAGCGTCTGCCAACGGACCACCGGCTCCATTTTGTCCCCCTTTAATGCTTTCTTGCTGCTTCAGGGCATCGAAACGGTCGCGCTACGTATCGAACGCCATGTCGAAAACGCAAAAAAGGTTGCGGAATTTCTTCGCGGCGACAGTAGGGTCGACTGGATCAATTATGCGGGTTTTGCCGATAATCCGTATTACACGCTCGCTAAAAAATATTTGCAGGGACGCGCCTGCTCCTTGTTAACCTTCGGTGTCAAAGGAGGCTTTGAAGCTGGCACGAAGTTTTATGATACGCTGAGATTGTTCAAACGATTGGTTAATATTGGCGATGCCAAGTCTCTGGCGTGCCATCCCGCCTCGACGACGCACCGGCAAATGTCAGCACAGGAGCAGGAAAAGGCTGGGGTGAGGCCGGAAATGATTAGGCTCAGTATTGGCATTGAACATGTCGATGATATTATCGGCGACCTTGACCAAGCACTCGACGCTACAAAATGAGCGCTTCACACGAAGGTTCCTTCTGCGCGGTCATATTCGAATGACAGCCTGTGGTTCGCGACCATGCCTGTTTTATTAGATAGGGTTTCGCGCGATCATCATCTCTTCATCGGGGATGACGGCGATTGTGCGAAAGCGCTTGCGGCCTCCATTGACGGAATGGTTGGGCTGAATATCGGCATCGTCAACAATATGCCTGATTCAGCGCTGGTACCCACGGAGCGGCAATTATTTGAGTTACTCAATGCCGCGGCCGGAAAACTCCCGGTGCACCTGCGCCTTTATACCCTGCCGACGATACCCCGGGCTGAGTGGGGACAGCGATATATCAGCCGCTTTTATTCCAGCATTGAAGATCTGAGGGGCGGACAGCTGGATGGTCTAATTGTAACTGGCACCGAGCCGCGGGCGCCAAATCTGGCCGAGGAGCCCTACTGGAACTCATTCGTACAATTGGTCGATTGGGCGACGGAAAACACCGTATCAGCGATTTGGTCCTGCTTGGCGGTCCATGGTGCTGTTTTCTATTTGGACGGTATTAATCGAAGTCCGCTCCCTAACAAGTGTATCGGCGTCTTTGACCAAGACAGGATGATAGACCATCCGTTGCTGCATGGTGTCCCATCTCAGCTGAAGATACCGCATTCGCGTTGGAACGAGATCGGCGAGGCCCCGCTTGCGTCAAGCGGCTACAGCATCATTACCAAGTCGGAAGCTGCAGGAGTTGATGCCTTCGTAAAGCAGCAGAGGAACAGTTTGTTTGTTTACTTCCAAGGTCACCCAGAATACGATGCTCAGAGTTTGTTTGGCGAATATCGGAGGGATGTTGGCCGCTTCCTTCGACGGGAGGTCGAATCCTACCCAACAATGCCAAAGGGATATTTCGACGCCGATGCAGAGGACTTGTTGACAGCTTTTCAAAGACACGCTCTTTCGGATCGACGCATCGAGGTGTTTGGAAGTTTTCCCGTTGATACTGTCGCAACAAATTTGAAGAACAGTTGGCGGTCGGCAGCCATCTGTATCTATCGAAACTGGATTACGTATCTATCGAGGCGAGCCGATCGACAGGAGAAATCCTCCGGTGATTTTGTTCCTTCGATCGGTTCCGCAGTCGCACAAAGCGGATCTCATCATGCGGACAGGTATCGTCGTAAGCACCGCTTGAGCGGACCGCCATCGGCATGAGGCGTTCGTCTTGGAATACAGCGCGCCTTAAGGCACACGACTTCATAAAAGCCACGCAGTTCGCTATGGCCTTTTCTGGAAAAGAGAAATTGTCTTCTCTAGAAAAGAGAATCTGTAAAAATGGCGGACAGTGAAACGCCATCACTACGGGACCTCGTCGCCAATGCGCGCGCTCCCCAATTCTTTTGGGACCAGGCTACATCGCTTCGTTACACGGATCTCGATCACGCGACGAGCCTTGGTGGCAGCCTGGATGAAATGGCCGGCCGGTCGGTTCTCCTCGCTACCGCGGGTCAGTTGACGACGGCACTGGCGTTGATCGAGCTCGACGCGATCGCGCGCCGCATTGTCATCCTGCCGCCCGACGCCGAGGCCAGTCATCTCGACAATGTAGCCGATGCCGCTGGTATTGATGCCGTCGTGATCGATCACGAATCCTCAACAAATGCGGCGCTCAATCTTCCAGTTTGTGGCACCTGCCTGGCGTCGACCGTGCCGATTACCGAAAAGCGATCGGCTCGCAGTCACACCGAATGGGTGCTCATGACCTCGGGCACGACCGGCATGCCGAAAATGGTTGTGCACGATCTCGCCGGCCTTTCGTCAGCAATCCGCGCTCGTAGCGTCGCGGATGGGGCCTCTGTATGGGGCACATTCTATGACATTCGCCGGTATGGCGGTCTCCAGATTTTCCTCCGCGCGGTATTCGGCGGTGCTTCGCTGGTCTTGTCCAAAGCGGGCGAGCCGGTCGCTGATCACCTCACGCGGCTTGCGAAATTCGGTGTTACTCATCTATCCGGCACGCCGTCGCAATGGCGTCGCGCACTGATGAGTCCTGCGATCCACGCAATTTCGCCGCGCTATGTGCGGCTCTCGGGAGAGATTGCCGACCAAGCGATCCTCGACAGTCTCGGCGCGACGTTTCCGCAAGCCGCGATCGGCCACGCTTACGCCTCCACCGAGGCCGGAGTTGGTTTCGATGTTAACGACGGCCTTGCCGGCTTTCCCGCCGAATATACCGGGTCAATACGCAATGGCGTTGAAATAGAAGTCATTGACGGTTCACTGCATCTCCGCTCGCGGGGAGTTGCAGCCGGCTATGTCGGTGGCAAACAAGCGGTTGCTGACGTCGACGGGTTTGTCGATACCGGCGATATCGTCGAGCGCCGCGGTGACCGCTATCATTTTATTGGTCGCAAGAGCGGCATCATCAATATCGGGGGGTTGAAAGTTCATCCGGAAGAAGTCGAAGCGGTCATCAATCGGCATCCGCAAGTGAAAATGTCCCACGTCCATCCCAAGAAAAATCCCGTCACCGGCTCAATCGTGGTCGCCGATGTCGTCCTCGAATCAGAGCAGCAAGGGGCGGCAGAACGGCTGCACAAAGTGAGAGAGGACATTCTCAAGCTCTGCCGAGAGACGCTGCCGCGCCACAAGGTTCCTGTCGCAATCAGTTTCGTGCCTGCGCTCAAGGTCGCCGCTACCGGTAAGCTTTTGCGCCGTAACGAATGATCGGTCGCGCCGTTAGCGGGACCAATCCGATCAAGGCCGCAAGGTCACGACCCGATCGGAATGCTCAGAGTAGCGCTTCCCTGTGAACACTTCACGCCCGCCCTCGCGAGACAACCCGTGCATCACTCGCGGCCAGTCCGGTTGGCTACTCCTTCACCGTGGCGGACTTCCACCGTCTACCTCTCGCCGGTCTCCCGGCGCACCCGTCCACAACATCATCCTTGATCCAACGAGGGAACCGCGCAATGTCAGCTCTTACCCAGATAGCGGTCTAACGATCTGACCGCCGTGTCAGGGTCAGCGCCGCTCCGAGCCAAACTGCGACATGCGTAGTACCGATTTCAGGTGGCCAACACGAGCACCCAATCGGGATCGCCGCCAGCGTTGTTGCCCGGTGGCGAAAAGTGGTGGGTGCCGCTGTTCGAGAAGGTCCCAATATTTGTGTACGAGCCGTTTGTCGGATCAAGCCAACGCGCGGTGACCGACGCGGCGAAAGTCGACATGGCGACCGTTAGGGTGTTGCTGAGGCCCTGCGGGAAATAGGCCAGCGCCAAGCTGCGATCCGGCGTCGCAGAGACGGTAACGTAGTTATTGGCCTGGTACGGGCCGGTTGCGGCTGGCGTTCCGTAGCCTGCGGTGCCGACCCCGTGATTCTGATCTGGCACCAGGTTCCACCACTGGATCGTATTGAACAGATCGATGAGGATGCCGAGGGCTATGACGCCCGGCGAGTTCAGGTTGGATTTCCACAGTGGCGTCGTGGTGTCGTAGCCGCTGACCGGGGCGTTGCCGCTAACGATGAATGCTGTCGCGGTGAAGTGCATGCCGTAGATGTAGCCACACGCGCCAGAAAGATAGGTCCACCACAATATCCGGCGCATGTTGACTGGGATTCCGGGATCGCCGCCATTGTTGTTTTCCCACTCATAGTCAGATTCCACCATGACGGTTGGGCATGGTGGTGACGTGTTGGTGCCAGCTCCGAAACCTCCAAAATTGACTGATGAGTTGTTGTAAGTGCGGAGGACCTCTGCATAAACTGGAGCATAAGTATAGGCGCCGTTGATGTTTTGCTGGGGCGGCCGAAAATTGGCATCATCAAATGTCGATACTCCTTCATCGCCCATTGCGAAACACAGTTCACCACCGCGCAACTGGTTCGGCGCTACACTTTTGACGCCGTTGATGAGCGCCTGGACAGAGGCGTCGTTGGCGCTCTGTGGATGCAAGCGCAGGTACGACTCGGCTAATCTCAGGTAATCACGCAATTTCCATGGCTTATTGCTCGACTCGAAATCATTGCCGAAATGCCACATGACGTTTGAGTAGCCGACGAACAGCTTGGCGACGTACGCGCCATAGGCTTTGCAGCCCTCCACACCGGCATTGTTGAGTTCAGTCTGCCCGCTCCCACCTACGCCAGTCTCGTAAGGATTAAGCCACGCAGCGAGCCCGTTTCGCTGCATAATCTCCACGAACTGGACCATGCGCGCGAAATAGGCCGGGTTCGGTGTCGTGACCTTGGCGCCGGTGAACGGCAGTATGCCGTCGCGCGTCGTGTAGTTGGTGGTGTCTGGGTTGCCGACGTTACCGGTGGCGATCAAACCGAACTGAATGGTGTTGAAGCCTTGGGTGGCGCGCTGCTGACAGTAGTAGCTAAAGTCGGCGACCGATTCGATCGCGCTACCTTGGCAACTGTCCGCGACCATGAGAAAAGGCGTCCCGGCCGCGGTAACGAGGTATCGCCCGTTAGCGCTAACGGACAGAGGAAATGGGTTTGTCCTCGCAGGCGTAAGCGGTTGAAGCGACGGCGGTGGCGTCCCTTCGGCATATTGCATCAGCTGGTCGATGCGACGCAGGCGGCTCGGCTGCTGCGCGCACACCCCAAGCGGCCAAGCGGCGGAAGCGCCGCCGAGCAGCCTTATAAATTGGCGCCGCTTCATACACTCCTCCGAGTATTATGTTTGTCGCCCCTTTCCTTCATCAGACCGCTCTTCTGTCTTACTATCCGTCTTGGCGCGTATAACATCATAATGCGCGACGAAGTCGGCATACATGCGCTTTAGTCCCTCGCGCAGCGGGATGGTAGCGCGCCAGCCGAGCGCATTGATGCGCGAGACGTCCAAAAGCTTGCGCGGCGCGCCATCCGGTTTTGACGTATCGAACTTGATTTCGCCGGAATAACCGACCACGTCAGCGACAACACGGGCAAATTCAGCGATCGAAACGTCGTCGCCGGTGCCGATATTGAGAAATTGCAGATCAGAATAACTTTTCATTACAAAGACGCAGGCATCGGCGAGGTCATCGACTGCCATGAATTCGCGTCGCGGGGCTCCGGTGCCCCAGACCACGACATTCGGATCGCCGCCGATCTTGGCTTCATGAAAGCGGCGCACCAAAGCCGCCGGCACGTGGCTGTCGAGCGGATGATAATTGTCGCCCGGGCCATAAAGATTTGTCGGCATTACCGAGACAAAATCAGCCCCATATTGCAGCCGATGGGCCTCGCACAATTTAATGCCGGCGATCTTGGCGACGCCGTACCATTGATTGGTCGGCTCGATCGGGCCGGTCAGCAGCATTTCCGGCTGCATCGGCTGCGGCGCCTCGCGCGGATAGATGCAGGAGGACCCGAGATAGACGAGTTTCTTGACATCGCAGCGGTGCGCCGCCCGAATGGTGTTGAGCGCAATGGCGAGATTGTCGGCGATGAATTCGGCGGGAAATGTACTGTTGGCGCGAATGCCGCCGACCTTTCCGGCGGCGACAAAGACGGCGTCCGGCTTCGCTTGCGCCATGAAGCGGTCGACCTGCTCGGAATTTCGCAGGTCGAGTTCCTTACGCGGCGCGCTAATGATGTCGCAACCTTCGCGCTCAAGCCGCCGCGCGATGGCCGATCCTGCCATGCCGGCATGACCTGCCACGAAAACGCGCTTGCCGCTGAGTTCGAATATGACGGGAGCCGTGCTCACTGCTGTGTTCATGCGCGGCCTCAATCCTGCACGTTGCGGTGCGCGCCGTCGCGGCGCATCTCGGCCAAATCGGTCTCGACCATTTCGCGCACCAGCTGATCGAACGAAACCTTGTGTTTCCAGCCGAGCTTCTGCCGCGCTTTGCTCGGGTCGCTCAACAGCTGCTCAACCTCGGTTGGTCGGAAGTAACGCGGATCAATCTCAATGAGCGATTCCATCTTTGGCATCCATGCCTTTTCGTGGAGACCCATTCCGTTTCACGGCCTCAAAAACGCAACGTCGACCGCCATCCGACAGAGAAACAAGAAGATATTGGCTTGGTTTTGCAGATTCTCGCCAACCACAGCTAATAATTGTTGTATAGGTGCTGCTATGCGCGCTTTGCCGCGGCCTGCTTCTCGGCCTCGCGGCGGCCATCGTCCTCCACTTTGCGGCGGTCGAAGGCCGTGCCCGATTCCGCCGCAGTCCAGCGCCGTTCAGCGCGAGGATTGTGCGGCAAGCGGCGAAGGTTTGCGCGGTGCGTGGACGATGGTCTGCGACAAAGGCAAGGATGAAATCTCCTGCTTGATGTCCTCCTCAGCCCCCTGCAGGGTCGCGACGTTCTGTGCCACCAGTTCTTGCTTGGCAGCGAGTTGAAATTGATTGGCGGCGAGTTGCTCCAGGCCGCGCCGCACGATCGCAATATCAAGCGACATGGGCTTCAGCTGCTGCGCTAAGTCAGAAAGAGTTGCTGCCGCAGGCGTTGAGTTGGGTAACAACCAGCCCAGGGCCGGAGCCGAGACCCTGATTAGATTCTTTGCTTCGTCACCGTGGGACTGCCATGCAAGTGTGGCGCCGACACCGACCAGAACAGCAAAGAAAAAGCGAGCCACAGCGCGAAACATTCGCTTGCCAATCGGTGGCCTCTTTTTCGCGAACTGGCTGTTCTCAAAGTCTGAGAAGCGAGCAGACATATAGCTTGGCGGCGCCACAGGTGGAGACTCGATATAATACTCAGATTCTTCCAGAACTGTCTCAAGGCGTTGATATGATGGATCGCGTCCGGCGTCCAAATCACGCGGCTCTAAATCGAGCTCACCATTCTGAGAGTTCAGGGGCAGGCTTTGCGAGGAATCCATAGCTGCCTCTTTGGCGTCCGGCTACTAATTTCGCTTTAATTGGTCGGGCGCCCGCCTCGCCCTATAGGCGCCCGTGGGTGGTCCATCAGGTGGCCTCGCGAGCTGAGAATGGCGCCCAATTATTCTCCGTAATCCCGCTGACAAGGACTTTACCACGTTTCTTCACCGCCCCGCCGCAAACCTTAAAAATTGGTTAAGACCGTAGCGGGCCTTCGGGAGGGTTTGTTTGTAGCGTTTGCACCGGAGGATTTTCGATCGTAAGAGGGTCAACCCTGCCGGCCGCAATCGCGCAGCCGATCGCCAACGATTTCTCGGCAGGCACGACAAGCCGCACTTGTACTGCTCGCATTGGCTCCATGCCGTCTCATGTGAAGGCTTGCCGTGCCGTGAATATCAGATGCGTGACGGTTCCCTGGTGTTCGACGTAGCTAAGTTCATCGACAAAGGTCAGCGGTGCCGGGCTGGCTCGGAGATTCTGGGCGCGCTCATTCCTGCCCCCCTAGGAAACGCATCATAAGGTCGGTGACTACTTCCCTCTGTGAGGATGTGAGCCGTGCCAAAGCGCTCACGGCCGCGGCCATCGCTATTCCGGCCGCCATCGGTGCTTTGGGCGCAGCCGCCTTCGCCGCTCGTTCTTCCGGCGTGCCGTTTTTCGATCGGCGTGGCCTACTGCTAAGTTCGCGTCGCTTCGCTCGCTGCTCGGGTGTGAGCACTCTACCGCCGTCGCGCCCGCGGAACCTCTCAATCCTTGCTGTACTTGCTGCTAGTTCTTCCTCGATTGCGCTTGTCGCAGATGGCGGCCGTCGACCGCCTGACCTAGGAAATATGATTACGTCGCCTGAACTGGCGTTTGACATAGCTTCGTCTCCCTGTGGGTTGTCTGCCCAGCAAGGCGGGTATGCCGCTCAGTTTTTTGATAAATTTCGATTCGGTCATGACGCGCCTGGCACGGCGTGTTGTGGCAAGTCCCGGCCGGGTGTTTCAGCACTCGGTCGGGGCGCTTACAGACTCGCTGATTTGTTCAGTGCTGTCCATGTCGCCCCACGTTCAAAACACGGATCTGAAATTGACGAGTCGCGGTAAGCGCTTACCGAGCGTTGGCGTGTGAATAGTGTGCGCGGCGCAAGACGGTTCTTGCCATTTGGAACCAAATCACAACACACCTACGTAACTTAGAGCGTCGGTGAGCTATGGACTTCGAAGAAGTAATCGGCATGCTTCTGATCGGCAGCGTGGTCGGTGGCCTTGCACTGCTGGTCATGTACACGGGCTTTACTCTGTAAAGCGCCCATCTTTGTCGCGCGCCGACTGCTTCCGCGGCCGTCCCATCCCGTTGCCCGAAGGCTTCCCGTTCTCCGTGGGTATGTCGCTTTCCTCAATGCGCTCCGCTGTCATCCAGCAGTGTTCGGCGATCCAGCTGTCGGCTTCGCGACGCGCAGCATAGCGGCCGACGCAATGGCTTGCACCGTTGGGCCAAGCTATGCGAACGGTCCAATGTCCATCTCGTTCAACCGACGTCAGCTGAGTCCGCGCCATCCAAACAATATGCGTCAGCAGCTCTTAACGACGCGGTAACGGCGCACCGATACGATTGATTCGGTCAGCTGTGTTTCGCGTACTGGCAGGCGCAAGAGGGTCCGGCCCGACACAACCGGGCCCTCTATTTCATTTACGAGAACGGTTCGGTGCTCCGCCCATTCGCTAGATATTCGCCGGCCGTACTCGCCTACCAGTGCATTCTCCTTGCGTCCGCGGGGCATTCGCCGCCTGTACCCCGTCACGTTCTTCATGAGCGGATCAATGCCGATGGCACGAGATCAATGACAAGTATCGTGCCTTTCCTGAACCGTTTTGTCTGCTTGGTCGGCGAGTATACGCCACGCCTTTGCCATCTCGAGGAGCGTGAGCCTGGTTTCAGAATCCTCGGTTTCGCAAGCCAGATCGAAACACTTTGCGGCGTAAACTCGGTACATCTCGAGTTCATTCGAATGAGGCATCTGCGCTCTTTCCCAAAACAAATGTAGTGCCGCACCGCTGCCGTTTGATCGACAGATCCACGAGATACTAAATCGCCTTGGACTCTCGTCTTTCACCAACTGCCCGAGCCGCCGGGAGCGAAGCAAAACCAAACAACAGCTATCCAATCGCCTTCTCGATGGCCTCAATCAACGTCGTTGTCGGAAATGGCTTAGATAAAAACGCGACACAGCCTGCGGCAAAGGCTTGGCGTTCCATCAACGTATCGGCGTTCCCTGTCATAAAAATAATGGGAAACTTGAAGCCGTCCGCCGCCAATTGGCGCGCCAATTCCACACCAGAAACGTCGCCCAATTGAATATCCACGAGGAGGCAGATCGCTCGACACGTCGAAGCGCAGAGAAGAAAAGCCTCGGCGGACCCGAAGGTTTCCGTGTTATATCCGCTTGCTGACAAAAGCGTCGCTATCGCCTCACGGAGTTCGCGGTCGTCATCAATAACGGCGATGGTATTCGGCAGTTTTGACATCAATCATTATCCAAATAAGCGTGTGGCTAACGCGGTGCTTCATTGCGCCTTGAGATCAGAGTCGATTCGGCTGCTGGGAGCGCGAGGGCTGAGCTGCGCCACACGTTGAATAGGCGCGACTTTATGCCGGGGTCTTGTTATTGTCTGCCAAAGCTTTGTCCGCGCCCGCCAATCCGGCATACGACGATTGACAATCGATAGGGCCCTGCAGGCACAAGGAACAAAATTATGGGCCGTTCTTCTACTTCGCGCCTCGGCCTTCCGAGTGCTGCTGGAACGGTAACGCGGCTCGCTTACGCCAATGCAAAAGCGAGTGGAGTTGATATGCAAGCCTTGTTGACGGAGGCTGGCCTAACATTGCAGCAAATCAACAATGCGAACCTTAGGCTGAGGGTCCGCGATCAAATTAAATTCCTAAATCTTGTCGCCGCTGCACTTAATGATGACCGGTTCGGATTTCATTGTGCCCAACCACACGATCTTCGCGAGTTCGGCTTTGTCTATTATATCTCTGCCTCCTCAGGGACTTTGGGTGAAGCGTTACAGAAGCTCGCGCGCTATAGCGCGATTGCCAACGAAGGCTTATCGCTGACATATGTTGAAGGTAGAAATATTAGCCTTACGTTTCACTATGTAGGGGTCAGCCGACATCTGGATCGACACCAGATTGAATTTTTTATGGTGTTTCTGCTGCGTTTATGCCGGCAGTTATCGGGCACTCGGCTGACGCCGACCCGTATCAGGCTCGCGCATCATCGTGGCGGTCAATATTTGGAATTCACAAAGTTTTTCGGCAGCAGGGTTGAATTTGGTGCGACCGTCGATGAAGTTTCGTTCGCGCCGGTTGTAAAAAATATGCCGGTCGTAACTTCCGACAACTATCTGAACGAATTCCTGATTGCCTATTGCGAAGAAGCTCTCGCTCGGCGGTCAACCCAGCGCGGTCCATTCCGGGCCAGCATCGAGAATGCCATTGTCCCCCTGCTACCACATGGCGACGCCAAACTCGCAACGATCGCCCAACGACTCGGCCTTAGTCAACGCACCCTCGCGAGGAGGCTTGCCGCAGAAAGTTTAAATTTTTCGGATGTCCTTGAAAACCTGAAGCTTGATCTCGCCCGAGGCTACCTGGCTGATAAAGCTTTGTCGATCTCGCAAGTCGCCTGGTTGCTTGGCTATCGGGAGGTCAGTTCCTTGACCCACGCATTTAAGCGATGGACCGGCAGGACTCCGCGTGAGGCGCGCTCGCGCGTGGCTCCCCAAGGGGGATATGTTCTTTGATCGCGACGAAGATGGCCGCGAGATCCTGCGCGAAGCTTTGCGGCCTCTCGCCTCTGCGCGCTCGCCGGCCTCCAGGGCCTACAAGCTGACGATGGCGGAGCTCCGTGTCCTGTTTGCCATCGTCGACGTTGGCGGCGTGCCGGAAGTCGCCGAGGTACTCGGCACCGCCGCAACGACCGTAAGGACTTACCTTGGGAATGTCTTTGCGAAGACCGGCACCAACCGCCAGGCCGATCTGGTCAAGCTCGTCGCAGGCTTCTCCAATCCACTCATGAAATAACCTGCCCCTCTCGGGTTTTCCCCGCCGCTCCTCCGATCGGAGGAGGCACGGCTAGGATCTGCGCCCATCGGTTCAGCACCCATCCTGGATGTCCGCTTTGGGTCATTAGCTGCTGCGACGAGCATTCAGCTTCGAGTCCGCTTTGCCCCCAAAAGCTGCCGCAACTAACCGCCGAGCGGCGCGGCAGCTAAGGGCCAGGAACGGACTCCTGCACCGCAGTAAATGAGATCTTCATTAGATGCCCTTGTCGGCACGGGCGAGAGCGGACAGTCCATTTCCCTGCACGGTCGGCGAGGGTGTTGACCCAGCCCATATTGTGGGTTTGTGGTATCGTCCCTCACCGACAAGCGAGGGAGGCGATGAACAAACGCAAACGAACTGAGAAGAGCCTTCCAGCGCGAGCATCCGCGCGTGCCGATCCCTTACGCATTACAGAAGAGCGACTCGGTCTCGTCACCGACGCGATGACCGAAGGAATCTATGACTGGAACGTCGTCACGAATGCGATCTATCTATCTGACCGGCTGAAATCGATCCTCGGCATCGTGGAGCTCACAAGCTACAAGTGGGCAGAACACGTCCATCCCGATGATCTCGCGACCTACAAAGGGGCGATTGCAGAGCACTTCAAGGGCGAGACCGAACGATTGAATTGCGAGTACCGTGTCCGTCGGGGCTCCGGCGATTATTTCTGGGTGGCCGATAGCGCGCGGTGTATGCGTGGAGAAAATGGTCGGGCGATCCGGTTGATTGGAGCCGTCCGTGATATTACGCGGCGCAAACTTGCCGAATTCAAGCTTATTGCCGTGAGCCAAGCAGCAGAAAGGGCGCGCCAGCAACTTACCGATGCCCTGGAGTCCATGTCGGAGGGCCTCGTACTTTTTGATGCCGAGGATCGAATTGTCATTTGCAACTCGCGTTACCGTCGTTTCTTTATTGATGCTGGCTCACCAGCCATCGGCGAAATGGTCAAACCTGGCGCGTTATTGTGGGACATCATGCGCGCGGCGCACGCGGAGGGTATGTTTCCACTATTCAAAGCCTCAGAAATGGAAGCGCACATCAACCGTCGCAAAGCCCTGCGTCGCAATCCTGGCGGCGCGGTCGAACAGTACCTCGCTGACGGGCTGTGGCTAAAGATCAGCGAGCATCGCACAACCGACGGCGGCACTGCCTCCGTCTACACGGATATCACCGAGGTCAAGCGCCGCGAGGCGGAGCTCGCCTCCAAGACAGCCATGCTTGAGTCGCTTTCATCCAAGTTGGCGAAATATTTGCCGCCACAAATCTACAAATCGATCTTCGCTGGGGAACAAGATGTCGAGATTGCGCCCAAGCGTAAGAAGCTCACGGTCTTCTTTTCGGATATCGCTGGGTTCACCGACACGGTCGAAGCGCTGCAATCCGAAGAGCTAACCCATTTGCTTAATCAATATCTCACGGAAATGTCCAAAATCGCGCTGGAGTATGGTGCAACGGTGGGCAAATTCATTGGCGACGCAATTCTGGCTTTCTTCGGAGATCCGGTATCACGTGGCGCAAGCGCCGATGCAATCGCTTGCGCACGGATGGCCATAGCCATGCAGCGTCGAATGCAGGAGTTGGGGGCGATATGGCGCGGCAGAGGTCTCGAAAAGACATTCGAGTTGCGTATTGGCATTACCACTGGTTACTGCACGGTAGGCAATTTCGGGAGCGAGGACCGACTCGACTATACGGTTATCGGCCATGCAGTAAATCTGGCTGCACGGCTGCAGCAGGGCGCTGAACGAGGTGCAATCCTCATCGATAGTGAAACCCGGTCCCTAGTCGAAGGCGCAGTGCGAACTGAGACCCACGATACGATCCAATACAAAGGGTTCTCGCGTCCGATTCAGGTATATGCGGTCACGGGTCTCCACAACGATCGGGAGGCGCTAGGGCGAGTGATTGCGGTGAATCGCGCCGGTCTCCAGCTCTTGATCGACCCTAACAAGTTTTCCGGAACGGCTAAAGAAGAGGCCATCGCCGCACTTAAGGAAGCGATCGAATCGCTTCGAACGGCAGAGTCCGAAATGGGTCATTAACTGCCGCGCCTAGCGTTCAGCCGCGCGGCAACGTTACCCTCGAAAGCGGACGCGAAGCCGGAGGGTCGGCGCGGCGGCTAAGGGCCAAGAGCGACCTTGCACCGCAACATGATGGGATACGTCACAGACCCCAGCTTCGAGGCGTGCTATCGTTCGTGATCGGTCCAGCGCGCGTGTGAGGCGGGATCTGGACAATTGTCGGCTTAGAGCCGCGTATGGGTCCTTGGCCCAGTGTTTCTGTATAGCCGCAAACTTTGGGATGGCACGTGGGCCAAGGGCCTCATAACGGAGATGCTCGTCCCGGAACACTATATCGCCTGACACTGCGGCGGGATGCTTCATGCCGATCCATCCATCAGTCAACGCAGAGACCGCGCAACATGAAAGGAGATAGCGATGAATGAGATCGCCACACCGCCCCGCGCCGCCGGTTCGGCCCCGATGCAAGGTGACCTGTGGAGTGCCCGCGCCCGCGATTACGCCGAATTGCAGGAAAGCTATTTCCGCCCGCTTTATGAGAGCGTACAGCGCCGACCTGAACTCGCGAAGTCACAATCAATTCTGGATGTTGGCTGCGGTCCTGGTCTTGCCGCGCAACTGTTTGCGCAGTCAATTGCCAACGTTGCCGGCGTTGACGCGTCGGAAGCGTTCATCGATATCGCGCGCGAACGTATGCCCGGCCGAAATTTTCGCGTCAGCGAGATGGAAACTCTGCCGCATGCGGATGGCAGCTTTGACGTCGTGACCGGCTTTAACTCGTTTCAATACGCGGCGTCGCCAAGCAATGCGCTCCGCGAAGCGCGCCGCGTGGCGCAGCCGGAAGGCACTATTGTGATCGCAACATGGGGTCTGCCTGAAGACTGTGAAGCGGCCGGACATCTCAAGGCCCTTGGCGCACTGATGCCGCCGCCACCTCCGGGAGCACCGGGTCCATTTGCGTTGTCCGACGAATCCAAATTGAAGGCCTTAGCTTCCGAGGCCGGCCTGACGCCGATAGAAGTGGTGGATGTTCAATGTCCGTGGATTTACCCCAGCTTGGAGGTGGCGTTGCGTGCAATGCTTTCTGCCGGACCTGCAGAACGGGCAATTCGAAATTCCAGCATTGAGCGCGCCCGTGATGCGGTCGCAAATGCAATCGCACCCTACCATACGCCCTCGGGCGAGTACCATTTACGCAACAAATTCCGCTACCTCATCGCTCGCGTTTGACGGGACGGGAACTACGTCCGCTTCGGGTCAAAAGCTGCCGCGCGAGCTAATGGAAGTCACGTCCGCTTTAGCCCCGAAAGCAGACCCGGCTTAGCGCTCATGCGATGTCCACTAAGGGCCATCAGCCGACATTTCGGCGCAGAGCGTTCACGGTTGTCTCACTAGGTTGTACACTTTCGATAATTTTTTGGAGCGATCCTACACTTAAGTCCCAGCAATTTGGATGGCGGGAAATCCAACAGGGCGTAGGAGCATGCGAAAGACGCTCGTCTCGTCACTAGTATTTTTGCTGATATCAATCGGCTGCACCGGCACGGCCGAAGCTCAGTTAGCGAGCCCACAATGTGACGCTTGCAGGAAAGCCTGCATAAACGCGCGTAAATCTTGCAAGGTGTACGCTTGCCTTACCAGCGGCGGTCAGCCCGGACCTAGCTCATGTCAAGGCCCGAACGCGAGATACGTTGCGGACTTGCAGGCTTGCGAACAAACGGAAAGTGCTTGTTTGGATAGATGTGCAAGTACAGCCCCAAACTGTAGGTGAGTATGTGAGCCTGTCCGCAAATGTGTTGGGCTGTGATTGCGCTTGAGCGATGGTGACCAGCGGGCCTGAGGCGGTCAGTGAGCCGAGCAGTGCGCCGACCGCGAGTACCGTCGCGGTGACCAGACTCATTTGCGTTCGCATGGCGCCCTGTCCCTCCGATTGTGCAACAAGGACCGTATTACGCGCCGGAATCGCAAATAACGCGCATGTCCGCTTTGGGTCAAAAGCTGTCGCGCGCCGCAACGAAAGGCGCCTCCGCTTTATTTCCGAAAGCTGCCGCGATTGCCGCGAGCGGCGCGGCAGCTAAGGGCCAATAGGCGACTTTGAAGTGCTGTCGCGGATCAATTGGCCGGTGCGGCTGCGAGTACATTATAGACAGCCAAGGGACGCCTAATGCCTTTCAGCTCAAACTCACCCACCGGCTCGACCTTTGTGGAACGGCCTCTTCCTTCTCGTTGTCGGCGAATATTTCTGTTGGCGGCTTGGCCGCCGCGCGCTCACCAACGCGCCGTGCGACTACGCGCCGGATCGACTGCCGGAGGGAGTTGCTGACATAGCCCCGCCGAGCGTAGGTACTCTCTCTGCCGGTTCTTTGGGCCAGGGACGACTATTGGCAAGTAGCCACCGGCAGTGTTGCTAGATTTTGTTAGCTAGCGTGGACCCAATCGATGTCAGACACGGGTCAAAAGCGCCGCAACAGGCGCATCCCTTTACGCTCGTCTAACGCCGACCCCCTGTTTTTCCGCTTCGCAGGCTTGTTCCCAAACTGCCTTTTTCCAGGCAGGAAGTCCGTCGCGGAGGCTTTGGATTTCCCCTTCAATCTCACGCAGCTCAAATTCTTCTGACGCAACTGCTGCTAGATCACACGCACGCTTGCGAGTGAGTCCAAGTAATTCAACCTTCTTTATATGCCATTCGACTCGTTTGATTGTGAGTTCATAAGTTTGATGCGCCAGGGCCGCGAGGTCATGAGCTAGCGGATATGTAATAGGGATCGTCTGAGCAATTTGCTGGACGTGATACGTGTCAGGCGTTTCCAATCCGTAGGCTTCTACTATGTAGCCTCGAAGGTTTTCCGCGCCGGCAATGAGGTCGCGTTCCCAGTTGGCGTTTGAACTTATCGCCCACGGATCAACCGGCGGAAGTTCATCTTTTTCCGCCTTGAGCTGGCGCAGACGTTCTGTGTAGCTCTCAACCACTGTCGAGATTTCCTCAGCGATTCTTTGATCATGCCGGGAGTCGTAGCTCTCTTGGGGGGAGTTGCTCGCTAAACGATCTAACTTTCTAAGAGCCTGGAAGAGAAGCATGACCGCTAGGCAAACCCCAAAAGCGACGAGCCAAATCATCGTCGACTCCCCCATGTCCCGCCCAGATTCAGCCGGCCTCTCGCCAACCATCCTGCTGACCATAGCAGTTGATGTCTATTTGCAGCAGGGGGAGGTGCTAAACTAGTCGTGTCGCGCGCCACGGCCCGTTTTGAACTAAAGGACTGCCACGAGACGCAGCGCCTGACGCGATGTTGACGATGCGGCCTGCACGGGATCTTCAAATCGGCGCCCATGTCGCCTTCGGGTAAAAGGCTACCGTAACTGTCGCACGCTGCCGCGTCCGGTTTCACCCCAAAAGCGGCCACGGTAATCAATGTTCGGCGCGGCCAATAATATTTGCACATGCGCCCGCTTGGACTTTATCTGCTGCGCATCATCCAACGCTCGCGGGTTTAGCACGTCTTGCAATCAAGTATGGAACGCTTGGGTTGCATCGGATGCGAGGGCATGGCCATTGAGGATTTGGCTGACCGCCTTCTAGCCTTGGCCTCGGCAGGTACTTGCGGCTTCCACGGCGGAAGCGGCATTCGCGCCCCCGCCGCAATAGGATCAATTTCACGAGGGACCAACATGGCGAAGTCGCCTGGATGATGGATGTGACTAGCGACTTGCCGCGCGCGGTCTCCGGCGCCCCAAAAAATATCCGCGCGAGCTGGACCAACCATTGCCGAGCCGGTGTCCTGAGCAATCATCAAGCGTCCAAAGTTGACGCTTCGCTTCTCGTCGGTGATCGGCAGGTCGGCCTGGATAAAAAATGGTGTGCCGTACACATGTAATGCATTGTCGACAGCGATCGAGCGTCCTGGGGTAAGCGGTATACCTTGGGCGCCAATCGCCTCGCGCTCGCTCGGAGCTTCCTGGGCGCCGGTTGGTTGCCGATTATCTGATAGTCCGACTATCCGGAAAAACATAAGAGATCTATTCAGACGTGATATTTCCTCAGCGCTTTGTGGGTTGACGCGTATCCACTCACGAACTCGATCCGGCGATATCTCCTCGCGCGGGATGATGTTGCGCTGGACGAGAATGCGGCCGAGCGGCACGAACGGATATCCATTATGACCATCATAGTTGATGCGCAGTATGGCTCCATCTTCAAGGCGCACGCGCGCTGATCCCTGGATCTGGATCGCAAGAGCATCAGTCTGATTCTGGATCCAACAGATCTCGAGATGTTTTCCGTCAAGAGCGCCGTCGAGAATCTCGCTACGATCATAGTAAGGTACGAGAGTGCCGCTGCTCGTTCGCCGCAATGACTGTCCCGTGTTGGGAAAGCCCGGACCAGTACCGTGGGGCGGCACCAGATCAGGCGGGCGGCGGTAGATTGGGACCTTAAAAATTCCGGTCGGGAAACGCGAGCCATCCACGATTGGTTCGTAGTAGCCGGTCAAGAATCCCGCGTTGTCACCTAGCTTCGTTATGCGCAGCGGGCGGAAACTGTGCTCGAAGAACAGCCGCGCCTGATCGTCTGTGAGCTGACCCGCGGCAAGCGCCCGACTGCACACCTGCACGAGTGCAACGTACATCGGGCGCTTTTCGCCGTCTCGCGGGCTGGTTCGAATAAGCGCACGGCAGCTCTTCAGAAAAGTAGCAAAGGCCGCGGCGTGATCATCCGCTGCCCATCCCTTCAGGGCGTCCCACTCAATCGGCTCGAGTGCTGAATCGGGGAGCGTGAGCGGCTCGGGTTGTGCTGTCGGTGGTCCGAATATCGCGGGCGGGGAAGTGGCGAGTTGGGATTTCCGTTCCAACGCCGGCGCGGCGTGGGCCCAAAGGCTAAGCAACTGCGTAACAATTCCCACAATCAAGACGAACATCTTCGCGATCACGATCTGATCGCGGGCAATTTTGAAAGAGCACCTTCCGCTGACCCTGAGCATCGCCATCTGCGTGCCTGCTGGTCGGGGAATTTAGCCGTCGGAAAAAGCCGATTTTGTGATTAAATCTACATCAAGCTCGCACGCTCCGATGGCGCAGGGCACGGACCTAAGTGCGCCTGCTGGACCATCCGCCGGCGAGCGGCGTGTCCGCTATGGGCCATAAACAGACATCGCCCCCTTACCTGCGCGTTGGCAATGGTGTAGGTTATTCCAGAGCCGCCAGCGACACGGGCCGACGTATCGCAGAGTTAAAGGCGGCGCGATAGTGCCCTCGAGCGGGCGTACAATCAAAAAACACAAATGCCATCTGACTGGCGCCGTGAGCCTAGCGCTTGCGGCACTGCGCGCCGGCTAGGGAGTAAGTGGGAACTTACTATGCCTTTAAGGTCCGGATCGGGAGAACACTTGGCGATGGGCATGCCACCGACCCATGTGGGGCTGAGCCTCCTGTCGGGATTGCCCGATCACCTTTCGGTCGCTCTATTCGCCAGGGCGAAGCCGATGCAGCTCAGCGCGGACAAAGTGCTGTTCCTTGCTGACGACGCTGGCGACGGCTGTTATTGCGTCAAAAGTGGGCTCCTCAAAGTGACCATAGTTTCGCGTTCCGGCCACGAACGCATCCTCGCCTTCTTCGGGCCCCCGGCAATTGTCGGCGAGCTTTCGATGATCGATGGGCTGCCGCGTTCGGCATCCGTTGTGGCAGTGCGGACCGCCACGTTGAGTTTTCTAAGCCGCGTCGACTTCGAGAACTTCGCAAGCCAGCATCTCGAGGTCTACAAGTCGCTGCTCACGCTGCTTGCTCACCGGTTGCGTGAGACTGATGCCGTAGTCGCGGCGGGGAGTTTTCTGCCGTTGCGCGGCCGGGTGGCCTGCACGCTGCTCGAACTGGCTCAGGATTTCGGACAGGATGTAGGATCAGGCCGGATCGTGATCCGCCAGAAAATCGGCCAGAGCGACCTCGCCGCTATGGCCGGCATTGCACGCGAGAATGTCAGCCGCATCCTCAATGACTGGCAACGCCGCAAGCTGGTCAGCCGTCTATCCGGCTATTATTGCCTTGAGAACAAGGCGAAGCTGCAAAACGAAGCTGAGCTATAGCAACACCCAATGTCCGCTTCGGGTCATTAGCTGCCGCGCCATCTGACGGCGTGTCCACTTTAACCCCGAAAGCAGACATTGAATGCGACTACCGGAATGTCCGCTAAGGGCCAATACCCGCCTTTTTAGATCGCGAGGCGCAAAGGCCAAGTGGGACAGCCCTGTCTTGCGGCAGACACGAACAAGGCGCAATGTACCGGTGCCACCAACTTGGCGGCCAAGAGCATCAACAACAATAATTTTCATGCTCACGCACGCAGGGAGGTACGCAATGCCAACCTTCATATGCTTTCTGAATTGGACCGACCAGGGCGCCAAAACTGCACGAGAGTCGAGCAAACGCTATCAAGCCTCCAAAAGCATGGCGGAAAAGTTGGGCGGAAGGCTGCTCAGTGCCTATGTGACGACTGGTCAATATGACGTTGTCGCAACCGTTGAGATGCCCACCGGTGAGGCAATGTTGAAATTCGCTAGCGCTATCTCGGCAACGGGAAATGCGCGCACGACAACCGTGCGCGGTTACACTCCTGATGAGTTCAGTAAGCTCGTTACAGAAGCCCCAACGCCGTAGCTAAACTAAAAGACGTAAAAAAAGCATCTGGAATACCGAAATTGCGGTCTCCCGGATGTCATCTGCATTCGCGATGCCGCACACGTGCGCGCCCGTTGAGCGCGCGTCGATCCTTTCAGATAAAGTAGGGAGATCAGAATGAAGCGCTTTCTCGTACCAGGCCTGACAACGCTTATCGGCGTCGCGGTAGGTGCCTTCGCAGTTGAAGGACTGCACGCACAAGCGAAGCCGCCCACTTATGTCGTCATTGACATCGCAACCATGACCGATCCCGAGGGTTTCAAGGCTGTCACGTCCAGCCCTGCGGCGGGCCCAGCCAGGCTTAAAGAACTTGGCGGTCGCTATGCCATCCGATCCACAACCATAACTCCCATTGACGGAACTCCACCCGCCCGCTTCGTGGTTCTCGCCTTCGACAACAAGGATAAAGCGCAAGGTTGGGCTGATGCATCGGACATAAAGGAAATCAACGCTATCCGCACTAAAACGACAAATTCGACCGCGTTCATCGTCGATGGCGTTGCGGAATAAACCCGTCTGGGAAATTCGCTAACGCGCATTCCGCGAATGGCATCGAGTCCGCTTTGGGTCATTAGCTGCCGCGCCGGAATGAAAGCCGCGTCTGCTTTGCCCCCAAAAGCTGCCGCGACATTCGATTAGTGGGCCCAAATCTTGCCTTTGCACAGAGCGTCGTGCGACGAAAATCATGCCCTAAGCGCGGACGGCGGAAATTGCACCGCCGCGAATTCAAATAACAGTCACAAACTTCTGCGAAGCGCCAAGTGCCCGAGCGGGTGAGGACTGAGCAATGACATTCAATAGAGAGCCAATTCTCGTCGATCTCGCGCTGCAGGGCGGCGGTTCTCACGGCGCCTTCACGTGGGGAGTGCTCGATCGTCTGCTCGAGGAGCCGTGGCTCCGAATCGACGGCATTTCTGGCACCTCGGCGGGGGCGATGAATGCCGCGGTGCTTGTCGATGGCCACGCCAAAGGCGGGGCCGCGGGTGCCCGAACCGCTCTGGAGAATTTCTGGAGATGTGTCTCTGAGGCGGCTCGTTTCAGTCCCCTTCGGCGCGGACCCCTTGATGTGATGCTCGGCCGCTGGACGTTGGACTCGTCCCCTATCTATGTCGCCATGGATATGATGTCTCGCATATTGTCACCCTATGACTTGAACCCGATAGGGAACAATCCACTGCGTGCAATTCTAGCCGAAACGATAAATTTCGATCGGCTGGCGCGAGCCTCTACGAAACTATTCATCACCGCTACCAACGTTCGGACCGGTCGCGGTCACGTGTTCAAGAACGAAGCTGTTACGCCGGACGTTCTGCTCGCTTCGGCCTGCCTCCCTACCATGTTCCAGGCCGTCGAGATTGACGGCGAGCCCTATTGGGACGGAGGCTATTCCGGCAATCCCACGATCACACCCCTCATTCGGGAGTGTAAATCGCAGGATACTATTCTCGTTCAGATCAACCCGGTCGAACGCGAAAGATCGCCGCGCTCCGCTTCAGAAATTCTCAATCGGTTGAATGAGGTGTCCTTCAACGCGGTTCTACTGAAGGAGCTGCGCATGATCGCCTTGCTTCGGCAAGTAGCCGATGCCGGTGACAGCGAGGGCGCGCAATGGGCCGGCATGCGTATCCACCGCATCGCGAGCGAGATGCTTACTGAGTTCGGCGCGTCCTCCAAGCTCAACGCGGAATGGGAATTCTTCTCAATCCTGCGCGACGAGGGGCGAAGGTCTGCGCAAGCTTTTTTGGAGACGCATGCTTCAGATCTCGGGCACCGCTCCACCCTCGATCTCGATGTTTTGTTGCAACAGGTTTGAGCCATGGGGTTTGTCGGCATTCTTGTTGCCCTAGGACTTCTCATCTGGTTGGCGTATCGGGGCTGGAGCGTACTTCTGCTCGCTCCCGCGGCGGCGATCCTCGCAGCGGGCTTGTCGGGAGAACCCCTCCTCGCCCATTGGACACAAACGTTCATGGGGAGTGCCGCTCGGTTCATAATGCAATTCTTCCCGATCTTTCTCCTCGGCGCCTTGTTCGGCAAGCTCATGGAGGACAGTGGCTCCGTGTCAGCCATCGCAGACTTCATGACCGATCGTCTGGGCCCGCGACGGGCGATGCTGGCGGTTGTTCTGGCCGGGGCGCTCGTCACCTACGGCGGCGTCAGCTTGTTTGTGGCCTTCTTCGTGTTGGCTCCCATGGCGCATTCATTGTTTCGCGCAGCAGCGATTCCGAAGCGGCTGATGCCGGCGGCGATTGCGCTTGGCACATCCACCTTCACTATGTCGGCGCTACCTGGAACGCCGGCGATCCAGAACGCAATCCCGATGCCGTTTTTTGGAACTACTCCATTCGCGGCGCCAGGCCTTGGCGTCATCGCGTCGCTTATCATGCTGGGATTCGGCCTTTGGTGGCTCGCTCGCGGCGAGACTTCCGCGCGCAAAAAAGGCGAGGGTTATGGCGCGGACGAAGACACTCCAGTCGGCGTCTCCGAAAACCAGATAGTCCGTGAGCGCGCAACGACGTCTGGCACATTTGATCCGGCCGAGGTTCGCCATGGACATCAAAGCGATGCCGCTCCGCCCATCGCCTTGGCCGTTTTGCCACTTGCCATTGTTATCGGTGTCAATCTTTTAATGTCTCTCTTTGTATTGCCTCGGCACGACGCCTCTTATCTCGCTGATCAGTTTTGGGGCTCGACGTCGCTGTCGGCCGTTGGGGGCGTGTGGTCGGTTGTCACGGCGCTCGCGACTGCGATTGTGACGCTGATCGCTGTCAACTATGGGCGTCTGCCCGCGCTGCGCGCAAGCATGGACGCTGGTGCTAATGCGGCTGTCCTTCCGGTATTGAGCGTCGCCAGTCTCGTCGGCTTTGGTTCAGTCGTCGCAGCGCTTCCGGCCTTCGCGATGGTGCGCGACTGGGTTCTCTCGATCGACGCCGGTCCGCTGGTTTCACTCGCAGTGGCGACCAATGTGCTCGCATCTCTCACCGGTTCGGCATCCGGCGGACTGACGATCGCGCTCGACGCGCTCGGCGGCGCCTATATGCGCCTTGCCGCAGAGCAGGGCATCGATCCAGCCTTAATGCATCGCGTTGCCGTGATTGGCGCGGGTACGCTCGATAGTCTGCCGCACAATGGCGCTGTTGTAACACTGCTTGCGGTGTGCGGATCGACGCATCGCGAGAGCTATCTCGACATCGTCATGGTTGCGATCGTTGGCGCTTTCATTGCATTGGCGTCGGTGATTGTGCTGGGTTCAGTGTTCGGATCGTTTTGAGGTGCCGGTGACTAGGCCGTGTCCGCGAAAGCGGGCTCATCGACACAAATCGGCATGTCCGCTTTGGGTCATTAGCTGCCGCGACCGGCCGAACTCTTGATGTCGGCTTTTGCCCCGAAAGCTACGCCCGCGCGCCCCCGCTATTTCACGATTGGGTCTCGCTGCTTCGCTCGGCTGTCACGCCTGCGCTGGTTAATCGCCCATCCGATAAGACGGGCGGCGAAGTAGCCGATAAATCCCATAGGAACAGAGACATACCAGCGTGTATCCACTCCGTTTTGAAGGGTGAACGTGATCGCAACCCCAACAAGGATTGCCACGATCCTGACATCCATCATCGGCGCTCCTCCCTTGGCACGCCACGCGACCGTAGAGAATAATAGAAATAACAAGCGGCAACAGGAGGGTCCGCAATATGCCAATCTTCGTCCTAGAACCTCCGGCCCGATATGTTCATCCGTACCATGGCCAAGTCATTGAACGAGTTGTGCCCCTGCAAGAAGCCCGCACTCTTTGCTCACATATGGGAGCAGCAGCGGATGCATGTGCATGGCAGAGCAAAAACAAATGCTTTGTTGTCATTCCCAGAAATGGACCAGTTTCAGACTTGAGGGCGTACCGTCGTCATGAGGTTGCCCATTGCAACGGCTGGTCTCATTCCGACGGGGGTACTGCAAATAGCGAGGGAGATTCAGACCTCGGAAATGTTGATAGGATGAGGTGATAGCGGTTGAAGCCCAAAAAGCAGTTTATTTTTGAAGTGCATCCCATACCGCTTCGATTATTTTGATTGAAGCGTCTTCGGGACGACAGGGGTGGCCACAGGCGGATAGCATGAGTTTATCATTGCCGGTCCCAAGCCCATAGCGATTACGAATGCCGGTCATCAAGCCGAAATGCAATTCAATAAGATGATCTTTCCTAGAGATGCGGATTTGCATTTTAACGTCGTCGGACATGTTCGAAAGGATATCCTGGACAGCGCCGTCAACTGTTGTTGGCCAATTGTTCGAAGGCGGCGACGTCTGATTTTGTGCGGCGAATGCAAGGGTTGCCCAAGCACTGAAAGCCACAGCTCCGGCAAGTCGCCTGGAGAATGACAAAAGCATGATCAAGTGCTCTCGATACGCCACCAGAAACTCGTGGTTCCGTTTGTTTATGGTCCATGCTTTCGCTGACTTTGTCCACAGGGCTCCTTCTTCTTGGAAAGCGTGGGAGCTATAACGGGCCCCTTATCGGATAGGAGACAAGACGTCATGAAAAATGGAATGAAGAGGCGCGTGTGGACTACAGCCGATATTCGCGAATTGAAGGCCAGTGCGCGCAAGAAGATCGTTGCTGGAAAAATCGCTAGGGTGCTGAAGCGAAGCGAGGGGGCAACGCGGCAGAAAGCATTTGCTCTCGGTTTGTCTCTAGATTCTCGTTAAAGGTGGCCTACAGGACGGCCAGAATGGCAGTGAGTCCTGAACTGTAAGCAAACGTCGGCAGTATCGACTTAAAGCGGAAAAAAGCCCTGCCGGCACCGGCAGGCTTTTTTTATGCGGGAGTGGCCTAAGCGTGTCCGCTTTGGGTCATTAGCTGCCGCGAGCGGCCTGATTTTCCGCGTCCGCTTACCCCCGAAAGCTGCCGCGGCTGTCGCCGATGGGAATGTCCGCTATGGGCCACAAGCACACTCGCCATTTGGAGTTAGGCGATGCGCCTGTGCGGCACAACCGGCCGCTGCTTGCGGGAGCCCGCGGACCGCGCCTCTTCTCTGCTCTCAGCGTCGGCCTTGAGCTTGAAGAAGGCCACGCGCTCATCCATCGCCTTGGCCTGCTGCTCCAATGTTTTGGTGGTGGCGGCATTCTCCTCCACCAAAGCCGAGTTTTGCTGCGTCACCACGTCCATGCGGGTGAGCGCTTTGTTGACCTGCTCGATGCCGCTGGCCTGTTCGGTGCTGGCATTGGCGATGTCGGAAACAATCCCGGCGACGTCTTTGATTGAGTTGACGATTTCGCCAAGCGCCGTGCCAGCGCGGTTGACGAGAGCGACGCCGTCCTTGATCTGCATGTTGCTGCTGGTGATCAGATCCTTGATGTCCTTGGCGGCCTGCGACGACCGCTGGGCAAGGCTGCGAACCTCGGAAGCGACCACTGCAAAGCCGCGACCGGCTTCGCCGGCACGGGCGGATTCCACCGCGGCGTTCAATGCCAAGAGGTTGGTCTGCCGGGCGATCTCGTCGATCACACCGATAATGTCGGAAATCCTTCGCGAGGAGTTTTCGATCTTGGCCATCGCCTCGACGGCCTTGGCGACGATCTGACCGCTTCGATCGGCGACTTCGCGCGTGCTGCCCGCGGACTGGTCGGCATGCCGGGCGTTAACGGCGTTCGTCTTTACGGTCGCCGCGATTTCCTCCATTGAGGCGGCGGTTTCTTCGAGGCCTGCCGCCTGCTCTTCGGTACGCTCCGACAGATTGGTGGTGCTCGAGGAAATGTCCGCGGTCGCCGCCGACACATCGCGCGCCAAATCGGAAATCGCGCGGATCGTCTCATGCAGGCGGACGACCGCGGCGTTGAAATCGTCGCGGATTTGACGGTGGTCGCCTGTAAAGCCCTCGTCCAGATAGATCGTCAAATCGCCGTCGGACAAGCTCTTGAGGCCGGCGGCAAGGAGCCTGAGAACGTTAGCCTGATCCTCGGCCACCTTCGCCCGCTCTTCGGCGGCTTGAGCATGAAGCTCAGCAGCCTTGCGCCGCTGCTGCGCCGCACTTTCTGCCTCTTGAGCTTGCCGCGCTGCGACCGCGTCCGCTTCGCTGCGCGCCTTCTCGATGGCCTTCTGCTTGAGCGCCTCGACGGCGGTCGCGATCTCGCCGATCTCGTCCTTGCGCCCCAGCCCCGGCAGAGCCAGATCGAAATTGCCTTCCGCCATATGCCGGATCGCGCGCGCGATGCCGACGACCGGCCTAGAAATGCCGCGGCTGATCAGGAGCGAGACAAGGCAGCTGACAATGAGGGCGCCGAGCATGGCGCCGATCAGCACGATCTTCTGCTGCTCGAGCTCAGCATTGTCGGCGGCAAGCTTGTGGTCGCGGACGTTCTTGCTGGTCTCGTTCAGGTCGGCGGTCAGCTGCTCGATGCCGGCGAAACTTTGTGCAGCACCCTGCATCAGCATCAGCGCAGTGCCGGAATCGCTGTCGGCCATGTCGATGACGCCGCGTGCGCGCTTGACGTAGTCGGCGACCGCCGTTTTCAGCTTACCGATATTCTCGGCGGTCTTGGCATCCTCGAAGTCCAGGCTTGCGAGATTGTTGAACTTTGCCGCGACGTCCGACAGCGATGCCGATGCCCGATCCGACAGGTCTTTGACCTTTTTCTCGTCGCTCTCATTGGCTGCAGTCGCCATCAGACGATAGAGACGGACTTCCGACGCCCATGCGGCCGCGCCAAAGTCGGCGACAAGTTCTGCTTGCCGCACCGGGCCCGCCATCAATGCATTGACGGTGGCTTGGTTGCTTTGCTGCGTATGCAGGGCATACCCGCCAAAGCCGATAAGAACCAGGATGAGAAATCCCGGTGCGCACAGGACCTTCCAACGAAGTCGCAAATTCGACAAGGATGCGAACACGATCTTGCGCTCATTCGGCTGTGACAGAGAGAGTCTCGCCGGCAGCACAGCAAGTTCGGGCCGCCGGCGCAGGCCGAACGCCTTTTCTAGCCTTTGTACACGCCGGCGCAGACTGCCGTCTGTTCAAGACGCTCGCAGTACATCTGCTTCGGCTCGATCCTCTTCGACTCCGGATTTACGAACTTGTAGTCCTGCCAGAAGTTCGGTTCCTTCTGCGCGAGATCGACACGCTCCTTCACGAAATACTTGCCGTCGACATCCTGCGCTTCGATCATGTCCTTGCCGATGAGCTTTTGGTTGGCGCCGTGCGCGAGCACCTTGCCGTCGAGCCCATAGACGACCACGTACAAATCGCGGTCGGTGAATTGGCCACCCTTGGTGTCGATCTCGGTATAGGCCTTGTCCGCGCCCTGCTGCTTGATGAAGTCGACGGCCTTTTTCACCATGGCGACGGCTTCATCCTTGGTTGCAAAATCCGCGCTCCAGGCGGGACCGCTGATAGCTGAGAGAAGTGCGATCGCGCTGATCGTCTTTGCAATTCGCATGTTGGCGCTCCTTCGATAGGCGTTCTTCCCAATTCCTGATTTCCAGACTGTGCCGCGCATACAGTTCGTATGCGGCGGACTGACGCAGCGCAGGCTCCGCCAAGGGGGCGCCTTATGCACGTAAACGAGCAGCACGCGGCGTTGGCCGACTTCTACTGAACTCGTTCACAGGAGCCTACGTCCAGGTTGGAAAATAAGTGTAAACGCGCGGGCCCGAAGACGCCCAGCGGTCAAATAACCTGCATCGGGGCTTTATGCCGACGCCGCACGCGGCGCACTGGTTGTTACAATCGGGGAAGAAACAAAGAACGCAGGAGTCCGACGCCTCATTTCGATCCACAGCTCGCTGGTTGCGCTTGGATTCCGGTGCAACCCATCTGTTTGGGCCAGTTTCCTGGTGGCGAGCGACACCGGGGTCGCTCGCCTTATCAACACAGTGGTCAGTATCAGAGGGGTGAGTTGTAATAGCCGTACGTCGTCGGCATAAACGGCGGGCTCGGCATGGATGCCGAGCGATTGGAGTTCCCCGAAGATATGACAGTACCGATTATTCTGCGGCGTTGCCGCTGTCCGTGTGCCCTGATCGCCACGCCAGAGGATCGCAACTTTGGGGGGGCGAGCGGAAGGGAATGGGGCTTCGTTGTCCACGCGCAATCTCCTCGAAACAATCGAGCGATGCGCAGAGCTTGGACGGAAACCGCCTATAGGGGAGCCTGCATTTTCCCCTTGGACAAAATTAGATCGCTTTTACGCGGCCCGCAAGCGCATGCTGCCGATGTCCGCTTTGGGTCAAAAGCTGCCGCGGCGCGGCCGAAGAGCAATATCCGCTTTACCCCCGAGAGCTGCCGCCGATGTCGTCGGCTGGCGCGGCAGCTTAGGGCCAATAGGCGACAAAGTGCGCCGCCGCAAAAAATTGCGTCTTATTCGATCACGTTGTCAGCGCGAGCCAGAAGGGTCGGCGAGACGTCGATACCGAGCAAACGTGCAGCTTTCAGGTTGATGGCGAATTCGAATTTGGTCGCTTGCAAAACGGGTAGATCGGCGGGCTTAGCGCCCTTGAGCACGCTGCCGACATAGATGCCAGCCTGGCGGAACACATCGGGAATGCTGGTCCCGTAACTCATCAGCAATCCGTCCTCAACGGAGTAACTCACAAAGTCGCTGGCCGGTATTCGGCCGCGCGCTGCGAGCGTGGCCATTTGCAGATGCTGACCGGCGAAGTACCCGTCGGGCGCTATGAACAGAGCATCCGCCTGCGCCTTGCCGATGGCGGCAAATGCCGCGTCGATCTCAGCTGTTGCGCTCGCCTTGAAGAAAAGGAGCTGCAGGTCAAGACCCGGCGCCGCTTCGTTCACGGCCTTCGTGGTTGCCGCTGCGCTCACGGCATTGCCGGGATTGACCAGCACCGCCAGGCGCTTCGCTCGGGGCAGAAGTTCATGCATGAGACCGAGCCGCTTGGAATCGATCTCGCTGGCGAAAAAGTTTATTCCGGTCACGTTGCCGCCGGGCTGCGCCAGGCTTGGGACCAAGCCGAGCGCTACCGGATCTTCACCTACCCCGAACACGATCGGAATGGCCGAGGTGGCCGCTTTGGCGGCGAGGGAGCCGGGAGTACTGGCAGGCGTTGCGATCACCGCGACATGACGCTTGATAGCATCGTCGAGGATTGCCGGAATCTTCTCATAGTGACCATCCAGCCAATGATATTCAACAGCGACATCCTTGCCTTCCGTGAGCCCGGTCTGGCTCAGGCCCTTGCGAAACTCAGCGGTAAGGACAGTAGCGCCGTCAGCCCCTCTGGCGTTGATGAGCGTCACCACGGGCATGTTCGCGGCCGGCTGCTGCGCCCGTGCCGGAAGTACCCACCCAACTGCAGCGCCAACGATACTGATGAATTCCCGTCGCCTCATGGATCGCCCCCTTAGGCTCTTACATTCTAGCACGAAGCTGAGACGAGCGGGCTGTGTTGTGCATCACAACAAAGTCCCCGGGGGAATGTTCGCGTGAGGTCAAAAGCTGCCGCGCCGTTTGGCGGCGGCCGTGTCCGCTTTACCCCCAAGAGCGGACACGACAGCACGTCGGCTCAGTGTCCGCTATGGGCCAAAACCGGACTCTTGCACCGCTGAAAAACAGCCAGCCTTTTCGCTGTGAACTACGTGACGGAACTCCACCTCTGGAGCTTTGACCTGCCGCTTTCAGTCGCCCGGCGCGAAACCGCGCGGCGCCGACGGAGTTGCATTTACGGTGCAAACACTGCGAGGAGTTCCGCCTATGGCTGTGAAGCGTGTGATCGAAGGAGTGCACGTCGTCCCGATGGGGATGGCAAACGCCTTCCTGATCGAGGGCGACGATGAGTTGACGCTGATCGACGCCGGTTTCCCCGGTAAGGAGGCTGCCGTCTTCGGCGCGATCCGCGGACTTGGCCGTTCGCCAGACCAGCTCAAGCACCTCATTTTCACTCACGGCCACCCTGATCATATTGGCAGCGCCGCTGCGATCGTGCGGGAAACTGGTGCGAAGACCTACATGCACCCGCTCGATATTCCGATGGCCGAGAGTGGAGGCCCGTTTCGGCCGATGCGGCCGGCACCTGGCCTGCTGCGGCAAGTGATGTGCAAGTTGTTCTTTGATCCCGATGAGCGACTGGAGCCGGTTGCCATCGACCAGCCTTTGACCGATGGGGAAATATTCCCCATCGCCGGCGGCATCGACGTTATTCATACGCCCGGGCATTGCGCGGGACATGTCGCGCTGCTCTGGCGTCCGGGACGCATGCTGTTCGCGGGCGATGTATACATGAATCTCATGGGTCTCGCTGATCCCGTCGGCTTCGAGAATTTAGACGAAGGTCGTGCGAGCCAGCGCAAACTTGCCAGTCTTTCATTCGATGCTGCCGGGTTCGGCCATGGCGCGCCTATCGCCCGCGATGCATCGATGCGATTCCGCGATGAGTGGAGCCAGAAATCGGCTGCCTGACACGGGAGACGCCTGCTTTGGGTCAAACGCTGCCGCTCGAAGAAATAATTCGCGTGTACGTTGGAACGGGGAAATCTAGGGCGAGTTCTAGCCGCAGAACCCGCGTGACGTTCCGTGCGCCAGCGACACCATAAGCAGACACAAGCGTCCCGCCACGGGCGTGACCTCGCTGGCGCAAGGCCCGTTGCGCAGTTGTTGCGCCCCGTGTCTCCCGCCGCATAGGCGTGCATTTGGCGAGAACCGAGGGCGTATTGGCGAATCGGCCAACGGCTGCGTTCCTAAATAGACCGCAACGGGATCAGGCCAAGGCATCCGCCGCGATGATCCCACGGAACCGTCGCAATCCAGGAGGATAGAATGGATACAATCACTTTGACGAAAACCGCACCGGATAAAATAAACACCCTCACTTTCACAAAAACCGCACCGCCGGAATGGCTGCTCGCTATGTGGAAAGAGATCGATGACAAGACCTTTGGGAAAGGCTTTGATTGTTTCGCAGAGGATGCCGTATGCAATCTCGGTGTTGCCGATTGGCACGGACGCGAGGCGATCCGAGAAAACCTGCGGCAGTTCATTGACAAGGGCTTGACCGCGCATCACGACGTCGTGGAGTTTTGGGACAGCCCCTTGCTAAAAGTCTTTCATGGCAAAGTGGGCATGAAATTCGATGATCCGAACATCCAGCCTGTGCGACCTACAATGGCGCACTTCTTCTATATGGACGAAAACGCGCCAACTAAGGTCAAGCACTGGATCGGCGCGGTAGGTCCGACCGGATTTTAGGCTTAGGCGCCGGCGAGGTCACCTCGCCGGGCGCACTCTTGTGAAGTCAGCTTTGGGTCACAAACGGACGCGCCGGCTCCAAGGTCCGATGTCCGCTGTTCACCCGGGAGCAGACACCGGACCCTAACCCCTGAATGTCCGTTACGGGCCATGTGTGGACGGCTCCGAGTTGGCAAGGCTTTTCTCACGAGTGCAGCATTGGTCGGTGCAGCCATGTGTTCGGCCTTTGAGTGCGGTTCACATGACCGCTGGCCATAATGCCCTCCGCGGATCAGGTCCCGGTCAATAGCGCGCATTCGACAATGCTCTGGCCCTATGTGGGTTGTCCTGATCGCCGGATCGACCGGCTCTGCATTACGTGCTGTTCGCCCTCCCAACCTTCACATCACGCCGGATGCCCGGTGTGATCTCGTTCAAGCCGCGAGCGCGGCCGGTTCCTTATAACGTTCACCCCTGGCCATGATCGCCCACGCCATCCTTGCGATCTTGTTGGCGAGCGCGATGGCCGCGACCTTCGCTGGCCGCCGCGCCAATAAAGCGGTGAGCCACGGCCGATGCTTGGCGCCATGGATTTTGGCGTAGCGAATGACGGCGAGCGCGCCCGTCGTGAACAAGCTGCGCAGATAGCGATCGCCGCGTTTGCTGATATTGCCGAGTCTGTCCTTGCCTCCGCTCGAGTTCTGCTTGGGGACAAGCCCGATCCAGGCCGAGAAGTCCCTTCCTGATCGGAACGCCTTCGGATCGGCGATGCTGGCGACCAGAGCAGTCGCCAGTGCTGGACCGACGCCCGGTATATCGTCGAGGCGCCGGCTTGCTTCACTGGACCGGTGCCAAGCCATGATCATACGATCGAACTGTAGGATTTGAGCCTTTAGCATCTGCAGTTGGGCGCCGAGAGCGGTGACACAAGCGCGCGCAACCTCGGGCAACCGCTTGTCACTTGCATCGGCAGCGACCCCAAGCAGCTGTTCGACACCATTGCGTCCGACCGGCGCGACGATCCCGAACTCCGCCAGAAGAGCGCGGATGACGTTGATCACCGAGGTCTGCTGGCGGATGAACAAATGCCGGGTACGGTGCAGCGTCAGGCAGCTCTGTTGCTCTTCTGTCTTGGTCGCGACGAACCGCATATTGGGCCTGGTGACCGCTTCACAGATCGCCTCGGCGTCAGTGGCATCGTTCTTATGCCGCTTCACATACGGCTTCACGTAGGCCGGCGGCATCAGGCGGACAGTGTGGCCAAGCGCCTGCAGTTCGCGCGACCAATGATGTGACGACGCGCAAGCCTCGATACCGACCAGGCACGGCGGTAGCTTTTGGAAGAAGGTCAAAACGTAGCGTCGCTTGATCTGGCGCCGGATGACCACATTACCCTCCGTATCAACGCCGTGGACCTGAAAGACCGACTTCGCGATATCCAGACCGATTGTCGTGACCGTTTGCATAGGTAGCTCCTCCGAATTGTGGGAGCCTTAACAGCGCCCACATCCATGGCGCTCGCGCGCCGGGTGGAGGAGCCGTCCACAGCATCAATAGCGGAGATCGGCCGCAGGCAACGCCAACGAGCTGGTTGCGATGCTAGTGTGAGCGCGGCGAGATCAGCCGGTTCCTAGCGCGTTCGCCAGATATTCACCGGCCGTTCTGCCGCGACTTAGATTTCGGTTGCGTGTCGCGCGACAAGTGATTGATCTCGGTTAATGCCGCGTTCGGATACCTTGGGAATATATCGGCCAAGTTCTCCGACGAGCGACCCTCCTCGGTGAGACCAGCAATCCTCCACCAAGCAAGTGCCATCCGCCGCAACGTCTTGCGTTCTTGATCGGACTCGGCGCTCGCAGCCCACTCAAGGCACCTGTCTGCATAATCCCGGAAATCTTGCGTCGATGCCATGTTGCCCCTCAGAACTCACGGTCCAACGCCGCGAAAGCGATAGAGTTTGCACGCCTGTTTGATGCACTTATGACGATTATGGCTTACCCGACGAAGGTGCTTAGCCCCGTGTCAAATGACGTAGATGGAGTGGCGTCGAGTGGAGCCCGCGATGAGGCCCGACGTGATCATTGATTAACGATTCAGTTTTACGCTGGGAGGGTTCCAGCACATGACGGAGTTGAGGCATTGAAAGCGGTTTATGCGGCTTGCGCGATTGTCGTCGCTGGCCTGGCCGGATCGGCCTATTTCTTCAGAAGCTCGTTTTTACCGACCGCGAATCCGCCACCAGTCGTTGCGCCAGTGGCGAAGGTGGAATTGCCAGCCGGTGCGATCCTCATACCCGTTGGTGACGGCATCTGCCGTATGAACGCTCTCGACAACGCGACCGGCAAAATTATGGATTACGGCGTCGTCAAATGCTCGAATGCGTCCGAGCAAAACTTGGATGCCTGGAAGCAGGCAACGCGTAAGGACAAGTTCGTCGAAATCCCCAAATCGTTTCGACATGAAGGCGACCCGCCATAGTTGGAGCGCGGGTTATGCGCGTTGGTCAAAGAAAAAGCCCGGCGCAATGGCCGGAGCTTGGGAATGCACGTTTGTTCGATCACGACGACGTGCTTCGCTGACCCAGCTAAGCCGCGATGTCGCC
The DNA here is from genome assembly GCA_963746715.1 of uncultured Alphaproteobacteria bacterium. Lineage (GTDB taxonomy): Bacteria > Pseudomonadota > Alphaproteobacteria > Rhizobiales > Xanthobacteraceae > BOG-931. The sequence continues at coordinate 33,403 of CAVVCW010000032.1, read as the reverse complement.
CAAATCCAGACTTGAGGCTGTCTCAAACGACTGTTTGAATTTCAATCAAGCGTTTGAAACGGTGAGGTATGCCATGTCCTTTCACGAGACACGTTTCCCCAGCGACCGCTTTCCTGCCGATCTTCCGTGCCCACACTGCGGAGGTCCAATGCAGTTACAAGGCAGCACGGCTGATTCCGCTGGGATTTCTGAACTTCACAGCTACGGCTGTGTCGGATGTGGGCTGTCGATGGCCGCGGGTTCCATAAAGGGCCCCGCTCACGATTCATGGGCGAGTCTTATGGCCCGCCGCTAATCTGCCCGGCCTGCCTACGGGGCATGCTGCACGACGAGGATGCCGTGCTGGGTTGAACATCAATGGGTGTTCGGGGTTGTTACTGCGAGCGCCGGCCACCCATCCTACACGGCGGCGCTCTGTGGCCCTGCCTGAGTGCCTCGGAACATTTCGGTCAGGGCCACATCTGCTGGGGTCTTGGGTTGAAACGCAGATACGTGATGAGCGTTGTTACTGCGGGCGTCGGCTGTTTCCCAGCCTTTTGCGGCCGATGCTCCGTGGCCCCGACTGGCTCACCGGACATGGTCGGGGCCACCCCCAATAAGCATTGTTATCCACAACCCCAATTTGTCATTCAGGGGAGCGGCGACGATACTTTGCGCTCGGTCAGCTACTGGGGGCATGAGTGATGTTCGATCTTTTGGCTGCCGCAGAGCGTTGCCGCTCCAAAGCTCATCGGTGTGAGCTATTGGCGACTGACACGACGTCGGCACCCTTCGCCAAGTGCTATCGGCAGCTCGCCGACCTTTTAGTCTCGACCGCCGATCTTGAGGAAGATTTCGTGCGTCGCGATTTGGAACGGCAGCGCGGATTATTGCAAATGGTGGCGCGGCTCGACGGTGAACTCGGTCATCGGTTAGCCGATTACCGCGACGTCGATCGTACCAGCCGCCAGCGTGACCGAACCCGACGTCGGGCTTAACACCACATTGAAGCTGACTTAGTATCGGTTTGCGGGCCGTGATTTCCCATTCAACGGCGCCCCGTATGTGATCCCCGCTGCCCGATCCCCAATTCCCAGCTATGTCGGGCGGTGCGGGATCACAGAAAAAGACGGGCGATGGTGGTGCGCTATTTCGAACGCATCCAATCATGAATAGGGCTTGCCTGGATCGAATTAAACCCTCTCGCCTGTTGCCAATTCAACAAACGTCCGTGCGATGCCTTCGAGCGGCTCCGCGGCGCTCCGTGACCTCTCTAATATCTCGCGCGCCACATCCTCTGTCACGTCTCGCGACCAACCTTCAGAGGTGTTGAAGGCGACGACGCGACTTGGGTTGTCATACTGGCCTTCGATAATATCCGTAACGACGGTATGTAGATCGGCTCTTGCTTCGTCAGTTTCTCGATAGACTTTGCCGTTTTTGCCGTAGTCATCGAGCACGACGAACACCGTGACATCGTATTGCGGCACAAGGGATGGTCGAGAATTAGGTCTACGCATACTACTCACCGACAATAGTGGCCCCATATAAACGCCTTAAAATGCGCGTCGTTCCGCCTGTGAACAGCCGCATATCTCCATTGTTAATTCGGCTTGTTGTTGGGACGGGGGAGAATCTAGATGTATCTGAACGCAGTTGAGTCGTTCTTGGCTGTTTGTGCAGTCGCGAAAGGAACACTGATGTTGGCCCTCTTGTCGATTGCTTGTGCTGTGGGGGCGGCTTGTGGGCTCGCGCGGCTCAAAGTTTTGGTGCTCATCGCAGCAAGCGCCATTTTCGCTGCGATTGCCGTAGTCCTTGGCTCTAACCTTGGTCTTACAGGTGACAGAATTATCCTGATCGTGTTTTCCGTTCTTATGTTGTTACAAGTTTCGTACCTGATCGGGGCAGTTCTTTCGGAGATGCCAGCACGTCATCAGGTTTCAGATCGTTTGCCTGGGAAGCGGGATCTGCTTTGGACTGTCCAAATGGCAATCGCGGATGAGTTACGAGTTTATTTCGCCCCGCCCCTGGACGAGCTGCCGCAGCAACTGCGCGCTAAGTTGGCGATGCTAGACGATTAGCCGTTCGGGATTGTAACTGACCGGAAAATGTGCAGTGGCCGTCTTTCGCTACGATTTTGCTCATGTCCGCTTTGGGTCATTAGCTGACGCGACGGGATAAAATGCCGATGTCTGCTATGCCTGCAGCCCGACGGCGTGCGCCGGTCGCGGATGTGCGGGTTCTTATCAACTCGCTTTTTGCCGCGGCAATTCGCGCCGGGCGCAGACGCTCTGGCTTCCGCATTTCCCGCATCGCAGTCGCTTCACGAAGGAGGCGATTGACGCTTCGGAGCGGATTCCCCGCCGAACCAAATCCGACCCTGTGAGGCGGCCGACGTGACGGCACGTGGGAAAAGGTGGCCAATGAGCGCGAGGCAAAACTTAAAGGCGATGAACCGAAATTTCCCAAAACGGCATAGGCACCCCGGCGGTCTATTTCAGCCAGTACTCGACGCCTTCCAGCACCATCCGCAACGGCGATCGATATTTGCGGCGCCTCTTAGCGGCATCCGCTTGCCGCGCCTTGGCCCTTAAAAAATTTTAATGGGACCGGCATCCGGAGCCGGCAGCATGAGTTTGGCGCCCACATCAGTCCCGAGCCGCCAGACCACCTTGTATTTGCCAGCATTGGCCGGTTGGTCACCGCATAGCGTCAGCAAGAACTCGTCCGGGATTTCGGCCCCGAGAACTTGGAGCCGCACGCCGCCATCGGACATGTTGGTGACCATGCACAATTGCGATGGACCGCCTTTTGATGACGTGACTTTTGCCAGACGCCGGAGCGGGTGGCGGGGCGAGTGGCGCTGCTGTGTGGTTTGCATGCGGGGGCCTCTCTGGTTGACCACTTCCGCGAAGCTGACACATAGCTCAACCCGATTACCGAACCACTAACGCACCTGTGGGATCGCGGCCGGGACAGAGTGCGACCAGTTTGGAGCGGGCAAAGGATGCTCCTGGTTTGCTCTTTTTTGACGTGCCTGTAGGTGTTTGTGCTTATGTTCTCCGTGACCGCCATCGCCCTTTCGTGTCGTTCTGCGAACAGGATTTAGATCCCCATGTGCGCGTGGGGACTACTGCGAAAAGGTTGCTTGTGGGGGCTTCAATCATCAAGAAGCTTCTCGTTCTCGCGGCCGTCGCGTTTGCTCAGGTCGCCGGCAGCCATTATCATTCATTCTGGGTCGGCGATGGCCGACTGTGTCAGCGGTAGCTGCTAACCGTTCTTGAGAGCCCCATGAAGGAGTTTTTAGTTCTGGGTGCAATCAGCTTCGCCGTGCTCGCTGGCACCGTCACAGCAATCGCCATACCACTCATCCTCAGCCAGCAATGGCTGACTGTGGCAGCACACAGTGCTGACGCTTCAGGATCGTTCGGACATCGAAAATGATCCCCGCGCTACTATAGCCTGTACTCAACGCCTTCCAACATCAGCACGATCTGCAGCACATTGCCGGAAAGCGAAATTTGGTGTCGGGAATCACATCGCTGGGCTGCGGAAGGGAGCACCACCTAGTGGAGATTTTGGGAGTGACCCATGAGCACGATGATGCCAAATACAGTTCGCGTGTTGGCCCACCTCGGACATGGTTTCACAGTCTGGTTGGAGCGCGCCAATTCACGGAATGAACTGCGGAATTTCGGTGACCGAGACCTGCGGGACATCGGCCTGTCCCGTGCGGACGCGAACCGGGAAGCGACCAAGCCGTTCTGGATGGCTTAGGTTTTCGCAATACCTTCATACGGTGGCGCTAAGGAGTGGCCGTTTCAGTGTTCCCAATTGCCCCTAAGCCCCGGTGCCGCAATGCCGTGGCTTTTTCTTTAATTCTTTCGGCCTAAAATCGCGACATGCCGTCCGCTGCAGGATATCGCCAACACGCCGCCGAGTGTCTGCGCCTAGCCAGGGAAGCCAAGACCGATTCTGAGCGCGATACGCTTCTTAAAATGGCGGAGGAATGGGCCTACGCGGCAAAGCTTTATGGTACGCCCGATACGCAGCCCTCGGACGACGCACCGCAACTGCAGGAATAGGCCACTCGGTAAAACTACCTTAGCGGCCGCTGAAGCCGCCTAGTGGCGGACATTGAATTAGCTGGGAGCGGCCGTCGGACCTGCCGCCCTCACTGATACTCCTCAAGCTGAAGCACTCTGCAGCGCGATCGACACTTGGGTCACGTCGCCGCCGGCGGCGGCTTGCAAGCGCGGCGCGCGCATGTCTGCTTAGGGTCATTAGCTGCGGCAGCAGCTTTAACTCCTGATGTCCGCTTTACGCCCGAAAGCTGCCGCCACAACTATTCGCAGGCGCGGCAGCTAAGGGCCAATAGGCGACATCGCTCCCCTACACGCACTCTGGGGATTGGTGTAGTTTATCGCAGAGCTGCCAGCCGGACGTGCCGACGTTCCGCGAAATCAAAGGCAGCGGTTGTGCCTCCGGCGGGCGAGCAATCCGAAATTAATTCGACCTCGGTTCGGAAGCCTTCTGCAACCGCGGAAGATACTCAAGCTCGTGGGGCAATGACATGAAGCTTCCTCGTCGAAAGTTCTTGCATCTGGCCGCGGGCGCAGCCGGGCTGCCAGCCGTGTCGCGGATCGCAAGTGCGGATACCTATCCTGGCCGGCCGGTACACATCATAGTCGGCTTTCCCGCCGGCACTTCGTCCGACATCACCGCCAGACTAATTAGCCAATGGCTGTCAGAGAGACTCGGCCAGCAATTCGTCGTCGAAAACCGCACCGGCGCCGGCACCAATGTCGCTGCCGACACCGTGGTGCATGCGTCGCCCGACGGCTACTCACTGCTCTGGATCACCCAGACGAACGCTATTAACACGACGCTTTACAACAATCTGAATTTCGATTTCAGCCGCGACATTCAGCCCGTGGCCAGCATCATGCGCGTGCCAGCAGTGATGATGGAAAATCTGTCAGTGCCGGCCAAGAGCGTTCCCGAGTTTATTGCCTATGCCAAGGCCAATCCGGGCAAGATCAACATGTCATCGCCCGGTATCGGCAGCATCAACCACGTTGCTGGCGAGATGTTCAAGATGATGGCCGGTGTCGTCCTGGTCCACGTTCCTTATCGCAGCAGCCAGTTTCCCGATCTGCTCGGTGGACAGGTGCAGGTGACGTTTAATCCGTTACCGTCGTCCCTCGATTTCATAAGGTCTGGAAAGTTGCGCGCTCTTGCAGTGACCAGCACCGCCCGCTCGGATGCGTTGCCGGACGTTCCCACCGTGGGTGAATTTTTGCCCGGCTATGAGGCCACGGCGTGGTTCGGAATCGGCGTCCCCAAAAACACGTCCGCCGAGGTCGTCGAGAACCTCAACAAAGCGATCAATGCCGGGCTTGATGATCCTCAGTTAAAAGCCCATCTCATCTCTCTCGGAGGCGTGCCGGCGCCAATGTCTGTCGCCGAATTTGGCTCCTTCATCGCCGCAGAGACCAAGAAGTGGGCCAAGGTCGTCAAATTCGCGGACGTCAAGCCGGAATGATGCGGCGACGCGGACGACATTCCATAACGCCCCGTTACGCGAATTTGACGAGGCCGATGTCCGTTATGGGTCATTAGCTGCCGCGAGCGGCCTGATTTTCCGCGTCCGCTTTACCCCCGAAAGCTGCAGCGCAAGTTATTGATCGGCGCGGGAGTCCAGGGCCACAAGCGGTCATTGGCGAGCGCGCATGAGCACCGATCTCTGTCCGCTTTTGGGTGCGATGTCCGCTTTGGGCCAAAAGCTGCCACGACCACTGCGGCTCTCGGCGTCCGGTTTGACCCCAACAAACAGACACGGCGAGGCTTCACCCTTATGCCGCTAAGAACCAACTACGGCCAATGGCGCCATTTAATTCCTGCCCGGTTACGTTCGAACCGACCGGCGGCGCGGCTAGTTTGGGCGGGACAACGCAAAAACTCCTGCGTCAATGGGGTACTCACGCCAACGGAGTTCTGGGTCTTTGCGCCGCCCACCATTTGAATAGCCTCGGACTGAAAAATAACCGGGCCGGAATTTCCCATGCAGGGTATCTGCCGCGGGGAGCCATAGGACGTTCCAGAAAATCTAAGATATCTTGGTCGCTCCAGTTCGCCGGCACCGTCGCAGTAAATTCCGGGCGACCCTCAAGGCCGCCTTTCGCGTAATGTACGACAAGGCGTCGCAGTCTGGACCGCGGCATGTGTTGTACAAAAAGTTTCGCTTCTGTTCTGTACTCAGGACAATACCGCGTGGCGATCAGTCTCAACTCGCGCGTTTCCTGCACCGCCGTTCCTCAGATAATTCTTAGCCGTCGACGGTTTGATCTGGCGCGATTCCAGAGTGCGCTTTGTTCGTCGAGTGCTCGGCGCTCTTATCCGACTGAGTAATTGGTTCTGCGGCCGACGCGTCTTGCGGTTTCGCCTTTGTCAGAAATGACTTTGGTGTTTTGATAAATCTGATTCCAATTTCGGTCTTAGATCGCCACATCACTTGGCACCACCTCAACACGCCGTCGTTGAGCCTAATCAAAAACTCCTGCGGCGCGCAGTTGGGATCATTAAATACGAGACGTGCGCCGGTTTGTGAAATGTCTCTAAGTTCGCATTCTAAGCTCGGACCAAGTCCAGTGCCCATATGAACTTTGCGTGCGATTTCTCTACGCGGCCTTCCGCGCTTGTCGGTTATATCCCTTAAAGCCTCATCAGGCGCGAATGAGGCTTGCGGCGACCCGTGCCCATTATCGCTTGCTGATTCATCGATATTTGTATCGAAAGTAGTCTTTGGAACTTCCGAAGACATGCTCATCCTCGCTCGCAAGGAACGTTAAGTCGTGCGTGCGTCACGGTAGATCAGACCTCAACCATAACACTCTCGGCTAACACCGCGTCGATCTTAGCCTTCATCGTCGCCGCGCTATATGGCTTGACGATGAAGCCGTTCACGCCCGCTCTTTTCGCCACGATCACGTCCTCGACGTGTGCTTCCGCCGTCATCAAAATGAAGGGGGTCTGACCCAGGCCGGTACGCACGTGCCTCAAAAGGTCGAGGCCAGTCATTGGCTCCATATTCCAATCGGAAATCACTAGGCCGTAGGCATTGGTCCGCATTTTCTCGAGTGCAGAGTTGCCGCCATTGGCGGTATCGACGTTTTCGTAACCGAGGTTACGCAGCATATCTTTGGTGATGCGTATCGTGGTCCGCGAGTTGTCGACTACGAGAATCGACATATTCAAGTTGGCGGTCATAGCATTCACCCGGCACGGCAATTGCGCCTACCGACGAAAGTCGGCTTATCCCAGGTCGGCGATTTCTTAAGGGTTGGGGTACACTTACATGACAACAGTTAAGGATCGGCTAGCTGTCACGGCCAGTCCAATTAGCGGATCGGACTCCGAGGCCACAGACCCACCGATTACAGCCTGATGTTCCGAGCTTTTTCAGGTGAATTGCGTATTAAGACCTTGCGCGGCTTGGTTTACGTCGAATTAATTTAACTCATTCAACGTGCGGAATTGAGGGACCTAATTATGTGGGGTTTCGACCTCCCTATCCGGACGAAGCTCGCAATATGGGCGGCACTCGGCGTCCTGCTGGTTGCGGGAATGCTCACAGTGCAACAGGTCGGTGATCTTTGGGCATCACGTGAAAGATCGGTCGCTGCCACCAAGGAGCATTTGGTCGTGGAGGCGCTGCGCGCCGCCAAAGACTTGGGCGACATGCGGCTTGAAAATCGAGAAATGCGTCTTGCCATTGCGCCGAGCGATGTCGCGCGAGCTCTAGAGATGCTCCGGGCCGCCGCCAATTCCGCGGAAAATCATATCACGAGTGCGCGTAACTTCGCGGAAGATGATGCCGACAAAGCCACGTTTGATGCCCTCGATAAATTGACAAAGGACTATGTTGACGTCAGCGTCGACCTCGCGGCCGCATTGAGAGATTACGGCGATACGGTCGAAAAGGTGCGCGGTGCCGTGGCTATTGGCAATCAGATGACAGCGCTAATCGACAAGTCCGCCGCAGCAATGCTCGCTGCAGCAGACGCGGGTAATGAGCAGGCGAATATCGAAAGCGCGCGAGTTGGCTTTATCAATCTCGGCATTGGTCTATTCGTCGTCATTGTGCTGGCCGGCGTGGCAGTGTTCGGCGCACTCGCCATCAGCAGGCCGATCCGTCGCATCGGGGATGTTTTGCGACAATTGGCTCACGGCAATAAGGATGTGTTTGTACCCTATACTAGACGTGCCGACGAGGTCGGCGATAACGCCCGCGCGGCGCAAGCCTTCAAGGAGATGCTAATCCGGATTGAGCATTTGGAGCATTCCGAAAAGGAGACGGCGAAGCGAATGGGCGAACAGCGGCACGCTGCCGTCCTTGATGTGGCGAGCGCCTTCGAGATGACGGTGGCGAGCGTCGTTCGTTCGGTATCATCGTCGTCGATAGAGCTTGAAGCGGCCGCGGAAGCGCTCGGCGTGATGGCGGGCGCAACGAGGGATTTGTCGGGCAAGGTGCTCGCCGCGTCGACGCAAGCCGCGAACAATGTGCAATCGGTCTCGATCGCGACCGAGGAATTGATTGCCTCAGGCGGTGAGATCGGTCGTCAGGTGCAGGAATCGGCGATGATTGCGGCTGAGGCGGTGACCCAAGCCAAGATGACGGACGGCCGCATCGCCGAATTGATCCGTGCCACCGCTCGGATCGGCGATGTCGTCAAATTGATCAACGCAATCGCCGAGCAAACCAACCTGCTCGCCCTCAACGCGACCATTGAGGCGGCACGGGCCGGCGCAGCCGGTAAGGGTTTTGCGGTGGTGGCACAGGAGGTCAAGGCTCTCGCAGCGCAGACCGCGAAGGCTACTAACGAGATCGGCCAGCAAATCGCCGCTGTGCAGGCGGCGACGCAAGATTCGGTCGGCGGTATTAAGGAGATCGGCGGGACTATCAACCGCATCGCTGAAATCTCCGCAGCCATTACGTCGGCCGTGGAATTGCAAGCGCTGGCGACCCGCGAAATCGCAGATAATGTTCAGGCCGCTACCAGCGGCGCGGCGGATGTCACCGCCAACATCGGCGAGGTCAACGACCGCGCCGCCGATATTACGTCGGCCTCGTCACAGATTCTCGATTCGGCCAAGGCACTCGCGCAGGACAGCAGCCGACTTTCCGCCGATATGGAAAAGCTTCTCACCGCCGTCCGCAGCGCCTGAAGATCGCTGAATCTCAAGATCATTGTTTTGGGCCCAAAGCTGCCGCGACAGCCGCCGAGCGCCGCGTCTGCTTTGGGCCAAAGGCAGACAGCGCTTCAGATCGCCGCCATTACGTCCGCAGCGATCTGAAGGCCGCGCTCACTTCCTGCGCGAAGAGTTGCGGCTGTTCCCAGGCCGCAAAGTGGCCGCCTCTGTCGACCTCGTTGAAATAAATGAGCTTGTGATAAGCCTGTTCTGCCCAGCTCCGCGGTGCCTGGTAGTTTTCGCCGGGAAAGACAGTGATGGCGGCCGGGATTGAAACGTCGGCGGTAGCGTAGAGGTTGAGCTTGTTTTCCCAATAAATGCGGCCGGAGGAGACTCCCGTATTCGTCACCCAATAGAGCGTGACGTCGTCGAGCACGTCATCGCGGGTAAGGTCACCTGCAGGGTGTCCATTGATCGTATGCCCGAGCACGGCCGAGGTGATCGCTGCCGCCGGCTGCGCATAGCCATCGCCGTGATCCATCATCCAGGCGGCCAGAGCCACGGGCGAGTCCGCCAGCCCGTAGAGTGTTTGCGGGCGCGTTCCCATGATTTGCGCATAAGCGCGCCTCTTTCCGAATGCGAGAGCGATCTGTTGATACGCGCGCAACTCGTCGGCTGAGAGACTGGACGGCGGTGGATCACCGGCTGCGATCGCTTTGATAATGTCCGGCGGCACGGTGCCGGGTAGATTCACGTGGATACCCAGCAATTCAGGATGGCCCTGCTTGGCCATCAAATTCGTGATCGGCGAACCCCAGTCGCCGCCTTGCGCCACGAATTGCGTGTAGCCGAGACGCTTCATCAGCACCACCCAGGCCTGGGCGATGCGATCTGGACCCCAGCCGGTCGAGGTCGGCTTGCCCGAGAACCCGTAGCCGGGCAAAGACGGAATCACGAGATGAAACGCGTCCGATGCGCTCGCGCCATGCGCTGTAGGATTGCTCAGCGGATCGACGATCTTCAGCTGCTCGATGACCGAGCCGGGCCAGCCATGCGTGACGATGAGCGGTAGCGCATTTTCCTGTTTCGAACGGACGTGAATGAAATGAACATCGAGGCCGTCGATCGTCGTCATGAACTGCGGCAGTGCGTTCAGCCGCGCCTCGACTTTGCGCCAATCGTAACCGGTTGCCCAATAATGCGCGAGATCCTGCATCGTCGCGAGCGGGACGCCCTGGGAGTCATCGACAACCGTTTCCCGTTCGGGCCAGCGGGTTGCGGCGATGCGCCGGCGCATGTCCGCGAGCTGGTCTTGCGGGACATTGATCGTGAAAGGGCGGATCGCCTCCGCATCGTTCGCGGCGAGGGCTTTCGTAGGCAGTAGGTTCACGGAGCCCACCGCTGCAGCGACCGTCGCGGCCGCAGTCAATAATTGGCGTCGGTCTTGGTCGACGACTTCCGAGCTTAATCGCGGGCGCATCTGAATCTCCTTTGGAGTTCTCGTCAAGCGTCCGGGTATTTCTCAAGTACGTAAATCGAAGCGTCGAACGCTAAAGAGTTGCGATCGAAGCGACTATTTCCTCCGCGGTTACAATGGCGCTCGCGTAGTTCGGAAGATTAATATCGAGCGCGGCGTGCATCTTCTCGTCCGAGTAATCCGCGGTCGCATCCCGCACGACTGTGACATCGTAGCCCGGCCCGCCCAGCACTGAAAGACTGTACTTGTCTTGAGCTGCAAGGCCGATGCCGCCCAAGGCACCAAACAGTGCGAGCGCAATCAGGATCAGAAAAGATTGGGTTTTCATCAGATGCACCCGTCCATGAGGTGCGCAGACCGTTATGGAACAGCTAGATGTCCGCTTAGGGTCATTAGCTGCCGCGACGAGCATTTAGCTCCGCGTCCGCTTTACCCCCCGAAAGCCGCCGCGACAATCATCGGCCGACGTGTCCGCTTTGGGCCAAAACCGGCCGGGAGCGATCGCAGCAAATTCAGTGTTGGTGAGGTGCTCCCTCTGGGACCGTGAACGTGACCGTTTGCCTGCACTCGGTGCACCCAGCGAATACGTGGTGGTTAGCGTCGACCAACTCGACAAGCATCTTGTGCTGACCGGGCGGAAGACCCGCCACGCTGATTGTATTGTTGTCACTCGTCGCCTCCACCCAACCCCAAGGCAGGTCGTCCATGTGTACGTGCAGGTGCCCGATCCGTGGAGATACGTTGAGCGCGCCCGTCCCGAACACTGGTACGATACGCACGTTCTCCGCATGATATTGGATCCAGACGATGTCGTGGGCCAGTCCTGCGGCGAGCGGCGTGGGGTCCACAATCAGTTTAGGTGGGGCCTCGTTCTCGATGGCGACGTACGGTGAGACTTCGCGGACCTCCTTTGTGCTCTGGGCGAGGGCGTTCGTGGCGAGCACGGTACCAGCTGCGACTGCGGCAAGCGTCTTGACGAGCGTGTTCATTCCACTCTCCTTTGCATCATCGCAGCGCTTCGGCGCTGCTGGAACATTTGTCCTCGTCGGACTGGTAGGCGTCTCGCGTTCAGGCTGACCTGAATCCGGCACGGAGTTCGGCGATGAAAAGCTCGGGCTGTTCCCACGCCGCGAAGTGCCCGCCTTTGTCTACCTCGTTGAAATAGATGAGACATCGCGCACTGCGCTTTGTTTCTCGACTGGCGTTGCATCGACCACCACGCTTGCGGGTCCAGAAATTGATCCGGCACGTCATTTAGTTCCGGGCGTAGGTGCATAGCGAGTGAAAACGTAATCACGGTCTTTTGCAGGCGCGTGGCAGGGGAAGCACTTTGCGTGCAGCGCCTCATTGCCGGGTTTGCCGTTCGTAAAGTCGGCGAATCCCCAGCCGCCAGATGCGGCGTATTTTTTTGAGTCCTTGACCATGAATTGAGCGTTCACGGCGGACCCGGCAAAGGATGATTGGAGGCCCGCGCCGGGAAAACCGGCGGCTAAGGCTTGGTTGTCTGCATCTGACGATTCTTCATTCCAATGCAGTGCGGCAATGATTGAACCGTCCGGGAACGGCAGAGTCCCGTCGCGATAGGCCTTGATCCCAAGATCGTTGCCCAATTCGGCGCGCAACTGCTTGAGATTGCCTCCTGCACCCGTCAGTTGCTTGCCCGTTAGTCGCTTGACTGAGATCAAGCGCCAGTCCCGGTAACCGACCGGAATTGTGACGCCATAGATCGGGGAGGCATTACTGTCAGCCTGTGACTGGCCATCCTTGGCGCTCTGTGCGGTAGATTTTGTGACGTATAGAGTGCAAACGCCAATAACGGCAAAAACACCCAAAGCACCAAAAGCCTGCACGATAGCGCGATGTCTCATGACTCCCTCCATGTCACAACGAGACTGACACACTCAGACTATTGATCATCGTGCAGTGTATCCATTTCGCGGAGGTCAGTCAGCCTATGCTTTCGGCAGATCAATTCAGAGTCCGCTTTGGGTCAAAAGCTGCCGCACCGTTAGACGAGGGCCGTGTCCGCTTTACTCTCGAAAGCTGCCGCAGCCGTCGCCGGCTGGCGCGTCAGCTAAGGGCCAGGAGCGGCCTCATGCACTGCAGCAAAAATGGTGACTATTCGATCACCTCATCGGCGCGCGCGAGCAGCGAAGTCGAAATGACCGTGCCGATCGTCTTCGCGGTTTTGAGATTGATGACGAGCTCGAACTTCGTGGGCTGCTGCACCGGAAGATCGGAGGGCTTACCGCCTTTGAGGATGTTGTCCACATAGCCCGCGACCTGGCGGCTTCGCTCCGCAAAACTCGCGCTGTACGTGGCTAGGCGTCCGGCATGCGCGTCGCTTGTTTGGGCCGAGAGCGACGGCAGTCGGTATTTCAACGCCAGATCGACCGTCAGTTTGACCGGAAGACTGGACTGAACGATGACGGCGTCAGATCGCTCGCGCGCCATTGCTGCGAAGGCGCCTTCCAGCTCGTCATCGCCGCGAATCATCGTCGGTTGGACTTCAAGGCGCACCATTGGGGCGGCCTGCTGAATGTGTTCCAGGAAGGACTTCACAAACGGATCGCTGACATTGCCCAGAACGCCTACGCGGCGTGCAGTTGGTATGATTTCCCGGATCAGTTCGAGGCTTTTGGCCGCCAGTTCATCGTTGGCGGCAGACAATCCTGTGATGTTGCCGCCGGGCCGTGCCAGGCTCGCGATGAACCCTAACGCAAGGGGATCGCCGGCTGGCGCCATTACGATGGGGATGTCGCGCGTTGCATTCTTCGCTGCCATGATGGCCGGCGTCTGCGAAGCCACGATCACGTCGACTTTGCTGCGAACCAGCTCCGCCGCCAGCTCGGGAAGGAGATTTGCCCTTCCCTCCGCCGATCGCATGTCGATCTGAATAGTCTTGCCCTCAATATAACCAAGGTCACGAAGCGCTTGCTGGAACGGACCCAGGACTTCCGAACCGGCGACCAGAAGGACGCCGATACGAGGCATCTTCGTTTGCTGTGCGCGCGCGGCGTGCGGCCACACGACCGCTACGCCAATCAGCGCGATGAACTCGCGGCGTCTCATGGGATCCCTCAAGGCCGAGGTTCGCACCCTATCACATTACTAAGTGAGAGCTGTGCCGTTGGTCTCAGGCGCTGGACTGTCCATGTTCGCTTGGGTCGCAAGTGACCGATTTGCCGTAGCTGGGCCACGTCCGTTTATCCCCCGACAGCGACCAAATCGCTGCGCCGCATTAAGTGACGCGACGGGTCAAAACCGGACTCACGCACCGCAGGAAAAGAACACCTCTATTCGATCACCTAGCGAACAATTGCGCTTCGAATTTCAGATGGGATTGTGCCGTAAAAGCGCTTGAACGTCCGGTTGAAGTAGGACAAGTCACCAAAACCAGCTTCGAACGCTATCCAGGCAATGCTTCGGTCAGCCCACCTTCGATCACTTAACATACGATGCGCGCGCGCGAGTTGGCGGGCGAGAACGAATTGCGAGAATGAAGTTCCTTCGGCCTCAAAGAGTTTGCGAATATAGCTGTCCGACACCTTCTGGCGCCTTGCAACGACATTAGGCGAAAGGTCGCTGTGCGAGAGGTGCGCTTCGATGTCGCTCTTGATGGCGCGTAGCCGTGCCACACGTATGCCGCGACCCTCGGCAGCGGCGGCTGCATCACGCGTTGCCCCAAGAGTGACTGCGATGAGATCACAAAGTTGGGTGATCACTAACTGTCGCATCTCCGGCATTGCGATTGCTGGATCGTCGAACAATGCATCTACGTAATTCCTCAGCAGGTTCAACATACCCGTGCCACGCGGAATCCGACACAACACCGAATCATCAATATTGCGCACAAGTGGACCGAGTAACGTGCGGGGCAGCCGGATAACGCGATGGTCCACAGAGCATGGTCGACTGATAACCCGCGAGGCCGAGTAGCTGAGCAGCATGGCGTCGCCATCGCGCAACGTCGTCTCGCCGCGGCGCCCCGAAACGATGCTGACACCGCCCAGATTCATATGAAAACTGAAGTCGTCCTTGCCGTCGCCGTTGTCCTGGCAGGTGTGTTCGTGACGGACACCCTGCACCACTCCGGATAGGAGACCGAGGTCGGGAAACTTGCGGATCGCAAAGTCGAGACGGCACGCAAGGTTCGGCATCGGTTCGAACGACACCCAGGTCAGACCGCGCTCGTGGAGCGACCGCACGGCGCCACTGTGCGCCTGCACATGCAAAGCATCTCCGGCACGAGTGCTCATCTTGCGTCCTCATCGCGCTCTGGCATCGGAGCACCATCACACGTCAACGTAACAAGCGCTACCTGAGTCCCGTCCAGTCCTAGTGGTCGTCCCGCCATGTCCAAGTCATCCGGAGGAGAATAGCCCTACAACTGTCGCTCAAATTCGGAGGATGCCATGAAGCTTTTCCGTCGCGAGTTTTTGCATCTGATCCCGGGTGCCGCCGTCGTCGCAGCTTCCCGCTTGGCTTGGGCGCAAGAGACATTGCAACACGTTCGAGTTGCAACGGGCCTGCTCGCGACATGGCAAAGCACCGCATGGCTCGGAGCCGAAGCCGGCCTCTTTAGGAAGCGGGGGATCGACCTGACTTTGCCGGCCATTGCCGTCGGCGGTCCGCAGGCTGCCGCAGGGCTCATCCGCGGCGACTGGGAGTTCGCCCACACCGGAACCCTGCCCGTCGCCGAAGAAGTCCTCAAGGGCAACGACATTGTCATTCTGGCAACACCCACATTGGAGTTCTCCAACTCGTTTATCATGACCAGGAAGGAGATCACCCAGCTGGCACAGTTGGCGGGAAAGAAAGTCGGCGTATTGACCGAGACCGGCCAGACCAGCGTGGCGGCCCGAATCACGGTCGAGAAGGCAGGAGCCACCGCGAGCTACGTGCCCCTGATCAAATTCGATCGCATCTATGCCGCACTTGCAGCCGGAGAAATCGATGCCGGGGCGCTGCCGATCGACCTGCGCTTTACCGGCCAGGTTCGCTACGGCTGGAACGCGTTTCCCATACACGAGTTCGGCACTCCGTCGATATTCGCGAGCACGCGCAAGCTGATCGCGTCCAACCGCGAGCTCGTGATGAACGTCATGCAAGGCTTCGTGGAGACAATCCATCTGTTCAAGACGCGACCCGACATCGTGATCCCCTTGCTGCAGCGCTATCTGAATATCGAAGATCGAAAAGCAGCAGAGGATCTGTATGCATTCCATGTGCCGGTGTTTCAAAAGGTTCCGCGACCGTCATTTCCCGGAATGCAGACGTTGCGGGACTTGCTTGCTGCGAAATACCCCGCCGCAGCGTCGCTCAAGGAGTCCGAAATTGCCGATCCTTCTTTCATCGATGGGCTTGAGCGAAACGGATTCATAGACCGGCTATATGCAGCCGATAGGAAATAGAATGGAGAAGATACCCTGCCCGCTTTCGCAATGCGGCAACTGACGGCGGCGAATGTCCGCTCTGGGTCGATGCTGTTGAAAAAGGCAAAAATGAACTGATCGAAATTTTTGCCTTTGCGCCCGTCGAAACCGGTTTTTCGCAATCCGAGGGATCACAGTGATCTTACGAAGGCCGCTGGTTGGAAATCGGTCTGATTATGTGTCCCCCTACATCATTTTCGGACGGCCGCACCGGCGCCTCTGAAAAAATTTGTTCGACCCCCCGAAAAACCTTTTTCAACAGTATCGGTCATTGGCTGCCGCGACGAGCATTTAGCTCCGCGTCCGCTTAACCCCCGAAGGCCGCCGCGACTGCCGCCCAGCGGCGCGGCAGCTAAGGGCCATAAGCAGACATTCTCTCAAGTCGGTGCGGACAATGAAGTCTGTCAAAGACCACCATTGTGAGGCGTGGTACTATTCTCCAAATTCCATTCCGCATGACCCTTTTGGGGAGCGGGCGAATGGCGATCAGCATCGCAAGGCGAAAATTTATTGTCGCGCTCGGCAGCACCGCGGTCGGTTGGCCGCTCGTGGCGCGCGCGGCAGTGCCGGTGATAGGATATCTTGGCCTTCTCTCACCGGAGGCTGTCGCGCCGGAGCTGGCGGCGTTCCGCCAGGGCCTAAGCGAAACCGCCTATGTCGAGGGCCAGAACGTGGCGATCGACTATCGGTGGGCGCACGGGCAATACGATCAGCTTCCGGCGCTGGCGTTTGATCTGGTGCGGCAGCGAGTTACCGTTCTTGCTGCTTTGGGCACACCGGCGTCGGCCCTCGCTGCTAAGACCGCAACTACGACGATACCTATCGTGTTCGTCACAGGTGACGATCCTGTGCGTATTGGGCTTGTCGACAGCCTCAACCGGCCTGGTGGCAATGCTACTGGCGTGTACATGTTAACTAGCGCGCTTGAACCTAAGCGCCTTGAGCTCATTCACGAACTGGTGCCGAACACCACTGCGGTCGGCGTGATCGTCGATCCGAGTTCCCCGGATACCAGCTTGCAAATGAAGGAGCTGCCCGCGGCGGCGAGCGCGCTGGGTCAGCAAATCAAAATATTCAATGCCCGCAGTGAAGCTGAGATCGATACGGCGTTTGCCGCCATCGTCGAACAACGGATCGGCGCAGTTCTCGTCGCTTCCTCGCCGTCTTTCCTGCCGCGGCGTCAGCGGTTCGTCGCGCTCGCCGCGGCTCATGCGCTGCCCGCAGTCTACTTCGTTCGCCCCTTTGCTGACGTTGGCGGGCTGATGAGCTACGGCACCAACATTGTCGAGCCCTTTCGTCAGGTTGGCCTATATGCCGGGCGAATTCTCAAGGGTGAGAAACCGGCAGACCTGCCGGTCCAACAGTCAGTCAAGGTCGAGCTAGTCATCAATCTCAAGACCGCAAAGGTGCTCGGCATTACCGTCCCGCTTTCGTTACTCGGTCGCGCCGACGAGGTGATTGAATGAGACGCTAATCAAAGGCGCGGCTGCTTTACCCCTGAAAACGGACACGAAGGCGGAGCGTCGGCGCGGCGGCTAAGGGCCAGAAGCGGACTCATGCACTGCAACAAATCCGTAAGAAATTAGGGGGGCAATCCAGCTTCGCGCCACGCATCGGCCATGGGCCTGAATACCGCGGGTTCGAGTTCGGCATAACGCGAAGTCCCACTTATGCTAAAGGAAGGGTCACAATCCAACACGGTCCGTGCCATCGCCTTCGCTTCCTCAATGCGGCCAAGTCGCACAAGCGCGGCTGTCAAAAAGGCGCGGGGAAGACTGTAGACCGGGTTCAGATCGATCACGTTCCGAGCCGCGTCTGCTGAATCGCCATATCTCTCGCTGTGAAAATACGCAACGGCCAGCGCATGGTTCGCCCGCCATCTTAAAGAATCTAGCGGTCCAAGTCGGAGTGCCAGCTGGGCACGTTCAATGGCTAATTCAGTCTTTCCTGTCCAAGCCAGGATGGCAGCATTCCAGCAGAGCACGAAGATGTTGCAGTTGCTTAACTCCAGCGCGCGGTCGAAGACCTTTAGCGCCGCGGAGGTTTCATGCCCATCGTATGCGAGGACAAGAGCAGCGATAGCAAGCGCTGTCGCATCGTCATTGCCCAGCGCGACTGCCGCCCGAGCATGGTGAACTGCAGCGAGACGGTCTTCCTCATGGAGGCCTCCGCGGCCAAAGCGCGAGTGAAGACACCAGCTCAGATACGCATGCGCTGCACTGTAGTCGGGCTCAAGTTTCAAAGCCTCCTCAAGGAGTGGAATTGCCTTCGCGGCTTCTTTCGGCATCCCGGCGAAAACTAACTGCTGTGATCGCAATAAGAGGTCGTAGGCATTGAATGTATTGGGCCGTTGACGCGCGATGCGATCAATCTCAGCTTTCCTGAGGCTCGGCTCGATGGCGCCGACCACCCGCATGGTGATCTCGTCCTGCAGGGCAAAGATATCTTCCAGCAATCGGTCATATTGCTCGGCCCAAAGGTGGGCATCGGTCTCTGCATCGATCAGCTGTGCAGTAATCCGCACCCGATTCCCTGACCTGCGCACGCCGCCTTCGAGGACGTATCGGACGCCAAATTTATCCGCCACCTCTTTAATTGCTATCGACTTGTTCTTATAAATAAAGCTCGAGTTACGAGAGATGACCGACAACCATTTTATCCGTGAAAGTCCGGTGATGATTTCATCGACCATGCCATCGGCGAAATACTCCTGCTCCGG
The DNA here is from genome assembly GCA_963746715.1 of uncultured Alphaproteobacteria bacterium. Taxonomy (GTDB): domain Bacteria; phylum Pseudomonadota; class Alphaproteobacteria; order Rhizobiales; family Xanthobacteraceae; genus BOG-931. The sequence continues at coordinate 14,601 of CAVVCW010000032.1, read as the reverse complement.
ATCGCCGCTCATATTTTGGAATGGCAGGACGGCGATTGATGGCCTGTTGAACGACTTCAACGCTGTTTCCATCTTGGTCGCGGTCTTGCCAAACTGGGCGTGGTAAACCTTCACCGGTCGCGCGATATTTTTAAGCTGCTGGTCGCCTGTATCCTCGAAAGCGATGTCGACCTTACCCTGCACATCCTCATGTACGCGGTCGGACACGCAAATGCCGCCGGGTTCGGGAAGTCCCTCCAGACGTGCCGCTATGTTGACGCCATCTCCGTAGATGTCGCCCCCGTCGATTATGATGTCACCGACATTGATGCCGATGCGGAACTCGACCCGGCGATCTCCGGGAATGTTCAGGTTGCGTTCGGCCATGCTGCGCTGGATTTCTATAGCGCAGCGCACTGCATCGACCGCGCTTGCAAACTCGACTAGCGCGCCGTCACCCGTGGTCTTGACGATGCGGCCGCGGTGTTCGGCGATCTTGGGGTCGATGAGTTCGCGACGACACGCTTTGAGCGCAGCCAGGGTACCTTCCTCGTCAACTCCCATTAGCCGACTGTAGCCGGCGACATCGGCCGCGAGGATGGCAGCCAGCCGCCGTTCGACACGCGCCTCGGCCATAAAAATTTCCATGACAAACCGTGATTTCGAGCTGAGTTTATGGTCGGGCGTCGGCTGTGTCTATCGAGGCAGTGATGTCCGCTTTGGGTCAAAAGCTGCCGCGGCGCGGCCGAAGAGCAATATCCGCTTTACCCCCGAGAGCTGCCGCCGATGTCGTCGGCTGGCGCGGCAGCTTAGGGCCAATAGGCGACAAAGTGCGCCGCCGCAAAAAATTGCGTCTTATTCGATCACGTTGTCAGCGCGAGCCAGAAGGGTCGGCGAGACGTCGATGGCCGCTTTGGCGGCGAGGGAGCCGGGAGTACTGGCAGGCGTTGCGATCACCGCGACATGACGCTTGATAGCATCGTCGAGGATTGCCGGAATCTTCTCATAGTGACCATCCAGCCAATGATATTCAACAGCGACATCCTTGCCTTCCGTGAGCCCGGTCTGGCTCAGGCCCTTGCGAAACTCAGCGGTAAGGACAGTAGCGCCGTCAGCCCCTCTGGCGTTGATGAGCGTCACCACGGGCATGTTCGCGGCCGGCTGCTGCGCCCGTGCCGGAAGTACCCACCCAACTGCAGCGCCAACGATACTGATGAATTCCCGTCGCCTCATGGATCGCCCCCTTAGGCTCCTACATTCTAGCACGAAGCTGAGACGAGCGGGCTGTGTTGTGCATCACAACAAAGTCCCCGGGGGAATGTTCGCGTGGGGTCAAAAGCTGCCGCGCCGTTTGGCGGCGGCCGTGTCCGCTTTACCCCCAAAAGCGGACACGACAGCACGTCGGCTCAGTGTCCGCTATGGGCCAGAAGCGGACATGTTGCCTCATTCAATTAGCTCATCGGCAGCGCGATGTCCGCATTGGGTCGTAAACGGCCGTGCCGGTCACTGGCTGGGGCGGCAGCTAAGCGCAACCAGACACCGCGCTGGAATAATGCAGCAGTCTTCGGGGTTACAAAAGCGATCCCACCAAATCGTGACACTGCATAAATTGGGAGGACCAAATGGCAATCCTGACACGACGAACACTCGGCATGGGCGCCTTTGCCGCGCTCTTTGCGGCTTCGTTGGCCGTGGCGCAATCTCCTCAGAGCGTGCGGGTCCGCGGCACGATCGACAAGGTTGATGGCCAGACTTTGACCGTAAAGTCACGCGACGGCAGTACCTTGACGATTAAGCTCGCCGACAATCCCCGTGTAACGGCACTGGTCAAGACCTCGCTCGCCGATATCAAAGTGGGAGATTTTATCGGCGTCACTGCCATGCCGCAGCCAGATGGCAGCCAGAAGGCGATTGGGCTTCACATCTTTATGGCAGCGCAACGCGGCGTCGTGCCGGCAAAGTTTTTGCCGTGGGACCGCGAGCCAGGCAGCACGATGACCAATGCCGATGTTGAATCGAGTGTAGCCAGCATCGACGGCCAGATCCTGATGGTGAAGTATTCCGACGGCGAGAAGAAGATCATCGTGCCGCCGAACACCCCCGTCGTGCGGTACGTCCCGGGCAACATGGACGACCTGAAGGCCGGAGCACAAATCTTCATTATTGCCGGACAAAAGATGCCGGACGGAACGATCACGACGCCGGCGATCAATGTCGGCCGCGATGGCGTCGCACCACCGATGTAAGCGATCACCACAGGCTGGACCCTGTTAAAGACCGGCCTACGATATCCGCTTTGGGTCATAAGCTGCCCGGTCGCGTTCCTGCTCCGTCTGCCATGAAATTCCTTTTCATCTGCCCGAAGTGCCGCGCCGGATACGAGATAAGTCGGCAAAAAACCCCTGCCAACCGCGCCAACATGCGTCGATTGCGGTGAAGATTTGCCGTGGGGCGACACGGGGGATTGGTTTAGCTATCGCCGGATAGAATCGGACCCTCCGCTAAGTCACTGATAGTGGACCGCTGTGATCGCCGAGGGCGTCAGCGCTTCTCTGCATCCGCTTTAGCGATTTCTACGTATGTGGCGAACGTCAAGTCTACCAGGAGCGTTGCCGGCTCGGCATCGCAGGCTTTCTTCACTGCATCGATTTTGCCAAGAGCATCAATATTCTGGCCGATCATATGATCTTGGTTGGTGGCATAGTTTAGCCCGCTCCAAAACCCGTAAATCCAAGCCACTCCCTCCGCTTGATGGTCGGGAGACGATTGCCAATAAGCACAGGTCTGATTGCCGATGCCGGTAACAAGAGCGTTCTCAGCGGCAACTGGCGACAAAGCCACCAAGCACAGCGCAAGGGAAACGGCGGCACGCCAAGGGATACGAACTTTATCAGAAGTGATGCTCATGATTCACTCCCAAGTCTCAACAGCGTCGGGCGAGGCTATTGCGGATTGTTCGCCGCCGATGTGATTTCCAGCACCAAAATCCGTTTTCCACATTCGGGCGGACGGGGCGTCTTTCTGATCAGTTCGGAATCCCACTTTCAGATATATTGAACATCGCCGGGCTTGGCCTCTGACTGTGGGCGCCGGCGATCAATGTCGGCCGCGATGGCGTCGCACCACCGATGTAAGCGATCACCACAGGCTGGACCCTGTTAAAGACCGGCCTACGATGTCCGCTTTGCCCCCGAAAGCTGCCGCGAAAGTCGCTGATCGGCGCGGCAGCTAAGGGCCACAAGCGGACATCCCTGGTCATTGGATCAGTTCATCGGCGCGCATCACGACGGATTGCGGCAGCGTAAGACCTAACGCCTTGGCGACTTTCATGTTGATTACCATCTCGAATTTAGTCGGTTGTTCGACTGGCAGATCGCTCGGCTTTAAACCCTTAAAAATCATATCCACATAATCGGCGGAGCGTCGTTCAAGGGCAGGCAGGCTTGGTCCGTAAGAAATGAGGCCGCCAGCGTCCACAAACTCCCGTGATTTGTACATCGCAGGCACGCGTCGTTGGGCAGCAAAGTCCACGATACGCTGACGGTGCTCGCGTGTGAATGGATCAACGAGCACCAGCAATGCATTAAATCGGCCACTGTTAATCGCGGCGAACGCTGTATCGAAACTGATCAGGTCATGCACCCCGAGCGATTGGAGATTTAGGCCCATCTTATCTGCATCGTTTTGGGCTTCATGGGCGCGAAGCACCATCCCTGGATTAGTATCATTCCAGAACATCGCCACTGGAGATGCGCCGGGGACGATCTCTTCGAGAATCTCAAGCCGCTTTCCAGTCAGTTCAGTGGCCAGTATCGAGATGCCCGTTATGTTTCCATCGGGCCGAGAGAGACTGGATACAACACCTGAGCCGACGGGGTCGCCGACGCCTGTGAAGACAATAGGAATTGTTTGGGTTGCTTTTTGCGCAGCAATGGCAGCGGGCGTGCTCAGCGCGGTGATGACGTCCACCTTCAAATCTACGAGTTCTTTTGCGAGTTCAGTTAGTCTCTGGGGCTTACCTTCCGCCCACCGATACTCGTAAGCGATATTATGTCCTTCGCTATAGCCGAGTTCGTTCAATCTTTCCCGGAGAGTATCAACGAGCGGCTCCGGTGGCGCACCAGGTTGCAGGATCCCCAGGCGCCATATTTTCGCAGCAGGTTTTTGTGCGAGCGCGGTGCACGGCAACATGACCGCCACGCCAGCGAGAACGGTGATGAACTCCCTCCGTCTCATTGGCATCCTCAAGGCTCCGGACAGGGCATCGCGACGTTTCAAACTAGCACACTGGAGATAGCCATGTCCGCTATGGGTCATTAGCTGCCGCGACTTTCATTCGATGACGCGGCTGCTTTACCCCTGAAAGCGGACGCGAGGCCAAAAGGTCGGCGCGTCCAACTAAGGGCCATAAGCAGACATCATTCGGCGCCCGTCACGCAGTGAAGTACATCACGCACCCTGGGTTTGAGGTGTGCTACCCTCCCGGAATTGTCGAGTGCGTCTAATCCCCATGGAGGGTCCAATGGCCCTCAACGTCTTAAGGCGGGAGTTCATTGCCGCGCTCGGTGGCGCGGTTGTGGCGTGGCCGCTTGCCGCACATTCGCAGCAGCAGGAGAGGATGCGGCGGGTCGGAGTACTCATCGGCACGTCCGAAAACGATCCGGAATCGAAACATCGTGTGGAAGCGCTACAGCAAGGTCTTTTAGAGGCCGGTTGGAAAGAGGGCAGCAATATTCATCTTGAATATCGGTTCGCCGGTGCTGACCCCGAACGAATGCGGCGTTTCGCGCTGGATGTCGTAGGCATCGCGCCGGACGTAATCGTAGTTCACAGCAATGACTTTCTGGCAGCCCTTCGCCAAGCGACCAGCAGCATACCGACTGTCTTTGCCCAAGTTGGCGATCCCGTCAGCGGTGGGTTTGTAGATAGTTTGGCGCACCCCGGCGGCAATCTGACCGGTTTCACAAGTTTTGAATCCGACATAGGAGGCAAATGGTTGCAAATACTTAAGGAGACCGCGCCTGAGATAACGCGGGCGTTGGTCCTTTTGGATCCAAATATTGCTGCCAATCTTGCATTTTTGCGCTCTGCCGAGAAGGCAGCAACAACAAACGGGATCACTGTGACCGCTGGTGCCATTCGAAATTCATCCGAGTTCGAACATGTCATCGGAGCATTGGCAGACGAGCCGCATGGCGGTCTAGTTGTCTTACCAAGCCCGATGATCGCAGTTAACCGCGAGCAGATAATCGCGCATGCCGCCAAATACGGTCTGCCAGCAGTCTACCCTTTCCGCTTCTTCGCCCTAAGCGGCGGCTTGCTCTCATACGGCGTCGATACGGCCGACCTGTATCGGCGCGCGGCCTCATACGTGGATCGCATCCTCAAGGGTGTGAAGCCAGCCGATCTGCCGGTGCAAGCGCCGACCAAGTACGAGCTCGTGATAAACCTCACGACCGCCAAAGGGCTCGGCCTCGCCATACCGGGGACAGTCCTCGCCCGCGCCGACGAGGTGATCGAATGACACGACGGTATGTCCGCTTCGGGTCATTAGCTGCCGCGACCGGCCTAACTCTTGGGGTCCGCTTTACCTCCGAAAGCGGGCATTGAATGCGACGCTCAGGATGTCCGCTAAGGGCCAATAGGCGACATCGCCCCCTACACGCGTCCAGGGGATTGGTGTAGGTTCGGCAAAGAGCTGCCGGCGGAACATGCCGACGTTCCGTGAAATCAAAGGCAGCGGCTGTGCCTCCGGCGGGCGAGCATTCCGAAGATTAAATCGACCTAGGTTCGGAGCACTTCTGCACTTGCGGAAGGCGCTCAAGCTCATGGGGCAATGCCATGAAACTTCCCCGCCGAAGTTTTCTGCATCTGGCAGCGGGCGCCGCCGCGCTCCCGGCCGTGTCGCGCGATCGCATGGGCGCAAACCTATCCGACGCGGCCGGTGCGCATCATCGTCGGCTTTCCCGCCGGCGGCGCGACCGACATCGTCGCGCGCCTGATCGGCCAATGGCTGTCGGAGCGGCTCGGCCAGCAATTCGTCGTCGAAAACCGGCCGGGCGCCGGCGGCAATATCGCCACCGAGGCGGTCGTGCGCGCGCCGCCGGACGGCTATACGCTGCTCCTGGTCGCGCTGCCGAACGCAATCAACGCGACGCTCTACGACAAACCTCAATTTCAATTTCATCCGCGACATCGCGCCGGTCGCGGGCATCATGCGCGTGCCCAATGTCATGGTGGTCAATCCATCGGTTCCGGCCAAGACCGTTCCCGAGTTCATCGCCTATGCCAAGGCCAATCCGGGCAAGATCAACATGGCGTCGGCCGGCATCGGCAGCACGACCCATGTCTTCGGCGAGCTGTTCAAGATGATGGCCGGCGTCGACCTGGTCCACGTGCCCTATCGCGGCGGCGGCCCGCGCTGACCGATCTGCTCGGCGGACAGGTGCAGGTCATATTTGATCCGATGCCTCGAGTCGATCGAGCTACATCAGGGCGGGCAAGCTGCGCGCGCTGGCGGTGACCACCGCGACGCGCTCGGCGGCTGCTGCCGGACATCCCGACCGTGGCCGAATTCGTGCCGGGCTACGAGGCGAGCGGCTGGTATGGCATCGGCGCGCCGAAGAACACGCCCGCCGAGATCATCGACAAGCTCAACAAAGAGATCAACGCCGGCCTCGCCGATCCCAAGATGAAAGCGCGGCTTGCCGACTTGGGCGGCACGGCCCTATGTCGGGATCGCCCGCCGATTTCGGCAAACTCATCGCCGACGAAACCGAGAAGTGGGGCAAGGTGATCAAGTTCGCGAACATCAAGGCGGAATGATCCAGAAATTCTGACCAGATATTCCATATATCCCGTTACGCGAATTTGACGCGGCCGATGTCCGTTATGGGTCATAAGCTGCCGCGACGAGCATTTAGCTCCGTGTCCGCTATTCCCCCGAAAGCTGCCGCGGAAGGTGCCGACAGGCGCGGCAGCTAAGGCCCAAGAACGGAATCGCGGCGGCTGTTATCAGCGCCCCATCCATGGCGCTTACGTGCCGGTGGAGGGGGCCGTCCACAGCTTCAATTGATCGTCTTGGTTGTTCAAGGATTATTAACCGTATGATGACCAACTGTTCTGGCCTCAATTTATACGAAAGTGTTTTGGTATGCGCGTATTGCTTATTGAAGACGATAGCGCAACCGCGCAATCGATCGAGTTGATGCTAAAATCCGAGAGCTTCAACGTTTATGCGACCGCTCTCGGCGAGGAGGGCATCGATCTCGGAAAGATCTACGATTACGACATCATCCTCTTGGATCTGAACTTGCCGGATATGTCCGGCTTTGAAGTGCTGCGCAAACTGCGCGTCTCCAGAATAAATACGCCGATCCTAATTCTCACCGGCCTGGCGGCCCTCGAAGATAAGATCAAAGGTCTCGGCTTTGGCGCCGACGATTATATGACCAAGCCGTTCCACAAGGATGAGCTGGTCGCGCGTATTCATGCCATTGTCCGGCGATCCCAAGGACACGCAGAATCGGTCATCAGCATGGGCGATCTGTGTGTCAAACTTGACAGCAAGACGGTCGAGATCAACGGCGCGCGCTTGCATGTGACCGGCAAGGAGTACCAGATGCTCGAACTCCTGGCGCTGCGCAAGGGCACGACGCTCAGCAAAGAAATGTTTCTCAATCAACTCTACGGCGGCATGGACGAGCCGGAAATGAAGATCATTGACGTCTTCATTTGCAAATTACGGAAAAAGCTGGCCAGTGCATCGGGCGGCAAGAACTACATCGAGACGGTGTGGGGCCGTGGCTATGTAATGCGCGAGCCAGCCGAAGATGCGGTAAGCGTCCCGACAACTTCCCTAGCCGGGGCGAACTCCCCTTATGACCGAATTCGAGAGCAGGTCGCGAGTTAGGGACGCCAGCGGGTTAAGTCTTGAATGTCCGCTTTGGGTCAAAAGCTGCCGCGACGCGGCCAAGTCGCGATGTCACCCCAATAACGGACTCGAAATCGCAAGACTAGCGAGTCCCCTTTGGGGCAATAGCCGTCATCGGCTGGCTATTCAATCACCTCATCGGCGGTGGCGAGCAGCGTTGCCGGAACCGCCAAGCCAAGCGCTTTCGCGGCTTTGAGGTTGATGACAAGATCAATCTTCGTCGGTTGTTGGATCGGCAATTCGGCAGGCTTTGCGCCTTCCAGAATGCGGCCGAGATATACGCCCTCCTGCTTAGCCATTTCGTCGAAATTCGGTCCGTAGCTGATCAAACCACCCGAAGCCGCAAAACTGCGAACATAATACATGGTTGGGATTTGAGAACGTGCGGCAGCGCTGATCAATTCGTAGCTGAGATCATCGAATGAAGGATCGTCGGCCACAAGGATGGCGCCGATGCGCATTTGGCGAGCGGCCGCGAATGCAGCCTCTACTTCCCCCGCGCGATTGACTTGTAAGACCGCGAACGGCAGTCCTAAGGCTGCTGTCGCCCCTTCGGCAAATTTCTTGTGCGACTCGGCGTTTGGATTTTTTGGATTGATTAGAAGGCCGATCGTTCCCGCATTGGGGACCAGTTCATGAAGCAATTGCAGTTTTTTTGGCGTCAATGGGTCGAACAGCATTGTGACGCCTGTGATGTTGCCTCCTGGGCGGTCGAAACTTTGGACCAGATGAAAGGCAACCGGATCGATCGCAAGTCTAAAGACGATTGGAATAACGGAAGTTGCTTCCCGTGCTGCCAACGCAGCAGGCAGTCCCGAGGCGGCGATCACATTCACTTTTTCGTCGACAAGTTCGGCGGCGAATTGCGGCAAACGAGAATAGTCGCCGTTGCTCCAGCGATATGTGAGCTTGACGTTTTGGCCGTCAACGAAGTTACGTTCGGCCAAGCCCTTGCGTATGGCGGCAACCGTGCTCACCTCGGCGGTCTCTCCTTTGCTGCTCAGATAACCTATGACCGGATTTAGGATTGGCTGGGCATCCGACGGCAGCGCTAGTGTCGGCGCAATAGCTGCACCGCCAATCCAGGCGAAGAAGTCACGTCGTCTCACTGCGTTGCCCCCGAGCTCAGAGGAACCCATCGTATGGGTCAGATTGAAAATCCGGAAGAGGCCATATGCGACTGCACAGCAGGCGGCTGGTGAACCTCAATGTCGCTAATGGGTCATTCGGCGACATTGGGACGACAGCGCCCGATGTCCCCTTCAGCCCCGAAAGCAGACATTTAATCGCTGCGAGATGATGTCGCTGAAGTGCCAAAAGCTGACATCACGATGGTAGGCCGAGCTACGCTAGAGACGCCGAACCCTACGCCTTCTTGCGAGGTACTGCTGGAATCCCGGCAACGGCTGGGGTCGTTGCGCCGCGTGACGAAGACCCTCGACGATCACGCCAACGCCTGTCGAAAACTGCTCCTCGGCGTCGAGTCCTTGGCGATGTGTCTGCAAGAAGGACTCGCGCGACACGGGCGTTAAATACACTCTGCCATTTCGGCTGATGGGATCGCGCCGCCAAAAGTCGGGCGTTCCATCCTCATTGCCCAAATCAAAATAGATGGGCACGGGGCTAGAATTCCAATCGCGTAACAGCGCGCATTCTTCGTGGTGGGTGGCGACATAAAGAATGAACGGTGGCTGGCGCCACACGCATGGGCCGATACACTTCAATAGCTGCGCGGCATCGCGTTTGCGTCTGCGCCCGTCTACCACCCAAACCATCTTGCGATAGAACGACTCTCGCGCCGCGCGTTCCTCCGTTTTGAGGAACGAGTGTTGAAACTCAATTACCATCCCGCTTTGCGTTTTTACGTCGGCGACGTGCTTCTCACCGCTCTGCGCGAAATGGATAGTCTCCTGCCAGTCTGCTGGAAATTCATTCTTCCAAGCTCTATGCCATTCTGTTTCCGGTTCCCACCACGGATCGCAGACGCGGACACCTCGGTGCGCCCAGTGCCAGACTCTGTGATCGCCGCACTTGGCAATCACGGAAGCCCCGCAAGATGGGCATGTAGCGGAAAGCCCAGGTTGAGCCTCGCGACGTTGGCATTCAATGTCTGCGAACTTCATTCGCTGTCATGTCCTTAACCTCAAGTGGAGCTATCGTAACGGCGAACAGTGGCGCGTTGGAAGGACACGTTTGATGTCCGCATTGGGTCATTAGCTGCCGCGACGCGTCCAAATTCTGGTGTCCGCTTTCACCCCAATAACGGACATGGCAAGCCTTCGGCTTAGTATCCGCTTAGGGCCATGTGTGGACGGCTCCGGGTTGGCAAGGCTTTTCTCACGAGTGCAGCATTGGTCGGTGCAGCCATGTGTTCGGCCTTTGAGTGCGGTTCACATGACCGCTGGCCATAATGCCCTCCGCGGATCAGGTCCCGGTCAACAACGCGCATTCAACGATGCTCTGGCCCATGTGGGTTGTCCTGATCGCCGGATCGACCGGCTCGCCGCTTCGCTTAAACGCGAGCGCGCCGGCATTCGCGGGATCCTGCGACATCGCCTCAGCCCGTCGGATCGCGGCCCGTTCGTTGGGCATCTCTTGTGCGTCGCCAGGCGCCGCGCGGTCTTCAGGCCGCACGAACGGCAATGCTACATAGTAAATCACAGCCATGTCGGACCTCTCATCTTTTCAACGCAAGGTCCTCAATGGCTCATGAGGCTCTCGTGGCGGGCAGGCCTAGGTACCCTCCACCGCCACAAGCTGACATCAAGTCATCGAAAGGAAACGACAGCTGCGCGGATACGGACCGAGGTCAGAAATCGGCGGCAAGCAACTCGTAAGAGCCTTTGCGACCGCGTCCATAGACCTTGGCCGCAACCGCATAGGGCACATCATCGGTCACGAAAAACGACGCCTCCATCCTGCTGTCATGCCCCCAAAATCGTACAGCGCAGCGTGTTGCATCAAACGAACGGCTTTGATTCGGAAAACTAAGCGCCATGGTTCAATTCCTGCTTCCGCGCCGCTTGGAACGCTTGAACGTCAAACGTCACTTTAAGCTCTTGTAGGCTTTATTCGTGAGAGTCGGATCACCCGAAGCGGTGTCGGCGACGAAACCAGCAGATTTCAAATCCGCAAGTCCCTTCTTAACAGTCTTGGCGCTGCCAACTCTCATATTCAGCTGAATTAGGGGAATACCGGTGCCGGGCAATCGGTTGAACGACTTGAATTTTTGGAACACTTCTTGAGCTTCCCAACTTAGTTCACTTTTATCGGTCATTTGCATGCACCCGCGAGGCTTTCGTGTTTGATCTTTGCCGACGTTAGAATTCGAGGCACGAGAAAGGCCCGGAACAAATTCCGGGCCTCCGCTTTTTGCGGTTGGGTGAGTTTAAAAGTCCATACCGCCCATTCCGCCCATTCCGCCACCGGGCATGCCGGAACCCGCGCTATCCCTCTTGGGCCTTTCGGCGATCATGGCTTCCGTGGTGATGAGTAGCCCAGCAATCGAAGCTGCGTTCTGCAGGGCCGCCCGAACAACCTTGGTCGGGTCAATGATGCCCTTGGAAACAAGGTTCACATATTCGCCATTCTGCGCGTCGAAACCGTAGGCATATTGATCCTTTTCAAGGATCTTGCCGACGATCACGGAACCGTCCTCCCCGGCGTTGGACGCGATCTGGCGCGCCGGAGCCGAAAGGGCCTTACGGACGATCTCAACGCCGGTCTTCTGGTCTTCGTTGTGCGGACGCACTTTCTTGAGTATCTCACCAGCACGCAGCAGCGCGACGCCGCCGCCGGGAAGAATGCCTTCCTCGACTGCTGCGCGGGTCGCGTGCAGGGCATCATCCACGCGGTCCTTGCGCTCTTTGACCTCGATCTCAGTTGCGCCGCCGACGCGCAGCACCGCGACGCCGCCTGCAAGCTTGGCGAGGCGCTCCTGCAGCTTTTCCCTGTCGTAGTCCGAGGTAGTTTCTTCTATCTGCGCCTTGATCTGGCCAATGCGTGCCTCGATGTCGGACTTCTTACCGGCGCCGCTGACAATTGTGGTGTTCTCTTTCTCGATCATCACCTTCTTGGCACGACCGAGCATGCTCACCGTAACCTTGTCCAGTTTGATGCCAAGCTCTTCGCTGATCGCTTGAGCCCCGGTGAGGATCGCAATGTCCTCAAGCATGGCCTTGCGCCGATCGCCAAATCCCGGCGCCTTCACCGCGGCAACCTTAAGACCTCCGCGGAGCTTGTTGACGACGAGCGTCGCTAAGGCCTCGCCTTCAATGTCTTCAGCAATGATCAAGAGCGGCTTCGAAGTCTGCACCACTGCCTCGAGCAGCGGCAACAATTCTTGCAGGCCAGAAAGCTTTTTGTCGTAGATCAGAAGATAGGGATCATCCATCTCTACCCGCATCTTTTCGGCATTGGTGATGAAATAAGGGGAGATGTAACCCCGATCGAATTGCATGCCCTCGACAACCTCGAGTTCAGTTTCTAGAGCTTTTGCTTCTTCGACCGTAATCACGCCCTCGTTGCCGACTTTCTTCATCGCATCAGCAAGGAATTTGCCGATTTCGGAATCGCCATTGGCGGAAATCGTGCCGACCTGGGCAATTTCCTCGTTCGAGGTGACTTTCTTCGAATTCTTCTTCAGGTCCTCGACCACCGCTTCGACCGCAAGATCGATGCCGCGCTTGAGATCCATCGGGTTCATGCCGGCGGCCACGGACTTGGCGCCTTCCCGGACGATCGCATGCGCAAGAACCGTGGCGGTCGTGGTACCGTCCCCGGCGTAGTCGGATGCCTTCGAGGCGACCTCGCGCACCATCTGCGCGCCCATATTTTCGAACTTGTCTTCGAGCTCGATCTCTTTAGCGACGGTAACGCCGTCCTTGGTGATGCGGGGCGCACCGTAAGACTTATCGAGCACGACATTGCGGCCCTTGGGGCCGAGCGTCACGCGCACTGCATTGGCGAGAATGTCGACGCCGCGCATCATTCGGTCACGCGCATCTACTGAAAATCGAACGTCTTTCGCAGTCATTTTGAAAACTCCTTCATTGTCTGTTCAAACGAGGACCGAGCTATCGGCGACAGGCGTCATGCGGCTTTTCTATTCGCCGGCAAACCGGCGGCGCCGTCGAGCACGCCCATGATGTCGCTTTCCTTCATAATCAAGTATTCGACGTCATCGAGTTTGACCTCGGTTCCTGACCATTTGCCGAACAACACGCGATCGCCGACTTTCAAGTCGATCGGGATCAACTTCCCGCTCTCGTCGCGACCGCCGGGCCCGACAGCGACGATTTCGCCCTGTGAGGGTTTCTCCTGGGCGGTGTCGGGAATGATGATGCCGCCAGCGGATTTCGCGTCGGGATCAATACGCTGGACAACAACACGATCGTGTAAGGGGCGAAATTTCATTTGCTTCTCCTGAGACATGTCGCTTTTGCAAGTTCGTGAGGTGTGGCTCACCGGGGGTTGCGGCGCGAAAAGAGTTTCTGTCCTTTTTTGATCGGGTAATTTTAGAGTACGGCCGCGAATAGAGGCGCGTGGCGTGTCCGCGCGGACGCTAGTAGCATCCGCGACGCGAACCACGATCGACTTTGAGATTAGAAATTTGAGATTAAAACTGCGTCCGCCGATAACAGCAGCGCTGCCCGTGAGTGAATGGCGATTTCGGCATATCGCTGTTTTGTGGGCAACTGCCAGGCAAACCGGTGCTTGCCATCACTACGTACCTATGGTGCCACAACCAAAACACAAGTACGCGCCGGGACTTTATTTGTCATAGAGGCAGCGCGTGGGCTCGGCTTGATTGCTTGTTCATTCGCGCACATTCCCTTCGAGTGTCTCCGGGGACGACCTGGTCCGAGATTGGAAGGCTGGGCTAGTTTGGAGGCGGCAATCAGCGTGCTTTGCGCCAGCAACGCCAATCACACGTTAGTGTGCGGTAAGCGGGTCGCGATCATACAGGTCGTGGCATCAGTCAACCGATTGGACCGTGCAGCGAGTCAACCGCAATTCGCGACCGCAGACAATTCCCAGCCGCCTGCCTGGGTCGGCATGTTTAGGACGACACGGCAGCCAACACACTCAAAACCTTGCGCCGTAGTTCGCTCGTCCTGGCCAAGCGGAACGCGACGGAAGCGCATTGGATCGGCGCAGAAGGGGCATCGAGGATTGGGAGTGTCAAGGTCCATAGATCCAGCGTGAACCTCGGCTGGTTAACGAAAGGTTAACCACATGGATCGAAACGGCTATATCGTGACGTAGCCGATTGATCTAATGGCGATTGTTCAGCTTCCTACATTTCAAACCAGAACGTCACACTAGCGGAATCAAAGACCGCCCAAATCCGCTTCTTCGGATCGACGGAATGGGAATGTCCGATTATGGCGCTTAGGGCCGCCTCAGTCCCGCGGCCTTCAGCGCAGCTTCAATAATTGGACCGGGGCTAAAGCGTGGTTTTGGCGATCCGCTTGGGTACCCGGTAAAGTCCAAGCCGGCGGCCTTGAAAGCATCAGCAATCACATCGCTTACCGCATAAGAGGCATTTTGCCGAGCGTCCATGTGAATTGAAGCGTCCGTATTTCTCGTGCTCGGTTTCTCTCTTTCAGTGGCGCCTGGTAAGGCCGCGATATGGCCCGATCCTGAATAGATCATCGGACTGCACGAAGTCACGGAGCCATCAGCGA
>CAVVCW010000031.1:0-52292 GCA_963746715.1 uncultured Alphaproteobacteria bacterium | reverse complement strand
ATCGCGTGTTCGATGCGATGCTCGGCGCGCTGACGCAGATCGTGCCGGAGCGCGTGCCCGCGGCGGGCGAGGGCGGCAACAGTGTGATCTGCATCAGCGGGCTGCGCGGCAACCGCAAGCCTTTCATTATCGTCGATATGCTGTGCGGCGCGTGGGGCGGTCGTCCCGACAAAGACGGCGTCGAAGCCATCACCAATGCCTCGCAGAATTTGTCCAACATGCCGGTCGAGGTTCTTGAGTCCGAGCACCCGGTCCGCGTCGAGGATTATGCCTTCGTCCCCGACAGCTGCGGCGCCGGCCGCTTCCGCGGCGGCGTCGGCATCAGGCGCAGCTATCGCATCCTCGCGCCGGAAGCACTGTTGCAATTGCGCTCCGACCGCGTCGCATTCCGGCCCTACGGGCTAAGCGGAGGGCACGAAGGCGGCCCGTCGCGCAACACGATCGAGATCGACGGCGAGGTGCAACCGATCCCGGCCAAGGTGACGATGTCGGTCAAGCACGGCGCGCTCATCGTGCATGAACAAGCCGGCGGTGGCGGCTTCGGCGATCCGGCGACGCGCGCGCCCGATCTGGTCCGCGAGGATCTGCGCGACGGCAAGATCACGCCGGCCTATGCCCGCAAATTTCATGGCGTTGTGGGGTGAGGGTGCGCGTGAAGACGCGCCAGTAAGCTTTTGGCTATGCGACCTATTCGTGTCGAAACGACTTCCGGATTTCGGTCGCCTTTTGCGCGTTCGCCAGCGGCTTCCACGCTACGGTGTTCTGGTCTGCCGCATCCGCGCAATCCATGAGGCCATCATCCTGAATCTGCCCGGTCGTGTTGTCGATCGCTTTCAGGCGGCAGTCGCCGTTTCCGTAGGGTATGAGGATCGAACCCGCCGGTACGTTGTGCGCCGTCTGGTGCGAGCCCGCCGACGACAAACTCAACGCGGGCAACGCGCTTCGGAAATAAACGATCCCGCACAAAACGGCCGCCGTCGCGCACGCCGTCACAACAAAGCGCTTGTCGAAGATACGAGTCCGGACGGCCTTACGTTGCGTTTTGGGTTTTTTGTTTTTTCGCATCTGCAATTGTCCCCAGGGAAAGGACTTCCTCACGCGAAACACCGCGGCCCTGAATTTCGTCCCGGTTTTAGGATTCGACGATGAAACGATCGTCAAAGATTTGCGGGCAATTTTATTGACCCGGCATCGAAGCGCTAGAGCCGCGCTGGAACGCGCCTTCAGGGACACTTACGCGTGATCCGCATTGCGGACACGCGGCGCGCCACGTAGGTACGAAAAGGTCCTGGCGGGGGTCGCCCAATCCTCCGACACAGGATGGTCGCTAACCCGGAAAACGTTTGAGGTACATCATGGCGGGCAAAAAGCTCAAGCCTGTCGCATACGCGATGCTCGTCGCGGCGATCCTCGCTGTTTTGACGATCGGCTTGGCATCCAGTTCGTGGGCGGACTGGTGCAACGGCGCTTGCTATTGAAAAGGCAAAACGTCGATCGCTGCCGCGGCCGATATTCCACACCCGCACGCTGCCGTACTGTCTGCAGCGTGTGCGGCGTCGGATGCCCGCCGTTATTGACCCGGATGAAATAGCGGTCGGTTTTGGATCGGACTGGGCATGTGCGCCGACGCTGCCGCCAAACGCGCGTTCTCGAGCTGCGCACGACAGGCGGTGTACGCCTGATCGCCTTTGCGGGTCCCGTCGGAAAGACATTTGGCGTCGTCGGCCGCTGCCTGCTGCTTTTCGATTTCGGCTGCCGACGTGCACCCGACAAGCAGAAAGGTGAGGACCCAAACTCGGACCCAAGCGCGATAGAACACGACGACGCGCGGTAAACTCACCATTTCTGTCTCGGTTCGAAATGACCAACGATCCCGGCACGCAATGTAATACTGTGGCAACGTCGCTGCGGCACTGTCAAGAATTGCGGCCTGATCGCGCTAGGCGGGGGGCGTCCGCTTGCCCCGCGCACATCCGAGGGCGATAATTCCTCTGGCGGAAAGATGCGTCCTTTATTCGGAAATCTCGCGTGCGCTTCCTAGCATTCCTCATCTGTATCGCAGTCGCCGGCTGTTCGTCACTGCATCCTCAGCAGGTGGGAAGTATGCTTGATCCCTATGTCGGCCAACCGGTGTCGGGGGTCGTCGACCGTTTCGGTCCACCATCAAGTCACTTTGCTACCAGCGCGGTGGAGACGACATACGTGTGGGACAGTTTCGGCGCGGGTCAATCCGGCATGACTGGCTGCCGGGTCATGGTGATGGCTTCGCGTGGTGCCGGACAAGACGTGGCGTCGGCCAACCAATCCTACGGAATTGACCCGATCTCCCCTGAAGAATTTTGGAAATGGTCGATCAAAAGCTGGTCGTCTTTCGGTTCTGGCTGCCGGTAGGTGCGCTCGACGCGCGGCGCGGATTTGCCGCCCAGGGTAGAGAAATTGCCGATTAGCTGCATCGGCACTCGATGTTTTCCAAGATCATCACCATCTGCGGCCACCGTTACACGGCTGCGTCGCCGGGAACGGACTATTTGTGCTCCCGGTCACACCGGAAATTGTCGGATGGCGATATTGTTTGTGTGCTCTATCGATGTTCCAGGAACATGGTGATTGCTATGATCGCTAAATTCTCGACCGCCCGTCGATCAAACGCTGCCAAGAAGATCGCGCTGATGTTTGGAATCGCGACATTGGTTGGCCTAACCGGCACGGCCGCCCATGCGCAAAATTATCCCTGGTGCTCCCAGTATACCGGTGCGATGGGTGGCTCGATGAACTGCGGCTTCTCGACTTATGAGCAGTGCCAGGCAAACGTCAGCGGTATTGGCGGGTTTTGCATTCGCAATGACACCTACCAGCCGTCCAGGGGCGCCCGCGGCCACAGGTGAGAGAGGCCGTGCGCAGTTGCGGCTGACCTAGTGCCACTCAACCACTTCGCCTAACGACAAACCCATTTGCTCGATGTCGATTGCGGCCACGGGTGAGGCAAAGAAATCCGCACTAGAACCATACAGTCTTTTGACCATCGCGATGGCTGTCTCCCGCTCGGGAACCGCGACGACATAAGTCGACCCCTTGTACCCGCCGGCGCTTCTGACGAGGACAACGAAGCCCCGTGGCATAGATCGTCACTCCCCGATCGGCTTCAAACTTTTCAGCGAGGTTACCAATAAGGGGGACAGCGTCAAAGAGCGGCAAATAGGCTCGTGATTTTCCGTCGAGCGCTTACACGGTTCCCGCATCGCAATCTGATCGCAATCAAACGTCCGTTTGGCCGGACTTTGACGATCTTGCAGTCGCGTTCTTTGCAAACATTGCGCGCCCAGTCTGGTGGAGACGATCATGCCGCGACGAATTTCGAGTCCTATCGGGATGACCGCGATTGTCGTTGCGCTGTTCGCATCGGGCGCCGGCATCGGAGCGCCGACGAATACTGCGCGCGCGGATGATTGTCTTACTGCGCCAAAACTTTCCGCGCCGGAGAGAGGCCACTGGTACTATCGCACGGACCGGACGACACAGCGCCAATGCTGGTACTTGCAGGCGGACCAATCCGGCCAACCGCCCGCCAAGCTGGCGACGGCCGACGCGGCGCCGGCCGCATCCGCCACGTGGCAGCATCATCCCGCTCCGGTGAGCGACCAAGAACTCGCACAAGACAAGGCGAAGTGTGAAAACAATGGGAACACGGGTCCCGTCGGCGCGGGCTCGCCCGAGTTCAAGTTATTTTTGCTCTTCTCGGAGTGCATGCGCACGGCTGGATACGAGCTCGCTTTACCGGCTCAGTAAGATGATCTCGCGATTCACTCGTAACTCATTTGGCCCGTCGGCAAAGCTGGCGGCAACGTCAAGAACACGGCGTTGGCACTGCCGTTCGCAGTCCAGCGAGCCTAATCGAGCGGCGACGCGAAATGCTGCAACAGCACTGGCGCGACCATCCATATGGCGAGTGCGATAACGCTCGCGCGAAGAATCCCAAGGATGAAGAACGTGGTCCATTTCGCTCGCGCGCGTGCCCATCGTTCGGCACCCCATCGCTCAACGCGCTCACGTAAGCTGCTAAGTTTTTGATCGGGAATAGCGTCGTGGGTAAGCGCCGCATAACGCTAAAAGAACCCAAACAACTCAATACACACTGGCTCCCCGGGCCTCCGCCATAACGCTGACCGCTCGTGTGCGCAGTCGTCCGAAAACTCTGCTAGAATGCCCCTTCTTTCAGTATCTTATATGTGGACATGTACGTTGCTGTCCGTTCGAAATCTGTAAGATACTTGTGGGTAAATCGGGGGTAAAAATATGGGCCAGACCGTCAATAAGCTCACAGCCACCAAGGTGCAAAAGGTGAAAGCCGCCGGTATGTATTCCGATGGCGCCGGGCTCTATTTGCAGGTCACGGGCGAGGGGGCGAAGTCGTGGATCCTGCGGTATTCGCTCCGCGGCAAAGCCCGAGAGATGGGTCTGGGATCGCTCCGCAAGGTTACCCTCGCCGACGCTCGAAGGAAGGCTGCCGACTACCACAGACTGCTTGATGAGCACGTAGACCCCATCGTGTACCGAGCCAGCGCCCGCGCCTCCAGGGCATTGGTGAACGCCAAGACCATTACCTTCAAGGAGGCCGCCACCAAATACATAGCCGCGCGAAGTAAGGGCTTGAAGAACAGCAAGCATGCTGGGCAATGGGGCACGACTATCAAAACCTATGCCGAGCCCGTTTTGGGGAAACTAGAAGTGCGAGGCATTACCGTAGGCCTCGTGCATCAAGTGCTCGAGCCGATTTGGAGTACCAAGCCAGAGACGGCGGGCAGGGTACGCGGACGCATCGAAAAAATCCTCGGCTGGGCTAAGGTGAATAATTATCGGGAAGGGGAGAATCCGGCCCGCTGGCGGGACAATCTCGATCAATTGCTGCCCAAGTTGTCGGAGGTGCGGAAGGTCAGGCATCACCCTGCGCTGCCGTATGCGGAATTGTCGGTATTCATGGAAAAGCTGCGCCGCGAGAATGGCGCTGCCGCCCGCGCTCTGGAATTTACGATTCTGACAGCTGCTAGAACCGAGGAGGTGTTACTTGCACAGCCAAATGAGATTAATAAGCGGGAGAGGCTTTGGACGGCTCCGGCGCAGCACATGAAGCTCAAGCGGGAGCACAAGGTCCCACTGTGCGATCGTGCAATTCAGCTGCTTGGCGGCGCCAGCGAAAGCTATCTATTCCCGAGCCCGACTTACCCAGATAAGCATTTGAGCAATATGGCGATGCTCATGGTCCTCGACCGGATGGGCTATGGCCACGTAACGGTTCATGGTTTTCGGTCGACCTTCAAGGATTGGGCGCGCGACCGTACTCGATTTGAGAACTATGTTTCCGAGGCGGCGCTTGCCCACGCCAGCGGCGACAAGATCGAGGCCGCATATGCCCGCAGCGATGTGTTTGAGAAGCGGCGGAAACTGATGGATGAGTGGGCCGTCTACTGCGCTAAGCCCGTTTCCGCCACAGGCACCGTGTCACTGTTTCACGCGGTGGGTGCTGTTTGAGCCGGGTCCACGGGGATATGTGTTGATCCGTGGTGATACGCCCTTGCGCTTCTAATCAACTCGATTTATTGCAACAACGCCGCCCAAAGCGGGCGGTTGCCAAATGACATAGACGCTCCAAGTGCTTGGCTGCTTCTGGCACGGGCCAAGCCCTCAACCCCGCGAGATTGCTTGGGCTCGCGCTTGAGGGTCGATCCATGTCTGCAACCGACAGAACAATCTACACCGAATTGAAGCCCCGCGCCGTCCCGATCCGCGACGCGCGGAAGCTTTTGGGCAACAAGGCCCGCAGTGAAGTCTACAGAGAGGTGGGTCGAGGGAACCTCGACGCGGTCAAAGACGGCAACAAAACCCTCATTACTCTGGCGTCGATCGAACGCTACATGGCGTCGTTGCCGCCCGCGAAGATAGGGTCGCAGAAGTCGGAGTTGCCTGGCCGAAGGCGCCAAACCAATGCGGTGTCAGAGTGAACTTTGGCCTCGCAAAAGCGCGCGAGCCCCGCACGTTGTTGTAACAACGGCGAGGCTCGAGGTAACGACCAGCTTGGCAACGCGGTCGGCAACCGAAATAGCGTCTCTCACAATTGCCTGCAAGTTGTTGTTTCGCTGACCGCGAGCCGCCGAAAATGGCGGGCGGATTTTAATGGCAAAACGCTATGCGTTTCGGCGTCGCCGCTGATTAAGTCGGCGCGCATTCTGATTTCCCAGGGCTTCGACCCAAGTTACGAAATCCAGATGGTGCGCCCTGGCGAGGAGACCTGGGCGCTGCGCGGCCTGCTGGGTGTGGTGGCCGCAACCGTAATCGATGGCGAGAAGGCATCACGCCGCGCCAAGAACGGGGTGCCCGTGCGTTTTTCTCGTCGTCGGGGGGTGATCATGCGGAGCGTTGGCGGCGACGCCAACGAATTACCGTGACAACCGTCGCCGCTCGACGCGCGGATATCGCTCTCCGTTATGGGGGCGGGGGACCTGAAGGGTTCAAACCCAAGCCGGACCGAATTCGGTCAGTGCGCCGCCGTCAGGTTTTGCAATTGATCAAGGATCGCCATGGCGGCGACCTGCCTGACAATGCGGTTGGTCGTTCTGATCTTCAACTGCTCCTTGAGCTCGGACTGACGGGACCTGAGGCTCAGCGTTTGGCGCCGTGGATCGCTGGAAATGAGCTTGAGCTGCTTATTTACGCAGCCGACAACAATTGGCCAGCTTGGTCCAAATCCAACGGCACGCCGGCGGCACTGATAGGTGAACGCGTTAGATTGAGGTTCGAGGAGTATGCCCGTCTGGGCCTATGGCATCTTCACCCGCACGATTGCGAGACCGAAAAACTCGAGGCCTTCCGGAAAGAGCGCAGGCGAGGGAAGGAAAGGCAGCGCAAACGCAATGCGCGCGCCCGCGCTAAAACGGCGGCCTCTCCCACGGCAGATAAGGATCCCGCGGCAACGCTCGATCCGTGGGATGTTACCGATAAAAGGGCTCAGTCGCTGGCGCTGGTGCCTCTTGGTGATCGAAAGTGGTGGAGTGTTCGTGAGCTCGCCGACTATGCTCGCAGCAAGCCACTCGGTGCCTTCGAAGGCCTGAACCACGTCGCATGCCGGCAGGCCGTATTGCGGGCGATCAAAAAGCTCGAAGGCTTCCGGATAGTCGAAGCCGCAACAGACTTTAAGCGTGGACTGCCAGTTACCAAAGTGCGGCGCTTGTACTCGCGCGCGGAGATCGAGGAAGTTATGGCTGAGCTTCGGAATGAGCCGCCCGACGAATAGAGGGAACTGATCGTGGTCGCCCGCCGCGAGGCGGACCGTTGGCACCCGTTGCGCTCTTCTCAAACAACGCTGCCGTAAGCGGAGCGCAGCCCCACAGGGCGTAGCGCAGCGTCTCTGCCAAGGCCGGCGATCTGCGGCGTGCTTTTCGCCCTTCGGGCCGCACGCCTGCGATCGCGGACACGCCTGTGCAAAAAACTCTTACAGCTGACGGCGACAGAACAAGCGTCCGCGTCTGATATAGTAAGTTATAGATAGGGGTGTGGAAAAAATTGCGAAGACAAACCGTGTCGCCGTGACAGATTGCACACAAATCGCGTCCGCTAGTGGTCGGGCGACGGAATGTGAGGCGCACGAAATCAAATGAAAACAAGTAGCTGCAGGTAACGAAATTGGTGTCGCAGTCAAAAGCACACAAATATCACGTTCGGGCTCGAACTTCACCACATGCGGACCAGGTTTTGTCGCCGTCGAAACTCAACAAACATCGACATCTACCATGAGCGGACATCGACGATCTCGCGAGCCAATAAATTCCGTTCTCGGGCCCGGCCTACAGAACGGGGGTGAGGAGGGCACGGCGCCTTCAACTACTTCAGGGAGGCGTGGCCTACGCTTCTCGCATCGTCCTACGACACTCGCGTTGAATATATTCCGCCGCGAAGGTCGGATCGCACGACTCTCCGGGTGTCTTGAGCTTTCGTGGTGGTGCGCTGCAAATCGGCTTGCCGCGGGAGACTTCAATGCGCTTCCCGTGCTGGATAGGATGTTTAAATCAAACGCCATAGCGCAATATCAAACGCCGGAAGTTATCTGCCGAGATCATAGGCGTATTGCGCCACAAACGGCTTGCTCGTTAGTTTTATGGGCTAACCGCTAGATAGGCCCAGCCGCGCGCGGCGCGATGTGTGGGCCAGCGTATGAATTCTTTGAATTCCGGAGTTTTCTATTAGTTTTCGCAGTAGCTGTGGTTGCGGCTTTCATTCGGGGCTCCCCCTCGCACAAAGCCGTCCGCGATAGAGCTGAAGTCGGCATGATGTTGGAAAAAATGTTGTTCGATCCTCGCCAGGGCGACGCCGAGGACGACGGTTCGAGCCCCAAGCAGAGATCGTTGCTCGCGATCGCGGGCAGCTTGCTCGCCGAAATCAGTCTGCCGAAGCTTGCATCGGCATTGACCATCTCGATCCTGTTGCCAGCGATCCTGCTCGGATCGGCGCCGCTTGTCGCAACGATCTGGTTCGCAAAGGCCTCGCGAAGTGTCGCTGAATTAACGGGACTCGGCACGGCATTGATGCTCGCTGCCGTCGCCGGACTGGGGTGGATCGGAGGGCGGCCGCTGTGGCGGATCGCCGAGGTGAACTTCTGGTCGCTCAATGCGCTTGCGGTACAGCCGGGCTATACGTTCTGCCGCGAGACGTTGCGTTATCTGGCCGAGCACATGTTCAGCGGGACCTCCAACGCCGCCGCGCGAGGGCGTCTGCGCGCTGTCAGTTCCGCCGGCGCCGCCATCATTCTCTGCGTCTGCAGTTTATTAATCGCGCTACTTGCCTGGCCGGCCACGCATTGGATCGGATCGGTGGCGGATTTGCTGTCTTTGCACAGCCTCGTTCTCCCAGCGCTTGCCAATGCTGTCGTCGTCGTTTCGGCCTATCTCGCGGTCGCTTCGCTCGTTTGGGGCGTTGCCGATGCGAGCATGGACCAGCCGATCGACCTTCCCGCATTCGCGGCCGCATCCGCCGGGCCGGCGTGGCGCGTCGCGCATCTTTCAGACATTCACATGGTGGGCGAGCACTATGGATTCCGTGTCGAAAGTGGACGGAGCGGCCCTCGCGGCAACGGTCGCATCGTGCGCGTCATGGAACACCTCGAAGCGATCCATAACATCAGGCCCCTCGATCTCGTTCTCGTCAGCGGCGACATGACCGACGCCGGCCGCGCGAGCGAATGGGCTGAATTCGTCGATGTGATGACGCAGCATCCCCGTCTCGCGCAACGGATGATCGTGCTTCCCGGAAATCATGACCTCAACATCGTCGATCGCTTGAATCCGGCTCGGCTCGATCTGCCGTTCAGCCCCGCGAAGCGGTTGCGGCAAATGCGGACATTGTCGGCAATGGCGGCCCTACAGGGCGACCGAGTGCGCGTGGTCGATCCTCGCTCAGGAAACCTTGAACGCACGCTCGCCGAGGCGTTGGCGCCGCATCGGCAGCGGATCGCGGACTTTGCCAATTCGGGCAGCCTGCGCTTGTCCGCCGGACTAGGGCGTCTTTGGGACGATCAGTTTCCCATGATCATGCCGCCGGCAACGGCGGACGGCGTCGCCGTCGCAATCCTCAACTCGAATGCCGAAACTCATTTTTCCTTCACCAATGCGCTGGGACTGGTATCCGGCGGACAGGCGCGCAAGTTTGCCTCAGCGGTCAGCCAATTTCCGCGAGCGCGCTGGATCGTCGCGCTGCATCATCATCTCGTGGAGTATCCCATGTCGGTCGCGTCGTTTTCCGAGCGTATCGGAACGGCGCTGATCAACGGAAGCTGGTTTGTTCGCAGCCTGAAGTCTATCGCCGCACGTACGGTCGTCATGCACGGCCACCGCCACATCGACTGGGTCGGAACCTGCGGCAAGTTGAAAATCGTCTCGGCGCCGTCACCGGTGATGGGGGTGAAGAACGTCGCGCGAACTCATTTTTATATCCACACCCTGGCGTCCGGCGCGGACGGCGAGCTTTATTTGCTGCCGCCGGAACGCGTCGAAATCGCCGGCGAGGACGACCCTGACTGAATTAGTCTTGGAACTTTATTTCTCTCGGCTCTCGCGCGGGACCGCCGAGCAACTCGCTGACCCATCGGGTGGCGGGATGCTCGCCGCAGAAGGTGAGAATGGCGAGCGTGATCGGAACCCCGATGAAGGTGCCAAAAATGCCCCATAGGAAGGTCCAGAAGAAGATCGCAAACAGCACGAGGAAAGGTGAGATCGACAGCACGCTGCCGGAGACTCGTGGCTCGACATAGCTACCGACCACAAACTGGATGATGTTCAGGCAGATGAAGGCGCCGAGAACGGCTTGCCAGCTCTCGAACTGCGTCATTGCGAGCAGCGTTGGAAACAGCGTTGCGATAAACGGGCCGATGAAAGGAATGTAGTTGAGGACGAATGCGATCACGCCCCACTCGGCAGCGAATGGCAAACCCGTGATCCAAGCAAAAATGCCAACGAGGAGGCCGGTTACGGCACTCATCTGCGTCCTGACCAGCATATACTTTCTGAACTTCACCGCGGTGGCAGCGCTTCCTTCAAGCAAGACACGCGCCGCGTTGCGATTGTCGAGCGCCGCGATCTTGCGACGAATGTCGTCGATCTCCAGAAGGCCGAGAATTACGTAGACGAGCGCGATGAGCCAGAATCGCAACGTAGTGCTGATACGGCCAGTGATCTGTTGCGCCGCCCGCAGCAGCCAGCCCACATTGAGATGCTCGGCCCAGAGCCCCGCGACCGAGACGCCATGGCCGTCGAGCCATGTCACGACGTTGTTATAGAGTGCCTGGTATCGGGCAAAATCGGCAACGAGTGAGCGCCCCACTCGGCCAAATCCCCACACCGCAAGCGATGCAAAGGCAAGACACACCGCGACAGTAACGATAATCGTGATCGCCAGCGCGACAAGTTTCGGCATGCGCGGCTGCAACCAATGTTGCAGCGGCCAGACGACGGCGATGATAAAGAGCGCAAGCACGAGAGGCGCAAAGACGCTTGCCGCCTGATAGGCGGCAAATGAAACAGCGGTCACAACTACGATCGCGGTCGTGACCTTCTGTTCGACACTAGCAGCCATTTGGAAGCTTCCTTCCTCGCGCTAGGCACAGTCGCAGATGTCCGGAACGACCCGAATGCAGTGCCGACGCGCGGTCGTTTCCCCACGACATCATCTGGCTCGTCGCATGAGCGGCGAACCCTACTACTTAAGCCTGCGGAATTTGGCCTATTGTCAGTGACGATATGGTTTAGGGTGTACATGCCCCGTCGAAGGTGTGGCAATATCGGCCGGAACGACAAAGCGCATGACGGCGTACGTTATTCTCAGCGCGGCATACACAAATTGTTTTGACCAGACCCTCAGTGCAGGTGGAAAAATGCGCATGACTGAGGGAAGAACTCCGCAGTGTCATCGCATGAGTCGATCCCGTCAGCATCGAGGTCGCGAATAAGGCCAAAGCAAATTTCTTCGACATACTATCCCTCCCGATTTCGTCTTGAGCTAGCTCTATACCGACATCGACCATACCACGGCGCATGATCGCGATCTAAGCCGCATCGCAGCCGGTCACATTCGAGACTGCACTGGCGAGATGTCAACCACGCTTTGGCTCCCCCGAGCAACAAGTCCGGCAGCTTGGAAAATTCCCGGGAACCGGTGCTCGAGGCTCCTCGATTGGGCGACCATTTGCCATGCCTTCAACCACCGCAAAATGGACGACGAGCGCCGCCGCGAGGCGGAGGGGCAGGCCGCGGCGAAGCGCGCACTCTTAATCTGACTGGATCACCAACCCCGGAGAACATGACGGATGATCGCTGAGCCCATTGGCTTTCAGGTGCGGAATCTGCCCGCCGTGCTCTTTGTCATCGCACTGGTTGTCGCGACGATTCGTCGGGGACAGGACTCAAGGGCCGAGCGATTTCTGTCATGGATGCTATTGCTGCCCATCGGCCTTACCGGCATTTGGGCGGGTACATTCCACGTCTTTTTCCGACCCTTGCCGCCAAACTTATCGGCTGGGAGGTAAGTCCGTTCCAGTTCGAGGTTGGAATGGCGGACTTGGCCATCGGCGTTACTGCTTGCTTGGCCTTTTGGCGAAGTATCGGATTTAGGGCAGCGGCGGTCTGCGCGGCGTCGATCTTTCTGCTCGGCGACGCAGTGGGACACGTTCACCAGATGGCAGCGGGAAATTTTGCGCCGGGGAATGCGGGAGTGCCTTTCTACATGGACGTGATCGGTCCCGTGTTATCAATAGCCTTTCTCATCATCGCTGTGCGGAAGCGAGTATAAGTCGCACCGGGGCTGTCCTGCCGTGCCTGCCGGCCGCATGCGCCGTTCGCTCAATTAGTGAAGCTCTGTCGGC
This sequence comes from uncultured Alphaproteobacteria bacterium, assembly GCA_963746715.1. Classification (GTDB taxonomy): domain Bacteria; phylum Pseudomonadota; class Alphaproteobacteria; order Rhizobiales; family Xanthobacteraceae; genus BOG-931. The sequence continues at coordinate 39,892 of CAVVCW010000031.1, read as the reverse complement.
GACAAGCATCTCCGGCGAGATGCGAGAGGAGCATTCACGGCGAGTGCTGGGCGAATAGCCTCCCGTCACCGTTGACGCTGATGAGGCGACCGCGGTTCTCGCCACTGGCGCCGAGGTGGTTTAGCCGATCCGGTGTCTGGCTGCCGTAAGAACATTGTGATCCTCTTTTGCGCTGTTCATCGCTCACAGGCTTATCGAGGGGTGCAGCAGCGCTCGACATCTCAGGCTACGGCAAGAATGCACCCTTGTCGTTCATCGTCCTTCCGCTTCCCCTACGACGAGCGGCGGGAGCGGGCAGTCGAGCGTATCGCAAATGGCGCGGAGCAGCTCGGCTTCGCGGACGGTGACCTGCTGGTCCGCCAGGATGCAGGCCGTGCAGGCGACGACGATCCGGCGCTTGATGGCGGGGACAGATTGATTGAGCGTTTGCAGCGCCGCGTCGAACCCGGCGAGGGAGCATTCCTCGCGCGGCGGCAAGCGGCGGGTGTGGTCGCCGCCGATGTAGCCGCGCATACCCGTATCGAAAGCCCGGGCGGCTAGGTCGGGCTTTGGGTGGCCTTCCCAGGCCAATAGCGCCAACACCGACGCCACCGGGTTCGCCAGTTTTTGCGGCGAGCTGTGCACTGGATGCATCTGACGCTGCGGCAGGAACTGGGCGTCGAGATGGCGATGCAGCACACAGCGGAGGGTGTACTCGAACAGGCTCAGCCGCTGGTCGGCGATCATGAGCACCTCGACCTGGGCGCGGAAAACCCGGTACTGGCGGGGCGACATCTGCCGCAGGGCCGGCATGGCTAGGTCCAGGAGGGGCAGCCGGTGCGTGTCCGGCAGGGCCTGGACAGGGGCGACGAGCCGCAAGGTTTCGGCCAAGTCCTGCGGCTCAGCGCCAGCCTTCAGCCGGGTCAGCTGGAGGTCTCGGAGGTCCGCTCGCGGGTCAAGGAGAAGGGCGTAGACTAGGGCGTGAGCACTGAACGGCTCCTGGGCGGCGACCCGGAGTACGTCGGGCATACTGTCATGCAGCGCCTGGGCGTAGCTAATTACTTCCGGATCGACGTGGCCGACCCGGGACGCTTCGTCGGCGAGCCCCAAGACCGGCACCTGCGGCAGCCCCGGTAACCTCGGCATCCCGGCGAACGGCGGGACGCGGCCCGGGCGGGGACCTTCGAGTTCTTCCCGATCGACACCGACCGGCCGCACCTCCGGGAATTGGCCGTCGAACTGGGGATCGAGCCTGCGGATACGTTCGATGAGGGGCGGGTGGGTGGCCAGCAGTCCGGCGAGCCCCGAGCCGGCGAAGGCGTTAGCGAAAAACATGTGACCGGCCTCGGCGGCCTGGGGGTTGCCGATGCGCGACCCCTCGGCCAGCCCACCGATCTTCTTGAGCGCCCCGCCAATGCCGTCGGGGTTGCGCGTGAACTGGATGGCGCTGGCGTCGGCCAGGTACTCGCGCTGCCGAGACACCGCCGCCATGATCAGCCGACCGAAGAACGCTCCCACCAGGCCCAACACAAACACGCCCAGCCCCAGCCACACCACGCCGCCACCCCTTCCCGACGAGCGTCCGCGGGACGTGAGCATGAGCATGCGGCCGATGATGGACAACGCCATGATCCCGAAGATCAGGCCGATCAGCCGGATGTTGAGCCGCATGTCGCCGTTGAGGATGTGGCTGAACTCGTGGGCCACCACGCCTTGCAGCTCGTCGCGGGTCAAGTAGTTAAGGCAGCCCTGGGAGACGGCGACCACGGCATCGCCCGGGGCGTAGCCGGCAGCGAACGCATTGATGCCGGACTCCTCCAGAACATAGACGGGGGGCACGGGCACGCCGGCGGCGAGGGCCATTTCCTCCACTATATTGAGCAGCAGCTTCTGCCGCGCGTCGGTAGTCGTGCCGGGGACCTCCTTGCCGCCCATCATCAGAGCGACGGCCTGGCCGCCGGAACGGAGCTGGGCCACCTTGAACGCGCTGGCAGCGCCAACTGCAAGGCCCACCCCTGGCGCCGCGAGCAGGACCAGCTCTGGCTGCCACCAGGACAGCGGCTCGCCGGCGCTATGCATGCTGAGCGCCAGCAATAGCCCGTACACCAGGGCGATCAGAATTAGGATCGCCAGGACGAAATAGACCACCAGCTGGAAGGTCTTGCGTCGGGCCGAATCCTGCTGCTGAAAGAAATTGCTGGCCATGGCGGCTCCGGGTTACTGGAACGACACCTTGGTAGCTGCGCGCTCGGTCTCTGCGGTTTCGAGCAGCGCCGCCTCCTTGAAGCCGAACATGCCGGCCACCGTGGCGGCAGGGAATACCTCGCGCCGGATGTTGTAGTTGGTGGCGGCGTCGTTGAATGCTTGCCGGGCGAAGCTGATTTTGTTCTCGGTCGAGGTCAGCTCCTCCTGCAGGGCGAGCATGTTCTGGTTGGCCTTGAGGTCCGGGTACGCCTCGGAAAGGGCGAAGAGCCGGCCCAGGGTGCCGCCCAGCTGGGTCTCGGCCTGGTTAAGGTCCCTCATGGCCGCCGGGTCGCTGGGGTTGGTGGCGACTTTCTGCTCGGCCGCCACCGCGCTGTTGCGGGCCTTGATGACGGCGTCGAGCGTCTCCCTCTCGTGGCTCATGTAGCCCTTGACGGCTTCGACCAGGTTCGGAATCAGGTCGTAGCGGCGTTTGAGCTGCACATCGATCTGGGCGAAGGCGTTCTTGAAGCGGTTCCTGGCGACCACCAGCCCGTTGTAGATGGCCATGAGCCAGATCGCGAGCAGCAGCCCGATGCCCACGAGCACTAGCAGGGTGATGACGACGGGACTCATTGGCCCTGACCTCCGACGAGAGGACGCTGATCTAGTCCATCGCACGACAAGTGGCGCAAAATCTGTCTTATGGAATCCCGCCAGCTTGCTCGCTTGTTCATTCGCACACATTCCTCTTCGTGTAACTCGCGGAGAAGGCTCGGCGAGTAGGAGCAATCAGCTCGCTTTGCATCCGCAATGCGAATCACACGTTAGTGTGCGGTGGCCCGTAGCTACTTCGGCCGGCACTCGAGCTCTCCAACTCAGCACAACGCGCGAGGCGGCACTACAGAGCAATGAGCCGCCGGAACTCGTCTCCTAAATTTCGAAAGTGAGCAATTTGATACAAAAGTTCCAGACTGCTGACTGTAGCATCAGAACTACTTGTAGATCCGAATTTGTAATCGCGGTCAAAAGCCGCTGGCGAGGTTCGTCAGAAGGACGGATCTTCTATTTGTCTTATAGTAGTGATAAATCTCCCTGAGACGAATGCTGTACGGAGGAGTTATGCCCGACGCACAGGTCCCCGTCGACCTTTGGCACTGGATATTAGCGACGCTGCCGATTGTGGTGCTGTTAGTATTTCTCGTTCCGCTTAAATGGCGCGCTCCCGAAGCGGGACCTATGGCGATGTTTGCAGCGGCGCTTGTCGCGTTAGTAGCCTTCCGAACACCGTGGGTCACGCTGGCGGTGGCGAGCGCCAAAGGCGTATGGGACGCGATCTTTATTTTGTATGTTATCTGGCCGGCACTGCTTCTCTATCAGATTACCAAGCAGGCGGGTGCTTATGATGCGCTACGACAAGGCATCGCAAAGTTCAGCCGCAATGAATTGTTTGTCATTCTGGCGTTGAGCTGGGTTTTCGCATCATTTCTGCAAGGAATTGCTGGTTTCGGCGCCCCGGTTGCTGTGGTTGTGCCGCTACTTATCGCGATCGGAGTCAAACCGGTTTACGCCGTGAGCATGGGCGTCGTCGCGCACGCCTGGGCAAGATTTTTCGGCACTCTCGGTGTCGGTTGGCTGGCGACGCTGCAAGTCGCCGCACTTAGGGGATGATAGTAAGGGCGGCTTATGAAGTCAGCGCTCTTGATCCTTATTCCTACCTACCTTGGTGGCTTTTTTGTCGTTTGGCTTTACGGCAGATGGGCCGGCGGTACGTCATGCCTGGCCGCTCATCCTCATTCTTGGCACTATCCTTGGTTTTGGACAGCTGTTGGCCGCGTTAGTCAGTCCTGAGCTGTCGACATTCTTCGCCGCTGCTGTAGCTCTCGTTGCGCTCTATCCGCTGTCACGTTGGCGCCGTTTCGGCGAGCCCATACAGGGCATCCCTGAACGACCAGCTATGGCGGCGGGGCAAATGAGCGAGCCAGCAGGAATCTATGCCGGTCATGAGTCTCTCGATGTCATGCTTGCCGTATGTTGTCTTGACGGTGGTGACATTGAGCGTTCTGTTAATTCCCTCGCTCAATGAAGTACTGCGCCAGGTTCGAATCGGGCTGCCGTTCCCGGCTGTAGCAACTGGCTTCGGAGTCCAGAATGCCGCGATCGCTCGTTATGCTCCGATCGCAGTCATTTACGCACCCTGGGATGATGCTGTCGGTCACAGCGGCAATCGTCTGGCTTGTGTACAACGCAGGCGGTTACTATCGGGCATGGGGTGAGCGTCACGGATCGGAAACATTTGGTCGACGTTTAATCATTGATGCTGTGCCGGCCTCCGTGCCGGTGATTGCGTTTCTGGTGACGAGCCGCGTGCTTGATCACAGCGGTCAAACTCTAGTTCTTGCTGACGGCCTGGCCGCGGTTTCCCCGCCATCTTGTGTATGCCAGCATCGCTAGCGTTATCGGCGCATTGGGGGCTTTCATGACTTCGAGTAGCACGGCATCAAACGTGCTTTTCGGTGGCTTCGCAGAGCGATGTTGCGCAACTGCATGGTCTATCGGGAGAGACAATTATTGCTGCGCAGGCTGCGGGCAGCGCCTATGGTAATGCCATTGCGTCCCGCCAACGTCGTGTCTGGGGACGAGCATCACCGGTGTAAAGGGTCAGGAAGGAGCGGTTCTGCGACAGGCGATGCCCTGGACCGTGGTTGTTGCAGTGCTGACCGGCCTGGGACCGTCGCGCTTGGTCTTGCTCGATAGAGAGGGTTCAATGGACAAAAAATTAAACATTGAAACAATCGCGCTGCTTTTACTGTTCGCCGGGTTTCCGATCGACCAGTATGGGGCACAACGGGGCGGGACATATTTCGGTGTGGTTGATCGGCCTCGGTGAGCGTTGTCCTGGGCGGAGTGTTGCCCGATCGTGACACGGTACATGGATCACTCCAACGACAAGGTCAGAGATGCCGGCATGGAGTATCGACGACCGGACTTCTTAGTTACATGCGAGCAATGGCCGCCAAGGTCGTTTAACATTCGGCAAGGCTGATGTGCTGTCGAGCGTTGAGTTTGCTCTATTACAGAAGCAGAGTAAGGAGGCGACCATGAGTCATCCGAATGGCCCCGCACCGGTCGGCCGTCTACCCGTGCACCACGGGGTGTGGTTTCGACGCCGCACTACCTCGCCAGCAGGCGGGATTGAATATCCTGCAGCGCGGCGGAACTGCCGTGGACGCCGCCATCGCAGCCAATGCGGTATTGTGTGTCGCCTATCCTCATATGGCGGGTTTGGGCGGCGACGGCTTCTGGTTGATCGCTGAGCCGAAACTAATCGCGTACATGGACTGAACGCCAGTGGTCCTGCGGCGCGCTTGCAACGCTCGACTACTATCGTCCGCAAAGCTGTAGACAATGAGATTCCGTCGCGTGGGTCCTTTGAGTATTCTAACAGTCCAGGCGCGATTGATGGCTGGCGCGCGGCACACGAGCGCTTTGGACGGCCTGCCTGGAAGTGAATTGTTCGAAGCGGCGATTACCTATGCCCGCGACGGGATACCGGTTAGCCGTTCACTTGCTGATTGGTTAGTGCAAGATGTACCTATTTTGACGAAGTACCCGGCGACTGCGGCTATATTTCTGCCCGGTGGTAGCGTTCCAGGTGAGGGCCAACGTCTCGTTCAAGCTGATCTGGCCCGTTCGCTGCAGGAAATCGCGACCGAGGGTGCGCGCGCCGGGTTCTACGAAGGGGCGCTCGCGGGGCGTATTTGCGGAACGCTTGAGAAACAGGGCTCGCCGCTGCGAGCTGACGATTTTGCTACCTTTAAGGCGGAGTGGGTTGAGCCGATTACGACCACGTATCGTGGTTACGAAGTATATGAGCTGCCGCCGAATACGCAGGGATTCACTGCGCTTCAGATACTTAATCTTATCGAGGGCTATGATGTAGTTGCCTGGGGCGAGGGCACGGCAGACTACTATCACTATATGGCTGAGGCGGTGAAGATTGCCTTTGCGGATCGGGAGGAATGGCTGACAGACCCGCGCTTTGTCAATATTCCGGTGCAACAACTAATTGATAAGAAATATGCGGAGAAACGCCGTCGCCTGATCGACCCTCTGCGGGCTCAAAATATTGCAGAGGTACCGGCGGGCATTGCCTATGAATATCCGCATGAACGACGCGCGCCCGACGGCGACACATGTTATTTTTGCGCTGCAGATCGAGACGGAATGGTCGTTTCGCTGATTCAATCCATCTATCACGACTTCGGCAGCGCCGTCATTGGCGGCGATACCGGGATCATTTTGCAGAATCGGGGCGCTTTTTTTGCGCTCGATGAGAAACACCCAAATCATTTGCAGCCCGGGAAGCGCACCTTCCATACGCTGATTCCGGGCCTGTTGGCGCGCGACGGAAAGCCCTATCTCGCATTCGGTCGATGGGCGGCGAAGGTCAGCCGCAATCGCACGCCGCACTCGCGACCCGAATCATAGATTTCGGCTACGATGTTCAGCAGGCGATTGAGGCGCCGCGCTGGCTGATGGGACGAACCTGGGGCACGAGTTCGCGCAACATGTCGCTCGAAGGAAGAATCCCTGATGGAGTTGTGCGGGAACTAAAACGACGTGGGCAGCCAGTGCAGATGGTCACGGACTGGAACGACAATATGGGACATGCTCATGCTATCCGTGTCGATTACGAACAAGGACTTTCTGGAAGGAGGAGCCGATCCGCGGGGCGACGGTGCCGCATTGGGCTATTGAGACAAACGTTAGATTACGTCGGCTATGGGTAGCTATTCGGGGCTGCTTATTTCGGAGCGTAACGCTTTAGGCATGCGATCGATCGAGCCGTTTTGTTGTTGCCCGGAGAGTCCGAGATACCCATCGGTCGCAATGAGCATAATATGGTGCAAGCCGTATGACCGCGCAAATAATCATTACATTGTCGATCATCTTTGCGGCGATGGTGCTTTTCGTCTGGAATTGCGTGCCCGCGGCGGTGGTAGCGGTCGGTACTTCGTTAGCACTCTACTTCGCAGGCATTTTGACGACGCAAGAAACTCTTGGCGGGTTTGGCGACCCAGTGGTCATTCTGATTGCGGCGCTGCTCGCTATCGCCTCCGGCTTGGAAATAGCTGGGGTAGGCGCCTGGGCGGGTCAACTCCTTATTCGTCACACCGGTAAAAGTGACACGTGGCGTATCGTCGCCATCATGATCGTCGCCGCTATATTTAGCGCATTGATCGGCATGAATGGGGCCGTCGCGGCGATGTTGTCGGTTACGGTAGTGGTCGCGGTCAGAACCGGTGTAGCGCCATCGCGGCTAATGATTCCGCTCGCGTTTGCCTGCCTAACCGGCTCCAAGCTGACCTTGCTAGGTACTCCTGTTAACGTGATCGCGGCTGCGCAGGCTGACGAAGCTGGAGTGGGCCATATCGGCTTCTTCGAGTGGTCCGTGCTGGGCGTTCCGCTCCTAGCAGGCACAATCCTGATCATCGTCCTGTTCGGGAAGTCATTGCTGCCGGAGAGAAGGGGGCAGTCTATCCCGGCAGATCTGAGCACACACGCGCTCACTCTAGTCGAACAATACGGCCTGCAAGATGGCCTGCACCATTTCCGCGTTCGGCAAGCATCGGCCTACGTCGGTAAGTCGCGGGCCGAAGTCGACCTTGAGAACTATCCAGGCCTTCACCTTGTCGCTTTGCTAGATGGGGCCAGTGCCACTCCATTGGAACGGGATCAGATCGTTGACGGTGATCGCATACTCGTGCGTGGTAATGCGGAGGCAGCAGGACAGTTTGCAGCAGATATGCATCTTGCAGTTCGTGAAGACGATATGACAACTCCCGTCGCCGACGCGCTACTTAACCGCGGCTCGGGCTTGGCTGAGGTCGTTATCCCAACGCGCTCCAAGATGATCGGGCAATCGGTATTCCCGGGGATGACAACAGAACATGCTGATCTTATGGTCCTGGCAATCCAACGAGGCGGTGTTGAAATGCGCCAAGAGGCCGTGACTTTGCGCGCAGGGGATCACCTTCTACTGCAAGGTACTTGGAAAGGCTTGGACCAGTACCTTTCGGATCCGAAGGTGCTCGTTGTCGACGCGCCGGAAGCTTTACAGAAGCAAGCTGTGGCATTGGGACCAGGCGCGCGCGCAGCCGTAGCCATCCTGATCTTGCTTGTGGTCTTATTAAGTTTTGACATTACTCCGGCCCCTATTGCAGCCGTAATTTGTGCGGCCCTCATGCTTGTCACCGGCGTGTTGACGCTTCCGCAATTTTATAAAGGCATCGATTGGAATACATGTATTTTGATCGGGGCGATGATACCGCCCGCAACGGCCATGAGCAAAACCGGTGCAGCTACGCTGATTGGAGATTATGTCGTCAACGCGCTTGGGAGTGGTGGTCCCCATGTTGTGTTGGCAGGAATCTTTTTGGTAACGGCGGTAATCTCCCAATTCATCTCCAACACGTCGGCGGCCCTGGTTATGATGCCAATCGGTCTGGCCACTGCCACCGAGATGGGCGTTTCAGCGCTTCCAATGATGATGGGCGTTGCCATGGGCGCGAGTGCGTCATTCCTGACGCCCTTCGCCAATGGGGTGAGCTTGATGGTCTATGGGCCGGGCGGGTATCGGTTCGGGGATTTTTGGAAAATCGGCCTCCCCGTCACGATCTGGGCGCTGATAGTTACTGTGGTTGTCGTTCCACTTTATTGGAAATTCTGATCAGACCAAGTCACACAGACGAATTTGCCACCCGGCCGGAGCCCGCGTTTCTTTCGGCAGATGACCGAGCACCCGTATGTCAGCGAACCGCCATGCTCGCTTCCATGGCCCAACAGCGTACAGCCCCTGGTGGCGTAAAGCGCCGACCAACACGTCTCGCGCCGCCGGACTTCATAGGCCCGCCCTAGACGCGGCAGACGTTGAGGTGTGCTCCGCAAAATTCGTGGGCTCGAATCTTGTCTTGCACGAAGCATCCCGGACGACGGAAATTGCACCGCCGCGAATTCAAATAACAGTCACAAACTTCTGCGAAGCGCCAAGTGCCCGAGCGGGTGAGGACTGAGCAATGACATTCAATAGAGAGCCAATTCTCGTCGATCTCGCGCTGCAGGGCGGCGGTTCTCACGGCGCCTTCACGTGGGGAGTGCTCGATCGTCTGCTCGAGGAGCCGTGGCTCCGAATTCGACGGCATTTCTGGCACCTCGGCGGGGGCGATGAATGCCGCGGTGCTTGTCGATGGCCACGCCAAAGGCGGGGCCGCGGGTGCCCGAACCGCTCTGGAGAATTTCTGGAGATGTGTCTCTGAGGCGGCTCGTTTCAGTCCCCTTCGGCGCGGACCCCTTGATGTGATGCTCGGCCGCTGGACGTTGGACTCGTCCCCTATCTATGTCGCCATGGATATGATGTCTCGCATATTGTCACCCTATGACTTGAACCCGATAGGGAACAATCCACTGCGTGCAATTCTAGCCGAAACGATAAATTTCGATCGGCTGGCGCGAGCCTCTACGAAACTATTCATCACCGCTACCAACGTTCGGACCGGTCGCGGTCACGTGTTCAAGAACGAAGCTGTTACGCCGGACGTTCTGCTCGCTTCGGCCTGCCTCCCTACCATGTTCCAGGCCGTCGAGATTGACGGCGAGCCCTATTGGGACGGAGGCTATTCCGGCAATCCCACGATCACACCCCTCATTCGGGAGTGTAAATCGCAGGATACTATTCTCGTTCAGATCAACCCGGTCGAACGCGAAAGATCGCCGCGCTCCGCTTCAGAAATTCTCAATCGGTTGAATGAGGTGTCCTTCAACGCGGTTCTACTGAAGGAGCTGCGCATGATCGCCTTGCTTCGGCAAGTAGCCGATGCCGGTGACAGCGAGGGCGCGCAATGGGCCGGCATGCGTATCCACCGCATCGCGAGCGAGATGCTTACTGAGTTCGGCGCGTCCTCCAAGCTCAACGCGGAATGGGAATTCTTCTCAATCCTGCGCGACGAGGGGCGAAGGTCTGCGCAAGCTTTTTTGGAGACGCATGCTTCAGATCTCGGGCACCGCTCCACCCTCGATCTCGATGTTTTGTTGCAACAGGTTTGAGCCATGGGGTTTGTCGGCATTCTTGTTGCCCTAGGACTTCTCATCTGGTTGGCGTATCGGGGCTGGAGCGTACTTCTGCTCGCTCCCGCGGCGGCGATCCTCGCAGCGGGCTTGTCGGGAGAACCCCTCCTCGCCCATTGGACACAAACGTTCATGGGGAGTGCCGCTCGGTTCATAATGCAATTCTTCCCGATCTTTCTCCTCGGCGCCTTGTTCGGCAAGCTCATGGAGGACAGTGGCTCCGTGTCAGCCATCGCAGACTTCATGACCGATCGTCTGGGCCCGCGACGGGCGATGCTGGCGGTTGTTCTGGCCGGGGCGCTCGTCACCTACGGCGGCGTCAGCTTGTTTGTGGCCTTCTTCGTGTTGGCTCCCATGGCGCATTCATTGTTTCGCGCAGCAGCGATTCCGAAGCGGCTGATGCCGGCGGCGATTGCGCTTGGCACATCCACCTTCACTATGTCGGCGCTACCTGGAACGCCGGCGATCCAGAACGCAATCCCGATGCCGTTTTTTGGAACTACTCCATTCGCGGCGCCAGGCCTTGGCGTCATCGCGTCGCTTATCATGCTGGGATTCGGCCTTTGGTGGCTCGCTCGCGGCGAGACTTCCGCGCGCAAAAAAGGCGAGGGTTATGGCGCGGACGAAGACACTCCAGTCGGCGTCTCCGAAAACCAGATAGTCCGTGAGCGCGCAACGACGTCTGGCACATTTGATCCGGCCGAGGTTCGCCATGGACATCAAAGCGATGCCGCTCCGCCCATCGCCTTGGCCGTTTTGCCACTTGCCATTGTTATCGGTGTCAATCTTTTAATGTCTCTCTTTGTATTGCCTCGGCACGACGCCTCTTATCTCGCTGATCAGTTTTGGGGCTCGACGTCGCTGTCGGCCGTTGGGGGCGTGTGGTCGGTTGTCACGGCGCTCGCGACTGCGATTGTGACGCTGATCGCTGTCAACTATGGGCGTCTGCCCGCGCTGCGCGCAAGCATGGACGCTGGTGCTAATGCGTCTGTCCTTCCGGTATTGAGCGTCGCCAGTCTCGTCGGCTTTGGTTCAGTCGTCGCAGCGCTTCCGGCCTTCGCGATGGTGCGCGACTGGGTTCTCTCGATCGACGCCGGTCCGCTGGTTTCGCTCGCAGTGGCGACCAATGTGCTCGCATCTCTCACCGGTTCGGCATCGGGCGGATTGACGATCGCGCTCGACGCGCTCGGCGGCGCCTATATGCGCCTTGCCACGGAGCAGGGCATCGATCCAGCGTTAATGCATCGCGTTGCCGTGATTGGCGCGGGTACGCTCGATAGCCTGCCGCACAATGGCGCTGTTGTGACACTACTTGCGGTGTGCGGATCGACGCATCGCGAGAGTTATCTCGACATCGTCATGGTTGCGATCGTCGGCGCTTTCATCGCATTGGCATCGGTGATTGCGCTGGGTTCAGTGTTCGGATCGTTCTGAAGTGCCGAGGACTAGTCAACGTCGACTTTAGCCGGCGAAGGCGCACTCATGCGCACAAATAGGCGTATCCGCGAAAGGTCCTTGACAGTCCTGGTTGTTTTGCGATCCAATTTTCATGCTCGGAAGCGATAAACAGAATAGTCACCAGCTCATTTCGGTTAGAGATCAGAATAGCTAACAAACTGCCGAGCGACTCCGGGAGGAAGGAGATGCAGACGCGCGCGCACAGCGGGCAGGGAGCCGGCGCGCCTTTCGTATCGACCGGTCATCTGCCGACACCGGAGATGGTGCAGGCGCTGGTGGCCGAAGCACATGCTCTATTCAAATCGAACACCGAAGGCGAGAACTCCCAGGTTTACCCGGCGCTGGCGCGGGCTGGGCGTAGTCTGTTTGGCGTCTGTGTCGCCGGCACCAGCGGGAAGATCTACGCGGCCGGGGACGCCGACCACGAATTTTCGATCATGAGCGTGTCGAAGCCGTTCGTATTCGCGCTGGTCTGTCAGGAGATCGGCCCGGATCAGGCGCGGGAAAAACTCGGGGCGAATGCGACCGGCATGCCGTTCAATTCACTCGCCGCGGTCGAACGCAGCAGTGACGGCCGCACCAATCCGATGGTGAATGCTGGCGCGATCGCTACCACCAGCCTGGTGCCGGGCGCAGATGCGAACGCCAAGTGGCAATTCATTTATGACGGCCTGTCGCGTTTTGCCGGACGAAAGCTCGCGCTGAACGAGGAGGTCTATGTCTCGGCCTCGGAGACGAATTACCGCAATCAGGGAATTGCCCGGCTCTTGCAAAGTTTTGGCCGCATTTACTTCGATCCCGCGGAAGCCACCGATCTCTACACCAAGCAATGCTCGCTGAATGTGAGCGCGAGGGATCTCGCGGTGATGGGCGCGACCTTGGCGGACGGCGGTGTCAATCCGCTAACCAAGGAGCGCGTCATCGATGCGTCGATTTGCCATTACGCGCTCGCCGTGATGGCGACGGCGGGACTCTACGAGACCTCCGGCGACTGGCTTTACGAAATCGGGCTTCCAGGCAAAAGCGGCATAGGCGGCGGCATCGTGACCGTCTCGCCCGGAAAAGGTGGATTGGGAACGTTTGCGCCGCCGCTCGACGGCGCCGGAAACAGCGTCAAAGGGCAACTGGTCGCCAAGCTTTTATCGCAACGGCTCGGAATGGATTTGTTCGTCTCGCAACCTGACGGCTGAGTAATTCAGCCATGAATTCTCCCGAAAATGATTAGGCCGAAGCCTGTTGGTGGCTGAAAAACTTAGTGGGAGGAAGCAGATGACGGTGCAATCCGCGTTAGGCACGCGTGCCATCGCACAACCGCGAGAATCCTGGGTGCCGATGACCGCCATCGCGCTCGGGCAGATGATTATGTCTTTCAATGTCGCGTCTTTGCCGGTGGCATTGAGCGGCATGGTGAACAGCTTTAGCGTTCCCCCAACGACAGTCGCCACCGGTATCGTGGCTTATTCCATGCTTGTCGCCGGTTTCGTCATGCTCGGCGCCAAACTGATCCAGCGCTTCGGCGCGTTGCGCGTCTTTCGTCTCGCCGTTGTGCTATTCATGGCGACCGAAAATGACAATGCCTCGGTGAAGGACGAGCGGCGTCGCTCGATGGGGCTGATGCGTAGAACGAGTTTTTGTCGCCGTTTTCCCTGCGGCCTCTAACACGAACGAATTGACTGTGTCACAGCTTGTCGTCGTTCTCATTCTGCTTGCCGCGGCGATCGTGATGTTCGCGATCAACCGCCCGCGTCTCGATGCGGTCGCCTTGATCATGCTCACGGCGCTGCCGTTCACCGGCGTCTTGACCATGAGTGAGGCGTTGGCCGGTTTCAGCGATTCCAATATCGTCCTGATTGCGGCGCTGTTTGTCATCGGCGAGGGCCTGGTGCGTACGGGTGTCGCACAGCGGCTTGGCGACTGGCTGATCGTCAAGGCCGGCCGCAGCGAGGTCCGGCTCATCGTTCTTCTGATGATCGTTGTCTGCGGTCTCGGCGCCACAATGAGCTCGACGGCGGTGACCGCCATCTTCATACCGGTTGCGCTTCGCGTCGCGCAGACGGCCGGCCTCGGGCCGAGTTGGCTGATGATGCCGCTCAGCATGGCGGCACTGATTAGTGGGATGACGACGCTTGTCGCGACGGCACCGAACCTCGTCGTCAACGGCGAACTCGAGCGTCACGGCTTAGCGGGGTTCCGCTTTTTCAGCTTCACGCCGTTCGGCCTACCGGTCCTTGTTCTCGGCATCGTCTATATGTGTTTCGCGCGGCGCTGGCTAAGTGCGAAGCACGAGGCGAGGACGTCGAACCGGCCGAGCCTTGCCGATTGGATTTCGGAATACAAACTTGCCGATCGGGAATATCGGCTGCGTGTGACAGAGGGCTCACCGCTCGCGGGCAAGACGCTGTCGGAACTGAACCTGCGCGGCGGATCCGGGGCCAGTATCGTTGCGATCGAACGAAACGCGAGGCTTGGCCGGGTAATGCTGCGTCCGACCGCGAAGTTCGAGCTCATGGAGGACGATATATTGCTCGTCGATCTGTTCGCGCCGCAGGCCGACATCGGGGCGCTGCGGCAGAAGTTCGCATTGGAGGAAATTCCGCTCAGCGGCGCTTATTTCAGCGACCGCTCGCAAGAGATCGGCATGGCGGAGGTTATCGTGCCCGCGACGTCCGATCTCATCGGCCAGACCGTGGTCGGCGCCGAATTCCGCAGCCGCTTTGGGCTCACGGTGGTCGGTCTGCGGCGGGGCACCAGCGCGCACGAGGACAAACTCCTTCATGAGGCGCTGAGGGTCGGCGACACTTTGCTGCTGATCGGTCCGTGGAGGGACATCGAAAAACTCCGCACCCAAAGCCGCGACGTCGTGATCATCGAGCTGCCGGCCGATCTCGACGAAGTGCTGCCGGCACCCGGCAAGGCGCTGCAGGCTTTGATCTGTCTCGCTCTCGTCGTCGGACTGATGGTGAGCGGCGTCATTCCCAATGTTCAAGCCGCGTTCATCGGATGTCTGTTGATGGGCGCATTGGGTTGCGTCGATCTGACCAGCGCCTATCGCGCGATCGACTGGAAAACCATTGTACTGATTGTCGGCATGTTGCCGTTTTCGACCGCGCTGCAGAGAACCGGCGGTGTCGACCTCGCCGCCGACGCACTCCGGACCGTTACCGGCAGCGCCGGTGCTCACGTGGTCCTGGGCACGCTCTTCGCCATCACCGCGCTCCTTGGCATGTTCATTTCCAATACCGCGACTGCGGTGCTGATGGCGCCGATTGCCGTGGCGCTCGCCAAGGAGACGCACGCCTCGCCCTATCCGTTTGCGATGATCGTCGCCTTGGCGGCGTCCACCGCCTTCATGACCCCCGTATCCTCGCCGGTGAACACGCTTGTGGTGGCGCCGGGGAATTACAGGTTCGGAGATTTCGTACGCGTTGGAGTGCCGTTTTCGATCATTGTCATGGTCGTCTGCGTGATCCTCGTGCCGTGGCTATTGCCGCTGTGAAGCGTCGGCCGCGCGGGCCGGCCGAAAGGAACGCCACTATGAGCCAGTCGAACGATGCGGTGATGAAGAGGCAGGCATCGAAAACCGCGATGCAGAAGATTCTCGATACCATCGAAAGGGTCGGGAACGCCGTGCATCTTTCTGATTCTGATCGCCATCGTCCTTTCGCATATTTTGTACCTCTTGGGCGCCAGCGTTTCGTATCAGGTCATCAATCCGGAACCGACAAGGTGGAGGCGGCAACGACCGCCGCCGATAGCCTGCTCACTGCGGATGGAATCGCCACATCTACACCCGGCTCGTTCCGAATTTCCTGGGCTTCGCCGCGGTCGGCCTGCTGATTGTTGCCATGATCGGTGTTCGTGTTTGCACTGGCGGCGCGCGTGTCGGGAGAGCGCTGAACTCCGGCACGCAGGCGCCTATAGCCAGCACGAGACGTCCTCATATAGGATCACAACGTGGATTTTGCCTTCCAAGTTGGTTGTGTCAAAAAAGAGAAGGTTAGCCATGTCAGGGAGTGTCGGAGTTTCGAGGTTCACGGTTCGCCTGTGGCACATCGTGTGGCTGGCGCCGGTGCTGTCGGCGTCTCTTGCTGCATGCGAACGGAAATCTGAAACAGCCGCTCCCGAAGCTCGTCCGGTCCGGACGGTGACCGTCGTGAAACGCGACGCTGGTGAAACCATTACTTATACTGGACGTATCGAAGCTGAAAACGAGACGCGCCTTTCGTTTCGCATCGGCGGGCGGATGGTGGAGCGGCGCGCTAACGTCGGCGATGAGGTGCAGCCGGGGCAGGTGATAGCAAAGCTTGAACCGCACAATGAATTAAACGCATTGCGGTCGGCACAGGCAGCTGTTGCAGCGGCGCAGGCGCAATTCAACGAAGCTCAAAGCAACTACGATCGTCAAAGCTTTCTTCTTTCCAGGGATGTAGCCTCGCACGCTCAGTATGAGCGCGCCGAACAGACCCGCAAGACCGCTCAAGCTCAGCTCGATTCTGCGCAAGCACAATTGAAGGTCGCCCAGGATCAGGTGGGCGATACCGAGTTGAAAGCGGATGCCGGAGGCGTGGTGATCGGCACTGCGGCTGAACCCGGCGAAGTAGTCCAGGCCGGGCAACTGATCGTCCGCGTGGCCCCGAAGGGCGGTCGTGACGCCGTGTTCGATGTTCCGGGTCAAGTAATAAGATCGGCGCCACACGATCCAGTCATCGACGTCAGCCTCACAGACGATCCGACGGTGACCACCGTCGGGCGCGTCCGCGAGGTTGCGCCGCAGGCCGATCCGGTCACCAGGACTTTCGAGGTCAAGGTCGGACTGACCGACCCGCCGGCGGCGATGCGGCTTGGCGCGACCGTTGTTGGACGCATGCAACTCGATACCGCGCCGACCGTCGAAATTCCCGCTACGGCTCTTACTGAACACGATCGCCGGCCTGCAGTCTGGCTAGTCGACCCGTCGACCTTCACAGTCTCGCTGCGAAGCGTTGACGTGTCGCGCCAAGATCCCTCGACCGTCGCTATTTCGAGTGGGCTCGATACTGGCGACATCGTTGTAACAGCTGGAGTCCAGGCTCTTCACCCCGGTCAGAAAACTCGCCTGCTGGGAACGGTTCAGTGACGCAGTTCAATCTTTCCGAATGGGCGCTCAAGCATCGCTCCTTCGTGGTGTATTGCATGCTCGTCACGATCGCCGCGGGTCTGATGTCGTATCTTCGTCTCGGCCGCAATGAGGATCCGGCGTTCACCTTCAGGACGATGATCGTGCAGGCGGCCTGGCCGGGTGCCACCCTCAACGACACGCTCGATCAGGTGACCGACCGTATCGAACGAACACTCAAAGAGACGCCCAATCTCGACTTCCTACGCAGTTTCACCCGCGCCGGATCGACGACCATATTCGTGAATCTGAAAGGCAGCACGCCTGCCAAGGAGGTGCCGGATATTTGGTATCACGTTCGAAAGAGCGTAAGCGACATCCGCCACACCTTGCCGGCGGGCGTCGTCGGGCCCGGGTTCAACGACGAGTTTGGCGATACCTTCGGCATCATCTACGGCTTCACCGCGGATGGCTTTACGCATCGCGAGTTGCGCGATTATGTCGAAAAAATCCGGACGCGGCTGTTGCGCGTGCCCGACGTCTCCAAGATCGAGATCCTTGGCGCTCAGGACGAACAGATTATTGTCGAGTTTTCGACCGAGAAGCTTGCGGGGCTTGGCATAGATCGCGCCGCCTTGATCGCGGCGATTGAAGCTCAGAACGCCGTGAGTTCCAGCCGGCACTCTGGAAACGGGCGATGAAACCCTCCGGCTTCGGGTTTCCGGCGCCTTCAATTCCGAGCAGGACCTTGCTGCAATCAACATTGCCACGAATGGCCGCCTGTTGCGCCTGAGCGACATTGCCGACATCAGGCGCGTTTTTGTCGACCCGCCACAGCCGATTTTCCGCATTAATGGAATTCCAGGTATCGGCCTCGCCATCGCGATGCGCGACGGCGGCGACATTTTGGCGCTTGGCCAAAATATACGTCAGGCGATGAGCGAAATTATCGCCGATCTGCCTGTCGGTATCGAGCCAACCATCGTGGCGGATCAATCGTCCGTCGTGCAAAGCGCCATCGGCGAGTTCATGGAATCGCTCTGGCAGGCGATCGCGATCATCATGGCGGTGAGCGTCATCAGTCTCGGGCTCAGAGCCGGCGCAATCGTGGCGTTTTCGATTCCACTGACGCTCGCGGTCGTCTTTCCGGTGATGCAATATGTCAGCATCGATTTGCAGCGCATATCGCTTGGTGCGCTCATCATCGCACTGTCGCTGCTGGTCGACGATGCCATGAGCACGATCGACGCCATGACGATGCGTCTGGCACTGGGGGACGAGAAAGACCGCGCGGCCACATTCGCCTACCGGACACTTGCGTTTCCCATGCTGACCGGTTCCTTCGTCACGATGGCCGGCTTCGTGCCGATAGGCTTCGCCAGAAGCGCCGCCGGCGAATATACATTTTCAATTTTCGCGGTCGTCAGCATTGCGGTGCTGGCATCGTGGCTGGTCGCGGTGATCTTCATTCCGCTTCTTGGCGTCGCGTTCTTGTCCAAGCCAAAGACACCACCGTCGACCGAACCGGGTCTGGTGCTTCGCATCTTCCGCGGCATCCTCGTCTCGGCGATGCGGATGCGCTGGCTCACCATTCTGATCACGGTCGCCTGTTTTGTTGTCGCGCTCTTGGGAATCCCCCTCGTGCCACGGCAATTTTTTCCGTCTTCGGATCGGCCGGAATTGCTGGTCGATTTGAGGCTGCCGCAAAACGCTTCGATTTACGCGAGCAGCGATGCTTCGGCCAAGATTGACGCGATCCTCAAGGGCGATCCCGATGTCGAGCGATGGAGTACGAATGTCGGCCGTGGCGCAATCCGTTTTTATTTACCGCTCAGCGTCGAACTGCCTAATAGTTTCTTCAGCCAATTCGTGGTGATCGCCAAGGACATTGCCGCCCGCGAGCGAGCTTCGCGCCAAGCTCGAGCGCGTACTTGCGGAGGAATTTCCGAACGCCGTGACGCGAGTCGTTCCGCTGGAACTCGGTCCACCGGTCGGCTGGCCGGTGCAATATCGGGTCAGCGGTCCGGATCTGAACCAGGTCCGCGATATTGCTCTGGAGCTTGCTCAGATCGTTGCCAGCGACCCGCGTACACGGCGGATCAATTACGACTGGATGGAGCCGGCCCGTCAGGTCCGCATTCGTATCGATCAGGATCAGGCTCGGCTGTTGGGATTAAGTTCGGACGCCATCGCGGCGAAGCTCAACACTGTAATGTCAGGCTTGCCTTTTACCCAAGTGCGGGACGGCATCTATCTGGTCGATGTCGTGATGCGAGCGACCGACGCGCAGCGCGTGTCGCTGTCGACGTTGCGTAACTTGCAGTTCGCGTTGCCGAACGGTCGGACCGTCCCACTTGGCCAGTTTGCGACTTTGGATTTCGGACAGGAGTTTCCGCTGATTTGGCGCCGCGACGGCGTCCCAACCTTGACGATCCAGGCAGACGTGACGCAGGGAACATCGCCTGAAGCCGTTGTCAGCGCCCTCGCTCCCGCAATCGCGAAATTCAACGCCGCGTTGCCCAGCTCTTATCATGTCGACGTGGGCGGCACCGTCGAGGAGAGCGCACAATCCCAAGCCTCGGTTTATGCGGTCGTTCCGTTGATGCTGTTCATTACGATGACATTCCTGATGATGCAACTGCAGAGCTTCAGCCGTCTATTCGTGGTGTTGAGCGTGGTACCGATGGGGTTGATCGGTGTTGTCGCAGCGCTCCTCCTCTTTAATAAGCCCCTCGGCTTTGTCGCGATTTTCGGGATCCTGGCGCTGTTGGGAATGATCGCGCGCAATGCGGTGATCCTCATCGACCAGATCGAGGCCGAGCGCGCGGAGGGCAATGCCATATGGGACGCGGTGATTGCGGCGGCGATGTCTCGCTTCCGTCCGATCATGCTGACGGCGATCTCGACGGTGCTCGGCATGATACCGATTGCTGCGACTATTTTCTGGGGGCCGATGGCTTACGCGATCATGGGAGGACTGCTGGTCGCGACCATTCTCACGCTGATCTTCCTTCCAGCGCTGTATGTGGCTGTGTTCCGGGACAAGGAAGGCTCCTCCAATTCCGGTTTGCCGCACTCGATATGACGGTTGATCGTTGCGAATATCGCTTCGAGGAGCCAGTGACGCATGTCAGTTAGCGTCGAGTACGCGCGGCGTTAGCGCCATGATCGGCCTGCGTTTCTGAAAATATCGCAGGATCGCAACGCAAGCGGCGGCCGCGGCGAGGTGCTTGAGTGTATGCCCGCTGATAATGGCGCCGACCGAATAGATCGCGCCGTCATAGAACTCCAATAACTTCGCAAATGCATAAAGCGCCGCAGCGACAAGCCAGTAAAATGTACCGCTGTATTTTGGCGGCAATAGCAGGAACATGAGCGGCAATGCGAGACAGGGGAAAAATTGCACCCAGACATAGAGTCGTAAGTCGCCGGTCCAGCGCCACAGCAATAAGCTGAACACGCCAATTGCGATCAGCGGCCACAGCAGAAGCGACCCCAGTTTTTGCATCCACGCGTTCCTCAATCGTAATGGCAAGGATCGCCATGAAGCTGATCGCCATGGGCAGCCGATCCCAGAATAAGGTGCGATCGTTAGGATCGAGGTGATAATAGGACGAGCCGAAGCCGGTCAGCAGGATTCCCAGAAAGAGCGCGACGGTTGCGGAAGCGCGGTGAAATTGCCACAGCCCTACGGCGCCGATCACGATAAAGGGAAAATTCGAAACAACGTTCCAGAAATTCGGCGTACCGAGCAATGTGCGCTGATCGGCGAACTGGTGATAGGTTTGATCTTGCGGGATCGGCGGCATCAGGAGCAGTCCGCAAAGCGACGCGACCATCAGACCGAGGACGATCCATATGCGGCGGTCTCGCTGCGCGCTATCGAGCATTGTTAGGTCCTGATCAGTGGCCCGCGAGTACTGTTCCAGCCAGAATTATCGTCAACACCAGCAACAATGCGCCTGCCACCGGCCATTGGCGCAAATGCCAATCGATGCTTTCCATCGCCGCACCCACATGGCCGGCCGCGCGAGTCGCGGGCTTGCCAAACACCAGCACATCGCCCGCCGGTATGCGCGGCAGCAGATGTCCCCAGCATCGCAGTCCCGACGGTCAAGAATCCGCCGATGAGGGCCGGCCAGAGTGCCGCCCAAAGTTCTTTCGGCGCGAGCGCGTCGTGCAAAGTGCCGCCCGCAATTCTTGGATACAGCAACCAGGGCACGGCAACGGCAGCGAGCGCGATCGCAAGCCAAGGCACAACAAGACCTATCGGTGCTGCGATCTGCGTATCTCGAGGCATGTCTGCCGCGAGGCGGTACAGGAAATGAAGCATGAGGACGGTGCTTCCGATCGCCGATAGAGTGGCGAGCGTGCCCACGGCTCCGTCCCCCAACGGGACCTTTATGACCAATTTCGCCAGCGCACCTCCGGTCAGCGGGAACCCGCCAAGTCCCAGCGCCAACAATGCGGCCGGCAGCAATACCAGCCACAGGCCGCGCCGGCGCGTCAGCGCACCGACGCCGATGGCAAGGAACAGGCCGCCTTTGGTCAGCGTGTGATTAACCGCATAGAAGATGGCCGCCGTTCCCACACTTGGATCACCCGCCGTCATGCCCATGCCGATCACAGCGGCAAGCAGCCCCATTTGACTCACACTCGAATAGGCCAGCACGGTCTTAGGATTCGATTGCGTTATCCCGACCGCGACACCGTAAAATGCGGAGAAAAGACCAGCGGCGGCGAGCGCTGTGCCCCAACCCGGCCCCGGGTTTTCGAATGGCAGAAAGCGGATGAAGACTACGCCGGCCTTTACGGCCGCTCCGCTGAGCACGGCCGCAGCCGGAATCGGTGCCGCGGTATAGGCCAGCGGCATCCAGACGTGCAAAGGCACCAGTCCAATTTTCAGTCCAAATCCCAGAACGAGAAATGCCATAGTGGCGTCGCGCCACGGCGATGTTGACAGGGCCCCGGCGGCGTCGCGGAGCAGCAGGCCGCCGCTCGGGCTGGCGGCCGCTAACAACACGAAGCCCATCAGCAACAAAGCCTCACCGAGCACGGCGAGAGAGACGTACACGGCGCCCGCGCGCCTGGCGGCCGCAGTGTCATCAAACACGACGAGACCATAAGCAGCGAGGCTCACCAACGTGAAGAACAGATAGAAGCTCACCAGATCGGCGGCGATGAAGATACCGAGACTGCCCGTAAGCGTCATCAGCCACCAAACCGCGAAACGTCCGCTCTCCAGTTTGCCGCGCAAATTGGTGGCCGCATAGGCGCCCGCCGCGATCCACAGCAGCGCGGAGGCTCCGAGCAGCATTGCGCCTGATCGGTCGAGTTCAAATGTCAGGCCGAGGAGCGGGCAGGGCAGGACCAGAGTCGTACCGTCGAACGCGCGCAACGCCGCCGCGACCGCCGGCACCGGCGCGAACGCCAGAAACGCCGGCATGCGTTCCCGCAAACGCTTTGACAGACACCCAGCCAGCATGGCAAGCGGGACTGCCAGCGTGATACCGAGCAACATTCCGGCATCTATCACGGTCTACGCCTCCGCAGAATAAGCGGCGATACGAAATTCATCGCGAATTGACCGCCGTCATTGCTGGGCGGCCGATCTGCAGCAACGCGGATGGCCGCAGCGGGACAAGACCCAGCAGGACTGCACACAGCGCCAGCGTCAGCGCCACGACTTCACGACTTCGGGTCACCGAGACGCACACCTTCACCGGCACGTCCGCGCTGCAAAGCATTTTCCCGAGCACCATGAAAATGTAGCCGCCCGCAAGCAGGCCGCCCACGAGCATCACCGCCGCCCACCACCATTGACCTTCCATCACCGTCGCTTGGAGCAATAGCCATTTTGCTACGAATCCGCCGGTCGGCGGTACGCCCATCAGCGAGAGGCCGGCAATCCCGAATGTGAATGTGGTGATAGGGAGGATGCGACCGATGCCGGCGAACCCCGCAATCCGGTCATGACCAAGCGTTTCGGCGATCAGTCCGGCGGCCATGAACATGGCTGCTTTGGCGAAGGCGTGGGAGAACAGTTGGATCCATCCACCAGTCCACCCGACATCGCTCCAGGGCTCACTTGCCATTGAGCCCATCGCCAGCGGAAATATGAAGAACAAATAGCCGATCTGTGCGATCGTCGAATAGGCGATAAGAAGTTTGAGCCGTTGCTGGCGCAAGGCCAGGACGCTTCCGAACAGGATTGCTCCCGCGCCGAGCGTTGCGAGGAACTGCGCGGCAGCAGAATTCATCAGGCCCGGCATCGCGTCGAACCAGAGCCGCACGATCAAGAAGAAGGAGCCCTTGACGACAAGGGCCGAAAGCACGGCGCTGCCGGGTGCGGGCGCGCCGGCATGGGCCGGCGGCAGCCATATATGTAGCGGAAAGAGCGCCGTCTTTGCCAGGAGTCCGGCTGTCATCAGGGCGGCAGCGATCCAGGAGACCGGCTCGGGACGCAGCCGAGTAGACAATAGAACAATGTCGAGCGTGCCATAGGCGCCGTAAAGCAACGCCGTCCCGAGCAAATAAAGCACCGAGCCGAGGAGCGCGAACAGCAAGTATCTCAGCGCCGCCCTGATCGTTTCTTCATAACCCTTCAGACACACGAGCGGTACCGCCGCGAAGGTGAGTAGCTCCAACGCGACGTAGAGATTGAAAAGATCGTCCCCGAGGACGAGCGCATTCAGCGCGCTCCAGATCGCCAGGAGCAAGATCCAGAACACGAGCGGTGCTCGGGCTTCGGGCTGGCCACGCGGTTGGCGAAATTCCTCTCGGCCGAACAGTCCGGTGGCGCAGATCACAACGGCAGCGGTCACCAACATCGCCACCGAAATTCCGTCGGCGCGGAGCGCGAGCCCGAGCGGCGGTTTCCAGCCGCCTACAATGTAAACCACTGGCTCGCTGCTGCGCCAGACGATCGCGAAGATCGCGACCGCGACGGCAAGACCCGCGGGCAGAAGAATCAGGGCGATGCGCTCGACATAGCGTCCGCCGAGCACCAGCGACAAAAGAATGCCCGTCACCGGCAATATGATGGCCAGCACAAGCAAATATCCGCCCGCGGTCGTAGCGTCGGTCAAGACCGTCGCCGTCATCAGGACTCCTCTTTGGCGTCATCGGCGCTCAGCGTGGCCTGGCCGGTTTCCTCGAACAGCCGCAGCAGCAATGCAACGGCCAAGGCGGTGGCCGAGAAGGCGACGACAATGCCGGTGATGACGAACGCTTGAGGCACAGGATCGGCACCAAGTCCGGCCGCCGCGCCCCTGCGAGCAATGACGCCGAAGAGAAGGAAGACCCCGGACCCAAGAAGATTGAACGCAGAGAATCTTGCGCAGGGGCTGCGGATTTGTGACGAGGCCGAACAATCCGAGCCCGACCAGGGCGGCGCCACAAAGCCCGAACAGCGTGGCGGCATTCATTGTCGCTGTGTCCGTTCCGGCGGCCCCGCCGCCAGCAACCCAAGCGTCACTCCGATTGAGATCGTTAATGTGACTTCAATGACGATGATCAATGGCTTGGCGTAGCCCGCCGGGTAGCCGAGAAAGGCACCCGCGAGCGCAAAGCCGGCAAGTCCGATGGCGAGAAAGACCATCGGGCCGATGACCAGCAATAGCCGCATCCAACGCCGACTGATCGGAGGCACGTCGCGCAAGCCTGCAATCATGACCAGGATCCACATGACAGCGAGAACCGCGCCGCCTTGAAAAGCGCCGCCCGGGTGATCGGCGCCGACCCAGGTCATATAGATGGCCACCATAATTCCCAGCGGCGGCAGGATCTGAGCAAGGAAAATCAGAATAGCGCTGCGTTGAGGATAAACCTGCAGCCCCGGTATGCCGCCCCAAAAGCGATCTGGCGCCAATGACCAAACGCCGAGCAGAGCGAGCAGCAGCACCACCTTTTCCAGCAGCGTGTCGAGCGACCGGTAGACGAACAGGACGCCCGCGACCGGATTACCGAGTCCGCTTTCCGGCAAGTGTGCCATGGCCGCCGGCGCCAACGTGAACACGACGTCGGGCGGGAATAAAATAGCGGCTGCAAGGGCCGCCGATATGAGAGCGCAAAAGATGCCAACCGCGATGCGCAATGGCGTGCCGGCGGCTATGGCGGCAGGCTCAATGACGCGCAGGCGTGCCGCAGCACTGAGCAATAGCATGCCGGTCACGCCGCTGCCGATCGCAGCCTCGGTCAGCGCGACATCCACCGCAAAAAGCCGCACCCAAACGATCGCCAGCAGCAATCCGTAGACAATGAATGCGACCGTGGCGGCGTAAGTACTGCGCGCGGCGATAGCCCACCCGGCGATCGCCAGGAGCACAATGCCGAGACCGATATCGAAGGCCAGCGCGACAGTCATGCGTGTAGCCCGCTTTCTCGTGTTAGGCTCGCGATCAGCTGCGTCACGATCGCACCTGACAATTGGACCAAAAGCCAGATGCTGATCAGCTTCAGCGCGCCGAATAGTCCTCCTGCATGCGGCAATAGCCCCAAGACGATAAGACCGAGGCCGAGATTGTCCGCCTTGGTCAATGCGTGCAGACGGGTAACGCACGTCAGGAAATCGCAGCAGTCCGACCGTGCCCGCGAGGAAAAAGAAAGCACCCGCCGAGACGGCGAGAACAGTGAAAATATTGAGCACAAGGTTCATTTGAGGGCCGTCGCATCCGAGCGACCGTGCCGCCGAATTGGACGCGCTTCTGACGAACGCCACCGAGGCGAATGCGGCGAGCAGCGCCAGCAGCAATGCGACATCAACAATGGACGGCGTTTGCGAGGCCACAGCCAGCAGGAGCAGCGCGGCAACTCCCCCGGTACCGAGGAGCTGCGCGGCCATCATCCGGTCGGTTTCTGTGGGGCCGCGAATAACGCGAAACAGTCCCAGCGCCACCATCGCCAACACGAAGCCGGCCGCACCGATCAAAAAATTAGCCACCGCCACGCTCCCCGCCTAATGCCCGCACGAATAGAGCTTCCTCTGCGGCCAATTGTTCGACCACAGGCTGCCCGATGTCGAGACAATGGATGACAAGACCGCTGTCATCGTCGGTGCCGGACGGGAGCGTACCTGGCAGTAAGCTCATCATTGTGCAAAACGCGCTTTGCGCGGGACCCGCCGGCAGGCGCGAGTGATAAACGATGAAACCCGGCCGCAATGGCATCCGCGGATCGAGCGCCCGCCGCGCAACGTCAATTCCGGCGGCGACGGATTGAGGAAAAAATCGGAACAAGCAGCCGGCTCAAAGCAACTGGACGCAGGCTCCACTGTCGCGGCGGCAACAAGCGTAGACTCGTCCATGTCGCCGCAATCGCGGCCAGCGCTCCCACCAAAAGATCGGCGGGATCAAAGCCGAAAAGGATCAACCAAAATCCAAAGAAGCTTGCCGCGCGTGCAAATGAGTTACGGAGACGCAGTGCGGGCCGTATCGACGGGGCTATTCATGGAGCATATCCCACACGAATATCAAAACGCCGCAACGCTAAATCTGCAACGGCCGCTGCAAGTCCGCAAGGGCCGTGGGCTTTAAACCATTGCGGCAGATCGTAGACGAGCGCTCTGCGCGATTATGACATGAAGGGTGGCCGCCGACCGCATACCCGCAGGCAATCCAATGTTGCGGCGCAACAACGT
Organism: uncultured Alphaproteobacteria bacterium; assembly: GCA_963746715.1. GTDB lineage: Bacteria > Pseudomonadota > Alphaproteobacteria > Rhizobiales > Xanthobacteraceae > BOG-931. The sequence continues at coordinate 13,415 of CAVVCW010000031.1, read as the reverse complement.
CGCCGCCCATAACGAATGCAAGTGGCCCTGCAAATCGATCTATGCAAGACTCAATGTACGCAATGATTGAATTTTCGATTTCGACTGCGCGTCGGCTGATGCGCTGTAACTCTTCGCGAGCCCGTCGAGCTAGAACTAGCCAACGATCGAGGCCGAAAATGTTTCATCGCATGCATGCTTGCTCTTGTAATGATGATTATCGCTCTCATGATGGTGCAGTCCGCCGTAGCGCGGACAGGTCGCGGTGCGCTGGGCGGCGCTGCCGGCGGTGCGCTCATCGGCGGTTTGGCCGGCGGCGGCCGCGGCGCGGCTATCGGCGCCTTGGTCGGAGCGGGCACCGGCGCACTTATTGCCAGCCACGGTCGACGCAGCCACGGTCGTTATTATTGGTATCATGGCCATTGCTATTATCACGGCCGCAGCGGCAGATGGTACCGCGTCTCGCACCGTTATTGTCGCTGAATTGACGGCGCGGAATTTATCGACGCGCGGTTCGCATACGGCTCGCTATTGCGACGAGAATACGCCTCGCCGCCCGAGCAAGCTCATCTCGCCGATCTTGCAGCCGGTCATGCCGGCACTGAAGGCATCGTATGATGAAGCGCATCAAGATCATTCACAAGACGGAGTATCGCTACAATCAACCTGTCACTTTCGGCCCGCACCGTTTGATGATGCGGCCGCGCGAGGGACATGACGTTCATATCGCGCGAGGGTCGTCTCGACGTCGAACCGGCCGCGACCATACGTTGGTTGCGCGACATTTACAGCAATTCCATTGCCATACTGACATTTACAGCAACCGGCGCAGAAATTGAGCATCCGTCAGCGAGGTGGATGTTGAACTCCGCGACGATAATCCGTATCGAATGTCTCATCGACCCCGATGCCAGGCTGTTTCCCTTTCAATATTCTCCCGAAGAGCAAATAGAGCTGATCCATTACCGTTTGCCTAGCTATCCCTACGAGGGACCAAAATTGCAGCGCTGGCTGACCGATCTGTACCGGCCCGGTCAGACGATCGGGACATTTGAGCTTCTCGAGAAACTGAACACGCAAATATACCGCTCATTTGCCTACGCGCACCGTGACGATATGGGCGTGCAATTGCCCTGCGACACGCTCGCGCGTGCGAGCGGTTCGTGCCGCGATTTCGCGGTATTCATGATGGAAGCCGCGCGGCATTGGGGGTTCGGCGCGCGATTTGTCACCGGCTATATCCAGATGGCGGAAGGCCAGCACGGTGCCACGCACGCCTGGACGGAAATCTACTTGCCCGGCGCAGGCTGGTGTGGTTTCGACCCGACAAACAACAAGCTTGCTGGTAACGAGCATGTTTCCGTTGCTGTGGCGCGCGAACAAGAAAAAGCATGCCCGCTTTCCGGCGTATGGGAAGGCCCCGGCAATGCATTCGACAATATGAATGTTTCAGTACAGGTCGTTTCCCTTTAATCGTGCTAATTTTGGCTTGGTCACGGGCCGATTGTGCGACTAAAGGCGGGTTCTTTTAGAAAGCCGCGATTGGGTCAGACAGCCCGTGATCAGTAAGTGTGTGGCAGCAGGCAAAATCACGTTCAACGCGGACTCGAAACTCACCGAATGGCAAGAATTGATTTTTCTGGAAGCGCCATTGCTCATGCAAGCATGAGCGAGCTAGCGATTCTCTTTCAACGCGCGAGGAGGCCGATTGCGGCTTCTGAGCGTTGGCTGGGTCGCGCCGCGCGGGCGAGGGCAATTGCTATGATGCTCTCGAAGGCGGATGCAAAGGTGGCGGAGGCCTATGCCGCTGAGTGCGAGGCAGAGGCCAAGCGCTTAAGCGAAGCGCACGGAACGCCCCTCGCCGCATAGACGCTACTTGCGAGCATTTTAATTGGCTCGGGTGTTCTACCGACGACGGGCTCGCTTCATAATAGCCTATCTCTGCTTTTCACACAGGCTGGCCTCGAGCGACTAGATCGGGAGTTCGCTGGGGCAGCGCAGCGAGCCTTTCCCACAAACTCCGCCGCGTGTCCGACTCTGGCCCTTATGGCCCAAAGCTGTCGCCACGGTCAGCTACGGTCGCGGCAGCTTTCGGGGGTAAAGCGATGCCGGGAGTTTCAACCGTCGCGGCGGCTGATGACCCAAAGCGGAACTCGGGACCACTTATAGATCACTGCGATAGCGAGCTAGCGCGCTCGTCATCAAATTATGGCTTATCTCGGTCGTGTTGCATTTATGGCGCACGCCGGACCGTCACGCGCTTTGTGCGTTGTGTTTGTCTCGTGCCGCCAATATGCGGCAGCCAGAAACAGCCACAACGCACCATGTTGCGCCGGGCTTTAACCCCGCGATAACCTGGGCTCCAGTACGCTCGCTAGGGGTGTGGGATGTTCAAAGTCATCAGCGATCAAACAACTTGGCCGTGCCCAAGCTGCGCCATGACCATGCGCTTCTCGCGCGGGATTGCTCGCCTGAAGAACTTGCCGGAACTGCTGGTCTTCGAATGTCGCGACTGCCATCTGTCGGTCACGACGGAAACGGCCGAAGTCTTCGAAATGGCGCGCAACTCTAATTCACGCAGAAACGTTGTGCAGTTCTCGGCCCGTTCGCCAGATATTCGCCGCCCGTTCGCGGACCTCGCCGAATTTTAGGTTACGTCGGCTCAGCAAATTATCGCCCTGCACGGCACCACGGTACCATCTGGTGCAGTCGCTGGTCGCATTACCGTCGCAATGAACGTGTCATCTGCAACCGTCAATCCTCCAATTGACTCTAAAATCCCACCTTACCCCCGGCACTCGCGCCGGGTTTTTTTATTGCCGCACATCACAAAATCTGATCTGGGCCGCCGCCGCCGCCGTAAAGGGATTGGGCATGACGATTTACCGGTCGACCGCGATTTTCGACCCACCCCCATCGGTTTTCAAAAGGTGGTCAGGCCGATTTGTGCAGGCCGGCAATAACCCCTCGCCGGAGATCGCAGCGACAACACGATCGGCACCGGATGGTTGCGCGTGCGTCTATCCCTACGTTCTGAGTGAGAGCCTAGTGTAATCCAGGCGTGAGATGCCTCGCCATGACTCAGCCGTGGCCGTGGATTCGTGTTGCGTGGTGGGTGCCCGAATATCGGGACTAAGCGGCAGGCGATGTGCGATGGCGCCAATGGTTTCGTGCGCGTGGCATCTTGCGTTTGACCAGGCGTGGACGCACGCGATCGAGAGCCCCTGTATCCTCAACGGCGAGGAGCTGCAGACCGAGTGCGCCCAAGATCGCCACGAACGACATGGAGTTGGCACGACCGACGTACTCGGAGCGCTGCCATCACCTGAGGCCGCGCGTGAGCAGATTGCAAACCGAAGCCGATGTTGAGGCTCGTCTAGGACCGCGCCTGCTGATAATCGCCGCCACCGCGCAGCCGGATAACGACGCGCGCACCTTGGCAAACCTCGACATCCAAACCGCCGAGCAATTGTTTCGCCTTGTTGATCGCTTCCTGGTCGGAATCAAAATCCAATACAAGCGGATCAATTCTTTGATGGCCGGTGTAAAATCGGTAATTCGGCATCGTCACGCTCCACCGTTGGCTGAGCCGCGGTGCGAAGCATTGGTCGGGGGGAATGACGAAAAAGCTACGTCAGCTGCTAGAGTTTGAGATTATTGGCCGGCAATGTTCTGTTGAGCTTTAGGACAAATGGCTGCGAATTGTACGCGCCGCGGCGGCATCCGCTTGCCCCGCCTTTCTATGCGAGCGGATAGCGAATCAGATAGATACTGATCAGGCTGCCATACCGGCGCGAATCCACCCAGACTACTCACACGCGTTAGTTAGGTGGCTCGCACAAAAGGGGCTTCGCTTGTGGTGGGCTGGAGGCCCCTTTTGTGCGCTCAAGCCGCGCCACAAAAAAAGAACCCCAAGCGTAGTCGGCTTGGGGTTCCCGTTCAGTCTAGGTGATCCGGGACGGCTGGGGGTGTTGTCGGGAGCGCCGCTCAGTTCATCTATTGAGGCGTGGCCTATACGCCGACCGCAACGCGCAACCTGCGTTAGTGTTACTAGCGGGTACAGTGGTAATTTCGCGGCTTGCACTCGACGTCGAACGCGTACTCGGCACCGACCGTATTAATGGTTTGAAATGCGCGACTTCGTGATTCTCACTGTCGCCGTTCTGGGCGCACTCTGGGCATTTGATCTGTACAAATTCGACGGTCGTCATACCGCAGATATTTGGCAGCAAACGACCGATGCGGGGCGAGATTTTTCGCGTGCGGTGCAGAGGGCGGTGGATCGCGCGATGTCAGGTCGTTGACTCGCGCTACTTCGGTGGCACTGACGTTTCTCCAATATCAGCACCATCTGCAGCGCGACTTGTGCGGTCTCCGCAGTTGCTAGTCTGATATTCGCGCGGTCGTGATCACCGTGCGTCGCATGGACAAATTTTCGCCGTGGACGCAGTCGAAGCTTAAGCGGCTGGCGAACGAGTAGGGAACGGGTTGGTGTGTGCAGGGCGCTGCCCTGATGGAGAATTGCGCCATGTCGAAACCCTCGTCGATAAAAAGCAAGCGTCGCAGTAAAGCATTGCCCGCGTTGGGATTTGCCGGAGTGTCCTTCTCGCTGGCGAGCGGCGCGTGCGCCTCGACCAGCGAAGCAGCGGCAAATACGCCGTCGACCTCACAGAGTCAGAGTCATGAACTCTTTCTCGGCGAGGAGGAAATTTTCGACGTCAGTTTGGGGACGTTCTACATCTACGACAAGGAAAATGTCGCACCATCCGCGCTCCCGCAAAACCTGAAGCTCGCCCGTGGGGGCTGTGGTGGTTGCGGCGGCGGGGGCTGTCGCTGTGGCGGCGGAGGTGGTGGTTGTCGTTGCGGCGGAGGCGGAGGCTGCGGAGGCGGCATCCATATTGGCTGCGGTGGTGGTTGCCATGTAGCGTGCCGCGGCTGCGCGGGCGGACGTTTCTTCTTCGGAGGCTGTTTTGGTTGCGCGGGCTGCGGAGGCTGCGGCGGATCATGTTGGATATGGGCACCACCTTGGGGCTGGGTCTGGAGCTGCTCGGCCGAATTTACGCCTGCAGATCGGGCATCTCGTGTTGTCGCGTCGGAGAAACCCGGACAGATAACGGAAGCTGCCGCGAAAGGTACTAAATAGCGTTCGGCGCCGCCGTCTCAGCATCGTGCAATCGCCTCGGCTGGAACGCTTTCGGCAGGTGTCCGATCAGACTCCGTACGTCGGCGAGCGTAACCAGATCCATGATGGTCGGAATCGTCAGCGGCGGGACTGATGGTTCCCTTTCACGTCATAGTTCCGATTTGCCAATCCTGCTATAAAATCTGCGCGCATAGCGCGAGCACATGATAATGGGAGCGGCCGATGAGTATTCTTTGGACCATCATTATTGGGTTTGTGGCAGGCGTGATCGCAAAGTTCCTTCTTCCTGGAAACAAGTATGAGCCTTCTGGATTTATCTTGACGACCCTGCTCGGGATCGTAGGAGCTTTCGTTGCGACATACCTTGGTCAAGCAATCGGGTGGTATCGAGAGGGCGATAGCGCGGGTTTCATTGGAGCGATCGTCGGCGCAATTATAGTCCTGGTAGTGTGGGGGCTGATCGCTCCTCGTGTTCAGCGGACGTAGGACTAATTGCTTCGCATGTTGCGATCACCCGCTCCGCCGCCGTAATGCGCGAAGGGACGCCGATGACGCGTGCTCGACACCATCCCTGCTCTGCGGACGAACACCGCCGAAGGCAGGGACGGCGAGCCGCCGGGAAATACGGCCGAAAAGAACTTCATCGAATTCGCCGCCGCATTTTTTGGCATGGACGCGAAGGCAATCGCCAGAACGACAGAGCAGGTGCAGACATGACGGCGGCCTGACACTCATCGCGCAGGGCGGCATCCGCTCATCCCGCGCCGTACTCACCCGACGCGGGATCGCGTGTCTTAGCGCCCCCGCGAGGTTGTTGGCGGCTTGGACCAATTGTTTCTCACGCAGAAGTCGCTATCGGAAGACCAAGCGACGACCGAACGTCCAGGGCGCCTGGCGCAATGGTCGCGCGTCAGCTACCATTCAACCTTCAGTCAGCGGGAGGCGGACATGGCGAAGAAAGGAAAAACAACAAAGAAGAAAAAAACTGGTGCTCTAACAAATATCCTTGCGATAGCGATAGGAGACCCAGCTAAAAGCCGCAAAATCATTAGCATGACTCAGATTAACGGAGGAGTGCGGCCATATATCCTCGGTCTGGTCACTTACCTCATCAAGAAGAATAAATATTCGCTTGGTACAGACTACACTATCGATTATCGGGAATGTGCCCCTGGGGATGTAGATAAAAATCTCACAGGGAATCCCGGCATCATATTTTGCATGTCGACTCCTGTGGCTCGAAGAGCTATGCGCTTCACCACGAAAATCCCGACGGTTGTGATCGTCTCAGATCCTCATGGGGAGGGCTTCGATGCCACGACCAATATTTGCGGTGTCGACGCACAGCGTTTCCAAATCGCCCGAAAATATTACGACCATTTCCAGGGCATGGTGCCAAAGGTGTACGTCCTGTGTAAGCCAAACAATACTGCGTCGGACGAATCATGGAGGCGTATCAACCAACCTCCACTTCCTACGCCAATCGTAGCTCTGAATGTTAATGGCGATACTGATGCGGACATCGACAACGCACTCAATCGTGCCACGCTCCCTGGTGGTCTATTAGTTCTTCCGGTTGACCAATTCTTTGGCTCACTGGACCACATTCATCTGTGGGCAAAACAAAATGGGTTTCCCGTTTACGAGCCTGTTGGAGATTGGGTGCCACCCGCTGTTGGCGGTTATGGCGCAGCCCAAGAGGTGTGCGGCGAAGCCATGGGCATACAAGTACAATATATCTTGGACCACCCCGGCAAGATTCCAACTGGCCCACAACGTTGGATAACTCTAGGCAGTAGCAGTCGGACTTTGGTAGCCAGCAAAGCAGTTGCCGCTGAGTTCAAAATCGAGCTTGGAACCCAGCGAGGCATGCGGCTCGTATAGGAAGTTTCTAATTGGGAGCCGGTCGCCCTTCCTGATGGCAGTTGGGTTAATTAAGAGTGCAATATTCAAAATGCTTCCCATGTGCTTCCCGCCGGGTTTGGCTGGGAAGCAGTGAAGCAGAAAAATATCGCAAGTATTTGGACGCAAAAAAGCACCCAAAAAGCTATTAGTTGACACTCCGCCCAAGTGCCGAATGGTGGGACGGAACGGGACCGTGGCGACCGACCTACAAGCGCGCCCTTGAGGAGGGCAAGTGATCAGCCAAGAAGGCTTCGATGGCTTGCTCCAGCGTGTTATTCCCGTCGAGATAGCTCTCGTGGGCGAGGCGGTCTATCTGCGCTTCGGAGAGCTTTACCAGGACCAAGTGGACGCCGCGGCTCTTCCGCGCGCGATGTGCCTTCACCCTTGTCGTGGAGATGGAACGGGTTTCAGTCACTGCGACGTTTCCAGTGCGTTCGGAGCGGCCACGGCCGCGGTCCTTCGAGTTTAATCCGAAACGGATTTCCCCGAGATTAACCGCCTCAAGTGGGTGCGTGTTTGTCCCCTGGTACCAATTCTCCGGACGGCCTTTCTCCTGCTTCTCTACTCGCATAAGTCCCCGCGAGCCGGGTGACGACAGGCCGGAAACGCGTTACAGCGAGCTACATTGCACGAAACGTGTTTCACGGAACGTCACGCAAGGGGTGGAGGGTAGGGCACCGCGGCAGTTCCAACCGTTGAACAGAGTGCGCAGGCCATTCTCGACAAAGCTCTGCCGGAGTGATTTCGAGGAAATTTGAGGAATTATCTGACCCAAGGCCCCAAAGTCGCGCGATCGGCTGGCAAAAGGTGGCCACCTCTACTTGCATAAGTCCCTCACCGGCTCTCGGCCGGTCCAATGAAGACCGCTCGATTTTCGTGAAACGTGTTTCAAGAGCGACTTCGAGACCGAACTTCTACTCCGCCTCGATATGCGCAGCCTTGATGATAGGCCACCACTTTTCAATCTCAGCACGCTGCAAGGCGCCGAGTGCGGCTGGCGTCTGCTGATCCTGCCCGGGGATCTCCAGGCCCAGGGCGCCGAGCCGCTCCCGGGTGTCGGCGTCGGCCAAAGCTGCGGCAACCGCGTGATCGAGCCTCGTAATGATTTCTTTGGGCGTCCCAGCCGGAGCCCAAAGGCCGTGCCAGATATTGATGTAGAGGCCTGGCAATCCAGCTTCATCGACGGTTGGAATGTTCGGGAAGGCGGCGAGGCGGGTCTTGGCGGTCACGGCGTAGGCCCGGATCTTTCCGTCCCGCACCTGTTGCGCGGAGTTTGATGCTTGGTCGACCATCATGTCGATCCGACCGGCGATCATATCTAGAAGGGCGGGGCCCGTGCCCCGGTACGGAACAAACTGGAGACGGGTATCGCTCAGCTTCTCGAAATAGACCCCCGCAATGTGGGAGCCGGACCCAACACCGGCCGTCCCGGCAGTGACAGCGTCCCTGGACCTGATCCAAGCGATGAGTTCCTCGAGGTTGGTGGCAGGGACAGTCGTGCGGCTCACAATTAACATCGGGTTGTTCGGAAGCACCGAGATCGGTGAGAAATCCTTGAGCAGATCGTAGGACAGCTTGTAGATCGCGCCGTTTACGACGTGCGTGCTCCAGTGCCCGATGCTGAGCGCGTAGCCATCGGGGGCAGAGTGCGCGACGCGGCCGACGCCAACACTGCCAGCGGCGCCGGTGACATCTTCGACCACGACATTGACCCCGAGTGACCGCCCCATAGGTCCCGCGATAAGCCTCGCGACCGTGTCAGTCGGGCCACCAGCAGCGAAGGGAACAACCATGGTGATCGGTCGAGTTGGATAGTCCTGGGCAACCGATGTCTCGGACGCGACGAACACGAGGACAAGAGCTGCCGACGCCAGAACGGCGCTCGGAGTGAACACGTTGCTCATGATCAGTCGAATTCCCAAACGTTGCGCTCCCGAAATCTTCGAAGCTAACATCTGCGGCGTGGATCCCCGCTCGCTCACGGACGATAGGATCGCTTTCGAACGAATAGTGAACGCAGAACAGTTTGAAGTCGAGTAGAATTGGGCAGCTGTGTCGCGTTGCGTAGGAGTGTGTGGTGCCGCCGTCACGTCCTTATTGGAAGGGTTATCTCAAGCTTGCTCTCGTTTCCTGCCCCGTCGCGCTCTATCCCGCGTCAACATCGTCAGAGCGCGTGGCCTTCAGACAGATCAATAAGAAGACAGGCAATCGCCTTCGCCAACAGCTGGTTGATGACGTAACGCGCGAGCCTGTCGAAAGCCACGACAAGGCGCGAGGCTATGAGTACGACAAAAACGCCTACATCCTCGTTGAAGACGAAGAGATGGATGCGATCGCGCTCGAAAGCAATCACACCCTTGAGATCGACACGTTCGTACCTCGCGAACAGATCGATGAGCGATACCTCGATGGCACGTATTACATGATCCCGAACGATGAGGTGGGGCAGGAAGCTTTCGCGGTCATTCGCGAAGCGATGCGAGACAAGGGCATGGTTGCGCTAGGTCGCGTTGTGCTATCGAAGCGCGAGCGGGTCATTGCACTGCAGCCGTGGGACAAAGGCCTGCTTGGCGCGACCCTGCGCTACGCCTCCGAGGTGCGAGACGCCAAAGATTACTTCGATGAGTTGCCTGATGTGAAGATCGACCGCGAAATGCTCAAGCTCGCCGAGCACATTTTGAATTCGAAGAAGGCTGATTTCGATCCCACAGAGTTCGTCGATCACTACGAGGAAGCTCTCGTCGAGATGCTGCGCAAGAAGCAAGAAGGCGTGCCGCTTTGCTAAGGAACGCGCCGCCGGCACCGCCGCGAAACGTCGCCAACCTCATGGACGCGCTAAAGCGAAGCTTGGCCACGGAGAAGAAGCCAAAGAGCAAGAAGCGCATACCCGGGCAAGGCGAGATGCTGCTGCCTATTTCAGGGAAGAAGGGGAAAGACGCTGAGGCCAAGCCGGTCACGCGAACTAGCGCACGCCAGAAGCAGGCGGGTTAACTTGCGTGGACACTTTCTGCTCGAAGGCGGCAATCTCAGAGGAAAACAGCCAGGCTTCAAGTCCGCGCGGTTCTCCGGATCGGCGTGCGGAGTTGCTGGCCTCCCAGATTTTGGAAGAACTTCTTACTAGTCTGCCGCCAGATCGCTTTACGCTCGGCTGGCTATCCAGCCATCTGCATAAACGATCGTTCGGGATAATCGTGCTGGTGCTCGCGCTGATCGCGATGGTTCCGGGGATTTCATATGTGGCCGGTTTTCTACTCTTGGCCCCAGCGATCGAAATGATTGCCGGGCATGTCGCTCCGACTTTCCCCCGATGGGTTTCCACGCGTTCTCTCTCCGTGAATGCACTAAAGAGTACGGTGCGACGACTAGTGCCCGTACTGAAGCACCTTGAAAAAGCGATACGTCCCCGTTGGCGGTTATCCCCGGGCGTAACGAAACGTGTGGTTGGGGTTGCCGTCCTTTTGCTGACTGTCTTGCTGTTACTTACTCCGTTGCCGCTTATTCAGATTGTGCCTGGAATTATTATTATCATTCTGGCGGTCGCGTATCTTGAGGACGATGGTCTTATTCTCGCAATCGGCCTACTTGCTACCTTCGCATTTACAGCGGCGTCGACGGGAGCTGTCTGGGCAATGATCGCGGGCGCTAAATGGATTGTCCTTTGAGGCTGACGCGAGAGGGCTTGTCATGCTAGCCGCTCATGGTGGTGCCGCGGCGCCGGCACCGAACTTCGAGGCCGATTGGAACAAGCCACCGACGGCGCCGATGCTCGTGGCGATCCGCTCCGAGGACGGCAAGCGCATCCCGAAAATGATGCGCTGGGGTTTGCTGCCATAACGGGCATGCGATCGTGCAGCTCGGCCATCACGTCATTCGGCGCGCACGTCAGGATCGTGCAGCTCAGAACCTCGTCGCCTGACTTCGGATCCTTCCACGGCGACCACAGCCCGGCTTTGCGCCGCGGCCGGTGCCATGCCGCCGATCGCCATTGCGCCGGCAAAGCCCACCACGAGGGCCGGTTTGGCAAAATGCATCGTATGGATTTCCTCTTTCCGATTCGCGGTCCGATCATTATAGCCGCGCCGGATCACTTTATCTGATACTCGACCTTTTCCAACATCAGCACCATCTGCAGCGCGATCGACACCTGCGCCGTGTCGCCGCCGGCCGCGGCAGCGGCGCGCCCTGTAGGGCACGAATATTATTAAGAGGAAGTTGCAGGAGACCGACACAGACCTGTGACTCCCGTCACAGACCATTCATTCTGCGCGTGCCAATTTCGGCGTGTAGACAATCACCGCAAGGGGGCGAACCATGCGATCGGTCTATCTCGGCGTAGCTATGCTGCTAAGTTCCGTTGTCGGGGCCTGGGCGCAGGAGGTTGAAACTAGAGTTATCGTGAGTGGGCCGGGCGGCGTTCCGGGAGACGATATTTGTCATGGAAGCGACGTGCTGATCGGCTTCAATTATACCGCGGGCAGCACGCTGAACAGTATAGCCGGTGTGTGCCAAGCACAGAACAATGGGGTATTGTTCGGGGCGAACTACGGCCTCTTCACACGGGGCACGCCCCCTAATAGTGGCTCTCCGCCCTTTGTCCACTTCAACATCGGGGACACTCCTCGCTGTCCGGCTGCAATGGCCATAGGCGGCGAGATGCACGTCGCGCTCGATAAGAATGGCGAGGTCCAGCACATTGATGCAACGTGCGTAGGGTTATTGCCGAATTAACACCTCCAGCCCGTATTCCTCCATGCACTAACTGATGGAACAGCGGTTTCTGGCAAAAACATTGCTTGCGCGCCCGGCCGTATCGCCAACGGGCTAGTTAGCCAGTCGGGGCCGTTGATCAATGGTGTAGGAATGCAATGCGCGATCTTCCCTTGGAGTGTTGCTGCTGGTCCGATCACGCCACCGAATCCAACTCCGCATTATGTGAAGGTCATCGTTGAGAATGCGGACGTCTATTCGGACTGCACCGGACAAACAACAATAGGTCACATCAGCAAGGAAACCTCGGACCAAGTCGTGCTAAAAAAGCTAACGGACAGTTCCTGTAACCCTGAGTATTATGATTTGAGTTGGCCCGGTGCGCCCGCGCAGGACAACTGGGTGTTTAGCGCTCCTCAGGGCAGTGCCGACGGCCCGACTAACTCGATCCTACTACTTTGGCAGCAGCGATAGCGGCTCTTAAGAACGGGCACTAGGTGGGCGCTGACGAGCGACCCGCTTCAACTCCGATATTCTACGTTCTCCAGCTGCAACACCATCTGCAGCGCGATCGACAAATCGTCGACACTGCCGCCGGCCGCTGCGGCGTCTAGGTGGAGCAGCTCGCGCTGTCGATTTGTACGGGCATCCGCGGTTAGGCGCTACATTTCAGCTCCGGGCAGGAAGCATCTGACCTGCGTTTTTCCATCGAGGTCTTTGTAAGGCCAAATGACCGTACGGCCATATTTGTTCGGCTCCGCGATGACGGCTGCATCGGGAATATCAATCCATTCGCCGTCTAGGCGGGCGCGATACTGAACCTGTTGGCCTTCACGCTTTGTGTCCCAATCGACGTCCGCAATCGCGAGTCCGTCGGCGAAGGAACAACATAACCCTTTCTCGCTGCGTAGCGCGTCGAACCAGGGTTTCAGCGGTGAGTCGCAAAGCGGCCATCATCATGCGCAAGGGCCAGATGACCGGACTGATTAGCTATGGAAACAATCACGACAAACACGCAGCATACCCAAGCTCGAAACACGGTCGAGATCATGGATTGGCGCTCCGTTTAACAGAGGGCCCGGCACGCGGCGATTTGTGTTGCTTGCAATATCACGGTGTAATTTGGGCGCCCGCGTGGCGTCCGCGACCTGCCACGTTCGCTGGCGCAATTGCAAGAATACCTCGATGAGGTTGAGCAAGAGCGCATGGCAGACGCCGCAATGGAAAAACTGATCAAAAACACGAAGTCCGAAGGGGGCGAAGGGCAAATGAAAAAGCTGTCGCAGAGCAGATCGTGAACGTCGATTGGCAAACCTGATTGATGGGTTTGCCGAACCTTGGCTTAAGTCATTGAAATGAAAGGACGTGAAAATGAAATTGGCGACCCCGGCTGGATTCGAACCAGCGACCTTCAGCTTAGAAGGCTGTTGCCTGAGCGGAACCGCACCCAAGGTTGGTAGTCAATGTCGATGCAGCCCGATCCCGCCAGTTGACTTTTTGTTCACGCGGGCGGACCTCGTTTCCGCTAAGTGCTGGAGGCCACGCCCGGAATTCAACCGGGGTACACGGTTTTGCAGCGCTACTGTGGTCAGGAAATTTCCAAGGCCTACCCTACTATGGGTACAGAGCTGGGAACAACCACAAATATCAGAGTTTTGTCATTTTTATCAGTGGCATATGG
>CAVVCW010000030.1:0-230392 GCA_963746715.1 uncultured Alphaproteobacteria bacterium | reverse complement strand
CGGCTGCAGGCACTTCAGAGAAATCGAAAAGCCCCAATCGCTTTTGGGCGAAACTGAGGCTTCCTGCCCTGCGCGGGTCCGTCTGGCATCGCTAAACACGTATTAGCCGAGTGGACGGCAGCGTACGGTGGCAACGTTAGCACACCGACTTGGCTCAATCGACACTCGCAATTCGGTTACGCGCACACTCAGTAGGCGAGCGCCCACGTTCCCAGCCGAAACAGCCCATACCCAAGCACTGCGGCCGAACTGGTCGTAATCGTAAAACTAACAACGACCGTGGCTGTCAGTGAAAGGTAGCGCGAGACCTCGGCCATGCCGCTCTCCAGAAGTCGATGCGAAAGCAATGTGATTTTTGGTGCAGAGTGTCCACACCAAAGTCGCGTCGACGTGAAAGCAGTTCATGAGTGCGCTTTTCCGGCCACATAAGCTGACTCGGGGCACGTTATCGGATAATTTTAAGGCTACCCGCGGGTTCGGTAGCTCTATCGCTAACGCACCGGGGCAACCATCAAGACTTAGGCGTTACGTGGCTGACATTGCCGGCTGGCGCGTCGATTGCCGATCGTGCGACGAAGCTACAAGATTTCAGACGCAACGCGATTGTCTGCAACTCGTCACTTTGTGGGTTCTCGCGCTCAAAGATCGCTATCTCTGCCGCCGTTGCGGATCGCCATTTCGTTGGCAGAATTAGTCGGCCACACCCGCGCCACGCGCCGACGCCGATATGCCGCGCAAGGACTTCACCAACGAGTTCGCTGAAGACCCACACAAGTGTTCCGTCCCTTGGTGCGGTCGCGATTGGTTCGTATTTGCCGAGGTCGACCATGGGTGTCATCCCTTGGGTTTGATCGGGGTCCTTATTTACGGCCTGCCAATCCGGCCATTTAACGGCTCTAGTTGGTCAGGAGACGGCTATCCATCGGGCAAACATTGATCAGACAAACTATTTTTGAAAGAGGAGACGGCTTATTTGGTGCCGGCGAGAGCGGCCCGGGCGCTCGCCGTGTATCCAATAAGTCACGCTGACCGAGCAAAGACGCTAGCCGTGCATAAGACTCGCTGTTGCCACAAAAAAGAACCCCAAGCCTTGTCGACTTGGGGTTCCGTCGTTGTTGCCTCAGCTCAGGCTGTATCTGGGCGGCGGGATCCTGTCGGGGATGGGGGAGCCGCCCAGTTAGCCTAATCACCGCGGATCGATAGGGCACGCTCTCGCTCCGCAACGCGAGTCACGTCTTGGTGTAGATCCGCGATATTTTGGCGCGGCGCCGTGCGTGATTTTGCATGGCGGTATCATGTGCCCCGCGTCGCAGGCGCAACGTTTTGATGTTCGATTTTGAATGAGTTCCGCGTTAGTCGGACATTCCCACTTTCAGCCCGTGAAGCGCTCGAGAGCGAAGCACTTATCGCGAAGCCAACGTGATGTTGCCCATCAACCAGATCGTCACAGCCGCGACGAGCCCTGCACTGGCGAACGCTCCCGATACAACGACCGCGCTAAATAGAATTACTCCTAGTGCATAAGCGATTCTGTCGAGTGCCCATCTTATCAGTCCAATTAAACGGCCAAATACCCAATAAAAAAGATAGAGGACGATCAGAAGTACCAGAATGAGCAGCACAATCTTGAAAAGCGAAGCGCTGCCCAGTTGTGTACTAAGTAATCGCGAAACCTCGCTGATGCCCCAGAGGCAGCCAAACACAATCACGTCGACGAGCCAGGCAAATCCCTGCTTAAGCCATGCGCCAAACTCCCGAATAAGCTGCTCCATGGAGGAGTCCCATCGTTTGTTCCCAACTCACTAACGCTACTGGAACGAATGAGTTTCAAAGCATCCCGCCACTTAGATCGCAGTAGGACGACACCGAACGGGTTGTGCAACGCGACAGCGTTACATGTCATCCGGAGTTTTCCAAACTTGAAGGACAGAAGTGCCCAACAGTTGCGCACTATCACGTCACCGAGACTCGATATGACCACGGGCGATGATCGCAAGTA
The DNA here is from genome assembly GCA_963746715.1 of uncultured Alphaproteobacteria bacterium. Classification (GTDB taxonomy): domain Bacteria; phylum Pseudomonadota; class Alphaproteobacteria; order Rhizobiales; family Xanthobacteraceae; genus BOG-931. The sequence goes on along the minus strand of CAVVCW010000030.1, from coordinate 228,393 downwards.
GCCCTTAGCGGATATCCCGGCAGTCCCAATTTAACGCCCGAGTTCGGGGGTAAAGCGGACATCGCCGCTTGAGCGCACCCGCCCGCTAATGACCCAAAGCGGACATCGCGCATTCGGCCGTCACTCAGTTATCGGCGCGATTTACCGACCAAGCGGTGAGACGGGTAGAAGCGGGCACCGGGTGCTTAGATCACTCGGGGTAAGTCTCACCGCCGTCCGGTATTGTCTTGTGAAAAAGGATGAATAGCAGGGGGTTGCCGGGCTCGGACATCGCGTCGCTACGCTGGCCAGTTACCTGTCCGGCCACGCTAGATGTATATTCCGCGACCACTTCGCCGAAGCTGTTCCGCTGGATGGCCACCTTCTGTCCGGCATCGACCTTGTCATTGAGCTTGACCAGATGCTCGACGAGTCCTCCTTGGGTTGCAAGGATCGGGAGCGCACTGTTGCCGATAAAGACACCCACGTCCTTGCCTGTGCGGCCCAGTGGCCCGGCCAGGATGCCGTGATGCTTGAGGACGTTCATTGTGCCTTCCACGAAAAGCGAGATCATCTCGAGGTTCAGGACGCGCGCAGCGCCAATCTCCGGCGTAAAGGCCGGGATGCCCACGTCCATGAACGCGTTATGCAGGACGCCGGGATAGACATGGTTGTCGAAAATCTGGCCGACGGGATAGAGCTCCGCCATCGCCTTCACCTCGGGCACATCCATGCCGGCAATATTGAATGCAGTGACTTCGAATCCGGTTGTCCCAGTGTGGAAGTCGATCGCGAAGTCGGCGTTCGGCCTTAGCAGATGGTTGAACAACAGCCCGGCGTGTCGGCTGGGCGCGGTAGCGCCGTTCTCGTTTCCGGGCCACTCCCGATTCATATCGATCAGATCGATGCCCCTGCCTTGATTGGGCCATCTGCGCTGCATGCCTTCCATGGCCGGGCGGGATACGTCCGCGACCGCCATTACCGTGCCCGACATCTCCCGCGGATCGAGCTGGTTCATCACGGTCTGGACCGTATGCACGGAACTCATCTCGTCGCCATGCACACCACTGACCAGAATGACGCGCTTGCCCGGCTTTGCCCCCTTGGCGACCGTCACCGACACATACCAGTGCTCTCCGGTGGGCATCTGCACGCCCTGAAAATACAAAAGATGCTTCTTGCCGGATTCCAAGTTCTTGACGTCGAGCGCGCTAACGACCCTTTTCCCCTGGATTGTATCGCCGGTATAGACCGTTCCTGACGCCGGATCGGTAGAGGTCGTCGCTACACCCTGAGCATTTGCAGCCCCAGCAGCAATGGCGAGGGTAGCCGATGCGCCGGCCGTTGTAATTGATGCGATCATGAAGTCGCGGCGATCGAGGCGTTCTTCTGGCCTGTTTGACATGACGGAGGTCCTCACCGTGTGAACCTCGCGAGCTTGCAATTTTGCCGGATCGTTCGGCAAGGCCCGTAGAAGGCGGAAGTACGCGCTGATAAACGTGGACGTTTGACTTCTCCGGCCATTGGATAGGCTCGGGTTGAGTGCCTCGATAGGCACTCAACGCACGCGGTTGTGGCCCGCCTGCTATGGCCGCTCTTACCCTCTTGAGACCTTCCGCGAGCCGAAAAGTGGTCGCGGCGGATACGTTAAATTGGTCCACTAGCCGGGTGCCAGTGATGTCGCCTCTTGGCCCAAAGCGGACGCGACCACCTTCTGCAGCCGTGTCCGTTATTGGGGGTAAAGCGGCCGCACCAGCGAGCGACCGCCGCGGCAGCTAATGACCCGACCCGGTCTCGAAGTGTGCATCGCAGCAGCTTGTAGTATGGCCGCGACGGCCAGCGCTGGAGCCGCGCTCAGCTGAGGCTCGCCACCACCGCCAGGTGCTTGATCTTCTGTTCTTTGAAGGCCTGTAGGAAGGCGTCGTAGTTGCGGAACGAGACGCAGCCGAACGAGTCCCCATTGGGGCCGAGCATGTAGGTGTGGGCCAAAAAGCCGCTGCGGCCGAACACGCGGGACTTGTCCACCGGGATCAGCCGGATCGCTTCCACGCCGTGGAACGGGGTCTCGCGCGGTTTCAGGTCATAGACATTGACCGGTGTGGAGCCTTGCATACGTTCGTCGGTGTGACTAGGATCGTCGAGCGCGCTGCCGCGGCCCGAATGCGCTTCCAGTACGCTACCGTCCGGCAGATAAACCTTGTGGGCGGAGATGTCGTACACCGCGGTCCACTGGTCGTAGCGGCCGGCGATGTTTCCGACGAGGCCGGCGTCGTCGGGCGCCGCGTAGGCTAGCGCCACGGGCTTCGGCTTGCCGAACAATTTTTCGAAGAACGAGGTCTTCTCGGTTTCGGCCGTTTCGACGACGCTGTTGGCGGCTGCGGCGGCGTGACTCGATACGTTGCGGATCGCCTGCGCGATGTGAATGGCGCGTGGCGGACGCGGCATGGCGGCGACTTTCGCAGGCGGCGGGTCGACCGCGGCGGTCGGAGCCTGCAGGTCTATGGCGGCGGCTTGTGATATGGCGGACGCCGTCTCCTGCGCGTCGCCGCCGTCGTCCTGAGGCGCAGCGGTGGCGGCGAAGCGCGCCGCGAAGCTCGCTTCCGTTGCGCCCAACAGGTGCCGCGCGTCCATCAGCGGATCGTAGCCGCGGGCGGTCGCAAGCCGCCGCGCATACTTGGTCAGCGCATCCGACATTTCAGTGTAGGAGTGCGCCTCAGCCGTGGGCTTATCCTGAGGCGTTGCGTCCGGCGTAGCGTTGCCGCCGAGCTGCAACAGGATATAGGCGGTGGCGAAACACGCCAGCGCTGCGCCGCCGACGAACCGCCCGCCGAGCGAATCGTTCGGCAAATTTATCGCATCGCTCCGCGCGTAATCGCGGCTTTGCGCGAACTCGTGGCGCCACCCCGTTCTGAGAGCCATCCCCCGCAAGTCCCAATTCCCTTGCCGCCGGCAGTCCGGCTCGCGCCGGCGCGTCGTGGCTCGGGCATTTCCCCGGAAGAGTGCCACGATCCCCGGTGGCAGACCTTCCCGCGCAGGACCCCGATCCCGCGCCCTAGATTTTTGCGAGATCATTAAGGCAGCTTTTTGGTAAGCGCGCCACTGTCCCCGCCGAACAAACCCCGATGAGTCGGAAATTATCGGGCCGGTTCCCGCCCGCCGACATGCAGACTCGCCGCATTTCGGCGGTGACAGTCTGTAATTGCGGCGTCCTGCACGCAGGCGCCGTGTAACGCCACGACGCCAAAGCCTGGGCCCGCTCAATTCAGCGACATCTTGGAATAGAGGCAGGCGCATAATAAAGTAGGGCGCCCGGTCCCGTTATTGTTGCAGCGCATCTGGCGATCCGTCCAGGAGTTGACGTGGCGGAGCCGTCCTCCGCCAAACTCTCTTGATCGGACTCAGCTTTTCGCCGCCGGCGGCGCCCAACCCACGAAATCACCCACGAACGGTCACGCACGGCGATGAACGAAGACGAAAATCGCGCCGGGGTAGGGCAGTTTTCAACTCGCGAGCAACCGTTAGCTCGCCGATAGTTGAACATCAGAAATTAGAACCTCTGTGAGTACCGATCGTAGTCTAGCTTCAGCCCAGCCCGAGTCCGTCGCGAGTTCCTGCCCGAGTCCGCCCGTGCACGAGAGAGTATTCCCTCGTCATTTGCTGTGATTCACAGGCGTACGATGACTCGCCCACCACGGGCCATCGGCCACGTAGTCGCCGCCGGTCAGGACCGCGATCACGCCCGGCATTCGTCGCGCGGCGGCCGCGTTGATCCGCTCCACCATGGCATGGGCGTGCGGCGCGCGCACGAACGCCGCTATCGCCTGGCCCGGGGTCGAGATGTCGTCGGAATACTCCCGCGCCCCGCGTAAGCCGCAGGTCCTCGAAGCGCGGCATCGACCGTCCGACATACGGCCGACCTTCGGCTCTCGGTCCATTGTTTCTTGCCGGATTCTGTGAAAACGCCGGAGCGTTCGGCGGACACTTAGACGGCCGTCCGGGCCGGCTTGAGTTCCGTGCAGAAGCTGCCCAGGCCAGCTAGTTCCTTATGCAGCTTGCTTGCGCTCGGCCCCATCGTCATGGGCACGCCCATATTCACAGCCTCGATCGCTTCTGGATGGTCGGCAATAAAGAACATCGTCTCGTTCCGGAGAACGCGTTCGACATGTTTGCGGCGGGAGACAGTGCCGAATAGGCCTTGCTGGCAGCGATTAAGCGCGATCGCTATTTGCAGCGCGTTCGTGGTCGAACGCAAGAGCGATAGCGTTTCGGAAATCTGGCGCAGATTGGGGATCGTATTGAGTCCGGTAATAATGGCGCCATCGGACGCGGCGATAACTTGGGTGGTCCAGGAAAACCAGGTGAGCGGAAAATCGATGAATACAAAATTGTAGCGCGTCGCGATCATGCTGAAGAGCGCGTCGAGCGCATTGATGTTTAGATCTTCCGACACGAATTTTGAGCGCGGGGCCGCGAAGACGTCGATACCACTTTTATGATTGGTCTTGAACGACTTAAATAGATGTTCATCGAAACGATCAGGCGCATTCGATAACTCGCCGATTTGTAGCCTCGGTTCGCTATCGAGGTAATCGCAAATATGGCTGGTCTGAAAGTCGAGATCGATAATGCAAATTGCGCGCAGCCCGGTGCTTTTGCTGGTCTTGAGGTGAATGGCGGTTTCCAGCGCCAAAGTCGTATTGCCGACCCCGCCAGCACTTGGAACAAACGAGAGAGTAACCGGGTGTACCGGGTGCGACGTGCCGGTCGTCGGGTGCGACGAGCCAGATGCAGGCTCGATCCGCCGTTGTCGGCGCGCGATGATATCGGTCACTTCCCGCGGCTCGCCGCGTGCCGAGGCCCAGTCAGCGCCGCCGGTACGCACTAGGCGCTTATAGTCGCTGGCCGAAATTTCATCACTGATGAGGATGATAAAGATATCGTCGCCGTAGCGTTCAGCCACGTCGACCAGACGATCCAAATAACCATGATTTCCCGGCGGTGCGATGACAAGGACGGTCGCAAACTCGTCCCCCTTGACCGTCGACTGCCGCTCGAAAACCTTATCGAAGCTTGGTACCTCGATCAGGTCCGGGATCGTCGCGAGAAGTCCGGTTTCGATTGTGCTCCGCGTCTCCGCCGCGGAGTTCCCACCTAGCAAAAAGATGGCCATCACACAGCTTCCATATCGATCATTATCCGCAGGACCCGCTCCCCCCGCCGGAGCAAAGGTCCTCGGCTGTGATGGTCGTGGTCATGGCAGGCATAGGTACACTGCTGCCGAGTAGGTAGCTAAGGAAAAAGAACCGAAACCGCATGTGTTGCAGCGAGACGATGATGGTGGGTTGGGGTCCCCCTGGGCGACCGGCATAGCCCAGCCCGGTTTGCTGGTACACAACGTGCACGTTTGCTGTCGTAATTGAAGACAGCAAATCGCACATGCCGGTTGCGTAGTAAGACGTGGCATCGCCACAGGCTGTGCTGCCGCGCCCAAATACAATTCGGTTCATGGCAACCGCATCGAAGGGATTGGCAACCATGCCGGCACAGGTTCCAGCGCAGGTACAAGTGGCCGTCTCGCCGTCACAGGCGACGGTGAATTGCGGCATGGCCAAGGGCCGGCCGGACGCATTGAGCCCGACGGGAACCGCGCTAGTCAATTGATTGAGCCCGGCTGCCACCGGATCCGAGACGGCGGCAATACGAGCGCCGACTTCGACTGCTTTTGCAGCAGTATTCCACTGGTACAACGCATAGAGCAGGTCGACAGAGCCGAACATGACAAGGATGATGAGCGGCAACAAAATGCTGAATTCGACAAGCAAGCTACCCGCTTCATCACACGCGACCGAAGCCCGGCTCATTGCACACTCCCTAGCGATGCCGATCCGCCAACCCAGCGCTCCTGATGGGAGACGCTAATCGTCAGTGCACTGAGCCCAAGAAGACGCAAGAATCCTAAGGACGAATCGGCGAAATGCGTCGAAACTGTAATGATGGGAATCATCGTTCTGCCACTTAAGGCGCCGTCAGAATTATCCCATGGAGTGATGGTAACGCTGACGTCTGCGATATTCCAGCCGGGCACGCGCGGGGTGCCGCCGCCTATCGAACCGGCGACTGCGAGGTTCATGGCTCCAACCTGATTGGTCGCGCTGGTCGGATCGGCGGTGAGCGCGAGATAGCGTGCGGCATCCCTCACGCCGACAGTGATTAACTGCTCTTGATAGAAGAAAAAGCTGAACTCGAGGACGCCACCGACTAAAGCGAGCAATAAGGGGAGCACAATGCTCGCCTCGATCAGCGCTGAGCCGCGCTGACTTGTCCATAGAGACTTTGACCTTCTGGTCATCAGGAACTCCCAAGGCAAGTATAGCCGCCCAAGTCATCGGAAGTGAAGGAGGCTGTCCTAGATTGAAAAACAGGACTCCGCCGTGGGGTGAGGAACGCGGTGCTTAAGTTATAAAATGCCGAACAAGCTGAACCGCTAGCTTGTGCGCTTACAAGATTGCCACTATTGCCGCCGGTGCCGCACTTTGTGTTCTGCCTAAAGGTAGAGATCGAAGGCGGCGGATTGAGGCCGAGCGATCAGCCCGCGGCAAAACTTTGAATAGTATTATTTGAAGGAGTTAGCGCCCGCCGCCTGTGCGGCGGTCGCACAACGTGCAGCCATCTCGACGCCATGCTGCAATCCCGCGTGCGTCCACATGCCCCTCGCGTGTTGGCGCGTATGCTTCGGGCTCCATTGGATGCGCCCCGTCGCCGATGTGGTTAGGCCATAGCTGCTGCCGGATGCTGTTGGGGAAGAGTGAAGCGACGCTCACCGGTTCCGTCGACCCCCGGCTACGCCTCTGACTGCGTCTGCAACCGAGAACAAGCCGCTAACGATTTGCGTCCTCCGTTCCACATGGAACAGCCTTGTCGTTGCTGATGAAACTCACCTTGATCAGTATCCGCCGGGCCCCGGCTGCGAGCCCCCTGTGCTTACACCTGTCGATCCGGCCGCGGTACCAAATCCAGATCCGCCAGCTGTACCGCCACCAATAACCCCGGCGCCCGAAGCACCCCCCGCGTATGGGCTGGGCAGACGATACATCCGCTCGACGGCACCAACGCTCTCGCGTCCATTGCCAGGAATGCGCGTATAGCCCACGTAAGGCGGCCACGGATCGATGGTGTGAATGGCCGCATTGGCGTCCTTGGCGTTGCCGGCGCCCGGCGTAATGGTGACGCCGCGCTCGAAATATTGCGAGAACGGATCATCGAAGATTTGGGCATGGCACGCACTCGACAATGCCGCAGCAGCAAATAATCCGATGACTAGCGATGCAGCTCTCATGGGGGTCTCACTTGTTCAGTGGGGTTGCGCCAGGCCCTTGCATGACGCCGAGCATATATCCGTACGGTCCTTTGATGTCGCCGCCGGACGCCACATAATCGGTATATTTCTTTTGCTGTTCCATCTGGCCCATCAGGAAGAAGTCGACATCGTTACTTGGCACCGTCGTGTCGAAGGGCGTTGCAAGGCGCGCGCCAGGTGCCGCCGGTTGCGCCAATGACGGTGTCACGATGATGACGAGGTCGGTCTCATCTTTCTGATAAGAGGCGCTGCGGAACAGAGTACCGAGTACCGGGATTGAGCCGACCCACGGCAGTTGGGAGATGTTACGCTGATTATCTGCTTGCAAAAGGCCAGCGATTGCAAAACTTTGTCCGTCGCGAAGCTCAATTGTCGTGGTTGCCGAGCGCTCCGTCAGGGATGGGACCGTCGTACCTGAGACTGTGACGGCGTTGGTGAAGTCAAGTTCGCTGACCGTCGGATTGATGGACAGATTGATGATGCCTGTGTTGAGAACTGTGGGCCGGAATCGCAGCTGCACGCCGAACGGCTGATACTGGAAGGACGGTCCATTTAAGGCGCTAGAGGGGGTCGGCACGGGATACTGTCCGCCCGCGAGGAAGCTAGCTGAGTCGCCGGACAGGGCAACCAGGTTGGGCTCTGCAAGCCGCTGCAACAATCCCTTGGTCTCTAGCGCCGTAATCAGGCTATCAATCTGGATTCCCTGATTGACCACTTGCGCCAGAATGGTTCCGAACGGGGCCCCGACACTGTTACCCACGAGCGTTCCGACTGTCTGAAAGAGTCCGTTCCCAGAGGGCGCGCAAACGCCTGCCGGCGCACATGTCGATGCGCCAGCAGCTTGAGTGCCGCCAATCGCGGGGGGCTGTGTCGTCAGACCGCCTAGTCCTATTGAAGCGCCGCGGGTGCCTGAGGCGTTGGTGGAATACCAATTGATGCCAAGCTGCCGGCCGGCATCGCGGGAAACTTCGAGAAAGCGCACCTTGAGCTGAACCTGCTGCGGCGAGGCCACGCTCATGGCGTTGATGACCGGTACGGCGTTCTGGCTGCCTTGCGTACCGGTCGCGCCCTCGGTCCAGGCTCGCGCTAAATTGACGGCCTTTTCTGCAGCAAGCGCATCGCTCGCCGTGCCAGTCAATACGACTTGTCCACTGTCGTTCATGACGCGAATGCCGCTGTTGCCCGTGACAGCCCGGATCTTTGCCTGCAAATTTCCAGTGTCGAGCGCGACCTCAATGTCGACGACCTTTATGAGACGCTTGTTCTCATCGTAGATCGATACGTTTGTCGTGCCGACCTTCTTGCCCTGGATATAGAGCATGTGATCGGTCAAAGGCCTCGTGTCAGCGATCTCCGGCGACCCCACGGCCGCGGAGGAAAACGATGGTCCAACCGGCAGCGTGACCGACTTGTTCAGCGTTATAGTGACGTGCTGGACTTGCTGTGGTGCCTGAGAGAACGCCGGCAACATCGGAAGCCACGTGGCGGCGACAATGGTCAGAGCCGCCAGTGCGCAGGCAAACAATCCCCCGCGAGCTAATGCTCCACGCCCGCACTCGTCTCGCGCGAGCGAAGGAAACGTTCTCAACATCCCCGCCCCCTTTATTATTATAATTAAGTGCCCCCCATACAGCCTACCCCAGCAAAGGGGTCAATGTTGTATCCTAAATGTCACATCATCGATTTCTGACCACGTCCTTAGGGGATCTCGTACTCCTGCTTTGTCATGCCGTGCCAGATTGTAATGTGCTTAGTCGTCATGGACGGCGGCATGACGGGCGCCGGTGCCTGCATAGGAATCGGCGGAGGCGCAACGGACTGCGGGGCGGGCGGGTCGCTCAAATCGCGCTCGGTAATGCGGTGCACGGCATCGGTTTGGGCCTCCGCCGGCTGACGCAGGATTAGCGAGAGTCGCCCTATATTGCTCGCCAGCAGGATTTTCTGGGCGTCCTCGGGCGTGACCTCGAGCGTAACTGCCTTAGCGATCGTGGGCTGCTCGGTACGCTCGCCGGTGATCTGATCGATGGCGAGAACTTTGGCGGACTGCAGAATAACGTCAGAGGAGCTTTCACTGCTGCGCGATTCCGCCTCGGTCCTGATTAGCACCACATCGACCCGGTCGCCTGGCTGGATAAAGCCAGCTACGCCGCGTACGTCGTCCACACGTACTGTGACCGCGCGTTTGCCCGGATCAAGCATTGAAGAAAGAGTGGCCCGCTGTCCGGGCGCGGTAATCTTGCTGAGCAAAATCGGCTCATTGCGAGCGATAGCCGCGAGCACCATCCGCCGGCCATCCTTAAGCAATTCCTGCTTATTTGCGAAAGCGCCTTCAGGCGTCGCGCCCGTGCTCCAAGGAAGTTCGCGGACATTTTTTTCTGTAATTTCCGTACCAAAAGGAAGCGGTGCCGTCGCGACGACAATCGTACCTTGCGCTGCCGTCGATTGAGTATGGCTCACTAGCCAATTGCGCGCCAACACGGCGGCCAAACCGCCCAGCACAAGAGCTACAATCAGAATAAAGAGATTATTGCGGCGCATGCGTAACCCAGCTTGGCCCGGATCTAAACTCCGAAGCCGAGCCGCCAAGCAGGTTGTCTAGAATTTGAGTACGCGCCTTTAACCTTTGGTGCAACCGGCGAGGCTGCCGCACAGGCTCGAGAACTGGGTTTGAACCCAGGTGCCCAGACCCGATATCCACGCGATCGCTCCCACCGCCACGATCCCAAGCAGAATGGCGTATTCGAGCAACGCAGTCCCTTCTTCGTCTTTGCGGACCTGGTTCAGCAATTTAACAAACCTCGACATCGATGACTCCCATCTGTCAAATTATTTCGATCTGGGTTGTCGGCCCGAGGAGAGCAGCCCTCACCCAAGGAGCGCTCCCAAGTGTTGCTGCCGCAACGCACACGAGTTCTAGTAATGATTATTTTAGGGAATTCCTAACTAGTCAATATACCGACCATCAATCATAAGTCCCGCCGATAGTTCCGCGCAATGCCCGCCGATGCGCTCCGAAGAAGTATTCTGCTCAAACAGACGTTAGTTCGCCGAGGTAAGCGGGGTCGGAACCTTTCAGATGCCCTGGCGCGACGGGAAATCCGACTTAGAGGCTAGCCGCAGCCCAGTAGCTTGCTAACGAATTCCCCGGTACTAGCGCGGAACTACCGTTTACCGCATAGTGCCGCCATGAATCTCGGGCACTTGTGGGAGCAAATCCGATTTCACCTGGTCCTTCACGGTTCCCAATACAAATTTTACATCGAGAGCGCCGCCGTCGCTGTTCTGTTCTATGTCGGCTATACGGACTTTCGCACCTTCAAGATTCGCAATGGCTGGGTTTTGTTGCTGCTTGTCCTTTATGCGCTTTTAGCACTGGTTGACCGAACCCCACCCGAGGTAGTGGCGAACGTGCTTCTTGGGGTGGGGATGTTCGCAATCTTGTTATTTTTCTACACGCGCGGGGTCGTCGGCGGTGGGGACGTAAAGCTGCTGGCTGTCGTCTCGCTTTGGATCAAAGAAGGCCACGCCGTCCCATTTTCGATCCTGCTCCTCGGGTTTATTTGCCTACACGTGGTGATGGCAAAGTTGAGCTGGGCACCCACTAAGCCTGTGGCTGGCAGCGTAGCGATATCATTCGGACCAGCAGTAGCTGCCGCTTTAATTGGCGCAATCGTAACGGGCGGCATTTAAATGGGTTGTTGGCGACCGCCACCGTTACACGCGCGCAAATCTTCCAACGGGAATCTGTCCTTGTGGATTTTGAGCGAAAATATCAAGCCATACGTGACAGGCAATGCGAACCCATTGTTCATGGGCTAGGTGCATGGTGCCGGCACGTCAGTCGGAATGCAGGTAGAAATGCTGGCGGGGCTGAACGCCAACTGGGCGGCCGCAATCACTTCGGCATCGATGTCGAAAATCAGATAGCGCTCTGGGCAGCGGAACAGTTCGGCTTTCCATCCAAGCGTCGGGCGTCTTCCTGACAGGAACATCGACGGCCAACCTATTTCAGCACGCTCAAGCGAGCTTTCCGATCACTTAAGGAAAACCAATCGCTGCACTAAATATGTTGGAATCAACAATCATCAAATTTCGCGTAACGATTCAGTAAGTTCTTTCCGAGTAGCTATGGAGAGTGCACTAGGGTGTTTATGAGATGCCTGAAATCGCTCTACGATTTAAGTCGTGGCAAGCCCTGCTTGCGTTTGGTCTAGTGGCTTGCCCAGTGCCATTTTTAGGGCAACTCTGCGTGATCGTCGCGCTCATTTGGCGTGCACGATTGGCTTGGAAGCGCGCAGCAGTTTTGAGCTTACCCGCCTCAAATTGATCGCTTGCCTTGAGCGCTGCAATCCGGAGCGTAGGTCAAAAGCGCGCCTTGTGAGCAATGCCTTATTCAGCGTCGTCGCTGGAGCCGATCCACATTAGATCGGCCTCGCTTACGACGCAGTAGCGGTCAGTTTTTTTTGTCTGCTTTACTCCCGATAGCGACTGCTTGCTGCGCAGCAGCGAAATGACGCGATGTGCCAAAAGCGGCCACGTCAGCTCTCTTCAACTCCACATTGACTTGTTGCTCAACAACAACCGGTAAGGTGACGCAGATGTGGAGTCTTGGCCGGGTTGCAACTCGACCCAGATTTTGCGCGCACCGGCCGAATTATTGCGGCTTTCGTATCCAGAATTGATACATATCTGTGAACAGAGACGGATTTTCTAACTCGAAAGTATGCCAGAGTGCCAGATCACTCATTGTCCCGTAATTTGGAAAACGCTCTCGGAAACTCTGCAGCGCACCGCCCGGCAAGTCGAACCCTAGGAATTCGAGTTTGTTTTCGCGGAGAAAGTAAGCGATCTCTGGCAGCGTAAATTGATGTTCTTGAACGTGGAACAACAGGTCGCGGCAGCGGCTCGTACTGTAAAAATCGAGCCGGTTCACGACATTCGACAGTGGCGCACGGTCACCAGACGCCGCGAGCTCGTGGCGGCAGTGCCGAACATCCTCTTCGGATGAGCCGTAGTCACGTTCAGCAATGAACTCCCGTGCGGCAACAATGTCTTGTCGTGCGAGTTTGCTGTAAAGACCGATCCGCATGAATCCACCTAGCCGCAACATCGAGAGCAATATCCGCCAACCGGCCATCGGTTCCGCCAAGTGATGCAAAACGCCCACAGCCTCAATGACATCGAAAGTACGGCGGATCGATTGAAGCTCAAGAATGTCGGCCTGCGCGTATTCGAGATTTTTCAATCCGAGCTCCCGCGCCTTTCTCTTGGCATAGCAGAGGCTGCTCAAGCTCAAATCGATGGCCAACACCCGTGCCCCGGGGAACCGCCGCGCTGTCTCAGTCGAATGCTGTCCAGTACCACAGCCGGCGACCAGGATTTCCGCGCCGTTCGTCTTGACGATATTGGAAATATTGGCGAGCGGAAATAACTGCCGCAGGTGGGCGTCAATCGTCGTTTGACCGACAGGGGATGCCTTGATCCAGCGCGGATAAGGACTTTCCTCATACTGTTGTTTGACGGCAAACGAGACGCCCTCATCGATGACGGTCAGGCACGGAACGGAAGCACGCAGGCGCTGCTCTTCGTGCACTTCCCGCACCTGCCGTACGACGAGTTCGGCTACGGAGGCAGACCAGTGCTGTTTGATAAGCAAATCCGCCCGCGTAAGAGAGGCGAGGGGAAAGTAAGCAGCAACAGCCAGGAGCCACGGCTCGGGAGGGGGCGCTCCGGTCACCAGCGTGTCGACCAATTGGTCGCGTAGGCGTTCCGCCTCCAGTTTTTCTTCATCCGTCAAGGAAAAGACGTACTCGTTAATGAAGCACTGCTGTGCCACAGCACAGAAAAAGCGCAAACTGCCTTGGTCGAATGCCTGCGGGTCAACGCCGCCCCCAGCGGCTGTCAATATCGTCCGCCGGACTATCGTGAGAAATCGCTCAAGTTCGAGATCAAAAATAATCGTCAATTCGAGAAGACAGCACAGCAGCCGATCGTTACAGATTTCCGCGAGCTCAGTCGCGCTGAATAACTCGTGCGGCGCCGGAATGGACAAGTTGGCGGCGACCGGGCGAATGCAGGTGCAGACGGCGCCACTGCGCTTGACGAGATTGGAGGCGTAGCGTGCAACATCGGTTGGTCGCCCCCACGGCTCCGACACGGCGCGCGCGAGATCATCGCGCAGGTCAATTCCGTCTGGAATGAAGGTTAGGTTGCGCAAACAACCAACGAAGAGCAGCTTTGCATTGTCCGTCTCCTTAATGCGCAGGCTGCGTTGGATGGCTTTCAACGCTCCAGGAAGGTCGCCCAAGGCCCTCAATACGATACATAAATTGCTGTGCGCCGCCGCCAGATCGTTCTGGGAGATGGCGGCTTTGCTTGGGTGAGGAGTCCGGGGATCGTGGAGCGCGGGGTTTTGATCGTGCAATGCGATCGCCTTGCCGATAAAGCTTGCTGCCAAGTCGCTGCGGCCAACTTGCTGCGCGATGACGCCAAGAAGATGAAGGCCGTCAAAGTGGTTCGGGTCGATCGCCAGAAGTTTTCTGTAGTAGTTTTCGGCTTCAGCGAATTGGCCGGCATGATGATGCCGCTGCCCCGTCGCCAATAGGTCGGCAATTTGACCTGACGGATTGATGGTTGCGTTTCTCCCCACAGGAGCTGCGGCTAGCGTTCCCAACTTGGCTGCCATTCGCCGTTGCTTTCGGTTCACCGCGAAGCCCCGATAGAACTTCCTGAGGAATGCTGGACTGAATGGTACAGTTTCTTCGGTCGTCCCGAAACCGGTCGCGCCACTGGGTCTCAAGGAGCTCGGGCACGATACCTGGACGGGAAGGGCATAGGCTCAACCGAGTTGCTGGTTGATGTCTCTTATGGGTCAAGGAACGGGTCTCCGATGTCGGCTTAGAACCCCACAGCGACCGATAAAGCGGCATTCCGCTTCCGCCAGATGCGCGAGCTCCTCTAGCTTTCAAACAATCAACCAACCGCGTTTTCTGGGTGCTCATCCAAAGACGCACCCTGAGCCAAAAAAAAACTTGCGGTAGTAGTGATAAAAGATGTTCGGCAAGGCAATGCGCAGGGCCTAACCGCTGCCGCTCTCAACAGTCGTTAACTCGGTTCTATCGACCTTCGTCAACACCGGCGGTTATTGCTGCTGCCATGCCGACACCGCAAGAAGCCAAGTTGGATGAATAAACCGACCGAGAGTTGACTTACCACCAGCGCCGATTTAGGTCGGACCAGCCCCAAGGTCGATAGTATCCATAATATGGCACGTCATAGGGACCATAGTACCGATAGGAATACGGGTAGGCACGCCTGGCGCGTGAGCACCTGCTATACCCGCAGCTTATTGCCATCGATTGACCAGGGTACACGGTTTGGGCTCCTGTCGTTGGAGACGTCCCGCGAATTGCAGTTGGTGCAATAGGTAACGCCGCGGCGTACTGCCCAAAACACGACGAAAGGATACTCGAGATTATAAGTGCAGGGACAGTGCGGCGCATTGGTACGTTCTCTTTATATCGGCATCTGGCACGATCATATCTGACGCGCTTTACAACAGACAAGTTCGCCGTTTTGAGCTCTGGGTCATTGGTGCGGACCGGGGACAGGTGAAGTGTGGACAGATGAGGGCTGCAGGTCGGTAATCGACGAGCTTGAATACGGCCAATGGTGGCTCAGGAATTGGTCCTCGCGATTACTATGGTTTCCGCCCGCTGTGCCGGTAGGTCACTGCGATCCGGTTACCCGCGCTAACGTCTCTTCGGAAATTTGGTCGAGCAGTATAAGTGCATGACGACGCGATGCCGCCTCACGTTCGATGGGTGCCGCCGAGCAGAGGTAGCTTTCTAGTTGCGCTTGGACCGCGGACGAGCAGTCAAGATCGGTCGCCACGCGTATCATTGTCGCCGCAGAAACGATGGCCGTGCACGCACACAGAGGGTTGCTCAAAAATTCGCTCGATCCGCGGTCTTGAGCCTGCAGACGGCAATCATCATTCAAGGCGACTAACGCGTTCGAGGCGTAGATGTTGAGTGCATCCTGGCCTGGCAAAATAGGAAGGGCAGATGATTTTCAGCTCACCATCAACCCGGAATTGAGCGGCCTAAAGTGATCGGGCCGCTGCACAACCAAAGCTACAAACAAAAAATGAGGTTTAAGCTTCAGTATGGATGGTTGCACTCGTAACAAAAATTTCAAGCGGACGATGAGCCCTAGGCAGGGAGGTTCACAACCCCCTTGAATGTGCAAAGATTGTCAATCAAGCTGTTAAAGTTGGACTACTAGTCAAGTTAAAAAAATGCCGCTGCGTTGGAACGTCGCGCGACATCTGACGTTTAATCCGGCGGAGTGGACGGGAGGTTCGCTCTTTTTCTGATCTGAACGTTCGAGGAAGCTTGCGCCTGGGGGACCGGGCGAAGGTTTTCTTGTCTTGCGATAGCTATGGGTTGTTTGCAACTGCGGTCAATCACGACCGCAGCTGTGCCTGTCAAGCAGCGCGCAGCAGAAACTTCAAGGGAGGTTCGTGCTATGACTAAATCGAAAACGTGCGTTACGGCAGTAGCTATTGGAGCTGCTGCTGTTGGTCTGCTCGCCATGTCGAGTTGGGCACCCTCGCCAGCGGTCGCTGGTGGAAGGGGTGGCGGCGGCGAAACTGGGTTCCCGGACGAGACTTGGACCCAAACCGGAGTGGTCACTGGTATCCCCCCCACCAAATCGTTTGACATCAGCTATGTTGATGCAAACCTTGGCCTGTATGTGTTGGGCGATCGCACAAACGTTGGGGTTGATGTAGTCGATATCGCAACGGGGGTTGGAAAGGTGGTGACGGGAACTGTGCCGTTCGCTGGAGCTGTCGCATCCCCCCCGTGTGCGTCGTCGAATTCCTGCTCGGGGCCCGATGGCGTGATCATCGTACCAGCCGCCAATAGTGGAAGTGGCCACAATGAGATCTGGGCCGGTGACGGGGATAGCACTGTCAAAGTAATCCCGCTGGACGGGCCGCAGGCGGGAATAACGACGCATGTCATTAACACGGGCGGCTCTTTCCGTGCTGATGAAAACTGCCTCGATACGGACGATAACCTGCTCGCGACGGCCAATAATGCCGACAACCCGCCGTTTACCAGTATCATTTCGACGAAGGATTACACGATAAAACATCAGGTCAAATGGACGAATTCCACGAATGGTGCCGAGCAGTGCGCGTGGAGTCCGCGAACGAAGATGTTTTACCAAACCATTCCGGGCGTCGAGACACCTGATAATGGGCACGGAGTAGTCGAGGTTATCGAGCCCAAATCCGGGAAAGTCGTGAGGACCATCGATATTCCTCTGGAGGTTTGTGGGACTCCACAGGGTCAGGCCGTTGGACCTGCGCCGCAGATCATGATTGGCTGCAATGAAGGCAGCGGCGTCAGCACCAACAACCTTCACTCCGGCATCATCATAGATGAGAACAGCGGCTCGACGGCTAAAATCATCGCTGTCCTTCCTAATGAAGCAGGCCCGGATGAGGTCTACTACAACGCGGGGACTGCCGAATACTTCTTGGCACAAAGTGGTTCTGCCCCTACGTGCTCCCCGACGGGCTGTACGGGTAACCAACTCCTTGGCGTGGTTGACGCCACGTTCAAACAGGATGACGCTTCGATTGTCACGGCCAATAAATCGGTAGCGGGACGGAGCGCCCATTCTGTTGCTGCGGACTTTAAGACAAAGAAAGTCTTTGTTCCGATCCCTGCCGGAGTCGCCTTGGCTTGCGGCTCCGCTGCGGCAAATGGCCCAACTGGCACTGGCTGCATCGCGATCTTCACCACGACGCAGCCCGACAAAGGCGCACCTATTGTCGGTCGTAATGACGACGACCACGACCACGACCACGACCACGACCACAACTAGGATTGAACACCGCCAAAAATAAAACGACGTCGCGGTCACAGGTGGCCGCGACGTCTTGTCTTAGAGTTGCGTATTGGCAATGCTCGTCCGAAAATTACGCGATGATTGTAGCGGGGTCGCGCTGCCCGCCGTGGCGCTCGTGATCATCGGGACGGCGGCAATCGCGTTTGACAGCAGTCGGCTTATGAGCGTGCAGAGCCAATTGCAAAATGGCGCCGACGCCCTGGCGCTGGCCGGTCCGGCAGAACTTGATCGTAGACCGGACTCCATCATTCGGGCCGAGGCCGCAATCCGCAATCTACTCACCAATCCGGTCGCCGGCGCCGATTTTGGTCAAGTTGCTAAGGTCAGCTGCATTGAATTTTTGAGCTCGCTGCCGGCGAACGATGATCCGCCATTGCGTCACGTAATATCACCAACGACCGTTCAGTACTGATATGGTCCAACTCGACCGCTGAGCGGCAGCAAGGAGGGAGGAGTCCATGTTGCAAGTGAAACGATACCATAGTCTCGTAACGCTAGCCTGTGTCAGCTTGGCCATCGCGCTCTGGAACACGCCAGCGACCGCATGGACTCGCGGCGCCGTGCAAACCCTTGCGCTGTTACCGGCAGGGGTGCCGATGGCGGAAGGTCTGACGGTCGGTCCCGACGGGAATGTTTATGTTTCCACCTTTGATCCGACCGGCGCCTCCGGTCCAGCCCAAGTGCTGGAGTTCGACCCGCAGGGTCACCTCCTGCAGCAACATAGGATCCAAGGCGCATCGAGTGCCACGCTCGGGGTTGCTTTCCGCCCCGGGACGGACACGTTGATGGTGATCGATTTCGGTCGTGGCACAGTCATGACGGTCGATCCCAAGAGCGGCAATGCAGTCGACTGTGTTACCGGGCCGGGATCCGGTGCGGGGCTGAATGCGATGACGTTCGATCGTTCAGGCAATATCTACGTGTCCGGTTCATTCACCGGCGCCATCTATACGAATAGCAATCCGAATTCGGTTTGCGGGCCCGCGAAGACATGGTTCAGCAGTACTGACCTTCTTGGCCCAAGCAACGGTATTCCGCCGTTCGGTGCGAATGGAGTCGAATTTAATAGAGCCGGGACCGCTATGTTCGTGGCCAACACAGCGCTGGACTGGATCGTCAAGATCGAGGTCTCGGGCGGGCAACCGGGCAACGCGGCGGTGTTCACCAACAGCATCAACGGCTGTGACGGGCTCGCTGTCGACGGCAACGATAATCTGTGGGTGGCGGCCAATCAGGCTGACGAGATTGTCGTTGTGGATCCCACCGGCAAGGTGATTGCCAAGCTTGGCGACTTCGATGGCGTTCGCAATGGGGTGACCAACGGGCTGTTGTTTCCGGCGAGCCCGGCCTTTAGCAAGGACGGGCAGTGGCTTTACGTTACGAATCTGGAGCTCGATCTAACAAAAATCGGGCTTCCCCAGGCTGTGGACTCGCAGTGGGCGGCGCAGGTGCAACGGCATAGCATCGCCAAACTGGGGGCGCGGATACCGCCTATTCAGTCGAGTCAGTAACGTTTTTGGTCGGCCCCGGTAGTAATCGGACCGAGATAAATTCCGCAGCATTGGCCGCGACGTTGGTGTTTGGATTGAGTGTATCGGCAATGCCTGTGCAGAGAATTTGGGCTGATTGTCGGGGGGTCGTACTCCCCTATGCCGCGATTATGCTCGGCGTCATCATCGGCCTATCGGCGCTGGCGCTTGACGGCAGCCGTGTGATGACCGTGCAGTCGCAGATGCAAAGCGCGGCGGATGCATTGGCACTCGCGGGCGCCGCGGAGCTCGATCGCCGACCGGATTCGATCGCTCGCGCCCAAGCCGCAATCCGCGACCTTATTACCAATTCAGTCGCAGGCGCCGGCGTCGGTCAGAACGCGCAGGTCAGCAGCGTTCAATTCCTGGAGTCCTTGCCACCCGACGACGATCTTCCGATCACTGAGCGCAATCTCACGGACGATCCGACGCTCGCGGCCTATGTGCAGGTGACGGTGCAGCCGATCACGATGCGGACCATTCTTCCGGTGTCGTTGTCTTCGGGTAGCAGCACCGTCGCCGTCGGGGCGCAGTCGGTCGCGGGCTACGACCAAGTGATCTGCGACATACCTCCCGTGCTGGTCTGCAATCCGTTCGAAAACTCGGGCATGAGCTATTACCAGGCAACGCAAGCGCTCGTCGAAGCGGACGGGAATCCGGCGGCCCATCGGCAACTGCTGCGGCTCGCCCGAAGCCAATCTAAAAACGGTGGCTATAAAACAGGTGACATGGCCTATGTCGCACCGGCGACCGGCGTGTTACCAGCCGCCGCATGCGGGCCGGGAGTTGGCCGCGGAATTCCGCAGGCCATTGCATCGACGACTGTGCATGCCTGCTTTCGGCTAAGCGGCGTGAATTTCGTTCCCAGCGACGATCAGCCAGTGATGGATGGATTGAACACCCGTTTCGATATCTATGCGGGTGGGTTTAACGCCTGCCGAATTTACCCGCCTGATCTAAACGTGCGCAAAGGCTTCGTCGCTCCGGGGAATACCAATTGGTGCCTCGCCATGGCCGCCAACCCAAATTGGCCCGCGCCTGGCATTGATGCCACCGGCTTGCCCCCCGATCAGAATATGTTCCAGAGTAATCAGTCTCTGGCGACCAATGTCTCGGTCGGAAATGGGGTCTGGAATTGTGCCGCCTATTGGGCCACGGCGCATTTCGCCGGCCTCGGCCAAAGTCTCCCTCCACCCGGCTGCACTGCAACGGCAACCATCGGCCGCTATGCGGTCTATCGCTACGAACTGAACTATCTCAATGATCGGTCGCGGGGCCTGGAATATGGCGGGCCCATGTGTGCCCCGCCGGGAGTCGCTGATAGGCGCGTGATCACAGCTGCGATCGCTAATTGCGGCAGTAGTCCCGTGCCGGTGCTCAACAACGGCGAGCGGGTGCCGGTGGCCGCATTCGGCAGATTCTTTCTGGTTTGGCCGGCCGAGCCGGGAACGAACGGGAACCCATACGCCGAGTTTCTGGGCCTCGTGAAGCGCTCCGATCCCATCAGCACGGACTCTGTTCAGCTCTATCGTTGACGGCTTTATGGACAACTGCAGCCCCTTTTCGCGAGGACCACGGCGGGGGGCTAGAGGGCGTCTGGCGACCGGCTGATGTAGCGCTGGCTTTCGTCGAGCAGTTTGAGATTGTTGGCGATGGTCGGATTACCCGGATCACGCTCGTAGGCCTTGAGGAACATGCGGCGGGCCAGCGCAAAATTACCCCGGAGCATGTACGAGTAGCCCCGATTGTTGAGGATCGGGATTGTTTCACCCACGAGCCGAATTGCTGCGTCATAGGCGCGATCGGCGAGGTCAAAGCGCCCAAGCCGATCGTAACTGGCGGCAAGGCCGATCCAGGCTGAGGCGTCCTTGGGAGCCTTTTCAGTGGCGTCCTGGAAGTATTTCTCGGCCACGCCGTAATTGCCACGATTGAAATTCTCAATGGCCAGCCGCAACGGATCGTCGGAAGGGTAGTATTGCACGTTAGCGTTTTCTTGGATTGTTTCGGTCGTAATTGGCGGTACGCCCTGCTGGGTGTCAGCCACGGGGCCATCGGTGATGCAGCCAGAGAGCACCAGCGCCCAGGCTAAAACCAGGCACCTTCCGATCCCCATCGAGCGCCTGCCGAAATCCACTACCCCGACTCCCAACCTTACGCCCGACAATCTCCGCCCCAAGCTCCTGCCCGCGATTGTCGTCACATATTCGAGTGAATCATCGCCATAATCCTGATCGCCACCGGTAACATAACGACCATCAGCACCACCGGGAAAATGAATAGTGCCAGAGGCAACGTCATTTTTACAGCTAATTTATTGGCCTTTTCTTCGGCTCGCAGCAAGCGCTTGTTACGCATTTCGTCGCTGAACACTCGCAGCGCCTCGCCCACATCGCTGCCAATCTCGCGGGACTGCCGCAGCAGCGCCACTAGAGAGCGGGCCTCTGGAATGATGAGGCGGTCAGCCATTGAGCCGAGTGCGTCGACGAAGCTTCGTCCCGCGCGCATTTCCGCGCTCATGATAGCCAGATTGATGCCAAAATTCCGGCTGCGCCT
Source organism: uncultured Alphaproteobacteria bacterium (assembly GCA_963746715.1). Classification (GTDB taxonomy): domain Bacteria; phylum Pseudomonadota; class Alphaproteobacteria; order Rhizobiales; family Xanthobacteraceae; genus BOG-931. The sequence goes on along the minus strand of CAVVCW010000030.1, from coordinate 207,051 downwards.
TGCTATCTCCCCGGTAATGCGATCAAGCGCACCTTCCACCGCCAAGCCGGCGTCAACACATACGACCAGCAAGTCTAAAATATCGGGAAATACCGTGCGATATTCAATTTCCAACCGATGACGCTTGCGAGACAGGAATACATCTGGAGTAATGATGCCCAATGCTCCAGCGATAGCAATGGCGACAAATCTGAGTGGGGTCCCGGCGCCCTCTGATGTAAGCTCGAGCATCAGGTAAGCGGCGACCGGAAGAAGAATCACCGCTGCTAATCTCCAGAAGACGTAGAAGTTGATGGCATCGCGACGGAAGTACCCTGCCTGAACCAAGGTCAGGCGAAGTTTTCCGCGGGTTGCTTCGTCTATTCCGAAGCGCTTCTCGTCGAAGTGTCGGGCAACAAGGCCGGCAATGGTACCGTGATTGTCAACAGTATCGACAAAGGCATTGCTTTGCGTCGCCGACAAGCGGCGGTTGATCTGAACAGATCTGACGTAATATTGCCCGGCAACAAAGGCGATGCCTCCCATAGCGCAGAAGGCCAACATCGCAACGATGAGGGGGATCCAATCGGTCATGTCAGTCTTTGAAGCTCACCTCAGTATTTGAAATTGACCATGCGATGCATCATGACATTGCCCGCGAGAAGCAGAAACAAGCCGATGTAAATGGCGGGCTGCACGATCGGATTGCCGCGCACCGACCCATAATAGTTGGGCGCAATGAAATTTATGGCCATAAACAGCGCGAATGGAAGGGCGGTCAATACGACCGCAGAAAGCCTGCCTTCGGCGCTGAGTGCACTTATCTTAAGCCGCATGTTAATGCGGCTTCGCATCAATTTGGATAGTCGGGTCAGAACTTCTCCAAGATTGCCGCCAGTCTGGATCTGAATGCTCACGGCTATCGTGAGAAACAGCAAGTCCTCCTGCCCGACGCGCCGCGCTAGGTTCTCCAACGCGCTGCGCACATCCAGGCCGAATGCGATTTCGTCCCCGAGCATACCGAACTCCGTGCCGACGGGGTCAGGCATCTCGCGCGCCACGAGCGCTACGGCATTTGGGAAGGGCAAACCTACGCGGACGCCGCGAGTGATGACGTCGATGGCATCAGGCATTTGTTCGCCGAAGCTTGCGATCCGTCGGCGTCGTTGGCGGTTTAACGCAAGGAAGATAACGCCAGTGGTGGTCAAGAATCCCAGCAGCAACGGTATTAGGCCGAAGCCTAACAACGTGCTCAGAATGACGACCAGCGCTAGAAAAACGGTAAGAAATATAAGGCCAAGAGTTCTGTGCTCGACGCGCAGTCCGGTCTGAGTCAACCAATCGCTCAGTTGCCGCAAAGTGGGATTGCCGAAATTGCTAAACCCACGTTCCTGCCGCAGCGCCTCTAGAACGTCAGAAGCATTCGCGAGGCTCTTGCTGAGTTCAAGGCGGCGATTGATGATTTTCTGCCCACGACGATTGAACACCAAAAACCAGTAGGCGCCGTAGATCGTCAGCGTCGCCGCCAAAAAAGTCAGAAGGAAAACGATAGAGAGGTCGGACATCCTGCGCTACCTGTTACATCCGTCGCCCTGGTTCAAAATGGCTAGCGGGAAGTTCGATCCCATAAGGCAGCAGATCCTGCAAGAATTGCGGGCGGATTCCAGTGGCAGCAAAGTGACCGACGATATTGCCATTCGCGTCGGTGCGTTCTTTCACAAAGCGGAAAATTTCCTGCATCTGAATGATTTCGCCTTCCATACCTCGGATTTCATCGACGCTGGTGAGGCGACGCCGTCCATCAGGAAGTCGCTGAAGTTGCATGACGAGCGTGATAGCGGAGGCGATCTGGCTACGAACGCTCACTACCGGCAGCCCCATGGCCGCCATGGCAATCATCTGCTCGAGACGCTTGAGCGCATCGCGCGGCGAATTGGCGTGAACCGTTGTCATTGAACCTTCGTGACCAGTATTCATGGCTTGCAACATGTCGAAGGCTTCCTCGCCACGACACTCGCCGATAATGATGCGGTCGGGCCGCATACGCAGCGCATTCTTGACGAGATCACGTTGCCGGATTTCTCCCTTGCCCTCGGCGTTCGGCGGCCGCGTTTCGAGCCGCCCAACATGCAACTGCTGCAGTTGCAATTCCGCAGCATCCTCGATTGTGATCAGGCGTTCCTCGTGGGGAATATAGTTGGATAGCGCATTGAGGAGAGTAGTCTTTCCGGTGCCAGTGCCGCCTGAGATGAGTAGAGAAATTCGACCGCGCACCGCGACTTGCAATAGCTCGGCCATTGCCGGGCACAGAGTATCCACTTGAATCAGCCGCTCTATGTTGAACGGCTGCTCGGCAAATTTTCGAATTGAAACCATAGGGCCGTCGATCGAGACGGGACGGATCGCGATGTTGACGCGCGAGCCGTCAGGCAACCTGGCGTCGACCATGGGGGATGATTCATCAACGCGGCGTCCTACAGCCGAGACGATCTTGTTGATGATGCGAAGCAGATGCGCCTCGTCCTTGAAGCGCACATTGGTGCGCTCGAGCCGGCCAAAGCGCTCGACGAAACACAGCTCGTGGGTATTAATCAGAATGTCGCTGACGGTCGGGTCCTTGAGCAGAGGCTCGATCGGGCCGAACCCGATCATTTCGGCAAGGACCTCGTGGGCGAAGACCTCGAGCTCTTTTTGATTGAGTGAAATGCGCTCAGCGCGCACATAGTTGCTGACATAGATCCGGACCTGCCGGAAGAGTTCCTCCGGGGCTAGCTTGTCAAGGAGCGCCAGATTGAATTCATCGATGATCCGACCATGCAGCTTGAGCTTCTCATCGAGCAGCGCCGGCCGGCGCGCGATGAGATCGCTATAGAGCCGGTCGACATCGTGCCGTGTCTCCTGTGACCGGGGCGGCTGAACGTCGAGTTGGGCCGACGCGCGCCGCTCGGCCGCGGCTGAATTACCGAACAAAAAACTCATGCAACGCCCTTCACCTGCCGCTCGACGCATTCTCGAGCTCGGACTCCCGGAGCACAACCCAGGAGCTAGCCGATAAGTCAACTTAGCATAAACCATGTCTTTTTGATACTGCCGCCGCTGCGCTCCCGGGCACCAAAAGCTGTAATCATGGTCAAAGTCACACTTGGCTGAATGCCCGGCCCGGCAATGGAATTCAATGAATTGATGCCGATTTCAGAACGACTTTGCCGCGACTGCGTGCCGCGGAATGCAGCAAGATATTGCCAAATTGGTGATTGATATGGTGGTAGGGGATGACTGACCAAGCCGGCGATACTTCCGACGCTGTCACCAACACGAAGCCGAGAGCGAGAGCCATGACCGAAACGCAGAGTTTCGCCCTCAGCAAAGTCCCTGAAGTCACGCTCGGCTTCTGGATCATCAAGATATTTGCGACCACCCTTGGCGAGGTTGGCGGCAACGCAGTGACGCTGCAGTTGGGATTTGGCTATCTCGTCGGCTCGGCCATCTTCGCGAGCGTGCTGATTGTCTTGGTCGCCGCGCAAATCATGGCTAAGCGGTTTCAGCCTTTCTTATATTGGGCGGTCATCGTTGCAACGACCCTGACAGGGACGGCCTTGGCTGATTTCTTCGATCGGTCGCTCGGCATCGGTTATCTGGGCGGCTCGCTTTCGCTCTTTGCGCTGGTCATGGCGACGATCGGCCTCTGGTATTGGACGCTCGGTTCAGTCGCCGTTGAGACCGTCATCTCGCCAAAAGTCGAGATGTTTTACTGGACCGCCATCATGTTCTCGCAAACGCTCGGTACTGCGCTTGGCGACTGGATGGCCGATGATACAGGGCTCGGCTACAACGGCAGCGCACTGGTGATCGCGCTCGTGCTCGCCGTCATTGCCGCTCTCTACTTCTTCACAGGCATTTCGCGCACGCTACTGTTTTGGGCCGCTTTTATCTTGACGCGCCCATTGGGAGCCACGATCGCCAATTCATTCGACAAGCCGGTCTCCCAAGGCGGGCTTGCCGTCGGCGATCTCGAGGCGTCGGCGATTCTCTCTGTGCTGATCGTCATTTCGATCTTTCTCATTCCGCAGCGGCCGGGACGGCACGTCCACGATACGGCGTCTCCGTAAGGAGTGCGCGACGATACGAAACTGATCGGGCGGCTCGCTCTTCTCGCGCGTCGTCGTAACCGAATCCCTGCACCGTTAGTAAATGCATCATTTAACGTAGGCCTCTTTCTTCCGAGATTGGCCCTTAGCGGACATCGGACGTTGCCTGCAGAAGAGTTTTCTGCTGGGCAAAGCGGACCTCAAGAGGCAGCTGATGAGGCCTGCTCGACGGCGAAAGGCCTCCGGCCGGCCAAGGGGCGGAGGCGCCCTCCGCCAAACTCCCTTGAACGGACTCAGCTTTTCGGCGCCGGGGGCGCCCAACCCACGAAATCACCCACGAACACGCATGAACGACGGCGCATGGTTGGCGTCGTTGTTCTTGATCGCCGAGGAGGCCGGGGGAGGCGCGATCTCGGCAAATGCCGCGAAATCTTGCTCCGTCAGGCGTGCCAGCATCTTCCGAAGAGCCTCTACACGCTCGGCCGATGTTCCCCAGCCTTCGATTTCGCCCGCGAGCTTTGCCGCCAGTTCTGTGAGCGAATGTTGAGCGAGTTGGCTTGTGGACGTGATCCCCCGCTTGCAGAGCGCGGCGACGACCTTGGCCCTCTGCTTCGGCAAGTCTTTCCGAAGGTTGCGGACCGTTTCCGCCGGCAGGCTCACTTCGACGCAACTCAACAACAAACGAAATTTGCGCCCGCGGGCGAGGGTCTCGCAAAGAAAGATGCCGCCGTCGATAACGTCAAAATAGAGATCGTGGCGCTTCACGAACTCGGCAGGGAGTGCCTTTTCGTCTAAAGCCTCCGAAAATCCCTTCAGGATCAATCTGCCGCTTCGAAACTCCTCAAAGAAAGCATTGTGCCGATCCTCGAGTGCCTCCGCCGCGTGGGAAAACAATGTCTCCTCCGCCTCCCACTGGCTGCGATTATCATGGCATGCTCCGCGAGAAAGAACGCGTAACAGATCTGAGGAAAGCTCGCCAAGACGGAAAACTACCGGCCACAAAGTGCCGCGCGCTATTGCGGGCCATCCAAAGTCGGAATTCTCTCTAATCCCGTCGAACCTACCATTGAAAAAGACGCTTTCTAATCCCGGAAACCGTGCACGAACCAACCTTCCAAAAGCTCTGACGCGCGGATCGCCGCTCACAATCATTTTGTGCGCCTCAAAGAGCTTCATGCCGACCAGCATCTTCGGCTCGATTGTTGCGTGTTTTGATGAATGGGCAGCTTCAGTCAACTCTTTCCACGGATCGTCACCGTATCGGTCAACCATGGTTCCTCTCCATGAGTTTGGAATCAATGTCGCGTCACGAGTGATGCAAAATTAAGAGACGACGATTTGCAAGCCACGGCTAGACCAATCGCTGTAAAAATTCGCGCCAACGAATTGATCGGCTGGGGGATCACTGCTTCGGCGGATGATCATGCGTCGAAATCGAATCACTAGGAATCACTTTCATTCATCAACGTGGCATCGGCGTGTCTTAGGAACGTGAATATCTTCGACCCTTCATCGGACAACAACTTCAAATGGTCCGGGTCATCGTTTGCAAGCATGTGACAAGGATTAAATTAAGTTGGATTATTTAAGAAGGATTCTGTGCTTCGTGGGTGAAGCACGCACTGCGTCGTTGGTGATACAGTGAGTACGTCAGACGTGCATCAGTGCACGAGCATTGACTGCGATAGCTTTAGGTCGTTGGTCGTAGGCAGAGACGAAGTCTGCCATTATGCATTTCAAGAATAGACCGCGGCCTGAGCAGAGGCGCAGATTTAATATCAGGATTGATGTTGAATTATTGTTGGCGTGTGTCGTTGTTCGCCGCCGACCGCGAATGGTCTTCAGGCCAAGTGACAACATACCTGTTGGATGTGTGGCGCGATTTGCCGCTTTCCACGCGCAGAACGCCCTGCTGGCAGCTTCGCCGTATTGACCGATCTAGGGTGCTGAGGCTGCATTGAAGTTCGTGTGCAAGTCTTCCTCGTCTTGGAAAGATGCCGTTAGGACCATCGTAATCTAGAAGGCGGCTCAATAGCCGCGTGTCGCGCGCAGTTAGATTACGGTGCTTGGAAATATAACCGTGAAAAACCGGACGTTCCTTCTTCGCTACGGGTCGACCACAGGGTGTGGTAGGGAGACGAGTCTGGGATGAAGGAGACCGGAGTTTTGGAGCCTGACGAAGTTCTCCTCTTGCCGTGAATTCGCCAAAGCCGGGGCGCCACGCGACGATCTCGAACCGCGTGCCGACGATCGGTATTGACGCGTGAAAATCGTCGTAGCTGTGTCCGTTGATCGACTTGATGAAATCCCCTGACCGTAACCCCGATCGCCAGGCTGGACTGAAGGGCGGCACGATTACAGATGGCCCGTGTTCGCGCACAGATTTCCAATCCACATCAATCGAGCGTTCAGTCAACCCGAGATACCCCGCCGACGGGACCGGGGAAGGAGGGGGCTCCTCCGGCTTCACCGACGGCCCCCGCGCTCTCCGGCCGATGAATCCACCGGGGTCTTGCGCAGCTTTTCGAGGAAGGCGGCCAGATCCGCGGCGTAGAAGAGTGTCTTTCTGCCGAACTTGACCGGATGAAGCTCACCCTGTTTGACGGCTGCATATAACGACGTCCGGCCGATACTGAGAAGCTCGAGCGTCGCCTTTACGGTATAAGCGACTTTGATCAGGCCGAAGGCCCTCGGATCGACCAGCTGTCTTTCACCGTCAATCTTGGATTTGGGATTTTCCAATGACCTCTCCAGCCGGTGGCGCTAGCGGGAATCGCTGCGGCGTGGCGGGGGAGATTTTCGATCGCTGGGCCTCACAAAAACAAAGGACTTTTTGGACATGTCCGAAATTTCCATGAGACGCTAAGGCAAACGCTGCCGATGCGCATTCCACGTTGCCGAATTGTGGTGGGCGGTGCCGGGCAGAGTGCGGCCAAATAGACCTGGGAGCGAGCGTGGCCGCGCCGCAACAAAACTTGCCAACGACGTCGGTGAAGCGTCACCATACTCGGCCGAAATGTTCAGTAACGAGCTCTATGACCCCGAAGTGTATTTTGAGCTTAGGCGCGAGGACTGGGTGCTTTATCCAGATGGTAAGGCTCCGCAAATCGACCACTTCTTGTTCACATTTGTTCAGGACCACCGGCGTGGACGCGATGAGCGCAGGGAGGAGCCTGAACGCGGGCGGGAAGGCTACCGCCAGACGCCGTCAGCACGATCCAGAGAACGGCAGCCTTCGATCAAAGGCAATTTGCCGGCGGCAGGAACGTCGGGCTCGCGCGGGCTGTAGGCAAAGTTCTGTTCATTGAAGACACGGCGAACTTCGGCGACCCAGCGTTCGGGAGCGCGCGCGTCTCTCAGGCCTGTTTGTCTTTTTTGTAAAAGCAAGCGAAAGGCCAGGGTTATCAGATCGAGAAAATCACGGACGGCGAGGCGGGCAAGAGTATCTGGCCAATTTGTCCCGTAGCCGGCCCAAACCACGTCGACCCCAAGTTCGCGCGGCAACAATGGGGACAGTTCGGTTAGGTCAGGATTGTTGGCGATCATCGCCGCGATGCGTCGGCGCACTCGCGGACTGTCCTCAAGGGGCGGCCCACGCTCAATATAGACGTGCGAGAAACGCTGGCCGAGCGGCCGAGGAGGCGTAGCCATGACCGTGGTTCACCTTACCACTTGCGAATGCCCATAGCTGTCCACTCCCGTTTATTGGACATCTGTTGGATATGCCGGCGCGTAGAGCAGCTAACCCATTGTAATCATCGGCGCGCCCTACGGGACTCGAACCCGTGTTACCGCCGTGAAAGGGCAAAATCGGGTCAAATAGACCGCAAAGAAACCACCGTACCTCCGGCGGTTCCACGCGAGCAATATTTTTCCCAGTCTCCGGCCAGTCGATGTCGTTTCTCGAACAGGTCGCCGCGTCTGTAAGCTGCTTCCGTCTTATCTTCGATGGCATGTGCGAGCGCCATCTCGATGACCTCGTTGGGAAAGCTCGTCTTCTCGGCAGCCCAGTCGCGGAATGTCGAGCGGAAACCGTGCACGGTCAGATCGTCTCGTCCCATGCGCTGCAAAAGCTTTAGCATGGCCATATTGCTGAGCGGTTCGCCAAACCCTCTGCCGGGAAAAACAAAACTCTCCCGATCGCCGGCGTCGTCGCTGACGCTCTCAAGTATTTCGATCGCGCGATCTGACAGCGGAACGCGATGCTCCTTGCCGGCCTTCATGCGGTCGTCCGGCACGATCCAGATCTTGTTCTTTGTATCGATTTCGCTGCGCTTGGCGCCGATCGTCTCACTCGTGCGGGCCGCGGTCAAAATCGTGAATTCCAGTGCTCGCGCGGCAATTCCATCTTGTTGGCGCAGCTTGGCCATGAATTCCGGCAGCTCGGAATAGGGTAGGGCGCTGTGGTGCCGCGTCTTGCGCACTTTCGAGCGCGCCGGAAGGAGCTTGTCGAGGTGGCCGCGCCAGCGCGCAGGATTTTCGCCTTGGCGGTAGCCGCGGACGGTCGCCCAATCGAGCACGGTTTCGATACGGCCACGCAGCCGGTTGGCGGTTTCGGGTTTTTCCGACCAGATCGGCTCGATCACTTTCATGACCAACGTTATATCGATCAGCTGCAGCGACAGGTCGCCAATGATGGGGTAGGCGTAGTTCTTCAGGGTCGCGGGCCACTGCGCGGCGTGCTTATCGTTTTTCCAGGCGACGCGGTGCGTAGCCATGTAGGCAGCTGCAGCATCCTTGAACGTCAGCGATTTTGCGCGCTGCAGAGCTGCCTCGCGTCGCGATGCTTCGCGTGCTGCAATCGGATCGATTTCCTTCTCGCGCAATTTGCGGCACTCGAGCGCCCGCTCGCGCGCGTCCTGCAAGGAGACGGTGATGCAGGAGCCCAATCCCATCTCGCGCACGCGGCCGCGGCGTTTGCCGGTCGTCGCGTCGGTGACGAGATCGCCGCTCGATGGATCGCGTTCAGGCACCCAGTAACGGAAGATCCAAGACTTCGTCCCGGGCTTGCCGACCTGAAGAAACAAGCCGCCGCCGTCGCTATAGAGGCCCTGCCGTTTTTCGCGCGCCACCTTCACTGCGTTGAGCTTGCCGATCAGCCCCATGCGCCTTCTCCGCTAAACTCGACCAAGTGTCCGCCATACTCCAACCTTACTCCCTACCCACTAAATTTCGTGGGTTTGAGGCGAACCGGAGCGAACGGCGACAATCAGAGTTTAGCGCAAGAAACGTTATTTTAAAGTGGCTTACTGAACAAAAGCGAACAAATGCGAACAGTGCGATGGCGGAAGGGGTGAGATTCGAACTCACGGGACGCTTGCGCGCCCGCCGGTTTTCAAGACCGGTGCCTTAAACCACTCGGCCACCCTTCCATCACGCTGAGATATAATGGTTTTCTTGTTTTCGCAATTTCTAAAAAACCTTTTTGCTACTGGAATTGCTGCCGGGCCGTTCATTTAACGCCAGCGCAACGCAAGGACCTCCAGATCAAGACCTATCGGCACTAAGTTGAGACAACCGTTGACTTAAGCTTGACTCGGTTTGGAAGCGACCTGGGCGAGCCCGACGATTGCGCGATGTGTCCCTGCAGGCGGTACGATGGCCACATCTGTCGGGATTCCCATCGTCGAGACCCGTCAGAGTCGGTGATGATCGATGGGGCCTAGTTGCGATAAGAGCGGTTATCGGAAGTAATTTGCCTCATTTGCTCGATGTCGATAATGGCGCCGCACTGCCTGGGTGCGGCTAGGTTCGAGCGGCGTTCGCTGTCTTCCCGAGCGTAGACAATCCTTCAGCCGACGATAACATTGATGCCTCTTGGACGGTGAGAACCAGTCCGACACGCGCAAAAAGACGGGGGAGAGCGCCGGTGACGACGATCGCACGTTTTTTGATGACGGCCGCGATTGTATTTGGCATTCCCGTTTGTGGTCAGGCGCAGACATATCCGGCCAGGCCGATCAGGATCATCGTGCCGTCGCCCGGAGGTGCCACGACAGATACCTTGGCGCGCATTATTGCCTCAAAGCTTCAGGAGAAATGGACCCAGCCAGTGATCGTCGACGACCGCGCCGGCGCCGCAGGCAATATCGGAGCCGAAGAGGCAATTAAATCTGCGTCCGACGGCTACACTGTGCTTTTCTCCTATCCAGCGCCCCTTGCCGTGAATAAGGCTCTTTACACAAATCTCTCTTATGATCCGGACGGGTTTGTTCCAATCTCGCTCGTGGCTATCGTGCCACTTGTGCTTGCCGTCAATCCAAATCTGGCAGTGTCTGACGTCCAGCAGTTGATCGCTTTCGCAAAGACGCATCCGAACCAACTGAATTATGCGTCGCAGGGCTATGGCACGACGGGCCACCTCGCCGGCGAGCTATTCAGATCGATGGCGGGGATCGACATCGTTCACGTCCCGTACAAAGGCAGTACGCCCGCGCTCACTGATCTCCTCGGTGGTCAAGTCCAGATGATGTTCATCGAGCTCAGCTCTGTGATCGGCCAAATCAAAGCGGGGAAGCTCCGTGCACTCGCCGTGGGTAGCGAAAGTCGCAACCAGTTCCTGCCCGATGTACCCGCGATGGCCGAAGTGCTGCCCGGATTCCAGGCGTCAACCTGGTTCGGGATGGTCGCACCACCGGGAACGCCGCCAGAGATTGTTGGCAAACTCTCGTCTGCCGTTTCGGAAGCGACCCATGATCCGGATGTGGCCAAGCGGTTCGTCGAGATGAGCGCCAACGCCGTCGGCGACACGCCCGCGGAGATGGCGGTCTTTCTTCACCAGGAGCGTGAACGTTGGGGTCAGGTGATCCGCGCATCCGGAGCCAAAGCAGAATAGAACTGAATACGCGCTTCTAATTCGCTCTAAGGCCCATCCGAGCCAAGCGGGGCAGGACCTCGGCGCAGAAATACGGCGCCTCTTTGAGGTAGTTCACGAAGGAGATCGCGATCCCGCGCACGCCGGCACGGCTGATGGCGGCGAACTCCTCGGCGACCCGGTCTGGCGTTCCAACGAAGGGATAGCCGCCGATCCCGCTCTCCGCTTGCAACGAGCGTTTGGCAGAGTATTCGCCCGCAGGAGTGTTTTGCCGCGTGATATTTTTGAGCGCGAGCATTTGCTCGATCGCGGGCCAGTCCGCGCTTTCGATATTGGCGTGGTGGTGGTAATCCTCAGCCTCCTTTTGCGTGGGCCGACAGATCACCTGTCCCTGAGTATAAACCTCGATTTCCCGGCCGAATTCGCGCGCCTCGTCCTTGATGGCGCGGACTTGCCGCACAATCCGATCGAATGCAGTCACATCTATTGCGTCGTCTGCGGTACCTGCGAGTGCAAGTCGCAGCGCCCCGGTCGATGTGAAGAAAGCGTCGCAATTGCGCAATGCGAAGGTTTGGCCGGCGCCGGACCTTCCGGCGTTCATGATCACCGGCCGGGCATCGCCAAATGGCTTGGGCTTGGCATGCACCCCGGCAAGCTTGAAAAATTTGCCGTCGAAATCGAATTCATCCTCCGACCAGGCCCGTTTGACCACATCGATCCACTCTTGAGCAAATTCGTAACGGTCCGAATGCTCTCGCTGCTGCACCCCGAACATCGCGAATTCATCTTCGTTCCAGCCGGCAACGATGTTGAGCCCGAAGCGGCCTGCCCCGATGTGGTCGGCAGTGACAAATTCCTTGGCGGCGATAAGCGGGTGAAAAAGTGGCGCATGCACAGTCCCGAAGACGGTGATCCGTTGCGTGGCTGCGAGCAGGCCACAAGCCCAGGTCACGGTCTCGAGTGTCGTGCCGTGGAAGTCGCTGCTGCCGCCATAGCCCTTCCAGCGTCCGATCGGCAATAGAAAATCAATGCCAGCGTCATCGGCCAGGCGTGCAAGGTTCAAGCAATCCGGCCAACTTGCGAGCCAGCGCTCCGGCACCAGCGTCGCGGTGCGTGCCGACGAGCAATTTGCCCCGAAGAAACCGATCTTCAGCGCATTGGCGTTGTGCATCTCGCAGCGATTGCGAAAAGATCCGTTTTGAACGGGCAATGATATGTACCTTCCTCGTCGACGCTCATTTCAATATTTTCGCAGGGCATAGACAAGCGAAATCAGGGTCAATGTGGGGCCTAGATCATTGGCATCGCACAAATTCGCCCATTGGCCGGTCGACAAAATTACATCCGATAAGCGGCATTATCGGATGTTACCTGACAGAGCTCAGGACACCTATTTTTGCATCTGCGGCCGACGCAGATATTCGCCTCTCGGACGGCCCACTATCGTCCCATTATCATAAACCAACGATCCTCGGAGAAAGGTGCTCTTGACGCGGCCGGTCAATTCAACGCCCTCGAACGGCGTGTAGCCCTGGTGCGACTCCGATTCGCCGGCGCGCACGACAAAGCTTGAATGCGGGTCGACAAAGACGATGTCGGCGTCAAAGCCGGGCGCGATGTCGCCCTTGCCGTTGAGGCCGAAGCGCTGCGCGGGATTGAAGCTCAGCAATTCCGCCATGTGGTTGTAGGACATGCCGCGCTTGCTGCCTTCACTGATGACGCCGGAAAGCAGATATTCGGTGCCCCCGAAGCCTGACTTGGCGAGCCAGATATTGGTCGGGTCGTCCTTCGACCATTTCTGCTCCGCCGAGCAGCAGGCGTGATCGCTGACGATCCAATCGACCTTGCGATCAAGCACGGCCTGCCAGAGCGCTTCGACATCCTCGCGCGGCCGGATCGGCGGATTGACCTTGGCATGGACGGCGCAGTCGCAGCTCGTGTCCAGAAGCAGGTGCCCGACCGTGACTTCGCGTCGGAAGGCGACATGCGGAAACACCTGCTGCATAGTCCAAGCCGCGTCGATCGCTTTGCGGGAACTCAAGTGCAAGAGATTGATGTTCAGGCAATTGGTCTCGTTGGCGAGATATGACGCGATCCAGATGGCGAGGCCCTCGGAGTGCGGCGGGCGCGCGGCGCTATAGGCGGCAAGCCCAGTGAGTTTGCCCTCGCGTTCGACGATCTTGGTGTAGGCGTTGAGGATGTCGGCGAGCTCACAATGCAGGCTGACGCTGACATACGGGGCCAGCTCCGGATATTTTTCCATCAGACGCTGGGCCGAGCGCATGATGAATTCGAAATGCGCGATGTCGTAGCGCTCGTCCGGGCCGATCATCAGGAATTCGTTCTGCTTCGAGGAAGCCCCGTGCAGCCCGTAGCCGCCATAGAACATAAAGATCTTGAACGAGGTCACGCCGTGGTCGCGGGCGAGGTCCTCCATCTCGTCGATATGCGCCGCCTCGATCGGCGCCACGTGGTAGCCGTAATCGACCCAGAAGCGCCCATCCGATTGCTTGAAGACTTCCGGCATGAAGTCGCGATACGGCCCGCCGCGATTGAGATAATAATGACCGGTGCGGATGTAGTTGAGGCTTGAGGTCACGCCGCCCATCGCCGCGGCCTTGCTTTCCGTCACTGCGTCTTCGGCGAGCGGCGAATAGATGCCGATATGCATATGCGCGTCGACACAGCCCGGAAAAGCGAGCTGGTTCCTGCCGTCGAAAATCTGTTCGGCCTGGTCTGCCTGGATGTCCGGAGCGAGCCGGCTGATCTTGCCGTCCTTGATGGCGATGTCGAGACAATCGACCGATGTTTTCTTCGGGCGCACCACGCGCGCGTTCTTGATGACGAGATCGAACTGTTTCGACATACAGTTTTCCTTACTTCTTAGTGATTATGGTCAAGGTTCATAACGCTTGCCTAAAGCGAGCATTTCCGGCGTGCCGATCAGATCGTTGAGGCCGTTGAAATCGAGCATTCGGTCACGAAACGGTTCGGACGTGCCGTGGGCTGCAAGCGAGGCGTAGTAGTCGCTCGCCAGCCGGCCGAAGGCGCGAACGATACCGCCCGGAAAAATGACCAGCGCAAAGCCCATGGCTTCAAGCTCCTTGGCCGGCAATAGCGGCGTCTTGCCGCCTTCGACCATATTGGCCATCAGCGGCACCACCTTGCCGCCAGAGGTTTTGCCGCCCAAGGCCGCGGTCACTCGGCCGAGATCATCGTGTGTTCTCGGCGCCTCGACAAACAACATGTCCGCTCCGGCCTCGCGATACATGTCGGCGCGCTCGATCGCGCGTTCGAAACCTTCGACCGCGATGGCGTCTGTACGAGCGATAATGAGCGTGCCGCGTTCACGCCGCGCGTCGAGTGCCGCGCGGATCTTGCCGCACATCTCGTCGGCTGGGATCACCGCCTTGTTGTCGAGGTGCCCGCAGCGTTTGGGAAACTCCTGATCTTCGATCTGGATGCCATTGGCCCCGGCGCGCTCGAATTCCCGGACGGTGCGCCTGACATTGAGGGCGTTGCCGTAGCCGGTATCGGCGTCGACGATCAGCTGCGCGGCAACACGGTCGCGGATCAACGCCACGGTTTCGGCGATTTCCGTCATGCTGACGAGGCCGATATCGGGTCGGCCGAGCCGTGTATAAGCAATCGCGGCACCGGATACATAAAGCGTTGAGAACCCTGCCTGCTGCGCCACCAGCGCCGTGAAGGCATCATAAATTCCGGGCGCGATGACGATTGGCTTGCGAGCAAGCCGCAAGTGGAGGGTTTCGGGCTCAGCCATCTTCACAATCCCAGATAAGCGCGCCTGAGCGCGGGATCCTTTTCAATGTCAGTCGAGGGGCCATCGAGTACGAAGCACCCATTGTCGAGGATATAGGCGCGCTGCGCCACTTCCAGGCTTTGCACCACGTTCTGCTCGATCAGCAAAAGCGCGACGCCGTGGGCATGGATGGCCTTGATCAGCACAAACAATTCTTCGACGAGGAGAGGCGACAGGCCAAGCGACGGTTCGTCCAACAGCAACAGTTCAGGCTCCGCCATGAGGCCGCGGCCGATGGCAAGCATTTGCTGCTCGCCGCCGGACAGCGTGCCGGCGCGCTGCGCTTGCCGCTCGGCAAGTCGCGGAAAAATAGAAAAAACTCGGTCGCGATTGGTGGCACGCCGGCTGCGGGCGCGTCGATAAGTTCCGAGATCCAAATTCTCCCGCACGGTCATGTTCGGGAAGATGCGGCGACCTTCAGGGACCTGAATAAGGCCTTGCGCCACGATATGTGCTGGCCGCTCGCGCTCGATGGCCGCGCCCTTGAAACGAATCGTGCCTTGCCACGGCCTGACGACGCCGGAAATCGTCATGCTCAATGTCGACTTTCCGGTGCCGTTCGCTCCGAGCACGGTGACGATCTCACCGGCATGCACGGTCAAATCAACTCCGCGCAGGATTTCGGTACCGCGGTAACCCGCATGCACGCCGTTCACGGCGAGAAGCGGCTCGGAGGCCAGCTCAGCGACGTGTGGCTCAGCCATGCGCGACTCCTGCCGTCATTCGTTTCGCCGCGCCGTGGCCGAGATAGGCCTCGACGACCCGCGGATCGGCGGCGACTTGTTGCGGCGAACCTTGCGCGATGACCCGGCCCTCGGCGAGCACAAAAATGTGTACCGCAAAACTCATGACCGCCTGCATCACATGCTCCGTCATCAGCACCGTGATGCCGCGTTCGGCGATGGCGCGGATCACCGGGATCATGTCGCGGATTTCCGAGGGGTTCAGTCCGGCCAGCACCTCATCGAGCAGGAGCAGGCGTGGTGCGATCGCGAGTGCACGTGCAAGCTCGAGCCGCTTGCGTCCTGCCACCGTCAGGGTCGCCGCTGGGGCGTCGAGTTGCGCGGCAAGCCCGACCGATCGCGCGATCTCGCCGGCGGCGGCGAGCGCTTCGTTGCGGCCGCGATGCGACGCATGCGCACCGATCGCAATGTTCTCTCGCACGGTAAGGCCGGCAAACGGCTGGACGATCTGAAATGTTCGCGCGATGCCGCGGCGCGCCAGTCGGTAGGACGGTTCTCCGGCAATATCGCCGCCGTCGTAGACAATGCGTCCGCCATCTGCCTTCTGAAAACCGGAGATGATCGAGAACAGCGTGGTCTTGCCGGCGCCGTTCGGCCCGATCAATGCCGTGATCTGGCCTGCGGCGACACACAACGATGCACCGTCGACCGCAAGCAAGCCGCCGAAGCGTTTCGAGACATTTTCGACGTTGAGGAGCGCCTCAGCCATTGCTGTGCCCTAGCTTGGCGGCACTTCGTCTGCACCACCGAAGAGTTGCGGCCAACAGCCCGGCGATGCCGCGCGGCGCCAGTCCGACGACGCCGACCAGGAGCAGGCCGTAGATCACGAGATCGAGTCCCGGGGCGTCCCCAGCGATCAGCTTGGTCGTCTCGCCGAGCGTCTTGATCACGAGCGCGCCGAGGAGCGGCCCGAACACCGTCCCGACGCCACCGACAATGGGCGCGAGCAGGGCATCGATCGAGATCCAAGGGCCATAGGCGATCCCGGCGTCTATGAAGAGGAAATATTGTGCATAGAAGCACCCGGCTGCCGCCGTGATTGCAGCCGACAAAGTGATCGCGCCGAGCTTGACCGCAAATGCGTTGACGCCGAGTGCGCTCGCCGCATCCTCGTTCTCGCGCACGGCGACAAGATAAGCGCCGAACCGGCTGTTCTCGACGGCGCGTACCACGATCAGAGACAGCGCGACGAGCGCCAGTGCGATGAAATAGAACGGCACGCGGCTCTGAAACTGAAAGGCCTGCGCATGCAGATCGAGCGGGATCAGCGTGCCGACGCCAGCCCCAGTGATCGGGGCAACGCTTGCGACGATGCGCAGCACCTCGGCGAAGGCAAGCGTGACCAGCGAGAAATACGAGCCCTTCAGTCCGGAGCGAAACGCAAGCGCGCCGATGGCCGCGCCTACGATAGCGCCGGCGACGATGCCTGCGGCAAAGCCGAGCCAGGCATTGACGCCGTAGCGCACCTGCAGGATGGCGGTGGCATAGGCCGCGGTGCCGAAAAACGCCGCATGGCCGAAAGAATATTGTCCGCCATAGCCGCCCAGCAAATTCCAGCCCTGGCCGGCGAGCGCGATCAGCAAGGCCGCTACCAGGAAATTCAGCACGACATTCGATGACGTGAACAGTGGCACGGCGGCGAGCATCGCCACGGCAACAGCGATCGGCAGATATGTCTTCACGCGCTCGCGCCGAATAGGCCGCTCGGCCTGATGAGCAGCATAATGATGAACAAGACGAATATGCCGATCTGGCCCAAAGACTGGCCGAGAAACACGCTGGACAGGCTCTCAACGACGCCAACGCATAGGCCGCCGATCAGCGCGCCGGCGATCGAGCCCATGCCGCCGAGCACCACGATGGTGAATGCGATCAGCACGAAGGCCTCACCGGCGGTCGGATTGACATAATAGGTTGGGATCAGGAGACAGGCGGCGACGGCGACGCAAGCTGTGCCCAGCCCGAACGTGACGGCATAGATATGGGCGACATCGATGCCGCAGAGCTCGGCACCGAGTCTCTCCTTGGCTACGGCGCGGATGGCTTTCCCAGTATCGGTCCAGTGCATGATGACCCACAGCACGAGCGCAACGGCAACAACGGCGCCGAGCGCGACGAGGCGGGGCACCGCGATGAAGGCGGAGCCGACCTCAATCACGTTGAAGGCATAGGGCAAGTTAATGGTGCGGGTATCGGCGCGGAAGAAATAGAGGAGCGCATTCTCGATCACGATCGCAAGCCCGAGCGTGACCAGGAGAAAGTTGCGGTCCTCGCCATGCGCCGCCGGCCCGATGACAAAGCGCTGCAGCGCATAGCCGGCGGCGAAAAACAGCGGCGCCAGCAGAAACACCGCCAGATAGGGATCAAGCCCGAGCAACGCATAGGCGAAAAACGCGGCGAACATCGCCGCGGTCAAGAGCGCGCCATGCGCGAAATTGATGATGTGCAAGACGCCGTAGACCAGCGTGAGGCCGAGCGCCACCAGCGCATAGACGGCTCCGGTCATCAAGCCGTTGAGCACGGCGGGCACCAGAATGACCGGCGACAGCATGGCGGCGTTTGGCACTCCAAGCCGGTGGATTTAGGCCGGCGGCATCGGGAAGACCGGCTTCGCCGAGGCAAACTGCGGCGGCAGGATTACCTGGATGTCGTTGCCCTGCACCTGCGTATTGACCGGCGCCGCGCCCTCGTTCTGGCCGTTGACGAACTTGGTCGGTCCATAGGGCATCAAATGCCCGCTGAAGGTCGAGTTCGCCAATGCATCGGCGATCTTCGCGCGATCCGTGCTGGCAGCGCGCTCGAGCGCGTCGGCGAGGAGGAGCATGCAGGAATAGTTCATATAGACTTCGTAGGTGTAGAACTGCCCCTTGTCCTCGACCCGTTTTTTTAGTGCCAGCGCCTTGGGGTTCTTAGGATCGAACCAGTGATTGCAGTCCATGATGTATTGCGCGGCTTCGGGAAATTCCTTGACGAATTTGTAGGATGAGGCGGCGCCGCCAAGCACCGAATAGATGCCTTTCGGCCGCACGCGCTGCTGCTGCATGGTGCGCGCGAGCAGGACATATTCATTATAGTAGTTCGCCGGGATGACGAGATCAGGGTTCTGCACCTTGATTTTGAGCACGACGCTTTCGAATTCGCGGGTCGGCGTCGGATGCGGGATCGTTTCCAATACCTGGAAGCCGCGGTCCGGCAACTGCGCATTGAGGAGCTTGGCAAGGCCTGCGCCAAAGGCGGAATCCTCGTGCACGATCATCACGGTCTTGGCCGGCTTGCCAGCCTGGTCATTGATCGTCACCAGACTGTCGAGTGCGGTCTTGGCGATGACGCCGAAGCCGGGCCCGAAGCGGAACGTGTTCTTCAACCCGCGGGTGACGATGCTGTCGACGACGCCGACATCCACTACATAGGGCAGGTCGTAGCGCGCCGCGGTCTGGCTCGCAGCCAGGCAGATCGCGCTGGCATAGCCGCCGACCACGGCCGACACCCCGGCCGAGTTCATCTTCTCGACCTCGGCATTGCCGCCGTCCGGCGTCGACTGCGCGTCGCCCAGCATGGGATCGATCTTGGCGCCGCCCAGCGCCTTGATGCCGCCGGCCGCATTGATGTCGTCTATCGCCATGGTGGCGCCGAGCCGGCCTTGCTGCCCGGAATAGGAGAGCGCGCCCGAGACTGGATGCAACACGCCGATTTTCACCGCGGCGCCCTGCGCGCGCAACACGGCCGGCACCTGTAGCAGCGCAGCCGAGGCGGTCGCGCCAGCCGCGGTCGAGCGTAAGAATGTGCGGCGGCTCAGATGCAAAAATTGACGAGACATGTGCCCCTCCGGCCAATCGAGCGAGCCTAACATTGGTCCGCAGCGGTAGCTATACTATCGTAACCGCGCCATAAGCGCGCGATTTCGGACCGCCATGAGCCAGCCGCAAACCATCGTCGATAAGTTATGGAACGCCCATGAGATCGTGCGGCGCGACGACGGCGAGTCGCTGCTGTGGGTGGATCGCCACTATGTCCATGAAGGCTCGTTTCACGCCTTCGCCAAGCTTGGCGAACGCAGCGCCAAGGTGGCCGAACCGGGGCTGACCTTCGGCGTGGCCGACCATTACGTACCGACGCGCGGTTCGCGTCGCGACATCGCCAATCCCGAGATCGCGCGCATGGTGCGTCAGGTCGAGGACAACACCAAAGAGCACGGCATCAGGCTGTTCGGCCTTGACGATCCACGCCAAGGCATCGTGCATGTTGTCGGGCCGGAGCAGGGCCTGACCTTGCCCGGATTGCTGATCGTCTGCGGCGATAGCCACACGTCGACCCATGGGGCGCTCGGCGCTTATGCCTTCGGCATCGGCGCTTCCGAAGTCGCGCACGTGCTGATGACGCAGACGATTTGGCAAAAGAAGCCGCAACGCATGCGTATCATTGTGAATGGCACGACAGCGCCAGGAATCACCGCCAAGGACATCGTGCTTGCGATCATCGGCCGTATCGGCGCCGATGGCGCGACGGGATGCGCCGTCGAATTTGCCGGTTCAGCGATCCGCGCGCTGTCGATGGAAGGACGGCTCACTCTTTGCAACATGTCGATCGAAGCCGGCGCACGCTGCGGCCTGGTCGCGCCCGATGCCGTGACCTTCGCTTATCTGAAAGACCGGCCGTATGCCCCGTCAGGTGCGCAATTCGATCACGCGACTGAAGTTTGGTCCAAGCTTGCAAGCGATGGAGACGCCGCATTCGATCGCGAGGTCAGTCTCGACGGCGCGCATGTTGCGCCGATCGTGACCTGGGGCACGAGCCCGCAGGACTCGCTGCCGATCGATGCCAGCGCGCCCGATCCGGCCCGCGAGACCAATGCCGAACGCGCCAAATACCTGCGCGATGCGCTCGACTATATGGGCATCGCGCCCGGCAAGAAGCTGACCGATATAAATGTCGATCGTGTCTTTATCGGCTCCTGCACCAATGCTCGGATCGAAGATCTGCGCGCCGCCGCGGCGGTGCTGTCCGGTCGCAGCAGCAAAGTCCCGGGCCTGGTTTCGGCGGGCTCGTCGCTGGTCAAGCGGCAAGCCGAAGACGAGGGTCTCGATCGCATCTTTCGCGATGCCGGTCTCGAATGGGGCGAGTTGGGTTGCTCGATGTGCGTGGGCATCAACGGCGATCTGGTCGCACCGGGCGAGCGCTGCGCCTCGACCACTAATCGCAATTTTCGCGGCCGCCAGGGTCCCGGCGCGCGGACACACCTAATGTCGCCGGCCATGGTGGCGGCTGCCGCTGTCGCCGGCCATCTCGCCGATGTGCGTGAGTTTCTCGGCAGCCGGACAGAGTAAGTTTTCATGGAAAAATTAACGACTCTCACAGGGCCGGCATGCCCGATCAATCAAAGCAATGTGAATACCGATCAGATCCTTCCGGCGCGTTATCTGAAATGGACGCGCGCGATGGGGCTCGGCAAGGTTTTGTTTCACGACCTCCGCTTTCGCGTTGCCGGCGACGAGAATCCGGACTTTCCGCTTAACAAACCAGCGTGGCGCGATGCCAAGATCGTGGTCGCCGCGCGCAATTTCGGCTGCGGCTCCTCGCGGGAGGCCGCGGTCTATGCACTTTACGATTACGGCATCCGCTGCGTGATTGCGCCGTCGTTCGGCGACATTTTCGCCGGTAACGCCGTCCAGAACGGTTTGCTCACCGCTGCGGTGACCGATGACGAAGCAGCCGAGATGATCGCGTCATTGATGGAGACGCCGACCTTGCAGGTCACCATCGATCTGGCTCAGCAGAGCATCGTCTGTGGCAACCGGACGTATCGCTTCATGATCGATCCAGTTCGTCGCATGCGTCTTCTCAACGGCTGGGATGATATCGACCTGACGGAAAGCTATCAGACGGAAATTGCCGCCTTCAGGGCTAAGGACAGAGCAGAGCGGGCGTGGGCGGCTCCAGCTGCGCGCGGCTAAGTTTTGGCGGCCCGCGGCATGCTTTTTAATTACTTCCGGTAAGCGGACTTATCGGAAGTAACCCGACCATACCCCCGACAAACGGCGGTCAATTCACCGGGATGTTGGCGTCTTTCATGACTTTGCCCCACACCGCAATGTCATCCTTGATCTGCTGAGCGTACTCCGAGGGCGAACTTGCCACCGCGTGGAAGCTGACGGTCTCGAGTGTTGATTTCACGTCGGGCAATTTGACGATCTCGCCGATCTCGTGCTGCAGCTTTGCGACGATGGGCGCGGGCGTCCCCGCTGGTGCCACGAGCCCAATCTGCAATTCGGATTCCTGGTTGGGCACGCCCGACTGCGTCAAGGTCGGTACGTTGGGGAATTGGTCTGAGCGCGTCTGGCTCGTCACAGCAATGGCGCGCAGCTTGTCGGATTGCAGATGCGGCGCAACGGGGGGCAAGCCGAGAAATATGACTTGGGTATCACCGGCGAGCGTCGAATTGACGGCAGGAGCGGCGCCATTGAACGGCACCCGGACCAGCTTATCGAGCTTGAGCCCGAGCTTGAACAGGCGTTCGGCGGAGAGCTGGCCGAAGCCGATGTTGAGTGAGGCGTAGCTATATTTGTCCGGCGCGGCGCTGATTACGTCGATTAGCTCCTTCATCGTCTTGGCCGGAAACGAAGGATTGGCGGCGACCACCTGGGGCGAGGCGGCAACGATCGTGATTGGCGAGAAGTTCTTTATCGGATCGTAAGGCAAGCTTGAATTGGTCACCGAGGCTACGGCGAAGTCGTTGGTGGTGACCATCAAGGTCGTTCCGTCAGGCGTCGCCTGCGCAACTTGCCCGGCGCCAACGGCGCCGCTCGCGCCGGAAATATTCTCGACGTAAAACGATTTGCCGAGTTTCTCGCCGAGCCTTTGCGCCAAAATCCGTCCGATCAGATCGGTCGGCCCGCCGGGCGGGTAGGGGACGACGATACGCACCTGGCGGCTTGGATAGCTCTCCGCCGCGTTCTGTGCGTGCGACAGAGTTGGCGTGAATATCGCTACGACCAAAAAAACAAACAAAAGTTCTCTTCTCACAATATCCTCCCTCGATTTGTTATGTCGGCGGCCACCTGTTTGAGGTCGCTTGTTTCCACGTCGTCAGGTCGGCTTTAGCCGGACCATCGTGCCGGCGATGCCCTCTTGGACGATCGCATCCTTCTGGTTGATCAGCGATAGCGTGCGCTCGATGACGGCGCGCTTCCGGTCCGAGGTGACTCGCTTGTTCAGAATGACCGATCGAACATGCACCGTATCGCCGACAAAGAGCGGCGCGCGATAGGTCCATTCGCGAATGCCGGTGGCACCGATTATCTCGTCGCTAAAATGCGGCAGCGCCGTTGCCATTCCGGTGGCGATGAGAATGCCGAATGAGCCTTGGAACAGACGTCCGGGAAGGCCGCGCTGTCGAGCATAGCTTTCGTCCGCGTGAATTGGGTGCCAGTCGCCGCTGACCATACAGGCAATCGACAGATCGGCTTCGGTCAAGGTGCGCCCGCTGCCGATGAATTCACTGCCGACGACAAGCTCGCTAAACAGCACTTTGGCCCCCCTTGGCCAGATCCTATCGGGACGAGCTGTGGCTCTCCAAACCCGGCCGATAGGCACCTTTAAGGAAGTCGCCGATGCCTTCTTTTCGAAACGCGTCGCCCTGCCGGAGCACGAGCTCCATTTCCTTGGCGCTGGCGTAATCGATGGCTGCGTCCCAGCCCATGTCGAGTGAGTTACGATAGCCGTCCTTCGTCGCCTTGAGCGCCCAGGGATCCTTCTGCGCGATCGTAAGCGCGGCTTTGCGCGCTTCATCCGCGAGCTTGGCCAACGGTACGGCCTTGTTGACGAAGCCGATTTGCGCCGCGACGATCCCGTTAAAGGGCTCGCCGGTGAGGCCATACCAGAGTGCGTCGCGGGGGCGCATCAGATTGGCGAGCGACTTAGAGACCGAACCGCCGGGAAACAGTTTGAAATTGATCTCCGACAAACCGAACGTCGCCTCTTCGGCGGCTATCGCCAGATCGCAGCCTTCGACGATCGAGAATGCGCCGCCGAAACAATAGCCGTTGACCACGGCGATCGTCGGCTTTGGATAGTAGCGCAGCGTCCGTCCGCGCCATTCGGTTGCCATGCGATAGATGCGATCGTATTCCGCCGGATCGTCTTTGAGATCGGAGAAGAATTCCTTCAGATCCATGCCGCCGCAGAACGCATCGCCCGCGCCGGTGATCAGCAGCACGCGCGCTTCGCCGTCGTAGCGCAGCTTGTCGAGCACAGTCGTCATGTCGCGATGCAGGGCCGGATTCATCGCGTTCTTCTTGTGCGGACGGTTGAGCGTCACGGTGGCGATGCCGTCGGCGATATCGACGAGGATCGTGTCGAGCTTCATGGCAAAGGCGTCCTCCGACTTGATGCGATTGCGGTTATGGGCGATAATCGCACAGTTGTGCTATAAATGATCATGAGCTAAGGCATTAGGACTGTCAACGCGGTCCGCGGAGGCGTGGGTGCTGGACAAAAGCGCGGAAAAGGTTGCGGCGGACAAGGCCACTTGGTTTTCGGAGTTGCTTGCGCGCGGGCTTTTGGTGGCGCGCGCCTTTGATCGGCATTCGCCGAAGATGCGCTGCAGCGACGTCGCGGCGAAGACCGGACTCACGCGCGCGGCGGCGCGGCGCTATTTGTTGACGCTGCGCGAGCTCGGCTATCTGGGCGCTGACGGCGATTGGTTCTATCCGATGCCGCGTGTTCTTGAACTCGGCTATAGTTTCATTTCCTCAGCGCGCCTTGAAGATTTCGTTGAGCCGATTCTCAAAAGGCTATCCGACGAAACCGGCACCGCCGCGCATTTCGCCGTGCTCGACAAGAACGAGACGCTGTGCCTGGGTTCGGTATTCTCGCCGAAGATGTCGGGATTTTTCATCTCGATTGGCGCGCGGCATCCGGCTTATGCGGGCTCGATGGGCAAGGTGCTTCTGGCGGGCTTGCGCGACAAAGAGCTCGATGCCTACCTGGCATCGGTGCCGCGCAGCGCCCACACTGCCGAGACCTTGATCGGCACAGCAGCGCTGCGCCGTGAAGTCCTCGCGGCGCGGAAGACCGGCTATGCGCTCAACCGTGGCGAATTGAATACCGGCATCGTTGGCATTGCCGTGCCAGTCCGCGGCAAGGACGGTTCGGTCGCCGCGGTCGTCAATGTGAACTGGATTTCCGTGCACGGCATCAAGCAGGCCGAGATCAGACGTTGCCTCGGTCCGCTGCGCGAAGCTGCCGAACAAATTGAGCTCAGGCTGTCGTCGGGTGCGGTGCCGACCGGCTGGATATCAAGATAAAGAATGCCGCGATGGAGGGGGCCTTCTCATGTCACTCACCTGCGGAGACCTGATTCAGCGCGCGCGCATGCTGTATCGGGATCGACCTGCTCTGGTCTATGAGGGCCGCACATTCACTTTCGCCGAGCAGGGCGCGCGGATGTTTCGCCTTGCCAACGCCTTGCGCGGCAAGGGGATCGGCAAGCAGCAGCGCGTCGCCATCTTGGCGCGCAATTGCAACGAATATGTCGAGATCTTCGGCGCCTGCGAAACCGGCGGCTTGGTTGCGGTCAATTTGAACAGCCGGCTCTCGGATTCGGAGCTAGGTGCCATTTGTCAGGACAGCCAGCCGAGCGTGTTGATCTATGCCGGGGAATTCGCCGCCACGGCGCGGGCGCTGGCAGCGCAAGTCACAAGTATTCGCATCAAAGTCGCAATCGGCCCGGCTCCCGCGGATGACGAGAGCTACGAATATCTGCTCGATGCCGCGAGCGCCGAGCCGCCATCGCTGGCGCCTACGGCGGATGAGATGGCCTATCTCATGTATACCAGCGGCACGACCGGCGGCGCCAAGGGCGTCATGATCAGCCATGGCGCAATGGCCGAGGCGGCGCGCATGCTGTCGCACGAGGGCGGAATTGCATCCATCAAGAAGGCGCTGATCGTGATGCCGCTCTTTCATCTCGGCGGCAAGATCGAGCAGATGGCTTTCAGCCTGATGGGTGCCGCCGTCGTCCTCAAGGCTGTGTTTGATCCGGAAAACATCCTTCAAACCATCGAACATGAAAAAGTCGAAGCTGCGCATTTCGCGCCGCTGATGATCCAGCGCGTGCTCGATGTGCTCGAGAGCAGATCCTATGACCTCACTTCACTGCGTTGCGTGCATTATGCTTCAGCGCCGATGCCGGTCCCGCTGTTGCGCCGCGCACTTGATCGAATGGGGCCGATCTTTACGCAAGTCTATGGCATGACCGAATGTATCTGCGGCACGATCCTCAAGCCGCAATTCCATCTGGTCGAGGGGTCGGACGTGGAGCGGTGTCGGCTCGCATCGGCCGGCCAGCCGTTTCTCGGCAACGAAGTCGGGATCGTGCGCGACGACGGGGAAGCCTGCGCCGCCGGCGAGATCGGGGAGATCGCCTTCCACTCGCCGACCATGATGCGCGGCTATTGGAACAAGAACGTCATGACCTCCGAAGTCATTCGCGACGGCTGGTTCCATACCGGCGACCTCGGCTTCGTTGATACCGAAAACTTCGTCTATGTCGTCGACCGCAAGAAGGACATGATCATTTCCGGCGGCGAGAACATCTATTCATGGGAAGTGGAAGAAGCGCTGCGCACCCATCCGGATGTGGCGGAGGTAGCCGTCATTGCCGTGCCGGACGAGGTCTGGGGCGAATCCGTCAAAGCTTGCGTACAGATGCGCTCCGGCCGCTCCGCGACCGACGCGGAGCTGATCGAATACACGCGTGCCAAGATCGCCAGCTACAAAAAGCCGAAGAGCATCGATTTCGTCGATACTCTGCCGCGCCTGTTCAACGGCAAGATCGACAAAAAAGCTTTGCGGGCGCCGTACTGGCAGGGCCGCGAGCGACATGTCTCTTGAGTAAGTGTCGCGATTGCGGGTGATGGATCACATCATTTTTCATGGAGTGATGGAATGAAAACGCGCAAGCCGTTGCGGTCGGAAATGGGCTGGAGCACGGCCGAGCGCATTGTGGTGCGCGGATACGATCTGCCGAACGATCTGATCGGGCACATCGATCTCGGCGGCATGGCGTTTCTGGAAATCATGGGCCGGCGTCCGACGGCGCAGGAGGCCGAGGTTTTCAACGCGCTGTTGGTCACTCTGGTCGAGCACGGCATGACGCCGCAGGCGATTGCGACGCGGCTGGTCAACCTCGCGGCGCCTGAAGCATTGCAAGCGGCAGTCGCGGCCGGTCTCTGCGGGGTCGGCAGCGTGTTCGCCGGCGGCTCGGAGCAGACCGCGAAAATGTTGCAGGACGCCTTGCGGGATCATCCCGGCGAAGACGGCCTGGATGCGCTCGCCGCGAAAATCGTCGAGGCGCATGTCGCGCGCAAGGCGGTGATCCCCGGCATCGGCCACCCGGTGCACAAGCCGATTGATCCGCGCACGCCCGTTCTGTTCGCCATCGCCGAGCGCAACGGCTTTCGCGGCCGCCATGTCGCGCTGCTCGAGGCGATCTGCGCCGAGGCCGAGCGCCGCATGCAGCGCTCGCTGCCGATCAACGCAACCGGCGCCATTGGCGCGGTGCTTTGCGAGCTGGGCTTTCCGTGGCGGATCTGTCGCGGCGTCGTCGTGATCTCGCGCGCAGTGGGTCTGGTCGGGCATCTTGCCGAGGAAATGCGTAATCCGCTGGCGCGCGAAATCTATGAGCGAGCGGAAGCCGAAGTCTACGAAAACAAAGACTGAGCCGATCAAGGCGCACAAGAGAGGGTGGAAATGATGAAGATCTGGCGAGTTCTTTTCGCACTGTGTTTCGTATTTTTGGCGGCGACGGACCAGGGCGCCCACGCTGCATCCTGGCCGAACCGGCCTATTCATTGGATCGTGCCTTATCCGCCCGGCGGCGGTACCGATCTGGTGGCCCGAGTCATCGCCGCGCAGCTTGAACAAGCCTTGGGCCAACCGGTTATCGTCGACAACAGGCCCGGCGGATCGACCGTCACCGGCACCGCCGTCCTCGCCAGCGCCGCGCCTGATGGCTACACCATCGGCATGGTGTTTGACTCGCTTGCGATCAACGCCGTGCTCGGCGTCAGCACCTCATACAATCCGGAAACCGATTTCACGCCGATCATCAAGCTTGCGGATGTGCCGCTGGTCTTCACCGTAAATACCCAACAGGTGCCAATGAAGACGCTGCCGGAACTGGTGGCCTATTCGAAAAGCCACCCCGGCTGGTTCACCTTCGGCTCGCTCGGCCCCGGCAGCCCGCACGAGATCGGTTTCCTCTGGTTCAAGGCGATGTCGAAAATGGACGCGCTCGTCGTGCCGTATAAAGGGATCGCGCCGGCCTTGCAGGATGTGGTCGCCGGTCAGGTTAAAGGCATGTTCGTCGGAGTAGCCGTGGCCGACGCCTATATCGATCAGGGTATTCTCCACACGCTAGGCGTGACGAGTCCGAAGCGCCTGTCGAGTGCGCCCAGTGTTCCGACCATCGCCGAGCAGGGCTATCCGGACTACGATTTCGTGACGTTCTACGGCCTTGCCGCGCCGAAAGGCACGCCGCCCGAAATCGTCGACCGCCTCAATACCGAGATCAACCGCATCTTTCAGATGCCGGACGTGCGGGCCCAGTTCGAAAAAACCGGAGCCGCGATCGGCGGCGGTACGCCACCCGAATTCGGTGATTTCCTTGCGGCGAATATGATCAAGTTCAAGAAAATCATGCCGCTTACGAATGAAAAATCGCAATAATGGTCTAGGCCTCGCCGTTCGTGCATCAATAGGCGAGGCCAATCGAGTGCCGATCCCGCACGTCTGCGGTGTGGCGGCGTCAGATCTCGTTGGCACGGGATGTGCAATATGATTTGCAACATAACGGGCGTCTGCCATTGGGGATAGTGTGATGAAGCGGCGAGATTTCTTACGCGGAACGGCCTGTGCTCTGCCGACAGCGTTTGTCGCCTTTGCGAGCCGATATGCCGCCGCTGAAGCCGAACAGTTTCCTGCACATTACATGACGCTCGTGGTGCCGTTCGGAGCGGGCGGTCCACCCGACGTCATTGCACGCATTGTCGCGGCCAAGCTGGGCGACGTTCTCGGCAAGCCTGTGATCGTGGACAATAGGCCCGGCGCGAGCTCGTCGCTCGCCGCGACGGACGTGGCGCGCTCGCCCGCCGATGGTTATACGTTGCTGCTCGCCGACATGTCCTTCGTCGTCGCGCCACATCTGTTCACCAATATGCGCGCCAATCCGTTGACGGACTTCGCGCCTGTGGGCCTGTCCGCAAAGTCCCAATTTGCGCTGATGGTATCGCCGAATCTTGACACGCCCACTGTTGCCGATTTCATCAAGCTTGCTAAAGCAAAGGGGGAGGGCGTCACCATCGGCCACTCCGGCATCGGCACGACGCCGCATCTTGCCGCGATCACCTTTACGAAGGCGGCTGGGATAAACCCGCTTCTGATCTCGTATCGTGCCATCACGCAAGCGGCCGATGACGTCCTGGCCGGCCAAATCTCGGGTTACTTTTCGGCAGCGGCCCAAGGGATCGGCCTCGCCAAATCAGGCAAAGTCCGGGTGCTTGGCGTCACCGGCGCCGCGCGCCTGAGGGAGCTGCCGGACGTGCCGACTTTCAGCGAGAGCGGCATCACCATGAAAGGATTCGAAGACGGATCCTGGTACGGAATCGTCGCGCCGGCCAAGACGCCGGAGGATGTCGTCACCAAACTCAATACCGCGTTGAAAAGCTTGGCCGACGCGAAGGAAACCAAAGACGCGCTCGCCGCGATCGGCGCGCAGCTCAACGTCGGCACGCCGGAAGAGTTCGCAACGTTCATCAAAAGCCAATACGCCTATTGGGGCGAGACGCTCCAAACGGCCGGCGTGAAGCCGCAATGAAGTTGCGCGCGGTCGCGAAGCGCACGCAACGCGCCGCGTTCACTCGAGCAGCCAGCTGAATTTCTCGCGCGCGCGGTGCGCCATCTCGGCCGACGGTTTTACGGCCGCCGGGAACTCGCTGCGCCAGTGGAACGGCCGGCAGGCATTGATGATCATGCGTGAGCTGGTCAGATTTCCCTTGGCACGTTCGGCCGGCTCGATGCGCGGATCCGCCGGCGAATTCCACGCCCCGCGCAGGAAGTCGATGTCCTTGACCGGATCAGCGCGCGTAAGTGCCGCCCAGATCAGTTCTTGGAGGTTCGAGACATCGATATCGTCGTCGACGACGATGACCCAGCGGCCGCCATAAGCGCCGACGTGGCATTGACACGCAATGTGGCCCGCCTGCACAGCGTGGCCGTCGTATCTCTGCTTGATGGAGACGCCGTAGAGCAGCCGCGATCCGCCGCATTCATGCGCCCAGACCGCCTTCACGTCTGGTACGCCGGCGGCTTCGATATTCTGTTTGAGCAGCGCCGAGCGCGTGATGGCGCGATAGCGCGAGTATTCGTCCGGCAGGCTTTGTGGCACGAAGCCCAGCAGGATCGGATCGTTGCGATAATAGATCGCGGAAATCTCGCAGAGCGGCCGCTTGCGTCCGGCTTCCGTATAGGTTCCTGTCCAGTCCCCGAACGGTCCTTCGGGCACGATGGTTTCGGGATGCACATAGCCTTCGAAGACGATCTCGGCATCGGCGGGAAAGGGCAGGCCCGTGACTTTGCCGCGGACCAGTTCGAGCGGCTTGTCGCGCAAACCCCCGGCCACGTCGAATTCGCTGATACCGTCCGGCACTTCGGTGCCACCGAGCAGAAAGGTCAGCGGGTCGCCGCCGAGCACCAATACGACCGGCATCTTTTCGCCGCGCTTGACGTATTTCTCGTGATGCAGCCGCCCATGTTTGCCGGGCGCGGCGTTGTACGTCACATGCTGCTTATCATGCAGCATGATGCGGTAGGTGCCGACATTGATAAAGCCGGTTTCGGGATCTTGCGTCACGTTGTAGGAGCCGGTGCCGATATAGCGGCCGCCGTCGCCTTCATGCCAAATCGGCGTCGGAAAGATTTCGACATTGACGTCTTTGCCGAGGATGGCGTTGTCGAAAATCGGTCCGGTTTCGACAAAGACTGGCGCGATGACGCGATCGGTATCCCAAGCTTCCGAGAACGCCTCGCTGAGCGCGACCTTGTCGAGCTCGGGCGGAAAGCCCAAGGTCATGTTCTTGCGTTTGCCGCCGAATATGTTGACCAGCACGCGGAAGCCTTTTGCGACACCCGGGATATCGTCAAACACGACGGCCGGCGCTTCGTCGGAATGGCTGACCAGCTCGGTCGCCATGC
The DNA here is from genome assembly GCA_963746715.1 of uncultured Alphaproteobacteria bacterium. Taxonomy (GTDB): domain Bacteria; phylum Pseudomonadota; class Alphaproteobacteria; order Rhizobiales; family Xanthobacteraceae; genus BOG-931. The sequence continues at coordinate 176,355 of CAVVCW010000030.1, read as the reverse complement.
CGATGTCTTCCTGCCAGGTCGCGCCGTGCACGGTTTTGACTTCGCCAAGCCGCTCGGCCTCCGCAAGCCAGCTGCGCAGGTCGTCATAGACCAATCGCATGCCGATATTGTCGGGAGAGGCTGGTTTGGAGACTGATTTGGCCATCGCGATATTTCCGTTCGGCTGGAACGAGGGACGCTATTCGAAAGTGATTCCAAGCGCCTTGACGATTGGTGACCAGCGATCGGACTCCGATTTTATGTACGCCGCAAAGGCCGCCGATCCGGTGTCGCCGAGCTCGATGCCATATTTGCGCAGGCTGTCCACATAAGCGGGGTCTTGCTGCGCGGCCTGCACGGCGCTTTTGAGCTTTTCCAGCACCGGCGCCGGCGTGCCGGCGGGCGCCAGGAGTCCGTACCAGACTTCAGTCTGCACGTTTGGAAGGCCGGCCTCCGCCATCGTCGGCACATTGGGCAATAACGGCGACCGGCGCGTGGATGTGACCGCCAGCGCCTTGATCGTTCCGGCTTGCAGCTGCGGCTTCAGCGTCACCGCATCGCCGAAGATCGAATCGATCTGCCCGCCCATCAGGTCGGTCAGCGAGTTGGACGTGGAGTGATAGGGAATGTGAAGAAGCCGGATCCCGGCTTCTTGCTGCAGCAGCTCGTTGGCAAGATGCGTGACTGTGCCGACGCCCGCAGAGCCGACGGTCACTTCGCCCGGCTTCTTTTTTGCATAATCGACAAAAGCCGAAACCGAATCCACGCCAAGCGACGAACGGACAGCCAGCACCTGCGGGGTGCGCCAGATCAAGCCGAGCGGGACCAGGTCCTTTTGCACATCATAGGACAGTTTCTTGCCGGCAGGCACCAGCACGATAGGGGCAATTCCGCCTACGACCAGCGTATAGCCATCATTGGCGCCATCGACGACGGATTGCACGCCCGGCACACCGCTGCCGCCCGGCATGTTCTCGATGATGACGGTTTGATTGAACTGTTGCTGCAAGGGCTGCGCGACCAGGCGTGCGGCTGTGTCGGTCGGCCCACCCACGCTGAACGGAACCAGCAAGCGCACTGGCCGGTTCGGGAAATCACCCGCCGCGGCAGAGACAGTTGCAGCCAGAAAAAAAGCGATACTCCAGGACCAGGCGTACATCATCATGCTGTCCTTTGCTTCACGCGAGGCCCGGCAGCCGTCGTCGTCTCTTATTGAACTTTGTGTCCCATCATGCCCGCGATCAGATTGCGCTGAATTTGCGATGTGCCTGCCGCGATTGTCGACGGGCGCGCATCGCGATAGAGGCGCTCCATGTCGAATTCCTTGCTGTAGCCCAGCCCGCCGATCACCTGCATGCCGAGATTGGCCACGGCCACGTAAGTTTCAGCAGCCTTCAGCTTGGCCATGGTGATTTCCTTGAAGGCGTCTTCGCCGGCGGCAATGGCGCTCGCCGCCTGCCAGGTCAAAGCATGCGCTGCCGCCGTCTCGGTCTGCATGTCGGCGAGCATATGCGCGATCGCCTGGTTCGAACCGATCGGGCGGCCGAATTGCTTTCGCTCCTTGGCATAGGCGCTTGCCAGATCGACAATCGCTTGCGCGGCGCCGCAATTGCCGGCGGCCGAGACCAGCCTCTCCACTTGCAGGCCGGCGAGCAAGCAATCCCAGCCCTTGTTCTCGCCGCCGACGACCCGACTTTCGTCGACATGAACGTCGGTGAAGAAAACCTCATATGTGCCGGTGCATCGGCGGCCGAGCATGTCGAGTTTGTTGAACGACACGCCCGGCGCATCGTTGTCGATGAGGAGCAGCGACATGCCATTGCGATAGTGCACGGCCGTGTCGGTCTTGACATAGACGCTGAGCGTCAGATCGCGTGCGCCGGCTCCCGTGTTCCATAGCTTCTGGCCGTTGACGACGAACTCCCTGCCGTCGCGCACCGCACGCGTGCGGATTGCACCCACGTCCGATCCGGCATCCGGCTCCGAGATCGAGATCGACAGCCGCCGCTCGCCGTTGATGAGCTGGGGCAGCCAATATTCCTTCTGCTCCTCGCTGCCTTTGCGCAGAATGTTCAGCCCACAGAACACGCAGCCGCCGAACGACATCTGGAAGTCGATGCTGTTGTAAGCGATTTCGCGAACGATGATAAAGAGGTCGAGCACCGATCCGCCGGAGCCGCCATATTTCTCCGGAAAAGCAACGCCGAACAGTCCGGCATCGACCCAGGCCTGATACAGCTCGTAAGGATAGGCGCTTTCGCGCTCGAGGCGTCGAATATAGTCGCGCGGCGCGTGCTTCTCGTGCAGCTTTCGCACCGAGTCCTGAAGCAGCTTTTGTTCACTCGTCAGCGCGAACATGATGAAGGCTCCGGCATTAAGCGCGCGATCGCGGAATGAAAGCACTCAGGGTTCATTGGCTAGTCCGAGCTCTTGAAGAATTTCCTGGGTGTGTTCGCCGAGCGTAGGAGGCGGGGCGTTGTTGCGGCGCCGGCCGTCGACCCGAATGGGCGATTTGATGGACACGATCCTGCCTTCGGTCGGATGCCGCGTCTCGCCGAACGTGCCGAGATGCTTGACCTGGGGGTCTGCAAACACGTCGGGGATTTCATTGATCGGTGCGAAAGGAACGTCAGCCTTTTCGAGCCGGTCCATCCAATAGAGGCGGCTCTGTTTCGCCATGATCTTGGTAAGCTCCGCGTTGAGCTCGTGATAACGCGACACCCGGCCGGACCGATCGCGGAAACGGCCGTCGGCGGCAAGCTCCGGCGCCTCGATGACCTTGAGGAAGCTGTCCCAGAATTTGCTCTGCACCGATAAATGGATGGCCAGAAGCTTTTTGTCGGCACAGGCAAAGGCGAAGCATTGCGACGATGCGATGCGCGACGAGGGACCATATTTCACGTTGTTTCGGGTCTGGTAAGCGAAGGCGTCCGGCGTGAAGCCGATCGCGCTTTCGAGCATATTGACCTCGATGCGACGGCCGCGGCCGGTACGCTCGCGTTCATAGAGCGCGCCAAGCACGCCGTTCGCGGCATACATGCCGGTGACATTGTCGGAAATCGTCACGCCGACGAGCTTCGGATCGTCCGGCTCGACCGCGAGCGCATAGATGCCGCTCAGTGCGCTTGCCACCGCGTCATAAGCCGGCCGGTCCCGGTAAGGACCGCTGGTGCCGAAGCCCGTAATGGAGCAATGAATGAGCCGCGGATTGATGGCGCGGATCGCCTCGGCGCCAAATCCGAATTTGTCCATCACGCCGCCGCGATAGTTCTCGACCAGTACGTCAGACTCTTCGAGCAATTTGCGAAATACCTGCTGGCCGGCGGGCGTTTTCAGGTTCAGAGCCAAGCTTCGCTTGCCATGATTATAGGCAATGAAGTTTGCGCCATAGCGGCCGCCGCCGGTGGCGCGAAACGGATCGCCGCTTTCGGGATTCTCGATCTTGATGACGGTCGCGCCCAATTCAGCGAGCAGCATCGCCGTATAAGGCGCGGTAATCATCGTGCCGAGCTCGAGCACCCGCACGCCGTCGAGCGGCAGAGGTATCTGTTGCGTGGCGGGGCCTTCGGCGGCCGTGTCCATGGCGCTAGCTCGTGCGGTTATACGCGCCAAGACCGGGTTTGTAGCTTTTGTCGTCGACGAATTGCTTGATGCCCTGGCGGTAGCCGTCATCTTTGTCGCGCGCGCGCAGCTCGGCGGACTTGGCCATCAGATATTCGTGCGCCTGTCCGACATCCATTTCGCGCACGGCCTTCACGGCCTGCTTGGTGGCGCGCAAAGTCTCCGGATTGAGCTTTAGAAAGCGGCGGGCGAACTCTTCCGTGGTTTTGCGCAGCTCTCCTGCCGGAACCGACTTGGTGATCAGCTTGATCTCTTCGGCCTTCTTGCCGTCGAACGTCTCGCCGGTCAGGCTGTAATAGAGCGCGTCGCGATAACCAAGGCAGACGTGGAGCGCTTTGCTCACGAGGCCGCCCGGCAAGATACCCCAATTGATCTCGGACAGGCCGAACTTGGCATCGTCGGCGGCAATGGCGAAATCGCAGGCAACGAGCTGAGTGAAGGCGCCGCCCATGCAGTAGCCGTTGACCATGGCAATGGTCGGCTTCGGAAAGTTCCACAAACGATACCAGCGCCACTGATGCGTGACCCATTCGGCGCGGATGCGCTCGGCGGGTTTGTCTTCAAGCGCGCGAAAATAGAGTTTGAGATCCATCCCGGCGCAAAACGCGTCGCCGGCGCCGGTCAGGATCAGCACGCGTGTTTCCGGATCGCCTTCGAGGCTCAAGATAATGTCAAGCATTTCGCGATCGAGCTCCGGGCTCATCGCGTTGCGCTTGTCGGGCCGGTTCAAAGTGACCCAGGTGAGGCCATCGTCCTTCTCGACGGTGACGCACTCGTAATTGGTTATGGTCGACATGACTTTGCCTCGTTGCGTCGGCAATGAGTGCGTTTATCGCACATAAAATGCTGTTGCCGAGTAGCTTAAAGTGCCCATTTAGATGCTGTCAATGTGACACGGCTTGACCGCGTCCGGCTTCAATGTCTTTTATTGAGCGTTAAACGCACAAACCGTTTGCAACGGGAGCGGCTGATTGTGCCGAAGCTGAAACGACGATCCGAGCCATACTTTTCGGACTCGTTGGCGCGCGGGCTTGCCGTCATCTGCGCCTTCGGCCGCGATTCGCCGATGCTGCGGATCACCGACGTCGCCAAACGCACTGGGCTCGATCGTGCCGCAGCCCGGCGCTTTCTTCTGACGCTCGCAGATCTCGATTATGTCGGGGTCAGCGACGATTTGTTCTATTTGCGGCCCAACGCGCTTGATATCGGCTTCAGCTACCTGTCCTCGCTCGATCCCAATCGCCTGCTGCAGCCTTACCTCAATGAACTGACCGATAAGACGCAGGAAACCTCGAGCTTCGGCATCCTGGACGATTTCCAGGTCCGGCTGCTCGCGCGATCGGCCAACAACCGAATGCTCAACTTCTCGATCTATCTCGGTGAACGCGTCCCGGCCTATCGGACCGCGCTCGGGCGCGTGCTTTTGGCTGGATTGTCGGAAGCGGAATTCGATGTCTATTGGTCCAAGCTTCCCGCGCAGCTGATCATGGCCAACACGACCCTCGACAAGCATGAATTGAAACAGAGCGTCGTGCAGGCGCGAGACGCCGGCTGGTCGACCATCGAGAAGGCGATGGGGGAGGCTTATGCCTCAATCGCGGTTCCGATCCGGGATCAGGCGGGCCGCTTCATCGCCGCGGTCAATGTCATGGAATATCCGCCACGCACCAGCACACAGACCAAGTTGAAGCGCTATCTTCCGTTGCTGAAGGTGACCGCGCGGCAGATCGAAATGGCGCTCAATGCTTCGGAGCCCGCGCTTGTCGCGCTGACGAGCCGGCGAGCGGCCGAGAGTCACTGATAGCCGTCCAAGTCGGCGGCATGGTCGATACGCGCCACCAAGGCGAGCCAATGCCCGACAATAACTCGTAGAGCGCGGTGAAAATGGTCCGATGGCAATGGTCTATTCACTATCGGTTCGCGTGCGCCCATTTTGGCCACAATCTTACCACGCTGGAATCCGATACCTTTCCGGGTGGGATGGGGGACTATGCGGCGTCGGGTACGCGCGGCTGTCGGGTACATTGCGTCCATCGGCGTGCGCAGGCGGCTGGTTCCGGTTGCGGCTAACGCCGTACTTTGCCTTTTCCTCGCAAACTGCGCCGACACCAGCAAAATTGATCCGCGTTACGGCGTCGCCGCGAGCGCACGCCTGGTCGATCCCGGCGATCCGGTGCCCAAAGGCGGCGGCGTCTATCGTGTCGGTTCGCCCTATATGGTCGCCGGCAGGCTCTATGTTCCCGAGCTCGATCCGCACTACCGCGCCGAGGGGCTTGCGTCTTGGTACGGCGACGATTTCCACGGTCGCGCCACCGCAAACGGCGAGATTTTCGACCTCAACGCCATCTCCGCCGCGCATCCGACCATGCCGCTGCCGAGCTATGCGCGGGTGACCAATCTGCGCAACGGCCGCTCGCTGATCGTACGCGTCAATGACCGCGGTCCCTATGCTGCCAACCGCATCATCGACGTTTCCAAACACGCGGCCGAACTCCTCGGCTTCATCGATCGTGGCACCACCACGGTGCGCGTCGAATATGTCGGGCCGGCGCAGCTCGACGGTTCGGACGATCGCCTGCTCGAGGCGACGTTGCGCCAAGACGAGCCGGCGCCGGTGCCTGGCGCGGTCAAGCTTGCCGCTGCGACGCGAATCGTACCGTTGGCGATGACTGTGCCGTCTCATGCCCGCGTCGCCAGTACCGGCTCGATCGGCCGTTCGTTGTCTGATGCTGACGCGTCACCCAATAGCGACGACACGGTACAAATTCTCAACGGTCGCGGGCTCTACTGATCCAATTGACGTTGGGTTGGCATGGTTTGGCGCGGCATTTTCGCGCCGAGCGTGATAGACACTTCGCTGCTCTATGTTCTGCGGCTAACTTTTGCGAAAATAACGCGTTGCAAGCTTGAGGCGGAGGCAAGGGTGGCGAAGGCGCGTCGCGGCTTACTTTGGGGGAGGGGACGGCCCGCGGCCGCGATCGGCGCGTTAGCCGCCGCACTCACCGTCTGCGCCGCCGTAATTGACGCGCTGCCGTCGGCGCATGCCGCGCCGGTGACGACCAAGAGCGAAGGGTTTCAGACCGCCGGCAACTCGGCGGCGCTTCTCGACCCCGACAGCAATAGTTTCTTGTTCGAGAAGAACAGCGATCAGCCGTTCGCGCCGGCAAGCCTCGCCAAGCTCATGGTGCTCGAATACGTGTTCAATGAGATCAAGCAGGGCCACATCAAGCTCGACGACGAATACATCATTAGCGAGAACGCCTGGCGCAAGGGCGGCGCGCCGTCACACGGCTCGACCATGTTCGCCGCGATCCATAGCCGCATCAAACTCTCCGACCTGATTCAAGGCATCGTTGTCGATTCCGCCAATGACGCTTGCATCGCCATCGCCGAGGCGCTTGCCGGCAATGAAGGCAGTTTCGGCGCCATGCTGACCAAGCGCGGCAAAGAGATCGGGCTCGAGAACTCAGTCTTCACCAATTCGACCGGTCTGCCCGATCCCAACATGCACGTCACCGCGCGCGATATGGCAGAGCTTGCCCGCTATATCATGCAGACTTATCCGGAATTCTATCCCTATTTCGCCGCGCGCGATTTCACCTGGAACAATATTCGCCAGGAAAACCGCAATCCGCTCTTGAGCATGGGCATCGGCGCCGACGGTCTGAAAACCGGAGAGACGCCCGATTCCGGCTATAGCCTCGTCGGGTCGGCGCTGCAGGATAATTTGCGGCTCATCGTTGTGCTCAGCGGCGCCAGGAACGACAAGGAACGGGGCGACGAGGCGAGGAAGCTTCTGGATTTCGGCTTCCACGGCTTCGAGACCAAAATCCTGTTTGCTGAAGGTCAAACCATTGGCGCGGCCAAAGTGTTCGGCGGCGACAGCAGCTACGTTTCGCTGGTCGGGACCGGTACTGTCAGCCTGATGATGCCGCGCAATACCAATGACCGGCTCACCGCGCGTATCGTCTATGACGGACCGGTGCCGGCTCCGGTCAACAAAGGCCAGCCGATCGGCAAGCTGAAAGTCTGGCGCGGCGACAATGTCGCGCTGGAGGTGCCGTTGCAGGCCGCCGACGATGTCGGCACCGGAACGATGTCACAGCGCGCTATGGACGGCGCGACGGAGTTGATGATCGGCCTGTTTCGTGCCGGCGTCGGCAAGCTGTGATCTTCCACACATTGCCGGCGAGCGGGTGCGCGGTGAGGCGTGGTGGCCTATATTGGCGGGGTCTGGCCGAATCCTGCCTCAGTTTCTCTCTAAGGACGTTTCGGTAAACATTTGATTCAGATGGCTTTGTGCCGGACGCGAGTGGCTTTGGCGCCAGACGCGAATCTGGCGGCCCGATAGAGCTTTTGCCGATGCGCGGGAAGTTCATCACTTTGGAAGGCGGGGAGGGCACGGGGAAATCGACCCAGGCCGCCATGCTGGCGCTGCGGCTCGAAGCGCTCGGTCATCGCGTGCAATTGACCCGTGAACCCGGCGGCTCGCCCGGCGCTGAGATCATTCGCCATGTGCTGTTGTCGGGCGCGGCAAAGCCGCTCGGGCCGGACGTCGAGGCGATGCTGTTCGCCGCGGCGCGCGACGATCATGTCCAATGCACCATTCTGCCGGCGCTCAAATCCGGCAAATGGGTGATCTGCGATCGCTTTGTCGATTCGACGCGCGTCTATCAGGGCATTCTCGGGCAGGTCGACCATCGTCTGATCAGAAGCCTCGAGCGCGTCGCCGTCGGTGATCTAATGCCAGATCTTACCATCATGCTCGATATTCCGGTCGAAGTCGGAATGGCGCGCGCCAGAAAGCGCCGCGGCAAGGCGGCGGCGGACCGCTTCGAGTCTGAAAATGTCGAATTCCACAAGAAGCTGCGCGAGGCCTATCTGGCGATTGCGGCCGAGGAGCCGCAGCGCTGCGTCGTCGTCGACGCCAACAGCGGCAGGGAAACCGTAGCGCGCCAAATCTGGAACATTGTCGGCTCAAGGCTTGATCCGGTCACCGCGCCGCTCGGCGGCAATGTCCGGCGTCACGAGGTCGGCGCCGGATCATGAGCCCGCGCGCCGCTACTGACGACGACGAAATCGACGAGGTGCCGCATCCGCGCATCACCGCGGAATTGTTCGGCCATGCCACGGCCGAGGCGGCGCTGCTTGCAGCCTATCACTCCGGCCGCGTGCCGCACGCGTTTCTGATTGCCGGCCCGCAAGGCATCGGCAAGGCGACGCTCGCTTATCGCATGGCGCGGTTCGTGCTCGCGCATCCCGATCCATCAGCACGCGAAGTCGCGGCCGCGAAGTCGCTTGCCGTCGATCCCGGCAATCCGGTTGCACGCCGCATCGCCGCGCAAGCGCAACCCGATCTTCTCATTCTTGAGCGTACCTTCAACGACAAGGGCGTGCTCCATAAACAAATCGCGGTCGACGATATCCGCCGTACCGTGGCATTTTTCGGCTCGACCGCGGGCGAGGGCGGCTGGCGGGTTGCGATCGTCGATGCAGTCGATGAACTCAACCGCGCCGGCGCCAATGCGCTTCTCAAAGTGCTTGAGGAGCCGCCGGAGCGTGCGCTTCTGCTTTTGGTCAGCCATTCCGCGGCGCGGGTCTTGCCGACTTTGCGCTCGCGCTGCCGCATCCTCACCTTGCGGCCGCTCGCAGATGCCGACGTCGCGCAAGCCGCTGCTGCGGCGACCGGCGCGAATGCCGGCGATCCGCAAATCATGGCTCAGGTGATGGCTGCGGCTACAGTTGCGGAAGGCAGTGTCGCGCGTGCGTTATCGCTGATGGACGAGGGCGCCTTGGCGCTTCGCGGTCAGGCGCTTGCTATGCTTGAGCGCCTGCCGTCGCTCGATGCCAAGGCGCTGCATGCGTTGGGCGAAGCGCTTGCCGGAACGGATCCGGAGCCGCTGACCGCCTTTGTCGATACCGTCAATGTGTGGCTGTCGCGGCGGCTTCACGGCGGCACCAATGATATTGGCCGGCTCGATCGGCTCGCCGAGGCTTGGCAGCGGGTGAATGCCGCCGCACGCGATGCTGAAATCTACAATCTTGAGCGCAAGCCGCTGATTTTTAACGTTTTCGGCTTGCTTGCCGAGGCTACGCGGGGTTGATACCAACCCGCCAGAGGTTGGACGCCAAATGCCCGGAACGCCCTATTACATCACGACCGCGATCGCTTATCCCAACGGCGCACCGCATATCGGGCACGCCTACGAGCTCATTGCCACCGACGCGATCGCCCGCTTCATGCGGCTTGACGGCAACGACGTCTATTTCCTCACCGGCACCGACGAGCATGGCATCAAAATGCTGCAGACCGCGGCGAAGGAGAAGCTTAAGCCGCGCGAACTCGTCGAGCGCAACGTGCCGCGCTTTGCAGCGATGGCGAAGAAGTTGAACGCATCGAACGACGATTTCATTCGCACCACCGAGCCGCGGCATTACGCGGCGTCGATCGCCATCTGGGAGAAGATGCAAGCGGCCGGGGACATTTATCTCGACAAATATGCCGGCTGGTATTCGGTGCGCGACGAGGCCTATTACGACGAGAGCGAGACGCGCCTTGACGACAAGGGCCAGCGGCTTGGTCCGCAAGGCACGCCGGTCGAATGGGTGGAGGAGGAGAGCTACTTTTTTCGGCTCTCCGCTTTCGCTGACCGGCTCCTCAAGCTCTACAGCGACGTGCCGGATTTCGTGCTGCCCAAGGAGCGCATGAACGAGGTGGCGAGCTTTGTGCGCGGCGGTCTGCAGGATCTATCGATTTCGCGCACCACTTTCGACTGGGGCGTGCCGGTACCCGGCAATCCCAAGCACGTCATGTATGTGTGGGTCGATGCACTGACAAATTACCTCACCGCCGTCGGCTATCCCGATACGGAATCGGAGAAATTCAAGAAATTCTGGCCGGCTAATTTGCATGTGATCGGCAAAGACATTGTGCGCTTCCACGCGGTCTATTGGCCTGCCTTCCTGATGTCGGCTGGGATCGCGGTGCCGCATCGGGTGTTCTCCCACGGCTTTCTCTTCAACCGCGGTGAGAAGATGTCGAAATCGGTTGGCAATGTGATCGATCCGTTCGCGCTTGCCGATGCCTATGGGGTCGATCAGCTGCGCTATTTTCTGCTGCGCGAGGTGCCCTTCGGCCAGGACGGCAATTATAGCCACGAAGGCATCGTCAACCGCATCAACGCCGACCTATCCAACGATCTCGGCAATCTGGCGCAACGCTCATTGACCATGGTCGGCAAGCAGTTCGGCGGCGCGCTGCCGAAGCCCGGCGCATTCAGTGACAACGACAAGGCCATTCTCGCCGCGGCCGACGCCATGATCGGCAAAGTGCGCGCGGCCATGGCGACGCAACAGCTGCACCAGGTGCTCAATGCCGTCTGGGCGGTGGTGGCGGAGGCCAACCGCTATTTTGCGGGCGAGGCGCCCTGGGCGCTGGCCAAGACCGATCCAGTACGGCAGGGCACGGTGCTCTATGTCACCGCGGAAGTCTTGCGCCAGGTCGGCATTCTCGCATTGCCGTTCATGCCGGCGTCGGCCGCAAAATTGCTCGATCTGTTGGCGATCCCAGAAAGCGAGCGAAGTTTCGCGCATCTCGGCGGTGGACACCTTGTTGCCGAGGGCTCGGCGCTTCCTGCCCCAGCGCCGGTGTTTCCGCGCTACGTCGAGCCCGAGAAGCAAGCGGCGCAATGAACAGATAGAGACAGATGCTCGTCGACAGCCATTGCCATCTCGATTTCCCGGATTTCGCCGACGAACTCGACGCGGTGGTCGCACGCGCGCGGGCGGCCGGCATCGAGCGCATGGTGACGATTTCGACGCGCGTGAAACGTTTTAACGATCTCCTCGCGATCGCGGAGCGGTTTCCCGCCGTCTATTGCTCGGTCGGCACGCATCCGCATAACGCGCATGAAGAACTCGACGTGACCGTGGCCGATCTGGTCGCTCATACCAAGTCGCCCAAGGTCGTCGCGCTTGGCGAAGCGGGGCTCGATTATCACTACGACAACTCGCCGCGTGAGGCGCAGGAGCGCGGCTTTCGCACCCATATTGCCGCCGCGCGCGAAACCGGATTGCCGCTGGTGATCCATACCCGCGAGGCCGACGCCGATACCGCGCGCATTCTCGAAGAGGAAATGGGGAAGGGCGCCTTCCCCGCCGTGCTGCATTGTTTCACCGGCGGCGCCGACCTCGCACGCCGCGCCATCGCTCTCGGCTTGTCTATCTCATTTACCGGCATCCTGACGTTCAAGAATTCGGCCGCGCTGCGCGATATCGCCGCGTCGTTGCCGGCCGACCGCATCCTGGTCGAGACCGACGCGCCATATCTTGCGCCCGGGAAATTCCGTGGCAAACGTAACGAGCCGGCTTTTGTGGTCGAGACCGCAAAAGTGCTCGCCGAGGCTCGCGGTGTCGCGCTCGATGAGATCGCGCAGCAGACCACGGCGAATTTCTTCCGTCTCTTTTCCAAAGTGCCCCGCCCGGCAGCCGCCGCTGCCTGAAAGCCAGAATGACTTTGAAAATCACCATTCTCGGCTGCGGGTCTTCTGGCGGCGTGCCCAGGCCGGCTTTGGGCTGGGGCGATTGCGATCCGGCAAATCCCAAGAACCGGCGCCGCCGCACCTCCATCCTGGTTGAACGGCACGGCGAACACGGCGTCACGCGCGTGCTGGTCGATACGCCGCCGGATTTGCGCGAGCAGCTTCTCGACGCCGACGTCGATTGGGTGGACGGCGTACTCTATACGCACGACCATGCCGACCATACCCACGGCATCGACGATCTGCGCGCGCTTTTCATCAAGCGCCGCCGTCGCGTCGACGTCTATCTCAACGCAGCGACCAGCGCGTCGCTGAACCATAAATTCGGCTATTGCTTCACGGCGCCGCCCGGCAGCGACTATCCGCCGATCGTGACCGAGCACCGGCTGGTGGCCGGCGAACCGATAACCATCGCGGGAGAGGGCGGCCCCGTCACAGCGCTGCCGGTTCTTCAAGAGCACGGCGACATGGCTTCGCTCGGCTTTCGCTTCGGCGACTTCGCCTACTCGGTCGACGTCAGCACCATCCCGCCGGAAAGCGTGAGCGCTCTGGCCGACCTCGATGTCTGGGTTCTCGATGCGCTGCGCTACCGGCCGCATCCGAGCCATCTGTCGCTGTCCGATGCGCTCGGCTGGATCGAGCGGCTCAAGCCGCGCCGCGCCGTGCTGACCAATCTGCACGCCGATCTGGATTACGAAGTTCTGCGCGGCAAATTGCCGGTCAATGTGGTGCCGGCATTCGACGGCATGACGATCACTGTTGCCGATGCCAGCTAATCCAGCATATATCGTCTCATGTTCCATAATATGTCTTATGCGAATCAGACTAGTGCGGGCGCTGGCCTTGGCCTGGTCAAACGCCTGATGAAGCGCTGGCGCTAAGCTCCTACCCGATCTCACCAAACGCCCGGCAACAGCCGCCAGCGCACGCACGCCGCATAGTCGCGATAGCCTGGCAGTTCGGCCTGCAGAACGCGGTCTTCCGCGACGACCCTGTACATCAGGAACGGTACGCTCAACACCACAAGGAATGCCCAGGCGATCCACGAGCAAAGCGCGAGGCCGCTTCCGAGCATGACGAGGATGCCGGCGACATAACCCGGGTGACGGACGGCGGCATAAGGTCCGCTGTCGATCACGTGTTGACCGCGGTCGGATTGGATACGGATGACCGACGAGAAGAAGCGGTTCTCGCTCATGGCCCATAAGCAGAGCGCGTAGCCGCCCGCGACGGCGATGAAGCCGATCACGCGCAGCCACAGCGGGACGTTATCGCTCCAGTGGAAACGGCCGCGGTCGAGCCCAGCGATCAGCCAGTGGGCAACAAGGACGAAAGCGAATAGCCGGAGCGCCATCGGCGGCTTTTGACCGCCCGGCCGCATGCGTTCTCGGGCCAGATCCGGATCGAGACCGACGAGCGAAGCCACAAAGATTGCGGCCAATATAGCCAGATAAATCCAGAAGGCCGGTATTGCGAATGTTCCCGCTCCGCCGAACAGCGCGGCGATGGCAAGAACCATGAACATGGCCGATTGAACATAGGCTGAGATGGGCATTGACCAATTCCCGTTTTGAATCGACAGAACGGACAACTAAACCAAATTCGTGGTGCCGGCGCTGGCCGGCAAGTCCACCGCTGACATTCGTCAGAGCAGACTATTCACCACCGCAGAACTGTGCAGGACCCGCCATGACCCCTTCGCGCGATATCGGCCGCCTCCTCGAAATCATGGCGGCGCTGCGCACGCCCGGAACGGGCTGTCCGTGGGATCTGGCGCAGAATTTTGCGACGATTTCGCCCTACACGCTCGAAGAAGCTTACGAAGTCGCCGACGCGATTACGCGCGACGATATGGCCGATCTCAAGGAGGAGCTGGGCGACCTCCTGCTCCAGGTGGTCTATCACGCCCGCATGGCTGACGAACGCGGCGCATTTTCGTTCGGCGATGTCGTGCAAGCGATCACCGAGAAGATGATCCGCCGCCATCCGCATGTGTTCGGCGATATGGCGGGTGAGCTGCAGGCCTATGGGCTGCAGTCACGTGGGCCGCAGGCCGTTGAAGGCTTGTGGGACCGGATCAAGACGCAGGAGAAGCAGGATAAGGCGGCTGGCAGCAACGCCGGCGCTGCAAATGGCGCGCTCGCCGGCGTACCGCTGACGCTCCCTGCCCTGACACGCGCATTAAAACTTCAAACCAAAGCGAGCAAGGTCGGCTTCGATTGGAACGACCCGCACGCCGTATTGCGCAAGATCCGGGAAGAAGCCGACGAGATCGAAGCCGAGCTCGATCACAAGCACGAAGAAGCCGCGGCCGAGGTCGGCGATTTGTTGTTTGCCGCGGTTAATCTCGCGCGCCATCTGCGGGCCGATCCGGAGGCGGTATTGCGCGCGACCAACCGCAAATTCGAGCGCCGCTTTGCCGCGATCGAAGAGGCCCTCGCCGCCCAAGGCAAGACGCCACAGCAGTCAACGCTCGCCGAGATGGACGCGCTGTGGGACGAAGCGAAACGCCACGAATGACGCGCTCTATTTAATCAGGCCGGCGGCGCGCGGCAGCCAGAGCGCGATTTCCGGGAACAACGTCACCGCGATGACATTCGCCAGCATCGCGACGATGAATGGCGGCACCTCGCGAAAGATCTCGGACAGCGGCGTGCGCGTCAGTCCGCTCATGACGAAGAGCAGCAGACCGTGCGGCGGCAGCGTCAATCCAACCATCATGTTGAGCACGACGACGATGCCGAAATGAACAAGGTCGATATCCAAAGCTTGGGCGATCGGCACCAGGAGCGGCACGATCACGAGCAGGATTGTCACCTCGTCGAGAACGACGGCGAGGAGCAGCATCAAAACGTCAACGCACAGCAGAAAGCCGATGGGCGACAAATTCCATTTCACAAAAGTCGTCTGAATGAGCTGTGGCACGCCTTCATTGGCAACGGCATAATTGAAGACAAATGCCCCGGACATGATCAATGCGATCATTGCCGTGGCGCGGACCGTGTCGGATATGACCGCAAGCAATTGCCGCAGGCGCAGCGTGCGATAGACGACCAAGGCCAGCAGCAAGGCATAGCTTGCGGCAATGGCCGCCGCCTCGGTCGGCGTGGTGACGCCCGAATAGATCAGTCCAAGCAACAGGCCGGGCAGCGCAATCGGCAACAGCGCACGGCCGAATATGGGCACAGTCTGCGACCAGCGCAGACGTTTTTCGCGGGGAAAGTTGCGCCGGCGCGCGATCACAGCAATGACGCCCATAAACGACGCTGCCATCAGGCCGGCGGGGAGCAAACCGCCGAGAAACATCGCGCCGACGGAGGCGTTGGCGATCAGCGCGTAAAATATCATCGGGATTGAGGTCGGCATCAGCGGGCCGAGCGTCGCCGAGACGACGGATGTTGCCGCGGCAAAGCCCGGCGGATAGCGGCCCTCCTTCGCCATCATGCGCGCCAGCACGAGGCCCGGGCCGGATGCGTCCGCCACCGCACTGCCGCTCATGCCGGAGAAGATCAGATTGGTGACGACATTGACCTGCGCGAGGCCGCCCGGCAGATGGCCGACCATGGCGCCGCCGAAAGCCAAGAGGCGTCCGATCACCCCGCTCGCATTCATCACATTGGCGACGAAGATGAACATCGGGACGGCGATAAGGAGGTAACTGTTGTAAAGGCCGTTCATCGTCTGGTCGACTACCAGCCCGACGTCCTGATGGGTCGTGATCAAATAAACATAGCCGGCGGCGAGCATCGCCAACCCAAGCGGCGCGCCAAGAACCGCCGCCAGCGTAAAGACACCCAGCAGCACCCATAATCCCGCCGCCACGGCCTGGTCCGCTTTCAGATGTGATCGCGCCAGCGCGGACCGAGAAGCTGCCCGGCGCCGAACAAGGCGCGCACGATGACAGCCACCAGGAACATGCCGAAGCAGGAATAAACGAGATCGAGCGGCAGATTGAGCACCGGTGTGTGCTCGCGCCACAGGAAGCGGATATAGCCGAGCGAGCCCGGCAGCGCGACGAGAAAGACGCCGCCGATCAGGACATGGCGCGCCACCGCCGTGAGGCGTTGCGCCTTCGCCGGCAATAGCCGATGGACGAGATCGAAGCGGATCTGATCCTCCTCGCGCACCACGAAGGCCTGCGCCCAGAACACGATCCAGACGAACAGAATGACCAGAACCTCGTCGGCCCAGACCGCCTCGTCATGCTCGAAATAGCGCGTGAAAATCTTGTCGTTAAAGATGACGAAGACGGCTGCGAACATAGCGCTCGCAACCCAATCAGCGGCACGACGCAAACGCGCCGCGGCGGCGGTCAGCGACGCCCAGCCTGACGCGATCTCGCGCGGCCGCTCGTCCGGTGCCGTCATGCCCTAGGCCTTCTGCGCGCGCTGCAATCCAGCGGCGTCCCATTGCCTGGCCAGATCGGAATCGGCGTAGATCCGGTCCGCCGCGGCGCGGAAGGGCGCCACGTCGATCGCCTCGACTGTCAGTCCCCTGCCCTTGAGCGCTTCGATGACCGCGGTCTCGTCAGCAAGCCGCGCGTCGTCGCCGGATTTGGCGGCCTTCAGCGCTGCACTCCCGAGCGCTTTTTTCTGATCGGCGTTGAGCGCGTCCCAGACCGGCTTTGCCATGGCGAAAAAGACCGGCTGGATCATATGCGCGGTCAGCACGATGGCTTCGGTGACTTCGTAGAATTTCGCCGCGTTGAGGATCGACAGCGGGTTCTCCTGCCCGTCCACCGTGCCGGTTTTGAGGGCGAGATAGACTTCCGGCATGCCGAGCGGCACCGGCGTGACGCCGAGCGTGCGGCCAAGCAGCAGCCATTCCGGCCCGGCCGGCATTCGCATCTTGACGCCGGCAAGGTCGGCCGGGCCTTTGACATCGCGCTTCTGCCGCAGATTGACCTGGCGCGTGCCGAGATAATGCGTCGCGATAATCTCGATCCCCATTTTGTCGGCGACGTTCTTGCGAAAATCTCCCCCGATCGCACCGTCGAAAACGTGGCGTAGCTGCGCGTAGTCGCCGAGCAAATAACCGCGATTGAAATAGCCGAGCTCCGGAATCTGCTGGGCGATCTCGAAACTGGTCATCGTGCTCATTTCGAGATTGCCGCGCTGGAGCGCCGGCACTTCGGTGCCTTGTTTGAATAGCGTCGAAGCCGGGTGAACGCTGACGTCGAGGCCGACGGCGGTCTGATCGATATCGGACTTGAGCTGGCCGAGCGCCTTGGTGAGAAAATCCGATGGCGGCGCGGCGGTTGAGATGCGGATCTGCACCGGCGCTTGCGCCCGGCCGCGGGTGACGACGCCGACTGCCGCGGCTGCAAGCCCACCGATCATTGCACGTCGACGCGTCGTCATTCCCACTCTCCCAAACCGTCCATAACAAGGGATTTGTCACTAATCTGCTGCTTTGCTCCCGAGGCCGTCAATGCGCGAACTTCGCCCGCACCGATGCGGCCCGTTCCGGATCGGCCCGCACCGTCATGGCGATACGGCCGTTATTGTCGAGCCCTTTGTGGAGCACTTCGGTATGGCGATGCAGCCAGCTGACGCCGGCGCCGTCGGCTGGATCGAGGTTGAGCTCGATCAGCACCCGCCCGGCGCTTAACCTTACCTCGATCGCCGCGTCGAGCGTATCGATCCCCTCCCCGGTGATCGCTGAAACCAGGACCGGCCGCTCCGCCGGCGGCCGGCGCTCGGCGATGTTCGCCAGCCGCAGCCGCTCGGCCGGATCGAGCCGGTCGATCTTGTTCCAAACTTCGATCAAGGATCGCTTGTCGCTCGTACTCTGCGGATCGATGCCGAGCTGGCGTAGAATATTTTCGACATCGGCCAATTGGGCTTCGGCGTCATCGTGCGAGACGTCGCGGACATGCAAGATAACGTCGGCCTCGATCACCTCTTCGAGTGTGGCGCGAAACGCCGCGATCAGCATGGTCGGCAAGTCGGAGATGAAACCGACGGTGTCGGAAAGAATGACGCGCGCGCCGTGCGGCAGATCGACGGCGCGCAGCGTCGGATCGAGCGTTGCGAACAGCATGTCGGCCGAGAGCACGCTCGCCCGCGTCATGCGATTGAACAGCGTCGATTTGCCAGCATTGGTGTAGCCGACCAGGGCGACGATCGGATACGGCACGCGGCGGCGGCTTTCGCGGTGCAGTTCGCGGGTGCGCTTGACCTTGGTCAGCTCGTTCTCGATCTTGGCAAGCCGTTCCTCGATCATGCGCCGGTCGGCTTCAAGCTGCGTTTCGCCGGGACCGCCGAGAAAGCCGAAACCGCCGCGCTGGCGCTCGAGATGGGTCCAGGTCCGCACCAGCCGGCTTTTCTGATAGGTCAGATGCGCATGTTCGACCTGCAGCGCGCCTTCGCGGGTGCGCGCGCGCCGGCCGAAAATCTCGAGAATGAGGCTCGTACGATCGAGAACCTTGGCGTTCCATTGCTCTTCGAGATTACGCTGCTGCACCGGCGTGAGTGCGCAATCCATCACCACGATCGCGACATCGAAGCTTTTGACGAGGCCCGCGATCTCCTCGACCTTGCCCTTGCCAAGATAGGTCGCCGGCCGCAGGGTCCCGAGCATGACGATGCCGGAATGCGCGACATCGAGATCGATGGCGCGGGCAAGTCCGACCGCTTCGTCGAGTTTTGCCGTGGACGTACGATCGGCCAACCCTGCGCTTGATTTGGCGCGTGCTTCGGCGCGGCGCAACATCGGCTCAATAACGAGCGCGCGGCCGGTCGAACGGCCGTCTGCCGAGTCCTTGGGGCTCAGCCGATCAGTGCGCGTGTCGCGACGTCGTGGCTCCAAACAGACCTATTCCCCGGAGGGCGCTTCCTCGGCGCCCTCGAAGAGCTGCACCGGATGACCCGGCATGATGGTCGAGATCGCGTGCTTATAGACGAGCTGTGAGTGCCCGTCGCGACGCAACAGCACGCAGAAATTATCGAACCAGGTGACGACGCCTTGGAGCTTTACACCGTTCACCAAAAAAATCGTGAGCGGAATTTTGGCTTTGCGGACGTGATTGAGGAAAGTGTCTTGTAAGTTTTGTGCGCGCTCGGCTGCCATTGCCGTTTTTCCGTTCTTTTGTACCGCGGACCCCTATGCCGCGGGTCGTTTCTTTTGCCTTCGGCTGTCCTCTCGTTTTTCGGCCTCATATTTCAAGTCGGGCCGTTTGGACCCAAAGGACCGACCATTAGAAATCGCCCCGGCGACCGATGCAAGCCCAACTTGGCGGCAATGCGGCCGGAAAAAGCAACCTGGGCTGGCCAAACCCGGACCTAGCTGGCCTCGGCGAAGCGGTGAAATTCCCGGCGCAGCGCAGTCGCAAGCAGACCCGGCGCGCCGTTGCCAATCGGACGATCGTCGATGCGCACCACCGGAAGCACGATCTGGCTTGCCGAGGTGATGAAGGCTTCGCGCGCCTCATAGGCCTCTTTCAGGGTAAAGGCGCGTTCCTCGAGCTTTAGGCCCTGCGCCTTGATGACGTCGAGCAGCACGGTCCGGGTGATGCCGCGGAGAATAGCGTGGTCGGCCGGCCGCGTGACCACGGTGCCGGCCGCAGTGACGATCCAGGCATTGGCCGAGGCGGCTTCGGTCACGGCACCGTCCCGATCGACGAACCAGGCGTCGCGGGCGCCCTGCTCTATGGCCGCCTGCCGCGCCAGCACGTTGGGCAGAAGCCCGATGGTCTTGATATCGACCCGGCCCCAGCGATTGTCCGGCACGCTGACGACGGCGATGCCCTTCTCGGCCAGTGCCTCATTGCGCGCTCTGCTCAACGGCCGCGCCGTCACGACGATGCAGGGTTCGACCGGCACCGTCGGAAAGGCGTGATCGCGGCGCGCGACGCCGCGGGTGATTTGCAGATAGACGATGCCATAGCCGATGCGGTTGCGCCTGACGGTCTCGTGCAGGATGACATCGAGCGCGCGCAACGATATCGGCAGGCGAATGCGCAATTCGGACAGCGACCGCTGCAGTCGTTCGAGATGGTGGCGCTCGTCGATGAGGCGGCCGTCCCTCACCTCGCAGACTTCATAGACGCCATCGCTGAACTGATAACCGCGATCCTCGACATGGACCTTGGCGTCGCGCAGCGGCAGGTAGCGGCCGTTGACGTAAGCGATCCGGGACATCGAAGTCAGTCGATCCCCAGCGCTTTGAGCTTGCGGTGCAGCGCCGAGCGCTCCATGCCGACAAATTCGGCGGTGCGCGAAATGTTGCCGCCGAAGCGGTTGATTTGCGCCAGAAGATATTCGCGCTCGAACACTTCGCGAGCCTCGCGCAGGGCGAGACTCATCAGGTGCTCGCCGCCGTTGCCGTTCGGCATATTGGGAATCATCGAGCCGACGTCCTGCGGCAGCATCGACGCGGTGATCACGGCTTCCGGCTCGCCGCCGGCAAGGATCATCAGCCGTTCGACATTGTTGCGCAGCTGCCGGACATTGCCGGGCCAGTCGTGCGACTGCAGCACGGCGAGCGCATCGGCGCCGACATTGCGTTTCGGCAGGCCCGTGGTCTGCGAAATCTGCGACATGAAATATTCGACGAGTTCGGGAATGTCCTCGCGCCGCTCCGAAAGCCCAGGCACGCGGATCGGCACCACGGAGAGACGGTGGTAGAGGTCTTCGCGGAATTTGCCGGCGGCGATATCGGCTTCGATATTGCGGCTGGTCGAGGACACGATGCGCACGTCGACCGTGACCTTGGTATTGCCGCCGACGCGCTGGAAGGTCTGGTCGACCAAGACGCGCAAAATTTTGTTTTGCGTCTCGCGTGGCATGTCGGCGATCTCATCGATGAACAAGGTGCCGCCATGAGCTTCTTCGAGCGCACCGACCTTGCGGCTCGTCGTACCATTGCTGCCGTCGACGCCGAAGAGTTCGACTTCCATGTAATCCGGCGTAATCGCGGCGGCATTGATGACGACGAACGGCCCATCGGCGCGCGCCGAATGGCCGTGAATGGTGCGCGCGGCAAGCTCCTTGCCGCTGCCGGAGGGCCCGACAATCAAGATCCGGCTATTGGTCGGCGCTACTTTTTCGATCGTCTGCCGGAGCTGATTGGCAGCGGGCGAGCGTCCGACCAACATGGCGGCGAGCGGCGCGAATTGCTTGAGCTCGCGCACCTCGCGCCGCAGCCGCGAATTCTCCAGCGCCCGCTCGGCGACCAGCAACAGACGGTCGGCCTTGAACGGCTTCTCGATGAAATCGTAAGCGCCGCGTTTGATCGCGGACACCGCGGTTTCGATATTGCCGTGACCGGAAATCATCACGACCGGCAGTTCCGGATGGTCCTGCTTGAGCCCATCCAGCAATTGCAACCCGTCGAGGCGGCTGCCCTGCAGCCAGATGTCGAGGAAGACGAGATTGGGCCGCCGCGCAACGACGGCCGCCAGCGCCTCATCGCTGTCGCGAGCCGTGCGGGTTCCGTGACCTTCGTCCTGCAGGATGCCCGCCACCAATTCGCGGATGTCCGTTTCGTCGTCGACGATCAGAATATCGGATGCCATGGTCAATCCGCCGCCCTGTAACAGTTCTGCCGATTATTCGGTCTTTCGCTCGTTCCGTTCAGCAAGTCTCTTTCGCCCAGCACTTGGTTTCGATCAGTTTCGTGACATTTATTATTCTGCCGCCGCGCGTGGTTCGGCGACCTCGTCGGCCGCTTTCACCGGCTCGGCGACAAAGCGCAACTGCATCCACGCCCCGCGCGCGCCCGGTGTTTTGTCGGACGCGTCGCGCAGTTCAAGCTTGCCGCCGTGTTCTTCCAAAGCGCGATTGACGATGGCGAGGCCGAGGCCGGTGCCCTTTTCACGCGTCGTCACGTAAGGCTCCAACAACCGGGCCCGGTTTTCTTTCGGCAGACCGATGCCGTTGTCGATGACATCGATGACGATGTCCTTGGCGTCTTGCGCCGTGCTGACAACGATGCGGCCGCGGCCCAGTTCGGCCGGCGGCACCGCCGCAATCGCTTCAGTTGCGTTCTTCACGATATTGGTGAGGGCCTGCGAGATAAGCCTCCGGTCGAAGCGGGCCGGCATGGCTTGCGCGGGCAGATCGACCTGGAAGTCGATATCAGGATGCGCGACCCGCAACAGGAACACCACCTGACGCACGGTTTCGGCGATGTCCTCGTCGGCGATCACTGCCTTCGGCATACGGGCAAAGCGCGAGAATTCATCGACCATGCGCCTGATATCATCGACCTGGCGCACGATGGTGTCGGTGCATTGATTAAATACGGCCGGATCCTCGGTGATCGACTTGCCGTATTTGCGCCGTAGCCGCTCGGCCGACAATTGAATCGGCGTGAGCGGATTCTTGATTTCATGCGCGATGCGGCGCGCGATGTCGGCCCATGCCGATGTGCGCTGCGCTAGAACGAGCTCGGTGATGTCGTCAATGGTGATGACATAGCCGTGTTCGGCCTCGGTGGCCTGTTCGCTGGTGACGCGCACCGAGTAATTTCGTTCCTGGCCGTTGCGCGCCACCGCGACCTGACGTTGGACGAGGCGTTGATTGCCATTGCGCGCAGACAGGAAAATCTCCGCGAGTTCGGGGACGATTTCGGCGAGCGGCAGACCGAGCACTTCAGCTTCGACCCGACCGACCAGACGCTCCGCGGAACGGTTGAGGATTGAAATCCGGCCGTCGCCGTTGACACCGATGACGCCGGCACTGGCGCCGGACAGCACGGCTTCGGTAAATCGGCGCCGGCTGTCGATGAGGTCGCGTGCGCGCACAATGTCTTCATGCTGCGTGAGCAATTCCTGCGTCATGTTGTTGAACGTCTCGCCTAATTGCGCGAGGTCGCCCTCCGACGGGTGCACCGGTACCTGAATATTCAGATTGCCGGTCGACACCACGTTCGCAGCGCCGATCAGACGGCGGATCGGTGCGACCAGGCGGTTGGCGAAATCGAGCCCGATCCAGGCCGCGGACAACAACACGATCAACGCGATAACCGCGAACATCAAGGCGAACGCGACTTGAATGCCCAGCCGCCGCGCTTCGAGATTGGCATATTCGCCGACGTTTTCTTGCGTCGCACGCAACTGCTGCACCACGCGCGGGTCGAGCAGGCGAGCGACGTAGAGATACATATCGTCGTAGCCGTGCAGCTTGACGACTGCGGCGACGTGATCGCCCTCGGGGATGAGCGCGACCTGCGGATCGGTTTCGGTGGTTTCGCTGAGAAGCTGCGCCGAGGGCAGCACGATTTTCGGCGCCATCATGACGTCGGCGCGCTCAACCGTCGAACCGTCGGGCTTGATGATAATGGCGGCGGAAAGATTGCGGCCAGTGGCCTGCGCGGTGAGGAATTTGCGGAACTGATCGCGATCCTGGTCGAAGACCGGCTTGGCGCGGCCAAGGTCGTAGGCCATGGCCAGAACCTCGCCACGGATCGCCTCGGCGTGCTCATTCACATAAGCATTCGCGACAATCAGCGACTGCTCGATCATGGCGCGCGTGCGCGTCGAGAAGAAACGGTCGAGGCCACGATCGAGCGTCGTCGATGCGACCAAGGCGATAAGAATTGTCGGAACCGCGGCAATCACCGCAAACAAGCTGACGATCTGGATGTGCAGGCGCGAGCCGGCGCGCCCGCGCCGCCGTGCCTGGATGACGACCCAGACTTCGCGCCCGATAATAGCAAGCAGGAGAATTCCGGTGACGGCATTGCCAAGCAGGAGCTGCTTGACCACCTCATCGACGGGCGCGATCCAGGTCAGCCCCCCGAGCACCAGAAACGTGACGGTGGCCCATAACAGCGCAAGCCCGAGCGCGATGGCTCCGATCAGCCGTGACGACATCGGCGTCGGGGCCATGAGCAACAGAGCGTCGGTCACGATATTGCCGACGAGCAGTAAAACTACGATCGCAGCCTGTATCAGCGCGGTCGCGGTCGCGGCGGCGGCGGGGCTGCCGTGAATCAGCGCGTTCAACAGACTGAGCGCAGTCGCCAATGCATGGATCGGCTCGATCGGAGTTATCCCCGAGAGCACCAGGAGAGTGAGCGCCGCCGAGAAAAGCGCCATGCTGTCTGCGATCGGGCCAATCAGCCGCGAGCCGAGTGGCGCCGACGCTGTAGCCACCGGTTCAAGCGGGGCGAGCTGTTCGGCAGTCGACATTCAAACTTCCCGGAGACGTAACG
The DNA here is from genome assembly GCA_963746715.1 of uncultured Alphaproteobacteria bacterium. GTDB lineage: Bacteria > Pseudomonadota > Alphaproteobacteria > Rhizobiales > Xanthobacteraceae > BOG-931. The sequence goes on along the minus strand of CAVVCW010000030.1, from coordinate 152,056 downwards.
ACGTTTGAATTGCAATGGAAATTGCGAAGGAACGGAAACCACCCGTCCCAAGGTCCCACCCCCAGACCGAGGCCTAGGTGATGCTTTTATACAACAATGTTGCTCAATTGCGACAATTACTAGGCGCCCTTTTAGGGCCTTTCGCCGCCCCCGCAGGCAAGCTGCGAAGGTTCAAGCGCCTGACGCCCGGCCTTGGCGCGTTTGGGCTCAGCTGCCGCTGGTCCGGTAGACCTGAATATCGAGGTCGCGGATTTTCTTGCGCAAGGTGTTGCGGTTGACGCCGAGCAGATCGGCGGCGCGGATTTGGTTGCCGCGGGTTGCCGTCAAAGCTGCCGATAACAGTGGGCCTTCGACCTCGCGAAGAATGCGGTGATAGAGGCCGGGCGGCGGCAGGCCATCGTCGAAGCCGGAGAAGTAACGCGTCAGGTACCGCTCGACGGAGCCTGACAGGTTCTCGTCGCCGCCTTTACTCTCTCCGGGCGCCACCAGCGCGGGCTGCGCCAGTTCGGCATCGACCACCGCCGCCGTGATCGTTTCTTGTGGATAAAGCGCGGCTAGGCGCCGCGCGAGATTTTCCAGTTCACGGACATTGCCCGGCCAGCGGTGGCGCTTGAGGCGGTCCAACGCGGCCTGATCGATCTGCTTTGGCGGTAATCCCTCGCGCTCCACCAGCGTGAAGAAATGCCGGATCAAATCCGAAATGTCCTCGGTGCGTTCGCGCAGCGGCGGCAGCCGCAGCGGCACGACATTGAGGCGGAAGAACAGGTCTTCGCGGAACAGGCCCTGCTGGATGAGTTGGCGCAGGTCCTTGTTGGTCGCAGCGATGATGCGCACGTCGGCTTTGATCGGCGTGCGGCCGCCGACCGTCGTGTATTCGCCTTGTTGCAGCACGCGCAGGAGCCGCGTCTGCGCCTCCATCGGCATGTCGCCGATTTCGTCGAGAAACAGCGTGCCGCCTTCGGCCTGTTCGAAGCGTCCCGAGCTGCGTGTGTTGGCGCCGGTGAAGGCCCCTTTCTCGTGGCCGAACAGTTCGGACTCAATGAGATCGCGCGGGATCGCGGCCATGTTGATAGCGACGAATGGCCCGGCGCGGCGCTTGCCGTAATCGTGCAATGCGCGCGCTACCAATTCCTTGCCGGTGCCGGACTCGCCGGAAATCATCACCGTCAGATCGGTCTGCATCAGGCGCGCCAAGACGCGATAGATTTCCTGCATCGCCGGCGAGCGGCCGACCAGCGGTATCGATTCAAAATCCTCGACCTTGGCCGGCTGGCGGGCCTTTTCCTTCGGCTCCGACAGCGCGCGGCCGACGATCGCGATCAGTTCCTTCAGATCAAAGGGCTTCGGTAAATATTCGTAGGCGCCGCGTTCGGAGGCGCGGATCGCGGTCATAAATGTGTTCTGCGCGCTCATGATGATGATCGGCAGATCAGGTCGTGATTTCTTGATGCGCGGCAACAGATCGAAGGCGCTTTCGTCCGGCAGCACAACGTCGCTAATGATCAAATCACCGTCGCCCTGGCTGATCCAGCGCCACAGCGTCGCCGCATTACCGGTCGAACGCACTTCATATCCGGCGCGCGAGAGCGCCTGATTGAGCACGGTCCGGATCGCCGAATTGTCGTCGGCAACAAGAATGCTTCCCGCGGGCATCAATGATCCCCTTGTGGTTTTGCAGCGCCGTCCGACTCGGCGCTGTCACCGCTGTTCGGCACGGCGTATTTCGGCATGAGTATGCGGAACATGGTGCGCCGCGGCTGCGATTCGCATTCGATGATGCCGCCGTGATCGCCGACGATCTTGGCGACCAGCGCCAGGCCAAGCCCAGATCCGCTCGGCTTGGTGGTAACGAACGGATCGAACAAATGCGGCATCAATTCATCGGGCACGCCCGGCCCGTTGTCGCGCACGCCGAATTCGAGCGGCAACGAAATGCGCGCCTTGGCGCCCGGCAGCGACAGGCGCACGCCGGGGCGAAATGCCGTCGAGAGAACGATTTCGCCGCCGGTTGTGTTCTCGCCGATCGCTTCGGCGGCGTTCTTGATTAGATTGAGGAATACCTGAACGAGCTGGTCTCGGTTGGCGAGAACCAGCGGCAGCGACGGGTCGTATTCTTCGAGGAATTTGATATGGCGCGCGAAGCCCGATTGGGCGAGCCTGCGAACATGGTCGAGCACGACGTGGATGTTGATCGGCTCGCGCTCGACCGGCCGCTCGTCGCTGAACACTTCCATGCGGTCGACGAGTTTGACGATGCGGTCTGTCTCGTCGCAAATCAGCCGCGTCAACGTGCGGTCGTCGTCTTCGACGGATTGCTCGAGTAGCTGCGCGGCGCCGCGAATGCCCGACAACGGGTTCTTGATCTCATGCGCCAGCATGGCGGCGAGCGCGATCACCGAACGCGCGGCGCCGCGATGGGTCAGCTGGCGATCCATCTTGTCGGCGATGGTGCGCTCCTGCAGCATCACCACGACACTGTCCGGCTGCTCCGGCAACGGCGCGACGTGAAGATCGACCAAACGATCGCCGGGATTGCGCGGCGTGCCGAGGTCGACTTTGTATTCGTTGACGGCGGCACCGCGGTGGCGCACCTGCTCGATCAGCGTGATGAGCGGGCTCCCGAACGGCACCAGGTCGCGTAGCAGGTGCCGCCGTAGATGCGACACCGAGACTTCGAAGAACGATTCCGCGGCGACATTGGCGTCGACCACTTTGCCATCGGATGACACAACGATGACGGGGTGCGGTAGAGCGTTCAGAACTGCATCAGCCGCTGAAGAGGTCAGCAATGGCTCCACCGCGCTCATGTCGCGGCCCTCGAAGCTGCGCCTCCGCTGGCGCCGTTGCCATGACAGAAGCTATGTGACGTCAAGTACTTAGCCATAAAACATAGGAGCCGCTTATCAGCCCAAAGCGTGCGTGCACACGCAATAGGCACTATTCAGCATCTGCATAGAGTTTAGCCAAATCATTGTCCAGCGCAAGTGCTGCACTGCAATATCCCTAATCTGTCAACATTCGGCCGGCAGGCAACCCGCGCATCCCAGCTGGCGCTCAACTTGCTACCAAAATCGGCTGCAATGCGGCGCCGACATGCGCTAAGCCATGCCTCTAGCCAAATGGCTTAGCCGCAGACTGTGGGCTGTGGATTGATTGTGAATTGGCGCTGTGTTGGCTGCGTAAATTGGGATCAGGTGCTTTATGACAAGTCTTGTGGCCGCTGTGATCGTTGCGGCGGGCCGCGGCGAGCGCGCTGGCGGCGGCGTCCCCAAACAATACCGCGGCATTGCCGGCGAGCCGATGATCCGGCCGACGCTGCGCGCGTTTCTGCAGCATGCGGGGATCGGTCTGGTGCAGCCGGTGATCGGCAATGCCGATGCCGAAACGTTTCGCGCTGCCACGGCGGACATGACGACGCTTACACCGGTTCCAGGCGGCGCGACGCGTCAAGCCTCCGTGCGTGCCGGGCTTGAGGCGCTCGCTACCCGATCCCCTGCCCTTGTTCTTATTCATGACGCGGCGCGGCCGTTCTTGACTTCGGACCTGATCGATCGCGCGATCGCCGCCGGAAAAGCGACCGGCGCTGCGGTTCCTGGCATCGCCGTTGCCGATACCGTGAAACGGATCGACGCTGCGTTGATCGTGACCGAAACGCTCGACCGAAACCTCTTGCGCATCGTACAGACGCCGCAAGTGTTCGGCTTCGATCTGATCTTGCAGGCGCATCGGCGTGCCGCGGCGGCAGGTTTGGACAGCTTCACTGACGATGCCGCGCTGGCCGAATGGGCCGGTCAGCGCGTGAGTGTGTTCGAAGGCGAAAGCGGGAATGTGAAAGTGACGACCAACGAAGATTTCGCGCGCGCCGAACTGGCGCATCTTGCAATGCTGGGCGACATACGCACCGGCAACGGCTTCGATGTGCATGCTTTTGCCGACGGCGATCATGTCATGCTCGGCGGCGTGCGTATTCCCCATTCGCACGGCGTGACCGGGCATTCCGATGCCGATGTCGCGCTGCATGCGCTGGTCGACGCCATTCTCGGCGCGCTCGCCGACGGCGACATCGGCTCGCACTTTCCGCCGAGCGATCCGCAGTGGAAAGGCGCGTCGTCCGATCGCTTTCTCGCCTTCGCGTGCGAGCGCGTGCGCGCCCGCAAGGGCATCATCGCCAATCTCGACGTAACCGTGGTCTGCGAAGCGCCGCGGGTTTCGCCGCATCGCGATGCCATGCGCGCACGCATTGCCGAGATTGCCGGCATTGCGGCCGATCGCGTCGCCATCAAAGCCACCACCAGCGAGAAGATGGGCTTTACCGGCCGCAGCGAAGGTATTGTCGCGATGGCGACGGCCACCATCCGTCTGCCGTGGTCGGCCTAGATGAAGCGCGGTACGGCCGTCGCTGACCTGCGCCGACAGGCGCGGCGCGTTCTTGATCTTTGCCGGGTGCAAGGTTTGCGAGTGGCGACAGCGGAGTCCTGCACCGGCGGGCTTGTCGCCGGAGCGCTGACCGACATCGCAGGCTCCTCGGATGTCGTCGATCGCGGCTTCGTCACTTATTCCAATGAAGCAAAACAAGCGATGCTCGGCGTGCCGCCGGCGACACTCAAACGGCATGGCGCGGTTAGCCGCGAAACCGCAGCTGCCATGGTCAAAGGCGCGCTGAAAAATTCACTGGCCGATATCGCGGTCTCGATCACCGGCATCGCCGGGCCTGGCGGCGGCACCAAACAAAAGCCTGTCGGGCTCGTCTATTTCGCTGCCGCGCGCCGCGGCGGCGAGCGTCTCGCGCAACGTCGACTTTACGGCAATATCGGGCGCAGCCGTGTGCGAGCGATTTCGGTTTCACAAGCGCTAACGATGCTCGAAACCTTGGCGAAGGATGCGCAGCGATCGTCGCGCCCAAGCAAGCCAGTTACCTGACTTAAGCGGACGAGTTCATCTGCCCCAGACGCCTTCGGGCGGCGGTATGAAAGATCTCTTGTCGCCGAAGCCAGGATAAGGGTACCAGCGGCCGGGCGCCCAATAGACCAGCGGGCCGCCGCCATAGTCTCCATTCAAGCTTCCATAGACGCTGCCGGACATGGTTCCGTAAGTGCTTCCGTACATGTCGCCGTAGGGACTTCCATAGGCGGCGGATCGATAACCGGAGTGCCGCCCATCGACGACGCCGCGCCCTTCGGGTGAAGACGCGGAATTGTCGGCGCCTTGCGCGGTTGCAGGTTGGCCACCTGAGTTCTGTGACCGAGCCATCGCTATGGTTCTGCGCGCGCCGTCGGCCGAACGAGCGTTATCCGCTCCGTGCCGCGCGTCGTTGACGTGTGCCAAAGCGAGGCCAAGAACGACAGCCCCAGCGGCAGCCAGTGATTTGTTCAAGATCATCGCGCTCTCAGGCCGAAATCGTGAGACGCCATTATCGGCCTGCACACTAACGATTTCGACCGGTTAGCTGCCTAATTGGTGAGGATAGTTAAGCAAAAGCGACTGGATTCTTCCCAATTTTGAAATTTAGGTACGCTCTCTTGGAGCTAGGCCTCGAGCTGATGAATGTGCGATCGGCGGTGCGCAAGCGCCCATTCAATTCACGTCCGATGACGCCGAGAATGCGACGGCAATCGCACCAGATACGCCTTTATGCGGGATGGGCGCCGTAGACGTCGTCGGCGCGGCGCTCGAAGGCCGCTGAAAAGCGGCGGAAGGCGGTTTCGAACATCGTGCCCATCAAAACGCCGAGCGTGCGGCTTCGAAACTCGTAAGCGATGAAGAACTCGACATCGCAAACGTCGTCGCCGGCCGCCCGAAAACTCCATTTATTGTTCATCTGCTGAAACGGCCCTTCGAGATATTCGACCAGAATCTCGAGCTTGCCGCGCTCGAGCGTGACGCGGCTGGTGAATGTCTCGCTGATGAATTTGTAGGCGACCGTCATGTCGGCGACGATCACCTCCCTGCCCTCGCCGGCGCTTTCGCGCCTGCGGACGCGCAGCGATTGGCAGAGCGGCACGAATTGCGGATAGCGCTCGACGTCGGCGACCAAATCGAACATCTCGGATGCGGAATGTCGCACACGCCGCTTCGTCGAAAACTGCGGCATCACCGCGCCGTCCGCTGGGCCTTGAGTCTCGCGAAATCCTCCCCCGCATGATGCGAGGAGCGGGTCAGCGGGCTTGCCGAAACCAAAGAAAATCCCTTGGCGTAAGCGATTGTTTCCAGCGACTTGAACTCGTCCGGCGGCAGGAAGCGCAGCACCGGATGATGTTTGCGCGACGGCTGCAGATATTGCCCGACGGTGAGGAAGTCGACATCGGCCGCGCGCAGATCGTCCATCACCTGCAGGATCTCGTTCCGCTCTTCGCCCAGCCCCACCATGATGCCCGATTTGGTGAACATGGCCGGGTCGATTTCCTTGACGCGCTGCAAGACCCGGAGCGAGCCGAAATAACGCGCGCCCGGACGGACGGTGAGATATTTCGACGGCACGGTTTCAAGATTGTGGTTGAAGACGTCGGGCCGCGCCGCAACGACAGTTTCGACCGCGCCATCCTTGCGCTGAAAGTCCGGCGTCAGCACTTCGATCGTGGTTGTCGGGCAGCGCGCGCGAATGGCGCGGATGACCGCGGCAAAATGGGCGGCGCCGCCGTCGTTAAGGTCGTCGCGGTCAACCGACGTGATGACGATATGCGACAGGCCGAGCTTTGCGGTGGCTTCGGCAACATGCTCCGGCTCGGCCGGGTCGAGCGCGCCCGGAAGCCCGGTCTTGACGTTGCAGAACGCGCAAGCCCGCGTGCAGGTGTCGCCCATGATCATGAAGGTGGCGTGCTTCTTGTCCCAGCACTCGCCGATATTCGGGCAACCGGCTTCCTCGCACACTGTGTGCAGACCATTTTCCTTCACGATCTGTCGCGTCGCGTTATAGCCCGGCGACACCGGAGCCTTGACGCGAATCCAGTCGGGCTTCTGCAGAATAGGCTGATCCGGCCGGTGCGCCTTTTCAGGGTGGCGCGGGCGAACGGCGGCGTCAGCGAGCGTATCTATTAGAACGGCCATCGATCGAAATTGGGTCTGACCGGCCTCTTCATGAGGTGGCCCAGCACCGCATACTTACGGCCGCAACTGCTGCGCCGCAAGGCTCCGGTTCCTCCGGCCGAATGTGGCCTGCAATGACCACGCCGCATGAACAATTCGTTAGGCTTTTGCAGGGTTTTTGCCGCGTCTCAACGTAACTTTCGCCACAATAAAACGCGTAGTAATCGACGTCGCGGCGCAGACTTGCAGGAAGAGTCGCCGGAGGAAAGTGACGATGACCGCTCAAGGTCAAGAAGCGGCCGCTCTGGCGCTCCATCGTTTCGGCTTCGGTCCCGTTGGCGATTCGATCTCCGCCATTGCCAACGATCCACGCGGCGCCTTGCTTGCCGACCTTGAGCGCCCGGGCGGCGGTCAGATCGCGGCCGTGCTGCCGTCGAGCGCGGACGCAGCGCGCCAAGTCGCCGACTTTCGCGCCGAGCAGCAGGCTCAGCAAAAGCTCGCGCAGCGCGCCAAGCAGGAGGCCGATGCCAAGAGCGCTGCAATGGCCGACGGGCCGAGCGGCATGGCGAACGCACCCGCGAAGATGTCGGATGCGGCCAGCATGGCGCCGCCTGCGCCGCCGAGGCCCGCCAACCAGCCGCCGCCGTTGCCGCAGCAACTTCTGCTCAGCGAGGCCAAAGCTCGTTTCGACGCCGCGGCCGCTACCGATGTCGGCTTTGTCGAGCGATTGGTATGGTTCTGGTCGAACCACTTTTGCGTCTCCGCCGACAAGGTCGTCGGCATGGCCGGTCCCTTCGAACGCGAGGCGATCCGTCCGCATGTGCTGGGCCGCTTCGCCGACTTGTTGCTTGCGGTCGAAAGCCATCCGGCGATGCTGTTCTACCTCGACAACGTTCAGTCGATGGGTGCGGATTCGGTGGCCGGCATCAACCGCGACAGGGGTCTCAACGAAAATCTGGCGCGCGAGACTCTCGAACTCCACACGCTGGGAGTTCGCAGCGGCTATACGCAGGCCGACGTGACGAGCTTTGCCAATGTGCTGACCGGATGGTCGTGGATCGATCCCGCCCAGCCCGAGCACGGCGGTGAGTTCGCCTTCATCAAACGTCTGCATCAACCGGGCGATCAAGTGGTGCTCGGCAAACGCTATCCCGATGGCGGCGTTGAGCAAGGCCGTGCCGTGCTCGCCGATCTGGCACGCCATCCGGCCACCGCGCAGCACATTGCCGAGCAGCTTGTGTCGCATTTTGTCGCCGATAACCCGCCGCCGAGCTTGATCGGCAAGCTCGCCAAAACTTTCCAAGACAGCGACGGCAATCTCAAAGAAGTCGCCAAGACGCTGGTAACAGCGGACGAGTCCTGGGCGCCGCAGCGGCTGAAGCTGAAGCCCCCCGCCGAATGGATCGCCGGAGTTGTTCGGCTCAGCGGCACGCAAGCGATCATTCCCATCGGCCGGATCATGTATGCGCAGGCGACGCTCGGCGCGCCATTGTGGCGGCCGCCGGCGCCCAATGGCTGGCCCGATACGGAGGCGGCCTGGATCGACGGCATCCCACATCGCGTCGACGTCGCCAGCGAATTCGCCGGCCGCGCCCAGGGCGTGGATCCGCTTCTGCTCCTCAACAGCGGGCTCGGCCCACTGGCCTCGCGCGAGACACGCGACACGGTGGCGCGCGCGGAGACGCGGGCGCAGGCCTTGGCGCTTCTCGTCATGTCGCCGGAATTCTTGCGGAGATAGTCATGAAACTGCATGCTCCCTCACGCCGCGAAGTGTTGCTCGCCTCAGGCGCGCTGTTCGCCTGGGCGCATCTGCCGAGACTTGCTTATGCCGAAGGCCGCGATCCGCGCTTTCTCGCCATCATTCTGCGCGGCGCGCTCGACGGGCTCGCCACGGTCGCCCCGGTCGGCGATCCGGACTGGGTGGCGCTGCGCGGCGACAACGCGCTCACGCTCGGCAGCAAGGTGTCGGCGCTGAAGCTCAACGATTTCTTCGCACTCAATCCGGCAATGCCGAACCTGCTCCATATGTATCAGGCCAACGAAGCGATCATCGTTCATGCCTGCGCCACACCCTATCGCGAGCGTTCGCATTTCGACGGCCAGGATTTGCTCGAGAGCGGATTACCAAAAGTAGCGCCGAGCGACAGCGGCTGGCTCAACCGCGCGCTGTCAGGCTTGGTGCCGGGCGGTCCTGTCGACCCGAAGGGCAGCAGGATATTCGCGGTGGGCCCGGTCACGCCGCTCGTCGCACGCGGGCCGGCGCCGATTTTGTCCTGGGCGCCGCAACAGATCATGCCGGCCAGCGAAGACACCATGGCTCGCCTGCTCGATCTCTACCAGCATAGGGATGCGAAGCTCGCAAGCGTGCTTGACGACAATTCCAAGCTGACCGCGATCGAACACGCCGGTGACATGGCAAATGGCGGCGCAAAAAAGCCGGGTGCCGCGCAAGTGCGCGCCTACTTCTCCGAGGCCGCCGGCAACGCCGCGAAATTTCTGGCGCAGCCCGACGGACCGCGCGTCGGCGCGCTCGCGCTCGACGGCTGGGACACCCATGTCAATGAGGGCATCGCCTCTGGCCGCCTGTCGCAATTGCTCGGCTCGCTCGACGATGCGCTCGGCGCCATCAAGACCAATATGGGATCGGCGTGGAAGGACATTGTTGTCGTGCTCGCCACCGAGTTCGGCCGCACCGCACACATCAACGGCACCGACGGCACCGATCACGGCACGGCGACGGTCGCGCTTCTGGTCGGCGGCGCGCTCAAAGGCGGCCGGGTCATCGCCGACTGGCCGGGCCTTAAAGCCGCCAACCTCTACGAGAACCGCGATCTCAAACCGACCACCGATCTGCGCGCGGTGATCAAGGGCGTACTGAAGGATCACCTTCGCGCCGACGATCGCGTGTTGGCACAAAGCGTGTTCCCCGGCAGCGATGGCGTCAAACCGATGGCGGGGTTGCTCGCTTAGAGCATGATCCGGAAAACTGGAAACCGGTTTTCCGAAAAGATGATGCTCAATCAAAATGCTAGAGCGACAGCCGATTCAATCTCAAACAGCTTCGCTCTAGCGGCGCAAGTCACCGCTTCATACTTTGGCGAACCAGTCCTTCAAGATCGGCTGGTGCTGCACCGGGTTGAATTCCGTGATCCGGCAAAAGCGCATCTTCTTGGCTTTGGTGAACGGCTCGTCCGCCAGAATTTCCTGCAGCTTCTCCAGGCTTTCGGCGCGCGCCAAGAGAAAGCCGCCGCGCGCTGGAACTTGCGGGCCCGAGCACAGGAAGTGCCCGGCGTCATAACCTTTCTGCAGGAAGGCGCGATGAGTAGGAACGAGATCGGAAAACTCCTCGAAGGGAACGAGATATTCGCCCTCGAGCAGAAAATGCTTCATGACGCCGTGCCCTTTCGCGATACCGCACCAGTATTACGCTACGTGCCCTGGACAGGTACGAACCGGTCGGTTACATGTCAAGCGTAAAGCGAGCATGACCGGCCGAGGACGAGCAGCGATGGCAAGAAGCGCGGCACCGAATAGGAAGGGCGCGCCTGGCGGCAAGCCGGCGCGCGACAAGGTCTTCGACACCGCGGCCGACCTGTTCTATCGCAAAGGCGTTCGCGCCGTCGGCGTCGAGTTGATCGTGCAGCAGGCTGGCGTTGCCAAGATCAGTCTCTATCGCAGTTTCCCGTCCAAGGACGATCTGGTCGTCGCCTATCTCGAGAACCGCAATGCAAGCTTCTGGGCGCAGTGGGACCAGGCCTTTGCCAAATATCGGAGCGACCCACGTGCGCAGCTGCACGCCATCATGACCTACCTCGCGCGCCGGACGTCGCAGCCGGGCTATCGCGGGTGTCCTTTCATCAATTATTGCGCCGAATTTCCCGAGGCGCCGAATCCGGGACGCAGGGTGGCGGAGGCCAACAAGCGTGAAATGCGGCGGCGTTTCGTCGCTATAGCCGAGGCACTTCAGGCGCGAGACCCCAAACAACTCGCGGACGGCCTCTTGCTCTTGGTCGAAGGCGCCTATGCCGTCAGCCAGACACTTGGCGGCGCCAAGTGTCCGAGCCGGGCAATCGTGTGGGCCGCCGAGGCGCTGGTCGATGCCGAGGCAAAATCGTCGCGAGGTATCTGAGGCACGATGTTCACTGCACCTGGATCTGCACCGGCGCGCCATGCTCGTCAGCGGTGCCGGGTGCAATCACCAGATAGCGGCGTTGGCTCGTATCTTCGCCGCGTACTAGCTGGCGCACCGGACCGACGGCGTTGACGATGGCGCCGCCTGCCGGATTGGTCATGAAGCCCGACAAGCCCTGCAGCTTTCCGCTGCCGTCGGGATGCTCGGACAGCGCCAGCAGATAGGGCTGCTTCGGCTCAAGCCCCGTAACCGCCGCTTCAAGCACCTGCGCCAGTCCCTGATCGTAAAGCGCCACGCTGGTCGGCGGCGCGCTTTGCCCGGCCTTCGTGCCCGGCGCCGCAAGCGTCAGATGCGCGGCCTGCCCCGCGAGACCAAGCGGCATCAGATTGTCGGTGCCGGTGCCATCCGGCACGGCGTTGGGCACGTAAACAATCGCCTGCGGCGCCTGCCCGATCGGAACCGAAGCGATGACCTTGTTGGTCGATGTGTCGATCGCGGTCATCTGGTCGTCGCCCTCAAGCCCGACATAGAGCCGCGTGCCATCGCCTGACGGCCACACGCCGTGCGGCAGCTTGCCGACCGGGATGGTCGCCACCTGCTCGAAATTGTCGGTACGAAAGACTTTCACTTCGTTGAGGCCGCCGATCGTGACATAGGCGAACGTGCCCTTGGCGTTATGCACGAAATTGACGTGGTTGGTGATCGGCCCGGTATCCATCGTCTTCAACACCGTGAACGGCGGATGTGCGTCGAACACCTCCGTCTTGCCGGTATCTTTCAGCGTGATCCAAACCTGCGAACCATCCGGTGTCGCCGCGATATTGGGGCAGAACGGACTCGCCTGCGTGACTTTGCCGACGGTGGTATGGTCGGCAATGTTGACGACGTCGATTTCCGGATTGAATGACGAGCAGACATAGCCGTATTTGCCGTCGGGTGAGAAGATTTGCATGCCCGGCCCGTTCGGCGTGGTGATGCGCGTCTTCTCTTCGTAAGTGGTGCCGTCCAGCACAGACACATAGTTCTCGCCGCGGACGGTGACCCAGACCTCTTTGCCGTCAGGTGTGAAGAAAGCCTCGTGCGGCGCGCGGCCGACATAAGTGACGTGTTTGACTTTGTTGGTCGCTGTATCGATGAAGGTCACGGAATTCGAGCCGATCGAGACGACGGCGAGCGTGTGACGATCCGGCGAGAAGCCCATGCCGTGCACCAGGACCTGTCCTTTGTAGAGCGGGCTCAAATCCGAAGGCGACGGATCACCAAGCCGGATCACGCCGAGGAGCTTGTTGTCGACCGGATCGATGACTGAAACGGTGTTGGAGAATTGTTCCGCCGCATAGACGCGGTCGTGATGGCTGACCGGAATATCCGGATCGGCGGCGCTGCCGGGCGCCTGCCCTGCCAGCAGCGGCGTAACACTCATGAGAGCGGCGGTGCTCAAAACGAGGCGCAAGACAAAAGTTGGCTTCATCTCACAATCCTTATCGGCTACTGGACCACAGACTTGGTATTGTCGCTTCTCGTCATGGGCTGCGGAGTCATGGGCTGCTGATCGGGCGCCGCTGTTGCTGGCGGCAGCGGTTGACCGACCGCGAGCCGCATCGCGGCGATTTCCGCTTGCTGCGTGACGATGATTTCCTGCGCCATACGCCGGAGCTGCTCGTTTTGACCGTAACGCAATTCGGCCTGCGCCATATCGATGGCGCCCTGATGGTGCGGCACCATCATTGCAACGAAGTCGTGGTCGACGTCGCCTGAGGGGGTAATGCCCATATCGACCATCATCTTCGACATGGCGCTGACATTGTCGGCGAGGAACGGTGCTTCCTCGCGCGTGGCGTCGCGAAAATGCGACGCGCAGATCGCGGCGATATAGTCCGCCAACGATTGCGATTTCTGCGAGCAGGCCGCCAAGACGAAGCCGGCGCACAACATGGCGATGCCGAGCAATACAGGCAGGGAGCGACCGAGCTTGTAACGCGCGAATTTCCGACCAGCGAATGGGATAGCGCCGCGCGGCATGACCGCCTCCGCTAGAGCTTGCGCAACCGTCGCCCCCGACCGGCTATGCCGAAACCAACACCGATCAGACTTAAATATTCAACACGCGTCCGTAAGCGTCCAACACCGCTTCCTTCATCATCTCCGACAGCGTCGGATGCGGGAACACGGTGTGCATCAGCTCTTCCTCGGTGGTTTCGAGGTTCATCGCCACCACGTAGCCTTGGATGAGCTCGGTAACTTCGGCGCCAACCATATGCGCGCCGAGGAGCTGTCCGGTCTTCTTGTCGAAAATCACTTTGACCAGACCCTGGTCCTCGCCGAGCGCGATAGCCTTGCCGTTGCCGACAAACGGGAAGCGGCCGACGCGGATGTCGAGCTTCTTGTCCTTGGCCGCCTGTTCGGTGAGACCGACGGAAGCAATCTGCGGCGTGCAATAGGTGCAGCCGGGGATCATCAGCTTGTTCATCGGATGCGGATGCAGGCCCTTGATCGCCTCGACGCAGATCACGCCTTCATGCTCGGCTTTGTGGGCAAGGAGCGGCGGGCCGGCGACATCGCCGATGGCATAGATGCCCGGCACATTGGTCTTGCAGAGGCCGTCGACGACGATGGCGCCACGCTCGGTTTTCACGCCGAGTTTTTCGAGACCGAGATTTTCGATATTGCCGACGACGCCAACCGCGGCGATGACGCGATCCACGGTCAAGGTCTGCGTGCCGCCTTTGCCGTCATCAATGGTCGCGGTGACGCTGTCGGGCTTTTTGTCGAGCTTGGTCACCTTGGCGCCGGTAAAGATCTTGATGCCTTGCTTCTCAAAGCTCTTGCGCGCAAAGGCGGCGATCTCGGCGTCCTCGACGGGGAGGATCTGCGGCAGCACTTCGACCACGGTCACGTCGGAGCCGAGCGTGCGATAGAACGAGGCGAATTCGATGCCGATCGCGCCAGAACCGACGACGAGCAGCGACTTCGGCATTTTCTCCGGCACCATGGCCTCGAAATAGGTCCAGACCAGTTTCTTGTCGGGCTCAAGCCCCGGCAGGACACGCGGCCGCGCGCCGGTGGCGATGATGATGTGCTTGGCCTGATAGGTGCCGGCGCCGAGTGCGCCTTTCGGTCCTTCATTGCGGCCGGGCTTCACCGTGATCTTGCCGGGCGCGTCGATCACCGCCTCGCCCCAGATTACGGTGACCTTGTTCTTCTTCATCAGAAAGCCGACGCCATCATTGAGCCGTTTCGACACGCCGCGCGAACGCTTCACCACAGCGGCCGGATCGTAAGTCACCTCGCCGGCGGACAAGCCATAGTCCTTGGCGTGCTGCATGTAGTGATAGATCTCCGCCGAGCGCAGCAGCGCCTTGGTCGGGATGCAGCCCCAGTTGAGGCAAATGCCGCCGAGAAATTCGCGCTCGACGATCGCGGTCTTGAAGCCGAGCTGGGCGGCGCGGATCGCGGTGACGTAACCGCCCGGGCCCGAACCGATAATGATGATGTCGAAATTCGTCTCAGCCATTCAATCCTCGTCCTACGCCTTGGTGCCTGACCTTACCCCGTCACGCCTGCTTTTGTCGCGGGCATCCAGCCGTCAGGCTCAGTCATTTAGAGATCTGCGCGGCCGGAACAAGTCCGGCCATGGTGTGTAAGGTCAGGCGGATGGCGTCAGGCCGATTGGTCGGGAATGTGTCGGAAAACGCCGTCGTCGCCGAGCTGCTCGAGTACGCCCGAGCGGATGTCGAAAAAACAGCCATGGAGCGTGATATGGCCGGCGTCGACTGCGTCCTTGATCCAGGGGAAGGTCATGAGATTGGTGAGCGACAGGCGCACCGTTTCGTGCTCGCAGACCTGCTGCTGCAACTCCGGCGGCGCCTTGAGCGCGAGCTCGCGCGCCGGCTCGGCAATGCTCACCCACTGGCCGACGAAATCGGAGACTTCGCGCGGCGCGCCGTTGAGCAACGCCTGAATGCCGCCGCACATGGCGTGACCCAACACTACGATCTCCCGCACCTTGAGCGAGCGCACGGCGAATTCGATCGCCGAACTCACGCCGTGCGGATGGTCGTCCGGCCCATAAGGCGGCACAATATTGGCGACGTTGCGGACGACGAAGAGTTCGCCGGGGCGTGCATTGAACACCATTTGCGGATCAGTGCGGCTGTCTGAACAGGCGATGATCAGCGCACGCGGCCGCTGCCCGAGCCGGCTCAAAGCCTCGAAGCGGCTCCTCTCCGTCTGCCAGGTGCCGGCGCGGAAACGGCGATAGCCTGCGATCAGGTCGTCCATCGTACTGTCTTTTGAGTAGCCAATTGCGGTGAGTACATTTCCTGCCTGTGAAGCCCGCGCGAAGCAAGAACAATGCCCGCGCAGATTGTCTCGGGCTCCGCGGTTGAACCCGACCGGAATCGGGTGTGTACTGCCGCCCGATTACGCCAGCGCAACAGCGATCCTCCCCATGGCCGAGCTCACCGTTTACAGCACAATCGGCGTGCGCAGTGCCGCCGAAGGCCTGTTCGCGCAGTTCGAGACGACAAGCGGCCACAAGCTTGCCGTGACCTGGGGCACCGCCCCCATGCTGGTGAGGCGGATCGAGGGCGGCGAGACCGCCGATGTGCTGGTGCTGAGCCGCGCCGGCCTCGACGCTCTCAGCAAGCAAGGCAAGGTTGTGCCGGGATCGGAGGTGCCGCTCGCCAGTTCGGGTGTCGGCATCGCGGTCAAAGCCGGTGCGCCGAAACCGGACATTTCCACGCCCGAGGCGCTGAAACAGACGCTGCTCAAGGCCAAATCGATCTCCTATAGCGAACCGTCCGCGGGCGGCGCGAGCGGCGTCTATTTCGAGAAATTACTCGAGCGCATGGGCATCGCTGCGGAAATGCGGCCCAAGACCAAATATCCGCCGGCGGGCGGCTTTACCGCCACACTCATCATTTCCGGCGAAGCGGAGCTTGCCGTGCAGCAAAAGCCGGAACTGCTCCACGTCGCGGGCGTCGAGATCGTCGGCATGTTGCCCGGCGATCTCAACCTGATCACGGCCTTTGCAGCAGGGCTGATGCCGGACTGCAAACACACCGATGCGGGCAAAGCTCTGATCGCATCGTTGCGTGCGCCGCAGGCCGTCGCGGCGTTCCGCGCCAAGGGGCTCGATCCCGCCTAAAGCCGCGCAATCCGATGCCGTGCGCAGCCGTTAAACGTATTGCGCGACGCCGTTGCCGAACGACTAGTTCTCCTTGCCGACGTCGATCAGATTGATCATCACGTCCTGCGGCCGGATGCCGGGGTGCTCAATACCGAGATAACTTGGCTCGTAAATGAAGTCCTCGTCACCGCGGTTAGTCAGGACCATGAAGCGGTCATTCTCGGGCACAGTAAAGATTTCCCGCAGCGCCCGATAAATGCCGTCGCTGATAGCCTTCTTATAGGCTGCCGATTTGCCGCGCCGCAGATCGATCCGCACGAGAGGCATCGGCTACACCAGCATCATCACCGGATTTTCGATCAGCGACTTGAACGCGCCGATCAAGATCGCGCCGAGCGCACCGTCGACGGCGCGGTGGTCGCACGACATGGTGACGCTCATGATATGGGCGGCGACGATCTTTCCGTCGCGCACCACGGCGCGCTCTTCGCCGGTGCCGACGGCGAGAATGGTAGCATGCGGCGGGTTGATCACGGCGGTGAAATCCTTGATCCCGTACATGCCGAGATTGGACACCGCCGACGTGCCGCCCTGATATTCATGCGGCTTAAGCTTGCGATCGCGCGCACGCATGGCGAAGTCGCGCATCTCGTTTGAAATCGCGGCGAGCGACTTGGTTTCGGCGGTGCGGATGATCGGCGTGATCAGGCCGTTCGGCATCGCTACCGCGACGCCGATATCGGAATGCTTATGCTTGAGCATGCCGCCTTCGGTCCAGCTTACATTGGCATCCGGCACACGCTGCAGCGCGAGCGCGAGTGACTTGATGACGAAATCGTTGACTGAAAGCTTGTAGGCCGGCTTGCCGTCGGCGCCTTTTGGCGCGAGCGCGTTGATCTCTTCGCGCGCTTCCAGGAGCTTGCCGATATCGCAATCGACGGTGAGATAGAAATGCGGAATGGTCTGCACCGAGGCAGTGAGCCGCTGCGCGATGGTGCGGCGCATGCCGTCATGCGGCACGACTTCGTAGCTGCCGTCCTCGTAGAGCGCGCGGATCTGCTGATCCGACATCGACGGCGCGATCATCGGCGTGGTGCCGGCGCCCGGTGCGGCGGGCGCCTTCAATCCGCCGCCGGCTTTGGCCGTCGCGACATCGCGGGCGATGACACGGCCGTGCGGACCGGTGCCCTGGATGCGGCCGATATCGATGCCGGCATCCTTGGCGAGCCGCCGCGCCAGCGGTGAAGAAAAAACGCGGCCGCCGGCGTGCCCGTTGATCGCGGGTGCTGCTTTCGGCGCTGCGACGGGAGCCGGAGGTGGAGCAGCGGGCGCTTTGGCTTGCACCGCGGAAGCAGCAGCGGCTTGCGGTGCCGGTGCCTGTGCCGCAGCAGGAACTGGCGGTACGGCGGCGGGCGCCGCGCCCTTCCCGGCCGCAGCCGCGGTGGCCTTCACGTCCTCGCCTTCTTGCGCCATCACGGCGATGAGTTGATTGACCGCGACATCTTGCGTGCCTTCCGGCACCACGATCTTCGCCAGCGTGCCGTCATCGACGGCTTCGTATTCCATTGTCGCCTTGTCGGTCTCGATCTCGGCAATCACATCGCCGGTCTTGACCGGATCGCCCTCTTTCTTGAGCCACTTGGCAAGGTTGCCCTTCTCCATCGTGGGCGAGAGGGCGGGCATGAGAATATTGATGGGCATCGGACGCCAATCTCACCAATCTAATTCAGCGGTAAGTGACGGCTTTCGCCGCCTCGACAACTTCGGCAACGGACGGCAGCGCGAGCTTTTCGAGATTGGCGGCGTAGGGCATCGGCACGTCCTTGCCGCACACGCGCATCACCGGCGCGTCGAGAAAATCAAACGCATCTTCCATCAGGGAAGCGGCAATCTCGGAGCCGACGCCGGATTGCTTCCAGCCTTCTTCGACCGTGACCACGCGGCCGGTCTTCTTCACTGACTCGATGATCGTGGCAGTGTCCATCGGCTTGAGCGTGCGCAGATCGATCACCTCGGCGTCAATGCCGTCTTTCGCCAGTTCTTCGGCCGCTTTCAGCGCATAGGTCATGCCCATCGACCAGGCGACAATGGTGACGTCGTTGCCGGGACGGACGACGCGGGCGCGGCCGATCGGCAGCACGTAGTCGTCGAGTTTCGGTACCGGTGAGGAGTGGCCGTAGAGAATTTCGTTCTCAAGAAAGATCACCGGATTGGGATCGCGGATGGCCGCTTTGAGCAGGCCCTTGGCATCGGCCGCGGTCGACGGCGCGATCACCTTCAGGCCCGGGATGTGCGAGTACCAGGCGGAATAATCCTGGCTATGCTGCGCGGCAACGCGCGAGGCCGGGCCGTTCGGGCCGCGGAATACGATCGAGACCTTGACCTGTCCGCCCGACATATACTGCGTCTTCGCCGCCGAATTGATGAGCTGATCCATCGCCTGCATGGCGAAATTGAACGTCATGAATTCGACGATGGGTTTTAGCCCGTCAAAGGCCGCGCCGATGCCGACGCCGGTGAAACCGTGTTCGGTGATCGGCGTATCGATGACGCGCCGTGCGCCGAACTCTTCCAGAAGACCTTGGGTGACCTTGTAGGCGCCCTGATATTCGGCGACCTCCTCGCCCATCACGAACACATCGGGATCGCGGCGCATTTCTTCGGCCATGGCATCGCGCAAAGCTTCGCGCATGGTCATGGTGACGAGTTCGGTGCCTGCCGGCACTTCCGGCTCCGGCGCAGCCGCGGTGTGCGATGCGGCCGCGGCCGCTTCGGCTTTGATCGCGGGGGCGGCTGTGGGCGGCGGCGCCTCTACGGGCTTTGGCGCCTTGGCCGATACGCCGGCTTTCAGCGCGGCAGCGTCCTCACCGTCGGCGAGGATCATCGCGATCGGCGTATTGACGGCGACGTCGTTGGTGCCGGCTGGCACCAAAATCTTTCCGAGCGTGCCCTCGTCGACCGCTTCCACCTCCATGGTGGCTTTGTCGGTCTCAATCTCGGCGATCACGTCGCCGGATTTGACGGTGTCACCCTCCTTCTTGAGCCACTTGGCCAGATTGCCCTTCTCCATCGTGGGCGACAGGGCGGGCATCAGAATCTCAGTCGGCATGATCGCTCACTCGGTAGCGTGACTCACTGGGTGCTTACAGCGGCACGCTGATCGCAACTTAACGATAGACGTCGGTGTAAAGTTCGGCGGGGTCGGGCTCGGGATCGTGGGTCGCGAACTCGGAGGCTTCATTGATCACGGCACGCACGGACGCGTCGATTTTCTTCAGGTCGTCTTCGCTCGCCCATTTCTTGTCGAGGAGCCGCTTGCGCACCTGCTCTATCGGGTCGTGCTCGGTGCGCATTTTGTCGACTTCCTCCTTGGTCCGGTATTTCGCCGGATCAGACATGGAGTGGCCGCGATAGCGGTAGGTCATCATTTCGAGGATCACCGGGCCCTTGCCGGCGCGGCACCAGGCCAGCGCCTCTTCTGACGCCGCCTTCACCGCGCGCACATCCATGCCATCGACCTGTGACCCCGGGATGTTGAAGGAAATGCCGCGCTTGGAAAAATCAGTCTGTGCCGAGGAGCGCGTCACTGAAGTGCCCATCGCGTAGCGATTGTTTTCGATGACGTAAACGACCGGCAGTTTCCACAGCTCGGCCATGTTGAAACTTTCATAGACCTGGCCTTGGTTAGCCGCGCCGTCGCCGAAATAGGTCAGGCAGACCGCATCATTGCCGCGATATTTATTGGCGAAAGCGAGCCCCGTGCCGAGCGGCACTTGGGCGCCGACAATGCCGTGGCCGCCATAGAACTTCTTCTCCAGCGAGAACATGTGCATGGAGCCGCCCTTGCCCTTGGAGTAGCCGCCGCGCCGCCCGGTCAGCTCCGCCATCACGCCTTTGGGGTCCATGTCGCAGGCGAGCATATGGCCGTGGTCGCGATAGCCGGTGATCATCTGATCACCTTCCTTGGTCGCCATTTTCATGCCGATGACGACCGCTTCCTGGCCGATATAGAGGTGGCAGAAGCCGCCGATCAGGCCCATGCCGTACATCTGGCCGGCCTTTTCCTCGAACCGGCGGATCAGGAGCATATGGCGGAGCGCGTCGAACTCCTGCTCCTTGGAGAATTCGGCGATCTTGGCGTCACCCAAGGCAGCCGCGCCGTTTCCGGCGGCTGGGCTCATTTTTTCAGCGGTTTGCGCAGTCTGGGCGACGGCCATCAGTGTCCTCGAAAGATGACAAAGCGTTTGGGCAGGCGGGCCTCCTCCAATAGCGGAATTCGCTGTGTTGCGGAAGTCAGAGCATTGCCGGCCGAGGGACGGGTGCCACCGGCCAAATGCTTGTCGGAAAAACCAATTTCGTAATCGGCTACGGCGAGTTCAAGGGGCCGTCAAGGGTGCGGTGCGGCAGGTGGGCTCGCCGCCGGCCGGAACATCATGGTCAGGTCATTGGGGTCGACATAATCGAGCAGCAGGCGCGCGCGCTCATCGAGCATATCCGGGTCGATGGCGTCGGACTTGAGCAGCGCAACGCGTCGCGCCCATTGCGCGTGTTCGAGCTTGAGCCGCGTCAGATCGGTATTGAGCGCGGCCATTTGCCGGTCGATGTCTTCCTTGGCTTTGATCCCGCGATTGCCGCTATAGGCGTTGACGCCGAAATAACCGATCAATAGCGCCGCGAGCACGTAGAGTGCGAGCGCGTTAAGAATTGTGCGCAGCCGTTTGCGGGTGACCATGGCCCTACCATGCGAGCCTGCCGATTAAAGCGGGCTTAATGGGCCCACGGTTCTCGCCGCTAATGGTGCTCGCCGCTAATGCTTCCCGCCGTTACGGCAACCTGTTGCGCACTTCGCTGAGCACGAAATTGCCGAACCGCTTGCCGCGGTTGCGCATGAAGCGCAGCACGCCGGCATCGACGAAATAGGTCAGCAGGATGCTGTCGCGCGTCTTCACTTCGGAGCCGACCGCGTCGGCCGAGTGCCAAGTGTCCGTGCCCACGGCGAAGGCGTAGCCGGTATTCGGCGCGAACTTCATCTGCTTGGTCTTCGGCAGCGAGCCGTCGGCAAACTTCTCGTGGAAAATCGTGCCGATATGCGTCGTCGAGGCATCGTGCGGCAGATAGAACTGCACCGTGATGCCCTTCCAGCGCGTATCGGTATGCGGCGTGATCAGATAACCAGGAATGTCGCGCGTCAGGATCGGGATCGGATACATGCCGGTCGCGGCATAGCCGCCGCCGAAACGGCGTTCGAGCGCCGGCGCCAGCCGCCGCACAAAAGCATCCTTGACCTTCTGCGAGCACAGCGCACGGCCGACAATGTCCCAGACCGCGCGCTTCTGCGGCGGCAGGTGGCGAATATATTCTGGAAATAGATCGATCTTCACCCTTGTGTGTGTGCCGTCAGCAAGATCGTGGCCTTTGCTGCGCCCGTGCATGGGCCGGTAGTCGTTGACCTCCGGCATATTGGCGAGCATCAGGGCGTAGGCTTCGTCCGGAAAAACGCGATCAAGCACAAGGTGTGTGAACGGCGCGTCGAACGAGGGCGAGGCGTCGATCGACGCAGCGATGTAGTTGCGCAGGTTCTCGACCGCGAGCCGGCGATTTCCCGGCTTCAATTCCAGTGTCTGGTCCATATCGCACCCGTCCCGGTGGAGAAGACTTGAAGGTATAATTTTCGAAAGTATAGCTCGCGGCGGCGCCGCTCAACAGCACTGTGACAACGGAACTATCGCAGCGCCTGGAAGGCCGTGCGCCCGGCATAGGCCGCCTGCGTGCCAAGTTCCTCCTCGATGCGCAGCAATTGATTGTATTTCGCGGTGCGGTCGGAGCGCGCCAGCGAGCCAGTTTTGATCTGGCCGCAATTGGTGGCGACGGCCAAGTCGGCGATGGTCGCATCCTCCGTCTCGCCCGAGCGATGCGACATGACCGTCGTATAGGCGGCTTTGTGCGCCATTTCGACGGCGGCGAGCGTTTCAGTGAGCGTGCCGATCTGGTTGACCTTGATCAAAACCGAATTGGCGTAGTGCTTGGCGATACCGTCGCTGAGCCGTTTGACATTCGTAACGAAGAGATCGTCGCCGACCAGCTGGCATTTGCTGCCGATTGCTTCGGTCAGCATGATCCAGCCCTCGATATCGTCTTCCGCCATGCCGTCCTCGATCGACACGATCGGATAGCGGCCGACGAGCTCGGCGAGATATTTGGTCTGCTCCTGCCGCGAGCGCTTCTTGCCCTCGCCTTCATAGACGTAGGTGCCGTCCTTGAAAAATTCGGTCGAGGCGGGGTCGAGCGCAAGACTGACATTATCGCCCGGCCTGTAGCCGGCCTTCTCGATGGCCTTCATGACGAAATCCAGCGCCGCGTCAGCCGAGGCGAGGTTCGGCGCGAAGCCGCCTTCGTCGCCGACATTGGCGTTGTGGCCGGCATCCTTCAGCGCGCCGCGCAGGGTGTGAAAGATTTCCGAGCCGGCGCGCAGCGCTTCGGCGAACGACGTCATGCCGAGCGGCACGATCATGAATTCCTGGAAGTCGATGGGATTGTCGGCATGCGCGCCGCCGTTGACGATATTCATCATCGGCACCGGCAGGAGCCGCGCCGACGTGCCGCCGACATAGCGATAGAGCGGAAGCTGATTGGCAATAGCCGCAGCTTTGGCTGCGGCAAGCGACACGCCGAGAATGGCGTTGGCGCCGAGCCGGCTTTTGTTGGGCGTGCCGTCGAGCGCGATCATGGTTTCGTCGAGCTTGACCTGCGCCTCGGCATCCATGCCGGAGAGCGCGTCAAAGATCTCGCCATTGACGGCCTCGACGGCGTCACGCACGCCCTTGCCGAGATAGCGCTTCTTGTCGCCGTCGCGCAGTTCGACCGCCTCGTGGGCGCCGGTCGAAGCGCCGGACGGCACGCCGGCGCGGCCGAGCGAGCCGTCGGCAAGTACCACGTCGACCTCCACGGTCGGATTGCCGCGGCTGTCCAAAATCTCCCGGCCGATAATGTCGACGATGGCGGTCATGCTTGGTCCCCGGATAAACAGAATGGCGCCTGATCGCTGGCTCATGCGCCGCGAAGGGCTTCTACAGGATTGGGGAGCCTCTTGTCATGGTCTCTCGTCATGGCCTCTTGTCATGCTTTGGCAAGCAAGGCATGCAGTCGTGCCATGGTCGGAAAAACGACATCAAAGCCGCCGCAAAAAGCGCCGCAGCTGGGCCGCCCCTCACCGCTCCCCGCCTCGCCCGAAGAGGCGGTGCTCGATCGCGTGCCCAATCCGCACCCAGACGCCAGTTACGTCGCGCGCTTCACCTTTCCTGAATTCACCGTCATGTGCCCGGTCACGGGACAACCGGATTTCGCCACGCTGGTTATCGACTACGTGCCGAAGGCTTGGCTCGTCGAGTCAAAGTCGCTGAAGCTTTATCTGAATAGCTTTCGCAATCACGGCGCATTCCACGAAGCCTGCACGGTCGATATCGGCAAAAAACTCGTCGGACTGCTGAAGCCGAAATGGCTGCGCATCGGCGGCTATTTCCATCCGCGCGGCGGCATGCCCATCGACGTGTTTTGGCAAGCGGGAAAGCTGCCGTCGGGTGTTTGGGTGCCCGATCAGGGCGTGGCCACTTATCGCGCACGCTAACCCGTTGTGATCACGTTTTAGTCGCGAGCGCGCCGCAGAGACTTGCCGTCAGCGCCTTCACCTCGACCGTCGGATCTGCGGCGCGCATTACGCCGCCCATAACGGCAATTCCCGCGCAGCCGGCGGCGATCACGTCGCCGATGCGCGCAGTATTGATGCCACCGATGGCAAGGAGCGGCACGCGTGCCACGGCCGCCATTTCGCGCAAGCCCTTGCGGCCGATCTCGGGGCCATAGCCCGGCTTGCTGGGCGTTTCGAAAGCGGGGCCGGCAATGGCGAAGTCGACGGTCGTGGGATCGATTGCGGCAGCCTCAGTCGCGGTGTGGATCGACAGACCGATGAGCTTTCTTGGACCTAGGAGCTTGCGCGCCACGCTCGCATCGCTGCCCGAGGGCAGGTGTACGCCGTCCGTACCGGCGAGATTGGCGAGCGCCGCTTCACCGTGCAGCATCAGGCACGCATTGTGCCGGCGTGTGATCGGCAACAGCGTTCGCGCCAGCAGGATTTGCTCGTCCTCTGGCAAGTCCTTCTCGCGCAAGCTGACCCAGCGGCAGCCAGCCGCAAGCGCAAAGCCGACGATCTCAGCAAGCGGACGTCGCGCTTGATGACGATCGGTAACCACGAGTAATGGCGGATCGGGAAGCTTCATTGCGGCGCGAGTTTAAACAGTTTGTCGCCGCGCTGCCGGATGTAGCGTTGGCGATTAGCGGCCGACCGGTGCGAAGCTCGAAACAGCGTTTGTCGCCGGGCTCGGCGTGGCCATGCTCGCAACGGCCATGGGCACCAAGTGACGCGGAATAACGATGCGTTGCCCCTCGGTGAGAGGTGTGCGCGGCGACACCGCATTGATCTCGGCGAGCGACCATACCGGCACGTGATAGGTGTCGGCAAAGGTCTTCAAAGTATCGCCGGCATGTGCCGTCATTGGCTGACCGGAATCCCACAATTCGACCGGAGCGTCGGAGGGAACCTCAAGTCGAATTGGAATTGCGTCGCCTTCGGCGGTCGCAGGTGTCGAGGCGAGTTCGGTGACTTTCTCGACCAATTGCTCCTGAATGCGGTCGGCCTTCTCGATATTGATATGAATGAGTTCGTTGTGATCTTTGAGATTGTAGCTCGCATAGTGACCGTGGAAGCGCGAGCCCTGCACCACGTTGCCGCCGCCCATAACATTCGTTGATTGGAAAATATTGATGTAGCGCTCGACATTGGGCGGCACGTCGTCGGCGACGCGGCTCGGATCATAGGTGACGACGAGGTTCACCGGAATGCCATTGGCGTTGAGCATTTCGGCAAAGGCCAAGGCAGCGTCGCCGCCCATCGAATGACCAATCAGGATGATCGGCTGCGGATCGCGCCGATAGTCACGAAGCGCCTGATCGGCGACCGGGCGCCACATCAGATAGGTGTCGACACTCGCTGGGATTCCGGTCTGACGGATGCGCTCCGCAAGCTTGTCCATACCGCGCGAATAAATCAGGCCGGCGATGCCGCGGAACAGATAGGCGCGGCCACGCGGCGTCACATTAACGCTTGGAGTTGCAACGCTTGGAGTTGCAACGCTTGGAGTTGCCGGCGGCGCAACAGTGGTGTCGCGGGCATCGGCCACGACCACAGGTTTCGCAGCAGTGCTCGCGGCAGGAGCAGGTGCCGGCTGTGGCGCGCTCGCTTGATTTTGCGCGGCGCGCGCGAACAGTGAATTCAGCGACTCGGTGTCGTTGCGGTTCGGCGTCGTGGTCGCGGTGGAGGCTGTGCTGTCGGGATCCGCATTGGCGGACGAATTGTCTGTAGTGTTCTTCCACTCCGACGATTTTGACCCAAAGCCCGACGAGGTGAGCGAAGGCGCGTCGAACATCGAAGAGCTACCGCAGCCCGCAAGGCTCAGCGCCAGCAGCAACGCACCGATCTGTTTCGACTGCACCATTTAGGTTCGTCGTTCCCCAGCCAATACTGCCAAGCCCAGCCAACAGTGAAGTCTACGTCGTGCTTTATCCACGTGGTTCTGTCGGAGCGATACGACGAGAATCGCCATCCGCTCTTCATCACCTTGCCGGAGCAGACCGCGAATTTGTTAATTTCACCCGAACAAACGTTAACCATCGTCCCGCGGCGGGGATCATTTCACGGCTTTCACCGGACTTTTTCGTGGCAAAGGGTCGTTGCAAGCGCGATCAGGCACAAGCATTTAGGGATTGAGCCCGCAATCCTTGGCCGTGCTATGAGCAGACCCTCGGTAATCGGCCACTACGATTGCAAATTTACCTCCAAAGCCGCCACGAAAACCGCCTTATGAACCGCCCCGCTCGTATTTCCTTCGTCTCGCTTGGTTGTCCCAAGGCGCTGGTCGATTCCGAGCGCATCATCACACGGTTGCGCGCGGAGGGCTATGAGCTTGCCCGCGAGCACAAGGGCGCGGACCTGGCGATCGTCAATACCTGCGGATTTCTCGACAGCGCCCAGGCGGAATCGCTCGCCGCCATCGGCACCGCGATGGCCGAAAACGGCAAGGTGATCGTGACCGGCTGCATGGGCGCCGAGCCGGAAAAGATCACGGCCGTGCATCCCGGCGTGCTCGCGGTGTCAGGCCCTCAGCAATATGAAAGCGTGCTGGAAGCGGTGCATCGCGCTGCCCCTCCCCAGCACGATCCTTATGCCGATCTGATCCCGCCCGAGGGTATCAAGCTCACGCCGCGGCACTACGCTTACCTGAAGATTTCAGAAGGCTGCAATAATCGCTGCACTTTCTGCATCATTCCCAAATTGCGCGGCGATCTGGCGTCGCGCCCGGCGGCCGACGTGCTGCGCGAAGCTGAAAAGCTGGTTGCGGCGGGAGTGAAAGAGCTCCTGGTCATTTCCCAGGATACTTCAGCCTATGGCGTCGACCTCAAATATGCGGCCAGCACCTGGAAGGACCGCGAGGTCCGCGCGAAATTTCTCGATCTGGCGCGCGAACTCGGCGAGTTCGGCGTCTGGGTGCGGCTGCACTACGTCTATCCCTACCCGCATGTCGACGACGTCATCTCCCTGATGGCTGACGGCAAGGTGCTGCCTTATCTCGACGTGCCGTTTCAGCACGCAAGTCCCGACGTTCTCAAACGCATGCGCCGGCCGGCGGCTCAAGAAGAGACGCTCGGGCGCATCGCGCGCTGGCGGGACATCTGTCCGAGCCTGACGATCCGCTCCACTTTCATCGTCGGCTTCCCCGGCGAGACGGACGAGGAGTTTGCACGGCTCCTCGACTGGCTCAGCGAGGCGCAGCTCGATCGTGTCGGCTGCTTTCGTTACGAGCCGGTCGCGGGCGCGGCATCAAACGATCTCGCGGCCGCCGCCGTACCGCACGAAATCAAAGAACAGCGCTGGCATCGTCTGATGCAGCACCAGCAGACGATTTCGCAGAAACGCCTCAAGAGCAAAGTCGGCAACCGCGAACGCGTCATCATCGACGAAGTCGGGCCATCCGTTGCGAAGGGCCGCAGCAAAGGCGACGCGCCGCAGATCGACGGCAGCGTTTTTGTCGCGAGCCACCGGCCGCTCCGCGTCGGCGAGATCGCGACCGTGAAGATCGAGCGGGCTGACGCTTACGATCTTCATGGCAGAGCCGTCGGTTATTAGGTTAGAAACGCTGCGCTGTTTTTTTGACTGTCCGAACTAGCCACCCTCCAACATTTCAGGTCACGCCCCATGCCGCTTTCCGACACGATCAAGACCCTTATCCGCAACGCCTGGGACGACGGCTATCCGTGCCTGGTGGCGACCTCCGGTCCGCAGGGGCCCAATATCAGCCCCAAAGGCAGCATGATCGTGTTCGACGACACGCACCTCGCCTATTGGGAACGCTCCAAGAAAACGGCGCTCGATAATCTCGCCCACGACAAGCGCATCTGCGTGATGTACGCCAACTTCAAAGCCCAGCGCGACGGCGTCTTGGAGAGCGGTTTCCCGCGTTTTTTCGGCAGTGTCGAACTGCACGAGAGCGGGCCCATTCACGACGCGATCTTTGCCAAATTGCTGCCGCGCGAGCAGACCCATGTCGGAGCCGACACCGGCATCGGCGTGCTGGTCAAGCTCGACAAGGCGATCGACGTTCGCGGCAAGCTGCTGATGTAACGCGCGGCTGCGATCAGCAGCCCTCCGCGACCACCCGGCAAACCGCGTCCGTGAGCCGCGCAAGATCATCGTCACCGATCGTAAAGGCCGGCGTGAGGTAAACGATATTGCCGAACGGGCGGATAAACACGCCTTCGGCAATAAAGCACTGCCGCAACGCGTTGAGGTCGGCGATGCCTTCGAGTTCGACCACCCCTATAGCGCCTTTGACCCGCACATCCTTCACGCCGCGATGTTTCCTGCACGGCTCAAGTCCAGCGCGGAGAGCCGCCGCGATCTTGGCCACCTGGCCGAGCCGCGGTTCGCGCGCAAACAGATCGAGCGAGGCATTCGCGGCGGCGCAAGCGAGCGGGTTGGCCATGAAGGTCGGCCCGTGCATCAGCGCGGAAGCCGGATCATCGGACCAGAAGGCGTCGAAAACGTTGCGGCGGGCGATGGTTGCGGCAAGCGGCAGCGTGCCGCCGGTCAGGGCTTTCGACAAAGTAAGGATATCAGGAACGACCCCGGACTCTTGGAAGGCGAACATTGCGCCGGTGCGGCCAAAGCCAGTGAAGATTTCATCGAAGATCAACAATATCTCGTAGCGCTCCGCAGTTGCCCGCAAAGTCTTGAGAACATCAGCATCGTGAAAGCGCATGCCGCCGGCGCCTTGCACCAAGGGTTCGACGATGATTGCGGCCACCTCGCTGGCGCGGTGGGCGAGCACGGCCTCGAACGCCGCCGTGGTCGCCTCATCCACCGGCAAATCGACGATGATCTGCTCGGGCAATAACCCGCGGAACGCTGCGTGAAAGCTTCCCTCCGGGTCGGACACCGCCATCGCACCGATCGTATCGCCGTGATAGCCGCCAGTGAAGGCGACGATCCGGCTGCGTCCGCGAATGCCGCGGTTGCGCCAGTACTGCACAGCCATTTTCAGCGCAACTTCGACAGCAACCGAACCGGAATCGCTGAAAAATACCCGGTCGAGATCGCATGTTCGATTATCTTGGGTGAGCGTAACGAGCCGGCGCGCCAAAATCAGTGCCGGTTCGTGCACGAGGCCGCCGAACATTACGTGAGGCATGAGTGCTAATTGGCGCTCGACCGCCGCGCGAATATGCGGATGGTTATAGCCGTGGCATGCCGTCCACCAGGAAGCGATGCCGTCGACCAATTCGCGGCCGTCGGCAAGGGCAATGCGGCTGCCATGGGTGGCCTTGACTGCAAGCGGCGGCGGCGCCGTTTTCATCTGGGCGTAGGGCAGCCAGACGTGGTCGAGGCCCGGCTCGTACCAGGCGGGTACGGCTACCCCTTTGTTTTCGCTGGCTTTGCCCGACATTCGGCGCTTTCATGGAACCTATGGCCGTCATTGTGCCGATATTCGCCGCCTGGGCTAGGCCGCGGATGCGGCTGTGTCAGAGTAAGGATAGCGATGCGCTCGCTTAGCGAATTTGCGGCCGAAAAACTCGACATTTTGGAACGGGCGACGCTGCGCCGCACGCCCGAGGTGACGGCGCGGGCCGGAATTTGGGTTGAGCGCAACGGCCGTCGCCTCCTCTCGTTCTCGTGCAACGACTACCTCAATCTCAGCCAGCATCCGAAGATCATCACTGCCGCGATCGCCGCGACGGAGCGCTACGGCATCGGCGCCGGCGCCTCGCGGCTTGTGACCGGCAACCACCCACTCTATGCCGAACTCGAAGAACGGCTGGCGCGGCTCAAAGGCACCGAAGCGGCTTGTGTCTTCGGTTCCGGCTATCTCGCCAATACCGGCATCATTCCGGCGCTGGTCGGGCCCGACGACCTGATCGTGCTCGACGAGTTGTCGCACGCCTGTCTCCACGCCGGCGCCAAACTCAGCGGCGCAAAAATTCACCTCTATAGCCACGCCGACGCCGCGCATGTGCATGCGCTGCTGGCGGCGCACCGTGGCGAGAGCAAACGGGCCCTCGTCGCGACCGATGGCGTTTTCTCCATGGACGGTGATCTGGCGCCGCTTGCCGAACTCTCCGATATCGCCAAGCGCTTCGACGCCTGGCTCCTGTCCGATGATGCCCACGGCTTGGGCGTGGTCGGCGGCGGGCGCGGCTCTACATTTGCCGCAGGCGGCGCCGAAGTGCCGTTGCAGATGGGCACGCTGTCAAAGGCCGTCGGCGGCTATGGCGGTTATTTGTGCGCCTCGCAGCCGGTGATCGATTTGATGCGCACCCGCGCCCGCACCTTCATCTATTCGACCGGCCTGCCGCCGCCGGTTGTCGCCGCGGCTATTGCCTCGCTCGAAGTGATCGAAACCGAGCCGGGTTATGTCGCTGAGCCGTTGCGCAAAGCCCGCCAGTTTACACGCGCCCTCAACCTTCCCGAGGCGCAGAGCGCCATAGTGCCGGTGATTGTCGGGGACACCGAAGCTGCGCTTTCCGCCTCCGAACTGCTGCGCGACGAAGGCTTTCTCGTTGTTGCCATCCGGCCACCGACGGTGCCGGCAGGAACGGCCCGGCTGCGCTTTGCCTTTACCGCGCAACATCCGGACGCCGAAATCGAGCGGCTTGCCGACGCGGTCCGCCGGCGCGTGATAAGGCATTGACGCGTGACCGCGATCTTCATCACCGGAACCGGAACGGATGTCGGCAAGACCTACGTCACCGCCGCGCTGATCCGGCATTTGCGCCAAATGGGCCGAAGCGTGGAAGCGTTGAAGCCTGTGGTGAGCGGCTTCGATCCGGCTTTGCCGGCGACGAGCGATCCTGGCGTTCTATTGAAAGCGCTGGGGTTTTCGGTGACGCCGCAAGACATCGAGCGAATCTCGCCTTGGCGATATCGCGCCCCGGTGTCGCCCGACCTCGCCGCCAAACGCGAGGGCCAGACCATCGACGTCGACGGCGTCATCACCTTTTGCCGGACAGCGATCGAGCAGCACCGCGACATCCTGCTGATCGAGGGGGTTGGCGGCATCATGGTGCCGCTGGACGATCAGCGCACCGTGCTCGACCTGATGATGGCGCTGCAACTGCCGCTGATCCTGGTTGCGGGTTCCTATCTCGGCACGATCAGTCACACGCTGACTGCGCTCGACGCGCTGTTTCGCCGCAATCTGAAGGTTTTGGCGACCATCGTCAGCGAGACGCCCAATTCGACGGTGCCGCTTGCCGATTCCGTCGCGGCAATTGCGCGCTTCGCGAATCCGGTGATTGGCCTGCCGCGGCAAAGGTATGGCCGAACCGCTGGCGCCGAAACGCCCCCGGACGAGAAAGCAGGCCGCACCGTTGCCGCATTCGACCGTATCTTCAGCGAGCCGGGCTCATCCTAGGTTCACCGACCGGGCGCGAAGCATTGACGACACGCGAGTCGACAATGGCCGCCGCCTCGATAGAATTGTCACCATGGCCAAACAATTTCACCTCGTTCTCGTGGGCGCAGCGACCGGAGCGGCCCTGACGCTTCTCGCGAACCAAATCCCGATCGGCGCCTTGGCAAAATCCGCCGGCCACGCCGATGAATACCGGGTGTTGGAACTTTTCGACGACGCCTTCGAACAGGTGCGGCAGAACTACGTCGAAAAACCCGACGACCACAAGCTGATCGAGAATGCCATCAACGGCATGATGGCCGCGCTCGGCGATTCCTATTATCTCGATGCCAAATCGGCGAGCCACACTGTGGCCTGCACGACGAGCGTCTGCCCCTCAGCCGATATCGGGCTTCGTTTCACCATCGCCGATGGGCTGCCAAGGGTCATAACGGCGATCGACGGTTCGCCCGCCGCTAAGGCCGGCTTACTCACGGGCGATGTCATCGCCACGATCGACGATCAGCCGCTTGACCAGCTCACGGCCTATCAGGTCGGCCAACTGCTCAACGGCGAGCCTGGCTCCACGGTGCATTTGAGCATCGGGCGTCCCGGTTCCGACAAACCGATCGACCTGGCCCTGGTCCGCGATCACCTCACCGCGCGCTCCGTCCGCTCGCAGGTCGAAGGCGGCGATATCGGCTATATCAGGGTGGCGCAGTTCAACGAGAATACCGCCGACGAGTTGAAGAAGGCGATGGAAGAGATCGCTGCGGCGGTTCCGGCCGACAAGCTCAAAGGCTATGTCGTCGATCTGCGCAATAATCCCGGCGGCGTCTTGGACGGCGCAGTTGCGGTAAGCGACGCGTTCCTCGACAACGGCGCTATTGTTGCAATCGGCGGCCGCACCGCGAGCAGCGCCAAGGACATCCGCGTCAAGGCCAGCAATCTCAGCAATGGCAAGCGCGTTGTGGTTCTCATCAATGCCGGATCGGCCTCCACAGCCGAAGTCGTTGCCGGCGCATTGCAAGACAATCATCGCGCCACGCTGATCGGCACACGCACCTATGGCGCAGGTTCGGTATTGACCGAGACTTCGCTTGGTCGCGGCCAGGGCACGCTCCGCCTCGCTACGGAACAGTATTTCACGCCCTCCGGCCATGCGATCGAGGCCAAGGGCATTTTGCCCGATATCGAAGTGCCGCAGGACCTGCCTGACAATCTGAAATCGCCCCCGCGATCGTCCACCGGCAAGAAGCCGGTCTTGCAATCCTATATCCCGACCGACCCGAGTGCCGACAAGGCGCTTAACCGCGCCTATGCCGAGTTGCGGGGAACGCACACGAATTAACGCCGGCGGCCGACGCGCGGCCCGCAGCGACCGCTCTCGTCAGCAGTCGCATGAGTTGGTTTCCAGCTAAATCGTCCAAAACTTGCGACGCGAGGAGGCCCGACTACGCGTTTATTTGGCGAAGAAATGAACTTGCGCGATCGTTTCCATCGTGCCCTCGAAGTTGAACAGCGCGTGCAGAATAAAGGTCAGCACCGTCGAGCCGCTGCGCCAGCGCATGTAACCCAAAAACAGCCCGACGACGAAAATCTGCAGGATGCCGACCCAGTCGTATTGCACATGCGGCGCCGCAAACAGCACCGCGGTCGCAAGGATGCCCGGCCAAGCCAAGTGCTCAGGGCGGACGAAGCCGCGAAATAGAAAACCACGAAACAAAACCTCTTCGCCCGCCGGCGCGACGATGATGGCGGCGAAGAACATCCCGGGCAGCCAGCCCTCGGCAACGGCCGTCGTATAGGATTGCAATTGAAACGGGGTCACCAGCGACTGGCCGCTGAGCAGTAGCGACCCATCGCTCGCCGCGATCAAAAGCACAAGACCGGCGACAGCAAAAAGCAGTTGATGCAGCTTTGGCCAGACCAACGCCAGATAGTCCGCGGGATTGGCATGCGCGAGCCGAACGGCAATGAGAACGACGGCAACGATGACCAAGTTGAGCGGCAGCACGGACTCGGTGAGGAGCTTGCCGTCGTACGGGCTCGCCGCCAGCAACGACAGGTCCCCGCGCTGCCACCAGATGACAGCAATGCTGGCCACGACCTGCCCCAAGACATACGCCAGGACCGCCCAGCCAAGCGTGGCCCAGTAACCCCAAATTTTCATTGCGTTCCGTGACTGTCCTTACGGCACCAGGATGATCGAGCCGGTGGTGGAGCGCCCCTCGAGATCGCGGTGTGCCTGCTGGGCGTCGCGGAGCGGATATTTTTGGTTGATCGGAATTTTCACCGCGCCTTTGCCGACAACGTCGAATAGATCGTTGGCGATGGCCAGCAGATCCTCACGCTTGGCGGCATAAGTGTTGAGCGTCGGCCGCGTTGCGAACAGCGAGCCTTTCTGCTGCAGGATATTGATATTGAAGGCATCGATCTGCCCCGACGAACTGCCGAAGCTTGCGAACAGGCCGAGCGGGCGGATGCAATCGAGCGACGCTGGGAAAGTCGTCTTGCCGACGCCGTCATAGACGACATCGCACAGCTTGCCGCCGGTGATCTCTTTGACACGGGCGACGAAGTCCTCGTCGCGATAGAGGATCGTGTGGTGACAGCCATTGGCTTTGGCGAGCGCGGCCTTTTCCTTCGAGCCGACGGTGCCGATGACGTTGGCGCCGAGATAGTTCGCCCATTGGCACAGGATCAGGCCGACGCCGCCGGCAGCAGCATGCATCAGGATGTTCATGCCCTTCTCGACCTTGAACGTCCGGCGTAACAGATATTCGGCGGTCATGCCCTTGAGCATCATCGCAGCGGCCTGCTCGTAGCTGATATTCGCCGGCAGTTTCACGGCGCGGTCCGCCGCTACCAGTCGCTCGGCGGTGTAGCAGCCGAGCGGCAGCACATAGGCGACGCGGTCGCCGACCTTGAGGTCGCTGACGCCCGGCCCGACCGCAACGACGTCGCCGGCCGCTTCGTTGCCGATGATAAACGGCATGCCGCCCGCGGCCGGATAGAGGCCCATGCGGAAGTAAGTATCGATGAAATTGACGCCGCAAGCGTGTTGCTTGACCCGGACCTGACCCTGCCCCGGCGCTCCCACTTCAACCTCTTCATAAGTCAAAACCTCTGGCCCACCGGGCTTATGAACGCGCACTGCCGCAACCATTTTCCTCTCCTTCAACAAATTCGCATTGTGTTTAGAAAAGCTCGGCCGGGATCATAGGCGGCAGCAACTCGAATACAAGGCGCAGCTTCTTCTGCGGCCGCTGGCGCTTACGGCGAACTCAGCGCGCGCCCGAGACGTTGAGCACGGCGCCGCTGACATAGGAAGCCGCATCCGAGAGCAGGAACAGCACGGTTTCGGCGATTTCGTCGGGTTCGCCGGGCCGCCCCATTGGTAGTAGCGGCGTGATCCGCTCGAGCCGCCCGGGCTCGTGAATTTCGGTCCTGGTTGGGCCCGGCCGCACCGCGTTGACGCGGATGCCTTCCTTGGCCACTTCGCGGGCAAGCCCATTGGTGAACGCGTCGACGCCGCCCTTGGCGGCGGCATAAAAGACATATTCGGTGGCGCCGCCGGTCAGCGCCGCAATTGACGACAATAGCACGATCGAACCGCCCTTGCCGCCATGCGCCGTCGACATGCGGCGCACGGCTTCGCGCGCGCAAATGATGGCGCCGTACAGATTGACGTCGAGCACCTCACGGATGGTCGCCGCGCTCGCGGCATCGAGCCGTGAGTTCTTGCCGCCGATGCCGGAACTGTGAACGAAATGAGTGATCGGCCCGAGCGCCTGTGTGGTCTGATCGAAGACGCGCAGAATATCTTTTTCCATCGTCATGTCGCCCTGGAGCGTCACAGCGCGGCCGCCGGCCTTTTTCACCGCCGCGGCAACCTCTTCGGCGGCTTCAGCGCGGCGCATGTAATTGATGGCGACGTCATAGCCGCGTGCGGCCGCAAGCTTTGCTGTCGACGCGCCAATACCACGGCTGCCGCCGGCAATAAGCAGAACGGGTCGCGGCATGGAACGGCTCCTTCAAAGATGTGCGGGCGGATAAGACAGCTTGGTGAGAAAGGGATCAAGAGCGGGGTGGCGTCACGGATGGTGGCGGCGCAAGAACCCCACGGCTATGAAATAAATCGCCAGCGCGCATAGTCCTGCCTGGGTCCAGAAGCCCGGATCGAGATTCATCGCAACGGCGTAAGCGGCCAGCAGCGCCCAGAGCATAAGCGCCATGAGCGTGATCTCGCGCAAACGTGCAATCCGCACCGGATGCACAACATGAAACGGCACAAAGGTCAGCACCGCCAACGCCGCGATCGATAGCGTCGCCGGCAAGGGATCGGGCTTGAGCACGAACAGATAGAACACCGCGACATTCCACACCGCCGGAAAGCCGCGAAAGTAATAATCGGATGTTTTCATCAGCCGGTCGGCGAAATAGAGCGAGCCGGTGACGACAATCAGGATGCCGAGCGGGATGGCGATGGCAGACGGCACGCGCCCGCTCGCGGCCACGGCATAGGCCGGAACGAATACGTAATTGAGGATATCGACGACAAGATCGAGCACGTCGCCCGACCAGCGCGGCAGTACCTGCGCGACGCGGAGCCGCCGGGCGAAGGTTCCGTCGATACTGTCGATGATGAGTGCAATGCCCAACCAGATGAACATTCGCGGCCAGTCGCTGCGGACCGCGGCAATGAGGGCCAAAAGTGCGCAGGCCGCACCGGACGCAGTAAAGATATGGACGGCGAAGGCCGCCGTCGTTAATTGCGGGGCGGTTGCCGGCTTGGCCGATGGCTCGCTAGGGTTCAACGGCTCGCTAGGGGTCATATCCTAAGGTTACACGTGAAATCGAAGATCGGACAGAATGTCCCTGTGATCGCTTGTCTTTCGATCATAAATCCTAAAGGTCGCGCATTGGTTGGCGAACCGCGCCGAAGCGAACGGTTGACAGTGTGAACAGCGTCATTTCTCCTCTTACGAGCGAAGTTGCCGTTGTCGGCGGCGGACCGGCCGGACTTGTCAGCGCCATCGCACTTAAGGCGGCAGGCGCAGAAACGCTCCTGATCGCGCCGCGGGCAGAGCCTGACCACCGCACCACGGCTCTGTTGGCGAGCTCGGTCAAGGCGCTGGAAACACTGGGCGTCTGGCAGGCTTGCATTCCATATGCTGTGCCGCTGAAAAAACTTCGCATCGTCGATGACACGCAGCGTCTGTTTCGCGCGCCCGAGACGTTTTTTGACGCCGCAGAGATCGGGCTCGATGCCTTCGGCCACAACATCGAAAACCGGCACCTCGTCGCCGCGCTCGAAGCACGCGTCAACGAACTTGCGCTGGCGCGGATCGCCGCTCCCGCGCACGCGGTGACGAGTGGCGCCGACTGTGTCACGATCAAACACGCCGGCGGCGAGGTGCGGGCACGTCTTGCGATTGGCGCCGACGGCGTACGTTCGCTGTGCCGCACGGCGGTTGGAATTTCGACACGCCGCCGGACCTATCCGCAGACAGCGCTGACCCTCAATCTCGGTCATGGCCGTCCGCATGATGAGACATCGACCGAGTTTCACACCGAAAGCGGCCCGTTCACCCTCGTGCCCCTGCCCTGCCAGCGATCGAGCCTGGTCTGCGTGCTCGGCCCTGACCGCGCGCGCGTGCTGGCCGCCATGGATGACACGGCATTGTCGGACGAGATCGAGCGTCGCGCGCACTCGCATCTCGGCAAAATGAGCGTTGAGCCCGGCCGTGGCATTTTTCCGCTCGTGGTCGAGACCGCCCAGGCCTTTTCCGCCAAGCGCATTGTATTGGTCGGTGAAGCCGCTCACGTCGTGCCGCCGATCGGCGCGCAAGGACTCAATCTCGGGCTGCGCGACGCCGCGACCATTGCCGAAATCGTCGCCGATGCGCGGCGTGATGGTCTCGATATCGGCGATGCCGGCGTGCTCGGACGCTACGAAAGACAGCGCCGGGCCGATGTCACGAGCCGCGCGATCGCCGTAGACCTGCTAAATCGGAGCCTGCTCACGGATTTTGTCCCGGTGCACGGCGCGCGCGGCTTGTCGCTCTACCTGGTCGATCGTATTGGACCGCTGCGGCGCGCCATGATGCGTGAGGGAGTGGCGCCCGCCGTCTCGCAGCCACGTTTGATGCGTGGCGAGATGGTGTGACAGGTATGACAATCGGCGCCATTTCCTGAGCAAATGGCGTCAAAAGCGGCTTGGCGAGGCGCTGCCCTTCAGCCTAGCCTTGTGCAACTTGGGTTGCGGGGGACCGCCCAATGAAACTACCGCGCAATTTCTTCAAGCCGCTCGCGATCGGCGCGCCAATGCCGCTGCGCGAATTGCCGTTGCGGCTCGAGCGGATGATCCATTTCGTGCCGCCGCATATCGAGAAAGTCCGCGCCAAAGTCCCCGAGCTCGTCGCTCAGGTCGATGTCGTGCTCGGCAATCTCGAGGACGCCATTCCCGCCGACTCCAAGGAAGCCGCGCGACAGGGTTTTATTGCCATGGCGCAAGCGTGCGATTTCGGCGAAACCGGATTGTGGACACGCATCAATGCGCTCAATTCACCCTGGATGCTCGATGACGTCACACAGATCGTTAGCGCGGTCGGGCCGAAGCTCGATGTCGTTATGCTGCCGAAGGTCGAAGGCGCATGGGACATTCACTATCTCGATCAGCTTCTCGCGCAACTTGAAGCCAAGAACGGCGTCAAGAAACCGATCCTGATCCACGCCATTCTCGAAACGGCCGAAGGCGTCGACAATGTCGCCGACATCGCGGTCGCCTCGCCGCGCATGCACGGCATCAGCCTCGGGCCCGCCGATCTTGCGGCGTCGCGCGCGATGAAGACGACGCGCGTCGGCGGCGGCCATCCCGACTACAAGGTCCTCGCCGACGCGACCTCGCCGGATGCGCCGCGCGCGAGTTTCCAGCAGGATCTGTGGCACTACACGATCGCCAAAATGGTCGATGCCTGTGCCGCCGCCGGCATCAAGGCGTTCTACGGCCCGTTCGGCGACTTCGCTGACGGCGCCGCCTGCGAGGCGCAGTTCCGCAACGCCTTCCTCATGGGCTGCGTCGGCGCCTGGACGCTGCATCCAAGCCAAGTGCCCATCGCCAAGCGCGTGTTCTCGCCGGACCCGGCGGAAGTCGCCT
This sequence comes from uncultured Alphaproteobacteria bacterium, assembly GCA_963746715.1. Lineage (GTDB taxonomy): Bacteria > Pseudomonadota > Alphaproteobacteria > Rhizobiales > Xanthobacteraceae > BOG-931. The sequence goes on along the minus strand of CAVVCW010000030.1, from coordinate 113,612 downwards.
TCGCCAAGAAGATCATCGCCGCCATGCCCGATGGCAGCGGCGCGGTCATGATCGACGGCAAAATGCAGGACGATGCGACCTGGAAACAGGCCAAGGTTTTGGCCGATTTAGCCGCGTTAGTTGCGGAAAAAGACCCGGAAATGGGGCAGAGATATCGATCATGAACAATCGTTCAGTAAAGTCGTGGCGCCGGGTTCACAAAGCCTGTTAGGAAAGGCCAGGCTACGATCGTAGCGTTGTTTCCGGTCCGCCGCAGGCGGTAAGTTGGGCCTCGGAATGAGCAAGATTCGGATCGCCAAGTATCAAATCGGCCAAGTTGTTCGGCACCGCCTTTATCCGTTCCGCGGCGTCGTCTTCGACATTGACCCCATATTCGACAATACCGACGAGTGGTATGAGGCGATCCCCGCCGAAATCCGGCCGCATAAGGATCAGCCGTTCTATCATTTGTTCGCGGAGAACGACGAAACCGAATACGTCGCCTATGTCTCCGAGCAGAACCTGTTGCCTGACACCACCGGTGAGCCGGTGCGCCATCCGCAGGTCGCCGAGATTTTTGTCAAAGATGGCAAAGGCGGGTACCGCCCGCGCACGGCTTCGGTCCACTAGACCGCACTCGAATAAACAAGTGACAGCAACGCAGCTTCGCGGACGCAGCGCGCTTTGCGGCGGCGCTGCGTCCCAAGAACTGTAAGGCTCGCCTACTGTTGCGGCGCCGGTGCCGGCGCGTTGGAAGACTGCGGCGCGCCACCCTGCTGTTGCTCGAGCCGCTTGCGGGCGTCATCGGCACGCTTCTGCAGCTCTTCCTGCAGCTTCTGCTGCTGCTCTTCGAAGACCTTCGGATCGGTCGGCGGACCTTCATAGGCCTTAGCGAAATCGCCGAGCGGCAGCGGCAGGTTGATCGGCTGCGCGGTCGAATTGATCGCCTGCACGAAGAGCTGCTGCCCCTTCTTCATTTTCGCGATCATGTCCGGGGTCGCTTCGTAGTCGGCCATGCAGCCGTTGGTAAAGCAGATGACATAAGGCGCGGTCAGCGGCTGGTTCTGGTCGATGATCAGCCGGGTGCCGTGAATGAGCTGCATGCCGAGCGGCAGCGTGACGCGCAGGATCTTTTTCGGCTCGCCTTCCGGCTCGATCAGTACGGCGGCAACCACCGGCATGCCGGATTCAATGCGAGCGTCCTTGCCGGTGAAGCAGACCTGTTTGGAATTCGGATCGTTCTGATTGGCCTTGAGGCAGAATTTGGTCCACGGCGAATAGATCAGCTGCACTTGCTGCTGTTGGTCGCCGCCTTGAGGCTGACCCTGAGCCTGGCCTTGGTCGGGCGGAGCTGCCGGCGGTTGCTGCGCCGCCGCGGGCGGCGCAGCCGGCTTCGGCTTCGGCGCCGGTTTCGGCTTCGCGGCCGGCGCCGCGGGTGCCACAGGCGCGGGAGCCGGCTGTTGCGCTTGAGCGATCGAGGCACTCGCCGTCGCGAGCGCAACCGTCAAGATCGCGGTCTGGCTAATCGCCCTGCTGATGGCAGCGAGCGTCCGGCTCACCGGCCGTGCCGGCGCCGACCCGTTCCGATAGTTCATGAAATTTCCTCTTTCGTCCTGCCACCTGGAAACCGACCTGAAACCCAGCTGGATTGCGGCGATTTCCGTGGTCAGATTGGCGTGTTCAGTGAATCGATGTCGGGCACACCCGACATGTCCGTCGCCGCGCCGTCCCCCAGGCAACGGTCAATCGACGCATATTAAGGCAACAAAGTGACACCTACGAACCTCCGGCCCGGCCCCATAGCGCAAATGTGGCGCTGGATAAAGTCCGATGAGAGGAACCGTGCGATAAGGCGCCGCAATACCGTCGCCGAGGGCTTGGGCCATCCTTGCCGTGCTACAGTCGGCGGCGTCACCCGAATCGTGGATGTGCTTTTTTACTGCCGATGAGAGCCTCGCGAACCGTTTGCGCCGGCTTTGGCGTGTGGGCCGTCCTGTCCGGCCCACTGGCGCTGCTCGCTGTGGTACCGCAGGCGGCCGCCGAAGCCGCTGACGCCAAGCCTGCCATCGCGATGCCCGCGTTAGCGATGCCGGCAATAGCCATGCACGGGGCTCCGGCGCTTCCCGATAACTTCGTTGCGCTGCCCTATGTCAATACCGACGCGCCCAAAGGTGGCACCATCATCGAAGGCGTGCTTGGCACTTTCGACAGTCTCAACCCCTTCATCGTCCAAGGTCTCGCCGTCCAGGCGATCCGCGGCTACGTCGTCGAAAGTCTGCTGGCGCGCGACTACGACGAGCCGTTTTCGCTTTACGGACTATTGGCCCGCACAGTCGAGACCGATGACGCGCGCACCCATGTGACGTTCGCGCTCAACCCGGCGGCGCGTTTTTCCGACGGCACTCCGGTCACGGCGGCCGATGTCGTCTTCTCGTGGCAGCTCTTGCGCGATCACGGCCGGCCCAATCACCGCATCTACTATTCCAAGGTCGCCAAGGCCGAGATCCTCGATCCGCTCACCGTGCGGTTTGATTTTGCCGACGGCAGCGATCGCGAATTGCCGCTGATTCTAGGTCTTATGCCGGTGCTGCCGAAGCACACTGTCGACGTGGTGAGTTTTGAGAAGTCCACTTTAACGAAACCGATCGGCAGCGGGCCCTATACGGTTGATAAAGTCGACGTCGGCAAAAGCGTCAGCCTGAAACGCAATCCGAATTATTGGGGTCAAAATCTTCCGATCAATCGCGGCCTGTGGAATTTCGACACCGTGCGCTTCGACTTTTACCGCGACGGTAATGCCTATTTCGAAGCCTTCAAAGCCGGGCTCTATGACGTGCGCAGCGAAACCGATCCGACGCGCTGGCAGACCGGCTATGGTTTCCCCGCCGCGGGCGACGGCCGCGTAATCAAGGAAGCCATTCCGAATGGGCTGCCGAAATTCGCCTCCGACTACGTTTTCAATACACGGCGGCAGATGTTTGCCGATATCCGCGTGCGGCAGGCGATCGCGCTCTTGTTCGACTTTCAATGGATCAACCGCAATTTCTTCTTCAATCTCTACAAACGCAGCGCAAGCTTCTTCGACGATTCCGAATTGTCCGCGTATCATCGCCCGGCCGACGCGCGCGAGCGTGCGCTGCTTGCGCCCTACCCTGACGCCGTGCGGCCCGATGTTCTTGATGGCACCTGGTCGCCGCCGGTCACCGATGGTTCGGACCGCGACCGCGATACGCTGCGCCAGGCGCTCGAATTGTTCAAAGCCGCAGGCTACGAACTCAAAGGCACGACGTTGCGCAACCGCGCAACCGGCGAGCCGTTCGCCTTCGAGATCATGGTGACCACGCGCGACGAGGAACGCTTGGCGCTCGCTTTTGCCAATCAATTGTCGCGCGCCGGCATCACGGCGCAGGTGCGCCTCGTCGATGCCGTGCAATACGACCAGCGTCTGGCGTCGTTCGAATTCGACATGACCGAATATCGCTGGGAGCAATCGCTGTCGCCTGGCAACGAACAGGCGTTCTATTGGGGCTCGGTCGCGGCCGACCAGCAAGGCACGCGCAACTATATGGGCGTGCGCAGCGCCGCGGTTGATGCCATGATCGCGGCCATGTTGCAGGCGCGGCAGCGCCCCGATTTCGTCGCCGCCGTCCGCGCGCTCGATCGCGTTCTGATTTCGGGATCTTACGTCGTGCCGTTGTTCTATCTGCCCGATCAATGGGTGGCGCGCTGGGCCGCGATTTCGCATCCGGCGCACACCTCGCTGTCCGGCTATCTGCCGGAAAGCTGGTGGCGTGAGCCCGCACAGGCGCTGCAATGATTCTTGGCGACACGCAGCCCACGCCGCATCACGGCAGCCGCATCTCCATTGACGAGTTGTTTCGCCAAGTTGCGTCGCGCCGGCCGGATGCTGTCGCGCTCATCGACGCGCCGAACCGCGAGTGGTTTACCGACGGACCGCCGCGGCGCCTGACCTTTGCCGAGGCCGACCGCATGGTGTCGGCAATAGCCGGACGCTTATCCCGCATGGGTTTGCCGATCGATACCGTCGTTGGCATTCAATTGCCGAACATTGTCGAGAATGTCCTGACTATTCTCGGTGTGCAGCGCGCGGGCATGATCGCAGCGCCGATGCCGCTATTGTGGCGAAGCGCCGACGCAGTCGCGGCAATGGCGCGGGCTGGCGCCAAGGCCCTGATCACCTGCGGTCGGGTCGGCAATTTCGAACATTGCCGTCTTGCCACCCGTGTTGCGGCAGATGTGTTCTCGATCCGCTATGTCTGCGGCTTCGGCGAAGATCTTTCCGACGGTGTCGTGCCGCTCGACGACCTGTTCACGATCGAGAAGCTCGATCCGATCCCGTTGCTCGCCCGCGACGGTAATGCCGCCGCGCACCTCGCCGTGATCAGCTTCGAAATCGGCGAGGACGGACCTGTGCCGGTCGCGCGCCGTCATCTCGAATTACTCGCGGGCGGGATGTGCGTCTTGTCCGAAGGCCGCTTTCGACCTTATGCAAAAATACTTTCGACCATCGTGCCGGCTTCGTTTGCCGGGATCAGCCTCACGCTTGTGCCTTGGCTCCTGACCGGCGGTACACTGATCTTGCACCATGCTTTCGACGCCGATTTGTTCGCCGCGCAACGGCACGACGAACGCTGCGGCACGCTGATTCTGCCGGCGCCGGTCATCTTCCGCTTCGCCGAGACCGGGCTCTTCGCCGACGAAAATCCGGCGACCATCTTGGCCGAATGGCGCGCGCCGGACCGGCTTGTAGGCAGTTTGTTATGGCATCAACAGGACACGACGCTGGTCGATGTCGCGGTTTTCGGTGAGGCCGGCTTGGTGGCCGGCCGGCGCGGCGAAGACGGCAGGCCTTTGCCGACGCCGCTCGGCGCGGCCCATTCGCCGCGCCAGGGTGAAGGCGCAGCCGTATTCGCCGAGCTCAATCCGACCGCGATGAACACACTCGCGTTGCGCGGCCCCATGGTGCCGCACCACCACTTTCCGCCACGGGTCGAACGTACCGATCTGCCGCATTTTGCCATCGGCAAGGACGGCTATGTCGATAGCGGTTATGCCTGCCGTGTCGATCCGGTGCGGCAAGCACTGGTCGTCACCGGCCCGCCGGCCGGCTTTATCACCGTCGGTGGCTATCGTTTTCCGCTGCAGAAGCTGCTCGAGACTGTCGCACGGATCAATGCCGGGGCGACGCTCACCGCCGAACTGGATCCGCTGATCGGCCATCGCCTGATCGGCACCGCGAGCGACTGCGCCGCCATGCAGATCGCGCTCAACGCCTACGGCCTCAATCCGCTCGTGGCAGCCGCCTTCACCGACCATGGCGAACAGCAAGTCCAAAAGGCTGTGGCCGCCAGCTGAACCGATCACCGTAGCCGCCATTGACAGCAAAACTGCGTGCCGGTGTTGACGCGGTATTAAGAGCCCTTTGGCATGGTCGCAGGCTAAATCTGACAAAGCTCGCGCGCCTCCCGCGGTCTTTGAGTCCACAGGTTGCTCGATCCGGATGTTGTTCAATCCACATGGCGCTGCAAGGTCCGTTTGCCGTTATTGCCGATAGCTCGGCGCCGGACGTCGTCGAGGCGTTGCGCAAGGCTGGCGCCTATCCGGTCGTCGAGACTGGCTGGTGCGACGCGCCGGCAGCCCTTACTTCAATCGAGCCGGAAGGCGTTGTCGCCGCCGAACCGTGCCCTGATCAATCGCGCGCGGCCTCCGTCGCCGCGGCGCTCGATGCGCACCACATCAAAGGCAGCGGATTCTACATGCCGGTTCTCGCGCGCAGCCGCGACGACAACGCGTGCCTCATCGCCGACGCACTCACGATCCCCACCGCGATGGCGCCGGAGCGTATCGTCCATCGGCTGACCGCGGCGCTTCGTATTCGCACGCTGCACAGCACGGTCATGCGTCGCATCGGTACGCTGGCCTCGCGTAGCGAGCAAGTTCCTGAGCTTCCGGTCAACGATCCGCTCGACGAAGCGACCGTGCTGGTGGCCGGACGCGGGCGCACCTATCCCGCGCTTTCGGTCGCGGTCGGCGAGCAAGTCGGCCTGGTCGGCGCGCTCAGCGTCGAGAGTGCAGCGCGCGCGCTGAATGTTCGCGATATCAACGGCCTCGTGATCGGGGACGGCTTTGGCCCGCGCGTCGTCGAAGCCTTGCTCACGGTGCTTGCCGAAGATGCGCGCTTTCGCGATCTGCCGGTGATTGTGCTCGGCAGCCATCCCGGCATTATCGAGCCTTTCGCGGCGCACCTTCCGAATCTCGACCGAATTTCCGAGGGGCCGAACCGTTTGGTCGAGCGCTTTCTGCCCTATGTGCGCCAGCACGCCTTCGGCGAACGGCTCAAGCGCATGCTCAAATCGCTCGACGCCAAAGGCATGATCGATCCCGATACCGGGCTCCTCGGTCACGAGGCATTCTGGCGCGACCTCAATCGCGCCGTGGGCGATGCCGAGAAGCGCGGCGTCGGGCTGACCATCGCACGCTTTTCCTTCGGCGGCAGCGATCGCCGCGCGAGCCTCGATGCGGCGCGGCTCGTCAGCCGCCTAATGCGGCAAGTGGACTTTGCTTGCCGCGAAGCTGATAATTCGATCTTCGCGGTGTTCACCGAAACCGACCTGCGCGCTGCCCATGTCGTCGCGCGGCGGATCGCCAGCATTCTAAAAAATACGATGCTGGCGCCCGATCGCAGGCCCGGCAAAATCGACGCCGCGGTGACGCTTGCGACCTTAAAATCGACCGATAGCGTCAACTCTTTGATCTCACGCGTGGTCGGCGAGGTTGCGGCGGTCTAAACCGCGCGCCACATAAAGGGCCGTTTCGCAGGTGATTTTACCGGGTCATGTATTCTGGCCCAGGTATCCTGCCTAGGTATCCCGGCCATCTACCCTGCGCTAACATGCACCCTGCGTTAAGATGATAGCGGCACAGAATCGAGGGCGTCGCCATGGAATCCTCAAGTGACATGCCGACCGTGCATATCGATGTGGTCTCCGATGTTGTTTGCCCGTGGTGCTATATCGGCAAGCGCCGGCTTGAAGAGGCAATCGCGCTGACGCCAGACGTGAACGTCAGCATCAATTGGCGCGCTTATTTCCTTAATCCATGGATTCCGCGCGAAGGCATCGACCGGCAGACTTATCTGGAAACCAAATTCGGCTCGGTCGAGCGCTACGCGGTGATTGCCGAGCGCATCGCGTCCGCCGCTGCCCTGGAAGGCCTCATCTATAATCCCGACAAGATCAGCCGGCAGCCGAACACGCTCGATTGCCATCGTCTTATCCTGTGGTCACGCAGCGCCACCGATCCCGGTCAAGTCAAGCAGCGGCTGATGGAGCTCTACTTCGCCGAGGGCGCCGATTTGAGCGACGCCAAAGTGCTGATCCAGGCGGCCGTCGATTGCGGCATGGATGGTGACCTGGTGCGCCGACTTCTCGCCAGCGACGCCGAAGTCGACCGCATCGAAAGCGACGCCAATGCCGCCAAGGAAGCCGGCATCGATGGCGTGCCCTGCTTCATTTTCGGTGGCAGCGTCATCGTGACCGGTGCGCAATCGCCGGAATATCTCGCCAGCGCCATCGCGCGCACGGCCGAGCGGCAGACGCGGCTGCGGGCCTAGCGAACCGAAAGTTCCAGCGAGACCAAGAGGCGCCAAGGCGACGGCGCCGCCGACGTTGCAACTGCGAAGTCGATCGACCCAAACGGCGGCGGCATGAGTCGTCGCCGCGCTAATTCCGCGCAACCGGATTCGGTGGAACCGTAGAAATCAAATCAAAAGCACAGCGCGAAATTTCATTGGCGCAGACGCAAAACCCGCTTGCGAGGAACCGGCCCAGCCATACTCACGTTCCGAGTGCGGTCCGCATCCTCGCGTTCCACCGGCAACGGCATAAACACGGGAGAGTTTGAGATGAATGTAGCTACAAAATTATCTCTGGCCTCGCTGCTTCTTCTTTCGTTCGCGGCGCCGCTTCAGGCGCAAAGCCCCAAGCAAGGGGACTATTACGCTCCGGGCCAGACGAGCCCGCAGCAACTCAGTCCGGCGCAGCAACAAAGAATACAACAGGGTGACTACTACGCCCCGGGCCAAACGACTCCGCAGCGAGTGAGCCCCGGCCAGGAACAGCGCCAACAGCAAGGTGACTATTACAACCCGAACAACAAATAAGAATTCGCAATGCCGCCAAAATAAGTTTGGCGAACATGGCCCAGGCCCCGGATCAGTTTCCGGGGCCTGCAAAGTTACCGCGATTTAATCCGCACCGCGACAATGAGCGTCTCGCCGCAGGCGTTCCGCGTCCCCAACTACATGCCATGCTGACGATTCACGGCGCGGCATTGATTGCCGAACTGATAGCCGCGGCGGCGCTGATCATCGCGCTGATCGGCTTTCGCGTGCGACGCACGACACCCTGGCTGCTTTATGCCGCCATCGCCTTGGCGATGTTGATGACAACGGTCGTCGTCATCGTCGGCGTTTCGTCAACCTGACGCCGGGTATCATGCCGCTTTGGCGCCTTTCTCCGCGATAGTGGCGAGCGCGCGCAAGATTTCCTCGGCGCCTTTGATGCGCTCGTCGGCGGTGTCCCATTCGTCGAAAAATACGACCTTCATATCCGGCCGCACCTTGGCGCCGACCGCGTGCTTATTGATATAGCCGATGAGACCTTCGGGATTGGCGAAAGTGTTGTCGCGGAACGACAGCACAGCGCCTTTCGGACCGACCTCGATCTTTTCTACGTTGGCCCGGCGGCATAGTGCTTTGATGGCGACGATTTGCAGGAGATATTTGACCTCGTCCGGCAACGGGCCGAAGCGGTCGACCAGTTCGGCGCCGAAGGCGTCGATATCGCGGTCGTTCTCGATCTCGGAAAGCCGGCGATAGAGCGTGAGCCGGACCGGCAGATCGGTGACGTAGTCCTCAGGGATGAGCACCGGCGTGCCGACGGTAATCTGCGGCGACCACTTGTCGGCGACCGGCGCGGAAATGCCGGCCTTCATCGAGGCCACCGCCTCTTCCAGCATCTGCTGATAGAGCTCGTAGCCGACTTCCTTGATGTGGCCGGACTGTTCGTCGCCGAGCAGATTGCCCGCGCCGCGGATGTCGAGGTCATGCGAAGCAAGCTGGAAGCCTGCGCCAAGCGTGTCGAGCGACTGCAGCACTTTGAGCCGGCGCTCAGCCTGCGGCGTGATCTTGCGATTGGCCGGCAGTGTCAGCAGCGCATAGGCGCGCAGCTTCGAACGTCCGACGCGGCCGCGCAGCTGATAGATCTGCGCAAGCCCGAACATATCGGCACGATGCACGATCAGCGTATTGGCGGTCGGAATGTCGAGACCGGATTCGACGATGGTGGTCGACAGCAGCACGTCGAATTTGCCGTCGTAGAAGGCCGCCATGATGTCTTCGAGCACGGCCGGCGGCATCTGGCCGTGGGCGACGGCGACGCGCACTTCCGGCACGGTCTTGTCAAGGAACGCTTTGGTGTCGGCGAGGTCTTCGATGCGCGGGCAGACATAGAAGGCCTGGCCGCCGCGATAGCGCTCGCGCAACAGCGCCTCGCGCACCACGACCGGATCGAACGGCGACACGAACGTACGCACCGCGAGCCGGTCGACCGGCGGGGTGGCGATGATCGACATTTCACGCACGCCGGAAAGAGCCAATTGCAGGGTGCGCGGGATCGGCGTTGCCGTCAGCGTCAATACGTGCACTTCGGAGCGGAGCTGCTTGAGCTTTTCCTTATGTCCAACACCGAAATGCTGCTCCTCGTCGACGATAATCAGCCCGAGATCCTTGAATTTGATGCTCTTGCCGAGCAGTGCGTGGGTGCCGATCACGATGTCGATCGTACCCTCGGTCAGACCCTTTTTGGTCTTGGCGAGCTCGGTGCTCGAGACCAATCGCGACGCTTGCGCGATGTGGATCGGATAGTCGCGCAGCCTTTCGGAGAAAGTCCCTATGTGCTGGCGCGCCAGTAGCGTCGTCGGCACCACGACCGCGACCTGCTTGCCGTTCATCGCGGCGATGAAAGCGGCCCGCAACGCCACTTCGGTCTTGCCGAAGCCGACATCGCCGCAGATGAGCCGGTCCATCGGGCGTCCGGAAAAAAGATCGTTGATGACGGCGGAGATGGCGGCAAGCTGGTCGTCGGTTTCTTCGTAGGGAAAGCGGGCGCTGAATTCGTCGTAGAGACCGGCGTCGACCGCGAGTTGTGGGGCTTCCTTCAACTGCCGCTCGGCGGCGATCTTGATGAGCTCGCCCGCGATTTCGCGGATGCGGTTCTTCATCCGCGCTTTGCGCGACTGCCAGGCGGTGCCGCCGAGCCGATCCAGTTCGGCGCCGGCTTCTTCAGAGCCGTAGCGCGACAACAGTTCGATGTTTTCAACCGGCAGGAACAGCTTGTCGCCACCGGCATAATGGATTTCGAGACAGTCGTGCGGCGCGCCAGCGGCTTCGATGGCGCGCAAACCGACAAACCGGCCGATGCCGTGATCGACGTGAACGACGAGATCCCCGGCGGAGAGGCTCGTCACCTCGGCGATGAAATTCTCCGCGCGCTTGGATTGCCGGCGCGGTCGCACCAGCCGCTCGCCCAAAATGTCTTCTTCACTGATCAGCGCGACGTCGGCGGTCTCGAAGCCATTTTCGACACCGAGAATGGCCAGCGCTGTTTCATGCTTGGATAGCGCCAGCGCCTGCGGCCAGGCGGCAACCGGCGTGAGATTGACGAGCTTGTGCTCGGCGAGCACATGGCCCATGCGCTCGCGCGAGCCCTCGCTCCACAACGCGATCACGACACGCTTGCCGGCGGATTGCAGTGCGCCGACATGCTTGCTCACCGCCTCGAATACATTGGCGCCGGGCGTCGAGCGTTCGGCGGTGAAATTGTGCCCGGCGTGCGCCCCGATCTCGATGACGTCGGCGGCGCCCTCCGGAGCGGCGAACGGCGTTAGCCGCGCCAGCGCCAATGCGTCGAGCCGCCCGCGCCATTCGTTCTCGGCAAGATAAAGCCGGTCCGGCGGCAAGGGCTTATAAGGCGCGCCACCGGAGGCCTGCTCGATAGCGTCCTTGCGCGCCTGATAATAATCGGCGATCTGTGCGAGCCGCTCGTGGGCGGCCTCCTCGGCAAGCGGCTCGATGGCAAACGGCGTTGCCGGCAGATAGTCGAAGAGCGTGTCCATGCTCTTGAGGAACAGCGGCAGCCAGTGCTCCATGCCGGCATGGCGGCGGCCTTCGCTCACCGCTTCGTAAAGCACGTCGTCAGGGGCAGCCGCGCCGAAAGCCGCGACATAGCCGGTGCGGAACAGACGGATCGTGTCGGAGGTGAGCTGAAACTCCGACATCGGCACGAGATCGAGCGCGCGCAATTCGGCGCTGGTGCGCTGGGTTTCCGGATCGAAGCTGCGGATCGATTCCAGCGTGTCGCCGAAGAAATCGAGTCGCACCGGCTCGTCCATCCCGGGCGCGAACAGATCGACGATACCGCCGCGCACGGCATAGTCGCCGGCTTCGCGCACCGTCGGCGTGCGATTGAAGCCGTTGAGATCGAGCCATTGGATGATGCCAGCCATCGGCAGCATGTTGCCGGGCGCGGCCGAGAGCGACTGTTTGCCGACGAAATCGCGCGCCGGCACGCGTTGCAGAATGGCGTTGACGCTGGTGAGCAGGACAGCCGGGTGCTCGCGGCCCTGCACACGGGCAAGCCGCGCCAAAGTCATCATGCGCTGCGCGACGATCGCGGCATGCGGCGAGACGCGGTCGTAAGGCAGGCAGTCCCAGGCCGGGAATTCCAAGACCTCGATGTCGGGGGCAAAGAAGCCGAGCGCGCGCGACAGCATCGCCATGCGCGGGCCATCGCGGCAGACGACCGCAATGCTGATGGCCGGCGGGTTCTTGCCGGAGGCGATGGCGCGGGCGAGGTCGGCGACGACTAGGCCCTCGGCACCGTCGGCGATGCCGGACAGCGTGATCGGCCGGCCGGGCTTGAGCGCCTCTGCAGGCGATTTGGCTAACGATGAATTCCGCGACGACACCGTCAGTGCCCTTCCCCGTTTTGTGTGCCGGTTTGCGCATCAAAGCTGGTATGAAAGCCGATCAACTGCCGCAGCACGGCGTTGTCGTGCTCGGGCGGAGCTGTTTCGTCGCCGGTGACCCAGGCGTAGAGCTGGGCATTCGGCACTTCGATCAGCCGCTCGAAATGGTCGAGCGCCGGCTCGTCGAACTTGTCGATATAGACATCGGCAAAACGGCCGACGATCAGATCCATTTCGCGCACGCCGCGCCGCCAGGCGCGGAACAACAACCTGCGCCGCCGCACATCCAACCCTTCGCTCGATCGTTCCGTCATGATGGCCTCTTGTCTGGACATGATCTTTTTCGGAAAACCGGTTCCCGCTTTTCCGGATCGTGCTCGAAACGCCGAAAGCCCGGACGCGGCCGGGCGACGGGGTATATAGAGAGCCGCGCGGGAATTGTCAGCGGGATTCGATGCGACCCAACATTCTCAATCCGCTTTTTGCGCCGCTCTCGGCGCTGGCCGGTATTGGACCGAAGCTCGAAAAGCTGTTCGGCCGGCTGATCGGCCGCGACAGCGAGCCGCCGCGCATCATCGATCTGCTGTTTCACCTACCGACCGGCTTCGTCGATCGGCGTAACCAGCCCAAGTTGAGTGAGGTCAAGCCCGACACAGTCGCGACGGTTGCCGTCACCATCGAGCGGCACCGCCCGCCGCCGCCGCACCGGCCGCGCGCGCCATATAATATCGAGGCGAGCGACGACACCAACACACTCACCATCACCTATTTCAACGCGCGCAAGGATTACCTCGAAAAGCTCTTGCCGATGGGCGAGCTGCGCTATGTCTCGGGCACGGCGACTTTCTACGACGGCCATCTGCAGATGCTGCATCCCGACCGTGTCGTCGATGCCGAGGGCTTTGCCAGCCTGCCGCTTCTTGATCCGATCTATCCGCTCACGGAAGGCCTCGGCCCGAACCAAGTGCGCAAGGCTATGGATCTTGCGCTGGCGCGCCTGCCGGTGCTGCCGGAATGGCAGGACGAGGCCTGGCTTTCACGCAACGCCTATCCTGAATTCAGCGATGCGTTGCGCACCATCCACCGTCCGGAACAGCCCGATGATATCGCGCCGGAAGGCGCGGCCTGGTCGCGGCTCGCTTACGACGAACTGCTGGCGAGCCAGCTCGCGCTTGCATTGCTGCGCGCCCATATGCGCACCCGTGCCGGACGCGGCAGCGCCGCCGAGGGGCGGCTGCATGCGCGCGTCATCGCGGCGCTTCCCTATGCGCTGACGCCGTCGCAGGAGCGCGCGGTCACCGACATCATTGCCGACCTGGCGCAGCCGCAGCGCATGTTGCGACTGCTGCATGGCGATGTCGGCTCCGGCAAGACCGTCGTCGCGTTGCTCGCTGCAGCCACCGTGATCGAGGCGGGCCGGCAGGCCGCCTTGATGGCGCCGACGGAGATCCTGGCACGCCAGCATCATGCCACCATTTCGCGGCTTGCCGCTGCCGCCGGTATCCGGCTCGCTATTCTCACCGGGCGCGAGCGTGGCCGTGAGCGCGAGGATATTCTGACCGCGCTCGCTGCCGGCGACATCGACCTCATCGTCGGCACCCACGCGCTGTTTCAGGACAATGTCGCGTTCCACGATCTGGCGCTCGCCATCGTCGACGAGCAGCATCGCTTCGGCGTGCATCAACGGCTGGCGCTGACGCGCAAGGGCGAAGCGGTGGATCTGCTCGTTCTCACCGCGACACCCATCCCGCGTACTTTGGTGCTGACTTTTTTCGGCGACATGGACGTTTCGGAACTGCGCGAGAAGCCCGCCGGCCGGCAAAAGATCGATACCCGCGCCGTGCCGCTCGATCGGCTCGATGAAGTCATCGACGGTGTCGCACGCGCTCTCGACGAAGGCCGCCGCGTCTATTGGGTATGTCCGCTGGTCGAAGAATCCGAGAGCGTCGATCTCTCCGCGGCGGAAGAACGCTGCAAGGCGCTGCGTAAGCGCTTCGGCGGCCTGGTGGATATCGTCCACGGCAAGATGCGCGGCGCCGACAAGGACCGCGCCATGGAGCGTTTTGCGTCGGGTGAAACGCGGCTTCTCGTTGCAACCACCGTGATCGAAGTCGGCGTCGACGTGCCCGAAGCGAGCATCATGGTCATCGAGCACGCCGAGCGGTTCGGGCTTGCGCAATTGCATCAATTGCGCGGCCGCATCGGCCGCGGCGCGGACAAATCGACATGTATTCTGCTCTATCGCGGCCCGCTCGGCCCGACCGCCAAGGCCCGCCTTGCCATCCTGCGCGAAACTGACGACGGCTTCCGCATCGCCGAGGAAGATCTCAAGCTGCGCGGCGAAGGCGACGTGCTCGGCACCCGCCAGAGCGGCATGCCGGGTTTCCACATCGCCCGTATCGAATTCCACGGTAAGCTTTTGAGCGCAGCACGCGACGATGCCGCGCTAATCCTCTCGCGCGACCCGAAGCTAAAGACGCCGCGCGGCCAAGCGCTGATCAATTTGCTGTATCTGTTCGCGCGCGAAGAAGCGATCGGCCTGGTGCGTGCAGGCTGATGTCCGTGAAGCACGGATCGGCGCCGACGCGATTCACCGCGCTGACCCGAATGCGCCACTCCCGAACGGATCGGACCCGAACCGGTTCGGGCCAGGCGTGCCTCTTTGGCAGGCCCAGTAGAGCAGCAGAAAAACCCCGATGAGGGTCAAAGTGATGAGAATCCACCAGCCGCTGCGGTTGATGTCATGAAGGCGGCGAATGCCGAGGCCAAGACCCGGCAGAAATATCAGCAAATCGAAAACGCCGTTAAGCGGAGATACCGAACTGTGCGATGCGAAAATCGCGGAGTTGACGATTTCCGTCGTGAGCCCGCCGAGCATCGCGAACAGAACCCAATACCAGTATTCCGACCGGATCGCCCGGCCGCTGAAATTGAGATAGTTGGCGAATCCTGACTGGATCGCCTGTGCGAAAGTCATGATCGCCTCGCGCTTTTGGGGCTGACTGTGCTTAGTCGAGCCCAGCGGGAGTCCGGTTCACTCCGCTCTGCGCGAAATGGCTGTGAGCGCAGACCGCCTACGATCATGCCGCTGCAGGATCGGGACCGTACTGATTGTTGCCGCTTGTACCTTTGAAACACCACCAGACGATCAAGACAATCAAGCCGATCAGCGGTAGCAGGATCAGGAACAGCCAGAAGCCCGAACGATCAGTGTCGTGCAGCCGGCGCGCCCCAATCGCAAGGTTGGGCAGAAGCGTCGCCAATCCCCATAGTTCGCTGATCACGCCGCTGCCAGAACCTACACCGTAATCAATAATGTCAGCGACGACGCCGACGAGAAATGCAAACAGCGTCCAGTACCAGAACGCAGACCGCGACGCACGGCCGCTGAAATTGATATAGTTCGAAAATCCCGCCGAGATGGCTTGCGTGAAAGTCATCGTCTCCGTCCCCCTGCATAAGATTCGGCAGCGCTTTTGTGGCGCCAAGCAGATCAGGTTGTCAGGCGCACGACAAGACCGGCCAATGAATGAGGGGGTTAGAACGGTCGCATGACGCTGCCGCGCTCCACCGGAAAGCCTATTTGGCGGGCGTCGGCTCAACGCTCTTATCGGCAGTCTTGCCTGCGGTCTTGCGCGCCACTTGCGCGGCGCGCGCGGTTTCGGCAAGCGCCGCCATCTTGCCTTGCGGATCGCTGCCGGGCTGTACGATCCCGGCCGACATGATGACGGTCATCGCCTGCTCGACCGTGATGTCGAGTTCGATCACCGAGCGTTTGGGCACATAGAAGAAAAAGCCGGTCGTCGGGTTCGGCGTGCACGGCATGAAAGCCGAGACGTGCTCGGTACCGGGCAAGCGATCGGAAATCTCAGCCGTCGGCGACTGGGTCAAAAAAACCAGCGACCACATGCCGGGCGACGGGAACTCGACCAGGCCAACTTTGCGAAAGCTTGAATCCGATTTGGAAAACAGCGTGTGGAAAATCTGCCGCGTGGTGCGATAGATCGGCCGCACCACCGGCATCCGGCTGAGCAGGCTTTCGCCGAAGTCGACGAGCTTGCGCCCGATCAGATTGGCGGCCAGGAAGCCGAGTAGCGTCAGCGCGACAAAGGCGATGATCAGGCCGAAGCCCGGCACGTTTACCGGCAGATAGGTCTCGGGCCGATAATCGAGCGGAATGAAGGGTCGCACCAGATTGTCGACCCAGGTGACGAACCACCAGATCAGCCACAAGGTTACAGCGACAGGGCCGGCGACGATCACGCCGGTCAGAAAATAGTTTCGGATGCGGCTCATGAAGCCGGGCGCCGGCGGTTTCGCGTTGGTATCGCTGTCGTAGGCCATCGATGATCCGTGCGTCCGGCGAAATATACGGCTTCGCTGCGGCCAGTGCATCAACACTCAGCATCAGCCTTAACACAGCACTGCCCGGCAGAGGAAAAGGAACGGCGTCGGCTATTCGACCGTCACCGACTTGGCGAGATTTCGCGGCTGGTCGACATCGGTGCCCATGATGACGGCGGTATGATAGGCCAAAAGCTGCGCCGGCACGGCATAGACGAGCGGCGCCACCGCGGGATGCACCGTCGGCAGCGTGATTGTCTCGGCCGGCTGGCCGGCGGCGGTGCTCGCGCCTTTGGCATCCGTCATCAGAATCAGTCGGCCGCCACGCGCGGCGACCTCCTGCATGTTGGACATGGTCTTCTCGAAAACCTTGTCGTGGGGCGCAATCACGATCACCGGCAGGTTTTCGTCGATCAGCGCGATCGGCCCGTGCTTAAGTTCGCCCGCGGCATAGCCTTCGGCATGGATGTAGGAGATTTCCTTGAGCTTCAATGCGCCTTCGAGCGCCAAAGGAAAGCTCGTGCCGCGGCCGAGATAGAGCACGTCGCGGCATTTGGCGAGATCGCGCGCGATCCGTTCGATCTGCGGCTCAAGCGCAAGAGCGTCATTGAGGTGACGCGGAATCTCGATTAACGCACGCACGAGCTGTTTCTCTTCAGCCTCGCTCAGCACGCCGCGCGCGCGGCCGGCTGCGATGGCGAGGCACGCCAGCGCCGCCAATTGGCAGGTGAAGGCCTTGGTCGAGGCAACGCCGATTTCGGGTCCGGCGAGCGTCGGCATCACCACGTCGCTTTCGCGCGCAATGCTCGATGTCGGCACATTCACGACCGAAAGCACATGTTGCTTGTGAGCGCGTGCATAACGCAGTGATGCCAGCGTGTCCGCGGTCTCGCCGGATTGCGACACGAAGATCGCGAGATTGCCGTCGCCGAGCGGCACGTCCCGGTAGCGGAACTCAGATGCGATATCGACCTCGACCGGCAGATGCGCCAAATTCTCGAACCAATAGCGCGCCACCATGCCGGCATAATAGGCGGTGCCGCAGGCCGCGATGGATACGCGTTGCAGCTTCTTGAAATCGAACGGCAGCGTCATCGGCAGTGCCACGCGCCCCGTCGTCATATCGATGTAATTGGCGAGCGTGTGACCGACCACTTCGGGCTGCTCGTAGATTTCCTTCGCCATGAAGTGGCGATGATTGCCCTTGTCGATCAACAGAACAGATGCTTGCGATTTCAGTACCGCGCGCTGAACGATCTTGCCCTCGCTGTCATGAATTTCAGCGCCTTTGCGGGTGACCACAACCCAATCGCCGTCTTCGAGATAACTGACGGTGTCGGTGAACGGCGCGAGCGCAATCGCATCCGAGCCGACATACATCGCATCGTCGCCGAAACCGATGGCGAGCGGCGAGCCGCGCCGCGCGCCGACGAGAAGATCGCTCTCGCCGGCGAACAGGAAAGCCAGCGCAAAGGCGCCGCGTAGGCGCGGCAAAGCCGCCTTCACCGCGTCGACCGGCGCGGCGCCGTTTTTCATTTCCTCGGTGACAAGGTGCGCAATGACTTCGGTGTCGGTGTCGGTTGAGAATTTCGCGCCTTTGCCTTCAAGCTCGCGGCGCAGTTCGGCAAAGTTCTCGATAATGCCGTTGTGCACGACGGCGAGTTTTTCGGTGGCATGCGGATGCGCGTTGTTCTCGGTCGGGCGGCCGTGTGTGGCCCAACGCGTGTGGCCGATGCCGATCGTGCCGGATAGCGGCTCGAGCCCGAGCTTCTTCTCAAGATTCTTCAGTTTGCCTTCGGCGCGGCGCCGCGTCAGCTTGCCGGCTTCCAACGTCGCCACGCCGGCCGAATTGTAGCCGCGATATTCCAAGCGCTTGAGCGCGTCGACCAATTGTGGCGCCGCAGGCTCACCGCCGATGATGCCGATAATGCCGCACATCCGTGTGGATGCTCTCCTCGAACGGAATGACGGCCAAACCCGTCAGCCCTGTCATCTGCCCGTTAACCGTTAAAGCGCAGCCGTAACAAAGGCAAAAATCAAATAAGCTTTCGGTCCGTGACAGCGCCCTCTACCGAGCCAAATCGGCGCGCGATCAGGCTTTCTTTTTGCCGAGCAGTTTCAATCCGCGCAAGCGTTGCGCCCAACCTTCCTTAATAACCTGGCGGCCACGCGCGAGTGCCAAAGCGTCGGCTGGGACATTGTCGGTGATCACCGAGCCCGAGCCGATATAGGCACCGTCGCCGATTTCGACCGGCGCCACCAGCGCCGTATTCGAGCCGATAAAGACCCCTTTACCGATCCGCGTCTGATGCTTATCGGCGCCGTCGTAATTGCAGGTGATGGTGCCGGCGCCGACATTGGCATTGGCGCCGACAAGAGCATCGCCGATATAGCTCAAGTGATTGACCTTGGCGCCGGCTTCGATGATGGCGGCTTTGACCTCGACGAAATTGCCGACGCGAGCCCCCTCGCCGAGCTCGGCGCCCGGCCGTAGCCGTGCGAAGGGGCCGACGAGCGCGCCCTTGCCGACATGGGCGCCGGTAAGATGCGAGAACGAGCGGATGATCGCGCCGTCTTCAATCGTCACCTTCTCGCCGAACACCACATAGGGCTCGACCACGACGTCTTTGCCGAATTTGGTGTCGGCGGAGAGAAACACGGTCTCCGGCGCAATCAGCGTCACGCCGGCGCTGAGCGCGGCGTCGCGCAACCGCCTCTGCGCAACCGCTTCGGCTTCGGCGAGTTGACCTTTGGTGTTGATGCCGCGCACGTCGTCCTCCTCGACTTCGACCGTCACCGTGCGAAGCTTCATGCCACGCGCGATCTCGATCGCATCGGTCAGATAGAATTCGTGTTTGCTGTTGGCGTCGCCGATCTTCGCCAAGATGGCAAGCGCGCTGTTGCCGGCAAAGGCCATGATGCCGCCATTGCAGAGACCGATCTTGCGCTCGCTCGCGCTCGCCTCGGCTTCTTCGCGAATGGCGATGAGCTCTTCGCCCGCCATGATCAGCCGCCCATAGCCGGTCGGATCCGCTGGGCGAAAGCCAAGCGCGGCGATCGCCGCGCCGTCGGCGAGCGGTGCCCGCAGGCGCGACAAGGTTTGCGGGCGGATCAGCGGCGTGTCGCCGTAGACAATGAGAATATCGTCGGCCGGCTTTTCCAGCGCCGTTCTTGCCGCGAGCACGGCATGTGCGGTGCCGCGCCGCTCATGCTGAGTGAACGCCGCGGCATCCGGCACGGCGCGTTTCGCCTCGGCGGCAACGGCATCTTGGCCCGGACCGATCACCACCGCGGTCGAAGTGACGCCAGCCTCGGCAATGGCCGCGAGCACATGCGCCAACAATGACCGACCTGCGACCTCGTGCAGCACCTTTGCCTTGGACGAGCGCATGCGGGTGCCCTCACCGGCCGCGAGCACGATTGCAAGGCAGCTTCGAGCCGTCATTTTCGACCTCCGCGGCGCTCTCTTACCCGAGGTGGGCATACGCCGAAAGCCGCGAGTTCCGAGATGGCAAATGTCGCATTGCGGATGAAACCGCTGGTCGGCGGTTCCAGAAGCGCGAATCTGATAGATTTTTCCGACTGATTCGTCTGCAAGTTGCCGGAGCAGTTCATGCTGGATCTCGCGCAGGCCGTGAGAGAACAGATCGTCAAGGAGACGCCGCCGCGGAAGACCGCCGCGGCGCGAAAGATGTTCACGCTGCGCAAGCTCCGCAGCTTCTCGGTCTGGATCATGGGGGCCACAGCGGCCTTGGCGCTGGCGATCCTGTCCGGGCACAGCCAGGTCGGTGAGGAGCGCCTCGTCGCCATGTTCCATCCCGGCCGCCCGCAACCCGCCAAATTCGACGCCGAGACCGTGACGCGGCAGCTTGCGGACGCCGTACGTGTCCTCGCCTCGAACGACGAGCAATTGCGAAGCCGCGTCGCCGCGGTCGAGCATGATCTCGATGATGTCACCGGGTCGATTCGCCAAGTCGCGGCTGTGAGCGAGGCGCGGCGCACCGACGACGGCCCGACCGTATCGGCAACCGCGGCAGCGACGGCGTCAGCGGCCGCGCCGATCAACGCGCCGCCACCGCCGGCCGCGTTGCAGCCGACCGAAGCTCCGACGCCTGCGGCGCCGCTGCCGACCCAATATGGCGTCGACATCGGCAGCGGGTTGACGCTCCAAGCTTTGCGAGCGCGCTGGCAGACCTTGCGCGCGGCCCATCCGGCACTGCTTGAGGGCATGCAACCGATCGTCCGGGTTGGCGAGACGCCGCATGGCAGCAAGATCGAGCTACGGCTCGTGGTCGGCCCGCTCGCCCAGCCGGGAGCCGCGACGCAGTTGTGTTCGGCGCTGACCATGTTCGGCATGTTCTGCCAGCCCGCCGTCTACGATGGGCAGCATCTGGCGCTGAGGTGACAAATTAGTCTAGCTCGCACTCTATTCCGCCACGGCGATCTGTGGTTATGGATTCCGCAGCCGCGCCAATGCGCAGTTCCTGAGTGATGCGATGCAGCGCCCATTGTTTCTACCGACAGCGAGACAAACCAATTGGCTTTTGATCGTCGCGTTTCTTGCGGTCGGCCAGGCGCTCTATATCCGCTACATGGCGATCGAGAATCTGAACACCGAGCTTGCCTGCCAGGCCGGTCTGCAGACTTGGTTATGCACGGCGTTTCGGATTTCGATTGTCTTCTTTAACCACGAAGTCTTTGGCTGGGTGGCGCTCGCCATAGCGCTTCTCAACCTCATTCGGCCTTCGATCGTGCTGACGGCATTTGCGCTGACGGCGGCCGGCTTCGGCATCGTCCTGCACAACGCCGATCTGTCGGCGCTTGCCGCCGGCGTCCTGATCCTCAGCCTGGCACGTCCCGCGCCCGCACCAGAATAACGGCAAGCCCGATCAGTCCCGCGGCGAGCCAAAGCGCCTGCCAATTGGCGAAGGTTTCGTTGATCGCGATATAGACCGCGGACGCGGCCAGCATCGCGGCTGCAAGCGTTTCGGCGGCTGGGCGCATGCCGGTCGGACGTGCCGTCGAAAGCATCAGCACTAAATAAGCGACCACGGCGCCGCTTTGCGGCGCGAACGGAATGTCGCGATAGCGCGGATCGAACACCAGACCGAGCGCCGTCTCCACCGACAGCAAAGTCAGCGCAATGAAAACCACGCCGAGCGCGAGATCGAGACCGTCGCGCGTGCCATCCGGCCGTCCGAGCAGCGCGGCAAAGACCGGCCGTGTCCGTCCCGCCGCGCAAGCGGCCGCGCAAACGATTGGCGCCGCTGCAGCCACGGCCGCGAACGCCAGCATGCGCACCCAGCCGCCGATACCGATGCTGTCGACCGGGACCGTTTCCAGCGTCCAGCCGAACAGCACCGACGGTAGGAACGCGATCATAGCTATCCGCTCCCACAGATACGGCGGCGCGGTTTTGCCTCGGCCAAAGATAAACGCCCCGCCAAAGGCAGCAGCCGCGACGAGAATTCCGGCGGCGGCCTGAGCGAACCAATGCGGGTGATCGGAGACAACGCCACTGAAACTGAATTTCGGCGCCTGCGTCGTGCGGTCGAATATGCCCCAATAGCGCCCGGTCGAGCCTTCCAGCGCCCGTTTCCACGGCTGGTCGAAGGCCTCAATGACATTGACGCGGAAATTCTGCCGCCGCGCGAGTTCAAGCGTCTCGGTGATGACGCGTGCCTGGTTGGATGGCGACGGCCGCGCCGCTTCGCGCATCCGGCCGGCGCTCGGCCAGCCGACTTCGCCGATCACGATTTCCTTGTCGGGGATGGCGCGTGCAACCTTCTCGCGGATATCGGCGACATGGGCGGCAGCAACCGAAGCCGGCAGCGGCACATCCTCCCAATAAGGCAGGATATGAATGGTGACGAAATCGACGTCGTTTTGCAGATCGCTATGGCGCAGCCAGAATTCCCAGACGTCGGCATAAGTGACCGGCATCGATACTTGCGACTTCACCTCGCGAATGATGGCGCCGAGATCGGTCGCCGAGAGCTCGCCGCGCAGCAGCACTTCATTGCCGACAACCACGGCGCTGATGACATCGGGATATTTCTTGGCGAGATCGATGGCGGTCGCGACCTGCTGCCGGTTGAGCGCGACGTTATTGGCGAGCCAGAGCCCCATCAGCATTTTCAAGCCGTGGCGCTGGGCAATGGCGGGAATTTGATCGAGCCCGTTGGCGTTCGAATAGGTGCGGATGCAGTCGGTGTAGCGCGACAGCAAAGCGAGATCTTGGTCGATCTGCTCGGCGCTCACCGTGGTTCCCGGCACCAGCGGGTCCTGGCCGTCGCGAAATGGCGCGTAGGAAATGCAGGAGAGTTTGCCGCCGGCAGCAAGCGGCGACGGCGGCAATTGCACCGGCCAGCCGAGCCATAGCCAGACAATGGCGATCGCAAGCGCCGTCGTCGCGAAATGCGCGAGCGCCAGAACGACCGGGTTTCTCTGAATAGGACCAGCCACGGTCTGGCATTAACCTCCGCGCCAACCAATGCCAAGCCACCATGCGAAGTCGCCAATGCCAAAGGAGTAACGCCAAATAACCAAAGCCAAACATCGGACGGCCGCGTGGCGCTGCGTGCTGGACAAGACAGAGGAGTTAGGGTGTTGTCTGCGTGGCTGTTTCGACGACGGTCGCCGCAATGGCGGCTTAATCCAATGGCCAAAAGAGCGCCACGGCCAAAAAACCTTTGCGACGCGGCTCGTCGTAGATCGGGAGAAAACGTCCGTTCGATCGGCCCAAAACTCAAAGCCCACACAACAAGGGAACCATGCCTCATCGAGTGCTCAGCATTGCCGGCCGATTGCGTGCCGTGACGTCTTTGGTGTGGCTCCTTGCCGCAGCCATGCTTTTACCGCTGCTGCCGGCGGCAGCCCAAAATGCTGCGCCGGCCCAGGCGACGGATCAGCAGGCGGCGCAAGGGCCGGACGGCGCTTCGGTCGACGAATATGCCGAAGCCCAGCGCGTCCTGAATGGCCCAGCCGGCAATCCGGAATGCGTCTGGCTGGGTAGCCGGGTGGTCAGCCTGCTATTGCGCGACGACCTCGATACGGCCTTCCGCCACCTCGATCTTTACGACCGTTTCGGCTGCCCAAGCGGCCACGTCCAGGCGGCATTTCGCTGCCTGGTCCTGCACCAGCCGACCATTTCCGCGGATCCAAAATCGGCCGATCCGAAGTCCCCCGACAGCCTTAACGGGCGTGTCCATGCCTGCTGGATCAACCCGGCGATGCAAGCATCGGCCGCGCCCGCTCAGAGCTCGCCGGCGGCTGCCGCAACGAGCCAAACCTCGACGCACTAAGCGACGGTTTGTTTGCTATACCGCCGCCGCGGCGCCGTTAACGCCGCTGCTCGCAAGTTGTTGTCTTGAAATTGCCATTCCCGGCAGCTACTTTGTGTTTGCCGCTCGCAAGGTTGCCTCCCCTTACGACCATTTTCGAACCTTGGGGACAGGTTCGGGCCAGTGTCGTTCCGCCCCCGCGTGGTTAGAATTCGATGCGCACCGTCGCAGCCGTGCTCGCGCTTGTAGCGTGCGTGCATGCCGGCATGTGGGCTCTCCTCCGGCGCACGGAGACGGCCCCTAATTTTACTGGGCAACTCGCCAGCGTCTCCTATTCGCCGTTCGTCAATTCCGATCATCCGGATTCCGGTACCCGCCCGACCGCCGAACAGATCCGGGCCGACCTCAAGGCGATCGCGCCCTATACCCGCGCCATCCGCACCTATTCGGCTACCGGCGGCGCCGAACTGGTGCCCCCGATCGCCGCTGAATTCGGCTTGAAGGTCACGGTCGGCGCCTGGATCGATAAGGACCAGGAGCGCAATGACCGGGAAATCCGCTCAGCGCTCGATCTCGCCCGCCACTACAGCAACGTCAACGCGATTGTCGTCGGCAACGAAACCACGCTGCGCGCGGAAATGAGCGTGCCGGACCTGATGAAGCTCATTCAGAAGGTGAAGAGGTCGAGCCCGGTTCCCGTTACCACAGGTGAAATCTGGACGGTCTGGAGAGACCATCCGGAATTGGCCTCCTCCGTCGATTTCATCGCCGCGCACATCCTGCCCTATTGGGAAGGCTTTGACGCATCCCACGCTGTGGACCACTCGATCGAGTTCTACGAAGAGTTGCGCAAGATGCATCCCGGCAAGCGCATCGTCATCGCTGAATTCGGCTGGCCGAGCGCCGGATACAATTTCCATGACGCCAATCCCGGCCGCATGGAGCAGGCGGCGATCGTCCGCGACTTCGTCAATCGGGCCGAGGCCTATGGCATCGATTACAACATCGTTGAAGCCATTGATCAGCCGTGGAAGACGATGGAAGGCGGCGTCGGTCCCTATTGGGGTCTTTTCGATGCCTCGCATCAGCCCAAATTCGCCTGGACCGGCCCGATCACCGATCCGGACTATATCAAGCAGGCCGGCCTTGCTGTGCTGCTCGGCGTGCTGTTGTCGCTACCGATCCTGGCCATCGCCGGGGTGACGGTGACGCAAGCTGCGATGCTGGCCATCTCCGCCAATGTGGTCGGTGCGTGGTTCACGGCCATCGTGGCGTTCTGGAAAGGGCACTATTTCGTGCCGGGCGCGGCCTTTGCACTGGGTCTCGGGCTCACATTGCTGATGCCGCTGATTGCGATCGCATTGGCGCGGCTCGACGAGATTGCAGCCATCGCCTTCGGCCGGCCGCCGCGGCAACTCGCCAATGCGCCCTCGATCGTGCCTGACAATATTGCTGCGAACGGCACCGCCGCTGACATGGCTTCGGTTAGAGCCGATGTCTCCGCGCCCAAAGTATCGATCCACGTTCCGGCCTGCTGCGAGTCGCCGGATATGCTGAATCTGACGCTCGATTCAGTGGCGCGTCTCGACTATCCGAACCTCGAATGCGTCGTGGTAATCAATAACACCCCCGATCCGGCTTTGTGGCAGCCAGTCGAGGAGCACTGCCACGCGCTCGGCGACCGCTTCAAATTCGTCCGCATCGACAAGCTTGTCGGCTACAAGGCCGGCGCTTTGCGCCTCGCTTTGGCGCACACGGCGCCGGACGCAGAAGTCATCGGCATCATCGATGCCGACTATGTGGTCGATCAGGCCTGGCTGAAAGATCTTGCGCCGCTATTCGCCGATCCGCGCGTCGGCTTTATCCAATCGCCGCAGGATCACCGCGACGGCGACAATTCGCTGATGCACCACGCCATGAATGCCGAATATGCCGGCTTCTTCGATATCGGCATGGTGCAGCGGAACGAGGTCAATGCCATCGTGATGCACGGCACGATGTGCCTCGTCCGCCGCGCAGCGCTCGATAGCGCGGGCGGTTGGTCGAGCGACACGATCGTCGAAGACACCGATCTCGGCATGAGCATGCTCGAGCACGGCTGGGTCGCCCATTATACCAGCCGCCGCTATGGCCGCGGCCTGTTGCCCGATACGTTCGACGCCTATAAGCGCCAGCGCCATCGCTGGGCCTATGGCGGCTTCCAATTGCTGCGCAAGCACTGGCGTCAGCTATTGCCGCAAGCGGACGGCCTGTCGCGCGAGCAAAAGCGCGAATACGGCATCGGCTGGCTCAATTGGATGGGCTCGGATTCCATCGGCGTGGTTGTCGCGCTGTTGAACGTCATCTGGGTGCCGTTCGTCGCCTTCCTTAATATCGCGGTGCCGGATCGCATCCTCACGCTGCCGATCATTGCCGCCTTTGCGGTTTCGGTTGCGCATTTCATTTCGCTCTATCGGCTGCGGGTGCGCGCATCTTTCAGCGAGATGGTCGGCGCCGTATTTGCCGCCATGTCGCTGCAATGGACGGTGGCTCGCGCTGTCGGCACCGGCATTGTCACCGAACACGCGCCGTTCCTGCGCACGGCCAAAGGCGGCATGGCCCGCAAAGGCCCCGATTTCCCGGCCTTCTGGGAAGCGGTGATTGCCGGGCTCCTCGTCACCGGCGCGATCACGCTCGTGGCGACCAACTACAAGCAAGTGCACGAGATCAATATCTTCGCCGCCGTTCTTGTGGTGCAGAGCCTACCGTTCCTGGCGGCTGTCGCGCTCGCCGGGATCGAGGGCACGCGCTTCAACAGCTTCATCTTCTGGCGCGCCGTCGAAGCCAGGATCGCTGCCAAGGCCGCGGTCATCCTGCCGCAGTCGCGGAAGGTCATGACCAACGTGATCGAGCCGGCGAAACCTTCGGATAAGATCGAGGCTGCGCAGTAAACGTTCAGCCAGCCAGCGCGGTTTCCGTCAGCCGCACCCAATAGGACGTCCCGACGGGGATCACGTCATCGTTGAAATTATAGGCCGGGTGATGAAGGCCCGCGCTGTCGCCGTTGCCGACGAAGATGAAAGCGCCGGGCCGCTCTTCGAGCATGTAAGCGAAGTCCTCCGCCCCCATCACCGGCGCGACGTCAGTATTGACCTTAGTGTCGCCGACGATTTCGCGCGCCACACCGGCGGCGAAAGACGTCTCGCGCTCATGGTTTACCAGCACCGGATAGCCGCGGTGGTAGGACACTTTCGCGCTCGCGCCGTAAAGGCGCGCCGTACCTTCGGCGACTTCGCCGATCCGCTGCTGCAACAGGTCGCGCACCTGCGGCAGCAGGCTGCGGGCGGTGCCGCGCAGCCGCGCGTGCTGAGGGATGACGTTGTCGGTGTGGCCGGCCTGGAACATGCAGATCGACACCACACCCGACTCTAAGGGGTCGACATTGCGCGACACGATCGATTGCAGCTGATTGATGATCTGCGCGCCGACCAGCACCGTGTCGATCGCCAGATGCGGCCGCGCCGCGTGGCCGCCTTTGCCCTCGATGGCGATCTCGACATGGTCCGCCGCCGCCATCATCGAGCCTGGCCGGATGGCGAATTCGCCGAGCGGAAGGCCCGGGTAATTATGCATGCCGTAGACTTCCTCGATGGCGAAACGGCTCATTAAGCCGTCCTTGACCATGGCGAGCCCGCCGCCGCCACCCTCTTCCGCCGGCTGGAAAATGACGACGGCGGTGCCGGCAAAATTGCGCGTCTCGGCGAGATATTTGGCAGCACCAAGGAGCATCGCGGTATGACCGTCATGCCCGCAGGCGTGCATCTTGCCGCGTACCGTCGAGGCATACGGCAGGCCGGTTTCTTCCTCGAGCGGCAGCGCATCCATGTCGGCTCGAAGCCCGACCACCTTCTTGCCGGGCTTGCGGCCGCGGATCACGCCGACGACGCCGGTCCGGCCGATGCCGGGCACCACTTCGTCGCAGCCAAAGCTCTTCAACAGTTCGGCGACCGCGCCTGCGGTACGATGCACGTCGAATTGCAGCTCCGGGTGGGCGTGGAAATCCCGACGCCAGCCGGTGATGTCCTGGTGAAGGTCGGCGATACGATTGACGATCGGCATCGGGCAACCTCCTCGATCTCGCTGAGGGAAAACGTCATCAATCTAGCAAATGGCCGGCCCATTTGCCGAGGCGTCTTACAGGCCGCCGATCGGGGGCCGCGGCGCCCCCCACAGGCACCCACGGTTCCGCTCTTCCCGTAAGCGCCCGGCTCCTATATACGCTGCGCTTCCAGCATGCAGCGCAGTTGCGGAGGCCATCCGCACTGGGCTGGGTATGCCGAGACAGAATGCCGGGACAGCAGTCACCAGACGACCGTTGTTGTGGCGAGCCCGTAGCTCAGTTGGTAGAGCACGTGACTTTTAATCATGGGGTCGTGGGTTCGAATCCCGCCGGGCTCACCAGCAAAATCAAGGGTTTCTATCGCTTTTTAGATCTCTCTGTTTCCCCGAAAACCCCCTGGGGAAACACCGGGGAAACATTCCAGAGCCGCGGCGCTGGTCCGCGCCCTCCTCCTCGCCGGTTCGCGGCGGGCAGGATGAGTAGGCGTAGTTTTGCAGGGTGCGTGGCTCGCCGCTCATGTCGGCAAGTCAGATGGCGACTTCGTGAGCGGAATCGAGCCGCTAGGAATAGTACCTAAATGAAAAGCGGCGGCCTATTCGTTGCCCGGCGGCTCAGTCCAAGCGGTTGAGCCGGGCGCAGCGCCGTTGGCGATAAGCGCGGCCTCCAACCATGCCTTGGCCCTCTTTAGGAAGAGGTCGCGCTCGAGGTCGGTCTTGGCGCTCTCGGCCCGAACGATGCATTCGCCCACGTACTCGCCAAACTCCTTCGCTGAGGACATGACACACCCCTCGTACAAGCTCCGACGACTCCAGAACACGGAAGGCGGCTTTCTGTTCCGCAGATGTTGGAGAAGGTCGAGTACCGGCTGAAAGAGGCCGCCAACTGAGGATGCCTAATCCAGATCCGTCAGTTCTCTTACGGCCGTTGAAGACAATGCGTCAGCTCCGGCGACGCCGCGATCGACAAGCTGGATGATCTTTTCAGCCACTAATTCGGTTGCCATGTCGTTGATGACCCGAAGACCCATAGCGGCACAAGCCCGCTCAAGGGCGAGACCCATTTCGTTGATCGTTTCTGGCTCGAATGCTCGCCCAGCAAGAAATGGTCGGATCGGCATGGCGCAGCCCCCGCCGGCAACCCGTCGAACACCCTATTCCTGGCGGCAACTTGTGGAAAGGAACAATGCCAAAAACCATTGGCCGCGGCCTGCTTCTCGGCCTCGTGGCGGCGCTCGTCCTCTATTCTGCGGCGATTGTAGCCCATAGATAAATGCCGGCCTGGTGCGTAATATATGAACCACGCCGAGTACATGGGGACGATATGGCCAAATTCACAGACATTGTGTTCGACGGGCCACCCGAACCCGAAGATGCCGGACGATTTGTCGAGGTGGAGGATGAGAACGGCCGATCCATGAATTATGGGAAGTGGGTCAAGCGTGAAGACGGCTTTTGGGTATTGCGGATTACCGAGAGCGATTACGACCTCGTGCCTGTTTTTTCCGATGGAGACCGCGGGAATCCAATCTTGATCGATATCTATCTTCGCGCTTCAGGGCATCCGACATGGATAGGGTCAAGGCGGACGCTTGAACAATGTGATCTTGCAATTCGGCAGACCGCGGCATTAGGAAAACCCACCGGAAATTAAGAACGCCGCGCGCTCCCAATGCCCCGGACTGGTCGCGCCCCCTGCCCCGGCCGCTGACAATCCCAACCGTCATGGATCTGGTCACGCTCGCCGATGTGCGGGCGCTGATCGGGCATTTGCCGAAAGAGACGCGGGCGAAGTCGACGTGGCAGGTCGCGGACGCCACGCGGGCGCCCAAATTACACCGTGATATTGTAGGGAACACGAATCGCCGCGTGCCGGGCCCTCTGTTAAACGGAGCGCCAATCCATGATCTCGACCGTGTTTCGAGCTTGGGTATGCTGCGTGTTTGTCGTGATTGTTTCCATAGCTAATCAGTCCGGTCATCTGGCCCTTGCGCATGATGATGGCCGCTTTGCGGACTCACCGCTGAAACCCTGGTTCGACGCGCTACGCAGCGAGAAAGGGTTATGTTGTTCCTTCGCCGACGGACTCGCGATTGCGGACGTCGATTGGGACACAAAGCGTGAAGGCCAACAGGTGCAGTATCGCGCCCGCCTAGACGGCGAATGGATTGATATTCCCGATGCAGCCGTCATCGCGGAGCCGAACAAATATGGCCGTACGGTCATTTGGCCTTACAAAGACCTCGATGGAAAAACGCAGGTCAGATGCTTCCTGCCCGGAGCTGAAATGTAGCGCTTGCCCAGCGGAGCGCGTCGGCCCTCACCTGCAAATCACGAGCGCCTGGCCGCGGCCTGCTCCTAATCGAGGCTTTGGGGCAACGCCTGTCGGCGAACTTCGCGAAGCTGCCCGACCTATTGCTGGGCAACGCCAAGGCGTCTTCGCCCGATCTACTTAGCCGGCTTCTTGGGCATCAATAGCTTTTGGCCCCTTCTGCGCTCTCATTTGAACCAAAAGCCGTATTGTGCGTTGCACAATGGCAGGTCATAATGACTGCACATGCCGGGATAGTGTGGACGGAGTGCGTCTAATGTCCTCGTCAGATCAAATGATGGTTCCGGCGTGCACGTGCGGCAAAGAGTTGTCACTGTCCGCCCCCAAATTGCCCCTTAGCCAAGACGTAACGCACGTCAAAACGTACAGCTGCGACGACTGCGGCCACGAGACCCGCATCACCGTTTGGGGTGCGGATGTGTGCGACGCGTAGACACGTGAAAACTCGGGTCAGTATCTGGAGGTTTATCCCGGAGTGGAACGCGTGGCAGCTGTTTTAGCGATCCTCTTTCTACTGATGGTCGGCTTTTCGCTCGGGTATGGCGTACGTGAAATGATTTCACGGCAGCGCCGTGCGGTGCAGCGTCGCAAAAGCAGACATCCCAATTTACCGAACGATGAGGTCTCACCAAGCCTGCCCGCGCGAGATCAATGGACGTCACAATCGCCGGCAAGCGAGGTAATTGCCGCCCGAGCTAAGACCAGAGCTTCATCCTGATAAAAATGGGAATGGCGGCGGTCGAGTGGCGGCTGAAGTAGCTAGCCTTGGCGATAATAACCGTGACAAAGGGCATTGGAACTAACCTCACCACCAAGTTCGCGGCAATATCGACTGCGCTTAAGTAAGCTGCTGCGGTAACCGATTGTCTCGCGGTTCAAATCGCATGTACGAACTGATCGGCGATTACTACCGCTGTTGCGATTGCGCCAACGAACACGAGAACCCAAGCCGCGTAAGCGGAAATTTTCCACTGTTGATCGTTCATGATATTTCAAACCGCATCCAATGTGGTCCGTTCCGATTAAGGCCACGGCATGTTGCCGCACCTTATGCGCTGATGTTGGAAGGCGCCGAGTACCGGCTGAAGTGATCCGGCGCGGCTATAATGATCGGATCGCGAATTGGAAAGAGGAATCACACGATGCTTTTTGCCAAAGGAATTGCCAAACCGGCTCTCGTGCTGGGCTTTGCCGGCGCAATGGCGATCGGCGGCACGGCACCGGCTGCGGCGCAAATCAATATCGACGTGCCAGGACTGCACGTTCATGTCGGCCGGCACCGGCACGGGTATTATCCCCCTCCGGCTCCGCCACCTTATTATGGTGGAGGATACTACAACGGCGATGGCTATTACGGCGGCGGAACGTTTAACGGCTGTCCGCCGCGCTACACGATCCAGGACGGCGTCTGCAAGCCTTATCGCGGCTACTGAAAAGTACCGGCCGAAATAGACTAGACCGGTTCGGGTGACTGCGGTTTATCGCCTTTGAGTTTAGCCTCGCGCGCGTCGGCGATTTTTTCCCAGGCGCTGGCCTGCAGCTCCAACGCTTTGCGATCCTGCGGATCGGTCATGCGCGCTGCCATTTCACGGCATTTGGCTGCAAATTCTCGGTATTCGGCGACGGTCCTCATGGAACTCCCCCAAGTACTGCTACTGGAGACGGAACTTTCCGTCTATGCCATTTGATAACCACTGCGACCTTTCTCAATCAGCCGTGGCCCTTTTTGACAGGAACAAATCCCTCTCGGCGCTGTTTCAGCTCTGTCTAATTGCGTCCGGGGATCGTGGGGATGTCATCTACGGGGAATGACTCGCATCGCAGATACGCCGCCCAGTGCGTCGAACTTGCTCGCAAAGCCCCAGACCCCAAAACTCGGCTTGCGCTCTTGGAGATAGCGCAGGCTTGGATGGCGCTCGACGAACAGGCTGACAGAAGCGGCCACGCTCCCGCGTTAATTTATGAGACGCCCGAACAGCAGCAGCGCGTAACCCAACAACAACAACAGCCACAGCCGGATGACGAGAAGGACGAATAGGACGCCCGCGGTTTGGCGCTGAGTTTGAAAGAGTCCAATAGCGGCCGAAATAGTCTGGTGGACGTGCGGCAACAAAAAGGACCCTGCCACGACGCGCATCGCGCAGCAGGGTGAAGATCATCATCGACTAATAAAAACGCAAACGGACGACGCCGCGTGAGGGATGAGGGGCTGGGGGGCTAGACACCACGGCGCCGTCCGTCCGAATCTAGAACGCGATTGAGGGCGACCGGTTCCAGGGCTCGAAATGAAAGACGCCGCCAACTAAGGCGGTTGAAATAAAACGGCCCCGCACCGTCCCGAGTGGTGCAGGGCCGCCTGGTTCAAGAGCCTAGTGTGTCTGGATAAACTCAAGAACCAAGGCTGATGCTTGGACTCGGAACACCCGCGCGTTCCGCTTGCGCTGCGGCGCGAAGCCAATCTTGGGCCATCTTGAGAAATATTTCGCGCGCATGAACGGTCTTCGCGTGCCCAGCCCAGGTAACACACTCGTCGGCGTACCTACGATACTCGTCCGCTAATGAGGACATGACAAACGACTCAACCAAGCAAATCGGGTCAGGTTCCGCGTGGCGTTCACTTGGAACTCATGCGGCTTCGCAACGTTGATGGCTATGTCCAGTTTTCATTCGCTGTTGCGATACGTTCCCGAGCCATCGATCACTCTGTTTCTCATCCTCGCGATGATTGGGATGCTAGCGCTCATGAGCTTGACGTGGCTCGGCGTGACCAGATGAAGCGCGGAGAACGCGCGGGACAAGCGGATGCCGCCCCGCGCCGGATGCTTCAATGTAGTTGAGCCATCATCAGTCTTGGAGAGCATCCCACGCACTCGCGCGGTTCCTGTGCTTAGTTGGAATACGAAACCAGCGCTGCCGAGCCACGCGATTCCCAGCGGGCCTATATTCCTTCGGATGAACATAGAACAGCGCTGGAAAATCGCAGGTGCAGCGTTTCAGTTCGTCAGGTTCAACGTCGACCATCAGTGCGACCCAATCCCACTTGCGCGAGTTTGCTCGCATCACGTCCAGTGCAAACCAACCGGATGCCGGGCGATCAAGATATTCTAGGGTGCTCATGGCTGCACCGTCAGGTGCTTTATCAGGCCATCCACGATGTCTCGCTTGATTTGCAACGACAGCTGATCGTATAGCCTTCCCAATTCCGCCGCGTGATATTGCGCACGCACTTCATCCGCGGACCAGCCAGCCCGCTCTCGGCTGCGCAATAGTCTGCAGAGCGCCCGTTCTTCTTTGGTAGCTGCTTCCGGCGCCTCATCAAGCGGCGGCACATCATCGGACAAAAGCACATCCGATCTTGAAACCGCCTTCGGCTTCACTTCGATCACCTCTATGCCCATTGTCGCCGCGGCCTTGGCGGCGCGCTCCGCGCTCGACCTGCCAGCGAACTTTATCGCAACCGACATTATGCCAATGCGATCGAAGACGCCGTCAAGGCGTTAAATAACCTCGTTCGGCTTCACAGCGGCGAGGAAGCCGACGGCACGTCCCTAATGGAGACGGTCTTTAGTCCCAAGAAGCCTATTCTTCGCTTCAACGATGGTCGCGACCAGTCGGATCATGACGAGCAAAAAGGTTTCATGATGATGTTTAGCGGAGCCGTCGCTGGTCTGCGCAACCCGCGAGCGCACCGCCTGATTAAGGACGATCCGGAACGTGCTTTAGAGTTTATCGCTTTCGTCAGCCTTCTTGCTAAGCTGCTCGACGGGTCGAAGAAATAACCATCCCTCTGGCCGCGTAGTTTGACGTCGCTTCGCGCCGCCGACGCTCTTCGCGAATCTCGCCCGTGATGCTCTACCAATAGGACAATCGAATGGATGAAAAGCTGCCGGCCCCGTGCGGTTATTGCAACGCCTCAGGGCTTCGCCACGGGAGCGCATGCGACGAGTGTCAAGGAAAAGGCTATCGCTTGTTCATCAACGGCAGTCAGAGGCCGGAGCGGCCAAAACAACCTGCGCGCCAATGGCGAGGGCCGCGACGACCCCAGCCTCAACGCTGACGGGGCTATTCGCCCAGCACACGCCGCCGGTGATCTTCGCGCATATGGAACGTCCGATCGCCGATTGAATTAAGGAGTCGGACGGGCGACGCCGCAAAGTGGTCTGCTCCCACCATCCCCCAGATCGCGCCAGTAGACCGGCGGTGTCGCCCGTTATCATCCGCCAACAGGAAATGACATAAAGCCGATGCTGTTGCCGCCCCATGTCGGATGCTTGAGTGTTGCACCCTTGCTGCCGCAGCCGGTGCAGCGCGCGCATTGACGTAGCTTGTCGCTCGGCGCATCCGCGCCCCACAGAATAACCGCCGCGGCGAAGGCCATCGGCGCGTAATGCGGGCACCGCTCGCAATATATCCACCACCAGGAGCTAGAGCGCTGCAAATCGCCCAGCGTCGGCCGCGGCCCCGGCGGTGACTTGTGAGTCTTTCGGGACGACCAGTAGGCGTAATTCTGCAGGGTGCGTCGTTCGCCGCTCATACGGCGAGTCAGATGGCTACTCGATGAGTGGAATCGAGCCGCTAGATTTAGTGTGAGCGGCAGCTAAACCTAATAGATTCCGGCCAACGGCAGCACCCGCTGGAGGATTGCCCCCAAGCATATTAGCACCACGAGCAGTTTGAGAAGATTTGACAAACGACGGTCTTTAACGAACTGGTCAATGGCCCAAAAACAAATCGCACCAACGACGCAAATAATCAGAACCGCGATTAAGACTGAAATCATAGCTACCCTCACTGGTGCGGTGATGAATTACGCCGGCAACACTCGACCATAGGGCCAACGACCCTTCTGGTCAAAAGCTGCCGCGCTAAAGCGGAGATTCCAGTCGTGCGTTCTGCGGCCTTACTGCGGCGGGAGTAACGATTGCCCCGCCCGATCTGGTCGCGCCCCCTGCCCCGGCCGCTGACAATCCCGACCGTCATGGATCTGGTCACGCTCGCCGATGTGCGTGCGCTGATCGGGCATCTGCCGAAACAAACTGGAAGTGACCGGCCGATCGCGCCTCAGTTCGACAGCGCTGTTTCCCGCCACTTCCCCTGGATGAAACTATCGATGAGTTGCTGGTTTCTCTCTACAGCGACCCG
Source organism: uncultured Alphaproteobacteria bacterium (assembly GCA_963746715.1). Taxonomy (GTDB): domain Bacteria; phylum Pseudomonadota; class Alphaproteobacteria; order Rhizobiales; family Xanthobacteraceae; genus BOG-931. The sequence goes on along the minus strand of CAVVCW010000030.1, from coordinate 78,389 downwards.
GTCCGTGGTGAACTCGATCCGTTTAGAAGGTTCGTCCAGAGTGCCTTCGTCCTTTACCGCACGCACCGTGTCAGACGTTACCGTGTCGGACATTTTTTGATCTCCCTACGCTACAACTACATCGAATCCCCGACAAAAACTTCACACACATAGTGTGACGATTTCGAGGCTGAGCTGAAGAAAGCCGCCGGCGCCGATACGAGGCAAATCTCGATCGCGCTGCAGATGGTGCTCATGTTGGAGCGTGTCGACTTTGTGAAGGACCTAGCGCCCGGCGAACGCGGTCGACGGTTGTGGCGAAAGGGCCGACCGATGCCTATCTGAGACCTATCACCGACAATGGCTCTACAGCCCAGGCGTCGGTGGCTGAGAGTCCGGTAACGCTCCCGCCTGCCTTTGGGAGCGCATCAATGGCCACTTTCCCATTTCCTACGCGCCCGGATGCATCGGCATTTGATCCCGAAACAATTAGCATTTTGAGCGACGCCTTTGAGGATGCTTGGCAATCCCTGCACACCAGCGGCACCACGTTGCATCTCGGTGGGCAGGAGGAGCAGACGAGCGAAATGCTCGCACGCTGTATTATTGAGCTGGCGAAGCTTGGCGAACGAGACCGGCATCGACTACGAGACGCGGCCCTCGCGCACCTTGCAGAGGCAAATGTCCGACGAGGACGCGATTAATTTGGTGTGCGGGGGCACCTAAATTTGAGACTGGTTCCTCTTGGAAAAGGTGTTCGATTTTGAACAAACTCACCTTATCGTCGTAAACTCAGACTTGCCGACCAAGCGGGGAAACCAGCGAGGGGTACGATGGCAATTCCAAACAATGACAAGAGCAAAGAATATGCTCGTTATGCCCTTTATTGTTTAAACATGGTAGCTGCGGTAGCAGACCAGGAATCTCGCAGCATTCAACGTGAAATGGCGGCCGAATGGCTAAAGCTCGCGGAGAGCGTTCGCGACCGTCCACGATCCACGCAAATGCAGATGGAATGATTAGCCCGCTTCAGCACTGCTGAGCATCGAGGGCGTCGAGTGCCGGCCGAAAGTAGGTACTAGGCCCCGAACGGTGGAAGCCGCCCGGAGCCTTTCCAGTCGGGCCTAGGGACTCACGGAGGCCCGGCTACGTCGGCAACGATGCGATGCTGTATTCGTTCCGCAATGCGCGGCGCAAGCGGATGCCGTTGCTCGCACCAACCTTGGTGTTGCGCAGGCCACCGTCCGTGATAGCGTGGCACTGCGCGAATAGCCGGAAAAGGGGCTTTGGCCGTGCGGATCATCGCCGCGTGCGCGTTGACACTGACGCTTGCCGGCTGTGCAGGCCAGCAATCGGATCCCCAAGCCCAGGCAGCAAACGACGACGCGCGATGCCAAGCCCGCGGTGCAGTGCCTGGCTCGCAAGATTATATCCAATGCCGAAAAAACTTTGACGACCAACGTGTTCAGATGCGAGCGGCTCAAAGTCGGCAATCGCAGCGTTGAACGCGTCGAGTACCGAGCGAAATAACGTCAATGTTTATGCTTCCCGGTAAGAGCCCGCATCGGCGGCGCCAGCTAGCACCTTGGAACCCGGCCGATCTCTTTTGAGTTGAGACGGTGTTCGTTTCGCGAGGAGAGTTCCATGCGTTCTTCCATCATCGCCGCATTGACAGCTTCGGCCGTTCTAGCAATGACTTCGATTGTGTTCGCACAAACTGCTCGGCAGAGTGCCGACACATCCAACGCGGCCGCAAATCCTAATAACCCCGACTATGGCATGACCGCAGCGCAAGAAGACGCAATTCCTTACCGTGCCTGCTCGATCGCCGTGGGTTGGGTAAATGGGCGTCTCGTATGCCGCAACGATTGAGATTGTCTGCGAAGCCGATGGTTGACGCGCTTTAACGCCGTCAATTGTAGGTCGTTTGCTAAGACTTAAATTTGCGGGACTAAAGGCAACTTTATGTTCCGCGTGGTGGCGATTTGTTTGGTCGCTATGGCGGCCTTTGATCTTACGTACCTAAACGGCCAACATGTTCACGCCGTCATAGAAATCGCGCGCGCTTTGCTGAATTAGCCGAGCGCGGGGCAAGCGGATGCGGCGCCCATCGTGATCGCGCTGCAGATGGTGCTCATGTTGGAAGGCGTCGAATATAAGCTGCTGCGGTAACCGATTGTCTCGCGGTTCAAATCGCATGTACGAGCTGATCGGCGATCACTACCGCTGTTGCGATTGCGCCAACGAACACGAGAACCAAAGCCGCGTAAGCGGAAATTTCCCACTGTTGATCGTTCATGACATTTCAAACCGCATCCAACGTGGTCCGTTCCGATTAAGGCCACGGCATGTTGCCGCACCGTATGCGCTGATGTTGGAAGGCGTCGAGTACCGGCTGAAGTAGCGCCCCACTTTGTCGGCTGCACGATCGCAGCGTACAGACAAAAAGCCCCGCCGCGCTGTGTTCCTCGCGGCAGGGCGAAGGTCATCAAATATTGCAAACGCAAACGGACGACGCCGCGTGAGGGGTAGGGGGCTGGGGGCTCGTCACAGCGCCGTCCGTCCGAATCGATAACCCGATCGACGGCGACAAATTCCTGTGCGCCGAAATGAAAGAGGCCGCCAACTGAGGCAAAAGCGAAATTACGCGGCACCGGGAACCGCAGGTTGATTGTTGCTGAAAAGGCCCATGGGTTGATTTTCTGTTCGATTTAAAAAAAGCCCGGCGCAATGGCCGGGCAGAACACAATTTTATCTCTTTTCGCCCACAACTTTCCACAGCGGGGTGATGCGGCGGTTTTCGCAGAACGGCGCATCGGCATCAGATGTGGGGTGTACCCGAAGTTATCCTACATCTGCTGTGTTTGGATCGCCTCCCAGCAATTCAACCCCCGCTGCCTATCACGTTGCGCATAATAGGAAAATGACAGTGGTGGTCGCAGAGGCAATGTAGCCGCGCGGTGTGGCCAATTTGCAGCAGGGCACTTTAGGAAGTTTGCCCCGCGACGACCGCGAGTAACGCGGGGCAAGCGGATGCCGCCCCGCGCCGGATGCTTCAATGTAGTTGAGCCATCATCATGTCTTGGAGAGCATCCCACGCACTCGCGCGGTTCCTGTGCTTAGTTGGAATACGAAACCAGCGCTGCCGAGCCACGCGATTCCCGGCGGGCCTATATTCCTTCGGATGAACGTAGAAGAGTGCCGGAAAATCGCAGGCGCAGCGTTTCAGTTCATCAAATTCAACGTCCACCATCAGCGCGACCCAATCCCACTTGCGCGAGTTTGCTCGCATCACGTCCAGTGCAAACCAACCGGGTGCCGGGCGCTCATGGGCTAGGCCGCGCTTGGTCATTGTCCGACCGTCCCTCATGGCGCGGCGTTACCGCTGCGCAAAGTTGTTCGCGTAGCGCACCTTTTCCGGATAGGTCAACCGCGCATATTCCTCGTTGGAGATTTTCTGCGGCGCGGTCTGCGCTGGCGCGGGGCCCTGGACAAGATGCCCGCCGACGGCACGCATGTGCGCACTGGCGACGCTCGGTGCGAGCGTCATCGTGCTTTTGGGATGGATGGCCGCGGTCGCGCTGATAGTGCGCTTCGCGCCGCCGCCCGGCTCCTCGGAATTTTGCTGCGATGCGCGCACGGGGATCACCGTCCCGTGTGAACCGCGGCCGGGCGATTAGAAGCTATCGATCGGGAACGGCATGAAGCCGATGCTGGTGCCGCCCCAGCCCGGATGCTGATGCGTCGCACCTTTATTGCCGCAGGCCGTACAGCGGACGGATTGCCGTAGCTTGTCGCCGGACGTGTTCGCTCCCCATCGGATGACGGCGGCGGCAAACGCGAACGGGGCGCGATGCTGACAGCGTTCGCACCATAGCCACGTCCACGGATGCTGGCGCTGCAGCTCGCCGAGCGTCGGCCGCGGGCCCGGCGGCGACTTGTGAGTCTTTCGGGATGACCAGTAGGCGTAGTTTTGCAGGGTGCGTCGGTCGCCGCTCATATCGGCGAGTCACATAGGGGCAGACGAGGCGGAAGCCAGCCGCTAGGTTTAGTACCTAAATGAGAGAGAGCGCCGACCGAGCGACATGGGGTGAAGATATGTACCGCGTCAAAGCGAAATTGCCGAAAAGCGGCTTTTCAATAACGACCCAGAAGACAGCAACCGAAGCATCGGAGATGGTACAGAAGATTCGGAAGGAAGGCGGCGAGGCCTCCGTTGAAGACCGTTTTGGCAAACCGGTCTCCGATTCTTTACTGGCAGATTTGGTCGCCAGGGAAACCAAGTAAGACGCCGCCAACTGAGGCGCCCTAATTATGCAGCGTACGTACGATATTTTTGCGCTTGCACTTGCCATCGTGGCGTCGCTGGGTTGCGTATCAGCGATCTTTTATATGGCCTATCATTCAGTCATGATCGCGGTTTGCTACTACCGTGATACGCCGCCGGATCAGCGCGCGCAAACTCCCCTCACGTACCGTCCGTCAACTCTTCCGAAATCGGCGCGGTTGCATCACCGAAAAGCACTTATGGGCATGTTGGCGTTTTTCGGTTTTTTCCTGCTCATTCTGCTTCTCAACCAATTTGCCCTTTGATTTTCGAATTAGGACACTGCGAAATTCAAATTGGAACAAAGGGCCTTGGAATTAGGACAGCACCAGATAATGAAAGAGGTCGCCAACTGAGTCAGCCAAAATGAAAAGCCCCCGGCGTTATTGCCGAGGGCTTTTCTATTGGTACCGGTGTGAAACTGCCGTGTGTGTCATGACAGGTTGTGACCGGCGCGGGGATAATGCACGGCTCTGATTGCGGTTCAATTCGAAGGAGCCACCTCAAAGTTGAAAAGGGGCCACTGTGGCTTTCAGGCCATGATGATCGGGGAAAACCGGCCACTGTGAAAATCAAACCCGGCCACTAGGCTCGGAAACAGGCCAGTACTGACCGGTCGCAGAGAACGCAAGCAGAAACACCTATGGGACCGGTCCCAAAGAGAAAGGCCCCGGAGGGACAGTCCGAGGCCGACGGCAAATCCAACTGGTATTCGATAAAACCGCTATTCCATAGTGTCGTAATAGCGTCTTTCCCGGAAGGTGCTGATCCAGCGGGCAAACCGCGTTTTCGTCTTCCTCAGTGCTCTAGCCATATCCACCTCCCTGCGGAGCGGCCCGCGCTCCAAACGTGGGTCTAGAGTACGCTGGGAAGGAATGCGGCGAAGTGACCGCCGTCACACATGGTCACTTTGAGCGGATATAGCCGGAGAGTCCGTTGCCCCGCCCCAACTGGTCGCGCCCCCTGCCCCGGCCGCTGACAATCTCGACCGTCATGGATCTGGTCACGCTCGCCGACGTGCGCACGCTGATCGGGCATCTGCCGAAAGAGACACGGGCAAAGTCGATGTGGCAGCACTTCGAGGCCGAATTAAAGAACGCCGCGGCCGGCGGCGACACGGTGCAAGTGTCGGTGGCGCTGCAGATGGTGCTGATGCTCGAAAACGTCGAGTGCGCGGCCGCCCGCAATTAACGAGCGATGCGATTGCATTGACTTTTTTGGCCCGGATCGAGCCTGATCACCCGTCGCGTTAGCTGCCAGACTTCGACGATGTGGCGGTTGAGATGTTGCTTCGCTTCATCGATGGCGTTTGCGTCGTTGACGCACTCCAAAAACAGAGGTCGACGCACAAGCCGTTCTTTCCTGTCGATGCTGTAGAAGCGATACTTCGGCATCGCCTTCCTCGCGTCGCTGTTAGCGGAACACGGTGATAAAGACGGGCGGTGACAGATAAATGGCGGCCGGTCGCGGCAATGCGGTTCCTCCACTGCTCAAAAAGTGTGCTTGATTCTTTTTTGCTCACCGCAAGAATAGTCGCGTGCGAGCAAGGTGTTGCCGATGTCAGCGTACAGGATCTACGAGCTAACTGCGGACGATCACGTGGCCGCTCCGCCAACGATTGTCGATTGCCCTAACGATACTGCGGCAATCGAGAAGGCAAAACAGCGGCTCGAACACCGGATCATTGAGGTATGGCAGGTCAACCGGTGCGTGATCCGCATGCAGCCGATCGCCGAGCGGCGCAGACACGGCTGATATTTTGCCGCCCAAATAGGTAGCCCCGAACGGTGGAAGCCGCCCGGAGCCTTTCCAGTCGGGCATAGGGACCCACGGAGGCCCGGCCACGTCGGCAACGAGGCGATACCGCATTGGTTCCGCAATGCGCGGGGCAAGCGGATGCCGTCAGTGCTTGTCCTTGCCGGCGAGAGCCTGCACCGTCTCAAACAGCTTTTGATAATAAGGCCGCAATAGGCGATCACCGCCTGAGGCATGGTTCCAACTATCCGTTGTGGGTCCTTCCGGAAAGCCATTCCATGGTTCACATTCGTCAAGGGCTTCATTGGCGCATATGTCGCGCCAAAACTCATGCGCTGTCAGTCCATTCTCTTTCGCAAATGTCTCGATCGTGCCGCAGTTGCCAGCAGTCATCATACGCAGCGCCTCCAGCGCTAGCCGCATCTGATCCTCGATGTGCAGTTCCTCGAATCTTTTCATTCGGGCTGCAGAACACCGCGACAACGAATTTTATTCAATGATCGGCATCAAAAAGCGCGGGGCAAGCTGATGCCGCGGTCGGCGCCGACGCAGGTCTCGATCACGCTGCAGATGGTCGTGATGTTGGAAAAAGCCGAGTACCGACTGAAGTAAGTGCTCAACGAATGAACAGGAAGGCGATCACGGCACACACTACCACGGCGCCTAGCGCTATCGTCGTGACCACCATATCGCTTCGCGGTGACGTAGTAATAATCCGACGTTTCATTGAGACTCCCGTTCGGTCGCCATCAACTCGCTACAACAATGAAAGAGGCCGCCAACTGGGGCGGCCTTCGTTTTGGAAAGTGGACGGGCGACACGGGGGATGTCTGGGGGCTGGGGGGTTGAAGACAAATGCCGCCCGTCCGAATCCAGAACGGGGCAAACGGCGCTTCGTTCCGAAGTAAGCCACGGGTTACCGCACACTAATGTGTGATGGCGCGGGGCAAGCCTTCGCCGGCCCGGCGCGCGGACATCGAACAAAGCTCTGACGACCTACGGAGACTCGCCCTCTGCCGTCATGCACGCGACGTATTTGTCTCCCGCGAATTTTTTACCGTCGGTGCATTTTTTGAGTGCCGCCATGCGATGGGCACTGATGGTATTCGCCGGACCGGGCGGCGGCTTTTGCGTGTCCACCTGTGCTGACGCTTGGAATGCAAACGCTGCCGCGGACGTGCATACAGCAAGAGCAAGGAGAGTTCGACTCACGACAATCATGACTTAATCTCCTATTGGAATGTTCAGTGAAAATAGGTTGTGTGGTGGACGGGCGACACGGGAGAGTGTCTCGGGCCGGCGGGCTTTGATGACAACAGTGCGCCCGTCCAAATCCATAACCCGATCGACGGCGACCGGTTCCTGCGCGCCGAAATGAAAGAGGCTGCCAAAAAGCCCCCTGCGGCAGGGGACCTCCGCGCCAATGGCGGGGGCCACGGCGACCCCAACGCTAACGGTGACTGGAGGCTATTCGCGGAGCACGCGCCGTCGTCGCTCGTCGCGCATCGTCCCTGATCAATAGGCCCAATTGAACAGGTAATTCACCCCAACTGTAACCATTTGAACGTTGCGATTGTTGGTCGAGAACGTGTCAGGGCCGCTGCCGGGGATCGTGACCGTGAGCGACTTGTTGCTCAGCCCTACGTAGTCGTACTCGAATTTGGCAGTCCAATTATTAGCGAAGGCCCATTCTATGCCAGCACCTGCCGTCCAACCTGTGTTGGTGTTACTGTTGCCGATGGAAACGGAACCGCCTGCGGGAAGATTGGTCAATGTCAGATTATTGCTGCCGACCCAGGCACCGCCGCCTTTCACATAGAAAAGCAGTCGGTCGGCCGCGAGACCTGCACGGCCAGTTACCGTCGTAAGCCACCTGCCATTATTGCTGCCTTGCACAAAGGAACCGCCGGCGGCACCGCCGGCGATCGCTGTTCCTCCACCCGAATTGTTATTATTTGCGAACCAGTCGAAGTCACCTTCGATGCCGAGTACGATATTGCTTATTTGGTAATTGGCTCCGACCTGGCCGCCACCCACGAACGTGGTGCTGTTATCGGCACCCCAACTGAAAAGCCCAGCACTGTCGGAGATGTTGCCGTGATTCCAGCCGGCGCCAAGATTGCCGCCGAGATAAAATCCAGTCCAACTAAACGGGCGGCACGCACACGGAGCTTGAGGTGGCGGAGAAGGAGGAGCCATCGGAAGATCGGCTGCTCGAGCGGATAAGGACAGACCTAAAAGCACCGACAACGCCGCTGCTGAACAAAATAGCGATTTGCGCATGGTGGGCCTCCCCCCTGTTACTTCGCCCCACCATACCCTCCCTTCGAAGCCGGAAAGCGCGGAAATCTGGGAAGGGGGAAAAACGTACTGTGTGCGCCATAAATGCAACATGACTGCAGCGTGCCTTCATGGGCCGACCGCGCCGCCTAACTATTCGCCGAGAACCAGCCGCCGGTGATCCTCGCGGATCTCGTCACACTGTCGATGTGCCGGACTCAAATTCGACAGCCGCATGTAGCCAGACGCTTGTCATCTTCAAGTATATCTGGCGTTCGTTATCCGTGGCGGCTGCGGCAGCCAACGCTTTGCAGTTCGCGGCATAATATCGAAACTGCCACGGTGAGACGGCCAAGACATTCTCGGGCCGACTTGTTGAAGCCTTATCATCGTCGGGCGGCATTAAGCACTCGCTTCCGTCGGGAACGCCATGAAGCCGATGTTGTTCCCACCCCACGTCGGATGCTTGAGCGTCGCGCCCTTGCCGCCGCAGCCGGTGCAGCGCGCGCACTGATGCAGCTTGTCGCTCGGCGCGTCAGCACCCCACAGAATGATCGGCGCCGCAAAAGCCATCGGCGCGTAATGCGGGCAGCGCTCGCAATATACCCACCATCAAGAGCTAGAACGTTGCAGCTCGCCCAGCGTCGGCCGCGGTCCCGGCGGTGACTCGTGAGTCTTTCGGGACGAGAACGCGGGGCAAGCGGATACCGCGCCCATCGTGATCGCGCTGCAAATGGCACTGATGTTGGAAAGCGTCGAGTACCGGCTGAAGAAACAAAAGAGGCTGCCAACTGAGCCGGAGTGAGCAGGACGGCCTATCGGCGACCCGAAAACATCCGATCGATCTGGTCTGCCATGTCGCGCCATTGGCGTCCCAGTTCTTCAAATTGCTCTTTGATGTCGGCGTGTTCAGTCGTCGCGGCGCGCTGATCGCACTCCGCAGCCTTCGCGCGGTATTGCTGGGCCCTCGTCACCACGATGTGCAGGGTCGCGGTCAAAATGGAGCTATTACAAAGGTCAACATGAAGCCGAGAACCGCACACGCTGCCACAGCGCTTATCGCTACCGTGGTGACCACCAGATCGGTCCGCAGGTCCGTAGTGATAATCTGATGTTTCATTCAAGCTCCCATTCGGTCGCCATCAACAATCAAACAACGTTGGGAAGGTGGACGGGCGACACAGGGGGATTGTCTGGGGGCTGGGGGGCTTAAAGACAGGCCGCCCGTCCGAAGCGACAACCGGAGAAACGGCACTCCGTTCCAATGGCATTCAAATAAAGCAGAGGCTGGCGAGGAATAGGTACGCCGTCTGACCTCACAGCCTAAATGCCGCAGTGAGCAATTCGACACAGATTGTCGCCGCCGACTGGCGCAGCCTTCCAAGCTGGGAGAGGTGCCAACAAAGTGCCGCGGAGGCTATCATGTCAGATGCCAGCGTGTTTCGGCAGTTTGCCGAGGAGGCCATGTGCGGATCATCCAAAACCACAAACGAGGCGTACAAGCGAGCTTTAGAAGAACTTGCCTGTACCTGGGCGCAAGCTGCGTTGATGAGCGACCGGGTGTTCGGGTCGAGCTGGTCGCCGCGCGATGAGACTATATCGCGCGCTCGTTCTTGATGCGCGATGGCGTCGTGAAGTTCAAATAGCATCGCCCGGTGCGCGAGAATTTATTCACGATGTCGAAATCAGTGGTTACTAAGCATCCGAACAGGCATTCGATTGTGTTTCGCGGCCGAAAAACCAGCGTCAGCCTCGAAGCACCCTTTTGGGCCGCGCTACAGAAAATTGCGGGCGAGCGCCGACAGACACTATCGGCCACCGTCACCTTCATTAGCGAACAACGGGAGTCGATAAATCTATCCTCGGCGGTGCGCGTCTTTGTTCTCGATCATGTCTTGAATGCCATGAATGTGTCGAACGACAACCAAAGCTCGGCCGCGAAGAGAGCGCCGTCACACATTATCGACTTGGATGATCTTTGAAGGCGTCGAGTGCCGGGTGAGGCAGGTACTAGGCCCCGAACAGGGTGCCCACCCGGAGCCTTTCCAGTCGGACCTAGGGACCTTACGAGGCCCGGCCACATCGGCAACAATGCGATGCTGTATTCGTTCCGCAATGATGTGCGGGGCAAGCGGATGCCGCCCCGCGCCACCGTCAGATGGTGCTGATGTTGGAAGGCGTCGAGTAGCGGAAAAAGTGATCAGAAAACAGGCCGTCCCTTGCTAAAACCTGACTTGCTCGCGCTCAAGATGAGGTCAGGTTCCCCCTGAACGGTCAGCTTGTGATCGTCATCGAATGCAAGCGTGGAGCAGTTGTTTTGTGAGTTGTGTTCAACGACGCGGACCAAATCAACATTGACCCAAAACGACTGACCACTCGAATTTTCACACGTAGCAAAAGTCGCCATGATGTCTCCTGTTCCCGCTTTTCTCGGCGATCCCGAAAGTGGAAGAACTCGACCGGCGGCGACCGGTTCCTAAGCTCGTTTTGCGGAACCTAGCTTCGCGGCATGCCGTTATCTGATGGCCGAGCACCAAATCCCCTGCGCGGGCGGGAAAGGCCCCGGTCACATCCAAGCTCTGGCCGGGGTCGAGTACCTGCAAACAGGAGGCGCCGATGGGAAGCCCCGAGCGAAAGGAAAGCCGCGTTGTCAGCGCGCGGGTGATCAAGTGGGACGAAGATAACTTTGGCGTTGCTGTCGACTATGCGGATCATCAGCATAGCGCCTACGTCGTCGGTACTAGGGAACAGGCGTTAGCTGAGGCCGTAGAGATTCGCACCGGCATGGGAATAAAACGGGCTCTGCGGGGGTCTTAGCCGCCGGCGCCCGGCCCCGGTTGCACCGCAAGCTCACCAAGGCATCACGAAGAGAAGCATCGCGATGACCGCGAGCAATCCGATAGCCGCTGTAATATTTACGATCGCGGCAAAATAGTCAGATTTGATGATCGGTGCGTGATGTTCCATTTGTGAACGCCGGCAACGCGGTAAAAAGAGCCCTAGCATTTGCGCTAGGGCTAAGCCTCCCCACCACGAGAGATCAAAAAAACCGTCTGTGCTGGCGCGCGCGTGTGTCAGAGGGGCGGAGGTTGGCCACGTCAGCACAGCGGGATTGAACAAGACTTATCTGAGTTGTGACCGAGCGCGCACAGAAAAGCGCGGGGCGACGACGGAGCTATGGGCAGCGCTGCAGATGCTCCCGCAGTTGGAGCGCGTCGAATATTGGCTGAAGAAATAAAAGAGGCTGCCAACTGAGCGTAGTGAGCGGGATGGCTTATCGGCGACCCGAAAACATCCGGTCGATCTGGTCTGCCATGTCGCGCCATTGGCGTGCTAGTTCTTCAAATTGCTCTTTGATGTCGGGGGAGAGAGTCGTGGCGGCGCGCTGATCGCATTCCGCAGCCTTCGAGCGGTATTGCTGGGCCCTCGTCACCACGATGTGCAGGTCCGCGGTCAAAATGGAGCTATTACAAAAATCAACATGAAGCCGAGAACCGCACACTCTGCCGCAGCGCTTATCGCTACCGTGGTGACCACCAGATCGGTCCGCAGGTCCGTAGTAATAATCTGATGTTTCATTGAAGCGCTCCCGGTCGCGACTCGCGCAATCGCAAACGAACGACGCCGCGCCGTGATTTCAGCGGCATCCGAAGTATCTTGTTGTAGAGATCAACGTATGCGCTGAGCGCCCGATCGCGTTTTTGCTCCGCCCGCGCGAGGCGGATTACCCCACACGATCGACGGATGAGGATCGGGCATGCGCTCCACGAGAACTTTTTCTAACTTATCGCAAAGCCTTGAGTGTTTCTCGCACTCGCGGTGCAGAGCAGGAGCGCGCACCCACACTTTCTCAATTTCCGTAGGCTGGCTCGACGTTTCCGGCATGATCGCGCCAACTGCCGGCCCGGCTAGCGCCGGAACCGCGGCAGCGGCCCCAACGGTCGCTATAGCGGTCATTATCGAGCGGCGAGACAATGTGGATGGCCGCCACAGCGATTCCGTCTCATATTGCGAATATGGCCGAGCCAAATCTTTCAAGCTGGGAATGCGCGAACTGCGGAGCAAAGCTCCTGCTTAAGCGGCGCACCGAGCCTAAGAGGCGGCGCGAGGAAGCCTTTTGTCCTAATTGCATGATCAACCTGCCGCCGCGCGACGGTAAGGACACGCTCCAATATACCCTCGTCGAACTCCCAAAGCACCCCAAACGCCCTACGGGGTGCGGTTGACCAGCTTGGCCCTCTATGCGCGCTCGGCCGATAGGCGCTTACAAGGCGGGGACGCGCGCGTTCCTGCTCCGTCTCCATGAAATTTCTTTTCATCTGCCCGAAGTGCCGCGCCGGATACGAGATAAGTCGGCAGAAAGAACCCCAGCCACGCGCGCCGACGTGCGTCGATTGCGGTGAAGATTTGCCTTGGGGCGACGCGGGGGATTGGTTCAGCTATCGCCGGATAGACCCGGACCCTCCGCTAAATCGCCGTTAGCGCTTTAGCGATGGCGCCACCAATCTTTGAGCTGCTGCTCATACTGTTGACCCGTGGAGTTGGCCTGGGTCCAAAAAGCGTTTGTGTAATAGCCGCCGTAATTAAATTGATCTAAGAAGTAGAGGGCACAGAGAATTGGCAGCAACACGACCAAAATCCCGCGCACGGCTTGCCTCCAGGGTTATGCCAGCCCCCTTCCGCGGCCGCGTGGCGACCGTAGGTTTGTCGCTTTCCTCGCACAATATGTCTGATTCGAGATCAACAAACGCGAACAAATAACGGAGCCCGCTTATCTGGACGCTCTCACACGTGAGCTGTTACGCATTGCGGCAAGGGCGAGGCGCTGCGCTGCCCCTATGTTTTGAAGTTTCGACGCGGGCCTCTGCGCTTCGCTTTGCATGCGCCGCCTCTCGGCGACAATCCGCTCAGTCAGTCGTTCAATGTCTTTCTTGAACTCAGCCATCTGCAACTCCGTCCCTCATATTTAGGACACCGTTTTCGGAGCGGCACAAGCAAGAAAAGCACAGCGGTATCTGGTTCCTGAAGCCGGTTCGCTCCCGCCCTAACAGATGATCGCAAGACCGACCCGTTAACTTGAAAATTACACGCGGCCCGCATGATCAAAGATTGTCGGGGACGGGCGACGGTTTGTTGCCCCGATGGGGGACGGGACCCGGGAGTGCACGCATGACGCTGCCGGGTCCCACTTCACGTTTGTGCTGATTAGTTCGGCATCGCCGGCAACCTCGCTAGCGCCAGAAACCGGACATCTGGCGCGATATGCGCTGGCTCAATTCCGTCCGCGCAAAACTCATCACAGACGAAGTCCTTGCCGGCACGCCACGCCAATACACCGAATGCGGAAACTTCGAGCGGCTTGTCGCAGTACGCACAGCGCAATGCTTGGCCCGACATAGCTCACCTCCGAATGGAATCGGGTATTCCCGGCCTCAACCATCAATCGCTTTTGTTGTTCCGCATCAACAAGTCCAAAGAATAGGCAGCCCACATCCGAAATGGGCATCGTCGGCATCCCACTTTCAGATACAGTGTGCGCGGCGGGCGCTGCCCTTGTTCCCCAATTAGGTGCATGCACGCCCTGTCAGGCCCCGACGCGCGGACGAGCGGCACGCGCCTGGCGCGTCGGGGCGCTTACTTGCGATGGTTGGAGCTGCCGCGCAGTCGCCGGTTCCGTTCCGCTGGCACCTATTGCGTGTCCCCAGTTCGTAACTTGTTGCTCTTAGACGCCCTACCGCGTGGGCGACCGACAGCTTTCTCTTCAATTTTCACCATCGTTAGCCAGCGGTGTTGCTTGATCCATTCGTCAGCTTCGCGCGCGGAAGAGAACTTGCCGTAACGACGTTTTGCGCCATTGGGCCACGCCATAAGGATGGTCCAGTGTCCGTTTTTCTCAACCGCTGTTAGTTGAGTCCGCTCCATCCAAACAATATGCCGCAGCCGCTCTTAACGGCAGGGTAACGGCGCTCCCATACGATTGATTCGGTTAGCTCTGTTTTACGTACTGGCAGACGCAAGAGGGTCCGGCCCGACACAACCGGGCCCTCTATTTCATCCGCGAGACCGATCCATTCCGCGCCAATCAGGTGTCCAGCAGTCCACACCTGGTCACATGGCGGACCCGCTCAATCGCATCAGAGTGCGCCGGCGCTTTACGGCATCTTTACGCCGCGAGAACTGCTCCGGTTCGGCCGCCCGTTCGCCAGACATTCGCGGCCCGTTCAGGTTCGCCACAAAGTCTTTGTTATACAACCGCTACAAAATGTTTGGTGCCACTTCACTTTTTTACGGGAAAATTACGCGCCGAGAAAATCAGCCAGAACGATGCCGCGACGACGACGAGCGATGCAATCTGAAGCAAGCCCATAGTTCCCCCCTCCTATGCGCGGCCGAAATTTTAGGATTCGGTTCGCGTCGCAAAAACTAACACAGAATTACATAATAGCGAGTTGATACTTTCGGCGGAAGCACCTGTCAGTTTTACTGCCGCTATTTGCGCCCGCGAATCTTCGCCGCGTGAGATTCCGCGACATGACAGAACATAACCTGCATCCGTCGCATGCGGTCCATACCGTGTCCGGCGCATCGGGGCCGCAGACTATTGGCTCGCGCTGCAAGGGTAACATCTAATGGAAGATTTTGGTTGAAGACGACCGATCCACCACCATGCGAATTTACATGGGGAAGACCTTCCTGCCGCGAACCGCGCGTCCGGCAGGCGCGATGTGCCTTACGCTATTGTCTGCTCGCAGCCTTCCGCAGCGTAAATCGGTGGAGACTCCACGTGAACTTCGTTCTCGCGAGTGATCGTAACGCCGCGATCTCGCAGGGCGACGAGAATGCCCCGAACGTCTCCCTCGCACAGCGCCTGATAACAAGGCGCCCCAGATTCAAAGCGATACTCGGTTTCGTATCGGAGAGTGCCGATATCCTTCGCGAGTTTTGCAATATCCATGACGCGGCCTCCAGCTCTACACGACCAATACCAAGTGCGTGGTTTGTGTCCGGTTAAAAGCCAGAATTAATCGCCTGACGATCCGTGGCGTCGAAACAACACCGGACGACAGATTGCCGCCATCATACGCAACCGCCATTTGTACGTAGCAAGGAGCGTGGTAGCACCACCTCGCCTCGCCCGAACTGCGCCAAGCAGCGGCGAGGGTTGAACCGCTGGGAGGCGATCCAAACACAGCGGGCGAAGGCCGACTTCGGGTGCGACCTACGCCTGTTGCCGACGTGGCGTCTGCGAAACGCCGCGTCACCTCGCCATTCGTATAATGGAATACGGCGGCTAAAAATCCGTTGAAGGATTTCCTCCTAGCTCGCTGATATTCGCGTCGGCTCTATTTGAGTGGCGATTATTCCTCGTCGGCTTCCATCGCCCAAATTCCGCATTCGGCGCAGCCATAGCTGTGGAAGCCGGAAACTCCGCTAGAGGTCGCGCCACTGCGGCTTAGCTGCATCGTCCGCCCACAGTTGGGGCAAGGATGCGCTTGTTCCCAGGGGTTATGGTGCGGCTTTTGCCAGAGGTTCTCAAGCGTCTCGGATGCGATAGCCATGGCCCGTTTCCTATGATGTTGCGTATAAAACGCCTGGATGAAATTCAAACGGTCGTTTGAGTCGATCTCAAGGCAAAAAAGGGGTGTTTGCGCGAGATTAATTCCGCAAAATGAGCGGTGCCGCCGCAATTCGCCGAGGCCATACTCGCCCCAAGTGTTATGTCCCGAAAAGGTATCCGCCGAGTTTCCGCGCGGCACTATTGCGGGCCGCGTTGAGGTCGGATTTGCAGGAGCCAAGGCTGAGGACAAGAAGCTTGGTCGCCGTCCGGAGAGCTTCGACAAGAAAGCGGCAGTTAGAGCCTGTCTGGGTCAGGTCTTTGAGCTGATCAAGGACGGCGAAGACATGCGACGTCGGCGTGAGCGTTGTTCAGCGCGTTAAGGCCGCACCTTTGCCCAGGGATCGGTAGGTTGAGGTTGGTTCGGGATTTTGCTCAGTGCAGCCTTATGCGCGGCGTCTAGCGCGTGCTGTTTTTCACGAGCGTGTTTGGTGTGGTGTTTCGATTTGAAACTGTGCGAGTAAAAGGTTGCGCGGGAGACGTCTGACGGCTCTAGGTAGTGCTGGGCAAGGACTGCGTCGGGGAAAGCGAGTAGCGCGATCGACGCGACCAATACTTTCATTCGAACTTTTCTGACGCCAATCATTGGCAAGCCGCTATCACGAAGCCAGGTGCCGGTAAACGGGGGCGTCCGTCGCGCGCGGCGGCTGTCCGGCGGCCTTTCCCGAAGGTGGCTGACACGCAAGCCTGATATGCGC
Organism: uncultured Alphaproteobacteria bacterium; assembly: GCA_963746715.1. Classification (GTDB taxonomy): domain Bacteria; phylum Pseudomonadota; class Alphaproteobacteria; order Rhizobiales; family Xanthobacteraceae; genus BOG-931. The sequence goes on along the minus strand of CAVVCW010000030.1, from coordinate 61,735 downwards.
TAGGCTCGCGCCATGCTTGTTAGGCCTGGGTTGGGGCGCCTTCATGTGTGTTTTCGCCTGCGCGGCGGCGATGGCCGCCAGCGCTCGTCGAACCGCCGAGCCACAATTGACGGGACGACCCCTGCAGCGGCGCCCATCTTTGTCGAATGTGCAGCCGGCACAGAACCGGATATTTGATCGAAGATAACTCGGCCGGCACAGCACGGACGACACTCAATTTTGGCGCAACGGACGGCGTGACCATTTCGATGACGAAGATTCCCAATCCAACCGATAAGTATGTCGGCAGCCGCGTGCGCATGCGCCGGATGATGCTCGGCTTGAGCCAGGAGAAACTCGCCGATGCGCTCGGACTGACCTTCCAGCAGATTCAGAAATACGAGAAGGGCACCAATCGCATCAGTGCCAGCCGGTTGCAGGCGATATCCCAGATCCTCGACGCGCCGGTGCATTTCTTCTTCGAAGGAGGGCCGCAATCGGTGAAGGGCGGACAAGCGCTCGGGGATTCTCCGTCGCCTGCCTATGTCACCGATTTTCTGACGACGGCCGACGGGCTCGCTTTGGTGAAAGCCTTCGTGCGAATCAAGGACGCCAGTCTTCGCCGTTCGATCGTTCGTATGGTGCAGGCCATTACCGGGGAGAACGAGTGAGCGGCTGCTGCAGCCGATTACGCCCGCATTCTTGCTTCGGAAAATCGTCGCCAAAGGCCAGCGGCGAAGATCGCGCAAATCGACCGAAAGCTCGCCAAGCTATCTTTGCGCGGCGCGCAGTGTGGATAGCCGAATGACGTTTGTGGATTCGAACGGTCCGGTGTCCGCGTCCTGCCCAATCGCCGTGTTGGCCGACACGCCGTCAGCCATATCGCTACTCATGTCGCCGAGCGCAGGCTCCTCCGCAACATTCTGAACCAGTCCGCAGATTTGCTCGGATTGAAGACGAGCCATTTCCAAGATTCGCGCGAGATCCGTGTGATCCGCCCAAGCGGCCAGCAGCGCCAACTCCGCCGTCATATCGGCGATGTAATCGGCGATCGCCGTTCGATCGTCGAGCGATTCGCAGTCCATGACGTCGTCCCCCCAGCCCAGAAGGAATCAGAATGGCGCAGGTTCTCCGCGTTGGGAAGAAAATAGAAATTCATGGTCCATCAAAATTCATTCGGCGCAGAAGCGCCGATGTCCGCGGCTGCCTTTTCCAAAGGCCGCGCCAGCCTTTTGACCATGCCGCTCTGCGGAGCGACGGCAGAAACGAAAGCTTCGATGAGCGCCCGATGGCGTTTGACGTCGAACCCTTCCTTATAAAAAACCGCCGAGGTCAACTGCGGCAGCTTCGGTAAGATTCGGTCCTTGGTGACAAGGAGCGAGTCCGGAACGGCGCGCAAAGGCGCGACCATCACGCCGATGCCGGCTTCGACGGCGGCGGTAATAGCGGTCAAATCGCCGGCATTAAAGACAATCGTGTAAGGCACTTCGTGCTCCTCGAGGATGTCCATGACCTTACGGTCGATGAACCCCTCCTCGCGGCCGACGAACGGGATCGGCTCGTCGTCTGCAACCGGAAATTGCTCGGCTGAACGGCACCACACAATCTGCTCGCCCCACTGTGCCAGAACATTTCGCCGCGATTCCGTCTGCATCAGCATGAAGGCCAGATCGACGTAGCCGGCTTTCAGTTTCTCCGCGAGCACCGGCGCGGTGCCGCAGACAAACCGGTAGTGCCCGGCCTCCGGCATCTTGCCCACGACGTCGGCCAGAACGGCGCGCGCGAATATGTTCTGGATGCCGAGATGAATGGTTTCGTGTTTCGGCACTTGGCCGGCGATGGCGATGATCTGGTCGTTAAGAGTTAAAATACGCCGCGCGTAGTTCTCGACGATCGAGCCGAGCTGGGTCAGGCCCACGCCTTGCGTCTTTTTGAAGAAAAGATCGCCGCCGACGAGGCGTTGCAGCCGCTTGATCTGCGCGCTGATCGCCGGCTGAGTAAGATTGAGCTCCTCGGCAGCCTTGGTGAAACTGCCGTGTCCGCTGATCGCAATAAAAGAGCGCAGCAGAACGACGGGAATATTATGTCCGCGGCGAAGCTGCATCATAGAGTTTGTCGGCGCCACCGAACCATTGTCCGACCTCCCGCCAGCGCATAGTGTCACACTGTTTCTAGTGTAACACCAAACAACGGGTGAAATTGCAGATTTGTGACCGGCAATATCGTGCCGTCAGCCCCGCCAGGGCGGAAATTACAATCCAATGTTGTAAAAAAGCGAACGCTCGATGCGGGAAAGTTACGACGTTGTCGTGGTCGGATTCGGCCTTGCAGGGGCGATTGCGGCCATCGCGGCGCATGATGCCGGCGCCAAGGTGCTGGTGCTTGAGAAAGAATCCAATCCGGGGGGCATTTCGATTTGCGCCGGCGGCGGCGCGCGTATCGCCCAAGATGCCGATGCCGCGTTCGCCTATCTCAAAGCCACCTGTGCCGGCACCACCCCGGATCCGGTCTTGCTGGCGCTGGCGCGCGGAGCCGTCGAACTCCCGAGTTACGTGCGCGCGCTTGCCGAACCGCTCGGCGCCACCACCCGGATCGTTCCGGTCAAGGCAAATTACCCCCTGCCCGGCTACGACACTTGGAGCCATATCGAAGTCGATCACATTCCGGGATTTGATCCCGAAAAAGACTACCCGCACATCCGCCTCGAGGGCGATGTCAACGGCAAGAACATGTTCAAGGTCGCGCATGAGCACGTCAGAAGGCGGGGCATCGCCGTGCGCTATGGTAGCGCGGTCCGCCGCCTCTTTCATCGTCAAAGCGGGCAGACCAGCGGCGAAATCACGGGCGTGATTTGCGACGATGAGACCATTCCGGCGCGGCGTGGCGTCGTGCTGGCCTGCGGCGGTTTTGAAGCCGCTGACGATATGCAGCGCCAGTTCTGGCCGACGCCGCCGATGCGGCCGGCTGCAACGCACGGCAATACCGGCGACGGCATTCGCATGGCGCAGGAGGCAGGCGCAGCACTATGGCACATGTGGCACTTGCACGGCGTCTATGGCTTCCATCACCCGGACCCCGAATTCAAGTTCGGCATTCGCGTGCGGCGCATGCGTAATTGGATTCCCGGCGTGTCGCTAGATCGCGCGACGCCGATGAGCTGGATCGTGGTCGATCGCTACGGCAAGCGCTTCATGAACGAATACGATCCGTATATGCAGGATACCAATTACCGGCCGATGGCCTTTTACGACCCGGTCACGCAAACTTTTCCGCGAATCCCCTCGCTGCTGGTGCTCGATGCCAAAGGCCGCGCACTCGGTACGGTTTGCGAACCGAGTTATAACGATGCCGCGACCGCGGCGGGGTTCAATAGCCGGACGCTGCAGGAATTCGACGAGCAAGTGCTGGTGACGCGGCAAAGCTTGCGCGACATCGCTGCGGATTTCGAACTCGACGCCGACAATTTCGTTGCCACGATCGCCGCATGGAACGCTGCCTGCGCCGCCGGCGCCGATCATGCGTTCGGACGACCGCGCGCGAGCATGATGCCGATTGCGGAGCCGCCCTTCTCCGCCGCCAGAGTCTGGCCGATCGTCTCCAATACCCAAGGCGGTCTGCCGCACGACGACCGGCAGCGCGTGCTCAATGCCTTCGGCGAGCCGCTGCATCGCCTCTATGTCGCCGGCGAGCTTGGCAGCGTCTTCGGTCATCTTTACTTCTCCGGCGCCAATTTTTCAGAATGTCTGATCGGCGGACACATCGCCGGCGCCGATGCCGCGCAACTCGAACCGCGGCGCGTGGCCGCGTAACTGGACTTCGTTATTGAAATATTGGATGCGCCAATGAAACATGGATCGATCATACGTGAATCACTGACACGTGGTGCGAAACCGCTACATTGGCTGCGCGCGGCTTTTGCGGCGAGCCGGCCGGTCGTCGCGATTGCTGCGATTTTGATCTTTGTGGCCGGACTGGATGTCGCGCGCGCCGACGACTACCCCAACAAGCCGATCCGCTTGACCATCCCTTATCCGGCCGGCGGCGGCATCGATGTGGTCGCGCGTATCTTTCAGCAAAAATTGGGCGACCTCCTGGGGCAGCAAATCGTCATCGATAACCGGCCCGGTGCGAGTGGCGCAATCGGCGCACAAGTGGTGTCGAAATCAGATCCGGACGGCTACGCCCTGCTATTTTGCGCCGGCGATTTCATCACCATCCCGCAGCTCATGCCACAACGCACATTCAGCCCGATGAATGAGCTGCTGCCGATCGCGATGGTGACCGATAGTCCGATGGTGCTGGTGGCGAGCGCGAATGCGCCCTTCGGCGACGTCAAGAGCGTTGTGGATGCCGCCAAGGCGAATCCGAATGGGCTCGCTTATGCAACGCCCGGCGTAGGCACGGTCAACAATGTCGTCGGCCAATGGATCGCCGTATCCGCCCACATCAAGATGCTGCAGGTCTCTTATCGCAGCGGGCCGGACGCGGCGAAAGGCATCGCTGCGGGCGATGTTGCGCTCGGCATCGTGCAGCCAGTCGCCGTTTATCCCGGGCTCGTCGCGGCAGGCAAGATCAAGGTCATCGCCTTGACCGGGGCGCGGCGGCCAGAATTCGCGCCGCCCACCTGGCCGACCTTGGCCGAGGGCGGCCTGCCGGTCGACGCGACGCTGTGGCTCGGCATGTTTGCGCCTTTGGGCACGCCGGATGCGATCGTCGCAAAACTCGACAAGGCCATCAGTCAGATCGTGCAAGATGACGACATTCGTAAGCGGATGAACGAGGCCGGCATTAATCCCCAGCACATTGGTCCGGCCGCATTCGCCGAGCGGGTCCGCACCGACGCGGCGCGCTACGAGGCGATCATCCGCGAGGCCGGTATGCGCTTTGAGTAATGACCCGCGTCCCAGATCCTCAACCAAACCGGTTCGTCGGCCAATCTGCTTGACGCGGTCCGCGTTGCCGACAAAATAAACGCCTTCACATCGCGTTTTCGCGCCGCCGTCATCGAATCTCGATTATGATGACTGTTCAATGGCGGTTTGTTGGCTGACGACGCCACGCCAGCACCGGCCGATAAACAAGGGACGACCGTGATACGCACACTCTGCACTTTTATATGCACTGTTGCTCTTCTTGCTGTTGTATTGCCGGTTCGCGCCGACCCATTGAGCCTTGCCTCACATTACGAGGCAAGCGGCAGCAATCCAGACGGATCCAAATATACCGGCACCGCCGACGTCAAAGTTATTTCCGACACCACCTATACGATCGTGTGGAAAATCGGCGACACGACCTATCAGGGATTCGGCATGCGGTTGAACGACTCGCTTGCAGCCACCTATACGATCGACGGCGAGCCCGGCCTCATCATCTATAAGGTCAACGGCGATGGCCTGACCGGCGCCTGGGCGATCCGCGGCCACGACGGCGTCGGCACCGAGCACCTTCGTCCGCGGAATTAGTTGTTGATGGAGCGCACGGCGATCCGCGCGCACATTGTCGCCGCGAACATCGCCGAGATATTCACCCTACTTCTGGATGGGAGATTGTCATGAAGTTCGTCGCTGGATTTCTTGCTGCCGCGATCCTCGCCCGCAGCTCGCCCGCTTTCGCCGAGGACATCGATCTGTCGACCTGGACCTGCAAAAAATTCCAGACCGCCGACAAGGAAACCATTGAGATCATCCTGACCTGGCTCGACGGCTATTACAAAGACCAGGACGACCCGCCGGTCATCCAGACCGATGCCTTTGTCGACAACGCCAAAAAGCTCGGCGAGTATTGCGCAGCGCATCCCGATATCGGTCTGATTACGGCCGCCGATAAGCTGTTCTCCGCCGACGACAAATAACGAGCTGCGAGTGGCTGCCCGCTGAGTAGCGGTTCGCGACAAAAAACGGTCACACGCAATGCGACTTTTATGACGGTGGATTCATCCGCCGCGCGCCGTCGTGCTTGATGCGAATCGGCCGTCGCTCAGTTAGCTTGCGCCCAAAGCTTCGGGGCGCAGTCATGAATGTGCTTGTTTTTGCGTCGCGCAAAGGCGGATCTGGCAAAAGTACGCTGGCCGCGCATCTGGCTGCGCACGTCTATAAGCCGTCGCGACCATGCCTGCTCGTTGATGACGATCCGCAAGGCTCGCTGCGGCTATGGAATATGCTGCGCAATTACGATGCGCTGCCGCTGAAAACGGTTGAGCGGAGCATTTCGGACGTGCTGAAAGCGGCAAAGCGCGACAAGATCGAATGGGTCTTTGTCGACACGCCGCCGAACGCCTCGTTCAGCGTTGCCGAAGCCATCGAATCGGCGACCTTACTCGTCATTCCGTGCCGGCCGAGCATTTTCGATCTCGACGCCGTTCAGGAGACGATCGCCGTCGCGCGCGAGGCGCGCACGCCCTATGCCGTCGTCATCAACGGCGCGCCGCCGAAACGCGGCAACAGGGAATCTTCCGCAGTCACAGCCGCGCGCGATTGTCTCAACAAGCTGGAGATTCCGGTCTGGGGCGGCCAGATCACGCATCGGGCGAACTACTCGCTTGCGCTTGCCGAGGGCGAAGGCGTCAAGGAATACGATTCCGACGACAGTTCGGCGAGCGAAATTTCCCGCCTTTGGATCGCCATCGAAAAGTCTGTCAAAGCGATCCGCCGTGCCCGCGACGGTACCGGTATGCACCGCGTCGCGGCCTGAACATGACTGCGAATTCATTCGACCCTCCACCGGCCTCGTGCTTCAACGGTGGAGTTTGGCGTATCTTCGCTAAGGTCTTTCGGCTTCAGATCGTTCCGCTTCAGGTCGCCGCAGCTCACGCTAAATACAAATAAATTCGGTCTGTTCCTTCACACCGAAAATATTCCGTAACGTAATGCGCTTGGTATACCTCTTGTTGCAATCGTTGTTACAGTCCAAGGCACAATAATGGGCAGCGGCAACGAAGAAGACGGTAATCGGCGCGGGCCTCTGATCGCTCTTGGCGTTGTTGTCGTGCTGTTTGCCGTCGGTTGGTTTCTGGCGCGCGAACTCTATGCCAGCGGCAAACTCGAAGATTGTCTGATGTCGGGCCGCACCAATTGCGCCCCCATCAACACGCACTAGCGTCGATGTGACGCGCATCGCGACGGCTCGGGATCGCGTTGCGGGCTGTGCAATCTGTGGATTCCGCCATGAGAGTTTCACGCCCTCGTCGCCGTGGCGCCACAGACCCTATGCAGGATAGTCGAAGGGTGCGGTGAGGGCGTCGAGGAGGACCGACGATGACTGTCCAATCCGCCTGTCTCGCGTTCGCGACACGAGACCAAGTGACCAAAAGCCTTGGGCGGCCAAATTGCCCGCGGTGCGGCAGCGTGCTGCTCATGGCCGAGGAATCCCGCTTCAACATTCGGGGCCGGATCGATCACACCTGGTCTTGCGACGAATGCGGCAATGAATTCGTGACCTCGATCCGGCTGCTGTCGCGTTAGAGGCTCACCGGCACCGCTCGCCGCTGGCGCAACCGGGTGGCGTGGGCTCTCCAAAATTCTGCGTAAACATTTCTGCGTGCGTGTCCTCGGAGGGTGGCCATTGACCGCCCTAGGCGCGGCTGTAACGGCGGGCAATAATTGTGGTCTTGCGGTGTTGATATTGTTGCAGGCTCGGATTCGTCCAGAAGGAGGAACATATGACTAAAGCATTAGATCAGCCAATCGATCGTCGTTCGGTATTGGGCTATTGCGTGGGTGGCGCGGCCGGTGCGGTTTTGCTGGGTTCGGCGACGCCCTCGCGCGCTGCGCCTATTAATTTCAAGGCGACGCTGAACGGCGCGACGGAAGTCCCGCCGAACCAGACCACCGGCAGCGGCACGGTCACCGCGAGCTTCGATCCCGCGACCAAGGAATTGACCTGGTCGGGCAGCTTCTCCGGCCTCACCGGCCCGGCGACGGCCGCTCATTTCCATGGCCCCGCGGAACCGGGCAAGAATGCCGGCGTCGCGATCTGGATTTCGGAAAAGGGCAAGACGCTCGACAGCCCGTTCAAGGGTTCGGCCACGCTCACGGATGCGCAAGCCTCCGACCTGCAGGCCGGTCTAATGTACACCAACGTTCACACCGCCGCGAATCCTGGTGGCGAGTTACGCGGCCAGCTCGTGAAAGCGTAAAACGCGCTGGTTTTGTTGCGTCATTACCTGCTGCGGGATTTCTAGCTGAGGCAGCTAAAGCCGAAGCAGCTAAGATTGCGACGGGCAGCCTCGCTGCCGAACATGGATAGCCCGCCGGCCGTTATTTCAGGACCCGGCGGGCTTATCTATTTTCGCCGCCCACTGCGCTTGGGTTTGCGCGGCGTAGTCGGCAAAGCGGCCCGCAGCGATCGCCTCGCGCGTGCCGACCATGAGATCTTGATAATAGTAGAGGTTCACGATCGACAGCAACGTGCCGCCAAGCGCCTCACCGGCCTTGAACAGGTGATGCAGATAAGCGCGCGAGAAATCACGCGCGGCCGGGCAGCGGCTCTCCGGATCGAGCGGGCGCGGATCCTCGGCGTGCTGCGCGTTCCTGATATTGATCGGTCCAAAGCGCGTGAACGCCAGACCGTGGCGGCCATTGCGTGTCGGCAAAACGCAATCGAACATATCGATGCCGCGAGCGACGGCGCCGAGAATATCCGACGGCGTTCCGACGCCCATGAGATAGCGCGGCCGGTCGGCTGGCAGCAGGGGGGTGGTATCGCCGACGATCTTGAGCATGACCTCTTGCGGTTCGCCGACCGCGAGCCCGCCGACGGCATAGCCGTGAAAACTCATATCGGTGAGCGTCCGCGCACTTTGCTCGCGCAGATTTTGATCGTCGCCGCCCTGCACAATGCCGAACAGCGCGCGGCCCGGCAGTGCGCGTTCGAAAGCGCGCTTGCAGCGCTCGGCCCAGCGCAGCGAGAGCTGCATCGCGCGCTCGATCTCGGCCCGCTCGGCCGGCAAGCCGACGAGCTCGTCAAGCTGCATGGCAATGTCCGAGCCGAGCAGGATTTGCACCTCGATGGCGCGTTCCGGCGTCAGCTCGACCATGGCGCCGTCGATATGCGAGCGGAAGGTGACGCCCGCCTCGGTCACTTTGCGCAAAGCCGAAAGCGACATCACCTGATAACCGCCGGAATCGGTCAAGATTGGCAGCGGCCAGTGCATGAAGGCGTGCAAGCCACCCAGCGCCGCCACCCGCTCGGCGGACGGCCGCAGCATCAGATGATAGGTGTTGCCCAGCACGATATCGGCGCCGGAGGCGCGGACATCGTCGTGATGCACACCCTTGATCGCCGCTTGCGTCCCGACCGGCATGAAGGCGGGCGTGCGCACCAGGCCATGAGCGGTCGCGATTTCGCCGGTGCGCGCAGCGCCGTCGGTGGCGATGAGGCGGAAGGAGAACGGCTGCAAAAGAACCTCGCTCAACGAAACAACAGGCAGGCGTCGCCGTAGGAGTAGAAGCGATAGCCGGTTTCGATCGCGTGCGCATAGGCGCGGCGCATGACGTCGAGCCCACAAAAGGCCGAAACGAGCATGAACAGAGTCGAGCGCGGCAAGTGGAAATTCGTCAGCATCGCATCCACGGTGCGGAATTGATAACCGGGCGTGATGAACAAAGCAGTGTCGCCGGAAAAGGCCGAGACCGTGCCGTCGTCAGCTGCGGCGCTCTCGATGAGCCGCAGTGAGGTTGAACCGACAGCGACGATGCGGCCGCCGGCGCGGCGCACAGCATTGAGCGCCGTTGCTGTCTCGGCGTCGACACTCCCCCACTCGGCGTGCATTTTATGCCCCGATGTGTCGTCGGCTTTGACCGGAAGGAACGTGCCGGGCCCGACATGCAGCGTGACGCGGTGGAGGCTGATGCCGTGTTCGCGCACCCCTTCGATCATCGTTGGCGTGAAATGCAGCCCCGCGGTCGGGGCGGCGACTGAGCCCTCTTCGCGCGCAAACATTGTTTGATAATCGCTGCGGTCGAGCTCGTCGACGTCGCGTCGGCCCGCGATATAAGGCGGCAACGGCATGTCGCCGCGCTCGGCGAGTGCCTGGTCGAGCACTGCGCCATGGAAAGAGAAGGCAAGCGTCACCTCGCCACCCTCTTCGCCTTCGCCCTTCGCTTCGACCATGGCATCGAGCTGGCCGAGGAAACAGACACGTCCCTCGTCGCCGAACCGCACGACGTCGCCTGTGGCGAGGCGTTTCGCCGGCTTGACGAAAGCCCGCCAGCGCGCCCCATCGAGCCGCTTGATCAGTGTTGCGGAGATGGCGGGCTCATGCTCGCCGCGGCCGATCCGCCGGCCATGGAGGTTTGCCGGAAACACCTTGGTGTCGTTGACCACGATGGCATCGCCGCGCCGCAACAGGCTCGGCAATTCCCGCACGGTGCGGTCCTCGAAGCCGGTGCCGGGACGCACCACCAATAGCTTCGCCGCATCGCGCGGCGAGACCGGCCGCAGCGCAATGCGCTCTTCCGGCAGCGCGAAATCGAACAGGTCCGTGCGCATCAAAGCCCGGCTTTCCACTCGCTTGAAAACTGCATTACGCAGTAAGCATGGTCTTGTCGGAAAACCGGTTTCCACTTTTCCGGATCATGCTCTACAAGCCGGATATCGCAACCTTTGGCGCGGCAATCAACGTGTCGGCAAACGCGGTCACCCACAGCACAAAAATCGGCACGAAAATCGGCACGAGCGCCAAGGTCGCGGTCATCCAGGTCAAGCGCGGCATCGGCGACGTCATCTGGCACCTGCCCTTCATCCAGGCGATCGCTGCGGCGACCCCAAGCGGCCAGGTCACCTTCCTTGCGCCGCCGTCGAGTTGCGCCGAGGAATTGCTCGCTGCCGATCCAAGGGTTGCCGAGACGATCTATTTCGAGCACGGCGGCTCCGAGTTCAAACGTGCGGTCAATCTGCTCAAGCTCGTGGCGCTCTTGCGCCGGCAGCGCTTTGGCAAAGTCTTCGTCCTCGACCGCACGCTGCGCCCGGCGCTGGCGGCGCGGCTTGCCGGTGTCCCTGAGCGCATCGGGCTTGGGCTCGGCGCACAACGGTATTTCATCACCAATCCCGGCATCGATCAGAGCCACTTTCACGATCAGCCGGTCGACTGGCTGGTGGCGCTGATGGCGGCGACGAAGGTGCCGTTCGCCTCGACCGAACCGGATCTGCGCCTGCCGACGTCGACGCTGACGGCGATCGGCGAGAAATTTGCCGCCGCGCCGCGGCCCTGGATTGCGCTCGGGCTCGGCGCTTCGCACCCCGACAAGGATTGGCCCGATAGTCATTGGGCGGAATTTCTCGCCGGCCTGCGCCAGCGCATTCAGGGCACTGTGTTCATGGTCGGCGGCGCCATGAACAGCGCGCGCTGTCAGAATTTCATCGCGCAAAGCGCGGGCACGCCCGTCATTAACGCCTGCGATCTTTGCCTGACCGAAGCAGCCGCGCTGTTGCGTCTCGCCGATCTTTTCGTCGGCCCGAGCTCCGCGCCGATGAATCTTGCGGTCGCCGGCGGCACGGACGCCTTCGGCCTGTTCGGATCGACGCCGGTGCTGAAATATTCAAAACGCATTCACGCCGTCGTTCCGCCCGGCGGCCCTTCGCCGGACGGCATGAGGCGTATCCTGCCGGCGCAGGCGCTCGAACAAATGGCGCCCTATCTCACGCACACGAAACGCGCCTGAGACGCGCGTTATTCGACGTCGGCGGCGACCTGCATTTTGACGATCTTGTCGGGATCACGTGGCGGCTCGCCGCGCTTGAGCTTATCAACGACGTCCATCCCGCTCACCACCTCGCCGACCACGGTATATTGGCCGTTGAGGAACGCGCCCTCGTCGAACATGATGAAGAACTGGGCGTTGGCGGAATGCGGATTGCTGGTCCGCGCCATGCCGACCGTGCCGCGCACGTAAGGCACGTCGGAGAACTCCGCCTTCAAGTCGGGATGTTCCGAGCCGCCGGTGCCGTTGCCGTTTTCGCCGTCGCCGGTTTGCGCCATGAAACCCTCGATGACGCGGTGAAACGGCACGTCGTCGTAAAATTGCTCGCGCGCCAGGAGCTTCAAGCGCTCCGCGTGTCCCGGCGCAACGTCGTTGCGCAATTTGATGATGATCCGGCCCGCCGTGGCATCGAGGATCAGCGTGTTCTCGGGGTCGATCCCCGACGGTAATTCCACTTGTTCGGCCATTTTTGTTCCTCCAGGGTCGTATCGCGCGCAAAGACTACGGCACGATGGTCGCGGACTTGATGTAATCGAGTTTTGGGAATGACGAGGTCAGATAGGCATTGCCTTCGCTTTGAACCCGGCCCTGCTCGGGCCCGCCGCCAGAGGGAGCGCCCTCGCCGTAGCCGTTGTAGAGCGCATCGACGACATTCATGCCGGACGTGACTTGGCCGAACGGGGCGAAACCCTGACCGTCAAGCGCGGCATTGTCGGCGTAGTTGATGAAAACCTGGGTGGTGCGCGTATTCGGTCCCGCAGTCGCGAAAGTGATCAGGCCGCGCCCGTTGCTCTTCTTGACCGGATCGTCATTGATCCGCGCGCTGCGCCACTGCGAAGAAATCGCCGGATCGCCGTTGATGCCGAACTGCACCATGAAGCCGGAGATCACGCGAAAGAAGCGCGTGTTGTTGAAGAACCCGTTCTTCACCAGATTGTAGAAGCGGTCAGCACCGAACGGCGCCCAATCGCGATGGACCTCGACGATGAACACCCCTTTGCTGGTGTCGAACTTCACCTTGTAGGTCGGTGGCGCCTGTTCGCGCAGCGACGCCGGATTGGCGAGGCTCGGGCCGGCAGGCTGGGCAAAAGCGGGGACGGCAATTGTCAGTGCAAGCAACAACGCGGCGAAGCGGATCATGGTGTCTCCGGCAGTTTCGGTAATGCGGTTTTAGTACCGGCTTGGGGATCTTGTTACTTCTTGGCGAATTTCTTCTTCAGATGCGCCGCGACCGCCGCGGGTACGAAGGCAGAAACGTCGCCTCCCACGCTGGCAATCTGGCGAACCAAAGTGGCGGTGATCGGGCGGACCGCAGGCGACGCCGGCAGGAACACGGTTTGCACGCCGGGCGCCATAGTACCGTTCATACCGGCCATCTGCATTTCGTAATCGAAGTCGGCAGAATTGCGTAGGCCCCGAATGAGCATGGTCGCCTTCTCGCGCTGCGCCACCGAGACCACGAGATCGCTGAACGTGACGCAGGTGATCTCGCAGCCGGCTTTCTTGGCCAGCGGCGCGCAAATGTCCTGCAGCATTTCCAGCCGCTCTTCGACCGCAAACAGCGGTGTCTTGCCCGGATGCACCCCGATCGCCAGGACCAGCCGGTCGGCGAGCCGAACCGCGCTCGCGACGACGTCGAGATGGCCGTTGGTAATGGGATCGAACGATCCGGCGAACAATGCGATGCGCGGCGTGGGAGCGGGCATGTGGTTGATCTTGTGAGTTGGCAGTGGCGGTCTAGCCCGCGCCCCGTTCGGCCGCAAGCTGGGAACGTCCAGGCCCGTTGCTAGGGGTCGCGTACGACTCGGTAGGTCGCGCGCGTGACGCGTTGCGATATTGGATAAGCCGTTTGGCCAAACTCAACCAGATTATCGCATATATTCAATCGCTTATTGGCAAACGCCGGAATTGTGATGGCGGTCACCGCCCGACTGATGCGCCGATGCCAAACAACGCACAGGAAATCAAGGAACCCAGAACGTCGTGAACGCGTTGCGTTTTACCGACGTCAAAGGTTGCGAACGGGGACGGTGCAATGATCAAGATCTTTTACGCCGTAGCTGTATCCGCGATTGCGGCCGCGTGTTTTGTTGCTTTGCCGAGTTTGTCGCAGCAAGTCCGTGCCAATCCGCCGGCTCAGGCGGTGCTGTCCAACCCAGTCGATGCCCGTCCAGCGGTCACCGCCTGCGGGCAGAACGCCTGGCCTTATCTCGATGCCGGCTGTCTGCGTAGCGCCGGCGGCATGCTCGTGCAACCGCACGATGTGCGACTGGTATCCTCGGATCGTGTTGTGAGTTCGACGGGTCGCTAGGCCTGCAAAAGCCTGCAAGAGTTTCACCGGAGTTGCCGTGCCGGTTCAGGCGGAGGGTGCTGTCCACACCTTCCGCCTTCGTTTTATCTCGGGCATGATCTTCCCCCAAAGAACCGGCTGAGCACAGACTGAGCCGGCGCCGCTCGCAAGGCTGCATCGGGAGGAAATAACGTGACGAACGGATCGGTCATCCGCCGCTACGCTTTAGCTTTGCTGTTCACCGTCCTCTGCCTTTCTTCGGCGCGAGCGCAAAACAGCTCCGACCCGAGCTATCCGAACCATTCGATCCGGGTCATCGTGCCCTATACGCCCGGCGGGCCGACCGACGTGATGGGTCGCCTGATGAGTCAGATCCTGTCGCAAGCGTTCGGGCAGCAGGTCTATGTCGACAACCGCCCTGGCGCCGGTTCGACGCTCGGCGGCAAAATCGCTGCCTCGGCCGATCCCGACGGCTATACCTTGATCGTCGCCACCGCCGCGACTTTCGCTATCGGCCCGACGCTTTATCCGGATGCCGGGTTAGATCCAAAAGTCTTCGTGCCGGTTGCGGCCTTCGCCACGGTGCCGTTCTTGATGATCGCCGGACCGAAGGCGCCGCCCGGCTCCATGGCCGACGTGATCGCCTACGCCAAAACCCATCCCGGCCGACTTGCGATCGGTGTACCCAACGGCGCTCCGCCACATATGCTGGCGGCATGGTTCAAAGACCTGACCGGCACCGACATCCTGATCGTGACCTATAACGGCGCCTCGGGCGACATGACCGATCTGATGGGTGGCCAGATCGACCTCGCCATCGAAACAAGCTCGATTGTCTTGCCGCATCTGGCCGACGGCTCGTTGCGCGCGCTTGCAACCGCCTCGGCGGAACGGCTTTCCGAAACGCCGAACGTACCGACCATGATCGAAAGCGGCGTGCCTGGTTTTGTCGCGAGTTCCTGGACCGGCCTTGCCGCGCCGCCAGGTACACCGCAAGCCGTCGTCGACAAGCTCAACGCCGCGATCAATGCCGGACTGCGTTCCCCAGACATCCAGGCCAAGCTGAAAACGCTTGGAGCCAAGGGCAACCCCGGCACGGTCGCTGATTTCACCAATTTCATGGCCAGCGAAGTGCCGAAATGGACCGCGATGGCAAAGCTCCCCGGCGCGCAAGGCAAATAGCGCGCCCTATTCGGCAATTCCCTTTAGTGGTTTTCGGCAAGCCCGAGTGATTTGACGAGCGGCGTCCAACGCGCGAGTTCCGCCTTCATCGTGTGCGTGAAATCCTCGGGCGTGCCGCCGCGTGGGTCGACGCTGATCTTGGCCAGCGCGCCGGCGAATTCCGGCGTTTTGAGGCCCTGATTGATCGTCGCGTTGAGTTTCTTGATGATCGGCTCCGGCGTATGCGCCGGCGTCAACAGGCCGGTCCAGGCGACGGTGACAAAATCTGGAAAGCCACTTTCAATCATGGTCGGGACGTCGGGTAATTGCGGAATGCGCTTTTGCGTCGTCACCGCGAGCGCGCGCAGCGCGCCGGACTGAATCAGCGGCAACAGCACGCTTGAGTTTTCGAAGGTCATTTGCACGTTGCCGGCCAGAAGATCGGTGATCGACGGTCCGCCGCCCTTGTAAGGCACATGAACGATGTCGATGCCGGCGCGGGACTTGAACAATTCGCCGATCAGGTGCGGTAACACGCCGATGCCGCCGGACGAGAAATTTACCTTGCCGGGATTGGCCTTGGCATAGGCGACCAACTCCTGCACCGTCTTAGCCGGCACTCCCGGATTGACGACCAGGATGCTCGGGCTTTCGCCGACAAGCGCGATCGGGTCGAAGCTCGTCAGCGGATCGTAGCCCGCGCCCGGATGCAGCAACGGCGCGATGATGAGGCCGCTGGCCGCTGAATAAAGCAGCGTATAGCCATCGGGCGTCGCTGTAGCCGCATCCTTGGAGCCGATCGTATTGCCGGCGCCGGAGCGGTTCTCAACGACAAAGGCCTGGCCGAGCGCTGTTTGCAGATAGTTTGCGGTGAGCCGCCCAACCACGTCGACCGGACCTCCCGGCGGGGTCGGCACGATAATTTTGACCGGCCTGTTTGGATAATCCTGGGCATGGGCTTGGGTGCGGGCAGGCCCGACAGGGCCCGAAATCAAGCCAAACGCCAAACCGAAAGCCCAGCCGGCGGCGAGAACCCTTGCCGCAGCCCGCGATCCCACCACCCCGAACATGACGTTTCCCCTCGATAATTCTTCTAAGCAACCTCCCCTAATCTACCAGGACAATTGAATTTTTGGCCACCTCCAACATCCAAATGCGGCGTTGTGCCAACAATCTGCGGTCGTAAACCCACCGGAGAACTTCTATCTCTGGTTTCACCCATAAGTAATTTCCCCTACGTAATTTGCCGGGCGAGGTTGCCAGACTGGGCGACCCGAAATTGGGAATAGTTGGAGTGAGTAGGAGAATGCAAATGGGTGTCGGTCGAAGCCTTAGGGTTTTCTTCGTCACGAGAGCGGCGCTACCGCAATCGAATACGGCCTGCTCGCCGCCGGTATCGCGGTCGCCATCGTCACCGTGGTCGCAAGCATTGGGACGAGCCTCAATACGACGTTCGGCAGCGTTTCGACGGCGCTGAAATAACAAGCCCGGCAAACGGGGGCGCATCGCGCAAGGCTGCAAGCAACTTGCGAACGGATGAACCGTCTGGATCTGGATAGAGGGGGGCGCCGCTCTTTTCTGTAGCGGCACGATTTACCTGCCGCAGGCTTGCCGCAGACTTGCTCGGCGCGTTGGTATATAGGTGCCGCCGCATAGGTCTGGCGTGGGGCCTCTTGCGTGCGGATATGCTATTCCTGTCCGAAATGACGGCGGCGCGGCGGCACGGCGCAGCCGAGGCAGTAAGAGCAGTTTGAAATGATCGTTCTTATCGACAACTACGACAGTTTCACGTTCAACCTCGTCCACTATCTCGGTGAATTGGGCGCGGATGTTGTCGTGCATCGCAACGACAAAGTGACGAGCCGCGCCGTCATGACGGCGGAGCCCGACGCCATCGTGCTGTCGCCCGGGCCATGCACGCCGAAGGAAGCCGGCATCTGCCTCGATCTGATCAAGGAAGCGGCGCCGAAAATTCCCATCCTCGGCGTCTGTCTCGGCCATCAGGCGATCGGCGATGCTTTCGGCGGCAAAGTGATCC
The DNA here is from genome assembly GCA_963746715.1 of uncultured Alphaproteobacteria bacterium. Lineage (GTDB taxonomy): Bacteria > Pseudomonadota > Alphaproteobacteria > Rhizobiales > Xanthobacteraceae > BOG-931. Next base: position 44,568 of record CAVVCW010000030.1, on the reverse strand, counting down.
GCGCGCCGGTTCAGGTGCACGGCAAACTGTCCGAGATCCGCCACCAGGGCCAAGGCATTTTTCGCGGTATCAACGGCCCGTTCAAGGCGACGCGCTATCACTCGCTGATCGTCGAGCGCGCGAACCTGCCGCGCGACTTAAGCGTCACCGCCGAGACCGATGACGGTCTCATCATGGGGCTTGCGCATACGCGCCTGCCGGTGCACGGCGTGCAATTCCATCCCGAAAGCATTGCCTCCGATCACGGCCACCTGATACTGAAAAACTTTCTCGATATCGTGGCCGCCTGGAATGCGGCGACCGGTCGCGGCAGCGCGGCCCGGCGCGCGCCGCATCGCGCCGGCGCGTTGGTGGAATGAGAGCGAAGCCCGTGGATTTCAAAGCTCTCATCGGCAAAGTCGCGACCGGCACCGCGCTGACGCGCGACGAGTCAGCCAACGCCTTCGAACAGATGATGGCCGGCGAAGCAACGCCCTCGCAAATGGGCGCGTTGCTCATGGCTTTGCGCGTGCGCGGGGAGACGGTCGAAGAGATTACCGGCGCCGTGACAACAATGCGCAACAAGATGCTGCGCGTCGCCGCTCCGCCAGACGCGATCGACGTCGTAGGCACCGGCGGCGACGCCTCGGGCTCCTATAATATCTCGACCTGCGCCGCGCTGATCGTTGCCGGCGCCGGCGTCCCGGTCGCCAAGCACGGCAACCGCGCGCTGTCGTCACGCTCAGGCGCCGCCGATGTGCTGGCTGCACTCGGCGTCAACATCGATCTCAATCCCGAGCAGATCGGCAATTGCATCCGCGAGGCCGGCATCGGCTTCATGTTCGCGCCGGCGCATCATCCGGCGATGAAAAATGTCGGCGCGACCCGCGCCGAGCTCAGCACCCGCACGATTTTCAATCTGCTCGGTCCGCTATCCAATCCGGCAGGCGTCAAACGGCAAATGGTCGGCGTGTTTTCAAAGCATTGGACCGAGCCATTGGCGCAAGTTCTCAAGATCCTCGGCTCCGAAAGCGTGTGGGTCGTGCACGGTTCCGACGGGCTCGACGAGATCACCACCTCCGGTCCGACCAGCGTGACCTCGCTCGAGGGCGGCACGGTGAAAAGCTTTGAGATTTCGCCGCAAGATGTCGGCCTGCCCGAGGTCAAGCCGGAGGCGCTGCGCGGTGGCGACGCGGATGCCAATGCCAAGGCCTTGCAGGACGTGCTGGAAGGCAAGCCGACGCCCTATCGCGACGTCGCCCTGTTTAACGCTGCCGCGGCGCTCGTCGTCGCCGGCAAGGCCAAAAACCTCGCCGCCGGCCTCGATCTCGCCGCGCAATCGGTGGATTTTGGCGAAGCCGAGGGCCGGCTCGACCGCCTGATCGTGGTCTCGAACGATGGCTGATATTCTGGAAAAAATCGCCGCCTATAAGCGCGAAGAAATCGCCGCGGCGAAACGCGCCCGTCCGCTTGCCGCGCTCGAGCAGGAAGCCAAGGCGCAAGCAGCGCCTCGTGGCTTCGCCAAGGCGATCGAACGGCGGCTCGCCGCCGGCGACTACGCGTTGATCGCCGAGGTCAAGATGGCAAGTCCGTCGAGGGGGCTCATTCGCGCCGATTTCGATCCCGCCTCGCTCGCCTTGGCTTATCAAGCCGGCGGCGCGGCCTGTCTTTCTGTCCTGACCGACGCGCCATCGTTTCAGGGCAGCCTCGATTATCTGCGCCAAGCGCGCGCGGCGGTGACGCTGCCGGCGTTGCGCAAGGATTTCATGTACGACACCTACCAGGTGACGGAAGCGCGCACTTACGGCGCCGATTGCATCCTGATCATCATGGCGGCGGTCGAAGACGCCTGCGCCCGCGAGCTTGAAGCGGCGGCGATGGCGCTCGGCATGGATGTGCTTGTCGAAGTGCACGATGAGGGTGAATTGGAACGCGCGCTGCGCCTGAAATCGAAGCTCATCGGCGTCAACAATCGCAACCTGAAAACATTCGCGACCACGCTCGCCACCTGCGAGCGTCTGGCCCGGCTTGTTCCTGCGGGCCGCATCGTCGTCGGCGAGAGCGGCATATTCACGCCGGACGATCTGGCACGGTTGTCGAACAGCGGCATTTCGAGCTTCCTCGTCGGCGAAAGCCTGATGCGCCAGGACGATGTGGCCGCCGCTACCCGCGCCCTCCTTGCGCGCAAGCCCGCGCTTGCATCGATCCGGTAACGAACGTGGCCGGGCGCGCAAAGAAGCTTAGTCATCTCAGCGGCAGCGGCGAAGCCCGCATGGTCGATGTATCGGCGAAACCCGCGACCGAGAGGGTCGCGGTCGCCGAAGGCAAAGTGATCATGCAGCGCAAGACGCTCGACATCGTCCGCAAGGGCGACGCGAAAAAGGGCGACGTGCTCGGGGCCGCCCGCATCGCCGGCATCATGGCGGCCAAACGCACGCATGAATTGATCCCGCTGTGCCATCCGCTCGCCATTTCCCAGATCGAGGTCGACGCTGAGCCCGATGCCAAATTGCCCGGCATCAAGATCACCGCGCGGGTGAAGGTCTCAGGCCAGACTGGCGTTGAAATGGAAGCGCTGACCGCGGTATCGGTCGCCTGCCTCACCGTCTATGACATGGTGAAGGCGGTCGACCGCGGCATGCGCATCGAGGGCATCAGGCTGATCGAGAAGCGCGGCGGCCGCTCCGGGCATTATCGCGCCGGACACTAGAGTGCGGGAGTCACAGGCTTGATCTCGGTCGAACAAGCGCTGCAACAAGTGCTGGCGCATGCGGTGACGCTCCCCGCCGAACAGGTGCCGCTTGCGCAAGCGGACGGCCGTGTGCTCGCCGAAGATCTCAAAGCGCTGCGTACCCAGCCGCCCGCCGATCTGTCGGCCATGGATGGCTACGCGGTGCGTTCGAGCGACGTAGCCAAGGCGCCGGCGCGCTTGAAGGTTATCGGCGAGGTTGCAGCCGGCCGGCCGTTCGACAAAAGCGTCGGTCCTGGCGAAGCCGCGCGCATTTTCACCGGCGGCGTCGTACCAGACGGCGCGGATACGGTGGTGATCCAGGAACAGGTGAGCCGCGACGGCGACACGGTCGAAATTCAAAAGCCCTCTGCCAAAGGCCGCAATGTGCGGGTGCGCGGGCTCGATTTTCGTGCCGGCGAAATTGCTTTCACGCGCGGACATCATTTGCGCGCGCGCGACCTGCAGCTTGCCGCCGGCATGAACCATCCGCTGGTACCGGTCTATCGCAAGCCAAAGATCGTGCTGTTTGCGACCGGCGACGAGCTCGTACCGCCCGGCGCCGAGCCCGGCCCGGGACAGATCGTCTATTCCAACGGCTTTGCGCTCGCCGCCCTGGCGCGCGAGGAAGGCGCCGAAGTGATCGAGCTCGGCGTGGTCGGCGACAGACTTGACGAGACCATCACCGCGGTGCGCAAGGCCCGAGAGCTCGGCGCCGATATTCTGGTGACCACGGGCGGCGCGTCGGTCGGCGAATACGATCTGGTGCAGAAAGCGTTCGCCGCCGAAGGCATGGAATTGTCGTTCTGGAAGATCGCCATGCGGCCGGGCCGGCCGCTGATGCACGGCAGGCTCGGCGCGACGCAGGTGCTCGGTCTGCCGGGCAATCCGGTGTCGTCCTATGTCTGCGCGTTCCTGTTTCTCATCCCGCTGATCCGCCGCATGAGCGGACGCAGCGATCTTGCCGCACCCGTCGAATCGGCGCTGCTCGGTTGCGACCTTGCCACCAACGACGAGCGCGCCGATTACCTCCGCGCCACGTTGAAGACGGGCAATGAGGGGCTGATAGCGACGCCCTTCCCGATCCAGGACAGTTCCATGATGGTGCCGCTGTCGCAGGCTGATTGTCTTGTGATCCGAGAGCCTTACGAGCCCGCGGCCAAAGCCGGCAGCCGCTGCCGCATCGTTAAATTCGAGCGTTAAGCGGCGGTTCGCGAAAGCCCCTGCTTTCTTCACCTCAAATTAAATGGTTGCGGAACACATATGGAACGGATAGTGTCCGTTCATGATTTGTTTCGGCAGCAAGCGATCCATATCCAGAACCTGCCGCCGAGCTACCGCCGACCCGCACTTGATTTAGCGTTACTGGGGGAGAGAGCGCCGATGTTGACTCGCAAGCAGGCTGAACTCTTGCGTTTTATCCATGAGCGCCTCAAGGAGGCCGGCGTGCCTCCTTCCTTCGACGAGATGAAGGACGCGCTCGATTTGCGCTCCAAGTCGGGCATTCATCGCCTCATTACCGCGCTCGAGGAGCGCGGCTTTATCCGCCGCCTCCCCAACCGCGCGCGCGCTATTGAAGTGATCAAGCTGCCGGAATTGGTCGCGCAGGGCGTCGCTGGAGGGCGGAGCCGCGGTTTCACCCCGAGCGTCATCGAAGGCAACCTCGGCCGGGTGCGGACGGCGTCGGAAGACGAAGGCGGCCGCCCGGTCGCAGTGCCGGTAATGGGCCGCATTGCCGCCGGCACGCCGATCGAGGCGATCCAGACCCGCAGCCACACCGTCAACATGCCGCCCGATCTTCTCACCACGGGCGAACATTTCGCCCTGGAGGTGCGCGGCGATTCGATGATCGAAGCCGGCATCCTCGACGGCGACATGGTGCTGTTGAAGCGCACCGATGCCGCCGATACCGGCGATATCGTCGTCGCGCTGATCGACGAAGAGGAAGCGACCCTCAAACGCTTCCGCCGCCGCGGCGCCTCGATCGCGCTCGAGCCGGCCAATACCGCCTATGAAGTGCGGATCCTGCCGCCTAACCGGGTACGCATTCAGGGCAAGCTGGTCGGGCTGTTCCGCCGCTATTAGGCCATCATTTCAACGCTTCGATTTACCGTGTTCGCGGCAAAAGGTCCGCGCGCCTCCGCTTTGAGCGGCGGCGCGCTTGTTGGCGTTGGTTTTTCTTCTAAGGTGCGCCGCGATCGGCTGGGAGAACATTTATGATGCGTGGCTTATACGGTTCTGGGCGGCAATCGGGGCGGCAATGGCGGCAATCGGCGGCAGTGGCCGCGGCAGCGGACTTGGACCATCGCCGTGGGATCGGTCGCGATCGCGTTTGCCGCTGCGGCCGGACTGGTATGGTCGGAGAGCCGCGCGGAGACCGGATCCGGCTCAGGAACCGACACCCAGGCCGTAGCACAGGCCGCCACCCAACCCGCTTCGCAAGATGTCGCGCAGTATATTCCGGCGACACGGCAGCCTCCTGCGGTGGCGCAATACGCTCCGGCAACCAAGCAATCTCCGGCACGGCCGCCGGCGGCCCAGGCCGCCGCCCCGGCTTCTGCGAGCGCCGCAACTCCGGCCCCGGCGCAGCCTGCGGTCGCTCAGATCAGCGGCTTCCGCTCCGCCCGTTTCGGCATGACCGATGCGGAGGTGCGCGGCGCCATCGAAAGAGATTTCAATCTGCGCGGCGACTCGATCCAGGCGCAGGAAAACAAAGCTGAACAGACTCATGTGCTGATCGTGCGCGCGGCCAATGTGCTGCCCGGCGGCGGCACCGCCAGCGTCTCCTATGTGTTCGGCTTCAAGTCGAAAACGCTGATCCAGGTCGGCCTGTCATGGTCGAAAGCCACCGACGATGCGATGACGCCGGAGCAGTTGTTCTCCAACGCCAATGTGCTGCAATCGCACTTTCTCACCGAAGGCTACAAACCGGATACGGTTGCAACCAATATGCCGATCAATGGCGGCGTGCTGATGTTTCGCGGCAGCGATGCCGAGCAGCACACGACGATGCTGATCCTGCAAGGCACGTTCACCCAGGCCGAGAACAATCAGCGGCAGATGACGCCGACGGCGCTGTTGCTGTTCTATATCGCCGACGCCAAGGCGCCGGACGTGTACCGGTTACCGCCGGGATCTTTCTAGCAGGATCCTTCTGGGCTTCTTTCGCAAAGCTGCCATCGCGCAGCCGCAATTTTCACGTGAGTGTGTTTTCGGCGCTCGGGGGGCGAGGTGCCGGGGATCGTCGTTCGCGCGTGGCCAAGTTTCACGCCTGAACGGCGTGGAATAGCGCAAACAGCGCGGGGCCGGGCCGATGCCAATAAGTCACAGTCGGGGGAAAAAGCGCCTGCGCTTCCTCCCCTACCGCCACATCCGCGTAACCCACTCACGAAAAAGCCAATTTTTCGTTAACCATGGAACCGCTCGTGGACTTGAGCGGGGGCGCATCCATGGACCGTGTGCGACGCTATAGGCTAGTTTTTGCCAACGGTTTGAGGGGACCGCGGGGTGGTGGTTTTTACATCAAGAGTTGCATGCCGGGTGCGTACCGCGTGTGGAAGTTCGCTGCTTGCAACCGAGCGGCGGAATCTTATTGCGCGCGAGCGGTCGTCCCTTGCCGGCTTTACCCGCCCCGGTCGTAGCGTCAGAGCTGCGCTGATTGGCACCACCGCGCTGGTGGCGGCGTCGCTCGCCGCCGTGCCTGCGCGTGCGCAGAGCGACGTGGATCGGCACAACCAGTGGCGTCTGGAACACGGCCCGAAACTGGAGTCCACCCTGTCCTACTGTCGGCCCACTGGCACGGCCACATTCGGCGCGTCACAGCAGCACAACATCACTTTCAGTCAATCAACGACCTCGGTTGGAACGCTCCAGATCAATACGGGGCTGAACAATTATTCGTTCAATCTGAGTTCCAGCCCGACACTCAGCCATACGCTCAACGCTGGCAGCATCATCGACTATTCCTCGGGTATCGTCAGCTTCTCCGGCGGTACCGTCTCCGGCACCATCACCCAGAACGGACCCGGCACGCTGATTTTCAACAGCGCTGGATGGCCGGGTCTGCGACCGTCAATGGCGGCACACTCGAGCTCGACGGATCGATTACGGGCGCGGTCCAGGTCAGCGGCGGCACGCTCGACGGCACCGGAACCGCAGGCACCACGCAGATCACCCTCGGGACGCTGGCGCCGGGCACGGCGGGCAATCCGACCGGCTCGCTCACCGTCAACGGCAATCTGACTGTGTCGTCGGCTGCCACCTATCTCGCCACCCTCAACGGCGCCGCGAGCAGCACCACCAACGTCACCGGCACCGCAACGCTCTCCGGCACATTCACCGCCGCGGCCACGCCGGGCTCGACCTATTCGGCCTCGGATCTTTTCACCGTCATCAATGACGGCGGCCTGGGCAAGACGACATTCACGCAGTTCAAGACAACCGGCAGCTTCGGCAATGTCGTCCCCTATCTGATCTACAACGCCAATAACGTGCAGGTCGGGTTCACCGCCGGCACGGCGTGGATGGGCACGACAGCGGCCAACGGCAACGTGTGGAGCAATGCGGCAAACTGGGCCGGCGGCGCGGTGCCGGCACAAGGCGGGGCCGTAGCGGCAACCACGGTCGCGACCTTCGGCAGCACCTCGGGCACCACGCAAGTCGCAATCAATTCCGCCGCGAGCGCCAATACCGTTCTTCTGACCTCGAGCGCGACGGCGCCGTTCACCTTCACGATCAATACCGGCGGCTCGCTGTTGCTGACCACAATCGGCATCGACAACAATTCCGCCTTCGCGCCGGTGTTCAACGTCGGCGACGGCAACACCGGCGGCACCTTGACGTTCGCCAACGGCGCCACCGCGGGCAATGCAAAAATCATCAACATCAGCGGCACGACGACGTTTGGCCCGACGACAGGCGGCCCGGATACCGCGAGCGCCGGCACCGCCAACATTACCAATGGCCTGAACGGCTCAACGAACTTCAACGGCCACACCACCGCAGGCTCCGCCACCATCACCACGAATTCGGGCGGCGCACTGACGTTCAATGCCGATGCGACCGCCGGCAACGCGACGATCATCACCAATAGCGGCGGCACGACCACCTTCAATACCAACAGCAACGGCGGCAACGCCGTGTTCGTCACCAATTCCGGCGGCATCGTGAATTTCTCGACCACCGGGGGTCCGACCAGCAACGGCCAGTCAACGAATGCGGTAAGCGCCGCCGCGATCACCGACACCGACGGCATCGGCGGCCTGGTCGCGCTCGGCTCCAATACGCTCACCATCACCAACGGCGAGGGCAGCTTCGCCGGCGTGATCAGCGGCAGTGGCGGCGCGGGCCTGATAATCGACGGCGGCACGACGACCCTCACCGGCGCCAACAGCTATACCGGTGCGACCACGATCAACGGCGGCACGCTCGCCGTCGATGGCAGCGGCATCATCACCAGCGCCGTCACCGTCAATTTCGGCGGCACACTCGCGGGCAACGGCACAGTGTCCGGCGTGACCGTGAATGCCGGCGGCACGCTGTCAACGGGCGCCGGGGGGTCAGCGGACTCTCAAGGTCAATGGCAATTTGGCGCTGAATTCCGGCGCCGACTATGCGGCCACGCTCAGCAGCACCAATGGGACCAGCACTTCGACGTCGGTGACCGGCGCAAGTAGCACTGCGACACTTCAACGGTACGTTCACTGCCGTGGCTGGGTCGGGAACCTACGTCGGCGAACAACCTCTACACTGTTCTGAGTACGGCGGCTGCGAACGGCGTGACCGGCACGTTCTCCGGCCTCACCTGTCAGTGGCAATTTCGGCAATGTCGTTCCTTATCTTATCTACAACGCCAATAATGTTCGAGGTCGAGCTGACAGCGGGCAACGTTTGGGCTGGCGGCACGGCGGCGAATCGATTGGAACACCGCCGGCAACTGGACCGGCGGCGCAGTGCCGACGGGGAACAGCACGCCCGCGACCAGCGTTGCGGCTTTTAACTTGGCGACGAACAGTCACTATCAGTGTCAGTGCGACCGACGACGGTCGGGACCATGCTGTTTTACAGCACCGCTGGCGCAGTTCGGCTTCGATGTTAACAGCAAGTTGACGCTGGACGGTATCGGCATCGTCGACAATTCCAACCACGCGCCCACCTTCACCGTTGGCAGCGGCGGCACGTTAAGCTTCACGAACGCCGCCACCGCGGGCGACGCCATCATTGATACAAACAGCGGCGGCACGACTTCGTTTGCCGGCAAGAGCACCGGCGGCAGCGCGCAATTCAATATCGCGAGTGGCGGCGTCGTTGATTTCTCCGCTACGTTCGGACCGTCGCGGCAACGGCCAAGTCGCCGCAGGATCGATCAACAATCTATCAGGTACCGGCGGCTCAGTTTATCTCGGCAGCAACACGCTGACGCTCAGCAAAACCGGGACATTCTCCGGCGTCATTTCCGATTGCGGCGGCGGCCTGTGCGCCGGTAACAGCAACGGTTCGACCGGGGGCTCGCTGGTATTCAACGGCGGCCAGCCAGACGCTCACATCTGAGCGGCATCAACACCTATACCGGCTCGACCACGATCGAGAGCCGGCGAGCATTTGCGCTCACCGGGCGCCGGCTCAGTGGCAACGTCAAGCCAGATCGCGCTTGCGACCGGTGGCACGTTCGACATTCAAGGTGCTTACGACCGCCGGCGGCGCCGTCGATCACCACCTTAGCGGACAGTGCCTCGGGCCAGGCCGGCACGGTCAATCTCGGCGCCAAAACGCTGACGATCACCAGCCGGTGGCTCCGACATTTTCAGGTCTCACTCATCGGCGCGACGGCGGCAATCTGACTATCACTGGCGGCGATCAGACTCTTGCCGGCGTCAGCAATAGCCTTTCACCGGCGCAACGACGATCAATACCGGGCGGCACGCTGACGCTCGCGGCGGCCGATGCCATCCAGCATCTCCGCAGTCACGATCAACACCGGCGGCACGCTTGCGCTCGGCAGCGACGCGCAGAGCTTCGCATCGCTGACCTTGAACGGCGGTACGCTCGCAGGCGGCGCGCTCAGCGGCACAGTCACATCGACGACCGGCGGCACGATCTCCAGCGTCGGTGGCAGCTGCGGCGGTAACCGCGACCGGCGGAACGACCACATTCACCGGCAGCAACACCTATTCAGGCACGACCACGGCCACCGGCACTGCGATGCTCGCAGCCGGCGGCGCCAACGCCTTGAGCGCCAACAGCGCAGTGTCACTCGCTACCGGCACGACGCTCGATCTCGGCAGCGCCAATCAAACCATCGGCGCGTTGGATCGGCTCCGGAAGCACGGTTACCAGCCAGACCAATCCAACCAGCGCTGGCGCCGGCAGCACGGCCGTGCTCACCGTCGGGACCTTGGACACTTCGACGTACCTTTAACGGCGTGATTGCCAACGGCCAGACGACTCAACTCCTGCGCCTGCCGCCGGCGTGCTGACGGGCTCGAACGTCGTCGGCGGCACGCTGACACTGAGCGGCATCAACACCTATACCGGCGCGACCACCAGTCGGGCCGGATATCGCCGGCGATACGGCCACACTCGTCATCGCAACCGGCAGGCTCCATCGCGACTTCGAGCGGCGTTACCGTCAATTCCGGCGGCACGCCTCGCGGCAACGGCACCATCGGCGGTGGCATCCTGCTGTATCCGTGCCCGTCACCGTAAATGCCGGCGGCACGCTTAATCCGAGCATCCATCACTCAGTGCGAATGACTCAATATCGACGGCACTCTCGCGTCTCACCGCCGGCTCAGACCTATGAGGTCTACGGTCACAAACGCTGCCGGCGCAACTTCAACAGACGCGGCTGGACCGTTACCGGTGCGAGCACGGCAAGCCTTGCAGGCATCTTTACCCGGTCGCCAACGGGCGCTGCCGGCTACACCGCAAGCGACACCTATAACGTGCTTACCGCGAACGCTTCCAATGGCGTGAGCGGCACCGTTTTCAGGTATCAGCGATCGCCAGCCGGCAGCAATTCGGCGATTTGCGTACCCTATCTAACCTATCCGAACGGCAAGATGCCGTCCAGTTGGATTTGACTGCGGGCACCGTGTGGAGCGGAACAAACACCTCTAACAACTGGAATGTGGGCGGCGCTGGAGGCAATTGGAGCGGTTCAGCCGTACCCAGCGCGAGTGCAAGCAATCCGCAAAATACCGTCGCGACCTTTACTGGCTCGGGAACCACTAATGTCGCTATCACTACCAACGCAACGGCGAGCGCTCTGCTATTCACTTCGACCGTAACGTCGCCGTACATCTTCACGATCAATGGTGGCGGTTCGCTTGCTCTGAGTGGTGTTGGGATCGACGACAATTCGAGCGGCGGCGGAGCCAACGCGCCGCAATTCACTCTCGGTGGCGCTACCGGCGGCACCCTCACCTTCCAGAACGCTGCGACTGCCGGCGACGCCGTCATCAATGTCGACAACAACGGCCTGCTCCAGTTCCAGGGCAACAGCAGCGGCGGTACGGCTCAGCTCAATCTGAGCGGCACCGGCGTTGCCAGTTTCTCCGCCAGTCTTGGGCCGGGCAACAACGGCATCAACACCATCGGCTCTCTCACCGGCGCCAACACCAGCTTCGTCTATCTCGGCGACACGACGCTGGCGATCGGCAATGGCGGCACGTTCGCCGGCACGATTTCCGACTGCGGCCCGACCGGCCGGCAATGCACCGGCAACGCCAACGGCGCGACCGGCGGATCGCTGGTCGTGGGCGGCGGCACACTGACGCTGTCTGGCGCCAACACTTATACCGGCAGCACGGTGATCGACGCCGGCGCCACGCTGAATATCGCCACCAATACGAACTACAACACCGGCCAACACCCGAGCAGCGGCATCCTCAATTCGGCGATCGGCACCGGCACGCTGCTCTTCAACGGCGGCACGCTGCAGGCGGGCGACGCCAATTTCCCCTACCGACCTTACTAGTTCCACGCTCGCCAACGCGGCACAGATCACGCACTCCGGCGGCACGATCGACGCCAACGGGCAGATTTTCACGCTGTCCGGCAATATCAGCGACAACGCATTGTCGAGCGGCGGCGCGCTCAACATCATCAACAGCAACGCGACAGCGGGCACCGTCGTGTTCAGCGGCACGAATACCTATTCTGGTGACACGATTGTCGGCGGCGGCACCAGCAATCCCGTAACGCTCGCAGCCGGCGCCGGAAATGCGTTCAGCCCGAATTCGGCGATGACGGTGAATTCCAACGCCACACTCGATCTCGGCAGCCTCAATCAAACCGTCGGCGCATTGAACGGCACAGGCACGGTCACCAGTCTGAGCAACCCCAGTTCTGTAGCCGCCGGCACCACGGCCGTGCTCATCGTCGGGAACCCTGGCGCTACGACCACTTTCGGCGGCGTGATTGCCGATGGTCAGACAGGCACCCCTGCTGCTGGCGTGCTGACCGGACTGACGGTTGCCGGCGGCTCGCTGACGCTGAACGGCGCCAACACCTATACCGGGGCGACGACGATTAATGCCGGCGCGACGCTCGTTCTCGGCACAACGCTTACGATCAGCACCTCGAGCGCGGTGACCAACAACGGCACGCTCGATCTCGGAAACAACGGCACCATACTGAGTCCCTTAGGCCACCAATCGCAGCCTGCTCGGCATTTCGCGGTCGCCTTGAGCAATGAGCTTGGTCATCACAGACGGCGGTTCCTATGCCGGTGTGATCGAAAACGGCAGGGCTGGTTCATCTACACTCTTGGGCGTCACAGGCGGCACGCTCGCCTTCTCCGGCGCTAACACCTACTCCAACACTACAAACGTCAGCAGCGGCGCTACGGTTCAGGTCGGCAATAACAACGCGCTCGGCACCAATACGGTAACGCTCGATGGCGGCAGCACTTTACGAGCAGGTGCGGCGGGGCTCACGCTTTCCAATGGCATCGCGCTTAGTACCTCTGGCAGTGCTGTCGGTACCGTTGATGCCAACAGCAATACGCTGACGCTCTCCGGCGCCATCAGCGGCGGCAATTTGGCGATCGAAGACAGCAGCACGGCCGGCGGCGGCTCCATCGTGCTGTCCGGCACGAGCAACACCTATACCGGCGCGACGAACATCAATTCCGGCACGCTGGTCGTTACCGGCGATATCCACACATCAAGCGGCGTTACCGTCAATAACGGCGGCACCCTAGCCGGCACCGGCGCAGTATCAAGCGTCAACGTCGCCAACGGCGGCACGTTGTCGCCGGGTACGACCAGCAATCCGATTGGAACGCTGACGATCAACGGCAGTCTGACGATAGCCTCTGGCGCCAATTACGTCGCCACGATCACCGGCAGTGATACTACCGATCGGAGTCTGACGAGCGTAAGCGGCGCTGCCTCGCTGGCGGGTACGCTGACGCTCGCCGGCTCGGGCGGCACGATTTCTACAGATTACGAGATCATAAGCGCCGGCTCGGTTGCGGGTAAGTTCTCCGGCATCAATATCACCGGAAGCTTCGGTAATGACCTACCGACGCTAATCTACGGTGCGACAGAAGTTCAACTTAGCCTAGTCGCCGGTACAGTATGGCAAGGCTCAACCGCCGCAGGCGGAACGGAATGGACAGCCGGCGGCAACTGGGTTGGCGGAACAGCACCGTCAGGAGCCAGTGGCGTTGCAGCTTTCGACAGCACGCAAACTAAGTCGACTACTGTCACCATCAGCAGCACCGACCCCGCCATCACGATCGGCACGTTGCTATTCAACTCGAACATTACGACGGCATCACAGGCGATCACGTTCAATATCAACGGCACGCTGACTCTTACCACCAACGGCGTCATCAACGAGTCGACGACAACCACACCGACCTTCAACGTCGCCGGCTCGCTCTTGTTCTCCGGCAACAGCACCGCGGCAATTCGCAATTGAATGTGCTGCAAGGCGGCACTGTCGATTTCTCAGGCAGCACCGGCCCCGCCAACAACAACCTGCTCTCAGTCGGATCAATCAGCAACGGCACAGGCAACCTCATCGGCGGCTCGATTTATCTCGGCTCCAACACACTCCAGGTTGGCAGCAACAATTTGAGCACGACGTTCAGCGGCACGATCTCCGACTGCGGCAGCAGCAACCAGTGTGCCGTGCATGACACCGGCGCTCGCTGGAAAAGGTCGGCACCGGCACGCTCACCTTCTCCGGCACCAACACCTATACCGGCGGCACAACGATCTCAGCGCCGGCACGCTGCAGGCAGGCGAGCGCCGGCGCCATCAGTTCCGGCACCCTGACGCTCAACGGCGGCACGTTCCAGGCCGGCGCTGCCACCCTCGCCTTCAACAACAACGTCGCTCTTGGCAATCTCGGCGGCGCGGTCGATAGCTTCGGCAAGTCGCTGACGCTGTCCGGTGTGATCAGCGGCTCCGGCACGCTCAATGTCGGAAGCAGCATCGGCAGCGGCACGCTTACTCTCAGTAATACCAGCAGCTATACCGGCGCGACTAACGTCAATTCCGGCACGCTGGCAGTGACAGGCGATATCAGAACGTCGAGCCTGCTGACGGTCAATTCGAGCGGCACATTGGCAGGCACCGGCAATGTCGGAGCTGTCAGCGTCATGGACGGCGGCACGTTCGCGCCGGGCACCAACACTTCGGCGTCTCCACTCAACGTTCATGGCAGTCTGACGTTGTCGTCGGCAGCGACCTATATGGTCACCATTCAAGGCCAGCAGCAGCTTCGCCAGTGTCACCGGCGCCGCGGCGCTCAACGGCGCTAAATCTCATTGCCAACAGCAATTCGACCAATGTTCTCGGACGCAAACTATACCGTCTTGAAGCAGGCACCGTAGCGACGTCACGACTTTCTCAACACCAGTCTTCAACGTGCAGGGCGTTGGCTTACTGCAAGCGTCGCGACGTTACGCAACCACAGCCAACACTGTCTCTATGCAATTCCAACGCGCCCAGCTCGTCCCCGGCGTCGCGCCTTCGATCTACAATCACTGATCAGCACCATCAACAATTCCTCGGCGAACGGCACCCTGCCCGCGCAGTTCCAGGAACTCTTCAACCTGCCGGCGGGCCAGCAGACGGCGGCGTTGCAGCAGTTGTCCGGCCAATCCAATACCGGCGGCGTGGTATCGGCCAACAGCATGCAGACCTCGTTCGCGACCACATTGCTCAATCCGGGCGTGACGGCCGCTCGGGCGGGTTCGGCGGCTTCGGCCCGGTGCTCGGCTACGCGCCGAAGCGCCGCTGACGCCGGAACAGCAGTCGGCCTATGACGCGGTGACCCCGCATGACGCCGCCCAGGCGATGATGCGGGGGATAAATTCGGAATACAATCACAGCGTCTGGGCTTCGGCCTATGGCGGCTATTCGAGCCTGACCGGCACGGCGGCGAACAATCTCGGCACCGCGACCGCGACCGCGGGCGGCGGCGGCATCGCCTCGGGCATCGACTTCCGCTTCGGGCCCGACACTGTGATCGGCTTCGCGCTCGGCGGCGGCGGCACCAGCTGGAACCTGACGCAAGGCCTCGGCGGCGGCAACAGCGAGATCTTCCAGGGCGGCCTCTACGGCTCGCACCGCTTCGGCAATTTCTATATCTCCGGCGCGCTGGCCTTCGCCTACGACTGGATGCACACCAACCGCACCGTCACCTCGCCCAGCGTCGCCAACCTGACGGCAAGCTTCCAGGCGCCCGGCGCCACCGGCCGCCTCGAGGGCGGTTACAATTTCGATCTCACCACGGTCTCGGTGACGCCTTACATCGCCGGCGAATTCAGCGCCCTGCGCGTGCCGGGCTATACGGAAAGCGGCAACCCGGCCTTCGCGCTGTCCTATGCCGCGGCGACCCAAACCAACGAGCGGGCCGAGGTCGGCGTCTGGGCCGGCAAGTCGTTCCAGCTCAGCACTGCGATGCTGTGGCTGCGCGGCCGGGTCGGCTATGCCCACGATTGGTGGAGCAGCGATAATTTCACGACAGCCTTCGCCGACCTGCCGACGCAGAGCTTCACCTCGACCGGCATCGCGCCGCCGTCCAATGTCGGGCTCGGCTCGTTGATGGCCGAGCTGAAATATCCAAGCGGCGTGTCGTGGAGCGCCCGCTTCGACGCCGAGGCAGCCAGCAGCTACTACAGCCTCGCCGGTACCGGAACTTTCCGCTATGCTTGGTAGGCCCTGTTGGCGGGGGCTCTTTATGCGTGTCAGAGGTGGGTAGTGTCATGCCTCGTCTAGCTGTGTCTTTCCGTGTCGCATTTTCCGGTGTGGCGTTTTCTCTGGCCGTTTGCGGGCTTGGCGCCGGCGGTTCAACCGCTTTCGCGCAAGTCAGCGGGGTGATATGTCGCCCGCCATGCAGGACGCCGTCGATCAGAGCCGCCAGGCCATCAACGATTGCCGCGACAAGCGGCAGCGCGGCGAATTACCGAGCTACAAGGCCTCGGCCCAGTGCTCCAATCCGAGGATTTTCGCGGCTTGGCAGGCGGCGCAGTACCCGCATATGGACCTGATCACGCAGTGGCTGAACGCCCGCGAGGCGGCCTCCGACAGGGTCGACCAGCATCAGCTCTCGCCCGATCAGTTCGAGCAGCAGATGGACGACGTCACGGTGCGCCTGACCGCGAGGAACAGCGTCGCCGCAGCGGCGTCGTCGGCGGCAACGATGCCGACATGCAGCTGCAATTGCCGCCGGCCGGACAGGTCGTGGGCGTCGCCACGCCGCCGGGTCAAGAGAAGCTGACAGAAAAAAAAAGCGCAGCGGCACGCCAGCGAGCAGCCGCTAGCTGGCAATCCGCCGCCGCGCCGTCCGGAATAGGCCATCTTGCAGCTTTGGCCTCGCTCGACGGCCAGAGGCGCACGGGATCGGCGGGCCCTTCGTGCCGGTCAACCCCAACAGTCCGGCGGCGCGCGCGCGCTGGCCGCAGCCGCCCCTGGCGAAGGCAGTGACGGGCTATACGCCCACCTCGCTTCCCAGCGCAGCGAAAACGAGGCGCGGCTCGCCTACCGCTCGCTCGAGGGACATTACGGCAGCTACCTCGCCAACCGCGACGCCGTGATCCGGCGCGTCGACGATCCCGGCCAAGGCACCTTCTACCGGGTCGAAGTCGGGCCGATGTCGTCCGCCGAGGCCGACGCGCTTTGCAACGACATCAAGTCCAATGGCGGCCAGTGCGTGCCGCGTTACGAATAGCGGACTGCCGGGTTCGGTCTTCCTTCAAGCATGATCTTGTCCGAAAACCGGTTCCACTTTCGACACCTCACCGCCAGCGGCTTTTTTCTTGTTCCCCCCGCCGTGCCACCGATGCGGAAGAAGCCGACCTGGTTGGCCATGGCGGCCGCCTGGATTTCAAGCGTCTTGGCGGACGCCGCGCTTTCCTCGACCAGCGCCGAATTCTGCTGATTGGCTTCGTCGATCTCCGACAACGCGCTCGTGATCTGCGCCAGGCCGCCGGCCTGCTCGCGGCTCGCCTTGGCGATTTCGGCGACGACTTCGGCGGCCTTGCTGATCGAGCCCACCACTTCATTGAGCGCCGCACCGGCTTCGCCGGCGAGCGTCACGCCTTCCTGCACTTCGCCGAAACTGTTGGTGATCAGCGTCTTGATGTCCTTGGCGGCCTGGGCCGAGCGCTGGGCGAGACTGCGCACCTCCGACGCGACAACCGCAAAGCCGCGGCCGGCCTCGCCGGCGCGCGCCGCTTCCACCGCGGCATTGAGTGCAAGCAGATTGGTCTGCCGCGCAATCTCGTCGATCACGCCGATAATGTCGGCGATCTTGTGCGAAGACTTTTCGATATGCGCCATCGATTTGATCGTCTTGCCGACCACTTCGCTGCCGCGATTGGCGATGTCGCGCGTCTGTACGGTGATCGTGTTGGCGTGCTGGGCGTTCTCGGCATTCTGCCGCACGGTTGAGGAAATCTCCTCCATCGACGATGACGTCTTTTCCAGAACGGCCGATTGCGATTTAGTGCGCTGCGACAGGTCCGTCGTGCCGCTCGAGATTTCGGTCGAAGCGCCGGCGACCTGGCGCGCCGCCTCGACGATCGCCTGAATGGTGTCCTGCAGCCGCTCGGCGGCGAGATTGAAATCCTTGCGGATCTGCTCGTAGGCGCCGGCAAAGACTTCGTCGATACGCCAGGTGAGATTGCCCTCGGCCAGCGACTCGAGGCCCTTGGCAATCGCTCCGACGACGCGCGCCTGCTCATCGGCGATTTTGGCGCGTTCGGCTTCCGATTTCGCCTGTGCCTCGCTCTCGCTGCGCCGCTGTTCCTGTGCCTGCTGGCGCTGCGATTCCGCGTGTTGACGCTGTTCGACGCGGCCCTTTTCCAGGGCCGCATTGCGGAGCGCAACCACAGCCTGGCCGATTTCGCCGATCTCATCCTGCCGGTCGGCGCTCGGCACGTCGAGCTCGAGGCTGCCGCCGGCAATCTGCAGCAAGCAGTCGCGCAACCCGTAAAGCGGGCGGATCAGGCCGTGGGTGACAAAGAAGAAGCCCGCCGCCAAAGCGAGCACAACCACGACAGCGAGGATATAAAGGATGATCTGATTGAGTTCGTTGATGCGCCTGACTTCCAGCGTGCTGCTCGTCGTGTGGTCGGCATAGGCCTTGCCGAGTTCGACCAGTTCGTCATTGAGCTTGGAGCGGACCTTGCGGTTGGCGTCATTGTCGCCGAAAGCGCGTGCGCTTGCCGTCTCTTCGAACTGCGCCTTGCGCACCAGTTCTTTGCGGAACGCGATGAACTGATCGATGTCGCGCTGCAGGTTTTCGATCTTGGCGCGTTCGGATTCGACGACGTCGCCGCTCCATAATTTCGCCGTGGCGTCGATCTGGTCGAGGTCGCGCAGCAGGTTCTTGGCGAAAGGCTCGGCGGTTTTCCAATCCGGCGACATGTAGATGCCGCGCGATTCCATCACCACCGCATAGACAAGCCCGTTGATGTGCTCGAGATATTGCACGCCATGCCAGGCCATATCGCGCTTGGCGCCAGCCTGCCGGACCGCGGAGAGATTATAGGAGTTGAAGGCAACGCCGACGATCGGAACCACCCCCATCAGCCCGATCACAATGATCAGTTTGGTTTTGAGCGAGAATCGCATGCGCGTGTCCGATCGGCCAGCCTGATGGCGCGGTGAATTGCGGCATTCCGGTACTTCTGCGATTGCAAGTTCATCCAGGACCGCGACGCATGCCCCGACGGCGGGCGGTCAACTGGGTATTGCAGGTATTCCGATGCACTAAGTTGTGCGGCATTCGGGTTAAACTTTCGTTGTCACGGTCAGCGGCTGCCTAATTCCGAGGCGGATGCGGCTACGGCGCTTTCTCGTTGAATCCCCGGGAATTATTGGTCTGCCTCGATATCCTTGGGCTGCGGCGTCGCGTCGTGCGGCGGCGTTTGCGCCGAAGCCGCAGCGGACGGTTCATCGGCTGACCTCCCCGCGCGCCGCCGCGGTGAAGCCGGCGACCAGGGCCGATCGAAATCTGCGGCGCGTACTGACCGGATCGCAAAACCCCCAGGCGTGCGGCGAAGCGCCAGCGCGCCGCGGGCACGCCACGTCTCGCGACTGATCACCATTGCCGCACAGCCCGGCGGCGGTGGCGCGCGCGCGGCCACGACCAGGACAGCCTCCCGGCAATCGTCCTCGAACGCCTCGGGCGTTAGCGCATAAGCGACGCGCGCGCCGTCGGCGAGCCTGCCGATGCAGCCGGACGCGTCGCAGGCAATCCCTTGCCCCAACGCGCGATCCTTCACGTCGCGGCCGTCCGCATCCGCTGCCAGCCATTCGCGCATGGCAAACGTATCGCCGCCGATGTGATGGAAAGCGAGCCGGCCATCCGCGCCCCGCACGGCAAAAGTGCGCCCATCATTGGCGACGAGCACATCCGGCACCGGATTGTTCATGGTCCACGCAATGGCGATGGCGGCAAGGCCGAGACCGCTCCAGCGTAGCGGCGTCTTCAGAAGGCCAATGACCAGGAGCGCGGCAGTCGAGAGCAGCAGTGGTCCGGTGCCGAACGAGGTGACGCGACCGAAAGCGCCGGGCAGGCTCGCCACCCAGAGCGCCACCTTGTCCATCCATTCGATGCCGTAGCCCATTTGCCGCCAGCACTCGGCGTCGAAGCCGAACGGCATGGCGATGACGCCGAGAATACCCATGGGCATGACCCAGGCCGACACGACCGGCATGGCGAGAAGATTGGCGAGCACGCCGTAGGGTGCGATGCGGTGGAAATGGTAGGCCGCATAAGGCGTGGTGGCGAGGCCGGCGAGCAGCGAGGCGAGCGTCAGGCCGACGATTTCGTTGACGCCCCACAACGCCGCGCGGGCGCCGAGCGAACCGTTCGCGCCGGCGCGCAATTTGACGCTGCCTTTCTCGTAGCCCGCGATCAGCGCCAAAGTCGCGGCAAATGACATTTGAAAGCTCGGATGCACGACCGCTTCCGGCGCAAAGATCAGGACCACCAGCGCCGCCACCGTCAGCGTCCGCATGGTCACGCTCGGCCGGTCAAACAAAACGCCGACCAAAACCACCGCGATCATGATGAACGAGCGTTGCGTCGCGACCTGATTGCCGGAGAGCAGAAGATAGAAAGCCGTCACAGCAAGCGCCGCCAAAGCCGCCCACTTTTTGATCGGCGCGCGGTCGGCGAGACCCGGAATCAGCGCCAGGAAGGCGCGGATGAGGAAGAACATCGCGCCGGCAACCACCGCCATGTGATAGCCGGAAATCGACAGCACGTGGCCGATGCCGGAAACGAACATGGCGTCGTAGAGATGCTGATCGATGGCATCGCGCCGGCCGTTGATGAGCATCGCGGCGATGGCGCCTTCGTCGCCGGGCAGTATGGCGCGAATGCGGGCATCGATGGCGTCGCGCAATTGCTGCACCAAAGCATCGGCGCGCGCCAAGACACCCTGCGACTGCGGCGGCGTAACGATCTTGATCGCGCCGCGGACGAAGCCGGAGGCGCCGATGCCCTGGAAATAGAGGTCGCGCGCGAAATCGTAGGAGCCGGGTTCGAGCGGCTGCAGCGGCGGATCGAGGAGCGCTTTGGCCTCGACAAAGGACCCGGCCGGCGGCGCCGTACCGCGCTTGACCGACAGCCGCACCCGTTCCGGTTCTCCGGCATGCGGCCACCGTCCACTGTCGACGCGCAGCACGAAGCGATGGTGTGCTGGCTCTCCTCTCGCAGTTCGACATAGCCGGCGACCGTTACGCCCGATGCCGGAATAGCGCAGCACCGGATGGCCGATCAGCGCGGTCTTGATGGTCGCGATCGCAAAGCCCGCGGCTATCGAAAATACGACGAGCGCGACGACGAAGCCTGGAAGATGGCGGCGCAGCATGACGGCGAAGCCCGCGCTGACGCTTGCCAGTGCGGTGCCCGCCCACCACACCGGCTCATGGTCGGCCGTGAAATAGAGGACGACGCCGAAGCCGTCGCCGACCGCGAGCCAGGGCAAAAAATGCGCGACAGCGATCTCCTCGGCCACCCATTGGCGAAGTTTTGTGGCCGTGAAAAACCCGAAACGCGGCCCGGCCAGGCCCGGCGCAGTCGACGTGCCGCCGACGGGCCAAGTGGTCGCCCCTGCCCCCGCTCGTGCATCAGCCATGTGATGGCTTTGCGTATTGTCCAACGCCACCGCGCGCCCCTCACGCGCTTGAGCGGATCACATGCTCAAGCCGGGGCTATGCTACCGTGGCGTGTGGTAGGTGGCCAAGAGCTGTGGAGAACGCGCTCTAGGCGCCGCCCGAAACCTTCGCCCAGGTGTCGCGCAGGCCGACGGTACGGTTGAACACGAGCCGGTCCGGCGTTGAATCCTTGTCCGGGCAGAAATAGCCCTGGCGTTCGAACTGGACAGGATCGCTCGAATTGCTTGCCGCCAAGGCCGGTTCGACGCGCGCATCCGTAATTACTTCCAGCGAGTTTGGATTGATCTCGTTGGCGAAGTCGGCCGGGTTCGGATCGGGCTTGGTGAAGAGCTGATTGTAGAGGCGGACCTCGGCGGCAACGGAATCCTTCGCCGACACCCAATGCATGGTCGCTTTCACTTTGCGGCCGTCCGGCGCATTGCCGCCCGTGGTCGCCGGGTCGTAGGTGCAGCGCAGTTCGACCACCTCGCCGGCCGCGTTCTTCACCACCTCGCGGCAGGTGATGAAATAGGCGTAGCGCAGGCGTACCTCCGTGCCGGGCGACAGGCGGAAGAATTTTTTCGGCGGATTCTCCATGAAGTCGTCGCGCTCGATCAAAAGCTCGCGGCCGAAACGGACGCGGCGGGTGCCGGCGGCCGGATCCTCGGGGTGGTTGACCGCCTCGACTTCCTCGCTCTGGCCTTCCGGATAATTCTCGATCGTGACTTTGAGCGGCCTCAACACCGCCATGCGCCGCGGCGCGGTCTTGTTGAGATGCTCGCGGATCGAGAATTCGAACATGCCGACGTCGACAGTGCTGTTGGCCTTGGCGACGCCGATCCGTTTGACGAAATCGCGCAACGCCGCCGGCGGCACGCCGCGACGCTGCAGTCCCGCGAGCGTCGGCATGCGCGGATCGTCCCAGCCCAAGACATAGCCGCCGCGCACGAGCTCGGTGAGCACGCGCTTCGACAGAACCGTATAAGTCAGATTGAGGCGCGCGAACTCATATTGATGCGGGTGCGATGGCACCGGCAGGTTGGCCAGGAACCAGTCATAGAGCGGCCGGTGATCCTCGAATTCGAGCGTGCAGATCGAATGGGTGACGCCCTCGATGGAGTCGGACTGGCCGTGGGCGAAGTCGTAGCTCGGATAAATGTTCCAGGTCTTGCCGGTGCGCGGATGCTCGGCATGCAGGATGCGATAGAGCACCGGATCGCGCAGATTGATATTGCCCGAGGCCATGTCGATCTTGGCGCGCAGCACGCGCGCATGGTTGGGGAACTCGCCGGTGCGCATGCGACGGAACAGATCGAGATTTTCATCGACGCTGCGGCCGCGGAACGGACTGTTCTTGCCCGGCTCCGTCAGCGTGCCGCGGTTGATCCGCATCTCCTCCTGCGTCTGGTCGTCCACATAGGCCTTGCCGGCGCGGATCAGGTCTTCGGCCCATCCGTAGAGCTGCTCGAAATAATCCGACGCGTAGAAAAGATTCTTGCCCCAATCGTAGCCGAGCCAGCGCACGTCGCGCTGGATGGCGTCGATATATTCCTGTTCTTCCTTGGCCGGATTGGTGTCGTCGAAGCGTAGATTGCAGTGGCCCGGAAAATCCTCGGCAATGCCGAAATTCAGGCAGATCGACTTGGCGTGACCGATATGCAGGTAACCGTTCGGCTCCGGCGGAAAGCGGGTGACGACGATCTTGTGCTTGCCCGATTGCAGATCGGCACGCACGATATCGCGGATGAAATCCTGCCCCGCCTCGCGCATTTCCGTTTCTGCAACCGACATAGCGTTCATCAATCCCAAAGTTGATCCGAGCCGACAGTTGATCCGATCGGCGATCTGGCCGACTAAGCCTTGCGTTCCGCCGATTCCAAGGCGGCGCAGGGCGGCCACGGATTGAACAGTTTAGGAAGCCGGGTCAAGTCCGCGGCTTCGGAAAGGCTGGAAATTGCGCGGGAGTTTTGATCCTTTGGTAGTTATTTGTGCTAAACGAACGCAAATCCAAGAGGTGTCCGAGCGGCGTCCAAGAGGCTGTATCGGCCTCGGTTGCGGCCGCAAAGCTGCCAAAGTGCTGATCATGACGTCTTGCAACGACAGGTTTGACATCAATGACGGGATCTACGGCCTGACATGAGCGTGGTTACCCGCTTTGCCCCCTCGCCGACGGGCTTTCTACATATCGGCGGCGCCCGCACTGCGCTGTTCAATTGGCTCTACGCACGCGGCCGCGGCGGCAAAATGTTGCTGCGGATCGAAGACACCGACCGGGGACGGTCGACACAAGCCGCCATCGACGCAATTCTCGACGGGCTCAAATGGCTCGGCATCGATTGGGATGGCGAGGTTGTCTATCAGTTCTCGCGCGCCGCGCGGCACCGCGAAGTCGCCGAGGGTCTGCTTGCCGCCGGCCACGCCTATTATTGCTACGCGACCCAGGACGAGCTGACCCAGATGCGGGAAGCGGCCCGGCGCGAAGGCCGCGCTAGGCTCTATGATGGACGCTGGCGCGACCGCGATCCCAGCGAGGCGCCGGCCGACCTCAAGCCGACGATCCGGCTCAAGGCGCCGCTTACCGGCGAGACCGTGATCGAAGACCAGGTGCAGGGCCGCGTCGTCTGGCAGAACGAAAATCTCGACGACCTTGTCCTGCTCCGCTCCGACGGCACGCCGACCTACATGCTCGCCGTTGTCGTCGACGATCACGATATGGGCGTGACCCATGTCATCCGCGGCGACGATCACCTGACCAATGCGGCGCGGCAGAAGCAGATTTACGACGCGCTCGGTTGGGCGGTGCCGATCATGGCGCACATTCCGCTGATCCACGGTCCGGATGGATCGAAGCTCTCCAAGCGCCATGGCGCGCTCGGCGTCGATGCCTATCGCGCCATGGGCTATTTGCCAGTGGCGCTGCGCAACTATCTCGTCCGGCTTGGCTGGAGCCACGGCGATCAGGAAATCTTCTCGACGGCGGAAATGATCGCGTCATTCGATCTGCCGCAGATCGGCCGCTCGCCGGCCCGCTTCGACTTCGCCAAGCTCGAAAACCTCAACGGGCACTACATCCGGCAAAGCTCCGACGCCGACCTTCTTGCCGCAATCGAGGATCTGTTGCCCCATGTGGCCGGAGGCGCGGAACTCGCTCCCAGGCTGACGCCGACGGTGCGTCGGCAGCTGCTGGCGGCCATGGGCAGCCTCAAGGAACGCGCAAAGACGTTGCTTGATCTTATTGATAGCGCTGGTTTTCTTTTGTCGGACCGGCCACTAGTGCTGGATGACAAAGCCAAGGCGCTGCTGACGCCCGAAGCCCGCAACCTGTTGTGCGGGGCGGCAGCAGATCTGGCGCGGGTCGAACCCTGGACCCCGGAAGGAACCGAACAGGCGGTTCGGACCTTTGCCGAGCAGCGCGGCACCAAGCTTGGCGCGGTCGCCCAGCCGCTGCGCGCAGCGCTAACCGGCCGCACCACCTCGCCCGGCATTTTCGAGGTGCTCGCCGTGCTCGGCAAGGTAGAAAGCCTGGCACGTCTTGCGGACCAGACCAACCAAACCAACGCGCCGCAGCGGAGCGCCAGCTAGCCCCGCTACGGCTGAAAATCATTGCCGTGTTGCAAACCATAGCAAGCCTGTTCACCGGCTATTATCTTGCAGTGCAAACGAGGTTGCGCTACGCCAATCGTGGCGGGTTAGGCTTGCCGCCCCCACCAGATGGGCCATCCCGGCCACATGCGGCGTGTTGATCCCGTTGCCTAACATCGAGGTACGATCATGGACGCGAAGACCGGCGCCAACATCAAAACCGGCACGCTGAAACTCGGCGACAAAAACTATTCGTTTCCGATTTACGAGGGAACGATCGGTCCCGAGGTTCTCGATGTCAGCAAGCTCTATGCCGAGGCCGGTATCTTCACCTACGACCCGGGTTTCACGTCGACCGGGAGCTGTGAATCCAAGATCACCTATATCGACGGCGACGAGGGCATCCTGCTCTACCGTGGGTATCCGATCGCCGATCTTGCCGAACACGGCGACTTCTTAGAAACCTGCTATCTCCTGCTCTACGGCGAACTGCCGACCGCGTCGCAAAAGGCCGATTTCGTCGACCGCGTGGTGCACCACACCATGGTGCACGAGCAGATGAGCCGCTTCTTCCAGGGCTTCCGCCGCGACGCCCATCCGATGGCGGTGATGGTCGGCTCGGTCGGCGCGCTGTCCGCGTTCTATCACGACTCCACCGACATCACCGATCCGACGCAGCGGATGATTGCCTCCATCCGCATGATCGCCAAAATGCCGACGCTGGCGGCGATGGCCTACAAATATTCGATCGGCCAGCCGTTCGTTTATCCCGACAACAAGCTCGATTATGCCTCGAACTTCCTGCGCATGTGCTTTGCGGTGCCGTGCGAGGAATATAAGGCCAATCCCGTGTTGGCCCGCGCCATGGATCGCATCTTCACCCTGCACGCCGACCATGAGCAGAACGCCTCGACCTCGACGGTGCGTTTGGCCGGTTCGACCGGCGCCAACCCTTTCGCCTGCATCGCCGCCGGCATTGCCTGCCTGTGGGGTCCCGCGCATGGCGGCGCCAACGAAGCGGCGCTGAAAATGCTCGCCGAGATCGGCAGTGTCGATCGCATCCCGGAATTCATCAAACGCTCGAAAGATCCGAAGGATTCATTCCGCCTGATGGGCTTCGGTCACCGGGTCTACAAGAATTACGATCCGCGCGCGAAGATCATGCAGAAGACCTGTTACGAGGTCTTGAACGAGCTCGGCATCAAGGACCCGCTCCTCGACGTCGCCATGGAGCTCGAGAAAATCGCGCTGCACGACGAATACTTTATCTCAAAGAAGCTCTATCCGAATGTCGACTTCTATTCCGGCATTACGCTCCGCGCGATGGGCTTCCCCAACACGATGTTCACCGTGCTGTTCGCGCTGGCGCGCACCGTCGGCTGGATCGCGCAGTGGAAGGAAATGATCGAGGATCCGCACCAGAAGCTAGGCCGCCCGCGCCAGCTCTATACCGGTTCGCCGCAACGCGACTATATGCCGATGTCGAAGCGGAAGTAGATCATCCGGACGCGGAAAACGCGTCTGGTCACGGATCACGGCCGGGCAAACTACGCCCGGCCGTTTTTATTTTTGCCGCCGCATAACGGGGTCGGGAACGGAACCGGCGGACGCCGCTTAAGTCATTCGATGGTCGCTGCTGAAACGCGGCCAAGGCTTGATTTGGGCCATGGCCAGATCGGGAGGACGCAATGAGACGTCTCGTTTTGGCATTGATGCTGTTTGGCGCCGCATCAACGTGCGCTTATGCACAGGACGCAATTCCAGATCTCAAGGGCACATGGACGGGAAAGGGCAACGCCATCGTCTTCGGCAACAATGCCCACCACCCCGGCGCACAAACCGCCAATGATCCGCCGCGGGTCCACGAAATTGAGGCCAAATACGTCGTCGATGGGCAGGACGGACGGCTGGTTTGGGGCCGCTCTTCGTCATCGGTCGCCGATACCGAAGAGCCATTCGGCTGGGCCATCGCGAGCGACAACAAAACAATCTTGGGAGCCGACGTGGACGGCTATTTCCACATCACGCTGGTTTCGCCCGACCGGATCGAGAAGTGCTACACCCAGAACGGCACAAGCCCGAGCCATTCGATCGTCGCCGCCTGCTACACGATGGATCGGGTGAAACCGTAGCTGCAGCACATCGACTTGCCGCGCATCGACTCGCGGCGCGTGTTGCGCCGATATTCTTCGGCGCGCGTTGGAAGCCCGCCCTAGTAGGCCCAAGTCAGTAGGCCCAAGTCAGATAGGCGCCCGCCCAGGTAAAGCCACCGCCGAAGGCGGCCAGGATCAGCCGGTCGCCGGCCTTGAGCCTGTCCTCATAGTCCCAGAGGCATAGCGGGATCGTTGCCGCGGTGGTGTTGCCGTATTTGTGAATCGTAATCATGACCCGCGACGCCGGAAGCTTCATGCGTTCTGCCGTCGCCTCGATAATGCGCAGATTGGCCTGGTGCGGCACCAGCCAATCGATTTTGTCGCTGGTGAGCCGATTACGCTTCATCAGATTGGTCGCAACTTCGGCCATGCGCGCGACGGCGAATTTGTAGACCGCGGCCCCCTCCTGGTGGACGTAGTGCAAGCGCTTGGCGACGGTTTCGGC
This sequence comes from uncultured Alphaproteobacteria bacterium, assembly GCA_963746715.1. Taxonomy (GTDB): domain Bacteria; phylum Pseudomonadota; class Alphaproteobacteria; order Rhizobiales; family Xanthobacteraceae; genus BOG-931. Next base: position 17,049 of record CAVVCW010000030.1, on the reverse strand, counting down.
AGTCGGTGGCATGCGGCTGCCGCCGGCCTTTTGATGCAAATGCGGCATGCCGGCGCCATCGGAGCATATCAGCGTATCGATGATGCCGAATTTCCGGCTCGGCTCGACCAGAACCGCGCCGGCGGCATCGCCGAACAGAACGCAAGTCGCGCGATTGGTATAGTCGATGATGGCCGACATCTTGTCGGCGCCGACCACTATGATTTTCTTGTATTTGCCGGTCTCGATGAACTGGGAGGCGATGGTCAGCGCATAAAGGAATCCGGAGCAAGCGGCCTGAACGTCAAAACTGCCGATCGAGCGGATGCCGCACATGTCGCAGATCAGATTGGCGCTCGAGGGGAACACGAAATCCGGCGTCGTGGTGGCGCAGATCAGAAGCTCGACGTCCTTGGCCGCGGTTGCCGTCTTGGCCAGCAGGCCTTTGACCGCTTCGGCGCCCATATGCGAAGTGCCGAGCCCCTTACCCTTGAGGATGTGCCGTTCCTTGATGCCGGTGCGCTCGGTGATCCATTCGTCGCTGGTATCGACCATCTGCGCCAGCTCGGCGTTAGTCAGCACGTCGGGCGGCACATAACCGAACACCCCGGTAATGGCGGCCCGGATCGGGGCCTTGCGGGCCGTTCTTTTTGTTTTGCTCACGCGGAAAGCTTTGGGGTTACGGTTTGGACTGGGTGGGATGGGTGCGGCTTAGCAGGATGGTTGCTCCATGGGTAGAGCCGGGCCGGCGGCGTCGTTAACACTGGCGGGCCATATCGCCTCTTCCATCTGGACCGGCCAGCATGCCCTGGCGGGCCTGCGGGGGCCTGCCCTGCGGCAAATCCGAAGCCGCTGTACGGGCGACTTCAAGGACGATAGACGCAGCCTTGGCGCTTGGCGCCGCGCCGCCAATGTCCATGATCTGGTCAAGCCGGGCGAAGGCCTTGATTTGACGCGCTCGGTCCGGGCTGTCGGACAATAGCGGAACGAGCGCCTCAACCAACCGCTCCGGGGTGCATTCCTCCTGGAGCAGTTCCGGAACCGCATTTTCGCCGAGCACGAGATTGGCGAGGATCACGCTCTGCAGGCGCGACTGGATGCGGATCATCCGGGCAATGATCGCTTCGATGAGGTGCAGGCGATAGGCGGCGACCGTCGGCACGCCGGACAGCGCCAGTTCAAGCGTGACCGTCCCGGAGGCCGCGAGTGCCGCTCGCGCGGAACGGAAGGCGGCCCATTTCTCAGCCGGCTCGACCACGATGCGCGGCGCGACCGCCCAGCCGGCCACCGCCTCGCGCACCCGCGCAACGAGATGCGGCACGGTGGGCAGCACCACTTCGATTGCGCCTGTGCGCGCGGCTACGGCGTCGAGCGCGGCGCCGAAAATGTCGATATGGCGCCTGATCTCGGTCGATCGGCTGCCCGGCAAGGCGAGCACGATGGGCGGGCCGCTCTGCCGCCGCGCCGCCTCCTGTGCGTTCGGTCGCAATTCCGCCAGCCGCTCAATCAGCGGATGGCCGACATACACGCACGGCGGGCCCTTGAGCCGTACGTAGGCCGCCGGCTCGAACGGCAGGATCGCCAGGACGCGGTCGACATAGGCGCGCATGGCGCGGGCGCGGCCGGGCCGCCACGCCCAAACGGACGGCGAGACGTAGTCGAGAATCGGGATCGACGGGACGGTTTGGCGGACCCGCCGCGCCACGCGGTGAGTGAAATCAGGGCTATCGACAATGACCAGCGCGTCGGGGCGCGCCGCGATCACCTGAGCCGTCGCTTCGCGGATGTGGCGGAAGATTGCCGGCAGCTTTTGCGGAATGGCGGTGAGGCCGACGATGGCAAGGTCGTCGATCGGAAAAGGGCTCGTAATTCCCTGGGCCGCCATGGCGCGGCCGCCGACGCCCGCCAGCTTAATCGCGCCCGCCGTCTGCTCCCTGAGCGCCTGCGCCAATGCCGCACCAAGCGCGTCGCCCGACTCCTCTCCGGCGATGATGTGGATCGACAGCGGCCGCGACGCGTGGGTCATCGGGCCCTTTCCTCACGCGCATCCTCGGATACGCCGACGAGAAAAATCCCGGCGCGGTCGGCCGCGGCGATGGCTTGATCGGGCTCCGCGATCATCGTCGAGCCCGCGGTAACAGCGAGACCGGCGAGACCGGCGCGCGCGATATTCTCGATCGTGCGCGGACCGATCGAGGGCAGATCGAACCGCCGGTCCTGACCGGACTTTGGCGCCTTGACCAGAACGCCCGCGCCGAGCGGCGACGTCACGCGTCCGAGCTTGCGCAACTCGGCAATGCGCATGAGCATATTGTCGGTGCCCTCGGCGGCTTCGACCGCAAGTACGTTATTGTTGGCGACGATCGCCGCTTGTCCGACATCGAACGGCCCGAGCGCGCCAATCACCGTCAGGGCGCGCGCGATATCGGCTCTGTCGCGCTCGATCGGCGCGTGGCGGCCAAGCACACCTTGCGGAACAAAAATCTCCGGTGCGACATCCTTTACGCCGACAACGCGCAAACCGCCGGTCTCGGCAACGCCGGCCACACCCGACAAAAGCTTGTCGTCGCCGCCGCGGAAGAAGCGCATGACGCGCGGCATCAGTTTGATCGTCTGCCAATCAAGCCGCAGCGCCGAGAGCGGCGGCCGCAACACCGTGCCGATGAACAGCACATCACGGCAATGCTCAGTGCGCGCCAAGCGGAAAAATCGGCCGGCCTGACCGATGGCTATCCAATGATGCGCATAGCGCTCGATCACGGTGGCATCGGCCCAGCCCTTAATGCCGAACATCACCGGCCGGCGGCCGCGCCGCGCCACGGCGTCGGCGACGGCGGCCGGAAAACTGCCGCCACCGCAGATGATTGCCAGTGAATTGTCGGGAGACTGCACATCGGCCATGGCGGAGCTCACTCGAAGTTCACTTCAATCTATCCCGCGTCGGCGTCATCGGATGGGATGTCAGCACCGCGTCTTGCCCGCGGCCGCATCAGCGGCCGTTTGCCGCCGGCGCGAATGAACGCAATCATCTTGCTGACGACCGGGTCGTCGGCGAATTCCTGCGCCACCGCCTCGATCCGGTCGGCAATGCGGCCTTCGATAAAGAACAGCGACCGATAGGCGCGGCGGATGCGGTGCATCTCGGCCTTGGTGACGCCGCGCCGGCGCAAGCCAACGATATTCAATCCGACCAATGCACCGGTCTGGCCGAGCGCAAAACCGAACGGAATAATATCGTCGCGCGCCGCCGACATGCCCGCCATCATCACGCCCTCGCCGATGCGGACGAATTGATGAATGGCGACATGACCGCCGAGAAAAGTGAAATCGCCGACTTCGACATGGCCGCCGAGCACGGTGTTGTTGGCGAGCGTCACATTGTTGCCGACCAGGCAGTCGTGGCCGACATGGCTGCCGACCATGAACGAGCAACGCTCGCCGACGCGGGTCATGCCGCCACCGTCTTCGGTCCCGGTATTCATGGTCACGCCTTCGCGCAGCTCGCAGCGCTCACCGATGACGAGCTTGGTCGGCCCGCCGCGATAGCGTACCGATTGCGGCGGCGTGCCCAGCGAGGAGAACGGATAAACCACCGTCTCTTCGCCGATCGTTGTCACGCCGGTGATATTGACGTGACTGAGCAAGCGCACGCCCCGCTGCAGCTCGACCTGCGGCCCGACGATGCAATACGGCCCGATCTCAACACTGGCGTCAATGCGCGCGCCAGCGGCGACGCGCGCGGTCGGATCAATGGCCATTCATGCCTCGGTAATGACGGCGCCAACTTCGGCTTCGGCGATGAGCGCACCGCCGACTTTCGCCTCCGCGCGGTACCACCACATGTTGCGGCGATGGGCGGTCTTGTTGACGTGATACTCGACGATGTCACCCGGCACCGCGGGCTTGCGGAATTTGGCCTTGTCGATAGTGAGGAAATAAAAGATCGCGTTCTTGCGCGTCGCCTCGTCCATCTGCCGCAGGCACAAGACGCCCGCGGTCTGCGCCATACCCTCGATCAGCAACACGCCGGGCATCACCGGATTGTCGGGAAAATGACCGAGGAATTGCGGCTCGTTGAATGTGATGTTCTTGATGCCGATGCCGTGGTCCTCGCCTTTGATGTCGACGATACGATCGATCATTACAAACGGATAGCGGTGCGGCAAAAGCTTTAAGATCTCGCGGATGTCAGCGGCTTCGACGGTCTCTCCGGTCATTCGTCCGCCCTTTCGGATTTGCGGCGGCGCCGGACCAAGTTGCGCAACGTGGCAACGCCGCGCTTCCATTCGATGGCGGGTTCTGCCGGATAGCCGATCCAGCGGGCGCCGGGGGGCACGTTCGACATGACGCCGGCCCGCCCGCCGACAATCGCGCCTGCACCGATCGTAATGTGATCGGCGACGCCCGCCTGCCCGGCCATCATGACAAAATCTCCCACCGTCACACTGCCCGATATTCCGACCTGGGAGACGATCAGGCAATGTCGACCTATCGCGCAGTTGTGTCCGATCTGGACCAGATTGTCGATCTTGGTGCCCTCGCCGATGACGGTATCGCGGGTCGCGCCGCGGTCGATCGTTGTATTGGCGCCGATCTCGACGTCGTCTTGAATGATGACGCGCCGGGTTTGTGGAATTTTTTGATGCCCCCTCGAATTGGGAAGATAGCCGAAGCCGTCTTGGCCGATACGGGCGCCGGGATGAATGATCACCCGGTCGCCAACCAACGCACACAAAACGGATGCATTGGCGCCGACCGCGCAGTTGCGCCCGATGCGCACGTCGGGGCCGATGGCCACGCCCGGCCCGATCAGCGTCCGCGCCCCGATCTCGGCGCGCGGCCCGACGACGGCAAACGGATCGATCGTCACGCCGGATTCGAGGCGGGCAGTCGGATGCACCTGGGCGCCCGGGGCGCGGCCTTCGGTGCCGAACAGCGATGACGGGCGCAGCATGTCGGGAAACAGTCTGCGCGTCACGGCAACGAAGGCCGGATAAGGATGCGCGGTCTCAAGAATGGCAATGCCCGGCGGTAGCGCAGCGGCAAAGCGCGGCCCGACCAAACAGGCGCCGGCGCGCGTTGTCGCGGCATCGCCGAGATATTTGGAATTGTCCAGGAAACTTAAGTCGGAAGGCCCAGCGGTATCGAGCGGCGCAACGTTCCTGATGTGGCGATCGGCGGAGTCGCCCTCGCGCAATTTGGCGCGCGTCAACGCGGCGATTTCGCCGGTGGTCAACTCGCAATTGGGTCTGACAGAGTTGGGCATCCAGCCGTCCGTAGCAAAGCTCAGAGCGCGATCCGGAAAGGCGGGGCCCGGTCTTCCGTAAAAGTCATGCGCAATAAGCCGTCAGAATTTGGCGCCGCCGCCGAAGGCGAACCATTGCGTGCGGTCATACGCACCTTTGGTGATCGGGTAGGCGAAGTCGAAGCGCAGCGGCCCGAACGGTGAATCCCAGATCAGGCTGGCGCCCACGGAGGAGCGAATAAGCGTACTGTCGTTGTAGGCCATGCCGCACTGGCAGGCGAAAGGGCTGCCCGGACCAGTGCCGTTGGTCGTAATCGTTCCGTTGACTTCTCCGGTGGGAAGATATTGCGTCTCGCCCCGGTAACCCCAGACCGATCCAGCATCAGCAAAGACGGCGCCGCGGAATCCGGAATCCTTCGGCAAGAAGTAGAATGGATATTGAAATTCGAGGCTGGCGCCCCAGAAATTGGTGCCGCCGATATTGTCGTTGGTCGTGTCGAATGTGATGTCGCGCGGACCCAGACCCGCCGGCTGGAAGCCGCGCACGAGATTTGGGCCCATCTTGAAGTCGTCGAGCATGCGCACGTAGCCGCTATTACCCCCGGCACAAACAGAATTCGACGGACAATCGTTAAAGCCTCGCATTGTGCCACCTTGCAGATGCACGATGGCGACGAGGTCGGACGCCACCTCGTAATAGGTGCGGAAGTCGACGGTCGACTTCATGTAGGCGGTATCGCCGCCAGCGCCGGCAAAGTCCTGAGCGAAATTGAAATAGACGCCGTTGGTCGGGTTCTTGTTGTTGTCGAGCGAATTGTAAACGATGCCATAGCCGGGCGCTGACGTGAAAGTCTGGCCGGCGGCAAGCTCAGCGCGCACCGGCAGCGACGCTTCGCCGTCCGCAAGGCAGTTCGTCTGCTGGCCATTGATCGTATTATTTGTATAACTGTTCCCGCTTGGGCCATTGGTGCCTGGATAGGCCGAACCTGCGTCAGGCGTCGAACCGAGCGCTGCTAGCGTTGGGAAAGTATTCGCGAAGTCCGGATTGATGTTGTTGCAGTTATCCAATGTGCTAGGCAGTTGAATATCTTGCACATAGGCCGAATAGCGCAACTGAATGGCGAGATCCTCGCGCAACGGCAGGCCCCATTTGAGGACGCCGCCGAAGGATTCGGTGCCGTAGGATATGTAGGTGTTCGACAGTGTCTGCTTGGCGAAGAGGTCGACACCGAGACTCGCGCGATAATCGAGGAAATAGGGCTCGGCATAGTCGAGCTCGATGCCTTTGGTATATTGGCCGTAGGTCACGGCGGCGCGCGCGAACCGGCCGGTGCCGAGCAAGTTGCGCTCCTGCACCGAGACCTCGCCGAGCCAGCCGTCGGACGTCGAATAGCCGCCCATGACGGAAAAGTCGCCGGTTGAGTTTTCCTCGACATCGACATTGATCACCACGCGATCGGGCGCCGAGCCCGGCTCGTTGGTGATTTTCACCGACTTGAAGAAGTTCAGATTTTTGATGCGCCGCTCGGCGCGGTCGACCAGTGCCCGGTTGTAGGGATCACCCTCGCCGACATCGAATTCGCGCCGGATCACATAGTCGCGGGTTCGATAGTTGCCGCGGATATTGATGCGTTCGATATAGGCGCGCTGGCCCTCGTCAACGACAAAAACGACGCCGATGGTTTTACTTTGCGGATTGCGGTCGCCGCGGGGGCGCACCGTGCCGAACGGATAACCGCGCCGGGCCAGTTCGATGGTAATCGCCTCGACCGTTTTTTCGATCGCCTCGCCGTTATAGACCTGCCCGCTCGACATCAACAAGTAAGTCCGCAATGACGCCGCATCGACGGCGCGCACATTCGACTGAATATCCACGGCGCCGAAATGGTAGAGCGGCCCCTCTTCGATCGTAAAAGTGACGGTGAAGCCTTTTTGCCCTGGATCGTAGACGCCGGTCGCCGATACGACCTGAACGTCGGCATAGCCGTGCTTGAGATAGAAGCGCCGAATCAGGTCGCGATCGGCCTCGATGCGGTCGGCATCATAGACGTCCGTCGTCTGCAGGAAGCTTAGGAAATTAGATTCCGCGGTCTTAATCACGTCTTTGAGGCGCCAATCCGAATAGGCTTTGTCGCCGACAAAGACGATGTGCTTGATGCCGGTTTTCTCGCCTTCGTTGATCTCGAAGACCAGATCGACGCGATTGTTCGGACGCTCGATGAGTTTGGGCACCACCGACACGTCGAAGCGGCCGTTGCGCTGATAAATCTCGATGATGCGCTGGACGTCCGCCTGCACTGTCGATTTGGACAGCGTGCTGCGCTCCTTAGACTGGATCTCCTCGCTGAGCTGCTCGTCCTTCATCCGGTGATTGCCCTCATAGGCAACGCGGTTGATGATTTGTCCTTCGACGACAGTGACGATCAGTTTACCGCCCGATTGAGAGATGTGGACGTCTTGAAACAGGCCGGTGGCGTAGAGGGCTTTCAGCGCGGCGTCGATGCTGTTGGCATCGAGCGTGCCGTTGGGGCCGGGCTTGAAATACGAGCGGACGGTATCGGCTTCGACGCGGCGGTTGCCTTCGACGACGATAGCGCTGGGCGATATGCCAACGCCCGCGGGGGCCGCCAACGCGGCGCCTGACAATGCAGCCATTGGCAACGAGCCAACAAGCCCCATTCCGAGGAGCAAGCCGGCCACGACAAGCCCTCGTTTTACCCTCACACAAATCCCCATGCGCAACGCGCCCTTCACCCTCGTGGCCGCCCCCAGTGGCGAGTTACTGCAGTATCTCCCTCAGTGCGCCTTGCTCAATCTCGAATTTCTTTCGACATTCCATGAGCTTCTACCATCCCCGTAAGGTTACCGCCACCCCGCTGGCAGCCCGATCCGACATAGCCCAATTGACGTCCTTCAGGATCGCCGCACGTTGCCGCGCGCCGGTCCTCAGGACGTCGTCAGGTGAACGATGTCATTGAAAGTTGCAAATATCATCAACATGACGACGATCGCGAGACCGATGCGAAACCCGACCTCCTGCGCCCGTTCCGAGAGCGGCCGGCCTCGCATGGCTTCGATCGAATAGAACAAAAGATGACCGCCGTCGAGCAGCGGAATCGGGAACAGGTTGAGAAGCCCGATCGATACCGAGAGCACGCCGACAAGATGGATCAGAGCGACGAAGCCGATCTTCGCTACCTGACCCGAAATCTGAGCGATCCGGGCAGGGCCGCCGAGCTGGTCGGCCGACTCGCGACCGACAACGACGCCGCCGATATAGCTCAGCGTACGATCGACGATGAACCAGGTCTCCTGCACGCCCATTACGACGGCCTGCGGCGGCGACACCGGCTGGAACTTCATATCGTCCGCGTCCATCGAGCGGCTGATGCCGAGAATGCCGATGCGGTGGACATTGCCGAAATTGTCTTTGATCTCTTTCAAGGCCGGCGTCGCCTGGAGCACAAGCTGCGTGCCCTTGCGGTCAACCTTGATATCGAGCTTGTCGCCGGCGCTCTCGCTGACGACGCGCTGCATGTCGGCGAAGTCGTCGACCGGCTTGCCGTTGATCGCCAAGACCACGTCGCCGGTCTGGAATCCGGCGGTGGCGGCGGCGCTGTCGGCCTGCACCGAGTCGACGCGCGCGCTCATCGATTGCTTGCCGTAGATCATGAAGATCGCGGCGAAAATGACGATAGCCAGGATGAAATTAGCCACCGGTCCGGCGACCACGATGGCCGCGCGCTTGCGTACGGGTTGGAAGAAGAAGCTCTCGGCACGTTCGCCGTCGTTCATCGACTCGAGCCGCTGCGTCTCCGGAACGCTCGCGGCATTTTCGTCGCCGAAGAATTTCACATAGCCGCCGAGCGGAATGGCTGAAATCTTCCAGCGCGTGCCGTGCCGGTCGTTGAAGCCGACGAGCTCGGGGCCGAAGCCGATAGAAAACACCAGAACGCGCACGCGGCACAGCCGCGCGACAATGAAGTGCCCGAACTCGTGAAAGAACACGACGATGCTGAGCACGAAGATAAAAGGAATGAGGTAGCCGACAACGCCGCTCCCCAGCGCATGCAAATGCGACAGCAAATACGACCCCATACGATGTTTCTACGCCCCCGCTCTGCCGCGTTCCCCGATCCTTAACGCTAGGATGCCATTGCGGCAATTTCGGGCAAGAGGTCGGTCGCTATTCTTCTGGCATTATGGTCAACGGCGAGCGCCTCTTCCACCGTCTGCGGCTCCTTGGTTCCGCCGCGCCGCTCCATGGCATCGAGAGTTCTCTCGACCAGGGCGGGAATGCCGCTAAACCCTAGACGTTTCTCGACAAATTCGCGCACAGCAACCTCGTTTGCGGCGTTGAGAATAGTCGGCGCTGCGCCTCCGGTTGCAAGCGCCTGGCGCGCCAGCGCAAGTGCCGGGAATCGCACCATATCTGGCTCTTCGAAAGACAGTGTCGAAACCTGGGCCAGATTGAGCCGCGCCGCGGGCGTTTCCATTCGCACCGGCCACGCAAGACAGTGCGAAATCGGGATTCGCATATCCGGCGAGCCGAGCTGCGCAATCACCGAGCCGTCGCGGAATTCAACCAGGCCGTGAATGATCGACTGCGGATGGACCACGACATCGAGTTCTTCGGGCGCCAGCGCGAACAAGTGGTGCGCTTCGATAAGCTCAAGCCCCTTGTTCATCAGGGTTGCGGAATCGATGGTGATCTTCGGTCCCATCGACCAGATCGGGTGCTTGAGCGCCTGCTCCAGGGTGACGCTGCGGATCTGCTCGACCGTAAAAGTGCGGAACGGGCCGCCGGACGCCGTGAGTATGATGCGGCGGACATCTTCGCGCCGGCCGGAGCCGAGCGCCTGGAAGATCGCATTGTGCTCGGAATCGACCGGCAGCACATTGGCGCCCGCCGCAGCCGCGCGGCGCATGAACAGGGCGCCAGCGCAAACCAGGCATTCCTTGTTGGCGAGAGCGACGGCGGCACCGCGCTCGGCGGCGGCAAGCGTCGGCGCGAGGCTTGCCGCGCCGGTGATTGCGGCCATGACCCATTCAGCCGGCCGCTGCGCGGCTTCGACCAAGGCTTCCGGCCCGGCTGCGGCTTCGATGCCCGAGCCCGACAACGCGGATTTAAGCTCGGCATAGGCGTTCTTGTCGGCGACAGCGGCAAAGCGCGCGCCGAGTTCCCGCGCCAATTGCGCCAAGGCCGCTGCGTCGCGATTGGCCGTGACGGCCTCGACCGCATAGCTCGCGAGATCGCGGCGCAGCAGATCCGCCGTGCTCGAACCGATCGAGCCGGTGGCGCCGAGGATCGATATGGTTTTCGGCGCCACGTCAGTCTGCGGCACGCGCGCAACTTTCGCCATGGGCCGTTTCTGCTTCATCGGAGTCATCGATCAAATCCTACCACGCCAACAGGCCGCGGGCTGGAGCAGCCACGCCTTGGCGCAAAATGCCGATCAAGACGGCCGCAAACGCTGCGACCAGAAATCCGTCAAGCCGGTCCATGACGCCGCCGTGCCCCGGAATGAGGTGACCCGCGTCTTTAACGCCAAATCGCCGCTTGATGGCTGACTTCGAACAGGTCGCCGCCTTGCGCGACCAGCGAAAGCGCCAATGCCAGAGCTCCTGCGACCGCACCCCGGGTACCCCCGCTCGCATAGGCGACCGCAATCCCTGCGGCAACCCCCCCGAGGAAGCCGCCAATCGCTCCGGACCAAGTCTTGTTCGGGCTCAGACGCGGCCAGAGCAACGGACCACCGATCGAGCGGCCGACCAGATAGGCAAAAATGTCGGTGGCCCAGACGACGGCGAAGAGGAAAAGCAGCGCCTGCAGACCGTAGTCCGGATCGCCGCGCAACAGTGCAGGACAGACCAAAACGATGCCGGCATAGATCACCCCGCCCGCGCCCCACGCCGGCGAAACTTGCGGCATTTCGCGGCGCGGCCAGATAGCGACCATCACGCCGGCGAGAATGGTGCCGATGGCGATCGCGCAGATTGCCGCAGCGGCCGCGCTCGTACCGGCGAGCGCGGCGGCAGCCGCGAGCGCCGCGAGCCCGGGCGCGAGGATACGCGGCTCTGCCCCGCGCGCCACGAGCTGGGTCCATTCCCAGAGCACACAGCCAGCCGCGAGCGCGCAGACGACGATGAAAACCCAGCCGCCCAGATAGGCCGCCGCGATCGCCGCCGGCGCCAGCACCAGGGCCGAGACGGCGCGGCGCTTGAAATTCCGTCCAGCGCCTTCCGGCGCGACAGTTCCGCCGTCGCCGCGGTCCTGATTGTTTGCTGTCGTCACGAGGCGGTCTGAGCAATCAATCCGCCGAAACGGCGCTCACGCCGGCGGAATTCCGCAATTGCGGTCTCGAGGACGCTACGGTCGAAGTCGGGCCAATTGACCGGTACGAAAACGAGCTCGCTATACGCGGATTGCCAGAGCAAAAAGTTCGACAGCCGTTGCTCGCCGCTGGTGCGGATAATGACATCGGGATCCGGTACGTCCGGCGCATCGAGATGACGGGTCAGTAGCTCGGGCGTGATGTCGCTGGCCGCGAGCCGCCCCTGTGCAACTTCCATCGCGAGACGGCGCGCCGCGCGCGCGATCTCCTGCCGTGCGCCGTAATTGAAGGCGACAACGAGAAGGAGCCCTTCATTGTGCCGCGTCAGATCTTCGGCTTCTTCGAGCAGACCGCGGATGTCTTTGGCCAGATCCTCGCGCTCGCCGATGACGCGGACGCGGACGTTGCTCTTGTGCAATTCGGCGAGATCGTTGCGGATGAAACGACGCAGCAGCGACAGCAGGTCGCCGATCTCCGATTGCGGCCGCGACCAGTTCTCCGAGCTGAAAGCGAAAATCGTCAGCACGGCGATGCCGAGTTCGCCGGCCGCGCGCACGGTCTTGCGCAATGCCTCGACGCCGCGCCGGTGGCCCTCCACCCGCGGCAGGCCGCGCGCCGCGGCCCAGCGTCCATTGCCGTCCATGATGATGGCGACATGCCGCGGCACGTCAAAACCGCTGTCGGTCGCGGTGCGCGGCTGCGTCGCCTCGGTTATCGAGACTGCGTCACTCAAACCGTCATGATCTCCTTTTCCTTGCCGGCCAGCATTTTCTCGACCTCGGCGATGGTCGCGTCGGTCACCTTTTGCACTTCGCCGGCTTGGTGTTTGTGTTCGTCCTCGCTCATCTGATGGTCTTTTTCCATCTTCTTGAGCAGATCGAGACCGTCGCGACGGACGTGGCGCACCGCAACGCGCGCACCCTCGGCATATTTGTGCGCGACCTTGGCGAGCTCACGCCGGCGCTCTTCGTTCAGTTCAGGGATGCGCAAGCGTACATTTTGTCCTTCGGTCGACGGACTTAGTCCCAAATTGGCGGCCGAGATTGCCTTCTCGACCGCGTGCACCATCGAATGATCCCAGACCTGAACGTTGAGCAGACGCGGCTCGGGCACACTGATCGTGGCAAGCTGATTGAGCGGCATGTGGTTGCCGTAAGCGTCGACCTGAATGCTGTCGAGCAAAGCGGTCGAAGCCCGCCCGGTGCGCAGGCCCGAAAGCTCGTGCTTGAGCGAGCCAAGCGCGCCCTGCATGCGGCGCTTGAGATCGTTCATGTCGAATGCGGCACTTGCCATGTTGCGCTCTCCTAGCGGTCTCTTGGGAGTCTCTTGGCAGTCTCTCGGCAGCTTCCCCGGCGGTCCTCTCGTACCTCTCCAAGAACTCTCACGGGAGCCCCAAATCCAACGCTATTCTACTTGGAAAACCGGTCGATCGCATGAGCCGATCGCGCGTCGTCTAACCGACCGTGGTGAAATGCCCTTTTCCGCACAAGACGTTCTCGATCGCACGCGGCTCCCGGATCGAAAACACGATGATAGGCATCCGGTTTTCCTGGGCAAGCGCGAAAGCCGTCGCATCCATGATCTTGAGCCGCCGGTCGAGCGCCTCCTGGTGGCCGAGACGCTCGTAGCGGGTAGCCGCCGAATCCTTCTTGGGGTCGGCCGTATAGACGCCGTCGACATCGGTCGCCTTGAGGACGGCGTTGCACTCCATCTCGGCGGCGCGCAGGACCGCGGTCGTGTCGGTGGTAAAGAACGGATTGCCGGTGCCACCGGCGAAGACGATGATGCGCTCGGCCTCGAGATGCCGCAGCGCGCTCTGTCGTTCGTAGGTCTCGCAGACCTGCGGCATGATCAAAGCCGACATGGCACGCGCTTCGACACCGGCGCGCTCGATCGCGGCGACCAGAACCAGCGCATTCATCACGGTCGCCAACATGCCCATGGCGTCGGCCGTGGGCCGTGACAGGCCGTCTTCGGAAATCTGCGCCCCGCGCAGCACATTGCCGCCGCCGACCACGACCCCGAGCGCGATGCCGAGCTTGTGGGCGGAGACCAAATCAGCCGCGAAGCGATCGATGGTCGGCTGATGAATCCCGAACTTCTCCGGGCCGCTGAGCGCCTCGCCGGACAGCTTGACGATCACCCGCCGGTAGTTCGGTTTGTCCATCGGAGGCTCTAATGCGTACCGGCGAGCGCGGCGACTTCGCCGCCGAAATCGTCGGTCGGCCTGTCGATACCTTCACCGAGCGCAAAGCGCACGAAGCCCGTCACCTTGATCGGACCGCCCACTTTGCCTTCAGCCTCTTTAACGGCCTGCGCCACGCTCTGCTTGCCCTTCTCGTCGAAGATAAAGGGTTGCTCAAGCATGCAGACTTCCTTGTAGAAGGTCTTGAGGCCCAACTCGACGATCTTTTCGATCATAGCCGCTGGCTTGCCCTGCGCCTTGAACTTATCGGCGAGCACGTTTTTCTCGCGCTCGACGACGGCCGGGTCAAGGCCCGAAGGATCGACGGCTTGCGGATTGGCCGAAGCAACATGCATCGCCAAAAGCCGGCCGAACGCTTTGAGCTCGTCAGTCTTGCCCGCCGATTCCAGCCCAACGATCACGCCCATGCGGCCGAGCCCGTCGGTGACCGAACTGTGCACGTAAGTGCCGACCACGCCTTTGCCGACCGAAAGCTCGGCGGCGCGGCGGAGCGTCATGTTCTCGCCGATCTTGGCGACATTGTCGGAAATCGCATCGGCAACGCTGATGCTGCCGGCCTTCGCGGCGAGGATCTTGTTGACGTCCGGACCGGTGCCGAGCGCCACATCCGCGATCATTTTGACGAGGCCCTGGAACAACTCGTTGCGCGCGACAAAGTCGGTCTCGGAATTCACCTCGACGACGACGCCTTTGGTACCTGACGTCGCGACGCCGATCAGGCCCTCGGCGGCGACGCGCCCGGCCTTCTTGGCGGCCTTGGAGAGGCCCTTCTTGCGCAGCCAGTCGACCGCCGCATCGATATTTCCGCCGCTCTCGTTAAGCGCCGCCTTGCAATCCATCATGCCGGCGCCGGTCTGGTCACGAAGCTCCTTGACCAAGGAAGCGCTGATATTCTCTGCCATTGAAGTTGGTCCCTGATATCGGTCCAGTATTCGCCCAAACCCTTATGCGACTAAGCTGGTCGTCGTCGCCGCGCCGTAACCCGGACGGGCCGGCGCGGCGTCAAAGTAGCGCCATCGGTACGCGAGACAGCCGCCGCAGAAGAAGAAAACGCCTGCGGCCGTCCTACACTTCCTCGGCCGTCAGTTCCTTGGCCTTGGCGATCCAACCCTCGACGCGGCCGGGCAGTCCGACCTCTTCGCCGACCTTATGCGCCGCCGTGGCGGACAGTTCGGCAATCTGCTGATAGTGGAAAATGCCGAGGTCGTTGAGCTTCTTCTCGACGGTCGGCGATACGCCCGTCAGCTTCTTGAGATCGTCGGCCACGCCGCGCGGGCCCGACAGCGGCTCGAAGCCGAGCGTGTTGGTTTCGGCCGGCAATTCTTCCGCGATCGGCTCGGCCTGGGCGCCGGCATCGATGCCGTGCGAACCCTGGGCGCGCGAAATGCCGTCGAGCGCCGCACGCGCGATGAGATCGCAATAAAGCGTGATTGCACGGCTGGCGTCGTCATTGCCCGGCACGACGAAGGTGATGCCGTCCGGATCGCAATTGGTATCGACGACCGCCGCGACCGGTACGTTGAGGCGTCGCGCCTCTTTGATCGCGATATCTTCCTTGTTGGTGTCGATGACGAAGACCAGGTCGGGAAGCCCGCCCATGTCCTTGATGCCGCCGAGCGCACGGTCGAGCTTGTCGCGCTCGCGCTGCAAGGTCAGGCGCTCTTTCTTGGTATAGCCCTGCGCCTCGTTCGACGCGAGCATCTCGTCGAGCGCGCGCAGCCGCTTGATCGAGTTCGACACCGTCTTCCAATTGGTCAGCGTGCCGCCGAGCCAACGCGAATTAACGTAATACTGCGCCGAGCGCTTGGCGGCCTCGGCGATGGCGTCCTGCGCCTGCCGCTTGGTGCCGACGAAGAGGATGCGTCCGCCTTCCGCCACGGTGTCGCTGACCGCCTGCAAGGCGCGGTGCAGCATCGGCACCGACTGCGTCAGGTCGACGATGTGGATGTTGTTACGCGTGCCGAAGATGTACTCAGCCATCTTCGGATTCCAACGGTGGGCTTGATGGCCGAAATGCACGCCAGCTTCCAAAAGCTGGCGCATGCTGAAGTCAGGCAGCGACATAGATCGTTCTCCGGTTGATCCGCCGCGGACCGTGAGTCCGGCCGGAATGGCCGGACACCGGACGGCATTAAGCCAAGGTCCGCGTGTGAGATTGCCGGGCTTATATAGGGACGGTGGGCCGGAAGCAACAACCTGTAGCAGTTGCCGCTCCGGGCCTTGCCGGATCCTGCCCAGCCCTTAATAGCCTCGCCGCCGCCGCTTCTTGGCGGCCTTTCTGGCGGCGAAACGGGCCTCTTGGGAGGCCTCCTGCTCGGCGGAAAGCACGGTTTCGGCATCGCCGAGATCATCTGCGGCCGCCCGATGGTCCGCGCCCTGCGACGGCGCCCTGCCGCCCACCTTGGCCCGCTCCAGAACGAAACGGGCGTAATCGTCCATGTCGCCCTGGAACGGCTTGATGCCGCCGTCGGCGGTGAGCCAGAGCCGGTCGGCGACCAGTTCAATGAGCGACCTGTCGTGGGTGATCAGGATCACCGCGCCTTCATAGTCGTTGAGCGCGTCAAGGAGCGCGCGGCGGCTGTCGATATCCAGGTGGTTGGTCGGCTCGTCGAGGATGAGCAGATGCGGCGCGCTCATGGCGACAAGATTGAGCAGAAGCCGCGCCCGCTCGCCGCCGGAGAGGTTGGCAACGGTGGTGTCCTGCTTGTCGAACGACAGGCCGAATTGCGCCAAGCGCGAACGCCGCGACAACTCGCTGTCGTCCGGCCGCTCGCGCCGTATGATATCGAGCGGCGTATCTTCGGGGTCGAGCGCCTCGATCTGATGCTGATGAAACCAGCCGACCTTGATGCGGCTTTCGCGCTTCATCTCGCCCGTTTGTAGTGGCAAGGCGCCGGCGACCATCTTGGCGAAGGTCGACTTGCCGGCGCCGTTGACGCCAAGGAGCCCGATACGATCGTCGACATCGAGCCGCAGATTGAGTTTGTGCAGGATCGGCTTGCCGTCGTAGCCGACGGAAGCGTCTTCGAGCTGCAGGAGCGGCGGCGCCAGCGGCCGTGCCGGCGATGGCAGCGTGAACGGCGTGACGCGCTCCTCGACCACT
The DNA here is from genome assembly GCA_963746715.1 of uncultured Alphaproteobacteria bacterium. Lineage (GTDB taxonomy): Bacteria > Pseudomonadota > Alphaproteobacteria > Rhizobiales > Xanthobacteraceae > BOG-931. The sequence continues at coordinate 181 of CAVVCW010000030.1, read as the reverse complement.
TCCGCGATCGGCTCGAGCTTGGCGAGCCGTTTGATGCGCGATTGTGCCTGCGTGGCCTTGCTCGCCTTCGCCCGGAAACGGTCGATGAATTTCTGCAGATGCGCGCGCTCGGCGTCCTGCTTGACTTTGGTGGCCGCCTGCAGCCGGTTCTTTTCCGCCCGGCGCGTCTCGAAATCGTTGT
>CAVVCW010000029.1:0-20921 GCA_963746715.1 uncultured Alphaproteobacteria bacterium | reverse complement strand
TTCTTAATCAGTCAAAACGGGTACGCGTTCGCATAATGACAGATTATGGAGCTAAGCCGCGGCGGCGGCGCCGCTCCTGCGGGAGATCCTTCTAGCCAAGTCAGCAGGCATTTTGTAGAGCTGCAAACTCACATCGTTGTCAGGAATGCACTGACGCGTCAGGGCGCGAGCATGGCCTTGGCAAATTGCCGCACCTTTATGCAATATGGGTTCCTGACGGATCGTCTGATATTCCCCCGACATTGCGCCCCCAGCCTGGCGCGGCTACGGGCCGGCCATCAATTGCCACAGTGCGGCCGCGTACAATAGTTCTGACAGGCGAGCCGATAGTGACGAACCCTTCGAATGGTGTCGCATTGCCGATCGAGTGCAAACCGACGCCCCGGATGTTTCCGCGTCGTTGCATGTCAATCAGCACGATGTCCGCATCAGCATCGACAGCCAACGCACCCTTGCGCGGATAGAGGCCGAAAGCTTTTGCCGGCATAAAGCACGCCATGCGCACGTAATCGCAGAGGGTCATGCGCCCGTGTGCTATCTGCGTCAGCATCAGTCGCATTGAGGTCTCGACACCGGGGAAACCGGGTGCGCAATCCCAAATTCTCTCGCCGCGTTTTTCTTGCGGCAAATGCGGTGCGTGATCGGTCGAGATGATATCGATGGTTCCGTCCATCAACGCGTCCCACAATGGCTGCTGATGGCCGGGTTCGCGCACTGGCGGCTTCACACGGAGAAAGTTGTCGCCCAATCGCCTTCCGTCCTCTGTTGTCAGCAACAGGTAGTGGGGACAAGTCTCGACCGTCATATCCACGCCACGGCTTTTGGCGAAGCGTATGTGAGGAAGTGAGTAGCGTGTGCTTTCATGTGCGATGTGAACCTTGCAGCCGGTCCACTCTGCAAAAATACCAGTGCGGCTTACTGCCTCAATCGCAGCGATGTCGCTGTGTTGTTCGAGGTGTGCTGCGGCGTCAATTCGGCCGGAGCGCATCAGCTTCTCACCACGCCAAGTCAAGATCGGCGTATTCTCTGCATGTACCGTGCAGCGAACGCCGAGATTTGCGATAATATCGAACGCCTCCAAAATTGCGCCGTCCTGGGGGCAGGGAACGAGCGGATTTTCACTTCCCATATAGAGCTTAAAGGAGACCGCACCGGCGTTCTTCATTGCGCGCAGCTGTCCCAGGTTGTGATCAGCGATTACGCCATAGATCCCGAAATCGACGATCGCCTGCTTCGTGGCGATTGCAAGTTTTTGTTCGACTGCCGCGACGGTGGCTGTTGGTGGATCGGTATTGGGCATGTCGAAAACGGTAGTGATGCCGCCGACGGCAGCCGCTTGGGTGGCGGTCGTCCATGTCTCCTTGTGCGAGAAGCCTGGTTCACGGAAATGAACATGGACATCTATAGCGCCGGGAATCACATACAAACCGGATGCATCGATGGTCTCACGTGCCGACGGCATTTCGGCGTCGTCGCCAACGGCAACAATGCGGCCTTCGTCGACCGCGATCGACTGATTTAGAATCTGCTGCGGGGAGACGACAGCGCCGCCTCGAACAACGAGATCGACGGTTTTTTGCATCGTCTGCTCCTACACCATGAGCGTTACGACTTCGGGGCTGTCGCCAATGGCGGGCATTCGGTCGGGACGAAGGGCCATCAAGCCCCATCTACAGGTTCTTCGCATCAAATCCGGTAGCCGAAAATATTAGCCCCCGTCAGACTTTCGAGATGACGGCCAAAGCGGAATTTTAGCTCGGGGCCGTCGAATGGCGGTGATTCAAGGTCCTGTTGCTCTTGGTCCGAAAAAGGCTCGACTTCGAGAACGACAAATGTATGTCCCGGCGCATTGGAAGCCTTCAGCGCGGAAAAATCACGATCTAACGCTTCAATTGTCGTGAACTGGAAGACCCGGTCGAGCCCCATCGAATGCGCGAGCGCGATGTAGTCGATGCGCGCTCGGTTGGGCAGGTCGGCGTTCGATGTGCCGCCGTAAGCACGGTTTGAAACCAGAAAATGCGTGAGGTTTGGCAGGTCCATCTGCCGTTCCACCATCAGCATTCCCGGATTCATGACGAAGGCGCCATCGCCCATGAAGGCCCAGAATTTCAGGTCGGGCTGTGCCAGCGCAAGGCCCGAGGCAAACATCGTGGAAAGCGACATGGAGGCATCGAGATAAAAACTCGCATCCACGTCGTGCGTTGCCGCCCACCAAGCCTGGCAGGAATTACCCGCCGATGCGACAACGATTTCATTTGTGCGATGCCGTGCAAGCGCGCGGAAGCATTCGAGATATTGCATCAGTGGGCCCCCCGCAGCAGATCACGCGTGAACAGGACAGTCATCGGACGCGCATAGGTGCGCGTGTGCTGGTAGCATCGTGAAATCAGAGCAATCTCTTCAGGCTTGTCTATAATCTGATACGGCATGTTGATCGCGTTCAACACCGGCAGCAAATAAAGGCCGTTGGAGATGTGGTGCTTGTGATGGTCGCCGGCCTGGCCGCGCAAAGTTGCCATCAGGAACAGTGGAATTTCGTAGGTGTAGTTGATCTTGGTCACGGCGTAGACGACGGTCATAAAGCCCGACGCGCCCATTAGCGCGGCCGAGCCCATTGCGCCCATGTAGGCGCCGGAACAGAGCCCGATCGCCGATTCTTCGCGATTGACGGGAACGTGGACGAACCGATCGTCGCGGTCGATCGTCTTGATGATATCCATCACCCAGTTGTCGGGCAGACTGGCGACGAGCCGGACACCGCAGGATGCAAGCTGGTCGGCGATGCGCGCGGCCGTTGTTGTGCTTTTGGCGGACACTTTCAGGTAATCTCCTTTGCGGGAATGACGATCTTGACACTCGCTCGCGCCGTAAAGATCGTGCCGGCGAATGGAGTCCGGTTTCCCAGCCGACAATGGCGACGCGAAATACACGACCGCGAGGTTTGCATTGTGTTCGTGACGATACTTGCGATATTCGGTTCCGGTGAGCCGGGGGGACTTTTTTGGACGAAGGACGCATGAGCATCAAGATTTCGGCCGCAATCGTCGTGACCGCCAACGGCCGCATGGATGTGTGGCAGCCCGGTTATCTCATCGTCCAAGACGGACAGATCGTCGAAGCCGGTCCGGGCCACGGACCGGACGGCGGCTTCGACGAGACGCGAGCATTTCCGCGCGGCATCGTCATGCCCGGGCTGGTCAACGGCCACGCGCATTCGCCCTCGAATCTGCTCAAAGGGCTGTGGGCGCAATTGCCGCTGGAGATCTGGCGCCAATATATCCGCGCTGGCTGGCGCGAATATTCGGACGAAGCCGTCTATGTGAGCGCGCAGCTCGGCGTCATCGAAATGATCCGCACCGGCTGCACTGGCGTGATGGATCATTTCTACACCGGCTCGCCGAGCCCGCACATGGGCGCGCTGCATGCGGTGGCCGCGATGGCGGATGCCGGCATGCGCGGCGGTTTGGCGCTGACGCTGTCGGATCAGCAATACGACGCCACGGTCGGCCTCGATACTAGCGCTTTGTCGCCAAGCGCGCGCGAGGAGGTCGCGCGCATCAGCGCGCTCGAGGGCAAGGAATCGCTCGACGACTTCGTCGCTTTCGTTGCCGCCGTGCGCCGGCGCACGCATCTGGTCACGCCGATCGTCGGCCCGTCGGCGCCGCACCGCTGCTCGGTGGCCCAGCTTCAACGCTGCGCCGAGCTGGCCCGAGAGCTTGACATCATGGTGCATATGCATGTGTGCGAGACCAAGGGCCAGTTCCTGCAAGGCTACAAGCTCTTCGGCTGCTCGCCCGCCGCTCATCTCGATCGAATCGGCGCGCTCAATGAGCGGCTGTCGATGGCGCATTGCGTCTGGCTCACCGACGAGGACATCGACCGCGTTGCCGATAAGGGTGCCATTGTCATCCACAACCCGGTGAGCAACGGCAAGCTCGGTTCGGGGCGCATGCGCTTCGATGACATGCTGCGCCGGAACGTCCGCGTCGGGCTTGGCACTGACGGCAACGGCAGCAACGACACTCAGAATATGTTTGAGACGATGCGGGTCGCCGGCATTTTGCATAACCGCAACGACTGTGACTACGAATCCTGGCCATCGCCGCAGCAAATCCTGCATGCAGCGACGTCGCAAAGCGCCCGCGCGCTGGGGCTGGCCGGCAGGCTCGGCGCCATTGCCGCGGGCCAGGCCGCCGATCTCGCCTTCCTGCATATGGATTCTTATCCCTTTGTGCCGCTCAACGATGTGATCAAACAAATCGTCTATTGCGAGAACGGCGTCTCGCTGACCGACGTGATGATCGACGGCCGCTGGGTGTTGCAGCACAGCAAGCTTATCACTATCGACGAGGACGCCGTCTATGCCAAGGCACATCGGATTCGCGAAGAAATGGATGCGCGCGTGCAAGCGCAATTTCGTAACACCGCCGAGCTCGAGCTGGCATTGCGCGCCTCCTATTTGCGCACCGCCGAAACGCCATGGTCGGAGCGCGAGAGCGGGTGAGCGTCGCGGTATGTGGAGCTGCGGGTAGCTGAGCATCTTTTTACGGCAGTAGCATTGTTACTTTGTCGGCGATTGCAAAAAGATCGGCATTTCGCTGACGCAGCGATGCGGCCATGGCCTTCACTTCGTGCACCATCGCATCGACATCGAAGGTCTTGATCGCGCCGCCTTCCATGATGAGCCTGCCGTCAACGATGACTGTATCGGCTGCGGCACCGGTCTCGGCGAAGACGAGCTGACAGACGACGTCGTTGACCGGCAACCACCACGGCTTGTCCAGCCGGTAGATTGTAACGTCGGCGCGTTGTCCCGCGGCAAGCGCACCGAGATCCGTCAGCCGCATGGCGCGCGCGCCGCCGGTGGTTGCCATGCGCAGCGCCGCGCGCGCACTGACCCAGGTCGAGCGGTTCGGTTCCTGTGCGCGATGAGCCATGGCAACTGCGCGCATTGCCTCGTGCAGCACCATGTTGTCGTTGGCGCTGGCCCCGTCGCTGCCGAGCGCGAGCGGCACGCCGGCGCGAAGAAGCGTCGGAATATCGGCGAGCCCGGTTCCCAGCCGGGCATTGCTCTCGGGATTGAGCACGGCGGTGACCTGCTTCTCGGCCATCAAATCGATGTCGGGTTCATTCAGCCAGATGCTGTGCGCGCAAGACCAGCGCTCGCTGAGCACGCCCATTTTTGCCAGCTGCTGCACCATCGTGGTGCCGAAGCGTTGCTGCGCAAGGTCGGCCTGTTTGCGTGTCTCGAGGAGGTGCGTGTGAATGCCGGTGTCGAAACGCTCGGCAAGCTCCGCACACAGGACCAGGGCCGCTTCCGTGCACCGCTCCGGGTTCGATGGGGCGGGAAAGACCGACAGTCGCGGCTTGCCACCCCACGCCATAATAATGTCCTGGAGCAGTTCCTCGAGCTCGTCGAGCGGCTGCGGCTTTAGCAGGTCCTCGGCACGCGCCGCGACATCGTCCGGAAAGGGCACCGGCGGAAAGATGTCGGCGAAAGCACCGTCGAAAAAACGCGCACCGAGCACGACGCGCATGCCGGTTTCCTGCCAGGCCAACAGCACGGCATCCATGTCGGCGCGGGTGAAACGCTGGCCGGGAAAGTGGTCGATGATCGCGGTCGTGCCGCTTGTGATCGCGCCATAGGCGGTGAGCAGCACGGCAAGGCGGATTTCGTCCGGCGTTCGGTGTGATGTATGGGCCTGCGTCAGCCACATGAAGGCGGGATGGCTCAACTTGTCGCCGAAGCCCGCCATGGTGCTCGACTGCGAATGAGCGTGGGCGTTGACGAGGCCGGGCGTGATCAGGCGGTTGCGGCAGTCGATCCGCCGCTCCGGTGCTTCGCCGCGCCACGGACCGGCGTCGACCGCGAGGATCCGGTTATCGCGAATGAAGACATGGCCGTTGTCCATGATGCGCTCATTCCGATCGAGCGTCAGGATCGTGCCGTTCTCGAGCAGGAGCGTGCTCATGACACCGCCCGCTGCATGGCGGCAAGAGCAGGCGTTTCTCCAGTGACGGCGTCGAAATCCAGGCCGACGCCACGCTCCAGCGCGCGTTGGTAGAGCGCGTACGCCAGTGTGATGTCCTGCGCGATGATACCGATCGACTTGAACACGGTAATATCGTGCGCTGTTTGTGTCGGCGCAGCAGTGCAGAACATCAGGCCGATCTCGCCGGCGATCTGTTCGGGCTTGAGCACCCCGGAGGCCAGGGGAATCGCGAGGTCGCCGGCACGCGTCATACAGCCGTCACGGTGATCGACATGGATCGTGCTGCGGGTGACCAGGGCGTCGTCGGCCTCGCGCGCCTGCGGCTTGTTGGCGCCGGCGAGAATGACAAACGTGCCGGGTTTGACGTCACGGCCGGAAAAGACCGGTTCGTTGGCGGAGGTGAGCGTCACGATCACATCGGCCTCACGGGTCGCTTCCGCGACCTCTACGCCGGCCCCGATATCGACCTGCGCGAAAGCGGGCTCGCGCTTTAGTGTTTCCGCAAGCGCAGCTGCGCGAACGAGGCCCTCGCCGAGGATCAGGATGCGCTCGAATGGACGCACGGCATGCAGATAGCGGATCGCGGCGGGAGCAATCTTTCCCGCACCGAAAATCGTTAGCGCCCTTGCCTTGGGTGAGGCAAGCTTGTCGGCGGCGGCGGCGAGCCCCGCAGCAGTGCGGTGATTGTTGAAGCCGGTGGTGGCGAGGAGCGCGAGCGGCTGGCACTGGATCGTGTCCCATAGCACCAGCATGCTTGAGGCCTTGCGCTGGCGCGATCCCGCCTCGGGATAAACGTGCACATTGTTCTTGGAGCAGAACAGACCGTCGGGTCCGTGGCCGGCGAGCACCAGCACATTGCCGGTTGGCGCATGCCGCGACAGATCGAGCCGACCAGGGGGAGGCTGCATGCCGCTGGCCTGCCGCCGATAGGCCTCGGCGGCGCTGGCGATAGCCAACGCGGGATCGACCAGCTGCTCGACGTCCTGCTCGCAGAGGAGACGCATGGGGCCCCTCGTTAAGCCTTCCAGCGCAGCAGCCGTTGCTCGACAGCCGATGTCGACCAGAAGATGCATAGCCCAAGGACAACAGAAGTGAGCACTGTTGCCCAAAGCAGTTCGGTCTCCCGCATCTCGCTGTCGTCGAGGATCATCTTGCCCAGGCCTTCCGAGCCGGTGATCCATTCCGACAGCATGGCGCCGAGCAGCGCGCTCGAGCCCGAGATACGAAGCCCGGTGAACAGATAGGGCAGCGCGAAGCGCAAACGCACGAGCCGCATCTGTTGCAGCGGCGTTGCGCCATAGACGTGCAGCAGTTCGGCGGCGTTTGGATCGGTCGCCGCGATGCCGCGCGTAAGATTCACCAGGATCGGGAAGAAAGCGATAATGGTGACGACCGCGATACTCGTGCCAATGCCGCGTCCGATAATGAGCGTCATGATCGGCGCGACGGCGGCGACCGGCGTCGAGCGGAAGATCAGGACGAGCGGCATCGAGGCCTGTTCCAACGTAGGCCTGAGCGAGAAACCGATCGCGATGGCGGTGGCCAAGACGGTGCTCGACAGGAGCCCGAGCGCTGCGGCGCTAAGTGTGAAGCCGGCATGCCGCGCGATACGCCACCAGCCGTTGGCAAAGGCGTCGAGAACGGCCACCGGCCGCGGCACGATATAGGGCGGAATGCCGAAGCCCGTAACGGCGATCTGCCAGAACAGGCCAAGCGCGCCAACGACCGCAGCGATGACGAAAACTCGTCTGGCGAACGGAATGGCGACGGCTCTGCTCATGTCAGTCTGCCAGTTCCACTTCGCGTCCATGGCGGACCACGAGCTTTTCGATCAGTGCGACGATGCCATAGCCGCCGGCGGCGAGCAGGCAAGTGAGCAGCACGGAAAGCCAGACCTTCGGTGTGTCGTAAGAGAACAGCGCATAGAGCATCATCGCGCCGAGCCCGCGCTCGGCGCCGGCCCATTCCGCGGTGACAGCGCCGAGAACAGCCGCCGGCGCGGCGATCTTGAAGCCGGCGAAAAGATAGGGAACAGCGCTTGGTATCAGCAGGTAGCGCAGCGTCTGGAATTGCGAGGCGGAGAGCACATGCATCAGTTCGCGCTGCCGAGCGTCCGTCGCTTGCAGACCCTGCACGGTGCCGACCAACATGGAGAACTGGCAGGCGAGCGTCGCGATCACGATTTGCACCTGCGGGCCGGTGCCGAGCCAAAGCGCCAGCAGCGGCGCCGTGGCGATAATCGGAATGCTGTTGAGAGTGACGCTGGTATTGTAGATTGGCGCATAGAGTCCGCGCAGGAGCACGGCGGCCGAGCCGGCGCTGACGGCAATGCCCATCGCGATGAAAAACCCGACGGTCGCCTTGAACGCGGTTGGCCCAAGATTACCGGTGACGAGCCGCGGCGAACTGACAATCTCGTTGAACACTTGCGAGGGTGCCGGCACGAAAACCGGCAGCAGCCCGCCACGCTTGAGCAGTTCAAGCCCGACCAGCAACAGAATCAGCGTGACGGTCGGGCGCACGACGGCGGCGAGCACGTGGCCAATCTTGGGGCCGGCGCCCGGCATCAATAGGCCTCGACCGGTTGCGGCCGGTTCACCGCGGTTGCGCCTTCCTCCTTGCCGAAAAGGCCGTCGCGTACACGGTTGACGCAGTCGAAGAACACGTGGCTGCGCATCATGTCCAGCGTTCGCGGGCGCGGCAGTGGTACGTCAACCACGGAGACGATGCGGCCGGGGCGGGCGCTCATCACATAGACTTGGTCGGACATGAAGATCGCTTCGCCGATCGAATGGGTGACAAGCAGCGCGGTCGTTCCGGACTCCGCCCAGATACGAAGCATTTCGAGGTTCATACGCTGACGCGTGATCTCGTCGAGCGCCCCGAAGGGTTCGTCAAGCAGAAGTACGTCCGGCGTCAGCACCAGCGCTCGGGCAATCGCCACGCGCTGCTGCATGCCGCCGGAGAGCTGATGCGGCAGGGCTTTCTCGAAGCTCCTCAGTCCGACGAGCTCGATCAACTCGTCGGTGGAACGCGCCGAGCGGCGCGTGCTGTTGCGACCGACGACGTCGAGCGGCAACTCGACATTCTGGCGGACGGTGCGCCATGGCAACAATGTCGGGCTCTGGAATACGAAGCCCAGCGCATGGTCGTGGCGGGCAGCACGCGGCGTATCGCTTCCGAGCGTCACTTGGCCCGAATGCGGCTGCAAGATGTCGGCGATCAGCCGCAGCAGCGTCGACTTTCCGCAACCGCTCGGGCCGATGATGGACGCGAACTGTCCCGTCGGTACGTGCATATTAACCCGCTCAAGCGCAATTACGCTGTCGCCACTGCCATGGTAGACCATGGTGACATCCTGGACCCGGACATCGCGCGACACACGTGTCTCAAGCATTGCGTTAGGCGTTGAGCGCACTGTCGATGAAGGTCGGATCGCAGAGCTCTTCCGCTGTCATGGCTGATTTGACAAGGCCCGCCTTGCGATAGACGTCGATGATCTTGCCGTACAGCGCGACGTCAACGGCGAGCAGGCCTTTGGTCTTGCCGGCATCCGCTTCGATATAGGGCTTGCTGGCTTTGATCTCGGTCAGCTGCGCGTCGTAGTTCAGTCCCGGCGCACCATATTTGTCGACCATCAGCTTGGCCGTGGGCTCCGGATTATCGAGCGCCCAACGCCAACCCTGTATCGCGCCTTTGAGAAAGTTGACGACGACATCCTTGTTGTCCTTGAGGAAGTCTTCACGGGCATAGATGGTGCCGGTGGTTTCCGGGATGCCGAGGTCCTGCGCATTGAGGGCGTAAATCTTCACGCCGCGCGTTTCGAGCATGACGCCCTGGTTGGTGACATAACCGCAATATCCGTCGATCTGACCGGAAACAAGCGCGGCCGGATCGGGCGACGCCGGGACCATTGTCACGTCGTCGGGCGACAGGCCGGCATCAGCAATCATGTGGCGTACCAACGTCACGCCTGACGTGGAAACCGCAATTGTTTTGCCCTTTAGCTCTTTCGCCGTCTTGATCGGCTTGTCGGCGAGACTGATCACGGCATAGGGACTCTTCTGGAACACCGTGCCGATGACCTTGATCGGAATGCCCTTCTCGCGCGCGATCAGCAGCGAGCCGATTGGGCGGTCGCCGAGCTGCGACTGGCCGCTCGCGACATTGCCGATGGGATCGATGTTAGGACCGCCGGATACAAAGGTTGGCTCGACGCCGAACTTGCCGAAGCTGCCGTTTTCGATCCCGGCGAAATAGCCGCCGTATTGGATGCTTTTGATCCACGAGAGTTGGAACGACAGCGGCTTTGCATCTGCCGCAAATACGGCCGGAGCGGAAAGAAGCGCTGGAGCGCCGACAGCGGCGGAGGCTGCAGCTGTCGCGCCGAGCTTCAGAAACTGACGGCGATTGCTATCGGATATACGGCTCATGGTCGTGATCCTTGTCCCATAAGTGTGCCCGGCTGGCCGGTCATTTGCGTGCAATCGGTATGCCAGATCGTCCGCGCCCATTGTCGCGCGCACCGAAATCTCCGATTGCGAACAATTGGGTAATCTGCGCCGCGCTGTCGCGCACATGTCCGGCCATTAGCCTCATCGCGCGATCGGCGTCCCGGGCGAGCGTGGCCTTGACGATCGCGCCGTGAACCGCCTTGGGCCGCGGATGGCGGCCTGCGGCGAGAACGGCCAGGCGGCGGTAGCGATCGAAATTGTCGCTCAGCGTTTCATAGAATTCGAGCAGGCGTGGCAGACCACAGGCGGAGATCAGCGACATATGGTAGGCGCGATGCAGCTTTTCCCAGAGCGGATCAATGAGCAGATCATCGCTCCGCTGGCGGCGCTCAAGCCGATGATGGGCCGCAAGAATTCCAGCCTCCCATTCGTCGCCGCCCAGTTCGATGGACAGCCTTAGCGCGAGCGTTTCGATGTGGACGCGCGTCTCGACTATGTCGCGCAAGTCCTCGGATGTTGCGGCAGCGACACGGAAGCCGCGCTGGCCTTCCTGCGCGACGAGGCCGCGCCCGGCGAGAGCGGAGAGGGCCTCGCGCAGCGGGCTCATGCTGACCTCGTAGCTTTCGCATAGTGTCTGGAGGCGCAACCGGATGCCGGGCTTTAGCCGTCCGCAAAGGATGTCCTCCGCGATCCGGCCCTGAACCGCCTGGGCAAAGGTGCGCGCCTCGTCGCCCGCGTCCTCGGCCATCGCCTTCATGACCTGTCCCCGTCACCTGCCGAAAGAGCGGGCAGCTTCGAGGTCAAAATGCCTAAATTTGTACATTCGATAGAAATTTCGAAATTCGACCTCATCGTCATCCGACCAGTTCCTCGAGTTGTGAGGTCCATTCCTGCAAGACGCGGTTGCGCGCGCGCAGCTGCGGCACCAGCTCCCGTACGGCGGCAACGACGGGCGCGACGTCGAAGCGTGTGATGCGCCGGTTCTCGACCAGCACGCGGCCGCCGACGATCACGGTATCGACTGTGGCGCCGGAAGCCGCGAAGACGAGCTGCGTGATGACATCGTTGAGAGGAGTCCACGAGACGGTCGACAGGTCATGCAGCGTGAAATCGGCGGGTGCGCCGACGACAAGACGACCGAGATTCGCAACGCGCATCGCGCGCCCGCCATTGATCGTCGCCATGCGAAGGGCATCATGCGCCGTCGGCCACTTCTTGCGATCGGGTTCTCCCGGGCGTTGCAGCATGACCGAAAGCCGCATGACGTCGTGCAGGTCGAGATTGTCGTTGGTGCCCGCGCCGTCGGTGCCGAGTGCCACGCCGATGTCAGCGCGCAGCATCCTGGCGATCGGAGAAATCCCCGCGCCGAGCTTCAGATTGCTTTCGGGATTGTGCACCGGCACCGTGCCGCGCTCGGCCATCAACGCAATGTCCGCATCGTCGAGCCAGATCGTATGCGCGGTCGATAGGCGCGGGCCGAGCAGGCCGACATCGTCGAGATGTTTCACCATCGAAGTGCCGTAGCGCTGCCGGGCGATCTTGGCCTGAATCGCAGTCTCCAGAAGGTGCATATGGACCGGCGTATCGTGCCGTTCGGCCATGTCGCGCACGCCTTCGAGCAGGGCATCGCTGCAGCGCATCGAATTGGACGGCGCCGGGCAGACGCGGATGCGTCCGCTGGCTGCGCCGTCGAAACTGCGGATCGCTTGCTCGACCAGTGCAAGGCTCTGGTCGAGTGGCGGCGGCGCGAGCGGGTTGGCAATCGTAAGCTCTACGGGAAAACCACCCGCCGGCTCGATGTCGGTATAGGGCTCGTCGAAAATGCGCAGCGCAATGACGGCGCGCATGCCGGCAATCCGATAGGCATCAACGACCGCTTCGACACAATCGATATCGAAACCCTGTTCGGGGAAATGGTCGATGACAGCCGTCGTCCCGTTCAACAGATGTTCGATGCAGCCAAACAGCGCGCAAAGCCTGATTTCATCCGGCGTACGGCCGGCCGTGTCGGCTTGGTTGCGCCACATGAAGGCCGGATGGCTGAGCACGTCGCCCGTGCCCTTTAGAATGTTCAGGGGCGAGTGCGTGTGCGCGTTGACGAGTCCGGGTAACAGAAGCCGGTCGCGTCCGTCGATGATCTGCGCCGCAGCGGCTTTCGTCGTTCCACCCGCCGCCATCGCCACGATCCGCCCGTCGGCGACCACAATGTCCTTTCGCTCCGGCGCGATAGTGTTTTCCGGATCGGCCACAAGCACGTCGCGGATGAGTAGGCTGGCGGACATGAAGAAGGGACTCCCTGGGCCTTTATCTCAGAACTAGAGCAACAGTCATGCCACCCTGTGCGGCACGCCTTTTGCTAACCCAAGCTCCCGATACACGAGACACTTTCGGGGATCAGACGAATGGCAGGCACTCCGCTCCCGCCCGGCACGACCCTCCTGATCAAAGGAGGGCGCTCGCTCCTGCCCGATAGCGACTGGAATAATCCAGATCGCAGCGATATCGCGATTGCCAGCGATCGCATCGTGGGTCTTGCGTCGGATTATGACAGGGGTTTGGGAATCGAGATCATCGAAGCGCGGGACAATCTCGTGCTGCCCGGCTTCGTCAACGCGCATTATCACTCACATGACGTACTGGCGAAGGGTACGCTTGAGGAAGTTCCTCTTGAAACCTGGCGGCTCTACGCCCTGCCGCCGCAATATCCGCCACGTTCAGTCGAGGAGGTCTATGCGCGCACGATGCTCGGCGCGCTTGAGTGCCTGCGCTCCGGCATGACCACGATCCAGGACATGCTGACGCTTTATCCCTATGAAGACCGGCACTTCGATGCCGTGATGGCGGCCTACGAGAAGATTGGAATCCGCGTCGTCTTTGCGCTGCAATATGCCGACCGCAAGGGCCTTGATACGCTGCCGTTCTGGCGGGATATCTTTCCGCCCGAGATGCATTCGTTGTTGTCGACGGCCGCCGAGCCGGAACGGCAACTCGATCTTATCGGTCATTTCGAGGACATCTGTTTGAAGTCGCCGGCGCGGGATCGCGTGTCTTGGGCGTTAGGCCCGTCGGCGCCGGAACGCTGTTCGACCAAGCTCATGCAGCGGACCATAGAACTCGCCCGCCGATACGACATCCCGGTTTATTCGCACATCTATGAATCGCGCGGCATGGCCGTGCAGGCGCGGCTGACGCTGCCGGAATTCAACGGCCGCTTGATCAACCGACTCGCAGCGGAAGAAGTGCTCGATGAGCGGCTGAACCTCGCCCATTCGGTGTGGCTGGCGCCGGATGAGATCGAATTGCTGGCGGGCAGCGGTACGGGCGTCGTGCTCAACCCGCAGGGCAATCTCAAAATGAAATGCGGTCTCCCTCCGATCCGGTTATTGCAGAAGGCGGGCGTGCGGATTGGCCTAGGTTGCGATAACTGCAGCTGTTCCGATGCGCAGAACATGTTCGTGGCAATGAAGCTTTATTCGCTGCTCGCGGCGGTGAGCGATCCGCTTCCGGGCCCTCCGCAAGCGGTGCAGGCGCTGCAGTCGGCGACCGAAGCGGGCGCAGACGGCGCGCGCCTCGGCCACATGATCGGCCGTATAGCCATCGGCTACAAAGCGGATCTGACGTTGATCGACACCCGCGATCCAAGCTGGTCACCGCTCAATGGTGCTGCGCGCCAGCTTGTCCATGTCGAAGCGGGCCGCGGTGTGCAACATGTGCTGGTCGACGGCAAGGTGGTGGTGCGGGATCGCCGGCTGACGACGATCGACGAAGACACGATCTATGAAGCAGTTGAGGCCGCTATGCCCGGCTTCCGGAAGGATTTCCAGGCCATCACCGAACGCGTCGCGAAACTGCAGCCCTGGCTCGACAAGGCGCATACGCAGATCATGGCGGCGCCGGTCGACATCGACCGGCTACCGCGAAATTATTGATTAGCCCGCGAAACAGGTCGCATATTTGCCGTTGCGCGATTTAATCTGGAAGTGGCGTGATTTAGGCGGATTGCTCACCTAGCGCGCTCCTGGGCTGTCTTAATTTTATGCGTCGTGCCCGCGCCTAAGCCGAATGCGGTTAGACGCGCGCGAAGAGGGCAGATGTAACTCGCTTCCCTCTGGCTGCCAGGGGTTTCGCAGGGTTTGGTATTCAATTTGCAGGCCACCTCGCCGCAGAGTTTCATTCGAGGTTGGACATGATCTTCGTGGGTCGCTTGACATCTAATTTGTTGCCAAGCTTGATCTTGGCCTTGGCGCGCGCACGGTCTCGACACGGTGCTGATCACCGGCACCGTCACCAGCGTGTGCTGCGAATCGACGGCGGGCGACGCCATGATGCCGAATTTCAAGACGATCATGGTGACCGACGGCAATGCGGCGGCGACCGACGAGGATCACAACGGCGCGCTGATCGGCTTCTATCTGCCCTTCGGCGGCATCATGTCGACCGACATGTTGATCTCGCGCTTGGAGCGTAATTCAAGGAAGTTCGCGGCCGAATAGACTTGGGGAGCAGCACTGTACGCCGAGGATTGCAGACACAACTTGGCTACAACTTTGCTTTGAAAAGCATAAACAATGTTCCAACTGCTTGTTGCTGACCTGGATTCGCCTTCGTATTTCGTTGCCACCGCCGCAGCTGAGCTTGGTTGCTTTGAGAAGGAGGGCATCGAGGTCAAACTGGTGCGCGACTACGGCGCCGAGAAAGGGCCAGCGCTCTTGCGCGCTGGGACGGTGCACTTCCTCGGGGGCCCGGCCTACATCTCAAGTCAGGAATTCCCGGATTGCAAGGGCGCCAAGCTCATCTGCGCGCTTTCACAATATTCGTATTGGTTCTTAGCGGTGCGCGCCGATCTCGACGTCAGGCGCGGCGATATGAATGCGCTCAGGGGGTTGCGCATATCGGCCTCACAACCTTGGCCCGAATTGGGTCTCAGATATCTGCTGGCCGATGCCGGTATCGATGCTGAGCGAGACAATGTGCGAATTGTACCGCCGCCAAAAAGCGTCGACTCGCGATGGAAGGGCCGTGCTGGGATCGAAGCGATCGAGCAGGACGTCGCCGATGCCTATTGGGGCAACGGGATGCGGGCTGCGCTCGGCGAACGGCACGGGATCGCAAAGCTGCATCTCGATCTGCGTCGTGGTGACGGCCCACCTGGAGCACGTTGGTACAATTTTCCGGCTCTGACGACAACTGAAGCTTTTATCGACGAGCATCCGGAAGTTGCCGCCGGCGCAGTGCGTGCCATCGTAAAGGCTCAGCAGGCACTGAAGGCGGATCCATCACTTGCGACCACAATAGCGGATCGCCTGTTTCATCCCGAAGAAGTACCGTTGATTGCCGACCTGATCGCGCGGGATGCACCTTTCTATGATGCGCATATTTCGATGGAGGCGGTCGAGGGCCTGAACAAATTCGCCCAGTGTATTGGGCTTATTTCCGAACCGATGCCTTACGATCGTCTCGTCGCTTCGCAGTTCAGCGCGCTCTGGGATGGGTAGGCATTTGAGATGGCCTAGCAGCCATCGATGTGCAACGAATGATGTGATCGGTGAGGGTATCGGGAATTCGACATGAGCGTTCGAGATGAAGTGTTACTCACGGGTGCACGCGTCTATCGCCATGATGGCGATACCGATCTTCCTCCCGTTCAAGACGTCCTCATCGCGGATGGTGCCATCAAGGCCATCGGCGCAGATGCAGCACGCGAGGCGCCTCGGGAAAAATTCGATCTGTCGGGGCATGTTCTCCTTCCGGGCTTTGTCAATTCGCACTATCACTCGCACGACGTGTTGGCGAAAGGCTGCTTCGACTCGCTGCCGCTGGAACAATGGGGTCTCGTCGCCGGCCCGATCGCAAACAACCGCAGCCTCGAGGAGGTCCGCATCCGCACGCTTGTTGGTGCGGTGGAGGCACTGCGCAACGGCGTGACGACGGTTCAGGATTTCAGCTCGTTCCTGCCGCTCAGCGATGAGATCGTCGACACCATCCTAAACGCCTATGACGAGGCCGGAATTCGCGTGGCCTATTCGATCACGGTGCGCGATCGGTCCCAGCTCGACAGCATTCTCGACGCGCGCGATGTCGTACCGAAGGAGCTGTGGCCGCTAGTTGGCGACACCGCCGGCGGCGTCCCTTCGCAGCTCGAATTCATCGAGCGGCAGCTCGATCGCGTCGGCAATCGCGGCGGCAGGATTATCTGGTGCTTAAGTCCGTCCGCGCCGCAACGCTGCTCGGCGCCGTTGCTGAAGGGCGTTGTCGATCTGGCCAATCGGCGTAATCTTCCGATCTACACTCACGTCTATGAAACCCGCTCACAGCTCGTTTTCGCGCGCGAACAATACGTCGCATTCGGTGGCTCCTTGTTCAAATTTATGGAAGCCTGCGGCCTGCTCGGCCCACACGTGAGCGTCGCGCATGGTGTGTGGCCGGCGCCCGACGAAATCGAATTCCTCGCCGGTACTGGGACGGGCGTCGTCCTCAACATGTTGAGCAATCTCAGGCTGCGCAGTGGGGTGGCCCCGATTTCGGCTTACCGCGGGCTCGGTGTGCCCTTGGCGCTCGGCAGCGACAATTGCAGCTGTTCTGACATCCATAGCCTCTTTCCGGTGATGAAGGCTTACTGCCTGCTCGGCGGCATCATCGAGCCGCAAGCGCCGCCGCCGACGGCCGTCGAGGCGATCCGATTGGCCACGCTCGGAGGAGCGGCACGCGCCGGTGCGAGCAACAAGATCGGCGCCATCGAGCCCGGCATGCGGGCCGATATCGTCGCGCTGGACCTCAACGATCCCGCGTTTAGACCGTTGCACAGCGTTGCCAAGCAGGTTGTCTATAGCGAAACCGGCCGTTCAGTCCGTCACGTCTGGGTCGACGGCCGCCATGTTGTCGCCAATGGCGCCGCAACCAGGATCGACGAAAACAAGCTGCTTGACGAGATGGCTGCGGTGATGCCGGCCGTGACCAAACAACTCGATAAATTGCGCGGCGATGCGTTGACGCTCAAAGGTTACTTCGCCGAACTTCAGGCGAAAGCCTGGGCGCGGCCGCTGATCTATAATCGCTATCTTCAGTAGTCGTAGGCTGCGTCGCGCACTTTCAGCCGCCAATTCCGAATTCGACGGTGCGTGTTGCCCAATGCGTCATGCGCTTTTCGATGTAAGCAAAAAAAGCATACATGGCGATACCGAGCGTCGCGACGACGACGAGGCCGGCAAAGACTAAGGGAATTTTGAAATTGGCGGACGCCTGCTCGACCAGCGTGCCAATGCCACGATCTGAAGCAAGGGTCTCAGAGATGACTGAACCCACGAAAGCCAATGTGATTGCGATCTTTAGCGAAGCAAAGAAGTAAGGCAGCGAGCGTGGCAGGCCGACCCTGCTGATAATGTCGAGCCGGGATGCGCCCAACGAGCGCAGCACGTCTTGCAACTCCGGCTCCAGGGTCGCGATGCCTGTCGCGATGTTCACGGCGATCGGGAAGAAGCTGAGCATAAAAGCTGTCAACACTGCCGGCACCGAACCGATGCCGAACCAAACCACCATTAGTGGCACCAACGCGACCTTGGGGATGGAATTGAACCCGACGAGGACGGGATACAGCCCTTGATAGACGAGGTGCGAAGACCCCACCACAATGCCGAGAATCAGGCCGACACCGACAGCAAGGCCGAAACCGAGCAGCGTGGTTAGCAGCGTGCGCTCGGCGTGAAACCATATAGTGTTGA
The DNA here is from genome assembly GCA_963746715.1 of uncultured Alphaproteobacteria bacterium. GTDB lineage: Bacteria > Pseudomonadota > Alphaproteobacteria > Rhizobiales > Xanthobacteraceae > BOG-931. The sequence continues at coordinate 2,756 of CAVVCW010000029.1, read as the reverse complement.
AGTTTTGATAGAGGCTGACCGCGACGACTGTCGGCCGCGGCAGCACGAACGACGGAATCGCGAACAGAACGCATGTCAGCTCCCACACGAGGAGCATGGCAAGAACCGTAAGATAGGGCATCGCCCTGCCGAGCCATTTGTTCGAGGTCATGGCGCCGCCGCCCGTTCCTTTCGGGTCTGTTCGCGTAAAGTGTGAACCAGATCCGTAAATTCCGCCAGGAATGCGGTTTCGGGATTTCGTGGTCGAGGCAAATCAATGTGATAGCTGGACACGATTCGTCCCGGTCGCGCCGACATTATATGCACCGTGTCAGCGAGATAAACAGCTTCACGGAGATCGTGTGTGACCAGAATGGTCGTGAACTTTTCCGCCATCCATATCGCCTGCAATACATCCCACAGATCCTCACGCGTGAAGGCGTCGAGCGCCGCGAACGGCTCGTCGAGCATCAACAAAGACGGCTTATGGATGAGCGCGCGGCAGAGCGATGCGCGCTGCTGCATACCGCCCGAGAGCTGCCAGGGAAATCGTTCTTCGAAACCATGTAGCCCAACACGTTCCAACAAGCGTCTCGCATTCGCCTCATGCTGTGGACGGTCAGCCCTAAAACGCGATCGATACGGACGGACGATCTGCAGCGGCAGCATCAGGTTTTCGAGCGTCGTACGCCATGGCAACAGCGTCGGGTTCTGAAACGCCATGCCGACGACTTTCAGCGGTCCCTTCACCGGCACGCCGCCGACCTCGATCGTCCCCCGCGTGGGCGGCACCAAGCCGGCCACAAGTTTCATCAACGACGACTTGCCGCAGCCGGAGGGCCCGACCACAGCGGTCAGCTCGCCGGCAACGACGGACATGTTGAGATGTTCGACGGCAAGCGTGCCCTGCGCACCGCCAAAGTGGAGGCTCACGTCGGCGATTTCGACAAATCTTTCAGACGCCATACCAGAGCTCAGGCTGGGAGCATGCGCTCTGCTTGGGGCGGCAAAAAGCTCGTCGTATAGAGCTCATCGGGCTTGAGATCGGCGTTGAGACCGTTCGCCTCCAGATTGGATTTGATCGTCAAATCCATTCGCTCGGGAACGACGGAGCCGAATCCGTTCTTCTTCACCTCAGGCGTGAGGATGGCCTCGTCGAGTACGAGCTTCAGACGGTCTGCCTCGAGCGCGACGTCGAACATGGGATCGCGGGCGTGCATAGTCGCAAGCCCGGCCTGGGGATCTTTGATGAGCGCCTTTGTCCCCTCGATCGTCGCTTTGACGAAGCCGCGAACCATATCGGGCTTCGCCTTGATCGTGTCTTCGCGAACGATGACGGCATTGCCATAGAGATCGAGGCCGTATTTCGCGTACGGCATCAGAACGACGTCTTCTCGCGGAACGCCGGCGCTTATCAGGTTGAAGAGCGATGACGAGGTGAAGCCGGTGATGGCGTCGACCTGCCCCTGGATCAGGATGGTTTCGCGCAGATTCGGCGCGATGGATTTCCAGGTGATGCTGGCCGGATCAATGCCGTTCTTCTTGGCGAAGGCCGGAAACAACAAGCGGCTCGCATCCGCCTCAGGCGCGCCGACCGTGTGCCCGGGCAATTGCTTGGGATCCGTAATACCGGATTTCTTCAAGGTGATGAACGCCGAGAGGGTGCGATTGAAAACCTGGAGCACCGCGATCACGCGCTTGTCGGGATTCTGAACGTTGAATTTGACTGCAGCGTTCACGTCGGCGAAGCCAACATCATAAGCGCCGGATGCCACCTTCACGATCGTGTCGCCGGACCCGTAGCCGCGATCCATTGTCACATTCAGCCCTTCGTGGCTGAACAACCCTTGCGCCAGCGCCAAGCCCCAGATCGCATGATTGCCCTGATAGGTGAAATCCACCACGAATTTCACATTGGTCGCCGACTGCGCTTGTGCGAGTCGCCATGGCATAGCGAACGCCAGACCGGCGTTGAGACCCCCCAGGAGCACCGTTCTGCGTTTCATCAACAATCTCCATTTTCCGTGACGTGGGGAGGCCACATTGCTGCATAAAGCATGCCAGCGCTCCGCGCAAACACGCAGATCCGCTGCGACAGATCACCGTATATCAACGAAGACCGGAGACGACCCGTGGATGATGCGCTTTCCGTTGAATGCCGTAAGCGCACTGCCATAAGCGGGTAGCAAGGACACTTGGGCGCAGTTCTTTCGGTCGCGACCAATCGACAGCTCGGACCTGAGTATTATCAGTCGCTACTCAGCCGGTTTCGTAGCTTGTCGCATGTGACGATTGAAGTACAACGTGTCTAATCCTCATGTCCGCTTTGGGTCAAAAGCTGCCGCGCGCCGGAATGTGAGGCGTGTCCGCTCTACCCCCGAAAGCTGCCGCGACTGTCGCCGACCAGCGTGTCCGCTTTGAGCCACAAGCGGACTCATGCGCCGCAGCAAACGGCAGAATTATTCGATCACATCGTCGGCCGTTGCCAATATCTCGGGCGGAAAGGAGCGGCCCATGGCCTGCGCCGTCTTGAGGTTGATAATCAGCTCGAACTTGGTGACCTGTTCGACGGGAAGGTCGGTCGGTTTGCCGCCCTTCAGGATTTTGTCTACGAAATAGGCGCCGCGCCGATACATCTCGGCCAGATTTTCGCCGTAGGACATCACCCAACGGGCTGTTCGGGACGAGGGGGCCGCACGTGTAAATTCCGCCTGTCGCGGAGCTATTCGCGTTATCGCGTCAATCGAGCGCTGCAAGCAAACACAACTGACTAACAA
>CAVVCW010000028.1:0-21450 GCA_963746715.1 uncultured Alphaproteobacteria bacterium | reverse complement strand
TGCCCTCCCAATGGCTGATGAGGACAACGGCCAGGTCTTTGGGAAACTTGAGGGCGCCGTAGTTACCCTCGCGGATTAGCCAAGTCAGGACCCCCTCGCAGAACCCGAATGTTGGGTCCGAGCCGAAATTGCAGGGGCAGCCGATGGCGCAATTGCACAGGTCCCACCAATCGCCAGTGATTCGCCAATCAGGAATGCCATTGTCTGTCTGCATCACAAATCGCCGGTGCGGCAGCCATAAACGGTGCTGCGAGAGATTACCCAAACGTACGGGAATTTAGCAACGGCGCCATCACATATTGCCCACGACAGCACGCTAAAGCTCTTTGAGACCGTCGGCGCTAAGCATGTCCAATGTAGTCTGTTCGTCCACCGTCCACGGTCAACATCTGTGCCGTGATCCAGCCTGACTCTGGCGAGGCCAAGAAGGCGACCGCATTAGCGATGTCCTCCGGTTCTCCAATGCGGCCCATCATTGCCTTCGCCGCAAAGCCTTCCTCAGTTCCCTGCCAATCGCCTGCGCCGCGTCCGCGTTGCGTCATGTCGGTTCGGACAAATCCAGGCGCCACCGCATTCACGGTGATGTTGTGGGCGCCAAGCTCTAGTGCGAAACGTTTGGTCAAAATCGCGACCTCGGCCTTGGTCGCCGCATAGAACGCGTTTCCAGGCAAGGCTGTGCCGATTGCGGCGATTGAGCTGATGTTGACTATTCTCCCGTATCGCCGTGCGCGCATACCACCGATTACCGCTCGGGTCGCATGGATCAATCCTTCAACATTGACCCGTCGCATGCGAGCAACCTGCTCCGGATCATAGGTGTCTAGCGTGCCCCGCCACGACACACCCGCGTTATTCACTAGAATTGTCACACGTCCCAATTCTTTTTCAATACGGACGACCATCGCCTCGACCGCAGAGTGCTCCGCGACATCTGCCATCGCCGAAATGGCCCGCCCGCCATCAGCCACAATCTCACCGGCTAACCCATCCGCCGCGTCAGCATGTGCGGCGTAGTTCACGCACACGGCTGCGCCGCGTTGCGCTAGAAGCCGCGCCGTTGCACGGCCGATGCCCCGAGCGCCGCCGGTCACGAGTGCAACCTGGTCGCGCCACGCGGTCATATTCTCATTCCCTTTAAGTTCTATTCCGTCATAAAAAGCGGGCCACAAACAAGCGGGCCTCCCCTTACTAAGGACGCATAGCGGACTCAAGGCGACGGCGGTGCAAGCTGAGCCGCGTATTCTGCGGTCATTTGCTAAGGGCCTCCGTTAAGTGGCGCATGGATAGCAGGCAAAGCAGGTTGAACAAGCGAGGGAATCCACGCATGCTGGTTAGGCTACAAATTCGGGCAGCTGTGATGACGCCAGCAACCAAGGCGTCAGAACATCTCGTCCGTGGGCTGGGGAAGAGCGGGCAAAAATTTGACTTGCCGGCAGGTTGACGAATGAATCCTCTATTTGCCGCATTGATCAAGTACCAATCCTATCACCCTACCAATAACATCTTGTGAAGATCGCTTGACCCACGCGGACGCTCCACGTCCTCGAACACTCTGGATAAAAGAAATTGATCACAGGACCACTTTCTCGCGCTATGCACTCGCGGAAGGTTTAAGCTTGTCGCCTACCCGTTGCAATTCACTTTCGATCATTTCGATCCACCGGGCGTCCTCGTTTCGGGTCTCGCGCGCTTTGCGGATTAAGACAAGGTTACGCTTGGTTGATTTGACCTCCCAAGCGTGGCGCGCATACGCGGCAACTTCAGCAAGATTTTCGTCGACTGCGGTACGATCGTCGCCGAGCACGGCAAGCTCCAACAAGGTCGCGTAATCCCAATAGTCGGCGTTCGTTGCTGCCTTTCGCATCACCGAATAGTACACCACGGGCAAAATCTTGGCCTTTCGCGGGTCGGCCTTATCCTGCTGTTCCATCAAGGTGAGCGCGTTGACGCCGGGATAGGCATCGCGCCAGTCCGCTTCGAAACCAGCCACATAGGTGTCAATGGCACGCCGCAGCAGGCTGCGCGCTTCGGTCCCTCCGCGTTCCTTCGCCTTCATCCAGCGATCCTTGTAGATGCGACCAAGCAATCCGTTGGTCTCGCTCGAAGGACCGAACTCCGCTATTACTTCTTTAAGCACTCTTTCGGCGTCTTCGAAGCGCTCTTCGCGGTTGAGCGCAAAGCCGAGTTGTTCGCGCATCAATTTGGCCCGTTGCAGCGGGCGCGGCATGTGTTCGTACAGCTCGATCATAGATGCGTAGGCTTCCACGTCACGCAGCGAGAGATAAAGATCGACGATGATGCCAGCCTCGACTTCGTTGAGATTTTTGAGCGCCGGCTCGGCGGCGATCGCCTTCACGGCCTCAGCGCCCATACGGACGGCGGCGCTCAGCCGCTGCTTGTACTTTTTGGAATAATCGACCTGTTCGCGGAACACGTCAGTCTTGGCGTGATCGATCTGCCAATGAGGCAGCACGTCAACAAGTTGAAAGATTGGGCTGTCATCATGCGGCGCGTTGCGCGCTGCGGTCAAATGGGCTGCAATGGCGGCCCCAGGAATTTCCGGCTGGACGGGCTCGCCGGCAGCGTCGGTCCGATAGGGGATTCCGCGGACCAACGCGATGTCGAACGGGATGACTGTACCTTCCAAAAACAAAATTGCCGTAGTAGCCGGCCGCAGTGCGTGGCGGATTCCGAGTTCGTAAAACACGTTGGGGTTCGCACCTGTGATGTCGGCGACAGCATAGTGACAGAGCATCAGCCGTTCGAACATCGGCTTGTGAATGGTGCCACCGATCTTTTCCTCGTCTGCTCGGATCGGCTCAAGGCCGGCCTGTTCGACTCCCGGCGCGATGATCTTGCGATATACGGAATTGAAATTGATCAAGCGCCCAGCCGCGTCGGTCTTGCGGCCAAATGGCATGAGCACGAAACAGAGTGGAGGATATGGTTCTAATGCGTCCACAGACTGCCCGCCGCTGATACATTTAGATTGCCCAAGGACGGCGCCCCAGTCAAACCATGGTGCGACGCGCAGCACTTCGCCCGTGGACGCGCGACACAGAGCAATAGGTGTATAAATCCGCGGAGGTCCTATACTGCCTGCCAGCCGCCGCGACGCTGCTCGACCTTGTCACCGAAGCGAAACGGTATCAGGGTAAGGCGCTGATCGCCCACATAAACCGCGCTATCAATTTGCTCATACGGCCGACGCCAAGCGCGTGGGTTGGCGCGCTTGAAGTCCTCAGGTTTGCCGATGGTGATTGCAAGGATTACTGCCACCGACCCCACTCCAACTGCCTCTGATTAACCCGCACCCGCTTGCTCTTGATCCCGACGGATCACCGCCAGATAAAAGCAGCATTTGTCGTAGGCACGCGAAGTGCGTCGCGCTCGTAACTCCGCTCTCACATCAGATGGCAATCAATCTGCACGGCGCCACGTCAAACACGAGACTGCAAGTTTGTCCGATCCCGTCGAAACCACTCCCGCGCCACCCGATCCGAACGCTCATTTGGCAGAGCAAATCGAGGCTAAATTCGAAGCCAAACGAAAAGAACTTGGTGTTGCAGACGAACTCAAAGGCATTCCTGGTCTCACCACGCTGATGCTCGTGGCAGTCGGCGAGCAAGGCATCAAGACAATCGAGGATTTGGCGGGTTGCGCTACTGATGATCTCTGCGGCTGGATTGAGGACACGGCTAAAACGCTGACCAGACACGAAGGCATCCTTCACCGCTTTAACATCTCGCGTGGAGAGTGTGACGCGATGATCCTGCATGCGCGCATGAAGGCTGGATGGATTTAAGAATACCCAATGGAATCAGGCTGTTGGTCCAATGCTTACTACGGTTCTAGCTCTCTTCCGTTTCGCTCCGAATCCCGCATTAGTGCAAAGTTTACCTAAAACTCTAAATATTCGAGACGCTTGCCGGCTTTCCTGTTTGAGTGAGCTTGGCTGTGGGGCGAACGGTAGGTCCTCATGAAGAACGAACTCGCCAATGACCTGCTCTCCGAACGTTACGTCGTCGAAATCGACGGAATAGCGAAATCGGAATATTGCGTGTTTGTACAAGCACTGACGGCAGGCTTACAGCTCAAGCAAGAGTTTCCGAACAGCAGCGTCAAGTTGCGCGACTTTTACGAGAACGTACCATTGCGTGCGCATTGACCTCACGAACTTCGCAGCCGAAACGATGCGTTGATCGGAGTTTTCGCGAGTACGAGCTGCGAGCGACGTATCGCTTCGTGGAAAACTCCGCACAGCGTTCTTGAGATCTCGTCAACTAGGATGGGCGCGTTGGGCCGTGAAAATCGGCGGACGTTTCAAATCCGAATCCGCAAACGTCACAAGACCAGGCGTCGCAGATGCATCGGTCGTCCACGCGCGCCGACCGCGTTATAGCTATTACGTACGCGCTGCAATTCGGACAAAGATGGCGTGGCTTCCCGTTCGCGCGATCGACGCCTAACGCACCTTGCAAGTCATTCATCGGACGGTCTCCGCCACATCTCATCACCTCCAGAAACGCTATATCGCAAGCAGGGATCGTCAAGTCAGGTGGATGATACTGGGGAAAAGTTTGGAGCCTGCTCGGTCGAACAGTTACTTGGCTCCGACTGCGTCGCTGCCCCTAAAAAGCTCCAGCCATCACAATGAAGGTTGATGTCACTAAGCCAACCATTCTCCCGACAATAAGAATATCTCGACGAGCGGAATGTGCTGATCGGGTGTGTGGCACAGCTGATTGCCGTCCGACATTGTTAGGGGCATGATTACCCCCATGGGACGTGACCCCTCTGATCAACCAACGCCTGAACTATTTCCGACCGCGACGGTCCGAGATACTTCATCGACGGCAACGATATCGCTTGCCGTAGATCGGACAACCGATACTGCACCGCAACGGCATGTTCTCCCGAAAAACCTGCCCAACGCCCTCAAACATCTTAGTGACGGCGAGTTGAACTTGATTTATGCGGCAACAATCGAAGAGATAAAGCGACGGGGTAGAATGCCGCAGGGCATTGAGACAGACTTGAAGACCTTACGCAATCGCCTCGACGTCCGTCCTAACGTGATGAAGATGCGGTCGGCGGCAACTGAAAAACGACAAGTCGTCGATATCGCCGAAGTCCCTCTGGCGCAGGGGAAGTTGAACGCAGTTCGCGCGGCATTCAAGGCGGATGTCACACCAACACGGATAGCGCGGGAGTTTGGAATATCCCAATCGAATGTGCGGAAAGCTTTGGCGTCGGATGAAAAGAAGCGGTGAACGATATGACGATCAAGGCTCATCTTGCGGAATTTGAGCGGCGACATAAAGCGCTCGAACATGAGATTGCCGAGGCATTGGCGACTTCAACCGACGATTTGAAGATCGCGGAGTTAAAGTGTCGAAAGTTGATACTAAAGGATGAGATCGAGCGCGTACGGCACAATCACGCATTATGAGAATGTGGATAACAGCGCTACCAGCCGCGTCAAATTGCGCGACGCCGCGCACTCTAGCGAGTTGGTCAATACCCTCGCCGAATACCGTAATGCCTTGACCGTCGGCACAGTCTTGGGGTTGCGGGGCTGTTGGTCGTAATCAGCGTGGCAACGATTCCGATACCGACGGCAAGTGCCACGACCGCAATAGCGATATTCATGGCAATCCCTCTCCGTTGACCCGTCGGACGATGAACCAAGCGGGCAAAGCCCGAAGTGACGGCGATCACTTATTTGCTCGATAAAGCGTGGTGCCGCAGGGTTGCCGCCGTCGCCGAGGAATATCGCGGCGGCGAAAACGGCGGCCGCCGGTTCTCGGCTCGGGAGGGGCGCGAGTGGCTCACTGACCGCCGGTGTGGAAATCGGGTGATTGACGTGGATTTCGGCCTTCGGCGAATGGACGCCGCGTCGATCAAGGGTGGTTCAATTGACGTAGGCTTGCCGGGACCGAAGTCGCCGACCCCGCCATTCCAGCGCATGGCGGCGCCAGATGGCTTGGGCACGCTTACCGGGAAAGGGCCCCGATCGTTCGCGGTCGGGGCTACTTCGTTTGAACGAAAAGCCCCACCTCTAGTCGCACAGTGACGGGGTGTCACATCGGCGATGACTTACATTCCCTACATTCAAAACAGACCGGAGGACGGGAAAGCCGGGCCAGGAGTGCGCGGACGGGATGATGGAGCCAGACACAGATCAACCACCACCAGATCACAACGAGCCGCGGTATATCGCGCGGCGCGTTTTCAAGGCGCTGTGGGCGCACTATCCCGATCGCTATGTCGCTTTGATCGAACAGCCTCCTTTGCTTTCGACCGAACTCGCAACCGCAAAGGACTCGCAGAAGCCGACGCTATAGCCGCGACATCATCGCCAGCGAGACTCCGTTGCTCTTTGCTACCGCCGCCAGCGTCTCGCCGGCATCACGGCGCTTGATCGCTTCGGTGCGCTGGTAACCCGATAGCTTGCGCTTCCGGCCGAATTTAACGCCGTTGGCCATGGCCCGCATTGCAGTCACACCAGGACCTGCATCCCAGCCCCCCAGCCCCGCGTATTTGCGCGGGGCTTTCTTTTAAGGCGCCCAGCGCAAAATCTAGGCATCATTATTGCTCATGAACGGGGGCCGCGGGACTTCCACTCGCGATAGCGACATCGAAGTCTTTCCCTACCCAAACGCGGGTGTCGCGCCAGTGAAATGTAAAATTGATTGAACGCGCCTGTGACAATGCGGCAGCGCCGATTTCGAAACCGGCTAGGCCGAGACCGACATCCCCCGTTTCACCATCGGCAATATTTTGCCAACCGTTCATCCCCCAATGGATACGTGCAGCACGCGGTAAGGCGATGATGAGCGCCATGCCGTTTTGGATTCGGCCTATAGGCGCGTGCAAGCACCAAAATGCGCGCTTAGCTTCAGGACACTGACCGCCGTAGCGCCGCCAGACCGCCGCGGGTCGGTCGAATGGATATCCAAGTTGTCGCGAAATCATCAGCTTGGCACTGCTGGTCCAGGTCGGCGCGATACCCAGACTACCAGGTGCGCGTCCTTCGGATTTTCCGCTTAGATCGCGCATACTGCCTGTTCGTCCCATAGGTCGTTGTCGCCCGGAAAAGCATCTTCTGCCGTTTGCAGGTTTGTGCCACTGTTTAATGGCAGCAATTGCCAAATAAAACCCGGCCAGCATGTCTGACCGGCTGAAATCACGTGTGCACGGGGCCTAACCGGCTCCGCCGATTATCGCGCAAGGGTCAACCGACCTAACGAGATTGGCGGGCGAGGAGAATTGGATGCGCCACCGATTCGCAAAACCCATTGCGCGTTATGGCAGCGAACTCCCCGCAACGGGCACCGTTCCCGATCGAATGGCGAGCCCCGCCGAAGCCGTTTTCTTCGCTTTCCGGCTGAAAGCAGCACGCTGCTTTTTCTGAGGCTCTCGGCTCCGGGGGTTGAGCAGCTGAATTTTTGAGTATTTCCGTCTCGGCCCGAAGCCAATTCTGTTCCGCCTCCCCGCCGTTTGCAGCCCAAATGTGATAAGCGCGCTCACGAATACAAAGCATCAAAGTCGGATCCATGGGAGCACCTCGCGTTGGTTTGTCGCGGTCATATGAAAAACCTCTATGGTTAACAAAAGCTTAAAATGCCCTGGCTGCTAGGCCGGCTGTTCGCGCCTAACAGCCGATCTTCCCGCTGCCGCCTTTGTTCCGCCCGGCCCGCGGGCGTCAGGCCCCGAACGCTCTGCATAGATCAAGCACCGGCAAGCGCACACGGTGCGGCTCTGATGTTTCGCATTGGTGAGCGTTATAGGGATCGCGCGTGACAGGCCGACCCGAACCGGGGACAAAAAAGCCCCCGGCTGGGGGCGGCGCGTCGGCCTACACGGGCTGGCATGGCTAATGTTTTGTTTGATCTGTGTGAATGCCTGCTGGGCAGCTTGCCCCGATACGCATGTCCGGACGTTGATGGAGGCTAAGCCCTCCGAAGAAATAACAGAACGAAGTAAAGTGCGGTTGATCCATTGTCATGTAGGAAATACAGCCGAGGAGGCGCAATCCCTGTCTTTTTTGCGCAAGATCGTCGCCCCAATTTATGTTTTGTTTCGACGTGTCAACATTGATATCGCTCTGCCCCTCGGCAAATTGTGTTCCTATGAGAATTTCTGGTGGAAATTCTTCACAATCGTTTCTGGAGCTTTTGGCAAAAGACTGAAATCACCGTTTTTCGGCCATGGCTTAACGTCAAAAAAATTAGACAATTTGATTTCGACAGCAGGCTGTTTCCCGACGTTTCGCCAGCTAAGCTTTACATGAATTGGCATCCCGTCGATGGGCTGTTCGGAAAAAACGGGAGGGTCCGGGAAATCCAAGCTCTGTTGGCTTCTACTGTCGCAGTGTGGGCCTCGATCAAGCCCGCGCGGATATAAAACAGGTAAATACAGCCAAGCCCGCTGCTACCGCAGTAATTCCGTTGAGCACCCAACGACTTTAATTTGTTTATTCCAAAAATATTCTTCGGCGGCGTAGTGATTTTCCTCGTGGGTCTCTGGCTGAGTCGCGAAGGGCGTCAATCGCGGACCCCTTGTCCTTTGGTTCGTTGGGTGGCCTTTGCTGTTGCTGGTGTCGTGGCGGTTCTCTGGTCGATTTTCCCAATGCCTTCTAGTCGTTATGCTGAGTGCCATGGCCTCAATAATACATATGATTCCCAGCGTTACGACAGAGATAGCGTTTTCAGCGTGGGTTGAAAAACATCTAATGCCCATATCACACTCGCACCAAATACCCATGCATCATAACGGCAAATGCAGCCCAATAAATCCGACATGGGCAGCAGCCGCCAATGGTTGCGCCGAAGATGTCGGGGTTGCTGCGGTTGTTATATCGGAACTGAAACTCCGCGACGTACAGCGGCATATATTTGGCGCTGACCTTGTGGAACGTGCCGACAACGCCGCGCTTGAAGATCGACCAGAAACCCTCAATCGTGTTGGTGTGGACCGCGCCGACCACGTATTGGCCTTTGGAGTGATCGACAGTCCCGCGGAAATTCCTTTTTCAGTCTTTCGTATCCGCTCCAGTCATCCGTCGCCAGCAGGCTAACCTTGTTAGACACGACTTCACGGACGAAACCGTCAGCAGCTTCCGCGGTGACGTTCTCAGAACGCGAGCGACGACATTGCCCTTGCGCTGCACTGCGCCGATGACCGGAGTCTTGCCAGTAGCCAGGACCACCACGTCCGCCACTCTTTTTGTCCCAATGCGCGATTGTTGTCCTTGCCGCCAACATAGGTTTCATCAACCTCGACAATGCCGCCGAGTTTCTGTTCGCGGCTCGATCATCGCCGCGCGGATTTTGTGGCACATGGTGTGCGCGTGCCGTAGGAACCGAAACCAAGCTGCCGTTGAATTTGGAGCGCGCTAATTCCCTTCTTGCTGGTCGTCATCAAGTGCACGACCTTGAACCAGTCGCGGAGCGGTTTGTTGGTGTTCTCGAAGATCGTTCCGGCCATGACGGAAAACGATAGCCGTTATAGCCGCCCGGAGCGCATTGCGTGCACTGCCAGTGCCACTTGCGCGACGGCAGGTCATAGACGCGCGGGATTGCCACAACGCGGGCAGCGAACGCCCTGCGGCCAGCGGCGGGCCTTCAGATAAGCCTTGCAGCTCATCGTCACCGAATGGGAAACGTTTCTCAAACTCCCGCTCCGTCATCTGATGAACGGGCTTAGGACGTTTTGCCATCGCCGCTTCCCCGTATCCCCAACATGGAAGGATACTGCCATGGGTGACAATTTATGTCAGTCCCGCATAATCGCCCAGAGGGCGAAAAGACGGTTTCGGTTTGGCAAGCCGCTCGCTGTAGAAAGCTGCGCGCGGCTCTTGCCGACGGAGTTCCTCTCGATCGCGACGTTCGTCACCAGCTTTGACGCGTGGCGGTTGACCATCAGACATTCGCGGTGAATGCATAGCGTCCGTGCCTGCGCACGATTATTAGCTCGCTATCAATTCGCGATGGGCGCACAATCGAATGCTGGAGGGCGCTGAAAAGTCCCTGAGATTTCAACTCTCGACCGGCACCCCAAAAGGCGACCGCTGCAACCCTTTGGAGTTTGGGGAGCACGTCATGCCTGAATATCGCATCTACACTATTGATTATAACGGCCACCGAGTCGGCGCAAAAGATATCGAGTGCGCGGACGATCAAGAAGCCGTCCGACAGGCGTTCCTAACTATAACCAGCAATGATGTCGAGCTGCGGCAGCGGGATCGTTTTGTCGCGCTGTTGCCTCGATATGAGAAGGCCTTGAAGTAAGCCACCTCAATTGGCGTTTTCACGCCCACCGTCCTGATGTCTGGTGTGGCCCGTCAGTGCCGCGCCATTCTTGTCGATCGTCACGCGCGCGATCGGCGATTGCTTCGAGGTCAAATCAAGCGGGTGTTACTGCCCTCGCGGATTGCTCGACAAATCGGGTTATCCCAGTCGGAGGTAAGGAAGGCGTTGGCGAATGATCCGTCAAATTGAGCCCCCGAGGCATTTTGACCACTACCACAGCGACCCGCCCACGACGCGGACTCCGCACCAGCTAGGGGGTCGATGCCCGCGAAACCCGCGATCGACCAACAGCGTTGCATGCCTCGCGAAACACGCTTGGCAAACCTTCGCGTGCGGAGGCCGCGCTGGGGCCACCCCGCCGCCGATCAGTCATTTTGACCGCGCGTCTCCTTCCCGGTGATTCGACTGGTCAACCGCGCGAGCCCGGCGACTGGGACGCCGATCCAAGTCGGCCTATGGGCGGCTTCGTAGGCAATCTCGTAAGCAGCTTTTTCAATCAAAAAGAGATCGAGCAGATTGCTGGCGGCCGCACTGTTGCGCGAAGGTGTCGCCTGCCAATACGCGCGCAGGAATGCGGTCGCAGCGCGCGCGCGAAATTGTGCGAGGAGATGGTCGCGCTGCGCCGCATCCACCGGAACGGCGCCGACGCCTTCGCGCTCGATGAACGTTGCGCCGGCATAGTCGATCGAACGAAGGAGGCCGGCGACGTCGCGTAGTGGACTTGCTTTGGTACGGCGCTCCGCGATCGAGGCGCCCGGTTCGCCCTCGAAATCGATGATGTAGGCGTCGCCGTCCTTGACCAGCACCTGGCCGAGATGAAAATCTCCATGAATGCGGGTCATCGAGGTCCCTGTGCCAAATTCGGCGAGATTACGCATGGCCTCGAAAATGCTGTCACTTTGGCTCAACAGTGTTTGCGCACGATCGCGATCCTGGCCGCGTTCCCAAATCTGCTGTCCCGATATCGCTTCGAAGGCTGTTTGAATTCGCTCCACGGCCTTCCGCGCCCAGTCCGCGGCGTCGCTTGCGTCAGCGATTTCCGGCGCAAATGCCGGATCAGATGTCTCGTGCGACAATATCGCGTGCAATCCGCCGAGGCGCTTACCGATCGCCGCAACAATCGCCTCGCAATCGCTTAGCAAATCGGACTCCGGGATGTCGGCGCCTGTTGCGGGCGCGAGCATATGGAGCGCCCGACTGAGGTGATCCCGGATCCACGACCAAGCATCACCTTCGTTTCGTACGAATTCTAATGCAATCGCCAATGTGAAAGGGGTGCTGTCAGAGGCAACGCGAACGCACTTCACCCAGAAGAAGGGGCGCATGCGTGAACCCTTCCTTCGTGAGATAGCGCTCCATCTCAGCTTCCGGATGCTCACCCGCGGAAATGCGACGGTAGATCTTCAACATCGCGACGTCGCCGATCGTTAGCAAGCTGTTGGATTGCTTCGGCAGCCAGCAAATTGACCTCTGCCTTGAGACTTGCGTCGAGCTGACTGCGTCCTGTCTCGGTGGGTTGAAAGCGCACTACTCCGTCGTCGCTCGCAAACTCTTTGCCGGAAGCAAGGCATGCAACAAATCGATGGGCAAAGGACGGCAGAGCAAAGGCATCGGTGAGCAAACCAACACGCCGGCCACGCCGCACGCGCGCAACGGCGAGCATATTGGGGAGCGCCGTAGACGGCTGGTCCTCCCAAAGAACCGCCAACGGTAGAACCCAATGCGTTGTCGCTCCAGTTGTCTTGACCTCTGCCACGGTGAGCAGAATTTCGTCCGCCTCATCGCCGATATTGACGAGATGCGCAATTCGCGCGGCTTTGATCGGTTGATCTTTCAAGCCGAACCATCGGCGTTTCGCAATGTATTGCGGTAATGCCTCGCTTCGACGAGCTCGGCCGCCGGTGAGACTAGCGCTTTGGCCAAACTACCGCGAACAACCATCGTCACAAACTCGGGCATCGGCTTCCGATGCCGGCGTGTGCCAAGTGGGTTGGTCGTCCGCTGTCGCCAACACAAACCAATAGAAGCCAAAAGGAGGCATGGTGAGGAGGTAGGTTAGCTCTCCTATCGGCGGGAACGGTGATCCGGCACTGAGCTCGACGGGGACGCGACCAGCAAATTGTGACAGGTCAAGCTCGACCGCTTCCAGACTGTGCGCGAGATTGACAACGCATAACAACGTGTCGCCTTCGTATTCGCGAAGATATGCCAGAATTTTGCGGTTCTTTGGGGAAAGCAACGTGAGCTTGCCGCGGCCGAAAGCGGGATGGCCGCTGCGGATGGCGAGCATCCGCCGTGTCCAGTTGAGGATCGAATGTGGCGTCGCGGCGCTGTGCCTCGACATTGACCACCCCATACCCGTAAAGGGGGTCCATAGCGGCCGGCAGGATCAGCGCCGCCGGATCAACGCGAGAGAAACCGCCGTTACGATCAGGTGACCATTGCATTGGCGTGCGCACGCCATTGCGGTCGCCCAGATGGATGTTGTCTCCCATGCCAATCTCGTCACCGTAATAAATGACGGGGGTGCCTGGCATCGACAGCAACAGACTGTTCATCAGCTCGACGCGTCGTCGGTCGCCTTCGAGTAGTGGCGCAAGCCGACGACGGATGCCGAGATTGATGCGCGCGCGCCGGTCGGCGGCATACGCTTGCCACAGATAATCACGCTCGCTGTCAGTCACCATTTCGAGCGACAGCTCGTCGTGATTGCGCAAGAATATCGCCCATTGGCACGTATCAGGAATCGGCGGCGTCTGACGCAAGATGTCGGTAATCGGAAAGCGATCCTCGCGCGCAATCGCCATATACATGCGCGGCATCAATGGGAAGTGAAACGCCATATGGCATTCGTCGCCTTCGCCGAAATACATCCTTCACGTCCTCAGGCCACTGATTGACCTCAGCGAGCAGCATGCGGTCGGGAAAGTTGGCGATCGAGCTCGGCACGAATTCGCTTTAAAATCTGATGTGTCTCAGGAAGGTTTTCGTTGCTCGTGCCTTCGCGCTCAATAAGGTACGGCACAGAAGCCAGCCGCAGACCGTCGACGCCGAGCCGCAGCCAGAATCGGATCACGCCCAGCACTGCCTTTAGAACCTGGGGATTATCGAAATTCAAATCGGGTTGATGCGAGTAGAAGCGATGCCAGTAGTAGGCGCCAGCAACTGCATCCCAAGTCCAATTGGAGCGTTCCGCGTCAACGAAGATGATGCGCGTGCCAGCGTACTTTTGCTCGTCGTCCGACCAAACATAGAAGTTGCGCCACATTGATCCCGGCTTTGCGTGCCTGGCTCGCTGAAACCACGGGTGTTGGTCGGAGGTGTGGTTGATCTCAAGATCGGTGATGACCCGAATATCGCGAGCATGCGCCGCGCGGACGAACTGACGGAAATCGGCGAGCGTTCCATAGTCAGGATGAACGTCGCGATAGCCGCGATATCGTATCCGTCGTCCAGCAGCGGCGAAGGATAGAACGGCAGAACCCATATGGCGTTCACGCCGAGGTCGGCAATGTAGTCGAGTTTTGAAATCAATCCCGGAAAGTCGCCGATACCGTCATTGTTGCTGTCGAAGAACGACTTCACGTGAAGCTGATAAATGATCGCGTCCTTGTACCAAAAATCAGCCGCCCCAGCCGTCCTCGCTTTCTTGGTTCGCGCATCCATCGTTACTCTCCAGACAGCGCGTGATGCGCCAAATAGCAAAGCGAGATTAACCCTCAACGGCGAAAATTACACCTTCCCATAGAAGCAGGACTATTTCCGGCATCGGGTGGAAAAGACTCGCAATGCGGCGGGCATTTGATGTTGACGTGAAGTTCATGGGACTTCGCCATGGTGGCAACGCCGAGAGTGGCAATGGCGGAGGTTGAAGTCGACCGACGAGGCTATTGCCAACGCGCGGAACTGTCGCGGTTTGTTGCGAGGCGGAAATAACCCGTAGAGACGACACTGGCTGGGATGACAGGATTTGAACCTATTGTGCAGCAGCCGTTCCAGGTCATTATAAAAATGCGTACACAAGGCTTCACAAAAATTGGTACAGAAGGCTTTGGCACATAGTGCCAGGAAGACAACACTGGCACCGACGTCTATTACACTGAAAACATAGCGTATCATTCCTGCGTGCCGCGGATGGCTGACTCGAGGTTCGACGGAAAGATCGCGTCCGCTGGTCGTTATCAAAGCTGAGGATCCCAAAAGAAAAACCCCGCGTGCCAGCGCGGGTTTTTTTGAGACGGGGATCGTGAGGGGTTGAGGCCATTGGGGCGATCCCCGTCCTCACTACCAAATCCGCAATGCAATCAGATAATTCGCTCGCCCAAATTCCGTTCCGCCCCGGGACGTCGCAAGAGCGGAAGCTGGTCGTTCGACCACGCCATTTTCGGAGCTGTCACGGCATGCTTTGGACGAGTCTCCAATTAACGCGTGCGAGGCATGCTCCGCATCGACTGTCCTGCCCGCGCCGCTGGCCAAATCGCCAAGCTTGAGCAGTGGACGTCGCCGGCGACAGCATTCGATCGAAAACCCGCGTGCATACTGAAGTATCGTTGCGTCAAATTTGTCACGGCTCGTTGAAGGCATCAAATCGAAGACAAACCCGATTCCGCCGCCTTCGAGAAATTCGAACTGAGACAACGGTCATTTTGACTGCCTGCGTGGAAGTTGTAGCGGCCGCGGAAAAAGCTAAGCCGAGACGGCAACGGTCTGAACTCCGCGTGCCGCAATAAAGGAAAATATCCACTTCGGGAACTTTTTCCGCCAAACGGACTTAGTTGAGGAGGACTGCACTCCGACTTTGTAAGCGGGGGCGGCGTTACGATGGCGCCTGCAGAGAGCCGTTCGAACGCGTTGATGCAAGCACCGCGCGAGCACTTTGCCCCCAAGATCTATTACTTCCATCCCCTCCTGGCTGGTCCTCTGGGCTCGTGGCCGGTGCATCTGCGGCGCATCCGGAAGATGGGCTTCGACACCGTACTTAGCACTCCCATTTTCGCTCCGGGCGAGAACAACGATCTTTTCCTCACCGCCGATCACGAGCATGCCCATTCAGCGATCGGCGCCGCTCTGGACACTGACGATGCGGTGCACGAATTTGCCGAAGCCTGCAGGCAGCACGATCTCAATTGTTTGTCGACGTCGTGCTCGGCCGGGTCGCGATCGACGCGAAGCTTGCCACATCGGCGCCCAAGTGGTTTCACCCGATTAGGCCATCCGACCAGCGGATCGACCCGCGCGCCTCGCTGCGCGACGGCGGCGCTTCCTATGCGCGCTTTGATGATCCACCCGGGCGAAGGAGCTTGCCGGTTGGTGGATCGAACGTCTCACTCGCTTAGCACACGCTGGCGCCAGCGGTTTCGGCTGCCAAGGCCCGCATTTAGTGCCGGCGCCGATCTGGCGGTACGTCATTTCCGCGCTTCGCCAAAGCTTTCCCGACTGCCGGTTTCTTGCCTGGACGCCCGGCCTGAGCTGGACGCAAATCGCCGAACTCCGCGCAACGCGGGTTCGATGCAGCCTTTTCCTCCATCGCTTGGTGGGATGGTCGCGCACCGTGGTTCGTCGAGGAGCACGAACTCTTACGCGGGATAGGCGCCGTTATCGGCTCACCGGAAGCACCGTTCGGACCACGGCTGGCGCGCAGACTGCTGAACCACGACCGGCGCCGCACAACGTATCGGCACATGCTGATGCGCGCCGCCGCTTACCGGCGACGGCTTACTGGTCCCGATGGGATTTGAATTCGCCGCCGAGAGCGACATGAGCCGGCACGGCAGGCAGCCCTGACGATCTGGCCGATCCGCAGGCGCCCTGCACTGCTGACCCTCGCCGCCGATATCAAAGACGCCAACGCGCTGGCGGAGCGCCTAGCTAAGCTCGGCGTCGAGGGCGCGATGCGTAATCTTACCGCGCCTGGGCATCAGATCGACCGCGCTCCTTCGCTCCGACGCGGCCGACATTCGGCAGACAAGAAACGCCGCGGTCGTAGTGATCAACCCGGACCTGGAGCGTGCCGCATGCCTTTCGCCTGCCACTCGCTCCGCTGCCGCCCGCCGCCGGCGCGGCGCTTGTCGCCGACCAGATTCTCTACTGCGAAAGCGATCGGGGCGATCTCCTGAACGCCGGCGAAATTCGGGTCATGCGCGCGCGGCACGCGCACCCGATGCAGCTGTCGCCGCCCGACATCGCGCCGTCGCGACTTGGCGGCTTTGCCTCGAGATCGTGATCGACGATATTTCCCCCGCGGTCGATGGCGGCCGCTTTGCAGCCAAAGCGCGTGATCGGCGAAGCCGTCGCGATCGAGGCGGACGTCTTCACCGACGGACACGAATTGCTTGCCGTCGAAACGTTGTGGCGCGCCGCCGACGAAGACGAACTGGCGCCGCGTGGCGATGCAGCATTTGGGCAACGATCGATGGCAGGCGGCGATCTTGCCTGACCGCATTGGCCGTTACCAGTTCACCGATCGAGGCGTGGTGGGACAGGTACGGCACGTTTTGCCGGGACCTCGATCTCAAACGCCAGGCCGGCGCCGACATCAATGTCGAAATCGCCGAAGGCCGCGAGCTTCTGGAGCGCGCACAGGCACGGCGCACAGACGAGTGGCAGCAAAGTCATCGCCTCGGCGCTGAATTGGCTTGAACGACACATCCGTCGAATCGAGCGCAGACATTCTTCTGTCACGCGATCTGCGCGAAGTCATGCGCGGCGCCGAAGAGCGCCACCTTCCTTCACCGCCACGAGCCGCCGCTGACGCTCGAGGTCGAGCGACCGCAAGCGGAGTTCGCCGCCTGGTACGAGCTGTTCCCGCGTTCGGCGACGGATCGCCCGGACGCGGCATGGCACTTTCGACGACGTGATCCGCCGCCTGCCAGCACATTCACGACATGGGCTTTGATGTCCTTTATCTGCACGCCCATTCACCCGATCGGGCGAAACAAACCGCAAAGGCAAGAACAACAGCCTGCGCGGCGAGCCGAACGATGTCGGCAGCCCTTACGCGATCGGCAGCAACGAAGGCGGCCACGACGCCATCCACTCGCGAGCTCGGCACGATCGACGATTTTCGCCGCGCTGCGCGACGCCGCGCACGGAGCACGGCCTCGAACTTGCGCTTGATTTCGCCATTCAATGCTCGCCCGACCATCCCTGGATCAAGGAACACCCAGAATGGTTCGACTGGCGGCCGGACGGCACCGTGCGTTACGCCGAAAATCCGCCGAAGAAATACGAAGACATCGTCAACGTCGATTTCTACGCCGCGGCACGCCATCCCCGGCCTGTGGTATGCGCTTGCGCGACATCGTGCTGTTCTGGGCCGGTGAAGGCGTCCGCATCTTCCGTGTCGACAATCCGCACACCAAGCCGCTGCCGTTCTGGGAATGGCTGATTGCGCGACGTGCGCTCGCGCCACCCTGATGTGATTTTCCTGTCGGAAGCCTTCACGCGGCCGAAGATGATGTATCGCCTGGCGAAAGTCGGCTTCTCGCAGTCCTATACATATTTCACCTGGCGCAACACCAAGCAGGAACTGACCGACTATTTCGTCGAACTGACCACCACCGAGGTCAAGGATTTTTTCCGCCCGCATCTGTTCGTCAACACGCCCGACATCAATCCGCATTTTCTGCAGACCTCCGGCCGGCCCGGATTTCTTATCCGCGCGGCGCTGGCGGCGACGCTGTCCGGCCTGTGGGGCATGTATTCCGGTTTCGAGATTTGCGAGGCGGCCGCCCTGCCGGGCCGCGAGGAATATCTGAATTCGCGAGAAATACGAGATCCGCGTGCGCGACTACAACGCGCCTGGCAACATCATCGCCGAGATCTCCAAGCTCAATCGCATCCGCAAGAGCCATCCGGCGCTGCAAAGCCATCTCGGGCTGCGCTTCTACCCCGCACACAACGATCAGATTATCTTCTACGGCAAGCCGCTACCGGCCGACGGCGACCTGATCTTGGTCGCGGTCAGTCTCGATCCGTTTCACGTTCAGGAAGCAACTATCGAGGTGCCGCTGTGGGAATGGCAGCTGCCCGATGATCGCCTCGGTCGACTGTCCACGATTTGATGCGCGATACACGTCTCGACGTGGCATGGCAAGCTGCAGCGCATCCGCCTCGACCCGGCCGATCTGCCGTTCGCTATCTGGCGCGTCTCGCCGCGTTCGGGAGGCGTGATCGATGGACGCGCAAATCAAACAAGCGGCCAGCCACGGCCGATCAGCTCTGGTACAAGGACGCGATCATCTACCAGCTGCACGTGAAGTCGTTCTTCGACAGC
The DNA here is from genome assembly GCA_963746715.1 of uncultured Alphaproteobacteria bacterium. GTDB lineage: Bacteria > Pseudomonadota > Alphaproteobacteria > Rhizobiales > Xanthobacteraceae > BOG-931. Next base: position 2,859 of record CAVVCW010000028.1, on the reverse strand, counting down.
AACGACGACGGCATCGGCGATTTTCCGGGGCTGATCTCAAAGCTCGACTATATCGCCGACCTCGGCGTCAACGCCATCTGGCTGCTGCCGTTCTATCCGCTCGCCGCGGCTCGATGACGGCTACGACATCAGCGCCTATCGCGACGTGCATCCCGACTACGGCACGCTGGCCGACTTTCGTCATTTCGTTCGCGCGGCGCATGCGCGCAACATTCGCGTCATCACCGAACTCGTGGTCAACCACACCTCCGACCAGCATCCGTGGTTTCAGCGCGCGCGGCGCGCCAAGCCGGGCTCGCCGTGGCGCAATTTCTACGTCTGGTCGCGACACCGATCAGAAATATGCCGGCACGCGCATCATTTTTCGTCGATACCGAGCGGTCGAACTGGACCTGGGACCCGGTCGCCGGCGCCTATTACTGGCATCGCTTTTACTCGCACCAGCCGGATCTGAATTTCGACAATCCGCATGTTCTCAAGGCGGTGCTGAGCGTGATGCGCTTCTGGCTGCAGCTCGGCGTCGACGGCCTGCGGCTCGACGCCGTGCCCTATCTGGTCGAGCGCGAAGGCACCAACAACGAAAACCTGCCGGAAACGCATCAGATCCTCAAGCGCTTTCGCGCCGAGCTCGACGCGCCTTTCCCGACCGCATGCTGCTCGCCGAGGTCAATCAATGGCCGGAAGACGTGAAGGAATATTTCGGCGACGGCGACGAATGCCACATGGCGTTCCACTTCCCGCTGATGCCGCGCATGTACATGGCGATCGCGCGCGAAGACCGTTTTCCGATCAGCGACATCATGCGGCAGACGCCGCCAATCCCGGAAACCTGCCAATGGGCGGTGTTCCTGCGCAATCACGACGAACTGACGCTCGAAATGGTGACCGATAGCGAGCGCGATTATCTCTGGCAGACCTATGCGGCCGACCGGCGCGCGCGCATCAATCTCGGCATCCGCCGCCGGCTCGCGCCGTTGCTTGAGCGCGACCGCCGCCGCATCGAATTGATGAACAGCCTGCTGCTGTCGATGCCGGGCACGCCGGTCATCTATTACGGCGACGAAATCGGCATGGGCGACAACATCCATCTTGGCGACCGCGACGGCGTGCGCACGCCGATGCAATGGTCGCCGGATCGCAACGGCGGCTTCTCGCGCGCCGATCCGGCGGCGCTGGTGCTGCCGACGATCATGGACCCGCTTTACGGCTATGGCGCCGTGAACGTCGAAGCGCAAAGCCGCGATCCGCATTCGCTCCTCAACTGGACGCGGCGCATGCTGGCGGTGCGCAGCCGCCATCCGGCCTTCGGCCGCGGCACGCTGACGCTGCTTTATCCAAAGAACCGCAAGGTCCTGGCCTATCTGCGCGAGTACGAAGACGACACGCTGTTGTGCGTCGCCAATGTCGCGCACAGCCCGCAGGCGGTCGAACTCGACCTGTCGCAATTCGCCGGCCGCGTTCCAGTCGAGCTCAACGCCGGCTACGCTGTTCCCGCCGATCGGCGAACTGACTTATCTGCTGACCTTGCCGCCTTACGGCTTTTACTGGTTCGCGCTGGCGACGGCGAGCGATCAGCCGACTTGGCACACGCCGGCGCCGGAGCCGCTGCCGGAATTCGTGACCATGGTCATTCGCGACAGTCTTGGCGAAGGCGCTTCGACGTCCGACAGCCAAGCTCGATCGAAGACGAGGCGCTGCCGCAATACATCGCCAAGCGGCGCTGGTTCGGCTTGAAGGATCAAACTATCAAGATCGCCGCGCATCACCAACGTCGTCAGATATCGGCGACGCTGCGCGCGAAATTCTGCTCAGCGAAATCGAAGTCAAGACACCGGCAGCGAACCACGCGTGGCTGCTGCCGCTATGGCGATCCTTTGGGAGGACGAGCCGTCGGCGGCGCTGCCCAACCGGCTGGCGCTGGCGCGCGTGCGGCGTGGCCGCCGCCTCGGCCTCCTGACCGACGCTTTTGCGCTGCCGGATTTTGCGCGCCAGGTCGTCGCTGCGCTTGCCGCCGATAAGGAAGTTGCCAGTCTACCGACGGCGTGATCCGCTTCCGGCCGACCGAAGCCGGCCGCGCCAAGCTCGGAACTCGCTCCGGCGCGGACGTTCATTGGCTTGCCGCCGAGCAGTCCAACAGTTCGCTGACGATCGGCGACACGGCGATGCTGAAGATTTATCGCCGCATTTCTGCCGGGGCAACATCCGGAAGCGGAAATGAGTCGCTATCTGACCGACGCATGGGCTTCACGCATGCGCCGTCAGCTTCTTGGGCGACGTCGTTCGCATCGCGCCGGACGGCACTCCGTCGACGCTGTCGATCGCGCTCGAGTTCGTCCGCAACGAGGGCGACGCGTGGTCCTGGATTCTGGACCATCTGACCCGCGCGCTCGATGCGCTCGCACCCGCCACGCCCGCAGAAGCGTCGGGCGCGGATCTGTTCGCCGATTGCGACGCGATCGTGGCAGCGATCGGCCGGCGCCTGGGCGAAATGCACGCGATTTTGGCGCGCGACACTTCCGATCCCGCGTTCACGCCCGAAGTCGCCGACGCAGCGACGCGGCCGATTGGGCGAAGAAGACCGAAGAGCGGTTTCAGAAGGCGTTTGATGCGATGCGCACCTGCAAACCTGGGAGCGCGAGCAGGACCGGGAGCGCGCGCAGAAGCTTTTGGGTCAGCGCGCCGGCATTATGGCAGCCGTGCGCAATTTGGCCAAGTCGGGCGCGGGAACGTTGAAGACGCGCATTCACGGCGATTCTTATCTCGGCCAGGTCCTGGTCGCCAGCGGCGACGCCTACATCATCGATTTCGAAGGCGGCCGGCGGCCTCGATCGCCGAGCGCCGCGCCAATGTTGCCGCGTT
>CAVVCW010000027.1:0-49338 GCA_963746715.1 uncultured Alphaproteobacteria bacterium | reverse complement strand
GCCAGTGTGTATTGAGTTGTTTGGGTTCTTTTAGCGTTATGCGGCGCTTACCCACGACGCTATTCCCGATCAAAAACTTAGCAGCTTACGTGAGCGCGTTGAGCGATGGGGTGCCGAACGATGGGCACGCGCGCGAGCGAAATGGACCACGTTCTTCATCCTTGGGATTTTCGCGCGAGCGTTATCGCACTCGCCATATGGATGGTCGCGCCAGTGCTGTTGCAGCATTTCGCGTCGCCGCTCGATTAGGCTCGCTGGACTGCGAACGGCAGTGCCAACGCCGTGTTCTTGACGTTGCCGCCAGCTTTGCCGACGGGCCAAATGAGTTACGAGTGAATTGCGAGATCATCTTACTGAGCCGGTAAAGCGAGCTCGTATCCAGCCGTGCGCATGCACTCCGAGAAGAGCAAAAATAACTTGAACTCGGGCGAGCCCGCGCCGACGGGACCCGTGTTCCCATTGTTTTCACACTTCGCCTTGTCTTGTGCGAGTTCTTGGTCGCTCACCGGAGCGGGATGATGCTGCCACGTGGCGGATGCGGCCGGCGCCGCGTCGGCCGTCGCCAGCTTGGCGGGCGGTTGGCCGGATTGGTCCGCCTGCAAGTACCAGCATTGGCGCTGTGTCGTCCGGTCCGTGCGATAGTACCAGTGGCCTCTCTCCGGCGCGGAAAGTTTTGGCGCAGTAAGACAATCATCCGCGCGCGCAGTATTCGTCGGCGCTCCGATGCCGGCGCCCGATGCGAACAGCGCAACGACAATCGCGGTCATCCCGATAGGACTCGAAATTCGTCGCGGCATGATCGTCTCCACCAGACTGGGCGCGCAATGTTTGCAAAGAACGCGACTGCAAGATCGTCAAAGTCCGGCCAAACGGACGTTTGATTGCGATCAGATTGCGATGCGGGAACCGTGTAAGCGCTCGACGGAAAATCACGAGCCTATTTGCCGCTCTTTGACGCTGTCCCCCTTATTGGTAACCTCGCTGAAAAGTTTGAAGCCGATCGGGGAGTGACGATCTATGCCACGGGGCTTCGTTGTCCTCGTCAGAAGCGCCGGCGGGTACAAGGGGTCGACTTATGTCGTCGCGGTTCCCGAGCGGGAGACAGCCATCGCGATGGTCAAAAGACTGTATGGTTCTAGTGCGGATTTCTTTGCCTCACCCGTGGCCGCAATCGACATCGAGCAAATGGGTTTGTCGTTAGGCGAAGTGGTTGAGTGGCACTAGGTCAGCCGCAACTGCGCACGGCCTCTCTCACCTGTGGCCGCGGGCGCCCCTGGACGGCTGGTAGGTGTCATTGCGAATGCAAAACCCGCCAATACCGCTGACGTTTGCCTGGCACTGCTCATAAGTCGAGAAGCCGCAGTTCATCGAGCCACCCATCGCACCGGTGTACTGGGAGCACCAGGGATAATTTTGCGCATGGGCGGCCGTGCCGGTTAGGCCAACCAGTGTCGCGATTCCAAACATCAGCGCGATCTTCTTGGCGGCGTTTGATCGACGGGCGGTCGAGAATTTAGCGATCATAGCAATCACCATGTTCCTGGAACATCGATAGAGCACACAAACAATATCGCCATCCGACAATTTCCGGTGTGACCGGGAGCACAAATAGTCCGTTCCCGGCGACGCAGCCGTGTAACGGTGGCCCCAGATGGTGATGATCTTGGAAAACATCGAGTGCCGATGCAGCTAATCGGCAATTTCTCTACCCTGGGCGGCAAATCCGCGCCGCGCGTCGAGCGCACCTACCGGCAGCCAGAACCGAAAGACGACCAGCTTTTGATCGACCATTTCCAAAATTCTTCAGGGGAGATCGGGTCAATTCCGTAGGATTGGTTGGCCGACGCCACGTCTTGTCCGGCGCCACGCGAAGCCATCACCATGACCCGGCAGCCGGTCATGCCGGATTGACCCGTACCGAAACTGTCCCACACGTATGTCGTCTCCACCGCGCTGGTAGCAAAGTGACTCGATGGTGGACCGAAACGGTCGACGACCCCCGACACCGGTTGGCCGACATAGGGATCAAGCATACTTCCCACCTGCTGAGGATGCAGTGACGAACAGCCGGCGACTGCGATACAGATGAGGAATGCTAGCAAGCGCACGCGAGATTTCCGAATAAAGGACGCATCTTTCCGCCAGAGGAATTATCGCCCTCGGATGTGCGCGGGGCAAGCGGACGCCCCCCGCCTAGCGCGATCAGGCCGCAATTCTTGACAGTGCCGCAGCGACGTTGCGACAGTATTACATTGCGTGCCGGGATCGTTGGTCATTTCGAACCGAGACAGAAATGGTGAGTTTACCGCGTGTCGTCGTGTTCTATCGCGCTTGGGTCCGAGTTTGGGTCCTCACCTTTCTGCTTGTCGGGTGCACGTCGGCAGCCGAAATCGAAAAGCAGCAGGCAGCGGCCGACGACGCCAAATGTCTTTCCGACGGGACCCGCAAAGGCGATCAGGCGTACACCGCCTGTCGTGCGCAGCTCGAGAACGCGCGTTTGGCGGCAGCGTCGGCGCACATGCCCAGTCCGATCCAAAACCGACCGCTATTTCATCCGGGTCAATAACGGCGGGCATCCGACGCCGCACACCGCAGACAGTACGGCAGCGTGCGGGTGTGGAATATCGGCCGCGGCAGCGATCGACGTTTTGCCTTTTCAATAGCAAGCGCCGTTGCACCAGTCCGCCCACGAACTGGATGCCAAGCCGATCGTCAAAACAGCGAGGATCGCCGCGACGAGCATCGCGTATGCGACAGGCTTGAGCTTTTTGCCCGCCATGATGTACCTCAAACGTTTTCCGGGTTAGCGACCATCCTGTGTCGGAGGATTGGGCGACCCCCGCCAGGACCTTTTCGTACCTACGTGGCGCGCCGCGTGTCCGCAATGCGGATCACGCGTAAGTGTCCCTGAAGGCGCATTCCAGCGCGGCTCTAGCGCTTCGATGCCGGGTCAATAAAATTGCCCGCAAATCTTTGACGATCGTTTCATCGTCGAATCCTAAAACCGGGACGAAATTCAGGGCCGCGGTGTTTCGCGTGAGGAAGTCCTTTCCCTGGGGACAATTGCAGATGCGAAAAAACAAAAAACCCAAAACGCAACGTAAGGCCGTCCGGACCCGTATCTTCGACAAGCGCTTTGTTGTGACGGCGTGCGCGACGGCGGCCGTTTTGTGCGGGATTGTTTATTTCCGAAGCGCGTTGCCCGCGTTGAGTTTGTCGTCGGCGGGCTCGCACCAGACGGCGCACAACGTACCGGCGGGTTCGATCCTCATACCCTACGGAAACGGCGACTGCCGCCTGAAAGCGATCGACAACACGACCGGGCAGATTCAGGATGGTGGCCTCATGGATTGCGCGGATGCGGCAGACCAGAACACCGTAGCGTGGAAGCCGCTGGCGAACGCGCAAAAGGCGACCGAAATCCGGAAGTCGTTTCGACACGAATAGGTCGCCCAGCCAAAAGCTTACTGGCGCGTCTTCACGCGCACCCTCACCCCACAACGCCATGAAATTTGCGGGCATAGGCCGGCGTGATCTTGCCGTCGCGCAGATCCTCGCGGACCAGATCGGGCGCGCGCGTCGCCGGATCGCCGAAGCCGCCACCGCCGGCTTGTTCATGCACGATGAGCGCGCCGTGCTTGACCGACATCGTCACCTTGGCCGGGATCGGTTGCACCTCGCCGTCGATCTCGATCGTGTTGCGCGACGGGCCGCCTTCGTGCCCTCCGCTTAGCCCGTAGGGCCGGAATGCGACGCGGTCGGAGCGCAATTGCAACAGTGCTTCCGGCGCGAGGATGCGATAGCTGCGCCTGATGCCGACGCCGCCGCGGAAGCGGCCGGCGCCGCAGCTGTCGGGGACGAAGGCATAATCCTCGACGCGGACCGGGTGCTCGGACTCGAGAACCTCGACCGGCATGTTGGACAAATTCTGCGAGGCATTGGTGATGGCTTCGACGCCGTCTTTGTCGGGACGGCCGCCCCACGCGCCGCACAGCATATCGACGATAATGAAAGGCTTGCGGTTGCCGCGCAGCCCGCTGATGCAGATCACGCTGTTGCCGCCCTCGCCCGCCGCCGGCACGCGCTCCGGCACGATCTGCGCCAGCGCGCCGAGCATCGCATCGAACACGCGATACCCGGTGAGCGCGCGGGCGGCGCAGGCTGCCGGCATCTGCGGATTGAGCACGGAGGCCTCGGGCGCCACCACGTCGATGCAGCGGAACAGGCCGACATTATTGGGAATGTCCCGCGCCAAGACGCAGCGCACGCTGAGATAAGTGAGCGAATGGGTGAAGCTCAATGTCGAATTGAGCGCGCCCTTCACCTGCGGCGAACTGCCGGTGTAATCGACCTGCAGCGTGCCGTCCGGCCGCACCGTGATCGCAACCACGATCGGGATCGGCGTGTCGGAAAAGCCGTCGCTGTCGATATAGTCGGTGAAGCGATAGGTCCCCGCCGGCCACTTGAGGATTTCATCGCGAACGCGGCGCTCGGTATAATCGAGCAGCTCCGCCATGTAGGCGGCGAGCCTCGCACTGCCGTAGCGTTGCACCAGGCGCAGCAGGCCCTGCTTGCCGACTTGCGCCGCGGCGAATTGCGCGGACAGATCGCCCCAGACCCGCTCGGGCACGCGCACATTTATCTTGATCAGCGCTTCCAGCGTTTTGTTCAAGACCCCGCGGCTATAGAGTTTCAGCGGCGGGATGCGCAGACCTTCCTGAAAGATTTCCGTGGAATCGCTGGCGTTCGAGCCGGGCACGCGACCGCCGACGTCGGTGTGATGGCAGATGACGACGGCGAAGGCGCAGCGTTGGCCATCGTGGAAGATCGGCATGAACATGAAAATGTCAGGCAGGTGCATGCCGCCGTGATAGGGATCGTTCATGATGACGACATCGCCGTCATGCAGGTCGCCGCCGAACGCGCCGAGCACGGCCGCCATGGCTTCGGGCACCGCGCCGAGATGCTGGGCGATGGTCTTGGCCTGCGCCACCATCTCCCCGTCGGCCGTACACAGAGCGGCGGAGAAATCCATCACGTCCTTGACGATTTCCGAGCGCGCAATGCGGATCACGGTATAGGCCATGTCGTCGGCAATGGAATCGAGGCCGCTTTTGACGACGGCGAAGGTGATCGGGTCGATCTTCGCGGCTTGGGTCATGTCTTGCCTCAAGGCTCGGCTCCGAATTCGATCACCACATTGCCGATGCGATCGCGATGCACCGCAGCGCCCGCGGGCACCACGATCGTGGCGTCGAATTCCTCGATCACCAACGGGCCGGCGGCCGGCGCCGGCGCCAGATCGGCGCGGCTCACGACCGGCACGGACACCGCCGGCTCGCCGCGCTCGAACACGATCGCGCGCTGCTTGTCGCTCTTCGCCGCCGCCTGCGCCTCGATCTGAATGGCGCTGAAATCGAGCCGCCGCTCACGCAAGCCACGCGCGGTCAATCTGATCTTGACGAGCTCGATCGGGCTTTCGTCGCGATAACCGTAGGTCTTGAGATATTCGGCCAAAAAGCCGTCGCGCAGCGCGGCGACGCTGTCGCCGGCATCCTTGAACGCAATCGTCAGTTCGCTGGCCTGGCCCTCGTGGCGCAGATCGGCCTCCCAATCGAGCGCGATGCGCCCGTCGGCATAGCCGTCGCGGCGGAGCAGCGCCGTCAGTTCGCCGGCAAGTTCGGCCATTACGGCGCGAAGCTCCAACACCGTCATATCGGCAAGCGCACGCGACAACATGCGCACGCTCGAATGCGCGAGGTCGGTCGACAACATGCCGACGGCGCTGAACACGCCGGACAACGCCGGCACGATGACGCGGCCGATACCGAGCTGGCGCGCCACATCGAGCGCATGGATGCCGCCGTTGCCGCCCATGGCGACCACGGTGAAATCGCGCGGATCGAGACCGCGTTCGACGCTTACGGCGCGGATGGCGCGCGCCATTGCGGAGTTGGCGACGGCGCGGATGCCGTGCGCGGCGTCCTCAACTGAAATGCCGAGCGGCTGCGCGACGTGCTCGCGAATGGCGCGTTCGCTCAGGCCTCGATCAATCGCGAGCCGACCGCCGGCCAAGGCGAGCGGATTGATGAAGCCGAGAAGCACATTGGCGTCCGTCACCGTCGGCCGCGCATTGCCCAATCCGTAGCAGGCCGGTCCCGGATTGGCACCCGCCGATTCCGGCCCGACTTTCAGCAACCCGCCGGCGTCGACACCGGCGAGAGAACCTCCGCCCGCGCCCACCTCGGCAAGATCGATGGCCGGCACTTTGAGCATATAGCCGCCGGCTTTAATGAAGCGGCTCGACGTCGACATGCCGTCGCGAAATTCATATTCCGACGTCATGCTCGGGCGGCCGTTTTCGACGATGACCGCCTTGGCCGTGGTGCCGCCCATGTCGAAGACAATGAGATTTGGCAAGTCGAGCGCTTGCCCGAGCCGCACGCCGCCGATGACGCCGCCCGCCGGGCCGGACGCCACCACCATCACCGGCTTTTCGGCGGCGCCGCGCGCGGTGAGCATGCCGCCGTTCGAGGTCATGACCATGATCGGGGCTGAAACGCCGATGCGGTGCAAGCCGATCTCGAGCCGGTCGAGATAGTCGCGCATGGCGGACAGCAGATAAGCGTTCACCACCGTGGTCGAGGTGCGCTCATATTCCTTGATCTCCGGCAGCACGGCGTAGGATGCAGATACCGGCAGATCGGGATGGCGGCTTTTGATGAACGCCTCCGCCTGCCGCTCATGCGCGGCGTTGCGGTAGCTGTTGATGAAACAGATGGCGACGGCTTCGATGCCGTCGGATACGAGCTGCTCGACGGCGCGCTCGAGGCTTGGTTCGTCGAGCGGCTTGACCACGCTGCCGTCGGCGGCGATGCGCTCGTCGATCTCGACGCGGTGGCGGCGCGGCACCAGCGGCGTGGGCTTGCTCCAGGTGAGGTCGAACATTTCCGGCATGCGGATGCGGCCGATCTCGAGCACGTCGCGAAAGCCGCGGGTGGTGATGAGGCCGGTCTTGGCGCCGCTCTTTTGCAGGATCGTGTTGGAGCCGACGGTCGTGCCGTGCAGGATCTCGACCACATCGCCCGGCGCGATGCGAAGCTCACGCAACAGCGCGAGCAATCCGTCGACGACCGCGCGGCTCGGATCGTCGGGCGTCGTCGAAACCTTGCTCTCCGACAAGACGCCGTCCGGCGACATCAGGACGATGTCGGTGAAGGTGCCGCCGATATCCACGGCGACCCGCACACCCGCCTGACTGACTTCGCGCCCCATTCCGACGAATTCCACCCGGCATTGCGTTCGCACCGGGTGACGGTGGCGGACGCGGCGGAGACCGTCAAGCGCGAGCGCTTCACGCCGAGCTCGCGTCGGAATTTATGAGCCGGCGATCAAGCCGGCTGGAAATTCACGCTCTGCAAGAGCTTCTTCGCGCGCACGATCTCGGCCGCGATAAACGTCTTGGTCTGATCGATGCTCTCGGTGACGGGTTCCAGCAGCGTCGAGGTCAGCGACTTCACCACAGCCGGATCGCGCATGGTGTCCTGGACGAGGTCGTGCACCGGCGTGACGATCTCGGCCGGCGTGCCTTTGGGCGCCCAGAGTCCGTACCACGACTGGAACTCGAAGTTAGGCACGCCCGCTTCCGCCATGGTCGGAATGTCGGGCGCGAGGATCGAGCGCTTGGCGGCGGCGATACCGAGCGCGTGCGCCTTCGTTCCGTCCTTCGCCGCCGGGATCAGCGCAAAACTCGTATCGATGAGCAATTGTACGGCGCCGGCCATCAGATCGAGCAAAGCCGGCTGCGTGCCGCGATAGGCCACCATGGGGATCGTAGCGCCGGTGCGTTGCAGGAAGTCGATGGTGGCGAGATGTCCCGCCGAGCCGGTCGCGGATATGGCGAAATTCCAGTTGCCGGGATCGGCTTTGGCGGCGCTGACCACTTCGCTCACGGTCTTCTGCGGCCGGTCCCCCGTCATGACGCAGACCAGCGGCGCAATGCCGGTGCGCGCAATGACTTCAAGATCGGTCTCAGGATTGAAATCGGCGGATTTCAGCACCAGCGGCATGACGGCGGTATTGAAAGCACTGGCGAGGAACATGTAGCCGTCCGGATCGGCGTCGATGACATATTTGGTGCCGATGAGACCCGAGCCGCCGGTGCGGTTCTCGACGATGGCGGCGACGCCGTATTTTTCCTGCAGGCGCTGGGCGACAAGACGGCCGAGCGCGTCGTTCGCGGCGCCCGGCGGCCACGGCACGATGACCTTGATGGTGCGGCCTTTGGCAGGCCACGCGGCCTGCGCGATGGCCGGCCTACAAATCGCCGCACCGGCGGCGGCAGTCACAGCAGCTTTGACGAATTCGCGCCTGTCCATTTCCTGCCTCCACTTGTTGTTTGTATTTTCTCTTTGATGTCTCGCATTGTTCGATCAGGCGGCGAGCGCCCGCATTTCCGCATAGAGATCGGACTTGCCTTCGAAACCGATGCCAGGAAGCTCGGGCATCGTGATATGCCCGCCGATCACCTTCACGCTGTCGGGAAAGCCGCCATAAGGCTGGAACAGATCGGGATAGCTCTCATTGCCGCCAAGCCCCAAGCCGGCGGCGATGTTGAGCGACATCTGATGGCCGCCATGGGGAATGCAGCGCCGCGGCGACCAGCCTGCCGTTTCGAGAATTTTCAACGTGCGCTCATATTCGACGAGGCCGTAAGACAGCGCGCAGTCGAATTGCAGCCAGTCGCGGTCGGGCCGCATGCCGCCATAGCGCACAAGATTGCGCGCGTCCTGATGGCTGAACAGATTTTCGCCGGTCGCCATCGGCCCCGGATAATATTCGGCAAGCGCCGCCTGGAGCTGAAAGTCGAGCGGATCGCCGGCCTCCTCGTACCAGAACAGCGGATAATCGCGCAGCATCTTGGCGTAGGCGATCGCGGTCTCGAGATCGAAGCGGCCGTTGGCATCGACCGCCAGTTGGGCTTCGTTGCCGATCTCCTTGAGCACGGCTTCGATACGTCGGCGATCCTCTTCGACAGGCGCGCCGCCGATCTTCATTTTCACGACGGTATAGGCGCGATCGAGATAGCCGCGCATTTCGGCGCAGAGCGCATCGAGATCCTTGCCGGGATAATAGTAGCCGCCGGCGGCATAGACGAAGACGCGCGGATCAGCCTGACGCTTGTGCCGCTCGGCCAGCAGCCGGAACAATGGCTTGCCCGCAATCTTCGCCGTGGCGTCCCACACCGCCATGTCGATCGTGCCGACGGCGACCGAACGCTCGCCGTGGCCGCCCGGCTTTTCGTTTGCCATCATCGCCGCCCAGATGCGATGCGGATCGAGGTTGGTGCCGGCGTCGTCGAGCAGGCTTTTGGGATCGGCTTCGAGAATGCGATTGGCGAAGCGCTCGCGGATCAAGCCGCCCTGCCCGTAGCGGCCGTTGGAATTGAAGCCATAACCGACGACGCGGCGGCCGTCCTTCACCACGTCGGTGACCACGGCGACGAGGCTCGACGTCATCTTGGTGAAGTCGATATAGGCGTTGCGGATCGGCGACGAGATCGGCTTGGTGACCTCGCGCAGTTCCAGGATACGAACCGACATCAATCCTCCTATTGAATGGAGCTGCCGCCGCAAATGACGATCTGCTGGCCGGTAATCGCCGCCGCCTCGGGGCCAAGCAGAAAAGATGTTCGCGGTCGTGCGTGCCGTCCGTCGCGCTATCCCGCCAGATCTACTCCGGCATCACATCCGGTTTGTCGCTCGGGAACTTGGCGATCGTCGCGGTATCCATGTTGAGATGCTGAGCGACCAAGGACCTCGGCACATGCGAGAGCCAATCGGACAGCGATACATCCTCAAAGCGATCGCTGCGGAAGATTTCCAGAAACACCAAATCGGTGGTGCCGGTATTCTTGATGTAGTGGCCGAGCGACTTCTTCACATAGCCGATATCGCCGGGCTTGAAATTCTGCGTCACCGCACGCGGCCCGACATTGAACACCGTCATCTCGCCCTGCCCTGCGATGTAATACTGCCACTCGTCGGCATTGGGATGCCAATGCATCTCGCGCAGGCCGCCGGGATGAACAGTAACGAGCGCGGCCGCGATGGTGAGCGAGGCCTTGAAATTGCTGCTGTCGGCAATGCGGACTTCGCCGCCCGCGGTCTTGCGCGTCGGCGCCATGCCGGCGAGCGAAAAGGTCGACGGGTTCGGCATCTTGCCGGCCGTCCGCTGCGCCTGCGCCTGCTCTTCCGCCAGAGGCCCAGGCATCTGGCCGGGAAAGATATAGAGCGCGTGCAGCGGGATTTTTGAGAATGCCTCGACCGGCACATTGAAATTCTGCGCCAAGATGTCGGGCGGCGTATGCGCGAGCCAATCGCTGAGCAGCAGCGTGTTGTACTCGGTCTGGCGACCGTCATCGAAAGCGAGGATGAATTCGGCGCCGTCGTCGCCGATGCCTTGTAGCGAGTGCGGCAGGCCGGAGGGGAAATACCAAAGCCCGCCCTCGCCGACATCTTCGACATTGGCGCGGCCTTGCGTATCGATCGTCGTCACCCGCACCGCACCCTTGGTGACGTAAGCCCATTCGGCTGCTTGATGCCAATGAAGTTCGCGGATGCCGCCGCGGATCAGGCGCATGTTGACGCCGGAAATCTGCTCGGCGATTTGAAAATCGGCCTGCGTGACCTGGCGCGCCCAACCGCCATCCTGGATGCGGCGCGGCGCATTGTTGAACGAGGCCCAGAACATCGGCATGTCGCCGACATCCGTCGCCGGCGGCGAGAAGGCGCTCGGGAATTGCGAACTGATCGCCGGGTTTTGCGGCCCGGGATCGGTAACGCTTGCCGGGTGGTTCTTGGTATTGATCTCGCCTTGCGGCGGCTCGTCGGGATTACCGAAGCTTGCGGCATTGGCCGCGGTTGCGACCGAGCCGGCGGCGGCTGCAGCAAGCACGGTGCGTCGAGATACGGAATCCATGGACTTCTCCTTCCGGCAGAATCTGAGAACGGGAACGACGACGCGGCACAAAATGCAAAACAGCGACAATTGCGGCGCGGCCGCGAGCGATCACAAGCGGTGAGGACTGTGTCGTTACAAGCGCCACGCTCCCTAAAGAGTCATGGAGCGATATGCGATAAATTTTACGCGATGATACTTTCTACGCGACGCCGGCCTTGTTCCAGCCGCGAATGCGGTCGCCATAGACTTCGAAGCCGGCCGGCGTAACCACCACGGTGTCTTCGAGCTTGATGAAGCCGCGGCGCGGATGCTTCAGCGTGGTTTCGACCGAGACCACCATGCCGGCTTCGAGCGGCAGGTTCGCATCATAGGCGTCGTAAGGCACCGGACCGGAATTGGTCAGCCGTGGCGCTTCGTGGCTGACGAGCCCCATGCCGTGGGCGAGAAACTCGATGTGGTTGTGCAGTTTCGATTTCTGCAGCGGCACATTCGCCGCCGCATAAATCTCTTTGCCGCGCAGGCCCGGCTTGATCGGTTGCATGGAAGCCTGCTCGATGGTTTCGATTTCGGCGAGAAGATCGACGAGCTCGGAGTCGGGCTCGCCGGCAACGCCCATGCGGCAGACGTCGCCGATATAGCCGTGATAATTGCCGCCGGAATCGAGCGACAGCACGCCGCCCTTTTCCCAGCGTTCGTCCGACGGCGCGCGATTGAGACTCGCATTCACCGTGATCAAGCAATAATCGAAGGTGAGCCCGCGCGACGTCTCTTCGCGGCGCAGCGCTTCGGTCATTTCCGCCTTGCTGGCGCCGGGTCCGTGGTTGGCGAACACCGCCTGCATGGAATCGATCACGGCGTCGGAGGCTGTTTTCAGCATTTCAAGCTCGCGCGGCGTCTTGATCGCGCGCAGCCGCTCCAGCACGAACAGCGCGTCCTTGATTTCGGCGTGCGGAAACGCCTTGCGCAGCACCTCGTGGGAATCGACCGGGATAAAGGCGAGCTCGGCGCCGATGCGTTTGGCATTCGGCGCAAACGTCTTGGCATAGGCGACGGCCTTTTCCATCACGTCGACCGAGCCCGAGCTCTTGGTGTCGAGTTCGGACACCCAGAACGGCGTGTTCTGGTGCTGGAAACCTTCCATGCGGTGACCGAAGAAGCCCGCCTTCTCCGGCTCACCCTTGGCATAGACGAAGACCGGCAGATAACGGCTCAAACCCATCGCATCCATCGACTCGAAGAAGAACGCGCGATGGCCGCCGAGCAGATACTGCACATTATGCTTAGAGGTGACGAGCAGAACATCGAAGCCCAATTCGTCCATCAGCCGGTCGAGCCGCGCGGTGTCAAAGGGCGCGGTGCCTGGTTTTTTGGTGATGTCGAGCATGGTTTCCTCCGGGGGTCTTGTGCGGGACCGCCTTGGCGGGCGTTGGCGGGCTGATCCTTGCCTTCAACCTAGCAAATCTCGCACCGGCGATGTAGCGGCCGGATTGCCGCCCTGCCCAGCTGCCGGTTGATCGCCATCGTGGCCGCTTGGCGAACCGGCGCGGCACCGGAAGCATGCAACTCGTCGTTCTAAGCGGCGCGTGTTGCTCGCTTGAGTCCATGTCTCGAACCATGTCTCAAGCCACGTCCCGTCTCAAGCCAGTCCCGCGCCATGTTTACACAAAGTTTATGCGCCAGCCGCGACAGAAAATTCGCTGCTGCACTGCGAGAAGATAAGCTTTCACACTGTCGCAAAGCCGTTCGCCTTGGTAACTATTCCGCAGTATAGTGGGGTAAATAACAGCGCGCCTAACGCGCTCGCAGAGGGAAGAAACTCGTGGAGTCGAGGCCTAACGGCACGGCGCGGAATAGCCGCGGTGTGGTCGTCACCGCAGGTTGCATCGCGGTCCTGGCAATTGCCGGAACAGTCTACTGGTATCTGTCGCAAGGACCCGACCCGGCGCATGCGTCGCGTTCGGCACGCAATGCCGTGCCGGTGACGGTGGCCACTGCTGCGCGGCAGGATGTCCCTATTTACTTGGTCGGGCTCGGCACCGTACAGGCGCTGTTCACCGTCGCCATCCATTCCCAGGTGGACGGCAAGCTGCAAGACGTGTTCTTCAAGGAAGGTCAGCGCGTCAAGAAGGGCGACATCCTGGCCAAGATCGATCCGCGCCTCTATCAGGCCGCGCTCGATCAGGCCAAGGCGCACAAGGCGCAGGACGACGCGCAGCTCATCGCCGCCGAAAAGGATCTCGCTCGCTTCCAGGCGCTGGTCATCCGCAACGCCGAGACGCAGCAGAATGTCGATCTGCAACAGGCCAAGGTCGATCAGACCAAGGCGGCGATCGACGCCGATGTCGCCGCGATCGAAACCGCGCAGACCAATCTCGACTACACGAATATCGCCGCGACCACGGACGGCCGCATGGGCATGCGCATGGTCGATCCCGGCAATATCGTGCATGCCGGCGACCAGGGCGCCATTGCCGTTCTCACGCAGGCCGAGCCGGCGGTGGTGATGTTCACGCTGCCGGAGCAGACGCTTGACGAAGTCCGCCAGGCAATGAACCGCGGCGACGTCCAGGTCGCGGCTTACGACCGCGACAATGTCCATCTCTTGAGCATGGGCAAGCTCTCGACCATCGACAATCAGATCGATCAGACGACCGCCACTTATCGGCTCAAAGCCATGTTCGCCAATGACGACGAGAAACTGTGGCCGGGCGAATTCGTCAATGCGCAGCTCCTGCTGGAGACGCGCAAGAACGCCGTCGTCATTCCGCCGGCCGCCGTGCAGCGCGGCCCGCACGGCCTGTTCACTTGGGTGGTGAAACAAGACAACACCGTCGAGCCGCGGCCGATCCGGACCGGCGCGACCAACGGCAATGTCACCATCGTGCTGTCCGGCGTCGAAGACGGCGAGCGCGTGGTCACCGACGGACAATATAAGCTCGACACCAACGCGCCCGTCACCATCGCGCCGGCCCGCACCGCGACCAGCGGGGACGCGACGTGAGCATTTCCGAACCGTTCATCCGGCGGCCGGTCGCGACCACGCTGCTGATGGCGGCGCTTGCTTTCGTCGGCATCGTCTCGTTCCCGTTCCTGCCGGTGGCGCCGCTGCCGCAGGTCGATTTTCCGACCATCCAGATCACGACGACCTGGGCCGGCGCCAGCGCCGAAACCATGGCGACTTCGGTCGCAGCTCCGCTTGAGCAGCAATTCGGCCAGATCGCCGGCATCACGCAGATGACCTCGACGAGTTCGCTCGGCGCGACGACCATCGTCATCCAGTTCGACCTCAACCGTAACATCGATTCCGCCGCCCAGGACGTGCAGGCGGCCATTACGGTCGCCAGCAAGACCTTGCCGCAGGCCCTATCGACGCCGCCCGCCTATAAGAAGGTCAATCCGGCGGACACACCGGTCCTGCTGCTGTCGGTGCATTCCGACACCACGCCGCTGATCAAGGTCGACGATTACGCCAATCTGTTCCTGGCGCAGCAATTGTCGCAGGTGAACGGCGTCGCGCAGGTTTCGGTTTTCGGCGACGTCACACCCTCGATTCGGGTCCAGGTCGATCCGGCCAAGCTCGCCGCCAGCGGGCTCACGCTGGAGGAAATCCGCGGCCAGCTCGTCACCTCGACCACCAATGCCGCCAAGGGCGTGATCAACGGCGACAAGATCACCTTCACGATCGCCGCCAACGACCAGATCACCGACGCCGAAAAGTTCAATGATGTCGTCATCGCCTATAAGAACGGCGCCCCGATCCGGGTACGCGACGTCGGCCAGGCGGTGGCCGAGCCGGTCGACCGCACCGTCGCCGCCTACCAGAACAACAAAGCCGGCGTAATCCTCGCGATCTTCAAGCAGCCCGGCGCCAATGTCATCGACATCGTCGACTCGATCAAAGCCGAGCTGCCGCAACTCACCGCGCGCATTCCGCCGGCGGTGAAGGTCGAAACCATTCTCGACCGCACCGTGACGATCCGCGCCTCGGTGGACGATGTCGAGTTCACGCTGGCGCTCACCATCTGCCTGGTGGTGATGGTGATCCTTCTGTTCCTGCGCAATTTCTGGGCGACGCTCATTCCCAGCGTCACCGTGCCGCTGGCGCTCGCCGGCTCGTTCGCGGCGATGTATCTGATGAATTTCAGCCTCGACAATCTGTCGCTGATGGCGCTCACCATCGCGGTCGGATTCGTCGTCGACGACGCCATCGTCGTGGTGGAGAATATCTATCGCCATGTCGAGCACGGCGAAGCGCCGTTTGCCGCAGCGCTCAAGGGCTCGCGCGAAATCGGCTTCACGGTGCTGTCGATTTCCTGCTCGCTGATCGCGGTGTTCATCCCGCTGCTCTTGATGAGCGGCATCATCGGCCGCCTGTTCCGCGAATTCGCGCTGACAGTGACGGCCTCGATCGTGGTCTCGGCGCTGGTGTCGCTGACGCTCGCACCGATGATGTGCTCGCGCTTCATGCATCGCGAGCCGGACACCCACGGCCGCATCTACCGCTTTATCGAACGCGGCTTCGATGCCCTGGCGTCGTTCTACCGGCGCACGCTCGACGTGGTGCTGCGCCATCAACCGATCACGCTCGGCGTGTTCTTCGCCACCATGGCCCTGACGGTGGTGATGGCCTACTACATCCCCAAAGGCTTCTTCCCGATCCAGGATACCGGGATGCTGCAGGGCTTTGCCGAAGCCGCGCAGGAAACCTCACCGAAAGAGATGATGCGGCTTCTGCACAATGTCGGCGAAGTGCTGCTGCGCGACCCGGACATCGATGGCTTCGGCTCCTTCACCGGCTCGACGGGCGCCGCCAATTCCGCCAATACCGGCCGCTTCTTCATCGTGCTCAAGCGGCACGACAAACGCACCACCAGCGCGTCGCGGATCATCGACCGGCTGCGGCCGCAGCTTGCCAAGCTCGAGGGCGTCAATCTGTTCCTGCAGCCGACGCAGGACATCAATGTCGGTGCCCGCATCGCTCGCGGCAGCTTTCAATATACGCTGCAAGACACCAATATCGACGAGTTGAACGAGTGGTCGCAGAAGCTGCTCGAGAAGCTGCGCACACTGCCGCAACTCGCCGACGTCACTTCAGACCTTGCCGCGAACGCGCCGAAGTTGCAGATCACCATCAATCGCGACCAGGCCTCGCGGTTCGGCATCTCGCCGCAGATCATCGACGATACGCTCAACGACGCATTCGGCCAGCGCCAGATCACGCAATATTTCACCCAGTTGAAAACCTATTTCGTGCTCCTGGAAATCCTGCCGGACCTGCAAAAGGATCTGTCGACGCTCGACCGGCTCTATGTGAAATCGCCACTGACCGGCGGCGCGGTGCCGCTGAGTTCGCTGGTGACCATCGAGAGCAACGGCGTCGGGCCGCTGTTGGTATCGCATCAAGGCCAGTTCCCCGCCGTCACCATCACCTTCAACCTGGTCCGCGGCGTGTCGCTCGGCCAAGCGGTCAATGCCGTCAACGACGCCTCGCGTGAAGTCGGCATGCCCTCCGCCATCATCCCGACCTTCCAGGGCAATGCGCAGGCCTTCCAGACATCGCTAAGCAGCGAGCCGGCGCTGATCGGTGCGGCGCTGATCGTCGTCTACATTATTCTCGGCATTCTCTACGAAAGCTTCATCCATCCGCTGACGATCTTGTCGACGCTGCCGTCGGCCGGCGTCGGTGCGCTGTTGGCGCTGAGCCTCGGCCACATGGATCTGTCGGTGATCGGCATTATCGGCATCATTCTGTTGATCGGCATCGTCAAGAAGAACGGCATCATGCTGGTCGACTTCGCCATTGCCGCCGAGCGCGAGCGCCATGCCAAGCCGCTCGACGCCATCCGCGAAGCCTGCCTGCTGCGCTTCCGTCCAATTCTGATGACCACGGCCGCGGCCATGCTCGCCGGCATTCCGCTTGCCATCGGCAACGGCGCCGGCTCCGAAATGCGCCAGCCGCTCGGCTACGCCATGGTCGGCGGGCTTGCGGTGAGCCAAGTGCTGACGCTCTACACCACGCCGGTGGTCTATCTCTATCTCGACCGGCTGCAGACCTGGCTGTTCGGCCCGCGCCGCGGTCCGATCGAAGAAGCCGAAGCAGAACCGGTCCACGCGGTCGCCGCGGAATAGCGCCACCACTTCCGGCCACGCTGGGCTAGAGCGGGATTGTTTTAGATTGAATCAGTTGTCGCTCTAGCATTTTGATGGAGCATGATCTTTTCGGAAAACCGGTTTCCACTTTTCCGGATCATGCTCTAAGCGCGCGCTTCAAAGATCATATTGAACGGCGTTTCGGTGGCGCGGCGGAAGCGCGTGAAGCCGGCCTCGACTGCGACTTGGCGCAGCCGGCGTTCGCCGGCTTGCGCACCAAGCCCGAGCGCTACTTCCTGCGACAGCGAAGCCGGCGTGCAGATGAATGTGGACGCGCTATAGAACACGCGACCGACCGGATTGAGATTGTCCTTGAGATGGTCGTGCGCGAACGGCTCGACGATCATCCAGACGCCGTCCTTGGCGAGCGTTGCCTTTACATGTTTGCCGGCGCCGACCGGATCGCCCATGTCGTGGAGGCAATCGAAGAACGCCACGAGGTCGTAGCCCTTCGCCGGGAAGTCCTTGGCGCTCGCCTGCGCGAAGCTGATGCGGTCGCCGACGCCGGCCTCCTTGGCCAGCACCTTGGCGCGATCGAGCGAAGGCGTGTGATAATCGAAGCCGAAGAATTCGGATTTCGGATAGGCCTGCGCCATCACGATCGTCGAAGCGCCGTGACCGCAGCCGACATCGGCGACCTTGGCGCCGGCTTTGAGCCTGGCTTCGACGCCGTCGAGCGCCGGAATCCAGTTCGACGTGAGATTGGCATTATATCCCGGCCGGAAGAAGCGCTCGGTGCCGGAGAACAGGCACTTTGAATGCTCGTGCCAGCCGACGCCCTTGCCGGTGCGAAATGCCTCGGCGACCTTGGGCTCATCCAGATAAGTCGATTGCACGACATCGAACGCGCCGGCGAAGAATGCCGGCGAGCCTTCTTCGGCAAACGCCATCGCTTGTTCGGGCGACAGCGAGAACGTGTTCTTGTCGGCGTGATAGTCGATATAGCCTGACGCCGCCTGCCCGGACAGCCATTCACGCACATAGCGCTCGTGCAGGCCGGCCTTCTTGGCGAGTTCGACGGAGGTGACCGGAACGCCGTCGGCCATCGCCTTGTACAGTCCGAGCCGGTCGCCGAGCAGAATGCTGGCGCCGGCAAGCGACGCGCCAAGGTCGCCGACGAGCTTGCCGACGAGTTCGTTCAACTTGTCATGGTTTGGCTCACGCATGGCGATTTCCTCCAAGGACTGAACAGCCGACAGAAATGCACTCTGAGAAATATTCAGTGGCACGACGCTTTAATGGCGGGCGCGTCCGCTCGAGCGGGATGCGCGCTTTTGCCTCAAGTTCCGTGCGAGCGTTGCCTGTGAACTTTAAGGCCACAGGACCTTGCTGGCGAGCTTGGCGCCTTGCGCCAGCGCGTCAAGCTTCGCCCACATTATACTCGGATGGACGCGGCGATAGAACGGGCCCTGGGCGAAGCCGCAATCGGTGCCGGCCAGCAGGTTCTCGCGGCCGACAAGCCGGGCGATCCGCACGATACGCTCGGCGACGAGTTCGGGATGCTCGACCACATTGGTCGCATGGCTGATGACGCCCGGAATGAGGATCTGGTCCTGGCGCAGCTTTGCCGTTTCCCACACCCGCCATTCGTGCTCATGGCGCGGATTGGCGTTCTCGATGACCAACGCGCCGACCTTCATGCCGAGGATCAGATCGACGACATCTTTCAAAGGCACGTCGGACGTGTGCGGGCCGGGCCAGCTGCCCCAGCAGACGTGATAGCGGATGCGGTCGGCCGGCAGGCCGGCGACGGCTTCATTGAGCACATCGACCTGAAGCTGCAGCCATTTGCGGTAATCGGCAAAACTCCCCGGCGGCACCATGCGGTCATAGGTGACTGCGGCGCGCGCGTCGTCGAGCTGCAGCACGAAGCCTGCATCGATGATCATCTTATATTCGGTGCGCATCGCCGCCCCGATGGCGCGGATCAGCTCTTCGTCGCTTTTGTAATATTCATTCTTGCGGTCGGGAATGACGCTTGCCGGAGCCGCAACCGGCAAGAACGCCTCCTCGACTTTGACGTTTTTGAGCGCGGCTTTGAAATTGTCGATGTCGCGCTGGAGTTCGGCTTGGCCGGTATAGGCGATCGGCCCGACGCAGACCGCCTCCGTCGTCGTCGCCACGTGCTCGCGCGCGTCAAGCTCGGCATAGAATTCGGCGAACTTTTCGCGATCGACGCCGCGCATGAACGGGTTGGCGCCCGATTTGATCGGACGCCGCGCAAAGCCGCTCAGGCGCTCCAACACATATTGCGACCAGCTGATCGACTTGCCGAACTCGCCGTCGGAGACAACGTCGATACCGATCTCGGCTTGTTCGCGCACCACCTCGGCAACGGTCTCTTTGAGGCAGGCCTGATAGGCGCCTTCGTCATATGGCTTGCCGCTCTGCTTGGAGCGCAGGAACTCCCGCAGCTCCGGCGGCCGGATCAGGCTGCCGACATGGGTGGTGAGGATGCGATCGGTACTGCGCTTCATCTTGTCCTTCTCTCGATACGCGTGACCAGCGAGCTAAAATTCACGACCAATTGGCGCGCTTGCGCAACGCGGCATTGGCCGCGGCGGCCTCGGCGGCGATGGCCTCGACATCGAACGCCGTCAG
The DNA here is from genome assembly GCA_963746715.1 of uncultured Alphaproteobacteria bacterium. Taxonomy (GTDB): domain Bacteria; phylum Pseudomonadota; class Alphaproteobacteria; order Rhizobiales; family Xanthobacteraceae; genus BOG-931. The sequence continues at coordinate 29,625 of CAVVCW010000027.1, read as the reverse complement.
CTTGCCGTGCCGTTTTAGGATGCGGCCGTCGACGACAACCGTATCGACATTCGACGGCTCGGCGGCCGTGACCAGCATGTGCGCCGGGTCGCCGAAGACGCCGAGATTGATGGCGCGGGTGTCGACCATGATCAGGTCGGCGCGCTTGCCGGGCTTAAGCGAGCCGGTCTGATTGCCGATCCCCATCGAACGCGCACCCTCGCTCGTGGCGAGTTGCAGCACGCGGCGGGCGGTCAGCTTGAACTCACTTTCGCTGATGCCGTTCTCGACATTCTGCGTGACCTTCATGATGCCGAACATGTCGGCATTGCCGGACAGTTCCACGGTGTCCACCGAGAGCCCGACCGGAATCCCGGCCTCGAGGAATTTTCCCGTCTGCGGCAGGCCAAAGCCGATGCGCAGTTCGGTGAACGGCGAAATGCTGATACTCGCGCCGGCATCGGCCACCGCCTTGATTTCGTCCGGCGTCGCCTTGTCGGCATGGATGATCTGCATGTCGTTCTTGAGCAGGCCTGCTTTGGCGATGCCGTCGATCTGGCCGATCACCGGGCGCGAGCCACTCGCATGTACCGTGATGGGCAGGCCGAGTTGGCGTGCGGCGTCGATCTCGGCCTTGTAGACCTCGGGTGGAATGGCGGTTGCCGGATTGTTGCCGCCCGGCCCGCGCCAGGCGAAGCCGAGCGTGATCAGACCATCCGGCGAGATCTTGCCCCAGTCGCCCTTGATGCGCTTGAGATCGCCAATATCCATCTGCTGGTTGTTCGGCATGGCCTGCGACCAGCCGTAGGAAAAACGCGCGCGCAAGCCGGACTCGCGCAGCGCCTTCAGATCGGCGTCGGCATAAGCCGGGCCGCGAATATTGTGACACCAGTCGTGCACATGGGTGATGCCGTTATTGATCGCCTCGGCGCAGGCGAGCCGCGTGCCCTGATACATGTCGCCGGGCTCGAATTTCTGGCCGAGGATTGCGGTGGTTTTAAAATAAGCCGTTTCCGGCTTGTCGCCCGACATGCTGCGCAGCAGCGTGTTCCACATGTGCCAATGGGTTTCGACCAGGCCCGGCAGCACGATCATGCCGCGGCCGTCGATGACGGTGGCGCCGGGCGCTTGAAGATTCTGGCCGACCGCGACAATGGCACCGTTCGCGACATGCACGTCGCCATTGGCGATATCGCCCGCCTCATCCATGGTCATTACGTAGGCGTTGCGGATGACGAAGGTGCCGCGGGCCGGCAGCGCACCGGCGTTAGCGGTTGTCGCAGCGCGGCCCGCACGGCCCGACGCGGCAAGAGCCGCGAGTGCCGTCGTCGTAGCTAACAAATAACGGCGGCTCATCAATCTCATGCTGCCCTCCCCGGTTCGTGGAACACGCCTATACAGCACAGGACGGAAACCGCAAACGCCACCCGCGCATGGCGATCGGAAGGTGGGCACGCTCCCATATCGCACCGCACGGCATCGCGCGCGCTACTGTGGAGGCAAGCGCCCATAGTGACGCGATGCGAGGAGGTTAAGGACGAAGACGCGGTTTGCTCATCGTCGGGCTAGGACCGGCGACGTCGACGCCTGCGGAAATAAAATGAAATCGCGAGTAGCTAGGCGGCGGAGCGGGCGCCCCGCCGGATGCCGGCCGCGGCGTCGGCGGCGCGCTTGGCGCGGTCGAGAATGAGCTCGATCGAGGCCAATTCGACGCGGTTACGGCCATTATCCTTGGCGCGGTAAAGCGCATGATCGGCCTGCGCCAAAAGCGCCGATACATCGAGAACGGCGTCGTAGGTGATGACGACGCCGATGCTCACGGTGGCCGTGACCAGGCGGCCATCGACCTCGTTCGTCGCGTCGGCAAAGCTGCGGCGGATTTCGTTGGCAACGCTGATGGCCCGATCGCGCGGCGCATCGACCAACAGCGCCGCGAATTCCTCGCCGCCGAGCCGGCCGAACAGATCGGTGCGGCGCATGCAATTGCCCGCCACCTCGGCAAAGACTTGCAGCACCCGGTCGCCGACAGCATGGCCGAAGCGGTCGTTGATCGATTTGAAATTGTCGAGGTCGAGCAGCATCACCGCCATCGGCCGCGGATCGGACGCCTGGCGCTTGAGCTGTAATTCAGAGTCCTGCAGGAAGGCGCGGCGGTTGGAAATGCCGGTGAGCGGATCGACGAGCGCCGCGGTCTTATGGCGATACTCGGTGCGCTCTTTGGCCATAGCGAGCAAAATGAAAGCGATCGAGATCGTGAACAACAGCGCCTCGAAGCTCAATACGGTGAGCCACACGCTTTCATAGGCGCCGTTGTTCGCCGGCGACGCCGATAGCATGGCGCCGAACGGCGTGCGCAACAGATAGAGCGCACCGTGGGCGAACAGCATGAAGATCGCCGGCCAGCGCGACACCAAGGGCTCGCTGCGCCCGCGCCAGAACTCGTACGCCGTGGCCCAGGTATAGGCCGTGACGATGCTGGAGCTCAGCAGCGCCCGCATCTCCCAAGACGACGCGACGCTCGGCAGACGGCCGATGACGAGCCACAAGGCGGCGCCGGCAAACATGAGGATCGGCAGCGGCCGGCGGTCATCGAACACCCGCGCGCCGGTCCAGGTCAGCGCGAAGGCGGTGAACAGCAGCACATTGGCGAGATCGATGGAGATCAGATCGGGCGCCGTGCCGTAGGTGCCGAACAGTGCGATCGAGCCGGCGCGCAAGAGATCGGCAAACCCCCACCATGCCACGGCATGGATCGAGGTGTTTTGCACCCAAGCAAACAGCAGCAGCAATCCGAGGATCGCTTCCACATAGATCGTGACAACGAATAAAGTATTGACGTCGAGATTCATCGCGCGCGGCCAAATTGCCCCAAAGAATGCAAGGAGGGGAGCAAGAGTGCTGAAGGCACCCTCCCCGTCAGCTTTAGAGCCGGCGCCGGAAACAATCGGTGAATAGGTTGCCAAGAGGAACCGCTTTGCCGCTTTATGGTTTCGATGGTGTTGTCTTTAATGCAAGGATTTGACCTAGGCTTGTTTCCAAGCCGTTGATTATCTAGGCTTCTTTCGGCCTCGCGCCGCCGGGACATCATAACAATGCAGGTACGCAACGGAATCATCGAGGCGATCGGCAATACGCCATTGCTGAAACTCGAGCGTGTGTCGGCACAGACCGGTTGCACGATCCTCGGCAAGGCCGAATTCATGAATCCCGGCCAATCGGTCAAGGACCGGGCCGCGCTGTTCATCATCGAAGACGCAGTGAAAAGGGGCGAATTGCGCCCGGGCGGCGTTGTCGTCGAAGGCACCGCCGGCAATACCGGCATCGGGCTTGCGCTGGTCGGCAATGCATTAGGCTACCGCTCGGTGATCGTGATCCCGCAGACGCAGAGCCAGGAAAAGAAAGACACGTTGCGGCTCTGCGGCGCCGAACTGATCGAAGTGCCGGCCGTGCCCTATTCGAACCCGAACAATTACGTGAAGCTGTCCGGCCGGCTCGCCGCTCAACTCGCAAAGACCGAAAAGAGCGGCGCGATCTGGGCCAATCAGTTCGACAATGTCGCCAATCGTCAGGCCCATATCGACGGCACCGGACCGGAAATCTGGGATCAGACCGGCGGCAAAGTCGACGGCTTTGTCAGCGCGGTCGGCTCCGGCGGCACGCTCGCCGGCGTCGCCATGGCGCTGAAAGAGCGCAACAAGAATATCCGCATCGGCCTTGCCGACCCGATGGGGGCTGCGCTCTACAGCTATTACACGACGGGCGTGCTGAAATCCGAAGGCTCGTCGATCACCGAAGGCATCGGCCAAGGCCGCGTCACCAAGAATCTCGAAGGCGCGCCGATCGACGTCGCCTATCAGATTCCGGATGAAGAAGCGGTGCCGATCATTTTCGATCTGCTCGAGCACGAAGGGCTATGCCTCGGCGGCTCGACCGGCATCAACATTGCCGGCGCGGTGCGGCTCGCCAAGGAGCTTGGGCCCGGCCACACCATCGTGACCGTGCTTGCCGACTATGGAACTCGCTACCAGTCGAAACTGTTTAACCCAGTATTCCTGCGCGAGAAGAAACTGCCGGTGCCGGAATGGCTCGAACGCAAATCGAACATCCCGGTGCCTTATGAAAAGACATAGCCGGCGTGAATGCGAAAGCGTGAGCGGGCGGGCAAGCGAGGTCAAAAATGTTGAGAGTTGATAACACTCCTCCTCCGTCGCCGACGAGCCGCTGGCTGGTGACGACCGAGTGGCTCGCCGAACGCTTGAACGACCCTAATCTCATCCCGGTCGACGGCTCCTATTACCTGCCGGTGCAGCAGCGCGACGCGCTCGCCGAATATCGCGCCGGACATATTCCGGGCGCGGTTTTTTTCGACGTCGAAGCGGTGAGCGATCATTCGACCGACCTGCCGCATATGCTGCCCGGCCCGAAGCAATTCGGCGAGGTCGTGGGCGGGCTCGGCATCGGTGATGGCGATACCGTCGTCGTCTATGACAATACCGGACCCGGCAGTCCCGGCGTGTTCTCGGCGCCGCGGGTATGGTGGACGTTTCGCATCTTCGGCGCCAAATCGGTCTACATCCTCGACGGCGGACTGCCGAAGTGGAAGGCCGAAGGACGCCCGGTCGTCGCCACCGAGACTAAGCGGACGCCGAAGACATTCAACGCCGCCATGAATGTCGGCGCCGTGGCGCTGCTCGACGACGTGAGCATGGCGCTTGCCGACGGCAGCGTGCAAGTCGTCGATGCCCGTTCGGCGGCGCGTTTTGCCGGCAAGGCGCCGGAGCCGCGGCCCGGCCTGCGCTCCGGTCACATGCCGCGTTCGTTCAACGTGCCCTTTGACAAGCTTCTGGAGAACGGCCGGCTGGTGTCGCGCGAGCGGGTCGCCGAAATTTTCACCGCGGCCGGCGTCGATCTCAACAAGCCGATCATCACCACCTGCGGCTCGGGCGTGACGGCCGCGGTGCTGACGTTCGCGCTTGAATCGCTCGGCAAGACGCCAAGGGGCCTCTATGACGGCTCCTGGGCGGAATGGGGTGCGCGGCCGGATCTGCCGATCGAACGCGACCAATAAATTCCAGCCCAAAGGGCCAAGCGGAGCGCGTGGCGAAAAGCTTCGTCTGCGCCGCGGCGGACGTCTGGATCGCGCGCTTGAGAAAGATTTTCTCTGTGCTCAACCCAAAGTGAAGAATAGCCTGGTCGCATTATAGTGTAAGAAGAGGACATGATTTTCCGCCAGCTCTTCGACAGCACATCCGGCACCTATACTTATCTCCTCGCCAGCCGCCATGGCGGCGAGGCGCTGATCATCGATCCAGTGCTGGAGAAGGTCGACCGTTACTTGCAGCTCGTGCGCGAGCTCGATCTCAAGCTGGTCAAGGCGGTCGACACGCATCTGCATGCCGACCACATTACCGGGCTCGGCGCGCTGCGCGACCGCACCCATTGCGTCACGGTGATGGGCGAGCAGACCAAGGCCGATATCGTGTCGATGCGGGTTGCCGAAGGCGATCGCATCGAGATCGAAGGCGTGCGGCTCGACGTGCTCTACACGCCCGGCCATACCGACGACAGCTATTCGTTTGTGCTGGACGACCGCGTCTTCACCGGCGACACGCTCCTGATCCGCGGCACCGGACGCACCGATTTCCAGAATGGCGATCCGCGCGCGCAATACGATTCGATCTTCAACAAGCTATTGAAGCTGCCGGACGTCACGCTGGTCTTTCCGGCCCACGACTACAAAGGCGAAACCGTCTCGACCATCGGCGAAGAGAAGCTGTTCAATCCGCGGCTCAAAGTGAAGTCGATGGAAGAATATGCCGCGCTGATGAACAATCTGAACTTGCCGAACCCGAAAATGATGGACGTCGCGGTGCCGGCCAATATGCATGTCGGCCTGCACCAGGAGGACGTCGCGCGCAAAGGCTGGGCGCTGACGGCGGCCGACGCCATCGCCGCGCGGGGACGCCCCGACGTCGCCATTGTCGATCTGCGCGAAAGAACCGAGCGCGAAAAGCACGGCATCATTCCCGGCGCGCTGCACTCGCCTTATAAAAATCTGCAGGACGAACTTGGCGCGGGCGGCATGCTCCACGAGCTCGCCGCGACCTCCGGCAAACGGATCGTCTTCTTATGCGCTTTCGGCGAGCGCTCGGCGATGGCGGTGCAGGCCGCGCAGGATGCCGGTCTCACCAGTGCCCGCCACATCGCCGGCGGTATCGACGCCTGGAAAAAGGCGGATGGGCCAGTGGTGCATGACTAGCGTTTATTCGACCTTGATGCCCGCGGCCTGCACCAGCGTGATGTTCTCGGCGACCTCTTTCTTGACCAGCGCGTCGAATTCGGCGGGCGACAACGGCATCGGCTCCATGCCTTGCGGTTTGAGTTTCTCGGCCGTGGCGGGATCGGTTATCGCCTTTTGCGTCTCCACGCGCAGCTTCTCGAGAATGGCGCGATCGGTCTTCGCCGGCACGAACATGCCCATCCAGTAATTGTAATCGGAATCCGGATAGCCGAGCTCGATCGTGGTCGCCACATTGGGCAATGACGCCGTGCGCTTCTGCGTGCAGACGGCAAGCGCCAGAAGTTCGTTGTCGTCGATGAAGGGCAACGCCGACGGCACGCCCATGCAGGCGAAATCGACCCGGCCGGTCATCACTTCGGTAATCGCCTCGACGCCGCCTTTGAAGGGCACATGCGTCGCATTGAAGCCGGCGCTCAGCCGAAGCCGTTCGGCAGCGAGATGCGTTGCGCTGCCGACACCCGCCGACGAAAAGGTCATGTTTCCCGCTTTCGCGGCGGCGACCAGGTCCTTGAGCGTGCGGATGCCTTTCGACGGCGCAATAATGACGACGTTCGGCACGCTGCCGAACGGAATGACACCAGAGAAATCGCGCGTCACGTCATAAGATGCGCCCGGATAGATGGCGGGCGCCGACGTATGCGCCGAGGCATTGACCAGGATCGTGTAGCCGTCCGCGGGCTGCTGCGCGACGAAGGCGCAGCCGATGGTGCCGCCGGCCCCGCCGCGGTTCTCGACCACGACCGCCTGACCGAGCCGTTGCGCCAGCGGCGCGAGCACGATACGCCCGACGATGTCGACGCTCGAACCCGCCGAAAACGGAATGAGTGCGCGGATCGGGCGCGACGGCCAAGCATCGTCCGCGGCGGCAAATTTGCTCAAAGCCGGCGTCGCAAGTCCGGCAATTGCGGCTTGCACAAATCCGCGGCGCGTTGTCATGGATGCTTCCTCTCTACTCATTGCAGTCTTTGGTCTTTTTGGCGGGCGCAGCATCGGGGAAGCGCGGCGCGAAAGCAAGGGATCACGGCCCCAAAACGAAAGCCGCGGGAGCAGGCCTTTCGGCTTGCAGGTCCGCGGCTTCGCTGGGTGCGTCCGCTGCAGGGGGGCAGTTCAGCGGACGCCGGCAATTACGTTTTGATTGCGCGACTAGAGCGAAGTTGTTTTAGATTGAATCAGTTGTCGCTCTAGCATTTTGATGGAGCATGATCTTTTCGGAAAACCGGTTTCCACTTTTCCGGATCATGCTCTAGAGCCGCGCCCCTTCGTCACTGTCGCCGCCGAGATTCTGCACGGGGCCGCCACGGTCGGAACCTGGACCATTGAAACCCTGGGGTTCGAAACCGCGGCCGTAGCCCTGGCCGAACCGGCGCCAGCGCTCAAAGCCCGGATGATGCGGCCGAAGGATGCGCGCCAGCGTCGTAAAACGGCTCTTCTGCGCGTCGTCAAGGCTCTGATAAAGCGGGGAGCCCGCTTCGGCGACCTTCTTCAGCGCGGCGCTGGTCTTGGCCATATTGTCGGCGCGGCGCGACATCCGGTCGAACGGCGACATCTGCTGCTGGGATTGCTGCTGAGATTGCTGCTGATCTTGCGCTTCGCGCGCCTTGATACGGTCGATGCGCAGTTGCGCCATGTCGCGCACGGCTTGTTCGAAAGCCGGCCAGTTCTTGGCTTGATCGGGCGTGAGCTCGAGGCCGGCCTTCATCGCCGCAATGCGCGCGTCGGTGAAAGCGGTGACATCCGCGGCACTGAGATGACGGCGAAATTCCGTGCGCTGACCGTCGGCGTAGAAGCCGCGGCCGTCACGATCGCCAAAACCCTGTTGTGCATAGACCAAACCCGAACCGGCAACGGCGAGCAGCGCCGTCGCAGCGATGACCGGCTTCAACATTGTTATCCTCCAAGTTCCGAACACATTCGGACTTGCATGAACTAAAAGACGATCGCCGCAACAAGACAAGTTAAACATTCTTCAGGTTGAAACATGGACAAAATTACAGGTTGGTAATCCAGCGCGCGGAACAATAGCCGCAACGATTTCGTCATTGCGCTGAAGTATTCAATTAAGTTGAAACGTTCTTGCAGATACGCCGCAACCGATTATTGCGGCCGCGATCGAACCGCGCGCGTTTCAACGCAGCACTTGCTGCAGAAACAGCTTGGCGCGCTCGTGCTGCGGATGCTCGAAGAAATTCTTAGGCTCGTCGATTTCAACGATCTGGCCGTCATCCATGAAGATGATGCGGTCGGCGACCTGCCGGGCAAAGCCCATTTCGTGCGACACGACCAGCATGGTGATGCCGTCGCTGGCGAGCCCGACCATGGTGTCGAGCACTTCCTTGACCATTTCCGGATCGAGCGCCGAAGTCGGCTCGTCGAACAGCATGATCTTCGGGTTCATGCATAAAGCGCGTGCGATGGCGACGCGCTGCTGCTGGCCGCCGGACAGCCGGCTTGGATATTTCTGCGCCTGTTCCGGGATTTTCACCCGTGTGAGGAAGCGCATCGCCAATTCTTCGGCGTCCTTTCTCGGCATGTGGCGCACCCGGATCGGCGCCAAGGTGCAGTTCTCCAGCACGGTGAGATGCGGGAAAAGATTGAACTGCTGAAACACCATGCCGACGTCGCGGCGCACCGCGGTGATTTGCTTCGGGTCGTCGGTCAATTCGATGCCGTCAACGATGATGCGGCCCTGCTGCCAGTCTTCCAAGCGGTTGATGCAGCGGAGCAGCGTCGACTTCCCTCCTCCCGACGGGCCGCAAATGACGATGCGCTCGCCGCGCGTGACCGTCATATTGATATCGCGCAGCGCATGAAATTCGCCGTACCATTTGTGCAGGCCGATCACCTGCACGGCGAGTTCGGGGACGGCTTGGTCGGGGCGATTGTCCATCAAATAAACCGTCTCAGCCCGAGTTCTTAACGTCTATGCGCGCGGGCGAGCCGCGCTTCGACATTGCGGGCGTACCGCGACATCCCGTAGCAGCAAATGAAGTAAAATGCCGCAGCAAAAGCGTAGCCGGTGACACTGGTATTCGGGGTCGCCCAATGCGGATCGACGCGGGCGGCTTCGATGGTGCGAAGAAAATCGAAAATGCCGACGATGAAGACCAGCGACGTGTCCTTGAACAGCGCGATGAACGTATTGACGATATTGGGCAACGTCACCCGCAGCGCTTGCGGCAGAATGACAAGCGCCATCATGCGCCAGAAGGTGAGCCCGAGCGCCTGCGCCGCCTCGTATTGGCCGCGCGGCACCGAGGCAAATCCGCCGCGCACCACTTCCGCCATATAAGCGGAGGCGAACATCGCGACGCCGATCAGCGCGCGCAGCAGCTTTTCCGGGGCAAATCGCTCCGGAACGAACAGCGGCAGCATGACGCTCGCCATGAACAAGACCGTGATCAGCGGCACGCCGCGGACGAATTCGATGAAGGCGGTCGAAAAGAATTTCACCACCGGAATGTCAGAGCGCCGCCCCAGCGCCAGCAGAATGCCGAGCGGCAAGGACACCACGATCCCGACGGTGGCGACGACAATGGTGACGAGAATGCCGCCCCACAGCGAGGACGGCACGCTCGCAAGCCCGATCATCGGCATGCCGCCAAGCAGCACATAGGACAGGATCGGCAGCACGATGAAGAAATAGACCGCACCGGTATCGCGGCGCGGCGCGTGCAACCATGCGAGCCAGGCGATGCCGAAAGCGAGCGCGGCAAAGAAAATATCGACGCGCCAGCGTTGGGCCTGCGGATAGAAGCCATAGACGAAATACGAGAACCAGACCCGGATATAGGCCCAGCAGGCGCCGGGTTGCGGATTGTCCGGCGACGCCAGACACGCTTCGCGGCTGTCCGCCGACCAGATCGCGTCGAAAACAAAGAACCGCAGCAATGGCGGAACGATCCAGGCTAGCAACGCCACGCAGATCAGGGTCAAAGCAATATTGAACGGCGAGGAAAACAGGTTCTCGCGCAGCCAGCCGATGATCCCGCGTCGCGTCACCGGCGGCGGCAGCGGTTGCACCGGCGCCGCACGCAGAAATGATTTTTTATCCGCGGCGGCCATCGCTCAGCGCTCCGCAATGCGCATGGCATGCCCATACCAGTTCATGAGCAGCGAGGTGACGAGACTGATGGTGAGATAGACCGCCATGGTAACGGCGACGATTTCGACCGCCTGACCGGTAATGAACAGCACGCTGCCGGTAAAGACCTGGAACAGATCGGGGTAGCCGATAGCGACGGCAAGCGAAGAGTTCTTGATCAGGTTGAGATATTGGCTGGTCAGCGGCGGCACGATGACGCGCATCGCCTGCGGGATCACGATGCGGCGCAGCGTCGTGCCGGGCAGCAGGCCCAGAGCCTGCGCCGCCTCGGTCTGGCCCTGCGGTACCGCGAGCAGCCCCGCGCGCACCACTTCGGCGATGAAGGCAGCCGTATAGAGCGACAGCGCCAGAAGGAGCGCGGCGAATTCCGGGAGAATTTCAATGCCGCCCTGGACATTGAAACGGCCCATCGCCGGAAAACTGAACGACAGCGGCGAACCGGCGGCGAGGAAAACCAGGTACGGCAAAAGCACGGTCAGGCCGGCGACAATCCAGCGGATCTGAAATCGCTGCCCGGTGCGATCGAGGCGGCGGCGCGCCCAGATATTGAGAACGATCGCGACAATGATGCCAAAAGCGAACGCAGCGAGGATGTAGCGAAAGTTCGCGCCGAATTGCGGCCGCGGCAGAAACAGGCCGCGATTGTTGAAAAAGCCGCCGCCGGGAAGCGTCACGCTGCCGTGCAATTCCGGCAGCGCTTTCAGCACCGCGTTGTACCAGAACAACAGCTGCAGCAGGAGCGGTATGTTGCGGATCAATTCGACATAACCGCCGGCGAGATGCGAGACCAGCCAATTGCGCGACAGCCGCGCGATGCCGACGGTGAAGCCGAGAAGGGTCGCGAGCACGATGGCGAGGCTCGCGACCAGAAGCGTGTTGAGAAGCCCGACCCAGAAAGCATCGCCGAAAGTCGAAGTGCTCGGCGAGTAAGGAATCAGCGTCTGGCTGATGTCGAAGCCGGCGACATTGTCCCAGAAGCCGAAGCCCGACGCGATATGGGCCGCGGCAAGGTTGCGCGCGGCATTGACGGCGGCGGCATAGAGGAGCACGCCGACGACAACGACCAGCGCGACTTGCAGCGCAACACTGCCAAGCCGCCAAGCACGGCGCGATGTATGGCGCGATACTGCGATATCAGCCATGGACACAACCATGGGCTGGCCTACCGATGGGCCCGCAGGCCGTTACGCGTGAGACCCGCAATCGTGACGGCCCGCGAACGCGACGCCTCAGCGGATCGGAATACCGTACTGCAAGCCGCCCTTGGTCCACAGCGCGTTCAAGCCGCGCGCGACCTTCAGCGGCGAGCCCTGGCCGACATTGCGCTCGAAACTCTCGCCGTAATTGCCGACGGCCTTGATGATGCGCACGGCCCAGTCGTCGGTCAGCCCCATGCCGGAGCCGAACTTGCCCTCGACGCCGAGCATCCGGCGGATATCGGGATTGTCCGACTTCATCATGTCGCTGAGGTTGTTCTGGTTCACGCCGAGTTCTTCGGCATTGACCATGGCGAAGTGCGTCCAGCGCACGATGTCTTCCCAGTTGTCGTCGCCTTGGCGCACCGCGGGGCTCAGCGGCTCTTTGGAGATGATCTCCGGCAGGATGATATTATCGCTCGGATTGGTCAGGCGCAGCCGTTCGCCGTAGAGGCCCGACGAATCCGTCGTATAGGAATCGCAGCGGCTGGTGTCATAGGCCTTCACCGCTTCGTCGGCGGTGGCGAATGTCACCGTCTTCAGCGTCATATTGTTGGAGCGGAAGTAATCGGCAAGATTGAGCTCGGTGGTGGTGCCCTGCTGCACGCAGACCGACGCGTCGTTCAATTCCAGCGCCGAATTCACCTTCAGCGATTTGCGCACCATGAAGCCCTGGCCGTCGTAGTAATTCACGTCGGCAAAATCGATACCGAGCTGGGTGTCGCGCGACATGGTCCAGGTGGTGTTGCGCGACAGCACGTCGATCTCGCCCGATTGCAGCGCGGTGATGCGGTCGGACGCGGTGAGCGGCACGAACTTGACCTTGGTCGGGTCGTTGAAGATCGCCGCCGCAATGGCGCGGCAGAAGTCGACGTCGAAGCCGGTCCAATTGCCTTGCGGATCGGGCAGACCGAAGCCGGCCAAGGTGCCGTTGGCGCCGCAAACCAGCTGGCCGCGATCCTGCACCGCCTTGAGCGTCGCCTGCGCGGAGGCCGCTTGCGTGCCGAAAATGAGAATCAGGGCGAAGGCGAGTGCCGTAGCACCACGTTTCATGACGACATGACTCATGACTTTGGCCTTTCTACATGAGGCGCGCGCTAAAGCCCCACCTGCGGGGCGCGCAAAAACCGAGTGAACAGGCGAGCGATCCTGGCGAGTGATCCGTCCCGAACGATATTAAAGTGCCGATGCACCGGTGAAATGACAGTGACGCGCGGCATCTGAGAACGATCGCGCTGTAAGGTCAAGGGGTTGACGAAAAGCCGCGGTTGCCGAAGGTAATGGCGCGAACGAAAGGCGCACATAACCCCAATATACGACCCTCACGACCCCATGCCCCGCAGGCGGCGGCGGGTCCCGCACCGAGACATCCCGAACCAAGATCTGCCCAACCAAGATTTGCCAACCGAGATTTACCGGCATGAAAAAGAAGAGCAGCGGCCAGAACACCCATCGCGCGGCGACCAAAGTGGTAACCGCCGGGCGCGACCCCGCCTCTTATTACGGCTTCGTCAATCCGCCGGTTTATCACGCCTCCACCGTGCTCTATCCGAGCGCCGAGGATTTTGCCGCCCATCGCGCCCGCTACCAATATGGCCGGCGCGGTACGCCGACCACCGAAGCGCTCGAATTGGCGCTGCAGGAGCTTGAAGGGCCGCAATGCGCCGGCGTGTCGCTGTTGCCTTCGGGGCTTGCGGCGATCTCGGCAGCGCTGCTCGCGGTGGTCCATTCTGGCGACCATATCCTGGTCACTGACTCTGCCTATCAGCCGACGCGGAATTTCTGCGAGCAGGTGCTCAAGCGGCTCGGCGTCACCACGACCTATTTCGATCCGCTGGTCGGAGCTGGGATCGCGGACCTGTTCAAGCCGAACACGCGGCTCGTTTATCTCGAATTGCCGGGCTCGCTGACTTTCGAGATGCAGGACACCTCCGCCATCGCCAAAGCCGCGCATGAGAAGGGCGCGCTGGTGCTGATGGACAATACCTGGGCGACGCCGCTCTATTTCCGCCCGCTCGACCATGGCGTCGATCTCGCCATCCAGGCCGGCACCAAATATATCGGCGGCCATTCCGATGTGATGCTCGGCACGGTGTCGGCCAATGCGGCGACGGTCACGGCGCTGAAGACCAGCGTGCGGCTCAACGGCCTGTGCGAAGGACCGGACGACGTCTATCTCGGGCTGCGCGGGTTGCGCACGCTCTCGGTGCGGCTCGACCGGCATTTTGAGAGCGGCGTTGCGGTCGGAAAATGGCTCGAAGCGCGGCCGGAAGTGTTGCGCATGTTGCACCCGGCGCTGCCGAGCCATCCGCAGCACGCGCTGTGGAAGCGCGACTTCACCGGCGCCTGTGGGCTGTTCAGCATGGTGCTCAAGCCCGTGCCGCAGAAAGCGGTCTATGCCTTCCTCGACGAACTCGAACTGTTCGGCATCGGCGCGTCATGGGGCGGCTACGAAAGCCTCGCCATTCCGTTCGACTGCAGCCCAATCCGCACCGCAACGAAGTGGGCGCCGGGCGGACCGACGGTGCGTTTCCATATTGGGCTTGAGGATGTGGACGATCTTTGCGCCGATCTCGAACGCGGTTTTGCGGCGATGGCGGCCGCGGCAAAGGGATAGGATCTCCCCGACGTGTCCTCCGTCACCAACCAATCGAACTCAATTGTGGATCCCCTTGGGTGGCAGCGCCGAGACGCGCTCTATCTTGCCATATCGCTTTTGATAGGCGCAGCCGGCGCGGTCTTCCGCGATCTTTCTGAGAGTGGCCTTTTGCTGGGCGGCGAGGCGCCAGTAGCTTTATTCGCGCCTATTTGGATGATTCTTCTTTTTGGAATTGAAATATTCCGGCGAAGGGTCTTTCGCGGAATCCTCTGGCCGCCGTTCGCCCTCCTCATTGTTGTACTGAGTTGGGCGATAAGTTCCGCAACTCTACCCGATGCCGCCAGAGTTTATTTCAAATTTCAGCAATCATATATTGAGGCGAATTGGAAAACCGATCCGCAAACGGGCGTGATCTATTTTCCGATCAGGTACATAAGCGTCGACGATAAAGGGGTGACTTCCGCGAAGGGAACGAGTGAAGTTCCTTATCTTCTTCCTTATCTTCGACAAATATCAAAGCCTTATTTTCGCGCCGTTCGGCAATCAGTTAAGCTCGCCGAATTGCCCTCAAGCCAAATATGAGGCGCGCAAAATAGAAAGTAACGTGTATTTGGTGAGATCGTTTATCGACGATCCAGACGAAATATCTCGACCTTGTCTCGTGACCCCGAGAGCGGTGGCGCGCGATTAAGTTGCCTCTGCCGCCTCTTTCTTGTCGCGCATCACAAAATAAAGATTGCGAGCATAGACGAAGAACGAGAACGCCTGCCCGGCGATGAACACGGCGTCCTTGCGGTAGAGCGCGTAGACCAGAAGCAGCGCGCCGCCGAAGATCGAGAAAATCCAGAACGCCACCGGGATGACGCTGTGGCCGGCGCGTTCGCTCGCGATCCATTGCACGACGAAGCGCATGGTGAACATCAATTGCGCGATGAAGCCGAGCAGCACCCACCAGTCGAGCCGGGTGATGAAGACGTCGGAGAGATAGGCGCCGACCGCGTGCGAGAGATCAACGAGCAAGGGTTATCTCCTGTGATTGCGCAACGCGCTTCTTGCGCCGAATGAGCCACCAGACGCCGGCGAGATCGAGAATGCCGACCCAGAGCCGGTCGAAGAACCCGTAATTCGAGACGCCGGAATGGCGCGGCCGGTCGACCACGTCGACATAGCCGATATCAAAACCTTCGCGGCGCACCAGCGCCGGGAGAAAACGATGCAGCGCGTCGAAATACGGCAGCGCCAGGAACAAATCGCGGCGGAATGCTTTGAGCCCGCAGCCGGTGTCGCGGGTGCCGTCCTTGAGCACCGCGCCGCGCACGGCATTGGCGATGCGCGATTGCAATCGCTTGAAGCCCGAGGCCTTGCGGCCGACACGCTGGCCGGCGACGAGACCGATGCCGGGCGCGCCCTGCTCCAGCACGGCGATCAGCTTCGGGATAAAGGCCGGATCGTTCTGGCCGTCGCCGTCGATGGTCGCGATCACCGGCGCACGCGCGCTGATGACGCCGGTGCGGATCGCCGCTGACTGGCCGCAGGAAGTCTCATGCTTGATCTGACGCAGCCACGGGCGCTGCGCCATCAGGCCGAGCAATTCCTTTTCGGTGCCGTCGGTCGAGCCGTCATTGACATAGACGATCTCGAACGCGCGCTCCGGCAAGGCGCTTTGGAGCGCAGCCGCAATCTCGCCGATCAGCGGCGCGACATTGCCGGCTTCGTTGCGCACCGGCACGACGACCGATATGGCGGGACCCGACGTGGCGGGAGGATTTGGCCCGCTGTTTGGCGCATCATTTCCAGGCATGCGCAAGCTTCTAAAGGGCATTGCGCGCGGGTTCAATCCGCAGGAATTTTTAGCGAATTCATGTAGTTAGGGTGCCGGCCGGAAAACGCCTCGTGCAAAGCCGCCTTGATCCGGCGCAACGACGGCCCGGGATAGGCGGAAAGATCCCGCGCGCAGAACACCAGGCGGTGCGCGGCGAACCAGCGCCGCAGCAGGAAGGCGCCGACCGCGCCGGTCAGCGCGCCGGCGATCACGTCGCTCGGATGATGCGCTATTACAAAGACGCGGCTGAGCATGATGACGATGGCGTAGAGCCACATGACCGGCCGTGTGCGCGGCCACACCGCCCCGATCGCAATCGCCGCCGCCACCGCCGTCGTCGAATGGCCCGACGGCATGCTGGCGTATTCCGACCGCCAGATGAACGGCCGATAGGCGAACGGATCGTCGAAATTGCCGACATAAGGCCGCGCGCGGCCGATCAGCCGCTTGACGATGGTGACGAACAGGCCGGGGATGCCAATCGCCAGAAACAAAAAGCCGAAACGGGCGGCAAGCGCCAACAGCACGCCGCGCGACATATAAGACAGCGCCGGCGAGATGATTGCGGCGAGGCACAGCACGCAGAAGCCGAAGGGAAACAGAAACCAGCCGGACAGGCCGAAGTCCGTGATCTTCTCGAACGCGTTGCGAAACCAGTGTGGCTCATGGTTCGCCCAACTGCTCGCCGCGGTGTCCAAAACGAACATCGAGATCACCACGACGGCCAGCGTTGCGGCCGCCGCGGCAATCGCTGGGGTGTGCGGCCGCAACAGTTCAGCCGGCGGCCGCGCGGCGATGGCGCGTACCCAGCGTTCGAGATTCTCCCCGATGTTGCGGAGAAGCGCCGGGCCAGTTTTGTGCGTGACAAAATCCGGATCGCCGGCTCTCACGGCGTACTCGCCGATTGGAAGACCGCGATGGTGAGCGGCTTGCCGACGCTGATGTTATAACCGTCGATGCGCGGCCCGCGGTCGTAGCGCAGGCCGATTGCATCCGCGCGCAACGCAAAGGCGCGTTCCTGCCTGGCGTCGACAAAGGCAAAGCGGCAGCTGCCCTGGCGCAGGAAATCGGCCGCGCCTTCGGCATCGGTGAAATGCGTCGCCGTGCCGGCGAGGAACACCAGGCTCGGCTCCTCGTAGCCGGCGCTGGCGGCGAGCGGATGCTGGCAGGACGCGTCCTTCAATATCTGCGCCAGCGCCACTGCGGGAAAACCCGCCGGGCTGAGCGACGGCACGACGACGCCATAGACGCCGAACGCCATCAGCACCGCGGCGGCGGCGGCGCGAAGAAAAGCGCGCTCGGCCCCATCGTCGTCGTAAAGCCGCCAGGCGAACAGGCCGCACACGACAGCGCCGGCGAAGAACGGCCAGGCCAGAAGCGCGAGCCCGTGCGCGATCATCACCGCGCCGACAATGACCAAGACGCTGACGATCCCGGGCACCAGGAACCACCAGATGGTGCCGCGGACGAGGAAAATCCGCCGCGACAGCACGCGCGATTCAACCGCTCCCGCGGTGAGAATGGCGATGGCGGGATAAAGCGGCAGCACGTAATGCGGCAGCTTGGTCACGACCAGTTCGAACACGATCCAGGACGGCACCAGCCAGGCCAAGAGAAATTTCGCCGCCGGCTCCTTGCGCACCGCCCAGATCGCGGGCGCCGCCAGTCCCGCCAGGATCGAGGCGGGAAAGAATGTGACGAAGAACAGGACGAGATAGAGTCCGGGCGGCGCGCCGTGGGCTTCCTGCGAATTGGCAACCTTGGCCAGCATGTCCTCGCCGACCGACGCGACCAGAAATTCGCGGCCGACCCGCATATAGATGGCGATGAACCAAGGCAAGACGATCAAGAGCAGCCACAACAGGCCCGGCAGCGGCCGCAGCGCCAACAGCCAGCGCGCCGAACGCTCGAACACCGACAGCGCCAGCGCCGCGAGCCCGACGACCATCAGAATGAGCGGTCCCTTGATCAGGATGCTCGCGGCAATCGCCGTCCAGAACACCGCGAGCATTGCCGGTCCGGGCTGTACAACGCCTTCGCGGCGCGGCGCGAGATAGACCCGCGCCAGCACCGCCATCGCCAGCACCACGGTGAACAGCAGCATGGCGTCGGTCTTGGCGAGACGCGCTTCGACGCTCAGGATCGCGGAAGCCGACATCATCAGCCCGGCCAGCACCGCGCCGCGGCGGCTGACAAAGGCCAGCGCGCACCAATAGGTCGCGAGCACCGCGCCGATGGCGCCGATCAGCGACGGCACGCGGTAGAGCCAGATTTTTTTGCGCGCATCCGGCACGCCAAGCGCGCTTGCGGTGTTCACCACCGCCGCCTGCAGCCAATAAATGCCGACCGGTTTGCGGTAGCGCACGTCGTCCTGATAGCGGATGTCGACGTAGTCGCCGGTCTCGATCATCTGCTTGGTGGCTTGCGCGAAATAGGCCTCGTCGCGATCGACCGGCGGGATCTGGAAAAAACCCGGCAGGAAGGTCAAAAGCGACGCCAGAAGCAGCACGGTCACGGCGCCGCGATGCGACGCCGTCGCAAAGTCGAACGCAGCCGAAAAGCCCTTAGATGGCCAATACGACGCCTGTGCCTCGGTGCTGGTCGTGCTCATGCCGTTTCGGATGGATTGACGCTAACTCGCCGCCGACAATAGTGAAAATGCCGTTGCCGGGGAAGTTTTGCGGCGCGCGCTAACGGGCGCTCGCCGCGTCCGGCATAATGGCCCCTAGCGCAGTCGGGGTGCTGTCGTCCACCCGCACGACGATACTGGCGGCAGCGCCCGAGGCATCGGTCACGGTGATCCGCGAGAAGCCGGGCCCCGCCGGATTGAAGAACAGCGCACTTGAGCCGCCGCCTCTGCCCGCGCCCGGCGTCGGCACGCCGTTGACGAGCACGGTCAAAGGCGCGACCGCGCCGGTGACTTTCAGCGCAACCGGATCTGGCTTGCCGTCGGTCTGCGTCAGATCGAGGCGCGCGCCGTCCGGCGGAAACATGATGCGGAGCGGCGGCTGGGCCGTAGCGCCGGCCAATCGTCCCGGCTGAAAATGCCGCAGCGGCGGCGGCAGCTTGGCATTGGAAGCGAACACCACACCGGCCGGTGCACGCGGCAAAGCAGTGGTCGAACCGCCGATGCGAGCGAAAGCGTCGAACAGGATCGGGGCCGCGGCCTCACGGCCGATGAGGCCCGGCACCGGCGCGCCGTCAGGCCGGCCAACCCAGACGCCGATCGTGTGCTTGCCGTCGAAGCCGACCGACCAGGCGTCGCGATAGCCGTAGCTGGTGCCGGTCTTGAAGGCGATGCGGCCGGCAACACCGTTTTCCGGCGGCGGCGAGCCGAGCAAGACATTACTGACATACCAAGCCGCGGCCGGCTCCATCAGGCGGCGCGCTTCCGGCGCGTCTGCGTCCATGCGCTCGCTCAGCGGCACGGCCAAACCGAGCCGCGCAATGCCGGCATAAAGCTTCACCAGATCGGCGAGCCTGATGCCGACGCCGCCAAGCCCCAGCGCAAGACCGGGCGCCTGCCCGTTCGGCAAGGTGAGCGCGGCGCCGGCCTGCGTCAGCCGCGCCGCGAGCCGCACCGGGCCGACGCGATCGAGCACCGCGACGGCCGGGACATTGAGCGAGAATTGCAGCGCCTCGCGCACGCTCACCGTACCCTTGAAGCCGTAATCGAAATCCTTCGGCGCATAGGCGCCGTAGCTGACCGGCCGATCCTCGATCAGCGTTTCGGGGTGGATGAAGCCGTCTTCGAAGCCGAGTCCATAGATGAAGGGCTTCAGCGTCGAGCCCGGCGAGCGCACCGCCTGTGCCATATCGACCTGGCCCGCGCGACCGGCGTCGAAATAAGCCGGCGAGCCGACATGGGCGAGCACCTGCCCGGTCGCATTGTCGACGGCGAGAATAGCGAGCGAGACGTTGGGACCAAGCGTCGCCACGAGCGTGCGCTCGCGCTCCCGCGCCAGCTGCTCGAGGCTGTTCTGCATCCCGGCATCGATGGTGAGGTGAAATACGCTTGCCGCGGGGTCCTGCATCATCGCCTGGTCCGCCGCATGGGGCGCCAGCATCGGCATCGGATGCCGCGCGTTGGGCACCGGTTCGGATTTGGCCAGCGCGATTTCGTCGGCCGGCACTTTGCCGGTCGCGGCAAAGCGGTCGAGCACGCGATCCCGCGCCGCCCGCGCGATGTCCGGCGCGCGATCGGGACGGCGCGGCTCCGGCGACTGCGGCAACGCCACGAGCAGCGCCGCTTCGGCAAGCGTCAGGTGTTTCGGCTCCTTGCCGAGATAGACCAGCGAGGCCGCGCGAATGCCCTCGATATTGCCGCCATAGGGCGCGAGATCGAGATAGAGCGCGAGGACCTGATCCTTGGTCAGAACACGCTCCATCTCGACCGCACGCACCATCTGCTCGAGCTTGCCCGGCAGATCGCGCGGGTGACGGCCTTCGACGAGGCGCGCCACCTGCATGGTCAAGGTCGAGGCGCCGGAGCGCAGGCGGCCGCTGGTCACGAATTGCATCGTGGCGCGCATCACCGCAAGCGGATCGACGCCGTGATGCGAGCGGAAGCGCTTGTCCTCGTAGGCAAACAACACGTCGAAGAAGCGCGGATCGACGTCGGACACTTTGGCCGGCAAGCGCCAGCGGCCGTCGGTCGTCGCATAGGCGCGCAAAAGCTTGCCGTTGCGATCGAGCACCTGCTTGGAGAATTCCAGATTTTCGCCGAGCGGCGCCGGCCCGAGCGTCCAGATCCCCCAGGCCGGGCCGACCACCATTGTGGCGCAAGCAAGCGACGCGACAACGAGCGCTATGCGAAGTTTGCTGCGCGTCATTTGCCCGTTGTCACTTCGACATTCTCACTATTGGTCCGCCCGAAGCGGTCCGGGCGATACATGTCTTCGACGCTCGCCTGCGGCCGCACATATTGTCCGGGCGCAACGGCGCGGACGATATAAGCGACGCTGAACACCGCGGGATCGTCCTTCTTGCGTTCGAAGGCCGCCGTGAAGCGGTCGTCGCGGAATTCGGTCGCAACCGGCTCGGCAGCATCGGTGAACCACGGCAGCGTGCCGGTGTCGCCCGACGAAACCAGATGCGGATTGTCGATCTCGAACCCCGCCGGCAGATAATCGGCGAGAATGACCCGGCCGAATTGCGGCTGGTCTTCGGTGATTTTCAGCACCACGACAAAGCGCATGTTCTGTTTCACCGTCGACACATCGAGCGGATCGCCGTCGATCGTGTAGTTGAGCCGTTCGACCTTGAAGCCGTTCTGGGCGGCGGCCTCCGGCGTCACCGGCGCGCCGCTCACCGTCACCACGGCCTTCACCGGATCGTCGCCGCTATTGGTGACGCGCAACGGGTCTTTCAGATCGGCGGCAGCGATGGTGCGGTAAAGCGGCTGCGCCAGCGCCGCGCCATTGACGTCGAGCGCGACTTTGCCGGCGTTCTTGGCCATGGCGCTTGCGGCCAGCAGGAGCCACGCATTTTCCTGCGTCGAGGTCGGCTGCAAATAGGCTCGCGCCGCCTCAACCCGCTGCACCGCGCCTTGCACCACCGCGCCCGAAGCGCCGCCTTCGGAGGCGAGCGTCACCAAAGCGGCGGCGTCGCGCAAGGTCGAGCCGTAATCCTCGCGGCTCGCCACATCCGGCTGCGGCTTGGGCGAGATATCGGCAAGAGCCGCCGCATAGACGCGCTCGGCGCGGACATGATCGCCGACCATGGCCAAAGCCGCCGCGATCTGCGCCTTGGCGATCGGTGTCTTGAGCGTGTCGAGCTTGGCGTCGGCGAGGTAGCGCAGATCGCCGATCGGAGCCGCGCCGTTGCGCGCCAGCACATAAAGCGCATAAGCGAGATCGGTGCCGTCGTTCTTGTTGGCATCGGTGAGATCGGAGGCCGCATTGCGCAAGCGGTCGAGCGCAAGCTTAAAGGCATCGTCGGGCACCAGGAATTTGCGCTCGCGGGCCCGCGTCAGAAAGTCGGTGACGTAGGAATTGAGCCACACATCCTCGCCGCCGGGACTCCACAAGCCGAACGAGCCATTGCTGCCCTGCCGCGCGAGAAGGCCATCGACGGTGTCGCGAATGCGCTGATCGATATTTGGCTCGAGCGCCACATTCGCTTCGGTCGCGAGTTCGCTCATATAAAGGAGCGGCAGCGCCCGGCTCGTGATCTGTTCCGAGCAGCGATACGGATAGCGGTCGAGCGCCGCGAGAAGCCCCGCCGCGTCGAGCGCGGTCGATGAGCCGACCGAAACGGAAACGCTGCCGGTGCCGGGGACGAGATCGGCGAACATATCGTTTGAGAGCGTGACGCTTTCGCCCTTGGCAAGCTGTTTCACCGTGCGCCGTGCCAGGATTTGCGCCGGCGGCCGCACTTGCAATGTATAGCTCCGCTCAAGCGCGTAACCGCCAGGCCCGCTGACGGCGACCTTCACCGTGCCGCCGCCGGCCTTGTCCGCCGTGACCGGCACGTCGGTTGCGCCGCGCGCCTTGGCGCGCAGTGTCAGCTTTTGCGTCGCGCCGGCGCCCACAATAACGGCATCAGCCGATGTCACCGCGATTGTGTAGTCGCCGGGTTGGCCTTCGACATTGTCGAGATCGAGATGCACATTCGAGCGGTCGCCGGGCAGCAGGAACCGCGGCAAGGTCGCCGACAGCACGACCGGATCGCGCACCGTGACGTCTGCCGTGCCCTGCCCGACTTTGTCCTTGCTCCACGCCACCGCCATGACGCGCACGGTGCCGGCGAAGTCGGGAATATCGAACGCGACATCGGCCGTGCCGTCCTTGCCGACGGTAACGATGCCGGAATAGAGCGCGACCGGCGGCCCGGTCGGCGGACTGCCGTGCAATTGCGCGCCTTCGTCGCCGCCCGAGCGGATTTCACCGCGCGTGCCCTGCATGCCGTCGATCAATTGGCCGTAAAGATCGCGGATGTCGGCCGACAGCGCGCGCTGGCCGAGGTAATAGTCGCTCGCCGACGGCGGCTTGTAATTGGTCAAGTTGAGGATGCCGACATCGACGGCGGCAACCGCGATCCGCGCCTCCTCGCCCGAGGCAAGACCCGAGACCTTCAGCGGCACATGCAATGTCGTATTCGGCCGCAACAGGCCGGGCGCGCTCAAATCGACCGTGAGCGTTTTCGCCGCCTTGTCGATAGCGAACCATTGCAGGCCGATGGCGCGGCCCGGCATGCGCTGCGCCGGCGCATCGAGCGGCCGGCGCAAAGTCGCAACGATATAGGCGCCGCTGCCCCAGTCGCGGCCGACCGGGACTTTCAATTCGCTCGTACCTTCCTTGACCGCCGCGGTTTGCGTCGCGAGCAGATGATCGCCGACGATATTGAGCGTGACCTGACCGGCATTGCGGGCGGTCACGGCGACCGTCATCGTGTCGCCCGCGCGATATTCCGGTTTGTCGAGCGCCACTTGCAGCATGTCGGGCGTGTCGGCATTGGCGTCGACATACCAGCCGGCGTCGAAATTCACCGATGTATCCGGGCCGTTCGGATCGGCCGAGGCGACATCGAGCCGATAACGTCCAAAGTTCACCGGCAGCGAAATCCGGCCCGGTTGGTCGGGCGCGACATCGATCTTGCCGTCGGCAACGCGGGTCGTGGTCTTGACCGGCTCGAAATTCCACACGCCGTCGCGCTTATAGAACTGATAATGCGTCTGAATGCGCAGCAGCTGATAATGCAGTCCCGATTGCGCCAGCGGCTTGCCGTCCGGCGCGGCGACGATGACGTCGAAATTGGCGCTGGCGCCGTCGGCCAGTGAAGTGCCTTGGAACAGCGGCTTGATGCCGATCATATTGGCAGCGGGTGTGATCGGCAGCGTCAGCTTGTGCTCGACGGCGCGACCGCCCGGTTCGTTCATCCGCACCGTGACATCGGCCTGCAGCGGATGTGTGGTCGACGGCAGCTTGTCGAGATCGACCTTGAAAGTCGCGTTGCCGGCGTCATCGGTCGACGGCAGATCGTCGAGCGTTTGTTTGGTCGGGTCGAGCTCGTCGTCGGCCAAGCCGAACTGATAGCCGGCAAAGCCCTTGCGCTCTGCCGCCGCCGCGATCGTCACGTCGCCGTCGAGATCGAGGTTGGAAGCCGGCGCACCGTAGAGGAAGCGGCCCGCCACATTCATATCGGCGGGCGCGCCTTGCGAAATGCGATCGGCCTTCGACGTCAGATCGAACTCGATGCGATCGGGCACATAATCCTCGACCAGGAAGGTCGTCTCGCCGATCGCCGGAAGCTTCGGATCGGTATAGGCGCGGACATGCCACGTGCCGGTCGGCGCGCTGGCATTGATCGGCAACGTGAGCGTATGTCCGCCGAGCCCCTGATCGGCGATTTGCGCGCGCTTGAACTCGACGCCGTCCGGCCGCTCGACGACGAGCGTCAGCGGCGTATTCAGCGCGGCCACACCCTGCGGGTCGCGCAGCAGCGCGGTGAGATAGACGGTTTCGCCGGAACGATAGACTCCGCGCTCGGCATAGACGAAAGCGTCGAGCCCGGTCGGCGCGGGACGGCCCGAGACGCCGCGATCGGTCAGATCGAAGGCCGACGCTTGCAGATTGAGAAAGGCGTAATCGCCTTTCGGATCGGCGGCGGCGAGCAGTGCGGGAGCGGCACTACCCTCCCCGTTGGCGAGGCCTTGCTCGAACAGCGCGTGGCCCGCGGTATCGGTCTGCCGTGTCGCCAGAACTTCGTTGCCGCGCGAAATCAGCTTGAGCTCAATGCCGCTTTTGGCATCCGTCGTCGCCAGCGAATTGACGAAGACGTGGATGCCATCCTTGCCGGAGAACGCCGTGAGGCCGAGATCGGAAACGACGAACCATTGCGTCGCCAGCGCCTCGTAATTGTTGTCGAGATCCTTCAGCTCCTTGGCCTGCGCCACCATCACATAGACGCCGGGCTTGAGATCGGTGACGGCCTGATCGACCGGGAATGCGGTGGTGACTTCCGCATTGAGCGCCGCCTTGGCGTCGACCGCGAGCGCGCCCTTCCACACCTGGACGCCGCGCGAATTCTGCAGCTGATCGATATCGGAGCGGCTCAAGCTGGTCTGGAAATCGCCGGCGCCGAAGCCCGAGGTCGAGATCGTGTCGATCAGATTGCGGTCGCTGATGCGATAAATCTCGACCGCCACCGCTTTGGTATTGACGCTGATGACCGGAATGCCCTGCTGGCCGGTGCGCGGCAGCACATAGGCCGAGGTCGAAAAGCGCACCGACGGCTTGCGATCGCGCACATAGATCGCGAAGTCCGAGGATTTCGACAGCGTCTCGTGCACCACCGACGGAAGGCCGGCGCGTAGCGTCACGGTATAGGTCTGGCCGTGGTCGAGGCCCTCGACGCAAAGCTGCTTCTCGGTGACCGACAAAGCCGGCTTGTCGGTGCCGGCAACGGCGACGAAGGGCGAAAAATCGGTGCGCTGGGGCACGTCTTCGGAGAATTGGAAGCAGGCGCGCGGCGACGCCGTATCGGCATCGACACTATAATCGAGCACGCGGAAACCATATTGGTCGCGCAACCGCTCATATTGGCCGCGTACATCGGCGACCTCGCGCAGCTCGAGCGACAGCCGCAGCGCGTCGAGCGCCGGCCGCCAGTTCTGGCGCTGGCTCAACAGCGTGCCGAGAAAGGCAAGGCTGTCGGCTTCCTGATTGCGGTCGGTCGAACGCTGGTAGGCGATATAAGCCGCGCTCGACGCCTTCTCGAGCAGCATCGCGCGTTCGCTGTCATTCCCCGGGCGGATCTGCTGGATGGTATGAGCGAGACGAAGCCAGGTTGCGGCGTCGTTCGGAGCTGCGGCGACGATCTGGTCGAGCACCTGCATCCCGGTGCGGAAATCGTTCTTGGCGAAGGCGGCGTCGGCGTCGTGCTTGAGCTGATCGACGGTTTTGGCCGGCGTCCCGGCGTCGGACTTGATCTGGGCTTCGAGCTCGACCGCGCTGGTGGCGAGATCGTCATTGGTGAAGGGCTTGTTCGCGGCAGTCGCAGTCAGGCAGGCAACGGCCAAGCAGGCTGCGGCAACGGCAGCCATGAGGCCGGTGCGAAACAGCGATAACATCGGAAATCCTCCCAGAGGCGGGCCAAAGGATTGAGCCAAGAGATTAAACCAAGCATCGAGGCGGAATCCGGACCGCCTTGAAATTTGAGGCAAAGATCGTGTCGAGGTCGTGGCCAAACCGGCAGCGTCAAGCTTAACGTTTTGCCGTGCTTTGAAGACAAGTTTGAACGCAAGTCGCCGTTTGAACGCACGTCCCGGCAAGATCGAAGCCAAGATCGAAGCTTAGTCGCGCGTCTTTGGTCAGTCGTTCACCGCCGCACGACAAAATCCCTGCGCGCGACGGTATCCTTGTATCGGCTATCGGCGTCACTTAAACAACGATCCAAATTGGCAAATAGCCGGAACGCCCCGCACAACTTTGCACAACACCTCACGACATCCGGCAAGGGAAAAGGGGAAACGATGAGCACAGCGAAAATGAAAACCGCCTTGGTCACCGGAGCCGCGCGCGGTATCGGGTTAGCAACTGCCAAGCGATTCCTTGCCGACGGCTGGAACGTGGCGCTCCTCGATATCGACGAAGCGACGCTCGATCGTACCCACGCGGCGCTTGCCGGCTCCAGCACATCCTTTGCCGTTCACTGCGACGTCGCCGAGCGCACCCAAGTCGTGGACGCCTTTGCGACGGTCGCGCGGCGGTTCGGCCGGCTCGACGCGCTGGTCAATAATGCCGGCATCGCAGTCTTCAAGCCCATCCTCGAGGTGACGTATGAGGATTGGTCGCGCGTGCTCGCGGTCAATCTCACCGGGCCGTTCCTGTGCACGCAGGCCGCAGCGCCGCTGATGCGCGATTCCGGCGGCGGCGCCATCGTCAATATCACCTCGATATCCGGCCTGCGCGCCTCGACCTTGCGCACCGCCTATGGCACCAGCAAAGCCGGGCTTGCCCACCTCACCCAGCAACAGGCCATCGAGCTTGCCGCGCTCGGCATCCGGGTCAATGCCGTGGCTCCGGGTCCGGTCGATACCGCCATGGCCAAGGCTGTCCATACGCCCGACATCCGCGCCGCTTATCACGACGCCATCCCGCTCAACCGTTATGGTCTGGAAGAAGAGCTTGCCGAGGCGATCTTCTTTCTGTGCAGCGACCGGGCGAGCTACATTACCGGGCAGACGATCGCGGTCGATGGCGGCTTTGAAGCAACCGGCATCGGCCTGCCGTCGTTGCGCCAAAGCGGCCGCAATACGTGACGCGGTTCAGAATTGCCGAACTGAAATGCCTAGACGTGCGGCCAGTGGCGGTCGCGGAACCAGTTGCGGTAGTCCGCCATCTTGGCGCGCTGCGCGGTCGGCGCATGCCGCTTGCAGGTTGAGGCCTCGTCGCTGCCGTCCGGCGCGCCCCAGCGCAGCTCGACGCAGTCGTTGGGGTTATAGGCCATTTCAAGATTGCCGGCGCGGTCGATCACGTCTTTGAGCGTGAGCGTCCATTGCGAGCCGTCGCTGCGCGTATAGGTCACTTTCCGCGCGGCCAGTTCCGAGGCCAGTGCGCCCTGCAATTGCGCCTTCACGTCGGCGGGACTTCTCCCGCCGAGCGCATAGCGATCGGCCCGCCGCGCGACGTGATCGGGAAATCCGTGCACCACGTCGATCGCGATCAGCAAGCGAAGATCGCGCGCCGGCGTGGAGAAATCCTCCCAGGCGCCGTTGGTCTCAAAGATCGACGGGCCATTGGGCATGTCGGCGTCGCCGCGCCCGCTGCTCTGGAATTTGCGGCCGTTTTCGACAGCAGTCACGCGCGTGTTCACCTGCTCTTCGAGCGAGGTGATGGCATCCTGCATTGCTTTCGCCGGATCGAGCGGCTCGGGCGACATCACGTCGTCCATGCGGTCGTAGAAATCTTCCAGGCTCAGCTGCGGCTGCTCCAGAGAGAAATCGCCGTAGTTCGGATTCTTGGCGATTTCGTTGTTGGTCAGTCGCCGCAACGCGCCGTTACTCTCGCGCACGATCGGCCGGAAACGCTTGAAGCCCGGGCTGCCGAGCGAAGGTTCATGGACAAACAAGAAATTGCCGCGCCAGAAGCGCTTGCGCGTCACCGTGCCGTCGGGCTCGGCGTCGACCGCAAGGAACACGCCCGGCGCGCCGTTTGCTTCCGGTACGCGATGCACCAGCATCAGAACGTGGCCGTAGGGATCGGCATAAACGGTCCCCGGACGCAGCGTGTCTTGGGTCAGCGGCACCATATAGAAATCGGTGTTGTCGTCGGTGGCCGCGACACGCACCGAGCCGGTATGCACGACATCGCCGACGGCGCGCAGATACTGGCCGAACGACGCAAGCCCGAGCCGCTTCGGCGCCGGTGCCGGTGCCGGCGCAGGAATGGGAGCCGGAGGCGGCGCGCCTTGTTGCGCGAACATCTTCTGCAACATGTTGGGCTTTGCCGTATCTGCCGTCGGCGGCGCCGCAACTGATGCCGTCTGTTCGGGCGGCGGCGCCGGACGCGTCACTTCGGGATGCTGAATGTCGAACCATTGATAGCATTTCGGCGGCGAGCCGCCGGTGCCGCGCGAGCAATTCGAATAGCCGAACGGCAGCCCCATCTTGAAGGCGAAATAAGCGCGCAGGAAATAGACGAAGTCGGCGCAATCCGGGCGCAGGCTCAGCGCTACATTGTCTTCGCCCATGCCGAGATAATTGAACAGCATGTTGCGCGACTGATCGCGCAACACTTCGTGCCACGCCTTCCAGGACAGATCCACATCAGGCGGCGCGTCGAACAGCTTTTCGATCCACGCCGAATACAGATTTTCCGTCGCCCGATTCCAGGAATTGCGCACCTGCCACATGCTGCCTTCAGGCGTCGGCAGACCGGGCGGCTTTTGCGCGCTTACGGCGATGTCGCGGGTGATCTTGCTGCACGCGCCTGAGGCGCGGTCGCGCGCGAGCGAGGCATGCCACGTGCCGGCAGAAGGCGTGGCGATCTCGGCGAACCAGAAATACGGCGGGCCGCCATGCCGCTCGGCCGATGTTGCGGCGACACTGCCGTCTGGCGCGATCAGCAAAAGCTCGCCGTCAACGGGCTTTTCGGCAACGACGAGAACGCGCAGCGGCGCGCCCTTCCAGGGCGCAAGCGGCGACGGCAGGACGGCAAGATCAGCCCCGTCTTCGCAACCATTCGCAGGGCTTGGCGCAGGGTTTTGGGCTGCACTTTGCGCCCGCGCGTCCGTCGCCGCCAACAGCAAGCACAGGCCGGCGAGCGGCAACAACGCCGTCACAGCCGCGGTAAACCTGCGTGCCAGAGCCAATCGAGTCTCCCGGAGCGCGCTCAAATCTGCATTTCCATCCATCACCCGCCGCTATGACGGCGGGTCGCAGAATACCCCAATCGGCGGCGATCAGTAGTGAATATGAAGGCGATTTTGCGTCCCGCGGGCGGCCGTAAAGACGCAGCAGGTCTAGGATCGGCGGCTTGAATCCGCTATCCACACTGCGGCCGGCCGGCGGGTGGATTATCCGGGACCCCTGGAAGCGTATTCCGCCCGAAGAGCCTGACGGCCCCGTAGCTCAGGGGATAGAGCAACAGCCTTCTAAGCTGAAGGTCGCTGGTTCGAATCCAG
>CAVVCW010000026.1:0-86172 GCA_963746715.1 uncultured Alphaproteobacteria bacterium | reverse complement strand
GGACCTTCAAACCAGCCTTGTCGATGACCGCCTTATACATTGGCACTTCATGGGCGATACGCGCGCGAAATACGTCAGGGCCCTCGGCAACTACGGGAAGTCCAATCTTGACGAACTTTTCGCGGACGTCCGGTCGGGCGAGAATTGAGGCAAGCTCCTTGACCAACCGATCGACAATCGGCTGCGGCGTGCCGGCCGGTGCGAGCAACGCCTGGAACGTATCCGTCGACGGACTCTTGATGCCGAGTTCGGCAAGCGTCGGCGTATCGGGCAAATCCGGCCAACGCTTATCGGCTGTTACCGCTAGCGCTCGTACGGTGCTGAGCAAGCTACCCATCGATCCATAATTGCCGGCATACATGTCGACCTGACCACCGAGTACGGCTGTCATCGCTGGACCCGCGCCGGTAAAGGGAATGTGGACGATGTCGATGCCGGCCGCCGATTTCAAGAGCTCCCCGGCGAGTTGCGGCGTGGTGCCTGCACCTGGACTGGTCCAATTCAGCTTCCCCGGATTGGCTTTCGCCTCGGCGATGAAATCCTGCATGGTGTTGATTTTGGACTGCTTGGGCACCACAAACAGATTCGGCGCAGCTCCGATCACCATGACCGGCACAAAGTCCTTGAATGGATCGTAGGCGACGTTCGCATAGAGACTTGGATTGACAACAAATGCGCTCGAACAGCCAAGTAATGTATAGCCGTCAGCCGAAGCGCGAGCGACAAAGGCAGTGCCAAGCGAGCCGCCTGCCCCGCCACGGTTTTCGACGATCACCGGCTTCCCGAGCGCCTGACCAAGTTCGGTGTTGATCAGGCGCATCGCGATATCGGTCCCACCGCCGGCTGGGAAGCACGACACGATCGTCACCGGACGATCGGGATATTCGGCCCGTGCACCGGCCGACGGTATTGCGGCAACAACGGCTATGGCGAGACAAATGATGCGCCGCCTTGTCTGAAATCCCCTCACGATTATTGAAATCATCGACATCTAAGTGCTCCAGGTGTTGTCGCAAACGAACGGCGCTACGCTCCGCCACGGTTTGAGAGTCGATCAGCTTCGGCCAGTCCGGCGGCATCTAGCCGCCACGTACTCGCCGCCACGTTTTGCCGAACCTGGTCCCCCGTACTCGCACCCGCGATCACGCAGCCGACCACTGGCTTCGACAACAACCAGCCGAAGGCGAGTTCGAGGAGCGAATGGCCGCTTTGCGCACTGAACGCGCGCAAGTTTTCGACGATGCGAAAATTATCGTCATTGAGAAAGCGGTCGGAATAACGCTTCTGCGATAGTCGGCTGCCCTCTGGAATCGGCGCGCCAAACCGGTACTTGCCGGTCAGCATGCCGCTTGCCAATGGAAAATACGGTAGCAGCGTCAAGTCATGCTGTTTCATAGCCGGGATGAGATCGACTTCGATCTGCCGCGACAAGAGATTGTATTGATCCTGGCAGGAGATGAAGCGATGCAGACTATGTGCCTTTGCGACTTGCTCCTCCTCGACCACCTGTGCGGCCGACATATTTGAACAGCCGATATGGCGCACCTTGCCCTGCTCGATCAGCTTATCGAGCGCGCGCAAAGTTTCCTCGATCGGCGTCGCCGGATCCGGCCGGTGAAGGTAATAGAGATCGATCCAATCCGTCTTAAGGCGCTTGAGGCTTGCCTCGATAGCGCTCATCACATATCGCGCGGCCGCCCCTTTCAGTCGCCCCTCTTCGTCCATCGGCATGCCGAACTTGGTGACGAGCACAATGTCCTTGCGCCGCGCGCCCAACACCTCTCCTAAAATCGTCTCCGAGCCGCCGCGCTGGCCGTAAATATCCGCGGTGTCGAAAAGCGTGATGCCAGCATCAAGCGCGGCGTGAACGACATGCCGCGCGCCTGCCCGATCAAGCCGGCCGCCAAAATTGTTGCAGCCCAATCCGACCGCCGAAACGCGTAAGCCCGTCGTGGCGAGTTGACGTTCATGCATGCCCGTGCGCTCCCTCGCCGAGCAATGTCCGCGCGTAGCCGCCGAGGATGAGGTCGCGCGCGTCAGATGCGATATCCAGCGCCTTGACGCGCGCTACACAATCGAGATTTCCCATGTCGAACGGATAGTCGCTGCCAAGCAGCACGCGATCAGGCCCGACACTGCCAATCAGAAATTCGAGGGTAGGCTTCGAATGAAGGATGGTGTCGTAATACAATCGGCCGAGCGACTTGTCGGGCGGCTCCTTGATGTGTGACTTTGGTTCGCCGCGCACCTCCCAGCCGTGCTGGAACCGCCCGGCCTGATACGGCACAAAGCCGCCGCCGTGGGAGAGACATATTTTAAGCCGAGGATGGCGTTCCAAAACGCCGCCAAACACCAAGCAGGCGCCGGCTATTGTCGTCTCGACCGGCAGCCCCACCAGGTTCTTTAGATAATATTCGTTCAACCGTTCTCCCGCCGCCCCCGCATGCGGGTGAATAAAGATGAAAGCGCCGAGTTCGGCCGCTGCCGCCCAGAACGGTTCAAGCGCGCGATCGTCGAGATTACGACCATTGACGTGAGTACCGATCATTGCACCGCGCAAGCCGAGTTTCGACATGCAGCGTTTGAGTTCGTCGGCTGCGGCCTGTGGCGCCTGCAACGGCACGCTGCCGAGGCCGATAAAGCGGCCGGGATGCTTGCGCACGACCGCAGCAATCTCCTCGTTTTGGAGACCCGCGCAAGCCAAGGCCAGCGCAGCGTCGTGCCCGTAGAAGAACGTGAAGACCGTCGGCGACAGAACCTGGACATCGACTTGGTTCGCGTCCATATCGCGCAAGCGCAATCCCACGTCCCAGATTTCGCGCGGCAGCGGCTGCTGTACAACTTTGCCTGCGATCTCCAGCGTAGCGTCGCGCCCGTTGAATTCCTTCAGCACCGGCGCAACCAAAGGGGACTGTTTGGCGAGCCGCGCCATCGCCTCTTCGGTCAGGATGTGAGTGTGCGAGTCAATAGTGCGAACATTTGTCATCATAATTCCGGGTCAGAGGTTGGGAGCGCACACTCTCCTCGCACATACCGGCTGCGACTTTTTCTGCGAGCATAATGGTCGGCAAATTAGTGTTGCCGCGTGGTATGGCCGGCATGATTGAAGCATCGACGACGCGCAGTCCGCCAATACCGCGAACACGGCCGGCGGTATCGACGACAGCATCCGGATCGTCGGGACGACCCATTCGGCAGGTGCAGGAGACATGAAAAGTCCCCGCCACATTATTACGAACGTAGTCGCTGAGTTCGGCATCGTCCGCGGCCAGCGCGCCGAGATCGATGCGCTGACCAATAAGGCGACCGAACACGACATCGGCCAAAGCGGGAACGGCGTCGAGCGCACCGGCCACCACCATGGCCTTTATTGCGTTGACGCGGTTGAGCCGGTTGAGTTGCCTGATGCGGTCGGTGAAGCGCACGGGAAACACGGTCGTGCATAACCGGCGCACTTCGTCGCTCGACACCAGCGCGACGATACGGCGAAAGCCGTCCTTAAGGCGCGCGAGATCGATTTCTTCGCCCAGGAAATTGAACTCGATACGAGGCGGCTGCGCCGGATCGGCCGATGTCAATGTTACCTGCCCGCGCGACGCCGGCTTGAAGACCGTGGCATTGAAATTGGCGATCTGCTCACCCAGCGCGTTCCACGACGATTTGCTGTGCGCAGCGATATACATGTCGCTCGGCGCCGCGTCCGGCAGCCCGGAGGAATAGCGCAGACAAGTCATCGGATGCGGCCGTAGCGCGCGCGGCTGACGCGCGCCGGGTCGCAAATGCGCGGCGACGAAGAGGAGCGGATGGTTTTGCAGATTGCGCCCGACGCCTCGAAGGTCTGCCATGACCTCGATGCCCAGTGCGCGCAGTTCCGCCGGCGGGCCTATTCCGGCGCGCAGCAGAAACGTGGGCGAATGAATGGCGCCGGCAGAAAGAACGACCTCTCGCCCACGATATTCTTGCTCCTGGCCGTTGATGTTTACGGATACACCGACAGCGCGCCTTCCCTCGAACAGCAGCTGCGTCACGCTCGCGCCGGTGACGATCTTTAGATTCTTGCGGGCGCGCACCGCAGCGTCGAGATAGCCCATGGCGGTTGAGCCGCGACGGCTTTGCGTGTTGCTCATCGGCAGGGAGCCGTAGCCGTCACGGAAATCGCCGTTCATGTCGGCGATATACGGCGTCTGGCGCTCACGCAGGAATTGCCCGATGGCGCGCGTTAACGGCGGCCAACTGTCGGGCGGGGTGCGCCGGATCGGAATCGGGCCGGTCTCGCCATGCAAATCGCCGTGAAAATCTTTGTCGGTTTCAAGTTTGCGGAAATACGGCAGGACTTCGCGCCAGGTCCAGCCCTTGGCGCCGAGCCGCTCCCATTCATCGTAGTCGTCGGGCGTACCACGCAACGCCACCATCCCCATCACCGACGATCCGCCACCCATAATCCGGGCTTGGTCGAAAGCGGTCCCAGGCGATGTGTCGCGCCGCCGCCAATGTGCCGTCACGCCGGGCCACATATAGGACTTGTTGTAATAGGACGAGGCAAACGTATCGAGCACGTCGGCCGGCTCTTGACCCGGTGCCGTGTCCCGCCCGGCCTCGATCAAGAGGACCGAATGCGCCGATTGCGCCGATAGCCGGTTGGCGAGAACGCAACCGGCCGAGCCCGCGCCGATAATGATCGTGTCGAAACCAGTCACGCGTCACACTTTCAGATATGCCGTTCAGTTCACCGTCAGCTTGGCTTCGGCGATGACGTCGCGCCACTTGGCGACTTCCCTGCCGGTCAATTGTTTGAGTTCTGCGGAGCCTGTTCCTGAAACCGCAAAGCCGGTCTTAAGGAGCTGCTCGCGCAATTCCGGTGCCGCAAGCGCCTTGACCACCGCTTTACTGAGGCGATCGGTGATCTCGCCCGGCATGTTCTGCGGCCCCAACAGAACCTGCAGCGTCTCGGATTCGGCGTTGGCGATTCCAGCCTCCTCCATCGTCGGCGTGTCAGGCAATTCGAACCAGCGCTTAGCTCCGGTCTGCACCAGCGCCCGCAATTTGCCGGCTTTAATGAGCGGCATAACGGCAGAAATGTTCACACCAGCGAGATCGGTCGTGCCCGCTAGCGCCGCCTGCGCCGCGGGACCGGCACCGGTAAACGGCACATGCGTTAGTTCGATGCCGGCACGTAGATCCAGCAACTCGACGCCGAGCTGTGAAATGCTGCCGATACCAGGACTGGAGAAGGTGATATGCCCAGGATTAGCTTTCGCGCGCTTAATCAGGTCGGCAAAATCAAGGATGGAGCTTTCCGTTCGCGTCACAAGAGCGTCCGGCGAGCCGCCGAGATCGGCGATCGGGGTAAAGTCCTTCTCGGGGTCGTGGCTATCTGGCCGTTTGAGCAGTTGATTGACGAAAATGACGCTCGAAGCGACGAGAAGCTTATAGCCATCGGGATCTGAATTGGCGACATAGGCAATGCCGACGTTGCCGTTAGCGCCAGCGTGATTTTCGACGATGACCGGCTGACCGAGCTCCTGCGACAAAGGCGAGCTCAATACACGTGCAATTAAGTCGCTGGCGCCGCCGGGCGCAAACGGCACGATCAGCCTGACCGGACGATCCGGGAAAGCGGCCCGCGCCGAAAAAGCAAATAGGAGGATCGCCAACACGACCGTGCCAGCCGCGATGCGGACCGGCTCGCGAACCGCTCGGCGCGCAAGCCGCCGAGCATCTGTAGAAACAGTCATATAAACCTCCCGATTTCCTGTTTGTGTTATTTTTATTGCGCGGCCTAGATCGCGTTTGGCCGCAGGTTCGAGCGCGCGCGATGCGTTTACTGCTTGGCCAGCGCTAGGATTTGCCGAGCTTCCTTTGAGGTGGCTACTTCACGCCCGAGCCCCTGCGCGATCTTCATCATTCGCTCGACCAGGATAGCGTTGTTCTTGGCGAGCTCGCCCGGCGCAATATATGGATTGTCCTCGTAACCGACGCGAACGTGGCCGCCGAGCGACACCGCAAGCGAGAGCAGGTCCCATTGTTTCAGGGAACTCATGACGCTCACGTTCCAGATACAATTCTTCGGCAGATGATCGACCATATAGATGAGCGCTTTCTCGGTTGGCGGGGTCCATGTGCCGCCAGGCCAGCCGAGGAAAAGGGTCGTGTAGGACTTCTCTTTGAGATAGCCCTGCTTGCGAATGAACTCGAGATTCCAGAACGCGCCGGTATGAAAGCATTCGACTTCAAGCTTCACTTTGTGTTTCTCGGCAGCCTTGGCGTAATCGAGGAGTTCTTCCACCGGATGGATCGCCATCATGCGCTTAGGCGGAAACTGCGGGTCGGGATTAAAATATTCGTCGTGGGCATTGAACGCGACCGCCATCATGTCCGGTCCGAGCGTCATAAGCTTGACCTTTTCTTCGAGTCGGGCGCTGGCAACGCCGAATTGCATGACCGGTTCCGTTTTCGACAGGATCGCCTCCTGAAGCCGCTTCCAGCCTTCGTGATTGATGCGTGACACCTGTTTGCCGTCGGCCTGCATTGACTCTTCGAGTGTGCGGATGCCGTGAATATGCGCAATCGCAGCGCCGGCCTTGATGCCGTCAATGTATTGCTGCGCCACGCCCTCGATGTCCTCCTGGGGCGGACAATAATGATTGATCGGATAGGAAGTTCTCGAATCGCAGGCGACAGTGATAATCAGCTTTTCCATTTTCTTTCCTGAGGGTTTCCAGATTTCGTTTTTGAGTGCTGCGATCACAGCAGGTGGTGAGAGACGACTTCCGCGGTTTGCCGAACCAGATCATGATGCTTGAGCATCCGTTGGAGTTCGCGGCCGCTCACGCCAATGGCCCCGATCGGCTGATTGCCGGCATTGAAGATCGGCGCGGCGACACACCATGAACCGGACACATGTTCGGCGCGATCAATGGCATAGCCGCGTTGTCGGGTCTCGGTGAGTTCTTTCATGAAACCGGCGCGGCTGGTGATCGTCGTCGGCGTATGTGCGGTGAGCGGTTTGCGGCTCAGCAATGCGCGCACTTCCGCCTCGGGCAGAAAAGCCAGAATAGCCTTTCCGAGCGAACAACAGTGCGCCGGCGCGCTTTTGCCGAACCGGGAATAGATGGTCGGTAGCGCCGGCTTCTCGACGCCGGCGATATAGAGAACACAATCGCGATACAGGATGCCGAGATTGGCACGCTCGCCGGTTTTGTTCGCCAGATTATGCAGATGTGGCAGTGCTTCGATGCGCAGCCGACTGCGATCGAGCAAGCTTGAAGCAAGCGGCAGCACGGCGAAGCCAATCGATAATCGTCCGTCAACCGGATCCTGGGCGAGATAGCCGGCGGAAACCAAGGTCTGCACAAAGCGATAGGCGGTCGGCCGGGCGATCCCGGCATTGACGGCCACCTCCGCGACCGTGAGAGGACGCCCAGCGCAGGCAACAGCATCGAGAACGCTCAGCGCCTTACGCAGGCTTTTGACCGCGGAAATGTCGGCGCTGTCGGCTGCCTCTGAAGCGCGAGAAGAGATTGAACGAGACATTTTTCAGCCTTTCACACTCTGTCCACCATGTGGACAGAGTGTTCGAATATAATTGAGTAAACCAGTCGTTGGGTCAAGCTCGCGCGCTTAATGCGCGCAAAACAAAGCCGGGACAGGGGCCCATTACCGCACTCGCAGCCAACGGACCGCCGATACCGGGGCTCCTGAGCGACGTGGCGAAGTTGCAACGCGACAGCGTGCCGACCAATCTGAACCAGACCAATATCCAGCCGGTTTACGACATCTATGCCAACGCGCAAGGTCGCGATCTCGGGGGCATCTCAACATTGCCAGAGGAACGGTGACGCCCGACGAGGTGTTCACAAATGCATACTTGCCACAGTGACTGTTTTCGCTGATTTTCGATACAGCAGCGAGAATACCAGCGCCGCTGTGGCGCTTCGAGCACGGCTAATCGGCCCCAGGCCGTTTGTTTCCTTTGATGCCGGGATAACCCGCGGAGGCAAATGCTCTAGCCATTTGATTTTCATGAGAGACCTTTCTCATTTCCTTTGTGGACTTGCTCGCTGCGCGATGGCCCGGGCGCTTAAGATGAAGATCGCGACCTTCAACATCAACAACATCAACAAGCGGCTTCCAAACTTGCTGGACTGGCTGAAGGTGGCCAAACCAGACGTCGTGTGCCTGCAGGAGTTCAAAACAGAACAGAATAAATTTCCCGATGAGCCACTTGAGCCCGCTGGCTACTTCGCCGTTTGGACTGGTCAAAAGACCTGGAACGGGTCGGAGCGGCGTGTCGATCGCAGCTATTTTGGCGGCACCATCGCCGTGACGTCGATTTCGATCAGCATTCCTGGCCATGCCAGTTGACTGACATTCAGCAGCGTATGTGCCGGCATAGGTATCGTTCCGAATGTGTCCTGGCGGCACTTGCCGAAATCGGCCGAAGATCTCATGTCGGTCAGATAGGTCACCATTTTCACGATGTCGCCCAGGCCGGCGCCGTTTTTATCAAGTGCGCGTTTAATCTTGTCGAAGGCGTATTTGCACTGGCCGACGACATCGCCCTTATTGAGGATATCGCCAGCTTGGCCGTTCTCATTCTCGGCGCCGACGCCGGCGAGAAAGATCATCTTGCCAGGACCTGTCACTGTGACGGCCTCAGAGAACCGCCCTTTCGCCCATTCGCTGTAATTGTAATTGTTCTTCTCAAACGTTTGAGCACTCGCAGCGGTAACTTCCAGCGACAAAATTAAGACTGCAGCGAGGTCGAAGAGTCTTCGCATTGTGAAACCTCCCTTGATTGAACGTCGGCGTAAAACAGGCAACGTGGCAGCTCTGCGCGATCAGGCGCATACGCGCATTTCGACAATGTATTGCTCCGGGCGACGGCCGCGGCGCAGAGCTGTAGAAGCTCTGCCTGGCAAAGTTGGCAAGGGCTCGAAAGTGCGTCGAACAAACTCCGGCGAGCTCTCCTGGTCGATTGCCTAAGGCGGACAACCGTCCGCCACCCACTTGGCGAAGAGATCGATACGAGATTGAGGCCACGGACCTTCTCCTCTCGGTGGCGGCGGCGGCATGACAGCGCCGCCGATCCCGCGAATCCGATCGAAGATCGCAGCCGCGTGGGCCTTTACTTCATCATAACTCGCCAGATTGAATGCCTTGCTCATCCCTTGAATATCCCGCTGCGTAAAAAGCGGCAGGATGTCAGCTTCGAAGCTGGTTCCCTTGCTCATTTTGTCTCCTTGCTTTTGCCCGGAACCATTTCAGCTTTGAGACTCAATACCGAGAGGGTGCTCTCGCGCCCTATGCGATCGAGGATATCCTAGCGCATGCCAATTGACCTGGCGCGCCCTGCGGGACGAGCCGAAACCAATGCGCCGGGTCCGCCAGTGATAGCGGAAATGCGCAATATTGTCCCCTGGAATACGGTGAGTTTTTTGGCTAGAGAATTCAGGACCCTTCAATACGACGCGAAACCGTGAGCTCCAACGTAATCTATTTAGTGACGACTTGGGCGATCCCGGTAATCGTCGCCATTACTTTTCATGAAGCCGCGCACGGCTTCGTCGCCCACCTTCTTGGCGACGACACGGCATGGCGGCTTGGCCGTGTTAGCTTCAATCCAGCTAAGCACATCGACCCTTTCGGCACGATCCTACTGCCGGGGGTGTTGCTGTTGCTGCGCGCGCCGTTCCTCTTCGGCTATGCGAAGCCGGTACCAGTTAATTTTCGGGCGTTGCGTCGACCGCGACGGGACATGGTACTTGTTGCTGCCGCCGGACCAGCCATGAACATAATGCTTGCCGTTGTCGCAGGTCTGGCATTCCACATAGTCGGCTATCTTCCCACCACTGTGTGCGTACTGGCTGGCCGATAACTTAAAAAATGCGCTAGTTCTTAATGTGGTCCTGGCCGTGTTCAATTTATTTCCGGTACCGCCGCTCGACGGCGGACGCATCTTAGTCGGGATTCTGCCAACCGCCGCCGCAGCACGTGTTGCCCAGCTCGAGCCATATGGACTTATAATCCTGATCGGACTCCTGATCGTTCTACCGATGTTAGGTGCTCAGCTGGGGGTCGATCTGAGTGTCGCCGCGAACATCCTCGCGATTTCGACGCGCGCAATCATTGACGCTATCGTTCACATTACCGGCAACGGGTAACGGGCTTTTGGACCGACCGCAGACCGCCATTGATGGTGCACTAGTCTAGTCTGCCGACAGCACAGCAACTGATTAGGAAATGTGATTTTCTTAGTCAGTTGTCTGCAACCCGCTTAGCAATCAAGTGACTCGGAAGGAAATTGTACTTTGTTAGTCAGTTGTTTAGATCGTGTCTCCGCTGTAGTTACCCGTGCTCTGCGCGCCTGCGGGCGATCGGACGGTCCAGCCTCCGGCCATAAACGGGAAATGCGAATGATTAAGCGTGGCCATTACCTGGGGAAGTCAGACGCTGCGCTAAACCAGGAACTAGAGACACTCCGGGATCTTTGGCTAAAGCAACCTCACACAATGCAAATCCAAACGATTTAACGGGCGACATTGAAGTTGCACGAAAGCCGCCCCGTGCACAAATCTCTATTGCTGTTCAATGTGACTACCTACAATGCTCGGTGAGTAAGCTAATTTCTGATTGGGAAGTGCGGGAATGACCCGCTCCGCGCATATTCCCTCAGGAGCATGGCCACGCCGAATGGATGCGGCGCTAGCGGCTGGGTACGTGGGTGAGCGGTCAGTTGAACAATTTCTAAAGCGTGTAGGTCAAGAGTATCCTCTCCCCCGTATTGCAGAAGGCCGACGGCGACTATGGCTTCGAGACGATCTAGACGCGGCGATCCTCCCGCCAGAACTCTTCCGCGTGACCGACGTAGCAGAGGATTTGTAACTATGACTTTGCCGCTCCCACGCTTTGTTGTTGCTAAGCGGCTGGCCGATGGCCGCCCAGCGTTCTACTTCTCTGTGCCGACGCTCTACCGACGTGCCGGTTGCCCAATCCCGAACCAGCCGCTTGGCCGCGATTACACGGCAGCATGCGGCGAAGACGGCAATGGCGGTCGCGCCGCCGCACTCAATGCGCTGTTTGATGAGTGGCAGGACCAGCGCCACGGTCTGGCCGTCACTGGTGAGCGTGCGCCGATCTACGGAACGATCCGGTGGCTGTTTCAGGAATATCGGCGAAGCAAGGCTTATACGGAGAAAGTCTCGGCGCGATCGCGCCCTGACTACGAGCGCACGATGCTCATGATCGAGAACATATCTACGAAGAAAGGTGACAAGATCGGCGATCGGAAGGTCCGAGCCATCTCACCGATCAGCGCCGACAAGATTTACGCCATCATCCTCGCCGGCCCAGACGGGCAGCGACCGCGCCAAGCTGAAAAAGCCGTCGCACTCTGCCGCCGCTCCTGGCGCGTCGTGCACCGGCTGCATCCAGGCGAATTTAACCGCGACGTCCCGAACCCCTGGGACGGCGTCACCATGCAGCGCCGCATCAAGGGCAAGAAGCAGGCGGTCACGCGCGAGCAAGTCTACGCGTTCGCGCAAGGTGCCGTTGAACGCGGGCGGCCCGAGGCCGCCGCCGCAGCGGTCATTTGCTACGAGTGGCTGCAGCGCCCTGAAAACGTCTTGGCCGGCGTATTGCGATGGCCCGACTACCGGAGTAGCGACTGGCCAAACGCGGTCAAGATCCTCCACCACAAGACCGGCGCAACGGTCTGGCACCCATTGGAGGACACGGTGGACGGCACCGCAGTGCAATTCTACCCGGAAGCCGAGGCCGTGCTCGCCAAGTTGCCGCGTCGCGGCGTCCCAA
This sequence comes from uncultured Alphaproteobacteria bacterium, assembly GCA_963746715.1. Taxonomy (GTDB): domain Bacteria; phylum Pseudomonadota; class Alphaproteobacteria; order Rhizobiales; family Xanthobacteraceae; genus BOG-931. The sequence continues at coordinate 74,361 of CAVVCW010000026.1, read as the reverse complement.
TGATCCTCCGTGAGATCAAGACGCGTAACGGCGTCGTCTTCAAGCCTTATAGCTACAGCGGCTTTGAGAAGATCGTGCAGCAGCTGCGCAAGGCAATCGATGGTTTGCCGAGCCACTTTACGCTCGACGCCTGCCGGCACGGTGGCATGACAGAGTTAGAGGTAGCAGAGTTGACCGAAGGACAAGGCCGCGCGCTGTCGGGGCACAAGACGGCGCAGGCGTATCGCGGCTATGCGAAAGAAACCTTGGAACGCGCGTTGTCGGCGACACGAAAACGCCATGCGCACAGGCTGGCGAACGAAACGGCGACAAACATTCGGAATGAGCAAGAAAATGACATTCGGAATGAGCCACTAGAACAGAAAGCGACCGACGCTAAGTAATTGTTCGCGAATTGAAAATCTGGCTGGGGCGCCTGGATTCGAACCAGGGAATGGCGGAATCAAAATCCGCTGCCTTACCACTTGGCTACGCCCCAATGCTCACCGGGATTGCCGACCGGGTCGCCCGCACCTGCGGCGACATCGGCGGGCCGGACCATAGCGACACACCCCCGGCGGATCAATATTTGCCGCACTGGCGGAACGGCGGCGCCCATGGCAAAGCCGAAAATCCCCTGTTTTCGGCGCTATCGGCACCCTCGGCTCCACTTATAATGCGTCTCCTATAATAATGTGCCAAGCCGCGACGGACGCGCGGCGGCGGCCGCAGGGGATCCATGACCGACTCGATTATTGTGCAGGAATCACCGTGCAAGATTCGGACGCCGTCCGCATCATCCGCATGAACCGGCCGGAGAAGAAGAACGCGCTGACGCAACCGATGTATGCGGAGATGACGCGCGCCTTGGGCGAGGCCGGCGGCAATGCCGCCATCCGCTGCATCGTGCTCGCAGGCGCGCAAAATGCGTTCTGCGCCGGCAGCGATATCGGCGATTTTCAAAAGCGCGCCGAGGGCGGGCTTGAAGCGGTCACGGTGGATTTCCTGCATGCTCTCGCCAGGAACGAGAAGCCTTTGGTCGCGGCGGTCGGCGGCACTGCCGTCGGCATCGGCACGACCATGCTGCTCCATTGCGATCATGTCGTCGCCGCGACCGGCGCGATATTCGCGACGCCGTTTCTCAAGCTCGGACTCATTCCGGAAGCGGCATCGAGCCTCTTGGCGCCACAACGCATGGGCCACGCGCGGGCCTTCTCGCTTCTCGTCATGGGCCGGCCGCTCTCGGCCGCGGACGCCAAAGAAGCCGGCATCGTCAACACCGTGGTCGATGCCGGTGCGGTGGACGATACCGCGCTCCAGGCCGCGCGGGAGATCGCGGCGCTGCCGCCGAACGCCGTCAAGCTGGCGCGCCGCCTGATGCGCAGCCAGGACGAGAACGTCTCGGAGCGCATCGAGACCGAAGCGATGCATTTTAAGGAGCTGCTGAAATCCGACGAGGCGCGCGCGGCCTTTGCCGCCTTCTTCGCACGCAAGAAATAGCACAACAAAAGGGATTGGTTATGTCGCTTGCCGGCAAGACCCTGTTCATCACCGGCGCCTCGCGCGGCATCGGGCTTGCGATTGCGCGGCGCGCCGCGCGCGACGGCGCCAATATCGCCATTGCCGCAAAAACCGCGACGCCGCATCCGAAGCTCCAGGGCACGATCTATACCGCGGCCGAGGAGATCGAGCGCGCCGGCGGCAAGGCATTGCCCTTGATGGTCGATATCCGCGACGAAGCCTTGGTGCAGGATGCACTCGCGAAGACCGCGGCGCACTTCGGCGGCATCGATATCGTCGTCAACAATGCCAGCGCTATTTCGCTCACCCCGGTCGCGCAAACCGACATGAAGCGCTTCGATCTGATGCATCAGATCAATGCGCGCGGCACCTTTGTCGTCTCGAAGTTCGCGATTCCCCATCTGGCGAAAGCCGCCAATCCGCACATCCTGATGATGTCGCCGCCGCTCGACATGAAGGAGAAATGGTTCGCGCCGCACACCGCTTATTCGATGGCCAAATTCGGCATGAGCATGGTCGTGCTCGGGCTTGCCGGCGAATTGCGGCCGCAGGGCATTGCCGTCAACGCGCTGTGGCCGCGGACCTTGATCGCGACCGCCGCCGTGCAAAATCTCCTCGGCGGCGCGCAGATGATGCAGCGCGGGCGCAAGCCCGAGATCGTGGCCGATGCCGCCTATGCGGTCTTTGCAAAGCCGTCGCGCGAATTCACCGGCAATTTTCTGATCGACGATAATTTCCTTGCCGAAAACGGCATCACCGATTTCGAGCGCTATCGCGTCGATCCGGCGCAACCCTTGGCGCAGGACTTCTTCGTCCCTGACGATATCCCGCCGCCGGCATGATCCCCAAAAGCATGCCCTTGGACTTGATCCGAGGGTGGTCACCGGTTTTCGGATTAGATCATGCTCACGTAGCGTCTTAACCGATTGAGGCCGGAATAATAATGTCCCTATAATCGCGTCATAGGCACCCAGCCGGACGTGCCCGACAGATGGCCTCTTCCCATGACCTATAAGGCCCCGCTTGCCGATATTACTTTCGCGCTCAAGCATGGCGCTTCGCTCACCTCCGCGATCGAGCAAGGCCTGTTCGGCGAACTCACGCTCGACGACGTCGATGCGGTGCTCGCGGAAGCCGGACGCTTCGCCGAGGAAGTCATCGCGCCGCTCAATCGCGACGGCGACAAATACGGCACGCCGTTCAAGGACGGCGCCGTCACCACGGCGCCGGGCTGGAAAGAAGCCTACAAGGCCTGGCAGGCGGGAGGCTGGAACGGGCTTGCCGCGCCGCTGGCCTTCGGCGGCCAGGCGCTGCCGCAGATCGTCAATGCCGCCTGCACCGAAATGTGGCATCGGCCTCGATGGCCTTCGCCGACGGCCCGATGCTGACCATGGCCGCGATCGACGCACTCGACGCCCACGGCACTGAGGAGCTGAAGAAGATCTATCTGGAAAAGCTCGTGTCCGGCGAATGGATGGGCACCATGCAGCTCACCGAGCCGCAAGCCGGCTCCGATGTCGGGGCCTTGCGCACGCGCGCCGAACGCGCCGGGGACGGCAGCTATCGCATCACCGGACAAAAGATCTTCATCACTTACGGCGAGCACGATCTCACCGACAATATCATTCACTTCGTGCTGGCGCGGCTGCCTGACGCGCCACCCGGCACGCGCGGCATTTCGTTGTTCCTGGTGCCGAAATTCCTGCTCAAGCCGGACGGCTCGCTCGGCGCGCGCAACGATGTGCGCGCGCATTCCGTCGAGCACAAGCTCGGCATTCACGGTTCGCCGACCTGCACCATGATCTTCGGCGATGATGGCGGCGCTGTCAGTTACCTGATCGGCCAGGAAAATGCCGGCATGGCCTGCATGTTCACCATGATGAACCGCGCCCGCCTTGCCGTCGGCCTGCAGGGCGTCGGCATCGCCGAGCGCGCGACGCAGCAGGCGCTCGCTTATGCGCGCGACCGCAAACAGGGCCGCGAGGCCGGCACCAAGCCGGGCGAAATGGCGCCGATCATCGCCCATCCCGACGTGCGGCGCATGCTGCTGACCATGCGCGCGCTCACCCAAGCGGCGCGCGTGATCTGCTATGCGACCGCGATCGCGCTCGATCGCGGCGAGCGCAGCAAGGACGAAGCCGCGCGCAAGGCCGCGGAGCAGCGCGCTTCGCTACTCACGCCGGTCGCCAAGGCCTTCTCGACCGATATCGGCAACGAGGTCGCCTCGCTCGGCGTGCAGGTGCACGGCGGCATGGGCTTTATCGAGGAGACCGGCGCGGCGCAGCATTTCCGCGATGCGCGGATCGCCGCGATCTATGAAGGCACCAACGGCATTCAGGCGATCGATCTGGTGACGCGCAAATTGCCGCTGGCGGGCGGCGCCGCGGTCGCCGCGCATATCGAAGAGCTGCGCGGCATCGTGCGCGAGCTCAGCGCCAGCAACGATCCGGGTTTCGGCTGGGCGCCGGTGCGGCTCGGCGATGCGGTCGAGAGCCTGTCGCGCGCCACCGATTGGCTGCTCTCCCGGCTCGAGAAGGAACCCGACGCAGCGCTGGCCGGCGCGACGCCCTATTTGCGGCTGTTCGCACTCGCCACCGGCGGCGTTCTCCTCGCCAAGGAAGCGCTGGCGGCGCTGCGGCTCGGCGCCGATACCGCGGCGCGCGTCGCGGTGACGCGGTTTTTCGCCGAAAATTTCGCGGTCCACGCCGGCGCCATTGAACGCACCGTGGTCGAATGCGCCGAAGGCGTGATGGGCGCCGATGCAGCGCTGGCGTCCTAGAGCATGATCCCGAAGAGTGGAACCCGGTTTTCGGGAAAGATCATGCTCAATCGAAAAATCTAAATCCCTTTCCCCCGCAGCCCCGACACCTTAAGTGTGAACCATGTCCACGCTTCTGATCTCGCATCCCGCCTGCCTGCAGCACATCGTGCCGCAAGGCCACCCGGAACGTCCCGACCGGCTGCGCGCCGTCGAGCGCGCGCTCGAGGCCGAGAAATTCCAGGCGCTGGCGCGCGTCGAGGCGCCGATGGCGTCGTTCGAGACCGTCGCGCTCTGCCATCCGATGGATTACATCACTGAGCTGCGCGATGCCTCGCCTTCGGAGGGGCTGATCCAGCTCGATGGCGACACCGCGATGTCGCCCGGCACCTTCGAGGCGGCGTTGCGCGCCGCCGGCGGCGCGGTGCTCGCCGTCGACGACGTCTTAGCCAAAAAGGCCACCAACGCCTTTGTCGCGACCCGGCCGCCCGGCCACCACGCCGAGACGGCGCGGCCGATGGGGTTCTGCCTGTTTGACAATGCCGCCATTGCCGCGCGCCATGCGCAGAACCATCACGGCGTCGCCCGCGTTGCGATCGTCGATTTCGACGTGCATCACGGCAACGGCTCGCAGGAGATTTTCTGGGCCGACAAGACGGTGATGTATTGCTCGACGCATCAGATGCCGCTGTTTCCCGGCACCGGCGCCATCGGCGAGAGCGGCGAATACAATACGGTCGTCAATGCCCCGCTCCGCCCAGGCGACGACGGCGATAAGTTCAAGGCCGCTTTCGAGGACCGCATCCTGCCGCGGCTCAATGAATACAGACCCGAGCTCCTGATCATTTCCGCGGGCTTCGACGCGCATTACCGCGATCCGCTGGCCAATCTCGCCCTCACCGAAGAGGACTTCGCCTGGGCGACCAAAAAGCTGATGGACGTCGCCGACGCTTGCGCCGGCGGCCGCGTCGTCTCGCTGCTCGAAGGCGGCTACGACCTGCAGGCGCTGGGCAATTCGGTCGCCGCCCATGTGACCGCGCTGATGCGCGGATAATGTGACGGCGCTGATGCGTGGATAATTCCGTAGCCTGGATTGCGCCGTGCGTAATCCAGGAGCAAAACAGGCCTCAGGCTACGACACCAGGCAGACGATGGCGCAAAAGAGCAACGACGATATCAAGCAACTGCCGTTCGAGCGGGCGATCGAGGAACTGGAATTGATCGTCAAACGGCTCGAAGAAGGCAAGGTGCCGCTCGAGGAATCGGTGACGATTTACGAGCGCGGCGAAGCGCTCAAGCGCCGCTGCGAGGAGCTTTTGCGCCAGGCCGAGGCGCGCGTGGAGAAGATCACGCTCGACGCTGGCGGCAAGCCCACCGGCACCACCCCGCTGGATGTTGAGTAGTCCGCGCTCCCGATCCCCTGCCTATTGTGGCGCGGTGGACCCTGCAGTTTCCCCTGTAAAATGGGCATTTCTGCTTGACTTTTTGGAACAAACAGAGAACAATCCATCGTTCGGATCAAGAGGTCAACCGATGGGTAAAGCGATGACGGATTCGGACAAAACCAGCACCGATAAACGCAACACTGACAGGCGCAGCACTGAAAAACGCAACAGCGATAAGCGCAACGCTTGGCTGCGCCAACTCGACGAGGAGTGCCCGTATCAGGTGGTGCTGCCGCGGCGGCAGCTTTGCGACGACACCGAGATTTTGAATTTCCTGATCGATCATGTCGAGAAGTTCGACATGTATGTCGAAGACGATTACGCGGCCTTCGTGCGCTACTGCTTCGCAGACCCGATGGACGCGGAAATTTTTCGCGCCCGCTTCGAGCCGAAGGCGGAGCGCTTCAGGCTCGCGGGATAGTTCGCGCCATAACCGCACGCCCTGCCCCGTCACCGCCGGACTTGATCCGGCGGCGCGCGCTGAGTTTCAGCTACAAAATGCGCTGAGGTCGGGCAAGCAGACGTGGTGCGACTGCCGATCTCGACCGCATGCAGCAGATCCTCACCGCGCGGGGCTTTTATCACGACAAGATCTACGGCAACGCCGGCATGCTGGCGCGCGCAGCGCTCGGCGACTATCAGAAGAAGAATGGACTCAAGATCGATTGCTGGCCGACGGCGGCGATCCTGCGGCAGATGCAGGTGGGCGGGCGCTGATTTGGATCGCTCGTCGCCACGAAAGCGCAAACGTCAACTCCTGGCACGAAGTTGCCATCTCGTCCGTCCGACTTTGAGATAACAGCGGACTCGGCATGAACGGCCGGCAACTTCGCATTTTGACCCGGAGCCGAAACAGATCGCCTCAAAAACCCGGAGTGCAGCAATGTCCGGTGGTGCTTCCCGTTAAGTGTCTTCCGCGCTATCCTTACTACGAGCGCCGTCGTGCCCCAACCATATTGGCCCAAGGGCCTGCCTAGCCGTTCGGTGGCATATTAGACGCTGGGGACGTTCGCTTGCCACCGAGGATGATCGACCATTGAATAAGCAAGCTGCGCAGGGAACTGGCGGGGCGCGGCCACATGAGTCAACTCGCGTTTTCATTTGGACTGACGTGAAGGAGGAATCTCATGGCGGAGCAACGTGACGGAACGGCCCCCTTCGATTACTTCATGGAGAACGTAAATCGTCTGCTAGCTGATCAGCACTTCCGCGAGATCCTGAGGGAGCTTGATGAGGGCAACAAAGAAACCTTGAGCCTACTCGCATCTGACCCAACCGCGTTCCTGAGGTATCGAGGAGTTCAAATCCCGCAGGATTTTCGTATCTCCGTTAAGAAAACCTTCAAAGATGCTGCTACCCACGAGCCGGTCACCCGCGCCGAGATCGAGGAAATCCGCGGCGGAGGCGGAGGGGGTCATATAATAATTTGCGACTGCATAGAGGTTTGCTTTTTGCGGTATTGCTCGATTCTCTGCTACTGCACAATTTTTGAATAATCGGCAAGCGGCTTATTCTCTATTCGCACACAGAACGTGCGCACGTGCAACACGTGAGCGGCCTCACGAGTTCTAAAGCGAACTGCCTGCAATTCAGGGAGCGGCCGGCAGCGGCTTTCTTCACATGCCTTGAGCTTCGCATTCCGGATTTACAAGCAATTTCGCCAAGGATTTTAAAAGGGGTTGGCCGGTGTCTATTTCAACGAACAAAAATTGGCCGGATGGATTAACTTCAAAGAATTTATATGCCCCGTCCGGTTGCTGCCTTAGATCCAGGCACCCGGAGCGGAGGCCAAGTCTCTTCAACAGCGATCGCAACTTTGTGCTTATCGTTTCGGGCAAATCGTGCGGTTCCCACTTGGCCGTCAGATCAACCCTCCAGTCCAGATCGGCATCGGCAATATGCGTGGTTACTTGGGCGGCAAATACCTCGTCGCCAAAAATGTTGACGCGTACGTCTCTGCCTTTCTCGATTCTTTCTTGAACGATGATGGGCGCATGACGGACCTTGTCCAAATGTTGAATATCTTCGAGCATTAACGGGCGAGTTTCGGTAAATGTCCATGGCGGCGCGGCAAAGGCCTTATACACGCATTTGCCTCCAAGGCTTTTCCAGAAATCCCTGATAGATACGGGATTATTCGACATAATCGTTTTTGGTGTTTCCAGGCCCACCGTGCTCGCTTGCAATAATTGAAACGGCTTATGTACGGCGCGGGCCTCGGTGGTCGGGTCGTTTATTATCGGGATAGGTATCGAGTTCAAAACGCCCCTGAAAAATGAGTCATATTCGGAGCGACAGAAACGCCGCACCTTGGGATCGGTAACGGAATCACCAATCTTAAACGCGCCAGGTCTGCGCCACCAAATGCTGCGTATTTCGCTTAAAGCAAGGCTTTCCGACGAATCATCGATTCGCAGATCACTTCTGTTGTCATTCGGAAAGAAGTCGAACTTCGACTGGGTGGGAACATTTGAGACGTCCCAAATGAAGGCGCGCGCGTCGAATTTCGATTCTAGAACCGTGCGCAATGCAACGGCATGAACATCGTCTTTTGGGGCCACAATCAATATGGACATATCCATAGTGCGTCACGCTAAAATCGTCTCCTGTTGTCCGCAATCATCAACAGTCCTGTCATTGTAGTGGTCGCGCCCGAGGTTGGTATCGGTCCAATAGGAACAGCTAGTGTAAATTTCCAAGTCGCCGCCTCCTCCCCCGATCTTCAAGAAGAATTCTCTGCTACGCATCCGGACGGCAAGAAGATCTCCGTCGCTAAAAGCGAGCTCATCGGTAACAGAGGGTCGAGCGAGGACGAACGGCTGCTCCCCTTGTTTGAACGATTGTGGTGTAAAAGCGTTCGGTCGGTCCGGATCGAATGGGTCGATGATTGCCACAACCTTGCAATTACCGTCGATCAGTATCAGAAATGCGTCGGTCAAGATCGTTCCTGCGCCTTTCGCATCTGAAGAAAATTCAAAATAGATGCTGTTGAGGCCGGATTCGAAGCTATAGGGCAGAGATCTTATGTTTTTAAGGCTGGCCTTGTCGTCAAAGCGCTTTTCTATTGCGGCGGTGACCCGATTGTCTTCAAGGGCGAACAGCGCCTGATCGGGATATTTTCCGTTTAGGGTCTTCCAGTCATCTTTCAGAAGATTGAATAGCGCGTGGAGAGGTTTCGATCGCTCAGATTGTGCCACAACGCGTCTCCCTGCGAGTTCTCTGAATCGCGATTCTTCGTCGATTGTTGGCCGTCCCCACCGAATGCCCCAAATGTAACTTTGTTGAGGCGATCCCCTAAGATTGCGATCTCCCGGCCTTGGCGGCGCCAATACCGCCAGTTATCAGAATGCGATCTGAAGTTCACTGTGAACTTCCGATGAAGTGCCGCGGCAGCTTGCAATCCCGAAGCCCGTATTTTTCGCAACAATTGGCTTCGCTGGCGCTGATGGCGCCATTTACTTTGTTGCGATGCACTTTGGTCGCGATTGGCACTTCTCCGTGCTTGGCGAATATCAACTTTGAGTTTGCTCGGCGCACCATAACGGACCTTCGTGCCTTGGCAGGATTGGTGTGGCAAAAGCCATTTTGCGTGTCACTCTGCTATTGACTTTTGTCACTGTTTCAGTTACAGTCTCGTTGCGAATCTCGCTCATGAAGGACGCCTTCGGGAGGTAGACCCGAAGGCCGGGGCGAGTGCGGTGCCCGCGGGCGGCGTTACGACCCGCACCCGGGCGGCTTCGGGCATCAGCTGGCCGGCACTAAGACCGGTCCGTGAGGTGCGTCACTGGACTGGGACAGGTTGGGGCGGGTAACGCCCGCACAAACTGCGTTTGGTTCTGCCTCCGGAAGGGGGATGTGACAGACCGGCGCTCCGGCCACGTCCCAGGAAGCCTGGCCTGGAGCCGCGCATAGCGGGCGAAAGCCCGTGAGTTAGAGCCGTCAGTGGAACGCCGACAGGCGAGCGCGCCCGCAGCGGAGGGTCGGCGCAAGCCGATCTCTCCGTGGCGCGAGCCGCACCCGCTGGTGCGGACATGAAACACTGCGTCTGTCGGCGTTCCGCTTCCTTCTTTTCGTTCTTTAGTTCTTCTCTCTTTCGTCATCGCCTTTCCCCGTCGTCACATGCCCGGTGGTGACGCGGAGAATGCGTCGCTGTTTGACATTGTGATCAGAGAACGCCTGCGCAGCGCCGGACGCGCGACCCGATGGTCCATGCCAACGCGCCACCCGCAAGAGTGCGGGATCACGCGAACAGGCTGACGACCAAACCTATCGCGCCGCGGGCGTCACGGAGAAACGATCATTGAAGGTCGAGCTGTCGATCGTGCGCACGATGCTCGCCAGCGGCCGGGAGTTGGCGGTCGCGCCGCCGAATTGCTTGCCCACCTGCTCGTCATATTGCGCAAGCGTGGTCACCGGATCTTTGGCTTTCACCTGCACGATCCGGTAACCGTTGGCTTGCAACTGAGTGAGCAGCTCCGGCAAAGCGAGCGCGGTGCCATGCTGAAAGTCGTGCATGAGAACGATGCCTTTGCCGTTCTTCTTCAGCTTGGTCATCACCGACGCAATGACCTGGTCGGGCTTGTGGATCTTGAAATCCTGTGAATTGAAATCGGCCGAAAACGCGCTGATGTTGCGCGTTCCGAGATACGAAACGAGCTCCGGCGTGTGACGCAGGCCGGGAAAGCGAAAGAACGGCGCCTCTGGCTGACCGAGCGCCGCGTGAACCGCGCTGAACCCTTTCTCGATTTCGTCCTGGGCCTGGTCGGCCGGAAGCTTCGCCAGATCGGCATGCGACCAGGTGTGCGATCCGATCGTGTGTCCGGCCGCCGCAACCTGCTTGAGAAGTTCGGGATGCCACATCGCGTGCTCGCCGATCGGAAAGAACACGGCTTTGGTGCATTGCGCCGCAAGCGCGTTGAGCACGGCGGGCGTATTGCCCGGCCACGGCCCGTCATCGAAGGTTAACACGACCTCGCCCGCTTGCAGAAAATCATAGGCCTTGAACTGCTCCGAGCCGAAGCCGGGACCGCCGGTGGTATCGATTTCGACAGTGCGCGACACGCCGAGAACATTACCCGGTGGGTTCGGATTGCCGGGACATCCGGCCGATGCTGCACCTATCGAACCGGTGACATCCTGGGCACCGGCGGAATGAGCGACGAACGCCGTCGCCAACGCGAACACGCAAATACGCAACAAACGCATTGAATGCCCCAATCTGTTTGGAAACGTCCCGTTCGGAGGATGGGCCCTGGGCCGCTCAAGCCGCTTTGATCCCAGCGCGCCGCGCATCGTCACGTGCAACGATTAAGAAACCCTAATCGAAGGGGCCGGGCGGCCTGGCACCGCAATGGAACCCGTTGATCGACGCGCATTTTCGCTGCGCTGATGCTGGTTCTTTCGAGCTATCCGTTTGGACTATCGCCGCGTCTTGGCGATCTCGGGCAATTTCTGCCGCACCTTGCCGATATCGGCCCAGGCATCGGGGATTTTCTTCAAGCTCGGCAGCGTGAATTGATTGCCGCTCGTGGTGCGCGACAGCGCCTCCCACGACAGCGGCAGCGAAACCGGCGCGCCCGCCCGCGCCCGCGTCGAATAGACCGCGACCGAGGTCGCCTCGCGCGTATTGCGCAAGTAATCGATGAAAATCCGGCCGTGGCGCAGCGCCTTGGTCATCTTGGCGAGGTAAAGTTTCGGGCTGTCGGCGGCCATCGCCGCGGCAATGGTCGCGGTGAAGGTCTTGGTGGTCTCCCAGTCGGCGCCGGCGATCGGCACCATGACGTGAATGCCCTTGCCGCCGGAGAGCTTGGCGAAGCTCTTCAGCTTCAGCCCGGCGAGCCGGTCGCGGATCTCCTTGGCGCCGGCGACAATGTCCTTCCAGGTGACGCCGTCGCCCGGATCGAGATCGAACACGATGCGGTCGCAGGCTTCGAGACTGTCGAGCCGCGAGCCGCGGACGTGAATCTCGAGCGCACCGGATTGCACCAGTTCGATCAGCTCTTCGCGCTTCTCGACCGCGATGACGTCATGCTCCTTGGCTTTGACGACGTGGCGCAGCGACGATTGCTTGACGTTCTGCGCGATGTGCTTTTGGAAAAAGCACTCTCCGGCGGTTCCTTCCGGGCAGCGCAACACCGCCAGCGGCCGGCCGACAATGTGCGGCGCCATGGCATCCCATGCCCGCACGTAATAAGCCGCGAGATCCTCCTTGGTGACGCCGGCGTCGGCCCAATAGACGCGATCCGGATGCGTCAGACGGACACCGGCGATTTCGACGTCTTTTCTGTTGTTGCCCGTGGACCGTGACGGCGCCCTCGCCGCGGCTTTGGTCGATTTGCGCACCGGCTGGCGCCGCGCCATTGCAGCGGAATTGGCGGCGGAATTGGCAGCCGCAGGCGTCTCGCGCACCACTTCGCGCGCCGGCTTGTCCTCGCGCAGCCCCTTGAACGAGGCCTGCCGCAATAACCCGTCATGGGTGATGCCGCGGAATTCGGCCTCGATCACCATGTGCGGCGTCACCCAGACGACGTCCTTGCGCCGCTCGTCCGGCGGCAGTGCGACCGGCGGCTTGTCGATGCGCAGCGGCTCGAGCTGCTTCCACAGATCGCGCGCCGTCTCGCGCGTATAGCCGGTTCCGATCCGCCCGGCGTAGCGCAGTCTGCCGTGCTCGTGAAACGCCGCGATCAGCGCGCCGACCGCTTTCGGCATCGCTGCCGACGGACTGAAGCCGGCGACCACGAATTCCTGCTCGTTATGGCATTTGATCTTGACGAAGTTCGTCGACCGGCCCGACTGATAAGGCGCGTTGCGCAGCTTCGACACGATGCCTTCGAGATGCATGTCGCAGGCATGCTTGAAAATCAGCGGACCGTCCTCGTCGAAATCATCGACATAGCGGATCAGGCCCTTGCGGCTTTCACCCTTGAGCAGGCGCTGCAGCGCGGCTTTGCGTTCGGTAAGCGGCTCTCGCGTAAGATCGCGGCCGTCGAGATATAAAAGATCGAAGGCGCGATAGATGAAACGGTCATCGCGGCCGTCTTTCAGATCGGTCTGCAGCAGCGAGAAGCTTGAAACGCCATTGTCATCCTCGACGACGAGTTCGCCGTCGATCAGCGCTGTTTGCGCGGCGAGCTTTTTGACCGCGTCGGCGATCGGCTGGAAGCGGTGCGTCCAATCCAATTGCTTGCGGGTCAGAAGCTGCACCTCGCCGTGATCGCGCCGCGCCTCGATGCGATAGCCGTCGAACTTGATCTCATGCAGCCAATTTTTTCCGCTCGGCGCGCCATCATGCAGCGTGGCGAGACTCGGCGGGACGAAGGCAGGCAAGCCTGCACGTGAATGCGCTGCTGCGCGCGCGGCGCCTGCACGAGACGCCCGCCCGTGTTTGCGCTCCACCGTGGCCGCGGCCGGTTCTGCCCGTGTACGCGGTTTTGCCGCGGGCTTTTTCGCCGGCTTCGCCCGCGGTGCCGATTTGCTCGCCGGCTTCGGCCGCGCGGCGGCGAGCGTCTTCAATTGCGCCTTGAATTCGCGCTGCGATTGCGGCCGGCGAAGCGGAGTATCTTTGGGAGGATCTTTGGGCGCGCCGGCGGTGCGGTTGCTATGCCAGACCCGCTTCCTGCCTTTGCCGGCGGCGATTTCCTCCATCGAGCGGCCGGTTGCGGCCGACAGCGGCTCTGCCTCAAGAATATCGGCGGCGCGGCCGCTGCGCGCCTCTTCATCCTTGCCTTTGATCAGGAGCCAGTTGTCGTGGCCGGCGTCGCGACGGTCGCGCGGCCGCATGCGCACCAAGTGCCAACGGCCGTGCAGCTTCTCGCCGTGGAGGGTGAATTCGAGATGTCCTTTTGCATAGCCCTTATGCGGGTCGCCTTCGGGGGTCCAGGTGCCGCGATCCCAGATCATCACGGTGCCCCCGCCGTATTCGTCCTCCGGGATGGTGCCCTCGAACGAGTTATATTCGACGGGGTGATCCTCGACATGGACGGCGAGCCGCTTGTCGTCGGGATTGAGACTCGGCCCGCGCGTGACCGCCCAGCTCTTCATGACGCCGTCGAGTTCCAGCCGCAGGTCGTAGTGCAACCGGGTCGCGTCATGCTTCTGGATGACATAGCGATCGCCGCCGGAGCGCGGTTTGCGGCCGCGGGGCTCGGAGGTAACATCGAACTTGCGCTTTTTGCGGTAAGTTTCGAGCCCCACGGTGCAACTCGCTCGCTAGATACCGGTTAATGCGACCGGGGGTAATCGCCCCATTTCCGTCACATCCTCCCGGCACACCCGCCGGCCCTTATAAACAAATCGTCGCATTAACGTCTCGGCCCCCTGGCTATAATATGAACTGAACCTAGGTGGTGGGGGTTGCGTCAAAGAGACAGGGTTAAGCAGCGCAACGGGTAACGGAGATTAAGGTATTGAAGCGCTTGAGAGTTCCGGATAGGTCACCGCCCAGAGCCTACCGATTAAATTGCGCTTCCGGCCAATAATAGTGTAAGGACCCTCATAGGGGACGCTAAATCCGCGTATTCCATCCCGTGGGCCCGCTGCCGGGACCCAACTATCGGCGTTAGGCCGAAAAAACACATTCGTCTAAAAGCCAAAGACGTCTGAAAGCTTGAAGGAGCGTAGCGTGACGGTTTCGTCAAAGACCCCATTGCTCGACCACATCAAAACCCCGGACGATCTCAGACACCTTGAGCCCGCTCAGCTGCGGCAGGTAGCTGACGAATTGCGCGTTGAGACCATCGACGCCGTCGCGGCGACCGGCGGCCATCTCGGCGCCGGCCTCGGCGTGATCGAGCTCACTGTCGCGCTGCATTACGTTTTCAATACGCCGGCTGACCGGCTGATTTGGGACGTCGGCCACCAAGCCTATCCGCACAAGATCCTGACCGGACGCCGCGACCGCATCCGCACGCTGCGCCAGGGCAACGGCCTCTCCGGCTTCACCAAGCGCGCCGAGAGCGAATACGACCCGTTCGGCGCCGCGCATTCCTCGACCTCGATTTCCGCCGGTCTCGGCATGGCGGTCGCGCGCGACCTCCAGGGCAACCAGAACAACGTCATCGCCGTTATCGGTGACGGCGCGATGTCGGCCGGCATGGCTTATGAGGCCATGAACAATGCCGGCGCGATGAATTCCCGCCTGATCGTGGTGCTCAACGACAACGACATGTCGATTGCGCCCCCGGTCGGCGCGCTGTCGGCCTATCTCGCCCGGCGCGTCTCGGGTCGCGGCTATCATCGCCTGCGCAAGATCGTGCGTCAGGTCGCCAAGGCGATGCCGACCAAAATGCTCGAGCAGCGCGCGCTGGCGGTCGAAGAATATGCGCGCGGCCTCGTCACCGGCGGCACGCTGTTCGATGAGCTCGGCTTCTTCTATGTCGGCCCGATCGACGGCCACAATATCGATCATCTCTTGCCGGTGCTGCAGAACGTGCGTGACGCCAAGAACGGCCCGTTCCTGGTTCACGTCGTCACGCAGAAGGGCAAGGGCTATCAGCCGGCGGAGAATTCCGCGGACAAATATCACGGCGTCGTCAAGTTCGACGTCGCCACTGGCGCGCAGCAGAAGTCGAAGGGCGGCGCCCCGCAATATACGAAAGTGTTCGCCGAAAGCCTGATCAAGGAAGCGCGCAAGGACGACAAGATCGTTGCCATCACCGCGGCGATGCCGTCCGGCACCGGGCTCGATCTGTTCGAGAAGGAGTTTCCGACGCGCACGTTCGATGTCGGTATTGCCGAACAGCATGGCGTCACCTTCGCCGCGGGTCTCGCGACCGAGGGCTTCAAGCCGTTCGCCACGATCTATTCGACCTTCCTGCAACGCGCCTACGACCAGGTCGTGCACGACGTCGCCATCCAGAAGCTGCCGGTTCGCTTTGCGCTCGACCGCGCCGGCCTAGTCGGCGCCGACGGCCCGACCCATGCCGGCTCGTTCGATGTCGCCTATCTTGGCTGCCTGCCGAACTTCGTGGTGATGGCGGCCGCCGATGAGGCCGAACTCGTCCACATGGTGGCGACCGCGGCCGCGATCGACGATCGCCCCTCGGCGCTGCGTTATCCGCGCGGCGAAGGCCTCGGCGTGCCGATGCCGACTGAAGGCAAGCCGCTCGAAATCGGCAAGGGCCGCATCCTGCGCGAAGGCACCAAGGTGGCGTTGTTCTCGCTCGGCGCCCGCCTCGGCGAATGCCTCAAGGCAGCCGACGAGCTTGCGACCTATGGCCTCTCGACCACCGTCGCCGACGCGCGCTTCGCCAAGCCGCTCGACGTCGAAATGCTGCTGCGGCTTGCTCGCGAGCACGAAGTGCTGCTCACCATCGAAGAAGGCTCGATCGGCGGCTTCGGCGCCTATGTGCTGCAGACACTCGCCGAGCACGGCGTGCTCGACCGCGGGCTCAAGGTGCGCTCGATGGTGCTGCCGGACATTTTCATCGATCAGGACTCGCCCAACGCCATGTATGCCCAGGCCGGCCTCGACGCCAAAGGCATCGTCGCCAAAGCCTTCGAGGCGCTCGGCCAGAACATGCGCGGCGAAGTGGTGAAGCTCGCCTAAGGCGGCCACTCTTGGTCTTCTCTCGTCATGCCCGGCCTTGTGCCGGGCATGTGCGTTTTGGAGTCCGCGCCACGAACGCCGCCACGACCTTTGTCGTATAATCCAGCCATGAGCACCCGCGAACGCGCCGATCGGCTCCTGGTCGCGCGCGGCTTGTTTGAGAGCCGCGCCCGCGCGCAAGCGGCCATTGCCGCGGGCCTTGTGACTGCTGACGGCGTGCCGGTACGCAAAGCCTCCGACGGGATTTCATCTACCGCTGTCATCTCTGCCGTGCCCGAACACCCCTATGTCTCGCGCGGCGGAGTAAAACTCGCCGCCGCACTCGATCACTTCATGCTCGATGTGAAAAGCAGCATCTGCCTCGACGTCGGCGCCTCGACCGGCGGCTTCACCGAGGTGTTGCTGCAACGCGGCGCCCGCTATGTCTGCGCCGTCGATGTCGGCACCGGCCAGTTTCATGAACGCCTGCGCGGCCGTAACGATATCCTCCTCATCGAGAAAACCGACATCCGCACACTCGAACCCGCCCATCTGCCTACGCGCCTACCCGCACCGCCGGACTTCGCGACCATCGACGTGAGCTTCATCTCGCTGAAGCTCGTGCTGCCGGCGGTAAGCAAGCTGCTCGCGCAGCGTGCAAAGATCCTGGCTTTGATCAAGCCGCAATTCGAAGCCGACCGCCGCCACAGCAAGAAGGGCATCGTGCGCGACGAGGCCGTTCACAAGATGATTTGCGAAGACATCGGCGCCGTCATTGCTTCGCTCGGCTGGCGCGTCGGCGGTGTGGTTCCGTCTGCGATCCTCGGCGGCGATGGCAATCGCGAGTTCTTTATCGAGGCAGAACGTGGTTGAACATCTCGTCATCGACCGCATCGGCCATCGCGGCGATGGCGTGGCTGACCGCGCCGATGGGCCGATTTTTGTTGCCGCCGCTCTGCCAGGCGAAACCGTCGAAGTGGAGAACCTGCCCGGCCACCCCGACCGCCGCCAGCTTCTTCGGATCGAGACGGCAAGCCCGCAACGCATCGTGCCCATCTGCCCACATTTCGGCATTTGCGGCGGCTGCGCCATGCAGCACTGGCAGACGTCTGCTTACCGGGCGTGGAAGCGCGATCTCGTGATCGATGCGTTGCGCCAGGCTGGCATTGAAGCGCCGGTCGCCGATCTGATTGACGCTCATGGCGAGGGCCGCCGCCGCGTCGTCTTTCATGCTCGCCGCGGCAGCCACGACGTGCTCGAGGTCGGTTTCTCGGCGGCGCGCGCGCATCAAATAATACCGATCGACCGCTGCCCGGTTCTGGCCAAGAGCCTCGACGGCGCGCTGAAAGCGGCCTGGGCCGTCGCCGAATTTCTGAGCCCGCTGCGCAAGCCGCTCGACATTCATGTCACCGCGACCGATATCGGGCTCGATATCGACGTGCGCGGCTCGGGCCCTTTGACAGCGACGGCAACGGCGGCGCTGGCCCGGCTCGTCGCTTCGCACAATCTGGCCCGGCTCACCCGCCATGGCGAGTTGATCGTGCAGGCGCGGCCACCGACAATTCGCATGGGATCGGCGACCGTGCTGTTGCCGCCCGCGGCCTTTCTACAGGCCACAGCCGAAGGCGAAGCGGAATTGGCGCGATTGATCCTCGATATTTGCGCCACCGCCGGAGCGAAAAAAGGCGCGGCCGATCTGTTCGCCGGCATCGGCCCGTTCGCGCTGCGGCTCGCAGAACACGTGCGCGTCACCGCGGCCGACGACGACGAGGCGGCGCTCGCCGCGCTTGCGCGCGCGGGCAACACGACGGGCCTGAAACCCATCACCACCGCGCGGCGCGATCTGTTCAAGAACCCGTTCCTGGCCGCCGAGCTCAACCGCTTCGACGCCGTCGTGTTCGATCCGCCGCGCCAAGGCGCGCAGGCGCAATCGCGCGAGATCGCGGCGAGCCGTGTTCCCGTGATTGCGGCCGTGTCGTGCAATCCCGGCACCTTCGCCCGCGATGCGCGGATCCTGATCGACGGCGGCTACCGGCTCATATCCGTCATACCCGTGGACCAATTCCGCTATTCCGCGCACGTGGAGCTGGTGGCCCGGTTCGAGAAATAGCGCGTACTCCCCGGCCGCTTTTCGTGATATTGCAGCACCCTGCTATACCCCTCCCCGGCCTGGAATCTCTCAGCACCAAAGCCTCTCAAAATAAGGGTCTCCACCTATGGCTAGCGTCCTGTTTTCTCCGATCACGCTGCGCGGTCTTACGCTTCCCAACCGCGTCGTGGTGTCGCCGATGTGCCAGTACAATTCCGACAACGGCTCGGCGAACGACTGGCATCTGATGCATCTCGGCAATATGTCGCTCGGCTGCGGCGGGCTCGTGATGTGCGAGATGACCGACGTCAATCCGCAAGGGCGGATCACGCCGAGATGCGCCGGCATGTGGTCGGACGACAACGAGAAGGCGCTCAAGCGCGTGCACGATTTCTGCCGGCAATATGGCGTCGCCAAGCTCGGCGTGCAGCTCGCGCATGCCGGACGCAAGGGCCCGACCACGCCGCCGGCCGCCGGCGGCAAGCCGATCCTGACCAAGGAAGAAGGCGGCTGGACGCCGGAAGCGCCGTCCGCGCTCCCCTACGACACCGGCTGGCCGGTGCCGCACGCCATGACCAAAGAGGACATCAAGCGCTGCATCGGCGAATTCGCCGCCGCCGCCAAGCGCGTCGATCGCATCGGTTATGACGTCATCGAGCTGCACGGCGCGCACGGCTATCTGGCGCACCAATTCCTGTCGCCGCTCTCCAACCAGCGCACCGACGAATATGGCGGCTCGACCGAGAACCGCATGCGCTTCGCCATCGAAATGTACGAGGCGGTGCGCGCGGTGTGGCCGGAGCAAAAGCCGCTCGGCATGCGCGTCTCCGCCACCGATTGGGTCGACGGCGGCTGGACGCCGGAAGAGACCGTGCTGCTCGCCAAGGAGCTGAAGAAGCGCGGCCTCGACTATATGGATGTCTCGTCCGGCGGCCTCGATCCGCGGCAGAAGATTCCGCTCTCGGCCGGCTACCAGGTGCCGTTCGCCGAGAAGGTGAAAAAGGAAAGCGGCATCACCACCATGACGGTCGGCCTGATCGCCGGCTACCAGCAGGCCGAAGACATCGTCGCCTCCGGCAAGGCGGATATGATCTGCATCGCGCGCGGCGCGATCTACGATCCGCGCTGGGCCTGGCACGCCGCCGAAGCGCTCGGCGCCGAGACGCCCTATGCACCCAAGACCATGGCGGGGCATCCGAAGCTGCGGCCGCAATTGTTTCCGAACCGGGCGTGAGGACGATTATGCGGGGGGCTTAAGCCCGCGCGCCCCTTGACCGATCCTCAGCATAGCTTCGTCCAACACGCGGAACGGGGCATCGGTCGTCTCCTGCCTCATCAGCGCGAGCCGGTCGACGGCGATCGACCGCTCGACACTCATGTGATGAAAGCCGCTGAGCAGCAGCGCAAGGATCGCCTTCTTGCGGCGTGGCGGCACCGCGCCGGTTAGCGTCATGTGAAAGCGGAACTCGGACAGAACGAAGGGGTAGCCCCAGCGATCGAGATTTTGAATTTGGCTCTGGCTTAAGCCCGAGGCAACGCGGCGCGCGCGTTCTTGCGGCAACATCGGCGCGCGATAGGCGTCGAATATCGTCGTGCAGGAGGCCGCGAGCGCATCGATGGAGGCCTCGGCCTCTTGCGGGACGACAGCGATAAAATCTTCAAGCTCGCGCAAGGTCGGCACGAAGCTGTGCACCGCATGGCCGAGACCGGCGAAATTCCGCAGCGCATTGATGAGCTGCTGCTCGGTGGAGGACGGCGCCAGGTGAAACGGCGCCTTCAGCGTGGCGTGAAAACCGTAGCGTCGCGGCGTCGCGCTCAGCTCGTTCCAGTTCACGGCGCCGCTGCCGAACTCGTCCGGAAAGTGGACGCTATTGCCGGTGTAGGAATTGTAGCCGAGGATCGAGCTGCCATAGCGATAGAGCTGCGATGAGGCGGGCGGCACGAAGTAGATCGCGTAACGCGGTCCGTTATCTGCGGGCGACCCTGCCAAGCAATCCGCTCCACCCCGCTGCGGCGGTCAAAGCGCCGAGCTTTCCGACCGCAGGTCCACTATGATTATTTGATGACACGCAATTGACGCGAACGCCAAGCGACCCGCCTCACATGATATATAGCCGATCCGGCAGTTCATTGGGCGAACCGTCCGGCGGCGCATGTTTCGCCAGAACCTCGCCGCAGCGGGCGATCGCGGCGGTGAAGCCCGCGGCGATCTGATCGTCCCGCATATGCGCCGTCAGCGCGTCGACCGCGGCCTGCCACTCGCTATTCGGCACTTTTGCAGCGATCCCGTCGTCGGCGACGATGCGTGCGTAATGCTCGGCAAGCGACACGAAGATCAGTATTCCGGCGCGGTTCTTGGTGCGGCTGATGCCGCGAACGACGAACTGTTCGATGGCGGCACGATGCGCACGCGCCCGCTGCAGCGCACGAGGGACCAGCAGAAGCCGAAGCGGCATCCATGAAAACAGCAGGCCCGCGGCGATGAAGACGACGAGCTGGAGCAGGAAGATCCGCTGCACGCTCCAGTGCGTGAAGTCGATCATCGGCCATGGCGCAAACAGCGCCAGCACCACCGCCCACAAAATGGGGACATGCGCATAACCTGAAGACGAATGCGCCAGCACGCAGACGATCTGGCCGGAGGTTTTCTGCTCCGCCGCCCGGATCGCCGTCGCGACAGCCTCGTAATCGTCTTTTCCGAATTGCATCATCAGCTCCAAATCACCAGCTACCCGATGCGCCGCCACCGCCCGACGACCCGCCACCGCCGGAAAAATCAGAATCCGAAGAGCTGCTGCTCGACGAACTGCTGCTCCACGAACTGCCCGAGCTCGAAGAGCTCCAACCACTGTCGGAAACAAAGACCAGATGCTTGCCGCGCTTGACATAGTGGCCTGCCGGCGCCGGGTGCCAGTCGCCGTAGCGCAGGCCGAGATAGAGCCGCCTGATACCGATGGCGAACAATCGCACGACGATAAGGAGTCCGATGGAGCCAAAGAGCGGGAAAAGCGCCCACAGAAAAGACCGATTGTCTTCTCGCACCACGGCTTGCGGCTGCCAATCCGCGGTATCGCCGCCAAGCACGTCGAGGATGCCGCCGACGCCACGTTCGATCCCGCCGGGAAAATCGCCGTTTTTGAAACGTGGCACGATGGCGCTCGAAATAATGACCGAGGCGACCGCATCGGTCAGCGTGCCTTCGAGGCCATAGCCGACTTCGATGCGTACCTTGCGCTCGTTCGGCGCGACCAGAAGCAGCACCCCGTTGTTCTTCTGCGCCTGGCCGAGCTTCCAGGTCCGGAACAGCTCATTGGCGTAGGTTTCAATATCGCTGCCCTGCAACGACGTCACCGTCGCCACCACGAGCTGGATGCCGGATTTTTCCTCGAGATCCTTCAATTTGTCGGCAAGGTCGCCGCGGATGTCGGAGTTGAGGATTCCGGCCTGGTCGACCACACGGCCGGTCAGAGGCGGAAAGTCGAGCGCGGAAGCCGATGCCGTGCCCAGGCACAGCATCAGCAGGGCTGCGGTCATTGCCTGCAGGACCCGCATCACCAGCCTCCCGAGGCGCCACCGCCGCCGGACGAACCGCCACCGCCGCCAAACCCGCCACCGAAGCCACCGCCGCCGAACCCTCCCCCGCCAAAGCCGCCGCCCCCCCAGCTCGAGCCGCCATAGGGGATGAAGAGCGGACCGCTGCGGCGCGCCGTGCCACCGCTCGAGGGCCCGCCTCCGCCGGCATTACGGATCAAATACCAACAGATGAAAAGGACCAGCAGAAAGAACAGGATCGGAAACAGTTTGTCGAAGTCGCTCTCGGGATCGTCTTGGCGGACATCGACCTTGCGTTGCCAGTCCGACGTGTCGCCGCTCAAGACGCTGATAATGCCGTCGACGCCGCGGCTGATGCCGCCGGAAAAATCGCCCGTCTTGAACCGCGGCACGATCGCGCTCGAAATGATCACCGACGACAGCGCGTCGGTCAGCGTACCTTCAAGTCCGTAGCCGACCTCGATGCGGACCCTGTGCTCGTTCGGTGCGATCAGCAGCAGAACGCCGTTATTCTTCTGTGCCTGGCCGACCTTCCAGGTGCGGAACAGCTCGTTGGCATAAGTTTCGATGTCGCCGCCTTGCAGCGATTTGACGGTGGCGACGACCAGCTGAATGCCGGACTTGTCTTCAAGATCTTTCAGCTTGGTCTCAAGCTCGCTGCGGCTTTCCGGCGTCATGACATTGGCCTGATCGACCACACGGCCGGTCAGAGGCGGAAAGTCGAGCGCGGCGAGTGCGGCGAGGCTGAACAACAGCGCCGCGGCGAGACCTGCGGCCATTCCGAGGCGCGCGAAACGCAAACCCGGACTCCATAACCACAGACGCCTGGGATTTACGATGCCTGAGGTCACGTCCGTGGACCTGTGGTTATGGATTCCGGGCGCCGCGCGCGAGCGGGCCCGGAATGGCAAGAGCATCAGAACTTGACTGGTGGCGGCTTGTCGGAGCCTTCGGTCGCGGCGAATTCCGCCATCGGCTTTTCGCCGGAGAACACGGTCTTCGCCCAGAGCACGGTCGGGAACGTGCGCAGCGACAGGTTAAAGGCCCGCACCGCGTCAATATAGTCGCGCCGCGCCACCGCGATCCGGTTCTCGGTGCCTTCGAGCTGCGATTGCAGCGCCAGGAAGTTGGCGTTGGATTTGAGATCCGGATAGTTCTCGGTCACAGCCAAGAGCCGCCCGAGCACGCCGGTCAATTGGTTCTGCGCGTCCTGGAACGCCTTGAGCTTATCCGGATCGGTGAGATCTGAGGCGTCGAGCTTGATCTGCGTCGCCTTGGCGCGCGCCTCGACCACTGCCGTGAGCACGCTTTTTTCCTGCGCGGCATAACCCTGCACCGTCGCCACCAGATTGGGAATGAGATCGGCCCGGCGCTGATATTGGTTCTGCACGTCGGCCCAGCGGGCCTTGGCCGTCTCCTGCAGCGTCGGGATGGTGTTGTAACCGCATGCCGATAGCGTCAGCCCGAGACCGACCACCGCCAGGATGGTACGAATGTTGGTGCGAATATTGCCGAAGAAATTGCTGGGCATGTCGCCCTCCTCATTGCATTTGACGCACAAAGGCAGCGAACAGTTCAACCTTCGACCGGTTCGGTGCCGGTAATCTCGATACCGAAACCGGACAGCCCGACATAGGTCATGCCGCGCGACGAGGTTAACAGCCGGATCGAGGTAACGCCGAGGTCCTTGAGGATTTGCGCGCCGAGACCGACCTCGCGCCATTGCCGCGAGCGCGCTTCGCCGGACGCCGTTTCCTCGCTTTTCGGGATCGAGATCACCGGCACGCCGGCGGTACCGTCGCGCAACAGGATTAGCACGCCCCTGCCCTCGGCGGCAAAGCGAGCGAGCGCTTGGTGGATCGGCTTGGCGCCACCGAATACGTCGGCGATGATATTGGCGCGATGCAGCCGGGTCAGCACGTTCTTGCCGTCGCCGATGGAGCCGTGGACGAAGGCCATGTGATAGACCGGGTCGAAAGGCGTAAGAAAAGCGTAGCCGGTCAGCGTGCCGATTTCGGTCTGCACCGGAAATTCGCCGGCGCGATCGATCAGCTTGTCGCGCGACTGCCGATAGGCGATGAGTTCCGAGATCGAGATGCGTTGCAGCTTGTGGAGCTCGGCGAAAGCGGCAAGCTCGGGGCCGCGCATCACCGTGCCGTCGTCATTCATCAGCTCCGAGAGCACACCCACCGGTGGCACGCCGGCAAGCCGGCACATATCGACGCAAGCTTCGGTATGGCCCGAGCGCATCAAGACGCCGCCTTCCTTGGCGACCAGCGGAAACACATGCCCTGGCCGCACAAAGTCCGACGCGCCGGAATTGCCGTTGGCCAGCGCCCGAACGGTATTGGTCCGCTCCTCAGCCGAAATTCCCGTGGTCAGGCCGTGGCGGACATCGACCGAAACAGTGAAGGCGGTGCCGAGCGGCGCATCATTGAGTGCCACCATCGGATCGAGATGCAGCCGCCGCGCCTCGTCGAGCGCGAGCGGCGCGCAGACGATGCCCGACGTGTGGCGGATAATGAACGCCATCTTTTCTGTCGTGCACAGATTCGCCGCGACAAAAAGATCGCCTTCATTCTCGCGGTCGTCGTCATCCGCAACGATGACAATCTCGCCGCGGCCGAATGCGGCGATGGCGGTGCGAATACGTTCGTGAACGTCCTGCATTCCTGGTCTTTGCCCAGCCTTTGCCTAGCTCGTGCGCCGTCAGCGTGCGGGCGGCGCAAACGGCCATGACGGCGTTACGCCGACCTGGCCGCGTTGACGTAAATAGTGATCCGCGACGACGCATGCCACCATGGCTTCGCCGATCGGCACGGCGCGGATGCCGACGCAAGGGTCATGGCGGCCGGTGGTCGAAATATCGGTTTCGCGGCCATAGCGGTCGACGGTGCGCCGCGGAGTGAGGATCGACGAGGTCGGCTTGACGGCAAAGCGCGCCACGACCGGCTGGCCGGTGGAAATGCCGCCGAGAATGCCGCCGGCTTGGTTGGAGAGAAACAAGAGCTTGCCGTCATTGCCCGTGCGCATCTCGTCGCCGTTCTCCTCGCCGGTAAGTTCGGCGGCGCCGAAGCCGGCGCCGATCTCCACGCCCTTGACCGCATTGATGCTCATCAAGGCGCCGGCGAGATCGCCGTCGAGCTTGTTGTAGATCGGCGCGCCGAGACCCGGCGGCACGCCTTCGGCAATAACCTCGATGACGGCGCCGATCGATGAGCCCTTCTTGCGCAATCCGTCGAGATAATCGCCGAGCATCGCCGCGAGCTTCGCGTCGGGACAAAAAAACGGATTGTTGTCGACCTCGGCCCAGTCCCAACGGCCACGATCAACACGATGCGGCCCCATCTGCACGAGAGCAGCGCGGACTGTAAGATCGGGCACCACCTTTCGCGCCACGGCGCCCGCGGCGACCCGCATCGCGGTCTCGCGCGCGGATTGCCGGCCGCCGCCGCGATAATCGCGCAGGCCGTATTTGATGTCGTAAGCGAAGTCAGCGTGGCCCGGGCGGTATTTATCCTTGATGTCGGAATAGTCCTTCGAGCGCTGATCGACATTGTCAATGAGCAGCGCAATCGGCGTTCCGGTCGTCACCTGCACGCCGCTCCGCTCGTCGGTGAAGACGCCCGAGAGAATTTTGACCGTGTCGGGTTCCTGGCGTTGCGTCGTGTAGCGCGATTGGCCGGGACGGCGGCGGTCGAGATAAGGCTGAATATCGGTCTCGGTCAGCGGAATGCGTGGCGGGCAGCCGTCGATCACGCAGCCGATCGCCGGCCCGTGGCTCTCGCCGAAGCTCGTGACGCGAAATAGATGGCCGAACGTGTTGAACGACATTGGATATGACAAATGCTTGAAAGAACCGAGTGGCGGCTTGGTAGCCCGCGCCTCCCCTCCGGTCAAATACGCTTCGCGTTGCACGCAAAACCGTTCGCAGCTGCAGCAGGAATCATGCAGTTCGTTCGCGCCCGCAAAATTCTCGCGTCGGTTTTGCCGCAATATTGCGCAGGACCGGGCGCGCATCGATTAAGCCGTTCATGCCGCATTCATCTCGCTGAACGCGGATTAATGAAAACCTGAACAACCGTTAAGCTACGGAAAAATAAAGGTTTTTTGTGATTTTTGAATTGCGCGCGAAGGTGCGTTGTGGCATTGTCAATTTCGGTAAGGGGGCTGAAGCCCAGGGACCGAATTGACCTGACTGAACCAACCCTGCCGTAGGTTCATCACTCAAACACACCGAGGAAGACCATCATGGCCAGCAAGAAGAAGAAGACCAAGAAGAAGACCAAGTAACTGACTCGCGTGCGCCTCGTATTGGGGCAGCGCTAGCAGTTTCGGATTTTGCGAGATCCCAGAATCTCGCACAGCGGCCGGACCAAGGTTCGGCCGCTTTCGTTTTTGGGTGACGAGAATTTTGTCGAGCGGCGTGCAGCCGTTCACGCGTAACGCGTCATCATGCCGTCGGCAAAAACATAGACCACGCCTTGCGCGATCTGCGCGTGCGTCGCCTCTTCCTTCGGCAGCACATTGAATAGCGCCATCAGCGCGCGCACGCCGCCGCCATGCCCCGCCACCACGGTGTCGCGCGTCAGCGAGGCAAACCATTCACCGATCCGCGCCGTGAGTTCGCGATAGCTCTCGCCGTCCGGCGGCGCAAAATCCCATTTGTCGCGTTCACGCTCCGCAAGCATTCCAGGCATGCGGACTTCGATTTCCGGCAGCGTCAAGCCCTCCCATGCGCCGTAGGAAATCTCCAACAATCGATCGTCGATTTGGTAGGGCTGCGGCGGCAGGCCTAGCGTCGGGCGCAGGATTTCCATTGTTTCGCGAGTGCGCTGCAGCGGGCTCGACACATAAGGAAAGTCACCGGCGTTGCGGTTATCGCGCGCGAACAAATCCCGCAGCACCTCGCCGCTATCCTTCGCCTGCAATCGGCCGCGGACGTTCAAGACCGTATCCAGGCGGCCCTGCAGGCGTTGCTCGGCATTGAAGTCGGTTTCGCCGTGGCGAACGTAGTAGAGGATCGGCATGCCGGTTCTGCTTCCGCGCATCCCGGGTCGGAATGCTGGCGCAACAATTACTGGATTCTCGCCGGCGCGGAAATGCGCGGAGCGCGGATCACTCTTTGCCGACGGCGATGTCGGGCGCGTCCGGATGCTTCATGCCGACAATGTGGTAGCCGGCATCGACGTGATGCACTTCGCCGGTGACGCCACGCGACATGTCGGAAAGCAGATAAGCGCCGGCCTGACCGACTTCCTCGATAGTGACGTTACGGCGCAGCGGTGCGTTGTGCTCGTTCCACTTCAGAATGTAGCGAAAATCGCCGATCCCGGACGCCGCCAGCGTCTTGATCGGACCCGAGGAGATGGCGTTGACGCGGATGTTCTTCACCCCGAGATCGGCGGCGAGATACCACACCGAGGCCTCGAGCGCCGCTTTGGCGACGCCCATGACATTATAATGCGGCATCCATTTTTCCGAGCCGTAATAGGTCAGCGTCAGCATCGAGCCGCCGTTTGTCATCAGCTTCTCCGCGCGCTGGGCAATCGCGGTGAACGAGAAGCAACTGATCAGCATGGTCTTGGCGAAGTTATCGGCCGTGGTATCGACATAGCGTCCGTCGAGCTGATCCTTGTCGGAAAACGCGATGGCGTGGACCAGAAAATCGATGCTGCCCCAGGCCGACTGGACGGCGGCGAAAACCGCGTCGATGCTGTTCGCGTCGGTGACGTCGCAATCGCCGACGACGATGCCGCCGATCTCCTGCGCCAGCGGTTCCACGCGCTTCTTCAGCGCATCGCCCTGATAAGTGAAAGCAAGCTCGGCGCCATGGCCGTGACAGGCTTTGGCGATGCCCCAAGCCAGCGAACGGTGGTTGGCGACCCCCATGATCAGGCCGCGTTTGCCGCGCATGAGGCCGGACTTTTCTGGCATTGCCTTGAGACCCCGTGCGCGGATTTCCAGCCCCGGCCTCCTATGGCATAGGGTCATTGGACCATCAAGCACAGCCGGCGACCACCGGCCCAACAGGCAATGGCGGCCGGAATGCGGGTCGCGCGGGGAACGGCCACGCCGTAAAACGGCCGTAAGGCACGGCAAACGGCACTGCGGCAGTGCGCCACGGAATAGGCGGCCGCGGAATAGCTGGCCGTGCTTGGGGTTTTTGAAAGTGAGCATGTCGGACCGACGGCACGCACAAAACTTAACGTCCCTTAATAGGTGACATGCTTGAGTGATTTCCGGGAGCAGGTCCAGGCGGCAATTCCGGCGCTGCGCCGTTACGCACGTGCGCTGACGCGTAACGCCGAGACTGCCGACGATATCGTGCAGGACACGTTGGTACGAGCCTTGCGTTCGGAGCATTTGTTTCACGGCGGAGATACGCGGGCATGGCTTTACACCATATTGACCAACCTCAACCGCAACCGGCTGCGCAGCCTGTCGCGGCGGCCGGTGCTGACGCAGATCCACGACAACGACGCGGTGACCAGCGGACCGGATTCCGGCGGTCGCGACATTGGACGGGCGCTCGACGAGCTTGCCGAGGATCAGCGTTCGGCGCTGTTGCTCGTCGTGCTCGAGGGCCTCACCTATCGCGAGGTCGCCGAGATCCAGGGCGTGCCGATCGGCACGGTGATGTCGCGGCTCGCGCGCGCGCGCGCGCAGATAAAGGCCTTTCTTGACGGCGAGCGCCCTGCGCTGCGCCGTGTGAAATGACGAAGAGAGCGAACGATGATTGATCGAGACCAAATTGTGGGCGAAGACGAGCTCAACGCCTATGTCGATGGCGAACTGCCGCCTGAACGCCTTGGCGCCGTCGAGGCATGGCTCGCAAGCCACCCCGACGATGCGGTGAAAGTCGCGGCTTGGCGCCAACAGGCCGAGCTCATCCGCGCGCGCTACGGCGCCGCCGTCAATGAAAAGCCGCCGCAGCGGCTCAATGTCGACCGGCTGACGCGCCGCCGCTATGGGGCCTTGGCGGCCGGCATTGCCGCGACGCTTATGGCGCTCCTCGCCGGCGGCGTCGCCGGCTGGACCGCGCGCGGCGCCATGGCGGCGAACCCGTCCAATCTCGCGCTCTTCACCAGTGACGCGCTCGATGCTTACCGTCTCTACGCGGTCGAGGTCCGTCATCCGGTCGAAGTGGCGGGCGACCAGCAGCCGCACCTGCAGGATTGGCTGTCCAAGCGCGTCGGCTCGCAGTTGCGTCCGCCCGATCTCAACAAACTGGGATTGAAACTCGTCGGCGGCCGGCTGTTGCCGGGGCCGACCGGACCGACGGCGTTCTTCATGTATGAAGGTGCATCCGGTGAGCGCTTTACGCTTTACTGCGGACGCACCGGCGATCAGCAGACCGCGCTGCTCTATACTGCAGGCGAGCACAACGCGGCCTATTATTGGGTCGACGGCAATGTCGCCTATGTGCTGAGCGGGCCGGCGCAACAGGACCGCCTGCATGAGATCGCGAAGTCGGCTTACGACCAGATCGATCAGCGCACGCCGCTCTAAGACCGCTAAATACGCAGGACGGTAACATCGGCGCGGGGTCGGTCCCCGCGCCTCGCTTTATTGCGTCTCACTCCAGATCCATGTCGTCCGGCAAGAAGCCCGACAGAGTTTCCGTCGCGATCGGCTCACATATCTGTGCGCGGATCGTAGGACTTTTCCGCCTGCCACTTTTTCATCAGCGCTTCGAGATCCGGATCGCTCTTCTCCGGCAGCGCAATGCGCACCGTGGCGAGGAGATCGCCGTGATGCCCCTTGGCCGGGAAGCCCTTGCCTTTCAGACGGAACGTGCGCCCGCTCGAGGTCCACGGCGGGATGGTGACCTCGACCGGCTTGTCGAGCGTCGGCACGCGGACCTTGGCGCCGAGCGCCGCCTCGTACAGCGTGATCGGCAGATCGAGCCGCACGTCATTGCCTTCGAGCTTGAACACCGGATGCGGCGCAATCGATATCGTGATCAGCACGTCGCCCGAACCGGCTTGGCCGGGCATACCCTGGCCCTTGAGCCTGACCTGCTGTCCCTCGGCGATGCCGGCCGGAATCTTGACATCGACGTCCTTGCCGGTCGGTAGCCGCAAACGCTCGGTGACGCCCTTGGCCGCTTCGGGCAGCGTGATCGTCAAGGCGGCGTGCACGTCAGCGCCGATGCCGAAATCTTCCTGCTCAAATGTCGAGTCCGCGCCGGGGCGGCCGCGCCCGGCCGCGCCGAAGGCTTGTTTGAGGATGTCCTCGAAACCGGCAAAACTGCCGCTCCCGCCGCCGCCCGCGCCGCCACGGCCGCGCCGCGTCGTCCGGGTGAAGCCTTCCGGGCCGAAGTTGAAGCTTTCGAAATTCATGTCGTCGCTGAAACCGGTGCCCGCGCCCGGCCGCGCACCGCCGCCAAAGCCTTGAAAGCGCGGCTTGCCTTCGGCATCGATCTCGCCGCGGTCGAACGCCTTGCGCTTGTCCTCATCTTCGAGGAGTTCGTGCGCAGCATTGAGCTCGGCAAAGCGCGTCGCCGACTTGGGATCGTTCTTGTTGGCGTCGGGATGCAGCTTCTTGGCGAGCCGCCGATAGGCGCTCTTGATGTCGCCCGGGCTCGCCTTGCGGTCGAGGCCCAAGACTTCGTAGGGATCACGCATCCCCAAAGGACTCCGAATAAGCTTTTCGGGCCGGCCCCGCCCGCCCAGGTGCCTTCAATGTGGGCATAAAGTCTCCGTGACGCAATGCAGCAAGCGGGAGCAACCGGTAAATCCAACAAGCGAATCGCTGCATCACGCGGCGATGATAGCGCCTAGCCGCGGCCGAGGGGCTTTAGCCGCCGTATCTCCCAGGCGCCCGCTTCCGTGCGGCAGGCCGCCCCTTGCAGCCAGTCCTGCGAGCCGCCGTGAACATAGCTGGCGAGGAAATCGCGGCAAGACAGACCACCCTCGGTATAGGAGGTGGCGAGCGGGGTTATATTCCCGCCGGCGCCGGTATCCGGATTTTGCCAGGGAACGCTTGTATCCTTGCCTGCTCGCGCCAGCGCATCGGATACCGCGGCGCGCGCATAGGCGAGGTCGTCAGCCTGATCTTTGGCCCGGTCAGTGGACTGACCGCGAACCTGGTTACGGGCCAGGTCGACCTGCCGGGACGACACGTTTCCCGGCTGTGTTTGCCCGGCCGGAGCCGCAATGGAACCGGTCGTCGGCGGATCGCCGTCGTCTTGCGAACTGAGGGAAGACAGCCGGTAGGAACAGCCGGAAACGACGAGCGCACTCAGCACTGCCGCTACAAGCTTATGCCGCCGCCCACATAGGCGTAACGCCACTGTTCCACTATATAGAGACCGGCAGCACGCTTCCCGATCACCCAACACCCACACTTGGGTACTCCGAGAATGTCCGACGCAGCGCCTATTGAACACCCGGCGTGGTTAACGAGCGGTGACTTCACCGAAGCGAGCGAGCCGCTGCGCTTGTTCGCCGCGTGGTTTGCCGAGGCTAAACGCTCCGAGCCGGTCAATCCGGACGCCATGACGCTCTCGACCGTCGATGCCGCCGGCATGCCCGATGCCCGCATGGTGTTGATGAAAGGCTTCGACGAGCGCGGCTTCGTGTTCTACACCAACCTCGACAGCATCAAGAGCCGCGAGCTCGCGGCCGAACCGAAAGCTGCGTTGACATTTTATTGGAAATCTCTCGAACGCCAGGTGCGGCTGCGCGGCAGCGTGGAGGCCGTCGCCGAAAAAGAAGCCGACGCCTATTTCGCCACCCGTTCGCGCATGGCGCAGATCGGCGCCTGGGCGAGCAAACAATCTTCGCCGCTGGAAAGCCGGCTCGCCTTCGAGAAGGCGATCGCGATCCAGACCGCCAAATTCGCCGTCGGCACCGTGCCGCGGCCGCCGAATTGGTCCGGCTATCGCGTCGTCCCCACCCAGATCGAGTTCTGGCAGGAGCGGCCGTTTCGCCTGCACGATCGCATCGTCTTTCAACGTGCGAACCTGAACGCGCCGTGGAC
The DNA here is from genome assembly GCA_963746715.1 of uncultured Alphaproteobacteria bacterium. Taxonomy (GTDB): domain Bacteria; phylum Pseudomonadota; class Alphaproteobacteria; order Rhizobiales; family Xanthobacteraceae; genus BOG-931. The sequence continues at coordinate 42,505 of CAVVCW010000026.1, read as the reverse complement.
CAAGACGCGGCTTTATCCGTAATCGCGAGCAGATAAAAGATGCCGACCAGCAACCAGCCGCGCCGCACGCTCCTTCTCACCGGAGCCAGCCGCGGCATCGGCCACGCAACGGTAAAGCGTTTTTCCGCCGCCGGATGGCGCGTCGTCACCTGCTCGCGGCATCCGTTTCCGGAAAACTGTCCGTGGGAAGCGGGACCGGAGGATCACATTCAGGTCGATCTCTCCGATCCGGCCAATACCGCGGCGGCGATCATCGAAACCAAAAACCGGCTGCACGGCGAATTGCACGCTCTCGTCAACAATGCGGCGATCTCGCCCAAGGCCGCGGGCGGCAAACGGCTGTCGTCGATCGAAACCTCGCGCGAGGACTGGCATCACGTCTTTCAGGTCAACTTCTTTGCGCCGATCATGCTGGCGCGCGGTCTGCTTGACGAGCTGAAAGCGGCCAAAGGCTCGGTGGTCAATGTCACCTCGATCGCCGGCTCGCACGTGCATCCATTCGCCGGCTCCGCTTATGGCACCTCAAAGGCGGCGCTGGCGGCGCTGACCCGCGAGATGGCCGCCGACTTCGGCGCGCTCGGCGTCCGCGTCAATGCCATCGCGCCCGGCGAGATCGACACCGCGATGCTGTCGCCGGGCACGGAAAAGATCGTCGAGAATATTCCGATGCACCGGCTCGGCACCCCGGACGAAGTGGCCAAGATCATCTACGTGCTGTGCACGGACACGTCCTCCTACGTCAACGGCGCCGAGATCCACATCAACGGCGGGCAGCACGTTTAGGTAAGGCGGCCGCGCGTTGCCTCGGGTCACGCGTACGACGAGCGCTTCAAGCTCACCGCCTTTGTCACCGGCGACACTCTGGGCCAGGCCTCCGAACGCTTTCTCGCGGACGTCGAATGGTCGCTCCTGGAAATGCCGTTCCTGCCCGCGGATGTGCGCCGCCTGATCGACGAATTGCTGCAAACAAATGGCGGTTAACGCGAATCGCCGCACGCCTTTAGTCTAAAGAAAACCGGCTTGCCGTCCGGGGGCGTTGGGATAGACTTGCCGATAAGCCGTCGTTTTCACGCAAAAGACGGCAATTCCAGGGAGAGTCAACCAATGAGAAATTCACGGAGGAGCACTGCGTCCAAACGTCTGCGCGCAGTGCTGACGGCCGGCGCTGCGATCGCGGCGCTCAGCATCGCGACACACGGTTCGGCACAGGCCGAAGATTCCATCAAGATCGGCGTCATCGCCGAAGCGCAGGCCGTTGCCGGCTCGTCGATCCCGCAAGCTGCCCAGCTTGCCGCCGACGAGATCAACGCCAAGGGCGGCATCAACGGTCGCAAGATCGAGATCATCACTTACGACAACCACTCCTCCGCCGCCGAGTCCGTGCGTGCGTTCCAGCGCGCCGCGACCGAGGATCACGTCAATGCGGTGATTGCCAGCTATATCAGCGAAGTCGTGCTGGCGCTCGAGCCCTGGACCGGTCGCCTGAAGACGGTGATGGTGACGCCGGGAGCCGCCTCCGACGTGATTACGCAAAACATCGCCAAGGACTACGCCAATCTCAAATACACGTTCCACGGCTATCTGACCTCGACCAATCTGGCCTTGCAGGTCTGCGCCGCGGCCAAGGACCTGCTGGTGACCGACCTGCACATGAAGAGCGCCGTCGTCGCCAGCGAAGACGCCGCCTGGACCACGCCGCTCGACGCCGAATACGTGAAATGTCTGCCGGACGCCGGGCTCAAAGTGCTTGACCATGTCCGTTTCTCGCCCGACACGACCGACTTCACGCCGATCTTCAACAAGATCGAGAGCGAGAAGCCCGACGTGATGATCACCGGCATTTCACATGTCGGCGTGCAGCCGACGGTGCAATGGAAGCAGCAGGAAGTGCCGATCCCGATGCTCGGCGTCGCCTCGCAGGCGACCAATTCGAGCTTCTGGAACGACACCAACGGCGCGACCGAAGGCGTGCTCTATCAGGGCGTCTCGGGACCGGATGTCGCGGTAACACCGAAAACCTTGCCGTTCGCGAACGCCTTCAAGGCGAAGTACGGCAACTTCCCGTCCTATTGCGGCTACACCGCTTATGACGAGGTCTATTACATCGCGGAGGCGATCCAGCGCGCCGGCGGATCGACCGATCCGGACAAGCTGGTCGATGCGCTGGAAAAGACCGACTATGTCGGCACCATCGGTCGCGTCCAGTTCAACGGCAAGGACTCGCCCAATCCGCACGCACTGAAAGTCGGCCCCGACACGATCACCGGCCTCATGCTGCAATGGCAGGACGGTAAGCAGGTCAATCTGTGGCCGGCCAAAGTCGCCAACGGCAAGCTGAGATTCCCGAAATTCATCAAAGTCGGCTCGGCGAACTGACGAGCGGGATCTTAATCTCACTCCCTCCCCGTCCGCACTTGCGGGCGGGGAGACGTTTGATGGGGACTTCAGGCTTTAGTTAGAGCGTGAGCGCGTGAGCGTGGTCTGAACGATGCTGTTCTGGCAAATCCTGGTCGACGGCTTTGCGATCAGTTCTCTCTATGCGCTCGGCGCCACGGGCTTTGCGCTGATTTTCGGCGTCTCCGGCGTTCTTAATCTGTCGCACGGCGCGCTGATGGTAGCGGCCGTCGTCGCGGCCTGGGCGGCCGGCAACGATCTGCATGTTGGACCCTATGCCGGCGCAACGCTCGGCGTCACCGTCGGCTTTGTCGCGACGATGCTGACCTATTTCATTATCGTGCGGCCGCTGCAGCAGACACGCAAAATCCGCGAGGAAGAGAAGGAGATCTTCATCCTCACCACGACGCTGCTCTGGGGCATCATGATCCAGGAGCTGATCGCTTATCTCTACACCAACAATGCCAAGACCGTAGCGCCGATTGTCAACGGCGTCGTCTCCATCGTCGGCGTGCGCACGCCGCAGAACGAGATCTTCACCGCGGTGGTGTGCTGGCTCGCCATCGGGGTGCTATGGCTCCTGGTGAACCGCACCCGCGCCGGCAAGGCCGTGCTTGCCGCCTCGATGAATCCGCGCGGCGTGACCTTGCTCGGCATCGAACTGTCGCAAGTCTATATCGTCGTCTGGGCGATTTACGGCGTGCTGGTCGGCATCGCCGGCGTTCTGCTCGGCATGTTCCTGGGCGTATCGTCCTATAGCGTCGGACCGCTGACCGCGAGCGCATTCTCGATCGTCGTGCTCGGCGGGCTCGGCAGTGTCTCCGGCGCTTTGATCGCCGCTTATGTCGTCGGCTATCTCGAGACCATCACCGCTTATTTGATCTCGCCGGCCTATCGCACCATTCCGGCGCTGCTCCTCCTCGTCGCGGTGATGTATGTCAGGCCGCGCGGCTTGTTGGGACGGCGCTAGATGGGCTCGCTCTCCACCACGCGCATCCTTCTGATCGCGTTCGGCGTAGTGGTGCTGCTCTCGCTCTTGCCGCTGCGCGCTTCGGGTTACATTCTTGGCCTCCTCACTATCGCTTACTATTTCGGTGTCTTCGCGATGGCTTGGGATCTGCTCTTCGGCTTCGCCGGCGAGGTGAATTTCGGCCCGACCTTCCTGATCGGGACCGGCGCATATACTGCGGGCATCCTCGACAATCTTTATCAGCCGCCGATCTGGGTCTGCGTCGCCGCCGGCGCGCTTGCAGCCGTCGCCGGCGGCGTGGTGCTCGCGCTGCCGGCGTTGCGCGTACGCGGGCCCTATTTCGGCCTGACGACGCTGGTCGCAGTCTTGATGCTGCAGAACTTCATCGTCGTCGATGCGAGCCTGACCGGCGGCGAAATCGGGCTCACGGTGCCCGATGTCATCACCATCAGCGATGCCAAGAATTACCAGATCGCACTCTGGTTCATGGCCGTGAGCGGCGCGATCCTGTTCGCGCTATCGCGCTCTCCCGTCGGTCTGATCCTGCAGGCGAGCGGCCAGGATGCCGTGCAGGCCGGCGCGCTCGGCTTCAACGTCACCAAGCACAAGCTCGCCGCTTTCATCATCAGTGCCTTCTTCTCCGGCCTCGCCGGCGCAATGCTGGTGTTTTATCTCGGCTCCGCCTCGGTTGGCACCTTAGTCGACATCACCGTCGGCGTGCAGATCATCATTTCCGCCGTGCTCGGCGGCAGGCGCACCATTCTCGGCGCCGTGCTCGGCGCGGTCTTTCTCATCGCCATGAGCGAGGCGCTGCGGCCGCTCGGCGATCTTTCGAACTTTGTCGTTTTCGCCATGGCGCTCGTCGTCGTGCTGTTGTTCCCGAGCGGCTTTTTCGGCCTGCTGACGCGCAGCAAGGAGCCATCGTGAACAATGTGAGCACCGCAGACGGCGCGCATCTCAAGGCGCATCTTGAAGTCTCGGGCCTCACCAAGCGCTTCGGCGGGCTTGTCGCCGTCAAGGACATGGCGCTCAGCGTTCAGGCCGGGAAAATTCTCGGCCTGATCGGCCCCAACGGCTCCGGCAAATCCACCGTGATGAAGCTGATCATGGGCATCGAACGTCCCAATGCCGGCTCGGTGCGTATCAGCGGCGTCGAGGTGGCCGGCTGGCCGTCGCACAAGATCGCGCGCATGGGCGCCGGCATCGTGTTCCAGCATTCTCGCCCGCTGCACCGCCAGACCGTGCTCGAGAATATCAAGCTCGCGCTCCTCCCCGACAAGCTCACGCGCCTGTTTGCCGACCCCCATGTCGACGAGCATGCGCGCGCCATCGCCGCGCGCGTCGGCCTCGGCCACGTGCTCGACCGCCGACCGGCCACCTTGCCGTTCGCCGATCTGCGCAAGATCGAAATCGCGAAAGCGATCGCGCGCGATCCCAAAGTGCTTCTGATCGACGAGCCGTTTGCCGGGCTCACGTCGACCGAGACGGAAGCCTTCTCGGACCTCATCTGCGAGTTGCGCGATGACGGCCGTGCCGTGCTTTTGGTCGACCACAATGTGAAAAGCGTCTCACGCCTCGTCGACCGGGTGCTGGCCATGTATGTCGGCGAACGAATCGCGGAAGGCAGCGCCGAAGAGGTCATGCGCGACGAAACCGTCCGCCGTGTCTATCTCGGCGGCAGCATGGAAATCGCGGCGCGGCCGGAATCTTCGTTTCGCGACCGCACCACGCCGTTTCTCGAAGTCGACAATGTCAGCGTGTTCTACGGCAAGGCGCAGGCGCTGGAGAAAGTCTCGATCCACGTCCATGCCGGCGAATTCGTTTCCGTCGTCGGATTGAACGGCGCCGGCAAGACGACGCTGTTCAACGCCATTTCCGGCCTGTTGCCCTATTCAGGCGATATCCGGCGCGAAGGCACGCCGCTGCGCGGCCGGACCGCGGCGACGATCGCCCGCAACGGCGTCGTGCAATGCCCGGAAGGCCGCGAACTGTTCGTCGACATGACAGTGCGGGAAAATCTCGACCTCGGCGGCCAGCATCTGCCGCCCGCCGAAAGCGCCGCGCAGATCGCATGGCTGTTCGAACTGTTCCCGATTCTCAACGAGCGCCAGAAGCAGGCAGCCGGCACGCTGTCCGGCGGCGAGCAGCAGATGCTCACCATCGCGCGCGCGCTGATGATGAAACCGAAACTGCTGATCCTCGACGAGCCCACGCTCGGTCTCGCACCTGTCATCCTTGAGCAGATTTCCAAGGCGCTCGAGAAATTGCGGCAAACCACCGATATTACCGTGCTGCTCGGCGAGCAGAACGTCACCTTCGCGCTGCCGCATGCCGACCGCGTCTATGTGCTCGAACACGCCCGCATCGTCTGGGAGGGCGAGCCGGCAAAGTTCGCTTCCGGTGCCGGCGCCGGCTATCTTTAAATTTTGTTGACGGCAGACGCGCCCACCAAAATCCCGGACTCTATCGCGATAAGACGATCGTTCACGATCCTTTGCTCGAAAGGCTCGCGCAAGCCGCTGACAAACAGCACGCGGCGACCATAGAGTAAGCATGCCTGCCGCGAACGCTTCCCGGCGGCCGGCAAAAACCATTTCAGCACAGGAGACTTCAATGATCCGCAAAGCCAAAGCGGTTTGGCGCGGCACCGGCCGCGCCGGCGACGGCGACCTCACAACCGATTCCGGCGTGCTCGACAAAACGCCCTATTCCTTCAAGACCCGCTTCGAGAACGAAAAAGGCACCAATCCCGAGGAACTGATCGCCGCCGCCCATGCCGGCTGCTTCACCATGGCGCTGGCGTTCCAATTGCAGGGCGCGGGCTTCACGCCGACCGAGCTCACTACCGAAGCCGCCGTCAGCCTCGATCCGGAGGGCCAGGGCTTTCGCATCACCAAATCGGCGCTGACATTGCGCGCCACGGTGCCCAATCTCGACGAAGCAACGTTCAAGAAGCTTGCCGGCGACGCCGAGAAAAATTGCCCGGTATCGAAGGTGCTCAACGCGCAGATCACGCTCGACGCAAAACTAGGCTGACTTTTGATTGCGCATGATCTTTTCGGAAAACCGGTTTTCGCTTTTCCGGATCATGCTCTAGGCATGTAGAAAATCAATCATCGCGGTCTCGGCAAGCACAGCCTCGGGAATGCTGTGCCGCGCCGAGCGGGTGCGCTCTTCGGCTGTCTGCGTCGCTTGCAGATAGGCGCCGAGGTGGCGCGCGCGGTCGATGATCCTTCGGTTATCGGGCAAACGCGCCGCCTCGAAGCGGCGCAACGCGCTTTCGATATCGTTATCGTCGAGCGCTGCTGCGAGCGCGGCGGCATCGTCCGATGCCTTCGACACGCCTGCTCCGACATGCGGCCGCGCCACGAAGGCCGCATCGCCGACGATGGCGACACGTCCGAACGCGAGATGCGGGCTTTCGAGATCGTAGATCGGCTGCAGGATCGGCTCCGCGATCAGGCGGATGATTTCGCGCACTTGCGGCGCCAAGAGCCGCTCCGCCGCTGCCCGCATGGCGGCGATCGGCTCGGCGCGAATAAGCGGCGGCGGAATGGAGATCGAATGCGCCACGCCGTTCTTGTCGGTGAGAAGCCGCGGCAATTCGCTGTGCTCGTCTGCGGGCCGGTACCAGACGACGTTGTAGCGGCGTTGGCCCTCGCGCAGCTCGTTATCCGGCCCCGCCACCGGATAGCCGAGACATTGCTCGCCGGGCGGCAGGCAAAACGTCATCAGCATGAATAATTCGCGATGGATCGCGGGCGGGAAGTCGCGCTCCGACAAGAGTGCGCGCCACGCGACATAACCGGCATAGAGTGGCGCAATTTTAGGCAGGCATTGTTGCCGCACCGTCGAGCGCAAACCGTCGGCGCCGATCAGCACGTCGGCTTGCAACGACTGACCATCGTTGAAGTGGGCAACGACCCCGTCCGAATCTTGCACGAAGGCTTTCAGCCCCCGCCCACAATGATACCGCTGCGGCGGAAACGAGGAACGCAGCAAGCGATAAACCCGCTCCCAGGCGGTTAGAATTTGCGGGCAAGTTCTGGCTGCGTTGACGTGGCCGTCGCGGTCAAAGATCTTTCGTGTCGTAATGGCGACGCCAAGGTCGGCGGTATCGATGCCGAGCGCCTCAAGCCGCGCGATCAGTTCCGGCTGGGCGACGATGCCAGCGCCGCGGCCGGACAGTTCCTCCTCGGCGCGCTCGAAAACGTCGACGTCCCATCCTCGCCGCGTCAGCATGATGGCGGTCAAAAGGCCGCTCATCGAGCCGCCGATGACAAGCGCCCGGCGTGTCCTCGCCATCCAGGTTTCCCTTTGTTTCCCGGCTTTTGCGACTATTTCCTAAGCCGGAAAGGTTTTCTATAGTGTGTTCAGAATCCTTGGCGGAAAGCTATCTTTGCGGAGGAAATAATGGCCCTGACCATGTTGGATAAAACCAGCGACCACGCCGACAAGTCGGCTTGGCCGCCGGCCATCGCCGCGGAATTCGAGCGCGAGCGGCAGAACCCGAACGGCTGCGTCGGCTCGACCTTGCTGTCGGAAAACGAGAAGGTCCGGGTCTGGATCATCCGGCTCGCGCCCGGCGAGCGCATCGGCTTTCACCGCCACGTGCTTGATTATTTCTGGACCGCGGTCTCCGGCGGACGCGGGCGCCAGCATATCCATGACGGCACCACCGTCGAATACAGCTACGTGCCCGGCGAGACTCGCCACGAGACCTATGGCCCCGGCGAGTTCAAGGTCCATGACCTGGAAAATCTCGGCGACAAAGAAATGGTCTTCATGACCATCGAGTTTCTCAACAGCGCCAATAAGCCGCTCGCCATTCCGGACAAGGTTCGCGCCGCGGCGTGATATAGGCTAACGAGGAAGCCCCGCAGCAGCGGGGCATCTGGGTCACGGGGGAAGTCTCGATGGAGACGGATGACCCAAAACGGCCACAGGCCCAATAAGGTTGCTATTGTCCGTACTCGCGGGCGATAACAAGAAGAAAATATGACCAGAGGGGGAAAGCCTGAGCGGATGCGCTCGGCTCAGTAGCTGAGTAATGATTTTTTCGTTCGATCTTCTCATCAATGCCATTGTGTCGGGCATCCTGATCGGCGGATTTTATGCCGCGGTGACGGCGGGCGTTTCGCTGTCGTTCGGCATCCTCGACATCGTCAACATCGCCCACCCCGCCTTCATCATTCTCGGCTCCTACGTCGCCTATATCGCCAATGCGACGTTCGGCATCGATCCGATCGTTGCCGCGATCATCGCGATCCCGCTCTTCTATGTGCTCGGCGCCGTCATCTATCAGATCTATTACGTCGCGTTCGAGAAACGCGGCCAGGAATCGCTGCGCGGGCTTGCCTTCTTTTTCGGCCTTCTGTTCATCACCGAAGTGACGCTGGTGCTCTATTTCGGCGTCGATTACCGCTATGTCGATGCGCGCTATATCGGCCCGACCCTGCATCTCGGCATGATCGACGTGCCGTTGCGCATTCTGGTTCCGTGCCTGGTGTCGCTCCTTCTTATCACCGTGCTGCAGCTGATCCTGACGCGCACCTTTATCGGCCGCGCCATCATGGCGGTGGCGCAGGATCAGCTGGCGCTTCGCCTCATGGCCGTGGATCCGGTCCGCATCAAGCGCATCGCCTTCGGCATTTCGATCGCGACGGCGTCGCTGGCCGGCGCTTTTCTCATCATCATCCAGCCGGTCGAGCCGTCGGTCGGCCGCGAATATATCGGCCGTGTCTTTGCGATCTGCGTGCTTGGCGGCATGGGCAGCCTGCCGGGGACGGTGATCGCCGCGATGCTGATCGGCATCGTCGAGAGCCTCACCGCGACATTCTACGGCCCGTCCTGGGCGCCGGCGGTGTCGTTTGGATTTTTGCTGCTGACGCTGGCGGTACGGCCGGCCGGCCTGTTGGGACGCTGACCCGTGCGCACGCCGCTCTTCTTCCTCATGTGGCTTGGCATCGCAGCCGTCGTGTTCGGCCTCGCGCTCGCTTCCGGCAACGATTATGTGTTTTTCGCGGGCTACGTCGTCCTGCAATATGTCGTGCTGTCGACGGCCTGGAACATTCTCGGCGGCTATTGCGGCTACGTGAACTTCGGCTCGGCGGCATTTTTCGCGCTCGGCGCCTATTCGACGGTCGCCATTTACAAGTTCATTACCGAGAACGAATTCGCCTACCGGATGCCGATGCCGGTTATGATCCTGATCGGCGGCGCGGTGTCCGGCCTGGTCGGCCTCGGCATGGGCTACCTGACGCTGCGGTTACGCGGCGCCTTCTTCGCCATCGCCACGCTCGCGCTCGCCGTGGTGCTGCAGACGCTGATCGTCAATTGGGATTTTGTCGGCGGCTCGCGCGGCGCCTATATCGTGCGCCCCGAGGAAATCGCGCCGTTCGGCCCATACATCAGATATCTGTTCTTGTTGATGCTGCTGTTGGCGGTGGCCGCCATCACCATCGCGCGGCTGATCGAGCATTCCCGGCTCGGCTACGGCTTCGCCACCATCCGCGACGACGAATTGGCAGCCGAGGCATCCGGCGTGCCGACGCTGAAATTGAAGCTCATCGCCACGACGATTTCCGGCGCCCTGATGGGCATGGCCGGCGCGCCGTTCCCCTATTACATCGGCTACCTGCAGCCGGCCTCGACCTTCGGACTCGACTACGCCGTCAATTCGATCGCCATGCCGCTGATCGGCGGCACGACGAGCTGGATCGGGCCGCTGGTCGGCGCCATCCTGCTCGGCTCGCTGCAGCAGATCGCCACCGTCACCATTTCGTCGGCGGTCAATCTGTTGATTGTCGGCCTTCTCCTGGTCGGCTTCGTCATTGTCGCGCCGAACGGCATTGTCGGTCTCGTCCAGACTTATCTGCGGCGCAAGCCCGCTGAATTCGTCGGCCGACGCCATGTCGAGACGCAGTCGCCGGAGACCGTGCCATGAGAACCCGTGCCATGAGAGTGGCGGCATGAGGACGGCGTCATGAGCACGCTTCTCGAGATCGACAATCTCAGCAAGCGGTTCGGCGGCTTTGTGGCGCTGGACAAGATTTCGCTGTCGATTCCCGCCGGCGAACGGCTGGGCCTGATCGGACCGAACGGCTCGGGCAAATCGACGCTGGTCAATTGCATCTGCGGCACCTTGCACAACGAGCAAGGCACCGTCGAATTCGACGGCCGCAAGCTTGACGGACTAGACGCGCACCGGCGCACCCATCTCGGCGTAGCGCGGAGCTTTCAGCTGCCGCGGCCTTTCGTCAGCATGACCCTCGCCGACAATATCCGCATTCCGCTCCTTTACACCGTCGGCGCGCGCGGCACTCATCTGTCGCAGCGTTCGATCGAAGATCGCTGCGCGACCCTGTTGCACGAAGTCGGCCTCGAAGCCAAAGCGCTACACATGCCGCGTGATCTCACCCAGGTGGAAATGCGCAAGCTCGAGCTTGCCCGCGCCATGGCGGCGGAACCGAAGCTCCTGATCGCCGACGAGGCGATGGCGGGACTGACGCATTCGGAGGTCGATGACATTTTGACGCTCCTGGTGCGCTTGAACGATCAGGGTGTCACCGTGATCCTGATCGAACACATCATGAGCGCGGTGATGAGCTTTTCCCGCCGTCTTGTCGTGCTGGTGTCGGGCAAGAAGATCGCCGACGGCAAGCCCGAAGACGTCATGCGCGATCCGGAAGTGGAGCGAGCCTATCTTGGCCAATAGCCTGACCATATCCGGCATTCACGCCGCCTATGGCGCGGTACGCGTGATCGACGATGTCTCGCTCAAGGTCCCGGGCGGCGAGACCGTGGCGCTGCTTGGCACCAACGGCAACGGCAAATCGACCTTGATGAAATGCATCATGGGCATCGTGCGGCCCAATATCGGCTCGATCGTCGCCGAAATCGACGGCATCAATTACAACCTGGTCGGCCGCACCACCGAGGAGATTGTCGACCTCGGCATCGCACTGGTACCGGAAGGCCGAAGGCTGTTTCCCCTGCTCACGGTGGAAGAGAATCTCCTGCTCGGCGCGTTCCGTCAGACCGCGCGCCGCGAGCTCGCGCGCAACCTTGCCGTCTGTTACGAGACCTTTCCGCGGCTTGCCGAGCGGCGCAAGCAGCTTGCCGGCAGCATGTCGGGCGGCGAACAGCAGATGCTGGCGCTCGGCCGCGCGGTGATGCTGGCGCCGAAAATCCTCCTGGTCGACGAACCTTCGGTCGGGCTGGCGCCGATCCTGGTCAGCCGGACCATCGACGCCATCAACGAGATGAAGCAGCGCTATTCGCTCACCGTGTTGATGGCGGAGCAGAACTTCACCCAGGCGATCCGCATCGCCGACCGCGGCTATGTCATCGTTCACGGCAAGATCGCCTTCGAAGGCCGCTCGGCCGACGAGCTCAACAACAACGATCTGATCAAGAAGTTCTATCTCGGGCTTTAGGGCATGATTCCGAAAAGTGGAAACCGGTTTTCGGAAAAGATCATGCGCAAAAGAAAAAGCTAGCCCGGCCGGACCGGTTCCCTCCGTCTCGCTCGAAGGCATGCTACGTCAGCGCCGAATTGCGTAATCGCGCGCGTGCCTGTTATGTCGCGCCATGCTCAACGGACTGACGATCTATATCGCTTTGGTGTTCGTGCTTGCGGGCGTAGTCAAGGGCGCCACCGGGCTTGGGCTGCCGACGGTCTCGATGGGATTGCTCGCCATCGTCATGACGCCCTTACAGGCCGCGGCTCTCGTCGTATTGCCGACATTCGTCACCAATATCTGGCAACTGGTGGCCGGCCCGTCGCTCCGGCCAATCGTTGTTCGCCTTTGGCCGATGATGGCCACGCTGTGTCTTGGAGTTTGGGCCGGCGCCGGATTGATGACGGGATCGCATTCGCGCTACGGCACCTTGTTACTAGGTGTAACGCTTCTGGTTTACGCGCTGACGGCTTTGGCTTCGCTCCACGTCAGGGTGCAGAAGGCGCACGAACCCTGGCTCGGGCCGATCATCGGCGCCGTGACCGGCATTGTCACCGCCGCGACCGGCGTGTTCATGATCCCATCCGTGCCCTATCTGCAGGCAATCGGCTTCGAGAAGGAGGATCTTGTCCAGGCGCTCGGTCTGACATTCACGGTCGGGACAGTGGCGCTGTCGGTCAATCTCGCGCTGGCCGGCGCGCTCAAGATCACGCTCGCTGGCCCGACGCTCGGCGTATTGGCGATGGCAGGTTTAGGCATGTGGGCCGGACAGGAGCTGCGGCTGCGCTTGTCGCCGGAAACTTTTCGTCGCTGGTTCCTGATCGGGCTCGCGCTGCTCGGCGCCTATCTGACGGTGACGGCGCTGATCTGAACGCGACCGGCGAAGCCCCTCACCGCACCGGAAAATTGAAATAAGTGTCGGGGAACGGCTCCGGCGTCAGCGTGAAGTGCCACCATTCCTTGTCGTAGTTGCGAAAGCCGTGCCGGCGCATCGCCGCGACCAGGAGCATGCGGTTGGCGTGCTGTTCGGGGCTGATGCTCGCATCGGCGGTCCACGACCGCGCGCTGAAAAAATCGAAATGCGTGCCCATGTCGAGCTCGGCGCCGTCGGCGCGCGCCAGCGTCATATCGATGGTCGAGCCGCGCGAATGCCCGGAATGCGAGGCGATATAGCCGTCGCGGAACAGGGTGCGCTTGTCGACATTCGGATAGAACTCGGCCCGCGCCACCTGATCGTTGAAATCGCGCGCCCAGCGGATGAAATTCTCCACCGCCCGCGTCGGCCGGTAGCAGTCGAACGCCTTGATGAAAAGTCCCTGCGGCGCGAGATCGCGCGCCACGGCGGCGAGCGCGCTTGCGGCCTCCTTGGCGAGGAGGCAGTGCCGCGCCTCATAGCCGTCGATCGGGCGTCCGGTGAAATTGTGCGCGGTCGCGTAGCGCATTTCCGGAATCAGCCCGGGCACGACGGTCGCAGCATCGACGAACGCCGCCGGCCGCTCCTGCACGATGGCGTCCTGGGCAATCGCCGTCTGCGCGCCGAAGGCCGCTACCAGTGCGACAGACCGAGCCAAAGACGATTTCAGCATCTCAACATGCGCCGGCATTGACTTCGACGGTAACGTGGCAGACGCCGGCGAGGCCTTCGAGACGCTGCTTATAGACCGCCGGCGGTTGCGGCGTTTGCGAAACCACGGACGCCATCACCGCGATATGCCCCGGTCCGACTTGCCAGACATGGAGATCGCAGAGCCGGTCGCCGTCGACTTCGATGCGCGAGCGAATTCGCTGCGTCAGACCGGGATCGGGTACGGCATCGAGCAGCACGCTGCCCGCCGCGCGAAGGAGGGTCACCGCCCAGCTCGCGATCACTGCCGAGCCGACCAGCCCGACCAGCGGATCGATGAAATTCCAGCCGAGCTTCCAGGCGATACTTAAGCCGGCAATCGTCAGAATCGACATCAGCGCATCGGCCAGGACATGGACATAAGCGGCGCGCAGATTGGTGTCGTGGCCGCCAGCGCCTCGGCCCGCATGGTCGTGTCCGTGATCATGATCGTGCGTGCGGTCATGATCGTGATCCGCATCATGATGCGCATGGGCGCCGCTGTGGCCATGACCATGCGCATGTCCATGCACGTGGTCGTGCTCGTCGCGCAATAGCCAGGCGCTCGCGATATTGACGCAGAGGCCGAGCGCGGCGATCGGGATGGCTTCGCGAAAATGAATAACGACAGGGCTGGTCAACCGAATGACCGATTCGTAAGCGATGCCCAGCGCAATCATTCCCAGAATGATGGCGCTCGAGAACGCGGCAAGCTCGCCGAACTTGCCGGTGCCAAGCGAGAAGCGCTTATTATCGGCGTGGCGGCGGGCCAGGAGATAAGCTGAGCCCGCAATGGCCAGCGCCACGACATGGGTGCCCATATGCCAACCGTCGGCGACAAGTGCGATGGAGCCGAACAGCGTGCCGCCCACGATTTCGGCGACCATCATGGACGCCGTGAGCGCGACGACACCCCAGGTCCGGCGCTCATGCGCGGTGTGATGCGCGCCGAGAAAGGCGTGATTATGCGTCCACTCGTCGACTGCGTGCGAATGCGCAAGGCGTGGCGATGATGGCATGACCGATCCGGTTCTGCTCTTTAACGACACGGCAAAATAACGCGTCGCCTACGATTTTAACACCGGCTGCGAAAAGCCGCCTAGTCCGCCCGCGGCTGCAACGCTACTGGCAGGCCGCCGACACCCACTGCCCTTCCAGCATATCCAGGGTGTCCATGGTTTGGCCGCCGATGGCGGCCTGAGTGTGCACCGTCGCGGTGTAATGATGCGCGCTGTCGAAATTGAACGCGCCGGTCAGGTCGACATTGAGCTGGCCCTTGCACACGAGATGCCAGTCGAGCCGGGCGCCGTCGAGCTTGCGTTCGATCGGGGCGCATTCCGAATTGATCATGCGCGGGATCGGCGAGAACGTAGTGGCGAGATCCTTGGTCTCGTCCTCGGTCAGGCATTTCGCCGATTCGTGCGGCGGACTGACCATGCCTTCGCCTTTGGTCTGCGCCGTGATCTTCCACAGGCCGGGCTCGATGCCGTCGGCGAGGGCCGCCGGCGCACCAAGAAAAACGAGAAAACCGGACGCGATCAGGGCAAAAGCCCGGAAAGCAGCGGCGCCGCGGCCGCGAACACGCACGAACATCGTTGCTCCTCGTCGCTCCGGCGCGCCTAACGCACATGCATTTAGCCGCCGTTAACCGTCCGGTAACCATAAACCCGGCAGATTTTGCCCAGAAGGCGTAACAGGAGGCGTGCCCGCTTGGCGTAGCTCAATGGCGTAATCCTTTCCACCTTGCTCTTCGGGGCCAGCCTTGGACGCAAGTGCAGGTCCAATTCTCCACACCAGCGGCATTTCTGCCGCAACCCACAGCTTTGGATCGCGTGACCGCAGACGGGGCGGATCAACCGATATGAGTGACACAACCACGGCGGAGAGCGGGGAAACCACGTTATCCCGGCTCGCCGACCTCGGCACGATGCTGCGGCGGGGTGATATCGGGCTAGCGCTCGGCATCTTGACGATCCTTGTGATCCTCATTCTGCCGCTGCCGCCGATCCTCCTCGACTTCGCGCTCGCCGTCTCGATTACGTTTGCCGTGCTGATCTTGATGACGTCGCTGTTCATTCAGACGCCGCTCGAATTCTCGGCGTTTCCGACCGTGCTCCTGATCTCGACCATGCTGCGGCTGTCGCTGAACCTGGCGTCGACGCGGCTTATCCTCGGGCACGGCCATGAAGGCACCGCCGCCGCCGGCCACGTCATCGAGGCGTTCGGCAATTTCGTGATGAGCGGCAATTTCGTGATCGGCATCATCGTGTTCACGATCCTGGTGATCGTGAATTTCGTGGTCATCACCAAAGGCTCGGGCCGTATCGCCGAGGTCGCGGCGCGCTTCCACTTGGACGGCATGCCCGGCAAGCAGATGGCGATCGACGCCGACCTCAATGCCGGCCTGATCGACGACAAGCAGGCGCGGCAGCGGCGCAAGAATCTCGAAGACGAATCCGGCTTCTTCGGCGCCATGGACGGCGCTTCCAAATTCGTCCGTGGTGACGCCATTGCCGGGCTTCTCGTCGTCATGATCAATATCATCGGCGGCATGATCATCGGCATCGTGCAGGAGGGCTTGAGCTTCGCCGAAGCCGGCCGCACCTATACCCTCCTCACCGTCGGCGACGGTCTGGTGACGCAGATACCGGCGCTGATCGTTTCGACCGCTGCCGGCCTGTTGGTGTCGAAGGCGGGCGTCAGCGGCGCCGCCGACAAGGCGCTGTTCGGCCAGCTCTCCGGCTATCCCAAGGCGCTGGGCATGTCGGGCGGCGTCATGCTGGTCATGGCGCTGCTGCCTGGCATCCCAATGATCCCATTCCTGGCGCTCGGCGGCGGCACGGCGGCGCTCGCTTATGTGATCGACCGGCGCGGCAAGCGGGCCGTCATCGCCGAGACCAAAAAGGTGGAAGACGCCAAAGCAGCGCCGACCGAGGAGCCGATCGCGCAATCGCTCAAGATGGACGAGCTCAAGATCGAACTCGGCTATGCCCTGCTGCCGCTGGTCAATGCGCCCAACGGCGCCGATCGCCTGACCGAGCAAATCAAGGCGCTGCGCCGGTCGCTGGCGATCGAAATGGGCTTCGTGATGCCGTCGGTGCGCATCCTCGACAATATGCAGCTCGAGGCCAACACCTATGTCATCAAGATCAAGGAGGTCGAGGCCGGCAGCGGCAAGGTCTGGCACGGCCAGTTCATGGTCATGGACCCGACCGGCAATCAGGTGACGCTGCCGGGCACGCACACCACCGAACCGACCTTCGGGCTGCCGGCGACCTGGATCGACGCCTCGCTGAAGGAGGAAGCCTCCGTCAAAGGCCTCACCGTGGTCGACGCCGCGACCGTGCTCGCCACGCATCTGACAGAGCTGATCAAGGTCAATATGTCGGAGCTTCTGTCCTATGGCGAGGTGCAGAAACTGCTCAAGGATCTGCCGAAAGAGCAGAGCGAGCTGATGAAGGACATTGTGCCCAGCCAGATCACTGTTTCCGGCATCCAGCGCGTGCTGCAGATCCTGCTCGCCGAACGCGTCTCGATCCGCGATCTGTCGACCATCCTCGAAGGCATTGCCGACGGGCTTGCGGCGACGCGCAACACCACGATGCTTGCCGAGCATGTGCGCGCCCGTCTTGCGCGCCAGCTCTGCGCCCAGCACCTCACGCTGGACGGCACGCTGCCGATCATCGCGCTAACGGCGAAATGGGAGCAGGCCTTCGCCGAATTGATCGTCGGTCAGGGCGACGACCGCAGTCTTGCCATGCAGCCGTCGAAACTCACCGAATTCATCAACATGGTCCGGGAGAAATTCGAACAGGCTGCGCGCGAAGGCGAGGCGCCGGTTCTGGTCACCTCGCCCGCCATTCGCCCCTTCGTGCGCGGCATCGTCGAGCGCTTCCGCGCGCAGACAACGGTGCTGGCGCAGTCCGAGATCCACCCGCGGGCGCGGCTGAAGACAGTCGGCAGTATCTAAGCGGTTTTGCCGGCCGCGGCTCCGGGATCGCGTGCTAAGGCGCGACCGAAAGACCGGAGACGTGATGCTTTTCGATCAGTCGCGCCACGAGCCCCGATCTTTTAGCTTCCGCGACAAAGTCGGCAAGAAACGCGGCGGCGGCCGTGTTGCTCTTGTTGGTGCCGATCGCCTGCTGCACCGCAGTGAAATTGCCGGGCAGGATTTTGGTCCCTGGTACCTTTTTGACGTCCTCGAGCAATGCCGGTCGCAGGCTCGCCATAGCCTCAAGCTTGTCGGCGACGAATTGATTGAGCGGCCCGTCGGCGGTGTCCGAGCGCAGCACGGTGGCGTGCTTGATATTGCGTTCGAGCCACAGATCGTAGGCCGTGCCACGCTTGACCGAGATGCGGACGCCGGTCTGGTCGACCTCGGCCGCGCTCTTGAAGGGCGATTTTTCCGGCACCAGATAGGTCGCCTCGATCTCGCAATAGGCCGCCGTAAAAGCAATCTTTTCCGCCCGCGCCGGCTCGGCGCCGATGAGCCCGATATCCCAAGCATTGGTGCCGGCGGCGTCGGCCAATACCGACGGCTTTTCGTATTTGACATAAGTCACCGCGACACCGAGCCGCCGGGCGATTTCGGCGGCCATATCGGGCGACACGCCCGCAGGATCGCCCGACTCGGTCCGCCCCGTCACCAACAGCATGTTGCTCATATTGATGCCGGCGCGCAGAACGCCGGTCGGCGCGAGCTCGGCAACGACACGTTGCGATACGATCTGATTCACGGTGTCCCCTCTCGAAGGCATGTTGCGGTGCGAATTTGTTTGATGTCTTTCAGCTCGACTTTTTCAGCTCATTTCCGGTGTGCCGTTCGGGAACCCGATCGCCGATCAAGTGTTGTCACAACAGATCAAGGTTCTGTGAAGACGCGTTTTTGTGTCTGGCATCACACCTTAATTAAACAGGCTGGGACAGGTTGATTTTTGCGTGCCCAGCGACCCTTTCAGGTGAACCCTTTTACCCGACTGCTGCGACTAATGAGCAGAAACGGGAGGTGGCTATGAACCATTCGATGTACAGCGCCGACCGCGCAACGCATTTGAAGATCGTAGTGATCGGCATTGTCTGTGCGACCGTGGTCGCCGTCGTCGGCATTTTCGCCAATGTCGGCAACGGCCTTGATCTCGGCACCGCGCCGCTGGTCAAAGCCGGCGAACCGACAACGATGAGCGGCCAAGTGCCGACGATTCGGTAACCCGACCGTGCGGTAACGCGTGCTTGCCATTTTGGTATTCGGTTACTGGCGTGAAAGTTGAATGGCCCGCGTCTGACGCGGGCCAAAGTTTTCGGTGATCAGCCTGTGGATCCAGGCAGCGACTCCACCACCTGCCCTTTGAACAAGATCGGACCAGTCGGTGCGCCGGTCGTCGAGCCGCCCTCAGGCTCGAGCGAGATGGCGTAGCTCGCCGTCTTGATGGTATCGGCATCAAACCCCGACGGCAGCGGGCGCGCGGTGAATTCGCTTGCGCCGACCACGCCGAGCGAGCGCGGCGCCGGGTATTTGTTCGAGATCAGCCACAGTTCGTAACTGCGGCCCGGCTCGGGCGCCGCTGAGACCCGGCGCGCCGTCAGCATGCGGCTCGCCGGATCGATCGAGACCAGAAAGGCCGGCGTCGTCGGGTCCTGCTGCAGGACTGCGACCAAGCGCGACGGTGACGGTGCGGCCAATTGCGCCGCGACGGTCGGCTGCCCCTGCCGGCTCATCGGAATGAGACCCGGCGCGAACTGCGAGACCCCGACATAAAGCGCAAGCAGCGCTGCGATTGCGCTCATCGCGACCGTAAACTTCCGCCAGCGCCGCACGCGGCGGGCAAGGACGATAACGTCGGCGCTGCGCTCGCCCCGCGGCGGCAGGAGCGGCGCAGATGGTTCGGGCGCGGGAGCTCGCCGGCTCTCTTTGCCCGGCGTCCGTCCCAGGTCCTGCAGTACGACCGCTTTCAAGTCGGATTCAAAGTCGTGCTCATCGCCTTGGCCCGGCTTTTCATCCGGCACCAGCGCTTGCGCGGACCCCGCTTCAGACGGCAATAGGTTTGATGCCAGCACCGGCTCGTCCAAATCCTGCGGCTGTTGTGGCGGGTGTTCGCCCAACAAGTCCTCCAGGGGCTCCAAAGGCTCCAGGCCGGCCGGCGCAGCCAGCTCTTCGAGATCGTGCGTCCCCTCCTCCGCAACCGGCTCGGTGGCGGCAGCCTCCGGCTGCAGCTCGGCCGTCGGTTCATGGGCCGCCTCAGGTGCTGCGTCCTCGATCGGCGGGAATGAGAACCCTTCCTCGGCCGTCAGCCGCGGTCCGGGCGCCGCGATATCGGGCCCCACGGTTTCGGTCTTGATCTTGTCCCAGACCTCCGGCGGCGGCTCGACCGCCTCGACCATCACATTGAGCTCGCCAAGCCGGCGCTCCCACACCCGCACGATCTCGGCAAAACCCGGGTCGATGGCGAGCAGCGCTTCGGCCTGGTCGCGCTCGTCGGCGGAGAGCGTCCCCAGAACATATTCGGCGGCAAGCGCATCTCTGTCGTCGTCGTACATAGCCTTACCTCAAGCGCGCTTTTCTTTGTTCTTTGGGCCCGGTCATCATCTGGGTCCCATACACTCGCGAATTTCGAGCAGACTGCGGCGGAGCCAGGTCTTGATCGTATTGACCGGAATATCGAGCTTTTGCGCCAGCTGATCGCGGCTCCAGCCGCTGTAATAAGCGAGCAGCACGATACGCTGCTTCTCGGGATCGAGCTTGCCGAGGCAGGACAACAGCCGCTTGAGCTCTTCGGTCATCTCGCGCCGCGCCAATGGCTGGGGCGTCTCGGCCGCGACCTCAAACGCCTCGGGCTGGTCCTCGATCGACAGATCGCCGCGCTTGCGCGCGATATCGATGGCGCGGTTGCGCGCGATCGCCACCATCCAGGTAATCGGGCTTGCGACCTGCGGGTCGAATTGGTCGGCCATCTTCCAAACCTTCAGATAGGTCTCCTGCATGACCTCGTCGGCCAGTGCGGGTCGACCCAAGATACGGAGCAGGACGCCATAAAGTTTCGCGCGGGTCGCGGCATAAAGGCGCTCGAATGCCGCCTCGTCGCCTTTGGCGACGGCGCCAAGTAGCCAGACGAGTTCCGTCTGCATCAACATAACTGCCCCAGCGATCGTAGAGCTGGCCCCAAAGGCCTTAATCCGGGCCTGACCCCGGAACTGATTATCGCCGCTGAGGCCGCCTTTCGTCGAGAGCGAAACGCGTTGTCAACCAATGGAAATAGCGTCGCATTTTGAGACAAGTCAGGCAGTCACGCGCGCTGTCATCGAAACGCGCATGCGCAAACAGCCCCGGACAGGGGCTCGGCCGTAGGCAAACAGTCGAAGTTTTAGATCTTAGGCCGGCGCGGTGCCGCGCATGCGCAGAAGCGCGATGCCATCAAGCTCGGCCTGCTCGGCGGCTTCTTCCGCCTCGCGCTCACGCATCTGGTCGCGCTCGTCGAGCAATTCGACCTTTTTCAGTTCGTCGAAAGCTTCGCCGAGCGCCGATTTCGCGTCGTCGAGCTGGACACGCAGTTCGTCGGCCGAACGCTTGAGATTTTCACGCCGCGAGATCGCCGCCTTGGCATAGGTCGGATAGGCAAAATGGCCGGGATCGTGAATTCCGGCGCGATCCTGCTCGACCTTGATCTCGCGCTCGAGATCGCCGCCCATGCGCTCGAATTCGGCGATCATGGTTTCGATCTGCGCCACTTTGCGCCGCTTCTCGTCGACCTGAAACTTCTTCAGGCGAATGAGCGTCTCACGGGACTTCATCGACTACATACTCCCCCGAAGCCTTGCGACCTAAAACCCAGGATTTTGCGCCGCCAAAACCGGGCGCAATGCCCCCGAAGGCTCGGATCGTGGCATGATAACGTTAGCGTTCGGTTTCCGCATAACGTTAGCGTTCGGTTTCCGCGCTCGCCACAATTTGCGCTAACCGGCGATATCCTTCGGCCAAGCTGGTTGCTTCTTCCTTACCTTGGCGCAGGAAGTCCTCGATCGGCTTGTGCAGCCGGATGGCCTCATCGACATCGGCGCTGGTTCCGGTGCGGTAGGCGCCGAGCCGGATGAGTTCCTCCATATCCGCATAGGTCGCCATGACCTGACGGGCCCTGCTCAAGGCCGGCAGGTAAGCCGGGTCGGCCGCCCGCGGCATGGTCCGCGAGATCGATTTCAGCACATTGATGGCCGGATAGCGCCCGCGCTCGGCAATGGCGCGTTCCATGACAATATGGCCGTCCAGGATGCCGCGCACGGCGTCGGCGATCGGCTCGTTATGGTCGTCGCCGTCGACGAGCACCGTGAAAACGCCGGTAATGGTGCCCTGCTCCGTGCCCGGCCCGGCCCGTTCCAGAAGCCGCGGCAGTTCGGTGAAGACGGTCGGCGTATAGCCCTTGGCAGTGGGCGGCTCGCCGGCCGAAAGCCCGATCTCGCGCTGCGCCATGGCAAAGCGCGTCACCGAGTCCATCAGCACCAGCACGTCCTTACCCTCGTCGCGGAAATATTCGGCGATGGCGAGCGTCACATGCGCGGCCTGGCGGCGCATCAGCGCCGGCTCGTCGGAGGTCGAGACCACCACGACCGAGCGGGTAAGGCCGGCTTCGCCGAGGTCGTCCTGGAGGAATTCTTGCACTTCGCGGCCGCGTTCGCCGACCAGCCCGATCACGGTGACGTCGGCGGCGACGTAACGCGCCAGCATCGACAACAGCACGGATTTGCCGACGCCGGACCCGGAAAAGATGCCCATGCGCTGGCCGCGGCAGCAGGTGATGAACGTATTGAGCGCCCGTACGCCGAGATCGAGCGGGCCGCCGACCCGTCGCCGCGCATGTGCCGGCGGCGGTGTGTTGCGGAACGGATAGGGCGACGGTCCGAGCAGCAGCGCGCCCTTACCGTCGATCGGCTCGCCGAGCGCGTTAACGACGCGGCCGAGCCAGCCGGCCGAAGGTCGCACCGCGCCGGCAACCGAAGTCACCAGCGCCCGGCAGCCGCGCCGCACGCCTTCGAGTGGCGCAAACGGCATCAAAAGTGCATTGTTGTTGGAGAAGCCAACCACCTCGCAGGGAATATTCTTGCCCGGCGTTTCGATCACCACGCGCGCGCCGACCGACATCGCATGAAGGGGCCCCGCCACCTCGACCATCAAGCCGCGAACACCGACCACGCGGCCGTAGATATCGATACCGTCGAGTTCATTAATCTGTTCGGCAAGCGCCTTCATGGCCAGGCCCGTACGCCCGGCCGGCCGACATTTCGGCCATAGCGCCAAAAATTTCGGTCCTCGGGCGCAAGAATGGTTACTTCCCGCACCGGTTTATTAATCGCTTGTTTACCCGGGACGTTAATCATTGGTCAGTCGTCCTTAGGGGCAAGGCAGGCTCTCCCGCATTGGGTGAGTCGTATGAATCGGTTAGCGCCGAAACTTAATTTGGAACATGAGCACGCTCGTGGCTAAAAACTCACTGTCACGCAATATCTTAAGGCGATTCGCCGGAATTTGCCTATTCGATGCTTGCGCGAGAGAATCAGGTTTTGTTAACCATAGCGCCGTTAGTGTCCCGAATCAGTTTGTAGAGGGCGTTTTCCAGGGGCCGCCGCTGCGGCGCCGACCTTGAGCCTGCGCGGCGAGGAAGGGGACTGGCATGCGCGTATTGCTAATTGAAGACGATAGCGCCACGGCGCAATCGATCGAGCTGATGCTCAAGTCCGAGAGCTTCAACGTCTACACGACAGATCTCGGCGAAGAGGGCATCGATCTCGGCAAGATCTATGATTACGACATCATCCTGCTCGATCTGAACCTGCCGGACATGTCGGGCTTCGAAGTGCTTCGCAGCCTTCGGGTGTCGAAGGTCAAGACGCCGATCCTGATCCTGTCGGGTCTTGCCGGCATCGAGGACAAGGTCAGGGGCCTCGGCTTCGGCGCCGACGACTATATGACCAAGCCCTTCCACAAGGACGAGCTGGTGGCGCGGATCCACGCCATCGTGCGCCGCTCCAAGGGACATGCCCAATCGGTCATCCAGACCGGTGATCTGGTGGTCAATCTCGATACCAAGACCGTCGAGGTCAACGGCGCCCGTGTCCACCTGACCGGCAAGGAGTACCAGATGCTGGAACTCTTGAGCCTGCGCAAAGGCACGACGCTGACCAAGGAAATGTTCCTCAATCACCTCTATGGCGGCATGGACGAGCCGGAGCTGAAGATCATCGACGTCTTCATCTGCAAGCTGCGCAAGAAGCTCGCCAATGCCTCCAACGGCAAGAACTACATCGAAACGGTGTGGGGCCGTGGCTACGTGCTGCGCGAGCCCGCGGAGGACGAGGTCAAAATCCCGGCCTAACGCTACACACAAGACTGGAAATTCAAAACCCCGGCCAGTGGCCGGGGTTTTTGTTTGGGCAATACTCGAACATTCCGGACGAAGCCCTCACCTGCCGCCTTGGATCGCGACCAGGCGCGGCGCGGTTCTGACGCCGTCGAGAATGGAAGGGCGCGGCGGATCGAGATTGGGCGCATAAAGCCCGCGCCGGTCCGCCACCATTTTGAAGCGATTGGTCAGCCCGACCACCGTCTCCGCGGCGCCAAGGACGAGATAGCCGTCGGACGCGGTGACGCGGGCAATGCGGTTGAGCACGTCGGTCTTGGTCTCAGCGTCGAAATAGATCAACACGTTGCGGCAAAACACGATGTCGAAAGTGCCGAGATTGGAGAAGTCGGCCAGGAGATTGAGCTGCCGGTAGCGCACCATGGCGCGCAACTCGGGCGCGATCTGCCAAACCTCGCCCGACCGCGTGAAATGCTTGACCAGAAGCTGAATCGGCAGGCCGCGCTGCACCTCGAACTGGCTATAAATGCCCGCCCGCGCCTTCTCCAGCACTTCGCCGGAAAGATCGGTCGCCAGCATTTCGATGCGCCAGCCCAGGATGTCGCGCTCGATCTCTTTGAGATACATCGCCAGCGAATAAGGCTCCTGGCCGGTAGAGGCCGCCGCGCACCAGATGCGAATGGTGCGCGCCGCGCGCCGCGCCTCGAGCAAAGCCGGCATGATCGTGGCGCGGAAATGCTCGAACGGCACCTTGTCGCGGAAGAAGAACGTCTCGTTGGTCGTCATCGCCTCGACGACGCCGGTCATCAACGCCGGATCGTGCGCGCCGCGAAGCTTGCTGACCAGTTCGCCGAGCGTCGTGACGCCGGCCTTGCGCGCGACCGGAAGGAGCCGGCTCTCGACCAGATATTGTTTTTCGGCCGACAGCACGAGGCCGGACCGGTCCTTGAGACATTTGCGCAGGAAATCGTAATCGTGCGGGGTCACGCGCGATCTCCCGAAAGCAGGCGAATGACCTTGGGCGCGATCTGATCGAGCGGCAGAACGGCCGCGCACAGGCCGGCCTGAGCGACCGAACGCGGCATGCCCCAGACCACGCTCGTTGCCTCGTCCTGGGCAATGATGCTGCCGCCGGCCGCAACAATGTCGGCCGCGCCATGGGTGCCGTCCGCGCCCATTCCGGTGAGGACGAGCGCTAGACTCGAAGGACCCCACACCGCCGCCGCCGAGCTGAACAGCGCATCGACCGCGGGCTTGCAGAAATGGATCGGCTCGTCGTCGCCGATGGCGATCCGTACACCGTCGGCGTCGCGGACAACGCGCATATGGCGGCCGCCCGGCGCGATATAAATGCCACCGGCCAGGACCGGCTCGCCGTCCTCGGCCTCGTGCGCGCCGCGGCCGCCGACCCGTGACAGATGCTCGGCCATGACGGTCGTGAAGGTTGGCGGCATGTGCTGGGTGATCAGGACCGGCGCCCGATCGATGGCGGGTGGAAGCTTTTCGATCAGCGCCGTGAGCGCCTGCGGACCGCCGGTCGAGGAGCCGATCAACAACGCGCGCGGCGGCGTCAACGCGAACGGCCGCAACTGGATCGACGGTTGGTCGTGAGCGTGCAGGAGTTCCGGCGCGGCGCTCTTAGGCATCCGCGGCGCGGGATGCGGTTCGGGGGGCACCGCAACCGGCTCGGGCGGCGGCACCAAAGCCGGAGCCTGGACGCGCGCGGAGGGGCGGCGCCGATGGCCGAGCGCGCGAACCTTATCCAAAAGCTCGCGGCGGAACGACACCGAGGTCGTGACTTCGCGCGTGCTTTCGGGCTTCGGAATATAGTCGGCGGCGCCGAGCGCGAGCGCGCGCAGGCTGATCTCGGCGCTGCGGCGCGTGAAGGTCGAAACCATGATGACGGCGAGGTCACGCTTCTTTTGCAGCAGCAGCGGCAGCGCCGAAATGCCGTCGAGATCGGGCATCTCGATATCGAGCAAAACGACATCGGCGTCGTTCTTGTCGAACCAGGCGACCGCCTCGCGCCCGGTCGGCAGCGAGGCGACGACATGCAAATCCGGCTCGGCATCGATCCAGCGTGCCAACAGGCTGCGCACGACGACAGCATCGTCCACGACGACGACGCGGGCCGGCTTGTCCGTTGCCGGCGCCGTATTCATGGAAAGACTTGCCGCAGGATGCCCTGCCGCGAGAACGTTACTCATGCTACTGAGACTTTCCACACTCGAATTTCACCAACGCAATCCGCTCACACGGATACGAGCTCAGATGAGCCCGACTTCCTGAAACTTCGCTTCGACAATGTCCTTGTCGAACGGTTTCATGATGTATTCGTTGGCGCCGGCATGCAGGGCGCGGGCAATGTGGGCAACGTCGTTCTCGGTGGTGCAGAACACCACCTTGGGCTTGTCGCCACCGGGCAACCGGCGCAGCACCCGCAGGAAATCGTAGCCGTCCATTTTCGGCATGTTCCAGTCGAGCAGGATCGCATCCGGCAATTGGTTCTTGCAGGTCTCGATCGCTTCTTCGCCGTTCTCGGCTTCCGAAATCTGGAAATCGAGCCCTTCGAGGATGCGGCGCGCCACTTTGCGGATGACGCTCGAGTTGTCGACAACCAAACACGTCTTCATTTTGTCCTCACTCTCCCCGAAAACCGGGCGAAGCTATTGTGACTTCCATTGCGGTCCTACCCATTCCACGCATGATCATGCCGCCACCGCCTCGGCGCTGAAGTCGAGTACGCGGTCAACATCGAGCACGACGAGGAGATGTCCGTCGAGCCGGAATACGCCGTCCGACACGCGTGCGAGTTTGCGGTCGAGATTGATCGGATTGGCCTCGAGCTCGGCCTCCGGCAGCTTGAGCACTTCGCCCACGGCATCGACCAGTAGACCGAACGATTCCGCCCCGCATTCGATGCCGATCGCCATCGGCGGCTTTTTTTGCGGATTGTCGCAATCGGCCGATTCAAGATCGAGCCGGTTGCTCAGATGGATCGCCGTAACGATGCGGCCGCGCAGATTGAGCACGCCGGCGATCTCGGGCCCGGCGAGCGGCACGCGGGTGATCCGCGCCGGCTTGAACACATCCTGCACCCGCCCGATCGGCAGCCCGAACAGCTGGCCGGCGGCGGTGAAAGTGACGTACTCGCTGAGTTTGGCGTTGTCGTTCATCGCGGTCACGCAGCCTCGTTGACGTCGGCGCTTTGTTCCTTGATCGCCGCGATCAGCCCGGGGCGATCGAACTTGGCGACGAAATCGTGGAAGCCCACCGCGCGACCGCGCTCGATCGTCTCGCTCGAGACCATGGCGGACAGTGCAATGATCGGCAATTCCGAAACATTCGGCATGCCGCGCATGGCCTCCGCCAGCGCGAAACCGTCCATATCCGGCATCTCGATATCGGTGACGACGAGATCGAATTGCGTGCTGGACTGCAACGCCTCGAGCGCGCCGGCGGCCGAGCCGACGGCGACGACATGATAACCGGCGGCCTTGATCAGCGGCGCCAGCATGTCGCGGAAGAACGCGGAGTTGTCGACCAGGAGCACACTGCGCGGCCGCCGGCCGGCCGCGCTGTCGCGACGGCGGAACCAGTCGGCAAAGGCCTGCGGGAGGAAATGACCGACATCGACGATCTCGGTCGTATTGCCCTTCACGACGGCGTAGCCAAGCACGCCTGGACGATTGCCCACGACTTCGATATCCAGTTTGTCTTCGACAATGTCGACGATCTCGTCGACCGCGAGCCCCATCGAGCGGCCGTGATCGGAGAACACCAGGATCGGCTGCGAGCCTTCCTTCTTCAGGCCGGTTTCCTCGTCAACGCGCAACAGCGGCATCAATTGCTCGCGATATTGCACGAGACACCGCCCATCGGAGATTTCGATGCGCTGGCAATCAATTTCCTCGAGCCGCGTCACCAGCGACAGCGGCACCGCCTTCGGCCGCTGCGAACCGGCGCGGAATACCAGAAGCGACACTGTATCTTCGCTGGCGGTATCTTCGTCTTCGCTCCGCGTATTGGCTTCGGCCTGCGCCTGCGCGGCGCGACCGAGCGATTGCGCCACCCCGTTCGGATCGAGGATCATGATCACCGAGCCGTCGCCGAGGATGGTGGTCCCGGAAAACACCGGAATGTGCCGCAACTTCGACGACATCGGCTTGATGACAATTTCTTCGGTGTGAAACACGCCGTCGACCACAATGCCGAATATCTGGTTGCCGACCTGGGTGACCACGACAAAGCCGTCGTCGCGGCCGCCGTCGCCCAGCCGCAGGATTTCCCTGAGGTAGAGCAGCGGCAACAACGTGTTGCGCAGCCGCAAGACCGGTGTGTCCTTGATCCGCTCGATGCGATGCTCGCCGCCGCCGGCGCGCACGAGTTCGAGCACCGAAAGCTGAGGAACGGCGAAGCGTTCGCCGCCCGCCTCGACGATGAGCGCGGAGACGATGGCAAGCGTCAGCGGGATCTTGATGGTGAAGGCGGCGCTCTTGCCGGGCGTCGATTTCAGATCGACGGTGCCGCCGATCTGCTCGATGTTGCTGCGCACGACGTCCATGCCGACGCCGCGGCCGGAAATGCTGGTCACTTCGCTGGCGGTAGAGAAGCCGGGCGTGAAAATAAAATTGCAGATTTCGGCTGCAGACTTGGCCGCGAGATCGGCTTCGGTCGCGAGCCCGAGATCGAGCGCCTTCGCCTTGATACGTGCGGTGTCGAGGCCGCGGCCGTCGTCAGCGATCTCGATGATGATGTGGCCGCCCTGATGGCAGGCGGAAAGCCGGATTGTACCGTGCTGCGGCTTGCCGGCTGCCACGCGTTCGGCCGGGCGCTCGATGCCGTGATCGGCGCAGTTGCGCACCAGATGCGTGAGCGGATCTTTGACGAGCTCGAGCACCTGCCGGTCGAGTTCGGTCTCGGCCCCCTGCATATCGAGTTCGATGGATTTGCCGAGTTCCGTCGACAGGTCGCGCACGATGCGGGGCAGTTTCTGCCATGCATTGCCGATCGGCTGCATGCGCGTTTTCATCACGCCTTCCTGCAGCTCGGCGGTGACGTTGGAGAGCCGCTGCAGCGGCACTTTGAAGTCGGAATCCTCGTGGCGCCGGACGATTTCGAGAAGCTGATTGCGGGTCAGCACGAGTTCCGACACCGTCGTCATCAGATAATCGAGCGTGTCGACGCTGACGCGGATGGAATGGTTGGCAAGCTTGTCGGCGGCCTCGCTGGGGGCTTTTTCCGGGGCTTCCGCACGCTTTTCAGCGGCGTCCGCCGCCGGCGAATTAATGTCTTCGTCGTCGGGAGAA
Source organism: uncultured Alphaproteobacteria bacterium (assembly GCA_963746715.1). GTDB lineage: Bacteria > Pseudomonadota > Alphaproteobacteria > Rhizobiales > Xanthobacteraceae > BOG-931. The sequence continues at coordinate 13,424 of CAVVCW010000026.1, read as the reverse complement.
GGCGTCGCTTCGCGCGCCGGCGTTGCGGCCGGCGGCGGCATCTGCTCGGCGCGCGGAACCTGCTCTCCACGCGCCATAGCGCCAAGCCGCCCGATGAGATCGCTGTCGTCCCCCTCGGGCTCGTGCTCCAAGGTTTCGATGCCATCGAGGATCGATTTGACGCGGTCGAGCGTCGACAGAATGAGAGTCACGGCATCGGCGGTGACCGGCATGCCGTCGCGGAACCTTCCCATCAGCGTTTCGGCGGCGTGGGTCAGTCTCTCGAGCCGCGACAGAGCGAGAAATCCGCAAGTGCCCTTGATGGTGTGAACCAGGCGAAAGATGTTGCTCAGGATCTGGCTGTTGTTCGGCTCCTGCTCGAAACGCACGAGCTCGGCGTCGACGCGATCCAGACTCTCGCCGGTTTCGGTCAAGAAATCCCGCAGCAACTCGTCCATACAACGCGCCTCGTCGGCCCCGGCGCGGATCCCCGCCGGCGCAGCTACAACGTGTTTTCACTAACCCCCGCGCGCACGGCGCGCGCTGTCGTCGCCAGGCGCGACAGCCTGATCGGACGGCCGTAGTGTGTTGCCAAAGGGTTTAATTTCGGTTGCAGAAACCGAAGGATAACCAGGATAAATGGCGCTGCGCCGCCGCGAAGAAGCCCGTCTAACGTGCGGTTATGACCACAGTTTCGCCCTCGGGGGCGGCTGTGAGGGTCAATCCGCAGTCGCGGGCCAAAATCCCGGTATAAACCGGCTGGATGGCATGCGCGTCGACCGTATGGCCGGACGCGCCGCCAATAAGCTCGGCAGTCGCCGCGGTGAGCCGCGCATTAAGGCCGGACGCGACAACCCGATAGCCGCCATCGGCCGCATCAACCGTCAGCGTGCCGCCCCTGGGAATGGCGCCGCCGGCGATTACCAGCATGTTCAGCAGCAGTTTTACGCGGTTTTTGGCGACAAGTTCACGCGGCAGATTCCAGGCAATCGTGGTCTTACCGTCCTCGATGAGACCGCGCGCTACCCGCTCGGCATCGCCGGTTTCGATCTGCGCGCCGGCCGATCCCGCGGCGCCGAAGGCGAGCCGGCAGAATTGCAGCTTGGCGGAGGCTTGTTGCGCGCTTTTCTTGATCAGATCGAGCGCGAAGGTCTTGGTTTCCTCGTCCTTGTCCTCTTCCAGGACCTCGAGCCCGTTGACGATGGCGCCGACCGGGCTGATCAGGTCGTGGCAGACGCGGGAACACAGCAGCGCCGCAAGGTCGAGCGCGCCGAGACTGGCAGCGCTCGTGGTGGCACCGGACACGGAACCGGACTCGGGGGCGGACATGCGGGTCTCCGCTGCAGCGCGATAAGGGCCTCGTCCGTGTCACAGCGCGCGCGATTCGGCAATCGTGCGCTTGCTGGCGGAGCATGTTACATCCCCTGCCCTTTGCCGTTCCTCGTTCCGGCCCCGAACCGTCATCAGGAGTCTCCGTTGCCTACGTTGGATGCCGCTGCCTGCGCGGAAATGATCGATGCGCTGACCGACATCGCGGTGCAGGCGAGCAAGGCGATCCTGGACGTGGCCGGCGGCGCCGATGTCCGGCGCAAGGACGACGGCTCTCCGGTGACGGCGGCGGATGAGGCTTCGGAGGCCGTCATCTGCGCCGGTCTCAAGCGGCTCGCGCCAGCGGTGCCGATCGTTTCGGAAGAGCAGGCCGACCGGCCGCAGACGGCGGCGAGCGGCAGCTACTTTCTGGTCGATCCGCTCGATGGGACGAAGGAATTTATCTCCGGCCGCGACGAATACACCGTCAATATCGCGGTGGTGACCGATGGCGTGCCGCTGCTCGGCATCGTCGCTGCGCCGGCTGCCGGAACGGTCTGGCGCGGCATCGTCGGTCGCGGCGCGCAACGTCTGCCGATTGTGGGTGGCACGATGATGCCCGGCGCGATCCACACCCGTCCGCGGCCCGGCCGCGAGTTCCTGATCATGGTCAGCCGGTCGCATCTCGAGGAACGCACCAAGGCGTATATCGGGCGATTTCCGCACGCCGAACTGGTGCAGTGCGGCTCTTCAGTGAAGTTCTGCCGCTTGGCCGAAGGCGCAGCCGACCTCTATGCGCGGCTCGCGCCGACCCACGACTGGGACATCGCCGCCGGACACGCCGTACTCACGGCCGCAGGCGGCAAAGTCACTGCACCGGATGGCGCGCCGCTGGCCTATGGCAGCCCGGAACTCTTGGTCCCGGCCTTCCTCGCCTGGGGCGATCGGACGTCAGTATAAGAAAATTACGGCGTGAGCGTGCGCTGCACGTCCGGCCACTTGCGATCGGCGGACGCCGTCACGCGACTTGGGTCGTTGGCGAATTTCTGGCGGCGCGTGTTGTCATAAAACAAAAACAGACGCTGACCTTGGATCAGCCACACACTGGGGCTGCCCGCGACTGCGAGCCCCCGCGCCACGCCGACGGGGTCGTAGCCGCCATATTGCGGCATGTAGACATTCGGCGCGGCGGCAAATGCGGCGCGGTTGCCGACATTGGTGAAGCGCCAAATCACGCCGCCCTTGCGCAATTCGAGATCCGCGCTGCCTTGCACCGGCTTGCCGTCGGTGAAAAAGGCGACCGGGTCGTAGCCATCGATGGCAAGCCCGGTATGCCAGTCGACCACAATCCGTTCGCCGGCCGAGGCGCCGGGCAGAGCGGCCAAAATGAAAGTCAAACCGGCATAGGCCGATAGCCCAGCAATGGCCGCAAAACTGAAGCAGTATCGCTTTCTCTTCTGCCGTGCTGCCGTCATAGTCTGGGCAAAAGCTCGAATGATTCGGACGATTCGGCCTCACGTTAGATCGATCGCGTGAGCAAGGGGTTAAGCGGGGAACAGGTTATGAAATTCGGCATAAAACTCGGCGCCAATTTCGCCTTGTGGACCGTGGTCATTATTGCGCTTCTGACCGGGCCGGCCGTGGCGCAATACGCCTCGCCGCCCGTATCGCAGCAGCCGCTACCACCGCCGGCCCAGGCCCCGTCTGCTCAAGTTCCCCCAGCCCAGGTTCCTCCGCAGCAACCGCCGCCTGGCCAGACCATGCAGGAGGCGCCGCCGCAGCCGGCGCCAGCCAACCAGTACTCGTCGAACGAGCTTGTTGATGCCGGACATCGCTTTTTCGGCGGCATCTCGCGCGGACTTGCCATGGTCGTCGAGAAGGCGGTCAGCCAATGGGGCCAACCCAACGGCTATGTGCTCGGCGAGGAAGCCGGCGGCGCTTTTGTCGGCGGGCTGCGCTACGGCGACGGCACGCTTTATACCAAGAATGCCGGCGATCTGCGGGTGTTCTGGCAGGGCCCGAGCGTCGGCTTTGACGCCGGCGCCGATGGCGCCCGTACCATGATGCTGGTCTATAACCTGCCGCGCACCGAGGCGATCTTCGACCGCTTCGGCGGCATCAACGGATCGGCCTATTTCATCGGCGGCTTCGGCATGACGGCGCTCACCTCCAATAATATCGTGCTGGTGCCGATCCGTTCCGGCATCGGGTTCCGGCTAGGCGCCAATCTCGGCTATCTCAAATTCACCGAGCGCCCGACCTGGAATCCGTTCTGATCCGGCGCCTTGCGCCGGCCGTATCCGCTATCAAGCGCTTGGCTCGATCAAGTGCTTGGCGCGGCGGATCAAGTCGGTTTAGGTTAATTCTCAACCAAAGTGGTGCGGTGCCAAGCTGCATGGCATGGTGCTCCGGCGGCGGTGGGGTTGGAGGCGTAGAGTCATGATCGAACCGGTCATGTATTTCGGGATCGGATTCCTGGTTGCGGCTCTGCTTTGCCTATTATTCGTACCGCTGGTTCATAACCGCGCCGTTCGGCTGACGATGAAGCGGCTCGAAGCGGCGACCCCACTCTCGATCGCCGAAATCCGCGCCGACAAGGACCAGCTGCGCGCCGAATTCGCGATGTCTACCCGACGGCTCGAAATGAGCGTCGAGAAGATGAAAGCCAAGACCACCTCGCAACTCGCGGAACTCGGCAAGAAGACCGACGCTATCAATCAGCTCAAGAAAGAACTCGGCGAAAAAACCGCAACGATCTTTGCGCTGGAAGCGCGCGACAAGACGCTGCGCGAACAATTGCGCGCCACCGAAGAAGAATTTGAGATCAAATCCGGATCCTTGCGCGAGGCCGAACGGCACCTCGCCGACAAGGAAGCGGAACTGAACAAGCTTGTCGGCGAGCTCGGCGAGCAGACTTTGGTCGCCGACAGCCAGCGCACCGAAATCTCGGCGTTCCGCACCCAGGTCGAGGCGATGAAGATCAGCGTCGCCGATTACGAACATTCGGTCGCGGAAACCGAGCAGCGGCTGACGCGCGAACGCGCCGACTCGCAAGCGGTGGCCGGCGATCTGACGGCGGCGCGCGGCAAGCTCGGCGATCTCGGCACCCGCACCACCGACCTCGAACGCCAGCTCTTCGTGCAGACGACCGAAGCCGAATTGCTCAGCCGCCGCGCGCAGGATCTCGAAAGCCGCCTTAACGAACAGGGCCGCATGCTCGCCGACCGCGACTATCAGCTCGATCGCATGCGGCACGAGCTTGAAGCGGCGCGCAAGCTCGAAGGCGATCTGCGCGCCGAACTGTCGACGACGGGCAACCGCAGCTCGAGCGCCGTCGATCGCTTCCGCGGTGACATCGCCCAACTCGAGGCCCAGCTTGCCGCCGCGGTCGAAGAGCGCACCAAATTACAGCGCGAGATCGGCACCATGAGGCGCGACGCGGAATCGACCTGGGCGGCGGAGCGCGTGGAGAACGCTCTGCTGCGTGAACGCATCAATGATGTCGCCGCCGAAGTGGCGCGTCTGACGGCGACGCTCGAAGGCCCAGGCTCGCCGATCGAGTCGCTTCTCGCCGAAGCCTCGAGCGCCGCCCGCGGCGGCGCCAACAAAGGCGGCGAGACCGCGGCGGAAGGCGGCGACAACGGCGAGAACAAGAACACGCTCGCCGACCGCATTCGCGCGTTGCAGACCACGGCCTCCCGCGTGGCCTCGAATTAAGCGTCCTCGACGACGTCAGTTTTCTTGACAGCCCCTAGGCCCGCACCTTAAATCGCGGCCTGATCCGGACATCAGCTGACATATCCATCGGCATTATTCGCCGATATAGTCGCCGATACGGGCGCTTAGCTCAGCGGGAGAGCGTTCCCTTCACACGGGAGAGGTCGTAGGTTCAATCCCTACAGCGCCCACCATTATTATCAATATCTTAGTGCGGACCCGGTGCAATCCCGCCCATGTTTCGCCCATGAAATCGGCCGACCTCGCCCAAAGGCCTGAAATACCAGACGAGGATTACTCGCTCACATCCGCTCGAACTGCCGATCCGTGCAACGATGCAGATCAACACATCGACATCTCGGTCACGAACCCAACTGATTAAGAAATTCCGCTCCTCAGCTGCACGGCCGCTAGAAAGTCTGCGGCCTGATTTCGCAAAGCAGCCGATAAACGCCGATCGCGGTGCCCGGGAAAGAAGGCGCCAGGACTAGCGCAAGTTTTTCTGAGTCCGAAACACGTAGTGTCTCAATTAGCAAACATGCCTCGAGCTTTTTATCGCCGCCGCGCAAACGTTCCTCTTGGGATACCGGGAATTCACGCAAACTCGCAGCAATCCATATTTCACCGCCGGCCACGGCCTTTTCTGCCACCAAAGTCTCGATCGTATTCTTCAACAGACCCTCGTTTGGGCATTGGTCAAACCGCACCGCCACTGCTGTGCTCCCGCGCATGTTCCCGCGTCGAAAGGTGCGGTTGCAGACTGTTCGGTTCATGTCCTTGAAGATTTCGGACATGACGATGCGCGTCAGTGGCGTCGGATGGTCAAGCCGTTCCAGGTAGGATGTGGATTTGAAGATATCGGCCGATTGCGCGAGGTAGAAATTGAAATAGCGCGGCTGGCCGGATACCGCTTCGTAGCGCCGCCCAAGGAGGAAGCCTGGCAAAGCCATCCGCTCTGCCAGATGTTCGTGCTGAAACCATTCCTCAAACTCGGCCTCTCGGCCAATTGCGATGTTATTAAATATTGCGAGAATACCGGGTGATGTGTCGGCCATGTTGGTCCAGGATGCTCCCAATAGTGAGTTTGAATTCGGATCAATTTATCACCGCTCAGCGCCGTGTAATTCCGGCGGCGACGCCTGCTTGTGGCCGTCCACACCACTGAGAGCGTCGGTCAGCGGCGCTGCATCCGCCAAATCGGCAAGGGCGATCTCGCAGCCGCGCTCCTTCCAGGCGGCGCGGCTTCTGCTTGGCCCGCGCCTTCTCGTCTCATTCTGCGAACAGGATTTAGATTCCCATGTGCGCGTGGGGACTATTGCGAAAAGACTGCTTGTGGGGCTTCAATCATCAAGAAGCTTCTCGTTCTCGCGGCGGTCCTGTTTGCTCAAGTCGCTGGCAGCAATTATCATTCATTCTAGCTCGGCGATGGCCGACTGTGTCAGCGGTAGCTGCTAACCGTTCTTGAGAGCCCCATGAAGGAGTTTTTAGTTCTGGGTGCAATCAGCTTCGCCGTGCTCGCTGGCACCGTCACAGCAATCGCCATACCACTCATCCTCAGCCAGCAATGGCTGACTGTGGCAGCGCACAGTGCTGACGCTTCAGGATCGTTCGGACATCGAAAATGATCCCCGCGCTACTGTAGCCTGTACTCAACGCCTTCCAACATCAGCACCATCTGCAGCACATAGGTCCGGAAAGTTAGGCCCATAAGACATCAGGCCACCCGCTTCAACAAAAGCGGACGGGTGTTTGCTCGGCCCGTCCATCGAGCGACTTTGGCGCCTCTTGATGTCCGCGGCAGGCAATATCAAAGCGGGGTAAAACAGCCTACGCTTGTGAATAATACGGTCCGCTTAGCGTAGTGCTTCAGGACTAGGCCACGCCGGGAAATCGATCATGAGATCTGTTCTCCTCACACTGTCAATTCTCATTGCGGCAACCGGGATAGGCGCCCGCGCTGAGGCCCAAAACTATCCATGGTGTGCACACTATTCGGGCGGCAGCATGGGTGGAGCCATGAATTGCGGGTTCACAACATTTCAACAGTGCTTGGACACCGTCAGCGGAATCGGCGGGTTCTGTGAAAAAAATGACTGGTATAAGCCACCGGGTCCCGCACCCACACGACACAGGTCACAAAGACATTACCGATCCTGATTCATTGATGTCCGCCTTGGGTCAATTGGAGACCCTCGCACCACAAGCTGCTCGGCATTGTCGACGGCATTTCATAACCAGCTCGGCAGCGGAAGGGCCATCGCGCCGCGGTAAGTATGTCAGATGGGTCATTAGCGGACGCGTCGGCGTAAATTTGCGGTGTCCGCTTTACCCCCAAAAGCTGCCGCGACGGCCACTGATCGCGGCGGCAGCTAAGGGCCACAAGCCGACATACTGTCAGTTTGGCTTTGCGAGCGCGCCGAGCTCAATCGGCCTTGATGCCCGATTCCACGATGATCGGCGTCCAGCGGGCGAGTTCGGCTTGCTGCTTTGCTGCCAGAGCTTCGGGAGTTTGATAGTCCACCGGCCAGATTTCCTGGCCGACTTTTTTGAAGCGCTCATGCACCGTTGGATCGGGCAAGGCGATACGAACGGCCGCATTGAGCTTGGCGATGACATCGGGCGGCGTGCCCTTGGGCGCCCACAGGCCGTGCCAGAAACTCACATCGATATTCTTATATCCGAGTTCATCGAGTGTCGGCACATCCGGCGCCGCCCACCAGCGCTTCGGCTGCAACACCGCAAATGCTTTGAGCTGACCGTTTTCGACCGCGGTCAGATAGCCGGCCGCCTGGCCGAAGGCGAAGTCGACGTGGCCGCCGAGCATGTCCTGCAACAGCGGCGCTTCGCCGCGATAGGGGACGATTTGGAAAGACGTACCGGTCTCTTTGCCGAAGATCCGCGAAGCGAACTCCGATGGGCTGCCGATGCCGACCGCACCCATGGTCGCCTTACCGTCGGTGGCCTTGAGCCAGGCGATCAAGCCTTTGATGTCGTCCGCCGGCACGGATTTGCCGGCGACGATCCAGTTCGGCGTGTCGGCGATCAGCGAGATCGGCGCGAAGTCTTTCACCACGTCGTAGTCGAGCTTGAGGATCGCGGCGTTGAAAATGTGGGTGCGGATGTGCCCGATGCTCAGCGTGTAGCCGTCGGGTGCCGCATGGGCGACGTGGCCGACGCCGATGCTGCCGCCGGCGCCGCCGATATTTTCGATGATCACGCTTTGGCTGAGCGCAACCTGCATGCGCTCGGCGAGGATGCGCGCGATGGTGTCGGTCGGACCGCCGGCCGGATAGGGCACAGCAATGGTGATGGCGCGGGACGGATAGTTTTGTCCGTATGCGGCGAACGCGCCGGCCGCCAGCAGGGTGAAGGCAAGTGCAATCACTTTGCGCATGGCTGTGTCCTCTGAGTGCGAATCAACCGGGCTAGTCACTCGGGGACGCCTAAGGGACTGGGGACTTTGCAGGTTAGGGATATCCAGTCCAACTGCCACGGCGAGGATTGTCTGCATAGCTCCCCCACCAACGCGAAAGTGCCCCGCGTTCATAGAGGGTTACCGCATATCGGACCTTGTGGCTGTGCTGCACGACACACTAGAGCGTTGAGTTAGGCGGAAGCATCGGCGACTTGCGTCCTTTCAGCGCCAGCGTCGCACGCCGCGCCGGCGATGCTTCTTGGCGACAGTTTTACCAGCTCGGCCGAACCTATTCGCTATTTTCGTCTCGCCAGCGCGCTTTGCTTACCTAGCACCGATGTGTGCAACGACTTAGGTGCGGAGCCCTCATAGCAGACGCCAATTGTATGGCCGCGCTGCCATGCCAGCCGACACACATATCGGGCGCCACCATGATGAAACTCAAAGCGCTTGGACATATCCCTCAGTACGGAAATCCTCAAACAGGCACCGCCAGCCGAGAGATCAACAACCTGGCATTCAATCGCAGAACCTGAAGGGAAAACTAATTTTCCAGTCTTGGCGACCATGCCCCTGGGAGGCACGCGTATCGCACGTCGACGTTCGGCGGACATTTGCCTAGCACCCACACTTCTCAAGCGACTTTATAAAGATGAAAGATTTAGGATTTGTTCATGCTGCCGCCGAGCACCGGCCTACGCATCAACAGGAAACGGCATAAAGCCGATGCTGTTGCCGCCCCACGTCGGATGCTTGAGCGTCGCGCCCTTGCCGCCGCAGCCGGTGCAGCGCGCGCATTGACGTAGCTTGTCGCTCGGCGCATCAGCGCCCCACAGAATGACTGGCGCCGCAAAAGCCATCGGCGCGTAATGCGGGCAGCGCTCGCAATACAGCCACCACCAAGAGCTAGAGCGCTGCAGCTCGCCCAGCGTCGGCCGCGGCCCCGGCGGCGACTTGTGAGTCTTTCGGGACGACCAGTAGGCGTAGTTTTGCAGGGTGCGTCGTTCGCCGCTCATATCGGCGAGTCACATAGCGGCAGACGAGGCAGAATCCAGCCGCTAGATTTGGTGCCTGAATGAAAGAGGCCGCCAACCGAGGCGGCCTATTCGGCCCGTCAAGTCTTTCACGGCCATCGAGACAAGCGTTCCGGCGTTGACGCCGCGCTGGAAGAGCTGGATAATCTTTTCTGCCACTAATTCGGTTGCCGGGTTGTTGGTGTCGTGCGAACACCCATCGCTGCGCACGCGCGCTCAAAGGCGACGCCCATTTCCGTGATCGTTTCCGGGTCGAATACTCGGCCTGCAAAAAATGGTCGAATTGTCATTGCTGCCCCTCGGATGAAGGGGACCTATAGCACTCTCGGCACCAAAAGTTATGGGCGATAAAAATGGCCCCACACCGATTGCGGCCGGTGCGGGGCTTAGAGGTTCAAAAGCCCAGGAAAGGAAGGGCCACGGGATCGATACCAAGGCGCCCTTCGTTGCTTCAACTGCGATTAGTCACAGTGAGACGAACACGCTTCGCCGCGGCGTTCGTCCTCCATTTTGCGGCGGTTGAAGCCCATGATCCGATGGTCGCCGAACGAAGGCCGGAGTCAACGACCGTTGAGGCCGGAACGCTTGAGCACTGGCCACTCAGGTTCATCCGACTTGCCGTCACCCCTTTCGGGAAGGGGAATTACCGCCCCAAGAATGGGTAACCCACCGTCGAGCCGGGACGCTGCCTGCAGCCAAATCTGCGCGATGCCGAGGTAGTTGGCGCGAACCTCGTCGTTTAAGGCTGTCGCTGCCCACTCGAGGCACTCTTCGGCCATTTTACGGTATTGGGCGGCTGTGTGCACGACACGCTCCCCTGCGTTACAGGCGGGGTACGCCTCACCAAAGGTCGCTGCGTGATGCTATTGCACAAGATCGTTGCGAGCGAAACCATATCTCAAAGAGCGAATTGATCAGGGCCGCCATGATAGGGCTGCTTTTATTTCCAGTTCGCGGAAGTTGCGTGCCATTTGCTGAAATTTGATTTTGGCTTCCGGGTCGGTGGCAGCAGCCGTCCTCCGGTCGCATTCTTCCGCCAACGCACGGTACTCTTTCGATTTGGGTAACTGGGGCATTGCGGGCCAGGCTCAACAGCCAAGACCAACCACCGTAACGGTCATCTAGTTCACCCGTGGTGAGCATCCATTGCCCCGTCCGAACCGGTCGCGCGCCCTGCCCGGCCGCGACAATCCCGACCTTCATGGATCCGCCACTTCTCTTGAATGAAACTGTCGATGAGTTGCTGGTTTCGCTGCACAGCGACCCGGTCCGTCGCGAACTCGATCCTTTTGGAAAGTTCGTCCAGAGTGCCTTCGTCCTTTATCGCGGGAACCGTGTCAGATGTTACCGGCTCGGCCATTTTGTGATCTCCCTAACGCGACTAAATACATCGAGACCCGATAAAGCTTCACACACATAGTTTGACGATTTCGAGGCTGAGTTGAAGACAGCCGCACCGGTGACACGACGCAAGTCTTGATCGCGCTGCGGATGATTCTGATGTTGGAAAACGTCGATTACCGGCTGAGCCGCCAGTACTAGGCCCCGAACAGAGTATCTGCACCAGGAGCCTTTCCAGTCGGACCCAGGGACCTACGGAGGCCCGGCCACGTCGGCAACGACGCGATACCTGTGTTAGTTCCGCAACGCGCGGGGAAGCCTTCGCCGGCCTCGCGCCGCCGGCCTCGCGCGCGGATGTCAAACAAAGCTGGGACCTACGGAATTTCGCCCGCTGCCGTCATGCACGCGACGTATTTGTCTCCTGCGAATTTTTTCCCGTCAGTACATTTCTTGAGTGCCGCCATGCGGTGGGCACTGATGGTATTTGCCGGACCGGGCGGCACCATTTGAGTGTCAACCTGGGCTGAGGCTTGCGATACAAACGCTGCCGCGGACGTGCATACGGCAAGAGCAAGTGGGTCCGATTTACAGTACTCATGACTTAATCTCCGTCTTGGAAATGTCAGTGTCGCTCCAAATAAGTTATGTGGTGGACGGGCGACACGAGGGGATGTGTCTGGGCTGGGGGCTTTCTATATTATGCCGCCCGTCCGAATGCAGAACTTGATTGAAGGCGATCGGTTCCTTCCGCCAATAAGGTATTTGCTTTGCTGCTCAGTTAAGGAACCCCGCGTCCCGACGGGCCGTTATCTGATGGCCGAGCACTCAATCCCCTGCGCGGGCGGGAAAGGCCCCGGTTACCTCCAAGCTCTAGCCGGGGTCGAGTACCTGTTTGCGAAGCTGCAACAGGAGGCCCCAATGGGAAGCCCCGAGCGAAAAGGAAGCCGCGTCGTCAGCGCGCGGGTGATTAAGTGGGACGAAGATAACTTTGGCGTTGCTGTCGACTATGCGGACCATCAGCATAGCGCCTACGTCGTCGGGACTAGGGAACAGGCGTTAGCAGAGGCCGTTGAGTTCGCGCAGGCAAACGATAGCGCGAGGCGAGCGGATGCCGCCGGCAAGATGATCTAAACCGGCACTGCCAACTGCGGTCCCGTGTTCTTGAAATTGCCAACGCTTTGCCGACCGGCCAGATTTTTAGGACGTCGTCGGGGCACGGCTTGAGCAAGGCGAGCAACCTCGTTCGACTGCTTGCGCCTCCTCGCGAGCCGAGCATATCCAAAGCCAATCGATCGCAAAGATTGGCCCAGATGGGTTCGGTTGCCATCTGGATTGACCGGCAGTGTCGGGCGGGGGCGCGGTTGGAACCAGTCGATTGCCGAGACGTTCTTTAGCGGGTAGGTGCGGGGAGTGCACACGGTGGTAACTGATCGATGGCGGCCTTCAATTGCAGGGGTGGGAAGCCGTGACTTCTGAACCGCTCTCTTTCGTTGTCGGCGGCGGTGATTTGGGCAAACGCATCTGAGCGTTCGATTGGTCCGCTACGGCCCTCGGTCCGCTCGGCGCCTGGCCCCAGAGCCTCAAGACCGCAGTGCGGATCATGTTGACGTCGCGCCAGCCCATTTTGGATCGGCTGGGGTGAGGACCTAATCTACCTCTACAACGATCCCTACAAGTCCATCATCGGCGGCAAGCACCCTTGGGCGCTGGGCAGACCAACGAAGAGATGTGGCCGGAGATCTGGCCCGACATCGGTCCGTTGCTCGCGAAGGCGATGGGCGGCGACGAGGGTACCTATGTGGAGGCTCAACTCCTCGTCATGGAGCGCAGCGGGTATCCCGAGGAGACCTATTACACCTTCTCATACAGCCCCATCCCGGATGACCAAGGCAAACCGGGCGGCATCATCTGTGCAAACACTGATGATACGCAGCGAGTATGGGAGGCGTCGACTTGCCTTTCCGCGAGCTAGCGGCCGCAGGTGGCGACTCACGAACGCTTCAGCAAGTCTGTACAAACACCGTGCAGGCTCTGGCCACCAATCAGCGTGACCTACCCTTCACCGCGCTCTATTTGGCCGATCCTGGCGGCAAAAGCTCCGCGCTCATCGGCTGGACGCCACTGGGAAGCAGGCATTCGAGTTTTCCAAAAACGATCGCGGTCAACGAGGTCGCGCCATGGCCAGTTGCCGAAGTTGCGGCCAATCAGGCTTTGCGAGTGGTTGATTTGAAGGGGCATGTCGACGAAAACTTCCCTTGCGGCGACTGGGACCAAAGCCCGCAGATGGCGGCCCTGATTCCCATAGCCGCGCGGGGAGAAACCGGGCGGCAAGGCGTACTGATTGTCGGTTTAAATCCGTTTCGGCTATTCGACGATGCCTACCGAAGTTTTCTTACTCTGGCCGCGAGCGAGATCGCTGCCAGCCTGGCAAATGCGCAAGCCTACGAAGACGAACGCCGACGCGCCGAGGCTTTGGCCGAGATCGATCGGGCCAAGACGTTGTTTTTCTCAAATGTCAGCCACGAATTTCGTACTCCTCTGACTTTGATGTTGATTCCGCTGGAGGAGGTGCTCGCCAAGCCGGCAGACGATGTACTCCCCGACCACCGGGCGCTGATCGAAGTCACTTA
>CAVVCW010000025.1:0-93181 GCA_963746715.1 uncultured Alphaproteobacteria bacterium | reverse complement strand
GCACCGCAAAAAACAACGATATTCTTTTCGCCGTCAGCTATCGTGAAGTCAGCCACAAAACCGCCGATGGGGCCGTGATACCCTTTCCCGTTTTGTGGCAGGCATGATCCCGTTGGGAGCGGGGCGAATGGCAGCCGACATCGGAAGACGGCAATTCGTATCCGCGTTCGGCGGGGCGGTGGTCGCATGGCCGCGCGCAGTACGTGCGCAGCAGCCGAAGGTGCCAGTCGTCGGGTTCCTTGGTGTCTCGTCGCTTGAAAAAATGGGAGGCGGAGTTCTCCTCGATTTCAAACGAGGCCTAGCGGAGACCGGCTACGTCGAGGACCGCAACGTTGCGATCGAATATCGCTGGGCGGAAGACCACTATGATCGACTTCCGGCCCTGGCGACGGAACTGGTTCGACGCCAGGTCGCCGTCATCGCTGCACCTGGCAGCCCGGCGGCAGTGCCGGCCAAAGGGGCGACGGCTGTCATTCCGATCGTCTTTATGATTGGTTCCAATCCGGTTGAACTCGGTCTCGTAGCAAGCCTTAATCGCCCGGGCGGCAATCTCACCGGCGTCGCCTACCTTAATGACGAAATAGCTCCAAAACGCTTGGGCTTGCTGCACGAGGTTATCCCCACAGCCAAATCGATCGGACTGCTGGTCAACCCAGCCGACGCGGCCGCCGCGGCCGCCCAAACAAAAGAGTTGCAAGGCGCAGTCGAAACGCTTGGCATACGTTTGACGGCCGCGAAAGCCAGCAACGCACTTGACCTGGAAGAGGCCTTCGCAACGCTGGTGCGCGAGCGAGTTGACGCACTTCAACTCGGCGTCGATCCTTTGTTTGGCAACCACGTCGACCAAATAGTCGCTCTGGCGACACGCAGCAAGATACCGACGATTTATCCCTGGCGTGAATTTACGGCGGCCGGAGGTCTCATGAATTACGGGGCGAGCATCCCGGATGCTTTCCGTCAGGTCGGTGTCTACACCGGGCAGATTTTGAAGGGCGCAATGCCTGCGGATTTGCCGGTACAGCGGCCCACCAAATTGCAGTTTGTGCTCAACCTGACCACCGCCAAGGCGCTTGGCCTCTCCGTGCCGCCATCCTTGCTCGCGAGCGCCGACGAGGTGATCGAATAGACCTTTGCAATGCGGCAATTGACGGTGGCGAAGCGCCGCTTCGGGCATAAGCTGCCGCCGCGCGGTCCGGCTGCGGTGTCTGTTTTACCCCCGAAAGCTGCCGCGACTGTCGTCGACCGGTTTGTCCCCTATTCTCTCGAAAGCTGACGTCCGCCTCGGGCGCTGATGAAACGATGCGGTCTCGCCTCGTGGCACCTAGGCCGCTTGGCCGCCAAGGGGAACCTCTGCCCTTGGCCGAACTCTTTATTGGGCGCCGCGTGATAAGCTTAAGGTCATCGGTACCCCCTAAGGCGTGCAGGGAGGTTGGTTCATATGTTCAACGCAACATTGATAGTTATAGAAGCCTTCATCCGCGAACTTCGGACGATGTACGAGCGGACATACGGGACGATGGAGCCCGCCTATCCGGGTGTGATCAGCTTTGTCGCCCAGCTTGCTCTTGAAAATATCGCGACCAGCGACGCCGCATACCACGATGTTAATCACACCATCATGGTTACGCTTGTCGGGCAGGAAATTCTGCGCGGCCGGCACATTAGCGTCGGCGGTGTAACCCCGAGCGACTGGCTCCATTTCATCATCTCACTGCTTTGTCATGACATCGGGTATGTGCGGGGAATCTGTCGAGGTGATGGGGACGGCTCCTATGTCACCAACCTGGCCGGTGATAGGGTGACACTCCCGGAGGGCGCCACAGACGCATCAATGACGCCGTATCATGTCGCCAGGTCCCAACTGTTTGTACGCGAACGTTCCGCGAAGGCCCTCATCCATCTGGACACCGCTGCGATCGAAGCCAACATAGCACACACGCGATTTCCGGTTCCCGAGGATGAGCAACGCAAATCCACTAACGATTTTCCGAGTCTCGTGCGTGCAGCGGATCTGATCGGCCAACTAGCGGACATCAATTACCTGCGAAAGCAGGCTGCCCTTTTCAACGAGTTTCGCGAGACGGGAATGAGCAACAAATTGAAATACAATAGCGTCGCAGATCTGCGAGCTAACTATCCAGATTTTTTCTGGAAGACGGTCCGACCTTATATCGGAGATGCCTTGCGCTACCTTCGGGTCACGCAAGAGGGCCAACAGTGGATTGCCAATCTCTATGCAAACGTGTTCTCAATGGAGCATAGAGGCCAACTTTTTTAGGCGAGTGTCACCAATTATCGATGCGCGGATGTCCGCCTTGGGTCATTAGCGACGTTGCCTTTTCAATTCTTAGTGTCTGCTTTGTCCCCAGAAGCGGACATTGAAGGCGACGCGCGGGATGTCCGCTAAGGGCCATAAGCGGCCATCCCACGCCTTTGGACTGACCTGCCAATGAGAGCGTGATATTGTCCCGTATTGCAGCGACATGATCCCGAGTACCGGTCAAATGGCAATTAGCGTCGGAAGACGGCAATTCATATTCGCTCTCGGTGGTGCTGCCGTTGCATTGCCACGTGGGGCGCACGCACAGCGAGGTGCGATGCCGGTGATAGGGTTCCTTGGCCTTCTCACTCCAGAGGAGTTCACGTTACCAGCAACCGGATATATCCAGGGTCTGAGCCAGGCGGGTTATGTCGACGGTCAGAACGTGAAGATCGAATATCGATGGGCGCACGGACAATTCGATCAGTTGCCGGCGCTCGCGGCCGACTTGGTTCGACAACGGGTGACCGTTGTCGCGGCTCTCGGCACACCCGCCTCCGCGCTCGCCGCGAAATCCGCAACCGCAACCATACCCATCGTTTTCGTCACCGGCGACGATCCCGTGCATGTAGGTCTTGTCGATAGCCTCAGCCGACCCGGCGCCAATGTCACTGGCGTGTACATGCTGACAGACGAACTCGAACCGAAGCGCCTTGAGCTTGTCCATGAACTGGCTGCGAACGCCTCGGTAATCGGCGTCATCGTCGATCCAAAGTCGCCGGATAGCGTGGTTCAAATCAAGGAGCTATCCGCGGCGGCGGCTGCGCTTAGCCTTAAAATCAAGGCATTCAATGTGAGTAGCGAAGGCGAGATCGGTGCGGCGTTCGCCGCCATGGCCGAGCAGCGCATCGGGGCTGTCCTGGTCTCTTCGTCGCCGTCCTACCTCCCGCAGCGTCAGAAGTTCGTGGCGCTTGCCGCAAGTCATGCTCTCCCCGCAGTCTATTTCTTTCGACCTTTTGCCGATGACGGCGGGCTGATGAGCTACGGCACAAGCTTAGCCGATGCGTATCGTCAAGCTGGCCTATATACTGCGCGCATTCTCAATGGCGAGAAGCCGTCTGATCTGCCGATCCAGCAGTCGGTCAAGGTCGAACTCGTCATTAACATGAAGACCGCAAAGGCGCTTGGCCTCACTGTACCCATTCCGCTGCTAGGCCGCGCCGACGAGGTTATTGAATAGCTGAGACCAAATGTCCGCTATGGGTCAAAAGCTGCCGCGACTCGCTCAAGCTGCGATGTCCGCTTTGCACCCGAAAGCAGACAGGCCGCCGTCGACGCTCGGCCGGTTATGTCGACCACAATTTTAAAGGGCGAGAAGCCAAGTGAGCCCCGACTTCATCGGGACTCCCGATTTGCGAGTTAGGGAACGGTCCGGTCGATGGCTTTTGATCTATCAAATGGTCAATTAAGACACTGCTCAAAATCAGATCGCATGCCCTCTGAGACCGGGACGTCGCTGTTGAAAACGTCAGAAATACGTAGCTCTCGTGTTCGCTATCACATTTTATCTGCTGACCGGCCAGTAAGGTTACTCGTTGTAGTGCAGGGCACAATCTCTAAATGGTCGTGCCCCAGCCGAACCTTCTCCACATTGCAAGCAGCAGCATCCCTCGAAGCAATCTCGAACAGCGGCGTTCATATGACAGATCTGCCAAGCCGAAAAATGATCGAATATTCGAGCGTCGCGGATAGATGGCCGACGATGCGTGTGACACTTGGCGTAGTGGTGACGTTTTGCTGCGCGTTACCGCTAGTGTGGCTGGTGTCCAACCTGTTCGTTTATGGTCTGCGGACACTCAGCCATTAAGCACACCAAGCGTCTAGCACGGCCTTTGTTTTTGGGTCTCGCCATAGCACTTCAGGGTGTCGTGAGATTTAAGAGACAGCGGTACGCCATAGAGCATTAACACCACTAGGGAAGCCCCGGCGGCCACGAGCGTGCCGGTAAGCAACAATATCCTCCCTATAAAACGGACTCTTCGGGTCATCGTAGGTTTTTAGATCGAGTTGGCTATGTCGCCAAATCGTCCGGGGACAGAGTCACGTGGCTTCTCGTCGCACAGATGCCAATGAATTTCGACCTGCGTGGCTGCTAAACTCCGGAATTAAGTATGAATAGCGCAGGTATGCCGGCCCGGCATTAGGCCGGCCTCGCCAGCTGCCGCCCGGTGTTCTTCACGTTGCCGACAGCCTTGCCGACGGGCCAAATCTTCAGGACTTCATCTGCGCACGGCCTGAGCAAGCCGAGCAATTCGTCTTCGCTCGCTGGCCCCTCCCCAACCACTTCGGCCAATCGCCATCGGCAAGGATCACCGGCATTCGATCGTGCAGTTCGGCATGACGTCATTCGGAGCGCACGTCAGAACCGTGCAGCTGAGAACCCGTTGCCTAATTTTTGGGTCTTTTCACTTCGCCCAGAGGCCAGACATGATCATCATGCCGTCGGTCATCGCGCGATCGCGTAAGGTCGCTTCTCTTTGACCGCCATGGACTGAACCTATACCAGAAATTGCAATGACCGTCATTTTCCCAGCGCTCATCCTCGATTGAGCCCGTGTTTTTTATTGTGGCCCATCCAAGACCCCAGAGGTAACCTCAAAGATCTTCAGGGGCCACCTCTCCTGGACAGCAAGACACTTTTTTCCCTCGCCACGCGATAAGTCACTGACCCAATTCAGCCGCGGGTTCGCCCCGATATGGTCCAGATTAGCATCATGGTTTATCTGGGATCAAAATTTAACGGGGTTTTGTGATGAGATTTATTTCAGTCGTTGCGTTTCTATTCGCGATCTTCCCAGCGCACGCGGAGGTCGCCAGCATCTATGGAGGCCGCGACGGTCTTTGTGGTCACCGTACTGCAAGCGGCGCTTCGTTCAATTGCGCGGCTATGACCGCTGCGCATCGTTCATTGCCCTTCGGTACGCGCGTTCGCGTCTGCTACAATGGTTGCGTGATCGTGACGATCAACGACCGCGGCCCGTGGGTTCGCCATCGTGACATTGACCTGTCACCCGCGGCCGCCCGCGCTATCAAGCTCTCGCACACCGGCAAAGTGCAGATGCTGGTGAGTCAGTAAGCGCTAGGCGAGCCACGGCCGGCGGTCGACGCCGCTATGCGTCAGGGAGCGACACTTGCCTCGCCCGAACTGGTCGCGGCCCCGCCCCGGGCTCACAATTCCAACCATCATGGATCTGGTCACGCTCGCCGACGTGCGCACGCTGCTCGAGCATCAGCCGAAAGAGACGCGGGTTCGGGATACGTGGCAGTACGTGCGGGCCGAGCTGGAAAAGTCCGCGGCGAGTGGCGACGCGGTTTCGCAGCGCATGATGTCCGCCCGCCGCAGACCAAGTCGCTTCATCAAGCGCGCTTTTTGATTTTCCCCACGCTCTTATTTTTCGCGTCGCGCTCGAACTCGGAGCGCGCGAGGCCGCTGCATATTTTTCACCGCCGCATCACGCCGCGCGTTCTCTTGTTTTAGAACCTCGTTGACCTCAGCTTCTCGCCTCTGTTTTTTTTCAAATGCAGATTCCGCCACTTTGCGGTCCCTCTCGCTCGTAAATACCTCGTTTGCAACGCAGGCTTGAGTTCCTACGCGACGCCTGCAGGAAACGCGAACGGCGCTTTGTGCTGGCATCAGTTGCAGTGCGTCTACATCCACGGCGTGGTCGTTGGAGATCGCTCAGCTTAGAACGCGGACCAGGCGTCAATTTGTGCTGCGGGCGTGACTGCCAATAGGCCAAGTTCCGCCGGCTAAGATAATGGGGCTCGCCGCTCATGCCACGAGTTCAGATGGCTACTCAGAAGACAGAATCGAGCCGCTAGATTTGGCGTTAAAACGAAAGGAGGCCGCCAACTGAGCGGCCCTTAAACACGGCACCCGAACCCCCATTATTCCGAACGTACGCTACCGGACATAACTGCACCAAGACAAAGCCGGCCTGCTGCTTCTCGGCCTCGCGACGACGCTCGTCCCATCTTGCGACGATTTAAGCCCATGCTGTGATACAATCGCGGTGTTGAGCTAGCTCAAAACAATAGCCGACATCGGGAGGAACATTATGTCGAGGAAATTTGCCTTAGGCCTGTTCCTGGCTTCACTGCTCAATGGATCGGCTCATTCGATGACACTCCAAAGTACTTCGCTCAGTCATGCGCATTTTCCTACCTGCGCTCAAGGGTTGGTCAAAACAATCTGTGTATGCCGCGCGGAGAATAACTTGCGCCGTCATGCGCTTTGTCGATCCGGCCGATATTGCCACATCTTCGACGGCGCGTGCACACCGTAGCCATATCGTCACTGCCAATGAGCGAAATCCCGCGGACTCTCAGACGATGGGGTTCGCGCTCATGATGGCGAGTCAGATGGGTGGCTGAGAGAGTGGAATCCAGCCGATAGGAAATCAAAAATGCCGCCAACTGAGGCGGCCTATTCAGCCGGAACGCCGACGACTTCGAAATGTTCGCAATCAGTGCATTCAAAAGTCAAAAGGTCGCTCGTATCGCTATCCGGCTCAATTCCCAATAGCCGCATATCATGACTGCACTTTGGGCATTGAGGCAGCGGCGCGGGGAGAGCGTTTTTTACTACGCGGCAGTCGAGCAGGAAGCGCTCCAGACTTTCGATAAACTCGTAGCTGCGTGCTAGGTGACGCCACGCCTTCGCCATCCGCTTGGTTTCGGCTTTGGCCTCTGGGTCTGATATTTCGAGACCACGGCGCTCAGTGTCCTCCGCCCGTGTGAGGCAGTTCGTAATATGGTCGCCAAGCTTCTGGAGCATTGGATGACCGTGCGCCCCTAAATTAGGCGAGTCGATCCGACAAAGACGTTAAATACTCACTGGTAGCAAAGGGGGCCAGTAAAACGCCTGTGGGACCCGGTACCCAAAAGAAAAGGCCTCGGAGGGACAGTCCGAGGCCGACGGCAGATCCAACTGGCATCCGATAAAATCGCTATTCCATGGTGTCGTAATAGCGTCTTTCCCGGAAGGTGCTAATCCAGCGGGCGAACCGCGTTTTCGTTGTCCTCAGTGCCTTAGCCATGTCCACCTCCCCGCGGAGCGTCCGCGCTCCAAACCTTCACTGACGATACGCTGGGAAGGAATGCTGGGAAGTGACCGCGGTCACACATGGTCGCTTTGAGATATTGCCCCTTTGTCGGGGAATCCGTTGCCCCGCCCTAACTGGTCGCGCCCCCTGGGCCCCTCCTGCCCGCGCGCCGACACGGCACAAGTGTGGTCGCGCAACGAGAGGTGCGGCGCCCGAAGGTGAACTCCGGCTCATCCGTGCCGGCCATCACCGAATTTCGATCTTGAGAGCCGGCGGCAGCTTTTTCTCTGACGGATCGATACACGTTGGTTCAATTCCATCCGCGCAAAACTCATCACAGACAAAGTCCCTGCCCGCGCGCCAAGCCAAGATACCGTATGCGAAAACTTCGAGCGGTTCGCCGCAGTAAGCGCAGCGCAATCCTGGACCGGGCACAGCTCACCTCCAAAAAGAATCGGCACTCCCGGCAATACGTGCCCCGCCAAAGAATAGGCAGCCCACAACTGTAATCTGTTGCTCACCCCGACAGTTCGCGTTGCCGGCAAGCCGTGCCGCGCGTTTTTATTTACGCCGGGCAGCTTCGTTATTTCTGCTCAAATTTTCTCAATGACAACGGGCCGCGGTCCGCCTTCGCCGGGTCAGCACGTGTAAGCCGGAGTGCGGAAGGTCCCATGGGTTAACCGATTTGCGTTAATTCGTCTGAAAAGTCCAGGCGTTGTCTTAATTCTGACCAAGATTGGTCAAAACGTGGGCGGCGGAGGGGCATTCAAGTGGGCATTTCGAGTTCACGCATCCGTCTGACCGCCGTTGCGTTCGGTTGTGCTTTTCTAGGCGTATCTTTTTTCGATTGGTCGCAAAACCTTAGCGCGACGGAAAGCGGCTACAAATGGGTGGAGGCCAAAACTTCAAGCGTCCCGGCCGTGGAGACTTCCGAGATTTGGGAATCTTCCGCGAGTTGTACTCTGCCATATTTTGCCAAAGCGGTGCTGCAGTCCAAACTCAGGCTTGATGCCTATTACAATCACGCCCCTGAACAGGTTCGCGTATGGCGAAATGGCTTAATCGACCGCGACTCCCTTCAGCCTTCACCCCGTTTCGTCAGCACCTACGACAATAAAGGTCGGCCAGCCGATGCTGAGATGGAACACGACGCGGCACTACATGTGAAATATGCGGAATGGTATTCCACTGTTTTCAAACTTAAGACAGACGAAGGCCAGTGGGAGCAGCGACTTGACCGCGTCGCAAATCAACGAGTTGTTCTAGGTGAAGCCACGCGCAGCAGCTTCCAAGGATATGCCAATCCAAACGGAAAAGGCGATTTCGAACATTACGTGCTTTATCTCATGGGCCTTGGAGGGTTTCCCGCCGATTTGGAAGACGCGCTCGCGACGAATTGCGTTCGGGTTACGCCGGTTAAGAGAATTCAATTAACCGCGAATTACTACGGAGAAATTTGGCGCTGGCCCGTTGATCACATTGCTGCGTTTTCATTTGGCCTGGAGCTGATCCTCACTGGCGCACTATTTACTCCCATCATCCTGTGGATCGTTACGGGCGATTTCCAATACGTCAGGTCGCATGTTCTGAGCGGCGTAAAACGATTTGAGGTAAAAATTCGAGAACTGCGCCAAAGAAGCGCTTGCGCCCTTTCGCCTATACTCCGATCGATCCGTATTCGAATGCGCATTGTGTTGGACGCCTTGATGAACTCCGGATTGAGCCGCTCCAACTTCGACGAAACGCTCACCACCTTTGATCAATCTTTTATTTCTAAATCTAAGGACATAACCAATGTTTGCAGCGGGTCCGAGAGATTTATGCCGACTTGGTGCTCCTCTCCCAAGGTGGTCCTGCCAGCGCAGGTATCGCTCTAAGTCACTTTCGGATATTTGGAGAAACGCGTAAAGTCGGTAGCATCGAACGCCCGCTTTGGGTCATTAACTGCCGCGATCAGCGGTTATTCCCCTTTGTCGGAGGAGTCCTTGCCCCGCCCGAACTGGTCACGCCCCCTGCCCCCGCCGCCGACCATCACGACCGTCATGGATCTGGTCACGCCCGCCGACGTGCGCGGCCTGCTCGGTCATCTGCCGAAAGAGACGCGGGCAAAGTCAACGTGGCAGGCCGCCAGCCGGCAACAGAAGACAGACTTCGGCTGCGCCCGCTATGCTAGCTATAATGGCGCACGGGGCAGCTCGGGCACGATCGTTGATGATCGCAACGCAGCGCTTTGATCGCGACGGACTTATCATTTCTGCCCTCTGCCACGTCGCTGTCCTGGTGGCCGTCGTTCTGCTCTTCGCACGGGGGGCCCCACAAAAGACCGTGCCGCGAGAGACCGTGCCTCCGGATGCTATGCGGGTAGAGTTCGTTACGCCGAAGGACATCCCGCGTTATTCCGGCACGCCGTCCACGTTGCGGACTTCAGGCACCCAACAAACTGCGCAGTCGCAGGCCTTGACCGCGAAGGGCGAGCAGCCACCAACGGTTCCATCGCCGCCGCAGCCGAAGGACCAGCATCAGGCGCAACGTAACGCGCCGCCGAAACCGCAGGAGACGCAGGCGAAGGCGCCGCCGCTGCCGACTGCCGACGCGGCGAAAGTCGCGATGGCGCAGCCGGCGTCCGGTCTGCCGACCCCTTCTGCCGAGGAGATACCGGACTCGTCCGATGCGGCCACCAAGGCGGCGTTTCTCGCGCTCGCCGGTGGACGGCTCGGCGGCGGCTTTTCGGCGCCCCCGGTCGATTCACCGCTCGTCGGCTATGACTTTACCCTTGCGTTCCGCGAGCTGGTCTCTTCGTGCGGAGCGCTGCCGTACGGCATCAGTCCGAACGAAAAGATCAGCATCACGGTGCGGGTTTTCCTCAATCGCGACGGCACGGTCGCGCAGGCGCCGGAGCTTCTCGATGCAAATCCTTCAACGGAACAACAGACGCTGATGCAAAACTTCGTCAGTGGCCTGCAGAAATGCCAGCCCTACACCATGCTGCCGCAGGACCTATACAGCCAGTGGCTAACGCTCGACCTCGTCGTGCATCCGCACAATTACGTCGCCCAATAACGGCACAGCTATCGATCGCGCTGCTGATGGTACCTATCGATCGCGCTGCATTTGGAAAAGATCGAGCACCGCCTGAAATAACGCGGGGCAAGCCTTTGCCTGTAAGCGCTTACCTAGCGCTGGCGTGTGAATAGTGCACGGCGCAAGACGGTCTCGCCATTTGGAACCAAATCACAATACACCTACGTAATTCAGAGCGTCGGCACGATGAGCTATCGGCTTCGAAGAAGTAATCGGCATGCTTCCGATCGGCAGCGTGGTCGGTGGCCTCACTCTCCTGGTCCTGTACACGGTCTTTACTCTGTACGCGCCCATCTTTGTCGCGCGCCGACTGCTTCCGCGGCCGGCCACGGTTCACACCGCGTTCTCTCATCACTTTCTTGTGGACCGTTACAGGCAGCATCGGTTACACGTGAACTAGTCGCACAAACTTCACAGAGATTGTGTCATCTGCATCCGTTAGACTTGAACTACCCTAGAAGTCCCCACTTAAGCCAGGCATGCCCCTGCCGGGTTTTTTTGTTGTTCACGGCCGTCATATCGCCGCGGCGAGCGTTTGGACGGTAAACCGTTAGTTAAGTCTTGGTCTGCATTGTAATCGACCGAAGATACGTTTCTCGGAGGTACAATGCTGGCTGACCAATATACGCAGGATGACCTTCCGATCCCGGACGAATTGTTTGCTGATGTTGTCAGCCTCGACCAAGCCAGCTTATTTGCGTTGATTACGAAGATGTTGCCGGAGAAACGAGCACTGCTCGCTATGTACTGCTATCGCCGCAGTCATATCAGCGAGATTGGGTTGGCTATTGCCGCAACCTGCGACGAAGACGATCTCACTTATACGTGCGGTAGAGCCGGCGCGGACCTATTCAGCAAGTCCAGACAGCGGCCGCTGCCCGCAGTAAATCCCGCACAGCCGAACTACCGCCGCAAGATTACACTCTTCAGGGGGCATCTGCGCGAAATGCCCGCGCTCGATTAAATGTCGGTGACGACATGGCATTTATCCGGAAGAGAGACGACGGGACGATGCTTGATGCGGCGGCCAATGCGGTGATGATCGCGGGCCTTCTGGTGGGCATCTACGCCATTTACGCCTACTGGATTACCGGTTAGCGGCGCCGGCGCGATGATATAATCCGCGATGCTCATTCCGATTGCCCCCAGCGTCGGTCTGAGAAGTCCCGGTCAGCCGACCCCACGTCGGCTCGCCGGGGCGAATTCCTGATTAGTTCCGCATGCCGGTTCCGCAACGCTAATCTATCCGCAACTATTTTGGATGACTGTGACGTTGGCTGGTTTTAGCGGCTGGCCATATTTCTACTAGCCCCGGCGTCCAGCAACGCCGCCGGGGCTTTTTCGCTCTGCAGTAGCTTATGGGGTGCCCAAATGCCTGCGGATGCTTCTACCAAAGATAGACCTACAACCCGACAAAAAATTTCCTTTGGTGAGGTTCGTAAGAGTCTCATCGAGCGGACCACGAAGGCGGTTGGCAACAACGCGCGTTTTGTTGAAGCCGGCCTCGAAATCAAACAAAGAGATGGCACGCCTAATTGGGCAGCGAATATCGGCATTGCTCCCACCTCCGTGACCAAAGCCTTCGACGAGGCGCTCTACGCCATGCAGAGCCAGTACAATATCGAATGGTGACCGCCGACGGTCTGGGATTATGGACGCTTAGCCGGCGTGTGAATTGTGTGCATGGTGTAACAAGCCTCGCCATTCTGGACGGAATCACTTTACCCTCGCAGAGCACAGCCTGAGGTGAACGGTGGATTTCGAAGAAGTCATCGGTATGCTTTTGATCGGCAGCGTCGTTGGCGGCGTTGCCCTCCTTGTCATGTACTCGGGCTTTATTCTGTAACGCGCTAGAGCGCGAGCAAATAAATCTTGTGCGAATCCCGGGACGGGCCCGTTTCTGATTAGTTCGGCATCCCACTTTCAGATATGCTGTGCGCCGCCAGCTGCCCTCGTGCCCAACGGGGGCGGCGCCCTGGCACGCCCCGGCGCCGTGACAACATCCAGCAGCGTCTCGCGCGTCGGGGCACCTGTCGGTTTTACTGCCGGCATTTGCGCGCTCGAATCTTCGCGGCGTTAGATTCACATACGTGTAGCACGCTTCGCACGATATCTGACTAGCGGTGTTGCCACCAATCTTTTAGCTGCTGCTCATACTGATGACCCGTGGAGTTGACCTGGGTCCAAAAGGCGTTTGTGTAAAAGCCGCCGTAATCAAATTGATCTATGAAGTAGAGGGCACAGAGAATTGGGAGCAACACGAGCAAAATCGCGTGCACTGCCTGCCTCCAAAGTTAGTTAGCCCCCTTCCGCGGCCGCATCGCGACCGTAGGTTTGTCGCTTTCCTCACATAATATGCCTGATTCGAGATCAACAATCGCGAGCAAATAACAGAGCCCGCTTATTTGGACGTGGCGCTCATGCGTGAGCCATTATGCGTTGCTGCAGGGGCGCGGCGCTGCGCCACCAATATGTTTTGAAGTTTCGACGCGGGCCTCTGCGCGTGGCTTTGCATGCGCCGCCTCTCGGCTACAATCCGCTCAGTCAGTCGCTCAAGTGCTTCCTTGAACTCGGCCATCTCCGCCTCCGTCCATCATTATAAGGGCACGCCTTTCGGAAAGGCACAAGCAACAAAACTAGCACCGCAATGGACGGTACGTCATATGACGTACCTAAGAAGCGCAAGTCGATCAATCCGACACTGAGTGACGGCCGTCACATCGCCCCCGCGCAGGAAAGCGCCTTCCTGCGGTTGGTAACGGGAGGGCGTCATGAGTGCGGCACCACCAGCATCGGCATCACATCGCATTTCACTGATCGGCACGCTTGTTTTTAGTTTCGCGCTTACGACCACTTGGGCAGCGCTGCTCGGATATGGAATCTTCCGGCTTGGAGAGTGGGCGCTTGCGGGCTGATGCCGCCCCCCTCGGCGATAACATCTTGGTTCCCTGCCCGTTCGCCAGACATTCGCGGCCCGTTCAGGTTCGCCACAAATTTTTGTTATACAACCGCTACAAAATGTTTGGTGCCGCTTCACTTTTTTACGGGACAATTACGCGCTCCGTTGCGGGCCACTCACCACTTCCTAGTACCAGCGCCGGCCGTTTAACTCCAGACGCCTTCAGGAAGGCGCGATATACCAATTTTTGTTACTCCGTTGCTTCGTGGATAAACGCGTGCTTGCCCTCTGGCAAACCGTATTCCGCCAGGTGATAGCAATCAGCACGGATTGTTCACATGGCGCCTTCCGCCTCTACAAAGTGGTCGCGGTCGCTCACGATCCCGACGTGATAGATTTCATCACGCTCGCCGACGTGCGGACGTTGCTCGGTCATCTGCCGAAAGAGACCACATAATAACATATTAACACATTTAAACAACATTAAAAAATAATATTAATAACTAAAAATTTTTACTAATATTTTATTTATAAACACTTTCTACATACTTTACAACAATTTTACTTTTTATCACATCTTCTCTACTATAAAACACTAACATTAATACTTTTTATTTCTTTTAACACCTATATACAAAATAACACAACAAAACACAAAACAAATAACTCCACAACCCCCCCGTCATCGATCCGTCCGACGCTGATAATGTCTCAATCAACGGCCAGGATCAGTCAGAAAGCGGACATGGCGGAGTTATGGGCGGCGCCGCAGATGGTACTGATGTTGGAAAAGGTCGAGTACCGCCTGAAGTAACGCGGGGCAAGCCTTTGCCTGCCCCGCGCGGACATCGAACAAACCCGAGAGCTACGGAGATTCGCCCTCTGCCGTCATGCATGCGACGTATTTGTCGCCTGCGAATTTTTTCCCGTCAGTGCATTTTTTGAGTGCCGCCATGCGATGGGCACTGATGGCATTTGCCGGACCCGGCGGCGACTTTTGCGTGTCTACCTGGGCTGACGCTTGAGACACAAAACTCCCGACGAAAAAGGCAATAAGAAGTCGACTAGCGGTAGACATGATCGTCTCCTTCAAATGCGCCCCTCACACAATTTTATACACCGCGTATGACAAGTATAGAGGCCGAAGCGGGCGCCATCCCGACCAAGCCGCGCGTCGTATAAACATTTGGATATGTTGGTGTCACTTGCGCGTGAGGTCGCGGCTTCGTGAGTGGCCGGAGAGAACGAACTAAGAGAGCCTCCCCTGCAGGATCGGGAGAAACATCGTGCCTGATTACAGCCCAGAACTCATCCACACGATGCGTTCCGCACTGGATACGGTGATGACCCAAGTTCCTGTGAACCATGTAACGCCGGGATTAAAGGCACACCTGGCCGAAGTCATCCTGCACGCAGCTGGGCAGGGCCTGACAAGCCACGATGGCCTGGTGGCCGCAGCGTCTGATCAGATTCAAACGATGATCTCGATGCTCACCTGATAAGAAACGTAATGCCCCCGAAGCGAACTGCGCGGGGTAAGGATGCCGTCAGCGCTCGTCCTTGTCGGCGAGAGCCCGCATCTGCTCAAATACCTTTTGATAATAAGGCCGCAACAGGCGATTACCGCCTGAGGCAGGGTTCCAACTATCCGTTGTCGGCCCTGCCGGAAAGCCATTCCATGGTTCACATTCGTCAAAGCCTTCGTTGGCACATATGTCGCGCCAAAGCTCACGCACTGTCAGTCCATTCTCTTTCGCAAATGTCTCCATCGTGCCGCAGTTCCCAGCAGTCATCATACGCAGCGCCTCGAGCGCTAGCCGCATCTGATCCTCAATGTGTAGTTCCTCAAATCTCTTCATTCGAACTGCAGAACACCGCGACAAGAAGTTTTATTCAACAGATCGCCATCAAAAAGCGCGGGGCAAGCGGACATACCCCACCGCCCATGTGCTGCCGGCGAGCCGCGAAGGCTAACGCCTCGCACGGGCTTTTTTGGCCATCAAATCGGCGAAGCTGCGAACTGCATTTGTGAATTTGCTCGAAAGTACCCTGGCCGCTGGTTAGTCGGCCCGGCGCGGGTAAGTTCATCCTCGCCGCAATCTGCATCAATTCGGGGAACGCTTAAGGAACGAAATCTCAAGTGCCTCTAGCGGCCCGGAAAGTCCTATCGCATAATCCACACATGCTCACAGCAGCCACCACACCGTTCCAGTGTCCGCAATGCGGCGCCAAGTATCGCATAGTCAAAATAGAAGCCGATCTGGCTACCAAAGATCGCGAAATAACTTGTCTCGGCTGCGGTAGTCCGCTCGTCGGACGGCAAGGTGCCTACTTTATGAAATATTTTCTTGTTGACCGTCCAGTCCAGCAACAGCGGGTGCCTTAGCTCCTTGCCCCCGCTCGAACTGGTCGCTTTATGCGCATCCGGGAAGAAAGGGTAACGACAAAACTGTCCGGCGAGCATCGTCCTCTACCATCATCATCAATCCCGGATCATTAAATCCGTTTTCAGATCGCAGCTCGTTGATCGCCCGCTCCGCATAAGAAAGTGCCGCTGCAGTATTTGGCAAATTTGTGCCGTGAGGATCGTCCTCAAACTCCCCATCAGATAATTGGATTTTGAAAAAATATCGAGGCACGGAACTGCCCTCAACGCGCACAAAATCTAGTCCTTGGAACTCCCCGATGCACCGGCCAACGCCCGACATGCGGGAGGCAAGTTATGCCAGCGCTGTTACGAAACCTATGCGACAAACCCACCTTTCAACTCAGCGACGTTCAAAATTGTGTAAAAACGCCGCCTCCAACTCAACGAAAGAAAATGGCCCCAGCAAGTGCCGGCCTACTCTTCCCCGCCGAGTTGGCGCATTAGTCAGTTGGGCGACGGACATATAACCCGCCGCGACCATAACGGCTTGTTTTTCTGTAAGTGGCTGCGAGAGCTGTCATCACTCACTACTGCCCATCCCTCGCTCACAAGCTCTACGGTGGTGAGCTTTAGCTGCGATGAGATCCATTTGCGGCAGGATAAGATGTTGGCCCTAAGCGAGGGGGTCCCGATATATTCCTCGCGGCGTCATCACCCTCATAATACCGATTGTGAAAGCATCTCAAAAGGGACCAGTCCCCAAATCAAAAGGGACCAGTGATGTTCAAAGAGATGGAAAGAGGCCAGTACCCAAAAAGAAGGGTCCCGGAGGGACAGAACGCGCGTCAAACGACAGAAAGTTTTTGTGGGACGGTTGGTGGGTGTGACGAGTTGTCAACAATAAGTAATTGAAATATATGGCATATAATGCGCCGTAGGCGGACACCCCTTCCGCCATCGCACTCAGTAAGCCACTTTAAAATATACGTTTCTTGCGCTAGACTCTGATTGCCGCCGTTCGCTGCGGTTCGCCTCTACCCACGAAATTTAGTGGGTAGGGAGTAACCACACCTCATAAAGCGATATGGCTCGCCGATTTGAGCCCCTCAAACATCGACGTTCGCAGCAGAAAGTCGCGCGCCTTGGCCGGATCGGCTGCGGTCGACCGCATTTCCTCGAGCCGTTCGCGGCGTTTGACCGGGTCCTTCTCCTCGAGCACGCGCTTGTTCTGGATGGTCATAGCCTGCAGGAATGCCTTGGCGACATACCGCCGCTGGCGATCGTAAAGATCAAGCAGATCGTCGGATTCACCATTGAGTACACGGGCAAGAGCGGCCGCCAGAACTCACCGCATCGTGAATACCGAAATTCATACCCATGCCGCCGAGCGGATTATTCACGTGGGCCGCGTCACCCGCCAGCAAGACGCGGCCGCGGCGATAGGTTTCGGCGACGCGCTGATGCACGGTGTAGAGGTTAGTGTGGATGATGGAGTGCTGCTTGCTCTCCGCGATGAAGCCTTGCAGACGCTGCTGTGCGGCCGCAAAGTCGAGAAGCTCTTCGACAGTCGCCTCGGGCGGCGTCGGAAACACCACGCGCCACAGGCCCGGCGGCCCCTTGCCGGGGACTTTGAAGAGTGCGCACCATTCGCGCGGGTCAGACACGTAGCAGCTATAGGCGAAACCCTTGGCCTCAAAGTCGGTCGTGGTCGTGATCACTAGGAAGCGTTCTTGGTAGGTAAAGCCTTCGAAGTCGATGTCTTGCGATTTCCGCACTATGCTGCGGCCGCCGTCGGCGCCAATCACATAGGCCGCTTCGTATAGCGATCCGTCGTCGGTGATGACCGTAGCACCGGAAGAGTTCTGCTTCACGTCTTCGACAGTCGTACCGTAGCGGATGGTGAAGCCTGGCTCTTCGGCCAGAAAATCGGCAAGAATCGCGACGAGCTTGTGCTGTTCGCATTGTAGGCGATACGGGTAGCGTGTCATATCGGCGAGAAGACCGAGATCGAATTCCGCGATCACACCTTCATCACGACCGCGGAATTGCCATTGCGGACAAACGATGCCGAGATCGTGAAGCCGCTTGGTTACGCCGCTTGGTTCAAGCATCTCCATCGTCGGTGGATGAAACGTAGCAGCGCGCGGATCTTCATAGATTTCCGTGCGACTTTCGAGGACGGTGACTGGCACACCAGCTTTGACCAGAAATAAGGCCGCAGTCAGGCCCGAAGGCCCGGCACCGACGACAACGATACGCGGATTTGCCATTGCCACCTAAAACTCCTCGAGAATACGGCCACAGCCATAGACGCGATCGTCGATCCCGCAATTGCGCAATGCGTCCCAATAGGTGATCACATTCATTGCCAGCACGGGTTTGCTCAGCCAACGCTCAGCGTCGGCGGCTATCACCGCGTTCGCCAGATTCGTGCCGACCTGGAGAATGGCGTCGATATCGTCGCCGTCGATCTCGTATAAGGCTTTTCGCAACTGCGGCGGCTGCACCTCCGCGATGGCAAAAGGCGAAGCGCATTTGAGGCCATGCAAGCGCACGATGTCAAAGCCAGCCTCTGCAAGATATGCACGTACCGTTTCGTCCCCCTTCGGCTGATGCGGAGTGAGCACGGCTATCTTCTTCGCTCCAAATTTGCGTAGCGCCGTGACTGCAGCCGTCGAACCCATGGCGACGCGAACTCCAGCTCGATCCGAGAGCTCCTTCTGCAAAGCATCGGCAGCAGCAACACCGCCGGTAAAAGCTTCGATGGCAACGCCCATGATCACGGCGTCTGGCGCACAGGTCATCACCTGATCGATGGCCGGCCCGATGCCGTCGCGCATGGCCTGAACATGGGCGAGAAAGCCCTGTTCACTTGCTTGGATTGGACGTTCCTTGATGGTCAAGCGTGCCACATGGTTCGTCACGCCGCGTGGCCGCAGCGCCTCACATTCGGGCCCAACGATCGTATTGGTCGACGGGACGACAATACCGATCTTCTTACGGTAACCAAGGGCATCCACTTGCTATCACTCCCTGCCCGGACCAGCGTCCGCCGGACTTCGAAAAATCTTAATCGCAACGACGAAATCTCCAAAGAACGACCGCTCCAGCCCGGTTTAACCTCGCGCGGCGCTCATGGTTAGCCCTTGTTGCTATGGCCGGCATCTGCGTCGACGACGATGCCGCTAAGATACGATGCGCGCGGCGAAGCGAGCATCACCGCCAAATCTCCAATCTCGGAAGCTTCCGCAAGTCGGCCAAATGGCAGCGCAGCCAGGCCGTCGCGCCAGCGCTCTTCATTACCGACACTATCGAGCGCTTTCTTGCGTAGAAGGGTCTCGATGCGATCGGTCCGCGTTCCTGCCGGATTGATGCCGATGACGCGTACGTTCCAATCGACGCTCTTGGCGCCCACCGCCTTTGTCAGCGCGATCAGACCGGCATTGCCGACCGCGCCGCAGACATAGTCCCAACGCGGTTCCTGGCCGGCCATGCCGATGATGTTGACGATAACGCCGCCGCCCCGGTCTTTCATCGCATTCAAATAGAGTTTGGTGAGATGGATGTAGCCGAAGACCTTCAGCTGCCACGCCTCGACCCAACGTTCGAGGCCCAAGTCGACCAGATTACCGCCCGGAATAGCGCCAGCGTTATTGACCAGTACGTCCACAGCTGGCTGCACGGCGAACAGACGATCGCGCTCGGCGGAAAGCGCGAGATCGCCGGCGAAAGTTACGACGTCTGCGCCATTCGCTTTGAGCCGTTCAGCGGCCGCTGCAAGACGGCCGGCGTCTCGGCCGGTGATGATGAGTTTGGCGCCTTCGCGCGCAAAGCTTTCCGCACATGCCAAGCCGATACCCTTAGAAGCGCCCGTGATGAGGACTGCGCGACCTTTGAGTTCAAGATCCATTTCATACCTTCTCGGGCGCGGGCGAAATCTGCGCGTACCAATCGGCAAGCTCGCTGCCGGTGAAGAACCCGACATACGGTGAAGCGGTCAGAAGATCGAGCATTTGCTCGAGTTCATGAATACGATGCGGCACTGAGATCAGATGCGGGTGCAGCCCGATCGCAAGTACGATGGCGCTGTCGCCGCACTCCTTCTCGAAACGCCGGAATGTGAATTCCAGACGCCTCGCCATCTCGCCCGTCGCATGCCGCTCGATTGCATAGATGATCGAGTCGTTAATTTCGAGATTGTAGGGCATGGCAATCAGCGGTCTGCTGGTGGTGCGCAGCCATGACGGCCGGTCGTCGACGACCCAGTCGCAGACGTAATCGATGCCGGAGCGCGCGAGAATATCGGCGGTGTCGGCCGTCTCGCGCAGGCCGGGCGACAGCCAGCCGCGCACCGGCTTGCCGGTAAACGCCGCTATCTTGTCGAGACAGGCGCGGATCAACGCCTCCTCGCCGCCTTCGACGTGATTGATCGCCTTCTGGTGCATGCCATGGCCGATGAATTCCCAGCCGGCATCACGCATCGCGACAGCAG
Organism: uncultured Alphaproteobacteria bacterium; assembly: GCA_963746715.1. Classification (GTDB taxonomy): domain Bacteria; phylum Pseudomonadota; class Alphaproteobacteria; order Rhizobiales; family Xanthobacteraceae; genus BOG-931. The sequence continues at coordinate 72,976 of CAVVCW010000025.1, read as the reverse complement.
CTTGCGGATAAGCATCGATGACGCCGGCATTGAAGCTCGTCGACGCCGGCAGTTTGCGCGCGGCTAATGCCTCGAGAATGCGCGGCAAGCCCGCCCGCATGCCGTAATCGGCCCAAGAGAAATTCGGCACGTCAGGCACCGTCTCGCGACCGTGCGGCGGGGTCACGATGGTGCGGGGCATCGGCTGATCAAACTGCCAATGCTCGACATTGACGACGAGATGGACAAGAATGCGCTTGCCCTTCGCTGGCGGCAATGGAGCGCAGTCGGTGGACAACCGGTAAGGTATTCGCGGATTAGTCATTCACCCTCTTCAGTGACTTTCGACTTTGATGCCCGCCATGATGTCGGCCTTGTAAGAGCCAAATGCGGGTTGAGCGGGCTTTGCAGATCTTAATACCGCAGGGCCTCCTTTAGCGCTTGTCTCGAATATAGCGCCAGCCCCTACGCTTCCCGGTATAGCGGCCGGCGCTGGCAGCGGTGCACCCGATTCAGTCGGGCCAGGCGCAACGACGTCGAGAGCCTCACATCGGAACCCAGCGATTGATGAGCTAGAACTCTTCGAGCAAGCGGCCAAGTCCGGGAATTTTATCCGTGATCTTGTTGTGACGTAGAGCATGCCAGTAGGTGGCGGTATTGATGGCGATGACCGGCTTGCCAAGCCATAGTTCCGCGGCCGCCGCCAAGCGAACCATGCTCAGATTGGTACCGACTTGGATGATGGCATCGACATCGCGACCGTCGCCGTGCAATTCGATTAGCCGATCGCGTAGCGTATCCGGCGTGACTTCAGCAATTGCCGTCCAACTTTTGCACTCGAGGTAGATATCGCGGACCACCTCGAAGCCGGATTCGGTGAAATAGCGCCGCACTTCGGCATTGGCGACCTGATAATAGGGCGAAAGAAACGCGACGCGCTTGACGCCACCGTAGGCTTTCAAAGCGGCGGCTGAGGAATGCGATCCAATGCTGATGCCGACGCCGGCTGTGCTTTCGACCTTGGCCTGGAAGGCATCTGCTCCGGCTACCCCACCGAAAAACGTCACTGCCGACATGCCCATGACCAGATAATCAGGCTCGCAGGTCATGACGTTCTTGACCGCGTCGAGCACGTTTCCACCGATCACATGGGCGCCGGCCATGAAGGTGTCGTTGCTGACAGCTTTGTTGTTCGGCGTGAATATGCCGCGATAGTGGTTGGTGACCCCGGGCGGCCGCATCATTTCGAAATCGGGCTGCACGATGGTGTTTGTCGACGGTCCGATGACGCCGAACTTGCATCGCCACCCCAAAACATCGCGCATGTAAAACTGCTCCGCTTCCGCTCGCCACGTTCGTCAGTGTGCGAGGGCACGGCGGAGTACGTCAAGCGCGGCGGCGCCGAAGCAGAGTCGCGGAATACACAGCACTTCTATCGTGCATGGCCTGCCTAAAACTTTCGCTTATCGTGTGCCAACCCGCCGCCTATCGTGCGGCCGGGAAGCCGACCTCATGCCAAATCACATGTCGACCGATAGGCCAAATGAAACCGATCGCGTCATAGTCGTTGGGGCCGGGCCGGTCGGCTTGACAACGGCGCTGGCTCTGGTTCGCCGCGGCATTCCAACGGTGCTGGTCGCGAGCGAACCCGAGCTCGTCATGGAGCTGCGTGGCTCGACCTTCCATCCCCCGACACTCGATTTGCTCGACGAATTCGGCGTCGTCCCCCGTATGATCAGCGTCGGACTTAAAGCTCCGACCTGGCAATTCCGCGATCGCGAGACGGGCCCCGTGGCCACGTTCGATCTGTCTATTCTCGCCGAGGAAACCAATCACCCCTATCGCGTGCAATGTGAGCAGTGGAAACTCATGCGGTTCCTAGAAGAGGCGCTGGACAGCCTGCCTGGAGCCGACGTTCGCTTTGGTCATGAAGTCATCGGCGTAACACAAAATGACGACCACGTGACCGTTACCGCCCGCGTGCTGTCCGAAGAGATTAACATCACCGGACGCTACGTGATCGCCGCCGACGGCGCCCACAGCGCCGTGCGCCGCTCTCTCGGCGTCGAGTTCGAAGGCTTCACCTATCCGGAACTGTTCCTGATCGCCTCGACCGATTTCCGCTTCGAGGACGCGTTGACCGACATCGCTTACGTCAATTACATCGCCGATCCACATGAATGGCTGGTGCTTTTGCGTGTGCCCAGCCTATGGCGAGTTCTGGTGCCGGCGCCGGAAGATTCCGACCGTGCCGCACTTCTTTCCGATGAAACGCTGCAACAGGTGCTGCAGCGCGTGGTGCCGCGCGCAGAACCTTATCATATTGCTCATCGCTCGGTTTATCACGTCCATCAGAAAGTGGCGAAAAGCTTTCGTCACGGCCGCGTGCTGCTTGCCGGCGATGCGGCCCATATCAATAATCCGCTCGGCGGCATGGGCATGAATGGCGGCATTCAGGACGCCTTCAATCTCGCCGACAAGATGCAGCGGATCTGGACCGGTGGCGGCGATTATGTGCTCGATCGGTACGATCGCCAGCGCCGCACCGTTGCCGTGGAGGCGGTGCAGGCGCAGACCCATCGCAATCGGCAAATCATCAGCGAACGCGACCCGACCGTGCGCGCGAAAGCGCTCGACGACTTGCGTCGGATCGCCGGCGACAAAGCCGCCGCGCGGGATTATATGTTGAAGTCGTCGATGATCGCGAGCATGCGGCGGGCGGCCGCGATCGAATAGTGCGGATGGTGAGGCCATGACGAGAAACGATACGGCAATCTATCGCGCACAAGGCTTCGGCAATGCGGTCGGCATGGGGGCGCGACCCGCGCTCTGCATCGTCGATTTCACCAACGGCTTTGTCGATCCGATGATTTTTGGCGGCGGCAATATTCCGGAAGCGGTGGCTAAGACCGTCGGATTGCTCGCTGCGGTTCGCCGCTCCGGACTGCCGGTGGCATTCTCTCGTGTCGTCTACGCCGACGACGGCAGAGACTTTTGCGCCTTCGTTCGCAAAGTGCCGGCGCTTGCCACGCTCACCGAGAACGCGCGTGCCGGCCAGATCGTCGATAAACTCAACCCGCTCCGCTCCGAGACGATCCTTCGCAAGACCCAACCCTCGGCCTTCTTCAATACCGGCTATGCCGAGCAACTGCGCCGGCTGGGCGTCGACACTCTTATCGTCGCCGGCTGTACGACATCGGGGTGCGTGCGGGCGACCGTGGTCGACGCCATGAGCTACGATTTTCGCGTTATTGTCGCCCGCGATTGCGTCGGCGACCGCTCGCTCCAGGCGCACGACGCCAATCTGTTCGATATGGAGCAAAAATACGCCGACTTGATCGACGGCGACGCCATCGTCGCGACGCTGCGGGAAACCGCCGTCACGGCTTAGCGCCACCTAGGCGTCGGCTTTGTAGCGTTCTTCAAGCTTCCAATAGTCCGGAAATCCCACGACAGCCTGCAATTCCGTGAATGAGATACTCGGCGGCGGTTTTGTGCTTGCTCCGGGCTTGAGCGCGGCAAGCCCCGATTGCATCGCGGCGATCGAGACTGACAGTAGCATCACGGGATAAAGCGCAAGCTTATAGCCGATCTCCTGCAATTCGGCGGGCGGCAAGACCGGCGTCTTGCCGCCCGGCACCATATTGGCCATGCACGGCTTGGACATTGCCTTGCAGAACCGGCGCATCTCGTCCTCGGTCTCGGGCGCCTCGAAGAAAATGATATCGGCGCCAGCGTCTTCAAAATCGCGGCAGCGGTCGAGCGCGGCGTCGAAGCCGTGAACCGCACGCGCATCGGTCCGTGCCATGATCAGGATACCGGCATCAGCCTTCACATCCGCGGCCGCGCGAATCTTCATGCGTGCCTCTTCTCGCGATATGACTTGCTTGCCGCGGGTATGGCCGCACTTTTTTGGGCTGACCTGGTCTTCGATCATCACCGCGGCTGCGCCGGCGCGAGCATATTCGACAACCGTACGCTGCACATTCAGCGCGTTACCGTATCCGGTATCACCGTCGCCGATAATGGGTATGTTCGCCGCCGCGGCGCAGCAGCTCCGCAAGCTGTCGAGCATCTCGGCAAAAGAAATAAGCCCGGTATCGGGCAAGCCGAGCCGTGCCGCGGAGACCGCAAAGCCGCTCATGAAAGCTACTTTAAATCCAGCATTGGCCACGAGCTTCGCCGAGAGAGCGTCAAAGCATCCCGGCATGACAGCAATTTCCTTTTGGGCAAGAAGATCGCGCAGTTTTTGAGCCGCTGACACCGCTACAGCCTCGCATGTGAAAGAGGGCGCGCCATTGGTAGCGCGCCCTCTAGGCCGTAAACAAGGGACTGAAGGGCGCTAATTGTTCGTCTGGACACCAACGATCTTTATAACGCCGGCGAAGACTTCGTGCTCCTTTTGAAACATCGCCGTGATTTGATCGCCGCTCATGCCGCCCGGCACGATGCCGAGGCCCGTCAGACGCTGTGCAACCTCAGGCTTTTTGACGAGCGCTGTGATTTCACTTCGAATTGTCTCGATAATGGGCGCGGGCGTTCCCATCGGCGCCAGAAAGCCGTTCCACGACACGGCTTCGAAGCCCGGTACGGTTTCAGCCACAGTCGGAAGATCGGGAAACGCAGCGAGTCTTTGCGGCGTACTGACAGCGATCAGTCGAATCTGATCGTTATTGGCGAGCGGAAGGAGCGAAGAAGCGTTACCAAAATAGACATCAACAGTGCCACTCATCAGATCAGAAATCGCCTGCGGTTCGGCGCGCGCCGGAACCATGACAAGATCGACGCCGGCGATCTTAAACAACCGGACCGGCGAGAAATGGCTGAGGTTCTGAGTGCCTGCGGTCGAGAAGTTAAGCTTGCCGGGATTGGCTTTCGCGTAAGCCAAAAATTCGGGCAGATTGGTCACCGGCAGGCTGCGCTTGATCGCCATCACCTGGGCGCCGGTTCCTACATTTGTAATCGGCACCAATTGCTTCAGCGGGTCAAACTCAAGATTTTCGACTTGCGGCGTCAGCGTGATCATCGACGATGCGCAGAACAGAAGCGTGTATCCGTCGGGTGCGGCCTGAACGACCTCTCGCACGCCAATGACCCCGCCGGGACTCGGCCGATTTTCGACAATGAAATTTTGTCCGAATTTCTGCGAAAGATCCTGCGCCGCCAGGCGCGCCATCATATCGGTATTACCGCCGGCGCCGAACGGAACAACTATCGTAACAGGTCGCGCCGGCCAGTCTTCGGCACGGACAGGCCCACCGATAGCCGCCACCGTCAAAAGGGCGGACACGATCAATCTCAGATCAAATCTGCGCGGCATCCTGATCACCTTTGTCGGCCCCAGCGGGTTCGGCGACACGCAAGATTGATGCCGATTTTATAAGATTTTCGCTTTCGCTTACCGAACGCCCACGATTTGTCGACGTTACGAAGTGCCACCGAGTTTTCGTCGAAATTCCGTCGTCGTTCGCGACTGTTCGTGGGTGACCTCGGCGACGACGAAAAACTGAATCCGATCAATGCAGCTTGGCGGAGGCTGCAGACGTCCGCGTCGCTCGCGACTGTAGACAAGTGGCTGCAGACAGTCGGAGACCTTATTTTTTTGCTGGGCGATCATCGCCTCGCTCGCCCAAATTTTAGACGCGCTGCTTAGAACGCGTGCGACGTCTCGGTCGCTCCACATCACACACACCCCTGCTTTGTAAGGCTTTTCCCAAGCGGCACGGACCTTGCTTTGGTGTAGACTACGGATAGGAAACTTATTTGCGTGGTAGGAAAATGGTGCTCTGCCGAGCGCGGGGTGGGGGTGCCGGTGGACACTACGGCAGGGCGGCCGCGGCCCTTTGAGAACGGGAGTTGGAATTATGTCGGAGCTGCGAAAAGATAGTCTATCCTTTGTCGAGGCGCTCGGTCAGTCGGTCGCCAACGTTTCACCGACCCTGACGCCGGCGCTCGCCGTCGCGGTCGTCGCCGGAATGGCCGGCAGCGCGTCCTGGCTGGTTTATGTGTTCGCCACGATCGCGCTGCTGATCGTCGGCATCAATATCGGCAAGCTCGCCGGCAAGATCCCGGCCGCCGGCTCTTTCTTCATTTATGTGTCGCGCGCGCTTGGGCCGTCCTACGGCATGCTGGCCGGCTGGTCGATGCTAGCCGCCTATATCTTCACGGCGATGGCGCTGACAATCGCGACGTCGCTCTTCATCAAGACCTTCTTCACCTCGCTCGGCTTCAGCGGCGCCATCCCCAATACGCTGCTTTATTTCCTGATCTCGGTCGGGATCTGGGCCTTCGCCTGCCGCGATATCAAAATCTCGGCACGGATCGGCCTCACGCTTGAAGTGGTATCGGTCGCGATCATTCTCTTCGTCTGCGTCTACACATTCGCGCATTTCGGTTTCAAGCTGGACCCGAAGCAGGTCAGCCTGTCCGGCATTGACTGGAAGACCACCGCTCAAGCCGTCGTCTTCGCCATCTTCTCCTATGTTGGCTTCGAGAGTTCGGCAACGCTCGGCAAGGAAACCAAGAACCCGACAATCAGCATTCCCAAGGCGATCGTGGCGACCGCAATCTCCGCGGGTGTCTTCTTCGTGCTGACGACGTACCTGATCGTGCAGGGCTTCGACGATGACGCCACCAAGCTCGGCGCCAGCTCCGCTCCGCTTGCCGATATCACCACCAATATCAGCGTCAGCCTGACAGCCCTTGTCTATTTCGGCGCCGCGATTTCCGGCTTCGCTTGCGCCCTCGCCTCGCTCAACGCCTACGGACGGATGCTGTTCTCCCTTGGCCGCTATCAATTCGTCCACACGACCATGGGCCTGGTGCACAAGAACTTCAAAACCCCCTACGTCGCCCTTACGGTCGGCGCGATCATCAACTTCATCGTCTGCGCCGCCTTCGCCGGCCAAGCCGAAACCGACACCTTCGGCTGGTATGGTACAATCGCCTCATTCGGCTTCATCGTCGTCTATTTCCTCTGCTCGGTCGCGGCGCCGGTGTTTCTAGCGAAAAACGGCGGCGCCACCGCGGGCGACAAGATCGTCGGCGGGCTTGGCGCCGTGGCCATGGTCCTGTCGCTGATCGGCAGCGTCTATCCGGTGCCGGCGACGCCCTACAATTACTTCCCCTACTTCTTCGCCGTATATCTGCTGTTCGGCGTGATGTGGTTCTTCGTTCTGAAGGCACGGGTGCCGCAGGCAGTGCTGGGCATCGAGCACGATCTCGAAGTCAGCACGTCGCCCGCGGAGTGAATGGGCCACCGCTAACCCCCAGGCGGGCGGCTTTCGGCGCCCCTTCCCTGTCGCTGGGAAGGGGTGCTTTTTTGTGCGCTTTGCCGCAGCAAGTTGCGTGGACTTTTCGGAGCCTCTCCGACTACGCTGGCTTTCTGATGAACGAGTCAGGCGACCGACTGACCGGGGACCCATCGACGCTCACGGCTTCTGGATGGACGCTCCTACTGGGCGCGTCATCGTCCTCGCCGCGGTCGTCCAAAGGCACGGACATTTTTACGGTCTATAGCGGTGAGAAGTTCGACCGCCCTGCGCGCGGCATTCTGGCCGCCGTCGCGCACGCCGTCGGCGTTGAGCCAAGCGCCCTGCAGGCAGGCCGTCGCTCGCCAAACGAAGCCACCCCTAACGAGGCTGCGCATGTAGCGATCCATCTGCTGGTCGAAGGCTATTTCGGCGCCGCAGCCACGCTGAGCACGAGCCGCGCCGCGGCTCTCGCTTTGACCGGCGCCAATTCCTGGATGTTCAGCCAATCGCGCATCGAGCGCGGGCAAAATATGCGAGCGGCAGTTGCGGCGCTGATTTTCGCCGGGCGGCGTGTCGGCATCGTCAATGTCGGCGATTGCCGCGTCTATCGTGTCCGCGACGGCCAGCTTACGCCCATGACCAGCGACCACACGCGACCCTCGGTCGACGGCACGGCAATCCTGACACGTTCGGTCGGCGGCGACGCGGAGCTGCATATCGATTACAGCGAGGACGAACCGCAGCGGTTGGACCGCTACATCATCTTGAGCAAAGGCGCCTATGCCGGGGCATCGCAACTGACGGAAAAGCTTGTCGCCTCCGCCTCACCCGAAACAGTCGCCTCAAGTCTCGCGCCCGCTCAGCCCACAAGCGATAGCGCCCAGAAGGGGACGAGCCTAGTCATCGAGATTGCCCAAATTCCGGAGGCGAATTTCGACGAATTATCGGCAGCATTCGAGAAACTACCGGTGCGCCGGGCGCCGCGCGACGGCGAGAACTGGGACGGTTTTGTTCTCAAGCGCACGCTCTATCGCAGCCGCTATACGACGCTGAAGCTCGCGCATGACACGTTGAACGATCGCAATGTCGTTCTCAAGATTCCCCTGCCCGCGATGCTCCACGATCAGGTGTTTCGCGCCGGGTTCCTGCGCGAAGCCTGGGTCGGGACGACGGTCCACAGTCCGCGGATCGCAACCTATATCGATGTGCCGGCCGAGCGCCGCAGCAGCCTTTATCTGGTCTTGCCCTATTACCATGGCGAGACACTCGAGGCCCGACTGACGCGGCCGCCGCCGATTTCGTATCTCGACGGCATCGGGCTCGCGCTCAAGGTTTGCGCGGCGGTCGAAGATTTGGCCGCGTATCAGATCGTTCATCGCGACCTGAAACCGGACAATGTGCTGATGCTTTCGGGCGGCGAGATCAAGCTCATCGATCTCGGCATGGCCTATCTTCCTGGCGTCGACGAGCCTGACGACGACCGGTTGGGCGGCACGACGCGCTACATGGCGCCGGAACTGTTCCGCAAAGTGCCGGCCGATCAATGCTCCGAGGTGTTTTCCTTAGGCGTCACCATCTATCGCCTGTTTTCCGGCGGCGCTTTCCCTTTTGGCCAGCGCGAAGCCGTTCCATTGCAACGGTTGCGCCCGGATCTGCCGGTTTGGGTCGGCGGATGCCTGAAAAAAGCGCTCGAAACCGATCGCAGCAAGCGCTTTCAGAGCGCCCGCGAATTCGCCAAAGCGCTGGAACAAGGTCTCAACAAGGCAAATTTGAAGATTGCCAAAGAGCCCGAGGTCCCCGCCGCTTCGCGCCCGCGGCGCATCACACCGCTTCGGCTGTGGCAGGGCGCGACGCTCCTATTTGCGGCAGCGTTCCTGATAACGCTCGCGCTCCTGTTGCGCCGCTAACACGGTGGCCGTAGAACTACGACCGCCGCGGGTAGATGATGATCGACAGATAGGTCATCGGCGCCTTGATTAGTTCCTCAGGCCCATGCCGCGCGGCCGAATCGAAGAACAGCGCGTCGCCCGGCTCAAGCAGATAGGTGCGGTCGGCATGGCGATAGCGCACTTTGCCGCTGAGCATGTAAATGAACTCGACGCCGGCGTGGCGGAAATTGGTGTAGGGCTGGGCGTCGGTCTTCAGCGTGATCAGGTAAGGCTCAACCCCGATCTCCCCCGCCAGCGAGTGTCCGAGCAGATCGTAAAGGTGGCCGGCTTTGGTGCCGCGCCGCTCGATGCGCACGCCGGAGCCCGCACGCACGAACGAACAGTCGCGCCGTTCGTCGGTTTCTGCGAATAGATCACTGATCGAGACGTTGAGCGCATGCGCCAGCGCCGAGAGGGTCGAGAGCGACGGCGATATCGTGCCGTTCTCGATCTTCGACAGCATGCCGGCCGAGATGCCGGCCGCCGCCCCGAGTTCCGTGACGGTCAGGTCCAGCGATTTGCGCAGGCGGCGCACCTCGGTGCCGATCTCCTGCTCGACGCTGCGGGTCGGCACGTGGGCCGGGGCCAGCGAACCGGTGCGCAATTCGCGCTCTGCCGTTTTCTCAGTGCTGCCGACCTTGCGTTTAGCGGTGTTGTTGCCGGGCGCATGGGCTGTGCGGCTGGACATTTCCAATCCCTCTTCGAGTTGGCGGCAAGCCAAAGCCTATACTGGCAGGGTTTAGGCCGCCATGAAACGAGAACAAACGGCCAGGAACGCCCGGCTTGAGCATTATGCCCGCCAACCATAAGTTTCCTATAAAGAAACATATGTGCTTATTAGTTGACATTACATTGTGCAGGTGCGAAAAATTCAGCATAGCCACGGCGACCGGCCGGCTCGTGAGGATTCGATGGCATGTGCGGCATAGCCGGGCTGTTTCTGAAGGATCGTTCGCTTGAAAACGACCTCGGCGCGCTGCTCGCGGGGATGCTCTCTCCGCTGAGCGATCGCGGACCGGACTCCGCCGGGTTTGCCGTCTATGGCGCCGAGACCGTAGGCGACCTGAAATTCACGCTGCGGGCGCCGGCGAGATTCGACTTCGACCCGGTGCTGAAAAGCCTCCGTGCGGCCGTCGGCGAGAAAATTGGTCGCCGCGATTACGACACTCACATAGTCGTATCCCTGCCAACGGATCGCGAGGCGTCGGCCCGCTTCGCGCTCGCGAGCTTTCCGGATGTCGCCGTGGTCGGCACCGGCCAGCGCATGGAGATATTCAAGGAGGTCGGGCTGCCCGACAACGTCGCGCGTCGTTTCGGCCTGCCGCATATGTCCGGTACCCATGCCATCGGCCATACTCGCATGGCGACCGAATCCGAAGTCACGACCGAAGGCGCCCACCCATTCACCACGGGCGCCGATCAATGCCTGGTCCATAATGGCTCGCTCTCGAACCACAATGCGCTGCGCCGCGAGTTGATCAAGCAGGGCTTGACCTTTCAGACCAAGAACGATTCCGAAGTAGCGGCAGGTTTTATCACCGCGAAGTTGCGCAGCGGCTGCTCGCTCGAACAGGCGATGGAGTCCTCGCTTGGTGCGCTCGACGGCTTCTACACTTTCGTCATCGGCACGAAATCCGGTTTCGGCGTGTTACGCGATCCGATCGCTTGCAAGCCGGCCGTTATGGCCGAGACCGAGCGCTGGGTCGCATTCGGCACGGAATATCGGGCATTGGTGGATCTGCCGGGCATCGCCTCCGCCAGGGTCTGGGAGCCGGAACCGGCTCGCGTTTATCGGTGGGAATTGCATTGATGCCAGATATCGACCTCGCCCGCAGCTCGGTGCGCGAGCTAAACGCCGCATTGCACGGCTTGTCTGCCGACACTAACGAGACGCATTGGCGGGTGTTCAATCCGCGCGGGCAACATTCGATCGCCGCCGGCCTCGACCGCCCGGTCCTGGTCGAGATCGACGGCCACGTCGGCTATTACTGCGCCGGCATGAACAAACAGGCGACCGTCATCGTCAAAGGCAATGCCGGCCAGGGCGTCGCCGAAAACATGATGTCGGGGAAGGTCTGGGTGAAGGGTGACGCGTCGCAAGCGGCCGGCGCCACCGGATGCGGCGGCACGCTCGTGATCGACGGCAATGCGTCGGCACGCTGCGGCATTTCCATGAAAGGCATCGATATCGTCGTCAAAGGCTCGGTCGGCCACTTGTCGGCCTTCATGGCACAAGCCGGCAATCTCGTGGTGCTGGGTGATTCCGGCGAAGCGCTCGGCGATTCCATTTATGAGGCGCGGCTCTATGTGCGCGGCAAGGTGCACAGTCTCGGCGCCGATTGTGTCGAGAAGAAAATGGAAGATCACCATCGCGCCGACCTGCGGCGGCTCCTCGATGCCGCAGGCCTCAACGGCGAGGTCGATATCAACGAATTCCGCCGCTACGGCTCTACGCGCAAGCTCTATCACTTCCATATCGACAATGTCGGGTCGTACTGATGACGACGCAGGATCGATGGATTCACACCCCGCCGCGGAAGTCCGCGACCTTCGACGACGCCTCGATCGCCGAGATCAGGCGCGCAGCGACCGCCGGCATCTATGACATCCGTGGCGCCGGCGCCAAACGCAAGCTGCCGCATTTCGACGATTTGCTGTTTCTCGGCGCCTCGATCAGCCGCTATCCGCTCGAAGGCTATCGCGAAAAATGTGCGACCGATGTCACCATCGGCGCGCGTTACGCCAAGAAACCCATCACGCTCAAAATCCCGATTACCATCGCCGGCATGAGTTTCGGCTCGCTTTCCGCTCAGGCCAAAGAGGCGCTCGGCCGCGGCGCCTCCGCCGTCGGCACCTCGACGACGACTGGCGACGGCGGCATGACGCCCGAGGAGCGCGGGCATTCGAGCATACTCGTCTATCAGGTACTGCCGTCGCGTTACGGCATGAATCCGGACGATCTACGCAAGGCCGACGCCATCGAAGTCGTGGTCGGCCAGGGCGCCAAGCCCGGCGGCGGCGGCATGTTGCTCGGCCAGAAGATTTCCAAACGCGTCGCCGAAATGCGCGTGCTGCCCGAAGGCATTGATCAGCGTTCGGCCTGCCGCCACCCCGATTGGACCGGCCCGGACGATCTCGAAATCAAGATTTAAGAGCTGCGCGAAATCACCGATTGGGAAAAGCCGATCTATCTCAAAGTCGGCGCCTCCCGCCCCTACTACGACTGTGCGTTGGCGGTGAAAGCCGGCGCCGATTGCGTGGTGCTCGACGGCATGCAGGGCGGCACCGCGGCGACACAAGACGTCTTCATCGAGAATGTCGGCATTCCGACGCTGGCCGCGATTCCTCCGGCGGTGCAGGCGTTGCAGGATCTCAATATGCACCGCAAGGTGCAGTTGATCGTGTCCGGAGGCATTCGCAACGGCGCCGACGTCGCCAAGGCTCTAGCGCTCGGCGCCGACGCGGTTTCGATCGGCACCGCGGCGCTGATCGCGCTTGGCGACAACGATCCGCATCTCGAACAAGAATATCAGGCGCTCGGCACGACCGCAGGCGCTTACGACGACTGGCACGAAGGCCGCGATCCGGCCGGCATCACCACCCAGGATCCGTTGCTTGCCGCGCGTCTCGATCCGGTCATCGCCGGCCACAAGCTTGCAAATTATCTGTCTGTCTTGACGCTCGAAGCGCAGACCATCGCGCGCGCCTGCGGCAAGTCGCATGTCCACAATCTCGAACCCGAAGATCTGGTCGCGTTGACCGTTGAGGCCGCCGCCATGGCGCGCGTGCCTTTGGCGGGAACCGACTGGATTCCCGGGCGGGTTCGAGACTGACGAAATCCAACGACGAGGAAGAGCCATGCCATCCTGGGGCGAAGTCGCGAAGCAGAAAAACATCCGCTACTTCCTCATTTCATTTGTCGATCTGTTCGGCACGGTGCGGGCGAAGATCGTGCCGGCGAGTGCGATCGACGACGTCGCCGAGGCGGGGGCCGGTTTTGCCGGTTTCGCCACCTGGTTCGACATGACGCCAGCCGATCCCGATGTGCTGGTGATTCCTGAGATCGAACTCGCTGATCCAATTGCCGTGGAAGCCGGAAGTGGCCTGGGTCACCGGCGACCTGTTCATGGGCGGCGCGCCGGTCGAGCAGAACCCGCGGCAGATCTTGAAGAAGCTCGTCAAATCCGCCGCCGAGAGCGGTTATGAGCTCAAGACCGGCGTCGAATGCGAGTATTTTCTGATCGCGCCCGACGGTAGCGGCATTTCCGACGGCGCCGATCAGCAGGCGAAGCCTTGCTACGACCAGCAGGCGCTGATGCGCCGCTATGATGTGATCGCCGAAATCTGCGACGCCATGGTGGCGCTCGGCTGGAAGCCGTACCAGAACGACCACGAGGACGCCAACGGCCAGTTCGAGATGAATTGGCAATATGACAGCGCGTTGCGCACCGCCGACAAGCACACGTTCTTCAAGTATATGGTGAAGTCGGTTGCCGAGAAGCATGGTCTGCGCGCGACCTTCATGCCCAAGCCGTTCTCGAATCTCACCGGCAACGGCTGTCACGTTCACGCCTCGCTGTGGGACAAGACGGGTAACAACGTCTTCGCCGACGCCAAGGGTGAGCTCGGGCTCTCGCGCGCGGCCTATACATTCATCGGCGGCGTGATGCATTCGGCGCAGGCGATGTGCGCCATCACCAATCCGGTGGTGAACTCCTATAAGCGCATCAATGCGCCAGTGACGCTATCCGGCGCCACCTGGTCGCCCAATACGGTCACCTATACCGGCAATAACCGTACCCACATGATCCGCATTCCCGATGCTGGCCGTTTCGAGTTTCGTCTGGCCGACGGCGCAGCCAATCCTTATCTGCTGCAGGCCGCGATCTTGGCAGCGGGCCTCGACGGCATCCGCAGCAATCGCGAACCCGGCGACCGGCTCGACGTCAATATGTATACCGAAGGCCACAAGGCCAACGGCGCCAAGAAGCTGCCGCTTAATCTGCTCGATGCGTTGCGCGCACTCGAAGAGTCCGCGGTGCTGCGGAACGCTTTCGGCGAGAAAACGCTCGCCGCTTATATCAAGCTCAAACACGACGACTGGAACGCTTATTCCCGCCACCTGACCGACTGGGAACGCCAGACGACGCTGGATTGCTGAGCGCGCGAGTCGGGATGCGATATTCTGCATGGGCGCTGGCCTGGAATGCCCTGACAGGCCAAAAAAATTGGCAGCCAGTCTGGCGCGATGCCTCGCCGAAGGCGGCCTATGACGTCGTGATTGTGGGCGGCGGCGGCCACGGCCTCGCTACCGCGCATTACCTCGCCAAGGAACACGGCATCACCAACGTGGCGGTGTTGGAAAAGAGCTGGATCGGCTCCGGTAGCGCCGGGCGCAACACCACGATCATCCGCTCCAATTATCTCCTGCCCGGCAACGAGCGCTTCTACGAATGCGCGATGAAGCTCTGGGAAGGACTGGAGCAAGATCTGAATTACAACGCCATGGTCAGCCAGCGCGGCGTGATCAATATCTATCACTCGGACACCCAGCGTGACGCCTTTGCGCGCCGCGGCAATTCCATGCGGCTGCACGGCGCCGGCGGCGAATTGCTGAGCCGGACCGAGCTGCAGGCGCTCCTGCCCTATCTCGACTACGAGAACGCGCGCTTTCCAATTCACGGCGCACTGATCCAGCCGCGCGGCGGCACCGCACGCCATGACGCTGTGGTCTGGGGCTTCGCGCATGCCGCTTCGCAGCGTGGCGTCGATATCGTGCAGAACTGCGAGGTCACCGGTATCGCCATCGACAACGGCCGCGTGACCGGCGTCGAGACATCGCGCGGCCGCATCCGCGCCGCCAAAGTCGCCATCGTCGTCGCCGGCAACAGCTCGCGGCTTGGCGACATGGCGGGTTTGCGGCTGCCGATCGAGAGCCACGCCTTGCAGGCTTTCGTGTCGGAAGGCGTGAAGCCGCTGATCGATCACGTCATCACTTTCGGCGCCGGGCATTTCTATATCAGCCAGAGCGACAAAGGCGGGCTCGTCTTCGGCGGCGACATCGAGGGCTACAACAGCTACGCGCAACGCGGCAATCTGCCGACCGTCGAAGATGTCTGCGAAGGCGGCATGGCCTTGATGCCGATGATCGGCCGGCTGCGCATGCTGCGCTCCTGGGGCGGTGTCGTGGACATGTCGATGGACGGTTCGCCGATCATCGATCACACTCCGGTCGAAGGCCTCCTTCTCAATGCCGGCTGGTGCTACGGCGGCTTCAAAGCCACGCCCGGTTCGGGCTTTTGCTTCGCCCATCTCATCGCGCGCGGCGCGCCGCATCCGGCCGCCACCGAGCTGACGCTCGACCGCTTCGCCCGTGGCTATATCATCGACGAGCGCGGCGCCGGTCCGCAGCCGAACCTGCACTGATCGGCGATGCGTATTCCCTGCCCCCATTGCGGCACACGCGACGTGCGCGAGTTCAGTTATCTCGGTGACGCCAAGCCGGTGCGCCCTGATCCAAACAGCGCCGACTCGATCGATCGCTTCAACACCTATGTTTATGTTCGCGACAACCCGCTCGGTCGGCATTCCGAGCTTTGGTATCACGGCGCCGGATGCCAGGCTTGGCTTGTCGTGGAGCGCGATACTCGCACGCATGCGATCACCGGCGCGCGCTCATGCAAGGCCGATACATGAATGGTCCCATGAGCAGTGTGACCAGATGCGTCACCGTTAAGCGCCGAGTGTATCGGTTGCCCGGCGGGCTGATCGATCGATCGCAGCCGCTGCGCGGGCGTTTCGACGGCAAAGAGATTAGCGGCTTTGCCGGCGACACGCTCGCTTCCGCGCTGCTGGCGAACGGGGTTCGCCTCGTCGGCAGGAGCTTCAAATATCATCGTCCGCGCGGGACGATGACCGCCGGACCGGAGGAACCCAATGCGCTTATCGAGTTGCGCAGCGGCGCCCGCCGCGAGCCGAATACGCGCGCCACGACAACAGAGTTGTTCGAAGGCCTTGAAGCCAACAGTCAGAATCGCTGGCCGTCGCTGCGCTGCGATCTTCTTTCGCTGAATTCGTTATTGGCGCCGCTGCTTCCGGCCGGTTTCTACTACAAGACTTTCATGTGGCCCGCAGCCTTCTGGGAACGGGTCTATGAGCCGCTGATCCGCCGCGCTGCTGGGCTCGGCCGTGCCGCCCGCGACAGCGACCCCGACCATTACGAACAAGCCTTCGCCTTTTGCGATGTGCTGATCATTGGCTCCGGGCCGGCCGGGCTCGCCGCAGCGCTGGCTGCCGCGCGATCGGGCGCGCGCGTCATCCTCTGCGAACAGGACTTTGCCTTTGGCGGACGTCTACTGGCGGACGACCGCGAGATCGGCGGCGTACCGGGGCACATTTGGGCGCAGAACGTTATCGACGAACTGCATGGCCTATCCAATGTCCGCATGATGTCGCGCACAGGCGTCTTTGGTGTTTATGACGGCGGCACTTACGGCGCCGTCGAACGCGTCAGCGATCACTTGCCCGAACCGCCGCCCTATCAGCCACGGCAACGGCTGTGGCGCATCGCCGCCAAACGCGCGGTACTCGCCGGCGGCGCGATCGAGCGCCCCATCGTGTTTGCGGGTAACGACCGGCCGGGCATGATGATGGCCTCCGCCGTGCGCGGCTACGTCAACCGCTTTGCGGTCATGCCGGGCCAGCGCATTGCGCTCTTCACCAACAATGATGACGGCTGGCGCACCGCGAAGACGCTGATCGCACGCGGTGTTGAACTGGCAGCCGTGATCGACGCGCGCCCCGATTTGCCGGCGCATCTGCCGGCGATGTGCCCGGGAACGCGCGTCATTACCGGCGCACAGGTGACCGCAACCGTCGGTTCGCGCCTATTGCGCCAAATCACGGTAAGCAAGCGCGAGGGCTCTGAAACGATTACAGTCGATACGCTCGCAATGTCGGGCGGATGGAATCCCGACGTCAGTCTCACTTGCCATCACGGCGCGCGGCCGGTGTGGAACGAAGACATTGCGGCCTTTGTGCCGAAGAATACGCCGCCCGGCCTCACCGTCGCAGGCGCCGCCAATGGCACGATGTTGCTCGGCGCCTGCCTCGCCGAGGGATCAGAGGCCGGCCGGGTCGCCGCGACCGACACCGGCTTCAATGCCGCCGCATCGCCGCCCCCGCCGGTGGACGAAGAAAGCTGCGCCATCACGCCGATGTGGCACGTCAGCGGCTGGCACGTGAACGGCGGCAAGGCCTTTGTCGATTTTCAGAACGATGTGACGGCAGCCGATATCGGGCTCGCCGCCCGCGAGGGCTTTCGCTCGGTCGAGCATCTCAAGCGTTACACGACACTCGGCATGGCCACCGACCAAGGCAAGATGTCCAATGTCAACGGACTTGCCATCATGGCGGTGCTCACGGGCGAGACGATCCCGGCGACCGGCACGACGAGCTATCGTCCGCCGCATAACCCGGTTGCCATCGGCGCTTTCGCCGGGCGCCATCGTGGCGCGGAATTCCGCCCGGTCCGGCTGACGCCGTCGCATCATTGGGCGCAGGAGCAGAACGCGGCTTTCGTCGAGACCGGCCCATGGCTGCGGGCGCAATATTTTCCGCGACCCGGCGAAGCGAGCTGGTTCGATACGGTGCGGCGCGAAGTGCAAACCGTCCGTTCCGCCGTCGGCTTCTGCGACGTGTCGACGCTCGGCAAGATCGACATCCATGGACCGGATGCCGGCATCTTTCTCGATCGCCTCTATATCAATACGTTTTCGAACCTGCCTGTCGGCCGGGCGCGATACGGCGTGATGTTGCGGGAAGACGGCATCGCCTTCGACGACGGCACGACGTCGCGGCTTGCCGACGACCGTTACTTCATGACGACGACCACGGCCAATGCCGCGCGCGTGTTCCAGCACATGCAGTTCTGCCACCAGGTGCTGTGGCCGGAGCTCGACGTGCAATTCGTCTCCGCGACCGACGAATGGGCACAATACTCGGTAGCCGGTCCGCGCTCGCGCGAGACGTTGCAACGGTTGATCGATCCGCCCTTCAGCATCGCCAATGCCGACTTCCCCTATATGGGCGTCGCCGAATGCACTGCCTGCGGCGGCATACCGGCGCGGCTTTACCGGCTGTCGTTTTCCGGCGAGCTTGCCTTCGAGATCGGCGTGCCGACACGCTACGGCGATGCCCTGGCGGGCGCGCTGATGCAGGCGGGTGAACCGTTCAGCATCGCGCCTTACGGTACCGAAGCACTCGGCGTCATGCGCATCGAAAAGGGCCATGTCGCTGGCAACGAGATCGACGGCCGCACCACCGCCGACGATCTGGGGCTTGGCCGCATGATGTCGGCCAAGAAGGATTTCATCGGACGGGTCATGAGCGGCCGTCCCGGCTTGTGCGATGAGGCGCGACCGAAGCTCGTCGGGCTGTGCGCGCGCGACCCGGCGAAGCGCCTCTATGCCGGCGCACATCTATTGCCGATGGGCGCCGCCCATATCGCGGACAACGATCAGGGCGCGATCACCTCCGTTGCCTTTTCGCCGAGCCTCAATCACTGGGTCGGACTCGCGTTCCTCGCCCGCGGCCCGCAGCGCCTTGGCGAAACGGTGATAATGGTCGATTTCATGCGCAATGCCTTCCACGAAGTCGAAGTGTGCTCGCCTGTCTTTGTCGATCCCAAGGGAGAACGGCTGCGTGTCTGATCTCATGCTCATGCCGCGCTCTGCGCTCGACCGCATCTTGGTGCCGGGACATTACGGTGCTGAAGGCGACGTGCCCGGCATCACCATCTCCGAGCAGACCGACTTGGCGCTCGCAACCGTGATGGCGCGCAAGGGACAATCTGCGGAGCTTTCCGCGCGTGTCAAAAAGCTGTTCGCCGTCGAGCTGCCGGTGACGCCCAGGCACGCGGCATCTGGTCAGGTGCATTTTATATGGGCCGGCCCCGGCCGATGGCTGGCCGCGACGCGCAACCGGTTGCCGAGCGTATTTGAGAGCGATCTGCGTCAGGCCTGTTCCGGATTGGCCTCTGTCACCGGCCAATCGGACGGTCGCTCTATCATCCGGATCAGCGGTGCAAGGGCGCGTGAGGCATTGGCAAAGGGTGTTCCGCTCGATCTCGATCCGCGCGTCTTCGGCCCAGACGACACCGCCATGACTCTGGTGGCTCATATCAATGTGCACTTATGGCAGAGCGACGCCGCCCCGACCTACGATTTCGCCATGTTCCGGAGCTTTGCCGGAAGCTTCTGCGAATGGCTTCTCGATGCCGCCGCAGAATTCGGTACAGAGGTGCTTGCTCCTAATTCTTCAAGACGAAGTAAGTAGACGTCGCTATCGCGTGACGTTCCCATTGAGCCAGATCGGGGTCCAAAATTGCATTGGAGTTGCTCGGGGTGAAGGCCGACCTCGCTTGACTATGAATGAAACTGCGTTGCAGCCCCCTGGCCCTTGATAGGGGTTCAAATTGCAGGTGTAGTCTGTGCACTTGCTGCCGCTATCGTTGCACATCGTGCAACCGAAGGCGCCACCGCCGAATTGCAGCTGCCCGGCGCAGTTATCAAGCACGGTGCCTGTGGTGATCGGCCTATACGTCAACGCCTCGGCTGTTGGCGCCACCACGGCGCTGGCGGCGATGGCCAGCGTGCTAATCAAAAACAACCCCCGCATCCGACTCTCCTTCGAGCGTTCCACCGTGCTGAACCCGGAAGGCGTTGAGATACATATGCGGTGCACTCTCTGTGAGGCCGAACGCGTTACTGCAAATAGAACGGCTTGACCGCTTCAAAATCTGTCCTGAGGCGCACCAGTCCGATGTCCTCTAAGTCCTTGTCGCTAAGATTTTGCAGATCGGGAGAGGCAACGCAGGAAGCGCCGACAAAGACCTGCTTCACAGCTTCACCGAAACTCATCGAGAATTTCAGCGTCATCTTGCTCATGGCAGCCTCCGTTACAAGCAAGGAAAGCCTACTCTCTGAAGCCCTAGGTAATGTGACCGCAGACACAAGATTGCCAAATCCTCGCAGCTGTTCACGGGAATAAAACGCTTTTGCGGAAGTGTTAATTCATTCCTGGCGTCCGGCCGAACACACCGTTGGAGGGCTGGCCACCCTCTTTGGTGTGAGCTCTCCCGAGGTGTCGGCTCGCTAAAGGCCTAAAACGTGTCGCCGGTCACACCGAAATCGAACCGACCCTGTCATAAAACCGACACAGGAGAACCAACTCGATCTTGGAGAGGGTAACATGCTCGCAGAAATCTTTTGCCCAGACCAAACTGTTCTAGGAGAACGCTAGCTGCAGTTCGCCATGTCGGTCTCCTCGGCCGGCGTCAAGCCGCGATACTGCTTCGCTGCTAGCCGTTCTCTGACCTCGTGGCAGGTTCGCCCGGTGTGCAAAAACCTTTCAGTCGGGTCGGCAAACCACGCCAGCGCGACGAGGGCCGCGACGGCCCCAAATATAAGCAGCAATTCTCCCAAGACGTCCCGCATGATGAAATTAAACAAACAAAGACAGCGCGGCGCAAGTGGATGCCGGTTATTACAAAGGAATATCCGACTGCAGATCAACGGTCGATCAGGCGGCTGTCACTGACTATATAGAAACAGCCGCTGATCAAGAGGATTGAGAGCGCGAAGAGCGCAATGAGAAATAGGGCAAAATCGAGCACCACGGCTTTATAGCTCCCTCGCTGCTCCACTAAGCGTCGGGCGTGCCGATTAGTTCCGGTGATGAATGTCACATCGGCTAACCAGCACGGGCAATCCGATGCCGCCCCGCGACGTCGGCAATTTCCTCGTCCGAGTACAGGCATCACGCGCGCATATCAGCGGGTTTAGCTGTAGCTATCGATTGGTGTGTCGACCTTGGGCTTATCGACGGCCGGTTGGCCTTTTGTTTTGCTGAGCGCAGTTTTTACCTTATGCCCGCTCGCCGCCTTGTTGTTTCCAGCTTGCGTGGCAATCGGTAACGCGATGACCGCGGCAATGATGAGAACTAGCTTTAAACGCATGAACGATGCTCCTTATGTTTCAGCAAGCTTCTGCTGGTTTAAGCACATCGGCAAGCGGGAGCCCTCGGGGCTGCGAGGTCATCTCCGAGTTGTCGCTGAGGTTCCGAACATTGTTTGGTTCCGGGCGTTGACGTAACAACGCGCCCGGCCAAGTCGGCCCCTCGGGCTGCGGCGTTAGTGGCCCGGCTCCCTGACGTTCCCCAAAGATCTGGAAGTCCGCGGCCACGCGCTGGAATGCGTCGAGTGCCGGCTGGAAATAGGCTAGCCGAGGTTGCAGCCGTCAACGAGAGATACGGCGAACGAAGATAAACTCCGGCTCATGCGCGCCGGGCTATTACCGAATTTCGATTTTCAGAGCCGGCTGCAGCTTTATCTCTGACGGATCGATACACGTCGACTCAATTCCATCCGCGCAAAACTCATCGCAGACAAAGTCCTTGCCAGCGCGCCAAGCCAAGACACCGTATGCGGAAATTTCGAGCGGTTCGCCGCAGTAAGCGCAGCGCAATCCTGGCCCGGGCATAGCTCACCTCCAAAAGGAATCGGCATTCCCGGCAATACGCAACCATCTCTTTTGATGTGCCCCGCCAACAAGTCCAAAGAATAGGCAGCCCACAACTGGGAAGCTGTCGATCACCCCGGCAATTCGTCGAGTTTTCGATAAACCGACGCTTGATCGACGCGCGATGTCCGCGTTGCCTCAGAAAGTCGCGGACCGGCGCGGCGGCTAGAACACTCTACTCCGCCTAGTGCGTCGCTAGGTGCGCGCGTCAAACGATAGACAGGGATTTAAACTCTCCTTTGCAATGAGGCTATGCAAACGGTCCGAAGGACGGTCGTCTAGTCATTGGTGTTCGCGCTTGTTCGCGGGTGATTTCGGGCGCTGTCTGACCTGCCCGCGCCGCTGGTGAAAAGATGAGTCCGATCAGCCAGTTGGGCGGAGGACGGCTTTGCTGATCTGACTAGCCAGGACGCTGCCGCCCCGCGACATTTGATGACTTATCCAATCGGCCGCACATTGTAATTCTACTGCCTAAAAAGTATGCAGCGGCTGCCTTGCGTGCTTCGGGGTCGGGTCAGGTGTCCGGCAACCTTCCCAGAAAATCCAGCAGTTCAACGACTTAGGCTGCGGCATTAGCGCTGCGGCGCGTGGCACGCGCTTTGCGGAAGGCTTAGCAGCGGAGCACTTCCCTATCCGCCAAGCGCCAGGCCCTGGGAGGCATCAATGAAGCGCCGCGACTTTCTCAAATCCGTAACCGCGCTCACTGCCGCCGCCGCCGTGCCGGCACCTGCGGTCTGGTCGCCGGCCAAGGCGCAATCGCGCCAAGAGACTCTGCTGATCGTCTCCGAAAGCGGACCGAACAATCTCGACATCCACGGCGTCGGCACCAATGTGCCGGGCTACGAGGTGTCGTGGAATTGCTACGACCGGCTGATCAGCCACGAGATGAAGACCAACGACCAGGGCACGCCGTATTACGACAAGACCAAATTCAAGCCCGAACTCGCCGAGGACATGAATATCGGCGACATGTCGGTGACATTCAAATTACGCAAGGACGCAACCTTCCAGGACGGCACGCCGGTCACCGCCAAAGACGTCAAATGGTCGTTCGACCGTGCCGTCACCGTCGGCGGCTTCCCGACCTTCCAGATGAGCGCCGGCTCGCTGACCAAGCCAGAGCAATTCGTCATCGTCGACGACAATACATTCCGCGTCGACTTTATGAAAAAGGACCGGCTGACCATTCCCGATCTCGCCGTCATCGTGCCCTGCATCGTAAATTCCGGAACTGGTGAAATCGAAGGCGACCGAGCAGGATCCCTGGGGCCTCGAATTCACCAAGCTCAATACCGTGGGCAGCGGCGCCTATAAGGTCACCAATTGGACGGCCGGCTCGCAGGTGGTGCTCGAGCGCAACGACAATTGGAAGGGCGGCCCGCTGCCGAAGCTGAAGCGCATCATCTGGCGCATGGTGCCGGATGCCGGCAACCGCCGTGCGCTGCTCGAACGCGGCGACGCCGATGTCTCCTACGATCTGCCGAACAAGGATTTCTCCGAACTGAAATCCGACGGCAAGCTCAGCATCATTTCCACCCCCTACTCCAACGGTATCCAGTATATCGGCATGAACGTGGCGCATCCGCCCTTCGACAATGTGAAGGTGCGCTATGCGATCGCTTACGCCATCCCGTATCAGAAAATCATGGATGCGGTGATGTACAACCTCGCCAAGCCGATGTTCGGCGCGTCCGCCGAGACGCCGACCGAAGTCGCCTGGCCGCAGCCGCACAAGTTCAACACCGATCTCGCCAAGGCGAAGGCGCTGCTCGCCGAGGCCGGCTATCCGAACGGCCTGCCCGACCCGATCCAGATGTCGTTCGACCTCGGCTTCGCCGGCGTCAACGAGCCGACCTGCGTGCTGACGCAAGAGAGCCTAGCGCAGATCGGCATCCAGACCACGATCAATAAAGTGCCGGGCGCCAATTGGCGCACCGAGCTCACCAAAAAGACCATGCCGCTGTTCACCAATGTGTTCTCCGGCTGGCTCGATTACCCGGAATACTTCTTCTACTGGTGCTACCACTCCGGCAAATCGATCTTCAACACCATGGATTATCAGTCGCCGCAGATGGACACGTTCGTCGACGGCGCGCGCGCCGCCGCCGCAACCGGCGACATGGACAGCTACAACAAGGACGTAAAGGGTTTCGTCGATCTCGCTTACACCGACATGCCGCGCATTCCGCTCTATCAGCCCTACGTCAATATCGCGATGCAGAAGAACATCACCGGCTATCAATATTGGTTCCACCGCCGGCTCGATTACCGCAGCTTCGCGAAGGGGTAAGTTTCCGAGCAAAGAGGACGGGTGGCTAAATGCTGACGATGATCCTCAAGCGGCTGATGATGGCGATCCCGAGCTTGATCGGCGTGGTGATCGTCACCTTCTTACTGACGCGGGCGCTGCCTGGCGACCCGGCCGCCTATTTCGCCGGCCCCGCGGCGACACCGCAGGCGATCCAGGAAATCCGCGTCAAGCTCGGCCTCGACAAGCCGCTGATCGTGCAATTCGGCAGCTATGTCGTCGATCTTTCGCATGGCAATCTCGGCACCTCGCTGACCACCGGCCAGTCGGTGGCAAGCGAGCTGCGCAACCGGCTGCCGGCGTCGGCCGAACTGACGCTGCTCGGGCTCATCGTTTCCATCATCATTGCGGTGCCGCTCGGTATCCTGGCCGCTACTAAGCCGAACTCCCTGCTCGATCACGCCTGCCGCATCGTCTCGACCGCCGGCGTCTCGCTGCCGGTGTTTTTCACCGGCCTGATCCTGGTTTACGTCTTCTACTATCAACTCGGCTGGGCGCCGGCGCCGCTCGGACGGCTCGACGTGTTTTTCACCGAGCCGCCGCATGTGACTGGATTCTATCTGATCGACAGCTTGATCGCGCGCGATCCCGAAACCTTCATGGCGGCGCTCAAGCAGCTCATCCTGCCGGCGCTGACGCTCGCTATTTTCTCGCTGGCGCCGATCGCGCGTATGACGCGCGCCTCGATGCTGGCTGTGCTGTCCTCGGACTTCGTGCGCACCGCGCGCGCCAGCGGGCTCTCCGCCTATACCGTGATCATCACCTACGCCTTCCGCAACGCCATGCTGCCGGTGATTACCACGCTCGGCATGGTGTTCTCGTTCCTGCTCGGCGCCAACGTGTTAGTCGAGAAAGTCTTTGCTTGGCCCGGCATCGGCTCCTACGCCGTCGAAGCGCTGCTCGCCTCCGACTTCGCGCCGGTGCAAGGCTTCGTGCTGACCATGGCGGTGATGTATGTCGCCATCAATCTGATGATCGACGTGCTGTACGGCGTCATCGATCCGCGCGTGCGGCTCGACGCGTAAAGGAACATGAGACAGCCATGACCGATATCGCAGCATCTCCGCGCGAAAGTAGTCTCACTGCGCTGTTCAAGCATTCGCGCTACGTGCTCGGTGAAAATCCCGTCACCGCCTTTGCCTTCGCGCTCTTCGTATTGATCGTGCTCGCCTCGGTGTTCGGCCCACATATCGTGCCGTACGACCCGCTCGCGAGCGACACCACCCAGGCGCTTAAGCCGCCGAACGCGCATCACTGGTTCGGCACCGATCAGATCGGCCGCGATGTGTTCAGCCGCGTCGTGGTGGCGACCCGGCTCGACTTCTTCATCGCGGTCGCCTCTGTCGCCCTGGTGTTCCTGATGGGGGGCCTCGCCGGCGTCGCCGCCGGCTTCTTCGGCGGCTGGACCGACCGCATCGTCGGCCGCATCGCCGACACTATTATGGCGTTTCCGCTCTTCGTGCTGGCGATGGGTATTGTCGCCGCTCTCGGTAATACGGTGCAGAACATCGTGCTGGCGACCGCGATCGTGAACTTTCCGCTTTACGCCCGCATCGCCCGTGCCGAGGCCAACATCCGCCGCGACGCCGGCTTTGTCGAAGCGGCGCGACTGTCCGGCAATTCCGATTGGCGCATCCTCACCTTTCAGATCCTGCCCAACGTGTTTCCGATCCTGGTCGTGCAGATGTCGCTGACCATGGGCTACGCCATTCTCAATGCAGCGGGCCTCTCGTTCATCGGGCTTGGCGTGCGGCCGCCGACGCCGGAATGGGGCATCATGGTCGCCGAAGGCTCAGCCTTTATGGTCTCCGGCGAATGGTGGAACGCGACCTTTCCTGGCGCGGCGCTGATGGTCGCCGTGTTCTGCTTCAATCTGCTCGGCGACGGCTTGCGCGACATGGTCGATCCGAGACGGCGGACATGAGCCCGGCAAACGCGAGGCGCACATGATCACCGCGAACGCGAATACAGCACCTGCACTGTCCGTCGAAGGCCTCTGCGTCGAATTCCGCACCCGCAGTGGCATCGTGCGCGCGCTGGATAATGTCAGCTTCAGCGTCGGCAAGGGCGAAACCCTCGCGCTGGTCGGCGAATCCGGTTCCGGCAAATCGGTCACCGCTTATGCCATCATGGGCATTCTCGATCCCGCCGGCCGCGTCACGTCGGGCCGCGCCGTGCTCGGCGGGCTCGATCTGCTGCACGCCAAGCCGAGCCAGTTGGCCGAAGTGCGCGGCCGCGACATTGCGATGATCTTTCAGAACCCGCGCACCGCACTCAACCCGATCCGCCCGGTCGGCAACCAGATCGCCGACGTGCTTATCCGTCACGGCAACGTGCCCCGGCGTGAGGCGCCGGAGCAGGCTGTCGAAATGCTGCGTGCCGTCGGAATTACCGATCCGGCGCGGCGCGCCAAGGCCTATCCATTCGAAATGTCAGGCGGCATGTGCCAGCGCGTGATGATTGCGATCGCGCTTGCTGCCAAACCTTCAGTGCTGATCGCCGACGAGCCGACGACCGGCCTCGACGTGACCACGCAGGCCGTGATCATGGATCTGATCGGCGATCTCGCCGGCAAGATGGGCATGGCGACGATCTTCATCACCCACGATCTCGCGCTGGCCGGCCAGCGCTCGGCGCGCATCGTCGTCATGCATGCCGGCCATGTCGTCGAGAACGCGCCTGCCAAAGAGCTGTTCGCCTATCCGCGGCACCCTTATACGGCGGAGCTGGTCGCGGCAACGCCGGATTCCGCGGCAAGCCTCGACGAGCTCGCCTCGATTCCCGGCACGCTCCCCGATCTGCGCCGCGCCGATCTGCCGCCGTGCCGCTATTCGGAGCGTTGCCCGCGCAAGACCGAGGCCTGCGCTCAACCGTTGCCGCAAGCTACGCCCGGCGCCACCCACATTGTCGCCTGCTGGAATCCCCTGCCCGCGCCGACATTCGGCGCGCCGATCCTGATTGCTTCGGCGGAGAATGTCGCATGACCGCGCTCCTCGACGTCGCCGAGTTCTCAAAGCTGTTTCCGGTAAGCGGCACGCCCGGAACAGGTTCACTGTCTTGGGCAGGGCTGAAACGACGTTTCCAGGGCGGCCCGGAGAAACTTCCGAAAGTTTACGCCGTCGACAATGTGAGTTTCGTCATCGAGAAGGGCGAGACCGTCGGCCTGGTCGGCGAGTCCGGTTGCGGCAAATCGACTCTCGTGCGCGCGCTCACCCGCCTGATCGACGCCAGCGACGGCAGCGTCAAGCTCGGCGCCCGCGAATTGACCCTCACACCGGCGCGCGAATTCGCCAGCGACCCCGATCGCGCCCGTATCCAAATGGTGTTCCAGGACGCTGGCGAAAGCGTCAATCCACGCTTCACCGCCTTTGACGCCATCGCCGATCCGTTGCGGCGCTTGCGCAAATTGAGCGGTAGAAAGCTGCGCGACCGCGTCGAGACCGTGGCGAGCCAATGCGGCTTGCCGCTGCAATTGCTGACGCGGTTTCCGCACCAGCTTTCCGGCGGCCAGCGCGCCCGCGTCGGCATCGCGCGCGCCATCGCTGTCGAGCCCGATCTTCTGGTGCTCGACGAGCCGACCGCGGCGCTGGATGTGTCAGTTCAAGTCGTCATTCTTCAACTGCTGCAGCGGCTGAAGAAGGAGCTCGGCATGAGCTATTTGTTCGTGTCGCACGACCTTTCCGTCGTCAAACTTCTGTGCGACCGTGTGCTGGTGATGTATCTCGGCAAGATCATCGAAAGCGGCCCGGCGATGGAGGTGTTCGAACATCCGTTGCATCCCTATACCCAAGCGCTGGTCGCCGCCGTGCCCCGCTTCGGCGAACACGTCGCCGAGCAGCTGCGCCTCAGCGGCGAGCCGAGAAGCCCGATCGACCCCGATCCCAATGTGTGCCGCTTCTACGGCCGTTGTCCGCGCGGCACTAATGCCTGCAAGACGACAATGCCGGAATTGCGCCGCTTCGGCGCGCGCCAGGTGGCTTGCCATTACGCGGAAGACTTTTTGCCGAAGCCGCAACCGCAAGCCGTGCCATGAAACGTAAAGCTGTCCGCAAGGTAAAATCCGCATCTGCCGCAAAGCCGAACAAAGCTGGCGGCAAGCGCGCGGCGGCGAAGACGCCCGCCAAAGCCGCAGCCAAAAAATCCAGCGAGAAGCCGAAACACGACGCTCTCGACGCGATGATTGCCGCGAGTGCGCAGGCACTCGGGCTCACGCTCGATCCGTCCTGGCAGGACAATATCAAGTTCAATCTGCAGCTTGTGTTGCGCCACGCGGCACTGGTCGACGAATTTCCGCTGCCCGACGACGCCGAGCCGGCTCCGGTGTTTTATGCTTGATACGCCCAATGCCCCGCCTGGTACGGCGGCGGAGATTGCCGCGGCCGTCTCCTCCGGCCGCACCAGCGCGCAGGCAATGGTCGAGGCCACGCTGACCCGCATCCGCGAGCGCGATCCGATCCTTAACTCTTTCACCGCCGTGACCGACGATCGCGCGCGGCGTAAAGCGCAGGCAATCGACGACGCCCGCGCCCGCGGCGCGCCGCTCGGCCCGCTTGCCGGCGTGCCGTTTGCGGTGAAGAACCTGTTCGATGTCGCGGGTCTCCCGACGCTCGCCGGCTCAAAGATCAACCGCGACGATCCGCCGAAGACGCGGGACGCCGCCTTGATCGAACGGCTCGATGCCGCCGGCGCCGTGCTGGTCGGCGCGCTCAACATGGGCGAATACGCCTACGACTTCACCGGCGAGAACATCCACGACGGCCCCTCGCATAATCCGCACGATATCGAACGCATGTCGGGCGGCTCGTCCGGCGGCTCCGGGACCGCGGTCGGCGGCGCGTTGGTGCCGCTCGCGCTCGGGTCCGACACCAACGGCTCGATCCGGGTGCCGTCCTCGCTCTGCGGCACGTTCGGCCTGAAGCCGACCTACGGCCGCCTCAGCCGCGCGCGCACATTTCCCTTTGTCGCCAGCCTCGATCATCTCGGGCCATTCGCCCGCACGGCGCGGGATCTCGCGGTGTCTTATGACGCCATGCAAGGCTTCGATCCCGACGACGCGGCCTGTGTGGATCGGCCCGTCGAGGCGGTGACGCCGCTTCTCGAACGCGGTGCGGACGGCCTGCGCGTCGCCGTTGCCGCCGGCTATTTCAAATGCCGGAGCGCGGAGGCCTGTTACGCCATCGATCGCATCGCCTCCGCGCTCGGCGCCAATCGCGACGTCGAGATCCCGCAAGCCGAGCGCGCGCGGTCGGCGGCCTTCATCATCACCGCGACCGAGGGCGCGAGCCTGCATCTGCACAGGCTTCGCACCCGCGCCAAGGGTTTCGATCCGGCGACACGCGACCGGCTCATCGCCGGCGCAATGGCGCCGGCTGCGCTGGTCGACAAGGCGCAGAAATTCCGCCGCTGGTATCGCGACGAAGTTTTAAAGCTGTTCAAGAACGTCGATGCGATCCTGGCGCCGGCAACCCCGACCACCGCGCCGCTGATCGGCCAGCAGACGTTCATGTTCGGCGATGTCGAATTGCCGGTGCGCGCCAATCTCGGTCTCTACACGCAGCCGATTTCCTTCATCGGCCTGCCGGTGGTCGCCGTGCCGGTTGTGCTCAATCCGCTTCCGATCGCGGTGCAAATCATCACGGCGCCGTGGCGCGAGGACGTCGCGCTGCGGCTGGCGTATGCGCTCGAGGCCAAGGGCGTAGTCGCCGCGATGGCGCCGCCGGCCTGACGACAAATCTCAGGGAGAAAGCTATGGAGATCGACCTGCCGGAGGTCGTCGCCGAAGTGAAGGCTGCATTCGACACTTACGAAAAGGCGCTGGTGTCGAACGATGTGGCAACGCTCGACGCGCTGTTCCACGACGACGCGCGCACCATCCGTTATGGCGGCGCGGAGAATCTCTACGGCTTTGCCGCGATCAAATCGTTCCGCGCCGTGCGTTCGCCCGCAGACCTGGCGCGCACATTGTCGAAGACCGTGATCAGCACCTATGGCCGCGACCATGCCGTGGCCGCAACCTTGTTTCGTCGCGCGAGCGCGCCGGGCAAAGTGGGCCGCCAGATGCAGACCTGGGTGCGGTTTCCACAAGGCTGGCGCGTCGTCGCCGCTCATGTCAGTGTGATCGACGAATAGCCGCACGCTGACGCAATCCGCCGCCACAGCACCAACAATAATGGCCTGGAACAAACGCATGCCGCGCATTCTTCTGCTCATCGGCTTGCTGCTCGCTAGCGTAAGTCACGCGCGCGCGGAAGGTCCCTTTGTCTTGCAACCGCTGCGCGTTCTACTCGGCGGCGACTCCGGCGTGCTCGAGGCGTTGTTCGTTCGTCCGAGCGCGCCCGGCCGCTATCCGCTGGTGCTGCTCGCACACGGCTCGCCGCGGGATGCAGCCGGCCGGCCGAACATGACGCCGCTTGGGATGCTGCCGCAAGCGCTGGAATTTGCCCGCCGCGGCTGGGCCGTGGTGATCGTGATGCGCCGCGGCTATGGCGGCTCAGACGGCGGCTGGGCCGAGGGTTTCGGCCCGTGCGACAATCCGAATTACGTCTCCGCCGGAACGGCCGGCGCCGCCGATCTGCGAACAACGCTCGAATTCGTGTCGCACCGGCCCGATGTCGATCCGGCGCATATGATCGCAGTCGGGGTATCCGCCGGCGGCTTTGCCACTGTCGCACTCGCGGCCGATCCGCTGCCCGGCCTTGTCGCCGCGATCAGCTTTGCCGGCGGCCGCGGCTCTTTGCAAAGCGACAAGGTCTGCCGCCGGGACCAGCTGATTGCGGCGTTTCGCGCTTTCGGTCAACGCTCGCGCATCCCCATGCTCTGGGTCTATGCCGCCAACGATCATTTCTTCGGACCGGCTTTGGCGCAGCAGTTCAAAGTTGCATTCGAAAGCGGCGGCGGCAGCGTCGATTTCGTCAGCGCCCCTGCCTTCGGCGAGGACGGCCACAGCCTGTTTTCGGCCGCTGGCATTGCGGACTGGACGCCTTTTGTCGAGGAGTTCCTGCAGCAGAAAGACCTGACCATGCGGACGACGCCGCTGCCGTTGCCGCAGCCTGCGATCGCCGCTCCGAAATTATTAGGGGCCAACGGGCAAAAAGCGTTTGCGGCCTTCCTCGTCGAGGCGCCGCATAAGGCCTTTGCGCTGTCGGCTGACGGCTATTTCGGCTGGCAAAGCGGCGTGCGAACCGTCGACGCGGCGCGTGCCGGCGCGCTCAAATATTGCCAGCAGAACGCAAAGAATTGCCGCGTGATGTTCGTCGACGATGCGGCGGTGGCGCCTTAACCAGATTGCGACGCCATAAATTTGCGCCAGCCGCCGAAGCTTGAAATATCGCGCGCGCCTTTCACGGCTTCGGCCTCGACCAGGAAACCTTTGACGGCACGGCCATCGGCAAGGTCGAGCGTACCGATGCAGAGCGGTGGCGGAATTTTTGCGACGAACCAGCCGAACGCGGCATCCGGCAATGCCCAGATTTCAAGCTCGATCGCGGTCCCCTCGCCGTCGTTCACGCGCAGAAGCCCGGGCTTCGGCGGCACCGAACCCGTAAGCGCGAAGAGCCGGTAATGCGGCTCGGTCTTGTTGCTTTCAAGGAGACGGCCGCCAGCGGAGCGCAATTCACCGTTCAGCGGCATACCGGAAAGATGCGCGCCGACAACGGCGATCGCAATCTCGCCCACCGCCGCGGCAGATACAGATTGTGCCGGCGCCGGCTGCGGCGCTTTCAGCGCGCCGAGCGGCAACCCCGTAGCGTAGTGGAATTGCCGCCCAATTGATGCGAGCAGCACATCTTCGCCGCCCGGCGCGAGTAGCGTTATTCCGAAAGGCCTGCCATTGGCTTCGATCGACGACGGCACTGCAAGGCCGCACAGATCGAGCAGATTGACGAAATTGGTATAGGTGCCGAGCCGGCCGTTGAGCGTGATCGGATCAGCCGCGATTTCGTCGAGACTATAAATCGTCGGCGCGGTCGGCAGCGCAAGCGCCTCGATCGTCTCAAATGTCCGATCGCGGACGCGGCGGCAAGCTTCGAGCTTGTAGAAGGCGGCAAATGCATCAGCGGCGGTCGCCTTTTCGCCCGCCGCGATGATTTGCCGAGTCACGGGAAGAATGGCCTCGGGCGACTTGGCGAGAAGATCCTTGGCGGTGAGATAGCGCTCCGCCACCCAGGGCCCTTCGTAGAGCAGCCGCGCAGTGGCATAGAACGGCTCGAGATCAACCTCGACGATTTTGGCGCCAAGATCGGCGAGACGACGAAGCGCCGCGTCGTAGGCCGCCGCCGAGGTCTTATCGCCGAAGAACAAGCGCTGCTCCGCGCGCGGCACGCCGAGCCTTAGTCCCTGCGGCATCGGCCCGACCGCGCCTAAGGGACGCCTTCGCGAAAACGGATCGGCCGCGTCAAAACCGGCGATGACATCAAGCGCGTCGATGGCGTCGTCCACAGTGAGCGCAAAGACCGAAACGCAATCGAGCGAACGGCAGGCGGGAACGACGCCGGCCGTCGACACGAGACCCAGACTCGGTTTCAGCCCGACAATATTGTTGAACATCGCCGGCACGCGGCCCGAACCCGCCGTGTCGGTGCCGAGCGCGAGCGGCACGATCCCTGCTCCGACAGCGACGCCGGAGCCCGAGCTCGATCCGCCGGGAATGAGTTTTGCATCGAACAGATTGCGCGGCACGCCGTAAGGCGAGCGCACACCGACGAGCCCGGTTGCGAACTGGTCGAGATTGGTCTTGCCGAGAATGAGCGCGCCGGCGGCGCGCAGCCGGGCAACCGCGGTTGCGTCTTTCTCCGCCTGATAGCGATAGGCCGGACACGCCGCGGTGGTCGGCAGGTCGCCAACATCGATATTGTCCTTGACGGCGACCGGGATGCCATAGAGCGGCAGTGACGTATCACCGGTGCGCATCAGCCCTTGCGCTTCGGCGGCGACGTCTTCCTCTTTCCGCAACATGATAAAGATCGCCGGATCGTCGAGCGCGCGCAGGCGCGCATAGCTGCGCGCGACAATAGCGGTGGGCGTCGCGGCACCGCTGCGATAGGCGGTGAGAATTTCGCCAATGGTCTCGGTCACGTCAGGCCTTCCAAGGCTAAGCTGTGATCCACGGACCCGGCGACCACGAGCAACGACAATCCCAGAAGAAACTCCTAAAGGGACTTCGCATAGTCCGCAATCCGGCCGAACGCATCCACGTCCGCAGTTCCTGCGCCACCGCCTGATGCGATTCGGAGAAATAGGCGCTGGTCAGCCCGCCCTGCATTTCGGACCATTGCGCCAGACGATCCGCCATATCGAGGATGCGCGCGCCGTATATTTCGTTAGCTATCGACAAGGGACCGCGGCCCGTCAGCAAAAGCTATGCATGAGACAACCCACCAGACGTCTCGATGAACCGCACGATGATTGGCAAACCATCACCTTTGCGAAGATTGGTCATGACGAAGGGCCGCTCGCCACGCATGCGCCTAGCGTCGGTCTCCATCTTTTGCAGCGACGCGCCGACATGAGGCGCGAGATCGATCTTGTTGATCACCAGAAGGTCGGAGCGGGTAATACCCGGCCCGCCCTTTGAGGGAATCTTGTCGCCCGCGGCTACGTCGATGACGTAAATTGTTAGATCGGCCAGTTCCGGTGAAAAAGTCGCGGCAAGATTATCGCCGCCGGATTCGATCAGCACCAGATCGAGATCAGGAAATTTCGTCCGCATGTCGGCGACGGCTGCGAGATTCATCGAAGCATCCTCGCGGATCGCGGTATGGGGACAACCGCCGGTTTCGACGCCCGCGATACGTTCGGGCGCAAGCGAGCCGGAGCGGACCAGGAACTCAGCGTCCCATTTAGTGTAGATGTCATTGGTGATCGCCGCGATATCGTAGGTGTCGCGCATGGATTTGCACAGCGCGTCCATCAATGCGGTCTTGCCGGAGCCAACGGGACCGCCGATGCCGACGCGAAGCGGACCATTGGGATTGTGCGTCATCTCATCCTCCAACAATCAGCTGCGGAACAGGCGCGTATATTGCGTCTCGTGGCGGATGCCGGCGAGATCGGCGCGAAACGTCGCGTTGCCGAGATCGTCGAGGCTGGCCGCCAAAGCCCGCTGCGCCGTTGCCGCGATGGCGGGCTCCAATTGCCGCAGCAGGCGCTGGCCGTCGGTATGGCCGAGCGGGATCAGGCGCACGCCAGCAGAGATCCAGTTGGCGACGACCGCGGTGAGAAAGGCATGCAGCGCCGGCGCCAGCGGCACCGCATGCCCGGCGCAGGCAGCGCCGACTGCGACCGGATAGGCGATGGCGCCATGCCATATTTCTTGCAGCCGCGTCAGAGCGGAGCACGGCCAGGCTTTTTGCGTGACTTCGACGAAAGCGCGGCCGAGCTTGGTCGTCTCTTCGTAGCGCTCGCGCGACGGCACGAAGGCTGTGGCGAGTTCGGCGACTTCTAAGACTTTGGCCTCATCGCCTGCGCTCGTCGCACGATGTATCTGCGCGAAAAAAATGCCGTCGTTGAGGCCCGCGCCCAGGCTCAACATGCTTTCAAGCCAAGCATGCAGTGTCCCGCCATCGGTCACATCGCCCGCCTCCAGAGCCCATTCGATGCCGCTCGAATAAGCAAAGGCGCCGACCGGATACGCCGGCGACAGCCAAATCATCAGCCGGTAGAGCGCAGCGCGCGAAACCAGCTCCACGTCGGTGACCGGCGTCCGCCGCTTTCCCCTACGCGAGATGCGCTCGTCACCGGTCATGGTCATGCCCATGGCGACCAGAACCGTGGCCGTTGTGCTCGGCATGATGGTGATCGCCGGCCGCGCCGGCATAAGCGCCACCCTCGGGGTCAAACGGCGCCGCGATCTCGATGACCTCCGCACCAAGCTGGCGCGCCATGTCGGCGATCACGTGATCGCGGCGGATGCGCACGGCGCTCGGCAAAAGCTGTGTCGGCAGATGCCTGTTGCCTAAATGCCAGGCGACGCGCGCGAGATGCAGCGCATCGGCACAACGGATTTCCAGAAGCGGCTCGGGCGCGGCTACGACCGCAATCATCGAACCGTCTTCCAGCACCAGCGCGTCACCGCCGCGCAACTCCGTTGCCGCCGGAAGATCGAGCAGGAACGACGTCCCCTTGGCTCCGGTCATTGCCAGGCGACGGCGATGGCGGTCGTCGTAATCGAGCACCACGCGGTCGGCGACCTCGCCGGACCACGTCGCTGCCGATTTGACCGAGATTGCGCGCATAACCAATTAGAACAGAAAATAGCGCTGCGCCATCGGCAGCACCTCGGCCGGCGCGCAAGTGAGCAGCTCGCCGTCAGCGCGCACTTCGTAAGTCTCCGGATCGACCTCGATATGCGGCGTGGCGTCGTTATGAATCATGCTCTTCTTTGAAATCTTGCCGCGCGTGTTCTGCACCGCGACGAGCTCTTTCTGGATGCCGAGTTTCTTGCCGAGGCCTGCCTTGACCGCGGCCTTCGAGGCGAACACCACCGAAGACGCGGTGCGGGCGCGGCCGAAAGCGCCGAACATCGGCCGGTAGTGCACCGGTTGCGGCGTCGGGATCGAGGCATTGGGATCGCCCATCAGCGCCGCCACGATCGAGCCGCCCTTGATGATGCAATCCGGCTTCACGCCGAAAAAAGCCGGCGACCACAGCACGAGATCGGCGAGCTTGCCCTTTTCCACCGAGCCGATGAGCTTCGACACGCCGTGCGCGATCGCGGGATTGATGGTGTATTTAGCGATGTAGCGCTTCACCCGTACATTATCATTATCGCCTTTCTCCTGCGGCAGGCGGCCGCGCTGCTTCTTCATCTTGTCGGCGGTCTGCCAGGTGCGGATGATGACCTCGCCGAGCCGGCCCATGGCTTGACTGTCCGACGACATCATCGAGAGCGCGCCGATGTCGTGCAGAATGTCTTCCGCGGCGATGGTCTCCTTGCGGATGCGGCTTTCGGCGAATGCGATATCCTCGGCGATCGACGGATCGAGATGGTGGCACACCATCAGCATGTCGAGATGCTCGTCGATCGTGTTCTTGGTATAAGGCCGCGTCGGATTGGTCGACGACGGCAGCACGTTCTTCAAGCCAGCCACTTTAATAATGTCCGGCGCATGGCCGCCCCCGGCGCCTTCAGTGTGGAAGGCATGGATAGTGCGGCCCTTGAAGGCCTTGATCGTATCCTCAACGAAACCGGATTCGTTGAGCGTGTCGGTGTGGATCATCACCTGCACGTCGTAATCGTCAGCGACCGAGAGACAACAATCAATCGCTGCCGGCGTCGTACCCCAGTCTTCGTGCAGTTTCAGCGCGCAGGCGCCGGCCTTGATCATCTCCTCAAGGGCGGCCGGCCGCGACGCATTGCCCTTCCCCGCGAAGCCAAGATTGACGGGAAACTCGTCTGCCGCCTGGATCATGCGCGCAATGTGAAACGGCCCGGGCGTGCAAGTCGTCGCAAAGGTGCCGTGCGCCGGCCCGGTGCCGCCGCCGAGCATCGACGTCACGCCCGACATCAAAGCTTCGTCGACCTGCTGCGGGCAGATGAAATGAATATGGGTGTCGAAGCCGCCGGCGGTGAGGATCTTGCCTTCGCCGGCAATGACCTCGGTGCCCGGGCCGATCACGATATTGACGCCGGGCTGAATGTCCGGATTGCCGGCCTTGCCGACAGCAAAAATATTGCCGTCCTTGAGGCCGACATCGGCTTTGACAATGCCCCAATGATCGAGAATGAGCGTGTTGGTGATGACGGTGTCGACCGCGCCTTGCCGGTTGCTGATCTGCGACTGGCCCATGCCGTCGCGGATCACTTTGCCGCCGCCGAACTTCACCTCTTCGCCATAGACGGTGAAATCCTTTTCCACCTCGATGATGAGATCGGTGTCGGCAAGCCGCACGCGATCGCCGGCGGTGGGCCCGAACATGTCGGCATAAACTTTGCGGCTGATCCTGGCCGGCATCGAGTGGCTCCTTCAGTCGGCAAAGAGCGCCGCGCCTATTGAAATACGTGACTCAGCTTCGCAAGCGTCAAGGCGTGACCGGCTTTACGGCGCGCCTCGATGCCTTCGCGCGAGAAATCGCGGAAGCCGTATTCTTTATCGGCGACCTCATCGGATTCGAGAGATATTTCGAATGTCCTCACCTGCTTGTAGCCGCGCGCTGTGTCGACTTTTTTCTCAAGATCAGGCGGCAATTCGCCGGTCACATACTGGCACAGCGCATCGATCGTCGCGATCAGTTCGGTGATCATGTCCGCGTTTTCCGTGTCCTGCCGCAAACGGTTGCCGAAACGGAGTTGATCGACGCGCTCGTTCACTTCGGTCAGTGAGCGCGGCAGCTTGGCCTTTATCGGAAAGAGATTCATGACCACGAGAATGCGGTCGACGTCGGGCGCCGGGCTGAACTTCTCGATTGCATAGCCGAGCGGTGTGTTATCGACGAGACCGCCATCCCAGTAACGGTGGACCTCGGCGCCGTCCGACACATCAGTCCAAGGGAATTGCGGCGCAAGACTACCGCTCGCCAGCACGTGATGCGGCTCGATCGTCGTGCGCCTGGCCCCGTTGGTCTCGCAATTGGCGAAGGGCTTCAACTCGCCGCTTTCGACGTCCACGGCGGTGATCACGAAAGCGGTCTGGCTCGCATTCAACGCGTTGAAGTCGACATGTTTTTTGAGCGTCCCGACGAGCGCATCGGTATCGTAGACATAGGTCCAAGTCGGCCACGCAAACAAATCCATCCGCATCCGGTAGAAATGCGGGACTTCCAGAAGCGAAAAACTGCTGCTGATCGCGGGCGGCAGGTGCGATGCGATGCCGGAACTCAATTCCTTCCACACCGCGGACAGCCGCGCGCGGGCGTCCGCCCGGTCCGCGGCGCCGACCAGGCAGGCGGCATTGATCGCCCCGATCGAGACGCCGGTGACCGCTTTGAGGACGACGTTGCGGCCGTTTTTCACGGCGTCATCGATGAGATCGAGCAAACAGATAATGCCGCCATATTCATAAGCGCCGAGCGCTCCTCCACCCTGGAGGACGAGACCGATTTCCATCGCTTTGGTCATGTGCCGTGCTCCTCACAGCTTGCCCATCACGCCCTGTCTGAACCCGTAAATCACACGCTTGCCGGCGAGCGCGACCAGAGTAACTTCGCGCGTCTGTCCCGGCTCGAAGCGGATCGCGGTGCCGGCCGCGATATCGAGCCGCATGCCGCGCGCTTTCTTACGGTCGAATCGCAGCGCCGGATTGGTC
Organism: uncultured Alphaproteobacteria bacterium; assembly: GCA_963746715.1. Classification (GTDB taxonomy): domain Bacteria; phylum Pseudomonadota; class Alphaproteobacteria; order Rhizobiales; family Xanthobacteraceae; genus BOG-931. Next base: position 34,690 of record CAVVCW010000025.1, on the reverse strand, counting down.
TCGAAAAAATGATAATGCGAGCCGACCTGGACCGGCCGATCACCGGTATTAGCGACCGAAAGCGTGACGGTCTTACGACCTTTGTTGAGCTCGATTTCGCCTGCCTGGATGAACATTTCGCCGGGGATCATGGCGCCCTCATCTGATCGGCTCGTGCACGGTAACGAGCTTGGTGCCGTCGGGAAACGTCGCTTCGACCTGAATCTCGGGAATCATTTCCGCGATGCCGTCCATGACCTGGGCGCGGGCGATCACATGCGCGCCCTTTTCCATCAATTCGGCCACGGAGCGTCCGTCGCGCGCGCCTTCGACGATGAAATCGGAAATCAGCGCCACCGCTTCGGGATGGTTGAGCTTGACACCGCGCTCGAGCCGACGCCGCGCCACCATCGCCGCCATCGCGATCAACAATTTGTCCTTTTCGCGCGGGGTGAGATTCATGACATCTCAATTCAGCCAGAGCCGCGGCAGCGGACGTGAATGGAGCGTGCGCAGCACCACCATCAGATCGTGCCGCAAAATCTCGCCACCCGGCGCGACCAGCCGCACGACGGCGTGGCCGTTCCATGCCGAGATGCCTACTTCGCCGCGCAAATTTTCGGCTGCGGCCCGGACCGCCGTCACGTCATCATCGCCGCCCGGAATTTTCAGGACACTGGCCACTGCGACACCGCCGGCGGCAACGGCGCGCCGCGCGAGCGTCTCAGCGACCATGCCATCGAGGCGCACGGTCTCGGCGAAAACCAGGGCGCCGCCGCGCCGCACGCGCCAGCGATCCAAAAGCTTGCCGGACGTCACGGCCTCGCCCATGGCGGAACGACCGAAAATAACAGCTTCGGCGAGCAGCAGATGCGCGTCCGGCGCAAGATCGACGTCGATCGCGCGCTTCAACCGAACTCGATCGAATACGATCATTTCTTGCGGCAACCAAGCCAGCGTGCCGCACGAGCCAACTTGGAGCCGCACAGCGATCTCGGTATCCGGCGCCAGCGAGCGGTGAATTTTCTCCGCCGCCGCAGTGGTCACCGTAAGAGCGGCGCCGGCCGCAACTTCGATATCAATGTCGAACCTGTCTCCGCCGGTCATGCCGCCGGCGGTGTTGACGATCACGGCGTCAAGCATGCCGGGCATGTCTTGATTGGGAAACCGCACGCGCAGCGAGCCGGCTTCGTGCACGCGCCGCCGCCGTGTCACGCCCAGCGCCTGATCGACGGCAAGTGCAATGCGCCCGACCGCGCGATTGGCGTCGAAGGTTTCGTTGCGCAATGGCGCGTTCACGCTCATCATTGGATCTCGGAATCGCTGTCGCCCGGTTACGCTCGACATTACAATTAAATAGCCATGGCGCGCTTCAGCGCCCCTTCGTCGATGTCATCGCGGCTGCAGGAATAGACGACGGCGCCGCGGTCCATGACGGCGAAATGGTCGCCGAGTTCGCGGGCAAAGTCGAGATATTGTTCGACCAGAACGATGGCGATCTTGCCGAGCGAGCGCAAATAAGTGATGGCGCGGCCGATGTCCTTGATAATCGACGGCTGGATGCCCTCGGTCGGCTCGTCGAGCAGAAGAAGCCGCGGCCGCATCACCAGCGCCCGGCCGATGGCGAGTTGTTGCTGCTGGCCGCCGGAGAGGTCGCCGCCGCGCCGGCGCAGCATGCTTTCCAGCACCGGAAACAGCGAGAACACGTCGTCGGGAATGTGGCACTCATCGTGTTTGAGCGGAGCGAAGCCGGTCTTGAGATTCTCCTCGACCGTCAGCAGCGGAAAAATCTCGCGGCCCTGCGGCACATAGGCGATGCCGCGCCGGGCGCGGTCGGCGGGTCGCAGCGCGGTGATGTCGTCGCCTTCCCAGGTGATGGTGCCGCGCGTCACCGGATGCTGGCCGGCGAGCGCGTCGAGGAGGCTCGTCTTGCCGACGCCGTTGCGGCCGAGCACGCAAGTCACCTTGCCGAGCTCGGCCTTCAGCGAGACGGATCGCAGCGCCTGCGCCGCGCCGTAGTAAAGATCGAGGGCATTTGCATCGAGCATCGCTCACCGCCCCAAATACACTTCCACCACGCGCTCGTTTTCGGACACCTGATCGATCGTGCCCTCGGCAAGCACCGAACCTTCGTGCAGGCAAATGACTTTCACGCCGAGTTCGCGCACGAAAGTCATGTCGTGTTCGACAACCACGATGGTATGTTCACGATTGATCTCTTTCAAAAGCTCGGCGGTCTGATGTGTCTCCACATCCGTCATGCCGGCGACCGGTTCGTCGACCAGAAGCAGCTTCGGGTCCTGGGCCAGCAGCATGCCGATTTCGAGCCATTGCTTCTGGCCATGCGACAGGCTACCGGCCAAACGATTCTGCACCGATGTGAGACGTATCGTTTCCAAGATTTCATCGATGCGGTGGTGCTCGCTCGGCGTCTCGCGCCACCACAATGTCGTACGCACGCGGCGGTCACCCTTGAGGGCGAGTTCGAAATTGTCGAACACGGTGTGGCTGTCGAACACTGTCGGCTTCTGGAATTTGCGACCGATGCCGAGTTCGGCAATCTCGGACTCGTCGAGCTTAGTGAGATTGTAGGTGCCGTTGAATACGACTTCACCCGAGTCCGGCCGGGTCTTTCCGGTGACAACATCCATCATCGTGGTCTTGCCGGCGCCGTTCGGGCCGATGATGGCGCGCATCTCGCCCGGCTCGATCATGAGTGAGAGATTGTTGAGCGCGCGAAAGCCGTCGAACGATACGGTGACGCCGTCGAGATAAAGAAGCGCGCTGGTCAAAGCTTCCATCGTCTCACTCCGCCGGAAGCGGCTCTGGCGGTGTCACGCCGTCCTCGGCGGCCGCCGAGAGCTTGGCACGCCGCAGCGCCGTACAATGATGCAGGCTGCCGACGATGCCGCGCGGCAGGAACAGCGTCACGCCGATGAACAGCGACCCGAGCATAAACAGCCAGTATGGCGCCAGCACGCCCGAGGTGAAGAAGGTCTTGGCGTAATTGACCAGCACCGCGCCGAGCGCCGCGCCGGTCAAGGTGCCTCGCCCGCCGACCGCGACCCAGATCACGGCCTCGATCGAGTTGCCGGGCGCGAATTCGCTCGGATTGATAATGCCGACCTGCGGCACATAGAGTGCGCCGGCGATCCCGGCCATGCAGGCCGACAGCGTGAAAACGAAAAGCTTGTAGGATTCGACTCGATAGCCAAGGAACCGAGTGCGCGACTCGGCGTCGCGGATGGCGATCAGCACCTTGCCGAATTTCGAGGTGACGATGGCGCGACAGACCAGGAAGCCCAGCATCAAGGCGATGCCCGAGAGTGCGAACATCACGTTGCGCGTCGCCTCGGCCTGCACGTTGAAGCCGAGAATGTCCTTGAAATCGGTCAAGCCGTTATTGCCACCGAAGCCGAAATTGTTGCGGAAGAAGCCGAGCATCAGGGCATAGGTCATGGCCTGGGTGATGATCGACAGATAAACGCCGGTGACGCGGCTGCGGAACGCGAACCAGCCGAACACGAAGGCGAGCACGCCGGGCACCACGACGACCATCAGCGCGCCATAGGCGAAATGCTGGAAGGCGTACCAGGCGATCGGCAGTTCCTTCCAGTTCAGGAACACCATGAAGTCCGGCAGGATCGGATCGGCATAGACGCCACGGGTGCCTATCTGCCGCATCAGATACATGCCCATCGCATAGCCGCCGAGCGCGAAGAAGGCGCCGTGGCCGAGCGAAAGAATCCCCCCATAGCCCCAGATCAGATCGATCGACAGCGCCAGGATCGCGTAGCAGAGATATTTGCCGAACAGCGCCACCAGATAAGTTGGTACATGGAACGGTGAAGATTGCGGCACGGCGAGATTAAGCGCTGGCACGGCGACGACGAGCGCTATGAGCACGATCAGAAAAATAACCGCGGAGCGGTCGATGGTGCGGATGAGGAAATGATTGCCCGTGCCCAAGGTCACGCCTCGACCGCCCTGCCCTTGAGCGCGAACATGCCGCGCGGGCGTTTCTGGATGAACAGGATGATGAGGACGAGGATCGCGATCTTGCCGAGCACGGCGCCGGCAAAGGGCTCCAAAAACTTGTTGGCGACCCCGAGAATGAAGGCGCCAGCAAAGGTGCCCCACAGATTGCCGACGCCGCCGAACACCACGACCATGAAACTGTCGATAATGTAGCCCTGGCCGAGATTGGGGCTGACATTGTCGATCTGCGACAGCGCCACGCCGGCGATGCCAGCAATGCCGGAACCGAGGCCGAAGGTCAGCGCATCGACGCGGCTGGTGCGAATGCCCATCGAGGCGGCCATGGTGCGGTTCTGCGTTACCGCGCGCATTTCAAGCCCGAAGCGGGTGAAGCGCAGCAACCCGAGCAGCGCCGCGAACACAGCGAGCGCAAAACAGATGATCCAGAGCCGGTTATAGGTGATGGCGATGCCGCCGAGGTTGAAGGCGCCGCTCATGAAAGACGGGTTGCCGACCTCGCGATTGTTCGGCCCGAAGATTGTGCGCACCGCCTGCTGCAGGATCAGCGACAGTCCCCAGGTCGCGAGCAGCGTTTCCAGCGGCCGCCCGTAGAGGAAGCGAATGATGCAACGCTCGATCAGGATGCCGATAGAGCCGGCAACGACGAAGGCAAGGGGAATGGCGATCGCCAGCGAATAGTCGAACAGGCCCGGCGCGTGGCTGCGGATCGTGTCCTGCACTACGAAAGTCACGTAGGCGCCGATCATCACCATTTCGCCATGCGCCATATTGATCACGCCCATGACGCCGAAGGTGATGGCAAGCCCGATCGCGGCGAGGAGCAGCACGGAGCCGAGCGAGAGGCCGTACCAGGCGTTCTGCACCGTGTCCCAGAGCTGCAGACGTTTCTCGATCGCGGCGACGCCGGCATTCGCCGCCGCCAACACCGGCGCCGCGGTTCCCGCCGGCAGGCTCGACAGCAGTCCCAGCGCATCCTGGTCGGCGCGATCGCGAATGAGTTCGACGGCGGCGAGCTTGTCGGCGGCGCTCGCGTCTGCCGAATTGAGCACGATCGCGGCGCGCGCCTGCAGCATCGCACGCTTGACACGGCTGTCCTGCTCCTTGGCAAGCGCGCTTTCGAGCGTCGGCAGCACGCTCGCCTGCCTCGACTTGAAGACCGCTTCGGCCGCATCGAACCGCTTAGCCGGATCGGCCGAAAGCAGTGTCAAGCCGCCGAGCGCGGCGTCGATCGCGCCACGCAGCCGATTGTTGATATTGACGGTGTCGAGATCGGCAGGCGGATCGCCCGGCACCGGCTGGCCGGTCGGGGCATCAAAAAGCTTACCGGTGTCGTCCTGGACGTAGACTGCTTTTTTTTCGGCGCTGAACATCAGCTGGCCGTTCTGCAGAGCTTGCAGAACGATCTGCGCACGCGGGCTGCCGCTCGCCACGACTTCATTGATACCCGTCGCGGTCTCGTCGAAATCGCCGACGGTGAAGTGGGAGATCGCGTCGTCGAGAGCCGCGGCGCGTGCCGGCTCTTGGCCCAACGTCAAGCCGAAAGCGAGCAGCAAAATGACGAGACAGGCTCGGCCGTAACGCATCGCGATATCCCCGGCGCTCTTCGGGAAGGCGGCCTGCCGAAACGGCTTGGCCGCCTCCCCGTTAGTCATCGTCGGACCAGTCCGGCCACGGCGGCGCGCATCACGAGCCGCCGCAGGATTTGGTGACGGTGTTGTAGTTGCCGCATTTCAGGCTGACCCAATCCGCCACCAGGTCCTTCGATCCCGGCAGATACGGCGACCACGCGGCGCCCGGCACCAGGTCCTTGGTCTTCCACACCACATTGAACTGGCCGTCGGGTTTGATTTCGCCGATGAAGACCGGCTTGGTGATGTAGTGATTGGGCAGCATTTCGGAGACGCCGCCGGTCAAATTCGCCTGTTTGATCCCGGGCAGCGCCGCGATCACCTTATCCGGATCGGTGGTGCCGGCCTTTTCCACCGCCTTCACCCACATGTTGAAGCCGATGTAATGCGCTTCCATCGGATCGTTGGTGGTGCGCTTGGGATTGCCGATGAAGTCGTGCCACTCCTTGATGAAAGCCGCATTGGCCGGGGTCTTGATCGACTCGAAATAATTCCACGCGGCGAGATGGCCGAGTAGCGGCTTGGTGTCGAGACCGGCGAGTTCTTCCTCGCCGACCGAGAATGCCACCACCGGAATATCGGTGGCCTTGATGCCCTGGTTGCCGAGTTCTTTGTAGAACGGCACATTGGCATCGCCGTTGACCGTGGACACCACCGCTGTCTTCTTACCCGCCGAACCGAAGGCTTTGATCTTCGACACCTCGGTCTGCCAGTCGGAGAAGCCGAACGGCGTGTAATTGATCATAATATCCTCGTCCTTCACCCCCTTCTGCTTGAGGTAGGCTTCGAGGATCTTATTGGTGGTGCGCGGATAGACGTAATCGGTGCCTTCGAGCACCCAGCGCTTCACCGAACCGCCGTCCGCGCTCATCAGATAATCGACGGCAGGGATCGCCTGCTGGTTCGGCGCGGCGCCGGTATAGAACACATTGCGCGCGCCTTCCTCGCCCTCGAACTGGACGGGATAGAACAGAATGCTGTTGAGCTCCTTGAATACCGGCAGCACCGATTTACGCGACACCGAGGTCCAGCAGCCGAACACCACGGAGACCTTGTCCTTGCTGATCAGTTCGCGGGCTTTTTCGGCAAAGAGCGGCCAGTTCGACGCGGGATCGACGACGACAGCTTCAAGCTTCTTGCCGAGCAAGCCGCCCTTCTTGTTCTGCTGGTCGATCAGCATCAGCATCACGTCTTTCAGCGTCGTCTCGCTGATGGCCATGGTGCCGGACAACGAATGCAGAATGCCGACCTTGATGGTATCGTCGGCGCGCGCCGGCGCGGCCGCCGAAAGTCCAAGAGACACACCAAGAGCGAGCCCGCTGGCGCCAGCAAGAAGCCGGCGTCGCGACATTATTTGTTTTGCGACTGATTGGCTTGAGACTTCCCTGGAATTGGACATGAGCGACCCTCGCTTTGTTGGGCAGGCGTCAACGCGCGACGTGCCATCGCCAACATCGCAAGGCATGTGCCAAGTCTGTAGTGCAATCAGAACAATGGTTTTTCGCGATAAAAGGGATGTATTGCGTTCGAGGCCTATTTTTTAGGCAGCGAGCGCGCCTCTTTTCTGTGCGGCCGAGATGCTGCGCCGCAGGCGGACAGCCGTTCCGCGCTCCAACTCGATCCCGGGGAAGTCCTGTCCAGCCGCGCAGGCGCCGACTAAGGCGAGTGCATTCCACACCTATGGATCAGCTGGCCGGCCATCGGCCGAGGCCAGCATCAATGCTGATTACGAATTTATACCTCCTTTGTCAGTCGGATTTGGTTTCGTACCGGTGTTGTTATCCTCCTGATCGGTCACGACCGTGCGTCGGCCTACATTGACTGCGAGTAGCTAAGTTGCTTCACGAATGAGAAAATCTAGAAGACGTATGCCGAAATTCTACGTGTCCAACCGGCTGCGTTAGCGCGCCTTCGGCAGGCTGCCGCGAACCCCGCCACTAGAGAGAATCGGGCCAGCGTTATGGACCGAAAACCGAGAGCAGAAGGCGGACCGTATATCGGACGGCCGATGCCGCGCTTCGAGGACCTGCGGCTGGTGCGCGGCGCGGGCAGGTATTCCGACGACATTTCGATGCCGGGTCAGGCGATTGCCGCCTTCGTGCGCTCGCCGCACGCCCATGCCATCGTGAAGCGGATCGAAGCTGCGGCCGCGCGAACGATGCCGGGCGTAATTGCGATCCTGACTGGAGCCGATTACGTGGCCGATGGGTTGAAAGGCGCGCTGCAGCGTGCCAACCCGGCCGGCGCCACCGATATCAAAGTGCGCGCCTTCGCACCCGAGAAGCGGCCCGTGCTGGAGGAGCAGCAATTTCCATTTGTTCTCGACCGCGTCCGCTATCCGGGCGAGGCGGTTGCGATGGTGGTTGCGGAAAATTTGTTCCAGGCGCGCGACGCTGCCGAGGCGGTCGAGGTCGAATACGAGGTGCGCCGCGCTGTCACTGATCTGCGCGAGGCGAACGGCGCCGAGACGATCTGGGCGTCGGCACCGGACAATATTGCGCTTGACCAGGAGTTCGGCGACGCCGCGGCGGTGCAAGCGGCGTTCGACGCGGCCGATCTCATCGTCAAGCAGACCTTCCGCAATCAGCGGATCGCCAACGCGCAGATGGAGCCCCGCTCCGGCGTCGCTGCCTACGATGCGGCAACGGAATCCTACACGCTGATTTCCGGCAACCAGGGTGTCCACGTGCCGCGCATGGTACTCGCGGAAAGTTTTGGACTGCCACTCGAGAAGGTTCGCTTCGTCTGCCCCGATGTCGGCGGCGGTTTCGGCCTTCGCAATAATCTCTATCCTGAGCAGGCGGCCATCCTGTGGGCGAGCAAGTGCGTCGGCCGGCCGGTGAAATGGACCAACGACCGCTCGGAATCCTTTCTCACCGATTATGCCGGCCGCGACTTAGTGACGACAGCACGCCTCGCGCTCAGGGACGACGGCCGCATCGCCGCCTATGATGTCGATCATATCGGCACCTGCGGCGGCCAGACCGTGACCTATGTGCCGCTCTCCAACGCCTATCGCGTCGCCACGACGGTCTACGACATCACACTGATGCACGTACGCTGCCGCTCGGTGATGACCAATACGGTGCCGACCGCGCCGTTCCGCGGCGCCGGCAGGCCGGAGGCGACCCTCGTGCTGGAGCGGCTGATCGACCTCGCCGCCGGCAGGCTCGGCATGGACCGGTTGAAAATCCGGCAGAAGAATATCATTCCGAAGAAGAAGCTGCCGTACCGCACGGCGAGCGGGCTCCTTTACGACAGTGGCGATTTCGCCGGCAACATGAAGCGCATGATCGAACTCGCGGACTGGAAGGGCTTTACTGCCCGGAAGCGCGAGTTGAAGAAGCGCGGCAAGCTGCGCGGCATCGGCATCTCGAACTATCTCGAGACGCCCGTCGGCATCCCGCATGAGCGTGTCGAGGTCACTGTGCTCGCCACCGGAAAGGTCGAACTTGCGGTCGGCACGCAATCTACCGGCCAGGGCCATGAGACGAGCTTCGCGCAGGTGATGGCGGATTTGCTTGGCGTGCATCCGGAGGACATCGTCTTCATCGGCGGCGACACAGCGAAAATTCCGTCCGGCAGCGGTACCCATTCCGACCGCTCGATGCGGCTCGGCGGCACGTTGATGGTGGAAGCCGCGGCGGACGTGGTGGCGCTGGGCTTGGCGGTGGCGGCAAAAATCCTCGGCGTCGCGGAAGCCGAGGTTTCCTTCAGCGACGGCCTGTTCGCGACGCCGAACAGCAATCGCCGGCTGACCGTCTATGATGTCGCGCAGGCGATGCACGACGACTCTACCCTCGCCGACGGCAAAACGTTGCAATCCAAGAAGACGTTTACCGGCCGCATACCGGCCTATCCGACCGGCTGCGCAATCTGCGAGGTCGAGATCGATCCCGACACCGGCACCGTCAGCGTTCCGCGCTACGGCTCGATCGACGACGCCGGCCAAGCGATCAATCCGCTGATCCTGCATGGCCAGGTGCACGGCGGCATCGTGCAGGGCATCGGTCAGGCGCTGGTCGAGGAGGTGCGCTACGACGGAAACGGCCAGGTCCTGACCGGCAGCTTCATGGACTACGGCGTTCCGCGCGCCGATCTGGTGCCGTCATTCGACATCGCGCTGACAGAGGACCCGACCGGCAGCAATCCGCTACGGGTCAAGGGCGGCGGCGAGGCCGGCATTACGCCGGCGCTCGCAGTGGTGATGAACGCCATCATGAACGCGCTGAAAGATCACGGCATCGAACACATGGACATGCCGGCAACACCGGCGCGTATCTGGAGCGCGATCCAGGCGGCGAAGAAGTAAATCTCGGCCACGGTCCCTACTCCGTCTTCCAGGGAATGACCTTGCGTTCGATCTCCCGAAGAATGACGGTCGCAATCAGGCCGAGCACGCCCACCGTGACAATGCCGACGAACATGACGTCGACCTCCATCAGCTCCCATGAGTTCCAGATCAGGTAGCCGATACCGGTCTTGGTGGCGACGAACTCGGCCGCGACCAGCACGATGAACGAGACCGCAAGCGCGATGCGAAGGCCCGCAAAAATCATAGGCAACGCACCGAAGAACACGATGCGCCGGAAGATCACCGACTGGCTGGCGCCGTAGTTCTTCGCCACGTCCCAATAGATGCGTTCGATATTGGCGGCGCCGACATAGGTATTGACCACCACCGGAAAAAATACCGCGATCACCACCAGCGCGATCTTGGAGGCGTCGCCAAAGCCGAAGACCAGCAGCAGAAGCGGCATCAGCGCGATCTTCGGGATCGGGAACAGGCTCGCGATCAGCGGATCGAAGAAGATGCGAACCGGGCGGAACATCGCCATCAGCAGGCCGACGGCGATGCCGGGGACGCTGCCGATGACGAAGCCCGCGAACACGCGCCAGAGTGTCACCAGCGTATTCGTTTCGAGTTCGCCACTCGCGATCATGTCCCAATAGCGCCAGGCGATATCGCTCGGCGCCGGCACGAAGCGGCGGTCGCCGATGCCGGCCATCAGCAGAAGTTGCCAGAGCGCGATCAGTCCGATCGGCGAGATGAGATAGAGCAGCCGCTCTTGAGTTTTTGGGCTCATCGGGTTTTGGGCCTCATTTTTCCATCTCCGCGCGCGCCCTGTTTACTTCCTCTTCAAGCACCCGCCAGATGTCGAGCTTGAGCTTACCGAACTCGGGCGATGCCGAAAGCTGCAGCAGGTCGCGCGGATGCGGGAATGGCACGTCGATGATCTGTTTGATGCGGCCCGGATGCGCCGTCATGATGACGGTGCGGTCGCCCATCAATAGCGCCTCTTCGATCGAGTGGGTGATATAGACCACGGTCTTTCCGGTCTGCTCCCACAACCGCACCAATTCGGCCTGGAGCAGGACACGGTTTTGCGCGTCGAGCGCAGCGAACGGCTCGTCCATCAGCAGCATGCCGGGGTCGGTGACGAAGGCGCGGGCGATGGCGCATCTCTGGCGCATGCCGCCGGACAGCTGATGCGGATAGTGGTTGCGAAAACGCGTCAAGCCGACGAGCTTAAGCGCCGTTCGACCCTGGCATCGGCCTTCTCCCGCGGCACGCCGCGCGTGTCGAGGCCGAAGCGTACATTCGTCGCCACGCTCATCCAGGGGAACAACCCGCTTTCCTGGAACACCATGGCGTTCTCGACTGCCCAGCCGGCGGCATCGACTGTGATGGTGCCCGCGGTCTGGCGGTCGAGGCCCGCGAGGATGCGCAACAGTGTCGATTTCCCGCAGCCGCTCGGGCCGACGATGCAGAGGAATTCGCCCGGCGCGATGCTCAGGTCGACATGGTCAATTGCGACGACACTGCCCTGCCCGCTGCGATATTCCCGCCGCAGGCCCGCGATCTCGATCGCCGCGCCGCGCCGTTGCACCGGCATCAAACTTCTCTCCTGGAATTTTTTTTCAATCGATTTTATTCAATCGCGGCAGCCCGGCAGCTTGCTGTCCTTGTTCTCGAGCTGGAACGGCCCGAGTTTCTTTTCCGCCGCGGCGATGAAGGTCGAATTGACGAGCCGTTCCGCCGGGAATGTCTGCGTCGACAGTTTGTTAGCGACGTACCAGGCATTGATGTCCAGCATGCTGGCGGTGTTGATCTTGCCGTCTGGGCTGCGCGCCGGCCACGGATACTTTTCAAGCAGCTCCCTTCGCGGCTCGGTCTTGCTGCTGACCAACTCGTCGATGACTTCCTGCCGGTCCCCCCCGCCGTGATATGCGTTGCAATAGTCGCGGGCCCCGCGGAGCCAGGCCGTCATGTAGCGCTGAACGAGATCGGGATTGGCCTTGATCCAATCGGTATTGGCCATGATGACGGCAATGGTCATCGGCTGAGGCTGCACCAGTTCATCGACGTTACCGAACGGGACCGCCAATCCCTGCTCCGCAAGCTGCCAGACGAATGGCGGGATGACCAAGGCGGCGTCGATGGCCTGGTTCCTGAAGGCGAGGCCCATCTGGGTGAACGGCATGATCTTCAGATCCACGTCCGCGATGGTCAGGCCCTCGCGCTCGAGCATTTTGCCGATTTCGTAAGTAGACACCGAGCCCTGGCCGTTGCTGGCGATGACCTTGCCTTTGAGATCCTTGAAACTCTTGACGCTGTCCCTGAGATCCGGTCGCAGCATCAGATTGTGCCCGATCGGCGTGGAGACCCGGTCGGACAGAATGATGATGGGCAGGTTCTTTTCGAGCGCATTGAAGATGCCGGCCGAGATTCCGCCGGCGACGATGTTGTATTGGTTCTGCGCCAAGAGCGCGATGACATTCGCGGTCGAGTTGATATCGTCCCATTGCAACTTGATGCCGGCTTCCTCGAAGTAGCCGCGCTTGAGCGCCATCAGCTCGGCGGCGTTGGAGGTCGAGCGCGCAATGCCGACCTTGACGGTCGTTTCCTGCGCGCTTGCGGAGCCGAACACGCCCAACCCAGCAAAGACAACCGCCAACACAGTCCACCGCAACGCTCGCATGGTCACTCCCCAGCCGTCCGCTTATTGGCCGCGCGGCTTATTTGCCGCCTGACTTGATGAAATAGCGCCCCTCGCGGTCGCGGTCGAGCACGAGCTTGCTGCGCAGGCTGCCCAACGCGCGTACCACTTCGCGGCCGTCACGGCTGCCCATTGCGGCCATCAGCTCCTCGAAGAATTTGGGGCCGTCGCCCATCGCTGCCTCGACCGAGGTGAAGTTTTTGCCAGCGAAGGTGGGCGGCGCCGGCACTCTGACTTCGAGGCGATCACCCTCGCCGAACGGCCACGTCAGGTCGTAACCAGCTTTGGCGCCCACCCGACTTCCTGGCGGCAGCGATGGGTCCAGCGGCAGGGTGCGCATGCCGCTCATTACGATGAGATCGCGGTCGGGCTGAAACCGGGTCGCCATCGCCCAGTCCATCTGCTCGTCGGAGAAGATGTCGACGTCAGGATCGACCACATAGACGTTCTTGCAGTTGGCGAGCGCGCCCATGCAAGCGCTGATGGCGTTGCGCGCTTCGCCGGGCACGCGCTGGCGCAAGGCGACACGAATGTTGAACGCGCCGCCGCTCGATGTCGTGGCATAAACCGCAACCGGCTCGCGCACCGCGGCTTCCAGCGCCTGCCAAATAGTGATTTCGCTGCGCAGCGCGGAAAGCTGCGCGGTATCGGTGCGGCCGAGAGTCTTGCCGCCGATGGTCGAGGTCTGAAACAGCGCGTCGATGCGGCGTGTGATCGCTGTGACGTGGAATACCGGATTGCGCTTCACCGCCCCATAATAGCCGAGGAATTCGCCATATGGCCCCTCCGGCTCGACATGGCCGCGCGCGTCGAGATAGCCCTCGATGACGTATTCGGCGTCGGCCGGAACGCGGATGTCGTTCGTGATGCTCTTGACCACGGGCAACGGCGCCTCGCGCAGGCTCGCGACGATGCCGAGCTCGTCGACCGGCAGCCGCATCACGCCGGCGACGTGATCGATCGGGTGCGCGCCGACGACGAAGCTCACCGGCGTGGGCTTACCTACCGCAGCATTGGCCTCGTAGATCGCCTTGAGATCGCTCGGCGCCACAAGGTCGATGCCGGTCTCGTATTCCGAGCGCAGCATCAGCCGGCGCAGCCCGACATTGGTGAACCCCGTCTTGGGGTCGATGACGTAGTCGATCGAGGCGGAGATATAGGGCCCGCCGTCAGCGCCGTGCTGGAGATGAACGGGAAGCTTGGTGACGTCGGCGTCGGCGCCGGTCAGCACCACCGCCTGGCAGGGCGCCTCGGCACGGGGGACCTCGAAAATCTCGGGCATGTTGCGCAGCCGCCGCATCACTTCCTTCATAAGTTCGTGCGGCTTGACGCCGAACGCCTGAGCGATCCGGGCGCGACTCCCCATGACATTGCCGGCAAGTTCGGCCTGCTCCGGGCCCGCCGAGCGGAACAGCACCGCTTTCGGGTTACCCTCCATCACACCGGCGAGACCGGCGAGATCGATGGCGGCGTTGCGGGTGTCGAGTTCCTCCATGCCAAGGCTTTCGATGAAGCGGCGCAACCGAAAGCGCTCAAAGTCCACGGTATTCGACCGCAGCTTCGCACTGGCTTTTTCCGCGACGTTCATCGGCGTTCTCCCTTTGCTATTATTATATTGCATATTGCGGCCTGGATCAGCGGGCCCCGGATGCCATCTTCGCGATGCTCAGTGCCATCGAGCCCAATCGAATTTCGACGATTCCCAAACCGAACAATAGGCGGAGGGCGCCTCCGCCAATTCACGGCGCGCTGCCCTGACGATCGCCGACCAATGAGAGGAACGGCGCGTTGGTCCGTTGGCGCAGCGCAAATTATGCGCATCCGAGCAAAATAGTGCCGAGCATCGCCCCCGCAATGGATGGTGCATAGGGTATTGCTCTACGACCATTTATCGCGCGAGCATTGGCCCAACCCGATCTAACGATGATCAAGTGCAGCACGATGAAGACCAATAGCAGCGCAGAGAAAAGCATCGCGCAATGGGCGCCGACCCACAAACAAACGACCGGCAATAATTTTACGTCGCCGCCGCCGACCGCGCCCCTAGTGTAGGACCATAGCAAGAAGCCTAATACCGACACGCAAACAAATACGTCGGATGTGATTTCGCGGCCGGTACGGGCGGCCAAAGCATACAGAATATAAAAAATAAACAGAAGAACGACGCTCTTGTTCTCAATCCTGAACGTACGAAGATCTATCACCGCTATGTAGCAAAGCAGGATGGCAGTCGCGCTCTTAATCGAAAGTTCGTAAAATTCACCATGAAAAAGTAGAAAGGCCTGAAATCGATTCAGCAGCTCCGCAATTTGCATGCAGCTACGCGAAAATGTCGCGCCAATAGCTCCGATGCGATATCGCCGTCGACCAAGCCGACAGAGCAAGCATCATCGCTGCAAGTAAACCCGCAGGCGTCGCGAATCCGCTCAGATTCATGCGAATGCCCGATGTTGTCCCATATTCAACAATCGAACTATATAACAGCGTCGCGCTATAGATAAGACTGAGATTGCTGGCGAGCCCAAACGGAAGCCTATTGCGCATCATCAGGCCGACAAAGATTAGTCCCGACAACAGTGCTGCCACGCAAATCGATTGGACGAGCCCGTCGGTGTCGAACCAGCTTATGAAGGTGATGCCCTCGAAGCTATAGCGAAACGAACGGAAAACTTCGAGATTCAAATACCAAAGCGCAGAGGACGTGGGCCAGCTTGCAAGCGCATGCGCTCCGGTTGCGGCGCACAAGATCACACCCACCACGCTCGCCGGTCCCAAGATTTGAAGATTTTCGTTTCGAAGCATAAGTCATTTTGGAGCAAACCGTTTAAAAATGGTTTAAATCGCAACTAATTCCGCTGTCACACGGAAGGGGTCAAAGCCGAGACGTGCGCGGCCGACCTAACTTTGGGAGAACATTACCCAAAAAGACAAGTCTGCAGAGTTTGCTCCTCCCATTTCCCTCGATAGTGAAACAATCGAACTGCGGGGAACTTTGTATGGGCCTTCGAATGCGCCGCGCGGTCAGTGTTTAGCAACAGTATATTGACTCACTAAAATTGTACTTGGATAATCAAAGCAATGCTCGGCGACAGTAAGCAGCCGACGACGGCTCGAAAAGTGCCGGACGCTCCTTGTCTTGTGCTGGTTTTTTTGAGCGCGTTTGCACAGAAAACGACAAGTATGGGGAGTGTGCTCGTGTCCAAAAAAATCAAAGACCTTTTCAACGACATCCGCAACGATCAAGTCGGCGCGGCGATGGCGGAATATGTCGTGCTTCTCGGTTTGATCGTCGGAGCCTTGGTGCTCGTCGTCACGAATTTCTCGAACGTTCTTCAAAGCAAGTTCAGCTCGGTCTGCGCTGCACTTGGCGGGACATGTTGAGGGCCGACCGGATATCGGCCGCTGCGCGATCTTTGCAATGCTCGAGCCGCCGAGTGATCGTGCTCGCGGCCAGCGTACAGGTTCGGCATGCGTGGCAATAACCTCATTATTCTCGCTGTCGCGATCCTCCTAGGCGGCATCGCCGCGGTTCTGGCGCGCAATTGGCTGACCAGTCACGCTGGATCCGCGCAAACCCGAGTCGGTACGATCGTGGTAGCCGGAAGCCCGCTGGTATTCGGCGCGCAACTCACCTCCGCGAATACCGTCGAAATTCCGTGGAGCATGTCGGCTTTGCCGGAAGGCGCGTACGCCACAAAGGAGAGCATGCTCAAAGACGGGCGTCGCATGACGCTTGCGCTGATCGCGCGGAACGAGCCGATTCTTCGCAGCAAAATTACCGCGCCCAACCAGCCGGCAACACTGTCGTCGATGCTCGGGCCAGGGAAGCGGGCGGTCACAGTGCGGGTCGATGATGTGCGCGGGGTCGCGGGCTTCATCCAACCAGGCGACCTCGTCGATGTCGTACTCATCCGAACCGAAGCGGAAATGCGAAGCAATGAGAGCTATTCCGATGTGATTCTGCAGTCCGCCAAGGTGCTGGCAATTGATCAGGTTACCGGTGAACGAACCGAATTACCGACCATTGCCAAAGCCGTTACCCTTGAGGTCGGCCCGGAAGATGCGCAAAAGATCCTGCTGGCGACCAACATCGGGCGCCTGTCGCTGATATTGCGTCAACCTGCCGAAGCTAGCGCCGACACTGTTCGGCGCGTGACCGAGCGGGATCTCGGGGACACACCGTCCCCTCCACCGAGACAAACGCCGCCTCCGACGCCGGTTCAAGCGCCAATTGTTCAAGCGTCTCCGGTTCCAATCACGGCGCGGATCAAGCACATCACTATTTGGCATGGAATGAAACCACAGGAGTACGACGCACCCGCCGGGCACGGGTAGGTACTGGCTGAGACAGGGAAACGCCAGGATACAACTGGCGAACGGGGTTCCACTTGTGGAGTTCGCGTAAGAGTGGGGAGCGTATGTTGAGAAGCTATCGGCATTTTTTTGAGCACGCCTGCAGTCGTGTCAGCGTCATTGTCGTACTTCTCATTGCGACGATCTTTTTTCCGATCATTTCTGCGCGGTCCGACGGCGTGCACTATGTGCAACACATCGTCGTCGCGCTGAATAAGTCCGTTACTTTGGACATGCCGGAGCCGTTCGCCTCGGCTGTCGTCGGCGCGCCGGACATTGCCGATGCCCTACCCGTGAGCGATCGCACACTGCTCATTCAGGCAAAGAAGCCGGGTACCACAAATGTCACTATCTTTGACGAGGGCAAACATCTCATCAAAGTCGTCGACGTCGAAGTCGCATTGGATGTAGGAAACTTGCAATCGAAAATTCGCGCGATCACCGGAGGCAGCGGAATTCGGGTCAGCAGCGACAACGGCCAAGTTGTGCTTAGCGGAGTAGCGAGCGATGCGGTCGACGCCGATCGCGCGCTGAATTTGGCGAAGTCGTGGTCGCAAAATCAACCGGTGATCAACGCCATGCGCGTGGCATCGCCTCAACAGGTGCTACTGAAGGTTCGATTTTTGGAAGTCGACCGCACCGCCGGACGTGAACTCGGCATTAATTGGAACGCCACCAATGCGTCGGGCAGCCGAGGCGCGACGTTGGGGTTGGGCGGTCTCACCACGCAGCCGCCAGCGCTTGGCGGATCTTTGACGAGCACCACGACGACGACAGCCGGTGGAGTGACGACGTCAACAACGAGTTGCGCGCCGGCGGGAGTTTGCGCACCTTCTGGCAGCGGCATTTTCCAGACCGTAGGCACGCTGGTAGGCGCCAGTGTCGGTTCACCGTTTGGTGTCGTCCTCGCGCAAATCGTCAATCAGGGCGTACAAATTGATAGCCTTATTACGGCGCTTGAGACCAAAGGTCTTTTGCAGCGGCTGGCAGAACCGAACTTGGTCGCACTCTCTGGCGACACGGCAAGCTTTCAGGCGGGAGGTCAGTTTCCGGTACCTATTGCCGTGACTTCGGGCATAGGTATCGCAACGCCGACAATTGAATTTAAAGATTTCGGCGTGCTCTTGAAGTTCCGGCCGACGGTTATGGACAACGGCATCATCAATCTGTCGATCAATCCGGAGGTAAGCGAACTCGACTTCAGCAACGCCGTCTCGATTTCGGGCACTACTATTCCGGCCATCACGCGGCGAACCGCTACCACCACCGTCGAGTTGCGTGACGGGCAAAGCTTCGCAATTGCCGGATTGCTGCAGGCCCACAATTTGCGAAATATTTCGCAATTGCCTTGGATCGGCTCAGTGCCTGTCCTTGGTGCCCTTTTCCGCAGCGCTGGCTATCAGAAGGATGAGACCGACCTTGTGATCATTGTCACGCCAACCTTCGTGCAGCCCGCGGCTCCGGGCGCTCGCTTGGCCACGCCCTTCGATACGTCCGTGCCAAGTAACGATGTTGACTTCTTCCTGCTCGGGCAAATGGAAAAGCGCAAGCAGATAACCGACTACGTCGCCAAGGGCGGCGACGTCCAGGGTCCTTACGGCTACATGATTGGGGTAGCCCAAGGACCCGCCGATACCGAAGTCCCCAGCAAATGAGACCGCCGATGAAACCGCTATCAATTGCTGTCGGGCTGACAAGCGCTTGCATTTTGTCGGGCGACTGCAATGCCCAAGTACCGGACGACCCTTTCTCGGATTATTTGCAAAGAAGCGTGACGATCACGCTCGGCGCCGGCAATGCAAAGGATACGAACGCGGCCGTTCACACGATCGATCCGTGGCCACCCTATGTCGGTTATACGCGGATACCCGGGGACGGACGCCACGCGACATCTGCGATCCAAAGGATGTACCGTAATCCCAATCCGTTCGGGCGACAGGACCAATCGGGAGACGCCGGCGCAAGTTCGGGTGCGAGCGGAACAGGAGCAGCTAACGCTACTATCAATCTAGGATCCGGCCCCCCAACACCGGTACAGCCGTTCTCCGGAGATTGACCGCAATGACAATAAAAGAACCACACGCCAAGTTCGGACTCAAACCCAATGCCGCGCTTTGATGCACTTCAAGCCCGAATTGACTTGACGTTGCGGACCCTCCAAGCGCTGTGGCGTTCCTGCCGCGGTACGGCGATCGTGGAGAGCGCCCTCATTCTTCCGGTGTTCCTGACCCTGGTGGGCGGTGTTTATGAATTCAGCTTTTTCCTTTATCAGCAGCAATTAGCGACGGCAGGTGTACGGGACGCGGCGCGTTATCTAGCGCTGACGGCGGACCCGAATAGTCTCTCGCGCCAGACTGATGCCAGAAATCTCGCCGTGAGCGGCTCGGTCGACGGCGGCTCTCCGCGTGTTCCCGGTTGGGCGACATCCGATATCTCGATTGTCGTGAACTCCGTCTATAGCGACGTCGGCACCCCGGGAACCGCGTCAAATATTCAGATCGTGACGGTTTCGACGAATTTCACCGACCTTTCTCTCGGTTTTCTTGGCTTGCTTGGACTCAAAAGCCCGACAATTGCCGTGTCGCATCGCGAACGATTTATCGGCGGGTCGGCGCGAGGATGAGATCTCTGCGCAAATGGCGGGACGACGAATTTGGCGCTGTTTTTGCGGAGTTCGCGCTATTGCTGCCGCTGATCGTCCTGGTGGTTTGCGGCTCCATCGATTTCCTCAATGCCTTTTACCAATGGAATGCGGCGGCCAAGGCTGTCGAACTCGGCGCACGGATAGCGGCAGTCTCTGATCCAGTGGCGCCAAACCTGAATAATGTCAGCAATCAGGCGCTATTAAACGGTTTGATGCCCGGCAGCCCACTCCCCTCCTTCGTGGTGGTTTGCAAGTACGGCGATTGTTCCTGCACCGGTACCTGCACCGGTCTCGCGCCCAATGCGTTCGACAGCGTAGCGATGGACCGAATTATTTTCGGACGAGGCAGCCACGTTTGCGGCGACGCCACGTCCTATTACGCCGCTGGAATGTGCGATGTACTTCCGTCCATAGCTCCGGAGAATGTGCTCGTCACGTATAGTCAAACGCGCCTCGGTTATGCTGGCCGACCCGGCGGTCCGCTTCCGACCATAGCGGTGTCGCTGCACGATATGCACTTTCAATTCTTTTTCCTCACACCCCTCCTCGGCGTGAATATCGGAATTCCGCCGATGACGACGACAATGACCGCCGAAGATCTCTGCTCAGGCGGGAATAGCGGCGCCTGCGGATCGTGATCGAGGTGGAATAAGGTTATGTCAGTTTATCTTCTCGAAAACGGCGTAACGAAAAACTCGGCGACGGAGGCCGCTCTTCGCGCATCCATTCCCGACATCATCGGCATTACATCGCTTGAGACAGTTCTCAAGCCCAAAGCTAGCACCCACAATGGTGGAATGCCGATCGTCATTATTACGCTGCCACCTGGCGAGCGCGAACAGTTCGACGGCCTCGTCGAGACGTTTGACCGCCACGGCGACAACGGCCTCTTTTTTATTTTGATCGGCGACGAGCTTTCGGCGACCGACTACAAAAGGCTGCTGCGCACCGGCTGTGCCGACTGGGCGTCGCTCAAAGCCAGTCCGGTCGAAGTAATCGAAATGATATCCAGCCGTCGTGCCGCAGAAAAAGAGCCCCATTCGGCGCGCCGCGGCGACGGTCCCCCTGTTACCATCTCCTTCATACCCAGCGCAGGCGGCGTCGGCAACGCGACAATTATCGTGGAGATCGCCGCGCTTATTAAAACCGATAATACGATACGCGACCGTAAGGTCTGTCTGGTGGACCTCGATTTCCAAACGGGCCATCTTTGCGATTATCTTGACAGCGAACCACGTTTGCAGATCGCGGAATTGTCAAACGCTCCGGAGCGGCTTGACGAGCATCTCTTTGACTCGTTTAAAACCCGCCATAGCAGCGGCGTCGACATTTTCGCGGCTCCGCGATCGAAGTATGCATCGGAACACCTTAATATTCATGCGTTGGACGCTCTCTTCAGCATGATCGCAATGCGCTACGACTTACTGCTCATCGATTATCCCGTCACTTGGTTTCAGTGGACACCGCAGATAATTGCCGCGTCCGATGCCGCCATCGTTACGGGAATAAATACGATCCCAAGCTTGCGGCAGGTCTCGGAGACGCTTGCTTTTGTGCGTTCCTGTGGCTCGAAACACATGGAAATTGGCGTTGTGATAAACCGGTGCGAACGTGCGCTCCTGGGTGCGATATCACGCCGCAAGCATGTTGAAACCGTATTGCGGGACGAACGCCTGTTCCTGATCGCAACGCGACCCGAGGCGACCGAAAGCATCAATATGGGCGTGCCCATGTCGCTGAGCAGTTCGTTAGCCAAAGCGCGCAAGGAATTCGGCGCCTTGGCGTCCTTTTGCGCGACTTTGCAATCGCACCGCCGCGCCTACGCCTTATAGAATGTAATGCAGGGGAATTCGCAACACAACGTGCAAACAACGCGGTCTGAATGTGGAGGCTCTCTGTGACCAAGGGCAGCACGCCGGCAGAACGGCCAGCGCATCAAGGTGATGCTCAATGAGCTTTCTGTTTGACAGACCAGGAAAGCCGAACGCTCAAGCGGCGCCAATGAACGGGGCGAAGCCATCGCGTTCTATGCGATCGGCAGCAGACAATGACCGCTTTCCGGTCGAGCCGACGGCCCAACAACCGACCTTGCTCGATGCGAAGCTCAAGTTACACGGACGCATCATCGACGAGTTCAACCTCGCGCTTCTAGAGAAGCTGTCGCCTGAGGAATTGCGCCGGGAAGTCCAGGCTTACGTCGTGAATTTCGTCCGCGCGGAGCGTATTTCCCTGAATCAGAATGAACTTGAATCATTTACCAGCGAAGTGCTGGCCGAGATGACCGGATACGGTCCGATTGAGCCACTCCTTAAGGACCCGACCGTCAGCGACATCCTCATAAATACCCACAACCTTTGTTTCATCGAACGCTTCGGCAAGCTTGAGCGGGCTGACGTTCGCTTCAAGGACGAGGCTCACCTGCTCCGCATCATCAACAAGATCGTCTCGGGGATTGGACGTCGAATCGACGAGTCGTCGCCGATGGTCGACGCACGTCTCCCCGACGGTTCCCGCGTAAACGTTGCGATACGACCCGTCTCCATCGACGGCCCGCTTGTCTCAATTCGAAAATTCGCAGAGAGGCCGTTCGACATCGATCGTCTTATTCAAGGCGATACATTGTCGGCCGCCATGGGGGAATTTTTGAAAGCCGCCGTCCGGGGACGTATTTCGCTCATAATTTCCGGCGGGACTGGAACGGGCAAGACGACGCTCCTTAATGCCCTATCCAATTATATCCCAAACCAAGAGCGGCTAATCACCATCGAAGATGCCGCCGAGCTTCAGCTTCAACAGTTGCACGTCGGTCGCCTGGAAACCCGGCCTCCCAACGTCGAAGGCAAAGGCGAAATTCGCCAGCGCGATCTTGTAAGGAATGCCCTGCGCATGCGACCGGACCGGATTATCATTGGCGAGTGCCGCGGCGAGGAGGCGTTCGACATGCTTCAGGCGATGAACACGGGTCATGAAGGTTCGATGACAACCGTCCACGCCAATTCGCCCCGCGACGCCCTCAAACGCCTGGAGCAGATGATCACGATGGCCGGAATGGGTCTGCCGGTATCGAGCATCCGCGGTCAGATCGCATCGGCCGTTACTCTTGTCATGCAACTTCAACGACTTCCAGATGGCAAACGTAAAGTGGTGAGTATCGAAGAGATCACCGGAATGGAAGGTGATGTCATTCAAATGCAAGAGATCTTCAGTTTCGTGAAGGAACGCTCGGATTTAAACGGCAATATCCTCGGCCATTTTTCCGCAACGGGCACGCGGCCGCGATTTCTTCAGGACCTGTTACCTTACGGCATCGAGTTGCCAACATCGTATTTTGACGGACCACCTTCGGGACGGTCTGTATGAGCGACCTCTCCCTTATCTTCATGCTGGTCTTTCTCGCGGCAACCTTTGCCGTCTATGGCTTCTATTGGTTCTTCATTTTCAATCGTCGCGAGCAGCAGACCGTCAACCGCCGCCTCGAACTGAGCAAGCAGTTGCGTAACCCATCTGCCGTGCTTGCTATATTGCGCGACGAACGCGGTATCAGAAACTTTAGCAGCCCGATGCTGCGACGATTTGGCGATTGGCTGACGCAAACAGGCACCGACATCACGAGCAGAATGTTTATTGCCTCGCTAGGGGCGACATTTCTCATCCTGCTCTTCATATCAAATAGATTTCTCGAATTCGGTTTTGCGACGATCCTGATCGCACTCATTCTGACAATGTCATTTGCTGCCATGTACTTGATGCGCCAGCGGAGCCGACGCATCTCCCTATTCGGCGAGCAATTGCCAGACACAATAGACGTGATTGTGCGCGGCGTCCGCGTAGGTCTGCCGTTCACAAGCGCCGTCGCGCTCGTCGCCCGGGAAATGCCAGACCCGGTAGGAACAGAGTTTGGAATGCTGGCCGATGAGATCGGTTTTGGCCTCGACATACGAAGCGCTTTGGACAATCTCTATCGCCGCGTCGGGCAGGCAGACTTGTTGTTCCTTACCGTGTCGGTAAGCATTCAGGTCCAAACGGGAGGCAATCTGGGCGAAATCCTTTCTCGTTTATCGCGGATGATGCGCAACAGAGCCAATATGCGCCTAAAAATCAGAGCCCTCAGCGCGGAAGGCCGGGCTTCCGCCGTGACGCTGTCGGCATTTCCCTTCGTCCTTCTTTTTATAATCAACTTGATTTCACCCACCTACTATGGCGCGATCCGATTCAACGCCCTGGTGGAGCCCGCAGTCTATCTTGGATTGTTCTTATTGGTCGTTGGAAATCTAATTATGTACCGTATGGTCAACTTCAAATATTGATCAAATGGTCGAGTGGACGCCATTCGCAATTTCCCTCCTCGCGTTTTGCGCGATGACGGGCGTGGCGTTCGTGGCCGGCCAATCGTACCTGCGAGCGGCCAGATTGCGGCGGCGACTTCCGATTCCTCAGGACACACTGAGAGAAGGGTCAACAAGCGGCAATATCAGCCGGCTCGTTGCAAAACATTTCGACGAGAAGCGATTTGGTGTTGATGACAGTTTGCGCGGAAAATTAAGACTGAACTTGATTCGTGCCGGATACTTCCGCAACGATGCCATCAACTTCTATGTGTTCTGGCGACTCGCAGCCGTCGTTCTGATGCCAATATGCGCCTACATATTTTTGGACGTCGCCTTTCCGAATAGCCAATTTGCAACTCGTCTCGTCCTGATTTTGATTGCTATAGGCCTCGGTGTAGTGGGTCCGGATGCGTTTATTTCCCGCAGACAGCGGGCTCTGAGTATCGAGTATCGGACAATTTTTCCAGACTTCCTGGACTTGCTCGTGGTGTGCGTTGACGCCGGCCTGAGTATTGAAGGGTCCGTTAATCGGATCACCGGCGAAATCGGCACTCGTCGCAGCCGCCCGTTTGGCATTAATCTCGAGATCATGGCCGCGGAGATGCGCGCCGGCCGAAGTTTCATCGAGGCGCTTGGAACTCTCGCGGAGCGCCTGATGATTCCAGAGGCCAAATCGCTCGTGGCTTTGTTACGTCAATCTTTCGAACTGGGCAGCGATGTCGGAGAGGCGCTGCGCGTTTTCGGCGACGAAATGCGGGAGCGGCGATTGTTGCGAGCCGAGGAGCAGGCCAACAAGCTGTCAGTGAAAATGATCTTTCCTCTTGCTTTGTTTATCTTGCCGGTTGTGCTAATGGTTATTCTGTTGCCGGTTGCCATTCGTTTGCTCAATGCCTTCAAATAGGACCGATGATTTCGATAAGTAGTGTAGAGTATAGTGGGGGAGTAGGTGGCGCTAGGAGAAGTCGGGAAGCGCTGCGTCAGGTGCTTAGTGTGTGCGGCCTGCGCGGTCGCGCTAAGCGGCTGTTTCGGCGTCGATCAACCGCCGCCTGACGTTTCAGAGGGCGTGCCTCCCATCACTACAGCAGTTGTACAGCGCGACGCCGACGTCCAGTACTATCCCTCGGACGAGCCGTTGCGATTAGCCATCGAGAATTTCAACCGCGGTTATTTCGGTGTTGCCGAGAGATATTTCCGCGATGCAGTTGAGAAAGCGCCCAGAGATGGATCGGCGTGGATCGGCTTGGCGGCGAGCTATGATCGGCTGGGCCGCTTCGACCTCGCCGATCGCGCTTACACCGAGGCGATCAGACTAGAAGGCGAAACGACCGCAATTCTCAACAATCGCGGCTACTCGTACATGTTGCGCGGCGACTTGATTTCCGCACGCAAAGTGCTGCTGAAAGCCTACGAGCGAGAACCGGCAAACCCGCTCATTCTCAACAATATCAAACTGCTGAATTCCAGTGCGCGATTTATCGCGCGTGCGCCGGACACGCAGCCACCCGGCACACGATAATAAGACAAAGCCGGCGGTCCGGCTCGTATTCTGGTTTCGATTTGCTATCGATAGAGCTGCACCATGTCGGTGCTCAGCGGGTCCGACCGCTTTATCAATCCCAAAAACTCGGCGTAGAGATTGCCGTTGGTGCCGCGATTGGCCGGCAATACCAGAAAAAACCGACCGAAAGCCGCAACCGGCACGCGCCGGGCGTCAGCATGAACGGGGACCGGGTTGCTGCCGCAATTGACGATCGCGGCGGCGACGATGCGGCGATTGTTTTCCCCCGGTGGCGCGCATTGCGGTGCGCCGATTTCGCCGCCGAGCGAACGGTCGGTAAGGAAATTCATCTCGTAAAGATAGAGATTGTATCGGCTGATGGACGCCGTCGCGGTGCATCCCGGGGGCAGCGCGGCCTTGCCTGCACCAGCATAATGGGCGACGTTCCAATAGGCCGCGCAATTCCAGTTGCCATTGCCGACGGCGATGCTGGTGTCGAGCATTCCGTCCGCGGGCCGGATCATGTTCTGATCGACCGGTAGCGCCGCAGAGTTCGGATACGGCATCGGCCAATTGGGTCCCGCGGGTTCAGCGTTGCACCAATTAACATTGCCAGCGGTGATGAAGCCTTTGCGGACGTTCAAATCGGGCGCGTAGATGCGGCAGGAATTGAAACTGTTGGCGTAGATATCGAATCGGGTATTGAGCCCGTCCATGGCTGGTGGATCGCTGCTGGACATCATATTGACGCCGCTGAGCCGGAAACAGGCTTGAACGTGCGATGCAGCTAGCGCCTGCGGGACACCTGAGCCGCCGCCGGGTCCGCATGTGCTAGCCGGCAGGATGCCGGTGGCTGGAGCGACATAGCCGACAGTGCCTCGGCCGTAGGCGCCGTTACCGAACTGGCTGCCGGCAAGCCTGATCAGGCGGTGCGTGCCGCCCGAACCCTGATCCGCCGCGAGCAGCGCCTGGCTCGCTTGATAATAGGTCATTCCCGGCGTTTCGAACGGATTGCAGACGTAGAGCGGGCTCACGTCGCAAACGATCTGATCGTAGCCCGCCACGGCCTGTGCGCCGACGGCAATATTGCGCCGGCCGGCCAGCGACACCGGAAAAATGGTCTCCATCGTCATCGGCTTGACGGTGACCTGCACATAGGCGGTTAGCGTCGGATCGTCGGTCAGATTGGCGGAGGTCAGAGGGAGATCGTCGCTGTCTGGGAGCGTTTGCAGGAAATCTATCGCGCCGACCTGCGCCACCCCGCCGATACCGGCGCCGGTGACCCGATTGGCGATCAAATTGCGAATGGCGGCTTCCGCGCGGATGATCGAATCCGGCCGGCGGTCGAGCTCGGCCGCACCGGCGAGCGCCAGCGCATCGGCGGCGTTCTGCAGTTGCGTCTGCACGCTCATCAAACGGCTGGCATCGAGAGCAAGTGCCGACAAGCCGATGATGGCGATCAGCATGATCGCGACATATGGCAAGACGACGCCGTCGCGATCGTTCCAGAGACGTTTTATCGTCATGTTAGCGGCATGGCGAAACGGCACTCAACCAGGCAAACGCCGCGGCCGATTTGGCCGCGGCGTCACGCCATCTCGATTGTATCAGGACCAGGTTCTCCCGGTCACCGGTCTGTTGTTAGAACCGACGCACGAAGACCGGACGATCGTCGTGGTTGGCCTTAAACACCGCGATGCAGCCCTCGGCAGCCAAGGCGCCGCAGATCGTGCTGGTGAAGCCCGGCGTCCCGCCTCCGGTCGCTGGAACGGGAAGGTAGACCTCGTTCGTGGCTTCGTCGGCGGCAACCGAATGCGCGCGCCGCGTCGTGCCGCCCGCATTCCCGACAAGGATCGTCGCGTCGGCTGAGTCCCGGGCGGAGTCAACCACGCCGAGCTGCTCGTTGGGAAGATACGAGCCGCCGGCGAGGAAGTAATGGCCGTCGCCTGGGTTAAACCAGACTTCGTCATCGCCGCCCAAGCCGGTCAACAGAGCTGTGATCTTTCCGTTGTGCGAGTTGATCACGGCTGCATTCTGTCCGGTGCCAGGCGGCTGCGAGGCCGCGTTGCAGCCGAGCAGGATCTGGTCGTCCGGGCCAAGCGCCATGCCTTGCGGCCCGGCACATTGAGAAACCGGTATGTCGAACTTCCGCACCACTTTCATTTCTTTAGGCTCGATCACATAGACACTGCCGTCGACCGAGTCAGTGCCGGGGCCGTTCACTTCCGGGATGTTTAGGTAGATCAGCCCGGTACGTTCGCTCCATTGGCACTGTTCAATACCATTGGTCGCTTCGGGGAACGACAGCGTGCCGAGAACCTTATAGGTGTCGGTGGAAATGAAGCTGACGAACGGCGCGTGGCCGCTGACATCCGCTTCGGCGTCGTTGGCGATCTGGACCACATGGTTGACCTTGTCGAAGCACAGTTCGTCCGCCCGGCGCAGACCATTGGTCGCGATGGTATGGATGAGTGTACCGGACGGATATTCCATGATCTTCACCGTGCTGCAAACCGGCGTCGCCGCCGCGCAGCTCGGATCGGTCTGTTCACCGTCCCCGGCCCACACTTCGACCTTGCCGTCGCCCTTGTAGATTGTCAGAACGCCGTTGGGGCCGGACGTGTCATTATTGCCGGTAAAGCCGACGAAGCCGGGTTGGTATTGGGTGACGGATTTAGTGTTGGTGTTGACTACGTCGATCGATTTGTTGGAACGATCGGCCAGGAAATAGGAGTGGATGAACGGATCGACCCAACTGATATCGAAGGATACCAGCGCATTTCCCGGTATCGCCACTGTCTCCTTTACCGAGAAGACCTCGTCCGCCGCCGCGAGGCAAGGCGCAGTAATGAGAGCGGCAAGCGCAAAGTAACACGCGCGTCGTGCTGTCCTAGATCTGACTCTTTGTACGAACGACATAACACCTCCCGTTTTGCTCGCTGGACTCGGATATCCGAGCCCGGGTGACGTCCCTCACCTCACGTCATCGCAGCGTCCGCCGATGAAACTCGGCGCGCGCTGTGACATCGTGGCCAATACGTCGAGGCATCACATCCGCTAAGAGTGCGGAAGCGTTGCGCCTCGACGATTCCTTATGCGCGTTTGCGATTATGAGAAGGTTCTGCCGGCGTCCCTCGGCAGAGCAATAGTTTCCTCCGGCATTTTTATTTGATCCTAGCGTTCACCACCTGCGACGATTTGGCAACCGCAATTCGTAGCGTGGAGTTGCGGCGCAAAGAGCTCGAGACTTCGCCAAGCGCCGTGGCACAAAACATGCAGCGAGAAGATTTTGCTTTATGAACGGTAATCTTTGGAATTCTCGCGCCCAATGTTGACGTGTGATCACGCAAAGATTTTTTGACTGTCATTCCGACGGCAGTAAGCCGCACGAGTTCCCGATTCCGTCACTTATGCAATCGTCCCATGCGCGTTTGCGCGCTTGGAACAAGTCAATCGATGACCTTTTTGGTCGCAAGTGCAACTAGTGAATGGGCGGCACTGAATGGGATGCCATAGGTCGCGCGACCGACGCGTGATGGAAGCAGGCGATCCACCAAATTGCCGGACGAATTTGTATTACAAATTAGTAGCAGTTTGGCGAGATGGTGCCGGGTGAAGTGGCGCGATGGACAGCAGATGGGCGTTGAATTTATCGACCCGCGCGAGGTACTTCCGTCAACGGCGGTCGGTTCTCCCGACCCAGCGCAACCACGTTAAAGCGCCGGCTGCATCATCGCATCGTTGAACTTGATGTCTGCCAGCACCGTCTTGCTCTCAATGCCCATCATCAACTTGTTGCGCGGTTTTCCGAATAGATCGTGGGATGTCCGCTTTGGGTCATTAGCTGCCGCGGCGGTCGCTCGCTGGCGCGGCCGCTTTACCCCAATAACGGACACGGCTGCAGAAGGTGGGCGCGTCGGCTTTGGGCCACAAGGAGACTCGTGCGCTGCAACAATAACGGGAGCGGGCGCGCTACTTTATTATGCGCCTGCCTCCATTCCAAGATGTCGCTGAATTGAGCGGGCCCAGGCTTTGGCGTGGTGGCGTTACACGGCGCCTGCGTGCAGGACGCCGCAATTACAGACTGTCACCGCCGAAATGCGGCGAGTTTGCATGTCGGCGGGCGGGAACCGGCCCGATAATTTCCGACTCATCGGGGTTTGTTCGGCGGGGACAGTGGCGCGCTTACCAAAAAGCTGCCTTAATGATCTCGCAAAAATCTAGGGCGCGGGATCGGGGTCCTGCGCGGGAAGGTCTGCCACCGGGGATCGTGGCACTCTTCCGGGGAAATGCCCGAGCCACGACGCGCCGGCGCGAGCCGGACTGCCGGCGGGCAAGGGAATTGGGACTTGCGGGGGGATGGCTCTCAGCACGGGGCGGCGCCACGAGTTCGCGCAAAGCCGCGATTACGCGCGGAGCGATGCGATAAATTTGCCGAACGATTCGCTCGGCGGGCGGTTCGTTGGCGGCGCAGCGCTGGCGTGTTTCGCCACCGCCTATATCCTGTCGCAGCTCGGCGGCAACGCTATGCCGGACGCAACGCCTCAAGATAAGCCCACGGCTGAGGCGCACTCCTACACTGAAATGTCGGATGCGCTGACCAAGTATGCGCGGCGGCTTGCGACCGCCCGCGGCTACGATCCGCTGATGGACGCGCGGCACCTGTTGGGCGCAACGAAAGCGAGCTTCGCGGCGCGCTTCGCCGCCACCGCTGCGCCTCAGGACGACGGCGGCGACGCGCAGGAGACGGCGTCCGCCATATCACAAGCCGCCGCCATAGACCCGCAGGCTCCGACCGCCGCGGTCGACCCGCCGCCTGCGAAAGTCGCCGCAATGCCGCGTCCGCCACGCGCTATTCACATCGCGCAGGCGATCCGCAACGTATCGAGTCACGCCGCCGCAGCCGCCAACAGCGTCGTCGAAACGGCCGAAACCGAGAAGACCTCGTTCTTCGAAAAATTGTTCGGCAAGCCGAAGCCCGTGGCGCTAGCCTACGCGGCGCCCGACGACGCCGGCCTGGTCGGAAACATCGCCGGCCGCTACGACCAGTGGACCGCGGTGTACGACATCTCCGCCCACAAGGTTTATCTGCCGGACGGTAGCGTACTGGAAGCGCATTCGGGCCGCGGCAGCGCGCTCGACGATCCGAGTCACACCGACGAACGTATGCAAGGCTCCACACCGGTCAATGTCTATGACCTGAAACCGCGCGAGACCCCGTTCCACGGCGTGGAAGCGATCCGGCTGATCCCGGTGGACGAGTCCCGCGTGTTCGGCCGCAGCGGCTTTTTGGCCCACACCTACATGCTCGGCCCCAATGGGGACTCGTTCGGCTGCGTCTCGTTCCGCAACTACGACGCCTTCCTACAGGCCTTCAAAGAACAGAAGATCAAGCACCTGGCGGTGGTGGCGAGCCTCAGCTGAGCGCGGCTCCAGCGCTGGCCGTCGCGGCCATACTACAAGCTGCTGCGATGCACACTTCGAGGCCGGGTCGGGTCATTAGCTGCCGCGGCGGTCGCTCGCTGGCGCGGCCGCTTTACCCCCAATAACGGACACGGCTGCAGAAGGTGGTCGCGTCCGCTTTGGGCCAAGAGACGACATCACTGGCACCCGGCTAGCGGACCAATTTAACGTATCCGCCCGCGACCACTTTTCGGCTCGCGGAAGGTCTCAAGAGGGTAAGAGCGGCCATAGCAGGCCGGGCCACAACCGCGTGCGTTGAGTGCCTATCGAGGCACTCAACCCGAGCCTATCCAATGGCCGGAGAAGTCAAACGTTCACGTTTATCAGCGCGTACTCCCGCCCTCTACTGGCCTTGCCGAACGATCCGGCAACATTGCAAGCTCGCGAGATTCACACGGTGAGGACCTCCGTCATGTCAAACAGGCCAGAAGAACGCCTCGATCGCCGCGACTTCATAATCGCATCAATTACAACGGCCGGCGCGTCGACTGCCCTCGCCATGACCGATGGGGCGGCAAATGCTCAGGGTGCAGGGACAGCCGCCGCCGATCTGGCATCAGGAACGGTCTACACCGGCGATAGAATCCAGGGGAAAAAGGTCATCAGCGCACTCGACGTCAACACCTTGGAACCCGGCAAGAAGCACCTTTTGTATTTTCAGGGCGTGCAGATGCCCACCGGAGAGCACTGGTATGTGTCGGTGACGGTCGCCAAGGGGGCAAAGCCGGGCAAGCGCGTCATTCTCGTGAGCGGTGTGCATGGCGACGAGATGAGTTCCATGCATACGGTCCAGACCGTGATGAACCAACTCGATCCGCGCGAGATGTCGGGCACGGTAATGGCGGTCGCGGACGTATCCCGCCCGGCCATGGAAGGCATGCAGCGCAGATGGCCCAATCAAGGCAGGGGCATCGATCTGGTCGATATGAATCGGGAGTGGCCTGGAAACGAGAACGGCGCGACCGCGCCAAGCCGACACGCCGGGCTGTTGTTCAACCATCTGCTAAGGCCGAACGCCGACTTCGCGATCGACTTCCACACTGGGACAACCGGATTCGAAGTCACTGCATTCAATATTGCCGGCATGGATGTGCCCGAGGTGAAGGCGATGGCGGAGCTCTATCCCGTCGGCCAGATTTTCGACAACCATGTCTATCCCGGCGTCCTGCACAACGCGTTCATGGACGTGGGCATCCCGGCCTTTACGCCGGAGATTGGCGCTGCGCGCGTCCTGAACCTCGAGATGATCTCGCTTTTCGTGGAAGGCACAATGAACGTCCTCAAGCATCACGGCATCCTGGCCGGGCCACTGGGCCGCACAGGCAAGGACGTGGGTGTCTTTATCGGCAACAGTGCGCTCCCGATCCTTGCAACCCAAGGAGGACTCGTCGAGCATCTGGTCAAGCTCAATGACAAGGTCGATGCCGGACAGAAGGTGGCCATCCAGCGGAACAGCTTCGGCGAAGTGGTCGCGGAATATACATCTAGCGTGGCCGGACAGGTAACTGGCCAGCGTAGCGACGCGATGTCCGAGCCCGGCAACCCCCTGCTATTCATCCTTTTTCACAAGACAATACCGGACGGCGGTGAGACTTACCCCGAGTGATCTAAGCACCCGGTGCCCGCTTCTACCCGTCTCACCGCTTGGTCGGTAAATCGCGCCGATAACTGAGTGACGGCCGAATGCGCGATGTCCGCTTTGGGTCATTAGCGGGCGGGTGCGCTCAAGCGGCGATGTCCGCTTTACCCCCGAACTCGGGCGTTAAATTGGGACTGCCGGGATATCCGCTAAGGGCTACTTGCGATCATCGCCCGTGGTCATATCGAGTCTCGGTGACGTGATAGTGCGCAACTGTTGGGCACTTCTGTCCTTCAAGTTTGGAAAACTCCGGATGACATGTAACGCTGTCGCGTTGCACAACCCGTTCGGTGTCGTCCTACTGCGATCTAAGTGGCGGGATGCTTTGAAACTCATTCGTTCCAGTAGCGTTAATGAGTTGGGAACAAACGATGGGACTCCTCCATGGAGCAGCTTATTCGGGAGTTTGGCGCATGGCTTAAGCAGGGATTTGCCTGGCTCGTCGACGTGATTGTGTTTGGCTGCCTCTGGGGCATCAGCGAGGTTTCGCGACTACTTAGTACACAACTGGGCAGCGCTTCGCTTTTCAAGATTGTGCTGCTCATTCTGGTACTTCTGATCGTCCTCTATCTTTTTTATTGGGTATTTGGCCGTTTAATTGGACTGATAAGATGGGCACTCGACAGAATCGCTTATGCACTAGGAGTAATTCTATTTAGCGCGGTCGTTGTATCGGGAGCGTTCGCCAGTGCAGGGCTCGTCGCGGCTGTGACGATCTGGTTGATCGGCAACATCACGTTGGCTTCGCGATAAGTGCTTCGCTCTCGAGCGCTCCACAGGCTGAAAGTGGGAATGTCCGACTAACGCGGAACTCATTCAAAATCGAACATCAAAACGTTGCGCCTGCGACGCGGGGCATATGATACCGCCATGCAAAATCACGCACGGCGCCGCGCCAAAATATCGCGGATCTACACCAAGACGTGACTCGCGTTGCGGAGCGAGAGCGTGCCCTATCGATCCGCGGTGATTAGGCTAACTGGGCGGCTCCCCCATCCCCCGACAGGATCCCGCCGCCCAGATACAGCCTAAGCTGAGGCAACAACGACGGAACCCCGAGTCGACAAGGCTTGGGGTTCTTTTTTGTGGCAACACCGAGTCTTATGCACGGCTAGCGTCTTTGCTCGGTCAGCGTGACTTATTGGATACATGGCGAGCGCCCGGGCCGCTCTCGCCGGCACCAAATAAGCCGTCTCCTCTTTCAAAAATAGTTCGTCTGATCAATGTTTGCCCGATGGATAGCCGTCTCCTGACCAACTAGAGCCGTTAAATGGCCGGATTGGCAGGCCGTAAATAAGGACCCCGATCAAACCCAAGGGACGACACCCCATGGTCGACCTCGGCAAATACGAACCAATCGCGACCGCACCAAGGGACGGAACACTTGTGTGGGTCTTCAGCGAACTCGTTGGTGAAGTCCTTGCGCGGCATATCGGCGTCGGCGCGTGGCGCGGGTGTGGCCGACTAATTCTGCCAACGAAATGGCGATCCGCAACGGCGGCAGAGACAGCGATCTTTGAGCGCGAGAACCCACAAAGTGACGAGTTGCAGACAATCGCGTTGCGTCTGAAATCTTGTAGCTTCGTCGCGCGATCGGCAATCGACGCGCCAGCCGGCAATGTCAGCCACGTAACGCCTAAGTCTTGATGGTTGCCCCGGTGCGTTAGCGATAGAGCTACCGAGCCCGCGGGTAGCCTTAAAATTATCCGATAACGTGCCCCTTGTCAGCTTATGTGGCTGGAAAGGCGCACTCATGAACTGCTTTCACGTCGACGCGACTTTGGTGTGGACACTCCGCACCAAAAATCACATTGCTTGCGCATCTACTTCTGGAGAGCGGCATGGCCGAGGTCTCGCGCTACCTTTCACTGACAGCCACGGTCGTTGTTAGTTTTACGATTACGACCAGTTCGGCCGCAGTGCTTGGGTACGGGCTGTTTCGGCTGGGAACGTGGGCGCTCGCCTACTGAGTGCGCGCGTAACCGAATTGCGAATGTCGATTGAGCCAAGTCGGTGTGCTAACGTTGTCACCGTACGCTGCCGTCCACTCGGCTAATGCGCGTTTAGCGATGCCAGACGGACCCGCGCAGGGCGGGTAGCTTCAGCCTCGCCCAAAAGCGATTGGGGCTTTTCGATTTCTCTGAAGTGCCTGCAGCCG
>CAVVCW010000024.1:0-113395 GCA_963746715.1 uncultured Alphaproteobacteria bacterium | reverse complement strand
ACCATGCCGAAAAGTCGGCACCGTTTTCTCTGATCTTTTGGTCTTTGCCCTCACCTGGCCCCACCTAGCGGACAGGTGAGGGGACCCTCGCCGGCGCTTTTGAGCGCGGCGGGTCACACTTCGGCCTCTTTGACACGAGCAAATTTGTTACGTGGGGTTCGGGTAGGCGTCGGGGACTACGATGAAGGACGCAGTGTGGGCGATATGTGAGCACGTCGCCGAAGTAAAAGCGTTGCTTGAGGAACATCTTGAAAACGGCAAGTACCAAAAAAACGAAGTGCCCTGGTTGATAAACGAGATTTTGTCCGACGAAGCATTGCGCGAAGCGATGGCCAAGGTCGGGTATAATCTTCCAAAGCCTGCACATCACTGATCACGGCACGAATGTCAGTCCCCTTGGGGCGGCCCGGTTGGCCGCCCTTTTCATTTGCTGACACCCACGCGCGATCTTGCTGCTGATCTTGCCGCCTATCTTGCCACCTATCTCGGCGCTCATCTTGCCGCTTCCTGGCCTGCATCTTGCCTGCCATCCTGGCCTCGCTGCGCCTGCAGCGTAAGGAGACAAGAATGGCAGTGAGACAATGGCTTGCGGCGATGGCTGCGAGCTTGGCGCTGTTTTGGTTCGCGCAGCCTTGCCAGGCCCAGCAATGGCCGGACCACACCGTGAGGATCGTGGTGCCATACGGCGCCGGCGGCGTGACCGACACGATGGCGCGCGTCACGGCGGATCGGCTGGGCAAGATCTTCAACCAGACCTTCATCGTCGAAAATAAGCCAGGGGCAGGCGGCGCCATCGGCGTGGATTACGCGATGCACGCGCCGCAAGATGGGTACACGCTGCTGTTTGTCGGCAGCACGCTCTTCACCGTCCTGCCGCTGGTGCAGGACGTCAGCTACGTGCCGTTGAAAGATCTGGTGCCGGTCAGCATCACCGGCACCAACGGCATGGTTCTGGTCGTGGCCAAGGACGCACCCTACGCCTCGCTGTCCGACTTCATCGGCTATGCGCGCGCGCATCCCGGCAAGCTCACCTATTCGAGCGGCGGCACGTCAACAAATAATCATCTCTCGGCCGCCTATCTCGCCGGAAAGGAGGGCCTCGACATGGTGCATGTGCCGTTCACCGGTGGCCAGGCGGCGCTGACGGCGGTGCTGTCGAAATCGGTCGACATGCATTTCGGCAATTCGTCCGATCTGATCGGGCCGGTGAAAAGCGGCAGCGTCAAAGCGCTCGCGGTGTCGACGCCCGAGCGCATGCCGCAGCTTCCTGACGTGCCGACGCTCGCCGAGACGATCCCGGGTTTCGAATACATCGCCTGGAACGGCTATGCCGCGACCGGCGGCGTGCCGGCGGAGGTCAGGACGCGGCTTGCGCAAGCGCTGCAAGCCGTTGCCGCCGATCCTGACGTGATCAAGACCTTTGCCAATCTCGGGATTCAATCGGTGGGTTCGACCCCGGAGCAAGCCGTCGCGAGCATCGGCAAGGACATGCCGGTCTACGCACAAATCATCGACATGGCCGGCGTCAGGCGCAAATAAGTGGAAGAAGCTTTCGCGCTTCGCGCATTTTAGTTGCGCATGATCTTTTCGGAAAACCGGTTCCCACTTTTCCGGATCATGCGCTAATGCGCCGGCGTGAACACGCCGGCGAGCGCTTTGATCTTTGACACCAGATCGGCGTGGTGACCGTCGCTGCCGCTGTGGGCGCGCTCGTGGCGGCGGTGATGCCGTCCGCGCTCGCCGGAATCGGCGTCGTGCTTGCGGTGGCGTCCGCGCTCCGACGACTTGTCGCTATGTTCATCCTCGTCGGATGACGCCGTTGCCTTCGGCTGCTCAGGCCATTGCACACTGGCGCTGTCGTCCGGCATGCCGGAATCGGGCTGGAATGACGACGCGTCCGGAGCCGGCAACGCGACCTCGCCGGGCTTGAGACTCTCGGACGCCGCTGCCGGCTGCGGCCAGGCCGGTTGCGCGCCGGCATTGTCGATGCCGCCGCCGATCTTGAGTTCGTTCGGCGTGGCGGATGCGAGCATCGGCGTCTTCGGCGGCTTATTGGCCATCGCGATCTGGTAGGAGGCCGACGGCACTACCTGCACGATGCGGTAGCCGTTGTCCTTGAGCCCCTTGAGAATGCCGGGCAGCGCCGCGACTGTTTTCGGGTGGATGTCGTGCAGGAGCAGAATGCCCTTGCCCAGTTTCATCAGCCGGCTCAGCGCCAGCGACTTGATCTGCTCAGGCGTAACGTGACGCCAATCGTCGGCGACCGTGTCCGACGAGAAGACGATGAGGTGACGCGCCGCGAGCTCGTCTTCCAGCGTATTGGACCGATCGAGGCCGGGAATACGGAAAAACGGCGCCAGATATTTGGTGTCTCCGAGGGCAGCGGCGACATCGGAAATGCCGACATCGATTTCCGAGCGCATGCGCTCGAGCGGCAGTTCGCCGAAATGCAGCGGGTGGTGTTCGCTGTGGGTACCGAGCGTGTGGCCCGCTTCATATTCCCGGCGCACCACGGCAGGATAGGCGCGCGCCATTTCTCCGACCAGGAAGTAAGTCACCTTCACGCATTCGGAGGCGAGGATATCGAGGATCTGATTGGAGTAGGGCGGTAGCGGGCCGTCGTCGAAAGTGATCACCACTTCCTTGTCTTGCAGCGGCAGCGAGTCGGGATATTGCATGTGGCCGAGGCGCTTGAAGTCGGCGGGATCGATGGCGAGCACGCGGCTGGTGCCGAGCGCATTCGGATTTCCCGGACAGGTGTTTTGCGCTGCCGCTTGCACAGGAGCCGGCGATTGCCCCTGCGCGGGCCCGGTGCTGTCCGGCTTGCCGTCTTGTTTGCTGTCTTGTTTGACGTCTTGTTGTTTGGAGTCAGGTGCGGGCGCTGCGGCGGCGTCCGGCTTTGCCGAAGCAGTCGGCGGCGCGTCTTGCGGATGCGCCGGCGTGTCGGCTTGAACGGGAGCGGCCGTGTTCTCCGCCGGCAGCGGCGCGCTGTTCTGGACGGCAAGCTGCGTTGTGGCTTGCGGAAGTGCGGCTTGCGACGGAACGGGCGCCACCGGCGCACCCGGTTCCGCGCGCGCGGAAACGATCGCGAGTGGTGCAACGGCCACAGCGACGAAAGCCGCAGCTAAAAGGTCTGCTCTGAAGCTTCGCATCCAAACCCTCGGAAGCCGGCAAAGCGCCGGTGCCGCCGTCCCTCTGAGCCGAATATTACCGGCAAGCTCGGTTAACAGAAGGTGAACGGCCCCTTCATGCGGCCATCCGGTGCCCGCAACTAGTGCGAAAACGCCACGCTCCGGCAGAAATCGGCCCATTTTGGACTTTTCCTCGCCGTTAATCCCCGCCCCTTAAGCTCCCTGCCGCAATGTGTTGGCGTGTGGGGGCGTGGGAATGAAAGCCGCTCTGAGAGCCCGTTGGGCGCGGCGGCGATGGGGCAGGCAGGCGGT
The DNA here is from genome assembly GCA_963746715.1 of uncultured Alphaproteobacteria bacterium. Classification (GTDB taxonomy): domain Bacteria; phylum Pseudomonadota; class Alphaproteobacteria; order Rhizobiales; family Xanthobacteraceae; genus BOG-931. Next base: position 109,952 of record CAVVCW010000024.1, on the reverse strand, counting down.
TTTGTCGATGCCTGGCCGGAATATCGCGCGTATCACCACATTTCTGCTGCTGCTTCTCGCGCTCGCCGTGATCGCCTGCGCGGCCGCCGGGCTTTCTGCGGCGCAGCGCAATGCCGCACGGCAAACCGCCGCGCAACACCGGTCGCTGGAAGCCGCGCTTGACGAGCTGCATCTCGGCTCCGGCGAGACCGATCATGTGGATAGCGCCCAGGTCACCCTGATCGAGCGCCGCTCCGGGCTTAACGGCCTCCGATTCGACGCCGAACTCACCGCCGACGGCGGACGCGAGGTGCAGTCGCTGCATGACCCGCAAGGCCGAATCATCGGCTGGCTCAGCTGGGCGCCGGACCGCGCACTCGCCGCGACGATGAATTGGCTGTGGGGCGCGGCCGGCCTGTTCGGCATTCTGCTGGCGCTCGCCTCAGCGCTCGCGCTCGGCGTGACGCAGCGGCTGATCCGATCGTTTCACCGCAATGTCGATCTGGTCCGCAAGCTCACGACGCAAGATCCGCTCACCGGGCTGACCAACCGGCGCGTGCTGCTCGATCGGCTCGACGCGATCATGGCGGCGCGGCGCAACGGCGTCGTCGTGTTCCTGCTGTTCGACGTCGACGGCTTCAACGACGTCAACGATATGCTGGGCTGGGCCGGCGGCGACACGATGCTGGTCAACATCGTCGAGCGCCTGAGAGTTCTGGCTGCCCGACGGCGCGCTGTTCGGCCGTTACCAGGACGACGAATTCGCCGTCATTATCGGTTCTGGCAGTGCGCAGAGCGCGACCGAGCTTTCCGACCGGATCACCGCCGCACTCGCCGCGCCGATCTTCATGGATCAGATGTGGCAGATCTCCGTCAGCATGGGCATCGCCCAGGCGCCGGAAGACGGCACGACCGGCGACGAATTGAACCGCCGCGCCGCGCTGGCGCTGCGCGCCGCCAAGCGCGCCGGGCGCGGCACGGTGCGGCGCTTCGTGCCGCAAATTCAGGAGGAGCATTCCGAGCGCCGCTTCTTCCTGCGCGAGCTCGAGGCGGCAATCGCCAAGGACGTTTTCGAGGTTCACTATCAGCCGGTGGTCGCCGCCGAGGGCGGCGGCATTGTCGGCGTCGAAGCGCTGTTGCGCTGGACGCATCCGACGCGCGGCGCCATCCCGCCGTCGATGTTCATTCCGCTCGCCGAGGAGTCCGGCCTGATGGTCGAACTCGGCGAAATCGCATTGCGCCGCGCGCTCAATGACGGCGCGCGCTGGCCGGAGCTTTTCGTCTCCGTCAATCTGTCGCCGGTGCAGATGCGCAGCCGCAATCTCGTCGAAACGCTCGGCGCGGTGCTCGCCGAAACCGGCATGCCGGCCTCGCGCGTCGTCCTCGAAGTGACCGAAGGCGTGCTGATCGACAATCCGGAAGAGACGCAGGTGACGCTCGAAGCTCTGCGCGCGCTCGGAGTTTCGACCGCGCTTGACGATTTCGGCACCGGCTATTCGAGCTTGAACTATCTGCAGAAGTTTCCGTTCGATCGGCTCAAGATCGATCGCAGTTTCGTCGCTTCGCTCGGCACCACCGGCAATTCCGGCGCTATCGTGCAGTCGATCGTCACGCTCGGCCATGCGCTCGGTATGAAGGTGCTCGGCGAAGGCGTCGAGACCAATGAGCAGCGCGTGCTGCTGCGGCTCGCCGGATGCGACGAGATGCAGGGCTATCTGTTCGCCAAAGCCTGTCCGGCGGAATTGATCGACAAAATCCTGTCGCGGCCGTCTGCGGGGCGCGCGCCGCGGCGTGCCGAAGGCGCATTCGCCTGATCGGACGCTCGGTTTTGCGCCATCCTGACAGCGCCGCCGCAAGCCGCTATCTATAGACGGCAAATTCATCGCGCGACCAACGACGACAGCACGGGAGGAAGCGCGCAATGCTGGCCAATAGCTTACCAGGGCTCGATTTCGGCCTCGGCAGCGATGTCGAAATGCTGCGCGAGACGGTGCGGGATTTCACCGCCGACAAGATCGCGCCGCTTGCCGCGGAGATCGACCGCTCGAACAAATTTCCGCGCGAACTGTGGCCGCAGCTCGGCGCGCTCGGCCTTCTCGGCATCACCGTCGAGGAGGAATTGGGCGGCTCCGGGCTCGGCTATCTCGCCCACTGCGTCGCCATGGAGGAGATTTCGCGCGGCTCCGCCGCCGTCGGCCTGTCCTACGGCGCGCATTCGAACCTCTGCGTCAATCAGATCCGCCGCAACGGCAATGACGAACAAAGGCGCCGCTATCTGCCGAAGCTGATTTCGGGCGAGCATGTCGGGGCGCTCGCGATGTCGGAGCCGGGCGCAGGCTCCGACGTCGTGTCGATGCGCACGCGCGCCGACAAGAAGGGCGACCGCTACATTCTCAACGGCTCGAAAATGTGGATCACCAATGGGCCGGTCGCCGACACGCTCGTCGTCTATGCCAAGACCGACCGCACCGCGGGCGCGCGCGGCATCACCGCCTTCATCGTTGAGAAGGATTTCAACGGCTTTGGCGCCGGCAAGAAGCTCGACAAGCTCGGCATGCGCGGCTCCGACACCAGCGAGATCGTATTCCAGGATTGCGAAGTGCCGGCCGAGAACGTGCTCGGCGTGGTCGGCAACGGCGTCAATGTGCTGATGTCGGGTCTCGACTACGAGCGCACCGTGCTCGCCGCCGGCCCGCTCGGCGTGATGCAGGCGTGCCTGGATATCGTCATTCCTTATCTGCATCAGCGCACGCAATTCGGCCAGCCGATCGGCCGCTTCCAGCTGATGCAGGCCAAGCTCGCCGATATGTATGTGACGCTCAATGCGTCCAAGGCTTATGTCTATGCCGTGGCCAAGGCCTGCGATCGCGGCGAGACCACGCGCGAAGACGCCGCCGGCGCGATCCTTTACGCGGCCGAGCGCGCGACCTGGATGGCGCTGGAGACGATCCAGTGTCTCGGCGGCAACGGCTATATCAACGATTATCCGGCCGGGCGTTTGCTGCGCGACGCAAAGCTCTACGAGATCGGCGCCGGCACCAGCGAAATCCGCCGCATGCTGATCGGCCGCGAGATTTTCGAAAAGACGCGGTGAATACGCTGCTCCAAGTATCGCAACACGTACCCGTATGCTGGCATTTCTAAAGCGATATTGCTGGGTCGTTCTGACTTGGACGGGGCTATTTGTCCTTCTCGTCGTTCCATTCACTGCACTCTACGAGTGGAATGTCAGCAAGCGGCCTGTCGTGACGGCACTTGTGTCAAACCCAAGTCTCGAGTTTGAAAGCACAAAGGACGGCGGAAGCTACAACGTCTTTGGATCACTCGACTACGATCGGCCTACTAGCAACGGTCTGGTGCATTGCCATTTAGAAAAGTTTTTTCTGGGTACTTCAGGAACTGCTGATGCGAAAGTCTGGACGTTCCAGCTCGCCGTTCATCCGGACACGTGCGAAGAGCCCGTTCGGCTACCCATTCGAGCTCCGACAACGTTCGGTGAATGGAGCGCTGTTTATCTGGCAGGTTGTGTTCTTTCGGCTTTGATTGCTCTTGTTGTCGGCCCATTGAGATCGGATTCCACAGGCGAAAGTGACGTCCTCCTGTCAGCAGGAACGGCTTCAGCGATACCGGAGAGTGTCACTCAAGGTCTGCGATTGCGCCTGCCAAACCGCAGAATCTACACGGAATACGAACAACAATACGACAACGCTCCTTTGCTCATGTTTGGCATATTGAGTATTCCGATCATTGTTGGATTGGCCGTGTTGCCCTTCTGGGATAGCGTCGGCGATTGGCCCTTTATCGTTGCCTTGGACCGCTTTCTGGCGCCGGCGATCGGCCATTTGCCTGACGTTCACCAGCTTGCCGCGACGCGAAGAAGGTATCTCGTTGGTAGTTCGGCGATCATGTACGGGGTTTTTCTGTCTCAAATTATTCTTCTGCTGTTCTCAAAAAAGCGAAGGTTTGTTCTTCTTGAAGGATACGACCTGAGGAAGTTGCACTTTTTCAAAACGCTGCTCGTCACATGGGCCTCGATGATCGTTGGTTGGTATGTCCTCTTTGTAGTCAACGATGGAAAATCGACATCGGTTGTTGCCTCGGTTCGCCTGGTCCAGTCGCTCTTATATGTCTTTCCGTTTCTTGTACTCCTTGCAGGCCAAACGACAACGGTCGCGATTCTTGGCGTATCGCGCGATATTATTCATTTCGTTCGGCGGTTGCGTTCTCGGTCAAGTTTAGGGACAGTCGTTTTGCGAGATTTTCGAGAAGACACGGTGAGAAAGTGAAGCTTGGACTCATCACAGCACTGGCAATCCCGTTCTCGTGGATATTGCCGGTACCCGGCTTCGCCCAGACGCCCAAGCCGACGGAGAAAGATGTCGCCGCGATCCGGGCCTGCGCGGTGAAGTACAAAGACGATCTGGACAAGGTCGAGCAGCAATGCCTGTTCAATCTGGTCGCCACGCCCTGCACCAACGAGCCGTCCCACGCCTCCAATGCCGCCACGGCCGATTGCTATCGCACCGAGACGGCGATCTGGGACGCTCTCCTCAACGAGAACTACAAGAAGCTGCTTGGCACGCTGGATGACCAGCAGAGCGAAAAACTTCGCGCCATGCAGCGCGCCTGGATCGCCTATCGCGACACGACCTGCAATTTCTATTGGGACAAGATCCAGGGCACGATGGCGGGTCCAATGATAAGCGCCTGCGAGGCGCGCGAGACAGCACGGCGCGCCGTGCTGCTGCAGTTCTTCAGCACGCTCTAGTGCTCAACCTAAACGCCGGTCGAATTCCAATACCGCATTGAGCAGAACCTGCGCGCCGGCGGCGCACTCGTCGAAGCTCGTCGATTCCGCTTCATTGTGCGAAATGCCGTCTTTGCACGGCACGAAAATCATGGTCGTCGGCGCGATGCGGGCGACATAGGCGGCGTCATGGCCGGCGCCGGAAATGATGTCGCGCGATTTGAATCCGGCCTTTGCCGCGCCGATCCGCACGCAATCGATCAGGTCCGGCGCGAATTTGACCGGCGGCGAGGACCATATCCACGTCTCTTCGTAGGCAAGATTCAGGGGGTCGAGAATTTCGCGAAGCGCTGCGCGCAATTTCGCTTCCATCGCATCGAGAACGGCGTCCTGTGGATGGCGAAAATCGACGGTGAAAAATACGTCGTCCGGGATGACGTTGCGGCTGTTCGGCCGGTTCTCGATCAAGCCGACGGTGCCGACCGCAAAGGGCGGATGTTCGCGCGCGATCGCGTCGATGCGGTCGATCACGCGCGCGGCGCCGACCAGCGCATTCTGGCGCCGTGGCATCGGCGTCGTGCCGGTGTGTGCCGCGTGGCCTCTGACCGTGATTTCGTACCAGCGGATGCCTTGGACGCCTTGCACGACGCCGATCATCGCGCCTCCGTCTTCCAGGATCGGGCCTTGCTCGATGTGCAATTCGAACATCGCAGAGAATTTGCGCGCGCCCGCCTTCTCGCCGCCCTTGTAACCGATGCGCTGCAGTTCGTCGCCGAACGTCTTGCCGTCGCGGTCGGTCCTGCTGTGCGCATAGTCGGCGGAGAGCACGCCGGCAAAGACGCCGGAGGCGAGCATCGCCGGGGCAAAGCGCGAGCCTTCTTCGTTGGTCCAGTTCACGATCTCGATCGGGGCATTGGTCTCGTAGCCGAGATCGTGCAGCGTGCGCAGCGCTTCGAGCGCGGCAAGAACGCCGAGCGCGCCGTCGAATTTGCCGCCGGTCGGCTGGGTGTCGAGATGCGAGCCCATGGCGATCGGAGGCAGGCTTGCGTTCTTGCCCGGCCGGCGGGCGAACATGTTGCCGACTTCGTCGACGCCGACCGTGCAGCCGAGCGCTTCGCATTGCGTTTTGAACCAGTCGCGCACTTGGCGGTCGAGGTCGGTGAGCGTGAGCCGGCAGATGCCACCCTTCGGTGTGCCGCCGATCTTCGCCGTCTCCATCAGCGAATCCCAAAGCCGCTGCGCGTCGATTTGCAGGTTTTGGATTTGCAGGTTCTGCACGGGAAAGGCTCCGGCCATCTGTATTCTCGGAGAAGCGATTAGGTCATTGGCTTAGTCGGCCAATGCACGAATTTACAGTCACTGGCCTAGTCATTTAGCACGGTTTTGGCTCACTAACTCATTGAATCCACGACGAATCAGATATGGTGCGAGCGACCCGATGCCGGGGCGGCTCAGCGGAGCGAATGCCATGCTGCGCGTGCGTCTAAAAGCAGACGGACGGTTGGTCGAGATTCTGCCGGATGGCAGCGAGCGGCCCATACCTACCGACCCGCAGGCGATCCGCACCGCCGCCCGCAACGGCGCGCGGGCTCCCGATACTCGACAAGAGGACGCGAGCTATGCGCGCAATGTGCGTGGGCGAACCGGTCTGACCCAAGCCGCCTTTGCCGCGCGCATCGGCGTTCCGGTCGAGACCGTGCGCAATTGGGAGCAGGGCAAGCGCTCGCCGCGCGGCCCGGCGCGCGCGCTGCTCAAGGTCCTCGAGGAGGCCCCGGAAGCCGCCTTCGCGGTGCTCGGCAAGCGCTGAAACACGGCGCGTACCGCGCTTTTGATATTCTGCATATTCTGCGGATCAGCCACGCGGCCCGCGCTTCGGGCATTCGTATCTTGGGGCTGGAATCGCGGCGCGCGATAGCGGATGCTCCACGCAAGATCATGATAAGCGCCGACGCCGGCGAGGCCGGCAAGGCGAGGAGCTGGGGATGGACGTCGTCGAAAGCCACGTTGAGGCCCTTGGTGCGCGTATCCCGGTTCTCGGCGTCGGCACCATGACGCTCAAGGAGAACGTGTGCGTCGAACTGGTCGAGGCGGCCTTGCAGCTCGGCTACCGGCATCTCGACACGGCGCAGATGTACGGCAATGAGCGTGAAGTCGGCGAAGGTTTACGCGGCTCGGGGCTCAAGCGCGATGATGTCTTTCTCACCACCAAAGTCTGGTTCAACCGGCTGGCGCCCGGCGATTTCGAGCGCTCGGTCGACGAAAGCCTGGAGAAGCTAAAGCTTCCGTGGGTGGATCTGCTCATGATCCACTGGCCCAATGCACAGATTCCGCTCGCCGGCTCGATCGACGCGCTGTGCAAGGTGAAGAAACAAGGGCTCGCCAAGAATATCGGCGTTGCCAATTTCAACATCGCGATGCTCGATGAAGCGACCGCGCTCGCGAGCGAGCCGATCGCCGTGCTGCAGATCGAAGCCCATCCCTATCTCGATCAGAGCAAGATCATTGCCGCGGCGCGGCGCCACGGCATGGCTGTGGTCGGCTATTGTCCGCTGGCGCGCGGCAAAGTGCCGGGCGACGAGACGCTGCAGAAGATCGGCCGCGCCCACGGCAAGACCGCGTCGCAAGTCGCCTTACGCTTTCTCGAACAGGAGCGCATCATTCCGATCCCGCGCACCTCGAAACGCGAGCGGCTCGCGGAAAATCTCGGCAGCCTCGATTTCAAGCTGAGCGAAGCCGAGATGGCCGAGATCGGCAAACTCAGGCGCCCGGACTCGCGTATTGTGAGCCCGCCGCAAGCGCCCAAATGGGATTGAGCCAATGTTCGAAACAAACGAGGCTCAAAGCAAGTCGTGAATTCAATTGCACCTATCCCCAGCATCAACGCCAACGGCGCCAAGATTCCACTGGTCGGGCTCGGCACCTGGGAACTGCGCGGCCGCTCCTGTGCGCGAGTGGTCGAACAGGCCTTGCGGCTCGGCTATCGCCATATCGACACCGCGGAAATCTACGACAACGAGCGCGAAGTCGGGGAGGGTCTCAATGCCTCCGACGTCAAGCGCAGCGAAGTGTTTTTGACCACGAAAGTCTGGCCTGCGCATTTTGCGCCACGGGCGCTGGAACGCGCCGCTCGCGACTCGCTGGTGCGGCTGCGCCAGAGCGAGGTCGACCTGTTGCTGCTGCATTGGCCCAATCCGCAGATCCCGCTCGAGGAAACGCTCGGCGCGCTGTGCAAGGTCAAGCGCGACGGGCTCGCGCGCCATATCGGGATTTCCAATTTCACGGTGGCGATGATCGAAGAGGCGGTGCGGATCTCGACCGAGCCGTTAGTCTGCGACCAGGTCGAATGTCACCCCTATCTCGACCAAGCCAAAGTGCTCGCGGCCTGCCGGGCGAATTTCATGGCGATGGTTGCCTATAGCCCGATCGCGCGCGGCAATGCGAAGAACGATAAAGTGCTGGCCAAGATCGGCGCCGCGCACGAGAAGACCGCGGCGCAGGTCTGCCTGCGTTATCTGGTGCAGCAGAACATCGTCGTCATTCCGCGCACCAGCAAGCTCGATCGCCTGACCGAGAATGCCTCGATCTTCGATTTCAAGCTCAACGAGATGGAAATGCGCGCCATCGCCGCGCTGGCCCGTCCCGACGGCCGCGTCGTCAATTTCGCCTATTCCGGCACGATCGACTGGGATTGATCTTCGTCATTCCGGGGCGCCGCAAAGCGGCGAACCCGGAATCCATAATCGCGATTGATGCAGGATTTTCTCGACCGGGAGTATGGATTCCCGGTTCCTCGCTGCGCTCGGCCCGGGAATGACGGGTACTCAGAACTCGACGTCGAGTTCCTCCAGCTCATCCGGCTCGACCTTCGCCGCCGCGATCCATTCCTGCATGAACGGATGCGACATCATGGTGTTGCAATAGCCCTGCGACGACGCATCGATGGCGACGTCATAGGTCGCAAACCGCGAGCAAACCGGCGCATACATGGCGTCCGCCGCGCACGGCGCCTGGCCGAACAGATACGGACCTTTGTACTCACTCAAGCATTCGCGCCAGATCGCGGTGATGCGTTCGATGTCGCCGCGCGCGCCGGCCCAGGATTTGAAGCCCGGGAAATGCGCCTTGATGTTCATCGGCAGCGCCGAACGCAGATTGCTGAAGCCGGAATGCATTTCGCCGCAGATCGAGCGGCAATGGGCGCGCTTTCCCCGGTCGGCCGGCAGCAGGCCGGCATCAGGTGCGATCTCGTCGAGATATTCGACGATGGCGAGCGTATCCCAGACCTTCAGCCCGTCATGAACCAGGCACGGCACCAGGAACGACGGCGACAGCAGCAGCAGTTCGGCGCGGGTCGAGGGATCGTCGGTCGAGGCAAATTTCTCCTCGAAGTCGATGCTTGCCATTTTGCACAGCAACCAGCCGCGCAGCGACCAGGACCCGTAATTCTTGCTGGCAATGGTGAGAGTAGCCTTGGACATCCCGTCGTTCTCTTTTGAATTTGCAGCCCAATCAAACACTTAAGGTCTAGACAAACGCCGCCTCCATGGCAACGTCTGCGCAGTCGAAGCATCCCGGCAAGTCCAATTGTGCAGGATGTTCATATTCTTGTCGCAGTGCAACAAAAAATGCACTAGCTTTCCGGAGTTGGGGGTCAGCTGTACCGTCGAAGGTACACGCGGCGCCCGTGGACATCGAGCCGTACCTCGGGATGCTGTATCTCGCTTACCAGTTACAATCCGACATAATGACGCCGGTCCGGGCCTGGGCCAGCTTGGCAGCCAATGCCGGCGGCCCGCCGCTGCTCAACGGCCATGCGGCGATGCGCAACCTCACCGCGGTCTATGAGCTGATCTCCCGCGCCGGCCTGACTCATACGCGGCCGCCCTTCGGCATCGGTTCGGTGACGGTCGGCAACCGCGAAGTCGAAGTGCGCGAGGAGGCGGCGCTGACCACGCCGTTCGGCACGCTCCTGCATTTCAAGAAAGACGTCGCCACGGTGCAGCCGCGCGTCCTTCTGGTGGCGCCGCTGTCGGGGCATTTCGCAACGCTGTTGCGGGCGACGGTGAAGACCATGCTGCCCGACCATGATGTCTATATCACCGATTGGCACAATGCCCGCGACGTGCCGCTGACCGCGGGCCGCTTCGGCGTCGACGAATATACCGACCACGTCATCAAATTCCTGGAAACCATGGGGCCGGGTGCGCATGTGGCCGCGGTGTGCCAGCCTTGCGTCGCCGTCCTCGCCGCCGCCGCGGTGATGGCGCAAGCCAATAATCCGGCGCAGCCGCGGTCGATGACGCTGATGGCGGGACCCATCGATACCCGCGTCAACCCGACGACGGTCAACGAGCTGGCCAGGAAGAAACCGATCGACTGGTTCGAGCGCACGCTGACTGCTTCAGTGCCGCTGCGCTATCCCGGCGCCTTCCGCCGCGTCTATCCCGGCTTCGTGCAGCTCGTCGCCTTCATGAGCATGAATATCGACCGGCACGTGAAAGCGCATAAGGAGCTTTACGAAAACCTCGCCAATGGCGAATTGGAAAAGGCCGCCGTCACCAAGGCGTTCTATGACGAATATTTCGCCGTGCTCGACCTCACCGCGGAATTCTATCTGGAAACGGTGCGGCTGATCTTTCAGGACTACGCGCTGCCGCTCGGCAAGCTCGAATGGCACGGCCAGAAGGTCGATCCGACCGCGATCCGCAAGACCATGCTGCTGACGGTGGAAGGCGAGCGCGACGATATCTGCGCCGTCGGCCAGACGGTCGCCGCGCACGACCTCTGCAGCAAGCTGCGGCCTTATTTGAAGCGTCACCACATGCAGGCCGGCGTCGGCCATTACGGCGTGTTCTCCGGCAAGCGCTGGGAGACGCAGATCTATCCGATCCTGAAGAATGTGATCTTGTCGAGCGATTGAACGCCGATAACACTCACCGCATCGCGGCGGCGATATTGCCGCCGTCGACCGTGGTGATGTCGGCCGTCGTTTTCAGCGCCAATGCTTGATGCAAGAAGGCCTGTGCGACATCGTCGGCGGTAACTTCGCGGCCGAGCAGGTTGCCGCTCATATAGTCCTTCTCCGACAGGCCGCGCGCCTTGGAGCGCGAGGCGATCATGTCGGCGGTGAGCAGGCCCGAGCGGACGCGGTCGGCATTGACGCCGTTCGCGCGGATACCTTCCGCGCCGTAATCGAGCGCGTATTGCCGTACCAGAGCGAGCAGCGCCGCCTTGGGCAAACCATAGGGGCCGAAATTCGGGCCCGGATTGACCGCCTGTTTCGACACATTGAAGAGCAGGCAGCCGCCGGTGCCTTGCGCCAGCATGATCTTGACGGCGGCCTGCGCGACGCGCTGGTGGCCGTAGAAATTCAGCTCAAAACTCTTGCGCAAAATCTCTTCGTCGACTTCGCCGATGCGGCCCTGCCAGGCGGCGCCGGCATTGGAGACGACGATATCGACGCCGCCGAAGTTTTTAACGATGGCGTCGAAGGCGGTCTTGACCGAGTCCGCATTGGTGACATCGCAGGCAACGGGCAGCGCCGTTGCCCCGATGCCCTTGGCCTGTTCTTGCGCGGCCGACAAATTGACGTCGAGCAAAGCTACTTCCGCGCCGGCCGCAGCGAACGCGGTCGCGGTCGCGGTGCCGATGGCGCCGGCGGCGCCGGTGACGGCGACGATCTGGCCTTGGAGCGGTGGAGCGACACGCCTGCCGAGCTTTGCCTGTTCCAGCGGCCAATATTCGCAATCGAACATGTCGGCTTCGCTGATCGACTCGAATTTGCCGGTCGCTTCGGCGCCGCTGACCGCTTGTAGCCAACTTTCGGCGATGTCGGCTGCGACCGCGGCGTCGTGCTTGGTGGGACCAAGGCCGAAGAGGCCAAGTCCGCGCACGATAGCGACCCGGGGCAGGGGATCGAGCGCGTGCTTGATACCGCCGACCCTTTTGTTGTGACGCTCGAAATAGTCGCGATAGCGCGCCGCGAAGGCGTTTGCGGCATTGCGGGTCCTGCGACCGAACTCATCGAGCTCGCCGGCCTCGGGATGCGGCAACAGCAGGGGCCAATTCTTGGTTCGAATCGTATGGTCGGGCGTCGCGACGCCTGCCTGGCTGATACGCTCAAGGTCGGCTAGGCCGAAGAAGGTCAGTAGTCTGTCGCTGGTGCGGAATTCGAGAACCTGCCGCCGCCATGCGCCTTCGGCCGTTTCATCCCTCTCGCTGCACGCCCCGCGTAGGATTGGCGCCACCGCTGTGAGTGGCGCAATTTCACGCCAGCGCGTGGCGACGACAACCGATTTGGCGTTGCGGTCGATATAGTCGTCGGCAAGCGAGACCATCTCGATCATGCGCTCGTAGGCCTCGCGCGCCGTGTCGCCGAACGTGACGATGCCGTGCTTGCTCAGGATCAAGCCGTCGCTTGGCTTGCTCTTCTCGAACAGCTCGATCGAGGTTTTGGCGAGGCCAAAGCCCGGCATCAGGTAAGGCACGAAGGCAAGGCGGGTGCCGAAAATCTCGACGCACTTCTTCTCGCCGTCGGGCTGATCGATGACGCTCAGCACCGCGGTCGCGTGCGTATGGTCGATGAATTTATGCGGCAAGAACGCATGCAGCATCATTTCGACCGACGGGTTCGCCGCCGCCGGATCGAGCAGATTGGCGCGTTCAAACCCGACGAGTTCTTCGTCTTCGATGGTCTTGAGCGCACGCAGCTTGCGCATCGGTTCGAGGCGCACCGCGACCATGTTGTCGGGCTCGACCGTCGCCATGTCCGAGCCGGACGACTTGACGCGCAGCACCTCGACCTCTTCGCCGAAAAGATCGCGCTGGCGCGTCTTCAGCGACGTATTGCCACCGCCATGCAGCACGAGCTTCGGATCGCGGCCAAGGAGACGCGTCGTATAGACGCGCAACGCCATTTCGCGCTCGATGCCCGATTTCGCGTAGCGCGCGACGATGGCCTCGGCGTCAGCGTCGACCCAGCCGCTCCGCATTGCTTGTCAACTGCCGGCAAAGCGGCGCGACCACCAACCGGTGCGGCGCGGCTGATCGCCTGCCGCTTCGCCGTTGTTGTCCGTGGCGGCGGGCTCCGGCGCGGCTGAAGCCGACGGGGCTGATGGCGTAGAAACCGCGGCCGTTTCGTCGCCACTTGTAACCGGCGCTCGTTCGCGCACGGTTGAACGCCGGCGCACCGGCTCCGCTTCGGCTGCCGGCGACGCGGCGGGCGCTTCGGCGCTGACCCGCGGCTTTCGCGGCGGGCGTGGCGAAGCATCAAGATCGGCGACGGCGTTGCTGAGCTCGGGCTCGGCCGAGGTCGGCGCGCTCAATTCTTCGGCCGAAGCGAAAGTCTCCTCCGAACCGTCCGGCTGGCCGCGATCGCTCTCGTGTTGGTTCTCGTGTTGGTTGTCTGGCCGGTCGCCGCCGGTGCGGTGACGGTTACGGCGTCCGCCGCGGCGTCCGCGCCGCCGCCGCCGTTCGCCGCCTTCGCGATTCGGGTCGCTGCTCTCGGAGCGGTTTTGCTGGACGAACTCGCCGGTTTGTTCAGCGGGCTCGTCGTCCTCCGCTTCGCGATCGCCGTCGTCGGCAAGATCGTTGCCTGAACCATCGGCCGCGGCATGGTCATGATCGTGCTCGGCCGCGTCGTCGTGGCCGTGTTCTAAACCCTCGTCGCGCGGCTGATAGTCTTGCTCGCCGCCGCCGTTGCGGCCGCCGCGGCGGCGCCGACGGCGCTTGCGGCGTGCGCCGCCTTCGCCTTGCTCGGGCACGGTGGTGGGAGAGGCTGCCTCGTCGGCGCTTTCGTCCTCCGCTGCGACGAAGTCTTCGAGATCGTCCTCGTCTTCAAGCGGCGCGGCGTCGGCTTGTGTGCGCTCGGCCAGCGCCTTGGCCGCTTCCGGCGTGTGCACCTGCTCGCCGCGATCGACGACAAAAGCCAGCGGCGCCGCCACCGATTTATCGGCCGAGATGGTGATGGTGATGGCGAAGCGCTCTTCCAGGCTGCGCAGATGCGCGCGCTTCTGGTTGAGCACATAGAGCGCGACATCGGGGCGGGTGCGGGCGATGAGATTGTGGGTGGCGCCCTTCATGAGTTGCTCTTCGAGCGCGCGCAACACCTGCAGCGCCAGCGACGATACCGAGCGGACATGGCCGGAGCCGCCGCAATAGGGGCACTTCTCCGTCGAGCTTTCCAGCACGCTGGTGCGGATGCGCTGGCGCGACATTTCCAGAAGGCCGAAATGCGAAATGCGGCCGACCTGGATGCGCGCCCGGTCGTGCTTGAGGCATTCCTTCAACCGCCGTTCGACCGCGCGGTTGTTGCGCTTCTCGTCCATGTCGATGAAGTCGATCACGATCAGGCCGGCAAGATCGCGCAGGCGAAGCTGGCGCGAAATTTCGTCGGACGCCTCGAGATTGGTCTTGAGCGCGGTGTCCTCGATGTGGTGTTCGCGCGTGGCGCGGCCCGAATTGACGTCGATAGCGACCAGCGCTTCGGTCTGATTGAGCACGATATAGCCGCCGGAGCGCAACTGCACGACCGGCGAGAACATCGCGTCGAGCTGGTTCTCGACGCCGTAGCGCGACAACAACGGCTGCGTGTCGGCGTAGGGTTTCACGTTCTTCGCATGGCTCGGCATGAGCATGCGCATGAAATCCTTGGCCTCGTGATAGGCATCGGAGCCGGCGACGACGACGTCGTCGATGTCCTTGCTGTAGAGATCGCGGATCGAGCGCTTGACCAGCGAGCCTTCCTCGTAAACGAGCTTGGGCGCCGTGGATTTGAGCGTCAGATCGCGAACCGTCTCCCACATGCGCAGGAGATATTCGAAGTCGCGCTTGATATCGATCTTGGTGCGGCTCGCGCCTGCGGTGCGCAGGATCACGCCCATGCCCTCCGGCACTTCGAGCTCGGCGGCCGCCTCTTTGAGGCGGGCGCGATCCTCGGCACTGGTGATCTTGCGGCTGATGCCGCCGCCGCGCGCGGTATTGGGCATCAGCACCGAATAGCGGCCGGCGAGCGACAGATAGGTCGTCAGCGCCGCGCCCTTGGTGCCGCGTTCTTCCTTGACCACCTGCACCAGCATGACCTGCCGGCGCTTGATCACCTCTTGGATCTTGTATTGCCGGCGATAGCGCGGGGCGCGGTCGGGAACTTCTTCGAGCGCGTCGGAGCCGCCGACCGATTCGACGACTTCCTCGGCGGCATCCTCGCCGTTCTCCTCATGCACCTCGACGACGGTCGAGCCTTCGCCGTTTTCGCCCGTTGCGGCGCTTGCCGCCTCGTCGGCGTGGTCGCCGGAAGCTTCCGTGACGTGGCGCTCTTCAGCGTCGTCATGTTCGCGCTCCTCGTCGGTCGTTTCGGAGTCGGCGAGAACGTCAAGCGGCTCGTCGGCCTCATCGTCCGCGTCCGCGTGCTCTTCCGCATGTTGTTCGGCAAGAGCTTCGCTCGGCTGCGAGTCGACGGTCGAATGATCCAATGTGTCGTGGTCGAACGGAGCAGGCTCCGCGTCAGCGGCGGCGCTGCCGCTCAGAGCCTCGACGGTGTCGGCTTCCACCGCCTCTTCGCCGTCGGGCTGGGCGAAGTCGACATGTTCCGATGCAGCCGGATCGCCGGCGATCGGCTCGCGCACCTCGCCACGCATCGCTTCATTGCGGCGCGCCGCCGGATGCTGGCGATGCCGCCGCGAGCGCCGGTCGACTTCGTCGTCGGCTGCACGTTGCGCGCGCTCTTCCTCGGCAATCAGCGCTTCGCGGTCGGCGACCGGGATCTGATAATAGTCGGGATGGATTTCGCTGAATGCCAGAAATCCATGGCGATTGCCGCCGTAATCGACGAAGGCGGCCTGCAGCGACGGCTCAACGCGCGTCACTTTCGCCAGATAGATATTGCCCCGAAGCTGCTTGCGTTGCGCGGATTCAAAGTCGAATTCTTCGACGCGATTGCCGCGCAGAACGACCACCCGGGTCTCCTCGGGATGGGTCGCGTCGATGAGCATTTTGTTCGCCATTGGCAAATCTCACAGGGGCCGGCATGCCTGCTCGCTCCACGTTGCCGTTATGTCTGATGCGAAATCTGACTTGGCGCGGGAGAAGGGCACGGGCCCAATTGTCGGTGAATGGGACGGATTGGAAGTCCCGCGAAGCAGGCGAGGTCCGCGTGCCGGCGAGCGTGTGAAAGCTACCGCGCCACGTTGATTGGACCTGGACTTGCGCTTCGTAGGCAGAAGCCTGGGACATGAACTCCAAACCGCGATGAGGCGACAGCGTCGGGCGCTGCCGCAATTCCGTTAGATGCTAACGGCGTGACGCCATGCCACGAGCAATTCGTCTCCTGGCTCGCGCGCCACGCTCAAGATTCCGGCTGTCCTCAATAATCGAGGGTATCGGCGTCGCCTGTTCGTTCCGCCTTCGTGGCGCCGTAGCCGCATGCATCCATTGGTCACGATGGCCAGTGGCCGTTGCAGCAACAGCGCCGGAGCGGTTCCAAACCCGCCGCCCGCCTTGCTCCGGTCATCTTCCTCCGGGAGCCAATCTTGAGGCGGACGTAACCGGATGCCCTAACGCGACACAACCGGAACCTTTCACCGTCAGCACTTCCTTTCTAAGACCCTCGAAGGGGAATTGGCAAGTCATCTGTGGGATTTGGCGGCACGGTGGTGAATTGCCGCGGTATTTCGGTCCGGTTCCGGCCGGCCGGGTAAGTTTGGGTTAACCACGCGCGCCTAATGGAGTAGAGGGGCAGAATGGGGTGGAAACCGATGGCTGTCCGAGCCGCGGGCTGGGCGCTTCTCGGTCTGTTTTTCGCTGGGGCTGCCTGCGCGGCGGACGGGACGGCGAGCCTGCCGACCTCCGACTCATTTCCGGTGGCAACCGATGCGCGCGTTGGCGGCGATGAGTTGCAGACCCGCTTCGTGATGGATCTCGACCGCAAGATCGACCTGCACGTCTTCACGCTGGCCAATCCTTACCGCGTGGTCCTCGATATTCCCCAGGTCCGGTTTCAGATGCCGCCGAATACCGGAGACGGCGGGCGAGGGCTGATCAAGACGTTCCGTTATGGTTTGGTGATGGCTGGCGGCTCCCGTGTGGTGATCGATGTCACCAAGCCGGTCCGCGTCGATAAGGCCTTCGTGGTCGATGCCGCCGACGGCGCGCCGGCCCGGCTCGTGCTCGACCTCGCCGCGACGGACCGCGATAGTTTTCTGAAAAAAATCGCCCAGGACGAAAAGCTGGTCCGCGTCGAAACTCCTCCGGCGAACGCGCCGCAGCCGAATTCCGCCGATCCGCGGCCCTTGGTCGTGCTCGACCCAGGTCACGGCGGCATCGATACCGGGACCAAGGCGCCGAGCGGGGAAGCGGAAAAGGATATCGTGCTTGATGTCGCCCGACGCCTGCGCGATCGCATCGAGAAGACCGGCAAATACCGCGTGCTGCTGACGCGCGATGACGACACGTTCGTGGCGCTGGGCGACCGCGTCCGCATCGCGCGCAATGCCGGGGCGGCTCTGTTCGTCTCGATCCATGCCGATTCCTTGCCGCGCAAGGAAGGCGATGCCCAGGGTGCGACCGTCTATACGCTATCGGAAACCGCGACCGATCCAGAGGCCGCGCGGCTTGCCGAAGAGGAAAACCGCGCCGACGTCATCGCTGGTGTCGACCTGAAATCCGAGCCTGATGATGTGGCGGGCATCCTGATCGATCTGGCGCAGCGCGAAACCAAGACCTTCTCGGTGCAGTTCGCGCACAAGCTCGTCGGCGACATGAAGGAGGCGACGCGGCTGCATAAGGATCCGGTCAAATCGGCCGGTTTCCGTGTGTTGCGCGCCCCTGACGTGCCTTCGGTCCTGGTCGAACTCGGCTATGTCTCGAACAAGCAGGATTTGCAGTCGCTCCTGTCCGACAGCTGGCGCGACCATACCGCCGACAGCATGGCGCATGCCATCGACAGCTATTTTTCCACCCATGTCGCGGGCGGCCGCGCCAATTGATCGCGGGCGCGGACCCGAGCCAGGCCGGGTCGGGTTCCAGGCGGTAGCCGCGCGGTATCCCCGCGGTATCCCCGCGGTATCCCGATGTGTGGCCAATGTGCCCCAACGGCCTCAGTTTGAACAAAAAACCAAGCGACGAACGCGAGGATTGGCGGGGACTCTGGTGGGTCCGGGGCAATGCTGGCACACTGCGCTGACACGCGTTAAAGCGTGAGTCGGGCCGGTCAAATGAGTTTCGGGCGATGCTCAGGTTGGAGCCGGGCTGGGCACTTTGATGCAACTACTTTGACGCAACATTCTGCGAAATCGGAGTTGCGGTGAGATTTTTCCTGCGCTTTCTGGGCTTTCTGTTTGCGGGTGGAACGGTCCTGTTCATCGCCGGGGTCGCCGGCTCGGCTGGCCTGTTGTGGCACTACTCCAAAGACCTGCCCGATTATTCGCAGCTTCAGGATTACGAGCCGCCGGTCATGACTCGTGTGCACGCGGCCGACGGCTCGCTGCTCGCCGAATATGCCAAAGAGCGCAGGCTCTATCTGCCGATCCAGGCGATCCCGAAACTCGTCACCAATGCCTTCGTCGCCGCTGAAGACAAGAATTTCTATCAGCATCCCGGCGTCGACATCCAAGGCATCCTGCGCGCCGGCATGCTCTACGTCGAGAACTACGGCCACGGCGGCCATCCGCAAGGCGCCTCCACGATTACCCAGCAGGTCGCCAAGAACTTTCTCCTGACCAACGAAGTGTCGTTCGACCGCAAGATCAAGGAAGCGCTGCTGGCGCTGCGCATCGAGCGCACCTATTCGAAGCAGAAGATCCTCGAGCTCTATCTCAACGAAATCTATCTCGGCTTCGGCGCCTACGGCGTGGCCGCGGCTTCGCTGCTCTATTTCGACAAGTCGGTGCATGAGCTGACCATTGCGCAGGCCGCCTATCTCGCGGCGCTGCCCAAGGGGCCGAACAACTATAATCCGTTCCGCCGCCATGATGCGGCGGTCGATCGCCGCAATTACGTGATCGATCGCATGGCCGAGGACGGCTATATCACGCAGCAGGACGCCGATCAGGCCAAGAAAGCGCCGCTCGAAGTCACGGTGCGGCCGGCCGGCGCGCATATTTTCGCCGCCGAATATTTCGCCGAGGAAGTGCGGCGCTATCTCTACGACAATTACGGTGAGAAGAAGCTCTACGAGGGCGGCTTGTCGGTGCGCACCACGCTCGATCCCAAGCTGCAGCTCGTCGCGCGCCAGACCATGGTCAATGGGCTCGTCAATTTCGACGAGAGCAAAGGCTACCGCGGAGCAGTCACCACGATCGATGTCAGCGGCGACTGGGGCGTGAAACTCGCCGAGGTGAAATCGCTCGATGACATCACCCCATGGCGAATGGCCGTGGTGCTTCAGGTCGACGATCAATCGGCGCGCATCGGGCTGCAGCCGGCGCGCGATCCCTCCGGCGCCGTCGGCAAGGACCGCGAGATCGGCCTCATTCCGCTCGACGGCGTCAAATGGGCGAAGCCGGCGACCGGCCCCGGTGCCGGCAGGCCGATCCAGAAAGTCGGCCAGGCGCTCACGCCGGGCGACGTGATCTATGTCGATCCGATGGAGCAGCAGGGCCAGTACCGGCTCCGCCAGGTGCCGGAAATTTCCGGCGCCATGGTGGTGATGGATCCGCATACCGGCCGCGTGCTCGCCATGGTCGGCGGCTTCTCTTTCGACCAGAGCCAGTTCAACCGCGCCACGCAGGCGCTGCGGCAGCCAGGCTCCTCGTTCAAGCCGATCGTCTATGCCGCGGCTCTCGACAACGGCTATACGCCGTCCACCATCGTCATGGACGCGCCGATCGAAATCGATATGGGGCAGGGCGGCGGCATCTGGCGGCCGGAAAATTACGGCGGCAAGTTCTTCGGCCCCTCGACCTTGCGCTTCGGTCTCGAAGAGTCGCGTAACGTCATGACGGTGCGGCTGGCGCAGGACCTCGGCATGCCGTTGATTGCCGAGTATGCCAAGCGCTTCGGCGTCTATGACGAATTGCCGCCCTATCTGTCTTATGCGCTGGGCGCTGGTGAAACGACGGTGATGCGCATGGTCACCGCCTATTCGATGTTCGACAACGGCGGCCGGCGCGTGATCCCCACTATGATCGACCGCATTCAGGACCGCTACGGCCACACCATCTACCGGCACGATCAGCGCGAGTGCCAGGGCTGCGACGCCAAGCCTGGGGACCCCAAGGCCTGGAACACCGAGCCGACGCTGGTGGACAAGCGCGAGCAGGTGATCGATCCAATGACCGCCTATCAGATCACCTCGCTGATGGAAGGCGTGGTCCAGCGCGGCACCGCGACCGTGCTGCGCGACGTCGGCAAACCGATCGCCGGCAAGACCGGCACCACCAACGATTCCAGGGACGTCTGGTTCGTCGGCTTTTCGCCCGACATCGTCTGCGGCGTGTATCTGGGCTACGACAAACCGCACAATATCGGGCGGCTCGCCACCGGCGGCCATCTCGCCGCGCCGGTGGTGCGCGATTTCCTGAAAATCGCCCTTGCCGACAAGCCGCCGATCCCGTTCACCGTGCCGCCGGGGATCAAGCTCATCCGCGTCAACTCCCATACCGGCATGCGCGCCGGACCTGGCGACCCCAAGACCATCCTCGAAGCCTTCAAGCCCGGCACCGCGCCGCCCGACAGCTATTCCGTGATCGGCGCCGATACCGCCAACGGCGCGCCGGTGCCGCCGGGCACCGTGCCCGACGCCGGCAATGTAGTGCGCACCGGCACCGGCGGTCTCTATTGAGCGTTATTGTATTGACGTTAATGCCGCGAGCTAAGCGCTGCAGCGCGCGCGACCGCTTGCAGCGCTCGGCATAAGGCATTACATCGCCAGCATCATGCGCGCGGAAATCACAGCTATCGTCGAAGACATCAGGCAGTCGCTCGGGCTGCTGAGGAGGCATCTTTGACGTCGACAAGGCGCGCGCCCGGCTGGCCGAGCTGAACAAGCAGGCCGAAGACCCCAATCTTTGGAACGATTCCCAGCGCGCTGGCCGGCTGATGCAAGAGCGCACCGCGCTCGATGAGCAGCTCACGGCGCTCGGCCGCATCGAACAGGATCTCGACGATCAGGTGACTTTGATCGAGCTCGGCGACGCCGAGGGCGATCAGGCGGTCGTCGGTGAGGCCGAAGCCGTGCTGCGGCGGCTGAAGACCGAAGTGTCACGGCGCGAGCTCGAAGCGCTGCTCTCCGGCGAGGCCGACAATAACAACGCCTATCTCGAAGTGCATGCCGGCGCCGGCGGCACCGAAAGCCAGGACTGGGCCTCGATGCTGCTGCGCATGTACACCCGCTGGGCCGAGCAGCGCGGCTTCAAGGTCGACTTCATCGAAGAGACCCAGGGCGAAGAGGCCGGCATCAAGTCGGCTACGATCGAGATCAAGGGCCGCAACGCCTATGGCTGGCTCAAGACCGAGAACGGCGTGCACCGTCTGGTCCGCATCTCGCCGTTCGATTCCAATGCGCGGCGGCACACGTCGTTTGCCAGCATCAACGTCTATCCCGTGGTCGACGACGCCATCAAGATCGACATCGACGAGTCCGACGTCCGCGTCGATACCATGCGTTCCGGCGGCGCCGGCGGCCAGCACGTCAACAAGACCGAGTTGGCGATCCGGCTCACCCATATCCCGACCAACATCGCCGTGGTTTGCCAGAGCGATCGCTCGCAGCACCGCAATCGCGCCCAGGCTTGGCAGATGCTGCGCGCCAAGCTCTACGAAGCCGAGTTGAAAAGGCGCGAAGAGAAGGCGGCGGCCGATCAGGCGGCCAAGACCGATATCGGCTGGGGCCACCAGATCCGCTCTTACGTGCTGCAGCCCTACCAGATGGTGAAGGACCTGCGCACCGGCGTCTCGACCTCGGACACCGGCGCTGTGCTCGACGGCGACATCGATCGGTTCACCGAAGCGGCGCTCGCGCAGCGCGCCTTCGGCACCGGGCCGGAGCAAGTCGAGGATGTCGAGTAACGGAACTATCCGCCGAACAATTTGTCGCCGGCATCGAGGAATTTCTGCGGATTGACCGGTTCGCCGTTGATGCGCGTCTCATAATGCAGATGCGGGCCGGTCGAACGGCCGGTCGAGCCGAGCTTGCCGACCACCTGGCCGATACGGATTTTCTCGCCGACATTCACATCGATCTCGGAGAGATGGCCGAAGCGGGTCGCGAGTCCATTGCCGTGGTCGATCTCGACCATCTTGCCGTAGCCGCCGGTCCAGCCGGCGACGGTGACGGTCCCGGCGGCGGTGGCGTGGATCGGCTCGCCGATGTCGCCGCGGAAATCCAAGCCGGTGTGCATCGCGGCTTCGTGGACAAAGGGGTCCACGCGAACACCGAAGGGCGAGGACAGATCGATTTCGCCGGTGACCGGCTTGCGCACCGGCACCGCGACCATCGTGGCGCTCAGGCGATCAGAATCCGCGCGTGCGAGGTTGACCCGCATCATCGAGCGCTCGAAGCTTTCGCCGGCGGGTAGCTTTACCGGCACGAAGGGACCGCCGATCGCCGCCGGCATATCGAGCTTGAGCCCAAGCTGGCCGAGTACGCTGCGCATCAGATGCGCCTTGCCTTCGTAACGGTTCTCCATCTGATTGAGCGCCAGCGTCTGGCGCTGCTCGACCCGGTCGAGCGAGGCCTCGACCCGTCCGAGGCTGTCGCTGATGCTGGACTGCCGGTTGCCCCGCGGCGCCGCGGGCGTCCTGATCGAACCGGTGGTGACCGGGTCGGTCACCGCGCCTAACGCAACGGCGTGCTGCTCGAGCGTCGCCTGGCGGTGGCTCAGATCGTCGAGCTTCTGCTGAAATTGTTCCTGGTCGAGCAACTGTCGGCTGGTGGTGCGGTCGATCTGAGCGCGCAATTCGGCGATGCGGTCCTCATAGGCGAATTGTTGCTCGGCCTGATGCGCGATCAAGGTGCGCAGCACGTCGTCGCGGAAGGTGAGGTAGGTCGCCGCCGCGACCGACCAGCCGGCCATGATCACAAGGGTCCCGACGCCGATCCAGAACGCGACCGGTCCGAGGCGCACCTGACGTCCGGCATGAGCGAACGTGTAAGCCGAACGCGCAGCCGCCTGATCGGCGCTGTGCTCTTTCTTATCCGGCCAGCGCGTCATCTCGCGCAGCGGCTGCTTTTGCGGTGGCGCGGAATGTGGCGCCGGCTGATGGTGATACGCAGCATGCGCGACCGGATGGTGCGCCGTGTGCTGCGGAAGATGATGCGATGAAAAATGCTTTGGTCTGACGGCCTGCTGCCGAGACGCGGTCCACTGCGACATTGACACTCCCACCCAAGTCGGGAGCGGATTCCAACCGTTTATGGTTAATATTCAGGAAATTCCGGCAGGCATTTTGCGAACTGCAGTAAACACTTGGGTAACGAATTGCGGCGGAGTGCGGTGCTGGCGGCCAACAAGAGGCCACCAAGCGGACAAAATGGTAGCAGCCTACGGCGCGTGCGGTGACTTACAGGCTTTTGGCGGTGGCCAAGACGTCCTCCGCGTGACCTTCCACTGAAACCTTGGGCCAGACGTGGGCGATGCGCTGGTCGGGGCCGATCAGAAAGGTGGCGCGCACGACGCCAAGGAATTTCCGCCCGTACATCGATTTCTCCTGCCACACGCCATAGGCGTCCAGCATCTTGTGCTTCTCGTCGGAGGCGAGCGCGATGGTCAGCTTATGCTTGGTCTTGAACTTGTCCTGCGCCGGCACCGGATCGGCCGATACGCCGAGGACTTCCGTATCGGCACGGCCGAACGCCGCTTTGAGCTTGGAAAACGCGATCGCCTCTTTGGTGCAGCCGGGCGTATCGGCGCGCGGATAAAAATAGAGCACGAGTTTTTTGCCGGCGAAGTCCTTTAGCGACACGGTTCCACCGCCGTCCCGCGGCAGGGTGAAGGCCGGCGCCTTGTCGCCGGTTTGCGGAAGTTCTGTCGTGGATTTAACCATGTGCCTTCCTTTCGACGCTTTCCCAGGGGCATTGTTTTTGGCCACACGAAGAACGGGAGCCGGGGTGTCGACCGCTCGTGGGCCGAAATGTCGTTCACCGTTCTGCTATACACTGGTGACGGCGGCACGGACGAGGGGACGCCCGAGCGGGCATGGCGAACCAAGATAGGCAAAGCGCAGCCGTTCCCAGATGGGAGCCGCTCGTCCATCAACGGCGTCGGGGCAGCCTTACCGCGGCTCATCGCGGTGACCGTTCCAGCGACGGCAGGTATCTCGCTGCCTATCGGCGCGTCCTGGGTCGGCATCGGCGGCTGATACGGCGCGTCGGCATCGTCTCTGGTGTTCTTGCCGGCTTGTTGATTGTCGTCCTCGGCGGCTTGTGGTGGCGGCTGTCGAGCGGACCGATCCAGCTCGACGCCTTCACCCCGTGGCTGGCGAGCGCCATCGCCGACAATTTCGGCAGCCGCGAGAGCGTCGAAGTCGGCGGCACCCAGATCGAGCGCACCGAAAACGGCGGCGCGGCAGTCCGTGTCCGCGACATCGTCGTGCGCGATCCCGACGGCACCGTGGTTGCGAGCGCCCCCAAAGCCGAAATCAGGGTCTCGGGCTTAAGCCTGCTCAGCGGTCATATGCGCGCCGAGAGCCTCAATCTCGTCGGCGCCGAGCTCGCCGTGCATATCGAACAGAACGGCGAAGTCACCGTCTTTGCTTCCGGCACCGACCAGCGTCCGCTCGCGACGACGAATGTTCCGCCTGCGACGGCGCCGCTCGGTGTCACCCAAGGCATGCGGCAGGACAAATTTCCCGGCGCTGCGGCAGCGCCGGGCGCGCAGCCACCGCAGGCCAAAGGATTGCCGCAGGCCCAGACCGCTCCATCGCGTCCGGCAAGCGAAACCATCGCCGCGCTGCTGAACTGGATCGACGGCATCGGCGAATCCGGATTGGACGGTCACGATCTTCGCGAACTGGGATTGAAGGACGGCAGCCTGACTGTCGACGACCGGCGCACCGGCAAGAAGCGGACTTTCCACAACATTACTCTCAGCGTCGAACGCCCTCGTGGCGGCGGCATGATGCTGACCGTCGGCTCCGACAATGCCGAACATCCTTGGGCGATGACGGCATCGATCAATCCGACACGGGATGGCTATCGCAGCATTGCCTTTGAAGCCCGTCAGGTGGCGGCCAGCGATCTGCTATTGGCGACCCGGATCGACAACGGCGCGCTGCAAACAACATTGCCGATATCGGCGAGCCTGCGCGGGGAAATCGGCCCCGACGGCGTGCCGGTGTCGCTCGCCGGCCGGATCGTCGCCGATGCCGGCTTCATTGGCAGCTCCGATAATTCCGACGGCCGGATCGATATCGACCGCGCCGAATTCAAGCTCAATTGGGATGCCGGAAGCCGCCTGTTGTCGGTGCCGTTCCAGATCTTGTCCGGCGGCAATCGCATGACGCTGATGGGTGAAGTCCAAGCGCCGCCGCAAGCGCCCGGTCCTTGGACCTTCAAGGTCGGCGGCGGCACAATCCTGCTCAACGCCGCCAGCGGCCAGGGCGATCCGCTGGTCCTCAACCGCATTGCGCTGAGCGGTCAGTTCGATCCGGTCAAGAAGCGCATCGTCGTCGACGGCGGCGACTTCGGCAATAGCGACCTCGGCATCGCCATGTCCGGCACCGGGGATTATTCCTCCGGCGAACTGCGTCTTACCGCGGGCGTCGCCGGCACGCGCATGCCGACCGACGCCCTGAAGCGGCTGTGGCCGGTCTTCGTCTCGCCGAAAGTGCGCGACTGGTTCAACGACCATCTCTCCGCCGGCACGCTCGAACGCCTGGTCATTGCCGTGAACGCGCCGTTCAACACGTTGAAAGCGAGCGGGCCGCCGCTGCCTGATGACGGGCTGCGTGTCGACGCGCTCGCCACCAACTGCACGGTCACGCCGGTGCAAGGCCTGCCGGCGCTCCACGATGTCGATCTCACTGTGCATATTGTCGGGCGCGACGCGCAAATCGCGGTGGGCAAGGCCACGGCCGATCTGCCGTCGGGACGCAAGCTGATCTTGTCCTCGGGCCTGTTCGAAGTGCCCGACACCGCACCGCGCGAGCCGCCGGCCAATGTTCATTTCAAGATCGAAGGTCCGGTCCCGGCCGCGGCCGAGCTTCTGGCCATGGACCGGCTGCGCGACGCCTCCGGCGTGCCGTTCGATCCGGCGACAACGCGCGGCAATATGAGCGCGCTCGTCGCCTTGGCCATGCCGATGAAGCCCGATCTGCCGCCCGGCTCGACCGCTTACAATATCAGCGTCGATGCCGCGAACTTCTCCGCCGAACGCATGATCATGGGGCAGAAGGTCGAAGCCGCGGCGCTGAAAGTCAGCGCCAATAATCAAGGCTTCGCCATCAAGGGCGATGTGAAGATCGGCGGCACGCCGGCAAGCCTCGACTACAAAAAGATGCGCGGCGACGATGCGGCCGACGTCCACATCCAGGGCATGCTCGATGAAACGATGCGCAACAACCTTGCGATCGATCCGAGCGGCACGATCTCGGGCTCAATCCCGATCGATCTGACCGGACGCGTCGGCACCACCGCGGATCGCGACGGCCGCTTCTCGGTCACCGCCGATCTGACGCCCGCCCAGATCGACGGCTTCCTGCCGGGTTGGGTCAAGCAGTCCGGCAAACCGGCGCGCGCGACGTTCACGCTCACCACCAAGCCGCAATCGATCCGCGTCGACGATCTCTTGATCGAAGGCACCGGCAGCGGCGTCAAAGGCACTGTCGATCTCGACGGTTCCGGCAATCTGCAAGCGGCCAATTTCCCGTCCTATGGGTTTTCCGACGGCGACCGTACGAGCTTGAAAGTCGATCGAGCATCGGACGGCGCTTATCATGTTGTGATGCGCGGCGACGCCTATGACGGGCGCGGCTTCGTCAAGTCTTTGATGGGCACGCAGCAAAATGCCCAGCAGCAGCAGCCGACGAAGAATGCAACCCCCGACGTCGATCTCGATATCAAGCTCGGCGCCATCCTCGGCTATAACGGCGAAGCGTTGCGCAGCGTCGAGATGAAAATGTCGCGCCGCAACGGCGAGGTGAGGGGCCTCGGCCTCGCCGCTAAGATCGGCCGCAGCGGCTCGCTCACCGGGGATCTGCGCGGCCGGCCCGGCACGCGGCAGATCGTCGACCTCGAGACCACCGACGCCGGCGCGTTTTTCCGCTTCAATGACGTCTATTCGCGCATGAACGGCGGCCAGATGCAGGCGATCGTCGACGCGCCGTCGGCGAGTAATCCGACACAACTCGGCACCGTCAACATCAAGAGCTTCTCAGTCCATGACGAGTTGCAGCTCGAACAGGCCGTGGTGCAACAGGGCGGGCCGCAGGCGCCGCGCGGCGCCAACAATAACAACATGGACTTCTCGAGCCTGAAGCTTGACTTCACCCGCGCGCAGGGCCGGCTGTCATTGCGCGACGGCGTGGTGCGCGGACCGGTGCTCGGCGGCACCATCGACGGCCTGATCGACTATAGCCGCGACGAGGTGCATCTGCGCGGCACGCTGGTGCCGCTCTACGGCGCCAATAATCTGCTCGGCCAGCTTCCCGTGGTGGGCCTGTTCCTCGGCGGCGAAAAAGAAGGCTTGCTCGGCGTCACTTATGAAGTGGTCGGCAAGCCGGGATCGCCGGTCTTGCACGTCAATCCGCTCTCGGCGCTGGCGCCGGGCCTGTTGCGCAAAGTGTTCGAATTCCCGGCAACCGGGCCCTATGTGCCGCCCGACGCCAATAGCGACGATAGCAGCGCCACCGGCTCCTTCGACAACAGCACCAGCGGCAATCTCAGCAACGGCAATCACTGAAGATTAGAGCATGATCCCGAAAAGTGGAAACCGGTTTTCGGAAAAGATCGTGCTCAAATGGGAAATCTAGACGAATTCGCGCTGACGATTTTTGCTCAGACCGGTTTCAGCAATACGTGACGTTTGCGGCCGAGCGAGAGCTTGACCACGCCATCCGATGTCAAGTCGGCCTCGCTGATCGTCGCCTTGTCGCTGGTGACGCGGGTGTCGTTGACCATGATGGCGTTATTGGCGATGGCGCGGCGCGCTTCGCCGTTCGACGACGCCAGCCCGGCTTTGACGAAGGCCGTCAGCACGCCGATCCCGGCTTTGATCTCCGCGCGCGGCACGTCCACGCTCGGCAGGCTTGCACCAAGGCCGCCCTCCTCAAACGTCGTGCGCGCCGTCGCCGCGGCGTCATCAGCCGCCGCGCGGCCGTGAACCAGCGCGGTCGCCGCGGTCGCCAGCACTTTCTTCGCTTCGTTGATCTCCGCGCCTTTCAGCGCCGCGAGCCGCTCGATCTCAGGAAGCGGCAGCACGGTGAACAGTTTCAGGAAGCGGCTGACATCGCCGTCCTCGGTGTTGCGCCAATATTGCCAGTATTCGTACGGGCTCACCTGATCGGCATTGAGCCACACCGCGCCGGCGGCGGTCTTGCCCATCTTGGCGCCGGATGATGTGGTGATGAGCGGCGATGTCAGCGCGAAGAACTGCGCATTGCGGACGCGGCGGCCGAGATCGATGCCGCTGACGATATTGCCCCACTGATCCGAGCCGCCCATCTGCAGTACGCAGCCGTAGCGCTTGTGCAGTTCGACAAAATCATAAGCCTGCAAGATCATGTAATTGAATTCGAGGAACGACAGTTCCTGCTCGCGCTCGAGCCGCAGCTTCACCGAGTCGAAAGCGAGCATGCGGTTGATCGAGAAGTGGCGTCCGATATCGCGCAGGAAATCGATATAATTGAGCGAGTTCAGCCAATCGGCATTGTTGGCCATGACGGCCGCGTTGTTGCCGGCTTCGTCAAATTTCAGAAAGCGCGCGAAGATTTCGCGGATGCTCTTGAGGTTGCCGTCGATGATGTCGTCGGTGAGGAGCCGGCGGCTCTCGTCCTTGCCCGACGGATCGCCGACGCGCGTGGTGCCGCCGCCCATCAGCGCGATCGGCCGATGGCCGGTCTGCTGCAGCCAGTAGAGCAGCATGATGGGGAGCAGTGAGCCGACATGCAGCGACGGCGCCGTGCAATCGAAACCGATATAGGCGGTGATGGTCGACGTGCGCGCCAGCGCATCGAGCGCCTCGGGCTCGGAAACCTGGTGGATAAAGCCTCGTTCGGCGAGGACGTTGAGAAAATCGGACTTGTAGGCGCTCATCGACATCTTCAGGCTTTGACGGCGGTATTTCGGCAATTATTTCGGCCTGCCGGGGAGCCGGTTGTGTAACAGGTTGGAGGGCTCCAGCGAAAGGCCGGATACGCAAAAGCCGTATTTAAACGGCTTATTCAAGAAACCTATTTAAGAGACCGGAATGTCTGAGCAAACGACATTCGATCTGCCCCAGGACGCCACCGCGTCGGCCAAACCTTCAGTCGCCGCCTCGGTTCTGGCGATCGGACTGATGAGCGGCACCTCGCAGGACGGCGTCGATATTGCGCTGATCGATACCGATGGCGAGAAGATCTCGCGTTTCGGGGCCACCGCCTGCCGCCCCTATACCAAGGCCGAGCGCACTTTGCTGCGCAGCGCCACGGCCGCCGCGGCGAACCTGACCGAACGCAACGCCCGGCCGGGTGTGATCGCCGCCGCCGAGGATCTGGTGAACGACGCGCATGCACAAGCCGTGCAGTCGTTCCTCGACAGCAATGGTTTGCAGCCGGCGAATTTGGCGGCCGTCGGCTTTCACGGCCAGACGCTGCTGCACCGGCCGGAGCGCCGGCTGACGGTGCAGATCGGCGATGGGCGTGTCTTGGCCGAGCGGCTTGGCATTCCCGTGGTCTATGATTTTCGCGCCGCCGACGTCGCGGCCGGCGGGCAGGGCGCGCCGCTCGCGCCGGTCTTTCACCAGGCGTTGGTGCGGCGGCTGGGCGCCGCGCCGCCGGTCGCGGTCCTCAATGTCGGCGGCGTCGCCAACGTGACCTATATCGACGGCGACCAATTGATCGCCTGCGATACCGGGCCGGGCAATGCGCTCCTTGACGATTTCCTGCGCGTGCAGACCGGACAGCCGCTCGATGTCGACGGCCGCCATGCTGCTGCGGGCCGAGTCAATGCCGACATGGTCGCGCGCCTGCTGCAGCATCCGTTCTTCGAGTTGCCGCCACCGAAATCGCTCGACCGCAACGACTTCCGGCAATGGGCCGGCGACGCGCTCGACGGTATCGATGTTGACGACGGCGCCGCGACTTTAACGGCGCTGACCGCGGCCTCCGTTGCCGCCATCGTGCCGATGCTGCCGCGTGCGCCGCGGACCTGGATCGTCGCCGGCGGCGGTGCGCGCAACCCGACCTTGATGCGCATGCTCGCCGAGCGGCTTGCGCCCGCCAAAGTCGAGACCGCGCATGCGGCCGGCTGGTCTGTGGATTCACTTGAAGCGCAGGCTTTCGCCTATCTGGCCGTGCGCAGCTTGCGCGGTCTGCCGATCACGTTTCCTTCGACCACCGGCGCACCGCATCCGCTGCGCGGCGGTGTGCTCGCGAAGCTGTGATCGGACGCGTGCGTTTTCGTACCAGCTGAGACCTCGGCAGATACGCTTAGAGCATGATCCCGAAAAGTGGAAACCGGTTTTCGGAAAAAGGTCATGTCAAACAAAATCTCAGAGCGACAAACGCTTCAATCTGAAACAATTTCGCTCTAGTGTGCCGAACTCTCGCTGAGTTTTTCCAGGCCGACAGCGCTGACGAACTGCTCCCAGCGATTGAGATCCCGCTTGATAAAGTTGCCGAAATGCGCCGGGTCGGTTGCGGGCGACGGCTCCATGCCGGCGGCGAGCATGCGCTCCTCGACATCGGGCCGCGCCAGCGCGAATTGAATCTCCCGGTTCAGCTTGCCGACGATGTCTCGCGGCGTGCCGGCGGGCGCAAGAAATCCGCCCCAGCCGGGCATGTCGAATGTCGGATAGCCGGATTCGATCATGGTCGGCAGGTCGGGCAGGAGCAGCGAGCGCTGCGGCGTGCTCACGGCGAGCCCGCGCAAAGCGCCGGACTCGATCTGCGGCTTGGCGTTGGTGGCGACGCCAAAGAACATCTGCGTGGTGTTGGCGACGGTCGCCACCATGCCGGAATTCACGTCGCGAAACGGCACGTGAATGATGTTGGTGCCGGCGAGCTTGTTGAGATATGCGCAGGCGATCTGCGGCACGGTGCCGATGCCCGCCGAGGCGCAATTGAGTTTGCCCGGATTGGCTTTGGCGTAGGCGACAAGCTCGGCGACCGACTTCGCCGGCACGCTCGGGTGCACGACGAGCGCATAGGAGATCAGGCCCGACAGCGCGACCGGCGCAAAATCCTTGAGCAGATCGTAGGAGGCGAGCTTCATCGCCGTGTTGATCGTATAGGTCGGCGTTGCGAACAGCAGCGTATAGCCGTCGGGCGCCGCGTTTTGCACCGCGCTCGCCGCGATCTTGCCGCCGGCGCCGGGCCGCGGCTCGACGACGACGGGCTGGCCGAAGACCTGCTGCAGGCGCTCGCCGACAATGCGCGAAAATACGTCGGGGCTCGGGCCGACGATGATCTTGATCGGGCGATCGGGAAAGTTCTGCGCCGGATCGGCGGCGAAACCGGGCGCGGCACTCGTCAGCGCCCAAGCACTTATCAGCGCGCAAGCACTTATCAGCGCGCAAACAATGACGCCGACCGGCAGCACCATTCGCAATCGCCCCAACGGATCCTCCATCGCGCGCCGGGGAGTTCGTGCTCTCACGCGGTGCTCTTTTGCGGTTCTTGGTGCATGATAGGCGCGCGGCGATGGATTACAAAGCAGCGCGGCCCGATCGGCCGCGACAAAAGTGCAGGGAGGATCTCGATGCAGGGAGGGGATGCGCTCACGTCCGAGCCACGTCCGATCCGGCGCGTGGTGACCGGCAATGACGAGTACGGGCGCTCCGGCGTGCTGTTCGACAGCGCCGCGCCGAACGTCAATCCGGGCGCGATCAGCCGCGGCACCTGCATGACCGATGTCTGGGTCTATCAGACCGCGCCGGCGGTCATTTCCGGGGCGCGCGACGACGGCAATCTGCCGTTTCACTTCGAGCCGCCGGCGGCGGGCGGCCACTTGCGTATCGTGCAGTCGAACGTCAAACCCGCCGACTACGACGCGGCGAATGATCCGGCGTTCAAACCGCTCGGGCCGACGCGGCTGCGTCCCGACGGCGTCTGGGACCGCGGTGGGCAGAATTGGTTCTCCTCGCCGGTGCACAAATCCGCGACCGTCGATTACGGCATTCTGCTCAAAGGCGAACGCACGCTGCTGCTCGATCGCGGCAATGTCACCATGAAAGCCGGCGATGTGGTGGTACAGCTCGGCAATTGGCACGGCTGGACCAATGTCAACGAACGCAGCCTGATGGCCTTCGTCATGATGGGCGCGACCTTCGCGCAAGAACCGAAAGTCGAGCAGAAAGTCTAGCGATCATGAACAGTGAAATCACGGACAGTGACATGAAACCGGTGCGCCGCATCGTCACCATCGACGATACGCAAGGAAAATCGCTCGCCATCGCCGACGGGCTGACGCCCGACCGCAGAAACGATCCGGCGCGGCCTGGATTTGTCTCCGAACGCATCTGGGTGACCGACGCCTCGCCGCCGCAGATCGGTGTCTATCGCGACGCCGTGCTGCATCACCCACAGCGGCTCGAGCCGCCACGCGGCGGTTCGGTGTGCCGCATCGTGACCTTTCCGCCGGACGACGCGTTCCGCGGCAAGGTTGGCGCTGCCGAGGTCGAAGCCTATTTCCGCGCCATGGGCTCGCCCGCGGCCTCGACCTATTCGGGCAAGGGGCTGCACAAGGCGCCGCATCCTTATATGCAGAAGACGCAAACGCTCGACTTTTGCCTGGTGCTCGAGGGCGAGATCACGCTCGTGCTCGACACCGCGGAAGTTCATCTCAAGGCCGGCGACACGGTGGTGCAGCGCGGCACCAATCACGCCTGGAGCAACCGTTCGAACCGGCCGTGCCGCGTCGCGTTCTCACTGCACGATGCCGCGCCAGCCGTTTAGAGCATGATCCGGAAAAGTGGAAGCCGGTTTTCCGAAAAGATCATGCTCAATCAAGATCCTGGAGCGACAAACGATTCAATCTGAAACAATCACGCTCTAGCGCGTCGGCACTTACTCGGCTTTGATATTCGCCTTCTGGATCACCTTGCGCCACTTGTCGGTCTCGTCGAGGACAAGCTTGCCGAATTCGGCGGGCGAGGTTGCGAGCGTCATATCGCCGAGGTCGGCGATGCGCTTTTTGATGCCGGGGTCGTTGAGCGCCTGATTGATCGACGCGCTCAGCGTCGTGATGACATCGTTGGGCGTGCCGCGCGGCGCGGTGATGCCGACATAGATGCTCGCCTCATAGCCGGGCAGGACTTCGGCGACCGCCGGGACATCGGGCAGAACCGCAGCACGGGTGGCGCTGGTCACGGCGAGCGCGCGCAACCGGCCCGCCCGGACATGTTCGATCGAGGATGCAAAGGTGCCGAAATAAGACTGCACCTGGCCCGCGAGCAGGTCGACGACCGCAGGCCCGCCGCCGTGATAGGGCACGTGCACCAAGTCGATGCCCGACATGCTCTTGAACAATTCCCAAAACATATAGGGCGCACTGCCGATGCCGGCCGACGCCATGGAAATCTTGCCCGGATTGGCCTTGGCATCGGTGATGAACTCCGAAAGCGATTTGTCCGCCACGGACGGGTTCACGACCAGAATGCCGGCGCCGCGCGACACGGTCGCGATCGGAGTGAAGTCGCGGACATAGCCGAAGTTGAGATTGTCGTAGAGCGTGGCATTCCACGCATCGGCCGACGTGGTGAGAAGGAGCGTGTAGCCGTCAGGCTCCGCCTTCGCCACCATCTCCGCGGCGAGGTTGCCGCCGGCGCCCGGACGGTTCTCGATGATGAATTGCTGGCCGAGATGTTCCGACAGCCATTGGCCGATCAGGCGGGCATAAGTGTCGTTGATGCCGCCGGGCGGAAAACCGGACAGGATCCGCGCCGGATGGGTCGGATAGTTTTGCGCATAGGCGCTGCGCAAACCGGCCGACACGGCGACGGTGCCTGCCGTCAGATTTAGGAACCTGCGACGGGTGACTTGCATAGTCTTGCCCCCACGCGCTTTCCAGCTCGAGGCAAAGGCTACACGCTTGTCCAGGCGGGGAGAAGCGCGATGAGGCGAGCCGGCAGGCAAGAGAAACGCGGATTTTTGATTTTGCGCATGTCCTTTTCGGAAAACCGGTGCCCACTTTTCCGGGACATGCGCTATTCTGTCGTGATGCCGGCCTTCTTGGCGAGGCCGACCCACTTGTCGGTTTCTTCACGGATGAAGGCGGCAAATTGCGCCGGCGGCATGCCGCCGGGCTCGGCGCCGAAGTCGGCAAGCTTCTTGACGATGTCGGGCGACTTCAGGATTTCGACGGTGGTGTTGTAGAGCTTGGTGCGGATCGGCTCCGGCGTGCCTTTGGGCACCAGGAAGCCGTACCAGGTCGAGACGTCATAGCCTTTCAGACCCAACTCCGCGAGCGTCGGCAGGTCGGGAAACAGCGCCGAGCGCTTGGCCGGCGACACTGCGAGCGCGCGCACGCTGCCGGCCTTGACCAAAGGCGTCGCCGCGCCGCTCGTCTCGATCGACATCTGGATATTGCCGGCGATCAGATCGGCGAGCATCGGGGCGCCGCCGCGATAGGGCACGTGAATGATGTCGGTGCCGGACAACGCGCGGAATAATTCCGCCGACATATGTTCGGTCGAGCCGACGCCGGCCGAGCCGTAGCTGACCTTGCCGGGATTGGCTTTCAGATAGGCAATCAATTCGGCGACGTTTTTCGCCGGCACCTGCGGATTGACGATCAGAATATTCGGTACCGTCGCAACGATGGTGATCGGGTCGAAATCCTGCTCAAAATTATAGGCGAGTGATTTGTAGATTCCCGGCGCCATGGTGTGGGCGACCGTTGCCATGAAGACGGTGTAGCCGTCGGGCACCGCGCGCGCCGCATTGGTGGCGCCGAGCGTGCCGCCGGCACCGCCGATATTTTCAACGACAAAAGTCTGGCCAAGCTTCTCCGTCAATTGTTGGGCAATGATGCGGCCGACAATGTCGGTCGTGCCGCCGGGGGCGAAGGGAACGATAAGGGTGACCGGCTTGGTCGGCCAATCCTGCGCTTGCGCCAGACCGGCGAAGGCAGGCAGGCCGAGGCAGGCGCCGAGCAGAAAAGCAGCGCGAAGGATGCGGCAAAGGCCCATCACGAATTTTCCTTTTCGTTGAAGTGACAGTTCAGATCGCGCGGGCGTCTCAGTTCGACGCTTCCTTCAGCGGGTCCTTCACCGCCGGGAAGGTCGCGAACTCGATCGCCCAGGGCTGGCCGTCCACTTTCTGCACTTTGCGAATATAGACGTTCTGCACGATGTCGCGGGTGCGCGGATCGATCGAGATGGTGCCGCGCGGGCTTTCCCAGGTCATGCCCTTCATGGCGTTGATGATGGCGTCGGCGTCGGTATTGCCGCCGGTCTTTTTCAGCGCCTCGTAGATCAGGTTGATCCCGTCGTAGCCGCCGACCGAAATGAAATTGGCGCGGTGGCCGCTCGCCTTCTGATAGGCGGCGGCATAGTCCTTGTTGAGCTGCGAGGGGTGGGCGGCGGAATAGATGCCGGCGGTGACGACGCCGAGGAGCGCATCGCCGGTCGAGGGCAGATCGTCGTCGTCGACGATGTCGCCCGGGCCGACGAGCTTGATGCCGGATTTGTCGAGGCCGCGCTCGGAGAATTGCCGCGCGAAGGTGCCGGCCTGGCCGGCCGGCACAAACACAAACAAGGTGTCAGGTTGCAGGTCATGGGCACGCTGCAGGAACGGCGAGAAGTCCGGATTGGCGAGCGGCACCTTCAGCGTATCGAGAACCTGTCCGCCGCCTTTGGTGAAGTTTGCCTCGAAGACCTTTCCCGCCTCGGCGCCGGGCGCCCAGTCGGACAGGATCGAGACCGCTTTCTTGCTGCCGTTCTTGATCGCCCAGTCGGCGATGATGCCGGACTGCTGGCCGAGCGTGAAACTCGTGCGCACGTAATAGGGCGAGCGCTCGGTCACCACCGATGTGCCCGACACCATCACGACGGTCGGCACTTTGGCCTCGGTCGCAATCGGCGCCATCGACATCGCGCTCGGCGTCAGACCGGCGCCGAGGAAATTGACCTTGTCATTGACGATCAGTTCCTGGGCGAGGCGTTTGGCATTGTCGGGCACGCTCTGATCGTCCCTGACGATCAATTCGATCTTCTTGCCGGCGACGGTGTCGCCGTGCTGCGCCATATAGAGCTTGGCGGCATCGGAAACCTCGCGACCGACCGCGCCTTGGACGCCGGTCATCGGCATCACCAGCCCGATCTTGATGGTTTCGGGCGCGGCATTCTGAGCGGCGGCGGCAAAAACAGCCAAGCTCAAACCGGCTATGCCCAAACCGGCGGCCGCCAGCGGCAGACAAACAGCAACACGACGCGTAACGCGCATGACGTTCTCCCTCACGGCTTCATTCTGCTTGTTATTCTAAGCCCATTGAAGGGCGCGCGCGGGCAGATTGCAAGCGCGCGATTGCGCGCACGCGGCGGCGTTATTAGCCAAGCGCCGCCACGACCGCCCGGCCCACATCGGCGAGCGCGGCTTCGCGATCTTCGTATTTTGCCTTGGTCTGCGTGAGATAGGCGGCAATGATCACGGGCGGGCGCTGCTGCGGCGGCCACAGCACGCCGACATCGTTGGTGCTGCCATTGGCCTCATCAGAGCCGGTCTTGTCGCCGCATTGCCAGCCCTCGGGAAGTCCGGCGCGCAGGCGCTTGTCGCCGGTTTTGCAGCCGAGCAGCCAGGTCTTCAATTGATCGCGTGAGTTTGGGGCGAGTGCATCGCCAAGGACGAGCCCTTGCAGATCGCTCACCATGGCTGCCGGGCTCGTCGTGTCATTCTTCGCGAGACCGACGGGCTTTGAGTGGTTGAGCAGGGGCTCATTGTTGTCGAGATGCGTGACCGTGTCGCCGATCGTGCGCGCATAGGCGGTCACGGCGGCCGGGCCGCCCAGGCTCTTGAGCACGAAATCGGCCGCGGTGTTGTCGCTCTCGGTCATTGCCGCCGCGCAGAGCTCGGCAAGCGTTACGGTGTCGCCGATGCGGTCTTTGAGCACCGGCGAGTAAGCCACGAGATCGGCGCGCCTGACGACAAAGCGCCGGTCGAGATGTTCGCGGCCGGCCTCGATGCGCTTGAGTACGGCCGAGACGGCGAGAACCTTGAACGTGCTGCACACTGGAAAGCGCTCGTTGCCGCGATGGTCGGTGCGCGCTCCCGATGCGGTATCGAGGACCGCAACGCCAAGACGTCCGCCGCTTTTTGCTTCGATCGCGGCGATATCGCTCTCCAGAGAGGAGGCAAAAGCCCAAGCTGGTCGCGGCCGCGAGAAACCGGCGCCGAATAAGCACGCCGTAAGTCCGGCCGTTGCCTGGCGACGCGTGGGCATCGATGGCCTTACGCCGCCGTCTTTCCGGTGCGGCCGAGGCGCTTGTCGAGATAGCCGCCGATAGAGGTCATCAGCGGTTCGACTTTGGCGTCGAAGAAGTGGTTGGCGCCGGGAATGACCTTCTGTTCGATGACGATGCCTTTTTGCGTCTTGAGCTTCTCGACCAAAGTCGTGACGTCGCGATGCGGCACCACGGCGTCCTTGTCGCCATGGATGATCAGGCCGGACGACGGGCAGGGCGCCAGGAACGAGAAGTCGTAGAGGTTCGCCGGCGGCGCGATCGAGATGAAACCCTCGATTTCCGGCCGCCGCATCAAAAGCTGCATGCCGATCCAGGCGCCGAAGGAAAAGCCCGCGATCCAGCAGGCGCGCGCCTCGGTATTGACCGACTGCACCCAGTCGAGCGCCGACGCCGCGTCCGACAATTCGCCGATGCCGTGATCGAAGCCGCCCTGGCTGCGCCCGACGCCGCGGAAGTTGAAGCGCAGCGCCGAGAAGCCGCGGTGCACGAAGGCGTAATAGATCTGATAGACGATCTGATGGTTCATCGTGCCGCCGAATTGCGGATGCGGGTGCAGCACGATCCCGATCGGCGCGTTCTTCTGCCGTGCCGGATGGTAGCGGCCTTCGATGCGGCCGGCGGGCCCCGTGAAAATAACCTCGGGCATTTTGGAAACCTCGATCGGAACGGCGCTTTAACGCTGTGATTCCAGCTTGCTTGACGACATCAGCCGCTGCACGTAACTACTTAATAGCACTTTGGTTTTTTGGTACTGGCGGCGTGCATTTTTGGCAGCGAGAGCATTGGGTCGCTGCTTCTAGCACGAGGCAGGGGCCAAAAAGCAAGCATTACGATAGGTTCGCGGCGCACGAGCGCGCGAAAAATGGCCCGGATGTGCGCGGCGCACGGGTCCCCAAGCCAGCTGGTTGACCAGGCGATCGGAACCGATGATGCCGGAGCGGAGCTATTTTGACTGGAACGCCACAGCGCCGTCGCGGCTTGAGGCGCGCCGGGCGTTCGAGGAAGCGTTGTCGCTCGCCGGCAATCCGTCGTCGGTTCATGCCGAGGGCCGCGCTGCGCGCCGCGTCATTGAGAACGCCCGGCAAGAGGTCGCCGCGCTCGTTGGGGCGA
Source organism: uncultured Alphaproteobacteria bacterium (assembly GCA_963746715.1). Lineage (GTDB taxonomy): Bacteria > Pseudomonadota > Alphaproteobacteria > Rhizobiales > Xanthobacteraceae > BOG-931. The sequence continues at coordinate 71,585 of CAVVCW010000024.1, read as the reverse complement.
AGGCCTCCGACGTGTTCTTCACGTCGAGCGGAACGGAAGCCAACATGCTGGCGCTGTCGCCGGCTTGGGAAATCGGTGCCGACAAGGGCCCGCGCGGCCGGCTTTTGATGTCGGCCGTCGAGCACGTTTCGGTGCGCTCCGGCGGCCGTTTTGCCAAAGAGGCCACCGTCGACATTGCGGTCGATGCCGAGGGCCGGGTGGATTTGGTGGCGCTCGCCGAGGCCGTCGCCAAATCAGGGCGTTGCCTGGCCTCGCTGATGCTCGCCAACAACGAGACCGGAGTCATTCAGCCGGTCGCGGAAGCTGCCGCCGTCGTTCATGCCGCGGGCGGCCTGTTCCATGTCGATGCCGTGCAGGCGGCCGGCAGGATTCCTTGCGACATGGAAGTTTTAGGCGCCGATCTTCTGACCCTGTCGGCGCATAAGATCGGCGGGCTCAAGGGCGTCGGCGCGCTCATTCGCGCCAACAACGATATTCACCTTGCCGACCCGCTCATTCGCGGCGGCGGTCAGGAGCGTGGACTGCGCGCCGGGACCGAAAATGTTCCGGGTATTGCTGCTTTTGGCGCGGCCGCGGTCGCCGCGCGGCAATTGGGACAGGCCGAGGCCGCCCGGATGCTGGCACTGCGGAACCGGCTTGAGGCCGGTCTGCGCGCGATCGCTCCGGCTACGGTCATTTTCGGCGCGATGGCCGAAAGGCTGCCCAATACGACGCTTTTCGCCCTTGAAGGCATGAAGGCCGAGACCGCGGTCATTGCCTTTGACCTCGAAGGCATTGCCGTCTCGTCTGGCGCGGCCTGCTCCTCGGGCAAGGTGCAGCCATCCCATGTCCTTGCCGCCATGGGGGTTTCTTCGGGGCTGCTGCGCGGGGCGGTCCGCGTCAGCCTGGGCTGGGAAACGACCGAAACCGAGGTCGAGGCGCTTTTGAACGCTTGGAGAAAGCTCGCAACTGCATTATCTAAGGGTCAGTCGGGCATCGCTGCCTGATGGGCGGCCTAACTGGCTGCAGGACTGACTGATTTCGCGGTGATTTGAACGATTCAAGCGCTGCAACCGAAGGTGGTGGTGAGCAGACAAAAGCACACCTGACCATAACCGACTTAATCCAACCCGCGGTCCTTGAAACCGTGAGCGGAGGGACGAATGCCGGCAGTGCAAGAGACCGTCGACCAGGTCCGGCGCATTGACGTTGACCAATACAAGTATGGCTTCGAGACGCTGATCGAATCGGAAAAGCCCCCCAAGGGTCTTTCCGAGGACACGGTGCGTTACATTTCGGCCAAGAAGAACGAGCCGGAATGGATGCTGGCGTGGCGGCTTGATGCTTATAAGCGCTGGCTCACCATGCGCGAGCCAAAATGGGCCAAGGTCGACTACGCGCCGATCGACTATCAGGGCATCTACTATTACTCCGCGCCGAAAAAGGCGCCGCAGTCGCTCGACGAGATCGATCCGGAAATCCTGCGCACCTACGAGAAGCTCGGCATTCCGCTACGCGAGCGCGAGGCGCTGCTCGGCATCCAGAAACCGGAAGGGCAGAAGACCGAGGATGAAGGTCTCGACGGCGAGGGTGGTGAAAACGGCAAAAGCTATGGCCGTGTCGCCGTCGACGCGGTGTTCGATTCCGTTTCGGTCGCCACGACCTTCCAGGCCGAACTCGCCCGGGCCGGCGTCCTCTTCATGCCGATCTCGGAGGCGATCCAGAAGCATCCCGATCTGGTGAAAAAATATCTCGGCACAGTGGTGCCGGTCAGCGACAATTTCTTCGCCACGCTCAATTCGGCGGTGTTCTCGGACGGCTCGTTCGTCTATGTGCCGCCGGGTGTGCGCTGCCCGATGGAATTGTCGACCTATTTCCGCATCAACGAGCGCAATACCGGCCAGTTCGAGCGCACGCTGATCATCGCCGACAAGGGCTCCTATGTGAGCTATCTCGAAGGCTGCACCGCACCGGTGCGCGACGAGAACCAGCTTCATGCCGCCGTCGTCGAACTGATCGCGCTCGACGATGCCGAGATCAAATATTCGACCATTCAGAACTGGTATCCGGGCGACGCCAACGGCAAAGGCGGCGTGTTCAATTTCGTCACCAAGCGCGGCGACTGCCGCGGCAAGAACGCCAAGATTTCCTGGACCCAGCTCGAAACCGGCTCGGCCATCACCTGGAAATATCCGAGCTGCATCCTGCGCGGCGACAATTCGCGCGGCGAGTTCTATTCGATCGCGATCTCGAACGGCTACCAGCAGGTCGATTCCGGCACCAAGATGCTGCATCTCGGCAAGAACACGACGAGCCGCATCATCTCCAAGGGCATCGCCGCCGGCCATTCCAACAATACCTATCGCGGGCTCGTCACCGCGCATCGCCGCGCCACGGGCGCACGCAATTTCACCAATTGCGACTCGCTTCTGATCGGCGACACCTGCGGCGCGCATACCGTGCCCTATATCGAGGCCAAGAATTCCTCGACGCTGTTCGAGCACGAAGCGACCACCTCGAAAATCTCGGAAGACATGTTGTTCTATTGCCAGCAGCGCGGGCTGTCGGCGGAGGAGGCGACCGCGCTTGTCGTCAACGGCTTCGTCAAGGACGTGCTGCAGCAATTGCCGATGGAATTCGCGGTCGAGGCGCAGAAGCTGATCTCGGTCTCGCTCGAGGGGTCGGTTGGATGAGCGACGGCTAGCCGCCCGTCCTCGCGAAAGCGGGGACCCAGGCTGTACGAGCAGCTGGATTCCCGCTTTCGCGGGAATGAGCGGAGACGGCGCCAAGCTGAAAATTCGGAGTTTGTTTGTTATGGCACTGCTTGAAGTCAAAAATCTGCACGTCAAGATCGACGACAAGGAAATTTTGAAAGGTCTCGACCTCACCGTGAATGCGGGTGAGGTGCATGCGATCATGGGCCCGAACGGCTCGGGAAAATCGACGCTCGCCTATGTGCTCGCCGGCAAGGCCGGTTACGAGCCGACGCAAGGCGAGGTTCTGTTCAACGGCAAGAATCTGTTCGACATGTCGCCGGACGAACGCGCGGCTGCGGGTCTGTTCCTCGCCTTCCAATATCCGCTGGAAATCCCCGGCGTCGCCACCATGACGTTCCTGCGCACGGCGCTGAACGCGCAGCGCAAGAAGCGCGGCGAGGCGGAGCTGTCCACGCCGCAATTTCTGAAAACCGTGCGCGACGGTGCCAGTAAGCTCGGCATCGACCCGGAGATGCTGCGCCGCGCCGTCAATGTCGGCTTCTCCGGCGGCGAGAAGAAGCGCAACGAAGTGCTGCAGATGGCGCTGCTCGAACCACAGCTTGCGGTGCTCGACGAAACCGATTCCGGCCTCGATATCGATGCGCTCAAGATCGTTGCTGAAGGCGTGAACCGCTTGCGGTCGCCAAAACGCGCCTTCGTCGTCATTACGCATTATCAGCGGCTTCTTTCCTACATCGTCCCCGATATCGTGCACGTGCTGTCGGCCGGCCGCATCGTCAAGACCGGCGGCAAGGAGCTCGCGCTCGAGCTTGAGGCGCGCGGCTATGCCGAATATCAGGAAGAGGCCGCGGCGTGAGCGCCGACGTCACCACAATGAAGACGGCGGCCGAGACCGCGCTGGCGCAGACTTTTGCGCAGGTGCGGGGAAGGCTGCCGGGCGGCAAGGCGGTCGCCGCGCAGCGCGAGGCGGCATTCGACCTGTTCGCCAAATCCGGCTTGCCGCATCGCCGGGTCGAGGAGTGGAAATATACCGATCTGCGCGTGCTGATGCGCGACGCCAAGCCGTTGGCGCCGCCGCCGGATGCGGCGGCCAAGGCGTTGGCGAAGAAAGCCGGCGTGCTGGTCGGCGATCTCGAAGCGCGGCGGCTGGTTTTTGTCGACGGCGCCTTTGTCTCTGAACTTTCGGACACCGCAAAGCTGGAAGAGGGGCTGAGCATCGGTTCGCTTGCCGATGCGCTCGTTAGCGGCGATCCGACACTAACCAGCCATCTGGGCAAGCTTGCGCCGGCCAGCGATGTTGCCGTGGCGCTCAATACCGCTTTGATGGGCGATGGCGCGGTGATCCGCATTGCCGCGGGCTCGGCCATCGCGCGGCCGCTGCACCTGGTCTTCGTGTCGTCGGAAAAACCCACTGCACGTTTCGTGCGCTCGTTGCTTGTCGTCGAGCCCGGCGCCCGCGCCATGCTGATCGAAAGTCACGAAGGCCCGCCCGGCAGCGAGTATCAGGTCAATGCGGCGCTGGAACTGTTCGCCGGCGACCGCGCCCATGTCGATTACGTCAAGATCATCGCCGAGGGCGCCGACGCGTTGCATGTCTCGACGTTGGCGGCGGCGATCGGCGCCAAGGCGCGCTTTAACGCCTTCACCTTTGCCGCCGGCGGCGCCGTGGTGCGCAATCAGCTGTTCCTGCGCTTTGACGGTGAGGAAACGGTCGCGGGGATCCGCGGCGCGACCCTGATCAGGGGCACGCAGCACGCCGACACCACGCTGGTCGTCAATCACATCGCCCATGGCTGCCAGAGCCGCGAAGTGTTCAAGGCGGTGCTCGACGACGAGGCGCACAGCGTGTTCCAGGGCCGCATCATTGTCAGCCAAGGCGCGCAGAAGACCGACGCCAAGATGATGACCAAGGCGCTGCTCCTGTCCGAGCGCGCCGAGGCCGACAGCAAGCCGGAACTCGAAATCTTCGCCGACGACGTGCAATGCGGCCACGGCGCGACCGCGGGCGCGCTCGATGACGATCTCAAATTCTATCTGATGGCGCGCGGCATTCCTGAAGCGGAAGCCGAGTCGCTCTTGATCCAGGCATTTCTCGGCGAAGCGATCGAAGGCATCGAGGATGCCGGGCTTCGCGAATCCCTGATGGAATCCGTTGCGGCTTGGCTCGCGACACGCGGATCAAAACCATGAACGACATGTCGACCAGCGGCGTCTACGACGTGAATCGCATTCGCGCGGATTTCCCGATCCTCGCCACGCAGGTTTACGGCAAGCCGCTGGTTTATCTCGACAACGCCGCATCGGCGCAGAAGCCGCAAGCCGTGCTTGACCGGTTGAACCAAGCCTACACGACGCAATATGCCAATGTGCATCGCGGGCTGCATTACCTCGCCAATGAGGCGACGGAGGCCTATGAGGGCGCGCGCGAAAAGGTCGCGACCTTCCTCAATGCCGGGCGCAAGGAAGAGATCATCTTCACCCGCAACGCCACCGAGGCGATCAATCTGGTCGCCTACACATTCGGCCGCGAGCGCATCAAGCCCGGCGACGAGATCGTGCTCTCGATCATGGAGCACCATTCCAATATCGTGCCGTGGCATTTTCTGCGCGAGCGCCAGGGCGCCGTCATCAAATGGGCGCCGGTGGACGATGAGGGCAATTTCCTCATCGACGAATTCGAGAAGCTTCTGACGCCGCGCACCAAGATGGTCGCCATCACCCAGATGTCGAACATGCTCGGCACCGCGGTGCCGGTGAAGGAAGTCGTGCGGCTGGCGCATGCGCGCGGCATTCCGGTGCTGGTCGACGGCGCGCAGGGCGCGGTGCATCTCGACGTCGATGTGCGTGATCTCGATTGCGACTTTTATGCCTTCACCGGACACAAGCTCTACGGCCCGACCGGGATCGGCGCGCTCTACGGCAAATACGATCATCTCGCCGCGATGCCGCCGTTCAACGGCGGCGGCGAGATGATCCGCGAAGTATTTCAAGACAACGTCACCTATGGCGACCCGCCGCATAAATTCGAAGCCGGCACGCCGTCGATCGTGCAAGCGATCGGGCTTGGCGCCGCCATCGATTATGTCGGCTCGATCGGCAAGGCGCGCATCCGCAACCACGAAGTGGGGCTTTTGCGCTATGCCCAGGACCGGCTGCGCGAGATCAATTCGCTGCGCATCATCGGCAATGCCAAGGACAAGGGACCGATCGTCTCGTTCGAGATCAAGGGCGCGCATCCGCATGATGTCGCCACCATCATCGACCGCTCCGGCGTCGCCGTGCGCGCCGGCACCCATTGCGTCATGCCGCTGCTCGCCCGGTTCGGGGTAACGGCGACCTGCCGCGCCTCCTTCGCCATGTACAATACGCGCGAGGAGATCGACGTCCTTGCGCAGTCGCTGCTCAAGGCGCAGGCTTTCTTTAGTTGAAGGGTTTCGCCGATGAACGAAGATATGACCGAAGACATGTCCGAAGACGTGAAACTCGATGAAACCACCGCGGCCGCGGAACAGCCGGCGACGGAACAGCTTGCCCCGGTCAGCCGGCCGCCGCGAAGCCGTCGGCGATCCCGCCCGAGGAAATGTCGCGCCTGACCGACGAGATCGTCGGCGCGCTGAAGACGGTCTATGACCCGGAAATTCCGGCCGACATCTACGAGCTCGGCCTGATCTACCGCGTCGATGTCGACGACGACCGCGCGGTCAGCATCGACATGACCTTGACGACGCCGAACTGTCCGTCGGCGGCGGAATTGCCGGCGCAGGTCGAGAACGCGGTCTCGGGCGTGCCGGGCGTGCGCGAAGCCAAAGTGACCATCGTCTGGGATCCGCCGTGGGATCCGAGCCGCATGTCGGACGAGGCCCGCGCCGTGCTCAATATGTGGTGAATTGCGGCGCGAACGCGCGCGCATTACATGATGTGGGTGAAGTCGTTAGCCTTTTTGACTGATTCTAGACAGCAAATGCCGCATCGGTTCTGTCGCGAGGCGATGCGGGGAGGGACGTGAAAATGGCAACTGCCCGGCCGAGACCTCAAGTGATGCGGCTGACCGAAGCCGCGGCGGAGCGTATCAAGGCGGTCATGGCCAAGGCCGCCGAGGCCGCCCGGCCGATCACGGCCGTGCGCGTCGGCGTCAAGAACGGCGGCTGCGCCGGCATGGCCTATACGATGGAATATGCCGAGACCGTCAATCCGCTCGATGAAATCATCGAGGACAGGGGCGTGCGCATTCTCATCGACCCGAAGGCCGTGCTGTTCCTGCTCGGCACCGAGATGGACTACAAGGTCGACAAGCTGTCGGCGCAGTTCGTCTTCAACAATCCGAACCAGACCTCGGCCTGCGGCTGCGGCGAGTTGGTGCAGATCGAGCCGGCGCGCGAAGCCGATCTCGGGGCCCAATCCTAGAGCCGCGGATTTCCGCGAAAGCGGAAAATCCGGCCAGGTTGCAAAAATCTTGAATTGTTCCGCTGGGTCCGGCCTGCGTAGGAATAGGGCGGCTGCGGAATATTTTAAGCTACGCGCACGCGCGTAATGCTCTCGGCCTTGGCCTCGGGGTCGTTCTCACAGATCACGCGATTGCGGCCGTTGCGCTTGGCGGCATAGAGGCATTTGTCGGCGCGCTCGATGAGGAGCGGCGCATTGTCAGCCGGCCGCAGCTCGGCGACCCCGATCGAAATGGTCACGCGGCCAAGCCGTTCGCCGGTCGATCGTTTCATCAATTCCTTGGTCATGACGGCGCTGCGGATCTGGTCGGCGATTAACGCGGCCGCATCAAGAGCGGTATTCGGCAGTGCGATGACGAATTCCTCGCCGCCATAGCGCGCGGCGATATCCTGACTTTTGACATTCTGCTTCACCGACAGCGCCACCAGCCGCAGCACGTGGTCGCCGGTGAGGTGGCCAAATCTGTCGTTGAAGGTCTTGAAGTAGTCGATATCTGCCATCAACAACGAGAGCGGCTCGCTCTTGGTGGCCGCTTCCGTGATCGCTTGGGCGAGAGCGGCGTCGAAATATTTGCGGTTGGCGAGCGTGGTGAGCTGATCGGTGAGACTTTCGGCGCGCACCGCCTCGAGATTATGCTGCAGGTGCGCGATCTCCTGGCGCGATGCCGCAAGCCGCGCTTCGAGCTTCTTGTTGCTCGTCTCCATTTCCTGGGCGCCTTGCACGAGATGCTCGATGACGGCGCGCAACGCTTCGCCGTCTTTGGCTTGCGCGAGCCTCTCGCTCGCGACCGTCAGGCGTTTGGCATAGGTGGTTACCGAACCCGCAGCGGCGTCGATCGTCGACATGACCTGGTTGATCTCGTCGAGCACGCGCGTGCCGACGGAATTGATGCGCTCGCCGAAGCGGCTGTCGGAAAGATAAGTGTCGTAGATCTGTTCGAGATCGGTTTCGCTCAGTGAGCCGCTTTTCGCCAGCGCTTCGTTGATCGACTGATTGAGCGGCTGATTGTAGCCGGTTGCATAATGATACCAGATTGCAAAATTACGCGGCGAGGCGGCCTGGCCCAGCGCCTTGATCTGCCCGAGAGCAACTTCCGCGAAAGCAAGCGACCTCTCGTGCTCGTCGGGCACGTCCATCGATCGTCTCCAATCGCACTTGGAAATTCGAGAATTGCACCGGACACGACGGCCGCCGGCGCCGATTTATACGGGAAACTAGGAGAGAGCCGTGAAGGTCCGGTAAACAGGTTTGACGGCATCACGCCGTCAAACGAATTGAGGCAAATCAAGCCTTGACGGGTACCGGACGCAGCAGAAAGGCGGGAAGGTGAGAAGAATTGGATTCGTCTGAATGCGGACGCGCCGGCTGCGGAGCGCTGCGGGGTCTTTCTTCGCGGCGCGGCCTTGTCTCTTCGCTGCGCGGCTTTGCATCGTCGCTGCGCGCCGCCGCCGGACGATGCGACGACCGGTGACGATGACCGTTGGACTGTCCGCGGGAGTTGTGCTGCGGGCGAGCGGCGTGCCGTGGCTCGTCAAGCGAGGCGGAAGGTTCGCCGGGTATCTTGTCCATCCACGGGATCGGTTGCCCGATCAGCTTTTCAATCGCCGCGACCGCTTTGGCATCATTGCTGCCGGCAACCAAGCTGATTGCGGTGCCGCTGCGCCCGGCGCGGCCGGTGCGGCCGATGCGGTGGACATAATCGTCGGCATGTATTGGTACGTCGAAATTGTAGACATGGCCGACATCCGGAATGTCGAGGCCGCGCGCTGCGACGTCGGATGCAATGAGGAGGGTAACCTCGCCTTTGCGGAATTGCTCAAGCGCGGCCGTGCGCGCCGACTGATCCATGTCGCCGTGCAACGCCTGCACCGAGAAGCCGTGACGCAGGAGCGAGCGATACAAAGTCGCGACGTCGCGTTTGCGGTTGCAGAAGACGATGGCGTTCTTCATGCCTTCGGCTCCGCGGATCAGGCGGCGCAACGTATCGCGCTTCTCGTGTGGCTCGCGGCCCGATTTGGCGAGAAACTGCGTCGTCGTGGCGAGCGTGGTCGCCGGCTTTGCGACTTCGACGCGAACCGGATTGTGCAGGAACTGTTCGGTGATGCGCCGAATTTCCGTCGGCATGGTGGCGGTGAAGAACAGCGTTTGACGGGTAAAGGGAACGAGCTTGCAGATGCGCTCGATGTCGGGAATGAATCCCATGTCGAGCATGCGGTCGGCTTCGTCGATGACCAGAAGCTCGACGCCGTTGAGCAGCAAACGGCCGCGCTCGAAATGATCCAGGAGTCGGCCGGGCGTGGCGATCAGCACATCGACGCCGCGCGTGAGCTTGGCGTCTTGGTCGTCGAACGAGACGCCGCCGATGATGAGAGCGACGTTGAGCTTGTGCTTGGCGCCGTATTTGACAAAACTTTCTTCGACTTGCGCGGCGAGTTCGCGCGTCGGCTCAAGGATGAGGGTGCGCGGCATGCGGGCGCGGGCGCGGCCCTTTTCCAGCATCGTGAGCATCGGCAGCGTGAACGCCGCCGTCTTGCCGGTGCCGGTCTGGGCGATACCAAGCACGTCACGCCGGGCGAGGACGTGCGGAATGGCCTGATCTTGGATGGGAGTGGGAGTTTTGTAACCAGCCGCAGCTACGGCAGCGACAACTTTTTCGGACAAGCCGAGATGTGAAAACGACATAAACCCTCGATAGGGACCGCCTGCGCTTTACGGATTTGGTTCAAACGCGGCTTAAAGCAGGGGAAACGCGCCAGGCGGTCGAATTTGCCCTAACTTGCGTTGCGCGCAACATAAGATCGATTGGCTGAAAGTCAACCTGAAATGGCCTCTTGCAATGCACTAAGTTAATCGGATTCCTTCACTTTTTCTCGAAGCCAAGTCGTCATCATGTCCTCATAGGGTCCTTGAACCGTCACAGGAATGCCAAATGCCGGACGCCGACAGCCTGCCGATTGTTCTGATCCCCGGTCTCACTTGCACCGCGCGCCTTTATGCCGAGCAGATTCCGGCGCTGTGGCCGTTCGGACCGGTGACGGTTGCCGACCACAGGCGCGACGACAGCATCGCGGCTGTCGCGCGGCGGATTTTAGGCGCAGCGCCGCAACGCTTCGCGCTCGCGGGCCTGTCGATGGGTGGCTACATCGCGTTTGAGATCATGCGGCAGGCGCCGCAGCGCGTCGCCAAGCTTGCGCTTCTCGACACCGGAGCGCGCGCCGACACGGCCGAGCAGATCGAGCGGCGCCATGTGCTGATGGCGCAAGCCAAGGCCGGCGGTTACGGCGAAATTGTCGATCTCGCTTATCCGCTCTACGTCCATCGCGATCGGCATAATGACGCGGCGCTGAAAAGCATCGTGCGCAAAATGATCGAAGAGACCGGGCTCGACGCTTATCTGCGGCAACAGCAAGCAATCATCGGCCGGCCGGATTCACGGCCCGGGCTGAAGGCGATTTCATGCCCGACGCTGGTGCTGGTGGGCGAGGGCGACGAGGCGACGCCGCCGGAACTCGCCCGTGAGATCGCCTCGGCTATTCCAGGTTCGCGGCTCGCCGTCATTCCCGGCAGCGGGCATTTGTCGACGCTGGAAAAACCGGACGCGGTCAACAAGACCCTCGTCGAATGGCTGCGGGGATAGATCCGGCTGCGACAACGGGGCTTGCGGCGGGAGAGACGCCGGCGCAGGGGTTGTGCTAACGATCGCCGGGACAAACCTGCCCGCCGCATTGCAGGGCAGGGCCGCAATGAAGCGAGGGAGGAAGTTCTGATGTGTTCTGGTCGTTTCCTGCGCGGGGCAGTTGTGTCCGCGCTGGCCATTCTGGCTGTGTTGGCGGCGTCGTTCGCGCCCGCGCATGCCGCGGACGATTTCCCCAACCGGCCAATCCGGCTGATCGTCGGCTTCGCCGCCGGCGGCGGCAACGACCTGTTCGCCCGCGTGGTGGCAGATAAGGCGTCCGCCATTCTCGGCCAGGCGGTGGTGGTCGAGAACCGGCCGGGTGCCGGCGGCCGGCTGTCCGGCGAATATGTCTCCAACCAAGCTGCCGATGGCTACACGCTTCTGGTCGGCGCGTCCGGCGCGATGTCGATCGCGGCCGCGATCTATCCCGATCTCAAATATCACCCGACCAAGACGCTGGTGCCGCTTGCGATGATTGCGAGCTTCCCGCTGATCATGGTGATCAGCAAGGACAACCCGGCAAACAACGTCAAGGAATTCGTCGAATGGGCGAAGCAGCATCCCGATAAGATGAACTATCCGGCGACCTCGCCGGCCTTCATCCTGCCGTCGGAGCAATTGAAACTGAAATCCGGCATGCCCGGCGTGATGATCCCGTACAAGAGCAGCAACGAGATGATCTTGAGTGTCATGGAGGGCCAGACCGCTTTCGCCATCGCCGATGGCCCGCCGACGGTGCCGCAGGTCAAGGCCGACAAGGTCAAGGCGCTAGCCGTCACCGGCTCCACCCGCAGCGCCGAATTGCCCGACACGCCGAGCATGGCCGAGGAAGGATATCCCGACGTCGACATTCACCTTTGGAGCGGGATATTCGCGCCGATCGCGACACCGGCGCCGATCGTCGCCAAGCTCGAAAAAGCCTTCAACGAGGCGATCCGCGATCCCGGTGTATCGGCCAAGCTGAAGAATATGGCGGTTGATCCCGGCGGCGGTTCGCCGGATGAGTTCAAGCGCATGATCGACGCCGACATCGTCAAATATGTCGCGATCATCAAGGCCGCGAATTTGCATTTCGAAGAGTAGGGCGTGATCCGGAAAAAGCGGATACCGGCTGTCTGGCAAGATCATGCTCCGGCAAAATGCCGGAGCGGATATTACGATTTCGCTCTGAAACAATTTTCGCTCTAGCGTGTCTTTACTCGGCACGAACGGCGGCGCAAATTCGGCCCGCCGGACAATGAGGATATTGTTGCATGAGAATCTTTGCGGCCGCCGTTGCGGTGATCGTGCTGGCATCGGCGACCCCTGTTCGTGCCAACGATATCGATCTGTCGACCTGGACCTGCCAGCAATTCGTCGCGGCCAACAAGGACGATATCGGCGTGATCCTGGCCTGGCTCGACGGCTACTATAAAGACGAGGACGACCCGCCGGTGATCGACACCACCAAATTCGTCGATAACGCCAAGAAGCTTGGCGAGTATTGCGCCGCGCATCCCGATATCGGGCTGATCACCGCGACCGATAAGCTGTTCCAGAAGGAATAGTTATCCGGGAAGGACGCTTCAGATCAAACGTCCAGCGCCGCCTCGTCGGCGAACTCGGCGCGCTCCTGGATGAATTCGAAGCGCGCCTCGGCCTTGGTGCCCATCAGCCGCTCGACGGATTTTTCCGTGTCCTTGCGATCGTCGGGCACGAGCTTGATTTGAAGCAGCGTGCGCTTCTTCGGGTCCATTGTGGTCTCTTTGAGCTGCGCCGCCATCATTTCGCCGAGTCCCTTGAAGCGGCTTATTTCGACCTTGGCATTGGCATGAAACTCTTTCTTCAAGATCTCATCGCGGTGTTTTTCATTGCGCGCGTAAAAATTCTTGCCGCCGTGTGAGAGTTTGTAGAGCGGCGGCACCGCGAGATAGAGATGGCCGTGGTCGATGAGCTGCGGCATCTGCCGGTAGAAGAAGGTAATGAGCAGCGAGGCGATATGCGCGCCGTCGACGTCGGCGTCGGTCATGATGATGACGCGGCCGTAGCGCAAATCCTCGTCACGGTAATGCACGCCGGTGCCGCAGCCGAGCGCCTGCGCCAAGTCGGCGAGCTGCTGGTTCTGCGCGAGCTTGTCTTTGCCGGCCGAGGCCACGTTGAGGATCTTTCCGCGCAACGGCAGGATCGCCTGCGTCGCGCGATCGCGCGCCTGTTTCGCCGAGCCGCCGGCGCTGTCGCCTTCGACGACGAAAATCTCGGAGCCTTCGGCGGCGCTGTTGGTGCAATCGGCGAGCTTGCCGGGCAGGCGCAGCTTCTTCACCGCGCTCTTGCGGGCAATGTCCTTTTCCTGGCGGCGGCGGACGCGTTCCTCGGCGCGCTCGACCACGAAATCCAAAAGCTTGTTGGCCTGCAGCGGATTGCCGGCGAGCCAGTGGTCGAACGGATCCTTGATCGCTTGTTCGACGATCTTTTGCGCTTCAGCGGTGGCGAGCCGATCCTTGGTCTGGCCCTGGAACTCCGGCTCGCGGATGAACACCGACAGCATGGCGCCGGCGCCGACCATGACATCGTCGGAGGTGATCGAAGCGGCGCGCTTGCCTTGGCCGTTACGTTCGGCGTGATCCTTGAGCCCGCGCGTCAGCGCCGTGCGCAGGCCGGATTCATGGGTGCCGCCGTCGGGCGTCGGGATGGTGTTGCAATAGGAGTTGAGAAAGCCGTCGGCATCGGCGGTCCAGGCCACCGCCCACTGCGCAGCTCCATGCGCGCCGGCCTTTTTCGCCGTGCCGCTGAAAACCTCAGGATGGACCAAGGTTGAACCGGCAAGCGTTTCCGACAAATAGTCCTTGAGCCCATCGGCGAAATGAAACGTCGCCTTGTCGGGCACGTTGTCGACGCCGTGCAAAAGTTCTTTCGCGCAGGACCAGCGGATTTCGACGCCGCCGAACAGATAGGCCTTGGAGCGCGTCATCTTGAACACGCGTTCCGGCTTGAAATGCGCCTTCGCTCCGAAAATCTGCGGATCGGGGTGGAAGCGCACCTTGGTGCCGCGGCGGTTCGGCGCCTTGCCGGCGTCCTGCAATTTGCCCTTCGGCTTGCCGCGCTCGAAAGCCATCCGGTAGAGCTTTTGGCCGCGCGCGACCTCGACTTCCATGCGGTCGGACAAAGCATTGGCGACCGAGACGCCGACACCGTGCAAGCCGCCCGAGGTCTCATAGACGTTCGAGTCGAATTTGCCGCCGGCATGCAGCGTGCACATGATCACTTCGAGCGCGGACTTTTTCGGAAATTTCGGATGCGGATCGACCGGAATGCCGCGGCCATTGTCGGTCACGGTCAGGAAACCATCCGTTTCGAGCTCGACCTCGATCCAGTCGGCGTGACCGGCGAGCGCCTCGTCCATGGCGTTGTCGATGACTTCGGCGAACAGGTGATGCAGCGCCTTCTCGTCGGTGCCGCCGATATACATGCCGGGGCGGCGGCGGACCGGTTCGAGCCCTTCCAGGACCTCGATGTGGCGCGCGGTATAGCCCTGCTCTGCCGAGGAGCCGCGCCCCGGGGCCGTGGCACTGCGGCGGGCGCTGCTACGTTTGCCTTCAGCGAGGCCGGCGAACAGGTCGCCGGTTTTGGCGGCGCCTTTGGCGGCGCTCTTGGCAACAGCCTTTGCCGGCTTGGAGGCTTTGGAAGATTTCGCTGCTTTTCCCACGGCTTGTCCCGGATTCCCTCTCGTAGAGTCTCAATCGATGTGGTGCATGTAGCGCGCCGTTCGCGGCCCGCAACGGCGGCCGAATCATTTCCGGCCGGACATTCAACTATGCCACCGGGACGGCAAAAGCATGTGCAGATTGACGGCTTAAGGCGTCCGCCTTATATGCCCGGCCATGAGCTTAGCCGTCGCGAGCCTTTTTCCCGTCCAGCGCCGCCGTCGCCGTACCGGCGCGGCACGGATGCGCGCTCGCGCGTAATCTCATTCGTGCCGCCGGTTCCGCGGCCGTCATCTTGAAGTTTTCTCGATCCTGATATTCTGCCTGCGGTTTCCGGCCTGACGCCTTTATCTTCGGAGCAAAGGTCCAATCATCATGTCTGCGAAAGCGAAAATCGGCATTCTCGGTGCGTCGGGCTATACCGGCGCCGAACTGGTGCGGCTGTTGCTTCGGCATCCTCACGCCGAAATCGTCCTGCTCACCGCCGACCGCCGCGCCGGCAAGCCGATGTCGGACGTGTTTCCGCAATTCGCGCCGTTTGCGCTGCCGGCGCTGACGTCGATCGAACAGGCAGACTGGAAGGCGCTCGGGCTCGATGTGGCGTTCTGCGCGCTGCCGCACGGCACGACGCAGAAGGTGATCAAGGATCTGCTCACGCGCGCGCCGGCGACCAAGGTCGTCGACCTGTCGGCGGATTTCCGCTTGTCCGATCCTGCGGCTTACGCACGCTGGTACGGCCACGAGCATTTCGCGCCGGAACTGCAGAAAGAGGCCGTCTATGGCCTCACCGAAGTCTATCGGGCGGATGTGAAATCGGCGCGGCTCGTCGCCAATCCCGGCTGCTATACGACGTGTTCCGAACTGCCGCTGATCCCGCTCCTGAAGGCGAAGGCGATCAATCCGGACGAGATCGTGATCGACGCCAAATCAGGCATGACCGGCGCGGGCCGGGCGGCCAAGGAAGAAATGCTGTTCTCGGAAGTCTCCGAGGGCTTTCACGCCTATGGCGTCGGCCACCACCGCCACATGGCCGAGCTCGATCAGGAATTTTCCAAAGCCGCGGGGCGGGACGTGGTCGTGAGCTTCACGCCGCATCTGGTGCCGATGAACAGGGGCATTCTTTCAACGATCTATGTGCGCGACGCGAAGGCGTCGCCGCAGGACCTTCATGCGATACTTTTAAAGTCCTACGCGAATGAGCCCTTCGTCCACGTGCTGCCCTACGGCGCCATGCCGCAAAGCCGGCACGTTCGCGGCTCGAACATGACGTTTATCGGAGTGACGACCGACCGCATCCCCGGCCGCGCCATTATCTGCTCCACGCTCGACAACCTGACCAAGGGCGCGTCGGGTCAGGCGGTGCAGAACATGAACGCGATGCTCGGCTATCCGGAAACGACCGGCCTCGAGCAGGTCGCGCTGTTTCCGTAAAGTCAAAGCTGCTTTTCGATGTCGGGATTGAGCGCCTTTCGAGCGAAACCAAGCTTGGGTCGGCGCTTAGCCCTTGACCTTCACGTAGCTTCCCGGCGCGTCTTCGATCGGGGTCAGCGCACCTGAGCCCGGAATGCGCGCGGGAACCTCGGTCGGGCTTTGCCGGGTGATCCAAAGCAGCCAATCCGGCCACCATGATCCGACATGTTCCTTGGCCTTGGCGATCCAGCCGTTGATGTCGGCGTTGCGCGGCTTCGGCCCGGTCCAATACTGATATTTCCGCTTGGTGGGCGGATTGATGACGCCGGCGATGTGGCCCGATCCCGCCACGACAAAACGCACATCGCCGCCGAAGCATTTTGACCCGACCATCACCGATCTGGCCGGAGCGATATGATCTTCGCGCGTCGCCAGATTGTAGATCGGTATCGTCACCGCCTTGAGATCGACCAGCGTATTGCCGAGCGCCATCTTGCCCTTCGACAGTTTGTTTTCGAGATAGCAATTGCGCAGATAGAACGAATGGTTGGCGGCCGGCATTCGCGTAGCGTCAGCATTCCAGTACAACAGATCGAACGGGAAGGGCGCCTTGCCCTTCATGTAATTGTTGATGACATAGGGCCAGATCAGGTCGTTCGAGCGCAGCATATTGAAGACGCTCGCCATGGAGCCGGACTCAAGATAGCCGCGCTCGGCCATTTTCTGCTCAAGGGCGCTGATCTGCTCCTCGTCGACAAAGACCTTGAGATCGCCGGCATAGGTGAAATCCACCTGCGCGGCGAACAAAGTTGCCGACACGATGCGTTCGTCATGCCGCGCCGCCATAACTGCGAGTGTGACCGATAGCAGCGTGCCGCCGACGCAATAGCCGATGGCGTGGACCTTTTCCTCGCCGGTCGCTTCCTTGATGGCGTCAAGCGCCGCCAGCGGCCCTTCGCGGACGTAATCCTCGAAGCCCTTTTGCGCGAGATGGGCGTCGGGATTGACCCAGGAAATGCAGAACACGGTAATGCCCTGATCGACGCACCATTTGATGAAGGACTTTTCCGGCGTCAGATCGAGCACGTAGAATTTGTTGATCCAGGGCGGCACGATCAGAAGCGGCCGCTTGAGCACCGTCTCGGTCGTCGGCGCGTACTGGATGAGCTGCATCATCTCGTTCTGGAAGATGACTTTGCCCGGCGTGACGGCGAGGTTGCGTCCGACCTCGAACATCGAATTGTCGGACTGGCGGATGCGCAGCTCGCCGCCGCCGGCCTCGATGTCCTCGGCCAGCATGTGCATGCCGCGCACCAGATTCTCCGCGCCTGAGGCAAAAGTCTCGCGTAGCAGTTCGGGATTGGTCAGCACGAAATTCGTCGGCGCGATCGCGTTGAGGATCTGGCGGACGTAGAACTCCGCCTTTTGCCGCGTATGCGCGTCGATACCGGCGGCGTCCGCGACCAGTTTATCGGCCCATTGCGCGGTGAGCAGATAGAACTGCTTGAGGAAGTCGAAGAACTGGTTCGACGTCCATTCCGGATCGCTGAATTTCTTGTCGCCAGTGGCCGGTGCAATGATGTCCGGGGCGGGCTCGCCGGTGAGCCGCTTCGCGGCGACCGCCCAGAGTTCGAGATAGGCCTTGCCGAGCCGGTTCTGCAATTCCGCGACGCGTTGCGGATCGGCGAGCCAATATTCCGCGACATGGCCGAGCGTTTTGGCGATTTCGCCAAGCTCGGACGCGACCTCATCGGTGATGCGGCCTTGCTCGCGCGGCCGCAGATAGGCTGCGAGCGCGCGGCCGCCCTCCTCGACCAGCCGCGCCAGATTGCGCGAGAACCGCTCAATGTCGCCGGCGCCGATTTTGCTCGCGGACTCCGGTGCGTCTTGTCGCGACATGGAGGTCTGCGGCGCCGGCGCTTGCGTGACGAGGTCAACCTCGCTCGGCGCAACAGCCTCCGGCGCACCAGCATCCGGCGCGACGGCGCCCGGCGTGACGATGTTTTGCGTCACGGCGTTCTGCGCTCCGGTTGTTGCGATGGAGTTCGCACGCGCGTTCCTCACTGGCGAGAGGATTCGGTCCCCTCGGCGAACTGGCCTTATCAACTCCGGCATATAAAAGACAACGCTTAATGAAGCCCGGAAGTCTCATCCGCCAGCGCACTTTATTGGCGCACTGCTTAAGGCCGCATCAGTTTTGTTTCTGCTGCACTGCCGAAGGCGACAGTGGCCCGGTCCTTGTTTCGACATATTAGCTTAGCATCCTGGCTTGACGCCTTGTGTAAGCTCTGAGTTGATTGCCTTAATTTATTGGGGCTCTGCACTTTTTAAGGTTCTAAGGGGCGGCGAGGCGGGTTTCGGCGGCCAAAAACGCGAGCAAATAGGCCAGAGCCGGGCGCGCCTTCTGAGGGGATTTCGGAGACTGAGTGTGCGGCGGTTGCAAAGAATGAAAACGCGCGCGCGCGCGGGCTTTAAGCCTGCGCGGTCGGCGTTTTTGCGCTCGGCGTCGCTTGGCTTGTCATTGACTGGCTCATCATTGACCGGCTTGGCACTCATTACGGCGACGTGCTTGCTGGTCGCCGGTTGCTCGCCCGGCGTCGATTATCCGTCGATCTTTCCGGCGGTCCACGACATGCCGCCGCCGCGGACCGATGCGCCGATGGATCAGGTCCAGGTGCAGAAGGCGACCGAGGACCTGATCAGCCAACGCGATCATCTCAACGCTGAAGCGCCGCCGAGCAAGCCTGCGCCCGGATCGGCCGTTCAAGCGACGGGCTCGACGGCCAAGAAACCCGCCCACAAGAGGCCTGCGCAACAGGCGTCTGCGGCACCGCCGGCTACCACCGCCAGCGCCCAGGGCGCTGGCATAAATGGCGCTGGCATAAATGCTGGCGCCTCAGGCACCGCTGGTGCCGGCCTGAAGCCGTGATATTCTGGCCTTTAAACCACTGAATCGGGCCTATAATCTGCCCTCAATCGAAAAGACGATCCGCGGGGACTCCCATGGAGGAATTTTATCGTATTCGGCGGCTGCCGCCCTATGTGTTCGAGAGCGTGAACCGCGCCAAGGCAGCGGCTCGCAATGGCGGCGCCGATATCATCGACCTTGGCATGGGCAATCCTGACCTGCCGGCGCCGGCGCATGTGGTCGAGAAGCTCAAAGAGGTCGTCGGCAAAACGCGCACCGACCGCTATTCCGCATCGAAGGGAATTCCCGGGCTGCGCAAGGCGCAGGCTGCTTACTACGCCCGCCGGTTCGGTGTGAAGCTCAATCCCGAGACGCAGGTCGTCACGACGCTCGGCTCGAAGGAAGGTTTTGCCAATGTCGCGCAGGCGATCACCGCGCCCGGCGATATCATCATCGTGCCGAACCCGACCTATCCTATACACGTGTTCGGCTTTCTGATGGCAGGCGGCGCCATCCGTTCGGTGCCGGTCGAAGCCAACGACGCGTTTTTCGGCGCGCTTGAGCGTGCGGTTTCACATTCGATCCCGAAACCGATTGCGGTCGTGGTGTGCTATCCGTCCAATCCGACCGCTTGCGTCGCCAATTTGGATTTTTATCGCGAGCTTGTCGCGTTCGCGAAAAAGCACGGGCTCTTGGTGCTGTCGGATCTCGCTTATGCCGAGGTCTATTTCGATGACGATCCGCCGCCCTCCATTCTGCAGGTGCCGGGCGCAATGGATGTCGCGGTCGAATTCACCTCGATGTCGAAGACCTATTCAATGCCGGGCTGGCGCATCGGCTTTGCCGTCGGCAATGAGCGCGTCATTGCGGCATTGAGCCGCGTCAAATCCTATCTCGATTATGGCGCGTTCACGCCGGTCCAGGTGGCGGCAACCGCGGCGCTCAACGGGCCCGACGACTGCATCCGCGACATGCGCGCCATCTATCGCCGCCGCCGGGACGTGCTGGTCGATTCGTTCGGCCGGGCCGGCTGGCACGTGCCGCCGCCGAAGGCCTCGATGTTCGCCTGGGCGCCGATCCCCGAGCCGTTCCGGACGCTCTCGACCATCGAATTCTCGACGCTTCTAGTCGAGAAAGCCTCGGTCGCGGTGTCGCCCGGCGAGGGCTTCGGTGAGCACGGCGAGGGCCATGTGCGGATCGCGCTTGTGGAGAACGAGCAGCGTATCCGGCAGGCGGCACGCAATATCCGGCGCTTTCTTGAAACAGGGCCGGAAATGCTGCACAACGTCGTTCCCCTCGCGACGCGGCGTTAATCGGGCGTCGTTTTTTCCCAAATTGGGCGACGCGTTATGGCTGAGCCGCTGAAAGTCGGTCTTGCCGGGCTTGGTACCGTCGGCAGCGCCGTTGTGCATCTTCTCGATCAGGGACGCGACAAGCTGTTGGCGCGCTGCGGGCGGCCGATCGAAATTGTCGCGCTCAATGCGCGCACGCGCAGCAAAAAGCGTGATTTCGATCTGAAAAAGTTTCGCTGGGTCGCCGATCCGGTCGCCTTGGCGAGCGATCCAGAAATCGATGTCTTCGTCGAAGTCATGGGCGGCGCCGGCGATCCGGCCAAGGGCGCGGTCGAGACCGCGCTTGCGGCCGGCAAGCCGGTTGTGACCGCCAACAAGGCGCTGCTCGCCGCCCACGGCCAGAAGCTTGCCGCGCTTGCCGAGCGCAAACAGGTCGCCTTGAATTTCGAAGCCTCGGTCGCCGGCGGCATTCCGATCGTGAAGACCTTACGAGAAGGCCTCAACGGCGCGTCGTTCTCGCGCATCTACGGCATCCTCAACGGCACCTGCAATTACATCCTGTCGCGGATGGAGCAGGACCGGCTGCCGTTCGACGAGATCCTGCGCGATGCGCAGCGGCTCGGTTATGCCGAGGCCGATCCGACCTTCGACATCGAAGGCCAGGACACCGCGCAGAAGCTTGCCATCCTGGCGAGCCTCGCCTTCGGCACCAGGATCGATCCCAAGGCGATCTATGTCGAAGGCATTTCCTCGATCACGCTCGCCGATCTCGATGCCGCAAGCGAGCTCGGTTACCGGGTTAAGCTCTTAGGCGTCGCGGTGAAGACCGATGGGGGCATCGAACAGCGCGTGCACCCGACCATGGTGCCGAAGGATTCCGCGATCGCCCAGGTCATGGGCGTCACCAATGCCGTCACGGTGGACGCCGAAGGCATCGCGCCGATCACGCTGGTCGGGCCGGGCGCCGGCGGCGTAGCGACGGCTTCGGCCATCGTCGCCGATCTTGCCGATATTGCGCGCGGGGTGCGCTGTGCGCCGTTCGGCCGTCCGGTTGCGCGCATGACGCCAACCCGCAAAGCGCCGATGCAGCACCACGAAGGCGGCTATTACATTCGCCTGTTGGCGCGCGATCGGCCCGGCACCGCGGCCACCATCGCGCACCGGCTGGCGCAACAGAAAATATCGCTCGAATCCATCGTGCAGCGGCATCCGGTCGGATCGGCCGGCGCGGCGCAGCCGGGCCGCTCCAACGAGGCGGTGCCCGTCATCATGACGACCTATGCCACCAGCGAGGATGCCGTGCACAAAGCTCTTGCCGCCGTGCGCCGCGACCGCGTGGTTTACGGCAAGCCGCAAGTCATCCGCATCGAGAAGAACTGACGTTCACACGCGTATTCGGCCGTTTATGGAGATTGCTGCCATGTCATCGAAGCCTGCCCGTTCCCAGTCCGGCATTGATCGCATCATGTCGATTGAGATCGCGCGTGTGACCGAATTGGCCGCGGTGGCGGCGGCCCGGCTGCGCGGGCGCGGGCTTGAGAAGAAGTCCGACGGCGCCGCCGTCGACGCCATGCGCCGCGAGCTTGGGGGCCTGTCGATCGACGGCACCGTCGTCATCGGCGAGGGCGAAATGGACGAGGCGCCGATGCTCTATATCGGCGAAAAAGTCGGCAACAAATCCGGACCGAAAGTCGATATCGCGGTCGATCCGCTCGAGGGCACGACGCTGTGCGCCAAGAACATGCCGGGCGCGATCGCGACTTTGGCAATGGCTGCGGCCGGTACGCTGCTGCACGCGCCGGATATCTACATGGACAAGATCGGGATCGGTCCGGGTTATCCGAAAAACACCGTCGATCTCGACGCGCCGGCCGACGAGAACATTCTCAACCTCGCCAGGGCCAAGGGCGTGAAGCCGGAAGACATCACGGCCATGATCCTCGACCGGCCGCGCCATGCCGACATCATCGCCGCGGTGCGCAAAGTCGGCGCCGCGGTGAGCCTGATCAGTGACGGCGATGTCGCCGGCGTCATTCACACCGCCGATCCGGACAAGACCGGCATCGACATCTATCTCGGCATCGGCGGCGCGCCCGAAGGCGTGCTGGCGGCGGCCGCGCTCAAATGTATCGGCGGGCAGATGCAGACCCGGCTTGTCGTCGACACCGACGAGAAGCGCGAGCGCGTCGCCAAAATGGGCATCAAAGACCCGCGCAAGAAATACGAGATCGAGGACATGGTGAGCGGCGATTGCCTGTTCGCAGCAACCGGCGTCACCGACGGCCCCATGCTCAAAGGCGTGCATTTCGGCAAAGGCATCATCGAGACCGAGACCGTCGTGATGCGCTCGGCGAGCAGCACCGTGCGCTGGATCCGCGCCGAACACCGCAAGCTTGATAAATTCGACTAGCGCCTTATTTCTGCGGATAGCTGCCGCTTAAAAGCTTGTTGCGGCGCAATTCGCTCTACAATCGCGCAAATGGCTGAAACCCGCTTGTTTCTTGGCGTCGAGAATTCGGCGACCGGACGCGCCTGGCGCGACCGGCTCGACGAGCGTGGCAGTGCGCGCGCGCTCGCCATCGCGCAACGCCACGATCTTCCCGAGTTGCTCGCCCGCATCATTGCCGGCCGCAATATCGAGGTCGACGCGGTCGATGCGTTTCTCGATCCGACGATCAAACAGGCGATGCCCGACCCCTATGTGCTCACGGCGATGGAGGAGGCAGCGACCCGCGTCGCCGATGCCGTCGCGCGGGGAGAGAACGTTGCCATCTTCGGCGATTACGACGTCGACGGCGCGACCTCGGCGGCGCTGCTCGCGCGCTATCTGCGTCATGGCGGCATCGATCCACTCATCCATATTCCGGACCGGCTGTTCGAAGGCTATGGGCCGAATGTGGAAGCCGTGCGCGCGCTCGCTGCACGCGGCGCGACGCTTCTGATCTGCGTCGATTGCGGCACCACCAGTATCGAGCCGCTGACCGAGGCCAAGAAACTCGGCCTCGATGTCGTCGTCGTCGATCACCATCAGGCTGACGAAGTGCTGCCGCCGGCGCTTGCCATCGTCAATCCGAACCGCCGCGACGATCTGTCGGGCCTCGGCCATCTCGCCGCTGTCGGGCTCACCTTCATGACGACGGTCGCGGTCAACCGCGTGTTGCGTGCCCGCGGCTTCTGGCACGGCGACCGGCCGGAGCCCGATCTGCTCGGCCTGCTCGACGACGTCGCGCTGGGCACCGTGGCCGACGTGGTGCCGCTGATCGGGCTCAATCGCGCCTTTGTCACCAAAGGCCTGATCGCGCTGCGCCGGCGCGAGCGGCCGGGGCCGGTGAGCCTGATGGATGTGGCGCGGCTGTCGTCGCCGCCGGAAGCCTGGCATCTCGGCTTTCTGCTCGGGCCGCGCATCAATGCCGGCGGACGCATCGGCCGCGCCGATCTCGGCACCAGACTTCTGCTCGAGAACGATCCGATCGAGGCGGCGAAAATCGCCGCCGAGCTTGACCGGCTCAACCGCGAGCGCCAGGCCATCGAGCAGGACACGCTGGCGCAGGCCGAGGCCGAGGCCATTGCCGCGCTCGGCATCGAAGAGAAGGGCGCGGTGGTCGTCACCGCTGCCGAGGGATGGCATCCCGGCGTGGTCGGTCTGGTCGCGGCGCGGCTGCGAGAAAAATTCAACCGCCCGGCCTTTGCCATTGCGCTCGAGCCCGGCGGCATCGGTACCGGCTCGGGCCGCTCCATGCCGGGCGTCGATATCGGCCGCGCTGTACGGCGCGGCGTCGCCGAAGGGATATTGCTCAAAGGCGGCGGCCACGCCATGGCGGCCGGCGTGACCTTGCGCAAAGGCGCGCTCGCGGAATGGCGCGCCTTTCTCGAAGCCTCGCTCGGCGCCGATGTCGAGATTGCGCGGCGCTCTAGCGGGCTTTTGATCGACGGCGCGGTGACGGCAGCCGCCGCCGATGCCGAACTCGTCACCATGATCGGCCGCGCCGGGCCGTTCGGCTCGGGCAATCCGGAACCGGTGATCGCATTGCCCGGGCATACCGTGACCTATGCGGAGGAGGTCGGCCAGGCGCATGTGCGGGCGCGGCTGAAATCCGCCGACGGCACGAGCGTCAACGCCATTGCGTTCCGTGCCTCGGGCGGCAAGCTTGGAGCTGCGCTCCGCAATGCCCGCGGCCGCCAGGTTCATGCCGCCGGCTCTTTCGCGCTCGACCGCTGGCAGGGCGAGGAGCGCGTACAGTTTCGGATTACGGATATTGCGCCGGCCGAGCCCTTTGCCGGACGTTAGCGCAGGCCTGCGTTAGCGCAGACCTGCATTTCAACCCCGCGCATTCGCGGCTTGGCATAGGCCCTCCCGAGCGGCTATCTGGAGGCCGCGATTTTAGGCAATCCAGGGAAGCGAAATGGCCAAGCTCAATCTCTCCGTCGCCGTCGGCGATTATGACCGCACGCGCGCCTTGATCGACGGCAGCGTCCAGATCGACGGCGTCGATCCGGTCTATATGACGCTTGTGCCCGAGGAGATTTTCTTCCGCGCCTTTCGCGCCGCCGAATTCGACATCTGCGAATTGTCGCTGTCGAGCTATACGGTGAAGACCGCGCAGGGCAATTGCCCCTATGTCGCGGTGCCGGCTTTCGTGTCGCGCGCCTTTCGTCACACGTCGGTCTACGTGCGTACCGATCGCATCAAGAAGCCGCAGGACCTGAAGGGCCGCAAAGTCGGCGTGCCGGAATATCAATTGACGGCAAATGTGTGGGCGCGCTCGTTTCTCGAAGACGATTACGGCGTCAAGCGCTCCGACATTCATTGGATCCGCGGCGGCATCGAGGAAGCCGGGCGGCCGGAAAAGATCACCGTCGACCTGCCGGCCGGCGTGAAGCTCGACAATGCGCCGGAGGGCAAGACGATTTCCAAGCTGCTCGAAGAGGGCGAGATCGACGGCTTCATCGCGCCGCGGCCGCCGACTTTGATCGAGAAGGGCCATCCGCATATCGGCTGGCTGTTTTCCGATCCGGTCGCGGTGGCGAAGGATTATTTCAAGCGCACCGGCTTCTTTCCGATCATGCATGTGCTCGGCATCCGCCGCGAGCTTGCCGAGAAGCATCCCTGGCTGCCGGGCGCCGTCTACAAGGCGTTTGAACAGGCCAAGGAGGCAGGCCTGAAGAAATTATCCGACACCTCCGCCACCAAAGTGACACTGCCCTTTGTCGAGGAGCGCTTGAAGGAAGCGCGCGACCTGATGGGACACGACTTCTGGTCCTACGGCGTCGAACCTAATCGCAAAGTGCTCGATTATTTCCTCGGCCAGCATCACGCCGAAGGCTTGTCGCCGCGCCGCGTATCGGTGGATGAACTGTTTCATCCGGCGACCTACGAGACGTTCAAGCTCTAAGCATCGACAATTCGTCATGCCCGCGCTCGTCGCGGGCATCCACGTCTTTTCTATCGCGCCAATGAGACGTGGATGGCCGTGACAAGCCCGGCCATGACAGCATGAGCGTTAAATCCGGTCCGGAAACCGGATGATGAAGTTGTCGTGGTTCGGCATTTTCACTTTCGGCAAAGTCTGCGCGTCCATCACTTCGTCTTGCGGGATCAGATTGTTGGCCGCGAGCAGATAGGCGCACAGTGCATAGACCTCGTCGTCGCTCAGCGTGTGCGGTGTCGGCCACGGCATGGCGCGGCGGATATAATCGAACAGCGTGGTCGGCCAGGCCCAGAAATTGGCGATGGTTTTCAGCGACGTGATCCCTTCCGCGGTGAGCGGCGGATTGCCGACCAGCACATTGCTCGGCCCGCCTTTGCCGTTGTCGCCGTGACAGAGGTTGCAGCCCTTGTCGACATAGAGCTTGGCGCCAAGCACTGCTGTGCCGCTGCCGGGCGGCAAATTAGTGCCGTCCGGCAGCACTGAGATGTCCCACGGCTTGATGTCCGCTTCGCTGATCGGCTTGCCAAGACTGGGTGTGTTGCCGGATGTGGTGCCCGGCGTATCGCCGGCAATGGCGGGGGCCGCGATTGCAAGTGTCAGCAGCGCCGCGCCGGCAAGGCTTTTAAACATAGACATGTTTGACCTCCCCGCTGCCGTTGACCGCCCACGACGTGAGGCTGTTGTAATGCTGGTTGGGAAAGCCGAGCACGTTCGGCACTTTCTTGGCTTCGCCGCGGGCGGCGACGAAATCGGCGCGCAGCGGCTGCACCGCTCCTGAATCGTCCCAGGCTCTGCTGGTCAGAACCGCCGGTTGGCCGTCCCAGCGCCACGGCATGCGAAAGCGCGTGAACGCTTTTGGGCTCACCGGTCCGTCGACAGCGGCGTCGCCCCAGCTCCTGCCGCCATCGGCGGAGACTTCCACCTTCTCGATGCGTCCCATGCCGGAATAGGCGATGCCGGAAATCTCGTAGAAGCCCGGACCCTTGAGGCTGTAGCCGAAGGACGGCCGGGTGACGAAGGATTTCACCTCATTGACGAAATAGAACTTGTACGCCTTGCCGTCCGGCAACAGCGGCGAATAGTTGCGCGACTCGTAATAAGTCATCGCCGGCTGATCGACGACCTTGAGCCGGCGCAGGAATTTGATGTTCATATTGCCTTCGTAGCCGGGCAGAAGCAGCCGCATCGGATAGCCGTTGCCCGGCATCAGGCGCTCGCCGTTCTGATAGAGCGCGACCATGGCGTCGTCATAGGCTTTCTTCATCGGCACGCTGCGCGACACCGCAAGCGAGTCCGCGCCCTCGGCAATCAGCCATTTGGCGCTGGTGTCGGCGCCGGCCTCGTCCAACAGGATCGAGAGCGGCACGCCGGTCCATTCCGCGCAGGACGACAGCCCGTGCAGCGCCTGCACCGTGGCCTGAATCGGCTCGGGCGAGAACATCGGTGCGCTATTGCCGCCGCATTCGACGAAATGCTTGCGCGTCACCATCGGATAGCGGCTGAGCGCCTCGACGGTGAATTCGAGCGGCTGTTTCACCTGGCCGTGGATGACCAGCGCGTGCTTGTCCGGATCGATGTCGGGAATGCCCGAATGCAAAATGGTGAAGTGCAGCGGGTTGGGCGTGATCGTGCCTTCGAGCATCTGCAGCGGCGCGCGCGCGTGTTGCGTGCGCGCGTCGCCTTTTGGATTGCTCAAGGTGCGCACCACTTTGTCTTCGAAATGCGAGGTTTTTTGCAGCGCGGGCGTGACGTCGCCGGGCGCAAGGCTCCATTCCGGTTCGTCGAGCGGCTCCGCAGCGGCGCCGGTAAGTCCCGAGCTTGCGGTCAGCGCGCCGGCAAAAGCAACGCTGCCACTGAGCAGCGCCCGGCGATGTAGCAGACCATTGCCCGCGACCTGTTCGAGTGAGGGCTGTTCGCGCAGAGTCGTGCCAAAGCCGCGCTTTTGTTTGCGCATGGCGTCTCCCTCCCATGTCGGAGCGCCTTTTTGGCGCTCTTATAACTCGACGTCAGTTCCGCCTGGCGTCGTCGAGGCGAACGAGCCGCGCCACCGCAGCGTTGATGCCGATCGCGATCACAAACAGCACGACCAGAATGGCGTAAAGCAGCGGCATATTGAAACTGTTGTAAGCCTGAATGACCAGGAAGCCGAGGCCCCGATTGGACAGCTTGGTTTCCGCAAGCAGGGTGCCGATCAGCGCCACGCCGAGTCCAAGCCTCAAGCCGTTGACGATCGGATGGCGCATCGCCGGCAGATAGATCTTCGTCGCCATCTGCCAGGCATTGGCGCGGAAGCTGGTGCCGACCCGGATCAGGACCGGATCGATCTGGCGCATCCCGGCGGCGACGCTCAGCGCAATGGGAAAGAAACACGACACGGCGCCCATCGCGATCTTGGAGCCGCCGCCGACGCCGAACCACATGATCATGACCGGGAAGAACACGATCTTGGGCGTCGGCCCGAGATAATAGAGATAAGGCTCAAAAGCCTGGGCGATGAAGCGATTGGCGCCGATGACCAGGCCGGCAACCACGCCGCAAATGCCGCCGATGGCGAGCCCGATCGCGATTTCTTCGGCGGTGACCCCGACATTCCAATAGAAATCGCCGGTCGAGAGCAGCTTCACCAGCGCCGCGCCGATCGCCGACAGCGACGGCACCACGCCGCGATAGAACAGGCCGGAATCTGCCATCACCTCCCAGGCAACGAGCGCGAACAGCACGATCGCGATGCGCAGCAACGTGACGCCCGAGATCCAGGGCCGTGCCGCCGGCGCGCGCGTTACGATCTCAGCCATCGCTCGGCCCTTTCGGTAACGATGAAGAAGACGATGCTGATGAGAACGACAAACGAGATCGCCGCATAGGTGCCGGGCAGGTCGTAGCGCTCGGCAAGCTCATTGATGAGCTGGCCGAGGCCGCCGAAATTGATCAGGAATTCGACGGCCACGACATTGATCAGCGCGAAGATCATGCCGAGCCGGATGCCGACGAAAATCGTCGGCAGCGCCGAGGGAAACAAAATCTTCCAGAATTGCTGCGCCGGCGTCAGTTTGAAACTTCTCCCGACATTGATCAGCACCCGGCGTGTGGCGGTGAGCCCTTCGACGGTTTTCAGGATCACCGGCGGCAGGCCGGAGAGGAAGGCGAGCATGATGATGGTCAAGGTGCTGCGCCCGAACAGCACGAGGAACAGGGGATAAGCGAGCACCAGGGGCGCCGAAGCGAAAGCCGCGACCCAGTTTTCGCAGGCAAGCCGGATCAGCCGCACCCGGTGCATCAGCGCGCCAATGGCGACCCCGAAAACCGTGAGCAACAGGCTCGCGGCCAGGCATTCCCAAGCCGTCTGCACGAGGCGGCGCGGAATGTCTTCTTCAGTGACGACACGCGCAAAGCTGAGAACGATTTCCGACGGCAGCGGCACGATGAAGCGGTTGATCGCGCCGAGGCGCACCAGGATTTCAACGCCGACGAGAACCAGCACGCCGGAGCCCAGGCCAACCACGGTCGGCAGCCAATTGGGCGGGGCGAACCTCGCCGTCGTCATGACCGTTTCTCTGGCGCGTAATGGGCGTGGAGCTTGCGGGTTTCGTCATCGACCATTCCACGGCTCGCTTCCTCGCGCAGATCGCTCCAGATCTGAGCGACGTAGCGGCCGAAGGCTTCGCTCGACACGATTTCCGAGCTGCGCGGGCGCGGCAGGTCGATATCGACGATGCGCTTCACCCGGCCCGGCCGGTAGGTCATCACCAGGATGCGGTCGGCAAGTTGCACCGCTTCGGTGATGTTATGGGTGATCAGCAGCGTCGTCTGTTTCAGCTGCTGCTGGATTTGCAAAACCTTGTCGCCGAGGAGCAGCCGGGTCTGTTCGTCGAGCGCGGCGAACGGCTCGTCCATCAGCAAAATCTTCGGCTCCGAAGCGAGCGTGCGCGCCATCGACACGCGCTGGCGCATGCCGCCCGACAATTCGGAAGGATAGCGCCTCTCGAAACCGTCGAGGCCGACCATGGAAATGAAATGCCGTGCGCGGTCGATGCGCTCGGCCTTCGGCATGCCGGCGATTTCCAGAGGGAAGCACACATTGTCGACGACACTGCGCCAGGGGAAGGTCGATTCCTCCTGGAACACCATGCCGATGGACGCGTGCGGTCCTGCGATGGATTGGCCGGCGACGCTGACCGAGCCTTGATAGCCGCTCAACAGCCCGCCGACGATACTGAACAAGGTCGACTTGCCGCAGCCCGACGGTCCGATCACCGCGAGGAATTCGCCGGGCTTGACCTTGAACGACACATGGTCGAGCGCGGTGACGCCGCCGTCGCCGGTGACAAAGCGCATGACCAGGTCGTCGACAACGAGGATCGCCGGCTCCGTCTGCGGAGCCGGCACGACGCGATCGCTCGTCGCTGCAACGGCCATGGACGATGCTGTTTAGCTGCCGGCGCGGGTCATGGCGGCGGTCATGACGGCGGTGTAGCCGGGTTCGACTCGGACATCGACGACGGCGACGCCGCCGGCATCGACTTCCGCGATGGCTTTTTGCAGCACGCCGGCGAGGTCGCCCGGCTTGGTGACCGGACCGAAACCGACGGCACCCTGGGCGCGGCCCATGGCGGCGATATCGACATCGGGATCGGACATGCGCTGGCCGATCCACTTGTTCTCGACCGGCCGGTTGCGCGCCCGCGCCATGCGCTCCTGGTGCAACTCGTCGTTATAGAACGAGCGGTTATTGGCGATGACGAAAAGCAGCGGGATTTTGTAGTGGACGGCAGTCCACACCGCAGTGACGCCCATCAGGAAGTCGCCGTCGCCGCAGATCGCGATCGGCAGCCGTCCCGTTCCCTTCAGCGCCAGCGCGGCGCCGACGGAAATGCCCGGACCGCCGCCAACGCCGCCGCCGCCATCGGAGCCGACAAAGTCGAGCGGATGACGGAACGGCATCCAGCTGTCGTCCCAGGACAGCGGCAGATGCGTGTAAGTGACCGGCCGGTCGCCGAGCACCTTGCGCAAGGCGCGCGCGATATTTTCATTGGTGAAACCCGCCGGCTCCTTGTCGGAGATTTTGCGCGGGGAGGGCACCGCATGGGGCTTGGTGCTGGTGCCGATCTCCTTGACCAGTTCCGGCACGACCAGATCGGGATCGGCGGACAGCAGAAGGTCGACCGGCGGCAAGCCCTGGTGATCCATGCTCCAGCCATTGTGGATGCGATGGTCGAGCGATATCTGGATCACCTTGGCGCTCGGCGACGGACCGAACCAGCGCAGCGCGCCGGCAAGGTCGACCCAGTCGAGACTCAAAACCACATCGACATCCTTCAAGCCTTCGACGCTTTCCGGCGCGACAGCGCGCGGCGAGCCGAAATAGAGCGGATGATCGGTCGGGAAGCTGGCGCCGATTTTCAGGTCGCTCAGCACCCGCGCATTGAGTGCCTCGGCGAGCGCGACACGCGCCTTCCAGGCTTCCGGATCGCGCGAGGCGCGGCCGGCGAGGATCAGCACCTGCTTGGCGCCTTTGAGCATCGCCGCCGCCTGCTTCACCTGCTCGGCAGGCGCCGCGGTCGAAATCTGCGGCATGTAGCGGGCAACATCGATCGGCGGCAACGGCTCGCTGACTTTTGCTTCCTGCACTTCGGCGTCGAAATTGATATAGACCGGACCCTGCGGGGCGGTATTGGCGATCCAGGTGCCGCGCAGAATGGCCTCGCGCGCCGCGCCGGGCGAAGCCGGCTGATCATCCCATTTGGTGTATTCGCGGACCAGCGCGCCCTGGTCGCGCGCGGTGTGAATCCAATCGATCCACGGCCGGCGCTTGACGGCGTCAACCGGGCCGGTCGCGCCAAGCACCACCATCGGCATGCGGTCGCACCAGGCGTTGAACATCGCCATGGCGGCGTGCATCAGCCCGACATTGGAATGCACGGCGCTTACCATCGCCTTGCCGGTGACCTTGGCATAGCCGTGGGCGATGGCGACGGCGGCTTCCTCATGCAGGCAGAGCAGCATCTGCGGCTTCGAATTGCCAAGATAATTGACGATGCTGTCGTGCAGGCCGCGATAGCTCGCGCCCGGCGTCAGTGCGATATAGGGAATATCGAGCGAGCTCAGCGCATCGGCGATGATGTCGGAGCCGAAACCCGGCGCATTGGCGCCAGCGGGTGTCGGGCGCTCGACCGCGGCGACCGCAGGGTCGGCGGCATTATGGGCGTGTGCGGTCGCGGATTTGGGCGGCGTCATGAACGTTCCTCACTTTACAAGCCAGAATATGCGTTTGCGCATCGTCTTTTCGGAAAACCGGGCTTCGCTTTTCCGGACCATGCGCAAGGCGGTTTGGTGGGCGCATCCAACCGTTTTATGAACCTTGGCGCAAGCTGGCGAGGGGCCGCGGACCTGCATAACCACCGGTCGGTCCATGCCGATTTTGCGCGGCGTTTGCCTAAGACCTGTGGTGGCGGGACGAGCCCCGTACGTGATGCGCGCGGGCATCGCTAACGTGATGCCGTGTGCCGTCCACGGCGCTGTCGGGATCGCAGCTCTGATGACGGTAGCCCTTGGCGCGGTGCGTCGTGCAATCCTTGGCGGCGGCCGATTTCTGTTCGCGGGGGGCTTCGCTCTCACGCTCCGCGACTTTGATGTCCGGTCGCGGGATTGGCAGCGGCGGCGACTTCACCGCGGCGGCCGCGGGCGCCGCAGGCGAATTTGGCGCGGGATTGGAATTGGGCTCGGCGGCAGCGGCGTCCGGCGGTTTGACCGCTGCGCTGTCCGCCGCTGCGTCCGCGGGTATCTTCGATACGCCGTCCGCCGACGCGGTTGCCGGAGCGGCCGCGGTTTTGTGCGGGGTTCCCCAGAGCGCGTCAATCCAGAAACCGTCGCTGGTCGGCGGTGACGCATCGGCCTGCGCGTCGGTCGCCGTCGTTGCGTTCGACGCCTGATATTGTCGCGCGCCCTGTAATTTCTCCATCAGCCGGTCGATGCCGTCGGCGAAGCTGTCGACTTTGAAGTTCAGCGGATCGTCGTGACCGTTGTGAATATCGGCATCGAGCGCGGCGTGAAATGCCGGGACGAGCCATCGCCCGGCACGCACGCTGACGATGGTGTAGAGGAGCGCGAGGCGATCGTATTGCGCGGGCGTAAAGGCCGGATCCGGCGAATGGCCGTCGCCGCGGCCCGCGCCGGCGCGCCGCGGTTGAATCATCTCGATGTGAACGAACAGACCTTTCAGCACGCCGCCGAATTCGGCGGCCTGCTCGAATTTGGTTTCCCGCCACGGGATCGAGAAATCATGGTTCAACAAACTATCGCCCATGCGATTGACGACGACGTGGGCCTTTCCCCATTCGTCCGAGCAGGCGAAGCTCAGCAGATTGTTGACCTTGGGATTGATGTTGATGTCGTCGGGGAACGCGCGGTGTCCGTAATATGGTCCGCTGGTATCGTGGATGACGAAATATTTCGCCATCGGCGCGTCGGGATCGTTGTCGTGCGCCCGCGACAAGGGCTGCCAAAGATAGGCGGCGAAATCCCATTCCAGATCGAGCTTCGACAGGTAGGCGCTGAGCGTCTCGCGCGTTGGAAGTCCGCTGGTTTCCCCGATCCGTTTCGCGAGCCCTGGCGGCAGGCCTTCGAGCGGCGGTCCAAGATTGCGCGTCGCATCCATGCCCCGCATCAGGCACATGGCCTGCTGTGCCGGTGTGCCGCGAAAGCTCAAGGTTTCGGAGTTGAAACCGCATTGCCCCATGGTCTTGATGAAATAGGGCGGCCGGTAATGGCCCGGCTTGCATTCCGCAAGCGCTGCGTTGACGGAGCCGACAATGGCCACGCAGGCGAATCCGATCGCGAGGCCGCCGGTGAGCCCAGTTGCAAAGCCGTTCCTGCGAAGCCGACGCGAAGCGCGCACCACACTAACCCCAGATTCAGGACAGCTTACTATCGCTACCAACGCGCCATCTGCCAAGCGGTGCCGGACGAAACCACTGCCGCCAAAGCGCTGGAATCGTTGCGCTAATGAATGGATATTCAGAATGCCGGCCGGTAATCGGAGACCGACAGCGCGACGCTAGTCTTTCGCGCGTTCGACGTAGCTGCCGTCTTCCGTCATCACCACGATTTTGGTGCCGGTGGTGACGAAGGGCGGCACCGTGGTGCGCACGCCGTTGGAAAGAAGCGCGGGCTTATAGGACGAAGAGGCGGTCTGGCCTTTCATCGTCGGCTCGGTTTCGACCACTTCGAGGATCGCTTTCGGCGGGAGTTGCGCGGCGACCGGCGTGTCTTCGTGCATGCTCAAGGTCACTTCCATCTCGGGCTGCAAATAAGGCTTCTGGTCGCCGATGATATCTTCCGGGACTGCAACCTGGTCATAGGTTTCCATATTCATGAAATGGAAGCCCTCGCCGTCCTGATACATGTATTGGAACTTGCGGTCCTCGACGAAGGCGCGCTCGACCTGATCGGTGGTCTTGAACCGCAGCGACACTTTCACGTCGTCGGCGATGCGGCGCACGTCCATCTGCGTCACAGGCGTGCCCTTGCCGGGGTGGATGTTCTCGACGGCCACGATGACCCCGAGCTTGCCGTCGATCTCGACGACGTTGCCTTTTCGCAACGAGCTGGCGATGACTTTCACGAGACAAAATCCTTGGGTGTTATTGGTTGGGTTTTTGGGATGCTGCTTTGGAAACGGGGCTACCGGCCCTAAAGGCCGGATTCGCGACGCAACATACTGTTTTCGGGGCGCAAATCCACCGGACCCGGTAGTTATTTTTGCAAGAGCGTTTAAACAAGGACCATGCCTGGGAAATCGCCTGATTCCTCGCTCTTTTGGGCCCCTTCCGCCTATGCCGACCGCCGGCCCATCCTGCTGACGCGGGGCCGGATCGTCGCGGGGTTCCGGGCCTGGTTTGCCGATCAGGGCTTTGTCGAGGTCGAGACCGGGGTGCTGCAAGTCTCGCCCGGCAACGAGACGCATCTGCATGCTTTCGCCACCGCGCTGACGGCGCCGGACGGCGCCGTGTCACCATTTTATCTGCGCACCTCGCCGGAATTCGCCTGCAAGAAGCTTCTGGCGGCCGGCGAGCGCAACATCGTCGAATTCGCCAAAGTGTTCCGCAATCGCGAGCGCGGCGCGCTGCATCATCCCGAATTCACGATGATCGAGTGGTACCGCGCCGGCGAGCTTTACACGACCTTGATGGCGGACTGTGCCGCTCTGGTGCAAAAGGCCGCCGCGATCGCCGGTGCGCGGCAATTCAGCTTTCGCGGCCGTGTCGCCGATCCGTTCGCCGCACCGGAGCGGGTGACGGTTGCTGAAGCGTTCAAGCGTCTTGCCGGTATCGATCTGTTGGCGACTTTGCCGGGGGGCAAGCCGGATCGCGACGCTCTGGCACAGGCCGCGCAGGCGTCCGGCATCCGCGTCGCCGCCGACGATCATTGGGACGACATTTTCAGTAAAGTGCTGGTCGAACGCGTTGAAGCCAATCTCGGCATCGGACGCCCGACCATTCTCGATGAATATCCGGCCGCGTTGTCGGCGCTGGCGCGTCCGGCGCGCGATCCGCGTGTCGCCGAGCGCTTCGAACTTTATGTTTGCGGCGTCGAACTCGCCAACGGTTTCGGCGAGCTCACCGATCCGGCGGCGCAGCGGGCGCGGCTCGAACACGAAATGGCGGAGAAGGCGCGCATCTATGGCGAGCGTTATCCGATCGACGAGGATTTCATTGCGGCGCTGGCGCATATGCCGCAATCGAGCGGCGTCGCGCTCGGGCTTGACCGGCTGGTCATGCTGGCGACCGGAGCGACGCGCATCGATCAGGTGCTGTGGGCGCCGATGAAGGAGACTTTCACATGACAGCCGCCAAAGCGATGCGGAGGCACGCTGCAAACAATCTACCTGGCCGACTTGGCGCATCGGTACCGAACCGGGATCAACTTGCCGCGCTGCAGGACGTGGCGGCGCGTTATGCCGTGGCGATCACGCCGGCCGTTGCCGGCATGATGGATGCAAACGATCCGCACGATCCGATTGCGCGGCAGTTCCTGCCCGATGTGCGGGAACTCGATCATCTGCCGCAAGAGCACGCCGATCCGATCGGCGACGACGCGCATAGTCCGGTCGAAGGCGTGGTGCATCGCTATCCGGACCGCGTGCTTCTCAAACTCGTCAATGCTTGCGCGGTCTATTGCCGCTTCTGCTTTCGCCGCGAAATGGTCGGGCCGGGGCGGGGAGGGTTGTCGCCGCGCGCACTCTCAGCGGCGCTCGATTACATCGCCAAGACGCCGCAGATCTGGGAAGTGATTTTGACCGGCGGCGATCCGTTGGTGCTGTCGCCGCGCCGGCTCAAGGACGTGATGGCTCAGCTCACCGCGATCGAACACGTCAAAGTCATTCGCGTGCATACGCGCGTGCCGACGGTGGCGCCGGCGCGCATCACGCCGGCCCTGGTGAAAGCGTTGCGCACCGACAAGGCGACATTTGTCGTGCTGCACGCCAATCACGCTCGCGAATTGACCAAAGCAGCCCGCGCTGCCTGCGCGCGCCTCGTCGACGCCGGCATCCCGATGTTATCGCAGTCGGTGCTGCTGCGCGGCGTCAACGACGATGCGGGGACGCTTGGCGAACTGATGCGTGCTTTGGTCGAATGCCGGATCAAGCCCTACTACCTGCACCATGCCGATCTTGCGCCCGGCACGGCGCATTTCCGCACCACCATCGCCGAAGGTCAGGCGCTGATGCGAGAATTGCACGGCCGCGTTTCCGGACTGTGCCAGCCGACTTATGTGCTCGATATTCCGGGCGGCTACGGCAAATCGCCGGTCGGGCCGACCTATCTGGACGCAAAATCTCTCAATACAGATGGCTGCGAGGTCGAAGACTTCTCCGGGCGGCGGCATCGCTATCCGCCACGCCAATAGGCAACTTTTCAAACTGGTTGAACCCCGGTCACACGCCGCAATTCATCGCAAGATCAGGCCGCTTCGGCCTCGGCAAAGTACACTACGGTCTCGAACTGATAATCGCAGGCTTCGCAGGACCAAGTGTGCCGTGCGCAACGCGTGTCCAAATATTCCGACCAGTCAGGTGCGAGTAGCCAGGCGCCGCATTGAGGGCATTCGTTCTTTTTGTAGGTGGCCAAACTCGCCCGTCTTGTCGTCTGTCTTGCCGTCTGGGTGTGCAGAGACATGAACCTTCTCCCTGTACCA
Organism: uncultured Alphaproteobacteria bacterium; assembly: GCA_963746715.1. Classification (GTDB taxonomy): domain Bacteria; phylum Pseudomonadota; class Alphaproteobacteria; order Rhizobiales; family Xanthobacteraceae; genus BOG-931. The sequence continues at coordinate 34,858 of CAVVCW010000024.1, read as the reverse complement.
CCCCCTCCACCAGAACCCACCCTGCACGTAATCTATGGCAAGGGCATGACGGATTGCACGCTTTATCATCATATGAGCGGAAAAACTTCGTGCTGCGCTGCCGCGGATTGTTGCGCCGCACGCGCTTTTTTTCTTGAGCTGATGGAACCTCGCGCGCGCAGCCCGCGTCACGAGAGGGCGCGGGAATAAAGCGGGCGGTACCTCGATATGGCAATCGTCAAGCGATGGTACATCACAACATTTAGTTCGAATTTTATTGCTCGGCGTGGATGTCGTTATCGCGGATCACCTGGCCCCAGCGCGCGATCTCGCTTTTGAGAAATGCGGATGCCGCGGCCGGTGAGCGCTGATCCTGCGGAAACGCCGAGACGTCTTGCGCCGCCCAGTTTTTTACGATGGTCGGATCCGCCACCGCCTGTTGCAGTGCGGTGTTGAGCGTCTTGATCACGATATCCGGCGTTCCGGCCGGCGCGAAGATGGCCTGCCAATAGACCACGTCGAGTTTCGGCCCAAGCATCTTGGAGAGGCTCGCGGCATTGGGGAATTCCGGCAGCTTGTCCGGCGCCGTGATTCCATAATCGCGCAAACTTCCCGCAGCGACCTGCTGCACGAAGGACTGCGGCGTACCGAAGAACAGATCGACATGGCCACCGAGAAGATCGGTGACGGCGGGGGCCGCGCCGCGATAGGGGATCAGATCGAGTTTGGTGCCGGCTTCCTGGGCAAATAGCGCAGTCGCGAGGTGGCCGGTCGCGCCATAACCCGGAATGGCCGCTTTCAATTGCTGCTTCTTCATCAGCGCGACCAGATCCGGCAAGGTCTTCGGCTCGAGCGTGGTGCGACCCGCTAGGATCAACGGATTGCGATTGACCAGCATGACCGGCGCGAAATCTTTCACCGTGTCGAACGGCAAAGTCTTGTAGAGCGTGACGTTTGCGGAAATCTGCAGATTGGCGAACAGCAGCGTGTATCCGTCCGCCGCGGAGCGTGCGACCTTCTCCATGCCGACAATGGTGTTGCCGCCGGCGACGTTCTCGACGATGAAGCTCTGCTTGAGCTTGTCGGAGAGAAATTGCGCCAAAGTGCGCGCGCTTTCGTCGGCCGGTCCGCCGGCCGGATAGGGCACGATGATCGTGACGGTCCGGCTTGGATATTGCTCGGCCGCCGCGGGCGTTGCCTGCGTTGTGATGAGTCCGAGGCCAATCAGTGCGGCCGCGACAATACGGAAGCCGTCGTGCAATCGCCCGGGCATGCGCTCCTCCCTGCATTTCAGTTTTTTGGCAGTGCCGATTTTTGCAGGAGCTTACACGTCCGGAATTATCGGCAACAGGAGATATGGCTCTTGATGCGGCTCTTGGCCCGCGGCGAAATGCAGGGTGTTGCGGGTGGCAAAGATATGCGCCGGCCGGTCATCGGAATCGATATGCAGGAACGGGCCGACGCCTTTCATCGGATAGGGCGCGTTCGGCGGGCGGATATCGCGGCCGTCGACTTCGTAGTCCTTGCCGCGCACGGTGAGCGCGAGCCGAAAACCTTGCGGCACCACGATCGATGTCGGCAGGATCTCGATATCGAGTTCGACCGGCTCGCCGGGAGTGAGCGGCCATTCCTCGTCATGGCTGTGCCAGGGCCGATAGGGCAGCGACTTCTGTGGATCGAGCTTGCGCTGCGAGGCGCGCAGCCAGCCGAGACCCACCGGCACGCGCGGATCGTTCGAGCCGATGAAGGTGACTTCCCTGCCATCGGGATCAAACACGCGAAGCGCGAGAATGAGATCGGCATCGGTGGTCTGTGATGACAGCCAAAGCTTTGCCGCCACCGGGCCGGTGATCTCGGTCGCCTTGGTCATCGGCGGCGTCGAGAAGGTGAGCCCGTCGCCGGTCGTGTCGTAATCCAATTTTGCCGTCGCGCCGGGCGCCTGCGGCGACAGCCCGAGCCCTTCAGGCTGCAAATAATATTTGGTCCATTGCGTGCGCTTGAGCGGCCATTCACTCTCGGCGCGCAGCACGAACTTTTCGCCGGGATGGCGGATATTAAGCGACACCGGTGGCATCTTGTCCCAGCCGGTATCTTCGCCCTTGAGAAAATGGCCGAAGAAGCGCTTCTGCAGCGCCTCGCCGTAATTGCTGTAGAAATGGGTGAAGTGAGTGTCGCCGTGCACTTCGAGCCATTTCTGTTTGGAGCCGGCACGCAGATAGCCATCGAAATTGCCGCGGGTATGCAGCCCCATGCCGCCCCAATTGGCGGCGGAAAGCAGCGGCGCTTCGATCTGCGCAAAATCGGCGGTGCGACCTGTGTAATAGTCGTCGATGAATTTGCGCCGCTTGGCTTCGCCCGGCGAATCCGCACAGCTTTTGGCAAGCTCTGCTTGCGGCAGCGTATCGGGGCCGGCGACGAATTCGCCGGTGACCACGCTTTTGGCGCCGCGCGCGCCGACGCCGTGCTGGACACTGCCGACCTGCCGCGGATGCCAGCTGTTAAGAAAGTCGGAGAGGATGCCGCCGTGGCGGCACAGATCGCGGTAATAGTCCGACGCGCCTTCCCAGATGCACAAGGCGGCGAGATGCGGCGGCTTGAGCGCGCCGACCGTCCACTGGTTCATGGCGTAGTAAGAAATGCCGTTGATGCCGACCTTGCCATTGCTCCAGGCCTGGGTGCCGGCCCATTCGACGCATTGATAAAGATCCATCGTCTCGCGCGGCGACCACACGTCGAGAACGCCCGGCGAGCGGCCGGCGCCGCGTGAATCGATGCGCAGGCACACATAGCCATCCCGCACCCACTTCTCCGGATCGACCAGTTCCCAGTTTTGATATTTGTTGCTCGAGCCTTCGAGCACTTCCGGCGCCGATGCGGTAAGCCGCGCCCAATTGCTCTTGTAGCCTTCTTGGAACGAAAGCCCTTTGGCATAGGGCCCGTAACTCAAGATCACCGGATATTTGCCGTCGCCGATCGGGCGAAACACGTCGGCGCGCAGCACCACGCCGTCATCCATTGCGATCGGCGCGTCCCAATCGATCTGCATGCCGTCGCGAATTTCGGATTTCATTTCCACCATGGTCGGCAATCATCCCCCAATTTCACGCTTTCGCCTGCGTCGCTGCGCAGCTCCGTCAGTGCGTGCCGCGAATACCTACCAGGGTGGGTGATGTGCGCCGAACCGAGCGCTCAATCGTCAGCCTAATCGACAAATCGCGTCCCGCAAATGAACCGGAATTAATTTCGCGGCCACCCGGCCTCAATGCGGACCGCCTTAGCCTTGCAATCAGCGTTCGGGGATTCTCCTCGGCTTCGTGCCGATCAACGAAGGGAGTGTTGCCATGACTACGCTGAAAACGGGTCCGCTCGCCGCAAAACATCTCGACATCAGATTGCGCAAGATCAGATCTTTCAAGACCAGTGCGCTGAAATCCGACTTGCCGAAGTCGGCGCCGCCGAAGACCGTGGTGGCGGCGGTGCGAACGCCCGACGGCAAGTCGTCGCTGAAGTCGATTGTGCCTTACACTCTCGTCATCGCCTCGCTCACCTTCGGCACGGCCGCGATGGCGAGCGAAGCCCACGCCAAGACCGCGAAACACATCGCGCCGGTCCACGCCATCACACATGTGGCGCGCCGCGCGACGCCCGCCCAACAGCCCGACTTTGTTGCGCAGTTTTTCCAAGGAATGTTCGGCGGCGGCGCGCCGGTCAAGGTTTCACGCGGGTCTGCGGCCGCGTCGGACTGGGTCGATGTGTCCAGCCCGGACAACTCGGCCGAAGAGGCTACAGATGCGCAGGCGGCGTCCGACGCCCAGCTGCTGGCCAACCAGCAAATGAACGATCAGATGGCACTGAATGCGTCCATGCAGGCGGCGGAGCAGCAAAACGAAGCGGCCCAAGCCGCGGCGATTCAAGCCGAGCAAAATTGAAAATCGGCAAAATGACGACGGTGCCTAGGTAACAAGGGCGTCGACCTCATGGTCGGCGCCCTTAGCCCATTTTGGTTCTGGCGCGGCTAAGCGGGGAAGCGCGTCGCAATCTCATCGAGCAGTGGCCGCGGCCGATCCTCCGGCACGCCCGGTGGCCGGCCAATGTGAACAAAACCGGCAATACGCTCGTGCGGCTCCAGCCCCAGCGCATCGAGCACGGAACGATCATAGGCATACCATTCGGTGATCCAGCTCGCGCCATAACCGAGCGCATGGGCGGCGAGCACGAGATTCATCGCGGCCGCGCCCGCCGACAGCACTTGCTCCCATTCCGGGATTTTCACATGCGGTCCGGCGCGGCTGACCACGGCGACGACCAGCGGTGCGCGCGTGAGCCGTCCGCGCTCGGCCTCGATCTGGTCCGGCTTGGCGTCGGGGTATTTCACCTTGAAGGCGGAAGCGATGGCATCGCCGGCCTTTTGCCGCGCCGCGCCCTCAAAGACGATGAAGCGCCATGGCGCGAGCTTGCCATGATCGGGCACCCGCGAGGCAACCGTCAGAAGCGTGTCGATCTCGGCCGGCGAGGGGGCGGGGCCCGACAGTTCGACCGGCTTGAAGGAGCGCCGCGTGGTGAGAAGCTTTATGGCGTCGGGCATTCTTCAGTCTTTCGGCTTGAGCAGAGCGTGAGATAGTCGGCGCTTCGCCGCAGGGCAAGTCTCGACGCCGCAGTTTACGGGAATTCTAAATGCGTCTGCCCTTTCGCACGCTCGTATCGATGTATACGATCGGCCAAATCGCGCGCTTCGCTCGTCCAAAAAAGTACCGGAGGAAACGTCCATGCGCTTCACAGCCACTTCGCGCCTCTGCGCGTTCGCGGCATCGTCTTTGCTGTCATGTTCACTGCTCGCGGGCGCAGCGCTCGCCGATCCGTTCCCGCCCGGCGCGCAGGCGGAGAATATCAAGCAGGTCGGGTTCTCATCGCTTGGCGGCAAGTTCGGCGGCTTCAAGATCGCGATCAAGCATACCGCGAACGACAAGTGGTACCTCTACACGGGCCACTCGTTCGATCAGGGCTGGAGCATCGTCGATGTCACCGATCCGGCCAAGCCGCGCTATGTGAAATTCATTCCCTATGTGACCGGCGACAAGAGCATCATCACGGCGCAGGTCACCTTGCACGACAATCTGATGCTGACCTCGCTCAACAGCTTTACGCCGCAGAAGAATCCCTTGCCGGCGGTGCTGCTGTGGGACATTTCCGATCCGGAGAATCCCAAACAGGTCGGCTCCTGGATGGGCGGCGACACCGGCGCGCACCGCAATTCCTATCCCGGCGGCAAATACGCCTATCTCTCGACCAGCTATCCGGGCTTCAAGAGCAACATCATGGTGATCCTCGATGTCAGCGACCCGGCGCATCCCAAAGACATCGGCAAATGGTGGCAGCCCGGACAGAAGGACGGCGAGCCCAAGGCGCAATATCCGGAAGGCTTTCACGGGCCGGTCAATGTCAGCCCCGACGGCAAATGGGCGTCGCTGCCTTACACGCCCGACGTGGTCAATCTCGATCTGACCGATCCGACCAATCCGAAGCTGATCGGACGCCTGCACATCACCGAGCCGTTCGCCAGCGTCGGCATTCAATCGGTGCACACCGTGCTGCCGCTATGGGACCGCAAGCTCCTTTACGTCAGCTCCGAAGCGCATGATGAGCGGTGCGCCGACAACGGCATGAACTTCGCCGGCCTGATCGACGATTCCGATAATGCGCATCCCAAGCTGATCTCGATCTTCCCGACGCCGGTGCCGCCGAAGGACGCGCCCTACAAGGATTTCTGTGACAAGGGCGGCCGCTTCGGCCCGCACAATGTCAGCCAGGAGATTCACAATCCGGCGATCCAGCACCAGGGCAATCTGATGACTGTCGCCTGGTTCAATGCCGGCGTTCGCATCTTCGACATCAGCGATCCGCGGCTGCCCAAAGAGGTCGGCTATTTCATGCCGCCGGAGCGGCCGAACCTTCCCGATCAGGCCGGCGCGCATGCGTCGAAAGTCGATTGGAGCGAGGAAATTGCCGTCGACGCCCGCGGCTACATTTATATGAACGACGACAAGTGGGGGCTCTTCATCCTGCGCTATACTGGGAAGGAGCCGAAATAGACGCACGCGCAGAGTGCGGCGTCCGGGATGCCGAACACCACGACAGTGAATGGCAAAAATTCACAATGGCCTTTGGCTAGCCGCTGCTTTCGTCGCCGGGATAGGAGCTCTCGGTGTTTCGGCATGGCAATCCCGCCAGACCTCGCAACGTGAAGCCACCATATTTGCGAGCCTGAGCGAAACCGCCTTTGACAAGGGATTTTGCGATCGCGCGTTGCGGCTGGCCGTTGCCGGTTTGCCGCCGTCCACGGGCGCATCGCCGTTTTCGTTTTCGTCGCCGCAATTGCTCGGCGCGCTTTCGTTCTTCGGGTCAAATCCCGCCTGCTATTTTCAGGTCGCGCTGGACGGCCACAAGCATCTGGTCAGCAGCGCCGCATTCAGTGCCGATGGCTCCCGCGTCCTGACCGCGTCGTGGGACGGGACCACTCGCCTATGGGATTCTGCGACCGGCGCCGGTCTTATCAGCCTCGCGGGGCATACCGGCTGGATCAACGGCGCGGCGTTCAGCCCCGACGGCACGAAGATCGTAACCGCATCCTGGGATAAGACGGCGCGGGTGTGGGACGCAAAGACCGGGGCTGTTCTTGCGACCCTCTCCGGCCACACCGCTCCGGTGAACGACGCGTCGTTCAGCCCCGATGGCGCGCGGATCGTGACCGCATCCAACGACGACACGGCGCGTCTATGGGACGCCCAGACCGGCCGGCCGCTCGCGACGCTCTCCGGACACACCGACACGGTGACCACGGCCGTGTTCAGTCCAGACGGTTCTCGCGTTTTGACAGCATCGTTCGATGGTATGGCGCGGCTGTGGGATGGCTCGAGCGGTGCAGTGCTTGCCACGCTGTCGGGCCACACCGCATTGGTGTGGCGTGCGCGCTTCAGTCCCGACGGCGCGCACATCGTCACGGCTTCCGATGACGGAACGGCACGCCTGTGGGATGCACAGACCGGCGCCGCGGGTGCAGTGCTGACCGGCCATGGCGGCCCGGTGCTCGACGCGGTTTTCAGCCCGGATGGCGCTTCCGTCGTGACCGCATCCGTCGACGGCACCGCGCGGGTCTGGAGCACCGAGACAGGCGCTTTGCTGACCACACTCTTGGGACACGGCGGCTGGGTTTGGACCGCGGAGTTCAGCCGTGATGGCGCGCGCATCGTCACCGCGTCGGCGGATAACACGGCGCGGATTTGGAACGCGGCAACAGGAGCTCTCCTGGCCACGCTTGCGGGTCACACCGGCGCCGTCTTCAAGGCAAGGTTCGACGCCGGCGGCTCGCACGTGGTGACAGCATCGTTCGACGGCACGGCGCGCGTGTGGAACATCAACAAGGCGGCGCCGCTCGCGATATTATCCGGCCACGACGGCGCGCTGAGCCGCGCCGCGTTCAGTCCTGATGGTTCGCGCGTGGTCACCGCGTCCGAGGACAAGACGGCGCGCGTCTGGGATGCCAAGACCGGCGCCGCGATCGCCACGCTGTCGGGCCATGCCAAAGCGGTCAACAGTGCCGTGTTCAGCCACGACGGTTCTCGCATCGTCACTGCATCCGACGACGATACGGCGCGCGTCTGGGATGCGCGGACAGGCAAGGCGCTGGCCCTCTTTGCCATCGACGAGGATCGCGTGGCCGATGCGCAATTCAGTCCGGACGGCGCGCGTGTCGTCAGCGCCGCCTTCGACAACACCGCACGGATTTGGGATGCGCGAACCGGCGGCATCCTCGCGACCCTGGTTGGCCATACCGGCTGGGTCAATAGCGCCGTGTTCGACGCCGACGGCTCGCGCGTGGTCACGGCGTCGTTCGATGGCACGGCGCGGGTCTGGGACGCGGAGACGGGCAGGGTGCTCGTCACTCTGTCCGGGCATAAGGACCGCGTGCTGAGTGCTTCGTTCAGCCCCGACGGATCGCGCATCGTCACGGCATCGGCGGACAGAACCGCACGGATTTGGAACGCCAAGACCGGCGCCGCGATGGCGACGCTCGCAGGACATCGCGATTGGGTCAGCGGCGCGGTGTTCAGCCCCGACGGCATGCGCATTGTCACGGCATCCTATGACGACGGCGCACGCGTGTGGGACGCGCAAACCGGTTCGCTTGTGGCCGAGCTGTTAGGTCACACCGACCGCATCCTCGGTGTGGCTTTCAGCCCCGATGGCTCTCGCATCGTCACGGCATCGGCCGATCACACTGCACGCGTCTGGGATGCCAGAACCGGCGTCGCCTTGGCGACGCTTTCGGGACACCGCAATCAGGTCGTCAGCGCGGCTTTCAGTCCGGACGGCACGCGCATCGTGACGGCTTCGCTCGACCATACCGCGCGCATCTGGCAGCTCGATCCTCTGGTGCTGCTCCCGGCGGCGCAGCGCCAAAACTATGTCTGCCGCGAACGCTTGGTCGGGGCACGATCGTTCACCGCGCGCGAGATGCAGGACCCGATGCTGCGCGGACGTGAGGACCTGCAAGATCCTTGCGGTCGCGTCGGACCGCTGAGCTTCGCCTATTACCGGCGCGCAGCGGCAAGCCTGTTCGGTTATTGAACCGGCTTTTTTGCGAGCTCGGGTGGTCCGGCTGCAAAGATCAGAAAAATGCTGATCAGTAAGGCCATAGCGATCAAGCCGACTCTCTTTCCGCCTTGCGGGGCGGGATTTTCTTTTGCGCCGAATCTTTGCCTTTGGTGCGCGGCGATGGGGCGGGAACTTCGGCGCAGCCATAGAGGATGAAGCGGCACATCTCGCCGTAACGGCTCGCCAGATCTTCCGGAGCGATCGCGGGAACGCGCTGATTGACGCCGCGCGCGCCATTGGCCAGCGCCTGCGCCACTTGCTCTGCCGGCACGTCCGGGCGCAGCCGCACCAGGCCGGCCGCCTCCAGTTCGACGATCAGTTTCGCCAGTCCCGCTTCAAAGAAGATCGCGACGTCCTTGACGATGTCATTGCATCGCGTGAACACCTCGGCATTGAGTTCGACCAGGTGCGGCGAGGCATTGCTGAGGCGGCGGGTATCGCCATAGCGGATATCGATGATCTCGGTCAAAATCTGGAGCGCGTTGCCGCTCTCCGACCGGCGCTTGCGGCCGGCCGCAAAACCCGCGCCCATCGCCAGGTCGTTGCGAAACCGCACGATTGCACGAAAGGCTTCCGCCTTGCTGCTGAAATAGAAGTAAAGCGCACGTCGCGAGAAATTGCAGGAATGAGCCAGGCGCTCCATGGTCAGCTTGCTGTAGCCATAGGCGAGAAACGCATTCTCGATCTGCAGCATCAGGGCGGCTGAAGGCTGAAGCTTCTTCTTCGCCATTGTCGGTCCGTTCGCGAGCGGCCTCTCCATCGAGGGGTCGCAAGCCTGCAAAGTTCCGGCCTGCTCCGGTTCAAAGCCAGCGCTGTTCGACATCATAATATAGATCGATCAGAATCGCCCGACATCCAAGTGCTAGCGTATCGGCAAGTATTGGTGCAAGGCGCGAGGAGTAACATCGCCCTGCGAGGGGCTGATTTGGGCATCTTCGGAGCGCAAAAGCACGGCCGGCGCGATAGCGATAGGCCAGCGAAGATGCGCTCGCCGCTGAACGTGGTTTCGTTGGTGTAACGGTGGCTCGCTTCGACGAAGCCGTAGCCGCTAAGGGGGCGTTTCTACGTCCCCGGGCCGTCACGCGGCGCCATCTTGAAAGAGAGCGTCACAGTGATCGCAAATTGTTGGTGGACGGAGGCGCCGCAGGGGAGTTGTCGGGGGGCTTGGGGGACTGCTCGACACGGCGCCTCCGTCCGAACTACAAAAACCAAATACCCGCCGGTCAGTTCCTATCGGCATGCCTGCCATGAGGCGAATGGGCGACGCGGAACTATCGACTGCAAAACCGCATTAACGATTCAGTGAGCGGCGCCGCAAAACGGCGACGAGATGACATGGCAACTGACATGGCAACTCAGTTGGATCGATATTATTGGCATACTTGTCGCGCTGGCTTGCGTGACGGTGTGGTTCATTGAATTTGTCGTGCATTTGAAACGGGACAATTGACTCGGCGATGTGCTCAACGGCCTTGGCGGCGCCATCGGCAGCAAGGGCGGGGCGGCCGCGGTACACTTGGAATTTCCGGTACGCCCAATCCGGCGGCTCCCTGCACGACCGGAGCGCCTTACTGATGGCCGGTGGCATGTGAATGCTCATGCACATGTGAATGCTCATGCATATGTCTCGCGACGCATCTGTTGAAATATGTGCGGACCGCATGGCCATTTCCATTTGCCCTGCCTGCCGCGGGATTGCCGGGCACGAGCGGGGGATAGGCTTTGGTGGTTAGCGCATTGCACTGCCTCGCGACCTTCAGCGGTATGGCGAACGCATAGGTCATCGGCTCGAAAGTGATACAAATCGCCGCAAGAATTACGCAGCAGAATTTCAACTTAGCGAACATGCTCTATCTCCTAGCCCGTATGCCGCCGGATTCGCGGCGCATGCTAACGACGATTTAGTCAAGAAAGTCGGAAGTTTCGATCCGCGGGGACTAAATTTAGTCAGCGATTTGTCAGACAACGTGAACACGGGGCCGCCATTGGCGATGCCAGTATAGCGCGCGGGCGGCGTCCGCTGGCCCCGCGCATATACCCCCTGGAAAACCAAAGCGGACGTCAAGCTGACGCCAGCCTATGTCCGCTCAGTGCCAGGCGCTGACATGCCGACGGGTCAGCACAAATTACCAAGACACGGAATTGGCGCTGGCTTCGGTTGATGAGGACCGTGCGGACCCGACACACCACGCGGAGGCGGTGGAGGCGGTGGAGGTGGTGGAGTTCCGGTCCTTACTGGTGGCGTGTGATCACTGTGGACGTTGCCAGCTTGCGCGCTGAGAGCCTGCAGCCCGGCCATAAGAACGACCGCGGATAGAACCGAAATTTTCGACGCAAGAGTCATGCGAGCTTCCTATCTTCCATGGCCGCCGCCGCCGGATTCATGGCCGCCTGACTGGCTGCCGCCCGAGTTGTTCTTGCGTTCATAGATCACTGGATTGTTGCCGCCGCTTCCAGGGCTGTTTGGATTACTCTTACCGACCGGCTGGACGGGCTCCGGCTTGAGTGAACCGTGAGACGGCGGCGTCGGATCGCTCACGGTCGTCGGCGGATGCGGCTTAGTTGGTAAATTGCAGCGAATTCCTGTGCAGGGCGGCGGTGGCGTTTGCTGCTTTGTTGTAGTGCCGTTGCCAAAGGCGCAACTCTGATAATTAGCCAGGCATTGATCGTAACAAGCTTGGCTTCCGCTACCGTGATTGCAATCAGCGTTGCAGCCGCGCCTGATGGCCTTGCATGCGATGTTGCGTAGATCGGCAAAACTTTCCGTCGGTAAAATCACGCCTAATGAGCAACAGATCGCTGCCAATACAAATCTGTTTGCTTTTAATTCCACCATCGTATCGCTCCCCTGCCGTTGTGCGTTTTTTAAAGCGGCACCGTCTTAATGCCCGTGTCCTTGCCCGCCGCCGGAGCTGTTTTTGCGTTCATAGATCACTGGATTGCTGCCGCCGCTTCCAGGGCTGTTGGGATTACTCTTACCGACCGGCTGGACGGGCTCCGGCTTGAGTGAGCCGTGAGATGGCGGATTGCTCACGGTTGTTGGCGGATGCGGTTTGGTCGGCAAATTGCAGCGAATTCCTGTACAGGGCGGCGGCGGAGTTTGTTGTTTGCTGTTGGTCCCTCCGGCCTTGCAGATCACGCGATTGTCGTCGCATTTGTCGGTACAGGCCTGTGAGTTGCCTGTTGCTCCACAGTTTCCGAGGCAGCCGCGCCATAAGCCGTCGCAAGCGATATCGTTCAAACTTCTGGCAATGCTCTTGTCAGGCAGTACGCTCAGGCCGCAGATCGCCGCCAATGCGAGCGTCATCGTCCTGATGCGGATTTTTTTTGGGATCGCCGGCCAGGCAAATCCGACCATCTTGATCCGGGTTTTTGTCACGGTTACCGCCCCCTATTTGTCGCAACACGGCGTATTTGAAGTTGTGGTCCTGGTTTTGAAGGGAAACTGGAATTGTCAAGCAACCCCTTCGTAGAGGTCCGCAAAAGTTCGAGAAGCATCGCCGTCACCCGGCGATAGCCGGGCGCGACGCCGCTAAACCAGTCTGGCTTTTGATTGGCTGCCCGCCGTTGGCAATGCGCGCCGTGGTTCGCCCCCGGGACTTCGGCACCGTCCCGCTCACAGCTCTTCAGTCAGCCTACACGAAATTGTTCAGAAGAATAGGTTAGTCATTACCACTGCCGGGTATGCCTGCTTGGGGTCATTTAATAGACAGCGAGCGTCAGTGGTGGCTGCGTGATGGTGTCAGGCTTGCCTTCTTCGTGTCGGTAACCGTAACGGTCCGCACAGCAATGCAGCGGATTGCGTAGTTGCGCCAACAGCGGCGCGGGGCCGCATCCGCTTGCCCCGCGCAGTCAGGCTTGGCTCCTGTTACGACGCGCTGCCGCGCGCTCCAGGGGTTTGACCGGTCTCATCGCGCTGCTCAGGCCGTGTCCGGACGAAGCGCTGGAAATCTGGCCGGTCGGGAAGGCCGTCGGCAACGTGAAGAACACGGGACCGCAATTGGCTATGCCTCTGGCGGTCTAATGTGGGCGGGCAAGCGCTCGCCCCGCGCTAACGCTGCGATTGCCGACTTTGAGCCGCTCGCATCTGAGCGCGTTGCTCGTCAAAGTTTTTTCGGCATTGGATATAATCTTGCGAGCCCGGCACTGCACCGCGGGCTTGGCATCGCGCGTCGTCGTTTGCTGCCTGGGCTTGGGGATCCGATTGCTGGCCTGCACAGCCGACAAGCGTCAGTGTCAACGCGCACGCGGCGATGATCCGCACGGCCAAAGCCCCTTTTCCGGCTACTCGCGCAGCGCCACGCTATCACGCACGTCGGCCTGCGCAACACCAAAAGGCCAGGAAGGTTGGTGCGAGCAAGGGCATCCGCTTGCCCCGCGCTCAGCCATTGCGAATCGCAACCCGGCTGGAAAGGCGCGACAGCCACGAACACACCGCAGCTGGAATTGCTCCGATCAGTCCAATCATCAGGGTTGCCCTGTAATCCAAGAAGGGAAACCCAATAATGAGCGCAGCCAGATAGGCAATCGCCGCGCCCGCAATCGTCGTTCCTCCAAGACTGCGAAAGGCTTGATCAACCCACGCCAAAATCAAGGCAGGGATTACCGCGAACGTGTAGGCCAGTGACAGCGTCACCAAATCCAGTAACCTGAAGTCATGGCGCATGATCACATCAGGGGCGTTGAAAATGACCAACGCGAGAGGCGGAAAGAGCACCGTGAAAATCAGAAATCGCTTCATGCGACCATTTCCCAAATCTCAGCATCTGACATCGCTTGCCCCGCGCATCTTGCACTTGCAAGGGGGGCACGCGCGCTGCACCGGTTGCGGCGGCAAGGGCGCAACGCTCAAGCATTCGACGTGGGGCGGCAACAGCATTGGCTTCATGCCGTTTCCGATCGATAGCTGAGTTAGTGCCACTAGGCCTGCGGGCCGGACGCTTTTATGAAAACGCCCTTGGTTTCCTCGCGTGCCAACTTTGCTTCGTCCGCGAGCGCCCGATCGATTGCTTCAACGGTCGTTTGGATGAGGATCAGCGCGTCACATGAATCGCCGTTGAGGCCTCGTCTACTCTCGTCCGCGATCGCTATTGCAGCAGAGCGCCGATCGGCGATCAACCTACCGCGCGCAGCAGATAGCTGTTTCACGTGTTCATTTTCTGGCATCAAGACATTCCTCCATTGTTCCTCACGGCTTCCCAGGGCTAATGAGCGACGAACGGCGCCGGCGAGTGTTGATCGAATAGCGCCCGTCACCGTTGATGCTGGGGTCGCCGTGGTCCCCGCCATTGGCGCGGAGGTCGCTTTAGCGGCTCCGGTGTCTGGCTGCGGTTGATGAACAAACGATAGCCTTTTCCTTGGCACTCGTCGCATACGCTCCCGTGGCGAAGCCCTGAGGCACGACAATGCTCGCAAGGCGCCGGCAGTTTTTCATCCATTCGATTGTCCTGTTGGTAGAGCATCACGGAGAGAGATGCGCGAGGACCGGCGTCGGGTGCTCGGCGAATGAAAAAACTTGTTCGCAAGGCGGCGGCTTTGGGACATGCGGCGCGCAACAGATATGGGACACTATTAGACACCGCGGCCGGCGCTGCGACTAAGCTATTGAAATCATTGGCGCGCCCTACGGGACTCGAACCCGTGTTACCGCCGTGAAAGGGCGGTGTCCTGGACCGCTAGACGAAGGGCGCTAATGGCGCGCGAGGCGCTGTGGCCGGATCAGGCGCCGAAGCGGTACCCGAAGGCGCGCGACATATAAAGTGCTTTGCGGAAGGCGGCAAGCAAGGCTGTTAACGGCGCGCCGGGCCTTTCGCCGGGGCCTCGTTCTGGGTCTCTCTGGGCCGCCGGCTCACCACTTCCCGCTATTGGCCATCGAAACCCACGGTTCTTTCGGAGGTAACGGAGAACCTTTCTGCAGCAGCTCGATCGAGTGCTTATCGGGCGAGCGGACGAAGGCCATGTTGCCGTCGCGCGGCGGCCGGTTGATGGTCACGCCCGCCTTCATCAGCCGCTCGCACAGCGCGTAGATGTCGTCGACCTCATAGGCGAGGTGGCCGAAATGGCGCGCCTCGCCATAGTCCTCGCCGTCCCAGTTATATGTCAGCTCGACCAGCGGCGCCTGCCGGCCCGCCGGGCCATTGGCGACCAGGCCGTCGTCGCCGGGGGCTTCGAGGAAGACCAGCGTATATTTGGCCTTGTCGTCGACGCGGCGGCGGACTTCCTTGAGCCCGAGCTTGTTGCAATAGAAGTCGAGCGCTGCATCGAGATCGCGTACGCGCAGCATTGTGTGCAGATACCGCATGGGGAAACCTCCGCTGGCCGAACCGGCCCGTCTTCTGCCGCGGGCCGACCGGGAATATGTATGACAGGCTCCGATAAGTATGAAGCCTGACTGTGACGCATGACCGACGAAGCCATCGCCCCCGATCTTGAGACCGCCATCGCCCGCTTGGCCGATCTGGTCCACGAAGCCGATACCATCGTGCCCTTTACCGGCGCCGGCATCTCGACCGAGTGCGGTATCCCGGACTTCCGCTCGCCCGGCGGACTGTGGACCAAGAACAAACCGATACCGTTCGATGAATTCCTGGCGAGCCAGGAGGCGCGCAACGAATCCTGGCGCCGACGCTTTGCCATGGAGGAGCATTTCACCGCCGCCCGGCCGGGCCGCGGTCATTTGGCGCTGGCTAGTCTTTACCGTGCCGGCAAGGTGCCCGGGGTGGTCACCCAGAACATCGACAATCTGCACCAGGCTTCGGGGATTGCGCCGGCCGACGTCATCGAACTGCACGGTAATACCACCTTCGCGCATTGTCTCGACTGCAGCGGCCGCTACGAGCTCGGTTGGGTGCGCCAGCGCATGGCGGCCGGCAACGGCTGCGCGCCCGATTGCCCGGACTGCGGCGGCTTCATCAAGACCGCGACCGTTTCGTTCGGCCAGGCCATGCCGGATGCGGCAATGCAGCGCGCCCAGGACCTGTCCCGGTCCTGCGATCTCTTCCTGGCGATCGGCTCGTCGCTTGTTGTTTGGCCGGCGGCGGGATTTCCTCTGATGGCCAAACGTCATGGCGCGCGTCTCGTCATCATCAATCGCGAAGCGACAGAGTTCGACGCCGTTGCCGATCTCGTTGTGCGTCAAGACATTGGCACCGTGCTCGCACCGCTGATCGTTCATTGACTGAGTGCGTTGCGTGTGCAGTGCGTCGACTTTGTGCACAGGCAATGACGCTTTTATCGCACTGTTGCATTTTTACCCTTTCGCCCCTGATGGCGGGTGTTATCTTCGATTCAGAGATTCGTAGAATCGTGATGCGCTCAATCGGGCGCGAGCACAGAGCGGCGGCCGCGGCGTCATGGCGTCGGACGGAATCGAAGCAAAATCCAACAGACCGGGATCGAGTCCCGACGTTGCACTTGATGCACAGCATGGTGCACATGTCGGCGACGAAGGGGCCTCGCGCGTCATCGAGGTGTCCGGCGTCATCAAATGGTTCGATGTCGCCAAGGGCTATGGCTTCATCGTTCCGGACAGCGGCATGTCGGATGTGCTGCTGCATGTGACCTGCCTGCGCCGCGACGGCTATCAGACCGCCTATGAAGGCGCGCGCGTGGTCTGCGAGGTTCTGCCGGGGCCGAAAGGCCTGCAGGCCTTTCGTGTCGTCTCCATGGATGAATCGACGGCGATCCATCCGGCGCAGATGCCACCGCCGCGAACCCATGTTACAGTCTCGCCCACGAGCGGTCTCGAACGGGCACAGGTCAAATGGTTCAACAGGCTTCGCGGTTTCGGTTTCCTCACGCGCGGGGAGGGGACGCCGGATATTTTCGTTCACATGGAAACGTTGCGCCGCTTCGGTCTGGCCGAGTTGCGTCCGGGACAATTCGTCCTGGTGCGCTATGGGCCGGGACCGAAAGGCATGATGGCGGCAGAGGTGCATCCCGAAAGCGGATCGCTCGGACCCGCTTCGCACTGAGCGCACTGTTCTTCTCCAGATCGTTCGCATCCGCCGCAAGCTTGGTCGCGATCCTGTTGCTGGCCGGCTTTGGGTTCGGCGCGCTTGCGCCGGCGCGAGCGGCCGGCACGGATACGATCGAGATTGTCTCCAGCAATGGCGTGCATCCGTTCTCCGTCGAGCTTGCCACCAACGACGCCGAACGCGAGCGCGGCCTGATGTACCGGAAGTCGATGCCGGAAGGTCACGGCATGCTGTTCGACTTCGGCTATCCGCAGCCGACCGCGTTCTGGATGCACAACACCTATATTTCGCTCGACATCATCTTCATCGCCTCCGACGGCCACATCGTCCGCATCGCCGAAAGTGCCAAGCCGATGAACGATTCCCTGATACCCTCCGGCGGCCTCGTGCGCGGTGTGCTTGAAGTCATTGCCGGCACCGCGCACAAGCTCGGCATCAAGGCGGGCGACAAGGTCACTGGCTCGATCTTCGGCAAAGGGACTTAGCGCCGTTTGCCGGCGGCTCCGGCCCGGCGCGCGTCGGGTTGCCGGGGCGGGCGGTTGCTGGGGCAGATCATTGCTGGGGCAGATGGTTGCTGGGGAAGGACGAAAGATGTATCCCAAGCCGCGACCGGCGGGGTATGGCGCAGCCTGGTAGCGCGGCTGTTTTGGGTACAGCAGGTCGCAGGTTCGAATCCTGCTGCCCCGACCATTCTCTCCCATCGCGTGACGTCCAATTCAACAAATTGGCAATGATTTTGACGCCATCTTGCGGCATAGTGCCGGTCTAACTGCAACAGAGATCACAGCCGTCCATGACCGCCCGCATCTACAAGCCGGCTCGCACCGCGATGCAATCCGGCACCGCCAAGACCAAGGAATGGGTGCTCGATTACGCGCCGGAACAGGCCCCGGTGATCGATCCGCTGATGGGCTGGACCAGTTCTGGCGACATGAAGCAGCAGATCCGCTTGCAGTTCGACACCAAGGAAGAAGCCATCGCTTATTGCGAGCGCGACGGCATCGCCTATGAAGTGTTCGAGACCCCGCCGCACAAGTTTTCCCGCATGTCCTATTCCGACAATTTCGCCTACACGCGGCGCGGCGCGTGGACGCACTGAGCTTGCGCCAGAGCGAGATGGCGCGGGGCAGGGAAGCCGATACGGCCTGAACCTGTCTTGCTCTAAGCGGTCCGCCTCGTGCGCGCGCTTTCGGCGCGCTGGCGCAACAGCGCGACGAAGCGTTCTTCCGGCATCGGTTGGCCGAGCAGAAAGCCCTGGCCGTAATCACAGCCCATGCTGACCAGTGCGAGCGCATCGGATGCCCGCTCGATGCCGACGCCGACCGCAAGGCTGCCGAAACTGTGCGCGATATCGATCGCGGCCTTGCACAGCGGGGCGCTCGCGCTATCGGTGCCACAGCCGGTGACGAAGCTGCGGTCGAGCTTGAGTTCGGCAAAGGGCAGTTCGGTGAGCCGCATCACCGCGGAATAGTCGCGGCCGAAATCGTCGATGGCGAGCTTGACGTTGAGCGGCGCGAGCCGCTCGGCGATGTCGCGCGCCAGTTCGAAATCGTTGACGGCCTGTTCTTCGCTGACGTCGATGAGCAGGCCCGGCCAGCGCTCGAAGCGCGGCTGGTAGCTCCGCACGATGTCGACCAGCGCGATTTTCCGCAGCGCATTGACCGGCATGTTCACCGCCATGCGCAGGTTGACGCCGAGCTTGGAGAAATTGATGCTCGCCTTGAGCGCCTCGCCAAGCGCGAGCTCGGACAGGGCGATCAGGTTTTGCTCGGTCGCCGCCGGGATGAAAGCTTCGGGCATCAGCACGCCGTGCTTGGGATGGCGGGCCCGCGCAAAAGCCTCGACGCCGACGAGCTGTTTCTTGCGGAGATCGATTTTCGGCTGATACCAGAATTCGATCCAGTGTTTGGCGAGAGCTTCGCCGAGATCGACACGGCCCGCGAGCGCGGGACGCTGACCGAGTTTTTGATCTTGCAGCATTTTTACGATGACACTCGTCTCGAACGGCTTCATCAATACCGGCAACAAGTGCAGGTGTTGTTGTTGGCCGATGGTTTGGATCTGGGTGAGGTGCTTTACGCCGCGGCTTAAGGTGAGCTGCACGGGACCGCGATAGCCCGCGGCGCCGAGCGCCGCCAGGCATTCGGCGGCTTCGTTGGCTTCCGGTCTGACGTCGAGAAAGACGATGTCCGGCATTCGCTGCGCGAGCGCGGCGCGCAGGGTATGGCTATCGGCGAATTCTTCGGTGTCGATGCTGCTGCCTTGCAAGACCAGGGACAAGAACTGGCGGATGCTCGCATCGCCATCGATAACGAAGCAGAGCTGTGGGCGTGCACCGGTCCGCTCGATCGTCGGCGCCGGGCCGATGGCGGGGCCGCGTGCCGGATTGCGCCAGGGGGCGCGGTTTCCCGCTAAATCAGGCTCGACGGGCGCACGCGCAGGCTTTGCGCCCGCAGGCAGAGCGCCTGTGAGTTTGAGACTGGCCACCATATGTCCGGACGTTCCCCATCAGACCGATCGGACACACCATTAACGAAAATGTTTAATCCGCCGTTGCGGTGCGGTTCCAGCGCGCCCCCTGGATTTATGCCGGCTTTACATCTATGCGCAGACCCGAGGTCTCGCACATAAGCTATGATTTTAATGGGGTGAAGCCGGCTTTGAGAGCGACCTGAGCGATGGTATCGAGGTGATAACGCTGCACCGGCCGGGAAAAAAACCGGCACGGGCAAAAAGATTTTGCGGGAAATTGGGGAAACGATGATGCCGACCGAAAAGACCTCTGCAAAACTTAATCGCCGCAAATTTCTCGCCACGGCGGCGATCGCCGGCGCAGCCGGCGGCGTGGCCACTGCCGCGCTCGCCGAGACTGCAACCGCGGCGCAGCCGCAAGCGCGCTTGCCGTCGGCGCTGCCGCCGAACGCTCATGTCGCAGCGGCCGAGAGCGGCACGCCGCAGGCTCCGGCAGCGTCGCCCGAGAGCGGCCCGCCCGGTTCGGATTTCATGGTCGACGTCATCAAGTCGCTCGACATCAAATACTTGCCGGCCAATCCGGCTTCGAGCTATCGCGGCATTCATGAATCGCTGATCAACTACGGCAAGAACGCGATGCCGGAATTCCTCACCTGCATGCACGAGGAATCGAGCGTCGCCATGTGCCACGGCTACTTCAAGGCGACCGGCAAGCCGCTGATGACTTTGGTGCACGGCGTGGTCGGCCTGCAGCACGCCACCATGTCCGTCTATAATGCCTGGTGCGACCGCGTTCCCGTCATCATCCTCGGCGGCAACGACATGGACGCCGCGCACCGCGCGCCGGGGGTGCCGACCTTCCACTCCGCGCAGGACATCAATGCGATCGTACGCGACTACACCAAATGGGACGACACGCCGGTGTCGGCGCAGCATTTCGCGGAAAGCTTTGTCCGCATGTACAAGATCGCGACCACGCCGCCCTATGGCCCGGTGATGATGTCGCTCGACGGCGGGCTGCAGACCGATCCGGTCCGCGATTTCGGCCAGCCGCTCTACGTTCCGAAGTTCTTCGCCGCGGCGCCGCCGCAGGGCGATCTCGCCGCGGTGAAGGAAGCGGCAAAACTTCTCGCCAATGCCGAGCGGCCGGTGATCGTCGTCGATCGCGCGGCGCGCACGCAGAACGGCGTCGATCTTCTGATCCAACTCGCCGAGCTCCTGCAAGCCCCGGTCGTCGACCAGGGCAACCGCATGAACTTCCCCAACACGCATTATCTCAATCGGCCGGCGAATGTGATCCCGCAGGCCGATGTCATCATCGGCATGGAATTGTCGGACTATTGGGGCACGGTGAACGGCTTCGTCGACAACGGCAATGACGGCTGGGGCCACAGCGCCACCAAGATCAAGCCGGGCACCAAGCTGATCAGCATCAGCGGCGTCGATCTTCTTACCAAGTCGAACTACCAGGACTTCCAACAATTCCAGAGCATCGACATTTCGATGCCGGGCGATGCAGAAGCGACGCTGCCGTCACTGATCGAAGCGGTGAAGTCCGCCATCGGCAACGATCGCAAAGACGCAATCGGCAAGCGCGGCGACGGCATCCGCCAGGCGCACTTGAAAGGACTGCAAGCCACCAAGGAAGCGGCCGCCATCGCTTGGGACGCCGTGCCGATTTCGAGCGCGCGGTTGTTGATGGAAACCTATGCCCAGATCAGGGATGAAGACTGGTCGTTGGTCTCGACCTCCGGCAATACCAGCAACTGGGCCAACCGGCTGTGGCCGATGGAGAAGCACTATCGGTGGCTCGGCTGGTCGGGCGGCTATGGCGTGGGCTATGGCGCGCCGGCTTCGATCGGCGCCGCTCTCGGCAACCGCGATCAAGGCCGGTTCTCGGTCTCGATCCAGTCCGACGGCGACTTGATGTATGCGCCGGGCGTGCTGTGGACCGCGGCGCGCCACAAGATCCCGTTGCTCGCGGTGATGCACAACAATCGCGGCTATCACCAGGAGGTCATGCACATCCAACGCATGTCGAACTTCCGCAACCGCGTTGCCAATATCGGCAATGACCTGGCGCCGATCGGCACCAGCATCATGAATCCCGATATTCAGTATCATGAGCTGGCGAAATCGATGGGCTGGTGGGCGAAGGGGCCGATCACCGATCCGGCCGATCTTGGACCCGCGATCAAGGAAGCGGTCGCCGTGGTCAAGACCGGCCAGCCGGCGCTGGTCAATGTTGTGACGCAGCCGCGGTAAGGGGCAGGGTGAGGGGAATGGCAATGCGCTTTTCGAGTTCGCGTTCGATGAAACTAAGACTGGCGGCGCTCGCAGTTGCGGCGGCGGCAAGTTTTGCGGCGGCAAACATCGCCGTCGCGGCTGATGCCGATAAGGGCAAGATCGCCTTCACCACACACGGCTGCTGGCAATGTCACGGTTTTGAAGGCCAGGGCTCGGTTGCGACCAGCAACGGCCGGGTGATTGCGCGCACGCAATTGCCGCTCGATGCGTTCAAGGCCTTCGTGCGCACGACCAACGGCGCCATGCCGCCGTTCCGGCCCGCGGTGCTGAGCGACGACGAACTCGACGATATCTACGCTTATCTGCAATCGCGGCCGCAGCCCAAAGCGGTGAGCGACATCCCGCTGCTCAACAACGCGCGCACGCAGTAACGAGCCGCTGCGCCTTAATTCGATTCAATTGAACCGGATTAAGGCCCAGATTTTTCATCGCGCATGATCTTTTCCGAAAACCGGAAGCCCACTTTTCGCGATCATGCTCCAGGTGTTGCACGATCAGGTCTTCCACGATCAGGTCTTACACGATGTCGTGACCGCCGCGTGCGCCGCCGTGGCGGTGATTGTGATTGGCCCGGCATGGCCTGACCGCCGTAAAACGGTCGGGCGCCGCGGCGTTGTCACCATGGCGCGTCGCACCTCGTGCGCATACATAAAGCGCGAGAAAATGCGTTCCGAATTTTTGAGGGGACGATAATGGCCAAGTCGAAAAATACCCAAGCCAAAAATACCCAAACCAAGAGTGAAGCCGCGTGCCGAGCGAAGACCGGTCGCCGCTTCGGTTTACTGGCCGCGCCGCTTCTCGGCGCGCTGATGCTGATCCCGTTCTTCGGCTTCTTCGTGAGCCGGGTGAATGCGGCGGAGCCGGCGGTTGAAATCCCGGCGCCTGCGCTCGACCAGACTTTGCCGGCCGGTTCAGGCTTGCAGACCGTCGTATTGGCCGGCGGCTGCTTCTGGGGCGTGCAGGCCGTGTTTGCCCATACCAAGGGCGTGACGCAGGCGGTGTCGGGCTATGCCGGCGGCAAAAAAGAGACCGCGCATTACGAGGATGTCGGCACCGGCCGCACCGGGCACGCCGAGTTGGAAGAGGTGACCTTCGATCCGCAGCAGATCTCGCTCGGCAAAATCCTGCGGATCTATTTCTCCGTCGCCCATAACCCGACCGAGCTGAACTATCAGGGTCCGGATTCCGGCACCCAATATCGGTCGGCGATCTTCTACGCCAATGACGAGCAGAAGCAGGTTGCGGCCGCCTATATCGCCCAGCTCGACAAGACCAAGCTGTTCGGCGATCCGATCGTGACCAAGCTCGAGCCGCTGACGGGATTCTATCCGGCCGAGGATTATCACCAGGACTTCGCGGTGACCCACCCGAACTATCCGTACATCGTTTTCAACGATGCCCCGAAAGTGGACAACCTCAAGCGGCTGTTCCCCGACCTTTACCGCGCGACGCCGGTTACCGTATTGGCCTCCAACAAGCCCAGCGAGTAGGGCCTGTTTCTCCGGCTTTTTCCTGAGGTCTATCTGTTGCAAACGGGCGCATCACCACGCCCGTTTTTCGTTGCACTGCACCAAAAAACCGCCACGCACTTATTAACGGCGCGACCATAGGCCTATAGCCAGTGCTCCGCCGGTGCGTGTATTGTCGGTTTCAGGAGGCGAGCCGGAAGAGTTCGTCCCGTTGGATAAGAGCAATTGGGGAGAAAAACGCCATGGCAATGGCTGCTGCAACGACCGCGGCGCTGCCCGACGCGGAACATAGTGCGCAACTGCGCAAGGCCGTGATCGCGTCCACGATCGGCACTGCGATCGAGTGGTACGACTTCTTTCTGTATGGCACGGCGGCCGGCCTGGTTTTCGGCAAGCTGTTCTTTCCGAATCAAGATCCGTTGTCGGCGACGCTGCTCGCCTTCGGAACCTATTTCATCGGCTTCGTCGGCCGCCCGATTGGCGCTGCGATTTTCGGCCATTACGGTGATCGCATCGGCCGCAAGGCGACCCTGATTGCCACGCTGCTGTGTATGGGGCTGGCGACCTTCGCCATTGCCTTCGTGCCGACCTACGAATTGATCGGCATCTGGGGCGCGGTTCTCCTGACAGTGCTGCGGGCCGTCCAGGGCATCGGAGTTGGTGGCGAGTGGGGCGGCTCCATCCTCCTGTCGATGGAATGGTCGCGCACGCACAGCCAGCGCGGTCTCGTGGCGTCGTGGCCGCAATTCGGCGTCCCTTGCGGATTGCTTCTGTCAACTCTAGCGGTGGCCATATTCAGCTCATGGTCCGGTGACCAATTCCTGGTTTGGGGATGGCGCATTCCTTTTGCGCTTTCGATCATCCTTGTTGGCATTGGCCTATGGATCCGGCTTGGCATCCTGGAGACGCCGGTGTTCCAGAAGCTCTTGGACACGAAAAAGATCGAGAAGGCCCCGATCCTCGAGGTGATCAAGAAGCAGCCGAAAGAGATCATCCTTTCGGCGCTGCTGCGGATGTCCGAACAGGCGCCGTTCTATATCTTCACGGCGTTCATTTTCGCCTACGCGGTCGGCACGCTGCACATGTCGCGGAACCTCATTCTTGGGGCCGTGATGGTGGCGGCCTGCGTTTCCTTCGTCACCATCCCGCTGTGCGGCCATATCTCCGATAAGATCGGCCGCAAGAACATGTACCTGATCGGCGTCGTGACCATGGGCCTGTTCGGGTTCCTGTATTTCGGCATGGTCGACACGGCGATCCCGTCGGCGGTGTTCATCGCCATCGTGCTGTCGCTGATCCCGCACGATATGCAGTACGGGCCGCAGGCGGCGCTGATCGCGGAATTGTTCACGCCGCGGCTGCGCTACAGCGGCGCCTCGCTCGGCTATCAGCTCGCCTCGCTCATCGCCGGCGGCCCCGCGCCGCTCATCGCGACGGCGCTGTTTGCGGCCTATCACACCGGCTACGCGATCGCGATCTATATCGCGGCGTGTGCGCTGGTCAGCCTGGTTTCGGCGGCGCTGATGCCGGACTATACCGGCAAGGATATTTCCGCCGAATACGATGCGACCATAGTGCCCGCCGAATAAGCGAGGCACTTGATTAAACGACATCGCCGGGGCGGCAACGCCCCGGCGGTTTTTGTTTGCGGGTCAAGCTTGCGGGATGATCGCGAGGATGCACCACAACTGACGTCGCAAGCTGCGGAATAGCTTTCAGGCGCGCAGGGTCAGGCGCGCAGGGGATGTCTATTTTGCCATTATTGGCGGCCGTTACGTTGGCGCGAGTTGATGTCCGCTTTTGACCCAAGGCGGATATTGGACGCCATCGAGTTTCCAGCCGGCAAAGCGCCGAATTGAGGCCAAAGCTACGCTCCAACGGCCGCTGTCGAGGGTTCTTTCGAGGTGGGTCCGAATTCAGACCCCCATTGCCCGGTGGATTGCTGTGTCAATCTGGACAACCGGGATGCAGGCCGCGGCGGCGGGTGCTAACTCTGAAGGCCCAAACTCGGATTCTCCCATCGTCAACAGAGACCTACGATGCTCGGCTGGTTTCAATCGCTCATGCCCAAGGAAGAGCGCTTCTTCAAGCTCTTCGAGAAACACGCGGCGATTGTCGTCGCCGGGGCCGAGGCACTGCGCGGATTGCTTCAGGGCGGCGAAACGATTGAGGCCTACTGCAAACAGGTTTTTCAACGTGAGGCCGAAGCCGACGACGTAACACGCGAAGTGCTCCTCGCTGTCCGCCGCACTTTCATCACTCCATTCGACAGAACAGATATTCAGGATCTCATTTCCTCAATGGACGACGCCATTGACCAGATGAACAAGACGGCAAAGACGATTGTCTTGTTTGAAGTCCATGCCTTCGAGCCGCAGATGCAGCAGATGAGTGAAATAATTCTTCAGTGCTCGAAATTGGTGCTGGAAGCCGTGCCTTTGCTCAGTTCAATTGGCGGCAACGCCGCCCGTCTAAACGCGCTTACAACACAAATCATTACCACCGAGGAAGCGGCGGACGATATCTATAATCGGGGGCTGAAAGCGCTGTTTCTTGCGAACCGTCCGGAGAACAATCAAGGCAGCGCGATGAAGTTTGTTGTTGGCTCCGAACTCTACGATCATCTGGAAAAAGTTGTCGATCGCTTCGAAGATGTGGCGAACGAGATAAATTCGATCGTGGTCGATCAGCTGTGATGCAAATCGCGCCATGACGGTCGAGCTCAGCCTGCCTCTCTTGATCGGCTTGATCGCGGTCGCGCTCGCATTCGATTTTCTCAACGGCCTGCACGATACCGCGAATTCGATAGCTACGCTGGTCTCGACGCGCATGTTGCGGCCGCGTTACGCCGTCATTTGGGCGGCGTTTTTTAATTTCGTGGCGTTCCTGGTCTTCGGTGTTCACGTGGCGCGGACGATCGGCGTGGGCATCATTTCCGCCGATGTCATGGACGCTCACGTGATCTTCGGCGCTTTGATGGGCGCAATTTCCTGGAATCTGATCACCTGGTGGGCCGGTATTCCGTCGAGCAGCTCCCACGCGCTGATCGGCGGGTTGGTGGGTGCGGGCGTTGCTAAAGCCGGACTCAGTTCCATCGTATGGCCGGGCCTGCTGACGACTGGCGCCTTCATTGTCCTGTCGCCCCTGCTGGGTTTTTTTCTCGCGTTGCTGTTGGTGCTGGTGGTGTCATGGACGTTCGTGCGTGCCAACCCGCGCACAGTCGAGCCGACATTCCAATGGCTGCAATTCGGTGCCGCGTCGCTTATTTCGCTTGGTCACGGGGGCAATGATGCGCAGAAGACCATGGGCATCATCGCCGTGCTGTTGTTCTCGCAAGGTCATCTCGCCGGCGATTTCTACGTACCATTCTGGGTGGTGATCACGTGTCAGGCCGCCATGGCGCTTGGCACGCTTATCGGCGGCTGGCGGATCGTACGGACGGTCGGGTCCAAGATTACCCGTATGACCCCAGTACAGGGATGCTGTGCCTCCGCGGGCGGCGCCATCATGCTATTTGCAGCGACTTATCTGGGGATACCCGTTTCGACAACGCATACCGTGACGGGAGCTATCATCGGAGTTGGCGCCGCACGGAAAGTTTCCGCTGTCCGCTGGAACATTGCCGGCAATATCCTGATCGCCTGGATCATTACGCTCCCGGCCGCGGCGCTCATGGCGGCGCTGTGCTACCTTTTCTCAAGATTGTTCGGTTAAACGCCTTCGACGAAGTCGACCATGCCGGCGTCAAGCCGATAAAACCCGTCTTGCGGGACCGGCAGCTCCAACGCTGTCCATCAGGTCGAAAAGAGACCGATCGAACCCCGAGCCACATCTTGAGCATATGGCGACAGCCGGCCATTATAGTGGCGCAAACGCTACGGGAATAACGCGGCAAACCCGCTCATACCCCTTTGGCAAGATGCGTAACGGCGACCATGAACGACGGCAACGACAAGGCAAGCATCGAGCTGGGAATGAAGGTGTCCGTCCGGCGCAGCGGTCAAAATCGCATAGGCGTCGTGACGAGGCTTCGAGGTGATTATGTCATCCTTCGATGGACGAACTCAGACCTTGGTGAGACAGCCGAGTACGAGGCCCATAGGGATGATGTGACGCCGCTGGCGGGTTGGCTCTGAGAGGCGCGCTCAAGCGACGCGCCTTCAGCTGCCTCGCGTACGCGGAACTGTGCTTTGCAGGAACGGCAAAGCCAGCAAAGGCGCTGATCAAAAAGTACCAGGCGGTTCAAGCAACCAATGTTGGTCAGGCGCTGATGGCAACATCGGGCGGCTCGACCGGTGCGTTTAGAACCTGGCCGATATCCTGCGACCCATCAATCTGCTGCTCGATCTGCGCAATGACGTGCCGTGAGAATGGGCCGAGATGCAGATAGCAGGCCGTCAGCAGGACGATGATCCGGGCCCATTGCGGATTCTTCGTTGCACATTCGACGATCGTTTGTCTGAACATGTCCTGTGCGCCCGGCAGCCTCGACACGACGCGATGGACAACTTCAAGCCCGCCGAGCTTGCTTCTGGAATTGTTGGCTCGCTTTTGCCGATTTGGATTGGAGGCGCCGAGCAGCCGCGACAGGCGTTGCAGACGGCTTGCATAGGCACTCGGATCGTAGATCCTCTCCAGGACGTTCTTATAGTCGGACAGAATATCGCGCCGCGGCCGCAAGGTGTCGAAGTTCAAGCCTTGCGTACACTGATCCATGCCTGCGGCGGGATCCAACAAAAGATCCGGATGCAAACGGCCTTCTTTGGCGAGCCGGCGCGTGAGCTGAGTATTCGGCAAAGCATATAATAGGCCCACCATCGCGACCGGAATGGCGGCTTCTTCGATCAGTTCGACAATGCCGTCGGCAACCGATCCCTGCTCGCTGTCGAAGCCGATGATGAACCCCGCCGTGACATAGAGCCCGGCGGCGTAAATCGTATGGATGCTCTCGGCAATGTTGCGCCGCGTATTCTGTTTTTTGCGCATCGCCACGAGGGTGGCGGTGTCCGGGCTCTCGATGCCCATGAACACGCCGATGAAATTGGCTTCGTTCAACAGCCGCAGAAGATCGGCATCGTCGGCAAGGTTGAGGGATGCCTCGGTGGTGAACTCGAACGCGTAGTCGTGTTGGCCCAGCCAAGTCTTGAGCTGCGGCAGGAATTCCTTGACCGCCTTCTTGTTGCCGATGAGGTTGTCGTCAACGAAGTCGACATGACCGCGGTAGCCGAGATCGTACAGCGTCTGCAGCTCACGCAGCATTTGCGGGATGGTCTTGGCGCGCGGCACCCGGCCGTAGAGTTCGATAATGTCGCAGAACTCGCAAGTGAACGGACAGCCGCGGGAGAATTGCACGCCGATGTATAGGTAATGCTCGACCTTCAAGAGATCGAAGCGGGGCACCGGGCTCTTCGTCACATCGATCTTGAACTTTTCGGCTTCGAAGACGCCTTCGCGCGCGCCCGCCTCCCACGCCGCGATGAACTTGTCGATAATGCCTTCGGCTTCGCCGATGACCTGGAAATGTGCGTTGCTGTAAAGCTCGGGAACGGAGGTCACGCCCGGGCCGCCGACCACCACCACCTTGCCGCGCGCCCGGCACAGATCGATGATTTCGATGGTATCGAAATATTGCGGCAGCATGCCGCCGGTCATGACCAGGTCGGCCCAGTCCAAGTCGTCGTCGGTTAAAGTCTCGGCGTTGCGGTCGATGAGCCGGACGGTCCACTCAGGCGGCAACAGCGCCGCGACCGTGATCAGGCCGAGAGGCGCTGTCGGGTATTTTGCCCCGAACAGCTCGCAGGCCGCCCCGAAATTCCAAAATGTCCCCGCCCCAAAACGCGGGTAAATCATCAGGACATTACACGAACGCGGTGACGACATGAGCCCTCTTGCATGGCCCGATAAAGACCATGCCTATTGCGACTTCTAATGTTGGGTACGGTCCCGCCGGATCCCCACGTGCCCCGGGTGGCGGTCGCTCCAAACGATTCCTAACAAACTTCGGCCTCCTGAGATAGGGGCCGTAGCCCGACCGGACGGCGGAACTTGCTCCAATCGACCCGCCATGCGCGGGCTCAAGAGACGGCTATCTCAATTGGCGGCTTCTTTGGTGTCAAATCGCCGCAGGAACGTCTGCTTGTGGCCCATAGGCGACAGGCCCGGCGCCGATTTGCCGATCTAGTGCCTGCCGTCAAGTCGAAGAGGACGCCTCCTTTGGTCGGACCTTAGCGCGCCGATGAAGCAAAAAATCATCGGAGTTTACAGCACCGCGCCGCTCTGCGGATCGATCAGGTGCATGTGGCTCATGTCGGCGTGAAGCAGCATGGACTTGCCGGGTCCTTTGGCGCTCTCGGGATCGACGCGGCCGCAGATTTCCTGGCCGTCGATGGAGAAATAGACCATGGTTTCCATGCCCATCGGCTCGACGACATCGAGCGCCGTGTCGAACTGGCAGTCCTGATCGCAATCGGTGCGCCGCGGCTCGGTGATGTGCTCCGGCCGCAGCCCGAAGATCAGCTCCTTGCCGGTCAACCCCTGGAAGCGCGAGGTTTGCGCCTGCGGGATCGGCAGCGAAATGCGGTCGGATAGCCTGGCGCGCAGGCCGACGCCGTTCTGCTCGACATGGCAGCGGATGAAATTCATCGCCGGCGAGCCGATGAAGCCGGCGACGAAGCGGGTCTTGGGATGGTGGTAGAGATCCTGCGGGCTGGCGATCTGCTCGATCAGGCCGCCGTTCATGACCACGACCCGGTCGGCGAGCGTCATCGCCTCGACCTGATCGTGGGTGACATAGACGGTCGTGGTCTTGACCAACTGATGGACGCGCTTGATCTCGGTTCGCATTTGCACGCGCAGCTTGGCGTCGAGATTCGACAGCGGTTCGTCGAACAGGAAGACTTTTGGATTGCGCACGATGGCGCGGCCCATCGCCACGCGCTGGCGCTGGCCGCCGGACAAAGCCTTCGGCTTGCGGTCCAGAAGCTCGGTGATGTCGAGAATACGCGCGGCATTGTCGACGCGTTTCTTGATCTCGGCCTTGGGGAACTTCCGCAGCTTGAGCCCGAACGACATGTTCTCGAACACGCTCATATGCGGATAGAGCGCGTAGTTCTGGAACACCATCGCAATGTCGCGATCCTTGGGCGGCAGGTCGTTGACGATTTCGCCGCCGATAAAGATGTCGCCGGAGGTTAGTTCTTCGAGGCCCGCGATCATGCGCAGCGTCGTCGACTTGCCGCAGCCCGAAGGGCCGACCAGCACGACGAATTCGTTGTCGGGAATGTCGAGATTGATGCTGCGCACCGCCTCGATATTGTCGAAACGCTTGACCACGTTACGCAACGCGACTTCGGCCATTTGCTCAAACCTCTTGTCGGCTGGGGATCAGCCCTTGGTGGCGCCTGCCGTCAGGCCCGCGATGTAATAATCCATTAGGAACGCGTAGATCACGAGCGGAGGAGCGGCCGCCATCAGCGCGCCAGCCATCAGCATGCCCCATTTGTAGACGTCGCCGCGGATCAGGCTCGTCACCGTGCCGACGGTGAGCACCTGCTGGTCCGCCGAATAGAGGAACGTCATCGGATAGACGAAGGCCGCCCACGACACCGTGAAAGCGAAGATCATCGCCGCGATGATGCCCGGCAGCGCCACCGGGATGAAAATCTTGGTGAGCATCTGCAGATGGCCGGCGCCGTCGATCAGCGCCGCTTCGTCGAGTTCTTTCGGGATCGACTGGAAATAGCCGATCATGATCCAGGTGCAGAATGGCACGGTGAGCGTCGGGTAGACGAGCACCATGCCCCAATAGGAATTGAGCAGGCCGACCGCCTTGACGATCTGAAACAGCGGAATGAACAGCAGCGTATCGGGCACCAGATAGGTCAGAAAGATGCCCGTTGCCAGAATGCTCGACCCCCAAAATTTCATCCGGCCGAGCGAGAAGGCGGCGAACACGCTGACCACCATCGTGATCGCGACTGTGCACAGCGTCACGACGATGGTGTTCTTGAAGAAGACCAGGAAATCGGTCTGGGTGAGCAGGATCCTGAACTGATCGAGCGTGATGCCGTCGGCGATGATCCACGGATTGGTGGCCATGCGCGCCACCTCGGCGTCGCTCTTGAACGCGGTGACGATCATGTAGTAAGGCGGGATTAAAAAGAAGATCGCGAACAGGACCAGAAACACATAGGACAGAATCAGCGCCCAGCGCCGGTTGCGGCTCAGGCTCGATCGGATGCTGGAACCTTGACGGGCGCCTGCGGCGCGTGGGGCAAGTGCTGCCGTGCTCATCCGATCTCCCTGCCGCGCTTGCGGACCCCGCGCAGGATGAAGATCGCAGCGATCGCAAGGATCGGGAACATGAACAACGAGGTTGCGGCGCCGAGCGGCAAATCGCCGGAGCGGATGCCGAGCATGAAGGCGTAGGTCGCGAAGACATGCGTCATGTTGCGCGGGCCGCCCGCGGTCATGATCTGCACGATGTCGAAGTTGGCGAAGGTCACAATCAACGAAAACAGCACGGTGATGGAGATGATATTGCGCATCATCGGCAGCGTGATGTGGCGAAATTTTTGCCAGGCATTGGCGCCGTCGATGGAGGCCGCCTCATAGAGCTGTTCCGGCACCGATTTAAGCGCTGCGAGATACATGATCAGGAAGAACGGTGCGCCGTACCAGACGTTGACGAGGATCACGGAAAAGCGCGCCCAATAAGGATCGCTTAGCCATCCGACTTCATTGAAACCCAGGCTGGAGAGGACATAATTGAAGGCGGAGTGGGTGGGATCGAACAGCCACCACCAGCCGAGCGACGATAGTGCCAGAGGTATGACCCACGGCACCAGTAGCATGCCGCGCCATTTGCGCTGGCCCTTGGCGGGCAGATTGTTGATGAGATGCGCGGTGATGAGCCCGATCAGCGCTTTGAAGAACACCGCGCTGAGCGCGAAAATCGCCGTCTGTTCCATCACCATGCGGAACACGTCGCGCGACAACAGGAAGCTGAAATTGCCGAGCCCGATAAAGCGCGTCTGCGCCTTGTTCAACATCGACAGATAGATCGAATAAAACGCCGGATAGACCACCAGCGAGACGATGATGATCATCAACGGCAAACACATCAAAAAGGCGATGGTCGAGCGGCGGCGCAGGAAAAGTCTCAGATTGCGCAAAGCGGGCGATTGCAAGCCGATTTGCAGCCTTGGCCTTACTAGGCTTGGCGACGTCGGCGGCCATGTCTGGACGGTATCTGCCATTTCTGCCTTACCGATCTTACGGACCGGCCCCCGGAATTAGCGTGCAATTAGCGTTGCATTTCCGCATTCCAAATTTCTGGCACTGGGCATTTCAACCGCGCATGATCTCTTCGGAAAACCGGTCTCCCACTTTTCCGGTCATGCTCTGCATGCCGGCCAATTTGGCCGGCATGCTTGTCTTCACAGTCTGGAATGCGCTCAGGCGCGCAAGGTTCCTTCCAGTTCCTTCTCGGCCCACTTGATGACGTCGTCGAGTTTTTCTTTGCCTTGCGTGAACTTGGCGATCATCACGGTATTGATCGCCTGATTGTAGATCTGCGCGCCGACTTCCGAACGCGCCGGCGCACCAGCGATCGACGTCTGCTCGTCGCCGCGCGGCGGATAGCCGTAGACGGTGCCGACCGGCGGTCCGACAGTCTTCCAGGTAGCGAGGTCGTACATGCTCTTGAACGACGGCAGGTCGTAGCCGAACGACGCCTCAACCAGTTGTGCGACCGAATCCTTTTGCGAGATGTAGGTGAGCAGCTCCTTTGCCGCCGTCTTGTTCTTGGAGAACTTCCACAGCCCGTAGAACTGCGGCAGCTGCCCGACGAAGCGGCCCTTCGGACCCTTCGGCACTGGATGCGTCCAGCACTTCTGCGCCACCTTCGGGTTGTCGCGCTTGGCGACCGCCCATGCGCTCGGCGGATTCATGATGCCCGAACCCTTGCCGGAAATCAGCCAGCGATTGTTGCCGGCGTCGTCCCAGGCGTAAACCTCGGGCGGACACCTCCATGATCTTGCGGGCGATTTCCATCGCCTGCCGGGTCTGGTCGGAATTGATCTTGATGTTGTCCTTGGCGTCGACCATCACTACGCCATAGGCGTTGAACAGCCCGCCAACCCAATCGACCGCGTCGGAAGTCTGGCCCATCGGCAGACCAACCGGGAAACCGGCCTTGAACAGCTTCTGCGCCGAGGTCACGTAGGCATCCCAGTTCCACGCGGCGACCTTGGCCTTGTCGCATTTCTTTTCGTCGGCGGGAAACATTTCGAGGATGTCGATCCCGGCATGCTCCTTATAAAGGTCAAAACGCGAGCAGCACGGCTTCACCTGGCTGCCGATCGTGGTCGGCACACCGCGCCAGGTGCCCTTGATCTTGGCGAGATATTCGGCGACCGGGCTGATCGGGCCATATTGTTTGACCAGTCCATCGACGACGTCGTCGAGCGGCTCAAGGCTGTTCTGATGAATACGGATATTCCAGTCGCGATGCGACATGATGTCGTGGCCGGTGCCGGCTTGCGCTTCGGCCGCGGCGGTGAGTTTGTCCTTTTCGCCTTGCGACGTGATGAAATCGATGTGCACGTCGCAATTGTTTTTCGCGCCCCATTCATCGCAAAGTTTGATCAGCGCCTTGTTGGCGCCGGGCACCCAATGGTCCCAGCAGCCGAGCGAGAGCGAGCCGGCGGCAAAACTGTCTTTGACGTAAGGGGCGGCGAGGGCGGCTACGGAACCGAGCGCTGCGCTCTTGAGGAGGCTGCGCCGATTTGGACGTGCGTGGTCGAGCAGACGTGATTTCTGTCATCGTTTCCTCCGGTGTACGCCTGTTTTTTTTCTGAATTTGGCGGCGCGTAAGAGAACATACTCTCATCGCGGGTACCCGGCTAGAGCGCCTTTGGTGGTATCCGGGACGCTATCTGCGACGTGGTGTCCGCCCGGCATCGCGGCGCAACAGACAAAGCGCAGCCGGCGGCGATCAGTTTGTTGAAATTTATGAAGGATAGATGCTCGCCGACGAGCAGTTGCGGCAGCAGGAGCGAAATCACCGGAATGTAAGTCACCAGCATTAGGACCACCAGCATCACCGCGTAGAACGGCCAGATTTTCGCGTCGCCTGCTCGATCCTGACCTTACCACGGCACAGCCGACAAAGAGAATCAGCCGACCGGGGGATGACACGGCCCGATGCCGAGATTGAGCATCATGATGATGCCGAAATGGACCGGGCTGACGCCGAAATTGATCATCACCGGCAACAAAATTGGCGTGCAGATCAAAATCAACGGCGCCATGTCGACCAGACGACCGAGTGAGCAACATGATGTTGATCAAAAACAGGTTGACATTCTTTGCTCGATATGGTCTGGAAGGCCGCCGTGATCGTGCCAGCATTTGCGTCAGCGCCATCACGTAACCGACGCTCGAGGCGCATGCGATCAAGGTCGAGCACCATGGCGACGGTGCAGGAGGCAGCCGGGGGTCGGCCACGAGCGCCGGCAGATCGCGCCAGCGATAGTCGCGATAGACGAACATCGTCACCAGGAACGCCCAGACGCAGGCCACCGCGCCCGGCTTCGATCGCGGTGAACACGCCGCCGAGGATGCCGCCCATAATGATGACCAGTGTGATCAGGCCCCAGGCCGCGTCGATGGTGATCTTGACGGCCTCGCGCGCCGGCACGGTACCGCGGCCGTGCCCCGCCGGATGGCCGTCGCGATAGGCGATGACGAGGCAAGAAGAACGACGATCGCGAAGCCAAGCAGGAGCCCCGGCACCACGCCGGCCATGAACAGAGAGATGATCGAGATCGTGCCGCCGGTCGCGAGCGGATCAGATTTCGGCATGTGGCTGGGCGGCACGAGCAGCGCCTGCACCGAAGCGGTGATCGTGACATTGGTGGCAAAGACCCGCGGATAGCCGCTTTGCTCATTTTGCAGGATGATCACGAACCGATCGCCGAAGTGTCGGCGACGGCGGAGCCG
>CAVVCW010000023.1:0-173790 GCA_963746715.1 uncultured Alphaproteobacteria bacterium | reverse complement strand
ATCGTGACGATCAACGACCGCGGCCCGTGGGTTCGCCATCGTGACATTGACCTGTCACCCGCGGCCGCCCGCGCTATCAAGCTCTCGCACACCGGCAAAGTGCAGATGCTGGTGAATGAGTAAGCGCTAGGCGAGCCACGGCCGGCGGTCGACGCCGCTTTGTGTCAGGGAGCGACACTTGCCTCGCCCGAACTGGTCGCGCCCCGCCCCGGGCTCACAATTCCAACCATCATGGATCTGGCCACGCTCGCCGACGTGCGCACGCTGCTCGAGCATCAGCCGAAAGAGACGCGGGTTCGGGATACGTGGCAGTACGTGCGGGCCGAGTGGAAAAGTCCGCGGCGAGTGGCGACGTCAATTTGTGCTGTGGGCGTGACTGCCAATAGACCAAGTTCCGCCGGCTAAGATAATGGGGCTCGCCGCTCATGCCACGAGTTAGATGGCTACTCAGAAGACAGAATGGAGCCGCTGATTGGCGTTAAAATGAAAGGAGGCCGCCAACTGAGCGGCCCTTAAACACGGCACCCGAACCCCCATTATTCCGAACGTACGCTACCGGACATAACTGCACCAAGACAAAGCCGGCCTGCTGCTTCTCGGCCTCGCGACGACGCTCGTCCCTATTTTGCGATGATTTAAGCCCATGCTGTGATACAATCGCGGTGTTGAGCTAGCTCAAAACAATAGCAGACATCGGGAGGAACATTAATGTCGAGGAAATTTGCCTTAGGCCTGTTCCTGGCTTCACTGCTCAATGGATCGGCTCATTCGATGACACTCCAAAGTACTTTCGCTCAGTCATGCGCATTTTCCTACCTGCGCTCAAGGGTTGGTCAAAACAATCTGTGTATGCCGCGCGGAGAATAACTTGCGCCGTCATGCGCTTTGTCGATCCGGCCGATATTGCCACGTCTTCGACGGCGCGTGCACACCGTAGCCATATCGTCACTGCCAATGAGCGAAATCCCGCGGACTCTCAGACGATGGGTTTCGCGCTCATGATGGCGAGTCACATGGGTGGCTGAGAGAGTGAAATCCAGCCGATAGGAAATCAAAAATGCCGCCAACTGAGGCGGCCTATTCAGCCGGAACGCCGACCGCTTCGAAATGTTCGCAATCAGTGCATTCAAAAGTCAAAAGGTCGCTCGTATCGCTCTCCGGCTCAATTCCCAATAGCCGCATATCATGACTGCACTTTGGGCATTGAAGCAGCGGCGCGCCAAGCCAAGATACCGTATGCGGAAACTTCGAGCGGTTCGCCGCAGTAAGCGCAGCGCAATCCTGGACCGGGCACAGCTCACCTCCAAAAAAATTGGCACTCCCGGCAATACCTGCCCCGCCAACAAGTCCAAAGAATAGGCAGCCCACAACTGTAATCTGTTGCTCACCCCGACAGTTCGCGTTGCCGGCAAGCCGTGCCGCGCGTTTTTATTTACGCCGGGCAGCTTCGTTATTTCTGCTCAAATTTTCTCAATGACAACGGGCCGCGGTCCGCCTTCGCCGGGTCAGCACGTGTAAGCCGGAGGTGCTGAAGGTCCCATGGGTTAACCGATTTGCGTTAATTCGTCTGAAAAGTTCAGGCGTTGTCTTAATTCTGACCAAGATTGGTCAAAACGTGGGCGGCGGAGGGGCATTCAAGTGGGCATTTCGAGTTCACGCATCCGTCTGACCGCCGTTGCGTTCGGTTGTGCTTTTCTAGGCGTATCTTTTTTCGATTGGTCGCAAAACCTTAGCGCGACGGAAAGCGGCTACAAATGGGTGGAGGCCAAAACTTCAAGCGTCCCGGCCGTGGAGACTTCCGAGATTTGGGAATCTTCCGCGAGTTGTACTCTGCCATATTTTGCCAAAGCGGTGCTGCAGTCCAAACTCAGGCTTGATGCCTATTACAATCACGCCCCTGAACAGGTTCGCGCATGGCGAAATGGCTTAATCGACCGCGACTCCCTTCAGCCTTCACCCCGTTTCGTCAGCACCTACGACAATAAAGGTCGGCCAGCCGATGCTGAGATGGAACACGACGCGGCACTACATGTGAAATATGCGGAATGGTATTCCACTGTTTTCAAACTTAAGACAGACGAAGGCCAGTGGGAGCAGCGACTTGACCGCGTCGCAAATCAACGAGTCGTTCTAGGTGAAGCCACGC
This sequence comes from uncultured Alphaproteobacteria bacterium, assembly GCA_963746715.1. Classification (GTDB taxonomy): domain Bacteria; phylum Pseudomonadota; class Alphaproteobacteria; order Rhizobiales; family Xanthobacteraceae; genus BOG-931. The sequence continues at coordinate 171,644 of CAVVCW010000023.1, read as the reverse complement.
GCAGCAGCTTCCAAGGATATGCCAATCCAAACGGAAAAGGCGATTTCGAACATTACGTGCTTTATCTCATGGGCCTTGGAGGGTTTCCCGCCGATTTGGAAGACGCGCTCGCGACGAATTGCGTTCGGGTTACGCCGGTTAAGAGAATTCAATTAACCGCGAATTACTACGGAGAAATTTGGCGCTGGCCCGTTGATCACATTGCTGCGTTTTCATTTGGCCTGGAGCTGATCCTCACTGGCGCACTATTTACTCCCATCATCCTGTGGATCGTTACGGGCGATTTCCAATACGTCAGGTCGCATGTTCTGAACGGCGTAAAGCGATTTGAGATAAAAATTCGAGAACTGCGCCAAAGAAGCGCTTGCGCCCTTTCGCCTATACTCCGATCGATCCGTATTCGAATGCGCATTGTGTTGGACGCCTTGATGAACTCCGGGTTGAGCCGCTCCAACCTCGACGGAGCGCTCACCGCCTTTGATCAATCTTTTATTTCTAAATCTAAGGACATAACCGATGTTTGCAGCGGGTCCGAGAGATTTATGCCGACTTGGTGCTCCTCTCCCAAGGTGGTCCTGCCAGCGCAGGTATCGCTCTAAGTCACTTTCGGATATTTGGAGAAACGCGTAAAGTCGTTAGTCGGAGGAGTTCCTTGCCCCGCCCGAACTGGTCACGCCCCCTGCCCCCGCCGCCGACCATCGCGACCGTCATGGATCTGGTCACGCCCGCCGACGTGCGCGGCCTGCTCGGTCATCTGCCGAAGGAGACGCGGGCAAAGTCAACGTGGCAGCTCGCCAGCCGTCAACAGAAGACAGACTTCGGCTGCGCCCGCTATGCTAGCTATAATGGCGCACGGGGCAGTTCGGGCACGATCGTTGATGATCGCAACGCAGCGCTTTGATCGCGACGGACTTATCATTTCTGCCCTCTGCCACGTCGCTATCCTGGTGGCCGTCGTTCTGCTCTTCGCACGGGGGGGCCCACAAAAGGCCGTGCCGCGAGAGACCGTGCCTCCGGATGCTATGCGGGTAGAGTTCGTTACGCCGAAGGACATCCCGCGCTATTCCGGCACGCCGTCCACGTTGCGGACTTCAGGCACCCAACAAACTGCGCAGTCGCAGGCCTTGACCGCGAAGGGCGAGCAGCCACCAACGGTTCCATCGCCGCCGCAGCCGAAGGACCAGCATCAGGCGCAACGTAACGCGCCGCCGAAACCGCAGGAGACGCAGGCGAAGGCGCCGCTGCTGCCGACTGCCGACGCGGCGAAAGTTGCGATGGCGCAGCCGGCGTCCGGTCTGCCGACCCCTTCTGCCGAGAAGACACCGGACTCGTCCGATGCGGCCACCAAGGCGGCGTTTCTCGCGCTCGCCGGTGGACGGCTCGGCGGCGGCTTTTCGGCGCCCCCGGTCGATTTACCGCTCGTCGGCTATGACTTTACCCTTACGTTCCGCGAGCTGGTCTCTTCGTGCGGAGCGCTGCCGTACGGCATCAGTCCGAACGAAAAGATCAGCATCACGGTGCGGGTTTTCCTCAATCGCGACGGCACGGTCGCGCAGGCGCCGGAGCTTCTCGATGCAAATCCTTCAACGGAACAACAGACGCTGATGCAAAACTTCGTCAGCGGCCTGCAGAAATGCCAGCCCTACACCATGCTGCCGCAGGACCTATACAGCCAGTGGCAAACGCTCGACCTCGTCGTGCATCCGCACAATTACGTCGCCCAATAACGGCACAGCTATCGATCGCGCTGCAGATGGTACACAGCTATCGATCGCGCTGCAGATGGTACTTGGAAAAGATCGAGTACCGCCTGAAATAACGCGGGGCAAGCCTTTGCCTGTAAGCGCTTACCTAGCGCTGGCGTGTGAATAGTGCACGGCGCAAGACGGTCTCGCCATTTGGGACCAAATCACAATACACCTACGTAATTCAGAGCGTCGGCACGATGAGCTATCGGCTTCGAAGAAGTAATCGGCATGCTTCCGATCGGCAGCGCGTGGTCGGTGGCCTCACTCTCCTAGTCCTGTACACGGTGTTTACTCTGTACGCGCCCATCTTTGTCGCGCGCCGACTGCTTCCGCGGCCGGCCACGGTTCACACCGCGTTCTCACGTCACTTTCTTGTGGACCGTTACAGGCAGCATCGGTTACACGTGAACTAGTCGCACAAACTTCACAGAGATTGTGTCATCCGCGTCCGTTAGACTTGAACTACCCTAGAAGTCCCCACTTAAGCCTGGCATGCCCCGCCGGGTTTTTTTGTTGTTCACGGCCGTCATATCGCCGCGGCGAGCGTTTGGACGGTAAACCGTTAGTTAAGTCTTGGTCTGCATTGTAATCGACCGAAGATACGTTTCTCGGAGGTACAATGCTGGCTGACCAATATACGCAGGATGACCTTCCGATCCCGGACGAATTGTTTGCTGATGTTGTCAGCCTCGACCAAGCCAGCTTATTTGCGTTGATTACGAAGATGTTGCCGGAGAAACGAGCACTGCTCGCTATGTACTGCTATCGCCGCAGTCATATCAGCGAGATTGGGTTGGCTATTGCCGCAACCTGCGACGAAGACGATCTCACTTATACGTGCGGTAGAGCCGGCGCGGACCTATTCAGCAAGTCCAGACAGCGGCCGCTGCCCGCAGTAAATCCCGCACAGCCGAACTACCGCCGCAAGATTACACTCTTCAGGGGGCATCTGCGCGAAATGCCCGCGCTCGATTAAATGTCGGTGACGATATGGCATTTATCCGGAAGAGAGACGACGGGACGATCCTTGATGCGGCGGCCAATGCGGTGATGATCGCGGGCCTTCTGGTGGGCATCTACGCTATTTACGCCTACTGGATTACCGGTTAGCGGCGCCGGCGCGATGATATAATCCGCGATGCTCATTCCGATTGCCCCCAGCGTCGGTCTGAGAAGTCCCGGTCAGCCGACCCCACGTCGGCTCGCCGGGGCGAATTTCTGATTAGTTCCGCATGCCGGTTCCGCAACGCTAATCTATCCGCAACTATTTTGGATGACTGTGAGGTTGGCTGGTTTTAGCGGCTGGCCATATTTCTACTAGCCCCGGCGTCCAGCAACGCCGCCGGGGCTTTTTCGCTCTGCAGTAGCTTATGGGGTGCCCAAATGCCTGCGGATGCTTCTACCAAAGATAGACCTACAACCCGACAAAAGATTTCCCTTGGTGAGGTTCGTAAGAGTCTCATCGAGCGGACCACGAAGGCGGTTGGCAACAACGCGCGTTTTGTTGAAGCCGGCCTCGAAATCAAACAAAGAGATGGCACGCCTAATTGGGCAGCGAATATCGGCATTGCTCCCACCTCCGTGACCAAAGCCTTCGACGAGGCGCTCTACGCCATGCAGAGCCAGTACAATATCGAATGGTGACCGCCGACGGTCTGGGATTATGGACGCTTAGCCGGCGTGTGAATTGTGTGCATGGCGTAACAAGCCTCGCCATTCTGGACGGAATCACTTTACCCTCGCAGAGCACAGCCTGAGGTGAACGGTGGATTTCGAAGAAGTCATCGGTATGCTTTTGATCGGCAGCGTCGTTGGCGGCGTTGCCCTCCTTGTCATGTACTCGGGCTTTATTCTGTAACGCGCTAGAGCGCGAGCAAATAAATCTTGTGCGAATCCCGGGACGGGCGCGTTTCTGATTAGTTCGGCATCCCACTTTCAGATATGCTGTGCGCCGCCAGCTGCCCTCGTGCCCAACGGGGGCGGCGCCCTGGCACGCCCCGGCGCCGTGACAACATCCAGCAGCGTCTCGCGCGTCGGGGCGCCTGTCGGTTTTACTGCCGGCATTTGCGCGCTCGAATCCTCGCGGCGTTAGATTCACATACGTGTAGCACGCTTCGCACGATATCTGACTAGCGGTGTTGCCACCAATCTTTTAGCTGCTGCTCATACTGATGACCCGTGGAGTTGACCTGGGTCCAAAAGGCGTTTGTGTAAAAGCCGCCGTAATCAAATTGATCTATGAAGTAGAGGGCACAGAGAATTGGGAGCAACACGAGCAAAATCGCGCGCACTGCCTGCCTCCAAAGTTAGTTAGCCCCCTTCCGCGGCCGCATCGCGACCGTAGGTTTGTCGCTTTCCTCACATAATATGCCTGATTCGAGATCAACAATCGCGAGCAAATAACAGAGCCCGCTTATTTGGACGTGGCGCTCATGCGTGAGCCATTATGCGTTGCTGCAGGGGCGCGGCGCTGCGCCACCAATATGTTTTGAAGTTTCGACGCGGGCCTCTGCGCGTGGCTTTGCATGCGCCGCCTCTCGGCTACAATCCGCTCAGTCAGTCGCTCAAGTGCTTCCTTGAACTCGGCCATCTCCGCCTCCGTCCCTCATTATAAGGGCACGCCTTTCGGAAGGGCACAAGCAACAAAACTAGCACCGCAATGGACGGTACGTCATATGACGTACCTAAGAAGCGCAAGTCGATCAATCCGACACTGAGTGACGGCCGTCACATCGCCCCCGCGCAGGAAAGCGCCTTCCTGCGGTTGGTAACGGGAGGGCGTCATGAGTGCGGCACCACCAGCATCGGCATTACATCGCATTTCACTGATCGGCACGCTTGTTTTTAGTTTCGCGCTTACGACCACTTGGGCAGCGCTGCTCGGATATGGAATCTTCCGGCTTGGAGAGTGGGCGGTTGCGGGCTGATGCCGCCCCCTCGGCGATAACATCTTGGTTCCCTGCCCGTTCGCCAGACATTCGCGGCCCGTTCAGGTTCGCTACAAATTTTTGTTATACAACCGCTACAAAATGTTTGGTGCCGCTTCACTCTTTACGGGAAAATTACGCGCTCCGTTGCGGGCCACTCACCACTTCCTAGTACCAGCGCCGGCCGTTTAACTCCAGACGCCTTCAGGAAGGCGCGATATACCAATTTTTGTTACTCCGTTGCTTCGTGGATAAACGCGTGCTTGCCCTCTGGCAAACCGTATTCGGCGAGGTGATAGCAATCAGCACGGATTGTTCACATGGCGCCTTCCGCCTCTACAAAGTGGTCGCGGTCGCTCACGATCCCGACGTGATAGATTTCATCACGCTCGCCGACGTGCGGACGTTGCTCGGTCATCTGCCGAAAGAGACCCGGGCTCGAAATAGATGGCATGGCAGCACGTCGAGGCAACGCTAAAGCAGACCGCTGCCGGCGACCAATTTGTGCTAGGATTTTATTTATGAAAACACTTTCGGCATCCGTGACGGCAATTGTGCTTTTGATCGCGCCTCCTCTGCGAGAAGCCGCGAGCGCGAATGCGGCCGAGCTCGGGGCCGTCCACCGATATACATTTTGGCGCGTCTGGCCGCAGGACTGTTTTCTCACGCCGGACCTAATTGTTGCGCTCGACGTACTCGGGCCATATTGCTCGTCGCCGCGAGGCCGTTACTACCGTCATCGGTCCGTCCGACGCTGATAATGTCTCAATCAACGGCCAGGATCAGTCAGAAAGCGGACATGGCGGAGTTATGGGCGGCGCCGCAGATGGTACTGATGTTGGAAAAGGTCGAGTACCGCCTGAAGTAACGCGGGGCAAGACTTTGCCTGCCCCGCGCGGACATCGAACAAACCCGAGAGCTACGGAGATTCGCCCTCTGCCGTCATGCATGCGACGTATTTGTCGCCTGCGAATTTTTTCCCGTCAGTGCATTTTTTGAGTGCCGCCATGCGATGGGCACTGATGGCATTTGCCGGACCCGGCGGCGACTTTTGCGTGTCTACCTGGGCTGACACTTGAGACACAAAACTCCCGACGAAAAAGGCAATAAGAAGTCGACTAGCGGTAGACATGATCGTCTCCTTCAAATGCGCCCCTCACACAATTTTATACACCGCGTATGACAAGTATAGAGGCCGAAGCGGGCGCCATCCCGACCAAGCCGCGCGTCGTATAAACATTTGGATATGTTGGTGTCACTTGCGCGTGAGGTCGCGGCTTCGTGAGTGGCCGGAGAGAACGAACTAAGAGAGCCTCCCCTGCAGGATCGGGAGAAACATCGTGCCTGATTACAGCCCAGAACTCATCCACACGATGCGTTCCGCACTGGATACGGTGATGACCCAAGTTCCTGTGAACCATGTAACGCCGGGATTAAAGGCACACCTGGCCGAAGTCACCCTGCACGCAGCTGGGCAGGGCCTGACAAGCCACGATGGCCTGGTAGCCGCAGCGTCTGATCAGATTCAAACGATGATCTCGATGCTCACCTGATAAGAAACGTAATGCCCCCGAAGCGAACTCCGCGGGGTAAGGATGCCGTCAGCGCTGGTCCTTGTCGTCGAGAGCCCGCATCTGCTCAAATACCTTTTGATAATAAGGCCGCAACAGGCGATTACCGCCTGAGGCAGGGTTCCAACTATCCGTTGTCGGCCCTTCCGGAAAGCCATTCCATGGTTCACATTCGTCAAAGCCTTCGTTGGCACATATGTCGCGCCAAAGCTCACGCACTGTCAGTCCATTCTCTTTCGCAAATGTCTCCATCGTGCCGCAGTTCCCAGAAGTCATCATACGCAGCGCCTCGAGCGCTAGCCGCATCTGATCCTCAATGTGTAGTTCCTCGAATCTTTTCATTCGAACTGCAGAACACCGCGACAAGAAGTTTTATTCAACAGATCGCCATCAAAAAGCGCGGGGCAAGCGGAGATACCCCACCGCCCATATGCTGCCGGCGAGCCGCGAAGGCTAACGCCTCGCACGGGCTTTTTTGGTCATCAAATCGGCGAAGCTGCGAACTGCATTTGTGAATTTGCTCGAAAGTACCCTGGCCGCCGGTTAGTCGGCCCGGCGCGGGTAAGTTCATCCTCGCCGCAATCTGCACCAATTCGGGGAACGCTTAAAGAACGAAATCTCAAGTGCCTCTAGCGGCCCGGAAAGTCCTATCGCATAATCCACACATGCTCACAGCAGCCACACCGTTCCAGTGTCCGCAATGCGGCGCCAAGTATCGCATAGTCAAAATAGAAGCAGATCTGGCTACCAAAGATCGCGAAATAACTTGTCTCGGCTGCGGTAGTCCGCTCGTCGGACGGCAAGGTGCCTACTTTATGAAATATTTTCTTGTTGATCGTCCAGGCCGGCAACAGCGGCGGATGCCTTAGCTTCTTACCCCCGCTCGCACTGGTCGCTTTAAGCGCATCCGGGAAGAAAGGGTAACGACAAAACTGTCCGGCGAGCATCGTCCTCTACGATCATCATCAATCCCGGATCATTAAATCCGTTTTCAGATCGCAGCTCGTTGATCGCCCGCTCCGCATAAGAAAGTGCCGCTGCAGTGTTTGGCAAATTTGTGCCTTGAGGATCGTCCTCAAACTCCCCATCAGATACTTGGATTTTGAAAAAATATCGAGGCACGGAACTGCCCTCAACGCGCACAAAATCTAGTCCTTGGAACTCCCCGATGCACCGGCCAACGCCCGACATGCGGGAGGCAAATTATGCCAGTGCTGTCACGAAACCTATGCGACAAACCCACCTTTCAACTCAGCGACGTTCAAAATTGTGTGAAAACGCCGCCTCCAACTCAACGAAAGAAAATGTCCCCAGCAAGTGCCGGCCTACTCTTCCCCGCCGAGTTGGCGCATAAGTCAGTTGGGCGACGGACATATAACCCGCCGCGACCATAACGGCTTGTTTTTCTGTAAGTGGCTGCGAGAGCTGTCGTCACTCACTACTGCCCATCCCTCGCTCACAAGCTCTACGGTGGTGAGCTTTAGCTGCGATGGGATCCATTTGCGGCAGGATAAGATGTTGGCCCTAAGCGAGGGGGTCCCGATATATTCCTCGCGGCGTCATCACCCTCATAACACCGATTGTGAAAGCATCTCAAAAGGGACCAGTCCCCAAATCAAAAGGGACCAGTGATGTTCAAAGAGATGGAAAGAGGCCAGTACCCAAAAAGAAGGGTCCCGGAGGGACAGAACGCGCGTCAAACGACAGGAAGTTTTTGTGGGATGGTTGGTGGGTGTGACGAGTTGTCAACAATAAGTAATTGAAATATATGGCATATAATGCGCCGTAGGCGGACACCCCTTCCGCCAATTGCCTTCTTCGCGGCCGCGGTGCTTAAGCGCGCAACTTTGTTTTCACGTGCAGGCACTTCATCAGGCCGCGCGCGAGCTCATTGAGCGGGGTCATGTAGCCGCAATACAAATTCGGCTGCGGCAGAGGCGAGCCCAGGTTGAGCGACACCAGCGAGCCGTCATTGAGCTCAGCAGCGACCGCCGAGATCGGCAGGCACGCAATCGCACTGCCGCGGCGGACCATTTCCTTCGTGGCGTTGGATTCCTGCACTTCCATCGCGATGTCGTAGGAGGTGACGCCAATGTGCTTTAGCGCCGCATCGGTCATCCGGAAGAATCGCGAATTGCGCAAACCGGTGACGAAGCGCGCGCGTTCCAGCTCGAGCGCGGTCACCGGACGCTTGCCAGCCAAGGGATGCTTCGGCGCCGCCACCAGCACCAGGCGATCCTGATCGAGAACGTCGCAGCGGGTACCGGAGACCGGCTTTAAGGCCAGGTACATTCCGACAATGGCGTCGCGCGCGCGCACGAGGTCGACTACCTCGTCGGCGGTACCGACCCTGGTGATCACGTGGACCTTGGGATGCTTGGCCGCAAAGGCCGTCAGCCGTTCCGGGAGAAAATGCGCCGCGATATCGCGCTGCACGGCAATGGTGATCTGGTGCGTCGCCGCTGAATGGAGATCGGCCAGCGTCTTGGTAGCGGCTTCCGATCTCTGCAACACGTCGACTGCATAGGCATAGACCGCCTCGCCCGCTTTGGTCAGGCGCGGGCGACTGCCGCGGCTGCGGTGAAACAGCGGCTGGCCGAGCTGTGCTTCGAGCGCCTTTATATGCGCGCCGACAGATGGCTGGGCGATGCCAAGCTGATTGGCCGCAACGTTGAAACCGCCGCTGTCGACGACGCTCTTGAACACACTGAGGCGGCGGGCGCTGGCGGAAATCATCAGAAATCCCACGCTGGTCCAGCACCGGCAGTTATAGCCAGCTGGCTATAACTATTTAGCCGCAAATCCCGTTGCTTGGCTAGCGTCCTCCCGCCACTGTCCTCACCACAACAAGAAGCCGCCTTCGGGGAGAGTGAAGTGTGATTGCCGTTGCAATCGACATTGGTGGCACCTTTACCGATCTCGTCGGGTTCGACGGCAAGGCGGGTCGTTTTTTCGACGCCAAGAGCCTGACCACGCCGCACGATCTGGTGCAGGGCATCATCGACTGCCTGAACAAGAGCGGCCTTACGGCGGGCGACATCGACGAGCTGATCCACGGCTCCACTACCGCCATCAACACGTTGATCGAGCGCACCGGCGCCAAGACCGCACTGGTCGTCACCAATGGCACCCGCGATGTCTACATTATCGGCCGCGGCAACCGGCCCGAGGCTTACAATCTTCTGTTCCACCGCCACCGGCCACTGGTGCAACGGCATCTCACGCGCGAGGTCACCGAGCGCGTCGTGGCATCGGGCGCGGTCGACATACCGCTCGACCGGCAAAGCGTCGAACGTGTCGCGCAGACGCTGAAAGCCGAGGGCGTCGACGCGGTCGCGGTGTGCTTCCTGCACTCCTACATCAATCCGGATCACGAACGGGCCGCGGGCGAGATTATCCGCGCCGCCCTCCCCGACGCTTATCTCTCGCTATCGCACGAAATCTTGCGCGAATATCGCGAATTCGAGCGCATATCGACGACGGTGGTGAACGCCTATATCGGCCCGCGCGTCGGCGGCTATGTCCGCGGCTTGAAGTCAAAGCTCGAAAGTATCGGCTTTAAAGGCGATCTCTCCATCATGCGCTCCAACGGCGGCGTGATGACGCCGGAGGTCGCGCAGGGGCGGCCGGTGGCGATGATGGAATCCGGACCCGTCGGCGGCATCATAGCCTCGGCGAAAATCGGGCAGAAGCTCGGCTACCGCAATGTCATCTCGTTCGACATGGGCGGCACAACAGCGAAAGCGAGCCTGATCCGCGATGGCGAGCCGACTATGGCGCCGGGCTATTATGTCGGTGGCTATGCCAGCGGGCATCCGGTCATGGTGCCGATGATCGACGTCGTCGAGATCGGCGCCGGCGGCGGTTCGATCGCGTGGCGCGACGAGATCGGCGCGCTCAAGGTGGGCCCGCAAAGCGCAGGCGCCGATCCGGGCCCGATCTGCTATCGCGGCGGCGGCACCGATCCGACCATTACCGACGCCAATGTCGTGCTTGGCCGGCTCGATCCCAATAATTTTCTCGGCGGCACCATGAAGCTCGACGCCGACGGCGCGCGGCGCGGCATCGAGACGGCAATTGCCAAGCCGTTCGACATGAACACGGCGGAAGCCGCGCAAGCGATCGTCGATATCGCCGTCAACAAGATGTCACTTTGTGTGCGCGAAGTGTCGGTGGAAAAAGGCTACGATCCACGCGACTTCGTCATGTTCGCCTCCGGTGGCGCCGGCCCGCTGCACGTGCTCGCCATCGCGCGCGAATTGCACATCCCGACCGTGATTGTGCCGCTGTTCCCGTCGCACTTCTCGGCGCTCGGCATGCTCCTTGCCGACGAGCGGCATGACTTCATCCGCACCTATTATTCCGATCTCGCCGGTCTCGATTTCGACAAGCTGATCGACGTGCATGACGAGATGGTCAAGGAAGCGCAGGCGGGGCTGCGCCACGCCAAGGGCGCCGAGCAGCAGGTGCATCTCGACCTGCGCTATACCGGCCAGGAATTCACGCTGCCGGTGCCGATCACCATCGCGCAACTAAAAAAGGGCGATCGCCGCGCCGTCCGTGCGGCATTCGACCGGCTCTATGAACACCGCTACGCACACCACTCACCCGACGAGCCGGTGGAAATGGTCAATATTCGTGTGGCGATTATCGGCAAGCGACCGAAACTGACCTTCCCGAAGAAGCGCGGCGGCAAGCGTCCGCCGCCGCGGCGCCGTGCCGTCTATCTCGGCAACACGACCAAGCCCGTCTCTTGCGCCATCTACGCGCGGGAAACCTTGCCGTCCGGCGCGCGCATTCCCGGTCCGGCACTGATCGAAGAGCACGGCACCACGACGGTTCTTTATGCAGGCGATCAATGCCGCGTCGCGCCGTCGGGCGAATTGATCATTGCGGTGGGAGGCAACCGATGAGCCGCAAGCCCGTGACCAGAAGGAACGCAAAGAAAAACGACAAGACTACCAAGCCAAAGCGGTTCGGCGGCAAGCGCAGCACCAAGCTCGATCCGGTAACACTGGAAGTGGTTCGCAATGCGCTGCCGGCCATAGCCAACGAGATGGCGGCCGATCTGCAGCGCACCTCTTACAACATGATGATCTACGAAGTGCGCGATTTCTGCACCGCGCTGGTTGATCCAAAGGGCCAGCTCATCTCGCAGAATGTCGGCGGCGTGTCGCACTTCGTCGCTGATCTCGGTGTCATCATCACCGACGGCATGAAGCGCTATGGCGAGAAAGGCTTTGCGCCGGGCGACGTCATCATCACTAATCATCAGGCTGTTGCCGGACAGCATCTCAACAACATCGTCATCTACATGCCGTATTTCCACCGCGGCGAGCTCCTGATGTTCGCCATGGTGCGCGCGCATTGGATCGACGTCGGCGGCACATCGACGGGCTTCGGCGCCGGGCCACAGGTCGCCGATCCCTGGCTCGAAGGCATGCAACTCGACCAGCTGAAGATCTATCGCAAAGACGAGCTCGACGAGACGCTCTACCGCGTCATCAAGGACAACATCCGCTTCCCGGAATCCTCGCTTGGCGACATGAAATCGCAAATGGCGGCCTGCCGCCTCGCCGCACGCCGCCTCGACGAGCTGTTCGGTAAATACGGTCGGGAGACGCTGCTCGCTGCGATCGACCGCATCTTCGACGAGACCGAGCGCAAGTGTCGCAACGTCGTGGCGCAGCTTCCAGATGGCGTCTACGAGGCGTCGGCCTCGATCGACGACGACGGCATGCGCAAGGGCGAGCCGGTGCCGATCCATGTCAAGGTCACGATCAAAGACTCGTCGATGACGATCGACCTGTCCGGCTGCTCGGGCGAACGCAAAGCGGGCATCAATTCCCGCACGCTTGCCGGAGCGCGCGTCGCCTACAAGGCGCTGACCGGGCCGCTCGATCCGGTCAATGAAGGCTCGTTCCGCGCCCTCGACGTCGTCATTCCCGAAGGCAATATCATGATGGCGCGCTTCCCCGCGCCGATGGCGGGCTGGAGCGCAATCGTACCGACGGTGGTCGACTGCATCGTCGCCGCTTTGGCAAAAGCGATGCCTGACCGGGTGCCGGCCGGTCACCACGGCCTCCTCGGCGGTGCCGTGGTGTTCTTCGGCCTCAATCCGAAAACCGGACGGCGCTTTATCGTGCAAAGCCTCGAAGGCGGCGGCTGGGGCGGACGGCCGTCCGAAGACGGCGAATCCGGCACGGTCTCTGTCTGTCAGGGCGACGTGCGCAACGGCTCGATCGAAGGCATCGAGCTTAAATGTCCGGTGCTGGTGGAAAGCCGCGCGCTGCGAACGGATTCCTGCGGCGCCGGCAAGCATCGCGGCGGTCTCGGCATCGACATGCAGGTGCGCAATCTGGTCGAAGGCCATTGGAATTTCGAGCAGACCCGGCGCGCGAAATGCCCGCCCTGGGGCCTGTGGGGCGGCACGTCCGGCGAGCCCGGCGGCTATTTGCTGCGGCTGCCGGAGGAAAGCGAATTCCACCAGCTCGCCGGTGCGCGTTTGCCGGTACCGGTCGGCGCTTCGGCGATCGTGCGGACGGGCGGCGGCGGTGGCTGGGGCGATCCCTGCGAGCGCGATCCGGCGGTCGTCATCGACGATGTGCGCGAGGAGTTCATTTCGCGCAAGGCGGCCCGCGATCTTTACGGCGTCGTCATGCGCGACGATTTCACCCTTGACGCTGCGGAAACGGAGGCTTTGCGTAAGGAGAAGCGGGCCGAACCCGCCGGCGCGGACGCATCGACAGCTAAAACGCGATAAGACGATGGCAGGGCAGGAAACTCGGGACGGGATGGTGTCGCAATGGCGCGCGCGTGGTTCGGCCGGCCAGTTTGGATGACGCCGCATGGCTTGGTCAGCTTGACATTATATAGCATGATCAGCCTGACCTTGGCTGCGCTCGTGTTGCCGGCCACGGCCGGTGCCGACACGCTGCGCATTGGCAAAGCCGGGAGGACCGCTTTCTCCTTCGTGCCGACCGAAGTCGGCACTCAAACCGGCATCTTCAAGGCCAACGGCCTCGATCTCGACGTGGCGAGCTTCGGCGGTGACGCCAAGGTGCAGCAGGCCATGGCGGCCGATAGTATCGATATCGGCCTGGGATCGGGCCCGGGCCTCGCCTTCATCGTCAAAGGCTCGCCGGTGAAAGGTGTCGCCGCCATGGCGGGGCCGCCGCTGATCTTCGCGCTCGTCGTGCGCAACGACGGCAGCGTCAATTCGGTAGACGATCTCAAAGGCCGCACGATCGGCATTTCCACCGTCGGCTCAATCACCAGCTGGATCGCCGACGAGGTGGCGCGGCAAAAGGGCTGGGGGCACGACGGCATCACGCAAGTGCCGATCGGCGACGACGGTGCGCGCGTCGCGGCGGTCAAATCGAAGTCCCTCGATGCGGCCATTGTCAATCTCGCGGTGGCGCTCAATTACGCCGATCACGGCGACGGACGCATCATTCTGCGCTTTGGCGATCTGGTGAAGCACTTCCATGCGCATGTGATTTTCGCAACCGACAAGGTGATCGCGGAGCGGCCCGATCAGGTGCGGCGCTTTCTGAAAGGCTGGTTCGAAACCATCGCTTTCATGCGCAGCCATAAAGACGAGACGGTCGAGGTCGCAATGCCGGTGATGGACACCGACGCCCGCCTCACTGCCGAAATCTATGACGAATTGATGCCGATGTTCACCGACGACGGCCATTTCGATCCGCAAGCGATCGCCGTGCTGCGACGCTCTTTCGTCGAGACCAATACGTTGCCGCAGGAGCCCGACATGAGCAAACTCGTGACCGAGGCCTTGCTGCCGCGACAATGAAAAACCGAAGGATTAAGGGGGAGCCATGCGCAAACTGATCACGCCTGCGGCGCCGTTGTACGTTTTCGCAGCCGCCATCGTTATTCTTGCCGCCGCGATCTGGCTGCCCGCACAGGCCAAGGCCGACCCGCTGCGTGTCGGCAAGGCGGTACCGGAAGCCTTCTCGTTCGTGCCACTCGACATCGGCATCGAGGAAGGCATCTTCAAGAAGAACGGCCTCGATGTGCAGGGCACCGCCTTCGCGGGCGATGCTAAGCTCCAGCAGGCCATGGCGGCCGACAGCATCGATGTCGCGCTTGGCTCGGGCCCCGGCATGGCCTTCATTGCCAAGGGATCGCCGGTTAAGGCGATCGCCGCGATGGCCGGAGCGCCATTGCTCCTCGCCATCGTGGTGCGGCCGGACGGGCCGAAGACCGCCGCCGATCTCAAAGGTAAAAAGGTCAGCGTCTCGACGCTCGGCTCGTTGACGGCGTGGTTGGTCAGTCAGACGTCGCGGCGCCAAGGCTGGGGACCGCAGGGCATCGAGATCGAACCGATGGGCGCCATGCCGGGCCAGATCGCGGCCCTCAAACGCGGCGACATCGACGGCATCATCATGGATATCGGCAATGCCTTCGATCTGGAAAAGAAGGGCGAAGGCCGCATCCTGGTGCGCTTCGGCGATATCAAGGACTTCATCATTCACGTCATCTACGCGACCAACAAAGCCATCGCCAACCGGCCGAACGACCTGCGCAATTTCGTCAAAGGTTGGTTCGAGACCATTGCCTTCATGCGTACGCATAAGGACGAAACCGCAAAGATCGCCGCAGCTGTCACCGGCAAGGACATCGACATCACCAGCCGCACTTACGACGAGCTGATGCCGATGTTCTCCGACAACGGCAAATTCGCACCAGCCGCGCTCGACGTTTTGTCGAAATCCTGGGTCGAACTCGGCACGCTGCCCAGCGAGCCGGATGTCAAAACACTCTATACCGAAGAGTTCCTGCCGAAGTAGCGCACCACCCTCCCAGATGAATTCCGCCGAAATGGCCATCCGCGTCCGCGACGTCTCGCACCAGTTCGGCGAGGCCGGACAGGCACGTCATGTCCAGGCCTTATTGAATACGTCGCTCGACGTCGCGCGCGGCGAATTGCACTGTCTGATCGGACCGTCGGGTTGCGGAAAGTCGACTTTGCTTAGTGTCATTGGCGGACTGACGAAACCGTCGACCGGCACGGTAACGGTCGCTGGCAAGCCAGTGCGCGGGCCGATGCCGCGCGACCTCGCCTACGTGTTCCAGGAAAATGCGCTGTTTCCCTGGAATACGGTATTCGAGAACGTCGTGCTCGGGATGAAGTTTCAGGGCGTGCCAAAATCGGAGCGACACGAGCGCGCGCGCCGCGCTTTGGAAGCGGTCGGGCTCGAGGCTTTTGCGGAACATTTTCCCGGGCAGCTGTCCGGCGGCATGCGGCAACGCGCGGCGCTGGCTCGCGCTTTGAGTCTCGAAACTGGCATCCTCCTGATGGACGAGCCGTTCGGCGCGCTGGACGAGCAAACCCGGATGGTCCTGGGCGAAGACCTCTCGGTCCTGCTGTCGTACTCGCGCAAGACCATCGTTTTTGTCACCCACAGTCTCGGCGAGGCCGTGTTCCTCGCCGATCGGGTCGCCGTGTTCTCGGCGCGACCGGGCTGCATCAAGGAAATCATCGCCGTCGACGAGCCGCATCCGCGAAAGCCGTCCTTTATGACCGCGCCAAAATTCCATGCGTTACGCGATCAGCTTTACGGTCTGTTGCACGACGAGATCCGCAAATCCATGTCGGAGACCGCCCAATCGCGTCGGCGCTACGGCGAAGCCGCAGCGGCGAGCGGAGGCGGCTCATGAATGGCGACGTCCGCGATCCGCTGCCTATCCGTCTCGCCTCCCACGCCATCCAAGCCGCCTTCCTGGTCGGCTTGCTGGCACTCTGGTTTCTCGCCACCAATTTCTGGGGCGTGAGCAGCATCCTGCTGCCGAGCCCGGTCGATGTCTGGCATCAGCTGATCGACGTCATTCGATCCGGCGAATTCGTGCGCGATCTTCGCATCACGCTCAGCGAATTCGCCTTTGCTTTTTTGATCGCAATGGTGCTGGGCGTATCGATCGGCTATTTTATCAGCCGCTCGTCGTATTTCATCAAAGTGTTCGAGCCGCTATTCGCCGCGATCTACGCAATCCCGATCATCCTGTTTCTGCCGCTCTATATCATGATCTGGGGTCTTGGCCCGGCATCGAAAATCGCCATCGGCGCTACCATCAGCTTCTTTCCGATCGTGATGAACACTGTCGTCGGCTTCGGCAGCGTCGATCGCACTTTGGTGGCCGCGGCGCGATCGATGGGGGCGAACAACATTCAGATGTTCCGCCATGTGCTGTTGCCGGCGGCGCTGCCGGTGATGCTTGCCGGATTACGCATGGGCTTTACCGTCGCGCTGTTGTCGGTGATCGGCAGCGAAACCATCGCTTCGCTCGGCGGCCTCGGCCATCGTATTGTCAATCTCGCCGAAAACATGGAGATGGGGCGGATGTTCGCCTACATCGTTTTCGTCGTAGCGATCGTCGCTTTCTTAAATCTGGCGCTCTCGACGCTTGAGGCCTATGGACGATGGCGGTGACTCGTATTGACCCCCGCCCCGTCCTCGGCGCTTTACCCGGCAACGCGCCGTTGAAGCGCTGGCTGCTCCTGCGTCCCGGCGTGACGCGGCTCGGCGTCGTGCTCCTGCTGCTGATGATCTGGGAGATCTCGGCGCGCTTCTATCTCGATCGCGACTTTATCAGCCCGCCTTCGCAAGTGCTGATGTCGTTCGGCAGCCTATTCGGTACGCCGGGCGTGCCGGCCGCGCTGCGGCTGACGCTATACGAAATTGCTGTCGGCTTCGTGCTGTCGGCTGCGATCGGAGCGTGCGTCGGACTCTTTGTTGGATTGAGCCGGTTCGCGCATCAAAGCTTCATGCCGATCATTCTTCTGCTCTATGGCCTGCCCCAGGTGACGATCCTGCCGATCTTCGTGCTGCTGTTCGGCATCGGCGCCGCTTCCAAGATCGCCTTTGGCGTCAGCCATGGCATGTTTCCGATCATGATCGCGGTGGCCGCCGGCGTACAGAAGATCAATCCGATTCTTCTCACCAGCGCACGCTCCATGGGCGCCAGCCGTACGCAAGTGCTCCGTCATGTCATCTTCCCCCATATGGTGCCGTCGTTCTTCGCCGGGCTGCGGCTTGGCATGACCGGCGTGCTACTCGGCGTCCTGTTGGCCGAGCTCTATGTATCGACCGCGGGCATCGGCTATTTCACCAGCATCTTCACTCAGAATCTCCAACCGGCAAAACTGATCGGCCTTGTTTCGATGCTGGCGCTGATCGCCGTCGTCCTCAACGAAATCGTTCGCCGCGCCGAATTACATTATGGGCGATGGCGCGCCTGACCTAAGAGTGAGCAAGAGAGCGCAATGAGCAAACTGAGACTGACAGTCGCCTGCGGCGATTACGACATAGTCCGCCCCCTCAAAGAGGGTGCGGTGGAGGCGGATGGTCTCGAACTTATATTCCTATCCGATATGGGGCCGCGCGAGCGCCATTGGCGCATGGGCCGCAAGCACGAATTCGACATCTGCGAGGAAAATGTCGGCGCCTATTTCATGATCCGCGACCAGGACGAACCACTGACCGCTATTCCTGTGTTCTTGCACCGCCGCTTTCGTCACGGCTTCGTCTTCGTCAATACGTCCGCTGGAATAAAGTCGGCAAAGGATCTCAACGGCAAAGTAGTGGGCGGCACCAATTTCCAGCCTGCCGCCAGCATCTGGATACGCGGCATTCTCGATGAGCATTACGGGCTCGACCACCGCTCGATCACTTGGCTGGTCGATCGCAGCGAAGACATTCCTTTCACGCCGCTACCCGGCTTGCGCATCGAGATGAAGAAAGCCGACAAGGCGCTGAGCGATATGCTTGCCGACGGCGACATTCCGGCAATGATCTCGCCGACGCTGCCGCGGCCCTTCGTCGAGGGCGACCGGCGCATCGGTCGCCTGTTTCCGAACTACAAGGACGTCGAGCTCGCTTATTTCAAGGACACCGGCATCTTCCCGATCATGCATGTCACGACGATCAAGCGCGAGATCGCCGACAAATATCCCTGGGTGGCGACCAACCTGGTCAAAGCCTTCGAGAAGTCGAAGCAGCTCGCTTACCGGCGGCTCGCCAATCCGCGCATGGTGCCGCTCGCCTTTGTGCGCACGGCCGTCGAGGAGCAGGAGGTGACGCTCGGCAGGGATCCGTGGTCTTACGGGCTGACGGCCGCCAATCGCAAGAATTTGCAGACCATGCAGCGATATTGTCACCAGCAGGGTTTGATCAAAACCGTCGTACCGCTCGATCGGCTGTTTGAAGACACCGATCTTGGCGATGCCGTCGGCAGCGGCGGCGACGAATTCTGAGTGTGGAAAGCCGACGCGTCATGACATTCGAACAGCGCCTTGCCGCGATCCGCGCCGGTTTGGAGGCGTCGTCCTTCGATTGCCTGATAGCCTCGCATGACGGCGGACATTTCATCGAGAAACCGGATCCCGTCATGGTGTTGACTGGCTTCAAGGCGCTCGGCCCCGTCATCGCGCTGCTAGACCGCTCTGGCGCCGTAAGCCTCGTGGTGACGCCGTCCTGGGATGCCGAGCGTGCCAGCGAGATTTGTCCGGATGTCGCGATCATCGCCGCGGACGATGTAATCGTGGGCCTGGAGAAAGCCATCGGCGCGTCACGCGCCGCGGTGGGCGTCGCCGGGCTCGGCGCTCTGCCTTATGGCATCGCACGGCGCTTCGTCGATCTCGTTCCGCAGGCGCAGGTGGCCGACCGCATCATCTTCACGCCGGCGCGGCGTAAAACCGAAATCGAGCTTGCCCATGCCCGCGAGGCGACCCGCATCGCCGAACTCGGCTACCAGCATCTCCTCGACGTCGCTCGCCCCGGCATGAGTGAGGACGAACTTGCGGCCGAGTTGCGCTGGCGTTCAAAATCGCTCGGCGCCGAAGATAATTTCGTGCTGCTCTGCGCCGGACCGCACAACAAGGCGGTAGCACCCTCGAATGGCCGCCGCATGCAGGCGGGTGACACTATCGTGTGCGAAATTACACCGAGCTATAAAGGACAGCTCGCCCAGATCTGCCGCACAATCGTGCTCGGCGAGGCCCCTACTCTGTTGCGGCAGAAGTATGATCTCGTCGTCAATTCGATGCAGGCCGGTTTCGCTGCCGCCAAGCCGGGCGCGAAAATGAGCGATATTTGTCGCGCCATCAACACCGTGCTGGAGGCCGAAGGCTATGCCGAATTCTGCCACCCGCCGCATATCCGCCGCCGCGGCCACGGCTTAGGTTTCGGCTCGATCGAGCCGGGCGACGTGGCGCTCGACAACGATATCGTGCTCGAACCCGACATGCTCTTCATGATCCACCCGAACCAATATCTGCCAGAAACCGGCTATCTGCTTTGCGGAGAGCCTGCGGTCCTGACCCCGCAGGGCGCGCAAGCCTTGACACGCCAACAGGCTGCCTTGGCAGAAATTGCACTCTAGAGGGCGCAAGTCGCTGACATGCAGACGATGCACCCAACCTTGCTGATCGGCCCCGGCGATTGGGATGCGCGGCAGACCCCGCGCAGCGAATATGACGAGCGGTTTGCTGCGCTATGGCGCGATCATGAGAGTGCCAGCGGCGCGATTGTCTATGGTGACAGCCGCGACCACGCCGCTCTCCTCTATCTCACGCATTTCACGCCGAAGCTCGAAGCCGCCATCGCGCTGATCCCGCGCCGCGGCGAGGCGCGAATGCTGATCGGCGGCGGGCCGAATATGCTGCCGGCGGCCAAGCCGCTGACTTTCATTTCAGCACTCGCGCCGTTGCGCGATGCAGCAAAGTCCACGAGTGATTGGGCGCGTGGTCTCGCCGATGGGAGCTTCGTTCTTCTTGGCGGCGATGCCATGCCCAACCACCTTCGTCATACTCTGGATCAGGCGCTCGGCATCGGCGCTCGGATTGAAAACGGCGATGCCGCTTTGCAGGCGCACATGAGACACAAGAGTCCGCGTGAAGTACAAATCCTGCGGGAGTTTTGCGCCACGCTCGATGTTGCGATCACCGCGCTCCGCGATGCCGCGTATTCAAACAAATGCGTTACTGATTGTATCCTCATTGCCGAGCACGCCGCGTTGCGGCGCGGCGCTCAGGATGTGCGCAGCCTGTTCAGCCTCGACGGCGGCCGCACCTTGCGGCCGTTCGATATTCCGATTGCAGCGCCGACCGATCCGCTCCAGGCTTATGTCGCAGTGCGCCACGGCGGCTATTGGGCTGAGGCTTTTGTCCGCATCACTGCGCAACACGACCAACTGCAGGCCAAAGCGGGAAGCGTCGTGCGCGCCATGGCGGCCGAAGCGAAACCCGGCACATCGGTCCGGCGGCTCCGGGAGATCATCGAAGGAGGCCGCGGAGAGCTTCGTGTCCACCAGCTTGCCGATCGAACATGCGGCAGCGCGATCGGATTGTCGCTTGATGAGGCCCCGCTTCTGATTGCGGACGACACAGCCCTCGAGGAAGGCGGTATCTATTCGCTTCGTGCCGGCTTCATCGATGCCGGCGGAGCGGGCGCGATCGCTTCCGCCATGGTGCATGTCACCGGAAACGGCCCGCAATTGCTCTGGCCGACGAGCGAAATCACATGAACGGAATCGAAGAACTTGCCGATATCTTGCAGGCGCAAACCGGAATCGCCGATGCGGCGCTTGTCGAGAAACTTCGACTGCATGTCACCGACGCCATCGGCGGCTGGATAGCCGCGACGCAGACTTCCGAAGGCAAAGCACTCCTTACCTTCCGCGCGCGCATGCGCACGAAGGACAAAGCCGCGTCCGACCTTCACGACGATCTTGCTACCCATTGTGCGCTGGTCCGGCTAAGCGAGATCGACGACATTCATCTGCCGTCGATGACGACGCCCGGCTCGATCGTTATCCCCGCGGCGATAACCTTGGCCGCGGCGCTGCCCGGCACGGAGAGCGCGGACGCCGCTGCGGCCATGCTTGCCGGCTATCAGGCCATGATCCGTCTGGGGCTCGCGATCAAAGGACCGGACGTTCTATACCGTGGCATCTGGCCAACCTATTTCGGCGCCGGCTTTGCCACCGCGGCGGTGGCATCGCGATTGATGCGGCTGTCACCAGTGCAAACCGCGCATGCGCTGGCGCTGGCGCTGACCATGTCCTCGCCGTCGGTCGGGCAGCACCACGCAACAACGACGGCGCGCTGGTTCTGCGTCGGCAATGCGGCACGCAATGGCCTGAGCGCGGCGCTCGCCGCGCAGTCCGGCTTCACCGCTGATCTGGATATATTGAGATCGCGCTTCTTTCCCGATGTCTATGGCATCGAGGTGGATATCGCGGCGATGGCCGGCGATGCCGTGCCGACCTTCGCCGCCGTTTCGTTAAAGCCGTGGTGCGCGGCGCGGCAGACGATGCCTGCAACACAGGCCCTACGCGAATTATTAGCCACCGGTATTCGCGCCGACGAAATTACTGCTGTCACCGCTTTTGTGCTGCCGCCGCATTTGAAGATGATCGACCACGGCGTCAAACCCGGCGACCGCGCTTCGTTTCTGACCAGCCTGCCCTATCAGCTCGCGCTTGCCATCTTGCAGCCGGCGGAGGCGGCCGACCTCAATCTTTCCGCCGCGGTGCCGCTGTCTTCGTTGCAGGCATTCATGATGCGCGTCAAAGTCGCTGCCGATGACGCTTTGTTGAGCGATTATCCCGCGGGGTGGCCGGCTCGGATCGTTGTCGAAACACCGTCGGGCCGCCGCGAACTGCGCGTCGATTCCGTTCCGGGCGATCCGGCGCGCCCTTTCACACGAACTGACGTCGAGAAGAAGTTCGAACATTTCGCTGCGCCAGTCTTGGGCGCCGCCACGCGTGATCTCTTACTATCGAGCCTAGCGGCGCTCGACACCCGTGAAACGTTGATCGCGCTGATGCGCGACCTGACCGGCGTCATGGATCGCGCTTTAGTCTGAGAAAGCGGCAGGGTTGCGGGTGCGGATGCCCTGCTCCCGACGCCCGGTTGATTTGAGAGACCCAACGAGACCTTCGCTGTTCGTATTTGTCCTCGGGGTGCCTGTGGGCCAAAAACCAGCGGAGCCGGAAACCTGAGTCCCATCAAGGGGTGGCGGCACTCTGGTCAGGCGTAATGTCTTTTTGAGGTGGCCAGCCAGCTGACCGTGCGTGAAAAAAACGTCGGGCCGCTGTCAGCACCCGCTGCAGGCAGAAATGGATCCGCAAAATATGTTGCGCCGTTTACCTTCGCAGCCTGAGTTACGGCTTGCACAAGCCGAGGTGCGCCAGCCGTATGAACTATGTCATTCGGCGAAAGCGAAGGAATGAAGTCTGTTGGTTCGCCAAACCTGACCGCTGCCGTGATGCTCTGGTATTCTTGCACTGTCGGTACGATTGTGACACGCGGAAACTGAGCCAGGCGGCACAGTGCCGGGATCATGTATAGCGAATCTATATCGCGCGCTCCTGTTACGGCAACGAGTTCGCGCTTCGGTTTCTCCCGGATCGCAGCTTGGGCGATGGCCCAGATCGGTGCGAAACCAGTACCGCTCGAAATCAGGACAAGTCGCCCCGCCTGGCTGGGCCGAAAATACGCGGCGCCGAATGGCCCTGTTAGCTTGACGTGATGGCCGACCTTGATCTTTCGACCAAGCGCGGCTGAAACACGTGCCCGGCGAAGCTGTCGGACGTGGAAGCGAATTAAGTCCGTGTTCGCGGGAAGCTCTAGCGGCAGCGTTGGGCTATAGTGGCGCGCGGGGTAACCGCGAAATTGCACCGACAGGTATTGGCCCGGCAGATATTCGAGCGGCGTCGCGCTTTGTATGCCGACCTCGAGAACGTCGCGGGCAATATCGACGAGTTCAACGATGCGCCCGGAAACCTCCACCACTTCCGGGACCTTCTCAACGACGACGGTGAGGTCGGAGATCACCCTGGTTTGGCAGGCATGGACAATATCCGGATCCTCTGTGGCGTCTCCCAGACAGCGTCCCGCCACAACACGTACCCGGCATGTATCGCAATAGCCCGACCGGCAGTCGTGCGGTAGATCGATGCCATTCATCAAGGCTGCATCGAGCAACAAATCTCCGGCATTCGCGGAAATGACCTCGCCATTGATCGTCACTTTGCAAAGTTTCGACATTATTCCAGCTCCAGACGTATGGGACGAACGTGCCTCGTGTGCCGAATTTGTGCGTGATCGAACGCCGCGACGCGCATGAAAATCCCGGTTTTGATCGGCAGATCGTAAGGACTTCCTGTGTCGAGACGACGCGTCACTTCGAGCGCCCATCGGCCGGCGGCCCAACGTGCGGCGCACCTCACATCGGCACGATCGCCCGAATATTCACCGGATATGATGACCCCCGGCACCAACGTGCCGTCGGGAATCAGTCGATCGCGCTCAGGCGAATAGGGAACCGAATCTGCCTCGGTCATGAACCATCGCGCGGTTTCGCTCTCGCCGTGCTCGGGATCAAGTTCTACGCGACCCAGCGCAGCTTTCATGACATCGACGGATGCCGGTAATCGCCGCGGCACTACGCCTTCGGCATAATTGCCGGCTTGGGTCAGCGTGAAGTTGTTCTCATAGTTGGCGCGACCGGGATCGGCGGCGAAGCCGCCACGATATGGCGCCAGACCAGAAATCTGCGCGGGTGTCGCCGGGGCGGGCGGGCCGAAATGATCGTCGTCGCAATATCCGGAGACGTTGGTACTGACCGCCTTCCATTCCCAAACATCGGCAATGAGCCCTTGCGACGTGGTGTAATGTAAGCCACGTCCCGACCGCGTGGGTGGCGCGTCACGCAGCGGTTGCACTCCGGCGTGAAACGTCGTGTCACCGGCGAGAACGGTATCGAGCGTGGTGAACAAGACAGAGAACTTGTCCTCGTTATAGGCATGCTCATCGCCATTTTCGAAACCATTGTGGAGGAGCTGCCAAGCGCCCGAGATTTTGCGTAGCGGTAATTCCTTCAGTGAACGAGTGGGATCATTCCAGACGAATAAAAAATAGACCCGCACGCCATCATGGGCCGCCCGGATCGAGACCGTGGTCTCACCACTGCCTTGGAAGTTGTCGCCACTCTCGGTCAGGAGCGATAGCGGCGGGATCGTTTGCCATACCGGGTCGGACGTCTCGCCATCAATGATGGGGATGTCGGCGGCGTCGATGTGCCGGATAAAGAGTGTCAGAACGAACTGCCGATGCACCGTTAGAATGCCACCGACGACTAGGCCAGCTGTGACACAAGCCACAACAAAGGCGCTCAAATGGACCGCCGGGGGCTTGCGCGGCGGACGCGGCGTGACGTTATCGTGAACGGAACTGCGCGACTGTCTTGCTGCGATCTTGTCGGTGCCGAGCGGCCCAGGCTTGAGAGCATGCAACTCTTCCGGCGCGACAAATTGACGAGCAAAAGCAGGACTTCGCTCCGCCGGGGACGCTACGAAAGCAGAATGGCGCGGCGCCAATGACGGACTGGATTGCTGGTCGAGCAATGCGAGCACGTCGGCCAGTTCGAATTGGTGCGAAGCCGGAACGTTTCGCGTAGGCCGGAAAATGCGCAGCAATTGTGCTGCTCCACCGAACTGCCACTGCGACACCAGATGCAAGACGACATAGCCGAGAATGAGCCACAGCCCGAGCCAATGCATCTGCACCATGAGGCTGTCGGCGTAGCCAAGATAGAGCAGCGTCCCGGTCATCAGCTGGGAAAACATCACCAGAAAGAACAACCAGTAGAGGCAGATATTGATAGTTCCCCATCTCGCGGAGGGACGCCCGAGCAGCCCTCGCAATCGTACCCTGTCGAGTGAAATGCGCTGCCGAAGGTGAAGCCACCTCACGTAAAGAACATAAGCCACGCTAACGGCGATGAGCACGACAGCGGACTGCAGATGCTCGGTCCATACCGCGGCCTTGGGAAGAACCGGATCGAGAAAATTGATCCAGATGCGATCCGGACCTTCGGTCGCAATCCTCAATCCGGTCGCTATCGCAAACGCGAGCGCTACGACCAACAGCCAGTGAAAGACGACTGTGCCGTAGTCCGTCTTCTTCTTCGCACCCCTGTGCCCCAACTCCCCAACCCCCCAAAATAACTGTCGCTGTATCGCTTCCTTCCCGGCGCCCGGCCGCGTTCATTCGGTTTCAGATGACGAAGTTCCGACGCGTGTGACATCCGCGATTTAAGTGAACCGCGTCAATCGCGCGCCATCTGAATGTTCCGCAAAGGCGCCGCGCCGGTCGATTAGGTTTTTGTCGTTGGCAGCTGACTTGGCAGTGCGTTGATACAATCGTTCAAGTCATCGGTCTCATCGTCCCCTCCTGTGGCTGAACCTTCAAGCGCACAGTTTGGCGAGCGTCGCTTGGCTTTTTGGCTAGTCCCTGACTGAATTGCGAGATGAGCGGGCCAAAAGTGTGATCATTCGCGGGTGGATCCGTGGCGCGCCTGCTTTGTGAGCAAAGTCCGGACTAGGTTGTGAGGAGCAAGCTCGCCAGTGCGCGCTCAGACACGCGTAGCCGTTAGTTCCGCGGATCGTTGTCGAACAGAGCGAAAAGTTTATCGCGTCGCCTCGACGACGAAACCGGAACAAATCATATGATGTTGACGTTGCGAAGTGCCACCGAGTTTTCGCCGAAATTCCGTCGTGTTTCAGATTAACTCTCCTTGCGATTGATCAATCTAGCTTTGACTGCGCGACGTAATGAGGGACTGCATACTTATCCAATCCATCGGTTATACAAGCATGTCGAGTTCTCCGCCGGACGATTTTGTCACACAACAATTGCGCGCCAGCGGACGTCGGCTCGGCGCCGTGGCAATTTTCAGCGGCGTGATCAATCTTTTAACGCTGTCAGGCTCGCTCTACATGCTGCAGGTGTATGATCGTGTCCTGCCGAGCCGAAACGTAGCAACGCTTTTGGGACTCTCGGCGATGGTGCTCATCGCCTACATCTTTCAAGGCTATTTTGAAGCGGTGCGCTCGCGGATGCTGTCGAGGATCGCGGCGCTTTTTGACATTGGCTTGCAGAAGCAAATCTATTTGGCGATCGCAACACTGCCGTTGCGCGGCGCCAAAGCGATCATTGCGCAGCAGCCGTTGCGGGATCTCGATCAGATACGCACCTTCTTATCCGGCGCGGGACCCACGGCTTTTCTCGACATGCCATGGATACCAATCTTTCTGACCGGGCTTTTCGTTTTCCATCCGATCATCGGCGTGGTGGCGATGCTCGGTGCGGCAACGATCGTCGGCCTCACCGTAACGACCGAACGTCTATCGCGCACTGCCGCAAAATCTGCGATGGACAGCAGCGCGCGTCGGCAGGTGCTTGCCGATTCGACGCATCAAAACGCCGAGGTCATTCGGGCGCTTGGAATGACGGCTAGGCTCGTCGCCCGCTGGTCGGAAGCAAACGAGCGATATCTGCGGCAAAATATCGAGATTGGCAAAGTCTATGCCAATACCGGCGCCATTGCCAAAGTTGTTCGCTATGCGTTGCAATCGGCGATCCTCGGCATCGGAGCCTATCTCGTCATCAACGAACATGCGTCCGGCGGTATCATGATTGCGTCGTCGATCATGATGGGCCGCGCCCTCGCGCCGATCGAGATAGCTCTCGGTAACTGGAAACAACTGGTCGCCGCCCGGCAAGGCATCGAGAGGCTTCGCACCATCCTGACCGCCGTGGCGGCGCCCCCAGCGGCTGCGGTCGAACTCCCTCGCCCCAAATTAAGTCTTTCAGTTGAAGATATCGCGGTGGAGGTGCCGGGCAGCGACCACGTCGTGCTTTCCGGCATTTCGTTCACGTTAACGGCCGGCATGGGCCTAGCATTGCTTGGAGCGAGCGCCGCCGGCAAGTCCTCGCTCGCAAGAGCGCTTGTCGGCGTATGGCCGGTGACGAAAGGCGTGGTCCGCCTTGATGGCGCAGCCTTAGACAACTGGGATCCGGACGAACTCGGGCGCCACATCGGCTATTTGCCCCAGGACGTCGCCCTTTTTGACGGCACCGTCGCGGAAAATATCGCTCGATTTGACACGACGGCGACCTCGGATGCCGTCCTTGCCGCCGCGCGTCTCGCCGGCGCACATGAGATGATCTTGTCGTTACCTGATGGCTACGCAACGCGACTCGGCGAGCGAGGTTCCGCGTTATCGGCCGGACAGCGCCAGCGCGTCGGACTGGCTCGCGCGGTTTTCGGCGATCCCTTTTTGGTCGTTCTCGATGAACCAAACGCCAATCTCGACCATGACGGCGAAGTGGCATTGATCAAGGCAATTCACGCGCTCCGGCAGAACCAGAGCATTGTCGTCTTGGTGTCGCACCGTCCCGAGGCGCTGGCCGCTCTTAATTTCGCGATGGTGCTGCGCGCAGGTCAAATGATCAGCTTTGGGCTCCGTGATGAGCTGTTCGCCCGGGTCGCCCGATCCGTCAACGTCAGCACGCCCAACAAGTTCAAGCCTGATAACACACAAGCCCAGACGATCCAGGCCGTGGGCAACGCCCCGTCATGAACACGATAGAATTCACCCGCCCAGGCCGCGCGTCGGCCAGTCGCCCTTCAGCACCGCGGCATGTCACGGCCGGACTGCAGGGCGAGGCGCTTATCCTCGAACTGCGAACGGCACAAACAACCCTTGATCGGCGCCGCCGCGAGCGCTTGCGCAAAGAGACTCCGCCGCGGCGTACGCCAACCGCCAGTCCGGAGCGAATGCTGCATCAGTTCCCAAGCTTCGGCGAATGGCCTGATCGATTAGATCGAAGCTTGCCGCAAGAACATCCGCCTCTCAAACATCAAGAGCAACTCCCTCCAAAACATAATGAAGAAGAACTGCGGATTGACCGCAGCGCCGACGAAAAGGCAGCAATCGCACCTATTCTACGAGCCAGCTTGCAAGCTTTACGAACCTATCTTGAATGGCTCGTCAGTGGCGACCGTGAGAACGTCGCGCCAGGCGAAAGTTTCACCGCGCAGATCATGCGGACGCATGATCAGCAGCTAAAGGCCGCATCGCGCGTGCTCACCATCAGTGCTGGCGTCGTGGGAATCTGGATGACGCTAGTTCCGCTCTCGGGTGCGGTTGTGCTTCCGGGCAAACTTGTCGTCGAATTGAGCCTAAAAAAGATTCAGCATCCGAGCGGAGGCGTGGTGGCGGCGATTCCGGTTCAGGACGGAATGCATGTCAACGCCGGCACCGTCCTCGTTCGACTTGATGAAACCCAGGTCCGGGCCAATGAGCAATTGGTAGCTAACCAGCTCGATCAGGTTCGCGCGCGCATCGCACGACTCATTGGTGAACGTGACGGATCAAACGGACTCCAGCTTTCAAAAGCGCTAGCGGATCGGGCCGGCGATCCCGGCGTGACCCAACTCGTGGCAGCGGAAACGGCATTGTTCAATGCTCGCGCAGCTGCGCGCAACGGTCAAAAGCAACTGTATCAGAGCAATATTCGTCAGTTTGAAGAGCAGATCGACGGCCTGAACGCTGAGATCCAATCCAAAACGTCTCAGATTGGTCTCATCGCCTCCGAATTGACCGGCATTCAGGAACTCTACGCGAAAGGGCTCGTACCCTTGACGCGCATGACGACGTTGCAGCGCGATTCCGCTCGACTCGAGGGCGAACGAGCAGAACTGACGGCCACAATTGCCGCGACGAAAGCGAAGATCGGCCAGGCCCAGCTACAAATTTCGCAAATCGATCAGGATTTTCGGTCCGAGGTTATGAAGGATCTTCGCGAAGCCGAAGATAAGGAAGCGGAACTCACGGAACGCAATGTGGCGGCCAAAGACCAGCTCAACCGCACCGAAATTCAGGCTCCCACGTCCGGCATTATTCACGAGCTGGCGGTCCACACGATCGGAGGCGTCATTCGCCCGGGCGAAGTCATCATGGAAATCGTTCCCGACGCCGATGCCCTCGAAATTGAAGGGCATTTGCCGCCGAACGAGATCGATCAGGTTGCGGTCAATCAGCACGCTTACATGAGGTTCTCCACCCTGGACCGGCCGACGATGGCCCAGGTGACGGGAACCGTCACCTATGTCTCGGCCGACCTCAGTCACGACGAGCAAAGCAGCGCCAATTTTTACACCGTGAAGATCGACCTGCCGAGCGGGGAACGTCGTCGCCTGGGCGGCATGACCTTGGTTTCCGGCATGCCGGTTGAGATATTCCTGCAAACTGGGAGTCGCACAATGTTGCGCTACTTGCTCAAGCCGATCACCGATCAATTTCACCGCATGTTCAATGAACCCTGACGAAAGCGAGCGATAGCGGCTGCACGCACAAGCCGTCTCGACAAGATAATACGCCGGAGCGATTTCATCGCGGCGCAGCGGCGTTGCTGCTTGCCTATTTGTTGCAGACGATGCCTTTCAGATTTCGTTTGCAGTTAAAAGCGCACCGCCGCGAATACTCCTTGCTGCGGCCACGTTCGTCACTTCTCATCGATGAGCGCAAACATTGAGCGCAATGATGGATCAAGGAGGGTCACATGAGTACCTTGCCTACCACCGTTAGGGATGATGCTCTCAATCTTTCGACTGACCTTGCCCAGGCTGGGACGGTATTCAATGATTCCACGCGATTGCTCGACGGCGGGCTTTGGAGCACTCCGGCCGATAGCAACAATCAAGCGGCCTATCTCGGTATGTATACGACCGACATCAACGCGGTATTGGATGACGTCAACGCAGTTCTTGCCGCCCCAGATGCGACGACGATCAGCGGCAACGCATACACGCTCTCGACCGCAGATACCGGCGTGCTCTCCGAAGTGCAGGGCCAGCTACAGACGCTGTTGAACGAAGCGACGCATTCGGTCGGCAACAGCCAGAGCGCCACCACCGCTCAGGAGCTGATCCATACGACCCAGACCAGCATCCTCAGCGAGATCAATGGCGATCCGGCCTTAGCCGCGGCGCTCGGTGCCAATCCTTATGCAAGCGGCACCGGGGCGACAAATGTCGGCTTCGAGAGTCTTCCCACGGGATCGGACAACTCGGCTGCGCTCGCAGCTGCAACCGCGCCTGGCGCAACTCTAGCCCAGATTGGCAGCGTCTTTAATGCTGCCGCCGATCTGGCGGTCGGCGGCCTTAACCATTCAAACCTGGCCGAATTTAATGCGGACATGAAGGCGATCGCGACGGGCTTGACCAACTTGGTCAACGATCCGAGTGCCCTCGCGGCAATTGAATCCGCTGCCGGCGAGACCGGTAGCGCCGCCGCCCTTACAACAATCCATCTTGAGACCACCCTGAATCAAATCAACCTTCAGGCCAGCGATTTCGATGCGAAATACGCCAGCGATCCTAATTACGCGGCGCGCGCAACCAATGACAATCTGCTCGATATCATCGATATCATTCAGGGTGATCCAGCCTTGAATACGGCCGCGGGGGGCAACGGTGCGCCCGGTACTGTGGGCGGCTTTGCCGAGTTTCCTGCGTATTTGGACGGAACTATCGTCCACTATCAGGACAACCAAGCGCAGACGAATTTCTGGGCTCAGTTCGTGGCGGAAGCGAACACCATCAATAATCAGGTTGTCAACGTAGCCGAGGGCAACAATACGACCCCCGGGGAACTCCAAGCGCTGATTACCGAGGTCCAGAACTATCAGAAATTCGGTGCATCCTTCGATGCAAGCCAAGGCGGCGTCTTCGGTGCCAGATTCGACAACGAGCTTCTTTCCGGGACGCTTCTTGCCGACACCAATAACGCCGTCAAGGGTCTACAGGGTATATTGAGCGGCGACACAGGCGCGGCTTTGGCCGCGGATCAAGCTCAAATCGAAGCCGCCGGACAGGGCTTTGTCGCCGACGCCAATGACGTCTCCGGCAACAACGTACCGATCGGTGGCGGATCTTTCGTCGGCACTTCGACCACCGTCGCGGGCGCCACGTCGGTGGCAGGAGTTGCGCAGGGGACCATTCCTGTCTCCGGCGTCGCATCGGGATCGACCGGGCTTTCCGTCGCGCAAAACGGTGGCGGAACTGGCCACGGCAATAGCAATGGCAACGGCGGTGGCAATAGCGCCGCCGGCGGCAACTCGTATCCTGGCCATAACAACCCCGGGTCCGGCAACCACAGCAATGGCGGCGGCGACGTTGCTTCTGGCCGCAACAACCCCGGGTTCGACAACCACAGCAATGGTGGCGGCCACGATGATCATCTTGCACAGTTGAGCCAGGTTCAGTCGGAATCGCATAATCACTTCGAACTCATCTGGCACCACGCCTGATGCCGGCATCTCTGGCAATAGCGGCCGACTAGACTGTTGGTCCAGTAAGCCCCGGGATTTTCCCGGGGCTTGCGCGACCGAGGGCCTGCATATGTCGATCCGATTACGAGAGGTCTCGGTAATCCAACCGCCTCGCCCCTGAGGCATATTCCCGTCGCCCATCGCAATTTGTGATTATCGTGGCGGATGGCTAGGCGCACAGGCGCGGAGCCTAAGAAGCATCAGCGGTACTGCCGTCAGCAGAAATAAGGACGGAACTGATCCACCGCTGAGCACGAATACATCATTCTTATCACTGCAACAAAGACGGTCGTCGGCGTTTAATCAGTTCGTCGCCGCCGCCTCCTCGGAGTAGCGGGTATAGAAACGATCGACTTGACCTTGCCACATCTTCAGGAAGGCAGCGGACGTTAAATTATCGACGGTTTTCCAGACATGCTTGACCTCGGGAAGTGTGTTTCCCCAGATTGCTCGCTTGCACCAATCCTGACCCTTCTCCTTGCCCTCGTCGGTGGCGCACATGGATTTCCAGGCAATCCAGTCCGGGTGGTTTACGTGTTCTTCCGCACCCTGCGTTCCCTGCTGATGGATGAGATAGAGATCGCTGATGGTTGCTTTCCTATGGGTATTCAGTTCGAACAGTAAGGCCGAACTCGCGAACTTGTTTGCGGCGGCAATGGCATTATCCCGAGCATTAAAAATGTTTCCCGACCCGTACTTCGCAAATTCGTAATTGCTGAGTTGGAAAAGACCGGAATACGATCCGGTGCGTTGCTTGGGGTCGAAGTCAGATTCGATCTTGGCGACGGCCTTCATAAAATTGACATCTAATCCGAAGGCGTCTGATGCTCGCTTGATCTCCTCGATCGGCGTCCCAACTGGAACGTCCTTTAGTGAGTCCAGAACAACATCCGCTGGCCTCTTATCAGGAGGAATTTCGGAATATACGTAATAGGCGAGATATGAAGGGTGGACGGAATGATCGTCAGCCGGCCGTTCGAACTTCACTAGCCGTACTATTTTTTGGATAAAGCTTTCTTCGACAGCTTCAAGTCGATCGGAGGTTTCAAGTCGGTCGGATTTTTCCGCGCGTGCCGATTCTTGTGTGAACTCAGACCGGTTCGCAGCCAGGCTGGAACCTTGCTGTTCACCCGTCAAAAAATAATAGGTTGCCAGGAATGCCGTGACGGCAACAATAACGTCGGCGAACGCAACCCGCATTCCCCCATGTCCCCCGACACGTTTGTTCGACTACCCTGAGGCATCGAAGGCGAGTATTTCCGTCGAGAAGCCAACATTTCCGAGTGGCGAAATTAAGAAAAATGACGCCACAAGAATGGCTAAAAGTGGCGCATTAACCACGCTAGCTGCGTCGGCGCATCGCTCTTGGAAATGCGACGGCGGCGACGAAGGTCCTTCATCGCCGCGATTCTTAATTCCGCCATGCCCGCTGTTTCTAATAATCTCCGCGTCGTGAGGGGCCACGCCCGCAAAAATTGCGTCTCTGCTGCATATCGAACTTGCGCTCGTCCCGGCGAGCGGCAGATCAAAGCATGAACGATCTTGAGGCGATGTTCGAGCGCATGTTTGAAGAGTGCGTAGCGCGAGACATGAAATTTCCGCTGGTCCTCTGCGCGGTCGCGTCAAATGGCGCGATACAAGCGTACAAGGTCCACGCTCCTGGCAGAGCTCTTTGGGAACTGCATTCCGAGCCGGATGCTTTCATGCCGTTCCCGATCAATCTCATGATCGTCGATCGAACTGGCGAAGCCATGCTGGTGCGATTTGAGGTCGAAGGCGTCGCGTTTCTTTGATCACGCGCGCGCGACACTGTGGGCCGGGATTTTCACCCCCGGTCTGCCTCGGGTGCTTACGCTCGGCAGAATCCGAAACCACTTGCCGCTTCGACGAGGTCGAGCGCATGCGCGATCCGCGCCGGATCTTGCCGGCTCGCCCAGAACAGCGGGCCACCGCGATAATCGGGAAAACCGTAGCCATTCACGAACACGAGATCGATATCCGACGCGCGTTGAGCAATGCCCTCGGCGAGCACGAGGCGCGCTTCATTGATCATCGCGCCTAACGCGCGGTCGACGATTTCTGCCGCCGCGATCTTACGCCGGCTGAACCCGCTGGCCGCGGAGTCCTCGGCGATGACGGTTTCAACAAAGGGATCGGGCAGGCCGCGGCGCGCGCCCTCAGCATAGCGGTACCACCCTGCTCCCGTCTTTTGCCCGAAGCGCCCAGCCGCGCAGAGCTTGTCCAAGATTGCGGCGTAGCGGGCCCGCGGATCGCGGGTGGCGGACTGCCGTTTGCGATTGGCCCATGCGATGTCGAGGCCGGAAAGGTCGCCGACACGAAACGGGCCCATGGCGAAGCCAAAATCTTCGATGGCGTCGTCGACGTCCTGCGGTAACGCACCCTCCTGCAGCATGAATTCGCACTGGGTGCGGTAGGCATTGTAGATGCGGTTGCCAATAAATCCTTCGCAGACGCCGGCGAGAACGCTGACCTTCCCCAAGCGGCGGCCCAGTGCAAAACCCGCGACGAGCGCCCGCGCCGAAGTCTTGGCGCCGCGCACAATCTCAAGAAGCCGCATGACATTCGCCGGGCTGAAGAAATGCAGACCCAACACAAGATGCGGCCGGCCGGTTGCGGCGGCGAGCGCATCGACGTTGAGATAAGAGGTATTGGTGACCAAAAGCGCGTCCGGCTTCATGACGCGGTCGAGCTCAGTCATGACCGCTGTCTTGACGCTCATGTCTTCGAAGACGGCTTCGACCACAAGATCGGCGTCACGCGCCTCGGCAAGTGCGCCGCCAAACTTCAGCCGCTCGAGCCGGCTTTGCGCCGTCGCCTGATCGGTCCGTCCTTGGGTAACGGCGCGGGCTTCGATGTCCGCGATCCTTGATCGCGCTCGCTGCAATGCGTCCGCGTTCGTGTCGATCAGCAGCGTATGAAATCCAGCATCGATCAGCGCCGTTGCAATGCCGGCCCCCATCGTGCCCGCGCCGACGACGGCGATCCGCTCCAGCGGGCGCGCAACCACGCCATTGAGGGCCGGAACGCGCGACGCTTCGCGTTCGGCAAAAAACAGATGGCGCAGCGCGAACGCCTCTTCCGCTATGCGCAACTCTTGAAACGCAGCGCGTTCGCGCGCCACGCCCTCGCCCAGCGACGTCGTGGCCGCCCAGCGCACCGCTTCTACGGCGCGCGCGATATAGGGCCGGCCCTTGGTTTTCTTGAGCGCATTGCTCGTCGCCGCAGCGATGGCATCATCGCTCTCGGGGGGCACAGCCTTATCCGCCAAATCACGTTTGCCCGAAAGCGAAAGAGCAAGTGTGACTGCTTCCGATCGTAGGTCGGCGCGAGCGATGGCGTCGAGCAAGCCAAGCGTGAGCGCTTCTTGCGCCGGCATGCGACGACCCGAAGTGATGAATTCGATGGCCTCCGACATGCCCATCAGGCGCGGCGCCCGTTGCGTTCCACCGGCACCCGGAATGATGCCGAGCTTCACCTCGGGCAGCGCGACAACCAGATCAGGCGCGCCGATACGCGCATCGCAGGCCAGCGCGAGTTCGAAACCGCCGCCCATTGCCGATCCGTGCAAGGCCGCGACGATCGGCTTTGGGCAATCGGTAATCG
Source organism: uncultured Alphaproteobacteria bacterium (assembly GCA_963746715.1). Taxonomy (GTDB): domain Bacteria; phylum Pseudomonadota; class Alphaproteobacteria; order Rhizobiales; family Xanthobacteraceae; genus BOG-931. The sequence goes on along the minus strand of CAVVCW010000023.1, from coordinate 136,567 downwards.
CTGTCAGAACCTCCGGCATTTCCGGCGGCAAAAGCGGGCCGCCGAACTCTTTCAAATCGGCGCCAGATACAAAGGTCTTCCCGGCGCCGATCACCACCGCCGCTTTGAACTCGTCGCTCGCTGCGAGTCCGCGCACCGCCGCAAGGAGCTGAGCACGGAGCGCCGCCGATGCGACATTGACCGGCGGGTTGTCGATGACGATCACGGCGCAGCCGCGCTCGCGCTCGAGCCTTACGACAGGCGCTTGGCGCTCTGCCGCTGAAATCTTTGGCTCTGTCGTCGCGGTCTGATCAATCATGCACGGCTGGTCCAGCGCGGAGGATCCGCGTCGCGGACAAAATCATGCTATCCATTGCCGCCATAAGCAACACCGGCCGCGTTTAGACGTACACGCAATCAGAGCCACCGGCCGCCTAGCTCGCGCCGAGCGCTCGGGTCGTATCGTCGAACAATTCATCGACCGATATCGGCTGTGAAATCAGCTGTTGCTGGCGGCAGAAGTCAATGATGACCTGCAAAATCGGTCGGCAGGCTTCGACCCCGAAACCGTAAGGATCGAGCGCCCCGCCCTCCGGCAGGCCGGCGGCACGTTTGCTGTCCAGGAATTGCCGGAACACATCGCGCACCACATCAGGCCGGGACCGCGACAGCTCCGTTCGCACCACCAGCATGTGGTTGATGGGAATGCCGCCATGATGCTCGGCCCATTTTTGCGCCGCGGCCTCTGGATCGGGGATGAGATGCTTAAGCCGCGGGTCGGGGAGCTTGTCGCCCACGATCGCCGCGTCGATCTCGCCGTCAAGAAGCATCTGCACAAGCTCCTTGCCGGGCGGCGCGCGCCTGACGATATCGGGATCACGGTATTCCGCCAGATGCGGGTCCTCGAACGTAATCCATTCCACTTTGTCGAGATCGACGCCGTAGTCGCTGGCGAGAATCCCGCGCACCCACGTGCCGGTAGTGACCGTGAACGCCCGCACACCGACACGCTTTCCCGCCAGATCGGATGGCTTCAGCACTCCCCTCTCGGCATTATAGGCGATGGTATGATGCTGGCCTCGGCTCACCACCACGACCGGCAACAGGACATAGGGCTTGGCATACCCCTTCGCCTGCAGATAGGTCACGATGGCAAGCTCGGCGAGATCGTATTTCGTCTCGCGCACCACCTGCTTGAACAGGTTGTTTGCAACCTTAACCTCGGCAAAGTCGAAATTGACCAGATCGGAATGGATCGCGCCACCTTTGAGCGCCGCGACATTCTTGTAGTTCCCCAGCATCGTATGCAGGGTGACCTTCGGCGCAGCCGTCATGATCCGCTCCTACCGCGCAGCAAGCACTGGATAGAGGGATTTTGCGGTGTCGCCGAAAATCCATTCTTGATCCGAATCCTTGGCGAAGGCGAACGCCTTCTTCGCTGCACCAAGAATCTCCGACAGCGTCCCAACCGAATTCGGGAAATTCGAGCCCCACGCGATCCGCGGCGCGCCGAACGTCTCGATTATTTTGCCGAAGAATGTTTCGGGCGTCCCTTTGCCCCAGGATTTCGGCGTCACATTGATTGGCGTGATCTTCAGATACACCTGCTTGTATTTGGCAAGCGCGAGGAACTCGCCGGCTCGACTATAGGGCGGCCCGTCTTCAAACGGCGTACGCGACAAGTGGTCGAGGATGACGGTGACCTTCGGAAACTTGTCCATGACCTGCCGCAGCAGCGGAATGCCCTCTTGCTTCATCTGCACGCAGACCGGGATGTTCTTTGCCGCCGCGTGTTCCCAGAACGGATAAGTCTTCGGATCGGCGAACCATGTCGCCTGGTCCGGCAGGGTGCTACCGGTGGTGAACAGGCGCATCCCGGTGCACCCGCGACTGAGCCAATAGTCGAACGTCTTCACCGCGTCCGGGGCCATAACATCGATCGAATAGACACCGGTAAAGCGCTTCGGCACCGCGAGCACCGCGTCGGCGACGTAACTGTTATCGAAGCCGTAGGCGGTCGAGGAATGCACGATCGCGGCTTTGGCGACGCCAGCCTCGTCCATGGCCGCAAGCAGTTGCTGATAGGTTGTCGGCCGCTCGCTCGACCAGGCGGACTGCGTGCCGCCAAGCGGCGCGAGCGGATAGCGCTGCGTATCGGGCGAGACGATATGGGGATGAATGTCGATGATTTCAGACATGCTGCTCCTCGGATTCGAACGACACTGTTTCAGGGATCGATTTGTACGAAGACGTCTTCAAGGCGCGGCCGCGACGGGATCAGCTCCTGTTGCAACGCGTAAGTGACCAGCGCCTCGATGCTGGCCCGGTTTGCCGAAATCCCGTACGGCAATGGATCGCTCATCAGCGTTGAGAATTTGCGATAGCGCTTGTCCTCGGCGCTATCGTCTTTGCCGCGCTTGAGCTCCTCGAGATAAGGCTGTTTCGCCGCCGTGAAGGCATCCATCAGCGCGCGCGGCAACCAAGAATGCCTCCCGATGAGTTCGTCTTTGACCACGATCAACCCGTGAATCGGAAGAATGCCGGTACGGCGAAACCAGTCAGTTTCAACCTGCTCGACATTCGCGATCAGCTCCGGATAGACGCCAGTATCGCCGCCGGTCGGCGCATTCATGTCCCAGTTCGCGATCGGCGGCCCGGAGCGGCCGACGCCGGCCGGGCCGGTGAACCCGGCTTGAATCTCGCCCGAAGCCATCATGCTTTGCAGCGATTGTCCTGGACCGGCATGGATTACGTTCGGCGGCAGTTTCAGTGCCGTCACATGTTCCTCGTCGTCAACGACCCAGGTCACCTTTGCCGAGTTGAGACCGTATTCATTGACGAAGATGCCGCGCGTCCAGACTCCGGTGGTCACCGAATAGGCGCGGACACCGACCTTCTTGCCCTCGAGATCTTTGGGCGTCTTGATATTGGCATCGGGGCGGACGGCAAAGCCGCCGTGATGGAAACGGCGCATCAGGAAAACCGGCAGCGCGATATAGGGCGCGCCCCGCGCGCGCGCGATCATGTAGGTCGTCGGCGCCATCTCGCAAATGTCGAATTCAAGGTCGCGGACCATGCGCCGGAAGGCGGCAATGATCGGCTTGACCTCGATGAAGTCGGCATCGACGCCCTTGATGGGCACGCTTCCAGATTTGACGGCACGCGTGTGCCCGTAATCGCCAATCGCCATTTTCAACCGTGGCTGCTCGGTCATTTCCTGCTCCGACATTTCTGCGATTGCGTGTCAGCCCGGCAATGCCGCGGCCAAGCGAGCGATCTACTGTTTGGGGATTCCTGCCTTCTCGATGACCTCGCGCCATTTCGCTACGTCTTTGGCCATCCGCTCATGCATCTCTTCCGGCGAACTCGCGCGCGCTTCGAGCCCGAGCCGCATCGATTGCTCCTGAAGATCCGGCGCCGCGACGGCGCGTCTGATCGCGGAATTGAGTGTAGCAACGACTTCGGCCGGCACCCCCGCTCGCGTGCCTATGCCGTTCCAGCTGGTCACGACGTAATCCGGCAGGCCGCTTTCTTTTGCGGTCGGCACATCTTTCAGCAGGGGATCGCGCTCACTTCCCGACGAGGCGATGATGTGGAGCTTGTCGGGACCGATCGTCGACCCGAAGCCGGCAAAGTAATCAAAGCCGAGATCGACATCGCCGCGCAGAAGCGCAGTGACCAAGTCCGGCGTGGTACGATAGGTGACGATCGTAAACTGCGTGTCGCTGACCAGCTGGAACAGATGCGCCGAGAGATTCTGCGTGCTGCCCGGATTGATCGCGCCAAGATTAAGCTTGCCCGGCGCTTTTCGCGCCGCGTCGATCAGCTCACGCACCGATTTGTAAGGCGAGGTCGGCGGAACCGCCAACAGCATCTCGAAATTCGCAGCGACGGAGATCGGCGCAAAATCCTTCAGCACATCGTAAGGAATGTTCTCGAACAGGGTCCTGCTGATCGCCTGTCCGTTACCCATGACGCCGAGCGTATAACCGTCCGCGGGAGCATCGAGCACCGCCCGCATGGCGGCGATGCCTCCGGCGCCAGGCCGATTTTCAACAATGAACGGCTGCTTCAGACTTTGACTGAGCTTGTCGGCAAGCAGGCGGCTTGTCAGATCGCCGGCGCCGCCGGGCCCATAAGGCACAAACATCCGGACGGTTTGCTGCGGATAGGCGCCGGCCGCATGACCACGACCGCCGCATAACACGGCGCAGCCTAGGGTGAGGCTGAGCGCGACACGGCAAAGCCAGCCGCTCTTGTTCACCAGGGGTCGCTGATGAAAAATCCAGGCCTCCCTCGGCGACTTATCGTTGCGCAGACCGTCCGGCCTTGAGCCTAGATGCAGCGACCGGACAGCCGCTTTGTTGTCCCCGATTGTCGTCGGCGGATGGCCGGACGGCCAATCAAAATTGCGCGCGGAGCCATAAGTTTTTGCTATAAATGATTGCAGCTTTACGTCGCCGGAGCGCCGTCATCGATGACCCCGCAGGACCTTCCGCCCATTCGCCAGCTCCGCGTCTTCGCGGCGGCTGCTGAAGCTCAAAGCATGAGCGGCGCCGCGAAGGCGATAAACCTGTCGCAGCCGGGCGTCACCCAATCGGTCCGAGCTCTCGAGCGCCGCGTCGGTGACAGACTGTTCGAGCGTCGCGGCTCAGGCTGCTACCTGACCGCAAGCGGGGCGATTTTCCTGCCGCGCGTTCATCGCTTCTTCGATCAGCTTCGCAGCGCGCTCAGCGAAGCCGGCGCGACCGGACCATCCGGCGCGCCCGCGTCGAACATCGCCGTGAACAGAATGACCGGACCGCAGATCCGGACATTGATCGCGGTTTCGGAAAGCAATTCGTTCGGCGCCGCGGCGCGGCTCCTGAAAATCTCCGAACCGTCCCTCCATCGCGCTGCCAAAAATCTCGAACGTGAGCTGCGCCGGCGGCTCTATCAGCGCACCAGCCGAGGCGTCACGACAAATGCGCAAGGCACCGAAATCGCCCGGCGCTTTCAGATCGCACTCCGCGAACTCGCTTATGGCGTAGAAGAACTGCAAGCGGCACGGGGGAACGTGGTCTCGCGCGTCGTTGTCGGCAATATTCCCCATTCCGGAAGCCAGATCCTTTCATCGGCCATCAACGAATTCCTGGCCGAGTATCCGACCGCCACCGTTCAGATCATCGACGGCCACTACGACGCGCTGTTGGAAGATCTGCGCGCCGGCAAGATCGACTTGCTGTTCGGCGTGCTTCGCCGTCCGGCTTGGGCACAGGACGTGGCGGAAGAGGTGCTGTTCAGCAATCCCTATGTGATTGTCGGCCGCGTCGGCCATCCGCTGAACGGCATAAGAAAACTCAGCCTGTGCGAGCTTGCCCGTTATGACTGGATCATGCCCGGCCCGATGACGCCGCGGCAGCAGGCATTTCAGCGCATATTCGCCCGCCTCCCCACGCTGCCGAGGATCAGCGTCGAAACCACCTACTTGCAGATTTATCGCGACCTGCTCGCGACCACGGACCGACTTACGCTGATGTCGACGCTCGAAGCGCAATTGAACGAACGGACAAAGCTCGCAGTATTGCCGTTTCAATCGCCCGAGCTGCGCCGTTCCGACGGATTGGCCGTCCGGGTCGATTGGCAGCCAACCCAGATTCACCGTCATTTTCTCAAAGTGCTGCGCCTACACGCCCGCCGCCTGAGCCTCCCGCGATCGCGGCGTCATGACGGCTTGAGGCCGGCAAGCTTGGCGGCTTCGCGCATCGCGTCGTAGTCGGTCTGGATGAATTCAGCGAAGCCTCGCGGCGTCATTTGCTCCGGCGTCGCAACCTCCGACCCGAGGCCGACAAGCCGCTCGGCCGCTTCCGAGCCGGTGGCCAAACCTTTCGCTATGGCGCCTTGCAGCTTGGCCATAACGTCGGCGGGCGTCTTGGCCGGTGCAAGGATGCCGATATAGCTCTGGGCGATGAAGCCTTTGACGCCGCTCTCGTCAAAGGTCGGAATGTCGCTTGCGAGCTTGGAGCGGTGCGCCGAAGCGATGGCAACGATATGCGCCTGGCCGTCTTTATGCAGCGGCAGCGCGGTGGAGAACTCGGTCATCGCGCCGTTGACGCTGCCACTCATGAGGTCAGCCAATAGTGAGCCACCGCCGCGATAGGGCACGTGCGTGAGATCGGCGCCGGTCGCCGCCTTAAGCCGCTCCAAGGTCATATGCGTGGCGCTGCCGACACCGCTGGTGGCGATCGTCAGCGGGGTTTTCTTGCTGGCGGCGACGACATCGGCAACGGTTTTGGCCTCGACGCTGTTGCTTAGGATAAGCGCATGCGGCACGTAACTCGTGAGCGCGACTGGAGCGAAATCCTTCAAGGGATCGTAACCGAGATGCGCCTGGACGAAGGGATTTACCGTCAGCGGTCCGTTCGAACCGACCAACAGCGTGTAGCCGTCGGGGTCGGCGTGTGTGACATAAGCGGCGCCGATCCCGCCGCCGGCGCCTGCCCGATTTTCGACGACAACGGCCTGACCCAAGATTTTACTGATCTGGTCGCCCACAATACGGCCGACGATGTCGGCATTGCCGCCCGCCGCGAACGGCACGACCAGCCGGATCGGCCGGTCGGGATAGTCTGCCGCGAACAGCCGTTTTGACAAAATCGCGCTCGCCGGCGCAGCAGCGAGGCTTGTAAGTAATAAGCGGCGTGAAATCACCATGTGCGTTCGGCCTCCCGATCTTCGCTGTTATGCGCGGACATCCATATATCTAGGGGGAGTTTTGTGCCAATACGATGCCGGATTCAATAAGGCCCCGGTGCCGATTGGCATCCGCGGAATTCTAGGGAGAGAGATTGCCCGCTGAGCAGGTTAGCTCGGCCTACCCCCTCCCATCCGGCCCGGCCTTCGTAACTTCGTAAGGAGAATGCCATGAACACCGCCGTTGCCCCCAAGTCGCTGAAAGCACAGCCGCTCAATCTGCCCGAGCACCGCGACACCTTTTACGGCGGCAAATGGCACAAGGCGAAATCCAACGCTTATCCGGAGACGATCAATCCCGGCACCGGTGAATCGCTCGGCCCGGTCGCCGATTGCGGCGCGGCCGATATCGACGCTGCGGTGACTTCGGCCAAGGCTGCTTTCCCGGCATGGCGCGATACGCCGCCGCTCGAACGGGCGCGGCTGTTGAAGCGCATCGCCACGGTGTTGCGCGACCATGCAGAGGAGCTGGCACTGATCGACGCCGCCGATTGCGGCAATCCAGTCGCCGAGATGGTCAAGGACGCGACCATCGCTGCGGCGCAGGTCGAATTCTATGCCGGGCTTGTCACCGAGATGAAGGGCGCCTCGATCCCGATGGGCCCGGGCGTGGTCAATTTCTCGGTGCGCGAGCCGCGCGGCGTCGTCGGCCGCATCATCCCGTTCAATCACCCCTTCATGTTCTGTGCCGGCAAAGCTGCCGCGCCGCTTGCCGCCGGCAACACGGTGGTGATGAAACCGCCGGAACAGGCGCCGCTGTCTTCGCTCCGTCTCGCCGAATTGATCGGCGACATCCTACCGCCCGGCGTGTTCAATCTCGTGCCCGGCGGACGTGAAGCAGGCGCGGCGCTCGCCTCGCATCGCGACGTCGCCATGATTGCGCTGATCGGGTCGGTGCCGACTGGACGCGCGGTGATGAAGGCGGCCTCCGACACGCTAAAAGCCGTGATGCTCGAGCTCGGCGGCAAGAACGCGCTGATCGCCTTCCCCGACGCCGATCCCGACGAGGTCGCCGACGGCGTCGTCGGCGGCATGAATTTCACCTGGTGCGGGCAGTCCTGCGGTTCGACCAGCCGCGCCTTCATTCACGAGAAAATCTACGACGCCGTGCTGACAAAAGTGAAAGCCAAGATCGGCCACTATAAGCCAGGCGTCGCGACGGACCCGAGCACGACCATGGGCTCGATCATTTCCAAGACCCAGTACGAACGCATTTTAGGCTTCATCGACAGCGCCAAGCAGGAAGGCGCCCGTCTTCTGACCGGCGGCGGCCGGCCGTCAGATCCCGCGCTAGCCAAGGGCTTTTTCATCGAGCCCACGGTGTTCGCCGATGTGCAGCCGACGATGCGCATCGCGCGCGAGGAAATTTTTGGTCCGGTGCTCTCAGTGTTCAAGTGGAGCGACGAGAACAAGATGCTCGCCGAGGTGAATGCCGTCGAATACGGCCTCACCGCCTCGATCTGGACCAACGATCTATCGACCGCGCACCGCACCGCGGCTGCCGTGCAGTCGGGCTTTATCTGGATCAACGAAGTCTCGAAACACTTCCTCGGCGCGCCGTTCGGCGGCTTCAAGCAATCCGGCATCGGGCGTGAGGAATGCTTTGAGGAACTGATCGCCTATACCCAGGAAAAGAACATTCACGTGCGGCTTAAGCCAAGCAAGGCCTAACGCTTTGCCGTTTGAACGACAGGAAGCCGGCCCGGGCAAATATTGTGGAGCGATGCCGGTAACAGAGCGGCTGCTTCCGATGTCGGTTTCGGGCGCCTGCGCCGGAATACATATGAGCGATATTCCGAGCTTTCCTCACAGCCTGTCGTAGGAGGAGCGCGAACTTATCGCCGTGGCCAATCTCACCCGGCGAGATGGTGAAGAGTTTTTCGCGATCATACCGCAAGCCAAGGTCGTTACGCAGGCGGTTCCCTACCCGCTCCTTCGCGCCAACGAGGCTTGTCGGACTTGCGCTCTGGCCGGCTTCAAGGGGCCGCAATGCTGGAGGCCGCGGACGATCGGTAAAATTTTAGCGGATTACCGTACCGTATTTTGGAAAATTTGAGCGATAGTTCCGCCATCCGCGTTCCGACGAAATCCCCGCCACGGGGTGCCGCAATGCAGTGCTTCGGAAGCGACGCAATAGCAATGCAATGACGGCCCATGCGATGGCCGAACATAATCATTACAGGAGAAGGCAATGCACGACCGTAGACTTCTCAGTGATAATGGAATGGAAATTGCCGAGCTGAGCGGCCAAGCCGTTCCTGCGATTCAAGCGACTAAGCGCGGTGCGACGCGTGCGAATTTCTGGACCATCATCGCCTTTTGTGCGGTGGGGCTGATCTGCGCGCTCTATGTCCCGTCGTCCTATCTTCACATCGAGCAGACCTCTGCCTTGCTCGCTGAAGCTCCCCTGAGTTGACTCGAAGCAACCCGTTAACGAAATCCTAACGCCCCGTCCCCGGCGGCGTGTTCATCGCCTCGTCGCCGGGATAGCCTAGCAACCGATTTGACATGTCGATTTTGGCATGTCGATTGCATTGCAAAAAAGCGATGAGCGACGAGCATTACACGGTACTGCTACTCTGGACGATCTGTGTGCTGACATTCGCCTGTGGCGTTGTCGCGTTGACGCAGCATCCGGAGTGGTTTGGAGCCTAGCTGGCAGCATAATTGCTGCGCACACGCTGAGATTCACTCTGGGCAAAATCTGCCTAGATCGCGATGTCGCGTCACAGCCGCCCGGCGGCGCGAATATGGGCAGCGCCGCCTAGATAATCGGCCGCATCCGACTTCACATCACTCCCAGTTCGGGGATCCGCAGGATCAAATTCACTGTCGCCAGAAGGCCGATCACGCAGAAAATCGTGATCGCCACGAAGTCTGGATTCGACGCGGCGGTGGCAAGACGAGACCGGAGGGTGACCGGCGGCCGAACGCTATGACGCGTGCGCGCCGGCAGGGGCTGCGGATCACGATGACCGTTCACGCCGTGATGGAGCGCCCGCACCTTGTACCAAACCGGCACCTGGGTATCGCCGATCAGTTCTTTCATCGCGGCCTCCATTTATACCTGCACTAGAGATATCGGATACGCAATGTGGAGCTGTGATGGGCAACACGGATTGTCGTTTCGCCAGATGTTCCGCCGTAGCGCCTCCATCGTGGGCGACATCCCCAAACGCCGCCGAAAAATGGACGCGGTTGCGCGCTCACCCGTCGGCCCTGGACGGACTTGAAACATCGCAAATTTGTCTTGCCTTCGGGGCTTGTGCGCGCGAAGAGGTGGCATGACCGCCAAGATTATCGATGGCACAGCGATTGCGCGCCTCGTCCGGACCGAGATCCGCAGCCGTGCTCAGGCGCTCGTTGCCACGCACGGTATTCGGCCGGGCCTTGCGGTCGTTATGATCGGCGAGAATCCGGCTTCTGCGGTCTATGTGCGCAACAAAGTCCGTGCTTGCGCCGATGTCGGCATTTCCTCCCAAGTCTTCGAATTTCCTGCCACTGTTTCCGAGGCGGAAACGCTTGATTGCATCCGCCGCCTCAACGAAGACGACAGCGTTCACGGCATCCTGGTGCAATTGCCGCTCCCGCAGACCATTTCGGTGCAACACGTCCTCGAGACGATTTCGATCGACAAGGATGTTGACGGTTTCCACCTTTACAATGTCGGCGGCCTCGTCGCGGGCGATGCGATCTTTCCGCCCTGCACGCCTTATGGCGTTCAGAAATTGCTCGAATACGAAGGCATCGAACTCGAAGGCCGCAACGTCACCGTCGTCGGCGCCAGCAATATTGTCGGCAAGCCGATGGCGCTGATGCTGATGCGCAAGGAAGCGACGGTCGCGATTTGTCACGCCAAGACGCGCGATCTCGCACAATACACGATCATCGCCGATATTCTGGTTGTCGCCGCCGGCAAACCCAATCTAATTCTGCCGCAGATGGTGAAGAGCGGCGCCGTGGTCATCGATGTCGGCATCAACCGGCTACCCGACGGGCACTTGGTCGGCGATGTCGACTTTGAAGGCGTACGCCAGAAAGCGGCCTATATCACGCCGGTGCCGGGTGGAGTCGGACCAATGACGGTCAGCATGCTGCTGCATAATACCGTTGCCTCGGCCGAGCGCATTGCCAGCCACCAAAGCCGCACGCGTGCCTTCGCCCCGGCGGCGTCGGGCTAGAAGCGTGGCCGGAACCGCTTCCATTCGCCCCAGTTGCCTTCACCGCGCCCGCATGCTCTTGCATGCATCTGCATCGGCGGTTCGCACACACTCTTTTGCAGATGGATCCCGCGCTTAACATCGTCATTGTCGATGAAAATCCGGTTCGGGCGGCAATACTTGCCGACGGATTGCGCGAAGCCGGCTATACCCGCGTCACCCGTATTGAAGAAACGACAAGTCTCCTGACGCGCATCTACAGCCTCGATCCCGATGTTATCCTCATCGATCTCGAGAATCCGAGCCGCGACGTGCTGGCGCAAATGTTCCAGGTCAGTCGCGTCGTCAAGCGGCCGATCGCCATGTTCGTCGATCAGAGCGATGCCGCCGCCATCGAGGCCGCGGTCGATGCCGGTGTCTCCGCCTATATCGTCGACGGCCTCAAGAAAGAGCGGATCAAAGGAATTCTCGATCTTTGCATTTCCCGCTTCAACGCCTTCGCCCGCCTGACCAACGAACTCGAGCGCGCGCAGAACGCGCTGAGCGAGCGCAAGGTCATTGACCGCGCCAAGGGAATTTTGATGAAGGTCAAGAATGTCAGCGAGGCCGACGCCTATGCCATGTTGCGCAAGACCGCGATGAACGAGAACAAGAAAATCGCCGAGGTCGCGCAATCGGTCGTCACCGCCGCGGAGCTTCTGAAATGAGCGGCGAAAGCCTTCGTATCGGCTTCATTCCGCTAACCGACGCGGCAGCGCTGATGATCGCCGCCGACAAGGGATTTGCGGCAAGGCAAGGTCTGTCGCTCGATCTAGTGCGTGAAGTGTCGTGGTCGAATGTGCGCGACAAGCTCAATATCGGGCTGTTCGACGCCGCGCATCTCTTGGCCCCGGTCGCCGTCGCTTCGAGCCTCGGCATCGGGCACGTCAAGATGCCGTTGTTGGCGCCATTTGTGCTCGCCGCAAACGGCAACGCTATTACCGTGTCGCCGGCGCTGCACAGCGCACTGACTTTGGCGGCCGGCGGCGGGGATTTGGCCGATCCGAAAATATCGTCGCAAGCTTTGGTTCGTGTCATTATCGAGCGGCGCAAGAGAGGTGCCGATCCGCTGACTTTCGGCATGACGTTTCCGCTCTCCTGCCACAACTATCTGCTGCGCTTCTGGATGGCGGCGGGCGGCGTCGATCCGGATGAAGACGTCCGGCTTGTCGTATTGCCGCCGCCCTATATGGTGGACAGCCTTTCCAGCCGCCAAGTCGACGGCTTCTGCGTCGGCGCGCCGTGGAATTCAGTAGCCGTCGAACTGGGCATCGGCCACATCCTCCATTTCGGCAGCGACATCTTTGCGCGTGCGCCGGAAAAGGTCTTGGCGGTCCGCGCCGCATGGTCGGCCAATCGCGATGACGTGCTCAAACGCCTGGTCGCCGCGCTCGGCCAGGCGGCCGATTTCCTCAACAACCCGGACAATCTCGACGAAGTGGTTGCGCTCCTTGCCGCTCCCAATCGCGTCGCCGTGGCGCCTGAAATCATCGAGCGAACATTCAAAGGTCGCTTGCGGATCTCGCCTGGCGGCGCCTTCCGTACTGACCCCGACTACATCCTGATCGGACGCGAAGGCGCGGCGCGCCCCGAGCCGGCTCACGCCGCATGGCTCTACGCGCAAATGGTGCGTTGGCGTCAGGCGCCTTTGTCGCCGGATTTTCTCGCTGCAGCCAAGGCGTGCTTCCGCCCTGATATCTACGATCTGTCGCTTGGAGCAAGCGCCGGACTGTCGGCGACGCGGTCCGACAAAATCCGAGCTTTCACGGGCCCGCCATTCGACGCCAACGACATCGCCGGTCATGTTGCGGCGTTGCAAGCTGAATTGAAAAATCGATAGACCTTAACCCTTTTGCATTGCACAAGATTTTTCCATGTTGCAGCGCAACTAGGCATTTCCGGGTCGCTGCACAAAAATACAGCACCACGTAAGCTTATGATTTATTGTTACTTATTGCGATCTCGTACGTTGGCACGAAGCTTGTATTGAAGGAACCCGAGGGCGCCGCCACAGGCTGTGTCCAAGGTCCAATGATGGGCCGACAGCAACGCCGCTGTCCCGGAGGAAGCGCACAGGTCGCGTCCTTCTGGGCGCGGCGTTTTTTGTTGCCTGAATACAGCGAGGTCGCCGGGGATGTGCATCACACGAATTTTCGACGACGAAAGGACACCGCAATGAGCAGCTGGATTTCCGACTGGAATCCTGAAGACACGAACTTTTGGGAAACCAAGGGCAAGTTCATCGCCCGGCGTAATCTGATTTGGTCGATCGTTGCAGAACATATCGCCTTTTCGGTCTGGCTGATCTGGAGCATCGTCGCGGCGAAATTGCCGCAAGCCGGCTTTCACTTCACGACGGATCAGCTGTTTCAACTCGTCGCGCTGCCCGGGCTGATCGGTTCGCTGATGCGCTTTCCCTATACTTTCGCGGTCACGACATTCGGCGGCCGCAACTGGACGATTTTCAGCACTTCCGTTCTGTTCATCCCGACAATCGCACTCGCCTATTTCGTGACACAGCCGGACACGCCGTACTGGGAAATGCTTTCGGTCGCAGCGCTGGCGGGATTAGGCGGCGGCAATTTCGCCTCCAGCATGGCCAACATTTCGTTCTTCTACCCAGACCGGATGAAGGGCTGGGGGCTCGGATTGAACGCTGCCGGCGGCAATATCGGCGTCAGCAGCGTGCAATTGCTCACGCCGATCCTGATGGGTCTCGGCATCATCAATCTGTACCAGGCAACGCCGGGCCCGGGCGGCGTCTATCTGCAGAACGCCGGCCTGATGTGGCTCCTGCCGCTGGCGATCGCCGTGTTCGGCGCGATCTTCTTCATGAACAACCTCACCACGGCGCGCTCGACGTTCAAGGATCAACTCGCGATCACCAAGAACAAGCACACGTGGATCATGTCCTACATCTATGTCGGGACATTCGGCTCCTTCATCGGCTACTCGGCGGCATTTCCGCTGCTGATCAAGACCCAATTCCCGGCTGTCACCTTGGGCATCGCGTTTCTTGGGCCGCTGGTCGGCTCGCTGGCGCGTCCGCTCGGCGGCCTGCTCGCCGATAAAGTCGGCGGCGCGATCGTGACGTTCTGGAATTTCATCGCCATGGGCGCGGCGACCATCGGCGTGATGTACTTCGTGAACGTCAAGGACTTCACCGGCTTCCTGGTGATGTTCCTCATTCTCTTTGTCGCCACCGGCGTCGGCAACGGCTCGACCTACCGGATGATCCCGTCGATCTTCCGCGAAGAGAAACTTCGCGAAGCGAAAGGATCGGGCGAGGCCGGCCGCGCCCTCGCCATGAAGGCCGCGGGCATCGCGAGTGGCGCTGCGCTCGGCTTTATCGGGGCCATCGGCGCTTGCGGCGGCTACCTGATCCCGCGGGGTTTCGGCGCGTCGATCGCCGCCACCGGCGGCCCGCATCTGGCGCTGGAAATCTATCTGGCGTTCTACGCGAGCTGCCTGGCACTGACCTGGTGGTTCTACTTGCGCAAGAGCTCGCTTTCGTCCGCCGCGACGAGTCTCGCCCAAGCGCGCGTGTGAGCCGGGGCAAGACCACACCATGACACCAGACCAAGTCAAAGCCATCCAAGAGAGCTTTGCCAAGGTAGTGCCGATCTCCGAACAGGCGGCTGCGCTGTTTTACGGCCGCCTGTTCGAAATCGCTCCGGCAGCCAGGCCGCTGTTTCGCGGCGATCTCGAAGAGCAAGGCCGCAAGCTCATGGGCATGCTCGGCGCGGTCGTAAACGGTCTCGGCAATATCGAGACGATCCTGCCGGCGGCGAGCGCGCTCGCCAAACGGCACGTCGATTACGGCGTCAAGGCAGCCGATTACGAGCCAGTTGGAGCGGCGCTGTTGTGGACGTTGGAGCGCGGGCTCGGCGCGCAATGGACTCCCGAAGTCAAAGCGGCATGGACCGAAGCCTACACGGTCCTGGCCGACTTCATGATCGGCGAAGCCTACGGCCGCAGGGCCGCGGCCGAATGATGCGGAACGGGCGCAACACAGTGAGCGCAGCACAATGAGCGAACCTCTAGTCATCATCGGCAACGGCATGGCCGCGGCCCGGCTGTGTGAGGAGCTGTCGCAACGCGCACTCGGACGCTTCGCCATCGCCGTCGTCGGCAAGGAGCCGCGGCTTGCTTATAACCGCGTGCTGCTCTCCTCGGTGCTTGCCGGCGAAGTCGCAGCAAGCGATCTCACGGTCAAGCCGGCCGAATGGTGGCGCAATCACGGCGTGACGCTGTGCTACGGCACGGCCGCGACGGCGGTCGACATTGCCGCTCGCACCGTCACGCTCGACGATGCCACGACGCTCTCTTTCGGCAAGCTCGTCTTCGCCACCGGGTCGCGGGCGGTTCGTTTACCGATCGCCGGCGCCGATCTGCCAGGCGTGCTGACATTTCGCGACCTCACCGACACGGAATCTCTCGTGCGCGCCGCACGCCGCGGCTCGCGCGCCGTCGTCATCGGCGGCGGGTTATTGGGCATCGAAGCCGCTTACGGGCTCGCCAAAGCCGGCGTCGCCGTCACGCTCATCCATCTGATGGATCGGCTGATGGAACGGCAGCTCGATGCACGCGCCGCCGCCATGCTCAAACGTGCCGTGGAGGCCAAGGGCATCACAGTCGAGCTTGAAGCGGCAACGGCGCGCTTGACCGGTCGCGACTGCGTCGAAGCGGTCGAACTCAAAGACGGCCGCGTCCTGCCGGCTGATACCGTGGTGATCGCCGTCGGCATCGCTCCCAATGCGGAGATCGCCAGTTCGGCCAAGCTCGCCGTCAACCGCGGCATCGTAGTCGACGACCAACTCTCGACCAGCGATCCCAATATCTTCGCCATTGGCGAATGCGCCGAGCATCGGGGCGTCTGTTACGGCCTGGTGGAGCCGGCCAACGAACAGGCGCGCGTGCTTGCCGAGCGTTTTGCCGGACGGGATACCCGTTACGGCGGCAGCATCAACGCCACTAATCTGAAAGTATCCGGCGTCCACGTGTTTTCCGCGGGCGACTTTCTCGGCGCACCTGGTACCGAATCGATCACGCACGCAGACGCCGGCCTCGGCACTTATCGCAAATTGGTGATCGAAGGCGAACGCCTCGTCGGCGCGGTGCTCTACGGCGATACCGCGGATGCGCGGTGGTATCTCGAACTTCTCCGCTCCGGCGTCTCGATCGAGTCCCTTCGTCAAGACCTCGTCTTCGGCCGCGCTTTTGCCGAGCGCAAAGCGACCCTCGAAGCCAAACCGAGGTCGGACAGCAAACTCAACGCGGCGCCCTCCGACACGTCGCGTGGCGCAGACGCGCCCTGCCCGCCGCCGCACATGCTTCCAACCTTGTCCGTCGAGTTGGCCCCATCCGTACCGCGTTAGAACAGATCTCAAAGGAGAAATTCACAATGGATTACGTGAAACCGGCGGACCTCGCAGCCGCCATGATCAATGCCGGACGCAACAAGCTTGCGCTGTCGCCGGCAGATCTGATTATCCGCGGCGGCCTCGCCGGCGCTATTCTCGCCGCGGCGACGAGCCTTGCTTTCACCGGCATGGTGCAGACCGGCCAGCCGCTGGTCGGCGCGCTGATCTTTCCCGTCGGCTTGATCCTGATCGTTCTGCTTGGCCTCGACCTCGTGACCGGCAGCTTCGGCATCGTTCCGTTGCCTTGGGTCGACGGCGACGGCGATGCCAAAAGCATGGTCGGCAATTGGTGCTGGGTGTTTCTTGGCAATCTGATCGGCAGTGTTGTCTATGGCGGGCTGCTGGCGATTGCACTGACCAATTTCGGCACTTCGGCGCCTGCAGGCGTCGCCGCAAAGATCATCGCCGTAGCCGAAGCGAAGACTGTCGCCTATCAGGCGCTCGGCTCAGCCGGCATGATCACGGTCTTCGTCAAGGCGATCCTGTGCAATTGGATGGTTTGCCTGGCGATCGTTGCGGCGATGACGACGACCTCGACCATCGGCAAGATTGCCTGCGCTTACATGCCGGTGTTCATCTTCTTTGCTCAGGGCTTCGAACACTCCGTCGTCAACATGTTCATCATACCGACCGGAATGATGATGGGCGCCAATGTCAGCGTTGCGCAGTGGTGGATCTGGAATCAGATTCCGGTGACGCTTGGTAATCTCGTCGGCGGCTTCGTCTTTACGGGCCTTGCACTTTACTTGACACATAAGCCCCGCAGCACCGCGCCTGCGCCGCTCACAGCTCCGACGGGAGTCCCCGCTGAATGAGCGACGCCGACCTCAAAGGCGTCGCTGGGGCGCCGACCGGCGATTTCGAACCCGAACAGAAGCGCTATCTGGAAGGGTTCGTCGCCGGCGTCCAGATCGCCAAGGCGGCAAAGAGCGTTGCCGGCGCCGCTGCACCCGCCGGCGTCACTGCCGAGCCTGAACCTGCCGGTCCCGACGCTGCCGGATTGAAGGCGCAGAACCGCGTGCTCGCGGCCGGCGGCAAACTGTCCGATCCGGAAAAATTCAAGCGCGAGCAGCACCCTTTCGACACCTATGAGCGTCTGAAGGGCCACGCGGCCAAGGGCGAATACCCAAAACCGCCGGACAATTTCCGTTGGCGCTATTTCGGATTGTTCTATGTCGCGCCGAACCAGAACTCTTATATGTGCCGGCTGCGCCTCCCCAACGGCATCGTCAAGGCCGAACAGTTCGCCGGGCTCGCCGATCTCGCCGAGAAATATGGCGGCGGCTATTCGCACGTCACGACGCGCGCCAATATTCAGATCCGCGAGATCGAGGCGGGCGACGCCGTCGCCATGATCGAAGGCGTCCAAGATCTCGGCCTGTGCTCGCGCGGCTCCGGCGCCGACAATATCCGCAACGTTACCGGCACGCCGACGGCCGGCATCGATCCGCAAGAGCTGATCGACACGCGGCCCTTTGCCCGCGAGTGGCATTTTCACATTCTCAACGATCGCTCGCTCTACGGCCTGCCGCGCAAATTCAACGTCGCGTTCGACGGCGCCGGCACGATTCCAGTGCTCGAGGACACCAACGATATCGGATTCCAAGCCGTAGCGGTGAACGACGGTTTCGGCCTGGAGCCGGGCATCTCGTTCAAGCTCTGCCTCGGCGGCATCACCGGTCACCGCGACTTCACCCGCGAGACCGGCGTTGTCGTGCGCCCGAGCGACGCATGCATGGTCGCTGACGCGGTGGTGCGCGTCTTCATCGAACATGGTAACCGCACGGACCGCACCAAGGCGCGTCTGAAATATGTACTCGATGCGATCGGCGTGGAAAAATTCCTCGGCCTCATGGAAGAGAAGCTCGGCCGCAAGCTCGACCGCGCCGTGCCCGGAGCCGTGGCGCCGCGGCCGGATTACAGCCGCACCGCGCATATCGGCATCCATCCGCAGAAGCAGGCCGGGCTGAATTGGATCGGCCTTGTCCTGCCGGTCGGCCGCCTGTCGGTTGCACAGATGCGCGGTATTGCCGCCGTCGCGCGCGAATACGGCGACGGCGATATCCGTCTCACGGTCTGGCAAAACCTTTTGATCTCAGGTGTGCCTACGGAGAAGCTCGAAACCGCACAAGCGCGCATCGAGGCGCTCGGGCTCGGTATCACGGCGAACGCGATCCGCTCCGGCCTCGTCGCGTGCACCGGCAATGTCGGCTGCAAATTCGCTGCGTCCGACACCAAGCGCCATGCCGAGGAGATCGCAAGCTGGTGCGAGACGCGCGTTGCGCTCGACACGCCCGTCAACATCCATCTCACCGGCTGTCATCATTCCTGTGCGCAGCACTTCATCTCCGAGATCGGCCTGCTCGCCTGCAAAGTTCAGGCGAACGACGATACCGATCCAGTCGAGGGCTATCACATCCTGGTCGGCGGCGGTTTCGGCACGCACGCCGCGATAGGACGCGAACTCTACCGTGACGTCGTCGCCGAAGACGCGCCGCGCACCGTCGAACGCATCCTGAAAACCTATATCGCGCACCGCGCCTCGTCCGACGAAAGCTTTCTCGCCTTTGCGCGCCGGCACGACACCGAGGCCTTGAAAGTCATGGCCGAATTGGAGGCGGCAGAATGAGCGTCACTCCTCGCTCGCCGATTCCGTCGTTCATACCTGAATCGGCACCGTTTACGGCGGAGCAGCGCCTGTGGCTGAACGGCCTTTTCGCCGGCGTGTTCGGCCTCGAAGCGGGCGTGACGCCGCTGTCTCCTGCGGATTCTGCCCAGCTCTTGACCGGTCTCCTTGGCGGCGCGACCGCTGCCGCACCGGCAGAGGCCGACGACGGAGCGCCCTGGCACGATCCCGCGATGCCGATGCCCGACCGTATGAAGCTCGCCGAGGGCAAGGCGCTGCCGCGGCGGCTTATGGCGGCCATGGCGCAACAGGACTGCGGCCAGTGCAGCTACAATTGCAAAGACTACGCGGATGCCTTGTTTGCGAAGTCGGAGAAGCGGCTGAACCTTTGCGTGCCGGGAGGCAAAGATACGTCCCGCATGCTCAAGCAGCTTTATCAGGAGCTTGAGACCACGCCCGCACTGCAAGCGGCAGTCGCGGAAGCCGCCCCGGCGAAACCCGCCCTTACGATGCCGCTCGGCTATTCGCGCGACAACCCCACTTACGCAACCTTTGTGTCGCGCCGTCGCCTCAACCAAGAAGGCTCAGAGAAGGAAACCTGGCATATCGAAATCGATATCGGCGAAGCCGGTCTTGAATACGAGGTCGGAGATTCTTTTGGTATATTTCCCGCCAATGACGCAGTCCTCGTCGACGCGATCGTCGCTGCGCTTCATGCACCACCGGACTTTCCGATCGGCGACCGTACGCTGCGCGAAGAACTCGTCGACGGCGTGTCGCTGTCGCCGGCGCCCGACATGTTGTTTCAGCTGTTCTCCTATCTCACCGGCGGCGAGCGCAAGCAGAAGGCTAAGCGCCTCGCTTCCGGTGAAGATCCAGACGGCGACGCCACCACCATGGACGTGCTCGCCGCCTTGCACAAATTCCCGAACTTGCGGCCCGATCCGGAAGCCTTCATCGAAGCGCTCGATCCGCTCCAGCCGCGCGTCTATTCGATCTCGTCATCGCTGAAATCCGATCCCGGCCGCGTCGCGCTGACGGTTGATGCGGTACGCTACGAGATCGACAGGCGCACCCGACTTGGTGTCTGCTCGACTTTCCTCGGCGGGCGCATCGCGCCGGGCGACAAAATCAAGGTCTATGTGCAGAAGGCACAGCACTTTGCGCTGCCTGAAGATCCGGCAAAGCCGATCATTATGATCGGCCCGGGCACCGGCATCGCGCCGTTCCGCGCCTTCCTGCGCGACCGCATCGCCGCCAAAGCCCCCGGCCGCAACTGGCTGTTCTTCGGCCATCAGCGCAGCCGACACGATTTCTTCTACGAAGATGAGCTCGTGCCGATGCGCTCGGCCGGATTCCTGACGCGGCTCACGCTCGCTTGGTCGCGCGACGGCAAAGAGAAGATTTACGTCCAGCATCGCATGCGCGAGGTGGGCCGCGATCTGTGGTCATGGCTCAACGACGGCGCACATATCTACGTCTGCGGCGATGCGCAACGCATGGCCAAGGACGTCGAAGCCGCGCTTGTCGATGTCATCGCCGAGCATGGCGGCTGCTCACCGCCGGATGCGGTGAAATTTCTCGCCGATCTCAAAGCCAAGGGCCGCTATCAAGCTGACGTCTATTGAGCGGGACACCCATGAATGCTCCGCTCCCCCATTCTCCCGCGGTGCGCACCACCTGCCCCTATTGCGGGGTCGGCTGCGGCGTACTTGCAGCACCGGACGGAATGGGAGGCGCCGCGATTTCGGGCGATCCTGAGCATCCGGCGAATTTCGGCCGGCTATGCTCAAAGGGCTCGGCGCTCGGCGAGACGTTGAGCCTCGACCAGCGCCTGCTGCATCCGATGCTGCGCTGCGCGGACGGCGCGCTTGCCCGCGTGAGCTGGGACGATGCGCTCGGCCGTGTCGCCAAAGGCCTACGCGACATCGGCCAACGCCTTGGGCCCGGCGCCATCGCGTTCTATCTCTCCGGCCAATTGCTCACGGAGGACTATTACGTCGCCAACAAGCTGATGAAAGGCTTCATCGGCTCGGCCAATGTCGACACCAATTCGCGCCTGTGCATGTCGTCGTCCGTCGCCGGACATAAGCGTGCGTTCGGCGCCGATATTGTGCCCGGGACCTATCGCGATCTCGATGACGCCGATGTCATTGTGCTGGTTGGTTCCAACGCCGCTTGGTGCCATCCGGTTCTGTTTCAGCGCATGGTCGCGGCGCGGCGCGAGCGCGGCACGAAACTCGTCGTCGTCGATCCGCGACGCACGGCGACGGCGGATGAAGCGGATTTGTTTCTGCCGATCGCGCCGGGCATGGACACCGCCTTATTCTGTGGCCTGCTGTCGCATCTCGCCGATACGCGTGCGCTCAACTACACTTATATCGAGCGGCACACCAAAGGCTTTGTCGAAACGCTGGCGCGCGCGCGGGAGATTGCTGCAGACGCCGCCGCCACGGCGCGTGCGGCAGGGCTCAAAGAGTCCGAAGTCACGCAGTTCTTCAAACTGTTCGGTAAGACCGAACGCGTCGTCACCTGCTATTCGCAAGGCGTCAATCAATCCGCGCAGGGCACCGACAAGGTCAACGCCATCATCAATGTGCACCTGGCGACCGGGCGCATCGGTCGCGCCGGCATGGGACCGTTCTCGCTCACGGGACAGCCCAACGCGATGGGCGGACGCGAAGTGGGCGGCCTCGCCAATCAGCTCGCCGCCCATATGGGCTTTTCTCCCGCCGAGCGCGACCGCGTCCGCCGCTTTTGGAATGCGCCGCGTCTTGTCGAGGCTGAAGGTCTCAAAGCGATCGACATGTTCGACGCCATCGATCGTGGGACAATCAAGGCGCTGTGGGTGATGGGGACTAATCCGGCCGTATCCATGCCGCGCGCCGGCGCGGTACGGGATGCGCTGCGCAAGCTCGAGCTTTTTGTCGTCTCCGACAACGTCGTCAAAACCGACACGATTGATGCCGGCGCGCAGGTTCTGCTTCCCGCCGCCGCTTGGGGCGAGAAAGACGGCACCGTGACCAATTCGGAGCGCCGGGTGTCGCGGCAGCGCGCCTTCCTGCCGCCTCCCGGCGAGGCGCGCCCTGATTGGTGGATCGTCAGCGAGGTCGCGCACCGCCTCGGCTTCGGTGCCGCGTTCGGCTATCGGGGGCCGGCTGATATTTTTCGCGAACATGCAGCGCTTTCGGCATTCGAAAACAGCGGCTCGCGCGATTTTGACATCGGCGGCCTCGCCGCAATTTCGGACGACGCCTATCGGGAACTCGACGCGGTCATGTGGCCGGTGCAAGCCGGCAAGATGCGCGGCGAAAAGCGCTTCTTCTCCGGCGGCGGCTTCTTCACCGATGATCACCACGCGCGATTTATCGCGCCGGAACCGCCCGCGCTTCGCGCGGCAACGAACGCGATCTATCCGCTGCGATTGAACACCGGCCGCGTGCGCGACCAGTGGCATACGATGACGCGCACCGGCAAAAGCCCGCGCCTAGCCGCCCATTCCTCGCAGCCCTTTGTTGAGATCAATCCGGCCGACGCCGGCGTTGCGGCCGTCGCCGACGGCGGCTTTGCCAAGGTAACGACCCGGCACGGCACTACGATCCTAAAGGTCGTAGTGACATCGAACCAGCGGCGCGGCTCGCTGTTCGTTCCCATTCACTGGAGCGACGCCACGGCGGGTCATGCGCGCGTCGATGAAATGGCGACGTCGCAATACGATCCGCATTCCGGACAACCGGAACTGAAGGCAACGCCCGTGCGCATCGAACCGGTCAAATTCGCCTATCGGGGTTTCGTCCTGACGCGGCACCCAGTCAATCTGCCTGCCGGGACTTGGTTCGCCCGCCAAGCCGTCGGCGGCGGCGCTGGCCTTCTCTTTGCGACCAACGAGCCGCCGGCAGTCTGGCGCGAAATGATAATGCGTCTCATGCCCGCCGACGCCGATATTGCCGAATATATCGACGAGCGGCGCGGCCTCACGCGCATCGGGGCTTTCCACGCCGGCCGGCTCGACGCTTGCATTTTCGTCGGACCGGCGCAGGCGCCGCCGCAATGGGATGTGGTGCGCGGTCTTTTCGAATCCGGCGCAATCGAAGAGCGCGACCGGCGCATTATCTTGTCCGGCGCGAGCAGCAACGGCGCGGCCGAAACCGGTCCCATCGTTTGTGCTTGTTTTGGGGTCGGCCTCCCGGCCATTCGTGAGGCGATCGCCAAAGGCGAAGCCGCAACAGTTGCCGACATCGGCAAAAAACTGCGCGCCGGCACCAATTGCGGCTCTTGCATTCCGGAGCTGCGGACAATTCTCCAGCGCGTCACCGAGCCCGCCTGACAGCCACCGTATTCGTCGAACTGGCGAGCTCATGCCCGCCCCGCGCGTATCCGAATGACTCCACGGTGAAATACGCCGCCGTTCTTGCTAAGGTGGCTTCTCCACAACGAAATTGCCAAAAACCGGTGACGCATGGACCAGAAGACTTCGACGGCCGACGACCTGCTCTACGATCTCAAGGACGGCATCGGCAAGGTCACTTTCAACCGCCCCCAAGCCCGCAATGCATTTACGTTCGAAATGTACGAGCGGCTCGGCCAGATTTGCCAAGAGGCCGACAAGGACCGTTCGGTCAAAGTGCTGGTGTTCCAGGGCGCCGGCGACAAGGCCTTTGCTTCGGGCACCGATATCAACCAGTTCCGCGCTTTCACCACGCCGCAGCATGCGCTCGATTATGAGCAACGGATCGACCGCGTATTGACCCAGCTCGAAAAATGTCGCGTCCCGACCATCGCCGCGATCAACGGCGCCTGCACCGGCGGTGGCGGCGGCATAGCGGCCTGCTGCGATTTGCGCATCGGCACCAAGATCACGCGCATGGGCTTCCCCATCGCGCGCACGCTCGGCAATTGCCTTTCGCTGTCCAATATCAGCCGGCTCACCGCCCTGATCGGACCGGCGCGCGTGAAAGACCTGATTTTCACAGCGCGTCTCGTCGGCGCCGAAGAGGCCTTCAGCGTCGGCCTGCTTACCGAAGTCGTCGAGGATATCCCGGCGCTGCAAAAGCGGGCCGACGAGCTCGCCACTTTGATCGCAGGCAACGCACCCTTGACGCTGAACGCGACCAAGCAGGCGCTCGCCCGGCTGCAACGCCGGCTGTCCCGCGAAGAGGGCGAAGACCTGATCCTCATGTGTTACATGAGCAAGGATTTTCGCGAGGGGCTCGACGCGTTTCTTACGAAGCGCCCACCGCAATGGAAGGGCGAGTAGAGATGTAGCTACTTTGATGGAGCATGATCTTTTCGGAAAACCGGCTTCCACTTTTCCGGGTCATGCTCTACGGCGCGCTCTGCTGTGTGTTCGCCTGCGGCCGGTTCTCGCTGACGATGACCTGATCGCCTGGATTGAGATCGCCCTGCGCGATCTCGGTGAAATTGCCGTCGTCGAGCCCGGTCACGATATTCACCGCAATTGGCACGCTGCCACGGAGCACCCAGATTTCCGACTGGACCTTCGAGGGGAACGCTGCCGGGGAGGACGCCGTAGAAGCGGCCGGCGCCGGTACCGCTTGCGACTTGGCCGGCGACGGACTGAATTGCAGCGCCTGATCAGGCACGCGCAGCACGTCGTTCCGCTGTTCGACGACGATCCGCGCCGAGGCGGTCATGCCCGGCTTGAGAACCAGATCGGGATTGTCGACAGTCACCACGGCATCATAGGTCGCAGCACTCTGTAAGCTCTGCGGCGACCGGCGCACTTGGCTCACGGTGCCGCTGAAAACGCGATCGGGAATGTTCTCGATCGTCATCGTCGCCGCGTCGCCCTGTCGGATGGCGCCGATATCGCTTTGGCTCGGGCTGGCATCGACTTCCATATGTTTAGGGTCGGCGGCAATCAGAAACAGCGCTGACGAGTTCGCGGCCACCGGCTGGCCCTCGCTGACATTGCGCGACACCACGATGCCATCGGTCGGTGCGATGACGTCGGTGTAGCCGAGATTGAGCTTGGCGCTGTCGACCAGTGCATGATCGAGCTTAACCGTGCCTTCATCGCGGCTGACGATCAGAGCCTGATCCGCCACCTGCTGACGCATGAACGGATTGCCCGCCGCGTGGCGGCGCAGGCGGGCAAGATCGGCGCGATCCTTGTCCAGGATCGCCTGATCGCGCAGAAGCTGGCCGCTATATTGGTCAAGCGTTGCTTGGTACGGCCGCGGGTCGATCTTGGCGCAGACCTGCCCCGCCTTGACGTCACTATCGTAGTCGCAACCGAGAGCTTGAACGGTGCCCGGGATGTTGGCACCAAGAACGATAGTCCGCGCCGGATTGATTGTTCCCGTCGCCGTCACCGCACGCGCAATGCTGCCGCGCGCCACAGGCACGGTTGTATAGCGCGAGATGCCTGCCGCGCTGAAGCTCCACAATCCCGCGCTGATCCCGGCTGCGGCAACCGCGATGACGGTCACAGTGAAGCCGTGTCTCGTCAGACAGGATCGAACGTTGTGCCAAGCTTGTTGCGGGATCTTGCGCCAGCCGCGCCGCGCAGCGCTCGCCGATCCTGGGAACCGCACGACATTACCACCGGCCTCGCTGTGCGACACATCCGAACTCAAACTCATCGCCGTGTCTCGCCGTGCAACAAACAAGCCAGCTCGCCAGGAGGCGAACGGCAGAACCTAAAATGTAGTCTCCCACGGTTTCCTTGCCGTAAACGGCACAGCCAAAGCCTTGATTTGAATCAAGAACGCGCCGCGTTCGCCGTGCTATCAGCGCCGCCAATGCGGGCAGGCTCTCATCGGGGGATACTCATTCAGCGGCCGATCGGCATCCGTCACTGAACGACAATCTAGGCCAATGAACTAAATACCACGCAACGGGCCGACTAACGCGACCGACGGCCGGAAACGGCCGCCGCGGCGCCTGCAGATGACGCCAAGTGTCGAGCCGAGAAACGTTTGACGTAGTTGCAAATGCAATCGCCCTATCGCGCGAATCATACTGTTACGCGAACCGCGTTGCGAATTAAGCGTGAGCGTTACGCTTTAGTGTTCGACAATGTTGCGGGTTAATGAATAGAATATTATGGCGATAAGAAGCGAATCGGGTGAATCAGTCGGGGCGTCTTTTGGCGTATGCGGCGTTCCATCTAATGCGATAAATGCCCGAAAAACCCTGACAATACGATCCGAGGGCGATCCGAACGGGGCCGCGTGACAGCAACACCTCCCAATATGAATCTTCGGGACTTGGTGATTCTCGTCGCCGATCCGAGTTCTTACATCTCGATGCTCATCCACGGCATGTTGCGTGGCTTCGGCTCAAATAAGATCCTCGAAGTCCGCAATTCCAACGGCGTGCTGCAGACGCTGATGGGTCAGAAGATCGACATCATGATTTGCGACATGCATCTGCCGCCGCATGGCGGCTTGTCGCTGACGCGGGCTATACGCGGCAAGACCGACAATGAGCATCGCACCATGCCGATTCTGATCATGTCGAGCGATTCCCGCGAAGCGACCATCAAGCGCACGCGCGACGCTGGCGCCAATATGGTCATCGCCAAGCCGATATCGCCATCGAGCCTGTATGATCGCCTCAGTTGGATCGCCTTCAATCCGCGGAAGTTTGTCGACACGGAAACCTATTTCGGGCCGGACCGGCGCTTTAAGATCGAAGGTTATCCCGGCGGTGTCGGTCGGCGGGCCGGCGACAAGGAGGTCGAAATCGGCGCCGAAAGCGGACCCGCCCTCGCCCAGGACGACATCGACAACTTGTTTAGCTCAGTGCAAACCGGGCAAGACTGATGGCAAAAGACAAGCATCCGAAATCCGGGACCCGAAAGCCTGGGCCATCGGCGAGCGCGACCGCGAAGGCTAAGGCTAAGGCCGCAAAGCCCCACAATGCAAAGTCCGACAATCAAAAAAAAACCGGCAATACGAAATCCGGCAGGACGCGGCCGCCGGGTCCGCCGGCCCGGATCTTTCCAGTCGATACACGCTTTCAGCAAATGGCGCGCCGCACCGGCGGCGCGCCGCGAGATCAAGCGATCGAGCGGGCGCAATCGGCGCTGGAAGCTGCCAAACCTGCCTATGAAGACTTCCTCGAGCGCGAGGTCGCGGGCCTGACTGATTTGGTGCGAACCGTCGAAGCCGGCAACGACGAGCCGGGCTGGATCGAGACCGTGGCATTCCGCAGCCGTCAATTGCGCGACAGCGCAGGTTCGCTCAGTTACGAGCTTGTGGCATTTATTGCCGGCTCACTCTGCGAATTGCTGGATTCAATTGAAAGCGGCAGTGATTGCAACATGGAATCGATCATGTGCCATATCGATGCGCTGATGCTGGCGCGGCAGAAATCATACCGCCGCATGAGGCCCGAACAGGTGCCGGAATTGACCAAGGGACTGCAGCGCATCGTGAAGCACGTGACGATCTAGGCCGCGACGTCCAAAGCCGACATTGTTTGTTCGAGAGAAATGATGAGACCGGTTATCCGAAAGGGCCGGTGCGGCGTGCCGTTTCAAGCCGAAACGATTGTGCCTTAAAAAACGACTTCCTCGCCCGTAGGCACGAGCATCGTCAGGTCGATCGCTGAAATGCCGAGATGACGCATCAGGCGCTCCTTGAGCTCACTGATGGTAACACTTGAAATCGCGTCCTCAGCCGGATGGACGCCGCCTTCTGTACGTATCCAGGATTCGCTGGACTTGCTGGCCGCCAGTGTCAGAATCTCGGCAAGCGCGACAAATTCCTGATTGAGCCGGTCGAAGGCCTGCAGCGTCACGATGAGATCGCGGTTGGCATCATTCGGCCGGTTTGCCACGTGCTCGCTGATGCCGGCCGAAGTCTGCTCAAAGCGCGTAACCGCATCGCGCAGCGCCGAGGCGGTCGCAATCAAGAACGTCGAAACTTCATTTACAACTTTCGCAGCCGGTATGTCAGGCTTCGTAACAACCATCACGATAGCTTCCCCATCACCTGCTCAATCTTCTGCCGCAAAATGTCGGCCGTAAACGGCTTGATCAGGTAATTGTTGGCGCCGGCCTGAGCGGCTTGCACAACCAGCTCGCGGTCACCGCGGCCGGTCAAGAGGATGAATGGCACTTTGCGCGCCGCCGGATGTCCGCGCACTGCCCGCAGCAACGCCAGCCCATCCATTTCCGGCATGTTGTAATCGGAGATGATCAAATCGAGCGGCTGCAGCGATGCCGTATTCATCGCCTCCTTGCCGTTCTCGGCTTCATGAATATGTCGGATCCCGATTTGCTCGAGCGTGATGCGGGTCATTTGTCGCACGCTGTTTTGATCATCAACAACTAGGACTTTGAGAACTGCTGCGACTGGCATTGTCTTCGCTCCTAAAATGGCCCCGTGTAACCTTGTGAGGCGTAAGCCTGTGTCTAGTTCAGCCGACGGCGACGGCCGCCTTCGATTCACCATTGACGAAACGGGCCACACCCGTTTGGACGTTCTGATTACTGCTGGCGATGTCAGAGAGTTTCTCGACATCGAGAATGAATGCGACCCGCCCGTTGCCGAGGATCGTGGCGCCGGCAATGCCGGGGACCGAGCCATAACTTTCTTCGATGCTCTTGACGACAACTTGCTGGTGTCCGCACAGTTCGTCGACAACGATGCCGAAGCGGGCGCCCTCGCCGGCGTCGGTGATGATAATGACGCGCTCGTCGCTGCCCGAAGCGGTCGAGTCGATATCCAACAGATCGCAGAGCTGTACCAGCGGCACGAGATTGCCGCGCAACCGCAGCATGCCGGGCGTGCCGATCAAAGCGTGGATGTCAGAGGCCGGCGGCCGCAAGCATTCCACGATCGCCGACATCGGCATGACGTAGGTCTCGGAGCCGACACGGATGACCATTCCGTCCATGACCGCCAGCGTCAGCGGCAGCGCCAATTGAATGGTCATGCCCCTGCCGCGATCAGACTTGAGCGAAATGCGCCCGCCGACGTCTTGAATGTTACGGCGGACAACGTCCATGCCGACCCCGCGGCCGGATATATCCGAGATCTTCTCGGCGGTCGAGAAGCCGGGCAGGAAGATGAGATTGTTGATTTCATCGTCGCTCAGCGTAGCTTCCGCGCCCACCAATCCGCGGTCGCGCGCTTTTTGCAGGACACGCTCGGAATTGATCCCGGCGCCGTCATCTTTGATCTCGATGACGATACGTCCGCCGCGGTGTTCCGCCGAGAGCCTGATCGTGCCCTCTTCCGCCTTGCCTGCGGCCGCGCGATCCGACGGCGCCTCGATGCCGTGATCGATCGAATTGCGGATGATATGCGTCAGCGGATCGCCGAGACGCTCGATGATCGAACGATCCACCTCGGTGTTTTCGCCCGCCAATTCGAGCTTCACCTTCTTGGCGGTCTTTACGGCGAGCTCGCGCACGAGCCGCGGCATGCGTTGGAACACAGCGTTGACCTGCTGTGCGCGCATCGACATCACGCTGTCCTTGAGCTCGCGTGTGTGATGGGTGACTTCTTCGAGCACTTGCGCCAGCCGGCCGCTGACATCTTCCGGCAGGCTGTGAACGACCTGTCCCAGCATGGCCTGGGCAATGACGAGTTCGCCGACCATATTGACGACGCGATCTATCTTTTCGAGTTCGACACGGGTGGTCGTCGCGCCGGCGGCTGCGGACTTCGCGGCCTGCGGTTTTGCAGCCGGCGCTGCTTCGGCGCGATCGAGTGTCGGAACCAGCGGCGGCGCGGCGCTCGCGGGCACGGATGCGACGGGCATGAGTGCGGCAGGCGACGCAATCGGCGCGGGCGCGGGCTTTGCCGGCGCGGCTTGAACGCTTGACGCGGCTTCGACAACAGGCGTGGGGATGACGCTCGGCGTGACCTTCGCAGCCGGTTTTTCGGCCATGACGTCCGGCGGGACCACCGAGCCTACCATGCCCTCCCAGGCCGACGAGGCTTCCGCCGGAGTTTCCGGCGCTGGAGCCAGCGCGACATCTATTTGTGTGATTTCGAGTTCGCAATCGCCGACGACGAATTCAAAGACGTCGTCGACTTCTTCGCGAGTAGCGGCCGTCCGCAATGTGCCGGTCCAGCCGAGATAGGGCCGGTCGGCTTCGAGTTCGGCGAGCGGCGGCAGGCGGTCGGTCTCGGCAACGAGATCGAGCGTACCGAGCTTCTTCAATTCGCGGATAATGTAGAGCGGCTCGTTGGCCTTTTTTAGTAATTCCGGCTTCGGCCGGAACACGATCTTATATTCGTGCTCGCCGCTGACCGAAGCGCCTTCCTCAGTACCGCCCTGCTCGGCAGGCACCTCGTCGAAATCGACCTGAACCGGAGTAAAATCGATCCCTTCAAAATCGGCAGGCGCCGCCGAGTCATCGCCGATCCCCTCACCGCCGGAATTGGCGTGTAAGATCTGCTGCAGTGCGGCGCGGCATTCGGAGCCAAAGTCCGGCGGAATACTTTCGCTCGACCGCGACATCGAAATCAGGTCGGTGAGCACGTCATTGGCTTGCAGGAGCGTGTCGACAATTTCCTGGGTTGCGGCGAGCCTGCCGCTGCGCATTTCGTCGAGCACGGTCTCAAAGACATGGGCGAATCTGACAAGATCTTCGAAACCGAAGATTCCAGCGCCACCCTTTACCGAGTGAACGCCGCGGAAAACGGCGTTGATGGTATCTTCAGAGCCTGAGCCGTCGCGGATATCAGGCAGGCCGAGTTCGATCTGCTGAAGCGCTTCGCTGCACTCGTCGAAGAACGTCTGCTTCAACTGGTCAAGGCTAGACATAATCAATGCTCCTCGATCATCGCTTCCGCCCTAGGGAGCAACCTTGTTGATTGTTGCGATCAACCGGTCCGGATCGAACGGTTTGACCATCCAGCCGGTGGCGCCGGCAGCACGTGCGAGGTTTTTCTTGTCCGCCTCACTTTCGGTCGTCAGCACCAGTATCGGCGTCGTCTTGTGCGCGGAATTGCTGCGCATGTGACGGATCACTTCATAGCCGTCCATAATGGGCATGTTGATATCGGTGATCACGACGTCGACCTGTTCCCGGTCGAGCACGTTGAGGCCGTCTTTGCCGTCGACGGCCTGGAGGACATCGAAACCCGCATCGACGAGCGTCAGCATCAGCATATCGCGGATCGTCTTGGAGTTGTCGATCGTCAGGATGCGCTTAGCCATATCTTGCTGTTCCGCTTGCTCGGGAGCTTGTCCAAAATCGTCCTCGAGGGACTGTGGGCCGGCGGACGTCCGTTCCGGCGCAGCCGCGTCTTGACCCTGTGCAGAGCAATCGAAGATCGAGCAATCCAAACCCAAGTCCTCGAACGCGCTGACCACAGCCGGGGACGGATTCTGGATCGAGACCTGGCCGCCGTGCACCGCGGCGAGTAGAATCTGGATGCACGGCAACGTCAGCGTCTCGACTTCCGACGCGTCCATGTGCATCTGCCCCTCAGTTGGCATCTGGCGACACATAGTGTCGAGGAAGCGCTCGGCGGCGGCGAGGTCGAGCACCGTCGGCAATTTCAGCCGCACTATGTCCGCTTGGTTTTGCATATCGGTGCTCTGTTCTGCTCGATCCGAGATCGATCCTTCACGCCGCGTGGGCGTCATGACTATGGTGAGGACGCATGCCGCGCGATCCCTCGCCCTCGCAGGCATCGAGGATCGCGTCGGCCATATGTTCAAGCGAATGCTGGTGCATAACCGCGCCGCGTTCGAAAGCCGCACGCGGCATGCCGTAAATCAACGAAGATTCTTCGTCCTGACCGAGCGTGACAGCGCCGGATTGCCGGAGCTCCAACATGCCTTCAGCGCCGTCCTTGCCCATTCCAGTCAGGATCGCCGCGACAGCCGCCTTGCCGCAGACGCGGGCGGCGGAGCGGAACAGCACATCGACGGACGGACGGTGACCACTGACAATGGGACCGTCCGACAAACGGCAAACATGCTGCGTGCCGACACGTGCGATTTCGAGGTGATGCGAGCCCGGCGCGATGTAAACATGACCGTGCTTGATCGGCTCGTCATGGACGGCCTCGGAGACCGCCATTGGACACTGGCGATTGAGCCGCTCGGCAAAGCCGGTGGTGAACCGTGGAGGCATGTGCTGGGTGACCAGCATCGGCGGGCAATCCGCCGGCATGCCGAGCAGCAGCGCTTTGAGCGCTTCGACGCCGCCGGTCGAGGCGCCGACGAACACGATCTTGCCCGTGGAGTAGCACACGCGCGGCTCGCGGCGCACGGGAGCTGCGGCCGTGCGGCGAGCGTCGACGCGAACACCTGCAGCCGCCTTGATCTTTCTTTGCAAATCGGCCGCCAGATCTTCCAGTCCCGAAGCCAGTCCGCCGCTGGTCGGCTTGGCGACGAAATCAACGGCGCCGATTTCGAGCGCTTCGAGCGTCGTCTCGGCCCCGCTCTGCGTCAGCGTCGAAACCATGACAACCGGCATCGGGCGGAGCGTCATCAGCTTTTTCAGGAAGGTCAGCCCGTCCATATGCGGCATCGCGATATCGAGCGTGACGACGTCGGGATTGAGCGCCTTGATCTGTTCGCGCGCGACATGCGGATCTTCGGCGGCGCCGCAAACCTCGATCTCGGGATCCGCTGACAACAGCGTCGCCAGCAATTGCCGCATCACAGCCGAATTGTCGACCACCAAGACGCGAACTGGTCTGCGATGCGCCATCAGTTGTCCCCAAACAGTTCGATTTCGCCCGCCGGCTGCTGTTTCTGCAGCAGCTTGCTGTAATCGTGCTCTTCGCGATGGACCATGCCGCGCTCGTTCATGCCAAGCAGGCGGCGAACAACGCGCCCCGTGGCGGGGTAATAGTTGATGCGCCGCGGCAGCGTACCGCCGAGATCCTGGGCGGCGCAGCGCAAGCCTTCAGCTTGCAGATAGCGCAATACGAAGGCCGAATTGTCGGTGCCGACCGCATTGGTGGATTCGGTCACATTGGCGCCGCCGAAGACCTTAATCTCCATGCGCTGGCGCGTGCATCCCGCCTTGAGCAGCTCGTTGATGAGCTTCTCCATGGCGAAATTGCCAAAGCGCGTCGACTTCAGGTCGCCGCCCCAATCGCCAGAATTGTGCGAGGGCAGCATGAAGTGATTCATGCCGCCGACGCCAAGCACCGGATCGCGAATGCAGGCTGCGACGCAAGAACCGAGCACCGTCAGGACCACTTCGTCGGGTTTCCGGGTCACATAAAACTCCCCGGGAAACACTTTCACCATCCAGGCCGCGGCCGTATTGTCAAAAAAACGGCGGCCGGTGTTGGCATCGGCCTTGTTCGGCGAAGCGTCGGGAGGATGCTGCAGGGCGGCGGCGCCGGTCATGCGACTCTCCGGAACGCCGTACGGCCGACGACATCAAGGCCCGGACACGCAAGCGCCAGCGCATCACCCGGTTGAGTGATGAGAACCACGGCTATTGCGCTGCTGCCGAGAGCCGCCATCCTAAAACTCTTTCCACTCCGGATCGGTCATGGCTTCGGCGATAGCCGCTTGCATGCGGGCAACCGGACCGCGGCTGACCATCGCAACGGCAGCGCCATTGGCGCGGCCGGCAACGGCATTGCGCGCGGCATCGGCGGCGACAGGTTTCGGAGCTGACAGCGGCGTCGCTATCGATTTGGGCTCGACCACATCGGACATTCTGGCGCGCGATGCGGCGGGCCTCGGCGCACCAGCTTTTGACGCGCCGGCTTTCGGCACGGCAGGTTTCGCGGCCGCGGCAGACTCACGTCGCTGCACGACCGGCCAGGCCTCTTCAGCCCCCGCGGCGATCCGGAAAAAGGCAACGCGCTCGTCCATGGCCTTGGCCTGGTGTTCCAGCGTCTTTGCTGTCGCCGCGTTCTCTTCCACCAGGGCCGAGTTCTGCTGCGTGACCTGGTCCATCTGGTTCAGAGCGCGGTTGACCTGTTCGATGCCGGTCGCCTGTTCGATGCTTGCGGTGGCAATACCGGAGACGATATCGGCGACCTTCTTGATCGAATCCACGATTTCGGTCAGCGCGGCGCCCGCCTTGTTGACCAGATCGACGCCGTCTTTCACCTGACCGTTGCTGCTGGTGATCAGATCTTTGATGTCTTTGGCGGCCTGCGACGAGCGTTGCGCAAGGCTGCGCACTTCCGACGCCACCACCGCAAAGCCGCGCCCCGCCTCACCCGCGCGCGCCGCCTCGACGGCCGCGTTCAAGGCCAGGAGATTTGTTTGCCGCGCGATCTCGTCGATCACTGTGATGATGTCAGAAATCTTGCGCGAAGATTCTTCGATCTTCGCCATGGCGTCGACCGCCTTGGCGACGACCTGCCCGCCGCGACCGGCAACATCGCGCGTGCCGGTTGCCGACTGGCTGGCCTGCTGCGCTTGCTCGGCGTTCTTCTTCACCGTGGTTGAGAGTTCTTCCATCGAGGCCGATGTCTGTTCGAGGCTTGCGGCCTGCTCTTCGGTGCGCTGCGACAGATCGGTGGTGCTGGTCGAGATTTCCGCCGAAGCATTGGTGACTTCACGGGCCGACGATTTGATTTCGCCGATGGTCGAGCCGATTCGCTCCGCCATCGTATTGGCATCGCTCTTCAGCCTGCCGAACGCACCTTGATAGTCGGCAACGATCCGCGCAGTGAGATCGCCCTCAGCGAGCGAGCTGAGCATGGCGATCAGGTCTTCAAGCGCATTGGCGGTGTTCTCGCACAGCGAATTCATCGCGGTGGCGAGATTGAGCATGAACTCCTTCTTGCCATCGAGCGGCAAGCGCTGGGAGAAATCACCGGCGACGGCGGCTTTGACTACCTGGTCGATCTCGGCCTCGATCGCCTTTTCCATCGTGACATTGCGCCACTCGACAACCGTTCCGCTGCGACGACCGTGCTGGTCGATGACCGGCGTCACCACGAGATTGATCTTGGCGTCGCCGGCCGAAATCTGCATCTGGTGAGGGCCAGTCAGGCTATCCATCACCTTGCGCTGATGCCCCGGATTCTTGTGGAAGAGATCCATCGCACTGCCGACGATCTTGTCGGGGTCGAAATCCGGCGCAACCTTGCGCAGTTCCGGCGCGCACTCGTCCATGATCTCTTTGAGCGCAGCGTTCATGTAGAGGATCTTGTAGTCATCGTCGGCCAGCATGACGCCGGAACGCACGACATCGAGCGCGCAACGGACGCGGAAATTGACCACTTTCTGGGCGATCGATTGCTTGAAAACTTCGGTCGCCTTGGCGATTGCGCCGACTTCGTCGCCGCGCTCGGTATAGGGCACGTCGACGATGCGATCATTGGTCAGATCGCCTAAGACTTCCGCGGTCTTGCGTAGCGGGCGGGAAATGCCGCGGCTGATAAACCAAGCGAGCGCGATGCCGACCACGATCGTGCCTGCCGCCATGATCGCGGTCAGCGTCGTGCCGGTCGACACCGCATCATCAGCCGCCTTTTTGGAAAGCTGCTGGCTCTCGATGATCGAACCCTTGGCGCCGCTCATGGTTTTGTAGATATCGGCGAGAAGGGGGCGGATTTGATTTGAATAGATATCCTCGTTCGCAATCATCGTCTTGGCGACCGTGCTGAATGCGTCGTCATAGGATTTAACTGCAGTCGTCAGATCGCCGAGCGGCGCCTTCGCCGGCGCATTGGCGACCTGCCCGAATGTCTCAACTGTCGCGTTGAGATTCTGCACATTCGCCTTGAACGACGACATGTCCTTGGGGTCGAGCGCGACCTGGAAGCGCCACACCGTCGCCCGCATAATATCGAGCGCGACTTCGATGTCGCGCACCGCAAGCATCGTATCGGAATTGTTGCCGATTTCGGCGAGCGCAAAAACTCGATGCGCTGAGCTGTTGAGCTTGTTGCCGGCAAGAGCGAACTGATCTTGCGCCTGCAAAAGCGCATTGACGCTCGCAACCATTTCATCGAATTTCTTTTTCACGACATCGAGCTGCTGCGATGCGCCCTCGTAAAGCCGCAGCCTCTCCTCGCTCGGAGCGGACTTTTTTGCCAAGGTCAAAAGGTCGATCGACTCTTTGAAAGAGTTGTTGAACTCTTCGATCGAGGTCTTGTCGTGCAGCTGCTTGAAGCGCAGCGCCCGCTGGCGCATCACTTCAGTATTGCGATCGAGCTCGAGAATCCGCTGCGCCGCCTCCGACGCCGTATTCAGACGCGCCACGCTGGCCCCGGTCGAAGACAGCTCGTGAACACCAAACCCCGACACCAGCACCAAGAGAACGATGACCGAGCCGAAGCCGACGAAAATCTTCGCGCCGATGCGCCAATTCTTGGCGTCGACCAGTGACTTTAGCATCGGGGTGAACTCCTCATTCCAATTCCAGGCAACGAGCGGAGCGAGCCTGGCTCAATGGTTCGTGCGCGCACCATCAAGGCCGCTTGCAGGCATCGACAACAGATGGGGCAGGTCAATCAACGCAATCATGGCACCCTCGATCGTCACCAGGCCGGCCAGAAACTCGACACGCGACGACTGCACGACGCGCGGCACCGGCTGGATCTGCAACCCATCGAGCGACACGATATCAAGCACGCGATCGGCCAAGAGACCGACCAACTTGGAGGCGACCTGGACGATGATGACGATGTGCAGCGGACCCGCCTCGGTCATGCCCTGGCCGAATCGGCAGCGCAGATCGATGATCGGTACGATCACGCCGCGCAAGTTAAGCACCCCGCGGACATAATCGGGTTGCCGCGGCAGATGGGTGATGGCGGTCCAACCCTTGATCTCGCGCACCGCCATGATGTCGACGCCGTATTGATCGTCGCCGATGGCAAAGCTGATGAGCTGGGTTGGCGCCGTGGCCGCACCGGATGAAGCAACTATGCCGGGATCGATGACTCCACGCTGCGGGGAGCCGACGGCGGAAGAAACAGCTACATCACCCATGAGATCCTCAGTGCCTCGCCCTGTCCCCGCAGGGCATCGGTTTCCCGGCGCCGCAACACGGCGTCAGATCTCGCCCACAGAGTCCCGGCGACGCGCTGCGGAAACTTCAAATTTTCGCGTGTAAAGTAATAAGGCAGATACAATTGCGGATTGGTTAATCGCCCGGCCAAAGACCGGCCCGCGGGCGGCAGATTTTATCTTATTTTCCAGTCAGGTAGCGTGAATTAACGCCGGCGGTGGCAATTGTGCCGGCGTTTGTGGCTGCCGTATTAAAACACCAGCGTCGGCGGCGACAGAATTGCTCGCCGAGCGCCGGACCTTGTGCACCACCAAGCCGCCCCTACTCGGGGCGCGCGACCCGGCCAGCCGAGCGCGATTTGCCGCTGCAGGTTAAGCGGCCTTTTTACCCGCAGGCAGGGATGGACGTTCTTGTGCCGCGCTCCAGCCGCCGCTCGTCTCGGCAAGACGGAACAGGCCGACCTCGTCGTCCATGGCCTTGGCTTGCTGTTCGAGCGTCTTTGCCGTTGCGGCATTTTCTTCCACCAGCGCCGAGTTCTGCTGGGTGACTTCGTCCATCTGACCGAGCGCCTTGTTGACCTGCTCGATGCCGGCCGCCTGCTCAGTACTCGCTGCGGCGATGTCGGAAACGATCGCCGCCACTCTTTTGATCGATTCGACAATCTCGGTCAGCGCAGTGCCAGCTTTGTTGACGAGATCGACGCCGTCCTTCACCTCGCTGTTGCTGCTGGTGATGAGGTCTTTGATGTCTTTTGCGGCTTGTGAAGAGCGTTGCGCCAGGCTGCGCACTTCCGACGCGACGACGGCAAACCCCCTGCCCGCCTCGCCGGCACGCGCCGCTTCAACTGCCGCATTCAGCGCCAGCAGATTTGTCTGCCGCGCGATCTCGTCAATCACGCCTATGATGTCGGAAATCTTGCGCGAGGACTCCTCGATCCGCGCCATGGCGTCGACCGCTTTGGCGACGACCTCGCCGCCCCGATCGGCGACGTCCCGCGTACTGCCCGCCGACTGATTGGCTTGTTGCGCATTCTCGGCGTTTTTCTTGACGGTTGCCGCCATCTGCTCCATCGAGGCGGAGGTCTGTTCAAGCGTTGCGGCCTGCTCTTCCGTTCGCTGCGACAGATCGGTGGTGCTCGTGGAGATTTCGGCGGCGGCGCTCGAAACCTCACGCACCGAGCTTTTGATCTTGGCGATGACTTCCGACAACGTTTCGATGAGGCCGTTGACGCCGGCGCACAGCGTTTCGATCTCGCCTTGCTTGCCGTCGAGCGGGACACGATCCGACAGATCGTTGTCCTTGGACGCCTCGACCACGCGCTGTACCTGCGCCACCGCTTGCTGCAAGGCCTGGCTGGCCTTGACGCTGGCAGTGATGTCGGTTGCGTATTTGACGACTTTGCAAGGATGGCCGTTGAAGTCCAGGATCGGGTTATAGCTCGCCTGAATCCAGATTTCCGATCCGTTCTTGGCGATGCGCTTATATTGACCGGCGTCGAATTCGCCGCGGCCAAGCTTCTCCCAGAACATCTTGTATTCCGTGCTCTGCCGATAGGCCGGATCGACAAAGATGGCGTGGTGTTGGCCTTTGACCTCGTCGAGCGAATAGCCGAGCGCTTTGAGAAAGTTCTCGTTCGCGGCCAGAATCTTGCCATCGAGCGTGAACTCGATCACGGCCTGCGATTTGCTGATCGCCGCGATCTGCCCCTCGTAGTCGGAGTTTTGCAGCTTCTGCCGGGTGATATCGGTCGCGAATTTCACGACCTTGAATGGCTTGCCGCTCCCGTCGAAGATCGGATTGTAACTCGCCTGGATCCAGACCTCGCGACCGCCTTTGGCGATGCGCTTGTACTGACCGGTATCGAATTCGCCGCGGCCGAGTTTCTCCCAGAACATCTTGTATTCCGGGCTCACCCGATAGGCCGGCTCGACGAACAGGGCATGATGCTGCCCGCGTATTTCATCGAGCGTGTAGCCCATCGCATCGAGGAAATTCTTGTTGGCGTCTTGAATGGTGCCGTCCAACGAGAACTCGATGACAGCCTGCGCCTTGTTGATCGCGTCGAGCATGCCGGCATTCACGCGGACGTTAGCACCTGCGGTCAACTTGCCGAACCGAAACATACCGATCCCCATGTTTTGCAAATCTGCAATTTCAACAACCTGCAATCGCAATATTGGCGTTCCCGTCCTCGCACGAGGACACGAGAGGCCGAGCGTCGCAGTGACTCGCTTGGCTGGATCGGTATATTTACAGATACACAATGCAGATTAGTTAATTACTTTAACTATTACTTGCGGTGATCAAAATCACAACCGAGAACTATCGTATAGATGCGGCCTTCAGTAGTATTATATTGCCGTTTTACTAGCATGTAATTGCATGGTGTAATTGCGCGCGACGCATGTCTACGGGCTCAACGGAAAAGCAAACGCACTCCCGATTTTTGGATCGGGAGTGCGCAAGCATCTATTGAACGTCCAAAAAACTCTTAGAATTCCTGCCAGTCAGCGCCGAGTTCGCTGACCTTTGCGACCGCCGCGCTGCGGCCCGCGCCGCCGACGACCTTCCGCTGCACCATCGGCTTTGCAGCAGTGACAGGCTTCGCGGCGGTGACCGGTTTCGGCTTCGCCTTCTCAACGGGGGTCACAGCCGACGCCCGCATTGCGGCAGGCGGAGCACCCTTGGCGACAGGCGAATTCTCGTTGAGCCGGAACGCGCCCATGCGCTCATTCATGGTCGCCGCCTGATGCTCGAGTGCCTTGGCGGTCGCGGCGTTCTCCTCCACCAGCGCGGAGTTCTGCTGCGTGACTTCGTCGACCTGCCCGAGCGCCTTGTTGACCTGGTCGATACCGGTCGACTGCTCAAGGCTGGCGGTCGCGATATCGGAAATGATCGCGGCAACTTTCTTGATCGATTCCACGATTCCCGACAGCGAGGCGCCGGCTTTGTTGACGAGATCCACGCCTTCCTGGACCTGTGTCGAGGAACTCGTGATCAGGTCCTTGATGTCCTTGGCGGCTTGCGACGAGCGCTGCGCCAAGCTGCGCACTTCGGAGGCGACGACGGCGAAGCCGCGGCCGGCCTCGCCGGCGCGGGCAGCTTCCACCGCCGCGTTCAGCGCCAGCAGGTTGGTCTGCCGCGCAATCTCGTCGATCACCGTAATGATGTCGGCGATCTTCTTCGAGGAATTGTCGATGCGCGACATGGCGTGAACCGCCTCGGCGACCACCTGGCCGCTGCGATCGGCCGTTTCGCGGGTCTCGCCGGCGAACTGGCTCGCCAATTTGGCCTGCTCCGCATTCTTCTTCACCGTGACGGACATTTCCTCCATCGAGGCGGAGGTTTGTTCGAGGCTTGCGGCCTGCTCTTCCGTCCGTTGCGAAAGATCCGTCGTGCTCGCCGATATTTCCCCGGCGGCGCTGGCGACCTCTTGCCCGGCCCGTTTGATCTCCGCGATCGTCGCGCCGACGCGCTCAGCCGTCGTGTTGGCGCTGTCCTTGATCATTGCGAACGTGCCCTGATATTGGCCAGCGATGCGTCGCGTCAGGTCGCCGTCAGCGAGCCCGCCGAGCATGGCGGCAAGATCGTCGAGAGCGCCGGAGACGTTCTCGCACAGCGTATTGATCGCGGTGCCGACATTGAGGATGAGCCCGGATTTGCCGTCGACCGCCACGCGCTGCGAGAAATCGCCCCTCGATGCAGCCTGAACGATACCACCAACCGCGGTCTCGAATTCACCGCTCAGGCGCGTCATCGCAGCATCCCGCTCGGTTGCCATTTGGCGTTCCTGCTCGGCCTGCGCCGCGGCTTCGCGCTGCGCTTTTTCGGCAGCCTTGATCTTGAAACCCTCGGTCGCAGCGGCGATGGAGCCGATCTCGTCCTTACGTCCGAGTCCCGGCAGAACGACGCTGAAATCGCCCTCGCCCAATTTCCGCATCGCCGCGCTCAGCTTGTGCAGCGGACTGATGACACGCAGCGAGACGACGAGCAGCATGCAAACGACGAAGACCACGGCGCCGACCATCAGGCCAAGCTGAACCACAAGGTCGCGCTGGGCGCTCGCATATTGCGCGGCGGCGTGATCCTTTGCCGTATCGAGAGCCGCGTCGGCGATACCCTCGAACGTCGACATCCTTGCCACCGTTAGCGGCGTCCATTGCTCGACCGTTATCGCCGGAGTCTGGCCTGCGACAAGCGCCTTGAGGGCGTTGGTGCGCTTATTAAGGTAATCCGGGTCGAAAAAGTCATGCTCGACTTTTTGCACAGCCTCGTCATAGCGGCGCGGCAGCGGCAGGCCCCTGGCTACGTCTTTAATCTGCGCCCATGTCGTATCGACCTTGCTGACATTAGTGACGTAATCGTCCCATGCCGTAGGCGAAAGTGGGCGGCCCGACAGTGTGTTGGAGATGACGACCGAAGATTCACCGGCCGCGTTACGCGCAGTCCACCCGAGCTCCTTCAGCTCCATGAGCTGGTCGATATAAGAATCCTGCAGCTTGATCGAGACTGTCAGGCTCTTCGACAATTTGTCGATCAGACCCAACAGATCATCAACCTGCTTCATCCACTGATCCGCCATGCCCGCCGGGCGAGCCGCTTTCGGTTGCGCGACAGCAGCGTCGCTCGCTTTGTGCGCGGCATCGAGTTTGGCGACGCCGTCGGAAAGCTGAGCCACCGGTTCATGTTGACCAGGTAAATCGAGCACTTGCAGGGTTTCGACGGCCGAATGCAGCGCCGGCATTTCGCCGGCGCGGGCGTCACGCAGCATCGGCATGAGCTTGGTGTTCGGGTTGTCGTTCAGCAGGTCGCGATAGGTATTGGCGCGATCGACGCGGAGGTTATGCAAGGCGGTGAACAGATCAGCGGACGCCTGCACCGCTGACGCAATCCGACTCGCCGCGCGCATCCGGCTCCACGAATCCGACACGCTGAGCGACAGCAGCGCGAGAACCGCCACGCCGCAGAGCATAATGGCCACTTTCAGAAGCGCGCTGATTGTCAAACGGTTGAGCATGGTCGTCCCTTGGATCGGCGAAGTGTTGAAACTCGTGTCGACGTCGGTGGAAATCCGCATGAAAGCAGCAGCGAACGGCGGCGTTCGCTGTTACGCCGCCTCGCTGGCGTTGTTGACCGAAAGAAGATTCGACAGATCGATGAGCGCGATCATGGCGTCGTCGACGGTGACGATACCGGAAAGGAAATCGAGCCGCGCCGCCTGCACGACGCGCGGAACCGGCTGGATTTGCGTCCCATCGAGCGAGACGATGTCGAGCACGCGGTCAGCCAATAGACCGACCAGTTTGGAGCCGATCTGCACGATGATCGCGATGTGAAGCGGCGTCGCCTCGGTCGTTCCTTGCCCGAAGCGACAGCGCAGATCGATGATCGGCACGATGACGCCACGCAGGTTGAGGACACCGCGCACATAATCCGGCTGCCTCGGCAAATGCGTGATCGCCGTCCAGCCCTTGATCTCGCGGACCGCCATGATGTCGACGCCATATTGATCGTCGCCGATCGCGAAACTGATGAATTGCGATGATGACGCCTCGGCGTTCGCGCCATTGGCGAGGCCGAACTCGGCAGCCGCGGCTTGAGGGGGAATTTGCTGTCCGCCTTGACGGTCCACAGCAGGAGAAGCTGAATCACTCATGGTACTCGGCGTTTCTCCGGCACAACACCGGTATTTTCATCTGCGGTCACTCGGCGAGCCGACGGCATGGGCGACTCGATGCACGCAGGTACTACAAATTGCCGCGGTAAAATAAATAGCTCATATACGATTTCCGATCCGTTAAGATCGGAACTGCAGCTTGCGTAAGGCTATAACCGCAGGTTTTACTGCGCCAACAAATATCCGTCTGCGTGTGCATTCGCCTGCACGCCGCGAAAGCGTCCGCCACGAATGTGATCTTCTCTCTGCTGTCGCCGACGTGCGGTACTTTGCCGCCTGCTGTCCGACGAGGCTAAAAATTTTTGTCGCGCGCGAGCACTCGGAATGATCGATCGCGGCGCGATCTATGTCCGGGCCGAAGTCCTGAAAGGCAGCAGACGGCGGACGGCTACTCGATCGCAACGTTGTCCCCAGAAGGCAGGGCGGTTCATACCGCCGTTCATCCCAGTGTCATGTGCCGGCAATAGCCTGGTGTGGCTTTTCTCTTTGCGTCACGTGCGGAACAGGCAGTTAGCGCGCAGATGTTGCTTTGGCTGACGGCAAAACGCGCGAAACCAAGTCTGCATCCGACGCAAGCGTATCCGCCATAAGCGTCTGTACCCCAAAACGTTTCGCGCCTGACCGCCAGGCGGCGCGCTTGGCTCACGGTTTCGATCGGCAAAGCGCTGGCAATGACCGCAATCAACGAAATGCAAATGACAGGAGTTCAATCATGAACGCGCAAATTCGCTGGACGCGTGGAGCGGCGGCGCTGGCCGCGGTCGCATTGGCGGCTCTAACAACGGTTGCGATCCCTGCCCGCTCGGCGCTCGCCGCCGATTGCCCCGGAGACGGCGGCACGGTGCGCATCGGCGTCGAACCGTTCGACACCGCGCCGCGTCTAACGCCGATCTACGAGAAAATCGGCGCCATGATCAGCGAGAAGCTCGGCTGCCCGGTCAGGGTTTTTGTCGCGACAAATTATAACGCCGAGATCGAGGCGATGCGCAACGACAAGCTCGAAATCGGCGAGTTCGGTCCGCTCGGCTATGTGCTTGCGCATCAGGTCGCGAAGGCCGAAGCCGTCGCGGCGTTCAGCAACAAAGAGGGCAAGCCCGACAGCTACTGGGCAAGCCTCGTGACCTATCCGACATCGGACATCAAGACGGTGGATGATATTCGTGGTCACTCATTCGCCTTCTCCGACCCCGCTTCAACGTCCGGTCATCTGTTTCCCGCTTACGGGCTGCGCAAAGCGGGCCTTGATCCTGACAAGGACATCAAAGCAATTTACGCAGGCAGTCACACCGCTTCGTTCGAAGCGCTCTACAATCGCAAGGTCGACGCCGGCGAGCTCAA
This sequence comes from uncultured Alphaproteobacteria bacterium, assembly GCA_963746715.1. GTDB lineage: Bacteria > Pseudomonadota > Alphaproteobacteria > Rhizobiales > Xanthobacteraceae > BOG-931. Next base: position 92,712 of record CAVVCW010000023.1, on the reverse strand, counting down.
CAGCGAGCAGCTTGAATCGGCGACCCAGCGCGGCCACTACAAAGATGGCGACTTGGTATTCCTGTGGAAGTCCGATCCGATCCCGACCGATCCGATCTCTATCCGCGGCAACCTGCCCGACGCCTTCAAGAAGAAGTTGACCGACATTTTGCAAAACCTAGATCTGTCGTCGATCGACGAAGCAGATCGCAAGGTCATGGGCATGCACGGCACCCGCTTCGTGCCGCAGACAGATTCCGCCTATGACGGCATTCGCGATCTGGTGAAAACGCTCAATATCGATCTCAGCAAGCTGAGCTGAAGCGCATCGGGAGAGCCGGATGTTACGCGTTCGCTCGCTTTCGGTGCGTTATCCCAACGGCCGGCTCGTGCTGGACGGCTTCAATTTGAATGTCGAGCCGGGCGAACTGGTCGTGGTTCTCGGCGGCAACGGCAGCGGCAAGACGACGCTGCTGCATTCTGTTGCCCGGATCCTGCGGCCGAGTGCGGGCGAAATCTGGCTCGGCGATACCGATATCTGCGCCCTCGAAGGCGAGCAATTGCGGCGCGCGCGGCTTGAGCTCGCGATGATCTCGCAGCACCCGAGCCTCATCCGCCGCAGCAGCGTCCTCACTAATGTGGCGACCGGCACGCTCGGCCGCCATTACACCTTTCAGACTGCCTTCGGCCGCCTGCCTCACGCCGAGCTCGAGGCGGCCCGCGATCATCTGGCGCAAGTGGGGCTCGAACATCTCGCCGAACAGCGTGCCGGCACACTCTCCGGCGGCCAGAAGCAGCGCGTCTCGATCGCGCGCGCACTTGCGCAGCGGCCACGCGTTCTGTTGGCCGATGAACCGATTGCGAGCCTCGATCCGGAAGCGTCCGAGGAGATCATGCGGCTGCTGCAACGGCTGGCCCGCTCGGCGAAGCTCGCCGTGCTCTGCGTGCTGCACCAGGTTGAACTCGCCTATGGCTATGCCGACCGCGTCGTCGGCATGCGCGACGGACGCGTGATGTTCGATTTGCCGTGCGAGCAGGTATCGCGCGACAGCGTGCAGCGCCTCTACGTCAGAGAGGCCGCATGAGCGTCGATGCCGCGCGCGCCGAGTTGCGCATCTCTCATAGTACCCGCGCCTGGGGCGGCGCAGCCGTTACCGCAACGCGCTGCGCGCTGACCTTGCTCGGCATTTCCATTGTCGTGCAGACATTCATCGTGGTCGAAGCACGGCCGCGCGACCTAATCACTGGCGTTCACGGCATGGCCGATCTGATCCGGCGCGCCGTGCCGCCGGATTTCTCCAAATTGCCATCTGCTGTCTGGCCCACCGTTCAAACCGTCGATATTGCCCTGTTCGGCACTATGGTCGGCATCGTCCTCGCTTTGCCGCTTGCCATTCTCGCCGCCTCGAACATCACGCCCTCGCGCATTGCCTATTACGGCGCGCGCAGCGTCATCGGCTTTACCCGCGCGGTGCCGGACTTGGTCTGGGCGCTGTTATTCGTGACCGCCGTCGGGCTCGGCCCGTTCCCCGGCGGTCTGGCGCTCGGCGTGCACTCCGTCGGCATGCTCGGCCGGCTGTTCGCCGAGACCATCGAGCAGATGGATATGGCGCCGATACACGCGTTGGAACTGACCGGCGCACGGCGCATTCAAGTCTTCACCCACGGCATCGTCCCGACCATCCTGCCTGCGCTTTTGGGCATCAGCCTCTATCGTCTCGACGAAAACATCCGCTCATCGCTGGTGCTGGGTTTTGTCGGCGCCGGCGGCATCGGCTTCGAATTGCTGACGGCGATGAACCTGTTCCAATACCAGGAAGTCTCGCTGCTCCTGATCATCATCTTCGTCATTGTGCTCGGCGCCGAAAGACTGTCGGCGGCGCTGCGTGAACGCCTTGCCTGAGCGCAAAAGCCCGACAGCAAGAATCCAAAGAGACACACCAGGCCGCCGCGACGAAGTCAGAACTTCGCGAGCGCGCGGCGAACGCTTCGCGCCTTGGTGCGGATTGCGCGGATAAGCCGGCGAACTCCGCCGTCAGGCCGACCGACATTTCTGATGACGATATCGGCGGCATAGAGCCGTTCGACTTCGGCCGAGCGCTCGATGCGCTCGGCGATATTGCCGTCGCTCACGCGCTGCCGCAACGCTAACCGCGACTGCAGCACCTGTTCCGGCGCCGTGATCTCGACTACGGTAACAAAGCCGTAACGCTCCCGCGCGGTATCGACGACGGTGCGCGACACATTGCAGACCACCGTGCGGCCGGCGCGAATGTCGCGGTCGATCGAAGACGGAATGCCGTAACCGTTGCCATGGGCATGCCACCACAGCGCAAAGGCGCCGTCGTCTGCGGCACGCCTGAACGCGTCGGCGTCCATCGTGTCATGATCCTCGGCATCCGATTTCGGCCGAGTCACCACGCGGCGCGGAAACACCACGGCGGGGTCGTAGGCGCAAGCGGCGCGCGCGCCTTTGAGCAAAGTATCCTTGCCGGCGCCACTTGGGCCGACCACGAGAACGAGCCGCCCGGGACCGAGCCCGCCGGAATTCGAGGGAACGAGCGTCTGCGGTTTGCTGAGCCGGTTCACGCCACGCGCCTTCCGTTCCGCCAGACCGTGCGCACCATCGGCACGTCGTGAGCGACTCGCACGTGGATGAGGTCGGCGCGCTTGCCGACGGCGATTTCGCCGCGATCGTCGAGCCCGACCGCCGTGGCGGGCGTCTTCGAAACCGTTCGCACCGCCGCTGCCAGATCAATTGTGGAAACGCGTTGCGGCAACATCAGCGCCGCCATCAAGAGGCTTGCCGGCACATAATCCGACGACAGGACGTCGAGCACGCCGCGCTCGGCGAGGTCGGCTGTCGCGACATTGCCGGCATGCGAGCCGCCGCGCACCAGATTGGGCGCGCCCATCAGCACGCGAACGCCCGCGGCATGCAGCTTCTGCGCCGCCTCAATCGTCGTCGGAAATTCGGCGATGGCGACGCCGTCGCGAACCGCCTGATCGACATGTTCGAGCGTCGTGTCGTCGTGACTGGCGAGCGGCGTATTATGCTTGCGCGCGAGTGTGACGATTTTCTCGTAATTGTCGGCGGCGTAGGCGACTTGATATTCGAAGCGCTTGGCAAACAGAGCGTCGAGCTCCGCATCGGTCAGGTTGCCTTTGCCGCGATAATAGTCGCGAAGCTTGCTCTCGTCGCGAAACTGGCGCTGGCCCGGCGTGTGATCCATCAAAGAGGCAAGCTTGACATCGGCGCGGCCAATCAGCGCCGCTGCTTCGTCGACCACGCTCGGCATCGGCACTTCGCAGCGCAGATGCAGGAAGTGATCGACGCGCAACAGATCGGCGTCGCGCGCCTCGCCGATCGCCTGCGCCAAAATCTCGGCCTGCCCGTCGACGTCTTCTGCGCCTTCTTCGCGCCAGACCCGAAGCGAATCGAGCACCGTGGTAATACCGCTCGTCGCAAGCTGACCGTCGAACGAGACGACGGCCGCCACCGGATCCCAATAGACTTTGGGCCGCGGCGAATAATGCGCCTCAAGGTGGTCGGTGTGCAGTTCGACAAGCCCCGGCAGCAGCAAATCGCCGACCAGGTCCTCACCGCGCTCTGGTGCCGAGCCCTCCCCAAATTCGGCGATCAGGCCGCCGGACATGGCGAGCCAGCCGCGCTCGATCACCCGCTCGGCGAGCACGATCTTGGCATTGGTCAGGACGACGTCGCGTTGTTCTGGCATTTCCGGCTCTATCGTCCCTCACCTGCGTCCGTCACGTGGCGGCGAATTGCGTGACCTCGACGATGCGATCGGAAATCGCGTCGCGGACATTCTCATCATGGACCACCGCGACAATGGCGGTGCCGCGCCGTTTCTTGTCGGCGATCAGTTTCCGAACGGCCGCACGGTTATCGGCATCGAGCGACGCTGTCGGCTCGTCGAGCAATAAAACCGGCAGATCCGGCAGGAAGCCGCGGGCGATATTGACGCGTTGCTGCTCGCCGCCGGAGAAAGTCGCGGGCGGGAGATTCAGCAGTGCATCGCGGATATTAAGCTCGTGCAGCAGTTCCGCCGCCTTGGCCCGCGCGGTTTCAAGCGGCGCGCCGTTGACAATCAATGGCTCGGCAACGACATCGATGGTCGGCACGCGCGGCACGGCGCGCAAAAATTGGCTGACATAACCGATCGTGGTGTTGCGCAGTTCCAGCATCTGGCGCGGCGTCGCGGTTGCGACGTCGAAACTTCGCACCTCGTCGTGAAGCAGAATCTGTCCTTGGTCGCAGCGATAATTTCCGAAGATCATTTTCAGGATCGACGACTTGCCGGCGCCAGAGGGGCCCACAAGCACGACGCATTCACCGGCACGAACCGAAAAAGTTACGCCGGCGACAACCGACAGCCGCACCCCACCCTGCAGGTGCATGGTAAAACTCTTGGCGACATCGCGGAGTTCGAGAGCGGGCGTCATGTTTGTCTCGGGGCTACTCATCTCTCTCAAGGCTGCAAGATCGAAGCGACCAGCAATTGGGTATAGGGTTCGCGCGGATCGTCGAGGACCTGATCGGTCAACCCCGATTCGATCACCTCCCCGCCTTTCATCACCATGATGCGATGAGATAACAAACGTGCGACGGCAAGATCGTGGGTCACGATCACCGCCGAAAGCTTCAGCGTAGCGACTAGATTGCGCAACAGATCGAGAAGCCGGGCCTGGACCGAGACGTCGAGCCCGCCAGTCGGCTCATCCATCAGGACCAGCCGAGGCTGCGTCACCAGGTTCCGCGCGATTTGCAGCCGCTGGCGCATGCCGCCGGAATAAGTCGTGGGCCGGTCGTCGATCCGCGCAGTATCGATCTCGACGCGGGCCAGCCAGTCTGTCGCGGCCTGGCGAATGTCGCCGTAATGGCGCCAGCCGACCGCCATCAGCCGCTCGCCGACATTGGCGCCGCCGGACACCGCCATGCGCAACCCGAGCGCCGGATCCTGATGGACAAAGCCCCAGTCGGTTCGCGCCAAAAAGCGCAGCTCAGCTTCGCCGAGCATTGCAAGATCGCGCGTGACGCCATCGCGCATACGATAGAGCACGCGCCCCGTATCCGCTCCGAGCTGCATGGACAACAGCCGCAGTAGCGTCGACTTGCCGGAGCCCGACTCGCCGACCACCGCCATCACCTCGCCTTCATGCAGATCGAACGACACGTCGCGGCAGCCGATCTGGCGGCCGAACGACTTTGTCAGGCCTTCGGCAACAAGGAGCGGCGCGGATTCGTTTGCGGCGGAACTCTTGGCGGCAGAATTCATGGCACCGACGTTTCCTTGTCCGCCTTGACCTGCACGCCGGCCGTTTCCCCGGTACCGCGCCGGCCCTCACAGTAATCAGTGTCCGAACACACAAACATCCGGCTGCCGCGATCATCAGTGATAATCTCATCGAGATAGGAATCTTTCGCGCCGCACAGCGCGCAGGTGCCGTCGTGGCGGTAACGCTCGAACGGATGATCGTCGAAATCGAGCGAGACCACTTGCGTATGCGGCGGGATCGCGTAGATGCGTTTCTCGCGACCGGCGCCGAACAATTGCAGCGCCGCGCAATCGTCCATTTTTGGATTGTCGAATTTAGGTGTCGGCGACGGATCCATCACATAGCGGCCGTCGACCTTCACTGGATAGGCATAGGTCGTGGCGATATGGCCGTGGCGGGCAATATCCTCGTAAAGTTTCACATGCATCAGCCCGTATTCCGCGAGCGCGTGCATGCGGCGCGTCTCGGTTTCGCGCGGTTCGAGATAACGCAGCGGATCGGGGATCGGCACCTGAAAGACCAGAATCTGGTTCTCGGTGAGCGGCATCTCCGGGATGCGATGCCTGGTCTGGATCACGGTTGCTTCCTGCGTGCTGGTCGTCGTCTCCACGCCCGCGGTCTTCTGGAAGAATTTGCGGATCGATACGGCGTTGGTGGTGTCGTCAGCGCCCTGGTCGATGACTTTGAGCACGTCGTCGGGTCCAAGGATCGCGGCCGTCACCTGCACGCCGCCGGTGCCCCAGCCATAAGGCATCGGCATTTCGCGGCTGGCGAACGGGACCTGATAACCAGGTATGGCGACCGCCTTGAGGATCGCGCGTCGGATCATGCGCTTGGTCTGCTCGTCGAGATAAGCGAAATTGTAGGTCGGCGCGTTCTGCGGCGCTTTCATTCTGCCGCCTCTTTCATTTCGCCAGCACTCCGTGTCTGCGAAAATTCTGCGCGCAGGCGGCGAATAAGACCAAGCTCGGCCTGGAAATCAACGTGATGCGGCAGTTTCAAATGTTCGACAAATCCCGTCGCCTGCACATTGTCGGAATGCGACAGCATGAATTCCTCATCCTGCGCCGGCCCTTTGATCTCCTCGCCAAGCTCGCGTGCCCGTAACGCGCGGTCGACGAGTGCCATGGCCATGACCTTGCGCTCGCAATGGCCGAAGCCGAGACCGTAGCCGCGCGTGAAGCGCGGCGGCTCGGTCGCAGTGCCGCGGAACTGATTGACCATTTGGCATTCGGTCACGGTGATGCGGCCGAGCGGCACGGCAAAGCCGATCTCCTCCGGCGCAAACTCCACTTCGACGTCGCCGAGCCGGATTTCGCCGGCGAACGGGTGATTGCGGCCATAGCCGCGCTGCGTCGAATAGCCGAGCGCGAGCAAGAAGCCCTCGTCGCCGCGGGCGAGATTTTGCAGGCGCAGATCACGGTCTGCCGGAAAGCGCAAAGGATCTTGCGTGAGATCGCGGACGCGCGTGTCATCACGGCCTTGCGGCGAGCGCTCGATCAGATCGTCGGCGGCGAGCAAATCCGTCGCCCGTGGCATTTTTGGCAAGCAGTCATCGGCGGCGGCCGGCGCAACATCCGGCGCCGCGTCGAGCTGCGCTTCGAGGAGGCGGTGGGTGTAATCGAAGGTCGGGCCCAGCACCTGGCCGCCCGGCATGTCCTTAAACGTCGAGGAAATCCGCCGGCTCACCGCCATGGCGCCGGTGTCGATCGGCTCGCTCATACCGAAACGCGGCAGGGTCGCACGAAAGGCGCGGAGCAGGAAAATGGCTTCGATCAGGTCGCCCCGCGCCTGTTTGATGGCAAGCGCCGCCAGCTCGCGATCATAGAGCGAGCCTTCGTTCATGACGCGGTCGACGCCGAGCGTCAGTTGTTCCCCGATCTGCTCGAGCGACAGTTCCGGCACCGCGGGATCGCCGCGCCGCTCTTGCGCCAGAAGCCGGTGCGCGTTCTCGATGGCACGCTCGCCGCCTTTGACCGCTACATACATGAAGCACCCCCACCCACGAGCCGGACCGAGCGCAGCAGTGCGACGATTTCGTTCGCCGACGCGAGAATAAGATCGACCCCACGCGGAAATAGATCGCGGTTTACAGTGAGCCGTGCCGCAAAATCGCCCGGCAATGGATCGGCGCGAAACGACTGACGCGTCTTGATCCCCGGCCCTTCCAGCAACAGCTCGGGGCCGGCGCCAAAGGAATTGACGCCTAGCACGATCGTTGTTGAGCGATCCGGGTAGTCGGCAGTGCCAAGGTTGAAATTGTCGAATGGCGGGAGCGCAGCCATGTCGGCGGCGAAGGCAAAGGTCGCCCCAGCCGGATCACTCACGATCTTTGTCCCGCAGTGGAACCGTAGCCACGTCGCGACAGCTTGCGATGCGCAGAGCGACGCGTCGAGCCAGACCGGCGTATCTTGGTCGCACAACGTCAAGGCAATAGCGGCGGCCGCCGGTGACAACGGCGACGGCGACGTAACTTCAGCGCCGATCCGACAAACACTTCCAGGCCGCGACGTCGCCTGAAGGATAGCGCGAAACGCCGCCTGCGCCGACATCACCGGGTCGGCAAAGCCTGAGCCGATCATGCGCCGTCCTCCCCGCGCACCAAGGTGAAGAAATCGACCTTTGTTGCCGCGACCTGACGCGCGCGTACGCCGCGTTGCGCTTCCAAGCCGGCCCGAAGAGGCGCGATAACTTTGCTTTCAAGCACCGCGGCATAAGCCGCCGTTTGCACGAGCGCGTCACAGAGAGCGATCAGTCGCGCCTTGGCGCGGTCGCGGCCCAGCACATAGCCAAAGCCCATTTCGCCGGTCGCAAGCCTCACCACGGCGCGCGACATTGTCGCTTCACCGAGATTGAACTGCGCGCCGTCGCCGCCGATGCGGCCGCGAATCATGACAAGGCCATTTTCCGGCACACGCAAATCCTCATGGGCCGGAAGCGGCTCAAGCGCCTCGAGCAGGTGCGCAATTTCAGCGGCGGCGCTGTCGGCCAGCACCGCCATCACCGCGCGGCGTTTTTGGCGCATCTCGTCCAAACCGAAACCTCATCCGCTGGCGTTGAATCGACGAAAACTCTTGTCGAACATAGTTGTCTATGTTACTAGACAACTATGAAGCTGTCTAGCGCGCGACAATGAAGTTTTGCTGACGCTGCCATGACAGGTTACAGAAACGCACGACGGACCTCGAAACGAACCCGATGACACGCCGCACCGCCGCTGCAAAACGCGCCGAGACGAAAGCCGCCGCCGGCGTTGCGCTGTGGCGGCGCATCGCCGACGACTTGGAACAGTCGATCGCGCAGGGAACTTTCAAGGCGGGAACCAAGTTGCCGGCGGAAACCGAAATCGCCGAACGGTTCGGCGTCAATCGTCATACCGTGCGCCGCGCGATCGCGGCACTTGCAGAACGCGGCTTTGTCCGTGCCGAGCGCGGCAGCGGCACTTATGTGGAAGCCGACCGCATCGCCTATCCGATCCGCCGCCGCACGCGGTTTTCCGAAATCGTCGGCGGCGCTGGCCACACCGTCGGCGGCCGCCTGGTCGCGAGCAGCATCGAAAACGCTCATGGTGACATTGCCAAGCGGCTGAAACTTAAACCGGGTGCGCGGGTGATCCGGATGGAACGCATCCGTCAGGCCGACGGCATCCCGATCGTCGCGTCGACGAGTTGGCTGCCGGCCGACCGCTTCCCCAACGCCGCGCGCGTCTATGCAATGTCGTCCAATTCGATGACGCGCATGCTGGCGAATTTTGGCGTGCGCGATTTCACCCGCGAGAGCACGCGCGTCACGGCTGCTGTCGCCGAAGCAGCCGACGCCGAGAGTTTGAAGCTTGCGCTCGGCCGTCCTCTGCTGGTCGTCGAAAGCGTCGACGCCGACACCGACGGCGTGCCCATTCTCACGACGCGGTCACGCTTTGCCTCGGACCGCGTTGCATTGGTGCTGGAAACATGAAGAAGATTCTGTCCGAGGAGCCCCTCGTCCATCCGACCGCCGAAGTGCGCGATTGCGCGCTTGGGCGTTATACAGATATCGGCGCGCACACGATCTTGCTCGAAACCAAGGTCGGCGACTATTCCTATATCGTCAACGACAGCAATATCGCTTACACGAAATTCGGCAAGTTCTGCTCGGTGGCGGCGATGACCCGGGTCAATCCCGGCAATCATCCGATGCAGCGCGCCAGCCAGGCGCACTTCACTTATCGCGCCAGTAGCTATTTTCCAGGCGAAAGCGACGAGGTTGAGTTCTTCGAATGGCGGCGCGCACACCGCGTTGTCATCGGCCACGATGTCTGGATCGGCCACGGCGCCATTGTGCTGCCGGGAAGAAAGATCGGCGACGGCGCCGTGATTGCCGCGGGCGCGATCGTGACCAAAGATGTCGCGCCCTACACCATCGTCGCCGGAAACCCGGCCCGGCTTGTTCGTCCGCGCTTTCCGAGCCATATCGCGATGCGCCTGGAACGGCTGGCCTGGTGGCACTGGTCACATGAACGTCTTCGGCTGGCGCTACCGGATTTCCGACGCCTGAGCGTGGAGGAATTTCTCGATCGCTATGAGGTCGAGGCGGGCGCTCCCAAAATGGAAACAGTGAGTCCCTGAGCAGGCAAATGGATATTGGAATTACCGGCGCGAAGGTTTTGACCGGTGGCGCGCTTGTGGAGACAAGCGTTCACATCGGCGATGGCGTAATAGCGGAAATCGGCTCGGATTGCGGAGCGTCGAGCAGGATCGATGCCGCAGACCTGATTGTGCTTCCCGGCATCGTCGATATTCATGGCGATGCTTTCGAGCGGCAAATGATGCCGCGCCCGGGCGTGGATTTTGCGGTCGATCTGGCGCTGGCCGATACCGACCGTCAGGTCATCGCCAACGGCATCACGACGGTCTTTCACAGCGTCACCTGGTCGTGGGAGCCGGGCCTGCGCGGACCGGAAAATGCGCGCAACCTGCTCACCGCGATTGAAGCACTCAAGCCGCGGCTCGCCGCCGATACGCGCTATCACCTGCGCTTCGAGACGTTCAATTTCGAGGCCGAACCGGAGGCCCGCGGCTGGCTCGATGAGCGCAAGATCGACGCACTCGCTTTCAACGATCACATGCTGGCGCCCGACTACGCGAACAGGCCGCCGTCCAAGATCGGCACCATGATCGACCGCACCGGCTTGAGTCGTGAGGATTTCTTCAAGCTGGTGGACTCGTTGCAGAGCCGCGCCGACGAGGTGCCGGACTTGATCGTGCGCATGGCCGAAAGCGCCAACGTGTCCGGCATCCCGCTGCTTTCGCACGACGATTCTTCGCCCGAGCAGCGGCAATGGTTTCGCGCGCTGGGCTGCCGGGTCTGCGAGTTTCCGATGAATGTCGAGACGGCGCAGGATGCCGTCGCCGGCGGCGATCAGATCGTTTTTGGGGCGCCGAACATCGTACGCGGCAAGAGCCATATTGGCTGGGTCAATGCGCGCGACATGGTGGCGCGCGGCCTGTGCTCGATCCTGGCTTCGGACTATTTTTATCCGGCGCCATTGGTCGCCGCCTTCCGGCTGGCGGAAATCGACGCACTGCCGCTCGGCAAAGCCTGGGAGTTGGTCAGCGGCACGCCGGCGCGCGCGATGAACCTCGCCGATCGCGGCAGCATCGCATCGGGCAAGCGCGCCGATCTGATCTTGGTCGATGCAGCGCTGCCGGGACGGCCGCGCGTCGTCGCCGTGCTCGTCGCCGGCCACATCGTCTACCTCACCGAGCCGGGCCGTCTTCAGACGCCGAGATAACGATGCTGGATTTCCGGTGCGCCCGCCAATTGCTGCGAGGAGCCCGTCCACACGACGCGGCCGCGTTCGATGATGTAATGGCGGTCGGCGATGCGCATCAGCGCATCGACATTCTTGTCGATCACAAGGATTGATTGGCCTTCGGCGCGCAAGCTTTGCAGAGCAACGCCAAATCTCGTCGCGGATAGCCGGCGCAAGACCTTCCGTCGCTTCGTCGAGGATCAAAAGGCGCGGATTGGTCATCAAGGCGCGACCGATGGCGAGCATTTGCTGCTCGCCGCCGGACAGCAGATTGGCCATGCTGCGGGCGCGCTCGGCAAGCCGCGGAAACAGCGTGCAGACTTTGTCGTGGGTCCAAGGGTCACGCGCGCCGCCGCGATTGGCAGCGGTGGCGATCAGATTTTCCCGCGTCGTCAGATTGGGGAACACTTGGCGTCCTTCGGGAACAAGCCCGATGCCGAGCTTGGCGACGCGATAGGCCGGCAGCGTGCGAATTTCCTCACCGCCAAATCGGATCGAACCTGCGGTCGCCGGCGTGAGCCCCATGATCGAGCGCACGGTCGTGGTCTTGCCCATGCCGTTGCGGCCCATAAGCGAGACCATTTCACCGTTGCCGAGCGTGAGCGAGAGACCGAAGAGCACCCGGCTCAAACCGTAACTGGTCTCGATCCCGGACAGTTCGAGCAACGAAGGATTGGCAGCGTCAACCATGAGCCGCGCCTCCTCCGCTCTCCCCGAGATAAGCCTGACGTACGACAGGATCGGCCCGGATCGCCGCCGGATCGCCGGAGGCGATGATACGGCCATAGACCAGAACGCTGATGCGGTCAGCGAGCGCAAAGACGGCATCCATATCGTGCTCGATCAAAAGGATCGTCACGCCGCCTTTGAGCTTGCGGAGAATTTCGATGAGGCGAACGGATTCCTCCGGGCCCATGCCGGCCATCGGCTCGTCGAGCAGGAGCATGCGCGGCCTGGTCGCGAGCGCCATCGCGATCTCGAGCTGGCGGCGCTCGCCGTGGCTCAGATCGGCGGCAAGCACATCGGCGCGTGTGCCGAGGCCCGCATCCCTTAGCGTCGCGCGCGCCGGCTCGCACAGCGCGGTGTCCTTGCGGGCATTCGCGCCAAAAGCGAAACGAGTGGCCGGCATGCGCCTGCACCGCGAGCGCAACATTGTCGAGAGCGGTGAAATCGAGGAATAGCGAGGTGATCTGGAACGAGCGCGCCAGCCCGATGGCGCTGCGCCGGTAAACTGGAAGCGCGGTAATGTCATGACCGTCGAAGCGCACGCTTCCGGCATCAGGCACAATCTCGCCGGTCAATTGCCCGATCAACGTGGTCTTGCCGGCGCCGTTCGGCCCAATAATGGCGTGCAGCTCGCCGCGATCAAGCGCGAGCGAGATCCGGTCGGACGCGACCACGCCGCCGAAGCGCTTGGTCAGGTCTTCGACCTGAAGAAGAGCGTCAGCCACGGTGCGCCCTCCCGAGCAATCCGTCGATGCCGCCATTGACATAAATGGCAACAATGAGAAGCAGCGGCCCGATGATCAGATTCGGGTAATCCGTCGCGCGCGACAGCACGTCCTCAAGCAGGAGGAACGTCATGGCGCCGATCAAGGGCCCGAAAGGCGCGCGCATGCCGCCGAGCACCGCCATGACGATGAGATCGCCCGAGCGCGTCCATTCCATCATCGCCGGGCTGATGTAGTTGGTGTGATTGGCAAGAAGCGCGCCGGCAAGTCCACACATCGCCCCGGCGATGACGAAGCACGCGAGCTTGTAGCGAAAGGTCGGAAAGCCGATGGCGCGCATGCGCCGTTCGTTCGAGCGCGCGCCCTGGATGACCAGGCCGAAGTGCGAATTGACGATGCGCCACACCGCATAGACGCCGACCAGCAGCAGAGCAAAGCAAAGATAATAGAAAAAGGTCTTGTTGCCGAGATCGACGAAACCGCCGAACTGGCTGTTGCGGTAGATCGTGAGCCCGTCATCGCCGCCATAGCGGTCAAGACCGATGGCGACGTAATAGATCATCTGTGCAAAGGCGAGCGTGATCATGATGAAATAAACGCCGCGGGTGCGCAGGCTCAGCGCGCCCACCACAAGCGCATAAAGCGCCGATGCTCCGATGGCGACCGGCCACTGCACGAAACCGGAATCGATGCCTTCCTTCGACAGAATGCCGACGGCATAGCCGCCGATGCCGAGATAGGCGGCATGGCCGAAACTCACCATGCCGCCGTAACCCATGATCAGATTAAGACTGAGCGCCGCCATCGCGAGAATGAGAACGCGGGTGAACAGCGTCAGGACGAATGTATCGCCGGTCAGCGCCGCATAGACCGGCACCAATCCCAGAATCAACAGCAGAACAATATTCACCGCGATGCGCGGCGTGAGCGAATAACTCATCTGTTCGCCGCCGGAAACAGGCCTTCGGGACGCACGATCAGAATGAGCGCCATCAGCAAATAGATCAGCATCGATGACAGCGACCGGCCGAGGCTCGAAGACGCCGCGTCGTTCAGATAGGTGTGTAAGAGATCGGGAACGAAGGCGCGGCCGATGGTATCGACGATGCCGACCAGGAGCGCCGCGACGAAAGCGCCGCGGATCGAACCGATGCCGCCGATGGTGACGACGACGAAGGCGGCAATGAGGATGTTCTCCCCCATGCCGATCTGCACGGTGAGGATCGGCGCCTGCATCAAGCCGGCAAAGCCCGCGAGCGCCGCCCCCAGCCCGAATACCAGGGTGTAAAGGAGCTTGATGTTGATGCCGAGCGCACCGACCATTTCGCGATTGGAGGCGCCGGCGCGGATCAGCATGCCGAGTCGGCTCTTCATCACGAGGAGATACAGCAGCGCTCCCACAGCAAGCGTCACACCGATAATGACGAGACGATAGACTGGATAGTAGAGACCCGGCAGGACCTGCACCGCATTGAGCATTTCGTCCGGCAGCGACAGCGTCAGCCCGGCTGGACCCCAGACCAGCCGCACCAGTTCGTTGAAGAACAGCAGCAGGCCGAAGGTTGCGAGCACGTGATCGAGATGATCGCGGCCATAGAGCCGCCGTATCGCGACTACTTCAAGCACCATGCCGACGGCGAGAGTAGCCAGCACGGCAAGGATGGCGCCAAGGACAAAACTGTCGCTCCATGCCGCAAAGGTCGCGGCGAAATAAGCCCCAATCATGTAGAGCGAGCCGTGCGCCAGATTTATCAGATCCATGATCCCGAAGATCAACGTCAATCCCGCCGCCAACAGGAACAGCAGCATGCCAAGCTGGATGCCGTTGAGAAGTTGTTCGATGAGATAGAGCATAGACCTCGGCTCCGGCTGTCCCGGCCGGGGTACTGAAATTCGCGGCAGCAGCGCAACGGATGATTCTGTTCCGTCACCCTGAGCCGCGAGCGAAGCGGCTAACTCAGGATGACGGTTATAATTTCGTGCCGCTTATTTCATCGGGCACTTGTCGTGGAACTTATCCTGGTCGTTCTTGACGATGGTCGTGACGGTGTGCAGCGCATAGCTGCCGTCGGCATTCTTCGCCGCATCAACCAGATAGAAGTTCTGGATCGGGATGTGGTTGTTGCCGTATTTGAAGGGACCGCGGACCGACTTGAAGTCGGCCTTCTCCATCTCCTTGCGCATGCCTTCTTTGTTGGTGAGGTCGCCTTTGACCGCGGTGATGGCGCTGTCGATCAGCCCCACTGCGTCATAGGTCTGCGCGCCGTAGAACGATGGTGAAGAATTATATTTCGCTTTGTAGTCGGCGACGAATTTCTTGTTGGCGTCGTTCGGCAGATCGTTGACCCATTCCTGAGCGCTCGGAACGCCGACCGCGAGATCCTTCATTCGCGGCAGCGACAAGTCGTCAACGATGAAGGCGGTATAGAGCGGAATCTGGCCCTTGAGGCCGGCCTGCGCATATTGCGTGAGGAACTGAATGCCGATACCACCCGGATAGAACGCGAAGATTGCGTCGGGTTTGGCCTCGCGCGCTTTTGACAATTCGGCGGAGAAGTCGATCTGGTCGGGCCAGCGCGTCAACTCCTGGCCAAGGATCTGGCCCTTGAAGGTGGATTGCACGCCGGACAGCATGTCTTTGCCGGCGGCATAATTCGGGCCCAGCAAGAACGCCGTCTTCACACCCTTCTGATTCATATAATCGCCGACCGCCGCCGGCGTCTGGTCATTGTTCCACGACGTCGAAAACACATAGGGCGAGCACTGCTCGCCGGCGAGCTGCGACGCGCCGGCATTGGTGACGACCGTCATTGTCTTTGAATTGACCAGCGGCTTGAGCGAGGCGAGCAGCACGTTCGACCAGATATAGCCGACCACGAAATCGACCTTGTCGGACTCGATCAGCTTTTGCGTCTTCTGCACGCCGACTTCGGGCTTGATCTGGTCGTCCTCATAGATGACCTCGACCGGCAGCCCGCCGAGCTTGCGGCCGTGATGATCCAGCGCCAGCTCGAAAGAATTCTTCATGTCGTTGCCGATGGCAGCCGGCGGTCCGCTGAACGTGGAGATGAAGCCGATCTTCACCGTCTTCTGCTGCGCCAACGCCGGCCCCGTAGCGAGCGCAAGCGCCGCCCCCGCCGCGATCCATGTTTTCGTCATTGTACCCCTCCTCAGTTTGGCGCTGCGTGCCGCAAATCGCCGGTTGTCTCAAAGCATATCAAAGTATTCCCGGTGCTCCCATTCGCTGACGTCCGCCTCGTCCGGCCGGGCATCTTTCCAGCATCGCGCGATCTCAGCTTCCTTGATCTTGGCGTAATAGTCCACAAAGCCGCCAAATCCGGCCCGGAAACAGGCATTGGTGCGCAGTGCGGCAAGCGCCTCTTCGAGCGTCGCGGGCAGCGCCTCGGCCGAGCTTTCGTAGGGGGTGTCGGCGGATGGCCCAGGATCAAGCCCGCGGGCCACGCCGTCCAGGCCGGCGTAAATCTGTGACGCCATGTAAAGATAGGGATTGGCGAGCGGTTCGCCGCAGCGGTTCTCGAAATGGGTCGCCGGGTCGCCAGCCTCGCCCATCACGCGGATCATGGCGCCGCGATTGTCATGCGCCCAAACGGCCTGAATCGGCGCCATCGTATTGACGCCGCGATAGCGCTTATAGCCGTTGAGCGTCGGTGTCGAGAAAACGCTGGCCCCGCGTGCATTCGCCAGAAGACCGCCGAGAAAATCGCGGCCGAGCCGCGATAATGCCGCCTTCTCGTTATGCGAGACGAAAGCGTTGGCCTTGGACTTGCTGTCGAGCAAGGACTGATGCAGGTGCCAGCCGCTGGCGAGCGTATTGGGCAGCCGCGGCCTGCACATGAAGCTCACCAGATGACCGTGCCGACGCGCCACCTGTTTCAGCGTGCTGCGGAACAGCACCATGGCGTCGGCAGGCGCCAGACCAGCCTCCGGCGCGAAGGTGAACTCGTATTGGCTCGGACCGAATTCAACCTCGAGCGATTGCAGCGGCAGGCCGAGCGCCGCGGCGCTTTTTCGCAACACGTCGAGAATGGGCGCGACCTGATCGTAGCGGCCCTCGGTAAGGTACTGATAGCCGTGCGTGGTGTGGCTGACCCGCGGCGGCTCGGCCGGCCAGGTGAGCGTCTCGGGCGCAAGCCGCAAATCTTCGATCTTGAAGAGGTGAAATTCGACTTCGAGGCCGGCCAGATAATCAAAACCGGCTTCAGCGAGCTTTGTCAGCGCCTCGCGATAAAGCCCGCGCGTCGCAATCGGCACTTTTTTGCCGTTTGGAAAATAGCAATCGCACAACACCCAGCCGGTGTTCTCGGCCCACGGCAGGACGCGAAACGTTTCCGGATCGGCGATCATGACGAAATTGCCGGCGCCGCCCATTTCCGGCAAGTCCATGCCGGCGCCGGCTTCGAACACCGGAAACACCGTGCGATGCGAGGTGTCCTTGGCAAAGAGCGTGCTAGTCATGGTCACGCCGGAGCGCAACGCCCGCACCGCCTCCGCCGCCACCAGTGTCTTGCCGCGCAGGATGCCGTGCTGATCCGGAAAGGAGAAACGCACCAGTTCGAGATTCTTCTGGCTGATGGCCTTCTCGACCGCGGCGGCCGCGCGAGCCTGTGCTTCGCTCCATAGGCCGTGCCGATCGACAAAGTTCAGGGCAAGTGACCGGCGTTTGTGAGAAGACATTTTATTAGCTCAACGCCCCTACTCGCCCTTGCGCGCCTTTTGCCGCCCAACTCAGCTCACATTCGCCCAGCTGGCGGCGTTGCGTTTGCTGGCATCGGTGCGCTGCCAGTAACCGCGCCAATCGTCGGTCGGGCCGATGCCGTCTATGGCCGCTGGACCGGTCACTGTTTTAGCTGAAGCGACGTCGAAGATCATCGGCGGTATATCGCCCTTGTCGACCGCATCGATGGCCGTCCGCAGTAGCCGCCGATAGGCGGTGATCGCCTTGTCGGATTGGCCGAGATGTTCCTGGGTGCGATCGGCAATCTCGCCCATGGATTCGCAGGCCCACTGATCGTGGACATTAATGTCGGCGCCCATGCCAGTATAGGTCTCGTGATCCTGCTCGTGCGGATCATAGCCGTAGTTGTTGCTCTTGTTCTTGCGCGGAACGTAATCTGGCAATTCGTAGAGCTGGAGGCGCTGGCGGCGCATCTCGTCCTTGTCCACCGGCGCGCCGAAGCTGGTGAAGATCGCGTACCAGTAATGCTTGGTGTCATCGATCGGCACATGCCATTGCGTGATCGTCATTTCCCGGCTCATCGGAATGATAAAGGCATTGGGGAACATTAGATTGGTGACGCGCACATGCATGTCCTTGGCGCTGATTTCGCGCAGCGTGAGAATGCGCAAGCCGAAATCGGTCGGCTCGACTTCGATGCGCGGCTGCGGGAATTCGCGCATGATTTTGGTCATCGGCATTTCCGAATTGATCGAGGTGTCACGGAATAGCTTGCCGTAACCTTCCCTGGGATCCTCGTCGTGGAAGAAGCGATGCAGGAACGAGGTGTGTGCCGGGTCGATGCCGACTTCCAATGATTGCAGCCAATTGCAGTCGATCCGCCCCTTGAACGCAAAGGTGTGCGAGCCCGGCGCCACGAAGCAATCGAAATGCGGAAATTCCGGCGGCGCACCGGTCCCCATATAGGCAAACAGAATGCCGTTACGCTCGACCACCGGATAAGCCTTCTGCCGGATGTTGCGGCACATCGTGCTGCCGTCCGGCTCCGCCGGCGTTTCGAGACATTTGCCTTCGGCGTCAAACAGCCAGCCGTGAAAGGCGCAGCGCAGACCGCCATCCTCAAGCCGTCCATAGGCAAGATCGGTGCCGCGATGCGGGCAGCTGCGGCCAAGAAGGCCATAGCGTCCCTTGTCGTCGCGATAGATCACAAGATCCTCGCCCATCAGCCTGATCGGCTTGATCGGCCGCTCGCCGTCGAGCTCGTCGGCCAAAGCCGCCGGCTGCCAATAGCGGCGCAACAATGTGCCGGCGGGTTTGCCGGGTCCAACGCGCGTGATGCGATCATTCTGTTCTGCGCTGAGCATCGCCGATCCTTAAAAGTTTCGCGTTGCCGATTTCGCTTTACGCCTCGGGCGAAGGCCGCTAGTTATGTTCGCTGACCGAACGCATGTTCGAAATTAGAACAGATAACAAAAAGCCTGGCAAGCGCGGGAGCTTTGCAAATGCCGGCCATCAACAGGTCCGCGTCCGAACAGACGCTGGTCAATGCCTCGGGACCCGAATTCCTTGAAGCGTTGGCGCGCGGATTGCGCGTCATCGAGGCATTCAATCAGGATCGCAAGCAACTCACCTTGAGCGACATCGCCAAGCTCGTCGATCTGCCACGCGCCTCGGTGCGCCGCACGCTGCACACGCTGGTGCAGCTCGGTTATGCCGAGGTGGACGAGCGTATGTTCCGGCTTAAGCCGCGCGTGCTCAATCTCGCGCGCGCCTACCTGCAATCAAATGCGGTTACTGACATTGTACAGCCCGCGCTTGAACGCTTGAGCGAACTGACCGGCGAGTCTTGTTCGGCCGCTGTCCTGGACGGCGAGGACGTCACGATGATTGCTCACGCCTCGCCCAAGCGGGTCCTGCCAGTCAGCGCCCAGATCGGCTTCCGGTTGCCGGCGGGCGCAACGGCGCTCGGCCGCGTCTTGCTTGCGGCACTCGACGACCGCGAGTTGGAAAGGTTTCTCGCGCGGCTGCGGCCCGAGAAAATCACCAAATTCACCGTCACCGACAAGGCGCAATTGCGCAAAGCCATCCTCGACGTGCGTAAATCGGGCTTCGCGCTGGCCGATCAGGAGGTCGAGATCGGCTTTCGCTCGATCGCGATCCCGCTGAAGAAGCGCGACGGTAGGGTGATTGCCGCGCTGAACATCGGCGTGCACAGCGAGCGCACACCGCTGAAGGCGATGCATGGCCATTACTTTGCGGGCCTGCGGACCATAGCCGACGAGTTGCAGCAGCAGTTGATCTGACGGCCTGAAGGCCCCACATAGGCTGCGAACCGCCGGCTTCGCCCTTCCCCAAAACCGCCTGTCGCCTCAAGGCGCAAATTGAGATTTGTGAGACTCAAGCTTTATGGCCCAACACCTCGAACTCGGCGTCGATACGTTTGGCGACATCACTGCCGGTCCCGACGACAAGCTTCTTCCTGCCGCGCAAGTCATCCGCAATCTCGTCGCTCAGGCGATCTTTGCCGATGAGGTCGGCATCGATTTCATCGGCGTCGGCGAGCATCATCGGCCCGACTTCGCAGTGTCCGCTCCGGAAGTCGTCCTTGCCGGCATCGCGACGCGGACCAAGCGCATCCATCTCGGCTCCGCTGTGACCGTGCTGTCTTCGGACGACCCCATTCGCGTTTTCCAACGTTTCTCGACCGTGGATGCGCTCTCGAACGGCCGCGCCGAAGTCATCCTCGGCCGCGGCTCGTTCACCGAGTTCTTTCCGCTGTTCGGCTATGAGCTGTCGCAATACGAAGAGCTGTTCGAGGACAAGCTCGATCTGTTCGCGGCGATCCTCAAGAACGAGCCGGTGACCTGGCAGGGCAAGACGCGCCCGCCGCTCGCCGGTCAACGCGTGTTTCCGCCGATCGAGACCGGCACGCTGAAGACCTGGATCGGCGTCGGCGGCAGCCCGCAATCCGTGGTCCGCGCCGCGCATTACGATCTGCCCCTGATGCTCGCGATCATTGGCGGCGACCCGCGGCGCTTTCAGCCCTATGTCGATCTCTATCATCGTGCCTTCACGCAATATGGCCGTCCGGCCCGCGAGATCGGCGTGCATTCGCCGGGCTTTGTCTGCGATACCGACGAGATGGCGCGCGAGCAGCTTTTTCCGGTCTACAAAGTCTTCCGCGACCGCATCGGCGCCGAGCGCGGCTGGCCGCCGATGGGCCGCAACGAATTCGATCAGGAGATCGAGCACGGCTCGCTCTATGTCGGCTCGCCGGAAACCGTGGCGCGCAAGATCGCCGCCACCGCGAAGGCGCTTGGTATCTCACGCTTCGATCTGAAATATTCCGCCGGCGCGCTATCGCACGAGAAAATCATGCATTGTATCGAGCTTTACGGGCGCAAAGTGATCCCGATGGTACGGGAGATGTTGAGCAAGTCGGCGGCTTAAGCCGTCACGTTCCGACCAGCCCGAATTGCGGGCTCGAAGCCTCCGCATGCATGCGCTTGGCAATGCGTCCGGCGAGCCGCGATAGCCTTCCAGCTTCCACCGCAGCGCGCATGCTCTTCGCCATCAGCACCGGATTCTGCGCTTTCGACACCGCGGTATTGACCAGCACCGCAGCGCAGCCGAGCTCCAGTGCGAGCGTCGCGTCGGAGGCAGTGCCGATACCGGCATCGAGCACCACCGGCACCGGGGAGCGCGCGCAGACAAGCTCGATCAGATGCGGATTGGAAATGCCGAGCCCCGAGCCGATCGGCGAGCCAAGCGGCATGACCGCCGCGGCGCCGGCATCGGCGAGCTTGCGGCAGGTCACCGGATCTTCGGTGCAATAAGGCAGCACGACAAAGCCTTTGCCGACCAATTCCGCCGTGGCGCGGATCAGCTCTTCAACATCGGGATAGAGCAATTCGCGGTCGCCGATCACTTCGAGCTTGATCCAATTGGTGTCGAGCGCCTCGCGCGCGAGCTCCGCGGTGAGGACGGCATCCTTCGCGGTCTGGCAGCCCGCGGTGTTTGGTAGGAATTTCACCCGTCCGCCGATGAGGTCGATCAGGCTTTCGTCGTCGCCGGCCAGACTGATACGGCGGATCGAAGCGGTGACCATGGCGGTGCCGCTCGCGGCAACGGCGTCGAGCATCATCTTGCGATTGGGGTAGCCTGCGGTACCGAGAAACAGCCGAGATGAAAATTCGTGTCCGGCAATGATGAGAGGATCGGACATTTACTACTCCTTCAACCGCCTTATTCAACCACCTTGCCGCGCCCGCACGATTTCGACGCTGTCGCCGGCGCACAACTGCGTATCGCGCCACGCCGCGCGCGGCACCACTGCTCCGTTGAGCGCGACCGCAATGCCGCGCTGTGAGGTGTCGGCGGTCTTCTCGGCCAACAAAGCATCAAGCGTTCGCTGCTCACCGAGCGGTTCGTTCTCGCCATTCACCCGGATCGTCTCCTGCGACATTGTTGATTCACCTACTCCGCTGCCCGCGCCGGTAGAAATCGCTCGAGCCCGAACGGCCGGATCGCCGGCTCGACGACATCGTCGAGAATGAGCTTTGCCATCGCGCCCGCCGTCACCGGCGCGAGCAAGATGCCGTTCCTGTGATGGCCGGTGGCATAGAACAAATTCTCCAGCGGTGCGCGGCCGAGGATCGGCGCGTCATCACGGCTGCCGGGCCGGTGGCCGGCCCAGATCTCATCGACCGGCAATTCTTCGATGGCGGGAATAGCGCGCCACGCGGCTTCAAGCAGCGTCAATAAACCGCCGGCAGTGATCGTGTCGTCAAAGCCTTTTTCCTCGACGGTGGCGCCGACGATCAGGCGGCCGTCGCGCCGCGGCACGAGGTAAGCGCCGGGCGCCCACAGCACATGATTGACGAGTGGCGCCGTCGGGTCCATGCGCAGCGCCAGCATCTGTCCTTTGACGGGCCGCACCGGCGGCCGACGATCGGGCGGCAAACCGGCAATGCCGCGCGACCAGGCGCCGGCCGCGAGCACGATGATGTCAGCCGTGACACGCGTTCCGTCTTCAAGAACGACGCCATCGGCACGGCCGCCGCGATTTGAAATCTCTTTGATAGGCGCGTGTTCGTGAATAGCCACGCCGGCCGTTTCAGCGGCAACACGCAGCGCCGCGACGACTTTGCGATTGTCGACCTGGTGGTCCTCTGGACTGAATACGGCACCGGCGATTTTTCCGGCCAGATGCGGCTCGCGTGCCCGCGTTTGCGCGGCCGACAACCATTCCAGTGGCAGACCGAGCTTCTTCTGAAAATCCAGGCGGTGCGCGGCTTCGGCCTGATCGTCGGCAGTCAGCGCGAGAACAAGCGTGCCTTCTTGGCGCAATTCAACGTCAACGCCGCTCGCCCGCAGAAGCTCGTCGGCAAAACCCGGCCAGCGCGCCTGGCTGTTGCGGCCGAGCGCGAGCAGCACCTCCTCCCCCGGTTCGGCCTCGCAGCAAGCCGCCAGCATGCCGGCCGCAGCATGGCTCGAACCCATGCCGGCTTTGCCGCGATCAAACAGCAAGACTTCGGCACGTCCGGTAAGCCGCCAGGCGATGCCAAGTCCGACAATGCCCGCGCCGATGATCGCGACCCGCGGCTGCTTGGCGATCAAGGGGCTGGCGATAGCTGGAAAAGTCGAAACACTTGCGCTCAACGCGGCTCCCTTCGCTGGAATGACCCAGACAGGTTCGACGGGTGTGATCTCAGCCGCGCATCTGCGCGGCACCCCTAGCCTATGCAGCAATATTGGGCCTTCTACGGCCCTTCCGCAAGGCGCAGGTCCCGCCGGTGCCGGAGGTATCGCGCGCAGACGAGCCCGATCACGATGATCACGGCGGCGCCGAGAAGCGGCGGGGCGCTGTTGCCGAAATGGCGAAAGGCATAGCCGTAATAGATCGGACCGATCGCCTGACCGAAAAAGAACGAGCAGGAATGCATCGACATCGCGGTGGCGCGCGCCGTCTGGCTCAGATCGGTGACGTGAACCTGAATGCAATTGTGCAGCATGTAGAAGCCGACGCCGAACAGAAAAAACACGGCCGCCAGCGTGTACCAGGGAAAGCCGAGCGAGATCAGGATGAAGGCGATGCTGGCGCAGGTGGCGCCGATCAGCATCATGTGCCGCTCGGTGATGTGAGCGACGAGAAACGGCAGCGACAGCGAAAACAAAATGCCGCCGAGACCGAACGCCGCGATCACCATGCCGGCATAGGACGAGCGCGTCACGCCGCTCGCCAGCAGGAGCAGTGCGACGAAGGGAAACATGCCGTGGATGGTG
Source organism: uncultured Alphaproteobacteria bacterium (assembly GCA_963746715.1). GTDB lineage: Bacteria > Pseudomonadota > Alphaproteobacteria > Rhizobiales > Xanthobacteraceae > BOG-931. The sequence goes on along the minus strand of CAVVCW010000023.1, from coordinate 69,212 downwards.
ATGCCTTCGAAGAACACCGAGCCGAAGCAGATCTTCGCGCGCGGATCGGCGAAAATTCCACGATAGCCGGCGCCGACCGCGGCAAGATTGAACGGCCGCGGCTTGCCGAGCGACAGCCCGCGGAAGGCGAAGAAGGCGGCGATGACGACGACGAGACCGAAGCCGCCGATGGTGAGAAACACGCCGCGCCAGCCGAGGAGATCGCCGACAAAGCCGGAAATCGTGGCGCCGATCAGATTGCCAGTGAGGCCGACGGCGAGGAGACGGCCGATCGCCACTTGGCGCTGCTCGAACGGCACAAGATCGGCAACGATGGCGATGCCGACCGGAAAGATTCCGCCCGCCAGCATGCCGGCGAGAATCCGCATGGCCACCAGCACCGAAAAATTGCTGGCGAAAGCACAGACCAAAGTCGTCACGACGACGATCGCGAGACTAAGATTCATCAGCCGTGTCTTGCCGAAGAAATCGCCAACCACGCCGAGCACAGGCTGCATGATGGCGTATGGGAACGTGAACGCCGTCGACAGCAGCGCCGCAGTCGTCACCGCAATGCCGAGATCGGCGGCGATTTTCGGCACGACAGGGTCAACGGCGCGCGTAAACAGTGTCGACGCAAAGACCACCAGGCTGACGATTTTGAGAAGGGGTGGAATGGCACAAACCTTGGTTTGGCGATGAAATAGCGTCGACGCTTTACAAACTTGGCGAGCGTTTCGGTTAACTGCTTTTGGCGAGCGTGTCGAATTGCATCAGCCGCTCAAGAAGCGCCGGCAGATCCTTGAGCGGGATCATATTCGGCCCGTCGGACGGTGCTTTGTCGGGATCCTGATGGGTCTCGATGAATACCCCGGCAACGCCGACCGCGACCGCCGCCCGCGCCAGCACGGGAACGTATTGCCGCTCGCCACCGGATGAGGTGCCCTGCCCCCCAGGCTGTTGCACCGAATGGGTGGCGTCAAAAATCACCGGCGCGCCGATCTTTTCCAGCACCGGCAACGCGCGCATGTCGGAGACGAGCGTGTTGTAGCCGAACGAGACGCCGCGTTCCGTCACGAGCACATTCGCATTGCCAGCGCCGGTGATCTTGGCGACGACATTTTTCATGTCCCACGGCGCGAGGAATTGGCCCTTCTTCACATTGACGACGCGGCCGGTTTTGGCGGCGGCGATCAAGAGATCGGTCTGGCGGCAGAGGAATGCCGGAATCTGCAACACATCGGTGACTTCGCCAACCGGCGCGCATTGATCGGCCTCATGCACGTCGGTGAGCATCGGCACGCCGAGTTTTTCGCGCAGTTCGGCAAAGATCGACAACGCCTTGTCGAGGCCCAAGCCGCGCGCGCCTGCGGCGCTGGTGCGGTTCGCCTTGTCGAAAGAGGTTTTATAGACGAAGCCGAGGCCGAGCTTTGCGGTGAGCTCTTTCAGCGCCGTCGCCATTTCGAAAGCGTGCGCGCGGCTTTCGAGCGCGCAGGGGCCGGCGATCAAGGCCAGCGGCAGTTTATTGCCGAACTTGGCCGCGCCGACGGTGACAATGGGATTGGGCTTATCGGTCATTATCTTCCTCGGCCGCGACCATGAGCGCCGCGCCGGATCGGGTCAACCCGCGCCTTCGAACACGAGCGTTGCGCCGGAGGCAATATCTGGTCCGATCACAAGGCGATGCGCCTGCTCGGAAAAGCCGACTTCTCCGGCGCTCAGCGCCGCCCGGGCGGCCGTGATGTCGCGCACTGCAAAGCGCAAAGCCGCAAGCCTGGCGCCGCGCGTGGTGTCCGGGGGCGCCGCGCCGAAACGGCGCGCGAACACGGCCGGCGGCATGATCTCGATTTCACCGCGCGGAGTTTTTGCCACGACGCCAGACGTGGTCGCGGGCAACTCGCCCGCGCCGGTGAAAGCGGAGAGAAAGGTACGATGATTGTCGGGACGATCCGCGACCAGCACAATTCCGGCGATACCGGTGGCGCCATTGGCGTGCTGTTGAAAGGCGGGATTCCAGAAATTCTCCGGATGGTGCTGTTGGCAGGCGAAGTAGCCGATGTCAGGTGCTTGCACATCGCGCGCGAAGGCGAGCGTGAAGCCGACTTTGGTCGGCATGCCGTCTGGCCGCGTCGCGCCCCGCTCGAAATTGAACAAGTCGAAATCACCGATGCCGGCGGCGCGAAAGGCCGCGGCCTCCGCCGCACTGTCACGGCCCTCGAGCACAAGCATGGAAAGCCCCTGCGCGCGTGCCAGGAAATCGCGGTTGAACGCACCGAACGAGAAATATCTCTCGCGATGCGGCGCTATGGCGCTCACATCGGCAAGAGCGAGAGGTTCGATGAAAAAACCCGGAAGTTGAACGATATGGTTCTGTGTGCCCCAGGCCGGCGGATGGCGGTTACGCGCACCGACCGTAAAGCCCGCGCGCGCGTAGAACGCGGCCGCGGCGTCGAGATCGGATACCGCATGTACGACATGATCGAGGCCGCGGGCCAAGCTCATATCACCAAGGCCGCGTCACTTCACCGAAGAGAACGCCGTCGGCCGCAGGAAGGCGCTTGCGATATTGGCAATGATGGGTCCGTCCTTCTCGCTGTCGTCGCGCGCCTTGTGCCACGCGGGATCGGCCTGAAACGCATTCCATTTGGTCTCACGATCGGCGAGCGAGTCCCAAGCCACCATGTAATGCAGATCGTGACTGCCGTCGCCGACCAGCACGGTCCAGAAGCCGGCCTGCTTGATGCCGTGCTTCTCCCAGATTTTCAGCGTGTGGTTTTCGAAGCGTTTCAGCAGAGCCGGCAACCTGCCTGGGATGCAGCGATAGATACGCTGTTCGTAGATCATCGTTTCCTCCGGTTTTCTGGACGTGATTTAGCGTTGCCGCATGGCACGGCACAAGCGCCATCGCAGCAAGCGCGCGCATCGTGCATGCAGGGCAATTGGAAGAACTAGACGAGCCGGCTCTGCTCCACCGCCGCTCCGATGAAGGACGAGAACAGCGGGTGCGGCGCGAACGGCCGCGATTTGAGCTCGGGATGGAACTGAACACCGACGAACCAGGGATGGTCGGCATATTCGATGATTTCCGGCAACAGCCCGTCCGGCGACATGCCGGAGAAGCGCATGCCGTGCTGGGCGAGCCGGTCTTTATACGCGGTATTGACCTCGTAGCGGTGACGGTGGCGCTCAGAAATCTCGGTCGCGTTATAAATTTCGGCAACACGCGAGCCGCGCTGCAACACCGCGGGATAAGCGCCGAGCCGCATGGTGCCGCCGAGGTCGGCGCTCATCCCGCGCTTCTGCAATTCATTGCCCTTCATCCATTCCGTCATCAGGCCGACGACGGGCTCGGGCGTGGCGACGAACTCGGTCGAATTCGCCTGTTCGATGCCGCACAGATTGCGCGCCGCTTCGATCACCGCCATCTGCATGCCGAAGCAGATGCCGAAATACGGCACGTCGTGCTCGCGGGCGAAGCGCGCCGCGCGAATCTTGCCCTCAGCACCGCGCTGGCCGAAGCCGCCCGGCACCAGAATGCCGTCGACATGTTCGAGGAACGGCGTCGGGTCTTCGTTCTCGAACACTTCGCTTTCGATCCAGTCGAGCTTGACCTTCACCTTGTTGGCGACGCCGCCATGCGACAGCGCCTCGATCAGCGATTTATAGGCGTCCTTCATGCCGGTATATTTGCCGACAATGGCGATGGTGACGTCGCCTTCCGGACTGTGGATGCGTTCATTGATCACGCGCCAGGTCGCCAGATCCGGCTCCGGCGGATTCTGGATGCCGAAGGCCGCCAGCACTTCGTTGTCCAACCCGCCGGCGTGATAGGCCTCCGGTACCGCATAGATATTGTCGACGTCGCGCGCCTCGATCACCGCGCTCTCGCGCACATTGCAGAACAGCGCGAGCTTGCGCCGTTCGCTCTCCGGGATCGGGCGATCGGTGCGACACAAGAGAATGTCGGGCTGAATGCCGATGGCGCGCAGTTCGCGCACCGAGTGCTGGGTCGGCTTGGTCTTGAGCTCGCCCGCGCTCGGGATATACGGCATCAAAGTGAGGTGGATATAGATCGCGTGCCCGCGCGGCACGTCATTGCCGAATTGGCGAATGGCCTCGAAATACGGCAGGCCTTCGATATCGCCCACCGTGCCGCCGATCTCGCACAGCACGAAATCGAAATCCTCGCTGCCGTCGCGGATGAAATCCTTGATCGCATTGGTGACGTGCGGAATGACCTGGATGGTAGCGCCGAGATAATCGCCTCGCCGCTCTTTGGCGAGGATTTCCTGATAGATACGTCCGGTTGTTATATTGTCTTGTCTGGTTGCCGGCCGCCCGGTGAAGCGCTCGTAATGGCCGAGATCGAGGTCGGTTTCGGCGCCGTCATCGGTGACGAAGACCTCGCCGTGCTGGTACGGCGACATCGTGCCCGGATCGACGTTGAGATAGGGGTCAAGCTTGCGCAGGCGGACCTTGTAACCGCGCGCCTGCAGCAGCGCGCCAAGCGCCGCTGAAGCGAGACCCTTGCCAAGGGAGGAAACCACGCCGCCGGTGATGAAAATGTACCGCGCCATGGGGCCTAACGCTTAGCGTTCCTTCTCCGATTCGACGAGAGATTTTGCGGAATAGCAGCCGCGCCTTGAGTAGAGATGTCGGCGGCTGTGGAAAAGCGTTTCGCTTTCAGGGCGTTACGCTGCCACGCCGATATATGGACGCTTTCGCCACGCGCCGAAACCCCGGCGCCGGTAATTATCTGGGGATTGCAGCCGTGCCTTACGGCCGCAGGCCGCGCGCCGCTAATGCGATTGCGGGACTTGCGGCCCGCTCGGTTCAGCCGGCGCGCTCGGCGCCGCAGGCGCACCGCCGCCCAACTTGCCGAGAAGACCGCCACTACCTTGATTGAGCGGCGCGGTCGGCGGACCACCAGCCGGCGCCTCTTGGCCGGCCGGCGCGCCGGTCGTGATGATCGAGGTCGGCTTACGCTCGAGGCCCGCAATATATGACAGTGCGAGGCTGGTGAGAAAAAAGCCCGCTGCGAGGAGCGCCGTGGCGCGGGTCAGCACGTTAGCGGTGCCGCGGCCGGTCAAAAAGCCGCTCGAGGAGCTGACGAGGCCGCCGCCCTCGGATTTCTGCAGCAGCACCACGCCGATCAAGGCGAGCACCAGCATAAGGTGAATGACGATAAGGACGTACATTGGTAACCCGGACCGATCTCAAGATTCTGGGCGAAAAACCAAGAAAAACCAGGGAAATCCCCCTGCTATCCGCCCTTCTATATGGGAAGTTGCGGGCGTCTCTACACGATCTGTAGCGGCATTTCTATGGCCGGCTTCCGTAGGCTGGATCAAGTGAGCCGCAATCCCGGGCCGAATCGGCGTCGCCGGGGCATCCCGGACGGCGGGTTACTTATAGTCTTTGAGGTACGCGATCAGGTCGTCGAGGTCGCCGGCATTGGCAAGGCCGCCATAGGGCATGCGGTTGCCCCTCACCTTGGCCTGCGGATTGGCGATGTAGTCACGCAAATTGGCCTCGTCCCAGGTCAAATTGGCATGCGCCATGGCGTCGGAATAGTGAAAGCCCTCGACCGAGCCTGACTTGCGGCCGACGACGCCGCGCAACGACGGACCGATCGCGCCCGGCTTGTCGGAATGGCACGCGGCGCAGTTCTGGAATACGACTTTGCCGTGATCCGCATTGGCGGCTGCGGCCGCGTGCCAGTCGGCCGTCAGCCAAAACCCCAACGCGGTGACAAATAGCGCCCCGGGCGCGAGCCCGCTTTCCTTGTTCGGCATGTTTCTTCCCCTTGCCGCGCGGCTTGAAATTCCGCGCGCCCCTTACGCTTGGACAAGCGGTCCCGGATTTTTGAGATATTTTGTGGTGATGGCCTGCGCCGACCAATAAGCAAGCGCGGCGAGCGTGCCGGTCGGGTTATAGCCGTGCTGCTGCGGAAATACCGAAGCGCCCTGGATGAACAGGTTATGGGCGTCCCAGGCTTGCAGATAGCGGTTGACCACGCTTGCCTTCGGATCCGGCCCCATCATCGTGCCGCCGGTATTGTGGGTCGATTGATACGGCACGACGGTGAAGGTCTTCGGGCGCGGATGCATGTCGTAGCTTGTTGGGTTCATCGCCTTGATGACCCCTTCGAGCTTGCTCAGCAGGAACTGCGACATCTTATATTCGTTGTCGGGCGGATTGTAGGACAGCCTGATCAGCGGCCGGCCGAACACGTCTTTGTAGATCGGATCGAGATCCATGTAGTTATTGCGGTTGGCATAAACCGAGCCCTGCGTGTTGAAGCGCGCGGCGTGGTGATACCATTTCACGGTCGCGCGCTTCCAATCCGAGCCCCATTCCGGCGTGCCGTGCGGTACGGTGCGGCCGGCGATCGGCGGCGCGCCCGCGGTGTTGCAGGCGATATAGCCACCGCCAAAAAAGCCAAGACCGCCGTGATCGAAATTCTCGCCGTTGAAATCGTCGATGATCACGCCCATACCGGCCGAGCCCCAATATGGATTGAGCTCCTTGTCCTCAAAGAATGCCGAGGCGCCAGCCTCGTATTGATAGGCGTAGTTCTTGCCGACAACACCCTTGCCGCTGTCGCGATCATAAGGCTCGCTGATGCCGGCCAGCAGGAGATGCTGCACGTTGCCGAACACGAAGGACGACAGAATGACGATGCCGGCGGGCTGTTCGTATTCGTCACCGTTGCGCATGTCGGTATAGGTGACGCTAACCACGCGCTTGGCCGCCTTGTCGTAGTTCAACTTGGTGACGTAGCAGCGCGAGCGCAGTTCGAATTTCGGATCGAGCCGCAGCACCGGCAAGATCGTGGAATTGGCTGATGCTTTCGAGTTGGTCTCGCAGGCGATGCGATTGCAATAGCCGCAATACTCGCAAGCGCCGAGCGTCACGCCTTCCGGATTTGTGAAAGCCTCGCTTGCAATCGCCACCGGCGCCGGGAATGGATGATAGCCGAGGCTTTTGGCGGCCGCGGCATACATTAGGCCGGCATTGCTCGATTTGATCGGCGCGTTCGGATAATGCTCGCTGCGGGAGCCTTCGAAGACATTACCGCCGTCGATCTTCTTGCCGCGCAGATTGCCGGCCTGCCCCGACGCGCCGCATATCTTGTCAAAACGATCGTAGAACGGCTCTAGCTCGTCATAGCTCACCGGCCAGTCCGCAATCGTCATGTCGTCCGGGATCGCGTTCCCGCCATAGCGCTCGGTGAGCGCGCTGCGAATGCGGAAATCGCTCGGCAGATTGCGCCACAGCAATGCGCCCCAATGAATGCCGGAACCACCCGTGCCTTCGCCCGGCAGGAAAGCGCCGATACGCCGGATCGGCAGTGCCTGTTCGTTAGGGAAATTGCGAAACGTGATGGTGTCGATGGAATTGTCCATCATCAATTCGAGTCGCTGGCCGTATTTCACTTCGTCGCGCACTGACGGCAGGATGAAATCCTCGCCCGGCACGCGATCCGGTCCGCGCTCGAGACCGACCACATTCAATCCGGCCTTGGTCAATTCGCGCGCCAGGATTGCGCCGGTCCAGCCGAACCCCACCGTGACGGCATCGACGTCTTTTAATCGTGTCACCATGTCGGCCTCCCCCTACGAAAAATCTGCGATGGACTGCGGTTCGGCGACGTAGCGCTTGTCACGATATTCATCGATGACGTTGGCATAGGTCGCCGGCAGGCCAGGGAAGCCGAGCATTTTCCACGACACTTTGTTGCGATTGCCGCCATAGATCGGATCGCCGAAGAAACCCTCCATGGTGAGCGTGAGCAGCCGGGCAAAGAACGCCCTTGAGCTGAAATTTGCGAATTCGGCCTTGCCCTCCTGCATCGCCTTGAGCGCTTCGGCACGCTTGTCGGGCGGAAGACCATCGAAGTCGTGGCCATAGGTCTTGCGCGACCATTCGTTGGCGGCGGCAATGCCGACGGAAAAGAATTCGGCCGGCGTCAACGCCAGCTGGTAGCCCTGCTCAGGCTTGCCTTTGAAGAACGGACCTGAGCGATAAGATTTGGCGCCGCCGCCCCAGGCGCTCGCCAATTGGCGATCGATATAAACGGCACAGCCGCAATCGCTCCCGGACGGCGACAATTCGTCGGCCGGTATGAGCGTATCGACCGCGGCGACGACAAATGCGTGCTCGGTCTCATTGAGGATAAGAAGCGGCTCAGGCTGTTGCGGCGGCGCAGGAGCGGTATTCGCCGCGGCCGCAGCAGGAGTTTGCGGATCAGCGGCCGCCGATTGCGTCAGGCCGGTCGCAACAGCTGTTCCAGCAAGGCTTGCTCCAGCCAAACCTGCGCCGACAAGAAACTTGCGGCGCGGAAGCGCTTCATCGCTCATGACGTCCCTCCCCAATTACGCACCTGCTCGCGCGTCGAACGCACGGCGGTTTTGTGCATTGCAGTGACAATAGCCCTAACTGGCGGTGTCGGAAATGGGTTGCGGCCACTCAGACGCATTAACTCAGCGCCGAACTTTGCATACCTATCCTGTCGCCGTGGCAGGGCTTTGGAGCGCTTCCTATGTCTCTTTATGCTCTGCTCTCTCGCAATGGAGGGTTCGGTGAACAGCGAAATGTATAAGAAAAGCAATAAATCGGAGCGGCCAAGGAAAGTTGAGTTCAGCAACGGCGCCGACGCGATGGGTTTGTGGTTCGCAGCCCTCGTCCTGTGCGCGGTGTTGACGGCAGGCGTTATCCTCTATCGGATCGGCAATTCCGACGTGGTGACGGCCTCGAACGACTTGCCACCGGCCGCCGCGCACGCAATGGCGCAGCGACACTAGGGACTGCTATCTAGCCCGGGTCCATTCCCTTCGCCTTCAGCACCGGCAAGGCTGACGGCGCGGTGAGGAATTTGATGAAGTTCTGAGCTGCCGCTGCTTCCTTGCTGCTTGCCGATATCGCGGCCGTGAGCACCAGATAAGACTGAATTTCCGCCGGCAAAAATCCAGCGACTTGAACGCCGGGCGTCGGAATGATTTCGCTGACCGGCCCAAGTCCTAGTTCGACTTCACCTTTGGCGACGCCTTCGGGCGCGCCGGTTTGCAACAATTTGATCTTCGGCGCCAAAGCAGCGGTCATGCCGAGCTTGGCGAACAGCGCCTCAAATCCAGCGCGACTTGCGCCTTGGCCGTTGAAGCCGATCGACTTGGCGCTCAGCAGCGCCTGCTTGAACGCGTCGACCGTGCTGAGGTCAGGCTTCGCCGCGCCATTAGCCACGGCAACCCCCATGCCGGCGCGCGCGACCGCTGTGCGGCTATCGGGAACGATCTTGCCTGCGGCGGCAAGACCATCACTGACGGCGCTGGTGAGGACGGCGACATCGAACGCGGCGCCCTGATCGATTTGCGTCTTGATCACCGCGGTCGGCGCAAACGTGAACGAGACCTTATTCTCCGTCGTCTTCTCGAACTGTGGGCCAAGTTCCTCGAGCACACCCTTGAACGCGGTCGTGCTCACCACTTTAAGTTCCGCCGCCTGGGCTTGGACTCCAAAAAGCGAAAACGCAAAAAGCGCGGCAATCGCGCGACTGGCCGGCATGACGTCCTCCCATCGCCCGTCTTGGCGGGCGTGAAAACAGACTAGCGATAAACACCGGTGATTGCGAGAAACTCGTCGGGGTCGAGGCTCGCGCCGCCTATGAGCGCGCCGTCGACATTGGCGACCGCCAACAGCTCTTTGGCATTCGCCGCCTTCACCGACCCACCGTAAAGAATGCGAATGCTGTTTCCCGCTTCGCCATAGCGCAACACCAGCCTGTCGCGGATCAGGCCGTGCATGTCGCGCACGTCGGCCGCGGTCGGCGTCAGTCCGGTACCGATCGCCCAGACCGGCTCATAGGCAATGACGATGTTCTTGGGATCATCGGGGAGCGAGCCGGTAAGTTGGGCACTGACGACCTCCTTCGCCTTTCCGGCATCGCGGTCGGCGCGCATCTCTCCGACACAGACGATGGCGAGAAGGCCGGCACGCTGCGCCGCGGCGGCTTTGGCGCGGACCTGCGGATCAGTCTCATGATGATCATGCCGGCGCTCGGAATGGCCGACGATGACGGCGGCCGCCTTTGCGTCCGCGAGCATTTCAGCGGCGATGTCGCCGGTATGCGCCCCCGACGGCTCGGCGTGGCAGTCCTGTCCCCCGATGCCGACCCGGCTGCCGCGGGCGCGGGCGGCAAAGTCGGCAATAAGCAGGAACGGCGGGCAGACCAGGATGTCGACACGGGCCGGCAGTTTGGCGGCACCGGCAACGATCTTGTCGAGCTTGGTCGCCGAGGCGGCGAGCCCGTTCATCTTCCAATTGCCGGCGACCAGCGGACGACGCGCCATGTTGTACCCAAAATGTTCTGCCTAAACCGTATGCCAGAATCTGTATGGTTATGACGCGTTAGCAGAGCGTCCGCAGCCGGAAAAGGCCCGTTTTCGCCGCAAATCCGTTGGTTGCGGCGCACCGTGACGCTCCTTATAGTGCGCCGCCTTCGCGCCGGCCTTGTGGATGCCCCATTGGACGCCCCATCGACGCCCCAATGGTCCGCCATGGCCGGCGCCGTTCAGGTCCGCAACATTCCAGCGTAGGACACATGCTTCGAGGTATCCGAAAAGCCTCCGAAAACTGGCTCGGCCGCATCGTTATGGCCGCAGTGATGTTTTTGCTGGCAGGCGTGTTCGGCCTTTGGGGCATCAACGACATTTTCACGGGCTTCGGCCGCTCGACGCTTGCCAAGATTGGCAATACCGAGATCGGCATCCCCGAATTCCAGCAGGTCTATCGCGATCGGCTCAATCAGATGAGCCACGATTTCGGCAAGCCGATTTCGCCGCAAGAAGCGACGGCACTCGGTCTCGACCGGCAAATTCTCGGTGAAATGATTGCGCAGTCGGCAATGGATCAGCGGGCCCGCCAGATCGGGCTCGGCATCCCCGATTCGGAAATCGCGCGCCACATCACGACCGATCCCAATCTGCAGACGATCAACGGCCAGTTCGACCGCAACAAGTTCGAGCAGATCCTGCACAATATGGGGATGACCGAGCAGCGGTTTGTCGCCGAGCAGCGGCAGACTGCACTGCGCCGGCAGATCATCGACAGCATGACCGGCGATCTGTCGCCGCCCAAAGCGTGGCTCGACGCCATCAACCAGTTCCAGAACGAATTGCGCAGCGTCAATTATGTCGTGCTCGGCCCCGAACAGGCGGGTGTCATCCCGCAGCCGACCGACGAAGAGCTCAGCAAATATTTCGACGAACGCAAAATCATGTTCCGCGCTCCGGAATACCGCAAGATCGATGTGGTCGCGGTTACGCCGGCGGAGCTTGCGAAGTGGATGGAAATCTCCGACGACGACATCAAGAGCACTTACCAGAAAGAGATTTCGCGTTTCACCACGCCGGAGCGGCGACATATCCAGCAGATCATTTTCCCCACCATGACCGATGCCCAGACAGCCGCCGACCGTATCAAGAGCGGCACGAGCTTCGCCGCAATCGCCGCCGAACGTGGACTTAAAGAGCAAGACACCGATCTCGGCACGGTGGCAAAATCGACCATTGTCGATCCGGCCGAAGCCGATGCCGCCTTCGCACTGAAAGAGGGCGAAGTCTCGGCCCCGGTGCAGGGCCGGTTCGGCGCGATCCTGGCCACCGTGCTCAAGATCGAGCCGCAAGTGACCAAGTCGCTTGCGGACGTTTCAACCCAGATTCGCGGCGACATCGCGCTCGATCGCGCCAAGGCGCAAGTGCAAGACCTGCACGACAAAATCGAGGACGACCGCGCCGGCGGCGCCACCCTCGAACAGGCGGCAGAGAAGCTGAAACTTCCGATCGTCACGGTGAATGTCGACCGTTCGGGCCACGATCCGGACGGCAAGCCGGTCACCAATATTCCGCATGCCGCCGATATCGTGAATGCCGGCTACGCCTCCGATGTCGGGGTGGACAACGATCCGATCGACGCCGACAGCGGTTACGTCTGGTATGCCGTCAGCGACATCGCCAAAGCGCATGATCGCAATCTCGAAGAGGTCAAAGCCCAGGTTACGCAGCGCTGGCGCGATGATGAAATCGCCGCGCGGCTCAAGACCAAGGCGGAAGAGATTCTGGGCAAGCTCAAAGGCGGCGAAGCTTTCGACGCTGTGGCCGCGGCCGATAAGCTCAAGATCGAAACCGCAACCGACCTCAAGCGCGGCGGCTCCAGCGGCGCCATCACGCCAAGGATGACCGAGGCGATCTTCAGCACCGCGAAGGACGCCTATGGCGCCAGCGTCGGCGACGTGCCGACGCAATGGGTCGTGTTCCGCGTCAACAATATCAAGACGCCGAGCCTTGACCCAAATTCGGCCGGCGCCAAGACCGTCCTGCAAACAGTGCAGCGGCAAATGGCCGACGACGTGATCGGCCAATATATGGCCTGGCTCGAACCCTATCTTGGCGTGAAGATCAACACCGGAGCGCTTGCGCAAGCCATGGGGAATTCGGGCAACGGCCCGCTGGACTCCAACTAAATGCAAGTCGAGTAAATGCAAGTCGAGCCTTCGGCGGAGATTTTCGCGGCGCGTTACGCGGCCGGCGAGCCGCAATTCGTCTGGACCACCTTGGTGGCCGATCTGGAAACGCCGGTCTCGGCATTTCTCAAGATCGCCGGCGGACGGCCGATGAGCTTTCTTCTGGAGTCGGTCGAAGGCGGCGCGGTGCGCGGCCGTTATTCGATCATCGGGCTCGAGCCGGACCTCATTTTTCGCGTTGACGGCAAGACCGCCGAGATCAACCACACACCGTTCGCCGACCCCTCTGCTTTTGTGCCGACCAACGATCCGCCGCTCGCAGCGTTGCGCAACATCATTGCCGAAAGCCGCATCGCGCTGCCCCCTGCTCTGCCGCCGATGGCCGCCGGCGTGTTCGGCTATCTCGGTTACGACATGGTGCGGCTGATGGAGGACTTGCCGCAGCCCGGGCCAGACCCTATCGGCATTCCCGACGCAATCCTCGTCCGCCCGACGCTCGTCATCGCCTTCGACGCAGTCGAGGACACGATCACCGTCGTCACGCCGGTGCGGGCGCATTCCGGAACGACGGCCAAAGTCGCGCTGTCGCGCGCGATCGAACGCCTGTCCGCCGTAGTCGACGCGCTCGACAAGCCGCTCGACAAGTCGGCCAGCGAATTCCAAAAGGTCGACCTGTCGGGCCCGCTGCATGTCGAGCCTCGCTCGAATACCTCGCCGGACGAATTCAAAGACATGGTGCTGCGCGCCAAGGACTATATCGCCGCCGGCGACATTTTTCAGGTCGTGCTGTCGCAGCGCTTCGAGGCGCCGTTCGCGCTACCGCCGTTTGCGCTTTACCGCGCGCTGCGGCGGGTCAATCCGTCGCCCTATCTTTATTTTCTCGACTTCGGCAGCTTCGCCGTCGCCGGATCAAGTCCCGAGATTCTGGTCAAATCGAGCGGCGGCAAAGTGATCATTCGTCCTATCGCCGGTACGCGGCGGCGCGGCGCGACCCCGCACGAAGATCAGGCACTCGAAGCCGAGCTTCTCGCCGATCCCAAGGAGCGCGCCGAACATCTGATGCTGCTCGATCTCGGCCGCAACGATGTCGGCCGCGTCGCCGACATCGGCACGGTAAAGGTCACCGACCAGTTTTTTATCGAGCGTTACAGCCAGGTGATGCATATCGTCTCCAATGTCGAAGGCAAATTGCGCAAGGATCGCGACGCCATCGATGCGCTGGCGGCCGGATTTCCCGCCGGCACCGTGTCGGGCGCGCCGAAAGTGCGCGCCATGCAAATCATCAACGAACTGGAAAAGGAAAAGCGTTCGCTCTATGCCGGCTGCGTCGGCTATTTTTCCACCGGCGAAGAAATGGACTCCTGCATTGTGCTGCGCACTGCCCTGATCAAGGACGGCACCATGTATGTGCAGGCGGGCGCCGGGGTGGTCGCCGATTCCGATCCGGAATTCGAACAACAGGAATGCATCAACAAGGCAAAGGCCTTGTTTCGCGCCGCCGAAGAAGCACGCCGTTTCGCCAGTGCCGCGCGCCGCGGGCAATAGCGCCTAGTTTCAGGACGGAAGCAGCACGGCCGGAGAGCAGAAAACCCGCGCCGGCAAATGGTTTCGTCATCGTTAAGCTTGGCACAACCAATCCATAGTAGGTTGCCCAAAACTCGCGTTTATCCGGCCGCGTGCCCGAGGATTCGCCGTGACGACGCAAGACCCCGCAAGCGCTGCCGCGCCGATCCAGGGCGTCGAGTACCGCTATCGGCTCTACGAGCTCGATGCGCAATCGCGCAGCTCGATCAAACATATATGGCCGATCATCGCGCCCGATCTCGACAAGGCGGTCGACGCCATTCTTGCGGTCGCAGCCCAATTGCCGCATCTCCACGAAACCATCGGCAAAAACGGGGCCGTGATAAAAAAACTTGAAATGGCGCATCTGGAAGCGTTGCTCAATGGCGACGTCGACGACCGCTATTTCGAATCCTGCCGCAGAACCGTCGAACACGAGGCGACCTTCGGCATCGACGCGCGTTTTCGCAGCACCGCGGGAAACTATCTGTTGCGCGGCGCCATGGACGCTCTGGCGCGGAAATATTGGTACTCGCGCAGCAAGCTTATCGCCGGCACTAAGCTCGTGTCGAAGGTTATCGCCTTCGATGTCGCCAATGCGATAACGCTGCATCGCGAAGCCGGCGAGATCAAAACGCAGAACCGGCGCCAGGCTATCGACGCCGCCATCGCCGACTTCGCCGGCACCGTCGGCGAAGTACTGGAAGCCATCAAAGACGCTTCCGCCTCGCTGACCGCGACCTGCACCACCATGCGCCGTATGGCCGACGATGCTGTCAGCCGTATCGCACTGGCCTCGACCGCGGCATCGGAAACGACGCAGCGGGTGAAGATGACGAGCGAAGCGACCGACGAACTCTATGGCTCGATCAATCATATCGGTCAGGAAACGGCCCGCGCTCTGGAAATGGCCAAGGCCGCGGTCGGCGACACGCAACGTACCCAGCACGCCGTCTTTTCTCTCAATGACAGCGCCGAGCGGATCGGCACCATCGTCAATATCATTTCGACGATCGCCTCGCAGACCAATCTGCTGGCGCTTAACGCCACGATCGAGGCGGCGCGGGCCGGCAGCGCCGGCAAGGGATTTGCCGTCGTTGCCTCCGAAGTCAAAGCGCTCGCCAACCAGACCTCGCGCGCTACAGAAGAAATCTCGCAGCAGGTCAGCGGCATTCAAGACGCGACCCGCAAGTCGGTCGACGAAATATCCTCGATCGCGCGCGCCATCGAGCAATTGACCAGTGCCGCGACCAGCATCGCGTCCGCGGTCGAGCAGCAAAGCACCACCACCCGCGATATCGCGGGCAGCATTCAGACGGCGGCGGGCTATACGGCCAGCGCTTCGACCGAGATTACCTCCGTCGAGCAAGCCGCGCGGCAAAGCGCCACTGCGTTCAGTGAGATTGCCGATTTGACTTCGCGCGTCGCCACGCGCGCCCGGGATCTCGAATTTAAAGTGACGGAATTTTTCAGCCGCGTACGCGCGGCGTAATTTTTTGTTTGCAGCGCGCGATCCGCGCTGAGCTAAAATCATCACTGCAAACAAAGACAAGCTGAAAAATAACAACTCACACGCGCGAAAACGCATCGCGCACGTCATTGCTATTATTAACGTTTCAGAAATTGGAACAGCGTTATCACGGATTGACGAAGTAGCTTTGCGGTTCTGTGCGAGCCGCACACATCGTCGCCGCGCCGCGCAAATGCGCCGGCCCATGACGCACCGAAAAGCCGGGGATTTTGTAGCATGAGTGAGGTCGCTCTTGCGGCGTCCGCTGACGCGCGCGTACCCGCACCTGCCCAGACGGCAACGGATGTTCCGGCGGCGCCGAACCAGCTCATCAGTTTCGCCATCGGCGACGATCAATACGGCGTCGACATCATCGCGGTGCGAGAGATCAAAGGCTGGACCGCCATCACGCCGCTGCCGGGCCAGCCGGAATATGTGCGCGGCGTGCTGAATCTGCGCGGTGTGATCGTACCGATCGTCGACTTGCGCTGCCGCTTCGGCCAGGGCCTGACCTCGGCCACGCCACTCAATATCGTCATCGTTGTGCAAATCGCCGGCAAGGTCGTCGGCCTTCTGGCCGACCGCGTGCTCGACATCGTCTCGCTCGACGCGGCCGAGATCAAACCGGTGCCGCAAGTGGCGCAGTCGCAGCGCCTCAGCTTCCTCTGCGGATTGGTGACCAGCGACGATGCGATGATCGCGCTTATCGACCTGCCCAGTCTGCTTTCATCAGCTTTGGAATAGAGGACCACATTTCCAAGCGACCTTGGGATTGAGAGATGGAGAATTGACATGTTGGGATTTAAGACGTCCGCAGGCTCTTCCTCTGCGCGCACGGGAGCCGGCATGTTTGATGCCATCAATCGGGTGCAAGCGGTGATCGAGTTTGGGCTCGACGGCACCACCCAGCACGCTAACGAGAATTTCCTCAACGCCATGGGCTATTCGCTCGACGAGGTCCGCGGCAAGCATCATTCGATGTTC
This sequence comes from uncultured Alphaproteobacteria bacterium, assembly GCA_963746715.1. Lineage (GTDB taxonomy): Bacteria > Pseudomonadota > Alphaproteobacteria > Rhizobiales > Xanthobacteraceae > BOG-931. Next base: position 52,656 of record CAVVCW010000023.1, on the reverse strand, counting down.
GTCGAACCCGCCTATCGCGAGAGCGCCGAATACAAGCTGTTCTGGGAAAAGCTCGGCCGTGGCGATTTCGATGCCGGCCAATATAAGCGCCTCGGCAAAGGCGGCCGTGAAGTGTGGATTCAGGCAAGCTACAACCCGGTCTTCAACGCTGGCGGCAAGCCGGTCAAAGTCGTGAAATTTGCGACCGACATTACCGAGCAAAAGCTGAAAGACGCCGACTATGAAGGCCAGATCGCCGCGATCAGCAAGGCGCAGGCAGTCATCTCATTTTCGCTCGACGGCAAGATCCTCGACGCCAACGAGAATTTCCTAAAAACGCTCGGCTATACGCTCGACGAAGTCAAAGGCCAGCACCACGCCATATTCGTCGAGCCCGCCTATCGGCAGTCCGCCGAATACAAGGCGTTCTGGGAGAAGCTCGGCCGCGGCGAGTACGATGCCGCGCTATATAAGCGCGTAGGCAAAGGCGGCCGCGAAGTCTGGATTCAAGCAAGTTACAATCCGATCATGGACTTGAACGGCAAGCCGTTCAAAGTCGTGAAATACGCAACGGACATTACCGCGAGCACGATGAAGAGCCACGCACTGCAGCAAGCCGTGAAGGAGTTGCAGCACGTTATCGAATCGGCGCAGAGCAAAGATCTCACCGGGCGCATTCCGCTCGCCGGCAAGAGCGACGAAGTGGAAGCCCTGTGCCGTGGGGTCAACGGCCTGATCGGCACCATGGCGGGTGTCATTTCGAACATCAAAAAATCCGTGCGCGAAGTCTCCAACGCCTCGGCCGAAATCTCCACCAGCACCACCGACCTGTCGCAGCGCACCGAAGAACAGGCTGCGAGCCTTGAACAGACATCGGCATCGATGGAGGAGATGGCGGCGACCGTCAAAAAGAACGCCGAAAACGCCCAGCAGGCTAATCAATCGGCGTCCGGCACCCAGGTGGTGGCCGACCGCGGCGGCGAGGTCGTTGCCAAGGCGGTCGACGCCATGGCGCGAATTGAAGAATCCTCGCGCAAGATTTCCGATATTATCGGGGTGATCGACGAGATCGCCCGGCAGACCAACCTGCTCGCGCTCAATGCCGCCGTCGAGGCCGCACGCGCCGGCGAAGCCGGCCGCGGCTTTGCCGTGGTGGCTTCCGAAGTGCGCAGCCTGGCGCAGCGCTCCTCGCAGGCCGCTAAAGACATCAAGGACCTCATCACCAACAGCAACAGTCAGGTCAAGGACGGCGTCGATCTCGTCAATAAAGCCGGCGCAGCGCTGACCGAGATCGTCGAGTTGATCAAGAAGGTCGCTCAGGTCGTCTCCGAGATCGCGGCCGCGAGCGCCGAACAAGCCACTGGCATCGAGCAAGTCAACAAGGCCTTGACTCAGATGGACGAGGTGACCCAGCAAAACTCGGCGTTGGTCGAAGAAAACGCGGCAACCGCGAAGACGCTCGAGCAACAGGCCAAGACTATGGACGACGAGGTCAGTCTGTTCCAGGTCGAGCAGGACGAAGCCGGTGAAACTTCAGCGTCGGCGAAGCATTCGGCGGCCAGGCCGGAAGCACCGGCACCCAAACCCGCCAACATCAAGGCCGTCACACCTAGATCGGCCGAGACTAAAGCAGGTCCGCTCAAGACCACGCCGGCCAAAGCGCCAGCCGCCGCACATCGCAGCAATCCGGTCGGCCGCATGCAAGCGGCCGTTGCCGCCGCTGTCGGCGATCCGCAATGGCAGGAATTCTAGAAGCGCCCCAATTCTCGAAAGCGCCCGCGCGCGTCGCCCAAGATAACGAAAACCTAAGCTTAGGCGGCGCGGTCGAACTCAAAGTGGGTCGTAGCTTCGGGCACACTCGGCGCCTTCTTTGTGCGCGTTATGATGCAACCGGCATAGATCAGCGCAGGAATGCTGATGCCAATGACGGCCATCATCACGTTGAGTGCCATCGGACTGAGTCCCATGCGTTCCTCCTCGTGTCGCCGTTAATCGGCGTTGGTGTTTTTGATTCTGCATTTCCCCAGGGTGATAATGACAGGGCGGCGAGAAAGCTCCACATGTGAATTGTCGCAGCGATGGATTGCGCCTCCAAAAAAACCGACTTCGAGCAGCCAAGCCGTTGAACGGCCAAAAGATTGAGCGCGAATCTTTCAGCCCGCGCGATCGGCCCTCGCGCGTATGGGCGCGCGCGCTGATAACATTATTTGCTCGGTTTGCTCGAAAATTAGGCAGATAAAACAATGGGCAATCAATACTTTAATAAGATGCCGCGATTAAATTTACAGACAGAATTAACTTAGTTTTTGCGTTCAATTCCCCTCACGGTCCATGGCCATCAAATTCAAAGGCGTCGATCTTGATGGCGACCTCGAGCGGGTGATCCCGCACGTCGCCGCGGCGGAAGAATACGGCGGTGCACTGCAGCATTTGCAGTCGGTGTGGGATAACCTGACACTGCTCGGCGAACTGTCGGGCAACAACACCGATATGAGCGGCACGCGCGTCGCGTTCCGAGAATTGGCCGAAACGCTGCTCAATCAGCTTGGCCGTGAGGCGCTCAAGAAGTGCCTGCAGGACTTGAGCGCCAAAGCCCAAGTTACCATCAACATTCTGGTCCGAAACCTATTCGAGCGCACCGCCGATATCGGCTTTCTGTCTTGCGACGACGACGTCCGCGCCTTCCTGCGCGACCCTGCAAATCAGAGTGAAAGGCTTCCAGCGCTGCGCAGACGTTTTGACGAATATGTCCGCAAATACTCGGTCTATTCCGACATCATCGTCCTGGATCCGGCAGGGAATGTCTTGGCGCGCCTTGACGAGACCGTCGGTGTTGCCGCCAGCGCCGATCCGGCCATCCGCGCTGCCGTCGAGACCAAGGCCGCCTATGTGGAAACCTTCGGGGTCAGCGATCTCGTTCCCGGGCAAAAACAGTCGCTGATCTATTCCTACCGCGTGGCCGATCACAATGGCGTCGTGCTCGGCGTGCTCTGCCTCTGCTTTCGCCTGGAAAACGAGGCCGATCTGATCTTCTCCAATCTGGTCGAGGAGGAGGACTGGTCGATCGTCACCATTCTCGACGAAGCCGGCTCGGTCATCGCCTCGTCAGATCCGTTTCACATTCCTGTCGGCGCCAAGCTCAAACCGGTGCGCGATGTCGACTATCGGATCGTCCGCTTCGGCCCGATGGAATATCTCGCTGTCACGCGCGCGGCGCAGCCCTATCAAGGTTATGCCGGGCCGGGCTGGCATGGCCATGTCATGGTGCCGCTGCCTCATGCCTTTGCCGCGAGTTCTGCGGAAATGTTGACCGGCGTCGAGCCCGCGATGATCGAACGCATCATCCACTCGTCGGAACTGTTCAACGACGACATGCGAGCCATTCCGGCCAAAGCCGGGCATATTCAGCGCGAATTGAACCGCTCGGTATGGAACGGCAATCTCAGGCAGAAAGATACGGCGCAAGGCGGCGCATCAGCGGCCGCGCCGGCCGGCGCTGCCGCTTTCTCGAAAACGCTGCTCAATGAAATCAGTAATACCGGCACCAAGACCAAGGACGTCTTTCAAGGCTCGATCGCCGACCTGAACAAGACGGTCGTAACCTCGCTCCTGCATGACAATCAGTTTCATGCGGCGCTCGCCATCGACATTATGGATCGCAATCTCTACGAGCGCGCCAATGATTGCCGCTGGTGGGCCTTGACGGCGACTTTTGCCGAGCTGTTGTCGCAGCCATCGCTGTCCGAAGCGGACCGGCGGACCATCCGCTCCATTCTGCAGACGATAAACGGGCTCTATACGGTTTATTCTAATCTGATCGTGTTCGACCATTCCCGCCGTATCGTCGCGGTTTCGGCCGAAGACAGCCGCGACATCGAAGGCACGGTGCTCGACGAGGAATGGGCCTCGCGCATTCTTTCGCTGCGCGGCGACCAAGCCTATGCGGTGTCGCCATTCGCAACGACGCATCTGTATAAAGATCGGCCCACCTATGTCTACGGTGCCGCCATCGCGGACCCCAAACGCCACGCCGTTGTCGGCGGCGTCGCCATTGTCTTCGATTCCGAACCGCAATTTGCCGCCATGCTCACCGATGCGCTGCCACGCCATGGCGCAGGCGCAGTCAAAAGCGGTACATTCGGATTGTTCGTCGCGCCGGAAGGAAAGATCATTTCCTGTTCGGACGATCATCTGCGCCCCGGCGATACGATCGCCATCGAGCCCGCATTTCTGGAACTCGCCGCGAGCGACAGCCATTATGGCTTCACGGCCGTCGGCGAAAGCTTTTATGCCGTTGGGGCGCGGGCGTCGTCGGGATACCGGGAGTACAAGGGTGCGGACGATGCCTATCGCAACAATATCGTCGCGCTGATCTTCACGCCCCTCTGCGACGTCGGCGCGCAGGCTTCCGAAGCGCAACCCATCACGATCCGCTCCGACCGGATGCGGGCGGGAATCAAGGAAGAGATCGCCACGTTCTTTATCGGCAAGCGCCTGTTCGCGGCTCGGGCCGCGGAAATCATCGAGGCGATAGACGCGGCCGGGATCGTTCCCTTGCCGCTGATGCCGTTGGGCATGACCGGATGTCTCATGTATCGCGGTGCACCGCTGCCGGTCTTTGATCTGACACGAGTTCTGCAGGATGCCGGCGTCACAGAACGTCGCGAGGCGGCGCAAGTCGTCGTCATGGAATCCTCCAGCGGCGGCCGCTTCGGGCTCATGGTCGACGGCCTCGGTGAAATCGTTGAGGTCGCCGAGGATCGGGTAAGGTTCTTGCCCAGCATGGTCGCAGCGGAAGACACGTTCGCCGACGCGGCGTTGACGGCGGACGGGGTCGGCGATGGCGAGTTGGTGGTGGTGCTGCACGCAGACCAACTCTATGCGAATCTCGCCAGCTCTGCTCCCACCAACGCGACGGCGAAGATGGCGGCCGCGTAGCCGGTCGGACCGGCCGCCGCAAGCCGGCACGGCCGTCAAAAAGCCACCGCCGCTTAAGGCTCGCCGCTCGAACCCCGCGCGATCCTCACCGGAAAATATGCGCAGCACAAAGCGCTGGCCGGCGATGCGATACGCTCGAGCCGCTAATGCCGTCGCCATACAAAGTGAAAAACAATAGCAGTCCGGCGCGCCAGCGAAGCTGGACGCGCCAAACTGGCCATACGGAACATCAAACGCCGCGAAAGAGCGCGATCGCCCCCGGCGTTATTTCGGACCCTGCGCTACCAGCGGATAGCAAGCCGAATAGACGGTGCCGTTCCAGTCGTAGCAAGAAACGCACTTGCAACCAAACGCGCCCGAGCACGAAGCGATCTTGTGATGGTGCAGCCAGATCGAAGCCTTGTTGTTCACGGTAATGCCAACCGCGCAATTCAGACCGGCGGCCTGAGCTCCGGAGTAAGCGAGAGCCGACAACGCGACGGCTACGCACAGCGAAAGACGAATACGGCGCATGAGTTCCTCCTCAACCTGAGACGCCCCTCGGAAATTAGCCCCTGGGGGAACGATTCAACTCTCACATACAAGAAATCGCCGCGCAAGCGCGTACAGGCCCCAAACACGTGCAAAATCGCGCCTTTGTCGCAACTTAGCAACACTCCACGACCGGCTTTCGTCGCCGCGTGTCGGCTGTAGCCTAGGTCGTTAGTTTTGACTCCCTGCTGCGCCTGTTATGTCTGTCAGATTGTTCATCTCGCGGGGCGAATAGGTATCGAATTACGGGATTTGCTGCCGAGCCCATGCAGCCAGTGGGACCAATTCACCGTCGGCAATAAGGCTTCTACGATCGCCGTCAGAATTCGCCGCTGACTTCGCCGGCGAATCTCATGAATGGAATGGCCGCCGAGCGGCGCGTTGCTGCGCCGCAGCAGCAAGACCGCACTACGGTACGGCGAGGCCAAGCGACGTGAGATAACCGTCATTGACACGGCCGTTCTTCAATTTGGCGGCTTCGAGATAAGCGTCGAGAATCGTCTGCGCCTGTTCGCGCGACGGCATAGCGCCTGGCTGGGAGCTGCCGGCCTCGGCGACCAGATCCCATCCTTCCGGCTTTTCGATCGAAATCACCGAGGTATTGGCGTCGAGATTCTTGTAGGTCCAGAAGCACCAACCGATGTTGAAACGCTCGTGCAATCTGCGGAATTTCTCATTCCAGGCGTTGGTATACTCACCGGTCTCCCCGATCATCACCGGCACATTCCACCGGTTGCTGAAATCGAGATAATCCTGCAGTGCGTCGCGCGTCGGATTGGCCCAGAACTTGTGATATTCGTAGACGGCGTTGCTGTCGAACGGTCGGCCAAACACCGAAAAATTGGTGCTCCATTGCGCCCCGGCGAGCAGAACGACGTGGTTGTCGTCGACACTGCGGATCGCGGCCACGATGTCGCGATAAAGCGGCTCCAATTGTGGATCGAGATAGTTGACGTCGTTATAGGGCGAGATCGGCTCGTTGAGCAGATCGTAGCCAAGCACGGCGGTCTCGTTGCGATAGTGCGCGGCGATCTCGCGCCACAAGGCGACGGTGAGGTCGCGGTAGCGCGGCACATAGAAGGTCAGCGGAAAGCCGGTGCCGTCGTCATGATTGACGCCGGTCTGTCCGCCGGGGGCGGCATGCAGGTCGACGATGACATGCAGACCGTCTTCGTGACACCACTGCACCAGCCGATCGAGCAGCGCCCAGCCCGGCCCTTCGAACTTGTCGTCATTTACCGTGGCTCCGGGCTCGACGAACAGCCGCCAATTCAGCGGCACGCGCACGGTATTGAAGCCGGCCGCTTTGATGAAATCGATGTCGTCCTTGGCGATATAGACGTCGCGGAATTCCGTCCAGAAACGCGCCGCTTCCTCCGGTCCGACCAGCGTCTCGACGACACCGGCAATTTCGGTCGGGCTTAGTGCGTGCTTGAATTTGAACATGTAGCCCTCGGGGACCAGCCAATTGCCGAGATTGATCCCCTTGATGGCGAAATTGCCGCCGCTACCGTCCACGAGCCGCGTGCCTTCAGCGTGAATGAAATCGGCGGTCGCAGCCGAGGCCAAGCCGGCGCCAAGCGACAGGACTAAAACCGAGACAATGACTGAGACGAAGACCGAGACGAGCACGCGCGGCTGGACTCGAAATTGACCGCAGAACCGGAGGCTGCCAACGCACATAAATAATGCCCCTCTACAACGCTCTTTGCCGACCCAATCCGAGGCCAAAATCGTGCCACGAGCGAAAGGTCAATTCTGCATGATGCGTGCCGAAAACCAGTGACCAGTTTTCGGAATCGTGCTTTAGAATCAATGCATAACGCCCATGGCACGGCGATGACAGTCGCCGGCCTGTCACTTCAACGAGGTCACATTTTCGATGTACGGCATGCCTATTGCCCAAGCGCTGGTCTTTCTTGCTGCCGTCATCGTCCTTATCACCGCCATCCAGTGGAGGCACTTTCATCCCTTTCTTGCGATCGTGGTCGTCGCCGCGGCTTTTGGCTTTATCGTCGGATTTCCGACCTCGACCCTCGGCAGGGTCTTCGGCACCGGCTTTTCCGACAAGATCTATTCGCCGGGCTTGGCCATCGTCGCGGCGGCGCTGATTTCCGGCATCGCCGAAACCACCAGCGCCTCCGACAGACTATTGGCGTTCATCGAGCGATTGCGCAGCCGGACGCAATGGCTCGGCGCCAACAGCATCGCCGCGACCTTGGGTCTCGTTGCCGGCACCGGCGCTTCGCATACGACCGCCTTTGCCCTTCTGACGCCGCTGCTGCGGCCGCTCGGCGGCAAGACCGCGCAGCAGCGCGAAGGCACAACCGTCACGCTCGCGCTCGCCATTTCCGCAAGCCACGGCCTGATCGTCCTTTCGCCGGTGCCGATCGCGGCGGCAGCCATTCTCGACGCTGATTGGCTTCATGTCGCTTTGCTCGGCGTGCCGCTTGCGATTTTGGCAATCGTGCTGGGAGCCACATTCGCCCGTTGGTCGACGAATAGCGGAGCGACCGCCGAGAGCTCGGCACAGATCTACCCGCCACCGCCGGTGGAGCGGCGCGGCGGTGGCTCGGCCTTCGTGCTCTGCCTTGCGGCTTTGGTGCCGCTGGGGATGCTGATATTTCAATCCCTCGGCACTATTCCAAGCGAGCCGCTCGGCGGCGGACCGACCCGGGAATTGATCCTTGGCATCGGTCGCCCGCTCATCCTCTTCCTGGCCGGCATTGCCACTATGATTCTTGGCCAGCCACGGCAGAGTTTTGGCCTCGTCACTGATGCCGCCTGGACTTCTCGGGTCTTCGGCAATATCGCCGGCCTCCTCCTCATCGTGTGCGCGGCTGGCGGTCTGCAGCGGCTCTGCCAGGAAACCGGCATTGCGACATTGCTGGCGGAGCATGTGCTCGGCTGGCATATCGGGCCGTTCGCTATCCTCGTGCCGTTTTTTATCGCCGCTGTGATGAAGACTTTTCAAGGCTCTTCGCTCGTCGCCGCCATCACTGCCGCCGGAATGATGCAGCCGCTGGTTACCGCACTCGGATTTGACGGCTCCAATGCAAGGGCGCTCGCAGCGCTAGCCATTGGCGCCGGCGCCATGACCGTATCCCACGTCAACGATGATTATTTTTGGCTGGTCGCCGACCGTGCGGGGTTTACACCACTACGCGGGCTGACTGCTTTCAGCATCGGAACGCTGCTGCAAGGCCTTGTTACCGTGAGTGTGTTGTTGCTCCTATCCTTATTGACTCGAATGTTCTGAAACGACGAAGTCCTGAAAGCGATAATGTCAGACAGACCTGCTGCACCGGCGGCCGGAGAAACCTCACGCCGCGATCTCATGAAGCTTGCGGGCGCGAGCGCACTCGCCGCGAATGCGCCGAATCCGGCCGATGCCGCGCCAAATGCCGAAGCCGGCTTGAACGGGTCACAAGATTTCCCGCAAGACTTTCTCTGGGGCACAGCGACATCCGCCTATCAGATCGAAGGCGCGTGGAACGAAGACGGCAAAGGCGAGTCGATCTGGGACCGCTTCACGCACACGACCGGCAAGATTTACCGCGGCGATACGGGCGATGTCGCGCTCGACCACTACCACCGCTACAAGGACGACGTGCAGTCGATCAAGGCACTCGGCGCGCGGGCCTATCGTTTCTCGATCTCCTGGCCGCGCATCTTTCCGCAAGGCACGGGCGAGCCCAATGCCAAGGGTCTCGATTTCTACGACCGGCTGACCGATGAGTTGCTTGCCAACGGCGTTACGCCGTTTGCGACGCTTTATCACTGGGATCTGCCGCAAGCGCTGCAGGACAACGGCGGCTGGGAATCCCGCGACACTGCCAAAGCCTTCGCCGATTACGCCGGCTTTGTCAGCGAAAAACTGAGCGATCGCATCGGACATTTTTTCACGATCAACGAATTCACGACCTTCGTCGATGGTGGTTATGGCGGCAAGGGGCTGGCGCCGGGACTAAGTCTACCGGCCGCTCGGCTCAATCAAGTGCGCCACCATGCCGTTCTCGGCCACGGCCTTGCGGTCGAAGCGATCCGCGCGCTGGCAAAACCTGGCACCAAAATCGGGCTGGCCGAGAACATCGCGGCCTGCGTTCCGGTTATCGCGACGCCTGAACATATCGCGGCCGCGGAACACGCCACCCGCGAGCAGAATGCCGGCGCGCTCACGGTGATCCTGGAAGGACGTTACACCAACGCCTTCCTGGCCGGGGCCGGCACCGCCGCGCCGAAATTCACCGCCGAAGACCTGAAAACGATCTCAACTCGGTTGGATTTCGTCGGCATCAATGTCTATTCGCCCCAATATGTCCGGGCGATTTCCGCGAGCCCTGGCTACGAGATCGTTCCCTTCGCCAAATCGCACCCGCGCACGGCATCGTCCTGGCAATATGTCGGCCCGGAGGCGCTCTATTGGGCGCCGCGGCACCTTCACAACGTCTGGAACGTGCCGGAGATTTTCATCAGCGAAAACGGCTGCGGCACATTCGACGCGCCGGCGACGGACGGTATCGTCTATGACAGCGACCGCGTCATGTTCCTGCGCAATTATCTGACCATGCTGCAACAGGCCAGCGCCAAAGGCGTACCGGTGCGCGGCTATTTCGTCTGGAGTTTGTTCGACAATTTCGAATGGGCCGACGGCTATGCTACGCGTTTCGGCCTGATCCATGTGGATTATGCCACGCAAAAGCGGACGCCCAAGCTCAGCGCGTCGTATTATGCCGAGGTCATGCGGCGTAACGCCGTGGTCTAAGTGCCAAAGCGTGTAACTGCCACGGAGCCGGAAGCCCAAGCGATGATGGCCGCGGTCTTTGCAAGCCTGTTGTTTGCTTTCATCCTCGACTTCGCCGGGCTGCGGCGGCTCGCGATTTCGTGCCTCTTCGTTTCTTTTGTCTTGTGCGTCGGGCTTTTCCTTTGGGAAGTGTATAGCCCCGATTACGGCTTCCGCATGCCGTGGCTGCAGCTATGAGGCTTGAACCGTGAGATTTGGGCTGTGAGACTTCGGCTGTGAGACTTGGGATGAACACGACCGGAGCATCGCCGATCGTCGCGGCACTGGATCGCCTGATCCTCGTGCTCATGCTCGCCGTTCTCGCCGCCATTCTGACAGCGGCCATGGTGATGCAATATGCGTCAGGCGAGATCCCCTGCCCGCTCTGTCTCCTGCAACGGGTCGCCATGTTCGGATGCTGCTTCGGGCTGATCGTGCAGTTGCGATCCGACGATTCCGAACACGGCACCGGCATTGCGTTGATTTTTGCGGTGTTGTTGCTGGTGATCTCGGTGCGGCAGACGCTGCTCGATCTTTTTCCGCGTCCGGGCCACGAATATATCGGCACCGCGGTCTTAGGAATTCACCTGCCGGTCTGGTCCGTCATTATCGCTGTGGCCTTATTGCTCGGCTTCGCGATCCGGCTCGCGCTGTTCGGCGGAGCGCGCAACGGTGTGGCTCCCGAACGCGATCCACTCCGGCCCGTCGCTCATCTGCTCGGAATCTATGTGATTGCGATCTGCGCGATCAATTTCCTGTCCGTGATCGCGCAATGCGGCTTGGACCAGTGTCACACCTTCGGCTATCGGCTGTTCCAGTAGCGGCAATTCTACGAACGGAAATCGGCTAACGAAATTCGGGCGTCGCCAAAGAAGATAATCGCCGGGGGCGACCAAGATGGGGTCATGCCTCACTGATGCGACCCGCTGAATGTCGCGCCCGGCGAACCATTCGCGTGGATGCCGCTATGTTGCGGTCCGAATGAATCCCGCAACAATCATCGCGGCCCTTTGACCCGGCGGATTCATGCAGACCTCCGTGTCCGGAAGGGTACGCCGAAATTGTGAGCCAAAGCTCGCTATTGTCAAGAAATCTATCAACAATAAATTTAGGCAAATGACCGCGGCAACCACCGCGCCATAGTTGCAGAACTTCATGGCGGTTGCGGAACTTGATGGCTGCCGAAGCTAAGTCTTTGCCGGTTCGCGGTGGATCGGATCGACCCACAACACCGTTTCCGGCTTTTCCACCGGTTCGATATCGAGATTGATCGCGATCGCCTCGCCGTCGCTGCGCACCAGCACGCATTCCAGCACTTCGTTGGTCGAGGCATTGATTTCCTGATGCGGCACATAAGGCGGAATGAAAATGAAATCGCCGGGATTGGCCTCCGCGGTGAATTGCAAGTGCTCGCCCCAGCGCATGCGCGCCTTGCCGCGAACGACATAGATGATGCTTTCGAGATGCCCGTGATGATGCGCGCCGGTCTTGGCATTCGGCTTGATCGTCACCGTGCCGGCCCAGAGTTTCTGCGCGCCGGCGCGGGCGAAATTGATCGCCGCCTTGCGGTCCATGCCCGGTGTCGATGGCACGTTGGGATCGAGCTGATTGCCTGGAATGACACGGACGCCGTCGACCTTCCAGCGCTCGGCGTCGCCGTGCGCCGAACCGTGACTATGATCATGATGCTGGGTCATGGCGCCTGATAACACAGCGGCCGATGCTTTGCATCACGCATCGAGCGCCACGAATTTGTAACCGTCACCCCAGCGCCGCACGCGGCCGGTCGACGGCGCGGGAAAGTGGGTGGCGCACATAACCGTCGAGGTCTCGCAGAAACGATCGAATACCTGATGCCGCGTCTGCTCGGCCTGGCGGGAATCGTAATCCGACATCATGCCGTATTGCGGATACTTCCCTTGCAGCGGTGAATGGATCATGTCGCCGGTGATCAGGCAGTCGTCGCCGGGGCCGCCGACCAAAACCGAGAAATGATCAATGGTATGCCCGGGCGTTGGGATGAATTGGATCCGTTCGTTGAAAGCGAAATCGCTTTTCACGATCTGGGCGCGTTTGGCTTCGACGATCGGCAGGACCGAGTTGGTGATCCACGGCACGCTCGACGGATTGTCCTTCTCGCGCTGCGTCCAGTGAGCAAGCTCCCGGTCGGACATAATGTATCGCGCCTTGGGAAAGGTCGGCACCCAGCGGCCGTTTTCGAGCCGCGTGTTCCAGCCGACATGATCGGTGTGCAGATGCGTGCACATCACATAGTCGATGTCGTTGACCGTGAGACCAACGGCCGCCAGTTCCTTTTCGAACCGGTCGCTATTGAGCATGTTCCAAAACGGCCGGGTCGGGCGCGGCTTGTGGTTGCCGACACAGGCATCGACCAGAATGTTGTGGTGCGGCGTCTTGATCACAAAGCTCTGGATGCAAAGCAGCAATCCGCCCGCGGCATCGACGAATTCCGGCTGCAGCCAGGGCCGGTTCTCGTCGAGGACCTCTCTCGTCAAATCCGGGAAAAATCCCATCACATTGAAGAAAACGCCCTGCTGCTCGATGATGGGATGAATCGTGATGTCGTTGAGCGCGATCGGCATGGTCATCGCGGCGCTTCCCCTAGGCTCGATTGTTCAATGTGAATGTTAGCCAGGCGGCGCGTGGGCGCAAGCAGGCGGCGATCAGGCACTGGAAAAGACGCCGGCGCCGGCGGAATGACGCAAGCGCGCGTAGGCCAGCACTTCTAGTCGCTCATTCACGTTTTGCCGGCGGCGTGATTTCGATCCCGCGCAGACCTTCGCGCTCGATGAATTGCGCCACCATGCCGTCCGCCTTGGCATCTTCGACAAAGCCAGTCACGTAGGCCAATCGCTCGTCGTGACCTTTGGGCACGAACGCTGCCCAGGATGTCGTGGCAAACGCATCGGCCAGGACATGCGAGCCCGGCACTTGCGCCGACAGCGCGAGCAGCGCCGGACGCGGTGCGGCATAGGCATTGACCCGACCGGCGCGCAGCAGATCGATGCCGGCCGCCTGGCTCTCGGCACGGACCAAGGTCGCCTGCTTCAAGATCCGGCTCAAACTGAGATCGACCGCGTCGCCGCGCGGCACGCCGATGCTGGTGCCCGGCCGGTCGACATCAGAGACATCGCGGATCGTCGAGCCGGCCGGCACGAGATAAGTGAATTCGCTCTGCATATAGGCGGGCGAAACATCGGCGGCGGCGGCCCGCTCCGGATCGATCACCAGGAAGGTGACGTCCCAGGCGTCGGTCTGCGCGCCGTCGAACACCGCACCTGGCCTTGGATATTCGACGACACCCAGAGCGACACCGACACGTGCGGCCAGCGCGCGGGCGAGATCCACGGCCATGCCATGCATCTCGCCGGTCGCCGGATCCTTCATCGCCGAGGCATGATTGCCGAGCCCAAGCCCGACGCGGATTTTTCCGGCCAGCACCAGATCGGCAACCCGCGAATCGGAGCTCTGTTGGATCGGGCTTTGCTGGGTTGGGCTTTGCAGAGTCTGGGTTTGCTGCGCCCGCACGGTCGTATTGACCGACGGATAAAATGCCAGCCACATAGCCAAGATCAGGCCCGCCAGCACAGCCGCCGGCAAAAACGCCACATCAAAGCGTTGCCCACTCATCCCGCCCACCACAAGCGCAAACTTGAGTCCGAAGACGCGTCCCGAAAAGCTCAGTCCGGTATTTCTATTGGTTTGACCGGAACCAGGCGCGGTGGCAGCGGCTGTGGCGGAAAGACCGGGCTCACGTGCGCCGCCGGCGCCTGGAGTGGCATATTGGCAGGTGGGCGTTCACTTGTCTCGGGCTTTATAGGCGCTGCCGCCTCCTCCGCCTTGGGCGGCCGGGCTGTCGGCGCAGCCGGAGGAGCTACCGGAGCCTCGCGCTCGATGCCGCGCAGCTCCTCGCCCCTGCCGATGTCCTCGTGACGCGTCGCACCGGCGGCCGCGCTCGGCGGCTTATCAGCGATCGGCGGGCCCATATGGCCGGCCGCAACCGCCAAGATTTCGGTGATTGCGCGCGCATGCAGCCGCGCCGACTTGTCGATATTGAGATGCCCGATATTGGGATCCGAGCTCAGATCGACATTGACCAGCGTGCCGCGGAAGCCCGGGCCTTTGCGCATATAGGCGTAGTCGCGCTGGGTGAAATTGACGACGCGGCTGATATTGGCCGATGCCGGGAACGATTGCGTGCCGTCGAACGGCATCACCAGCGCCACCGGCACGCCCTTGTCGCCGAGATAGTCGGCCATCTCCATGACGGCATCGGCGCCGAGCGAGTGGCCGATGAGAACGATCGGTCCTTCCTTACCGGCTTTGTAGTCCACGGCAGCCTGATCGGCGAGCGACTTCCATTCGGTGTGGCTGTGCGACGTTGCATAAACTCCGCGCTTGTTGATCTCGTCGGCGAGCGTGTCCATGCCGGTAGAAAATATGTCGGCCAAGCCGCGGAACAGATAAACATGCGCGCGCGACGCCGCAGACGCCGCGCCGGGTCCGAAAGCGGCGAGTATCACCGTAGCGAGAAGCGAGATCGCGGCAAGCCGTCGCATCATCAACGTCAGCCGGAGCGGCGAGCGAGCGACAGCCACACGCCGCCACCAATCAAAACGGCGCCGGACACACGCCCGAGCAGTTTCGCGCGTGACGGCCGCGTGAACCACGCGCGGCCCATGCCAGCCGCGATCGCCCAGGCCGAGTCCGACAAAGCAGCGAACATCGCCGTGACCGTGCACATGACCGTCAGCTGTAGCGCGACCGGCAAAGTGGGGTCGACGAATTGCGGCAGGAAAGCCGTAAAGAACGCGATGGTCTTCGGATTCGACAGCGCCACGAGAAGCCCGCGGGTGAAATTCACGCGACCGCTAGTTTCTACCGGCTTCACTTCACCCGCATGACGCCAGGCCTGAATGCCGAGCCAGATCAAATAAGCCGCGCCGACCCAGCGCAGTATGACAAAAAGCGCTTCCGCATTCTGCAGAACCCAGCCCAAGCCAAGCGCGATCGCCGCGAGCAGAATGGCATTGCCGACCGAGGTTCCGGCCACCGTCACCAGAGCCGGCCGGACGCCCTGCCGCGCGCCCGTGGCGATGATCAAAGTGACGATCGGGCCCGGCACGACGATCAGAACGGCGGTTATGAAAAGGAAAGCGGCGAACAGGTCCCAATTCATCGATCGACCTCCAGGGCAAAGTCACGATACGCGACCCCGCCAAGACCCGCTATCGTAAAGACACTCGTAATCGTAAAGACGCCCGCTATCGCAAAGACGGTGGCATCGAACATCGGCTATAGGCTTTTGTTCATCGCCCGCAGCCGCCGCGCCATGATCCGCATGACATTAAGCGCGAAATGCGGCGTGTTGCTGATCAGGAACAGGAACTGCTTCTCGGTGACGGGAACGAGCTTGGCGTCCGACACGGCGACCGCCGTCGCACTGCGCGGGCTCGCATCGATCAGGGCCATCTCGCCGAAAATGCTGAACTGCGGCAGCTTTTCAAGAGGGCGATTGCCGAGGCGAATCTCGACGTCGCCGCTCTGAATGATGAAAAGCTCCTGCGCGGCATCGCCTTCCTTGAAAATAACATCGCCGGCCTTGTAATCGCGCGCCGGGGCTCCCGCGCCCGCCAACAATCTGAAATCGACCGGTGCCTCGGGCATATCTGAAACTCCAAGCTGCCGGCGAACCCGGCCCGCAATCCTAAACCGTCGCAAATCCGAAAAGCCGCGTCGGATTGTCGATCAACAATTTGCGTTGGACTGCCGCATCGGGAGCATAGAGCGGAATGAGATCCACGATCTCGCCGTCATTCGGCATGATCTTCACATTGGGGTGCGGCCAGTCCGTTCCCCACAGCACCCGATCCGGAGCGTTGTCGACGAGCGCCTTGGCGAAGGGAACCGCGTCATGGAATGGCTTTCCGGCCGCGGAAGCGCGCTCGAGACCGGTGATCTTGACCCAGCATTTCTGATCGCGCCGCTGCAAATCGAGCAGCGCCTGGAAGCCCGGATCGTCGAGGCCTTTAGCCGCTTGCGTCGTTCCCATATGGTCGATGACGTAACTGGTCGGCAGCGCCGTCAAGATCGGCCCGAAGTCCGGCACCGAGCCCGGATCGAGATAGACATCGATGTGCCACCCGATCTCTGCCGCGCGATGGGCGAGCCGAGTGAACGCAGCCATGTCCTTGACCCCGCCCAACCGCTTGAGAAAGGCAAAGCGGCAACCTCGCATGCCGGCCTTGTTGAGCGCATCGAACTCAGCGTCGGTGATCGTGTCGACGACGACGGCGAGGCCCTTGTACTGCTCGGGATAGGCGGCGATGGCGTCGGTGACGACGCGGTTGTCGGTGCCGTGGATCGTCGCATTGACGATGACCGCGCGGTCGCAGCCGATCTTGGCATGCACGTCGCGAAACATCGGTAGCGGCGCTTCCGGCGCCGAATAGGTCCGATCGGCGGCGAACGGATATTTGCTGGCCGGGCCGAAAATATGAGTGTGGGTGTCGATCGCGCCGCGCGGGAGCCTGAAGGCCGGTATCTTGGTGTCGGGGTCCGGCCCCGCGATCATTGGGGGTTGTTTTTTTGGCTCGGCGTCCTGCGCGTTCGCCGCTCGGATCAGCACCGTGGGTGAGGCGCATGCGCCCGCGACCATTCCAACCATGCCCGTGAGATATTTGCGCCGGTTCATTTTTCCTCCCCGCATAGCGCGAAGTTGCCGCCAGCCGCCGGAATTATCTGCCAAGCGGATGATTGTATGGGCGGAATTTGTAAGTTTCGACGCCGGGCAAGACGGCCACGGCTTACTCCCCGCCGTTCTCTTCGCTCAGTTCGCTTGGCTCGCCCTGCTCGCCTTCCTCGGAGAGCCGCTCCACCGAAGCGACTTTCTCGCCGTCGCCGGTCGAGAACACGATGACGCCTTGCGTCGAGCGGCCGGCGATGCGGATGCCATCGACCGGGCAGCGGATCAACTGGCCGCCGTCGGTGACCAGCATGATCTGATCGCTCTCCTCGATCGGGAACGAGGCGACGAGCTTGCCGTTCTTCTCGGTGATCGCCATGGCGACGATGCCTTTGCCGCCGCGGCCGGTGGTGCGATATTCGAACGACGACGTGCGCTTGCCAAAACCTTTTTCGGAAACGGTGAGCACGAACTGCTCGGCCGCGGACAATTCCGCATAGCGCGTCTGGCCAAGCTCGATGGCGCCCTCGGCCTCTTCGGCATCCGCGCCGCCGTTCTCCTCACCGTCCCCGTTCTGGCCGCGCCGCACCGCGTTGGCGCGCTTGAGGTAAGCGACGCGCTCATCGGCGGAAGCCTCGACGTGGCGCAGGATCGACAGCGAGATCAGCTTGTCGCCGTCAGCCAGATTAATGCCGCGCACGCCCATCGAGGTGCGGCCCTGGAACACGCGGACGTCGTTGACGGCGAAGCGGATGCACTGGCCGCCCGCCGACGTCAGAAGCACGTCATCGTTCTCAGTGCAGATTTGCACGTCGACGATGGCGTCGCCTTCGTCAAGCTTCATGGCGATGATGCCGGAGCGGCGCACGTCAGCAAAATCGGACAACTTGTTCCGGCGCACCGTGCCGCGCGTGGTGGCGAACATCACGTCGAGCTTGTCCCAGGTCTTCTCATCCTCGGGCAGCGGCATGATGGTGGTGATATTCTCGCCCTGTTCCAGCGGCAGAATATTGATCAGCGCCTTGCCCCGCGCCTGCGGCGCCGCTTGCGGCAGACGCCACACTTTCTCTTTGTAGACCTGGCCGCGTGAGGAAAAGAACAAAACCGGCGTATGGGTGGAGGCAACGAACAGGCGGGTGACGAAATCCTCGTCGCGGGTCTGCATGCCGGCGCGGCCTTTGCCGCCGCGCTTCTGCGCGCGATAGGTCGAGAGCGGCACGCGCTTGACATAACCGGCGTGCGAGACGGTAACGACCATCTCCTCGCGCTGGATCAGGTCCTCGTCCTCCATCTCGCCTTCCTGATCGATGATCACGGTGCGGCGGGGGGTGGCGAATTCGTCCTTGATGGCGGTGAGTTCGTCCTTGAGGATGGTCTGGATACGCGCCCGCGAGCGCAAAATATCGAGATAATCGGCGATCTCTTTGGCGAGCTTATCGAGCTCGGCCTTGATCTCGTCGCGGCCCAATGCCGTCAGCCGCTGCAGCCGCAGATCGAGAATGGCCTTGGCCTGTTCCGCCGAAAGCCGCGTGGTGCCTTCGGGCGACATGGCGTGGCGCGGATCGTCGATGAGCAGCACCATGGTTTCGACATCGCGCGCCGGCCAGTCACGCGCCATCAATTGCTCGCGCGCCTCGGTGGCGTCCTTGGAGGCGCGGATCAATCGGATCACTTCGTCGATATTGGCCACCGTGATCGCAAGCCCGACCAGGATATGGGCGCGATCGCGCGCCTTGCTGAGCAGGTGCTTGATGCGCCGATAGATCACTTCCTCGCGGAAGCCGATGAAGACCGTCAGCAGATCCTTCAGGTTCATCACCTGCGGCCGGCCGCTGTCGAGCGCCACCATATTGGCGCCGAACGAGGATTGCAGCGAGGTGAAACGGTAGAGCTGGTTGAGCACCACGTCCGGCACCGCGTCGCGCCGCAATTCGATCACCACACGGAAGCCGTCGCGGTCGGATTCGTCGCGCAACGCGCCGATCCCTTCCAGCTTCTTCTCGCGCACCAGTTCGCCGATGCGCTCGACCATGTGCGCTTTGTTCACCTGATAGGGAATTTCGGAAATGACGATGGCTTCCCGCTCGCCGCGCAAGGTCTCGAACTCGACCTTGCCGCGCATCGTGATCGAACCGCGGCCGAGGTGGTAAGCGGAACGGATGCCCTGGCGGCCGAGAATGATGCCGCCGGTCGGAAAATCCGGGCCCGGCACGATGGCGATCAGATCTTCGATCGACATCGCCGGGTTGTCGGCGAGCGCAATGCAGGCGTCGATCACTTCGCCGAGATTGTGCGGCGGAATATTGGTCGCCATGCCGACCGCGATGCCGCCGGCGCCGTTGACCAAGAGATTGGGAAAGCGCGCCGGCAACACGGCGGGCTCGCGCTCGGTATTGTCATAGTTGGCCTGGAAATCGACCGTCTCATTGTCGAGATCGTCGAGCAACGCCATCGAAACTTTGGTGAGGCGGGCTTCAGTGTAACGATAGGCGGCAGGCGGATCGCCATCGACCGAGCCGAAATTGCCCTGCCCGTCGATCAGCGGCAGGCGCATGGAAAAATCCTGCGCCATGCGCACCAGCGCGTCGTAGATCGACTGATCGCCGTGCGGATGATATTTGCCGATCACGTCGCCGACGACACGCGCCGACTTCACGTATTTCTTGTCGGGCGTATAGCCGTTCTCGTGCATCGAATAGAGGATGCGCCGATGCACCGGCTTAAGACCGTCGCGTGCATCCGGCAGCGCACGCGCCACGATCACGCTCATGGCGTAATCGAGGTAGCTCTTCTTCATCTCCTCCGTGATCGACACGGGGCGGATATCGGACGGTCCGGCACCTTGTCCGCCGTCGCCGCCATCGGGAGGCGGGGCATTATCCTGGTCTGACAAGCCTAAGAATCCTGACTACGAATCTGGTGACGAATCTTGCGCGATTCTGATTCGGTTTCTGTACCCGATCAGGCAGCCCAACGCCACCTTTATCGACCGCTTTTATGTATGATTTTCATTCGTATTTTCAATGGTTTATATCGACAATTTGGGTGGCCTAACCAGCGCCCTGGGAACTGGGGCAATACCGTGACACAAGGGGCTACCAAACTGCGCGAAACCCGATAGGTGAATGCCTGTCATGCTGCTCGATTTCGCCATCTCGGCATTCGTCACAGTGTTCGTCGTGGTCGATCCGATCGCGATGGCGCCGACCTTTCTCGCGGTCACCGACGGCATGCCGCAGGAGGCACGCAAGAGCGTGGCCCTGCGCGCGAGCTTCATTGCCGGCATCATCCTGATCGGCAGCGCTTTGGTCGGCGATCGGCTGCTTGTGCTGTTCGGCATTTCGCTGCCGGCGTTCCGGATTGCCGGCGGGCTGCTGCTGTTCTGGATCGCGGCCGAAATGGTGTTCGGGGTGCGCAGCCGTCACGAAGGCGAAGCCGCCGAACAGGCGATGGAAGAGCGCGTGCGCAATGTCGCCGCCTTCCCGCTCGCGATCCCGCTGCTGGCCGGCCCTGGCGCCATCGCCGCGACCGTGCTGCTCGCCGGACGCGCCGACGGCGATTGGCGGCTGGTCGGCGCGCTTGTTACTGTGGAAGTCGCGGTCGCCGCATCGTGCCTTTTGACCTTCCGGCTGGCCGAACGCATTTCCGGCTTTCTCGGTGTGACCGGCAATATCGTGCTGTCGCGGCTCCTCGGCGTGCTGTTGGCGGCGCTTGCCGTGCAATATGTCGTCGACGGCATTCGCGCCGTTATCGGCGGCTAAAGCCCGGCGCCGGCCGTTACTTGATGCCAATCAAAGCGAGCGTGTCCGGGTACGAGACCAAGCTGAACGCCGCATCGTGTCCGACGGCGCGCCAAGTATAGACATAGAAAGCCGTCTGCGGATTTTCACGGATCAGCCGCAATAGATCCTCTTTCATTTCCGCGGCGAGCCCCGCGTCGGTTGCGCAGAGCGGCCGCTCCGACAGGTCACAATTTATCTCGGATATGTAGACGCGGCTCGCACCATGAGCCTTCACGTTTTCGGCAAGCGCGGCCGCGTTGCGCTCGTAGCCGTAGTAGGTATTGAGCCCCAGCAGATCGAGGCTGCCGATATTGGCCTTTGCCCATTCGTCCGCATATGTGGCGGGCGCTTCGTAGGACACCGTGCCGAAGAAGACGCCACGCACGTCGGCGGCCAGCGCGACCACCTCGTTGGCCCAGCGCGTAAGGGAAATGCCGGAAAGCCGATCCTCCTGCTCGTTGCCGACACTGAGCTGATCGATGCCGTTGGCTTGCGCCCACTTGGCTTGCTGGATCACCTGCGCGCGATATTGCGGAAGCTGCGCGACGTCGAGCTGACCCCATTCGCCGCCGCTGATCACGTAGAAACCGCGCGTCTTGGCGAAGCGCGCCAGCGCCTCCGCCTGCACGTCATTGAAGCCGTTATAGGCGATGCGCAGACAATGGACGCTGCCGCCTAAGAGCCTCTGGAAATCGCGCTCGACCTGACCACCGGGCGACAAGTCGTGCATGTAACCGTCGTGACCGTAGTTGAAGCACAGCCCGTGGGGCGGCGCGGCCTCTGCGCGGCCGGTGCCGGTGAACAGAAGAGCCGACGTGAAAATTATCGAAACGAACCGAGAGGCGATTTTCATAACGCGACAACCTCTTGTCGCGCTTCCAATAGCGCATCCCAAGCGATCTTGTCGCCGCACTTTGCGCAGCGTTGGCGCGCCGTAAGCCTTCATTAACCATACCGGTCCACTCTTGGCTGGAGATAAGCGCCACTGGAATCGCGCGCACGGAATCGGCGCAATGGCTATTTCCGGAATTTCGGCAAGCCCACAGACTCAGCAAGCGGCATCGTCATCGGCGCTCCACCGGCACGGCCGCAGCCAGGCGCCTTCGATCAGCGACGTTGACGGGCAAAGCTCGAGCGTGGCGTCGGCGGCACCCTCGACCGGCCGGGTCGGCAAGGCCGTCGACATCACCGTGTAAGTGATTGGCAATATTCGGTTGGCAATGCTGGCAAGCATGGAGAAGAGAGCCGCCGTTCCGGTCAAGATACGCGACGCGCAGCCGTGCGACGTGCCGGAGCTGATGCGGCTCAAGCGCCTGTTGGCCGAGGGCGAGGATGCGCTACACGCGCTGAGCGCCAGCGAAGCCGATTGGTTGCGCGACGGTTTCGGCCCCAAACCCGGCTTTACCGCCTTCGTCGCCGAGCGCACCGACATGGCAGCCGGCGCCGCGGGCGCCATCATCGGAATGGCGACCTGCAGCCGGCGTGTTGTCACCGGATGGAATGGGCCGGTCGTGTTCCTGCAGGACCTTTTTGTCGAAGCCGAATATCGCGCGCAAGGAATCGCGCGTGCGCTGGCGGCGCGCGTCGCGGCGTTGGCGCGCGAGCTCGGCAGCCCGATCGTCGAGCTCACCGTGCATGCCGACAATCCGGCGCAACAGTTTTACGTGAGCACCGGCTTTCAGCCCTTGCCGCAGTGTCTCACCTTCGTGATCGCGGGACCGGCATTGGAAAAGCTTGCCGCAGGCGACGATGAGGATCTCGCTCTCACCGCCTAGAGCGAACTAATCCAGCCGCGGTTGCCAGATCATCAGCGCGAAGACGCAGGCCATGCCGAGAAGTAGCGGGCCGGCGAGCATGCACCAGATGCGGAACTGCCGGCGATAGACTTTGGGCAACGGCCGCGATTCAAGCGCCGCCTCGCGCGTCAGACCACGGATGCGGATCTCGGTGCGCATCGCCAGAACCCAGCACACGACAATTGCGGCGTAGAAGACCAGCGAAATAAGAATCCACAATTCGCCGAACGGCTGAAACCCGATTGCGCTCGCGAGTGGAAATCCGCTGAGCGGCTGCAGCACGAAGGCCGGGATCATCACGATCTTCTCGACACTGACGACGAATTGCGTGGTCAAGGCCACGACCGAAGTATTGCCGGAGCGGTGCGCCAGCAGCATGAACATCGCGAGGCAAAGCCACGTGCCGAACATCGCGGCCGCGATCAGCACATGAACGAATTTGATGGCGAAGATGATGTCGATCATCGCTGTTTCGTCATTCCGGAGCGCGCCAACCGCGGACCCGGAATCCATAGTCCCGACACGAGAGGGAGCGTCGCTGCGCGACCACCCCGGGAACCGTGGTTATGGATTCCGGCTCTCGCTCGCAAGCTCGCTCGGCTGGAATGACGAAAGGCCGTCAGAACGGAATCTCGTCGTCCATATCGCCGCCGCGCATCGATCCGGCGCCTGCCGCCGCCGCGACCTTGCGGGTCGGGCCCGGCGAGCCGAATTCGCCGCCGCCAGCTTCGTCCATGTCGCCGCCGCCGCTTGCGCCCGCGCCGCCGGCGCGATCGAGCAGCGTCAGCTCGCCGCGAAAGTTCTGCAGTACGACTTCGGTGGAATAGCGATCCTGACCGGCCTGATCCTGCCATTTGCGCGTCTGCAACGCGCCCTCGACGTAAATCTTCGAGCCCTTCTTGAGATATTGCTCGGCGATCCGGCACAGGTTTTCATTGAAGATGACGACGCGGTGCCATTCGGTTTTTTCGCGCCGCTCGCCGGTAGTCTTGTCCTTCCAGGATTCCGAAGTGGCGAGCCGCAGATTTGCGATAGGCCGCCCGTCCTGGGTGCGACGGATTTCCGGATCGGCGCCCAGATTGCCGACCAGGATCACCTTGTTGACGCTTCCCGCCATGCCACTCTCCGTTTCATCGCGCCGATGTTTCGTAACGCGCCACGCTTCATCGCGCTTATGCCTTGACCCGCATCCCTTGCCACGCGTCATGTTTCGTCGCGCGGGCGTTTTGTCGCGCCGCGCCGCGCCGCTTCGGTCGCGACCCTAGTGCCGGAACATTCCTCGACACCAGGGCGCAAGCCGTGCCGGTTGCCGCTATCCACATGACTATTGGCAACTCTCTGCGGTCCTATTCGGCCGCTCGAAAGTTTGTTCTTATTTTGTTCTTAGCCCCTGCGCAAGAGCCTGCGGAGAATTGGGCAATTTAGGGGCATGTTTTTGCACGGTTTCTCGGCAGATGTGACCTTCAGGTCACATCTTTTTGGCGCGTCATCCGTTAGTTACGCGGGAGACCGGGGGCGTCCAAAAAACAGTTGTCAGTCCCCACGACGAAAGCGCTGCCGCTGGGCGAAGCGGCGCGGCCGTCAAAAAAGCACCGGTATGGATAGGAGACCTATATGAGGCGGATTCTTTTTGCGGGCGCCTTGTCGCTCGCCATTGCCACCGTCGCGGCCAGTGCGCCGGCCCTCGCGGCCGACCTTCCGCAGGCGCCACCCCCGATGCCGCGCGCGCCGGCTTTCGTGCCGGTCCCGGTCTACAACTGGAGCGGCTTTTATCTCGGCATCAATGGCGGCTGGGGCTTCGGCACGTCGAATTGGACCAATTCCCTGTTCGGCAATTCGGGTGATTTCGACCTGAGCGGCGGCGTGGCCGGCGGCACCGTCGGCGCCAATTGGCAGATCAACCAATTCGTTGTCGGCGTCGAAGGCGATATCGATTGGTCCAATATCAATGGCTCTACCAGTAACGGCCTCTGTGCCGGCACCACCTGTTCGACCAAGAACACTTGGCTCAGCACCATTCGCGGCCGTGCCGGCTTCGCGGCTGACCGCATCCTGTTCTACGGTACGGCGGGCGGTGCATTCGGTAGCATCCAGGCCAGCGGCGCTGCATTTACCAACACCAGTTCCACCCAATTCGGCTGGACCGCTGGCGCTGGTCTTGAAGGCGCCCTGACCGACAACCTCACCGCGCGGATCGAATATCTCTATGTCGATCTCGGCAACAATACTTGCTCGGTGGTGTGCTTCCCCGGCAGCACCAATGTGTCGTTCAAGACCAGCCTGGTGCGGGCCGGCCTCGACTTCAAATTCGGCGGTTTCTGAGCCTAGATCAGACACCTACCGGCAGTTCTTAAACAGCCCGCCGGCGAATTCGGCGGGCTGTTGTTTTTTTGCACTATCCGGCGGCCTTCGGAAGCATTGTATTAGCCCCAAAGCGGCCAGCGGCAGGGTCTTCATATGAGACGTGTTGGGATTGGTTTGCTGGCGTCGGCATTGGCGGCAGCGGCGTGCGCGTCGCTCGCGCATGCCGCCGATTTGCCTGTAGCTCCCGCCCCGGCTCCTCCGGTTGTCTATCGCCCCGCGCTTTACGATTGGACCGGCCTCTATTTCGGCGGCCAGGTCGGCGCTGGTTTGCTCAACGATACTTTCAACCAAGCCTCGACCGCGGGCAACGCGACGCTCGGCGGCAACATCACGAACAATCCGACGGGGGTGATCGGCGGCGGTCAGGTCGGCGTCAACTACGAATTCGCGCCCTGGGTGGTCGGCGTCGAAGGCGCCTGGACGGCGACCAATATCGGCGCCACCGGCACTGTCGTCACGACCACGGTGGGTGGCGCACCGGGCGGCGGCATATTGGAAAACGGCACGTCCAGCCTGCAATGGGTCGCCGCCGCGACCGGACGCGTCGGCTACGCCTCCGATGCTTGGCTGTTCTACGTCAAAGGCGGCGGCGCCTGGATGAACGTCCGCTACGGCCAGGCCCTCGTGAACGGCGGCTTCACGGCCGGTACACAGACGGTAACCGATACCCGCAGCGGCTTCACCGCCGGCGCCGGCATCGAATATGGGCTCACCGAGAATTTCTCCGCCAGGCTCGAATACGATTTCTACGACTTCGGCACCCAGACCTATAACCAGTTCGTGCAGACGCCGATTTCGATCAAGTCCGACATGCACGCTCTCACGTTTGGCCTCAATTACCGCTTCAATTGGGCTGGCGGCAGACCCTACTAGTCTGCCGGTGTGAGTACCTGTAACCGCGTACTCGATTGAAGCGCACTCCAAGGGCCGGCAGGATGCCGGCCCTTGTCGTTTCAGAGGCCCACTCCGGGAAATCTGGCAGTAGCTGTCATCTGAACGCGCTGGATCGGCGAAGAGCCGGGGATTACACCCGCCCCGCCCTGGCAAAGCTTGGCTGTTCTCACTATGTTCGGGACAAGTCGCAAGAACTAAAGCGAGCCAAAGGATGTCCCGGCGCCGTATAACACGCGGCGAAACGGGGCCTTTTTCGTATGAACAGCAACGAGAAAACCGCCAAAGGTTCCACCGCGCGAAGCCGTCACGTGATCTCGATCCGCGGCGCGCGCGAGCACAACCTCAAGAACGTCGATCTCGACATTCCGCGCGACCAGCTCGTGGTCTTCACCGGCCTGTCCGGCTCCGGCAAAAGCTCGCTCGCCTTCGACACGATCTATGCCGAAGGCCAGCGCCGTTATGTCGAAAGTCTTTCGGCCTACGCGCGGCAATTCCTGGAAATGATGCAGAAGCCGGACGTCGATCAGATCGACGGCCTGTCGCCAGCCATTTCCATCGAGCAGAAAACCACCTCGCGCAATCCGCGCTCGACCGTCGGCACCGTCACCGAGATTTACGACTATATGCGACTCTTGTGGGCGCGCGTCGGCGTGCCCTACTCACCGGCGACCGGGCTGCCGATCGAGAGCCAGACCGTGTCGCAAATGGTCGACCGCATCCTGGCGCTCCCTGAGGGCACGCGTATCTACCTGTTGGCTCCAGTCGTGCGCGGCCGCAAAGGCGAGTACCGCAAGGAGCTCGCCGAATTCATGAAGCGCGGCTATCAGCGCGTGAAAATCGACGGCGCGTTCTACGAAATCACCGAAGCACCGGCGCTCGACAAGAAATTCACTCACGACATCGATGTCGTGGTCGACCGGCTCGTGGTGCGCCCCGACATCGCCACCCGCCTCGCCGATTCGCTCGAACAGGCGCTGAAGCTCGCCGAGGGCATGGCCGTCGCCGAACTCGCCGACAGCGGACCGACGGCGGGCGCGAAAGCCAACAAGCAGCGCAACGAGACTGCCGAGCGCCTCATCTTCTCCGAGAAATTCGCCTGCCCGGTGTCCGGCTTCACCATCCCGGAAATCGAGCCGCGGCTGTTCTCCTTCAACAATCCGTTCGGCGCCTGCCCGAAATGCGGCGGGCTCGGCGTCGAGCAGCATATCGATGCCGATCTCGTCATTCCCGACAAGGAGCGCACGCTGCGCAAGGGCGCCATCGCGCCCTGGGCGAAATCGTCGTCGCCCTATTACGTGCAGACGCTGCAGGCGCTCGGCAAGCACTACAAATTCACGCTCGACGCCAAATGGAAGGACCTGCCGAAGAAAACGCAGGAGGCCATCCTCTACGGCTCCGGCGACGACGAGATCCGCTTTTCCTATGACGACGGCACGCGGGCTTACGACACCAAGCGCGCCTTCGAAGGCATCATCACCAACCTCGAGCGCCGCTACAAGGAAACCGACAGCGACTGGGCCCGCGAGGAGATTGCCCGCTATTTCACCGACGTGCCCTGCGAGGCCTGTAATGGCTATCGGCTCAAGCCGGAAGCGCTCTGCGTGAAAATCGCAGGCGCGCATATCGGCGAAGTGTCCGACATGTCGGTCAGGAAGGCGGCGGCCTGGTTCAACGATCTGCCGGGCAAGCTCAACGCCAAGCAGAACGAAATCGCGGTGCGCGTGCTCAAGGAAATCCGCGAGCGGCTGCGCTTCCTGGTCGATGTCGGACTCGAATATCTGACATTAGCCAGGGCAAGCGGCACCTTGTCCGGCGGCGAGAGCCAGCGCATCCGGCTCGCCTCGCAAATCGGCTCGGGCCTGACCGGCGTGCTCTATGTGCTCGACGAGCCCTCGATCGGGCTGCATCAGCGCGACAATGCGCGGCTTCTGGAAACGCTGCGCCGGCTGCGCGATCTCGGCAACAGCGTCATCGTCGTCGAGCACGACGAGGACGCCATCCGCACCGCCGATTACGTCCTCGACATTGGCCCCGGCGCCGGCATTCACGGCGGCAATCTGATCGCGCAAGGCAGCGTCGACGACCTGATCGCGGCGGAGGACTCTTGGACCGGCAAATATCTCTCCGGCGAACTCGCCGTGCCGATCCCCGAGCGGCGGGCGAAAAATCCGAGCCGCACGCTCAAAATCATCGGCGCGCGCGGCAACAATCTGAAAAACGTCTCTGCCGAAATTCCGCTCGGCCTGTTCACCTGCGTCACCGGCGTGTCCGGCGGCGGCAAGTCGACGCTGCTCATCGACACGCTGTACAAGGCGGTGGCGCGGCGGCTCAACGGCGCCAACGAGGCCCCCGCCCCGTTCGACCGCATCGAAGGCCTCGAACATCTCGACAAGGTGATCGACATCGATCAGTCGCCGATCGGCCGCACCCCGCGCTCGAACCCTGCCACCTATACCGGCGCGTTCACGCCGATCCGCGAGTGGTTCGCCGGCCTGCCGGAGTCAAAGGCGCGCGGCTACGAGCCCGGCCGCTTCTCGTTCAACGTCAAAGGCGGCCGCTGCGAGGCCTGCCAGGGCGACGGCGTCATCAAGATCGAGATGCACTTTTTGCCCGACGTCTATGTCACCTGCGATGTCTGCAAGGGCAAGCGCTACAACCGCGAAACCTTGGAAGTCGTGTTCAAGAACAAATCCATCGCCGACGTGCTCGACATGACGGTCGAGGAAGCGCTCGATTTCTTCAAGGCGGTGCCGCGCGTGCGCGAGCCGCTGGCGCTGTTGCACCGCGTCGGCCTCGACTACATCCATGTCGGCCAGCAGGCGACCACTTTGTCGGGCGGCGAAGCGCAGCGCGTCAAGCTCGCGAAGGAGCTGTCAAAGCGCGCCACCGGCCGCACGCTCTACATTTTGGATGAGCCCACCACCGGCCTGCACTTTCACGACGTGGCAAAACTCCTCGAAGTGCTGCACGAACTGGTCGAGAGCGGCAACACCGTGGTCGTCATCGAGCACAATCTCGAAGTGATCAAGACGGCCGACTGGGTCATCGACCTCGGCCCCGAAGGCGGCGACGGTGGCGGCGAAATCGTCGCGGCGGGCACGCCGGAGGATATTGTGCGGGAGAAGCGGAGTTATACGGGGGCGTTCTTGAAGCCGGTGCTGGCGCGCGGCGGCGTCAGCAAGAAGAAGCGGGTTGAGGCGGCGGAGTGATCTAGCGGTTATTTTGACCGACTTTTCGTGCTCCCGGAGGTATCCGTCGTCCGAGAAGACCTCTCCTTAGAAAGCTGCACTCGTTCTTGGCGAATTACAAAAGTTGAATTGGTTCTTTGGGCTTTTCGTTCAGCAGCCTGTTTTACCAAGTCAAGTTCTTCCTGTTTCATCTTCACGACCGGCATGGCTCTCCCCTGATCGTTAACCACGAATCGTGAATTCCATGTTCGAGCATGACCCGTACCTTAACAATTCCTCTACAACTGGAACGTTTACGGGGAAACGATCCAACGACCATGCCAGTTGTATCCGATTCGTCGCCACTTCCCGAATTGGTTTTTGCCATAGCCGGACCAATCGGCGTCGACATTGATGCCATCTGCGCAAGCCTCACCGATGCTTTGCGCTCGGTGCGCTATGACGCCCAAATCATTCATCTCACTGAAGAGATGATGATGTACCGCCCCCGAAAAAAAATTGCCCGACCTTCCGAGAAAGATTTTTACACTGAAGTCAATTTTAAGATCAAGTACGCAAATGCGCTCTGTGCAGAATTCGAGAGTTCGGGAACTCTCGCTCGCATAGCAATGCGATCAATTGCCGAAGTTCGAAAGAGGCTGAGCGGAGCCCGAAGCAGGCTTCCGCAAACGTCGACAGCGTACATCATACGCCAACTAAAGCGCCCTGAAGAAGTTGCGCTATTGCGCCGCGTGTATGGCAAGCAATTTGTTCTAGTATCTGCGTACGGCTCACTAGAGCGGCGGCTAAAGCTCATCGAAGAGAGATTAAAGCACTCGCTCTCTCCTGCGACCAGCGAAGCGGATATCTCAAAAAAAGCGCGCGAACTCACCGCCATCGACGCCCTGGAAGAAGGAAACGACTATGGCCAGAGGCTACGCGATACTTTTCAGTTAGGGGACGTCTTCATTGATGGCATGTCTAAACAAGAAATGGATCAAAAGCTCGACCGTTTCATCCAAGCGTTCTTTGGTCGGACCGACATCGCTCCTTCGAAAGAAGAATACGGGATGTATGCTGCGAAATCTGCCTCCCTCAGATCTTCAGACCTATCTCGACAAGTTGGCGCGGCGATTTTTACAGACGATGGCGAGCTCGTTACTCAAGGGTGCAATGAAGTTCCGAAAGCAATGGGCGGAACATATTGGGACTCAGAGGAACCGGATTTTCGTGATGTGCGGCTTGGCTACGACCCGAACGACATCCTAAAGAAAGATATTCTGCGAGACTTGCTTGACCGCCTTTCCCAGCATGCGCTGCTTTCAACAAAAGCAAAGACACTTGGCCCTCTCGATGAGATGGTCAAGAAGCTCATCCATCGGCGCACCCCCGGTACAGATGAGAAAGATGGCGCACTCACTAATTCAGCAATAATGGATGTTACCGAATATGGTCGCGTAGTTCACGCGGAGATGTGTGCGATTTGTGATGCCGCAAGATTAGGAAGATCTGTAAAGGGTGCCACGCTGTTCTGCACCACTTTCCCTTGCCATAATTGCACTAAACACATCCTGGCCGCCGGGATTAAGCGCGTTGTCTATATGGAGCCATACCCAAAGAGTAAGGCTAAAGATTTGCATCAGAACGAAATTGAAATTGAAAACGAAGCGCCGGGCAGAGTTGCTTTCGTTCCCTTTCTTGGAATTTCGCCGTTTCGCTATCGTGATATCTTTCAAAAAACAATTAAGCGCAAACGAGATGACGGGACAGCCAAGCGCTGGCTTGCAGAAACTGAAAGGCCGATGATTGACGTGACATTCGATGCGTATGTTGACATTGAACTAGAGGAATACAGCTCACTCTTCGTCAAGATTGAGCCGAGCGCAACTCGTTCGATGTCAAAGGGCAGTAAACGGAAGAAAAAATAAGATACTCAGCTGACGTAGCTTTGCCGCGTCCCCACCAGCTTGACCCCATAGTTCATACTGACTGACAGGCCGCATGGATTGCCGGATCAAGTCCGGTAATGACGAGTAGAATGTTATAGTCCGCAGCACGTTGCGTCGTCCCCGCGACAATGAATCCACTGAACACGGAGACTGCTATGAAGCCAATTCGCGGCAGCTGCTTGTGCGGCGGCATCGCATTCGAGATCGCCGGGCCGCTGCTTAATCCGCTGAACTGCCATTGCTCGCAATGCCGCAAGCAGCATGGCGCGGCGTTTCGCAGCCGCGTGCGGATCGCGGCCAAGGATTTCCGCTGGCTCAAGGGCGAGCACCTGATCAAATATTACGAGAGCCCGCGCGGCTATCAGCGCGGCTTCTGCAGCGAATGCGGCTCGCCGATCATCAATCGCGCCGGGCCGAACTGGCAAGCGCCCGCCGCCTTCCCCGATACCACCCCGCAATACGGCATCGCCTTGGCGCTGCTCGACGATCCACAGGTCGCGCCGGAATGTCACGTCTTCGTCGGCAGCAAGGCGCCGTGGTTCGAGATCACCGACGATCTGCCGCGCCATGCGGAATATCCGCCGCCAGCCTGAGATGAGTGTCGGCCGGATTGGTGCGGGACGCACCGGCTGCGCTTAGCGCAGGCGCGGAACCCGGATCATCAACAAAATCCACCGCCCGCCATCATCCAGCCGCAACATCCGCGCGTATTCATAACAGCACGACAACGCATGCGTGGGCTTCTCCGCGCGTGCCCGCCTTACCCTGAGTTTTTTCTCAAATCCGCGGGTGGGTGCCAATGCCTTCGACATGCACGGGAAACCGCTTCGCGCGCGGCATGCCCGATCGTTCTGAAGTCACAGCCGCCGACGCAAGCGCATGCGGCGCCGCGCGCGGCTGCGCGTTTTCGATTCCTAAAGAAAGCCCCCATGACAGCGAGCCCAACAGCGAACCGATGACCTGAAAAGCCCCCAGAGGAGAGAGCCATGTCTATCGATCTGAAAGTCTACGACAACGGCGATCATACCTGCCTCGTTTGGCTGCCCGACGACGTAAAGCCCATCGCGAATTGCCGCGGCTTCACCATTCACCGGCTGTTGAAGCCGGACGCGACCCAGCCCGCGCAGGAAAGCTATCTGCACGGCTTCGTTGGATTTTCCGATACCGACAAGCTCGACCCCAACGCGACGTGGAAATTCCCGTTGCAGCGTTTCCTGTGGTGGGACTATTTGGTCCAGCCCAGGAACGTGGTGC
This sequence comes from uncultured Alphaproteobacteria bacterium, assembly GCA_963746715.1. Taxonomy (GTDB): domain Bacteria; phylum Pseudomonadota; class Alphaproteobacteria; order Rhizobiales; family Xanthobacteraceae; genus BOG-931. The sequence goes on along the minus strand of CAVVCW010000023.1, from coordinate 20,513 downwards.
AATATTCCGTGGTGCCGGTGGTCGGCCCGGACCAGAACCATCTTTCACTGTCCACTGCGAACGCCAGCGCGCAGACGCCGCCGATGACGATCAGCGGCCAGGCGTCGGCCAGCATCTCCGCTTATTTCAACAAAGGCATCGTCTCGGCGCAGTGGGTGTCGCGCGCGCTCGCAGCGCTTGGCAAGAAGCCCAATCTCGCCACTCTGATCGGCACCGTGAACAATCCGCTGCGCAATGCGCTAAGCGGCCTCCTTCGCCAGCAATTGCTGGCGCTGCTCGACGAGGTCAAAGCTAATAACGGCGAGATCTATGCAGCGCTCTACGAGCTCAACGATCCGGAATTGATCCCAAGGCTCGAGGCGTTGGGGCAGAAGTGCCATCTCATTCTCGCCAATGGCGCGTTCAAGCCGCCGACAAATGACGAGAATGCGAAAGTGCGCGCGCAGCTGCACGGCAAGATCGATCTGCACAATCGCCTGGTCACCGCGGGCCACTTTGCGCACAACAAATTCGTCGTCGCCTGCGATTCGGCGGGCAAACCGCAGCGCGTGCTTTCGGGCAGCACCAATTGGACGGTAACCGGGCTGTGCACGCAGGCCAATAACGGCATCATCGTCAACAATGCGGATCTCGGAGCCTATTTCATCAACGAGTGGAATCTCCTCAAAGCCGCCGGCAACGCCTATCCGCCTTCGCTGATGCAGGCGAACTCGACGTCGAAATCGTTTGCCGTGGACGGCGGCACGATCACGCAGTGGTTCGCGCCGACCAGCGCCGGCCAGGATCTCGATTATGCCCGCAAGCTGATCGACGGCGCTCAGCAAGGCATCCTGTTCCTGTTCTTCAATCCGGGCGTGTTCGAGCCGGACGACAAGCCGGAAATGTGGACGCTGCTGCAGAACATTCTGGCGAGACACCAGCAGGGGCCGAACTACAATCCGGGTCTCTACATCCACGGCGTCGTCAATCAGGAGATCGCGGGTCTCACCACCGAGGGCACCGGGAAGCCGAGCAGGCAAAAAGCGGCCGACCCCACGCACGCCGCGCCGGTGAAACTCTACGCCAACGGCAACACGGCGCCACTGCCGGTGCCTTACGAATCCGTGGTGCCTGCGGCGATCAAGAACATCTTCCACGACTGGTTCACCGAAGTGATGAATCAGGGCGTGCACGTTCACAGCAAGGTCATCGTCATCGATCCATTCGGCAAAAACCCTGTCGTCATGACCGGGTCGCACAATCTCGGCCATAAGGCGTCGACCGCGAATGACGACAACCTGATGATCGTCGAGGGCAATGCGCCGCTCGCGGCGGCCTACGCCGCCAACATCATCGCCATCTACCAGACCTACCGCTGGAACACTTACGTCGACGCCCACGCCAAGGATCCGACGGTCTGGCACGGGCTCGTCGATAACGATACGTGGCAGGATAGCTATCTCGCCGCCACCAGTCCGGACCTCGCCGAAATCAAGTTCTGGCTAGGCGAAGGCGCGACCGCGCCCGCGGCCGCCGGTCAGCCGGTTCCGGCTCCCCCGCCAGGCGGCACCAAGGTGCGCGCCGCAACCGCAACCGGACGGGCCAAAAAATCGAGCAAGACTGCGCCGGCCAGGAAGCCGGGCAAAAAGGCAAACAAGACGTCGGCGAAGAAGCCCGCACATAAGCCGAAGGCAAGGCAGGCGGCGGCGGCACGGAAACGGCCGGCGCACAAACCAAAGAGCAAGCACGCGCCGGCGAAACGCAGGCACGCGGCCTGACGCGCCCTTCCCCGCGCCAATCCCCGCGCCACGCACCCATCCGCGAATTCCCGCAGCAATGCGGGTGGCGCGGGGAAGGATGTCCCTGCCGTCATTGCCTCCCCGAGACGGATCAGTACAAATGGCTGGATGAAGGGAAGAAAACCCGTCGTCGGCGTCATCGGCAGTGCGCATCTGGTAGACGGCAAATTCCGAGCGCAGCGGGTCGGCGAGCGCAATCTACGCGCGGTCGCCGAGACCGCGAGCGCGCTGCCTTTGATCTTTGCCGGCTCGCCGGACATCACCGATATCGGGGCGCTGTTCGACACCGTCGACGGCATCCTGCTCACCGGCGCGCGCGCCAATGTGCATCCAAGCCATTTCGGCGAGGACGAAGACCCGCGCTACGAGCCCTATGATCCCGAGCGCGATACGCTGGCGCTAGAGCTGATCCAGGCTAGCGTTGCGCGCGGCGTGCCGCTGTTCGGCATTTGCCGCGGCCTGCAAGAAATGAACGTCGCCTATGGCGGCTCGCTGCACCCGGAAATCCGCGACCTGCCCGGCCGCATGAATCATCGCGCGCCGCGGCTGCCGAACGGTGAATTCCATCCCGACGTGGCCGTCGTCTTCGCCGACCGTCACGAAGTGCGGCTGACGCCAGGCGGCGTGTTCGCCAAGCTCCTTGGCGCCGAGACCATCAAGGTCAATTCGCTGCACGGCCAAGGCATATTGCAGCCCGCCGGGCGCATCGTGGTCGAAGGCGTCGCGGAGGACGAGACCATCGAGGCGATCCGGGTGGCCGAAGCGCCGGGCTTTGCGCTCGGCGTGCAATGGCATGCCGAACACGATGCCGGCAGCAATCCGATCAATCGCACCTTGTTCGAAGCGTTCGGCGCAGCGCTGGTGAAATATCAGAAGACGCGGTGACGTTCGTTCCGTCACGCTGCCTTCTTCACCGCCCGTTGATCGCTTCCCACACCCGGGGCGGCGTCGCCGGCATGTCGATGTGCCGCGCGCCGTTCTTGTGATGGAGCGCATCGACGATGGCGTTGATCACCGCGGGCGGCGCGCCGACGGCGCCCGCCTCGCCCGCGCCTTTGACGCCGAACGGATTGGACGTCGACGGCACATTGTGGGTCGAGAAATCGAACAGCGGAATATCGCCGGCGCGCGGCATGGCATAGTCCATGAACGAGCCGGACAGGAGTTGTCCTGAATCCGGATCGTAGACTGCGTGTTCGAGGAGCGCCTGGCCGATGCCCTGCACCACCCCGCCATGCACCTGCCCCTCCAGCAGCAGCGGATTGATGGTGCGGCCGAAATCGTCGACGATCGTATAACGCTCGATCACGACCGCGCCGGTATCCGGATCGATCTCGACTTCCACGATGTGACAGCCATTGGGGAACGTCTGCGCCGGCGGGACGCGCTGATGCGTGGTGTCGAGCCCGGGCTCCATGCCCGGCGGCAGTTTCTTCGGGTCGTTCGCCGCCTTGGCCACGTCGAGCAGATCGACGCGCAGATCGGTGCCGGGCACGCCGAATACGCCGTCCTCGAAAGTGATATCGGCGGCGGAGACTTCGAGCATATGCGCGGCAAGCTCCTTGCCTTTGCTGACGATGATGCGGCCGGCCTCGTAAAGCGCGGCGCCGCCGACAGCAATGGCGCGTGAGCCGCCGGTCAGGCCCGACGGCGTGCGGTCGGTATCGCCCATGATGACGTCGATACGGTCGGCATCGATGCCAAGCTGATCGGAGACAATCTGTTTATAGGCGGTGTGCAGGCCGGTGCCGTATTCCTGGTTGCCCATCACCAGTTCGACGCGGTCGTCCTTGAACTCGATCGAGGCGGTTTCCGGAAATCCGCCGCCGCAGCGTTCAGTATAGGTCGCCATGCCGATGCCGCGCAGTCTGCCGTTACGCTCGCTGTCGCGCCGCCGCGTCTTGAACGACGCCCACTCGGCGGTTGCCATGCAGCGGTCCATCACCTCTTCGAATTCGCCGGAATCGAGCACGAGCTTGGTCGCCGACGTGTAGGGCATGGCCGACGGCGGCACGAAATTGACGCGGCGGATCTTGTCCGGGCTCATGCCGGTGTCGCGCGCCGCGGCATCGACCAGCCGCTCGATCAGATAAGCGGCTTCCGGACGGCCGGCGCCGCGATAGGCGCAGACCGGCACGGTATTGGTGGCGACGCCTTTCACATTGACGTGGATGGCGCCAAACACATAGAGGCCGGACACGAGGTCGGTCGAACGTGTCGGCACAAAACTGCCGAATGGCGAAAGGTAAGCGCCGATATTGGCGAGGACCGAGACCCGCAAGCCGAGGAAGCGGCCCCTGGCATCGAGCGCAAGCTCGGCGCGCGTGTGATGATCGCGGCCCTGATTGTCGGAGATAAAACCTTCCGAACGATCCTCCTGCCACTTCACCGGGCGTTCGAGCTTGCGGCTCGCCCAGACCACCAGCGCATGTTCGGGATAGACGAAGGCCTTCATGCCGAAGCCGCCGCCAACATTGCGCGTGATCAGGCGCAGCTTGTCCTTGCCGATCTTGAGCACCATGTCGGCAAGCGGATCGCGCACGAAATGCGGACCCTGCGTCCCGGTATAGAGCGTCGAGCGGCCACTCGCCGCGTCATATTCGGCCAACGCGTTGCGCGGCTCCATCGAATTGGCGACGACGCGGTTGTTGACGAGGTCGAGCGATACGGTACGCGCGGCTTTGGCGAAGGCCGCATCGGTCGCGGCTGCGTCGCCCATATCGTTGTCCCAGTCGAAAACCACGTTGCTCGGAACGTGGTCGAACAGCTTTGCCGCGCCGGGCGCGATCGCGTCCTTGGCATCGGTAACCGCAGGCAATTGCTCGTAATCGACGACGATCGCTTCCGCGGCATCGCGCGCCGCCGCAAGGGTCTCGGCCACCACCAGCGCTACGGGCTGGCCGACATGGCGCACCTTGCCGCGCGCCAGCACCGGCCGCGGCGTGTCGTGCCGCGATGTACCATCGCGATTTTGCAGCGGCACCATGCACGGCAGGTCGCCGAGTTCGGCCAGATCCTCACCGGTCGCAACCAAGAGCACGCCCGGCGTGCCGCGCGCCGCCGCCGTATCGATGCGCTTGATATTGGCATGGGCCACCGGCGACCGCAGCACGAAGGCCTGCGCCGTCCGCGGCAGCACGATGTCGTCGGTGTAGAGTCCCTGTCCGGTGATCAGCCGAAGGTCCTCGGTGCGCCGCACGGGCTGGCCGATGCCGAATTTCATGCGTTGTCCCCCCAATTCCGGTTGGCTCGAATGAATTATCTATGCATCAGCGCAAGCATTGCCAGTTTTGGCCGTCTTTGCCCACCTTTGGCCTTGCGTAACGTCCCTGGCCTTGGCAGCTTTGCCGGTGCAAGAGCGGGTTAAAGAGCGTGTCAAACGCGCCGCCGCAGTCTCCCCGCGAGACTGCGAACATGCATAGGGAGCTGGGACGATGTTCAATCGCCAATTCGCGATCGCTTTCGTTGTTGCGTCTACCGTCGGGGCTCTCGCCTCCATTGCCGTCCCGGCGCGCGCCGATGACGATGCCGTTGTAGCGAAGGCGCAAGCCTGCGCGACCTGCCACGGCCAGAACGGCACGCCGATTTCCGCGAATTTTCCGATCATCTGGGGCCAGCAGGGAAATTATCTCTACAAAGAGCTGCACGACTTCCACAGCGGCGACCGCAAGAACCCGATCATGGCGCCGCTCGTGCAAGGCACCTCGCTCGACGAGCTGCGCGCGCTTGCCAATTATCTCGCGGCAAAGCCCTGGCCAGGCAAGCAGACGGCAAGCACCGCCGCCCCTTCGCCTGCTCCGTCGTCCGACGCCATCGCCGCGAAAATCCAGACGTGCAAAGCCTGCCATCAAGCCAATTTCGAAGGCGGCGCGCCGGCGCCGAGGCTTGCGGGGTTGAGCGCCGAATATCTCACGAGCGCGATGAACGCCTTCGCCAACGGCACACGCACCAACAATCTCGATATGCCGGGGTTTATGAAGGCGCTCACGCAGAGCGAGCGCGAGGCCATCGCGAAATATCTGGCGGGATTGTAGCGCTCCCTTTGGAGCTTATTGCCGTTCAACGCTCGGTCAGCTTGAACTCGATCCGCCGATTGCGCCGATAGGCGTCATCGGTATTTCCCGGATCGATCGGCTGGAACTCGCCGAACCCGGCGGCAACCAGCCGCTGCGGCGGCACGCCCTTGCTGACGAGATATTGCACGACCGCGATCGCGCGTGCCGCCGAAAGATCCCAATTCGATTTGAAAAGGCCGGTGACCGGCCGGATGTCGGTGTGGCCGTCAACGCGCATAACCCAGCCAAGATCGGCCGGAATGGTCTTTTCGAGGTCGAGCAGCACAGCGGCAAGCTTGTCGAGCTCGACGCGGCCTTCCGGCTTCAAATCGGAGCGGCCGCTGTCGAAGAATACCTCGGACTGAAACACGAACCGGTCGCCCACCACGCGGATATCCGGGCGGTCGCCCAGAATCTCGCGAAGCTTGCCGAAGAAATTCGAGCGATAACGATTGAGCTCGTTGACCTTCTCGGCAAGCGCCAAATTAAGCTGCTGGCCGAGGTCGGTGATGCGGGTCTGCGCATCGGCATTCTTCTTCTCGGAAGCATCAAGTGTCTGCGCCAGTGCGGTCAGCTGATTGCGCAGGGCCACGATCTGCTGGCTCAGGGCGTCGACCTGCGCCAGCGCATCGGCCGATACCTTCTTCTCGCCTTCGACCTGCTTGCCGAGGTCCGTGACCTTGCCCTGCGCGTCGGCGGCGGTTTTCGTCTCACCCGCGAGTTGCCCCGTGATATCGGTGAGTTGATCCTGGGCCGTTTTCGCGGCGGCTTGGGCGGTGTCAGCGGCAGATTGGGCGCGGTCCCGTTCGCCTTGCACGGCGGTCAGATTGGTACTTAGCTGCGCAACTTGGTCCTTGAGATTGGAATTGTCCGTCTTCTCCATCGACAACAGCTTGCCGAGATAGGCAATCTGCGCGCTGAGATGCGACAGCGCGCTGTTCTTGTTGGCGACGTCGCGCTGCAGATAAAACTGCATCACCACGAACACCGTCAGGAGGAAGATGATGCTGAGGATCAGCGTCGAGAGCGCGTCGACAAAGCCCGGCCAATAGTTCAGGCCGCCACTGTGGCGGCGCACGCGGGCGAGAGCCATCACGCCCCCTCCTGTTTTGCCTTGTCGTCCAGCATGGCTTGAAGGAGCTTCTTGACTTCGCTCTGCTGCTCGGCCTGGACGTCGACCCATTGGCGGATCGTTTGCTGCTCCTCGCGCATGTGATGCACCAGTTGCTGGATCGATTCCGCGAGATCGGCCATCGCGCTCGCGGCCGCTCTGCCGGAGCCCACTTGATCGACGGTCCGGCGCAAGCGATCGAGCGCCGTATTGACTTCGCCGGCGAGGTTGCCGTTGAGCGAAGGTTCGGTACTGTCGTCATTGACGGTGGTCGAGAGCCAGTCCTCAAGCTCGGTATAAAACCTGTTCTGCGCCTGGCTCGATTGCAGATCGAGGAAGCCCAGCACCAATGACCCGGCAAGGCCGAACAGCGAGGATGAAAATGAGATGCCCATGCCGGACAGCGGCGCGGCAAGACCGGAGCGCAGCGAGTTGAACATGCTCGCGGCGTCCTCGGTCGGCTTGAGGTCCTGAATAACGCTGCCGACCGCGCTCACCGTCTCGATCAATCCCCAAAAGGTGCCGAGCAGGCCAAGAAATACAAGCAGGCCGGTGATGTAGCGCGAAATGTCGCGAGCTTCGTCAAGCCGCGTTGCGATCGAGTCGAGAATCCCGCGCATCAATTGCGCCGACAATGTCATGGGGCCGGCGCGCGCGCCAAGGATAGCCGCCATCGGCGCAAGCAGGACCGGAGCGCGATCGTCCGCGGCACGGGGCTGGCGGCTCCGGAAATTGTTGACCCACGCGATTTCCGGATAAAGCCGCAGCACCTGGCGCAGTGACAGCGAGATCCCGATCGCTTCAACAAGGATAATCAGTCCGTTCAGGCCCGGATTGGCCATGAAAGCCACGACGATCTGTTGACGCAGGAACGCGCCGACTATTCCAACCAGGATGATGAAAACGAGCATCCGGATCAGGAAAATGTGAGGTGACGATAGCTTCAGCGGGTCGATTTTCTTGCTCATGTGTTTCGCTTCATTAAGTCCGCTTTATTCGCCGCCGACTGGTTCACGACATGAGCATAGTAATCGGAACCATAGTAATCGGACGCCCCTCGCCCTGGAAGGTCGGAACAGTCGCAGGCGAATTTGGCTTGGAATAAGGCAGGCGCGAACAGCGGATGCTATGGCATTGCCCCACCGACACAATCCCGCCCCGTTTTCCCAGCGAAGCGCAGCGTTACTGCACCTTACTGCACCTGTATCCCTGCCTTCTTGATCACGTCGCTCCAGCGCGCGAGATCGGCCGAAAGCACATTGCCGAATTGCGCGGGCTCGCCGGCAACTGGTTTCATGCCTTGCTTGTCAAATAATTCGGCGACGTCTTGTGCCGCGACGATCTTGGCGACTTCGTCGCGTAGTTTCTTCGTCACGGCAGGCGGCGTATCGGGCGGCGCCAGCAGGCCGAAATAGTTCGAGACGACGTAATCCTTGAAGCCGGATTCGACCATGGTCGGCACGTCAGGCAGCGCCGAGGCGCGCTGAGCGCTGGTCACCGCAAGCCCCGAAACATTGCCGGCCTTCACCTGGCCGACCTGCACCGGCATGGCGTCGAACATGGCATCGACCCGTCCGCCGAGAAGATCGTTGAGCGCTTCGGCCGCGCCCTTATAGGGCACGTTGACGATGCTGATGCCTGCGGAAATGTGCAACAGCTCGGCCGCAAGCGACAGCGACGAGCCGGTGCCGCCGCCCGAGCCGAAGGTAAGCTTGCCGGGATTCTTTTTGCCGTAATCGACGAGGTCGGTGACGTTACGGAAATTCAGCGCCTTGCGGCCGACCAGAATGAACGGGCCTTCCGACACTTCGGTTACCGGCGTCATTTTGCGGATGTCGTAGGGATAATCTTTTTGCGCCGGCTGCGTCACGGTGACAGCCGCCGAGATCATGAACAGCGTGTGGCCGTCGGGTGCGGCGCTGGCGAGTTCGTGATAGGCCGGCTCGAAGGCGCCGCCTGGCTTGTTCTCGACATAGACATTAGTGTTGAGGCTTTGCGTCAACCGCAGCGCAATCAGCCGCGCGGTGACGTCGGTTGCCCCGCCCGGTGCCAGCCCGACGATGATGCGGATCGGCTTGTCGGAAAAATCCTGCGCTGCGGCGGGCCTCGCATATATCACGCCGAGCGTCAGAACGATTAGCGCGAGCGCGCAATGCGCCGCGCGAAACAGGTACGTCATCGCTTCCTCCCCGGCTCTCCACGGCCGTTGCCGTCTTCTTGCGCGGCATGTTGCTCTATTTTGCTGCCGCGCTCCATACCTCGCCCCTCACGCGAGCAATGCGGTCACTTGCATCATGTCCGGCAACGCCACGAGACGGCGGGACAAGTCGACGATCTCATCGCAGCGCGCCGTCGGCCACCGGCGTTCCAATTCGCGGCGGAAGCGCGCGGCATGGTCGGCCCGCGTGAACGGATTCGACGGGCTGCCCTTCGATGCCGGGACGAAAATGGTGTGCGTCGCGCCGGATTTCAGTTTCAGGACGATGCGCGCCGGCACCGATTCCGCCGTGGTCGCTGTCTCGACCTCGGGATCGACCGCGCATGTCACACGCTGCTCGATCGCTTTGACCGTGGCGTTCTCGATACTGTCCTCATAATCGCGGACACTGAGCGCAAAACCATCGTCCGCTTTCGGTGCCAGAAACGCGGCGAGCGCGACACTATGTGGCAGGCTCATTTGCGCGGCTTGCACGTCGACCGGGCGCGGGATCGTCAGGCGGCCGAGAATGACGGACGGGATGCCGACATAAAGCTCCTCGATCGCTTCGGACGCGACGCCGTGCGCCCGGCACAGCGCGACGACGCCTTCGACGGCCGCCTGCACGCGGGCGCTGCAGGCATGGCCCTTCACGGTCACGCCGTCGAGAAGATAATCACGGCCCAATGCGCCGGTGATGATGCCGGGTTCGAACGCGTCGGCGTAAGCGCGGGCAAAGCCGTTCGCGCCTTCGAGAATATCGGTCGGCCCGGAAAAGCCTTTGGCGACGAGCAGCGCCGCGGCGACACCGTTCTCGGCGGCTCGCGCGGCGTGGATGCGCTTTACCGTCGAGCCGGACTGATAGAATTGCGTCAGCCCCCCGGAGAAGGAGGCGACCATGCCGATGCTTTCGCCGATGCGCCGTCCGGCTTCGGTGTTTGCTTGAGCTTGACCGCCGAACAAGAGCCGCGCCGCGGCGACCGCCGCGCCGAAGCCGCCGCAGGTCGCCGTGCTTTGGAAGCCGCGCCGGAAATGCGTCGGCTGGATCGACAGGCCGATGCGTATCATCGCCTCATAGCCGGCGGCGACCGCGGCGAGGAAGTCCGCGCCGCTTGCGCGGCCCACCGCGAGCGCCGCCGAGAACACGATCGAGCCCGGATGCAGCATAGAGCCGACATGGGTGTCGTCGGCGTCGATACTGCCGGCATAAGTCGTATTGAGGAATGCCGCCCCAACCGGATCGCAGCCCGTTTTATCGAATAGCACCGGCGCCGCGCCGTGTCGGCCGAGCGCCGCGAGGTAGTCCCGCGCCCAGCCGCTCCACGCCATATCCGCACCGATCGAGGCGACGCGGAGATAATCGAGAAACAGGTCGCCCAGCGCGTCCACCACATGCGCGGGCAGATCTTCGCCGCGCAAGGACGCCGCAAAATCGGCCAGTGCTAAGGTCGGAGAATTGGTCGGCGCTTGGGCGGCCGCCGCCCCTTTCGCTGGTCCGGCTACATTCATGCTCACGCTTTCGTGCGGCGCGCCTTCCGCCGGGCACCACGTCGACTTCCGCTTACCGATACGGCATACCACGTTCCGCGCTTCGGCAAGAAGCGTCCCCCAGAAACATCCAGGAACCCGGCTTTCATGAACATCCTGATCCTCGAAGGTGACGGCATCGGCCCGGAGATCTCGGCAGCGACGGTACGCGTGATCACGCGCGCCAATGACGTGTTCGGCCTCGACATGAAATTCTCCTCCATGCCGATCGGCTTTGCCGCGATGGACAAGTCGAAAACCACGTTCCCCAAGGAAACACTTGAAGCCGCGAAACGCGCCGACGGCACCGTGCTGGGCCCGGTGTCGCACAACGATTATCCCCCGGTGGCGCAAGGCGGCATCAATCCGTCAGGCGCGCTGCGCATCGGGCTTGACCTCTACGCCAATATCCGCCCCGCCCGCACCCGTCCGGGATTCACACCGCCCTGCGGCAAGCCACTCGATCTCGTGATCGTGCGCGAAAACACCGAGGGCTTTTATTCCGACCGCTCGATGTATGTCGGCCCGGGCGAGATGATGCCGACGCCGGACCTGGCGCTGTCGTTCCGCAAGATCACCCGCCTCGGCTCAACCCGCATCGTCGAATCCGCTTTCGCGCTCGCCCGCCGCGAGGGCCGCAGGAAAGTCACCGCCGTGCACAAGGCCAACGTGCTGCGTGTCTCCGACGGGCTGTTTCTCGAATGTGCGCGGGCGGTCGCCGCTAAATATCCCGGCATCGCCTACGAAGAAAAAATCGTCGACGCCATGGCGGCTTTGCTCATCCGCGACGCCAGCCAGTTCGACGTCATCGTCACCACCAATATGTTCGGCGACATTCTCTCCGACGAGGCCTCGGAATTGTCCGGCAGCCTCGGCCTCGCCGCGTCGCTGAATGCCGGCGACACCTATGGCGTGGCGCAGGCGCAGCACGGCTCGGCGCCAGAAATCGCCGGCAAGGATCTCGCCAATCCGTCATCCTTGATCGGCTCGGTCGCCATGCTGCTGGCCTGGCTCGGCCAGAAACATGCCAAGGCCGATTACGGCCGCGCCGCGGCGGCAATCGAAAAGGCGCTCGACGACACCATCGCCTCTCCAGCCGAGCGCACGCGCGACCTCGGCGGCACGCTCGGTACGAACGCGTTTACGGATGCGGTGGTCGGACGGCTGAAATAGCGCGCGGGGAGCTGTGCCCTTTACTGCGCGCCTTTGAGAACATCGGAGAGCTTGGCGTATTTGGCATAGTCGTTCGCCACGACCTGGCGGAAATCCGCGGGCGGCATCGCCACGATCTCGGAGCCGTCCTTGGCCAGAACGTCTTTGACGCTCGGATCCGCCATCGCCGTCTTCACCGCGCCGGCAAGTTTGTCGACCACCGCCGGATTGGTGCCCCGCGGCGCGAACATGCCGACCCAGGACACCGCTTCGTAGCCGGGCACGCCGGCCTCATCGAATGTCGGCACGTCCGGCAGCGCCGGCGAGCGTTCGCGTCCGCCATTGGCGAGCGGGCGCACTGTGCCGGCGTGAACCTGCGGCAACAGTCCCGCCATGAATCCCCACATCGCATTCACTTCGCCGGCGATGATCGCTTGCAGCGCGGCGCCGGTGCCTTGAAACGGCACGTGAACGATGTCGAGACCGGTCATCTTCTTGAAAATCTCGCCGGCGAGATGGTTCGGCCCGCCGACGCCCGAGGAGCCATAGGTGAGTTGCCCCGGCTTCGCGCGCGCCAGCGCCATGAACTCTTGGAGCGTATTCGCCTTCACAGAGGGATGCACGACCAGTAGCACGGTGTTGCGCGTGAGCAGCGACACCGGAACGAGATCCTTCAGCGGATCGTAATTCATCGATACGCCGCTATGCGGCGCAATGACAATCGAGGACTCCGTCGTCACCAGCAAAGTCTCGCCGTCGGGATCGGCCTTGGCGACGTAGCCCGTGCCGATGCGGCCCGCAGCGCCCGAACGGTTCTCGATCACGAAAGGCTCGCCGAGCAGGCCTTGCAGCGGTGAAGCGAGCAACCGCGAGTTCAGATCGGCACCGCCGCCCGGCGGAAACGGCACGATAATATGCACCGGCCGGTCCGGCCAATCCGCGCGCGCCCGTCGCGGCAAAAGCGCCGCGCCGGCCACACCACCTAAAGCGCCCTTTAGAAATCGGCGGCGTGCGTTCATTCCACTTTCTCAGCTTGGACTTTCGCCTTGCGCGCGGTCGCCGCTATCTCCTGCAGGAATTTCAACAGGTGGCTGGCGCAGAGGTCCGGTTCGGCGGCGGCGATGTGATAGCAGTCGCCCGGCAGCACCACCACACGCGCATCGGGAATTTGTCTGGCATAGGCCTCCACCGCCGCAACCGATTGCAAGCCGCTTTCCTGCGTCGTGACGATCAGCGTCGGGCAGGCAATGCGCGGCAGGTGCCGTTCGAGCTCCATGTCAACGCGCGCCGAAGATGCGCCAAACGCCGCGCGCGGATTGGTCTTGCCCATCAACTCGTCGGTCCACCAGGCGATCTGCGCCGCCGAAGCGCCTGAGCCAAGCCGCGCCCGCTGCGTCGCGGCCGCCCAGCCGCGCACGCCGAGATCGCGGATCTTGTCGGCATTGCCGGTGCCGCTGCCGCGCACCGGTGAACCAAACAGCGTCAGTGAATGCAATCGATCCGAGTGCTCGATGGCATATTGCATCACGACCGACCCGCCATATTTGGCGCCGACCAAGTGACACTTGGCGATGTTCAAGGCATCGAGGAAACGGCCGAGATCGGAGGCCAACTCGTCGACCTGCCACCGGTAACCCGACGGTTCGGCGGACGCGCCAAAGCCCGGCATATCCGGACGCACCACGCGATACTTGCCCGCCAGATGCGGTACGAAACCGGTCCAGGCGCACGAGGACTCGGCATTGCCATGTACCATCAAGACGGTCTGCGGCGATGACCAGGGCGGTGCGAAGCAGTGGTCTTCGTAGGCCATCGAGAGGCCGGGGCCGATTTCAAGATTTTTCATTTGGCGGCGCGCCTCTCCCCGGAGCCGTGCTGATACGGCCTTGTTAGTGTGGTCGTAGCAGGCGCGCGCGAGCCGCGGCAAATGACAAATTCGCCGTCATTGCCGAGCCGGATTCCGCCCCCAAACGCGTCCTGTCCGTCATCTCGCAACTCGGCATGGATACGCGGGTCCAGCCCGCGTATGACGAAGGTGAATAACGGAATCGCCCATCATGCCCAAGCTCGACATCATCGATGCCCATCATCACATCTGGCGCCAAGCCGACCAGCCGTGGCTGAACGGACCGACAGTGCCGCGCATCTTTGGGCCCTATGACGCAATCCGCCGCGACTATCCGATCGCCGAATATCTCGCCGACATCAAAGACAATGGCGTTATCGCCTCGGTCTACGTCCAGACCAATTGGGACTCGTCGCTCTGCGTCGAGGAAGTCGCGTGGGTGCAGGAGATTGCCGACGCGCACGGTTTTCCGCATGCCATCACCGGCTTCGCCGATCTTGCCAAGCCGGATGTGGCGGCGGTGCTCGATGCCATGCAGCCTTATGCGCGGCTGAAAGGCATCCGCCAGCAGGTGCATTGGCACGACAATCCCAATTACAGGTTTGCGCCCCGCCCCGACGTCATCGCCGACACGGATTGGCGGCGCGGTCTGGCGCAGCTTGCGCCACGAAATCTCTTATTCGAGCTTCAGGTCTTCACGTCGCAAATGGCCGCAGGCGCGGACCTTGCCCGCGCCTTCCCGCAGACGACATTCGCGCTCCAGCATGCCGGCATGCTGGAAGATACCAGCGACGCCGGCCGCGCGGCGTGGCGAAAAGGGATGCGGCAGCTTGCCGATTGCCCCAATGTGTTCGTCAAGCTCTCGGCGCTCGGCACCTTCGTGCATCGCGCAACGCTCGCCGACATCCAGCCGATCGTCAGCGACAGCGTCACGCTGTTCGGCGCCGAGCGGTGCCTGTGGGGCTCGAATTTCCCGATCGAGAAAATCTGGACCGATTATGCCACCGTCGCCGGCAATATCCGCCACGCGGTCGCTCACCTGCCGGTCGGCGAACAGCGGCAGATTTTGTCCGAAACCGCAGCACGCTTGTATCGCCTATAGCCGCAGCATGGCGTAAACAGCCCGATACAACGCCCGCGGCGCATGGGCTATATTGATCGGATGAATTCCGCAGTCCGCGATAACAAGGCTTTGTCCCGCTTCGAGATCGACGTCAACGGCGTCACGGCGTTCGCCAACTACAAGCTTGACGACGGTGTCATCACGATCCTTCATACCGAAACGCCGGTGGAGGCGCGTGGACAAGGCATCGCTTCAAAACTTGTCGCCGGCGCACTCGATATCGCCCGTGAGCGCGGCCTCAAAGTGATACCGCGCTGTCCGTTTGTGCGCGCTTACGTCACCAAACACCCGGAAGTGAGCGATATCTTGGCATGAGGTTGGCTGCGGCGGTCGCTCCGGTAAGCGCTCACAGCTTCATGATCGGTCGCTTGCCCTTGGCCGCTTTCTCGCTCGGCACTTTGACCAGTGCTTCGCCGTCGAGCACCACTTCGCCGCCGACCGCGCAGACGCATGACAACCGCGCCCGCGATTTTTCCGGCAGCAGTTCCTGCACCGTCACCGTAACCACGACGGTGTCGCCGATCTTCACCGGCGCGCGGAAGTTCAGTGTCTGCGAAATATAGATCGCGCCCGGGCCCGGCAGGCGGGTGCCGAGCACCGCCGAGATCAGGCTCGCGGTATAGAGGCCGTGCGCAATGCGCTTGCCGAACGAAGTGCGCGCGGCGAAATGCTCGGAAAGGTGGATCGGATTGCGGTCGCCGGTGAGCTGAGCGAAGCCAACGACGTCGGATGAGGATACGGTCTTCTCCAGGGTCTCGGCCATGCCGACCGAAAGATCCTCGAAGAACAGCGTGCGCAGCGGCGGCAAATTCATGCCGCGAGTTCTCCCGGGAGCGTACCAAGAAGCGGAAGCCGGTCTTCGGAAAAGATCATGCTTCCTTGGAATGCTGTCTTACTGCTTCGGCGGTGGTGCGGCGGCCGTCGCCGGCGCGCCGGCGCCGCGCGGATCGTTGCGATTGGACATGCACTTCTTCAAAAACGCATTGCGCGCGGCACCCTGGAGCTTTTGGTCATCGGCCCCGAAAGTGCATGTTGCCAACTTGTCCTTGGCGCTTACCGCGAAGGACGGCTTACTCGGCAACATCGCAACCGGCGTTGCGATCAGCATCGCGGAAATGAAGGCGTATCGACGCATCACTCGGTCCCCTGACTGGCCCCAGCCGCAGTCTAGCATCTAACCCCGCCGGTGAGAAAAGTCCTTGTCGTCGCGTCCATTCAGCAGCGCGAAAAACGCGAAATGACTTGTCTAAATCTTGCAAAACGTCGGTATAAGGCGGAATGACAACCCCTCCTCCCGCCGAGGCGCCTCCAAAAATCAGTCACGTTCTGGCCCAAATCAAACCGGGCCTCGCCGGCACGACCGAAATCGTGGTTGGGCACGAGCACACCGCGCCCTTTGTCGGCTCGGGGCGGATCGAGGTGCTGGCAACGCCGGTGATGATCAATCTGTTCGAGGCTGCGGCGCTGGCGGCGATCGAAAGCTTATTGCCTCCCGGACACCAAAGCCTCGGCATTCATCTTGACGTCAGCCACACCGCCGCGACCCCGATCGGCTTGCGCGTGACCGCCACGGCGGAAGTCGTTCACGTCGAGGGACGCACCGTGACATTCAAGGTTGCGGCCCGCGACGAGTTCGAAGAGATCGGCCGCGGCACGCATCAGCGCGTCGTGGTCAGCGTCGCGCGCTTTGACGAACGCGTGCAGCACAAGGTGCGCGACGCAAAATAAGCGGCGACGCTAAATCGTCGCTCAGCTGCGGCCGATGAACTTCCCGATGCCGAGCAATACGACGGCTGCAACCACAGCGGCGATGCCGTGGGTGGTGTGAACGTGAGTCGAGCCTTCGAGGTAGCCCGGCATGAAGGTCGGCAATTGACCGGCCGGCATGACGAAATACATCACCGCGGCAATGGCGCAAATAATAGCCAGGAGGTAAGCGATCATTTTCATCGTAGTTTCCCTTGCCCCAGAAGCTTGCCCCAAAAGCATGATCCCGAAGAGCGGACAGCGTTTTCGGATAAGATCATGTTCAACCGAAAAATCTAGACCTCGAGCCGGTTCGATTAAACCGGATCAAGGTCTGGGCGCGATCCGCGCCGGCGGTGACCTAGCATGTTCGCTTGAGCTTTGGCGAGCCGCTTGTTTTTACCGCCACGACCAGCAATCATCCTGTCCAAAATATGGGGGGAGGAAGACCATGCTGGCCGGTAGAACCAAATCCGTTTGCCTGGTGATGATTGCGGCGGTGCTGGGCGTCGTCACGGGAGCGCAACCCGCGGGCGCCGAAACTTCGGGCACACAGTCGCTCGATGAGCTTTACGCCAAGGCCAAAAGCGAAGGCGCTTTTGTACTCTATGTCGGCGGCCCGACCGCGCCATGGGAAGCCATGGCGAAGGTGTTCAACGACCGCTATCCCGGCATCAATGTCGCGATCTCAGGCGGTTTCTCCAATGTGCTCGATAAGAAGATCGATACGCAGATCGCGGCCGGCAAGCTCGAAGTCGACGCCGCCATCCTGCAGACCATCGCCGACTATGTGCGCTGG
The DNA here is from genome assembly GCA_963746715.1 of uncultured Alphaproteobacteria bacterium. Lineage (GTDB taxonomy): Bacteria > Pseudomonadota > Alphaproteobacteria > Rhizobiales > Xanthobacteraceae > BOG-931. The sequence continues at coordinate 3,179 of CAVVCW010000023.1, read as the reverse complement.
AAAGCAAGCGGCCGGCTCCTCGATTTCAAGCCGGCCGGCTTCGACAAGATCGATCCAAGCTTCAAGGATCCCGACGGTGCGTTCTGGGCGACCATGGTGAATGCGGTGCCCTATATGTACAACACCGAGAAAGTCGCCGAGGCCGACGTGCCGAATTCGGCGCTCGATTTTCTCAAACCGCAATTCGCCGGAAAGATGGTGACGCCCTATCCGTCGGACGATGATGTCACGCTCTGGGTGTTTCACCACATCGTCGATACATACGGCTGGGACTACATGGACAAATACATGGCGGCCAAGCCGAACTTCATCCAAGGCCATCTCGGCCAGCAGCGCAGCATCGGGACCGGCCAGAATTTGGTGACCTTCGATTCGATCTACAACATCACGACTGTGCTGAAGAAGCAGGGCATGCCGGTGAATTCGCATTTCCCGCTGGTCGATGCGACGCCGATCTGGCCGCTGTCGGGCGCGATCTTCAAGGACTGCCCGCATCCGAACGCGGCGAAGCTGTTCCTCACCTGGCTTCTCGAGCCCGCGCAGCAGATCGCGACGGAGACTTGGTCGGGACGCGGCGACGTCCCGCCGCCGGCCGGCTACAAACCGATCTTCTCCTACAAGGTCGCCAACGATTATCGCGCCTTTCTCACCGACCAGCCGCAAATCGAGGCGCTACGCAAACGCTTCGAAGGCTATACCGGGCCGATCGTAAACGCGGGCGGCGTGCGGTAAGCGGGAACCGGTCCCTTTCCGGTTATGCCGATTTTACACGGGCTTGCGGCGCGCGCCTGCGGGCGCGCGTTCGCCGGCGATTGCCTTCGTCCCGTCGAAATCCGCAGTACAAGTTCGCGCCGCGATTCACTTAGCATTTACCAATTCAGCCAATCTTCGGCTGATGCGATCCTGGATTATCGGCGTGAAACATTGGCGGCGGCGCGGCGCGCTCCTGGCTGCGGCAATTGCAATCGTTGTCACGACCCTGGCGATGGTGGCGCCAGGCACTTTTGCGCGGCCGAGCATGAGCACGGAAGTCCGCAGCGTCATCGCCCGCGATATCGATCCCATGGCGGCGGCAAACGGCGCCGGCGGCGTGGCGGTTGCCGTCCGCATGAACGGCCGCACGCTGTTCTTCAATTATGGCTATGCCGATCAGGTCGAGAAGCGGCCGGTCACTTCGGATGAGCTGTTCAATGTCGGCTCGGTGCGCAAGGTATTCGAAGCAACGCTGGTCGCCAAAGGCGTGCAGCGCGGCGAACTCAGCCTCGACGATCCGGTCGATAAATACGTCACCGAATTGCAAGGCGATTACATCAGCCGTGTCACCATCGGTCAGCTCGCGACCCACACATCGGGACTGTCGCTGCCGACCGATCATCCGCCGTGGCCGACGCAGCGTTACTCGCTTGCCGGCTTCTACGACGCGCTGAATGCCTTTACGCCGCATAACGGCGAGGCCCCTGGCAAGCAGCACATCTACTCTCATGCCGGCTATATCTTACTGCAACTCGCGCTCGAGCGCCGCTACGGCAAACCGATCAGTGCACTGATCGAAAGCGGCGTTACCACGCCGCTCGGCATGAAATCGACTGTAGTGCCCGAGCGCGGCGCCGACGGCCGCGCCACGATGAACCCGGATTTGCTGGCGCGCACGGTGCAAGGCTATTCGTGGTCTGGCGCACCGATCGGGCTCCCGGGCGATCAACAGGGCTATTTCGATTTTTCCGGCACCGGCCAAATGTTCTCGACCGCGCGCGATCTGTCGATCCTGCTCGCGGCCTGCCTCGACAACGGCGCGGTCGATCCGCAAGTGTGGGATGCGCTGCAAATGACGCAACGCGAAGCATTTCGCGTCGGCCCGCAAGCCGGACAGGCGATGGCCTGGGAAACCATCACCCCGGCGACGATGGGCACCGATGGCCCGACGATCGTCGATAAACCAGGCGGCCTAAACAATGCCTCGGCCTATATCGGCCTCGTCCCGGAGCGGAAGATCGGCATCGTCATCCTCGCCAACCGGGGCGACGTGCATCCGTTCGAAGCGGCCCGCAGCACCATCCTGCCGGCGCTGTCACGGATGTGGGTCAGCGGGCTCTAGGGTCCGGACTTACGGCGTCTGCTGTTCGCCCAAAGGCGGACATTTCTTGCAGCGGTCCGTATGTCCGCTAAGTGCCAAAAGGCGACATGCGCAAAATCATCCGCGCGACGCCCCAGCAAGTGGCCCTGCGCCATCGGCTAGCCGCATTCGACCCGTGTTGGCCGGGCACTAAGATCGGAGCACTAGGGCCACGCACAAGGATTAAGTACTCAAAAACCAACGAGTACTTACTATCACAAAATTATAGGTCATGTGGAGCGCAAGCGGGGCGCGCACGCTCTGCCCGAAATATCGCGCCGCCGCCAGGATTATCGCGACTGGTATAAGGACAATAGATTGTAGCGGATCAAATAAATGCATTGCGACCCAGAACGAGCCAGTCAGGAGAGCCGTTGGCAGAACACTCCAATGTCGTTGCAGACCGGTCCATAGCCAGCCCCTGAACATGCTTTCCTCAACAAACGGAGCGACAACTACAGTCAAAAGAAACTCGAATGAAGCCTGCCAATAATGCATCCGAATTAAATTAGGATCTAGTTTTGTGTCGGGCACGACGAAGTGCACAAGAATGGCATATGCAGCGACAATAACCGCGAGGCATATGATGACCGGCTGCTTCGATATTGGTTTGTTGCCCAGACCAACGCTTATATTTCCGAAACCAACGATACGGCCACGGACTAAGGCTACTGCGGAGAGCAAGCCGACGTCAGAGAAGTCTGAAGCGTACTCGATTATTTGTTCCGTTGACGAACTTGTCGCGTGAATCAACGCCCCTATAAATCCGACAATAAAGCCGATCAAGAACTTGCAAATAAACAACAGCAATATCCAGCCGATGGCCGCGCCGACGATGCGCCGCACCGTCTCGATTTGCGGTCGATGCGGTTGTTCGCGCTCAAAGCGATCAAGCATGTGGTCAAATCGCTGAATTTCCTGGTCAGAGGCTTCGATCATGTCGCGCGTGGTTAGAGTGGAGGAAATTTGTGATCTTCACGGATAAATCCGCCTGACACACGCCTTACCCAAGCGCCTGGTCCACCGCATGGCAGCATTTGATCGTGTTTGCCGGCTGACTCCGAAA
>CAVVCW010000022.1:0-83671 GCA_963746715.1 uncultured Alphaproteobacteria bacterium | reverse complement strand
CCCGGCAAGGATCTCGATGCGCCTCTGCGCCGAAATGCGCGGCTATCTCGATCGCGGCTATACCGTCGTGAAAATGAAGATCGGCGGCGCGCCGGTCGAAGAGGATCGCCGACGTATCGAAGCCGTGCTCGAGGAGATCGGCAACGAAGCCCAACTGGCGGTCGATGCCAACGGCCGCCTTGATCTCGAGACCGCGATCGCCTACGCCAAGACGCTGCGCGATTATCCGCTGTTCTGGTACGAGGAGGCCGGCGATCCGCTCGACTTTCAGCTCCAGGCGGCGCTTGCCGAATATTCTCCGGGGCCGATGGCGACCGGCGAAAATATATTCAGCCATCAGGACGCGCGCAATCTTGTGCGCTATGGCGGCATGCGGCCCGACCGCGACTGGCTGCAATTCGACTGCGCGCTGTCTTACGGCCTCGTCGAATATGAGCGCACGCTGAAAGTTCTCGAAACGGCAGGCTGGTCGCCGCGGCGCTGCATTCCCCATGGCGGCCATCAGATGTCGCTCAACATCGCCGCCGGCTTGGGGCTTGGCGGCAATGAGAGCTATCCCGATCTGTTCCAGCCTTATGGCGGCTTTCCCGACAGCGTGAAGGTGATCGGCGGGCATATCACGATGCCCGAGCTTCCTGGCATCGGTTTCGAAGGCAAGTCCGATCTCTATGCGGAAATGCGGGCGCTCGCCGCCTGATCGAACAATGCGAGACATCAAAGAGAAAATACAAACAACAAGTGGAGGCAGGAAATGGACAGGCGCGAATTCGTCAAAGCTGCTGTGACTGCCGCCGCCGGTGCGGCGATTTGTAGGCCGGCGATCGCGCAGGCCGCGTGGCCTGCCAAAGGCCGCACCATAAGGTCATCGTGCCGTGGCCGCCGGGCGCCGCGAACGACGCGCTCGGCCGTCTTGTGGCCCAGCGCCTGCAGGAAAAATACGGCGTCGCCGCCATCGTCGAGAACCGCACCGGCGGCTCGGGTCTCATCGGCACTAAATATGTCATCGACGCCGATCCGGACGGCTACACGTTCCTCGCCAGCGCTTTCAACACCGCCGTCATGCCGCTGGTGCTGAAATCCGCCGATTTCAATCCTGAGACCGATCTTGAAGTCATTGCGCGCACCGGCATTGCGCCGCTGGTCTGCGTCATGACGGGGGACCGGCCGCAGAAGACCGTGAGCGAAGTGGTCAGCGCCGCCAAAGCCGATCCCGGCAACTGGAATTTCGCCATATCCGCGACCGGCTCGGCGGGACATCTCGCCACCATCGACTTCCTGCAACGCACCGGCGCTACGATCCCCATGGTGGCCTATCGCGGCACGCAGCCGGCTTTGCTCGATCTGATGGCCGGCGCCGTACAATTGCTCATCGATACGAGTTTTGCGCTGATCCCGGCGGCGAAGGACGGAACGAAGGCGCGCGCGCTCGGCATCGCCGCCGCCAAGCGCTCGATCCTCGCGCCCGACATTCCGACCATGGCGGAAGCGGGCGTGCCCAACTTCGAGTTCCAGTCGTGGTACGGACTCTGGGCGCCCAAAGGCACTCCGGCCGAGATCGTCACGCCGGTGCACGACCTCGTCCAGGACACCATGCGCGATCCGGCTGTGGTGAAGTCGCTGACCTCGACGCTGCTGGAGCCCGTCACCGAGAGCATCGATCAGACCAAGACGTTTATCGCGGCCGAGATCGTGCGCGCGAAGAAGCTCTTGCAGAGCGTGAATTTCCAGCCGGCTTGATCGCCGGCTCGTCAATTCCGACGCGAGCTCGGCGTGAAGCGCTCGCGCTTGACGGTCTCCGCCGCGTCCGCCACCGTCACCCGGTGCGAACGCAATGCCGGGTGGAATTCGTCGGAATGGGGCGCGAAGTCAGTCAGGCGGGTGTGCGGGTCGCCGTGGATATCGGCGGCACCTTCACCGACATCGTCCTGATGTCGCCGGACGGCGTCTTGTCGGAGAGCAAGGTTTCGACGACGCCCGACGATCCGAGCCGCGCGGTCGTCGACGGATTGCTCGCGCTGTTGCGTGAGCTTCGCATCGCGCCGGGCGATGTGGTCGAGATCCTGCACGGCACGACCGTCGGCTCCAACACGATCCTGCAAAAGAGCGGCGCCAAGACCGGCCTCATCACCACCCGCGGCTTTCGCGACGTGCTCGAGATCGGCCGCATCCGCATGCCGGAAATGTTCGACCTCACCTGGAGCAAGCCCACGCCGCTGGTGCCGCGCCGCCACCGCGTCGAGATCGACGAGCGCATCGCCGCCGACGGCAGCGTGGTCAAGCCGCTCGACGAACCAAGCCTCGAGCGCGCCGTCGAGCAGCTCGTATCCGACGGCATCGAAGCCGTCGCCATCTGTTTCATCAACAGCTACCGCAACGCCGCGCATGAGCGGCAGGCGGAGGCGTTCATCAAAAGCCGCCATCCCGATCTGCCGGTATCTGCATCCTACGCCGTGCTGCCGGAGATCAAGGAATATGAGCGCACCTCGACCACGGTGGTGAACGCTTATCTGCTGTCCGCCATGCGCGACTATCTCGACCGGCTCGAGATCGGCTTGCACCGCATCGGCGTTTCAGCCCCGATCATGGTCATGACCTCGAACGGCGGCATGCTCACCGCGCGCGGCGCCGCCGAAAAGCCGGTGATGGTGGTGGCGTCCGGCCCGGCGGGCGGCGTCATCGGCGGCGTGCGGCTCGGGCAAGCGCTCGACTTGCCAAATCTCATTGTCTTCGACATGGGCGGCACCACGGCCAAGGCGGTCATCGTCGAAAACGGCCGCCCGAGCATGACGTCGGAATATGAATTTCGCGACGGCATGTCGACGTCGAGCCGCTTCATTAAAGCCGGCGGCTATATGCTCAAAGTGCCGGCCATCGATCTTGCCGAGGTGGGCGCGGGCGGAGGTTCTCTCGCCGGTGTCGACGCCGGCGGGTTGCTGAAAGTCGGGCCGGAATCGGCGGGTGCCAATCCGGGACCGGCCTGCTACGGATTGGGCAATGCGCGGCCGACGGTGACAGACGCCAATGTGCTTCTCGGCTTCATCAATCCGCTCGCCTTGGCCGGCGGTCGGCTCGCGATTGATCGCAGCCTGAGCGAACGCGCCATTCGCGAGCACGTCGCGCAGCCGCTCGGTATTTCAGTTGAGGACGCCGCGCACGGCATCCGCGCCGTCGCCAACTCCGCAATGGCGCGCGCCATCCGCGCCGTGAGCGTCGAACGCGGTCTCGATCCGCGCGATTTCACCGTGGTCGCCATGGGCGGCAACGGCGGCATCCATGCGCTCGATGTGGCGCGCCAGCTCGGTATCGGCCGCGTCATCGTGCCGGCGTTGTCCGGCGTGTTCAGCGCCGTCGGCATGTTGTCGACCGACCTCGCGCATTCGAGCGTGCGCATGTTGTCGCGTGCGCTTGCCGATATGACGGTGTTGGAGCTTCGCGCCGTGATGGCCGAACTTGCCGGCGAACTGACGGCGCTGCTCCGCCGCGACGGCTATGCCGACGGGCGCATCGCGCTCGATTGGGAGGCCGATCTGCGCCACGAGGGCCAGGCCAGCGAACTGACGATTGCGTTCAAGGATGCCGGCGACAGCGTCGCCGCGCTGCGCGACGGCTTTTTGGCCGAGTATCTCAAGACCTACGGCTATCGCGACGAAAGCCCGATCGAGCTCGTCAAGATCAGATTGACCGCGCGGGGCTTGCGCGAGCGGCGGCTCGATTTCAGCGCCATTCAGATCGAGGCGCAGGCGGCGGCAAAGAGCGACAAGCAGCGCGCGATCGTGTTCGAGCGCGGCGAGCCGGCGGTGTCCGTGCCGGTCGTGAGCCGCGCCGATCTGGCGCCGGCGCCGGCCGCCGGCCCGTTGGTGATCGAGGAATTCGACGCCACGATCGTGGTGCCCGCGGGCGCTGCGGTGCATCGCGATCGCATCGGCAATGTGGTGATCGAATTCGGAGCCGAGCCTTGAGGCAAGACATGACCCAAGCCGCGAAGATCGACCCGATCACCTTCGCCGTCGTCAAAAGCGGCCTCGATTCCATTGCCGACGACATGGCCTATACCGTGATCCGCATTGCGCGCTCGGAAATCGTCAAGGACGTGATGGATTTCTCCGCCGCTCTGTGTACGGCCGACGGGGAGATGGTGGCGCAGGCCAAGACCATCGCCCAGCATCTCGGCGCGGTGCCCGAAGCCATGGCGGCCGTGCTCGGCGCGTTCGGCGGCGACCTGCATGACGGCGATGTCGTCATCATGAACGATCCCTATCACGGCGGCATGCACCTGCCTGACATTTTCATGTTCATGCCGATCTTCCACGATGGCCAACGCTGCGCCTTCGCCGTCGTCATCTGCCATCACACCGACGTCGGCGGTCGCGTGCCCGGCTCGAACGCCAGCAATTCCACGGAAATCTTTCAGGAAGGTCTGCGCATCCCGCCGCTGAAACTCTATAGCCGCGGGGTCTTGAACAAAACGCTGGAAGCGCTGATCAAGATAAATGTGCGCGTGCCCGAGCGGGTCTGGGGCGATCTGTCCGCGCAATTCGCCGCGGCGCAAGTCGGCAAGCAGGGCCTGCTGCGCCTGGTGCAACGCTACGGCAGTGCGAGGCTCGCCGCCTACATGGCGGAGCTGCTCGATTATACCGAGCGCCGCGTTCGCGATGAAATCCTCAAGTGGCCGGCGGGGACCTATCGCTTCACCGACTATATCGACAGCGACGGCTTTTCCGACACGCCGATCCCGATCGTGGTTGCGATCACGGTGCGGCCGGACGGCACGCTGCAGGTCGATTACACCGGCAGTTCGCCGCAGGTGAAGGGCGCGCTCAATTCGACATTGAGCTTCACCCATTCGCTCACTTATCTCAGCGTGCGCTGCGTCTTGGCGCGGGACATTCCTAATAATGTCGGCCTGTTCCGCTGCATCGACGTGGTGGCGCCCGAGGCCTCCGTGCTCAATCCGCAGATGCCGGCAGCCTGCGCCGCCCGCGCGCTCACCGGGTATCGCGTGTTCGATGCGATGCTTGGCGCGCTGGCGCAGATCGTGCCGGAGCGCGTGCCGGCGGCGGGCGAGGGCGGCAACAGCGTGATCTGCATCAGCGGGCTGCGCGGCAACCGCAAGCCTTTCATTATCGTCGATATGCTGTGCGGCGCGTGGGGCGGTCGTCCCGACAAAGACGGCGTCGAAGCCATCACCAATGCCTCGCAGAATTTGTCCAACATGCCGGTCGAGGTTCTCGAGTCCGAGCACCCGGTCCGCGTCGAGGATTATGCCTTCGTCCCCGACAGCTGCGGCGCCGGCCGCTTCCGCGGCGGTGTCGGCATCAGGCGCAGCTATCGCATCCTCGCGCCGGAAGCACTGTTGCAATTGCGCTCCGACCGCGTCGCATTCCGGCCCTACGGGCTAAGCGGAGGGCACGAAGGCGGCCCGTCGCGCAACACGATCGAGATCGACGGCGAGGTGCAGGCGATCCCGGCCAAGGTGACGATGTCGGTCAAGCACGGCGCGCTCATCGTGCATGAACAAGCCGGCGGTGGCGGCTTCGGCGATCCGGCGACGCGCGCGCCCGATCTGGTCCGCGAGGATCTGCGCGACGGCAAGATCACGCCGGCCTATGCCCGCAAATTTCATGGCGTTGTGGGGTGAGGGTGCGCGTGAAGACGCGCCGGTAAGCCTTTGGCTATGCGACCTATTCGTGTCGAAACGACTTCCGGATTTCGGTCGCCTTTTGCACGTTCGCCAGCGGCTTCCACGCTACGGTGTTCTGGTCTGCCGCATCCGCGCAATCCATGAGGCCATCATCCTGAATCTGCCCGGTCGTGTTGTCGATCGCTTTCAGGCGGCAGTCGCCGTTTCCGTAGGGTATGAGGATCGAACCCGCCGGTACGTTGTGCGCCGTCTGGTGCGAGTCCGCCGACGACAAACTCAACGCGGGCAGCGCGCTTCGGAAATAAACAATCCCGCACAAAACGGCCGCCGTCGCGCACGCCGTCACAACAAAGCGCTTGTCGAAGATACGAGTCCGGACGGCCTTACGTTGCGTTTTGGGTTTTTTGTTTTTTCGCATCTGCAATTGTCCCCAGGGAAAGGACTTCCTCACGCGAAACACCGCGGCCCTGAATTTCGTCCCGGTTTTAGGATTCGACGATGAAACGATCGTCAAAGATTTGCGGGCAATTTTATTGACCCGGCATCGAAGCGCTAGAGCCGCGCTGGAACGCGCCTTCAGGGACACTTACGCGTGATCCGCATTGCGGACACGCGGCGCGCCACGTAGGTACGAAAAGGTCCTGGCGGGGGTCGCCCAATCCTCCGACACAGGATGGTCGCTAACCCGGAAAACGTTTGAGGTACATCATGGCGGGCAAAAAGCTCAAGCCTGTCGCATACGCGATGCTCGTCGCGGCGATCCTCGCTGTTTTGACGATCGGCTTGGCATCCAGTTCGTGGGCGGACTGGTGCAACGGCGCTTGCTATTGAAAAGGCAAAACGTCGATCGCTGCCGCGGCCGATATTCCACACCCGCACGCTGCCGTACTGTCTGCAGCGTGTGCGGCGTCGGATGCCCGCCGTTATTGACCCGGATGAAATAGCGGTCGGTTTTGGATCGGACTGGGCATGTGCGCCGACGCTGCCGCCAAACGCGCGTTCTCGAGCTGCGCACGACAGGCGGTGTACGCCTGATCGCCTTTGCGGGTCCCGTCGGAAAGACATTTGGCGTCGTCGGCCGCTGCCTGCTGCTTTTCGATTTCGGCTGCCGACGTGCACCCGACAAGCAGAAAGGTGAGGACCCAAACTCGGACCCAAGCGCGATAGAACACGACGACACGCGGTAAACTCACCATTTCTGTCTCGGTTCGAAATGACCAACGATCCCGGCACGCAATGTAATACTGTGGCAACGTCGCTGCGGCACTGTCAAGAATTGCGGCCTGATCGCGCTAGGCGGGGGGCGTCCGCTTGCCCCGCGCACATCCGAGGGCGATAATTCCTCTGGCGGAAAGATGCGTCCTTTATTCGGAAATCTCGCGTGCGCTTGCTAGCATTCCTCATCTGTATCGCAGTCGCCGGCTGTTCGTCACTGCATCCTCAGCAGGTGGGAAGTATGCTTGATCCCTATGTCGGCCAACCGGTGTCGGGGGTCGTCGACCGTTTCGGTCCACCATCGAGTCACTTTGCTACCAGCGCGGTGGAGACGACATACGTGTGGGACAGTTTCGGTACGGGTCAATCCGGCATGACCGGCTGCCGGGTCATGGTGATGGCTTCGCGTGGCGCCGGACAAGACGTGGCGTCGGCCAACCAATCCTACGGAATTGACCCGATCTCCCCTGAAGAATTTTGGAAATGGTCGATCAAAAGCTGGTCGTCTTTCGGTTCTGGCTGCCGGTAGGTGCGCTCGACGAGCGGCGCGGATTTGCCGCCCAGGGTAGAGAAATTGCCGATTAGCTGCATCGGCACTCGATGTTTTCCAAGATCATCACCATCTGGGGCCACCGTTACACGGCTGCGTCGCCGGGAACGGACTATTTGTGCTCCCGGTCACACCGGAAATTGTCGGATGGCGATATTGTTTGTGTGCTCTATCGATGTTCCAGGAACATGGTGATTGCTATGATCGCTAAATTCTCGACCGCCCGTCGATCAAACGCCGCCAAGAAGATCGCGCTCATGTTTGGAATCGCGACACTGGTTGGCCTAACCGGCACGGCCGCCCATGCGCAAAATTATCCCTGGTGCTCCCAGTACACCGGTGCGATGGGTGGCTCGATGAACTGCGGCTTCTCGACTTATGAGCAGTGCCAGGCAAACGTCAGCGGTATTGGCGGGTTTTGCATTCGCAATGACACCTACCAGCCGTCCAGGGGCGCCCGCGGCCACAGGTGAGAGAGGCCGTGCGCAGTTGCGGCTGACCTAGTGCCACTCAACCACTTCGCCTAACGACAAACCCATTTGCTCGATGTCGATTGCGGCCACGGGTGAGGCAAAGAAATCCGCACTAGAACCATACAGTCTTTTGACCATCGCGATGGCTGTCTCCCGCTCGGGAACCGCGACGACATAAGTCGACCCCTTGTACCCGCCGGCGCTTCTGACGAGGACAACGAAGCCCCGTGGCATAGATCGTCACTCCCCGATCGGTTTCAAACTCTTCAGCGAGGTTACCAATAAGGGGGACAGCGTCATAGAGCAGCAAATAGGCTCGTGATTTTCCGTCGAGCGCTTACACGGTTCCCGCATCGCAATCTGATCGCAATCAAATGTCCGTTTGGCCGGACTTTGACGATCTTGCAGTCGCGTTCTTTGCAAACATTGCGCGCCCAGTCTGGTGGAGTCGATCATGCCGCGACGAATTTCCAGTCCTATCGGGATGACCGCGATTGTCGTTGCGCTGTTCGCATCGGGCGCCGGCATCGGAGCGCCGACGAATACTGCGCGCGCGGATGATTGTCTTACTGCGCCAAAACTTTCCGCGCCGGAGAGAGGCCACTGGTACTATCGCACGGACCGGACGACACAGCGCCAATGCTGGTACTTGCAGGCGGACCAATCCGGCCAACCGCCCGCCAAGCTGGCGACGGCCGACGCGGCGCCGGCCGCATCCGCCACGTGGCAGCATCATCCCGCTCCGGTGAGCGACCAAGAACTCGCACAAGACAAGGCGAAGTGTGAAAACAATGGGAACACCGGTCCCGTCGGCGCGGGCTCGCCCGAGTTCAAGTTATTTTTGCTCTTCTCGGAGTGCATGCGCACGGCTGGATACGAGCTCGCTTTACCGGCTCAGTAAGATGATCTCGCGATTCACTCGTAACTCATTTGGCCCGTCGGCAAAGCTGGCGGCAACGTCAAGAACACGGCGTTGGCACTGCCGTTCGCAGTCCAGCGAGCCTAATCGAGCGGCGACGCGAAATGCTGCAACAGCACTGGCGCGACCATCCATATGGCGAGTGCGATAACGCTCGCGCGAAGAATCCCAAGGATGAAGAACGTGGTCCATTTCGCTCGCGCGCGTGCCCATCGTTCGGCACCCCATCGCTCAACGCGCTCACGTAAGCTGCTAAGTTTTTGATCGGGAATAGCGTCGTGGGTAAGCGCCGCATAACGCTAAAAGAACCCAAACAACTCAATACACACTGGCTCCCCGGGCCGGATTCGAACCAGCGACCAACCGGTTAACAGCCGGTTGCTCTACCACTGAGCTACCGGGGAATAGCCTGCTCGTGTGCGTGTGGGCGCATATAACAAAGCCGGCCCGGCATTGAAAGCGCGAAAAGCCCTAAATTTCCGCTGGACTCGCCGTCATTTCGCCGAGGCGGCGTCACCTGGGGCTGGCATGCTGAGCCGTAGCATGCGTGAGGGCCCGCCTCCGCCTGAAGAAGGCTACGGCGCGGCAGCTTCGCTGCAATTGCGAAGGCTGGAGGCCACGCCCGGAATTGAACCGGGGTACACGGTTTTGCAGACCGTTGCGTAACCACTCCGCCACGTGGCCATCCTGGGCAGCAACTTACGCATTTGAGAGCGGCATGGGTATCTGCACCAAATCCATTAAGCAATGCCTATACGCAAGCAATGCCTGTGATCCATGCCCGTAACCCATGCCCTTAACCCCTGCGGCTTCAAGGCAGCAAATATCGGGCGGATAGGCCGATTTGCCGCGCCAGGAGCGCTTGGCGTTGACGCGGCTACAGTCGGGCAAAAACACGGCGGGCTGCCGGCGGTCCGGCGCTTGCGTTTTCACCGGTGCTATCGCAAAAACCGGGAAGCCGGAATTCGCGCAGATCGGGGACTTCACAGATGTTCGACACCGCCGCGGCACGCCGAATGATGGTGGACTGCCAGGTTCGCACCGCCGACGTCACCAATCCCGATCTGATCGAGGCCATGCTCGCGGTCCCGCGCGAGCTGTTCGTGCCGTCGGCGCTCGCCGGACGGGCCTATCTCGATGCCGATGTTCCGATCGGTGACGGCCGCGCGCTGCTCAAGCCGATGGTTCTCGCCAAGCTCATTCAGGCGGCGCAACTCGGCCCCAACGATCGCGTGCTCGATGTCGGCTGCGGCACCGGCTATTCCTCGGCCATCCTATCGCGGCTTGCCGGCTCGGTGGTCGCGCTGGAACAGGACGCTTCGCTCGCGGCGCTGGCCAAACAGGCCTTGGCGGCCGCAGGCGGCGCCAGCAATGTCACCGTCGTCACCGGCCCGTTGACTGCGGGGTGGCCGGCATCGGGGCCTTACGATTTCATTCTGCTCAATGGCGCAACCGAGATCACGCCGGATTCTCTTGCCGGCCAGTTGAAGCCGGACGGAAAACTGGCCTGTCTTTTCAGCTCCGGTCCCGCCGGCAAGGCCATGCTGTATCGCCCGGCTGAAGGCCGGCTCGTCGGTCGCCCGATCTTCGATGCCGCGGCGCTGATTCTGCCCGGATTCGTCGCGCCACCTGCTTTCGTTTTCTGATTTTTCGGTTAAGCCCGGCGCCGGTTCGGCAACCCCCGGTGGATGCGCGGTGCCGGCCATATTAAGGCCACTCTGCCGCGTACGACTTAGCCCCGTAAATCCGCAACATTTCGTACCTGTGGCCCTTATGTGCCATCGCCTGAATTTCTGCACTTGACCCCCATGCCCAGGGTTTCGCCCATGCCGCAGGCAGCATAGGTTTATGTTCAAAGTTCCCTGGCGGGCTGGGCCGGGGCGTTTTTGGTGTGCGTGCTGAGCAAGTGTCCACTGGGGGCTGGTGGAACAGGGGTGGGGAGCTGTCTGCGTCATGAGTGGACGAAGACTGCCGGCAAGTATTGCAAGCGCGGCTGGCCTCGCTGTGATCGGCACCACCATGCTTTTTGGCGGATGCAGCTTGGCTTTCGCCGACACCATCGAATGGGCGTTGGTCCAGGCCTACCAGAACAATCCGTCGCTCAACGCCCAGCGCGCCACATTGCGCGCGACCGACGAGAACGTGCCTCAGGCGCTGTCCGGTTATCGGCCGAAGATCAGCGCCACGGCGACCGGCGGCTATAACTACACGAACACGCAGTCGCACCTGACCAACCAGACGGTGTTTCCCAACACCACGAACTGGTCCAACGTTTCCGACGATTTCGGCTCGCGCAGCATCGGTGTCACCGCGACGCAGACGCTCTACAACGGCAATCAGACCGCCAACAAAACCCGCCAGGCGGAAAGCCAGGTGATGGGCGCGCGCGAGACGCTGCGCGTCACCGAACAGCAAGTGCTGCTCGACGCCGCGACCGCGTATATGGATCTGTTGCGCGACGGCGCGACCCTCGATCTGCAGCGCAGCAACGTCGAGGTGTTGACCGAACAGCTCAAACAGACCCGCGACCGCTTCAATGTCGGCGAGGTGACGCGCACCGACGTCGCCCAGGCCGAATCGCGGCTCGCCGCCGGCCGCTCGCAATTGCTCGCCGCGCAGTCGCAATATGTGACGTCGCAAGCGCAGTATCGCCGTATTATCGGCGTCGATCCTGGGCATCTCGCGCCCGGCACGCCGGTCGATCGGCTGTCGCCGCCGACGCTGCCCGGAGCGATCTCCCAAGGCGAGGCGCAAAACCCCGCGGTGCTGGCCGCGATGTACGGCGTCGACATCGCCGAGCTTCAGGTGAAGGTCAACGAGGGCAATCTCTATCCCAATCTCGGCGTCCAGGCCTCGGTGCAGAAGGCATGGGATCCGCTCTACAACGTCAACAAGCAGACGACCGCTTCGGTGATCGGGACCCTGACCGTTCCGCTGTATCAGGGCGGCGCCGAATATTCGGTCATCCGCCAGGCCAAGGAGACGCTCGGCACGCAACGCCTGACGCTCGACGTCAATCGCGATCAGGCGCGTGAGACCGTGGTGCAGAGCTGGGGCCAGCTCGACGCGGCCAAGGCGCAGATCGAAGCGACCACCGCGCAAGTCAACGCCGCCGAGATCGCGCTCAACGGCGTGCGCGAAGAGGCGCGCGTCGGCCAGCGCACTACGCTCGACGTGTTGAACGCGCAGCAAGAACTGGTCAATGCGCGCGTGGCGCTGGTGCAGGCGCAGCACGATCGCGTGGTGGCGTCCTACACGCTGCTGGCGGCCGTCGGCGCGCTATCGATGCAGCGGCTCGGGCTCGACGTCACCATCTACGATCCGCAGATCCATTTTCAGCAGATCCGCGACGCCTGGGTCGGCGTGCGTACTCCCGACGGCAGATAGGCCGCGCCCATACTCCTTGTTTGTTCTATCTTGAGACAGCGTCGGCGCAGCTGGGTTCTGTGTCCACAGGACCGCGCTTTGCCGCGCCTTGCGTTCGACTTTCGTCATGACATACTCACCGCCAACATTGCATAGTTGCATTCGCGTGATTCGCCGGAATCGGGTGTCTGAGGGGGAGGCTCGGGGCGGTCGCGCGTATGGGCAATGGCGCGTAGGAAATCCTGGCGAGGGCGTGCATGAATCAGCCGGCGAGGTCGCAAGAACCGTCGATGGAGGAGATTCTCGCCTCCATTCGCCGCATTATCGCCGACGACGATGCGAGCAAAACGGCGCAGCGTCCGCCGGATGCGCCGCGCCCCGAAGCACCGCCACTACCGCCTCTGCCGCCGCTGCAGGAGATTCCGGACGTCTTCGCCGCGCCGCCGCCACCACCGCCTCCCGCGCCGCCACCTCCGGCGCCGCGAATCGAATTTGAACCGCCGCCGCCGCCACCTCCGGTCGTCGAGGAGCCGGTTGCGTTTCGCCAGGAGACAGTGGCGGATCAATCCGCCGACATTCTCGATCTCACCGAATCGATGGCGGCGGCGCTCGATTCGTCGCCGCCGGTGCCGCAGTTCCGGACCATTGACGGCAGTTCCGATGTCGGTTTCGACGAGGCACAAGAGTCGACCGAGCTGCCGCCACCGTCGCCGCCCGACATGCCGTCTTATGCATCATTCCCGCCGTCGGCGCCGCGTCTGCACGACGACCAGGGCCGGCTCATTTCCGGCGCGACCAGCGCCGCCGTCGACTCGGCCTTCAATGCGCTCGCGCAGACCGTGCTGTCGCAAAACGCCCGTACGCTCGAAGACCTGGTGCGCGAGATGCTGCGCCCGATGTTGAAGTCGTGGCTCGACGACAATCTGCCCGGCATGGTCGAGCGCATGGTCCGTGCCGAGATCGAACGCGTGTCGCGGGGCCGGCCGGGTTAGTCGGCCGACGCACAATCCATAACGCCTGTGCCGGAGCTATGGATTCCGGGCTCCTGGCTTCGCGCCGCTCCCGAATGACCAAGATTATCCTTTCAGCGCCGCCGCAAGCCGCGCCGCTTGGTCGGCCAAGACCGCCGGATCTTCCTTCACGCTCGCAGGCGGTTTCAACGGCACGCCTTCCTTGCGTGGGATGATGTGGAAATGCAGATGGAACACCGTCTGCCCCGCGGCCGGCTCGTTGAATTGAAAAATGTTGATGCCGTCGGCGGCGAAAACCGAATTCGCCGTCTTCGCGATCTTCTGCGTGACCTTGATGAGATAAGCGAGATCGTCCGGCTCGGCATCGAGGAAATTGCGCGCGGCGGCTTTCGGCACCACCAAAGTATGGCCGGGCGCCTGCGGCATGATGTCGAGAAAGGCGAGAACCTTGTCGTCCTCATAGACTTTGTACGCCGAAAATTCGCCGCGCAGGATTTTGGCAAAGACATTGTTGGGGTCGTAGCTCGGCATCGCACTCTCCGCGGCTGCTAAATGACACGTCGCAAAGCGATTTTTGAGCATGATCCGGAAAAAGATCATGCTCTATCAAACGTCACTCCGTCTCCGCGGCCAAATCCTTGCGGAACGGCGCCAGTTCCGAAAGCTCTTGGCCGGCGGCCGCGACATAGGCGCGTTCGCGCACCAGATAGTCGGCGATGGCGCGGCGCAGGCCGGGATCGGCGATGTGATGCGCCGAGAATGTCGTCGTCGGCATGTAGCCGCGCGAAATCTTGTGCTCGCCTTGGGCGCCGGCCTCGACGCGCTGCATTTTATGCGCGATCGCGTAATCGATGGCCTGATAGTAGCACAGTTCGAAATGCAGGAACGGGTGATGCTCGATGGCGCCCCAGTGGCGGCCGAACAAAGTGTGCGAGCCGATGAAATTGATCGCGCCCGCGATCCAGCGTCCGGCGCGCTTTGCCATCACCAGCAAAATGCGGTCCCGCATCTTCTCGCCGACCAGCGAATAGAATTCGCGCGTCAAATAGGGCCGGCCCCATTTGCGCGAGCCGGTCTCCATGTAGAACTCAAAAAACGCGTCCCAGATGTCTTCGGTGAGATCGCTGCCGGTGAGCCAATGCACGGTGACGTCGTTCGACAGCGCCTCCTGCCGTTCGCGGCGCAGCGTCTTGCGCTTGCGCGAGGCAAGCGCTGACAGGAAATCATCGAAGCTCGCGAAATTCTGGTTCTCCCAGTGAAACTGCTGATCGGTGCGCTGCAGATAGCCGAGTTCGCCGAGGAGCCGATATTCCGCCTCGGTGGCAAAGGTGACGTGCACGCCGGACGCGCCGGCGACGCCGCAGAATTGCGTGAGCCCTTGGGCCAGCGCGCGCCGCACCGCCGGCGCCGGCAAGCCGTCGCGCACCAAGAGGCGAGGGCCGGTCGCCGGCGTGAACGGCACGGAGACCTGCAGCTTCGGGTAATAGCTGCCACCGGCGCGGTCATAGGCCTCGGCCCAGCCGGCATCGAACACATATTCACCGCGCGAATGACTCTTGAGATAGGCCGGCGCCGCAGCCACTAAAGTGCCGTCGGAAGTTTTGGCTAGAACATGTTGAACATGCCAGCCGGTCCGGCCGCCGACCGATTTCGACGCTTCAAGCGCCGACAGAAAATCGTGCGAAACAAACGGGTTGTAGGCGGTCTCGGGACTGAGATCTTGGCCAGGCGGGCAGGGCACTGCACTTGTCTCAGACTCCGCCTCAACCGCACGATTCGGATTGCGATTCGGATTGGCGCAGGCGTCCCAGTCGGCCTTGCTGACCTCCGCGATGCTGTCGACCGCGCTCATGCGCAGTTCGACAGCGCGGTCGGGTTGATCCGCCTTGTCTTTCGTCTCCTTCCGCGCCGGGCTCATGTCCCAATTCTCACGGCCTAAAACCCTCGAAAATCATCTGGTCGGCGTAGTGGGCGGCGGTTTGCCGCTCGGCCTGTGTCCGCACCGTCCATGTCAGAACCGGCATGCACATAATGCGCCGCATGAAGGTTGGCAGCAGTCCCGGCAGGCCGCCGACCCCGTAGGCGAGGAATTGCGGCTTGGCCTGAAGCCCCGCCCGGACATAGCCCAGCCCACGTCGGGCGCCGGCCGGGAGCAAGTCTCGATAGGAATTCGGGCAGTATTCCGCCGCCGTCATGCCGCGCACGATGCCGGGCGCTTTTTGCCGCAGTTGCATGACCTGGCGCAGGTCGAAGGACATGCCGGCGACCGGGCCGCCATAGCGCGACAGTACGTCGGCGACGCGTGCGGCGAGCCGTTCGTCACCATCGAAGCGGCCCTTGAGTTCGACCAGGAGCGTTACCCGCCCGGCGACCAGATCGCACAATTCGCCGAGCGTCATCATGTGCTCGCCGCTGCCGCGGAACGGCACGCGCTTGAGCACGGCAGCGCTGAAACTGTCCAGCGGGCCTTCGCCTTCGGTGAGGCGGCCGAGCGCATCGTCATGGTGCACCATGGCTTCGCCGTCGGCACTGACCTGCACATCGGTCTCGATGGCATAGCCGGCTTCGATCGCGGCCCGGAATGCGCCGGCCGTGTTTTCGATCGCGCCGTTTGCGGCATCATGCAGGCCGCGATGGGCGACAGGGCGGGCGGTGAGCCAATCGAGCGACAAAATTTGTGACACTCTTCAGGAGACTTCGAACAGGCCCTCGACCTCGATGGCGGCGTCCGCCGGCAGCGCGGCGACGCCGACGGTCGAGCGCGCGTGCCGGCCTTTGTCGCCGAACACCGCAACCATGAGATCGGAGGCGCCGTTCATGACTTTGGGCCCATCGGGGAAATGCGGCGCCGAATTGACAAAGCCGCCGAGCCGCACGACGCGCACGACTTTGTCGAGGTCGCCGATCGCGGCCTTCACTTGCGCGAGAAGATTGATGGCGCAGACGCGCGCTGCCTTCTGTCCGTCCTCGATCGAGACCTCGGCGCCGAGTTGGCCCTTGGCGACGACTTGGCCGGCGCCGTCGATGCAAACCTGACCGGAAACCGTCAGCATGTTACCACTGCGCACGAACGGCACGTAATTGGCCATCGGCGCCCGTGGCTCCTGCAGCACTATGCCGAGCTCCTGCAACTTCTTGTCCGCGATCCCGGTCATAAACGCCTCCACATGCACTGTCTGACAAATTGCGCCGTCGTCCAGGCCTTCTTCGCCGATCGGTGGGGGCCGTGCAAGCACGTCCGGAACGGCGGTTGCCCGAACCGGCCAAGCTGCCTATCTTCGCCGCAATTCCAGCATCATAGAACTACATCAAATGGGAGGGGCAGCCGGGCGGCCATCTCCAGAGCGCATGGATGAGATTGGTTCATGGTTGTCGACCACAGGTTCGCCGCACGCATTTTCGCCGTCAGTTGTCTTCTGTTTGCTCCCGCGCCGGCCGCCTGGTCGCAGGACGCGCCGATCGCGCCGATCACCCGGGTGCCGCTGATTCCGCATCGCGCGATCTACGATTTGTCGCTCGGCGACGTGCGCAGCAATGCGCAGATCGCAAGCGTCAGCGGCCGCATCCTCTACGATTTCGACGGCAATGCCTGCGACGGCTATTCGCTCGAATTCCGCCAGGTTTCCGTGCTCGACACCGGCGAGGGCAAGACCTCGACCAGTGATCTGCGCTCGACCACCTGGGAAGGCGCCGATGCCAAGAAGTTCAAATTCAGTTCGGAGAATTATATCGGCGACAGCCTGTCCGGCACCGTCGACGGCCATGCCGAGCACGATCCGGACAAGACCGCCGTGGCGCTGGAAAAGCCCGAGCCGAAAAAATTCGACCTCGCCCCCGGCGTCGTGTTTCCGACCGAGCACATGGTGCGCGTGATCGACGCCGCGCATGACGGCAAGAACATTCTCAATTTCCCGGTCTATGACGGCTCCGAGACCGGCGAAAAGGTGTTCAACACGCTGACCGTGATCGGCCAGAAACTTGCGCCCGATCAACGCAAACACGATGACGCCGCGGCCGGCGAGCCCAAGCTCGCATCCGTGCCGCGCTGGCCGGTGACCATCAGCTATTTCGAGAGGAAAAAGGCCGACAATACCAGCGAACAGACGCCGGCCTATTCGATCGGTTTCGAGCTTTACGAGAACGGCATCTCGCGCGCGCTCACCCTCGACTACAACGACTTCATCGTCACCGGGAAGCTGACCTCGCTCGAGATCAAGGACGCGAAGCCCTGTCCATGAAGCCCTGAAGCTCTGCTCGTGATTGTCCGCCGCTCCTATTGCGGCGGGCGGTTTTGGGGATGAGGGTTCGCGACGAGCGGCGCGTTCGGAGCGCGCGGCTTCACCTGCGGGACATTGGTCTGTTGCATATTGTTCTGCTGCACCGGCGTGCCGGACTGCGCTTCGGCAGGGGGCGGCGAGCTTGCCGGGGACTGCGCCTGCGGCGCGCCGATGTCGACGGGAAGACTTGCCGGATTGAGCGGCGCAAACGCCGCGCCCGAGCCGGATTTCCCGGTATAGGACAACAGCCCGTCTCCCGTCGAAACGATGTCGCCCGGTCGCAAGGTTGGATCGGTTTTCACGTCGAACGAAGCAAGCCCGAGCGAATCCGTACCGTTACAGGTGCAATTGGCCACCAATTGCTTGCGGTAAACGAACGCGGTCGGCAGCGCCGTATATTGCTGGCCGTCTTGGGCCACGGCGCCGCCAATTTCGCTGCCGAAAAACACCTTGGTGGTGGCGTGCGGGCAGATCGCCCGGCAGGTATCCGCAGGCGTTGCGTTGGCCATCTTCTCCATCGGAAAATGCTGGCCGTCGCACAGCCGTACGCAAAACGCGACCCCGTGACCGGTGCTCTCCCCACCCCCGGTGACCCGCTCTTGGTTGAGCGCGGCGGGTGCTATCCGGCCGACGCCCGCGGGCGGCGGCGGCGGATAATTGGCGCTCGGCGGTGGTGACGCCGGTTGTTGCGGTCCGCCGAAGAGAAAATCGAAAAAACCTTGGGCGTGCGCCAAGCCGGGCGCTGCCGCGCTCGCCGCGAGGGACACGGCGCCGGCGACGAGAGCGGCTTTCAACTGCTTGCGGCAACGCTTACGGATCAAAGCAACACCTCCGACAATTTCTGCCGACAATTCTCTCGCGTCGTTTCGTCGGAACGTTCCGCTTGCGCGGGTATCGGTTTACTTCTCACCCAATAGCGAAAGACTAGCACATCTGACAGATCATGGCTCAAGGCCGCTCCGGGAGAAAGTCACCTGCGACGACAATGACTTAACAGACCCGGGCTTAACTAACAGACCCGGCCACTGTTACGTCTTCTCCCGCCGCTCAAACGCCAAGCCTCGCACCACCGCGTCGTCGCCGAAGCGCGCGCGTACATCGTCGACGGCATGTTCGGCCTGCGCCGCACGGCCGTCGATGAGATCGCCGGGGTCGGCCTGATCCGCAGTGTCGATCGCGCTCACACCGACGCCGAGCAGGCGGAATTTCGTGCCGTCGCATTCGGGCTCGAGCAAGCTGCGGGCCGCGGCAAAAATGCGCTGGGCCAACTGGGTCGGCGCGTCGAGCGAGCGGGCGCGGGTGCGGATCTTGAAGTCGGCGGTCTTCAGTTTCAGCGTCACCGTCGCGCCGGACAGTTCCTTGGCCTTGAGCCGCGTGGAGACTTCTTCCGTGAGACTCCACAGAATGAGTTCCAGGGCACGGAAATCGAAAATGTCGGTTTCGAATGTCGTCTCCGACGACACGCTCTTGGTCTCGCGGTCGGCGGAAACTTCGCGCCTGTCCTCGCCGTGGGCGAGGCGATAGAGGCGGCGGCCTTCTTCGCCGTAGCGGCGCATCAGATCGATTTCTTCGGCGCGCTGCAGATCGGCGATGCGGTGAAAGCCATCGCGCGCATAGCGCGCCGCGCTGACTTTGCCGACGCCAAAAATAAAGCCCACCGGCTTCTCGGCAAGAAAGGCCTTGGCTTCGTTCTGTCCCAGCACGGCAAAACCGCGCGGCTTGTCGAGATCGGAGGCGACCTTGGCGAGAAACTTGTTGCAGGAGAGCCCGATCGACACGGTGATGCGAAGCTTCTTTTCCACCTCACCGGCAAAGCGCGCCAGCGCCTTGGCCGGCGGCATATTGTGCAGCCGTGCGGTGCCGGTGAGATCGAGGAATGCCTCGTCGATCGACAGCGGTTCGACAAGCGGGGTGAGCGCCTGCATCATCGCGCGCACGTCGCGCCCCGCCTTGGCGTATTTCTCCATATTCGGCCGCACGACTTTGGCATGCGGGCATAGCCGCAGCGCCTCGAACATCGGCATCGCCGATTTCACGCCGTAGGTGCGCGCGATATAGCAGGCGGTGGCGACAACGCCGCGTTTGCCGCCGCCGACAATGAGCGGCTCCGCGGCCAAGGACGGGTCGTCGCGTTTTTCGATCGTGGCATAGAAGGCGTCGCAATCGACATGCGCAATCGACAGCGTTTCAAGTTCGTCATGGCGCAACAGTCGCGGCGAGCCGCAGGCGCTGCATCGCCGGCTCTGCGGCGAAGCATCGGTGAGGCAGTCGCGGCAAAAGCCTTTTTCGCTCACGGCCAACCTTCATGCCCGGACGACTAGAGCATGATCCGGAAAAGTGGATACCGGTTTTCCGAAAAGATCATGCTCAATCCAAATCCTAGAGCGACAAGCGATTCAATCTGAAACAACTACGCTCTAGGGAAACTCACGCTCCCATTGCTTGCCGCCCAAGGTCCGGCGCGCCCGCGCAATGCTTGCGGGATTAAGCCCCGCGCTGTCGGCGAAGGCCACCAAGAGACTCTCGTTGCCGAGCATATGGTCGAGGACGCCGCCAAGAAAGCCCGGCTCGCGCGCCGCGTCGCGGATCGCGTCCGGGCCGATGCCGGACGCGGCGAGGAAGGCGCCGAGCCGCTCCGGTTCCTCGGCGATGAAGGCAAGCGCCTGAATCGCAAGCGTTTCTGCCGCTTCTCGGGATTCTGTCACTGGCGCCTTCATCGGGTTCCATTTGCCTTTCCGTAATATATCCACACTAGCTTGCGGGGCGCCGCCCGCAGGCGGCGTAAAGCGATTCTGCCGCCTTGCCACCCGTTTGGCACCCGCGGCGGGCTTGAGGCTCATGTCCCAGTTTTGGGGAAGGAAGATGAGGGATGGCTAAGACCGTCCTGATCGTGGAAGACAACGAGCTCAATATGAAGCTCTTCCATGACCTGTTGGAAGCCCACGGTTACGACACGGTGGGCACGCGCAACGGCATCGAGGCGCTCGATCTGGCGCGCAAGCATCGCCCCGATCTGATCCTGATGGACATCCAGCTTCCGGAAGTTTCCGGCCTCGAAGTGACCAAGTGGCTCAAGGACGATCAGGAGCTGAAAAAGATTCCGGTCGTCGCCGTCACCGCCTTCGCCATGAAAGGCGACGAAGAACGCATCCGCGAGGGTGGCTGCGAGGCCTACCTCTCCAAACCGATCTCGGTGGCGAAATTCATCGAGACCATCCGTCATTTCCTCGGCACGCCATGAGGACGGCGAGGGATCGCACCAGAGACCGCCCGAGAGGCCGCCCATGACCGCCCGCGTCCTTGTCGTCGACGATGTGCCAGCGAATGTGAGGCTGCTCGAAGCGCGGCTGACGGCGGAATATTTCGACGTCGTCACGGCAAGCTGCGGGCAGGAGGCGCTGGCGATCTGCGAACGCGCCGAATGCGATCTGGTCCTGCTCGACGTGATGATGCCGGACATGGATGGTTTCGAAGTCTGCCGGCGGCTCAAGAGCAATCCCGCGACCCAGCACATTCCGGTGGTGATGGTGACCGCGCTCGATCAATTGTCCGACCGCGTGCGCGGACTGGAAGCCGGCGCCGACGATTTTCTGACCAAGCCGATACCGGAAATGGCGCTGATCCCGCGGGTGCGCTCGCTGGCGCGCCTCAAAGTGGTAACGGACGAATTGCGCATGCGGGCTTTGACCTCGCGCGACATCGGCATCCAGTCGCCGGAGCGCGACGCGGTGTCCGACAGCGGACGCAATGGTTCCGTGCTCATTGTCGACGACCGGCCGGCCTCTTACGAGCGCATTGCCGCGACACTCAAGACCGAGCACGAGGTCGACGTCGAGACGGATCCGAACCAGGCGCTGTTTCACGCCGCCGACCGCAACTACGATCTGGTCATCGTCTCGCTCGGCCTTGAGAACTTCGATGCGTTGCGGCTCGCTAGCCAATTTCGCTCGCTCGACCGCACGCGCAACCTGCCCATCCTCGCCGTGACCGAACCGGACAACACCGCACGCATGGCGCGCGGGCTCGAGATCGGCGTCAACGATTATCTGTTGCGCCCGGTCGACAAGAACGAACTCCTGGCGCGGGTGCGCACCCAAGTGCGCAAGCGCCGCTACACCGAGCGGCTGCGCGACAGTTTCCAGATGTCGATCGAAATGGCGATCACGGACGCGCTCACCGGCCTGTCCAACCGCCGCTATATGGAAAGCCATCTGGCGACCTTGATCGAGCAGGCGGCGGCGCGCGGCAAGTCGCTCGCGGCGCTCGTGCTCGACATCGATTATTTCAAGGCGATCAACGACACCCACGGCCACGATGCCGGCGACGACGTGCTGCGCGACTTTGCGCTCCGCATCAAGCGTTCGATCCGCGGCATCGATCTCGCCTGCCGTTACGGCGGCGAGGAATTCGTCATCGTCATGCCGGAAACCGACATGGCGGTGGCGGCCATGGTCGCCGAGCGGCTGCGCCGGCGGATCGCTGCCGATCCGTTCGCCATCGCCCAGGGCACCCGCCACATCCCGGTGACGATCTCGATCGGCATCGCGGGACTGCGCGGCAAGGAAGACAGCGCCGCGAACCTCCTCAAGCGCGCCGACGAAGCGCTCTATCGCGCCAAGCGCGACGGCCGCAACCGGGTCGTGCCCGAAGCCGCTTAGAAGCCAGTTTCCCGAATTGAGGTCCTCGTCATGGCCGGACTTGTTCCGGCCATCCACGTTTTTACGTCGGCGAGGTCCATAGACGTAGATGCCCGCGACAAGCGCGGGCATGACGGCTACAAGCGCTGGAAATCCAGTGCCTTATCTCATTCACTTGATCTTGGCTTCGCGGAACTCGACGTGCTTCTTGGCGACGGGGTCGTATTTCTTCTTCACGAGCTTGTCCGTCATGGTGCGCGAGTTCTTGCGCGTCACGTAATAGAAGCCGGTGTCGGCAGAGGAAACCAGCTTGACCTTGATGGTCACGTTCTTGGCCATTTGGGGAAAACCTTTCGCGTGTTGCGCGCCAACCTAGTCAGGAAGCCCCAAAAGTCAAGAAACCCCTCTTTTACCGCGCAAAATAGCTCGGATGGTCGATATCGGCGAGCAGGCCGGGCTGTTTCGGCTCCCAGCCCAGGAACTTCCGGGTCCGCACGCTCGATGCCGGAAGGTCCATGCCGGCGAACATCGCGAACCAGCCGAAATGGTCAGCCGCTTCCTCCTTGGTTTTGGCGACGATGGGCAGGTTCAGGCGGCGGCCGATCACTGCGGCAATTTCCTTGAACGGGATTCCTTCCTCGGCAACCGCGTGAAATGGGCCGGCATGAAACGGACCAACTGTGGCGCCACGCTCCAGCGCCAGCCGGTAGACGCGGGCGGCATCAACGCGGTGGGTGGCTGGCCAGCGATTTTGTCCATCGCCCACATAGGCCGACACGCCTTTCTCGCGCGCAATGCCGATCAGGGTCGGCACGAAGCCGTGATCGCCATGGCCGTGGGTCGACGGCGGCAGACGGACCGTCGAGGCCCGCACGCCGCGTTCAGCGAGCGCGATCGCCGCCGCCTCCGACACGCGAGGAAAGTGGGGCTCGGGCGCGTCGTCCTCGGTCGCGGCGCGGCCCGACGCAAGGAGCGCAACCCCGGACGTGACGAGGAGCGGCCGGTCGGAGCCTTCGAGCGCAGTCCCCAGCGCTTCGATCGCCTGCCGGTCGTTCTCGCAGTTTTCTTTGAATTTGGAGAAGTCGTGGTTGAAGGCGGTGTGGATCACGCCGTCCACGGCAGCCGTGCCGCGGCGCAGGCTGTTCAGATCGTCCATATCGCCGCGATGGACCTCGGCGCCTAAAGCGGCGACGGACGCGGCAGCTTTGTCCGAGCGGGCAAGGCCGAGAACCTTGTGTCCCGCGTCGATCAGTTCTTTGACGATGGCCGAGCCGACAAAGCCGCTCGCGCCGGTGATGAAAACGCGCATCAAGCAATCCTCCGAGGTGAACCCGAACAGTTGACTTGGAGGTGATTTGTGCGCTCCAGATATCAGGGTAAAGTAGTGACAATATACAGGTATAATGGCTAACAGGATGAGCACGCTCATCACCAACGACAACCGGCTTGGCACCTATCTGAAAGATCGCCGCGCCAAGCTCGATCCGGCGGCGTTCGGCTTGCCGCTGCAGCGGCGGCGGACGCCCGGATTGCGCCGCGAAGAAGTGGCGCAGCGCGCCCATGTCAGCGCCACTTGGTACACCTGGCTCGAACAGGGCCGCGGCGGCGCGCCGTCGGCCGATGTGCTCGACCGCATCGCCCGCGCCTTGATGCTGACGGATGTCGAACGCGAGCATCTTTTTCTGATCGCGCTCGGCCGGCCGCCCGAAGTGCGCTATCAAGCGAGCGAAGGCGTGACGCCGCGGCTGCAGCGGCTGCTCGACGCGCTCGAGCTCAGCCCAGCCATCGTCAAGACCCCCACATGGGATGTCGTCGCCTGGAAT
Organism: uncultured Alphaproteobacteria bacterium; assembly: GCA_963746715.1. GTDB lineage: Bacteria > Pseudomonadota > Alphaproteobacteria > Rhizobiales > Xanthobacteraceae > BOG-931. The sequence continues at coordinate 59,799 of CAVVCW010000022.1, read as the reverse complement.
CGCGCCGCCGCCGTGGTGTTGACCGATTACGGCGCGCTCGCGCCGGAGCAGCGCAACATCCTGCGCCTCGTCTTCTGCGATCCGCGCGTCCGCGCCGCGCAGTATGATTGGGACAGCGTTGCCCGCTTCGTGGTGGGGGCGTTCCGCGCCGACGCGGCGCGCGCCGGTGCCACGGCGAAAGTGGAAGCGCTGGTCGACGAGCTCAGCCGGCTGAGCCCCGAATTCGCGGCGATGTGGCGCGACAACGACGTCCGCAGCTACGGCGAGGGCGTCAAGCGCATGCGGCATCCGATCGCCGGGCCGATCGCGTTCGAATATTCGGCTTTCGCCGTCGACGGCCGCCACGATCTCGGCATGGTGGTCTACAATCCGGCGACGCCGGAGGATGCGCAGCGGATCAGAGCGCTGATCAAAGCCAAGCCGAAGGCCAAGTGAAGCGCCAAGCAAAGGCCATGTGATTTGTTATTGAGCGAGCTGATCCGAACACGAAGTGCTGTCGATAATTTTCTGGGTCAGCTCATCAGGTTTCTTTTGTTGCGTTGAGGCGGCTTGCCACGCGATGGAGCCGTAGTGACGAGGCTCGACCTGCTGGGCATCGATAATTTTCTGAGTCAATTCGTCGGGCTTCTTCGCTTGCGGCGTCGATCCGGTCACCGCGACATCACAATGCGGCTGATTTTTGGTCTTGTCGCTGTCGACGGTCTTCGCGTCATTGTGAGGATCTATTGCCTGCTTGACGGGATCCGGCTCGGCAATCTGGCTTGATGGAGCCGGCTGCTGCTGCGCAGCGCGGCCTGCACCGCATCGCCATCTTCAAGAGCGGAAAGCCTGGCGATTTCGCTTTTGACCAGATCGCGGAACTGCCCGCTGAATTGCGTTCCCATATGGGAATCATCGTTGGCGATATATTCGATATTGTCCCCGGCGAGTTTTTTCGATCCCATGCCGCCGAGAGTCTCCTCCGGCTTCGGGTTATAGATTTCAACGATCCGTCCCACTTTTCCGGTCAGGTCCGGATTCCAGCTCAGCATGGACGGCTGCAGGGCGATGATGGAATTGATGTGATCCACCTTGTTCGCCACAAAGACGGTGCTGTTGGCGCCCAAACTGTAGCCGACGACGAGCGTAGGCATTCCCTTCGGCAGATGATTGAGATCATCGACCAGGACCGGCCAATTCTGGTGCAGATAAGTCCTGACTTCGACATCCGGCATCAGTTTAAGCTCGGCGACCAGTTCGACGAGACCGACGGCGAGAAAAGGCCCGAACATCGGCCACAATACGCCGACGAACGTCTTGGTCTTGGCGTATGCCGGGGAACAGGCGAGCGAGCAGCATAGAGCAAGCGCAATCGATCGTTTCTTCACTTGCCGATGCCCTGTCAGCGCAGAATCACGCAGAAATCGCGATTTGCAATGAGATGGAGCGTCGATGTGAATGGTTAATAATTCTTTATTTCTGCATCATTTGTCACGCCGGAGCAGGCGGACGATGAGATTGCGAATGACGGCAATGATCGAAAAAGTGAATGCAGCGATCATTGCCGAAGCGGTCCATTCGCCGGTGACATAAGCCCAATGAACGACGATCCCCGGTGGCTCGGGGTTCGGGGGAATGAGCCCCACAGCTTTAAACAGCAGGCCGGCGGCGAATCCGTAGAGCGCGGCCCGCGAAATTCGCCATCTGGACGCAGCCATTCATTCCCCGGTTTGTTGCCGCCGCTGCATAGGTCACAGAATTTGCCGCACGAATTTCTTGTGCAGCATGCGGTAGAGCGGGGCGGGGTGATCGAAGTTCATGCCCGAGGCGATGCGGTCCTGCAGCTCTTCCAGCGCGACCGCGGTAATGCCGGGCATATCCAGCCGCGAAGCTTCGGTGATCGGCATCCAGACCAGTTCCACAAGCTCCTTGTCGGGGCCGACAAAGCCATCGTCGCGCCGCGCAATCGCGCTGACATCGGCGGCGAAGAACCGGCTGTCGAAACGCAGCGGCCGCTTCGGCGGCGTAATGGCGCGGGCGATGAAATGGATCTTGCTCAGGTCCGGCACGATGCCGGCTTTGGCGAACGGCTCCCAGGTCTCGGATGGCGCGGTGACCGGCTTGTCGGTCGGCGCGCCGAGCATGATGCCGGTCTCTTCGTGGGTCTCGCGCACGGCGGCGAGCGCATAGGCCGCGGCCTTGGCAAGGCTCGGGCGTTTGACCTGAGCCATCAGCCGCTTGAGATGGCCGCCGTTCAATGGCGCGGCAAAGGTCATCTTCCCGTCCGTGGGCTCGATGCGGCCGCCGGGGAAAACGAATTTGCCGGGCATGAAGCGGTGCCGTTCGTGACGGCGGCCGAGCAGCACCTTGGGCACGCTCTCGGAGCGGTCGATCAGGATCAAAGTTGCGGAATCGCGCGGCTTGACGGTCGGATAGTTCAGGTCGCGGATGACTTTGCTCAACCGCTCGGCGCGATCCGCCGCTGTGCCGCCCGCGCGTACGCTTGATATGTCGTCTTCTTCCAAAGCCGGTCTCTTTTGCTTTAGCTCACGTGTTGCTGGTGTTTCATTTGGCTTTTGCGCAAAGCCATGGCGTCATTTTGATGAGATCGCTTTCCGCAGCTTCGAAAGTTTCGTAGAGGCCAGATGCGAATCCGGGTGACGTATAGTTTTGGGGGCCATATCCGGGAATGTCCTCGATGGCTTCATAGAATTCTTGAAAGTAAAACATGCCATCCGGTCGTTGGCGCAGCTCTATCCATCGTTTGCCATCAGGGCTTGGATAAGTTTGCAGGGTCTTGTCGTCTGCCGTCTTGTTGTTTGCCATGGTGCTGCTGCCTCTCGCAGTTGAAGCCGCCGTTTCCTCACTTGCACCCTATTTTGCACCCTATTTGCGCCGGTCCTGGCGCGATTTCGCTTTGAATTTTGGCCGGTGCCGCACCGGATGAAACCCCTTTTGCGCCGAAGCGCCGGCAGATTTCCCGGCATGGCCCACCAGCGCGAAACGCAAGGCGCCGGCGACCGGTGCAGCCTCGACCAGTTCCACCGTTACCGGATCGCCGAGCCTGTGTGTCACAGAAGAGCCGACGAAGGCGCGGCCGGGCTCGTCGAAGCGGAAATATTCGTCGCCGATGAAGCGCGCCGGGATGAAACCGTCAGCGCCGGTCTCGTCAAGCTCGACGAACAGGCCGGCGCGGGTGACGCCGGAAATATGGCCGTCGAACGTCGCGCCGACGCGGTCGGCGAGATGATGCGCGATCAGGCGGTCGGCGGTCTCGCGCTCGGCCTTCATGGCGCGGCGCTCGGTTGCCGAAATGTTGGCGGAGATTTCGGCGAGCGCGCGCAGGTCGGTATCGGCGGCAAGGCCGTCAGGGCCGAGCCCGCCGGCGCGGATCAGCGCGCGATGCACGACGAGATCGGCGTAACGGCGGATCGGCGAGGTGAAATGGGCGTAGCGGCGCAGATTGAGGCCGAAATGGCCAAAATTTTCCGGCGAATATTCGGCCTGCGCCTGGCTCCGCAGTACCACTTCATTGACCAGCCGCTCGACGGTCAGGCCTTTGACGCGTGCGAGGATCGTGTTGAAATTTTCCGGCTTGAGCGCGCCGCCTTTGGCCATATTGATGTCGATGGTGGCGAGAAATTCGCGCAGCGCATTGAGCTTTTCCGGCGACGGCTCGTCATGCACGCGATAGATCAGCGGCACGTGCGCCTTCTCGCAAGTCTCGGCGGCCGCCACATTGGCGAGGATCATGAACTCTTCGATCAGCTTATGTGATTCAAGCCGCTGCGGCATGATCACGCGATCGACGGTGCCGTCGGATTTGAGCACGATCTTGCGCTCGGGAAGATCGAGGTCGAGCGGGCTTCGTTCCGCGCGCGCGTGCAGCACGGCGCGATAAGCGGCATAGAGCGGCTGCAGGATTTTATCCGCGATCGCTTCGGTGTCTTCGTCGGCACGGCCGGACACCGCAAGCTGCGCCTGCTCGTAATGCAATTTCGCGATGGAGCGGATCATCACCCGATGAAAGGTGTGCGAGCGCTTTCTGCCGTCGCGCCCGATCACCATGCGCACGGCGAGCGCCGGGCGATCTTCGTTCGGCCGCAGCGAGCATAGATCGTTGGAAATGCGCTCCGGCAGCATCGGCACCACGCGGTCGGGAAAATAGACCGAGTTGCCGCGCTTCACCGCCTCGTGGTCGAGCGGGCTGCCGGGCCGCACGTAACAGGCGACGTCGGCGATGGCGACGGTGACGATATGGCCGCCGGCATTTTTCGGATCGGGATCAGGAATACCGTGCACCGCATCGTCATGATCCTTGGCGTCGGGCGGATCGATGGTGACGAAGGGCACGTCACGCCAGTCCTCGCGGCCCGCCATGGTCGCGGCGCGCGCCGAGGTGGCCTCGTCGAGCACCGCTGGGGAAAACACGTGCGGAATGTCATGAGCATGGATGGCGATGAGGCTCACCGCGCGCTCGCTCTTGATCGAGCCGAGCCGCTCGACCACCGTGCCGGCAGGCAGGCCGAATTTGCCTTGGCGCGCGACGTCAACCGCGACGAGGTCGCCGTCGGCCGCGCCGGCCGTCGCGCCCGGCGCGATGCCAAGCTCGCGGCCGCGCTGCTTCTTGTCGACCGGCACCAGCCGCCCGCCGCCCGACGGCAGCGCGCGGAACACGCCGAGCGTGCGATGCTTGGCGCGGTCGATCAGCTTGATGATACGGCCGGTGAATTCATTGTCGTCCGAGCGCTCGATGCGAATGAGCGCGCGGTCGCCGACGCCGCCGGCTTCACCCGGCTTCGCCCGCCGCGGCGTGACGATGTGGATGACCGGTGGCGCGCCATGCGCCTGCTCGTCCCATTCGGTCGGCCGCGCCAGGAATTCGCCGTCAGAGTCGCGGCCGGTGATGTCGGCGAGGACGACCGGCGGCAGCGTGCCGGCGTGATGCAGCCGCTTCCTGCGGCGGTCGATGCTGCCGTCGTCGGCAAGTTCGCGCAGCATGCGGTTGAGCGCGGCGCGGTCGGCGTTCTTGGCGCCGAAGGCCTTGGCGATCTCGCGCGGCGACACTTGACCGCTGCGCTCGCGGATGAAGGCGATCAGCTCATCGCGGGACGGAAGGCGTTTGGGGTGGCGTTGAGGTGGGCGATTCGGTTGGCGATTCATGGGGCACATATAGGCATGACCCGGCCTACTTGGCCCGACCATGCATGGCCCCACTATGCACGGCCGGAGCGATGGGGTCACGGCAGCACCCCATCGGCAATGCAAAGGCCGTCGCGCAATAGTTATTCGGCAGCTTGTTGCGTCTTCTTGCGGGTCTTGGCCGTGGATGCCGCCGCCTTTTTCGGCGCCGCCGCTTTTGCGGCAGGCCGCTTGCCGGTCCGCGCGCCCCCGGCGGCGCGCTTGGCCTTGCGTGGGCGGGCGGGTGCGGGACCGCGATCGGCGCGGGCGTCGATCAGAGCGGTGGCTTCCTCGAGCGTAATCGTCTCCGGCGTCTTGTCGGACGGCAGCGTCGCATTGACGCCGTCATGGCTCACGTAAGGCCCATAGCGGCCCTTCTTGGCCGTGATCGGCCCGCCGCGGGTCGGATGGTCGCCCAGCGAACGGCCCGGATCGGCGCCAAAGCGCTTGCGCGGGCCCTTGGCCTTCTTCTCGGCGATCAGCGTCACCGCGTGATTGAGGCCGATGGTGAAAACGTCCTCGGGCGATTCCAGGTTCGCGTAGATCTTGCCGTGCTGCACGTAGGGCCCGTAGCGGCCGATGCCGGCCTTGATCATCTCGCCGTCTTCGGGATGCGCGCCGACATCGCGCGGCAGCGACAATAGCTTCAACGCCTGCTCGAACGTGACCTCATCAGGCACCACGCCTTTGGGCAGGCCGGCGCGCTTGGGCTTCTCGCCGTCCTTGGTGGTCTCGCCGAGCTGCAGATAGGGGCCGAAACGGCCGGAGCGCACCGTTACGTCGAGACCGGTCTCAGGATCCTCGCCGAGCTTCTTGGTGCCGATGTCGGCGCCTTCGCCCGATTGCGAGAGCGAGCGGACATAGCGGCATTCCGGATAATTCGAGCAGCCGATGAAGGCGCCGAACTTGGACAGTTTCAGCGACAGTTTGCCGTTGCCGCAGGTCGGGCAGACGCGCGGATCGGGGCCGCCCGCCTGCGCCGGGAACAGATGCGGCGACAAAAGGTCATTGAGCGTGTCAATGACCTGCGAGATTTTCAGGTCCTTGGTGCCGTCGATGGCGACGATGAAGTCGCGCCAGAATTCGCGCAGCACGTCGCGCCAGGCGATCTCGCTGTTGGAGATCAGGTCGAGCTTGTCCTCGAGCCCCGCGGTGAAATCGTATTCGACATAGCGGGCGAAAAAGCTTTCCAGGAACGAGACCACGATGCGGCCGCGGTCCTCGGGAACGAGGCGTTTTTTGTCGAGCCGCACATATTTGCGGTCCTTGAGCACCTGCAGGATCGACGCATAGGTCGAGGGCCGGCCGATGCCGAGCTCTTCCATGCGTTTCACCAGCGACGCTTCCGAATAGCGCGGCGGCGGTTCGGTGAAATGCTGATTGGCGGCGATCGAACGCTTGGACAACTTCTCGCCGCCGCTCATCTGCGGCAGGCGGCGCGACTCTTCGTCCTCGGCCGCCTCGTCGCGGTCCTCGTTATAGAGCGTGAGGAAGCCGTCGAACTTCACCACCGTGCCGGTGGCGCGCAGATCGAGAATGCGGCTGCCGACCTTGGCTTCGATATCGACCGTGGTGCGCTCGAGTTCGGCGGATTCCATCTGGCTTGCCACCGTGCGCAGCCAGATCAGCTCGTAAAGCCGCGACTGATCGGCATCGAGATGCGATTTGACGTCACGCGGCCGCCGCGCGACGTCGGTCGGACGGATCGCTTCGTGCGCCTCCTGGGCGTTCTTGGCCTTGGTCTCGTAGGTGCGCGGCGCTCCCGGCACATAGTCGCGGCCGTAATCGCTCGCGACGACTTCGCGCACCGCGGTAATCGCCTCGTTGGCGATCTGCACGCCGTCGGTGCGCATATAGGTGATGAGGCCGATGGTCTCGCCGCCGATATCGATGCCCTCATAGAGCCGCTGCGCCACCCGCATCGTATGCGCCGGCGCGAAGCCGAGCTTGCGGCTCGCTTCCTGCTGCAGCGTCGAGGTGGTGAAGGGGGCGTAGGGGTGCCGCTTCACCGGCTTGGCTTCCACCGTCGCGACTGTGAAGGCCGCGGTTTCCAGATCCTGCTTGAAGCGTTCCGCGTCCGCGCCGGCGCCGATGTCGAGGCGCTGCAGCTTCTTGCCGTCGGCGCCGACGAGGCGCGCTTCGAAGGTTTCGTTGCGCGGCGTCGCCAGCGTCGCCAGCAGCGACCAATATTCCTGGCTGACGAATTTCTCGATGTCGAGCTCGCGGTCGGCGACGAGGCGGAGCGCCACCGATTGCACGCGGCCGGCCGAGCGCGCGCCCGGAAGCTTGCGCCACAGCACCGGCGACAGCGTGAAGCCGACGAGATAATCGAGCGCGCGCCGCGCCAGATAGGCGTCGACCAGCGCCTGGTCGATGGCGCGCGGATGCTTCATCGCCTCCGTCACCGCCTGTTTGGTGATGGCGTTGAACACCACGCGCTCGACCGGCTGCGATTTCAGCGCCTTCTTTTCCTTGAGCACCTGCAACACGTGCCAGGAGATCGCTTCGCCTTCGCGGTCCGGGTCGGTGGCGAGAATGAGCTTGTCGGCATCTTTGACGGCGCGGGCGATATCGTTCAGCCGCTTCGCCGCCTTGGGATCAATCTCCCAGAGCATGCGGAAATCGTGGTCGGGATCGACGGAACCGCTCTTCGGCGGCAAATCGCGCACGTGGCCAAACGAGGCCATCACCTCGTAGTCCTTGCCCAGATATTTATTGATTGTCTTCGCCTTGGCAGGCGATTCCACCAGAACAAGATTCATGTATAACCCGATGATTTTAGGGCCTTTTTGCCCCTTCGCGGCTTAGGGAAGGGCACGCTGGCCGACGGGAACATGGGTAATGACAGCCAGCCTGTCAAATCGAACCCGATAACAGGCGTCAGAGATCTAGCCGCAAATGATGAAATAAACGCGCACCATCTGCACTACACCTCAATGCATCCAAAGGTTGTTTATTTGCCAAGCTCAACGTGCGCGTATATGAAGGCAAAAGCCGGGATGTTGGGAAGAAAAACCACAACTGCGCAGTCAACACCGACATGGCAAGCGGGCATCGCCGATAAGGCAACCCGCGGGCCGATTGCGCCGCGACCAAAAAAATGCCGAACAAGGACGACAGCGACGGTCCGGCGGACGCAGAAACTCCCGAATCTGCCGCTCATTATCATTATATAGCCTCGATCACCGGAGAGCTTGCCAAAATCGCCAGGCGCAACGGCCTCGATATGCTGAGCGAAATCCTGGAAATCGCGCGGCTCGAAGCCGACCAGTCGTCAAAGCCATAAAACGCGCGCACGCTGCCCGAAAATTTGCCGGCGCCGTGAGCGCTCATTTTGCGCACTACAATTTCGTGCGCCTTCACGAGACCACGCGTGTCACGCCAGCTATGGCGGCGAACGTGACTGATCGGCTATGGTCGCTGGAGCAATTGGTGGGAGCGAACGAGTAATCAGGATGCCAGCCCCGATGAAAATAAAGGTCTTCATGGACGAGAAGGCCGGCGAAATCGAAAAGCAAGTCAATGCGTGGCTGGACAATATCGGCTCAGCGACGATCATAAAGAGTGAAACTGTCGTTACCGCCCTGGCTGAAAAGCCCAACGATGGAACCCGCCCGTGTATCGTCGTGACGGTGTGGTACGAGCCGCCAGAGTCGGATTAGGACAAGCCGGCCGCCGGCCCGGCTTGCTGCCGGCGCGGCGCCGGCGCATCATGGACCGCGTATCCACGCCGGAGCATTTGCCTATGCGCATTCCGCTCGCGATCGCCGTCCTTGCTTTGCTCGGGCTGTCGGTTTCCACCCTCGGCGCACAGGCGCAGGGAATGGGTCCGGCCAACGCGCGGGCGCAGCAGGCGGCGCGGGAAGCAAAAGAGAAGCCGCCGAAAGCGGACGAAGACGCCTACAAGAATGCGCTCAAGAGCGTTCCCACGCCGCAGAATACCGATCCGTGGGGCAACATGCGCAGTAGTTCCAGTGGCGGCCACTAGAGCATGATCCCGAAAAGTGGAAACCGGTTTTCGGGAAAGATCATGCTCAAATTCAATATCTAGAGCGACACCAGCCCGCCGCCGTGGCGCTCCAGGCGTCCGGCGATTTCAAGCTCGAGCAGAACCATCCGCACCACGCGCGGCGATGATTGCGACAGCCGGATAAGATCGTCGATCGAGACCGGGGCAGGGCTCAACAATCCAACGATGCGCTCGCGCTCGTCCGTTTCCGGCTCGCCGCCGGGTTCGGGCTCGCGCAATTCGCCCTCGGGCGAAGGCAACGGCGGCGGCTGTCCCATGATAGGTTGCAGCACACTGATAATGTCGGCGGCCTCGGTGACCGGCGTCGCGCCTTGCTTGATCAGCCCGTTGGTGCCTTCGGCGCGCGGATCGAGCGGCGAGCCCGGCACGGCAAAGACTTCGCGGCCTTGCTCGGCCGCCAGACGCGCCGTGATCAGCGAGCCCGAGCGTTTCGCCGCCTCGACAATGACCACGCCGAGCGCGAGCCCGGAGATCAGCCGGTTGCGGCGGGGAAAATCATGCGCGCGAGGCTCCCAGCCGAACGGCATTTCGGAGAGCGCCGCGCCCGCCGGCAAAATGTCCTTGAGCAGGCTTTCGTGCTGCGGCGGATAGATCTTGTCCTGGCCGCCGGCCAGCACCGCAATCGTGCCGCTCGCGAGGCTTGAGCGATGTGCCGCCGCGTCGATCCCCCGCGCCAGCCCCGAGACAATGGCAAAGCCCGCTTCGCTCAAGCCCTGTACGAGAAGCTGCGTGATCTTGATCCCGGCGGCTGACGCATTGCGCGAGCCGACAATGGCGACCAGCGGCATGCTGAGCACCGCGGCATGACCGCGGATCGCCAGCAAAGGCGGCGCATCGTCGATCATCGCCAGCCGTTGCGGATAATCCGGCTCGCCCATGGCAACGATCATGACGCCGAGCTTTTTCGCGGTCTCGATCTCGCGCTCGGCCTCGGCGCGTGAAAGGATTTTCGGTGCATTCGCGCCGCCGCGGCGGGCGAGCGAAGGCAGCGCTTCCAGCGCCGCGCGCGCTCCGCCGAAATGATTGACCAGCGCCCGGAACGTGCGCGGCCCAACATTTTGGCTGCGAATGAGCCGCAGCCAATCGATCCGCTGCTCGTCGGTCAGCCGGAAGGTTTTTGCGGTGGTGTCGTGCACGCCCCGAACTCGCTTTCCATACGAACAATAGCACTGTGGGAAAGGTGGGGCACGCGGCCGGGCGGCTTTAACGAGAAATCACTCGAAGTGCAGAACGACCCATTCAGAAAGCCCTGTCGGTCGTTCTGAAGAGGCTGAAAAAAAGGCGTGGTCCGTCATCTGGGACAAGGGAAGATAATTGGCTACCTTTGCCCAGGCGCAAGCGATCCTTCGCGACATGGATCCGCCTGACGCGTCGGCTGAAGCAGGAAGTTGGGGGCGTCTTCGGTCCATGGACTTGAGGCGACAACACGGGAGATCCTGACATGAGTAAGCGGGTGGCTGACGTAATAGTGGAGACACTGCAGGCAGCCGGCGTAAAGCGATGCTATGGAATTGTCGGCGACACGCTTAACCGCATCGCCCACGCCATCCATGAGAGCAAGATCGAGTGGGTCCATATGCGCCACGAGGAGGCCGGCGCCTTCGCAGCGAGCGCGGAAGGGCAGTTCACAGGTGAACTCGTAGCCTGCGCCGGTTCTTGCGGCCCCGGCAGCCTCCACTTCATCAACGGCCTCTATGAAGCCAATCGCAATCGCGCGCCGGTCGTCCTGATCGCAACCCAGATCGTACGCCAGGACATAGGCTTCAATTCAATCCAGGAAGTCGATTTCAAGCAGGTGTACAAGGAGTGCAGCGTTTTTTGCGAGATGATCCTGACGCCGGCCCACGCCCGGCGCCTGACGGTCGCAGCCTGCCAGGCGGCTCTAACGAAGCGGGGCGTCGCGGTGCTCGTTGTGCCGGCGGATATCTCGAACGCCGCCGCGGAACACGAACGGCCGTATGCCGTCCATGCCCGGCAGCCGGTCATTCGCCCGAGTGACGCCGACCTCAACGAGATCGCGGCCATTCTCAACGGCAGTGACGCGATCACGATCTATGCCGGCGCCGGCTGTGCCGGCGCGCACGACGAAGTGGTCGCCACCGCCGAGCGGCTGAAGGCGCCCATGGCCCACACCTCTCGGGGCAAGGACTTTGTGGCGCATGACAACCCCTACAATGTCGGGATGACCGGCATGATCGGCGGAGCCGCCGGCTATCACGCCGTCCTTGACTGCGATGTGCTGCTTCAGCTCGGAGCAGATTTTGCGTGGCCCCAATTCTATCCCGACCGTGCGAAGATCGTTCAGATCGACCTCGATCCCACGCATATCGGACACCGTCATCCGGTCACGTTCGGCGCCGTGGGAAACATCAAGGCGACCTTGGAAGCGTTGCTGCCGCGTCTGCGGCAGCACGAGGATAATAAATTTATGGCGTCTCATGTGAGGCGCCATCAGAAGGACCAGGAATCGGCGGAAGCGGAAACCGCGGGTTCCGACTCCACCATTTCCGGCACCTACCTGACCAAGGTCATCAACAAGTATGCGGCCAAGGATGCGTTGTTTGCCGCGGACGACGGCACTGCACTGGTTTGGACGCTGCGCCACATCGAAACCTTCGGCAAACGGCGGACTTTCTCCAGCCTGCTGCACGGCACGATGGCGAGCGCGATGCCATCGGCAATCGGGCTACAAAAGTGCCAACCCGGCCGGCAGGTGGTTTGCATGGCAGGCGATGGCGGGTTCGCCATGTTGCTCGGCGATCTGTTGACCGTCGTGCAGGAGAAGGTACCGATCAAGATCGTCGTTTTCAACAACGGCAAGCTTGGATTTATCGATATCGAGCAGAAGGCGGCTGGCTTGATACCGATGTACACCGACCTGAAAAATCCCGACTTCGGCGAGGTCGCGAAGGCAGTGGGACTTTCGGGACACAGCGTGGCGAAGGCAGGCGATCTCGAGGAGTCGATCAAGACCTGGCTCGCGCAGCCCGGCCCGGCGCTTCTGGATGTGAAAGTGAATCCGATGCAGCTCGTGACGCCGCCGTCGCCCTTCATGGCACCCGAGGCCGTGATCGGGATGGGAGTCTACACCGCCAAAGCAGTGCTGGAGGGCAAGGGCCGCGACGTCTGGGAAATGATTGTGGAGAACATTCCCTAATCATCTCAGCAACGGATCTCCGGCTACCTGAAGAATATGGCATTAGCCGTTTTGAACCTAAGGCGCCGCCAAGCGCGGCGACCTATTCTCGGTTGAAACCGTGAAGTAGTTGGGGCCTCTCCGGTTCCATGTCGCCTATTGGCCCGTAGCGGACGCACTGGTCGGCGATAGTCCCGTCAGCTTTCGGCGGTGAAGCGGACGTGGAGCTAGATGCTCGTCACGGCAGCTAGTCGAAAGAAGTCTTTTGCGATGTTGTCCAAGACGCCCGCTTGCGGCACCATGAAAAAAAAATGCAATACGAATTGATGCGGCTCGTTTTATGCGAAGCGATGCGCAGGGGCGCGGCCTGAGGCCAACAAAGGGAAAGAAAAATGAATGGCAAATGCCCGAGCTGCGGACTGGCGATAAAGCCCTTCTTGGAGCGTGGACCGATCGGAAACATTGCGTCGGGCACAATGATCCCGGGCTATGTCGCCATATGCCCGACCGCGGGATGCAACATTATCCTCGGCGTATTGCCGGACCCCGACGCCATCGTCGAAGACATCGTCAACAAGCTAGCTGAGGAAAAGTCGAAGCAAGAGTAATTCTCGCTCTCGACGGCGGTAGTGGGCCAGCCAATTGTGGCGCACCGGATTTGACCCGTGGCGGCGAGACGAATCCGAGGGCATATTGCGACGATGCCAGCCATCGGCACGCACTGGCCTTGAATTTTCTCTATTACAATTTCGTGCGCGTACATCAAACGCTCAAGATGTCGCCCGCAATGGCAGCGGGCGTGTCTAAGCGTCTCTGGGAAATGAAAGACGTCGTTGATATGCTTGAGGCTTGGGAGGCCACTCAAGAGTAGCCTGAATATGGTTCGGAACAATCGCATTCTTGCGACGCTTGCAGGCGCTGCAACGGCTATCATATTCATCCCCCTTTCGACCGCTTTAATACGTGAGCTAACACCATTGAAGGTCGTCGAGGACAGCTGCAAAGGGTTCAGTACGTCCCTTTACGCTCATAACGACTGCGTTGCCGCAGCCGCAATCGGTTGGGCGTTTCACGTCGGCGCGGCATGCGCATTGATAGGCGTACTTTCGGGCGCGTGTGTCGGATTTGTCGTTTACCGACGTCTTAGTGCGTCACCAATTCAGTAAAAATCCTTCGTTTGAATTGTGGCAAAACCGCCCCGTCAGACTGGACCACTACCTCGACGGCCCGTCACTCTTCCATTGACATCTGTCACCATTTAAGTTACAATTATCCTTCGAATCTCGCTCACGTGAAAGGACCTGCCGCGAAGGCATTTCGCGGCACGGGGGCGAGGGCGGTGCCCGCGGGCGGAATTGCAAACCGCTCCCGGGCGGCTTCGGGCATCATCTGGCCGGCACTACGACCGGTCCGTGGGGTGCGCCACTGGACTGGGACAGGCGGGGGCGGGTAACGCCCGCACCAACTGCGCCCGATGCTGCCTCCGGAAGGGGGACCGTTACAGATCGGCGTTCTCGCCACGTCCCAGGAAACCTGGCCTGAAGTCGCGCGCAGCGGGCGAAAGCCCGCAAGTCAGAACCGCGGTGGAACGCCGATAGATGTGCGCCTCCTGCTGGAGGCGCGGCCGTGCCAGCAGCACGGCAGGTTGGATAGAGCGTCTGTCGGCGTTCCATATCCTTTCGCTTTCGAAGCATGATCCCGAAAAGTGGGAACCGGTTTTCGGATAAGATCATGCTTCAAGAAATGCTTGGCGAAGCAACTGAAGCGCACAGGTAAAAGCAGGCACCACCCCTTCTTTTCCTTCGGCGCGGCAGTTTTCGCCTCTCAACGTGGCGGTAATCGCAGGCTCGAGCGCCAATCTGCGTCGGCAACGGCGAAGCTCGCCCGTCCACATGCCGTTGCGGCAGGGTGAGTTCCGGCCAAAAACCGTTGCAAACCTGCCGCCAAAAACGCAAAGTGCCCCCACTTGCGCCGTGACTTGGCCTTTGGTCCGCCGCAAGGCCGCCGGGGCGCGTGGGGTTCCGGTGTGTGTTCCCTTGGGGGAGGATGCATGGACGCAAGCCCGGCCAAGCGCTTTCGCGTCGTTCTGATCAAGCCGTCGCATTACGACCCGGATGGCTACGTCATCCAGTGGCTGCGCTCGACATTACCCTCCAACAGCCTCGCCAGCGTCCATGGCCTGATCGAACAGTGCGCGCAGGAGCGCGCGCTCGGCCCCGATGTCGCGATCGAGGTCGAGGCTTGCGACGAGTGCAACACTGTCGTCGATGTCGAGAGCGTGACCAAACGCATCCGTGACGCCGGCGCCGGCATGGTCGGCCTGGTCGGCGTGCAGTCGAACCAGTTTCCGCGCGCGCTCGATCTCGCCCGCCGGTTCCGCGCCAACGGCCTCACGGTGATGATCGGCGGCTTCCACGTGTCCGGCTGCATCGCCATGCTGCCGGTGCTGCCGAACGATTTGCAGGAAGCGCTCGATCTCGGCATCCTTCTTTACGCCGGCGAAGCCGAAGGCCGCATGGAAGAGGTGTTGCGCGACATTTACTCGGGGCAGGCCAAGCCGATCTACAAATACCTCAATGACCTGCCGGAAATGGCGGCGGCGGTTTTTCCGATCCTGCCGCGTTCGGTGGTCACCCGCGTTGCCGGGCATTATTCGAGCTTCGATGCCGGCCGCGGCTGCCCGTTCCAATGCTCGTTCTGCACCATCATCAATGTGCAGGGCCGCAAGTCGCGCTACCGCACGCCCGACGATATCGAGGCGATCGTGCGCGCAAATGCGGAACAGGGCATTACGCGCTTCTTCATCACCGACGATAATTTCGCGCGCAACCGCAATTGGGAGCCGATCCTCGACCGGCTGATCGAATTGCGCGAGCGCGACAAGTTCAACATCAAGCTCCTGCTGCAAGTCGACACGCTGTGCCACCGTATTCCGAATTTCATCGAGAAGTCGGCGCGCGCCGGCTGCACCGCGATCTTCCTCGGGCTTGAGAACATCAATCCGGAATCCTTGATGGGCGCCAAGAAGCGCCAGAACAAGATCTGGGAATACCGCGACATGCTGCTCGCCTGGCGCAAGCAGCATGTGATGACCTATGCCGGCTATATTCTCGGCTTCCCGACCGATACGCCGGAATTGATCGCGCGCGATATCGAGATCATCAAGAAGGAGCTGCCGGTCGATATCCTCGAATTCTTCTATCTGACGCCGCTGCCGGGCTCCGAGGATCACAAGAACCTGCACATGAAAGGGGTCCCGATGGACCCCGACATGAACAAATACGACCTCGAACATGCCTGCACCGCGCATCCGATCATGTCCAAAGAGACCTGGACGCAGGTCTATGCCGATGCCTGGAAGCGCTATTACAGCGATGCGCATGTCGAGACGATCATGCGGCGCGCCATCGCATCCGGCATCAACCGCACCAAGGTTCTCAACTCCTTGACCATCTTCTCGGGCGCGGCGCGGATCGAAGGCGTGCACCCGCTGCAATTCGGCTTTTTCCGGCGCAAGCTCCGCAAGCAGCGCCGCTCCGGCATGACAGTGCTCAATCCGCTGATCTTCTATCCGTGGCGGGTGTTCGATTTCCTGAAAGTCTGCGCGCGATGGGGCCGCCTCATCTGGCGCTATCGCGCCATCATGCGCAAAGTCGCCAAAGACCCGGCGGCGCAGAGCTATTTCGACGAGGCGCTGCGGCCGCATACCGGCGCCGGCGAGACCGATCATTTTGTCGAAGTCTTTGCCGACAAGATCCCGCACACCCACGGTGCGCCGGTCGTCGGCGGTACGGTCATTGGCGCTCCGGTGATGGGCACGCCGGTTGCCGGCGCGGTCATACCGGCCGAAGCGGCGGAATAACTAGGCCGCTTCGGCTTTCCGTCCGATCTTGCTTTCCGTGCCGTCGATGAGGCGCGCGATATTGGCGCGGTGCATGATCCAGAGCAGCGCCGCAAGCGCCAGAAACAAAACTGCGAGCCGCCGATCTCCATGCGCCCACAAGATTGCGGGCGTCGCAGCGCTGGCGAGGAGAGCGGCGAGCGAGGAGTAACGCGAAGCGAAGGCTACCACGAGCCAGATGACGCAGAAGCCAAGGAGCGCGATCCAGGCGCCGAAGCCGAGCAGGAGGCCGATAAACGTGGCGACGCCTTTGCCGCCCTTGAAACCGAGCCAGACCGGAAACAGATGGCCGATAAAGGCGCCCGCTGCGGCACAAAGCGCAGCATCGCGGCCGAGAACCGAAGCGGCAACGATGACGGCAAAGGTGCCCTTGAGCATGTCGCCCAGAAGCGTCGCCGCGGCGAGCTTCTTGTTGCCGGTGCGCAATACGTTGGTTGCGCCGATATTGCCCGATCCGACGCTGCGCAGGTCTTGGGTGCCGGCAAGCCGCGTGAGGATGATGCCGAACGGAATGGAGCCGCACAGATAGCCGAAGATCAATGCAGCGGCGAAGGCGAATATGGGCGACATAGTGAGCAAATGTGACATAGGGACTTGTAGCCTTCCGTCATTCCGGGGCGCGCGAAGCGCGAGCCCGGAATCCATATTCGCTGAAGTTGCAGAACCTGCACCGCAATTCAATGTCCTGCGCGACCGGGAGTATGGATTCCGGGTTCCTCGCGGAGCCTGTCATCGGGCCGGCCACTTCGGGCCGGGCCCGTTGGCTCGGCCCCGGAATGACCGATATCTAGACTGCGCGGGCTTTACTGCCGCCGGCTTCGCGCGGCGTGAAACCCGCCGCGACGGCGTCGGCCTCGCTCGGATAGATGACGAGGTGCCTGAGCTTGTCGGCGGCCGCGCGCGTCAGCGCCGAAAGTCCCGGCGAGAATGTCTTTCGCCCGGTGTCGCCGACGACGAAGCGTGTGGTGACATCCTCGTCGATATCGGCCTCGCAATAGACGCAGCGCAGCCGGTGTCCGGCGTCATTTCCATCGATCACGTAGAACTTGTTGGCCGCGTATTGGCTCTCGGCGGGATCGTGGGTGATGCAGTTCTTGTTGTGGCAATGCACGCCGGTGCCGATCGGCTGCATGTAGACCGGATGGTCGGGCTTGGCGAAGCCGCCGGAGAATTTGTGCAGCGATTTGTTCTTGTGCAGGTGCAGCACCAGCGAGATCAGCGCCATGCGCACCGGCACGCCGTAGGCGGCCTGCTGGAAATAGACGGCGCGGCGGTCGCTGTCGAAGCTCGCGTCGAGCTCGTTGACGCGCGGCAACGGGTGCATGACGCTGGCGTCGGAATATTTGGCCTCGCCCAGGAATTTGGCGTCGATCTTCGGATAGGGCAGTTCCTTGCCGGTTGCCTTGTCGGTCCAGCGCTCCTTCTGGAAACGCGTGACATAAACCGCGTCGGTCTTCTTTGCGAGCAGCGCGGCGTAATCGATGTCGGGCTCGGCGTAGAGCGAGAGCTGATGCGGCTGGTTCGCGGTGACATAAAGTGCGTCGATCCGCCCGTCCGCGGATGGGCCGGACGTCTCCTTCGACACCATGCGGGTGTGAAACTCTTCGCGCAGCCGCCGGTCGACATGCGCCGGCAATTCCATGCCGGGCGCGGCCAGCGGATCGATGGTCGCGCCGAAGCGCGCCAGCGCATAGACGAAGGAATGGATGGTGCGGCTGCCTTTGAGATCGCCGGATATGGCGACCTTCATACTGCCGATATTCTTGTTCTTGGCGCGCAGCGTGAACAGATCGCACAGCGTCTGCGTCGGATGCTCATGCGCGCCGTCGCCGCCGTTGATGACCGGCACTTGCGAATATTCCGCGGCGAGCCGCGCCGCGCCGTCGCGCGGATGGCGGATGACGATGATGTCGGCGTAGTTGGAAATCACGCGGATCGTGTCGGCGAGACTTTCGCCCTTGGCGGCGGAGCTCACCGCCGGATCGGCGCTGGTAATATTGGCGCCGCCGAGCCGCAGCATGGCGCTTTCGAACGACAGCCGCGTGCGGGTCGAGGGCTCGTAGAACAGGCTCGCGAGAATGAATTTGGAGGCAAGGTCGGTCGAGCGCGCGACGCGATAGGAGATGTGGTCGTCGGCGAGGTCCTTCAAAAACCCCTGGGCGACCTCGAAGATCGTTTCGATCTCCTTATTGGTGAGGTCGTTGATCGAGACGACGTGGCGCGTCTGCGGCTGGGCTTTGCTCATTAAAGCGCTGCTATAGGCCGAATGGGCGCAGTCGGGCAAGCCCGCTTTGGCGGTGGATGGAAATGATGCACCGGAATCGTCGCCTTTTCGTTCGTGCTAGGATTGTGGCACCCACAACAAGCCCGCCAGGGGGCTCTCGGCTATGGCCATCCGCTCGCGTTTCGATACGCACGAGGTGTTCAATCAGTCACCGCCTTACGAGAACGTCGATCTGTTCTCAAGCGATGCGCCCCTTGTGGCGGCGGTCAAAGCGAATGATAGCGCCGGCGATTTGGCGGCGGATATGGCCGCCTTGTCGGCGTTCGGCAAAGCCTGGGGCACGGCGGAGCGCTTTGCGCTGGCGCGGCAGGCCAACGAGAACACGCCGAAGCTGAAAACCTTCGACCCCAAGGGTTTTCGCTCCGACACCGTCGAGTTTCACCCGGCCTATCACGGCTTCATGCAGGACAGCGTCGCCGCCGGGCTGCACGCTTCGACCTGGACCGAGAGCGGCCAGCGCGCCGCGCCCTCCGCCGAAGTCTTGCGCAGCGCGCGGTTCTACATGGCGGCGCAAGTCGAGACCGGGCATCTGTGTCCGATCACCATGACGCGCGCCGCGCTGGCGCCGCTTGCCGCCGCGCCCGCGCTCATCGCCAAGATCGCGCCGAAAGTCGCGTCGCGCCGTTACGATCCGGCGTTCCGGCCGTGGTGGGAAAAATCCGGCATGACACTCGGCATGGGCATGACCGAGAAACAGGGCGGCACCGATGTGCGCGCCAATACCAGCGTGGCCGCGCGAGATACCGGTGTTTCTTCCGGCGATGCTTATTCCATCGTCGGCCACAAATGGTTCATGTCGGCGCCGATGAGCGACGCATTTTTGGTCTTGGCGCAAGCGCCCGGCGGGCTGACCTGCTTTCTGATGCCGCGCTTTCGGCCGGACGGCTCGGTCAATGCGCTGCGGTTTCAGCGGCTCAAGGACAAGCTCGGCAACCGCTCCAATGCGTCGAGCGAAGTGGAATTCATGGACGCTTTCGCCTGGCGCGTCGGCGACGAAGGCGCCGGCATTCGCACCATCCTGCAGATGGTGCAACTGACGCGGCTCGATTGCGCGGTGGCTTCAGCCGGCCTGATGCGCGTGGCGCTGGCGCAAGCCGTGCATCATTGCCGGCATCGCAACGTGTTCGGCAAGCATCTGGCCGATCAGCCGATGATGCGCGCGGTGCTGGCCGACATGGCGCTCGATGTCGAAGCTGCGGTTGCGCTCGTCTTTCGCTTGTCGCGCGCGCTTGATCGCGCCGACGGCGACGCGCGCGAGGCCGCTTATGCGCGGTTGATGACGCCGGCGACAAAATTCTGGGCCTGCAAGCTTGCGCCGGGCTTCGTCTTCGAGGCGATGGAGTTGCTTGGCGGCAACGGCTATGTCGAGGACAGCATCTTGCCGCGGCTTTATCGCGAGGGGCCGGTCAATGCGATCTGGGAAGGCTCCGGCAATGTGATGTGCCTCGATGTGTTGCGCGCGCTGAAAGGCAAAGACGAAGCCGATTTGTTTGCTGGCTTGATGCGTGAGGCGGGTCTTGGTAACGGCGCGGCAAGTCCGCAATCGAGCAACGAGGCCGAGGCGCGCCGCCTGGTGCAACTGCTCGCGCTCACCGCCGCCGGCGCAGCGCTCAAACAAAGCACGCCGTCTGTGATCGCCGACACATTTCTCAAGACGCGCGTCGAAAACATGCATGGTGTGTTTTACGGCACGTCCGGACTCGATTCACAAACAGTTGATCTTTTGCTTCAGCGCGTATTGCCGGAGGCGTGAGCGCACGGTTACGTGAATTTCCGCGTGTTCGGTGGCTTGCGCGGGCGTGGGAATAAATTTTCCAAACATCCGATCATTCGCGTGCAGACGAGCCATGCGCCGGATCCACTCGCCGCGCGTGAATTCGGAACTATTTAGCGCCTGCAGCAAAGACTGCGCTTCGCTCTCCTCGAAGAAGGGAACAATAAATGTCGAAAACTCACTCAGGCCGAATTTTCAAAGGCAGCGTGATGGCGGCGATCGCTGTTGCGGTTTCGCTCGCAGCTACGGGCTCCGGCTCTGCCGCAACGCGTCACGCCGCTCACGCGGCACAGCCGCAAACGCCGACCTACTATAATTATGCGCCGGGCCAGATCGACGCTCCAGGACTGACCGCCGGCCAGCTTGGGCGGCGCACCGATCCCGTGCTTGTGGCGCCGGGCGGCTATGGCCCACCCGATCCGGCAAGCTGCGGCGGCTTTCACTGCTGACGCAGCCGCAAGGTTGATCGAAATTTGAGGCGCGCAGAGCGTATCCCGATTCGATTGAATCGGGATACGCTCTAGGTTTTCGATTTTGCGCATGTCCTCGTCGGAAAACCGGTACCCACTTTTCCGGGACATGCGCTAAAGCGCGAGCTCACGGCGCCTCAATCGGTCCGCGCGCGAGGCGATCGAGCGCACCTTGCAGAATGAAGGTTGCGGCATGCTGATCGATCACCGCCTTGCGCTTGGCCCGGCTCGCGTTGGCTTCGATCAGCGTGCGCTCGACGGCGGCCGTCGACAGCCGCTCGTCCCACAGCGCGATCGGCAAGTCGGTGAGTTGCGCAAGATTACGCGCAAAGGCGCGTGTCGACTGCGCGCGCGGTCCTTCGCTGCCGTCCATATTGATCGGCAGGCCGAGCACCAGCGCCACGGCTTTGCGCTCGGCGGCGAGTTCGAGAATGCGCTTGGCATCGAGTTGAAAGCGCGCGCGGGCGATGGTTTCGACGGGCGCTGCGACCCGCCGATCCGGATCGCTTGCCGCGACGCCGATGGTCTTGGTGCCGAGATCGAGGCCGATGAGCGCGCCGCGTTGCGGCAACAGTGTCGCGGCGTCAATGAGCGCGAGAACCGGCATTCGCGACCTTCCCTAAAGCGGCCTTTTCGATCCGCGCGGCCGCGCGTATCTTGTGTCCGCCACGCGCATTGCCGTCGCGCGAATTCCCGTCACGCACAAGGTCCATCATGCAGATCACCTGGTATGGGCACTCCGCTTTTCGTCTCGATTTCGCTGGCCTTGCGGTTCTGATCGATCCGTTCTTCACCGGCAACCCCGCCTTCGTCTCCGACAAGGCTGCCGCGATCAAGGGGGTCACGCATATTGTCCTCACGCATGGCCACGGCGATCACGTCGGCGATACGCTCGATATCGCCAAAAGCAACGGCGCGACAGTCACCACGAACTACGACCTTGGTCTGTGGCTCATGTCAAAGGGGTTGGAAAAGCTCAACCCGATGAATACCGGCGGCACCACCGATCTCGGCGCCTTCACCGTTACTTTGGTGCGCGCCGACCATTCTTCCGGCGACATCACCAACGGCATGCCGATCTATCTCGGCAATCCGTGCGGCGTCATCATCAAAGCCAAGGGTGCGGCGACCGGCGAGCCGACGGTCTATCATCTCGGCGACACCGACATCTTCTCCGACATGGCGCTGATTGCCGAGATCCATCAGCCGAAGATCGCCTTTGTGCCGATCGGCGATCGTTTCACCATGAGTCCGGCGACTGCAGCGCTGGCGGTGAAGCGCTTTCTCAAGGTCGAAACCGTCGTGCCGTGCCATTATGGCTCGTTTCCGATCATCGAGCCCAACGCGGATAAATTTCTCGCCGAGATGAAAGGGCACGCCACCAAAGTCATCGTGCCGGAAAAGGGCAACGCATTTGCAGTATAATTCTGTCCGGGAGTTCGCATGCGGTTCATCTCATTTGTTCTCGCAACAACGTTGACGCTGATCATGTCTCAGATCGCTACTTCGCAGGCGGCAATGGCCGCCGACATCAACGTCGTCAGCGGCGGCGCCTTCAAACAGGTGCTGTCCGCGCTTGTCGCGCAATACGAGAAGGAGACCGGCAACAAGGTTGCCGTGACCTACCGGACGGTCGGGCAGCATTTGGCGCTGATCAAGGACGGCAAGGAGGAATTCGACGTTGCCGTGCTGACGCCGGAAGCGATCGACGGGCTCGCCAAGGACGGCAAGGTCGTGCCGGGCACGCGTGCCGATCTCGCCAAGGTCGGCGTCGGTGTCGTGGTCAAATCAGGCGCGCCGCTGCCGGATATCTCTACCGACGAGGCATTCAAGCGCGCGCTGCTTGCGGCCAAGTCGGTCGCCTATATCGATCCCAAGGCCGGCGGCTCGAGCGGCATCTATGTCGACGGCCTGCTCAAGCGGCTCGGCATTGCCGACGCAATCCAAGCTAAAGCGGTCCTGGTACAGGGCGGGGCGGTTGCCGATCACGTCGCCGATGGGGAAGCCGAAATCGGCGTCCACCAGATCAGCGAGATCCTGCCGGTTGCCGGTGTGACCTTGGTCGGTCCGCTGCCGGCCGACATCCAGAATTACACCACCTATGCCGCGGGCGTCGGCGCGACGGCCAAAGACGCAGCAGCGGCCAAGGACTTCGTCCGCTTTCTATCGGGCTCGCACGCCTTGCCGATCATCAAGGCCAAAGGCATGGAGCCGCCCGCCTCCTAGAGCGTGGTTGTTTCAGATCGTATCGTTAGCTTCAGGCCGAAAAAAACAGCGCCCGGCGACGCCGGGCGCTGATTGGCCGACCGCAGATTGCGGCCGGATGGGCTTTAGCGGCTTTAGTGCTTCGCCTGTTCCCAAGCGATCCGCGGGATGTCGCCGCGGGTGATGCCGATGTCGGCGAGCTCACGGTCGCTGAGATGGGACAGTTCGTCCATGGCAACGCCATAGCGCTTCCAGGACTTGAAGAAGCCAATGATGGACAACAACATGTTCTTGTTCCTTCCTTTATCGAGCGCCGCCCCGTAGGCCGGCACCCGAATCGGAACTGAATATAAGCATCTATGGTGCGTTGCAAAACAATCCTGTTGCAGCGCAGCTACGCGGCTATCGCATATGCACAGCAACGATCTCTAAAGACCTGTGGTAAATTTGTGGGATGGCGTGAGAAAAATCTGAATAAAATCGGCAATTGTCATGTGGTTGACGCATTACTTGGGCTGGAAACGGCTCTTCGACCTGTCGCCGGGCGGCTAAAACCCTCAAATCACGATAAAAATTGTTCCAATTGCCGTGTTTGATGCGCTGTTTGCCCGAGTTCCGCCTGCCATTGATCCTTTATGCGCCGTTTTTGCACGCTGCAATCCGCCCCGGTGTCAAAGTTCGCGTCGGGGGAGATTCCCATGGGGACCGCTTTTGATCACCGCAGAAGTGCGGAAGAGTGCGTTGCTATGGCCCGGCTGTCTGACGACAACGGCGATAAGGCGTTGTGGCTTGCCTTGGCGCAGTCGTGGGTCAAACTTGCCGAGCACGTCTCACGTATTGAGACGGATGCCGCGCTTCACGACGACGAGCCGCCGGAGGAGGAAGAGGAAGTCTACTCTTCCTAGCGGGCGCGATCGTTCAGCCTTTCGTCGCTAACTCAGGCCGGCCGGCATAGCCGGCCTGAGTTTGCTCTCTCAGCGGTAATGATTGGATCTTGATCGGCCGCGGCTCTTATTGGCCGCGACCGTTATTGACTGTCACTGACCTTTGATTGTGACTGTCACTGACCGTGGCTTGCGAGGACGGTCTGGCAACCCTTGCTGATCTTTCCACGATTGGCTTGCAGGCAGCCGAGAATGCCGAGCACGTCGTTCGGATTCACCTGCAATTGCACCTGGCAATACTTGATGACGTCCGGATGGCAGGCGGCGCGTTCCTGGTCGTTGCCTTGCCCCATGCCGCCGGGTACCGGCGGCGGCTGTGGCGGCAGGTTCTGAGCGGAAGCGGGCGCACTGGCGGCGAGTGAAGCGGCAACGATCAAGCAGGATATGCGCAACATGGTCCTCCCTTCCGGGCTCTAAGCCCGTGCCGTGACGTCGTTTTATCCCACACTTTATCGACACTGTCGCGGCTGCGAACAGGGCAAAGTGGTTTCCGAATACGGTTGTGCAGACTTTTTTGCCGGCAAAGCGCCGTGCAGCAAATCACGCGCAACCACGGCCTGTGCCGGCGCCTTAAAGCTTTGCTGAGATATTGGCGGCCACACTTGCAACTGGCCTTCTCGCGCACGCGCGGGCACCCTTGCTTGTGTGCGGGCCCCGGCGATACATCTCGCCGCAAGACTGGACTACAAGACTGGCCTTAAAGGGCGATTAGCTCAGTTGGTAGAGCGTCTGCTTTACACGCAGAATGTCGGCGGTTCGAGTCCGTCATCGCCCACCAGCCCACGCAAGCAAAGCGCCGCGTAGGCGGCCGCGCCGCAGTCTATCTTCAGGCGAAGGCGGGCTCTCGCGTTTGCTTCGGCTTGGCGAGCCAGCTTTTTCTCAAGCCGGGTTCCTTCGATAGCAACATCACCCTAGCGTCATGACGATAACTTCGCGCGATGCGATGTTCGCCGAATGATGCTCGCCGCATCGGCCGACGAATTATGGACGCCAAAAAAACCTCGCCCGCGGCCTCGCAGTTCTCCGACTGCAATGGCGCGCGGGCGGTGAGTGGCGCACGGAGGATCCGCGTGGCGAATCCGCCGACAGCGAGCAATCAGACGGCTTCTTTGAGTTCCTTGGAAGCGCGAAACGCCACTTTTTTGCTGGCCTTGATCTGAATCGGTTGGCCGGTCGCGGGATTACGTCCCATGCGCGCGGCGCGCTTGCGCACCTGAAGGATGCCGAGGCCGCCGATGCGGATGCGCTCGCCCTTCTTCAGATGCTTGACGATATTGCCGACAAAGCCGCCGAGGATCGCTTCAGCTTGCTTCTTCGAAAGCTCGTTGTCCTCCGCGAGGCTCGCGGCGAGATGTTTCAAAGTAACGGTAGTCGCGGTTGCCTTACTTGCCATTAGACCCTCCTCAATGAAGCGGTTTGCGTGAAAAAAGCGCCGCTCAGTGCGAAGCAGTTAAACGATTCGGCTGCGGCTGACCACGCTTGTTTTGCCGATTCCACCGATGTTTTCTGCATCAGGAGGGTATCTGCGGGCGCTTCATGGCGAGGATATGACGCCTGTGAAAGCGCCGTGAAAGCCCATGAATGGCCCAAATTCCTTGACTTGCGGCCGTGCCGGCCTTAATTCCACGCCTCGCCCGCGGGGGCGTAGCTCAGTTGGTTAGAGCGTCGGCCTGTCACGCCGAAGGTCGCGGGTTCGAGTCCCGTCGCTCCCGCCATTTCAAAGACTTAGCCCGATTTCCGTAGAGATTGGATGGCCCCTCCGGCGACTCGCTCGGGCCGCCGCATGACTCTGTTTGGCGCGGACTATTCCGGTGCCGCTTACCCCCGGTAGATCGGGGCCGGCTGGGCAAAGAAGCTCCCCAGGATGTGGTAAACCAGCGCATAATTCTTCTGTTGGAAACTCGCATGTGAGATGCCGGGCATCACGGCAAAGTGCTTGTCCGGGTTGGGCAACTTGGCGAAAAAGGCCACCAGATCCTCGAAGCTGGCGATGCCGTCCCACTGGCCGCGCATGATCAGGGTCGGCACCGTGATCTTCTCCGGGTCGATCACCGGCAGGTTTGAGCACATATCGACATAAGTTCCGGTCGGCACCGAGTTATCGAGCGCGGTGACGGCGTCAGCGAAAGCGTCGATGACCTTCTTCTCGGCGGTGCCGGGATGGTCGCGGTCAAAAATGGAATGAATGAAGGCCTTGTCGATCGGCCTGCGGTTCTTGGTTCGAAATTCCGGCAGCCTCTTCTTGCGCTCGGCGAGCGTGGGCGAGCCTTCGCCGGTCCAGACCATGGCGTCGAGCGCGAGCCGGCTCACCATGTCCGGATGGCGTTGCGCGAACATCGCCGCGCGTAATGCGCCGGACGAGATGCCGTAAACCAGGAGCGGGCGCTTGCCGCGCAGCTTCTCGATGTAGGTCGCAGCGGCGAAGCAATCGTCAGCGCCTTGCGCGATCGGCGCGTTATTGTCGCGGCCCTTTTCCGAGCGGCCATAGCCTTCCATGTCGACGCACCAGCAATCGAAGCCGCGGCGCGCGAACCAATCCATGACCGACGAATCCGGCCGGCCGTCGACCTGAAGATCGAAGGTCGGTTGCGACGCCATCGACGAGCCGTGCACGAACAGGATCGTGCCCGCGGTCTTTTTCGGATCGCCGGCGCACTTCTCGAACATGAACAGTTTCACGCCGCCGTCTTTGGTCGTCCAGTGCTCCTCGCCCTTGATCGCGGCGGCGGAAATCGTGGTCATGTCGTTCATGGTTCACCTGAGGTTTCGCGTTTGTGGAATGCTCGGGCCGCGCGCTAATCGATCAGCGTAATATGATTGTCCTTGATCACCTTAGCCCACTTGACGATTTCGGCCTGCATGAAGGCCGCGAACTGCGGTTGGGTCATGACCAGCGGCGTTGCGCCCTGGTCTTCCCATGATTTCTTGATGTCGGGCTGTTGCAGGATCGAGATAATGGTCCGGCTGAGCAGATCGACGATCGGCTGCGGCGTATTCTTGGGCGCCATGAAGCCGACCCAGAGCGTGGCTTGAAAACCGGGCGCGCCGGCTTCGTCAAGCGTCGGTACGTTGGGCAGGATAGGCGAGCGCGTTTTGCCGCTGGTGCCGATCGGGCGCACCATGTCGGATTTGATCAGCGCCGCCATGGTCGGCACGGAATCGAACAGGAGCTGGATCTGACCGCTGAGAATATCGGTACGCATGCCGCTCGAGCCTTTGTAGGGCACGTGCACGATGTCGATGCCGGTGATGTTCTTCAAAAGCTCGCCGGCCATGTGGTAGTTCGAGCCGGGGCCTGACGAGCCGTAATTCAGCGTTCCTGGCTTGGCCTTGGCGAGCGCGATCAGCTCGGCAAGATCCTTGGCCGGCACCGAAGGGTGCACGACGAGCACGAGGTCCGAATCCATCAGCGGAGAAATCGGCGCGAGGTCGCGCATCAGGGAATAGGATTTCGTCTGGTAGAGCGTCTCGTTGACCGTCTGAGTGCCCGAAACCATCAACACCGTGTAGCCGTCCGGCGTGGCATTGGCGACGAGTTCAGTGCCGATCGTGGTTCCCGCGCCGGGACGGTTCTCCATGACGAAGGCTTGGTGCAGCGACTGCTGCAGTTCGGCGGCGATATCGCGGGTATAGACGTCGGTCGGCCCGCCGGCGCCGAACGGCACGATGACTTTGACCGGCCGCGACGGGTAGTCGTCGGCCCACGCGATGGTGACGGCGCCGGGCAAGAGGCTGGGTAGAGTGCTCCCCAGCGGCGCTGCGGCGAGCGTCAGCAGCGCGGAGCGGCGCGAAATTCCAGTCATGTCGATTTCACTCCCAAGTCTTTTTCACTCCCAAGTCTTTCAAGTCTTTTTCAAGCCGTGCCGGCGGATTTGGGGGCGTTCCGGCGACACGACGATGCCCTGCCAGGAATCAGGCGGCGCGCCAAGCGGCAGATACACAATGCAGATGCACAATATTGAACGCGTCCGCCTGTCGCAGACAGCCGGCGCCGGCCGATCTCGGCAAAATTGTCACGGCAACGTAACATCGGCGCGACCTCCTGCGCCGTGCGCAGGCCACACACAGGCTTGTCTTGCACCTTTTTGTGCACTGCGCTAAGGGTCGCAAAGTTCCTATTGTGACGCGAATCTGCTTGATTTTGGGGCAAATCGGCGCGCTCGCTTCGCTTTCGGAACCGAGCCGCCGAGGGCATGTTCCTTGTTCAGGGAATGTGGCCTTTGCCGCCGCTCAGAAGGATTTCTGATGAGCCAATCTCTCGCTCAATTGCTCTATGGCTATTTGCCGCTCATCGTCTTTATCGGCGTCGCAGCTCTGATCGGGCTTGTACTTCTGGTGGTCGCTTTCGTCGTCGCCTACCAGCAGCCGGACCCGGAAAAGCTCTCCGCCTATGAGTGCGGTTTCAACGCCTTCGACGACGCGCGGATGAAGTTCGATATCCGGTTCTATCTCGTCGCGATCCTGTTCATCATTTTCGATCTCGAAGTAAGTTTCCTGTTTCCCTGGGCAACCGCGTTCGGCCATCTCGGCGTGTTCGGCTTCTGGTCGATGATGCTGTTCCTCGGCGTGCTCACGATCGGGTTCATCTACGAATGGAAGAAGGGAGCGCTTGAATGGGATTGAGCGAGCCCGTTTTGGCAACTGCAAGGCCGCAGATCATCGATCCGAATACTGGCAGGCCTTTCGCTAGCAAGCCTGCCGGCAGCAATGACGCGTTCTTCACCGACGTGAACAGCGAGCTTGCCGACAAGGGCTTCCTGGTCACGGCCGCCGAAGATCTCATCGCCTGGGCGCGCACCGGCTCGCTGATGTGGATGACCTTCGGACTTGCCTGCTGCGCCGTCGAAATGATGCAGGTGTCGATGCCCCGCTACGACGTGGAGCGCTTCGGCTTCGCGCCGCGCGCCTCGCCGCGGCAGTCCGATGTGATGATCGTCGCCGGCACGCTGACCAACAAGATGGCTCCGGCACTACGCAAGGTCTACGACCAGATGCCAGAGCCGCGCTACGTGATCTCGATGGGCTCCTGCGCCAATGGCGGCGGCTACTACCATTATTCCTATTCGGTGGTGCGCGGCTGCGACCGCATCGTACCGGTCGACATCTACGTGCCGGGCTGCCCGCCGACCGCGGAGGCTCTGCTGTACGGCGTGCTGCTGTTGCAGAAGAAAATCCGCCGCACCGCCACGATCGAGCGTTGATCATGGAGGCGCCGATCTTGGATGAGACGCTTGATGTGCTCGGCAAATCGATCGCCGCCGCGCTGCCGGCTTCGGTGACCGGCTATACGGTCGCCTATCACGAACTCAACGTGACGGCGCGGGCAAGCGATATCGTCGCGGTGGTGCGTTTTCTGCGCGACGACGTGCGCTGCCAATTTATCAATTTCATCGACGTCACCGCGGTGGACTGGCCGGGCCGCGAGCAGCGCTTCGACGTCGTCTATCATCTATTGTCGCCGAAGCTTAACCTGCGCGTCCGAGTCAAGACGCCGACCGACGAAGACGCCGCGGTGCCGTCGATCATCGATGTTTTTCCGGGCGCCGAGTGGTTCGAGCGCGAGACTTACGATCTTTACGGCGTCGTCTTCACCGGCCATCCCGATATGCGGCGCATCCTTACCGACTACGGTTTCGAGGGTCATCCGCTGCGCAAGGATTTCCCGCTCACCGGCTTTGTCGAAGTGCGTTACGACGATGAGCTCAAGCGCGTCGTCTATGAGCCGGTGCGGCTCACGCAAGAATTCCGCAATTTCGATTTTCTCTCGCCGTGGGAAGGCACCGACTATGTGCTGCCGGGCGACGAGAAGGCCGGCGGCAAAGGGTCGTGACGTGAAACAGACCCTCAAACCCGGCATGACGCACCGCTTCACTTACACGGTGCCGGAAAACAAGACGGTGCCCTACACCTATCCCGAGGCGCCGGAAATCGCCGTCATGCCGAAAGTGTTCGCGACCGGCAATATGATCGTGCTGATGGAATGGGTGTGCACCCAGCTTCTGGCGCCGCATCTCGATCCGGGCGAGGGCAGTCTCGGCGTACATGTCGATGTCAGCCACCTTGCGGCGACGCTGCCAGGCATGGCGGTAACGGTGGAAGTCGAATGTCTCGCCGTCACCGGCCAGCGCGTGACCTTTGCGGTCAAAGCGCATGACGGCATCGACCTGATCGGCGAGGGCCGGCACGAGCGCTTTGTCGTCGCCTGGGACAAGTTCAATGCGCGCCTTGCGGCCAAGGCTGCCAAAGTTTCGGGAATGACGGTCGCGAAAGCGGCGGAGGTGGCGTGATGGCGGAAACGGCAGCCACCAGAAATTTCACGATCAATTTCGGACCGCAGCATCCGGCGGCGCATGGCGTGCTGCGCCTTGTGCTCGAGCTCGACGGCGAAGTGGTCGAACGTGTTGACCCGCATATCGGGCTATTGCATCGCGGCACCGAAAAGCTGATCGAACAGAAAACCTACTTGCAGGCGATCCCGTATTTCGACCGGCTCGATTACGTCGCCCCGATCAATCAAGAGCACGCGTTCTGCCTGGCGGCGGAAAAGCTTCTCGGCATCGAAGTGCCGCGCCGCGGACAATTGATCCGTGTGCTCTATTGCGAGATCGGCCGCCTTCTGTCGCACATGCTCAATGTCACGACGCAAGCGATGGATGTCGGCGCGCTGACGCCGCCGCTCTGGGGCTTCGAGGAGCGCGAGAAGCTGATGGGCTTCTACGAGCGCGCGTCAGGCTCGCGCATGCATGCGGCTTACTTCCGCGTCGGCGGCGTGCATCAGGATCTGCCGCCGCAGCTGATCGACGATATCGAGGCGTTCTGCGATCCGTTCCTGGTGATTTGCGACGATCTCGAAACGCTGCTCACGGACAACCGCATTTTCAAGCAGCGCAATGTCGATATCGGCATCGTCTCGCTCGACGACGCCTGGGCGCGCGGCTTCTCCGGCGTCATGGTGCGCGGCTCGGGTGCGGCCTGGGATTTGCGCAAAGCGCAGCCCTACGAATGCTATGCCGAAATGGAATTCGACATTCCGATCGGCAAGAACTGCGACAATTACGATCGCTACTGCATCCGCATGGAAGAGATGCGGCAATCGATCCGCATCATGAGGCAATGTATCGCCAAGCTCCGCACGCCGGACGGGCAGGGCCGCGTCAGCGTCGACGACCACAAGATCGTGCCGCCCAAGCGCAGCGAGATGAAGCGCTCGATGGAGTCGCTCATCCATCATTTCAAGCTCTATACAGAAGGCTTCAAAGTGCCGGCCGGCGAAGTCTATGCCGCGGTCGAAGCGCCCAAGGGCGAGTTCGGTGTCTATCTGATCGCCGACGGCAGCAACAAACCTTATAAGTGCAAGATTCGCGCGCCGGGCTTTGCCCATCTGCAGGCCATGGATTTCCTCTGCCGCGGCTACATGCTCGCCGACATTTCGGCGATCCTGGGTTCAATCGACATCGTGTTCGGCGAGGTTGACCGATGAGTGTGCGCCGTCTCGCTGAAAAGCAGCCGCCGAGCTTTGCTTTCACGCCCGAAAATCTCGAATGGGTGAAGGCCAAGGTCGCGCAATATCCGGAAGGCCGGCAGCAATCCGCCGTGATCCCGATCCTGTGGAAGGCGCAGGAGCAATGCGGCGGTTGGCTTCCTCAAAAAGCAATTGAGGCGACCGCCGAACTGCTCGGCATGGCGAAAATCCGCGTGCTCGAAGTCGCGACCTTCTACACGATGTTCAATCTGTCGCCGGTCGGCCGTTTCCATGTGCAGCTTTGCGGCACGACGCCGTGCATGTTGCGGGGCGCGGAGGAGCTGAAAAAGGTCTGCCATCACATGATCGGCCACGAAGGCGAAGTGAGTTCGGATGGCGCCTTCTCCTGGATCGAGGTCGAATGTCTTGGCGCCTGCGTCAACGCGCCGATGGTGCAGATCAACGCCGATTTCTACGAAGATCTCACGCCCGACATCCTGACGCGGGTCATCAACGATTTTTCGGCTGGCCGCACGCCCAAGCCCGGCCCGCAGATCGACCGGCAGAATTCTGCGCCGATCGGCGGACCGACCACGCTGATCGACCCATCGATTTACGAAACCAAGGCGAGAGCGCCTTCGTCCACCGATTCATCCGAGCAGGGACGCACCTGATGCTCGCCGACAAGGACCGCATTTTCAAAAACCTCTACGGCCATCACGGCTTCGGCCTTGAGGCCGCGCGCGCCCGCGGCGCTTGGGACGGCACCAAAGAGATTCTCGCCAAAGGCCGCGACGGCATCATCAACGAGGTCAAGGCCTCCGGCCAGCGCGGCCGCGGCGGCGCCGGCTTCGCCACCGGCTTGAAATGGTCGTTCATGCCCAAACAGTCCGACGGGCGGCCGCATTATCTCGTCATCAATGCCGACGAATCCGAGCCCGGCACCTGCAAAGACCGC
The DNA here is from genome assembly GCA_963746715.1 of uncultured Alphaproteobacteria bacterium. Classification (GTDB taxonomy): domain Bacteria; phylum Pseudomonadota; class Alphaproteobacteria; order Rhizobiales; family Xanthobacteraceae; genus BOG-931. Next base: position 27,475 of record CAVVCW010000022.1, on the reverse strand, counting down.
GAGGTCATGCGGCACGATCCGCACCTTCTCATCGAGGGCTGTCTGATCGCCGGCTGCGCCATGGCGGCGAACCATTGCTTCATCTATATCCGAGGCGAGTTCATTCGCGAGCGCGAGCGCGTCGAAGCTGCAGTCCAGCAGGCCTATGACGCCAAGCTCATCGGCAAGAACAATATCAATGGCTGGGATTTCGACATCGTCGTGCACCACGGCGCCGGCGCTTACATCTGCGGCGAAGAGACGGCGCTGCTCGAAAGCCTCGAAGGCAAGAAGGGCCAGCCGCGATTGAAGCCGCCGTTCCCGGCCAATATGGGCCTCTACGGCTGCCCGACCACCGTCAATAATGTCGAGACCATTGCCCAGATACCCGACATCATGCGGCGCGGTGCGGCGTGGTTTTCGAGCATCGGCCGCGCCAACAATACCGGCACCAAGCTCTATTGCATTTCCGGCCATGTCGAGCGGCCGTGCAATGTCGAAGAGAATATGGGCATCCCGCTGCGCGAATTGATCGATCGCCATGCCGGCGGCGTGCGCGGCGGCTGGGACAATCTCATGGCCGTCATTCCCGGCGGCTCGTCGATGCCGCTCGTTCCCGCCGGTCCCGATCAGGCCGACACGCTGCTGATGGACTTCGACGGCTGCCGCGACAAGAAGTCGGCACTCGGCACCGCCGCCGTGATCGTGATGGACAAGTCCGACGACATCGTCAAAGCGATGGCGCGTATTTCCTATTTCTACCGGCATGAGAGCTGCGGCCAGTGCACGCCGTGCCGCGAAGGCATGGGCTGGATGTGGCGCGTGCTCAACCGCATGGCGGAAGGCCGGGCGCAGAAGCGCGAGATCGACATGCTGTGGGAAGTCACCACGCAGATCGAAGGCCACACCATCTGCGCCTTCGGCGACGGCGCCGCCTGGCCGGTGCAGGGTCTGCTGCGGCACTTCCGTCCGGAGATCGAGAGGCGGATCGACCAATACGCCGCGAACCCGCATCCCGAACCGGTCACGATGGCGGCGGAGTGAGGCGCAGATGACCAAGCTCATCGTCGACGGCCACGAGGTCGATGTTCCGCCGGAATACACGCTGTTGCAGGCCTGCGAGACCGCGGGCGCGGAAATTCCGCGCTTCTGCTACCACGACCGGCTGTCGATCGCCGGCAATTGCCGCATGTGCCTGATCGAGGTCGTCGGCGTGCCGAAGCCGCAGGCGTCTTGCGCCATGGCGGTGCGCGATCTGATGCCGAACAAGGACGGCTCGCCCAAAGTGCTGTCGACGCGCTCGCCCATGGTGCGCAAGGCGCGCGAAGGCGTGATGGAGTTTTTGCTGATCAATCATCCGCTCGATTGTCCGATTTGCGATCAGGGCGGCGAATGCGATCTGCAGGACCAGTCGATGGCCTATGGCGTCGATGCCAGCCGCTTCGCCGAGAATAAGCGCGCGGTCGAGGACAAATATCTCGGCGCGCTGGTCAAGACCTCGATGAACCGCTGCATCCAGTGCACCCGCTGCGTGCGCTTCATCACCGAGGTGGCGGGCGTGCCCGAGCTCGGCGCCATCGGCCGCGGCGAGGATATGGAGATCACGAGCTATCTCGAGAGCGCACTACATTCCGAGCTGCAGGCCAATATCGTCGACATTTGTCCGGTCGGCGCGCTGACGTCGAAGCCTTACGCGTTCGCGGCGCGGCCGTGGGAGCTCACCAAGACCGAGTTGATCGACGTGATGGACGCCGTCGGTTCGGCGATCCGCATCGACACGCGCGGCAGCGAAGTCATGCGCATCCTGCCGCGCATCAACGACGACATCAACGAAGAGTGGATTTCCGACAAGACCCGGCATGTCGTCGACGGCTTGCGCACGCAGCGCCTCGATCAGCCCTATGTGCGGCAGAACGGGCAGTTGCGCCCGGCGACGTGGTCGCAAGCGTTCCAGGCCATCGCCGCCAAGGTGGCGCAGACCAATGCCAAGCGTATCGGCGCCATCGTCGGCGATCTCGCCGGCGTCGAAGAGACGTTCGCGCTCAAGGAGCTGATGACGCGGCTTGGCGTCGCCAATCTCGATTGCCGCCAGGACGGTTCCGCGCTCGATCCGGCCTGGGGCCGCGCAACCTATCTGTTCAATACGAGTATTGCCGGCATCGAGTCCGCCGATGCGCTGCTGATCGTCGGCTCCAATCCGCGCAAAGAAGCGGCCGTGCTCAATGCGCGCATCCGCAAGCGCTGGCGCGCCGGCAAATTCCCGATCGGCGTCGTTGGAGCGAAATCGGATCTCTCCTACACCTACGATTATCTCGGCGCCGGTCCTGAGACGCTCGCCGACATCACGCGGCACTCTTTCGCCGATAATCTGAAGAAGGCCGAGCGGCCGATGGTGATTGTCGGCGCCGGCGCCTTCACGCGCGGCGACGGCGCGGCGCTCGTTTCGCTCGCGGCCAAGGCCGCGGTCGATCTCGGCGCGGTCAAGGACGCCTGGAACGGTTACTGCGTGCTCCATAGCGCGGCGTCGCGCGTCGGCGCGCTCGATCTCGGCTTCGTGCCGGGGCAGGGCGGCTTGAGCGTCCGGCAGATGGCGGCGTTCGGCACGCTTGATCTGCTGTTTCTGCTCGGCGCCGATGAGATCGATATCCCACAGGGCGCCTTCGTCGTTTACATCGGCACCCAAGGCGATCGTGGTGCCTCGCGCGCCGACGTGGTGCTGCCGGGCGCGGCTTATCCGGAAAAGTCGTCGATCTATGTCAACACCGAGGGCCGCGTACAGATGGCGGCGCGCGCTTCGTTTCCACCGGGCGACGCCAAGGAAGATTGGGCGATCCTGCGCGCGCTGTCTGACGTGCTGAAAAACAAGCTGCCCTATGACTCGCTCTCGGCGTTGCGGCAGGCGCTCTACAAAGCCTATCCGCACATGATGCGCATCGGCCAGATCGCGGCGGGGAACGCGGCCGATATTCAAAAGCTCGCGACGCTCGGCGGCACGGTCGACAAGGCGCCGTTCGGCCCCGGCATCGAGGACTACTACTTCACGAATGCCATCGCGCGCAGTTCCGCGGTGATGGCGGAATGTTCGGCGATCGCGCACGGGCGCTCGACCATGACGGCGGCGGAATAGAGGGTCGCATGACGCTGACCGACTTCTGGTGGACCTATCTGTGGCCTCTGGTGATCATGATCGCCGAGAGCCTGCTGCTCCTCGTCGTGCTGCTGCTGTCCGTCGCTTACGTTCTTCTGGCCGACCGCAAAATCTGGGCCGCGGTGCAGATCCGGCGCGGCCCGAATGTGGTGGGGCCCTGGGGGCTGTTTCAATCCTTTGCCGACCTTCTCAAATTTGTGCTCAAGGAGCCGGTCATTCCGGCCGGCGCCAATAAGGGCGTGTTCCTGCTGGCGCCGCTCGTCACCTGCGTTCTCGCGCTCGCCGGCTGGGCGGTGATCCCGGTCAATGCCGGCTGGGTGATCTCAAATATCAATGTCGGCATTCTCTATATCTTCGCCATCTCCTCGCTCGGCGTGTACGGCGTGATCATGGCGGGCTGGGCGTCGAATTCGAAATACCCGTTCCTCGCGGCGCTGCGTTCGGCGGCGCAGATGGTGTCCTACGAAGTCTCGATCGGCTTCGTCATTATCACCGTGCTGCTCTGCGTCGGCTCGCTCAATCTCACCGCCATTGTCATGGCGCAGCGCGACCACGGCCTTGCCACCATGCTCGGCGTGCCCTGGCTGTCGATCCTGAACTGGTATTGGCTGCCGCTGTTGCCGATGCTGGTGATCTTTTTCGTTTCGTCGCTCGCCGAGACCAACCGGCCGCCGTTCGATTTGATCGAAGCGGAATCCGAGCTCGTCGCCGGATTCATGGTCGAATATGGTTCCACGCCCTACATGATGTTCATGCTCGGCGAATATGTCGCCGTCTGCACCATGTGCGCGCTGGCAGTCATCCTGTTCATGGGCGGCTGGCTGCCGCCGATCGCGCTGCCGCCCTTCACCTGGGTGCCGGGCATCATCTGGTTCGTGCTCAAGGCGTTCTTTGTGTTCTTCATGTTCGCCATGGTGAAGGCCTTCGTGCCGCGCTATCGCTACGACCAATTGATGCGGCTCGGCTGGAAAGTGTTCCTGCCGATCTCGCTCGCCATGGTCGTGATCGTGGCCGCGGTGCTGCAAGTCACGGGCTGGGTGCCGCAATGATGGGAGGACAGCATCATGGCAGGCAACATGGCAGGCAACTTGGATTTTTCGCTGCCGGCCTGGATCGGCGCGCTGATTGGGACCATTATTGCGGTCGCCGTCTATATACCGGGCATCCGCATCTTCGAGCAGCAGCAGCGCGCGCAGAGCGGCCCGATGACGCTGGAACAGCGCAAGACCTTCGAGGACAAGCTCTCGGTCATGCGCCGGCTCATTCTCGGCGCCGATATCGCAATCTTGGCCGCCGCGGGCTATTGGCTCGGCGTCACGTTCAGCGGGAGAGGTTGATATGAGCTTGGATATGGCCGCCCGTTCGCTGTTTCTGAAGGAATTCGTTCAGGCCTTCTTCCTGTCGATGCGCTACTTCTTCAAGCCGAAGGCGACGCTGAACTATCCGTTCGAGAAGGGCAGGCTGTCGCCGCGGTTCCGCGGCGAGCATGCGCTGCGCCGCTACCCCAACGGTGAAGAACGCTGCATCGCCTGCAAGCTCTGCGAGGCGATCTGCCCGGCGCAGGCCATCACCATCGAAGCCGGCCCGCGCCGCAACGACGGCACGCGCCGCACCACCCGTTACGACATTGACATGGTGAAGTGCATCTATTGCGGGCTGTGCCAGGAGGCCTGCCCGGTCGACGCCATCGTCGAAGGGCCGAATTTCGAATTCGCCACCGAAACCCGCGAGGAATTGTACTACGACAAGGACCGCCTCTTGGCGAACGGCGACCGCTGGGAGCGCGAGATCGCAAGAAGCATCGCGCTCGACGCGCCTTATCGGTAAGATCGGTTCTTCAATGATTATCCACGCGCTGTTCTTTTATCTGTTCGCGGCCGTCACCGTGGCGTCGGCCGCCATGGTGATCTTCTCGCGCAACCCCGTTCATTCGGTGCTGTTTCTCATTCTCGCTTTCGTCAATGCGGCGGGATTGTTCGTTCTGATCGGCGCCGAGTTCTTGGCGTGGATTCTGATCATCGTCTATGTCGGCGCGGTCGCCGTGCTGTTCCTGTTCGTCGTCATGATGCTCGATGTGGATTTTGCCGAGCTGCGCCAGGGCTTCATCAATTATCTGCCGATCGGCGGTGTTATCAGTATCGTTCTCTGCGTTGAATTGCTCTCCATCGTGCTTGCTTATGTGATCGGGCCGGACGCCGGAAAGGCGATCACGGCGCCGATCCCGGCGGCCGACCAGATCAGCAATACCCAGGCGCTCGGCCTCGTGCTCTATACGCGCTACGTCTATTTCTTCCAGGCCGCCGGCGTCATTCTTCTGGTGGCGATGATCGGCGCGATCGTGCTGACCTTGCAGCACAAGACCAATGTGAAGCGGCAGAGCATCGCCGCGCAGAACGCCCGCACCAAGGCGGCCGCCATCGAAATCGTCCAGGTCAAGTCGGGGCAGGGGCTGTCATGACCCTGGAGCTGCAATGACGATCGGGCTTGGTCACTATCTCGCGGTCGGCGCGATCCTGTTCACGCTAGGCGTGATGGGGATTTTCCTCAACCGCAAGAACGTCATCGTCATCCTGATGTCGATCGAGCTCATTTTGCTCGCCGTCAATATCAACCTGGTCTCGTTCTCGAGCTTTCTCGGCGACATCGTCGGTCAGGTCTATGCGCTGATCGTGCTGACGGTCGCCGCCGCCGAAGCCGCGATCGGGCTTGCCATTCTTGTTGCCTATTTCCGCAACCGCGGCTCGATCGCGGTTGAGGACATTAATCTGATGAAAGGCTAGTCGCATGATCCCGAAAAGTGGAGACCGGTTTTCGGACAAGATCATGCGCCAGGCAAAAATGTTGGCTGAGTGCATTGAGCAATTGGGGCGGGATAAGATCTAATGTACGAAGCCATCGTCCTCTTGCCGCTTCTGGGCGCTATTATTGCGGGCGCGGTATCGCTGGTGGGCGCACGCAACCGCTTCCCGGGCGAAGATCCACCGCCGCCGCACGACAATCATGCCGCGACGCTCGTGCCCGCCGATCATGCGCACGGCGCGCAGTCCCCGGATGCCGCGTATGCTGTCGCGCACGAGACGCACAGTGAGGATGGCCACGGCACGCAGGAGCCGTCGGCTGCCGGCTCGCTCGGGGCCGAGCTCATCACTTCGACGTTTCTCGTAATCTCCTGCGTGCTGTCCTGGTATGCCTTCTACGACGTGGGCTTCGAGCATCACGACGCGCGCATCACTTTGTTCTCCTTCATCAGCTTCGCCGACCTGCATTCGAACTGGGCGCTACGTATCGATCCGCTGACGGTCGTGATGCTGGTCGTCGTGACGACGGTGTCGTCGCTCGTCCACATCTATTCGATCGGCTATATGGAGGAGGATCCGTATAAGCCGCGGTTCTTCTCCTATTTGTCGTTCTTCACCTTCGCCATGCTGATGCTGGTGACAGCCGACAATCTCCTGCAGCTGTTCTTCGGTTGGGAAGGCGTGGGTCTCGCGAGCTATCTGCTGATCGGTTTCTGGTACTATAAGCCCGAAGCGAACGCGGCCGCGATCAAGGCCTTCATCGTCAATCGCGTCGGCGATTTTGGCTTCTCGCTCGGTATTTTCACGGCCTTCTTTCTCACCGGCGCGATCGATTTCGACACGGTGTTCGCCCAGGCGCCGAACCTCGTCGGCAAGAGCTTCCATTTCCTGAGCTGGGACGTCGATGCGCTCACCACGATGTGCCTTCTGCTGTTCATGGGTGCGATGGGCAAGTCGGCGCAGTTCCTGCTGCACACCTGGTTGCCGGACGCCATGGAAGGTCCGACGCCGGTCTCCGCCTTGATCCACGCCGCGACCATGGTGACCGCCGGCGTGTTCATGGTGGCGCGGCTGTCGCCTTTGTTCGAGCTCGCGCCCTATGCCAAGAACTTCGTCGTCTTCATCGGCGCCACCACGGCGATGTTCGCCGCCACGATCGGTCTCGTACAGAACGACATCAAACGCGTCGTCGCCTATTCGACCTGTTCACAGCTTGGCTACATGTTCGTTGCCATGGGCTCAGGCGCCTATTCGATCGGCATGTTTCACCTTTTCACTCATGCCTTTTTCAAGGCGCTGCTGTTCCTTGGCTCCGGCTCCGTCATCCTTGCGATGCATCACGAGCAGGACATGCGCAACATGGGCGGCTTGTGGCGCAAGATCCCATTCACTTACGCCATGATGATCATCGGCACCTTGGCGCTGACCGGATTCCCCTTCACCGCGGGCTATTTCTCCAAGGACGCGATCATCGAGGCCGACGACACGGTGCAGGGCGTTGCCGCAAGCTACGGCTTCATCATGACGGTGCTCGCGGCGGGGCTGACCTCATTCTATTCGTGGCGGCTGATCTTTAAGACCTTCCACGGAACCCCGCACGATCAGCATCATTACGACGCGGCGCGCGAGAGCCCGAAAGTGATGCTTATTCCGCTTGCGATACTCGCTTTCGGCGCGATCTTCGCCGGCTATCCGTTTCTGCACATCTTCACCGGCGAAGGCGCGGACGGTTTCTTCCGCGAGTTGCTTGCGCTGAAATCGTCCGATACGATTTTCTCGCAGATGGAAGCCTTGCCGCTTGCGATCGATCTCGCGCCGACGCTTATGATGATCATCGGCCTTGGGGTCGCCTATCTGTTCTATATCCGGCGTCCAGATCTGCCGGCGGCCTTGGCGCGCGATCAGAAGCCGCTTTACGAGTTCCTGCTCAACAAGTGGTATTTCGACGAGCTGTACGACTTCCTCTTTGTGCGTCCGGCGATGCGTCTCGGGCGGCTGCTCTGGAAGGGCGGGGACGGCTTTATTATCGACGGTTTCGGGCCTGACGGCGTCTCGGCGTGGGTGCTCGACGTCACCAAGAACGTCGTCCGGCTGCAGACCGGCTATCTCTATCACTATGCCTTCGCGATGATGATCGGCGTTGCCGGCCTCATCACGTGGTTCATGTTTGCGGGGGCGCACTGATGACCAGCTGGCCGATCCTGTCCGTCGTCACTTTCCTGCCGGTCGCCGGCGCGCTCTTCATTGCGCTGTGCCTCAACGACGATGATTCCGGCGCGCGCAACGCGCGCTGGGCGGCATTGTGGACGACGCTGCTCACTTTCGCCGTTTCGCTGCTCTTGATCTGGCGCTTCGATCCGTCGTCAGCGGATTTCCAGTTCGTGGAAAAACGGCCTTGGCTCGGCGGCGCCATCAATTATGCGATGGGCGTCGACGGCATTTCGCTGCCGCTGGTCATTCTGACCACGGCGATCTTGCCGATCTCGATCCTGGCGAGCTGGACGTCGATCCAGTACCGGGTGCGCGAATATATGATCGCCTTCCTGGTCCTCGAGACGCTGATGGTCGGCACGTTCTGCGCGCTCGATCTGGTGCTGTTCTATCTGTTCTTCGAGGGCGGCCTCATTCCGATGTTCCTGATCATCGGCGTCTGGGGCGGCCCGCGCCGGGTCTATGCGAGCTTCAAGTTCTTCCTCTACACACTGCTTGGTTCGGTGCTGATGCTGCTCGCCATCATGGCGATGTATTGGGACGCCGGCACGACCGATATCCCGACGCTGTTGCATCACGCCTTCCCGCGCAATCTGCAGACCTGGGCGTGGTTCGCATTCCTCGCATCCTTCGCGGTGAAAATGCCGATGTGGCCGGTGCATACTTGGCTGCCTGACGCCCATGTCGAGGCCCCGACCGCGGGCTCGGTGATCCTTGCCGCGATCCTCTTGAAACTTGGCGGCTACGGCTTTCTGCGCTTCTCGTTGCCGATGTTTCCGGAGGCGTCGCAGCATCTGGCGCCTTTGATCTACGCGCTTTCTGTGATCGCGATCATCTATACGTCGCTGGTCGCGCTGATGCAGGAAGACATCAAGAAGCTCATCGCCTATTCGTCGGTAGCGCATATGGGCTTCGTCACCATGGGCATTTTTGCGGTGACGGCGCAGGGCATTGGCGGCGGCATCTTCCAGATGATCTCGCACGGTATCGTCTCGGCGGCCTTGTTTCTTTGCGTCGGCGTCGTCTACGACCGCATGCATACGCGCGAGATCGCGGCCTATGGCGGCCTGGTCAATCGCATGCCGGTCTATGCCTTCGTCTTCATGGTGTTCACGCTGGCCAATGTCGGCCTGCCGGGCACGTCAGGCTTCGTCGGCGAATTTCTCACTTTGATCGGCACGTTCCGGATCAATACCTGGGTCGCGACCTTGGCGACCATCGGCACCATCCTGTCGGCTGCTTACGCGCTGTGGCTTTATCGCAAGGTCATTCTCGGCAAGCTCGAAAAGCCGGGCCTATTCAACATCAAGGACCTCGGCTGGCGCGAGATCACCATTTTCGTGCCGCTGATCGTCCTCACCATCCTAATTGGCGTCTATCCGAAACCGATCCTGGATTTCTCTTCGGCTTCGGTGACGCAATTGATCGACAATTATCAGCACGCGCTCGCTGCGGCCCAGACCACGGGCCAGACCGCGTTGCTCGGGCGCTGAGGTGAAGGTAAGCGAATGAACGCCGCGCAGCTTCCGACCCTCGTTCCGCTCCTTCCCGAGTTCGTGCTCGGCATCGGCGCCATGGCGCTGTTGATGTTCGGCGTGTTTCGCGGCGAGCCCGGTGGACGCATCGTCGATGTCATAGCTATCGTGCTTCTCGCCGTCGCCGGCATCGCGCTGGTCGCGCTACCGTCCGGCAAGCTCACGACCTTCGGCGGCAGTTTCGTCGTCGACGATTTTGCCCGCTTTCTGAAAATGCTGGCGCTGGTCGGTTCGGCGGCGGCGATCGCGATGTCGCTCGATTATGCCGAAAAGGAGCGCCAGCAGCGTTTCGAATACTCGGTGCTGATCCTGCTGTCGACGCTCGGCATGCTGATGCTGATCTCGGCATCCGACCTGATCGCGCTCTATCTCGGGCTCGAATTGATGAGCCTGCCGCTTTATGTCGTTGCCGCGAGCTATCGCGACTCGCTGCGCGCGACCGAAGCCGGCCTCAAATATTTCGTCCTCGGCGCGCTGTCTTCGGGAATGCTGCTCTACGGCGCGTCGCTGGTCTACGGCTTCACCGGGACCGTGAGCTTCGCCGGTATCGCGCAAGCCGCGGCGCAAGGCGGCACCGGGCTGATCTTCGGCATCGTCTTTCTGTTCGCCGGCTTCTGCTTCAAGGTTTCCGCCGTGCCGTTCCACATGTGGACGCCGGACGTCTATGAAGGCGCGCCAACGCCGGTGACCGCGTTCTTTGCCGCGGCGCCGAAAGTCGCCGGCATTGCCATGTTCGTCCGCGTCGCCGTCGGCGCCTTTCCGAGCATCGCCACGCAATGGCAGCAGATCGTGGTCTTCGTTTCCATAGCCTCGATGGTGCTCGGCTCGTTCGCCGCAATCGGTCAGCGCAATATCAAACGCCTGATGGCCTATTCGTCGATCGGCCATATGGGCTTCGCGCTGATCGGGCTCGCCGCCGGCACGGCCGAGGGCGTGCAGGGCGTGCTGGTCTATATCGCGATCTATGTCACCATGACGCTCGGCGTGTTCGCCGTGATCCTGTCGATGCGGCGCTCGACCGGAATGGTGGAAACCACGGATCAGCTCGCCGGGCTTGCCCGCACCCATCCGACGACCGCCTTCTTCATGGCGATGCTGCTGTTCTCCATGGCCGGCATTCCGCCGCTTGCCGGCTTCTTCGCCAAATTCTACGTGTTCCTTGCCGCCATCAAAGCCGGCCTCTACATCCTGTCGGTGATCGGCGTGGTCGCGAGCGTGGTGGGCGCCTACTATTATCTCGCCATCATCAAGACGATGTATTTCGACGAGCCGGCCGAAGCTTTTGTCGAAATGCCCTATGAGCTGCGTGTCGTGCTGCTGCTTTGTGGCCTGTTCAATATCCTGTTCTTTGTCTATCCGGGCCCGCTGGTCGGCGTGGCGAGCGCGGCCGCGCAATCCTTGTTCTGATGCAGCTTGATCCCATCGCCGCCGCGGCGGGCTTTCGCGTCTTTGCACACGACATTCTGGGTTCGACCAATTCGGAGGCGCTCGCGCAATCGCGGCAGGGCGATAAAGGCCCGCTCTGGGTGGTGGCGCGCGAGCAGAACGCAGGCTGCGGCCGGCGCGGCCGCGAATGGGTCTCGGCGCCGGGAAATCTCTACGCGACGCTGCTTCTGGCCGATCCGGCGCCCGCTGAAGCCGCGCCGCAATTGGCCTTTGTCACGGGCCTTGGCGTTCACGACGCGATCGTCGCTTGCGCGGATGAGCTTGCCCAAGGGCTGACGCTGAAATGGCCCAACGACGTGCTGTACGTCAACAAAAAGCTCGCCGGCATTCTGATCGAGAGCGAAATGTCGGCCGGGAAACTCGCGGTCGCTGTCGGTATCGGCATCAATTGCCTGCATCACCCGGCGCAGACGTCGTATCCGGCGACCAATCTTGCCGAGGCCGGCAAGGATGTTTCCCCGGAAAGTCTGCTCTACGCCTTGTCGCGCACCATGATGCGCCGGCTTGCGCAATGGGACCGTGGCGCGGGCTTTGCCGCAATCCGCGCCGACTGGCTTATATCCGCAACCGGGCTTGGCCGCGAAATCACGGTGCGGCTTCCTGGCCACGAGCTCAACGGCTATTTCGAGAGCCTCGATGAGAGCGGCCAGTTGCTGCTGCGGCATGCCGACGGCAAGCTGCAAACCATCACCGCCGGCGATATTTTTCCGCTCGCAGAGACAGCCGCGCCATGAATCTTTTGCACAACAGCCGGCAAGACTTGTCCCGGCGGAAGGGGCAAACTGAGTAATGCCCAGCGACTTAGTCTTCGCGCCGCTCGGCGGCTTCGGCGAGATCGGGATGAATCTCTCGATCTATGGCTTCGGCGATCGCCGCCGCCGGCAATGGATCATCATCGACTGCGGCGTGTCGTTTGCGTCCGAGGAGCATTTGCCCGGCGTCGATTTGATCTTGCCGGATATCTCCTATCTCATCGAAGAGCGCAAAAATATTCTGGGCCTCGTGCTCACCCACGCCCATGAAGACCATATGGGCGCGATCATGGATCTGTGGCCGCGGCTGAAAGTGCCGTTCCATGCGACGCCGTTTTCGGCTGCTCTATTCGAGGCGCGGCGCGCGTCCGAGCCCGGCGCGCCGGAAATTCCGGTCAATGTCGTGCCGGCCGGCGGGCATCTCTCGCTCGGGCCGTTCGAGATCGATTTCATCAATGTTGCGCATTCGATCCCGGAATCGAATGCGCTTGCGATCCGCACGCCGGCCGGCACCGTGGTCCATACCGGCGATTGGAAGATCGATCCGACGCCGGTCGTCGGTGGCCCGACCGATGCGGCAAGGCTGACCGCGCTCGGCGATGCCGGGGTGCTGGCGCTGATCGGCGATTCCACCAATGCCGTGCGCGAGGGCCGGTCGCCCTCGGAAGCGGATGTGGCAAAGACTCTCGCCGAACTGATCCGCACCGCGCCGCGTCGCGTCGCGGTGACGACGTTTGCCTCCCATGTCGGCCGCCTGCGCGCCGTTGCGGACGCCGCCCGCGCCGCAGAGCGCGAAGTCGTTGTTGTCGGTCGCGCGATGGAGCGCGTGGTGCAGGTGGCGCGCGAGACCGGCTATCTCCAGGGCGTACAGGATTTCCGCGGCGTTGAAAGTTACGGCTATCTGCCGCCGGACAAAGTGCTGGCGCTCTGCACCGGCAGCCAGGGCGAGCCGCGCGCCGCGCTCGCCCGCATCGCACAGGACGAGCATCCCGACGTCACGCTGTCGCGCGGCGACCGGGTGATCTTCTCGGCGCGGCCGATTCCCGGCAACGAGAAGGCGATATCGCGGGTGATCAACGGCTTGGTGGAGCAGGGCGTCGAGGTCATCACCGATCGCACCCATCTCGTTCACGTCTCGGGGCATCCGCGGCGCGATGAATTGCGCGACATGATCGGCTGGGTCAGGCCAAAAATTCTTATCCCGGCGCATGGCGAGGCGCTGCATCTCGCCGAACATGCCGACCTCGCCCGCAAAGCCGGCGTGCCGCATGTCTTGATTTGCCGCAACGGCGACCTGGTGCGGCTCGCCGCCGACGGTCCCGAAATCATCGACGAGGTGCCGTCAGGCCGTCTCTACAAAGACGGTGCGCTTTTGGTGCGCGCGGAGTCCAAGACTGTTGCCGCCCGCCGGCGCTTGAGCTTTGCCGGCATTGTGACGGTGGCGCTGGCGCTGAGCGAGAAGGGCGTACTCGCCGCCGATCCGGATATCGAGCTGATCGGGCTTCCTGAAACCGACGCCGGCGGGGCCTCGATGACCGAGATCGCCCGCGACGCTGTTGAGCTCGCCTTTGACGCATTGCCCAAGCCACGCCGCCGTGATCCGGATGCAGTCGCCGAAGCGGTGCGCCGCGGCGTACGCTCGGCGATCGCCGAACGTTGGAAGAAAAAGCCGATCTGCTACGTGCATGTTCTGACGGTTTAGTGCCCGCGCGCTATAATGGGCCTGCCGGGTCAGGGCAGGAGAGCGAAAGATGATCGGCAGACTCAATCACGTCGCCATTGCGGTGCGCGATATCGGCAAGGCGACGGCGGTCTATCGCGACACGCTCGGCGCCGATGTTTCGGCGGCCGTGCCGCAGCCCGACCACGGCGTCACCACAGTTTTCATCACGCTGCCCAATACCAAGATCGAGCTTTTGGAGCCGCTCGGGGAAGGCTCGCCGATCGCCAAATTCCTCGAGCGCAATCCCGACGGCGGCATGCATCATATCTGCTACGAAGTTGACGATATCCGCGCTGCCCGCGATACGCTCAAGAGCCGCCGGCGCGCGCGTGCTCGGCGACGGCGAGCCGAAGATCGGGGCGCATGGCAAGCCGGTGCTGTTCCTGCACCCGAAAGATTTCTCCGGCACTCTGGTCGAACTCGAGCAGGCATGAGCGTCACCACCGCGATCGCGGTCTTCTTTCTGATCTGGTGGGTGGTGCTGTTCGCAGTGCTGCCCTGGGGCGTGCGTAGCCAGCACGAGGCAGGGCGCGATGTGGAGCCGATGGCGCCCGGGACCGATCCTGGCGCGCCCACCCATTTCAGCCTCGGCCGCAAGCTTCTGTGGACTACGCTGGTCTCAGGCGTGATCTACGCCGGCTGCTACGTCGTCTATGTCGAGCATTTGGTGACGATCGACGGCCTGATGGCGCCGTTCGTCAACACGAAAAGCCAATAAATTTCACAGGTTTAACGCTGTCTTCTTGTCTGCCAGATGCACTTACGAGCGTAACTCTAACAGGTAAGAAGTTGGGCAGGTCCCTAAAAGAAGTCCCCAAAAGAAAAAGCAGGGCTAAAGCCCTGCCGTAGAAACATCATCTGACCCAAAACCCACGCTTTTATTGAGATGCGGCTGACACGTGGCTGGCGACGCTTTCCGCTCGCGGGTCATCCTCCCAAGACTTGGACCGCTGCCCCGAATTATCCGCGATTTTTTGCGTCTTCAGGGTCGCAAATTATTCGTAATCTAAATTCAATGGCTTGTCATCCTGTTACCATCCCAGGAAGCAAAAAAATTCTCATGGATTTACCTGCGGGAACTGACGCCGTTCGGGGCTAGGCGCCTCCGGTTCCGCCCCGATTACCGCTCTTGTAATTCAGCCGCCGTTGCGGCCTGTTGTGCACCCAATCCTTCCCGACTCGCCCGAAGATTTCATGCGCCTTTCCCGCTATTTCTTGCCCATTCTGCGCGAAACGCCCAAAGAGGCGGAAATCGCCTCCCACCGGCTCATGCTGCGGGCCGGCATGATCCGCCAGGAGGCCGCCGGGATCTATGCCTTCCTGCCGCTCGGACTTCGCGTCCTCGACAAGGTCTGCCGCATCGTCCGCGAGGAGCAGGACCGGGCCGGGGCTATCGAGCTTTTGATGCCGACCATCCAGCCGGCCGACCTGTGGCGCGAAAGCGGCCGCTACGACGCCTATGGCAAGGAGATGCTGCGGATCAAAGACCGGCACGAGCGCGACATGCTCTATGGGCCGACCAATGAGGAAATGATCACCGAGATCTTCCGCAGCTATGTCCGATCCTACAAAGACCTGCCGCTCAATCTCTATCACATCCAGTGGAAGTTCCGCGACGAGGTGCGGCCGCGCTTCGGCGTGATGCGCGGGCGCGAGTTTCTGATGAAGGACGCCTATTCCTTCGATCTCGATTTCGAGGGCGCCAAGCACTCCTATAACCGGATGTTCGTCGCCTATCTGCGCACCTTCGCCCGGATGGGCCTGCGCTCGATCCCGATGGTCGCCGAAAGCGGGCCGATCGGCGGCAACCTGTCCCACGAATTCATCATTCTGGCGGACACCGGCGAGAGCGAGGTGTTCTGCGACAGCGAATATCTCAATTTCGAGGTTCCGGGTGCGGACGTGGATTTCGAACATGTCGGCCGGTTGCAGGCCATTGTGGATAAGTGGACCTCGCTCTACGCGGCGACATCCGAAAAGCACGACCCGGCGGCCTTCGCCAAGCTCGGCGCCGACAAAGGCTTGTCCGCGCGCGGCATCGAGGTCGGTCATATCTTCTATTTCGGCACCAAATATTCCGAGCCGATGAAGGCCGTCGTCGCCGGCCCGGACGGCACCGACCGGCCGATCCACGGCGGGTCCTATGGTATCGGCCCGAGCCGGCTTGTCGCCGCCATCATCGAGGCCTCTCACGACGAAGCCGGCATCAAATGGCCGGACAGCGTCGCGCCGTTTAATGCCATGATCCTCAATCTCAAGCAGGGCGGCGCCGATACCGATCCGGCCTGCGAGCAGCTTTATGCGCAACTGCGCGGCAAGGGCATCGACACGCTCTATCATGACCTCGACGAGCGGCCGGGCCCGAAATTCGCCACGGCCGATCTCATCGGGGTGCCCTGGCAGGTTCTGGTCGGTCCGCGCAGCCTTGCCGAGGGCAAGGTCGAGGTGAAACGCCGCGCCGATGGGCAGCGTGAGCTTATGTCGCTTACCGATGCGGTGGCCAAGATCACCCAGTGATTGCGCCTGTGAATCGCTGTGCGAACAAGTGTTTCTGCTCGTGTTTCGCAACGAGTTCGCAAATGATCTTGTGCGCGGCGGCGGTTTGCCGCGATGAGCGAGGCTTGAAACTGCCAGAATCGTGTGAAACTCGGGATAACCGCGGGGACCAGACATAAATGGCCGAGTTGACCGGCACCCACCCTTTCTCGGCATTCGAATGGATGTTGTCGCTGCGCTATCTGCGGGCGCGGCGCAAAGAGGGCTTCATTTCCGTCATCGCCGGTTTCTCGTTTCTCGGCATCATGCTCGGCGTCGCGACCCTGATTATCGTCATGGCGGTGATGAACGGCTTCCGCCAGGAGCTGCTGTCGAAGATTCTCGGGCTCAACGGCCATCTTCTGATCCAGCCGCTGGAGCAACCGCTCACCGACTACGCCGATGTCGCGGCTCGCGTTTCCAAGGTGAACGGCGTCTATCTGGCGGCCCCGCTGGTCGAAGGCCAGGCGCTGGCGTCGTCGCCGTTCAATGCCTCGGGCGTTGTGGTCCGGGGCATGCGCGGCGCCGACCTCGCGAAGCTGACCCAGGTGTCCAAGAATATCAAACAGGGAACGCTCGACGGCTTCGACGATAATCAAGGCATCGCCATCGGCTCGCGATTGGCCGAGCAGCTTTCGGTGCGCGCCGGCGATAATCTGACGCTGGTGGCGCCGCGGGGCGCCGTGACGCCGATGGGGACGACGCCGCGGATCAAGGCCTACAAGATCGCCGCGGTGTTCGAGATCGGCATGTCCGAATACGATTCCGCCTTCGTCTTCATGCCGCTCACCGAGGCGCAGGCCTATTTCAACCGCAATGGCGACGTCACCGCGATCGAGGTCTATACCGACAATCCCGATCGTATCGACGATTTCCGCAGGGCCGTCACCGAGGCCGCGGCGCGGCCGATCTACATGGTCGATTGGCGCCAGCGCAACGCTACCTTCTTCAACGCGCTCCAGGTCGAGCGCAATGTGATGTTCCTGATCCTGACCTTGATCGTGCTTGTGGCCGCGCTCAATATCGTCTCCGGCCTGATCATGCTGGTCAAAGACAAATCGAGCGACATCGCGATCCTGCGCACCATGGGGGCGACGCAGGGCGCCATCATGCGCGTGTTTCTCATCACCGGCGCCTCGATCGGCGTCGTCGGCACGCTGGTCGGCTTTCTCCTCGGCACCGTGGTCTGCCTCAATATCGAGGAGATCCGGCGCTTCCTGTCATGGCTCACCAACACTGAGCTGTTTTCGCCGGAGCTTTATTTCCTGTCGCAGCTCCCGGCCGACATGAACGTCAAGGAAACCACGGCTGTCCTCATCATGGCGCTTGGGCTATCGCTCCTTGCCACGCTCTATCCGTCCTGGCGCGCGGCGCGGCTCGATCCCGTCGAAGCGCTGCGTTACGAGTGATCGGCGCGATGGACGACACCACCACGATAGGCGAGGCCGCAACGTCGCTCAGGGACCACGAGCAACAGCCCATACTCTTCCTGCACGGCGTCTGCCGTCATTTCAGTCAGGGCGACGCGCGGCTTGATATTTTGAAGGACGCCGAGCTTGCGGTCTGGCCGGGGCAGTCGGTGGCGCTGGTGGCGCCGTCAGGCTCCGGCAAGTCGACGCTGCTCCACATCGCCGGCCTGCTCGAACATCCGAGCTCCGGCGAGGTCTATATCGATGGAGTGGCGACCACGCAGCTCAACGATATGCAGCGCACCCGGATCCGGCGCACCGAGATCGGCTTCGTCTATCAGTTCCATCATCTGCTGCCGGAGTTCTCGGCGCTGGAGAATGTCATCCTGCCGCAGATGATCCGCGGCCTGTCGCGGCGCGAGGCCACCGCGCGCAGTGCCGAACTCTTGGCTTATCTCGGGCTCAAGGATCGCCTCCTGCACCGGCCGGCGGAGCTCTCCGGCGGCGAGCAGCAACGCGTCGCGATCGCGCGCGCAGTCGCCAATGCGCCGCGCATCCTTTTCGCCGACGAGCCGACCGGCAATCTCGATGTGAACACCGCCGCGCGCGTCTTCGCCACGTTCAGCCAATTGGTGCGCGCCTCCGGCCTCGCCGCCATTATCGCCACCCACAACATGGAGATCGCGGCGCAGATGGATCGCCGCGTGACCTTGCGCGAAGGCGCCGTCGTCGAGCTTGACTAGAACGTGATCCCGAAAAGTGGCCACCGGTTTTCGGGAAAGATCATGCTCAACTAAAAAGTCTTCAGGATTGCGGATGCCGGCGCTTGCGCGCGCCGGATTGCCGGGCCGCAGCCGGCGGCTGATACCAATCGTTCTTCTGACAGAAGCCGCCGATGCCGCGGACATTCTCCAGGCACTGTTCGAAGCTGGTGAAGCCGCAATTGGTGCCGCTGAAGCCCGAGCCGTAATAAGCGCACCATGGATAATTGCTCTGCGCTTGCGCGCGCGGAGAAAGTGCGATCATTGCGGCCGTAACACCGAGGCCGAAAAGCAGCATCTTCATGATGACCTCCTTTTGAGAAGTATCGGATCAAGAATTCTTTGAATGATGGCGATGGGTTTGCGGCCGCGCCGCGAGCGGCGGCCTGTACGTGTCGTTTCGTTCGCAGAAGCCGCCGATGCCGCTGACGCTCGCCATGCACTGTTCATAGCTCGTGAAGCCGCAGCTCGAGTCGTCATAGGGCGTGCCGTAGTGGGCGCACCAAGGATAGTTTTGCGCATGTGCAGTTGGCGCAAGCGCGATCGTCGCGAGAAGGAGGCTGAGCACGGAAAGCGAGATCTTCATGGCTTTCTCCTGTGTTTGACGTCTTCGCACGGCAACTCCGCAATTACGAATTCTTGCCGTGATGCTTGCGGGCCTGGCGCTGCGCCGGCGCTGCGGCATTCGATCCTGCGGCTTTTGGGCCGGTATACATGTCGTTCTTGTTGCAGGAACCGCCTGAGCCGCGCGCTGTCGCCATGCACTGTTCGTAACTGGAAAAGCCGCAATTGATGCCGGCGCCGTCAGCGAAATTCGCGCACCATGGATAATTGTTTTGTGCGGCGGCAGGCGCGGCGAGCGCGGCAAAGGCTGCGGCCAGGGCGCAGCTTCCAATCAGCATCGGCAGAAGCCGCATTTGGGCTTTTCGATCTGGGCGATTGGCGGCATTCACGATGGTTTGCCGGAACGGGTTTTGAGCGCGCGGTGCGGCGCCGGAGCGCCGCTCGCCTGGTATTGCGTATTGACCTGACAAAAGCCGCCGACGCCGAGCCGCGATGCCATGCATTGGTCGGAGCTTGAAAAGCCGCAATTCTCGCCGCCTTCATAAGCCGACGATTGCAGGCACCACGGATAACTCTGCGCCCGCGCGGGCACGGCGAAACCGGTCGCTGCGGCCGCGAGCACGGCGGCGGCCACGAGGCGCGCCGGATGCACGCTCGGCGATGACGTCGCGTTCATCTTCAGGGTCATATCGAGGTTCATGTCCAAATCTGCGCCGCAAGCTCGGCCACGCGGCACGCTTCACCACTATGAACGCCGCGCTGGCCGGTTTATTTCATCGGCGCATAAGCGAGGCGCGGGCAGGGCGCTTTCCGCTCGCCGGCAATAAAAAGAGGCCGCCGGAGACGGCGGCCTCTTCGCGTCGATATTCGCCGTCTGGCGCTGATCAGCAGGGGCGGCACCAGCAGCGATACGGGCCGCAGGCGCGCACAAAGCCCGGCGGGCAATACGGACCGAAGCCGCGGCAGGCCGCCTGGTGGATCGGCGTCGCGTTCTTCATCTGCGCGTGAAGGCTCGCGGCGCCCTGGCTTTGAGCGTTGGCCGCAACCGCCATCGTGCCCAGCATCAGCACGGCTGCCGTGAATGTCATAGTGAGCTTGCGCATGGAAATTCTCCTCCTTGATTTGCCGAAAATTCGAATGGAGCAAAGACTACTACGGCGCGGCAACGCGGGGGACGCGGTGCGCGCAATACCGTAGCGCCGATCTGAGGAATCAGCCCGGCCGATCCGCCTTATACGCCAAGTCCTCGCATCTGGATCGGTGTCCGAGTAGGGCTGGGCTGCGATGCCGTCATGAGGATGGCCTGCTATTTTTTGAGCACGACCACCGCTTGCTCCGCGTTGCAATGCGCGCAGCGATAGATGCGCCGTTCCGGATTGTCGTCGATTGCCGGCTCGACATGGGAAAGGTTCACCGGCCCGTCGCAGACAGCGCAGGTGGGCAAAAGAAATGGATTGATCTTCATGGCCGGCGCGCGATTCATTTCCACGATAATTTCGTGCTGCAAATCGAATCATACATTTCTCACTAACGTCACATGAGGAAACAATTCACGAAATGCCGAACGGTTCATGGGCGCGAACAATTTTCGTTCAAATGAGGCCGAGTGATCGGCAACGCGCAAAATGATGCGGCTGTCGGGTGGTCCGCGTATTGCGTTGCAATAAAACGTAAAGGCAGCGTCGCCCGGGAAAATTCCCACGGCATTGGGGGGTGACATCAGCGAGCGGCATCAGGGTGTGGTTGTCTGTCCGTTTTCCACGGTGCACAATCGCGTACTCTTCGGATGGCGGAGCGGCGAAAAAACACGCTGCTGTCATCGGATCGGATATAATGCTGGCGTTTTCTTATTTCGGCGGTCCCATCAAAGCATGGAGGAAGGTCTAATGAGAAAGCTCACGCTTACATTGGCGGCAACAGCGCTCATGCTCGCGGGCTCGGTGCTCGCCGCAAGCGCGCAGAACCAGAATGGCGGCGCGGCGCGCCTGCACGCGCAACTGCAAAACGCGACGCCGATCCACGAAGCCGCCTGCAACGGCTTTACCGGCGGCTGCGGCTGCGCGCCGGGCTGGATTAGCGCCTGTCCCAATCGCTGCTGCCGCTGCGTGCGCTGCTACTGAGCACAAATCCTTTTGTGAACGCGATTTGCTTTGAGGCCGTCTCAGGAGACGGCCTCTTTGCCATGAGCGTATCGCCGTGAGCATGTCCATCCCGCATCCGATCCCGTGGTTCTTCCTGCTTGCGATCGTCGTCGTCGCAAAGTTGGCGGTGCTCGTCCTGCTCTGCCGCCGTCTGCGGCAAGCCTTTCCGTCCGTCTGGAATGACCTGGGCCGCCCGTTCTCCTTCGAGCGCTATATGCCGTCAACTTCGTTGAGCCAGGGGCTCACCGAACAGAACGCGCAATGGAGCCTGCTGTTCTATATTTTCTCCGGCCAATATCGCGATGTGCACGATCGCACAGTTGCCCTGCTCGTGTGGTGCGCAAGGCTCGCCTGCGTGCTGATCGCTGTTCTGCTCGTTCTGGCGCTGAGTGAAGGATGGCCGCAGCCGTTGCGATACAAGTGGGGGAACTGACGGCGTGCCTGAGCGCATTACTGATGGGCTGCGACGGAAGGCGAGGCGTGACGCTGGATTCGGAACTTGGATCGCTACAGTCGTCATCATCCACCAACTCAAGCGACGTATTTGTTTTGTCACTGGTGGAATTATCGAAAGGCAGGTTCAACTCCATCACCACGCTGCAATCCAAACTGGCTGGAAAAGCCGGGATTCTGAGCGCATATTCGGCGAATGAACTTGCATATCGCTAACTATGAGATTGTGCTGGCGCCTGCTGGGCTGGTTGTTCTGGCGGCGTGCATCGCGATACTCGTTTTCAGCGTCGCCGCTCTCGTTCGGATTGTACAACGGAGGGGCCAGCGATGACCCCCAAACGACCGAGGGACTTCAGCCCAGCGGCGAAGCTGGTCATCGACATCGCCCGCCGGGGAAGTCGTTGAGCGGGTCCAGGAAGAAAAAAATCCCACCGCTGTGACGATGCGGATGCACATGCGCCGCTTCACGAGATTGACAAACCCGTTTAGCAAAAAAGTCGAGAACCACGCGTGCGCCGTGGCGCTGGATCAAGAATGACTCTGTTGCTTGGTTGTCTGATTGGCGGCTAAAGAACGAGGCCACCAACTGAATTGGCTTGGTAATCCCATGAGCTTTTTAATCAACGCTGCGGTCTATGTTCTCTATGCGATAGCTGCCTGCGCGTTATTCGGCGCGATTGTCGCGCAGATCGCGTTTTTCGCTGGAATGAAAATATCTCCGGTCACGCTAATTCTTAAACCTTGGAAAGCTTTGCCCCCGCTGGCCGACAACAGAAGAGCGTTTGGACCGCCGGGTCAGATAAAGAAGTTTCTGATGTTCGGACTATTATTGTTCATCAGTTTTTTGGCCCTGGTGGCCGGGCGATCCCTTGATCTTGGTCACCCACCCTTTTGATCTGCCACAATTCAAACTGACCCACTACCCCACGCTTGACCGAGAACATAAAGCGAACTATGTTCTCTATCCGTTCCAAACGTCCAGGAGCGGAGGCGTCAGGATAAGGGGACAGATCATGGTTCGCTCGGTTGTCGAAGAAGCTTTGGCTTTAGCGTCGATTAGCCTGTTTCTGGCCACGCTTGCGGTTTGGGCGCAGGTGCTGGGGGTTATCTAGGCCGGTTGCCTGCGGACAGCGGGGAAAGGCGGTCAGGGCTTCTGGCCGGCTCGCCAAGAATCGCACAAGTATCGCGCAGATGAGTAGCGTCGGATCGGCCTTCGATCCAACGGCGTTTTGCGCGAGGTGAGTTGAGAAATGGCCGCCAAACCCGGCGTACCCGGTTTCGTGCATCTGCACGTCCATTCGTCCTATTCGCTCCTTGAAGGCGCGATGACGATCGCGCGCTTGGCGGAGCTTGCGAAAAAGGACCGCCAGCCGGCGCTGGCGCTGACCGACACCGACAACATGTTCGGTGCGCTGGAATTCTCCGAAAAGCTTGCCGGTTATGGCATCCAGCCGATCGTCGGCTGCTCGCTCGGCATCGATTTCGCCGATCAGGAAAATCGCAATCCGGCGCTGGAACAGACTTGGCCGCGCATCGTGCTGTTGGCCGCGGCGGAGGAAGGCTATCGCAGCCTGATGCGGCTCGTCTCGCAGGCCTATCTTGGCACCTCGGTGCAGGAGCGGCCTCACCTCAAGCTCGCAGCGTTCGCAGGCGAGACCAAAGGGCTGATCGCGCTGACCGGCGGGCCGAAGGGCCCGCTCGATATCGCCGTTGCCGGCGGGCAAAACCCGCTGGCGCAATCGCGCTGCGAGGCGCTGCAGACGCTGTTCGGCGACCGGCTCTATGTCGAGTTACAGCGTCACGGCATGCCGGCAGAACGCGCCGCCGAAGGCGCTTTGATCGATCTTGCTTATGCGCGCGGCCTTCCGCTCGTTGCCACCAACGAACCGTTCTTTGCCACGCGCGAGGATTACGAGGCGCATGATGCGCTCCTGTGCATTGCCGAGGGCAAACTCATCGCCGACAGCGAACGTCAGCAGCTCACGCCCGAGCACCGTTTCAAAAGCCGCGCCGAGATGGCGGCTTTGTTCGCCGATCTGCCGGAAGCAATCGCCTCGACGGTCGAGATCGCCAAGCGCTGCGCGTTTCGGCCGTACAAAAAGGCGCCGATTTTGCCGCGCTTTACGGTAGGCGAAGCCGACGAGCCGCAGGCTCTGCGCGAAGCGACCGTCGCGGGGTTGAAAGCGCGCCTGGCGCGCCAGGGCGTCGCGCATGGCCATACCGAGGAAGAATATAACGAGCGCCTCGATTTCGAGCTCGGCGTTATCTCGCGCATGAAATATGCCGGCTATTTTCTGATCGTTGCCGATTTCATCCAGTGGGCGAAGGCACAGGGCATTCCGGTCGGCCCCGGCCGCGGCTCGGGCGCGGGCTCGCTGGTCGCCTACGCGCTCACCATCACCGATCTCGACCCGATCCGCTTCGGGCTTCTGTTCGAGCGCTTCCTCAATCCCGAGCGCGTGTCGATGCCGGACTTCGACGTCGATTTCTGCCAGGACCGCCGCGACGAAGTCATCCGCTACGTGCAGCAGAAATACGGCCGCGACCAGGTCGCCCAGATCATCACATTCGGTACCTTGCAGGCGCGCGGCGTGCTGCGCGACGTCGGCCGCGTGCTGCAAATGCCTTACGGGCAGGTCGACAAGCTGTGCAAGCTCGTGCCGCAGAATCCGGCGAACCCGATCTCGCTCGGCCGTGCAATTGAGGATGAGCCGCGATTGCAAGCCGAACGCGATCGCGATCCGGTGACGCGCCGCGCTTTCGACATTGCGCAAAAGCTGGAGGGTCTGCACCGCCACGCGTCCACCCATGCCGCCGGCATTGTCATCGGCGACCGGCCCCTGTCCGAGCTGGTACCGCTCTATCGCGATCCGAAATCGCTGATGCCGGTGACGCAATTCAACATGAAATGGGTCGAGCCTGCGGGCCTGGTGAAGTTCGACTTTCTCGGCCTCAAGACGCTCACGGTGCTGCAGCTCGCAGTGAAACTCGTCAAGCGCCGCGGCGTCGATATCGATCTGTCGAACCTGCCGCTCGATGACACCAAGACCTACGAAATGCTGGCGCGCGGCGAAACCGTCAGCGTGTTCCAGGTTGAAAGTCAGGGCATGCGCCGTGCGCTGATCGACATGCGCCCCGACCGCTTCGAGGACTTGATCGTGCTGGTGGCGCTATATCGGCCGGGGCCGATGGCCAATATTCCAACCTACTGCGCGCGAAAGCTTGGTCACGAGCGCACTGATTATTTGCATCCGAAGCTCGAGCCGATCCTGCAGGCGACCTACGGGATCATCACCTATCAGGAGCAAGTGCAGCAGATCGCCCGCGATCTGGCCGGCTATAGTCTCGGCAAAGCCGATATTCTGCGCCGCGCCATGGGTAAAAAAGATCGCAAGGAGATGGCTTCGCAGCGTGACAGTTTCATCTCCGGCGCGGTCGAGCGCGGTATCGGGCTCTCCGATGCGGAAGCCATCTTCGATACCTGTGCAAAATTCGCCGAATACGGATTCAACAAGTCGCACTCGGCGCCCTATGCGCTGCTCACCTATCAGACCGCCTATATGAAGGCGAATTATCCGGTCGAGTTTCTCGCCGCCTCGATGACGCTCGACATGGGCAATACCGACAAACTCGCGGAATTTCGCGCCGAGGCCGAGCGGATCGGTATCAAGGTCGTGCCGCCATCGATCAACCGTTCGGCGGTGGAATTCGAAGTCGCCGACAATACGATCTTCTATGCGCTCGCGGCTTTGCGCGGCGTTGGCCGCCAAGCGGTCGAGAGCGTTGTTGCGGCGCGCGGCGACACCCCGTTCAAGGACCTTGCCGATTTCGGCCATCGCATGAATCCGCGCGCCGTCAACAAGCGCGTGCTGGAAAGCCTCGCCGCTGCCGGCGCTTTCGACACGATCGAGCCCAATCGCGCCCGCGCCTTTGCCGCTTGCGATACGCTTCTTGCCACCGCGCAACGCACGCATGATGACGCTGAACGCGGCCAATCCGAATTGTTCGGCGGCAGTGCCGCTGTGGCGCCGATCATGGTCGCGACGCTCGAACCGTGGCTGCCGGCGGATCGCCTGCAGCGCGAATACGAGGCCGTCGGCTTCTTTCTCACCGGCCATCCGCTCGACGATTATGGCGCGGCGCTCAAACGGCTTCGCGTGCAGTCATGGTCGGAGTTTTCGCGCGCGGTGAAAGGCGGGGCAGGGGCGGGACGCGTCGCCGGCACCGTGGTGGCGCGCACCGAGCGGCGCACCAAGACCGGCAGCAAGATGGGCATTATCGGCCTCTCGGATCCGACCGGCCATTACGAGGCGGTGCTGTTCGCCGAAGGGCTCGCGCAATATCGCGATCTCTTGGAGCCGGGCAAAGCCGTGCTGTTGTTTCTGACCGCCGAGGTGCAGGGCGACGAAGTGCGCGCGCGCATTCAGTCGGTCGAGCCGCTCGACGAGGCTGCGGCCCGCATGCAGCGAGGCTTGCGCGTCTTCCTGCGCGACGAGGAACCGCTCTCCGGCGTGGCCAAGCGGCTCGAGCCGACGCGCAATGGCAAGAGCGCCGCCGAACAAAGCGGCGACGGCGAAGTCTCGGTGGTGCTGCTGTTGCAAAACGGCAGCGAGGTCGAAGTGAAGCTGCCCGGCCGCTTCAAGGTCTCGCCGCAGATCGCCGGCGCTATCAAGGCGGTCACCGGCGTTGTCACGGTTGAGGCGCTCTGAGATACGGCACAATCAGGCCAACCGATCAGGCCAAGCTCCATTCGGCCTGGCGTTTCAGCGCCGCATTCATGTCAGTGAAGCCGGTCTCGGTGGCATCGAGCGTGGCATTGAAGAAGCCGACCAGCACACCGGAAAAGCTCTCGCCGTGAGTCAAACGGGTACGGTCCGCGCCCAGCGGGTCGAGCAGGAAATAGTGCTCGCCGTCGAAGATTCCCGAGACAATAAAATGGCCTAGCCAGCGCAGCTCACGTTCGGGCTGAACCACGAGCAGCGTCGGGCGCAGCGTAATGGCCGACTTGCCGGGCGGGCGGATGGTGACGGCAAGCCTCTCGCCTGCCGCGGGCCGGCCCGCGATCGCGGTGATGAACGGATTCCAAAGCGGCATATTGGGAAAGTCGGTCAAGACCGTCCAGACCTTCGCGGCGGGGGCATTGATATCGATTTCGGTCTCGATTCGGCGCTTAGCCATCTCAATGCCCGCTGTTACGGCGCGATGACAGGGATATTGCAGCGAAATGCGTTGAAATTGCACGCCGGTCTTGCACTGACATCTCCGCTCGCTATCTCAGCTTTGCCGCGCTAAAGAACGGCGCGTTCCTCCCTCAATTCATCGGTGTTCGGACCCCGAAATATGCTTCGGATCGAGAATCTTGTTTTCAATGCCTGGGGCCGAAAGTTCTTCGATGGCGCAAGCGTCGCTATTCCGGCAAGCACCAAGGTTGGCTTGATCGGGCGTAACGGCGTCGGCAAATCGACTTTGTTCAAGCTCATTCTCGGCGAGCTTGCGGCGCAAGGCGGCGAGATCGTGCTGCCGAAGAATGCGCGGATCGGTTCGGTCGATCAGGAGCACCCGGCGACCCCGGTCACGCTCATCGACACCGTGCTTGCCGCCGACACGCAACGCGAAGCGCTCAATGCGCAACTCGAAACGGCGGAACCTGAAGAGCTTGCCGAAATCTATCAGCGATTGAATGCCATCGACGCCGACCGTGCCCCGGCACGCGCCGCCGAAATCTTGAGCGGGCTTGGTTTTTCCAACGACGATCTCGCCCGGCCGATGGCGGAATTTTCCGGCGGCTGGCGCATGCGGGTGGCGCTGGCCGCCGCGCTGTTCGCGGAGCCCGAGCTTCTTCTGCTCGACGAGCCGACCAACTATCTCGATCTCGAAGGCGCGCTGTGGCTCGAGGCGCGGTTGAAGAAATATCCCAACACCGCAATGATCATCAGCCACGATCGTGAACTGCTCAACAATTCGGTCGATGCCATTCTGCACTTGAGCCAAGGCAAGCTCGATCTTTATACCGGCGGTTA
>CAVVCW010000021.1:0-38402 GCA_963746715.1 uncultured Alphaproteobacteria bacterium | reverse complement strand
TTGGGCCTGGCGATTTTCAGTCGCTCCGATGATGGATGGGTCCGACTAAGCGAGAATCCGCTATAGATTCCTTATGCTTACGTGTCGCCTAGCAGCCTCGTGTTGTACTGCGCGTCGTACATTTCATCGGTGCTTAGCTCAAGCGCTGCCGCTGGGGCGACGAAAACGCCGACATTGGTGCCTCGTCGGTAAATAGCGCCAGTCCAAAATGTGAAGTCATGCCGCGCGCTGCTCGGCGCGATACTGAGAAAAGGTCGGCGATATCTGGAAGCTTGATAGTTATTTGTGAGCACGATGCTCATCAGATGCTACAACCAAAAACATCGGCCCCCGTCATGCTATCGAGACGACGACCGAAGCGGATTTTCAGTTCGGAGCCGTCGAACGACGGCTGCTCAAGTTCCTGCTGCTCTTGGTCCGAAAACGGGCCGACTTCGAGAACGACAAATGTATGCTCTGACGCATTGGAAGCTTTTAGCGTTGGGAAATCGCGCTCCAAGGCTTCAATTGTCGTGAACTGGAAGAAGAGATCGACCCGCAAGGAAATAGGCTGCAGTCTTTAAAAGAAAATACGGCTAAGCGCCGCCACTTTTTTTAAAGGATCGTCAGTCAGGTCCATGACAACCGGGATATCTCACAGCGCTTCATCTTTCTTCAGAGCAAGCCGAATTGTGATATCGATCTCTTTTTGCTCAGGATCGTCGAAATAGGGCGGGCCAGATTATTGGCGGACGGCGTGCGCCCGCTCCTGAACCTCAAGATTGACCAGTTGCAGCGGCGACGCGGTCTCTTCCAGCATGCCCCAGCTGCGCAGCCAATCGTAGGTTCGCTGCATCTCGTCGCGTGGGATCGGCGCGGGGTCGCAGACGGCGACCCGGCTCTCGCGAATGTCCGACGGCAGGAGCTTGCCGATCCGCGGGTCGCTCGCTTTGTGATAGTCGATGAAATAATGGAGATAGGCTTGTTTGTGGGCGTTGATGCGTTTCACCGCTTCGCGCACCGCCCGATTGAACGCACCGTAGGTCTCGGCGTCGACGCGGTCCGAGGCGACTTCGGTGCCGTGATAGAAGCCGCCGCAAATCAGCCGGCATCCTTCCTTCTCAGCCAAGGAGGCGTAGGGTTCGGTGAGCGTGGTCGCTTCAATTTCGCCGCTCATCATCGAGTTGTAGCGATATTTGGAGCCGTTGGAGGCGTTGCAAATATTGATCATGTCGCGTGGCATGAAGCCGTCGAGCAGATGCAGCGCCAGATAGTGCGTGCCGAAATAGAACGGCACGCCGACGCTGCGGCCGGCAAGCTGCTGGGCAGTGTAAACAGGTGAGTCGGGCCGCACCGCGATCGCGGCGAAGGTTACGATGCCACGCCGGCCGATCTGCCGGCTGCCCTTCTTGGTGTCCTGGATCCGACAATAATTGCCCCACTCGCAGGCATTATACATGTCGGCGCGGCCTTGCTCGAGCAGACTGCCGTGGCTCGAAAACGGGTCAAGTCCTTTGGGGCTGGTGACGTTGATTTCCGCTTTCTTTTCAACGTCATCGCGGGCGGCCCATTCGATCTCGAGGCCCTCTTTGGCGAACAGGCCCTCATCATAGGCAACGAGTTCCGGCAGTCCTTGAAACGGCGCGGTCGTCTCCAAAATCAGCTTCCGCATGGCTTTATCTCCGGATCCCGTGCTGGAAAAAAGATATTCCATGGTAAAATCGATTATCGTTGATTTCAACAATTTTATTGCGAGTACGCGTCCTGTGGAATAGCACTCGGTTCGCTGTCGCCGCTCAGGGTTACGGCCGCTTGGTTGAATGTACGATCAGCACAATGGGCGCGGCAACGTCCGAGCCCGGGGGAGGTACTGCCGCCCATGGATCGCAAGAATGGACCGCAAGCTCTTTAACACGCAGTTCGAAGGTGCTTATTGGCACCTGCGCCGCGATATCATCGACGGAAAGCTCGCGCCCTCCGACAAGCTGCGCATCGACCAGCTCCGCGAAACCTACGGTTTCGGGGTCAGCGCGTTGCGCGAAGCGCTTTCGCGTCTGGTGTCCGAGGGCCTCGTGGAAAGCGAAGGCCAGCGCGGCTTCTGGGTGGCGCCGATCAGCCGCGAGGAGCTCCACGATATCATGGGCTCGCGCATGGTGCTCGAGGTCGAAGCGCTGGCGCAGTCGATTCAACATGGATCGCTCGCGTGGGAAAGCGGGGTGGTTGCCGCGCGCCACAGCCTCGAGCGAACCGAGACATCGATGGCATCGGATTCGCCCGACGTCGTCGTGAACTGGGAGCTGGCCAATCGGCAGTTTCACATGGCGCTGATTTCAGGCTGTCCGCTGCAATGGCTGCTGCGTTTCAATGGCGCTCTTTACGATCAATGGCAGCGGTATCGCCACCGCACCGTTTTGCGGCGTCCCATTCCCCGCACCGGTCTCAGCGCCGAACATGTCGAGATTGTCGACGCCACTTTGTCGCGCGACAGCGCCAAGGCCTGTACGGCGCTGCGCAGACACATTGCCAACACGTCGCGAACCGTCGAGGCTGCGATATTCGGAAGCTGAATTTATCACACAGCGCGGCAGGCCGATCAGCGCCGCGGCGCTGCTACACATGCCGCATTGGGTCGAGAACAAACGATCTCAATCGACCGATACGCCCGCGGCCTTGAGCGGCGCGCCGTTCTTCTCGATCTCCGGCCCAATGATGCTCTGGAAATATTCCGTCGAGCGGCGTTCGGGCGCGACCACGTATGTTCCGTTCTTGGCGAGGTCGTCCTGGACCTCAGCTGTTTCCATGGCCGCGACGCCGGCGTCATGAAGCTTCTTGACGATCGCGGGCGGCGTGCCTTTGGGCGCGAGGAAGCCGGACCAGGTCGTGCCTTCAAAATTCAGGCCTTGCTCATAGGCCGTCGGCAAATCCGGTAGTGACGGCATCCGATCGTGTGTGAACACGGCGAGCCCTTTGACCTGGCCGCCCTGCAACGGCCCCGCCGCCGAGCCGCTGATCGTACAGAAATAGTCGAATTGGCGGCCGATCAGGTCCTGCATCGCCGGACCGCTGCCCCGATACGGAATCGGTTGAATGTTCACGCCGATCATCCCGTTGAACAAAGCGCAGTCGATCGCGCCCGTCGAACCGACACCGGCGGCGCCCATTTTCATGGTGCTCGCGTTTTGCTTCACGTAGGTCACGAAATCCTTCAGGCCGTCGACTGGAAAATCCTTGCGCGCGACCAAAATTGTTGGCTGGTCGGCGACGAGAACGACGGGAGCGAGATCGTCCTTCAAACTGTAAGTCGGATGTTTGTAGAGTGTCATATCGATGGCTTCCGACCTGCTTCCCAAGATGAAGGTGTAGCCATCCGGATCCGCTCTGGCGACGTGCGAAGCACCGGCCATTCCGCCGCCGCCTGGAAGATTTTCGACGATTACTGTTTGGCCGAGAATCTCGGACATGCGGCGCGCCATGATCCGGCCCATAATGTCGGTGCCGCCGCCGGCTGCCCAGGGCACCACCATGGTCAACGGGTGCGTCGGCCAATCCTGCGCGAGTGCCGGCACGGTGCTGCAGGCAATACCGAGAAAATGTACGATGATAGCGGCAAATGTGCGCATCAAGGAAACGTCCTTTCTTTGTTGCGAGCCGCAGGCGCGAGATCGAGAATGCACGAGCCATGCCAAATGCGGTGGAGGCGGCTAGCCCCGCGCCGGGTTTCTTGTGCAAAACAACGCGCCACTGACTGTTCGAATATTCAGCACTTGTCGCACCGGCCTGCATGGGGCGCCTGGATTCGAGGACAGCGATCGGGCGTGCCGCCCAAAAGAAATGCTTGCAACCATTCCGAAAAGTAGTTCGTATACGAAGCGTATTTTGTTTGACCGGTACCTAATGCCAAACAGCGATGATCGGGTAATCGTCGTCGGAGCCGGACCTGTCGGAGCCATCATGACTCTGGCGCTCGTGACGAAGGGGATTCCCGTCACGCTGATCGAAGCCGAAGCGGATGCGGTAGAAGATCAACGAGCCGCGACTGTACATCCACCGACAGTGGAGATGCTCGCCAAGCTCGGTTTGAAAGACGCAGCCTTCTCCGAGGAGTCCACCGGCGGCCTGCAATCTCCGATCTTTCACTTCCGCGACCGCGTCACAGGCGAATTAGTCGCCGTCTTCGACATCAACGTGCTCAATGGCGAAGTGCCGTTTCCGTTCGTGTTGCAATGGGAGCAATATAAACTTGTGCGCGCGGCTTTGCCGTTGATCAGGGCAAACGGCATCGGCGAGATTCGGTTTTCGACGCGGGTGACCGGCCTTGAGCAGGGCGCCGATACGGTATCGCTGACTGTCAACAATCAGGACGGCGAACGCGAGACTTTGCGTGCCAGATATGTGATCGGAACGGACGGCGCTCGGAGTTTCGTGCGCCAATCCGCCGGCATCGAGTTCGAGGGCTTCACCTGGCCTGAGCGGTTCATCAAGATCGGAACGACGTTCGACTTCCTGTCGACCGAGTGCAGCTACTGCACGCGCAATTATTTCTCAGATCCCGATGAATGGCTCAACTTGTTCAAGGTCAAGGGCAACGGCGGCGCTGGGATCTGGCGCGGCATTTTCCCGGTGCCTGCCGATGAGCCGCCCGAAAGGGCGATGAGCGTCGAAGGCGTGCAGCGTCGTTTGCAGGGGATTTTCTCGAGACCCGGCGATTACGATATTGCTTATCACGCGATATACGACGTGCATCAACGTGTAGCCGCGACATTCAACAAAGGCCGCGTTTTGCTCGCCGGTGACAGCGCGCATGTGAACAATCCGATCGGCGGCATGGGCATGAATGGCGGTATCCACGATGCCGTGAACCTGGCCGAAAAGCTATCGAACATCTGGTTCGAGGGCGCAGATGTCAGCGTTCTCGATCGATACAGTCGTCAGCGCCGCAAGTCGCAGATCGATTTCGTCCAGGCGCAATCGATCCAGAACAAGAAGTCGCTCGAAGAGAAGGATCCGGCCGTTCGGCGCAAGAATCTTAACAATCTGCGACGCACGTCGGAGGACCTGACCCTGCACAAGCAGTTCCTGATGCGCAGCTCGCTCTTCGACAGCCTGCGGTCGGCGAACGCAGTCGAATGAGCGGGCCCGGGGGTATGGGCGAGCACGCTGCAAACGGATGGATCGGCGCCAGGCTTCTTCGCAAGGAGGATGCCCGGCATCTGATGGGCGTTGGCACCTTCGTTGCCGATGTTCGTATGCCGCAACTGCAGGACGTCGCCTTCGTGCGCAGCCAGATGGCGCACGCCAAATTGCGCGGCGTGACCAAGCCCGAGCGCCACCGCAAGCGCGTGTTCACGAATACCGATCTCGACACAGTACGGATCGTGCAGGCCGGACCTGAGCTCTCGAATTTCCGCCAGTCGCCTTATCCGGCGCTCGCATCGGACAAAGTGCGCTATGTCGGGCAAACGATCGCCGCCTGCGTCGCGCCAACGCGCGCCCAGGCTGAAGACATCGCTGAAGCTGTCACGGTCGATCTCGAGGAATTGCCGGCGGTTGTCGACGTCGTCGCTGCGACCCGGCCGAACAGTCCCCGCCTGTTCGAGGCTTGGCCGGACAATCTCTACATTAAAAGCACCGTCGCGGAAGGGGATGTCGGTTCGCTGTCCTCCGCGCTTGTCCAGGTGAAGCGACAGTTCAAGATGAACCGGCAGGCGACCGTGCATCTCGAAGGGCGCGGCGTGCTGGCCTATTGGGACGCGCGCCTGGTCGAGTTGGTGATCTACCTGTCGACACAGGGTGCCCACGTTATGCGGCACGGCCTTGCAATGGCTTTGGGCTTGCCGGAGAACCAGATCCGAGTGATCGCGCCCGATGTCGGCGGCGGTTTCGGCGGCAAGAACCGGCTGATGCCGGAAGAGATTGCTGTGGCCGCGCTGGCGCTAAAACTCGGCCATCCCGTGCGCTGGATTGAAGACCGGCATGAGCATCTCCTCGCCTCCGTGCATGCGCGCGATCACTATTACGATCTGTCGATCTGGGCCGACCGCGAGGGACGTCTGCTCGGTCTGGCCGGCGACGTATACATCGATTCCGGCGCCTATTCGCTTTGGCCGACCGGCTCTTTCATGGAAGCGAGTATGGCCGCCCGCAACCTGCCCGGTCCGTATCAGATGAAGCACCTGAATGTGAATACCTTCACGGTGGCGACGAACAAAGCGCCGATGGGTCCGTATCGGGGCGTGGCGCGGCCAGGCGCGTGTTTCGCAATCGAGCGCGCGGTGGATGAAGTGGCACGTGAAATAGGCCGCGATCCGGTCGAGGTGCGGCGGCTCAATCTCGTGGCGTCGCATCAGCTTCCTTATCGCACGGCGGGAGGTCTCCTGCTCGACACCGGGGACTATCACGCGTCCCTCGAAACCGTTGTCGAAATGGTGGATCTGCCGGCTCTCCGTAAGCGCCAGTCGGCGGGCGAACCCGACGGCCGGGCGATCGGCGTCGGCTTCGCCTTCTATACGGAGCAAAGCGGGCACGGCGCAGCGGAATGGACCAAGCGTAAGTCGCGCGTGGTGCCGGGCTATGAATTGGCGACGGTGCGCATGCTGCCGGACGGCTCGGTGTTGATGCATGTCGGTATCCAGAACCACGGACAAGGGCTGGAGACGACACTCTCGCAGATCGCGGCGCACGAGCTCACTCTTGATCCGTCCGCGATATCGGTTCGTTACGGCGACACGGCAACGGCTCCCTTCGGCTTCGGCACTTTCGCATCGCGCAGCATCGTTTTTGCCGGTGGTGCGGTCGCGAAAGCCTGCCGCGAATTGATCGCGAAAGCACTCAAGATTGGCGCGCATCTATTGCAGACCGACGTCGCGAATGTGCGCGCCGAGCACGGCGTGATCCACGGCCCGAACGGCAAAGTGACGCTTGCGGAAATCGCGCGCGCAGCGAACATCCGCCAGGAGTTGCTGCCAATGGGCGAGCAGCCTTTGTTGGAGGTGACGGCCACTTATGAACCAGACGATTCCGGAGGCGTGTTCTCTTACGGCACGCATGCCGCCGTCGTCGCGGTTGAGCCTGATACCGGCGAGGTGGAGATCCTCGATTACGCAGTGGCGGAGGATTGCGGCACGATCGTTAATCCGATGATCGTCGACGGCCAAATCCAAGGCGGCATTGCGCAGGGAATTGGCACGGCCCTGTACGAAGAGATCCCGTACGACGATCAAGGCCAGCCGCTGGCCACTACATTCGGCGACTATATGGTGCCCTGTGCGCCGGAAGTGCCGCGAGTGAGGATCGCGCATTCAGTAACACCGGCCTTGTGCACCGAATACGGGGTTAAGGGCGTAGGCGAGGGCGGCGCTATTGCGCCGCCTGCGGCAATTGCTAATGCACTCTGCGATGCGTTCCGTTCGATCGGCGCCACCTTCAATGAAACGCCGCTGACGCCCCGCCGTGTCTCCGACGCGATCGATTTGGCGCGCAAGAGGCGGGCGCAGTCATGAAGCCCGCGCCGTTCGACTATGTTTGTCCCTCTGGGATCGCGGAAGCCATCGCCGTCCTCAACCAGGGTGGCAAGACGGTGAGTCTCTTAGCTGGCGGCCAGTCGTTGCTGGTGTTGCTCAGCCTGCGTATGGCGCAGGTCGATCTGCTCGTCGACGTCAGCCGCATTGACGAGCTGAAGATGGTGTCGGAGACGCACACGCACGTCTTCCTCGGCGCGGCGACGACGCATGCGATGATCGAAGATGTCGCGGTGCCCGATCCCTCGCGCGGACTGATGCCGCGTGTCGCCTCGGCGATCGCCTATCGCGCGATCCGTCATCATGGGACAATCGGCGGCAGCGTCGCATTCGCCGACCCAGCCGCCGACTGGCCGGCCTGCCTGATGGCGCTCGACGCGACCGTGGTGATACGCGGACCGGCTGGAGACCGGCGCGAGGCTGTTATCGATTTTGTGCAGGGCGTATACGCGACAACCCTGGCGCGGGGCGAGATCATTCTGGGTTTTCATATCCCAGCCCTGAAGGCCGGTACGCGGTGGGGCACGGCTAAGGTCACGCGCAAAAGCGGCGCTTTCGCCATCTCGACGTCGTTCGTGGTGGAGTTCGACGATGCGCCGCCGCGCGTCATCCTCGGCGCGACGGCGTCCCGCCCGCAATCGTTGCCCACGGTTGCCGGTTATCTATGGCAGCACGCGGAAATCGATGAAGTCGAGCTGCGTGCGGCGATCGACGTCGATCTCGACGGCGTCGATCCGGAGGCGGACGCCTATCAGCGGCGCACCCATGTGGCCACGACACTGCGCGCAATTCGCGAGGCCCGCGCTCGATGCTGACCGTTACTCTCACCATCAACGACGACGAGCAGACGCACACGATCGAACCGCGCATGCTGCTCGCCGATCTCGTGCGCGATCACTGCGGCCTGACGGGGACGCATCTTGGCTGCGAGCACGGCGCCTGCGGCGCCTGCACGCTGGAAGTGGATGGCAAAGCTACACGATCCTGTGTTGTCCTCGCTGTGATGTGCGAGAACCGGTCCGTCCGCACGATCGAAGGCCTACGTGACGACAAGATCATGGGGATCTTGCGCAGACACTTTCATGAGTTGCACGGCGTGCAGTGCGGCTTCTGCACGCCAGGCATGCTGGTGATGGCGCGGGATATCCTAAAACGGCGCCGCAGGCCCTCCGAACCGATCATCCGTCATGAACTCAGTGGCCAAGTCTGCCGCTGCACCGGCTACGCCAACATCGTTGCGGCGATCGCCGCGGCCGGCGCCGAGCTTGATCGGGAGTCCTCATCATGAGGCGCTTCGCCGTTTATGGCTTGGAATTTGCAAGTGCTTTGTTGAACCCGACAATGGACGTTATAAGGGAACGAGACAATGGCGAAAACCACCAAAGGTCCGTCGCGCCGCGACGTCATGCGTGGCACTGCGGCCGGCGCCGCGCTGGGAATTGCCGGGTTTCCCTTTATCGCGCGCGCCGCGGCGCCCGATCCGGTGCGATTCAGTCTCGACTTTCGCATCTACGGCGCGACCGCGGCGGAGTTTCTCGGCGTCGAAAACGGCATCTACAAGGATCTCAATCTCGACATGACGATCAGCGGCTCGCCGGGGTCCGGCGAAACCGTGCAGCGCGTCGCCTCGGGAACACATGACTTCGGTGTTGCCGATGCCAGCACGTTGATTGCCTTCGCCGGCGCGAACCCAAAGGACGCACCGAAACTGGTGATGACGATTTACGACAACTTTCCTGCCTGCATTCTCAGCCTGAAGCCGAAGTCGGTCAATTCGCTGGACGACCTCAAGCACATTAAGCTCGGCACCGGCACCTCCGACGGCGGCTCGAAGCTCTTGCCGGCGCTTCTCAAGCTCAACCATATCGATCCGGCGTCGCTCAATCGCGTGACTGTCGATGTCAAGCTGCGCGACACCCTGTTGCTGAAAGGCGAAGTCGATGCCGTGATCGGCTTTGACTACACCTCCATTTTCAACTTGATGGGCAATGGCGTGAAGATGGAGGATATCAATGTGCTCTATTTCACGTCGTATGGCTTCGACTTCTGGGGCAACTCGCTGATCGCAAGCCGCGCGATGATCGAGAAAAATCCCGACCTCGTGCGGCGTGTCACCTTGGCAACAGCGCGGGTATGGATTGCCGGCGCAAAGGACCGTGCGGGAGCCATCGCCGCCGTCCTCAAACGCGACCCGCTGCTTGATAGCAACATCGAGCGGCAGCGCCTGGACTTTGTCTACGCCAAGCACGTGCTTACGCCGCGTGTGCTGAAGGGTGGGCTGGGCCAGATAGATGCGACGCGCATGGCCAAAGGTCTCGCCTTGCTGAAAGAGGGCTTCGAGATGACGAACCCGCCGACGATGGACGACGTCTACGATGGCAGATTCCTTCCGCCGTCCAAGGAACTGATGTTCGGCTGATGCGCCGCCACAGTCCAGCCGCGAACGCGCGGAGATAGCACGATGGCATTTGTCGAGTTGAATGACGTCTCGCTCCGCTACGGCGAGCGCGATGGAACGCTGGCCCTCGACGGCGCCAGCTTCAGCATCAATCGGGGAGAATTTGCTGCGGTGGTCGGACCGTCCGGCTGCGGCAAATCCTCGTTGATGAAGCTCGTCACCGGGTTGTGTCTGCCGTCGAACGGGACGGTCCGCGTCGCCGGCGATTTGGTCGCCGGCCCGCTCAAATGCGTGGGCATGGCCTTTCAAAACCCGAGCCTGCTGCCTTGGCGCGACACCCTGTCGAACACGATGCTGCCGCTCGAGATCGTGCAGCCGCACCGCGCGCAGTTTCGGCAGAAGAAGGCGGAGTACAGGGCGAAAGCCAGCAAGCTATTGGCGACCGTCGGCCTCGCCGGCTTTGAGTCCAAAGAGCCCTGGATGCTGTCGGGCGGCATGCAGCAGCGGGCCAGCCTCTGCCGCGCGCTGATCCATAGCCCGGACCTGCTCATGCTCGACGAGCCGTTCGGGGCGCTGGATGCATTCACCCGCGAGGAATTGTGGGGCGTGCTGCAGACGCTTTGGATGGAGCAGCGGTTTACTTGCGTGCTGGTGACGCACGATCTGCGCGAGGCCGCCTACCTGGCCGATGTCATCTTCGTGATGAGCGCGCGGCCTGGACGCGTCGTCGCCACGCACCGCGTCGACATGCCCCGGCCGCGTCGTCTCGACACGACCTATCAGTCCCGCTTCGTCGAATTGGTCCGCAACATCCGCGACGAAATCGCTCAGGTCCGCGCCGAAAGCCGGCTGGCGGCGCTGCCAACCGCGAAGGTCGCGTAACATGAATGTTCGCCTCGACAGCCGCGCCAATCTCGAGAAGGCGATGCCATGGATCGTCATCATCGGTCTCTTGCTCGCGTGGCAACTGATCGTCACCGGATTCGGCATCAAGCCGTTCATTCTGCCGGCGCCAAGCGTCGTCTTCGAGGAGTTCTTGAATCATCGCGGGCCGATCATGCACAACGCGCTGTTCACGCTGACGAATGCCTTGATCGGATTCGCCCTCGGTATTGTCGTCGGCCTGGCGCTCGGCATAGCGATCGGATCGTCGCGGCTCGCTTATAAGGGGCTTTATCCGCTGCTCATCGGCATCAATTCCGTGCCGAAGGCGGCCGTGGTTCCGATCCTGGTGGTGTGGCTCGGCATCGGCCAGCCGCCCGCGATCGCGACCGCTTTCTTGCTGTGCTTCTTTCCCATCGCGGTGAATGTGGCGACAGGCCTGTCGACGGTTGAGCCGGAATTGCAGGACGTGTTGCGTTCCTTGGGAGCGAGCAAGCTCGACATCTTGCGCAAGGTCGGGCTGCCACGCTCGATGCCGTATTTCTTCGCGTCATTGAAAGTCGCCATCACGCTGGCCTTCGTCGGTGCGGTGATTTCCGAAACTTTGGCCTCGGACGACGGCATCGGTTACATGATGCTGCAGGCGTCTTCGCAGTTCCGCGTTCCGCTGATGTTCGCGGGGCTTTTCGTCATCGCCGCAATGGGCATCGCGACGTATATCGGTTTTGCGCTGCTTGAGGGACGGGTAACGGGCTGGGCGACGCGCGGCCAACAGAATTCCATGGAAGGCGGCGGCTAACACGACGCTCCGGTGATGCCGGAGCGTCGAGGCTGGGAGAGCATGGCCAAGAAGAAAGCCGAAGCCTTGCGTGGCCTGGTATCGCTTCGAGAACGCCCGGGCTTCCTGGTGCGGCGGCTGCACCAGATCGGTATCGCGATTTTCACCGATGAGATGGCCGAGCTTGAGCTCACGCCTATCCAATTTGGCGCGATGAGCATTGTCGGCATGAAGCCCGGCATCGACCAGTCGGCGCTCGGCGAGGAACTCGGAACCGATCGCGCCAACACTACCGACGTGATCAATCGTCTGGTCAACAACGGCTATGTCCTGCGCGCCGTGGCGCCGAAAGATCGGCGCGTGCGCAGCATCTATCTGACCGATCGCGGCCGCGACGTCGTCATCGTAGCCAATGGCCGACTGAGTAAAGTGCGCACGCGCTTTTTATCTCCGCTTAAGCCGGGGGACCGTGAAATCTTCCTCGACCTGATGATCGAATTGATCGAGGGCAACAATTCGCTGGGTCGCGCGGCTTGGCGCTTCAAGACCAGCAGCGGCGCGTGACGATAGCATGACCACGTTTCGCGAAGATCCGACGAACGACCAAACTGTGCCGCCGGCGACAACGTTGCTGGTCAAAGGCGGCCGCGCGCTGTTGCCGGGTGAGGATTGGAACGAGCCGCGGCAAGTCGATATAGCCATCGCCGGCGACACGATCGTCGGCATTGCGCCGTCTTATGCGGCGCGAGCCGCAGGTAGCAACGACGCGATCGAGATCCTCGATGCGCGCGGTCATCTTGTGCTGCCCGGTTTCGTCAACGCACATTACCATTCGCACGACGTTCTGGCGAAGGGCACGCTCGAGGAAGTGCCACTGGAAGCGTGGCGGCTGTATGCTCTGCCGCCGCAATACCCCCCCGATCGGTCGACGAAGTCTACGCTCGCACGCTTCTCGGCGCGCTCGAATGCCTGCGCTCCGGAATCACGACCATCCAGGATATGCTGACGCTTTACCCGTTCGAGGATCGGCATCTCGAGGCGGTGATGGCGGCCTACGATCGGATCGGCATTCGCGTCATCTTCGGATTGCAATACGCGGACCGGAAAGGACTGGAGACGATCCCTTTCTGGAAGGATACCTTTCCGCAAGATCTGCATCCGCTGCTGTCGACAGCGGCGGAGCCGGAGCGGCAGCTCGATCTGCTTGGACACTTCGAGGACACATGCCTGAAGGCCCCGGCGCGACAACGCGTGTCGTGGGCTCTTGGACCGTCGGCGCCGGAGCGCTGCTCGTCCGCTTTGATGGCACGCACGATGGACCTGGCGCGCCGCTACGACATTCCCGTCTATTCCCACATCTATGAATCACGCGGCATGGCGCTGCAGGCCCGGATGACATTGCCGGGTTACGGCGGCCGGCTGATCCGGCGGCTAGCGGAGGAGGGCGCGCTCGATCCCCAACTCAATCTCGCGCATAGCGTCTGGCTCTCGCGCGACGAGATCGATCTGCTAGCCGAGCACGGCGCTGGCGTTGTACTTAATCCCCAGGGCAATCTGAAGATGAAATGCGGCGTGCCGCCGATCCGACTGCTACAAGACGCCGGCGTGCGCATCGGGCTCGGTTGCGATAATTGCAGTTGCTCGGATGCACAGAACATGTTCGTCGCCATGAAGCTCTATGCGTTGCTGGCGGCGGTTAGCGATCCAATTCCAGGACCGCCGCAAGCCGCCTCCGCCATCCGTTCGGCGACCGAGGCCGGTGCTGATGGCGCACGGATGGGGCACATGCTCGGACGCATCGCTGTGGGATACAAAGCCGACCTGACCGTGATCGACATGCATGATCCGACCTGGAATCCGCTCAACAGCGCAGCCCGCCAGCTCGTGCATGTCGAGGCGGGACGCGGTGTGACGCATGTGATCGTCGACGGCAGCGCCGTGATCCGCCACCGCCGGTTGACGACCATTGACGAGACGACCGTCTATGACGCGGTCGCTGCGGTGATGCCGGGCTTCCGCAAGGATTTCGCTACGATTTCCGAAAGGGTGGCACGGCTGCAGCCGTGGCTCGACAAAGCGCACAGCCAGATCATGGCTGCTGATCTCGATATCGAACGGCTGCCGCTGCGGTACTGAGCGCTACACCGGCTCGAGCCCAGTCGGATATTGCCTGCGTACGTCCTCGCGGCGGCGAAGCCACCATGCGTAAGACGGCGGAACAAGCGCGAGCGGATCGTCACCGCTCAGCGCCTGCGCGGCATGCGCCGGCCAATTGGGATTCCACATGAGCTCGCGGGCCAAGGCGATGAGGTCGCAGCGGCCCTCGGCGAGATAACTTTCCGCTTGCGCCGCTTCGGTGATCAGACCGACCGCCATGGTGGGAATGCCGGCCTCGTGGCGGATGCGATCGGCAAACGGCACGTGATAACCAGGCACGCGCGGCACCACTGCGAGTGTCAACGGGCCCTCGATGCCGCCGGACGAGCAGTCGATAACATCGACGCCGCGCGCCTTGAGCTCGCTCGCCAGCACCACCGTATCGTCCAGTGTCCAGGCTCCGCCTTTGCCGTCGACACAGGAGGCACGGAAGAAGAGGGGTTTGTCCTTGGGCCAAGCGGCGCGGGCCGCCTCAACCAATTCCAACGCGAAACGCATGCGGCCCTGAATATCGCCGCCATAGCCGTCGTTCCGTTTGTTGGTGATGGGTGAGAGAAACTGCTGGATGATATAGCCGTGTGCGCCGTGGATTTCGCAGATGTCGAACCCAGCGTCGAGCGAGCGGCGGCAGGCCTCGACGTGGCTTTGAACCACGGCCTTGATGTCGTCGTGGTCCATCTCCAGCGGAATAGTCGCGCCAGGCTTGACGGGGACCGGGCTCGGCGCGATGCCGCGCCATGGCGGCTCGCCGGTTTTGGCATCCTCCTCAGTCAGCGGCGCGAAGCCGTCCCACGGCGCCTTGGTGGCGACTTTGCGGCCGGCGTGGCCGAGCTGGATCGCGCTTAAGGCGGCTTGGCTACGAATGAAATCTGTGATGCGCCGCCACGCCCGCGCCTGCGCATCGGTGTAGATTCCAGGGCAATGATAAGTCTTCCGCGCGCGTTCCTCGACTGAGGTTTCTTCGACGAAGACGATACCGGCGCCGCCCATGGCGAATTTTCCGAGGTGCACGAGATGCCAGTCGGTCGGCTCGCCGTTCACTGCTGCGTATTGCGACATCGGCGATACGACGATACGATTGCGTGCAGTTAGGCCGCGCAACTTGATCGGGCTGAACAGGAGCGGCTGAGCTGGTGTTGATTGAACATTTGTCGAAGCCGGATTGCGCGTGCTCTGCATTTTCATTCTCTTCCATAACGCTCTTCCATAACGAGACTTCAAGGAGACCTCAAAAGCAAATGTCAGGCCATGCGCCCAACTTGGACTTTAAGCTATTGTGGCAGTGGAACTTAAATAGGGTTCTATAAATCAGCGACGATCATCCAATTACGGATATCGGCTTCTGAAG
Source organism: uncultured Alphaproteobacteria bacterium (assembly GCA_963746715.1). Lineage (GTDB taxonomy): Bacteria > Pseudomonadota > Alphaproteobacteria > Rhizobiales > Xanthobacteraceae > BOG-931. The sequence continues at coordinate 23,343 of CAVVCW010000021.1, read as the reverse complement.
CGCTCGCGTTTCCGGCCTCATACTTATCCCATAGACGACGAGCAACGTTGCCCTTTATTGACCGGATTTTTGCGTCAACTGAGATGCCAGATCGACAACGTCCCGCGGTGACGCATAAATCTCTTTGAGGAGCGCCTGGACGTCCGCGCCGCCAATTGGATCAATGTCGAGATTGAGATTTTTCGCTTCGTCGAGAAACACCGGATCCTTCATCGTCGCATCGAAGGCCTGACGCAGCAGCTGCGCCCGGTCCTCACGAATGCCCGGCGGAGCCGCAAACGGCCGCGCAATCGTTTGACGTGAGATGATGAGCTTTAGCGCCGCCTTTCTTAAAGGGTCATCTGTCAGATCCATGATCAGCGGAATATCTTGCAGCGATTCATCCTTCTTCAAGCCGATCTGAAGCGTGATATCGATCTCCTTGTTGTCGAGGAGCGAGGCGTTTCGGCTGACCAGACTTGCCCAGGACCAGCCGCAGCGCCCATCGACTTCATGCCGTTGCATTGCAAGGATGATCTCGTTGCTGCCGGGATAACCGTCAACGATCCGGAGCGGGAGATTGAAAAGTCGGTGCAGCACGTTGGGAAACACGTCACTTTCGGCGCCACCGCCGGACGCGCCGACCGTCGATGGTTTGGTCTGCATATCTTGCCACGAACTAATGCCGGCGCTTTTGTTGAAAGCACAAATGCTGGTGTCCTGCGAAATGCTACCGAGCCAGGTGAATTTCGGCGCGTCGAAATATGTGCCTTCGCCGGCGCCGAGCAGCGGGGCGACGACGACGCCCGGCGCAAACTCAGCGATCGCCGTGCCGTCTGTTGGAGCAGCGTTGTAAAGATAGTTGGCCGCCCGGAGACTCCCGCCGCCGGGCATATTCTGGACCACGAGTGTGGGATTGCCGGGGATATGGCGACCCATATATCGCGCCAAGGTGCGCGCGTAGAGATCGAAACCGCCGCCCGCCGTGAAGCCTACTAGGACCTGAATCGTTTTGCCGGAGTAGAAATTCTCGTCGGCTGAAGCGCTCGTTGCGAGCGCGGTCGCCAAAATTGAAGTCGTCGCAAAAAGGGCGCGCCGCCGGCACTTGAGCCGAGCGAACAAATTACCGCGCCACCGCGCGAGCTTGCTCCTGTATGCCCTGATTAGCGAGATTGAGTGGTGAAGTAGTTTCGTCCAGCAAGACCCAGCTGCGCGGCCATTCGTGGGTCCGTTGCATCTCATCGAGCGGGATCGGGATAGGGTCGCAGACGATAATCGGATCGACTCGGAGAGCCGAGACGGCTTGATCCTTGCTCTTCTTCTACCGACAAACTGCGATACATTGGTTCATGCACTGGGATTTGGTTCATGCACTGGGATTTCACTTCGCTGACTTCTCGATGCGGCGCAGCCGTTCGACCTGCATGTTCGCAAGAAATGGCACCAGTGGATGCGTGCCCATCTTCACGATCGTCGGTAGATCGAGCTTGACCAGTGCCTCGCGTTGGTCGGGCGGCAGCTGAAATTTGTCGGCGAAGGACGGCGCATCCGCCATAAATTGGGCGCGCAATTCGGCGTCATGGGCGAGTCCGTGCAGCGCCGAGGTGAGTTCCACGAGCTCGGGCTTGATTGCAGGGTAGTGTGCGGCGTGCTCGGCCTCGGTATGACCACTAGTCCAGCCGAGTGAAGCGTAGTCGTGATGCCAACTCGGGTCCATGGACACGATGTCAGGCTTGCGTTCTCCCAATGCCCCGGCCGCACAGGCCCAGCAACGCAATTCGATATTGCCAGTATCATCGAGCTCAGTTTCGTCGTAGCCGATCAAGGATTTCAGATTCCCCGCCTTAAGCTTTTCCAACACGTTCTTGTCCCAAGAAAGCTCTGGATTGGAATAGCGGTCGGTGCCGGGGAAGTGGGACATGCCACCGCTTGAGAGTATGACCGTCTTCAGCCCAAGTGTGGTGACTGTGCGGGCAACGGCCTGGCCAAAGGCGTAGCATCGTTCCATGGTCGGCTGAGGCGGGAGATAGGCATTGACGTAGATCGGCAGCACCGGATCGGTATGGCCGATATGGGTGAGCGGAATGCCTATGGCATAATCGATTTTGGCTGTGCTGCTGAAAGCAGGATCGAAATTCTGTCGGTAGAGATCGCGGACGATCTCAAAGCCGATCTCGCTTGGAACTTTCCAATGAAACTTCCGGCCTGCGAAAGTTCCGGAGGCTTCGCCGCCGACATGAATAGTGAAGGGCGGTGCGGTGTGATGAAAGAACTGCTCAGCGTGATCGTTGGAGAAGATAATCCAGAGATCGGGGTTCAGCCCACGCAGCTTTTCTCCTATATCGGCGGCGACATTGCGCACCGCCTGGATGACCTGCTTGTCTTCTGTATCTGGCATGGTGAAAAATTGCGGTGCATGTGGCAGCATCGCTCCACCGACGATCGTGCTTTTCACAGGGATCCCTTTCGTTATTAATGGTCCGGCTCGCTAGGTTGTCCAGGCCCCGGCTTGAGGGCGGCGTCGCAATTCACCAAATCGATACGCGTATACGCGTAGGCCTTTTTGATCTGTTATTCCGCCGCCTGGTGGGCGCGGCTCTGCAGCTCCGTGTTGACGAGTTGACGCGGCGACCCGGTTTCCTCCAGCATACCCCAGCTTCTAAGCCAGTCGTACGTCCGCTGCATCTCGTCAAGCGGGATTGGTGCGGGATTACAAAACACTAACCGGCTTTCGCGCAAATCCTCCGGCTTCAATGCGGCCACTTCAACAATTAACCACCTGCTTTCGGCTACCTGAATCCGCAGAAGCGCCGCACCGCTCGATATCGACCGGCTACCCTCGAGTTACTGATTACCCCGCGAAGCAGGTCACATATTTGCTGTTATGCGATTTAATTTGGAAGTGGTGTGATTTAGGCGGATTGCTCACGTAGCGCGCTGATGGGCTGCCCTTATTTTATGCGTCGTGCCTGCGCCGAGGCCGAATGCGGGTGGACGCACGCGAAGAGGCAGCCAAGTAACTCGCTTTCCTCTGGCTGCCAAGGTTTGGCAGTTTGGTATTCAAATTGCAGGCCACTTCGCGGCAGAGGTTCATTCGAGGTGGACATGATCTTACCGGGTCGTTTGGCGTCTAATCTGTTGTTAAGCTCGATCTTGGCCATGGTTTTGGCCACGCCGCTTGCGGCAGCTGAATTGGTGCTACGTGTGGCCATGACGGCGGGCGATATCCCGATTACCATCGGCCAGGCCGATCAAGGCTATGAGGGCTTCCGCTTCGTCAGTTTGAGTCTCTATGACTGCCTGGTTGAGTGGGATCTGTCCTCGGCGGACAGGCCCTCTGGCATCGTGCCGGGTCTGGCAACCTCCTGGGAAGTCGATCCTCAAGACAAGTCGCGCTGGATCTTCCATCTGCGCAAGGGCGTCAAATGGCATGATGCTACGGAGTTCAACGCCGATGACGTGGTATGGAATTTCGAGCGGCTATGGAACAAGGACGCGCCGCAATACAATGCGCAGCAGCATTCGGACGCCGCCTCGCGCTTTGTCGATTTCAAGGGCATCGAAAAGATCGATGACTATACGGTCGCGATCACCACCACCGACGGCGCATCGCTCGTACCCTACAATCTCGGCTACCTCGCCATGGTCAGCCGGACGCAATATCTGAAACTCAATGGCGGCTGGCCCGCCTACGCCAAGGCGCCGATCGGGACCGGGCCTTATCGCTTCGACAAAGTGGTGCCGGGCGAGCGCATGGAGCTGGTCAAGAACACCGACTATTGGAACAAAGACCGCATCCCAAAACACGACAGGCTCGTCCTCTATCCGATGCCGGAGGCGACGACCCGCGCATCCGCGTTGCTATCGGGTCAGGTCAACTGGATCGAGGCGCCGCCGCCTGACATGGTGCCGAAGTTGAAATCGGCGGGTTTCAACGTCGTCACCAATGCCTATCCCCATATGTGGGCTTATGAGTTGAGCTTCCGCGACGGCTCGCCGTGGCGCGACATCCGCGTGCGCAAGGCGGCCAATCTTGCAGTCGACCGTGCTGGGCTGAAGGCGCTGCTCGGCGGCATGATGATCGAATCCTACGGCGTGGTGCCCAAGGATAACCCCTGGTACGGCAAGCCGAGCTTCGACATCAAATTCGATCCCGAAGCCGCCAAGGCGCTAATGAAAGGGGCGGGCTACAGCCCCGATCATCCGGCCAAAGTGACGATCGCCATCTCGCCCTCGGGTTCGGGTCAGATGCAGCCTCTGCCGATGAACGAATTCGTGCAGCAGAACCTTGCGGCGGTCGGCTTCGAGGTGAATTTCGCCGTCAAGGACTGGAACACGCTCATCGGTGTGATGCGTAAAGGCGTGAGCGATCCATCCGCCGTCGCAGACAATATCGAGGGCATCAATTTCAGCCGCACCACGCAGGATCCCTACAGCGCGATCTGCCGGTTCTCCATGACCAGCCAGATCACGCCCAAGGGCTCGAATTGGGGCGGCTTTTCAGACCCGGCAATCGACAAGGTCTGCGACCAGGCGATGACTGAATTCGATCCGGCGAAACAGACCGAACTCTTCGCCAAGGCGCATGCGATGATGGTGGACCAGGCGATGATGGTCTGGATCGCGCATGACGTGAATCCGCGCGCGCTCAGTCCCAAGCTCAAAGGCTTCGTCCAGGCGAAGAACTGGTTTCAGGATCTGACGCCGGTGGTGGTCGAGCCTTGATGCTCTATGTCCTGCGCCGCATCCTCTACACCGTGCCGATTGCGCTGAGCGTCACGGTCATCTGCTTTCTGCTCGTCCATATCGCGCCGGGCGATCCCTTGCAGATGATGCTGCCAGACAACGCCACGCCCGAGGCCGCAGCCGAGCTGAAAGCGAAATACGGCTTGGACAAGCCTCTGCCGGTGCAATACTTGGTCTGGCTCGGCCATGTCGCACACGGCGATCTCGGCACGTCGATCAGCACCGGCCGCGCCGTCGCCGACCAATTGTCGGCCGCCATCGGCAACACGGCGATCATCGCCACGGGCGGTGCGGTGGTGGGCTTCCTGATGGGCGTGGGACTCGGGCTCGTCGCCGGCCTTTGCGCCGATACATTTATCGATCGCGGCGCGACCACGATCGCCATCGCCGCGATCAGCGTGCCGCATTACTGGCTCGCCATCGTCATGACGATCATATTCGCGGTTGAGCTCAATTGGCTGCCGGCGATCGGCATCGGGCCGGGCGGCATCAGCCCGTCTTGGGAGGATCTGAGCCACATCGTGCTCCCGGTCCTCACGCTTTCGCTCATCCCCATGGGCATCGTCGCACGGACGGTGCGCGGCAAGGTGGTTGAGCTCATGACCATGGAATTCATCCAGACGCTGCGGGCAAAAGGGTTGAGGCCCCTGGGCGTCTTGCGCCACGTCGTGAAGAATGCGGCGCCCAGCGTGATGGCCGTGATGGGGCTGCAGCTTGGCTATCTGTTCGGCGGCTCGATCCTGGTCGAGACCGTGTTCAATTGGCCCGGTGTCGGCTTTCTGATGAGCAATGCCATCTTGCGTCGCGACATGCCGATGCTGCAAGGCGCGATTCTGATGCTGGCGCTATTGTTCGTCGCGCTCAACCTGATTGTCGATTTGTTGCAGACGACGATCGATCCGCGCATTCGGCGGCGCGGGTAAGAGCGGCCATGGTGGATGTCTCGCTCAGCACGGCGCTTACGGTGGCGGACGAACACGCTGTTCTGCCGAGCCGATCGCGCGGTTATTGGGCGACGGTGCGGCGGAATTTGCGGCGCGATCCGCGCGCCCTCGGCAGCGGCCTCATTCTGCTCCTGCTCGTGATCGGCGTGGTGGGGGCGCCGCTGATTGCGCCGGCCGATCCATACCACGCCAGCATCCTTGCGCGCCTGAAGCCGATCGGCACGCCCGGCCATCTGCTCGGCACTGACGAACTTGGCCGCGACATGCTGAGCCGTCTGCTTTACGGCGGCCAAAGCACATTCCTCATGGGGGTGGCGCCGGTGCTGATCGCGTTCCTGGTCGGCGGCACGCTTGGTCTGGTCGCGGGCTGCGCCGGTGGCGCAATCAACATGATGATTATGCGCGCGATGGATGTGCTCTACGCGTTTCCCTCGGTATTGCTGGCGGTTGCTCTGTCCGGGGCGCTCGGCAGCGGCATCGGCAATGCCATGCTGGCCTTGACGCTCGTCTTCATCGCGCCGATCGCCCGCGTTGCCGAGAGCGCTGCAACCGAGATCAGCCATCTCGATTTCGTCGATGCGGCACGGGCCAGTGGCGCATCGGCCTTCACGGTCGTGCGTGTGCACGTGCTGGGTCACGTGCTCGGGCCCGTCATCGTTTATGCCAGCAGTCTTTCCAGCCTCGGCATCGTGCTGGCCGCCGGTTTGAGCTTTCTCGGCCTTGGCGTCATTCCGCCAAGGCCCGATTGGGGCCTGATGCTGTCGACGCTCCGGCAATCGATCTATATCCAGCCGCTGGTCGCGGCGCTGCCGGGATTCTTGATCTTCGTCACCTCGATCAGTCTCAATATGCTGAGCGACGCGCTCCGCGACGCCATGATGGTGAAAAAGTGAGTCTCGCTGCCGCAGATCGTCGCGATCGCGGCGGCAAGGCGCAGCCGATGCTGATCGCGCGCGCGCTCAAGAAGTATTTCCCCGTGCGCGGCGGCTTTCTGACCGGACGATCCTATCTGCATGCGGTCGACGATGTGTCCTTCAGCCTCGGCAAAGGCGAGACCATCGGCATCGTCGGTGAATCCGGCTGCGGCAAGTCGACCTTGGCGCGGGTCGTGCTCAATCTCATCCGCCGCGATGCCGGCGAACTGATCTTCGACGGCGAGGCGGTCGGCGCCAGCGACGGCATTACGTCGCGAGACCTGCGCAAGTCGGCGCAGATGGTGTTCCAGGACTCGCACGCGTCGCTCAATCCGCGCTTGAGCATCGAGGACACGCTCGCCTTCGGGCCGATGGTGCATGGCACGAAGCGGCGCGAGGCTGTCGCACGCGCGCTCCATCTCCTGAATCTGGTCGGGCTCGACCCGCGCCGCCACGCCGCCTGTTATCCGCACGAGCTGTCGGGCGGCCAGCGGCAGCGCGTCAATATTGCGCGTGCGCTCAGCCTCGAGCCGCGGCTGGTCGTCATGGACGAACCGGTCTCGGCGCTCGACAAATCCGTCGAAGCCCAGGTATTGAACCTGCTGATCGATCTGCGCCAGCGCCTGTCGCTCACCTATCTTTTCATCTCGCACGATCTCAACGTCGTCCGCTTTATCTCGGATCGTGTCATGGTCATGTATCTGGGCCGGGTCGTCGAGATCGGCGCGGCGGACACTGTGTTCCGCCGCGCGGCCCATCCTTACACGCAAGGGCTCTTGGCGTCGCGTCTCTCTCTGGATCCGGACAAACGCATCGCGGCACCGCCGTTGAGCGGTGACCCGCCGAGCCCGATCGATCCGGCGTCCGGCTGCCGCTTCGCCGGTCGCTGCGCCTTCGTCGAGGAGGTGTGCCGGGTCGTCACACCGAATCTGGTTGACCGCGATGACAAGACCCACAGCGTCGCCTGCCATATGGCCGATGCCGCCTCGTCGCACAGCCGGGCGGGGAACGCATGATGGCGGCGATGCAGACCTTGTCCCGCGTCGATCTCCCGGCTGAGCCGCTGGTCGATGTCGAAAACCTCAGCGTGACGTTCCGCCGCGACCGCCGCGCCATCCCGGTCGTGCGCGATCTGTCCTTCAGCCTGGAAGCTGGCAAGGTTCTTAGCATCATCGGCGAGTCCGGCTCCGGCAAGAGCGTGACCTTGCGTGCGGTCATGCGGCTCCTTGGCAAATCCGCCCAGCTTCAGGGCCGCGTCAGCCTGGCGGGTCATGACATGCTGGCGCTGCCCGAGCGCAAGCTTTCGGAGTTGCGTGGCGCGCTGGTCGCGATGATCTTTCAGGAGCCGATGACTGCTTTCGATCCGGTCTACACGATCGGTCAGCAGATCGGGGAAACGCTGCGGCGGCACAAGGGCATGGACGCGCGTGCGGCGCGAGCGCGAGCTAAAGAGCTGCTTGATCTCGTGCAGATTCCGCGCGCGGAGATGCGGCTCGACGCCTATCCGCATGAACTCTCGGGCGGCCTGCGGCAGCGGGCGATGATCGCACTCGCGCTGTCCTGCCGGCCGGCGCTCTTGCTTGCCGACGAACCGACTACGGCGCTCGACGCCACGGTCCAGATTCAGATCCTGCTGCTGTTGCGGTCGTTGCAGCGCGAACTCGGCATGGCGATGATCTTCGTGACCCACGATCTGTCGGTGGCGGCCGAGATCGCCGACAATGTCGCGGTGATGTATGCCGGTCGCTTCGTCGAGACCGGACCGGTCAGCGATCTGCTGCGCCGGCCGCGCCATCCCTATACGGTGGGACTGATGGCGTCTTCCGTCGGCGACAAGCCGCCCGGCGCGCATCTTAACGCCATTCCCGGCCAGCCGCCGGACCCGGCTTCGGCCTTGCCTGGTTGCAGTTTCGCGCCGCGCTGCGCGCTTGCGAGCGAGGCCTGTCTCGCCAGATTGCCGCCCGAGCTTTGGATCACCCCGCAGCATGCCGTGTGCTGCATCCGCGCCATTCCGTCATGATATCTTTGAGCAAGAGGAGAAGTAGCGATGCACAAGCTGGCCGTACCGCAATCCGTCATCGACAGGGTCGTTGCCCGCCGCGGCAAGGAACATGTCTATGAGGATATCGATCCCGCGAAGACGGCGCTGGTGGTGGTCGATCTGCAGAACGCCTTCATGATGCCCGGCGTCGCGCATTCCGAGTGCAAGATGGCGCCGAAGATCGTGCCGAACGTCAACCGCCTGGCGCAGGCGGTGCGGGCGACCGGCGGCAAAGTGGTATGGATCCAGACCGCCTTCACCGAGGAATTGCTCGAAAGCTGGTCGGTGCTACACGGCATGGCGCTGCCGGCGCGAACCGAGAAGCGGATCGAGGCGCTGTCGCGCGGCAGCAAGGGCTATGAGCTGTGGGCCGAGCTCGAAGTGAAGCCGGAAGATCTTATCGTCGAGAAGCTGCGCTTCAGCGCCTTCATCCAGGGCTCCTCGCATTTGGCCGAAGTGCTGCGCGCGCACGGTCTCGATACGGTGTTGATCACCGGCACCGTCACCAGCGTGTGCTGCGAATTGACCGCGCGCGACGCCATGATGCTGAACTTCAAGACGATCATGGTGACCGACGGCAATGCGGCGCCGACCGATGAGGACCATAACGGCGCGCTGATCGGCTTCTACCTCACCTTCGGCGACATCATGTCGACCGACATGCTGATCTCCTGCCTCGAGCGCAACTCGAAAAGGCTCGCGGCGGAATAGCGCATTCAGGGAGTGGGTGGCAGAGCAAAGTGGCTGAGGTTAGTCGACGCGTTTAGAACCCTATGCCTTGTTCCGAAAGGGGAAATTCGTGCGACGTTTGAGATAATGCGGAATAACGCCGAGCAACGTCAGATGACGAATTGTAAGAAAAAGTAGCTGATCCGATCACCGCTGTAGCAGGTCTCAACAATGGAACGAGCGCGACTCGGATGCGCGTAGGTCTTGTGCCACGGTGAGTTAGCGGAAGGGATATCCGCTGTCGCGTGCTTGCATCAATTCTGTCGTAGCGCTCGTCGTGAGCGCGCCGCCGAGGCGGATGCGCATGCGAGAGAACTGGCGCCCGACGGCAATTTGCTCGGTGCCGACATTGTGCTATCGGGCTGTGCGACAGGGCTTACGTGAGTGATGAACACAAACAACGACACACTTAACCGCCGCTTTTCTGTTCGTATCACGACGATGCGCTCATCGACGCGCTCGCCATGGCCCTGGTTGATGTCTGGCAGCGGCTCGGCCTGCCGTTCGAGAGAGATAAAATTATGTTCTGAAGCGCGGCCGTCGCGCCGGGCTTTTTCATGCTGGCGGACGACGCCGACGCACGCGATAGGGCTTTGCCAACAGCCGCGCCGCTCGGTCCGCAAAAAAGAAGCCCCGGCGGTGGTGAACAGCCGGGGCCAAATCACACTCCAAGGTATTTTAGCGCAGTTGGTATGGCACGGTATCATTTGTGCCGTTACGTCAAATGACATCAACCGTAGTAATTCCTCGCCGTCGTCGAGGGGCCGCGGCCGCTGCTCGGCGATCTGCAGCAGTGACGGTGGCGCGCTAATATTGGAGCAAGCCATTTCGCATTGTCAGGCTCGGGTTGCCTGCAGGGCGCTTTAGTGACCGTCCAGGCCGATTCCGGTGAGATGCCCGAACAAGGTTTCGAGCTTGGCCCGATCGGCGTCCGGTAGCGGAGGCTTAAGTAGGGAAGCCACGTTGCTGCGCAGGTGTGCGGCGCTGCCGGTGCCAAATAACACTAGGTCAACGCCAGGCTCGTGCCGCGCATAACGGTAGGCGGCATCGACCAAATCTGAGGCTCCTCCGTCGTAAACAAGAAAGCCGAGCGGGTCGTCAGCCGCGCCGAGCGACGGATCGACCAGGTCCTTGGCGGCGAGTTTCTTCACCTCGCGCGTCACGCGCGGCGGGTCGGCGAAGATGCTGCGCACCGCGAACATAAGCAGCGTACCGATACCCTTGGGCTGCGTGTGCGCGAACACGTTACTGCGCGCGACTTGATGCATCATGTGGAAGCCCACCATGAACACTTCCCAGATGGGATCGCGCAGCGCGCTTTTGAGCATCTCATTGGTGTAGTCAACGATTGGATTCTCGGTAACACCGATGTGTCGGATTTTGCCCTTTCGCTTCGCCGCATCGAGCACCGGCGCCAGTGTGTCGAGTGCATATTCGTAGTCTTCCGGCTCGACACCGTGCAGGTTGAACACATCGATGTACTCTATACCCATGACGCGCAGCGAATTGTCGATGCTGGCCATAACCCGGTCGGGGGTGAACCGTTCGCCGTTGCGGCGCACCGAAGATTTTGTCGCGATTACGACTTGATCGCGCGTTAGCGACGTGAGGGCGCGGCCGATGACGCCCTCTGTGCCGTAGTTCGGCGCTGTGTCGATGAAATTAACGCCCAGGTCGACGGCTTCGAGAACGAGACGGGCGGCTTCGTCTTCCGTCTTGCCGGTTTTGAGGCCCATCCGGCTGAAGCCACCGGTGCCGAGGCCGGCCACGCTGACGCGCAGCTTGGTGCAGCCAAGAGTGGTGTATTGCATTGCTGGTCCTTTGCGGGTGGCAGGATCGCGTCATTCCAGACGAGGCGCGTATCATTTGTGGGTACATTTTGGGGTGTCATTCCAACGAGATCGTATGTTATTGTTTAAATTCGAGTTTTTTACACGAAAGGCGGACACTCCCTCCGCCATTTGATGATGCGATGTGATCGAGCCGGTATTTTGCGGTTCGAAATGGGCCCCAGACGGGAGCGATCGTACCGTGGTCGTACTCCCATCGTACTAATTCAGGTCGATGGGTCTCAGTTTGGTCAACGGCCGCTTTGCCCCCGAAAGCAGACACGGACCGTCAAAGCCAGGCACCGCTATCGGGTCTGTCCTATTGCTGCGCTTCGATGTCGTTCAACGCCCACGTCTTGTCGAAAAAGGCCTCCGTTGGGCCGTAGAAGCGGAAGATCGGGAACCAGCCCTTGCCGGGAACTATCTTGATCCAATTGCCGCTGCCTTTCGGTTCGTTCGGACCGAAGACCACGCCCGCCGAACCGTCTGCGTTGATTTTTGGATTGACGTAGCTGCTCACCGACGGGAAGGGCTGGCCATTCTGCAACTCGGATCGGCTCAGCGCGTCGTAAACGACCACGGACCAAAAGTTTTTCGCCGGAATGTTCGGGAGCACGTGCAGCTTGTGCCGGATGCACGCGCTCGACAACGCGACCGGGCAAATCATGGATTACGGCGTCGTCGAATGCTCGAATGCTTCCGAGCAAAACTTGAATTCCTGGACGGGGACAATGAGAAAGGACAAGTTCGTCGAAATCCCCAAGTCGTTTCGACAAAATGGACTTGGCGGCCGGTCTTTGCTTTGCACCAAGCGCCCAGGGCTCGAAAGGCTGAGGAGTCGACTCGCACCCGATTGACTCGGAGCGCTCCTTACGGAGAAGCGCAGCGACTGTCTAAGTATAGCAGCAAAAAATTGCTGCTACGGCGCCGGGGCCAAATTCGTCTGATCGAGCACGTTTTCGCCGGGAACCCAGGCCATTATCCAGCAAACGACTGCCAGAAGTGGAAAGACCGCGTCGGTCGCCAACATTTGCGGGCGATTACTCCTCATTCCGCGCCGATGTTAACTAACGTGAGCGATCCCTTAACTAATTCAATTGGGTTAATGTTTAAGTTATATTACAAGTTTGCGAAGAGATCCTTCAAAAGGCGGGGAAGGATTGCCCGACGAAGGCTGCCATTAACTTGGCCGCCAAGGCCGCGTATCAGGTATGAACACCCGCCATGTGTGGTGCCTTCGATGAGGCGGCTTCGTTGCTCCCCACCTGCAACCAAATTTACGCTCTGCTCTAAGGTGATACTCGGCTCTCGCAATTGCGTCGCCGCTTCGGCACTTCTCGTTATCCTGTCGACCACTCCAGGTTACGCTATACCATCGCCGGATCTGGTGGTCGGATCGATTTCGAGTATTTCCCAACTAGTTGCGTTGCTCTCAGCCATGTTGGGCGGCGGCGCTGTCGTTGTCGGGATGCGCGTATCCTCGGACTCTCGGATTGCAAACCGCGCGACCCGTCTTGCTTGGCGTGTTGTCTGGGTTTCGATTGCATTTCTCGCGGTGTCACTTGTCGCGAATTATCATCAGTACACAACGCGGCAGGCTGACCGTCAGTCCCGGCTCGAAGCCGCCATCCTGCGCCCGACGATCACGACCGATGGGCACACTCTCGATCCCAACCTCAAGGAGCCTACCTACGCGCAGCAGCTCAGCTCGCCTCGCGGGATTCCGACCAGCGAGGTCGAGCGACTTGTAGAGGAAAAGCAACAGGGCCTCCACGACGATGAGGTTCTGCTTGACGTCCGCGAGAACGCAGAGACGGCGATGGGTAGCCTTCCAGGGTCGATTGCGGTTCGCTTCCCGGATCTCTCGCAAGCGCATCTGGATCTCAAGGGCAAGAAAGCGATTCTCTTTTGCGACAACGGCAATCGCAGCTGGCAGACCTGTCAGGAAATGGCTGCGATGGGCATCGACTGCCGTTTTATGGTCGGCGGGCTCGAGAAATGGTTTGCTGAGCACCGGCCATTGGCTGATCAGAAAGCCACGGGTCTCGCCGACTTCCGATCGCTGCCGCCTTACAAAAACAAGGACGTACTCCTGGATACGCCGGATGTGCATTCCCTAATCGACAAGGGTGCGGTATTCGTCGACGTTCGGTATCCAGGAGAATTTGCCGCCTACCACCTGCCAGATGCCATTAATCTTCCAATCCGGCCGACAGTTATCGATGAATTAAAAGAGCGCGTCGCCGCGCTCCCTCATCGCCCCATCATCGCTCCGTGCTATGACCGCCGTAGCTGCTTCTACGCGCAAATTCTTGGTTACGAAGTCACTCACGCGGGTCTCGACTATGCCGGCCGCTACACGCTGCCGTGGGACTATTTCATCGCTCCGCCACCGCGGCCTTACATCGTCGAGTATCTCAACACGCTTCATCAAAGCTGGTGGGGCAAGCTTGTCGATCTTCTCACGAGCTATCTGATCATCGCCGCACGTTATATCGGCTTCGTGCCCGCTGTCGTTTTGCTTGCCCTCGTCTCACGACTCTTGATTTTGCCGATTTCATTGAAGGCGGAGCGTGACCAAGTCGTTTCGAAGAACTGCGCGCACCTGGTCGACGACCTAAAGAGCAGGCTCGCGTCAGACCCGCCGCGACTGGCCCGTGCCATGCGTGCGTTTTATCGGCGACAGGGCTTGACGCCCCTTAGGAATTTGTTGGCGCTTGCCTTCCTGCCGCTGATGTCAATCTCGGTCGCGGCGATTGCCGCGGCGGCCGCCCTTCGTAACGAGCCGTTCTTATGGGTGGCAAATTCTGCAAGTGCGGATCCGATCTATATTCTGCCGCTCATATTCGGCGTACTTGTGTGCCTGTATCTCGACAGCGTGTTCGTTCGTACAGCGAGGCAGCGCGTCCTCGTTTGGATTGGCGGAATGCTCGTCATGACCGCGACCGGCAGCCTCCTCAACACCGCAGCCGACATCTACCTCATCGTAAGTGTCGCTCTTCTGCTCTTGCAGCGCGCCATCGTAACAAAGCAGCTCTCGCAATTATCGCTCTCGATAAAGCGATGGTGGCTTGGCGGTGATCTTGTGTCGCTCGACGATGTCGAACGACTATCGGCCTGCGGCAATAAAGCCTACCGACTAGGCGTCATGCGCTCCCACGGCTTTCTGGTGCCGGAGGGTATCGTGCTCACTGCCGCGATTCTTGAGCGATTTAAGGACGCCGACGGCCCTTGGCGCCGCCGACAACTCGACAACGTCTGGCGGAGTCTCGCGGCAAAGACGGTTGCAGTTAGGAGTTCCGGCAGCGCGGAGGACAACGCCACGAATAGTTTCGCCGGCGTGTTCACATCATTGCTTAATGTCGACCGGTCAAGGCTTGAAAGCGCAGTCTCGGAGGTGTTGGCTTCCTTTAGTTCCGCCGTGGTTGAAGGATATGGCATCGAGAACGCGCAACCGAACATTCTCATCCAGCGGATGATTGAGCCTCTCTATTCGGGCGTTCTATTTACCCGCGATCCCGCCTGCCCAGGCCATTCTCTTGTCGAACTGGTCGAAGGGACCGCCGAGAAGCTGGTATCAGGCGCCGTCGCACCGATTTCTTGTCGGATCGGGCGGGTCTCGCGCGAGCTATTGGCCGACGTTTCGCCCCCAATCGACCTATTACCCTTGATCGAAATCGGGCGTCGGCTCGAAGTTCTTTTCAGGCGCCCGCAAGACATCGAATGGACCTATCTCGACGGCCGCTTCCATATTGTTCAAAGCCGCGACATCACGGCCTCGGCATCCGGCTCGGAGACAGAGCGAAGCGATAAGAACGAGTGGTCACGCCTGCTGAGCTACGCGACGAGCGCAATGCCTGACGGAGTTGTCTTTGAGCAGAATGAATTGTCCGAGGTTTTGCCACGACCGACCCGACTCTCCCTGTCTCTCATGGAATCGGTGTGGAGCAGCGGCGGCAGCATCGATCTCGCCTGCCGACAAGTCGGCATTGGCTATCGTGTTGACGAGGATTCCCCGCTCTATTTGGCGACCGTCTTCGGAAACCTCTACGTCAATAAGAGCGAAGAGATTGCACGGGCACCAGAGCTTAGCTGGCTTGCGGCAAGGCGCTTGAACAAACTTGCGTGCAATATCGAGAGCAACTTCACAAATGGCTTCCTGCCTCAGTTCCTCAAAGATACCGCCATATTGGCGGCCGTCGACTTCGACCGACTTTCAACTGTGGACCTGCTCGACGCGATCTCACGAATTCGAAACAATTACGTGCAGTCGACCAGTGTCAGCACCTCCGTCATAAACATCATCGCCGACTATTCTATCAAGCTAGCTAAATCGGAGCTTCTGAACGCCGGACTGGAGCCAGCGCGATATCTCGTCCGCTTGAATCAAACTGAATTCGAAAGAGCGATTGTCGAAGCCCACAAGTGCCCGCCGGAGTCCCGCGAGGCGAGCCTTGTGCGTAGCGTCGGTCATCGTTCTCCGGTTGACTACGAACTTGCAGAGCCGCGCTACTTGGAAAACGTTCTTGCACTCAACTCTCTACTCGAAACGCCCTCATCACCCACGCGATCAGAAGCCGAGATCAAGATCGAGCTCGCCGGCCTGAATAAGAGCTCGCGGCTCGCGGATACCGTGATTGCGGCGTGCTCGTTCCAAACGTTGAAAGAGGATGCCAAGCACCACTCGCTTCGCGAGTTGGCCGTCCTTCGGAACGCCATTCTGGCGCTCGACCGTCGCATAGGACTGGCTGGCTCGATATTTGAGCTCAGCTTTGACGAAATAGCGGAGGCAGCAAGCGAAGCCGGCGTCAATCAGCTTCGATCGCTGGCGCGTGTGCGGCGCGAGGCCGCGAAGGTCGAAACGGCAATCTCGCTAAGCCCAGCGCTGACCGTGCGACAGATTGAGAACTATGCGAGCGGACTCAAACTCGACGATTCGGAAACCGAGCGCCGAATGTCGGGCGTTCGGGTATCTGGCAGCGGCGCCGTCGAGGGACGAGCCCGTGTTGTGCGCCCAGACGATGCAGCTGCGACATCGGCCATTCCCGAGTTTGAAGATGGGGACATCATAGTAAGCCGCATGGTGCCGACTACCTGGATTCCTTATTTTCAGCGTGCCGGCGGCTTTGTTTGCGAGGTTGGAGGCTGGCTTAGCCATACGGCTATTGTCGCGAGAGAGTTCAATGTGACCCTGATCGTTCAGGCCAAGGGCCTGCAATCGATCGAAACGGGCATGCTCATTCGTCTCCACCAGGACGGCACAATCGAGATTGTGCAGTCGGTGCTTTCTGTGGCTGCAGAATAGTCAATCGGTCGTCGCTCAAGGTCAAGGACGACAGTACAGATACTTGACGTTTGCTAAAAGTCTGTCCCAGTTCAGCCAGATATGCTGCAGGGCGACGTGTTATCGACCTCGTGCAACTCGAGGATCAAAGGCGTCCCGGACGCGCTGAGGGCGCCGGGGTTTCCAGCAGCGAGAGTGATCAACGGAAGTACGCAGAACGCAGCGACCGCGGACACATTCGCTATGTTCCATCGCACTGTTTGCCACACCATCGCGGGCCCTTCCAGATTTCGCTCTGCTCAGCGCAACAACGCCGAGAACTCGCTGGAAGGCTACCAAGTCAATATTACAGACAGATGGCGCCGATCGCTAAAATTCGAATGTTCCGACCGTAAAACCAAGCTGTTCCGTATCGAGAAGATCAAGTCGTCGAACTCTGGTTTAGAGAACTGTAAGCATAGTGCTTCAGGTAAATGTAAGGATAGTTACGTAAAACGTGCAATCTAAGATCATAAGGCTCATTGAGTTCGGCGTTATGCGCAATCCTGTCGGCACGTTTGTCTTTGCTGCGCTGCTTCTCACTTTGCAGTGCTATACCGCGCGTTCGCAGACCTTCATCGTCCAGGGCTCGACCACTTTTACTCACCGGATCATGGAGCCGTATCAAGCCGCCATCGAGGCGTCCTCGGGCCATGGGCTAACTGTCGTTCCTAATAAATCAAGTTTGGGTCTCCTCGCTCTTTTCGACAAGCGCGCTGACCTTGCGATGATTTCCGGACCGCTGGAAAACGAAATCGAACATCTCAAACAGACAAACGCCAATCTTCCCTTTGATAAGCTTCACGATTTTAACATCTACGATACCCGCATGGCCTTTGCCGTCAATCGAGATAACCCTGTCAAGGCGCTGACGGTCGATCAGATGCGCGGAATCTTACTCGGAGAGATCGTCAACTGGAATCAAATCGGCGGACGCGACCTTCCCATCAGGATCGTCCAAGTCCGCGAGGGTGGCGGCGTCCAGGCCGCGATTGAAGAAGTGGTGCTCAAGGGTAAGACCATTAATGTCCCGAATTCCATTCTCGTCCAAATCAGTTCGCAGGTCGTCAAGGTCGTCGAGCAATTACCCGAGGCGTTGGGACTTTCGCAGCTTAGTATCGTTGCAAAATCGAAGACCGATGAACTCAAGCTAGATCGGGTTGTTGAGCAACACCTTGATCTAGTGACGCTCGGTGATCCAAATCCGGAGATGCTTAAGGTCATCGAAGCTGCCAAAAGCATAGCGAACACAAGTGTAGATCGATGACTTTTGCCGAGCGATTTCGCGGGCACTTCGGTATGTCAGCCAAGCTGTATTGGCTGGCCAGCCTGTCTACGCTCGCTGTGGCACTTCTCGCAGTAGCCTCGATACACTTCGCATGGATTACGGAAGACGCCGCGCTTCAGCTTGACCAAAAGGGATTTGCCGCAGTCGAAACGTCGGCCCGGCTTCAAGCTCTTTTGGCCCAACACAGGCAGATCGTCGAAAGCGCGCCGGCGGAGGTCGATAGAAGTCGGCTTGAGACGAGCCAGCGTGACTTTTTGGCGAAGAGCGCCCAGCTTTCGCTGTTGATCGATCAGTTGGACCGCGGTCTGCAATCAGATAAAATCGCGCGTGATCTTCGAACCCAGATTTCGAACCGCATACCGGAGCTTGTCACAGCCGGTCAGCGGGTGATGTTTTATGCGTATAATTTTGCACAGGACAATGCGCTCGCGTCAGCGGCAGCATACGCTAAGACCGCTGACGAGGTTGAAGATGAAATCCGGCAATATCGAGTACACCAAGTCAGTGTTGCCAATGACTCGGTCTCGACACTGCTGAGCAGCGCGCGTTCCTTGCTGCTATGGGTATCTATAAGCGCCCTGGCGGCGCTACTATTGATCGGACCCGTGGGCCTAACCACCACGCGCGGCGTTCTCAAACGCTTAGATCTCATCACGAAATACATGGCTCGTTTGGCGAAGCAACCTATCACGGAACCTGTTCCGTCGCTCGGCGACCGGGACGAAATCGGCGACATGGCGCGCGCAGTTCAGGTTTTCAAAGAGAATGGTGCAGAGCTATTCGATCGCAAGCATCAGCTTGAGCGAGTTAATACTCAGCTTGATCTCGCATTGAATAATATGACGCACGGCCTGGCGATGTTCGATTCCCATCGACGGCTGATTGTCTGCAACGAGCGGTATGCGAGGCTCTACGGGCTGCCAGCCGATTTATGTAAGGAAGGGACCGAACTCACCGCAATTCTGCAATATCTGGTGGACCAAAAGAGGTTTTCCGAGACGCCTCTGGAAACATTTTCGCCAACTACCGCCACACCCGCCGGCGACACCTTTCAATTTACAAAGCCATTTTCGGATGGCCGTCTCGTATCGGTTTCTCACCAGGGTACAACGGACGGCGGCTGGGTATCGATTCATGAGGATATCACCGAGCGGCAAAAGGCGGCAGCCCATATCGCCCATATGGCACGGCATGACCATCTGACGGACCTTCCGAATCGAGTTTACTTTCGTGAGGAGCTCGAAAGGAATTTTCGCGGTGTGCGGAACGGAGAAGGCTTCGCGATTCTTTGCGTCGACTTGGACCGCTTCAAGGCCGTCAACGATTCCATGGGTCATCCCGTCGGGGATAAACTTTTAAAAGTGGTCGCTTCTAGGCTCATCAATTGTTGCAAGGAGTGCGACTTTGTTGCGCGCCTTGGGGGGGACGAATTTGCGATTATCCAGACTAACCTGAGCCGACCGGAGGAGAGTAGTGCACTCGCGATCAGAATCATTGATCGCCTGAGCGCGGCGTACGATGTCGACGGTCAGCAGATGGACATTGGAGCCAGCATCGGCCTTGCGCTAGCGCCAGCCGATGGAGCGAACGCCGATCAGCTTCTTAAAAACGCCGACCTTGCGATGTACCGCGCAAAGGCGGATGGCCGCGGCTCGTTTTGCTTCTTTGAATCGGAGATGGATGCGCGTATTCAAGCGCGGCGAGCACTTGAGCTCGAACTGCGTAGCGCGCTGGCCAACGGGCAATTACAGCTCTATTACCAGCCACTGGTGAATCCGAAAACCGGTCAGATTCGCTGCTTTGAAGCCCTCCTGCGCTGGTTTCATCCACGACTTGGCGAGATTCCGGCTACTGATTTTGTGCCGCTTGCGGAAGAATCTGGCCTGATCGCTTCTCTAGGGCAATGGGTGCTCCAAACCGCGTGCGCTGAAGCAGTCAAATGGCCGAAGGAGTTGCGCGTCGCAGTGAATTTGTCATCGATTCAGTTCAAGAACATGAGTTTGGTGAAGGTCATTCTCGGCGCGCTGGCGACTTCGGGGTTGCAGGCGTCGCGCCTGGAACTGGAAATTACTGAAACCCTGCTGCTCGAGGACAACGCAAAAACACTTGCCATGCTGCATGAGCTTCGATCGCTCGGCGTCCACATTGTCATGGACGATTTTGGCACAGGTTTCTCTTCCTTGAATTATCTCCGAAGCTTTCCGTTCGACAAGATCAAGATCGACAAGTCGTTCATCAAAGACCTATCGAAGGACGACAATTCAGAGGCTATCGTTAGGACAGTCATTAGGCTGGCGCAGGCTTTGAATATCGACGTCGTCGCCGAAGGGGTGGAGACAAAGGCACAGCTGGATTTCGTCGTTGTCGAGGGCTGCACAGAGGTCCAGGGCTTTTATTTCAGCCCCGCTATGCCAATAGAATCCTTTGAAAAGGTCCTTAGCGAAAGCGATGCGCGCTTTGAACTCGCTGCGTAATTAGGGTCTACGCGAAGCCGAAGGCTCGAAGCACTTACCGCCGCCTGGCGCAGACGGCTAGCCGTCGAGCAATTATGCCGCGTTCCGTTACTGCACGATTTTGTCGCCCGGGATACGACGGCAGTACAAAACATCCTGCGGCCAATTCGGCGACGTACCGTGGCGCCGTCAGCTAAGACCCAACTGCGAGGCTCGAAATGAAGTTGCGAGTAATTCTGGCGATCTGGTTGCTGTGGCCCGCTTCTGTGTTCTCACAAGAAATCGCTTTTTTTATTTCGGGAAAGCAACTCTACGATGAATGCTCAACCCCCGCAGGTGACCCCGATCGAGGGTATTGCCTTGGTTATGTTGCCGGAATGAGCGACGCTTTCCATTCGGCTAAGCTCGTGTGCAATTCCGGAGATGTGACGATTGGGCAAACCGTCGCCCTTATCTTGAGCTTTTATCGCGCACATCCCGAAGAGCAGCTTCATCCAGCGTCAAACCTTGGATACGCCGCCCTCCGAGGGGCGTTCCCCTGCAAGTGACGGCAGACACCGCACCGACGATTTCGATGACTTCGATCGCGCCGGCAAAGTACCGCGGCTTTCGCCTATCGGCGCGTCCGCTTTGGGCCAGGAAGGGACATTCGCCAACGATGTTTGGGTTTGCACGGCTTGTGGTTCCCAGACCTTCGTCTAGAGTCCGTGTATGGGTGCGCCGACCGAAACGTTCGATGTCAAATCCATTGCCGACGAGGTCGTCGCGTCTTTGGTTGGGCACAGTCAAATTCCCACCTTCTCTTCTCGACCCGCTGGATTGAC
Organism: uncultured Alphaproteobacteria bacterium; assembly: GCA_963746715.1. Classification (GTDB taxonomy): domain Bacteria; phylum Pseudomonadota; class Alphaproteobacteria; order Rhizobiales; family Xanthobacteraceae; genus BOG-931. The sequence goes on along the minus strand of CAVVCW010000021.1, from coordinate 2,273 downwards.
GCTCGCTCAGGCCTATCGCGTCACGCCGTTGCTCCGCGCTGCCTTCGAGGCTCGCGGCGAAACAATAACCGGTCGCAAGATCGGGTTCACAAACCGCGAAATGTGGAAAGTGTACGACGTCCAGTCGCCGATTTGGGGCTACATTAGCAACCGCACCATGCAGGAACTCGCATCCACCCAGGCGATAGGCATCAAGGATTTTGTAGAGCCTCGCATCGAGCCGGAAATCATATTCGGCCTAAAAACTGCGCCCTTGCCGGGCATGAGCGAAGCCGAGTTGCTCAATTGCACCGAGTGGGTCGCGCTCGGCTATGAGGTTGTGCAGTCGATTTTTCCTGACTGGAAATTCGCAGCCCCGGATGCGGTCGCCGCACATTGCGTCCATGGCGCACTGGTGATTGGAGCGCGTCACGCAATCGCACCGCGCAAGACGGATTGGCAGCATGAACTGGCCACCTTTGGGGTCGAACTTTATTGCAATGGCAAACTGAGCCAACGTGGGAGCGGCGCTCTCGTACTCGATAGCCCGCTTTTGGCGCTTCGCAATCTAGTCGAATTGCTGGCGAGCGATACCCATAACCCGCCGTTGCGCGCAGGCGAGATTATTTCAACAGGAACGTTGACGCTCGCAATGCCGGTCAGCGCAGGCCAGACCTGGACTACGAAAGTGTCCGGAATTCTACTCGAAGAAATCGCTCTTCGATTTGAGTATCGACACTAGCGCTACCTAAGCTTATTGAACCTGATGTTAGGCAGCCGGGACGCAACCACCGTGGTTTGATCCAGCATCAAATCCTTAGGTACATAGAAAGCATACGGACCTAAGTTGATTTGTTGGATGTCGTCGCTCGCGTGCGCAATGTGCGTCGGGATGGTCAGCACAAAAATGGCCCCCAAAAGCGAGATTTCGAATGTAAGTGTTCCCGCGTCCGTGGCGCCACCCGCGGGCGCGCGCCGCGCCTCAGGCAGAAAAAGGTGACTTCTGATCCAAAGGTCGCAATGTCCGCTTTGGGTCATTAACTGCCGCGCCAGCTGATGGAAGTTGTGTCCGCTTTTCCCCTGAAAGCGGACATCGATTGCGACTGCCGAAATGTCCGCTAAGGGCCAAAACTGGACATGCCCCTGTTTGCGAGGGCGGGACTGATGTAGCGTTAAAAAAAAGCGCGACATACTGGCCGCTATCTGGAGGGAAGCATGAAAGCAAGCACATCAATCCATTTGGCCGTCGCGGCCAGCCTCGCAATATCAACGGCCACCATCTTGGTAACAACACTAAGAGACGCGGCGCGTGCGGACGAGGGAACGATACTGATAACTCTTGGGACTGCCGGTGGACCATTGCCGAGGAAGGACCGCGCACAATCCTCAAATCTGCTTGTGGTGAACGGCACTCCTTATCTGATTGATGCGGGGGGAAGCGTAACCAACCGGATCGTGCAATCGGGCTACGATTTTCGTAAAGTCAAAAAGATTTTCATCACCCACCCGCACAGCGATCATTCAGCGGGGCTCGCAACGCTCATGGTCTCGCAGTGGGAATATCAAGCCACAGAACCGACCGACATTTATGGTGGAGGAGTAGAGGCGCTCGTCAGTGGGGCGCTCGAATACCTTAAGCCGAATGCCGACATCCGCTGGGCGGAAGGCAAGAAACGTCCGATGGCGGACAGCTTTCACGGCCATGATGTGGGACCGGGCGTTGTTTATCAGGACGCCAACGTCAAAGTGATCGCGGTGGAGAACACGCATTTTAATTTCCAGCCCGGTACACCTCCTTACGGGAAGTATCATTCCTATTCATATCGCTTTGATACCCCGGGCCGTGTGGTTTTCTTCACCGGCGACACCGGTCCGTCCGACGCTGTGGTCGATCTGGCGAAGGGCGCCGATCTCTACGTCACGGAGGTGACCTCGCCAGACGAGGTCGTCGACGTGTTTAAGCATAATGGGAACTGGCAGACAAAAACACCCGATGAGCAGGCCGGATTTCTTCGCCACATGCACGAAGAGCACGTCACGCCGGAAGACGTCGGTAGGATGGCGGCCAAGGCTGGGGTGAAGGCCGTCGTCATGACGCATCTTGGGCCGAAGGTCGATCAGGAGCAGGACTACAGCAATTACGCCGATGAAGCCCGCAAATACTTTTCGGGACCTATCATGCTCGCGAAGGATTTGATGAAATTCTAATTCCAGATACGGCATAGGTGAAGTTTGAAAGTTACGAAATGACTGATAAATCAGAAAAATCTCCGCAGAGTTGGCCCTGGCGATTC
>CAVVCW010000020.1:0-7549 GCA_963746715.1 uncultured Alphaproteobacteria bacterium | reverse complement strand
TGGCGGGCGCTGGCTGGCCCGGAGCAGGATGTCATCTTCCGCCAGGAGCACGAGCCCGGTCGGCTTGGTCTGTCCGACTTCACCGACACCAGGGCGCTGGGCATCATGATCGTGGGCGTGGTGCTGGAGCATCGGCTCTACCACTTCCGGTTGGCGTTCTCGGGCTTCGAACATGCCCATGTCGTGCTTGGCGGCGAGAGCTTTGTCGCATTGGCCGAGGGGCTGCAGAATGCCCTGTGGGCGCTCGGCGGTGTACCGCTGGAACACCGTAGCGACAGCCTGTCGGCGGCATTCCGCAACCTGGACTGCGATGCCCAGCAGGATCTGACGCAGCGCTATCAGGGGCTCATGCGCCACTACGGCATGACGCCGACCCGCAACAACCTTGGCGTCGCGCACGAGAATGGGTCCATCGAGAGCTCCCATGGCCATCTCAAGAGGGCGCTCGAAGACGCGCTTCTCTTGCGCGGCAGCAGGGACTTCGAGGCTCTCGACGCCTACCGGCGCTTCGTCGACGAGATCGTCGGCCGACGCAATGCCAACAACCGCCGGCGCATCGCGTTGGAGCGGCCCACGCTCGCCCAACTGCCCAAGCGGCGCACCGCCGATTACGAGGAGAAGATCGTCACGGTAACATCAAGCGGCGGCTTCATCCTGCGCCGTGTTTTCTACACCGCGCCGTCGCGGCTGATCGGCCATCGTCTGCGGGTACACCTCTACGACGACCGGCTCAACTGCTTCCTCGGCTCGACGCCCATGATGACGCTCAGACGTGGGCAGCCGATCTCGGGAGCCAAGGGCGGTCATGTCGTCGATTACCGGCATGTGATCCATGCGTTGCGCAAGAAGCCGATGGCGCTGCCCAATCTGGTCTACCGCGATCAGCTGTTCCCGCGTCCGGCCTATCGCAAAGCCTTCGAGGCCTTGCTCGCCGAAGTGGGCGACAAGCGGGCGTGCAAGGTCACGGTCGAGTTGCTGGCGCTGGCGCATGATCGTGGCTGCGAGGCTGAGCTGGCGCAGACGATCGATGCCGAACTCGACGCCGGCCGGTTGCCGGATCTGGCGGCGCTGCGGGAACGCTTCGGTCCGAACCCGGCATCGATGCCGGTTATCGAGGTAGAGCTGGTGCCGCTCAACGCCTACGATGAACTGGTGGCGGTCCATGGGGCCCCGCCAACCTCCCATCTGGAGGTCGCGGCATGACCAGCAACAACAAGATCGATGCCGCTCGCGTCGAACTGCTGCTGACCGAGCTGCGCTTGCCGGGCGTCAAGCTGATATGGGCCAAGCTCGCTGAGCAATCCGACAAGGAGGGCTGGCCCGCCGCACGCTTCCTCGCCGCGCTCGCCGAGCACGAATCGGCCGATCGCGGCCGCCGCCGCATCGAGCGGCATCTTGGCGAAGCCCGCCTCCCGGCCGGCAAGACGCTTGCTACCTTCGACTTCGAGGCCGTGCCAATGGTCTCAAAAGCCCAGGTGATGGCACTCGCATCGGGCGATATGTGGCTGGAGAAAGGCGCCAATATCCTGCTGTTTGGCCCGCCGGGCGGCGGCAAGAGCCATCTCTCCGCAGCGCTCGGCCTCGCCCTTGTCGAGAACGGCTGGCGCGTGAAGTTCGCCCGCACCACCGATCTCGTGCAACAACTCCAGATCGCACGCCGCGAGTTGATGCTCGAGACCGCCATCGCCAAACTCGACCGCTACGATCTGCTCATCCTCGACGACATCGCCTACGTCACCAAGGATCAGGCCGAGACCAGCGTCCTGTTCGAGTTGATCGCCGCGCGCTACGAGCGGCGATCGATGCTCATCACGGCCAATCAGCCGTTCGGCGAGTGGGGCAAGATCTTCCCGGACCAGGCCATGACGCTCGCAGCCATCGACCGCCTTGTGCACCACGCCACAATCCTGGAGATGAACGTCGAGAGCTATCGGCGGCGCGAAGCTCTCGAGCGAAAGCGTGGACGCGGACGACCTCCCGCAAACGCCACACTCAAAACAACCGAGCAACACGAAAGCTGATTGACGCGCACCGTCAATCAAAGTACTTGCCAAATTCCCATCCAGTGGTAATCATCAGCCCGCTCGGCCGCCTCGTCTCATCCTGATTGACGCGCCGTTCTCATCCAGATTGTCGCGCTATAGCCTCTTGTGATCCCAGACGGAATGAACGGTACGGTGGCATCAACGCTCGCCGCCTTTAAGCAGACGGTCGCCCAATTAAACGCGCTCGTCGATGCCTATGAGGCGGCGCCCAGAGAAGCACCAAAAGACCCGGACGCCCCCCCGACGTAATCGGACCGCAAAAAAATGACGAGGTCGGGACGCCAATGTCCGCTTTTAAGCGGACATTCGCACAGCGCTCTGGGGCTGGGCGAGCCCCCATTCTTGACGATGCTAACCTTCGGGCAGGCCGGTTGGGTCTTTGTGATGCCTCGCGCGTTGTCATCTTGGGCGCCCCTTGAGACGCGATTACAATCCCTTGGACGGGCGCATTTGCTATGAAAGCGCTCTTTTCGCTCCTGGTGTTTGTACCATTTGCGTTCGCGGCCGGCGCACAAGAAGCCGACCCGCAGCCGCCATGCGGCACGATCACTGAGCTAGGGTATCCCTCCCCCGATGCCGCTCCGACAATAACGATTTGGCATAGCAGTGACCTTCAACAAAGCAAATGGCATCCCCCAGGTTGCACAGGTTGGTCGCCCTCCTCACGTTCAAGAACTCCTTGTCGCGCTGACGAGCAGCTTTCGCTTTGATGGCACCATGGATGGGCTTTTGGCGCGTGTGGGGGCAATCTCTATGCTTCCAAATATCAATTACTGGTCGACGACTAAGAAAGAATGGCGCCCGTTTGCTTATGATGCTTACGCGCTTACGGGGCCGGACCCGAAAGGTCGTCGCCCCGATTTTTCCGCTTCTGATCTCAGAAAAGATGCCGATCTCTACTACTGGGAAAGCGATACAAACACAGGCGATGTGATATACCATTTGAAAGTTTATGAAAGCTCACCTGATCGCGTAGTAATCGCTAGCGATAATGCTACGTCGATACGCGAGTTTTTCATAACACTGTTTAAGCCTAGCGCTCTTCAAACGGTTCTCATTATTCAGCGTCTGTCGCCAGGAATTTTTAGCGTCTACATTCTTAATCGGACTGACCAAGGAGCAAGCGCGTTTACAGATGGTCACGAGGAGTCTTACGTTAATCGTACCGTTGCGCTTTATCAGCAGCTTGCTGGGATCAAAACTGACCTAGAGCCTCCTGTGGCACGATGAATCAATCTGGCCAGTCTCCTTCCAATCACAACCGACACTACTCCAAAGAATAACAGCCAACATCGCTGCTCCTTGTTTGTTTCTCATGCTGCTGCCTCCCACTGTTCGGTCAACCTCACAATATCACTGGTCCAACGAAGGCGGAATTCCCCCTGCCACAGCGGCGGGTGTTTCTGATAGGGTGGGTGCTTGAGGAATTGGTCGAGCGGTCTTCACGTTAGGTATGAGATGAACTACTTTGTGACATTTGAGACGTTTGACGATGAAGGCAGGCGTGGCCCCGTTGGTATTGACAGCGGGCTGCCATCGAAACCGCTAAACGTTGCCGATGCGCTTGAGCGCGCGCGTCAGTTGATTCTCGAAGAGAAGCACCACGTGACGATACGAAACGACAATGGGAACTCAATTTCTGGTGACGACCTCGCTGCCTGCTGCAAGGGCGATAAAACGCTAACAGTCGATCTGCAAGCAATTTCAATTTAGGACATTATCGGATGTTGGGTGCTGTCCCCCCTACCGGTGTCAGTCCGCCGGCAAGGCCGCCCCAAAGATTGTTCCACTTCCTCCTCGAACCCCATGCTGGAAGGGCCTTGGTGCCGATTCCGAAGAGAAGCGCGAGCCCGTGAGCGATATCAACACTGCCATGTGGAGGGTGGATGGTCTGAAAGCGCTTGACCCCAAACGGCCGATTAGAGAAGCGGACATTCGCAGCCGCAACAAAAGCTGCAATATTACAGGAGTTTAGAACGCCAGCTTGACTCCGATCTGTGCAGAGATCGGCTGCTCAAGGGTGATTGAGCGCAGGTCACTTAGAGCGGTTTCCGTCCGACATGAATCGGGATTCCCAGAGGGGAGGGAAAGGCGGAGTCTTGGCAAGTGATTCGGCTTGCGAGGCCAACCATGGGCAGACCTTATTCACCGGACTTACGGGAACGTGTGATCGGAGCGGTTGATGAGGGCGCGACGCGTCGGGAAGCGGCTGAACGCTTTGGCGTCAGCGTTGCCTCGGCGGTCCGCTGGCATCAGTTTTGGCGCAATGATGGGACGATTGCAGCCAAGTTGTGCGGTGGCAGCCGCTCCCCTCTGGAAGATTACACCGAAGAGATTCTGGCGCTGATTGAGGAGCAATCGGACCGCACCCTGGACGAGACCGTCGCGGCGATGCACAAGCGCAGGGTGCCCGGAAGCCGTACGGCACTCGTTCGCTTCCTGAAACGCCATGGCATCACGTTAAAAAAAAGTCCTGCACGCCTCCGAGCAAGAGCGCGCGGATGTGGCACGGTTGCGCCGGCGTTGGATACGCGAGCAAGGGCTGCTTGATTCCTCCTGTCTCGTCTTCCTCGATGAAACATCGGTGAACACCAACATGACCCGCCTTTGTGGCCGCGGGCCGAGAGGGGAACGCGTGATCGGCCGCGTGCCGTTCGCAGCCTGGAAGACGTTGACGTTTGTCGCGGCGCTGCGATGCGACGCAATGACGGCGCCGATGGTGATCAAGGGAGCCATGAACGGAGAGACCTTTGTGGCCTATGTCGAGCAGTGCCTGGCGCCGACACTCGGACGTGGCGACATTGTCATTATGGACAACGTCCCGGCACACAAAGTCGATGGCGTACGCGAAGCGATCGAAGCCGTCGGCGCGACGCTGTGTTACCTGCCTCCCTACTCCCCCGATCTCAACCCCATCGAACTCTCGTTCAGCGCCTTGAAGGCGTTCGCCGTAGTTAGCGACCGTCATGGTCGCATTAAAACTGCCGCTCACTCTTCTGGCATTGAGCAGACCAGCGGGCGCCAGTAGATGTCCCAATACCAATCGCGACAAAGCTTCCAGTAACTCGGCTGAGTGAATTGTTACTGATCCCATCCACCACCCAAGAAATCTCATCATTCGAAACAACAATAGACCGAGGGACCGTGGGCTCATTCCCATAGGGCGCAATCCCATAATTACTGTCACCAGATATGGTTTTGTTGCTGATATCGAGCTTCAGTACGAAAGGAGGCCAGGCCGATCCCGTCACGCAGCTCAGATAGACGGGATCGGCCAGCGCCGCCTTGCTGGCCATTACCAGGATCGTCAGTCCCAAAAAACATTGTGCGATTCCGGATACCGCGAGATGCTTTGTCATGACAACTCCCCAATGATCTTCAGACCAAATGTTCCGGGAACATCTATAGTAAGTTCCCACCACCCGGCGACACGCACTTTGCTCATGACGGCCTTTAAAATTGCTTCTGCTGCCGCGTGCAGGATTGAAGGGTGGTGACGTTGTCCCCGCCTTGGACTGCGACATGCGACACGATCTGGCCACTATAGCGGTTCAGCGTATCCGTGACGGTGCGGGTTAAATCGGAATAGGTCCAAACGATCTGAGCGTCCGTGGCATCCGTGACATGTCCTGAATAATGACTGACGATCGGCTGGCTGAGGCCCGTGAGCGTGTAAGTTAGGGTCATAGTTGTGGCCGCCAGGTCCACGACATAATCCAGCGTCTGGTTTGTGTAGCCGTCAAAGGTGCAGCGCATGACGATGGGCTGATCGCCCTGCCCCTGCGACGGCGCGTCCATCGCTAGCAGAGCGGCCAGCGCCAGCGCGACGCGAGTGGGGATGTATGTCGTCATCATGATGATCTTTCTAAAAGCTGAGATGGCAGATGAGGTTGGTAGTCTGCGCCAGCGCCGCCGTGCTGGACATGGCTAGAGCTGCCGCCAGCAGCGCCGCGCGCATCATGTGCAGGCCGTGCCGTTGGCGGCGCATATTTTCTTGGCTTCGGCGTCCTGGTCCGTGTCCGATTTGTTGCCGTCGGTCCACACATTGTTGTTCCAGTTCATCGCACCGGCGCGGAAACCATTGTCGCAAAAGACGACACAAGTGCTGCCATCCTTGACGCATTGGCTTCCACCCGAAGAGTTTTGCAGCCTGAAGGCCCAAGCGGGCGATGCCGCCGCGAATGAAAGCGGCAATGCGACGGCCAGCGTGGCCGCAAGCGAGACCGCTCGGCGGCTTTTGGTGTAATAATTCATTTTGGAAATCCCCTAAATTGACATTCCCCGTATGACTGGTCGATACAGCCCTCAAAAGAGATGATAGCACCGCCGGAGACAACCCGTTAGCGCGAAAGCGACGTATTTCTTCTCCAGGCCATCTCGGCCAACCCCAAATCCACGTATTCGCCACCGGAAGCTGGTGTCTCGGCGTGCTCAGCGTGGCATCGGTCGTAGTTCTTCTGTCGGCTGGCATGAGCCACCAAATCCACTTTCCAAATTCGTTATGAAAATTAGATCGCGACCGGCGTTAAATTGGAAAGTACGCATATAGCCCATGGTCGTTCAGCAGCCATCAGCGATCCACCCCGATGCCACGCCGTTCCTATTGCTTGAGCAGGCAGCGCGGGAGCAGTTGATGAACGCACCCTGGGAACTAGCTCGCGGGCTGCAATGGCCTCCGCCTGCTGGCACGCTGAAAGTTGTCGTAACTGACAGCAAACAGGACGTGGGCTGATAAATGTACGCAAAAAGCCACCTTAATCTGACGAATTGGGGCAAGTAAGGCGTAAGAATTACTCTGTAAACCTAACCTATCGCTTCGACCCTGGGGGCGAGTGTTGCGTTAATGCGGGAGCCCGGTGGTGAAAGCTACCGGGCTTTTTATTTGGCGGCGTTGGGGTCCCTGGATGCCGCCCCGCAATGACGGGAATGACCGCTTATGACCCAAATGTATGGACCGGCTGCGTTTCGCAAGAGTGGGTGTTGCGCGGCGACAATCAAGGTGAGAGATCAGCGTCAATCAGGATGAGAATGCGCCGGGGGTGGGCTGACGGAGGGAGGGCGTAGCCCGACCGACGCGCAGCCGACCCCCGGCGGCGTGTTTTTCGGAACCCGTCTGGCGGTTGTGAGCGACTGGGTCAAGGTACTGATTCGTCTCAATTTTTGAGGGATCAAACCTTGCCCGGCCTTCACATAACCGATCACCAGATGAGGCTATTCATGAGTTTCCGACAGACCCACCAGACCCCTGCCGCCGCGGCCAAGGCGGGATTTTCGCCTGCGACCGGCTATCGGATCGCAGATGATCCGCGACTGCCCTCGCAGAAGAAGGTGTCGCGAGGCCGACGGCGGCCCGATCCACTCGCCGGCGTTTGGGACGCCGAGATCGTACCGATTTTGAAGGCGGCGCCTGGGATCCGCGCCATAGCGGTTCTCGAAGAGATCCAGCGCCGCCATCCCGAGTTCGGTTCTGGCGTGCGGCGCACACTGGAGCGGCGCATGCGGGC
>CAVVCW010000019.1:0-20548 GCA_963746715.1 uncultured Alphaproteobacteria bacterium | reverse complement strand
CGACCGACACGTGAATCAGATTCTTGAGCCGTTCGCGGATCTTTTCTCGCGCAGCTTCTTCCGCGTAAAAGACGATGAACCCCCCGCCGCCGGCCCCTAACAGCTTGCCGCCAACCGCGCCGGCATCGCGCGCGGCGTCGTAGATTTCATCGATCTGCCGATTGGAGACGCTATCAGCGAGCTCGCGCTTGAGCCGCCATGACTCGTGGAGAAGTTCGCCCAATTCGCGCAGCGGAGCCTTCTCGTCCTGCAAGATATCGACCGCACTGTCGACCATCCTGCGGATCGCCATCAATTGGCTTCTGCGATTTGGAATATTCTTGACTTGGTCTTGAGCGAAATCGGTCGCGAAACGCGAAAAGCCGGTGAAAAACAGCAGCAGCGAACGATTGAGCTCGTCGCGCCGCTCCGACGACAGGATCATTGGCGACACGGCGAAAGTGCCGTCACGGAAGAACTCGAAACGATTGAAGCCGCCATAGGCCGCCCACATCTGATCCTGTGAGCCGACTTGTTCCTTGAGAACCTCCTGTTCGATCCGGATCGCTTCGAAAGCCAGATCGCGTTTCGAAATCATTCTGCTCTTGAGCGCATGAAGTGCATTTAACAGGCCGACCGTAAACGAGCTGCTCGAGCCCAGACCGGACCGCGCCGGCAAATCGGCGTCGTGATGTATTTCGAGACCTTCGTTCACACCCTGATCGGACAGGACTGCGCGCACCGCAGGATGCCGAATTTCGGAAACCGCGTTTACCAGTTCGACCTGTGAATAGACGATCCGCGAGCTGTGCCCGAAAAACGGAGGCAGCCGGCGCAGCGTGATGTAGCAATACTTGTCGATGGCGAGGCCGAGCACCGCGCCGCCATGCTCACGAAACCACGTCGGATAATCGGTTCCGCCGCCGAACAGTGAAATACGAAACGGAGTGCGACTGATGATCATGTCGGGCGGGTTCTATCTTGATGCGCGTCCTGGGTCAAAGACCCTATTGGCCGCGGGGAGGGGCCCCAGCGCATTAACGTCAAAGAAATTACCCGATCCCGCCGTGTCGGCAAGGGAACCCCGGCGGCGGGGATCGCTTTACACGCGGCGGCAGCGGCCGCTATCTGGGCACGCAGCCGGCGCCGCAGGCGCACTCACAAGCGGATGCTTTCCCGGTCAGCTCAGAATCAGAAAATGACTGACGCCGTGGTCCGATTGCCGGGAGTGTCCGGAATTGCCGACGCAGCTCAACCTGCCGACGCTGAAACGCCGCTGTCCGGTTTTTTGGCGACCAGTTCGATCGAGTATTCGGCATCCGACATGAAGCTGACCGGCAAATTCGCGTCGTATCCGGCGCTGCAAATCCGTTGATAGACTATTTCGATGCCTTGCAGATTGTCTTTTAGGAGGGGAATGAGTCCGATTGTGTCGGGAGGATCATCTCGATCAAGCAGAAAGAAATGCTTGTGATCCAGGCTGATGTCGGAGGGCAGGCTTTTCTTGCGCTCGAACAGATCGCGCTCCGGGACATACAGTATCAGATAGCCACCCGGCTTGAGCACGCGCCACCAGTTTTGCAGCGCGCGCGCTGGATTTTCCAGATGCTCCAGAATATGGGATGAGTAGACGAAATCGAATGTCGTGTCGCCGATCCCGGCAAGATCGTGCGCGTCACCATCCTCCACATCCCAGCCGCGGCAGTTCGGCGTAACCAGATCGCCGCCATAACCCACGTCGACCCCCCGACCCGCAAAGTAACGCTCAAAGAAACCTTCCGCCTTGCGCCGCTCTTTCGCCTTACTCGTCTCCTTGATCATGACCGGGCGGGAAAACAAGCGAAAGCGATAACGATTGATGCGGTAATATAATGTCGGCAGGCGCTTGAGCACCGCGACTGGCAACGCATTGCCGATCAGGTGAATGAAGAGATTTTCGAGCGAGCCGGCCTTTCCTTGCTCGAGATTATTGCCCGGCATCTTAAAGCGTTCCTATTCGCAACTTAAAACTTCTTCAGATGAAGAAAACTGATCGGGAAGCGGAACAGCATCAGTGCGCGCTTGCCGCGCGCGGTAACCCGATAGCGATCGTCGTCCCGCTCAAGCGAGCCGCCATACGTCAGATCGTCCATTCGCCCAACGATGATCGCCGTCGTATCGTAAGCGGTCAACATCTGCTGCATGGTAGTGGTATGCTCGGGCCGGGCGTCCGTCATCATCAGCATCCGGAGCGAGATAGACCTGTCCGCGGTCAGGTAAAAATTGAAATAAGCCAGGATCAGGACCGCGTAGAACGCTGCACCCGCAGCCGGTAACAGGATTCGCATGGCATCGTCGCCAAGATGCAACGTGCGCATGATATCCTCCTCGGACGGCAGCACGAATAGCATCGACACAAAGAAAGCGAGCCCGACCAGCGCCACCAGCAATAGGCTCTTGGTCTTTGCCGCCGGCCTGAAAAAATGAAAGTGAAGAAAGTGCACGATGAGAAAAAACATAAACGAGAGAATTGCTGCTAGTATTGACTGGAGCATTGCCGATCACTCTCTTCAAGCCCGGAAATATCGCAAGACGATTAGTCGCGCGCATTCTCGGCTACTTTGGCTGGTCCCCCGCGGGCCAGCAACTATAATCGCGCGCGGCACGAAAAGGACAGGTGGAATTTTATGAAGGAGACGCGTGTATCGATTTTGCAAATGAATCCGCCGTCCGCTCTCGTTCAATTTTGCGCCGCACTGGCGATATTTACCGCGCTCGCGCTTATTACCTTGGAGCCAAATCCGAGCTACATGGCTGCGGACGATTTTTTCGCGATGCCCGAGCGGCTCTGGTTCATTCAGCGCGATTTTGATTGGCTGTATCATCTTCTGAATTTTTCGCAAGCTCGTTTCACCAATGTCGGCGGCTTTTCGGGCTTGCGGCCGTTTCTGTTTTTTCAGTGGTGGGCCGAGGACATGATCGGCCGCGAACTCCGTGGCCTATTTCATGAAATGTGCGTCGTCAACGGTATCGCTTGGGCCGCAACCACGTACCTGCTGCTGCGCCGCTATGTCGGTTTCGTGTTGTCCACTTTGGCCGCGGCGATCCTGCTGATCGCTCCGGGTGTCGACGCTTACACCTATTTCATGAGCTGGCCTGAGCTCAACACTTATGGCGTGGCATTGCTGTTGTTCAATGTCGGCTTGTTGCTGTTACCGACCGAGCATCAGGTTCGGCGGATTCCGATTTTGACGCTGGCGGCGTTTTGCTTTGTCATCGCCGGGCTCAACCATGAATTCGTCATTCCGGCGCTTCTCGTGATGACGACGCTTCATGCGGGCTGGCTCTGGTATGACCGCCGCAATGGGCAGCCGTCGGCGACGCTGTGGCAGACCCTCGCGGTTGTGGCAAGCGCGTCGGTGATTTTGGGCGTGATCGCTCTCGTCCATTTCATGCTGTCGAAATTTTCCGAGCCGCTGCGCTGGGAAACGCTGCAGCCGATGCTCATCAGTCTTTATCGGCTCGGCGCGCTGATAGTCATGCCGCTCATCCCGCAAAATATCGGCGACTATGCACGCGTCATTGTTCCGGTCGCGGTGGCGGCGGTTGTTGCAGTCCTCTTTGCGGTCAAGGCGCTGGCCATCGAACCGAAAAAGCTCTTCGCCGGGATGCGCGATCCTGCCGTGCTCGGCGCATTGTCTGCATTCATAGCGATCGTCGTGGCCGTGTTCGTTGGGCGGATCGTAACCGACGGCTATACGCCGACCTGGTACTACCGATTTCTCAGCGCCTACGAAGCGATATTACTGGCCGCGGCCAGTACCATGGTGGTCGTGCGCCGGATCGCGCTCGTCCGGACGATCTTTCTGGCGCTTGCGGCCTATCTCGTCTACGGCTTTGCCGGGCAGATTTATACCGTCCACATGGGCAACCGGGCGATTTATCAATCGAACGAAATTGCGTCCGTCGTCTCCGCCGTCCGGCAGCAGATCTTACAGCATCCGCGGTGGTGCTTCGCCGGGGTTTGGCCGCAAGGCATTTCGACAAAGCCGGACTTCAATCCACGACCGCGCGAGATGACGCTCGACAATCCGGCCGCGGTGGCCGCGATTTACACGGTCCTGCAATTTTATAGCTGTGCCGAACGCGGCGGCGAACCGGCATTTTTTGCCGTTTCCGGCAGCGGCAAGACGCTCGACGTGCGCGCCATGGCGGCGTCCTCACCAATGCTGTCGCCAACGCCTCAGGTATCGCCAATTGCGGTCAGCGGCCCGGCTATCGTCTTTCCGGAACCGCTTTACGAAGTGCTCGGCACCAATATTCAGGACTATAAGAAGCGGCGCGACCCTCATCCCTATGGTACGATCGAATGGGACGGCCGCGAACATCAAGACGATCCATGGCGCGGTCAGGTGATTGCCAACATCGACGGCAATTGTCCGTGCGACATTCGCATGACGGTTAAGTCCGATGATTCCTTTCCGCGCATGTACAATCTCGGTCTGGCCTTCGACTACGGCCAGCCGAACGCTACGGCACTCCTGTTGTTCGAAAATCAAGTCGTGTTCGGGCATCTCGAGGGCGGGCGGCTGCGAATAACGTCACTCGGATTCATTCCCGACATGCGGGCGCCGCTCGACCTGTTCATCCGGTTTGACGACGGCGGGTGCATGATCTTTGCCAATCGTCAGCTGGTCGCGTCCGATTCGAGCTGCAAGCTCGGGGCGGGGGGAGTCGGTACTTTTTCCTGGCCGAACGGAACACCGGCGGAGTGGATAACCAACCTCAGCATTGTTTCGAACGCGCCGCAGGGTGCCGCGCTCGTTCCGATCCAATGACGCCATGGTGATTTACGAGCGTGGATTTGCCGCGCTCGTTGGTCGGCGCGCCGGTTACGCCACCGTTTCGGCGGCCGGTCTTTCGCTATCCTCGAGGATCTTGCGTCGCAGCCGGTGACGGGTCATGCGCTCGATGTGCCCGCGCGCGGTCCAACCGAACTTCTGCGTGACCATGTCGAGATAGCGCTTGGTCGTGAAGTAGCGCTCGAAGGCTTCGTCGCGGAACTTGAGGACTTGCGCCGCCGAAACTTTTTCCGTCGGCAGTGGCAGGCAATCGAAGCTGTGCTGGGAGAAGCCGCTCCAGTTATTCGGCAGCGCCCAGCCGTTATCGACCGCGACACGGAACAGGGGTGAGCCCGGATAGGCCATGGCCGAGTAGAAATTGGCGAATTCGCAATTGAGCTCGATGGCAAGCTCAAGTGTCTCCTGCATCGTGCCGAGGTCGTCATCGGGCAAGCCGAAAATGAAATTGCCGATGACGCTGATCCCCTCTTGCTGAATGCGGCGGATAATGTCGACGATCTCGCTTTGACTGAACGACTTCTCGGCGCCATCGCGCACGTGCTCGCTGCCGGATTCGATGCCGAGCGCGAGCCATTGCACGCCGGCCTGGCGCAGCTTGGCCAGCATGTGCGGGCGTACCGTATCGACCCGCGCATAGGCCCAGATGTTGAGATCGTAATCGCGCGCGATCAGTTCGTCGCACAGGCCCAGAACATGACGCTCGTTTAGCACGAACATCTCGTCGATGATCTTGTAGGTCTTCACGCCGTAGGTGTTGTGCAAATGGTCGATCTCGGCGGCCACGGCCTTCGGCGAGCGCATGCGGTAGCGGTTGGTCCCGAACGGCGCATTGATACAACAGAACGTGCATTTGTAGGGACAGCCCAGTGAGGTATAGATCGAAGCGTATGGCGTACGCGCATCGAGGTCGCCGAAGCACTGCCAGTTGTGCGCGCGATATTTTCTCATCGGCAACAGATCCCACACGTTGCCGTGCAGGTCGTTGTCGAGATCCTTGATGAGCGGCGGCGCGAGGTTGTTGCGGGTTTCGTCGCCGTCCCACCAGACCAGGCCTTGGACCTTCGCGAAGTCGTGTGGTGCGTTGCCCCGCAGCACATCGATCAGTTCGTGAACCGTGATCGGGCCTTCGCTGTTGCAGGCGAAATCGACAGCGATTTCGCGGAGTGTACGTTCCGGGAGCGCAGCGACGTGGCCGCCGACAACGATGATGCGCTGATCCGGATCGCGATCCTTGATCGCAAGGCAAGTCGGACTCGCCGCCGCCATTTGCTGCGTCGACGCCGACGGCTGATGGCCGAACACGATCATGCCGACCAGCGCCGGCTTGCGCGCGGCGACGATGTCGGCCACAGCCTCGGGATCAAGCTCGTCTGCCTCGGCATCGACGATGTCGACCGAATAACCGCGGTCGCGGACGTAGCCGGCGATCAGGCGGCACCACAGCGGTGGCTCGACTGAGGCCAGTTCGTCGGCGAGCTCCTGATAAATCTGCTTACGCCCACTCGGATTGATCAAGAGCAGATCGAGTTCGGATTGCATCTCAACAAGTCCCATCCAGGGTTTATTCAACTACACTTCGCAGTAGCTTACAGCGCGTGTGGCGCCATACACCGTCACGACACGCTTGCTTTCGCTTCCGCGCCGATATTATCGCGCCACCACGCGATGGTGCGGCTTATACCTTCGTTCAGGCTGACCTTCGGCCGCCAGCCGAGTTCGTGCTCCGCTTTCCGGCAATCGAGCGCGAGCGTGTTCGTCATCGTAGGCTTGGTCAGGTCGTGTTCGATACGCAGGTCGCGCCCAGACGCGGCAATGATCATGTGCGCGAGTTCTTTGACCGTGACGGCGGATCCCGCGCCGCAATTGTAGAGCGCGAACGGAGCCTTCTGGCGATCGACGGCGGCAATGACGAACTCGACGAGATCGTCGACGTGAAGGAGATCGCGCGCCTCTTCGCCGGAGCCCCACACCACGATGCGCCCGTCGGCCGCGGTCATCGCCTTGGTGACGGTGGCGCCGAACACATGACTGCGTTCCAGGTCGAACTTGTCGTGCGGCCCATAGATGTTGGAATGCCGGATCGCGGTGTATCTGGTGGTGCCCAACCGCGCATAGAATTCGCACATCTTCTCGATATAGACCTTAGTCCATCCGATGCCGAAATAGCGCGGCGCGATTTCGGCATTGGCGTCGAAGTCGCTTTCGGTGAGCGCCTGCTCGCCGCTGCCCAGCATCACCGAGCAACTGAAGAACACGACGTGCCCGACCTTGCGGTCGTGCGCGGCGCGGAAAATCAGCGAGTTCATGACGGCGTTGTCGGCGATGTGGATGTGCGGCCGCAAGGTGGTGTCACGAATGCCCGACGTCGTAGCGGCGGCCTGAACGATCACGTCGGCGCCGGACACGATCCGCGCGACGTCGTCGGCGCGCGTCAAATCGGCTTTTACCCAAGACAGACCGGGACATTGGAACGGCGGACGCCGGTTGTAGACGCCGGTAACAGCGAGGTCGGCGCGCCGCGCCAGCGCTTCCGCGGTGTTGCGGCCGATGAAGCCCGTAGCGCCACAGACGAGGATGTTGCGCTTCTTCATGCCGGTACTCCCTGCATCTGGCTCGCAGCGGCGCGCGGAACGAAGAAATCCATGGTCCGGTTCAACTCCTCGACGCGCGCGCGCGCCGCGGACGGCAGCGGACCGGCGGTGGACGCTGCCGCATTCTCGTCGGCTTCGGCCGCCGTAAGGATGCCGGGGATGACGACTGCGACAGCGGGATAGGACAAGCAAAAGCGCAGGGCGACTTGGGCGCGGGTTTGTCCCTCGGGCCGACCGGCGGCGTCGTGCAAGCAGGAGGCGCCTTCGATCCAGCGCTCGATCTGGGCGCGCGACCAGCCGTTACGGTGGTCGCCGTCCGGAAATTGCGTATCGGTGCCGATCGTGCCGGAAAGGAAGCCGAAGCACAGCGGCGTGCGGGCAATAACGCCGATGCCGCGCTCCGCGGCGAGGGCGAGAAAGCCATTCTGCTGCGCGCGCAGGTCCATCATGTTGAGATTGATCTGCACGATCTTGAAACCGAACTCGGTCACGGCGGCGACCGCGTCGTCCGGAGATTTTGCCGACATGGCAAGCGCGCGCGTCTTGCCTTCGTCAACCATGGCGTTGAGCGTTTCGAGGATCGCCGGGTTGCGGCGCAAGGCGGCGATGTCGAGACTGTGGATTTGCAGGAGATCGACATAGTCGGAGCCGAGCCGCCGCAAGCTGCCTTCAAGCGAATGACGCAGCGCCTGTGGCGACAAATCCGGTTCCTTGCCGAAATGTTCGACACCGACCTTTGTCGCCAGCACCACTTGACTGCGGCGGTCGCGGAAGGCCGAACCGATCAGTTCCTCGCTGTGTCCGTCGCCGTAGGGCGGAGCGGTGTCGTAAAGGGTGATACCGAGGTCGAAGGCGCGCGCCAGCGCCCTGCGCGAACTCGTGTCGTCGGTTGTGCCATAGGACGTTTGCCCGGCGGTCCGGCCGCCGATGCCCCATGCCCCAAAACCGATCTCGGAGATAATGAGATCAGTACGCCCGAGTTTCCTGTACTGCATCATAATCGGCCGGCTACTCCGCTCCCCCACTCGACCCTGTGATCGTCGTCAATAATGACCGGCCAGTTCCAGGCTGACCTGCGCCGGCGCGTGGCCGTAAAGATATGCGCCCTTCTTGTTGCCCCACCAAACGATCTCGCGGCACCACGTCGGGAAATCGTCGCGGCTCTGCCCGCGCCGATTGATACGGATCGCGCTCGGCCTGCGACGTAACGGGATGTCCTCGCCGTTGCGGGCCGCCCGGTAGAATTCCAGCAGATTGCTGATGGTCTCGACGACGAGATCGGCGTCGGCGAACGGCTGATTGACGAGCACATGGTTGAGGCGCACCGCCTCGGACAAAAGCTCGATGTCCTCGCTCGAGACGCTGCGCGCCGCGGCGTCGTTTAACAGCACGCCGGCCTCGCGATAGAAGTCGTCGAGCCGCCCGTCGGCGGTCATTTTGATGAAAATATATTCGTCATGCGGCCAATAGATGCCGAGCCATTCCGCCGAATACACGTATTCGGGGCCGCCTTGCTGAATAGCGCGCGCTTCATGCAAGAAGAAATCGCGGATCTCGCCCAATAGCGGATAGGCCCTTGCGTCGACATTCATGAACGCTTCGAAAATCTCGCGATAACCGATGCCGAGTTGCTTGTGGGCGACAACCACAGGAATCTGGAAAAGCTTATCGAAGTGCAGGAGGTTCACCATCCAGCAAATCGCGCGCGTCCTGACCCAATCCTCGGCCGGCATGCTGGCCGTCGCGATCACCAGATCCTGGACCTCGGCGACGTCATCGACGAGAGCAACGCGCTGGCCGTGAATGTTGATGATCTCGGAACGGACGGTGACCATGCCGAAGCGCTGCTGATAGGCGGGATCGCCCATTTCGGCATTGGGCAGGATCGAAAGGTTGTTGAACTGGATGCGGTTATGCTGGCCGTTCTCGATCAGGGTCGCGATGCCGTTGACGAAGCTGTCGTAGGTTTCTCCCGGCAGAGCGAGGATCATATCGCTGTAGGTTTCGACACGGTCGCGCGCGAAGCGTCGCTGCAACTCGAAATAGGTCTTAAGCGAGATGTTGTCGCGCTTGACCGCCAGCAGTGTCTCGGCGTCGATGCTTTGCATTGACAAAGTAACGCCTTTGTTGAGCCCGGAATCCGAAAGCGTTTTTTGCGTCGCGTAAGCACGTTCGGTGGCATTCTTCGTATTTTGCACCGACAGCGCCTTGGGATATCCGGTCGCGCGTTTCATCTCGGCGATGTATTCGGCAATCTCTAAATCGCGTTTGAGAATTCCAAAATTTGCATCACAACAAAACACGAAATCGATCTTGTGCCGAGCGAACCATTGGACCTCGGCTTTTATCCGTTCGAGCCCGAATTGATTGACCCTGTTCGCCGTCGCCGAGCCCCAATCGCAAAACGTGCATTTGAAAGGACAACCGCGATTGGTCTCCCACAACCCGATCCAGGTCTCTTCCGGATTGTCGGCAATGAGCGGATCGAACACGCCCGCAAGAAACGGCGAGGGGACGGCCTCGAGATCGCGAATGCGCGGGCCATTGACGGTCCGCACATAGCCGTTCGTTCCGATGAAGCTGATCCCTTGGAGGCTCGACCAGTCGCGTGACGGAAACATTTCGAGCATGCGCAGGAAGGTGATTTCGCCCTCGTTGTGGACGGCGAGATCTATAAAGGGGTTATCGCGCAGCATTTGCTCGGCATGATCCGGCACATGCGGTCCGCCGAAGACGATGACGATGTCGGGCCGCTGTTGTTTCAGACGGCCGGCGATCGCGAGCGAGATCCGGGCATTCCAGACATAAGTGCTGAAGCCCACGACGTCGGCGGTCAGCAAATCATTGACGGCGCTCGAAATGGCGACGCGCTTGTAGAGTGGCGGCAGAAAATGAAACCGTTCCGGGTTCTTGGCGTGACCTTGGGCGTAGGCCTGCAATATTCCGGCCGAATAGGGCACGTAGTTCTGGCCGGAGAAGCTATTGTTGATCTGGACCAAGCCGACGGCAATGCGGTCGCCGTTCCGCTCAACTGCTGCGGGAACGGGGTCAAGACTCGAAACGGCCGTATGAGCTTTCCCGTGCTCAGACATTTCCGCCATTGCTAAGCCATTCCCCAGTCAACGAAATTGCGCCAGGCACGCAACAGCATCCCTGCCAACGCTGCCCCCACGTCAGCATGAATGCGGGCAAATCGGGTGCGCTATCGTACAGTCCTCACCGTCCACCGGCAACCGCCAGCACGGTCCCGGTGATATAGCTTGCTTCTTCCGATGCGAGCCACAGCACGGCCTTGGCAACTTCGTCAGGCCGGCCGGCGCGCTGCATGGGGATGCTGGCGAGGGCGGCTTCGCGCCGCTGCGGTTCGGCATCTGCATGGATGCCGGTGTCGATCACGCCAGGGCTCACCGCGTTGACCCTGATGCCCTCGCCGGCAAGCTCGCGGGCGAGGCCGAGTGTGAACGCGTTCAGGCCGGCTTTGCTAGCGGCATAAGGACTGATGAGATTGCCGCCAAATTGGCCGGCCTGGGATGATATGTTGACGATCGCGCCGCCGGCGCCGCCTTGCGAGAGCGACATCCGCCGGGCAGCCGCCTGACTGCAATAGAAAGCGCCGAGCAAATTGGTGGCGATGACCTCCCGCAGGGTTGCCGGCGGAATAGCGGCGAAGGCGCCCACGCCGCCGGAAATTCCCGCATTATTGACGAGGACGCCCGGGCGGCCGAGCCTGCGCTCGATCAGCGCGAACATATCTGCGACCGCTCGATCGTCGCTGACGTCGGCCTGAAACGTCTCCGCCACGCCGCCCGCCGTGCGAATTGCGGCGGCCACCGCTTCGGCAGCGGCCGCGTCGCGCCGATAGTTGATGGCGACGTCATAGCCGCGCACCGCCGCGAGCCGCGCGGTGGCGGCGCCGATGCCGCGGCTTGCTCCGGTCACGATGAGCACGGCGCGTTTGCGGATTTCGTCCGGCATCAATTCCTCTTTTGGGGCAGCACTGTGCCGCCAATCGCCCCGCTATAACGGCCGCGGCGGGGTAACAGCCGGCTTGAGCAGTCTAAGGCCCGGCAGACCGATCACCCACACCAAGCCGCCGATAATGCCGATGACAAAAATAGCAAAGCCGAGCAGCGCCGATACCAGGAGCCCGTCGGCTTGCTGCAATCCGGAATAGGCGAATGCCATGACCATGGCGCTCTCGCGCACGCCCCAGCCGGCGATCGAAATCGGCAGCGCCGCGATCAGAAGGACCGGCGGTATCAGAAGGATCGCCTGCGGCAGATCGAACGGCACGGCGACGCTTTTCGCGACCAGCCACGCAGCCGCTATCGTCAGGCCGTGAATGACAACCGACAGGCTCACGATCCAGGTGGCGATGCGGGTCGAGGTGAAAATGTCATAGGCGAGGTTGGCTGCGGCGTTGAGGTGACGCAGCATCGCAAAGTGATGCAGTGCCTGCCACTGGCGACAGCCAAGAGCGATGAACGCTCCTGGTATCGCGACGCCGGATAGGCCAACGGTCAATAGTCCGGCCCGCGCCAAATGATCGGGAATCAGCGCGAACGATGCCGGAATACTAATGACGACGATCATCGCCAAGACGAGCACGCCGACAATCCGATCGACGCCGACCGAATAGACCGCCTTCGACCACCCCGCGCCATCCTTTGCCACAAACCAAATCCGCGCCGCATCGCCGCCGACTGTCGAGGGCAGTACTTGGTTGAAGAAAGACGCGACGAACGTGAACCGAACCGCTTGCTGCGTCGAGATCTCTGCTCCGCATCGGCGGAGGATACGCTGCCAGCGCAGCGCGCTGAGCACGACCTGCAGGCCCAACAGCAGAATCGCGGCACTGAACCAGCCGATATTGAGCCGCTGCAGGCGATCGGCGACGAGACTCAGATTGGCGCTGCCGACGGCAAAATAGAGCAACGCAACCGTAACCGTCAGTTTGATGATGAGCGCGATGATCTTTTTCACGGGCCGCTCGGACTAGACCGGGATAGGGGCGCCATTAATAGCCCACCGGTTCGGACCGGCAAAGCCGCCGCCGACCCGCAAAAGGCGGAGCCGATTGCGCTTGACGGAGCGCGGAAACTTGCGCTTTTAGACGATCGCAAGCCTGTACAAACGGCGCGGTTTCCGGGACTCAAAGAAAGCCATGCGGCGACTGGGAATTCTGTACCGCCTCATCAGCAATTACTTCTTCAACCCGAATTTTCGCGGCGGCAATTACAATCGTTCCGTCCTGTCGCATGTCGTTTTTCTGCTGAATCTGTCGATCCTGTACAATCTGTTGTGCGCGCTATGGGTCAAGGGGTACAACAAAGCATTCACGAACAATTCGTTGGCCAAAGCGGTTTCACGGGGATTCTTGTCCAAGGGTTTTTTGTTCGGCGGTTTGCGATTCCTCGGCCCGGAGCAGAAGAACCGCTTCTTCCAAAGCGTCGTTTTGTCGGAAATGCCGCCGCAGCAGGCGGCGCAATTCGGCAGCAACAGCGAGCCGATATCGCTCTTGCAGCATCAGGGCTATGCCAATCTCGGGCAGTTCTTCGACGCGGAGCAATGCGAAGGCGTGCGCAACTATTTTTGCAGCAGTCGTGGCTTTGCCTCGCAAGTGCCGCTGCAAAGCGACGGCGAATTGCAGCTTTTTGATCTCGAGGATTTGAAGAAGCGACAAGCGAAGAGCTACTTCTGTTTTCCCGATGAGACGTCGCTGCGCTGCGACGCGATCAAAAACGTGCTGCGCGACGGCAGCTTTCAGGCCATGGCGGACGCCTATCTCGGTTTTCCGGCGAAGCTTTATTCAGTCAACACGTTCATGTCGCTGACCGACCCGGGCGATCACTATGTCACCCGCTTTCATCGCGACTACGACGATTTCGGCGCGCTCGCCTTCTTCATTTACTGGAACGACACGAGCCCCGCCAACGGCGCCACTATTTATGTGCCGGGTTCGCATCTATCGTCGGCTGCCGACATGTCGCGCGTCGTTCATCTCGCCGGCAACGCGGGCACGATCTTTGCGCTGGATGCCTTTGGTATTCATGCCGGAAATAAAATGGTCGATAAATTCCGGCTGGTGACATGGTTCAGGTACGGCATGGTGCCAAATCTTGCCACCGTCCAGAACAAGATCAGCTCGTGGGAATTGAACGACGGCGGCGCGGCCGCGTAAGGGCGTTTCTGTCTTGCCTTACGGGGGGGCGCGACATATGGTCTGCGCGCGGGGCGGGCGTGCCGCGAAATGTTTGTGTGCGAAGTTTAAGATGAAGCGCTGCGTATCGTGCGGATCGAAAATCGCGGGGGACGGCTGGCGGTGCGGCGCATGCGGCTATGAGCCGGTCGTCGTCGAAAACTTCCTGAGTTTTTCTCCCGAGAGCGTCGAGACCGGCGTCGCCGAATTCAACGACGCCGTTTATACGCGAATGGCCGCGCTCGAGGTGCGAAGCTTTTATTTTCAGGCGCGGCGGGCCCTGATTCTGTGGGTGCTGCGCAACTACTTCCCCGGCATGAAGAACTATTACGATCTCGGCACCGGCACGGGCTGGCTGTTTGCCGCGGTCATGGAGACTTGGCCGAAACTGGAAATGGTCGGCAGCGACCTGGCGTTCGATTCGCTGCGATGGACGTCGAAGCGACTGACCCGGCCGGCGATGCTGATGCATTGCGACGTCAATCGCATCCCCTATGCCGACGAGTTCGATGTGGTGGGCGCTTACGACGTGATCGAGCATATTGACGATGACGTGCAGGCGCTACGTTCGATCCGTGATGCGGTCAAGCCGGGCGGCGGCATGATCTTGACCGTGCCGCAGCACATGGTGCTGTGGAGTCACTTGGACGAGATCGCCGGCCATAGGCGCCGCTACGTCGGCACTGAACTTGCCGATAAAGCGAGGCAGGCCGGATTTTCCGTGGCGCTCGATACGAGTTTCATGGCCTCACTGTTCCTGCCGCAATACGCGGCGCGGCGGTTTTTGGCGCAGAAGCAGTCGACGGAATTCGAAACCGAGCACACGCTTTCGGGCCCATTGAACGGCATACTCAAGGGCGCATTGTTAGCCGAACTCGGCGCGATCCAGGCCGGCATGCGTTTTCCGTTCGGCGGTATGCGGGTTGTCGTCGGGATGCGCGACAAGGCATAGGCCTGCGCGGCGGCCGGTTACGCTCGTTCGAGCGCGTCCGCAGTCTGCGTCTGATGCTTGATCGTGTCCAAATTGACGACGCTTTCCACAATCCAATTCGGTCTGCGCTTCACTTCCCGGCTGATTCTCGCCACGTAAATGCTGAGCACGCCGGTGCTCAGCAGGTTCAGGCCGCCGAGGAACAGCACGGACACCATTTCGGACGGCCAGCCGGGTAAATGCATGCTCCAGATCAGCCGGGTCACGATGATCGCGGCCAAATAGACGAATGCGCCGAGCGACACGAACAGTCCGACGATGAACGATATATAGAGCGGGTAGGAACTGAACGACGTGATCCCCGCGACCATCGCCTTGATGCTGTTTCGCGACCGCCACTGGAAGTGGCTCAAGCCGGCGTGGCGCGGCTGCCGATCATAGAAAATCTGCGTTTGCTTGAAGCCGACCCAACGCACGAGCCCGCGCAGAAACGGATCGTACTCGTTGAGCTTGAGAAGTTCGTTGACGACGCGCCGGGACAATAGTTTGAAATCCCCCGTGTTCATCGGAATGTCGGTGTCAGAAAAAAATCCGATGAGCCGGTAACCGAGCTTGGTCATGAACATCTTGGTGCGGGTTTCGCCGAGCCGCACCAGTCGCGTGGTATTCACCACGTCGCAGCCCTTGCGCCATTCCTCGATCAGTTGCGGAATGAGTTCCGGTGGGTCCTGCAAATCGGCGTCCATATAGATGACGGCGTCGCCGCTCGAATGGGCAAAGCCGGCAAGCGCACACGGCGAAATCCCGCAACGCCGCGCCATATTGATGATTTTGATGGTCCGGTCCTGTTTGGCGTAGCCGTCGAGAATCTCGCTCGATCTGTCGTCCGAACAATCATTGACGAAAATCAGCTCACGCCGAACATTGCTTTTGTCCAACGCGGCCACCGTCCGGGTAACGAGTTCCGCAATGTTCTCGTCTTCGTTGCGGAATGAAAAGACAACAGAAACCAATTCCACGACCAACTCCTCGGCATTCCTTCAGCCGCGTCACGTTTATCACAGAAACCGGCGACCGATGCAAAACCGTTTGGCGACCGCGGCCGATTTGGCGGCGCTTACCAGCCGGCGCGACAGCGGGGCAAGCACCATTGTCGTTCCGTGAACTGCCGCTTCTACGGGCGCAACGAATAGACCAGCATATTTTCCACCCGTGCGCGCAAGACGAGATCCGATGCGCCGATCGCTTTGGCCGCTTGCCGAAAGATACGCTTCATAAGTTCGGGCAGCGGCAGTTGGCGGACGACGTGATCGAGTTGATAAGCATTGCCGATGCGGGCGACGCGGACCGGAGTAAAGCCGTTCTTCGAAAGGATTTTACGCATCGTCTCAGGCGACCACAGATGGATATGCTCGACATCATAAGTCGATGCGCGGCGCCCGAGCACTCGTGGCAGGAACGACGTGATATCGTGGTGGATTTGCAGGAGCTTGCCGCCCGGCTTGAGATAGTAGTGGATCAAAGCGAGAAATTCGTTGGGGTCGAGCACATGATCAAAGACCTGAAACGCGCATACGATGTCGAAACTGCCGGGATCGAACAGTCCCTTGCGCAGCATATCGTTGACAATTCGCGATCGAATATGCGCCGGCGCATGCGTAACCGCCGCCGTTCCTGGCTCAATGCCGACGGCGTCGAACCCCCTGTCCAGGGCGCGTGTCAGGAAATAGCCGCTGGCGCAGCCGATCTCGAGAAGCCGCGGCGAGGTCGCGGCGTCGGCGACGGCCGTGACTTCATTGATGTAATCGTCCGCCATGTTGTCGATTTGAGTTTCGTCGACGAAGGCACTGTCGCGGTAAAGATTGCGAATCTTGTCCGGAGAGACGATGGGATTCGAATAGGTGAGGCCGCAACCGTCACATTCGACAATCCGCCAGTGCATGTGCCGTGAAAGCTTGCGCGCGGCGAAATCGAGTTGTTCGAGTTCCGCGTCTTCCGCGTACTTTACGCTAAAGCCGGCGCCGGGACCGCAAATCGGGCAATGAATATAGTGGTCGCCTTGCAACTCAGTCATCGGCACGCCTTGGCGCGGATCGGAAGCGACCCAAACCGAACGTCACGCTGGAGGCCGTGGTGCTCCGCGGCCGCTATGAGGCGGCGTTGGCGGCGGCGGCCGATGGCCAGTTGGCGAGGATAATTCTCGCGCGCTCCGCGCGGAGGGTTTCGACGCTGTCGCTGGAAGCGGGGCGATCCAGCGAATTCCAGCTGCATTTGACGAGCAAAGTGCCGCTCTTGCGGCCCCACAAGATGGTCTCTCTGACGAATTTTCCTTGGTCGCCTTTATAGTCGATGGGTTTGGTGACGAGCCGCTGCTGTTCGAGTGCGAGCGGTATCGTGTCGGTGCTGAAAAGATGATCGAAATATTCGGGCACGTTGAATGAGAACTCCTGCGTGGTGCTGCCGTCGGAGACAGCGCGGGGAATTCTCAATCTTTGATAGCGGATGACCTCGGCGACTTCACGCTCGTCATAGACCACGCCCTCGCTGTCGAGATATTGGCGCACGACGCTTTCGAATTCGCGGAAGAACGCGTCGAGGTTCTCGGTAATGCGGACGAACAGCGCCTCTTCGATATCCCAGTAGATGTCGAGATATCCCGGCAGCACGCAGCCGCGGCCGGCGCCGGCCATCATGGCGTCGAGATAGCTGTCGAGATAGGCGAGCTCTTGCCGGATGATGGGCGTCGAATTCGAGGCGAAGCTGCTGTTCGCTCATAAACTCGATCAGTCCGACGTGAGGAAGGTCGTACCGGTCGGACAGCCAGCCGAGCACGTAGAAACCGAGCTTCATGCTGTGCAGCAGCATCGTCATTGTCGCGAGCTTCGTCATCCGGCGCCAATCCGCATTCGACATCGACTGGCTCGCGACGATGATGTCCTGATATTCCGTGACCCAGCCCTGATTGCGGATGCTGCCGTGAATTTCGCGCAGCTCTGTGCGCAGGGTCTGGATGCCGAACCGGCGCTGATAGTCCGGATCGCCCATTTCCGTGTTCGGATAGACTTCGCACTGATAGACGAACAGCTGGTTCTTCAGGCCGGCTTCCAGGATCTGCTGGATACCGTCCCGCCAGCTTTCGTAAGTCTCGCCGGGGAGACCTAAGATCATCTCGGTATAAACCGGCACGTCGAGATCATTGAAGCGGCGCTGCAGGGCGGCATACGAGCTGAGCTTGATGTTACCGCGCTTGATATTGGCGAGAACCGGCTTCGAATTGCTCTGCCGCGCCAGCGTGATGCCTTTTTCCATGTCGTATTTGTGCAGCTTGGCGGCCAGCATGAAGATTTTGTCGTCGGTATTCTTGCCCCAGCAGGTGCGGAATTTTTCCGGATGATTGAACTTCTTCTTGCTCTCGATCAGCATGTCGACGATTTCGCCGTCGCGCTTGTGCATGCCGAAATTGGAGTTGGCGTTGAACAGATAACGGATGCCGCTGCGCGCCACCCACTCGACCTCTTGGCGGACCCGTTCGAGCGAATGATAGCGATAGCGGCGCGTCGTGCCGCCGCGGCCCCAGTAGCAAAACGTGCAAAGGAAGGGGCAGCCGCGGTTGGTCTCGATGATTGCCTGGAATTCATATTCGGGATGCCGCGCGAACATGTAATCGAACACGCCGGACGTGTAGGGCGACGGATAGTGATCGAGGTCGCGCTCGAAGTCCGAATTTTCGGGATTGGCGACGATCTCGCCGGTCGCCGGATGCCGGAAGGTCACATTGGGCACGCCGGAAAAGTCGCACGATTTGATGAAGCGCTTGCAAATTCCAAAGAACGCGTCTTCGCCTTCGGCGCGAACGCTGACATCGATGAAGTCATGCTGCTCGAGATACGACCTGCTGTCGTGCGGGCATTGCGCGCCGCCGAACACGACCAGGCAGTCGGGCCATCGCGATTTGATTTCGCGCGCCATCTGCAGCGACAGCCGCTCGTTCCACATCGAAATGGAGAATGTCGCCATCGTCGGCGCCTCATCGTATTGGGCGATGAGGTTCTCGAAGCGATCGATGCAGAACAGGAACGGCTTGAACGTATAATTGGCGCGGATTTCCTCGTCGGTCTCGGCATAAGCGCGCAGGATGCCGGAGACGAGCGGCAGATAGGTCGCCTTGCCCATCCGGACGTTAAACTCATTCATATAAACGATTTTCTTGGAACTCATCGAATCCCGTCAGCGCCCGCGACCCCCGGTACCTACCCGCTTTAATACCGCACCAGGACGCCTCGGGTCCACCGCTAAACGGGCGCCCAGCGCCGTCAAACCTCCTTTAAAGCGCGGTGCCGGCACAGCAAGAGGAGCGTTACCGCGTCTTGCAGGCGCTCCGCGCCGATCTCGGCGTCCAATTCGCCACGAGTGAGCAGGCGGACCGATAACATACCCAGTTCCGCGGCATCGACCCTCGTCGAGCCGGTACAGTCGCGCGCGACATAGAGCGCCAAACGGCCCTTGATGATGCCGGGTTCCGGAGCGACCGTGCCGAACTCGATGAGATTCGCCGGAGCGCACGACAAGCCGGTCTCTTCGGCAAGCTCGCGCAGAGCCGCCTGCTGCGGCGTCTCGTCCGGTTCGATGAATCCCTTCGGAGCTTCAAGCGACATCCGCCCCAGCGGATGACGATAACAGTTCACCAGCGCAAACCGGTCACCCACGATAGGCAACACGCAGATGCCGGTTATGCCGTTCGCGTCCATGTATTTCGGCTGGACCACCAGAAAGTCGGCGACTTCGCGATCGGGCGGTTCGACGAGATGATCGAAAAAGATTTCGAACATGCTGTTCGTCCCCACCGTGCGCCGGCTCTTGACCACGAGGCGCGAGATTTTTTTGTCCTCGGTCAACGCGCGTCTCCGGTTCTTGGGTGCCCGCTCATTTGCACGAAACCGCGTAGAGCGTGAGCTCCGGTCCGCGCACGATGACCGGCAGCGTAACGGTCCAATCGGTAGGTGCGACAAGCGCGGTGACCCCGAGATCGCGGGAAATCCGGCACCAGTCTGCGGCACCAAGCGCCGCCCAATAGGTTCGTCCGGCATCCGGCGGCAGCCGCGCCGCGTGTAGGATTTCGGCCGGCGGATCGGAAAACGTGATGCCGTAGCCTTCGTCGACGATCCGGGCAACCGTGCCGGCGGCTTGCGGGATATAGTGGAAGAAATCCATAGCGTCGCCGTAGACCGCGATCGGCAGATGGCCATCGAAAAGGCTCTGCGCCGAACTGTGCGAGGCTGTCAGGACGAGGCCGTTGACGTGCGCGCCGCGCACGCTGCGCCAGAACGCCTCGCTTTGCTCCTGCGCCGGCGATACCCGGCCCAATATCCGCGTATCGAGCACGGTGCGCGCATAACCGGAAATCGCATCGCGGCGCTTGAGCACATAGACCGTGCCGCTGACGACCACGAGCAGGAGCACCGCAATCGGCAATAGACGCGCGGCCCATGTGAGCGCGTTCGTTTTCCGATCTCTGACCGAACGATCGGCGAGGCAAACGGCGAGCGCCAGCGCGAGCGGCGTGCTGACAAAAGCCTGTACGTTGAGCAATCGCGCCGGCAAAGCCCGCAGCACCAGCGCCGGCAAATATTGCGGCACCATATGCACAGCGTAGTAGGCGATCGTCGATACCGTCACCGCGATCAGTACCAAAATGCAAGTCAGCAGGGCGGATTTCCGGCGCGATCCGCCTAACGCGATAAATGCCCACAGCGCAGCCGTGGCCAGTACCGCCGCGGCGGCTATTCGTATTGCCTGTCCGGACGACATCGTGTGGCTTTGATGGACGTCCCAGAGACGCAGATAGGCCTCGTAGGCCGCTTGATCGATCGAGGCCGAAAACCCGGAACGGGTATTAAGAAAAGCAGCAAGACTAACAAGCGTAACGCATGCGCCCAAAGCCGCGCCCTTGGCGAGACCGGGCATGCCGAAACCGAAAAACGCCCAGCCGGCGACGAGCGTCACTGCA
>CAVVCW010000018.1:0-172086 GCA_963746715.1 uncultured Alphaproteobacteria bacterium | reverse complement strand
TGCGGCCGAGAGGACTCGAACCTCCACGGGTTGCCCCGCTAGCACCTCAAGCTAGTGCGTCTACCAATTCCGCCACGGCCGCATGTGGGGTGGACGCGCATCAGGCCGACACGCGACGGCGCCGATGTAACAGTTAGGGGACGGCCGGACAAGGCCTGACGGCAGGCCTGTGGGCTTTGAGCCCGCCGCCCGTCATCGGCAAAAATCCTGCCCGGTCAGAGGGTAACGCCGTCGGGGGTTCGCGGCAGCAGGTAATTGACCTCGACCGCGATCTTGTTGCCGGAGACCACGACCGTGCCCTTCGCCACCGGGAAGTTGTTGACGAGGATATGGACCGCGTCGTCCTCCGTGGCGTCGAGTTCGATGATGGCGCCGCGGCCGAGCCGGAGCACCTGGTGGATTGGCATCTTGGTCGTCCCCAGCACCACCGCAATATCGATACCTACATTATCGAGTGTCGGCACTTTGCCCCCTATCTAACGCCTGACGCCTTGACTATCTGGCCTTCAGGGATCCCCTGCATCGCCCCGCGCCGTCCCGCTGCCTTGCCTTATGGGAATCGCCCGACCGCCCAGATGCGATGGCCCCGCAAGTCTCACCACGCTATGGTTACAAGGTGGTTAATACCCGCGACGAGCTGACATTCGGGCTATTTCCGGCCGCAGGATCCGCGCCGGTCGAATGGCGCGTGAGCGACGCACCGGTCGATTACGACATTGCGCTCGAATTCATGACTGCACGGGCCGAGGCCATTGCGCGCGGCGAAGCGGCCGAGCTGGTCTGGCTGCTGGAGCACCCTGCCCTTTACACCGCCGGCACCTCGGCGCAGCCGTCCGAACTGATCGAGGCGCGCTTTCCGGTCCACATGACCGGCCGCGGCGGCCAGTTCACCTATCATGGGCCGGGCCAGCGCGTCGGCTATGTCATGCTCGATCTCAAGCGCCGGGCGCCGGATGTGCGCCGCTTCGTCGCCTCGATCGAGGAATGGCTTATTCGCACGCTGGCGTCCTTCAACGTGCGCGGCGAGCGCCGCGACGATCGGATCGGGGTCTGGGTGCCGCGGCCGAATAAAGGCGACAAGTTCGAGGACAAGATTGCCGCCATCGGCATTCGTGTGCGGCACTGGGTGACGCTGCACGGCTTTTCACTCAACGTCGAGCCCGAGCTTTCGCATTTCTCCGGCATCGTGCCCTGCGGCGTCGCGGACCGGCGCTATGGCGTCACCTCGCTCGCCGATCTCGGCCTGCCGGTGTTGATGCCGGAAGTCGACGTGGCGCTGCGTGCCGCCTTCGAGCCGTTGTTCGGCGCAACTCAAGCCGTGCTCAAGACCGAGAACAATTCGTCGCCGCGGCGCAGCTTCACCTCCGCGGGACTGGCATCGCGGTGATCGACCGCCTCGACCAGCGCGCCAGCCGGCCCGGTCCGGCAGGCTTCGACCATGGCTTCGACCGCTTCGTCCTCGCCGATGAAGACGGCCTCCACCGAACCGTCGCGCCGGTTGCGCACCCAGCCTTTGAGGCCGCGGGTGAGCGCCGTGTATTCAGTCCAGGCGCGATAGCCGACACCTTGAACGCGGCCGCGGACGACGACATGGCGAAATCTGCTCAACCAAATTCTCCAAACCTCGGCTGCCCAGCCGTATCTGCCGTGTCCTTCGGCAGCCAGTCCTGCAAGGAAGATATGTAATCGGCGGGCAGTTCCAGCAGGCGCGCCGCTTCGATGACGAGTTCCATATAGCCGAGCCGCGGCCACCCGATCGGGCGTTCGCGCGCGACATAAACCAGCGCCGGGCTCAGCTTGCCGGATTGCTCTATCGGCAAGGTCTCAGCGCGATAAAGTCCGCCGGCGACATTCTCCCACGCATCGAGCATCACCCGGTCGGGCGGCGTCAGCCGCCACACCAGGCCGTGCACATTTTCTCCGGCCGCCGGCGCGACCGAGGCATAGCCGTCGGCGGTGACGATGAAGCGGTAATCGGCCAGCGTCGCCACACCGACAGGTTCGGCATGTGGTGCGTGTTTGCGCATGATGGCGCGATGCATGTTGGAGCCGTATGCAAAGTACAGCATTACCCTTCTTCTGCGCTCGGTCTGGTGGCGGCCCACAGCGTGAAGCCGAGCGCGACGACGATGGGCACAACGGCCATGAAGATCAGGATGCCGACGACGACCCAGGTGAGATCGTATTGGCCCGATCCAGCGAGCGCGCTGAAAATGTAAAGGATCAGCAATGCGACGCCGGCGTTCGCTTGGCCCAGCGGCATATCCGCCGTGGTGAAGAATCCGTCGACCACGATCAGCAGCAATACGACCGACAGAAGATAAAGCAGCGCAATGCCGACCGCGAGACCGCTCGACCGGCCGGCATCATGCAGGCGCTTGGTGTGGAGGCAGAACCAGATCCAGATCAGCGCGAGCTGCGCGGCAACAAAGAGCAAGAGCCCGCCGCGGCGCAGAATGTCGGGCGTGGTGAGAAGCTGTGACGCCGCACCGAGCAGATAGACCGCGATCGCGCCATAGATGAACGGCTGCGGCTTGAGCCGCCCGCCCGGCGAGCAAAGAAGACTGATGGCGCGCATCGCAGTCGGTCCCGGAATCTGTCATTCCGGGGCGGCGCATTGGCGCCGAACCCGGAATCCATAGCCCCAGTATTACAGAACTTCGGTCAGAGTGCTGCGACAGCAACAAGTATTATGGATTTCCGGGTTCGCGCCTTGCGGCGCGCCCCTGAGGACTTACGCAAACTCCATGATCACGGCGTCGACGGCAACACTGTCACCCTTCTTGACCTTGATGGTCTTGATGATGCCGTCGCGTTCGGCGCGCAAGACGTTTTCCATCTTCATGGCCTCGACCACGGCCAGCGTCTCGCCGGCCTTGACCTCCTGGCCCTCGGCAACGGCGAGCGAGACGACAAGGCCCGGCATCGGACAGCGCACTGCCTTTTCGCTGCCGGAAAGTTTCTTCAACGGCATCAGCCGCGCGTAATGCGCCTCGCGCTCGGTATAGACATAAGTCTTGACCTCGATGCCGCGATAAGCGAGCTCGGCGCCGTTGGGGATCGGGCGTACATGCATCGCGACCGGCTCGTTGTCGATCTTCCCCGCCCAGACCGGCATGCCGGGCACCCAGTTCGACACCAGCGCATGCCGCGCACCGTCCTCGAAAGTGACGATGATCGATTTGCCGTCGTGCTCGACGTCGGCTTGAATTTCCTCGGCGCCAAGCCAGATGGCGCGGCGCCGCTCGCGCGTGAACGCGGTGTTCAACTGCCCCGAGATTTTGCGCTTGCGCTCGCCGAGCACGTGGTCGATCGCGGCGGCGACAGCGGCGATATTGTGCGCGACCGCGCCGGTCGGCGTTACGCGCTCGAAGCCGCCGGGGAATTCATCGGCGATGAAGGCGGTCGACAGCTTGCCCGAACGCCAGCGCGGCTTCTGCATGATCGCGGCGAGAAACGGAATATTGTGGCGGATGCCTTCGATGGTGAAGGCATCGAGCGCCACCGCCTGCGCATCGATCGCTTGCAACCGCGTCGGCGCGTGGGTGACGAGCTTGGCGATCATCGGATCGTAATAGAGCGAAATCTCGCCGCCCTCGGTGACGCCGGTGTCGTTGCGCACCGTGATCCCGTCGTGCACGCCTTCGGCCGGCGGCCGGTAGCGCACCAGGCGCCCGATCGACGGCGCGAAATTGCGATACGGATCCTCGGCATAGACACGGCTCTCGACCGCCCAGCCGTTGAGCTTGATGTCGCTCTGCTTGATCGACAGCGGCTCGCCGGCGGCGACGCGGATCATCTGTTCGACCAGATCGATGCCGGTGACGAGTTCCGTCACCGGATGCTCGACCTGCAACCGCGTGTTCATTTCCAGAAAGAAGAAGCTCTTGTCCTGGCCGGCGACGAATTCCACCGTGCCGGCGCTGTCGTAGCCGACGGCTTTGGCGAGCGCGACCGACTGCTCGCCCATTTTCCGGCGCGTTGCTTCGTCGAGCAGCGGGCTCGGCGCTTCTTCCAGCACTTTTTGATTGCGGCGCTGGATCGAACATTCGCGCTCGCCGAGATAGATGACATGGCCGTGCTTGTCGCCGAGCACCTGGATTTCGACATGGCGCGGATCGGTGATGAATTTCTCGATGAAGACGCGGTCGTCGCCGAAGCTCGATTTCGCTTCGGAACGGGCGCGGGCAAAACCGTCCGACACTTCGTCACGCGAATGGGCAATGCGCATGCCCTTGCCGCCGCCGCCGGCGGAGGCCTTGATCATCACCGGATAGCCGATCTCGTCGGCGATCTTGGCGGCTTGCTTCTCGTCCTCGATGACGCCGAGATAGCCGGGCACGGTCGAAACTTTCGCCGCGGCCGCGGCCTTCTTGCTTTCGATCTTGTCGCCCATCGCGGCGATCGCTTTGGGATTGGGCCCGATGAAAGCGATGCCGGCCTTGGCGAGCGCCACCGGAAAGGCTTCGCGCTCGGAGAGAAAGCCATAGCCCGGATGCACCGCTTCGGCGCCTGTGGCTTTGCAGGCTTCGACGATTTTATCGATGAGGAGATAGCTTTGCGCCGCCGGGGGCGGTCCGATCAGAACCGCCTCATCCGCCATTTCGACATGGAGCGCGTCGCGGTCGGCCTCGGAATAGACCGCGACGGTGGAAATCCCCATGCGCCGGGCGGTCTTGATGATCCGGCAGGCGATCTCGCCGCGATTGGCAATCAGGATTTGCTTGAACATCGGCGCCTATGAATCCCGCGGACCGGCGTATCGACCTTTGCGGCGCCCCTGCAAAATGTCAATGCGCCCCGCGCAGGTCCCGACCGTTTCAGTCGATATGCACGTTGGCCTTCTCGATCACGACGCGATACGTGGCAAGCTCGCGCTTGATCCTGGCGCTGAGCTCTGCCGGCGTCGAGGGAATGGTCGAGACGCCGCCGGCGGCGAATTTTGCCTTCACGTCGGGCATGGCGAGGATCTCGCCCACTTTGGCATTGAGCTTGTCGATGATCGGCTGCGGCACTCCCTTCGGCGCGAGAAGCGCGGTCCAGTTCGACGCATTAATGTCGCCGGCACCCTGCTCCTTGAGCGTCGGCCATTCCGGATTGAGCGGCGAGCGCGCGATTGAGCCGACCCCCAGCACACGGATCTGACCGGTCGGCACGTAGGGCGCCGCCGACGAACTCGCCAGCACTCCAAGCGGCACGTCGCCGGCCACCAGCGCCTGCGCCGCCGGCGCCCCGCCTTTGTACGGAACATGCACAAATTTGGTGCCGGTATTGAGCGCGATGGATTCCAAAATCAGCTGGTTGACGGTGCCATAGCCGGGGCTCGACACGCTCAGCGCGTCCGGCTTGGTTTTGGCGGCCGCGATCACGTCCGCAAGCGTCTTGTACGGCGTATTGCCGTTCGCCGCGAGCACAACCGGCGCATCGCTGACGGCGGTGATCGGCACCAGATCGCGATCGACGTCATAGGGCATATCCTTGAACAAAGCCGGATTGATCGCGACGTCGCCGACAGTCACCATCACCAGCGTATAGCCGTCCGGCGCCGATTTCGCCGCGTCCGCGACCGCGATGAAGCCGTTGCCGCCGGGCCGGTTCTCGACGATGACCTGCTGGCCGAAAGCATCGGTGAGCTTGCCGCCCACCAGCCGCGCGGCGATATCGGAAATGCCGCCGGGCGCATAAGGCACCAGAATGCGGATCGGCCGCGTCGGATAGTCGTCCTGTGCTTGAGCCTGAGTGACGGCGAAAGCGAGCAGCGCAAAGACAAAACCAAAGATCCGCATCGTCCAACCTCACATGATAGAGCAAAGACCTACATTGCGGGCCTCAGTGCTGCCGCCACAATAAGAACATGACGGCGAGCGCGAGGATCGCGGCTACGCCTTGCCAGAATCGTACCGGTTGCCGCTCATAGAGCGTCTGCGGCCGCCGCACGCCGATCGACGCCCGCGCGGGACCCGCTTCCATCTCGACAGCAAATTCGGTGACGTCGCGAAAGCGCTGCGCCGGATCGAGCGCAATCGTCCGGCCGAGAACTTCCTGCAGCCATGCCGGCAAATCGGGACGCAATTCGCCGAGCGGGGTCGGCCGGCTCTTTCGCGACGGGCTCACCGCATCGAGATTGCCGTAGGGAAATTCACCGGTGAAGGCGCGAAACATAGTGACGCCGAGCGCGTAAATATCGGTCTGTTCGTTGCCCTTTTCGTCGGCGAACATTTCCGGCGCCATATAAGCGAGCGTGCCCGGAATATCCTCGGCCGGAAAATCCTCGAGCCCCGGCACGCGCACGACGCCGAGATCGATCAGTTTGAGCGAGCCCTCGGCCTCGAGAATGATATTGTCCGGCTTGATGTCGCGATGAATGATGCCGGCGCGGTGTAAAGCCGCCACCCCGCGCGCGAGCTTGATCGCGACATTGCGGCCCTCTTCCAGCCCGATCAGCGGCCGCCGCGCCAGCCGCGTCGACAACAACTCGCCCTGATAGAGCGGCATCACGGTGTAGAGGCAGGTCTGCCGCGCCGGCGGCAATTCGATGACGCGCCCGACATAGGGACTGTTGATGCGCGCGCCGACCCAGGCTTCGCGCGCGAAGGCGGCATGATAAGTGGCGACCGCGGCGACTTGAGGCTTGGGAAATTTCAGCGCCACTTCGCCGCCTTCGACCTCGTCGAAAGCGCCGAACAGGCGGGTATAGCGGCCGTCCGACATCAGCACTTTGAGCACGAAGCCATCGACGGTCTGGCCGTCGATCGGCGTCGGGATCAGCGGCAGCTGCATGATATCGGCGCCGACTTCGGCGGTTTCGGCCGTCGGCAGATCGACCACGTCGACGACGAGCGCGGTGCAATTGTCGGTGCTGCCTCCCGATTGCAGCGCTGCGGCGACGAGGGCGCGCGCAGTGTCGTCGGAGGCGGAACGCTGGCGCAGAATGTCGGCGATATGATCCGGCGTCAGATAGGCGTGCACGCCGTCGCTGCACAATAAGAAGCGGTCGTGCAGCGCCACCGGCTGGGCGGCATAGTCGAGCCGCAACTCGGCTTCCACGCCGAGCGCGCGATTGAGAATGTTCGATCGGCTCGAGCCGGTGCTTTCGCGCACGTGGTCGGTGGTCAAGAGCGCCAGGCGATTGCCGCGCAGCCGATAGGCGCGCGAGTCGCCGACATGAACGACATGCGCGATGCGCCCGCGCAGCACGAGCGCGGTGAAGGTGCAGCCCATGCCGGTGAGCTTGCTGTCGCGCTTGGCGAGCGCATAAATCCAGTTGTTGAGCGAATTGAGAACGGCGGCCGCGGCGCGGCGCACTTCCATGGTCTCGGGCATATCGCAGAAGCCGTCGAGAAAGCCGCGCACCGCGGTTTCGGAAGCCACCCGCCCGCCTCTGGCGCCGCCGATGCCGTCGGCGACCGCGGCGACGATATCGCGGCGGGGCTTCGGCAACTCATAACCGAACACCGCGCCGCCGAAATCCTCGTTGCGCTCACGCGGCCCCGTCTCAGAAGCAAAGCCGACGGTCGCCTTGACGGGGGACAATAGCCGCTCAGCCATGAACGCCGCCGCAAGCACCACTCACGCCGGACGGCGACGGAGGATGCAATCGAGGATGCGACGATGGATACCGCCAGGCGGCGGAGTCTAAGCCCGCATCCGCGCGTTCATTCGCCCAACTTGCAACGATCATAGACAAAGAAACCGCCGGTGCTTGATGCCAGGACCACCGTAAGGTCGCCGGATTTGCGATCAAGCTTGAAGAACTGTCCATCCGTCGTGTGCCACGAAATCTGGTCGGCGCCGATGCTCGCCGGGACGGCATCCACGGTGCTGTTATCGTAGTCGATATTGATCTGCCAACTCGCGCCGCTCGCATTATTGGTGCAGGCCACGGCCTTTGCGCCATGCTGCGCGTGGCTAGTTACGGGGGCGGCAAGGATCAGGGCCAATGCCCCACCAATGACCATCAGTGGCCTAGTTGCCTTCGGTGCTATCAGCATTTTCCTGCCCATTTTGTGATCATAGTGCAGAATTTATAGTCATACCTTGCCCCATTCGGCCTGGAGCGTCAGGGAAAATGTAGCCAGGTTGTGTCGGATTAACTGGCATAAGATTTGCGAACGATCAATCGTTCGCCCGTGCGCCCCCGGCGCAGATCGGGCTTTTTGGGGGAAGGCACATGGCACTCGTACCATCACCACAATGGCTGGATACCGGTGATAATGCTTGGCAGCTCGCAGCAGGTACTTTCGTTGCGTTGCAAAGCATTCCCGGCCTCACAGTCCTCTACGGCGGCATCGTCAAGAAAAAGTGGGCAATCAACTCCGCTTTTATGTCGATGTACGCTTTTGCGTCGGTTCTTATCGTCTGGGTTCTCTTCGACTACAACATGGCGTTCGGGCAGCAATGGCTGTCGTTCATGGGTCAGGGTTTTCTCGGCACGCCAGGTTTAGCGACATCGGCTTCGTTCACTTTAGGTCAGGCGACTATCCCGGCCGCAGCAGCCGGTATGCCGCCGATGGCCTTTCCGATGTCTACGCTCATCTACTTCCAGTTCGTGTTCGCGGCGATCACGGTCATCATTCTGGCGGGTTCGGTTCTCGGCCGTATGAGCTTCACGGCCTGGATGATCTTCTGCCCGGTTTGGATGACTCTGGTCTACACCGTGGGCGCGTTCAGCCTCTGGGGCGGCGGCTGGCTCGCCGGCTTGGGTGTGGCCGACTTCTCCGGCGGCTACGTCATCCATCTGGCCGCAGCATCGTCCGGTTTCGTGGCTGCCGCTCTCGTCGGCCCGCGTCTCCAGGCCGACCGCGACCAATTCCCGCCCAACAGCCTGCTGATCACCCTCGTCGGTGCCGGCATCCTGTGGCTGGGCTGGAACGGCTTCAACGGCGGCGACCCCTACTTCGCCAATGCTGACGCCGGCGCGGCCGTGCTCAACACCAACACCGCGACCGCGGTGGCGCTCATCGTCTGGTCGCTGATGGACAAGATGGCCTATGGCAAGCCGTCGGTTCTCGGCGCCGTCAACGGCATGATCGCCGGCCTCGTCGCCATCACGCCTGCCGCCGGTTATGTCGACGGCCTCGGCGCGATCGTCATCGGTGTGGTTGCGGGCATCATCCCGTGGCTGTCGATGAACAAGTTCCAGAAGCTCGGCTTCATGGCGAAGGTGGACGACGTGCTCGGCGTGTTCTCCACGCACGGCGTGGCGGCGGTCTGCGGCGGTCTATTGACCGGCGTACTCGCCAATCCGGACATGCTTGTGTATATCGGCACCGACAAGGATGCGCCCGGCGTGAACATCACCGGCCTGCTTTACGGCAACCCGCAGCAACTCCTGCTGCAGGTTTACGGTGCTGCCTTCATCATCGTGTATAACGTCATCCTGACCTTCATCATCCTCAAGGTGATCAGCTTCATCGTCCCGCTGCGTATGGACGAAGCGACGCTGAAGGTCGGCGACGACGCGGTCCATGGCGAAACCGCCTACGCGATCGGCACCGAAGGCGAATGAAAAAGCTGGGGCGAGCAATCGCCCCAGTACTCCACTTCGCTTGCGAGCTTTGATGGCCGCTCGCAAGCCCGGGTCCGGGCTACTCCTGTCGTGCGGACCCAAACTAGCGTACTTGGGCGGCCCTAACCGGGCCGCCCTTTTTTATCCCGCAATGCGCGGCGCAGCCGGCATCGCATCCCTCGCCAAAGTCGGGATCCTTCGGCCTTTCGACGGGATATAAAGACGCTCGCAGCCGGCCATTCCCTGGCTGACCACAGCCATTAATCCTCCCGCCGTGCGCCGGTCACACAAGCGTCATCTAGCGGGGTGAAAAGACGGCGCCCCCTTTTCCGCCCCCTTTGCCCGGAGCAGTCCCATGCGACCGTCACTTCTTCTCGGTACGGCAATCCTGCAGCTAGTCGTCCTGCAGCCTGTGTTGGGAATCTTGGGGACGACCGCGTTTGCGCAAACCCCCGCGCCGCAGCCGCACAACGTCGTGCTGTTCGTTGCCGACGGCCTGCGCTCCCGCATGGTCGACGACACGACCGCGCCGACCATGGCCGGGATCGCGCGCGACGGCGTGAGCCTGCGCAACAGCCATTCGCTGTTTCCGACCTTCACCACGGCCAACGCTTCGGGCATGGCGACCGGCCATGCGCTCGGCGATACCGGCGATTTTTCCAACACGATCTATGCCGGCTTCCCGGTGCCGGGCGCCAACAACAGTTCGACGCCGTTTCTTGAGAACGACGTCGTGCTCGGCGACGTCGACGCACACTTTGCCGGGAATTATCTCGACGAGGCGACGATCCTCAAGCTTGCCCGCGACAAGGGCTACAGCACCGCCTCGATCGGCAAGATCGGCCCGGTGCTGATCTTCGACCCGACCGAACGTTCCGGCGAGCAGACCATCATCGTCGACGATGCCACCGGCACGCCCAAAGGCATTCCGCTGTCGGCGGATCTGACGCAGCGGCTGCAGGCGGCAAGCCTGCCGGTCGCGGCGCCCGGCCGCGGCGCCAACGGCAATCCCGGCAATATGACCACGCCCGGCACGACGGTCGCCAATGTCGTGCAGCAGGATTACTTCGCGGCCGTCGCATCGAAGGCGGTGCTGCCGCTGTTCAAGGACCGCAACAAGCCGTTCGTGCTGGTGTTCTGGTCGCGCGATCCCGACGGCAGCCAGCACAATCAGGGCGACAGCCTCAACACGCTGGTGCCTGGCATCAACGGGCCGACCTCGCTCGCGGCGATCCATAATGCCGACGACGACCTCGCCCGCATCCGCCAGGCGTTGAGCGATCTCGGCCTGCTCGACACCACCGACATCATCACCACCGCCGACCACGGCTTTTCGACCATCGGCAAAGAGAGCCAGACCAGTTCCGCCGTGAAAGAGAAATTCGCCGACACGCCGGAAGGCCATTTGCCGCTCGGCTTTGTCGCGCTTGACCTAGCGCATGCGCTGAACATGCCGCTGATCGATCCCGACGACGGTTACAAGACCATCACCGAGGGGGCGCACACCAAGTAC
Source organism: uncultured Alphaproteobacteria bacterium (assembly GCA_963746715.1). GTDB lineage: Bacteria > Pseudomonadota > Alphaproteobacteria > Rhizobiales > Xanthobacteraceae > BOG-931. The sequence goes on along the minus strand of CAVVCW010000018.1, from coordinate 161,065 downwards.
GGCAACGGCCTGATCGGCGGCGACAAGGACAATCCGAAAGTGGTCGTCGCAGCCAATGGCGGCTCGGATCTCGTCTACATCCCCGACGGCGACAGGGCGCTGGCCAAGCGCGTCATCGATGCGCTGATGGCGCAGGACTATGTCAGCGGGCTGTTCGTCGATTTAAAGCTCGGCAAATTCCCCGGCACTTTGTCGCTCGACGACATCGCGCTCGAGGGCAGCGCCATCACCCCGCACCCGGCGATCGCGGTCAATTTCCGCTCCTTCGACACGGTCTGCGGCGAGCCGGTGCGGTGCACTGTCGAGATTGCGGATACGGTGCTGCAGCAAGGCCAGGGCATGCACGGCTCGTTCAGCCGCGGCGACACCTGGAATTTCATGGCCATGCAAGGACCGGACTTCAAATCGAAATTCGTCGATCCGGCGCCGGCCAGCAATGCCGATCTCGGCCGCACCATCGCGCAGCTCATGCAGCTCGACGTTCACGACAAGGGCGTGCTGGTCGGCCGCGTGCTTTTGGAAACGCTGCCGAACGGCACGGTCCCCCCGGTGAGCAGCCGGGTGGTGACGTCGGAGCCGGCGGCCAACGGCCTCGTCACCGTGCTCGACATGCAGACGGTCGGAACGACGCGCTACTTCGATGCGGCGGGCTTTCCTGGCCGCACGGTGGGCCTGACGGCAACGGCGCTGCCGAACGCCACGCAGTAGCTGGATCGCTCGGCGTGAAGCCGCGCTTACGTTCAACCAGACAGATTGTGGGAAGTTAGATCCTGACGAGGGTGCGGCCGACGCGCCGCCCCTCCTCGGCGATCCAGCGCAGGATCGCGAGGTCGGCATCCTCGAAGCCGGCCGGGAAGTCGTCAAACAAGCGCGCGCGCGAAGGTTGTTGCGCGCATTTTTGCAAGCGCATTTGGGCCCAAGCGCGAGCAACAACGATCGGTGACCGCGCGATCGCCAAGGCGAGAGTTTCGATATCGGGGCGTTGTTCGAGCGCCATTGTTGTTACGCCTCCAGTACAAGACTCAAACCCGACCAGTCGGACCCGGTTCCATTTAAGTCGCCGGAGAATCCCGAAAGGTTCACTTTCAACGCTCCCCCGCGAGGGTGGCTCGGCAAGGGCGGAGATAGGGCAATCTAACGGCATGGCGGTTAATGCCCGGCTATTGTTTCGGCAGGATCGGCCGCCAGCCGCCAAAATCGGCAAAAATGGTTGGGAAAATCTTTGACCCGGAAACCAGAAGCCGCAGAGGATTTTTCCGCCAGAAAGCCTGTTTCGGCCGGATTGTTCTTTCAAATCAAAGCAATATTACCGCCGCGGCCCCTGGCTATGGCGGCGCGGCGACCGTATGTAATGGTAGCAATCGCATTAGCCGGACAATCCCGTAAAGACATCGATTTAAGACATCAGCCCAGTTGGAGGTATCCATGGCGCTTCAGATTGGCGACACCGCCCCGGATTTCGAAGCCGAGACAACCGAGGGTAAAATCCGTTTTCACGACTGGATCGGCGACCATTGGGCCGTGCTGTTCTCGCATCCCAAGGACTTCACCCCGGTCTGCACCACCGAACTCGGCACCATGGCGCGGCTGAAGCCGGAATTCGACAAGCGCAATGTCAAGATCGTCGGCCTGTCCGTCGATCCGGTAGATAACCACAAGAAGTGGGCCGCCGACATCAAAGACGTGGTCGGCTTTGCGCCGAATTATCCGATGATCGGCGATACCGATCTGAAAATCTCGAAGCTCTACGGCATGCTGCCGGCTTCAACGGGCGGAACGTCGGAAGGCCGCACGCCGGCCGATAATCAAACCGTGCGCAATGTCTTCGTCATCGGGCCAGATAAGAAGGTCAAGCTCGTGCTGGTCTATCCGATGACCACCGGCCGCAATTTCGACGAGGTGCTCCGCGTCATCGACTCGCTGCAGCTCAATGCCAAGCATCGCGTGGCGACGCCGGCCAATTGGAAACAGGGCGAAGACGTGATCCTCACCGGCGCGGTCAGCGACGACGAGGCCAAGAAGCTCTATCCCCAGGGCTGGAAGACGCCGAAGCCTTATATTCGCGTCGTGCCGCAGCCGCGGTAATCCCAGCGAAGCTAATTCCAGCATCGTCATGGCCGGGCTTGTCCCGGCCATCCACGTCTTCGAGAGGCTCTGCTATGAAGTCGTGGATGCCCGCGACATAGGCCAGCAAAGCGACGCCATTCTTCGACGGGCTGTTCGTGGGCATGACGACGGAGTGATAATGAATCCCGACGCCGATTTGCAGCCGCCCTTTGCCGATTTTCTCGGCATCAAGATCACCCATGTTTCACCGGACAAGATCACGGCCGAGCTCACCGCCCGCGAGGATCTGACCAACCGCAACGGCACGCTGCATGGCGGCGCGGTGATGGCGCTGGCAGACAATCTCGGCGGCACCGCCACCATGGCAAGCCTGCCGCAAGGCGGACGCACCGCGACCATCGAGAGCAAGACCAATTTCTTCGCCGTGGTGCCGGCCGGCGACACCGCTTATGCCGAATGCACGGCGCTGCATAAGGGCCGCACCACCATGGTCTGGCAGACCCGCATCACCCGCAGCGACGGCAAGCTCTGCGCGCTGGTGACGCAAACGCAGATCGTGATCTTGCCGGAGAAGAACTAGCGTAGCGTTACCGGCCGTTGCACGCCTGCGGTTTCACAGGTGTAATGCGGAGATAAATTGAATTTCGTATCGGGAGATTGTTCGAGGTGGCACTTTTCGGAATTGTTGCGCGCGTCGTCGCACTGCTGCTCTTGCTCGACCTGTCGGCCACCGCACAGATCTATCCCGACAAACCCGCCTATCCCGACAGACCCGTACGCATCATTGTGCCGTTTGCAGCCGGCGGCATTACCGACATTCTCGCCCGCGCGCTCGCCCAACAGCTGACCGACCGCTGGGACCAGCCGGTCATCGTTGAAAACCGGCCCGGCGGCAATTCGCAGATCGGCGCCGAATATGTGATGCATGCGCCGCCGGACGGCACCACGCTTATGGTCAGCGCCGACGCCACCTTCGTGATGGCCCCGCACCTCTATCGCGAGAAGAAATATACGCTCGATGACTTCGCGCCCATTACCGGCCTCGGCGTCAGTCCGCAGGCTCTTGTGGTCCATCCCAGCGTGCCGGTGAACAGCGTCGCTGACCTTATCGCTTACGGACGCAAGCAGCCGGGTGCGCTGAATTACGGGACCTTCGGCATCGGCTCGAGCGGCCACTTGAACGTCGAAATGATCCAGATGATGACGCAGGCGCAATTCACGCCGGTCCACTATGGCGGCGCGACGCCCGCCATCAACGACCTGATGGGCGGCCATATTCAATTCATGACCGTCAGCATCGGCCTGGTTGCGCAGCCCTGGAAGGCCGGCTTGCTGAAGGTCCTTGCGATAGGCAGCAAGGAGCGCCTGAAGGAGTTTCCGGACACGCCGACAATGACCGAGAGCGGCTTGCAGGGTTTTGAGACCGGCTCCTGGTACGGCCTAGTGGCGCCGAAAGGCACGCCGCCGGACGTCATCGCTAAAATCAACAACGATGTCGTCGCGGCCTTCAACGACACGGCGTTCCAGCAAAAGGTGCTGGCGCCCAGCTTTATCTATTCGATCGTCAGCGATCCGAAAGACTTTGCCGACATGATGCGGCGCGAGTCCGAGAAGTGGAAAAAAGTGATCGACGCGGCCAACATCAAGCTCGACTAGCTTTATCTCCGCGCTCACTGCCGGCGCGTCACCGGCGGACGCTGCGCCTGGGGCGACATGGCCTGCAACACGTAATTCAGCGTCTGCTGTTGCAACGACGGCGTGGTGTCGATGTTGAGATGGTCGATCGCCGGATCGCCGCTGAGATCGACATTCTGCACGATGCCGCGTGACCCGGGCCAAGGCGTGATCATGAAATGGCGGGTGTAGTTGATCGCGGTGGCGACGGTCGGCGGAATCTGGTGCGGTTCGGTGCCGTCGTACAGCACCAGAACCGCAACCGGGATGTTGTAGTGCGCCAGCGTATTGGCGATGTCGGCCACCGCATCAGCGCCGAGCGAATGACCGATCAACACGATCGGACCGTGATCGCCCGAATTGTAGGTCGTCATGATCCGGCTGGCGACATAGTCGGAATCGGCGTGGTTCATGACGGTCGCCGAGATGCCGTCAGCCTGAAGCTTGCCGGCGAGATCGTCCATGCCGAGCGAAAACACGTTGAGGAGGCCGCGGAGCAAATACACTTGCGGCGGCCCTTGCACCTGGGGGTATTTGGGTGCCGCCGACGGCTGGGTGCGAACCGCATTTTGCGCGTAGCGCTGCGGGCCTTGATCGGCGGGACCAACAGTACGCGCATCGGAGGAAGCCGATTGCGGCGCGGTTGCCGCGACCGCGGTTAACGGCGCCAGCAAGACGCACACGAGGGCAAAAGAGGACGTGATTCTGAGCATTTGACCACTGTTTCATATTTGCCGAGCGTGGCAAGCCGGCCGCTTGCGCCTGAGAATACGCTCAGTAAATCCGGCCCCGGCCCAGCCGGGGCGCGGATTGTATCGGCAACGCTAAGCCGGATGGAAGTGGGCCTGGAGGCGGCTTTCGCGGCAGTCCTATTTCGCGGCCGCCCTTTCGGCCACCAGCATGGATTGCATGATCTGATCGGAGATGTCGCGCACGGCTCCCGGCGAATGCGACAGGAACAGCGTATTGGTCTTGTCCAGCTCGCCGATCGACTTGATCGTGTCGAAATATTGCGTGACCAGGACCAGTTGCATGACTTCGGAGGTCGATGCGCCGCCGATTGATTTCTGAAATTGCTCGATCGAGCCGCGCAGCCCCTCGATGATCGCCTTCCGCTGGTTGGCGATGCCCTGCCCTTGCAGCGCCTTGCTCTCGGCTTCGGCTTCGGCCTTCTTCACCACAAGGATTTTCTCGGCTTCGCCGCGGGCCGCGGCGGCGACCTGTTCGCGCTGCGCCGCGTTGATGTCGTTCATCGCCGACTTCACCTTGGCGTCGGGGACGATGTCGGTGACCAGCACGTTGACGATCTCATAGCCGAAGCCGGCCATGTCGGCGTCGAGCTCCTGCTTCACCGCGGCGGCAATGCCGGATTGGCTGGCGAAGACCTCGTCGAGCGTCATGCCGGGCACATGGCCGAGGATGACCTGCTCGACATAGGATTGAATCTGCTCGACCGGATTGGACAGCTTGTAGAAGGCATCGAAGACCTTGTCGGGGCGAACCTTGTTTTGCACCGAAATCGGTATCGTCACGAAGACGTTGTCCCTGGTCTTGGTTTCCATCGTCAGGTTGATCTGATTGACCCGCAGGCTCACTTTGCCGGCGATGGTGTCGATGATCGGCCATTTCCAATTCAGGCCGGGCTCGGCGGCGCGAAGAAATTTTCCAAAGCGCGTGATGACCGCGACTTGGGCGGTGCTGACGGTGAAGAAGCTTCCGAGCACGAGCGACAGAACGAAGAAAAGAAAGATGGCGTAAAGTGTCCAGATCACCGCATCCATGGGATTACCCTGCCCTGTCTTCTTTTGCCGGCGAAGCCGAGATTGACGCGCGAGATTGACGCGACTGACTGACGAGATCCTTCACCAACTGAAATGACGCGACTATGACGCGCCGCTTGTTAGTCGCATGACGGCCGAAAAGGTTCACTCAATTCGATAAAACGCGATCTTCACCAGATCCGGTTCGCGATGTCCGGTACAGACCACGATATGCCTGGTCAGCCAAGCATATTGCGTAGCGCTGGTCTCGAAGAATGTCGCGCCGCGAAAATAATAACTGCCGGGCGCGACCGGCCGGGCCGCCGCCAAATCTGCCATCACCGCGGGCGGGCCATGGCGTAGCGCCACGTTGCGGACATGGATCAGCGCACCGTCGTCTGTGCGCAGCGTGTAGCGCGCCTCGAGTTCGGCCACCCCATCGCCGCGGATGATCTGCCAATCGGCGCCGCCGCCGAGAACCGTGCCGCGCATCGTGGGCCCGGAAAATTCGCCGCCGGTGATCGGCACGACGCGGCGGCGGCCTTTGCCGATGTCGCCGAAATCGAGCGGCGCTTCGACCGTGACGTCGGCCGCGAAAATGAATTCAAGCCGCGGCTCCGGCAGATCAGGCATTGCCTCCTCCCCATTTCTCGCCATTGCATGTATCGTTCGCCAGCATTTTCGCTACTCAACGACCGAGGACAATCATGGACGTTCGCGCCGCCGTGGCAACCGCCCCCGGCAAACCGCTTGAAGTGACCACGGTGCAGCTCGAAGGCCCGCGCGCCGGCGAAGTGCTGGTCGAGATCAAGGCGACCGGCATCTGCCACACAGATGAGTTCACGCTGTCGGGCGCCGATCCGGAAGGCTTGTTTCCGGCGATCCTGGGGCATGAAGGCGCGGGCGTGGTTGTCGATACCGGTCCGGGCGTGACCTCGGTCAAAAAAGGCGACCATGTCATTCCGCTTTATACGCCGGAATGCCGCAACTGCCCGTCCTGCCTGTCGCGCAAGACCAATCTGTGCACCGCGATCCGCGCCACGCAGGGCCAAGGCGTGATGCCCGACGGCACCTCGCGCTTTTCGCTCGGCGGGCAGAAAATCCACCACTATATGGGGTGCTCGACCTTCGCCAATTTCACCGTGCTGCCGGACATCGCGGTGGCAAAAATCCGTCCCGACGCGCCGTTCGACAAGGTCTGCTATATCGGCTGCGGCGTCACCACCGGCATCGGCGCGGTGATCAACACCGCGAAGGTCGAGCCCGGCGCCAAATGCATCGTGTTCGGGCTCGGCGGCATCGGGCTCAATGTCATTCAGGGCCTGAAACTTGCCGGCGCCGACATGATCATCGGCGTCGATCTCAACCCCGACAAGAAAGACTGGGGCGAACGCTTCGGCATGACGCATTTCGTCAATCCGGCCGAAGTCGGCGGCGATCTCGTCCCTTATCTCGTCAACATGACCAAGAGCGGCGACGACCAAATCGGCGGCGCCGATTACACGTTCGAATGCGTCGGTAATATCAAACTGATGCGCATCGCGCTCGAATGCTGCCATCGCGGCTGGGGCGAAAGCATCATCATCGGCGTCGCCGGCTCGGGCCAGGAAATCGCGACGCGGCCGTTCCAGCTCGTCACCGGACGCGTCTGGCGCGGCAGCGCCTTCGGCGGCGCCCGCGGCCGCACCGATGTGCCCAAGATCGTCGACTGGTACATGGACGGCAAGATCGAGATCGACCCGATGATCACCCACACGATGCCGCTTGCCGACATCAACAAGGCGTTCGATCTCATGCACGCCGGCAAGAGCATCCGCAGCGTGGTGGTGTATTAGAGCAGCGCCGTATTCAGAGAGGCGCAGCGATATCGCTTTCATAAGACGAGCTATGGGATGCGCCTGATGAAATTTATTGCCGTATTTATATCGATAATGGCGTTTGGCTTATTCGTCGCGAAGACAGCCCATTCGGATTCAAATAACTTCAGCATGCCGCCAGACGTCGGGCGTCAAGTATGGTTTTTGGATTTATTGAAAGCACTGGCCGACACCCACGGTTTAAATGATGCTGACAAAGTGGGGAATATGCTTGGTGTGAGTTTTGAGAAGACCCTGACGAACACCTCGCCTTCATACGCCGAGGCATTTGCGAAATCATTCGAGCGTATCGACTATATACCCAGTAAACCGACGTGGTTTCAGGGTACGTTAGCCTGGAATCCTCCATCAGATGGCAAGTCCATTTATTTCAAGTACTATTACTCGGAGCGCCATGGACTCCCCACCGAAGACCTCTCTCCCATAGAATTTGATTCAGCAAAAGACGACACTAAATCAACAATGATATTTTATGGTGTTTCCGCGTTCACATGCATTACGTTGAGAGACATCACTTCTTATTTTCCCAATATTCATCACATGAGAAAGACAGATGTCGGTTCTGAAGCCTACATGTATTACCCCCCTCCTGGGGAAGAAGCAGGATCCGTTTTGTCTTTTGCTGCGCCAGAGGGGCAATGCCTTTCGGAAGTACACATCAGCGAATTCTCCGCCTTTGGTAAGCGGCATGCTCGCGCGCGGTACAAATTCAATGCCTGCTTACGAGACGCCGCGAATGAGTTTCGTAGTCAAATTTCTAAAAAACAGGATTGTTGGACAGACGTAGAGGTTGAGTGGCACTTGCGTCAGAAGTGTCTAAACTTCAATCACTTTTATGAGGACGAGCCTCATTCAAATGAGGAGCCGCCACCGCCGTTAAACTTTGAGATGCCACGAAGCTCTACATCGCCGTGTCACTATCATTGAGGCGGCGCGAGCGAAGCCGGCCCTGCCTAAACTGCACTGTTGACGCGACTGTATAGTGCCGTCTTCACCCGCGCAGCGCCGCGTTCACGCGCCCGATGACGCCGTCCCAACGGCGGCTCTCGTCCTGCCGAAACAAGCGCGCTGTCGGATACCAGGGGCTGTCTTCGCGATTCAAAAGCCAGCGCCAATCGGGAACGAAGGGCAACAACACCCAGATCGGCTTGCCGAGCGCACCGGCGAGATGGGCGACGCTGGTGTCCACCGCAACGACGAGATCGAGATTGCCGATCAAAGCCGCGGTGTCGGCGAAATCCTTTAGTTCTTCGCCGCAGTGAATGATATCCGAGCGCTGGCGCAATATATCCGCATCGGCGCCGCGGACATCGCGCTGCACGCTGACAGCGGTCGCGTTCACGCCGGCCAAGATTTCAAGGAAAGCTGCAAGCGCGATCGACCGGTTGTGATCGTTCTTGTGCGTCGGCCGGCCGGACCAGGCCAATCCAATGCGCGGGCGATCTTTGACACCGAGCCGTTCGTTCCAATGCGCTATTCCCTCCGCCGCCGCGTGCAGATAAGGCGTCGCACCCGGGATCGTCGCAAGCTCGGTCGCAAAGGCCTTCGGCAGGCTGAGCATGGGGCAATGCAGATCGAAGTCCGGCAGCGTCTCGCCGCGGCCGATAACCTGCGCGATGCCGGGCAGCGTCGCCATGAGCCCGCACAACGACTCTTGCACTTCAAGAACCACGCGTACCCCACGCGCGGCAACTTGCGGCGCATAACGGCAGAACTGGATCGTGTCGCCAAAGCCCTGCTCGGCATGCAGCAGAATGGTCTTGCCGGCAATGTCGTCCGAACCGGTCCACAGCGGCTGCGCAAAGTCGCGCCTGAAACCGCGATGCTGCTCGGTCTCCCAGCGCCATTCGTGTTTCTCAAAACCGCGCCCGAGATCGCCGGTGAGCAGGCGACACAACGCCTCGTTATAATGCGCATCGGCGAAATCCGGCCGCCCCGCCTGCGCGCGCTGGTAATGGGTAAGCGCCTCGTCGAAGCGCTGCAAGTCCTGCAACGTGACGCCGCGATTGGCGAGCGCGTCGGCATAATCCGGCCGCAGCTCAAGTGCCCGGTCGTAGCTTTGGAGCGCATCGTCAAAGCGCTTGAGCGCGTGCAGCACATTGCCACGGTTATAATGCACCTCGGCGCGCTCCGGCGGCAGCGCCAGCGCGCGGTCGTAATCCGCAAGCGCCTCATCCAGCCGCCGCAAGGCATGCAGCGCGCCGCCGCGATTGGCGCGCGCCTCGGCAAAATCCGGCCGCAGCGCGAGCGCCCGGTCGTAGCTTGCCACCGCATCCTCGTAGCGCTCGAGCGCATGCAGCGCGTTGCCGCGGTTGGAATGCGCCTCGGCAAAATCGGACCGCAGCTCAAGCGCGCGATCGCAGCTGACAAGCGCCTCCTCGCAACGCTTCAATTCGCAGAGTACCACGGCGCGATTGGACAGCGCGTCGACATAATGGGGCCGCGCCGCAAGCGCCCGGTCATAGCTTTGCAGCGCCGCGGCAAAGCGCTTCAAATCCTTGAGTGCATTGCCTCTGTTCGACAGCGCTTCGGCATGGTTCGGCTGCGCCGTGAGCGCGCGGTCGTAGCTCGCCAGCGCCTCTTCCAAGCGTCCGAGCGCATTCAAGGCATTACCGCGGTTCGACAGCGCGTCGGCATAATCCGGCCGCAGCGCCAGCGCGCGGTCATAGTTCGCCAGTGCTTCGACAAACTGCTTGCGCTCCTGCAGCGCGTTACCGCGATTGAGCCAGGCGTCGGCATAATCGGGCTTGAGCGCGAGCACGCGATCGTAGCTTTTCAGCGCGTCATCATAACGCTTGAGCGCATTGAGCACGATGCCGCGATTGTTCAGGGCAAAGACATTGTCCGGACTGATCTTGAGCGCGGCGTCGATGTGCTGCAGCGCCTGCATCTGATGGCCGCATTGATAAAAAATGACGCCGAGCAGATGCAGACTGTCGAAATGGTCGGGCGCAGCGGCGAGAACTCGCCGATAGATCGCCGCGGCCGCATCCAATCGGCCAGCCTGATGCAGCGCCAGTCCTTCGGCGACGAGGGAATTGGCGTCAAAGGACGGCGTGCCCGGAGCCTGCGCATCATTTGGCGCCGGCTGGAAGGGAGCGTTCGCTGTTTGCGTCATGAAACCAGGGCTAGAATCGGGCTGATTTGACCGGTCCCATTAACAGGCCGCAGGCGGCGATTCGTCAATCGGAGCTATTCGCCCTGGATGTTCTCCGCCTTGATGATCGGCGCCCAGCGCGCGGCGTCGGCCACGTTCATGGCGGCAAGTTCGTCGGGCGTCGAGCTTGCGACGGAAATGCCGAGCGTCACATATTTGTCCTTGATCGCCGGCTCGGCGAGCATGGCGACGCAGCCGGCGTTCATCTTCTTGACGATGTCGGGCGGCGTGTGCGCCGGCACATAGAGCGCGTACCACGACACGGCTTCGTAGCCGGGCACGCCGGATTCCGCCACCGTTGGAATAGCCGGCGCGATCGGAAAGCGTTTGGCCGAGGTCACCGCAAGGCAGCGGACCTGCTTGGCCTGCACCGGCCCGAGCAGCGAGCCAGTCGTGTTGACCATGGCGTCGAGCCGCCCGGCGAGCAGATCGGTCATGGCGCCCGCGGCGACGCCGCGATAGGCCACGTGCGTGATGTCGATCCCGGCCATGCGCTTGAACAGTTCGCCGGCAAGATGCGGCACCGATCCGACGCCCGGCGAGGCCCAGTTCACCTTGCCCGGATTGGCCTTGGCAAAAGCGATGAGATCCTCGAGTTTGGCGTAGGGCGAGGAATTCGGCACCACGAGCATGTTGGGATAAGTGCCGACCAGCGACACCGGCTGAAAATCATGCACCGGATCGAAGCTCAGCGATGCAAACAACAGCCCGCTGACGGCCGGCGCACCCGCCGTGATCAGCATGGTGTAACCGTCGGGCGGCGCATGCGCGAGCGCGTCGAGTGCGATCCGGCCGCCGGCGCCGGGACGGTTCTCGACGATGACCTGCTGACCGATCAGTTCGGACAAACGGTTGGCGACGATCCGCCCGGCCGAATCCATGCCGCCGCCGGGCGGAAAGCCGACTTCAAGTTTCACGATGCGCGACGGCCAGTCGGATGCTCCGGTGTCCGCACGCGCAGCAGCAAATGGGGCAAGCACCGCAGCTCCGCCGAGCTGCAACAAACGCCGACGCTCTAGTTTCACGATTTCACTCCCTCCCAGGGCCGAATTTTTCTCATCCGCCTTTGATATTGGCGGCCTTGATGATCGGCCACCATTTGTCGGCTTCCGATTTCTGCAGCGCGCCAAGCACGTCCGGCGTCTGCTGGTCGCGCGACGACACTTGTTGCCCAAGCTTGCCGAGCTTTTGCTGCACGTCCGGATCGGCAAGCGCCGCAACGGTTGACGCATTGAGCTTCGCCAAAATATCTTTCGGCGTGCCCTTCGGCGCCCACAGTCCAAACCAGATCGACACATAGAAGCCCGGTAGTCCCGCTTCGTCCACGGTCGGCACGTCGGGCATGCCGGGATGGCGGGTCTTTGAGGTGACGGCGAGCGCGTTGACTGTCTTCGCCTGCACCTGGGCCACGAAATTCGACGACGGCTCGATCATCATGTCGATCTGTCCGGCGACGAGATCCTGCACCGCGGGGCCGTCGCCGCGATACGGCACGAACTGAAAACTCGTCCCGGTCGCTTTCTGAAACGACAGGTCGGCGAGATTTCCCGTCGAGCCGGCGCCGGGAATGCCCGCCGTCGCCTTGTCGGGATTGGCTTTCAGCCAGGCGATCATGTCTTTGAGGTTCTTCACCGGCAGCGCATTTTTGGCGGCGATCAAAAGCGGCTCGTAGCCGAGCTCGGCGATCGGCGCCAAATCGTTGATCAGATCGAACTGCAACGGATAAAGCGCGCCGGAGAGCACATGCGTGGTCAAGGTGCCGATGCTCACCGTGTAGCCGTCGGGAGAGGCGTGAACCACACGCCCAACCCCGATACTGCCGCCGGCGCCGGCGACGTTCTCGATGATGACCGGCTGGCCGAGCGGGCCGCGCATGCCCTCGGCCAGGATGCGGGCAAAGATATCGGTACCGCCGCCAGCAGCGAACGGCACGATCATGGTGACGGGGCGCGATGGAAAGTCTTCGGCGCGCGCCAGCCGCAACATCGCGGGCAACGCAACAGTGCCGGCCGCCGCACGCAGAAAATTGCGCCGGTGAAATCTCTTCATTGTACGCTCATTCGGGCTTGAGGTTCGCGAACTTCACCACCTTGACCCACTTCTCGGTGTCGGCGGCGATGAATTTGGCAAATTCGGCAGGCGTGTTCGGCGGCATGACGAGGGCACCGAGATCGGTCATGTGGCCCCTGACCACCGGGTCGGCGACTGCCGCGTTGATGCTCTTGTTGAGGAGATCGATGATCGGCGCCGGCGTATCTTTCGGCGCGCCGAAACCGATCCAGCCGAAAGCTTCATAGCCGGGCAAAAACTCCGCCACCGCCGGGACGCCAGGCAGAAAATCGACACGTTCGGGCGTGGTCACCGCAAGCGGCTTGAGCTTGCCGTCGCGAATATGCGGCAGCGATGACGGCGTGACATCGAACATCACCTGCACCTGCCCGGCTAACAGATCGACCAGCGCCGGCGTCGAGCCGTGATAAGGCACGTGCACGAGATTGACGCCGGCCATGTATTTGAACAATTCGCCGGCGACGTGTTGCGGGCCGCCGACGCCGCCCGAGGCCATGTTGATCTTGCCGGGATTGGCCTTGGCATAGGCAATGAATTCCGGAACGGTTTGGGCCGGGAATGTCGGCAGCACTTCCATGATCAGCGCGACGCGATTAGCGATCGCGATCGGCGCGATATCGCGCATGAAGTCGAACGGCAGATCGGGAAACATCGCCTGATTGATGGTGTTCTGCGAATTGACCAGGAGCAGCGTGTAGCCGTCGGGCGGCGAATGCACGGCGGCTTCGGTGGCGACATTGCCGGTGGCGCCGGGCCTGATATCGATGACGAATTGCTGGCCGAGGTGCTCGCTCAGATATTGGCCGATGAGGCGCGCGTTGATGTCGGACGAACTGCCCGCCGCCTGCCCGACCAGCATGTGCACCGGCCGCGTCGGATAATCGAGCGCGCGAGCCGCTTGCGGCAGCATGGGAAGTGCCGTGCCGCCAAGCACGCCGCCCAACGCGAATTTCAGGAATTCTCGGCGTTCCATGCTCACCCCCCAATGTCTTTGTCGGACCTGATTTTCCGGCCCGTTTTTCAGACGTGTCTTATTCGACGCCCGCATGTCCCGGCGGGTTATGGGGAAGCTTAGCCCGCCGCACTTGTGTTGCCGAGGGCCAATTGGAGCGCTTCCGGCCCCTGTGGCGTCGTGACGCCATGGCCGTCGTCAAGCGCTTGAGCCGTGCTCGATCGGCGGTTCAACCCGTTCTGCTGCGTGCGGCAGCCGTCAGCGATTGTTGCAGCCGGGCTTCGCGCAGGAACAAGAACAGGCCTGTGGCAACGACGATGCCGGAGCCGAGCAGAAGGCTCGGCGAAGGCACATCGCCCCACAGCAGAAAGCCGAAGCCGAGCGCCCAGACCAGCATCAGATAATAGAACGGCGTCACCGCAGGCGCCGGCGCAAGCTGCAGCGATTTGGTCCAGAACCACTGCCCGACCGCGTTGACGAAGCCGGTGCCGAACAGGAATACAGCATCGCGCAGCGACGGCGTGCGCCAGCCGAAGAACAACAGAAAGCTGTGAAAGAAAGCGAGCACCGTCAGCATCCAGATGACGAGCGTATTCGGCGATTCCGTCCGCGTCATGCCGCGCACCGCCACTGTGACGGTGCCGTACATCACGGCATTGACCAGCGCGAACAGCGCGCCGAGAGTCAGCGAATTGGCGCCGGGATCGGTCACGATCAGCACGCCGACGAAACCGATGACCAGCGCCGCGCCGCGCACTAAGCCGGCCGGCTCCTTCAGCCAGACGATCGATACCAGCGCCGCAAACAATGGCGCGGAGAAATTGATCGCAACCGCGCCGGCAAGCGGCATCAGGCTGAAGGCCAGGAGCAATGCCAATTGCGAGATCGATTGCGACAATCCGCGCAGAAGGTGGTCGCGCGGCCGGCGCGTCACATAGACCGACAGCCCGGTGACCGGAAGGATCACCGCGGCGCCGCCGATCAGCGACGAGAGTGAGCGCAGGAACAGCACCTCGCCGACCGGGTATTCGGCGACCAGCCATTTGCTCGCGGCGGACGCGCCGGCGAACAATATGGTGGCGAGGATCATCATGATGATCCCTGCCGGCGCGTTGTCGACGCGCCCGGTCACGGACTTGGTCACAGGCGTGGTCACCGCTTCCGCCGGCGCGGTGATCGCGGCGCCGGAAATACCAGCCTGCTTGGTGACGTCGTCCATCCCGCCCGCGCCGATGAGATTATGCAGCGTTTATGGCGGTCTAGGCCCCTTGCCGTTCAATTGCAATCGAACGCCCGCATAACGGCATGGTCCCGCCGGCATGGCACACCTGCGCCGCCGGCGGCGTGGCGCGCGCGGCACGGAACCATTCGCCAAGGCCTGTGTTCAAGTGTTGAACAGCCGTATTTGCGGCTCTTCATAGGAGGGCCTCTGCCATGTGCGACTATAGTCTGCATCTCATCGCTTCGCGGCCCGCGAAAGTTGCCGACAAGCTGGTTTCGACGGACTTCACGACATCGATCACGCGCGGCTTTACCGAGGCCGGAAAACCCGATGTCGCGGTCTGCCTGCGGCCCGGCACCGAGATCGCTTTCGATGATGCCGTGCTCTACGATCGCGCCTTCAGCATGTTCGGCAAAGCGCGCGTCGAACACCGCGTCGCCCGCTTTCGTCAGATCAATATGGCCGATCCGCACGTGCATCACGACGCGCTGGAATTTCCCGGCGGTCTCCTGGTGATGGTGACGCGGCTCCTGCCCGGCCAGACCGCAACAGTGCTGCAGCTCCCGGCGGAAACGCAACATCACGGCAATGCGGACATGGCGCAAGCGGACATTGCGCCGGAAGAACACACCGCGTCGCGGCGCGAAGCCGAACCGATCGCATAGCAATCCGCGACGCGGCGGCAAGCCGTCGAAAACCCTGCGGCGGCAGACCGAGCGTCTGCCGCCCGTATCGAATCTGATGGCCGCTATTTGTGGTGACGCCGCAGATATTCGTGCAGCGACGCGCTGCCGGTTTCTTCGAGCAATGTTTTCAGCATCATGTCTTTGCGGCGGCCTTTGGCGAAGCTCTCACCATACTCTTTGCGGAGCGCGCCGACGCGGGTATTGCCGTGCTTGCGCTCGATCCTACCGCTCTTGTCGCGGTGGCGCTTATCGAGGCCACGTTTTCCCTTGGCCATTTCCTCCTCCTGCCTTCCTCCTGCAAAAACTTTCATCAAAATCGCCGGCGTCGCGATGCGGCGGCGGGTCAGGACAGTTTTTACGAAGGCGTGATCCGGCGCAAGCGCGGAACTCCGCAGAAGCCCATGTTTTGAACCACAAATTTCGTCCCGTCCCAACGGGTGACTTTTGCCGCGAAGCCATTATTGTGCGCACCGTCCTCACGGACAGCCGCGCTCGTAGCTCAGCTGGATAGAGCATCAGACTTCGAATCTGAGGGTCGGGAGTTCGAATCTCTCCGAGCGCGCCACTTCGATTTTCCGCGGTTGCGCCCGCGTGCCAGCGTCAGCAGCTGTCACCCTTCCTACGCTGACAAATCGCCGCGCTTTCTTGCTCCATTCGTCGTCGAATTGTGCGGGCAGGTCCTTCACAGCATCGGGGGAAAGAACGTAGCGACCAAGACGCAAAATAACTTTTAGGACGAAGCATCTTACCCGTGCCTCGCGCGGCAGAGTCCTTGTATGACTAAATTTTTCATGAGCGATTGAGCACGAACCCGACGCGCGTCACTGCGGCAAATTGAACATGATCAGCTGATCGGTGATGCCGCCGCCGCCGGGATTGAGCGAGCCGCCGACGAAATAAGCATTGTCGCCGATCGCCGCGCCGCCGAAACCGTGCCGGCCATTCGGCATCGGCGCCAGCGTGATCCAGCGATCGGTCTTCGCATCGTAAGCCTCGTTCTCAGGAAACGTATGATCGGGCGGCAGTTCTCCGCCGAGCACCAAAATCATACCGCGATAATAGGCGCCGGCGAGCCCGCTGCGCGGCGTCGGCAGCGGTGCGGCTGGTGTCCACATATCGGTCGCCGGATCGTAGACGTCATGCAGCGCGACGCGATCGATGGGACTGCCGGTGCGGCCGCCGATGGCGTGGATTTTTCCATCGACGGCAATAATGACCAGGTGGTCGCGCGCCACCGGCAGCGGCGCTGCCCCGCTCCAAGCGCCGGACTGCAGATTGCCGGCTCGCGGATCGTAGACTTCGTGCGTCGCCACCACCTTGCCGTCGAGATTGCGGCCGCCGATGACGTGGATTTTGCCATCAACGACGGCTGCGCCCGCGGAGCCGCGCGGACCTTTCATTGGTGGCAGCGTGCGCCAAGCGGAAGTCGCAGGATCGTATTCGAAGGCATCGGTGCCGGCGCCTTTGTGGACCGAGCCGACGAAGCCGCCGAATGCGTAGATCTTGCCGCCCGCGGCCGCGACCCCGAGATGGTCACGACCCGCCGGCAGCGGCGTACCCGGCTGCCAGCGATCGGTCGCCGGATCATAGACGTCGTGATACGGCCCGGCGGTGCCGCCGACTGCACCGCCCAGCGCATGCAGCTTGCCGTCAAGCGCGACTACGGCGACTTCCGCGCGCGGCGCCGGCAAAGGCGCCTTGAATGTCCAAGTTCCGCCGCCTGCGGTTTCGCCGATAGCGGGCATCGCCAAAGCCGGCAACAACACGGCCAGCAGGGCAACCATCCCGCTGATCGCCGCCACGCCGCGCCGCCGCGCGCTTCTGTCCACCCGGTTGTTCGTTTTCATTTCTCTCTGTCCGTTTCCCGGCAAGAACCTGTTCGTCATATCCGGTGGTCCGGAACTCCGGATATTCCCTCGCGTATTGTTCCCCGGCATGCCGCCTTCGCCGAGCCGATATTCGCAGCACGCGGGAACAGCGCCTGCGGTTCCCGGTTATCGCACGAACGATCGATGGAGGCTGTTCATGACCGACTATCAGAACCCCGATTTCGATCCCTTCAACCCGGAGGACCCCTTCCGCCGCGACGCCAAGATGAACCCGGAGGCGCGGCCAGCCAATGTCATCACCGGCTGGATCGCCGCAGCGGTCCTGGTCGTGGCTGTCCTTGCCATCGGTTTCGGCCTGATGCACCAGTCCGGATCGATCGGCACCAATACCGCGTCGAACGACATGGCGCCCACCGCACCGACGCATATGGCGCCGCCGCTCGCACTTTCGCCGCCGGCGCCGGCGACCCCAGCGCCGATTAGTCCGGCGCCGGACAGCGCCACGCCGGCGGCGCCGGAGCAGCCGAACAATCAATAAGAGCGCAATCGATAAGAGCGAGCGTCAGCGCACGGATCCGTGAAAAACAAACAGCCCCGGTTCCGGCCGGGGCTGTTTGGATTCCGTGGGTCCCGTGCTCGGGCTTAAGCCGCGTTCCGCCGCTTGGCGGATGACGCCGGATGGCCGGTGTCGAGCTTGAAGGAGGCGATGCGCGTCTGCATGTCGAGCGATTGCTGCTCGAGCGTTTTCGCGGTCGCGGAATTCTCCTCGACCAGCGCCGAATTGCGTTGCGTAGCCTCGTCCATCTCGGTCAGCGCCCGGTTGATCTGTTCAAGCCCGGTCGATTGCTCGGCGCTCGCCGCGGCGATGCCGGAGACGATATCCGCGACCTGCTTGATCGAGTCGACGATCTCGCTCAACGCCGTGCCGGCGCGATTGACGAGGCCGACGCCCTCTTGCACGCGGTCCGAGCTCTTGGCGATGAGGTCGGTAATGTTCTTGGCCGCTTCCGAAGAGCGCTGCGCCAGGCTGCGCACTTCCGAGGCGACGACCGCAAAGCCACGACCGGCGTCGCCCGCGCGCGCGGCCTCAACCGCCGCATTGAGCGCCAGGAGGTTGGTCTGCCGGGCGATCTCATCGATCACGGTGATGATGTCGGAAATCTGCCGCGAGGATTCCTCGATCCGCGCCATCGCCGTAACCGCTTCGGCCACCACCTTGCCGCCGCGATCGGCAACGCCGCGGGTTGAATTGGTCAGCGTATTGGCCTGCTGGGCGTTCTGCGCATTGGTCTTCACGGTCGAAGAAATCTCTTCCATCGACGACGAGGTCTCTTCGAGGCTCGCCGCCTGTTCTTCGACGCGTTGCGACAGGTCGTTGGTGGCGGTCGAGATCTCGATCGCCGCGTTGCCGACTTCGGCGGTTGAATCGGCGACCGCCTGGATGGTCTCGTGCAGGCGGCCGATCGCGAGATTGAAATCGTCCCTGATCTGGGCATAGGCCTCGGGAATATCGTCATCGAGGCGGATGGTGAAATCGCCGTCGGCGAGCCGGCCAAGCGCCTCGCCAAGCGTGCGGAAGGCGTGCGCCTGCTCTTCGGACGCCTCGGCGCGTTCCGCCGCCACTTTGGCCTGCGCCTCGGCCTCCACGCGCGCGACTTGCGCCTGGCGCTCGGCCTCGGCCTGCTGACGCTTCATCGCCTCGTCTGCTTCGTTGCGCGCCTTGTCGACCGCCAGCACCTTGAAGCGCTCGACGGCGTTAGCCACCGCGCCGATCTCGTCCTTGCGCTCGAGACCGGGCAGCACGACCTCGAAATCGCCGCCGGCGAGCTTGAGCATGGCGCTGCGGATCGCGCCCAGCGGGCCGGTCACGTGACGCGACACGAAGAACATCATGCCGCCGGCAAGCATGCAGGCGGCGACCAACAGCGCGACCTGCACGAGAAATCGTGCCACGCCGTCAAGGATTGGGCGGCGGCTTGCTCTTTGGCAGCATCAAGCGCCGCGGTGGCGACGCCAAGCGCCAGCGAAAGCTTGCCGACCGACATCGGCGACCATTGCTCGACCGTCAAGCCGGTCGGCTCGCCGGCGATGAGCTGCTTGAGAACTTTCAACCGCTGTTCGGGATACCCGCTGCCGAAGAAGTCGTGCTTGACCTTGTCGATAGCGGCGGTCAATCCGGGCGATGGCGGAAGGCGCGACGCAATATCGATGACCGCGGCCCAGGCGGTGTCGAGCTTGGCGCCATTGGTGATGTAAGTGGTCATTGCGTCGGGTGGCGGCGCGATGCCGCCGACCCCGTTGGATACAAGCAGAGACATCTCACCAGCCGAGTTGCGCATGACCCAGGCGAGCTGCTTGATCTCGAGAAGCTGATCTACATAAGGATCCTGCAGCGAAATGGACTTCACCAGCCTGCGCGCCCCACGCGTCGAGGGCGTCGGTCAAGGCGGTGCCGAGCTTGCTGTAGTCTTGCCCGAGCCCCGCGCGGCCGCGTCGCTTTTGGCTGCAGCAACGCGGCCGCCGATGGCGGTTGAAGGTCGGCGAGTCGCTTGATCTTGGCCGCCGAGATCGGCGACCGCCGGTCGCGATCGGGAAAATCGGCAGCTGCGAGCAGCGGCAGCATGCTGTTCAAGGCCGGCATCTCTTTGTCGCGCGCAGTCCTTGATCAGCGAGTCCGACTGCCGTGATTGCTTGTCGGCCACAAGGTCGCGGAACGTCGCCGCGCGGTCGACGCGCAGACTGTTCATCGCGGTGAACATATAGGCCGAGATGTTCGCGACGGCCGAAATCCGGTTGGCGGTCTGCAGCCGGGTCCAGGATTCGCGCGCGCTCAGCGCCAGCATGACGACGATCGACGGCGCCCATGATCGCGATGACGGATTTCAGCAAGACACTGATGGAAAAGCGATTGAGCATAATGTTTCCGGCCCCAACAGAGCTAACAACGAGTTGCCGTCAATGCTCTATTTGCCGCCGGTAAATTTACGTTAAAGCAGCTATGGGCCTTTTGCCGCAGCTGCCATGCGCCGAATAAAGACACTGTCCAGTAAAGACACTGTCCAGGCGAGTACCCGGCTCGGTAAGCAACGCGATCAAAGCAAACAACCCCGGTTACGGCCGGGGCTGTTTGGATTCCGTGGGTCCCGTGCTCGGGCTTAAGCCGCGTTCCGCCGCTTGGCGGATGACGCCGGATGGCCGGCGTCGAGCTTGAACGAAGCGATGCGCGTCTGCATGTCGAGCGATTGCTGCTCGAGCGTCTTTGCGGTGGCGGAATTCTCCTCGACCAGCGCCGAATTGCGCTGCGTAGCCTCGTCCATCTCGGTCAGCGCCCGGTTGATCTGTTCAAGCCCGGTCGATTGCTCGGCGCTCGCCGCGGCGATGCCGGAGACGATATCGGCGACCTGCTTGATCGACTCGACGATCTCGCTCAGCGCCGTGCCGGCGCGATTGACGAGGCCGACGCCCTCTTGCACGCGGTCCGAGCTCTTGGCGATGAGGTCGGTGATGTTCTTGGCCGCCTCCGAGGAGCGCTGCGCCAGGCTGCGCACCTCCGACGCCACGACCGCAAAGCCACGACCGGCGTCGCCCGCGCGCGCGGCCTCAACCGCCGCATTGAGCGCCAGAAGGTTGGTCTGCCGGGCGATCTCATCGATCACGGTGATGATGTCGGAAATCTGCCGCGAGGATTCCTCGATCCGCGCCATCGCCGTAACCGCTTCGGCCACCACCTTGCCGCCGCGATCGGCAACGCCGCGCGTCGAATTGGTCAGCGTGTTGGCCTGCTGGGCGTTCTGCGCATTGGTCTTCACGGTCGAAGAGATCTCTTCCATCGACGACGAGGTCTCTTCGAGGCTCGCCGCCTGTTCTTCGACGCGCTGCGACAGGTCGTTGGTGGCGGTCGAGATCTCGATCGCCGCGTTGCCGACTTCAGCAGTTGAATCGGCGACCGCCTGGATGGTCTCGTGCAGCCGACCGATCGCGAGATTGAAGTCGTCGCGGATCTGGGCATAGGCCTCGGGGATATCGTCATCGAGGCGGATGGTGAAATCGCCGTCGGCGAGCCGGCCAAGCGCCTCGCCAAGCGTGCGGAATGCGTGCGCCTGCTCTTCGGACGCCTCGGCGCGTTCCGCCGCCACTTTGGCCTGCGCCTCGGCCTCCACGCGCGCGACTTGCGCCTGGCGCTCGGCCTCGGCCTGCTGACGCTTCATCGCCTCGTCTGCTTCGTTGCGCGCCTTGTCGACCGCCAGCACCTTGAAGCGCTCGACGGCGTTAGCCACCGCGCCGATCTCGTCCTTGCGCTCGAGACCGGGCAGCACGACCTCGAAATCGCCGCCGGCGAGCTTGAGCATGGCGCCACGGATCGCGTTGAGCGGCCCGGTGACGCGCCGTGACACCAGAAGCATCATGCCACCGGCAATGACGAGCGCGACCACAAGCAGGCCGGATTGCAGCAGCAGATCGTCCCAGGCGAGCGCGGACTGCGCCGCCGCCTGCGCCTTGGCGGCATCGAGTGCTGCGATGGCGACGCCGAGCGTCAGCGCCAGCTTGCTGACGGAACTCGGCGACCATTGCTCGACCGTCAGCCCGGTCGGCTCTCCCGCGATCAATTGCTTGAGCACTTTCAACCGCAGCTCGGGATAGCCACTGCCGAAAAAGTCCGTTTTGACCTTGTCGATGGCGGCGGTGAGACCGGGAGTTGGCGGCAAGCGCGAGGCAATATCTTGGACGGCCGCCCAGGCGGTGTCGAAGGCGGCATCATTGCGGTTATAACCGAGCAGCGCATCTGGCGGCGGGGCGATGCCGCTGATGCCATTGGAGACGACAAGCGACATGTTGCCGGCCGAATTGCGCATGGCCCAGGCCAACTGCTTGATTTCCAGGAGCTGGTCCACATACGGATCCTGCAGCGATATGTATTTGACGAGCCGCGTGCCCCACATGTCGAGCGCGGCCATCAGGCCGTCGCCCTCTTTGCCGTAGGCGTCCACTAGCTCTGCCGGGCGCGCCGATTTCGGTTGCGCCATCGCGGCGGCAGTTTTCTCCTGCAAGTCGGCCAGTCGCTTGGTTCGGCTGCTGAGGTCGGCAATGGCTTGATCCCGATCCGGAAAGTCGACAGCCGCAAGCGCCGTCGGGAGGCTGTTCAGCGCCGGCATCTCCCTGTCGCGTGCAGCTTTGATCAGAGGGTCCAGCGTCGCGAATTGCCGTTCGTTGACGAGATCGCGCGCCGTGCTGAAGCGGTCGACCCGCAATCCGTTCAGTGCCGTGAACATATAGGCCGAGACATTGGCAACGCCGGAGATCCGGTTGGCGGTGTTCAGCCGGGTCCAGGAATCGCGGGCGCCGAGCGCCAGCATGATGATAACGGTGGCGCCGAGCACTGCAATGACGGATTTCAGCAGAACGCTGACCGACAATCGATTCAACATGTGTTTCCCAGCCCCAACGAAAGATAGAAATAGTTGCGGGCGCTACATTATTTGTTGACGGTAAATTTGCCGTAAAAATCGCCGCAGCGGCATTGCTGCGCCATCCGCTGCGCGCCGACGATGCAATGATGGCGTGTGCCGTTGGCATGGCGCTACTTAGACGACAGCGGATTCTTTCGCCCGATCGGCGGCGATGAGCGCGCCGATTTCCGAGGCCGGCCGTGGCGGGCTGAGCAGATGGCTTTGTACGTCGGAGCAGCCCTCGGCGCGCACGCGCTCGACCTGTTCCGGCGTCCCGCGGCTGATGCCCAGCTCCCATGACCGACC
This sequence comes from uncultured Alphaproteobacteria bacterium, assembly GCA_963746715.1. Lineage (GTDB taxonomy): Bacteria > Pseudomonadota > Alphaproteobacteria > Rhizobiales > Xanthobacteraceae > BOG-931. Next base: position 138,018 of record CAVVCW010000018.1, on the reverse strand, counting down.
ATGACCGGCGACGTGACAGAGCTGTCGCAACGTTGGCTGTTGCAACGTTGGTTTTCTGCTGAGACGGCGTTACTGTTTCCTCAACCGACGGCCGCAGCAAACCGCTCGAACAAAACAGTCGAGACGAAGCAATCGGAGGACAACGCTCGTGAGACAAAGCTCATGACAAAGACGCCGGATTATTTCGCCGGAAAGACCATCATCATCACCGGCGCGGGAAGCGGCATCGGCCGCGCCGCCGCTTTGATCTTCGCCCGCGAGCACGCCAATGTGGTCTGCGCCGACATCAGTGAAGCCGCCGTGCGCGAGACTGCGGCCGCGGTGAACGCCGCGGGCAGCCAGGCGCTGGCGCTCAAAACCGACGTCACCTCGCGCGCCCAAGTGAGCGACATGGTGCAGCGCGCGATCGATGCTTTCGGCAGCGTGCAATTCTTGTTCAATTCGGCGGGCGCCGCGATCCGCCGTTCCAAATTTCTCGACATCGACGATGAGCTGATGAAGAAGACCTTCGACCTCAACGTCAGCGGCACGTTCTACGCCATGCAGGCGGTGCTGCCGCCGATGCTGAAAGACAAGTTCGGCGTCATCGTCAATATGGCGAGCATGGCGCATCGCCGCGGCGGCCCGGGCTCCTCGATCCATTACGCCGCGGCCAAGGGCGCCGTGGTGACAATGACCATGGGCGTGGCGCGCGAATTCGCCACTCAAGGCATCCGCGCTTTATCGATTTCGCCCGGCCCGATCCAGACGCCGTTTCAGGACGCGGCGCAATCCTCGCCCGAACTCGTCCAGCGTTTCCTCGAAGACGTGCCGATGAAGCGTTTCGGCAAGCCCGAGGAGATCGGCGAACTGGTGCTGTTCATGTGCTCGGACGCCTGCCCGTTCATGACCGCGGACACGGTCTATGTGAACGGCGGCGGCGGCTGGCGGTGATCAAGAGGCTTATATGGCCACACGTCATTGATGCAATTGCCGCATTTTCAATCTTGACGTTAGCTACAGCCTGTGCACACTGATTGGCGGGCGCTGCCGAATTTTTTCGGTAGGTGGGGGACTAGTCGTGTGTTTGTTTGTTCGCGTGTTGAGCGTCGCAGTCGCGGCGGCTTGTCTTGCCGCGTGCACCGCAGTCGTCGATTCGACGACCGAGGCGCGCTACGGTCAGTACAATTACACGACGGACTGGGCCAAGAACGAGGCCATTCTCCTCAACGTCGTCCGTGCGAGTTTCTATCAGCCATTGAATTTTCTCGCCTATCAGGCCTACGGCGGCACGGCGACCGCAACCGCTACGGCAAGTTCGCCCGGCTTCATTGTTGGCCCTCAGCGATCCGCTTCACAAAAACAATATACGTTCAGCAACTCGACCGTGAACGCGACCGGCACCGGTACCGCCGTGATCAGCGTTCAAAATCTGGACACCCAAGATTTCTACGACGCGCTCCTGTCGCCGGTTGATTTCACGAATTTGTACGCATTTCAGCGCCAGGGTTACCCGCGTGAAGTCCTGTTTCGGCTGTTTACCGACTATGTCAGCTTGAAGCCCCCGGTGGAGCAAGACCCGCAAGGGCGGCGCGCTATCATCGTCTACAACGACGTATCGCCAGACAAGTCATGCGTTGATGCCACGGCGCTCAAACGCCAGATCTACCCGAGTAGCCTGTGGTCGCGCGTGCCAGATCAAATCTGCTTCGGCGACCTGGTCGAATTCGCGCTCCTCTCCGGCTTGAGTTCCGAAATCAGGAATGTCGCGGCACCGGCGAGTTCTTCGAGCAAGCCAAGCGCAAGCGACACGTCGGCAAAGACAACGACGCCTTCTAGCTCGACGCCTGCCACCGGCACATCGAAGCCCAATACCCAAGCGCGTCTTTGTTTCGACGGCGCGCTCGCCAATAATGCCACCGCAGAATTTCGCAGATATCCGCCGCAAACATGGATTTCGGAGGGGCGGGACATCGACAGATTTTTGCGCGGTGTCAGATTGGCCGACTATCATCCGGTATGCGGCCTGACAACAGGCCTCGATGCGTGGCCCAGCCAGGGCTCGGACTCCAAAAAAGGGGCCGCCGGTCCAAGCAGCAATCAATCGGCCGGCACTAACACCCTCTATGTATCGGTCACCGTTCTTACCGGGCAACTGATCTGGGACCTGCATCAGAAGCAGCACAACACGGTTGAAATCGGAACGCGGTCGACCTTCGGCATATATAATTTTCTCGGCCAAGTCATGAACAACCAGGATTCCGACATCAACATGATGCGTAGCCCGCCGGAACTCGTCAACGATGTTCACTTGCTCACGGTCCATAAGGGACAGCCCGCCGTCGGCTGCTTTGTGTGGACCGTGCTCGATCTCGGCGTCTATTGCGTTCCAGTGGACGGCGCGCACAACACCAAGCGCAGCTTCAGCATCCTCTCGCAGCTTCTGGCGCTGAAAACATCGCAAGGCGATTTGCAGTTGCAGCCGATCTTCCGCCTGCTGTCGCAATAATTCACGCTCTGGCCGCACGCGGCTTCCAATTCACCAGAAACACGCCGGCGACGCAGACCGCCATGCCGACAAGCGCCAGCGGCGCCAGGCGCTCGTCGAACAGCGCCCAGGCCATCAGCGCCGTCACCGGCGGCGTCAGATAAAACAAGCTGACCACGCGCGTCGCCGCGGCGCGGCGGATCAGATAATAGAGCAGCCACACCGCGCCGAACGACAGCACCAGAACCAGCCAGGCGATGGCGAACAGAAATTGCGGCGTCCACTGCACGGCGCGCGTCTCGAAGGCAAAAGCGCCGAGCGTGAACATCAGCAAAGCGGCGCCATATTGAATGCACAGGCCCGGCCGCCAATCGATGCCGCCGCCGAAGCGCTTCTGATAGAGCGTGCCGACCGTGATGCCGGAGAGCGCGACGACGCCTGAGACCCAGGCGAACGGCGTCGCGCCGCCCGTCGTCGCCTTGTCGCGCACGACCAGATAAACGCCGGCAACGCCGAGCGCGAGACCGAACCACTGCAGCGCGCGCACGCGCTCGCCGAGCCAGCGATTGGCCAGCGTCGAGGTGAGAACCGGCTGCAGGCTGACGACGAGCGCGATCATGCCGGCCGACAGCCCGTTCTCGATGGCGACAAAGACGCCGCCGAGATAGAGGCCGTGGATCAGCAATCCGGTGATGGCGCTGTGCGCAATGCCGGGCGGGCCGGGCCATTTCGGCCGCGTCAAAAGCGTGACCACGCCGAGCAAAGTCACCGCGGCCGCCATGCGCAGCGCCAGAAACGTCAAAGGCTCGGCATAACCGAGGCCCAATTTGGCGCCGACGAATCCGGACGCCCACAGCACGACAAACACGCCGGGCGCCGCGAATACGGCAAGGTCCTCGAACTTTCTCGGCATCGGCGCGGTCCGGCGGCAGCGAACGAAAAGGGGCGAAAGCACTAGCCGCTGCGGCCGCCGCCGTCACCACCCTGCCCCGCGCACCAGCTCTGCGTCGCGAAGAACCAGTGCTGGCTTAGAGCATGATCCGGAAAAGTGGACACCGGTTTTCCGAAAGGATCATGCTCAATCAAAAGCCAGAGCGGGATCGTGATTCAACGAACCATCATCCCGCTCTAGGCGCTTCGTTCCTCGACCATCGTGAGCATATCGCGCGTACGGGTGACGCCGGACGACCACGTCTTGTCGTAATCAGCGACGAGGCTCTTGAAGCCGTCCGATTTCAGCGCCGCGTCGAGGCGCACCATGTCGGCGAACTGATAGACGGCGTAGTGCACGCCGGCATCCGCCGCGCTCCAGAACCGCCAGCATTTCTCGCATTTGAACGCGGTGAGCGCCATCGGCAGATGCTGCTGCGAATACCAGCGGTCGAATTTCTGCCGCAGCTCCTCGATCACCACCGAGCGGACCATGAAAGAAGGCTTTGGGCGAAGCCACGTCGTCACTCGCCCCTGACGCCGAACTCCCTGATGATCGGCCACCACTTGTCGATCTCGGCCTGGGTGAAGGCTGCCCAGCGCTTGCGGCGTCTGCTGCTCGCGCGTGGCGACATCAAGCCCGAGCTCGGCAAAGCGCATCCGCACGGCCGGATCGGCGAGCGTCTGCACCATGGCGGCATTGAGCTTGCCGATCACATCGGCCGGCGTGCCCTTGGGCGCATAGAGGCCGAACCAGCCCGAGACATAGAGGCCCGGCGCGCCGGCCTCGTCGGCGGAGGGAATATCCGCAATCGACGGCGAGCGTTGCGGCGACAAGTTCACAATCGCCTTCAAGGTGCCGGCGCGCACCTGCGGCAGCAGCACCGCGCTCTGCGCGATCATCATGTCGACCTGGCCCCCGATCATGTCGGTGATGCCCGGCGCGGCGCCGCGATAAGGCACCAGCAGCAATTTCGTATCGGTGAGTTTCTGCAGCAGCAGCCCGCCGATCTGCCCGCCGGCATTCTGGTTGACGAGCTTGGCGTCGCCGGGATGCGCCTTCATATAGGCAACGAGCGACTTCAGATCGTCGGCCGGAAACGCCTTGCGCGCCACCAGGAGCTGCGGATTGATCGAGACCATGCCGATCGGCGCAAAGTCTTTGGCGAGATCGTAATTGAGATTGTAGATGATGCCGCCGACATGGGTGTCCCATTGCCCGATGTCGATCGTGTAGCCGTCAGGCGTGCTGTGCGCGAGCCGCCCGACCCCGATCGAGCCGCCGGCGCCGCCGACATTCTCCACGATCACCGGCTGGCCGAGGGCTGAGCCCATCTTGTCGGCGAGAATGCGGCCCGCGACATCGGTCGAGCCGCCGGGCGGATACGGCACGATCAAGGTGATGGTGTGGGAAGGAAAGGTGTCGGCGTGGGCGGGAGTAAAGAACGCCAGACAAGCAACCGCAATTGCGGCGAAGAGCCTTCGCATGTTTCCATCCCCCAAAAGATTATCGTCTTTGATGGGGATGATACCGGACGATGTGGCGGGCAGTAAGGGCCTTCATCGCTCGTCGTGCCCGCACATGGCCGTTCGTAGAACGGCGTCGCTCCGCTTGCCTAGGTTGCGGGCATCCCCATCTCACTTTTCAAGCGTCAAAGACGTGGATGGCCGGGACAAGTCCGGCCATGACGCGTGAAATGTGTCAGTTGAACTCCGGGTTATTGCGCCTGTGGCGCTCCCTCTCACAACGCCAGTCCCGTCACAATCCCGAGCCGCAGCCAATCGCTGTTCGTCAGCTGCGTGGCGCGCTTGGCTTTGGCGTTGCGGTCCATGATGTCGACGAGCTGCGGATTGACGCCCATCTGCGCCAGATAAAGCCCGATCTGATCGTCGTAATAGGTATGCAGGCCCTGTTTGACGTCCTGGGAGATATTGGGGACGAGCGGGTTGGTGATCTGGACCGAACCGATAACGACCCTGGCATCGGCCGGCAGCGTGCGGCGGACGCCGCCGGCAAGAACCACGACACAGGCAAGATCGCACTCGACGGCTGACGTATCGATCCTGGCATCGAGCGTTTGGCCTGAGCGCTTGAGCGCAAAGCAATCGGCCCCGGCCGCACTCGCGCATTTCGCAACCACGGTCGGGCCGACGCTGACATCGAGCTTGCGGTCGCGGATGATCTTGCCAAGCGACATCGCGGTCTTGAGATTGCCGCCGCCGGAGATGTTGAGCACGACCGGGCGCCTGATCTGTCCGAAGCGATCGAGGAACGCGAACAGCCGCTTGAACGTGTCCCATTCGATGGCGCCTTCGGCGGCGATCCAGTCGGTGCAATTGGCGCCGCAGGCTTCTTCCCCGCCATGCGCGGCATAGAAGATCATCGCGTCTTGCGGCGAAGCAACGCCGCCAACCGGAGGCCGCGCGGCAGATTGCGCGGGGTCTTGTCCACGCGCGGAAGTGGCACATAAGACCGCAATGATGAGTATGCCGAAGAGACCCGACCGCAACATTTCACACCGGCAGATTGTCGTGCTTGCGCCCGGGCAGTTCGACCGTCTTGCCGCGCAGCATGGCGAGCGCGCGGGCGATCCGCGAGCGCGTCGCATGCGGCATGATCACATCATCAATATAACCGCGCTCGGCGGCGATGAAGGGCGACAGGAACCGCTGCTCGTATTCCTTGGTGCGGGCGGCGATCTTGTCAGCGTCGCCGATATCGGCGCGGAAGATGATCTCGACGGCGCCCTTGGCGCCCATCACCGCGATCTGCGCCGTCGGCCAGGCGTAATTGACGTCGCCGCCGATATGTTTCGACGCCATCACGTCGTAAGCGCCGCCGAAAGCCTTGCGCGTGATCACGGTGACGAGCGGCACCGTGGCCTGCGAATAGGCGAACAGCAGCTTGGCGCCGTGCTTGATCAGCCCGCCATATTCCTGCGCGGTGCCCGGCAAAAATCCCGGCACATCCACGAACGTGACGATCGGGATGTTGAAGGCATCGCAGAAGCGAACGAAGCGCGCCGCCTTGCGGCTGGCGTCACTGTCGAGCACGCCGGCGAGCACCATCGGCTGATTGGCGACAAAGCCCACGGTGCGGCCGGCGATGCGGCCGAAACCGATCACCATGTTGCGGGCGAAGGCTTCCGACAGTTCGAAGAAATCGCCCTCGTCGACGACTTTAAGGATCAGCTCCTTGATGTCGTAAGGCTTGTTCGGGTTGTCGGGCACCAGTGAATCAAGCGACGGCTCGATGCGCTCGGCCTCGTCGAACGACGGCCATTCCGGCGGCCCGGACGAACAGCTCGCCGGCAGGAAGTCGATCAGCCGGCGCATCTGCAACAGCGTCTCGACGTCGTTGTCGTAGGCGCCGTCGGCGATCGAGGATTTGGTCGCGTGCACGGACGCCCCGCCAAGCTCCTCGGCAGTGACGATCTCGTTGGTCACGGTTTTCACCACGTCGGGCCCGGTGACGAACATGTAGCTGGTGTCGCGCACCATGAAGATGAAATCGGTCATGGCCGGCGAATAGACGTCGCCGCCGGCGCACGGCCCCATGATCACCGAGATCTGCGGGATGACGCCCGAGGCGATGACATTGCGCTTGAACACTTCGCCGTAACCGCCTAGCGCCGCCACGCCTTCCTGGATGCGGGCGCCGCCGGCATCGAACAGGCCGATGATCGGGGCGCGGGCCCGCATCGCCATGTCCTGGATCTTGATGATCTTCTGAGCGTGGGTCTCCGACAGCGAGCCGCCGAACACGGTGAAATCCTTGGAGAAGACGAACACGGTGCGGCCGTTGACGGTGCCGAAGCCGGTCACCACGCCGTCGCCGGCGATATGGCTCTTCTCCATGCCGAAATCGGTCGAGCGGTGCTCGACGAACATGTCGAGCTCCTCGAACGAGCCGCGGTCCATCAGCAGTTCGATCCGCTCGCGCGCGGTGAGCTTTCCCCGCTTGTGCTGGGCCTCGATGCGGGTCTCACCGCCGCCCTGCCGCGCGCTGATGCGGCGTTCCTCAAGCTTGTCGAGAATGTCCTTCATGGTCCGCTATTGGCCCCGCAACAGACGGCCGCCCCTGGCTGCAACTTGCCGGCCGGATGGGTGTCACAGGAGTCATAGCAAGAGCCGGGCCAAGCGTCATCTTTCCGTCCTGCGTCGCCCCGCGAGGGGCATCGGCGGCTACCTTTGGGCGGCTAACTTTGTCCGGCAAAATAGCGACAAAATAGCGATATGACGCTCTTTGTCTTGCGGGCGAGGCACGAGCGGTCATATCGATAAAATTTTAATGAGAGCCGTAAGTCAAAGTTGCAAAGACCTGATGTATGCAAGCCCCCGTGAATGAATGGGAATTGGAATGGGAATGGGAATTTTGAAGTGGAAATTGCGTTTCAAAAGGGGTGATTGCCATGCGGAAGGGCGTGCTGATTGAAGGGGCCGAAATCCCCGGGACTGCAACTGAGCCAAGCGGCGGCGGACGAATCCTGTCGGCGTCCAGCGACGAGGTCCGCGCCTTTCTGGCGCTGTGTCTGGCGGCATGTTTGCTGTCGGTTTACGCGTTCGCCTGGGCGACCGGAGCTGTGACCATCTGAGGACCGCAGACTGGCAAGGCTTGCTAGCGGAAAGCTTGCTAGCGGAAGACTTGCTAGCGGAAGGCTTGCTAGCGGAAGGCTTGGCACGGCGCGCTCGCGTCAGCGCACGCCGCCGCCATTGATAAAGGCCGGCTTCGGATGCCGGCCTTTCGCTTAGGCGCCCTGCGTGACGCTGCTCACGAACTTGGCGCCGATATCGTTATCTTTACGCCACGCCAGCCTGTAGGTGCCGTCGGCCGCCGGGCCGCCGTTGCCATGGAACAGCAGGATGAATTCGTCGATCGCCTCGATGCCATTGAGGAGAAGGCGGACGCCGTCCTCGGACACGTTGGTGACGAGCACGCATCGCGGCGGCATCCCGGCGCCGAGCTTCATGGTGGCCAATCGACCCAAACGCTGGCGGGGATTGCGGCGCTTCTCGTCAATATCGAGCAAAGTCATGTAGCGGGCTCCACAGCTCGGACAACAAGGGCTCAGACAACAAAAAGTCTCGAACAACAACCGCCGACAGGTAATCGGTCCGAAATTACAAAGGACCTAAGTAGCTAGGTCGAATAATCTTTAAAAACGCAGCGAATCTGAAATCGCGCCGCGGCCGATCCAAAACTCCGAACAGCTTTCCGGTTGCGGGCCAATCGAAGCCCGTGCGATGATTTTGCCACGGACGGATGGGGTACCCGCACCCGACAGGAGAGGTTCGTGACAAGACGCATCTGTGCATCGGCTGTTTTTGGACTGTCACTCACTGCGCTTGTTTCATCGTCTGTGCTCGCCGCCGATCAGGTGCCCGACATCAAAGGCAAGTGGGCAGGCAAGACCTACACGATCGTCGCCGGCGGCGGCGGCCATTGGCCAAGCAACAAGGGCACGTTCGACAAACCCGGCCTGTTCGAGAAGGACCTGACGATCGAGGTGACGAACCAGGAAGGCCGCCGCTTCTGGGGCAATCAGACCTTCATCGGCAACGGCGAAACCACGCAGGAGCCGATGATCGGCGAATTGACGGGCAAGGACAACAAAACCGTCGTCATCGTCGACACCGACGGCTATTTGAACGGCCAGCTCACCGACAAGAACACGCTGACCTTCTGCTACACCCAAGCCGGCGGCCGGGGCCCGTCCAGTGTGGTGAGCTGCACCGAGGTCAAACGGCAGCGCTAGAGCATGATCCCGAAAAAGCCTGCCCTCGGACTTGATCCGAGGGTGGATACCGGTTTTCGGAAAAGATCATGCTCCAACAAAGAATCTAACCGAAGCGCCAGATCACAACCCAGAGCGTGTAGAGCGAGACGCCGATCGGCAGAGCGGCGAACGGCGCGTGGTCGCGCCGCATCACCACCATGACGGCGCAAGACATCAACGCGAGGCCCGTGCTGAGCAGCATCGCCGTGATCCGCGCCCAGGCGGCATGGTGGCCGATCCCGCGTCCGGTCAGGAACAGCAGCGCGCCCAACAGCAGGGTCAGCACCGCCGCGACCGCAAGCATCACCAGCATGAAACTCGCCACCCCCGCCAGCGCGTGCAGGAGGTAATCGGCGCCACGTGCTGTGTTGACGATGAGCGCGACAAGACCATAGGTCCCGATGTCGAGCGGCGCGCCGGTCTCCGGCGGCGGTATCCGCCGCATCACGAGCGCCGTGTCCGCGAGGTCAACGAGCGCCGCAATCGAGGCCAAGGCCAGCAGCAAGCCGGCAAGACGAAACCCGGTCGCGACGATCAGCAGATGGCGCACCATGGGCGGTGAGTGTTCCGTCTGTTATTTGCCGCCGCCCGGCCGCCGAACCTGCACCGCAAGCGCGATGAACAGCAGCGAGGCAATGACGGCCATCAGCGTCAGCGAGGCCGTTTGCATGACACCACCCAGCAGAAGGCCGATCATTGCCGAGATCGAGCCCCGAACCTCGATGCCGCGGCCGATCAGAGCAATGCCGGCAAGACCGGCGGTGAGCCAAGGAATGAGGGCCAGCACAAAGATCACTAAAATGCGGAGCACGTAGCCTTTGGTATCCGCCAAGGCCTGCGCCGGCCGCGCCCCCGGCGCCCCCACCGCGATCGCCGGCGGCAGGATCGACAGCCGCAGCATCAGCACAAAGGCCGCGATGATCGCAACGACGAAGGCGACCGTGCTGGCGATGACCGAAACATTGAGCGCCTGCATCAGCCCGAGAAAATCGATCGGCAATCCACCGAGCAACTCGATGACAAACAGCCAGGCGAAGAAGCGGCGGAACCCCGCCTCACCAAGCGGCAGGGCGTAGGCCTTGGTGATCTCCTCGAGAATAATGAAGCGATGGATGGCCGCCACAATCGGCGCCAGGAGGAGCGCACGCAGCGCGGCTTCAACGAGCGTGATGATGGTGCCGGACAGCTCCGGCTCGGACAGCTTGGCGGGGATGAACTCGTCGAGCGCGGAAATCGCCACTACGATCAGAAAGGCATTGATGACAAGCGGCCGCAGCACCGGCAGCATGCGCCGCCATTCGCGGTAGGCCGCGGCAAGCGTCGGCCAGATCGGCAGGGCGTGGGGATGCGCAGTGGTCATGTCGGCTGCATTTGGTTTTGGTTAGACGCGCCGGAGAGGCTGGCGGTTCAATTCGCGGCGGTAATCTCCGCCTTCACGGCACGGATTTCGCGACCTCTTCCACTGCGGCGACGATCCCAGCATAGCCGGTGCAGCGGCAGATGTGGCCGCTCAGGACTTCGCGGATTTCTTCCGTCGTGGGCTTGGGATTGCGCGCGAGATAGTCGGTGAACGACATCAGGATGCCCGGCGTGCAGAAGCCGCATTGCAGCGCGTGATTGTTGCGGAAGGCCTGCTGCAGCGGATTGAGCGTGCCGTCGGGCGCGGCCAGCGACTCCACCGTCTGCACCTCCTGGCCCTCGACCTGCACCGCGAGCGTCAGGCAGGAGCGTTGCGCGACGCCGTCGATCATCACCGTGCAGCAGCCGCAAATGCCGTGTTCGCAGCCGACATGGGTGCCGGTCGAACCCAGCGCATGACGCAGGAAGTCGGACAGCAGCAGGCGCGGCTCGGCCTCGGCGGAAAGTTTCCTGCCGTTGAGCGTCAGCGTCACGCGCGCCCTCTCGTCGCGGCTCACGCGGCGCATCACGCGTCTCCCTTTCTGGCCGCTTTCCTGGCCGCCGCGATCACATGCGGCCCGAGATTGCGAAACAAATCGCGCCGCAGCGCCGCCGACGCATGCAAATCCTCGTAGCCTTCGAGTTCTTCCGCCCATTCCGTCACGAATGCGCCGATCGCTTCGTCAGGATTGCCGTTGAGGCTGCGCACCATCGGCCGCCCCGCCATGCCGCCGACGCCGACGCGGATCGCCTTGTTGTTCTCGACTGCCGCCGCCACCGCGATGATGGCGAAGTCGCCGTGCCGCCGCGCCACTTCGTGAAAGCCGACGCCCTGCCCGGTCGCGACCGGAAAACGCACCGCCGCGACCAGCTCATCGGCCTCACGTGCGGTGGTCAGCATATCCTCCTGGAATTCACTTGCCGGCAATATGCGGGTGCCGCGCGCCGAGCGCAGTACCACTTCGCCGTCCGACACGGCGAGCGCCAGCGGCAGTTCGGAGCTCGGATCGGCATGTGCGATCGAGCCGCAGACCGTGCCGCGATTGCGGGTCTGGAAATGGCCGACATAAGGCAGCGCGGCGGCAACCAGCGGCAGTTTTCGTTTGAGCTCCGGCCACGCCAAGAGCTTGTTCTGCGTCACCGCGGCGCCGATTTCGATCTTGTCGCCGAGGTCGGAGATGACATCGAGCTCCTTGATGCGCGAAATGTCGATCAGCACCTGCAGATCGATCAGCCGCAGATTGAGCATCGGCAACAGCGATTGGCCGCCGGCGAGCACGCGCGCCTCGTCGCCGTATTCGGCGAGGAGCGCTATCGCCTCCGCCACCGTATCGGGTTGCGCGTAATCGAAGGGCCGCGGTTTCATTGATTTGGCTTCATGACGTCTTCCCGCCCGCGCGCGCCGCTTCCATCATGTCGTGAATGCGCTGCGGCGTCGCCGGCAGCGGCACGTCGGCGACGCCTAGAGCGTCGGCAATGGCATTGGCGATGCAGACCGGCGTACTCATGCAATTGCCCTCGGCGAGCCCTTTGGCGCCGAGCGGCGTCAGCGGCGACGGCGATTCGTAATGCAAAATCTCAAGCGGCGGAATTTCGCTCACGGTCGGCACCAGATAATCGGCGAAAGTGCCTGAAAGAAAAGCGCCTTCCTCGTTGTAGGAAAACTCCTCGTAGAGCGCCGTCGCAACCCCTTGCGCGAAGGCGCCACGGATCTGCCCGGTGGCAATCATCGGATTCATGATGCGGCCGGCGTCGTGCATCGACACATAGCGGTCGACGCGGACCTGATAGCTCAACGGATCGATCTCGATGCCGCACATGTCGAAGATGAAGCCGTAAGTGAGCGAAGTATTGATCTTGTCGTCACGGGTCGGCGCTTCAAGCTCGGGCGGCGTCCACACCCCGGTTTCGCTCAAGGCCGGCGCCATGCCTTCGGGCAGCAGCGTCGGCGCCCAGTTCGACGTGGCGGCGACGCGCGAGAACGGCAGCGCATTGTCGGGGTTGGAGCGGCTTCTGACTTTGCCGTCGCTTAGCTCGACGTCTTCAGGCAGCACATTAAGCTGTTTGGCGGCGATGCCTTTGATCTTTTCCCGCATCTGACCCGCCGCCATGTGGGCGGCGACCGCGGTGCCCCCGGCAAAACGGCTCGAATAGGTGCCGGCAGCGATCGACCACTGATCCTTCGCGGTGTCGAGTTCGAGCACCACTTCGACATCGTCGGTGGACAGTCCAAGCTCGTCGGCAACGATCTGCGCCAGCACCGTTTCGTGGCTCTGCCCCTGCACCGTGACGTCGGCCGTCACCGTGACGGCGCCGAGCGGATCGATATTCACAGTCGCGATCGACACCGCGCCGTTCTTCGGCCCGGTCTTCTCGCGCACATCCGGCGTGAGCAGCGTAGACAGATAGCCCATATTCGACATCGCCGGCTCGACCACGACGGCAAAGCCGATGCCGTAGCTGCGCCCCGCCGCGCGCGCCACCTCCCGCCGCCGCTTGAGCTCGTCTAGCCGGCCGGAGCCGACGGTCGCCGCGACAGCGCGCGCATAATCGCCGGAATCGTAGAGCGCGCCGGCGGCGGTACGATAAGGAAACTTCTCGGCCGGAATGAGGTTCTTGCGGATCACGTCGAGCGGATCGAGTTTCAGCTCGACCGCGATGCGCTGCATCAGCCGCTCGACGGCGAGATAAAGCTGCGGCCCGCCGAAGCCGCGAATGAGGCTTGCCGGCATTTTGTTGGTGAGCACGCAGCGATTGACGACATCGACATTGGCGATGTCATAGGCGCCAGTCACCGCGCCGTGCATGCGATAAAGCGGCCCCGGCATCGGCGCGCGCAGGAACGCGCCGTAGTCTTCGAGTTGATCGAGCTTGAGCCCCAAGATGCGGCCGTCCTTGGTGACGGCGGCTTCGATCGCTGTGACGCGGTTCGGTCCAGAACTGGCGGCGACCAGATGCTCGATGCGGTCCTCGACCCATTTCACCGGACGGCCGGTGATCTTGGCCGCGAGCGCGATCAGCACGACATAAGGAAACACCGAAAGCTTGATGCCGAAACTGCCGCCGGAATCCGGCGGAATGCGCAGCCGCAATTTCGGCCCGGTCACGCGCAGCGCCCGCGCCATCACCGGATGCATCGAAAACGGGCCCTGGAAATTCGCCAGCACGTCGTAGCTGCCCTTGGCCGGATTATGCTGGGCGACGACGACATAGCACTCGATCGGCGTGAAGGATTGCCGCGGAAAGGTCACCGTGGTGGCGATGCGGTGATCGGCGCGGGCAAAGGCGGATTTGGTATCGCCGTAGGCGAACTCGCGCACATGGATTTCGTTGGTCTTGGCTTGCGGGTGAAGTAGCGGCGCATCGCTCTTGCAGGCCGCGAGCGGATCGATCACCGCTTCGAGCGGCGCATATTCGATCTCGACCAGCTCGGCGGCGTCTTCGGCGATGTAGCGGCTTTCGGCGACGACCAGGGCCACCGGCTCCCCGACATAGCGCACCCGCTCGACCGCGAGCGCCCATTGCTGGATCGGCGACTTCACCACCGCCATGAACGGATCGGAGAGCTTTCTGATATCCTCGCCGGTGATGACGGCCCAGACGCCTTTATGCGCCAGCGCCGCCGCCGCATCGATGCGCACAATCTCGGCGTGCGCATGCGGCGAGCGGATCACATGCGCCTGCAAGGTTCCGACCGGAACCGGCAGATCGTCGGCGTAGCGGCCGCAGCCCGACAGCAAAGCCGCGTCTTCCTTGCGCAGGATCGGTTTGCCGAGCTGAGCCGCCATTTTTGTTGCGCCCGCCTCCCTTTATCCGTTCTGTATGACGTATTCCTGTGTACAAGAGCGGCCCAATATTGTCACACAGGCTCGCGCCGTCGGGTTGATTTACAATGGCACAGCCCTTCGCCTAAGAAGGAGCGACGCTGCGAGTCCGCCATCTGACGGGAGGCTCATCGAGCTTGCAACCGGAAGACCAGCAAGGCCAGCAAACCGGCGCTTTCGCCGGCCGCGAATTTCAAAAGATCCTGCTGATCAAGCTGTCGGCCGTGGGCGACGTCGTGCACGCGTTGCCGTTGCTCAACAAGCTGCGCCGGCGCTTTCCGCAGGCGCGGATCGACTGGCTGGTGACGCCGGGCATCGCCGAACTGCTGACGCAGAATCCCGCGATCAGCAACGTCATCGAATTCGAGCGCCAGGAATGGACGGCGCCGTGGCGGCTCGCGCCCTATGCCGGCGCGGCGCGGCTGATCGCGCAATTGCGCGCGGTGCAATACGATCTGGTGCTCGATCTGCAAGGCCAGTTGCGCAGCGGCGTGTTCGCCTTCGCCTCCGGCGCGCCGGTGCGCATCGGCTTCGACAAGCCGCGCGCGGCGGTGTGGAATGCGTCGCCGCGCAAAATCCCCGACGAGGCCCGCCGCCATGCCTGGCAGGGCGCGCGCGAAGGCAGCTTCCTCGCTTATACGCATCACGTCGAATTGCCGACGCTCGATATTCATCCCGTCGAGCGCTATCTGCGCTTCGGCGCGCTCATCGGCCTCGACGCCGACAGCGCCGATTTCGCGTTTCCGATTCCGCCGGAAGCGACCAACCGCATCGATGCACTGCTCGACTATTACGAGATCGCGGGCGCGAAACTCGTGGTCATGGCGCCAAGCACCAATTGGCAAACCAAGCAATGGCGCACGGATGGTTTTGGCGAAGTGGCGCGGCATTTTCTGCAGAAGAAATTCGCCGTGGCGCTGATCGGCTCGGCGCGCGATCATGAGGTCTGTGCCAAGGTGGCAAAGCTTGCGCCGGGCGCGATCAATCTCGCCGGCGAAACCACGCTGACCGAGCTTGCGGCGTTGATCCGCCGCGGCACGATCTGCGTCAGCAACGATTCCGGTCCGATGCATTTGGCAGTGGCGCTCGGCCGGCCGGTGGTCGCCGTGTTCGGCCCGACCGATCCGGTCTGGGCCGGGCCGTATCGGCAGGACAATGCGGTGCTTCGCGCCGACCTGCCCTGCTCGCCGTGTTATCTGCGGCTCTTGAGCCGCTGCACGCATAACCACGACTGCATGAAGAATGTCGCGGCCGCCACCGTGATCGAGCGTGCGGAGAAGATCATCGCCGCGCAGCCGGCTCGGCCGAAATCGCCGTTACTCGGGCGAAGCTAGGGGTACGGTCGCACCGTACTCGGGTCCTGGTTTTCTCGCACTGTTGCGCAGCGGTGACAGCGGCTGCGAAGGTCGCCTGTTATGATCCTCGTCACGATCCTTGTTCGATCCTTGGCGGTCCTCTTAGCCTTTACCCCACATGCCTGGAGTTGAAGCGTGTTGAAAACGATTGGCCTGCTTTCCGTAATTATCGCGAGTACATTGGTCGGCATCTGTGGTGCGAATAGTGCGCCGGGCGATTCGCCGACAGCGGGCCAGCAGACTTCGGGCCAAGTGTGGTCGCTGCGGACGCCCTTCGGCATCGTCTATGGCGTCATTCCACACGAAGTCGTGGACTATCCCTCCACGCGCGCCGCAGGAACCATCATCGTCAGCACCGGCCAACGGCGGCTCTACTATGTGCTGGGCGGCGGCAAAGCCATTCGCTACGGCATTGCCGTTGGAATGGAGGGTTATGGTTGGTCGGGCGTCAACACCATTACCTCCAAACGCGAGTGGCCGGACTGGACGCCCACGCCAGGTGAACGGCAGCGGTTTCCGACTCTGCCCGCTCACATGGCAGGGGGTTCGGACAATCCGTTAGGCGCACGCGCGCTCTATCTGGGTGATACGCTCTACCGCATTCACGGAACAAACGAACCTTGGAAGCTCGGTGGCGGCGTATCCTCAGGCTGCATTCGCATGTCCAACGATGACATCATCGACCTGTATAATCGGGCCAAGGTCGGCGCGACGGTCATTGTGCAGCGCTGACCTGCGTCACAAAGAACTGCGTCGCAAAGAACTGCGTCACGAAGCGCCATGCGTTCAAGCTGCCGCGATTTCGGCGATCTGGCGCGTGTCCTCATCTGATTGCGGTAGCATGAAGCCGTCGAAATATGCGGCGAGCTCTTTATATCCGTCGAGCGGGAGGACCTGCGCGACGTATTGATCCGGCCGCACGACAACCATGCAGCCAATCTCCCGATCGATGCCGCGCAGCGCAAAGATATCGAGGCCGCTCGCTGTGTCGGCGCAGAACATCTTCTCGTAGTCGAGCAGGCCGAAACGTCCCTTCCGCGGCAAAAGCAGCGCCGGCATGGTTTCGATGGCAAGGTCACGATGCGCTTGCTGGAACACCGCGCGGACATCGATCCTCGCGTCGATATCGTCGCCACGGCGGGCATATTTCCGGATCGGAGACTGCCGATCCTGTTCGAGAAAATCGCACAATTTGCGAATGGCGGAATTTGCGGCGGCCGGGTTGCCCGCGCCGGCAAAGGCGAAGATCCGAAAGCGTCCGTCCGCTTCGGCGACATGGCCGAGGTGAACCGGCTTGGCGTCGGCGAGACGAATGACCGGCGCGGAATGAAAACGCGTTCCGACAGCGAAGCCTTCAGCCAAATGCTGGTGGCCGCTTTCTCCGGTCAGGATCGACGGACTGTAATGTGTCGCCGTTCCCGCCGTATAGCGCCCGCTCTGTACGAAATAGTTCTGGGTCTTGGCCGGGTCGGCCTTGCCGCCGTCGTCATGTGTCGTCGCGAGGAGCGCCGCCCATTCGCGATCGAAGTCGATCAGTTCCTTGGCGATCGTCCGCCGTTCCGCGGAGTAAGTGTGCAGCAGAGATGGCGGACACTGTCGGCGCAGGACCGAGACGAGCTTCCATCCGAGATTGAAGGCGTCCTGCATGGAGACGTTCATGCCCTGCCCCGCCTTTGGACTGTGGGTGTGGCAGGCATCGCCGGCGATGAACACGCGCGGCAGCCGCGTCGCGATCTCTTCCGCCGGCACGTCATCGAACTTGTCGGTCAAGCGCTGGCCGATCTCATAGACCGACCACCACGGGACCTCCTTCACGTCGAGCTTGAACCGATTGAGAATCCGCCGCGCCTTCGCGATCAGCTCATCGAGGGTGATATTGCGGCTTGCGACCCGTTCGCCGGCATCGAGCTTGGTGAGTTCAACATAGAGGCGGACCAGATAGCCGCCTTCCCGCGGGATGACGATGATGCTGCCCTCATCGGCGGACTGGATCAGCGACTTGCAGCGAATGTCCGGGAAATCGGTGACGGCGAGGACATCCATGACGCCCCAGGCGTGGTTGGCGGAATCGCCTAAAAGCTCGCGCCCGATCGACGTCCGGACCGCGCTGCGCGCGCCGTCGCAGCCGACCACGTAGCGGGCCTTGATTGTCTCGGTCTGTCCCTCATGCGAGGCGTCGAGCCGCTCGAGGGTGACGGTCACCCGCTGTGCCGCCCCGTCGCCGCCGCCCGGCGCGTGCTCTACGGCAACGAGGCGCCGCGCATAATACGGTTCGAGTTTCGTCACCGATCGGCGCATGACGTCGAGATAGAAATCATGCACGCGCGCCTGATTGAGAACGACGTGCGGAAATTCCGACAAGCCGTCCTCGACGTCCTGCACCCGGCCGCTGCGGACGATATTCGCGGGATGCCTGTCATCCGGCTTCCAGAACGTCGTCTCATTGATCCAGCATGCCTCCTTCAGCACGCGTTCGCTGAAGCCAAAAGCGTGGAACATCTCCATGGTGCGGCAGGCGATGCCGTCGGCCTGGCCGCGCAGCAATCGGCCCGGCTTCTGCTCGACGATGCAGGTCTTGATGTCGGGGAACTGGGACAATTGCGCCGCGAGCGTCAGCCCCGCCGGTCCGCAGCCGACGATCAGGACATCGACCTCGGCGGGAACAGAACCTTGCGCACCCGAGACCGGATATCGCTCCGACCGGTCGGAAATCTCCGGATCGCCCGGCTCGAATCCATCCAGGTGAAACTGCATGATCCTTCCCCGTTTTTTGACCGCCGCCCGTCCCGCTCATCGAGCGCTTCAAACGGCGCAAGGCGAGGCGACCGGGAGATTCCATGTCAGTATACTGATTATCAGTATGCTAACTATTGCTCAGTATGCTGATGATCAGTATGCTCGTCAAGTCCCTCCTGCCCCGGAGAGTTCCGTGAAAGATGCGCATGACATGCCCGGACATCTGGCGCGCCGCTTCCAGCAGATTGCGGTGGCGGTGTTCCTGAGCGAAGTCGGGGAAGCAGGCTACGACCTCACGCCCGTTCAGTACGTGGCGCTTGCGGCCGTCAGCGCCAATCCCGGGCTCGATCAGGTGACCCTTGCCGGACTGATTGCCTTCGACCGCACCACCATCACCGGGGTCGTCGACCGGCTCGTGCAGAAAGGCCTCATGGCGCGCCACGAAAGCAGCCGGGACAGGCGAGCGCGCGAATTGAAGATCACGGAAGCCGGACGGCGCGTCTTGCGCGGCATCACGCCGGCGGTCGAAGCGGCGCAGCGGACCATGGTGCGCGGTCTGACTGAAAAGGAAGCCAAGGAGCTTGTGCGCCTCCTGCAGAAGGCCATCGCCGCCGGCAACGACTTGAGCCGGGCGCCGCTGCGCGACGCAGCAACAGTTTGACCCGTTCCTCCTCCCCTCAATTTGCCTCGGCTTCCGGCCAGATCCTCACGCGCTGCTCATCACATCGCGAATTCGGAGCTGTTCGATGGCGGCCGCGCGCTAGCTGTTGGTGCCGGCACCTGTTAGCTTGAACTCCAAGCGAGACGGCGCCCGGTCCGACTCGAGCGTAGCCACGCACCTCCCGTTCATGCGCTTCATCCTCGGCATCCTGTCTGGTCTTCTTGGTGCGCTCGCCGGCTGGTTCGGGCTTGCGTTTCTGGTGATCAGTCTCGCGGGTCCGGACCGAGATGGCGGCATCGCCATGGGCGCCTTCTTTAATATCGGGCCGATCGGCGGTCTCGTAGGCTTCGGCGCCGGTATATGGTTGTTCACGAAGATTGGCTTCGTCCGCGAAAGTGCGCCGGCGCCGGCCGCAGACAAGTCGGACGCCGCAACCCGACCGCAGACGCGCATTTCGCGCCTCTTCGCCGGCGCCGTTCTGGCTATCGCAGCGACCCTCGCCTGGTGGGCATGGTACGAACTCATCCGTTCGCCCTATCTCACGCACGGCTTCATGACGCTCAACCTGCAGTTCCGGCTGCCGCTCGGCATGAGCTTGCCGCCGTCGGGCGAAGACGTGCAAATCACCGTACAGGAAGGGCAGGAACAGACGATCGTCACGCTCGGCCAAAGCTGGCGGGCTCATGATGGCGACCGTAAAGTTATCCTCGCGACTGCCACTCTCGATATGAAGACGAGTCAACGAGTTGTCAGCCTTGCGCTGCCCGGCGTTCCTGAGCAAAACTGGCGGCTTGATCTCTCCTACGATCCGGATCCGACACCCGGCTATTCGGACTGGCGCCTTCCGAGCAGCGGCTCCGCCACGAAGATCGAGATGAACTTTCGCCTGAGCGCCGACCGTTAAGAGCGGAATAGTGCGGCCGCTGGTCACGGGACTTCTGCTTCTAGCACTTGGCGGACATGTGCTAGAAGTGAGCTTCTGATCTGTTGAAGGCTCGGCGAGTTGGGTTCCTGCATCGCAATTAAGCGCCCGCTTCGCCGAACTTCCACCGAAGTTATGTTTTTGCATTGTCTAGCCTCGCGGAGGTGATCGTGCCGGAACGAATTTCGAGTCCGATCGGGACGACCGCGATTTTTGCCGCGTTGTTCGTATCGATCGCGAGCATGAGCGTGCCGACCAGTGCAGCGCGCGCGTCTGATTGCCATGCTGAACCGAATTCCGACGCGCCCGACGGCAGCCAGTGGCGCTATCACACCGATCGGGCGCATCACCGCAAATGCTGGTACTTGCGTCCGGATCATGCGGACCGCTCCGACCAACAGCCCGCTAAGCCGGCGGCGACCGATGCGGAGCCGGCCCCATCCGACACGCCGTCCGCCACGTGGAAGCATCATCCCGATCCGGTCAGCGATCAAGAACTCGAGCAAGACAAGACGAAATGTGAAACCAGGGGAAACTCGGGTCCGGTCGGCGCCGGCTCGCCCGAGTTCAAATTCTTTTTGCTCTTCTCGGAGTGCATGCGCACGGCCGGGTATGAGCTCGTTCCGCCGCCGCAGTAAAGTTCCCTACTCTCCAGCTCCGACAGTCCACCTCAATCCGCCTTGATATTCGCGGCGCGGATCACCGTGGCCCATTTTTCAGTTTCGGCGGCGAGGTGCTTGCCGAAGTCCGATGGCGACAGGACGAATGGGACAGAACCAATACCTGTGAGCTGCGCTTTGAACTTGGCGTCGGTGAGGCCGGCATTGATCTCGGCGTTGAGTTTGTTGACGATCTCGGCGGGTGTATGCGCCGGGGCTCCGATGCCGTACCACGCGCTCGCTTCGTAGCCCGGCACGAAGTCGGCAATGACCGGGATGTCCGGCAGAGCTTGCGATCGCGTCGCCGTGGTGACCGCCAGCGCGCGCAACTTTCCGGATCTGAGATATTCAATCGATGACGGCAGCGGGCTGAACATCAGCTGCAGCTGGCCCGCTAGCAGGTCAGTCAGCGCCGGCGGCGAGCCGCGATACGGCACGTGCACAAGCTTGACGCCGGCCTTCAGATTGAACAGTTCGCCGGCCATGTGGAGCGAACTGCCGATGCCGGCCGATCCATAATTGATCTTGCCGGGATTGGCCTTCGCATAGGCGATGAACTCGGGCACCGTTTTGACCGGCAGCGATGGATTGACCTCCATGGCGAGCGGCTCCCGGCTGATGCCGGCGACCGGCGTGATGTCGCGCAGGAAGTCATAATTCAGGTTGCCGTAGAGCGTCACGTTGACGGTGTTGCCCACGGAAGCAAGCAACAGCGTATAGCCGTCGGGGGGCGCCTGCACGACGGCTTCAGTCGCGATATTGCCACCGGCGCCAGTCCGGTCCTCGACCACGAAGGGTTGGCCGAGCCGCTCGGAAAGCCATTGTCCGCAAAGACGCGCGAGGATGTCCGGTGCGCCGCCGGCGGCAAAGCCGCAAATGATGCGCACCGGCCGGGTCGGATAATCGGACGCTGAGGCGATACGCGACAGGGCCGGCAGAGCAAGAGCGCTTGCAGCGGCACGGAGAAACTTTCGGCGGGGAAGTTTCATGGCACTTTGCCCTCGTCGTTGTTTGAGTCTGCGGCCTGGGTCACTCGTGGCCGGGCGCCGCCGCCCGGCGTGTTGCCTGCTGCGCCAGCCACGCTTTCATGTAACGGTAATAGCTGCCCTCGGCATTGGCGACCGCGAGCAGAAACCCCTCCGCGCCGTCGAGAACGCCGAGGCGGAGCACGTAACTTTTGAAGAAGGCAAAACATCCGTGCGCGATGCCGGTAAAGAACGACACGCGACGGCCCGAAGCGACGAGCGCTTGCGCGCCTGCCGTCGAATAGCGGTCCATTCGCGACAGTGCATCTTCAAGCTTCAAGACCGGATGATGGATCAACGGCTTATCGAGCCTTTTGACAGTGCCGTCACAAATCACGCGCTCATGCACCAAGGCATCGTCGAAACGGCCTTTGCCGCGCCGAAACAGCCGCAACACATAATCGGGAAACCAACCCGAATGATGCATCGGCCGGCCGCAGAAACTTGAAATGCGCGGCAGCTCATAGCCATCGGCCGCGCCTTCCGCCATCGCCGCCTTGACGGCTTCCGCAAGCTCGGGCGTCACCCGCTCGTCGGCGTCGATCGACAGCACCCAGTCGCCGGTCGCAAGCGACAGCGCAAAATTCTTCTGCGGCCCGAAGCCGGAAAAGTCGTGATGCGCGACGCGCGCGCCCTTGCCGCGGGCAATGTCGACGGTGCCGTCGCTCGACCCGCAATCGACCACGATACGCTCGTCGCAAAACGCCAGCGCGTCGAGGCAGGCGCCGATATTCGCCGCCTCATTGCGGGTGATGATGATCACTGAGAGCTGCGGCATCGAAAGCGGAAAACTCAATTCCAATACGGGGGATAGCCGGAATTCTTCTGTTCGGCTGCGAGGAGCCGCAGCATCGCCGGCCATTCGAGCACGCCGTATGGCCGCCGCGCGCCCGGCTGATAGAGATGCGCGGTATGCGCCAATACGTTCTCGCCGGGCATGGTGAGTTCGGTGCCGCCCGCAGAACACGCGGCCATGGCATCGACTTGCGAGCGGCACGACAGTTCGAGCTGATACATGGTATTGAAGGCCTGCTGGATCGTCGCGCCGCAGGTGAGCAGCCCGTGATTGCGCATGATCATCGCGTCATGCGGGCCGAGGTCTTGCACCAGCCGCTCGCGCTCGTCGAGGTCGATCGCCGGCCCCTCATAGTCGTGATAGCCGATATGGCCGACGAAGCGGATCGAGGTCTGCGACATCGGCAGCAAGCCGCGTTTCATCGCCGACACCGCCATGCCGGCGCGGGTGTGGGTGTGCAGGACGCAGGCCACGTCCGGCCGCGCTTTGTGAATGGCGCCGTGAATCACATAACCCGAGACATTGATGCCGTAATCGGTATCGGGCTTGGCGATGATACTGCCCTCGACGTCGATCTTGACCAGGCTCGAGGCCGTGATCTCCTTGTAAAGGAGGCCATAGAGATTGATCAGCAGATGCTCGGTGCCGGGAATGCGCGCGGTGATGTGGTTATAGATCAGGTCGGTCATGCCATAGGCATCGACCAGCCGGTAACAGGCGGCGAGATCGAGCCGCGCCTGCCACTCCTGCTCGGACACGTCGCTGCGGATCGACTTGAAGTCTGTGGCGTAATTCACGGCCGTTCCTCCCGTACCCCTGACAAGCATAGCCGCCGGCGCTGTTGCTGTCAGGAGCCAACTCGCGTGAGTTTTTACGCGAGACGCCGGCTAAGACGTTACCTGAGAAGCGGGTTAAGATGTCACTTTAAGAGCTTCGGAACGGGCCGGAAAAGCGGGCGGGGAAAATGCCGGACAAAATCGAAGATATCTTGCGCAATCACGCCAAGGAAAAGCTCGCGCGCGGCGAGGTCGTCGCCTCGATGATCGTGCGGCTGGTGCGCGGGCCGGAGATCGCCCGCGTCGCCGCCACGGCCGGTTTCGACAGTCTTTATGTGGATCTTGAGCATGCAAGCTTCTCGCTCGAAACCACCGGGCAGATCTGCACGGCCGCGCTCGCGGCCGGCATCACCCCGCTGGTGCGGGTGCCGGGTGTCGCCGAAGTCTCGCGCGTGCTCGATGCCGGCGCGCTCGGCGTCATCGCTCCGCATGTGCGCTCGGCGGCAGAGGCCCGCGCCTATGTGACGGCGGCAAAGTTTCCGCCGCTCGGCGAGCGCTCGGCCGCGGGTCACCTGCCCCATCTGCATTATCGTTCGTTTCCGGTTGCGCAAGCCGATGCGGCAATGAACGAAGCGACGATGCTGGTCGTGCAATTCGAGAGCGAGGAATTGCTCACCAAGGCCGACGAGATCGTCAGTGTCGACGGCGTCGACATGGTGCTGATCGGCAGTAACGACATGCTCGCCGACTGGGGCCTCGCCGGCCAGTACGAGCATCCGCGCCTGCGCGACGCTTACGCCAAGACCATCGAAGTGTGCCGCCGCCACGGCAAACATGCCGGCGTCGGCGGGCTGTCTTCACGCCCGCAGCTTGCCGCGGAGTTTGTGAAAATGGGCGCGCGCTATGTCTCGACCGGCACCGATCTGGGCTTCCTGCTCGCGACCTGCACGGCGAAGGCCAAGGAAGTACGCGAGATGACGGCGAGCTGAAAAATCGCGCGGTTGGGGCGTGTACTTATGAATTGAGACTCGATCGGCGAAAGTTGGTCAGCGTCGGCTTTACCGCCGAAAGCCGCCGCGCCAGCCGCCAACTGGTGCGTCCGCTGGGGGCCATGAACGGACATTACCGCAATACAGTACTTTCCAGTTATTCGATCGCCCCGTCAAAACATCCAATCAGAGGCAATTAGCCTATCGGGGGGTGACTGTTCTCCATTGTGCGCTGCCGGTCGGGACGACCTTATTAGTGAGAATAAAGTCGACTTGTTCTCCGAAAATTTGGCCACACTCTACCTGAGAGGATCCAAAATGGTGTTGGCCGTGTTTCACAAACTCCTCAGCCGGCCAAAACACCGTCAGGTTACGGCTTGCCGCCGCCGCATTAATTGTATCGCAGAACCCGAAGAAAACATCGACGGGAAGAACAAGCAGGCCACTGTTTTGGGGTACGGTGTTGATGGCGTTGACGATAGCTGTCCGGGGATCGCGCGTGGTGGGATTAACGTCAGCTAGGGGCACATTAACATGTCCAAGGATGTCGTCCCGGCATAAGTTCGATACATTATTTCCATGCCTGGTCAGGAGGGTTATCGTTTGGCCCGCCAACTTATTCTTGAAATGAGTATAGTATGTTGCGTACGGCTTGTTGGTTCTTTGTGCGTTAGCTCCGCAGACATTGCCTGGGAATGCGGCTGGATTCGACGTGACCCCAACGACTGGGATTTTATTTTTAGCGACGGCAACGGCTGCCACCATCACGGGAGTTGACATACACAAGATAAGAGCAGGAGTCGTTGTGAATGCGAAGTTTTCGCCACCCTCAAAACATTCTCGATAGTCGATAACGTAGTCCCTACCCAAAAGGCGCGGGTTTAGTTGGTTCATGAGCAAAATGACCATTGCGGAAACATAGGGCCGACACGGTGACAGGCCTGAGAAGCTATCGATTAGACGGCTGTTATCGGGATCTCCAATAGCCACTGCAAGGATGCTGGGTAGAGCAGCCGAAACTTTCTTCTTCTTTTTCTTTTGTGCGGCAGTCGTTTTGATTTGCTTCTTTTTGGCTTTCTTTCTCGGCTGAGACGTTCTTTTGGTCCGTTTCATAACCGTGCGCTCCCTGGCGTAATACCCACAACTATAGGTTAAACAAGAAATTCACCAGGCGCTAGATGGTGGGCGCACGCACATTGCCCTGGGGCCTCGCAGCGGCAAGCCCGATCAGCCGCTGCCGCCGGGAGAGAGGGCGGGACGGCGGAATGCTGCGCGTTAAGTCAGGACTCGTGCGCTGCGGAATTGCTGCTTTTTGACGCCCGTCACTGCCGAGTTGTGGTGACGATCGAATGTCCGGAAGTCGATGCCGGTAAGTCATTTGCGCCCAACGCCGCCAACGTCCATTCGCGCGCCAAACGCAAATAAGTGTTTCGTATTTCCTCGGCTTCGGCCTCATCGGCCCACTTATAAAACTCCACCGCTAATTCCCGATATTCCCTGGCCGTGACCATAGGTATGCCCTCCCCAAAAAACGTCATCTCACATGCGTGCAATCGAAGGCACCGGCGGTCAAAATGGCGCTATGACCAAGTTGAACATGAAGCCGATCACGGCACACACCGCCACGGCGCCAAGCGCTATCGTGGTGACCGCCAAATCCGTCCGCAGGTCCGTACTGATGATCTGATGTTTCATTGAGGCCATCCCGTCCCGCCGCGATATTTCGCTGGCTTAGTAGTTTTCCGCTTCTGGACAGCCGCCTTCCATTCAACATTGGGCAAATCTCCCTATACCAAGGTATAGATCCGCGCCGGTCGCGGAACCGTACAAACACAGGCAAACGGTGCGACAGGGCGCTCACAGTCTGGGTTCGGCTTTGTGCCAGAAAGCTCCGGACTCCCGACCGCGCGCACGTAGGGCAAACGACGTCCCGGGGACATGAAATACTCGATAACCAGCCTTTGGACGTGCTATCTCCGACATAGGCCAGCGAGTGAACTCCTACCAAAGAGTCCGATGGCTTTTCGCTACACAAGACGCAAATTCACTTGGGCGGTCGGCGCAGCAGCCGCATGGCCAATCGCGACGCATGGGCCTGCAGATCTTCCGCTGGAATTGCCGACACGCTTCGAATTCCTGATCAATCTTAAAACCGCGCAATCGCTCGGGCTCACGCTCCCGCCGACGCTTGTTTCTCGCGCCGATGAGGTCATCGAATAAACCGCTGAATGTCCGCCAAGGGTCATGAACGGCCGCGCCGGTCGCCGGCGAAGCCCACTAGCCGAAGTCAATTCGTTAAAACACGGTACCTGCGGTCACGGCCGTGTCTCAAACAGCAATCAAGTTTTCAACGCTGGCTTATGGTCTGAAGGGGAGTCAAATGGCAAACAAGACAATTCTTGCGGTCGCAATTGGTAAAGACGGGACGCACTTTCATTTCCAAAATCCGAACGATCCTAACTTGGCGAACGCGCGACAGTACATCAACGGCCTCGTCACTTCGCTAGGGCCAGCAAATATGGGTCCCGGGCCCAATCAATATGTTATCGATTACTACGAGTGCACCGAAGGCAATTTGGGAACAATAATCACGGGTAACCCAGACCTCATCTTCTGTATGTCTACAACTGTGATGAGGAACGCCGTAACGTTCGCAGGTGGACAGGCGACCCCAATACCCGTCGTCGGAGTCGTGTCAGATCCTCGAGGAGAGGGATGGACCGTAGCTCCCTACACTCAGTATGTCTGTGGAGTTCGCGCGAGCCAATTCCAATTGGCGCGACAGTGCTACGATTATTTCTTGGACACTGTCCCCGACCTTACAACGGTATACGCTTTATACAAAAGTGGTTATCATCCATCAGACAATGCTTTGACGAACATCAGCGCAACGTTACCACACCCCGCCGTTCAGCTGATTGGCAACAACGCAAATCTCGATCTTGCGCAAGTTACCGACGCAAAGCTTTTGACCAATATCAGCAATCTGAACCCCACAGGGGCATATAACAATACGGGCATATTCGTTCTGCCAATCGATCGTTGTTTCGGCTTGGCGCAACAAATCATAGGCACGGCTCAGGCCGCTTATATACCCACCTTCTGGCCGGTAACGGATTGGGTAAATACCAGCGCTTCGAGTGCGCTTGGCGGCTTCGGCATATCTCAATAAACTTGTGGAGAACGCATGGGCGTTCAAGCCAATCACATCTTTAAAAACGCCAATGCCGTCCCGACCGGCCTCAAGCAATTTCGCCACTTCGCACCTAAAGATATGACTTGGTTGGCCAGCAGCCAGGCCGCGCAAGCCATTGGCATAACGTTGCCCGACGATGTTCCAACAGCCTGAACGTGGCATTGATCCGTAACAGATCGGTTTTTTGTATCGGAAACGATAAGGCTCTGGCGGTCCATGCCCAGAACGCTTAAGTAAAGGACTTCCCCCACAAAGGAGCGCCGAATGGCTTCGCGCCAAATCAAAATGCCTGCAAAGAATGATTCCGAAAAGGAAGTCGATGAGGTTTTTTCACAACGTGTGCGGCCGGAGCGCGGTCGGTATTTGCTGCAGGTAGATCGGCAAACGAAGGGCTCCTACACGACATTGGAAGCCGCGCAATCGGCGGCACTCGCCATCAAGACCGGTTATCCAATCGTTCAGGTGTCGGTGTATGACAGCGTCGAGTACACCCATACGATGATAGAAGTACCGGCCGCCTCGTCCTGACGAATGTCCTTCCTCTCCCTCATCGCTGGCGCGCTATTTATAAGCGACCCGCGTGAGCGAAGCGACATGCGGGTCGCTTAATCGACCGGCTGGCACACACTCGTTGTTGATCTCGATCTGGAAGATTTCGGACAAGCCCGCCCTTCCACACGACGTTAGTTCGAGTGCACGGCTGCCCGACACACATTTGAGCCATCCGAGCTCCAACAGACGATCCAGAATCCGAGCTCCGACGAGTCCCTTGAGGTGATAACGACGCTCGCTCCAGTCGAGACAAGGCTGGCAGAAAATCCGCCGAGTCCGCGGCCTCAGATCAGCGCCGAACGCGGAAAGGAAACGCGCGCCCGAAGACGTGACCTCACCGCCTTCATCGGTGAGGACGATGTGCCCCATGGCCACAAGTGCATCGGTGATAGCGACTCCTACCTGGCCAGCCAGGTGATCGTAGCAACTTCGTGCAAACCGGAGTGCATCGTCGTTTGCTGACCGCGGCTGGCGGCGGGGCGGCACCTCTATGGCGGCAACGACCTTGATGCTCTCCAGCATTGTCGCGACCAGCGGGGACGCGATCCGATAATAGCTGAAGCGGCGCTCGCGAATGACAGTCAAAAGCCGCGCGGCAACCAGCTTGTTCAGGTGGCCGCTCGCCGTCGAGCGAGAGACATTGGCGCTGTAAGCAAGCTCAGTGGCCGTCAGCGACTGGCCGCCCATAAGGGCGTTAAGCATCGTCGCTCGCGCAGTATCACCCACGAGAGCGGCCACTTCCACCAGATTTGCCGCCGCGACCATCCCTAACCCTATCGCTGATACCGGGCGCCTATCAATCGAAGACAGTTCGGCATGGGCCAAACTGTTCGCGCGAGACAATTGCGAACCTCGCAGCAAGAATGCGCTGCCTCCAGGAGCGCGACGTCGTGTTGATCCGCACCCTTTATTTCGAGCAAGCAAGCATCACCGCTGCCGTGGTTTGCAGCCTGATCGTCGCCGGCCTCCTGAAGGGGGTGATCGGGGTCGGTATGCCAGTCGTCGCGCTGCCGCTGCTGTCGCTGTTCATCGACATCAAATCAGCGGTCATGCTACTGAGCATGCCTTTGATTTTCAGCAACGTGCCGCAGGCGCTGGAGGGCGGAAAGACTGGACGATGCCTCATGCAATTGATGCCGGTGATTCTCGGCATGATTCCCGGCCTCTTCCTCGGAGTTCGAGTCCTGTTGGCGCTCGATGCGAACGTTGCAGAGATTATCGCGGGCCTGGTGGTTATGGGTGTCGGCGGCATCATGCTGCTCGCGCCGAAGCTGCAGCTTCAGTCTCGCTTGGTTTTACCGACCGGCATCACATTCGGATTTTTCGGCGGGATTCTGGGCGCCATCGCAGCGATGCCGGGACCGCTTGTTTTCATATTTCTGCTTGCAAAGGGACTGCGCGGAAAGGCGTTCACAAAGGAAGCATCGCTGTATCTCGTCGTTTCCGCCGGCTTGCTGGCAATTCTTCTAACGGCCAGCCGTCAGTTCAATTGGCTTGACGTTTTAGTCTCGACGGCTGCGATGTTGCCAGTCGTGCTCGGCATGTATGTCGGACAACATATGCGCGATAAAATTGCACCTGAGACATTCGAGAAGCTAGTGTTGATCGCGGTCATTGCCGCGGGCGCCGAGTTGCTGCGACATGGTTTCTTCAGTTGACGGGCTTGCGGGCAAGCCAGCCGCCGGACGTCACACTCGGGCATCTGCTGCCCTGCACCGAAGTCTCGTAGCAAAGCGACGATAAGGGTCTCAGCGGATGCGGCGTCGGAGTTTAGCGATGTCCGCCTTGCCCCCGAAAGCGGACATTCATTGTCACAAATCGCGACGCGCGCTGACGGCCAAGGTGGCTACAAGTGGCCATCGGATCGCGGATTGACGTCATCTTCATTTTGGAAGCTTGTCCGCAAGAATCCCAAGCTTATGGATCGTCGGCGGCTTGGCAAATAGATCAGCCGCCTTTGCCATCAGCGCCGCGGCCACCTTGCCGTTGAGATGCGCGTCGCGGCCAGCCTCGTCATCAAATGTGTCGAAGATCGCGAAGCGCGATGGCCCCTCTTCGATCGCAAACCAAGAAATCGTTCCCGGTTCCGCGCTTACCAGGGGTAAAGCGGAACGCAGAAAATCGGCGACCTCCTTTTCCTTGCCGGGCTTTGCCTCCAACGGGACGTACAGCGCAAATTTTGTCATCACTTCCTCCTGCTCGCCTTGAGCTGCGGCTCAGATCGGCAACCCCGATTCGGGACCTTTATTCCGGACGTTCCCCACTGCCCCAAAGAGACACGCGTGAAATCGGCTTTGACATGCCGCCGAGTTCCGTCAGTTCCATCAGCCTATCCTGTGACGCTCATCACTGCAGCCGAAGTCCGATCGGGTTACTTACTCCCGACAATCGGAAAAGGAATGCACAAATGAATAAGCAACGGCCGGTGATCCGGGAGCTTCAAGCACTGCCAGAGGCGAGGAACCACGACGCGGGCGCCAACGAATGGGGACAGCGGCTTTACGCGACACTCGCAAATCCCGACCTGCAGATCGTCGCGGCGTTCTGTCTGATAGGCCTTTTGCTGACGCTGAATTTTATTTTTCGTTTTCCCGACATGGGCGCCGTGATCGCGCAATACAATCAGTTTTAATGTTAGCGCTTGTAGCGCGGGCAAGACGGTTGTGCCGACATGCCATGTGCAGAGCATGGGCAGAGCATGTGCAGAGGTCGTACGCGCTAATGAGCGATACGCTGATGCTAATTGACGACAAGCATAGCCGGACGTAGCATTTCCCTGGGGTTAAGGGGAGCTTCTCGTCGGGAGGCTCCAATGGCATTCGCCAAGACCACTTCGCCCTGGTTTTCGCCCTGGTTAGCGTGCGGGATGTCGTGCTGGCTATTTGCCGGTCCGGCTTACGCGGCCATCGTTGACGTCACCATATCGAATCTTACCTTCCGGGCCGCCGCAGGAAACAATTCGTGCGGCGGTAAGCGATGCACCGAAACGTTCAACATCTCGTTCCAATACGACACCGCCACCGGGTTTGCCGTAGGACCGGTCAATGTCACCGGCGCGGGCGCGCTTTCGGCCGCGGATATTGCCGGCACGTGGACCGCTGGACCAACCGATGACGGGCTCGGCCATTATTTCGTGTACGTCGCAGAGTATCCTCCCGGTCCTGACTACATCACGATTGCCGACACCGATCTGAAATACGGCAAGTCCGGAGCGCCTGCGTCAGGCGTTCATCCATTCTCTCACGCCTATCTGAGCTGTTTTGAGGGCTCAACGCAGTGCTACGACAAGTTTGTATTTGTATCGGGTGGCGCTGCCCATAACCCGGGAGCAGCCATTTGCGGTACGGTCAGCGTCAGGGTTTTCCCGGTTATCGGCCCGATCCGGCCGTGGCCGCCCTATCTCGGCAATACCGCCTTCGTGCACTTCGCCGCTCGTCGCCACCCCTGTCACGCGACTGTTGTGACGCGCGCAGCGAAAAGCCCGAATTGATACTGCGGCGTTAGTTCGCGCTCCGGATGAGGAGAGGCGCGCGCCCGGGGAATAATCTGCGCACGTGTGTGCTTGTGACCGAAACAATTCGCAACTGCGAATGCTGTCCAAACTCCGATTACTCTCCCGAACGAAAGGAAAGGAGCAATGTGAATGCGAGTCAGACCTAAGTCTCCTTAGGCCCGCTCCAGTTCGGCCTCCAACTATCGCCCGAATCAACCCACAATCGATGACGCCTGCGCGTTACGCGTCCCCGCCTTGGTTCGCGCCTGGCCCGGCCACGGCAACACTTTCATCTGAATCGATTTCACGGCGCAAACGCACCGCATAGGCGATCAGCATCGCGCCGATGACGAGAAGCGGCACCGACAGCACCATGCCCATGGTCAGCCCATGCGCGAGCTGCTCCAATTGCGGATCGGGATCGCGGAAGAATTCGCAAAAGATCCGCGTCACGCCGTAGCCGACCAGAAAGATCCCGGTCGTAAGGCCCGGCCGCTTCAAGGCGCCGCCGCGCACAAAGATCGCGAGCACGATGAACAGCAATAATCCCTCGAGCGCGCCTTCATAGAGCTGGCTCGGATGCCGCGGCAGATCGTCGACACCGGGAAACACCATGGCCCAAGGAACAGCTGTCGCGTCGGCCGGGCGGCCCCATTGTTCGGGCCGGATGAAATTGGCGATGCGGCCGAGCAGGATTCCGATCGGCGCGGCGGCCGCGCAAATGTCGCCGACGGTGAGGATCGCGACCTTGGCCTGCCGCGCCACATACCAGATGGCCACGCACGCCGCGATCAGTCCGCCATGAAACGACATGCCGCCGTTCCACAATTCGAAAATCTCGAGCGGATGCGCGGAATAGTACGACCATTCGTAGAAGATCACTTGCCCCAGCCGGCCGCCGATGACGATGGCGAGCGCGGAATAAAGCACGAGATCGCCGATCGTGTCGGCATTGGGCCGCGGCGTTGAACCCCAAAGCTTGTCGTCACGCACCAGGAGCCACGCATAGAGCCAGCCGAAGGCGAGCCCGCCGATATAAGCGAGCGCATACCAGCGGATCGGAAACGGCCCGACATTGACCGCCACCGGATCGATCGCGGGATAGGGAATGACGGCAAGGCCCATGATTTCAAACCCAGATGATTCAAAAATCCAGATAACTCAAATACAGACAGAAGCGTTGAGGCGCGGCATCCGCCGCCGCATAACGCCGACATAAATGCCGGAAAGACATGACGGAAAGACGAAGCGCTTTGCGCCGTTCCATCCTATGGCCGTTCCATCGTATGATCGCAGCATAACGGCCCAAGCCTGCAGCAAAGCCTGCAGAACGCTTGGCCAAACAACGCTATCGGGAGGGACGTAAATGACTCGCGAAAATGTCGGCATTCTGGGGGGCCTCAGGCTCGTCTGCGGCCTTCTTGTGCTGACGCTTGTGGCTGCCGCCTCGAACTCCGCGGCGGCCGATGACTATCCCTCACGCTCCATCCGTCTCATCATCCCCTTCCCGCCCGGCGGCTCCAACGACGTGGTCGGCCGCATCGTCGCCAATCAGCTCGGCAAGCGGCTTGGACAACAAGTCTTCGTCGATAACCGCGCCGGCGCCGGCGGCGTGGTCGGCTCCGACCTCGCCGCGAAAGCGACGCCGGATGGCTACACGCTTCTCATCATCTCGATTGCGCATGCCGTCGATCCGTGGCTCTACAAAGAGAGCTTCGACCCGGTGAAGGACTTTGCACCGGTCAGCATCTTTGCCACCGGCACCAATGTGCTCACCGTCAATCCGAAACTGCCGGTGAACTCGGTCGCCGAATTGCTCGCTTACGCCAAGGCGAAGCCCGGCGTTCTCAACTACGCCTCCGCGGGCATCGGCAGCTTCCAGCATCTGAGCGGCGAATTGTTCAAGCTGATGTCGGGCGCCGACATTCAACACGTGCCGTATAAAGGCGGCGGCCCGGCGATGCTCGCGGTGATCGCCGGCGAAGACCAGGTGATGTTCTCCTCGATCGTGCAGACGGTGCCGAGCATTCAATCGGGATCGCTGCGCGCGCTCGCGACCGGCGGCGAAAAGAAAAGCCCGATCCTTCCCGACCTGCCGACGATCGGCGAGTTCGGCGTGCCGGGCTATGTCGCGACCAATTGGTGGGGCGTTGTCGCGCCCAAGGGCACACCGCAGCCGATCATCGACAAGCTCCATGACGCCATCGCAGTCGTGCTGAAATCCGCCGACACCGAAAAATATTTGGCCAATGAAGGCGCCGCGCCGGTCGAGATGAGCGCGGCGCAGTTCGGCAAATTCATCGAGTCCGAAATCGCCAAATGGGGTCCGGTGGTGCAGAAGGCCGGCATGAAGGCCGAGTAGTCTTCGAAACGCGACCCGGGTGCGCGACGCCGCTGACGTCGGGTTTCGCGGCGGCACGGTGCAGAGCTGAGATTGTTGCATGCGCAACAAATGACGCGCGATCCCGGGCTTCAATTCGGCGCGTAACCGGAGGAGCGCATGCACTGCGTGTAGACGATGAAAAATTTCATCTCCTGGGATCCCGCGCCGGGAGCGCTGTTGCCCTTTTTGGTACAGGCCGCCTTATCCTGATTAAACTGTTCGGTGCTGACCGGCTGCGGGAGATGTTTCCAGGTAGCCGTGTCGTGATACGTGTTCGGAGCTGGGGGCGCCGGCGCCGCGGGAACCGCCGCGAGCTTCGGCGGAACCGCGGAGGTCTTGGGAGCGTCGGTCGGCGGCGTGGCCATGTCGAATAGGCCGGCGCCCCGCGAACTCACATCCGGGGCACATCCGGCCAGGGCTAGGCTGCCGATCACGGCCGCCGCCAATCCACGCATGTGCGCGGACATCTGTTCCCCACCATACCTACTCGACCGCACTGATCAGAAAGTAGCACGGGCGCGCCGGAGCAGGACCCAAAAAGGACCTGAGAAACCGCACTCTATTTGATTTTTTCGCGCTGTGTGGCTTGCCGGCACGACGTGGCTCTAGGGCCGCAAGCCGGCCCTGGAACCAGCCATGGAACCGGCCAAAATGAAACTCGTTAAAATGGAACTCGGCACAACTGGGCATGAACTGGGCATGAACTGACCATGGAACTCGAGGCCAGGACCCGCGGGCACGCCAGCGGGGCCTTCTTCCATTTGTCATTAATGCCAGGAATCATGGAGGTTTCTTCTGCTTGTCATTAATGTCAGGAATTAATGTCAGGAGCGGATTACCTCACTTTTGCCATGAACAAATCAGAGCATGAAAGACTGATAAGTCATTATTTGCTCTGGAAGTTCTGCGCGGGGGAAATTTGAAATGTTTGAATGCGAAAATCAGAACCAGAGACCGGGGGAGTTTAACGGGGGATTGTGAGGGGCTGTGTTTGGAGTTTTTTGCGCGGTGCGTTGCTTGACGCGCCGATGTTGGTGCGAAACAGCCTCCTTCAAAGATTAGCCATGACGAAGCCCGGCCAGCGCGAGCCATCTGTGCGCGCCTGCAACAACGCAGGGCGCATGCCGACATTTAGCATGTCGGCATATTGGATGTTGGCCCGCATTGGCACGGGTGTAAGTAAGGCCAAAGTACTGTCGTTGTGTAACCATCGGAGCTTGGATCATGCGTTCTCCGATTCATCAGCCTGTAGATTATGACGCTCCTTCCGCTCGGGTGACGTCAATACTGCCTAACGAGCGGAACCTTGGACCTCTCAGACGAAGCGTTGCCGGCGATCCCGCCTTCAGCGGCGATCGTGGTTTTCTCGAATTGCAGCGTCAGCTCTCGCTGACACCCACCGAGGTCCCCGAACCTCCGATGAGTTTTCGCGGCGACGGCAGCGGACTGTCGTCGACGCTGTGGCGATTTTCTCTGCTCGCATCGGTCGCGGCGATGGTTGCTGTGGGCGTGGTGTTCGGGCCGGGCCTGATGAAGGCGACGCAGAGCGGCTCGCAGCAGGATGCTTTGCCGGGCAAAACGGACGCCGTGTCGATGGCAGCCGGCGGCGGCAACGGCGCGACAGCAGCGCCAGAAGCAGCGCCACGGACCGGCCAAAGCGATCTGGCGAACCATTTGCAGCCGCGGGTCGTCGCGGTCGTGCCGGTGTCCGATCCGCCTGTGGCGGTCGCGAATAATCCGGCTCCTGCCGCGCCAGTGCCGGCCCCGAGCGCGGCAGCAAATTCCGCTCCAAGTGTTGTCGTGGCAAATGCGCAGCCAAGCGGCGGAGCAAGCGCGGTTATGGCGCCGCTGGCCGCAGCGACGGCAGCGGCGATCAACACACCTGCGGCCGCCGCGTTGCCGCCACCGGCGATGCAACCACCTCCACCGCCGCCAGTCCAACCAGCTCCGCCCGCAGCGATGCAGCCGACGCCGCCCGTCGCCTCTGTGCCGGCCCCTCAGCAGCAACCGGCGCCCGCGCCCGCTGCGCAGAGCATCACGACGTCGCTCGACAGTTCGGAAATCGCGACGCTGATGAAGCGCGGCCAGTATTTTATGGATAGCGGCGACATTTCGTCGGCGCAGCTGTTGTACCGGCGGGCCGCTGAAGCCGGCAGCGCGCAAGGCGCGTTCGCCCTCGCCTCAACCTACGACTCGCATTACCTCGCCGCGCATCAGGTC
This sequence comes from uncultured Alphaproteobacteria bacterium, assembly GCA_963746715.1. Taxonomy (GTDB): domain Bacteria; phylum Pseudomonadota; class Alphaproteobacteria; order Rhizobiales; family Xanthobacteraceae; genus BOG-931. Next base: position 101,859 of record CAVVCW010000018.1, on the reverse strand, counting down.
ATCGGTGTCGCCGGCAACGACGCGAAGGCACGCATCTGGTATCAGCGCGCTTTGGATCTAGGATCGCCGGACGCCAAAGGCATGCTCGCGCAGCTCGGCGGCAGATAAGCGGGCGGCAACGCCGCCCGCACGCAGCGGATTTTTACCGGCTCGCGAATTTACCGGCTCGATTGGCTCTGACGGTCGGCGCGCCATTGCAGAAATTCGCGGAATAGGGCCTCGCGATCGGCGCCGTTGCTCGGCGGATGCGCCTGGCGGCTCAGGAAGTCGTTGAAATCGGCCTGCTGCGCCGTCGTGTCCTGCTTTTGCAGCTTGCTCAGCATGTCCTGCGCGACGCTGAACCGGGTCCAGCCCGGAACGGTTGCGGCCAGATTGGTGTCGGCCCATTTCGGGTGAAACGGCGGGTGCTGCAGTTTGTTGAAATTGTTGAACAGATATTGCACGAGGCGCTCGACCTTGTGGAAGCGGTCCGAGCCTTGCGGCCAGTTATAGACCGCCAGCACCGCCGGCACGGCAATCGTGTCGATGCGGTCCTTGCCCTCCAGCAAAGTCGGGTAGTCCTGCTTGTTGAATTCGCCCAGCGTGTAAAAGTCCTCGAATTCATGTGTGAACGGAATGTTCACGAGGTGTAGGCCCGAATCGGCAGGGATCTTCGCGAAAAAGTCGATGGGTTTCGGAATGACGCGGGCGATGGCGTCGATCTCGCCCGACTTCAGCTTCTGCAACGCCGTCGGCTGGTCGATCAGAACTTGATTGACCTCGATGCCGAGCCGCTGGAACACGATGGTGCCGGTGAGGCTCGCGCCGGTGCCGGCCGGGCCGAAATTAACCTTCTTGCCGCGCAGATCCTGGAGGCTCTGAATGTTGTCGCGCGCCAGGATGTGGAGTTCCGAGATCGGCAGCCGGATGATGTAGTCGATGCGCTGCTCGAGATTTGGCGTTTTGCGGACCGTGCGGAAATACTCGAAGACGTCGGACTGGGTGATGGCCGCGTCGACGCCTTTAAGGTAGAGCAGATCGTCGAGATTTGCCGCCGCGCCATACGAAACGATCGGAAGGATGCGGAAATTGTCGCCGTCGTTGAGCGCCGACGCCATTTCGTCGACCAGCCGCATATAAGTCCCGGATAACAGCCCGCCGACGATGCCCACCGTCCAGGAGTTCTTTTGGGCTCGCATCGTGGCGTCGGTGCCGCCGCCGACTATGGACTTCGGAACGACCTGGGCGGACGAGGTGACGACGCTGAAAAAGGCGACGATCCACACAAAAAACGAGCAAATAACAAAAAGGCGTGTGCGCATGGCCCCAACTCTACTCCGCTACACAGGAACAAGACAAACTAAACCCCTTGTACACGAATTTCATCCGTTAATTGTGGCAGCGCTGGGACAGGCCGGGATTTTTAGATTTAGTTACTGAAACTTCGGTCTGAAAGTTCCGGTTCGCAACGGTTCTGGCATTTTAACTTTCTGTCACGAAATCGCTTGATCTCTTGCCAGCATGACGCGATGTCGTCACAAAACCTCGCCAAAGAGATTATCCTGACTATCGTTAACTTGAGCCACCGGATCGAGACATTTGGAAAGATCCTGATTTCTGTTTGGCTTTCAGCCCGCGCTGATGAAGCGGGCCGAAAGCCGATTGACCAGCTGAGCGACCCGCCTCGGGGTCGGGGGAGAAGTCAAATGCTGAAAAGATGTACTGCCGCGCTTGCGGCAAGCTTGATCGTGCTCGCAGTATCGGGCGCTCACGCGCAGACCGTGCAGCCTTGGCCGACCCGGCCGGTAACCATGATCGTCCCCTTCGCGGCCGGCGGCCCGACCGATGTGGTCGGCCGTATCTTGGCGCAGCGGCTGGGCGAAATCCTCGGGCAGCAGGTCATCGTCGAGAATCTCGGCGGCGCCGGCGGCATGGCGGGCGCGCAAAAGATCGCGCAATCGAGGCCGGACGGCTATCAGGTCCTGCTCGGCACCGTCGGTACCCAGGCCTATAGCCAGACACTCTATAAGACGCCGCTCTACAACGCGCTGACCGACTTCACGCCGGTCGCGCTGGTCGCCGAGCAGCCGCTGGTTCTGGTGGTCCGCAAGGACCTCCCGGCGAAAAACCTGAAAGAGTTCACTGCCTATGTGAAGGCCAATGCCAGCAAAATGTCGTTCGGCTCGGGCGGCGCAGGTTCGTCGACCCATCTCGGTTGCCTGCTGCTCAATTCGGCGATCGGCGTCGACGTGCAGCATGTGCCCTACCGCGGGTCGGCCCCGGCGCTGCAGGACCTTATCGCGGGCCGCATCGATTATCTGTGCGACGCGGTCTCGACGGAACTGTCGCCGATCCAGGCCGGCAGCGTGAAGCCGATCATGGTTCTGTCGGCGCAACGCTCTGCCGTTTTGCCGGCATTGCCGACGGCGCAGCAGGAAGGCCTCAAGGGATTTGAAGCCAATAATTGGATCGCCCTGTTCCTGCCGCGCAACGCTCCGGCGCCGATCGTCGACCGCCTGCGCAATGCAACCGTGGAGGCGATGAAGACGCCGGCCCTGCGCACGCAAATGCAGGCGATCGGCACCGATCTCGTGGCGCCCGATCGCACCACTTCGGTCTATCTGAAAAATTTCGTCGCCAGCGAAGTCAAGAAATGGGCCGGCCCGATCAAGGCCAGCGGCGTATCCGCCGATTAACGGCAGTCGCGACGACCCGGGCGTGGCGGCCTAGCCACCGCACGCAGTGCACAATGTAGAGGGGTGACGGCGGCTTAGTCCGCCGTCACCCCTGTTTATTTTTAGCCGTGCAAAGGCAACAATAGATTCGCACCGGCCGTGGCACCCGCGCGGAGGCTCGGGGACCGCGGCCGTGTGATTAAAACAAACGGTCGGGAGGGATCATGCCACTTCGACCTGACAGGCTAAGTGCGACTCCGAACGCGGCCGGCGACGAACGCGCCTTAAGCCGCCGCCGTTTCCTTCAAGGCACCATACTCGGCGGCATGCTGGCCGCCTCCCCCGCTTGGGCCGGCAGCACCATCAATCTCGGCTTGCCAAGCGGCCCGACCGACCGCGAAATGACCACGGCCTTTCCGCAGAAGGGCCGGATGATCCTGCAGCGCACCAGGCCGCCGCTCCTGGAAACGCCGTTCGAAGTCTTCGATCGCGGCGTGTTCACGCCCAACGACCAGTTCTTCGTGCGCTGGCACTGGGCCGTCACTCCCCAACAGATCGATGTCGCGACGTTCCGCGTGGCAGTGCGCGGCCACGTCAACACCACGCTCTCGCTGTCGCTCGCCGACATCCTCGCGCTGCCGCGCGTCGAGATGGCGGCGGTCAACCAGTGCTCGGGCAATTCCCGCGGCTTCTTTGCGCCGCGCGTCGCCGGCGGCCAATGGTCGAACGGCGCCATGGGCAACGCCAAATGGACCGGCGTGCGGCTGCGCGACATCCTCGACCGCGCCGGCGTAAAGCCGGGCGCCGTCGCTGTCCGCTTCAACGGCATGGACGCGCCGGTGGTCGAGGGCGCACCGGACTTTCTGAAGTCGCTCGACATCGACCACGCCCGCGACGGCGAAGTGATGGTGGCCTATCAGATGAACGGCGCCGCGCTGCCGGTGGTCAACGGCTTCCCGCTGCGCCTCGTCGTGCCGGGCTGGTATTCGACCTATTGGGTCAAGACGCTCAACGACATCGAGGTGCTCGACGCGCCGGACGGCAATTTCTGGATGGCGAAAGCCTATCTCATTCCCGACACGCCGTTGGCCAATGTGAAGCCGACCGACACCGGCTTCAAGACCGTGCCGATCAACCGCATGCTGCCGCGCTCGTTCTTCACCAATGTCACCGGCAAGACGACGGTGAAACCGCGTGCGCCGGTAGCGCTGCGCGGCATCGCCTTCGGCGGCGATTGCGGCGTGGCGCAAGTCGAGCTCTCGCTCGACGCCGGCAAGACTTGGCGGAAGACAAAGCTCGGCAATGACGAAGGCAAATACAGTTTCCGCCAATGGAGCACGCAGGTGACCGCGCCGCCGTCGGGCGCGCTCGAGCTGCAAGTGCGCTGCACCAATACCAAGGGCGACGCGCAGCCGCCGGAGCCGAACTGGAACGGCGGCGGCTTCATGCGCAACGTCATCGAGCGCGTCGCGCTCACGGTCGCCTAGAACCGATCGGCACAGAGCCAGAAAAATCAGAGCGAGGACAACCATGCTCAGATCCGACAAGCCGATGGTCGCGGTCCTCCTGCTGGTGGCGAGCGCGTCCGCGGCGGCCGCGCAATCCGCGCCGGCAAAGCCTGCCGCTGCACCAACCGCGGTTTCAGCGGCCGGCGTCACGCTGCATTCGATCGGCGTTACATTCCCCGAGAGCAACCGCACCTTTGCCGGCAGCGCCTCCAAGGCCGTCAATGACGGCTGCCTGATCTGCCATTCCGCCAGCATGGTGCTGACGCAGCCGATGCTGTCGAAGACGGCCTGGCGCGCCGAAGTGGACAAGATGATTGCGGTCTACAAAGCGCCGATCGCCGTGCAAGACCTCGACGCGATCAGCGATTATCTGGCGAGCCTGCAACTCGCCACGCCGCCGACCGTCTATCAGCAAGAGGCGGCGCGCTGCGCCCGATCCGCAGCATGGCGCGGTGATCGCCGCGCAAGGCATCACAAACGGCGCGCCGGCTTGCACCCAGTGCCACGCCCAAAACGGCGCGTCGGACGGCAGCGGCGCCTTCCCGCGCATTGCCGGCCAAGTGCAACACTATATGCGCGAGCAGATGCGCGACTTCGCCTCGGGTGCGCGCAACAACGCGATCATGTCGCCGTTCGCACAGGCGCTCTCCGCCGACGACACCGCGGATGCGGTCGCCTATTACGCCGGCGCGAGCGCGCCGTTCCCGCCGCTGCCGCCACCCGATCCCGCGCTGATGCAGCGTGGTGAAAAACTTGCGCGGAACGGCGATCCGTCACGCAACATTCCGGCCTGCGAGGATTGCCACGGCCCGCGCGGCGCAGGCCAAGCGCCGGTGATCCCCTATCTCGCCGGACAATATGCGCAATACATAACGGCTGAACTGCACGCGTGGCAGGATGGCTCGCGCCAGAACAGCCCTGCTGTCATGGCGGCGTTCGCCAAGAAGCTCACCGGGGCGGACATCGACGCGCTCGCCGCTTATTACCAAGCGCTTGCGGCCATGGCGCCGATTGCGGCGGCCAAATAGAACGCTTCGTAGAGAAGCACGCAGAAAGCGGTGCGTGTGCACGTTGCAACGGCTGACTCCAGGCCGTAGTTTCCGTCATCCCGGGTCGGGACGACAGCGCAATGAACTTCACCAATATAAAGTGTAGCTGCGCTGGCGCCGCGCTCGCCCTGGTAATCGGCTGCTCACCGGCCGCGAGCCAGTCCATCAGCCAAGTCGTCGTCTTCGGCGACAGCACTGTCGATAGCGGCTGGTATCGCAACGCCGCGCCGAATTCGACCAATCCGACTTACAATACCGACTTCGCCATCGCGGTAACGCAGGGCGGCGGCACGGCGACCACCAATCCCGGGCCGATCAACTCGCAATTGCTGGCCGGCTTTTTCGGCCTCACCGCCAATCCGGCGAACACGCCCGGCGGCACCGATTACGCGACCGGCGACGCGCGCAATGCGCAGACCAATACCGGCGTCCCCAACAGCCTGCAGGGCGCGGTGCCCACCGCCACGCAGATCAGCAATTATCTCGCCGCCAACGGCGGCGCCGCCAATCCGAACGCGCTTTATCTGATCAGTTCGGGCGGCAACGACATTTCATATGCCACCGGAAATTTGCCGGCGGGCTCGCAAAGCGCCTATGTCGTCACCGCCGCCACCGATCTCGTCGCCGCCATCGTCCAACTGCAGGCGGCGGGCGCGCGCACCTTCATCATCCCCGATACGCCGCAGTCCTTCGGCGGCGCCACCACCGAGGCGTTGCGCGCGACCTACAACACGACGCTGTGGCAAGGCCTGGCCGCCGCCCATGTCAATTTCGTTCCCGCCGATATCAATGCGATGTATCGCGCGGCGCAGGCGAGCCCGTCGACATTCGGCCTGATCGGCGGCGGCGGCCCGGCCTGCACGCAGCCTGCCGGAATCCCGAGCGGCTGGTCGACGATGTGCTCGCCGACCTCGACCATCTCGACGCTGGTATCGCCGGACGCCGAATATACCCATCTGCTCGCCGACGACATTCATCTGTCCACCGCGGGCCAGCTGATCGAAGCCGACTATGAGTACAGCCTCCTCGTTGCGCCAACCGAGATCTCGCTGCTTGCCGAAGCGCCGGTGAAGACACGGCAGACCATGATCGAAGGCATGTTCACGCAGATCGGCCTGTCGCAACAACAGCGCCGCGTCGGCAGCTACAATGCCTGGATCAGCGGCGGCGTCTCGGCGCTCGCCATGCAATCGAGCGCACCGGGCGCCCCCGGCGATCCGGGTGCGCCACTCGGGGCGACCGTCGGCGTCGACTATGCGTTCGCGCCGGGCTGGCTCGCCGGCGGCGCCGTGTCCGTCGGCAACACCACGCAAACCTTCAGCCTCGGCGGCGACTTCGTGCAAAACGAATTTGCCGTGAGCGCCTATGCCGCTTATCTCGGCCAGCCGGTCTGGGCCGACATCATCGGCAGCGCCGGTTTCATCAACGACCAGGTGAACCGCATCGTCCCGATCGGCATCGCGCAGCTCTCCAACACCGGCTCGACCAACGGCTCCAACTTGTCGCTCGCCGCCGAGGGCGGCTATAATTTCAGAAGCGGCCCGGTCACCCATGGGCCGCTCGCCGGCATGTTGCTGCAGCACATTTACGTCGACGGCTATACCGAGACCGACCCGTTTGCCGCGGTCGGCGGCTTCACCGCCCTGTCCTATGCCAATCAGATTCGCAACTCGGCGGTGAGCGAACTCGGCTATCAGGCGAGCGTGCAAATCGGCAATTGGGCGCCTTTCGCCAAGCTGACCTGGGATCACGAATTCGCCGGCGCCAACCGCACGGTGACCGCATCGCTGACCACGATCGCGGCGCCGAGCTATTACATGCCGGCGGTGGTGTTCGGCACCGATTGGATGACGCTGTCCGCCGGCACGAGCTTCCGCCTCGAGCGCGGCATCACCGGTTACGCGATGTTCACCAGCGGGCTCGCGCAGAACAACGTCACGTCTTACGGCGCGCAAGTCGGCGTCAATGTCGCCTTGAACGAATGGATCGCGCCGAAAGGGTTTTGATCGAAGGCCGCGCTCTAGTCAGATTTAATGTTGGCGACCTTCACCACCCCTGCCCATTTCCGGCAGTCCGCGGCAATGAATTTTTCGAGTTCCACGGGCGTCATGACCATCGGCTCCGCACCGAACTTCTGCAGACGCGCCTGCATGTTCGGATCCGAGAGCACGGCGTTGATCTCTTTGTTGAGGCGGCCGATGATTTCGACCGGTGTGGCCCGCGGTGCGCCGATCCCGTCCCAAACGTAGGCTTCATAGCCCGGAACAAATTCAGCCACCGTCGGAATATCCGGCAGTGCATCCGAGCGCTTGACGCCGGTCACCGCGAGCGCCCGCAACTTGCCGGCGCTGACGTATTCAAGCGCAACAGCACCCGGCGCGAATGTCGCCTGGACCTGTCCGCTCAGCAGGTCTGGAAAATAACTGCTGCGGTATGGGACGTGGACCATATCGATACCGGCCATCGCCTTGAACAGTTCACCCGCCAGGTTGGTCGCGGTCCCATTGCCGGCCGAGGCATAATTGATCTTCCGGGGATTGGCTTTGGCATAGGCGATAAATTCGGGAAGCGTCTTGGCGGGCACCACGGGGTTTATGGCCAGGATGTTCGGCGAACGGAACAGGCCCGCAACGGGTGCAATGTCTTGGACGAAATCGAACCCAAGATTGTCGAACAGCGTGATGTTGATCGTGTTGGTCGAGCTGATGACGAGAAGGGTGTAGCCGTCGCCCTGGGCGTGAGCGACAATTTCGGTCGCGATATTCGTGGCGGCTCCGGGCCGATTTTCGACGACGAATTGCTGTCCAAGCCCGATCGACAGAGATTGGGCGACAAGGCGGGCGATGGCGTCGGGGGTGATGCCGGCCGGAAAGCCGATGATAATCCGCACCGGCCGCGTCGGATAAGTCTGCGCCAGAACAATCCGTGAAGCGGCAGGCAGCGCCACGGCGCCGGCCGCAAGAACCAAGAATTGGCGACGGCGAAGCATCACGATCGTTCCCCACGTCGTCACACACGGATGCTGATTTAAGTGCGTTGCCCGCCGCGGGCACATGCGCCGCCGGTCATCGGCAGGACTTCGGCACGTCCCGCTGGCGGCTCTATCGCCAAGTCCTGACCGTATCAGGGCGGCTTGGCAAAAACCATGATGCCGCCGCCGTTGTGCGGCCGCCGTGCCCGCCCGCTTTCGGGGGCAAAGCGGACAGGACTTCCATGAGCCGGCGCGGCGGCTCGTGACCCTTATCCGATGCGGGCTGCAGTTATCGCCAACAAGTGCATTTCAGCCGTCCCATAATGTGATATATGGAGTGCATTAATCAGGAGTTCGAGAATGGCTACCGGTACCGTAAAGTGGTTTAACTCACAAAAGGGCTACGGCTTCATCGCGCCTCAGGCGGGCGGCAAGGACGTCTTCGTCCACATCTCGGCAGTCGAAAGAGCCGGGCTGAGCGGCCTCAATGAGGGGCAAGTGGTCGAGTACGAAGAGGTCGCGAACAAAGGCAAAACGTCGGCAGAGAACCTCAAAGTTCACCGCTGATTTTGGCCGGGTGTGCGCCACCCAACGACCGTGGCATCGATGCGGTCGTTGGTGCTCAGGCTGTGCCAAGCGCCATCGCGCCACCGACACAAGAACGGGATCACGTAGGTACCGACGTGATCCTCGCAAAGGAGCTCCAGCGGCTGATCCGCCGGTGGGGTTCCGTCATGCGTATAGGCGTCAATGCGCTCTTGCCGGGTCGCCAAGATTGCCTCTCGTAAGCCAAAGCCGCGTCTAGATCACGGCTCGTTAACCGCCGGTGTTCATTCTGCCGATGACTTGATTCGGGGGTGAAGCGTGAGCGCCGAAATACTTAATTTCAGCGACTATCGCCTGGGCGATTGCGCTGATGTCGAGATCGACCTCGTGACCGCTGTAGATGTCGCCATCCGGGATTTACGCGAAATCCTGCTGTGCTGGGGCTCCGAGATAGCACAGGAGCGCGCGCAGGAGTGCGAAATGATGTTAAGCCGTGCCTATTCCGGCTTTGTCTTTGGCCAGCCGGGTTCTCGATAGCACCGAAATGGCAACAACCGCACCCGATCCGATCGATTACACCCTCGCCATCAAGAACAAAGGGCGTCCGCCCAAGTCCTGGCGATGGGAGATTTATGCAGCCGGCAAGAGCAAGGCCGTGCAGCAATCTGAATTCTTTGAAACGATGTCCGAGGCGACCCGCGCCGGCAAGGCCGTATTGGCGAAAATTCGGGCAAACCGAAGCGCTTGATGGCTGCTATCGGCCCTTAATTGCCATTGAGCGGCCGAAAGTACGGATCAGGCGGCGGTCCATCGTGACTATCGCCCTGAAAATGACCGAAGGTGGTCGTTGACGAGCCCTGCTGGGCGCCGAACTGCACGGTCGGACCATTCAGACCAAATGGATGCGCACCCTGCCTGGAGTTCGTTGTCTGATCGTCCGGATCAGTGAAGGTCGCATTGCCGCTTCCGCCGGACGACACGGTTTCCTTGCTGAACGCCCATGCCGAGCCGGCATTCAAAGAAACCGCGCCCGCGATAAGCAAGACAACCGCCGCGAACTGAAGCCGGGTCAATCGAAGCATCGTGATCCCCATCAATGACTCCCCCGAGGCGCCAGCGCAAAGCTAGAGGCGCCATCTGCATAACGTCAAGTTAAACCCTGCGTTTCGCACCCCCAGGACGGCTTGAGCCTTTGCGACCCCCTCCTCCCGCCTCGCCGCGCAATGACGGGTGCGGCACGTTCCACTCACCTTGCAGGCTGATTGCGGGCTGAGCCGGAACTCTCCCGGCGTGGCTTACGTTAGTGCAGGCGATGCTCACAGCAATCATCATCTGGCTCGTTCTTGCCCTCGTCATCGGTATAGCCGCCGCGCGCCGCGGCAGATCCGGCCTCGGCTGGCTTTTCGCATCGTTGCTCCTGTCCCCGCTGATCGCCGCCATCCTCTTGGCGCTGCTGCCCGACCGCCGCTACGAAGAGGTGCTGAGCCGGCTTGCGGCCCAGAATGCCGCGGCAGCCGACCCCCGGCTGACGACGCGCGGCAAATAAGGGGCGCAAATAGGCTGCGGATGGGCGCGCAGGATCGTCACCCCGACAAGCTGATCGAATAACGCTGCGTTGCAGCACGTCGCCAGCAACAGCAAGCGATCCTGTTGAATACTATTCGGCAGCAGTCCTTTGACTTTAATTTGACGCATATCTCGGCGAGCTTTTTATGGGTCGGGAATTGTCCGCCAGTTCTGTAGGGGTCTGTCATGTCGCAGTCACAACCATCCAGCGTCATCCATTCGCTCGTGACCGTTCGGGATAAAGTGAAACTGCGGTTGATGAAGGTGCCGGAATATCGGGCATTCCTGGCCATCGAAATGCCGATAGTGGAAGTTGCCGATATTCCCGATCTCGTCGCTCATTTGCAGATGGCCAAGCAGAAAATTCTGGAGCGGCTGACGACAACGCAGGAATACCGGGCGCTGCTCACGGTCGAAAAAGCGATCAAGGACATTTCCGAAGTTCTCGACGTTGTGGGCGATGATGCGACTGTCGAGGCTGCGCCCGCTGCCGCGGAAAAGGTGGCGGAGAAGGAAGAGGTGTCGGCGGCCGCCCCGGCTGCCGCCGCCGAGGCGCAGCAATCCGCACCAGCGATCGCTGTCGCGGCGCCGCCTGCCAAGGCCCCGGCAATAGTCGCAAACGCAACTGCCGCGGTTCAGGACACGCCTGAGACATACGCTCGGGACGCAGCCGATATTGCTGCGGCCATAGCGTCCGCAGAACACAATAAAAAGTCGGCTGCGAACCCCAGCGAGCGCCTTTCGACTCTTGGTCACGTCGAGGAATGGCGGCTCACCGCGCTCGTCCGCGAATCCTACTCGGCGAATGCGGGCAACGAAGACGCCGGCCCTGCCGGTGAAGGCAAAGCGCAAGCGGAACAGGCCAAGGTCGCGTAGAACCCGACCGCTCCCGCATGGGAGCCGGCATGGTGCCGGAGCTGGTGCCGGACTTGATTCCGGACTTGCCCGACAATTCACGGGCTGCTTCAGTCCGTTTCATCTGAAACCTTTAGTTTGCCAATCTGCTCATTTTTGGCGCCGGCGGCCGGCGCGAAGTTTTTGAATTTCGCTCCGATCGGCACAAAACCGTCACAAGCTCGCGCAAAAATGCTCACAGTTCAGTTGGGGACAGGGGCTGGGCGTGGCGAAAATGACGGTGGCGGATTGGCGCGATCGAGCGTCAGAATGCTTGGTGGCGGCGCGGCGGGCATCGACCCCACAAGACAAAGTACAGTGGCTCATTCTCCACGATGCTTGGTGCGCGTTTGCCGACTTGCGCGAGCGCGGCCAGTCCGTGGTCATCGCGACCGCGCCTGACCCAGTCAAGGTAACTGCAGGTCGCGGTCGCAAAGGTGTCGAAGGCGGAAATCGGCTGAGAGCGCGGCTGACACTGGTTACAAACAACGACGCACGATAGCGGCCCCGTTTTGACGCGCTGACCGCGCCGGCGGACGTGTCGATCAGCCGTTGCGCAAATCCCCGCGCAAGTCCCCGCCTTTGGCCGGCGGCTTGAAAAGGTCGTTTCTCAACGCGTCATAGCAGGCGTTGCGCTGCGCGAGATTTTCCAGCGCGCTGCATTTCTCAAAACTTGGACGCGTGACCAGCCACATGGCCGCGATAAAAAGCGCGACGCACAGCACGACCAGCGCGGCCCTGATGCCGAACCGATCCGCCGCCTCCTCCGGAGTTTCTTGTTTGTCGGGAAGTTCTGCCCGGGAAGATTCCGGCCGAAAGCTTTCGCGGCGATCCGAAGCTTCGTCGAAATCGAAATGATGATTTGCGCTTTGCATGACGGCACCCGATGCAAGCCCTGCAGCAAACGTAGTTGCTCACACATAAAGAAGCGATGCTGATCGGGATGCCATTTTATAAAGGCGCTATAGCGATTCCGTCACGAATGAAGTCTCGTCAGTCGTCATGGCCGGACTCGTTCCGGCCATCCACGTCTTTGGCCTTGGGGCGCTCAAGACGTGGATGCCCGGCACAAGGCCGGGCATGACGGCACATCTCGTCACCGTCGACTCCGCTGCGGTCTGCCGTCGTTATCGGCGCGATGACGCCGTGGTAACCATCCGTTAACCATTACAGCGCCACGCTTCGCGATCGAGCGATTCGGTGACTCGCAACACATGGCTGTGTTTGCCGGGAGCTGCCTATGCTTCGCTTGCTGATCGCATTCATAGCTGCCGCATCTACGATAGCTTTCACCCAAATCGCGTCGGCGGCAGATCTGCCGCGCGCGGCACCTGTCTACGCGCCACCGCCGCCCGCGCCGGTCTATAGCTGGACCGGTTTCTACGTCGGCGGCAACATCGGTTATGGATGGGGAAGCCGAACGGTCAATTTTACTCCGAATGATCAAAATGCGTTTCTCAGTTCCTGCGGCGGCGCATTCGGCAGCACCTGTGCCTCGCCAGTGTCTTTTGACACCAACGGTGTCCTCGGCGGTCTAGAGGCTGGGTATAACTGGCAGTTCAATCGGAACTGGCTCGTCGGCATCGAAACCGATTTCAATTGGTCTCGAATCAAAGGCACAGGAACCGACAGCTTTCTGATCGTCCCGGCCCTTTTTCCCGGTCCATCGAACTTCGTGGCCAGCCAAAATCTCGAATGGTTCGGAACGGTCAGAGGCCGTTTGGGCTTTTTGCCGACGACCAACCTGCTGGTCTATGGCACGGGCGGGTTTGCCTATGGCCGCGTCCATGAAAATGTCACCCTTAACGCTCAACCCGGAGTTAATTCCACCATCGCTGGGTTTAGCTTCGACTGTGTGAGCGGACCCAACTGCTTTTTTGGTAGTTCGTCTCGGATGGCCACTGGTTGGACCGCAGGAGGCGGGCTTGAGTATGCGTTGTCGAACAACATAAGCGTAAAAGGCGAATATCTGTTTACGAGTTTGGGCGGAGACTTCGATCCGCGCGGTCGGCTCCGAAACTAATCCGGTTGCGTCTCCCTCTTCGTTCACGGCCGCCTTCAACAGAACAAGCTTTAACGTTGTCCGCGTCGGCCTCGATTACAAGTTCGGCCAATAAGCGCGTAGCGCGTAGGATCGGTTGAGCCCTTGCAAAACCCATCGTCCCGCGTCGCTGCGCAAGGATGGGTATCGTTTCGCTCTGCCATCCTACAGCCCGAAAGCAGTAGCGCCCCTAATTGCCTTCCCGGCCAAGTTGCGGAATAATATCAAGGGCATTAGGGGACTAGGGGCTATGCGTATCATATTGGTGCTTGCCGCCGCGGCGATGTGCAGCGGCTGCGCAACGGTTCTTCGCGGCACGACCGATCAGGTGGGATTCAATTCGACGCCAAGCGGCGCGGAGGTTCACACCAGCAATGGGCTTGGCTGCGTCACGCCGTGCACGCTGACGGTCAAGAAAAACGAAGAATTTATCGCGACCTTCCAGAAAGACGGATTTGTCCCGCAACAAATTCCGGTCAGTCGGCAAGTGGTAGGCGCCGGTGTCGCGGCAACCGCAGGCAACATTGTCCTCGGCGGCGTCATCGGTCTCGGGGTCGATGCGGCCACGGGCGCGGGCTTCGAACACGTCCCGAATCCGGTCTCGGTGGTTTTGCAGCCTGACGTTCCGCCGCCGCCATCCGGTTCACCGCGCGGAAGGTCACCGAAGAAACCGGCGACCGCTTCGCCCGTCACGCCACCTTCGCCGCAGCCAGCGAAGAGTTAGGATCGTGAGTGACGGGCGGTAATGCGCCTACACACGCATCCACATTCGTCATGGCCGGACTTGTTCCGGTCATCCACGTCTTTGCCTTCCGCGCGCTTAGGACATTATGGCATTATTCGCGGATACGATCGCGCCGGAGGAACACCTAGCTGACTTGCCAAACGATCGTAGAGCCAAGCGACCTTTTCCCAATCCTTTTCGGCCAACGGCGCTCTAATCTGAGGCTTCAATGAGTTGAGCATCAACTCTAGAAGTTGCGAGCTGCGCACATCTTTCGGGAGCTGCTTTGCCGTGGGCAAACCTGCTTGGCGCAGTGTTTCCTCGGTCGCCGCCATCGTCCCGCGTTTAAGGTAATCTATGAACTCCATGTCAGAATCTGTTCCCGCGACCTGGGCGATCAAACTTTTTAATTTATCGCCGCTTAATTCATTTGCGCTCTGATCCGCATCGAACAGAGGCCCGTAGGCATTTCGGGTGCCGTCGGCTATGGCGGCCTTGTAGCTGTCACCTTTGAGCATCCGATATGACGGCGTTGGCGTCCCCGACTGATCAACGAATCCTAGATTGCGGAGTAGTGGGATCAACGCTCGATCATTCGTCGACTTCAGGCCAATCGTCGTCTGTAAGAAGTTATGATTGAATTTGTCGGGAATCTTCGCCGACGCAATTTTCTCGAACAGCGCGGGAACGTTTTTGTTGCTCGGCAAATACGGCAGTTGCACTGGCATCACAGCACCTCGCGAGATTTGGAGGCACATTACCATGAGAGGCGATCATAGATCGCCATCTCCCGATTTTTCTCGCTAAGCGTGCGGAGCCTTTAGTCACTAATTCTGATACAATATTGACAATCGTCACTAGTTCAGTTACATTCTTTCCGAATCTCGCTCACGTCAGGGACGTATTCCGGATGCGATCCGACATACGGAGCGAGTGCGGTGCCCGCGGGCGGTCTCGCAAACTTCCCCCGGGCGGCTTTGGGCATCAGTCGCCGGCACTATGATCGGCTGCGAGGTGCTCGCTGGACTGGGACAGGCAGGGGCGGATAACGCCCGCCTAGCAGAGTTGCCGGCCGTGCCTGCTGTGGCGTGTGACCCGTTTGAAATCCCGGCTTTTGTCACGCGCATGTCGAGTCCCAGGAAGCCTGGCCTGAAGCTGGACGGAGATGTTCCGACATCTCCAGGAAGAGCCGCGGTGGAACGCCGACAGGCGAGCGTGCTGCGCAATCAGCACGCGGCCGTGCCAGCTGCACGGCAGGTTGGAGCAAGCGTCTGTCGGCGTTCCGCTTCCCTTCTTTCTGGTTCGTTCTTCCGTCCGTCATTGCGAGCGAAGCGAAACAATCCAGTCGGGCGTGAGGGCCTGGATTGCTTCGTCGCTCCGCTCCTCGCAATGACGAGGCAGAATTCGCACGCGTCCGCGCCGCGAAGATGCACTGACGCATCCTGCCCCGCGATAGCGGGGGCGGATGAAACGCGCTAGGAAAGCCGCGCATCAGGAAACCGAAATGACCGATACATTCACCTATCACTCCGACCCGGTCCGCGTCGTGCTCGGGCCGGGCGCGGCCAAGGCGTTGCGCGCGGAGGCCGATCGCCACAAATTCTCGCGTATCGTCGTCTTGTGCTCGAAGACCCGCACCGAATTCACCAAGGCCGTCGTCGCCCCGATCGCCGAGCGCATTGTCGGCTTCTGCGACACCGGCGGGCAAACCATGCCGCGCGAGGCGTTCGAGCACATCCTTGCCGAATTGAAGCGGCTTGATGCCGACGGCTTCATCGTGGTCGGCGGCGGCTCGCCGATCGGCCTCGCCAAAGCCGCGGGTGCGATGACGAAACTGCCCTACATCGCCGTCGTCACCACCTATTCCGGCTCGGAGATGGCGGCGCGCTGGTATATCGGTGTCGCCGAGAACCGCATTTCCGGCGACGGTCCCGCGGCGCTGCCCGCCACCGCGATCTACGATCCCGAACTGACGCTCGACCTCCCCGCGCGTGTCTCGGCGGCAAGCGGCATGAACGCCATGGCGCATGCGGTCGAGACGCTTTACGGCGCCGACACCAATCCCATCGTGCAGACGCTCGCCGAAGAAGGCATCCGCCTCCTCGGTTCCGGCCTGCCCCGCCTGGTCGATGCTCCGCGCGATCTCAAGGCGCGCACCGACGTGCAATACGGCGCCTGGCTCGCGGCGAATTTCCGCGCTGAAGTCGGGCTCGAGCACGCCATCGCGCAACGAGTCCGCCAATGGTTCAATCTCGAACATGCGCAGACCCACGCCATCGCCACGCCTTACGCCATCGGCTTCAACGCCAGTTCAGCGCCGGAGGCGATGACGCGCATCAAGCGCGCGCTCGGCGCGAGTGACGCCGCGCGCGGGCTCTACGATCTCAATGTGCGGCTTGGGCTGCCGACCGGGCTCAAGGATCTCGGCATGCAGGAGAAGGATATCGGCAAGGCCGTCGAAGTCGTGATGGCGGCGAAGATCAAGCATCCGCGTGCGGTCACCGAAGGACGAGATGACCGATATCATTACGCAGGCTTATGCGGGAGAAGCCGCCGAAATTTTAGATCTGAGCCGTTCGATTACGCCGGCCGTTCGCGCGCCGACATGATGGCAAGATAGAGATACATGGCGAGCAGGGTCAGCTCGACCAGAACGATGAAGAGGCTGCCGCCATAAACATTGGGAAAGAACAGCTCCACCGCCGCCATCGACACGACCGAGGTGAGCCACACCACCGCGCCCCAGGCGGCCGCGAGCCACAGGCCGACGGCAGCGACCAGATCGAGCACGGCAAAGAACACGGTCGCGGTCTGCCAGGCGATGCTGTGGCTCTCGAAAGCCGCGTCGGCACGCACTCCGATGCCGCAGACCTGGGACCAGTGATAAAGACCCTTGATCATCGATATGGCGGCCATGATGCGCAGAAACAGGACGAGATATTCGGTCCAACTGCCTCGGCTGGCACCCTTTCCGACCCGCACCGGCTCCAGCATGTCGCTTGGCCGGGTCGGCCGGCGCTTGGACTGATCGCTCATGCGGCAGCGATAGAGGCCCGGCAAATCCCCGTCAACGTTGCAGCCAAACCGTTACCCAGCCCCGCGATTTTGGTTGTTAACACCTGCACTTATGGCAAGTGGCGAGTCCGCGATGGAAGGAGTAAAGTCAGGTTAGAACGGTTTGAAGCTGTAAGGGGTTGGAGTTCGAAATGGCCATCAAATTCGGCCGGCCGCTAGAACGGCTAGAAGCGCGCGACAAAGTGGTGCCGCTCGAAACCGGCGCCCACGCCGACAAGCTCGATCTGCCGATCCGCCCGCGCCGCAACCGCCGGGCCGAATGGTCGCGGCGGCTGGTGTGCGAAAACGTGCTCACCACCGACGACCTGATCTGGCCGCTGTTCGTCGTCAACGGCAGCAAGGCCCGTCTGCCGGTCGCCTCGATGCCCGGCGTCGAGCGGCTTTCGGTTGACGAAGCGGTGCGCGCGGCAGAGCGCGCGGCGAAGCTGACGATCCCCTGCCTTGCTTTGTTTCCCTATACCGAGCCGGGCCTGCGCGATGCGACCGGTTCGGAAGCGCTCAATGCCGATAATCTGGTCTGTCGCGCCATCCGCGCCATCAAAAAAGAAGTGCCGGAGATCGGCGTGCTCTGCGATGTCGCGCTCGATCCCTATACCAGCCACGGCCATGACGGGCTGATGCGCGACGGCGTCATTCTCAACGACGAGACCGTCGCGGTCCTGGTCAAACAGGCTTTGGTCGAAGCCGAAGCCGGCTGCGACATTATCGCGCCGTCCGACATGATGGACGGAAGGGTCGGCGCGATCCGCTCAGGCCTCGATGCTGCGGGCTTTCACGACGTTCAGATCATGGCCTATGCGGCCAAGTATGCGTCCGCCTTCTACGGGCCGTTCCGCGACGCTGTCGGTTCCAACGCCACGCTTGTCGGCGACAAGCGGACCTATCAGATGGACCCGGCCAATACCGACGAGGCGTTGCGCGAAGTGGAGCTCGACCTCGCCGAGGGCGCCGACATGATCATGGTCAAGCCGGGCCTGCCCTATCTCGACATTCTGCAGCGAGTGAAAAACACCTTCGGCATGCCGACCTTCGCCTACCAAGTGTCCGGGGAATATGCGATGATCATGGCTGCCGCCGGCAACGGCTGGCTCGATGGCGACAAGGCCATGACCGAGAGCCTGATCGCTTTCAAGCGCGCCGGAGCGGATGGCGTGCTAACCTATTTTGCACCACGAGTCGCAGCGAAGTTGTTGGGGAGAGCTGACACAGCCGGCGTAACTTGACAGCACAATGCCGACCGCTGCCGCCCGGGAACAGATCGAGGCGGGTGTGATGCGTGAGCATGACGAGCATATTCGGCTGTACACGCCGATCTTGCAGCGGATCATCGTCCTGGTGGCGGTGATCATCGCGGTGCCTGTGGTTTTGTGGACCATCACCGCTTTCGTCCGCGCCTATATCGGCCCGCCGCAGCTCCCGACCTTCCGCCCGATGGCCGCTGTGCCGGCGCCGCCCGCTACACCGAACGTCCAAGTCCCCAACGTTCAAGTCGCCATCCAGACCGCCAACACCACGACCGCGACCGACGCGCGCGCCGCCTTGATCGAGATCAAAAAGCCGAGCGATCCGTCCATGAGCGCTACTGTCGGCGCTGCTGTGGCCCCTGCCGCTGATACACCCGCTTTGGCGCCCGCTCCGCCACCGCCGCCTGCTCCGGCGCAAATCGCAGCCGTGCCGCCGCCGCCCTTTGCCGCGGCAAACCCCAATACCGGCGCCAGCACGAGTAAGATGCCTGCCACCGTAGCGGCGCCGCCAGGTATTGCGCCTGCCAGTATCCTTGCGCCAGCCAGTATCGCCGCCGCCAATGAAGCGCAGCCTGCCGCGCCGGCGCCCGCGGTTGCCCCTGCCGTCGCCGCTCCTGCGTCTTCCTCCGCTCCCGCCATGGCGTGGCCCTCGCCGACGGCGTTCAATCCGAGTTCGCCGCCGAACGACACGGTCGCATCCGCCGAGCAGGCCACGGTGGTGGACGATGCCGCCAATCCGCCGGCCGGCACGGCGCTGCGGGGCAAGATTCCGCTGCCGCCGCATCGGCCCAAAGTGGTGGCCAAAATGGCAACCATGACCGATATGACGCTGGCCACCGCCGCCATGCCGGTAGCCGGCCCAACGCCCTCAAGGGTGCCGCTGCCGCGCGCGCGTCCGGCCACTGCTCCGGAGCCGGCGCCGGTCGAAACGTCCTACCCGGCCTATGACCCCGCGGCGCTGCATTAGTTCTTCGCTAGCCGAGCGCGGTACCGCCTTCCATCCGCACCGGCTGATAGCCCTCGGCCGCGAGCGCGCGGAAAATCTCCTCGGCATGCGCGCCGTCGCGCGTCTCCATGGTGACGTCGAGCTTGGCGCCCTTGGCCGGCACGTCGAGAAACAAGCGGTGATGCTCGACGCCGAGAATATTGGCGCCGAGTTCGCCGAGCTGGCTCGTGATCTGGCCGAGCACGCCCGGCCGGTCGGGAACGGCGAGACGAAACGACACGATGCGGTTCTCGCGTTCGAGCTCGCGCACCACGATGGAAGCGAGGATGCGCGGATCGATATTGCCGCCGCACAGGATCAGTCCAACTTTGCGGCCGGCAAAGCGCTCCGGCGCCGCCAGCATCGCCGCCAGACCGGCGGCGCCGGCGCCTTCGGCCATGGTCTTCTGCAACGTCAAAAACGCATTGACCGCGCGCTCGATCAGTACCTCCTCGACCAGCACGATGTCGCTGACGAGTTCGCGCACGATCGGCACCGTCAAACCGCCGGCTCTGCTCACGGCGATGCCTTCGGCGAGCGTCGCGCCGCCGCACGGCCGATTACCCTTATGGATCGCGTTCCACATCGACGGATAGAGCGTGGTTTCGACGCCGACGATCTCGATCGACGGTTTTTTGGCGCGCGCGGCAATGGCGCTGCCCGAGATCAAGCCGCCGCCGCCGATCGGCACGATGAGAACGTCGAGATCCGGCTCTTCGGCGAGCATTTCGAGCGCGAGCGTGCCCTGGCCGGCAATGATATGCGGATCGTTATAGGGATGGACCCAGACCAGATTTTGCTCGGCGGCAATCGTATCGGCGCGAGCCTGCGCTTCCATCACGGTTTCGCCGTCGAGCACGACATTGGCGCCGAGCGCTTCGGTCGCCTTCACCTTCACGTAAGGCGTCGTCACCGGCATGACGATCGTTGCGCCGATCGCAAGCCGCCGCGCATGATAGGCGACGGCCTGCGCATGATTGCCGGCCGACATCGCAATCACGCCGCGGCGCCGCTCTTCATCCGACAGCGCCGCGAGCTTCACGCAAGCGCCGCGCTCCTTGAAGGAATTGGTGACCTGCAAATTCTCGTATTTGACATAGACATCGGCGCGCGTGAGCGCCGACAGCGGCGGCGCCGGCAGAAGCGGCGTCTTGAGCACGTGACCGGCGATGATGCGCTGGGCGGCCTCGATATCGGCGAGCGTGATCTTCAAACGAATTCTCCGGCATCTGCAGGCAAATTACCTGTTGGCGCGGCAAAAATCTTGCTTTGGCCCAACAACCTTGCTTTGGCCCAACAACCTTTCGCTTTAGCCAAAGTCGCTTGCCATCTCGATGGCATTATACAGGCAGGCATAAGATGACAGACTCACCCTCCGGAATGAATACGGGGCGCCTCGGCATCGGCGTCGAAATCAAGCCGCATGCCTATGATCCGGCGGTCAACCCCGAATTGTTCGACGGCGTCCTGGCGCGCCGCTTCGTCGCCTTTGTCATCGATGTCGTCATCCTTGCCATTCCGCTGATCATCGCCTGGGTGTTCATCTTCGTCTTCGGCATTGTGACGCTCGGGCTCGGCTGGGCGCTCTACGGGCTGATGTCGCCGATCGCGGTGGTGTGGGCGCTGTTCTATTACGGCACGACGCTCGGCGGCCCGGCTTCCGCCACCATCGGCATGCGCGCCATGGAAATCGAGATGCGCACCTGGTACGGCGCGCCGGGTTATTTTCTGCTCGGCGCGGTTCACGCCATCGTCTATTGGGTCAGCGTCAGCGTGCTGACGCCGCTGAT
Organism: uncultured Alphaproteobacteria bacterium; assembly: GCA_963746715.1. Classification (GTDB taxonomy): domain Bacteria; phylum Pseudomonadota; class Alphaproteobacteria; order Rhizobiales; family Xanthobacteraceae; genus BOG-931. The sequence continues at coordinate 80,812 of CAVVCW010000018.1, read as the reverse complement.
CCTTGTGGTCGGCTTTTTCAATGCGCGCGGACGTCTGCTGCATGACTTCCTGGTCGGCACCGTCGTCATAAACAACGCGACGCGGGCGGCATTGCTGCGCGCGCATACCGGCCGCTGACGGCGCGCTGACGCAGGCTGCGAATTGGCCTTTGACGCAAGCCGCCGCTCTGGCAATCTTAAGCGGCGGCCGGAATCGGTTCCGCCGTACCACAGTGCCGAAACGACAATGATCCGATGTCAGAGTGATCTAATGTTACCACTTGAGCCGCTGTGACCCAGCATCCGCGCGACACGCCGCAGTTCTACCTCACCGCCCCCTCGCCCTGCCCCTATCTCGGCGGCAAGGAGGAACGGAAGGTCTTTACGCATCTGGTCGGCGAGCGCGCGCCCGAGCTCAACAATATTCTGACCCAAGGCGGCTTCCGCCGCAGCCAGTCCATCGCCTATCGGCCGGCTTGCGAAGGCTGCCGCTCCTGCGTCTCGGTGCGCGTGGTCGCCAAGGATTTTCGTCCTTCGCAAAGCATGCGCCGCATTGCCCGCCGCAATGCCGACATTGTCAGCGACATGCGGATCGCAGTGCCGACTTCGGAGCAATACGCGATCTTCCGCGCCTATCTCGATTCGCGCCACCGCGACGGCGGCATGGCCGACATGACCGTGCTCGACTATGCGATGATGGTCGAGGACAGCCATATCGAGACGCGGATCATCGAATACCGGCTGCGCGAGAGCGGCGACCTCGTCGCCATGGCGCTCACCGACGTGCTCGGCGACGGCCTGTCCATGGTCTATTCGTTCTTCGAGCCGGACCTGTCCGCGCGCTCGCTCGGCACGTTGATGGTGCTCGACCATATTTCCCGCGCGCAACGCATGGGCCTGTCCTATGTCTATCTCGGCTATTGGGTGCGCGGCTCGCGCAAGATGGATTACAAGGGCCGCTTCCTGCCGCAAGAACGGCTGATGCCGGAAGGCTGGGAAAGAGTAGAATCGTAGAGTAAGTCGTTGCGCAATAGCGGGGGAGCAGATCATGCCGAGATCCAGCCGGGCGGGCCTCATTGCCGGCTTTTTTATTTTCGTCGCGGGTGCGGCTCTGGCGCAAAGCGCGCCGGCGACCAGCGCCGATACGGCGAAGGGCAAAGCGCTCGTCAACGGCGACGGCCTGACGCTCTACACGTTCGACAACGACAGCAAGGGCAAGTCGAATTGCAACGGTCAATGCGCCAATCTCTGGCTGCCGCTGATCGCGACCACCGACGCCAGCGCCACCGGCGATTTTTCCCTGATCACGCGCAGCGACGGCCGCAAGCAATGGGCCTACAAGAACAAGCCGCTCTATAGCTGGACCAAGGACACCAAGCCCGGCGATGTGACCGGAGACGGCGTCAACAGTGTCTGGCACATCGCCGTGCCTTAAATCTCGCTCGCGGGAAGCCAGAGCATGATCCCGAAAAGTGGAAACCGGTTTTCGGAAAAGATCATGCTCAAACAAATAAATCTAGACCTGAACGTCCGCGAGCGACTGTAGCGCGTAGAACTGCACCGGCTCGTTGCGGCCTTTCACCGGCGCCTGATGCAATTCGTGGCCGTCGAGCTTCAGGCCCGCGGCTTCCGCCGCCTGGCGCGAGACGACCACCGTGCATTGATAGTCCTTGCACAGGCTTTCGAGCCGCGCGCAGGTGTTCACGGTGTCGCCGATCGCGGTGATGATCTGCGAATGCGGCGGGCCCATCGCGCCGACGATGGCTTCGCTATAGTGAATGCCGATGCCGATGCGCAGCGGCTCGCGCAGATCGGTCCGCAGCGCGAGATTGAGCGCATCGAGCCGCTGCAGCATCGCGCGCGCTCCGCGCAGCGCATCCGCCGCGCCGGTCTTCGGATTGGCGGCATGAAGGCCGTAAAGCGCCATCAGACCGTCGCCGGTGAATTGCGAATAGTGCCCGTTGGTTTCGACCAGCGCCCGCGTCATCTCGTAGAAGAACTGATTGAGGATGAACAACACGTCATAAGGCAGCCGCGCTTCGCCCAAAGTCGTCGAGCCGCGCAGATCGACGAAGACGACCGTGATCACGCGCTCGCTGCCTTCGAGCCCGCCGCGCGTCGCGCCGTCGGCAGCACTGGCATCGGCGCCCAGAAGCGGCATCACGGCGATATCGGAAGTGGGACGGATCTGACAGGCAAGCCGCGTCCCTTCAGTCGCGCCGATGCGCGACAGCGCCTTGGCTTCCAAGGTCGACGGCGGCGGCAAATCGTCAAGGCCCTTGGTGACCATGATCCGGCACGTCGTGCAGCGCGCTCTGCCCCCGCAGACCGAAGCATGGGCGATGCCGTTGGCGCGCAGCGTCTCGAGCACCGTCGCGCCCGGCGGGATCCTCACGCTGCGCCCATTGGCATGCGTCAGAATGGGTGGACGCTGACTGTGATGGTACCAGTTGCGCAACCCGCGTCCGGCGAACGGCAGCAGCGGCAGCGTGAAGCAGAGGATCCAGCCGATATCGGCCATATGGTCGATCGCGGCTCTATTTTCGTCGGTCAGGTTTGCGTCGGCGAGTGCTGAATTGACGAAATCGTGATCCTTCGCCTCGCGCAGCACCTGATTGCCGCCGGTGACATAACCGGCGAGCGCCAGCGTCGGCAGCAGGAGCGCATAAGTGAAGAGGAATGGCCGCCATTTCGGATACCAGGTCCGCACGCGCAGCCAATAGTTGATGCCGATACAGGCGTGGGTCCACACCGTGACAATGGCAAGCATCTGCACCGCTGAGAGCCAGGGATCGATCACCCACTGCGCGATGAACACGGTGTTGTAATAGGTCGTCGTGTCGAGCACGTGCTCGGAAATGCGTGTCGCCACCACGTGAGACGTCAGCAGCACGGGAATGCACAGCCCGAGCGCAAGCTGCGTCCATTCCCACGGCTTCAACCGCAGCGAGCGGCGCACGTAAATCGACCACAGCGCATTGGTGTAATGAATGAGAAACGCGGTCGACAAGACGATCGTGCCGGTCCAGCCGCCCCACGGATACATCAGAATGCGGCGCGCCGTTTCGGCATCGTCGAAGGAGATCAGCAGAAAGCAATGCGCGGTGAGATGGCAGATGACGAACGTGAGCATCGTCAGCGCGCTGAGAAGCCGCAGCCAGCTTCGCCAGTTCGACCACGTGCGACTGCCCAATATCATCGCTTTAGCCGGACGCCTTCCGCCGCAAATTTCCGTACGTGGTCTCGATCGGTCGAGATTGCGAAAAATTCCCTGGCGAAAGAATCTGCGCCGTCGCAACAGTTTTAGTGGCGATTATAGTCGACCCCAGGCTCACTGCGGAATTAAAGCCGCAGCGACCACGCATTCGCGTATTTTGCGCAAACCCTAGTCTTCGTCTGCATCCTTGCCGTTGGCAACGCGGCCGGACGCGCCGTCGAACTTGTTGGTCTTGGGAAAGCCCTTGGGCGCGAGACGGCCGGCATCGGCGCGATTGCCGCGCCAGTCGGACAATTCCTTGAGCGTCAGCGAGAAACTGCGGCCCGCGGAATCCGTCCAGCGCAATCCCGTCTCCACCTCGAAGGTCTTGATGTCGGACAGGCCGCCGTCCTTGTAGCGCTGCAGGCGGACGCCGCGCCCGCGCGTCATTTCCGGCACCTGATCGCGGGCGAAGATCACCATCTTGCGGTTCTCGCCAATGGTGGCGACGAACTCGCCTTCGACCGCGCCGAGGGCGCGCGCCTCGTCCGGCGGCTTCACATTGAGCACCTGTTTGCCCTTGCGGGTATTGCCGAGGCACTCGTCCTCCGGAACGATGAATCCCGTTCCCTGTTTGCTGGCGACGATCAACTTGCGGCCGCCCTGATAGCGGAACACGGTGACGATATCCGCCTCTTGTTCGAGATCGGCGAACAGCCGGATCGGTTCGCCATGGCCGCGCCCGCCCGGCAATTTCGACGCGTCGATGGTGTAGAAGCGGCCGTTGGTGGCAAAGACCAAAAGCTTCGACGTCGTCTCGGCGGAGAAGGCAAGCTTGAGCCCGTCGTCGGCCTTGAATGCGAGGCTGGACAGATCGGCGATCTGCCCGCGCAGTGCGCGGATCCAGCCTTTTTCCGACACCACGACGGTGATCGGCTCGCGCTCGACCAAGGCCTCCTCGATCGCAGCCTCGTCATGCGCGGGCGCCTTCGCAAAACCGGTACGGCGCTTGCCGAGCGCCGTCTTCGGTCCGAACGCGTCACGCACCTCGCGGATCTGCTCGTCGATCTTCTTCCACTGCTGCTTTTCCGAGCGGAGCAACTCCTCCAGCGACTTCTTCTCGGCACGCAGATCCTTGTCTTCCTTGCGGATCTCCATTTCCTCGAGCTTGCGCAGATTGCGCAGCCGCATATTGAGAATGGCTTCGGCCTGCACTTCTGTGAGCTTGAAAGTCTTGATCAAGACCGGCTTGGGCTCATCTTCGGTCCGAATGATCTTGATGACCTTGTCGAGATTGAGATAGGCGACAAGATAGCCGCCCAAGACTTCGATGCGATGCTCGATCTGCGCCAGCCGATAGCGCGAACGGCGCAGCAGCACGTCGCGGCGATGCGTGAGCCATTCGCTGATCGCTTCGGCAAGGCCGATGACTTTCGGAATCCGGCCCCGCACCAGCACGTTCATGTTCAGCGGCACGCGGCTCTCCAGCTCGGTGAGCTTGAACAGGCTTTCCATCAACAGCGCCGGATCGACCGAACGCGAACGCGGTTCAAGGACAATGCGCACGTCCTCGGCGGATTCGTCGCGCATGTCGGCAAGGAGCGGCAGCTTCTTCTCGTTCATCAGCTCGGCGATGCGCTCGATGAGCCGCATCTTTTGCACTTGCCACGGAATCTCGGTGACGATGATCTGATAGGTGCCGCGGCCGGTCTCTTCGGTTTTCCAGCGTGCGCGCAGGCGGAATGAGCCGCGGCCGGTGGCATAGGCTTCGGCGATGGCTTCGGGCGGATCGACAATGAGACCGCCGGTCGGGAAATCCGGGCCCGGGATGAATTTCAGCAGCGTCTTGGTGCGCGCATTCGGCTGCTCGATCAGATAGAGCGCGGCATCGCATATCTCGGCAACATTGTGCGGCGGAATTGAGGTCGCCATGCCGACCGCAATGCCTTGCGCGCCGTTGGCGAGCAGGTTTGGGAAGGCCGCGGGCAGCACCACCGGTTCCTGCGACATGCCGTCGTAGTTCGGCCGGAAGTCGACGGCGTCTTCGTCGATGCCATCGAGCAGAAGCCGCGCCACTTCGGTCAGGCGGGCTTCGGTGTAGCGATAGGCCGCGGCATTATCGCCGTCGATATTGCCGAAATTGCCTTGGCCGTCGACCAGCGGATAGCGCGAGGAGAAATCCTGCGCGAGGCGAACGAGCGCGTCATAGATCGCCTGGTCGCCATGCGGATGGAAGTTACCCATGACGTCGCCGACGATCTTCGCCGACTTTTTGAACGTCGAGCCCGGATCGAGCCGCAGCAACCGCATGCCGTAGAGAATGCGGCGGTGCACGGGCTTGAGCCCGTCGCGTGCATCCGGCAGCGCGCGATGCATGATGGTGGAGAGCGCATAGGCGAGATAGCGCTCTTCAAGCGCCTCGCGCAGCGCGATCTCCTGCACGCCGCTCGGTTCGGGAGGACTGATCTTCTTGTTCATGATGGTTACGTTCGTCTCTCAGTGGCAAAGCGCGCGCGCATGTACCAAGCCACATGCATCGGCGCCTGCCGACTCGAATATCGGAATCACTTTCATACTAGCAAAATGGCCCGCGCAATGCGGCTTCGGCACAGATCACAATTCAGATGTGCGGCCCTACCGGATTACGCCATCTGAACGCGCAATGAATAAATGCCGGCGCAACGTGAAACATAATTAACCCCACAAGATCAACGAGTTCGCTAAGATCATTGCGAGCACCGACGCACGCTCCCTCGGTTCGCGCCGGAACATGACGGAGGACTAGCATGCGTAAGACTATGTTCGCAGCCGCGGCTGTTGCGGCTGTGTTGTCGATCGGGGCGGTCACGAATGAGGCCGCTGCGATGCCGACCGTGGCGCCGACCCAGCTCGGGCTCGCGACATCCGCCGACGCCGCCGCCAACTCGGGCCTGGTCCAAAAGGCCGCGATCGTCTGCGGCTATTACGGCTGTCGCCGCGTGTGGTGGGGCGGCCCGTACTGGGGCCATCCCTATTGGGGCTGGCACCGGCATTGGGGCTGGCGCCGCTGGTAATCTAACCACGGCCACGGCCTGATTTTTGGCCGGAATGCTGGAGCGTCAATCGCTTCAATGCGAGGCGATTGCGCTCCAGCTATTGCGTCACGCGTGACAGTGCCGTCACGAAATGCGCGCGCGCCTCCGGCAACGGCAGGCCGCGGGGACTGAAAGCGTGGCGATCCAGAAAAAACCCGGTGAGCGAAAATGCGTCGGCGAGATCGCTCGCCGATTCCGGTGCAGTGTCCGAGTGCAGAAACGCCGGCAGCCGCAGCAGCCGGTCGCGATAGGCCTCGCCGGCGTCGCGCGACACGGCGCGGCCCGATTTCGGCGACACGTAAATCAGATCGGCGGTCGCACCGGTCGCCGCGCACGACGACAGATCGAGGCCGAAGCCGAGCTCGGCGAGAAAGTCGAGCTCAAAGCGCGCGATCATCGGCGCCGCAACGTGCGGATCGCCGAGATGGTCGAGGATGGTTTCAAGCGCGTCATAGATCGCGGCATGCGGCTCGCGCTCGGCAAGCAAGCGGCACAGAGCGGCAAGATGGGTCACGCCATGGACGGCATGCGCCGCGGGCAGGAATCCGGCCGCGCGCAGATTAAGGCCTTCGACGGTGTAATTGCCGAGATGTTCGTCGAGCCGCGCTCGCCATGTCGCGCGCAACGCATTGCCCGGCTGCAGCACGCCGCGCTGGCGCGTGCTGGCGCCGCCGCGGACCAGGCCGAGATGGCGGCCGTGGCCTTGCGTCATCAGTTCGAGAATGACGCCCGTCTCGCCATGGCGCTTGACGCCGAGCACGATGCTGTCGTCGGTCCATTCCATGGCGTCTTTAAATTCCTTGGCGCGCTCTTTGGTGTGTGCTTTGGCGCGTTCTTTGGCGCAGATCTATTCTTTCGGGAATTCCAATCCCATTTCGCGATAACGCTCCGGATCGTCGCCCCACCCTTCCCGCACTTTGACGTGCAGGAACAGGTGCACCGGCTGCTCGACGGCTTCGGCAATGTCGGCGCGCGCCGCGGCGCCGATCGCCTTGATCGCTTGGCCGGCTTTGCCGAGTACGATTTTGCGCTGGCTCTCGCGCTCGACATAGATGGTCTGCTCGATGCGCACCGAGCCGTCGCGCAATTCCTTCCACACTTCGGTTTCGACCGTGGACTGATACGGCAACTCCTGATGCAGCCTTAGATAGAGCTTCTCCCGCGTGATTTCAGCGGCGAGCTGGCGCAGCGGCGCGTCGGAGATCTGGTCTTCGGGATAGAGCCAGGGCCCGGGCGGAACATGCGCTGAGAACCAGGTCTTGAGATCGCCGACGCCGTTACCCGACAGCGCCGAGATCATGAAGGTCGCGGCGAACGCCGCGCGCTCATTGAGTTTCTGCGTAAGCGTGAGCAGTGCTCGCTTGTCGATCAGATCGACCTTATTGAGCACCAGCACTTTCGCCGGGCGGATATCGGCGAGCGTGCGCAGGATCGCGTCTTCGTCCTCGGTGAGACCTTTTTTGGCATCGACCAACAGCGCGACAAGATCGGCGTCCTGCGTCGAGCCCCAGGCGGTGCCGACCATGGCGCGATCGAGCCGTCGCCGCGGCGAGAAAATGCCGGGCGTATCGACAAAGATAAGTTGGGCTGCGCCCTCGATCGCAATGCCGCGAATGAGCGTGCGCGTGGTCTGCACTTTCGGCGTCACGATCGACACTTTGGTGCCGACCAGCGCATTGATCAGCGTCGATTTGCCGGCATTGGGCGCGCCGATCAGCGCGACGAAGCCGCAGCGCGTCGCCGGCTTGGGCGATTGGGCCGGCTCATCCATGACGGCGCGTTCGCTCGACGCCTTCGCGAACCAGCATGGCGGATGCCGCGGCCTGTTCCGCCGCGCGCTTGGAGCGCCCGGAGCCCTCGGCCGGAGCGAAAGCCGGAAGCTGCACGGCGACGCGGAATTCCGGATCGTGATCGGGACCGGAACGGGCGATCTCGCGATAGGCCGGCGTCGGCAGGCCGCGCGCCTGCGCCCATTCCTGCAATACGGTCTTGGGATCGCGCAGCGGCTGCACCGTCGCCTGCATGCGCTGTTGCCACAGCCGCTCGACCAGTTCAGCCGCCGCCTTGTAGCCGCCGTCGAGATAAACCGCACCGATCACCGCCTCGCAGACATCGGCCAGAATGGCGAGCCGCGTGCGGGCGCCGGCATTGGCTTCCGAAGAACCGACCCGGATGGCGGGGCCGAGTTCGATCGCGCGCGCGATCTCGGCGCAGGTTTCCTTGCGCACCAGATCGGCAAGCCGCCGCGACAGCTCGCCCTCGTCAGCCTTCGGGTAGGACCGGTACAGCATGTCGGACACGACGAGACCGAGCACGTGATCGCCGAGAAATTCGAGCCGCTGATAGCTGCCGGCGCGATTGCGCGCGCCTTTCAACGCGGAAATGTGGGTCAGCGCGCAGTCGAGCAACGCGCCATCGGAGAAACGATAACCGATGCGGTCTTCGAGTGCGGTGGCGCTGCGCTTACGGCGGCGGGGCTCTTTGGCCGCTGGCGCGCCCTCCTTCGCGGCGGACGCGCCGTCAGCTTGCGCGGCCGCCGGTTCCGGCGCCTCTTTGCGCGCGACTAACGATTTGGCTTTCTTGCGGCCACTCATCTCACCAGCTTGAACAGCCGCCCCCACCGCACAGCCCACGGCCAACGCCAGACTTCCCAAGCGTGGGCATCGTCGCGGATGGAGAAGAAAATAATCTGCGCCTTGCCGATCAGGTTCTCGAACGGCACGTAGCCGACCTGACTCAACACCCGGCTATCCGTCGAATTGTCGCGATTGTCGCCCATCATGAAGTAGTGCCCGGGCGGCACGGTATAGACCGGCGTATTGTCGTAAAAACCGTTGTCGGTGAGATCGAGCGTATCGTAGCTCACGCCGTTGGGCAGCGTCTCGCGAAATTGTTTGACGCGCTCGACGACGCCGTCCTCATCGGTGATGAAATCGTCGACGCGTTGGCGCGGCACCGGCTCGCCGTTGATGTTCAACACGCCGTCGATCATCTGAATCTTGTCGCCGGGCAAGCCGATGACGCGCTTGATGTAATCGATGGAGTCGTCTTTCGGCAGGCGGAACACGACGACATCGCCGCGCTGCGGATCGCGGGCGAACACGCGGCCGGAATAGACCGGCGGCGAGAACGGAAACGAGTAGTGCGTGTAGCCGTAGGAATATTTGGAGACGAACAGATAATCGCCGACCAGAAGCGTCGGGATCATCGAGCCGGAGGGAATATTGAACGGCTGAAACAGAAACGTGCGGATGACCAGCGCAATGATAAGGGCCTGGACGACCACGCGAATTGTTTCAGCAAATCCACCCTCGTTTCGCTTGGATTCTGTCTCCACGCTCATCGGCCCGTCATCTCGCATCGAAAGCGCCCGCCAGCGATCTTGTAGCCTCTGGGACACCTACAAGCAATTGCGGGCGGGATTTGGCCGCCGCTTTGGCGGGCTTAATTTTCTTTAGAGATACCATAATCTTACCGCCGGTTTCCCAACATCTTGGGCGAACGCGTGATGCATCGGGTGGCAACGAAGCAAGGAAACCGACAACCGTAGAGAACGTAGCCCTAACCGCCCGCGATAGCGACGGCCGAAATTACAACGAAGGCATGCGCCATGGGGCCTTCGTCGGTTATGGTGAGATCGATCCGCGCTTCATAGCCCTTCGGCGTGATCGCCTGCAGGCGGCGCTTGGCCCCGCCGGTTAGTTCCAGTGTCGGCCGGCCCGACGGCAGATTGACGACGCCCATGTCGCGCCACCACACGCCCGCGCGCAGCCCCGTTCCCAGTGCTTTGGCGCACGCCTCTTTGGCGGCAAAGCGCTTGGCGTAAGTCTCGACCCGGTTCCGCCGCTTCTCGGCCTTTGCCCGCTCGACCGGCGTAAAGACCCGGTCGATGAAGCGGTCGCCGTGACGTTCCAGCACTTTGGCGATGCGGCGCGCGTCGGAAATGTCAGATCCGATGCCGAGAATCATGGGGTGGCTCCGATCCGGCTGCGGCCGCGCTCCATCGCGGCGCGCATCGTGCGGACCGCTGAGTCGAGGCCGGAATAGATCGCCTCACCGACCAGGAAATGGCCGATATTGAGCTCGGCAATCTCAGGCAGTCCGGCGATCCGTTCGGCGGTGATGAAGTCGAGCCCGTGGCCGGCATGGACTTCAAGGCCCGCATTCTTCGCCATCATGGCGCCGCGGGTGATGCGCTCGAATTCGGCCGCCGCGGCAGCGCCATCGCCGGCCGCCAGCGCGTCGCACCAGGCGCCGGTATGGATCTCGATCACCGGCGCACCGACGGCGACTGCGGCCTCGATCTGTTTGGGCGCGGCGGCAATGAACAGCGACACCCGAATGCCGGCCGCGGCCAGTTCGCTTACGGCCGCACGCAAGGCCTCGCGCTGGCCTGAAGCATCGAGGCCGCCCTCGGTCGTGCGTTCCTGCCGCCGCTCGGGAACGATGCAGGCGGCATGCGGCTTGAGCTTGCACGCGATGCCGATCATTTCCGGCGTCACCGCCATTTCGAGATTGAGCGGCTTGTCGATGCGCGCTTTCAGCCGAGCCACATCGTCATCGACGATGTGGCGGCGATCCTCGCGCAGATGCGCGGTGATGCCGTCAGCGCCGGCCGCGATCGCGATCTCGGCGGCCTTGACCGGATCGGGATGCCTGCCGCCGCGCGCATTCCGCACCGTCGCGACATGATCGACATTGACGCCGAGGCGAATGGCTTGAGCCGGCATGCCTATCCGTTCACGCGTTCGGCATTGGCGACGACTTTCTTCGCCCGCAATTGCGAGATGATCGAGGTGAGGTGCTTGAGATTGTAGACTTCGAGATCGATCGTCAGTTCGGTGAAATCCGGCGACTGTCGGGTCATGCGGATATTGTCGATATTGCCGTCGTGCTCGGCGATGACTTGCGTAATCTGCGCCAGCGTTCCCGGCTCGTTGACCGAGTGCACCGCGAGCCGCGCCGGAAATCGCTGTGGCGCCTTGTCGTCGACATCCCAGCGCACGTCGAGCCAGCGCTCCGGTTCGTCCTCGAATTGTTTGAGCGCTTCGGACTGGATCGGATAGATCGTGATGCCCTCACCCGGCGTCATGATGCCGACGATACGGTCGCCGGGCACCGCGCCGCCCTGCGGCGCAAAGCGCACCGGGAGATCGGAATTGATGCCGCGGATCGGAATCGCCGAGCCGTTTTCGCCTTCGTCCGGGACTTTGAACTTCAGCGCCTTGGCGAAGGTCAGGCCGAACCAGCCGCTCTCGGCCTTCGGCGCAACGGGCGTGACCCGCTCGTCCTTGTAATCGGGATACATGGCGCGCGCGACGTCGGAGGCCTTCATCTCACCGCGGCCGACAGCCGCCATCACGTCGTCGATCGAGGCCCGCGCCAGCCGCGGCAAGGCGCCTTCGAGCTTCTCGTCGGAGACCTCGATCTTGGCGCGCTGACAGAGCTTTTCGACGATGCGCCGGCCGAGCCCGGCATATTGATTGCGCACCGCATCCCGCGTGGCGCGGCGGATAGCGTCGCGCGCCTTGCCGGTCACCACAATGGATTCCCAGGCCGACGGCGGCGCGGTCTGGGCCTTCGAGGTCAGGATCTGAACCTCGTCGCCGTTTTGCAGCGGCGCCGACAACGGACCGATCTTGCCGTTGATCTTGGCGCCGATCGCCATATTGCCGACGTCGGTATGCACCGCATAAGCGAAATCGATCGCGGTGGCGCCGCGCGGCAGCGCGATCAGCTTGCCCTTGGGCGTGAAACAGAACACCTGATCGTGGAATAGTTCGAGCTTGGTGTGTTCGAGGAATTCTTCCGGATTCGAGCCTTGGGCCAGCAGCTCGATGGTCCGGCGCAGCCAGGCATAGGCGCTCGATTCCCGCGACAGCATTTCCGTCGGCGAGCCGAGCTCGTCCTTATAGAGCGCATGCGCGGCAATGCCGTATTCGGCGATCTGCTGCATTTCGCGGGTGCGGATTTGCAGCTCGACGCGCTGCTTGCCGGGCCCGATCACGGTCGTGTGGATGGAGCGGTAATCGTTCTGCTTGGGCGTCGAGATGTAGTCCTTGAAGCGACCGGGAACCACCGGCCACGACGTGTGCACGATGCCGAGCGCCTGATAGCACTCACCGATATCGCCGACGACGACACGGAAGCCGAAGATATCGGACAGCTGCTCGAAACCGACCGCTTTGCGCTCCATCTTGCGCCAGATCGAATAGGCACGCTTGCGGCGGCCGGAGACTTCGGCGCTGATGCCGCGGTCGGAGAGCTTTTTGGCGAGTTGCTCTTCAATCTCTTTGATCCAGCCGCTCGATTTGGCGGCGAGCGTCTCGAGCCGCTCGGTCAGAACTTTATAGGCGTCGGGATTAAGCTCGCGGAACGCCAGATCCTCAAGCTCCTCGCGCATCTCCTGCATGCCCATGCGGCCGGCGAGCGGAGCGTAGATTTCGAGCGTCTCGTCGGCCGTGCGCCGCCGCGACGCCTGCGGCTGGTATTCGAGCGTGCGCATATTGTGCAAGCGATCGGCAAGCTTGATCAAAAGCACCCGCACGTCGTCGGCAATGGCGAGCAGAAGCTTGCGCAGGTTCTCGGCCTGCTTCGCCTCCTTGGAGACGAGATCGAGCCGCTTCAATTTGGTCAGGCCTTCGACCAGAAGCCCGATCTCATGGCCGAACAGCCGATCGATCTCGGCGCGGGTGGCGTCGGTATCCTCGATGGTGTCGTGCAGCAACGCCGCGGCGATGGTGGCATCGTCGAGCTTCAGCCGGGTCAGGATGGCTGCCACTTCCAGCGGGTGGGAGATATAGGGGTCGCCGGAAGCCCGCTTCTGCTCGCCGTGCGCCCGCATGGCATAGACATAGGCCCGGTTGAGCAGCTCCTCGTTGGCGGCAGGATTGTACTTTTTGACGTCCTCGATCAGATCGTATTGCCGCACGCGCTGTTTGCGCGACTTGGCCTGCGGCGCTTCGACAGCGTCCGTCGGGACAAGGCTCGGTGCGCGCGCCAAAGGCCCCCGGGAGCGGGGCTGATTCTGCATACGCGGCAGATCGATCGGCGAACGCGCCATAATAATCCCGTGGTCGTGCACAGCACGGCACTTGGCCGACCCGGCAAAACGCCAGATTCGGCCACGACTGCTCGTAAAGATATCATGCAGCAGCGCGAGCGCCACAAGACGCTCGGGATTTAGGCACACAACATGGTAGCGACGCCGCGGATTGGCGGCGTCAAAGGCAAGGTTTGGTTAAAATCGCCCTGAAGGCAGGAAGCGGATCGAAGGCAGCCTTACTCTTCGTCGTCGCCGACGTCCGGCTCGGGCTGGCTTTCGGGCGGCGTCAGCCCCTCGAGGCCCTTGAGCAGCTCTTCCTCAGTCATACGATCCGTGGTCACCTCGGTATCGTCGACATCCACGCCGGTCCCCGGCGCCCCGATCAGCGGCACGGCCTCGGGCTCCGGCTCGTCAACCTCGACATATTTCTGCAGGGAATGCACGAGTTCCTCCTTGAGGTCCTCGGGCGAAATCGCCGTTTCCGCGATCTCCCGGAGCGCGACCACCGGGTTCTTGTCGTTGTCGCGCTCGACGGCGATCTGGGCGCCGGACGAGATCATGCGCGCACGGTGGCCGGCGAGCAGGACGAGATCAAAGCGGTTTTCGACCTTGTCGATGCAATCTTCTACGGTGACACGAGCCATTTGGCGATTTTCCTGTGGCTTTTAGCCTTAAGGCGGGTCTCAATGCCGGTCTTTTCGGCTGTTCCCGCTATAGGACAATGTCCTTAATGTGGCGCTTAAGTAACGCCCGCGGCCGGGATGCGCAAGCCTGTTTTTATTGGCGGATTTTGCTCCTGATTTTGCTCGCCGCGTTTGCCGGCTGATTTTGCTATCCAATTTTTGCCGGCTGCAAAGCAGGCCTCACGACAATGCCATGAAGAGTTCCGAACTCCGCCATCGAAACGCTGTCGATATTTAACACTTCGGATATTTAACTTGGCTGTGACAGGAGGCTCTGTTACCCAAAAAATTCTGGAACCGCTTCGCGGCGTTCTGACTCATATTTTCGGAGGGGACCGCGACGGCGTGCCGCAAGTGCTTTTAAGCGCGTGCCGCTTGCTACGGCACAATGTGGCGATAGGACGGCGTTAAAGATCAGACAGCCTGACGATAGGACAGCCTGAAGTTGGATGACGTGACGAAAGAACTGTTGGAACCGTGCTTGAAATAGCACTAGACCGCCAAACGTTTCCGTTGACGAGACCATTTAAGACCGCCGGCATCGTTCATTGCAGTCGATCCGGTTTGATAACGAGACGCAACATTCATCGCGAGAAAGACCATGTCCGCACAAAACGAGAAAATCGCATTATTCATTGACGGCGCCAATCTCTACGCCACTGCCAAGTCGCTCGGCTTCGACATCGACTACAAGCGGCTGCTGCGCGAGTTCCAATCACGCGGCTATCTGGTGCGGGCGTTCTATTACACCGCGGTGATCGAGGATCAGGAATATTCGTCGATCCGTCCGCTGATCGACTGGCTCGATTACAACGGCTACAGCGTCGTCACCAAGGCCACCAAGGAATTCGTCGACCAGACCGGCCGCCGCAAGGTCAAAGGCAACATGGATATCGAACTGGCGGTCGACGCCATGGAACTCGCGCCGCATATCGACCAGATGGTGCTGTTCTCCGGCGACGGCGATTTTCGTTCGTTGGTCGAGGCGGTGCAGCGGCGCGGCGTGCGCGTGATCGTTGTTTCGACCGTCTCGACGCAGCCGCCGATGGTCGCCGATGAGCTGCGCCGCCAAGCCGACCAGTTCGTCGACATTATCGAGCTGCAATCCAAAATCGGCCGCGATCCCAACGAACGCCCGCAGCGCGAGCCGCGCGACATGCGCGGCGGCGAGCCAAGAGAACCGAGAGAACCAAGAGAACCAAGAGAATCGCGCGACGTCTCGCGCCACACGCCGCAGTTCCTGCAACGCAGCCCGACTTCGCAGCGCGTCGAAGTCGAAGACGAGTTCGAAGACGAATAACGGCAATGGCGCGGGGCAGCGGGATGCCGGGGCGCGATTGCCCGCGCTGCCCACGGCTGGTCAGTTTTCGCGAGCATTGGCGTGAGCTTGAGCCGGAATGGTTCAACGCGCCGGTCAACTCGTTCGGCCGGCCTGATGCGCGCTTTCTGATACTCGGTCTTGCGCCTGGACTGCGCGGTGCCAATCGCACCGGGCGGCCGTTCACCGGCGACTATGCCGGCGACCTGCTCTACGCGACGCTGACGAAGTTCGGCTTCGCCCGCGGCACCTATGCCGCAAGCCCCGACGACGGGCTTGAACTGGTCGACTGCCGGATCAGCAATGCGGTTCGTTGCGTGCCGCCGGAGAATAAGCCGACGCCGGCCGAGATCACGACCTGCCGCGATTTCCTCGCCGCGACGATCAAGGAAATGAGCAAGCTGATCGTCGTCGTCGCGCTCGGGCGCATCGCGCACGAGACCTTTGTGACCGCGAACGGCGCCCGGCGCGCGCAATTTCCTTTCGGCCACGGCAAGTCACACACGATCGGCGCGCTGACGCTGATCGATAGCTATCACTGCTCGCGCTACAATACGAATACCGGCGTGCTCACGGAGCAGATGTTCCACGACGTATTTGCGCTGGTACGCAAAAAGCTCGACGGCTGACTTTGATTGCGCATGATTTTTTCGGAAAACCGGTTCCCACGCTCGGATCAAGTCCGAGGGCAGGCTTTTTCCGGATCATGCTTTCAGGCGAAAATCGAGCTCTCGTATTTGCCGGTGCCCATCTCGCTGCGCGGGAATATGCCGTGCTGCTCGATCCATTCGAACGACTCTTCAAAGGTCTGTTTCGAATAAGGCTCGAACACCAGCCGCTCGCCCGGCCCCCAGCGGCGCGTATCTATCTGACCGTGGAAGCGCGCCGGGAATTCCTTCTTGTAGTAATGCGTGAATAGTTCAGGCCGCAGATCGATGTCGCGCTGCGCCCGCCGCAAGGCGCGGAAATATTTGCGCACGTCTTCCGGATCGGGCGTGCCGCTGACCATCGACGCCATCATGAAGGTCGTATCGATGACTTTGCGGAAGCCGAGCTGCTCGACGAAATAATAAGGTCCGCTGAACAGCGATGCCGCCGGCACCTTGCCGTCGATCAGAAGCTCCATGCGGCTGAACAAGAGACCGTCGCTGAACGACAGGTTGATCCGATCGGGCTTCAGATATTGTTCCAGTCCCTGAATGGTCGCGTAGTGGCTGCCAGATTGATAGCCGACCGAAATCGGCACGCCCGCGAGATCGGCCGGCGTCTTGATCGGCGAATCCGCCGCCACGAACACGCCGCAAGGCGATACCGAATATGCATCGGCATAAAGCTTGCCGTGACCGTTCGACGCCGCAACATTCATGGTCCAATGGCAGGCGCCGCTGACATTGCAGGTACGGCCAGCCTCCAAAGTCTGATAGGCCCCGACCTTATTGCCGATGTGATGAGCCTTTGCCGGAGCTTGAATCCATGGTCTCGCGGAATTCGTAATCGAGACCTTCGGCAGCGAAATAACCCTTCTCTTCGGCGACCCATTCATGCAGCCGGAAATGTGGTGCAACGACGAACTTGGACATGGCCGGTTCCTCCGTTCGAGAGAGTTTTGCTCTGTCGGCGAGCAGATTGGCGAGGAGATTACCGGGTCGAATTGATTTGATCATCGCGGCAGACTGAAATAGATTGTCAACCGCTGTTTGACAATCAGGCCCCGAATGGATCGCTTTGAGAACACTCGCGTTTTCGTAGCCGTGGTCGAGGCAGGAAATTTCACCGCCGCGGCCGAACGGCTCGGCATATCGCGGGCCGCCGCCAGCAAACACGTGCTGCAGCTCGAGGAGCGCCTGAGCGCCCGCCTCCTCAATCGCACCACCCGCCGCGTCAGCGTGACGGAAGCAGGCCGCGCCTTCTACGAACAGTGCCGGCGCATCCTGGCCGATCTCGAAGAGGCCGAGAGATCGGCCGGCGAGCTCCACAACGAGCCGCGCGGCGAGCTCCGCATCATCGCGCCGACAAATTTTGGGCTGGCCGAGATCGGGGCCGCGATCACCGACCTCGTGCTCGCCTACCCGCGCCTGCGCATCAATCTGACCTTGAACGATCGCGTCACCGATCCGATCGAGGAAGGCTATGACATCGCCATCAGCGTCGGGCGGCCGCGCGGCACGTCATCGAGCTTGATCGCGCGCAAGCTCAATACATCCCGCCGCATTCTGTGCGCGGCACCCGACTATCTGGCGCGGCGCGGCACACCCCGGCATCCGGAAGACCTCGCGCAACACGCCTGCCTGACCTACAGCTATTTGGACACGCCCGACGAATGGCACCTCATCGGCGATGATGGCGAGCGCGTGGTGAAAGTCAGCGGGCCGATCGTGACCAGCCACCGCGAGGTTCTTAAGACCGCGACGGTGCGCGGCCTCGGCATCGCTTACGGCCCGGTGATTTTCTTTCGCGAAGAGCTCAATGCCGGCCGCGTTATCGAGGTGCTGCCGAAATTTAAATTGCCCGAAGCAACCATTTACGCGGTCTATCCGGCGGGCCAGCAGCGCTCCGCCAAAGTGCTCGCGTTCAACGACTTCATGACCCGCTATTTCGCCGCCGCCGGCGTCGGCGCGTGATGGTTACGAACGTAGCCACGCAACGACTTCCTCGGCATTCTTGTCCGGCGGGAACACCGGATAGAACACTTTGACGATGATGCCGTCGTCGATCACCAGCGCCATGCGCTTGAACAACGTCATGCCGGAGGTCACGAAGGTCGGCAGCTTCATGGCGCGTCCGAGCTTCAGCGCGGCGTCGGACAGGATCGCAAATGGCAGGTGCAGCCGCTCGACCGCTTCGCGCTGGTAATCGCTGTCCTGCGTCGACAGCCCGTAAACATGGGCGACGCCGCGCGCTTTAAGGTCGGCGAAATGATCGCGAAAGCCGCAGGATTGCGGCGTGCAGCCGCGCGCGCCGGGTATCTCGTTCCAGCCCGGCGGCAGATCGACGCCCGGCACGCCGGTGCGCGGATAGATATAGAGGACGGTGCGGCCCTTAAGCTTTGCCAGATTGATGGCGGCGCCATCGGTCGCTGCAAGCGCAATATCGGGCAATTTCATGCCGGCGAGGTGCCGCGCTCCGCCGTCGTCTTGCGGCGCCGGGATATCCGGCGGCAGCACCGTCGGATCGTGCCTGCCAGGAGCTTCCTGCATCTGCGCCTCCTATGACCGTTTCGCCCGACCCTTTCGGAAACCCGGTTCTTGCTTTTCCCGATCGCGCTCTATGAAGTGTAGGACATGAACTCCATCAGCGAACCGTCGGGATCGCGGAAATAGACGCTGGTGCCGGGGCCCTTGGCGCCGAAACGCTGCATCGGCCCGTTCTCGATCGCTATGCCGTGGCCTTTGAGATGAGCCACCGCATCGGCAATCGGCCCCATCCATTCAAAGCACAGATCGCTGTTGCCTGGCGCGACCGGAAGCCGCGCCACTTCGGCGGGCTTCACGCCCGGCCCATGGACGTTGAGCTGCTTGTCGCCGAAGCGATAGGCAAAGCCGACCGGCCGCTCGACCAGCGTCGCGCCGAGCACCGTCGTGTAGAACGCGTTCGAACGCTCCCAGTCGGAGACGTGGATCACGCAATGATCGAGTTTGGTCGGCAACATTGGGTTATCCTTTTTGAACTGCCTTGCGGCCTCACCCCTTCTGCCGCAGCAGCCGGCCGCGCTCGCGATCCCAGGAGCGTTTCTTCTCGGTAGCGCGCTTGTCGAAAAGCTTCTTGCCGCGCGCCAGCGCCAGTTCGACCTTGGCCCGGCCGCGCTCGTTGAAATAGAGCTTCAGCGGCACAAGCGTCATCCCCTCGCGCTCGACGGCGCCGACAAGCTTTTCGATCTGGCGCTTGTGCAGCAGCAACTTGCGCGGCCGCTTCGGCGCGTGATTGAAGCGATTGGCCTGGAGATATTCCGGGATATTGGAATTAATCAGCCAGATTTCGCCGTCGCGGGCGTCGGCATAGGACTCCGCGATGGTGGCCTTGCCCTGGCGCAGCGACTTAACCTCGGTGCCGGTCAGCGAGACGCCGGCCTCGAACGTCTCGTCGATGAAATAGTTGAATCGTGCTTTGCGGTTGTCGGCGACAACGCGGGGCTTCTTTTCATCTTTGGCCGCCATGTCAGCCGCAGTCCTCTCCCGCTCAGCTCTTCTTCAGCGCGTCGCGGATTTCCGTGAGCAATTGCACTTCTTGCGAAGGTCCGGTCGGCGCCGGCGGCGCTTCCGGAGGCTTCAGCTTGTTGATCGCCTTGATGCACAGAAACAGCACCCAGGCGATAATGATAAAGTTGAGCGAGATGGTGAGGAAGCTGCCCCAAGCCAGCACCGCGCCTTGCTTTTTCGCATCCGCCAAAGAGCCCGCCGTCACTTTCGACGACAGCGGCAGATAGTGGCTGGAGAAATCGAGCCCGCCGGTCACCGCGCCGATGATCGGCATGATGATGTCGTTGACCAGCGAATTGACGATCGCGCCGAACGCAGCACCGATGATGACGCCGACGGCGAGATCGACGACATTGCCTCGCATCGCGAATTTCTTGAATTCTTCGAGCATAGGTCCCGTCCCCTCTGCTTGGGTTGATCGGCGGCTCCCCGCCGAGCGCAGACTCCTCCTTGCGCGCCGGACTGCGGCTGCAAGCAAATTCGGCGCAACGTTATCAGTTGATCAGGCCGGCATGCACCATGGCTTCGCGCACTGCGGCCTGGGCCTTCTCGCTTGCCGGCACCATGGGCAGCCGCACGTTCGTCGAGCACTTGCCGATCAGCGACAGCGCATATTTGATCGGAGCCGGCGAGGTCTCGACAAAGAGATTAATGTGAAGCGGCGCGAGCTTGTCCTGAACTTTTAAAGCTGCGGCGTAATCGCCCTTCAGGCAGGCCGCCTGGAACTCCGAGCATAGGCGCGGCGCCACATTCGAGGTCACCGAAATGCAGCCATGGCCGCCATGGGCCATGAAGCCGAGCGCGGTGATGTCTTCGCCGGACAGCTGATTGAAATCCTCGCCCATCGCCGCGCGCTGCTGCGACACCCGCGTCATACTCGCGGTCGCGTCCTTGACGCCGGCAATGTTCTTCAACTCATAAAGCCGCTTCATGGTGTCGACCGACATGTCGATCACTGAGCGCGGTGGAATATTGTAGATGACGATCGGAATGCCGACCGCGTCGTTGACCGCCTTGAAATGCTGATAAAGCCCTTCCTGAGTCGGCTTGTTGTAATAGGGCGTGACCACGAGCACGGCGTTAGCGCCGGCCTTCTCCGCATGCTGGGCGAGATCGATGGCTTCCCTGGTCGAGTTGGAGCCTGCGCCCGCTATGACGGGAACACGGCCGCGCGCCTGCTCGACGCACCATTCGACGACCTTGTTGTGCTCATCATGGTTCAGCGTCGGGCTCTCGCCCGTAGTGCCGACCGGAACAAGCCCATTGGTGCCCTCGGCGATCTGCCAATCGACCAGATCGCGGAACGCTTTCTCGTCCACCGACCCGTTCTTGAACGGAGTGACCAGAGCGGTGAATGAGCCTCGAAAGCGCGTCTTGGCAGCCATGATACGAATCCCCGGCATGTCGTCCCCTTGCGCCGCAGCGGCGATGGACGGGCCATCCGGCATAAATATCGCCTCGGGGCGGCTCATGAAAGCCCCTCCAAGCCGCGCGACCCAAGCCGGCGGTGGACAGGGCGGCGGTTTTGCGATGAATTTGCCGACCACATTAAGCACACAGGACAACCGGCAGGGGCTGTAATGGCCGTCGTTACCGACATTTTCCCGAATTTTGCATCGGCGCTCGCCGCCTGCGGACAGGGCTATAATGACGGCGAGATTGCCGACGTCGTTGCCTTCATGACCACGGCAATGCCGATCGACAACCTGCAAGTGGCGCCGGAACAGGCGGTCAATTCGATCTTGGCCGTCGGCATTGCCGCGGCCGAGATCACCGACCGCCCGCTGCACGTGCTCGATTTCGGCGGCGGCTGCGGATTTCATCGCATCCGAGTTGGCGCCGCAATCCACGCACCGTTGCGTTGGGCCGTTGTCGAGACGCCAGCCATGGCGGAGCGCGCCGCAAAGCTCGCGCAAGGCCGGTTCGAGGTCTTTACCGATATCGCGGCCGCGGCCGCTTGGCTCGGCCGCATCGATCTCGTTCACGCATCAAGCTCGATTCAATATGTTCCCGATCCGCTCGCGGTCTTGAAGACGGTAGCGGGACTGCACGCGCGCTACTTTATGTTGGCCCGGCTTCCGTCCTGGGGCCGCGCGCAGATCGTCGGCGTCCAGACGTCGCGATTGGCGGCCAACGGCTACGGCCCGATGCCGCCGCATATCGCCGACCGCGAGGTCAAATATCCCGTCACCTTCATGAACTTCTACGACGTCGTGCAGATGTTGAATGAATATGAGATTGCGCTCGCGACCGACTCGCCGAGTGCCGAATACGATTTTCGCGGTCAAAAGATTCCGGGCAAGAGCATCATCTTCCGCCGCAAGGAAAACTGACGGCCTTTTGCTACGACCCCAAATCCTGCGCCGCCGGCGAATATCTGATGTCGCTTTTTGCCGTCGCCAGCGCGGGAAACCGCTCGGCCAGCCGACGGCGTTCCTTCTCCAGCATCTGCTCGTATGGCCTGACGACGTTGTCCATAAGGACTGCCTTGCTGCGCCCGCCCCGCGCCGGGACCGGCACGCGCACCGTGCCGTCGGGCAAGAGCTGCGTCGAGGCGAAGTGGTAGAATACGAGCGGATCGTCGTCGATCATCACGACGCCGCCCTTCGGCCGCATCATGTAATTGTTGACGTTCCAGATCGCGAGATTGAAGCCCTTGTGCTCGATGATCTTCAGCGACGAATAGCGCTCCGGCCAGGCGTCGAGATATTTCTGATCACCGAACTTGCCATCCTCGACCCGGTCGTAGCACCAGGCAGTGCATTCGGCCTTGTAGGCGTTCACGCAATCGAGGCCTTCGGCATTGCGGCGATAGGTGATCCAGGCCACGTTGAAACGGCCATAGATGACATGATTGCGGTACTCGAAGGAAAAGCGGTGCGGCGTGATGGCGACCGACGCCGTACCGAACGTTTCGATCACCGGCCGCGGCGAGGTAAAGAAATAAAGGTCGCCGTCGATATAGGTGATGCGCTCGGCATCGGTCTGCGCAAACAGATAATGCGGCAGAAACGGCGATAGCGTGAAATAATATTCGATCGGCTTGCGTGATTGCTTGAGCGGCGCGAGCTCAGGATACGCCGCCTCGAGCTGCGCCAGCGGAATGATTTCGACATTCGGGAGCGCCAGCTCGCGCAGGATCGTCTCGCACAGATCCGAAAGCGCCAGCACATAGATCGGCGATTGATCGTAACGGCGCAGCGACTCGATCATCAGCGTCGCGCGGCTGAGATAATTGTGATCGAAATAGGTGCAGTAGGCCTCTTTCACCGCCGCCTCGGATTGTTTGGTTCGCGCATGATCTGTTCCGAAAACCGGGGTCCACTTTTCGGGATCATGCTGGATTTCTCTTCGCGCATGATCTGTTCCGAAAACCGGGGTCCACTTTTCGAGATCATGCGCCTGCGCGCGCGGCGGCGCGGGCGACAACCGGACCGAACATCTGCTGCGCGAGTTCCCGCGCCGCGGGGCTCAGAATCTTCTCGGAAGATCCGCCATGCATGCGTCCGACGAAGCGATGGCCTTGAGCGTAACCCCGCGCCAGGTTCGGCCGGTAGAACACGCCGGCGACGCCGGCTTTAATCTCTTGGGCTTCCAATTTACGCATATTCTCGGGCTTGCCGGCCTCGACCGCGGCGGCAACGCGCTCGTCGCTCGCCTCGCGCCCGAGAAAGCTCAAAACCCGCCTCAGTTCGTCGAACGGCTTCGTCTTGAGCTGCTCGTAGCGCACCACAAGCAGCGGCAAATCGGTCTGGTCGAGCCAGGACGCGACGTTGGCCTTCCAACTGCCGGCCCAGGGATAGATCAGGCCGCCGGTGGTCAGCCAGTGCTGGCAAAAACGCTGGAATACCGCCTCGCGCTGCGCCGGCGATGCATCGAGCAAGCCGTCCTCGCCGGTCAGATGCTTGAAGTCCCAGACCGACATCATTACGTCAACAGGATCGCGCAGCAGATAGACGGCGCGTGCCGCGCGTTCGCGCAGCGGAATGCGCGGAGAGCAGGAAAAGTGAATCTTCAGGTACCGCGGCGCTTCGCCCTGCGGCGGCACCCGCGCCAGGCTTTCGTGCACGTCGAAAATATAGTCGCTATCGATCAGGCGGGCGTCCTGGGGACGCTCGAACAGGGCATGGAACAGCATGAAGTTCAGATAAGTGATGCCCGACTTCGGGAACGCCGCGATATACGAAATGTCTTTCACGCGAAGCTCGCTTAAATTGCTCCTGAGCCGTACTGGATCACGACCCGCAGCACGAATATCGTGTAACAACAGGCCACGAAAGCCCCAGGGATGCTACCGGCTGTGCGGCCCCGCTTTCGCCTTAAAACTGTAAATTGTCGCGTCGTGGTCGGCGGTTAGGCTTTTCTCAATCTAACCGGCCCAACTAACAGGCCCAATGACTGGCCAAGAACGGGCCAAGAGCTGGCCAAGCGCCAAGCGGGAACGCTGCGGCGCCGGGAGGGAATGTGCTGGGAATTCGGTTCTTTGTCCTCTTTGCCGCTTTCGGCATCCTCGCGAGCGATGCGCTCACGGCGCGCGCATTTGCGCAGGCGGCCGCAACCTCATCCGTGCCATTGCCGACGGCAAGGCCCGGAACCAAAGATGCCAAATCAGCCGGTAAGCCAGACATCAAAAGCGCCGCCAAACCGGATAACAAGACCGACAGCAAGACGAGTTCCAAATCGGTCGCACCGTCGGCCGCCAAAGCCGGCACTAAGAAAAGCGCAGCGGCCGCGACCAAGCTTGTGACCGAAAAGTCCGGCGCCCATAGGCCAGCTCCACCGATCCGCGGCTCTTTAGCCACAGGCTCAACGCCGGCCGTGCCGGTCTCCGCCCTCCCCGGCAATCTCGCGCTGCGGCCTGCCATCCCGCAGGCGCCGGTGCTGCCGATGGCGGTGGCTCCGACCGCCTCGACTGCGCCGTTGGATATCACCGCGGTCAAACAGGCGATCGATCTGGTCGGCAAGAACCGCGCCGACGACGCGACCAATGTCGAGGGCACGATTTCCGATCCGCTGGCGCGCAAGCTTGTCGAATGGGTGATCCTGCGCGGCGACAGCGGCGCGACGGATTTCTCGCGCTACGTTAATTTCATGGCCGCCAATCCGAGCTGGCCGAGCATCTCCTTGTTGCGCCGCCGCGCCGAGGGCGTGGCTTGGGAAGAGCGCGTCGACCCGCAAACGGTGATCCAGTTCTTCCGCTCCGAACCGCCGCACACCGTCAAAGGCCATTTCGCGCTGGCGCGGGCGCTGATGGCCCAAGGCGACAGCGCCGGCGCAACGGCGACGCTGCGCGAGACATGGCGCAATGACGGCTTCTCCGCCGATCTTGAAGCCCAAGGCCGCGCTGCCTTCGCCGGCCTGATCACGCCCGAAGATGACGCCGTCCGCATGGACGCGCGGCTTTACGTCGACGACGACGATGCCGGATTGCGCGCGGCACAGCATCTCAACGCCACAGCGCTTGCGGTCGCCAAGGCGCGCGCCGCTGTCATCAATCAGTCCGACAAAGCCAAGTCGCTCCTCGATGCCGTACCGGAAGCTGCGCGTCAGGATCCGGGCTATATGTTCAGCCGCATCCAAGTGCTGCGGCGGCAAGACAAGATCACCGAAGCCGCGCAGTTGCTGCTGGCGGCGCCGCGCGATCGGGCGAAAGTCGTCAATCCCGATCCTTGGTGGGTCGAGCGGCGCCTGATTGCGCGCAAGCTTCTCGATCTCGGCGACGCCAAGATGGCCTACGATGTCGCCAATGGCGCGGCGCCTCCGAACAGCGACAATTTCCGCGCCGAACAGCATTTCACCGCAGGCTGGATCGCGCTGCGCTTCCTGCACGATCCAGGCATCGCCATGGCGCATTTCGCCCGCATCGCCGACGGCGCGACGAACCCGATCACGCTCGCCCGCTCGTATTACTGGCAGGCGCGCGCGGCGGAGGCCTTGGGACGCGACCAGGATGCGCGGTCGCTGTTCGAGGCGGCAGCGCATTATCCGACCGCCTATTACGGCCAATTGGCGCGCGCCAGGCTCGGGCTTGACGAAGTGACCCTGCGGGAACTTCCCGACCCCTCCCCCGACCACCGCATGCTCGAACTCGCACGCGTCTTCGAAATTCTCTATGCCATCGACAATCGCGACCTCATCGCCTCCATGGCCGCCGATCTCGGCGACAAGGCGACCGATATCGGCGCACTGGTGACGCTGGCCGACATCTCTGCACGCCACAACGACGCGCGCGCCGTGCTCCTGATCGGCAAACCGGCCCTCGGCCGCGGCTTTCCGATGGAGCGCTATGCGTTCCCGAATTTCGGCGTGCCGGACTACCAGCCGATCGGGCCGCCGGTCGAACCCTGCGTGGTCTATTCGATCGTGCGGCAGGAAAGCGCCTTCAATCCGCGCGTCGTTTCCAGCGCCAACGCGATCGGCCTGATGCAAGTGACGCCGCCGGCCGGCCGCGACACCGCGAAGCGATTTGGCGTCACTTTCGACCAGCGCCGGCTGATGGACGACGTCACCTACAATGCGCAGCTCGGCAGCGCCGAGCTCGGTAACGATATCGCAAGCTGGCGCGGCTCCTACATCCTCGCCTTCTCGGCCTACAATGCCGGGCCGCGACGGGCCAAGGAATGGATCGAGCAATACGGCGATCCGCGCGATCCCAAAGTCGACCCGATCGACTGGATCGAGCGCATCCCGATTTCGGAAACGCGCAACTATGTGCAGCGCGTGGTCGAGAACATGCAGGTGTATCGCGCGATCATCGAAAACAATCCCAAGCTCATGATCGAGGCGGACCTGCGCCGCGGCGGGTAGAACACTATCACAACGGCGCCACGCTGAAGCTGCGCGGGCTCTCGCCGCGCCGCCAAATCTCGACCATCGTTTCGTAGGCGGCCTCGAGCTCGCGGCATAACCGGCTGGTGTCGAACAGCGGCGTGGTCAGCCGGTTGCTTTCGACCTTCGCTCTGATCTCGCGCAAGCGCTGCGGATCCCGCGCCAGCGCGATGGCAAGCCGCTCATAGGCTGCAAGGTCTTCCCCGATCAGTTCCGGCACATCGAGGTCGTGCAAGATGCTCTGCGCGATCCGGCCGGCGAACGAACGGCCGGCGCAAGTCAGTACCGGAAGCCCCGCCCACAACGCGTCCATCGCCGTGGTTTGCGCGTTGTATGGCAGCGTATCCAAGAACAGATCGGCGAGATGGTGTCGCGCCAGATGGTCCTCGATGGCGGGCCGCATTTGCGCAAAGACCAGCCGGCCGGGGTCTATGCCTGCTTCGCTTGCAGCACGCCGCAGATTGGCCATTGCGAAATCGTTGTTGCCGGCAAGCCAGAGCACGCTGCCGTCGATCTCGCGCAGCAACCGCATCCAAACTGCGAAGAATTCGGGCGTGATCTTGTAGCTATTGTTGAAGCAGCAAAACACAAAACCGTGTTCCGGCAGGCCCTCTTCGGCGCGAGACGGCACACGCGGGGAAATCGTCACCGTGGAATCGTGGGCAAACCAACTGTGCTGGATATTCGCGATCTTCTCGCAAAAGAACTCCTGGTCGGCGAGAGGCAGCGTCCATCGGTCGCCGATGATGTAATCCATGAACGACGCTCCCGTCGAATAGCCGGGAGGACCGTAATTGACTTGAATCGGCGCCGGCCGATAGGCGAGGATTGCGGGACGAGAGCCGTGCGATAATGGCGCGATTTCGACAAGCACGTCTATCCCGAGACCGAAAATGCGGCGTGCGGCCGCTTCGTCGCCAATTCCGCTCAGGTCATGGAAGTGATCGAATGCGGCCGCGATCCGCGTGCGAACCGCGCTTCCGTCGTCCGCCGTCAGCGAAAAGCCATACAGATCGAAGCGCTCTTTGTCGTGCCTTTCGAGCATTTCGACGACGCCATGCCCGGTGACATGCTGGCAGAAATCCTGCGAAATGTATCCGAGACGGGTCTTACCCGCACGGGGCGTCGCAGCCCGCGCAAACGGTTTTGGATGCGCGGCATAGACGCGAATCCAGTTGATTGCACTCGTCCTCAGGAGCGCCGGATCATCGGTCAGTCGCGCCATGACCATGGGCTGCGCGACCTTGCCGTTGCCAATCCGCTGATCCGATGCGACATCAGTAGACGCGCCGTTTGAAGGCTGCTGCCACCGGATCATGTCCGCCAGTCGCGCCAGTTCCGCTTCCAGATCGGTCCAATCACATGTGAGTAGTTTCAAGTTCAGCCGCGTGCCGGCAGCGTAGCCCAGTTCAGGCCTCAGTGAGAGTGCGCGGTCGCAAGCAACAATGGCTTCGTCGAAACGTTTGAGACCGGCAAGAACCTCGGCGCGGGCGACCCACATCTCGGCGTCGTCCGGATCCAAGTCAAGCGCCCGATCGAACGCTTTCAACGCTTCCCGGTAGCGCATGAAAGTGGTCAGGATATTGCCACGGCCCACCCAAGCCTTGACCAGATCCGGATTGAGGCTAAGGGCCTTTTCGTAAGCGGCCGCCGCCTTGCCGAACTCGGAGAGTTCGTACCATGCCCCGCCCAAGGCCGAGCCACGCATCGGCAAAGTCCGCCTTGATCCGCAGCGACCTCTCAAAGCCGGCAGATCGCTTCGCTATATCGCTTGAGATCGAGAAGCACGGTGGCGCGATTGTTGCTGGCCTCGGCGTAACTCGGCTTCAGCGTCAGAGCCTTATCGTAAGCGGCAATCGCGTCTTCGCACCGCTTGAGCTCGTAGCAAGCGTTGCCCAGGCCGAGCCACGCTTCGGCGCGGTCCGCCCGCAATGCGAGCGCCCGATCGAAGGCCGCGCGGGCGTCATCATGATGCTTGAGCTCGAAACATGCATTGCCGCGGCAGTACCAGGCGTCGGCAAAATTCGGCTCAAGCGCTAACGCACGATCAAAGACGGGCAAGGCGTCTTTGGGGCGGCCGAGGGTCGCCAACGCCTTGCCTTTGTTGCAAAGCGCCTCGGCGTAGTTGGGATTGAGTTCGATCGCACGATCGAAATCATGGCTCGCCTCGCCAAAGCGCCGCAAGGCACACAAAATGAGACCGCGCCGGTTCCAGGTCTCGGCGTCATTGGCATTGATGCGCAAGACTTGGCTAAACCGTTCCAGCGCCTCGGCAGGCCGGTTCAAAGCCTGCAATACGATTGCATAGTTCTGCAAGGTCGCGGCCGAACTCGCATCATCCTGAAGCGCCCGGCGCAAGTAGATTTCAGCATCAGCAAATCTACCGAGCTGCGTCAGCAGAACAGCCAGCAGATTGAGTGCAGCGAGATGTTTCGGCTGTTCGCTGAGTACAAGCTTGAACAAATCCTCGGCGTCTTTGGCATGTCCCGCGCGAAGCGACGCCACGGCGCGCTGAAAGGCTGGGTGTTCTGTCACTGCGGCTTTCTCACCCAAAACCGATACATGCCGACAAAGGATTGTGGCGCATCGCGTTCGAAGGCGTGCCAGCAATCGAGATCTGTCGCCGCCCCCGGATCCGCGAACCGCGCGGCGAACTGGCGCCGGACCGACGCGTCGAGGATGAAACCGGCAAATTTGACGCTGTTTGCCGCGAGGAACGACTTGATCTCGGGCACCGTCGTCCGGTGCTCCTGAACATGAAATAGCAGGTCGCGGCACTCGCTCAACGTGAAGAAATCCGCCCAGGCCGCGACCGCTTTCAGCAACGTGCCGTTTTCAGCCGCCATGATCTCCTCGCGACAGCGCCTGATATCCTCCGGACTCGCTTGGTAACCGTGATCGGCAATCATGGCACGCGCCGCGACAATGCCTTGGCGCGCCAGTTCGCTGTAGAGACCGACTTGCATCGTGCCACCCGGGCGCAACATTGCCAGCAAGACCCGCCAGCCCTGCCAAGGATCGGCGAGATGATGCAGAACGCCCGATGACTCGATGAAATCGAACGCAAGGCCGGTCGACCCGAGCTTCAAGATATCAGCCTGCGCAAATTCAAGATTGGCGACGTCGAAACGCTGCGCCATGCGCTTCGCGTAGCTCAGGCTCGCTAAGCTCAGATCGACGGCGAGAAACCGCGCCTGACGCGCCTGACGCGCGAATTCGATCGCAAATCGGCCGGTACCGCAGCCAGCGATGAGGACGTCCCGGACCGGCAGCGATTCGCGCTCGATGTTCGATGGCTGCGCCGGCGGCCCGGCTTTGACCCAGCGCGGATATGGACTTTCCTCGTATTGCTCGCGCACGGCGCGCGACACGTCATTGTCGATGCCGGTTAAGGCCGGCACGGTCGCCGCAATCCGATGCTCCTCCGCCCGCTCCTTGATCTGTTGCTCAATCAGAGCCTCTACACATTGCGGCCATCCCCCATCGCAGAGCGCCGCCGCATTCGCCAGAGTACCGAGCGAAAAATATGCACCGACGACCGCGGGCCACAGAGTGGGACATTTTTTATCAGTGGCGAGCGCAGCTTCCAGTCTGGATCGCAATCGCTGCGCCTGTTCCGCCTCATCCGCGGCCACCGCATAAACGAATTCGTTGACAAAGCACTGCCGAGCTACCGCGCAATAGAAGCCGAGCACAGTCTCATTCGGTACGTCGGCGCCGGCGTCGGTCCCAACGTCCGCGCTCTTCAGCATGATGCAGCGCACGTTCGTCAAAAGCCGTTCGAGACCAATGTCAGCGATCGGATTGCATTCGAGCAAAAGAGCGAGGAGCCCCTCCTGCGCCAACGCGGCCAGGCCCGACGCACCGAACAATTCGGCCGATGGTAGTCGCGCGGGCCAAGCTGCATTGGCGCGCGTAATGCAGTCGCTCACTTCGTCATTGAGCTTGATCAGGCTGACGCACGCGCCGGCGAGCTCATACGGGCGCGCCCAGCCCTCCGCGAGCGCGCGCAGCACCAAGCCTCGAAAGCGCTCGCTGTTTGTCGCTGTAAATGGCGCAAGCTTGGCACATTCCGCGAAGAAGCTCCTAGTCTGCAGTGTTTCCTCGCGCTCAAGCGCACGGGCGGCGTCTTCCATCCCCAGTTCCGGTTTGCCAACCGCTAAATAGGCCTTACCACGGCCAAGCCGGGCTTCAACGGAACCTGCTTCCAATTCCAATGCCCGATCGTAAGCGATGAAGGCATCATCAAAGCGATTGAGGTTGGCCAGCACGTTGCCGCGACCGACCCACGCTTCGGCGAGGCCCGGCTCCAGGGTAAGGGCTCGGTCGACGCTTTGGAGGGCTTCGCTTTGGCGACCGATATCCGAAACCACTTTTGCGCGCAACACGTGAGCCTGCGCGAATTCGGGCCTCGCTGCAATCACGTGATCGAGGCTCGATATCGCCTCCTCGTTGCGGCCGACAACGCTGAGCGTCGCCGCGCGATTGAAGCGGTCCTCGATCAAATCCGGGGCCAGCGTCAACGCCCGATCGTAGCTTTCGATCGCCTCGACATTGCGCCCGAGCGCGCTCAGTACATCGGCGCGGTGGCTATGCGCCTCGGGCAGATCGGGCGCGAGCGTAATAGCGCCATCGAAACTCGCCAGCGCTTCCTCGCGCTGCCCGAGCGCGCCTAACGCGCGTCCAAGCAGAACATGCGCGCGCGCGTGTTTCGGATCGGCAGCGAGCGATTTGCGCGCAAGGTCCGCGCCCTCTGCGAAGCGTCCGCTCTGGCAGGAGATCATCGCCAGATAATAGTGGGCATCGGAATTCGACGGATCACCGCGCAGCACCTCGCCATAGGCGGCGGCTGCGGCGGCGACTGCGCCCGCCCGGTGCAGCGTCAACGCTTTCTGCAGCAATTCCGCTATTGACGAACTGGGCATGACGAGCGGGCTGCGGTTATTGTAGCCGCAATCAAACAGAATTTGCCGGCTCCAGCAAGATATTGAAATAAATCACAAAATCGGCCAGATGGAGACTGCCTGCGGTAATTGCGCCGCTTCGGGACCGCCGCTACATTAGCGCCGCTCAATCGCCGCGCCCCTTGGCGTCCCACCATTCTCGGACAGCGAGTTTCATCTTTCGCTGAAATTAGCCGGCGGGCGTCTGCGCTGCGCCAGAACGTGCAGCAACACATGCAGAATGCAGTAAGACATGCAGGATGAAGAGCACCCACGGAGCATTTTCGTCACGGCGCAGGACGGCTTGCGGCTGCATGTGCGCGAATACGGCTCACGAACCGCGTCGGCGCTGCCGGTCGTTTGCCTGCCCGGCCTTGCCCGTACCGTCGCCGATTTCGACGCCCTGGCGCCCGCATTGGCGAACGGCCAGCCTTCGCGGCGGATCATCGCCATCGACTCGCGCGGACGTGGCCAGTCCGACTACGATAAGAATCCGGAAAACTACAATGTCGCGGTCGAACTCGGCGATGTCGTCACGATCCTGGCGGCACTTGGCATAGGCCCGGCGGTCTTTGTCGGCAGTTCGCGCGGCGGCCTGCTCACAATGTTGCTTGCTGTTGCCCATCCGACTGCGATCGCCGGCGCCGTGCTGCATGACATCGGGCCGGTGATCGAGCCGAAAGGGCTTGCGCGCATCAAAAGCTATGTCGGCAAGTTGCCGCAGCCGCGCAACTTCACCGAGGGCTCCGAAATCCTGCGCCGCTTGTTCAGCGCCCAGTTTCCGAAACTCTCCGCCGAGGATTGGCTCGCCGCAGCGCAGCGCACCTGGAAAGTCACAGGCGGCGCGCTAGTGCCGACCTACGACGTGCGTTTGGCGCAGACGCTGGCCGAGATCGACATCGAGCGCCCCTTGCCGCCGATGTGGGCCGAGTTCGGCGCGCTCGCGCGTGTGCCGGTGCTGGTCATCCGCGGCGCCAATTCCGATATCCTTTCCGCCGAGACGGTTATCGCGATGAAGGAGCGCGATCCGGCGCTGGAGGTGATCGAAGTGCCGGACCAGGGGCACGTCCCTGCACTGGCCGGCAAGGAATTGCTCGACAGCATCGCCGCCTTTGTCGCCAGATGCGACGCCACAACTAGTCAGGCGCGACCGGAACTGAATAGCGCAGAAACCGATCCGCACGCGGTCCCGCCGCAGCAATGGGGACAGCGTTGGCAGTGACCTTTGCGGACAATGCAACGTTTCAGCGCGCCATGGGGGCCCTGCAAGCCCGGAATTTTCCGGACGCGGAGCGTTTGTTCAAGGACATCCTGCGCACACAACCAAAGCATGTCGCCGCGCTCAATCTTCTCGGCGCGATCCTCATGCAAACCGGCAGGTTTGCCGAAGCCGAACATTACCTGCAGGCGGCGCTGAACGAATATCCGAAATCGGACGCCACGCTTTACAATTACGGCCTCGTGCTCAAAGCGTTGGGCCGGCCTGTTGAGGCACTCGATCGCTTCGGTCAGGCGCTTGCGTTGAACCCGAACGCGGCCGAAACCTGGAACAATCGCGGCACGGTGTTCAACGATCTCAGACGTTACGATGAGGCAGTCGGAGATTTCGACAAGGCGATCGCGCTCAATCCAAGCTATGCGGAAGCGCTGTGCAACAAGGGCAAGTCGCTTAACGCGTTGCGGCGCTCGGCCGAGGCGTTGGCGGCCTTCGAGAAGGCGGCCGCGCTCAGACCCGATCTCGCCGAAGCCTGGCTCGGCCGCGCTTTCGGCTATAGCGAGTTGAAGCGCTACAACGACGCCATGCCCGCCTTCGAAAAGGCACTGGCATTGAAGCCCGACCTCGCCGAGGCCTGGTTGGGCGCCGGGAACCTTTCGAGCGAACTCGGGCGCTATCCTGAAGCGATCGCGGCGTATGACAAGGCGGTGGCGCTGAAGCCGGATCTCGCCGAAGCCAAGCTCGGCCGCGGCAATGTCTTTGTCGAACTTAACCGGCAGGACGAAGCGCTCGTCGCTTATGACGACGCGCTCGCATTGAAGCCGGATCTCGCCGAGGCCTGGCTCGGCCGCGGCAATGTCTTCGCCGAACGCCGACGTTACGACGATGCATTGGCTTGTTACGATACCGCTTTGTCGTTCAAGCCGGATCTCGCCGACGCATGGTTTGGCCGCGGCAATGTCTTCGCCGGCCGGCGAGCCTATAGCGATGCTTTCAGCGCCTACGACAAAGCACTTTTTCTAAAGCCGGATTTCGCCAAAGCCTGGCTCGGCCGCGGCAACGTGTTCTACGAAGAGAAGCGGCTCGCCGACGCGCTTGCTGCCTACGACCAGGCGCTCGCGCTGAAGCCCGAACTTGCCGAGGCTTGGCTCGGCCGCGGCAATGCCTTTACCGAAACAAATCGCTACGACGAGGCGCTCGCGGCATACGACCGCGCGCTGGCGCTGCGGCCCGATTTTGCCGAAGCCTGGCAAGGCTCCGGCAATGTTCTGACCCAGATCAAGCGCTATGGCCCAGCCTTCACCGCTTATGACAAGGCCGCGACACTAAAGCCAGACTCCAACCTCGCCGTCGGCGCCCGATTATTCTCAAAGCTTCGCGTGTGCGACTGGACCAATCTCGAGGCCGAGGTCGCTCACTTGCTGGAGACGATCGAACAGCGAAAAGGATCGTGTGCGCCCTTTGCGCTGTTTGGCGTGCCGGCGTCACCGCGCCAGGAATGGCTGTGCGCCCGCAACTATGTCGAAGATCAGCCGGTCTTTGAGCCGTTGTGGCGGGGCGATATCTATGCGCATGACCGCATCCGCGTCGCCTATGTTTCCCCCGACTTGCGCGAACATGCCGTCGCTTATCTGATGGCGGGCTTTTTCGAACATCATGACCGATCGCGCTTCGAGACCACCGCAATCTCCTGGGGTCCCGAGCAGGACACGGAATTCTCCCGGCGGCTGAAGACTTCGTTTGAGCGATTTATAGATGCCAGTTCGCTCAGCGATCAGGATATCGCCGACCTTATCCGAAAGCTTGAAATCGACATTGTCGTCGACCTTCACGGCTTCGCCGGCGTCGGCAGATTGGCAACTTTTGCCCGACGACCGGCTCCCGTCCAAGTTAACTATCTCGGCTATGCCGGCACAATGGGCGCCGATTATTACGATTACATCCTTGCCGACGCCACGATCATTCCGCAGCAGCATTTCGCGTTCTATAGCGAAAACGTGGCGTGGCTGCCCGACAGCTTTATGGCAAGCGACTCACTGCGGCGGATTGCCGAACACACGCCGCCGCGAGGCGAGCTAGGTCTTCCCGAGACGGGTTTTGTGTTCTGCTGTTTCAATCAATCGTTCAAGATCAATCCCGAGACGTTCGAGGTCTGGATGCGGCTCTTGCACGCGGTCGATGGCAGCGTGCTCTGGTTGAAGGATAACGATCCAGCGTCCACGCAGAATCTTCGGCGTGAAGCCGAGCAGCGGGGCATCGCCCCCGAGCGCCTGGTCTTCGCTCCATCCGTTCCCGATGTTGCCGACCATCTGGCGCGCCACCGACAAGCGGATCTGTTCCTCGACACCTTGCACTACAACGCTCACACGACCGCAAGCGATTCGCTTTGGGCGGGAGTGCCGCTCATCACCTGTCTCGGCTCGACCTTTGCCAGCCGCGTTGCCGCGAGCCTCGTCCGCGCGGCCGGGCTGCCGGAGCTCGTCACCGAATCCTTGGCAGACTACGAGGCGCTGGCCCTCACAATTGCGCGCGACCCCAGCCTCTTGGCATCGCTCAAGGCAAAGCTCGCGCGCAACCGCAACACCTTTCCATTGTTCGATACCGCATTGTTTACACGCAATGTCGAGGCCGCTTATACGGAAATGTGGCGGCGCACGCAGCGCGGCGAGCCGCCGACGCATATTGCTGTTGGACGCGAATAGGAACGAGGCCATTGTCAACGGACAATGCAGAGAGCCACTACAAGCGCGGTTTATCCCTGCAAGGTCTTGGCAGACCCGATCGCGCACTCGAGGCGTTTGACACCGCAATCGCACTCGATGCCGGCCATGCGGAAGCCTATAATTCGCGCGGTATTGCGCTGGTAAATCTGGGCCGTCCTCAAGACGCGCTTGTCAGCTTCAATAAAGCTCTCGCGATCAAGTCCGGATTACGCCGAATGCCACAACAAT
This sequence comes from uncultured Alphaproteobacteria bacterium, assembly GCA_963746715.1. Taxonomy (GTDB): domain Bacteria; phylum Pseudomonadota; class Alphaproteobacteria; order Rhizobiales; family Xanthobacteraceae; genus BOG-931. The sequence continues at coordinate 45,383 of CAVVCW010000018.1, read as the reverse complement.
TCCGGCATCGTGCTGCTCGATCTTGGCCACTTGGACGCCGCGCTCGAAAGCTTCGACAAGGCCATTGCCCTGAAACCTGATAACGCGCGCGCTCATAACAATCGAGGCACCGCGCTCGTCGACTTGCAGCGCGCCGGTGACGCTCTCGAAAGCTACGACCGCGCAATCGCGCTCGCGCCGTCTTATGCTCAAGCCTTTTATAATCGCGGCATGGCGCTGCACGATCTGGGCCGTTTCGGCGAGGCACTCGCGAGTTTCGACAAGGCAATCGCATTGCAGCCCGATTACGCCGAGGCCTACCACAACCGCGGCGCTTTGCTGCAGGACATGTTACAGCCTGATGAAGCCATCAGCGCCTACGCCAAGGCGATACAGTTCTATCCCGAGCGTGCCGAATCCTACGCCAATCAGGCCTATTGTTACCTGCAGTTGGGACGTTTTGCGGAGGGATGGCGCCTGCACGAATGGCGCAAAAGGCTTCCGAAACCGGTCGGCGATCGCTTTTTCCGGCAACCGCTGTGGCTGGGCCGTGAAGATATTTCAGCCAAGACTTTGTTCGTTCATTGGGAGCAAGGATTTGGCGACACGATACAATTCTGCCGCTATGCCAGGCTGCTTAAAAGCAGAGGAGCCAACGTTATCATGTCGGTGCAAGAGCCCTTGTACCGGCTGCTGATGCAAATGAGCCCGGAAATTGAAATCATCAATCAAGCCGAAGTGCCGGAGCACTTTGACTTTCACTGCCCGATGATGAGTTTGCCGCTCGCTCTGGGAACCACGCTGGAAACGATTCCGGCTGAACGTCGCTATATATTTCCGGAAGAACGCTTATGCCGAAGCTGGACTGCGCGCCTGCCGCCGCCGCCCAAGCCGCGCATCGGCATTACCTGGAGAGGAAGCACCACACACCGAAACGACCGCCATCGGTCGGTGGAGCTTGCCGCATTGGCACCGCTCATTTCCGAAGACGCCCATTGGATCTCTCTGCAATACGGCGACGATTCCGATAAAAATCCCTCCTGGCCCCCTCATCTCACTTCCTATGCCGGCCTCTGGAGTGATTTCGCCGATGCGGCTGCGGTAATCGATGGCCTGGATCTCGTGATCACGGTCGACACGAGCGTCGCGCATCTGGCGGGAGCGATGGGTAAGCCGGTCTTTATCTTGTTGCCGTTCAACTCGGATTGGCGCTGGCTTTTGGAGCGCGAAGACAGCCCCTGGTACCCCAGCGCGCGCCTATTTCGGCAAAAACAAACAGAGCCGTGGGGCGATGTCATCTTGCGTGTCCACGCCGCGTTGTTGCGGCTTATCAGTTAGTAGTGGCAACCGGAACCGCTCGAATGACAACTGTGACCGAAATTTTTCCGAACTATGCGGCGGCGCGTGCCAAGTGTGATGCCGGCTACGACGATGATCTGATCGCCGAAGTCATGGCATTTAAAACCTCGCTGCCTTTTGCGAGCGGGATGCCGGCACCCGAGCAAGCACTTAACTCCATTGTTGCGGTGGCGACGGCGGCTGCGGAGACGTCGTCACGGCCGCTATGCGTTCTCGATTTCGGCGGCGCTTGCGGCTTCCACTATCTTTGGGTGGCGGCCACACTCGGCGTTCCGTTACGCTGGGCGATCGTCGAAACCCCCACTATGGCCGCACGCGCGGCGAAAATTGCGCAGGGAAGGTTTAACGTATTCACAGAGATAGCCGATGCCGCGCGCTGGCTCGGCCGCATTGATCTCGTTCATGCTTCGGGAGTGCTGCAATATATGCCAGATCCCATTGCAGCCCTGCAGGCGCTCGTGGACCTCCGGTCACGGCACATAGCGCTCGCGCGTTTGCCGATTTGGGACAGAGCACCAATCGTCGCAATGCAGAATTCTTTCCTTGCAGAGAACGGCATTGGGCCTCTGCCGCCGGGCGTACCCGACAAGCAGATCAGATTTCCAATCACATTCGTCAATTTCGCCGACATCTCACGCGTGCTGTCTCACTACACGCCCGCGCTCGCAACCGACTCGCCGAGCGGTACCTATAACTTCCGTGGCGTGCATGTTCCGGGGCGGAACCTCGTTTTTCGCGCACGATAGCGCGCCGGCAGGTATCTGCGGCTCTTTGAAGTTATTGCGCATCGAGTATAAATTGGCTTTTTTGTCGAGGTTTACGCCCATGGCGCAAGGGACATTCCTGGAATGAAAGACATCAGCTTACATTGCCGCGTTTCCGAAATCCGGCATTACCTATCTCAACTTCATGCTGTTTCATATTCTGTTCGATCGACCGCAGGACGCGCGCTTGATCGACAGCGACTATATTTACGACGTCCATGAGAGTTTGGAGCGTGTTCCCGCCGCAGGTAGCGGCGAGCACTACGTGAAAATTCACTTCCCTTACGGTCCCAAGATTCCGCTTCTGCATCGCGCGGCGCGCGCCGTGTACCTGCTGCGGGATCCGATCGACGTGATGATGTCGGTCTGGGACTATCGGCACTTGACGGGTGACCCGGCTCTTTTGCAAGCGTCTCCAGCGGCGCATGCGGCTATGTTCCAAAACTTCTGCCAGCAATGGCTGACCACCGGCGGCTTGATCTTTCCTTGGGCGGGAAGCTGGAGAGACAATGTCACTTCCTGGCTTGACCAATCCGAACTGCCGATCCTTGTCGTGCGTTACGAGCAGCTCAAGGCACAGCCCTTCAGCGAGCTTCGGCGCATACTCGCGTTCATTGGCCGAGAGGCGACCGATCAGCGCATCAGCACGGCGATCGAGGCGGGAAAGCCCGAAAATATGCGCAAACTCGAGACGGAGGAGATAAATCAACGCGTATCCGGCATCTTTTTCCGTCCGGATTTGGTGAAAGGCTATGCGCACGGCTATCGTTTCGTCGGCAAGTTGCACAGCGGATCCTCGGACAAGGTCCTCACTCCGGCTGCCAGACAACTGGCCGATCGGGTTTTTGGCCCGATCGCAGAACGGGCCCGTGCACGCGCGTCGTGATGCCGGGTCGTCCTGCGGCTTTGCCGAACCCCGGCGATTTGTTGCCGAAAGCACGAAATGAACGACATCTACTGCACGTATTTCGACCATAACTATTTGAGCAGGGCGTCGGCCATGATCGAGTTGCTGCGACGCTTCGATCCGCAGACACCGATCTATGTTTTGGCCCTTTCGGACCTTTGCGCGGAGATTTTGCGGGAGCTCTCTCTGCCGAAGGTCGAGATCATCCCGCTCGCGGAGCTCGAAGGAGCTTATGAGGAGCTTACGAAAGCCAAGCCGCAGCGAAACCAAGTCGAGTATTACTATACGCTGTCGCCGTTCCTGCCGAGCTATCTGTTCGCACAGACCAGCGCCGATCGCATCACCTATATTGATGGTGACCTTTATTTCTATACCTCGCCGCGCCCGCTGCTCGATTCCCTCGTCGGCGTTTCGGTTGCCATCACCCCCCACCGCTTTTCCTTCGAATACCGCAATCACTTGCAATACGGCAGATTCAATGTCGGCTGGATTACCTATACGCGTTGCGCCGAGGCGTTTGATTGCTTGAACGCCTATCGGGCGGATTGCGCCGAATGGTGTTTTGAGAGGTTGGAGGACAGTCGCTACGGCGACCAAAAATACCTGGACGCGTGGCCCGATCGCTATCCTTCACTGAAAGTCATCGAGCATAAAGGCTTCAATCTGTCGTTTTGGAACGTCAACAGCTACATGCTGCGTATGAAAGACGGACATCCGATGATCGATAACGATCCATTGGTGTTCTATCATTTCAGCTCGATCAAGCTTTTGCCGAACGGCGACGTGCTCGTTCCGGCTAGGCCCCGTCCCGGCCGCAGCGCGGCCGTTTTGCTTGATCAAATCATCGCGCCCTATACCACCGCCCTAAAAGACAAAATTCGTCTCCTGCATGGCCGCTTTCCGGCGCTCGCGCAGGCGGAAACGGACATCAGACAATCGCCGGCGCCTACGGGCTAAACAACGAGCGGATCTTTTGTCCTCCGGCAGCAGCTCCTGCTCAGGAGCCGGATCGGTTGCCACCCTTGCGAACGAGCGCTCCGGATCCGATCCAGCCGACGAGCATCGCCCAATCGAGACTCAAACCCGCTTGATCCGAGCCCTCGGTCCGAACTGGTACTTCCTGACCGCCAAAAGAAAATCCCCGGCGGAATGATTTTCCGCCGGGGATCTCCGAACCTAAGCCTTGATCAGACGATCAGGGCAGGAAGTCCTTGTGAGCGCGGAAGCGGACCGTCCAGTTGCTGGAGTGGGATTCCGTACCGGTCGCGTTACCGAGCGCGGTGACCGCACTGGTGCCGCCGGCGTAGCCGAGCGGAGCACCAGCCGAGCCCGTGCTCGCGCTGTTCAGCTCTTCGTACATGACGTCGACGCCCATGTAGAACGTCTTGGACACGTTCCACTGCGTTCGGGAGCCGATGAACCAGGTCGACCAGTTGTTGTTACAACCAGTCCCCGCCAGGGCACCCGTACCGGAACCGGAACCGAACCCGGCCCCCGCGCACAGCATGTTGTTGGCTTGGGTGTCGTAATGCACCTGGTCCCAGCCACCATAGGCTGAGGTCTGCCACGCCGGGCTCCAGTGATGCTCGTATGCGGCGTTGAAGCCCCATGCCGAGGTCAATTGACAGCTCGTCGTGGTTGCGGTGCCGAGCGTGCCGCCATAGACGCAGTCGCTCAACACGCCATAGGCGAGATTGCCGTTGTCAACTTTGCCCCAGTTCGAGTTCGGGGTGAAGAAGATGTAACGGAGCGCGCCTTCGGTGGCGTTGACCTGGGCTTGGAAGTAGTCGCCCTGGCCAATCATCGGGAAGTTCAAGCGCAGACCAGCGCCCGCTGCCCAGCCCCATGCGTCGGACGGATGACCGACGGTGCCGCCGCCCACACCGGTGAAGCCGGCGCTCGGGGCGCCACCAACACTGGTGCTGTAGTAAGTCGCATTGACTTCGTGCAACGCGCCCATGATCTGCGCGCCGCCCCAAGCCTGATCGAGCCGGATATTGCCGACGATGTCGCCGATTTGCTGGCCACCGTAAGCGCCGTTGCCCGGGAACACCGCCGCGCCGCCAGACACATAGAGCGTGCTGGTGGAGGGGTTTTGGCTCGCCGTCAGCGTGTCAAAGTAGCTGCCGGCCACGATGCTGCCGCCCGACCCCGAAGCGAAGATCGGGCTGGAGCTCGCGGAGTTGAGCGAGTTCTGGTCGATGATCTGCGTGGTGCGCCGAGCTTCCATAGACAGCGTCGCCGACAGACCATTGCCAAGCTGCGCGGTGTAACCGAACACCAGCCAGCCCGGATCGCCCGTATCAGATGCCGCGTAGATGCCGTTATACGACGTCGCCGGCACGCTGTAGTAGTCATAGAACGATTGCGAGATACCGGCCGTGATGCCAGCGAACTGGACGAAGGCGCGGTTCGCGCTGAACTGATTCGCCGCCGTATTGAGGCCGACGTCGGTCGTGTTCACGCCGACCGCGATGTAACCGCGTGCGGTGCCGTAAGCAGTCTGCTCGCGAGCATCAGCCGTGATGTAGCCACGGCCGCGGAACACGAGGTTGCTGGTGCTGCGGTTGAACGCGGCGCCGGCGAATGGACCCCAGGTCAAGCTGCCGTTGTAACCCCAGCCCGCCTCAGCACGCACCCAGCCGCCGATCTTCAAGCAAAGATCGGTGCCGGGCATATAATAGAATCCTGCCCCGTAGAGGCTGCAGACCTTCACGTATTCGACCGGCTTGGCCTTAACGGGAAGATCAGCTGCCTGACCTGCTGTCACCGCAACTAAACCCGCTGCGGATCCGAGGAGGAGGCTTTTCACCATCTTCATTTTGAACCTCCAGTTGTTGCCGTGGGAGGGTTCGCTCCGTCGGGTGGCATACACCCCTGGAAAGTCCCCTTTGGTCCCCAAACCACCCGGTCTTCTCACTGTCCCGAAAACACCGGACGGGTCGACTTGGGGTTCCCCCCTCCGTCGCATCACCACATTAACCAACAGGTCCCTCGGCGCAACGAAGAACTGCCCAAGTCACAGTCCGGTTTGAGCGATTTCAAAGAGGTGTTGCGCAAAAAACACGCAAATGGTGCCGCTTGGCTGGGCGACAGGATCGAGACGAATACCCTTCGGGCTGGCACAATTTATCATGCAATATCAATGGCTTAAAAACGGCGTCCGCCGACGCTGCGCGGCCCGTCGAAAACAGCAGCACGCCATCACAACAATCCTTCGTCGCGCCGACAGCCGCAAGCCTTGACCAGAAACCGAACGCCGAGATCACCGATTCCCGCCCTGCCCGCGTTAAATCCCTTGTTCGCCGTTTGGCGTGTTTACGACATTGACGTGGAAATGCTGAGTTTGTTTGTGGCCGCCGGAGAAACCGATTTCGATTTCATCCGTACTGCTGAAATTCGGGCGCCGCACGATAGAAGGCGACGAAGGCAGACGGCGCTTGCGCCGAGTCGTGCGACGGCGATCGTGAAAGCGACGGGTGACACAGGCTCCGGCGACTGTGCCTGGGCTCGCTGCGCGAGCCGCACACCACGAGAGGTGCGCGGCAAGCCACTCAGCATCATGGCCTATTCAACGCTCTTCTGTTGCGTAGGCTCTGTTGCGTGAGCGGACGTCCAATAGCTGAGTCGCGACTAACGAAATCAATCGCGCCGTTTGCGCTATCACTATAGTGTCTAGCGCATGCTCCTCCGCCGCAGGGCGTCACGTTTTGCGGGACACCCTGTGGCGGCCAAGGCAATATGACGATGGCAATATGACGTGGCACCGGCCGCTTTTCCCGCCCCCAACAGGCGTGATTGCGGTACTTTGAATTGACGCATAAGTGCCGAAACTATAAGCATTTCCGCGTTCGGAGAGGTGGCCGAGTGGCTGAAGGCGGCGGTTTGCTAAACCGTTATACGGTCTAAAGCCGTATCAAGGGTTCGAATCCCTTCCTCTCCGCCAGATTTCGCGAACAAGTTTCGCGACAGCTTATTCATCAAGCTCTCGATCGGGACCAATGAACCGGGACCAACGGCAAAGCTCGGGGCCACCCGGCGCAGAATCACCCTTTGCCGCCGCGGCGAATGCCACAGGCACGATCGCCGAACAGTTCGGTGCGGCGGTCGCGCATCATCAACGCGGCGCCCTCGCCGAGGCCGAACGCCGCTACCGCTATATCCTGGCGCAAGTACCGGCGCATGCCGACAGTTTGCACAATCTCGGGCTCATTGCGCTCAACAGCGGCAACGCAGCCGCGGCAGTGGATCTTATCGGGAAGGCCATCGCAGCCGACAATCGCAGGGCGGAATATCACTACAACATCGCGCTGGCGTGGCGTGCGCTCGGCCGGCCGGATCAAGTGGCCGCGCATCTGGAGCGCGCCATCGCACTGCGCGGCGATTACGTGCTCGCCCATCTCAATCTCGGCAATGTCCGCCGCGAGCAAGGCAGGCTCGCGGAAGCCGTCGCCTGTTATGAGCGTGCGCTGGCGCTCGCGCCGAACTCGCCTGCGGCACGGTTCAATCTCGCCAATATGCTGGCGGAGCAGCAGCGCTTCGACGCGGCGGCGGCAAATTATCGCCAAGTCCTCGCGCTTGAGCCGAACCATGCCGAAGCGCATTGCCGATTGGGCGCGGCGCTGTCGGCGCAAGGCCATCCGCGCGACGCCATCCCCCATATCGAGCGGGCCCTGTCGCTCAAGCCGGATCTGGCCGGCGCCCACGAGGAATTGGCCACGGCCTATATATCGGCGGGCAATGTGCAATCCGCCGTCTTGGCCGCGGCCCACGCGCTTGAACTGAACGAAACCGCCGAAGGTCAGGCGCTGTTCGCGCAGTGTGTGATCCTGGCGAATTTCGCCAATGATGCCGACGGCCGCTTCCGCAAGCTGGTGCGCCGCGCGCTGGTGGAGGCCTGGGCGGTGCCGCGCGAGCTTTCCGGCGTTTGCATCAGCCTCATCAAACTCGACAGCCGCGTGACTGAAATGATCGCGCGAGCGAACGAAGCCTGGCCCGCACGGCTGCCGGCACAGGAACTGCTCAACAGTCCGGCCATGGCCGCGCTCGCCGATGACGTACTGCTGCATGATCTGCTGCAATGCGATCCCGTGACCGACATCGGTCTCGAACGCCTCATCACAAACGTACGTTACGCGCTGTTGAGCGCATTCGCGGCGAAGGATGCCAAAGATTGTGAAGTGGACGAGCGTCCGCTCGATTTTTGCTGCGCCATAGCGCGGCAGTGTTTTGTCAATCAGTACGTCTTCGCGATGACCGAGGACGAGAGCGCACAGGCGAAGCGCTTGCGCGATGTCATTGACCAGGCGCTGGCGGCCGGAGCGCCAATCTCAGCGTTCCATCTCGCTGCACTTGGCGCCTATTTTCCGCTGTACAGTTTGGCAAATACCGAGCGCTTGCTCGAAAAGTCGTGGCCGCGCGCCGTCAAGGACTTGATCGTCCAGCAGATCGAGGAACCGGCGGAAGAACGCCGGATCAGGGCGACCCTCCCCGCGCTCACCAGCATCGAAGGTGAGGTTTCGCGCGCCGTGCGCGAGCAATACGAGGAAAATCCCTATCCGCGATGGATCAAAGGCGGCCCGCCGATCCAACCGGCCATCCTCAATCGCCGTCCGCAACCGGTGCTCGATGTTCTCATCGCCGGCTGCGGCACGGGAATTTTCACCACCGAATTCGCGAGAAAGGCGCCGGGCGCCCGCTTTCTCGCCATCGATCTGAGCCTCGCCAGCCTCAGCTACGCCAAGCGGATGGCGCAAGGCTTCGGCCTGACCAATGTCGAATTCGCACAGGCCGACATCACGCGTCTCGGCACGCTCGGCCGGACCTTCGACTTCATCGATTCATCCGGAGTGCTGCATCACATCGCCGATCCGTGGGCGGCCTGGCAGGTTCTCGTCTCGCTGTTGCGCCCGGGCGGCATCATGCAGATCGGGCTCTACAGCGAGATGGGGCGGCGCAATGTCGTCGCCGCCCGTGCGCTGATCGCCGAGCGCGGCTACAGGCCGGTGCCGGAGGACATCCGGCGCATTCGCGAAGTCGTCGCCGGCGCCGAGGACGGCTCGTTGCTGAAATCGATCAGCCAATGGAGCGACTTTTTCACCGTCAGCGAATGCCGAGACCTCTTGTTCCATCCGCAGGAGCACCGGACTTCGTTGCCGGAGATCAAATCGTTCCTTGCGGCGAACGGCCTGCAATTCGCGGGCTTCATCCTCGATGCATTGACGTCGGACGCCTTCGTCAGGCGCTTTCCCGAGATATCGAACCTCACGCACAAAGCGCGTTTCGATGCTTTCGCCGATCTCGACCGCTGGCACGTGTTTGAAACCGAACGGCCGGAGACATTCGCCGGCATGTATCGGTTCTGGGTGCACAAACCCGGCGCGCGTTCTTAAGAAGCATGATCCCGAAAAGTGGAATCCGGTTTTCGGATTAGATCATGCTCCAATACAGGGCATGATCCGAAAAGTGGGACCCGGTTTTCGGATGAGATCATGCTCCAATACCGGCGCGCGCGCCCGGATTGGTGATTGCTTCAGCGCCGTATTACGCCGCGAGTGCCGGCATCGCTGCCGCAGCCGCCACCATTGCCGGCATCGCGGGCACCTCGTTGCTGCGCAGCCAATCGCGCGCCGCGCGCTGAGCTGTGGCAATCTCGGCGTCCGACATCTGACCGGCGACTTCGCGCCGCAATCGGATGGCGTCGGCGTTCCCCTTGGTCGCCGCGAGATTGAACCATTTGTGCGCGGCGATCAGATCGACCGGCACATCGCGCCCGATCGAATACATCATGCCGAGCTCGAAGAGCACGTCGCCTGCGGCGGGCCCTTCGCCGAGCGGCGCCATAGTGCTGTCGAGAATTTCAAACCGAGCCATTGCCCACTCCCCTGTTTACACCTCGAGACCCCAAAAACGCTCTCGTGTGTTCATCGGCTTTTTGCCCCAGCCGACATGCGGATCATCTTCGGAAGATTTGAATGGTGGTTTAAGCAATGCGATGAATCGAATGTGAACCGCAGCGCCTGATCGCTGCGATTTTGGCAACGCGCCATTAAGGAACGCCGCGCGCGTTGGTTCGTTGACGAGCTACCACAATTGCGGTTTCCCCCCGGCTTTATTGGACAACTATGCAATCGCCGGCGTGTCGTTTATGGTCCGCCGCGCCTGACAGGAAACAACGAGGCAGCAATGAAAAATTACCGTAAAGCGGCGTTAGCGCTTTGGCTTGCGACGATCGCGTCGTGCAGCGGATCGTGGCTGATCGGGCCTGCGCTCGCCGCCGACCCGACAGGCACTTGGTATACCGGCGATAAAGACAGCCAGGTGCGCATCACCAATTGTGGCGGCGCGCTGTGCGGTACCTTGGTATGGCTGAAAGAGCCGAACGATCCGGCGACCGGCCGCCCGAAAACCGACAAGAACAATGCCGACGCCAGCAAGCAGAGCCGGCCACTGCTCGGCGTCCAGATCGTGCTCGGCATGCGGCCCAGCGGAACTGATCAATGGTCTGGCAGTGTTTACAACGCATCCGACGGCAAGACCTATAGCGGCTCCTTCACCTTGACCGATGCGAATAGCGCGGAGCTGAAGGGCTGCGTGTTGAGCGTATTGTGCAAGTCGCAGTCTTGGACGCGGGCGAAATAGCCGCGCCTAGGCAGCAAAGCGATTTTTCAGCTTGGATCGACGACAAAGCTTTGCGGCGGCTCGCCGCGCTGCCGGCGCTGCCACATTGTCGTGTAGGCCGTCTCGATATGGCGCGTGAAGCGGGCCGTGTCGAAAAACGGAAAGCTCGTCCGGTTCCCGGCGAGCTTGGCCTTGATCGAGTTCAGCAGCGCCGGCTCACGCGCCAGCTTGAGCGCGAGCGCCTCATAGTCGGCAAGCGAGCCCGTCACCAATTCGGAGAGCCCGACGGCGTGGACCAGACTTGCAGCGACGCGTGCGGCAAAGGTCGGGCCGATGCAGGTGAGGACCGGCACGCCGGCCCAGAGCGCGTCGCTCGCGGTGGTGTGCGCGTTATAGTGCAGCGTATCGAGGAATAGGTCGGCCCGCTGTTGCCGCGCCCAGTGCGCCGTGACGTCGGGCACCGAGGGCGCGAATATCAGGCGTTCCGCCGCAACCCCGCGCCGCTCTGCTTCGCGGCGGAGATTGTCGGACGCGGTCGGATCGTTGTCCTTGAGCCACAGCACGCTGCCGTCGACAGCTTTGAGAAGTCGCGTCCAGACGTCGAACATGGCCGGTTCGATCTTGTAGGCCTGGTTGAAGCTGCAAAAGACGAAACCGTCTTCTGGCAATTGCAGTTCGGCGCGGCCCGGCACGTGCGCGGCCATGGCTCGTTTATCATCGTTCGCCATGAATGTGCCGGGCAACCAGACCACTTTTTCGCTGTAATACTCGAAATGCTCCTCCGGAATCACAGTCGCATCGGCAATGATGTAATCGTAAAAGTCGGCGCCCATCGTGCCGGCATAGCCGAGATAATTCACTTGAACCGGCGCCGGCCGCCGCGCGAAAACTCCGAGCCGGGAATTGCGCGTGAAGCCGTTGAGGTCGACGACGATATCGATTTCGAGCTGGCGGATCAGTTCGGCGATGTCCTGATCGCTCTGCGACGGCACATCGATGAAACGATCGAATGACGCCTTCACCCGGCGGCCGATTTCGGAGTTGCGTCCGGCATCGAACGAAATGGCCGTCGTCTCGAACCGCGATTTGTCGTGCTGCTCGAACAGGCCGGCGGTCAGGTAAGCGACGGCGTGTTCGCGCAGGTCGGACGAAAGGTAAGCGACCCGGATGCGATCGTGCGCATAGGTCTCGCCGTTCCAGACTGGACGCGCCGGCGGCAAATCGGCGACGGCGAGCTCGGCGCAGAGCAGTTGATCGGCCGGCGTCGCCGGCATGGACAGAATCGGAAACGGATGACTGACCGTCTTGCCCTCGCGCAGCATGGACAACAGGTAGGTCACATCGGCGTCGAGTTCGGTCCAGTCGCAGATGCTGAGCTTGGCATAAAGGCGATGGCCGGCGGCAAAATGCGTCGCCAGTTCGGGATCCAAATTCAGGGCCCGGTCATAGGCGGCAAAAGCCTCGGCGAAGCGCTTGAACTCGAGAAAGACGTTGCCGCGGCCGAGCCACGCCGCAGGCAGATCCGGCATCAACGCCAGCGCCCGGTCATAGGCCCCAAAGGCCTCGTCGTGACGCCGAAGTGCAATCAGGGCATTGCCGCAGCCGAGCCAAGCTTCCGCAGAATCCGGCTTGAGCTGCCGCGCACGGTCAAACGCTGTCAGAGTTTCGTCGTCGCGGCCGAGTTGCCGCAAGACCTCGCCGCGGGCCAGCAATGCTTCAACGAGGTTCGGATTGATCGCCAGCGAACGGTCATAGGCGGCAAGCGCGTCGTCGCGGCGCTCCAGTGCCCCGAAGACATTGCCACGACCGAGATGCGCATAGGCATGGTTCGGCGCGAGCGCGACGGCCTTGTTGTAGTCGGTCAACGCCTCCTCGACGCGCGAAAGGTCGAACAAAGCGTTGCCGCGATTGTTCCAGCCGTCCGCATAGTCGGGCAGGATCTGCAGCGCCTTGTCGCAATGGCTGAGCGCTTCGTCGCTCTGCCCCTGTCTGCGCAACAGGATGCTCAGATTGCTATGTGCCAGTGCCGATTTCGGATCGGCGGCGAGCGCTTTCTTATAGGTCGCGACGGCAGCCGCCGGATCGCCAAGCTCGCTTTGGATTCGCCCGAGATTGATCAGGGCCTCCAGCGCGTTCGGCCGTACCCGGAGCGCATCGGTGATGCGGGCGAGGCCGGCCGGGAAATTGCCGCGCTGCGCCTCGATGAGGCCGAGCATATGCAGGGCGTCGAACTGCTTCTTGTCGGCCTGCAGCACCATTTTATAGAGGAATTCCGCCTGCGCGATATTGCCGGCCTGGTGGGCCGCGACCGCGCGCGCAAGTATCTGTTGCGATTGGGAAATTGAGGTCTGCATGGCGACGGGTGGTAACTTACCGCACTCTGGCGGCGAAGGAAATCCGCGCCTTTTTGCGCATGTCCTTACCGGAAAACCGGTGCCCGCTTTTCCGGGACATGCGTCATTGCGCCCGCTGGCCGAACAATATCCCGCGCACTTTCGGGTCGTTCATGTCGACCGCGGACGCGGCTTCAATGCGGATGGCAAAAGCGCGTTTGACGGCGGCCCGTGCGCGGATGGCTTCGAACCAGCGCCTGAGATTTGGGAATTGCGCAAGGTCCTGACCTTGCCGTTCGGCGAGCCGCACCCAGGCGACGCAAGCCATGTCGGCGATCGAATAGCGCCCGGCTAGAAATTCGTGTTTCGCGAGCCGCGTGTTCATCACGCCGTAGAGACGATTGACTTCGTCGGTATAGCGGCCGACCGCATAAGCAATCGGTTCCGGCGCGTAGCGGCGGAAATGCGTCGCCTGGCCCGCCATCGGCCCGAGCCCGCCGATCTGCCAGAACAACCATTCTTCGACTGCGGTTCGCGTCCGCTCCTCGCGCGGATAAAACTTGCCGGTCTTGCGCCCGAGATATTGCAGGATGGCGCCGGATTCGAAGACCGAGATCGGCCGCCCGCCGGGCCCTGCCGGATCGACGATCGCGGGCATCCGGTTGTTCGGCGAGATCGCGAGGAAGCGCGGCGCGAATTGCTCGCCCTTGGAGATGTCGACCGGGCGCACGACGTAAGGCAGCCCGCATTCTTCGAGCATGATCGAAACCTTCCAGCCGTTCGGTGTCGGCCAGTAATAGAGCTCGATCGGCTCTTTATTCTGCGACCTGCCTGGCCTGCGGCGCTGCGCGGGTTTTGCCTTGGTCTGCCTTGCTTTGGCTTTACGCCGGACGCGCGGCATTCGGGAACGATCCGCGGTCCAATAAAAAAGGCGCCACGGAATTGCTCCACAGCGCCAGGGAAAGTCTCGAGAGGATATCCGAGGGCGTCGGCGAGATGGTTGAAGGACTAAGTCTGCCGGTTGAACACCGGAGCGAGATCGGAACTTGCCGTATCTCGTCAACACTATCGCGTGGAGTAGTTGCGATCGTGAAGCTTATGCCTCCGTCCCGCCGACGCCCCCTGCTATTCACCGGAGCCGGCCAGCCCAGAGCGATCATGACGACCCTCCCGACATCGGCCGGTCCGTGTGACCCGATCTTCGATTCAAGAGAAATCAAAGATCGAAGACGGCGTAGACTACTTCTTCTTCCGAGTGGTCTTCTTCGCCTTAGCCTTCGACTTAGCTTTCGCTTTTCTCTTCTTCGCCATTGCTGCCCTCCTAGCTTGAGTGGGTGGCGATATTCGGTGCAGTGCAGTCGCGAATCGATCCGCACTACCTTCCGAATTACTACAGCGAAAAAAAAATAACAGTGACTCCGCTTAATTTTGTGTGTAGGCGCCGCGTCCCGCTGTTGCGCGCGCCATGCTTTGCGCACAGCGACTCAGCTCACAAAGCAAAAAGTTTTTTTGCTCGCGAGATTGCGCGCGGAATTTTCGCGATGTGAGAAAGTGCCGATGAAATGCGGCTTTCTTTGTTTACCAATTTCTAAATCGCGCTGCGGCGGGCGACGCCGCGGCGCAGTTTTCGCGCCAGATTTCAAGCCCGCCGAAACGCCGGCGCGGCGTCTTGCGCGACCTGAAAAAAATTTATGCACCGGGTGCGTTTCTTGGCGTGTTGACCGGTCGCGGGAGACGAAAAACGCGCGAATCGGTGCGAATTCGATTCGCCGATTCGGTCCGCAGCGACCTTCGACGGCTTGCCCGCGGCGTGACAGCGCCTGGCAAGCGTGTCCGATTCTCATCGCATGGGAGATGTCAGCCGGCATCGCGCCCTGCGCGCGGGCGGCGCTCAGATCCCGATCTTCTTCTTCAGGAGATCGTTGACCGCTTGCGGGTTCGCCTTGCCGCCGGAGGCCTTCATGACCTGGCCGACGAACCAGCCGATCGCTTTCGGATTGGTCTTGGCGTCGGCGACCTTATCGGGATTCTTACTTACGATATCGTCGACAACCTTTTCGATGGCGGCAACGTCGGTGACCTGCTTGAGGCCGCGCGTTTCGACGATGGCGCGCGGATCGCCGCCTTCGGCCCAGGCGATCTCGAACACGTCCTTGGCGATCTTCCCGGAGATGGTGCCGGCGCCGATCATATCGAGAATGGAAGCGAGAGCGGTGGCGGAAACCGGCGCCTCGGTAACGTCCTTGCCCTCGCGATTGAGCCGGCCGCCGAGCTCGTTGATCACCCAATTGGCGGCAAGCTTCGGATCGCGGCGTGGCGCCGAGCCGGAATTGCCGACGACAGCCTCGAAATATTCCGCCGTCGCGCGCTCGGCGACCAGTACATCCGCGTCGTAGGCCGGCAGCGCGTAGTCACGCATGAACCTCGCCTTCTTGCCGTCCGGCAGTTCCGGCAGGTCCTTTTCCAATTCCTCGACCAATGAAGGCGAAAGCTCCAGCGGCAGCAGGTCGGGATCGGGGAAGTAACGATAGTCGTGCGCCTCCTGCTTGGAGCGCATCGAGCGCGTTTCGCCTTTGTCCGGATCGAACAGCCGGGTCTCCTGCTCGATCTTGCCGCCGTCTTCGATGATCTCGATCTGGCGGCGCGCCTCGAATTCGATGGCTTGGCCGATGAATCGGATCGAATTGACGTTCTTGATCTCGCAACGCGTACCGAGCGGCTCGCCGGGCCGACGCACGGAAACGTTCACGTCGGCGCGCAGGTTGCCTTTTTCCATGTCGCCGTCACAGGTACCGAGGTAACGCACCACGCTGCGGATCTTCGCCACATAGGCCTTCGCCTCGTCGGCCGACCGCAGATCGGGCTTGCTCACGATCTCCATCAGCGCAACGCCGGCGCGATTGAGATCGACCAGCGACATTGTCGGGTTCTGGTCATGCAGGGATTTTCCTGCGTCCTGTTCGAGATGCAGGCGCTCGATGCCGATGCGCGCTATCTCGCCGTCCGGCAGATCGACGACCACCTCACCCTCGCCGACGATGGGCGACTTGTACTGGCTGATCTGGTAGCCCGGCGGCAGGTCCGGATAGAAATAATTCTTGCGGTCGAATACGGATTTCAGGTTGATCTTGGCCTTCAGCCCAAGACCGGTGCGAACCGCCTGACGAACGCATTCCTCGTTGATGACCGGCAGCATGCCCGGCATGGCGGCGTCGACCAGCGACACATGTGAATTCGCTTCACCGCCGAATTCGGTCGAGGCGCCGGAGAACAGCTTGGCCCGGGAACTGACCTGGGCATGGACCTCCAGGCCGATGATCACTTCCCAGTCGCCGGTCGCGCCTTTGATCAGCTTTGACTTGGTTGGCTTTGACTTGGTTGGTTCGGACTTATCTGCCGGGGCGTCCATCGCGATATCCGTTCCGTTTCCGGTGCGGTTACGCGCTTCTGGGGCGGAGGGCAAGATGCCCACCGCGCCTGCCGCTAAGCCTTAATGGGTCCAACCGGAGTAAGACCGGCGGCGATGATCAGCCGCCGCACTTCTGGGTGCAGAAGCTGCCGTAGCAAGGGACGACCTTGGTCAGGGCCCCGTTGGAGCACAGCTGCTGCGAACACCAATTCGTGGCGGGATCGCAGTCGAACGAACAGAAGCTGTTGTTGGATATTGCGACCTTTTGGAAGGCGCAGGCGCCGGGCGGAAGCTGCTTCATGCCCTTCGCCGAGGCGCTGGATAGGCTCATCGCAGCCACAGCCCCAGTCATTGCCCCAGCCAACAACACCACCTTAACAACCGACATCGCGCGCATTTTGGTCCCCTGTTGCAAACCTCTGCCCCCCGGCGAAACGTGCGGTAATATCTTACATTGCTGCGGTGCGCGCGCAAGCCGCAGGTCGAGCTTCTGCATTCACAACCGGCTTGAGACGCAGCGAGCCGTAAGCACGCGGCGTAGCGCTAGACCAATCTCAATTGCTCTCGCGCCAGATGCCGAGCGCTTCCTGCGCCGGCCGGTCGGAAATCGAGAACAGCACGGACTGCTCCGGCGCGTTGTGGGCGTAGCGCTTCCACGGCGGCACGACGAAGACGTCGTTCTTGCCCCATTCGAGCACATTGCCGTCGACATTGGTCGTGCCTTTGCCTTCGACACAGACAAAGACCGTGCCGTCGGTGGCGCGATACGGCTCGCCCTTGAACCCTTTCGGCAGCATGGCGAGATAGGCGCCCATGGTCGGCAGCACCGGCCCGCCGGTGACCGGATTGGCGTAGCGCACCCGCGCACCGTGACGCTTGTCGACGTCGCCGGACTGCATCATGCGCTCGATGATCGGACGCGTGCGGGCATAGGTATAGTTGATCACCGGGCTTCGGTTCGTTGTCGGCGTGCCGTCGGGCAACACGCCGGAGCCGTAGAACGACAGCGAGTTGCCGTCCTTGCGCGTCGTTTCCTGGGTCGCATCGTCGAAATGCTCGGCGAAGGAGGCTTCGTAGAAATTGACCGCCGGGAAATCGAGCACGTCGAGCCACAGCATCGGCTGCTTCGACGGATTGCCGTGATCGTGCGGGGCCCAGTTCGCGGTGATGACGAAATCGCCCGGCGCCATGAAGGCCTTTTCGCCCTCGACCGCGGTATAAGCGCCCTCGCCGTCGAGAATGAAGCGGATCGCGGAGGAAACGTGGCGGTGAGCCGGCGCGACCTCGCCGGGCATGATCATCTGGACGCCGGCAAAGAGCGTATTGGTAATGCGCGACTCGCCGTGCATGCCCGGATTTTCCAGGATCAGCACGCGGCGCTCGGCTTCCTCGGCGGTGATCAGGCCGCCGGATTCCATGACCAGCGATTTGACGTCGTCATAGTGCCAGACATGCGGCTGGGTCCGCGTCACCGGCTCCTTGGTGACGACACTCCTCATGACCTTCCACAACGGCGCCATGTCTTTCGTGGCAATCCGCGCGTAGAAGGCTTCCCGCATGGCCTCGATATTGTGCTTCGAGTTCGGGGGCTGAGTTGCGGCGGCGACCGCCATGGTGTGTCCTCCTGAGAAAATCGGGAAATTGCTTTGGCGGCGACTATAGCCATGGCGCCGCCTCGCGAAAATAGCGCGTAAACGCGGCAAATGGCGGGGCTGCCATGCGGAGGGCGAGGCCGAAACTCGGCCAAAGCTCAGCAAAGGCTCAGATATTCAACCCTCACGTATTAACGTTGCCGCCGTCGACGGCGATGGTCTGGCCGGTAACGAAGTCGCTGTCGGCGCTGGCGAGGAAAACGAGCGCGCCGAGGAGGTCTTCCGGCGTCTGGTCGCGCTTGAGCGCGCGCGACGCCACCGCACGGGCACGCGCTGTCTCGACGTGCCCGGGATTCTCGGCGATCACCGTCTCGCTCATGGTGAAGCCGGGCGCGAGCGTATTGACCCGGATGCCGTGCTCGCCGAGCTCGCGCGAGAGCGCCCGCGACATCGCCAGGATCCCGCCCTTGGAGGTGACGTAATGCAGCATCCAGGGGATGCCGCGGAAGGCCGTGCCCGAGCCGATATTGATGATCTTGCCGTAGCCCTGCGCTTTCATATGCGGCACGACGTGCTTCACCATCAGGAACGGGCCGCGCAGATTGATCGCCATGACGCGGTCCCACACGGCGGTATCGATCTCCGTGCAGCTCTGCTCGGCAAGCGGTGCGAACAGCGCGGCATTATTGATGAGAACGTCGATCTTGCCGAATCGCTCCATCGTATCGGCGATCAGCGCTTTCACCGCAGCCTCGTCGCTGACATCGGTGACGCGGCTTGCCACCGAATTAGCGCCGTGCGCACGCGCCAGTTCCGCGGCGAGCTCCTCACCGTCGGCAATGTCGGCGATCATCAGGCGCGCGCCCTCGGCGGCGAGCGTGCGCGCATAGTGCATGCCGATGCCTTTGGCGCCTCCGGTCAGAATAGCCACGCGGCCGTCGAGACGCGCCATAACTTCCTCCTTTGTCGCGAACGCCGTCCGGGGCCTATTGCTCAGCTTTTACTGCCGTGCGCGGCGATGAATTTCGCGAAAGCCTCGAGCTGCTGCTTGATGAAACCGATCGTCTGCTCGTCTTTGATCTGGCCGGTCTTGTCATCAATGCGCGCCGAAACATTGCCGATGAAGATCTCGGGCTTGTTCATGGTCATCGCGTCGAGAAAGATCATGCAGCGACGCAGGTCGTATTGCATGCGGCCGCCGCCCAGAACACCGGCCCCCGCCGATTGCATTGTCACCGGCTTGCCGGCGAAAGGCTGGTTGGGCATCCGCGATACCCAGTCGATGGCATTCTTCAAGCCGCCTGGGATCGAGTAATTGTATTCCGGCGAGATGAAGATGACGCCGTCGGCGGCGCGCACGGCTTCGGCGAGCTTTTGCACCGGCTCCGGGAAACCCGTCGTGTTCTGGATATCGGCGTTATAGACCGGGAAGTCGGCCCACGGCGGCGCTTCGGTGATTTTCATGACGGCCGGCGCATAGCCGGGCAAGAGGTTCATCACCATGCGATTGTAGGAGCCTTTGCGCAGGCTGCCGCAGATGGCGATCACGTTGAGTGTCGAGCCGGCCATATGATTTCTCTCTAGCGCCCGCCGAGCACGGCCGGCGGGTCAAAATGACTTACGGCCGGAATTGTCGCAAGGCATGTCGCAGCGCGTAAGACGAATGCGCCATCGCCGTCGCTTGCGATCAATAATTGAGGATCGCAATGTCTTTCGTCGATCGCGGGCCGGGCAGCGACCGCACGAAGGCGTAGATGTCGGCGATGTCCTTATCCGACAACAGCGCCGCCGGGAAAGCCGGCATATCGTTGACCGGGTTGCGTATCTGCGCCTTGAAGCCGTCGAACGGCAGAGCGGTCTTGGCAAGGATCGGCGCCGGGCCGTTATAGGCGCCGCCCTGCCCCGAACGGCCGTGGCAGGTGTAGCAGCCATCGGCGATGAAGAGACGCTGGCCGATACCGGCATTGCCCGGCGGCGCGTCTTGCGCCTGCGCCACGGTCCAAGTGGCAGCGCCGGCCACAGCGGCAGCGCACGCGATCCGCGCGATCTGTTTGATTGCATTCACGGCAGGCACTCCTCAGCGCGGGTCGGTTACGACATCGACCACGGCCGGCTGGCCGCTTTTGACCGCAGCGATGGCGCGGGTGAGCGCCGGGGCGAGATCTTTGGGATCGGTGATCGGACCCTCGCCATAGGCGCCCATGCCGCGGGCGACAGTGGCGTAGTCGATATTGGGGTCCTTCAGCGTGGTGCCGATATCCATCTTCGACACATCGCGGCCATGCCGCGCCGCCATGGCGACGAGGTACATGTATTCCTGGTGATAGGCGCGGTTGTTCTGCACGATATAGAGAATCGGAATCTGGTGATGCGCGGCGGTCCACAGCGCGCCGGGATTGAACATGAAGTCGCCGTCGCCGCCGAACGACAGCGTGAAGCGGCCATGCTTCTTGTTGGCAAGCGCCGCGCCGAGCGACGCCGGGAGATTGTAGCCGATGCCGGCGCCGCCTGATCCGCCGTTCCATTGGTAAGGCTTGTTGAAATCCCACAAGCGATGCGGCCAGGACAGCTTGATCGAGGTGCCGACCACCGACCAATCCTCGTCCTTGATCTGGGCATAGACCTCGGCGCACATGCGCGCCGTGGTAATCGGGCTTGAATCCCAGCCGATCGTCGCATCGGTCTTCGATCGCTCGACCATGGCGAGATGCGTCGCTGCGAGTTTCTTGCCGCGCGCGTCGAAAGCGGCTTTGCGGCCGTCGTCGGTCAGCCGCTTCACCGCTTCGGTGAGCACCGGCAACGACGCTTCGGCGTCGCCGGCGATATCGAGATCGATATCCTGCCAGCGGCCGAAATCCTGATAATTGGACTTCAGATAAAGGTCGCGCGTGCCGAGCGTGATAAGCTTGGCGCCCGACTTGATGCCCGATGACGAGCGCCGCACGATGCGGTCGCTGAAATGGGTGAGCGTGCCCCACAGATCGTTCATCTCCATCGCCAGGATCACGTCGGCCTGACCGATCATGCCGCGGCGAAAGCTCTGATTGAGCGGGTGCCGCGATGGAAAATTCATGCGTCCGGCATTGTCGATGACGCCGCATTGCAGCGCTTCGGCAAGCGCGACGAGGTCTGCCATGCCGGCCGGCGTGCGCGCCACGCGATCGCAGATGATGACCGGGTTCTGCGCCTCGACCAGCATTTTGGCGGCGTCGGCGATCGCGCCGGCGTCGCCCTGCGGCGGGATCACGGGCGCGAATTTCGGAATGCGCAGGTTTTCCGGATCGGGGATCGGATTTTCCTGTAGCTCGGCGTCGAGCGCGATGAAGACCGGTCCCATCGGTGGCGTGGTGGCGATCTTGTAGGCGCGCACCGTGGACTCGGCGAAATGCGTCAAGGAGACCGGCTGGTCGTCCCATTTGGTGAATTCGCGGACGATCTGGCCGATATCCACGCCGGCATGCAGCCATTCGGCGCCCGGCCCGCGCTTGTCGGCCTCCATGATATTGCCGCCGAACACCAGAACCGGCACGCGGTCGCACCAGGCATTGTACATCGCCATGGTGGCATGCTGCAGGCCGACGACGCCGTGGCAGGCCATCGCCATCGGCTTGCCTTCGATCTTGGCGTAGCCCTGCGCCATGTGGACGGCGATGTCCTCGTGCACGCAGGTGATGATTTCCGGCTTGTTGTTGGCGTGATTGAGGACGGCCTCGTGCAGGCCGCGATAGCTCGAGGCGCAGTTGATCGCCAAGTATTCAATGCCGAGTGAATTGAGCACGTCGGTCATGAAGTCGCCGCCGCTCGAGGTCTGATTGACCGGATCGCTTGACGGCGCGAGCGTCTCGGCGGCGGTCTGCAACGGCCCGGGGACTGCGGCTTTCAATTGTGGCTGTGGCGCGACCGGGGCCGCGTTGGCTGTAACTTGCGGCGCCACCGCAGCGGCAGCCCCGACGAGCCCCGCACCTTTGAGAAAATTGCGGCGGCTCGAAGCAGAAGATTGACGGCGTTTGTGCAAGGCATCCCCTCCGGCCGACTCAGTCGGCCATTAAGACTGTTCTTGGCGGGCAGATTCGCCTTGGGATTTGTCACCGTCAAGCGCGGTGGAACCGGGAGCAGCCATGCGGACGCATTTTTACGGACACCCGCAAAAACCGTGATCCGATCGGACGTTAGTTACGTAATGGACTAATTGCTCGGCGTGCTCGCGAGCGCAGAGACGGCAACGTCTTGGAAGCCCTGCGGCACGGTCGCGAGCTCGCCGTGCCGACCCATGAAATCGGCCATGACTTTCACGCCATAGACGGCGCTGCCGAATTCGCCCCTGATGTCCCGGATCACGGCTTCCATGGCGGGACCGTTCATCACATCGGACGGCTCATGGGTGAGATAGATTTGCGCAGCGCGGCGCGGGTCATCGTGGATGATGCGGGCGGCTTCATCCATCGCCTTCTCGATCACTTCAGGCACGCGCGGGGCGGCGTCGATATAGGCCTTGGTGGCGCCGAGAATGAGGAAGGAGAACTTACCGCCCATCACATCGGACGAATTGAGCACGGCATGGATCTTGGCGTCGCGCAGCGCGAGCTCGGCATAAGGCGGCGACGCGAAATAGGCCCTCACCTGGCCGCTCCCTTCGACCAGATCGTTGATCGCGTCGGCGTGCGACAGCGCGACGACCTGGCTCTTCAGCCGGTCATAGCGGCTCAGCGCCTTCTCCGATTGCAGCTCCAACACATACATTTGCGGCGACGTCAGCGTCGGCATCGCAATCTGATCGGCGGACTTGAGGTCGGCGATGGACTGCACGTCCGGCTGATTGCTGAGCAGCGTGAGCGGCAATGACGTCAGGCCCGATACGGCAAAGACCTGATCGGGCTTATTCCTGCCCTTCTCCCAGGCCGCGAGCAGCGGCGCGGTGCCAAACGGCGCAATGTTGATGTCGCCCGAGGCCAGAGCGGCCTGTGCCTCGGCCGCGCTGGTGAAGCGCTGAAATTCCGCTTTTGCGTCGAGATGCGCTTCCTTGGCGTGCTTCTCGACGAGCTTTAAGTCCTCGCAGATATAGATCGGTAAAAATGCAAGGCCGTAGCCGATGCCGACTTTAATGTGATCCTGAGCCAGCGCCGGCGTCAGTGCGACGGAGAAAGCAAGCAGCACAACGCAGAACCGCAGCGGCCTCCGCAGCCGCTGCGTTCGGTGGCGCCATCGCCCCGGCATATCGCGCATTTCCGAAGTCTTATTCGTCGGCGATCGGATTGCGCAGAATGCCGACGCCTTGAATCTCGACTTCGACGGTGTCGCCGTTCTTCATCCACACCGGATTAGGCTTGCGGGCATGGCCGACGCCCGACGGCGTGCCGGTGAAGATGACGTCGCCCGGCTCGAGCGTGATGCCCTGGGTGATGTAAACCAGCATCTCGACCACGGGGAACATCATGTTGTCGGTATTGTCCGACTGCATGACGTTGCCGTTGAGGCGGCTCTCGATCTTCAAGCCCTTGGCGGCGTCGGGCAATTCATCGGCGGTGACGAGCCAGGGGCCGAAGCCGCCGGTGCGATCGAAGTTTTTGCCCATGTCCCATTGCGTGGTCTTGCGCTGGAATTCGCGCACCGAACCTTCGTTGCCGCAGGAATAGCCGGCGATGCAGGACGTGGCGTTGGCGGGCGTCAGATGCTTGGCGCGCTTGCCGACGACCAGGATCAGCTCCGCTTCGTAGTCGAGCGTCTCCGACACTTTCGGCCGGATGATCGGCTGCCCGTGCGGCACCATCGATGTCAGGCCGCGAAAGAAGACGGTGGGAAATTTCGGAATGTTGTCGCGCTGCGAGCCTTCCTTGACGTGTTCGAGATAGTTCAAGCCGAGGCAGATGATCTTGCCGGGCTTGCCGACCGGCAACGCATATTTGAGTCCGGCAAGCGGCTTGCGCGCGGAAGCCGGTGCGCCCTTGGCGATGGCGGCGAGTTGTTTGGTGTCGCCGCTGTTCTTGGCGAGCCATTCGCCGAGATCGCTCGGAATTTTGCTGTCCACGGCCTGCAGATCGACGACCTGATCGCCCTCGACAACACCGAGATGCGGGCCTCCCTGCCCTTCGAACGCAACGATTTTCATGCTTTTAAGTCCTTCAAGAGATCGGAAAACGCCTCGCGGGCGGCGGGACTATATCGGGCCGGCTTGCGGCAATCCACCCGGGCGCAATTGTCCTGCGGTCAGCCAAGAAAATGCGCGCGCAACTGCTCCCGCGCCGCCTGCGCCGCGCGCAGATCGAAACCGTTGACAATGGCGAGGCGGAAGCCGCCGGGCGGCATAGCATGTTGCTCGGGCGAACGATCCTCGTGGAAAGTGACTTGCACGCTGGTCACGCCCGGCATGTGCGCGACGTGCTCGACCAGTGCCGGCGGGGGATGCCGATAGCGCCGTCCGTTCGGGCCGAACAGAACGACGCTATAGCCTTCGCTGCGATCGTCGTCCTCGAACTCCCATTCGCGCCGCTCATAGAGGCCGACCAGCGCGTCGACCCAGCCCGGACCATAGAGATCAGGCCATTGGTCGGCGAAACGCAGATGCGCCTCGATGATTTTCTGATCGATGGTTTCGAGATTCAGCATCCCGGTATAACCAGGCAGATGCTTCCCGATCCAGGCGCTGCAATAGGCCTCGAGACCGGCATCGGGCTCGGCATGAACCAGCCAGTAATCGAAAGTGCCCCCGCCCGCGGGCTTGCCGGTGACATGCCGCCACCAGCGCGGTACGCCATCGACGACAGCGATGTCGGACGAGACGTGCCGGCCTTCAAGATAAGTCATCCAGAAATGGCCGGGCGTGTAATGCCGCTCGTAGTCGGCCTTCGATTGCAGCACGCGGCTGCCGACGCCCATGCCTTTGAGATTGGTGATCGGCTTGGAGAAAACCGGAAACCGCGACGGCTCAATGCCGTGCGGTCCGGCTTCGAGATTCTGGCTCAGTGCGACTGCGAGCTTGTCGTAGACCCAGCGCTGCGCCGGATACCAAAGCCAAGCGTCGCAATCTTCCGTCGGAATATTGGCGTCGGTCTTGACGTGAGCGAAATATTGCAGGCGCCAAGGATCGGCTTCACAAATCGGCATCGGCTTCACAGGTCGGCATAACCGCTCGCCCGACGGCTCACCTCGGCGTTACGTTTGCTCGCGCTTGTCCGGCTGTGCGCCGTCGAATTTGAGCGCCAGCACGCCGAACATGCCGTCGGTCCACGATTTCAGAGGCGACCAGCCGGTGCCGCGCGCCAGCGCCGTGAAGGACTCCACCGTATATTTGTAGCTGTTCTCGGTGTGGATGGTTTCGCCGGCGCGGAAGCTGATCGCCTTGCCGTTGACCTTCACCTTCTGCCGCTTGGTGCTGGCGAGATGCATCTCGATGCGCTTCTGCTCGCTGTTGTAGCAGGCATGATGTTCGAACGCGGAAAGATCGAAATTGGCGCCAAGCTCGCGATTGATGCGCGCCAACAAATTGAGATTGAATTTCGCGGTCACGCCCTCGGCATCGTTGTAAGCGGGACAGAGAATCTTGGTGTCCTTGATCAGATCGACGCCGATGACGAGGATGGCGCCGGCGCCCAGCGTGTCCGCGGCATGGCGCAGGAATTTTGCCGCTTCATGCGGCTCGAAATTGCCGATGGTCGAGCCCGGAAAGAAGCCGACCCGCGGCAGCGCCGCGATCGGAGCCGGAATTTCAAAAGCACGCGTGAAATCGGCGACGACGGGATGCACCGCCAAGCGCGGGAAATCGCGCCGCAGCTGCGCCGCCTCGCCTTGCAAAAAGTCGCCGGAAATGTCGACAGGCACATAGGCCTCGATCGTCGCTGCGGCGCCAAGCAGGATGCGCGCCTTGCGGCTCGAGCCGGCGCCGAATTCGATCAAGGCGCAATTGGGCGGAAACAGCGAGGCGATTGCCGGCGCATGCTGGCGCAACAGCTCGATCTCGCAGCGCGTCGGATAATATTCCGGCACATGCGTGATGCGTTCGAACAGCGCCGAACCGGCAAGATCGTAGAAATATTTCGGCGGCAGCCGTTTCGGCTTGGCCGAAAGGCCTTCGAGAATGTCGGTCGCGAATGAATCTGCCGTTTCGACGGACGGCTCCGCGCGAAGCGCGGTTTGCACTACAGGGGCCATTTTCAGCTCTTGGGGTTCTCAGTGTTGGTATTCCGCAAGCCTCAATCCGGAGAATTGCCAGCGCGCCTGCGGATAAAAGAAATTACGATAGCTCGGCCGCGAATGGCCGGACGGCGTGGCGAGCGATGAGCCGCGCAACACCATTTGATTGACCATGAATTTGCCGTTGTACTCGCCGAGCGCGCCGGGCGCCGCTCTATAACCTGGATATGGTGAATAGGCGCTGCGTGTCCATTGCCATACAGAACCGAAAGCGTCGGCGAGCGCACCGCTCCTGGCGGCGACTTCCCATTCGCCTTCGGTCGGCAGATCCTTGCCGGCCCAACGCGCGAATGCATCGGCTTCGTAATAGCTGATGTGACACACCGGCTTTTCCGGCTCGACGCAACGCAAGCCACCGAGCGTCATCGAAAACCATGCGCCGTCGACCTTGCGCCAATAGCCGGGCGCGGCCCAACCTTGCGCCTCGACGGTCGTCCAGCCGTCGGAGAGCCATAAGGTCGGCGTCGTATAGCCGCCGTCGGCCATGAACTCGAGCCATTCGCCGTTGGTGACCAGCGACGGCGACAGACGCACCGGCTGCAGCAGAACTTGATGCGCCGGCAGCTCGTTGTCGAAGCAGAAATCTTCGCTTGCGTGCCCGATCGTGTGAACGCCGTCGAGCACCGCGCTTGCTGCCGGCCTTTCGTCGCTGCGCGGCCATTGCCATGCCGGATCGTAGACCGGATGTGTCTCGTTCAAAGAAAAAGCGTGCAGAATATCGGTGAGCAACAATTCCTGATGCTGTTGCTCGTGCTGCAGCCCGATTTCGACGATCGGCCTGAGCTCGTCGAAATTCCTCGCGGTCGCGATCAAGTCCGCCACCGCGTCATCGACATGCGCGCGATAGGCCGCGACCTCCGCAGCATTCGGCCGCGTGACCAGGCCGCGCTGCGGCCGCGCCTGCCGGGGACCAGCGGAGACATAATAAGAATTATAGAGGAAGCCGAAGCGCTCGTCGAAAACCCGATAGGTCTTGGCATGCGGCCGCAGCAGAAATTGTTCGAAGAACCAGGTCACATGCGCGCGATGCCATTTGGTCGGGCTCGCGTCGGGCATCGACTGAACGACTTGGTCCTCGGCCGACAACAGCGCCGCGCGGCGTTCGGTTTCGGCGCGCACCGTGCCAAAGGCCTTGAGCCAGTGGTCGCGCGAGTTTTGGTGCGAATCGCGATGCAAATCGGGCCGCCGGCTGACGCCCGAATGTCCGGCTTCGACAGCGTTGCCCTCCACGGCGCAATGCGCCGAGTTAGCGGGCCGAACACGCGTGGAGGCGGCCGAATGTGGCATGATAAAAGTCCGTGAAGGACAGAATTAGGTCAGGAAATTCAATGGCTGGGAAGATAATCAGTCCCCGGCACGTTGGTTCCATAAATGCGCGGCCGTCCGCCGACCGCAATGCGAATCCAACCCATCTAACGCGCTTGTGATCGTAGCAGCCAAGCACCCCCAATCACAGCAGTGAGCTTGGCGAAAGTCAGACAGGCGACGTATGGTCTCGCCCGCGTTTTGACAAGGCCTGCCGGTTCGGCCTGCTGACAGGTTGGAGAATCGATGACTAAACGTGTGAAGAAAAAGCAGAAACCGGGCTCGGCCAAAACCATGCTGCCGCGCGAGCGCAGCGATTATTCGGCGATCGTCGATCGGCCGCCATTGAAATTGCCCGGCGGCGCACGCGTCGTATTCTGGACCATCGTCAATCTCGAAGTCTGGGACATCGGCAAGCCCATGGCGCGCCAGGTGCTGGCGCCCCCGACCGGCGAAACGCAACTTCCCGACGTGCCCAATTGGAGCTGGCACGAATACGGCATGCGGGTGGGCGTGTGGCGGTTCTTCGATTTGTTCAAGCGCGAGAAAATCCGCCCCACCCTCGCCCTCAACGCCCGCGTCTGCGAGGATTACGCCCGCGTCGCGCAGGAGGCCAAAAGCGACGGCTGGGAATTCATGGGTCACTCCTATCAACAAGGCCCCATTCACAAAGAGCCCAATCAAAAAGCGATGATCAAGCGCTCGCTCGACGTGCTGGAAAATTTCTGCGGCAAGCGCCCGGTCGGCTGGCTCGGCCCGGGCCTGACTGAAACGCTGGAAACGCCCGATCTGCTCGCGGCTGCCGGCATCAAATATATCGGCGACTGGGTCTATGACGACGAGCCTTCGACCATCCGCACCAAGAACGGCCCGCTCGTCACGCTACCTTATACGATGGAGCTCAACGACATTCCGATGATGGCGGTGCAGCATCATGAAGCCGATTATTTGCGCCAGCGCGCCGTCGATCAGTTCGACCGGCTCTATGCCGAAGGCGAAAAGCGCGCCAAGATTTTTGCGCTGGCCATTCACCCTTATCTGAGCGGCCAGCCGCACCGCATCAAATATCTCGAGCAGATCTATGAATACGCGCGCAAATTCGAGGGCGTTCTTTACTGGACCGGCGAAGAGATTCTCGATCGGTATCCGAGATCGCCGCGTTGACCGCGCTCTGTCACACGCCGTTCCGCTCCCGAAGTTTCTCGACAGCAATCGACACGATGAGACCTTAGAAAGACAGGGCTAGGCTCGGGCAACGCTGTACGGGTGGCCGAATTGGCTGTCGAAATCGAGAGACAATCGGCGAAACCGGCGGCAAGCGTCGACCGCGCCGCTTTCACTCATCGCATCGCGCACTCATGATTGGAGTTGTCCTTGGCCTCTTAGCGCCTGCCGTCGATCAGCGCGGCGTTGACGGCGCGTTGGTGCTGGCGGGCATCGTCAATTACCCGCCGCAATCGCCCATGGTCGGCTTATTTCCTCGACAGCTGGACGAGCATCCATCAGCTCGGCGCGATCCTGCTGCGCGCAGGGATCGATCAGAGCCGCGTCAATGCGGCGATGTTCTTCTGGTTTCCTTGCGCGCTCTTGGTCTGCGGCTATGCCATGATCATCTACGGCCTGACCGGACGATTTCTGCTCGCTCTCGCGGCGGCCCCCCTGTGTTATCTGGCAAATCCGCTGGCATCTTTTTTTTGCCTCGCCAGATTATACGACGCTGGGTTTGCTGTTGAGCCAAGCGTCCGAAAGCACGTTTGGTTTCTGGGCGCATGCCGGCGCGGTTTGGGTCATCGGTTGCGTTGCCGGCGGACGCTATGCGCTGGCCGGCTTTCTCGGCTCTGGCGCTTGTCGCCGCATCCGGTCATGGGCACCTACATGACCGCGCTTCTTGCAGTGACGCTCGTCGCCGGCTGGGCGTTTTTCGGTTTCGGCATGCCCGGTCTCGCCAAGGGCGCGGCTTTGGGCGCATGTGTTACGCTTGTTAGTCTTGTCTTTTCTTAATACCCGTTCCCCGCCGGTTTTGGCGATCTGATCAAGCGGCCTATGAGGCCTATATGCGTCTTTGGGACGTCCATCAAAGCCACACGATGTCGTCCGGACAGGCAATACGAATAGCCGCCGCGGCGGCACTGGCCATGGCTGCGCTGTGGGCTTTTATCGCCTTGCGTATCGCGCCGGAAATCCGCCCTGCTGACTTGCATTTTGGTACTGATCGCGGTGACGGTTTCGACGATCGCCTACTACGCTGTGCATATGGTGCCGCAATATTTGCCGGCGCTGTCGTGCTGCGGGCGCCGGCGCGATTGCTCAACGTACAGGCTTTTGTCAGCACGCCGCTCGCGCTGGGGCTCGCCGTTTGCCTTGCCGATCATTCGACCAGAGATCGGACAAGACGGAAAGCCGAGCCGCCGTGGCCTCGCGGCTATTGCCGATTGCGGTGCTCCTGCTCGTGGTCGTCAGCGGGATGGTCTATGTGTTGCGCCGCGATACTTTCCGGTTTTGCGTACGCACCATTCTGGATACGCGGATATTGGGCAATCCTTCCGGGTATCGCGAGGACAAAGCGAGGTTCTGGCGCGAGCGTGAGCAGCGCGCACATCGATGGCCTCGTCCTGACAGCCTCGCACATTTCGGCGCAACTTTCGATGCGGCCATCTGCCGATTGCGGTCTACGTCGACGCTATGATTTCTTCCCTATATTCCGCAAGCCGCCGGCCCCGTTGCCCAGATCGTCCAGGAAGGCTACGGCATCTCGTTTTCCGATCCGCCGGCCGAAATGCTGCACGGCGGCGCGGCTTCCGCCGGATGGCGGACAGAACTATTGGGCGGCGCTTGGGGCCGCCGACTGGTGCCAGATTTCCCGCAATCTCGGCGTCACCGCGCTTGTTGCACCGACCGGCTGGATCGTTAAATTGCCGCCCATTGTGCGGGAACAAGCTCACGCTCTACCGGTTCCCTGCAATTGACAAAAGGGCACCCGCGACTTGACCGAGGAAAAAAATATCCGCGCCCGTGGTCAAGGCGCGGCGGAAGGCGGGGACGAACAGCATGTTCGATATTTTTTTCGACCATCTCGTCGAGCCGCCCGATCGCGAAGTTGCCGACTTTCTGGTCGTCCAGCCGAAATATATGGACGCGACGGCATATCCGGCATCTGCGTCTTGCCTATCGTGGGTGACCGATTCGCGCTGGTGAACTGTTATCGTCATCCGCTGGGGCGGATGTCGCTTGAAGCTCCGAAGGGATTTATCGAACCGGACGAGACGCCGCAGCAGGCGGCTCTGCGCGAGCTTGCCGAAGAGACCGGCTTGTCGTGCCCGCCGGCAAATCTCATCGAGTTCGGCACGGTCGCTCCGGAACCCGGCATCATCAAGGGCCGTTTGGCGCTCTTTGCGGCGCTCGACTGCGGTGGTACGACCGGGTCGATGCCAAGGAACTCGGCATGTTATCGGTCCGCCTGCTCACCCGTGGCGATCGACGCCGAGATCGGCGCGGAACGGGTCCAAGACGCGGTAACGCTGCTCCTGCTGTGCCGGCACCGCGCTTTAAAGGAGGTTTGACGGCGCTGGGCGCCCGTTTAGCGGTGGACCCGAGGCGTCTTGGTGCGGTATTAAAGCGGGTAGGTGCCGGGGGTCGCCTATTGGGCGCTGACGGCACGTGATGAGTTCCAAGAAAATCGTTTATATGAATGAATTTAACGTCCGGATGGGCAAGGCGACCTATCTTCCGCTGGTCTCCGGCATCCTGCGCGCTTATGCCGAGACCGACGAGCGCGTCAAACCGGTTATAAGTTCAAGCCGTTCCTGTTCTGCATCGATCGCTTCGAGAATCTCATCGCCCAATACGATGAGGCGCCGGCGATGGCGACATTCTCCATTTCGATGTGGAACGAGCAATTGTCGCTGCAGCTGGCGCGCGAAATCAAATCGCGATGGCCCGACTGCCTGGTCGTCTTTGGCGGCGCGCAATGCCCGCACGACAGCAGGTCGTACCTCGAGCACCATGACTTCGTCGATGTCGCGTTCGCGCCGAAGGCGAAGATGCGTTCTTTGGGATTTGCGAGCGCTTTATTAAATCCTGCGACTTTTCCGGCATACCCAATGTGACCTTCCGGCATCCGTCAACCGGCGAGATCATCGTCAATCCCGAGAATTCGAATTTCGAGCGCGACCTTGACCACTATCCGTCGCCCTATACGTCCGGCATGTTCGATTACATGTTCGCGCGGCATCACGAATATGAATTCCAGGCAATCATCGAGACCAACCGCGGCTGCCCCTTTCTGTGCACGTTTTGCTACTGGGGCCGCGGCGGCACGACGCGCCGCTATCGCTATCATTCGCTCGAACGGGTCCGCCAAGAGGTCGAATGGGCGGCGCGCAGCGGCATCCGTTATCTGTTCAACGCCGACTCGAATTTCGGCATGCACAAGCGCGACGGCGAAATCGTCGACATGCTGATCGAGAGCAAGAAGAAGTTCAATCACCCGGAAAAATTCCGCACCTGCTGGGGCAAGAATACCGACGACAAAATCTTCATGCTGGCCGCCAAGCTGCACAAATACGACATGGAAAAAGGCATCACGCTGGCGCGGCAGAGCAATTCGAAGCCGGTTCTCGCCAATATCAAGCGCGGTAACATCAAGCTCAGCTCGTATGCCGCCCTGCAGCGCCGCTTCAATGATCTCGACGTTCCGGTTTATACCGAGATGATCTTAGGTCTCCCCGGCGAGACTTACGAAAGCTGGCGGGACGGTATCCAGCAGATCCTGGAATCCGGCCTGAAAAACCAGCTTTTCGTCTATCAGTGCGAAGTCTATCCGAACACGGAAATGGGCGATCCCGAATATCAGCGCCGGTTCGGCATCCAGACCCTGCGCACGGAGCTGCGCGAAATTCACGGCAGCATCCGCGATCAGGGCTGGGTCACGGAATACCAGGACATCATCGTCGCGAGCAATTCGATGTCGAACGCTGATTGGCGCCGGATGACGAAGCTCGCGACGATGACGATGCTGCTGCACAGCATGAAACTTGGTTTCTACGTCCTGGGCTGGCTGTCCGACCGTTTCGATCTGCCGCATATCGGCCTCATCGAATTCATCAGCGAACCGCAGGTGCGACTCGATCCACGCCTGATCCTGCTGAAGAACTCGCCTATCTCGAGAGCTATCTCGACGCCATGATGGCCGGCGCCGGGCGAGGCTGTGTGCTTCCGGGATATCTGGACATCTACTGGGATATCGAGGAAGCGCTGTTCATCCGGATCGCTGAGAAACTCGATGCGTTCTTCGGCGAATTCGAAAGCGTCGTCCGCCAGTATCTGGACAGCGAAGGCGTGATCTATGACGACCGGGAAGTCAGCGAAGTGATGCGCTATCAGCGCTTGAGAATTCCGCGCAGCCTCGGACGGCAGCCACGCAGCAGTTTTTGCACAATGTTCCCGAGTATTTCGACCATCTGTTCAGCACCGATACCATTCCGCTCGCACGCGAACGGCAGCGGATGGTCACGCGGCCGATCGACTATAAAGGCGACAAAGGCCGGTTCGTGAGAGAGACGATATTGTGGGGACGCAAGAGCGGCACCCTTATCGTCAAATGCGATTGGAACTCGCTCGAGCGCACCGACTTGTCGAGCGAGGTCGTTAAATCGCTACGCGCCGAACGCGCGAAAGTTATCCTCGCCAACTGGCCGTCGGCATCGGTGGCGAGCGCGGCGCCATAAAGAGCCGAGCAGTTTGGGCCGGGCAAGCTGCCCAGCCGCGAACGATCGGCGGCGTCGAGTGATCTCCCGAGGAGCGTAAGCGTGGAATTGGTTTCGGTCGTCTTTTCGTTTCGCAACGAAGCGGACAACATTCCCGAACTCATTGCGCGGACCAAACGGGCGCTGGACGAAAGCAGGTTCGGTCGGAACTGATTTTCGTCGACGACTGCTCTAACGACGGTTCGGACGAGTCCTCCGTCTACACGCTGCGCAAGACAAGAGCATTAAAATCGTCAATATGGCGCGCCGCTTCGGCATGTCGCCTTGTGTGCTCGCGGGATTTGCCCATACGAGCGGCGACGCGGTCATTTACATGGACGCCGATTTGCAGGACCCGCCGGAATTGATTCCGCAAATGATCCAGGAATGGCGGAAGGGATGCGACGTGGTGAATACCACGCGATTGACCCGCCAAGGCGAGACCCGCACCAAAATGTGGATCACCAAGCTCGGCTATCAGATCATCAATCTGCTTTCCGATACCGACATTCCGATGAACACCGGAGACTTCAAGCTCCTCTCCCGCCGCGTCGTCAACGAACTCCTTAAACTCAACGAAT
The DNA here is from genome assembly GCA_963746715.1 of uncultured Alphaproteobacteria bacterium. Lineage (GTDB taxonomy): Bacteria > Pseudomonadota > Alphaproteobacteria > Rhizobiales > Xanthobacteraceae > BOG-931. The sequence continues at coordinate 11,603 of CAVVCW010000018.1, read as the reverse complement.
ATGATCCGTTCTTACGTGGTCTGGTGCGCTGGGTGGGCTTCAAGCAGGTGCAACTCTTCTATGACCGGCACGCGCGACATTCCGGAATCACGCATTTCAATTGGCGATCCAGCAGCCACGCCAGCGCCATGATCTCCGGAATTACGTCCTTCAGCTCAACGCCCCTCTACGTCTCGTTCATCGTCGGGCTTGGTGTCGCTCGGCGCATTCACCTATCTGCTTGCGATCGTATTGACGCGGGTGATTTGGGACATGCACCTGCCTGGCTGGCCGTCGGAAATGGTGACGATGCTGTTCTTAGGCGGACTGAATTTGGTCAGCAACGGCGTCCTGAGCATCTACGTGGCGCAGAATCAGCCGCGAAGTGAAGCGGCGGCCCAATTGGATCGTGGACAGCGTCGTCAATCTGGACGCGATTAAGTACAATGAACCACGGAGCGGTGAATAATGACGCTAGCCGTTCCGTGCGAAACGCTCATGGATTGCCATTGAGCCTTCCGTGAAAAAGAAAATTGCACTAATCGTAAAGCTCACGATTACGCTCGCGCTGCTTTATTTCGCCGTCAGTCGCGTCGACCTCGGGTTCGTCCTCGGGCGTGTACAACGGTTGAGCGTCATCTGGTTCGTGGCTGCGGTACTGCCTTGGGCTGCAGGCCATCTTTGCCGCACTCCGTTGGCGCGTTATTCTCAATGAATGTGGTGCTCTGGTCACAAAAAGCGACGCCGTACGCTACACGCTTGTATCTTTGTTTTTCAGCCAAATGCTACCCTCAACCGTTGGCGGGATGCGGCGCGTATCTGGTTGGTTGCGCGAGACGGCGCTGGATGGTCGAAAGCAATCTACTCGGTGGCCATTGATCGCTTCGCGGGCGTGTTCGTGTTGGCCTTGATTGTCCTTGCCTGCATTCCAGAATCGTTCACTTTAATTGATGATCGGCTAGGCCGAACTGGCTTGCTGGGGCTCGGTCTACTCGGCGTCGCAATTTCCATAGGATTCATTGGCTTCGGCAAACGGCAATGGAACATACTTCATCGCTTTTCGTTTCTGAGGCACGTCAATGCAGCGGCTAACGCTGCCTATGATGTTTTTGCGTCCACGCTGGCTGTCGTTGTCGTTACACTGTCATTTGTGATACAGGCGCTGACAATCATTGCTGCGTGGTGCGTCGCGAAAAGCCTAGCATCGCCGTTCGATCTCACTGACTCCGTTTTGTTAATCCCGCCGGTGGTCTTGATTGCCACGCTCCCGATCTCAATCGCCGGCTGGGGCGTGCGGGAAAGCGCAATGGTCGTAGCTTTTTCCTACGCGGGATTACCGCAGGGAGACGGGCTCTTGGTATCGGCATTTTCGGATTAGCAACATTTGGCCTAGGCATTTTCGGAGGCTTGGTGTGGCTATTCGCGGCCCGTGGTCAAACGCAAGCCCATGTGCCGACACAGGCCTCTTAAAGCGGTCGCCCAACGACTTCGAGCATGAAACTTTCACACTAAGTCGGCATGGCCTTGGGTGTCCTAAGTATTTTTAATCCGATCGCCGTCTCGCTCGATGCTGGCAAAGCGGAAGTTTGCAATTGCAAGCCTCTATGATACGCTGAAATACGTTCGCATCGCGGGACTCTGCACCGGATCAGACTGGGGGAGTAGTTTGCTTCTTATCAATCCGGCCAATGCCGAATACGGCGGAACCCTGTCCGAGTTCACGCCCCTTTCGCTTCCGATGTCAATCGGATGCCTGGCCGCGGCCCTGCGACAAGCGAACTATCCCGCCGAAATATGGGACGAAGAACTGCGTACGATCGATGATGAATCCGCTGAGGAGATTCTTTATCCGCTGCTCACGCAGCTGCCGCGGCCCTATGTGTTCGGGATATCCGTACTGACTGCGCAGGCGCACGAGGCTTACCGTCTTTGCCACTGGCTCAAGGAAAAGTTTCCCGACTGCACTGTGATCATGGGGGGGTTCCACGTCACGGCCCTCCCAAATGAGCCGTTCGAGACCAGTCCGGTGGACTTTGTGGTCCGCGGCGAAGGCGAACGTACGATCATCGAACTCTACGAATGCCTAACTCAGAGCAAGGGCAGGCTCTCCGATATCAAAGGCATTACCTACAAAATAGACGGCAAAATCACGCACACTCCTGAGCGTCCGCTTATTAAGGACCTATCCACGCTCCCAAAATTTCCGTACGACATGTTCATGTCGATGCTGGGCGCCGTTAATTCTCACAGCACCCGAAAGCTGAATTATGATTGGGGTTTTATCGTCACATCGAGGGGCTGCCCGTTCAAATGCTCTTATTGCGCCCAACGGATGATGACCGGGAACACTTATCGCTGGCGCTCGATCGACATTATAATAGAAGAACTCGACATTCTCATCAACAAATTCGGTGCTGAAGCGATCTTTTTCTTGGATGATAATTTCTGTTTCAAGCGCTCGCACACAATCGAGCTATGTGAACGGATTCGTAACTCAAGGCTCGGTCTGAAATGTCAGTTCAGCCTTCAAACCCGCGCGGACAACTTCTACGAGGACTTGGTCCCGATCATGCGCGAAGCCGGCTTTACCTCGGTCGGATTCAGTATGGAAGTTGGGACCGACGCCTTGATGGATCAAATCAAAAAAGGTGAGACTATCCAACAACACGTCGACGCCGTGAACATGGCCAAGCGACACGGTATGGAAGTGGCAATGTTTATGATTTTCGGAATTCCGACGGAACCCATGCCGACCGGAGGGCGGCCTACAAACTTTGCCGATCAATGGGCTTGGCGCATCTGAAATTCAACAATCTGATGCCCTATCCTGGTACGCCGATGTATAGCGACTTGCGCTACAAATATCCGGGACGGCTGAAGATCGTCGGCCATTGGGAGAACTTCACCTCGGCGCTGTCGGAAATGGGCTTGCCGCTCACGAAAAGAAAGCCCCTGCCCTACGTTCCGGAAACGACCTCCGAGATCGAACTGACCCGCGATGTCATCCGCTATAACTTGATGGCGACGCTGTTCAGCTGGTCGACCATCAAAGCGATCATATTCCGCAAACATGGTCCCGGGTGGTTTAAGCTTCGCGCCGGCTGGTATCTGCACCCGAGCGAGTATCGCAAGATTTTTAAGCTTGGGATCATGCTCTTGGCAATCTGACGTTTTCATTCTGCCCGTTATTTATTCTCGAACCGCTGATGCAGTATCGAAATCCTAATTTGCAAAAGCGGCTGCCGCGCGACAAATGGCCGGTACACAAGCCGACAGGATGGGCATATAAGTCTTGGAAGAAGGAAATGGTTTGACAGCGATTTTCGGCCTTGCGGACCGCAAGAGCGTGCTCCAATTCACGACATCAATGGAACACCCCGGCGGGGGTGCTGCGCGCCGCCGGTTGATTTGAAGCGTTTGCGAGAGCCAGCGCGCTTATTGAAAGTAATAAAATGAATAACCCTATGCCGCCCGGAAGCAAACGAAATTCCACAGGCCATAAGTGAATTTGAAACGAAATTCGTGACGGCCGGGCGGAAATTCAGAGCCTTGAAGGCCAAATTGGCGTTTAGGATTGTCTGACTGGCTCCGTCAATGGACGCAGTCGAATGCGGAGCGAAAGCGTCGTCATAGACGAGCCGTGCGTCAACGCTTGTCGGGTTAACGACAACTCCCTGCACTTCATTTGCCGAAAATTTGCTCACCTGTACTTTGCCATCTGACTTTCCTTGGCTCGCTGCCGACTGTACTTGCATGCGGTTCACGATGTCTTTAGGAGCAATAATAACCGGATGTTCAAAGATGTTTTGGTGTCCGGCGACAACCGCGCGAGCGGCAGGCTCATCTGAAACCAAAACTGGATCATATACCAGCCGCATCTTTGCGGCATGACAGCCAATCGCAGCAAAGAGAACATTTCTCGATCCGAATCAGCAATATAATCAACCCGTGAGCTTGGGCTCTCGGAAAAAACGGTCTTGTAGTGCTAAGTCCACGTTTTTGAAGAGATCCAGCACTGCGGGCATTGCCAACACGTTTGTGTTCAGCAGCGCCTCGACATTGCTGCCACATAGATCGACAGAGGTGAATGCCGCGTCGAAGTCATAAATGGGGGTGTCGGTTATGGCTCGGAAGCGGGTCACTATGGCAGATTGCCACGGCCAAATTCGCTGAGGCTGATAGGTTTCCTTTGCCGCATTCGCAAAGACAATGCCATTAGCTGGATCGGAGGGATAGCGAAAATCAAGCATGGTTCGATAACAAACCAACTCTCCCAATGCCAAAATTGGCGTTGAGCATGCCTGCTTCGAGGCTTGCCAAACACCAGCCACAGCAAAACCCCGCTCAGCAGCAACAACAGTGTCGGGGCAGACAATGATGTGAAAATGCGCCACCCATTCCTGGTTACCCAGGATACCCGGCAAAATACCAAAGCTCAGACAACAAGAAGCCCGCGAACACGATGTTCGCCGCTATCCGAGGAGACGGAGAGAACGCGGCGGCTCTTTCAAAAGCTGCCCAAGTCCGAACCCAGCGCAGAGGATGGCAATCCACTTTGCCGATCCGATCACGAAGCCAACGTACCGGAAATAGTCCATACCCGGCAGGTTATAGGCCAGACGGGCCACTCCGGAGCCTGCCACCGAGAACGCCAAAATCCGGCAAAAAGCGATAAAGAGTGATTTGAATGTAGGCGACCTCTCGACGAGCGCGCCGTAGATCAGTAATACAAGATCCCACTGCGCCGAAATAAGACGTGAAGTCTCTATAGTCGCTCACAGGCTGCGCAGTCACAAGTTCAGTGAGCTTGAACGATCGTTGCTGCCTTCCAGCCGTCAAGTATGACGACAAGGTCGCATGCAAATCTTTTTCCCGGCCCAGCATATAACCAAGCGCTTGCACATCGCGGGCGGCGACCAGTAAAGCAGCGAACAATATGGCAGCTATGGTCAGCGCCAGAACGTAGGAGGGATCGAGCCCGCTGCGGAGAAATGCTGCCGCCTTTTTGCGAGATCCCTGGTTCTGTAGCTACCAGCGATATAAAAAGATCGACAAGGTGTAAATTTGGAACGGCAACATATAGGCGACGCCGCCGAAAGCACAGATAACGAACAAAAGTCCGGCAATAGTGACAAAAAACAAGTCTGCAGTTTTCGACGGCCAATAAAAGAAAAAAGAAGGCAAGCGGAAAGTACTGGAAGAGTCGAAAATTGCAAAAGATACCGTTATCAATAACTAACAAAATGGCGCACAAGCGCTACTGAGTAGAAGAACACAAGAGGCGCATGCCCAAGAAAGAATTCTCCGACTGACGAGGACAACGCCTAGAAAAAAGAAGAATTGATCAAACGCTATGGACACGACGAACAAGCTAAGCGCGCTGACGCGCGTGAACATACCAATCAACAGGATGAAATATTGGGAGGGACCGATTGCGGTCAGCCATCGATATTCGGCCGAAATTCCATAGGGCACTTCTGGAATCCAATGCGGCGCCTCGCCCGAACCGCGAAGTTGATCCAGCACATACGCAAAAAACTTGTAAGACCAGCCGGCGTCCAGGACAGGGAAATAGGCACCGCTCAGAAAGCGCTTACTCGCGAGTGCGGCCAAGGCCGCAGCGATAGCGGCAATGACCAGCGGAGATTTCGGGACGATTAGACTATCAATGGATGTAGCAAGACGGAACTTCTGCTTTACCGCCAGCGCAGTAATTGACATGGTTTTTTCGACACATAAACCGGGGATCAAGGGCTCGCGTTCGTCTTTGGCGCGCACGTATCGCTGCCGCCAAACAAGGGACGGAGATCGTCAAGAAAGGGGCGCAGTTGCGTGGCGAGACTTGCGAGACTTTGATGCAGGGCTGCACGCGAGCTAGGGTTCATCGACTTATTTTTCCCGCGGTTACCGTTACCAAGGATGGCGGATAGGAAAACTGGGCGAGCAACGAGCGCGCCGCGGCATTGGCGACGACAGCCGCGACAGAAAAGAAGGTCGACAGGATACCGGCCACGATGAGTACCTTGATAGTAAACAGCCTGAGTTCTCGGATGAAGTTCATACAACGCGACCCTTTTGCGATTTAGACTGGATTATTTCGGTTGTATAGCATAACCTTTGGAACCATCCAGGGTGGAAATTTTCTGCTCATCAAAGTAAAGATGCAAGGAGGGCAACGCGCACAAGCTGGCAGCGCTCAGACGCAGCGTTGTGCTCGAGCCGCGGTTTACAGTTGCGTCACATCACTCGTTTTGACGCTGAACGAAATCGGCGGCGTCAAAAGCATCATGAAGCGTAGCGGCGAGCGGCAGGAAAAGTAAAGTCGCCACGATCACCAATTTTGCCGCGAACAGCCTAAATTCCTGCTCAAGGTGCGCCTTTAGCCCAACCGATCTAGGTTGCGAGGCTCACAAACATTTGCGGTTGTTGATCGCGCAAGCCAAAGGCGGTTGGACATAAATGCCGGAGTTACTTACGTCGCTTACAGCTGCAGCTATATTGATGATTGGTACGTTTCTCGCCTTTTTCGTTTTTCAGACCGGAATCTACCGGTTGCAAATTTTCAATACGATGGGGCGCGATCTCTTTATCATTTCTCTGCTCGTATGCGCAGCGGAGGTCGTTGGTCGGCCCGTTTTTTGTATCATGGCTCGTCGATGACGCTCGCGAGCGCTGGGTCATATCAATTCTGAGCGGCGTCGCCGCATTTGGGCTGACGGGCATTTACCTAATGATATTTCCCGTCTCGCTCGAAGCGTTCGTTTTCCGTCAGATTGTTGGTGAATCTCCTGCATGAGAAAGATTACGCACTTACTAAGGCCGCCGTCGAGGCTCTGCACACGCGCGAACAGATTTACGAGATGCGTTACAGGGAAATGACAGAGGGGGGCTTGGTCAGGCTCGAAGATGACCGATTAGTCCTACTGCCGCGGGGCCGGTTGATTGCGCGCCTCTATCTGCTGCTCGGTCGGAGCATGGGATACCCCAACGGGTTTAATAATTAGCGCTAGGAAGGCGAGCAGATTGCTCAATATATTGAATGCCGCAGGCAGCCAGTCGATACCTGCCAACTGCGTCTCCGACTATGGGTTGCATTGCGCCCTATTTCGTTGAATAAAGATTGCGGAAGGGGACTAGTGGCGATGAGTTCCACACTTGACCTGTTGATCATCAACCCGAGCGAACGGCAGCAGATATATCAGTCGCTCGGCGACGACCTCACCGCTGTCGAGCCACCGCTTTGGTGCCGCTTGATTGCCGGTTACGTCCGCGATCGTGGTTATCGCGTGGAGATCATCGACGCCGAGGCTGCCGCGCTCGGCATCGATGCGGTGGCGGATGAGGTTGCGGCGCTCAATCCTCGCCTGGTCGCGATGGTCGTGTTCGGCCATCAGCCTTCGGCCTCGACCCAGCAGATGACGGCGGCGACCTCGACCTGCCTTGCCATCAAGGCGCTCAATCCCGACCAGCGCATCATCATTATCGGCGGCCATCCCGCCGCTTTGCCGGAGCGCACGTTGCGCGAAGTCGCCGTCGATTTCGTCTGCAACAGCGAAGGCCCGATCACGGTGCAGGAATTGCTCGATGCACTCCGTTCCGGCGAGCCCTACGATTTCGCCAAGGTGCAAGGCCTGGTCTGGTGGGACAACCGCCAAATTCGCAACAACATCTCCCCGGCTTTGATCAAGGATCTCGACAAGGACCTGCACGGCAATGCCTGGGATCTTTTACCGATGGACAAATACCGCGCGCATAACTGGCAATGCTTTGATGATCTGGAAGCGCGCGCGCCATATGCCTCGATCTATACGTCGCTTGGTTGTCCCTATAAATGCACGTTCTGCTGCATCAACGCACCGTTCGGCACCAATCGCTACCGCATGCGGGGCCAAAAGCGGTCGCCGCCGAAATCGATCTTTTGTATAACACCTATGGTGTCAAGACTTACAAGATTATCGACGAAATGTTCGTGCTCAACGAGCGCCACTCTTGGCGTTCTGCGATGAGTTGATCGCGCGAAACTACGATCTCAACATCTGGGCCTATGCGCGCGTCGATACCGTGCGTCCGCATATGCTTGAAAAATTGCGCAAGGCCGGCATCAAATGGCTTGCGCTCGGCATCGAGTTCGGGAGCGAACATGTGCGCGACGGGGCTGAGAAATCGTTCACCCAGAGCGAAATCATCGACATCATCCGGCAAATCCAGCAAGCCGGTCTTAGCGTCATCGGTAATTTCATCTTCGGCTTGCCGGACGACGATCTGGCGACCATGCAACAGACGCTCGATCTCGCCGTCGAATTGAATTGCGAGTTTGCCAATTTCTATTCGGCGATGGCCTATCCGGGGTCGCCGCTGTTCGCCAGGCGGTCGAGAACGGCTGGGCGCTGCCAGAAACGTGGAGCGGCTTCTCGCAGCACAGCTACGACTGCCTGCCGCTGCCGACCGAAAAGCTGTCCGCCGCCGACGTGCTCAAATTCCGCGACGGGCTTTCGACCGCTACTTCTCGACCAAACGCTACCTCGACATGGTCACGCAAAAGTTCGGCTGGTCGGCGCGGACGCATATCGAACACATGGCGGGCCATAAGCTGCGGCGCAAGATCCTTGAACCCGCCGGCTCCGTCGCCCCAGGGCGCGCAAGGTTAGTTTGGTGAGCGCGCGGCAGGCCCAGACCGGAGCGAGCGCCGCTGTCTCGCGCACCGCCTGTGGCGCATCACCGCCACTCCATAGGCTCGCTTCGCGCAGCGCAAACAGGATCGCATGATCATCAGCCGGACGCCTTTCCGCATCTCGTTGTTCGGCGGTGGAACCGACTATCCGGCTTGGTTCCGCGAGCACGGCGGTGCGGTGCTCGGCTTGGCCATCGACAAGTATTGTTACATCACACTGCGCCGGCTACCGCCCTTTTTTGAACATCGATCGCGGATCGTCTATTCCCAGGTCGAGCTGGTGAACTCGGTTTCCGAAATCCGGCATCCCGCCGTGCGCGCCGTGCTGTCCGACCAGCGCGTCAGCGAAGGCATTGAAATTCACCACGACGCCGACCTGCCGGCGCGCTCCGGCCTCGGCTCCAGCAGTTCTTTCACCGTCGGGCTGCTCAACGCGCTCCATGCGCTCGACAGCAAGATGATTGCCAAACGCGATCTCGCTTGCGAAGCCATCAGGATCCGAACAGGACGTGCTCAAGGAACAGGTCGGCTCGCAGGACCAGATCTGGGCGGCTTATGGTGGCTTCAACCGCTGCGATTTTTTCCGCGACGGCACTTTTACCGTGTCACCGATCATCCTGCCGCCGGCGCGGCGGCAAGAGCTCAATCGCTCTTTGATGCTGTTCTTCACCGGCTTTTCACGCTTCGCCAGCGATTTCGCCCAGGACCAGGTCAACAATATCCCGAACCGGAAGAGCCAGCTGATGGCGATCCGCCGCATGGTCGATAGCGCCGCTGAAATCCTGCAGGACGAGAAGGCGCCGCTGCGCGAGCTTGGTCGAACTCCTGCATGAGTTCTGGCGGCTCAAACGTGAGCTGGCTGACAGCGTATCCAACTCGCAAATCGACGATATCTACAACGCCGCGCGCGAGGCCGGCGCGGTCGGCGGCAAACTCCTCGGCGCCGGCGGCGGCGGCTTTATGGTGTTCTTCGTGGAGGAAGCGAGCGCAGGAAAAGGTGCGCGAGCGGCTCAAGAAGCTCGTGCACGTCGCGATCAGCACCGATAACGACGGCAGCAAGATCGTGCTGTATCAGCCAAATGGCTTGTGAGCCATTTGGCTTCGGCATGATTGTTCCTGTCCCGTAATCGTTTCCGAATGCGCTAAATATTCCAGTACCGCGGTCGCGGATCATGTGAAAGCCCCGATCTACCAAATCCGGACGCCGGGCATGTATGTGAAACTGCAAGCCTGTACTGTGGCCGATAATCCAGCGGCACCCGTTACGCGCGCGAAAAATCATCGACGAGATCAGCCAGGCCGAAGTTAGCTCAAGGCCATAGCTCTCCATCATTTGCGACCTCCTCGCTAAGCCGAGCGACATAAGCGCCGATATCGGGGCGTGCGTGCCCCCAGCCCAATTCGCTGCAATAGACCGCTGCGCTGCCGATTCCGCTCCGCGTAGATGAGAAGCGTCGCCGCCATCGGCGAGCTTGTCGAACAGGATGGGCAGTGAAGCCGTCTCAGCCGTGGGATTGGTGGTGTTGCTGCCAATACCATTTAGCGCGTCGGGAATTATGTCGCGGCATATTTTTATAGGAGCGTTCGCGGGATCCTGCGCCCGCACATAGTCGGGATCAGTATTGTAGAAGTCGCTTCGACCACGACGATCGTTCGGATTTAACGCGATGAACGGATCAATCAAATGAAGATCTTGCCGAACTTTTCAAATTCGACAAAATCGTAAAGCACGCGCGCGGCGACGCCGTACGAGATACCCGACGAAGACGAAATCGCCAGGAATTCTGCGGCACTGCATCGCCGGTGTAGCGACGTTATAGCAACGGTAGCGCATAATATCCGGCGTGAAATGCGGATCAAGCCGCCAATGGCGCCCGGCGCGCGCGTGGCGACGGTTGCGCCGGCTGGCCGAGATGCGGATGGATGGGCCCTCAGCTGTGCGTCTGTCCGCGGTCAGTGATTATATCGCCGCGGTCTGCGGAGCTTAACGCAGATGACATTGGAATTAAAAGAATTGTCGTAAAGAACGATTTTCAGATAAGAACTTGCGTCGAGATATAACGGCGCTGAGCCACGCATAGCTAATGACGACAGCATTCGAGACTGGGTCGGAAGCTTCCTCAGAATTTCGCGACCTCGGCGACCGGTCTCAAAGCCGACTAGTCGCTTGTCTTCATTCCACCGATTTTGCGATCCGATATCTTCATACCCGGCATGGACGACCTTTGAGGGGCCGCACAGCCGGCGATCAACGAAAAAGCATACGATCGATTTAAGAAGCTAATCGAATAGACGCTCTTCGTGAATTTGTCTGGTGGCCTGGTTCTGACAAGGGGACCCCGCAACTGCAGGCGATCCACAAGACCCTTCGAGTAATTCACGAACGAGAACCGCGAGGGATTGCCGTACTCTGGTAGATAGCTTGTGCCAACGTCTTCAATCAGAAGCACGCCACCGTCTTTAATATGATCGATACAGCATTCGACAGTTATGATCTGATTCTTATTAGTGTGCCCGCCGTCGTCCACGATGATATCTACGTCACCCACTTCGGCAAAGAAGTCTTGCCAGAATCCTGGTGCAGACTGATCGCCGATGAATATCTCGAAGCCCTTCTCCCGCATTGCGGCACCCGCAGGATCAAGGTCGATTCCAATGATCCGCGCGCTTGGCCCAAGAATTCCCTCCAAACAATCAAGGAGCCGCCGTCGGCCACCCCGATCTCAACCATGATAAGACCGTGACGCTCTTTATATGCTTGGAGAAGGCGGTCGTAGACAGCGAAATAGCTCGATACTTTCGCAGACTTTTGCGCCAGGCCGCCAAAGAGCCCGGCGGTGCCCACTGGTTGACTTATACTGCAATACTCCCGCGTACAGCGCATATATTGGTAGCGGAACAGGTGACCCATATAACCCACTTCGCGAACAATTGGCAGCTGCAACAGGCAAGT
>CAVVCW010000017.1:0-31091 GCA_963746715.1 uncultured Alphaproteobacteria bacterium | reverse complement strand
CCGGGGTCGCCAACAACAACAACAGTGCTGAGCGGCGGTGGCGGCGCCAATCGTCAGCGAGAACAGCAGCAGCGCCCGCTGCGCCTGGCGCTCGTTCCTTTCGGTCACCAACCGTAGGGCATCGGCCCTCACCTGCGGATTGAGCGCGCGTTTGGCCGCGGCTTGCTGCTCGGCGAAAGAGACGCGGGCTCCCGGCATTCGAGCGGCATGGCCTTCTTCGTGCAATCGCACGAGCACCACAATACGCGCCGGTAATCATTGATTAACCATCATGTCCCACGCTGCCGATATTCAACCCTGGCGGGAATCATTGCCGATCTCGGCGATTCAAAAGCCGGTCCTTTGGAGCATTGCCGTGGTGCCTCAGGCAGATGTCGCCTCTGACGTTCAGGCAGCGCTGAACCTGCATCAGCAGGGCTATCTTCCGGAGGCGGCGCGGCTTTACGCGCGTGCGCTGACCAGTGATCCCGGCAATTTCGACGCGCTGCATCTGCTGGGGATCCTTCTCCACCAGCAGGGTGCCTCGGCCGAGGCTTTGCGCTTTGTCGCCGCGGCATTGCGGGCCAAGCCCGGCTCCGCCGATGCTCTCACCAATTACGGCGTTATTCTCGATGCGATCAACCGCCACCAGGAGGCGCTACAGGCCTTCGAACAGGCGCTGGAGGTGCGGCCAGCCGATGCTACCGTCTTTTATAACCGCGGCTTGGCGTTGCGAAATCTCGGCCGCCTTAACGAGGCGCTAGAAAGTTACGCGGGCGCAGCCGCGCTGGCGCCGGGGCATGTCGACGCGCTCTATCAGCACGGCAATATCCTTGCCGCGCTGTCGCGGCACGAGGAAGCGCTCGCCGATTATAAAAAAGTCCTGGCACTGCGGCCGAAGCATGGTCCGGCGCTCAATCGCCGCGGCAATGCCTTGATGGCGCTGCAACGCTGGCCCGAGGCGCTCGCAGCTTATGACACCGCGCTCGCCGTCGATCCAGCCAATGCCGAGAGCTTAAACAATCGAAGCGCCGCCCTGCTCGCGCTTGGCCGCAGCGAGGAGGCGCTCGAAAGTTGCGAGCGTGCGCTCAGCGCGCGGCCCGGCTACGCCGATGCGCTGTGCAATCGCGGCGATGCCTTGTCGGCGCTCAAGCGCTTCGCCGAGGCTTGCGCAAGCTACGAGGCGGTGCTCTCTTGTGACGGACATCGAGTGCAGGCGCTGAACAATCTCGGTGTGGCGCTGCGCGAGCTCGGGCGCTGGGATGAGGCACTGACACACTACGACAAAATGGTGGAGCTTGAGCCGAATCTGAGCGAGGCGCATTGCAACCGCGGCAATGCGTTGTACGAGCTGAAACGCTACGACGAGGCGCTGTTGAGCTATGGGCGCGCGCTCGTGCTCGAACCGAAAGACGCCGCGACCTACTACAACAAGGGCAACGCGCTACGCGAGGTGCTGCGGTTCGACGCCGCGATTGCGAGCTACGACGAAGCGCTGAAGTTGCGCCCCGATTTTGCCGGCGCGCACTGCGCCTTGGGTTTGTCTTATCTGTCGCTCGGCGAACTTTCACGCGGCTGGCATGAGAACGAATGGCGATGGGAGACTGCCGAGATGCAGCCGGCCCGGCGCAAATTCGTGCAGCCGTTGTGGCTCGGCGCGGAGGACATTGCTGGCAAGACTGTTCTCCTGCACGCGGAGCAAGGCTTCGGGGACACGCTACAGTTCTGCCGTTATGCGGCGCTTGTCGCCGCTCGCGGCGCCAACGTCATTCTTGAAGTACCAATGCCCTTGCGTGAGCTGATGCGCACGCTGCCTGCCGCGGCACAAGTCGTCGCCGAGGGCGAGCCGTTGCCTGCGTTCGATTTTCATTGCCCCCTGCTGAGTTTGCCACTCGCGTTCAAGACGGAAATCGACACCATACCGGCAACGGAACGTTATCTAACCGTACCTGAGGCCAAATCTAACGCATGGCGGCGCCGCTTCGGCGAGCAGCATCAAAAACTTAGGGTCGGCCTGGTGTGGGCTGGGAACCGACGGAAGGAGGTGCGTGTCTGCAATTGGGGTGATCGGCAGCGCAGCGTCTCCTTCGATCAGATCGCCTCTCTGATCCAAATTCAGCAATGCGAATTTTACAGTCTGCAAAAAGGCGAGGACGCCGTCGCGCAATTGCGCATCAGCACCCTGCGCGACCGTGTCACCGACTGGACCGACGATTTCACAGACTTTGCCGATACGGCTGCGCTGATCGAAAACCTCGACCTCGTCATTGCGGTGGATACTTCTGTCGCCCACCTTGCCGGTGCGCTCGGAAAACCGCTTTGGTTGCTTAATCGCTATAATACCTGTTGGCGGTGGCTGCTCGATCGCGACGACAGCCCTTGGTACCCGACGCTGCGGCTGTTCCGGCAGGACAGAGCAGGTGACTGGGAGAACGTCATCGCGCGCGTTCACGCGACGCTCGAGGAGCATGCGCGGAATTATCGGCCCGCCTGATCGAGCATCATTACATTATTCGCTTGGATGTTCACGCTCGCGGCGCTCCTGCATTTCGCGGCGCCGCCCGATTAGCGTCCGCGCTACGCTATCGTCTGTTCGCAGTCCTCGGCAGCGGAGATCGACGGAGACTCGACGTGAGCTTCGTTGTCGCGAGAGATCGTAAAGCCGCGATCTCGCAACGCGATGAGAATGCCCCGAAGCTCTCCCTCGCGCAGCGTCTGATAATAAGGCGCTCCAGATTCAAAGCGATATTCAGCTTCGTATCGGAGATCGCCGATATCCTTCACGAGTTTTGCAATGTCCATAACGGACCTCCGTCGCAACACAACCCATACCAAATGCGCGGTTTGCGTCCGGTTAAAGCCGAACTTCGGATTGTTCCTATGCGTCGCCCGAAACCGGAAACGGCAAAAAGCCGATGCCGACGCCGCATGCGCGGGGGAAGTCGTGCCGATCTATTTCAAATACAGCGACAATCTGAGCGAGCGGCTTAAGACAGGTGCAACGCTCCGCCTTCAGTGTTCCTCTCATCGCAACCAGGAGGCGTACATGCCTTTGCCCAAGCCCGAAAAGCTCGAGGACCAGCGCCAAGCGTTGCGCTATCCGCTCGAACGCGTGGCAAAACTGGAGCCGGCGGACGGCGGCCGGGTGCTTTTTTGCCTCGTGGTCGACACGTCCGACGGAGGCATCCGGCTGCGCGGCTTTGGCGAGATCGAAATTCCAGACAAGTTCATGCTGAATATTTCCGGCGACGGTCCGGCAAGGAATGGGCGCTACCAGGTCATCTGGCGACACGCCGCTGACGTTGGTGCCAAGCTCGTGGAGCCTGCTCAGGATGTTTGACAAATATTTCAGTCCCAACGAATTTGCCGGCATTCCCTACCAAAACGGCGGCCAGCCTTACGCGCGATCTCCAAGATAGTCGAAGCTCCGTTCCACGCCTCGTCATTGATCTTGCGTGCGCGATGTGCTGAGTTTTTCCGGGGGCAGTAACCGGGAGAATTGTCGATGCAGAAGTTTGCTTTGTTTGCCTCAATCGCATTGCTATTCACGTTCATGGCGTTTCGCGCCGACGCGATGCCGGCGGCACCGCTAAATGGCGTGTCGAGTTCCGATCAAATCATCCATGTCGCCGAAGGTTGCGGACGTGGTTGGCACCGTGGTCCGCACGGCCATTGTCGTCCTAATTGATTTTTCTCAATGCGGGGCCTGCCCTCAATGAGGGCAGGCCTTCTTTTCTGTGGCCGCTGAGCCGGAGAGCCGCGGAGTACCCACCAAAGTGCCGGTGAATAAAACGGGCCGCGCGGCGTTAGTCGTAGAGTGCCACTACGATCCGAGGAGGCCGCGATGAAGTATTTATCGTTCGTGCTGGGATGTGTTGGTATTGTTGCCGGGATGACGACGCCCGTCCGCGCCCAAAACTACCCGTGGTGCGTGATATATGGCGGCGACGGCGGTGGCGCCACGAACTGCGGGTTTACGACCCAGGAGCAATGCATGGCGACTGCTGCTGGCGGTAGCGACTTCTGCGTGAGAAACAATTGGTACACGCCGCCAACAACCTCGCGGCGGCGCTAAGACACGACCGCGTTGAATGAATACGGCGCGGGGCAAGCGGCGCTCTGCGGCTCTTATCCGCCTGTGCCAAGCCTGGCGCTATTTACGCCGCGCCAGCAGGCTTTGCTTGCCTAGAACCGATGTGTGCAGCGACTTGGGTGCGGAGCCCTCATAGCTGACGCCAATCGTATAGCCGCGCTGCCATGCCAACCGACACACATATCTGGCGCCGCCATGGTGAAACTCAAAGCGCTTCGACAGATCCCTCAGTTCGGAAATCCGCAAACAGGCACCGCCAGCGGAGAGATCAACAACTTGGCATTCAATCGGAGAACCTGAAGCGAAAACCAATTTGCCGGTCTTGGCAACCATCCCCTTGGGAGGCACGCGTATGGCACGTCGACGTTCGGCGGACATTGGCTCGGTACTCAATTACACGCTCACATGATTCCATAAGGACCAAAGGTTTAAGGTTTACTCATATTGCGGGCGCCGCCGGGCTTAGTTTTCGTGCCGCAGGATCGAGCGGGACGGCCCGCGGCCGCACCCGTCAGTGGAACAAGAAATTCGCGCCGACCTTGACGACGTTCGCGGTCAGCTTCGAGTCATTGCTGTCGAAGGTGAATGTCCCTGTCGCAAGGTCCGTCGCATTCGGCGTGAGCGTCTGGTTCTGGGTGCCGAAATTCAGATAATTGTATTCCGCTTTGAGCGTGATGTTGTTGGTGACCGCATATTCGACACCGGCGCCCAGCATCCAGCCCCAGCGATTGAACGATCCCGAAACTGTGCTGCCATCGGAAAAACTGCCGGAAAATTTTTCCTGCATGTAGGCACCGCCGGCCTTGCCGTAAAACAGCGTGTGGTCCGCTGCCCAGCCAAAACGGGCCGCAAAAGTCGACACCCATGGATCCGAGTACGAGGCGAAGCCACCGAGTCCGCCGTTATTCTGATTATTCTTGATCGCAGTCGCGTCGAAATCGGCTTCGGCACCGACAACAAATTGCTGGAATTGCCAATTGACGCCGACCTGCGCGCCACCAAGAAAGCCGTTCTGGCTGACCGACTGCGTGCTTCCGAGCGGGAACACTGCGCCGAAGCCAAACGGCGCCGGCCCCGTATCGGTCAAATTCACGTTCGTCCAGCCCCAGCCGATATTGCCGCCGACATAAATGCCGGCCCAAGTGAAGGGCGGCGGCACGAAAGCGGGAGCCATCGGCGGCGGCGGCGGAGCCATCGGAAGGTCCGCGGCGTAAGCGGTGAGCGGTGCGCCAATCGCAATTGCGACAGCCAGCGTCAGGAGCTTTTTCATGTCCCCAGCCCAAATCGATTCAATGTCGAAAACTTTTTACGCGAATCGCGCGCGCATTGATGTGATAAAATCACAACGGCGAATCGTTAAACCCCGTAGGGTTTCTAAAGAATTACCATCGCGTTGCTTTGGTTTCGCGCGAGACTATTTTTGGTACCTGGAACTGACGGTATTCGGCGGTTCCCAGTGTCGCGAAAGCTTCGTACGACGCAGCGTAAACGACCTAAGGTCGCATAAATATCTTGGCCTAGACTCGACCGCGCAGTTGTCGGCCTAGACTTGGCCACTTACTTGGCCACTTACTTGGCCACCCACTTGGCCGAGCGATTCGAGATCGCGTGCCGAGACGGGCCCCGGCGCCGCTCCCGGCGGGCACTTGCCGAGGATGATCATCGCCAAGACCTCATCCTTGGTGACATCGCCGACGCGCGCGGTGCCGACGACGGCGCCGTTTTTCATCACACAAATGCGATCCGCGAGATCAAATACGTCGTGGATGTCGTGGCTGATCAGGAAAATGCCGAGCCCCTCGGCCTTGAGCTGCTTGATGAGTTCGCCGACCTGCGCGGTTTCTTGCGGCCCGAGCGCCGCAGTCGGCTCATCCATGATCAGGATCTGCGCGTTGAATAAAATGGCGCGCGCAATGGCGACCGACTGGCGCTGGCCGCCGGACAAGGCTTTGACGGGATCCTTGAAGCGCGCGAAATGCGGATTGAGGCGGCCCATCACCTGGCGCGCCTGCGCCTCCATCGCAATGTCGTCGAGCGTGCCCAAGCGCGTGCGCAATTCGCGGCCGAGAAACAGATTGGCGGCGGTGTCGACATTGTCGGCGAGCGCAAGCGATTGATAGATCGTCTCGATGCCATAGCGTTTGGCGTCACGCGGATTGGCAATCGCCGCCTCCTCGCCGCGGATGGCGATCGAGCCGGAATCGCGCCGATAGGCCCCGGACAGAATCTTGACCAGCGTCGACTTGCCGGCGCCGTTATGGCCGACCAGCGCCAGTACCTCGCCGGCGTATAGGTCAACCGACACCCGCTCGACGGCGTGAATGCCGCCGAAGGCCAGCGAAACCTCGCGCATCTCGACGAGCGGCGTGCGGGCGGCATCCGTCATGCGCGGCGGCTCCGATAGGCGGTGTCGAGCCATACCGCGAGCACGAGGACGACGCCGACAACGATGCTCTGCAGCGGCGTATCGACGCCAAGCAGCACCATGCCCGATTGCAGCGACTGCATCAGGACCGCGCCGAGCATCGCGCCGGCGACGGTGCCGGCGCCGCCGGCAAGCGACGTGCCGCCGATAACGGCCGCCGCGATCACCAGAAGCTCGGCGAGCGTACCCTCGGCGTTGGTCGCCGCATCGAGACGCGCGATAGATATCGCGGCGCTGACGGCCGCAAGAAGCCCCATCAGCATGAAGGTTTTCATAATCGCCCAGCGCGTGGCGATGCCGGCGAGCTCCGCCGCTTCGGGATTGCCACCGATGGCATAGACATAACGCCCGTAGCGCGTGCGGGTGGCAAGAAAGGTCATGACGATACCGACCGCAATCGCGATCAGGACCGGGATGGCGATGCCATGCGCGATGACCAGACCCCCGTCCGGGATGGTGATGTGATGGGCTTGCGCATAGCGGCGCACGCTGCCGATCGGCCAGGGATAGGCATTGGCGACGGCGACGGCGCCGAGGATCAGCACACAGCCGACTGTGCCAAGAAACAAGTCGGCCGCGATCGGCCGCAATGGAAAGTGAAACTGTTTTCGCCGCGAACGGCCGTGTGCCAACAGCGCGACGACCGCGGCGCAGGCGACGAAGCCCAGCCCCCAGCTCCAGGTCGCGCCGATCGAACCTTCCGGTCCGCCGCCCATCAGTTTGAATGCGCCATCGAGCGGCGCCACCGTCTGTCCGCTCGTCACCCACCAGGCCGCGCCGCGCCAGACCAAGAGCCCGCCGAGCGTGACGATAAAGGACGGAATGCCGAGAAAAGCGATCAGGTAGCCCTGCAGCGCACCGAGCAACGCGCCGAGCAAAAGCCCCGCCCCCAGCGCGAGGATCCAGGTTGCCGGATGCTCGAAGCCCAAAAATTTCGGCAGCAGGTCGACCTGAACCACGCCCATGACCATGCCGACGAAGCCGAGCATCGAGCCGATCGACAGATCGATATTACGGGTGACGATGACGAGCACCATGCCGGTCGCCATGATCGCAACTGACGACGACTGCACCGAGAGATTCCACAAATTGCGTGGCGTCAGAAATAACCCGCCGGACAGCACGTGGAAGGTGATCCAGATCAGCACGAGCGCGAACGCCATGCCGAGCATGCGGGTGTCGAGCTCGGTAGATTTGAGAAAGCGAGCGAGCACGTTCAGCCGCAGACCTTGACGATGCCGGGCTTCACGCCCTGGCAGACTTCGCTCTTTTTGATCCAGCCGGCATCGATGACGATGTCGAGATTGTCCTTGGTGATCGGCACCGGCGTGAGCAACAGCGCATTCATCGGGATGTGTTTAGGACCGCTGGTGAATGTCACCACGCCCGGCACGTCGCTCATTTTTTTGCCGTCGGCAAGGAGCACGGCCACTTCGACCGCGGTTTTGCCGAGCGCGCGCGAGTCCTTCCATACCGAGACGGTCTGCGTGCCGCGGGCGATGCGATTGAGCGCCGCATGATCGCCGTCCTGCCCCGACACCGGCACGGCGCCGGCAAGACCTTGCGCCGCGAGCGCGGCGATGGCGCCGCCCGCCGTGCCGTCGTTCGACGCCACCACCGCGTCAATCTTGTTGCTGGTCTTGGTGAGGATCTGTTCCATGTTCTTCTGCGCATTGGCCGGCAGCCAGCCGTCGGTATAGGCCTCGCCGACAGTCTTGATCTTACCCGAAGCGATGGCGTCTTTGAGCACGTCCATCTGACCGGAAAACAGAAAATCCGCATTCGGATCGGCAGACGCCCCCTTGATGAAGGCGTAATTGCCGTCCGGCCTCACCGCCATCACGCCGCGCGCCTGCATGCGGCCGACTTCCTTGTTGTCGAAAGTAATGTAGAACACGTCCGGATTTTCAATCAGCCGATCGTAGCCGATCACCGCAATGCCCTCGTCGATCGCCTTTTGCACCGCGGGGGCGACGGCGGAGGAATCCTGCGCCAGCACGATCAGCACATTGGCCTTCTGCGCGATCAGGCTTTCGATATCGGTCAATTGCTTTTGCGCCGAAGACTGCGCATCGGCGGAAATATATCTGTCGCCGGCCGCGGCGATCGCGGCCTTCATCGCGGCTTCGTCGATCTTGTAGCGCTCCTCCTGAAAATTCGACCAGGAGACGCCGATCACTTTGTCCTTGGCGAGCGCGGCAGCGGTCAGGAACGGGAACAAGGCCGCGCCTGCGAGCAATGCGGCGGCAAACCTCCTCATGACCCTTCCCCCAAAGTTCTTACATCTGACCTGGTTTTGACCCGGCCGATATAGAGCCTTTTTTCGCGCAATGAAAAAGGGCCGAAACGGCGCTCTGGCGCCGCGGCCGAGCGCTTGCGAAATGGCCGCAGTACGGTCATGTAGTCCGGACCGACTGCTGTGAAAATCAATAACCGTCCCGGGAGGCATATTGCGATGAAAGCGGCTTATTTTGAAGAATTCGGCGGGCCGGACGTGCTGCGCTATGGCGACCTGCCGGACCCGGTGGCCGCCGCCGGCGAAGTGCTGGTGGACGTTCATGCCGCAAGCATCAATGCCGCTGACTGGAAATTTCGCGCCGGCAGCTACCCGCGGCATGCAGCGGCCAAGCCTCCGTTCATCCCGGGCCGCGATTTCTCGGGCGTGGTCGGCGCGGTCGGCCAGGGTGTGACCGATCTCAAAGTCGGCGATGCGGTGTTCGGCGTGCTCAACGCCGGACGTGAAGGGACTTATTGCGAAAAGCTCGCGATCGCGGCTGCGATCATCGCCAAGAAGCCGGATGCGCTGTCGCATGTGAATGCGGCGGCCTTGGCGTTGACCGGCTTGACCGCGATGGATTCCGTCGACGGCACGCTGAAGCTCAAGCGCGGCGAGACGATTTTAATTCAGGGCGGCGCCGGCGGTGTCGCGGGCTTTGCCATCCAGTTCGCCAAACATATCGGTGCTCATGTGATCACGACGACGAGCGCGGCGAACCGCGATTATGTCAAAAGCCTCGGCGCCGATGAGGTCATCGACTACAATGCGCAGGATTTCACCACAGTCGTGTCCGGCGTCGACGCGGTATTCGATACGGTCGGCGGCGACGTGGCGCAGAAGAGCTTTGCGGTGCTCAAGCCGGGCGGCCGCGCCGCCTTCATCGCATCCGGCATGGAGGCGCCGAAATCGCCCCGGAGCGACGTGACCTCGCTCCGGCCGCCGGTCGCGCGCGCCCGCGCACCGCTCGAGCGGATCGCCAAGCTGTTCCTCGACGGTGCGATCCGCCCGCCCGAGGTCAAGCTCTACCCGCTGGCGCAAGCCGCCGAAGCGCATCGGCTCAGCCAGTCACGGCATTTCCGCGGCAAGCTCATTCTCCAAATCCGCTAGCTCCAAATCCGCTAGCTCCAAGTCGGCTAGCTTCCAAGTCCACCGGCTAGGCGGCGGACGCCGTCTCGAGCGGCTGCTCCTTTGTTTCCACAGTATAGCCTGCGGCGACGGCGGCGCCGACCACAGCGATGACGCCGAAATAGCTGAACACCGCGGTCAAGCCCGATCCGGTGAGCAGATAGGCGACGACATTTGGTCCGGTGGCCGCGGCGACGCGCTGCCAGGCTGTTCCGATCGCACTCGCAAAGGCGCGGATGCGCGTCGGATAGATTTCGGCGGTGTAGAGATTAAGCCCGATCGCGACCGCCGACATGAAGAAACTGCCGATCGAGACGAACACCAGAAGCGTCGTGGCGCTATCGGCGCCCAATGCGGCAAGGATCAGGAGCGTGACGCCGCCGCCAAATAACGCGCTGGCGAAGCAGACACGGCGCCCGATCTTGTCGATCGTGAAAGCGCACAAGGCCGCGCCGATAATGCCGCAGAGCTGAACGATGAAGCCGTAATTGAGCGACTGCTGCAGCGAGAGATTGAAATTGGTGCGATAGAGGGTCGGCACCCAGCTATTGAGGCCATAGATGGTCGAGAAGCAGCAGAACCACATGGCCCAGACTGCCAAGGTCCGCCGCCGGTAGGCTTTATCGAGCATTTCGAACCAGCGCCGCTGCGGCGCAGCGGCGGGCAACGTACCGGCAACGGCTGTCGTTTGCACAGGCGGCAGCACCTTTCCCGACGCTTCGATGTCCCGCTCGATCCGACTGACGATTTCGTCGGCTTCCGCGACCCTGCCCTGGCTCGCGAGCCAGCGCGGCGATTCCGGCAACAGCCACATCAGGACCACGGCAAGCAGTGCCGGCGCCGCGCCGAGATAAAACATGGATTGCCAGCCAAGCCGCGGCACCATGATCGAACCCAGCAGGCCCGCAATCACCAGGCCGAAGACAAAGACCAGCTCGTAAAGAATGTAGAATTGCCCACGCCCTTTCTCGCGCGCAAGCTCGATAATGTAGGTCGTGGCGACGGGGATTTCGCCGCCAAGCCCGATGCCCTGGATGAAGCGAAAGATCGCCAACGATTGCGCGTCCCAGGCGAAGGCGCAAGCAAGGCTCATCACACTGAAGAGCGCCGTCGCGATCACGACCGTGCGCAGCCGGCCGAACATCTCGGCCGCCCATCCCGCCACCAGCGCGCCGATCAATTGGCCCGCGAAAGCCGCCGAAATGATCAAGCCGATCTGTTGCGGCGACAGATGCCAGGGCCCGACGATCGCCGGCACCGCAAAACTGATCGCCAAAAGGTCCATGGCATCGAAGAAGGTGGCGATGCCGAGGATCAGGCGAACGCGTATATGCCAGGACGAAACCGGCAGCCGGTCGAGCCGCGCCGCAATCGACTGTGCCGCAATCGCCTGTGCCGCGATCGTGGTCCCGTGGATCTGATCCATCGGTAGTGCCTCCCCGCGTTCATGTCCGGCTGTTGGCGCCGGTTCAGCCCGTGCTGGTTACACAGACTCTACGTTTCCTCGCTGGCATGATAAACATGGATGAGTGACGTGGCGCGAACATTCGCGCCGCGACACATGCGACGGGGGAACAACTCCCGCGCAAAAAGAGATGGGAGGAATTGATGGATCGCCGTTCGGTCATTCGCGCCGGCGGGGTTGCGGCGCTGGCCGCGCTATCCCGGGGAATCAGCACGCCGGCTTTTGCGCAGCAGAAAATCGTTCTCAAGGCCTCTGACGTTCATCCGGAAGGCTATCCGACGGTCGCCGCCGTTGAGAATCTCGGCAAGAAGCTCGAAACCGCGACCAACGGCCGGCTCAGCGTGCAGATGTATGCCGCGATGCAACTCGGCGGCGAGAAGGAAGCGATCGAGCAGGCGCAGATCGGCGCCATCCAGCTCGCCCGCGTTTCGGTCGGCACGCTCGGGCCGGTGATCGGCGATCTCAATGTGCTCAACCTGCCGTTCCTGTTTCGCAACACCGCACATATGCAGAAGGTGATGGATGGCGAGATCGGCACCGAGCTTCTCGACAAGGTCACGAACGATCCCAAGGCGGGGCTGGTGGCGCTGTGCTGGATGGATGCCGGCGCGCGCAATCTCTACAACACCAAGAAGCCGATCAAAACCATTGCCGATCTCAAAGGCATGAAATTCCGTGTCATCGGCAATCCGATGTTCGTCGACATGATGAATGCGCTCGGCGGCAACGGCGTCGCCATGGGCTACGATCAGGTGTTCAGCGCGCTGCAGACCGGCGTCGTCGACGGCGCGGAAAATAATCTCCCAAGCTATGTCTTCGACAACCATTATCAGGTCGCCAAATATTACACGCTGACCCAGCACTTGATCGTGCCGGAAATCCTCGTGCTCTCGCGCAAGACCCGGGATGGGATGTCGAAGGACGATCAGGATCTGATGCGCAAAGTCGGCCGCGAGGCGCAGTTCGAGGAGCGCGATTTCTGGAACAAATACGAGACCGCCGCCCTCGACAAGGCCAAGGCCGCCGGCAATCAGATCATCGATGTTGACGACAAGGCCCCGTTCCAGGACGCAGTGAAGCCGGTCTGGGATAAATACGGCCCGAAATTCGCCGATACGATCAAGCGCATTCAGGCCGTCGAGTAGGCTTGAAATGGCGCAGCTTTATCGGAAGCTTATGGATGCGCTCTATTTCGGCTGCGTCGCCGTTGCCGGCACGGCGCTGGTGCTGATCTCCGCCGTCATGCCCTGGGCGGTGTTCACGCGCTATGTGCTCAATAGCGCCGCGTCCTGGCCCGAGCCCGCCGCGATCCTTCTCACCATCGTGCTCACCTTCATCGGAGCGGCGGCCTGCTACCGCCGCCGCATCCATATGAACGTGTCGTATTTCGTGCAACTGCTGCCGTCGCCGCTCCGCATCCTCGCCGAGTTCGTCGCCGAAGCGCTGGTCGCTGCGATGGCGCTATTCATGATGGTCTATGGCGCAAAGCTCGTCGAAGCGACCTGGTACAACACCATCGCCGATTTTCCGGCCCTTTCGGTCGGCGTGACCTATTTGCCGATCCCGATCGGCGGCGCGTTCCTGCTTTTGTTCGTCATAGAGCGGGTGATCCTCGGCGCGCCTGACGAACCGGCCGACGTTCCGTTGCATTAGAGCATGATCCCGAAAAGTGGAAACCGGTTTTCGGAAAAGATCATGCTGAAACAAAATATTCTAGACCTTGATCCGCTCCAATCGCATTCGATCAAGGTCTAGAAGGCACACGAGGCACCGCGCCCAGGACCACACTCATGGATGTCGTTGTTCTCCTCGCCACCATGTTTTCCTGCATCGCCATCGGCGTGCCGATCGCCTACTCGCTCGCGCTCGCGGCCATCGCCGGCGCGCTGTGGATCGGCATTCCGCTTGAAGCGGTGATGTTGAAAATCTCCGACGGCGTCAGCAAGGTCGCCATGCTGACCATCCCGTTCTTTGTGCTGGCCGGCGCCATCATGGCCGAAGGCGGCATGGCGCGCCGCCTGGTCGCCTTTGCCGATGTGCTGGTCGGCTTCACCCGCGTTCGCGGCGGGCTTTCGGTGGTCAATGTGCTCGCCACCACTTTCCTCAGCGGCATTTCCGGCTCCGCCGTCGCCGACACTTCGGCGATCGGTTCGGTGATGATCCCGCAAATGGAGCAAAGCGGCTATCCGCGGGTCTTTGCCACCAATGTCACGATCACCGCTTCGGTGCAGGCGCTGCTCGTGCCGCCCAGCCATAATGCCGTGATCTATTCGCTCGCGACCGGCGGCACGATCTCGATCATCTCTCTGTTCATGGCCGGCGTGGTGCCGGGGCTCCTGCTTGGCTTCGCGATCGTCGTTCTCTGCCTCGTCATCGCCTATCGCGACGGCCATCCGCGGGGCACTACCGTGCCGGCGCGCGAGGCCGTCAAGATCACCATCGACGCGGCCTGGGGCCTGATCACACTGGTCATCATTCTCGGCGGCATCCTCGGCGGCGTGTTCACCGCGATCGAAGCCGGCGCGGTGGCCTGCGTCTGGGCGTTCCTGGTGACGATGTTCGTCTATCGCGACTATCGCTGGCGCGATCTGCCGGCGCTCGTGCACCGCACGCTCCGCACCGTCGCCATGGTGCTGACCTTGATCGCATGCGCCTCGAGCGTCGGTTACGTGATGGCGCTGACGCAAATGCCGGCACGGATCACGGCGGCCTTCCTGACCATATCGAGCGACAAGAACGTGATCCTGCTTCTGATCAACATCATGTTGCTCATCCTCGGTTGTCTGGTCGACATGGCGCCGTCGATTTTGATCTGCACGCCGATTTTGTTGCCGGTGATGATCAATTTCGGCGTCAGTCCGGTCCATTTCGGCATCATCATGATGCTCAATCTCGGCATCGGGCTGTGTCATCCCCCGGTCGGCTCGATCCTCTTTGTCGGCTGTGCCGTGGGTAAGGTCAGGATCGAGCAGGTGATGCGCAAAATCTGGCCGTTCTACGCGGTGATGCTCGTGGTCCTGATGCTGGTGACTTACATTCCGGCGATTTCGCTCTGGCTGCCGCATCTGCTCGGTCTGTGAGCATCTATCCTCCATAAATTTCAACAACTTATTGCCGCCGGCTGCGCTTTGTCTGTTGCGCCGCGATGCCGGGCGGACACCACGTCGCAGATAGCATCCCGGATACCACCAAAGGCGCTCTAGCCGGCTACCCGCGATGAGAGTATGTTTTCTTACGCGCCGCCCAATTCAGAAAAAAACAGGCGTACACCGGAGGAAACGATGACAGAGTCACGTCTGCTCGACCACGCACGTCCAAATCGGCGCAGCCTCCTCAAGAGCGCAGCGCTCGGTTCCGTAGCCGCCCTCGCCGCCCCTTACGTCAAAGACAGTTTTGCCGCCGGATCGTTGGCGCTCGGCGTATGGGACCATTGGGTTCCCGGCGCCAACAACACGCTGACCAAGCTGTGCAACGAATGGGGCGCCAAGAATAATTGCGAGGTGAAGATCGATTACATCACCTCGCAGGGTGAAAAAGACAAATTGACCGCGGCCGCCGAAGCGCAAGCCGGTACCGGCCACGACATCATGTCGCATCGCGACTGGAACATCCGCATTCACCAGAACGTGCTCGAGCCGCTCGACGATGTCGTCGACGGCCTGATCAAACAATATGGCGCGATCAGCCCGGTTTCCGAATATCTCGCCAAGATCAAAGGCACCTGGCGCGGCTTGCCGACCACGGTGGGAAGCCAAGTCAAGCCGTGCTGTTCGCGCTTCGACCTCTATCAGCAGCACGCCGGCATCGATCTGCGCGAAATGTTCCCCGCCGACGAATCGAAATACGACACGGCCAAGATCAATGCGTGGACGTGGGACGCCTATGTCGACTCGGCACAGAAGCTTTTCAAAGCCGGCTTCCCGGTCGGCCTGCCGATGGGCCAGACCTCCGACGCGGTGGATTGGGTCGGAGGGCTGTTCAATGCCTATGGCGTGGTGATGGTCGACGCCAAAGACAACATCAAGATCGACTCCGACGAGACGCGGCAGGCGATGGAAGTCGCCCGCAAGATTATGGCAGTCAGTCCGCCGGAGGTTTATGCCTGGGATGACGCCGGCAACAACCGGTGGCTTATTTCCGGCAAAGGCTCGGGCATCATGAACCCACCGAGCGCTTGGGCGGTCGCCAAGCGCGACAATCCGACGGTGGCGCAGAATTGCTGGACGCATCTGGTGCCGAAAGGTCCGAAAGGCCGCTTCGTCGGGCAGTTGCCGCAATTCTACGGGTTGTGGAGCTTCTCCAAGAACAAGTCGGCGGCGAAGGACTTGCTCACCTACATCTCGCAAAAGCAATCGGTCGCCCAATTGGTTGCGGCCTCATCCGGCTACGACCTGCCCTCGTTCAAGAGCATGTACGATCTCGATACCTGGAAGACGGTCGAGCCGCCGGTCGGCACCGTCTACAGCTATCCGCCGCGCGGCGACGAGCAGACCTCGATCGCCGGTGCGCCGGCGCGTTCGGAAGTCGGCGCGCAGATCTACAACCAGGCGATCAATACCGTGATGGTCGCCAAGTTCACGCAAGGCAATGAAAAGCTCGATGACGTCATCAAGTGGGCGTCGAACGAGCTCGAAGGAACCTTGCGCGTGTAAGCGCAGCTTCCAGCCTTGTGAAGATCAAGCATGCCGGCCAAATGGGCCGGCATGCCAAGAGCATGATCCGGAAAAGTGGGAACCGGTTTTCCGAAAAGATCATGCGCGGTTTGAAATGCCCAGTGCCAGAAATTTGGAATGCGGAAATGCAACGCTAATTGCACGCTAATTCCGGGGGCCGGTCCGTAAGATCGGTAAGGCAGAAATGGCAGATACCGTCCAGACATGGCCGCCGACGTCGCCAAGCCTAGTAAGGCCAAGGCTGCAAATCGGCTTGCAATCGCCCGCTTTGCGCAATCTGAGACTTTTCCTGCGCCGCCGCTCGACCATCGCCTTTTTGATGTGTTTGCCGCTGATGATCATCATCGTCTCGCTGGTGGTCTATCCGGCGTTTTATTCGATCTATCTGTCGATGTTGAACAAGGCGCAGACGCGCTTTATCGGGCTCGGCAATTTCAGCTTCCTGTTGTCGCGCGACGTGTTCCGCATGGTGATGGAACAGACGGCGATTTTCGCGCTCAGCGCGGTGTTCTTCAAAGCGCTGATCGGGCTCATCACCGCGCATCTCATCAACAATCTGCCCGCCAAGGGCCAGCGCAAATGGCGCGGCATGCTACTGGTGCCGTGGGTCATACCTCTGGCACTATCGTCGCTCGGCTGGTGGTGGCTGTTCGATCCCACCCACTCCGCCTTCAATTATGTCCTCTCCAGCCTGGGTTTCAATGAAGTCGGATGGCTAAGCGATCCTTATTGGGCGCGCTTTTCCGTGATCCTCGTCAACGTCTGGTACGGCGCACCGTTCTTCCTGATCATGTATCTCGCAGCGCTTAAATCGGTGCCGGAACAGCTCTATGAGGCGGCCTCCATCGACGGCGCCAATGCCTGGCAAAAATTTCGCCACATCACGCTGCCGATGATGCGCAATATCATCTCCATCACCGTGCTGTTTTCGTTGATTGTGACCTTCGCCAACTTCGACATCGTGCAGATCATGACCGCGGGCGGCCCGCGCAACATGACGCATGTCTTCGCGACCTACGCCTTCATGCTCGGCATCCGCTCGGGCGATTTGCCGCTCGGCGCCGCAACCTCGTTGTTCATGTTCCCGATCCTTGCGATCGCTGCGATCTTCATCCTGCGCGGGGTCCGCAAGCGCGGCAGGGAGATCGGATGAGCACGGCAGCACTTGCCCCACGCGCCGCAGGCGCCCGTCAAGGTTCCAGCATCCGATCGAGCCTGAGCCGCAACCGGCGCTGGGCGCTGATTCTGTCCTATGTGTTTCTGGTCCTGTTCGCGATCTTCTTTTTAATCCCGCCTTACTACATGATCGTCACCGCGTTCAAGAGCGACGCCGAGGTGGCGCGCATGGCCACCAATCCGTGGATCATCGCCGACGGCATCACGCTCGATCAGTTCAGGATCCTGCTCACCCAGACCGATTTCCTGGTCTTCTTCAAGAACACCATCGTCGTGACGCTGTGCACAGTCGCGATCACGATGGTGGTCAGCGTGTTCGCCGCCTTCTCGCTCGGCCGGATGAAATTTTGGGGGTCGAGCATTCTGGCAACGGGCATCTTTCTGACCTATCTGGTGCCCGATACGCTGCTGTTCATTCCGCTGTTTCAGATCGTCAAGGCGGTCGGCCTGCTCAATTCCTATTGGGGCATGGTGCTCGTCTACCCGACGCTCACCGTGCCATTCTGCACCTGGATCATGATCGGCTATTTCCAGTCGATCCCGAAAGAACTCGACGAAGCGGCGCTGATCGACGGCGCCGGCCATCTGCAGATGCTCACCAAGATTTTCATCCCGGTGGCGCTGCCGGGCATCATCGCGGCGATGATCTTCGCTTTCACGGTGTCGTGGGCGGCCTTCGTCTATCCGATGACGTTCCTCTATTCGGCGGACCAGCAGGTGCTCACCGTCGGCACGGTGACGAGCCTGATCCGCGGCGACGTCTACAAATGGGGCATGCTGATGGCTGGCGCGCTGATGGCGGCCGCTCCTCCGCTCGTGATCTACGCGTTCCTAATGGATTATTACATCGCGGGCCTGACGGCAGGCGCCACCAAGGGCTGATCCCCAGCCGACAAGAGGTTTGAGCAAATGGCCGAAGTCGCGTTGCGTAACGTGGTCAAGCGTTTCGACAATATCGAGGCGGTGCGCAGCATCAATCTCGACATTCCCGACAACGAATTCGTCGTGCTGGTCGGCCCTTCGGGCTGCGGCAAGTCGACGACGCTGCGCATGATCGCGGGCCTCGAAGAACTAACCTCCGGCGACATCTTTATCGGCGGCGAAATCGTCAACGACCTGCCGCCCAAGGATCGCGACATTGCGATGGTGTTCCAGAACTACGCGCTCTATCCGCATATGAGCGTGTTCGAGAACATGTCGTTCGGGCTCAAGCTGCGGAAGTTCCCCAAGGCCGAGATCAAGAAACGCGTCGACAATGCCGCGCGTATTCTCGACATCACCGAGCTTCTGGACCGCAAGCCGAAGGCTTTGTCCGGCGGCCAGCGCCAGCGCGTGGCGATGGGCCGCGCCATCGTGCGCAATCCAAAAGTCTTCCTGTTCGACGAACCGCTGTCGAATCTCGACGCCAAGCTGCGCGTGCAAATGCGAACCGAGATCAAGCGCGTCCATCAGTTGGTCAAGACCACGACCGTCTATGTCACCCACGATCAGGTCGAGGCGATGACGCTCGCCGACCGGGTCGTGGTCATGAACGGCGGCCTGATCGAGCAGATCGCCAGCCCGCAGGATCTCTACCACCATCCCAAGACCCGCTTCGTCGCCGGCTTCATCGGCTCGCCGGCGATGAATTTCATCCGCTGCCATGTCGAGCAGAACGGCGTCGGCCTGCGCGCCAGGCTATCCGACCGCATTTCGCTGCCGATCCCGCAGGCGCAAACCTCGCGCTTCCAGGGGTTGACCGGCAAGGAGCTGATCTTCGGGCTGCGGCCGGAGCACATCACCGAGCCGCGGCGCACCGATTGCGATCAGGACTGCCAGTTCGACACGGCGCTCGATGTCGTCGAGCCGATGGGCATGGAAACCATGGTCTATTTCTCCATCGACGGCCAGGAAATCTGCGGCCGCGTCGATCCCGAGAGCGCCAAAGGACCCGGCGAGTCCATGCTGCTTCACGCCGACATGAGCCACATGCACCTGATCGATCCGCAGAGCGGCGCGGTGCTGTAAACTCCGATGATTTTTTGCTTCATCGGCGCGCTAAGGTCCGACCAAAGGAGGCGTCCTCTTCGACTTGACGGCAGACACTAGATCGGCAAATCGGCGCCGGGCCTGTCGCCTATGGGCCACAAGCAGACGTTCCTGCGGCGATTTGACACCAAAGAAGCCGCCAATTGAGATAGCCGTCTCTTGAGCCCGCGCATGGCGGGTCGATTGGAGCAAGTTCCGCCGTCCGGTCGGGCTACGGCCCCTATCTCAGGAGGCCGAAGTTTGTTAGGAATTGTTTGGAGCGACCGCCACCCGGGGCACGTGGGGATCCGGCGGGACCGTACCCAACATTAGAAGTCGCAATAGGCATGGTCTTTATCGGGCCATGCAAGAGGGCTCATGTCGTCACCGCGTTCGTGTAATGTCCTGATGATTTACCCGCGTTTTGGGGCGGGGACATTTTGGAATTTCGGGGCGGCCTGCGAGCTGTTCGGGGCAAAATACCCGACAGCGCCTCTCGGCCTGATCACGGTCGCGGCGCTGTTGCCGCCTGAGTGGACCGTCCGGCTCATCGACCGCAACGCCGAGACTTTAACCGACGACGACTTGGACTGGGCCGACCTGGTCATGACCGGCGGCATGCTGCCGCAATATTTCGATACCATCGAAATCATCGATCTGTGCCGGGCGCGCGGCAAGGTGGTGGTGGTCGGCGGCCCGGGCGTGACCTCCGTTCCCGAGCTTTACAGCAACGCACATTTCCAGGTGCATCGGCGAAGCCGAAGGCATTATCGACAAGTTCATCGCGGCGTGGGAGGCGGGCGCGCGCGAAGGCGTCTTCGAAGCCGAAAAGTTCAAGATCGATGTGACGAAGAGCCCGGTGCCCCGCTTCGATCTCTTGAAGGTCGAGCATTACCTATACATCGGCGTGCAATTCTCCCGCGGCTGTCCGTTCACTTGCGAGTTCTGCGACATTATCGAACTCTACGGCCGGGTGCCGCGCGCCAAGACCATCCCGCAAATGCTGCGTGAGCTGCAGACGCTGTACGATCTCGGCTACCGCGGTCATGTCGACTTCGTTGACGACAACCTCATCGGCAACAAGAAGGCGGTCAAGGAATTCCTGCCGCAGCTCAAGACTTGGCTGGGCCAACACGACTATGCGTTCGAGTTCACCACCGAGGCGTCCCTCAACCTTGCCGACGATGCCGATCTTCTGCGGCTGTTGAACGAAGCCAATTTCATCGGCGTGTTCATGGGCATCGAGAGCCCGGACACCGCCACCCTCGTGGCAATGCGCAAAAAACAGAATACGCGGCGCAACATTGCCGAGAGCATCCATACGATTTACGCCGCCGGGCTCTATGTCACGGCGGGGTTCATCATCGGCTTCGACAGCGAGCAGGGATCGGTTGCCGACGGCATTGTCGAACTGATCGAAGAAGCCGCCATTCCGGTCGCGATGGTGGGCCTATTATATGCTTTGCCGAATACTCAGCTCACGCGCCGGCTCGCCAAAGAAGGCCGTTTGCATCCGGATCTTTTGTTGGATCCCGCCGCAGGCATGGATCAGTGTACGCAAGGCTTGAACTTCGACACCTTGCGGCCGCGGCGCGATATTCTGTCCGACTATAAGAACGTCCTGGAGAGGATCTACGATCCGAGTGCCTATGCAAGCCGTCTGCAACGCCTGTCGCGGCTGCTCGGCGCCTCCAATCCAAATCGGCAAAAGCGAGCCAACGATTCCAGAAGCAAGCTCGGCGGGCTTGAAGTTGTCCATCGCGTCGTGTCGAGGCTGCCGGGCGCACAGGACATGTTCAGACAAACGATCATCGAATGTGCAACGAAGAATCCGCAATGGGCTCGGATCATCGTCCTGCTGACGGCCTGCTATCTGCATCTCGGCCCGTTCTCGCGGCACGTCATTGCGCAGATCGAGCAGCAGCTTGATGGGTCGCAGGATATCGACCAGGTTCTAAACGCGCCGGTCGAGCCGCCCGATGTTGCCATCAGCGCCTGACCAACATTGGTTGCTTGAACCGCCTGGTACTTTTTGATCAGCGGCTTTGCTGGCTTTGCCGTTCCTGCAACGCACAGTTCCGAGTACTCGAGGCAGCTGAAGGCGCGTCGCTTGAGCGCGCCTCTCAGAGCCAACCCGCCAGCGGCGTCACATCGTCCCTATGGGCCTCGTACTCGGCTGTCTCACCAAGGTCTGAGTTCGTCCATCGAAGGATGACATAATCACCTCGGAGCCTCGTTACGACGCCTATTCGATTTTGACCGCTGCGCCGGACGGACACCTTCATTCCCAACTCGATGCTTGCCTTGTCGTTGCCGTCGTTCATGGTCGCCGTCACGCATCTCGCCAAAGGGGTATGAGCGGGTTTGTTGCGTTATTCCCGTAGCGTTTGCGCCACTATAATGGCCGGCTGTCGCCATATGCTCAAGATATGGATCGGGGTTCGATCGGTCTCTTTTCGACCTGATGGACAGCGTTGGAGCTGCCGGTCCCGCAAGACGGGTTTTATCGGCTTGACGCCGGCATGGTCGACTTCGTCGAAGGCGTTTAACCGAACAATCTTGAGAAAAGGTAGCACAGCGCCGCCATGAGCGCCGCGGCCGGGAGCGTAATGATCCAGGCGATCAGGATATTGCCGGCAATGTTCCAGCGGACAGCGGAAACTTTCCGTGCGGCGCCAACTCCGATGATAGCTCCCGTCACGGTATGCGTTGTCGAAACGGGTATCCCCAGATAAGTCGCTGCAAATAGCATGATGGCGCCGCCCGCGGAGGCACAGCATCCCTGTACTGGGGTCATACGGGTAATCTTGGACCCGACCGTCCGTACGATCCGCCAGCCGCCGATAAGCGTGCCAAGCGCCATGGCGGCCTGACACGTGATCACCACCCAGAATGGTACGTAGAAATCGCCGGCGAGATGACCTTGCGAGAACAACAGCACGGCGATGATGCCCATGGTCTTCTGCGCATCATTGCCCCCGTGACCAAGCGAAATAAGCGACGCGGCACCGAATTGCAGCCATTGGAATGTCGGCTCGACTGTGCGCGGGTTGGCACGCACGAACGTCCATGACACCACCAGCACCAACAGCAACGCGAGAAAAAAACCCAGCAGGGGCGACAGGACAATGAAGGCGCCAGTCGTCAGCAGGCCCGGCCATACGATGGAACTGAGTCCGGCTTTAGCAACGCCCGCACCCACCAACCCGCCGATCAGCGCGTGGGAGCTGCTCGACGGAATACCGGCCCACCAGGTGATCAGATTCCAGGAAATTGCGCCCATCAAAGCGCCGAAGATCACGTGAGCGTCCATGACATCGGCGGAAATGATGCCCACGCCGATCGTCCGCGCCACGTGAACACCGAAGACCAGGAACGCCACGAAATTAAAAAACGCCGCCCAAATGACGGCGTAACGCGGCCGCAACATGCGCGTCGAGACCAGCGTAGCTATCGAATTCGCGGTATCGTGCAGGCCGTTGAGAAAATCGAATGCGAGCGCGACCGCGATCAAGCCGATCAAGAGAGGCAGGCTGAGCTCGACCGTCATGGCGCGATTTGCATCACAGCTGATCGACCACGATCGAATTTATCTCGTTCGCCACATCTTCGAAGCGATCGACAACTTTTTCCAGATGATCGTAGAGTTCGGAGCCAACAACAAACTTCATCGCGCTGCCTTGATTGCTCTCCGGACGGTTCGCAAGAAACAGCGCTTTCAGCCCCCGATTATAGATATCGTCCGCCGCTTCCTCGGTGGTAATGATTTGTGTTGTAAGCGCGTTTAGACGGGCGGCGTTGCCGCCAATTGAACTGAGCAAAGGCACGGCTTCCAGCACCAATTTCGAGCACTGAAGAATTATTTCACTCATCTGCTGCATCTGCGGCTCGAAGGCATGGACTTCAAACAAGACAATCGTCTTTGCCGTCTTGTTCATCTGGTCAATGGCGTCGTCCATTGAGGAAATGAGATCCTGAATATCTGTTCTGTCGAATGGAGTGATGAAAGTGCGGCGGACAGCGAGGAGCACTTCGCGTGTTACGTCGTCGGCTTCGGCCTCACGTTGAAAAACCTGTTTGCAGTAGGCCTCAATCGTTTCGCCGCCCTGAAGCAATCCGCGCAGTGCCTCGGCCCCGGCGACGACAATCGCCGCGTGTTTCTCGAAGAGCTTGAAGAAGCGCTCTTCCTTGGGCATGAGCGATTGAAACCAGCCGAGCATCGTAGGTCTCTGTTGACGATGGGAGAATCCGAGTTTGGGCCTTCAGAGTTAGCACCCGCCGCCGCGGCCTGCATCCCGGTTGTCCAGATTGACACAGCAATCCACCGGGCAATGGGGGTCTGAATTCGGACCCACCTCGAAAGAACCCTCGACAGCGGCCGTTGGAGCGTAGCTTTGGCCTCAATTCGGCGCTTTGCCGGCTGGAAACTCGATGGCGTCCAATATCCGCCTTGGGTCAAAAGCGGACATCGACTCGCGCCAACGTAACGGCCGCCAATAATGGCAAAATAGACATCCCCTGCGCGCCTGACCCTGCGCGCCTGAAAGCTATTCCGCAGCTTGCGACGTCAGTTGTGGTGCATCCTCGCGATCATCCCGCAAGCTTGACCCGCAAACAAAAACCGCCGGGGCGTTGCCGCCCCGGCGATGTCGTTTAATCAAGTGCCTCGCTTATTCGGCGGGCACTATGGTCGCATCGTATTCGGCGGAAATATCCTTGCCGGTATAGTCCGGCATCAGCGCCGCCGAAACCAGGCTGACCAGCGCACACGCCGCGATATAGATCGCGATCGCGTAGCCGGTGTGATAGGCCGCAAACAGCGCCGTCGCGATGAGCGGCGCGGGGCCGCCGGCGATGAGCGAGGCGAGCTGATAGCCGAGCGAGGCGCCGCTGTAGCGCAGCCGCGGCGTGAACGATTCCGCGATCAGCGCCGCCTGCGGCCCGTACTGCATATCGTGCGGGATCAGCGACAGCACGATGGCGATGAACACCGCCGACGGGATCGCCGTGTCGACCATGCCGAAATACAGGAACCCGAACAGGCCCATGGTCACGACGCCGATCAGGTACATGTTCTTGCGGCCGATCTTATCGGAGATATGGCCGCACAGCGGGATGGTGACGAAGGAAACGCAGGCCGCCACCATCACGGCCCCAAGAATGAGGTTCCGCGACATGTGCAGCGTGCCGACCGCGTAGGCGAAAATGAACGCCGTGAAGATATAGAACGGCGCCTGTTCGGACATCCGCAGCAGCGCCGAAAGGATGATCTCTTTCGGCTGCTTCTTGATCACCTCGAGGATCGGGGCCTTCTCGATCTTTTTCGTGTCCAAGAGCTTCTGGAACACCGGCGTCTCCAGGATGCCAAGCCGGATCCATAGGCCAATGCCAACAAGGATGATCGAAAGCGCAAAAGGAATGCGCCATCCCCAAACCAGGAATTGGTCACCGGACCATGAGCTGAATATGGCCACCGCTAGAGTTGACAGAAGCAATCCGCAAGGGACGCCGAATTGCGGCCACGACGCCACGAGACCGCGCTGGCTGTGCGTGCGCGACCATTCCATCGACAGGAGGATGGAGCCGCCCCACTCGCCACCAACTCCGATGCCCTGGACGGCCCGCAGCACTGTCAGGAGAACCGCGCCCCAGATGCCGATCGATTCGTAGGTCGGCACGAAGGCAATGGCGAAGGTCGCCAGCCCCATACACAGCAGCGTGGCAATCAGGGTCGCCTTGCGGCCGATGCGATCACCGTAATGGCCGAAAATCGCAGCGCCAATCGGGCGGCCGACGAAGCCGATGAAATAGGTTCCGAAGGCGAGCAGCGTCGCCGACAACGGATCTTGATTCGGAAAGAACAGCTTGCCGAAAACCAGGCCGGCCGCCGTGCCATACAGAAAGAAGTCGTACCACTCGATCGCAGTGCCGATCGTGGACGCGATCACGGCCTTGCGCAGTTGCGCACTATGTTCCGCGTCGGGCAGCGCCGCGGTCGTTGCAGCAGCCATTGCCATGGCGTTTTTCTCCCCAATTGCTCTTATCCAACGGGACGAACTCTTCCGGCTCGCCTCCTGAAACCGACAATACACGCACCGGCGGAGCACTGGCTATAGGCCTATGGTCGCGCCGTTAATAAGTGCGTGGCGGTTTTTTGGTGCAGTGCAACGAAAAACGGGCGTGGTGATGCGCCCGTTTGCAACAGATAGACCTCAGGAAAAAGCCGGAGAAACAGGCCCTACTCGCTGGGCTTGTTGGAGGCCAATACGGTAACCGGCGTCGCGCGGTAAAGGTCGGGGAACAGCCGCTTGAGGTTGTCCACTTTCGGGGCATCGTTGAAAACGATGTACGGATAGTTCGGGTGGGTCACCGCGAAGTCCTGGTGATAATCCTCGGCCGGATAGAATCCCGTCAGCGGCTCGAGCTTGGTCACGATCGGATCGCCGAACAGCTTGGTCTTGTCGAGCTGGGCGATATAGGCGGCCGCAACCTGCTTCTGCTCGTCATTGGCGTAGAAGATCGCCGACCGATATTGGGTGCCGGAATCCGGACCCTGATAGTTCAGCTCGGTCGGGTTATGGGCGACGGAGAAATAGATCCGCAGGATTTTGCCGAGCGAGATCTGCTGCGGATCGAAGGTCACCTCTTCCGACTCGGCGTGCCCGGTGCGGCCGGTGCCGACATCCTCGTAATGCGCGGTCTCTTTTTTGCCGCCGGCATAGCCCGACACCGCCTGCGTCACGCCCTTGGTATGGGCAAACACGGCCTGCACGCCCCAGAAGCAGCCGCCGGCCAATACGACGGTCTGCAAGCCTGAACCGGCCGGCAAAGTCTGGTCGAGCGCAGGCGCCGGGATTTCAACCGCCGGCTCCGCCGCATTCACCCGGCTCACGAAGAAGCCGAAGAACGGGATCAGCATCAGCGCGCCGAGAAGCGGCGCGGCCAGTAAACCGAAGCGGCGACCGGTCTTCGCTCGGCACGCGGCTTCACTCTTGGTTTGGGTATTTTTGGCTTGGGTATTTTTCGACTTGGCCATTATCGTCCCCTCAAAAATTCGGAACGCATTTTCTCGCGCTTTATGTATGCGCACGAGGTGCGACGCGCCATGGTGACAACGCCGCGGCGCCCGACCGTTTTACGGCGGTCAGGCCATGCCGGGCCAATCACAATCACCGCCACGGCGGCGCACGCGGCGGTCACGACATCGTGTAAGACCTGATCGTGGAAGACCTGATCGTGCAACACCTGGTAACGAGCATGATCGCGAAAAGTGGGCTTCCGGTTTTCGGAAAAGATCATGCGCGATGAAAAATCTGGGCCTTAATCCGGTTCAATTGAATCGAATTAAGGCGCAGCGGCTCGTTACTGCGTGCGCGCGTTGTTGAGCAGCGGGATGTCGCTCACCGCTTTGGGCTGCGGCCGCGATTGCAGATAAGCGTAGATATCGTCGAGTTCGTCGTCGCTCAGCACCGCGGGCCGGAACGGCGGCATGGCGCCGTTGGTCGTGCGCACGAAGGCCTTGAACGCATCGAGCGGCAATTGCGTGCGCGCAATCACCCGGCCGTTGCTGGTCGCAACCGAGCCCTGGCCTTCAAAACCGTGACATTGCCAGCAGCCGTGTGTGGTGAAGGCGATCTTGCCCTTATCGGCATCAGCCGCGACGGCGATGTTTGCCGCCGCAAAACTTGCCGCCGCCGCAACTGCGAGCGCCGCCAGTCTTAGTTTCATCGAACGCGAACTCGAAAAGCGCATTGCCATTCCCCTCACCCTGCCCCTTACCGCGGCTGCGTCACAACATTGACCAGCGCCGGCTGGCCGGTCTTGACCACGGC
Organism: uncultured Alphaproteobacteria bacterium; assembly: GCA_963746715.1. GTDB lineage: Bacteria > Pseudomonadota > Alphaproteobacteria > Rhizobiales > Xanthobacteraceae > BOG-931. The sequence goes on along the minus strand of CAVVCW010000017.1, from coordinate 4,038 downwards.
GACTGCTTCCTTGATCGCGGGTCCGAGATCGGCCGGATCGGTGATCGGCCCCTTCGCCCACCAGCCCATCGATTTCGCCAGCTCATGATACTGAATATCGGGATTCATGATGCTGGTGCCGATCGGCGCCAGGTCATTGCCGATATTGGCAACGCGGTTGCGGAAGTTCGACATGCGTTGGATGTGCATGACCTCCTGGTGATAGCCGCGATTGTTGTGCATCACCGCGAGCAACGGGATCTTGTGGCGCGCCGCGGTCCACAGCACGCCCGGCGCATACATCAAGTCGCCGTCGGACTGGATCGAGACCGAGAACCGGCCTTGATCGCGGTTGCCGAGAGCGGCGCCGATCGAAGCCGGCGCGCCATAGCCCACGCCATAGCCGCCCGACCAGCCGAGCCACCGATAGTGCTTCTCCATCGGCCACAGCCGGTTGGCCCAGTTGCTGGTATTGCCGGAGGTCGAGACCAACGACCAGTCTTCATCCTTGATCTGGGCATAGGTTTCCATCAACAACCGCGCGCTCGAAATCGGCACGGCGTCCCAGGCGATGGCAGCCGCTTCCTTGGTGGCTTGCAGTCCTTTCAAGTGCGCCTGGCGGATGCCGTCGCCGCGCTTGCCGATTGCGTCTTTGCGATCGTTGCCGATGGCGGACTTCACCGCTTCGATCAGTGACGGCAGCGTCGCTTCCGCATCGCCCGGCATCGAAATGTCGATGCTCTGGAATTGCTGGAAGTCCTGGTAGTTCGACTTGGTAAGAAGATCGACGCCGCTGATGCTGATCAGCTTGGTGCCCGGCTTGATCTTGGTGGCGCTGTGGCCCCAGCCGTCATTGCCGTTGTCGACGAAGCCGTTCACCGTGCCCCAATAGTCCGACAATTCCATGCCGATGATGACATCGGCCTGCGGGATCACATTCGCCGGCCGATTGAGATAATGCGTGTTGGGGAAGTTCATGCGGTTGCCCTGGTCGACGACCGGGGCTTGCAGGAGCTCGGCGAGTTGGATCAGAAGATCGACGCCGTTCTGCGTGCGCGCCGCGCGATCGACGACGATCACCGGCCGCTCGGCATTGGCGAGAAGTTTTGCCGCTTCCTTCACCGCGGCGAGATCGCCCTGCGGCGGCGCCGCGGCGAAGAACTTCGGAATGTAGAGCGGCTGGCCGAAATCGCGGACCGGATCGGTCTGCAGCCCGCCGTCGAGCGACATCATCACCGGGCCATAGGGCGGCGTGGTCGCGATCTTGTACATGCGGACAAAGCTTTCCGCGAAATGCTGCGCCGACACCGGCGTGTCGTCCCATTTGGTGTAGTCGCGTACGATCGCATTGATGTCCTGCGCGGAGTGGAAGGTCGGCACCCCCGGCGCGCGGTGCGCGGCGTCCATGTCGTTGCCGCCGAGGATGATGACGGGAACGCGGTCGCACCAGGCATTATAGACGGACATGGTGGCGTGCTGCAGGCCGACCACGCCGTGCACCAAAGTCATCAGCGGCTTGCCGGTCGCCTTGAAGTAGCCGTGGCACATGGCGACGCTCGATTCCTCGTGCATGCAGGTGAGGAATTCCGGCATCGTGTTCTTGCCGTAGTTGATCAGCGATTCATGAATGCCGCGATAGCTCGAAGCCGGATTGGCCGGCAAGTATTTGATGTCGAGCGACTTGATGACGTCGACCATGAAATCCGAACCGGGCGGGCCGCTCTCGGGCGACGCTGCCGGAGCCTGCGGCGTGCCGCTCTCGGCCGCTGCGACATGAGCGTTCGGCGGCAGCGCCGACGGCAAGCGCGCTTGCGGCTGCGCCGCGGTTGCAGTCTCGGCGAGCGCGGCAGTGGCCACGCCGCCGGCTGCGCCGGCGATCGCCGCCGTGGCGAGAAATTTGCGGCGATTAAGTTTTGCAGAGGTCTTTTCGGTCGGCATCATCGTTTCCCCAATTTCCCGCAAAATCTTTTTGCCCGTGCCGGTTTTTTTCCCGGCCGGTGCAGCGTTATCACCTCGATACCATCGCTCACGTCGCTCTCAAAGCCGGCTTCACCCCATTAAAATCATAGCTTATGTGCGAGACCTCGGGTCTGCGCATAGATGTAAAGCCGGCATAAATCCAGGGGCGCGCCGGAACCGCACCGCAACGGCGGATTAAACATTTTCGTTAATGGTGTGTCCGATCGGTCTGATGGGGAACGTCCGGACATATGGTGGCCAGTCCCAAACTCACAGGCGCTCTGCCTGCGGGCGCAAAGCCTGCGCGTGCGCCCGTCGAGCCTGATTTAGCGGGAAACCGCGCCCCCTCGCGCAATCCGGCACGCGGCCCCGCCATCGGCCCGGCGCCGACGATCGAGCGGACCGGTGCACGCCCGCAGCTCTGCTTCGTCATCGATGGCGATGCGAGCATCCGCCAGTTCTTGTCCCTGGTCTTGCAAGGCAGCAGCATCGACACCGAAGAATTCGCCGATAGCCATACCCTGCGCGCCGTGCTCGCGCAGCGAATGCCGGACATCGTCTTTCTCGACGTCAGACCGGAAACCAGCGAGGCCGCCGAATGCCTGGCGGCGCTCGGCGCCGCGGGCTATCGCGGTCCCGTGCAACTCACCTTAAGCCGCGGCGTAAAGCACCTCACCCAGATCCAAGCCATCGGCCAACAACAACACCTGCACTTGTTGCCGGTATTGATGAAGCCGTTCGAGACGAGTGTCATCGTAAAAATGCTGCAAGATCAAAAACTCGGTCAGCGTCCCGCGCTCGCGGGCCGTGTCGATCTCGGCGAAGCTCTCGCCAAACACTGGATCGAATTCTGGTATCAGCCGAAAATCGATCTCCGCAAGAAGCAGCTCGTCGGCGTCGAGGCTTTTGCGCGGGCCCGCCATCCCGAGCACGGCGTGCTGATGCCCGAAGCTTTCATCCCGGCGGCGACCGAGCAAAACCTGATCGCCCTGTCCGAGCTCGCGCTTGGCGAGGCGCTCACGGCGAGCATCAATTTCTCCAAGCTCGGCGTCAACCTGCGCATGGCGGTGAACATGCCGGTCAATGCACTGCGGAAAATCGCGCTGGTCGACATCGTGCGGAGCTACCAGCCGCGCTTCGAGCGCTGGCCGGGCCTCCTCATCGACGTCAGCGAAGAACAGGCCGTCAACGATTTCGAACTGGCGCGCGACATCGCCGAGCGGCTCGCGCCGCTCGACGTCAAGCTCGCCATCGACGATTTCGGCCGCGACTATTCCGCGGTGATGCGGCTCACCGAACTGCCCTTTGCCGAACTCAAGCTCGACCGCAGCTTCGTCACCGGCTGTGGCACCGATAGCGCGAGCGCCCCGCTGTGCAAGGCCGCGATCGATATCGCGCACAGTTTTGGCAGCCTTGCGGTCGGCGTCGGCATCGAGCGGGCATCCGATGCGCTCGCACTGGTCAGCATGGGCTGTGATTACGGCCAGGGCTTTCTGCTCGGCCAACCGATGCCGGAAGAACGCTTCGTCGCGCTGTTGCGCCAGCGCGCCGAAAGCGCGCGCACGAGGCGGACTGCTTAGAGCAAGACAGGTTCAGGCCGTATCGGCTTCCCTGCCCCGCGCCGTCTCGCTCTGGCGCAAGCTCAGTGCGTCCACGCGCCGCGCCGCGTGTAGGCGAAATTGTCGGAATAGGACATGCGGGAAAACTTGTGCGGCGAGGTATCGAACACCTCGTAGGCGATGCCGTCGCGCTCGCAATAAGCGATGGCTTCTTCCTTGGTGTCGAACTGCAAGCGGATCTGCTGCTTCATGTCGCCAGAGCTGGTCCAGCCCATCAGCGGATGGATCACCGGGGCCTGTTCCGGCGCGTAATCGAGCACCCATTCCTTGGTCTTGGCGGTGCCGGATTGCGTCGCGGTGCGAGCCGGCTTGTAGATGCGGGCGGTCATGGACGGCTGTGATCTCTGTTGCAGTTAGACCGGCACTATGCCGCAAGATAGCGTCAAAATCATTGCCAATTTGTCGAATTGGACGTCACGCGATGGGAGAGAATGGTCGGGGCAGCAGGATTCGAACCTGCGACCTGCTGTACCCAAAACAG
>CAVVCW010000016.1:0-22709 GCA_963746715.1 uncultured Alphaproteobacteria bacterium | reverse complement strand
CTGCCGCGCCGCCTAACGGAGGTCGTGTCCGCTTTACCCCGAAAGCGGACATGGCTCACGATGCACGTGCGATGTCCGCTTTGGGCCACAAGCGGCCGTGAGCAGATGCAGCAAATGAAGTGGGTTGTTCGCTTAGTCGATCACCTCGTCGGCGATGGCGATTAGCGTCGGCGGTACCGCCAGGCCGGGCAACCGGCCGGTTTCAGCGTTGATCACCAGCTCGAACTTCGAGGACTGCACGACCGGCAGGTCGGCAGGCTTGGCGCCCTTGAGGATTCATTGGGAGACCGAGAATCCGCACTGCTTCTGTTCCATCTCGATCTGCTTCGTGATCCGGATGGCGTTCTGTGCGTAGGCCTCCGTTACGGAGCCGCTATTCACGGTCTTGTCCCTCAGCGGACTCACGGCTGCGCAGAGGTGGAAGACATGCGGCGTCTCGGACTTCTTGGCTCCGTTTTCCGGCGCGATCCAGTACACGATATCCCGACCAGCGGGGTGTTCCGCATCCTTCGTCGCCGCGGCCACCGCGGCGGAGTCCGTGGCGATCTCCTGCGCCTGGGCGGCGACATCGGGGGAACAGGCTGTGGTCGGCTGCCCCGCCTTAATCTGGGCCGCGCACGTGTTCATGTCCTGGGTGTACTGCTCGACCGACGGGGGTTTGAAGCTGACCCCGAACAGCGTCGCGATCACGGCCAGCACGACGCCGATGCCGCCGGCAACCTTCTTGGTCTGCGGATCCATGTCCTTGTCGGTCAAGATCAGGAAAACTAGGGGCAAGAAGGCAATCAGCGTGATGATCGCGCCGAGCTGGTTTTGAAAGAAGAACCTGAACCTGTCGGATGCGCGCGCCGGATCGTGCCTGTTGGCCGCCTTCCACAGCAAGTTGCCGGCGATTGCGAAAATCGCGATCCCGACCAGAATGCCGATCAGCAGCGGCAGGTTTCCGTGGTCGAACTTGTGCTGGTAGAGCAAGACAACCCCGGCGATCTGGCCGCCAATGGCAAGGATCCACGAGAGCGCGGCGAAAAGACGGAGACGCGTGGCAGCGGACTTCTGGGCCTGCGTTGCGTGCCAATCCTTGGTAACGTCTGCGGCCGGCTTATTGTCGGTCATGACCAGATTCCCGATATCGACACTTTTGCAGGGCGGCATCAAATCGGAAAGCCAACCCACCCGGCGCAGCGTCATTGAACGAACGATATTCGTCGCCTGCCTTAGCGACGCGACGAATGTGAGCGCCGCGGCAGACCACAGCCCCATTCATATTGCGCACGAGTGAACGCGTCCATACCCAGGGGGCGCACGCCGACGTCGGCTTTGGGTCATTAGCTGCCGCGACACGCATTCAGATTCGCGTCCGCTTTGCCCCCAAAAGCTGCCGCGGAAATTACCGCCTGGCGCGGCCGCTTTGGGCCAGGAACGGACTCCTGCACCGCAGTAAATGACATCTTCATTAGATGCCCTTGTCGGCACGGGCGAGAGCGGACAGTCCATTTCCCTGCACGGTCGGCGACGGTGTTGACCCAGCCCATATTGTGGGTTGTGTTATCGTCCCTCACCGACAAGCGAGGGAGGCGATGAACAAACGCAAACGAACTGAGAAGAGCCTTCCAGCGCGAGCATCCGCGCGTGCCGATCCCTTACGCATTACAGAAGAGCGACTCGGTCTCGTCACCGACGCGATGACCGAAGGAATTGATGACTGGAACGTCGTCACGAATGCGATCTATCTATCTGACCGGCTGAAATCGATCCTCGGCATCGTGGAGCTCACAAGCTACAAGTGGGCAGAACACGTCCATCCCGATGATCTCGCGACCTACAAAGGGGCGATTGCAGAGCACTTCAAGGGCGAGACCGAACGATTGAATTGCGAGTACCGTGTCCGTCGGGGCTCCGGCGATTATTTCTGGGTGGCCGATAGCGCGCGGTGTATGCGCGGAGAAAATGGTCGGGCGATCCGGTTGATTGGAGCCGTCCGTGATATTACGCGACGCAAACTTGCCGAGTTCAAGCTTATTGCCGTGAGCCAAGCGGCAGAAAGGGCGCGCCAGCAACTTACCGATGCCCTGGAGTCCATGTCGGAGGGCCTCGTACTTTTTGATGCCGAGGATCGAATTGTCATTTGCAACTCGCGTTACCGTCGTTTCTTTATTGATGCTGGCTCACCAGCCATCGGCGAAATGGTCAAACCTGGCGCGTTATTGTGGGACATCATGCGCGCGGCGCACGCGGAGGGTATGTTTCCACTATTCAAAGCCTCAGAAATGGAAGCGCACATCAACCGTCGCAAAGCCCTGCGTCGCAATCCTGGCGGCGCGGTCGAACAGTACCTCGCTGACGGGCTGTGGCTAAAGATCAGCGAGCATCGCACAACCGACGGCGGCACTGCCTCCGTCTACACGGATATCACCGAGGTCAAGCGCCGCGAGGCGGAGCTCGCCTCCAAGACAGCCATGCTTGAGTCGCTTTCATCCAAGTTGGCGAAATATTTGCCGCCACAAATCTACAAATCGATCTTCGCTGGGGAACAAGATGTCGAGATTGCGCCCAAGCGTAAGAAGCTCACGGTCTTCTTTTCGGATATCGCTGGCTTCACCGACACGGTCGAAGCGCTGCAATCCGAAGAGCTAACCCACTTGCTTAATCAATATCTTACGGAAATGTCCAAAATCGCGCTGGAGTATGGTGCAACGGTGGGCAAATTCATCGGCGACGCAATTCTGGCTTTCTTCGGAGATCCGGTATCACGTGGCGCAAGCGCCGATGCAATCGCTTGCGCACGGATGGCCATAGCCATGCAGCGTCGAATGCAGGAGTTGGGCGCGATATGGCGCGGCAGAGGTCTCGAAAAGACATTCGAGTTGCGTATTGGCATTACCACTGGTTACTGCACGGTAGGCAATTTCGGGAGCGAAGACCGACTCGACTATACGGTTATCGGCCATGCAGTAAATCTGGCTGCACGGCTGCAGCAGGGCGCTGAACGAGGTGCAATTCTCATCGATAGTGAAACCCGGTCCCTAGTCGAAGGCGCAGTGCGAACTGAGACCCACGATACGATCCAATACAAAGGGTTCTCGCGTCCGATTCAGGTATATGCGGTCACGGGTCTCCACAACGATCGGGAGGCGCTAGGGCGAATGATTGCGGTGAATCGCGCCGGTCTCCAGCTCTTGATCGACCCTAACAAGTTTTCCGGAACGGCTAAAGAAGAGGCCATTGCCGCACTTAAGGAAGCGATCGAATTGCTTCGAACGGCAGAAGTCCGAACTTGGGGCGCGTACTTATAAATTGAGTTCGATGGCCGAAAGTTGGTCGATGTCCGCTTTGCCCCCGAAAGCCGCCGCGACGGCTACCGCCTGGCGCGGTAGCTAAGGGCCATGTGTGGACGGCTCCGAGTTGGCAAGGCTTTTCTCACGAGTGCAGCATTGGTCGGTGCAGCCATGTGTTCGGCCTTTGAGTGCGGTTCACATGACCGCTGGCCATAATGCCCTCCGCGGATCAGGTCCCGGTCAATAGCTCGCATTCGACAATGCTGTGGCCCTAGTGGGTTGTCCTGATCGCCGGATCGACCGGCTCTGCATTACGTGCTGTTCGCCCTCCCAACCTTCACATCACGCCGGATGCCCGGTGTGATCTCGTTCAAGCCGCGAGCGCGGCCGGTTCCTTATAACGTTCACCCCTGGCCATGATCGCCCACGCCATCCGTGCGATCTTGTTGGCGAGCGCAATGGCCGCAACCTTGGTGGGGCGCCGCGTCAATAATGCTGTGAGCCAAGGCCGGTGCTTGGCGCCATGGATTTTGGCGTAGCGAATGACGGCAAGCGCGCCGGTCGTGAACAGGCTGCGCAGATAGCGATCGCCGCGTTTGCTGATATTGCCGAGCCTGTCTTTGCCTCCGCTCGAGTTCTGCTTGGGGACAAGCCCGATCCAGGCCGAGAAGTCCCTTCCTGATCGGAACACCTTCGGATCAGCGATGCTGGCAACCAGGGCAGTCGCGAGCGCCGGACCGACGCCCGGTATGTCGTCGAGGCGCCGGCTTGCTTCACTGGACCGGTGCCAGGCCATGATCATCCGATCGAACTGTAGGATTTGAGCCTTTAGCATCTGCAGTTGGGCGCCGAGAGCGATCACACAAGCACGCGCAACCTCGGGCAGCCGCTGGTCACTGGCATCGGCGGCGACCGCAAGCAGCTGTTCGACACCATTGCGTCCGACCGGCGCGACGATCCCGAACTCCGCCAGAAGAGCGCGGATGACGTTGATCACCGAGGTCTGCTGGCGGATGAACAAGTGCCGTGTACGGTGCAGCGTCAGGCAGCTCTGTTGCTCTTCTGTCTTGGTCGCGACGAACCGCATATTGGGCCTGGTGACCGCCTCACAGATCGCCTCGGCGTCGGTGGCATCGTTCTTATGCCGCTTCACATAGGGCTTCACGTAGGCCGGCGGCATCAGGCGCACAGTGTGGCCAAGCGCCTGCAGTTCGCGCGACCAATGGTGTGCCGACGCGCAAGCCTCGATGCCGACCAGGCACGGTGGTAGCTTTTGGAAGAACGCCAAAACATAGCGCCGCTTGATCTGGCGCCGGATGACCACCTGGCCGGCAGCATCAACGCCGTGGACCTGAAAGACCGACTTCGCGATGTCCAGACCGATTGTCGTGACCGTTTGCATAATTAGCTCCTCCAAATCGTGGGAGCCTCAGCAGCGCCCACATCCATGGCACTCACGTGCCGGGTGGAGGAGCCGTCCACAGCACCAATAACGGACATAAAGCGCTTGATCCACGTCAAAAAGGATCGGGCCGCCTGTGATAGGGTAACGGGGATCACAGTTGGGAGTACCTCCCAATGCTGAGTGGCACGCCGTCTCAGACAACGTGGGTCGCTGCGGTCGCGGCCGGCCTTGAGGTTGTCACGGGCGCTGGTTTGGTCGTTGCGCCGTCCTTGCTTGCCAGGCTGCTGTTTGGGTCGGAGATGAACGCGCCCGGAAATCTCGTCAGCGGGATTTCCGGCTTAGTGATGCTGTGTCTCGCTCTCGGGTGCTGGCCGCGCGCGTTCGAGGGCGAAGACCGACAGGCGCTTGCGCCGCTTATCGCGCTGAGCCTGCTCGCCACCGCCTATCTTATCTACGTCGGCATTCGCGGAGTGAACGTTGGCGTGCTGCTTTGGCCAGCCGCCGCGACCCACTTCATCCTTACGATCCTGCTGACGCGCGCTTGGATGAACCGGCGGGCGGCGGAATGACGCATGGGCGGCTGGCGAAAGAGCCTTTGGACAAGACGCCAGAGAGGATCGTTTATTCGAGTGTCACGGGGAGGGTTCGCGAAAGGAACAGCAAATGAAAAAAGCAATGTCGGACGGTTTGAAGAGGACTGCAAAGGCGTGGTTGATCGGGACAGGGTTATCCGTTGCGCTCATGTTGATGCCGGGCGTGGTTGCGCCCTCCATCGCCGAAGACAGTTTGGAGCAGGATTTGGGGATCATCAAAGCGTGCGGCAGCGATGTATGGAGCCTCTGCTCGGGCGTGCTGCCCGACATCGGACGGGTAAAAGCCTGTATTCAAGACAAGATGGGCCAGCTCTCGAAGGGTTGCATCGACAAGGTCCTCGACAAGATGGCCGGCCAATCATTCAAGGTTTGCAAAAACCAGACTTATGCACTTTGTGCTGCGGCGCGCTGCAATGTGTATGACGGCGTCGCCTACTGTCAGTGCGACGTGAAGCACGGCGACAGCATCAGCCTGCCGTTTTCGATGGGCAAGGATGAGGACGTCTGCTCGGTCAACGCCGCAGGCGCCGACAACAAATACATGATCAGCACCTACAGTCTGCCTGAGTCGATTGCTTCGCCGCAGGGAGGTGGCGCGGTCTACACCTGCTCGGGCAACGGCTCTGGCGCCTACGCCCAGTGCGACGGCGGAATATGCTTCAAGAGCACCGAAGATACGACGTTCCCGGGCTTCGACAAACCAGTGCGGAAGGGACAAATCATTTGTTCCTGTCCTGTCACTCAGGCCAAGACCGGCGACGACGCGCAAGGCTATCAAATCCTCGGGCCCTATCCTTGCGACAAGTCCTTCTTCCGATACTGCAAAGCCGCCACCGCTACCAGCAAGACAGGTTCAACGATCTATGTCGGTGCTCCGATTGGCACGGCTCAGGCTTTGGCGGTCCTGCTCAACGGCAAGGCTCCGCCCGTCAACGAGTGTCGGGAGTAAGCCGATTGGAGACCGTTTAATGATAGGTTTTGCAAGAGTTCAACCCATCCCACGCGTTGATGAACTGTTTCGGCGTTAGCTTGGCTATGGCTGGAAGATGGAAGCTGCTAGCGCTTCGGTGCTTCAATAGGATCAGGCTCCGGCGCTGCCATCGGCCCCAGTTCCGCCGTGGGCTCCGATGTTTCCTTGGGCCACGGTTCAAGCTTGAACGTCAGCTTGTTGATCTTGCCGGTGAACTTGAATGGAACATCGTAGCGATATTCCAGCATCGCGACCGGTGTCCGGGTGTCCTCGCCGATGTCGAAAGTTTCGTCCTCCGGGAACGTGATCGGGGTGGTATGTTCCATGGAATTCCTGGCCACTTCCTTGCCGTCCACGGAGAGCACGCCCGTCCCTCCCTTACCCAAACCTGGACCATCGGACTTAAAGTCGAAGACAATGGTGTGCTTGCCGGCGCCCAACGCGGGTCCTGACCAAATCGTGCGCTTGAGGTTAAGCAGGTTGTAGAGAAATACCGGCTTGCTTGCGCGAACGCCCGCCACACCTTTGCTCAGGAAAAGTCCATAGCCGCCGAAGCGCCCACCTTGGGTAACGATCATACCTTCCGCACCGCCCGCCGGGATCTCGACCTCGGCGGTGATGGTATAGGACTTGTCCAGAATATCCGGGGCGGCGCTGGCCGGCACGCCGGTCAGTTCGCCCGAATAAGTGAAGACCGTTTGTCCCGCGGTGAGGCTAGGGCGCGGCGTATTCCAACGCGCAAGAGACGAGTTGTCGAGCGGCAGCACGTCATACTTCTTCGCCTCGGAATAGAAGAGGTCCTGCATCTCCTTGAGCTTATCCGGCATCTTGTCGGCCAGGTCGTTGAACTCGGTAGGGTCCTCCTGAACGTTGTAAAGCTCCCACTTGTAGCCGGTGATCACATCCGGAGGCGGGGCGGTGCTCAGCTCCCAGGGCAGCGTGACCGGCGTCGTGCCTGCCACCCAGCCGCCGTGATAGATGGCGCGATTGCCGAGCATCTCGAAGTACTGCGTTGTGTGTCGAGTTGGGGCGTCGGCGTTCGCCTTGTCCCACGTGTACGCCATGCTCGTGCCTTCGATGGGCTCCTGCTTGATACCGTCGATCATATCGGGCGCCGGAATGCCGGTCGCTTCGAGGATAGTTGGCACGATGTCGATGAGGTGGGAAAACTGACGACGGATGCCGCCCGCGTCAGCGATGTGGCCGGGCCAGGACATGACCATACCCTGTGCCGTCCCGCCGAAGTGCGACGCCACCTGCTTCACCCACTTGAACGGGGTGTCCATGGCCCACGCCCATTCTGCCGCAAAGAGTGGAAACGTCTTGTCGGATCCCCAGAACGGGTACCAGAGGTACTGGGCCTTCACCGGCACGGCAATGCCATTGAAAGTAGTGAACTCGTTTGGCGTTCCGTTGAGCATGCCTTCGGCGCTCGCGCCGTTATCGCCGCTGATATAGATGATCAGAGTGTTGTCGAGTTCGCCGAGGTCCTGCACCTCTTGGATGACCCGGCCGATCTCATTGTCCGCGTAGGCGAGATAGGCTCCATAGATATCCGCCTGCTTGATGAAGAGCTTCTTCTCCAACAAACTGAGGGAATCCCACTGCGGCAGTTCTTTCGGCCACGGTGTCAACTGGGCCGTTTCGGGCATGATGCCCAAGCGCTTTTGGTTGGCGAAAATGGTCTCGCGCACCTCGTTCCAGCCCCCATCAAAGAGATGCATAGCGCTGATCTTGTCGATCCAATCGGGCGTCGGATGATGAGGTGCATGGGTGGCGCCGGGCACGTAATAGACGAACCAAGGCTTGCTGGGCGCGATCTCCTTGAGCTGCTTCATGTACTGGATGGCCTCGTCAGCCATCGCAGTTTCCAGGTTCCAGCTCGGATTGCCTTGGAAAGGATAAATCGCGGTCGTGTTACGGAACAGGTTCGGTTGCCACTGACTGGCGTCGCCGCCGACAAAGCCGTAGAAATAATCGAAGCCCATCCCGTTGGGCCATTGATTGAATGGCCCGGCCTGGCTCGACTGGTAAGAGGGCGTGTTGTGATCCTTGCCGAACCACGCGGTGGCGTATCCGTTCTCCTTCAGGATTGTCCCGATGGTGCCCTTGTCGAGCGGGATGATTGAGTCGTAACCCGGAAATCCTGTGGCTATTTCGCCAACCACCCCGAAGCCCACCGAGTGATGGTTGCGTCCGGTGATAATCGCCGCCCTCGACGGTGAGCACAAAGCTGTCGAATGGAAATTCGTGTACCGCAAGCCGTTCCGTGCGAGACGATCCATCGCGGGCGTCGGTATGACGCCGCCGAAGGTTCCTGGTGCCCCGAACCCGACATCGTCGGTCATGATCAGCAGCACGTTCGGCGCACTCTTAGGCGGCACTACGCGCGGCGGCCACCACGGCGTTGACTCCGAAGCTTTCTCTTTGATCACGCCGCCGAATTGCGGATCGGGCGGCGGAAGTTGGTTTCCGGGGATGGTGGTGGTGGCTTCGGGCGAACCTGGAACACCCGTGACTTGCTGAGCCGATGCCGAAACGCAACTCAGTGCGATAACGGCCACACCCGCAAGCATGCCGCGACTGATTTTCATGACGGTAAGCTCCTGTCGCATTTGGAAAGGAACTTGCGCTCGTTTATACCATGCCGCTTGTATTAAACGAACCCGATTTTAACTCCAATCAATGTGCAGGTTGGACCGAGGTACAGGGGTGCGATGTCCGAGATGGGTCACAAGCCGCCGCGACAAGCGCTTAGCCCCGTGTCCGCTATTGCTCTGAAAGCTGCCGCGACGGTCGCTGATCGCGGCGGCAGCTATGGGTCATTAGCGGCCGCGGCCCGATCACGTGGGGATGTCCGCTTTGACCCCGAAACCGGACATGGCCGCGCGTTTATGAGTCTACGCCCTAGGTTTTGCCTGCGGCCAGCCAGGCCGCCCGAGCGTTGCCGCTGTTCCGCGCCCCTGTTAGAGTTTTCACGGGGAACAGCCGGAATCGAAAGGCGCGCGGACGCATGGACTATTTCGTCCAGCAGCTCATCAACGGCATCACGCTCGGTTCGATCTACGGCCTGATCGCCATCGGCTATACGATGGTCTACGGCATCATCGGCATGGTGAACTTCGCCCATGGCGACGTGTTCATGGTGTCGGCCTTCATCGCGCTGATCGCCTTCCTGATCCTGACCACCTGGCTTGGCATCACCTCGATCGCGCTCGCGCTGTTCATTGTATTGATCGTGTCCATGCTGTTCACCGCTTTGGTGAACTGGACCATCGAGCGCGTCGCCTATCGGCCGCTGCGCGGCTCGTTTCGCCTCGCGCCGCTGATCTCGGCGATCGGCATGTCGATCTTCCTGTCGAATTTCGTCCAGGTCGCGCAGGGCCCGCGCAACAAAGCGATCCCGCCGATGGTGCGCGGTGATTTCACCTTGCTCAACGGCGGCGGCTTTTCGGTCGCGCTGTCCTATAAGCAGCTCATCATCTGGGGCGTGACGGCGGCGCTCCTCGTCGTGTTCTGGTACGTCGTCGCCAAGACACCGCTCGGCCGTAATATGCGCGCCTGCGAGCAGGATCAGAAAATGGCGGCCTTGGTCGGCGTCGATGTCAATCGCACGGTCGCCATGACCTTTGTCATCGCTGCGGCGCTGGCCGCCATTGCCGGCACCATGTATCTGATGAATTATGGCGTGCTCAGTTTTTCCGACGGCTTCATCCCCGGCGTCAAAGCTTTCACCGCCGCCGTGCTCGGCGGCATCGGCTCGTTGCCGGGCGCGGTGGTCGGCGGGTTACTCGTCGGCCTGATCGAGGTTATGTGGTCCGGCTATGTATCGATCGACTACAAAGACGTCGCGGCCTTTTCCGTTCTGGCCATCACGCTGATCTTCCTGCCGCAAGGCCTGTTCGGCCGGCCGGACGTCGAGAAGGTCTGATGTCGGAAACGTCCAATACGGTCGGCGCCGCGCCGGGCCGGCGCTTCGACGGTATCGCCGCGCTCAAGGACGCCGGCTTCACGACGCTGATTGCCTTTGGGCTGTTGCTGCCGCTGGTCGGCTTCCAGACCGTCACCGATGTGCGCAACGTCCTGATCCTGCAGACGCGCTTTCCGCTGCTGCTGGCGCTGACGGCTTGCATCGGCCTCGGACGGCTGGCTTACGCATGTTCCATCTCGCCGTGGCTCGAACGGCGCGCGGCGCGGCCGGTTGTCGCCGCGCCCGCGGCACGCTTCGACTGGTGGGCGATTGCCGGCGCTTGGTTGGTCCCTTTCGCCATCGGCTTTGTCATCGTCTATCCGATGATCGTGCTGGCGGTGAACGGGCGCGCCGGCGCGGTGACCTGGATCGACAATTTCGGCATCCAGATTTTGATCTACGTGATGCTCGGCTGGGGCCTCAATATCGTCGTCGGCCTCGCCGGGCTGCTCGATCTCGGCTACGTCGCCTTCTACGCCGTCGGCGCCTATTCCTATGCGCTGCTGGCCAAGACCTTCGGGCTGTCGTTCTGGATCCTACTGCCGCTTGCCGGCTGTCTCGCCTCGTTCTGGGGGTTGTTGCTTGGCTTCCCGGTGCTGCGGCTGCGCGGCGATTACCTCGCCATCGTCACGCTTGCCTTCGGCGAGATCATCCGCATGGTGCTGATCAACTTTGTGGCGCTGACCAACGGCTATGCCGGCATCAGCGGCATCCCGCGGCCGACCTTCTTCGGCATTCCGTTCAACGCCGATGACGACGGTTTTGCCGCGCGGTTTGGCCTTGAATTCTATCCGATCTATCGCACCGTCTTTTTGTATTACCTGATCCTGGCGCTGGCGCTGCTGACCGCCTTCGTCACCGTGCGGCTGCGAAGGCTGCCGGTTGGGCGCGCCTGGGAAGCTTTGCGCGAGGACGAGATCGCCTGCCGCTCGCTCGGCATCAACACCACCAACACCAAGCTCACCGCCTTCGCCATCGGTGCGATGTTTGCGGGCTTTGCCGGCTCGTTCTTCGCCGCGCGGCAAGGTTTTATTTCGCCGGAATCGTTCACCTTCCTGGAATCGGCGACGATCCTTGCGATCGTCGTGCTCGGCGGCATGGGGAGCCAGATCGGCGTCGCCATTGCCGCGATCGTCATGATCGGCGGCACCGAGATTCTGCGCCAGCTCGATTTCCTGAAAAGCATTTTCGGGCAAGACTTCGATCCGACGCAATATCGCATGCTGCTGTTCGGGCTCGGCATGGTGCTGATGATGCGCTGGCGTCCGCGCGGCCTGATCACGCGGCGCACGCCCTCGGTGTTCCTGAAGGAGCGCAAGAGCATCGCCGCCGATTTTCTCAAACAGGGCCAATTTACGAAAGGTACTGGCTAGTGGCGGCGCCTGGCGATATGCTGCTCTCCGTCGAGCATCTGACGATGCGCTTCGGCGGTCTCCTCGCCATCGATGATCTGTCCTTCCAGGCACGCCAAAGCGAGATCACGGCGCTGATCGGCCCGAACGGCGCCGGCAAGACCACGGTGTTCAACTGCATCACCGGCTTCTACAAGCCGCATACCGGCCGCATCGGCCTGCGCCACGGCGCGCCTGCCTTGTGGAACGACCTCGATGCGCTGACCGGGAGCGGCCGCCGCAGCATCAAAAGGCCGGACGGCGCGCTGTTTGCTCTCGAGCGCATGCCGGACTTTCTGGTCGCCGATGCCGCACGCGTGGCGCGCACGTTTCAGAATATCCGGCTGTTTCCCGGCATGACGGTGCTGGAAAACCTGCTCGTCGCCCAGCACAACCGGCTAATGCTCGCGTCCGGCTATACGCTGCTGGGCATTTTCGGCATTCCGTCCTATCGCGTCGCCGAGCGCGCGGCGATCGACAAGGCGCGGCATTGGCTCGACCGCATCGGCCTCCTTCCCCGCGCCGACGATCCGGCAGGCGACCTGCCCTATGGCGATCAGCGGCGGCTGGAGATCGCGCGCGCGATGTGCACCGATCCGGTCCTGCTTTGCCTCGACGAGCCGGCCGCCGGCCTCAATCCGCGCGAGAGCGCCGCTCTCAATGCGCTGCTGCTCTCGATCCGCGACCAGGATGCCGCCTCGATCCTGCTCATCGAGCACGACATGTCGGTGGTCATGGAGATTTCCGACCGCATCGTCGTGCTCGATTACGGCGTCAAGATCGCCGACGGCACGCCGGCGCAAATCCGCGACGACACTAAAGTCATTGCCGCCTATCTCGGCGTTGCCGACAAGGACGTCGCCAAGGTCGAGGCTGAGGTCGGACTATGAGTTCGTCGTCCCCGCTGTTGTCGGTGCGCGGCGTGAAGACGTTCTACGGCCGCGTTATGGCGCTCAAGGGCATCGATCTCGACGTCAATGAGGGCGAGATCGTCACTTTGATCGGCGCCAACGGCGCCGGCAAGTCGACCTTGATGATGACGATCTGCGGCAATCCGCGCGCCAGCGAAGGCGCCATCGCATTTGCCGGCCGCGATATCACGCAACTGCCGACGCATGAGATCGCGCATTTGCGCCTGGCGCAGTCGCCCGAAGGCCGGCGCATTTTTCCGCGCATGACGGTGCTGGAAAATCTGCAGATGGGCGCGATCACCGCCGATATGTCGGAGTTTTCGGCCGACCTCGATCGCGTGCTGGCGCTGTTTCCCCGCCTGCAGCAGCGCCTCACCCAGCGCGGCGGCACGCTGTCCGGCGGCGAGCAGCAGATGCTGGCGATCGCGCGCGCGCTGATGGCGCGGCCGCGACTGCTATTGCTCGACGAGCCTTCACTCGGCCTCGCGCCGCTCGTGGTGCGGCAGATCTTCGACGCCATCAAGAAGCTCAATGCCGAAACCGGCCTCACTGTCTTTTTGGTCGAGCAAAATGCCTATCACGCGCTGATGCTCGCGCACCGCGGCTATGTCATGGTCAATGGCCTGATCACGCTGTCGGGCACCGGCAGCGAGCTGTTGGCGCGGCCGGAAATCAAGTCCGCCTATCTCGAAGGCGGTAGAGAAACGGGATGAGCGGATGATCGTCCAACTGCTCGACGAGAATGCGCTTTGGATTTTTATCCTCGTCACTATCGTGCTCGGCGGCGGTGCTTCCGCGCTCGCCGGGCGCGCGATTGCGACGACATGGCGGCCGGTGTGGCAGGTTGTCGCCTATGGCTTCATCCTCGGCATCGCCGTGCGTTTCATTCATTTCAGCGTGTTCAACGGCACGCTGGTGTCGCTCCATTATTACCTGGTCGACACGGCTTTCTGCATCGCCTTCGGCCTTCTGGGTTTTCAGGCTTCGCGCGCCGCGCAGATGGTTACGCAATATCGCTGGCTGATGGAGCCTGCGGGCTGGTTGCGCTGGCGCCGCAGGCGGGCCTGACGTAAAGTTCGTTTCCGCGCATGATGCCGAAAAGTGGCCACCGGTTTTCGGATAAGATCATGCGCCACCAGATTTTCTATCCGTTCATCACGAGGGGAAAACGAATGAACAGGATCACCACGCTCGGCCTCGCGCACGGCGTCGCCCTTGTCTTTGCTTTCGCCAGCCCTGGCACTTCGCAGGCGCAGGTCAAGATCGGCATGGGCGGCCCGATCACCGGGCCAAGCGCCGCCACCGGCGCGCAGATGAAGAACGGCGTCGACCAGGCCGTCACCGACATCAATGCCGCCGGCGGCATATTGGGCAAGAAGCTCGTCGCGGTTTACGGCGACGACGTCTCCGATCCGAAGCAAGGCGTATCGGTCGCCAATAATTTCGCCGGCAGCGGCGTGAAATTCGTCATCGGCCACTACAATTCCGGCGTCACCATGCCGTCCTCGGAAGTCTATCAGGAAAACGGCATCCTCGAGATCACGCCGGCCTCGACCAATCCGATGGTGACCGAGCGCGGCATGTGGAACATGTTCCGCGATTGCGGCCGCGACGATCAGCAAGGCAAGGTCGCCGGCGACTACATCCTCGCTCACTTCAAGGGCAAGAAGATCGCGGTGGTCCACGACAAGACCACTTACGGCAAGGGCCTCGCCGACCAGACCAAAAAAACCATCAATGCCGGCGGCATGACCGAAGTGCTCTATGAGGGCATCAATACCGGCGAGAAGGATTATTCGGCGCTGGTGTCGAAGATCAAACAATCCGGCGCCGACCTCGTCTATTTCGGCGGCCTCTATACCGAAGGCGGATTGATCGTGCGGCAGATGCGCGACCAGGGCGTCACCGCGCCGCTGATGGGCGGCGACGGCATCACGTCGGATGAATTCGCCTCGGTCGGTGGGCCGGGCGTCGAGGGCTCGCTGATGACCTATGGTCCCGATCCGCGCAACAATCCCGACGCCAAGGCCGTGGTCGCGGAATTCCGCGCCAAGAATTTCGAGCCGGAAGCCTATACGCTTTACAGCTATGCCGGCGTGCAGGTCTTCAAACAAGCGGCCGAAGCCGCGCAGTCGCTCGATCCGAAGAAGGTCGCCGACAAGATGCATTCCGGCATGGTGTTCAAGACCGTGCTCGGCCCCTTGTCCTTCGATAAGAAAGGCGACCTGACCAAGCTCGATTACGTGATGTATCTGTGGAAGAAGGACCCGAGCGGGCGGGTCACTTATGCGCAGTGCCCGAATTCCGACTGCACGAAGATGTAGGGTGGCGGCGCGGCCGTTGAGCCGACAGCCGACTTCTCTTGGCAGCGGGCCTCTTGCGCAATCAGCCGCGCAATTGCGCCAGCACGCCGGCGATGTCGCCCATGCCCCAATGCTCCGCGATATGATCGCCCTGCACGCGGAAAATATCGCAGGAAGTAAAGCGTAACGTCTTGCCGGTTGGCGCGACCCCGAAATAGAGACCATTGTGCGTGCCGGTATAGACGAAGCTTGCCGCAACGTGGTCCTTGTCGGCGACCATCGCTTCAATCGCTACTTTTAGATCCGGCAGCCCAGTCAACCGCGCCTTGAAAAACGCGACGGTTCCTTGTTTTGGGCTGACATTCGCAGGCGGCGGTGGCGCAGCTGCGCTGACTTGATGATTGATATAGTCCTCGGCGAAAAGCGCGGCGAAGCCATCGATATCGTGTGCACTCAATGTTGCCGCGAACCGCTCTGCGAGCGATTGCGGCGACGCGTTCGATTGGGCAAGCACGGGCTCAACAAAACCTCCCGCGAGGAGGAGCCCCGTAGCCGCGACTTGGCGACGATTTAGCATCATGATCTCCATCAGAGGTCGGCCCCCAGGGCCACGCTAGCCGATCTTGCCAAGCGCCGGAAAAACGTCGAGCAGCCAATAGCTGACTTCGCTCACCGTGCCGGTCAGAAACGCGATGCCGGTCAAGACCAGAAGCCCGCCCATCGCCTTCTCGACCAAGCCGAGATGCGCTTTGAACCGCGTCAGGAATGCGGCGAACGGCTCGACCGCGAATGCCGCGAGCAAAAACGGCACGCCGAGCCCGAGCGAATAGACCGCGAGCATGCCGGCGCCTTTGACCACGGTCGCTTCGGACGCCGCGACCGCAAGGATCGCGGCGAGGATCGGACCGATGCACGGCGTCCAGCCGAGCGCGAAGGCGACCCCCATCGCATAGGCACCCCACAGGCCGACCGGCTTGGCCATTTCCATCCGCTTCTCGCGCATCAGCCAGGCGATCGGCGTCAGGCCCAAGAAGTGCAGACCCATGATGATGATGGCGACGCCGGCGACGATGGCGAGCTCACTCGAATAAGCGCGCAGCAAAGCCCCGACGGCGCTGGCGCCGGCGCCGAGCGCAACGAAGACCGTGGAGAAGCCGAGCACGAACAAGAGCGCCGCGATGATGGTCTCGCGCTTCACCCGCGTTTGCGGCTCGGCGTCAGCCAGCCGTTCGATCGAAGTGCCGGTGAGATAGACGAGATAAGGCGGCACCAGCGGCAGCACGCAGGGCGACAGAAAGCTCAGCATGCCCGCGAGGAGCGCGGCGGCGACGGTGACATTCATGGGCGCAGAAATGCACCGGCGGAGATGGCGCTGGCAAGGCCGTTGCCGCTCACTCGCGAGTCACGTCATTGCGAGGCGGGCTCCATGCAGCAATCCAGAGGCGGCGGCCGCGAAGAAAGGTTAAGGTAGCCTATGCGCAATCTGATCACCGATGTCCCTGGAATCCGTGTCGGCCATGCCGAAGACGCCCGCCTCGGCTCCGGTGCGACCGCCGTGATTTTCGACGCGCCCGCGGTCGCCTCGATCGACCTGCGCGGCGGCGGCCCGGGCACGCGGGAAACAGCGCTCCTTGATCCGGCGCAGACTGTCGAAGGCATCGATGCCATCACGCTGTCGGGCGGCTCGGCCTTCGGGCTCGATGCCGCGTCCGGAGTGCAGGCCTGGCTGAAGGAGCAGAACCGCGGCTTTGTGGTGCGCACCGCCCGCGTGCCGATCGTGCCGGCGGCCATCCTGTTCGATCTGCTCAGTGCCGGCGACAAGAACTGGGGACGGTTTCCGCCCTATCGCGAACTCGGCTACGCCGCGTCGGCGAGCGCCGGGCAGGACTTTGCGCTCGGCAGTGTCGGCGCCGGCACCGGCGCCACGACCGTGAACTGCAAAGGCGGCATCGGCTCGGCCTCCGCGCTTAGCCGCGACGGCTTCACCGTCGGCGCGCTCGCGGCGGTGAATGCCGCTGGCAGCGTTCTCATCGGCGACGGGCCGCAGTTTTGGGCGGCGCCCTTTGAAGTCGACGGCGAGTTCGGCGGCCGCGGCTTTCCCGAGCATCTGCCGCCGCAGGCTTTGGAACCGGTCACCAAGGGCGCGCCGCGCGAAAACACTACGCTTGTTATCGTCGCGACTGACGCGATCTTAACCAAGGCCCAGGCCAAGCGGCTCGCCGTGATGGCGCAATCCGGCCTGTCACGCGCAATTTATCCTGTGCATAGCCCGCTCGACGGCGATGTCGTGTTCGCGGCTGCGACCGGGCGGCGGCCGCTGCCCGATGGAACTCTCTGTTTGACGGCTATTGGCGCGCTTGCGGCCAATGTCGTGGCGCGCGCCATCGCCCGCGGCGTGTTTTCTGCGCGAGCGCTATCGTTGCCCGGTGCAATGCCGTCCTGGCAGGACAAATTCGGTCGCTAAAACCACAAATTTCGCGCACATTTCAGATACATACATTACAAGACGAGTCGTCATGCGGAGCTTTACCTGAATGAAAGGTGGTTGCCGTTGACTCATTGACGGATTGCGCTTTCACTCGCAAAGCTCTCCTGTTGTTGTGGACGTGCGGCGGAGGTAACGATGCGCGTTGTCGTGATTGTCATCGCAGCGCTGATGACCTTGGGTTTTGCGGCATTTGGCATTGTTGCGGCTCAGAAAGAGGCCGGTCCCACCTCCCTTCTCGCGCTTGCGACGCATCTCATCTCGCCGGCCCAAGGCACAAGCACGCCTCCCGTGATCGTCGCAGCGGCCATGCCGCGTGGACCGGTGGTTTCGGATGCGTCGCCCGCGCCGCTGGTTGTCGCTCAGAATACACCAGCGCCTGCATCAGCCGCTGTCGCCGCGCAGACGCCGGCACCGGCTCCCGCGCCGACCTCTACTACCGCGCAATGCAGCAATCCCAATGCGCTCGGCATTTCCCGTGTCGTGCAGATCGACACCACGGGCGGTCCGGCCTTCGGCACCGAGCATTTCAAGCAATATGACTTCCTGCGCGACAAAGAAGTCGTACTGACCTTCGATGACGGGCCGTGGCCGGAGAACACGCCGGCCGTGCTCAAGGCTCTCCAGGACAATTGCGCCAAGGCGACGTTCTTCGAGATCGGCGAGCATGCGACGTGGCGGCCCGATCTGACCAAGACGCTGGTCGCCGCCGGCATGACGGTCGGCAGTCACACTTGGTCGCACAAGGATCTGGCGAAGAACCCCTACGCCAAGGACATCGAGCAGGCGAAGCAGGAAATCGAGATGGGCGTGAGCGCCGTGCATATGGCGGCGGACGCTCCGATCGCGCCGTTCTTCCGTTTCCCCGATCTGCAGCAGCCGGCCGACCTGATCACTTATCTCGGCACGCGCAATATCGCGACGTTCTCGACCGACATCGACTCGTTCGACTTCAAGATTCACAAACCGGACGACGTCATCAAATCGGTGCTGACCAAGCTGGCGAAGAACGGCAAGGGCATCGTCCTGATGCATGACTTCCAGAAGGCGACGGCCGAGGCGATGCCGCAACTGCTCGCGCAGCTCAAGGCCAACGGCTACAAGCTCGTGCACATGGTGCCGAACGCGCCGGTGACGACGGTCGCGAAATACGACGACATGGTCAAAGCGCAGGACAAGTTCTCGTCCACCAACAACACGCGGCCGGAATCGAGCGTCGTCAAGACGATCAGCGAGTGACGGCACTCACTGCTTAAACCGCGCGGCGCTGTAAGGCTTCGGATCGCAGAACGGCGTCGCGCCGGTGATCATTTCAGTGACCAGCCGTCCGGTCACCGCTCCCAGCGTCAATCCCCAATGGCCGTGGCCGCCGGCAAGCCACATCCCGTTCTGCCCCGGCGCGGGGCCGATGACCGGACGTGAATCGGCAAAGCACGGACGCGCGCCCATCCACGGCTGCGCTTCGACCGGCTCGCCGAGCGGGAACAATCCGCGCGCCGCCGGCATCAGCCGGCCGAATTGCACCGGGGTCGGCTTGGCGTCGCGCGCGGCGAACTCCGCGCCGGTGGTCAGCCTGATGCCCTGCTCCATCGGCGCCAGCACATAGCCGTTGTCGGCATCGAGCACCGGACGGCTCAGCGCGGCATTGCCTTGTGTGCCATTACCGCGGGCGCGGAAATGGCGGTGATAACCGCGCTTGACCGCGAGCGGCAATTTCACGCCGAGCGGATCGAGCAGGTCTTTCATCCACGGCCCGAGCGCGACCACGACATTGCCGGCATCGAGCGCGCCGGCGGACGTGTCGACACGCCAGTTCGCGCCGTTGCGATGAAGCGTGCGCGCGTCGCCGCTGAAACTCAATCCGCCGAGCGCGGCAAAGCGCGCGGCATAGGCGCGGGTCAGCGCCAGCGGATTGCTGACGCTCACCGCGCCGGTCCAATGCACGGCGTGACGAAACACCGGCGCCAGCGACGGTTCGAGCGCAAGCGCCGCACCGGCATCGAGCGGCACATTGGCGATGGAAAATTTCGCCGCGAGTTCAAGCTCGCGCGCAACGCCGGCGAAGGACTTGTCGGTGCGGTAAAGCTTGAGCCAGCCGGTGCGGCGCAGATAACGCGCAGCGCCTGCTTCCGCGGCCAGCGTTTCGTGCTCCGCCACCGCCTGCGCCATCAGCGGCCGCATCAGCTGCGCGGTTTCTACAAGGCGCTCGGGCCGCGAGGCGGCGCGGAAGGCCAAAAGCCACGGCGCGACCTGCGGCAGGAACGCGAGATGATAATTGGCAAGCGGCGAGCGCTTGAGCGCGATGCGAAGCAATTCGCCCCAGTCCGACGGAAATGCCGCCGGAAAAATCGTATTGCCTTCGATGATGCCGGAATTGCCGTAAGACGTCGCCTCGCCAGGTCCGCCGCGATCGATCAATGCGACGGCAAGGCCCTTCTTGGCGAGACAGGTCGCGATCGACGTGCCGACGATGCCGGCTCCCAAGACAATGACATCGGTACGTGCCACTCCAACCTCCACCGCCGGACAACAAGACCCGGCGGCAAAGAGCGATATCCAAAACGATACGCAAAATGCCGAGCCGGCGCCCCGGTCTCACCCGATCGGGACGCGCTCTCATATCTCTGTTCTTTCCGGCCACAATCAAGACCGGAACGGAATTTTGTAACGGGCTAAGCCGTGGCGATGCTCTGCGGCGTCGTGGTGTTGAGCAATTGCGCCTGCATCTGGATCAATTGCTCGAGGAGATTATTCCCGGCGACGTTCGTGGTGCCCGCGGTCGAGGAATCATCCGATGTACCGGTGCCGCTCGATGTACTCGACGACGACGAACTGCCCGGCGCCGTGGTCATCGAAATGCTCGACCCATCGCTATAATCGATGGTGGTGGTCGAGGAGCCGTTGCTGTTGGCCGCGGTCTGGGCGGTCGCGCCGCTGGTCGATGAATCCAACATCTGAAGAAGGCTCTCGATCCCGCCGCCGCCACCGTGGTGATGGTGGTGGTGGCCCTCGCCTTGCTGCGTCTGCTGGGTCGAGCCGCTGGCGTCGCTTGAATCGCTGGAATCGCCAGGGTCGCTGGGATCGCCGCCTTGCGCGGCGGACGATTGCCCGTCGGCGGCATTGGCTTGCAGCGAGAAGAGCGCCTGCAGGATCTGCGGGCCGAATTGCGGTCCCCCGGCCGATGATGCGGTTGAACCGGTTGAGCCGGTCGAGGACGACGAGGAACTGCTTCCGTCACCGCTTCCTTGGCCACCAAGCGCCGCGAACAGCGCCGACAACGGATTGGACTGCGTGGCCGTGCTGCTGGCTTGCGAATCCTGCTGCCACAGCGACTGCAGATAAGCGTAGGGATTGCTCGTTGAATTGACTGACGCTGACATGACCTACTCCGTGATACGCGACACGCCGCTTTCGGCGCCGGCGGCAAAGTTTCCGCCGGAACCCGCGATGCAAGCGCCGGGCCGCCGGCTAAGGCCATGACAACGATAATCTTTTCGAATTCAGCGCGGGTGCGTTGCGGCGCGAATTTGCCGCCGCCCGGCAAGTCTTGCCGATGCGCCGCGGCTACGCTGCGCCGTTTGGCCGGTTAATAACAGCGTGGTTTGCCCGAGTTCGGGGCAGCGTGTTAGGCGAACGGCAACGGCTGTTCGGGACCAGGACATGACGCGCCCGCTCATCATCGCCCCCTCGATCCTCGCCGCCGATTTCGCCAAGCTCGGCGAGGAGGTCCGCGCCGTGGATCAGGCCGGCGCCGACTGGATCCATGTCGATGTCATGGACGGCCATTTCGTGCCGAACATTTCGATCGGCCCGGACATCGTCAAAGCGATCCGGCCCTACACCAAGAAGCCGCTCGATGTGCATCTGATGATCGCGCCGTGCGATCCTTATCTCGAAGCCTTCGCCAGGGCCGGCGCCGACATCATCACCGTGCATGTCGAATCAGGCCCGCACATCCACCGCTCGCTGCAGGCGATCCGCGCGCTCGGCAAGAAGGTCGGCGTCACGCTCAATCCCGGCACGCCGGACGTCAGCATCGAGCCGGTGATCGGCATGGTCGATCTTGTGCTCGTCATGTCGGTCAATCCCGGCTTCGGCGGACAGAAGTTCATTCCCGGCGCGCTCGAGAAAGTGCGCAATATCCGCACCATGATCCGCGACCTGTCCGGCGGCCACCCGATCGACATCGAAATCGATGGTGGCATCACGCCCGAGATCGCGCCCGAGGCGGCACGCGCCGGCGCCAACGCCTTCGTCGCCGGCTCCGCCGTGTTCAAGGACCGCACGCCAGAGTCTTATCGCAGCAATATCGCGGCCATCCGCAATGCCGCCGCGCTGGCGCGGGGAGAAGCAGCGTGACCATTCTGCGCTATTCCCGTCCGCAGATGTCGGCGATCTGGACGCCGCAGACCCGCTTTCGCATCTGGTTCGAGATCGAGGCCTATGCCGCCGATGCCATGGCCGCGCTCGGCATGATTCCGAAGGAAGCGGCGAAGAAGATCTGGGACAAGGGCAAGATCGCCGAATTCGACGTCGACCGCATCGACGAGATCGAGCGCGAGACCAAGCACGATGTCATCGCCTTTCTCACGCACTTGGCTGAAATCGTCGGGCCCGAAGCGCGTTTCGTCCACCAGGGCATGACCTCGTCGGACGTGCTCGACACCTGCCTCAATGTGCAGCTCGTGCGCGCGGCCGACATTCTCATGGCCGACGTGGCTGCGCTGCTCACGGCGCTGGAGCGGCGCGCGCGCGAATATAAGCTCACGCCGACGATCGGCCGCTCGCACGGCATCCATGCCGAGCCGACCACGTTCGGCCTCAAACTCGCGGTCGCCTTCGCCGAATTCTCCCGCGCCAAGGCGCGGCTCGAAATGGCGCGCAAGGAAGTCGCCACCTGCGCGATATCAGGCGCAGTCGGCACGTTCGCCCAGGTCGATCCGCGCGTCGAAGCCTATGTCGCGGAAAAGATGGGGCTCACCGTCGAGCCGGTCTCGACGCAGGTCATTCCGCGCGACCGCCACGCCATGTATTTCGCCACGCTTGGCGTCGTCGCATCGTCGGTCGAGCGTCTTGCCATCGAGATCCGCCACCTGCAGCGCACCGAAGTGCTGGAAGCCGAGGAGTACTTCTCCGCCGGGCAAAAAGGCTCCTCGGCCATGCCGCATAAGCGCAATCCGGTGCTGTCGGAAAATCTCGTCGGTCTCGCGCGCATGGTGCGCGCCTATGTGACGCCGGCTTTGGAGAACGTCGCGCTGTGGCACGAGCGCGATATCTCACACTCGTCGGTCGAGCGCATGATCGGGCCGGACGCCACCGTGACGCTCGATTTTGCGCTCGCCCGCCTCTCCAACGTCATCGACAAGCTCGTCGTCTATCCCGAGACCATGAAGAAGAATCTCGACC
>CAVVCW010000015.1:0-1066276 GCA_963746715.1 uncultured Alphaproteobacteria bacterium | reverse complement strand
AAATGCTGAATTGCCACCGCGGGGCTTTCATAAGGCCTTCCGCCGTAGCTTGATACCAGTGTCACGATCTCAAACCGCCGTCACGTACCCGCGGTGCAGTGTTTGGGCGTTAAGATTTGCTGGCTGCCCGGCCCAAAATCGCGCGTCGCTCCGCCAGGACCGGTTCCCGTTTGACGTTAACCTTTGCGTCCGGCTCCGGCTCGCTCTTTTGTGATTGAAGCGACCGATCGCCGCGGGCCGCCGCTGGCGGAAAAGACTGCGCCAGGCCCGCACCGATAAGGGCCAGCGCCACGATGGCATAGCCCGGGATTTGCAGGCTGAAATCGACCATCGAATGCAGCGACGGCGAGGACGGCAACAGCGAGCGCCGCAACCGGGCACGAAAGGCCGCCCCGCCGGATCAGGGCGCCGCGCAACAGCACGGCGAAAATGACGCACCAGGCGACCACGACGATCGCTGCGACCGGAATGCCCATGTCGGCTGCAAGCTGCAGCAGCGTATTGTGTGCCATATCCCACGTCCCCCAAACCGAGACGTTCGAGCTGCGATAGGCTGGGAAGGCCAACGCGAATGTCCCCTGCCCCGTCCCAAACCATGGGTGATCCGCAATCAGACGCAGCGTCGCTCGGTAGGTGTCGAGGCGACCTTCGTCGGCGAGCCCCTGGGCGTCGAAGCGCGAATTGATTGCGCCGCCCATCACCTGAAGAACGAGGAGCGCAGCCGCTCCAGCTCCGGCCAGCGCAGTTAACAAACCGGTGCGCCGCGGCAGATCGCGGCGAAAGAACATCACAAAGGCAATGATGAGCGCCAGCAGTGACAGGATCACGCCGGCACGCGAGCCGGTCATGAACAGCGCCAATAAGCACAGCATCAGCATGGCGAACGCGACGACGATTCGAGCCGGTCGCGCCGTCAGCACGTCCGTCAGCATCGCCCGCCACCTGATCGGCCGCTCCCTCGTCGCGCGCCGCATGCGGTCCCACAAGAGGACCGACCACACCACCGCACACGAACCGAAATAGGTCGCCGCCGTATTGTGGTTGATGAAAGTTGCGGTGACCGAATTGAGATAGGCTTCCTTGTTCAGCGCCAGGATATGGCTTGGATCGAACAGATGGGCGAGGATGCCGTAACAGGCATAGGCAGCGCCGGACCAGGCGATGGCCTTCATCAGTTGCCGCGCACGGTCGCCATCCCTGCCGACCAGAAACCCGCAGGCGATCGCCAGCATGCAAACAAGCGGCCGCCCAAGCGTCAGGAACGGCTGTCCATGTGCGATGGCCGCAGACGGTGTCAGCGCCATCCCAAGCGCGTCCGACGCCTCTTTCCAGATTGGATCGGGCTTTGCCAGCCACGGGGAAGCGGACAATTGCTCGTGCAGCACGAACCCGTAAGCCGCAACGACGACGGCCGCTAACGCAACGAGCAACAGCTCTCCAGTGCGAAGCGGCGGCACCGGAACCATCACCAGGCAGATGCCGAGCGCGATGCACCAGAATGCAATGGCGGTTGGTTCGTTCGAACCAAACGGCAGCGGTGCCAGCGCGACTACCGCAAACAGCAGCAAGGAGGCCGCCAGCTCCGGCCGGCCGCGCGATTATCGCTTCCTGGGTCATGTTTTCATTTGCACTAAACAAGGAAGCCGGCAGCGGCTTTGGGGCAGATTGCCCTTAGTGCCGCCGACGGATCCGCAGTTTAGTGGATATGGCTGTCGATTCGCCAGGCCTCGGCGTTGACGCCGGTCGCCGCCACATTGTTCGGCACGCTGATCAGCGCATTGAGGAACGTGGTGAACTTCTCGATTTCGACCGAC
Source organism: uncultured Alphaproteobacteria bacterium (assembly GCA_963746715.1). Taxonomy (GTDB): domain Bacteria; phylum Pseudomonadota; class Alphaproteobacteria; order Rhizobiales; family Xanthobacteraceae; genus BOG-931. Next base: position 1,064,462 of record CAVVCW010000015.1, on the reverse strand, counting down.
TGCGAATTGGCAGCGAAGATCACGTCCTTGTTGCGCATCTGGAAGCGTGTCGCGAGGAAATAGCCTGCCGGGTCAAGGAAGCTGACCGAATAGACGACCGGCACGGTCGGACCATCCATCTTCGAGCAGTCCACACCGAGCATCTCGGCGAGTTCACGCGGCTCACGCCGATACAGGAACACTGAACCAGGATCGGCTTGGAGGTCGAGGAGCCCGCCTGCCGCGGCCACGCCTTCGGCCATCGTCATCTTCCAGGCCGACGACTGGCTGCCAGCGCTGAACTGGAATTGCCCCTGCTGGCCTGCGGCGCCGAACGCCAGGAAGGTCTGCGGCTCCTTATAGATATAAATCGTATCACCCGGCCACGCCCAGATGTTATTGCCCGGCTCATAGATCAGCGAACCGAACGGCACCGAGGCGCGCTGGCCATTGCGTTCCAGCACCACCCAGTTGTCTTGTCCTTGATCGCGAAGTCCGCCGGCGCGTGTAATCACGTCCAGAAGGTGTTCACCCGCCGGCTGCGCCGGAATGCGCCCGGTCACCGAGGTGAGCAACGTATTCACTTCACCGATCACGGTGATGAGCGAGGTGTTCTGGGTGATCAGCGCCACCACGACTTGCGGCTCAATGGCGCGGTTCTTGATTCGATCGACGATCAGTTGCTCGACTTGCGACGGCGTCTTGCCAGCCGCCGGAACGAGACCGGCATAAGGCACCGAAATAAAGCCTTTGGTGTCGATCGGCTGGTTCGGTATCTGCACGAAATTGCCGGGCCGAACGCCAGCCTCGCTCGGGATGAAGAGACCTCCCGCCGCAGCCTCGAAGATCGTGACGCTGACCACGTCGCCGATGCCGAACTTGATCTCCGGCGGCGGACGGTGGTCCCCGAACACGGCCGAAAGCGTGCGCGGCCCGTTTTCTTCCAGCGTCTTGATCACCGCAGGCGTGAGCCGGACCAGGCCGTAGGCAGGGCCGTTCCAGGTTAAGTTATTTTTAATGGCGGCTGAGTTAGGACCCGAGCTTGGCAGCAGCCCGCAGCCCGCCAGCAGCACGACGCCGGCCAGCAGAACGAACGCGCGAACATGTCGAGCTGCTATCATTGCCCCGCCACTTGAACGCCTCAATTGCCCAGAAAAACGCTAACATGCGTGTTGGGGGCTGAACAATCACGGATAGCCGCGAAATGCCCGCGAAAGTGGCTTCTGCGTGCGACAATTTCATCGTCCAGTAACCAAAATGATACACCTTCTGGTACCCACATCCCTGCCGCCGGAAGCTCGCTAGATATGCCGCATAATCGAGCCCTCGCGGGCATCCTTTTGCTGGGATTAAATCTTTTCGTCGCGGCCGCGTTTGCCGCCTCTCCGGAGCCTATTCCTGGCGGCTGGCGGCTGATGCGAACGCCCAACCCGCGCGGCGGTCCGGACGCGGTGTCCATGATCCACACCGCTGACCTTATTCACTCAGACCCCGATCTCGCCGGGCTTATGCTGCGCTGTGCCCAGTCCGGCGCCGAACTTTTGATCGTCGTCGTGACACCGTTTCCGCCCGGGGCGCATCCCGACGTCACAATCAGTGGTGGTGGTAACGACTGGCACTTTACCGGGCAGGTGGTTCCGCCCGGGGCGGAACTGCTGCTCCCCCCGGAGTCGACGACCCTGGTATCGACCGCATGGCGGTCCGCCCGCGCGCTTACGGTGAAAGTCTCCTCGCCGGATCAGTCCTTCGGCGGGGTCATCCCAATCGATGGCATGGCGACCGCACTCGCTACCCTGATGGCGAGTTGCCCCGTCAACTGACGATCCCCGGCCACCGAAACGAGGGCCGCACGATATCACAGCATCCGGCCGAACGGGGGCAGTTAGTGATCTGTTAACACGGCATATCGCAGGATAGCTCGCCCAGGAGCTGCTCTCATGGCGATCCTCTTCCTGCTCTTCGTGTCAGCGGGCCTCATTCTCGGGACGAAATTTAAAGTCCTCGCCCTCGTTCCCGCGACCGCCCTGTCCGCGCTTACCCTGATTGCTGGGGGGGTCGCGAGCGGAAGGGGCCTCGGCGGCCTCTTGCTGATGGCGTTTTTGGCGTCAGCCTGCCTGCAGCTCGGCTACCTGTGCGGCGCCATCATCAGACACACCGTCATCGAACCCCGCGCCAATAGCCTGCGGGGGCTGTCGCCGCGTTAGTTGGCCTGCCCAGGAGGGCACTGGCCATCGACCCAATATTGCGGATAGGTCACGCGACCCTCGGCCCAAGTAGAAATACGGCTCGGTCTGATCGAAATTGCGCGGGTCGAAATCGAGGCCGTAAGTCGATTCTACCCCACGGTGACGGTCGAAGCTGACGTGGAGACAGCCACAATACCCGCATTGCTGTCCCGTATCGGCGGGTGCTGCCTTGACCGCCATATCCGCCGCCACTGCAGGCGCGGATACGACGCTGACAGCCGCCACGCCCATGCCAAGCAGCATGGCCATTCCAAGCAGCAAGGCAGATTTTGTCGGTTTGGACATCGCCAGCTCCCCCGATAGCACCCTCATCATCCCGGTGCGGGAGATTATGCTAAATGGATCGACAAGGCAATCTTAGCCGTACCGAGGGCGCGAATTGTAGACGATCCGCGGTTGCCCGGCGCGACGATCGAGGCGTGATTGCCCTTGGGCCCGACGACATGCAATCCGTCCGCGGGGCGCCATTGATCTTCAAACAGGAACCAGCCGCAACTTGATCGAAATGCTGACCTATTATTGCGTCGTGAATGACTTTGAACGCGCCGAAATCGCTGCGGCTGGCATCAAGGGCAAACGATTGACGTATCGGCGAGCTGACAGCATACGTAAAGCCGAGGCCTATTAGGAAGAAAGCGGACGTAAGCCCATTGGCCGCGAAACGAAACGCTTCATGCGCTGGCGAGCAAGGCACAAACATGAGCATGACTGACACCGAACGCCGATGGCAGCAGTTTGAAGATATTGGCGAGATAAGAGTCCGCCATAACATAGCCGCTCGCATCTATGGCGAGGACAACATGTTGGCTGCCCGCGAATGGCTCTCTCACAAAGAAAGGGTTCAGCAGTCTGGCGCCGATGCTCTTAATGCCCCCTCTAACTCAGAACAAATCCGCATTGCGCGAAGCGCAAAAAAAGCCGCGTGGGCCGCGGCTATAGCCGCAATGGTTGCCGCAATATGTGCTGCCGTCGCAATCTGGATTTTGTTGCTTAAGCCTTAGACCTGTCCGGCCCTACCTACGGCTTGCGGGTGCTTTTCAAGGTTATAACGCCAAAAAATACGCGCCGTGCGGTCGTTTCTGTGAGACCGACCATAGCGACGTGGCCTTGGCTCGCAGCAGGTGCGACTTGTCTGCATAAGGCACAAGGTGCACACTTCTGAACGCAACCTTCCCGAAATCTGCGCAGCCAAAAGTGCTCAACGCTCAGATCATTCTCGTCATACTCATATTGATGAGTCCATTTGCGACTTTCGTCGACAGAGCCTCCGCTTACGGCCTCGTCGCGGGAATAGTGGCCGCTGGGCTCGTTTTTGTCGCAACCGGCATGCCCCCGGGGGAAACGAAATTTCTGCTCTCAACCATTCGTCGCGGCTTGGTCGTTGCGGCTATCCCGGCTTTGTGGATGGTCATTCAGCTGTTGCCGATCGGATTCCTTGCCAACCCGATCTGGGCCAGCGCCGAAGCGGCTCTCGGCGCTTCACGCCACGGCTCCATCACGATCGATGTCGGCGCAACCGTCATGGCTTTGGGGTTTTATCTCTCTCTCATCGCCATTTCGTTATTTTCGGCCGCAATTGCCGTCGACCGCTACAGAGCGGGATCGATCTTGTATGCGCTCAACGGCGCGACGGTGCTAACCGCGGGGCTATTGGTGCTGCGGCAGTTCTTCGTAAGCTTTGATGAGGTGTCGTCCGACCAAGGTGCAGCAATTGCCAGTGCCGGCATCGGCGTCGTCGTTGCTGTCGCCGGCCTCATCAAGACCATCGAACGCGAAAGAACGAGCCGCTGGCACGTTGTCATCCTTGCCGGCTTCGCGGCGGCATTCGTTATCAGTGCCTTAGTCCTTATATTTGTTGCCCAATATGCGGTATGGATCGCCGTCGCCTTTAGCCTTGCAGTAATTCTAGGCATTGCCATCATTCGTCACTTTGAGATTGGCGGCTTCGGTATCGCGGCTCTGGCGGCGTTCACGCTTGGCCTTGGCGTGCTACTGATTTCCCACCGGCCAAATTTGCAGAGCGATGGACCGGCGCTTACTTTCACAAGTCCGTCCTCCCCGGCCTTGATCTCGGCGAGCCAGCGAATTCTTGGCGACACACCCTGGCTCGGCGTTGGCGCCGGCGCCTTTTCAGCTATCTCGCCGATCTATCGCAACATCGACGACCCGCCGATGCCGAACCCGCCCAATGCCGTCACCGGCTTGTTGGTCGAGCTTGGCCGCCCCATGACCGTGCTGATCGGCCTCGTCACATGCATCGCCATCGTCGTATTGTTCAGAGCTTCGCTACAGCGTGGACGCGACTCTTTTTATCCAGCTGCCGGCGCGGCCTGCCTGCTTGGTATTTTGTTGCTCGCGTTCGTCAATGCCGGAATTCTCGCCTCATCTCCCGCCGTCCTCATGGCAAGCGCCATCGGGCTTGCTTTCGGCCAGAGCAAAAGCCGAACAATCTAAAACCCGCCCAATATAGCGGCCCGCTTCCCACTGAGCGTCCACGAATCGATCCGATGGGGATATGAGGGCACCTGCCATCCGCTAAGGTTGTTTGATATAGGTCAACGTCCGTAGCTTTGCCGGCAGCTGGCGTTGATGGCGTTGGTCGAATAGCTGGCGATCCTGGGGGGCTTTGCCTCGACCAGATTCCTGAGCAATAAAATGAAGTCGACCGTTGTTAAGCGATCGATCGCGGTCGCAGGCCACAAGACCAGTATCAGCCTCGAAGATGCATTTTGGGAGGCGCTAAAGCATATTGCGATTATGCGGCAGTCAACAGTGTCAGACTTAGTGGCCTCAATTGATTCCGCGCGCCGACATGACAATCTATCGTCGGCGATACGTTTGTTTGTTCTCGACTACTATCAGACCGTAATGGAAAGACCGCCGGCACCTCCCGAAACACCGAGCTTACTTGGCACTTAACGGATGCGCCGCGCTTCGTGTCCGTTATGAAAAGTTTAGCCCCGCGCTCGCTCTATGGCGGTCGCGGTGCGCACGGCGACGAACAAGGCGGAAAATCGGCCGGGGGCGACCTCAAGGTCTCGAGCATCCTCAACACGGCGCCATACAGTTGATGCTCCGGTGCGAGCAAAGCTCATAACGTAAGCAGATTTTGATCGAGCCCGCCGCGCCAATTCACCTACTTCTCATCTACTTCGCAGGCGGCGCGATCGGATCCATGCCTGAATTCTTAACCGCCTCGGCCGAGACCGGCGAAACGAGAAACGCGATTAGTGCCTTGGCCGCGGCAGGCTCCTTGGCAGCACTGGCGATCCCCGCCGAATAGGTCGTCGGCCGCTGCACCTCTGGAGGAATCGGACCGACGATCTCGATGCCCGGCACCGGTCGCAGCGCGCTGAGCGGCTGAAAACCGAACTCGGCATCGCCCCGCGCTACCACGCGCGCCACCGGCTCGGCAGGCACCATCGTGCTCTTGCCCTTCACCTGCTCGGCAATGCCGAGACGCGCCAGCATTTCGGTCGAAATATAGACGCCGCTCGCGCTGTCGGAATAGGCGATGGACTTTGCTTTGAGCAGCGTCTGTTTGAACGCGTCAAGCGTGCTGATATCCGGCTTGGGCGCGCCCTCGCGCGCCGCCATATAGATCAGTACCTGCGCAAGATCGGTCTTGCTCCCCGAAACGGCCTTGCCGTCATCGATCAATTTCTGGATCGCATAGCCGACGCCGATGACGACATCGACCGGCTCGCCGCGCGCGATGCGGTTTGGGATTGCCTGCGGCGTCTCGCCCATCGACGGGCCGTAAACCGTCATGATCTTGTTGCCGGTAGTCTGTTCGAACTTCGGTACAAGCTCCTTATAGGCTTCCGCATAGCCGCCGGAGATCATTACGTTGATGTCTGCGGCAGTAGCAAAATCGACAAGCAGAAATAACGCGGCAAGCGCCAAAGCCGCGCTCAATACGAGCATCTTTCTGTTCATTATGGTGCTCCAGCAAGAAACCGAGATTCGTATCTTCGGCGCGGCCGTTGGTGGTCAGCTTGGAAAACGTGCTCCGCGGCACAGCACCCGAAGAGTCTAACCTTTTTAGTTCCGAGAATAATGATGATCGAAAGCCAAGCCGCATTCGAAACGATGTCCGCTAAAAGACGCTACGCGGCCCCACCAGGGTGGTCGGGGGCGTGAGGCTCAAGCGGCGGTACCGTAGCACCTTGAACGATAGACGGCGCCGAGCCGAAACGTCCGGTCGCGATCAAAGTTCTGTGCGGCCGTCCCTTGCCTGTGCGCCTCGATGAGCGTCGCTGTGAGCCCCGTCAGCAGGACCATTAGAATAATCTGATCCGTGATTTAGCTATGGCCGGTCCGGTTCGTCGCTAACATCCTTGACCGTTTGAAAGCTTGTCAGGGCCATTTTTCAGGAGTTAGATGTTTGATCCCAAATGGTATTTGTAGCGCATGGTCACCGAGGTAAGCGATCTGGAGCCATTGCTTGGCCGGTTTGATCCTGGGTTGATCCTGATCGGCCCTCTGATTTTCACGTATCGCTACTTCGATATCGCCGGCAATGAGAGCAAGGTCTTTCATCCCGACCTGATCATTGTTGGTCCTCTGAGTTTCGATATCGCCGGCAACGCGAGCAAGGTCTACGAGATTGTAGACCTCGGCTTTGGCAAGGTTGAAACGAATGCCTCGGGGCAGCGCGCAAAATTCACCGAGAAACTCGAAAGCCGTTTCGCCGAGGTGATGACCTTTGGCAGCCGACTGGAAATGGCAAATGCAGCGCACGAGCATTGGCCCAATGAGGAGACAGCCAAGGTTCTGGCATTTACAGCCAAGGTTCTGGCATTTGCTGGGAAGGCGACGAAGTCGGAGCCAACGAAAGCGGCTGGTCAACATGGAGACATCGACGATAATAGCTTCGCGGGCGCGCTGCGACGTGATTGTGGCAAACCGCTCGTTGACGCGCGAGAGCCAGCCGACGATGCCAAACATATCGATGCCGTTTCGAAGTACCCTCGCGAGCAACTTGGCGGCGATCCCGCGCCGACGCAGCGGCAACAACATTCCAGCCCCAGCGAAGACGAAATTGCCGGGGCAGATTTAAAGTGGGACCCGTCTGTTCAGCTGAGGCGAGATCCCAAAGCCGCCCGTCGGGGGCGCTCAAAGCTTTGCTTCGATCACACTGCGATCTTGCGCCGTCGCCGCCGCTATTGCACTGATCGCCTGGTCGGTCCCAGTCCACCGCGAGTACGCTTCGCCGGCCGCCGCGCCAGCAGCATCGCCGTCGGTCCGTAACCAGCAGGTCAAGGCCAACGAGCCGACGCCAAGCGAGTCGGCGCTCCTCATCACGGTGCCACAGCCACTGCCGTCCCAGCCCTCACAAGTGACAAGCACGCAAGCTGGGTTGGCGCCGCAGCCGGCGCCGGCACAAGGAAGCACGACGCCCACGCGCCCTGCCGAGGAGATTGCCTTGCTACTCGGCCGCGGCGCGGATTTCTTTACGCAGGGCGATTACGCCGCGGCGAGGCCTTTGCTGCAACGCGCCGCCGAAGCCGGTAGCGCGAGTGCCGCGCTGATGCTTGGCGCTATGTTTGACCCGCTCGTCGTACACCCGATTGGCGGCACCGGCATCAAGCCCGATACTGCACTGGCCCGTCACTGGTACGAAAAGGCTGTGGAATTCGGGTCTGAATCTGCTTCGCAACAACTCGCAAGACTGACGCTACCTGAAGAGTAGTCGTCGACGCCACCTGTCAGCCGCTGGCATCCGATTTTCCGTATCCACTCTTGTCGCCGCGCGGAATGCCGGTGGTCGTTCCGAAAGCCGATACGTAGATCGGGCGCATCCGATCCGGATAGCTCGCAGCATCGAATTTGCTGGCGAATACTCTAGCCGCCTCCGCGCCAAGCCGATTTCGTAGCCCTTGATCTTCGACCGCGCGTGACAAGGCGTGGCGGAGGCCCCCGACATTTCCAGGTTCGACAATCAAGCCCGTGACTTCGTTCTCGATGACGTATTGCAAGCTACCGACCGGCGTGCAGACCACACACAAGCCGTACGACATGCCTTCCAAAACTGACATCGCCATACCTTCTGCATAGGATGGCAAAACAAGGATGTCGGCTGAATCAAGCAGTGCCATGGTCTCGGCACGTCCGACCCAGCCGGGGAAATCGACGCGGTCGGACAGTCCCGAAGCGTGGGCCTGCTCACGGAATGTAGCGATCTCGTCGCCGCCGCCCGCGACCGTCACATGCCAGTCCATGTCCCGCAGCGGGCGCTCAGCAAGAGCGGCAATCAGGTCATGCACCCCCTTGCGACGGCTCGGATTTCCAAGAAACAGAATTTGCACGGGGCCATGTGTCAAAACATGTGTCGAAACGTGTGTCGAAACATGTGTCGAAACGTGTGCCGAGACCTGCCTCAAGTCATTTGCCGCAACATCCGACGTGCGCGGCGGCGCCGGCACCGCATTGGGAATGACGGAAAGGCGATCAGGACTGACGCCAAGCTCCGTTTCAACAAGATCCCGATCCTTGTCGCCCAACACCACGACCCGGTTTGAAATCCTGAACATGGATCGTGCCAGGCGCTGGACGAACTTCGGAAATCGCTGCAGCGACTGCCGGTAGTCATAATCGTGCAGGTGCAAAACCACTGGCAGCCGTAACGCCCTCGCAAAATGCACCAATATGATTTTGCGGATAGTGCTGCCGCGTCCAGCAACATGCACATGAAGGAGCGGGCGCCGCGGCGTAAGTGCAGCGATGATCAAAAGGCATCGCGCAAAATGCCACGGCGACATCAGAATATGACCAGCCCCACGCGTATCCAGCACACGCATATCCGGATGTTGTGGCCTTTGCTCCCATGCATTGATCATGTAGCCGATCATTCGGCCGATGCCGCCACCATGCTCGAGCCCACCCGGGTTGATGTGGAGAACAAGGCCCGGCAATTCGCAAAATTGCTCGGCGTTCGTAGATCCCGCTTGCTTCGCCCGATGTGCAGTAAAATCAGAGTTCACGGCGCTGCTCGGCTCGACTGCAGGGCTCCAAGATCTATCGGTCCCGTGGAAGGCCGCGACGCGCCCGAGAAGTCATCGCGTGCCGAATTGGTGAGGCTGCCCGCGCCTATTGCGCGGCTGCCGGGCCGCAAGTGAAAATCGGCCGTTCGTGGATCAACCGACGGAGCAACAAAGACGTCCCCGTCAGTCTCGACCACGTTATGGGGGCCGAAGCCTTGTCGTGCCTCTACTTCCGCAGGCAATACTCCCGCAGGCGACGCCCCACCCACGATGAGGTTGAAGTCCCATACAATGTCCTTTGCTTGAGCGGTCAAAAACCCAAAGACCGTATTGTCCCGCGGCGCAGCTATATTGTTAACAAACCTGACATCGCTGGCGTCGACCGCCATAAACTCGGCTTGCGTTTGACGCCCTGCGAGATTTGGGTCTTTGACATCGTGATAGCAGGTGTTATTGCGCACCACGACATGATCGCTGAAGAAGATATGGATGCCGCGACCACCATTGTCGAAAACGATATTGTTTTCGATGAGCGTCAGTCCGTCATAAGCCGGATCATTGGTATTGCCCTGACTATGCCGAGAATTGTCGAAAATGATTCCATTTCCGTCAGTCGTCTTGCCGTCGGAATTGCTGATTTTGTTGTCCACGACCCTGTCCATGTTGTCATAGACCAGGTTTCGGCGAATGACATTGTGGACACCCTCTGCGTGATCGAAGTTTGTCGCTTGATAGATCGAGATGCCGCTGCACTGCCAGGGCGCTCGCCGTGAATTTCCAAAGACCCGATTATTTTCGATGGTCGCGTAATCCGTTTGAAGCAGCGCAATACCCCCACAACCGGAGTCGCGCGCGATGTTGTCTGCGATCCGCACGTGATGATTTCGTTTGCCGACTGCGATGGCAGAGCCGCCGCCAAGGGAATGGGCTTCGAAGCCGGAGAGCTCGACGTAACTGCCAGTGATCACGATTGCATCGGCCGCAGTCTCTATCAGCGGCCTGCCATCGCCGATAACGACTATCGGCTGCTGGGCAGTCCCGGATTTTGTCAGCATTAGAGGTCCGGTGTAGCGTCCGCTGGCGACGATGAGCTTGTCGCCGGGCGCCAACAGGGAAACGGCACGCCCGAAGCTGCGAAATGGAGCGCTCGACGTTCCTTGATTGCTATTGCTTCCTGTTTGACCGTTCACATAATAGTCGCTCGCGGCTGAAGGAGACGTCCCAACCGCCAAGACGACCACGATTGCCGCGGAGATTATAGCGAGCCTCCCCAGCGCCGCAGCCGCTCTCTTCACCGGCGCGACTGTGGCGGCGCCGTGATCTTCCAAAACGATCGAGAGCGAGCTCAAGTTCATCTTCATATTCGCGCCACACGATTACAATCACCGGACATTCAAAAGATTACTCCGATTTTCGCGCGCGAGCATACACACGACTTTACGCCGCGACTAAGACATCGATCGGCGATATTAGTTAATCACTCTGTTCGTTAATCACTCTTGGGCGCACCACTCCTGCGCTGCCCCGGAGCCTGTGACGCATTTTCACTCCGGCCAGCCAATGCAATTTTGCTCCGGCGTTGACACTTATTGGTCTTAACGTTAAATGCCGCAGCCGCAAAAATAACGCATGATGATCTGATAGATACTACGCAGTGCACGGAGTATTTGAACGATGTTCAGGCGGCGGGAAAATCGGGCGAAAGTTGCATCAATCGGCTGGCGGATATTATGGCAAGGCACCGCTGCCGCATCGCGCAGGTTGACTTGCGCCTCCGCTTCTGTGGTCTGAGCATCGCGTCGGACGATTCCGGCAAAATCGAGTTGGCGACAGCACAGACAGCCTGCATCATGGTCAACCTCACTAAGCACATCATCACCGCTCTGAGCAGCATCCGATTAGCTCCGCTCATCGTATTAATGCTGCTTTCCCGGAACCGGGATCTGCTATGGGCCGACATGGATCAATTGGCGCGGGCGTGGACCTGGCCGCTTGGCGGATCACCCCGAGCGTTGCAGCCGCGGAACTTGTTTGAGCGCGTACTGCTGTTCGTAAGTCTTATGACGTGGATATACGAATTTCGGAATGTCTTTTACTTCCGAACCGGGAAGCCGGGTGTGCTGCTTTCATTCTTCTGCCGACCCATGTCATCGTTGGAAATATACGCGAAGATGAAAGTCGGCCCTGGCCTGTTCATTATGCACGGCAACGGCACGCTCATCATGGCCGACGGCATAGGCAAGAATTGCCGGATTTACCATCAAGTCACAATCGGGGCGGTCGAGGCGTCTGGTCGACCGACCATCGGAGATGATGTCACGATTTTTGCCGGAGCCAAGGTCGTCGGCAAGGTGAGCATCGGAGACCATGCAACGATTGCCGCCAATTCACTAGTGATAGAAAATGTCGCTTCCGGTGCCACCGTGATGGGCGTTCCCGCCGCTGTCATTTGGAGAAAGAAAATTCCGTCTGCCGAACCTAAGCCATCCGTTGCAGAAGCCGCGAACCCACCCAATCGCGTCAGCGAAGTTTAGACGCTTCAACGTTACAGTTGCGACGCTCGCTCGGCTGTATCGTGATTGGGTGTCGGCAGGCTTCCTTCTGCTGACCCCCTTGGGTCTAGCCGCCCTTCAGTTCATGAAGCGTTGTCTGGTTACTCAGATTTCGCGCACCAAAGTTGCCAAACAGCGCAATTCAAAAACAGCACAATTCTTTGTCGCGATGGTCGCGTCAGGACCTTCGCGTTAGGACCTCATCTGCGGTGATTTCCCGCATAGGCAGGCTCTGATTTTGCTGGCGCGACGAAATCAGCCATGTCCTTTAAGCGCCGCGCACGCGCCGCCATGCGCGGCGATGGCTCAATGCCGGCTATCCGAAACATTTCGTTCCAACGGTAAGCCCAGTCGTGACGCAGGAGAGCCTCTTTGGCGTTTCGTCTACTGATCGCAGCGTATCGTTCCGGATCGGAATCGAGGTCACTGAGAACCGCCGTAAGGTCGGACCCATCGGGACAAATTTGGATAACCGCGTCTGGCCATCCGAATAAATCGCGATATGCTTCGCAGTCCGCTCCTTGCCCAATCATCACTGTGCCTGCGGCCGCACCTTCATAGTAACGAGCGCCTACCTCAACTTGTCCTCGGGTATCGGAGGGAATATCCATCCTCGCCGGCGCCACTGTGAAATATCGACTTCGCTTCGCTGTGTTTGCAAAGAGATCGCGGTGCTGCCGATGATCGTACACCCCAGTGGCGGCCGTGTGAGCAAGCGTGTCATACACATAGAAAAACTTGCCCCCTTGTGCCGCCTTGAGCAGTTCGCCGTGGGTGCCTGCGTGCCTGCGTCCAATACTGTAAACGTCGATAACGCGAGCCGGCGGGTCAGGAAATGGGCTGAATCGAAGCGCATCGATACCGCCGGGTAGCCAATGGCAAGGGTGATCAGCGGCCTGCGACAACGCAGAAACACTGCCTCGGCAGCCGATAAATACATAATCGAACTGACTGAGCGCATGAAGCCAGTATTTATACTTGGGTATTGCGGCCGCCCACACTTCTTGAATCCAGCAGATGCTGATTTTGCAGTGGTCCCTCCACCGTTCGATGGCGTTGATGTAAGGAATATCGGTCCACAGGTCGCAGACCACTACGAATGCGTCATAATCCGCATTGAGTTGTACCTTTTTGAGCCCCGGATTCGCGTATATCAGTTTCTTTGACACGTCGTGATAGATCGGCCTTCTCAGCGTGTTCTCCTTGAACCACGCCCCCCAGCTCATATCCAAATGAAGCAAGTCCACATCGTCATTCTCGACGAGGACATCCTGGGCTTCGTAAAGCCCACACTGGTAAGCCCTCTTGGTGAAATTTCTCCAGGTCGGCATGCAGATACGTGGCGAAGCCGATCGGGGACGAGCCTCGGCAAGCTCCTCGGCTTTCGCACTGTTTGCGTCCAGAGAGGTCAAGTTGAGGCACTCAGTTCGGTGTGAAAATATAATAGCCGGAATCCCGTCGAAAAACCGGTCGCAACGCAACCTTCGACAATTGGAGAAGCGAGCGCACGAATAGGCCTGGATTTAGGGTGTTTAACGAAACCGATTGTCGTCTCACGTGGCTGATCAATCTGAGGTTATTCTCTTTTGCCAGTAGGTTCATTGCCTTAGAGGAATAGGCGTTCAAATGCTCCAGCGGCTGAATACAAACGTAGCCGCTGTAACGAGATTGTCTTTTTTTGGGGCCATCCGGGCGCCATTGAACTTCTGCAGGCGACCAATCAATCATCCCATGTGCCCTCAGCAAGCGCCGAACATTTAGTTGCGGTGGCACGGCCACTTTCATGATCCCACCAGGCGCCAGCGCCGAAGCGAGCCGCGTAAAATCCTGCCTTGGGTGGGTCAGGTGTTCAAAAACTTGCTCTGCGTGAATAATATCGAACCGCATGCCGGGTATCGCATCATCACCAATAATCGTGACCCCTAATCGATTCGCATGGGCAATCTTCTCTGGCGAAAGCTCGGTGGCAAAGACTTTTGCGCCCATCGCTACAGCAACGCGAGCGAAGCGACCATGACCGAAGCCGAAATCAAGAAACTGAGTGTCCGCGGGATGTTTGCCGATGATTCTAAAGAGCACGTCCAATTCGCCAGCGATCTGCTCGAAATTATCGACTGTCAGACCCCGTAATTCCAACCCGTCTAAGAACGCCGGACCAATCATGACATCGTAGATCTCATGAAGCATTCCCGCCGCCGGAATATGCTTCTGATAAATGAGTCCACAATCGACGCAGTCACAAAGGATGTAGTCTACTCCCTCGAGCTTATTCCAGTTTAGTTGGCCTTCCTGATGTCGGTAGTGACTTTCGATGAAATCGCGAACGGGGGAGCTCGTTAATGGGCCCGAGAATAGGATTTCGTAATGAGGCGAACTGCAGACCGGACAGTCTTCTCTGCTTGAGAAATTGTCGTCAAAGCGCGTCTGCATCTAGACCGTTCCCGCATTGGGATGCCATGCGTCGAAGGTGCTTTTGAGTAGGCCTTTCACGACGTCGGGCGCGACAAGCAGCGCGAGCGGCATATAGGTTCCAACGCCGATCACGATCAGGATCGGCAAGCTCAGCCAGTAGCCGAACAGGCTTTGCATCAGCGGCGTAGACAAGACAACAATCCAGCCCATGACGGCTGCAGCGCCGAGGATGGGTAGTTGCGGCCAAATCACGTTGGTTGGCGGTATTCCGGCCTGCTGCCGCAACATAATGAGCGGGACCGGCAACATTATAATCCATTGAGCGAGCAGCGCTGCGCAGGTGACATAGAGACCGTGTGGCGCCGCTATCAGCACCACTAAAGCCGTGGAGGCGTTAGTAGCCACAGAAAAAAACGAATCCAAGTGCGGTTTTCGTAGGGCCAGAACCAAGGCAGTGAAGCAATAGTAAGTTGTCACAGGGATCGCGGTTATCACCATGACCTGGGTAGCGGGAATTGCCGCCATCCACCGGGAATCCAGAAGCGCCACAAACAACGTCGGCATTATCGCAGCCATGCCACAACAGATCGGGAAGGATATTATCGTGATTTGGCGAATGACCGTTTGGAATGCCTCGTCGATTCCCGACGGTTCGTCAGCGAATCGGCGCAGCGTCAGTCGAGCGACCGTTGCACGCGGCGCAATAAAAACTTTGATAACCGCGTCAACCAAACGGCCAGCAAGTGCAAAGAATCCGAGTTCAGTAGGCCCCAAGTACCAACCTAAGATAATTCGCGGAATTTGTCCGCTTAGCCAGGTCATGCCTTTCGATACTCCAATACTAACGGCGTAAGCACGCAGATCGCGGAAATCCGAATACGACCACGAAAATCCCAAGCGGGTTTGAGCGCACGCCCACAACATGACAAGCTCGATACAGCGTTGGCTGAGCACTTGCGCTACCAGGGCCCAGACCCCAGCCCCGCTCCAGGCGAGGATGACTGCTATGATGCCGCCTCCTAACAGCCCGCTGATGGAGCGCAGCGCGAGCGCGCGAAAGCGCATATGTCGGAACAGCACAGCGGCCGGCGTTACAGTCAGAGCCGAAATTGCGGGCAACGGCGCCAACGCGCGAAACAGCGGCGCCAGCTCGGGAGCCGAGAAAAAGGTCCCGATTGGAACGGCCGCAACGAAGGCAAGGCCGCCCACAGCAACAGCGATAATCAAAGCGACCAGATTAGCGGCTCCCAGATGGCCGTCGGAAACGCTTCGAATAGATATCAATGACTCAACGAAGGCGCCCACAAGAACCGTTTCACAGAGCCCGATAAAGGCCATGACAATCGCCACGAGGCCATAGGGCTTCGGGCCGAGGATAGGAGCCAAAATGAAAAACAACACCAGCCAGACTAATTGCTGCATTACCCTGTCTAGCGTGAGCCAGATCGTCGGAGACGAATTGAGCAGTCGCCATAGCTTCATCTTATTTGACCTCGGCCACGACGACTAACACGCGAACGCGACATGCCAGAAAACTCACTTTGCCCGGCCAGAAAGTACCGTTGATAATCGTTCGATCTCAATTGAAATCGTCCCGTAATTCTAACCAGCTCGCCGACATTATTAATTTACGAGTTCGCTTGGCTGCGACAAACAAGCGCTGCTACTCGCGTAAGAGCGCTCACGCCAAACGTTCATACCGGGAAGGTCCCGGCGCCCGCAAAACATTGTGCGATGAGTAAATCTTTGGCACAAACTCACGTTAATCTAAACGGACAATCATCGGAAACTAGACCGCATTCTGGCGCCGGATTCCAGGAGACGCACTGATGCCACGCCAAGGAATCGATGCTACTAAGGTGGTAAGCGTCTCCCGTACAATCGATTAAGGCTGCGACAATGGCAGGTGGATTAATCCATTCGCACGCGCGCTCCCACCCTCGAGCGCCCGCGTCAACAATTCTAAAGATGGAATTTGCCGCTCCCCCTGAACAGTCCCCGCGGTTCCAGCGAATTAGCTGGCTAGCCGCCGTCTTCGCCGTCGTCGTGCAGCAAGGCGCCTTTGTTTCCTCTCCGGTCCTCGGCAAATTTGTATCGGATATTGGTTCGACTGATCCTCAAGCAGGAAATATATTGAACACTCTTGCGGTTCTTTTGAACATCGTTTGCATCGCTCCACTTTGCCTACTGCAATACCGTCAGCTAGTTCGTACGATAAATGGCAACAAGCTCGCCGTGGCGTTGATGGTTCTGATGTTTCTGTCCGTAGCCTGGTCAATTCATCCCGACGTTACCTTTCGTCGGGACGTCAACTATTTTTCCACTCTCCTGACCGCCTTTTATTTTGCCACGCGATACGACCTCGACGAAATCATGAAAATCGTGTCGTACGGAATTGCAATTTCCATGGCATTCTCATTTCTATTTGTTGCCGCCTTTCCAAGTGATGCTATTCACCAGCCGTCGCCCTGGCCGGGCGTCGGTTTCGAGGATATTGCCGGCTCATGGAAGGGGGTATTCTCGCATAAAAATGTTTTAGGTCACGTGATGTCCGTTGGAGTGATCGCCGAGCTTTACATTCTAACCGCCACAAAGCTTCGGTCATTCTGGCAGGCGATCTGGCATATTCTTGTGCTTTGCGGCTGCGTTACACTGGTTGCCCTAGCGCGCTCCAGCACCGCAATGGTTCTCGTCGCCGTCTATTTCTTTGGTGCAATCACATTTTTAATATTGCGGCGGGCACCACAATATTTTGGTGTTGGGTTGGCGATGCTTGTCGTCATTGTCGCAACCGTCGCCCTTATCTATTGGGCTTATCCGACATTGATATTGAGTGATCCGACCCTCACCGGTCGGACGCAGCTTTGGACAGTTATCCTCCGCCTCATTTGGGACAGACCGCTGCTGGGATGGGGCTATTCGGCGATGTGGCTGCCAAACGACGATCTTACACTTGTCATATCGGACGCGGTTGGTTGGACCCCACCGCAAGCTCACAACGCTTTTCTTGAAGTAACGCTCGGGTTGGGTATCGTCGGATTGGCAACTGTTATCGCATTTGTCGCTGTTTCGGTTTGGCGCGCTATCCGTTGCATTTTCGCTGGTCAATATAAGGTTGGTGTGTATTCGCTCGTATTCTTCCTTGCGATCAACCTTTCTGGCATAACAGAGTCCACATTGGCGCAGAATCAGAACATTGAATGGGTTGTCTTCAATGTGCTGAGTATTTGCTGCGGTTTGGAAATTGTACGACGAAGGGTCGGCAACAACAGCGAAACGGATTACGCCACGACTTTCGATATGGTCCGCGCCCATCCGTCTTAAAGTCCGCATAGGCTTGCTTCGAACTTTGGCGCTTCATCACAAAAGCGCGCCGGTCAGCCGCGGCGAGAAGATGAACCCGCATTCAATCGCTACATTGGTTGTATATATAATTTTCGTTTGAGCGCAGGCCCGATCGCGACAGCAGGCAGCAGCTTACGCAAACTAAGCGTCGTGTGATTGCGGCGAGTGGTACCGTACACTTCGCAGTTTTTGACGCTGACGCATTGGGATAAGCCAAATTGCGAGATAAAGCGCCAATTGAATTGGTCGCGGTGCGCCGTGGCAAAACGCTTGGTAAAGCAGAGTGAAGAACGCCGAATAATCACCGGACTTTGCCGCTTGCGGGGAAATGATCGTTAGGCAAAAGCCGGCATAGGCACGAGGACCGATGAGAAGCCGATTGGCGTCGGCCCATTGCAGCGACTTTCTCCAATCAAAGCTTGCGCCGAGCGACTCCCGGCCATCCTCGGTATGGTGAATGACCAGGGGACTGCTTACCGTGACTATTTTGATTCCCTTTTCCCCCACCGCACGCAAAAGCATATCCCAATCGTCATGGACTGGGCCAAACAGCAGCTCACGGCTAAGCCACCGTGGCATTAAAAGTGAAGAGCATTGCAGCATAACGTCGCCACGAAACCACGAGCGCCGATCGAACAAATATTCGCCCAACGGTGAAGCGTTATCGTAGACGCGGCGCGGCCAAATGTAACGCTTCAGGGAGGTCGCGACGTAACTCAGACACGACACGATAACGCAATGACCCTCGGCACGCGCAGCCGCTAGCTGCAATTCGAGTTTGTCCTTAAGCCATTCATCGTCGTCGTCGAGAAATGCAACCCATTCACCCCGCGCCGCCTCGATGCCGACATTGCGCGCTCCCGCACTGCCTAGCGGTCGGGCGTTTTGAACGAGGCGCAATCGACCATCGGCGACCGCGCCAAGCGTATGCGCCGTCTCGGGGTCGGTCCCGTCGATGACAACCACGACTTCGAGATCCGTTATCGACTGCGCCAATACACTATTGACGGCACGCATCACCAATAAAGGGCGACGCACGGTAGGAATGATCACGGAAATCATCGTCGACATCCAGTCGGAATAGCTAACCCTCAATAGGCGTTTGAATACGCCTTTTTGGAAAGCAGCGTCATCATGATAATCTGTATATCCAACAGAAACGACCAATGATCGATATAATACAAATCATATATCAAGCGCTGATGCATCTTTTCGACCGTATCGGTTTCGCCGCGACAGCCGTTGACCTGCGCCCAGCCGGTAATTCCCGGTTTAACGTTATGACGCCGAAACAGCGGCGCTAACTTGTCCTCGTACTTCAAGTTGAGCGCTATCGGGTGCGGTCGGGGACCAACCAGCGACATCTCTCCCAACAAGACATTAACGAGCTGCGGCAGTTCGTCGATATTTGTTTTGCGCAGAATAGCGCCGAACACCGTAACGCGAGGATCGTCTTTTACCGCTTGAGTAAAGTTTTCGCCTTCCTCCACTGTACGCATGGTCCGGAACTTGAAAACCCGTATCGTTTCATTGTTGAAGCCGTGACGCGACTGTCGAAAAACCGCCGGGCCCCGCGATTCTAATTTGATCACCGCGGCCACCAGCAAAAAAAGCGGACACAGCAGGATCAAGCCGATTGCCGCCACGATTAGGTCGAGCGCGCGTTTAATAAATCGGTCAAATAACGTCAGTGGCTGCTGCAACAATTGAATTGTCGGAAGAAGTCCGAGTTCCGAGAATTTTGATGTTGCCAATATGTTTTCCAGCCCGATTGGCATCATATGCAGCGAAGCGGGCAACACGGAGAGCGCGCTCGCAAGCCGCTCAACATTGGGAACATCACTTTCAGTTGCCAGAATAAGAATGTCATCTGGACACAACGGACGACATTGCTGAACAATTTCACGATAAATGCCGTCCTTCGGACAGCCCACGCTCGTGCTCGTTTCGTCGCCGTGTGTCGTAACGACAGTCGGAAAGGGAATCGTTTTTTGGATGCGAAGTCCCGATTTCGTAATCTTGTTAGATATGTGGAGACAATCCGAACTCACGGCCGACGAGAATGACGCGGCGGGCCTCAACTTCATTCCTGGCGATCGAAGCGCGTAGTCTGTCGTGCGTGATCGCTCGTACAACGGTTATCATCGCGCTCACGGCAGCAAGCTGAAAGAAAAATGCCCCGCGCGAATATTCACCCGAGATCTTCAGCAAAAATAGAAGCGTCAAAAATACCGAAAATCCGGCGCCGACAGCCCCGATTCCAACGGTTACATACCACCGCTTTCGTCTCGTTTGGATTTGGGGGTAATGGCGAAACCCGAGCGAAACGAACACAACGAGCGCGGCGATGGCCATCGCATAAGGGAGCCACAGGGTGACAGGAACCTGAAACCCGAGGCCAACCCAATAGTACAGCGCAATGCCAAAACTGGCCGCGAGGAAGACGGCGACAAACTCTTGGAGAACAATCGTGTAAAGAACTTTACTGAGAGAATTGGATCGCCGAACTGCCGCTCCAGCAAAGAGCGGAATGCCGGCTAGTCGAGGTTCGTTGGTATCGATGACTGGCGACATGACACTTACGACTTACACAGTTACGACTTACACAGTTACGACTTACACAGTTACGACTTACACAGTTGAGGCTTACTCGGTGACGTCAGTTCACGGTTGCTGCGATCGCCTCGGCTCTCTCGGAGAAGCTTTGTTAGTACAAGCGAAATATCATTGATATGTACGATCCTTATTAGGGTTATCGTGCCAGAGTTAAGCACAAAAATCAGCGCTATCGGCACCCAAAGTGGTCGAACGTTCGGACTTCCTGTCGCACTATTGCTTTTTTGCAACGACAGACTTGGGTTGAAGACATGTTGTCAGGACGGAGCGGTTCCCTGTCGCCGGGCGCCATGGCGGCGGCCGCAATTTCAGGCGTAGCTTCGGTCGGCAACTTGAACGCTCGGGCCAGCGCGTCCGCGCAGGCAAAACAGGAACGACAGAAGTGCGTGCAGCCCAAAGTCGAAATGCCACAATTACTTTTTCATGGCATCGACAGTCGGCGTGACCCTGAACCAGCACGGCTGACATCCTCGGCCGTGGTGTTTAGATGTTCATTACAACACCACGGCCGCGCCGTTTATTCGCTTTCACATCCGGCAAAATTATCCGATTAGCGCTTTGATGTTTCAAGTAAATTTCGTCATCAAAATGCTCCACCGCACGAAGCTACCGCGCAGCGTACCCAGATACCGAACCAAGTTGTGTTATTTCTTGGTGCATTGCCAGCGCGAATTGTTGCTGACTGTCCGCCTTGATACACACGCCGAAGCGAAATCGTCGTGGCTGCCGGGGCGCGCGCCTTAATTCTGGCTTTCCTTCCGCGCGCCATGGTTGGGGTTCCCATTCGGAACTGTGACATATTTTGCCTACCGACAACGGCCCCCCACACTAAATGGCTGGCATAACGAGCGTTCGTCCTACCGCGTTTCCCCGATTAGCAAAGCAAAGCGGAACTTCACTCCGACGATGGCACGGTAATGCCCGACGTGTCCGTCATTGCCGCTTAAAACGCGACCGATTCTATAACCGACGCGTATCAATCGCCGTCGCGCAAACGCTCAGTGATTGGGAGATAATATTCGTCAACGATGCTTCGCCGCGCACCGCCCGCCGCGAAGTGCATTGTCCGGTAAGTCTTTCATCGCATCTTATCGGCGATTGAATTTAGAGCACCAGCTTACGGCCGTAGAAAGCTTCAGCGTAGCCGCTGGGAGCGTTGCATTCCATTCCCCGTAACCGCATAAGCGACAGAAAGGTTTCGGGTTTGAACCAGTGCTTGCCAGCCTGGGACCGGAACGTATCCATTATCAAATGAACCTTCTTTTCATATACCTCTGATGGAAGCGGAATGAAGACGCCAGGTCGTCCCATGTCACCATCATATTTTGGGATTTCGTACTCTAGAATCAGATGGTCCCGAAATGTGTTCCAGGTCAAATCAGAAATCAGGCGATGGTCCTGGTGCGCATCTTTGCGATTGTGGGTGAAGATGAGATCGGGCGAAATTGTCTGCTTCAATTCCTCGAAGACCGTTTTGATCTCGGCTCCGCTATACGGCATAAAGCCGTCCCGGAACGTTTTGAGGATTGGTCCACGCAGCCGCGGCGGGTCGACGAACTGAGTTGCCGCGTGTTGGGCCTCCGCGGCACGCGCGCCAGTCGCGCTGAACACGACCCAGTGGAACACGCAGTTTGGGTGCTCCGACGACAGCCTCAGGATTGCACCTCCGCAGCCAATCTCAATATCGTCGGAATGACAGCCTAGGCACAGTATCTGAAGCGTATCTGTGGCTTCTCGATCCAGTTTCAGATGGATCATGCGCTAGCCAGTTTTTTCGTAGACGGCTTTGCGGGTTGTTTCCAAACTTTCCAGGGAGCCTCACCCTGGTTCAGTTCCTCGAGGGTTTGCTTGTCCTTGAAGGTGTCCATGCACTGCCAGAAGCTTTTGCATTTGTGTCCCAGCAAGGCCCTTCTTTCGATGAGCCGTCGAAACGGTTCCCGTACCAATTCGTCCCCCGGATGAATATAGCGGAAGATCTCGTTCCGAAACACGAAGAAGCCGCCGTTGATCCAGACATCCGACTGAGTGAGGGCGGCCACCCGATCAACTTTACCTTCAGGCGATACTCCAACGAGGTCGAAACTTGCTGTCGGCTTCACCAGGAGTAATGACCCTACCGCATCGCTGTTGCGGAACTCGTCGATCATCACCGGGAGATCCAGGTCGCTCAGGCCGTCGCTGTAGTTGGCCAAAAACATCTCTTCGTTTTTTAGGTGCGGTTCGACCGCCTTGAGCCGCTCGCCAATGTTGGAATTGGCACCCGTTTCGACGAAAGTGATCGTCCAATCATCGATGTCGCGATTGATGAAATCGACCTTTTTACCACCCTGCGACCAGACGAAATCGTTCGACACCGATTCGTCATACTTCAAAAAATAATCCTTAATGACATTTCCCTTGTAACCCAGGCAAAGAACAAAATCTTTGTGACCGAAGTGAGCGTAGTATTTCATCAGGTGCCAGAGCAGCGGGCGTGTCCCAATCTGCACCATCGGTTTCGGGACGTCATCGACGTACCCTCTGAGCCGCATTCCGGCTCCGCCGCAAAAGAGTACTACCTTCATGACTCACCTATGCAATGACGGCGTTCAAATGCCAAAGGACAAGGAGCGGCATCGTTTCCCATCCATCACCACGGCGATAATACCGGGCATTCCTCCAGGTCTCAATTGATGCCATCGCGCAACCTTAATGGCCGATCGTAATCAGCCCCAGGCTTTGTCGGCAGTCGCGCCCTGCCCTCCACCGCTGGGGGAGCGCCGTGCGCGCCGGCTCGCCGAGCCGATTAAACGGTTAATGCGGCTCACCAGGAATTCGAGCGCGTCACGCTGATCCTCCGGTGTGGTAGTCCCCCCTACATGACCGAGACTTCCGGGATCGGGACGACGAACTTCGCCCCCCAGCTGCGGATTTGGCCGAGCTGACCCATGATCTCGTCTTTGAGGTTCCACGGTAGGATCAGCACGTAATCGGGCTTTGTTTCGAAAATCTTCTCGGGCGGAAAGATTGGAATGTGGGTGCCTGGCAGATACTTGCCGTGCTTGTAGGGGTTGCGATCAACGGTATAATCTAGAAAGTCGGTGCGGATGCCACAGTAGTTGAGCAACGTATTGCCCTTGCCCGGCGCGCCATACCCGGCGAGAGATTTGTTGCGGCTCTTTGCTTCGATCAAGAAACTCAACAGCTTGCGTTTGGTCGCACGAACTTGCTCAGCAAAAGCGGCATACGTCTCGAGCCGGTCCAAGCCAGCCTCGCGCTCGCGGCGAAGCACCTCGGAAACCGACGTTTCCATCGGATGGCTTTTATCGTCGGTGTGGCAAGCGTAGATTCGCAGCGAGCCACCGTGCGTCGACAGCTCATCGACATCGAATATTCGCATGTCGTGAGCGGCAAATATCCTGTCG
Organism: uncultured Alphaproteobacteria bacterium; assembly: GCA_963746715.1. Taxonomy (GTDB): domain Bacteria; phylum Pseudomonadota; class Alphaproteobacteria; order Rhizobiales; family Xanthobacteraceae; genus BOG-931. Next base: position 1,040,922 of record CAVVCW010000015.1, on the reverse strand, counting down.
ATCGTCAGCGCCGAAAAGTACGAAAAATGCTCATGATAGATCTGGTCGAACTGGTTACCTTCGATCGTCCTGAGGAGGTGCGGAAACTCTATCGTGCAGACACCATCCGTCTTTAGAAGGATGGCGATGCCTTCGACAAACGAGTTAACGTCAGTAACCTGAGCGAGGACATTGTTACCGACAATGAGGTCTGCTTGGGTCCCGGACTCGGCCAGTGCGCGGGCCGTCTCGACACCAAAGAACTTCACCAGAGTTGGGACTCCGCGCTTTTCAGCCGCCGTGGCGACGTTCGCCGCTGGATCGATGCCGAGGACCGGAATGTTCCTATGGACAAAGTACTGCAGCAAATATCCATCGTTGCTGCCGACTTCGATTACGCGACTCGCTGAGCCGAGGTTCAGCCTCTTGGATATTCTATCGACATATTGCCGCGCGTGATCGAGCCAACTATCAGAATACGCGGAAAAATACGCATATTCTGAAAAGATCTCTTGCGGTGCGACATACTCCTCTAGTTGCACCAGAAGGCAATCGCGGCAAACGTATGCGGCAAGTGGGTAATGCGGCTCCATTACGTTGAGCTGATCTTTGGTGAGAAAACTCTCACATAATGGCGACATGCCGAGATCAACGAATTCGGCGAGGGCGCCACTGCAGAAACGGCAATTACCGGTGCTAATCATTGACAGGTGGTCTCCATGGCAGCGCTGTCCCACAGTTGACTGACGGTTTGGAATTGACCCACTCCCGCTCCGAGAAGGTCGAACGCGATGGCTCGAGCGATGCCCCCCGATGCTCCAGCGACCAATGCGACCGCATCATTTTGGCTGATCTGGGTCATTCGAGGATTTTCAAATTCCTGCTTGAATGAAGCATCTCGTCATCACAATTTCGGTTCGAGAAGTCCGGCGGCGATCAGCGCATCCGCCGCAGCACGCATACTCGCGAAAGGGACACCGGCGCGTTCGGCCATATCGAGCAAAGAATGGTGACCATCCGCGAGGTTCAACACCCACAGCAGCGCCATTTGCTCATAATTCGCCTCACGCTGTCCGCCCGTCGTCGCATAGAGCCCGCGACGGCCGAGTTGCGGTTCGCCTTTGGGATTGCGGCTGCGGTAAACCGCATCCCCTTCGATCACGGCGACAATGCGCTCCAGCACGGCGAGCGAATGGGCAAGACTTTCGGGGCGTAACAGCGAAAGATTGTCTGCCGAGGAATGGTATTCCGGGTACTCGCCGTTTGGTGTGCGCATCAGGCAACCTACCGGCAGATTGAAGCCGGGCGAGCAATACTGTCGCTCGTCGTACCCATAGGGGACAAATGGCGTGATGCGATGGGGCACCCTATCGTGAGCCAGGACATGCGCGGCGATGCGATCGATCGCGGCATTCCCTCGGCGGCTCTGTTTGTAGGTCATGCCGCCTGAGTCTCCGAGACACGAAAGAACGAGACCGTGAACGATGCGTCCGACCTTTTCTTCGTTGCGCGCGAGCCAAGTAAGCGAGCCGATAGTGCCGGGAATAAATAAAAAACGATAGCTGTGGCGCAGTCGGAGCGTTTTGAGGTGGCGTGCCAGCATCGTGGCAACCGCAACCCCCGAGAGATTGTCGTTGGCGAGCGAGGGGTGGCAAATATGGCAAGACAACAGAACCGTATCGTCGATCTCACCCGGGATGAATAACTCGCCATAGCTAAGGTGGCCGGGCGCCAAATCGGAGTCGATCACGACATGATAGAGTCCGTCGGACAAACCCAAGAGCTGGCGATGGGTGAGGCAAAATCCCCAGCTGTCGGTGTAATAGGAAGTGCGGTACGGGATCCAGTCAGGTTGATCGGGCAACGTATGGAGATGGGAGCGCAGCTCGGCGAGCGGCATGACCATATCGATGGGCGCACTGTATTGAACGATGTGTAGGTTGTTAGCGGCAAAATCCACAACATGCGTGCCGTCATCACTTGCGATATAGGCACCCCGGATGTTCCATTCGCGCGGCACGGTCCAGTCCAAGACCTCGGTCGCCGATGGAACTTCATGAACCTGCAGCGGAATAAAGCGCCTAAGGATCTCGAGCGACTTCCTCACACCGTTCCCGGTAATGCTGCGGCAAATTGGAAAAAGCTCCTCGGCAAGCGCCATCATAGCCCTCCCCTCAATGTCGGGGGACGGTTCAGGCTTTTCGAGCGAGATATGCCTCACGCCGGGGCTCGCGTCAGTGGCGACCTTTTGCATTGCTAATCCGGGACCCGAAATTATCTCAGTCTGATGAAGGCCGCTGACTTGGCCGCAAGGACTTCACATTAGTTAGTTTGGTCATCGCCTTCACCAGAGTCCTGTCTTTGTGTCGGTCCTTCAGATCCTGCATTGTGCTCCTAGGATATCACGGGTATTGGGCTCTTGTACCGTGGTCCGATGTTTTCACGCTGTAGCTCGGCGATTAACTTTAACTCTGCAAATTGATGCGTAGAGGAGGACTCTCGCTGCTGCACTTGATGTAAGGCGGTGTGCGGCGTAACTTTTGATACGGTCCGCAGATTTTTCTTAGAGCAGAGATGGCGCGAATGCGAGTATTGGTTACGGGTATCGATGGATATATCGGCGCTGTTCTCGGGCCGAAGCTCGTCGAACGGGGATTTGACGTTGTTGGAATTGATTGCGGCTTTTACCGCGACGGTTGGCTTTATAATAATCGTCTCCCGCGTCCACTCACTTTGTCCAAGGACGTGCGGAAGGTTACCGCGAAGGATGTCGAAGGGTTCGACGCGGTTGTTCATCTCGCAGAACTGTCAAATGACCCACTCGGTGCGCTGAGCGAGCGCACGACCTACGAAATCAATCATCTCGGCTCGATCACTCTGGCGCAGGCCTGCAAGGAAGCCGGCGTCCCGCGCTTTGTCTATACCTCTTCGTGCAGCGTCTATGGTGCCGCCGAAGATGGAGGCGAGCGTGACGAGAGGTCCACACCTAATCCGCAAACCGCTTACGCCAATTGCAAAGTGTTGGTCGAACGCGACGTCGGTGCGCTCGCCGACGCCCATTTCTCGCCGGTGTTCTTGCGTAACGCCACGGCATTCGGCGCAAGCCCGCGCATGCGTTTCGATATCGTACTCAACAATCTCGCCGGACTAGCCTGGACCATTAAAGAAATAAGAATGACCAGCGATGGAACGCCGTGGCGACCGCTAGTCCATGTCGAGGATATATGTCAGGCGATTATCCTCGCTCTCGAAGCGCCGCGTGAGGCAGTGCATAATGAAATCTTTAATGTCGGTGATGACCGGCAGAATTATCGTATCCGAGAAATCGCCACCATTGTGGGGCAAGTATTTAACGGCTGTGCTGTCACCTTTGGGCAACCGAGCGGCGACAATCGGAGTTACCGCACGTCCTTCGCCAAGATACGTCGTCACCTTCCCGAGTTCCAGTGTCGGTGGCCCGCCGAGCTTGGCGCCCGCCAGCTGCATCAAGTCTTTTCTTACATCGATATGACAAAAGAAACGTTTTTCTTTCGCGGCTTCACCAGACTGGAACAATTGAAACATCTGATTGCCACGAAGCAAATCGACACCGACTTCTATTGGCGTCCGCTCGAACAATAGGCCGACGAGGAAAAGGCAGACATGATTTTCGCCTCGACTCGACTGGAGGAGGTGCTGCTCATCGATGTCGAGCCCAAAGAGGACGAGCGCGGCTTTTTTGCGCGCACCTGGTGCCGCCGTGAGCTCGCAGCGCGAGGCCTGGATACCGAGATCGCTCAGGAGAGCATTTCATACAATCGATTTCGGGGAACAGTGCGCGGCCTCCATTTTCAGCGACCTCCCCATGAAGAGACGAAGATTGTGAGATGCACGCGTGGCGCCATCTTCGATGTCATCGTCGATCTGAGGCCCCATTCGTCGAGCTATCTTGGATGGCAAGGGTTCGAGTTAACAGCGGAAAACCGGCGCGCCGTCTATATCCCGAAGGGCTTTGCGCATGGTTTCCAAACCTTGGCTGAGCATTGCGAGGTCGCCTACCAGATCTCGGGATTTTATGCGCCGGAGTCCGCAGACGGCTACTGCTACGACGATGCAACATTCGAAATTACCTGGCCGCTTCCTGTCACCATGATCAGCGAGCGCGATCTTGGCTGGTCGAAGTTCAAGGTACATGCCCCTGCTCCACCCGCCTCGTAACCACACGCAGCGTCGCTTGGCCGTAAAGTATCCCGGGACGGACGCCCAATGAAGAAGCGCGAGAAGAAGAGACCGAAGATTGCTATTTTCGGGAACTTTGATACCACCAATTTCGGTAACGACAGCACTCTTAAGGCCGTTCTTTATCACCTTCGCCGCTTCCAACCCGACGCTGAGATTACTTGCATTTGCCCCTGGCCTAACGCCATCAGCGCGGCCCACCATATCCGCGCGATTCTGATTAGCGAAGACTTCGTCAAGTCGTGGGTTCCACAAAATCCAGCGACCAGGGCACTACGAAGGATTTTGATTGGGCTACCGAGTGAGGCCATCCGGTGGGGCAAAACTTTTCTGAGCCTCAGAAACACCGACATGCTAATAGTTCCGGGGACGGGATTGCTGACGGACGCTTACGGCCTTTTGGGCTGGGGTCCGCTCAGCCTGTTTAAGTGGTCCCTGATAGCAAAAATTTGCCGCTGCAAGCTCGCCTTTGTCAGTATCGGCGTCGGCCCCATTAATGGGACCCTCGGACGATTCTTAGTCAAATCGGTGCTTTCTTGGGCGGACTTTCGTTCCTATCGAGACAATTCCAGTAAGCAGTGCTTGCTTGACCTTGGATTTGCCGTGCAGAGCGACCCCGTTTATCCCGACCTGGCATTCAGTCTGCCCGAACTTGTGATTCCACAGCAGAGTGGCCACGAAAGCAACGACCGACCTAGTGTCGGGCTCGGCGTCATGGAAGCTTCGGGCGCATATGACGTCCTGAGGCAAAGCAACAATTACAGCGTTTATCTGGATAAGCTCGTGGCTTTCGGCGAGTGGCTCCTGGCTCGCGAGTACGACGTCAGACTGCTAAGTGGAGACGTATGCGACGAGCAGGCTTGGCAAGAGTTCAGCGGCCGACTGAGAGAACGTTCGTCAGATTATGATGATGCGCGTATTTTTCGCCAGCCGATCCGCTCGGTTGACGACCTTTTGTTACAAATTGCAGCAACCGATGTCGTCGTCGCAACTCGATTTCATAATGTTCTGTTTGCTTTATTTTGCAACAAGCCCGTTATTTCCCTCTCGTTCCATCATAAGTGCGCGTCCCTCATGAACGCCGTGGGCTTGTCCGACTACTGCTTCGACATAAACGACTACGATGCCGAAACGCTCATCGATAAATTGCGCGCACTCGAGAAAAACGCGGACAAGATCAAGCCTTTGATCAAACAAAAGGTAGACGGATTTCGTGAGGCACTCGACGAACAATACCGCTGTATCTTTGACCTCGTATGATTGCTGCTATTACGGCGAACCAACAATCAAATAAAATCGAGCTTGTCCTCTTCCAAGATGAGACACGTCAATCGGCCGGTGGCATAGGCGCCAGTGTCAATATTGATGCGATTGGCGAGAACGTCAGGTTGCAATACCGGCGTATGTCCATGGACGACAACTTTACCGAAATCGTGCTCGCAAAGGAGAAAATCCTCTCGAATCCAAAGTAAGTCCTCTTCCCGCTGCTTCTCCAGAGCAACACCCGGTCGCACTCCGGCATGCGCAAAAAAGAAGTCGCCGCATGTGAATGAAGATTTTAGATGACTAAGAAACTGGCGGTGGCTCTCAGGGAATATTCGGTCAAAATCAGCAGCGAGTTGCGATTGCTGTTCGGCTTTTGCATTGATGGCCGGCTTCATCCCATAGGACATGAGCGTCTCAAGTCCACCAAGATGTTGCCAGTCTTGAAGAACAGATGGGGTTTTTATGAAATCACTGACGTAGGTCTCGTGGTTCCCTTTGAGAAACACGCTCTGGTAATTCCGTTTATGGGCTACTAAGCGCTCAAGAACATCTTGCGATGCCGGTCCTCGATCGATGTAATCGCCAAGAAATATTTCGATACATTCGCGAGTCGGATTTGCCGCCTTGTGGGCTTCGATGCGCTTGAGCAAAACGTCGAGCAGGTCTGCACAGCCGTGGATGTCGCCGACTGCATAAATACGCACGCCGTCCGGCAGATGCGGTCGCCGTTTTTTTCTTGCCGACAACGAGATCATTGTCTCAACCCAAGCTCCTCGACATCGTAGATAAGACGCGCACAACGGCTTAGCAATTGCACGAAATGAGCTTGGTTATCGGGCAAATCGACCGGTCGGTCCGACGAAAACTGCCGAGGTTCTTTTACGAGCCGTCTTGCTCCGGTTCGGACCCTGTCAGCGCCGCCCGGATGTCTCCCTTGGGAGACATGCGTTGGAGCGGCCATCTGTACTCTCATTGGTACTGCAGGAAGCTTTGAAAGAGCGGTTGCCCAAAAGGACGATCTCCAAAACAACGATACGCCGTGCCGCAAAAGGCCATTGCCAGAAGCATATGGCAGTCCGGTAACACCGAAAGAACCACAACCGCGGATGCTTTGGCGTCCAGCCACTAGGCCGGCATCATTTTGTCGCGGGATGCCGGCGCGCCAAAGCTCACGACGACTTGCAGCCATGTCTCGCGAGTAGCCAAAAAAGCTTCGGAATTCCAATAAGATAACGTCGCGCAAGTCGACGAGGTTCATTCATCAGGCGAAAGCTCCACTCGAGTCCCGTCCGTTGCATCCAGCGCGGCGCTTGGCGCTTAACTTTGGCATGAAAATCAAATGCGGCGCCCACGCCCATGAGGACGCAAGGCGCGAGATGAGGCGCATTTGCCTGCATCCATAATTCCTGTTTCGGCGTACCGAGCCCGACCCAGACGATGTCAGCACGAGCCGCGCGGATTTTCTCGACGTCGTCTAGATTAGCGGCCTCGCCGGCCGGCCGCATTGGAGGCGAGTAGGCGCCACAGATCGTCAAACCAGGAAACGCTCGCAACAATTCCGCAGTCAGCTTCTCAATGACAGTATTGCTACTTCCATATAGATAGTGTCGAAGCCCAGTGGATTCTGAAATGCGACAAAATTCCAACATGAAGTCGGGACCGTAGACGCGTTCGACCCAATTAAAGCCTTTAAGATGGGCGAGCCAAACGAGCGGCATCCCGTCAGGTGCAACCAAGGCTGCGTTTTGATGTGCACGGAGCAGCGCCGGGTCATCGTTGGCGCCGACGATGCCATTGATATCGCGAAAAATGCAGTAGCCACCTTCTTGCATCCGACAGCGGCGCCGCACCTCTTCACAGGCCATCTGCATGGTCAGCAGACTTACCGGCACTCCGGCTATCTTGAAACGACCAATATCGCTCATACTCTTAACGGAGCCATAGAGCCCACTGCCCAGACGAAACGCTGAATCATAAATCAAAGCGGGCTAACGCAGGAGCGCATTCGCAGATCGCTGAATGTATTTTCCGAGCGCCGAATTATCGGTCCCCGCAATCTGTTAATCGCTATAGCCATACCGCGCGTAGTGCTTGTTACGATAATACTTGCCACGGTGAGCGTCGTAGCGGCCGAGCTGATTGATGTTGACCTTATTAAGCACCGTACCAATTAGATTCTGGTACACGCCTGGCGCGTCAGCCAGGGCCTTTTTGACCACGTCAATTTTGGTGTGACCCCACTCAATCACACAAATGTAAGAGTCAACGAAATGTGCCGTTGTACGCACATCCACCACTGGAGCAAGCGGCGATAAATCGACAATGATATATTCGTAGAGTTTGCCTAATTCGTCGAACAGTCTTTTTGTTGCGGCTGATGCGAGAATCTCGTTTGTGTGCGCCACGCGCGATTTCATGACAGCAGGAAGAAACGACAGATTGGTCTTTGGATCTGAATGCCAGACCACATCTTCAATCAGCGCCTTGCCGGATATGACCTCAACCAACCCGGCCTGCGCCGACGGAGCAAGCGCCTGAGTAAGTGATGGGTTACGCAGATCGCAGTCGACCAAAATGGTACTCGCACCAGTTTGCGCGATCAGCAAAGACGCTGCAGCCGCCAAAGTCGACTTTCCCTCATTCGGCAACGATGACGTAAAGCCTATGACCTTGTTTGAGCGAACAAGTTCGCTCAAATCAATCGCAACTTTCAGCACCCGGAGCGACTCCGCAAAGCGCGAGAACGGCGCGTCAACAGCACTCCATAACACATTATCATCGTGCACGAGAATTCGGGGCTCGACCGCATTCGTTGGCGTAATAGCCCCTTCTCCCTTATCATCGTGCACGAGAATTTGGGGCTCAACCGCATTCGTTGGCGTAATAGCCCCTTCTCCCTTGCTGACGTTTGGTGAACTGAAGGCGGCCGGTGACGGGCCGTTGAGTTCTTCTGTGAGCGGAGGACTAGCGACTTTAGCGCCACCAAGGGGAAGCGCTTCGTTTCCTGTAAATGGCCAGCTGAGACTTTCAATACTCCAAGCAACCGGTTCGGATTCGATGTGTGCAGAACTGGAGAGTTCAAGACCCGATAACACAGCCGGTTCAGATTCGGTGTGTGCCGGACTGGAGGATTCGGCACTCGATAACGAGCCCGGTTCGCTTTCTGCGGATGCCGCATTGGAAACTTTTGTGCCAGGTATCGGATCGGACTTTGCCGTCGTTGAACCGCTGGAGTTTTTTGCACCAAGCAAAGAAACGAGTTTGAGTTTCGGCTTATCAAACCATCGCGGTGCCAGGGCGGCATCTTTCAAAGCAGGGACCAAAGTGATGCAGGGAACGTGTAGGAGCTTTTCAGCCTGCTCCGTCGTTCGAAAAACCCGATCCCACAAATCTCGAAACACGCCAATGGCGAAGCCTAGAATAATTCCGGCGCATGCCGAGATCGCAAGCGTGAGCAGAGTCTTCGGATTACTTTTCTCCAGCGGCCGCAAAGCCGGCGAAATCAAGCGCGCCCCTGTGATCGGAAATGACTGCTGCTGCACCGACTCCATGTAGCGCTGTAGGAAATTTTCATAGAGCTCGCGATACGTCTTTGCTTTGCTCTTGAGATCATTGAGTACAACCTTCGCCTGATTGTTCTCCTGCATTTGTGAGACGGACTCATTATAAGCTTTCTGAACCTCATCGGCATGTTGCTTAGCGACCTCGAAATCACTTTGATACGTGCCGGCAATTTGCTTGATCTCATCGAGAATAGCGGCGTTGATTTCAGCCATTTGATTGCGGAGGTTGACTACCGCAAGGTGATCTTTGCCGTAGCGCACCGCCCAGTCTTGCGCCTTGCTAGACAGGTCAAGATACTGACTACGAAGCCTCGTCACCACATCGTTCTTAAGGGTATCGGCAACGGTGGCATCTACCGCACCCGCAGAGTTAGAAGTCAGGACTGTCTGAATACGGTCCATCTTTGCTCGTGCTTCTGCGACCTGCGCTTGCGCCACGAGCAATTGCGTGTTGAGCTCGGCCACCCGCTGCTCGCTTGCAGTCTTACCCTCCTTACCCTCCTTACCCTCGTCGGTATCAACGATGTTGTTGGCCTGTTTGTAATCCACCACAGCCTGTTCAGCACCCGACGCCTGATCTCGCAAGTCCCTGATTCGACCCTCTAGCCAAGTACTCGCTCGAAGCGTTGATTGATACTTGGCATCGAGCTCATCGACGAGGTACGCATCGACTGTCGCGTTTGCGATTTGAGCTGCTTTTTCCGGGTCATAAGAACGAAAGCTGACATCGATGATATAGGATAAGGCGTCGCGCTTGACGGTCAGGCGGGATTTGAACGCCGCGAGCGCGCCGCGCATGCGATCATATGCGGAGGCGGCTTCGCTTTTCGCATTTGGGTCAAAAAATTCAGGGTCGTCGGTGAGCTGAAGATTTTTGATTACAGCAAGTGCAACATTGTCAGACTGCAATACGCGCACTTGACTTTCGACAGACGCGGAATCGATTGGTTGGTCGCTCTCTGACGGCTGTTGCTTTAGGAATTCTGTTTTACGCGAATCGAACAACATCGTCGCGACCGCCGTATAACTCGGTCGGGCGACGAGGAGATAGCCGCCGCCAAGCAAAATCATCAAAAGTGTCGCAGATAGAACGACAAGATACTGTTGACGCAAAAAATGAACGAACGAATCCACAAGCTCGGCCGGGGAAGAAAATTCCGAGGCGGACAAACTCGGTCGATCGGAGGATGTTGACTGGTTCTGTTGAAGCATCCTGTCAGGCCATCATTACATCAGTACAAGGAGTTGGCTGGCGAAGACGCCCGTAATTGCAGGCAATTTCTCATTATCACCGGGCGAAAGTCAACCATACCCGGCCGATAACATTAATGCGGTCCGGCTAAATATAGTGCAGACTATTCAGCCTTATCCGCCGTGCGAAGTCGTCGACCGGCTCTCGCCAACCAATTTAATCATCAACTGAACTGCTCCCGCGGCTTGATAGCGCAGGTATTGGTGGAATATCGGATCCGGGCTATAAACATTAGTCTTTAGTTATGGAGTGTTTTTTCTTTGCGTGATCGAACGGCTGGTACATCGGTACGCGATCTACCAGGCGCCAAGCGTGCCGATCCAACTTGGCCCGACCCGATAACCTCTTCCGAGGCTGAAAATCCCCGGATCCCAGACGGCATTCGCATTTACGCTATCGGCGACGTCCATGGGCGGGCAGATCTCTTGGAGACCATTCTTGCGAGAGTGGACCAAGATCTGAAGCTTTATCCGATTGACAATCCGCTTCAGGTCTTTCTGGGCGACTATATTGACCGCGGTCCCTGTTCCCGGGACGTTATCGACCTGCTGATATCTCGTCGTAAGCAGTGCCCGGTGGTTTGCCTAAAGGGCAATCACGAGGCCATCGCTTTGCGCGTGCTGGAAAATCTAGGTTCGCTACAAAGATGGCTACAACTCGGAGGCGGCGATACGATGGCCGCCTACGGCGTGGCACCTCCGACGTCTGTAGATTCCAGCGATGCCGAGATGTCGGTAGAAGCTTTGCGGACGGCAATGCCGGGGGATCACAAGAAGTTTCTCAGTGGCCTCCCACTGTCCCTCACGTGCGGGGATTTCTTTTTATCCCATGCTGGAGCCCGCCCGGGCATTTCGTTGGAACTGCAGCGTCAACGAGATCTGCTGTGGATTAGGGACGATTTTCTTCAGTACAGAGGCAGCTTTGGCAAGGTTGTCATCCACGGCCATACGCCGGTGGGTAAAGCCGAAATCCTTCCAAATCGCATCAACATTGATACCGGAGCTTATGCGACGGGACACCTGACCTGTCTGGTGTTGGAAGCAGACCAATTGGATTTTCTATAAGGGCGTCACGCTCGCGATGGCTAGACGATCGCGTGATCCCGCATCTGACCGTCTGCATTTCCAGTCGGCGCGAGGTGCGTCTTTGGTGACGTCGATCTGAGATTTTCGCGCCGACCGCTCTCGGGAACAGCAGCGGTATTCAGCAAGTAGCACCCGGCAAGCAAACCGCCCTCATTCGGGCAGCGCGCCAGGCTGCCACTAGTCGGTGACCATAGCCGTCCTGAATGACGCCGGCGTTAACACGCGCGCCCAGTAGTGTGGGTTTTGCGGGGTTTCAATGCGGACCCACTGATACTGACGGAACGTCATTGCCACTGGCCGGATATTGGCATTGAGGTTGTCGAGCACCAGATCCACATCTTTCGTTCGCACAACGAGGACAAGATGGTGCTCTCCGTCCGGTACCACGACCTCAGAGAGCAGCAAAGATCGCGAGGGCCAGCCCTGCGCCAACAGCTCATGTCGTTTGGTGATCGCATAGTCCTTGCAATCACCGGCAGGTGGCGCGATGACCCAGTCGTCAGTTACATCGTTACCCGGCGTCATCTGCGGAATGATGTCTCGGTTGACTTCGCGATTGACGGTATTCAACTCGCTCCAACGCTCCTCTGTGAGCGCAATGTTGCGACGACGAAAGTCAATTCCGTGAACTCTACACTCGTCAGGATATTTGAGACAGAATCGTGTGTGTCCGATAGGCTCAAGCACAGGCTTGCCGAGACTGATCCGCGTTGCCGAACCTATCATTTTGATCTGGCTTTCAAGCACACGCGGCAACCCGAAGAAAGCGGCCTGTGAAGCCGACATCCAGAACATAGGAATCGCGACAAGGACCGCCGCTAGAAATTTCGAAGTCTGACGCATCGCCATATTCCCCGACCAAATCCTTGGGGACAGCGATACATGGCAGGGGCTGCAATCTCGTTCGCCCGAGAAGCCTGATTTTACTCAACTGAGCTGCCTCGTTGCAGCAATTTAGTAACCTAACCCGCAGCGCCTGCTGGAACTGACAAAGCGCGAGCGTGTCAGGCCTTTTTAGCTGACACTGATTTTTTTCACAGTCTTCTGACACTACCAGCACGCGCCAGAGCAAGCCGCTGGCCATGGTTATGGGAAGGACCGGCGACCATCTTGCCTGAGATACATTTAGCCGACAGAGGCACCGGCGAAGCAGCCGCAGGACGACCTTCTGGGGATTTGGTAAAGATTTTCTTTTGCGCGGCGATGATTCTTGCCAAGATAGGCGCGATCACGGGCCGGGTACGAAATCCCGGACGCTCATATCGACCGTGTCAGCATCGATAGCTGACCGTATGCTCAAAATGAAGCGATCGGTTCTGGAAGACAACCAAACGAGTTTTCTATGACTTCTGTCAGGATCGCTGCACGAGCGCAGAGTTCGCCACACATTCCCTTTCGAATGACAATTCTGGTTTTTGCTGCGTTGCTTGCCGCACAGTGCATTTGGCTATTGCTGGCTGAATTCTCTCGGCCTCAGCTCGACGGATTGCGGCTCGACCCAGCGTCCGCCGCAACTGCGAAAAAAGATCGCGACCTGGCGCTTTGGGCTGCATCGATAGGTGCCGTCCGCGGCGATTTGTGGGCTCTTTCAGCTTTCACATACGCCGATGTCGCGCTCGGTGAGAACGCAGCTGCTGCACGATCGGCGGCGGATCCTGCAGTTGCACGACTACGAGCCAGCGTTGTTCACGCTCTCGACACCGCACCTACCCAATCCGGTGTTTGGCTCCTGCGTACGGGCGTTGCCCTGCGATATCCCTCCGAACGCTGGGATCCTCTCGAAGCTTTGCGGATGGCTTACTATACGGGACCTAGTGACCAGGACATCGTTCCGCTCCGTATCCGCTTAGCAGCTCAGACGGATGGATTTAGCGATGTCGAGATACGGGAGTTTGCGACCCGCGATATTCGCATGCTTTTGCTGACAAAGCAGTACAGCGCAATTGCGGTCGCCCGCGGAGCGGCTTCAAACGCTGGCAAACAGTTTATCGAACAGACTGTCCATGATATCGATCCGTCTGCGCTCGGAAATATCAGCTCGCCGACCCCAAGGATACAACCTCTGCCCGACTGAATTCTTTGTTTTTATAGCTACATCCGAGGACGCACTGGCACATGCTAGCGGCAATCCGGTTTGTGGCGTGGATCCTCGCCGTCGTCATCGTTATCTTGTCGATAGTTCCTCCTGGTCTGCGCCCCGAAACGATCGTCCCTCACGCTTTGGAGCATGCCGGGATATTTTTGATCACTGGATTGGCGTTTGGATTGGCTTACGACTGTTCGAAAGGCTTGCTGGCAAGTTACATGGTCGCCTTCTCGGCAGCAGTAGAGTTGGTCCAGTTATTTGTGCCAGGCCGACATGCCCGCGTGAGCGACTTTGTTGTCGATGCGGCCGCGATCTGCTCCGGCTTGATTATGGCTTGGTTAACCCGTTCAATTGGTCTCTTCCGTTTAGGCTAGGCCCTCTATCGACAGCCGTTCCAAGCAGGCGACACTTTAAGGCCGGGCAAGCAATCAAAAGCCGGCCAATAATCGCACCACTCACTTCGCACTTGGACTACCAGTGCCGCCGCTCTGATTGGAAGCTGGAGTGCCTTGCGTATTGTCCGGCTTAGACGTCTGCTCGGGCATCTTGCCGTTGTTGGCAACACATTGGCCAAAATATTTCTGGAAATCTGCACCCGTACCATTGACTCGACCACCCGCGGGATTGCCGGGGTAGCGCAAGGGATACGCCTTCGCGGCAAGGCCTTCGCAGGTTTTCGCGACTTCGGCAGTAATCGCGAAAGCGCTTGGCGTCGTGAGCGAAGTCAGAGGGAAAGTCAACGCAAGAAACGCTATCCCAAACCTGGATTTGGTGGACACCGACAATCTCCCTTGGCAAATCATATAGCAGCTTTCGCTTAATCACCGACGCGGCTATCGCAGTTGCGGCATTGCGAATAAACAGCGCCTCCGAGCACATCGGTGCGCTCAAGGCATTGATCTGTATCCGTGACCTTTCCGGCAACACTGAAATCATATCCTCGACCTGCCAGAACCAACACGTACCTGCCTGGAGTCAGCGACAGGTTTTGGTCAGCAGGCTGCAGCAGAACCATTTCCGGATTGTCTCCCAGCGGCGCCACCCTAAACTCATAGGATTTGCTGCGAACGGCCCATTGGCCCTCTATCTTAGCTAATCGATGGCGGTGCGTTGCCGCTGAATTTCATTTCCTGGTCGAGTCGTGCGACCACCCTGACAAACACTTCCGTTGGCGCCGCCGATACGAGATCACGCCGAAAAATGACAAATTCAATCTTGCCATCAGGAACCGTAATGCGACTCGGATCTGAAATCATAGCCGAAATGGCAACGCGTGGATCAGGCACTTTCATAGAAAGTGCATCTAGCTCGTACAGCTTGCCGTTATTGACGGCATAGACACCGTAAACTCTTGGAGGCGTAAATCCCAACGATTGAGCAAGCGCATCCAAATTCGATTGCGCCGACGATAGTTTGACGCCAGCTTGCGCGCCAGAAGCATTGGCTGCGGGTGCCGCGGCCGCCTGCACTTGCTCTGCTATCGATGAGTTCGGTCGTCCCCAATTGTACCACAGCAGCGTCGCGGCATAGACCGTCACACCGATAAGCGCCGCGCCCACCAACTGCATAGCCCACGGGAAATCGGGCTTGGCGCGCTGCGAGCCTTGGCCGAACACCGGCTCCCAGATTTTTATTGGCTCCAAAAATTCAGGCTTAACTTCCCTATAAATTTCAGTCGCAGCCGGACGGATCACCACCGCATTCGTTGCCTGCTCTGGCGGTGAGGCGTCCTCGAAAATCGCATCTTCGAACGCATCCCGGACAGTCATTTTCCTGCTACCGCGAATTTCATTCAAAACTTCCACCACATCAGCGGACGACGAAGCGCTTTCTCCCACTGGCCCGCCGATGGACTTTTTTACGAAGCTCCCAAGTTGGTTTTCGGCCAAGCCTTCGACCTGATCGATGGCCGTCTCCAGAGCCTTCAAGTGCTGTCGCAATCCCGCGCTGCCAAGCTCCTCGTAATTCGCGAGCAGGTGCTTTCCCAGGCTAAGACGCGCGAGGTCATAAACTAGTCCGCGCAATTGAGCGGGGTCATCTTGCGTGTTCTCAATTGCACGCAAAATAACTGAAATGTAACCGGTAACTATTGACGGTCGCCCCGCCATAAAGCGTCCCACGCCTGCTCAACGCCCCCACATCGCACCTTATCAGGCGCAAAATGGATTGATCCAGCCTAGATTTTTATAAGTAGAACCAAATACTTAACTCAAACAGCGCCCGATATTGTGGCATCTTTTATTCAATTTCTTAAGCGAAGTACAAAGCCTTCTGTGTAGCTATCCCCTCGTTACTGGGTTTTCGTCAGAGGTCACCCATGACCCGCTTTTTCTTCGACTATCGAACGGGCGATCAGGCCTTATACGACTATGGGGGGCAAGAATTCCGAAGCGTTCAGAGCGCCGAAGAATTTGCTCAGATGATCGTTCAAGATCTCAGCAATAGTCTAACCGACGACTGGCACGGTTGGTCGGTCGAGGTACGAACCGCTGAAGGCAGCAGATTGCTGTCGCTTGCTGTTATGAGTCCACTGCAGGCGGCCTAGCTTAATTCTCTGCGCCCTTGCGCATACGCGGTCCATGAGGTCGGCAGGTCGCGTCCTTTCGAAAAAGGCCGCGTCCGCTCGAAAAACGTATCCAAAGCAAAACGAGTTAAGGGCGTAAGCTTTGTCTCCAAGCTCCCAAGCTCACTCGGCTTGCAAACTAGAAGTGATCCTTCGGTTATAATCAGCCGTTCGGTTGCTACGTCATTTAGCACAAAGAATTCGCCTTGAACCGTCGATCCCGCCACTTCTGGATCGCTCCTGTTACAATTTACAAGGTGGTCAAAGCGCTCCGGCGGGAAAAAACAGCTTGTCTCCTCGTGAATTTCCCGCACGACGCATTGCAAAAACGTTTCTCCAGGCTCTCGATGCCCACCAAAAAGAGACACATACCCTGGATAAACAATATCGGGCACATTATCGCGCTGCTGCAGCAGAATTTGCCCGGAGGAACCGATAAGGATTGCGCACGCAACCTCGCGCAGCATTTGCTTCATGCTTAACTCCGGATATGGCGTCTCTTAGACGGTGGGCAAATGCCGCACGCCGATTTGATAGCAACACCAATCTCGCGGGGACGTGACTACAATGCGCCTTCTAGCACACAAACGGCCGAACGGTTTCGTCCTTCAGGGAGCTCTTAAAAATACTTTATCGGTCATACTCCCGCGTCGACAACACAGCGGCTCATCCAAATGCGAGATTATCCGCTGGTAGGCGCCACGCTGCTTCTCAGGTGACAACGTACCAGAAGTATCCGTCGATTTCGTAGCCCGGGGGCAAAAACGACGACGATTCGCCTGCTGGCTCCGAAAGCTCATCATGTCATGGAAGCATCGACAGAGGACTTTTGAGGTATTCCGCCTGCGCGTGACCGAGACTTAAGGACGCGTCAATGCAATAACACGTGGCCGGCTTGGATAGCCTGCTGCAGTTGCGCCGTCGTCGTATTCGCTAACGTGACTGAATCATGATTGCCGAGATCGATGACCGCATCGCCATGAGTATTGGTGGTGATAAGCGACTGCAATTCCTGGACTGTCTGCACATTGGCGAAATGGTCGAATTCGATCGTATCCTGTTGCGGATTGAAGTTGAGGACAGTGTCAGCGCCGACGCCTGGCGTAAAGACGAAATTATCATTGCCGGGGCCGCCGATCGTCACTGAGACGGTCTGGCTCTGATCGGCCGCGGGATTTTGCGCATCGGTGAGACTGACATTGTAGGACTGCGTTAGGGCTTCCCCGGAGGCGGGATGAACCTGGTCGCCGTTGAAACCGAATTCGACGGACGTGCTCCCATTGTTGTCGGTTACCGCGCCGAGACTGAACTGGCCGAGATCGTTGGAGCTTTCCGGCGCGACCGTCGCGGTCGGCGTACTGGAGGAATCCGCGTCGGCGAACGTGATCGTGCCGGCATCCCCATCCGCGGTCGCGGCGGAACTCACAACGGGACTTGCAGCCGCCGCGGTAGAGTCTGTCGGCGGTGGATCGGTGATCAGCGTGCCGCCATGCCCGTCGGAATCGAGGTCGAGATTTCCGGTAAATCCGGCAAGCGTCAGCACCGCGACGGCGCCATGGCCTTCCTGGATGGTAATGGTCGTGTTGCCGTTGTGCTCAGAATAGGAGATGGCGCTTCTCTGGACGTGGGCGAGATCAATTGCGTCGGAGTGGCCGAGATCGCCCTCCTTTCCCGCGAAACCGTCGATCGTCGCGCTGTAGCCGGCCGACAGATCGTTATAAATGAGTTCGCCATAGGACGGCGTACCAATTCCGTTGTCGAAGGTGATCTGGTTCACGTTCGTCGTCGACACAAAGTCAAGAATGCCGCCTTCGATCAGCGCATTGCCGCCGAAATTCTGCACCGGATCGTCGATCTGCAGAATCCCGCCATGCGAGGCCTCGAGCGTGCCCATATTGTCGAACGCATTGCCGGTGTGAATGGTAAGAATCTTGCCGGCAATATCGGCGTCGATCGCGCCGGAAGCCTCGTTCACAAGTTCGAGCGGGCCGCCAATCGTTCCCTCGCCTTGAATCGCGATATCGTTGTCGAGCGTGGCGCCATGGCCGCTGCCGATGATCCAATCGGATTGATTGTCCAAGAACACAGTGCCAGCGCCGTCGAAGTCCACGGTCTGCGCGATAGTCAGCTTCGAGATGGAGTCGAGCCCAATCGCGAGGCTGCCGTGCCCGCTGACGTCCACATCGATGCCGTTGAAGATCGCACCCCACAAGGTTTCGATGTCGACCAGGCCCGACGGACCGATCGATAGCAGGCCACCGCCGCTCAGTTCGGTGCCGTCATCAAGCGTCAGGGTGGTGGCTACCGAGGGTGCATCGACCTGGACGACGCCGAAATCGTTCACGGTGACACCCTCGAGCGTCGCGCCTGGACCGCGGGACCCGTGCTCGATCTGCAGCTCGGCGCCATGCTCGACCGTGAGCGTGCCACCGCTGACATTGGTGCCGTCGTCCAGCGTAAGGATCGCGCTGGGAGCGCCCTGCGTCTCCTCATTAACGGCAAGCGATAGAGCCGGCGGACCCACCACGACATTGCCGTGAGAGCCGACATCGACATCGACGCCATCGAGCACCGCACCGCCATCGCCGATGGCAAGCGTGCCTCTGTCGCCGATCGAGATCGTGCCGCCGAAGACGCTCGAGGCGTCGTCCAGCGTGAGCGTCACCGGCGAGGTATCGTAGTTGTAGTCGACATTGACGGTGCCGTAATTAATGACGCTAACGTCGCTGAGCGTCGCGCCGGTCGAGGTCTCGATATCGAGGGTGGCCCCCTTGGCGACAAAAATGACGCCGCCGTCCATCGTCGTGCCGTCGTCCAGGATCAGAGTCGTCCCGCTGCCAACCGCTAGATCGCCACTGATCGACACGTCGCTCAAGGTGCTGACGCCGCACACCGTCTGGATCAAGCCGCCGCAGCTGGTCTCAAGATTTCCCTGGCTGATGAGGGCGTTCGACAAGTCGATGACCGATCCCGACCCATCGGCGGCGAACGTGCCCCCGATGTTATCAACAAAAGAATTAGTGACGAATACGCTGCCGCCGTTCTTCGCCTCGACTAGACCGGCATTGTCGACGACGTCGTAAGCGATGTTAACGATGGAACACGCACCGTCGGCCTCGATGAGGGCAGAGGCGTCGTTGGTGATTTTGATGTCGTCGAGCGTCACCGTGCCGCCGAAGGTGGACTCGACATGGCCGCCGCTCGCGTTGAGCAGATCGGCGGCAACCACAACGTCGCCGCCCCATGACGCGATCACATTGCCAAGATTGTCGAGCTGGCTGTCGATGTTGAGGGCGCTGTACCAGACCGCCTCCATCAGACCGTCATTCGTGACAGTGTTCTTTCCGGTATCGATGACGAGAGAACTGAAACGACCGTCATCGGCATCGATAGTGCCAGTCGCCTCGTTGAAGAGCTTCAACCCGCCGCCGCCGATCGTGCCGCCGCCGGCGATATTGCTGTAATTCTCCAGCAGAGGAGCGCCACCGACGCCCGTGATCTCGTCACCCGGCCCGTCAAGCGTGACCACGCCGGAGCCATGGAGCTCGACGGTGCCGTCGACGGCGAGATCGGACCCCGATGTCGCGCTATCGACGTCAATGGTGCCATCGTTGTCGATGGTGCCGACAAGCTTGAGCGTGGCACCCGGCTCGACCTGCACGAAACCGTCGACCGTCACCGCTTCGCCGGAACCATCGAACACGACGACGTTCGTAACACCGGGTTCGGGGCTGATAATCTCGATCGCGCCGCCATGCCGGGTTTCGAGCGTGCCGCCGACAATGGTCGTGGACAGCAGTTCGGCGATCGCGCCCGGGCCGAACGCCCCGATCACGCCATCGCCCTGTCCCGTAGACTGATCGTAGTTAGTGACAGCGCCGTCCACGAATAGAACCGTGCTGTGATCCAACGCTTCAATCGTGCCGAGATTGGTGACCGAGCCGCTGTCAAAGGCGCCGATGACTATGCGGCTGTGGTCCTCGGCCGCGACCGTGCCTTCGTTGTTCAGATTGGTGTCGAGGAGATCAATCTCGGCATTATGCGATGCTGTGATGACGGCGAACTGGTTGTTGTCGACTTCGGCCGAGGTGATATCGATCAAGCCGCCAAACTCGGCATCAAGCGTCGCGCCGGCCTCATTGACGACCTTACCCCCAGTGATGCCGATAAAGCCGTCGTTCTTTGCCTCGATCTCGCCACCCGGCGAAGAGTTTTCTCCTGACGTTGTCCCGGCTTCATTGACAATGGTGGCGTCGTTGAATGTGATGATGCCGTAACTGTCGGCACTGACGCCGCCGAAATTGTCGAGATCGGTGTCGGAGAAAATAATGGCCGCGCCGGTCGACTCGATCTCGCCTGGCGCCGTCTCCACGCCTCCGCTGTTGCTGCCCGGATCGTTGGTGACGGTCCCGGCGTGCAGGAACTCGATGGTCCCGCCATCCTTGGCTGCGACGGTGCCGCCGTTGTCGAGAGTGCTGCCGCCCTCGAACAGGACGAGCGAGCCAGCGCCGATCGATTCAATGAGACCGGGCTGCGCCGTGCTGGCGGCGGCCGCTTCATTGGTGACAGAGGTTTCAAGAAACTCGACCAAGCCGCCGCTCTCGGCGGCGATCAGTCCGAAATTGCTCACGAGGACGAACGCTGGATTCGGATTGGACGGGTCGGGCATGAACTCAACGACGGTGCCCGCACCCTGCGCGATGATCTCGCCGGTGCTTTCGACAATCGATGTGCCATAGCTCGTAAAGGTGGGCGGATCGCCTTGGAGCAGCAGCGTGCCGGCGACGTCGAGGCCGTTCGTCACGGTCAACCCGCCGGCCATCATGTCGAGCTCGCCGGGCGGCAGGCCGCCGTTCTGCGCCGATCCATCAATAGTCAAACTTTGGAACGTGAAATTCTCGGTGTACTGGGAAATGCCCGTCAAGATGACGACGATATCGTCTGCGCTGCTCGGAGCAGCGCCTAGGTTCCAGAACGACGGGTTCGGAAAAATCTGGTTGTTCGGCGACGACCAAATGAAGACGTTCGACGCCGTCGTCGTCGTTTGAATGACCGGGATCAGCGGGTTCTGCGGCGCCGCCGGGCCGGGAGGGGGGAGAAACTGATAATTGTACGTTACGTTCGGGCCGTTCCCGAAAAGCTCGGGCAGGAGATTCGGCGGCAATTGCTGCAGCGGATTGTCGCCGCTGCCCGGAATGCCGATCGAGTGCGGGCCGGCAAGACCTGCGAGATCCGAGAGATCGTTGATGATCAGGCGGGCGGCGTCGAGCTGTGAGGCGGTCAGCGGCACGGTGGAAATAAGTCGCGGCTCGTGCAGGCCACGCGACGTGACAAAGGTCACGAAGCCGGGCTGCGATACGGTGAGAGCGAGGCTCTCCGTGCCGTCCGGATTGTCCACGAACATGTCCCACGAGCCGCTATGGCTCGTGCCGGGATCGTCGTAGACGGAATAAGAGTATGTGGTATCGCCGTTAGGTGAACTGACCTCCTGGACCACGCCGGTAGTGCCGCGAATACCCATGGTCGCAACTGGCGTGCCGATCTTCATGTCGCCGGTATGCGCCACCTTTCCGGCGACAAAGCCGAACGTGCCTTCCACCAGTGTGAACAGCGCCTGGTTCGAAGTTGATTTCGCGTCATAGTCATATTCGTTGAGCGCCATCCGCGAATTGGGCAAGATCTCAAGCGCGGTACCGTCGGGAAAAGTCAGGCCGCATTTGGCATCGGCGCCGGTGACGATGATGTCGCTCTTGTAAACCACGTCGCCGACATTGAGCGCGACCGAAACGCCGTTGCGCTGCACGCTGACGTCGCCGGCGATCTTTTGTATCTTGCCGATCGAATCCGCGGCTGCGGCAGTCTGACCTTGGGCTTGCGCGTATTCGTGCGGCGCCGGCGAACCGGCGAGCAACTCGACCATATCCGCCGAGAGATGCGCGCCATCCGGCGCCGCCAAAGCGGGCGGATGCTCGCTCGCGAAATAGCTGGCAATAACGTGATGCTGGCCGTCGCGGCCGGTAAGCACCAGATCAAGACCGGAACGATGGTAGCTGCCGTGAATCAGGAGATCTGCATCGGGGACGACAATCGCGTCCGGAAAATGCGAATCGGGATCGATCAGCGAAAGACTATCGCTGTGGCTTCCATTTGCTGGGGACGCATAAAAATTCATCCAACCGCCCCTCAAGAGCGTTGCTGCCTAACTCCCCCTGGAGTGCCTATTAGTCGTAGCCAACCCTCGTCCCAATGCCCGGCGGCCACATCAATAGATTGTTACAAATTGGGTACGTTCGGCAAGGACTTATTAACGGCGTCGGGGCACTTCCCCGCGACAAAGTAAAGCGCTGCCGGTAGCCAGGTAGTGCGTAGGTACAATGTGCGGGGCCGATATGCGCCGCGCGGGAATTAACCTCAACTAGTCAGGAGGGCGTCTCCATTTGCATCTGGCCAGCTGTCAGGTATGCCGACGCGTGCTACCGGGCCTGAGGCAATAACTAGCCCCGCATTAGTCCCGGCCGAAGCAGCTTTAGTCTGGGCTGAAGCAGTCTAGCCAAAGCTTGTCGCAGTGAGTTGCGACACTGCTAAGAACCGCGCAACGACCGACAAATCCCCACCGATTGATCTTCCGAAGGCCCTGCCGGATTGGACGACACAACGTGGGATAGAACGTCCTGCGCGCAGAGGACGGGTTGGCGAGGCACCAACGACGACGGATGATTTAGTCACTGTTGACATAACCAAAGCGGGTCAGCGGGTAGCGGAAGACGGCATCGTTGTCATAGCCGAATCGAGTCAGCGGGTGACGGAAGACGGCCTCGTTGTCGTAGCCAAAGCGGGCCAGCGGATGACGAAAGACGGCGTCGTTGTCATAGCCAAAGCGGCTCAGCGGGTGATGGAAAACGGCGTCGTTGTCATAACCAAAGTGGGTCAGCGGGTGATGGAAGACGGCGTCGTTGTCATAACCAAAGCGGGTCAGCGGGTGGCGGAAGACGGCGTCGTTGTCATAACCAAAGCGGGTCCGCGGGTGGCGGAAAACGGCGTCGTTGTCATAGCCAAAGCGGGTCCGCGGGTGGTGGAAGACGGCGTCGTTGTCATAACCAAAGCTGGAAACCCATCCCGGACCATCCCAAGCCTCCGCTGGACACACGAGCGAGGCAACGACGGCAGCCGTCAGCGACGCTGCTAAAGCCGTAGTGCGTAATAATTTCATCGTTGCCTCCTCGCCGAAGCGGGCGCTGCCCAAAAGGAACGAGCCACTCCAACCCATGCCGGCACAGACCTTACGGCAGCGTATTGTTGCGTCAATGCCGGCTCGCGCTCGCGCCCGCTAGGTCGCTCGAATCGTTCAGGGGATGGCGGAAAAGATAAAGCTGGCCATTCGCCCGAACAGCCTCTTGCCGATACTGTTCGGCGTCGCCGCTGGACGTGCGCTAATTTAATTGTGGCTCAGCCTATTAGGCCGCCGAGCCGAAACAGCAGCCAGCCCAAGAACGCTATCCACACAATCGTTATGCCGAGTATCAGCCAAATCATGGCGGCTGAAAAATAGTGTCTCGGTGGGCGGGGCATCGTGCCGTGCAATGTGGCCTCCCTCCGACGTCTTGGTAAAAGCCACGGTCCTGGCGACCGAGGCTCGCACAAGTTTCCTAGCGCTGCGTTTTGACGGCGCAAGCTCCGGCGGGGATTTACGTTACCCGATAACCTTATCACCACGGCGCGGGGCGGCATCCGCTCGGCCGCGCTCACAGAAGGCTTCGTTCAGGTCTTCTGCATTCAGACGCGTTTCGGCTGGAGGATGCAAAACCGAGTTCGGCATGAGCAGCATTACATCTCGAACGCGCAAGGTTTTGAAAGGGAATAGCGGTAGTGTGTCACTCTCCCGCGGGGATGACGGAGGCTGGGCCTGAGCGGTAACGCAGGTTCGGGCGCCCAAGAGGATGAGACGACCGCCATTGGGATTAAGCCGGACTTATTTGAACTTATTCTATCGGGTGCCTCAGCGCATATCAGTCGGAGGCGCAGGCACTGTCGATAGGCCCGGAGCACCCCTACGGGTCGCCTGAAGCTTGGCGGTCGTCAGAAGTTCCCTTGCAGACGTGCCTGCTTTTGAGGTTAAAACGGCCGCGCTTTTGGTCAGGCTGCGAGTCAGAAAAGACGCTGCCACACTTGCGACAATTCGTCATATTCTGAAGCTTGTGGTCTGCTAATCCATCCAACGCCCAAGCAGGAAATATAGAAACATCATGCGGTTGGTCTTTTTTCACTGCCGATGGATTGCCGTTATCGTTCTCATCGGTTTGATGATGTCCACTCAAGCTCAGTCGGTGAATGACAAGGCTCGAACCCGCCTAGAAACGCTCTGGGAGAATGTAGCGCCGTCGAATTTATCTCCGCACAACGTACCACTGCCGTTGTGGCAACTCGACTTGGCCCAATCATCCGACAACTCCGTGGATCTCCTCGTTTCAGATGAGAAAGACAATAAGTCGCTATTCGTTGGTGCGAATGAAAGAGGCCCCGGTCGGTTCGTTCAACTTCCCGCACTCGCAACTGTGCCATCGTACAGCCTTCGACTCTTTGCGGGAGTCGCGGGTCGAATTTGGATCGCAGGCACACGCAACTATCGAGACGGACCATCCTTCGCCAGTGCCCGGCTATCGGACGCGTATCTCGCGGAGCTCGACTCCAATGGAACGGTTGTCGGCGAGCACAATTTCGGTGGCCGAAGCACTGAGACACTTCACGATTTGGCTGCTTTACCGGATGGCGGCGTCATCGTTGTGGGAAACTCAAACGACAAACAATGGCTAGCTAGAATATCGGCAGATTCGAACGTTGTCTGGGAACACGCCATTAGCCTTCGATATGCGGCCGCGGTGGCCCTAAGTGGCGACAAAATCGTTGTAGCTGGATTTGGTACCGACGGCGAGGGAATCTGGCGCTTCAGTGCAGAGGGCGAGCCGCTAGACCATCAAATCTTTGAAAAAGCAATTGTTGAACGTCTAGGTCCGGTTTTCATGAGACTTTTTGTTGGGAAATCCGACGGCGAACTTTATGTCTTTTCTGCCCGGTCAGAGACTCTCAATACGCATCAATCGGTACAGGTGCAGCCGCTGAAAGTGGTTAAGTTGAATCAAGGCCAGTTAGTTTGGCGCAAGGAATTATCGCAAGCCACTTTACAAGGACTTGATCCGGTTAATGCAGGTCGCGATCACAAATCAGAATTCTGCTTTCCGCCAATTACCGGCCTTCTCGCCAACGGTGATCCGCTCATTGTGTGTCCGGCACCAAGTGGCGCTGTTATTTCCCGGATCAGCTCAACGACCGGTGAATTGAAGCAAGTTACCGCGCCATGGCCGCCGTCATCTTCGTGCGTGCGCAGCTGGCCCAAGCTGATAGTACCGAGGCCCGATAAGAGGATATGGCTATTCGGGACTGGCGGCTGTACTTGGCTCGATCAAATCTCTCTGGCGGATTAGCGTTCGTGCGTCGAAGATGTCCGCTCGTTGCCCGTGGCGGACACGCCGGCGCCTGTCGACAAACGCAGATGCGGTGAAAGCATTGGGCGAAAACCTCAGGCCACGCTGATTTCTCAAAGCCGCCCCGACGCGCCGGTTGAAGAGGACGCGCCGGAACTTCCCGAGCCGACGCTTGAGGATGTCGGAATGAGCGTCCCGGATATATCCATTGCGCTGGCGCTGCTAACCGGTAATCCAGTAGGCGTAAATGGCGTACATGCCGACCAGCAATCCCGCGATCATCAAGGCGTTGGCCGCCGCATCAAGCGTCGATCCGTCGTCTCCTTTTTCGAAAGATGCCAAGTCGAGACCAATATTTAATCGAGCGCGGGCATTTCGCGCAGATGCCCCCTGAAAAGTGTAATTTTGCGGCGGTAATTCGGCTGTGCGGGATTTACCACGGGCCGCGGCCGCTCTCTGGACTTGCTGAATAGGTCGGCGCCGGCTCTGCCGCACGTATAAGTGAGATCGTCCTCGTCGCAAGTTGCGGCAATAGCCAATCCAATCTCGCTGATGTGACTGCGGCGATAGCAGTACATGGCGAGCAACGCCCGTTTCTCCGGTGGCATCTTCGCAATCAACGCAAATAGGCTGGCTTGGTCGAGGCTGACAACATCGGCAAACAATTCATCCGGAATTGGAAGATTTTCCTCAAGCCTGTATGGTTCAGCCAGCATTGTTATCCCCCGAGAAACAAATCACCGGTCGATTACAATGCCGTGCAAGACTTAACTAACTGTTGACCGTCCGAACGTGGCAGGGCGCATTCGTTTGCGCGAGGAGACCGCAATTCCCACCGATGATGATGACATCTCCACCAGCGAAGGCCGCTTCGGACGCCCCGGCATCAATAAATCCGGAGGCTGGACGAGCGCGGTGGCCACGGCCGTTACAATCATTATTGTTGGACTGGTCTTTTATTTTCGAGCAAAGCTCACCGGCCCGTAATTGGATTCCGACTATCGGCGATGTGACGTGACTACTGAGCGGCCCATTCCAGGGCTTTCACCTTTTTATCTTCTGTCACGCGGGAATTATCATCCGCCGCCGATCGCAGTTGCACCGTGGTCAGCCGCCATCGGTGAACGCTTTGGGGAGTAAAACGGACACCAGGACGCCATCGACAGGCAGCCGAATAACTATTTCGACCACACTGCTATTGTTGTTGTGATGGTCGTTGCGGTTTTTTCAATCAACCATTTGTTTTCGCCGCTTGGAACGACAGTGAAGCAATTGGATCCTGCGCGTTCCATCACGCGTCGGCCGGTCCCAGACTTAGGCGGCGCGAACGCCCGCGATAAACTTATCGAATTCGACGCGAAGTTCGTTGGATTGCTGAGATAAGCGGTCCTCCTCTCCGAATCGATTTGTGCGGAGTGTTAGGCGTCGATCTAAGGTATCGCACGCTCGCGGACCTCCAGCGAGACTTAAATAGAAAGACCGCCTCGTGGCGGTCTAGCTGAAATCCGATCAGGTGTTTGATTAGACGACCTAAAAGCGCCAGTGCATCGCCCAACCCCGGCACAGTCGTCTTCTATGCAACCTTAGCCTCTTCTGCCACCTTGCCTTCACCGGTAGACGGAAGTGCCTCGTTGTCCAATCCGTGTACGAGTGCCGTGAGCCGCCATTCCTCTACGAGACCAAGCGTCGAAAGCCGTGCGGTGCCGAGGGCCGTGACAGCAATCGCGGGTACGGATTGTTGCATCTCGGTGACGGTAGCCGCTTTGATTGCCAACACTTCTTCCTCACCTAACACTTTTTCCGCGGCAGCGGGCGCTGCATCGACAGTCGCATCATCGCCCACAACGTCGAGAACTTCGGAAATATCCTTGATCGCTTTTTCGACCGTGAGCAGAGCCCGGTATTCCTGCGTTGCCGTCAGCCGCTCCAGAATTTTCTGCTTGGCCGTCTGCAAATGAGCGACGAGATCGGGAATATCGGCGACTTCCGCTATCGGCATTTCGATGCCCAGGAATGCCCGATATTCCGGCACCTTCATCAACCGCAGTTTCACTTTATCCCGAACGGTCACGAGCGAATAGATGACGCTGGATTGATGTGACTGTGACACGACAAACCCCCGCAGAACTGGCGAGCTAATCAGATCACCCGCCGAGATAAAAGTTCAATTTTAAGTCGGACGACCTCTAACGATAGCACATAACTGGCTGGCTCGCCATCGCGACGAGCTGCTCGACTTGCCGTTACGCAGTTGCGAAATAGCACCTTGCGGGACTGCGTTATCGATCGGACGGACGACTTGAGCTATGACCTGATAAGCGCCCCGATCGGGCCTTTGGTGGGATAGCCGCAATGCAAGACGTTAGTCCACTGCTGACAGATCTCTATCAGATCAACATGATCCAGGCCTATCTAGACCATGGCGATACCGAGACCGCGGTTTTCGAACTGTTCGTCCGTACGCTGCCGCCACGGCGTGGATTCCTGATAGCCGCCGGCCTCGAACAGGCGCTCGATTTCCTGGAAAATCTGCGTTTTTCCGACAGCGACATCGGCTGGCTCAAAAGCACCGGGCGCTTTGGCCAGAACCTCCTCGATTATCTCCGCGACTTCCGCTTCACCGGCGACGTCCACGCCATGCCCGAGGGCACGGTGTTCTTTGCGAACGAGCCGATTCTCCGGCTGACCGCGCCGCTACCGCAGGCGCAATTCGTCGAATCGCGCCTCATCAACATCGTGCACTATCAGTTGCTGGTCGCGGCCAAGGCGGCGCGCTGCGTGCTCGCGGCGCCGAACAAATTGCTGGTCGATTTCGGCATGCGCCGCGCGCACGGCGCCGAGGCCGGGCTGATGGCGGCGCGCGCGAGCTATGTCGCAGGCTTTGCCGGGACCGCCACGGTCGAGGCCGGCGAACAATTCGGCATTCCGCTATTCGGCACCATGGCGCATTCCTTCGTCGAGGCCTTTGCCGATGAGGCCGAAGCCTTCGATACTTTCGCGCGCACGCGGCCCGACAATGTCGTGCTGCTGCTCGACACCTACGACACCGAGGCCGCGGCACATAAGGTCGTCAAGCTCGCCCCGAGGCTGAAACAGGCTGGCATCGCCATCCGCGGCGTCCGTCTCGACAGCGGCGATCTGATCGGACTGTCCAAGACGGTGCGCAGCATTCTCGATGCCGGCGGGCTCAAAGAGACGACGATCTTTGTCAGCGGCGGCCTCGATGAGGATTCGCTGGTTGCCTTCGCCAAAGCCAAGGCGCCGATCGACGGCATCGGCATCGGCACGAGCCTCACGACATCAGCCGACGTACCGTCGATCGATTGCGTTTACAAATTGCAGGACTATGCCGGCCTGCCGCGGCGCAAACGCTCGGAGAACAAATCCACTTGGCCGGGCCGCAAGCAGGTGTGGCGGCGCTATGACGCCGACGGCCGAATGTCCGGCGACATGCTGACCCTCGCGGATCACGCCAAAGCCGGCGAGCCGCTCATTCACCCGGTGATGCGCGGCGGCCGGCGCTTGCAGCCCAAACCTTCGCTCGACGACATCCGCAAGCTCGCCAAGCACGAGTTCGAATGCCTGCCGCAAGCGTTGCGCCAATTGACGCCTGGCGCCGCCTATCCGGTCAAAGTCGCGGACGATCTGGTCAAGCTCGCCGCCGAGGTCGACCGGCGCTTGCAAGCGCAAGCCACATCCCCTCACGGCAGCTGAATTAGCCGTCTGACCCCATGGTAAACGGGCCTTAAGCCGGGCCACCGGAACAATCCGGCCCCGTCATTTGTTGGGGATTGCGCAGTTCCAGAATGCCCCATTGCCGCCGTGGCTTGCCGCAGCGCAAGCGAGAAGTGTGCAATGCACAAATTTTTCTTAACTCGATGCTGAAACAGGTAGGTAGTTCACAAATTGGTCATTTTTAGTTCAGGCCGATCGAGGGTTTGCTTCATGCGCCATTCCATGGCTGCACCCACGTCAAGTCTGCCGTCTCTGATGATGCCCTGCCCGGTTTGCGCAGGCCGCATGGCCTATAATGGCCGCCGCCTGGTCGCCCCCGACGTCGAAGACACGATCTACGGCTGCCGGCGCTGCGGCGCCGAACTGATCCGTACCTCGGTGCATCGACCGTCCGCGCAAAAGCCGGCGGCGGCGTAAGTTCCAAAATAATTAGTTCGACATCTTGCGGGCGCGCCAGAACAGCCGCTAGCCCAATCCCATTTGTTTGAACGCCGCGCGGCCGAGCAGTCCGTAAGGATTGTTCAGCGTTTCCAGCATTTCAAAATGATTGTAGCCCTCGCCGACGAGGAGCTCGACCGGCTTGCCGGCGGCCTTCACTGCGGCGGCGAAGTCGCGGGTCTGGCGCTGGAACTCCGGCGTCTCGTAGGTGCCATAAGTGAGAACGAGCGGCGTATTGAGCCGGTCGATATGGCGAATGGCGGAAAGCTCTTCCTCCATCGCGTCGGTGAACTTCACATATTTGGAGCGCTTCGACAGCCGCACCGGCTTGAGATCGTACATGCCGCTCGACAACGCGGCGCCTTTGAGAATGTCGCGCGGCAAGCCGTCCTTGTCCCAATCGCTCGTCACCACGCAGCCGGCGAGATGCGAACCTGACGAGTGCGAGAGCAGATGAAGCCTGTTGGGATCGCCGCCGAACGTCTTGGCCTCCCGATAAACGAAGCCCACCGCGCGGCGCACTTGCTCGACCATCGGAAACAGGCTGCCGC
The DNA here is from genome assembly GCA_963746715.1 of uncultured Alphaproteobacteria bacterium. Classification (GTDB taxonomy): domain Bacteria; phylum Pseudomonadota; class Alphaproteobacteria; order Rhizobiales; family Xanthobacteraceae; genus BOG-931. The sequence continues at coordinate 1,010,707 of CAVVCW010000015.1, read as the reverse complement.
CGGCATCGTTCACATTGGTGAAGTCGAGCACGACAAAATGCGCCCCGGCATGCACGAACGGCTCGGCGAGACAGGTGAATTCGGACGCGGTGCCGTTCAGCCAGGCGCCGCCATGGACAAAGATCGCAACGGGTGCGCCCCCTCCCTTCTCTCCCCCGCTCGCGGGGGAGGATGAAGAGGGGGTGCAATAAACATCGAGCCCTTCGATCGGCGTCGGGCCGTAAGCAAGCCGCAGCGGCTCGCCGATCCGCGTGCGCGCCGAAGCGCTGTTGGCGTGGCGGCGCTTGGCGACCTGGTCGCGATTGGGCGCATAGACGATCTGATCATAGGCGTCGTCGAGTTCCTGCTGGTCCATGTCGAGCCAGACGATCGGGCCTTTGACTCTCGCAGGCGCTGTGGCAGTCACCGATTGCATTGTCATTCCTTCAGCATTGTCGCGCCCAAACGCGGGCACTCACCTTTTATATTTCGTTTCCATGGCGGTGAAGAAGCCCTGGTTCTTGAGCGCGTCGAGCAGGCTCAGATCGACAAAATCACCGGCATTCTGGCTGGCATTGGGGAACACTTTCAAGACGTTCTGCACGCCGGCGAGCGACGGCTCGAGATTGGCCAGCGATTGCGCGACGAAATCGCGATAGGCGGTGTCGAGATCCTTGGCGCTGGCGATTTTCAGGTCTTTCGCCAGCACCTGTTTGGCGCGCTTCTCGTCGCTCAGCGCAAGATAATTGCCCTCGATGCAGGCTTTGAGAAAGCGCGTGAGCAGATCGCGCCGCGCCGCGATATCGTCGTGGCGCACAGCGATACCTGCAAACAGCCACGGAATTTGCATCGGCACGAGATCGACCAGCGCATTGAGGCCGGCCTGGCGCGCGGCTGACGCTGCCGGCTCGTCAAGCAACGCGGCTTTGATCTCGCCCGATTTCAAGGCAGCGACCCGGTGGACGCTCGAACCATATTCCTTGATGACGACGTCGGTGCGAGCGAGGCCGAGCTTTTGCAAAGCGAGCGTGAGCGCGGAGTTGCTCTCGGAACCCGCGGTGCTGATGCCGATCGTGGCGCCTTTGAGATCGGCGGCGCCGGATACGCCGCGCGCGACAAAGAACGTGAAGCGCATGATATTGGACAAAGCCGCGATCAGCCGCAGATTGCCGCCGGACTGGTTGACCTTGAGCACCGACGACAGCCCGACCTGCATTACGTCGATGCGCCCGGCCTGCAATTCCTCGGCGCCACGGCTGCCGCCGTTCATGTCGAGGATATCGACGCTCAGGCCTTGTGCGGTATCGAGGCCGGCGGAACGCGCCATATAAAGCGCCAGCACGGCGCTCGACGGATCGGCGATACCGGCCTTGATTTCGACCGGAACCGAGGCCCCGGGCGGTGGTTGCGCCGGCTGCGCAGCCGCCATCAAAGGCACGGCGAGCAACGCGAGAAGCGCAAGCAAAGCCAGCGCATGGCGTGTGCGGTTTTGCTCCGGCAATGGCGCGTCCCTGAACGTTGTCCTGTCCGCCCTACTTCGGCTCGTCCCCGCGCAAGCGGGGCGGAAACATTACCCCAGATTCAACGCCTTGAAGAAGTCGTTGCCTTTGTCGTCGATGACGATGAAGGCGGGGAAATCGATCACGTCGATGCGCCAGATCGCTTCCATGCCGAGTTCGGCATATTCGATGCACTCGACCTTCTTGATGCAGTGCTCCGCAAGGTTCGCCGCAGTGCCGCCGATCGAGGCGAGATAGAAGCCGCCGTATTTCTGGCACGCGTCGCGCACCACCGGCGCGCGGTTGCCTTTGGCGAGCATCACCATGGAGCCGCCGGCGGCCTGGAAATCGGCGACGAAGGAATCCATGCGCCCGGCCGTGGTCGGACCGAAGGCGCCCGAGGCATAGCCTTCCGGCGTCTTTGCGGGACCGGCGTAATAGACCGGATGGTTCTTGAAATAATCCGGCAGTCCCTCACCTTTCTCCAAGCGCTCGCGCAATTTGGCATGCGCCAGATCGCGCGCCACGACCATCGGGCCGTTGAGCGACAGCCGCGTCTTGATCGGATGTTTGGCAAGCTGCGCCAGGATTTCCTTCATCGGCTTGTTCAGATCGATCTTGACCACATCGCCGCCGAGCTTTGCGGTGTCGACCTCCGGCAGATATTTCGCCGGATTGTGCTCGAGTTCTTCGAGGAACACGCCGTCCTTGGTGATCTTGCCCAGCGCCTGGCGATCGGCCGAGCACGACACGCCAAGCCCGATCGGCAGCGAGGCGCCGTGGCGCGGCAGCCGGATCACGCGCACGTCGTGGCAAAAATATTTGCCGCCGAATTGCGCGCCGACGCCGAGCGACTGCGTCATTTTCTGAATTTCCTGCTCCATTTCCTTGTCGCGGAACGCATGCCCCTCCTCGGAGCCGTGATCGGGCAATTCATCGTAATATTTGCAAGAGGCAAGCTTCACCGTCTTCATCGTCAATTCGGCCGACGTGCCGCCGATGACGATGGCGAGATGGTAAGGCGGGCACGCCGCGGTGCCGAGCGTCAGCACTTTCTCCTTCAGGAAGGCGAGCAGGCGTTCGCGGGTGAGGATCGAGGGCGTCGCCTGGAACAGAAACGCCTTGTTGGCCGAGCCGCCGCCTTTGGCGATGAACAGAAACTTGTAGGTGGAATCCGCATCACCCTTGGACTCGGCGAAAATCTCGACCTGCGCCGGCATATTGTTGCGGGTGTTCTTCTCTTCGAACATCGACAGCGGCGCGAGTTGCGAATAGCGCAGGTTGCGTTTGAGATAGGCGTCGCGCGCGCCTTCGGCCAGTGCTGCCTCATCGTCGCCGGCGCTCCAGACCAGTCGGCCCTTCTTGCCCATGATCAATGCGGTACCGGTGTCCTGGCACATCGGCAGCACGCCGCCGGCGGCGATATTGGCATTCTTGAGAAAATCATAGGCGACGAATTTGTCGTTCGACGAGGCTTCCGGGTCCTCGACGATGGCCTTGAGCGAAGCCAGATGCGCCGGCCGCAGCAGATGATTGATGTCGGTGAAGGCGGCTTCGGCGAGTGCGCGGATCGCCTCGCGCGGCACCACCAGCACCTCCTCGCCCATGACGCGCTCGACCTTCACGCCGTCGGCGATCTTCCGGTACGTGGTCTTGTCTTTGCCCAGCGGGAACAGCGGGGTGTGCTTATAGGGCGGCGTCGGGTGGGTGGAGAGCGGGGCGTTCATGGAGGTGTGCCTGGCTGGTTCGTGACGTTCGGGGAACTCTATACACTTTTCTGGTCCGTCATACGCGGGCTTGACCCGCGTATCCATGCCGAATTCCGGTATGGCTCCGCGTCGTTTATAGGTCTGATTGTATTGGAAACTTGCATGGATTGCCGGATCAAGCCCGGCAATGACAGAAGCGCTACTTCGACGGAAGCATCGGGCGCGCGGTGCCGCTACGTCTGAACATCCAGCAGCGACTTCATCATCCGCGAATAGATGCGCATCACGTATGCGTTGGCGACAAAATTGTAGCGCGCGGTGAGCTGCTGGTAGGCTTCGGTGGTGAAATCGACATTCGGCTGCGCCACGTCGCCGTTCGCATCCGCATAGGGCGCGGTCGGGTCGTAGGCGAGGACGGTCGCCGACTGCATGTTGGTGGTGACGGCTTTGGTGCCGCCGCCTGTGGTCGCGACCTGATGGAGCTCTTTGGGCGTATAGGCCGCCGGATATTGCGCCTGCACCGCCGCGCTCGCGGACGCCGTCGGACCGTCGGATTCGACGTTGGCGACATTGCTCGCCGAATCCTGCAGGCGTTCGGACGCTGCCGTTATTCCCGACACCGCGATCGAGAGGATCGAGCTCATGATACGTCGATAGCGCCGCGCGTCCTAAGCGCCCGTTGTGAAACTCGCTACAATTTTAATGATGCCGTCATGCCCGCGGATAGCCGTTCGAAAAACGGCGTCGCTTCGCTCGTCCATGTCGCGGCCATCCGCGTCTTAACAAACGTCGGAACAAGCAAGACGTGGATGGCCGGAACAAGTCCGGCCATGACGTGGCCTCGCTAGAGCTTGAACAGCTTCTCTGCATTACCGTGCGCGATGCGTTCGCGGTCACCGGCGCTGACCGGGATCTGATCGAGGAAGGCGCGCGCGGCTTCCATGGTGTTATAGGGATAATCGGCCGAGAACATGATGCGGTCGACACCGATTTCGAGTAGCAGATCGAGGAAGGTCGCCGGAAAATTGAAGCCCGCAATCGTGTAGTGGACGTTGTGGCGCAGATAATGGCTGACCGGATGCTTCAGCTTCGTCACCGACTGCGAGAAGCGCTCGTCAAAGCGTTGTACCATGAACGGCAGCGCTTCGCCGAGATGGCCGATGACGAATTGCAGTTTCGGAAACTGATCGAACACGCCGCCGACCACAAGACGCAGAATGTGCAGGCCGGTTTCGATGTGCCAGCCCCAGCCCGATCCAGAGAGAACCTCGATGATCGGCTGCGGCAGGCCACCGAATGAGGCGTCGATCACGGCCTGCGGCGGCAAAGTCGGATGGACATAGATCGGCGCGCCGAGCGCTTCCGCGCGCTCCAGGATCGGCCAGAAGAACTTGTCGTTGAAATAGCGGCCGCGATTGTGGCCGTGGATCACGGCGCCGACAAAGCCGTGGTCGCGCACCATGCGTTCGAGTTCGGCCGCGGCCTTGTCGGGCGCCGCGGTCGGCATCACGGCGAGGCCGGCGAAGCGCTTGGGATGTTTTTTCACCGCTTCGGCCAGAAGGTCGTTGGCTTCGCGCGCCAGCGTCATCGCTTCCGCCGCGTCCAATTGCTCGCAGCCCGGCGAGGTTAGCGACAGCACCTGCATGTCGATGCCGGCAGCATCCATTTCGGCGATGCGCTTGTCGCCGATATCGGCCAATTGCTCGAAAACCTTGGCGAGCCGGCCGCCGACCTTCTTGGCGTGCTCCTCGCGGGACTTGCCGGCGCCGGCGCGAAATACCGGAGTCGTGAAATGTTCTTCGAGCGTGATGGTGCGCATATCAATTCCTTTCGGCGTTTCCCTGGTAGTTTGCTTGGGCGTTCTTGGATGGCGTCGGCGAGACAGACGGCGGGAGGCAGCTTTATAGCCCGGTGGGCGGATTGAGCAACGCGGCGGCCGTTGCAATTCCGGAATGGGTTCGCGTTCGACAAGGCGTCAGGCGCATGGGAATTCGCACCAAGGCGGCGGTGTTCACTGCTGCAGGCCGCGGCGCGGCCAATAGGGAGGCAGAGTGATGAAACCCGGATCGCTGTTTCATGTGCCGTTTTGCGCTGTTCGCCATCGCGGTTGCCTTTGTCGCGCCGGCGCACGCGGACAATGTATTGACCACACACCGGCTTAGCGCCGGCCTCGCCGCGGAAGCCGTCAGCGAGGCGGTCGCAGCTTGCGCCAAGCAGGGCTACAAAATCACCGCGACCGTGGTCGACACCGACGGCGTCACACAGGCCATGTTGCGCGGCGACGGCGCGACCATGACCGCGCTCGAAGCCTCGCACGACAAGGCCTTTACGGTGCTGATGCTCGGCGCGCCTCGCGGCGAGGAAACCAATAGCGCCGTCAGCCAGCGGCTCGGCGCGACGCCTTCGTCCGGCGGGCTCGCCAAGCTGCCGCATATTCTGCTCACGCCTGGCGCGGTCGTGATCAAGACCGGCGGAGAGGCGATTGCGGCGATCGGCGTCGGTGGCGCGCCGGGCGGCGATCTCGACGAAGCCTGCGCCAAAGCCGGGCTCGACAAGATCAGCGATCGGCTCAAATAGCCCACCGGGCGCTTGGCTTCGCCGAATTCTGCTAATAGCTTCGCATGTCGTCAGTCACCGTTCGCATCGGCCGCGCCTCAACCGGGCTCGGTCTGTTCGCCGCAAAGCCGATCGCCGCCAAGGCCTATATCGTCACCTATCAGGGCCGACGGATCCCGACCGCCGAGGCGCATCGCCGCGAACGCGAGGGCAAAGCGAAGTTTATGTTCGAGATCAACCGGCACTGGACCATCGACGGCTCGTCGCGACGCAACCTCGGGCGCTACATCAACCATGCCTGCCGGCCGAATTGCGAAGCCGTGCTGCGCAAGGGCCGGATGATGTTCGTGGCGCTGCGCGACGTTGCAGCCGACGAGGAAATCACGCTCGATTACGGCAAGGAATATTTCGACCTTTTCATCGCGCCGTTTGGCTGCCGCTGTGCGACCTGTGCGAAGCGAGCGGCCAAGATTTACGGCAAGGCGCCGGGGCGCGGCGTCAAGAAGCGCTAGGCCGCGTTCATAGGCGCATTCGAATGAACGACTTCCGGCCTTGATCCGGCTCAATATCGCGCGCGAATTTTTCCGCGCCGGATAACGGTCGCGCGGGCGTTCGTGCATCCGTTCATTCGAGCTTGATGTGAGCGTCCTCGATGAGCTTGCGCCAGCGCGGCTCCTCGGTGGCGATGCGCTTGGTCAAATCCTCGGGCGAGCCGGCGATGGACTCGAAATATTGCGCATCAAGGAAGGTCTTCTGCACATTGGGATCGGCGAAAATCTTGCGCACTTCGGCGTTGAGCTTACCGGTCACGTCGGCCGGCATGCCGGCCGGGCCGAACAAAGCGAACCACGACACCGCGACATAGCCGGGCACGGTTTCGGAAATCGGCGGCACGTCCGGCAATAGCGCCATCCGCCGGGGCGCGCCGATCGCGATCATCTTCACCGTGCCGGACTTGACCTGCGGCATCGCGCTGCCGGCCGAGACGAACATCAATTGGATCTGGCCGCCCATGACATCCTGCATGGCCGGCGTCGCGCCCTTGTAGTGCACGGCGACGAAGCTGGTGCCGGTCATGGCCTTGAACATTTCCATGTTGAGATGGCCGCTCGAGCCGACGCCGTAGGTGCCGTAATTGAGCTGGCCGGGCTTCGCCTTGTCGAGCGCGATCAGCTCTTTGACATTGTTGGCCGGCACGGCGGAATTGAGAATAAGCGCATGGTCGATCTGCACCAAGCCCGAGATCGGCGTGAACCCCTTCACGGGGTCATAGGGCAGATGATCATAGAGCGTCGGATTGACGATGAAGGTCGTTTCCGGCCCGATGAACAGCGTGTAGCCGTCGCCCGGTTGGTGGGTGACATATTCCGCCGCGACCTGATTATTGGCGCCGGGCTTGTTCTCGACCACCACCTGCGCGCCGAAATCAGCGATGAAATGCTGCGCGAGCAGCCGCCCGAGCATATCGGTGACGCCGCCCGGTGAAGCCGGCACGATAATGGTGATGGGCTTCGATGGATAATTGTCGGCGAGCGCCGCAGTGGCGGTCACCGCAACAAAACACACCATCACTGCCGCGCAGCGAAACCAGGACTTCATTTCACTCCTCCCCATTTGACTCGTATCGTTCGGCGCCTGTCATTCGGCGCTCGCCGTTTGTGCCGACTATAATCGGCCCAATTCTATTTTGCCCGGATTATAGCGCTCCGCGCCCGGGCTTGAACGGCCCGCAAACTGCCGGCGACTAAGTATCCAGCGACGAGGCATTATAGTGTATAGCCGCCAAAGCGATTGAAATGAGCAACGAAATGCAGTCTTTGCGGGCAATTTCGCTCGGTCTCTTCGCCGCGATGGTCATGCTGATTGCCGCACCGCTGCGCGCCGAAGAGCAGGCCGATACTGGTTTCGCCAAGCGATTTTTTGCCGGCAATGCCGGCCAGCCGAAAGCCTATGCCTGTTTCACGCGGCGCTATGACGCGGCGCATATGGCGGAGCATCCACAGCAGAAGGTCACCGTGATGAGGCTTCTCATCACGTCGGAAAAAATGCCCGACGACCAATATCTCGACTATTCGTTCCGGCTCGGCGTCAATTTCCGCGACCTGCCCGGCGATTTCGATTCCAGCGGCGAATGCGGTCATGCGCCGACGGTGCGCAATCCGGATACCGATCCGATGCCCGCCGCCGGCATCGACTTCCAATGCGACGTCGACTGCGACGGCGGCGGCATTGCCGTCAATCTCGCCAACAGCGACAGTTCGCTCATCGTCAAGCTCGATCACGTTCGCATCTGGAAGAGCACCGATCCGGATGGCGCAGCGCCACGGGCCTTGCAAGGCGGCGCCGACGACAAGATATTCAGGCTCGACCGCACGAGCCTCGACGAATGCAAATCGCTCGTCGCCGATCGCAAGGAACTCGCCGCGATGCGGCATAAGTGAACAGGAGTCCTCATGCGCCGCCGCAATCTCTTAAAGCTTGCTCTTGCCCTGACGCCGGCTTCGCTGCTCGCGACCCGCGCCAACGCCGAAACCGCAACCAAGCCCGAAACGCCGCAAGCCGCCAAAGTGGCCTATCATCTCGCCGACCTCGACAAAGTCGAATTCGTCCTCGGCAATATCGCCAATCACTACAAAGGCATGGGCGGGCCTGAAAACGTCACCATCGCGCTCGTGGTGCACGGCCCTGCGCTAAAGGCGTTTCGCACGGAAGGCGCGTCACCCGATGTGGCGAAGCGCATCGCGGAGCTGGTGAAATCTGGGCTTGCGCCCAACGCCTGCATTTTTGCCATGCAGGCGCAAAACGTCACGCTGGCGGATCTTCTGCCTGGCTTCGCCGTCGCCGACAGAGGCGGCGTGGTGCGGCTCGCGCAATTGCAGACGCAGGGCTACGCCTATCTGCGGCCGTAACCCGGCCCGGTCTGCGCTTTAGCGCCGCATGATCTTTCGGAAAACCGGTTCCCACTTTTCCGGATCATGCGCTACTGGCACTGGAACTGTTCGCCGGCGCGGCCGAAGCAGAATTTCTTGCCGACATTGATCAGCTGCACGCGGCGATTGACGCCCGACGTCGGATGCGCCGGGTCGCGCAATTGCTCTTCGCCGAGACCGACCGGCTGCAAGACGCCCGGATTGACGCCGAACGGATCGACCAAGGCCGTGGTAATGGCTTCGGCGCGCCGCTGGCTCAGCCCGATATTGTATTCGCGGCCGCCGACGGAATCAGTATGGCCGATGACCAGGAAGCCGTAGCCGAGCAAGATCGGATTGTGCAGCGCGTCGGCGATGGCGCCGACGGTGCGGTAGGACGACGGCTTGATCACCGCCGAGTTGAAATCGAATTCGACTTCGACGGTGAACTGCGCCAGGTTTTGCAGCTGCGGAAAAGAGAGCGGCCGCGGCGGAATCGGCCCCGGATAATTATGGATATTGTCCAAGGCCGCCTGCCGCATCTGCGACGCGGTGAGGTCGAGCCGCACGTCGCCGCTGACAGCGGCAAGGCTATTGGTGATCTGGCCAGAGCCCAACCGGTTCTGCGCAAAGGCGGCCGTCATAGCGAGCGCGAAGGCGAAGGCCGCGACGGCGGAAATATGATGCGGTTTCATTGCTGTGCCCTCTCCGTGCGCCAGCCGGTATCGGTGAAGGCTTGATTGCAAGCCGGGCTGATCGCGACCGGCGAGGTCATCTGCAGGCATTCCACGAGATGGGCATCGGCATGCGAGGTGCCGCACAGCCGCTCGATATCAGCGCCGCAAATATCGCCGATATGGCTTTGCGCCGCGGCGCGCCGGCTGATCGAATCATAGACCGCGGCGCGAGTCTGGGCGCAGCCCGGCGACAAGACGCTGGCATGACCGTCCAGGCAATTCTTGAGCCCGCTGCCGAGCGGAACGCCTTTGCAATATCTGGCAACGTCGCGACCGCAGGCCGCGGCGAGCTGCGAGATCGCATCCGCATAGCTCATGGTCTGAGCCGATGCCGTGCCGAGGCCGCCGATCAAGAATGACAAGACGCAGAAAAGTGTCGCTTGCTTTAGCGCGTGAACACGCATGAACGCCTCCCTCACCGCCCGTATGAATCGTACCGGTGACACCCTCTAAGACCGTCATCCTATCCGTCTCGCACCGGATTGCCCAGATGAGACATGAAGTTACCTCCTCGGGCGCGGCACGGGCGTGCCCGTTCTCGCGGCGCATGCGCGCTTTTTCCTGAATACTGGCTTGCTGCGAGAACGCGTTTTGCGGCCGGAGGAACCGAAACGGTGACGCTCGTCAATAAAAACGAGACGGGAAGCAATGGATTCTAACTCCGTTTGTTAGCATGCTAGGCGGCAAACAAGTCCGAGCGGCAGAACGAGAGTCCGGGAGCCGGCAAAGAGGCGTCGCAGAACATCATGAGTTAGCCCAAAAATTCTACGAGTTCTAATCCTGCGAGCTTCGCTTTTACGAGCTTCAATCCCGCGAGCTTCGGTCCTACAAGTTTTAGTCCCGCGAGCGGCGGCCTGATCGATTTTCTGCACGAAAGCACGGAAGCCGCCCTCGACCTCTCCAGAAATCTGACGTCGGCGCACCTGCCCGGCGAATTTTTTAATGTTTGGACCAAATTTGCCGAAGTGCAATTCGCCGCCGCGCAAAAATACGCTTACCAACTCACGGCCCAGACACTACCAAATATGGAACGGCCGGAAGCTACGAGATCGCCCGCTCCCGCGGCCTCAACCGCGAGCGGCTTGGATGCAAGCAAAGAGCAGGAAAATGTCGCGCTCATCTCCGAGCTTGAGGACGACATCGAATCGCTGAAGTCGCAGCTTGCCGCGCTCACGGATAAATTGACGGTGCTTGAATGCCGGCCGCTGAAAATCAAATTCTCATTCGGCGAGCCGCCACATACGGGTTGGACGCCGTCGAAAGTGGTCGTTCTGGGCAATGACGCTGAAGGCCATCTCGTCGAGCTGCCGTCAACGATCGAGCCGGGCGGATTTCGCTACAGCGGCGCTCCGACTTTCTGGATCGCGATCGGCTGAGACACCCGCGAGGGGTGACGCCCGGATTTCGGCAGCGTTCAGCCGGCGTGCTGTTTTAGGCTGCGTTCGATGTTATCGGCAGTTGTGCGAACGTTTTCGCGAAAGCTCTGCCACTCGTCGTCAACCACTGCCCAATTGACCATCGGCGCCTGGCTCGCGGCCGTCAGTCCGTTCGCCGCGCGACCCGTTGCGGAATCGAACGCGAAGGCGCCCGTAATCGTCACCGCCACGCCGAGGATGAAGCCAAGAAGGATCGGCACGTGAATCTCCCTGTGAACCTGGTCGGTAAACGCGAGTAAAAATGCCGCCCTAGATCTGTACGCCGTGATGTCCAAACAGCGCTATCAGCACGACGACCACGACAAGCAGCCAAACAACTCCGTGACCGCCGCCGCCGTAGTAGCCGCGTCGGTAACCCCAATAGCCGCCTCCGCCGCCGAACAGGAGCACGAGAATGACAATCAGAAGGATAAGGCCCATTGTTTACTCCAGAGGGATGCTTGCGTCTTCGCAAAGCAACCCTCTCGCCAATGCTTGGCAGTGCGTCTCGGTTCCCGCCGGCCTGCAAAAATCGACTTGATTTGTGTCGACGGCCGAAATCATTTCAGCGAGCACTGGTAATCCGGGATGCCGGCCAGCGCATCATTCCATCGCGCCTGTTCTACAATGGGCGGATCGAATAGATCACTTCGCCCTTGAACTTTCCTGCATCCGGCACCCAGGGGAAGAAGATCACCCATTGCAGGTGCACCTGCGCGCCGACGTCTTTCAGACCAGCGAACGCTTTAACGAGCGTCCCGGTCATATTCACCACGTCGAGAACGCCCTGGGGGCCGATGACTAGCGCCTGCGGAACCCACTGCATCCCCTGCAAGGAACTTAAGAACACGCGATAGAACTCGGCGGCCTGCTGATGGCCTTCCCAGCGCTGCCCCGTGGATGCCAGCTCCATCACGCAATCGTCGGTGAAGACGCTGAGCATGACCTGCATCTGCGTGTTGAATTCATCCTCCGTGAACGGCTTGAACAAAACCTCTTCGGCGTGAACATGGGTCAGCCAGGCGCGGCGGATGGCATCATAGCCCTCAGATGTTATTCCCCACGTGATCGGCTTGCCTTTGAAGCGCGGGTCACGGAGCAACTCGGCAACTGGATCTGCGCCCATTTTCGTCCTTTCCACGGGAGCCATGAAAAACTCGACCTACAAATATTGTTCGACCGGATCATCTCCGACCGTCACGTAAATCAGAGCGCCATCCTGAAGCCGCGTGATGAGCTCGTTGTTTTCGACCGGATCGACGGTGATGCAACCATTGCTTCTGCCCAGCACGCCGCCGTTTTTGGCGCGATAGCCGGCGGTGGTGTACCAGTTCGGATGGATGATCCATTTGAACGGTGGCGTGTGATTGATGTAGCTGTTGTAGGGCGTGACGCCTTCGAGTACGGCAACGATCATGTTGCGGTAGACCGTGCCGTCGTAGCGGTCGACAATCGTCTTGTAGTGATCCATCACTTCGGAACGCGCAGTCTTCAGCGGGCCGAGCGGCACCATGTCCAGGTCTTTCTGGAAGCCCTTGAATTTGACTGCTTTTACGTTGGGTCCATTGGACCTCCCATGCGCCGCGTAGTGCGCGGTGACCTGAGCTGATTTGATATCCAAAAGGTAGAATCTTTTCTTCGCCGACGGCTGTGAAATGTCGAAGACCGCGAGTGCGTCTTTTTTTGGAAAAATCGGCTGGTGCGTGATTTGAATGGCGCGCGCAACGGCGGCCATGGGAGCACCGAGAGTCTGGGCCTGTTGCAAAAGGGGATCGGGGTCGTTTGCCGTCTGCTGCGCCAAGGCGTTGCGCGGCAACGCTGTGAGCGGCCATGCGGCTGCGGCGCCGCCGAATAGCCCGATGAAGTCCCGTCGTCTCATGAAATCCCCCTCGCCGAGGACGACCCTTCCGGAAATCTAATACGATCTTCAGACGGCGGCTATGTGGCACCGCGGCTGCGCTTTTCGCAATTTTGCGCTAGAATTTGACATCAGCCGCACGTCTGTCGGCACTGAGGTTATCGTGCTCGCCGCCACCGGGGCCTCCGGCGCAATAGCGGCATCCCGCCCGTTCGATCGATACGCCGCCTCTACAATCTTAAGGAATTTCGACGATGCCCTTCTTCATCTGCACCGCCTGCGGCATGCAATATGCCGAGAGCGACAAGGCGCCCGCACAGTGCGTCATCTGCGAGGAAGAGCGGCAATATGTGCCGCCGCGCGGACAGACCTGGACGACGCTGCAAGCCCTGCGCCAGAGCCATACCAATACGTTCCGCGAATACGAGAAAGACATCATCGGTATCGGCGCGGCACCGGCCTTCGCGATCGGCCAGCGCGCGCTATTCGTGCGCACGGGCAAAGGCAATATATTGTGGGATTGCATCGCGACGCTGGACGACGCGACCGTGACCATGATCGAGGGCCTCGGCGGCATCGCTGCTATCGCGATTTCACATCCGCATTTCTATACGGCGATGGTGGAATGGGCGCGTGCGTTCAAGGCGCCGATTCACCTGCATGCCGCCGACAAGCAATGGATCATGCGCAACGATCCCGCCATCGCGCTGTGGGACGGCGAGACCAAAGCCCTGTGGGACGGAGTCACGCTGGTGCGCTGCGGCGGTCATTTCGAGGGCGGCACCATTTTGCATTGGCGCGACGGTGCGGGCGGACGCGGCTTAGTTTGCGCGGGCGATATCCTCACCGTGACCACCGACCGTAAATGGCTGTCGTTCATGCGCAGCTATCCGAACTTCATTCCGCTGTCGGCGCGCACGGTCGAGCATATCGGCGCAGCGTTGCGGCCGTTCGCTTTCGAGGCGATCTACGGCCACTATTTCGATCGCATCATCGCCAAGGACGCGAAGGCCGTATTGGAGAACTCGGTCGCGCGTTATGTAGCGGCCGTCGAAGGCAAGCGGGGCTACGAACGAGCCTAATCCCGGTCGGCAAAATTTGCGACACTAAGCGGTTCTGCTGAAGCCGATATCATCTTGGATCACGGCGTTCGGCCCGATCGGCACTTCCCCCGGATTCGGCAGATTGAGCTTGCGGAACACGATCTTGTCGCGCCAGACCTTGCGCAGGAAATCTTCGAAGACGTTGATGGTGAGTTGCTCGCCCGGACAGCGCCGGTAGCCGAAGCCGAACGGCGCGAAGCCGGCATAGTCGCAAACCGGAAGGTTTTTGCCGCCAACAGCGCCGAAGACCGTGCCGAAGCCACTATTGGTGATATTGGCCTTGCGGCCATCCTTCACCGCGAAATTGGTGATGTCGAACGGACAGCGGGCAAGCCCGATCTGGCGACATTTGTCTTCGGTGATCTGCGCGCTGGTCGGAACGCTAAGATACCTGGCCGGCTCGAATGCGTTCGGGTCTTTCCAATGCACCGGATCGAGGCTCGTGCTCGTATGCGGCGTGCTGATATAGCTGTGCCGCTCCAGCGGAACGCCGAACCTTTCTTGCGGGGAAGCGCCATAGGCGCTGGTCCGGGCGTCTTCGATCGCCGAGATGCTGCCGCCGTTCGGCGAGATGACGCGGAACAATTCCATGACGAACAATTCCAGCGGCGAATAAGGGGCGCCGCCGGCGTCATCGAATTTGCCGCTCATGGTCTTCGCAAACGACGCCTTCACTGCGGGATCACCGCCGCCTTCGGACAAGCGCGACATGACGCCGAAGATCGAGTTGCCCCATTGGCTGAGCGCAACGAAATTGTGGAAGCACTCGAACACGACGTCCTTCTTGGCGAAGTGCGCGCCGTCTCCGGCGTTCTTCAGCCAATACCAAGCTATGGTCTTTTCCGGGTTTTTGGTTTTGCCGCTCTCAATATCGGCGAGCCGATCGTCGATCCACGATTTAAGGAAGTCGAGGCGTTCACGCACCTTCATATAGTTATCGTAGGTGATCGGCAGCAGCGGGTTCCTGTAGGCGAGGACCGTGTTGAACGCTTCGCCGATCTCGCGCACCTGCGATGGAATGGCGTCGCCGGTGACGCCGAGATGCAGGTCCCAATAGAGATCGAAATAATAATCGAGATAATGCCGCATGAACGGCTTATCGGCGAATTGCCGGTCCAAGAGCTTGTCGAAGAAGGCGACAACTTTCCCACCGTACATCGGCTTGTAGAGATCCGGCGTCACCGCCGAAAAATAGATTTGCTTGCGCAGATTGTTGTCGCCGCGCTTCTCGAGGCCTTGCAAGAACACCGTCACGCCCGCCTCGGGCGTCGGCCGCCAGTCGCGCGTGATCAGTCCCCAAAGATCGTAGGGCAGCGCGTTTTCCTTGCTGAAATTAACACCGATCATCGGCAGCATCGGGCGCTCGCCCTCGTAAAAGCTCGTCAGAAAAAACGGGATGACAGCTTTCTCGACGTAGTCGTGATCGAAATTAGCCGGGATGCTTGAGCGAAAGCGCTCGATTGCGTTCTGGATCTGATCTGGAAGCTGCGACGGCGCGGTGTCGGCGGCGGCTCTTTCGACATCCGCCACAATTGCCGCAGACGCGCCGCTACCCAAAATGCCGGCCGCGGCAAAACCTCCCTTCAGAACTGTCCGGCGCTCGATCGCGGCGTTGCCCGCAGGAAGCGGGGCATGAGATGGAGCATGAGACGGGGCAATAAATGGGGCATGAGATTTATTTGTTCCACGTTCGCTCATCGTGTCCTCCCGGATGGACTATCGTTGGCATGTCAGCACTATGCCGCGCGAACTTATGGTGTCGGCGGCCCGGCCGGCCGCCATTGTTCTTGGTCTTTGCTCTTCACTCCATCGTCGCGTGGGCCGTAAAATTAAAACAAATTACAACGACACGGCATGCCACGGACGGAACCTGTGCCGCATCAACCTGAGAATATCGAAGATCGCGGCAACTGGACGATGACAAGCGCGTGAGGCGTTCACCCTTGCGGCGCGCGGGGCGCGGGTCGTTCGGAACTTTCCCAGGCTATCCCTAGACCTTCGTCTAGGCCGAGATTGCCAAAGCTTCATGGCCCGGCCACGTGCCGTTAATTCGCCTCTCCCACGTATATCGGCCGAAGGTGAGACCGTTGCCGGTCTCTGGTCCGTACGCCATAGCGCTGCGGCCTTTCAGTCCGGGAAAGACGACCATGTGTGAGACAAAAGCACCGAGCTCAACACTCGTGCCACCGCGCTGCCCGAGTTGCGCGCAGCCGATGCGGCTTGCCAAACGCACGCCGCGGTTCGACGGCTTGCCCGACCTCGCTACTTTCGAATGCCGCGCCTGCGGCGTGTGGCACATCGAGGCGCTGTGACCAAGACGCCCAACGGTTTTTAGAAAACGGCGCCTCTATGCCGCCGCCGAAAGTCTCTTCGCGGTCTCGGTGACCATCGCGATGCGCCGCTGCAACTTACCCTGCAGATCGGGGATATTGACCTTGTCGGTGACGCGATAGGCGTTGCCGACGCGCTCCACATAGCCGCGCTTGACCAGTTCTTGCAGCCGGCGCAGCACAGCCGCGCGCGGCAGACGGAGCGCATGTGCTATCTGGCTGGCGCGGGCCGGCGAACACATGACCGTGCGCAGGAAGACGTAAATGCCGATGGTGCGGTAAGCCAGACTGTCGCTGTGGGCGGCAAACTCCGTGCCGTAATCGTCGGTGATGGTTTGCAGGAGCCCGACATAGAGGCGGCAGATCAGCATCCGCTCGCGCGCCAGCGCAATACGCGACGGCGGCCTACCTTCGGCGACCAGGACAAAATCCGAGCCGTGGTCGACGAAAGAAAGCGCGTCGTTATACGCCTCGCGCTGCGGCGGCGATAATTGACCTTCATTCTGGACCGACATGGGTCTTGCTCCCGGGATATTGCTCCCGTTACCGCCCCGACCCAATTTCATTCTAGGTCTTCCGGTCCACCGCTGTCACGGGGGTCCACAGAGCCCAGTGGCCGCCTCGCGTGCCAGCTAATATTTCTTAAAACCGCGCCTACCCGCGCAGCTCGCCGGCCTGGCGTCGGGGAATTTCCGGGCTCCGTTCAAAATCTCGGCGCGCAACTGTGCAGTCTGACGCGGCGCTTCAACCAATTCGATTCACGACCGGCGGCGTCCATTTTCCATCGAGGATCGCATCCTTTGGCCAATAGGCCCGGATGTAGAGTGAGAATTCGTCGACCGGCGTCGGCACCCAATTCGATTCTTTATCCGCACCCGGAGACTGATGCTGGAAATAGAGGACGAGCGAGCCATCTGCATTGGTCTTCATCGACTTGCTCTTGGTGCCGAGCGAGAAGCGGTTAAGCCGGTTTGGCTCGAATAAATGCTCCTTGTTGTAAACCGTGAGCGACCAGAACCCATTGACCGGAGGCGTCTGGCTGGAGGCGAAGGTAACCGTATAGCGCCTCGCGCCGGTTAACCGCTGTCCCTCTTTGTCAAAGTCGGTGTAGATGTAGCGCGTCTCGTTTGGCGCATTGTCGTACATATTCGAACGTGCGGTCGCCGCGCGTGACAAATAGTCCGTACCCCAACGTGCGCCATTCGGCGGCGATGTCCAGCCGTTGCCGACAGGCCGCCCATTGTTATGGAATTCAAACAGCGGCTTGATCAATTCCTGCTCGGCCGCGATCGCCGTTTGCGTCAGCGTCGTCTTGATCTGCGGGTCTTTCGCTGCGGCATCGAGCACCGATTGGAATGTTCCATAGAGCGACTCCTCGCCGGGCAGCGGCGGAGTCTCCTTCAGGACTTGCGGCAGCTCATCGAAGAATTTCTCCGGAATGACCCATTTTGTTTCTCCAGCGCCACCGGACAGGGCCGGGAAAGCCGGAGTTTTCGTCCAGTCTTTGGTCTTCATCTTGCCGTCAAATTCGCTCAACGGATAAACGACGATTTGACTGAGCAAAGGCTGGATCGCGCGCTTGTCCTCAGGCGTATCGTCCTGGAATACGCGGGGAAAGATCGCCGCGAGATCGGTTGGCGAACGGTAAACAGCGTTGATGTCGGCAGGAACATCTCCCTTCCAGTTCGGCCCGACGAGCAGATAAAAACCAGGTTTCGTCGAATATTGTTTGCCAAACGAAGCGAATAAATCGGTGCGCCCGTCTGCTACTTGAAAAGTGAAAAAGCGATCGCCGAAATCCGGCACCTGCACGATCACCGGCTTGGTGTCGAGACGTTGAAATCCGGCACCATAAACGGTGTCTTGGTTCGGACAGGTTACAAAGTTCTCGGCCGAATCGATATAGTCGGTCAGCATCGACACGTAGCCAGGCGGCGACGCAGGCACAACTCCGCCGATCCGTCCGGGTTCCGGCAGATCTTTTACCGCCAGTGCCCGATTGAGATTGTTCACCAGCGGCCAACCCCAGACATAAGCCATGCGGCCGACCATGACGAAGTAATCCTTCGGCATGATTGTGCCGGGAGGAGTCGAGGGAACGTCGGCGGCTGACGTGGGCGCAGGCACTTGCTGCGCTCGCGCAGAGCTGGAAGCGGCAGCGGCCGCGAGAAGCATGCCGCTTCCCGTCATTACGTTCCGGCGCGTAATGCCCATTTATCTTCCTCCCAAAGTTGATAGGATTACAGAATTCCAGAGGTGCTTAGTTCGCTTTCTCGACGTCCGGCAGCTGCCATGTCTTGTCAAACAGCGGCTTGGTTCGGGCCATAAAGCCGCAACATCAATTCGAACTTGCGTGCAGGATCGGTCGGCACCCAGTTGGTTTCCTTGCCGGCCGGCGCCTTCGGCCCGAAATAATATGTCGATCGAGCCGTCAGTATTCTTTTGCAGCTCGGGGATTTGCGACGAGCGGCTGGCGCGCGGCATGTTTTTGATAAGCGTGTGTGTCTCACGATCGTAGGCGGTCACCGACCAATACTGCTCCACCGGTGCGTTCGCCGGCACCGTCAGCCGATAAGTCTTACCGCCGTCAAAGGGATCGCCGTCTTTGTCCCTGATCGAGATCAGATAGAATTGGCCGACGCCGAGGCGTTTAATACCGATATAGGCGTAGCTGTAAGCGAGGCCGCGATTGTCGACAGGATAGACGCTTGGATCGGCATAACCTTCCTGCGCCGCCTTGACCAAGTCCGGCGGCGCCGGATAGGTCCAGCGGCTCGTCGGCGAGAAGAACGGCGGCATGCCCGCATTGTATTTCGCCTCGAGCCAGGCGTGAGCATCCTGTGTCGCGGATCCAAACAGCGCCTTGATCGCGTCGTCGGGCGCAAACGGCTTACCCTTCTCGATACCGAGAGACTTAAGTTGGTCGATCAACCCGCGGTCACGATCAAGCCAAGGCTCGTTCTGCACGATCCTGTTTAGATGCTCGAAGAAGCTTGCGTCGTAGCGAATGGTAGAATCGAACGTCATGTCCTTCACGTCGGTGAATATGGTGGCCGGCGGATTGGCCGCCCGCGCCAGCGAATAGACTTTCATCCGCTTGCCGTAAGCAATGGACTTGGCGACATCGGCGTCGCCGTGACTCTTGAGGTTGGCGCGCAACAGCATATAGCCGCCGAAGGTGTCGGATTGCAGTGGCACGTAGCCGTCCGGCACCTTGTCTCTGTAGCCCGGCGGCAGCACGGCGAATTTTCCGCCCTTGCCCTTGTCCACGCCGAGCAGACCCGCATCTTCAAGCGGCATCTGCCAGACGTTCACGATATTGCCGTTGAACGACCCGTTGGCGTCACCAGGCGGCAGGTCAAGGACAATTGGGCCGTCCTTGGTATCGAAGAACGTCATGAAATAGAGTGCATCGGGGTTGGGTGTGAGCGTCTGGTTGTGCCAGTCGAGCGGGCGGCCCCAATAGATCACTTCGCCGACCTTCCCCGGCGTCTTGGTGAGCATCTCCTGGAGCATCAGATCGTAATTGACCGCCGGCATGCCCCAGATCACGGCCTCGACAGCACGGCTTTCGATGATGCGCTCGTTCGGCTCGGCAGCCGAACTGTTCTGCGCCTGCGCACACGCCGCGAAACAAATCAAAGCAAGTGCCGCCAAAGTCGCTCGGACCATTGCTCACTCCTCCGTACTGCTCAAAACGGATTGATGTAATTGAGAATGGTGATCTGCCGCAGGATGACGCGGCGGATGGTGACCGCTTCGGCCCAGGGATGATTGTGGCTTTTGGCGAAGTAGCCCAGCAGCAAGCCGGCGATGAAGAACATCGCTATCGCGCTCACCGCGACAATGAGCATCACGACCCAAGCGAAGACCTCGATCATGAACTGCTCCTTGCCGCTATTTCAACTTCGGGGTCTCCGTCGTATTTCGGAATAACTGCACCAGCGCGCTGCACCTCATCGCGCCGACACGCTGGTATCGACCTTCTTCCAGGTCGGGTCCGGATTGAACGAGGCCATCTTCTCGGCAATGTCGGCGGTGTCCGGCCCGAGATCCTTTTGAAACACTTGCCCCACGTAGTTGACGATGAATGTCATCACGCCGGAATTGCGGTACTCCGCCGGATAGGCAACGAGGCCAAAGCCGCCGATCATCTTGCCGTTGACGACATAATCGGCAGCGCCGCCTTCGGCCGCCGGGCCCTGCTTGGTGAGGATTTTGTAGTAATAGCCGTGATAGGGCGAACGGCCTTCGCCGGCGTGATAGCCCTGGCGGGAGGCGGCAGCGAACAATTCGCCGAGCGGGCTTTCCTCCTCGCCCTGTGCGGTCGGCCAATAGAGCCCGTCCTTCTTGCCTGCGGTGCTGATGAAGCGCTGCGCATAGACGCCCACACCTGCGCCGCGATCCTTCCCGGCATAATCCTTCTGCGCGTCAACATAAGCGAGCGCGGTCTGGATAGTGTCGAGCTCGTTATGGCCGATGCGGCGATAGAGGATTTCGCGGCGGCCTTCGTCGGTGTCGAACGACCAGGTGCCGTTCTTGTTGCGCTCGAGTGGGATTGGGAACGGATAATCGTTGTCGCCGATGATCAAGGTCGCCTTGTTGTCGCCGTTCATCGTGATCTGATGCTTCTTGTCGAAGGAGGCGACGAAACGCGCCCGCACCGCGTCGTCTGACACTTTGTCGCCGGACGAGATGATGTCCTCACCGTCTTCGCCGAGCACATCGAGCGCCGCCTTCATGTCGCCGCTGCGCGCCGTCGCGACCAAGGCATCGACGGCATCCTGCGGCGACTTGTAGTCCTGTTGCGCGAAGGCGGCGGAGGCCGAAGCGGCAATAAAAAATGCCGCGATCAGGACCGTGAGCACTGTAGGAGACTTGTTCATGACAACCTCGGATATGGCGTTGATCTGATTCAATGCGAGACCGGAATTCCCGCCGGCACGCGTGCGCCCGACGCGACCCATGCGTCGTAGGTTTCAAACTTCAGACCAAGCTTGTCGTAATAGACCCGCAAATAACCGTCTGGCCCGCGCACCACCGCGCCGGGCATGACGGTTTGCACCTCCTGCGCCATGACGCCGACATAGGTCTTGTCGCCGCCGTTATAGACGAAGCGATAGAAGCCGAGGCCGTCGTCGAGACGTCCGAGTAGCATGATGTCGTGCTTCAATCTCACGTCGGAGCGGCGTCCGCCGCCGCCACCACGGCCGCCTCCACCACCACCACCACGCGGACCGCCTCCACCGCCGCCGCGCGCGACCGCGCCGCCGCCTCCGCCGCCACGCGGGCCGCCGCCGCCGAGACTGGCGCGGCCGCGCGCCGCGTCAAGATTGGCGGCACGTCCCGAACTGATATTGCCGAGCGCATTACCCGGGCCGCGGCCGCCACCGGCCGGCCGGTTGATCGCGGGCCGCGCCGCAGCAGCACCGCCACCGCCGGGGCGATTGCCGCCGCCAATGTTGGGCCGATTGCCGCCACCGCCGACATTCGGCCGGTTACCGCCACCGATATTGGGTGCATTGCCGCCGGCGATATTCGGCCGATTGCCGATGCCGCCGCCAGCGCCCGGATTGAGCACCTGATTGCCGGCGCGGCCGCGGAAATCCATGCGGTTCTGTGCGCCGCCGCCGATATTATTGCGATTGCCGCCGAATTTCGCCGCGACATTGGCGTTCGAATAGCGCACGCCCTGGCGATGCGCCGGATTGTGCACCCAGTTATTGCCGTTGCCGCGGTTGATATTGTTGATGTTGATATTGCGGTTGACGTTGATGTTGTTGCCACCCCAATTGAAGCCGCCGCCCCAATAATTGCCGCCGGACGCCCAGCGGCCGAGCGCATAGCCGGCGCCGAACGCAAGCCCGGTCGCGATCACGCCGGCGGCGATATAGCCCGGCGCCGGCCAGTAATAAGGCGGATAGGACGGATAGGGCCATGCACCATAGACAACCGACGGATCGTAATACGGCACGTAGAGCGTATCCGGATTGGTCGGCGCGATGACGATGACCTGCCGGCCGTCCTGGCTCTGCGTCGAGACGGTCTGCTGCTGGTTGGAGACGAGCTTGCTGTTGGCCTGCGCCTTGGCACGCAGCCGCTGGATCGCATCCATCACGTCAGGCTGCTGCGCCAGCACCGCGTCGCCGAGCTGCTGCGTCCAGCTCAATTTGTCGCTCATCATGTCGAGCACCGACGGCGTCGCCACCAGCGACTTCACGCTGTCGTCCCAGCTCTGCTGACCGACCGCGGCTTTCAGCGCATCGCCTTGCAGATTTTTGTTGGCCTGCGCCCAGCGGTCGGCCTCGATGACTTCGAGCGGATAGGTCGAGGCCATGAGAATTTCCGACAACAGCGCATCGGGATAAAGCGCGATGGGTGCGACCAGCGCATCAAGCTGCCCGGCGCTGAGCAATTGCTGCGCCGGGGCCGCGGCGGGTGCGGACGCTTGCGCCGAGGGAGGTTGTTGATCCGATCCGGGTTGCGATTGCGTCTGCGCCGATGCCGCATAGGGCAACGCCAAAAACAGAACCAAGAACAGCCCCGCAGTCAGCGCCCGTTTCACGATCGCACTCATTCGCTCCCCCTCGTCGGCCGTTCCGCCCGCTCGGATCATTGTTGGAAGGCGAAGACCTTGTTCCAGTCCCGCTTCATGTCGACGACGGTCCAGCCTCTGGCATTGGCTTCGTCGAGCGCCTTGTCGAGCTTGCCGACAAGCGATTGCCGGTCGTAGGCGTATTCACGCTCGGCATCGGTGTGATGGACGAGCCCCATGAAGCGCGCGCCGGAGCCCGCCGCCGTCCATTCCAGCATTTGCTGATCGCCGTCGGAATTGCCGAAGGCGAAGATCGGCCGGCGGCCGATGAAGCAGTTGATGCCGACCGGCTTGCCAGGCCCGTCATCGACGAATTCGACCTTGGGAAGCTTCATCAGGACCGGCTTGCCGTCCGGCGGCATCTGCCATTTGGTAACGCCGGACGAGCCGACGACTTGCTCCGGCGGAATGCCGTAGACCTTCTCGGTCCACGGCCGCATGAATTCGATGCCGCCGCCCGACACGATGAAAGTCTTGAAGCCGTTGGCGCGCAGATAGCGCAGCAATTCCTGCATCGGCTGATAGGCGAGATCGATATAAGGCCGCTTGAAGCGCGGATGCTGCGCCGTGGCGATCCAGTCGAGGACGGTTTTGGTGAAATCCTCGACGCGTCATGCCGGTATGCGTCACCATCACGATTTCCAACAAGACTCTTTCTCGCCCGCCGCCGCCAGCGCGCTGCTTTGTCGTTGTCGAGCAGCGCCTTGAAAGGCTGCTTGGTCTTCCATTCCGGATGCTGCGGCGCCATCCGCCTGAGCTCGTCGAACGCGAAGGCGACCTGGAAATAGATCGGCTGTTCGCACCATAGCGTGCCGTCATTATCGAAAGTGGCGATGCGCTGATCGACGGGAACGAAGTCCGGCGAGCCCCGCATGGTCACGCGATCGACAAAATCGGTGATCGATTTTTTCACCGCGCCGTCGTTCCATGACGGCAGCGGATCGGGCAACGGCGCGGCCGGTGCAATGGACTGCGCCAGCGCGCCAGCGCGACAACCAATGCACGCAACGAACAAGGCGGCGAGCAACAGATACCTGCGGCGATCCGATCGCATTGGTACTCCTGCACAATTTGCGACGGCAACCGACCGCCGGCCCGAAGACGCGTCTGCTACGCGGCCTACTTCGCCGCTTGGCCGGCCATCGCGTTCTTGATGATGCCGACGATGGCGGTCAGGATCGCGCCGGTCACGCCGCCGCCGACCGCTTGGCCGACCACCGTGCCGATATCGACATTGCCGGCTGCGCTTTGCAGCATCGGCAACAGTGCGGTGAGCAGCGTGCCGCCGCCCGCACCGCCGACCGCGCCGGCAATAGTATTGCCGAGCGTGCCGAGATCGATGTTCTTCATCGTTGCGCCCGCGGCATTGCCACCGAGAGCACCGGCGATGATCTGGATGATCAGATTGATTACAGTCGCTGACATGGTCTTCTCCCCGGTTCTATTTTCGTTCTCAGTTCAGTTTCTTCTTATTGCGAGCGCGCCATGACACGGCGCGTTCGATGTAGATTCTTATTTACTCTGCTGCGCCGGAGCGGGCTTGTTCAGCTGCCGCGCGTCCCTTGCCATTTCGAGACAGGTGACGAGATCGGTATAACTCGGCAGCGAAGCTGAGGTTTCCTCGCCAACGCAATTGGTCTTCTCGGACGGAATGAATGTCGACCATTCGCCGGTGAGCTTTTGCCGCATCGCCTGCTCGTTCTTGACGCATTGCGAAAACGCGAGGTCCGGGCCGCCTTTCTCACCCGGGCCCGCGGCCTGTTTCGCGATGCCGTGGCACACCGGATCGACATTCAGTTGCGGCACATCGTCGGACCATGCCGGTCCGCTTGCCGCGAGCAAAATCACCGCCGGGATACTTCTCATCAGCAAGGCATGCATGGCGAAAGTCTCCTCGGGTCATTGAGCCGCTATTGATGCACCCGCAGCTTCAGTGCCGACAGGCCGAGCACGACATTCAGCGCGATCGAGCCTTGCAGCGACAGCGGCTGCAACGCGAAAGTGCGCGCCGAACCGCCGATCAGTACATTGGCGCCGCCGCCGACACCGACGCCGATATCGCCGGAAGCGCCGACATATTCTCCCGCGAGCGCGCCCGGAGCCACGCCGGAGGTCGGAGCGAACACGCCCCAGCCGAGGACGCTGCCCTCGGTGACGCCGACATCGATGCCGATCGTGTTGATGGCGCCGTCGTAGAATTGCGGCGGATTTCCTCCGGTCGGACTAAAGGTGCACTCCATCGGCTGATGGCCGGCAATGATGAAGCCGATATTCGCATTGACCTTGCACATCAGCGAACCGACTTGCGTCCACGGCTGCGGCGCTTGAGCGGCAGCAGGAAGCGAGATCGCCAACGTGACAAGCGCCGCGGTGAGCAAACGATACAGGGGCATGGTCACTCATTCCCTTCTGCAAACCGAAAAAATTTCGTCAATCCGAGATTACGGCCCGAGCGCGCGCTGCACCCTCGCCAGTTCCTTTTCACACCGCCCTTCATTGCCTCGGGCATCGGCGGCGCGCGCCCGCGTCATCGCCCGCCTGACGTTGCGAATCATGTGCTGGTTAAGCTCACCGAGTCTGGCCTCGGCCGCCGCGATCGAGCGCGGCGTCGGCTGATCGCTCATGCCGGCACTAATGCTCTCCGGCGCAAATCGGCCTGTGGCCGCGATCATCTCGAGCTTGGCATCGATGCGCGCTTGCGCGGCGTCGATATCGGCGGCGCAGGAGCCGGCATGGGCGACTGAATGGGACGCGGCGAATAAAACCGCGCCCGCGATCAACAGCCGCTTTATAATTTCAGAATTCATTTCTGCTGCCCGGTCGACGACTGCGGCAACTTGGTCAGGCCGCTCCCCGCGCGCAGGCTGCGCACGTCGCGCGCCATTTCGAGGCAGGTGATCAGTTCGGTGTAGCTCGAATCGCCACCCATTCGCGATTTGTCGGTGCAATGCCTTTTGTCGTCGGTGTTGAATGTCGACCACTCCTTGCTCAGCGCGTCACGGTCGGCCTGCTCCGCGTCCATGCATTGATTGAACGCCACTTTCGGATCGCCAGCGGTCAGCGAGTCGCCGGATTGATTGACGATTCCGTGACATACCTGCTCGACGTGAAGCGTAGGAATGTCGTCGGCCCATGCCGGAAGGACGGAAAACGCGGCGGCAAAGGCCGCAGCCGATAATGTGAGACGAATGTGCACCTGAACCCCCTTTGCAGTATTCGGCGGGCGCATCTTACAACGCGCCCGCCAGATTTGCATGGGGTTACTGCCCTTCGTGATTCTTCATCATTTCCTCGACCTTCTTCTTCACGTCCTCGAGGTTGAAGGACGCCGCCTGCTGCATCGGCGGATAGTCAATAAACGTTTGCGCCGCCGCCCCCACCGTCTGCTGGACCTGGACGAAGCGCCAGAACTCGCGGGCCATAAAGTCGTTCATATAGCCCCCGCCTTGGTCGTTGAGCGTCTGGCCGCGAATTGATGGCGTCCGTTCGAACGGGTCCTGGCGCAGATTGACGATGGTCGGCATGTCGGTCGTGACCTTCTCGCCAGGCCAGCCGAACGGCTGCTGGTAGAACTGGTATTTGAAATCGTCGATGCGGATGGCGCCGAGCTGGGATTCGCCGAAGTAGAACAGCTCGTGCCGCCTCGACGGCCCTTTGCCGGTCAGAAGATCCATCTGGTTGTAACCGTCGAGATGGTTCTTGTAGGTCTGACCGCCGATCTGCAGCCCCGGCAGCAGCTGCTGGACGATGTTCGGATTGCCCGCCGCCGCAACCAAAGTCGGCAGCCAGTCCAGCCCGGAGAAGATGCCGTTCTCGACCGTACCGGGCTTGATCTTGCCCGGCCAGCGGGCGATGCACGGCACGCGGAAGCCGCCCTCGAACACGGTCCCCTTGGTGGCGCGGAACGGCGTCATGCCGCCGTCCGGCCAAGTGAAGACCTCGGCGCCATTGTCGGTGGTGAAGATGACGATGGTGTTGTTGGCGACGCCGATATCGTCGAGATGCTTGAGCAGATCGCCGATGTCGTCGTCCATCTGCGCCATGCCGGCTTCCTCCAGGCCGAAATTGCTCTCATAGTTCATCTTGGCCTGGTACTTCTGCTGCAGGTAGGTGAAGACGTGCATGCGCGTCGTGTTGTGCCAGATGAAGAACGGCTTGTTGGCCGCCTTGGCCCGATCCATGAAGCCCTTGCTCTGCTCGACGAGAACTTCGTCGAACGTCTCCATATCGTATTTGGCGTCGCGGCCCTTCTGCCACATCTGGTGATCCGCGGTCATGTCCTTGAACGGCTTCAAGGGTCCTTCGTCGACGATGCGCTGCTTGCCGACCTTGCCCCAGCGCGGCATCACGGTCGGATCGTCGGTGTCGGTCGCGTAGGAATGGACCAGATTGCGCGGACCGTATTTGTCGATCCAGTCCTGCGGATAATCGAACCAATACGGATCCGACATCGCGTCGAGGTGGTATAAGTATCCGAAGAACTCGTCGAAGCCGTGCAGCGTCGGGAGATATTTGTTCAAGTCGCCGAGATGGTTCTTGCCGAACTGTCCCGTGGCATAGCCCATCGATTTGAGGACAAGGGCCGTCGTCACGGACTGCTCGGGCATGCCGACATCGGCGCCGGCTTGGCCCACAGTTGTGAGGCCAGTGCGCAGCGGAATTTGCCCGGTGATGAAATTGGCGCGGCCGGCGGTGCAGCTCGCTTCGGCATAATAATCGGTGAAGCGCATGCCGTCGGCGGCGAGCTTGTCGAGATTCGGCGTCTTGCCGGACATGATGCCCTGGTGATAGGCGCCGATATTGAACCAGCCGATATCGTCGCCCATGATGACGAGGATGTTCGGCTTTGCGCCCGCGGGCGCGGCTTGCTGCTGAGCTTGGGCCGTTTTAATGAACTCCGGCGCTCCCAAAGCGGACGCGGCGGCAAGTGTCGTGCTTGCAAGCAAGATATTGCGGCGATTGACGGCGTGATTTTCTAAGTTCGACTTCTCTCCATTGTCTTGATCTGACATTTGTCGCTCCCTGCTTTGCCACGCCGCATCCGGCGAGGCTTGTTGAAGTGCGGCTGTCCTTCTGCCCAGCTCGGGCAGATGGCGGCTAGTCGGTCGTGGTCTTCTTCTTCAATGCCTCGATCGTATCGTCGATGTTCTTCTGCACCTGATCGATGGTGAAGCTTGCGGGAATCTGACTCGGCGGATAGTCCTTGAAGGTCTGGAGGAAGGCGACCGCCTTCAGATTCATCCAGCCCATCAGATAAGCGTTCTTGACCCGCCAATCGTCATACTGGTCCGAGACGACATCTGCCCGTTCATACGGGTCCATCCGCAGATTGAAGATCTTCGGAATGCGATAGGCAGTGAGCGGCTCGTACCAGACTGGAAAGCCACCCGGTTTCTTCTGCTCTTCGAAGACCGCCTTCCAGTCGCCGTGGCGGTAGCCGACGAGATCGCCGTCATCGTCGAAATAGGCGAAATCGGTACGCGCACTCTTCGCACTCTTGCCGGTGAGCAAGTCGAGCTGATTATAACCGTCAAGGTGCACCGGAAAGGTTGCGGCGCCGATGCCAGTGCCGCCGAGCAAGCGATCCTTGATCGTGGTGTCGCCTGCCGCTGCAAGCAGGGTCGGAAACCAGTCCAGACCGGAAAATATCTCGGTCGAGACTTGGCCAGGCTGGATATGGCCTGGCCAACGCACCATGGCCGGCACGCGGAACGCACCTTCCCAATTGGTGTCCTTCTCGCTGCGGAACGGCGTCGTTGCCGCATCCGGCCAGGAGAACTGATTTGGTCCGTTGTCGGTCGTGTAGACGACGATGGTGTCATTGGCGATGCCGAGATCGTCCACTGCTTTGAGCAACTTGCCGATGTCGCCATCGTGCTCGATCATGCCGTCGGCATATTCGTTGCCCGGCATGCCGCTTTGTCCGAGCATCGACTGGCGCACATGCGTGAACACATGCATGCGGGTGGCATTCATCCAGACGAAGAACGGCTTGTTCGCCTTGACCTGCCGGCCCATGTAGTCGATCGCGGCGGCGGTGGTTTCGTCGTCGATTGTTTCCATCCGCTTGCGATCGAGCGGGCCGGTATCCTCGATGGTCTGCTTGCCGACGCGCCCCCAATGCGGCTGTTCGGTCGGGTCGTCCTTGTCGCTGGCCTTGCAGCGAAGCACGCCGCGCGGCGAGTTGTTGTCGACATAGTCCTTGTCGTCCTTCGGCCAGTACGGCCGCTCCGGCTCTTCTTCGGCATTCAGGTGATAAAGGTTGCCGAAGAACTCGTCGAAGCCGTGGACCGTCGGCAGATATTCGTTGCGGTCGCCGAGATGATTCTTGCCGAATTGCCCGGTCGCATAGCCGAGCGGTTTCAGCGCCTGGGCGATGGTGATGTCGCGGGCCTGCAGGCCGATTGGCGCGCCGGGGATGCCGACCTTGGTGAGGCCGGTGCGCTTCGGCGTCTGGCCGGTGATGAAGGACGACCGCCCCGCGGTGCATGAGTTCTCGGCATAGTAATCGGTAAACATCAGGCCTTCTTTTGCGATGCGGTCGATGTTCGGCGTCTTGTAGCCGACGACGCCGAACGAATAGGCACTGATATTGGTCTGGCCGATATCGTCGCCGAAGATGACGAGGATATTCGGCTTCTTGCCGGACGGTGCCGCTGGCTGTTGCGCCTGCGCGACTTGAAGTGGCTGACTTGTCGCAATCGCCGATGCCGCAACGAGTGTCGTGCTGCCAAGTAAAATCTTGCGGCGATCAAGTGCGGCTTGCTTGATGCCTGACTTGTCTTCGTTGTCTTGACCTGACATTTCTCGCTCCTGCTCGCACGACGGATCGAAACCCGGCGCGCCGCGCCGGCATGTCCGGCGGCTCAGCGCGCGCCGCCAGTCGAAAACTGCAATCGTCAGTGGGCACGCAAGACGGCGTGCGACCTTTTTCGATAAGGACCAACGCCGGCAGCGAGCTGCCGGCGCTGCCGAACTCGCGTCACCTCATCGCAAGGCGATGGTCATTCCGCCGAGACCGAGCGAGACCTGAAAGCCGACTTGCGGGCCGCTCAGTGTCAGCACCACGCCTCTTCCGTTCTGCAGCGTGGCCACTTGTCCACCGCCGACAAACGTGGCGCCGGCGCCGGCCGCGCCATAAGTGCCGGCGATGTCCGAGGGACGATGCAAATTGGAAGCCGTTCCGGTGAGATCGACCGCCGAAACACCGAGGCTGCCGATGCCGATACCGCCGATGCTCAGCCGATAAGTCCGGCCCTGGAAGTGCAGCGTGCCACTGCCGCCGCCAATGCCGACGATGAACCCGGCCCTGACGATGTGCAGCCGCACCGTCCCGGATTGCGCCTGCGACGGCGCCGACGCCGCGACGAGAATGGTGCAAGCCGCGACGATCATCGCGGCGAATTTAACGCTTCGACCAAAGCCCAACATTATCTTCCTCCCTCGTTTTGTTGCTCGTCTTAAATTGATAAACCACTGTCACTTCACACTTCTCAATAAACAGCGAAATCCGAGATGACTTGTCGACGTGTCGACCGGCTCGGCATGGCGCGCGGCCGGCCGGTAACGGCGGCAGTAATTCGGCGCGCACAGATGCGAGCCGCCCTTTATGACTTTGCGCGGAATTTTGATGTCCGGCTGGCACGAATCGTAGCTGTCCTCCTCGCACCCGCCGCGCGGATTTTGCGGAATGCAGCACGCCTTCGCCGCGTCGGCTTGGTGCTTTGAAGACCACCAATCCGTCGTCCACTCCCAGACATTGCCGATCATGTCGTGGACGCCGTAACCGTTGGGCGGAAACGACAGCACCGGCGAGGTGCGCTCAAAACCGTCGTCGCAACGGTTTTCGTGCGGAAAATTGCCCTGCCAGGTATTGGCCATATGCTTGCCGCCGGGCGTGAACTCTTCGCCCCAGGCGAACTCGGCGCCGTCGAGCCCGCCGCGTGCGGCGAATTCCCATTCAGTCTCGGTCGGCAGATCCTTCCCCGCCCATCTGGCGTAAGCGAGCGCATCGCCATAGGTCACGTGCACCACTGGGTGATTGTCGAGCGCGTTGATGTTGGTCTTGCGCCCATAGGGGTGCCGCCAATCGGCGCCCGGAAGCAGCGTCCACCACTGACTGAAGTCGCGCAGATTGACGGGATGGTTGGGCGGCGTGAACACCAGCGAGCCGGCAAAGATCATATGCGGAAGCGCGCCCGGATAATTTTTCGGATCGGGCACGGTTTCGGCAAAGGTCACGTGCCCGGTGGCGCGCACGAAATCCTTGAATTGGCGATTGGTGACCGGCGTGCGGTCGATCCAGAAACCGTCGACGCTGGCGCGATGAGCCGGCGCCTCTTCAGGATAATGTTTGTCCGATCCCATGCGGAACGCGCCGCCAGGAATCCAGATCATGTTTGGCGGCGCGGATGGATCGCGCTGCTGTAACGACGCAACCGCACTATCGCTCACGGGCTCCTCGCGTTGCACGCGTTCAGCCAATATTTTGCGCCGGCTTTTTGTACCGGCGCTCGTACAAAATCGATTGGTCTATTGAAACAATACTTCTTGTTGCACGCGAGACTAGCCGACCGGCAGCGAAAAGACCATCAGGTGATCATATGACCGCAACTTAACAAACGCGTGATGACGATTTGTGCACTGCAAAATGTGCAATTTTATATTTCCTTCGATGTGCTGCGGCCACCTATCGATAAGCGCGGAATTTCGGTGCCGCTGTGCTCCTGGAGCAACGCCGCGGCCAAATCCGCAACGGAAGCGTCACAATGCGCATCGCGCCGGATGTCATACGCAACACAGTCGGCTAGGCTCGTTGCAGCGACGAGGTTTTGCCTTGAGCAGAGAAGCCGGCACGGCTTCAGGGGGTGCTCATGGAATTGAAGCCAAGATCGAAGTCCGGGCCAAAGCTCGAAGCGTTGCGCAATGTTGCGTCCGCTCGGCGGCTGATCGGTTGCGTGAGCGTTCGATTGCGCGCGGCAATGCTGAGCGTTCTCGCGGCTCTCTCTTTGACAAATGCCGCGCGCGCCGACGAGGGCGGCGTCAGCTTCTGGGTGCCGGGATTCTTCGGCAGTCTCGCCGCCGTGCCGCAGCAGGCCGGCTTTTCAATTATGTCGATCTATTATCACACCACTGTCTCCGGCAGCGGCGACGTCGGCGCTGGCGCGCGAGCGCGAAATCCGCAATCATCCCGGTTGGAATGTCGGCGACGCCAAATCGGGAGCGTCCACGCCACCGGCGACCTCGGTTTCGTCTTTCCGAACGTACACGTTTGCGACGCCGGTGTTCGGCGGCCAGGCCATCTTTGGAATATTGGCCGCGTACGGCAACGTGAGCACCACATCTGAACGGCAGCTTGGCTGGCACGGCGACGGCGGGTGGAGTAACGCTGCCGTTCTTGGCACCGACAGTCTGAGCGACTCGGCAAGCGGCTTCGGCGACCTGATACCGATGTTCTCGCTGCGCTGGAACGTCGGCGTGAACAATTACATGTACTATATCACCGGCGATATTCCGGTCGGCGCCTACAATTCGATGCGGCTTTCCAATATCGGCATCGGCCACGGGGCGATCGACAGCGGCGGCGGCTACACCTATTTCGATCCCGAAGACCGGACACGAATTTTCCGTGACGACCGGCTTCACCTTTAATTTCACCAATACCGCGACGGCTATCGCAACGGCATCGACTGGCATCACGGACTGGGGCGCTTCGCAATTCTTGACCAAACAATTGCAGGTCGGGTTGGTGGGATATTTCTATAATCAGCTCACCGCCGACCAAGGCTGCCTGCCGCAACTCTGCCCGTTCAAGTCGCAAGTCACGGGCGTCGGCCCGCAGATCGGTTACATCTTTCCGGTGGCGGGCATGCAGGGTTATCTCAACCTGAAGGCCTATGGCGAATTCGACGGTCTGACAGGCCCAGCGGCTGGAATACCTGGCTCACATTCGTGCTGTCGCCGGCGCCGCCCGCAGCCGACAAGACCCCACCGCCGATGCTGACCAAGGCGCCGCCGCGGAGCTGACGCACAAGTGACCTTATTGAAGGTTCGCCCCATACTCCCCTGCCAGAATCGGCCCGGCGCTCAAGGAACAGCGAAGGATGATTACGCGTCCTCTCATTTTCATCGGCTGCCTGTTGCTCGCCGTACAGCTCTATCCACGGGCGCCTGCGGCCCAATATTATCCCTATTGCGCGCAATTCGAGGACGGCAGCTTCGCGCGATTGCGGGTTCTCGACCTTGCAGATGTGCGAAGCCTCCGTGACCGGCGTCGGCGGCCTGTGCATCAATAACCCGGCAGGCCCTCCCCCGCCTCCGCCGCCGCAGCTCGCATCGGCCCCGTTGCAATTACCCGACGCGCCGCAGGCGCAGCAGCAGCCGCAACAACAGACCTGCAATCCGCTGATCGACGGCACCTATTGCGCGTCGCAGGGCGGCCCGATCAACCCGCCGCCGATGCCGCGCATCCAAAGCATGGCGAGCGATCTCGGCATCGGCGGCGGCGATCCGCCGGCGACTTTGGGTGCTATCACGTTCAGCGGATCCGGCGCGGCCTGCATCGGCCTGTTCCGCCGGCTCTCCTGCGGAGGATGACGAATGAAAGCGGGTACCACGATTGCCTTGAATGCCTTTGTCGTTAGCGCCGTCCTGAGTGCGGGCTGGATGACAGCGCAGGCGGCCAACACCCGCACAATCGATCAATATACCTGCAAGGACGTGATGCGCGAGCACGGCGACAATCGCGACGTCACCATCGCGTTTCTTCATGGCTTCCTGCTGGGCAAATCGGGAGGCTCGAACTTTCGACATCGATGCCCTGCACAAGCAGACCAGCGATTTCATCGAGTATTGTCTGGATAATCCAAGCGCCAAGGCCGTGGACGCGATGTCTAAGATCAAGAGCTAGACGTGGTCGCGACCACACGCAGGTCGTTCGTTATTTTCGCCGTCGCCTGCGCAGCTCTGATCTTTGCCGGCCGCTGCAAAGCGCAGACCGCCGACGCCGCGGACAATGCAGCGTCTTCGCAGCGAGAATTGGTAGTCGGCACCAAAGAGACGCCGCCGTTTGCGATGAAAGGCGCCGACGGCAACTGGAGCGGCATCAGTATCGACCTGTGGCGGCGGATCGCCGACGAATTGCACTTGCGCTACAAGTTCGCGGAAGAAACTCAAGTCCAGGGTTTGATCGACGGAGTCTCCAGCGGAAAATTCGATGTTGCAGTTGCCGCCCTGACCGTGACCGCTGCGCGAGAGCGTATCGTGGATTTCACCGAGCCGTTCTACGCCACCGGCCTCGGCATCGCGGTGCGCACGGGCGGCGAAGCCAGCTGGCTGCCGGTGATCCGCACCATGACATCTTTCGGCTTTGTCCAAGCCGTGCTGGCTTTGGTCGGACTGGCCTTGACGACCGGTTTTGTCGTCTGGCTCATCGAGCGACGCCACAACGAACATTTCGGCGGCGGCGTAGCCAAGGGCGTCGGCGCGGGTGTCTGGTGGTCCACCCAGGCAATGACACAGCGTCACACCGGGGATTTGGGACCGCGAACGCTGCCCGGGCGCGTGGTGGCCATCGTGTGGATGATCGTTTCGATCATTACCATCGCGGTTTTTACCGCAAGTATCACGTCCGTGCTCACCATAAGGCATCTCCAGGGAGAGGTGCATGATGTGAGCGATCTATCGTCGGTGCGCGTCGGTGCCGTGGCCGGAACATCCACCGAGGACACGCTTTCGCACTTACGAATAGCGTACCAAACTTTCCCTACGCCGCAGGACGGCCTCAAGGCGCTGCGGTCGCACTCGATCGACGCATTTGTCTACGACAAGCCGCTATTGGCATGGCTCATCCGGCAAAGCTTTTCGTCGTCGATCGAGCTGATCGACAAGACGTTTGACGTCCAAGACTATGCGCTTGCCTTGCCGAACGGCAGTCCGCTCAGAAAAGCCATCAATGTCGCCGTGCTCGATGCGCGACAGAGCGAGTGGTGGGAGCAGACCACGTTCCGATATCTCGGGCCGAAATAACCCGCGCGCCGAACGGCAGATACTTATTCTTCGCCGGTGAGATCGCGGCGGCGGCCTTCGAGCGCCGCTGAATAGCGGCGCAGGACATAGGCCTCCGTGAGCAGACCGATGACATGGCGGTCGGTGAAGGAATCGACGACGGCCAGCGTTTCGGTCTCGGCACGATCGAAGGCGAGCACCGCTTCCTTCACCGCCATGCCCGGCAGCAGCATATCTTCGCTGTGGTGCAGCAGCGACTTGATCGCCCCGTCGGGATCGAGCTCGGCGGAATGCGCATCCGCTACCAGCATCAGCCCGACATAACGATTCTCCTCGTCGACGGCGATCACCGACGCCGCAGAGCCGAGCGGGAACGCCTCGCGGAAGGCGCCGATGGTCGAGAACGCGCTCACCGTCTGCACGTCCTGGCGCATCATCTTCTCGACGGTGAGGTCGCGCATCCAGCCGATATCGGCGGCGCTGCGGATGGTTTCGCCGCGCAAATGGAAACGCCAAGTGGCGAACGAATAGCCGAATACTTCGCGGGTAACCTGCGCGGCAATGATCACCGCGATCAGCACCGCGGCCGTCAGCCACAGATCGTCGGTGGTTTCGAGCGCGATGAAAATCATGGTCAGCGGGCCGCCGATCACCGACGCCGCAAGCGCACTCATGCCGATCACGGCATAAGCGTTCGGATCGAAATAGACGGTCGGCCAGAAGATCGTCAGCGACGTGGCGAGCAGGTGGCCGCCGAGCGCGCCGATCAAGAGCGAGGAGAAGAACATGCCGCCGCGAAAGCCGGAGCCGAGCGAGGCGATCGAGGCGATGATCTTAAGGAGGAACAGCAGCGCGACGGCGCGGAACGACAGATCGAGCATGCCGGCCACGCGTAGCGCGCCGTGCCCGGACGACATCACTTGCGGCGAAACGATCGCCAACAGTCCGACCACGAGACCGCCGAGCATGGTGCGCAGCGCCGGACGCAATTTCAGCCGCGCGAACATCGCCTCGCTCAGGGCAACGCCGCGCATCAGAACGATGCCGAGCGCCGCCGCGAGCAAACCGAGCACGGCGGCGAGCACGAGATCGTGGCCGGTCATGGTGGTCGGCTCGGGCGGCACGACGCCGAGTTCGGCCGGCGACAGCGATCGCGCCACCAGAAATCCGACCAGAGCCGCGATGCCGACCGGCGCCAGCCCGCTCGGCGAATAGCTGCCGATGATCAGCTCGAAACCGTAGAACGCGCCGGCAAGCGGCGCGCCGAAGGCGCCGGCTATGCCGGCGGCGGCACCGCAGCCGACCAGAATGCGCAAATCACCGCGGCGCAAGCGAAATGAATTGCCGATGCGTGAGGCAATACCGCTGGCAAGCTGAGTGTAGCCGGCCTCAAGGCCCACAGATGCGCCGACGCCGCTCGACCATACCGTCTGCAGCGCGACGACAATGCTGCCGACAAGCGACATGCGGCCGCCATGCAGCGCGTTGGCTTCGATCGGATCGATTTCGCGCTCCGGGCGAAAGCGGCGGATCAATTCGCTCGACGCACCAAAAATGATGCCGCCGAGAAGCGGCACCGAAAGCGCCAGAACCGGATCGAGCGCCAGCCGCGCCGACAGGCGCTCGCCGTGCTGCAGATTGAAAAATATCTCATGAATGAGATCGACCGCCGTACCCATTGCGGCGACGACCAGGCCGCCGATCACGCCGACCAGCGCCGCAAGCCCGATCAGGCTCGATTCCCGCGCGCGCACCAGTGCGCGCAAGCGCCGTGGGATTTCGAATCGGGTTGCGGCTTTGGCTGTCAATGGATCACCGCAGGGCGCGCGCATAAGATGTATAGACGCAAACCCGCGGCACGCGGGCTCCGTCACCGGGCATTGCCAGCGGACGCGACGCCGCGCAAGGGGGCCGTGTGACGCGTCCCCTATACAAGTAAAGCCGTGCAGGCACAGTGAACTTTCGTTCAGTCGCTCGGCCTCTTTACTTGAACTGGCAAAGGAAGCGTTCACGGCCCGAAAGGGCGGTTACTGCCTTCGACTTTCGAGCAAGAGCCAAGACCGGAACACCCGATCGCACAAGGCGTTAGTAACCGTAGCCGGGTGGCATTCCGAGATGGTTTCATACGCAGCCGACGTATTTTCGCGTCTTATTTCGAATTTTCATCTTGATCCGCCTCCGCAACGCCGGAAACGGGCCACGGATAGTGAGGCTTTGGCTAGGTCAAAGGCTGACCTCGTCGAACCTATCGCGGGAGCGATCATTGCGACCGATATCCCGGCCCGCCTCGACAGGCTGCCGTTCGGCCGCTTTCACCTCCTCGTGATCATAGCGCTCGGCATCACCTGGATTCTCGACGGTCTTGAAGTCACGCTCGCTGGCGCGCTGTCCGGCGAACTCAAAAACAGCTCCGCCTTGGGCCTGAGCAATGCACAAGTCGGCCTTGCCGGAAGTAGTTACCTCCTTGGCGCCGTGCTTGGCGCATTTTTCTTCGGTTGGCTCACCGACCGGCTGGGCCGAAAAAAGCTGTTCACGATCACGCTCGCCGTTTACCTCGTCGCGACGGCGGCCACCGGCCTGTCATGGAACGCGGCAAGTTTTTGTCTGTTCCGCTTTCTCACCGGCGCCGGCATCGGCGGCGAATACACCGCCATCAATTCGACAATCCAGGAGCTTATCCCGGCGCGGTTCCGCGGCTGGACCGACCTCCTGATCAACGGCAGCTTTTGGATCGGAGCGGCAGCCGGCGCGGGCGGTTCTCTCGTGCTTCTCGATCCCGCTGTGATAGACCCAGCAGTCGGCTGGCGGCTTGCTTTTTTGATCGGGGCGATTATCGGACTCGTGATTCTGCTGATGAGATTTTGGATACCGGAAAGTCCGCGCTGGCTGGTCACCCATGGCTTCCCGCAAGCCGCCGACACGATCGTGCGCGGCATCGAAACGCAATTTGCAAGGCTGCTCCCGCCGGCCGGCGACAAGACCCGGCTGCATATGCGCAGCCACACGCCGCTCGCCGAAGTCGCCCATACTTTATTCGTCACCTATCGCCGGCGCACGCTGGTTGGATTGAGCCTGATGTCGGCGCAAGCGTTCTTCTATAATGCGATCTTCTTCACTTACGCGCTGGTGCTCACCGATTTCTATGGCACGCCGGCGAATCAAGTCGGCTGGTACATTCTGCCGTTTGCGGCGGGCAATGTACTCGGCCCGATCCTGCTCGGCCGCTTGTTCGACACGATCGGCCGCAGGATCATGATCGCCTCGACTTATGCGCTGTCCGGGATCCTGCTCGCCGTGACCGCTAGCCTGTTCAGCCAGAATCTGCTCAGCGCTCAAGGGCTGACGGTCGCGTGGATGACCGTATTCTTCTTCGCCTCGGCAGCGGCGAGCTCGGCCTATCTCACCGTCAGCGAGATCTTTCCGCTCGAAATCCGCGCCCTTGCGATTGCGTTCTTCTATGCTATCGGTACCGGAATCGGCGGCATCGCCGGGCCGCTGTTGTTCGGCATGCTGATTAATACCGGGTCGCGCGGCAGTGTCGCTGCCGGCTATGTCATCGGCGCTTTACTGATGATCGCAGCTGCAGTGGTCCAGGCGCTCTGGGGCGTCGCCGCCGAACGCAAGCCACTCGAATTAGTGGCGCGGCCGCTGGCGCTCGCGCAGTAACCCAAAGACATGCCGCTGATAGGCTTGCAGATGAGCTTGGACATTTCCGACATTCACACCCTGACCGCAGCAACACCCGACACGGAGCTGTCGACCACGTCGCTTATTCCCGATCTGCGCAAATTCGCGATCCTGCTCGATATCGACGGCACCATCCTTGATTTCGCGCCCTCGCCGCAGCAAGTCGCGGTACCGGCCGAATTGCGGCAGACGCTGACACAACTCGACCGATTGACCGGCGGGGCGCTGGCCCTGGTCAGCGGCCGTTCACTTACAGATATCGATTTGATTTTCGCGCCGATGAAGCTTGCCGCCATCGGCGGGCATGGCGCGGAATTGCGCGCGCGGGCCAGCAGCAAAACCGTCATGCGCGCCAAGCCGCTCGATGCAGCGCTCAAAGCCAGGCTCGCGCGCGTAAGCGACATCGGCCTTGGCATCCTCGCCGAGGATAAAGGCTACTCGCTCGCGCTGCACTATCGGCTCGCGCCTGAGAGAGGCGACGCAGTGCGCGCGGCCATCGAGACAATCTGCGCCGAAATCCATCCCGGCACCGTCGAGATTCTGCCCGGCAAGCTTGTCGTCGAAATCAAGCCGACCGGCATCAACAAGGCGGAAGCGGTGCGTGAATTGATGGGACTTGCGCCGTTCGCCAAACGCAGCCCGATCTTCATCGGCGACGACATCACCGATGAGCCGGTGTTCGGCGTCATGCCGCTATTCGGCGGCCTGGGTTTCTCGGTCGGCCGCATCGCCCCCGCCGTCAATGGACATTTTGCCAACCCGCAATCGGTCCGCGCCTGGCTCGCGCGCATCGCGGTCGGCGGCGACGGCAAGCCCGGATAAAAATCCGCATGAACGAGCGCATGAAAATTCCCGCGAAAGACCGCATGAAGATCGCATGGAAGATCGAGTGAAAGACCACGGGCTCGATCTCGCGGTCATCGGCAACGGCCGCACCGCCGCGTTGGTCGACCCGTGCTCGCGGATCGTGTGGTGGTGCTATCCGCGCTTCGACGGCGACCCGATCTTCTGCCGGCTGGTGGCCGGCCGCGAAGAAAAGGGATTTTCCGACGTCGTGCTCGAAGACATGGCGGATTATCAGTCCGCCTATGTCCGCAACACCGCGCTGGTCAGCCATGAAATGACCGATAGCCGCGGCAACAAGATCAAGATTACCGACTTCGCGCCGCGCTTCCGCCAATTCGGCCGCGTTTTCCGGCCGCCGCAGCTCTATCGCGTCATCGAGCCGATCGCCGGCATGCCGCGCATCACCATCCGCATGCGCCCGACCTGCGATTACGGCAAGCCTTTGCCGCGGCGGTCGCTCGGCAGCAATCACATCCGCTATTCCGACGACAACACCGTGATCCGGCTGACCACCGACGCGCCGCTGTCGCTGATCGACAGCGAAGCGCCGTTCGTGCTGACGCGGCCGCTGCATCTCGTGTTTGGCCCGGACGAGCCATTCACCGGCGACCTGGAAAAGACCTGCCGCGATTTCCTCGAGCGCACCCAGGATTACTGGTCGGAATGGGTGCGCCGGCTGTCGATTTCCTATGACTGGCAGGAAGCCATTATCCGCGCCGCGATCACGCTCAAACTGTCCAATTTCGACGAGACCGGTGCGGTGATCGCCGCGCATACGACGTCGATCCCCGAAGCACCCTCAACCGGCCGCACCTGGGACTATCGCTATTGCTGGCTGCGTGACGCCTATTTCGTGGTGCAGGCGCTCAACCGCATCGGTGCAACACGCACCATGGAGGAATTCATTTCGTTTACGCTCTCGATCGCGTCGAGACCCGACGAGGAGCTTAGGCCCTTGTACAGCGTGGTGCCGAATTCGCCGCTCGAGGAGCGCACCGCACCGCTTCTGCAAGGCTATCGTGGCGACGGCCCAGTGCGTATCGGCAATGCGGCCGTCAACCAGGTGCAGCATGACGCCTATGGCAGCGTTATCCTCGCCGCAATGCCGATGTTCTTCGACCGCCGCCTGCCCCGGCCGGGCGATGAAGGCCTCTTTCGTCTTCTCGAACCGCTCGGCGAACAGGCCGCGGCAAGGGCTTTTGTTCCCGACGCCGGTATCTGGGAATATCGCGGTCGTCAGCGCGTCCACACCCATTCTGCGGCAATGTGCTGGGCCGGCTGCCAGCGCCTCGCTGCGATCGCGCTGCGGCTCGGGCTCGAGCCGCGCGCCAAATACTGGAACGCCATCGCCGAACCGATGCATGCCGAATTGCTCAATCAGGCGTGGAATCCGAAACGCGGCGCCTTCACCGCGGCCTTCGGCTCCGACGATCTCGATGCCAGCGTGCTTTTGCTTGCCGATCTCGGCGTTGTCGAAGTCGACGATCCGCGTTTCGTCTCAACGGTTGCCGCCATGGAGCGCGAACTCGTCCGCGAGAAGCACGTCATGCGCTACGCCGCCGAGGACGATTTCGGCATGCCGGTGACGGCGTTCCTGATCTGCCGGTTCTGGCTGATCGATGCGCTGTGGTCGCTCGGCCGGCGCGAGGCGGCGCAGGATCTGTTCGCCGACGCCATGCAGCACCGCAACCGCTACGGCCTGCTGTCCGAAGACGTCGATCCGCAGACCGGCGCGCTGTGGGGCAATTTTCCGCAGACCTATTCGATGGCCGGCTTGATTCTCTCGGCAATGCGGCTGTCGCGCAGCTGGGAAGACCGCTACTGGCGGGGATGATCTTCTCTTTATTCCAGACGCTCGATCTTCCGCAGCGCCGGGAACAATTTCATCCATAAAAGCGCAACGGCGACGGTACCGATACCGCCAAGCACAACGGCCGGAACGGCACCGAACAACGCGGCCGTCATGCCGCTTTCAAATTCACCGAGCTGATAAGACGTATTGACGAAGAGAAAATTCACTGCGCCGACCCGGCCGCGCATGTCGTCAGGCGTCGCCAATTGCACGAGCGAAATACGAATGACCATGCTGACCGTGTCTGCAGCGCCGAGAACGGCAAGTGCCGCGACCGACAGCCAGATCGAATGCGAAAGCGCGAATATGACGGTCGCCGCGCCGAAGACGATGACGGCTTGAAACATGCGCAATCCGGCGTGGCGATTGATCGTGGAGCGGGACAGCACCACGGCCATCAGCAATGCGCCGACGGCAGGCGCGCCACGCAATATGCCAAGCCCCAGCGGTCCGGTGTGCAGAATGTCTTGCGCATAGATCGGTAACAGGGCCGTTGCGCCGCCCAGCAGGACCGCAAACAAATCGAGTGATATCGCGCCAAGCAGCGCCGGATTGCGGCGAACGAACGTCACCCCGCCAAACAGGTCGCGCAGCGTCGGCGGCTCCTGATCCATCGCCGGCCGCGCCAGCGCAATAAACCCGGTCAATAATGCCGCCAACAGCCAGAATGCCGCCATCGCTGCGTAGGGAACGCAAGCACCTGCGGCATAAGCGAAGCCGCCGAGCGCAGGTCCGCTAATGGTTGCGACCTGGAACGCCGCCGTCGAGGTCGCGGTCGCCTTTTGCAACAGGCCTTCCGGAGCGACGCCGGGCAGCAGGGCCGCCGAAGCCGGGCTTTCAAACGCGGTTGCCGCCCCAAACACAGCGACGGCCGTAAAAATCTCGGCAACGGTGAGCCATCCGGCAAAGCTACCCCAGGCCAGGAAAGCTGCGGTGAGGCCGGCAACGATCTGGCAGACCTGCACGACGCGTCTGCGGTCGAAACGATCCGCTGCGTGCCCGGCAATGAAGATCAACGCCGCCGTCGGCACGAATTGCGCGAGACCCACCATGCCAAGTGCGAACGCGCTCTTCGTCAGCGCATAGACCTGCCAGCCGACCGCGACGGCCCCGATCTGGTACGAGAACTCGGAGAAGGTGCGAGCCCAGAAATAGAAAACAAAAGGCCGGTGGCGGAATAGCGCCCCGGCGCCAGGCAAAGACGGCGATGACATTGGTGTACGATAGCACGGTGGCGGGATTTGCAACGTGGCGAGCGATTTTGGCGGTCAGACCTTCGCTCGCGCCCGAACGCGGCGCCGCGGAAGATTATCGCACGACCGCGCCCAGCATGTCGAACTTGTAATCGGCCTGCACCAAGAGGCCGTAGCGGTCGGTCTTCACCGGCAAGGTTTGGCACGGACATGGCGTGCCGAAAATATTGGTATAGGCGTTGTCGTTGGTCCACATCGCCCAATAGCGGCCGCCGACGCCGACATTGAAGGCCGGCGTGATCGCATAGGACAAGATCGCGTCGAGCTGCACACCCATGCCGCGGCCGGTTTCCGTCGAGGTTTGGTTGGCGACGTCGGTACGCTGCCAGTGGATGTCGACGCCGCTGAACTGCGTATAGGGAATGAAGGCTACGTCGGTGTTTAAGTGCAGGCCGGGCAATAGCACCGCATCGCCATTGAAGCCGACGCGCAGCGAATTCCAAGTGTCGTTCTCGGTAATGCCGAGCACGCTATTGGGAAACGGCGTAACGCAATCGGAAAACTCATTGGAGATTTGCACGCAACCATAGGCGTCTTTCTTTTCGCGATAATAGTTGTAGCCGATGAACGGACCGAATTTGTAATCGGCGGACTCCAGCAGATTGTAGCCGATATCGCCGGTGGCGTAGGCGATCGTGCCCTGCACCGCATTGGAGCGGGTGTTGGAATAGGCCACGGTGGAAGAGGAAGAAGTCGGCCAGCCCGGGGTCACGCCAAGGATTCCAATCTGCGCCCAGTCTTCATCGTTCATATAACCGGAAGAAAGAGCGCCGGTGCCGACCAGACCTTTGACAAACAGCCTGTCCGGGCTGTCGACGCGGGTGAAGAACTCGCCCGAATTTGCCTGCGAATGATATGAGAGCCGCGACACCAGCACATTGGCGTCGGCGCTCGACGCGCTGCCGCCAAGGTCTTTCTGGAATTTGCCGAAACTCAGCCAATAGCGCGTGCCGGCCTGGAATTGCCACCCGGGGAACCAAGTGGCCGGATTCGCAGGCGGCATCCATGCCGCTCTCGCGGCCACGGGCTGCGGCAGATCG
Organism: uncultured Alphaproteobacteria bacterium; assembly: GCA_963746715.1. Taxonomy (GTDB): domain Bacteria; phylum Pseudomonadota; class Alphaproteobacteria; order Rhizobiales; family Xanthobacteraceae; genus BOG-931. The sequence goes on along the minus strand of CAVVCW010000015.1, from coordinate 967,333 downwards.
CTCCAATGCGCGAACGGATCGACGCCGAAGCGATAGTTCAGCGCGAATTTCACTTCCTGGACATTCTGCGAAAGGCTCGCCGTGCCGGCCGGGGTCGCTTGATAACTGGTGAAGTCGCCGGGGACGGTTTGGACCTGGCCCGGCGGCGTCGCGATATTGACGCGGCCGAGACCGAGATAGTCGTATTCGAGCCGCAGTGACCAGGCCGGCGTCAAAGCACGCTCGACGCCCGCGCCCGCCGTCCAGCCGGTGGCCCACAACCTGTCCGTGGTCTCGGTTTTTGGAGTCGTTCCGTTGGTTGAAATCTCGGTGCCGTTGTGAATCGCGGCGAAGCCGCCCTTGATGTAAGCGAGCGTGCGGCCTAGCGGATCGATCGCATAACCGATGCGCGGCGTGACGGTCGCGCTGGCATTGGGTTCGACGCGGCAGTCCGCTGAAACGACCAATCTGGACGACGCCAGACACGTATTGGAGCCCTTCGACGCGAGCCCGCTCAGGTCGCCTTCAATGCCGAGCACGAACCGTGTTTGCGGCACCTGCCAATTGTAGCCGGCCTGGAAGCCGCCGATGAATCCGGGTGTCGAGACATTGTCGCCGAACAGCGACGTACCCGCCGGATCGGAAAATTTTGCGTCGCCCCACGCCGCACCGACATGGGTGCCGACATAGCCGCCGGTCCAGGTCCACAACGGCAAGACGGGCGGCGGCGGTGCCGGCATATCGGCGGCGCGCGCGGCGCCGGCAAAGACCAAAGCGGAAAGTCCGAGACAAAATCCAAGACCGACAACCAGCTTCACCATCGCCGGCGCATGACGAGTCCGGTGTCCGCGCGCCGCGGAGGCGGTAACCACGATCCTGATGAACCTGTACACCGGCATGCCAATCCATGGGGCGAGCCCGGCTCGATTGGTAAAGAAACATGGTTGAGGCTTCCTTAAAGCAAGCGATGCGCGTGATGCCGCAGCACGGCCGCAACCCGGCGGACCGCGTCCGGCGGGCACCTATTCGTTGTGCAGAAAGTCGCGTGAGCTACGGCGACTGAAACCCTTTGCCGGCGCGGAATGACTTCGCCATCCGCGCCACAACGGGATCGTAGCTTTGCTTGGCGGCAGCCGGGTAGCTCATGGAAAAACCTTCGGTCATCTGGCCGTCATGCGACAGCATGTGCCGCTCGTAGAAAATGTCGTCGCCCTCGGTGCCGGAAATCACGAACCAGTTGTCGCCGTGAGTTTTGTAGGTGACGACCGCGCCGGGATCGAGATTCTTGAGCGTGAAATCCTGGAATTTGGCGAGATTGAAATCGAGCGCGTTGTAGGACGCGTAGACTGAGAACTCGGCACCGTCGGCGCTTTTGAAAGTCCGGCCGTCATCGCTGCCGGGCGGCGGCTCGGCCTTGAACTGATCCGGATAGTCGATCGTGGTGCCGTATCTGTCGTTGTGATAGGTCAGCCAATTGTCGGCATGCGCTGAAATCGCCGGTACCGTCGCCGCAGCGACGGCGCAAAAGATTGCCATTACAAACAGAAAGCTCCACCGCATCGTTTTTACCTTTTGGCGTCAGGCCAAATCAATGTAACGCTAGACATTGTAACGTCAGACTTTGCGCATGGCCCGATCGCCGCGGCCATGCAAAATGAGGGAGATGGCTCATGTGCCAATACTGCTTAGACGCCGCCAGGGGGCGCAAGGTTCTCGGTCGGCGAGGTTTTTTACAGGTCGCCGGCGCCGCCGCGAGTCTGACGTTGCTGCCGCACATACGCTCCGCCAATGCCAAGGCGGCGCCAAAGCCGGAAAACGTCGTTTCGCCCGACGGCGCACTCGCGCGGCTGATGAAGGGCAATCATCGCTATGTCGCGGGCGTCGGCCGGCGCTATGATTTCCAATCCGAGCGCGAGGCCTTGAGCCGCGGGCAGAATCCGTACGCGGCGATCTTGAGCTGCGCCGATTCGCGCATTGCTCCGGAATTCTGTTTCGACACCGCGCGCGGCGACGTCTTCGTCTGCCGCGTTGCCGGCAATCTTGCGACCGACGAAATTGTCGCGAGCCTGGAATATGCCGTGCAGGTGTTGAACACGCCGCTGATCATGGTGCTCGGCCACGACGCCTGCGGCGCCGTCGACGCCGCGATCAAATCGATCAAGGACGGCACGACGCTGCCGGGACACCTGCCTTCGCTGGTTGACGCTATCAGACCTGCGGTAGCGGCGGCAAAAAACGACAGCGGCAACCTGCTGGCCAACGCCATTCGCCATAACGTCTCGCTCGCTGTCGACAAGCTGAAGAACGCCGCGCCGATCCTGAAATCCTTTGCCGACGACAAGAAAATTCGTGTCGTTGGCGGCGTCTACGAACTCAAATCGGGCAAAGTCGAGCTCGTCTGACAAAACTCGGCGTCACTCTGCCGGGGTTTCGTCGCGGGCTTGTTCCTGCGCCTCTTCTTGGTCTCGCGCCCTCACCGCCTGCGGCGGCGCGTGCTCGTCATGCGCACGCTGGTGCACCGGGTTTCTCACGCGCGTCAAATTATAGGCGCTGTTGATCAAGGCCAGATGCGAGAAGGCCTGCGGGAAATTGCCGACCAGCCGCTTGGCGCGCGGATCGTATTCCTCGCTCAAAAGACCGACGTCGTTGGCCAGGCCGACCAGCCGCCGAAACAATTGTTCGGCCTCGTCGAGACGCTCTTGCAAAATGTAGACGTCGACCAGCCAGAAGCTGCACGCCAGGAACACGCCTTCGCCCGGCGGCAGCGCGTCCTCGACCTCCTCGGTGCTGTAGCGCATGACAAAATCGTTGCGCAGCAGACGCCGCTCGATCGCGGCGACCGTCCTTGCGATGCGCGGATCGGACACTGGCAGGAAGCCGACGCAGGGCAATAGCAGAAGGTTGGCGTCAAGCTGAGCCGATCCGTAGGCCTGCACGAAGGTTCCAAGCTCTTTGTTGAAACCGCGCTGGCATACGTCGTCGCAAATCTCGTCGCGCAGCTTGCACCAGGCGTCGACCGGTCCCTCAAGCCCGAAAGTTTCCGCGCTCTTGATTGCGCGGTCGAACGCAACCCAGGCCATGACCTTGGAATAGGTGAAATGCTGCGGGGGTCCGCGCATTTCCCAGATGCCGTGATCCGGCTGGCGCCAGATTTTCGCCAGGCGTTCAAGAAATTTGAGCTGCACGTCCCATCCGGATTGGTCGGTCGTCAAGCCGCCGCGCCGCGCCTGATGATAGGTGTCCATGATCTCGCCGAAGACGTCGAGCTGGAGCTGAAGATGCGCCGCATTGCCGATGCGCACCGGCACCGATTTCTCGTAGCCCGGTAGCCAGTCTGCGACCCACTCGGTCAGCCGCCGCTCGCCGCGGATACCATACATGATCTGAAGCTGATCCGGGCTGCCGGCGACGGCGCGCAACAGCCATTCGCGCCAGGCTTCGGCTTCCTCGTAATAGCCGGCATGCATGGCGCCGAGCAGCGTCAGCGTCGCGTCACGGAGCCAGCAGAACCGGTAATCCCAATTGCGCTCGCCGCCGATCCGCTCCGGCAGCGACGTCGTCGGCGCCGCGACAATGCCGCCAGTCGGTCCGTAAGTCAGCGCCTTGAGCGTGATGATCGAGCGGCGCACCACATCAGACCACTCGCCGGCCGGCCGGCACTTTGACGACCACTCTTTCCAGAATTTCTCGGTAGCCTCCAGCGACGCCGTCGGATCATTCGTCGACGGTAACGGCTCGTGCGAGCGCGCATAGGTCAAAACCAGCGGAATAGTCTCGCCGCGACTGACAGTGAAATGGCCGACCGTGGTCATGTCCTTGCCTTTGACGTGGACCGGCGTACGCAACACCACCATGTCCGGCCCGGCAATGGCGCGCAGCACGCCGCTTTCGAGCTTGGTTACCCACGGCACGACGGCGCCGTAGCCAAAACGCAAAATCAGCTCGGTATGCATCGGAAGCTTGCCGCGGGTGCCATGAACAATGCGCACAATCTCGGACTGCTCGCTGCGGAACGGCATGAAATCGACAAGGGTGGCGGCGCCGTCGGGCGTCTCGAAATGAGTTTCGAGAATGAGCGTGTCAGGACGGTAGCGGCGCGTAATGCGCGCCTTCTCGCGCGGCGCCACCAGCCAGCGGCCGTTGTCTGACGTACCCAGGAGCGCGGCGAAACACGCCTCCGAATCGAAACGCGGCCAGCACAGCCAGTCGATCGAACCGTCGCGCGATACCAGCGCTGCAGTCCGACAATCGCCGATCAGGGCGTAATCTTCGATGGGCGAGGTCATCTGCGCGCCGTCAGGTGAAATCGACGACGACTTTGATGTCGCCGGGCTGCCGTACCAGCGATTGCGTCCATTGCTCGACCGGGACGCATCGGGTGATCAGGCGGGCGAGCCAATTCTTGTCGGCACGCTGCAGGGCCGCGACAGCGTCCTCGTAGTGCTGCCGGTTGGCGTTGACGCTGCCGAACACCGTGTCGTTGTCGAGCACCATGGTGCGGTTGACCTCGCCGATATCGACATCGAGATCGTGTCCCGGCGCCGACACCCCGACCAGACAGACAATGCCGGCTGCGGCCGTGCTGCCGAGCGCGTCACGCACGACGCTCGGCACACCGGTGCATTCCATCAGAATATCCGGCTTTAATCCGCCGAGATCGCCGACGCGGCCGAGATGCAGCGTGCCGCCGAGTTCGCGCACGATGACTTGCTTCGCCAGGCTCTCGTGATGATCGAGCACATGCACCTCGAGCCCGCGCTGCGCACCGATCATTGCGGCGAGAAGCCCGATCGGCCCGGCGCCGGTGACCAGAAGCGTCTTCGGCTGCCAGGCGCGTGAGCGCCGGCCGATGCGCTCGATGTGATCCCACGCCTTGGCGACGACGCTCGTCGGCTCGACCAGAACGCCGTGCATGCCGAGCGAGGGGTCGAGCTTGATCAGAAATTGCGGCTCGATGCGGAAGAAATCGGAGCCGTAGCCGTTGCGCTCCTTGATGCCGCGCTCGGTATAAAGGCCGTTGCGGCACATGTCCCATTCGCCGACGGCGCAGGCCGGACACGGCACCGGATCGGGCCGGCGCACAATGCCGACAACGAGATCGCCGGGCTTGAAGCCGCAACCCGACGGCGCCGCTTTTACCTCGCCGAGCGACTCGTGGCCAATCACCAGCCGCTTCTGCCCCGGCGGCGGCCAGCCGTAATCTCCGGCGACAATATCGCGATCGGTGCCGCAAACGCCGAGTGCCAGCGTGCGCACCAACACCGCCCCGTCGGAGGCCGGCGGCTCGGCTACATCGTCGAGCCGCGCCGAATTGGCAATGCCGGGTGCAACGGTGAGCGCGCGCATGACAGAATCCTGCAAATGTATTTTGCGCAATCGTCGGCCCCGCAGAGGAACGCCATGCGGCGGAAAGAGTTCCGGCGGCGGAACCCGTGACGCATTGGCGCGGTTGATAGGCCGGACGCACGAAAATCTCTCTTTGACACAAACCCTATCGGAACCCACTCGGACCCCATCATGGAAGCTCATCATGGAATCTCTCGGCCGCAACCGCTGGGCTATTGCCGAAGGCTATATTCCTTCGGAGAGCTCGTTCACCGATCCGGCGCTGGCCTCGCATGAGACAGCCTGCATTCTCAACACCGGCAACCGAACGGCGCATGTGCGCATCACCATTTTCTTTTCCGATCGCGAACCGGCCGGCCCTTATCTCGTCACAGTCGGCGCGCGGCGCACGCTGCATCTGAAGTTCAACGATCTCAACGATCCGCAACCGGTGCCGCGCGATACCGCCTATTCGTCGGTGTTCGAATCCGACGTGCCGATCGTGGTGCAGCACACAAGATTGGATTCGCGCCACGCTGAAGTCAGTCTCCTCTCCACCACCGCTTATGCGGAGGCGTGAGCGAAATCTGCAATTGCGATGCATAAAAAATAAAGCACACGGAACTCGCCACAATTGATCGTTGTAAACTCATCGCTTTAGCGTGGGCACGCTGCAGCGCATCACATATCGGAACAAAACGCGGCCAAAACCGTTGACGGTCGGACGGGGAGTGGAGGATGAGTTCCATGAATGTGGTGGTTGTGTCCAATCGTGTCGCGCGCGCCAAGCCCGACGAGCCGCTGGCCGGCGGTCTCGCGGCGGCGTTGTTGCCGATGGTGCGCGATTCGGGCGCGATCTGGGTCGGCTCGAGCGGCCAGGAAACCGACACGACGCAGACCCACGATTCATTCGCCAAGATCGAAGCGCTCGGCAGCGGCGCGCTCGCGACCGTCGACATGCCGGCGCAGCACTATCGCGGCTATTACGAAGGCTTCGCCAATTCAGCTTTGTGGCCGGCGTTGCATTCGCGTCCGGATCTCATTCATGTCACCGAGGACGACTATGAGTTGTATCGCGAGATCAACGCGTTCATGGGGCGCGCACTGCAGCGATTCAATTCGCCTGAAGCCGTATTCTGGGTTCAGGACTATCACTTCCTGACGCTAGGCGCGGAGCTGCGCCAGCTCGGCATCGAGCGCCCGCTCGGCTTTTTCCTGCACACGCCGTGGGCCGATCGCCGCACCATGTCGGCGGTGCCGCATTGCGAGGACCTCGCCGAGGCCATGCTCGCCTACGATCTGATCGGATTCCAGACGGTCGAAGACCGGCAGAATTTCGAGGACTTTCTGCGCACCAAATTCAGCCTGAACGTTGTCGACGGGACAGTAGCGTCGCATTGGGGACTGACCCAGCTTGCGACATTTCCGATCGGAATCGACGTCGATGACTTTGCCGCGCGTGCGACCAAGTCGGTCACCCGTCCGGAAGTGACCCGGCTGCGCGAGAGCATGCACGGCGCCAAGCTCGTGCTTGGGGTCGACCGCCTCGATTATTCGAAGGGGCTCGCCAATCGGGTGCGCGCCTTCGACCGCATGCTCGAAATCGAGCCGGGGCTCAAGCGCCACGTCTCGCTCCTTCAGGTCGCGGTGCCGTCGCGCGGCAATATCAAAGCCTATCGTGAGCTGAAGTCCGAGCTCGCCGGTCTCGTTGGCGAGGTCAACGGCCGCCACGGTGAAGTCGACTGGTCGCCCATCCGCTATCTCAACAAGGGCTTCTCGCAGCTTACGCTTGCCGGCTTTTATCGCGTCGCCAGCGTTGGCCTGGTGACGCCGCTGCATGACGGCATGAACCTGGTCGCCAAGGAATATGTCGCCGCGCAGAACCCGCTCGATCCGGGTGTGCTGGTGTTGTCGTCGTTTGCCGGCGCGGCCAAGGAGCTCGACGCGGCGCTCCTAATCAATCCGCACGACATCGACGGCATGGCGCGCCAGATCGCGGTGGCACTGAAGATGAGCATCGAGGAACGCCGCGAGCGCTGGCATGCGATGGTGCGCAAGCTGAAAGTCGCATCGGTGCAGGCCTGGTTCGCGCATTTCCTGCACGTGCTCTCTGACGTGCGCACGCCGCTCCAGGCGGCCACGCGGCCGATCGTGCTCGAACTCGCCAGCCGCCGCGCCGCCAATAATCGCTGAAATGCCGTACCTCGGCCGGGCGACAAGGAAATTTTTACCTTGTTTGCGCCATAGTGGTCGCCGTTATCGGTGTGTCCGTCGGTTTATGGCGTAGCGTGGAGTGGTGCCGATGTCGGGCGCTCGTAGACGCTTTACGACAGCGTCAAGTTTGCGACGCGTATTCGCCGGGCTTGCCATCGCAAGCCTTGCGCTTGCTGCCGCAGCGCCGGCAGCGTCGAGCGCGGCCAGGCTCGCGCAGCACACGCCGGGCACGGGCGACGCATCCCACCCGCACGTCTATCTGATGCGCGGCCTCCTCAACATCTTCTCGCTCGGCATGGATCAGCTCGCGACCGAGATTCAGAGCCATGGCATCGACGCCAACGTCTATAACCACACCGTTGCCGATTCCGTCGTTGCGCAGATCGTGGCGAAATATCACGCCGGCGATCACGGCCCTTACATCCTCGTCGGCCACTCGCTCGGCGCCGATGCCGTGATGACGATGGCGCAAAGCCTCAACGCCCAAAGCGTGCCGGTGGCGCTGGTGATTCCGTTCGACGGCACCGGCTCCTATGCGGCGTCGAAGAACGTCGCCTGCGTGCTCAATATGACGCAGCGCTATTATGCCTATATGCGGCCAGGCTCAGGCTTCCGCGGCAAGCTGCAGAATGTCGACGTCTCGGGTGATCCCGGCATCGATCATTTCACCATCGACAAGTCGCCGCGGCTGCAAGGCATGGCGCTGAACTCGATCCTGCAAACGGTGCACGGGGAAGCCTGCCGTCCGGCCACGGCAAGCCCGGTCGTGGCAAGCCCGAAAGCCGCGCCGGCGCCGCAAGCGGCGTCGCCCGACGAATCGCCGAAGATCACGCCGAGCGAGGCGCCCAAGCAGTCGGTCGAAGCTCCGGCGAAGAGCAATCAGCCCCTGCCGCGCGGCGTCGAAGGCTGACCGGCCGTCACGTCAGCCGGCTTCGGGAGCAACGGTGCCTTCGACCTGAATCCGATAACCGGACCGCACATGCGGCCAGTAGTCCCAAATCGCCTTATGATGGGTGCAGCGATTATCCCAGAACGCGATCGAATGCGCCGTCCAGCGGAAGCGGCAGGTCCATTCCGGCTTGTTGCAATGATCGACCAGGAATTGCAGGACTCGCTCGCCCTCCAGTACCGGCAATTCGTTGATCTTCGCGGTGAAGTCGGTGTTGACGTAGATGACCTTCTTGCCGGTCGCCGGATGCCTGATGATGACCGGATGAACAGCCTTCGGCGCGGTGGGGCCAAAGACGCGCGCTCCGTCATGGGTCGCCGTCAGTCCCGCGAGATAGGTCTTCATCCGCGGCGATAGCGCGTCATAGGCGGCATACATGCTCGCGAACATGGTGTCGCCGCCGCCATCGGGCGGAACGGTGTGATTGTAGAGAATGCTGCCGAGCGGCGGAATCGCTCCGCAGGATTGGTCGCTGTGAAAGTTCTCACCGGAAATCTGCGTCGACGTCTCGTCGTAGTGGAATTTTCGCACCAGCGGATTTTCGGTGGTCTTGCTGATGGTCGCGCCTCCGACATGCTTGCCGAGCGGACCGAAATAGCGGCCGAAGCGGATCTGGTCGTCGAAGCTGATTTTCTGATCGCGAAAGAAAATCACCTGATACTGGGTGAATGCCCGATGCAGCTCTTCGACCTGATTGTTGGGAAGCGGCCGGGTCAGATCGATATTGCCGATCTCGGCGCCGATATGCGGCGAGACCGGTTGGACCGTGATGGATTCGTAGGCCGCCGCGTTGGACGTATCGCTCAGTGATGTATCGTTCGACATGGCATTCCTCTGGGCATTCCTCTGGGCATTCCTCTGGGCATTCCTCTGGCGTTCCTCAATCGTGCGTTCTCTGTGGTGATCTCACTCGATTTGCGCGATACCGGCGCTTTGAATGACTTTGGTCCATCGCGCGACGTCCTCGCGCACGAAAGCGGCGAACGCTTCCGGGGTCGAGCTGGTGACGTCGGTCGCCATCGATTTGATCACAGCGGTGTAGCCCTTGTCCGCCGCAATTCTTTGCGTTTCGGCGTTCAGGCGTTCGATGATCGGCCGAGGCGTGCCCGCGGGAGCGAACAAGCCGGTCCATGCGCTCACATCGAACTGCGGCAGGCCGGATTGTGCGAGCGTTGGTATATCCGGCGCCGATGGCGATCTCTCCTCCGTCGTCACGCCGATCGCGCGCATCTGCCCGCTTTGCGCCAACGGCAGCGCCGTTGGTATTGTCCCCAGCATCATCGAGACGCGGCCTGCCAGCAAATCCGGGAACGTGGCGCCATCGCCCTTGTACGGGACGTGCAGGATGTCGATGTCCGCCTCCCTCTTGAAAAGCTCGCCCGCGAGATGCGACACGGTGCCGACACCGGCCGATGCGAAGCTCAGCTTTCCCGGATTCTGTCGCGCATAGTCGATCAACTCGGGCAGCGTTTTTGCCGGGATCGATGGGTGGACGATCAGCAGCAGCGGCAATTTGTGCAGAATTCCAATCGGCGCCAAATCGCGTTGCGGGTCGTAGCGCAGATTCTTATACAGCGCCGGACCGATCCCGAGCGTGCCGTTGGTGCCGAACAAAATCGTGTAACCGTCGGGCGCCGCATGGGCAACGAACTCCGCGCCGATATGGCCGCCCGCGCCGGGCCGATTGTCCACCACCACCGGTTGTCCGAGCCCCCGCGACAACGCATCAGCGCTCGCGCGTGCCAGAACATCCGACGCGCCGCCCGCCGGAAAGGTCACGATCATCGTGATGGGACGATCCGGATAGGTCGCTTCCCCGGCGAAGGCACCGAAGGCGGCGAGAAGGAGAGCGGCAACTGAGAGCGCCAGCTTTCCGGACATGAGCCTTTCGGACATAAGCTTTCCGGGCTTGGTCGACATCGCAACGCCCCCGTTTCGATGCTGCAGGTGCCGGCACATCCTTGCAAGCTGAAACAGTTTAGAAACCGAATGACGCCGATACAATGACATAAATCGTCTTATGAGCCATGCCGGTCGGTTATATCAGCGCGCGATACCCCTGACTTTCGCGCACCGGCTATTGTCGGCTTCTGATAAATTTCACCGCGCGAACAGCAAGGCCCGTCCGAATCTCACGTTATTCGACCGCTCGCTCCACCCGCCCTATCAGTAACTCCTTGGAGGACCGACGATGAGCAAGACCGCTGCGGATTTCATGGCCGAAACGCTGGCGAATGCCGGCGTCAAGAGAATCTACGGCGTCGTCGGCGATTCGCTCAATGGCTTTACCGACGCCTTGCGGCGCGGCAAGTCCATTGAATGGATGCATATGCGCCACGAAGAGGGCGCGGCCTTCGCCGCCGGCGCCGAGGCGCACCTCACGGGAGAGTTGGCGGTTTGCGCCGGCAGTTGCGGCCCCGGCAATCTGCATTTGATCAACGGCCTCTACGATTGTCACCGCAGCCGTGTGCCGGTGTTGGCGATTGCCGCCCATATTCCGAGCACCGAAATCGGCATCGATTATTTCCAAGCCACCCATCCTGAAATCCTGTTCAAGGATTGCAGCCATTACGTCGAGCTTGTTTCCAATCCAGGGCAGCTTCCGCAGATCCTCATGCGGGCGATGCGTGCGGCCGTCGGCAACCGAGGTGTCTCCGTGGTGGTGATTCCAGGCGATGTCGCACTGAAATCGACCAATGCGGTCGTGCCCAAATTCATCATCCCGACGCCGCCGGCGATTTCGCCGGACAAGGACGCCGTCGCGAGCCTCGCGGCGCTGCTCAATGGCTCGGCGCGGGTCACCTTGTTCTGCGGCGCCGGCTGTGCCGGAGCGCATGCCGACGTTGTGGCCCTCGCGGAGCGTCTCAAAGCGCCCATCGTGCATACGCTGCGCGGTAAGGAATACATGGAATATGACAACCCGTTCGATGTCGGCATGACCGGCCTGATCGGCTTCGCCTCGGGCTACAAGGCGATGAAGAGTTGCGACGTCCTCCTCGTTCTCGGTGCGGATTTTCCTTACCGGCAGTTCTTTCCCGAAGACGCCAAGATCGCGCAAGTCGACGTCCGTCCCGAAGCTCTCGGCAACCGCTGTCCGCTCGAAATCGGCGTGCTGGGCTCGGTCAAGGAAACGCTGAAAGCACTGATGCCGCAGCTCGGCGAAAAGCCGGACCGGCGGTTCCTCGATCTGGCGCTGGCCGACTACAAGTCGGCGCGCGCCGATCTTGACGCCCTCGCCGAAAGCAAGCCGAGCAGCACCACGATCCACCCGCAATATGTCACCCGGCTGGTGAGCGAGCTGGCGGCGGACGATGCGATCTTCACCTGCGATGTCGGCACTCCGGTCGCCTGGACGGCGCGCTATCTCAAGGTCAACGGCAAGCGTCGCATCGTCGGGTCATTCAACCACGGCTCGATGGCGAACGCGATGCTGCACGCCATCGGCGCGCAAGCCGCGTTTCCGAAACGCCAGGTCATATCGTTTTCCGGCGACGGCGGCTTCACCATGATGATGGGCGATTTCATCTCGCTTTCGCAGCTTGGGCTTCCGGTCAAGATCATCGTCCTCAATAACGGCACGCTCGGCTTTGTCGAACTGGAGATGAAGGCCGGCGGCTTCCTTGACAGCGGCACCGATCTGAAAAATCCGAACTTCGCCGCGATGGCCGAGGCCATGGGCGTCAAAGGCATCCGGGTCGAGAAGCCGCAAGAACTCAAAGCGGCGGTGGCCGCGGCGCTGAGCCACAACGGGCCCGCTTTGGTCGATGTCGTCAGCGCCCGTCAGGAGCTGATCATGCCGCCGACGACGACATTCGGCGAAGCGCGCAGTTTCGGCCTGTTCATGATGAAAGCCGTGCTCGACGGCCGGGCCGGCGAGCTAATCGACCTAGCGCGAGTTAATCTCACCCGATGAGGAGGCGCCGCGGCGCAAGAGCTTGCGCTTCGGCTTGACGGCATGACTCCGCTCAAGCCCCGCCTCACGCGCGGCGCGCTGCAGGTCATGGCGGATTTCGTCGCGCTTCTCGTGGATCGAGGCGATCACCGGGCCCATCGGAATGCCGAGGCCGACGAGCGCGGCCTCGGAAAGCTGCAGGCTCGCCTCGACGGTTTCCGGCACCGCATCGGTGGCGCCGAGCTGATAAAGATGGCGCGCGTGATTGGCATCGCGGGCGCGCGATACGATGAGAACGTCCGGACGCTTGGCGCGCACGTGTTCGACGACCTCGTCGATGAGATCGTGATTGTGAATGGTGATGATGACGCCCGCCGCCTGGGCGAGCCCACAGATTTCGAGAAATTTGTCGTCGCTGGCGTCGCCGTAATAGACCTCGTGCCCGTCGCGGCGGTCGCGCGTCACCGTCGAAGAATCGGAATCGGCGGCGACGAAAGGAATGCCGTGGTCCTTGAGCAGCCCACAAACGACTTTGCCGACGCGGCCATAGCCGACGACGATGGCGTGTTTCTGCTCGGTGGTGGGCCGCGCCGTTAGCTCCGCGGCCACCGCCGTGCTCGTGCGCAGCCGCGCACCGATGCGCCGCGCGGCAAACGAGAGGCCCGGCGTCAACGCCATGGTGATCGAAGTGACCGCGAGTGCCGCGCTGGCGAGCTGGCCCTCGATCAGCCCGAACGCCGAGGCCATGCCGAGGCCGACGAAGGCAAATTCGCCGCCGGGCCCGAGCAGCAGTCCCGTCTCGACTGAAGTCGCCCAGGACAGTCGGAACATCTTGGCAAGACCGATCAAGAGCAACGCCTTGACCGCGATCAATCCGACGACGGCGGCGAGCAGTAGGCCCGGCGCGTCGAGCAATTCGCGCACGTCGATGTCCATGCCGACAGTGAAAAAGAAAATGCCGAGCAGAAGCCCTTTGAACGGCTCGATCGCCGCTTCGACCGCCTTGCGGTATTCGGTCTCGGCGAGCAACAGGCCAGCCACGAAGGCGCCCAGTTCCATCGACAACTGCGCTTCGCTGGCGACGACACCAGCGGCGATCACAACAAACAGCACGGCGGCAATGAAGAGTTCGCGCGAGCGCGTCGACGCGACCAGTCGGAACAGCGGGCGCATCAACAGCCGGCCGAACAGAACGATCGCGGTCAGCGCGACCACGGCCTGCACAAAAGCCTGGCCGAGGCTTTGCAGGACCGAGCCACCGGGTCCCGCGGCCAAGAGCGAGATGAACATCAGGATCGGGATGACGGCGAGGTCTTGCGCCAGCAGCACCGAAAACGCGGCGCGGCCGACATTGCTGGTGAGCCGCTCCTGGTTCGACAACAGCTCGAGCACGATCGCCGTCGACGACAGCGACAGGCAGGCGCCGAGGATGATCGCTTCGGAATGAGAGAGGCCGGCACGATTGGCCGCAAAGGCAAGGACCGCTGTCGTCGCCACCACCTGCAGGCCGCCGAGCCCGAAGACCAGCCGGCGCATGGTGAGAAGGCGCGACAGCGACAGTTCGAGACCGATCAGGAAGAGCAAAAACACGATCCCGAGTTCGGCAATGCCGGCGACGTCTTTGGTATCACCGACGGTGACCCAGAACAGTGGCGGAAACACCTTGATCAGCGAACCGAGCCCAAGCGGTCCGAGCAGCGCGCCGGCGCCGAGATAGGCCAGGACCGGAGAAATGCCGAACCGGCTGACGATCGGCACCAAAATGCCCGCGGTGCCGAGCACGACCAGCGCGTCGCTATAAGCCGAAACATTGATCGTCGTGGCCAAGCGGGTCTCCGGCGCGGGATCTGGCTCCAAGTAACTTGTGGCGCGATTTTGCTGGGTCTGACAAGACCGGCAATTGCCGCAAGAGTCACGGCGAAGACAATTGCCACATGACTCGCGCCGCTCCGCGATCCGTGCGAAATTCTACAGCGAAGCAACAAAGCTTTCGCTCGAGGAACCGTTCATGTCCGACATGACGATCGCGGCCATCCGCACCACCATGCTGCGGGTGCCGTGGCCCGACACGCCGTGGCTCAAGGGCCATGCTTTCGGCGACAGCCGCAATATTCTGGTGCTCGATGTCGAGACCAAAGGCGGCATCAGCGGCATGGGTTATTTGTTGCTATTCCGACCGGGCATGAAGACCATCGCGGCATGCCTCGAAGAGGCGATCATCCCGCGCGTCATCGGCAAGGACGCGAGCGCGGTGGAAGCGATCTGGCAGGATCTGTGGCGCGCGACCGTAACCTACGGCCGCGGCGGCATCGCCTGCATGGCGATGTCTGCGCTTGATATCGCGCTCTGGGATATCCTCGGCAAAGCCGCGAAACTGCCGCTGCATCGGCTCTGGGGGCATTACCGTGCGCAATTGCCGGCCTACGGCTCCGGCTGCTTCCGCGGCGCGGGCGGCGACGGCATGATCGCGAAGGCGTTGCACTATAAAGAGCGCGGCTACAAGGCGATCAAGATGCAGGTCGCTCATACGGCAGACCTCGCCACCGACCTCGACAATGTCAAACGCATGCGCGAGGCGATCGGACCCGGCGTCGACATTATGATCGACGTCAATATGGGCTGGACCGCCGATGTCGCCATCCTGATGGGCCGCAAGTTTCAGGATTACGATGTGTATTGGCTGGAAGAACCGGTGGTGCCGGACGACTTCGCCGGCTATCTGCGCATCGCGCAAGCGCTCGATCTGCGCATCGTCGGCGGCGAGACGCATTTCACGCGCTTCGATTTGAAGCCGTTCTTCGAGAATCCGCGGCTGCCGATCCTGCAGCCCGACCCGATGCGCGGCGGCCTGACCGAATTGCGCAAGATCGCAACCGTCGCCGACACCTGGGGCATGACGATCGCGCCGCATCTGTTTCCAGAGTTGAATGTGCAGCTTCTGGCCTCCGTCCCGAACGGGCTCTGGATCGAGGACATGGGCCTGTCCGACGATCTATGGATCGAGCCGGTGCCGGTCGTAAACGGCATGATCACCGCGCCGGAACGGCCGGGACACGGGCTTGCCTTCAGGCCGGAAATATTGCGCGATTTCGCGGCCGGAAAGTAAGTGGAACCCGATCTTTTCGGAGTACCGGCTTCCACTTTTCCGGGCCATGCTCTAAGGCCTGAACCGCGCGCCGTGCTCTGACGACCAAACATCGCGGCGGACTAGATTTTCGATTTGCGCATGTCCTTATCGGAAAAGCGGTGCCCACTTTTCCGGGACATGCGTTACGCCAACCAGCGAGGTTTCGGATGAGGGCTCTTTGCGCACTGATCGGCGCAATCCTGCTGGCGTCGGGCGGCAGCGCGGAAGCGGGCTTTATCGACGATAGTTCGAATTTCAGCCTGGCCATCTCGGTGCTGCGCGGAGCGGTTGGCGCGCATGCGCGGGTGCTTAAGATCGAAGGCGACGCCAACGGCATCGAGGTCGAGGCGCAGGATCCGAAGAATCCCGGTCACATCGATCGCTGGCGCTACGGCATCGTCAACTATCTCGGCATGATTCCGCTACGGCACCTGACCGGCCCGGAACCGCTCGATCCGACGCTGATCAATCCGGACATCGCGGCGAACTTGTTCGACCTCGACACGGTGCAATTCTCCGCCGCGCCGAAGCTCATGGCAGCAGCCATCGCGCGCGCGCATCTGCAGGACGAGGCCAAGGTCACGCATATGGAAATCGAGCGGCAGACCTTCATCCTGCCGGAGCCGTCGAGCGGAGACGTGCGCTGGACCTTGCATATCGACAGCGGCCGCGAGCGCGCCGACATCGTCGCCAATGCCGACGGCATCATCATCGGCGCCGATCTCAGCGGCACCCAGCGCGCGAAGATGCTCAATATCCTCAAGGAGCCCGAACTCGCGGCCGATGCCGCCACTGCGTTTCGCGACGCTATCGGCGCGCAATCGGTTTTGACGCGAGTCGGCATCGCGCCGAAGGCGGTGGCGTTCGGCACCAATATCCGCGACCAGTCGCTCGCCCGATTGGGCGGCGACCTGCCGTCGACCGCGACTTTCACCTGGGATCTGAACGGACTGCAGCAACGGCTCGGCACCATCGACGTCAGCGCCCAGATGGGCAAGCCGGCGCCGGCCTCGTTCAGCATCAACGACGTCGATTGGACCGTCGTCGGCAAGCTCGAAAGCGACGCGATGGCCAAAGCCGTGATCCCGCGATCGAGCATCAAAAATATCGCGCTTGCGGTATCGACCGATCAGCCGGGCCAACCGGTTCTGAGTTGGACCGTCGAAATCGTCGAGCCGAGCGGCGAAGTGACCGCGGTGGTCGCCGACAGAACCGGCGCCATTGTCCGCGTCGACCTGCCGGAATCGCGCCGGCCCAAAATCGACTGGCGCGATCCGTCAGCGCTCGCGGGCGCCATCGCCCGCGTCGGTACGATCTTCGGCCAGAACGCCAAGATCGCCTCGATCGTCGCCGACGAGCGGCGCGGACGCATCACCGTCAACGACCCGGCGCATGGCGGCCAGGCGGCGACCTTCGATTTCACCGGCAACGGCGTCTCGCGCGCCGGCATCAGCTTTTCGTTCGATTCGATGGGACCGCGTTTCTCCGTCGCCGACCTCGCGGCACTGGACGCACAAAAGCTTGCGGCACTGCAAGCCGACGCCTTCAAGCGATTGAGCGGAGCGAAGCAGGCCTATCTGGAAAGCGTCACCATCGGCGCGCATCCCTTTGTCCGCCAAGCCGGGGCCCATGCCATCGAGGTGCGCCTGCGGGACGTGCCCGAGGATTCGACCAAAGCCGAATACGCTTGGATTGTCTATGATTTCAGCGGCCACGTGCTGGATTTTGTGACGTTTTGATCGGTCCTTTGCCGCCGCGCCGACCGGTGAGCAAAAAATATCGGAAAAATATTCGTTATTTCTGCAGGTTGTTAGCGCCGCTTTGCGCGCGACCAGCAAGGAACCGTTCACGACGTCGCCAAGGCTTGCCTTCCATATTCCTGGTCGGCGTCAGATCGGGCAGGACATAACATCGTCCTATCTATATAACTTTATATTGGAAGCACGCGGCGAAAAGTTCCGCAGTCAGCGTACGGCCGCGCGATCTTCTTGATGCAAGAACGGCACGAACGGCTCGGTGCAAAACAACGCGATGCGTGGCAGCGGTCGTCGATTCGAGTGGAGCAGATAATGCCTCAGGGTACCGTGAAGTGGTTCAACAGCCAAAAAGGCTATGGGTTCATTCAACCGCAAGCCGGCGGCAAGGATATCTTCGTTCACATCTCCGCAGTGCAACGCGCCGGACTGAACGGCCTCGACGAAGGCCAAGTCGTCGAATACGAAGAGGTCGCCAACCGCGGCAAGATGTCGGCGGAAAATCTGAGTGTTCAGCGCTGAGCTTCGCCGCCGCGCGAACGCGCTTGGCGTCGCGCGCCTACATCTCTAGACGACAATTCGTCTCCGGAACGGCGCAGCAGGGATAGACATAGCCCGCTTCGGGCTCGTCTATAGGTTCGACATAGCCGACGCGGCCTTCGCTGAGCGCGGTGCGGCACAGGCCGCAACTGCCGGCACGGCAGCCGAATGTCGGCGAGATGCCCGCGGCCTCGGCGAGATTGAGCAGCGTTCCCGAAGCCGGCGTCCACACCGCTTCCATATTGCTGCGCGCGAACGTGACGTTGAACTTTGCCGCCGGATCGGCGGCGACATTGCCGCGCGCCGGTAATAGTGTCGACGGCCCGAACGCCTCGTAGCGGATGCAAAGTGGATTGATGCCGGCCGCCGCCAAGCCGTCGTGCATGTGGCGGATGAAGCCGCCCGGACCGCAGAGGAGAACTTCGGCAAGCGGCGCCGCCGCATGCGGTAGAAGATCGGCGGGCGCAAGCCGTCCGCGCTTGGGCGCGGGCAAGCCGGGGACCGCCTCGCCGCCATGTTGCGAATAAGCGAGCTTCACTTCGAGATTTGGCCGTTCTGCCGTGAGCGCCTTGAGCTCGTTAATAAGCGGATGCTGGTTCGGCGCGCGCATGCCGAAGGCAGCGAAGACTTTGCGGCTGCCATCGCGCGTGACGCGATCGAGCATATGCATGATCGGCGTCACGCCGATGCCGGCGGCGGCCAGAACGAGCGGCGTATCGGCCTCGACATCAGGATGGAAATTGCCGCGCGGACGCTCGACATCGAGCGTATCGCTGGGTTTGAGAACCGCGATCCGTGCCGAGCCCGGGCCAAGCCCGCCTCGCGCGTCACGCTCAAGCTTCACGGTGATGCGATAGCGATTGTCAGCATCGCGCGCCGACAAGCTGTAGGTGCGCTTGAGACCGTCTGGCCAGGCGAGCGTCAGATATTGACCGGGTAGCGCCGGTGGCAGCGGCGCGCCGTCGCGGGGCCGAAGCCAAATCGAATAAACGTCGTGTGCTTCGGGCACAATCTCGTCAACGACGAGCGGCCGCGACTGCGGCGCAACCTGCTCCATGCGCCGGCGCAGCTCGGCATCGATCATACGCCGCACGCGCGTGCGCCACTTTGTGGAAATGTCATGCGCCCGAACCACCCGCCGCAGCCGCGCCGGATCGCGATCGGTGAACTGAGTCGCCGCGATGACTTCGCTCACCGCCGGAGAAGAGGCCTCGCGCGAGACGAGCGTGATCGGATCCGAGGGCGCGACGGTCCCCTCTTCGAGGACCCGGCAATAAAAGCCGGTGCGGTTGGCGGCGAGAAAGCGCATCGAGAAGTCGCTCCCCGCATTCATATGCATCACGAGCTTGTAGCAGGGAATGCGCGGCTCGGAGACCTGCAGCAGCGCCGTTCCCACGCGCAGAACGTCGCCGATGCGAAGCTCGCTCTCGAGCAGGCCCTGCGTGGTGACATTCTCGCCGAACTGGCCCATCGGCAGCGCGGCACGGCCGATTTCGGCGCGCCAGAACTCGTAGTGCTCGAGCGGATAGCAATAGACCGCCTTGTCGACGCCGCCATGGGCGGAGAGATCGGCCTGGCCGTCGCCGATGAAATTGAGCCGCTTCAAAGTCAGCGGCGCGTCGATCGGTGTTTTGAGGATTCCGGTGCGAAACGACATGCCGCGGTAGGTGACTAGCCGCGGCTCGCCGACATTCAAGGAGGCGACTTTGCCGTTCATGCCAACCCTGTCGAGGTCTCTTTCTAAGATACACCAACCGCCATGACCGGGATTAGGCGATCCCGATCATGACGGTCGATGTCCGTGCCGCGCGAGAGGGAAGGTTGCTCGCGCCGTTCGGATAAAGTCGCTACGCCGCTTTCGGGCTCCCGATCGCCGACACCGGCGCGACGTCTTGCTGGAACCGGGCGTGGTTCGCTTCGAGATCCTGCTTGATCTCGCCAACCGCCATGGGTTTACGAGCATGGAAGGCGAAGATCCACACAATCCCGACGGCGAGATAGACGAGATAGGCATAGGGGAAGTAATTGACCGGGGGGTCCGGTATCGGGATGACGCTGCCCACGGTCGGGATCATCAAGAGGACAAGCGAGGCAGCGCACATCAAAAGGTCGATGGGGCGCTGCTCGCCGAGCCGCTTCAGATAAACCGGCGCGGCGACGGTGATGAGGCAATACGGCGTGATGAAACCGAAGGCTGCGAGCGTGCCGGCATAGTTGAAGATATCGAGCGGCGCGAGACCGCGGAGCGCAGCGATGGTCGGCAGCGAGAACGAGATGATCGCAAAAATCGTCACCGCGATGTGCGGTGTCTCGTTGGTCGCGTGAGCTTCCGCCGTCGCCTCATGGAAGATGCCGTGACGGCCCATCGCATAGATGACGCGCGAGCCGGCATTGACGCAGGAACAATTGAGGGCGAAGAAGCTGACCATAGCGCCGAGCGACAGCGGGATCGACAGCACCCCGACATGGGCAAGCTCCGCCAAAGTGTTCAGCGGCGTGTCCAATTTGTCGAGCGGCGTCGCATAGCCGCGGACGCCGAGCACCATCACATAGGTGACGAAGACGAAGAAGGCGCCGGAGATGATGAGGCTCACCATGACCGCGCGCGGGATGGTCTTCAGCGGATCCTTGGCTTCATCGCCGAAAGCGGTGGCGCACTCGAAGCCGACCAGACTGAAGATCGCGACCACGACGCCGAGACCGACGCTCGACCACGGCAACTGGCTGACGTCGAATTGCGCCGTGTCGACCGCGAAGTGGTGTTGCGACAGAACGATGAAGCACAGAGCGAGAATCAAGGCCACCGAAATGCCCTCGAAGAACAGCATCAGCAAGGCCGAGAGCGTCACGTTCTTCCAGGCGCAATACCAGGACGTGGCCACGCAAATCGCAAACAGCGCGACCGGCGGCACATTCAGTCCGACCATTTTCAGAAGCGTGTCGGCGAAGATCGAGAAGCCGGTGGCGCCGGCGATTGAGATGCCGAGATAGGCCCAGATCAGCGACCAGCCGCCGACCGCGCCGGCGGTGACGCCGAGGCCGCGGCAGATGTAAGCGTACATCGAGCCCGCCCCGGTGGAGCGGCTGGCGAATTGGTTGAGATTGTAGGCGACGAACAGCAGCATGACGGTGCCCAAGGCATAGGACATCCAGCTCCAATCGCCGGTGTTCGAATACATCACCGGGATGATCAGAGCTGCCGTCATGGTGGGAGAAATCAGCGCCACGGCTTGCGCCAGCACTTCAGAGAAGTTCAGACAGTTCGGTTTCAGCGCGATGTTAGGCATGACCATAGGCTCCGTTGCATTGGACGACACGTCCTGCGCCCCTTCGACGTCCGAGCCCGGTCTCAAGACCACGATGCGGCAGGTCTAGATTGAAGGCTATTGCGCGGATGGACCCGTCAACACATCCAGTTTCCAAATGACAGGGGGTCCAGCGGAAGATGTCCACGCTTACATTGCGTGCAACCGCACGCGGGTGCGCGAGTGCGCTCTGCAGCGCGCGCAGCGAACCAAAATGAAAGCCCGAACTGAAAAGTGAAAAACATCAAATCGCCGTCCAACCACCGCTCGCGCAGTATCAAGACAGCGTGCCCATTGTCGTCGCGGGCCCAGAGCTTGATCGTTTAAAGACCAAGCTCAATCAAAAAGGCCGCGCTAGAAGCTCCAGTCCACGTCGAGATCCGAATCGATGCGAAGCTGAGAACCAACGCCCCCGCTGATCGCCGCGTAGGCGCCGAATTTCACGCCCTTGACCGCCTCGTCGTAACGATAGGTCGAGAGCGTGGGCAATACGTCGAGCCCGGGCATCGCGCTCTGCTGATCGATCGAGGTCAGGCTGCAGCGGTAGCACGGATTGACAAAGCGCAGCCCGACATCGCCGCAGCGGGCATTGGTGAAGTAGTCTTCTTCGTGCTCGTCGATGCCGGCGACGACGATGTTCGGCCGGAAGCGATTCATCGGCACCGCCTGCGGCAGCTTTTGATTGAGCGAAGCATGCGAGGCCTGCGAAATGACGAGAACGCCATAATTGTCGACAAAGCTTGTCGGCGCCGCGTCGCGCTCCGCATATTGCACGCCGCCCTGGCGTAGCGTCGCCGGATCGCATTTCACCAGCCGAAATGTGCCGTCGAGATATTTGCTGAACCAGGCATCGGCCTCGGGCGTGGTCGACATGGCGCCGTGCTTTTCGCCGAACAGCGAGATCGTGACCGGCTCACCGCCGCCATTGGCGGACAGATGCAAAGGCTCCATGTCCGGCGCGGTCAACGTGATGCCGCCATTGAGCTGCGGCTTCACCAGCGCCAGCGTCGAATGCTCGCGCTGGGTGACGAAATTGCCGTCGGCATCCACCACCATCCAGTTGCGATCAAGTTCGAATCCGGTCGATACGATGGAAACTTCTTTCATGCGCACCCCGGCGCAGGATTTGACGGGGTAGACGAAGAGATCGGAAATTGTCGGCATGACACGTCTCCTGGTGGCCCGGCATTAGCCCGCGACGCTGGCTGCAAGCGGGACTGTCCCCGCATTGTGGAAAGCGTCGGCAAAAAACCGATCCGCGGGCAGCCCGGCGCGCCGCGTGAAATCGAGAAACGCTGCATCGATGAGACCGGGACTGCCGCAGGCATAGACGTCGAAGCGCGACAGATCCGGAAAATCCTGCAGCACGGTGTAATGCACAAAGTCGGCGCGTCCGGTCCAGGCGTCTTCCGCTGACGGCTCGGACAGAACCGGCGTGAACCGAACGCAAGCTTTCGCCGCGAAATCGTCGAGCGCATACAACCCGTCCCTGTGCCGGCTGCCCCAATAAAGATGCAACTCGCGCTGCATCCCGCCCTGCTCGAACGCTTCCAGCATTGCCTTGATCGGGGCGATCCCAGTGCCGCCGGCGAGCAGAATCGCCGGTCGCTGCGGCCCTGTCTCATCGTCGCAAAATCCGAATTCGCCGAACGGCCCTTCGAAACGCAGAATGTCGCGCACCTGCATGCGCTCATGCACATGCGTGGTGAAGCAGCCGTTGGCGACGCGGCCGATATGAAGCTCGAACGTGCCGTCCGCGCGCGGCGCGTTCGCGATCGAGAACGCATGCGGGCGGCCGTCATCGCCGATCAGAGAAATGTATTGGCCGGGGCGAAACCTGATCGCCGCATTCGGCGGCGGCTTGAGCGTCACGATCGCGACATTACGCGAGGGTTTTGCGATTGAAGCGACGCGGGCCGGACGCCGATACACGGCGCCGATCGGCCGCGCCGGCAGTTCGGCGACATCGAAGATGACGTCGCCAACAGCCTTGGCGCAACACAAATAGGCCTCGCTGCGTAGCGCCGCTTGCCGCGTTCGCAGCGGCGAGCCTTCGTCATAAGTGACAGAGCCGGCGACGATGACGGCCTTGCAGCTGCCGCAAGTCCCGCCGCGGCACGCATGCGGCAGCCAGATTTCCTGGCGCAGCGCCGCGTCGAGGATCACCTCGCCCTGATTGACCGGAAAGCTCTTGCCGGTGCGGCTGAGAGTCACCAAAGGCAATCTTGCCAAAGACATGGCTACCAAAGACATGGTCGCTGCACGTTTCCTAGTCAGACTGCTTGCCAAAACTCCTTGCCAAGTCCCGTGAGCGTATGGGCACCATGGACCATGGAAAAGGTCCAAGAATGACTGACGGAGGGGTCCAGTGCTGCGGCCTTGGAAAATCAGCCTTGCCGAGCGGGTCGACCGGCGGCGCAGCATTCCGGTCTATCAGCAGATCGTTCAGGCGCTGATCCACGACATCCAGCGCGGACGCCTGCTGCCCGGCACGTTCTTGCCGAGCAGCCGCGAGCTCGCGACCACGCTCGGCGTCAACCGCAAGACCATCGTCATCGCCTATGACGACCTGATCGCGCAGGGCTGGCTCGCTTCCGACGGCACGCGCGGCACCATCGTCTCAAGCTCGCTGCCGGAACTCGCGCCGCGCCCGGCGCCGATCCTGCAGCCCGACGCCGGGCCCGAGGCCTCGGCGCCCGAATTCAAGATCCGTCCCGCGGCGGATCCCCTCCCCGCTTTCGTCGAGAGCACGCAACTGACGTTCGATGACGGCGCGCCGGATGCGCGGCTGTTCTCACCGGACGTGCTGTCGCGCGCCTACCGCACGGCATTGCGGCAGGCCGTGCGCGGCAATCTGCTCGGCTATGGCGATCCGCGCGGCTCGCCGATCCTGCGCGCCACCATCGCCAATATGCTGATGACGCATCGCGGCCTGGTCGCCAACGCCGACAATATTTGCATTACGCGCGGCAGTCAGATGGCGATCTTTCTCGCCGCGCGCATTCTGGTGCGGCCGGGTGAGACCGTGCTGGTCGAAGGCTTGAGCTATGCGCCGGCATGGCAGGCGTTTCGCGCCGCCGGCGCTACGGTTGTCGGCGCCAAACTCGACGACAACGGCTTGGATGTCACCGACGTCGAGCGGCTGTGCCGCAAGCATAAAGTGCGCGCACTTTATCTGACGCCGCATCATCAGTTTCCGACCACGGTGTCGCTGACACCGCAGCGGCGCTTGCGGCTTCTCGATCTCGCAAGCCAATTCGGCTTCGCCATCATCGAGGACGATTATGACCACGAATTTCATTTCGAACAGCAGCCGCTGTTGCCGATCGCAAGTTACGCGCCGCGCCGCACGGTCTATATCGGCTCGATGTCGAAGCTGTTGTTGCCGGGTCTGCGTATCGGCTATGTCGCGGCCGCTCCCGACGTCATCCGCATGATGGCGAATGAGACCGTCATTGTTGACCGGCAAGGCAATGCGCCGACGGAATTGGCGGTGGCCGAGCTGATCGAATCCGGTGAGTTGCATCGCCATTCGCGCAAGGCGCTGCAGGTCTATCTCAAGCGGCGCAACGCTTTTGCCGAGCTGTTACGGAAAAATTTCGACGGTCTGATCGACTTCAAAGTGCCGGACGGCGGCCTCGCGTTCTGGATCACGTTTCGTGATGCCACGGTGCTCGACGCGATCGAAATGGGCGTTCCCCGCGGCGCGGTGCGATTCCTTCCGTCGCGCTCATTCGCCATTGCACCGTTCGACGAGCGCGGGCTTCGCCTCGGCTATGCCAGCCTCAACACCGAAGAAGCCACCGAAGCCGTGCATCGGCTGCGCCAATTGGCCCACAGCGCGCTGCGTACGGAGAGCGCGACGCGGCACTGATAGAAATGCTTCAGCTACGACGCTTTCAGCAGCACATCCGCCAGCCATTCCGGCTGATCGATCATCACGTCGTGGCCGCTGGTGTCGTTGACAAATGTCTGCCACGACGGATCGGCCTTGCATTCGGCGAACGCTTTGTCGAAGGCAGCCTGCGGATATTGCGGCGCGCGGATATAGGTCTTCTTCGCGATCGCGTCGCGCTTTCCGGTGAGCTTGATCGTCTGCAGCGCCGGGCCGTTCGGTTGTTCCGTCAACTTCGAGTCGATCCAGGCGTAATCCTTCTCACTCTTTGAAAATGTCTTCGCCGGCGGCGGCTTGCGGCCGGGCTCGCCGCGCGCGACCGCCTCCTCCATGGCCTTGCGGCTGAATTCCGATATGTAGTCGGTGCCTTTCTCGCCGTCCTTCGGCTTGAACGCGTCGAGCCAGACAATGGAGGCGACACGACCGTGGATCTGCTCGAGCGCGCCCGAGCACGGCCAACCGCCGTAGGAATGCGGCACAAGACAGATGTCCTTGAGGTCCTCCCAATTCACCAGATTGACGATGTCGGTGATCTGGGTGTCGAGATTGATGTCCTTGCTCAGAAGATGCGAGCGGTCGCCATTGCCGGTCAGCGACGGCGCATAGACCTTGTGGCCATGGCTCTCGAGAATGTCGGCGGTGCGCCGCCAACACCAGCCGCCATGATAGGCGCCGTGGACGAGTACGAATGTCTTGCGCGTCGCGGCTTGGGCCCTCGCCTGCGTCCCACTCAGCATCGTGATCCCGGCGGCTCCCGCGCCCAACGCCACGCGGCGCGTCATTATATGATCTGGCATGTATCCTCCCGGCTTGGCTTGTGCGCAGCGTAGCAGCAACGCCGGCGAACCGGGCGCGTCAAAGGCGGGTGGCAGATACTTGAAAGGCTGGTAGCGGAGGACGGATTCGAACCGCCGACACGCGGATTATGATTCCGCTGCTCTAACCAACTGAGCTACTCCGCCATCGCAGATGAGATGGGACCGGCCGATGAAGGCCCGATAGGCCTTGAATCCGGCGCCGGCGGGGCAAGATTTAGGGTAGTTTTCCGGTCTTTCCAAGACCCCAGGCAAGGTCGAGCCGGGTCAGGCGGAAAGTAACATAAAGAGCCTAAATTGCGCGGCGACAACGCGATTCGCATAACATTGTTCGCATAACCTTGGAGACAGGCATGGCCATCGAAAAACTCAGCATTTTAAAGGCGACTTTGGCGGCCGGCGTGCTTGGCGCCGCATTTTTAGCCCTGCCTGGCAGCACGCCTGAGGCGTTCGCCCGCGGCCCCTATGACGGCACCTGGAGCGTCCTCATCGTGACCGACTCCGGCAGCTGCGATCGCGCCTATCGCTATGCGCTGCGGATTGCCGATGGCCGCGTGTCCTACGACGACCCGTCGTTCAGCGTCTCCGGGCATGTCGATGCGCGCGGCAATGTCAGCGTCGGCGTCAGCGCCGGCGGGCAATCTGCCAATGGCTCCGGCCGTCTCGCCGGCGACTATGGCGATGGCCATTGGAGCGGTCGTTCGTCGACTTCGGCGTGTTCGGGCCATTGGGAAGCGGAGCGGCGCGGCTAGCCCAGCACTCAATTCGCGCCGCTGCCGAACTTGCCGAACCGAACCAGCGAGAAATGCCCGAGCGGCGGCATCGGCCGCCGCTCGATGAGCTTCACCCCGCCGTGGTGCGCGGCCCATTGTTCGAGCCGCGCCCAGCGAAAGCCAACTTGCCAGCCGAGCCGGCGCGCAATCGGTGCAAAAGCGCTCTCATAGGCGGCACGAAAACCGTCTTCTGCGCCAAGATGATTGACCAGAACGATCTCGCCGCCAGGCCTGGTGACACGCGCGAACTCGTCGAGCGTCGCCTCGGCGTCAGGCACCGTAGTGATGACATATTGCGCGACAACGACGTCGAACGACTCGTCCTGAAAGCCGAGGTTCTGCGCATCCATCACCGCGAGACCGTCGACATTGGTCAACCGAAGCTCGGCGACGCGCACCTTGGCCTTGCGCAGCATCGGCGCCGAGAGATCGACGCCGGTCAGCCGATTCGACCGGGAATAATCGGGGAGCGACAGGCCGGTGCCGACTCCGACCTCGAGGATCCGGCCGCCGATGCGTTCGGCCGCGGCGATCGAGGCCTTGCGTCCGCGATCGAAGACGGCGCCGAACACGAAATCGTAGACTGGCGCCCAGCGTGCATAGGCTTTGGCGACGCCGTCCTTATCGAGGTCCGCCCCCAAAGTCGCCCCCGTAGCAAAGCCTCAATGCGACAACACGCGAACAGGGTTCAACGCAATGCGGCCGCCGCGGCCAATTCGGCGTCGGGCTTGCTCAAGCCTTGCGCGGCGGCGACGGTGCTGGCGATGAAGCCGCCGCCGAGCACGCGCGCCTGGCCTTCGGCCGCATCGTAGAACACGCAAGCCTGGCCGGGCGACACGCCGTCTTCGCCGCCGGTCAATTCGACTTCGATGCCCGAGGCATCAGAATGCAGCCAGGCCGGCTGCGGCGCGCGCGTCGAGCGCACTTTGACGAAAATTTCGGGATGCCGCGCGATCGCGTCTTCAATCGTGCCGTCGCCGAGCCAATTGATGTCGCGCAGGCGGATGCGGCGCGTTCGCAGCGCCTCGCGCGGGCCGACCACGACGCGACGCGAATTGGCGTCGAGCCGCACCACATAAAGCGGCGCGCCGGCGGCAATGCCGAGACCACGGCGCTGACCGATGGTGAAATGAATGATGCCGTCGTGCTGACCGAGCACATGACCGTCGAGATCGACAATGTCGCCGGGCCCGGATGCGCCCGGCCGCAGCCGCTCGATCACCTGCGCATAATGGCCAGTCGGCACGAAGCAGATATCCTGGCTGTCCTGCTTGTCGGCGACGGCAAGACCGTAGCGGCGGGCAAGCTCCCGCGTTTCCGCCTTGCTACGCTCGCCGAGCGGAAAGCGCAGCAGATCGAGTTGTGGGCGCGTGGTCGCAAACAGGAAATAGCTCTGGTCGCGCTCGGCTTCACGCGCGCGATAAAGCGCGCGGCCGCCGCCCGGCAGCGCCCGCGAGGCGATGTAATGGCCGGTCGCCAAAACCTTGGCCCCGAGATCGCGCGCGGTCTGCAACAGATCGCGAAACTTGATCGACTGATTGCATTCGACGCACGGCACCGGCGTCTCGCCCGCGACATAGCTCTGGGCGAAGCGGTCGATCACCGCTTCCTTGAAGCGGTCTTCATAGTCGAGCACGTAATGGGGAATGCCGATGCGCTCGGCGACGGCGCGGGCGTCGTGGATGTCGCGCCCGGCGCAGCAGGCGCCCTTGCGGTGGGTCGCCGCGCCATGGTCGTAGAGCTGTAGCGTAATGCCGACCACGTCATAGCCGGCATCGGCCAAAAGCGCCGCGGTCACCGATGAATCGACGCCGCCCGACATGGCGACGACGACCCGGGTTTCGGCCGGCCGACCCTCGATGTCCAATAGATTCAGCATGGACTGTCCAGCATGACGCATTCAGCAGGCCTTCGCGGCCGTGTTTCTGTCCTCAAGCATCGCGTTGATCGGCCATTACTATAGGGGGCGTGCCGGTGCTTCGCTATGCCTCGGGCAAATAGCCGGGGGCTCATTTCACCCGCTGCACGCTACCCCCTACCCGACGGAAATCGGCGGGGAAAGCCACGTTTTACGGGGAAATGGGGCAAAATTTGCCGACCGCCGCGTAAAGCTTGCCGTCAGGAGCCAGCCCCCATGATATTAAGTCATTGAATTTATTATGTTTTTTATACACGGCCCGATGGCCCGCCGGTTGCAAGCAGACTATTACTAATGCCGTTTCCCGGAGTTCCCACAGTGCCAAGCGTGCCGAGTGTATCACCCAGCGCTTCCACCGCGGTGTCATCGCCTTCGGCCGCGGCATCCGCGCAGAATCAGAATGTCAGCGCGCAGCCCTTCGCGGCCTTGCTCGATGCCGGGGTGATGAGCCCCACTACTAATAATGTTCCGGTCGCGCCGAGTCCGCCGCCTGCCCCACCACAGAGTCCGGCGGCCGTTTCAAGCGGCGATAGCAGCCAAAGCTCCGGCGGAAACGGCGACAATAGCAGCGGTGGCACGTCGAGCGCCGCCATTAGCACAACGAACGGATCGTCGCCGCCGACGCAGCCCCCGGGAAATACCAACAGCGCAAATTCCTCCTCCGGCGCGAATGCAGGCAACGGCAGCGGCACACAGCAGCCGGGCGCCGCAGCGACCGGCTCCTCGTCCAAAGGCACCAATTCATCTGCCGCGAATACGAGTGGCGACAAACCATCGACGTCGGCTCCGGCAACATCGAAGACGGCCACGACCGCAGCACCGCCGACGAATCAGGACCCAAACGCGACGGATCCGAACAGCCAAGCCAACGGCACGCCGGCGCAGGGCAATACAACGCAACCGGCCGCCGCCGATGCCGATGCCACCGCGGCGGCAACCGTGGCCGCGGCCGCGAATGCGCAAAACACCGATGCGGCAGCGCCGGGCCAATCGGGACCGGCCAAGAAGTCCAAGGATTCCAACAGCGATCAATCCGACAGCGCCGCGACCGACGCGACACAGACGGCGGCAAGCTCGTCCGCCGACGCCGCGACCAGCGCGCCTACACCCGTAGCAACGGTCATTGTCGCCAACAGCGTCATCGACTCGACGCCGGGCTCAAGCGGAACTGCCGCCTCCAATATCGCCATCGGCGCACAAACCAAGGCGCGGGCGCAGATCGTCACGTCGCGGACCGGCAGCGAAGACGCCGGCGCCGCACAGAACGCCAATAATACGACGAATGCCGACACCGCTTCGGCCGGCGCTACGGCCACGAACGACACGGCGAATGCCGGAACCGCGCCTTCTGCCGCACAAACCCCGGACGCGACAGCCGACGGCGCGCAAGTTCCAGCTAATTTCCAGCAGGCGCTGAACCAAACCGCAGCAACGCCGGACGATGCGACCGCTCAGGCCAGCACGACGATCATTACCGCGCATGGCGACGGCTTGGGCGCGACCGGATCGGCGGACACTACGGGACAGGTTTCGCAAACCACGGCCGCGACCAAGACCGCCGCTGGCGAGGTCCCCACGGTGGGGTTCGCCACGGCCAACGTCGCCGCCACGGCACCGCAAAGCACGGCCGCAACAACTGCGACCAGCGCCACCACGCCCACCGTATCGATCTCGGGCCTTCCCGTCGCCATCGCCTCGCGCGCGCAGGCCGGCTCGAGCCAATTCGACATCCGCCTCGATCCGCCGGAACTCGGCCACATCGAAGTACAACTTAACGTCGACAGCAGCGGCCAAGTGACCTCCCATATCACCGCCGACCGTCCGGACACGCTCAATCTATTGCAGAGCCAGCAGCCGCAGCTCCAGCAGGCGCTTGAACAGGCGGGGCTGAAGACATCCGACAACGCCATGCAGTTCTCGCTGCGCGATCAGTCTTTTGCCGGCCAACAGCAGCAGAACCAGAATTTCGGACAGAACGGCAACAACGCGCAGTCGAACACGCAGCAGATCGTCATTCCCGATTCGAGCCTGTCATCGGTCGACACGTCGCAGATCTATTCGCGCCTGAATCTGCGCGGCGGGCTCGATATTCGCGTGTGAACGGCGGCCCAGACGGGCCGGCAACAAGTCTTTGTGTGAGGACGGATCATGACCACCGGTGTCACGAACAACACGACGAACACTACGGCCAACAGCACGACGAATTCGAGCAGTTCGACCGCGTCGAACGCGGCCAATTCGAGCCTCGACCAGCTCGCCGGCAACTTCAACTCGTTCCTGACGCTGCTCACCACGCAGCTGCAGAACCAGGATCCGCTCGATCCGCTCGACACCAATCAGTTCACTCAGCAATTGGTCGAGTTCGCTTCGGTGCAGCAGCAAGTGGACATGAACTCCAATATGCAGACGCTGATCTCGCTGCAGCAGACCAGCGAAGCGACCTCGGCCATGCAGATGATCGGCTCCAATGTCACACTCAACGCCTCGAGTTCGGCTCTGACGTCGAGCGCGCCTGCGTCCTGGAATCTGAATTCTGCAGGACCGGCGACAGGCCAGGTCACGATCACCAATTCGAGCGGCACCGTCGTCTACACCGGATCCACCTCGCTCAATGCCGGCAGCAACGCCTTTACCTGGAACGGCACCGGCAATACCGGCCAGACCTGGCCAGCCGGCCAGTACACGATCGCGGTCACCGCAACGAGCGCCACCGGCCAGGCGGTCACGGTCACCCCGCAGGTCACGGGAACCGTCACCGGCGTCGACCTGACCCAGAACCCGCCGCAGCTCATCGTCGGCGGACAGGATTACGCGATGAGCGCCGTCCAGGGGGTCAATAGCAGCACGAGCACTGCGCTGAGCTCGACCTTGAGCAGCATCAATTCGGCGCTGAGCACTCTGAACTCGCTGATCTAGCCGCGAACTCGCTGATCTAGCCGCGGACTGCGCTTTTCGTCGGGTCGGGCCGCGAATCGGATTGTTCCCGTGCCGAAACGTGCTTTCGCATCGCCAAAAATGCTGTTTCTCGCCACCGGAACGGCCGATTGCCCCTAATTGCGCGCTTCGCTTAGGTAAATTTTAAGTGGGCATGCGTATGGTCGCCCTCTGTGAGTAGTCGAGTTGGTGAGAGTTGCTATGACCGAAGCCCATCGCCCGAGGGTTAAATACGTGATCGGGCCGGACGGTTCGCCCCTGACGATTGCCGATCTACCGGCGCCGGGGACGAAACGTTGGGTCATCCGCCGCAAGGCGGAAGTAGTAGCCGCCGTTCGCGGCGGATTGCTGTCGCTCGAAGAAGCGTGCAGCCGCTACACGCTGACGGTCGAGGAATTCCTCTCCTGGCAATATTCGATCGACCAGCATGGCCTTGCCGGCCTCCGTACGACCCGCATTCAGCAGTACCGCCAGTAACGTTCGCTTAATGGATCTGGCGGGTTTGACGGCGCCGGTTTGACCGGTCGCGACGCTTTTCTGCGCCCCGGCCGATTTATTAACCGGGCGCTAACCATCAACCGGGCAAATCTTGCCGAGTGAGAGGCGATGCGTCGCTTCGCTCCGCGGGGGAAGGCTCGGTGCAAAGTCTAATCGAGTTCGCGAAAACGCTCGGCGGTCCGCGCATCGCCGCGATGTCCGCCGTCACTATCGCTCTGGTCGGCTTCTTCGCCTTCGTCATCATGCGGGTCACAACTCCGCAAATGACGCCGCTGTTCACCGACCTGCCGCTCGAAGATTCGGCTGCCATCGCCAAAGAGCTCGACCGCCAGGGCGTCACCTACCAGCTGCGCAATGACGGCAATATCATCATGGTGCCGGCCGACCGCGTGGCGCGGCTGCGCATGACGCTGGCCGAAAGCGGCCTGCCCAAGGGCGGCGGCGTCGGCTACGAGATTTTCGACAAGTCGGATGCGCTCGGCACCACGAGCTTCGTTCAGAACATCAATAGTCTCCGCGCGCTTGAAGGCGAGCTTGCCCGCACCATCCAGGGACTCGACCGCGTCGAGGCGGCACGCGTGCATCTGGTCATGCCCGAGCGGCCATTATTCTCGCGCGACAAGATCGACCCATCCGCCTCGATCGTGCTCAAAGTGCGCGGCTCGCTCGATCCGGCGCAGGTACGCGCTATCCGCCATCTGGTCGCCACCGCGGTCAACGGCCTAAGCCCGCAGCGCATCTCGATCGTCGACGAGCAGGGCCAGCTTTTGGCGGACGGCGCCACCGATAGCCAGACCGGCAGCGACGTCAGCGCCGACGAGCGGCAGGCGTCTTATGAAAAGCGCCTGCGGCAGCAGGTGGAGACGATTGTGTCTTCGGTCGTCGGTCCCGGACATTCGCGCGTGCAGGTCAATGCCGAATTCGATTTCAACCGCATCACCCAGACCTCGGACAAATTCGACCCCGACGGCCGCGTTATCCGCTCGAGCCAGACCCGCGAGGAGACCAACTCCAACGGTGAAAACAATCAGCAGGTCACTGTCGGCAATGAATTGCCCGGCGCCAATCCAAAGCCGCCGGCCGATGCCGCGCCGCGCGACCAAAGCCGGAAGTCGGAAGAAATCGTCAATTACGAGATTTCGCGCACCACCAAGACCGAGGTGATCGAAGGCGGCCGCGTCAACCGGCTCTCCGTCGCAGTGCTGGTCGACGGCACCTACGGCAAAGACGACAAGGGCGATATCACCTACCAGCCGCGCAGCAAGGACGAACTCGATCAGATCGGGACGCTGGTGCGTTCCGCGATCGGCTTCGATCAGAAGCGCGGCGATCAGGTCGACGTCGTCAATCTGCGCTTTGCCGAAACGCCGACCATGATCATCCCGCAGCCGACCGGCTGGCTCGAAACGATGCATTTCACCAAGGACGACATCATGCGCGCCATCGAAATGGCGGTGATGGGCGTGCTCGGCCTCGTCGTCCTGCTCTTTGTCGTGCGGCCTTTGGTGCGGCGCATCGTGACGGCGGAAGAGCCGAGGCTCATGAAGAACGGCATGGAGGTCATTCCCGGAACGGTCGGCGCGCTAGCTGCCTCGGGCGAGGTCGACCCGGGCAAGGCCGCCGAGCCCAGTATGGCCGCCAAGATGATCGATATCGCCCAGATCCAAGGCCAGGTTCACGCCCAATCCGTCAAGAAGGTCGGCGAACTCGCCGACAAGAACCCCGAAGAAACCGTCGCCATCATCCGCCACTGGCTGCATGAAATGCCGGCAGCCTGATCGCATCCATGGCCGAAACGTCCGACACACCCGCCAAAACTCCCGACCCTGCCGCCGCCCAGGAAGTCGCGGGCCTGTTGGCGCACCTCGCCAGCAATCTTCCCGAGGGCGCGCAAAAACGTCAGCTGACGGGCCCCGAGCGCGCGGCGATCCTGATGCTCGCGCTTGGCGAAGAGCACGGCTCCCGCGTCTGGAACCTGCTCGACGACGAAGAGCTGCGCCAGATTTCCGTCGTGATGTCGACCATCGGCACGATCGAAGCCGGACTGGTCGAAAATCTGCTGCTCGAATTCGTGTCGCGGATGTCGGCCTCCGGCGCCATCATGGGCAATTACGAGGCGACCGAACGGCTGTTGCAGCAATACCTGCCGCCCGAACGGGTGGGCAATATCATGGAGGAAATCCGCGGCCCCGCCGGCCGCAACATGTGGGAGAAGCTCTCCAACGTTCAGGAAGAGGTCCTCGCCAATTATCTGAAAAACGAATACCCGCAGACCGTCGCGGTGGTCTTGTCGAAGATCAAGCCGGAACATGCGGCGCGCGTGCTCTCGATTCTGCCCGAAGACCTGGCGCTCGATGTCGTCAACCGCATGCTGCGCATGGAGTCGGTGCAGAAGGAGGTCCTCGAACGCCTCGAGAGCACGCTGCGCACCGAATTCATGTCAAACCTGTCGCAGACCCGCCGCCGCGACGCGCACGAAGTGATGGCGGAAATCTTCAACAATTTCGACCGCCAGACCGAAACGCGCTTCCTCACCGCGCTGGAAGAAGACAGCCGCGAGAGCGCCGAGCGCATCAAGACGCTGATGTTCACCTTCGACGACCTGACCAAGCTCGATACCGGCTCGGCGCAGACCCTCATGCGCCATGTCGAGAAGGACAAGCTCGGCATCGCGCTCAAGGGCGCCGCCGAGCCGGTGCGTCAGTTCTTCCTCAAAAACATGTCGTCGCGCGCCGCCAAGATGCTGCTCGACGACATGCAGGCGATGGGCCCGGTGCGGCTGCGCGATGTCGACGACGCACAGGGGCTCCTGGTCAATCTGGCCAAGGATCTCGCGGCCAAGGGCGAGATCGTCATCTCCAAGTCGCGCGGCGAAGAAGAGCTGATTTACTGAGGCGATGCGGATGACAGCACCCACCAAATTCATGTTCGACACCGACTTCGCCGGGGGACCGCGCAAGCCCGTCGAGCCGATGGTCACGCTCGCCGAACATCAGGTGAAGCTGGCCGAAGTCGAAACCGCAAGCTTCAAGCGCGGCTATGCGCAGGGCCAGAACGACGCGCAAGTCGAGGTCAATCGCCGGATTGCGGCGACCTTGGACAACGTCGCCAAGAGCATGGCGGCGGCGAACGAGGCGCTGCAGGCGATCGAGGCGCGGCTCGAGTGCGAAGCAGTCGAAGTCGCGGTCGCGGTGGCGCGCAAGCTCGCGCCGACCTTGGTCGCAGGCGAGCCGTTCGCCGAAATCGCGGCGCTGGCCAGCGATTGTTTCCGCCAGCTCGTCGCCGCGCCGCATGTCGTCGTGCGCGTCAACGACGCGGTCTATGCCACGGCCAAGGAACAGCTCGAGGACATCGCCCGCGCTCGCAGTTTCGAAGGCCGCCTGGTGGTGCTTGCCGAGCCCGACGTCGCCGTCGGCGATTGCCGGATCGAATGGGCCGACGGCGGCGTCAACCGCGACAACGCCGCAACCGATGCCGTGATCGGCGACGCAGTGACCGGCTATATCGGCGCGCGCCGCAGTCTTGCCGGCCCCGATCCGCGCCGCAGCGCACCGCAAAGGCAAGCGGCGCCGGCGAGCGCTGCGGACCAGTCCGCGCCGCCGCCAGAGCCGCAAACCGATTTACTAACCGAGTTCCAGGCCGAGTTGCACTTCGAGCCGCAAGCTGAGCCACAAGCCGAGCCGCATAGCAGCCGACCGAGCGGGCACGACTTGCTCGAAAATGAGTTTTAGGAGGTCACGATGAGTGAGGACGACGACAACAAAGTCCCGCTGCCGAATCTTGAAGCCGGCGAGGCGCAAGTCGACTCGCCGTCTGTGGCGGCGGCCGACGGGCCGGTCAGCCATATCGCTTCGGAACTCGAAGCGGTGTTCGACGTGCCGGTCCAGGTGTCGGCCGTGCTCGGCCGGGCGAGAATGGATATCGGCGATCTCCTCAAGCTCGGCCCCGGCGCCGTGCTCGAACTCGACCGCAAGGTTGGTGAAGCAATCGACATCTATGTCAACAATCGTCTGGTGGCCCGCGGCGAAGTCGTGCTGGTGGAAGAAAAGCTCGGCGTCACCATGACGGAAATCATCAAGGCCGATCGGTAATCATGCGGCACGAACCGCGGCATCAAACATCAACATTCGTCGGCCTCGCCGCGTTGCGGCGAGTAGAGAGACCTAGGACCGGAGACTTCTCATGCGCCTTCTGATCGTCGGCTCACTTAACGGCCAGCTCACCACCGCGACCAAGATCGCGATGGACAAGGGCGCGCTCGTCACCCATGCCGCGGACAACAGCCAGGCGCTCGCCGTGCTGCGCTCGGGTCGCGGCGCCGACCTGCTGATGGTCGATGTCGCGCTCAATATCCGCGAGCTTGTCGCTTCGCTCGAGGCCGAACGCATCCACGCCCCGATCGTCGCCTGCGGCACCGCGACCGATGCCCGCGCCGCCGTCGCCGCGATCCATGCCGGCGCCAAAGAATATATCCCGCTGCCGCCTGACGCCGAATTGATTGCGGCCGTGCTCGCCGCCGTGGCCGACGATTCGCGCGATCTGATCTATCGCGACGACGCGCTCGCGCGCGTGGTGAAACTGGCCCAGCAGATCGCCGCGAGCGAAGCTTCCGTGCTGATCACCGGCGAATCCGGCACCGGCAAGGAAGTCCTGGCGCGCTATGTCCATGCCCGGTCCGGCCGCTCGAAGAAGCCGCTGATCTGCGTCAACTGCGCCGCTATTCCGGAAACGCTGCTGGAATCCGAACTGTTTGGCCATGAGAAAGGCTCGTTCACCGGCGCCATCGCACGCCGTGTCGGCAAGTTCGAAGAGGCCAATGGCAGCACGCTGCTGCTCGACGAGATTTCCGAAATCGACGTGCGGCTGCAGGCCAAGCTCCTGCGCGCCATCCAGGAACGCGTGATCGACCGCGTCGGCGGCACCCGGCCGGTGCCGATCGATATCCGCATCATCGCGACGTCGAATCGCAACCTCGCCGAGGCGGTGCGCGAGGGCACGTTCCGCGAGGATCTGCTGTTCCGACTCAATGTCGTGAACCTGAAAATCCCACCCTTGCGAGAACGGCCGGCCGACGTGCTCGAACTTGCCGAGTACTTCATCAAGAAATATGCCGTGGCGAACGGCGTTCCGGGTCGGCCTTTGTCGCAAGAGGCGCGCCGCACGCTGACCTTGAACTACTGGCCCGGCAATGTCCGCGAACTTGAAAACACCATGCACCGCGCCGTGCTGATGGCGAGCGGCGACGAAATCGGCTCGGAAGCGATCCTCACGCCGGACGGCGTCCGGCTCGACCAGCAAAAGAACGCGCCGGCCGTAGCCCATGCCGCGCTTGCCGCCGAACAGGTCTCGCGCGTGCTCGTCGGCCGCACCGTCGCCGAGGTCGAGCGCGACCTGATCCTGGAAACGCTCAAACATTGCCTCGGCAACCGCACGCATGCGGCGAATGTGCTCGGCATATCCATCCGCACGTTGCGAAATAAGCTTAACGAATACTCTGCGGACGGCGTGCCCGTTCCACCGCCCGGCGGCGGCGAGCCGAGAGTTGCAGCATAGTGGCTGGCGCATAGAACTGCGGCAAAGTGGCCGCGGCGGCGCGGCCACGGCGTAAATCCTTCATTGAGCATGATCTTTTCGACCCGGCGACCTATGCCTTTTTGGCTGAGGCGCCGACGCCAAGACGCTTTCATGCGGCGCGGGCCGGATATATAAGGTGCCGCGCCATGACAAAGCTTCAGCGCCGTCAATTCCTCAGCCTGGCCGGAAGCGCGCTCGCGCTGCCGGCCGTCATCCGCAACGCCCGCGCCGACACTTATCCGTCGCGGCCGGTGCATCTGATCGTCGGCTTTCCGGCCGGCGGCACCGCCGACATCATCGCGCGCCTCACCGCCGCCATGGTGCAGGAGCGGCTCGGCCAGCCGATCGTGGTCGAGAACCGCGGCGCCGCCGGCAACAGCATCGCCGCCGAAACCGTCGCCCGCGCGGCGCCGGACGGCTACATGCTCTTGTTCATAGCCAATCCGAACGTCATCAACGCCATGCTCAATCCGGCGCCGGATTTCGACATGGTACGCGACATCGCGCCGATCGGCGGCATCGACCGCAATCCGCAGGTGCTGGTGGTGCATCCGTCCTTGCCGGTCAATTCGGTGCCTGAACTCATTGCCTATGCCAAGGCGCATCCGGGCGAGCTCAACATGGCCTCGGGCGGCGTCGGCTCGACGCCGCATCTCGCCGGCGAACTGTTCAAGATGATGACCGGGGTCAACATGCTGCATGTGCCCTATCGCGGCGACGCGCCGGCGATCACCGATCTGCTCGAAGGCCAGGTGCAGGTGATGTTCGATCAGGTGATCCTGTCGATCGACCATATCCGCGCCGGGCGGCTCAAGGCGCTTGCGGTGTCGAGCGCCGACAAGCTTTCCGTGCTGCCCGATCTGCCGCCGGTGTCGCAATTCGTGCCGGGTTACGAAGCCTTTGCCTGGCAAGGCATCGGCGCGCCCAAGAATACGCCGCCGGAAGTCCTCGATCGCGTCGCCAAGGAAATCAATGCCGCGCTCGCCGACGCGAAGATGCAGACGCGCCTCTCCGATCTCGGCGGCGTGCCGATGCCGAAATCGCCGCAAGAGTTTGGTCAGCTCATCGCCAACGAGACCGACAAATGGGCCAAGGTGATCAAGTTCGCCAATATCAAGGCGGGCTAGAGCCGTAACCGCCGCTTATTTCGTCGCCTCGCCGCCTTCGACCATGATGGTCTCGACTTCGCCGGCGCCGCTCCTGCGGAACGCCGCCGCGGCGTCGTATTCCTTCGAGGTGAAACAGGCGACGCCCTGCTCGAAAGTCGGAAACTCGATCACCACGAAGCGCTGAAACTTGTCCGGCCCT
Organism: uncultured Alphaproteobacteria bacterium; assembly: GCA_963746715.1. Lineage (GTDB taxonomy): Bacteria > Pseudomonadota > Alphaproteobacteria > Rhizobiales > Xanthobacteraceae > BOG-931. Next base: position 928,533 of record CAVVCW010000015.1, on the reverse strand, counting down.
TCCATGATCTGGAATTTGCCGCCGCGCGCCAGAACCTTGCCGCCGAACTTGGCGATGATACCCGGCACCAGGTCGGTATATTTCTTGTACTCGACCGGATCGTTGATCTTGGAACGCGCGACCCAATAGGCTGGCATTTACAGGTCTCCATTGCAGATAAATCGAGCGGCAAAAGCGCTAGCGCACTTCTTCGCCGACGATTTTGAAAAATACAAATGAGGCGATCCATTTGCACGACATGCCGACCGCGATCCCGATCATGGTGTCCATGAGCCGCAGCAGCGGCTGATGCCACGCGTTCTGCGTATCGACGGCGGCGACCAGCATAACGACGGCAGTCGTGACCCCGGTGAGGCCGATTTCGTCGCGCCGGCCAAGCACCATCATGATCAGCGTGCCACAGGCGAGAACCGCTACAAGCCCGACCGGCGTGAACGGAAACAGCAAAAGATAGATCAAGCACAGCACGAAGCTGACCACCGTGGCGATGACACGCCCGACACTTGCGGACACCGAACTGGCGCGGGTATCGCGAAACACATAGACGGTGGAGACAATCGCCCACAAAGTTCCGACCACCTCGGAGGATGATCCGAAGCTGAACCGGGAATGCAACGCCACCATGATCCAATAGGTGATCAGGCAGGCGATCGCCATGTCGACGGCATAAGCGACATCCCAGGCGGAGAGTTTGTCGTATTTGAACAGCTGCATCGCTTCACCCGCCGCCTTCAGCTCGCAACATCGTCAACTCGCCACATAGGGCCTGACCATCTTGGCTGGATCGACGATGCGGTCAAAGTCGGCCTCGGTGACGAAGCCGAGCTTCAGCGCCGCCGCCTTCAGTGTGACGTCATGCTCCATGGCGTAATGCGCGATGTTGGAGGCCTTGTCGTAGCCGATCACCGGCACGAGCGCCGTCACCAGCATCAGCGAGCGATCGAGGTCGCCCTTGATCTTCTTCAGGTTCGGCTTGGTGCCCTCGACCAGGAATTTTCTGAAATTGTCGCAGCCGTCGGTCATGACGGTGACCGAATGCATGACGTTATAGATCATCAGCGGCTTGTAGACGTTCATTTCCAGATAGCCGCTGGCGCCGCCGAAACCGGTCGCGACGTCATTGCCCATCACCTGCACCGCGATCATGGTCAGCGCCTCGCATTGCGTCGGATTGACCTTGCCCGGCATGATGGAAGAGCCCGGCTCGTTTTCCGGAATCAGAAGCTCATAGAAGCCGGCCCGCGGACCGCAAGATAACAGTCGAATGTCGTTGGCAATCTTGTAGAGCGACACCGCAAGTGTGCGCAGCGTGCCGGACAACTGTACCAGCGCATCGTGGGAGCCCTGCACCGTGAATTTGTTCGGCGCGGTAATGAAGGGCAGCCCGGTCAGCTTGGCGATCTCGACGGCGGCGGCTTCGGCGAAGCCTGGCTCGGCATTGATGCCGGTGCCGACGGCGGTGCCGCCCAAAGCCAAGTGGTAGACAGTCTTCAAGCAATCTTCGAGCCGATCGAGATCGTCCGCGAGCATGCCCGCATAGCCGGACCATTCCTGGCCAAGTGTCAGCGGCGTCGCATCCTGCATATGGGTGCGGCCGATCTTGATGATGTCATCCCATTCGGCTGCCTTTGCGGCGATGGAATCATGCAACGCTTGCACCGACGGGATGAGGTGTCGTTTCACCCCGATGGCGGCGGCGATATACATCGCCGACGGAAACGTGTCGTTCGAGGATTGCGACATGTTGACGTGATCATTGGGGTGCACCGGCGTCTTGCTGCCAAGCGGCGTGCCGGCAAGCTGGCTCACACGGTTCGAGATCACCTCATTGAGGTTCATGTTAAATTGCGTGCCGCTGCCGGTCATCCACACGTGCAGCGGGAACATGATGTCGTGCTGCCCGGCGAGTATCTCGTCGCAGACCCTGACGATCAGCTCGTGGATTTTGCCGTCGAGCCGGCCGGCGGCGTAATTGGCATTGGCGGAAGCTTTTTTCAGGATCGCATAAGCCCTGATCATTTCCCGCGGTATTATATCCTTGCCGATGCTGAAATGTTCGAGCGAGCGCTGCGTCTGCGCGCCCCACAACTTGTCGGCGGGAACACGCACCTCGCCGAGACTGTCGGTCTCCGTGCGAAAAACACTCATTTGACTCTCCTGAAGTGACGGTCCGTTCGCAATTTTTGATTCATTGGCCTATCCGGCGATCATAGCCCGGGAGGCTCGGCTTGCATTCACTCGGCGTGCATCTAAAGCTGATTCGGAAAAACTTTATCAACGCAATCCTAAGCAAAATCAGCAACCCTCTCCATGAGAGAATTGCTGCTCATCAAATTCAATATTTTGTTTTTACGTTTGCACGGTAAAACAGCGGGAACACGGTGGACGGCCGCGGTGATAACATTCGCATTCGACGACATCATCGCCAACACGGCATATAATGCCCCCGTGCCGTTCCGTGAGAGGTCAAGACCATGATTCGCTGCGTGCGCCTTTGGACCGGAGCCGACAATAACTCCCATTTCGAAGAGGGCGTCATCGCGCTCGAACAAGGTGTGCGCGGCGACGCGCTGACCGGCAAATTGCCGGTGACGACAGTATCGTTCCAGGAGACCGCCTCGGGCGGCAGTTTTGCCTGGCATGATGCGCCCGTGCTGCAACTGGTGATAACGCTGTCCGGCACGCTCGATTTCGAGACCCGCGGCGGGGCACATTTCATTCTGCACCCCGGCGATATCCTGCTTGCCGAGGACACAAGCGGCGGCGGCCACAAATGGAAGCTGGTCGATCAGGAGCCGTGGCGGCGCGTCTATATCGTGCTAGCGCAAGGTGCGGCCGTGCCGTTTCAGCGGAAAACGTGAGGCGTCGCTCTTTTGCGACATTCGCGCCTTCTGAGACAGAAGAACCGGAGACAACGCCATGAACGGACCTTCGAGCGGCAATCCCGACATCGTGCTGGTCGGCGCCGGCATCATGAGCGCCACCTTGGCGGTGTTTCTCAAGGAGCTCGATCCGTCACTTTCTATCGAGATTTTCGAGACGCTGGACGGCGCGGCGCTGGAAAGCTCCGACGCCTGGAACAATGCCGGCACCGGCCACGCGGCCCTCTGCGAGCTCAATTACACGCCGGAGCGCCCCGACGGCAGCATCGATATCTCCAAGGCGCTCGAGGTCAATACCGAGTTCGACCTGTCGCGGCAGCTCTGGACCTATCTGATCCGCAAGAAGGCGATCGCGTCGCCGGATCTGTTCATCCATGCGGTGCCGCATATGAGCTTTGTTCACGGCAAGGCGCATGTCGACTTTCTCAAGAAACGCCACGCCGCGCTGACCGCACATCACCTTTACCGCGGCATGGATTATACCGAGGACCCGCGGACCTTGAGCGAATGGGTCCCGATCGTCATGGAAGGGCGCGTCGTCAATCAAGACGTCGCCGCCACCCGCATGATCACCGGCGCCGATGTCAATTACGGCGCGCTCACCCGTAACCTTATCGCTTATCTGCAGACGCTGAGCGGCTTTGCCATTCACTATTCGCACCACATCACGCATCTGCATCGCGATGCGGGCGGCTGGCGCGTCGAGGCGCACGACCTGACGAGCGGCCGCTCGGTATCGGCGCAGGCCAAATTCGTCTTTCTCGGCGCCGGCGGGGGCGCGCTGCCGCTGCTGCAGAAATCGGGAATTCCGGAAGCCTACGGTTATGCCGGATTTCCCGTGAGCGGCATCTGGCTGCGCTGCGACGCCCCTGACATCGCCAAACGCCATCACGCCAAGGTCTACGGCATGGCGTCGGTCGGCTCGCCGCCGATGTCGGTGCCGCATCTCGATACGCGCATCATCGGCCGTCAGCGTCACATTCTGTTCGGGCCCTATGCCGGCTTCTCGACCAAATTCCTCAAGCACGGCTCGCTGCTCGATCTGTTCATGTCGATCAGGCCCGGCAATATCGTGCCGCTGATGGAAGTCGGACTGCACAATTTCGACCTCACCGAATATCTGGTGGAACAGGTCGTGCAATCGCCCAAGGACCGCTTCGGCACGCTGGCCACTTTCTATCCGCGCGCCGAGCAGAAAGACTGGAAGCTCGAAGTTGCCGGCATGCGGGTGCAGATCATCAAGCGCTACCCGGTCAAGGGTGGCGTTCTCAAATTCGGCACCGAGATCGTTGCCGCGGCCGACTGTTCGCTGGTCGCGCTGCTTGGTGCGTCGCCCGGTGCCTCGACCGCGGCGGCGATCATGATCAAGGTGCTCGAGCTTTGCTTTGGCAAGCAGCTATCGGACGGCTGGAAGAGCAAACTGCAGCAAATCATTCCGTCCTACGGACATTCCCTGATCGACGACGCCGAACTGACGCGTCAGGTGCGCGCCGATACCGCTTCCGTGCTCGGCCTGCAAAACGTCTGACGTGACATGTCCGGGGCGCGAAGGCAGCGCCTCACTTCAAATTTATGGGGAAGCCTGAAGTCGATGCCTCAGACGGAAACGACTGGGCGACGGATTTTCGGTTTCCAAAGCCGCGCCGCGTTCCCGTAGCAGCTTGAGAAACCGTCCCACCTTGCGATCACCCCAGACACCAAGATATCTCTGGCCGCCGCCAACGTCCTCGTATTCCAAATAGCCTCCAAAAATTGTAATCATTTCCTCTGTACTGCAAAGCGATTTTACGATTTCAGCGGCTACAAAGCCCACGACAGGTAGGGACCCTCTCCAGTAGCGCTCCTCGCGGAACTTAAAGAATTTGGAAGACAGCACGGCAGCCCTGAACACTACCTAGAACGGAAGAACGCTTATTCCGCGGCGCGGCGCGCAGCAATGATTTGATCGGCTGTGCGGCCGGTCAATTCCGCCATGTGATCGAATTTGAAGGTGAAAGTGCCGGCGCCGGCGGTCGCTGAGCGGATCTCGACGATAAGATCGCCGATCTCCGATTCCGGCATCATGGCGCGCACCGCGTCCCAGCCGTCCCAGCCTTCACGCGTATCGAAGCCGAGAATCTGGCCGCGGCGACCCGACAACAGCGCATTGATCTTGGCGGTGGCGTCGTTCGGACAGACGATCTCGACCGTGTAGATCGGCTCGAGCAGAACCGGCTGGCATTGCGGCAGGCCTTCGACGATGCCGATGCGGCCGGCGGTACGGAACGCCATGTCGGAGGAGTCGACGGTGTGATAGGAGCCATCGACCAGCGCCACATGCAGATCGACCACCGGAAAGCCGAGCGGACCGTGCTTGAGCGCGTCGACGATACCTTCTTCCACGGAGGGAATATAATTTCGCGGCACCACGCCGCCGGTGATCTTATCCTCGAAAGTAAAGCCCACGCCGCGCGGCATCGGTTTGATCTCGATGACGACGTCGCCGTATTGCCCGTGGCCGCCGGATTGCTTCTTGTGCCGGCCGCGCTGGCTTACCGGCTTGCGAATGGTCTCGCGATAATTGACGCTCGGGGTGCGCTTGTCGATGGCGACGCCGTAGCGGTCGCTTAAGCGCTCGGTCGCGACGCGCAGATGCATTTCGCCTTGCCCCCACAGCACCACCTCGTGCATTTCCGGATTGTGCACGATGACGATCGAGGGATCTTCCTCGGCGAGCTTGTTGAGTGCTTGGCCGAGCTTGACGTCGTCCTTGCGCTCCTTCGCCGAAATCGCGATCGCCAGAACCGGCGGATAGGGCTCGATCTTGGCGATCGGAGGATGCGGTTGTTTGCCGGCCGACAGCGTGTCGCCGGTCTTGGCCTTGTCGAGTTTGGCGAAGGCGACCGTCTCGCCAAGTGTCGCCGGCCCACGCTTTTCGCTGGTCTGGCCGAGAAGCTTGAAGGTGCCGGCGACGCGGCCGGCCTCCTCGTCACCCGACACCAATGTCGTGCCGTCGCCGGCCTGGCCCGCCAGCATCCGCACGATCGACATTTTGCCGCCATGCGTCGTGTTCTGCGTTTTCAGTGCATAGGCAACGGCGTCATAGCCGGATTTGACGCCGAGCCGCTTGGCGGTCTCGGCGATCCCCGGCGATTCATGGCGCAGCGCTTTCAAGAGCCGCAGCACGCCGTTGGCCCGCGTCGCCGTTCCCATCAGCACCGGACAGACCATGCCTTCGCGCAATTCGCGGGTGAGATCGTCGAACACCTTGTCGCGCGGCGGCTGGATGTCTTCGAGCAATTGCTCCATCAGCTCGTCGTCATGGTCGGCGAGCGTTTCCAGCATCGAGAAGCGCGCGGTCTTTTCCCGGTCGACGCTGTCGCCTTCGAGCGGCACGACTTCCGACGGCGCGTGCTCCTTGTAAACAAAGGCGCGTTCGAGCGCGAGATCGACAAAGCCTGAGATGATGTCGCCGGAGAAGGTCGGGATCTGCCGCAGGATGAGCTTGGTGCGCGACGCCGGCTGCAGCAAATTGAGCACGTCGTGCACGCCGGCATCGGCCTTGTCGATCTTGTTGACGAAGAGCAGCCGCGGCACATTTTGCGCTTCGAGCTCGCGTAAGATGAGCTGAAGCTGCGGAATCTTCTTCTCGTCCATCTCGCAGACGACGATGGCGGTGTCGATCGCCGGCAGCACCGCGCGCATATCGTGGGCGAATTCGACGGAGCCCGGACAGTCGAGGAACGTATAAGCGTCGCCCATGAAATTCGTGGTGGCGACGGTGAGCTCGACGCTCATATGGTGGTGGCGCGCTTCTTTGCTGGCGTCGCCAACCGTATTCCCGGCTTCCACCGTGCCTTGGCGCGGAATCGCGCCGGTGCGGGCAAGTATTGCCTCGAGCAGTGTCGTCTTGCCGCTTTGAAAGGGACCGACGAGCGCCATGCAGCGAGGCCCACCGGCTCTGCCGCCGTTGTTTGCGCCGTTTCCATTGCCGCCGTTAGTTGCCATGACAACCTCCCGCAACAACCTCCCGGACTGACCCGCTGTTAAGTCGCGGCTGCAAGTCCTATCAGGCGGCTATCGTTTCAGGCGGCGGCGGGGGCGGTCAAGGGGCGCATCACCGCGCCCCTGTTTTTTTACGCATGTTCTTTGCCAAAGACGGCAATCGCCTTCGGGTCGCGCGGACTCTTACTGCGCGTAGTGCAACTCCAGCGCGCCGACGCCGGCGGCGACATCCAAGCCGGTTTGTCCCTGAACCGAGAGCGGCTGCAACGCCACCGAACGGTTCGAGCCGCCGACCAGAGCATTGGCGCCAAGCCCGGCGGCGACGGTCGCTTCCGCCTGCGCGCCGACATAAGTGCCGCTCAGCATGCCGGCATAGCGATTGGTGCCGGTGAACACGCCCCACACCATGGCGCCGCCGGTGGTGAAACCGACGTCGAGACCGATTTTGGTGATGGTGCCGGTATAGGCTTCGGGCGGACCGGCATCGGGCTGGAAATTGCAGCTTACATTGCGCTGCGAGCCGACGATAAGGCCCACGCCCGCCGAAATCGAGCAGGCGAGCTTGCCGACCTGGACGCGGCTCGGCTGGGCATTGGCCGGCACTGCAAGCACCGCGACAAGAGCTGCCACACCCAGAGACCCGACCAAATTGGCCGAAAAAGCCTTACGAAACATATTCTTACTCCTTAGCCCCGGCCCGCTATGGACCACTTCGCGGGCATCATAAGCGAGATCATTCGCCGCGTCTCGCCTCCTTTGGGCAAAATTGTGCCGCGTGTTTGCCACGCTCGGTCGCGAAGGCGCGCCGGCGTTTGCCACCGACCGGGAACCAGATTCCCGTTTGCCAATTTATCATCTGGGGGCGCTCAAGACCGGTCATCCGCAAATGACGGACGAAAGTTGCGTGGACCAAGGTTGCGTTGACCATGCCGTTGACGAACCGATCACCCTGCACCGGATCATGCAGGAGATGATCGGCGAAGGACTACGCGAGCGCTACAAGCCGCCGCAGAAATTGTCACATGAGCTGCTTGTGCTTTTGATACAGCTAAAGGAACAGGAACGCCGGGAAGCGGCCGCCGCCAAGTGCCGATCAGCGCGAAGCTAACTCGCACGCTGTCACCATATCGCATCGCTGCTGCCTCCGATTTGCGCGGGCTTCCCTAAAAGAATCCGAGCGACTCGCAGCCGGTGCCGGCCTTGAAGCTTGCTTTGTGCCGCTTGTTCGGGATGTCGACGATATGCACCGAACCGTCGCCCTGGCAGGCGACGAACAGCTCGTCGCCGTGGAAGGCCATGTCCATCGGCTGCGAGCCGACTTTGATCGCGGTCTGCGCTTTGAACGACGGATCGATCAGGCTCACGGTATCGCTGTTGAGGCTGGTCACGCCGATCAGACTGTTGTCCGGCGCGTAGCGCGCGATCTGCGCCGCCTTCGGCACGTCCTTGAGCACGATCTCCTCGCGGACCTTGCCGGCCTGCGTGTCGAGCAGAAACAAAGTCGGCTGCGCATCGTCGACCGCGACCACGGTGCCGCCGTCGGGCGAAATCGCGATACCGGCAAGCGGGCGCGGCGTCTTGATCTTGCCCAGCAATTTACGCTTCGGCAGATCAATGACCGAAACCGCGCCGTCTTCTTCGTTCTCGGTGTAGAGGCGCTGGCCGTCGGCCGAAATGATCAGGCGGTGGCCGTTGGTCGAGCCGGAATCGATCGCTTCCACGACTTTATTGGTCTTGCGGTCGACCACCGCCACCACGGCCGAGTTCTCACATGTAATATAGATGAAGCCGTCAGGCCCGAGCTTGAGCGTGTGCGGGGCGATATAGGGATACAGGTCGATGGTCGCGACCTGGGCGCGCTTGTCGAGATCGAACACGCACAATTCGTGCTGCGGATTGGGATTGCGGCCGTGAATACCGTCGCCGAAGATCGGCACATAAGCCATTGCGGGTTGGCCGCCGGTCGCCGGCACCACCAGCAATTCGTGCACGGTGCGCTTGAAGCCGTCGAGCACGACTTCGGTTTCATAAGTCTTGGGATTGAGGAACAGAACCTTCGCGCCCATCTTGTCGACCGCGATCAGGCCGTGTGAGTTAGTTTCGTTCGCCATCGTTTCTTCCCTGCATCGTCCGCGATACTGTAGCGCGTCATGGCCGGGCTTGTCCCGGCCATCCACGTCTTAAGGCGTTGCGGCGGCGAAGGCGCGGATGCCCGCGACATCGGCGGGCAAAGCGACGCCGTTCTTCGAACGGCTATGCGCGGGCATGACCGGCGATTACGATGATATCAAACAGGGAAATAGGGAGGACCGTTCATGAACGCCGTCGCGTCACGCAACATCAAATTCCTCGGCCATAGCGACCAGGGCGGCCGCGGCGACGGCGTGCAGCTCATGGTCCATCGCGGCTACGCCTATATCGGCCACGGCTTTTCCAACGGCATCACCGTCATCGACGTGCGCGATCCGACCAAGCCTACGCCTGTACAATTCATGCCCTGTCCGCCGAATACGCGGGCGCATCATTTGCAGACCCACGGCGACCTGCTGCTTGCCGTCAATGGGCCGAGCGTGTGGACCATGCAGGTCACGCAAGAATCCTATTTCACCGGCACATCCGGCGACGCGTTAAAAGGCCAGCAATTCACCAGCGGGCTCCGCATCTATGACGTCTCAAAGCCCGAAGCGCCGCGCGAAATCGCCTTCCTGCCGATGGGCGGCTTGGGTCCGCATCGCATTTGGTATGTCGGCGAACGCTATGCCTATGTCTCGGTGCATCTGCCGGAATATTCCGACCACATCCTCGCCATCGTCGACATGAAGGAGCCGACCAGGCCGGAAATCGTCGGCAAATTCTGGTTGCCCGGCATGTGGACCGGCGGGGGTGAAACGCCGACCTGGGCCAAGGGCAGGCGTTACGCGCTGCATCACGCGCTGGTCGCCGGCAATCTCGCCTACAGCGCCTGGCGCGACGGCGGTCTGGCGATTGTCGATGTCGGCGATCCGGCCAAACCGAAAATGGTGTCCCACCGCAACTGGGATCCGCCATTCGGCGGCGGCACCCATTCGCCTTTGCCGCTGCCGGACCGCAATCTCTTGGTCGTTGCCGACGAGGCCAATTTCGCCGATTGCAAGCTCGGGCTCCGCTACATCTGGATGTTTGACGTGCGCGAGCCGGCAAACCCGGTGAGCATCGCCACCATGCCAGTCCCGGACGAGGCGGATTACTGCAAAAAGGGCGGCAATTTCGGCCCGCATAATCTCTGGGAGAACCGCCCCGGCGCCTTTGTCAGCTCGCAATATATTTTCGCCACGCTGCACAATGCCGGCGTGCGCGTCTACGACATCAAAAATCCGTTCGCGCCGCGCGAGACCGCCTATTTCGTACCGCCGAACCCCGAGCGCATGTACGATCCGCGCCCGAACCGGCCGCAAGTCGTCCAGTCCTGCGACTGTTTCGTCGATAAGGAAGGCGTGATGTATGTGACGGATTCGAACGCCGGGCTTTACGTTCTGCAGTTTGAGGGGCGGTGAGCCGAAGCGCAGCCGGCAACTGCAACTGAGCCTGACCGGCTCTCCTGCATTTACCATTCATGATAAGAAACAACCGGCTGCCAAGGCACAGCCGTCTTAACCACATTGACACGTCCTCCCCGCCCTTCCACACTCGCGCGTCACAGAGCTGCGTAAGCGGCCGGACGGGGTTTCAAGGGGAGGACGGCATGGCGACTGTTACGGCAGCGCAGATCGGCGCTGCGGCGCCCGGCGCACAAACAATCGAGAATTTCGTTGGCGCGGCTTTGGACGATGCGAAAATCTCGCCGCTCCATCGCAAAGTCATCGGGCTCATCGCCGCGGGCTATTTCTTCGACGTCATCGACTTCACCGTCTTCGGCTCGCTGGTTCCGTTCATCCTGCAGTCCAAATTCGCGACCGGAGCCGAAGTTGCGGCCATCGGCAGCGCTACCATTTTCGGACTGTTTTTTGGCACTGCCGGCCAGGGCGAATTCTCCGACCGCTTCGGACGGAGATTCATCTATCAGTTCAACCTTTTGCTGTTCGGCATCTTCACCATCCTCGGCGCGTTCGCGCCCAGCGTCACTTTATTGATCGTCTGCCGCTTCATCGCCGGTGTCGGATTAGGCGCCGAGCAACCGCTCGCCTTCGCTTATGCCGGCGAATATTCACCCAAACGCATTCGCGGCCGCATCCTCGCCATTGTCCACTTCATCGGCGGCGCCTGCGTGTGGCCGATCGGAACCGCGGTCGTGCTGCTGTTCGGCAGCCTTGCGACGACGCCGGAATATGCGTGGCGCGGGGTGTGGCTCGTCATCGGCATCGGCGCGCTGATCGTCTGGGTGTTCCGCTTCACGCTGCCGGAATCGCCGCGCTATCTGGCGACGCACGGCCGTGGCAAAGAGGCGCTCGACGTGCTCGGCAAGCTCGGCATTGCCGGGCCGACCAAGCCGCTGTCGACCGACGCCGCAAGCGACACCAAGAGCGATCCGTTCAGCGTCGTGTTCCGCATGTTCCCGGTCCGCGTCGTCGCCGGCATGATCTGCTTCACCGCATTCTTCGGAGTTGCCATCGGGCTCGGCGCCTGGCTGCCGAACATCATGAACGGCAAGGGATTCTCGATCACCAAGTCGCTGCAATATACGCTGGCCATGAACTTCGCCGTGCCGTGCGCGAGCCTTTTCATGATGTATGCGCTCGACAAATTCGGCCGAAAAGTCACCTCGGTCTGCGCTTTCATCGCCGCGGGATTGATGGCGATCGTATTTGCCAATGCCGAGACTGCCACCCAGCTCATAGTGGCCGGTTTCATCATGATCTTCTTCGTCCAGGTCGCCGGCAATTCGATGCAGATTTTCGCCTCCGAGGTGTTCCCCACCAACGCGCGGGCATCGGGCTTCGGCTGGGCCGCGGGTGTCGGCCGGTTGGCCACCGCATTCATCATGCCGACCATCCTGTGGGTGCAGAACGGCTGGGGCCTCACCACGGTGTTCGGCTGTCTCGCCACCTTGCTGTTCGTCGCAGCGGTGTCGGTGACGCGACTCGGCCCGGAAGCGCGGCAGAAGAGCCTCGACGAGATCGCACCGCCAACCGGCTAAATGCGGCGGGCAAAGGCGCGCGTCAAAGCGCGACACAAAAAAGCGGCCGCCCTCAAGGCGGCCGCTTCTGCATTTCAGCAAGGGCAAATCAGCGGAGATTGCCGCAGAAGCGCTGGATGCGCGTGCAGGCTTCTTCCAGCGCCGAGGTCGCGGTCGCGTAGGAAATGCGGAACGCGGGACCGACGCCGAACGGCGTGCCTTGCACCACGGCAACGCCTTCGGACTCAAGCAGCTCGGTGACGAAATCCTCGTCGGTCTCGAGCTTCTTGCCGCTCGGCGCCGTCTTGCCCATCGTCCCGGCGCAGGACGGATAGACGTAAAACGCGCCTTCCGGCTTCGGGCACTGGAGGCCACTGGCCTGATTGAGCATCGAGACGCAGAGGTCGCGGCGCTCCTTGAAGATTTTGTTGTGCTTGGGGATGAAGTCCTGCGGCCCGTTGAGCGCCTCGACCGCGGCCCATTGCGCCACCGCCGTCGGATTCGACGTCGACTGCGACTGGATCATCGCCATGGTCTTGATCAGTTGCTCCGGGCCGCCGGCATAGCCGATGCGCCAGCCGGTCATGCAATAGGCCTTCGACGTGCCGTTCACCGTCAGCGTGCGCTCATAGAGCCGCGGCTCGAGCTGTGCCGGCGAATAGAATTTGAAATTGTCGTAGACCAGATGCTCGTACATGTCGTCCGACATGACGTGGACATGCGGATGCCGCACCAGCACGTCGGTCACCGCTTTCAGCTCGTCCTTGGTATAGGCCGCGCCGGTCGGGTTCGACGGCGAGTTGAAGATGATCCATTTGGTCTTCGGCGTGATCGCTCGTTCCAGATCTTCCGGCTGCATCTTAAAGCCAGACTTCATGGTGGTGACGACCTCGACAGGGGTGCCGCCGGCGAGCAGAACCATGTCCGGATAGCTCACCCAATAGGGCGCCGGAATAATCACCTCATCGCCCGGATTGAGCGTGGCGATCAGCGCGTTGTAGAGCACCTGCTTGCCGCCGGTGCCGATGATGATCTCAGACGGCTTGTAGTCGAGCGCGTTCTCACGCTTGAACTTCTTCGCCACGGCCGCCTTGAGCTCGGCAATGCCGTCGACAGCGGTGTATTTCGCCGCCTTGCCGTCGCGGATCGCCTTGATCGCGGCTTCTTTGATGTTCTCCGGCGTGTCGAAATCGGGCTCGCCGGCGCCCAGGCCGATGACGTCGCGGCCGGCGGCTTTCAGCGCACGCGCTTTATCCGTGACGGCGATGGTAGCCGACGGCTTGATGCGCATGATCTGGTCCGCGATGAAGGCCATTGCGAGTCTCCGATTCTCCTGGGTTAAACGACCGCGGTTTTCCTAATGGCGGCAGCTTGCGCAGGCAAGCTTTAATCCCGCATTCCACCCTCACATATCCGGCATTTCCGGCCGTCGCGCCTCTTCCGCAACAGTCCGTTAAGACGGCCCTGGCCTAATGCCCCGATTAGGCCATCAGGAACCCTAAATGGACCGGGCGCGCGAAAGCTTGCGGAGCGGCGACTGGCTCACGCGCGAACGCATCCGATTCGTCGCCATGGCACTTCTGATCGCCTCGGCCGCGGGCTTCCTTTTTTTGGTCGTCACGGCAAATGGCGTCATCGACCGCCAGGGCCGGCCGCTCGGCACCGACTTCTCCAATGTCTATGCCGCCGGCACTTATGCGTTGGCAGGCAATCCGCAGGCGCCGTTCGATCCGCCGCAGCAATTCGCGCGAGAACAGGCGCTCTTCGGCCAGTCGACGCAGTTCTACGGCTGGCACTACCCGCCGTTGTTTTTGTTCGTCGCCGCGGCTCTGGCCTTTATGCCTTACGGCCTGGCGCTCGCGGTCTGGCAGGCGGTGACGCTTGGGCTTTATGTGCTGACGATCGGCGCGATCTTGAAAGCATTTTCCCCGGGAGGAGCAATAAGCCGCGACCCGATGTGGCTCCTCCTCGCCCTCGCCTTCCCGGCGGTGCTGATCAATATCGGCCATGGCCAGAACGGCTTCCTCACCGCGGCGCTTTTGGGCGGCGCGCTTGTCGTCCTCGACCGCCGCCCGATCGTAGCCGGCCTTCTGCTCGGTCTCCTCGTGTACAAGCCGCAATACGGTTTGCTGATTCCGCTCGTGCTCGCGGTCAGCGGCCGCTGGAAATGTTTTGCTTCGGCCGCGATTACAGTCGCGCTGCTGACGCTCGCCACCACGCTCACGTTCGGCGCCGGCGTGTGGCACGCCTTTCTCGCCTCGACCGAATTCACGCGCACTGTCGTGCTCGAACAAGGCAATACCGGCTGGTACAAAATCCAGAGCGTATTCTCTTGGGCGCGCATGTGGGGCGCGCCGATACCGCTCGCTTATGCCCTGCAGGGCGCTGTGATCCTCGGCATCGGCGCGGCTTTGGTCTGGCTGTGGCGCAGCGCCGCGCCTTATCAGCTCAAGGCCGCAGCTTTGTGTCTCGCGACCATCCTCGCCACGCCTTACAGCTTCGATTACGACATGATGGTACTGGCGCCCGCCATCGCCTTCATCGCGGTAGATGGTTTCGCCCGCAACTTCGGACCGTGGGAGAAGAGCTTGCTTGCGGCCCTGTGGCTGATGCCGCTCGTCGCCCGCAGCATTGCTCAAATAAGTCTAATTCCACTCGGCGTGCCGGCCATGCTGGCGATTTTTATTCTCATATTGCAGCGCAGCGGATTTTCCTTCTCAGTAGCATTCTCGGACAGGTCCACTACATTAAACGCAGTGCCGAGCGAGGTGGCGTCGGACAACCAAGTTGCAGCTGAAAATACCGCGGCGCGTAACACGGCCACAAATCCGGCCACGACATCGCCGCGTTGACGTCGTAAGGCCGCAACAGTTGCGCGATACGCCGCCCTCTCGCACGAGAAAATTTGGCAACCGCAAATTTGGCGGGGGCAAGTTTGGAAGCGGCAAGTTTGGAAGCGACAATGCTGACGCTCTATTCGATGCAGCGATCCGGCAATAGCTACAAGGCACGGCTCGCCTTGGCGCAGCTTGGCGTGCATTACCGGCTGGTCGAGATCGACATTCTCAAGGGCGAGAGTCACACGCCTGAATTCCTTACCAAGAACCCGAACGGCCAAGTGCCGCTTCTTGAAGTCGCGCCCGGCCGCTATCTCGCCGAATCCAACGCCATCCTCTGGTACCTTGCCGGCGGCACGCCGCTCGCGCCCGAAGACCGCATCGACCGCGCCGAAATTTTGCAATGGATGTTCTTCGAGCAGCACAGTCTCGAACCGAATATCGGCGCGGCCTATTTCTGGCTGGCGCTGGTCAAAGGCGGGCGCGAATTGCAGCAGCACGCGCTCGAAGACTGGATGGAAGAAGGCAATCGTGCGCTCGGCGTGATGGAGCGGCATCTCGTGCTGCACGACTTCTTCGCCGCCGATCGCTACACCATCGCCGACATCGCGCTCTACGCCTATACCCATGTCGCGCATGAATGCGATTACGATCTCACGACGTTCCCGGCGATTCGCGCGTGGCTCGATCGTGTCGCCAATGAGCCGGGCTATGTGCCGATGGAATTTCGTCCGGCAGCGGCGATCGCACTGGCGTAAGCGTGACAGCAAAGACGCAGCGGTACTAATTTGCTCCGCGACGGCTCGGCGTTAACGAAGCATTAACCAAAATCACGATTTTGCCCCTATTCCTCAATGGCTTCGCCCCAGTTCCGTCGGGCCGGCGCCGGCTTCCTGCGCGAATCTGTAAGCAACGCAAAAACTGATTCGCCAATCGATGCGTTACGTCGTGTGTCTGGCGAAGAGGACCGCGACGAGGATAACGAACATGACTGGGCTCTCGGGGAAGATCGGCTTTGCTTCCCCCATTTTGGAAAAATCATTGGCCAAGCGGCGGCGCGCCGGCATCGAGCTGTTCGCCACCCTTGGGCTCGCGATCTCGCTGATGGTCGCCTTGACCGCGGTGTCGATCGGCATGGCGAGCGCGCACGCGCCGCTGATGCAGATTCTCTATCGCTCTTGATCAGATGAGTTGAGCACGATCATTTCCGAAAGCGGGTTTCCGCTTTCGAGATCGTGCTCTATTCCGTCTTGATGTCAGCCGCCTTGATGATCGGCCACCATTTGTCGATCTCGGCTTTCTGAAACGCCGCCAAGCCTTCGGGCGTCGCCTGTTCAGGCGTGGCGACCACCTGGCCGAGGACATCAAGCCGCTTGCGCACTGCGGGATCGGCCAAGGCGGTTCTTGCCGCCGCGCTCAGCCGATCGACGATCGGCCGCGGCGTGCCTTTGGGCGCCCACAAGCCGTGCCAGAACGTGATCGTCAGGTCGGGCGAGCCGGATTCGATCATGGTCGGAACGTCCGGCGCCTTGTCCCAGCGTTTTTCGTTCATGACCGCATAGGCCTTGAACCGCCCCGCCTGGACATTCGGCAATGACGAACTCGCATCGAGACAGGAGAGGTCGATCTGGCCCGCCATCAGATCCTGCATCGCCGGCGCCGCGCCGCGATAGGGCACATACTGGAATTTCGCGCCGGTCTTCTGCTGGAAGAATACGCCGCACATATGCGCGGCGCTGCCGGCGCCGACGGTGCCGAAAACGCTCGGCGTCGATTTCGTCTTCACCCAGGAAATCAGTTCGGCGACATTGCGCGGCGGCAAATCGTTCTTGCCGAGAATGAACAGCGGCGCGCCGGAAAGATAAGCGATCGGCTGCAAGTCCTTCAGCACGTCGTATTGCAGGGGATAGAGCGCCGGTGCGCCGACATGGCTCGTCCAATTGCCAATGCCGATCGTGTAGCCGTCCGGATTGGCATGGACGACATTATTGGTGGCAATGGTGCCGCCGGCGCCGGTGAGATCCTCGATGACGATCGGCTGGCCGAGCGCCGTCTTCATGCCGTCGGCGACGATGCGCGCCAGCGTGTCGGTCGGCCCGCCGGGCGGGAAACCGACCATCATGGTGATCGGACGCGACGGATAATCCTGCGCCAGCGCCGCGCCGGCGCTCGCCAGAGCCGCGCCGGCCAGAAGGACGATGAGCGCGCCGATGAAACTGCCACGTTTCATGGTCCCCTCTTATCGTTTCCGCGATGTGCCCTTTTGGCGTTTCTTCTTTTTACCCCGCAACGATGACATGAGGCCATGCGCGCTAATAGGTCAGAAGTCACTGTCCTGACGTCGATGCGGACCCTCTTGTCCGCTTCCTTAGCAGGCCCTCTTGGAGCCTTCATTGACGCCGCCTATATGCGGGCTGTAACCATCCGCAAATGTTCGCAAAATTCGAACGATTCCTGACGCCGACCGCGACGCCGGAACATCCGGAACCGCCGGCAGGCCTGATCGCCTTCCTGTGGCACTTTGCCCGGCAGGCGAAATGGCTGTTTGCGGCCTTGTTCGTGATCGAATTGCTGATGGCGCTGAGCGACAGCGCGGTGCCGTGGTTCATGGGCCGCGTCGTCACCATGGTCACCAAAATGCCGGCGGATCGATTCTTCGCCGAGGGCTGGCCGTGGCTTCTCGGCATGGCCATCGTCGTCCTGGTCGTGCGGCCGGGCGTGATGCTGCTGCGCTACCTCATCAATAACCAGGCGCTGGCGGCGCCGTTCACCGGCCTGGTGCGCTGGCAAGCGCATTGGCACGTGGTGCGGCAGAGCTGGGCCTTCTTCCAGGACGACTTCGCCGGCCGCATTTCCAATCGCGTCATGCAGACCGCGCCGTCGGTACGCTCGACGCTGACCGCGACGATCAGCGCGGTCTGGTACATCATTATCTATGGCGTGTCCGCGATCGCACTCACGGCTTCGGCGGAGCGCTGGCTCGCTGTGCCGATCCTGTTGTGGTTCTCGGGCTATGCCGCGCTGCTTTATTTCCTCGTGCCGCGGATGCGCGAGCGCTCGAAGATCAGCTCCATCGCGCGTTCGGAACTGACCGGGCGCATCGTCGACAGCTACACCAATATCCTCACCGTAAAGCTCTTCGCGCGCGCCCGTGAAGAGGATCAATATGTGCGCGACGCCGTCGACCGCCATGTCGATCTGTTCACCGCCTCGCAGCGCCTGCTGACAGTGTTCGGGGCGACGCTCGACATGCTCAATGCGCTGCTGATCGCCGGGTCGGGGGCGCTGGCGCTGCTGTTGTGGCGCTTCGGCAAGATCGAGGTCGGCGCCATCGCCATGGTGCTGCCGCTCAGTCTGCAGCTCACGAATATGTCGCGCCAGATCGCAATGCGCGTCACCGAAATTTTCGAAGATGTCGGCGTGGTCCAGGAAGGCATGCTGACCATTGCGCGGCCGCTGCAGCTGCCCGACCCGGCGCATGCCCGGCCGCTCACCGTGAAGGCGGGCCGCATCGAATTCAAGAACGTGACCTTCGGCTATGGCCGCGAGACCGGCGTGCTCAAAGATTTCAACCTGACGATCGCGCCCGGCGAGAAGATCGGCCTGGTCGGCCGCTCCGGCGCCGGCAAATCGACCGCGGTCAATCTGTTGCTGCGCTTCTTCCATCTCGAGGGCGGCGCGATCTTCATCGACGGCGAAGACATCTCGCATCTGACCCAGGAGTTGCTCCGAGCGCAGATTTCGATGGTGACGCAGGACACGTCACTCCTGCACCGCTCGATCAGCGCCAATATCGGCTACGGTCGGCCCGACGCAACCGACGCCGAGATCGAGCGCGCCGCCAAGCTGGCGCATGCCGACGAATTCATTCCCGATCTCGAGGACTGGCAGGGCCGCCGCGGCTATGACGCCCATGTCGGCGAGCGCGGCATCAAACTATCCGGCGGTCAGCGCCAGCGCATCGCCATCGCACGGGTGATCCTCAAAGACGCGCCGATCCTGGTGTTCGACGAAGCGACTTCGGCGCTCGACAGCGAAGTCGAGTCCGCGATCCAGTCCTCGCTCGGCACGCTGATGGAAGGCAAGACCGCGATCGCCATCGCGCACCGGCTCTCGACCATCGCCCAGATGGATCGCCTCGTCGTGCTCGATCACGGCCGCATCATCGAACAGGGCACCCACCGCGAGCTGATCGCATTGAACGGCCATTACGCCGCGCTGTGGCGGCGCCAGGCCGGCGGCTTCATCGACGCCGCCGCCATGCAGGCGGCGGAATAATCTCACAGCGGCGCGCGAAACACAAAGAACGCGCCGCACGCGATCAGCGCGAATCCGACCGCATGATTCCATGTGATCGACTGCTGCAGATAGACAACCGAAAACACGGCGAAGACCGACAGCGTGACCACCTCCTGGATGGTCTTCAACTGTGCTGGCGAGTAAGCAGCGCTGCCGTAGCGGTTGGCCGGCACGGCGAGACAATATTCGAAGAAGGCCAGGCCCCAGCTGATGAGAATGACCTGCCACAACGGCACCTCTTTGAAGCGCAGATGCCAGTACCACGCCGTGGTCATGAAGGCGTTGGAGCCGATCAGAAGCAAAATGGGAAACACATAAGGCGAAGCGATCAGCGCTGGCATGAGACCCTGCTTGGTCGTGGAGACAATCGAATGGGGGTATATGTTGCGGTGCATCTCGGCAACATTTCGGCCCGGCCCGGGGTTCCTGACGAGTCGCTCCTGCACGCTGCAAACAAGGGCCAGAGCGCGGCGTCAGCTCTTAAGGGTGCGGCCGGCTGCCGCATACCCGTCGCAATTCGCCTATAACGCTGACGTTATTGCGCCCAGATTCAACCGGGAGAATTTTCGATGCGTCGTTCGCCTATCGCCTCAGCTTTTGGTTTTGCCTTTGGGTTTGCCGCCGTGGTGCTCCTGCCGGTGTCAGGCTTTGCGCAACAGCCGGGACTGCCGAACCTGACGCCGCCGCCAGCGGCGCCGATCAAGCCGTATCAATCTGTCGCAGTGAAGCCGCCGGGGCCGCTGACCGATCCGGGCTTTGTAGCGCTGCGCAAACAGCTTGCCGATGTGGCCGCAAAGAAGGATCGCGCCACGCTCGCCAAGCTCGTCGTGGCGCAGAATTTCTTCTGGGTGCAGGATAAGGATCTCACCGACCCGCATAAATCCGGCATCGACAATCTCGCCAAGGCGATCGGTCTCGATGCCAAAGACGGCTCGGGCTGGGACACGCTGGCCGGCTATGCCAATGAGCCCACAGCCGCCGAATTGCCGCAGCAGAAAGGCGTGTTCTGCGCGCCGGCTGATCCGGCTGTTGATCCGCAGAAGCTGGAAGCGCTCGGCAAGGCGACCGGAACCGATCCGTCGGAATGGGGCTATGCCAACAAAGATGGCGTCGAGCTGCACCAGACGGCAAAGCCGGATTCGCCCGTGGTCGAGAAGCTCGGGCTCTATCTGGTGCGCGTGCTGCCCGATACCGGCCAAGGCGCCAACCCGAACGATCCACTGTTCCTGCACATCGCGGCGCCGGACGGCAAAACCGGCTATGCCGACGCGCAACTGGTCTCGCCGCTCGGCAGCGACCAGATGTGCTATGCAAAAGATGGCAGCGGCTGGAAGATCGCCGGCTATTTCGGCGGCGCCTCGCAGTGAGACGACGCGCCGGGCGCGCCGCAGGCATCATGATACTACCATAGCTGCGGCTGCTGGGCCGCCTCACAAGTGATTGGACAAGTGTGGCAGCCCAGCCATTAGCTAACGGGAGTTGATGGGAGCCTCTATCCGCAGCACAATGGCCGCATAATGAGGGTGGGACGAATGGCAAGCTTTCGCAGCCTGGTTCCGTGGATCGGCGCGGCACTGTTGTGCCTGATTTCGGCACAGGCGCCGGCTCAGCCGGGTCCGCATTCCAGTGGGCCGGTCTATCAGTATCCGGTGACCGCGCCCGACGTTGACCCCGGCGTCGACCACGGCAACAACGCCAGTCTTCCGGAAGAATTCCAGAAGCAATTGGTGCTCTACCGTTCGCTGCAGCCGCCGGGCACGATCATCATCGACACCCAGGAGCGCCATCTTTACCTGATCCAGGATCAGACGCATGCGCTGCGCTACGGCATCGGCGTTGGCCGCGACGGCTTCACCTGGCAGGGCCTCTTGCAGATCAGCCGCAAGGCCGAATGGCCGGATTGGCATCCGCCGCCCGAAATGATCGAGCGCCAGCCTTATCTGCCGCGCTTCATGGCCGGCGGGCCGGGCAATCCGCTCGGCGCGCGCGCGATGTATCTCGGCAATACCGTCTATCGCATCCACGGCACCAATGCGCCGGAGACGATTGGACAGGCGGTGTCGTCGGGCTGCTTCCGGCTGGTCAATGATGACGTGATCGATCTCTACGGCCGCGTGCAGGTCGGCACGCACGTGATCGTGCGGCAGGATTGAACCGCGCCGTCGTGCCCGGGCATGTCCCGCGCATCCATAAATGAAATGGCCGGGACGAGCCCGGCCATTTCTATTTTTCAGTGCTGGTTTGATCTACTTCTGCGCCGCGGCCGCCGCCGTCACCGACTGCGCCGTTTGACCGAACAGGATCGCGCGCTCTTCGGCGGTGCGGATGCCGCCCTGGCCGGGGTTGATCTTCGGTGTCCACTCATAGGCTTTCACCACCGCCGGCCGCTTCGCGATACCATCGAACCAGCGTTTGAGATGCGGGAAGTCGGAAATCTTCTGGCCCTGGCGCTCCCACGGCACCACCCACGGATAGCAAGCCATGTCGGCGATCGAATATTCGCCGGCGAGATATTCATGACCGGCGAGACGCGTGTTCATCACGCCGTAAAGACGGTTCACCTCGTTGCGATAGCGGTCCATCGCATATTGAAGCTTGTCGGCGGCGTAATTGCTGAAGTGATTGTTCTGGCCGGACATCGGGCCGAGCCCGCCCATTTGCCAAAACAGCCATTCCAGCGCCGCGACGCGCCCGCGAATGTCTTTCGGAATGAACTTGCCGGTCTTCTCGGCGAGATAGACCAGGATGGCGCCGGATTCGAACACCGAGATCGGTTTGCCGCCACCGGTCGGATCGTGATCGACAATGGCCGGAATGCGGTTGTTCGGCGAGACCGTCAGAAAGTCGGTCTTGAACTGCTCGCCCTTGCCGATATTGACCGGAATGATCTTGTACTTCAGACCGGCTTCTTCGAGGAAAATCGTTACCTTGTGACCATTCGGCGTGGTCCAATAATGTACATCGATCATGATTTGCCTGTGCGTGATTGAGGGTCGCAGAAATCTATGTGGGCGTCGAGTTTAGCGCTTCAAGGCAGGCTGCTGAAAGGCCGCGGCGTCGCCAAAGTGGCCGCGCCGACCAGACATTCGGGCTTTGCACGGCTGGGATTCCAGTAAGGAAATGACAACGGTGCGGCGTCATAGTCCGCCGCAGCCCTTTCCTCGGACCTGATATATGGCAGCGATGGCCGCCACGACCGCAGCGGTTTCTCCAAACGACAATGGCGCAATCAAGGTGCTGGTCATCGCCGGCAGCGCTTTCGCCGGCCTGACGGCAATCTTTTACATGTGGAAAATGTCGTGGCTCGCGCCGTTCCCGCGCGATGGCTCCACGCTGGTCGTCGGCCGCGATTTCCTGAATTTCTGGATGTATGGCCGCGCCGCCTGGCAGCCCGATCCGAGCCGGTTCTACGATCCGCACCTTTATAACGACGCGCTGGCGGCCCTGCTCGGTCCTAATTATCTGGGACAGAACTGGTCCTATCCGCCGAGCATCATGCTGCTCGCCGCGCCATTCGGCCGCATCGGCTATGTTCCAGCATTGCTGTGCTGGACCGCGCTTGGCCTCGGACTCTTCATCGGGGTATTGCGCCGTCAGATCCGCGACCAAGGCCTCGATGACAAAAGTTTGCTCATCGCCATCTTGTTTTCGCCGGCGGCCGTGTTTTGTTTGATCTCAGGGCAAAGCTCCTTTGTCACCGCGGCGATGCTGCTTGCGATCATGGCGCTGCTCGACCGCAAGCCCGTCGTGGCCGGCCTCCTGATCGGGCTTTTGACCTTAAAGCCGCAGCTCGGGCTGTTGTTTCCCATCATTCTCGTCGCGTCCGGCCGCTGGCGCGTCTTCGCCGTGGCGAGCATCACGGCGCTCTTTCTTGCCGGCGCAACGACCGCGCTGTTTGGACCGCAGGTTTGGATCGACTTCGTGCAAAAAGGCCTGCCGGCGCAGAACATCGTCTTGTCCGATCCGAGCCTGATCGGCACGCCCTATTACCCGACGATCTTCATGAATGTGCGCGGCACCGGCGCGAGCTACGCGATGGCGATGGCGGTGCAGGCTGTGTTCTCGCTTGGCGCGATCGCGGCCGCATTCTTCGTTTTCAGATATCGCCGCGACGCCGACCCGCAGTTGCGCAACGCGCTGTTCTTCGCCTGCTCGATTTGCGCCGTGCCCTATCTGTTGTCCTACGATACGCTCGCCGTCACCTGCCTTGCCGTCATGCTGCTCGCCTCCGGCAAGCTCGACACACTCGGCCAGACGCTGGCCAAGCTCGTCTATTGGCTGCCGCTCATTCAAATGATCTTCGGGCAATATCATATTCCGGGGCCGGCCTTGATCGTGCCGGCCTTCGCTGGCTTTTTGCTGATGCGCATTTTGAATCCGGCCGGCGACCACGAAATGGCGTCCGGTCGTCCTTCCCCCGTCGCATCTCCAGCCTCGCGCTGACGCTAGCGCCGCCATCTTGACCGCGGCGCGAAATTCGCGCATCGCGGCGATACCTGCAGGACAAAGCAAAGGTGGAACATGGTTCTCGAAATCGCGCAGATCGACGTCAAGCCGGGAATGGAAGCGGAGTTCGAGGCCGGCGTGAAACAGGCCGCGCCGGTGTTCAAGCGCGCCAAGGGCTGCAGCGGCATGGAATTGCAGCGCTCGATCGAAAAGCCATCGCGCTACCGGCTGTTCGTCAAATGGGCGACGATCGAAAACCACACCGTCGATTTCCGCGGCTCCGCCGATTTTCAGGAATGGCGCAAGCTCGTCGCCCACTGCTTCGCCTCCCCGCCCGAGGTCGAGCACGTGACGCAGGCGGTGCACGGGTTTTAAACCCGGCAACGGATTTGACGGCAACGAAATTGCCTGCGCAGTGTTAATTCCGAATAGCGCCCAACGGAGGTTTAGCAATCATGTCCAATATGCCGCCCGTTCCTCCAGGCAACCGGAGCAACAAAGGCCCTGCCAATTCAAGTAAAATAAACAAAGAGATCAACTCCGAGGCTGCGGAGAATAAATCGGTCAAGCCGACCGAAAAGCATCATAACGCTGCCGAAGAAGGCGACACCGCGAATATCAAACAGAACACGACGAATAAGGGATTCTACCGCGGACGCCGAATGGGTTAGCCCCCGCGGCAGACACTTTCGAAGCCGGCCTGAACTTCATCGCCGGAAAAAAACAAAACGCGTCACAGCGCCGGAGCCTTGTTATTCCGGCACGATTTCGCCCGACCCGCCAAACTCGCCGGGGAAGTCCTTCAGCTTGGGAAGTCCATCCCGCATCGGCAAAACGGTTTCGGCATAGTTGACGTGCACACCGGGCTGAAATTTCAGCTCCGGCAACGTCGCTGCAAACACGTCCATCAGACCGAGGGGAGGATGATTGGCCATGAGGTGGCCGCCGCATTTGTTGCAGTATTGTCTTTGGCTGAGCGGTGTTTTTTGAAACGTGGCGACATGATCCGCGCCGGCCGTGACCGTCACGGCATCCGGCTGCCAAAGCGTGAATGCGTTGACCGGGCCGCCGGACCAGGATCGGCACGACCGGCAGTGGCAATAGCCCATGGCTTCCGGCGCGCCCGAAGCTTCAATCTTGACTGCGCCGCAAAAGCACCGGCCTTGATACGTCATTGCATTCACTCCTCGATCTAACAAAACACGGGACTAGACCGCGACTAACAACGGCACCCCACGATTATTCGTTCACAGATTTTCTTTTGAGTACGGCGATAGGCCGCCCTTACGGGCGCACCCATAGTCCTCACACAAATGGGAAAGGTCGCCTTCGCACGGATGACCCGTCAGCGGGCAAATCCAGAACGACTTTCCGCTATCGCCGCTCGCCGCGCGGCGGCCAGCCGGCCGACACCTGTGTTCTTGGATCATGGATGTCTCAAATGTCGCCTAAGCCGACCTGCGCCATGGCAGCAGCATCGACACGCGCTGGCGGTAGCGTCGATATTCGTCGCCGAATACGTCGATCAGATCGCGCTCCTCGAGCGCGATGCCGACAAAGATGTAGACGGTCGTTACCGCTGCGAACAGCAAACGGCCGACGGTCATAGTCGGCGCCGCCCAGAACGCAATGATGAAGCCGAGATAGATCGGATGCCGCACGAAGCGATAGAAAAACGGCGCGCGGAAGCGCGGCGCCGGCATGGTGCGGCTGCTGAGATTGTTCGCGACCTGGTGCAGGCCGAACAACTCGAAGTGATTGATCAGGAACGTGCTGGTCAATACGATCAGCCAGCCGACGAAAGACAGTGCCGTCACTGCCATGACGAGGCCGGGCTGAGTGAGCTGCCAAATCGGCGCCGGCATCGGGCGCCACTGCCAGATCAGGAGTGCGAGCGCGAGGCTCGCGAGCAGCACGTAGGTCGAGCGCTCGATGGACGACGGCACGAACTTGGTCCACCAGCGCTTGAACAGCGGCCGCGCCATGACGCTGTGCTGAAGCGCGAAGATCGACATGAGCACCAGGTTGATGATCAAGGCTTGCACAGGCGGTGCCGCGGCGCCGCTGTCGATGGTCTTTGGCACCACCATGCCTTCGACGAAACCTATGGCGTAGAGGAAGGTAATGAAGAATACGACATAGGCCGCGACGCCGTAGAGAAAAGCAAGAATACGGCCGATAAGACGGTCCCGGACGGGAGCGGTCTCGCTGAGCGACTGGATCTGGGTCATGGTCTCCCACAAATGGTCAATGCGCGTTATCAGGCCCCCCAGAGTGCCTGCGCTGCGGCGACAAAGCTTTGCCGGTTGCTTGATTTATCCTTGAGACCAGCTTGATTATCTCTTCAGATCGGCCAGCACTGTCGAAACCGGGGCGACGTCGTGGAACTTGTTTTTTCCGATCACAGGCTTGATACCGACCGGCGGGAGCTGTGCCGCGGGTTGGAGACGATCGCGGTCGAGCCCCAGGTGTTCGACCTTCTGGTTTATCTGATCGAAAGCCGCGACCGCGTCGTCAGCAAAGACGACCTCATCGCCGCGGTTTGGGGCGGCCGCATCGTGTCGGACTCGACCTTGACGAGCCGCATCAACGCCGCGCGCAAGGCGGTCGGTGACAGCGGCGGCGAACAGAAGCTGATCCGCACCATCGCCCGCAAGGGCTTTCGCTTCGTCGGCGAGGTCCATGCGCTAGGCGCAGCAGCGGCGCATGCTGGTGCGCCGGATCAAGGTGCCGAACCGGCGCGGCCGACCCTGCCGCTGCCGGATCGCGCGGCCATCGCCGTACTGCCATTTACCAACATGACCAGCGACCCGGCGCAGGAATACTTCTCGGACGGCATCAGTGAAGACATCATTGCCGCGCTGTCCAAGCTGCGCTGGTTCTTCGTCATCGCTCGGAATTCGTCGTTCGCCTACAAAGGCAAGATGGCGCATCTCAAGCAGATCGCCGACGAGCTTGGCGTCGGCTACGTGGTCGAGGGCAGCGTGCGCAAGGTCGGCGATCGCGTGCGCATTACCGCGCAACTCAATGACGTCGCGACCGGCAGTCAAATCTGGGCGGAACGTTACGACCGCGATCTCGCCGACGTGTTTGCCGTGCAGGACGAGATCACTGAAGCCATCGTCGCCGCCGTCGAGCCGCAGCTCTACGCTGCGGAAAACTTCCGCGCCAAGCGCAAACATCCCGACAGTATGGACGCCTGGGACCTGCTGATGCGGGCGATGTCGCATTATTGGCGAGTAACCCGCCAGGATAACGTGGTCGCGCAGGCCCTGCTCGAGAAGGCGACGGCCATCGACCCGCATTATGGCCACGCATTCGGCCTGCTCGCGACCAGCCACACTTTCAGCGCGCATATGGGCTGGGAGAACATGGCGGTCGTGACGCCGATCGCCGAGCGCGCCGCGGCGGCCGCCATCCGGGCTGACAGCGAAGATCCGTGGGCGCATTACGCCCTAGGCTGCGTCCGTTTATTCGCGCGGCGTTTCGACGATTCGCTGGCGGAGTTCGAATGCGCGCTGCAGCTCAATCCCAACTTCTCGATTGCGCAAGCCTATTATGGCTTAACTCTCGCCTACTGTGGGCGCTGGGACGAGGCCGTGCGATCAGCGCAGCGAGCATTGCGTTCTAGCCCACGCGATCCCCTGGCCGCGATCTATTGCGGCATCGCCTCCTACGCGCAGTATGTCGGCCGCAACTATGACGATGCGATGCGGCTGGCACGCGAGGGGATCCGGCAGCGCAGCGATTTCGTGGGCGCGCACCGCGTGCTGACCGCGGCCGCGGGCATGGCAGGAAAAGGAGACGTGGCCGACGCCGCCTTGCAAGAGCTTCGCCGCGTGCAGCCCAATGTTTCGCTCGATTGGATCGCGAAAGAGATGCCGATCAAGCAAGACGCCGAGCGAGAGCACTATCTGGAGGGGTTTCGTCGGGCCGGCCTTGGCCAGCGCTAGCTGCCTACCAACGGGCCTGATGTGATCAGTATCTCGCAATGCCCGCAGTGCGGTTGAACTTCCGCGGCACGCCCGGCGTCCAAAGCGGCGCGGTCGAACGAGGAGTTTTTCGCAAGGACATGTGTTCGACACGCTTCTCCCTCGCCAACAGACCAGGACAGATTTGAACCATGCGGCAATTCGCGTTGCCGGACGGGTTGGCGAAAGCGCTGCACTTGCTATTGTCGCGCCGCTTCTGACCTATCCGTCATACAAACCAAAATAACCGAGGAAACCCCAATATGCGTTGTTTGTTCGCTCTGCTCGTGATGTGTGCCTTCGCGAGCCCGGCAGCCGCTGAATTTCCCGACCGACCGATTCATCTCGTCGTGCCGCAGGCCGCGGGCAGTGCCACCGACACGCTGGCGCGTATTTTCGGCGCCGCCTTCAGCGATGCGCTCGGCCAGACTGTGATCGTCGACGATCGCCCGGGCGGTGCGCTCACCGTGGGCATGGACGTCGTCGCCAAGGCTCCGCCCGACGGCTACACGCTCGGCATGGCGCCGATCGGCGCGCTGGCGCTGACATCGCACCTGGTCGAGCCGCTGCCCTATAATGTCGAGCACGACTTCGCGCCGATCGTCGTCGTCACGCGCGGGCAGATGCTGCTTGCGGTGTCGCCGGTGACGGAAATTCATTCCGTCAAAGAGCTGATCGATTATGCTAAGGCCAATCCCAGCAAGCTTCTCAACGCGTCGTCGAGCAACGGCTCGCCCGGCCATGTCGACGGCGAATTGTTCAAATACATGACCGGCACCACCATCGTTCACGTGCCCTATAAAGGCGGCGCGGCGGCGATCAGCGATCTGATGGCCGGACGGGTGCAGGTGATGTTCGAGAGCCTGAATTCGATCGCGCCCTTTGCCAAGTCCGGCCAGGTGCGGCCGCTGGCGGTCACCGGCGAGCACCGCTCGCCGGCCTTCCCCGATCTGCCGACCGTCGCCGAAGCCGGTGTCCCCGGCTATGCCGCGCCGACCTGGACTGGCGTCATCGCGCCGGCCGGCACGCCGAAGCCGATCATCGACAAGCTCAACGCCGCGGCGAACAAGGCGCTGCAATCCGACGCCTTCAAAAGCAAGATCGCGCAGATCGGCGACGACGTCGCCGGCGGCACGCCGGACGAATTCGCCGCGCTGATTGCATCGGAATTCAAGAAGTGGGGCGACGTGATCCAGCGCGCCGGGATCAAGCTCGAATAGGACCTCTCCGTCATTCCGGGGCCGAGCCAACGGGTCCGGCCCGAAGTGGCCGGCCCGATGACAGGCTCCGCGAGGAACCCGGAATCCATAATCCCGGCGCAGGGCTTATGGATTCCGGATTTGCCGCTGCGCGCCAATCCGGAATGACGCTGCGAACAACGCCGTGGCGGCAGGACAAGTCGCCCCGCTTTTCTTGCCGTGGGACTCGACCCATATTGGACACATGGCGAAGCGCCCCGAGCCCCGACACCCGGCCAAGCACTCCAAGAAAGACCCGGCGAAACCGACCCGCGCCAAGGCGGCGCGGCCGGAAACCCCCGCGCTCGATCCGTCATTGGCGGAACTTTTGAACCCGGCCATCGGCCAGGGCCGCGCCGGCGTCGGCTCGCAGACGGGTGCACCCCCACCGCAAGACCGGGAATCCTCAAAGCTTGCGCCGCCGCCGGACAATTCCTTTGACCGCCGCCGCGACTTCTCCAATGCGCACAAGGCGCGCAAATCGACACAGCAAGGGTTCAACGAGCGGCCGCAATCGGGTTATGCCGTCAAAGGCCCGGCCGATATCGATCCGGAATTGGCCGAGGCGCTCGGTTACGGCGGCACCGATCCGAGCAAGCCGCTGATCGGGCAAGCTCTGGAAACTACGCCGGAAGAGCCGAGCCAAGCATCGACCAACGATCGCGACGAGCTGGCGGAAATTTTCGAGCGCCAGCGCGAGAAACGCCATCGCCCATCGCCGCAGCCGATAACGCTCGGCGTCACCGCCTCGATGCAGGCGCTCGAAGCGCTGCTGCGGGAGGGCCGCGCCGAATTCCGCGAAGGCGAAGGCAAGATCTGGATGCCGCACCGGCCGCCGCGGCCGGAAAAATCCGAAGGCGGCCGCCCGCTCGTCATCAAGTCCGATTTCGATCCCAAGGGTGACCAGCCGGAGGCGATCAGGGAACTGGTCGAAGGCGTGCGCCGCAACGATCGCACACAAGTCCTGCTTGGCGTCACCGGCTCCGGCAAGACCTTCACCATGGCCAAGGTGATCGAGCAGACACAACGGCCAGCGCTCATTCTCGCGCCCAACAAGACGCTGGCGGCACAGCTCTACGGCGAGTTCAGGAGTTTCTTTCCCGACAACGCGGTCGAATATTTCGTCTCGTATTACGACTACTACCAGCCGGAAGCCTATATTCCGCGCACCGACACCTATATCGAGAAGGATTCTTCGATCAACGAGCAGATCGACCGCATGCGCCACTCGGCGACGCGGGCGCTGCTCGAACGCGACGACGTCGTCATCGTCGCCTCGGTGTCCTGCATCTATGGTATCGGCTCGGTCGAGACCTATTCGGCCATGACCTTCACCATCAAGCGCGGTGAGAAACTCAATCAGCGCCAATTGCTGTCCGACTTGGTGGCGCTGCAATACAAGCGCTCCGGCGGCGATTTCTTCCGCGGCTCGTTCCGGGTGCGCGGCGACGCCATCGAGATTTTTCCGGCGCATTTGGAAGACCGCGCCTGGCGGGTGTCGCTGTTCGGCGACGAGGTGGAATCGATCCACGAATTCGATCCGCTCACCGGGCAGAAGACCGACGAGCTCGAATTCGTCAAAATCTACGCCAATTCGCACTATGTGACGCCGCGGCCGACGCTGCTGCAGGCCATCTCCGGCATCAAGCTCGAGTTGCGGCAGCGGCTCGAACAGCTCAATGCCGCGGGCCGCCTCCTTGAGGCGCAGCGCCTCGAACAGCGCACCATCTACGATCTCGAAATGATGGAGGCGACCGGCGCCTGCGCCGGCATTGAGAATTATTCGCGCTATCTCACCGGGCGGAAGCCCGGCGAGCCGCCGCCGACTTTGTTCGAATATGTGCCGGACAATGCACTGGTCTTCGTCGACGAGAGCCACGTCACCGTGCCGCAGCTCGGCGGCATGTATCGCGGCGACTTCAGGCGCAAGGCGACGCTCGCCGAATACGGTTTCCGCCTGCCCTCTTGCATGGACAATAGGCCGCTGCGTTTCGAGGAATGGGACGCGATGCGGCCGCAGACGATGGCCGTCTCGGCGACGCCGAGCTCGTGGGAACTTAACGAATCCGGCGGCGTGTTCACCGAGCAGGTGATCCGCCCGACCGGCCTGATCGATCCTCCGGTCGACGTGCGGCCGGCGCGCACGCAGGTCGACGATCTGGTCGGCGAAGTGCGGCAGGTGGCGCAACAAGGCTATCGTTCGCTGGTTACCGTGCTGACCAAGCGCATGGCCGAGGATTTGACCGAATACCTGCACGAGCAGGGCATCCGCGTGCGCTACATGCATTCGGATATCGACACCATCGAACGCATAGAAATTATTCGAGACCTCCGCTTGGGCGCCTTCGATGCGCTGGTCGGCATCAACCTTCTCCGCGAGGGCCTCGACATTCCGGAATGCGCGCTGGTCGCCATTCTCGACGCCGATAAGGAAGGGTTTCTGCGCAGCGAGACCAGCCTGGTGCAGACCATCGGCCGCGCCGCGCGCAATATCGACGGCCGCGTCATTCTTTATGCCGACCACATTACCGGCTCGATGGAACGCGCCATGGCGGAGACCTGCGCGCCGCCGCGAAAAACAGGCGGCCTACAATATCGAGAACGGCATTACGCCGGAGAGCGTCCGCAAGGGCATCGGCGACATCCTCAACAGCGTCTATGAGCGCGACCACGTGCTGATCGCGGCCGGCGCCGGCGAGCCCGGCGAATTCGAGGATACCGCCACCATCGGCCACAATTTCCAGGCGGTGCTCGCCGATCTCGAAACCCGCATGCGCGCCGCCGCATCCGATCTCGACTTCGAGGAAGCGGCGCGACTGCGCGACGAGATCAAGCGCCTGCGCGCCACCGAGCTCGCGGTGACCGACGATCCGACGGCGAAGATCGTCGCGTTACCCTCTCGCGCCAAAGGCGGCCCGTCGCGCCGCGGCGCGCAGCGCGACAGCGGGAGCAAAGTCCACAAACCCGCGCTCGATGAGATGGGCATCGCGCTCTATCACGAAGTCGCGCCGCATCGGCCCGGCGACAAACGCAATGCGCCGCGCAAGCCGAGTCTCGACGAAATGGGTCCGGGCGTTGAATGTATTCCTGGGAAACGACAAGAGGCGGGGAGCGCCGGAGGCGCGACAGGGACGTCAAGAAATTCCCCGCGCTCGACACTCGGCCGCCCCGGCATGCACGGCGGTTTTAAGCCGCGCCAGCGCTGAGCGTCCGCGCATTCCACTCGTACTTTGCCCGGCCGATGGGTTAGAATTGCGCCGTTCGCACAGAATCACACACCGCAAACTCGGAGGGCACCATGGCCAAAGGTCAGGCGCGAAGCAACAAAGAGAAGAAGAAACCGAAGCAGGACAAGAACAAGAAGAAAGGCGGCGCCGCGCCGGTTTCGCCGTTCGCCGACATGCACAGCCAGGCCAAGCCTGGCACGTGGGGCAAGAAGAGCTAGGGGGCGAGAGGAGTTAGGCCAGCGCGGGCGACCAAGTCACGCGGCAGCCAGGATCGCGCTTCGATGTCCGACATCGGCCTGGACTTTGGACCGTTCGGCTACGTTGGCGTCGCGCTGTTCGTCGGCGCGCCCGGTCTTTTGATCGGCGCCCTGCTCGGCGCCATCCTATGGCGTCGTCATCGGCTGTGGGGCGCGCTCGCGGGAGCCGTTACGGGCTTAGCCTTGTGGGATGCCGGAATGCTGGCTTGGCTGTCGAGCCCGTGGAGCTGATACTCCGAAGCTGCGATGCGGTTTTGACGCCATGAAACTAGGATTCGAAGAAACCCAAGCTTCATATTCGAGTGGCTCGCAAAGGGCTCGTGCTTGGACTGAGCGATGGGTACACGATCAGGTTTACTGCCCAAATTGCGGCAGTCTGAAAATCAGTGCCTTTCCCAATAATGCTCCAGTTGCAGACTTTTTCTGCGCCTCCTGCAAGGAGGAATATGAGTTGAAAAGTCAAAAAAACATTTTCGGAAAGAAGGTGCTGGACGGGTCCTTCAAAACAAAATGCGAGCGCCTCGCGGCAGACAACAATCCGAATCTCTTTCTTTTGAATTACGACTTGAAAGACCGCAGTGTCCGTAATTTTCTTGTTGTTCCAAAGCACTTCTTCGTCCGCGAGATAATCGAAGAGCGCAAACCGCTGGCAGATACGGCTCGACGAGCCGGCTGGGTCGGCTCAAACATCTTGCTCAATCAGATTCCCGAATCCGGGAAGATATTTCTCATTAGATCTGGCCGACCAGAGCCAAAAGAAGCAGTTCTCTGGAAATGGAAGCAAACGCTATTTCTGCGAAATCAAAATCAAGAAGTTCGCGGTTGGCTCATAGAGGTAATGAGGTGCGTTGAAGCCATCGGGAAACCAGAATTTCGGATTGATGACATCTACGGATTCGAGAATCGTCTCAGCGAGCTTTATCCAGGAAATCGAAACGTAAGATCGAAAATCCGTCAGCAACTTCAATTTCTACGAGACGGCGGATATCTAGAATTCATTTCTCCCGGATATTATCGTTTACGAAAATAGGCATCGCCCCGTAAGGAACTGGCTATGGCCTGGTACCGTAACTATTACGAATGTGCTCGCTGCGGTCGTAACTGGCAGGACGAGTGGCCGTGTACGTGCGATGACGATTGTCCGCATTGCGGCGCCCGGCATATGTCGCCCACGGACAGTGACGATCTTACCCAAGTAATCGTAAAGGAGGCCGCCGAATTTGTCGTACTGTGGTCACCCGAGACCGCGGAACACGACGCAAGCTATTGCGAACTTGGACGATTTCCTACACGAACTGCCGCCAAGGCGTTTCTGGCCACCGGATAACAATAGCCGTTTCTTTGCTAGTGTGCGCCATTGAAACTCAATAGGCCCCGATCCGTACAATCTTTAGGTCCATTGAGTGATAGGCATGGGCGACGACACCGACGTCTTCTACGCCACAGTCCCGGTCCAGCGCGGATTCCGCAGCTTGATGGACGCGGCGCAGTACACGCCGCTGCCGGATGATTGGACGGTCGGCATTGCCGATGTCGTGCAGTCGACCAAGGCGATCGCCGAGAAGCGTTACAAGGCGGTCAATATGGCGGGCGCCGCCGTGATCGCGGCACTGACCAATGCGCTCGGCGGCCGCGAATTTCCCTTCGTGTTCGGCGGTGACGGCGCAAGCTTCGCGGTTTCGCCGCGCGATGCCGAGATTGCGCGCGAGGCGCTGGCGGCGACGGCGGCGTGGGCGGGCTCCGAGCTTGGTCTCACTTTGCGCGTTGCGCTGATTCCACTCGCCGCCGTTCGCGCGCAAGGCGTCGACGTGCGGGTGGCGCGCTATGCGCCGTCGGAGAATTTGTCCTATGCGATGTTTTCCGGCGGCGGGCTGGCCTGGGCCGACGGCGCGGTGAAGCGCGGCGAGTTTGCCGTCGCCCCCGCCCCGCCCGGCGGCGGTCCAGAACTCTTGGCCCGATCTCACCGGCCTGTCCTGCCGCTTCGAGGAATTCCGCGCCGCGCAGGGCGTGATCCTGTCGCTGATCGTGCTGCCCATGCCCGGCGCCGATCCCCTGGCCTTTCGCGCGCTGACCGAAGAGATCGTGGCGCTCGCCGAAGCCAGCCCCGATGCCGGGCGGCCGGTGCCGGCGCTTGGTCCGAAGCTTGGCTGGCCGCCGCAAGGCATGGCGCTTGAAACGCACACCGCGCCCGGCGGCCGGCTGCAGCGGCGCGCCGCCGTGCTGGTGCGGACGTTGCTTTATTTTCTCATCATGCGCGCGGGCCGCCCGATCGGCCCTTTTGTCCCAGCGCGATATATGCGGCAGCTGGTGGAGAATTCCGACTATCGCAAATACGACGACGGGCTGCGCATGATTTTGGATTGTACGCCCGAACTCGCCGACGCGCTCGAACAGCGGCTCGCCGCTGCGACAGGCATCACGCGCTATGGATTGTTCCGCCAGGACGCCGCGATGATGACCTGCTTCACGCCGTCGCCGTTACGCAGCGATCACGTGCATTTCGTCGACGGCGCCCGCGGCGGCTATGCGGCCGCGGCGACGGCAATGAAAGCGGCGATCAGTCCGTCATCCTGAGACGGGCAACTGCGCCTACATCCCCGGCTTGGCGAGCGTATCGGCGCCCGCCTTGGCGACTTGCGCATCTTGCGCCGACAGCGCGCCGGAGACGCCGATGGCGCCGACGATCGCGCCGTTGGCGACCAGCGGAATGCCGCCTTCAAGCGGCGTGATGTCTTTGAGCGCCAACAACCGCATGCCGCCGCCGCCCGCGGCGATGGCGTCGTCGAGCGCCTTGCTCGGGCGCTTGAATTGCAGCGACGTGCGCGCCTTGCCTTCCGCGCCTTCGCTGGCCGAGAGCTGGGTATTATCGATCTTGTGGAACATCACCATGTTGCCGCCGCTATCGAGAATAGCGATGGCGACCTGCCAGGAATTCTTCATCGCTTCGAGCTCGGCGGCGGCCATGGCGCGCTTGGCCTGATCGAGCGTCACCGGCGGTCCGTAAGGCAGCGTTGCCGTCGAAACCGAAGCGGCGGCCGGCGACCCCGCAGGCGCGGGTTGCTGTGCCAGCGCTGGCCCGGCCGATATCGCGACCACGCCTCCCAGCGCACAAACCAACGCAAGTATGCGAGACCGAGACATCGCGGGAGACATTACGCGAGACATCGCGGGAGACATTGGGGATACCCTCCAAGCCGGTTGCTTGCCGAATTGAGCAGCAGCTGGGCACCATAAGCGGCAAAAGTGGCCGGGAAAAGCCGTCGTCAAGGCCGCTTTTGGCACGCTCGGCAGCTACGCGATGCGCCGAGGGTGCGGACTGCGCCAAGCCGCGCTACTTTGCGGTGTCGATTCGGCGGCATTGTCCGCACTTCCTTGTCCGCATTGCCTTGGGGGGTTTCATGCGCTGGCCCGACGGACGCTACATCCAGGCGTCGATTTTCTTCAGCCGCTGGCTGCTGGCGCCGTTTCTGCTCGGTCTGCTCCTATGCCTCTTCGTGCTGATGTACCGTTTCTTCGGCGATTTGTTCCTGCTGATCGTTCAGACACCGCTGACGAACTGGCACGATGTCGTCACCAATGTGCTGAATCTGGTCGATCTGGCGCTGACCGCCAATCTCATCCTCATCGTCATTTTCTCGAGCTACGAGAACTTCATCCGCCGGATCGTTGCGACCGACCATCCGGACTGGCCCGAAGGGCTCACCCAGGTCGATTTCGGCGCGCTGAAGCAGAAGCTGCTCGGCTCGGTCGTCGGCATCGCCGCGGTTGACGCGCTGGCATGGTATTTCGATCTCGAAAAAGAGCCCGACACGTCGAAGCTCATCTGGGTGATGGGCTTC
Source organism: uncultured Alphaproteobacteria bacterium (assembly GCA_963746715.1). Lineage (GTDB taxonomy): Bacteria > Pseudomonadota > Alphaproteobacteria > Rhizobiales > Xanthobacteraceae > BOG-931. The sequence continues at coordinate 892,461 of CAVVCW010000015.1, read as the reverse complement.
CCGCTGGTCTTCGCTCTCGTCATGCTGATTCTCGCCGCCGCCGACTGGCTGAGCGACAACCGCAAACCTCATAACACCGGCCACAAATAACGCCCGCGCCGCGCGCTAGCCGCCACAACAGGGTTCCAGCCGGTGAGGGATTCTTAACCATAACTGGCGTTAATCGGCTCCTGGGTTCGGTCACGGAGTCGGATTGCGCGTATGCGGGTCACCCGCACCATTCTGCTGATTTGCGCCGTGGCCTGTGCCGCGGCCGGATGCGCGTACCAGCCGCGTGTCCCATTTGCCGCCGCGCCAGCCCCGCAAGGCGTCGATAATGTCATTTATGGTGCAACCGCAGCGCCCGTCGTAACGCCGCCGCCCTCGGCCGCTATGGCGCTAGGCTATCGCGGGTTCTTCGGCTCGGGGCCGGCCTACGCCACCGCGCCGACGCCGATCCCGCCGACCCGTGTCGCCATGATGGCGCCGCCACCGATGGCAGCACCCATGATGGCGCCAATGCCGGCACCGATACCGGCCGCCATGACCGGCCCCGGTCCGTTCGTTGCTCCCGCTGTAATCAATCCCGCGATGGCACCACCCGGTTTCAGCACACCGTTCCAGCAAGGCGGCTACACGCTCGATTCCGGCGACCGGCTGCGCGTCGTCGTGTTCGGCCAGGACGGCCTGACCAATTCCTATGTGGTCGACGCCTCCGGCCATATCGACATGCCGCTGATCGGCACGGTGGCCGCGCGCGGACTGACGACCAGTCAATTGTCGGCGCGGATCTCCGACCAGTTGCGCCAAGGCTTCATCCGCGAACCACATGTCGCGGTCGAAGTCGAAGCCTACCGGCCGTTCTTCATCCTCGGCGAGGTGACGCAGCCCGGACAATATCCCTATGTCGCCAACATGACGGTGGAGACCGCGGTGGCGATCGCCGGCGGCTTCACGCCGCGCGGCTACCACAGGACGATGACCATCAGCCGCAATTTCGCCGGCGGCACTTATCGCTTCGACGTGCCGATCACCTACCCGATCTGCCCCGGCGACACCGTGCAGGTTCAGGAACGCTGGTTCTGAATCGGAGGCCGGTCATCGGAACAAACAATCCGATGGCCGACGGCGGCTTTCCCTTTTACTTCACGTTCTTGGCCAGGAACGCCATCGAGCGCTCCCAGGCGAGCTTGGCGGCGGCTGCGTTGTAGCTGCCGCGCTCGTCGCAGTGAAAGCCGTGCTGCGCGTCGGGATAGACATAGATTTCGCAATCGCCGCCGCGCTTGGCCTTGATCAGATCGACATCGGTCATCGGGATCGAGGCGTCCTTCTCGCCGAAATGCATCTGCACCGGTATCTTCGGCTTCTCGTCGGCATTCTTGGCGATCTGGCCACCGTAATAGCAGACCGCAGCAGAGAGGCCGCTCAACTTGCAGGCGGCGAGAAACGAAATGGTGCCGCCCATGCAGAAGCCCATGATGGCCACCGGGCCTTGTTTCTTCATCTCGTCGATCGAGGTCTGCACGTCGCGCAGCATCGCGCCCCAATCCGGATTGGCGACGAATTTACGGGCATTGGCGATCTCGTCGGGCGTGTAGCCGCTTTCGAAATTGGGCTGCTGGCGGTCGAACAAAGCCGGCGCCAGCGCCGCATAGCCTTCGCCGGCCAGCCGGTCGCAGACCGCACGGATGTGATGATTGACGCCGAAAATCTCCTGAAGGAGGACAATGCCGCCCTTGGCCTTGCCGGCCGGATCGGCGCGATAGGCGCCGAATTTGAAACTGTCGGATGACGTCAACGCAAAATGCTTACCCAAGCGATCCTCCTGTGACTGCTATCAATTGCTCTTGATCCATGCGGGCGCGCGGACGCTGCCGCCAACATGCAACGGCGCGCACCATACAACGGTACGCATGTCGATTGAATGGGTGGTTTTAAGCCGCGCAGTCCGCACCAGGCGGACTGAAATTGTGGGCTGAAACTTGCTCAGTGCGTGACGACGATAAAGTCGGTGCCTTCGCCGGTTTCGTCGCCAAGCCCGTGATCGGAGACGATCAGGGACGAGCCCGGAACCATGCGCTGGGAAATGAAATCGACGGCATCCTGCGGCAGGTCGAGACGCGCCAAGACCTGTTCCGGCGTTTGCGGCGGCGGCGTGTCGGTGGCCTTCTGATCGTCATCGTGATGCTTGCGTTTGACCGGCCGTTCATAGGGGCGGCCATAGCGGTCGTAGACGATTTCTTCTGCCATGATGCGCGGAGCCTTGACCGCCGCCTTGGCGGTCTCGGCCGGCATCGACACCACGTTCCAGCGGAACGTTGAGTTATCGGCGAGATATTCCATCGCCGTGAAGACATGCGTGCCCATCGGCTGCTCGGGCTGCGCGATGGTGATGGCCTCTTCGAAGACCGGCTCGAAATCCTGCCGCACGAAAATCTTCTTCTCTTTCCGGCTGACAAAGATCGCGATCGGCGACTTTTTGATCGGCGCGGCTTTGGCGGTATCGGGCGCGGACGGCGCCGGCGTTTCGGGAGCCGCGATCACGGGCGCGGCCGGCGTGCTGCCGGTGACGGCGGGCGTATCGATCTTCGTCGCGTCAGCTTTAGGTACCTCCGCGCTTGGTGCATCGGGCTTCGCCGTGTCGGTAGCAACAGCCGGCTTTGTCGCGTCAGTGGCGACGCCGGCCTTCGCATCATCCTTGGCATCGTCCGAAGCGAGAACAATATTGCCGCCGGTGCCGCGCAGACCCAAATCGGATACCTTCGCCGGAGTTTCGGTTACCTTCGCCGGAGTTTCGGTTACCTTCGCCGGAGTAGCGGCATCGGCGTTGGCATCGCTGGCTTTATTGCTGTCGACGGTCTGGGCCGTTTTCACAGCGGGGGCAGCCGCCGCGGCCTGCATGTCCCTGTGCACGAACAGATGCGGGTCGGCGAAATCGACGGGCTTGAGTTCGCCGCGCGCGACGATCACCCGCGCGCCGACCTTGGTGAACTTGTAGAGCCGCGCGGCGAATTCGCCCGGCATGCGGATGCAGCCGTGCGAGGCGGGGTGGCCGATATTCTCGCCTTCGTGCAACGCGACGCCGGACCAGGTGATGCGCTGCATGAACGGCATCGGCGCGTCGCTATAGAGATTCGAGCGGTGGAATACCTGCTTCTGGATAACGCTGAACACGCCGGTCGGCGTCGGCAGGCGCGGCACGCCGGTGGCGACCGAAGTGTCGGCGACATGGGCGCCGTCGCTATAGACGTGCAGCTTCTGCTGGTCGATGGACACGAAGATCTGCACCGGACCCTTCGAGGTCTGGCCGAACGGCTCGCTGCCGGTGCGGTCGGCCTCCTTGTGCAGGGCCTTGTTCTTGGTCCGGGCTTCCGCCGGCGCGACCCCGAGCGCGAAAGCCAGCGTCATAACGATACCGAAAACCGAGACCGTGCCGAGCAGCGTTGCCTTAGTGTTTCCAAGGCTCGTGTCACCAAGGGATGAAGCTACGCAATGATGCAGCGTGTACTTGGTACTCAACTCAGCCCCCACATGAATGCCGGAAAACCACCGGGAGATTGGGATATAGGCCGCAACCGCCGATTTTACCCGACGCGATCGGCCCTTTCTACATACCGCGGAATGGTTGAAGGAGTTTTTACGTTAATGAGGCGTGCACGCCACGGTTCCCGGACCGGTTCCAGGAACACCGGGCCGCTATATGCATGTTTCGTGACGCATGGCCTTTGGCCAAGGGCCGCTTTTGGCCAAATGCGGCAACACGGGCCGGTTCCGTGTCTTTTGATCTGACGTCCGGCTCAGGCCGGCGGCTCCAGCGCAAAGGCTTCGGCCAAAAGCTCATAAGAGTGCCGGCGCGCGCCGTGATCGTAGATCATCGATGTGATCATGATCTCGTCGGCGCGCGTCGCCTCCACGAGCGCAAGGAGCCGCTCCTTCACCCGCGCGATGCCGCCGACCACGAGCCGCGTGCGCTGGCGGCCGATTCGTTCACGATCGATCGGCGTGTAAGGATAAGCGGCGGCCTCTTCCGGTGACGCAAGCGGCAGATATTCGCCTTGCGCGCGGCGAGCGTAATGCAGATCGGCGCTCGCGGCGATCCGTTCGGCTTGCGCGTCCGTCTCCGCCGCGATCACCGCGGTCCCCAATATCGCGTAAGGCGCAGGCAACGCCGCGGGCTTGAAGTGATCACGGTAGGTCAACATCGCGCTTGCCGCATCGTAATCGGCGAAATGATGCGCGAAGGCGAAGCCCAAACCGAGCGAAGCGGCGAGCTCGGCGCTATAGCCGCTCGAGCCGAGAAGCCAGATCGGCGGCAGCGGCACGTCGGACGGCACCGCGCGCACTTTGCGGAATGGATGCCCTTCCGGATAGCCGTTTTGTTCGAGCAGCAACAATTCCTGAAAGCGTTCGAGAAAATCGTCGCCCTGCCGCGGATCCTGCCGGACGCGCAGCGCATAGGACGTGACCTGATCGGTGCCCGGCGCGCGGCCGAGCCCGAGATCGATGCGGCCCGGAAACAGCGCCTCGAGCACCTTGAATTGTTCCGCCACCATCAGCGGCGCATGGTTCGGCAGCATCACGCCGCCCGAACCGACGCGCATATGCGATGTCACCGCCGCGATCTGCCCGATCATGATTTCCGGCGCTGAACTGCCGACATTGGCAAGGTTGTGATGCTCGGCGACCCAGTAGCGCTTGTAGCCGAGCCGGTCGGCGAGTTGCGCCAGATCGAGCGTATTGCGCAAAGCGACCGAGCCCGGAGTGGCGGTGGTCACCGGCGACAGATCGAGGATGGAGAGCGGGATCACGCAGGACCCTGAAATGAGATTATTTGGACGGCTCAAAGCCACTTTCGAGGCCATTAGATGGGCCTTCGGCCGTCACTGCGCCAGATTACGGGCTGGCGGAATTTTTTGCAGGATTTCCGGCCGCATGACGCAACCTCACGGTCCTGGGCTTAATCGCCGTCGGCGTGAACTGGAAGCCCTGCTGGATGAACCCGCCGGGCGGCGCATTGGCGCTTGGCTGCGAATAGCCGGTCACACCGATCTGTCCGACGACGCCGGGCTGAATATAAGCGTTCGGCTGCACGTATCCGGACGCCGGATTGGTTGCGATCGGATAAATGCGCGGCCTGCGGAAATGATGCGATTGATGCAGATGCACGGCAAGCCTGCGGCGCTTGGTGACTTTGCGGGCCAGCGTCGGCGCCGGCGAGGTGGCGACGCTCGCGGGATTATCGGCCTCCCGCGCCACGATCTTGATCTCCGGCGCAATATGATGCGGCACGCCGGCAACGGCCGGTGACTCGAATATCGGCGGCGCTGCCGGCGCCGTGACAGTGGCTGTGCTGTCGTCTTTGCTCGCTGCATCGGATTTGGCCGATGCGGCTTCGGCAGGAGCCGCCGCCGGCGCATCGCGCAGCGATGCTTGAATTGTCGCATCATCCTCCGGCGTCGCGGCCATCGATTGCGACCTCGGTTGCGAACTGGATTGTGAATTGGCCTGCGCGTTGGCCGCAGGATTAGACGGAGCTTCAGCACTGGTCTCAGCCGGCGCCGCGTGGTCGAGGTCCGCTGGCACCGCGACGATCACCGGCCCGTTCGGCGCCTGCGGCGCATTCAACTGAAAGCGTATGCCGAACGGCGACGTCCGGCCGTCGACGACCGGCGCCAAGGAGTCGCCGCCAAAGGCGATCTGCAGCGGCGGTTTCGTGGACTGCAGCGTCGCGAACGGCTCATGAGCGACGCTGAAGGCGGCGAACATTCCCAGGAAAAGCGACATGGCGCAGACGATTGCCAGCATCGAGGCCGATATCGCCACGATCATCAAGCGGACGTTGGGAAACATTCCACCTCGCAAAAAGCCCAGCGCGCGATCCCGGGAGAAACACGCGTCACAGGGGCGAGAGACCTTCGCGAGGACAATTTTCTAGATCGAATTATACGATCACTTTCGGATTATGCGGCGCTGCGCCAGCATTCGCCGTTCAAGCCGACAACAGCACGCCTTCCCAGTGTCATATATTTCGACACTGGGAACTTAGCTGAGTTGCTGAAAAATCAATCGGAAAAATGATTTGCGCGGCAATGCTGCGGCGGAAAATGTGCGACTTTGTGGCAATCGCGCATCAGTGACCGATGCGCGCCGTGCTGACGCCTGTTTAGCGTCCGGCCTTTATCGCGCGACTTCGGTCTGCGGCGGGGCGGCGCTCGCCTGCGCGCCCGGCATAACCACGACGCGGGTGCCGACATTGACCCGGCTGTAGAGGTCGGAGACGTCGTCGTTGGTCAGGCGGATGCAGCCCGACGACACGAACGTGCCGATGGTCGACGGCTGATTGGTGCCGTGAATCCGATAGAGCGTATTGCCGAGATACATGGCGCGGGCGCCGAGCGGATTGGTGTCGCCGCCGGCCATGAAGCGCGGCAGATAAGGCTGGCGCTCGATCATTTCTTTCGGCGGGAACCAATCCGGCCATTCCTTCATGCGGCTGATGCGCTCGGTGCCGGTCCAGGTGAAGCCTTCGCGGCCGACGCCGATGCCGTAGCGCAACGCCTTGCCGCCGCCTTGCACGAGATAAAGGTAGGTATGCGGTGTATCGATGATGATGGTGCCGGCGGGCTCGATCGTATTGTAGTCGACGACCTGGCGGCGGAACTGCGCCGGCAGGTTCGAAGGACCTTGATCGGGCTGATCTTCCGGCGGCAGCGAAGCGACCACGGTGCCACGGTTCGGCTGCGCCTGCGGTAGCGGGGCGGACGCGCCGCGGATCGAACCGGTCACGTCAGCCGCATTGCCGCCCGCAACATCGCCCGGCGGCCGCGGATAGGCTTGGCCCTCATCGGACGGCAGCGGCTGCGGCGCATAGAGACGCCCGTAAGCGTCCTCCGCCAAGGGGGCGCCATTGGCATCGCGATAGAGCGGCCGGTCGGCATAAGGCGGCTGATAGTCGCCGGGCTGCGGCGGATAATATTGCGCCGCGGCCGTGCCAATCGAACCGCCACAAGCGGCCACGACAGCGCACGCAGCAACGATAACGCGCAGATTGATGGCCAAGACGATCCCCCAACACCCTATTTCGCTTAAAATTTTGCAGGTCACATGGGGCGGGAAGAAGGCACCAAGCGGCACTTTCGGTGTCGATCTGGCCACATCACCGTGAGTGGTGAACAATTCGTAACCTTTTAGTCCCGGATGGAACTAACTCCTCCGCCCGGAATGTGTTATTGCGGCGACGTCCGGGGAAAATCGGCGTCGGCAGCCGATGTGGGGACATCGGCCGCAGTCGCTGTTTATGGGGACAAGTCCATGACGCGGATCGGCTTGCGGCTCATGGCCGTGCATCCGGGATTCCTGCTTGCACTCGGCTTGGTATTTGCCGGCACAGCTCGCGCACAGACCGCCGAGATCGACGCCCTCAAGGGCAAGATCTTTGATGCGAAAATGGCACAGCAAACTTTTGCCGGCGGATTGGCTCATTGCAAAGAGCTCGACGGCACCAATTTTTATTTCCGCCAGCGCGACCGCATTCTCAATCTCGAAGAGTATCACCACTCGCTGGAGAGCCTCGCCCGGCAAGGAGTTTTCAATCCCGAGACCAAGCGGCCATGGAACGAAGAGGACGCCATCGCCAAATGGGAACAGGTGAAAAAGCAGGCGACCGACGACAAAGATAATTGCGCGCTGGTGACAAGCCTGCCCGATCTGCAAAAGCGGCTCGACGATTTGCAGAAACAAGCGGCGGCGCAAGGCAAGCAAGGTATCAAGTAAGATATCCGGTCACGAAAGTGCGGCAGCTTCCGCGCCCGCACCGCTAAAATCCCATCAGTAAAGATCAAGGGTAGAGGGCCACGACCATGGACTGGACCGACCGACGCGAACGGCTGCGCGCAATCATCGCCGGACCGCGCTGTATTTATCCGGGCTCCGTCTTCGACGCGATCTCCGCGCGCATTGCCGAGGATTTGGGTTTCGAGGCGGGCATGTTCGCCGGCTCAATCGCGTCGTTCGCCGTGCTTGGCGCGCCTGACATCGTGATGCTGACGCTCACCGAGTTCGCCCAGCAGGCCTATCGCATCAACCGCGCCGGCAAGCTGCCGCTCTTTGTCGACGCCGATCACGGCTACGGCAATGCGCTCAACGTCAAACGCACCGTGGAAGAGCTCGAGACCGCGGGCGTCTCCGGACTGACGATCGAGGACACGTCATTGCCGACAAATTACGGCGCGACCGGCGCCACGCTCATTCCGATCGCGGAGGGCGTCGGCAAGATGAAAGCGGCGCTCGCCGGACGGCAGGACAAGCGCCTTCTCATCATCGGTCGCACCAGCGCCATGGCAATGACCGGCGTTGAAGACACGATCGCGCGATTGAAGGCTTACGAAGACGCCGGCATCGATATGTTGTTCATGACCGGCGTGAAGACCCGCGCCCAGCTTGACGCCGTCGCTTCAGCCGTCAAACTTCCGCTGTTTCTGGGCAGCGCTGGCGCCGAACTCTACGATCTCGATTATCTGAGCGCCCGCAATGTCCGCGTCTGTTTGCAGGGCCACATGCCGTTCATGGCGGCGGTGAATGCGGTGCACGAAACTTTGAAGGCGCTGCGCGCCGGCACGGCGCCGGCCGATATCAAGGCCGTTGCGTCGGCGGACTTGATGAAGCAAGTCACTCGACAGGCCGATTATGCGAAATGGTCGAAAGAGTTTTTGAACGCGGGCATCTCGGGCGGTTGACCGGCTCCGCTGCTACCGCCGGTAGCCTTGCAGGCGGTAGCGTTGCAGTCGGTAGCCTTGCAGTCGGTAGCCTTGCAGTCGGTAGCCTTGCAAATGGGCTTGATCGGGTGCCTGCTAAGTCACAGATAGAAGGCTAATGCGAAGGAATATCCGATGCCATCGGTGAGCGACTGGAAGGTGCCGACGTCTTCACAGCCGAAGTCTGAGGACTACACTTACGATCTCGATCATGCACTGTCGTCAGTAGTGGCGTTGCGCGCTATCGTGCCGCAGGACGCCTTCACTGCCGAGACACTCGGCACCGAGCGCGCCGGCAACGGCGTGTTCATCCGCGGCAACGGACTTGTTCTCACCGTCGGCTACCTGATTACCGAAGCGGACACGATCTGGATCACGCTCAATGACGGCCGCTCGGTGCCGGGCCATGTGCTCGGCTACGACCAGGAGACCGGCTTCGGCCTGGTTCAGGCGCTGGCCAAGCTCGAAGTGCCGGCGCTTGAAATCGGCGAGTCCGCATCCGCCGCGGTCGGCGAACCCGTCGTGCTCGGCGGCGCCGGCGGACGGCAACGCTCCGTCGCTGCCAATATCGTGGCCAAGCAGGAATTCGCCGGCTACTGGGAATATGTGCTCGACGAAGCGATCTTCACCTCGCCATCGCATCCGAACTGGGGCGGCACCGCGCTGATCGGGCCGGCCGGCGATCTCATCGGCATCGGCTCGCTGCAATTGCAGCAGGCGGCCGAGAAGGGCAAAGCCGAGAACATCAACATGATCGTGCCGATCGATCTGTTGAAGCCGATCGTCGACGATCTGCTCAAATTCGGCCGCCGCAACATGCCGCCGCGGCCGTGGCTCGGCCTCTACGCCACCGAAGTGGAAAACCGCCTGGTCATCGTCGGGCTGGCCGACCGCGGTCCGGCCAAGAAGGCCGATATCCGCACCGGCGACATCGTGCTCTCGGTCGGCGGCAAGGACGTCAACGATCTCGCCGGTTTCTTCCGCCGCATCTGGGCGCAAGGCCAAGCCGGTGTCGACGTGCCGATCACGATCTATCGCGACGGCGAAACCATGGAGATGCGCGTCAAATCGAGCGAGCGCAACCGGTTCCTCAAAGGCCCGAGCTTGCACTGACGATTATTGCCTCTCGTCAAACAACGCTTTCAGACCTTCGCGATACGTCGGATAGCGCAGCGCGACGCCGAGCTCGTTCTTGAGCTTGTCATTGTGCACGCGGCGGCATTCCTGCCAGAAGCTCAATGCCATCGGCGACATCGTCTGGGCCGCTTGCGCAAACTGAATTTCCGGCGGCGGCGCGATGCCCAGCAATTGCGCGGCAAAGACGATCGGATCGCCGGGCGGCGATGGCGCGTCGTCGGCAACATTGAATATCCCCGAAGCACCCCGCGTAAAGGCGGCGTCGATCGCCTGCGCGATGTCGGCGACATGGATGCGGTTGAAAATCTGTCCGGGCTTGACGATGCGGCGCGCTTTGCCATGCGCGACCTGTTCCAGCGCGTTCTGACCGGGCCCGTAAATGCCGGCGAGACGCAGCACGGCGACGCCGGCGCCATTTCGCTTGCCGAGCGACTGCCAGTGGCGCTCGGCCGCGAGCCGCGCGCCACTGCGCCCCAGATCAGGATGCGGCTCCGTCGCCTCGTCGACCCATTGGCCGCCGCGGTCGCCATAGACGCCGATGGTCGAGAGATAAACGATCTCGCGCACGTGCTTGGCGTGCGACAAGGCTTCGCCGAATACCGCCAAAACCGGATCGCCATTCTCTCCGGGTGGAGCGGAGACCAGCACGTCGCTGGCTTCGGCGATGGCGCGGTTGAGCTCGGGCGACGCCTGCGTGCCGTCGAAGGCCAAAGCTTGCACGCGCGGAGCATTGTAGGCGTTCAAGATTGCGGCGCGCTCGCTGCCGCGCACTGTGCCGACGATGCGATCGAATTTTTCCCCGTAGGCCGCGACGAAATGTTCGGCGCTATAGCCGAAACCGAAGCAAATGAGCGTGGCCATTATTCAGCGCTCATGCTGCCGCCCACTCCGCGGCGACTTCGGGATCGGTCTCACCGCGACGGGTTGGCGCGGCGCGCTTGAGGCGTGCGCGGTCGAGCCGGCCCAGCGCCCAGACCGCGGCGCCGCGGACCAGCGGCGACGGGTCGTCGAGCAGGCGTTCGGCTTCGGCAGCGAGATTTGCGTCGGCCGAATTGCCGATCGCGATCAGCACATTGCGGATGAAGCGGTCGCGGCCGATGCGCTTGACCGGACTCTTGCGAAACAGTGCGCGAAACGCCGCGTCGTCGAGGCGTGCGAGATCGGCGAGGTGCGGTGCAAGCAATTCCTCGCGCGCGGCAAGCTTGGTTTCGTGCCCGGCGACGGCGAATTTGTTCCACGGACAGACCGCGAGACAATCGTCGCAGCCATAAATGCGATTGCCGATCGCAGCGCGCAGCTCGCGCGGAATGGCGCCTTTGTGCTCGATGGTGAGATAGGAAATGCAGCGCCGTGCATCCAAACGATAGGGCGCGGGGAAAGCCGCCGTCGGACAGATATCGAGGCAGGCGCGGCAATTGCCGCAATGATCTTGTTCCGCCGCGTCGGGCGGCAGATCGAGCGTGGTGAAGATCGCGCCAAGGAACAGCCAGGAGCCAAATTGCCGCGACACGAGATTGGTGTGCTTGCCCTGCCAGCCGAGACCCGAGGCCGCAGCAAGCGGCTTCTCCATCACCGCGGCCGTATCGACAAACACTTTGATATCACCGTCGGCCTTGTCGATCAGCCAGCGGCCAAGGCTCTTCAGCCTCGGCTTGATCACATCGTGATAATCGTCGCCGCGCGCATACACGGAAATGCCGCCGCGCGTGCGCTGTTTGAGAATTGCAAGCGGATCGGCGTCGGGCCCTTGTTGCGGTCCGTAATTGACGCCAAGCATGACAACCGAGCGCACATCCGCCCACAGCGCGTGCGGGCTTCCGCGCCGGTCGGCATTGCTGGCAAGCCAGGTCATGTCGCCATGCGCGCCGGTTTCAAGAAACGCGCGCAATCGCGCCGCCGCCTCCGGGATCGAATCCGGCCGCGCAATACCCATTGCGTCGAAGCCGAGTGCGCGCGCGGCTTCGATCAGTTCAGCCTTCAGCACGTCCGGGGTCAGAAATCGAGATTGGCGTAGGTCGGCGACGGCATCAGGCCGGACAGTTTCTCGACCAACAGCGCGCGGAACGACGGGCGCGATTTGATCCGCGCGTACCAGTTCTTCGCTGTCTCGTCTGCGTCCCACGGCACATCGCCCAGATAATCCACGGCCGACAGATGCGCGGCCGCCGCCAGATCGGCATAGCTCAAGTCGTCGCCAGCCAGCCAGTCGCGCGCGCGGACGAGCCAGCCGATATAGGCAAGATGATACTTGATGTTGGCCTTGGCGGCACGCAACGTCTCGGTGTCGGGCGAGCCGCCGCCATTGTCGAACGGGATGTAGCGCTTATAGACGCGTTCCGTCACCAGCGGGCCACTCACTTCGGCGAAGAATTTCTCGTTGAACCAGCTCGTCAGCCGCCGCACCTCGATGCGCGGATTGGCGTCGAGCGGCATCAGGCGGCCCTTGCCGAAGGTGGTGCCGACGACTTCGTCGATATATTCGGCGATGACGGCTGCGCCCGGAACCGGCGGCGCGCCCTCTTCCACCAGGACCGGCGTGGTTCCCGCCGGATTGAGCTCGAGAAACTCCGCGCGCCGTTCCCAGACGCGCTCCTCAATGAGGCGCGGCGGCTGGTTATATTCTTCGAGTATCAGCCGCACGAACCGCGAATGCGGGCAAATCGGATGATGAAACAGCGTCGACATATGCCGCGAGCCTTGCCCGAAACCCGACCAGGCGTCAAAAGTGGAGAAATGCGGTCAGGTTCCCCCAGGGAGCGGAGCCTGAGCAAAATCCCTTAAGAATTTGGCAGCGATTTCGCCCGGCGCGTGGCGCCGCCGGCTCGGCGATCAAGGAGAGGAAGAGCCGGCCTAGACCGGGTGCGCCTGGAACTGGCCGGTCTTGCGGAATCGCCACAGGTACGACGGCACCACGGCCTCGATGGATTCCGGAATGATGCCCAGTCCTTCCAGCGTGCGGCCGGCGCGCTTGGCGTCATCCGACACGACATTGTCATGCCGCAACAGCTCGACCTGGTCGGGCGTGATCGGCGGGTTCGGCAAAACCTGCAGCACGGCGGCCTGGACCTTCATCACGCCGAACGGAATCGGCAGCAGCAGGCGGCGGCGCCCGACAGTCGCGAGCACGAATTCCATCAATTCCCTGAATGTGTGCACATCCGGTCCGCCGAACTCATAGGTCGTGCCCGGTTTCAAATCGCCATCGACGGCCTTGGCGACGCCTGCGGCGACATCACCGGCAAAGACCGGCTGCATGCGGGTATGACCGCCGCCGACCAGCGGCAGCACAGGCGAGAGCCGCGACATCGCGCCGAAGCGGTTGAAGAAATCGTCCTCGGGCCCAAAAATCACCGACGGCCGCACGATGATGGCCGCGCTCTGCGCGGCGCGAACGCGCTCCTCGCCTTCGGCCTTGGCGCGGGCGTAATGCGACGTCGAATTCGGATCGGCAGAGAGCGACGAGACGTGAACCAGCGGCGCGCCGATGGCGCTGGCCGCTTTGGCGACCGTTTCGGCGCCCTCCGCCATCAGCGCGTCGAAACGCTGCCGGCCGCTTTGGAGCATGAGGCCGACGAGATTGACCGCGACATCGGCATCGCGAAGAGCGGCGGTGACCGAATCGGGATAGCGCAGATTGGCCTGCACGGCGTGAATCTGGCCGACCCGGCCCATCGGCTGCAGATAGCCGGCAAGCCCCGGCCGGCGCACCGCGACACGGATGCGGTAGCCGCGGTTGGCGAGCGCCCGCACCACATGGCGGCCCAGAAAACCCGAGCCGCCGAACACGGTGACGAGCGTTTCGATCCTGCTCTTGGTGGTCATTCTTCGCGAAATACCTGATCGGTTTCGCCGTGTATAGGGCCTTGATGCGTTCGATTGACAAGGCGATGACCGCTCCGTACCTATCCCGGATTCTGAAAGCCCGACACTGCCCAGGTGGCGGAATTGGTAGACGCACTAGTTTCAGGTACTAGCGCCGCGAGGCGTGGAGGTTCGAGTCCTCTCCTGGGCACCAGTCAGGTACCGTACCGGCGTAAACCCACAGTTCGATAAATAGTTCGCTGGGACGACCCGCTCGTCCTGGCTAAGCCCAATCGGCACAGGCTCCTTGGACAAGAGGCGATCTAACCATGGCTGATGCTTGCACCGAAGGCGTCGATACCGGTTTCGTGGCGCTCGGTTATTTCAAGGTGGCGATGCTCGGCGTGGTGCAGGGGATTTCGGAATTGATGCCGATCTCCTCGACCGCGCATATGCGCCTGGTGCCGGCGATGCTCGGCTGGCAGGATCCGGGCTCGGCCTTCTCGGCGGCGATGCAGATGGCGGCCCTAGCGGCGGTGATCAGCTATTTCTGGGCCGATCTGCGCTGGCTGGCCACTGACTCATTCTCGGCGGCGCTGCACGGCCGCTTCCGCGACAAGTCATTTCAATTTGTGATGTGGGTCGTCATCGCCACGATCCCGATCGGCATTGCCGGGCTCGCGCTGTCGAAAGTCCTCAACAAATGCGGCTCGCCGCTGCGCGACGTCAGCGTCATCGGCTGGGCCTGTCTTGTCATGGCGCTGCTGTTGGCCGCCGCCGAGATCTGGGCGCGGCACCGCCGCACCCTCAAGGACGCGACTTTGCTCGACGCGCTATTGATCGGCTTGGCGCAGGTCGGCGCGCTCATCCCCGGCGTGTCGCGCTCGGGCTCGACCTTGACCGCGGGCCTGATGCTCGGCTTCGAGCGCGCCGAAGCGGCGCGGCTGTCGTTTCTGCTCGGCCTGCCGGCGGTCGCGCTCGCCGGACTCAAGGAGCTCTACGAGCTGCACAAGGTCCATCTCGGCGCTTACGGCTGGAGTGTGCTGTTCGTCGGCATTGTCGTCGCCTCGATCTCGGCCTTCTTCGCGATCTGGGGCTTGATGCGCATTCTCGAAAACTTCTCGAGCTGGCCGTTCGTGATCTATCGCTTCCTGCTCGGCGTCGTGATCCTGATCGGCGTCTATGTCGGCTGGCTCGGCTAAGAATCGCTCCGATCCGGCCGCTGGTTGCCGAAGCCGCGAAATTCGGGCAAATGAGCGGCTTGCGCGGCCGCCTGGGCCATAGTCAACCCTAACCTGTTTTCAGCATCGATGTTGTTGGTTACCGGCGGCGCCGGATTCATCGGCTCGAACCTGGTTGCGGACCTCAACGAGGCTGGCCGATCCGACATCGTCGTTAACGACATGCTCGGCCACGACGGCAAATGGCGCAATCTCGCCGGCCGGCGACTGGTCGATTTCGTTCCACCGCAGGATCTCGCCGCCTGGCTTGAAGGCCGCAAGCTCGACGCCGTGGTCCATCTCGGCGCCATTTCATCGACGACGGCGACCGACGGCGACGCGGTCATTGAAAACAATTTCAGGCTTTCGCTGCGCCTGCTTGATTGGTGCACATCGAGCCGGACGCCTTTCATCTACGCGTCGTCGGCGGCGACCTATGGCGACGGCGAGCAAGGCTATAGCGACGACTGGTCGCTCGATGCGCTGAAAAAACTGAAGCCGATGAACCTCTACGGCTGGAGCAAGCAATTGTTCGACCTCGCGATCACCGATCGCGTTCGCCGCCGGGAGAAGCTGCCGCCGCAATGGGCCGGCTTGAAGTTCTTTAACGTCTACGGCCCCAACGAGTATCACAAGGGCGAGATGATGAGTCTCGTCGCCAAACGCTTCGCCGACGCCAAAGCCGGCAAGACGGTGCAGCTCTTCAAGTCGCATCGCGACGGTATTGCCGACGGCGAACAGCGGCGCGACTTCATTTACGTCGAGGATACGACGGCGGTGATCCGCTGGCTGGTGCAGACGCCGTCGGTATCCGGCATCTTCAATGTCGGCACCGGCATCGCGCACAGCTTTCGCGATCTGATGGTCGCCATGTTCGAGGCGCTCGGCCAAAAGTCCGCGATCGAATACGTCGACATGCCGGCCGCGATCAGGGACAGCTACCAATATTTTACGCAGGCCGAGACGGATAATCTCCGGCGCGCCGGCTATAATGCGGACTTCACGCCGCTCACCACCGCCGTGCGGCGTTACGTGACGTCTTATCTCGATGGCGCCGACCGCTATCGCTAGAGGGTCTCCGATACCGCCGATGTTCGATTTCGAAGAAGCGCTTAAGCACATATCGCAGCAGACCGTCCTGTGCGTCGGCGATCTCATGCTTGACGATTTCGTCTACGGCGAGGTCACGCGCATTTCACCCGAGGCGCCGACGCCGGTGCTCGCAGTCGGACGCAGCGAAATCGAAATCGGCGGCGCGGGCAATGTGGCGCGCAATATCGCGGCGCTCGGCGCGCGCTGCATTTTTGTCGGCCTCATCGGCAAGGACGAGGCCGGGCGAACGCTGACCGAGGCCTTCGCCAAATTCAAAGATTCGATTGTGCCGCAGCTCGTCGCGGATTCGGGCCGCTGCACGACGCGAAAGGTTCGCTTTGTCTCCGAGCATCATTCCACACATTTGATGCGGGCCGATTGGGAGACGGCAAAGCCGGCGAGTGAGCAGACCGAGCAGGCGATCATTGCGCAAGCGCATGCGGCCATGGAACGCGCCGGCGCCGTGGTGCTTTCCGATTACGCCAAGGGCGTGCTCACGCCCGCAGTCGTGCGCGCCATCATCGATCGCGCGCGGCAGCTTGGGAAGCCGATCATCGTCGATCCGAAGGGCCACGATTACAGCGTCTATCGCGGCGCAACCTTGATCACACCCAATCGTCAGGAACTGGGGGCGGCGGTCCACCGGCCTGTCGTCACCGAAGCAGAACTTGCCGCGGCCGCAGCCGAGTTGGCGCGGCTGGCCGAATGCGACGCCGTGCTTGTCACGCGCAGCGAAGAGGGCATGACCCTTCACGTGGAAGGGCAGCCGCCGGTCCATATTCCGGCTTATCCGGTGAAGGTGCGTGATGTTTCGGGCGCCGGCGATACGGTCGCCGCCGTGATGTCGATCTTGCTGGCCATGAAGGCGCCGTTCGATTCCGCGATGCGCGCCGCCAATGCCGCGGCCGCCGTGGTCGTCGGCAAGCGCGGCACCGCCGCGGTTTCCGTCGCCGAGTTGCGCCATCGCATTCTGCCGTCGGCTTCGCTTGCCTCCGAAGACAAGGTGATCTTCGACTGGTCGGTGCTCGACGACCGGCTGGCGATGTGGCGCCGCGCCGGGCTGCGGATCGGTTTCACCAACGGCTGCTTCGACATTTTGCATCGCGGCCATACCAAGCTCCTGGCGGAGGCGCGCGCAGCCTGCGACCGGCTGGTGGTCGGACTCAATAGCGACGCATCGACGACGCGGCTCAAGGGCGCGGGCCGGCCGATAAATCCGGCGGAGGGCCGCGCCGAAGTGCTGGCCGCGCTCGAAGCCGTCGATCTCGTCGTTGTGTTCGAAGAAGATACGCCGCTCAAGCTTATCGAACGCGTGCGGCCTTCCGTCCTCGTCAAAGGCGCCGATTACAAGCGCGAGGAGGTCGTCGGACGTGAGTTTGTCGAGCAGGCGGGCGGCGACATTGTTCTGGTCGGCCTTGTTCCCGGCCACAGCACGACCGCGATCGTGAAACGCGCAGGCCCGGCAAAACAGTCCGCCGAAAGCTAGGCCGCAAGCGGCAGCAGCGATGCCGCGTTCAGAGCGCGGCCCTGGAAGCTCCAAGGAGAACGAATTGGCCCAATCGGCCTCCCCCGCAATGCATTTTCGGCCGTCAGGGATGGCGGTTAGCGAATAAATCTCGCCGTGTTGCTGGACTTCCGCGTCATGTTTATCTTCCAGCCCCGGACGCCAATTCTTAAAGCCACACGCCGGCGGCAAGGCCCGAACCCAACTAAGGTCTTAACTCAAGGCGCGCAAGCAATGTCTGAATATGCCATTTGTGTCCGTGGCAACTAGGATAGGTATGAATATTCCATCGATTGTCCGCGGCACGGTGACCAAGGCTCTACCAAAACATCTCAAGCGGCTCGAAGCGGAGTTGATCGAGGTGATGCGCGAAGTCGTCGCCGAGTTCAAGAAGCCGGTGATGCTCTATTCGATCGGCAAGGATTCGAGCGTCATGCTGCACGTTGCCGTCAAGGCGTTTTATCCGGCGCCCTTGCCGTTCCCGGTGCTGCACGTCGACACGACCTGGAAGTTCCGCGAGATGATCGCGTTCCGCGACGAGACGGCGCGGCGGCTCGATCTCGATCTGCTCGTTCACGTCAATCAGGACGGCGTTGCCCGCGGCATCAATCCCTTTGCCTCAGGCTCTTCCGTGCACACGCATGTGATGAAGACCGAAGCGCTGAAACAGGCGCTCGACAAATACGGCTTCGATGCCGCCTTCGGCGGCGCGCGCCGCGACGAGGAAAAGAGCCGCGCCAAGGAGCGCATCTTTTCGTTCCGCTCCAAGGATCATATCTGGGATCCGCGCAACCAGCGCCCTGAACTATGGAATCTGTTCAACACGCGGGTACGGCCAGGCGAATCGATCCGCGTCTTTCCGCTGTCGAATTGGACCGAGCTCGACGTCTGGACCTACATCATGCTGCAGGACATTCCGGTCGTGCCGCTCTATTTCGCCAAAGAGCGCCCGGTCGTGAAGCGCAGCGGCACCTGGATCATGGTCGATGACGACCGCATGCCGCTCGAGCCCGGCGAGACGCCGGAAATGCGCCTGGTGCGTTTCCGCACGCTCGGCTGCTATCCGCTGACCGGCGCCATCGAATCGCGGGCGACGACGCTCGCCGAAATCGTCGCCGAGATGGAAACCGCGCGCGTCTCCGAACGCCAGGGCCGGCTGATCGACACCGACGAGGCGGCGTCGATGGAAAAGAAGAAGCGCGAGGGATATTTCTGATGGACTTCCGTCTCGAGCGCTCGCTGCGAACCGGCCAGACCAAGGATCTGCTTCGCTTCATCACCTGCGGCTCGGTGGATGACGGCAAGTCCACTTTGATCGGGCGGCTGCTCCACGATTCGAAACTGATTTTCGAAGATCAGCTCACCACGCTCGCCAAGGATTCGGCGCGCCACGGTACGACCGGCGAGGATCTCGATTTCGCCCTGCTCGTCGACGGTCTCGAAGCCGAGCGCGAGCAAGGCATCACCATCGACGTCGCCTATCGGTTTTTCTCGACCGCCAAGCGTTCGTTCATCGTCGCCGACACGCCCGGCCACGAGCAATTCACCCGCAATATGGCGACCGGCGCGTCGGGCGCCGATCTCGCCGTCATCCTGGTCGATGCGCGCAAGGGCGTGCTGGTGCAGACGCGGCGGCACTCGCTGATCTGCGCGCTGCTCGGCATTCGCCATGTCGTCGTCGCGGTGAACAAGATCGATCTGGTCGATTTCAAGCAGGACATATTCGATAAGATCGCCGCCGATTATGAGGCGTTCGCCGCCGAGCTCGGCTTTGCCTCGGTGGTGCCGATCCCGATCTCGGCCCGCTTCGGCGATAACGTCACTGCGGCTTCGGCGAATACGCCGTGGTATCGCGGCCCGGCGCTGCTGCAATATCTGGAATCGATCGACATCGACGGCGACAATCTCGCCAAGCCGTTCCGTTTCCCGGTGCAATGGGTCAACCGGCCCAACCAGGATTTTCGCGGCTATGCCGGCACCGTCGCATCGGGCCAGGTTAAAGTCGGCGAACCGGTGGTGGAGGCAACATCCGGCCGGACCTCGAACATCGCGCAGATCATCACATACGACGGCCCGGTGGCGACGGCCGAAGCCGGCGACGCCGTCACCATCACGCTTGCCGACGAGCTCGATATCGGGCGCGGCGACGTGCTGGTGAGCCCGAAGGAACGGCCGGAAGTCTCCGACCAGTTCGCCGCGCACGTGATCTGGATGAGCGACGAGCCGCTGGTGCCCGGACGCTCCTATCTGAGCCGCATCGGCACCAAGACCACGCCGATGACGGTCACCGCGATCAAATACAAGATCGATGTCAACACCCGCAAACATCTCGCCGCGACGAAGCTCGAGCTCAACGACATCGCGGTGTGCAACCTGTCGACGGGTTTCCCGGTCGCCTTCGACCCTTACGACCAGAATCGCCGCACCGGCGCGTTCATCGTCATCGACCGCTTCACCAATCATACGGTCGGCGCCGGCATGATCACCTTCGGGCTGCGGCGCGGCACCAATATCCACTGGCAACCGCTCCTGGTCGGCAAGACGCAACGCGCCGCGCTCAACAAGCAGAAGCCCGCCATCCTCTGGTTCACCGGGCTGTCCGGCGCCGGCAAATCGACGGTCGCGAGCCTCGTCGAGCAGCGGCTCCATGCCCGCGGCCATCACACCATGGTTCTGGACGGCGACAATGTGCGCCACGGGCTCAATCGCGATCTCGGCTTCACCGAAGCCGACCGCGTCGAGAATATCCGGCGCGTCGGCGAGGTCGCCAAGCTGATGGTCGAGAGCGGGCTTGTCGTGTTGTGCTCGTTCATCTCGCCCTATCGCGCCGAGCGCGACATGGTGCGCGGCCTCGTCGACCCCGGCGAATTCATCGAAGTCTTCGTCGATACGCCGATCTCGGACTGCATCGAACGCGATCCGAAGGGCCTCTACGCCAAGGCCCGCGCCGGGCAACTGAAGAATTTCACCGGTGTCGATGCGCCCTATGAGGCCCCGGAAAATCCGGAAATCCACCTGCACACGCTCGGCCGGACGCCGGAACAGCTCACCGAAGAGGTGCTGCAGGCGCTAGCGGACCGGCAGATCGTGAGCAGCGAGCACTGAGCGGAATCTTGCTCTATTTGAGCATGATCTTTTCCGAAAACCGGTCCCCACTTTTCGAGGTCATGCGCTAGCCCATCAATCTGACGCCGACGATGACGAGCACGACGGCGAGCGTGACGCGCACCACCGCGTCGCCGGCGCGGCCCGCCAGATAGCTGCCGATCACGATCCCAGGCAACGAGCCGATCAATAACGTGGTGAGCAGGCTCCAGTCGATCGAGCCGAGAAACCAGTGACCGATGCCGGCGAGCAGTGTCAACGGCACCGCATGCGCGATGTCGGAACCGACAATGCGCGCCACCGGCATTTTGGGATGCAGCAGTAACAGCACGGTCACGCCGATGGCGCCGGCGCCGACCGACGTCGCCGTGACCAGGATGCCCATGACGACGCCGAGCGCGATCGTGACGAGACGAATGCTTCTGGCATCGAGGTTGCCCAGCCTCTCGGCGTAGCGCTCGCGAACGACGCGGCCGGCCAAGAGAAAGATTGCCGTAACAAAAAGGACGACGCCGAGCGTGAGCGCGACCATGTGCTGCGCCGTGGCACCGCGCATATCCAGTCGCGACAGCACGATCAAGGTGGCAATCGTCGCAGGCACGCTGCCGATGGCAAGAAGACCGACAAGCGCCCAATCGACGGTTCGCGACGCACCATGAACCAGGGTGCCGAGCGTCTTGGTCGAGGCAGCAAACAGAAGATCGGTGCCGACCGCGGTGGTGGGATGGATGCCGAACAAAAGGATGAGCAGCGGCGTCATCAAGGAACCGCCACCGACGCCGGTCATGCCGACGAGGACGCCGACGCAGAAACCAGACAACACATAGAGCGGATCGATACCAGCGACCAGATTCATGACACCACGCCACCCCATATTACGTCACGGCGGCGAAAAATGAATTGTCTTTCGCAGGCGCCGACCATCGGACACCAGCTTATTAACTTGACCAATCTTATCAAGTATTATTTGCGGGCTTTGCGCCGGGGTCTGATTTTCTGCACCGGCCGGCGCCGACGAACGGAAAATGTTGCGCTTAAGGCGCGCCGTGGTCGGTTTTCGTCAGCACAGGCGTCGGCGATCGAGGTTTGTTCCAACACTTGCAGCTGCGCATCATAGGCGCGGCCGAAGCCGCGGCGCATGACGCAGGCCTTTTCGTCCTTGCAATCGCTGCAACGGCGATATGCGGTCCGCGACAGGCAGGGCAGCGGCGCGACCGGTCCGTCGATCAGGCGCAGGACCTCGCCGAAGCTGATAGCGGCAGGATCTTTCAGCAAATAATGTCCGCCGTCGCGCCCGCGGCGGCTCGCCACCAGGCCGGCGCGACGCAATTCGAGCAGGATTTGCTCGAGGAAACTCTGCGGGATCCGTTCGCTCTCGGCGATGTCGCGCGCCTGCCGGCACTCTTGCGCCGGCATCCCCGACAGCGCGATCAGAGCCTTAAACGCGTAGCGTGCCTTCTGCGAAATCATGCGGAATGTCTCTGACGCCCTGGCAAGGCGAAAAGCCTCGGCCGCGGAATCCGGGCGTCGTTTCCTATAGTATCGCCCTTCTCCCGCAGCAAATTGCGTTGCCGGCGCCGCCAATCCTGCCGCCGGTTCATCCTTAACGAGCCCGAGATATGGCGCGAGACGGCAAGTGCGTTTACGTCGCGGTGGAGCTGATTTAAACAAGGTAGGAAATACCTGATAGAGCACAAGTCGTTAGGCGTTTTGAGGGCTTCATGAAAGGCATCATTTTGGCCGGCGGCACGGGAACCCGGCTCTATCCGGTGACGTCCGTCGTCTCCAAGCAATTGCTGCCGGTGTTCGACAAGCCGATGATCTACTATCCGCTGTCGGTGCTGATGTTCGCCGGCATTCGCGAGATCCTCATCGTCACGACCCCGCAAGATAAGCCGCTGTTCGAGCGCCTGCTGAGCGACGGCTCCGATTTCGGTCTGCGCATCTGCTATGCCAGCCAGGATTATCCGCGCGGCCTGGCCGACGCTTTTATTCTCGGCGCCGATTTTATCGGCAACGATCGCGTCGCTCTCATTCTTGGTGACAACATATTCTACGGTCACGGACTGCCGGACTTGCTGGAGCGGGCGAACGCGCGAACGACCGGCGCCACCGTTTTCGGCTATATGGTCAAAACACCCGAGCAATTCGGCGTCGTCGAGCTCGACGACAGCGGGCGGGTGCTGTCGATCGAGGAAAAACCGGCCAAGCCGAAGTCGAATGTCGCCGTCACCGGGCTTTATTTCTACGACAATGATGTGATCCGAATCGCCGCAGGCTTGAAGCCTTCGTCACGCGGCGAGCTGGAAATCACCGACATCAATCGCGCTTATTTGCAGCGCGGCGATTTGTTCGTCGAGGTTCTCGGCCGCGGCTTTGCCTGGCTCGATACCGGCACTCACAGTTCGCTTGTCGAAGCCAGCCACTTCATTCAAATCCTTGAACAGCGCCAAGGGCTACGGGTCGCTTGCCCGGAGGAGATCGCCCTGCGGCTGGGCTATATCCCGCTCGACCATTTCAAGACGCTTGCGGAGCGCTGCGCCAAGAGCAGTTACGGCGAATACCTTCTGGGGATATATCAATCCTTCATGGATTCAGGCGTCGCGAAAAACTGAGCCGAGATGACGAGCCGAGACTCCGCGCAAATGAGCCTTGCCAACCAGACCATTTTCATAACCGGCGGCGCCGGGTTCATCGGCTCGGCGGTCGTGCGGCATCTGCTCGACCATACGGCGGCGTTTGTCGTCAATATCGACAAGCTCACTTATGCCGCATGCCTCGATTCAATTCCGCAGGCGCAAGGCCATGCACGCTATCGTTTCGCCCACGCCGACATTTGCGATGCGCCGGCCTTGCGAAAACTGTTCGAGCAATACCAGCCGCGCTATGTGATGAACCTCGCGGCCGAGAGTCATGTCGATCGCTCGATCGATGGCCCGGCCGACTTCATCCATACCAACGTGGCCGGCACTTTCACATTATTGCAGGAGGCTTTGCGTCACTGGCACAGCCCCGAGCGGACAGCGCAGGGCGAATTCCGTTTCCATCATATCTCCACCGACGAAGTCTTCGGCTCGCTTGGCGCCACCGGGCTGTTCAGCGAGGATACCGCCTATGCGCCGAGTTCGCCCTATTCGGCATCGAAGGCCTCATCCGATCATTTGGTGCGCGCGTGGCATGAAACCTACGGCTTGCCGTGTCTGGTGACCAATTGCTCGAACAATTACGGTCCCTATCAATTTCCGGAAAAGCTCATTCCCCACATGATCATCAAAGGTCTCGCGCACGAGCCGCTGCCGGTCTACGGCGACGGCAGGAACATCCGCGACTGGCTTTACGTGGAAGACCACGTCACGGCTCTCGTCGCCGTTCTGGAACACGGCCGCGTCGGCGAAACCTATAATGTCGGCGGGCGCAACGAGCGCACCAATCTGCAGGTGGTCGAGACGATCTGTGCGCTGCTTGACCGGGCGGCGCCGTCGGATCGCGGCCCGCGCCATCAAATGATTTCTTTTGTCAAAGATCGTCCCGGGCACGACCGGCGCTACGGTATCGACGCGGCGAAGATCGAGCGCGAACTGGGCTGGCGCGCGGCAGAGACATTCGAAACCGGACTGGCGAAAACCGTGGCGTGGTATCTGGAAAACCGACCGTGGTGGCAGAACATTCTCGACAAAGGCTATAAGGCGCAGCGGGTTGGGCTTTCGCACGTACCGGTCTGATCAAGCACCATAAAGCGCAATCGTCGTGTTAATCAGCTATACACTGATTGAAAATAAAAATTGCGGTCCATAAGTAGAGCGCAGCGACGTTCGCGGAATTGAGCTGCGACACAATTAGGTTCCAGACAGTCAGGTTTAAGGCAACTGGGTTTGAGACTATGGCCATGGATCAAGTTCACGCCTATCTCGCGCAATCCCGCGACGTCGTTCAAAAGGCGATGGACGACCCGGAATTCACCAAAGTCACGCTAAAGATCGTCGATCGTATCAGCGACGCGCTTGCGCAGGGGCGTAAGCTTCTGTTGGCCGGAAACGGCGGCAGCGCAGCCGACGCGCAACATATCGCCGGCGAGTTTCTGTCGCGCTTGAACTACGATCGTCCACCGACCGCGGCCATCGCGTTGACAACCGATACGTCCGTGCTCACGGCGATCGGCAACGATTACGGCTACGACAAGGTTTTCGAACGTCAGATCCTCGGCCTCGGCGCCGCGGGCGACGTCTTTATCGCGATTTCCACCTCCGGCCGGTCGCCCAACATTCTGCGCGCCATCGCCGCCGCCAAAGAGAAACAGCTCGTTGTGGTCGGCTTTACCGGAAGCGCCGGCGGCGAAATGAAGGCGAGCTGCGACATTTGCCTGCGCGCGCCGTCCGACTCGACGCCGCTCATTCAGCAGATCCATATCACCGCGGCGCACATCATCTGCGGCCTTGTCGAAGCGCGTCTGTTTCCGCGCGTCACCAGCACGACGGCAAAAGCCGCCGCGCACGGATGATTACGCAGGCGGCTATTCTGTGCGGCGGTCTCGGCAGCCGGCTTGGATCGCTGACCGCCAGAACGCCGAAGCCGCTGCTTAAAGTCGGCGATCGGCCTTTCCTCGACGTGCTGCTGTTCGAGCTCGGCCGCCATGGCGTCAGGAATATTTTGTTGCTCGCCGCGTTCGAAGCCGAACAAATCATCGCCTATGCCGCGTCGACGCCGGTCAAGGAGCGTTTCGGTCTCGATATCGAGGTCGCAATCGAACCTGAGCGCGCGGGAACCGGTGGCGCGCTGTGGCACGCGCGTGACCGCTTGAACGAGCAATTCTATCTGCTCAATGGCGATTCCTGGTTCGATATAAATCTCCTGGGACTTGCCGGCATTCTTGCCGCCAGCCCTGCGACGGTCGGGGCGCTGGCGGTGCGGCACCTTGCCGATACATCGCGCTATGGCGTGGTCACGCTCGCCGCCGATCAGACCATCACCGACTTCGCCGCCCGTCCGGGTCAGAACCAGAGCGGCTTTGTCAGCGGCGGCGTCTATGCGTGGCGATCGGATCTCGTCGATCTGCTGCAGCCCAAGTGTTCCTTGGAAGAGCACGTTTTGCCGCGGCTTGTGGCCGAGAGGAAACTCCGTGCCATGCCGGCCGACGGCTATTTCATCGATATCGGCGTGCCCGAAGCCTTCTCCCGGGCGCAAAGTGAAATACCCCGGCAACAGCAACGTCCCGCGGCGTTCCTCGATCGCGACGGGGTTCTCAATTACGACGACGGCTATGTCGGCACGCGAGAACGATTTCGCTGGATCGACGGAGCGCAGAAGGCCATCCGGGCCTTCAACGAAAAAGGCTTCTTCGTCTTCATCGTCACCAATCAAGCGGGCGTCGCCCGCGGCCTTTATACCGAGAACGACATTCATCAATTGCATGCGCAGATCGATCGCGAACTGTCGCAATCGGGCGCGCATGTCGATGACCTGCGTTATTGCCCGTACCATGAGGAAGCCGCCGACCCGCGCTATCGCAAGGTCACCGATTGGCGCAAGCCAGCGCCCGGCATGATTCTCGATCTGTTGAAGACGTGGCCGGTGGACCGCGCCAAAAGCCTGCTGATCGGCGACAAGGAGTCAGATTGCGCGGCGGGCATCGCAGCCGGAATTTCGTCGTATCGGTTCAACGGCGGCGATCTGGCGCAATTCGTGTCGACGCTGCTCGCGCGGACAGCCGTCAGCGGCTGACGACCCAGGACTCGGCGCCGTTTTCGGTGAATTGAACCGGCATCGCCATGGAACCGGCCTCATTCAAGGCAGTGACCAGGCGATAGCGGTGCTCCGGCTGGGTCATGAACATCAGAAAGCCGCCGCCGCCGGCACCGGACACCTTGCCGGCGACCGCGCCGTTCTTGAGACCGAGCTCGAATATCTCTTCGACGTGCGAGTTGGAGACCGCCTTCGAAGTCCGGCGCTTGGCCTCCCAGGACCGGCTGAGCACCTGCGCGACGCGATGGATGTTGCCGCCAAGCAGCGCCTGCTTCATCTCCAGCGCGTCCGCCTTCAATTGATGAAGCGCTTCGACGGCGCCCTGATCGTTCTCGGTCGCCGCCCTGACCTGATCTTGGATGATCGCGGAAGCCCGCGATTTCCCTGTGAAGCAGACGATGATCGAAGCCTCGAATTCGCACAGATAGGACGTCGAGATGCGCAACGGGTTCACCACCACGCGGTCGCCCGGCAGGAATTCCATGAAATTGACGCCGCCGAAAGCCGCGGCGTATTGGTCCTGCCGGCCGCCGGCAAGCTTGGCGTCGAAACGCTCGATCTCGAACGCAAGCCGCGCCACATCGTAGCTGCCGAGCGGCAGGCTGAACGCGGACCGATAGGCTTCCACCAGCGCAACAACGAGCGCCGACGACGCGCCGAGACCGGAACCGGGCGGCGCATCGACAGTCGAAGTCACCGTCAGCGCATGAATCTTGCCGCCGAGAAAATCGCGGACGATGCGATTATACACGGCGCGATGCAGAATGAGGCCGGTGTCGAGCGGCAGTTCAGCGGCGAGCGGCACGGTGTCTTCGTGCTTGACGTCATGCGCCGAGAAGCAAAGCTTCTGATCGTCGCGAAAGCTCAAATTGGCATAGGCGTAGCGCGAGATCGTCGCATTCAGGATCGCGCCGCCATGGATGTCGCAATAAGGCGAGAGATCGGTGCCGCCACCGGCAAGGCCGAGCCGCAACGGCGCGCGCGCGCGAACGCTCAGGCCCAACGTATGACGCGGCTTGGCGCGGCTGTCGATGGCGACCGCTATTTTTGCGCCGAAGGAATCAGTCCGCAAAAAGGCCGGAATATTCACGACATCCTCGTCAGCTGAAGAAAAACACAATGGCTTAGAGAGTCTTAAGACCCCACTAAAGCCGGCGCTGAATAAGGAAAACCGTGGCTATCCGCGACTGCCGCCGCGGCCGTTCAATGCGACGCGAAGGCCGGTTGGGCGTGCGCTTCACTCAGCGTCATCTCGGCGCTGTCGATCGGCAAGATGCACAATTTCCTGCCCTCGGGGCTGCACACCTGGATCGACCAGCCAACCCATTCTTGCGTGAGGCTGTTCTTCAACAGCTGCAGCTTCTCCTGCGCAAAATCGATCGCGCCGTGCGAAGATTTAAATTCAAGCCCAAGGTAGTCGAATATGACTTTTTCCTTGCTGGTGAAATCAAAGAAGAAACGCATCGCTGTCATCCCTCGCGATTGTCGATGCAGGTTTTGTAGCGAGCTCGCACTATCGGGCGACTAACTAAATCGATAAAACGAAGACTAAATCCGAGCTTTGCTGAAGCGCGCCGTTTGCCGGCGCATTCGCACGCATATGTATATCACGCATATGGTATATGCACGCATATGTATGTCGTCGGGGCTGCAAGAAGCCGGCGCCTCAAACGTGCGATCTTGAAAACGGCGCCCCGGACTGCAAACCGTTCAGGCGTCTTGGTTCCAAACCCGGCGACGCGACAGCGAGCTTTGCTTGGCCGCTTCTCCGCTCGGTCTATAGCCGCGCAGCGACTTGTCGGCGGTCGCCTCGTAGCGAATGCCGACAAGGTAGCCGCGCTGCCAGACGAGCTGAGAGACATTGTGCGTCGTGCCGTGAAGGAATTCGAAGCGCTTGGGCAATTGCAGCATCGTATGCAGCTGCAAACAGGCGCCGCCCGCCGACAGATTGATGACTTGGCAATCGACGGGTGCGCGCTCGGAGCCGACCAGCAATTTTGCGGTTCGGGGCACCCGGCCCTTTGGCTCCATGCGAAACGATTGTCGTCCCTCGGACATTGCCTTGCTTCCAGATGCTCTGCGTCCAGGTCTTTCTGCGTACAGGTCTTGCTGCGTACAGATCTTGCAGATTCCAAGTCTTGCGGAGCGTAGCGACGCCGAATGAAAGGCCACTTAAGTAAGCTGGTCAAAATTGAGCGGCCGCGGCCGGAGCGAGGCCACGCCAGCGAGAGGCGCTTTTGCGGTATCCGCGAGTTTCAATTGTCCGGTAATTATCGTAAATTTCCAGTTGCAAAACTGTGCGACAAAGCCAATTAGATTTGAGACGCAATTTTAACTGCTACAGTCACCTTTGCACCTTTGGGTTCACAGCGAATCCCGCTATAGCCAGACCCCATAGCCAACAACCAAACGCCAATAACCGACCGCCGATAATCAACCGCCATGACCATCCGCCTGCATCGCGGCGACCTGCCGGACATTTCGCGCTATAGCGGCGCGGTTGCGATCGATACCGAGACCATGGGTCTCGATCTCAATCGCGACCGGCTCTGCGTGGTGCAGCTCTCGCCGGGCGACGGCTCGGCCGACGTGGTGCAGATCGCGCCGCATGCCGGTGCCGATTCCGCGCCCAATCTCAGGCGCCTCCTCGCCGACAAAAAGCTGCTCAAGATTTTTCACTTTGCTCGCTTCGATCTCGGCATGCTGTGCAAGACTTTCGGCGTCATGCCGGAACCGGTGTTCTGCACCAAGATCGCCTCGCGCCTGACCCGCACCTATACCGACCGCCACGGGTTGAAAGACCTGGTGCGCGAAGTGCTCGGTCAGGAACTGTCCAAACAGCAGCAATCCTCGGATTGGGGTGCCGCCGCCTTGAGCGACGCGCAAGTCGCCTATGCGGCGTCCGACGTGGCCCATCTCCATGCGCTCAAGGAGAGGCTCTCAGCCATGCTGGCGCGCGAGGGCCGCGAAGAGCTCGCGGAGGCCTGTTTCCGTTTCCTGCCGGTGCGGGTGCGGCTCGACCTTGCGGGCTTTGCCGCCGACGACATATTTGCCCATTCGTGAGGGGGCGGCGCCGCCGCGGGGTAGGTCTGCAGGGATGGCCGAAGGCTTAGCCGGCCCTGCCTGAGACATAATCGCCAGCGACTTTTACCGGATAAGCCCGCTAAAAGCATGGCTTACCCCCGAATCGGGGCGATTTTCGAAGGATCGCTGCTTGGCCACTGTGTATCCGGATAGCGCGGCAAAAGGGTTTGCCACCAAGTCGCGCGGCGACTTTGAGCGTAGTTACCGGTCGGCGTTACAGCACAGCCGCCACGTCCGGCTGCTGCGCATCAGCGTGCCGGTCGGAATTGCGGCGCTGCTCCTCGCCGTGGTGGCGATGAACTACATGCCGCCGATCGGCGGCCTCCGCCTGCCGGGCGAACTCGGCAACCTGGTGATCCATGGCACCAAGATTACCATGGAGGCGCCGCGGCTGACCGGATTCACCGCCGATTCCCGCGCCTACGAATTCTCCGCAGATGCGGCGGCGCAAGACATGACCAAACCCGATCTTGTCGAGCTGGAAAAGCTTCATGCCAAGATGGAAATGGCGGACAAGAGCTCCGTCGAAATGTCGGCGGTCTCCGGCATCTATAACGTGAAGTCGGAGATCCTGACCCTCAATGAGAATATCGAACTGTCGTCGTCGAGCGGCTATTCGGGCCACCTGAGCGAAGCCGTCATCGACGTCAAGAAAGGCACCGTCGCTTCCGACAAGCCGGTGCAGGTGAACATGCTCAACGGATCGCTCAATGCGCAACGGCTCGACATTGCCGACAACGGCAGCGTGCTTCGCTTCGGTGGCGTCGAAATGACGCTGCAGCCGGGCAAAAGCAGCAGCAAAGACGGCTCCAGCGATGCGGCAAAGGCCGGCGATCAATGAACTGGCGCTGGCAAAAATTCCATGCCGCGTTGGCGAGCCTCGCCGTGGCGGCGGTTTTGACCGCAGCTCCGACTGCCGCTCAGACGACGAACACTGCGGCGCCGGGCCCATTCCAGGGCATGATGAACGATCAGAAAAAGGATCAGCCCGTACAGATTGAAGCGGCGACCCTTGAAGTGCGTGACAAGAACAAGACCGCGACGTTCTCCGGCAATGTACAAGTGGTGCAAGGCGACACCACGATGAAATGCCAAAGCCTCGTCGTCTTTTACGGTCAGGAAATCGGCATCGCCGGGAATGGCAAGCCCGCTGCGACACCAGTGACGACGACCAAGTCCACGCCCGGCATGCCGCAAGGCGCGCAGAATATTCGCCGCATCGAAGCACGCGGCGGTGTCACCGTCCTCACCAAGGATCAGAACGTAAAGGGAGACACTGGCATTTATGACTTGGAGACCAAGACCATCACTTTGAGCGGCAATGTCGTGGTCAGCCAGGGCCAGAACATCATTCACGGCGAAAAGGTTGTCGTCGATACGGTCACAGGAAGTGCGAAGGTGGAATTGGGCTC
Source organism: uncultured Alphaproteobacteria bacterium (assembly GCA_963746715.1). GTDB lineage: Bacteria > Pseudomonadota > Alphaproteobacteria > Rhizobiales > Xanthobacteraceae > BOG-931. The sequence continues at coordinate 861,635 of CAVVCW010000015.1, read as the reverse complement.
GAGCTATGGCGGCACCGGCACGCCCGGACAGACCCCCCGCGTTCGCGCGCTGATCCAGCCCGGAAAGGGCATGACCATTGGGCCTGGCCAGACGAATTCAGGCCCGAATTGACGCCCCGCTTAAGGCCGCCGATTAACTGCCCCAATTCGCGCCACCACCGCCCCGATGCGGAAATTCGGCTAGAGTCCGCTATATAGTCGGATACCGGAACCGCAGGCGAGGCCTCCCAAGACCGTGTCAGATCTCCTTTCATACTTCCGCCGTAGCCCGGCCGAGGGCAAGCGCGAGAAGGGCAAGCGCAAGCCGGGTCCGGTCGCGGAGGACGCGATCGATCTTGAGTTGATGGGCGGTGAGATCAGCAACGTCTATCTCGACATCGCGAGCGTGGGGGCGCCTGCGGAAAAGCCGCGTCCCAAATCTCCCCGGCGCGAAATGGCTCCTCCGCGCGAAACGGCGCAGCCGCCCGCACCCCAGCCCAATACTCAGGCCCATACTCAGCAACAGGCCGTCACCCTGCAGCCGCCAGCCACGCCGCCGCCGCAGGCTTTTGTCCCGCCGCCAAGCCCATCACCAAGCCCATCTCTGGCCCCGAGCCCGACCCCGTATCCAGTTGCGGCCCCTTCCCCGCCGCCTCCCGGCACTTCCGCACGGCCGCAGCGCCCACCACCGCCTGCGGTCAACGGCCAGCGCCCGGCCCCGCCGCGGCCGCGCCGCCGCAGCGACGGCAATGGCGCCGCGCCGGGCGACCGCGCAGGACTTCTTGCCGTGCATAGCGTCGAAAAAAGCTTCGTCGGCCGCAAGGTCGTGAAAGGCGTGAGCTTTTACGTGCGCAAGGGCGAGGCGGTCGGCCTCCTCGGCCCCAACGGCGCCGGCAAGACCACGGTGTTCTATATGGTCACCGGCCTGATCAAGGCCGACAATGGCCGCATCGAGCTCGACGGCCGCGATGTCACGCAACTGCCGATGTATCAGCGCGCGCGGCTCGGCATCGGTTATTTGCCGCAGGAGGCCTCGATCTTCCGCGGCCTCACCGTCGAGGACAATATCCGCTCGGTCCTCGAAGTGGTGGAGCCCGACAAGAAGCGGCGGGCACGCGATCTCGACGCCTTGCTTGAAGAGTTCAACATCGCACGCCTGCGCAAGACGCCGGCGATTGCGTTGTCCGGCGGCGAACGCCGGCGCTGCGAAATCGCGCGCGCGCTGGCGACACGGCCGAATTACATGCTGCTCGACGAGCCTTTTGCCGGCATCGATCCGATCGCCGTCGGCGACATTCAATCGCTGGTGCGGCATCTCACCAATCGCGGCATCGGCGTATTGATCACGGACCACAATGTGCGCGAGACGCTGGGCCTCACCGACCGCGCCTACATCATCTATTCCGGCGAAGTGCTGATGGAAGGCAGGGCCGAAGAGATCGTCAACAATCCGGACGTGCGACGACTCTATCTCGGCGAAGAATTCCGGCTCTAGAGCATGATCCCGAAAAGGGGATGCCGGTTTTCGGAAAAGATCACGCCTCAATCGTAAAATCTAAAGTTTTAGTTCAAAGTCTCGCCGCGGACGCCGCGCGGTTCGCCGGCGATTTGATAGGGCGCCGACGCCGTAGCACTGTCGCCGGTGCGGATCTCGTCGATGACGAAGAGCGGCCGGCGCTTGGATTCCAGATAAAGCCGCCCGACATATTCGCCGAGCAGGCCGAACAGAATAAGCTGCATGCTGCCGAGCACCAGAATGAGCGTCGACAAGCTGGTCCAGCCTTCGACGACGTGCCCGAAGGCCCAGCTGCCGAGCGTGTAGCCGAGCATCAACAGCGACAAGAATCCGACAATGATGCCGAGATAAGACGCGAGCCGCAGTGGCATGATCGAGAACGAGGTCAGCGCGTCGAAGGCAAGCCCGAACATCCGCCCGATCGAATAGTTGCTGGAGCCGGTGGTGCGCGGCGCCCGATCATAAGCGAGCGCCACTTGGCGCAGGCCGATCCAGCTCACCATGCCGCGGATGAAGCGCTGCTGCTCCGGCATCGAATTGAGAATGTCGATGACCTTGCGGCTCATGAGGCGAAAGTCGCCGCTGTCGACCGGCATGTCGCCGTCGGCGAGCTGCCGCAACAGCCGATAGAACAAAGCCGCCGTGCCGCGCTTGAGTATGGTTTCGCCCTGCCGCTCGCGGCGCTGGCCATAGACGACGTCGGCGTCGACGCGATCCATGAGACGCCACATCTCGCCGAGCAGTTCCGGCGGATCTTGCAGGTCGGAATTGATGGTCAGAACGCGGTCGCCGCGGCAGGAATGCAGGCCCGCCGTCATCGCGCGCTGATGACCGTGGCGGCGCGACAGATTGACCGCCACCAATTGCGGATCGCACTTGGCGAGTTCGACCATGATCTCCCAAGTCCTGTCGTCTGAACCGTCATTGACCAGGACCAGCTCGTAGTCGCTGCCGGCGGCCTCTTTGGCGGCCGCGCTCACGCGCCGGTGAAACTCTTCGAGGCCGGCCTCTTCGTTGTAGCAGGGCGCAACGATGGACAGCCGCGGGCGCGGACGCGCGTCCTGCGGCGGCGGCATCGATACGCGAAGTTGCTCGTTCACATCTGCCTCGTTACGGCTGCCGCCTCGTTACGGCCGCCGGCTTACGGCGGGTCGAGAACCTGCCCGATCGGCCCGGACAGGCTATAGGCCGAATATTCGCGGATGGTAACGCCGTGGCGGGTCCGCGGGAAAGTCGCCACCAAGTCCACTTTACCGAATTTTTGCTGCAACAGGGAAACCGCGTCGCAGGGCGTCTGGCAGACATACATGCTGGTGCCCTGGAACAAAGCCGGGTCGGGCTGGGGCAGATCGACATAGCGCATGCGCTCGTTGACCTGCGTCACGACCGGGTGCGAGGGCAGATAGAATTCGAGCCAGCCCGCAACACCATATTCCGTCGTCAACACGATCGGCGCGCCGATGCGGGTGCGCACGTCGTCCAGCTTTACCGCGAGCTCTTTCCAACCGGCGCCGAGCGCCCGCGCCGTCGGGTCGGCCCGGCCGAGCGGCAGCACGCCGAACACCGCCTGCAAATACAGGCAAGCCGCGATGCCGAGCCCGACCGGCACGGCAAGCCGCTGCGACCACGACGCAAGTGGCGCCCAGGTCGCGTCGAACTTTACGCGCTCGGCCGCGACCGCCGCGGCGATGACAAACGGCACATAGACCGGCTCCGGCCAATTGCCTTCGACGCGGTCGTGAAAGGTGTGCCACACGAAATAGATCACGAGCGGCCACACCATCGCGTTGATGAAAACGCACGACGGCTGCGGGCCGCCCTCGCCCTTGATCATCGCCGCCAGGCCCAGGCAGCCGAGCACGAAAATCGGCGGCGTCGCCATGCCCATCTGCACGACGAAGAACTCGCCGAGATAGCGCAGCGACCATTGGTGCACGACGAGCCGATTGAACTGATAATGATACGAGGCCCAGTCGTGCTCGGCGTTCCAGATCAATGTCGGCGAAAACACCGCGATCGCGATCAGGCCGGAGATCCACGGCCACGGCGTCAGCAGCCATTTGCGCTGCTGCGGCACGATCAACACCCAGGCGAGAATGCTCACCGAAAAGAAAATCGTCGTGTATTTCGACAACATCCCGACGCCGAACGCGACGCCGACGGCGAGCCACCATTCGCCGCGCCCGGTCTCCTGAAGCTTGACCAAAGTGAGCATCAAGAATGCGGTCGAAACCACCAGCGCATTGTCAGGCGTCGCCAGCGCCGAGCCGGCCGCCATGAGGATGGTCAGGTTGAAATAGAGCGCAGCCGTGGCGCCGACCCGGTCGTCATTGAACAGGATTGCGCCGGACCGCCAGATCGCCCAACTCGCCGGCAGCGCCAGCAGGACGCCAATGGCGCGCACGCCGAACTCGGTATTGCCGAACAGCGTCGTGCCGATCCTGATGAGAAAGGGATTGACCGGCGGATGATCGAGGTAGCCGCCGACAATGTGCTTCGACCACAGCCAGTACAGGCTTTCGTCAAAGCTGAGCGGCGCCATCCCAGCAAAGACCAGACGCACGGCGACGAGAGTGAGAATCGTGCCGATCACTACCGACTGGTAGCGCCGTTCCGGCACCGCCGTGACGCTGAATAAAGCCACAAAGCACCCCTCAACCCAGCACCTGTCCCAAGGCCGCACTCATAGCAGCAGCGCGGGCACGGACCAACCTCGTCGGCGGGCAGGAAGAACGATTCGGCGACGGCGTGCTTCCGGCGGAGAATTGGAATCCGAGCACAGCGGCGCAATGACGCGCTGCCAGAGCGGCTGCGAGGTCAAATGACGAGGCGCCGAAAAGGGCAAGCTCGCCTAAAAAATAAGCAAAAAATCGGCGGGCGTTAAAAACCGCTGCCGATAGAGGTATTTGGGGATAGGCCTGCGGCTCTTAAGCCTGACAAAAATAGGCTGGCGACGCCCTCGAAGATATACGATAAACAAATAAGCAAGAATTGGACCAAGTTACTGGTCAGCCACGTCAAAAGTCGCATACGCCACAGGCCCTCATGGCGCTCTCGCAAAGACTGCAGATACGGCAAAGCCAAGCGCTGGTGATGACGCCGCAGCTGATGCAGGCCATCAAGCTGCTGCAGCTCTCCAATCTCGATCTGGTTGCTTATGTCGAGGCCGAGCTCGAGCGCAACCCGCTGCTCGACCATGGCGCTGAAGCCGAGCCGGCCGGCGAGGCCGACGGCGAGGCCGCGCCGGATCAGCCGATACTCGGCGGCGAGGCGCCTAACGGCAGTGACGCCGGCGGTGAACTCGAACTGAACGGCCACGTCCACGACGACACGCCCGGCACCGGGCCCGGCGAGAACTATAACGACGACAGCGAGCCCGTGCCGGCGCGCGCTGCGGACGGCCCGGCCGCCTATTCGGAATGGGCCAGCACCGGCTCCGGCGGCCGCGACGACGGCGAGTACAATCTTGAAGCCTTCGTTTCCGCCGAAACCACGCTGGCCGACTGGCTGCGCGAACAGCTCACGCTTGCGATCGCCAGTCCGGTGCAGCGCATGATCGGTCAATACCTGATCGATCTTGTCGACGATTCCGGATATCTGAGCGGCGATCTCGCTGCCGCCGCGGAGAAGCTCGGCACCGGCGTTGCGGAAGTCGAGGCCGTGCTGGCCGTTCTCCAGACTTTCGATCCGCCGGGAATTTGCGCACGCGATCTCGCCGAGTGCCTGGCGATCCAGCTCAAGGAAAACGACCGCTACGATCCGGCGATGCAAGCCTTGATCTCGCGGCTCGATCTATTGGCCAAGCGCGATTTCTCGGCGCTGAAGAAAATCTGCGGCGTCGGCGACGAAGATCTCACCGACATGATCGCGGAAGTGCGCAGGCTTAACCCGAAGCCCGGCCACGCATTCGGCTCGGCACTGGTGCAGCCGATCGTACCCGACGTGTTCGTGCGGCCAGCGCCGGACGGCGCCTGGCTCGTCGAGTTGAATTCCGACACGCTGCCGAAAGTTCTGATCAATCAGAGCTACTATTCGGAGGTGTCGGCCACTGCGCGCCGCGACACCGACAAATCCTACCTCACCGAATGTTTGCAGAGCGCCACCTGGCTCGTCCGCGCGCTCGATCAGCGCGCCCGCACCATTCTCAAAGTCTCCAACGAGATCGTGCGTCAGCAGGACGCGTTTTTCGCCCACGGCGTCGAGTATCTGCGCCCGCTCAATCTGAAAACCGTCGCCGAAGCCATCAGCATGCACGAATTGACGGTGTCGCGCGTCACCGCCAACAAATATATGGCGACGAGCCGCGGCATTTTCGAACTGAAATATTTCTTCACGTCGGCAATCGCGGCGGCGCATGGCGGCGAAGCCCATTCTGCCGAATTGGTGCGGCACCGTATCAAGCAATTGATCGATGCCGAACCCGCCGCCGATGTCTTGTCCGACGACACGATCGTCGAGAAGCTACGCGAGGCCGGCGTCGATATCGCGCGGCGCACCGTCGCCAAATACCGCGAGGCGATGCGCATTCCGTCATCGGTGCAGCGGCGGCGCGAGAAGCAAGTCGCCGCCAAGGATTAGATCGATCTCCGCTCAATTCAGCGCAAAGCGCGCAACGCATCGGGCGACGGGCGCGCCGCACCGCCGCGTTGACAGTGCGGCGGCCGATACCTAGCTCGAGTCAGAGTGTTATACGGGGATATCGATCGCGAGCGGTCCGTATCCAAAGCGCCGATGACCGAGGCGCTCGTCACATTGCGGAGGCTGCCATGACATTTCGCGTGTCCGGGAAGAATCTCGATATTGGCGACGCGCTGCGCGACCGTATCAGCGACCGGATTGCCGAGACGGTAGGTAAGTATTTTGACGGAGGCTATTCCGGGCACCTTACGCTCACGCGCGACGGTTTTGGCTTCCGCACCGAATGCGCGATCCATCTCGATTCGAAAATCACGCTGCACGCCGACGGCATGGCGCCCGACGCCTATGCCAGCGCCGACCAGGCGGCGGCACTCATCGAAAAGCGGCTGCGCCGCTATCATCGGCGGCTGAAAGGCCATCGCCCCGAGCGCAACGAAACGCGCGCGGCGGACTGGGCCGCCGTCGATGCGGCAAGCTATATCATCGCGGCGCCGCAGCCGGCGGACGAGGCGGACATCGACGCCTTTACCCCGGTCATCATCGCCGAATTGACCACGACCTTGAAACAACTATCGGTCAGCGACGCGGTGACCGAACTCGATCTGACTGGAGCTCCGGTTTTGGTGTTCCGGCATGCCGCACATGGCGGCGTCAACATCGTCTACCGACGCGCCGACGGCCATTTCGGCTGGATCGATCCGCCGGCGCTTTCATCCACCGATGCCCATTGACGCCGCAGCGGTGCCTCCTTATGGTCCGCCGCCTTTCGCAGAGTGCCAAGAAGGTTGGCACGGTTTGGACACCGGTTTTTCGGGCAAAGTTCATGCTCCGATGCGAAAATGAACCCCGTTTCCGCCGCGACCAATAGTCACCGACGCTCTCGCGCCCTCGCTCTTTTTTCAGGTTCCGACTCACTTCAGGCTCTTCATCATGACGCTCACCGATCTCGTCGCGCCGAATGCGATCCTCCCGGCGCTCAAGGTCAACGGCAAGAAGCAGGTGCTGCATGAACTGGCGGCGCGCGCAGCCATGCTTACCGGACAGAACGAGCGTGCGATTTTCGACATCCTGATGCAGCGTGAAAAGCTCGGCTCGACGGCGGTCGGCAACGGCATCGCCATCCCGCATGGCAAGTTGCCGACGCTGACACGGCTGTTCGGATTGTTCGCGCGCCTCGAGCGCCCGATCGATTTCGAAGCGCTCGACAATCAGCCGGTCGATCTCGTTTTTCTGCTGCTGGCGCCGGAAGGCGCCGGCGCCGATCATCTCAAGGCGCTGGCGCGGATCGCGCGGCTGTTGCGCGATCCCACGATCACCCACAAGCTGCGCGGCTCGCACGACGCCGAAGCGCTCTACGCGGTGCTGGCGATGCCGTCGGCGTCGGCAGCCTAGCCGCGCGGTCGAAACAAACGCGATCAAACAAAATGGGGCCGGCGATATCCGCACGGCCCCATTCTGATGACTGATATCTGCTTACGGATATCTACTTACCGCCGGCCGCTCTTCGCAGCCTTGATCCCGCTCAGTGCAGGCTGACTGTCTCCAGCTCCTGGCTCCAGGCATTGGCGACCGCCGACTCGCGGCTGTCGGTCAGCATGATCGGCGTGCCGTCGGCGGCGTGCAGCGCAAACAGCACCTGGCCGGGGTCGAGCTTCGGCACATCGGCTTGCGGAAACTGCTTGCGGAAATCCTCGATGCGGACCGCCTTTACATAGGCGATGTGGCCGTCGCCGAGTTGGGCGAGCGCTTCCGGTGAAAACTTTAGTGCGGTCTCGGCGCGAGTTGCACCGTCACGATTCGTCTCGTGCTTAGTCTCGTTCATGGCCCTCGATCCTTTCTCTGTTGCGGTCGAGTCCTACCGGTTTCTTATTCGCACTCTTTGATTGAAATCGATTTAACGATGCGCTCAGGTTGCGGGCGCACCAGATCGATCGACAGCAATCCGTTCTTCAAGTCCGCGCCCAACACTTCCATGCCGTCCGCCAGCACGAAGGTACGCTGGAATTGGCGCGCGGCAATACCGCGGTGGATGTATTGGCGGCTTTTGTCGTCTTGCTGGCGGCCGCGAATAACGAGCTGGCTTTCCTCCACCGTGACATCGAGCTCGGCGCGGGTAAAGCCCGCCACCGCAAGCGTGATGCGCAGGCGCTCGGGACTGTTACCGTCGCGGGCGACGCGCTCGATATTGTAAGGAGGATACCCGTCTGCGGCCTTGCCGACCCGATCGAGCACCCGCTCGATCTCGTCGAAACCAAGCAAAAAGGGACTGGAAAGCGACGAAACCCTGGACATGGTTTCAAAGTCCTTGGCTAAGCGACTTTGCCGGGGCCCGTTATGGCGCCCCATGACCGTGCGGTTCACCCGCCCGATCACAGAGCAATATGGCTATGCCGATCAATGGGTTCAAGGAGAGCTTGGAGCAGCCGGGAAACGCCGGCTTTGACGGCTACGGCAGTTTCAGCGGCCCCGGCATTGCCCGTTCGGCTTCGGCCAAAAGCTGTTGCTCATGCCGATTGACAAAAATACCACCAACGACGAACCCCACGACGGTGATCACGGCGATAAAGATCACGACCGGGCCTTCCAGGCGCTCGAATTGCCGCCCCAGCGCATAGGCCGCGTAACCATAAGTCACCGACCAGATCACCGAGCCCACCACATTGGCGAACAGAAAATCGCGCCACGGCATCATATTGGCGCCGGCGAATATCCCGGCAAAAGTCCGCAGCACCGGGACGAATTGCGCGATGAAGACGATCTTGCCGCCGTGGCGCAGGAACAGATATTGGCCGAGTTTGATCCTCGCCTCCGTTATCCGCACATAGCTGCCGTAGCGCAGCAATAGCCAATAGCCAAACCCTCGGCCGAGCGCATAACCGACGATGCGGCCGACGATTGCGGCGGCAGCCGCCGTCAAAATCACCGCGACAATGTTCAGATCGTGTTTGGTGCCGGCATAGATGGCGGCGCCCAGGAGCGCCGTTTCGCCCGGCAGTGGAACGCCGATGCATTCCAGGCCGACGATAAGCGCGACCGTCAAAAGGCCATAGGCGTGGATGAGATGTTCAACGAAGTGCAACATTACGCGGCTGTGTACCGGATGGCTTGTTACTTAAACACATTCCCAGGGAAAGATAACGCCTTGACTTTGTCGCGGCAGCCGCCAGTGGCGTTCGGTCGCGTGCAATGCAAAATCACATCCGCAAAATCCCGTTCCGGCGGTCAGCGTTGGCCCGCTTGCATTTAGCCCATCACATTGCGCTGAGGCGAGAACAAGGCGGCCCGCCCGGCGTTGCTCCGGTCCTGCGGCAGAGCAAAGCTTGCACGAAGATTGCAGCCTTAGCGCTTGCGCGAACCTGACAATGAGCATGCAGATGAAAAAGCTCGTTCTCGAAACCACAGCGCCGCTCCAAGGCCTGCCGGAACTCGTCGCCTATGATGAAGGCCTGTTCGCCAAGGAAGGGCTCGCCATCGAATGGGTCGATCGCGAAGCCGGCGTGGAAAAGAAGGTCGAAGCCGAGGTGACGACGCCGAAAGGCGTCACGCCTTTCGCCGGCCACGGCAAGCTGCTCGAGCAGGGCAAAGCCGATATGTACAATGCCTGCGAATGGGGCAATTACTGCCGCGTCGCCGATACCGGCCAGGGCAGCCGGCAGCTCGGCCGCCGCGCCATCGTCGCCTATTCGGCAATCGTGGTGCGGCCGGATTCGCCGGTCTATACGCCGCAGCAACTCGCCAACCGCACCGTCGGCGTGCCGTTCTATTTCGGCAGCCACTATCTCGCGCTGCATTTGCTGGACGGCTTTCTGCCGCGCGACATGATCAGATTGTGCCGGGCGTCGAACGGCTCGCGGTTTCGGCTCGACGCCATGATGAAGGGCGAAATCGAAGCGACAACTTTGTGCGAGCCCCATGTCACGCTCGCCGAGAAGAAGGGCTGCCGCGTCATCTGTTCGGCGTTCTATCACGGCACCGAAGTCGCTTCCGACCGCGTCGATGCGCAGACCTATGCCGCCTTCAATCGGGCTGTGCGCGAGGCCGTGCGCCGGATCAACGCCGATAAGAAAGCCTACATGCATTATTTCATCGACTACTACGCCGCCAAGGATCCGGAGATCGCCGCGCTGAAGGTCGAGGATCTCCGCGACAGCCGGCTTGTGGTCTGCGATCCGGCGCCGATCCCGCTCGACGAATTGCAGCGCACCTACGATTGGCTCAAGAGCTGGGACATGCTCGAGGAAACGGCTTCGCCGCTGCAACTGATCAGTATGCAGGTGCAGGCCCACGCTCACGAAGCCGCGGAATAGCGCAGCCGCGGAACAACAAGGCTGCGGAATGACATCGCGGTGGCGCCGCCACCGAATCCAGACTACGCTCATACCGGGACGATTGATCAGGGGCAGACAGTTCGATGCGGGGCAGCGCTATTCGGCGTGCGCGCATTTTAGGAAGCGCGAGCCTGCATTCCGGCTCAAGGAATCTTGCCGCGCTCTGTCTCGCGCTTGTTGTCGCGGTCCTTGCGGTCTCGCTTGGCGCCTGCGGCCATCATCAACCTGACGCCACCACCGAGAACGACATCAACGTCTATCCGGCCAATTACAAGTCCGACATTCTCGGCGCGATGCATGCCTATCTCAACAACCCGACCGGGATTCGTGACGCCGCGATTTCCGATCCGGCGCTGAAAACAGTGGCCAACACCACGCGCTACACGGCCTGTCTCAAATTCAACGCCAAAAAGGACGGCGGCAACGACTATGCCGGCGCAAGGACGATTGCCGCGGTATTCCAGGTCGGCCGATTCGATCGGTTCATCGACAACACAAACGCCAAGGAACCAAACACCAAAGATTTGTGCGCCGGCGCGACCTTTGCGCCGTTCCCGGAATTACAAAAACTGCCGCCGTGACCCGATACGGGCCGCTGGCTCCTCCCGTCACCACGCGGCAAAACTGCAGTTGAGCGGGCGTCGTCTCGCGCCTACTATCTCCCCTGAAAAGAACATGCCCAGAAAGTGGAAACGGCAATGCTCGAACGACATTACGACCGCGCCGCGCAGGATATCGGCAATATCGTCAATCTCGGCCACGTCAACGTTTCGATCAGCGACCAGCATGTGGCGACGAATTATTACGTCACGGGGCTCGGCCTGACGCGCGATCCGTACCTGATGACCGGCTCCGGCAATATGTGGATCAATGTCGGCATGAGCCAGTTCCACCTGCCGATGGGCCAGCCCGAAGTGCTGCGCGGCGTCACCGGCCTGGTCATTCCGGACCGCGAGGCGCTGCTCGCGCGCCTCGCCAATGCGCGCAAACTCCTGGCCGGCACCAAATTCGATTTCCGCGAGAGCAACGATTGCGTCGAGACGGTGTGCCCCTGGGGCAATCGCATTCACGTCCACACCCCGGACGAGGAGCGCTTCGGCCGCGTCGCGCTCGGCATCGCCTATGTGCGCTTCGACGTCCGCCCCGGCACCGTCGAGCGCACCGTGCGCTTTTATCGTGACGCGCTGCGCACCAATGCCGATGTGATGAAAAACGGCGCGGGGCCGGAAGCGCGGGTTCAGGTCGGCGAGAAGCAGTATTTTTATTTCCGCGAGACCGATGCGCCGGAAGCGCCTTACGACAATCATCACGTGCAGATTTATCTCGCGGATTTCTCCGCTCCCTATCGCCGGCTCAAGGAGCTCGGCCTGATCACGATGGAGACCAACGATCACGAATATCGTTTCGTCGACGTGATCGATCTCGATAGCCGCGAGCCGCTGTTCCGCGTCGAGCACGAGACGCGCAGCATGACCAATCCGATGTATGGCCGCCCGCTGGTCAATCGCAATCCGGCGGCGACCAATATGGACTACAAGCCCGGCCACGACGGCATGTCGTGGGCTCTATCGTGACTTAGGACCGTTCCGCCGGCAGGCCGCAGGACAACATGCGCGCGCTGGTGATCGGCGGCTCGCTCGGCGGCCTGATCGCCGCGCATCTCCTGCGCAAGATCGGTTGGGACGCCGTGATCTTCGAGCGAAATACCGAGGAGCTGGCGAGCCGCGGTGTCGGGCTCGGCACGCATCCGCAGCTCATTCGCATCCTGCAAAGCGCCGGCATTGCCTTCGACGAAACGATGGGCATCCGCGTGCCCAAAGTCGTCTGCCTCGACAGCACCGGCAAAACCATCGTCGCCCAATCTTCGGAGCGCACCATGAGCGGCTGGGCGCGGCTTTACCGCGCGCTGCGCGACGCATTGCCGACTGACAATTACAGACTCGGCAAGGCGCTTCGGCAGGTCGCGCAGGACGCCGAGACGGTGACCGCGATTTTCGCCGACGGCACGCGCGAACACGGCGATCTGTTGATCGGCGCCGACGGATTGCGCTCCACGGTGCGGACGCAATTTCTGCCGCGGACGGAGCCGGTTTATGCCGGCTATGTCGCCTGGCGCGCGGTGCTCGACGAGCAACAAATACCGCCTGACATCCACCGCGAGGTTTTCGAGCTCTACGCGTTCTGCCTGCCGGAAGGCGAGCAATTGCTCGGCTATCCGGTGCCGGGCCGCGATAACGACACACAGGCCGGACGCCGCGCCTATAATATTGTCTGGTACCGGCCAACCGACACCACAACGCTCGCCGATATCAGCACCGATGCGGCCGGCCGGCATCATGGCACGGGCATTCCGCCGCCTTTGATCCGCCCCGACGTGATCGCGCGGGTGAAGGCGGATGCCGCACGCCTGCTGGCACCGCAGATCGTCGGGATTTTTGTCCGCGCCGCGCCGTTCTTCCAGGCGATCTATGATCTTGAATCGCCGCATATCGTGTTCGGCCGCGTGGCCTTGGCCGGCGATGCGGCGTTTGTCGCCCGCCCACACGCCGGCGCCGGCACGACCAAGGCCGCCATCGACGCGGCGACGCTGGCCCACTGCCTGCACGATGCCGGCAACGACATCGCCTCAGGCCTCGCTCGCTACGATCAAGCGCAACGCATTTTCGGCCAAGCGCTGGTCGATCTGTCGCGGCAAGAGGGTGCCTACCTGTCGGCGCAGCTCAAGCCCAAGGACCAGCGCAGCGCCGAGGAATGCAGCCGCGATATCGGCGAGGTTCTTCGCGCGCACGGTATGCGCAGCGACCAAGTCGCCGAAATCGTCGCGGCGCGCGGCCTCGATGCGCATTTCTGAACGGAGCGGTGCTTTCTTTTAGGTGTCGAGCGCGCTCGGCGCGTAAAGCTCCTCGATCTTGACGAGGCGCGGCGTCAGATTCTGCTCCACCGAATATTGCGCGATGGTCTCGATGACCTTGCGGTTGGCTTTGACGCCGTGATGCAAAAGCCGCGGCTTGGGATCGCCCGCGAGCAAGCCCGCCGCCGAGTGATCCTGCACATGCGCAACACGCTGCGCGTCGGCGATCTCATTGGCCTTGTTGAAGGCCTTGATCAGATTGAGCACCACCCACGGCTCTTTTTCGAAAATATCGCGCCGCACCACGGTCTGGTGATTGATCGGCAGAAGTCCGGTCTTCTTATAGAAGCGCACGCCTTCGGCGATCGGATCGGGAAACAGATACTTGAAATCGGGATGGGTCGCGAGATCGGCGCGGCTGCGATCGACCAGATTACGGTCGGACAAATAATGCAGCACCGCATCAAGCTCGCCGGCGAGCATCATTGAACCGATGCTCCTGTCGGCCGGGATCTGATGCACGGAGACGCCGGGCGGCGCCTTGAAGCCGGTGGCGCCGCCGTGGCTCATTTCCGGCGTGCGCTCCATAAAGAATTCCATGTCCTTGGGCGCGACGCCGAATTCGTGCTGCAACACGCCGCGCGCCCATAACGCCGCGGTTTGCTGATATTCCGGCACGCCGACCCGCTTGCCCTTGAGATCGGCTGGCGTCTCGATGCCGGCCTTGCGCCGCACCAGGATGCTGGTGTGGAAGAACCGCCGCGTGGTGAAGATCGGCAGCCCAACAAAGCGCGTGTCGCCGCGCGCCACCGCGATGATGAAGGACGAGCACGACATTTCCGACACCGCGAATTCGGAAAAGTGCAATTGCCGCCAGAACAATTCGGACGGATGCAGCACGGTCGGGATGAGATCGATGCCGTCGGGCATCACCGTGCCGTCGATGATCGGCCAGGTGCGCGGATTGTTGGTGATGCCGATGCTGAGCTGGAGATTCATGATGTCACTTGCGTTGTGAGGACAGGCACTTGCCGCTCATTCCCGCGCCAGCGGGAATCCAGTACTGCGTCTCCGCTGACGCGGGGACGAGCGATGAAAGGCCGTGTTAGTACCGATACGGCGTGTGTTCCCACAACGGGAAAGCCGAGAACACGTGTGGCGCATTGGCTGGCGCCGCCGGCGCCACGTAGGAGCGATCGAGCTTGCCATAGCTCGTGACCCCAAGCAGCCCGAGCGCGCGCGTCACTTCGTCTTCCATGATTTCGAGCATGCGCACGATGCCCGCCTGCCCCGCCGCGGCGAGCCCATAGCATTGCATGCGGCCGAGTCCGACCAAGTGAGCGCCGAGCGCGATCGCCTTGACGATATCGGTGCCGCGATTAAAGCCGCCGTCGACGATGATCATCGCCCGGCCGGCCACCGCTTCGACGACTTCGGGCAGAACGTCGAACGAGCCGCGGCCGTGGTCGAGCTGCCGGCCACCGTGATTGGAGACGTAGATGATCTCGACGCCGTGATCGAGCGCGATCTTGGCGTCTTCCGCCGTGCCGATGCCTTTGATGCCGAACGGAATCTTGTATTTGCTTTTCATGCGCTCGACGGTGCGCCAGTCGAGCGCCATCTGGAAGTCGCGCCCGGTGGCGCGGCGGCGTCCGCCGGTGGTATGGCGCTTGGCGAGATCGCGTTCGCGCCGGCTGTAATGCGCAGTGTCGACGGTGAGGCAGAATGCGGAATAGCCGTTCTTGATCGCGCGCTCGACGTGATCGTCGGCCCAGGCCGCATCGCCGCGCACATAGAGCTGAAACATCCGCAGCGCATTGGGCGCGGCTTCGGCGACCCGTTCGAGGCCCGGATCGCAAACCGAGCTCAGCATATGCGCGACGCCGAATTCGGCCGCCGCCTTGACCACCGGCTCGGCGCCGCCGGGATGAAAGCTTTCCAATGAGCCGACCGGACATAGCACGATCGGCAGCCGCAGCTTATGGCCCAGCGCTTCGGCCGAGGCGTCGACCTTACTGACATCGCGCAGCACGCGGGGCCGGAACGCGACGGAGTTGAGCGCCATGCGGTTGCGCCGCAGCGTCGTCTCGGTCTCGGTGCCGCCGACGACATAATCCCAATCGTTCTGGTTCAGATTAGCGCGCGCTTTGGCGACAAGCTCATGCAGATTGTGGAAGGCGTTCGCCGCAGCCGCATTCGCGGCGGCTGTCGCGTCGTCGTGGTTCTGGCTGGTCATTGGCAATGCGGGTTTTCTATTGATGTTTTGCGGTGGGCTTTTGACGTCCTGGCCGGCGGAAGGGGTTCCGACCCGCCACCTTGGGCGGAAGCTTCTTAGGGGGAGGAAGCCTACAGGGCGGGATATTCCGGTTCAAGAACTGCCAGGCACGACGTTTTGCGCGTTGCGCCGGCGGCCTCCAGTCGGAATGGTTGCCCGCAACGTGGTGCGGAATTTACGGTCGCGCTTGATGTACCATTCGCGGCTCATCGCATCGCGCTTGGTCTTGCAACCTTCGGAATAGAGCAGAACCCATATCCGCCCGCGGGTCGATTTGGCGCCCGTTCCGGCATTGTGTTGTTGCAGACGCCGATCGAGGTCCGTCGTCCAGCCGACATAGGTGCGCCGATCGCCTTTGCGTCGGCTGCCGAGAACATAAACAAAGAACGGCATGAGTGGCGGTCCCGGGAAGACTCGAACTTCCGACCTTCGGTTTAGGAAACCGCTGCTCTATCCGGCTGAGCTACGGGACCGTGAAGATTCCTCTGGCTTCTTTTTGCGTGAGCGCGCTCGCGCGTCAATTCGGCAATTCCGATTGCCGGGGCGGCGGCGCCTCTTGCGGCAACATAAGCCCTTTCCACGCCTAAAGGCCCTTTAACGGCATGAACAATTAATCCAGCGGCCGGTGACCTGCCGCAGCGTTGCCGCATTGCGGCCTTTCACTTGACGGCGATGATGGGGTGGTGGAACAGCCTTTTGGGCGCTGCGATTGCAGCGACGTGCGGGTGCTGCTGCGCGCTGGCGCAGGATGGCGGGTCCAAGATTGTCTGCGGCGGCGAGACAGTCGTGAATGCAACGGTCAGCCACATCATCGACGGCCGCACTTTTGTTCTCAATGACGGACGTGAAGTCCGCCTCGCCGCCATCGAAGTGCCGCCGCTGCCCCCGCCTGGATATTCGGCGCTCGTACCGGACAAATCCGGACAGCTGACTGCCTCGGACCGTGATGCTGCCGAACGTAAGGGCAAAGCCGCCAAAGACGCCCTCGATGCGCTGATCGGCGGCGACCAGGTGGCGCTGCGGCAGGCCGACATCAGCCTCCCCAACAATCTGGATCGCTACGGCCGCATCGTCGCTTATGCCTATGCGCAGCGCGACGGCGAGGAACTGTTTGCGCAAGGCGCATTGCTCGAGTCCGGCTTTGCCCGGGTGGCCGACCGGATCGGGAACAAGGGTTGCGCCGCGGAACTCCTGGCCGGCGAAAATACCGCCCGGACCGCCAAGCTTGGCCTCTGGGGCGATCCGTATTATGACGTGCTCAACGCCGATGCCCCTGTGGATGTACTGGCGCAGCGAGGCCGTTTCGCGCTGGTCGAGGGCCAGGTGGTGTCCGTGCGTGAAAGCGGGGCCACGATCTATATGAATTTCGGGCGGCAGTGGTCCGAGAGCTTTTCGGTTACGATCTCGAAGCGAAACGAGCGTAACTTTACCGCGGCAGGTCTTGATTTGAAGAGTCTGGCCGGCCGACGGGTCCGGGTCCGCGGCTTTGTCGAGGCGCGCGGCGCCGACGGCAACGTCCCGTGGATGGAGGCGGCGCGGCCGGAGCAGATCGAAGTGGCGGATCAGAACTGACGTTGCGTTGCGCGATCGGGGGCGACCGGCGGAACGCAAAGATGAGCGCAAGGAAAAGGCGCAAGGAACTGGCGCAGGGACTTTGGCAAGCGCGGTGAAGCGGGGACTAAAAGCAGGCTTCCGGTTCGGGCACATAAGCGTCGCAGTGGCGGCGCTGCTGCTTGCCGCCTGCACGGCATCGACACCGTCCCTCTCGCCGCAGGCCGCCGGGAACACGCTCTCCAAACAGGCCGATTCCACCATGCCGCCCGCGGTGCTGCGCGAGCATCAGCGGATCCTTGCGACCTATGGCGGCGTCTATAACGACCCGCGGCTGCAAGTGATGATCGAGCAGACCGTCGAACGCCTGGTCGCGGCCTCGGAACGTCCTGATCTGCACTACAAAGTCACGATGCTCAATTCGCCGTCGGTCAACGCTTTTGCGCTGCCGACCGGCCAGCTTTACGTCACACGCGGCCTGATCGCGCTCGCCAATGACGATTCCGAGCTCGCCTCGGTGCTGGCGCACGAAATGGGCCACGTCATCGCCCGCCATGCCGAGATCCGCGAAGAACAGGCACGCCAGGCCGACCTTGTCAGCCGCGTCGTGACCGACGTTGTCACCGATCCGGAAGCTGGCGCTTTGGCGCTGGCCAAATCCAAGCTCGCGCTGGCGAGCTTCTCGCGGTCGCAGGAATTCGAGGCCGATGCGATCGGCGTCGGCATCGCCGCGCGCGCCGGTTACGATCCTTACGGCGCGGTGCGTTTCCTCTCCGCGATGGAGCACAATTCCGATCTCAAGCCGGAGCAGACCGCCGCGATCAATCCGGCCGCGCCCGACTTTCTGTCCTCGCATCCGGCGACGCCCGAACGCATCACCAATGCGCTCGCCAATGCCCGGCAGTATCGGGCCCCAGCCACCGAGGACGGCGACGATTTTGCCAAAGCCAAGACGACCTATCTCGCCGATATCGACGGCATCGTTTATGGCGAGGACCCGAGCGAAGGTTTTGTCCGCGGCCGGCGTTTCCTGCATCCCAAGCTCGGCTTCACCTTCACCGCGCCGGACGGATTTACGCTCGACAACACGGCGCAAGCCGTGCTCGGCATCAAGCACGGCGGCAGCCAGGCGCTGCGGCTCGATGTCGTGCGCGTGCCGGCGGAGCAGACGCTCGCGGAATACCTGACGTCCGGCTGGATCGAGAATATCGATCCGGCGACCGTCGAGGACATCACCACCAATGGCTTTCCCGGCGCCACGGCCGCGGCCAAGGGCGACCAGTGGGATTTTCGCCTTTATGCGCTTCGCTTCGGCAGCGACGTTTACCGCTTCATCTTCGCCACCAAACACCGCACGCCCGACACCGACCGCGCCTTTCGCGAATTGATCGGTACGTTCCGCCGTATGAGTTTGGCCGAAATCGAGGAGGCGAAGCCGCTTCGCCTGCAGATCGTCACCGTGGGGCCGAGCGACACGGTGGAAAAGCTCGCGGGCAAAATGGCGATCGCCGACCACGCCGTCGAGCGCTTCCGGACACTGAACGGGCTCGATCCGGGCGACCGGCTGAAGCCGGGCAGCCAGGTAAAAGTCGTTGTCGAATAATGACTTATCGACCCGCTGTGGTGATTGACTGTTGTCGCAACGCACCATCCGCTATGATAATTGGGTTGTCCGTAACGGCCAGGCATGACGGTCAAGACCGTCATCCCAAAAAAGAGGCCGAGAGGGCTGTGGGGAAATACCAATGTGGACGTTGAAACGGGCTGAGTCCGTTGTTGTGGCGCTTGCCGTCGCCTCGATTGCCACGGTAGTGCTTTGGCTGATCAGGCAGACGCTCGGCAGCGAGCAGCACCTGATCTTTTTCTATCTGTTGCCGATGGCGCTCGTGGCCGTCCTCTATGGCGGCCCGACGGCGATGATCTGTGCGGCCGCAGCAAGCCTATGCGCCACATATTTCCTCTACGACCCGATCTACAGCTTCTATGTCGCGAGCCCCTTGGATCTGGGCGAACTGATTTGCTTCACCGGACTAGCGCTGATCGGCGCCAAATGCACCGCCGACCTGCTGCGTCCAGCGACAAATTTTTCGCGGCGAAGTGCGACAGGCGATGGACCCAATTCCGAAGCTTGATCAGAACTGCGTGGCGAGCTGATCAAGCCCCATGACGTGGGCGAGGTTGCGCACTTCTTCTTTTTGCTCGGAATTGAAACTCAAGATCAGCGGCACGGCTGCCGACTTGAGGCCTTGCACGGCGTTCGGATCGATGGCGGCCGCCTGCGTCTCGCCGCTCACCGGAGCACCGCGTCCGCGCGCTTGCTGCGCCCGCGCATAGGCAATGTTGCGCAGCGCGGCTTCGACCGCGGGCCACATCTGCTCCTGGTCCGGCGTCAGATGTAACCGCTCCTTGATGCTTGCGATTTGCGTGTCGTTGAGCATGTAGCCCGCCCCCGCCCGGTCGTTGACGGGCCGATGCGGGGCCGCTGCGACCTTCGGTGCCGGCGCGGGCTGCGCTGCCGCGGGACCGGATTTCTGCGCCGGCATTTGCGGCGGCGTCGGCAACGACATGGCGGGCCGCATGGTTGGCTGCGTGGCCGGCTGCAGGCCCGACGGCGCGACCTGCGATAGCGCGCTCATCTGCGATGCCGGCAAGGTGTCTTCCGCCGACGCGGTCTGGAATGTCGCTTGCGACGTCGTATCCAGGCCGGCTTGAGGCACCGTCGTCGGCTGCGGGCTGAACATCGCGAATTCCGCCGCGCGCGCATTTGTCGAGGTGCCGGCGGCAGCCGCGGATCGCGGCGCGTGCAGCTTCATCGCGGCTATGCGCAGGAGCGAGCCGGTCGCCAGCGTGGCGTCTTTCCATTCCAGCGGAAAACGCAGCGCGACAGATTCGGCGGCTGAGAGAGCGGTCAGATCGGTGCTGCGGAACGCCGCGATATGCGCGTTGCCGAGCAAATAGCCGACACAGCCGGCCAACAATATCGGAACCACCCCAGCGCGCTTCTGCGCCTCTTTTCGCCGCATGGTCGGCGCCCCTCCCCGGTCCACCTGTGAATCATCATGTCCTTTCAAATGAAGCTTAATTTGGGACTAACCGGCAGAATTTTGCCGGCAACGCGACGGGGCGGTCGTCCGGATCGGGGTACGGAGCCGCGAGCGACGCAACCGATCGCACGATCCAGGCAACAAAAAAGGCCCGGCATTGCTGCCGGGCCTTTGATTCTGATGCGAAAAATTCGAGGCTTACGCCGCCTCTTCCTCGACAACGGCCTCATCGTCCGTGGCCTCGGGCTTCGGACCGCGGCGCGGTCCCTTTGCGAGCGCGGCTTCGATCTCTTTGATCGCCTCGGTCTCGGTGAGGCGCTGGACGACAGCGACCTCGCGCGACAGTCGGTCAAGCGCCGCCTCATAGAGCTGGCGCTCGGAATACGACTGCTCAGGCTGTGATTCCGACCGGAAGAGATCGCGCACGACTTCAGCGATCGCCACGATGTCGCCCGAATTGATCTTCGCCTCATACTCCTGAGCGCGGCGCGACCACATGGTGCGCTTGATCCGCGCGCGGCCCTTGAGGGTCTCCAGCGCCTTCTTGACCATCGGCGTCTCGGCAAGCTTACGCATGCCGACGGAGGCGACCTTCGACGTCGGCACCCGCAGCGTCATCTTGTCCTTGACGAAATTGATGACGAACAGTTCCAGCCGGGCGCCAGCGACCTCTTGCTCCTCGATCGCTACGATCTGACCCACGCCGTGAGCCGGATAAACGATGAATTCCTGAACCTTGAAGCCTTGTCGTTGAGTAGTCTTCTTCGCATTCATTCCCAAAGATGCTCCTTCCGCCTCGGGCTTGGGCCGCTGGGCGGGCTTGGCCACGCTGACCCTGGACCGGGCCGCAGTTCGCGTGGGCCGTGATGGCCTCCGGCTCGCGCGGGAGGCTGGTTTGGTTGTCTTCCGGCTCATACCGGCCGCACTTTTCTTTGAACGACGACGAGTTTTCTCTGCCACTGCTCTCGCGTGGGTCTCACGCCTCTATTGACGGTTCCTCGAAAGTCCCCCGAAAAAGGATGCTCCCCACAGGGGAACGGCGTCTCGGGGGGGTTATTTGTTATGTTGTGCCCTTATAGCACATTTTCAGCCAAAATCAAAGCCTTAACGCGTCGCTAAAGCGTCGCAACCGGCCGGCTTCGGTCAATTCGTTAACAGTGGTTAATTTCGGCAACCAATACGAGTGTCAGTCGCCAGTGCCAGGAGTAGGCGAGAACTGTTCCTCGAATTTATTGGGTTTGCCCTCCCACTCCTTGGCATCGGCCGGAGGGGCTTTTTTGGCAGTGATATTGGGCCACAGCTTTGCGTATTCCGCGTTTACGCCCAACCACTTCTCGACACCGGGCTCGGTATCCGGCTTGATCGCCTCAACCGGGCATTCCGGCTCACAGACCCCACAATCAATGCACTCGTCGGGATGGATGACCAGCATGTTTTCGCCCTCGTAGAAACAGTCGACGGGGCAGACTTCCACGCAGTCCATGTATTTGCATTTGATGCAATTGTCGTTGACGAGATAGGTCATCTGGACACTCTGAACAGGCTTTTTTGGCGCCTTGCTCCTATCGCATGGGTCCGGTGCACGCAAGCAGGCGTGGCCAAGTAGCCGAACCGGGCGAGACCCGGAACCGAAGGCTGTGGCGACCCCACCGCTATTCGATGCTTTCATATAGCGCGGTGCCGCTGCCGCCGGGACCCCGGCGCTCGACGAATCCCGTCACTTTGAGCACCCGCACGCCCTGATCCAATGCCACCGTGATCACATCTCCGGCGCGTACCATGCGGCCCGGCGCATCGATTCGCGCGCCGTTGATCCGGACAAAACCGCTGCCGGCAAGGGCGGCAGCCGCATCGCGCGTGCGCACGACGCGAGCATGCCAAAGCCAGCGATCGATCCGTTGCCGGTCAGGCGTGGCCGGCATCCCGCCGGCATTTGGTATTGAATCGGTCGTTGCGTTGCGATCTCTGTGGAGCACGATTTCATCGGAAAGCCGGTTTCCACTTTTCCGGATCATGCGTTAGCGCCGCTCCTTGGCGTCGGCCTCCAGCTGCGCTTTGAGGGCCGCAAGCTTGGCGAAGGGCGAATTCGGATCGGGCGCCTTGTCGCGCTCGCGCCGTTCGAAGCGTTTGACGTGTGGCCGGTCTTGCGGCCGATCGCGGTCACGCTGCGAACGATCGTGTCGTTGATCTTGGCGCTGATTTTGGCGCTGATTTTGCCGCTCGCCGGCGTGCCGTTCGCCACCCTGACGACGACGGTGGCGGGAATGGCGGCCTTCGCGCGACTGGCCGTTTTCAGTTGCTTCCGCGGTCGAGGGCGCAGCCGCCGCGTCGGCGGCGGCCGGCGTTGCAGCACCTTCGCCACTTTGCGGTTGCGGCGTTGCGGCATCCCTGCGCGGCTCGCGGCGATGCCGCGGACGCCGCCGCGGGCTGTCGGCACGCACCGCTCGGCCCGGCATCCAGACCTCGATCATGATCGGCTCTGCCAGCTCAGTGAGCGTACCGGTCTCTTCGCTGGCGACGACAGGCGCGGCTGCAGACTCGGTAACAGGCTCGGCGACAGGCTCCGCCTGGGGCGCGCCGTCGGCAATAACGGCTGCCGTATCGGTCGCGGCGGACTCCCGCTCGCTCACAGGCCCAGGCGCCTCCGGCAGCGGGACATCAACGGTTTCGGAGATCTCGGCGGTGGATTCCGAAGCCACGTCTTGAGCAACGTCCGACACCGCATCGGGAACGATGATAGCGCCCGGCGGCAGCGCGCCACTGCCGCCTTCCGTCGCTTCCGTGGACGCCTCGGCAGCTTTGGCCTCAGGCACCGCAGCCGTCTGTGCCGCCGGCGGCGGTTCGGGAGGCTTTGGGCGGCGGTCCATGCGATAGCCGAGCGAGCGGAGGATCGACGCAAAATCTTCGCCCGACGCGCCGGTCAAAGACGTCATGCCGTTGAAAATGACAAAGCCGCCACCCGCGATCGCACCCGGCGGCTTTGGCCCAGGCGCGCCTTCGCGCCAGGACAGCGCCGGACGGATCAGATCGGCGAGCCGCTCGAGAATATCGACGCGCACCGCGCGCTCGCCGCAGGCGCGATAGCCTGAGGTGCGATAAAGGCCCGGATCGATCTCTTTATCGACCGGGATCGAGGTGCGGCCCGAACCGGCGAGATGCAGGAGATCGTCGAGGCCTTTGGTTTGCGCGCCTTCGTTCTTCAGCGCCCACAATTGCGCGGCGAGCGTGCGCGGCGCCGGCTTGAGCAGATTGGGCAGGTAGACGTGATAGGCGCCGAAGCGCACGCCGTATTTGCGCAAGGTGGCGCGCGCCGGCTGATCGAGCCCCTTCACTTCCTCGGCAACACGCTGGCGATCGAGCACGCCGAGCGCCTCGACCAATTGATAAGCGACGCCGCGGGCAATGCCGCTGACATCGGCGGCGACCGCGAGTTGCGACAACGGGCCGAGCAGCTTTTCGATATGGGATTTTACGAAGGCGTCGAGCCGCGCCTCGACGGCGTCGCGCGGCGCGCCGGTCAGATGCTCGTCGGCGACGACGCGGACGCGGGGCCTCAGCACCTCTTCGCCGGCGGTGAGCTTGCCCACCGGCAAGCCGGTCCAGCGCAGCGTGCCGTCGGAAGCGAGCACGAATTGGTCGTCCGGCGCCTCGGCAAGCCGCGCCGCGCGCGCCGAGATTTCGCCGGCCAGCGCCTTCTGCGCGGCGTTCTGCAGCGCTTTTGCTTCGGAGCCGCCGGCGGAAGATTCCGGCACGAAGACAAAGCCGTCGAGCCGGCCGATGACATGGCCCTCGACGATGACTTCGCCGGTCTTGTTGAACTGCGGATCGAGCGAGGAACTGTCGCGCATGCGCCGCATCAGGGCGCTGGTGCGGCGGTCGACAAAGCGCTCGGTGAGCCGCTCGTGCAGCGCGTCGGACAGCTTGTCCTCGACGCCGCGGGTGACGTTCTGCCAATGCTCCGGATCGGCGAGCCAATCCGGCCGGTTGGCGGCGAAAGTCCAGGTGCGGATATGGGCGATGCGGGTCGACAGCGTGTCGATATCGCCGTCGGTGCGGTCAGCCATGGCGACCTGTTCGGCGAACCAGTCGGTCGAGATTTTGCCCTCGCGCTGCAGATAGCCGAATACCGTGACGACGAGTTCGGCGTGGTTGGCGGGCGCGATCTTGCGATAGTCTGGCAGCTGACAGACATCCCACAGCCGTTCCACATCGGCCGGCGTGCCGATCATGTTGCGCACGCCGTCGTCGCGCGCGGCGTGATCGAGGACGAGAATGTCCTCGGCGACCGGCGCGCGGGCGAGCGCATTCTCGGTGGGCGCCGTTGCAAGCGTCGCCTGCAACGCGCCGACCGAAGAGAAGTCGAGATCGGAATTGCGCCATTGCACGAGCTTGACCGGATCGAACGTGTGCGATTCCAGCGCCTGCACCAGTTCCGGCTCGAACGGCGGGCATCGCCCGCTGGTGCCGAATGTGCCGTCGCGCGTGGCGCGGCCGGCGCGGCCGGCAATCTGGGCGAGCTCTGACGGATTGAGCTTGCGATATTGATAGCCGTCGAATTTGCGGTCCGACGCAAAGGCAATGTGATCGACGTCGAGATTAAGTCCCATGCCGATGGCGTCGGTCGCCACCAGATAATCGACTTCTCCCGATTGGTAGAGGTCGACTTGGGCGTTGCGCGTGCGCGGTGACAGCGAGCCAAGCACGACGGCGGCGCCGCCGCGCTGGCGGCGGATCAACTCGGCGATGGCATAGACTTCATCGGCCGAAAAGGCGACGACCGCAGAACGGCGCGGCAGACGCGTGAGTTTCTTCTCGCCGGCAAAGGTGAGCTGCGACAGCCGCGGCCGGCTGACGATGCTGGCGCCGGGCAATAGCCGCTCGACGAGCGGCCGCATGGTCGCCGCACCAAGCACCAGCGTCTCCTCACGGCCGCGCCGGTTCAGCATGCGGTCGGTGAAGACGTGGCCGCGCTCGAAATCGGCCGCGAGCTGGATTTCGTCGATGGCGAGAAAAGCCACATCGAGTTCGCGCGGCATCGCCTCGACGGTGGCGACCCAGAACCGCGGATTCGGCGGCTTGATCTTCTCCTCGCCGGTGATCAACGCCACGGAGTCAGCGCCGACGCGCTCCACGGCGCGGTTATAGACCTCGCGCGCCAGGAGCCGCAGCGGCAGGCCGATCAGGCCCGACGAATGCGACAGCATCCGCTCGATGGCGAGATGGGTTTTTCCGGTATTGGTCGGCCCAAGCACGGCGGTGACGCCGGCACCGCGGGCACGCAGGTCACGATTGGCAGGCGGCGAAAACGAAATCGGCATCAAGGTCCCGGCATTCACGCGGAATAACGTAACTCGGCAGAGCGCTTCTGTATCACAATGTGACGGGCAAAAACCCTGTGCTTAAGATGTGGAACGAGTTTGGAACGAATCGCGGCCGAATCGGCGACTCCAGGGCAGTTCGATTCCGTTCACTGCGATATATGGCATTCCTATAACAGTTGAACACCAAATCGAGTGGAATTTTCGATTCCACCCGGCCGCCTTGACGTCAAAAGCGTTAACGTGTCGTACGGCGAGGATTCCTCAGGGAGTCAAGGCCCCAGATCCTGTGGATTACGGGGATGAATTCGCAAGGATATTGCCTTTTCGCGGATGCGGTTTGGCTCGGATGCTCTTTGATACGGGGGCACCAGCAATCGCCCTGGCCGCGGCTGTCTCTCTTCTATTGTGTCTTTGCTACCGAGTCCTGGTTATTGCGTTTTGGCAGCCGAATGCGACGGCTGCGCGACCGTGACAAACGAAATCGCCTGCAACAGGCCGGTGCCGAGCGGCGTCGGCAGCGAGAAGCGGAACGGCACCAAGACGCGGGTGCCGGAAATCGGCGCCAGCCACACTTCGGCATCGCGCAACTCGACCAGATATTTGATCGCCGGACGATCCGGCACGTAGCCGGAGATCGGCGTGAAATAGACGGCGCAGACCACGGTCGGACCTTCATAGCCGCGCTCGGCCTTCACGTTCTCAATGCGCTTGAATTCGCTGCGCAGGTCGTACCGCACTCGCCCGTCGAACACCGGCACTCGGCGATTGCAGGCTTCCGGCGAAACCGGATCGCCGTTGCCGCTGACGCGATTGAGCATCGAAGTCATCGGATCGAACACGCCGTGGCGGTCGGCCTCGGTGAGCGGGATGCGCTCGGCAACCGGCGGCAAAGGCGGTTCGACCGCATATTCGGTGACATTGCCGCCGGCGAGCGTCAGCCGCACGTCGTCGACCCTGCGGTCGTAAATGATAGTGGCGCCGTAGGTCGTCGGCACCGGCTGACCGCTGTTGATCGTGCCATGCGCCGCACCGGTGCCGTGCGCGCCGGTAAAGAATTTTATCAGCCCGGTCGTCGCGCCGCTCGCGGCGGCGGTGTACTGGTCGTTCGCGATGTCGATGATCCAGTTGCCGTGGCCGATCGGAATGCCGGAGAGCGACGCGACATATTCAGCCTCGAGCCGGCCCTGCGCCGCTGCCGGATGAAGCCCGTTAATCGCCAGCACAAAAAACGCCGCGGCGAACGCGGCGGCGTCTTTGCGGCTTATCCCAAACGGTAACCCGAAGGCAGGCAATGGTTTTCCCGTGTGGTTTGCCCGTGGGATTTTTCCCGGGCGCCGGACGTGGAACCGGATGCATTGTTTTGGCGGAGAATACGTCCTTTGTGTGGTTCTATCTGCCGTGCCTGATCGGGAAATCCGCCGGGAATTCGGTCAAACCGATCGGTAACCCCTTGGGCCCGGAGCGGCCCAAAAACCGCCCAATGCCAAGCTGCGCTTGACGCTTGAAGAACGTGTGACTATAGGTCCGCCGCCATCTCCCCCATCCTTCGGCAGGCGGCCAAAGCGCGCGGGAGTTACGCGCGGGAGATACTAAAGGCAT
The DNA here is from genome assembly GCA_963746715.1 of uncultured Alphaproteobacteria bacterium. Taxonomy (GTDB): domain Bacteria; phylum Pseudomonadota; class Alphaproteobacteria; order Rhizobiales; family Xanthobacteraceae; genus BOG-931. The sequence continues at coordinate 834,533 of CAVVCW010000015.1, read as the reverse complement.
TTCGCGCAAGAATTTTGAACCAAGGACTTCGAACTATGGCATGGCGTTGTGAGCTCACCGGAAAGGACCGTCAGATCGGGCACCGGGTGAGCCATTCCAATCGCAAGACCAAGCGGCAATTCAAGCCCAATCTGCTCAACGTGACGCTGATGTCGGACGTGCTCAGCCGCCGCGTGCGACTGCGGATTTCGGCCAATGCGCTCAAGACGGTCGACCATCGCGGCGGTCTCGACGCTTTCCTGCTCAAGGCCAAGGACGCCGAGCTGTCGCCGCGCGTGCTCGAACTCAAGCGCCAGGTCGTGAAGAAGCGCGCCGCCGCCGCGGCGTAACTGCCCGCTTCCGACCGTTCATCAATAAGTATCTTTGACCGTCGATCGCAGTCCCGGTTGCGGGAATGCGCAGCGCGATTGCGCTAGGCGTTGACGCGCCGCCGCGGCTTCGGCTGGCGCACCAAATCCTCCGCCGCATGCTCCTCGAACAATTCGGCGAGCTTCTCGGTCATCACGCCGCCGAGCTCTTCAGCATCGACGATGGTCACTGCGCGCCGATAATAGCGCGTCACGTCGTGGCCGATGCCGATGGCGATCAGTTCGACCGGCGAGCGAGTCTCGATTTCCTCGATGATCCAGCGCAGATGCCGCTCGAGATAATTGCCAGGATTGACCGACAAAGTTGAATCATCGACCGGCGCCCCGTCCGAGATCATCATCAGAATCTTGCGCGTCTCAGGCCGCGCCAGAAGCCGCTTGTGCGCCCAATCGAGCGCCTCGCCGTCGATATTTTCCTTGAGCAGACCCTCGCGCATCATCAGGCCGAGGTTCTTGCGCGCGCGCCGCCACGGCGCGTCGGCCGATTTGTAGATGATATGTCGCAGATCGTTGAGCCGGCCCGGATTTGGCGGCTTGCCCTGAGCCAGCCAAGCCTCGCGCGACTGCCCGCCCTTCCAGGCCCGGGTGGTGAAACCCAGAATTTCGACCTTCACACCGCAGCGTTCGAGCGTGCGGGCGAGAATATCGGCACAGGTCGCCGCGACCGTGATCGGCCGGCCGCGCATCGAGCCGGAATTGTCGAGCAGCATGGTCACCACGGTGTCGCGGAAATTGGTGTCCTTCTCGCGCTTGAACGACAGCGGATGCATCGGATCGGTGATGACGCGCGTCAGCCGCGCCGGATCGAGCAGGCCTTCCTCGAGATCGAATTCCCAGGCGCGGTTCTGCTGCGCCAAGAGCAGCCGCTGCAGGCGATTGGCCAAGCGCGCGACCACGCCCTGCAAATGCGAGAGCTGCTTGTCGAGATAGCCGCGCAGCCGGTCGAGCTCTTCCGGCTCGCACAATTCTTCCGCGCCCACCGTCTCGTCGAATTTCATCGTGAACGGCTTGTAGTCCGGCCCGCGCGGCTCGTTGCGCTGCTGCCGCGGCCGCCACGGCTCGGCGGCGGTTTCCGAATCGCCCATTTCGGCGTCGTCGGACATTTCGGCGGACGGCGCATCGACGGCTTCCGAAGAACTGTCGGGCATTTCCTCGGCGGAGGCTTCCGCCTCGCTCGAGGTCTTATCGCTCTCGGCGCTATCGTTGGCCTCGCCGTCCTCGCCGGATTCGTCCTTCTGATTCTCTTCCTCGCCCTCTTCACCGTCCTCCTCGTCGGATTCGCTCGAGCGGTCCTCGCCCATGTCGAGCGAGTCGAGGAGATCGTGCACGGCGTCGCCGAACTGGCGCTGATCGTTGAGGACGCGTTCGAGCCGGTCGAGATTGCGGCCGGCACGCTCCTCGATGAGCGGCCGCCACAGATCGACCAGCTTGCGCGCCGCGGGCGGCGGCGTCTGGCCGGTGAGCCGCTCGCGCACCATCATGGCCAGCGCCTCTTCGATGGGCGCATCGGCGCGGTCGGTGATGTCGTCGAATTTGCCGCGATGAAAGCGGTCGTCGAGCATGGCGGCGAGATTTTTCGCCACGCCGCCCATGCGGCGCGAGCCGATGGCCTCGACGCGGGCCTGTTCGATCGCCTCGAACACCGCGCGCGCCTGCTGGCCGCCGGGCGCGAGTCGGCGATGCACGGCGGGATCGTGGCAGGCGAGCCGCAGCGCGATCGAATCGGCATGGCCGCGCACGATCGCGACCTCGCGCTCGTTCAGGCGTCGCGGCGGCTCCGGCAGGCGGGCTTTGCCGCCGACCAGTCCGGGACGCTCCGAGGCGAAGCCGACTTCCAAATCGCCCTTGCCGGAAATCGCGCGCAGGCACACGCCGACCGCGCGCTTGAACGGCTCGGTCGGAGCTTCCTTGGCGTTGCTCTTCGGCTTGATGTTCGAGGACATGCAGCGACTGCGGCCAGGTGAAACTGTTGCTCTCCCCGCGAGCGGGGAGAGACGATTGTTACGAGAGCGCGACGTTGACCGAGCTCTCCGGCAATTCCTGGCCGAAGCAGCGCTGATAGAACTCCGCCACTAGCGGACGCTCGAGCTCGTCGCATTTGTTGACGAAGGTCAGCCGGAAGGCGAAGCCGACATCGCCGAAAATCTCGGCGTTTTCCGCCCAGGTGATCACCGTGCGCGGGCTCATCACGGTCGAGATATCGCCGTTGATGAAGGCGTTGCGCGTGAGATCGGCGACCCGCACCATTTTCGAGACGATCTCGCGGCCCTCGGCGGTGCGATAATGCTTCGCCTTGGACAGCACGATTTCGACCTCGTTGTCGTGCGGCAGATAATTCAGCGTTGTGACGATCGACCAGCGGTCCATCTGGCCCTGATTGATCTGCTGCGTGCCGTGATAGAGGCCCGACGTGTCGCCAAGCCCGACGGTGTTGGCGGTGGCGAACAGGCGGAACGCCGGATGCGGCTTGATCACTTTATTCTGATCGAGCAACGTCAACCGGCCGGAGGATTCCAGAACGCGCTGGATGACGAACATCACGTCCGGGCGGCCGGCATCGTATTCGTCGAAGCACAGCGCCACATTATTCTGCAGCGCCCACGGCAGGATGCCGTCGCGGAATTCCGTCACCTGCATGCCTTCGCGGATCACAATGGCGTCCTTGCCGATGAGATCGACGCGGCTGATATGGCTGTCGAGATTGACGCGCACGCAGGGCCAATTCAGGCGCGACGCCACCTGCTCGATATGGGTCGATTTGCCGGTGCCGTGATAGCCGGTGACGATGACGCGGCGATTGCGGGCAAAGCCGGCGAGAATGGCGAGCGTCGTCGGACGATCGAACCGGTAATCGGGATCGGATTCCGGCACATATTCGTCCGGTTCCGAATAGGCCGGCACTTCGAGATCGCTGTCGATCCCGAAGACCTGGCGGACGGAAACCTTCATGTCCGGCAAGCCGGAAACACTGTCAGTGGCGAGAGTCATTGCTCCTCCGTGACCCCGGCAAGGCGAGCTTGGCAAAACGCCAGGCAAAACAACCTGGCAAGCCACCTTGGCGAGGCAACCTTAAGTCATCGGCCTCGGCAATTCCGAGGCGCTGATCGGCGGTTACCGGCGGTCGGATTGTCGTTCTAGGTCTAGCAGAAAGGGCCAAGGACGCGAAAGTGGCGGCCGAGGCACCCGCCCGGCGGCGCGGATAGCGCCCACCGAGCCCCCTTGACGTCAGCAGAAGCCCGCTGACTTCAAGTAGTTATAGGCCTGGATGATCTCGCGCAGCCGCGCCTCGGAACCGCGGTCGCCGCCATTGGCGTCGGGATGGTGCCGCTTCACCAGGGTCTTGAACTTGGACTTGATATCGGCCCGGCTGGCGTCGTCCTCAAGGCCGAGCGTCTCGAGCGCGCGGCGCTGGGCATTGAAAATCTTGCGGCCCTCGGGCGCGGTCTTTGCATGGCCGGTTCGGCGAGTGCCAGTCTCGCCGAACAGCGAGAACGGGTCGTCACTCGGAATACCGTCGCGAAAATCGCGCGCCGCGCGGCGGGCGCGTTTGCCGCCGACCGAGCCCACCTTCCAGGTCGGCCGATGGCCGGTCAGCGCGTCCTTCTGGTATTTCGCGACGGCATCGTCGCTCATGCCGGCAAAGAAGTTGTATGAATTGTTGTACTCGCGGACGTGATCGAGGCAGAACTGCCAATATTCGTTGGCGCGCTCGCGGCCTTTCGGCGCACGGTGCATCGCAGGGCCCGAGCATCCCGGCCAGTCGCAGGCCGGAAGCTCGGCGCGCAAACGGCGGTCCAGATCGGGCTTGACGCGAATTCGATCGAACAGTGGCGAGTCGCTATTCATGGACATGATTATGCGAGTGCATCCGTGGCACCTTCAAGACTTGACAGGTACCAAATCGGCATTCCCCGAATTAAGCTTGCGTAATCGTTGACCCCGGCGTGACAGCACATAGATCTTGAATAGGCAAAGCGATTACGTCGCCAGCACGAAGTCGCCAACACACGAAGTCGCCAACACAATGGGCATGCAGGACATCATCACCACCAAGCTGATGGCGGCTTTTGCGCCGGAGAGCCTGCATGTCGAGGATGAATCGCACTTGCACCAAGGCCACGCCGGCCACCGGCCGGGCGGCGAGAGCCATTTCCGCCTTTATATCGTGTCGAGCGCATTCAAAGGGAAGAGCCGGCTCGATCGCCACCGCATGATCAATGCGGCGCTGGCCAACGAGATGAAGGGCCGCGTTCATGCGCTTGCCATCCACGCGCAAGCGCCGGGAGAGAGCTTGAAGAGCTAGCGTGCAGCGGCTTTCCTATTCCGTCTCCAGAACAGCCATCAATCTCGCCAGCGACGTTTTGAGCTGTGCGCATTCCTGCCGCGACAGACTGCTGAAAGTTTCAGCAAGCGCGCGGAAATGAATTGCCGCCGCCTTGTCAGCCAAGCGGCGGCCCGCCGCGGTGAGTTGCACGACCATCACCCTTCCGTCGTTGGGATCCTGCCGCCGCCGCACCAGGCCCATCTTCTCGACGCGGTCGATGCGGTTGGTGATCGCGCCCGAGGTCAAGAGCGATTCCCGATAAAGATCGGTCGGACGCAAGGCAAACGGCGCGCCGGACCGCCGCAGCGTCAGAATGAGGCTGAAACTCTCCCAGGTGAGGTCCAGCGGATCAAGCCAGGCTTCGACCCGCCGCTGCAGCCGCGCCGAAATGCGGTGAAGGCGGCCGAGGATCGCGACCGGCGACGGATCGAGATCCGGGCGCTCGCGGCGCCATTCAGCGACCAGCGCATCCACGGAATCCTTCGTGTCACGCAGGGTGGCCGCAGCCTGCCCGTCCCGGCTCGCTCGCATCGCAGCGTCTCCGCCAAAGTATCTTGACGTTAAGATATCAGTTGCGCATGCTGCTGGCCAGATTTTTTGTTTGAGCATGATCTTTTCCGAAGAGCGGTTTCCCCTTTTCGGGATCATGCTCCAGAGGTCCGATGGAAGTTCGCGTTGAAGCGGTCAGCAAAATCTGGAGCGTCGCGGGCGCAACCCCGATCACGGCGCTGGACGCGGTTCGCCATCGCTTTCCGTCCGGCCGGTTTTCCTGTCTGCTCGGCCCGAGCGGCTGCGGCAAAAGCACGCTGATTCAGATCGTCGGCGGGCTGGAAACGCCGAGCACCGGAACGATTTCGATCGTCGATCCCGCAAGCGGCGGCAGCGCGCCGGTCGGCGCCGCATCGATCATGATGTGGCAGGGGCTAAATCTATTTCCCTGGCGCAACGTGATCGACAATGTTGCTTTCGGCTTGGAGGTGGCGGGCGTCAGCCGCAACGAGCGCCACCGGCGCGCCCGCGCCATGCTCGCGACCGTCGGCCTCAACGGTTTCGACCGGCATTTGCCGCGACAGCTTTCGGGCGGCATGCGCCAGCGCGTCGCGCTCGCACGCGCGCTGATCATGGAGCGCCCCATTCTGCTGATGGACGAGCCGTTCGCCGCGCTCGACGCGCAGACCAAGATCATCATGCAGGAGGAGCTGCTGCGCATCTTCGAGGCGTCGCGCAAGACGGTGCTGTTCGTGACGCACGCGATCGACGAAGCGATCATGCTTGGCGACGAGATCGTCGTCATGACCGCCCGGCCCGGCCGCATCAAGGAAGTGATCCCGATCAACCTGCCGCGGCCGCGCTCGTTCGATCTCGTCAATACGCCGGAATTCGGCGCGCTGTTTCAGCATACCTTCCACCTGATCCGCGAAGAAGTGACGCGCGCGATGACCGAGCAGGCAGCATGATGGAGCCGGCAGCATGACTCGCCGCCGCCTCGCCGGTCTTACGCTGCCGGCTTTGAGCGTCATCGGCTTCATCGCGCTGTGGCAGATCGTTGTCGAGCTGCGCGGCATTCCGCCGATCTATCTGCCGGCGCCGAGCGCCATCGCCAAAGCGTTGTCACAGATGGCGCTCGACGGCACGCTCTGGATCAATCTTGCCGTCACGGTCCTGCGAATCTTCGCGGGCTTCACCGTCGCCGCCGTTTGCGGCGTCGCGCTCGGCCTGCTCATGGGCAGGTCGTACATCGTGGCGCAGATCGCCGATCCGTGGCTCGCCGCACTTTATCCGCTGCCGAAAATCTCGCTGATCCCGCTGATGATCATCTGGCTCGGCACCGGCGAGACCTACAATATCGCGATGAGCGCGATCAGCGCCTTCTTTCCGATCGTGCTGAGCACCTATGCCGGCGTGCAGCAAGTCGACCAGGGCCTTGTTCTCGCGGCGCGCGATCTCGGCGCCAGCGCGCGGCAAATCCAGATCAAAGTGATCCTGCCGGCCGCCATACCGCATATCTTCAACGGCCTGCAGCTCGGCATGGGCGTGACCATTATCCTGGTCGTTGCCGCCGAGATGATCGGCGGCTCGGACCAGACCGGCATGGGCTATCTGCTGATCAATGCCGGGCAAGTCATGGACACCGACAAGGTTTTCGCCAGCCTCGTCGTCATGGCCGTGGTCGGCGCCGTCATCATCAAACTTCAGCGCTTCATCGACCGGAAGGCGGCGCCGTGGGCCGTCAATGCCGGAGCCAGCCGGGAATAACCGAGGGGTCACTCATGTTGAGAATATTGTCCAGAACGCTCGTGCTGCTGCTGGCGCTTCATGCTTCGGCGGCTTTCGCCAACGATACCGTCCATGTCGGCGAAGGGCCGTTCATTTCCGGCGGCCCCTATTTCATCGCTCGCGACAAGGGCTATTTCGCAAAGCTCGGTCTCGACGTCGACACCCGCATCTTCATGGACGGCGCGCTGGCGGTGCCGGCGATGGTGTCGGGCGAGCTCGACGTCACGCTCGTGACCATGTCGGCGGGCCTGTTCAACAGCATCGCCAAAGGCGCGCCGATGGTGATCTTCCTCGACCGCGGCAACAACCGCACCGGCCGCGGCGGCAGCGCCATCAATGTCAGTAACACCATGTATGCCGCGGGCGTCACCGGGCCGGCCGACCTCGCCAAGCTGAAAGGCAAGAAATTCGGCATCACTGCGCTCGGCAGCATCAATCAATATGAAGCGGCGCGGGCGCTGCAGAAAGCCGGGCTTGATCCGCGCACCGACGTGCAATGGGTCAGCGGCGCATCGCAGCCGGATCTCGTGAAAATGCTCGGCCGCGACCTGGTCGATGCCGCCGACCTCGCCTGGCAATTCGGCAGCTATGCGCAGGACCAGAAACTCGCGCCACTGATCATGGACGGCGGCTCGGTCGATAAAGACGGCCAAGTCGCCGCCTATGCCATACGCAAGGATTTCGTGACCGCGCACCGCGACGTCGCTGTGCGCTTCGCCATGGCGATCATGTACGCCGCGCGCGAGTTCAATGCCGCGGCCGGCGCGCCGGCCGACCATCCCGACACCGTGGCGCTTCTCGCCAAGGCAACGACGCAAGGCAAAGTGGACATGCTCACGAGCTTCGCGCCGCATTGGACTGCGACCAGCGAGGACGGCATGCCGTCGACCGATGCGATCCTGCGCATGCAGGATTACTGGGTCGACTATTTCCACTTGGCGTCCGAGAAGGTGCCTGCCGCGCAACTCTTCGACCTGTCGATTGCGAAAGAAGCAAAACAGCGGCTCGATCGCGATCATCCATTCGATCACTGATCACGCCAATCCGGGAGACCATCGCACCATGCCGAGCACGCATTCAGTCGAACATTTCTCCGGAACGGAGCGCCACGCCTCCCGTTCCTATTCGCCGGCCATCATCACGCGGGGCGGGCGCACGATCTATCTCGCCGGCCAGACGGCATTGCAGGACCAGGACGGAAAATCGCTGATCGGCGATTTCGAGGGCCAGACCCGCGTGATTTTCAAACTCATCGACGCGACACTGAAGAAGGTCGGTTCGAGCCTCAAAGATCTCGTGACCATGACGGTCTTCATCAACGACCCGCGCCACGGCGATCGCTTCGTCGAAATCCGCAAGGAGTTCTTCACCGCCGGGCATTATCCGTGCAGCGCGCTCATCACTGTGTCGGATTTCGCCAGGTCCGGCATGCTGATCGAAATTCAGGGTATTGCCGTCGCAGCCGATTAGATCTTTTAGCGGAGCATGATCTTGTCCGAAAACCGGTGCCCACCCTCGGATCAAGTCCAAGGGCATGCTTTTCGGGATCATGCTCTACGTCGCCGCCTGCGGCGCCATCTCGGCCTCTTTCAACAAGCCCGCCAGATCGAGGTGGTGCGTGAACATCGCGAGTTCGCCGGCGGCGGTGCGCGGCCATTCTGCCTGCGGGCGGTCCCAATAAAGCTCGACGCCGTTGTCGTCGGGATCGCGCAGATAAAGCGCCTCGCTGACGCCGTGGTCGGACGCGCCTTCGAGCGGGATGTTCGCTTCGATCAGCCGGCGCAGCGCATCGGCCAATTGCGCCCGCGTCGGGTAGAGGATCGCGAGGTGATAGAGACCCGTCGTGCCCGGCGCCGGCGGCGAGCCGCCGCGGCTTTCCCAGGTATTGAGCCCGATGTGATGGTGATAGCCGCCGGCGGAGATGAAGGCCGCCTGCTTGCCGATGCGTTGCGTCAGCTCGAAACCCAGCACGCCGCAATAGAATGCGAGCGCGCGGTCGATATCGGCCACTTTGAGATGGACATGCCCGATACGCACACCGGGATTGATCGGAGGGATGCTCATCAGCTTGCCTTCGCCGTGACCTTGCGCGCCAGCGGCGCCACACGCAACGCAGTGATGCGGTTTCTTGATTTGCGCAGGACCTGGAAGCGAAAACCGTAGAAGGTGAAGCTCTGCCCCGGCTCCGGGATCGAGCGCAATTCGTGAATGACGACGCCGGCGATGGTGGTCGCCTCGGCATCGGGAATATTCCAATCCATCACGCGATTGAGATCGCGCACCGGCACGCTGCCGTCGACATTCACCGAGCCGTCCGGCAATGGCCGCACACCGGGCACCGCGATGTCGTGCTCGTCGGTGATGTCGCCGACGATTTCCTCGACGATGTCTTCGAGCGTCACCAGCCCTTCGAGTTCGCCATATTCGTCGACCACCAGCGCGAACGGCGTCTTGCGGTGGCGGAACGCCTTGAGCTGCTCGCCGACATGGGTCGTGTCCGGCACGAACCACGGCAGCTTTGCCAGCGCCTCGATGTCGATCTTGCCGACGTCGCCCTCCGCGGCATGCAACGCGCGCCACACCTCCTTGGCGTTGAGCACGCCGATGACATTGTCGGGCGAGCCGCGCCACAGCGGGATGCGGGTGACGCCGGCCGCGAGCACCGCGTCGATCAATTCGTGCGGCGGTTCGTCGGCGTCGAGCATTACCATCTTGGTGCGGTGAACCATCACGTCATAGACCGCAAGCTCGCGCAGATCGAGCAAGCCATCCATCATGTCGCGGTCATGCTTGGCGACGGTGCCGGCCGAGTGCATCAGATCGACCGCGCCGCGCAACTCCTCGTCCGGCGACAGGATCGAATGGATCTTGCCGGTCGGCATGCCGAGCCCGCGCAACATGGCCCCCACCATGACCTCGACGATGCGCAGGAACGGCGAAAACAGCCGCACGATCCGCGCGACCGGCTGTGCCAACACAAGCGCCATGCGGTCCGGCGCGTTGAAGGCCGCGGTCTTCGGCAGCACTTCGGCGAAGATAAAGATCATGAACGTCATGATGAAGGTGGCGTAGATTTCGCCGGCCTGACCGAAATAATCGAGCAGCAAGCCGGTCGCCAAAGTCGATGCGGCGATATTGGTGAAATTGTTGCCGAACAGGATCGCGCCGAGGAGACGTTCGCGCGTCGCCATCAGCCGGTTGACGATGGTGGCGTCGCGGTTGCCTTGGCCTTCCAGCCGCAACATCGCCGCGCGCGAAGACGCCGACAGCGCGGTCTCGCTTGCCGAGAAAAACGCCGACACCACCAGGCAGATGACGACCGCCAGGATGGTCAACCAATTCATAGTGCTCATGGTTCTAGGCTCTAGCTTTAGGCTCGGTTCTAAGCTTTTGGCTTTAGCCTCGCGGCTCCGCAAGCTTCTCGCCGAGGAATGCGCGCACCGCGCCGGCGTCGACGCCGCCCTCGACGAAAGCGGCGCCGATCCCTTTCACCAGGATGAATGTAAGCATTCCGCGCTTCACTTTCTTGTCTTGCGCGATCAGCTCCATCAATTGATCAATAGATGGTGGCGGCCCGGAAATATCCTGCGGCCGCGTCGGCAGGCCGACTGCCGCCAGATGGCGCGTGGCACGTTCGGCCTCGGTCGCCGAAATCAGCCCCCGCTTGGCGGAAAAGGCGAAAGCGAGCGCCATGCCGATGGAAACTGCTTCGCCGTGCAGAAGCCGATCGGAAAAGCCGCACGCAGCCTCGAAAGCATGGCCGAATGTGTGGCCGAGATTAAGGAGCGCGCGGTCGCCGGTCTCGCGCTCGTCGCGGCCGACGATGTCGGCCTTGGCGCGGCAGCACACGGCGATGGCGTGTTCGCGCGCAAATTTTCCAGAAGCATTGCCTCCGGCAAACACCTCGCGCCAATTATTTTCCAGCCAGGCGAAGAACGGTGCATCGCCGAGCAGCCCATATTTGGCGACTTCGGCATAGCCGGCACGGAATTCGCGCGCCGGCAAAGTGTCGAGCAGCGCGGTATCGGCGAGCACCAGGATTGGCTGGTAGAACGCGCCGATCAGGTTCTTGCCGTGGGCGGAATTGATCGCGGTCTTGCCGCCGACCGAAGAATCCACGTCGGCAAGGAGCGAGGTCGGCACCTGCACATAGTCGATGCCGCGCCGGACCACCGAAGCAACAAAACCGGCCAGATCGCCGATGACGCCGCCGCCGAGCGCGATGACGAGATCGTCGCGCTCCATGCGCGAGGCAATCACGGCCTCGCAGACCTGCTCGAACACCCGGTAACTCTTCGAGGCTTCGCCGGGCGGAACAACAACGCGATGCGTCGCGACGCCGGCATGAGCGAGTGCAGCCTCGGTCGCGGCCAGATGCAGGCGCGCAACATTTTCGTCCGTCACGATAACTGCCTTGGAGCGCGGCCGAAGCTTGGCGATGCGCGCGCCGAGTGACGCCAAAAGGCCGCGCCCGATGGCGATGTCGTAGCTGCGCTCACCGAGAGAAACAGCAACCGTCGTGGTTTCGGCGCGAACCGGCGCTGTCATGCGACACTCCCGTCGGGCTGCGCTGCGCCGAGAAAGCCGGTCAGCGCCCGCATGATTTCGGCAACAATCGTTTCATGCGGCGCTTCGCGCGACTGCACGGTCAGATCGGCCAGCGCATAGAACGGCTCGCGCGCGATCAGAAGCTGACGCAGCGTCTCGGCCGGATCGTCGGTCTGCAGCATCGGCCGCTCGTGCTTGCGCTTGGCGATGCGGCGCATCAGCACGTCGAACTCAGCCTTGAGCCAGATCGAGACGCCCTTGGCCTTGATCACCGCGCGCGTATCGGCGTTTATCACGGCGCCGCCGCCCGAAGCCAGAACTTGCGGCCCGGACTCGAGCAGCCGCGCGATCACACGCGCCTCGCCATTGCGGAAATAGGCCTCGCCGTGACGGGCAAAAATATCTGGAATGCTCATGCCGGCGGCCGTTTCGATTTCGGAATCGGCATCGACAAACGGCACTCCAAGCCGCGCCGCGAGGCGGCGGCCGATGGACGATTTGCCCACCCCCATCATGCCGACAAGCACGATCGAGCGCTGCCCCAAGAGGCCTAAGATCGCAGCCGCCGAAGCTTGCTCGTTTTCGTCATTTTGTACCGTTATATCAGTCATTTACCTAAAAGCCTGTACGCCGATTCCGCTCCCTCTGCAGGAGCATTCGGACGATCCGTCGGATCACTTATCAGATTGCGCAAATCGCTTGCCAGTGCGGCGCGAACATGATCGTACTCGGTCCCGCCAGCCGGCACCAAGGGGAAGAAGCGCGGGCGCTTAACGATGCCGAGCCTGTTCCGGTTACTTACGGTCATCGCGATTATGGTCGGCGCGGTCTACGGCGGGCTCTATGCGCTGGCGCATTTCGTTGCGCCCAAGACGCGCGAGATCAGCGTGACGATCCCGCCCGACAAATTCTTCAAGGATCATTGAGGTTCTTCAAGGATCATTGGCGCGATGGCGGTCCGCACGATGGCGCGCGCAAAGGCAGGCACAACTCGGCATTCCGACGAGGCGCTGATCGCGCTCTATCTCGACATGCTGGCGGCGGAGCGTGGCGCCGGAGCAAATACGCTTTCCGCCTATCGCCGCGACCTGGAAGATTTCTCCGTTTACCTGAAAGACAACAACCGCTCCATCGCCAAAGGCAACACCGATGATTTGCGCGGCTATTTGAGCGACCTGTCGCGCCGCGGCATGCAGGTGGCGACGGTGGCGCGGCGGCTTTCGGCGATGCGGCAGCTCTATCGCTTTCTCTATGCCGAAGGCCACCGCACCGACGATCCGGCCGCCGTGCTGCAAGGCCCCAAGCGCGCGCGCAATCTGCCGAAGACGCTCACGCTCGCGGAGGTCGATCATCTCTTGCGCACCGCCGCCACTTGCGACCCGGCAGCGCCGTTGCCGATGCGGCTGCGCGCGGCGCGGCTCGCCTGCCTCGTCGAACTGCTCTATGCGACGGGACTGCGCGTCTCCGAGCTTGTGTCCTTGCCAGCATCGGCGGCGCGCAAGGATGCGCGCGTCATCATCGTGCGCGGCAAGGGCAACAAAGAACGCATGGTGCCGCTCAACGACGCGGCGAAACAAGCGACGGCGGCCTATCTGGCGCTCGTCAAAGAAGGAGGCCATGAGGCGCAGTCGAAATGGCTGTTCCCCTCGTTCGGCGACAGCGGGCACCTGACGCGGCAGCATTTTGCCCGCGACCTCAAAGCACTGGCCGCAGCTTCGGGGCTGCGCGCCGCGCAAGTGAGCCCGCACGTGTTGCGCCACGCCTTCGCCAGCCACCTCCTGCACAACGGCGCCGACCTGCGCGTGGTGCAGACGCTGCTCGGTCATGCCGATATTTCGACGACGCAGATCTATACCCATGTCTTGGAAGAGCGCCTGAAAAGCCTGGTGCGCGACTTGCACCCGCTGGCACAGGACCAGAGCGCTGATTAACTATGGAACAAGCTCCCTTGCTTGACTTCCGCGCATGGGGCGGGCGATTTAGCCGCGCCCGCGGCCAAGACCACGAACCCTGACCACGGACCTTTTTCATTGAGCATGATCTTTTCCGAAAACCGGTATCCGCTTTTCGGGATCATGCTCCAGACCGCCGGTTGACCTAAAACGATGCGTTCTTACCTCGACTTCGAAAAACCGGTGGCCGAGCTTGAGGCCAAAGCCGACGAATTGCGCGCGCTCAACAACGACGGCGACGCGATCGGCGACGAAATAAACCGCATCGAAGGCAGGGCCACGGTCACGCTCAAGGAACTCTATGCCGGGCTCACGCCGTGGCAGAAGACGCAAGTCGCGCGCCACCCGCAGCGGCCGCATTGCCTCGATTACATCGCGACGCTGATCACCGACTTCGTGCCGCTCGCCGGCGACCGCAAGCACGGCGAGGATTTAGCCATTATCGGCGGCTTCGGACGTTTCCACGGCGACCCGGTCTGCGTCCTCGGTCACGAAAAAGGCTCCGATACCGACAGCCGGCTCAAGCACAATTTCGGCATGGCGCGACCGGAAGGCTACCGCAAAGCGGCGCGGCTGATGGGCATGGCCGATCACTTCGATGTGCCGGTGATTGCGCTGATCGATACCGCGGGCGCTTATCCCGGCATCGGCGCCGAAGAGCGCGGCCAGGCCGAAGCCATCGCGCGCTCGACGGAAGCTTGCCTCGCGATCGGCGTGCCGAACGTCGCGCTGATCATCGGCGAAGGCGGCTCTGGCGGCGCCATCGCCATTGCCACCGCCAACCGCGTACTGATGCTGGAACATGCCATCTACAGCGTGATCTCGCCGGAGGGCGCGGCCTCGATCCTGTGGCGCGACACATCGAAAGCGCAGGACGCGGCGTCGAACATGAAAATCACCGCACAGGATCTGCTGCGTTTCGGCGTGGTCGACACCATCGTGCCCGAACCGACCGGCGGCGCGCATCGCGAACCGACCGCGGCCATGGCGGCCGCGGGCGAAGCGATCAGCAACGCGCTCGCCGAATTTCGCGGCCTCGACCGCGCCACTGTGATCCGCCGCCGCCGCGAAAAGTTTCTCGCCATCGGCCGCACGCTGGCGTGATTTTCGGCCTCGGCTGATTGTCGGTTGCGGCGCCCGGACGGATGGAGCGCTCCCGCGGCACAGGGCCTGTTGAAAATTTCCTGCCACAATGCCGCCGTAATTGGCGGCCGATCGGCTCTAAAGACCACTGATTCCTGGGCTTTTTGTCGAATTCGTTGATAATTTACCAATATTTAGCCGCTGCACAGTCAAGGGGGGTTCCGACGCTCGGTTGCCTTGCGAAAGCCACCTCTTCTGGGTAACCATCAGGCAGTTGATGGCACGGGGAAAATCCAGCTGTCGGGGACGTCGACGTTGATCCGCGCCTATGTACACCGCGCACTCGAATTGCGCGCGCTCGGCTTGCGCGCATGCGTGGCGTTTTTTGCCCTCGCCAGTGCCCTTGCTCTCGCCGGCTGCTATGGCGACGACGGCTATCAGATCCCGACCCGGGCGATGAAAGAGCTCTCGCCGGAAATGCTGGCGCTGCTCGATCAGAAAAACATGCCGAAGGACTTGCCGGTCCTTGTCCGCGTGTTCAAGGAAGAGTCCGAGCTCGAAATCTGGAAGCAGGACACGACCGGCCGTTACGCGCTGTTGAAAGTCTATCCGATCTGCCGCTGGTCTGGCGAACTCGGCCCGAAGAAAGTCCAAGGCGATCGCCAGGCTCCCGAAGGCTTCTATTCGATCACGCCCGGGCTGATGAACCCGAATTCCAACTACTACCTCGCCATCAATATCGGCTTCCCCAACGCCTTCGACAAAGCCAACAACTACAGCGGCGCCTTTCTGATGATCCACGGCGATTGTTCGTCGGCCGGCTGCTACGCCATGACCGATGAGCAGATCGGCGAAATCTATTCGCTGGCGCGCGAAGCGTTCCTCGGCGGCCAGAAGGAATTCCAGATCCAGGCCTATCCGTTCCGCCTGACGGCGGCGAATCTGGCGCGGCATCGCACCAATCCGAACATGCCGTTCTGGAAAATGCTCAAGGAAGGCAACGACCATTTCGAAGCGACGCATCTCGAACCGAAGGTCGACGTCTGCGAACGGCACTATGTGTTCGATGCGCAGCCGCCTGAGAATTCGACAAAGGCCTTGGTGTTCACCCCGACCGGCCGCTGCCCGGCTTACGAAGTGCCGCAGGACATCGCCGGACCGGCGCTGGAGAAGCAGCGCAACGACGACTATCAGCTCGCGCAACTGACCAAAGAGAACGTCGCCACAGCCCCGGTCGTGATGGGCACCGACGGCGGCATGAACCGGGTGTTCGTCGCCAAGCTCGATACCACCGAGCCGTTCTACGGCAACGACGGCCATCTGCACGCGCCGCCGGTTCATCCCGGCATGCCGGCGCCGACCATCAGCACGCGCGAGGATTCCGATCCCTCGTCGACCGGCAGTTCGGGGCGCGGCTTCCTTGCGATGTTCAAGTCGAACAGCGCGCCGGCGACGCCGCCGCAGGCAGCCCCGCAGCCGCAACCGCCGCAAACGCAGGTCGCCTCGGCCGACGCGAACGATCACGCGGGCTTCTTCAGCAGCTGGTTCAAGCCGAAGACCGACACCGCGCAACAACCGCCGCCAGCACAAGGCACGCCGCTTGCCGGCCTGAAACCGGCTCCGGCGCCGCGCAAGCCTGATGCAAAGACCGAGACGGCAAAGACCGATCCGCAAAGGCCGGCGCCGCAAGTCGCGGACGCGCCGCCAAAGCTGAAGCCCTCGCTGGCGACAGCCACGCCGCCGAAGGCGCAACCGAATAAACCGCAGCAGGACGCCAGCGCCGCGCCGCCAGCGGCGAATACCAACGCCGTGATGAAGGGTGCGCAGGCCGTCGTGCCGACCGGCTCATTCGACGGCCGCTGGGCGGGACTGCAGTAGCAGAATTGCAATAAGCCGAAATATCGCAATCGGAATTGCCGGACGGAACCAACGCCGTCAGCGTGCGTGCGCCCGCAATTGTTCCGCCATCCAGTCGCCGGTCAATGGCCGGAACTTGTAGCTGATATTGAAGCAGACGTGATTGCCTTCCTCGTAGACGACGAGTTGCGCCGGACCTGCCGCGGCCTTGACCAGACGTTCGCCCTCGCTCGGCGGCACGAGCCTGTCGCCTGAGCCGAACACGACGAGCAGCGGACATCTGATACGCTGCGCCTGCCCTTCGAGCGTGATCTTGCGGGCGAGCGCATAGGCTTCGTCCATGCTTTTGGCGTGGCTGCGCACGCGAAACACTTCCTGCGACACTTGCGGCATTTTCGGCAGCACCATTCCCCAATCGAAGGGGCCGCAATTGGCGATGCAGGCTTTCAACCGCGGCTCGCCGGCCGCGGCGAGCGGCGCATAGATGGCGCCGAGGCTCTGACCGACCACGCCGACGCGGGCGCCATCGACGTCGCTGCGCTTTTCGAGCACGTCGATAACAGCACCGAGAACCGCGCCCCATTCATGCGTCGTCGGTAGATGAAACGAAGTCTCGCCCTGCCCCGGACCGTCGAGCGTCAGCGCCGCCATGCCGCGGTCGACGAACGCCTCGGCCCAAGCATGAAGTTCCTCCTTGCAGGCATCGAGACCCGGCAGAATGACCACGACCGGCGGCCGCTCGACGCCGCGCGGCTGCTCGGCGCTGCGCGGCTTGCGCAACCAGCCCGGCATCAGAACGCCGCGGTACGGAAATTCGACGCGCTCGGCGGGGACCGGCAATTTCGTCACTCCGGCCGCATAGCAACGCAGCATGGCGTCATGCGCGGCGCGAAAGTCCACGGGATAGTCGGCGAACAGGTGCTTGCCGTAGTGATAGTAAATCGCGGCGCGCACGTAAGCTTCGGCGGCCGTCAGGGTGCGGCCCTGTGCCGCCGCCGCCTCGGCAAGCCTCTCGTGGCGTGCGGCTTCCGCCGACCAGCCGCGGCACCAATCGTCCCAGCGGCTGATGCTGCGCATCAATTTGCGCAGATCGTTCGGATCGACTCCGGTCGCCTCATAACGCGGAATGAAATGCGAGAAGATCAAATCGACCTGCGGATCTGACGCCATGGCGGATTTCCCACTCAGCCGTTTTGCGCCGACCACATATCGACGACCATCTGCGTCGTGACCACCGGCGTCGTCCAGCCGCGCAGGAATGCGAGGCTGCGCTCCTGCGCCGCGCTGCTGTACGAGCCGGTCGCGTCTTCAACGACCACGCTGTAATAGCCGAGCGCCGCGCCATGCCGGCAGGTCAGTTCGATGCCGATATCGGTCGCCACGCCGGTCATGACCAGCGTGTCGACGCCCAAGGTCTTGAGCCGCAAATCGAGCGGCGTATCGACGAACAACGACGGCTGGCTCTTGTGCAGGACAATGTGGTGGGGCCTTGGCTTGAGGCCATCGACAAAGGCGGTGTCGTCCATGCCCTCCTGCATCGTCGGCTTGAGTTCGCTCGGCCGGTCCACATTTTGTTTCTTCATCAGGAAGCGCAGGAACGGGCCGCTGGTCAGGCGCAGCGGCGGCAGAATGTGGCGGCTCCAGATCACCGGAATCCGCAAGCGCTCGGCGGCATCGATCAGCGCATTGGCGTTCGGCACGATCTGGTCGATCGCCGGCGAGCGCCCGGCGAGACCCTTCTGCATGTCCCACATCACCAGCGCGACGCGGGTCGGCCGGAGAAAATCTGCAAGCGTCAGCGGAATCTTTGCTTCGAGCTCGACGGGAAACCTGTCGTCACTGGTCACGGAACTCATTTGCGGATTTCTGTCGCAGGAGCGCAGTTGAGAGAGCGCGATTGGCGGCGCGCGAAACACTCAGTCCATTTTCGGGATATGCGCCTTCTCGACGACATCCGTCCACTTGGCGATGTCGCTCTTGAGCCGCGCGGTGAGCTGTTCCGGGGTGCTGCCGCGCATCTCCATGCCCAGCCGTTTGCCGGCTTCCTGAACAGACGGCGTTTGCAGCGCTTCGATCGTCGCCTGGCTCAGCGTATCAATGATCGGCCGCGGCGTGCCGGCCGGGACGGTGATGCCGTTCCAGCTCGTCACGTCGAAATCGGCGATGCCGCTTTCCATGACGGTGGGAATGTCGGGCAGAAAGTCCGCCCTTGCCTTGCCGGTGGTCGCGAGCGGGGTCACTTTGTGATCCGCCAGCAAAGCCTGCATCGGCGCGAAGAATTCAAAATCGACGTCGACATCGCCGCGCAACAAGGCCGTCATCATATCGGGCGAGGTGCGGAACGGCACCGTGGCAACGTCGGTACCAGTCGCGATCTTGAACAATTCGGCGGCGAGATATTGCGTCGTGCCCGGCGCCAGCGTCCCCATATTCAGCTTGCCGGGATTGGCCTTGGCGTAAGCGACGATGTCCTGCATCGACTTCAGCGGCGATCCGGCCTTGACCAGCACCACCATGTCGAAATTCGCGACCATCGACACCGGCGCGAAGTCGGTGAGGATATTGTAGGGCAGCGACTTGAACAGCGCGACGCTGATGGTCGAACTGTTGCCGGTGAGGAGAAGCGTATAGCCGTCCGGCGCTGTTGCGGCCGCCGCTTGCGCCGCGGCGACGCCGCCGGCGCCGGGCTTGTTGATGACGAGGAACGGCTGACCCAATTTCATGGTCAGCTGCTCGGTCAGCATGCGCATGCTGACGTCGCCGGTGCTGCCGGCGCCGTAGGAGATGATGAGTTGCACCGGGCGGCTCGGATAGCCGGCTTGAGCGCCAGCGGCCGCAACCGCAAGAAGCAGGCCGAGAAGAGCTATGGCACAGCGACTAAAGCTTCCGATGAAGTTCGTTTTCCGCAACGGCCATGGCAATCCACGCATCCCCACCCCCACCAAATCCTCGCGGTCTGTCATGGAACGCCGCGAGTTGCGGCAACCGCTTAGCACGGCCGCACCAAGCCGTCGATCACACGGCGCGCGAGCATTATCAGGGTGTAAATTTGTCGCGGCTCAAGGTTCGGGCCAATGCGCCGCGCGCGGCGACAAGCAAATGCCGACTTCCGGTTACCGATGCCGAAGCGGAAATGCGCTTACGCGTAACGGCCGTGGCAGTGCTTGAATTTCTTGCCTGAGCCGCAGGGACAGGCCTCGTTGCGGCCGACCTTGCCCCAGCTTTGCGGGTCCTGCGGATTACGCGGCGCCGCCGTCGCCGTGCGCGGCGGGATCGCGTTGGCCGGGCCGCTATAGGGCGAGTTGCCGAACGGCGCACCGGCGGGCGCCGCAGAACCGGCGCCGGCGGACGCGCTCGCGGCAGGACCGATCCCGTGACGCGCCAGCGTTTCGGCGCCGGCCAGCGCCAGCGCCATTTCGTCCTCGCCGGTGGTCGGATCGACCTTATGCGCTTCCATCATTGGCAGCGCCGCCGGCTGTTGCGCCGGCTGCTGCGCGACGATTTCGACGCGCATCAATTGCGCGGTCACGTCCTCGCGCAGGCCGTGGCTCATGTTCTCGAACAGGCTGAACGCTTCCGCCTTGTATTCGTTGAGCGGGTCGCGCTGGCCGTAGCCGCGCAACCCGATCACCTGGCGCAGATGATCGAGCATGACGAGATGCTCGCGCCACAGATGATCGAGCGTCTGCAACAGGATCGACTTTTCGACATAGCGGATGACGTCGGCGCCCCATTGCGCCACCTTCGCCGCCATATGCTCGTCGGCGCGGCGTTCGACGCGAGCGAAGATTTCTTCGTCGGCGATGCCTTCTTCCTTGGCCCATTCGTCAACCGGCAGATCGAGGCCGAGCACGCGCTTGAGCTCCTCGCGCAAGCCCACGGTGTCCCATTGCTCCGGATAGGCATTCTCCGGCACGTGCCTGGCGACCAGTCCGTCGATCGCGGTGTGGCGCATATCGGCGATGACTTCGCCGACGGTGTCGTCCTGCATCCATTCGACGCGCTGGTCGAAGATGACCTTGCGCTGGTCGTTCATGACGTCGTCGTATTTGAGGATGTTCTTGCGGATATCGAAGTTGCGCGCCTCGACCTTCTGCTGCGCCTTTTCCAGCGCCTTGTTGATCCAGGGATGGATGATGGCCTCGTTCTCCTTGAGGCCGAGCTTGGTCAGCATGCCGTCGAGCTTGTCGGTGCCGAAGATGCGCATCAGATCGTCTTCGAGCGACAGGAAGAACTTGGAGTGGCCCGGATCGCCCTGGCGTCCGGAGCGGCCGCGCAGCTGATTGTCGATGCGGCGGCTCTCGTGCCGCTCGGTGCCGAGCACATAGAGGCCGCCGGCGGCGAGCGCCTTTTCCTTCAAGCCCGCGACCTGGGCGCGGATTTCGGCAGCCTGCGCACTCTTGTCCCGTTCATGCTGATCGGCGATATCGGCCAGTTCCTGGCGGATGCGCATATCGGCATTGCCGCCGAGCTGAATATCGGTGCCGCGGCCGGCCATGTTGGTCGCAATCGTGATGGCACCCGGCACGCCGGCCTGTGAAATGATCTGCGCTTCCTGCTCGTGATAACGGGCATTGAGCACCGCGAACACTTTCGGCTTGGCGCCGCCTTCGCTGCCCGAATAGAGCGGTGCGAAGGCATTGGGATCTGAAAAGTCATGCTGCTCCCAGCCGCTCTTGCGCAGCGTCTCGGCGAGCTGTTCGGATTTTTCGATCGATGTCGTGCCGACCAGCACGGGCTGGCCGCGCTCCTTGCAGTCCTCGATCAGCGCCAGAATGGCGCGGAATTTCTCCGCCGCGGTGCGATACACCTCGTCGTCGTCGTCGAGGCGGACCATCGGCTGGTTGGTCGGGATTTCCAGAACTTCCAGATTGTAGATGTCCTGAAACTCGTCGGCCTCGGTCGCCGCCGTGCCGGTCATGCCGCCGAGCTTTTTGTACATGCGGAAATAGTTCTGGAAGGTGATCGAAGCGAGCGTCTGGTTTTCCGGCTGGATCGGCTGATGCTCCTTGGCCTCGAGCGCCTGATGCAGTCCTTCCGAATAGCGCCGGCCCGGCATCATGCGGCCGGTGAACTCGTCGATGATGATGACCTCGCCGTTGCGGACGATATAGTCCTTGTCGCGCTGGAACAGCTTGTGCGCGCGCAACGCCTGATTGATGTGGTGGACGACGGAGACGTTTTCGACGTCGTAGAGCGAATCCGACTTGAGCTGGCCGGCGTCACGCAGCGCGCTCTCCATCTTCTCCATGCCGGGTTCGGTGAGATTGACGGTGCGCTGCTTCTCGTCGAGCTCGTAATCGTCCTTGGCGAGCTTGGGGATGTAGGCGTCGATCGTGTTGTAGAAGTCGGAGCGGTCGTCGAGCGGGCCGGAAATGATCAGCGGCGTGCGCGCCTCGTCGACCAGGATGGAGTTGACTTCGTCGACGATGGCATAGGCGTGGCCGCGCTGGACCATGTCTTCGAGACGGTACTTCATATTGTCGCGCAGATAATCGAAGCCGAGCTCGTTATTGGTGCCGTAGGTGACGTCGCAATCGTATTGCTTCTTGCGCTCGGGATCGTCGAGGCCGTGCACGATGACGCCGACCGTCAGGCCCAGGAATTTGTAGACCTGCCCCATCCATTCGGAGTTGCGCTTGGCGAGATAGTCGTTGACGGTGACGACGTGAACGCCGCTCCCGGTGAGCGCATTGAGATAGACCGGCAGCGTCGCGACCAGCGTCTTGCCTTCGCCGGTCTTCATCTCGGCGATGCGGCCTTCATGCAGCACCATGCCGCCGATAAGCTGGACGTCGAAATGCCGCTGGCCGAGCGCGCGCTTGCCGGCCTCGCGGACGGTGGCGAAAGCCGGCACCAGAAGGTCGTCAATGGTGGCGCCTGCGGCGAGCTGCTTCTTGAATTCGTCGGTGCGGGCGCGGAGCGCTTCGTCGGACAGCGCCTCCAGCTCCGGTTCGAGCGCGTTGATCTCGTCGACGCGCGGCCGATAGGTCCGGATGCGACGATCATTGGAAGAACCGAACAGCTTGCGGGCGACAGCGCCGATCATCGCATCAACATCCTTCTAACGGGCTCTCGCCAACGACCTTAAGCTCTGTTTGTGATGAGGCACGATCTTGGCGGAAAACCGGTTCCCATTACCCCGGCATCGTCCCCAACCCAGCATCGTCCCAATGTCCCGCATTGTTGGGTCGTCCCGCATTGTTGGTCCGCGGGCACCCGTCCCAACCGGCGGGAAATGCGGCGCTATTCGGGCCTCTGCAGGGCGGCTGAACGTCCCTTACGCTGGCCGAGAGATAGGAGGGGGTCGATTTTTTGTCAATGCAAAGCCCCATATTCACGCGCTCGTTAGGCCATGCCCCCGAATTTGCCATTGCCAAGAACAATTGATTCGGCGAGTGTCCGCGCCGATCCGGGACCGCAGGCTTTGGAGCAGGTCTTGGATCCAGCACCCTAAATTAACCGGCGACTTTCCCGCCGTGCCCAAAGGATCGCGTTTATGGCCTCCATCCGTCCGTCCGTCGCCCGCGTGCTCGGCGCGCTCGCGCTTGCCGCTATCCTGGCCGGATCAACCACCCCGCTGCGCGCGCAGGACAAGGATCCGGTGGTGGCCCGGGCCAATGGTGTCGACATCCGCCAGAGCGACCTTACGCTCGCCGAGGACGAGGTCGGCGCCAACATGCCGCAAATGGGACCCGACCAGAAGCGCGATTACCTCATTACCTATCTCGCCGACGTCATCGTGCTGGCGCAGGCAGCCGAGCAGCAAAAGCTCGCCGACCGCGACGACGTCAAGCATCGCCTCCAGTTCGAACGCAGCAAGGTGCTGATGGAAGCCTTGCTGCAGGACGCCGGCACCGCCGCCGTCACCGACGATGCGATGCACAAGGTCTATGACGACGCCGTCAAGCAGATGCCGAGCGAGCAGGAAGTGCATGCGCGCCACATCCTCGTCGCCACCGAGGACGAAGCCAAGACGATCGAAGACCAGTTGAAGAAGGGCGCGGACTTCGCCGCACTGGCCAAGGAGAAGTCGAAGGATCCCGGCGCCGCGGACGGCGGCGATCTCGGCTATTTCACCAAGGACCAGATGGTGCCGGAATTCGCCGACGTCGCGTTCAAGCTCGACAAAGGACAGATTTCCGATCCGGTGCATACGCAATTCGGCTGGCACATCATCAAAGTGGAAGACAAGCGGACCAAGCCCACGCCGACCTTCGACGAGGTCAAAGGCCAACTTGAGAATTATGTTGCGCATCGCGCCCAGGCCGATCTGGTGTCGAAGCTGCGCAGCGCCGCCAATATCGAGCGCCTCGACCAGCCGCCGCCCGCGGCCGCCGATCCGTCGAAGCTCAACCCGGCCGCACCGGCAAAGAAATAATCGGCGACACGACGACACTGTAGTTATACCGTTACCCTGAGGTGCGAGCGAAGCAAGCTTCGCGGCCGCCTCAGGATGACGGAAAAATAAATATGTCTTCGACTATTTCCCCGCTCGCTCCCAAAACCATTCCCGACATGCCGGAAATCGGAGGCATGCGTCTCGCGACGGCCGCCGCCGGCATCCGCTACAAGGGCCGCACCGATGTGCTGCTCGTCGTATTCGACGAAGGCACCAGCGTCGCCGGCGTGTTCACGCGCTCGAAATGCCCTTCGGCGCCGGTCGAGTGGTGCCGCGCCAGGCTGAAAGGCGCACGCGCACGAGCGCTTGTCGTCAATTCCGGCAATGCCAATGCCTTCACCGGCAAGAACGGCCGCGACGCCTGCGCCTTCACCGCCAAAGTCGCGGCGGCTGCGGTGGGCTGCAAAACATCCGAAGTGTTCCTCGCTTCGACCGGCGTCATCGGCGAGCCGCTGCCGGCGCAGGCGTTTGACGGCGTGATGATCAAGCTTGAAGAAGAAGCCACCGCCAGCGGCTATATGGACGCGGCCAAAGCGATCATGACCACGGACACGTTTCCGAAGGTTGCGACCGCCCGCGCCCGCATCGCCGGCACCGAGGTGACGATCAACGGCTTCGCCAAGGGCGCCGGCATGATCGCGCCCGACATGGCAACGATGCTATCGTTCATCTTCACCGACGCGCCGATCGCGGCGCCGGTGCTGCAGACGCTGCTGCGCGAAGGCGTCGTCGATACGTTCAACGCCGTCACCATCGACGGCGACACCTCGACGTCGGATACGCTGCTCGCTTTCGCCACGGGAGCGGCGAAGGCGCCGCGCATCACGCGCGCCGGCGATCCGCGCCTCGTGCCGTTTCGCAAGGCCTTCAACGCGCTCCTTGCCAATCTGTCCGAGCAAGTGGCGCGCGACGGCGAAGGCGCGCGCAAGCTTCTCGAAATCGTCGTCGAAGGCGCGGTATCGAAAGCCTCGGCGCGCCGCGTCGCGATGTCGATTGCCAATTCGCCGCTGGTGAAGACGGCGATCGCCGGCGAGGATGCCAATTGGGGCCGCGTCGTCATGGCGGTCGGCAAAGCCGGCGAGCCCGCCGACCGCGACAAGCTGTCGATCTGGTTCGGCGGCATCCGCGTCGCCCACAAGGGCGAGCGCGACTTCGCTTACGACGAGGTCGAAGTCTCCGCGGTGATGAAGCGGCCGGAAATTGCGCTCAAAGTCGCGCTTGGACTGGGCAAGGGCCGCGACCGTGTGCTGACCTGCGACCTGACCAAAGAATACGTCGCGATCAACGGCGATTATCGCAGCTAGGCAAATGGCCGCGGACCTCCGCCATATCCGCACGCCGTTGCTCGACATCGCTTACGAGGAATCCGGGCCGGCGGATGGCGCACCGGTCTTTCTGATGCACGGCTGGCCTTACGATCCGCGCTGCTACGACGAAGTCGTGCCCCCGCTCGTCGCAGCCGGTTGTCGCGTGATTGTGCCCTATCTGCGCGGCTTCGGCGCGACGCGATTGCTTTCGCCGGACACGCCGCGCTCGGGCCAGCAGGCGGCGCTCGGCAACGATCTGTGCGAATTGATGGATGCGTTGTCGGTCGAACGCGCGGTCCTCGCCGGCTACGACTGGGGCGGCCGCGCGGCCTGCATCGTCGCGGCTTTGTGGCCCCGGCGCGTGCGCGGCCTCGTCACCGGCAACGGCTACAATATCCAGAACATTCCGGCGTCGAATAATCCGGCTTCGCCCGAGCAAGAGCGCCGTTACTGGTACCAGTATTATTTTCACACCGAACGGGCGCGCGCCGGGCTCGAAACCAATCGTCGTGGCTTCTGCCGCCTATTGTGGGAATTATGGTCGCCGCATTGGGCGTTCGACGACGCGACGTTCGAACAAAGCGCCGTCTCGTTCGACAATCCGGATTTCGTCGCGATCACGATCCAGTCGTACCGGCATCGCTACGGCAACGCGCCGGGCGATCCGGCGCTGGAGCCGATCGAAGTCAAGCTTGCCGCGCAGCCGAAGATCGAGGTGCCGACGATCATCCTGCAAGGCGACGCCGACGGCGTGCAGCCGGCCGATGCGTTCGAAAAGCTCGATGCCAATTTCACCGGGCCGCATCAGCGGCGGCGGCTGCCGAAGATCGGGCATAACTTGCCGCAGGAAGCGCCGCGCGCTTTTGCCGACGCAATTCTCGCGGATAGCCCAAGCAGGTAGCTTTCCGTTAACCAATGCGGCGAAAGCAGCTATTTGTACGATCGGTTTGAACCCGCATTTACTATCAGTTGCTTAGAAGAAGGGCAGATCTTGAGCGTCAAATCGATCGTGAGCGTCAAAACTGTTCTGGTCGCCGCTTGCGCCCTCATCGATGCCGACGGCCGCGTGCTGCTCGCACAACGCCCGGAGGGCAAATCGATGGCGGGCCTCTGGGAGTTTCCCGGCGGCAAGGTCGAGACCGGCGAACGGCCGGAGCAAAGCCTGATCCGCGAACTGAGGGAGGAATTGGGTATCGCCGTCAAGGAAGAGTGTCTCGCGCCGCTGACTTTCGCGAGCCATCTTTATCCCGACTTCCATTTGCTGATGCCGCTCTATGTCTGCCGGCGCTGGGACGGTTTCGTAGCGCCGCTCGAAGGGCAACAACTCAAATGGGTAAAACCGGGCGAATTACGCAATTACCCGATGCCGCCCGCCGACGAGCCGCTGATTTCGCATCTGACGACGCTCTTGTGATCGCAACGCCAGAAGGCAGAACGACAATGTTCGAAACCAAGAATTTCACGATCGTCCGGGTCGTCACGATCGCTTCACGCTTCATGCGCGACGAGCGCGGCGCGACCGCCATCGAATATGCCATTATTGCATCCGGCATTGCCGTCGCCATTGTCGCATCGGTGACGAGCCTCGGCTCCAGTGTCAAAGGCATGTTCACCAGCGTATCGACGGCCCTCAAATAAGAGAGCTTTTCGTTTGAGCATGATCTTGTCCGAAAACCGGTTCCCACTTTTCGGGACCATGCTCTAGCTTCCCGGTTTCTCACCCGCCGGGATTTCCTGCGCGCCGAGCGCGTCCGCAAGCCGCGTTTTGGCCGAGCCAGGCTTGAGCGGCTTCTGCTGGTCCGGATGCGGCGCCCAGCCCGACAGCCAGACGATCTCGAAAGTCGCCCGCAGCCGCCCATCGGGGTCGGCGAAGCGTTCCGCATAGATTTCGGCCATGCGCAGCAGCGTCGAACGGCGCAGTGGCGTGCGGCGTCGCGCCAATAGTGCGTTGGTCGCACCCATGCGGCGCAGATCGCGCATCAGGTCGAACGCATTGTCGTATCTGACCGTGATGCGATCGACATCGGTGACCGGCAGCGCGAAGCCGGCGCGCTGCAGCAAAGCGCCGAGCTCGCGCAGATCGGCAAAGGGCGCAACGCGCGGCGAGGCGCCGCCTTCGATTTCGCTCTCGGCCGCGGCAAAGGACTGCCGCAGCTCAGTGAGCGTCTCGCCGCCCAACAGAGCTGCCAGAAACAATCCGTCGGGCTTCAGGGCACGGCGGATTTGCACCAGCACGCCCGGCAGATCGTTGACGAATTGCAGCGCCAGTCCTGAGACGATGAGATCGAGCGAGGCCTCGCGAAACGGCAAAGTTTCTTCGTCAGCGGCAACGCATGCTGGCTCCGGCGTCGCCGCCGCGTCTAACGCGGCATCCGACCTGATGATCTTGCCGACCGTCGGCAGGCGCGTCAGCGCCGTCCGCACCGCTTCACCCGGTGTACCGAGATCGGCGGCCACATCGAAGCGGCGTATCACCGCGCTAAGCCGTTCTGAAAATTCATCGGCGACACGGTCGAGCAGGAATGTGACCGGACCCAATTGCGCCGCGCGCCGCTGCCGCGCGCGGACGAGCGCGCGGTCAAAAATCACCGGACCTGATGCTGCCGGCTCATTGGGCATGTTCGTCACGCGCTTGCCGCCACGGCTCTGGCCACATGACTTCCCGACATGGCTTCCCACACGGTTTCCCATATGGCTCGCAGCCTTGAGGCGATGACATCGCCGCCGCGCGGCGGTAGCCTGAACCTATGCCGCTGTCATTGAGCATCGCCATTGCCAATCCGATCAGACGCGCCGCCGGCGCGGTGCACGGCATATTGCGCTCGGCGCTCGATCTTGCTCTGCCGCAACTCTGCCCCGCCTGCCGCGAGACGGTCGAGGGCCGCGGCCTGTGCGCATCGTGCTGGTCGAAGCTTTCTTTCATCACCCGCCCCTATTGCGAGCGGCTCGGCATTCCCTTCGTGTATGACCCGGGTCCGGGCATCCTGTCCATGGAAGCCATCGCCGACCCGCCGTCCTATAACCGCGCCCGCGCGGCGGTGCGGTTCGACGAGATATCGCGCGCCCTGGTCCACGCGCTGAAATATGGCGACCGGCTCGACCTCGCGCCGATGATGGGACGCTGGGTCGCGCAGGCCGGGCACGAGCTTCTGGCCAACGCCGATGCGCTGGTGCCGGTGCCGCTGCACTGGCGGCGGCAATGGGCACGGCGCTTCAACCAATCGGCCATGCTGGCGGCCACGATTTCCACCGCAAGCGGCGTGCCCATTGCAGCCGGCGCGCTCAAGCGGGTCAAAGCCACCGTGCAGCAAGTCGGCCTGTCGCGGGCCGAGCGCGGCGACAATATCCAAGGCGCGTTTCGTGTGCCGGAGACGGGCAAGGCCGCGGTCGCCGGCCGACGGCTGGTCCTGGTCGATGATGTCCTGACCTCCGGCGCTACGGTCGAGGGCTGCGCGCGGGCACTGCTGCGGGCCGGCGCCGCCAATGTCGATGTGCTGATTTTTGCCAGGGTTGCCGAGCCCGGGCGAACGTCCATATAAGTGTAAGAAATTTGACAGAAATTACACCACACCATGGCAAAGATCGACATCTACACCACCCCATATTGCCCGTATTGTGCCGACGCCAAGGACCTGCTCACCCGCAAGGGCGTTGAATTCCACGAGATCAACGGAGGCGGAAACCGCGAGGTCCGCAACGAAATGGTCGCCCGCGCCAACGGTCGCTCCTCCTTTCCGCAGATCTTTATCGGCGCGACCCATGTCGGCGGCTGCGACGATCTTTATGCGCTCGATGAGGCCGGCAAGCTCGACCCACTGCTCGCCGAGGTCAAAGGATCATGAGCGATTCGACCTTCAAGGCCGGCCTGATTCAGATGCGGTCGGGCCTCGATCCGCAGGCCAATCTCGCCGCGGCTCTGGCGTTGATCGACGAGGCCGAGCGCGCCGGCGCCGATTATGTGCTGACGCCTGAGATGACCAACATCCTGGCGCTCAAGCGCGAGCAATTGTTTGCAACGATCGTCGCCGAAGAGCAGGACCCGACGCTTGCGACCTTGCGCGAAGTCGCGCGCAAGACGTCGACATTCATCCATATCGGCTCGCTCGCCATCAAGACGTCGCCGGACAAGGCGGCGAATCGCTCGTTCCTGATCAACCGCAAGGGTGACATCGCCGCGCGCTACGACAAGATCCACATGTTCGACGTCGATCTTGCCGGCGGCGAAAGCTATCGCGAGTCCAACAATTATCGCGCCGGCGATCTGGCCGTGATCGGCGACTTGCCGTGGGGCCGGCTCGGCTTGACAGTGTGCTACGATCTGCGTTTCCCGGCGCTCTATCGCGCGCTTGCCGAAGCCGGCGCGTCGTTCCTCGCCATTCCGTCGGCCTTCACCAAGCAGACCGGCGAAGCGCATTGGCATATCTTGCAGCGGGCGCGCGCCATCGAGAACGGCTGCTTCGTGTTCGCCGCCGCGCAAGGCGGCCGCCATGAGAACGGCCGCGACACGTTCGGCCATTCGCTCATCGTCGATCCGTGGGGCCGCATCCTCGCCGAAGGCGGCACCGAGCCTTGTGTCGTCATGGCCGAAGTCGATCCGGCGGCAGTCGCCGCCGCGCGCGGCAAGGTGCCGTCGCTGCGCCACGGCCGGCGCTTCGAACTGGTCGAGCCGATGGCCGAATTGACTTACCTGCACGCCGTGCGGGAGCCGACATGATCCGTTACGCGCTCAATTGCGACCGGGGCCACGTGTTCGAGAGTTGGTTCCAGAATTCCGCCGCTTACGACAAGCAGGCGAAACGTTCGCTCGTGACCTGCCCGGTCTGCGGCTCGGCCAAGATCGAAAAGGCGATCATGGCGCCGCGCGTGTCGGCAAGCGCCGCAGATGACGAGATCGTCGCACCGCGATTGCCGGCACTACCGCAAGGTCCTGCGCCGCAAGTGCCTTCATCGCAAGCCAAAGCGCCGGCCGCCGCCAGCACATCTGTCGCGATGATATCGCCGCCGGAGCAGGAGCTGCGGCAGAAGCTCAAGGAAATCCGCGACCACATCACCAAGAACGCGAACTATGTTGGCACGCGCTTTCCCGAAGAGGCGCGCAAGATCCATTACGGCGAGACCGAGCACCGCTCGATCTACGGCGAAGCTTCACCCGACGAAGCCAAGGAATTGTTCGAAGAAGGCATCGAATTTCATCCGCTGCCGATCCTTCCCGACGATCAGAACTGACTCGTCAGGATCAGCGAGAAACCTGCCGCTCGGGCTTTGCCGCGGTGACGAGATAATTCACGTCCGTATCGGCTGAGAGCTGCCAGCGGTCGGCCAACAGATTGTAGATCACGCCGGCCTGATCGGTGACATCGAGCCCGCTGTGCGTGATGGCGATTTCAAGCTCATTGGGCGTGACGAACTTGTCCCACTGATGGGTACCGCGCGGCAGCCAGCGCAAGATATATTCGGCGCCGACAATTGCGAGCGCGAAGCTCTTGACGGTGCGGTTGAGCGTCGCGACGAACATCAGCCCGCCGGGCCTCACCATCTCGGCTGCCACATCGATGAACAGGCCGACATCGGTGACGTGCTCGACCACCTCCATGGCAAGAACAATGTCAAAGCTTTCGCCGGCCGCCTCCAGCGCCTCGGCGGTGGTGGCGCGATAATCGATTGTGAGCCCGGATTGTTCGGCGTGGTGCTTGGCGACCGCGATATTGCTGTCCGACGGATCGGCGCCGACCACCGATGCGCCAAGCCGCGCCAGCGGCTCGGCGAGAACGCCGGCGCCGCAGCCGATATCGAGCATGCGCAAGCCCGAGAGGCTGTCGAGCCGGCTCGGGTCGCGGCCGAAATGCGCCGCGGCGCGGTCCCGGACATAGGCGAGGCGAACCGGATTGAACTTGTGCAACGGCGCCATCGGGCCGTTCGGATCCCACCATTGGCTCGACAGCCGCGAAAACCGCGCCACTTCGTCGGCGTCGATCGTGCCCGCGGATGCTTGCTGCCGGTCCATCTCGATGCTCGTTGTCACCGACATCTCGTAGCACTTCCGCGCCGCCCGGTGAAAGCGGCAGACTTTTCCCCTATCGTGGCGGGGAAAGTCGCTCCGGCATCCTGATCGCTTGCGGCTTGGCGATGGCTTCAAGCTCGTCCCACAACTTGGCGGGAATGGGGATACCGGATTTGCGGCGTGCCGTTTCGCTGCGGCCCGCGCGCTCGCCGGGCAGCAGAATCTCGTCGAATCCGATCTGCCGCGGCAGCGCCTTGATCAGCGCGGCAAGCGTATCGGCATCGCTTTCGAAGCCGCCGAGCGGCCGGAACGCCGTGATATCAACCGCGATGATCACGAGGTTCGAGGTATGACGCTTGCGCCTTTCCGGGCCGAGCACGCGCGCCTGGATCGGCGCCGCGCCGAGAACGCTAACGATCATTTCGAACATGAAGCTGAGGCCCGAGCCTTTGGGGCCACCGAGCGGGAGAAGAATTTCCGCGGCACGCGGATCGGTGGTGGCTTCGCCCGCAGCGGTCAGCACCGTTTCCTCCGGCAGTTTCTCGTTGCTCACGCGCGCCTGCAAAATCTTGCCGTTGGAGATCGTGCTGGTGGCCATATCAAGGACGATCGGCCCGTTGCTCGCGGGAACCGCGATCGCGATCGGGCTGGTGCCGAGGCTGGCGACGCGCGCGCCGTGATAGGCCATGAGCGTCTGGCCCGCGGCAATGACGACGGCGGCGCAATCGCGTTCGGCAATCCATTGCGCGTAGCGTCCGATGGCGCCGGTATGCGTGGTTTCGCGGATGAGGCCGTAACAGACGCCGGCCGCTTTCGCCCGCTCCACCGCGAGCGCCGAGGCCCGCATGGCGGCGACCGGCCCGAAACCATGATGGCCGTCGAAGACAAAGGTCGCGGCGCGATCCGCAATAAGGCGCGGCTGCGCCTTCACGTCGATCTCGCCGCTCTCGATGTAGCGGAGATAACGCGGCAGCCGCGATATCCCGTGGCCATCGACGCCGCGCAGATTAGCCCAGACCAGGCCGTCGGCGACGGTATCGGCATCGCTGTCGCCGGCGCCGGTGAAAACGAGCACGTCGTGGATGAAGCGTTTCAGCTCGTCATGACCGACGACAATCCTGCCGCCGCTCATGCGCGTTTCGCCGCAAAGTAAGTGTCGAGCCAATTGCGCAGCAGGCTCCAGACGCGCGTGGAGTTTTCGGCGAACAGGAAGTGATCGAGGCCGGCGAACAGATGCAGCTCGCTCGGCTGGCCGGCGCGCTTGAACATTTCGATCGACTGCTCGGTCGGCGTCACCGAATCCTTCGCCGAGTGGATGAGCAAAAGCGGCCGCGGCGCAATCTCGCCGACGACTTCCTCGGCGCGGAAGTCGAACATGCTTTGCGCCGTCTCGGCTGGAAACATTTCCACCGAATTGGGCGCGAGCATGCCGACATTCTGCTTGGCGAGATTTTCCTTCACGTGGCTCGGGATCGGCACGATGTCGTAGCGCGGCACCATCAGCGACTTGCCGGTGTGCTCGCGATGGGCGCGGCCGTCTTCAAGCATTTTGGTGAATTTGGCCCAGGCTTCCGGCGTCGGATGCTGGCCGCGGAATTTGCGCTCGCCATGGCCCCAGCCGCCATTGGAAATTACCGCGGCGATGCGCGGATTGGTGCCGCCGGCATAGACCGCGACCGCGCCGCCGAAGCTCGAGCCGATGACGCCGATACGGTCGGGATCGACGGCGGGATGCTGCGCCAGGACATTGAGCGCATTGCCGAGATCTTCGACCTGTTCGAGGCAGATGACGCGGCCGAACTCGCCTTCGCTCTTGCCGCAGCCGCGCATATCGAAGCGCATGGTGACATAGCCGAACTCGCTCAGGACCCGCGTCGGCTGCAGCACATTATTGCCTTCGCTGTTGGAGCCGAAGCCGTGCAGCACGATGAAGGCTGAGCGCCGCTCTTGCGGCGCCAGGCCGTCGGGAACGCCGATGACGCCGTGCAGGCGCAGACCCGCGGATTGAAAGTTGATCGTTTCTTCTTTCATGGGGACCAATCGATGCAGGAAATTTCGGCACGCGGGATCGCGGCCGGGAATGAGCCAAAGCGACCAAGCCAACTAGCCCAGAGCGGCTACCTTAGGCAAGATAGTCGTGTACCACCTTACCAAGCGGCAGGGTCAGATCTGCAATGATGTGGGTGCCGGACACGATTTCCAGAACCGGCAATTCGGCCAGCGGCGCCAGCGCGTGCGACACCAGAGTAAGCGCCGCGGGCCCCGTCCAGGCGCCTTTGAGATCGACATCGGTCAATTCATATTCGACGATCTCGCAGATGCGCGGCGTGCCGTCGACATGGGGTATGATCTTGAGGAGGAAATTCGGCGCCAATAGCGAAGCCTTGACGGCGTTATGATCGGCCACTTTGTGCTTATAGCCCATGGTGCCGGTGGCGATGCGGACCGAGCCGTAATCCAGAGTGCCGACGAGCGTATCGAGTTCGTCATGCAGCGTGGGCTTCGCGAGCTTCTTCGGAAAGCCCCACAGTTCGCGGCCGCCGGCGATCGGCGGATGATCGTCCAGGAACATGCAATGCGAGTAACCGCCTTTGCGGCCCTTGAAGCTCACCGGAATGACCTGCCCGCTTTCGGTGTAATCGCCGAAGCCGGTCGAATCCGGCATGCGGATGAACTCGAATTTGACCAGCGGCTCTTCGATTTGCAGCGGCTCCGGCACCAGTTCGCGCAATTTCTGCGGATCGGTGCGGTAGGTGATGATGAGGAATTCGCGATTGACGAAACGATAGGGGCCCATCGGAAAGGCCGGGCTGGTCAGCGGCATGGCGAAAGCTCGCTGCCGCACATCGCTTTCCTTCATGTCGAATTCCTTTCGTTATTGGAAAACAGCTAGTCTGGAAGATCTTCGCCGAGATCGAAGGTCCGCACCCCCACGGCCCGGTCGGGCAACTGCAGCACTTGCGGGTCGGCGAGCGTCTGCAGTGCATTGTTGTAACCGGCTTTCCAGTGTTCCTCCATGGTCCGCCGCGAAAACTCAAAATCCTTGGCAATGCCCTCGTAGGCCTGAGAGCGATAGATCAGATGGACGATGTTGCAGACCTTGTCGTCGGTTTCCGCCGCCAGGAGCTTGACGTCCTCGCTGTCCTGGAATTCGGGCGGAATGTTCTTGAGAACGCGCGCCAGCGCGATGCGAAGCTTCTGCATCTTCTGATACTGATCTGTCGCGTTGCGATTGCGGCTTGAATAGACGATCTCTTTCTGCCGCACTTCGACTTCGATCATGTCTTTGGGCAGCAAGCCGCGCGCGTTCCAAAGATCGATCTGAAACGCCAGCGTGTCGCGCCGCGGCCGGGAATCCAGCACCCATTGCAACGGCGTGTTCGAGACCAGTCCGCCGTCCCAAAAATACCGGTCGCCGACCTTGGTCGCCGGGAAGCCAGGTGGCAAAGAGCCCGAGGCAAGGATGTGCTCGCAGACGATCTTGTGCGTCGAGGTGTCGAAATAAGTGAAGTTTCCGGTGCAGACATCGACCGCGCCGACGCTAAAGCGCATCGCGCCCGAATTGATCCGGTCGAAATCGACTAGCCGTTCGAGCGTCGTCTTCAACGGCGCATTGTCATAATAGCTCGCCTTGTCGGCGCTGCCCGGCGGCCACAGCATCACCGGCGGAAGGCGGGGAAAGAAAAAGTTGGGCGCCCCGAACAGCAATACGTTCATGGCGCGAGCTTGATTGACGAACTGATGGTTCCTCTCGTCCTTCAGTTCGACATGTTTTAAATAGGGAATACCGAGCGGCGATGCGCTCACGGTCTCCCAAAACTCGCGCAGGCGCGCGACGCGCTTCTCCGGCGGATTGCCGGCGATGATCGCCGAATTGATCGCGCCGATCGAAATGCCTGCGACCCAATCCGGGTGAAGGTCGGCTTCGGCCAGCGCCTCATAGACACCAGCTTGATACGAGCCGAGCGCGCCGCCGCCCTGCAACAACAAAGTGATCTGCTCGAACGGTGTACGTCCTTGCGGCAAAGCTTGCTCCTGCGGCTCTTGGTGAGCTTGTTGCACTGCACCTAAGCCTACGGCGCTTGCACCCCGCGCGGCAAGGGTGGTGGCAGGGGTGGGTCGGACGATGCCGTCCCATCCGGAGGTTTGCCGGACTTTTCGGCGGGACCGGCCGCCGGAGCCGGCCACCTTTCGTGGGTCAGCGGGACCAGCATTTTTACGCTGAGACCCTCGCTCGAATAGTTGCGGATAACCTCACCGTTTAATTGCCGCTGTATGACAAGGTCGATCAGCCGCGTGCCGAAGCCGCTCTTGCGCGGCCGTCGTGTCGGCGGCCCGTTCTTCTCGACCCAGTCCATGATCAGGCTCCTGCCGCGCATGGTGCGCTCCACCGACCAGTGCAGATCAAGCTGTCCTTTGGCGCGCGACAGGCTGCCGTGCTTGGTCGCATTGGCCGCAAGCTCATGCAGCGCCGCGCTCAGCGTGAAGACCGGATCGGGCTCGAGATCGATATTCGGACCCTTCAGCGATGCCCGATCGAGATAGGGACCGAGCACGGCATGCAGGAGTTCCATGATCGGTATCGACTGCCAGCCGCCTTCGGTGATCAGCCGGTGGGCGTTCGCCATGGCCAGCACGCGGGCCTGATACTTCGTGGTGAGATCGGGAATGTTCTTCGACGTCCGCGCCGTCTGCGAGAACAGCGCCAGCAACTGCGAAAACAGATTGCCGCTGCGATGCCGCATGTCGCGGATCATCAATTCGTGACGCTGCTCGAGCAGGCGGCGCTGAATGGCGCCGGCGAGGAGATTGGCGGCGGCGGCGAGGAACATCGTGTCCTGCGCGCTGAAGCGCCGCTTGCGGCTGGAGCACGCGCCAAGAATGCCGTAGGCGCGGCCGTCGCGGCCGGCAATGGCGACATTCATGCCGCAGGCGCAATTGTGCTCTTTCAGATAGGGCGAAATATCGAACCGCTTCTCGCCGGCAAAATCCTCGATCACCACCGGCTCGGCGGAATCGAGCGTGAACCGCGCGAGACTGTCGGGCGCTGCCGTGGTCAGCACCGTGCCGACAAGATCGGTCTTCCAGCCGAAGCCGGCGCGCAGCAACAGATCGTTGTCGCCGGGCATGAGTTCGAGAATTTTGACGAAATCGACCGACAGCGTGAGTGCGACGGTCGAGACCGCGTCGTTGAGAAGCCGTTCGAGATCGGGCTGCGCCAGCGCGCGTTCGCCGAGTTGCGCCAGGGCT
Organism: uncultured Alphaproteobacteria bacterium; assembly: GCA_963746715.1. GTDB lineage: Bacteria > Pseudomonadota > Alphaproteobacteria > Rhizobiales > Xanthobacteraceae > BOG-931. The sequence continues at coordinate 798,164 of CAVVCW010000015.1, read as the reverse complement.
TCCTGCTGCTTGGCGCGGGTGCGCAGTTCGTTCTCGAGGCTGACGCGGCCGGTAATGTCGTAGCAGAGACCCGACATGCCCGTGGCTTTGCCGCCCGCGCTAAGAACCGCTCCGGTCGCCTCGAGCCAGCAGTCGTCGTCGCGGCCGTCGCGCCGCAGCGTGCGGTAGCGCGCACGAAACGGCGACTGCGCATGCATCGCCTCCTTGAGCAAGGCTTCCACATTGGCCCGGTCTTCGCCGTGAATGCTGTCGAGGAAGCCCGCGAGAGTGCCGTTGAAACTGTGCGGCGGCAGACCGTGCATCGATTCAAGATTGATCGACCAGGTTAGCGTCCCGGCGTCGGCGTCCCACGACCAGACGCCGATGCGCGCGGACTCAAGTCCGGAGCGGACGATTGCGGCATTCGGAAAAAATTCTGTCGAAACGCCCAGCGGCGATTTTCGCGCGGCTGCTTGTTGCGCAATTCCCTGCGTCGGCCCGCTTCTTTTTTTATCAGGCATATCCATGCCTTTACACTTCCACCTTAGACCCTCTCCGTAAAGATCGTCATTGCCGATCGCAGATGCAACTTATCGCGCCTCTGTCAGGACACAGACCGGAGAAAGATATTCCGAAAATGCAGGCGAACCTTCTGCGGTGCGAATGCGTTTAGAACAATGCTAAAGGCGCGTCTTGCGACGCGCCTTCGCCATATTCGGATAGCAAGTGCAAATTATCGAACGGCAATCTGCGCCGACATGCGGCCGCCCTGAGCCTGATCGATGGCCACGCCGTCATTCATAGAGATGCGCTCGGCCGAAGCGTGCGGATCGTTGGGCAGGACGATGACTTTGGTGCCGATGGCAACGCGCGAATAGAGATCCTGCACCTCGGAATTTTCCAGCCGGATGCAGCCGGAGGAAACATTCTTGCCGATCGTGGTCGGATCGTTGGTGCCGTGAATGCGGTACTCGGTATTGCCGAGATACATCGCGCGCGCGCCGAGCGGGTTACCCGGGCCGCCGGAGACCCAGCGCGGCAGATACGGCTGACGCGCCACCATCTCCTTCGGCGGGATCCAATCCGGCCATTCGGCCTTGCGCGAGATCGTCTGGACGCCCGACCAGGTAAAGCCCTGGCGGCCGACGCCGATGCCGTAACGCATCGCCTTGCCGCCGCCCATGGTCAGGTAGAGAAACTTATGCGCGGTATCGATGACGATGACGCCGGCCGGCTCGGTGCTCTGATAGCTCACGATCTGGTGGCGCAATTCCGGCGCCAATTGATCGGACGGGGCCGCGTCGCTCTGGGGCGCGGTTTGCGGCGCATATTGCGGGAAGCCCGGCTGATAGTTCTGCATCGGCCCGAAGGCGAGGACCTGCGCGGAAGCCGGGACGACAGGCGCCGCCAGGATGCCTGCGAACAAGATAATGCTGCAAAAATGCCGTGACCGGCGAAGCGCTGTCATGACCTACTCCCGTGCTAAAGAGAATGCCGTTCTCTTTATCTTCAAATGCCGATGAGGCGTTTGGTTCCCCACTCAACAAATAAACAACAAACAAATAAAATTCGAATGAAACGCCTCATTCAAATTTCCCTAAAATTGCGCCTTTCGGCGCAAGGTCTCTCAAGTTCTCATTTGATGAGACGCGCGCTGCGGCAAGCAGGTTCACCGCATCTTGTGCGGTGACGCGCTGTGATTCAGAGCTTCATTCGCACCAGGACCATTCGGACCAGGACTGACGCGAACATGACGCGGATTTGCGCCGCGCTACGTCGTGCAGCGGCCGTAGACGTTGGACAATCGCGGCGTGGTGATCAGCGAGAACGCCGGATCGCAGCCGTCAGGAATCTGCCTTGCGCCTTGGGGGCGCGGCGCGTCGTTCTTGGAAAAAGCCGAGTTGGCGTCCGAAGGAAGCGGCAACCGGTCACCCTTGAACTCGCGGTTGACCGAGGTCGCTGGCACCTTAGCGGGGAAGCCCGCACCGACGCTCGGGCCGGCGCTGAGGAAGGGGATAAGACCGACGAAAAACAGCGACAGCGCAATCAGCCCAAGCGCGCTCGCCATGCGGACCAACACTGCGCGAACCAGCAAAGTTTTGGCCATCGGACTTCTCCAGCCGGAGCGCGCGATCGCTTGTTTGCTCGATCGGACACACCAAAAATCCCCGAAGCCGACAACCTCACCGGAATGCAAACGTGGCTAACGCCGCAGAGTTCCGTCGCCGTCGCCTTTTCACTGAGACGTGAAGGATGCCGCCGCGGTTCAAATCGACCGGTTCAAGCCCTTTGGCTGCAAACACGCCGGCGTGATCGGCGCCTGTTTGTTCGATGCGGTCTTGTTGATGCGCGCGTTTCTTGCCGCCGTTGATGGCCTTGCGGCGGCCTTGCGCGTAGCGCTGCCGGCGCGGCGCCAGGAACAAATATGGCCGTCAGCGTTTGTCATGGCGCGCCGGCCAGTCTTCCCCCTCCCCCCGTGCTTGGCCGGCGGCGTTGGGCGCAGTCGATATGCCGATCGACTGCGCCTCAACATTTTCTGCAGCCGCGAATTCGGGTGTGCGGCACGGCTTCAAAAAGCTTGTAAAAGCCAACCTGCAAAAACGGCAAAGGCCGGGACAAGCCCGGCCATTGCACAGCAGCAGAAATACGACCTTTGAACGCGCGTCTAAGCGGTCGCCTGCTAAGCGGTGGCTTGGCGCTCCACCGGCTTACGTTCGCGCTGGCGCGCCTTGCGTCCGAAGAACAGCGCCTGGCTGACCACCGCCGAAACGACGGCGACCTGGAACGGCTTGGCGATCAAGAAAGCCGGCTCCGGGCGCTGTCCGGTCAGGAAACGCTCCGGATAGGCGGTGATGAAGATGACCGGCACTTCGAACGAGCCCAAAAGCTCATTCACGGCATCGAGGCCCGAACTGCCGTCGGCGAGCTGAATATCGGCAAGGATCAGTCCCGGCCGTTTCTTCTTGGCCAAAGCCAGCGCCTCGCTATGGGTGCGCGCGATGCCGATGACATGATGGCCTAGGCTCTCGACCAGCGCCTCGATATCCATGGCGATGAAGGTCTCGTCCTCGATGATGAGGACATCGGTGGCGATTTCGGCGGCGAGTTCGCGCCCGGATTCCTCGACGAGGCCACGAAGCGTCTGCAGGTCGCAGCCCAAGACTTCGGCGGCGTCCTCTTCGGAGAAGCCCTCGAGCGCGACCAGGAGAAAGGCCTGGCGCGGCCGCGGCGTAATGTGGGTCAGATGCTGCTCGGGCGGCAACACGATTTCGCTGGCTTCCGGCTTGTCGTTGAGCGCCACCGAATTCCAGATCTTCGTGAACAGTCCATAAAGGCCGACCCGCGAACTCGAACTCGCTTCCAGGAGTTTGGGGCTGGCGATCAGCGATTCAACGGTGGCGACGACATAAGCGTCGCCGGAGGCCTGGCTGCCCGTGAGGGCCCGGGCATAACGGCGAAGCGACGGCAGGTGCTGAAGTACGGCTTGCGAGGTGGACACTACGACCCTCCCCTTCCATGGTGCTGAGGTTACTCATAAAAACGCCGTTAGGCAAAAAAAGTTCCGACATCAAATAATCACGGAACTTCAGGCCATGTCAGTGCGTTAGCGCGTATTGGCGTTTGGAGTAGTGGGGGCTGCGGCGGCGGGTGGAAACATGGGTGAATGGGGAAAAAATGAGATGAAACACCGCAACACCAATCTTGATCCGGTCGATCCGGTCAGTGAGAAGCCGGAGGGCAGAGACGGCATGGCCAGGCCAGCAAAGCCGGAAGCACGGCTGGGCCGCGAGGTTCAGGCCAGAATCGGCCAGCAATTGCGCGCCATCTATGACGACGTGGTCAATCAGGGCGTGCCATCGCATCTCGCCGACCTGGTTCGGCGACTGAGTGAACAGGACCAGGATTGAGGGGGACGAGCCAACATGAAACTCGACCCAGCGATTCGCGACCAAGTGTTAGGGACCGTACCGAGTTTGCGCGCCTTCGCGATCTCGTTGTGCGGCAATATAGATCGCGCCGACGACTTGGTGCAGGAGACCCTCCTGCGCGCATTGGCGCATATCGACTCGTTCCAGCCCGGCACCAATATGCCTGCCTGGCTGTTCACCATTCTGCGCAACCTGTTCCGCTCGGAATACCGCAAGCGGCGGCGCGAGGTTGAGGATGCCGACGGCCGTCATGCGGAGACGCTGAAGTCGCATCCCGAGCAGACCGGGCGGGTGGAGCTCGAAGAATTTCGGGTTGCGCTTACGAAGCTGCCGTCGGATCAGCGCGAGGCGCTCATCCTGGTCGGCGCGTCCGGGTTCTCCTACGACGATGCGGCCGCGATCTGCGGCTGCGCGGTCGGCACCATCAAGAGCCGGGTCAATCGCGCCCGCACACGGCTTGCCGACCTTTTGGCTATCGACAGCGTGGATGACTTCGGTCCCGACCGGGCCACCCGCGCTGTGCTCGCCGGCGGCGGGCGAAGCTAACAGCTCTTTGTTCAGGCGAAGCGAAGCAGTCCAGGACTAAGGCATCCTGGACTGCTTTTTCTTTTGCTCATCACCGTAACGCGCCGATCACTTGAACATGTGCGACGGCAGCCAGAGCGCCAGGATCGGAAACGCGATCAGGATGACGAGCCGGACGATGTCGGTGACGATGAACGGCAGGACGCCGGCAAAGATCGTCGAAAAGCTGACTTCGGGAATGACGCTTTTGATGACGAAGACATTCATGCCGACCGGGGGGTGAATGAGTCCGAGCTCGACCGTCATAACGATGATCACGCCGAACCAGATCGGGTCGAAGCCGAGTTGCGTGATCACCGGGAAGATGATCGGGATCGTCAGGATGATCATGGCCAGCGCGTCCATGAGGCAGCCGAGCACGATATACATCAGCATGATCAGCGTGAGCACGCCGTAGCGGCCGAGCCCGAGGCCGGTGAGGAACTCGGTCACTTTCTGCGGCGTCTGCGTCACGGTGAGGAAATAGCCGAACAACAGCGCGCCGATCAGCACCGTGAGCACGGCGGCCGCGGTGCGCACGGCTTGCAGGAGCGAGCGGCGGATTTCCGGCCGCGTCAGTTTTCCGCGCGCGACGCCGATCAGGAGCGCGCCCGAGGCGCCCATGCCGCCGGCCTCGGTCGGCGTGAACAAGCCGCCGTAGAGTCCGCCGATGGCGAAAGCGAAAAGCAGCAGCGTCGCCCAGATGTCGCGCAAGCCGGAGAGTCGCTCCTTCCAGGAATGACGCGGCGTTGCGGGCAGAAAATTCGGCCGCAGCTTGCCGATCATCACGATAGTGATCATGTCCATGGCGGCGGCGAGGAGACCTGGAATGATGCCGGCGATGAACAGCTTGCCGATATCCTGCTCGGTGATGATGCCATAGACCGCAAGCACGGTCGAAGGCGGCAGCATGGCGCCGAGCGTGCCGCCGGCGGCAATCACACCGGTGGCGAAGGATTGCGGATAGTCGTAGCGCCGCATTTCCGGATAGGCGACGGTGGCAAAGGTCGCCGCGGTTGCGACCGACGAGCCGGAAATAGCGGCAAAGCCGGCGCAGGCCGCGATGGTGGCGATGCCGAGCCCGCCCTTGAAGTGGCCGACAAAGGCATTGGCGGCGCGGAACAGCTCCCGGCTCATGCCGGAATTCGACACGAAGGCGCCCATCAAGAGGAACATCGGGATGACGCCGAACGTGTAGTCGGTCACCGTTCGCATCGACGTGAGCCCGACATTCTTCAGCGCCGCCGTGCCGCCGACCAGATAGGCAAAGCCGGAGACGCCGACGAGCCCCATCGCCATGCCGACCGGCACGCGCAACAGCATCAGCGCGAACAGCGTGACAAAGCCGATAATGGCGACCGCGTCGGTGCTCAGATGCAAATGCGCCTCATCTTGCAATGCTCATGTTCGCTCATTCGACCGGCTTGATCTGATACTGGCCGCCGAGCAGATCGGGATGGAAGATCAGCCGATAGGTGCGCACCGCGATGAGCAGCACGGCAGACACGTCGCCGAGCCAAGCCACCAGGTAGAACGGCCAGACCGGCAGCCGCAGGTCATAGGTCAGCACGTGGTCGGCATAGGTGCCGTGGACCTTGTCGAACAAAGTGTAGGTTTGCACCGTGACGACGAAGAGCAGCACCAGCGTCGCGAACACATCGATGACGCGCTTCATCCGTTCGCCGACATTGGAATAGAGGAGATCGACGGTGATGTGGCTGCCGCGGTAGGACGTCGCGGCGATGCCCCAGAAGATCAGGATGCCGAGCAGGAGCCGGCCGAAATCGTAAGAATCCGGGATCTGCACGGCGAAGAAATAGCGCAGCATGACCGAGACGAAGATATCGAGCGCGACAATGCCGACAAAGAATGCGGCGACGAGTTCGATGCCGTCGATGAAGCGGTCCATGAGGCTGCGCGGCCTCCGCGGCGGCGGCTGATGCGGGGCGGATTCGGTCTGTGGTCCTGCCATAAGCGCGTATTCTTAAAGGTGCGGCGGGATCGGCTGCGCCTTCGAGGCCCGACGATAACCGGGCCTCGAGACAGCAGAGACGCGCTCAATAACCGGAATTGGATTTGGCGAGTTCGTTCTTCAGGCTCTTGAGAGCCGCATCGGGATCGCCGCCGGCCTTTTTCACCGCGTCCGACCATGACTGCACCACCGGCGTCGCCGCGGCCTTCCATTGGTCGAGCTGCGCATCGGTCAAGCTATAGACCTCTTGGTCGGGCTCGGCCTTGATCTTGGCGAGTCCCTCATGCTCGAAATCGGCCCACGGCCCCGCGGTCTTTTCCGCCCATTCCCGGTTACAGTGATTATCGATCACCTTCTGCTGCGCAGCTGACATCGCGGCATAGGTGTCCTTGTTCATGATCCAGACGAAGCCCGTCGTATAGAGCGGGAAGTCGATATGGTATTTCGTCACCTTGTCGATACCGAACAGGACGATCGATCCGGACGGGAAGGTGACGGCGTCGGCGACGCCTTTCTCGATGACATCGCGCACTTCAGGGGCCGACGCCTGCACATTGGTGCCGCCGAGCGAGGTGACCATCGAGGCGATGATCGCGGTCGCCGGACGCACTTTCATGCCGGAAATGTCGCTCGGCACCACGATCTTCTTGGTTCGGGAATGGAACGTGCCGGGATCGTGCGCGAAGGCGAAGCAATATTTGACGTCCTTCATCTCGGCGGCGGCGTATTTGCGATACCAGTCGTCGATCGCGCCGGAGCCCGCTTTGGCATTAGCGATCATGAACGGCAGGTTCGAGGCATCGAAAATCGGAAACCGGCCGGGCTGATAGCTCGGATTGACATAGGCGAAGTCGGCGATGCCGTCGCGCGTCATGTCGTAATGGTCGAAAGCTTTGCCGAGCTGCTGCGCCGGATAGATTTTGTACTTGATGGTGCCGCCGGAATCCTGCTGGACCGAGTCACCCCAGGCTTCGAGCGCCTTCTGCAACGGATGCGAGGGCGGCACCCAATGCGCAAGCTTCAATTCGAAGGTCTTGTCCTCGGCCGACGCGCGGCCAACGCCGAACGACAGACCGAGCAAGAGACCGGCAGCGGTCAGACCAAAAACTTTTGTGTGCAGCTTCAGGCGCAGCGTGACGCGCATTTTCTTGCCTCCCCATTTTACCAACTTGGCGCTCATTTAATCGCACAAATGGCGCGCTGTACAAGCAATTAGGACAACCGGATCGATAAAATTGTAAGTGTCGGCGAAGCCGTTGTTACACGCTGTTTCCGTTCATTACCGCGCGATCAGCGCTCGTTTAACCGGGCTGCAGCCGCACGCACGTTATGTCCGCTCCTGAAATGAGAGCCGGGAGAGAACGCGCAAGCTTCTCATCTCGCCGTTCAGGGACGTCACGATGTTGTTGCGTGTTGCGGCGTGGTGGTGTGCCGCCTTCCTATTTGCTGTCGCCGTGCCGGCCTTTGCCGGTATCGAGACCGGACCGGTCGCGGACGCGAACCAGTCGGCGGCTTCAATCACCGCCGCAACGCCGATGGGGCAAGCCGCCGTCGTCAGCGACACGCCGAGCGCTGCGCCACAAGATCCAATCAAAGCAAAAGTCGACGCGCAATCCGAAATTTTGCCTGCCGATCCGGTCACGCCCGTGGAAGCCACGACACTGGCGGACATCGCGGCCAAGACTCAGCCTGATGTTCAAAAGCCCGACCAGGCCGCCGCGACTGCGCCGGCGAAGCTCGCCGCGCTTGAATCCGCGACGGCCGTTGGTCGCAACGCCGCCTTGCCGCGCAATGATCTGCCTAGCAGCGACTTGCCGCATATCGACGCTTCGTTCCGGTTTAATATTCTGCCGGTCAAGGACGGAGACGTTCTGACGAAGTGGAACCGCGTCAAGACCGATATGCGCGCCGAGAACGAAGTCTTCGCGCGCTGCCGAGCGAACATGGATTCTTGTCCGGCGGCGGCGAAAAACTTCCTGACCATCGTCGACCAGGGCCGCGTGCTGACCGGGCGCGCCCGCATCGGCGTGATCAATCGCGCGATCAACATGGCGATCGAGCCGATGAGCGACATGGCGCAATGGGGCGTGCCCGACAAGTGGAGCGCGCCGCTCGAGACGTTCACGACGCACAAGGGCGACTGCGAGGACTATGCCATCGCCAAATATGTCGCGCTGATCGAAGCCGGCATTGCCGCCGACGATGTGAAACTCATGATCGTGCACAATACCGCCGCGCATGAGGACCACGCCGTCACCGCGGCTCGGCTCGACGGCGCCTGGATCATCCTCGACAACCGCTGGCTCAGGCTGATCGAAGACAAAGCGATGCCGGACGCGGTGCCACTGTTTGCGCTCGGCAGCGAGGGCGTACGGCGATTCCTGCCGGATGTGCTGGTCGGCGCGCAGCGCTCGCCGGCGCCTGCCTCGATCACGAGATAACTGTCACTTCGATTCGGCTTCGTAGACGCCGTCCCAATCCGGACCCGGCGGCTCTGCGCGATAGGCGGCGATGCGCTCTTCGTACATGTCGTAGAGCCCCGCCGCGTCGAAGCCATTGGCGCTCTTGCGGCAGCGTTGAATGAGGTCGAGCGCGCCATCCCAGTCCTGCTTGCGGAAGCGCGCCAGCATTTGCGCATTGAGATCGCGCAGCTCGATACAGCGCGGATCCTGCTCGACTTCGGCGCGGCCGAGCACCGTGAACACCGCTTCCGGCTGCTTCTTGCCCTTCACCAGGATCAGATCGATTTCCATGGTGGCGAACCTGTTCTTCGCCACTTCCGCGGTGCGCGATCCGATGACCATGGGCAGGCGATAATCCTTGGTTCGCGCCTCGAGCCGCGAGGCGAGATTCACGGTGTCGCCCAGCACCGAATAATTGAAGCGGAAATCCGACCCCATGTTGCCAACCACGCAAGGGCCGGTATTGAGGCCGATACCGATGCGCAGCGGCATGAACGCGCCGCCATTGCCCTCGGCCTCGCGCTTGAGCTCACCGTTGAGCGTGGCGGCGCGCTCGAGCATCTGCAGCGCCGCCTCGCAGGCATTGCTCTCCTGCTCGGGATCGTCGACCGGCGCGTTCCAGAACGCCATGATGGCGTCGCCGATATATTTGTCGATCGTGCCCTTGCGCTCGATGATGGCGTTGGTGAGCGGGGTGAGGAACCGGTTCATCAGCCGCGTCAGGCCTTGCGGATCGTCCTTGTAGTGCTCGGAGATGGTGGTGAAGCCGCGCACGTCGGAGAACAGAATGGTCATGCGGCGCTCTTCGCCGCCGAGCACGAGCTTTTCCGGCGAACGCGCCAGCTGCTCGACCATGTGCGGCGACAGGTAATAGCCGAAAGCGGAGCGGATCTGCTGGCGCTGCTGTTGTTCGCGGAAATAATTGACGAAGGTCAGAACGAGATAGATCAGCCAGCTCGAAATCAGCGGATAGGTGAAATCGATCAGCAGATTGTGCTCGGCAAAGAGATAAAGCGAGAAGCCGGTCAAGCCGGCGATGAGAAGCGCGCCGAGCATCACGTTGACCGTCGGCGACAGCATCGGCGCGGCGATGATCACGCCGATCCCGAGCAGCACCGCGATCACGAGCTCGGCGCCGATCGCGTAGTTCGGATTGAGCAGAATGGATTTGGTGAGCACGCTTTCGAGGATTTGCGCATGCACCTCGACGCCGGGGATCACCGGATCGAGCGGCGTGGTCTTGATGTCGAGCAGCCCGGTCGCCGACGTGCCGATCAGAACCAGCCGGCCGCGCAAGCGGTCCGCCGGCACGCGGCCCTGCAGTACGTCTTTTGCCGAAACATAGCGCGCCGGATCGTGCTTGTTGAAATGCACCCAGAGCTGCCCGTTGCGATCGGTCGGCACTTCGAGGCCGGGCACCGCCACCGACTGCACGCCGGCTTCGTTGACGCGCACCAGGATGGCGCTGGCATGCGACACGACCCGCAGCATTTCCATGGCGAGCGAGGGCACCAGCGCCCCCTGCGCCTCCATGATCACCGGGACACGGCGAATGATGCCGTCGGTTTCCGGATTGATCGAGAACAAGCCGCGGCCGGCCGCGGCCTCCTCGATCGGCAGCACGTTGCGCAGCAGGCCGGGAAACGTCACCAGAAACGGCGTCGGATCGGGACCGCGGATGGCGAAGCCGGTCTGCAAGATCTGCTCGGCTTTGGTCTTGGGATCGACATGAGCCGAGCCGACCTGGCCGACGACGACGCGCGAATTTTTGATCGCGTCGGCCAGCACCGCGTCATTGCTCGGCAGGCTGTCGAGCTTGGCGCGGGTGTCGGCATCGATGCCGCGGAAACTGTGTTCGGCAATCGCCGGCGACATGCGGTCGGGCTCGGCAAAGATGATGTCGAAGCCGATACCCGCGGCGCCGAGCTCGGTGATCTTGGTGATCAGATCTGCCACGGTGGTGCGCGGCCACGGCCATTGCCCGATTTCTTTCAGGCTATCCTCGTCGATGTCGACGATGACGACAGGCCGCGAGCTCTGCTGGCGCGGCCACAGCACCTGAAACAGATCGAAGGTGCGCGCGCGCAATTCGGCGAGCGGCCGCGGATCGGCAAGCCGCAGCGGAACCAGCGCGAACAGGAGCACGAGGCACACCGCGCGCGCCACGCCAAATTTTCGCGCCCAGCGGCCAATCCCGTTCATCGCCAGCACGTCTCCTGAACCGCGAAAGGTCGGCAACCATGCCGCGCCGGATCGCGCGGGCTTGTTATCTCATCCGCCCACACGATGGCGAGGTTATTTTTCGCGGAACGCCCGCATGAACTGATCATGCAGCGGCTTGATCAGATAGGACAGCATGGTGCGTTCGCCGGTCTGGATGAAGGCCTCGACCGGCATGCCCGGCGTCAGCTTGACGTCGCCGAGCCGCCTGACCTCGTCGGCGCTCATCGATATGCGGACCAGATAATAGCTTGCGCCGGTGCGCTGATCGGTCGAGGTGTCGGCCGCGATGCGCACGACCTTGCCGTTGATCTCCGGCGTGGTGCGCGCATTGAACGACGAGAAGCGCAGCACGACGGGCTGATCGATCTGGACCTGATCGATGTCCTTGGGGTCGACCTTGACCTCGACCAGAAGATTGTCGCTTTCCGGCACGATCAGCATGATCGGATCGCCGGCGGTGACGACGCCGCCGACCGTGTTCGCGGTCGATTGGAACACGGTGCCGTCCTGCGGCGCGCGGATATCGGTGCGCTTGAGCTGGTCTTCCGCGGTGACCTTGCGCTCGACATATTCGCCGATCTTGCTTTCGGTCTCGCGCAATTCCTTGGCCACGTCGCTGGAGAGGTCCTGATCGATCTGGATGATCTGCAACTGGGTTTCGGCGATCTTGCCCTTGGCCTCGGCGGACTGGGCCACGAGCTGGCCGCGCTCGCCTTGGATCTTAGCCTCGTCGCGCTGCAACGAGGTCAACCGGCTGAGCTGAATCAGATTCTTCTGCCACAGCTCGCGCACGCCTTGCAGTTCCTGCGCGATCAACGCGAGTTCCTGATCCTTGGCGGTGAGCTGCGCGTCGATGCCGGTGATTTCCTGCTGCAATTGCGTGATCCGCTCTTGCAGCTGCCCCTTTTGACCGGCCCGCGCCGCGCGCCGCAAATCGAACAGCTTGCGCTCGCTGTTGAGCGCCTCTTTCACGTCGGGATCGTCGGCGTTTTGGGCGAGTTCACGAGGCGTCGGAACCGAATCGGCGCCGTCACGCTCGGCTGCCAAACGCGCCTTGCGCGCGTAGAGTTCGTTGAGACCCTTGGTGACGATCGCCAAATTGGCGCGCGTTACCGTCTCGTCGAGCCGGAGGAGAACCTGGCCCTCTTTGACATGATCGCCGTCGTGCGCAAGCAGTTCGCCGACCACGCCGCCGGTCGGATGCTGCACCTTCTTGACGTTGGAATTGACGACAAGCGAGCCTTGTGCGATCAGCGCGCCCGAGATTTCCGCGGTGGAGGCCCAGCCGCCCAGGCCGAAGGCCAGCACGCCGATCAGGACGCTGCCGGCAATGATGTGGCGGCGGATCGAGGCTTCGGCGCTTTCCGGCGGTGACTCATCGTAGAACAGCCACGACAAAGTCGGCGCGAGCTTGGCTTCGAGCCAATGCAGCTGGCGCGGCAGCTTCCAGGAGAGTTGACCTGAAAGCGGGCCCGGCAATTTGCCGGCGAGCTTGCCCGCGAACGGGTTCGGCAGCTTGGCCTTCGGATCCGCAGGAGCTTTGCCCGGCGTTTGGCCCAGCGGTCTATTCGGCGCATAGCCTCTCGGCTTGCCCGCTTGATTGTTCGGTGGTGCGCCGATCATCCCGCACCTCCCTGATCCGCCACTTTCAAGGCGCGCGGCGGCTGGCTCTGCGCGGTGACGCGGGTGAGGATTTCCTCCTTCGGCCCGAACTGCTGCTGGCGGCCCTTGCCCATGATGAGGATATAGTCGACGCCGGCAATGGCGCTCGGCCGATGCGCGACGACGATGACGATCGCGCCGCGGGCGCGAAGCCCGAGAATAGCCCGCGTCAGCGCCTCATCGCCTTCGGCATCGAGATTGGAATTGGGTTCGTCGAGCACGACAAGAAACGGGTCGCGGTAGAGCGCGCGCGCGAGCGCGAGCCGCTGCGCCTGTCCGGCCGACAAGGCGCTGCCATGATCGCCGACGATCGTGTCATAGCCTTCCGGCAGACTGGTAATGAGATCGTGGACTCCGGCGGCTTGCGCCGCGGCGATGACGGCGTCCGGATCCGGCGGCTCCTCGAAGCGCGAAATGTTCTGCGCCACCGTGCCGTTGAACAATTCCACGTCCTGCGGCACGTAACCGATATGGCGCCCGAGCGCTTCCGGCGACCATTGATCGATCGTCGCGCCGTCAAGCCGCACGGTGCCGCGAACCGGGCTCCAGACGCCGACCAGCATACGCGCCAGCGAGGATTTTCCCGACGCCGTCGGTCCGATCACGCCGAGCGCCTTGCCTGCCGTGAGCGTGAAATTGATGTCCTGCGATACGATCTTTTGCGCGCCGGGCGGGGCGACGGCGGCATTCTGCACCACGAGCGAGCGCGCCGGCGGCTTGAGCGGCATCGGCGCGACGACCGGCGGCAGATGCCCGAGCAATTTGGACAGCCGCGCCCAGCTTTGCCGCGCGCCGACGAAGCCGCGCCAATTGGCGATCGCCATGTCGACCGGCGCCAAGGCGCGCGCGCCGAGAATGGAGCCGGCGATGATGATGCCGGGCGTCGACATCTGATCGATCACCAGCGCTGCGCCGACGGCGAGGATCGCGGATTGCAGCAGCATCCGCAAAACCTTCGACATCGCGCCGAGCCCGCCGCCGACATCGCTGGCGCGGCCGCTGGCGGCGATATAATGGCGGTTGAGTTCGCCCCAGCGCCGCGAAATCCGGCCGACCATGCCCATGGCGGTGATCGCTTCGGCATTGCGGCGGCTTGCTTCCAACAGCGTGTTGCGTGCCGCGGCATATTGCGTGGCGCTCCGCGTCGGATGCCGCGTCTGCAGTTCGGTCACGACCGCGAGCGCGCCGAGGACGACGGCGCCGCACAAAGCGGTCAGGCCGATATAGAAGTGAAAGATAAAGCAGATGGCGAGATAGATCGGTATCCACGGCAGATCGAAGAATGCCACCGGGCCGATCCCGGACAGAAAGCCGCGCACCGTATCGAGATCGCGGATCGGCTGGGTGCCCTCGCCGCGATTGCCGACCTTCAGCGGCAGCCGGACCACCGCGTCATAAACCCGAGAGCTCAACGCCTCATCGAGGCTCCGGCCGACGCGGACCAGGATGCGGCTGCGGATCATGTCGATGACGCCCTGCGCCGCGTACATGCCGGCGGCGAGCAGCAACAGCGCCACCAGCGTCGGCACGCTGCGGCTCGGCAGCACCCGGTCATAGACTTCGAGCATGAACAGCGCGCTGGTGAGCATCAGCAGATTGCTCATGCCGCTGAACATAGCGATGGCGTAAAAAGCCCGCCGGCACGCGCTAAGCGCGTTTGCAAGCTCAGAACTGGCGGGCTGCTGCCGCAGCGGGCCGGGAGGCTGGCTCATAGGCGTTCGTATCACCGTAACGAGCGCAAAACCACGCCCAGCATGTGTGCTCGGGCTGGCCGCAGCTCACGTGAAGGACCCGACAATGGCGAAGGCCCGACCAGGATCGGGGACCACTATAGCCTTAGTTACGGAAGTATTGGGGCAGGTTCACGGCCGTTAGTTAATAGGACAAACAGCCGCCGGGGCGGTCAGCGCGCGCCACCGCGCCCGCCCCGCGGCAGAGCCGAAACGGACATCATTCCTAGGCGATTGTCGCGATCAGCGACCCTGATTAACGACCAGGATCGGTCGCGATCGATCCCGGTCGATGCTGATTGATCCTGATTCTTGGGCAATGATCGCGCGCCTTACGAGGCGGCTTGCGAATCGTCCTGACATATTCCTTTGGGCACGACGCCTGTCCGGCATCGCGCCGGCGGCGCCATCAAGGCAGTCCGCAAAAGCAAAACGCGCGACGGCATGCCGCGCCCGCGTTTGGCAGGACCGGCATGCCGTCGAATCTTGTGAATGAAAATTCTATTTGAGAGTTTTAGGAACGGGAGTCGAGCGACAACCCGATGCTGAACGCCTTTTGGCGCGTCGCACCTTCGGTCCGCTTCAGCTTCCTTGCGATTTGCGCCGCGGTGGTCTTCTTCTTCGCCATCGCTCTGAGATCACGAACTTCGCCTGCAGTCCACGCGCGCCGCTTCTTCTTCATCTTCGCCATAAAACCTCCCTTTCAAGAAAGGCAGCTTGTATCCCTTACGGGAGTGAAAGAAAAGACAACAGATAGTTTGGAGGGCAACTTTATTTGCAGATGAACCCGAGTTGCGCAAGCCTTTGCCGCACAGATTTTTGTTGCATAAATATCTTGTTGCATAGTTGCATCAACAAGCGTTGCAAAGTCCACAACATAAAAGCAAGTCACACTAGGCAAGCAGCTCGCGCCGGCGCGCCTCACCCAACGAGTTTTTGTTTGCCGATACGGCAAAGAATTGGCTTCGATCGCATATCGGCAACGACGTTGTATGGCAAGAGGTTGAATGCCAACAGCAGGCAGCGGCGCTGATACGGCAGGTGAATTACAAAAGCTTTGTTTGTTCTTAGCGTGGTCATCGCCGGGACGCAAATCCAACTTATGAAAATTTGCTGCTCGAAGAACTTGAAGGCATGTATTGCCGCATGTGTCCGTCGCCCCAAGTCTCTGTCGCCCTGTGTCTTCGTTACCCCATGTGTCGCGGGAGGATATTTGCCCCACGCGTGCCATACCACTGGTAACCCGCAACACCGATAGGAACCTAAATCGGGCAGGCGCATAAAGAACAGACACACAAGAACAAATGCGCTGCCTGACATGATTCAGACCCATTGATCGGCAGGATGCACCCGACAAAGCTGGGCCGGCTCACGACGATTCGAGGAACTTATTTTGAGGAACAAACCCGTTTCGAGGGACAGATGATGAAAAAGCTTCTGCATGCATCATTGCTGTGGCTTGTTGCATGCTTTGCATTGGCGCTTGGTCTGCGCCCGGGACTGGCCGAGCAACGCTTCGCCCTCGTCGTGGGCAATTCCCAGTACAAAACCGCAACGCTGGCGACGCCCGCCAACGATGCCGGACTCGTTGCCGACGCTCTTCAGGCCGCTGGCTTCACCGTGACCGGCGCGCGCGACCTCGATCAGGCGACGTTGCGGGAATCGTTTCGCGAGTTCATCAATCAGGTTTCAGCGGCGGGGCCGGACGCGGTCGCGCTGATCTATCTTGCCGGCTATGGCGTGCAATACGCCGGCGACAATTATTTCGTGCCGGTCGACGCCGACATTCAGCGCGATGTCGATGTTCCGCTGCAGGCCATCCGGATCTCCGACTTTACCCAGCCGCTCGCTTCGCTTCCCGGCCGCGTCAAGATCGTGATCCTCGATGCGGCGCGGCAGAACGCTTTTGCGCAAGGCGGCCAGCCGCTCGCGGGCGGCTTGGCGCTGATCGACCCGCCGCCGAGCATGGCCTTCGCGTTCAACGCGGCGCCGGGCACCGTCGGGCCCGACGAACAGGGTCCCTACGGCGCCTATGCGACCGCGCTCACCGAAATGATCTCGGCCGGCGGCTTAAGCCTCGACGATATTTTCGCCCGCGTGCGCTTGCGCGTCAGCGAACAGACACAAGGCGGCGAAGTGCCCTGGTACGCCGCGCAGATCGACGGTCCGTTCTTCATGACCGAACGCGCGGCCGACGCACCGCCGCCGCCGAACGTCGCACCGCTCGCCGACTATCGCAGCAGGCCGATGCGCGACTTCGGCAATCCCGACGATGCCTATGCCGCGGCGCTCGCGCTCGACACGATCGACGGCTACGAGCAATTCCTCGCCGTCTATCCCGACAGTCCCTATTCACAGCGCGTCGCGGCGATGATCGCGGTGCGCCGCGAGGAGATCGCCTGGCGTCACTGCGTGATGAACGATACGCCGCCGGCCTATTGGTCCTATTTGCGGCGATATCCGAACGGCCCGCATATGTGGGACGCACGCCGGCGGCTGGCGTTTCTGCGCGCCGAGATGGAACCGCCACCCGACTTCGCCATGATCGATTTCGGCGTGCCGCCGCCGCCGCCCGATGAGATGGGCTACATCGATCGTCCATTCATTATGTTCGGCGGACTTGGCTTCCGGCCGCCGCCTCGGCCGCCGGTGTTCTTCCTGCCGCCGCGGCCCCGCGAATTCGTCGTGTTGCCACCGCCGCCGCCGCCGCGCGAACGTTTTGCGCTGCCGGTCCCGGCCGCCGCGGCTATTCCGGTCTTTATCCATCCGCCGCGAGCCGTCGTCGTGGGTCCCGCTCCGGGAGTGACGCCGGGACCGGGCGGGCGTCCGGAATTTCGCGTCTCCTTGCCGGCTGCCGCAGCGCGTGCGTCGTCGGGCGGCGCAGGCGCACCGGGCACGCCGGGAACGCCGGGAACGCGGCCGGATTTGGCACGCCGCTGACACCCGGAGTGCAGCCGCATCCTGGCGCCGCCGCGCCGACGCCACCGCCTTCGAGCGCTTTCGTGAAGCCGGAGCCATCGCCGCAACATCCGGCCGGCCCCGCGCCGGCATTCGAGAAACCTGGATCACCGCCACCGCATCCGGTGGAGCCGACCCCGGCTTTCGCGAAGCCCGCACCGCCGCCGCCCCATGCGCTGGAGCCGAAACCGGCTTTCGAGAAACCGGCCGCGCCGCCGCCGCATCCGTCCGGCCCGGCGCCGGCATTCGAAAGGCCGGCACCGCCGCCACCGCGTCCGGCTCCGGTCATGGTTAAGCCACCGCCACCGCCACCGCCGCCGCATCCCGCGCCGGCCGCGGCCAGGCCGCCTCCGCCGCCGCCGCCGCCACCACAAAAGCCGGCGCCGCACCCTGCTGGCGGCTGTCCGCCCGGCAAAACGGCGACACCGAACGGCTGCAAATAACTTTTTAAGCAACACTGCGGGCCGGCGCGTTTTCGCCGGCCCGCACGCGTCTGGCGGCCGCCAAACTAATAAAAATGAAAGGTCCCCGCCCTATGGTGCGGCACCAAGGGACGGCTCTGTCATGCAAACAATAATCATCAGTTTCTTGTTCGGCGTCGCGTGCGCGATGATGCTCTGGGCAGCCGGTGCGGCGGCCGTGACGCGTGATCGGCTGTTGCGCGACTACGGCTTTTCGCCCTCTGGGGAAAGCTGAAAACGGCGCGCCGCAACGATGCGTGTCGGTCGGATTTGCCTCCTCAGTTTTGCGCTCATCGCCACCCCGGCTCATGGCCCGCATGCGCAGGCTGCGCAGCAGGCTTTGTCATGTCACGGCACGCAACAGGCCCGGCAAGTCGCCGAGTTGCTGTTCGGGCGCGACATCGGGCATAGGCTCGGGGTCGGCGCGCGCGCCTGGGCGCGTTTCGTCGCCCGCGAAATCACACCGCGCTTTCCCGACGGCTTCACCGTGACCGACGCGAGCGGCCAGTGGCGCGACCGCGCCGATGGCACGACCGTGCACGAACCGTCCAAGCGCGTTGAGATCGTGCTGCCCGGTACGGCTGACGACGACAGCCGGCTCGACGCAATCGTGAGCGCCTATAAACGAAAGTTCCACCAGCAATCGGTCGCCGTGATCGTCCGTCCCGCCTGCGTGTCGTTCTGATCTCGTCCTTCTGATTACGTGCAATTGCCTAAGCCCGCTGATTGAGCATGATCTTTGCTCGAAGGGCTTGCGTCCGGCGCGCCCGCTTCCTAGCTTGGCAACAGAGGAAGACTTGCCCGGCAACGGGCGGATCGGACGGGCTCGCGATGGATTCCTGCATCGAACTGAAACTTGTCGCGCTCGACCAGGACGACATGGAAGTGGTGTCCGCGCATGTGCAGGACGCGCTGGTCAAGGTCGCCGACATTTTCTGGAAGCCGCGCGAGCATCGCTTCGTGATGGCGATGAACCGCTTCGATTGGATCGGCGCTGCCGAGGCCAAGCCCGACAGCAAGGCCGACTACCGGCGCTGCCGCACCGCGCTGCGCTTCGAGCGCGTGCTCTCCTGCAAAACCCGCAATCTCGATCAGGCCGGCAAAGACGCCCGCCTCAACCTGCTCGCCGTCGAGTTCGTCGAGACCGATGCGCCGGCCGGCAGCGTCACGCTGACCTTTTCCGGCGGCGGCGTCATTCGCCTCAATGTCGAATGTCTGGAAGCCGAACTCGCCGATCTCGGCGAAGTGACCACGGCGGCGTTGTGCCCCGATCATTCCGCGGCGGACACGGCGGCGGCGTAACTCTCGGCTCATTCCCTGGTAAGCGGGCGGTTATGCTTTGTAAGCCGCATGCGGCCGCTGGTGCTGCACGGGCGCCGAGAACAGCTTCATCAGCACGACGATCACGGCGAGCGTCGCCGCATAGACGACGACCTGCATCGCGGTCGGCTGATCGACATAGCCGATCAACGTGTGCAGCGCTTTGCCGAGATAGCTCGAATCGCTGAGGATCCAGGACGTGTCCCACACCGTCTCATCGAGTGCGGTAAGAATGTTGGCCTGTTCGAGGAACGCGATCGCCTGCGCCGCCATGCCGGCCGCCAACAGCGCAATCAGCGCGCTGGTGACGGAGAACAGATAGCGCGCCGGAATCGTCACCAGGCCGAGATAGGTCAACAGACACACCGTCGAGCCGAGGATGAGCCCGACAAATCCGCCGCCAACCATGGACCAGCTGCCGCCGCCTTGCGCCGCGGCCACACCGTAGAGAAACAGCACCACCTCGGAGCCTTCGCGCAGCACTGCAATCGCGACCACGATCGCCAGCGCCAAGAGCGACTTCGACCCCGCGGCAACGGCCTCGCCGGCCGCGCGCAGTTCGGCCACAAGCTCGCGGCCGTGGCGCGACATCCAGACATTGTGCCAAGTCAGCATGACGACGGCGAGGCCGAGAATGCTGGCATTGAATATTTCCTGGCCGCTGCCGTTGAACAGCTCAGACAGGCCGCTGGTGAACAAAGCCACCAGGCACGCGCCGAGGACACCGGCGCCGACACCGCCCGCGATCCACACGGTGCGGCCGGGAACGGCCGACGTCACGGCCATCACGATACCGACGACCAGGCCTGCTTCAAAGACTTCGCGGAAGACGATCAGCAACGACGCGAGCACGGAACCCTCATTTCACTTAACTGCACCACCAGAACGTCACGGCACGACCAGGAAGCCCTGCGTCTCATGGTGGAAATCGTCGAAGAAAGTGTAGCGGCCCGGCTGCTGCGGCCGCACATAAACGACACCCTCGCTGCCCACCGGCACGATTTTCTCGAAATGCAGATCGCTGCTCTCGAATTCCGACACGATCGGATTGAGATTCTTCACATGGATCGCGATCGTCTTGCCGGGCGGCGCATGCAGTTCGGCGGGATCGAACTGATGATCCTTCATGGTGATCGACAGCTGCACCGTGTCGTCGGCGCGCGCCGGCGCGCTGCCGGCGGCAAAAGCCAAAGTCGCGCCGATCATCAATGCCGGAACAATCCGTCGAGCCGCCATCCCGATACGAGCCGTCCCGATAAGTGAGGCTTTGTTCGCGATCGCCACGGCGTGCTTCCTTCGCCTTGAAATGATGCTGAAGGAGTTGGGGAACATCGCACTTTTTGTCAATCCAAAAGCAGAACATTAGAATTGTTATAATAACGAAGGGCTGCTACTGAGCGCGCAGTCGCGCGCCAGACGCGGCGCTCAATTTCGTGGCAATATCAGTAGGCATTCCGATCGCAATCCGATGGCCGTTCGTCTCGATATCCGCTCCAGCGACTTTGCGCAGAAATTCCGCGCCTTCCTCGACACCAAGCGGGAATCCGCCGCCGACGTCGAAGCCGCCGTGCGCATCATCGTTAACGACGTCGCGCGCCGCGGCGACGAAGCGCTTGTGGACTACACGCGCAAATTCGACAGGCTCGATCTCGCCCGCACCGGGATGAAAGTCACGGCGGATGAAATCGCCGCGGCCGCGAAAGCCTGCAGCCGCGAGACGCTCGACGCGCTCGAATTCGCCCGCGCGCGCATCGAGGCCTATCATCTCCGGCAGATGCCGAAAGACGATCGCTTCACCGACGCGCTTGGCGTCGAGCTCGGCTCGCGCTGGACGGCGATCGAAGCCGTCGGACTTTATGTCCCGGGCGGCACGGCGGCTTATCCGTCATCGGTGCTGATGAACGCCGTGCCGGCCAAGGTCGCCGGCGTGCCGCGGATCGCAATGGTGGTGCCCTCGCCCGATGGCGAACTCAGCCCGCTGGTGCTCGCGGCGGCAAGCCTCGCCGGCGTCGACGAGATTTTCCGCATCGGCGGCGCGCAGGCGGTCGCGGCGCTCGCCTATGGCACGCAAACGATCGCGCCGGTCGCCAAGATCGTCGGACCCGGCAATGCTTATGTGGCGGCGGCGAAGCGCATCGTGTTCGGCAAGGTCGGCATCGACATGATCGCCGGCCCCTCCGAAGTGCTGATCATCGCCGACAAGGACGGCAATCCCGACTGGATCGCCGCCGATCTTCTGGCGCAAGCCGAGCATGATGCGAGCGCGCAAGCGATCCTTTTGACCGACGACCCGGCGCTCGCCGACGCCACCGAACGCGCCGTCAATAGCCAGCTCAAGACGCTGCCGCGCGAAAAAATCGCCAGCGCATCGTGGTCCGATTTCGGCGCCGTGATTTTACTGCGCCGGCTCGATGAAGCCCCGGCGCTGGTCGATGCCATCGCGCCCGAGCATCTCGAAATCGCCGCCGCCGACGCCGAGCAAATCGCCGGGCGCATCCGCAATGCCGGCGCGATCTTCATCGGCGCGCATACGCCGGAAGCGATCGGCGATTATGTCGCCGGCTCCAATCACGTGCTGCCGACGGCGCGCTCGGCGCGATTCTCGTCCGGCCTCGGCGTGCTCGATTTCATGAAGCGCACGTCGATCCTCAAATGCGGACCCGAGCAATTGCGCGCGCTCGGCGGCGCCGCGATCACGCTCGGCACCGCGGAGGGGCTCGACGCTCACGCCCGCTCCGTGGCGATCCGTCTCAACCGCTGATGGCGACCGGCGGCGCCGATAAGAGAAAAACCGGCCGCCTCGCGGCGGTGACGCTGGATGAAGCTTCGCTCGGCCGTTCAAACGACGAGATCGAGCACGAGCGCCGCGTCGCGATCTACGATCTGCTCGAAGATAATAGTTTTCGGCCGACCGATCATGACGGCGGCCCCTATGCGCTGCAACTCGGCATCACCGGCGCACGGCTCGTCTTCGATATCCGCCTCGCCGACGGCACGCCGGTGATTGCGCATATGCTGTCGCTCGCGCCGTTCCGCCGCATCGTCAAGGACTACTTCACCATCTGCGACAGCTATTACGCCGCGATCCGCACCGCGACGCCCGATCGCATCGAAGCGATCGACATGGCGCGGCGCGCGCTGCACGACGAGGGATCCAATCTCGTCACCGAACGGCTCAAGCGCAAAGTCGATCTCGATTTCGATACGGCGCGGCGGCTGTTCACGCTGATCACGGTCTTGCACTGGAAGGGCTAGCGCATGATCCGGAAAAGTGGATACCGGTTTTCCGCAAAGATTCTTTCCGCAAAGATCCTGCGCCCTCAAAACCTGGGAGTGCGATCGACCCCGTCGATTGCGCTTTGATCGCCCGATGCCGCCGCCACCGCAGAGCCGCCCGTCCGACCGTCCGCTGGCGGTATTGTTCGCCTGCGGGCTGAATTCGGTGCGCTCGCCCATGGCGGCCGCTTTGTTCGGCCAGATCTTCGGCCGCTCGATCTATGTCGGCTCGGCCGGCGTGCGCAAAGGCGAACTCGATCCGTTTGCCGTGGCGGTGATGGACGAAATCGGGCTTGATATTTCGCGGCACAAACCTGTGACCTTCGAGGAGATCGAGGAATGGGAAGGGCTCAATTTCGATCTGATCGTCACGCTGGCGCCCGAGGCGCATCACCGCGCGCTCGAAATCACGCGCACCAATGCCATCGATGTCGAATATTGGCCGACAGCGGACCCGAGCGCCGTCGAAGGCAGCCGCGAGCAGCGCCTGGAGGCCTATCGCGAAGTGCGCGACCAGCTTCTGGCCCGAATCAGGCAGCGTTTCATCTCGCGGGGAACCGGCAATGAGTGACCGGGTAAGTGAACTGGGCAACTGACTTGGGCATGCGGCGGGCCAATAGCCGCCTGTCCACAGCAGTTGTGAAGCGGCCCGCCATCCGCTAGGTTCCGCGCAAATTTCGGCCCAATTGGCCGATACTGTTTTCAAGGTCGTTGGCTCAGGGGTGCTGGCCAGACCACCACTGCCGGATACCGAATGGCGAAAGAAGAACTCCTGGAATTCCCCGGTGTCGTCACGGAACTGCTTCCGAACGCCACTTTCCGCGTCAAGCTCGAGAATGAGCATGAGATCATCGCCCACACGGCCGGACGCATGCGCAAGAACCGCATCCGTGTTCTTGCCGGCGACAAGGTGCTCGTCGAGATGACGCCTTACGATCTCACCAAAGGGCGGATCACGTATCGGTTCAAATGATCGGCCGTCCGAAACTTGTCCTCGCCTCAGGCTCGCCGCGCCGGCTATCGCTGGTCAACCAGATTGGGTTGGAGCCCGACGCGTTGCGCCCGACCGATATCGATGAGACGCCCAAGCGCGGGGAATTGCCGCGCGCCTGCGCCACACGGCTCGCCCGCGCCAAGGCGGAAGCCGCGCTCAACATGGTCCGCATCGATGAAGAGTTGAAGGGCTCATACATCCTCGCCGCCGACACCGTGGTCGCCGTCGGCCGCCGTATCCTGCCGAAGGCGGAGCTGCTCGACGAGGCGGCGCAATGTTTGCGGCTTTTGTCCGGGCGCAATCACCGCGTCCACACCGCGGTCTGTCTGGTGACGCCGAAGGAGACGTTCCGGCAGCGCCATGTCGAAACCCGCGTGCGCTTCAAGCGGCTGTCCGATCAGGACATCGAAGCCTATCTCGCCTCGGGCGAATGGCGCGGCAAGGCCGGCGGCTATGCCGCGCAGGGCATCGCCGGAAGCTTTCTGGTCAAATTAGTCGGCTCCTATTCGAGCGTGATCGGGCTGCCGCTCTACGAGACACTGACGCTGCTCGGCGGCGAGGGTTATCCGATCCATTTCGGCTGGCTCAATACCGTCTGACGCCGACACCGCCACTGACTTAGGCGAAGCCAGCCCCCATATTCCGATCATGCCTGAGGCCAAAAACCGCAAACTCTGCGCCATCTGCGACAAGCCGGTGGACGAAGTCTTCAAGCCGTTCTGCTCGAAGCGCTGCGCCGACGTCGATCTGCACCGCTGGCTGTCCGGCGTCTATGCCGTGCCGGTGACCGAGGACGAAGAGGAAGACGAGCAGCGGGACGAGGATACCGGAACGCAGCATTAGCCCGGAACAATCGGGGCGATCCCTATTCTGGACAGTCCGGAAGCGACCCTTTATAAGACGGCGCTCTTGCGAGGCCCCCTCATCAATGAGGCGCCGCAGCGAGAGTACGGAGCTAAATCCCTTTTTGCTCTGGGCCCAGGTAGCTCAGTTGGTAGAGCACTGCACTGAAAATGCAGGTGTCGGTGGTTCGATTCCGCCCCTGGGCACCATCATCAAAATTCGGCTTTGAAATCTCTTCCGTTTTTTCCCGAAAAAATCCCACCATAAAAACGCGGCACCGCACCCTACTTCTGACAGTGGGTGACGTCGCTCAATGCCCCGCCTCCGGGAGAGGAGCGGACATCGCAAACTCGTCGCGTCATGTCAGCTTTTGACCCCAGGCAGACCATTGGGTTGAGTACGGCGGCTATAATGTCGTGGGCTCCGGTAAGCTCCTGGCCCGCGCTCCCGCCCTTCACAAAGGGAGGCCTTTTGGATGAAAAACCGAGGTCCCGTTTCGACACTCGTTGACATGTATGCACTGAGATAACCGATATTGAACTATTTCAGGACCGCTCTCGCTTTATCGTGGCCAAACTTCTGAAATCATTCATTTAGCTAACGTTGTTAGAATCGGCCGCGCGGCGCGTAAGTTATCGCGCCGGATTGGAGGCTATGGTGCATACGGATGCTGCTTCGGAGGGCGCGCCAGACGCCGCTCATCAAGGCGGTATATTAGAAGCGCCGGCTGAAAAAACATTTGATCGTATGCTCCGGCTTGCTGAGACGGCGCTGTGCACACCCATCGTTTTAATGTCCTTCGGTGGCCGCCATCATCAATGGCTCCGATCAAGCAAGCGACTCGATCTCGTGACCGATCCGAGATTCACGTTGCTTTGCGACTATGCGTTCGAGAAAAATGATTTTTGTGTCGTATCAAACACACTTGAACATCCGGCCTTTCACAACAATCCCCTTGTTATCGGTGAGCCAAATATCCGTTCGTATGCCGGTGTCCCGTTGCGGAGGCAGAACGGCCTTAAGGTCGGCGCCATTTGTACCGTTGATCACAAAGAACGTGACTTTACAAAAGATCAGCTCGACCTGCTTGGCGATCTTGCGCAGCTTATTGCTGAACAGATCGAGCTTCGTCAAATCGCGACGACCGATAGTCTTACTGGCGCTCTCACGCGACGCGCATTCGAAGTCGAAGTTACCCGAGAGTATCGGCGAAATAGACGCTATCGGCGCGATCTAAGCGTGATTGTGGTGGACGTGGACCACTTCAAAAAAATCAACGATAATTATGGCCACGCAGCGGGCGATCTGGTGCTCAAGAACGTCGTCTTACAAATCAAGCAGAGCTTAAGAGACGTGGATTTCCTCAGCCGCTTGGGCGGAGAAGAATTTGTCGTCGGCCTACCAGAAACCCACGTCGAGGGCGCGATAATAGTGGCTGAGCGGTTGCGTGAAACGATTGCCGGCATGGCGATAGTCTCGAACGGCGACAGTATTAGTGTGACTGCAAGTTTTGGTATTGCCGGTTTAAATCAAGCGGATCGCGACTGGAAACAGATGCTGGGCAGGGCCGACGTTGCGCTATATCGGGCAAAGCAAGAGGGTCGGAATCGATGCGTTTGCCATCAGGCCGAGCTGGAGCTTTTCTAAATCAATGCGACCGTCCCCTCAACTGACGAGGGCACCCGCGGCCGCGCTTTGTCATCCGGACGCTTGTTGACGCCTCGATGAATTGAAGTGCGGCGCCGGTCGTCACAGTCCCTTGAAGGCCGGATGATTGAGCACGGCCTCGCTGCCCGACTCGATCAACAAGTCCACATCATCGGTCGGCAGTTTCAAGCGCGTCGGGATCGACGACAGCTTGGCAGCGCGTTGCGGATCGAACAAATCGAACCCGACCTGGACAACGTCGAACGAGAAGCCGCTGCAGCGCCAATCGCCCGAGGCGCCGAGCCGCCGCGCTTCGGCGGCCGAGAGGCCGCAGCGCCATTTTCGGATCGAGTCCTCCCAGTCGTGAAGGCTCAAGC
This sequence comes from uncultured Alphaproteobacteria bacterium, assembly GCA_963746715.1. Lineage (GTDB taxonomy): Bacteria > Pseudomonadota > Alphaproteobacteria > Rhizobiales > Xanthobacteraceae > BOG-931. The sequence goes on along the minus strand of CAVVCW010000015.1, from coordinate 771,767 downwards.
GGAAGGCATCGAACCCGCTGCGCACGGCGGAGTTCACCGCCGTGTCCGTCACCGCATTGAGCAGATCGGCGCCGGAGGGCCCGTTGATGGTATGCGACCAATCTCCCGCCGGAGCCTGGCCGGCATTGACCACCATGAAGATGATCCGGCGCAACCGCACCACCTTTTCCGGCGTCAGCGGAAAGTAGGGCTTGTCCGCCGCCGCCCGCGCAATGACCAGGCCCGAAAGGCCGAAATTGTCGGTAATGCCGCCGTCGGCGAGCTTCAGATACTCGATCTGCCCGGGCTCGCGGTAATGCCTGAGCGCTTCGGCAAAGGCTCGCACCTGCGCGCCGGAATTGCGATCGGCGAGGACGCGGCCGACCCATGGCGGCAGCGGCGTCGAGCACGCCGTCGGAAAACTCTCGAGCACCGTGGGCACGAAGGCGACCGGCACTGCGGCCGAGGCGGCGACAGCGTTCGACAACGGGTATTTTCTGATATCGCTGCAGAGAGCGGCGAAAGTTTCCGGCGAAAACAGAAACGGCGTTCTGTTGTAAAGATCGGACGCGTTGATCCAGACCAGCGGTTTGCCGGGCACAAACAGGTCGCCCAGCGTCGCATTGTCGAACAGGTTGCGGTCGAGCCACGCCGGCAGCCTCGTCGCGTCGTTGACGCCGCCGTCGAGACCGCGGGCGATGTTGCCGAGGCTGACCGTCGTGTTCAGATCTTCTTCGGCGTTGCGGATAAGGAAGCGCTCGCGAAAATCGGCCAGCGCCCCGCGGCCTTTGAGCCCGTAATAGGCCGCGGTGATCGAGCCGCCCGACACGCCCGACACGAATATCACCCGGTCGAGATAGCTCTTGCCGCCGTGCGTCGGCAGACGATCGAGGCCGCGCAATACGCCGAAGGAGAAAGCGGCGGCGCGCGTGCCACCACCGGAGAAAGCGAGCGCGACGGCGGTATCGCCGCCGACATCCGGAGGCATGAATTGCCCCATCGGACTTGAGCCAACGGCGACCGGCACGTTGATGGGCTTATTGAAGGTGGCGCAGCCGGCGAGAAGCAGCAGCGCGAAGACCACCGCCTTCGGGCACGGCCGGACGATTGCGCGCCATGCGGACGGCCGTCCCAGGCCGGCGGGGAGTTTCCCCGGACACATCCTGCGGAGCGTAGCGAGGGTCACAAGCTCAACTTTGATGCGGGCAGCCTTGATACGCATTACTCTCGACGCATCCCCAGCTCTGAACGCGATCCGCCGCCGCGAAGGCCCGCGCGCCGTCACGGCGAAGCTGCGGCTAATCCCCGTGCTCCGATTGAACCGGGGAATGTTTGCGTACGACCCGTCGCTGACCTTGTACCTTTAGGTCCGTTAGTGATGGCTTAACTGCGCGGGCGCTGTGGTGGCGGTGGTGATCGTGGCACCGTGGCGACACGGGCGAATCAGCGCATAATTTCAAGCGATCGGTGGTGCGATGGTGCGCCAGAGCTTTTTCGGATGAGGGGGCGCCGTGAAATACTGGCTCGCAGGTTTGGCGATCGCGCAACTGCTCACAGCAGCCGCGCTTGCCGAGGTATCGGCAACAAAGAACACGTCACAGAGCCCAACGCTCTGGACCATACCCGAGGTCGGCGCCTTGCCGCGCGATGCGCATGGGCTTGAAGTCCGCGAGGGCCGCGATCTGATCACCGCCACCTACGCCTATATCGGACCGAACGTGCCGGACGCGTCGAAGCGCTATGCAGGCAACAATCTCGCCTGCACCAACTGTCATCTGCAGGCCGGCACCAAGAAATTCGGCATCCCGCTGTTCGGGCTTTACGGCGACTTTCCGCAATACAGCGCCCGCATCGGCGCCGAGATCAGCATTGAGGACCGCATCAATTCCTGCATGACGCGCAGCATGAACGGCCGTCCGCTTCCGGTCGATGCGCCGGAGATGCAAAAGATCGTCGCCTATATCAAGTTCATCGGCAGCGGCGTGAAGCCGGGCCAGCGCTTGCCGGGCATGGGCACCGGCCACATGCCGGAGCTTAAACGCGCGGCCTCACCTGCGCGCGGTGCGCCGCTTTACGCCGGCACTTGCGCGGCCTGTCACAACACCGACGGATCGGGCCTGCGCAACAACATCGCGGATTCCGATCTCGGCTATCTGGCGCCGCCGCTGTGGGGCCAAAACACTTTTAACGACGGCGCCGGCATGGCGCGGATCATTACCTTTGCCAATTTCATCCACTTCAACATGCCGCACGGCACCGACTATGTGGACCCGCAGCTCAGCGTCGATAATGCCTGGGACATCGCCGCTTACGTTCTGTCGCATCCGCGGCCGCACCTTGCCGGCCTCGAGCACGACTTCCCCGACCTGGCGAAGAAGCCGGTGGACGCTGCTTACGGTCCCTATGCCGATCGCTTCAGCGAGCGCGAGCACAAGTACGGACCGTTCGGACCGATCGAGGCCGCGATCGCACGCCTTGAGCGGCACAAGCAATAATACTTTTCACCGCTTCGGCTTTGGCGGGTGCCGCAGAGCATGCCGAATGCTCTAGATTTTTCGCCGGCGCATGATCTTTTCCGAAAACCGATTTCCACTTTTCGGGATCATGCTCTGGGCACAGGTCGCCCGGTTGGTGGAGCACTGCACTGAAAATGCAGGTGTCGTTGGTTCGATTCCGCCCCCGGGCACCATCCAACTTTTTCTCACAGCCCCGCATATGCCTGCGGCAACAAGCGCGCCAAGCGCTGAGCCCATGCGCGCTGCCCGCTCGCGTCGGCAATCAGATTCTGGCGGATCTCGATCAGCACGTGATGCAGGCCGCGGCGTTCGGCATGGACCGGGATTGTGTAGTCGGTCGCGTCGCTCACCGAATAGGGCGCGTTGTCGCCGATAGTGAATTCCTTTTCCGCATTGAGCAGCCCCATCAGACGGTGGGCAAAACGCGGATCGCGATTATAGAGCACGGCGGCATGCCAGGGCCGCACCACCTCCTTGAAGACCGGCGTGAAGCTGTGCAGCGCAATGAGCGCCACGGGACGACCAGCCTTGAGCCTGAGATCGAGCTCGGCTTCGATCCGGTCGTGATAGGGCCTGAAAATCTCGGCGGCGCGCGCGGCCTTGTTCGCTTCATCCAGCCCCGTATTGCCGGGAATCGCCGTGCGCTCGCTGATGTCCGGGATCGAGGTCGGCGCGTCCAATGGGCGATTGCAGTCGATGACGAGGCGCGAATAGTTCTGCTGGATGAACGTCATATCGAGCGCATCCGCCAAAAACTGGCCGAGCCCGGCGACGCCGATATCCCAGGCAATATGCCGCGAGCAGTCGGCCGCGGCGATTCCCAAGCGGCAAAGCGCGCGCGGAATCAAATTCCCGGCGTGGTCGGCGACCAGCAGGAATGCGGACTTTCCGTCGGCATTGTGCACCGAAACCGGCGCCGGGTCGTCCGCCGCCAGCAGTTTTTTAGGCAGCGCGTTCATTGACGCTCACGTGTGAGGAAAAAACAAGCAGGTATCTGGCCCGATAAATGCATGCTTGAACGATTGCTGTAGAGAAGCACGCCCTCGCAATTTATATCGCCGGCGGGGTCGCTATCATGGAACGGCAATGCCGATTCTCAATATCAGGCACGTCACGACATATCACTATTATCAACCGGTCGCATTCGGCGAGCACCGGATGATGTTGCTGCCGCGCGATGACGACGATCAGAAAGTCCTCCGCTCCGAGATCGAGATCACGCCCAAGCCGTTGCAGTTCACCTGGTCGCGCGACGATTTCGGCAATCACGTGGCGACGGCCCGGTTCGACGATCGCGCCGCCGAGCTTCGTTTTGTCAGCAATATCCACGTCGACCATGCGCCGGCCGGCTTTCACGCCATAGAGATCGACGATTGCGCGCGCCGTTATCCGTTCAGCTACGCCGCGGACGAATGGCCCGATCTCAAGCGCTACACCCAACCGCCCGCGGCGCGCCGCGACATCGATCGTTGGAGCGCTGGCTTCTTTCGCAACGACGGCTCCGCCGACACTCACGATCTGCTCGTCGATATGACGCGGACCATCCGCCGCACCTTCGAGCACGTGACGCGACACCAGAAGGGCGTGCAGGATCCGCTGCACACGCTTTCGCTCGGCAGCGGCAGTTGCCGGGACCTCGCGATGCTGATGATCGCGGCGCTACGCTCGCGCGGCATCGCCGCGCGCTTCGTCTCGGGATACGTGCATCTCGCGCAAGACGATGACGAGGACGAACTGACCGGAGGCAACACCCATGCCTGGGTTCAAGCCTACATTCCAGGTCCTGGCTGGGTCGATTTCGATCCGTCGAGCGGCGTTGTCGGAAATCAGAACCTCGTCCGCGTCGCGGTGGTGCATCACCCGCGCGATGCTATCCCGCTGCAAGGCAATTGGTATGGTTCGGCGTCGGACCACCTGGCCATGAAGGTCGCTGTGAAGGTCATAACGGCGGCGAATACCGTCGTGCAAGGTCGCAAGAACAGGTGAGCTTAGAGGGACACAGCGACGATGCCCTCGGCCTGCAACCGTTGCGGTGCCCGAATGAGCGACCTCTGGGCCGACTGGCGGAACCTTTCGTGCGTTCGCTTCTTGGTACATGTCGGTAACAGCGCCGCTGACGCGAATCGAAGAGTTGTTTGATGCAAATTCGCGCCGGCTACGAAATTGCCTACGATTGTCCGCAGCCGACGCCCATGATTCTGACGCTGAGCGTCCATCCGTCGCGCATCGACGATCTGATTACGCTCGACCGGATGCGGCTCGAGCCGCCGATCGTGCCCAACACCTATCACGACATTTTCGGCAATTTCTGCCATGTGATCCGTGCGCCCGCGGGCCGGCTGACGATGTCGGCGGACTTTTTGATCCGCGACAGCGGCGAACCGGACGCGATCGCGCCGCAGGCGGAACAGCAGGCGCTTGAGGACCTGCCGGTGAATGTTCTGATCTATCTGCTCGGCAGCCGCTATTGCGAGACCGACCGCCTTTCGAACAAGGCATGGGCTCTGTTCGGGCAGGTTCCCAAGGGCTGGCCGCTGGTGCAAGCGATCTGCGATTACGCCCATGATCGCATCAAATTCGGCTATGAGCATGCGAGCCCGACCAGGACCGCCTGGGAAGCGCATGCCGCGCGGCGCGGCGTCTGCCGCGACTTCGCCCACCTCGCGATCGCGCTGTGCCGCTGCATGAACGTCCCGGCGCGTTACTGCACCGGTTATCTCGGCGACATCGGCGTGCCGGCCGATCCTGCGCCGATGGATTTCTCCGCCTGGTTCGAGGCCTTTCTCGGCGACCGCTGGTACACATTCGACGCGCGCCACAACGCGCCGCGCATCGGCCGCATACTGATGGGGCGCGGACGCGACGCCACCGACGTCGCCATGGTCACCTCGTTCGGTCCCTGCACGATGGCGAGCTTCAAGGTCGTCACTGAAGAAGCCCCGGCTCCCTAGATCGCCGGGAGCACGGCGCGCGCCAGATAAAGAAACAGCGCGACGCCGAGCAAGGCGATCAGCAATGCGAGCGCGAGGTCGAGGCGCTCACCGGCGCTCGGGACGTCCTCCTCGGACTCGATGTTTTTTGACGTTTTGAGAAACCGAACGCCGGCAAGCACGATCATCGCGACGCCGATGGCGATGAAGGCCAAGCCCGCCACGTTGGCGAACATTTGGCTGTGGGCGCTGAGCTGCCGCTGCGACAATTGCGGCGCCATGACCTGGAGGAACAGATCGAACCGCTCGATGACGAAACCGAACGCCATCACCGCAATCGAGGTGCGGACCCAAGCCAGGAAAGTCCGCTCATTGGCGGCATGGTCGCTGTAGCGCTTGATCATTGCACGGCCCCGTATGACCCCGTTGGCGTTCGGCTTCGACTATAGCGCCGCGGCCCCCGGCGCGCTTGCCGCTTCGGCGATAAAGAGTCAGTGTGCGGGCCAAATCCCGGCAAAAGCCCATTGCCGGAGTGTGAAAATAGCCGCTGGGGAGTGAAATTGATGTCCGATACGCCTGCCGCCGCGGGCCCGAGCAAGGGCCGCTGGTACATCCTGCTGCTGATCAGCGTGATGTATCTCATCACCTATCTCGATCGCGTCAATATCTCCACGGCGGCGCCGGAAATCATCAAGGAATTCGGCTTCGACAAGGTGACGATGGGCGTAATCTTCTCTGCCTTCTTGTGGTCCTATGCGCTGTTTCAAGTGCCCGGCGGCTGGCTCTCCGACAAGTTCGGCGCGCGCAGGGTGCTGGCCGGCGTCGTCACCTTCTGGTCGCTGATGACTGCTGCCACGGGGCTCGTGGCCGGCGCCACCTCGTTCAAGATCGTCCGCTTCCTGTTCGGCGTCGGCGAAGCTGGCGCGTTTCCCGGCGCCACGCGCGCGATGCAGCTTTGGTATCCGCGCAGCGAACGCGGCTTCGTCCAGGGCATCACCCATAGCGCGAGCCGCGCCGGCGCCGCCTTGGCGCCGCCGATCGTGCTCGCGATCATGCTCAATTTCGGCTGGCGCGCGGCGTTCTTCATCTGCGGCGGGATCGGACTGTTGTGGTCGATCTGGTGGGCCTTGAGCTACCGCAACCTGCCGGAAGACCACGGCATGGTGAACCGCACCGAGCTCGAACATATCCGCGGCGTCGACGCGAGCGGCGCGATCAATCCGCCGCAGATCAACAAGCAGATGCAAGTGCCGTGGGGCAGGCTTTTGAGCTCGGGCAACATGTGGGCGGTGATGTGCGCCTATTTCACCTACGTCTATTGCCTGTGGATTTTCCTGAGCTGGTTGACGACTTATCTCATCGAAGTGCGGCACTTCACGCTGCTCAAGGGCGGCTTGCTCGCCTCGCTCCCGTTATGGGCCGGCGTGATCGGCGACACCGCGGGCGGACTTGCCACCGATTACCTGCTGCGGCGCACCGGCAGCGCCAAGATCGCGCGGCGGACTGTCGCGATCACAGGCCTCCTCGGTTGCGCCGTGTTCATCACGCCGGCGGCGCTGACCGAAGACCCGATGACCGCCGTCGCCTGTCTCACCGCCTCGATGTTCTTTCTGGAATGCACGATCGGCCCGTCTTGGGCGGTGCCGATGGATACCGGCGGCAAATATTCCGGCACGGTGTCCGGCATGATGAACATGGCCGGCAATTTCGGCGGCGCCATCTCGCCGATCGTGTTCGGCATCCTGGCGCAAAACGGCAATTGGGCAGCCCCCTTCATCGTTGCCGCGGCGCTCCTCGTCGCCGGCTCCGCGGTCTGGGCGTTCTGGATCGATCCCGACAAGGCGATCCTCGCCGATTAGCCGCCAAGCCGCGCTAGCCGTCACGCCGCGGGTCTGCGCCGCGGCGCGCCCGCTCGTCCCGACCGCCGTCACGATCAAGCCCTTGCGTCGCACCGCCGCGTCCGAATGACGGCTTTTGGCCGTTGATTAACGAGGCGGAAATGGATGTTGGTTACCAATTGACGAGCAGCTCATCCAAGAGCCGGCGGCGCGGAGCGGGTAGAGCGGAATGTTTCGTGTCTTCAATTGCTTGGTGACGCAGCACGACCTCCGCCTGGTCATCGTGGCCGGCATCGTGTGCTTCCTGTCGAGCGTCACCGCCATCACCCTCTTTTACCGCGCCCGCTCGACAGCGGGGCGTGCCCGGCTGATCTGGATCGCCGCCGCCGGGGCCGCGTCCGGCTGTGGCATTTGGGCGACGCATTTTCTGGCGATGCTGGCCTACGAGCCGAATGTCCCGGTCGCCTACGATATCAATCTTACGATCCTATCGCTGCTGGCGGCCGCGATCGTCACCGGGCTTGGCCTTGCGGTCGCGGTCTTCTTCTCCCGGTCCGGTGCGCTGCTCGGCGGCGCCATCATCGGCATCGGCGTCGCCTGCATGCATTACCTCGGTATGGCGGCGCTTGAACTGCCCGGACACATTGTGTGGGAGCTTCCGTACGTCGATGCATCCATCGTGATCGGCGTCGTGCTGGCGATGGCGGCGCTCGCGGTGGCTCAACGCGCGCGCAGTCGTTCCGGACTTTTATTTGCGGCGCTGCTGCTCACGCTCGCCATCGTGTCGCATCACTTCACGGCCATGGCCGCGGTGGATGTCGTCCCGGATCCGACGCGCGCGCTGACGGAGATGTCGCTGTCGCCGACCTCGCTCGCGCTCGCCATTGCCAGCATCGCGGTCGCGATATTGGGCATGAGCCTGGTCAGCGCTTTCGCCGATCGCCGGCTCGACGATAAAGGCCGCCTGCTCGAGCTCGCGTTGAACAACATGACGCAAGGCGTGGTGCTGTTCGACAGCACTGGGCGTCTCCTCATCTGCAACGAGCGCTATCTGCAGATGTACGACCTGTCGCCGGAGGTCGTGAACCCCGGCGCCAAGCTCGCCGATATCGTCCGGCATCGCGCCCAGACCGGCAGCCTGCAACTCGATCCGCTGCAATATTGCAAAGACCTCGTCGAAGAGATGGCCGCCGGCAAGGACTTGAGCTTCATTGCGCAGTCGCCAGACGGCCGCTCCATTTCCGTGGTCAACCGCCCCATCCCCACCGGCGGCTACTGGGTCGGCACCCATGACGACATCACCGAGCGCCTCTCTGCCGAGCAGAAGAGCTTGCAGCTGACCGAACAGCAGGCGCGCCGCGCCGTAGTCGAGGATGCCATCGGCTGGTTTCGCGGCAGCGTCGAAGGCGTGCTCAAGACGGTGACAGAAAGCGTCGCGACGATGAAATCGACCGCCACGGCGCTGTCGACCATGTCGAACGACACCACCGCGCAGACGACGGGCGCGGTACGCACCTCGAACGATGCCTTCAATGGGGTCGAAAGCGCGGCCGCCGCTGCCGACGAGTTGTCGAAATCGATCGCCGAGATCAACCGTCAGCTGGTCAGCGCCAGCGATGTGGTCGGCGCCGCCACCGCGGAAGCGCAAACGACGAACACAGTCATCAGCGAGCTTGCGCAGTCGGCGCAGAAGATCAACGACGTCGTCAAGCTCATCCAAAGCGTGGCCGGGCAGACCAATCTGCTGGCGCTCAATGCCACGATCGAAGCGGCGCGGGCCGGAAACGCCGGCAAGGGCTTTGCCGTGGTCGCCTCCGAGGTCAAGGCGCTCGCGGTACAGACCGCCAAGGCCACCGACGTCATCGCCGCGCAAATCAATGCGGTGCAGTCCTCGACGCAAAGCGCCGTGCGCGCCATCGGCAGCATCACGAGCCGCATGGAGGAAATCCGGCTGTTCACTTCGGCGATCGCGACATCGGTCGAGCAGCAGAATGCGGCGACGGGCGAAATCTCCGACAATGTCACCGCCGCGGCGAGCGGCACGCGGTCGGTGGTCGGCGTTTTGCAAAAAGTCTCGACCGCGATTTCCGATATGCACAGTTCCGCGGATACAGTGCTGAAAGCGTCGAACGCCGTGGAAAAAGCCGCCGACAGTCTGCGCGACAGCGTCGACGGCTTCCTGAGCAAGGTCGCGGTGTAGCGTCTAGATTTTTGATTTGAGCGTGATCTTGCTCTAGGAAACGCGCTCGCGCATCGGCTCGGTGGCGACGCGCGCGAAAGTCGACATGATTTTGGCGCCGGCCCGTACCGAGCCGCGCAACGAGCCGGCGACCTTGGATTCACCGCCGAGCCGCCGCCGGTAACCGGCCGGCAATTCCAGCACCCGCAATCCGGCGCGCGCCACCCGCATCTGCATTTCCAGATTCCAGCCATAGGTGAGCTCGCGCATGCCGAGCCCGAGCAGGGTTTCGCGGCGGATAGCGCGGAATGCCGACATATCGGTGTAGCGCACGCCGTAAAGAAGCTTGGTCAGAACGCCGGCAATGTGCCCGGCAAGGATCTGGTGCCATGCCATGCTGCCCGGCTCGCGCGCGCCGCGCGCGCGGGAGGTGATGACGAAGTCGGAATCGCCCCGGGCAATGGGATCGATCAGCGCCGCAATGTTTGACGGATCGTCGGCGCCGTCGCCATCCATGAAGACGATAATGTCGTCTGCGCCCGCCGCCTGCGCGCCGGTCAGGCAGGCAAGCCCGTAGCCGCGGCCGACCGGGATCACTTCGGCGCCGGCGGCCCGCGCCCGTTCCGGCGTGCCGTCGCCGGAGCCGCCATCGACGACGATAATGCGCGTAACCACATCGCGCGGCAATTCGGCGATCACGGCGCCGATCGAGTCCGCTTCATTGAAGGTCGGAATAACGACGGTGACGCCGCCAACCGACGCACCGCCGTTCCGCGGCATAATCAGAGGCTCCACCGCAAGCCGCAGCCCGCGCAGGCCTGCGGCGGCGTATTCGACAACAGCGCCTTGCGGAAGCTCGCATAAGCCGGGCCGGTCCAGATGTCGCGGAGCGTCTGCTGGGTGGCGTCGCCGAGCGTGTAGTTCTCGTAGCCGCGCTGCGAGAACGGCGCGATGCAGCACGGCAGCGCGCGGCCATTGGCGGTGAAATACATCACCGTCCACGGCCTGCGGCACATCGACCAGGGCGTGCTAGAATCGGGTGTGCCGTTATCGTGACGCTTGAGGCTGACGCCGGGCTCGGAAGCGCCACCCGATGCGCTGAAGGTGATGCCGAGCGACTTCGCCAGTTCCGCCGCACGATCGATATGGACCGTCTCGGCGCCGGAGAGCTGCTCGTAGAGCGCTTGGTCCGGCCGCGCCAGGCCGATGGCGTCATCCTTGAAGAAAACCAGCCGCTGCAGATGCACTTCCTTGACGCCGGTTTCGGCCGCGACGCGGACGAAATCGGGCAATTCCTCGATGGTCTCGCGCAGGCCGGTGAGCCAGGCCGAGACCCGCGGCTTGACGTGACCCTCGCGCTCCTGCAGCTCGCGGAACGCCTTCACGTTTTTCAGAATGCGGTTGAAATAATTCTTGCCGCGAATGACGCGATAGGATTCCGGATTCGAGGCATCGAACGAAACCCGCAGCTCGTCGAGCTCGGCCTCGATCAGCGCCCGGCCGTTCTTCTCGTTGAGCACCGTGCCGTTGGTGTTGAACAGGACATAGGTGCCGCGATCCTTGAGATAGCGCACCATGCGCGGCAGATGCTTCACCAGCATCGGCTCGCCGACGCCGTGCAATACGGCGCGTTCGAGCCGCGGGATCTGATCGACGATGGAGGTGAACAGATCCCAGCTCATATCGGCCGGCGGCTCGAGCTCCTCGTAGGTGCGCGGACAGGTCGTGCACAAGAGATTGCAGCGGTTTGTCGTCTCCAGATAGAGACAGACCGGCTCGTGTTCCGGGACCTCGCTGTCGGCTTTGACGCTTTCGAAATAGCGCTTGGGATCGATCGCCTGTTTTGTCGTTGCCGTCTGCATTGTGTTCCTCGCCCCAGATCTTTGCTTCGTTGCGGCTTGCGCCCGGTTCAGGCGCCTGCGCCCGCGACACGCAGCACCTTCTCGATACGGGCGCCGAAATCGTGATCGCGCGACAATTCGGCCATCAGCTTCGCCGTCTCATTGGCATAATGCGGCGAATGCGGCGCGAGCCGCGGCATGGCAAAAGCTTCGCCGTAAAGCTCCCCGTAAAGACGGCGCAGGCCGTCGATGTCGTCGACATCATACCAGAGCGGCAAAGTGTGAAGCTCAAGCCCGATCTCTCGCGCGCGCTCCCGGGTCTGCTCGGCGACGCGCTCGGTGCTCCACTCGATATTATCGAACATGGCGCGATGCGCGGCTTTGAGCCCGAGCAGGTAATAGCCGCCGTCGCTCGAGGGTCCGAGCACCGCGCGGTCGCCCGGCCGCGCCAGCGCGTCGGCGGTCTCGATCAAAAGCGCGGTCGGCAAGGTCGGACTATCGGCATTGAGTACGACGGCTGAGCCGTGTCCGCGCGCGAGAATCTGCGCAATGGTCTGAAACAGGCAATCGCCGAAATTCGGCTGCCAGGCGCCGATCAGGCCGATCGATCCGGGCAAGGTGCAGCGGAAGAATTCCTCGCTGCCGGGCGGACCGTAAGCCGCATAGCCGGCAATTCCGGCATGCGGCGCGGCGTGATGCGCGGCCAGCAGCACATTGTCGGCGACGTCGCGCAGAAAAGCGGTGTTGAGATTTGCCGCTTCGTCGAACGTGAGCGGCGGCACCAGCCGCGTCTTGGCGCGCCCGGGAACCGACGCTTTCGCCATGAACGCGATGCCGCAAAAGGCAGGACCGGAGTGACCCGGCGCCAATTTGGCCGATTGGGATTCAGCCGATTTTAAATTCAAGCTGGATCCTGTCTCGAAATCGATCCGCGCGATCCATGCAATGCCCCTGATGCAAACGATGAGACGCAACCGATAAAACGATACAGCGCCCTGCTTGCCAAAGCGGCCCGCAAAGCGCCAGTCACTTCCGTCTCACGCAGTACAATTCGCCAAACACCAAAAAGTTATCCGCTTCACCAAGTCGTGATCGCGGCGCGCGATCAGCGCCGCGCCAGTGCGATTTGGACTATGTCGTCATTCGGCAGCACGGTCTCATCCGCCGCGCCCCGCCATGCCGGCGCGCTTGAATAATCGCTGCGCGGCATGTCAAGCGAAGCCACTTCGCGCCCGAAGATGCCGAGCACCGCGATCGGCACCGCCACCGGACGTGCGCCCCAGCCGAACCAGCCGCAGCAATCGACGACGACATCGATCTTGCCTTGCGGCGTCCGCACCACTTGGCGGACGTAGCCGATGGTGCGGCTGTCATTGTCGCTGACGCGCGCGCCGACCAGCGCCCCGACGCGGATGGGCTGCGGATAGCGCCGTTTCATGCGCTCTTCCGCGGCCATATTGGCGGCGGCCATGGCCATATCTTCGTCGCCCATCCCGGTGGGCGGAATATTGGCCTGCGCCAGGACGATGGCGCCACCCACGGCCTCATCGCGGGACGTCGCGCCGGCGGCGGAAACCACGGTGGCCGCGCCAACGACAAAAGTCGACGCGATCAATTGCAATTTCACTGCTGCAAGCTCCCGATCAAAAACGACCCGCGAATTTGTGAAGCATCGTTTGTTGCGGACACCACTTTGCAACCGTAGTGTCCGAAAGTCGTCTCAAGAAGTCGTGTGCAGAAATCTGCGCAGCCCATTTCGCGAATCAATATCGCTCATACAAGACCGGTATTACAGTTCTGTGTTCATGTCCGCACTTATGTCGTTGCTCATGTTCGCACTTATGGAAACGATCGGGGATCACCCATGTCGATGCCGGCCGTCACGTCCGCAGCGCCTCCTGCAACGCACCTCCCCCACCGCCTGCATCCCCTGCCGCTTCGCATCATGCATTGGACCAATGCGGTGGCGATTTTCATCATGATCGGCAGCGGCTGGAAGATTTATAACGACGACGTGATCTTCGGCTTTTTGCACTTCCCCGACGCTCTAGTGATCGGCAAATGGGCGCAGCACGGGCTGCAATGGCATTTCTTCGGCATGTGGATTTTCGTGCTGAACGGGCTCACTTATCTCACCTACGGCATCGCCACCGGCCGCTTCCGCCGCAAGCTGTTTCCGGTCTCGATCCGTGAGATTCTCGTCACCGTCGGCGAAGCCTTGCGCTTTCAGCTGCGTCACGACGATCTGACCCATTACAACGCGGTGCAGAAAATCCTCTATCTCGGCGTGATGCTGGTCGGCATCACCATCGTGATTTCCGGGCTGGCGCTGTGGAAACCGGTGCAATTCTCCGAGCTAGCGGCGCTGTTCGGCACGTTCCAGACCATCCGCCTCGTTCATTTCCTCTGCATGTCGGCGATCGTTGCTTTCATCGTGGTCCATGTGTCGCTGGCATTGCTGGTGCCGCAAAGCCTTGTCGCCATGCTGACCGGCGGCCCGATTGTCGATGACGGGGCGCAAAGCGGCGCCTCCGAAATCAAAACGCCGCACTGATACTTTCGACACTTTCACCGATCATCAACCTGCGCGGGGCGCAACGATGTTTCAGTCTCGGACGCGATCCTTGTTTCGGCCGCACAAGCGGATCGACCAAAGCGTACTCAAAGAGAACCGCAAGCTCGTCGAAGACATCAATCGCCGCGGCCTTTTGCGCGGCGCGGTCAGCCTCGGCGCGCTCACCATGCTGACCGGCTGCGACGTCACCGAGAACGATTCGGTGCAGAAGGTGCTGCGCGCGGTCTCGGCCTGGAACGACGGCGTCCAGGAAACGATTTTCCGCCCCGACCATCTGGCGCCGACCTTCAGTCCCTCGCAGGTGGTCAAGCCGGCGCGCTTCAATGCCTATTACGACATCGAGGACGTCAAGCCGGTCGACGGCGCCAGCTGGAAGCTCGAATTGGCCGGCCGCATCGCCAACAAGCAACCCTGGACCGCGCAGCAGATCTATCAGCTGCCGCAACAGGAAATCATCATCCGCCATGTCTGCGTCGAGGGCTGGGACTATATCGGCCAATGGTCGGGCGTGAACCTGCGCCGCTTCTTCGAGCGCATCGGCGCCGACACGACCGCGAAATACGTCTATTTCATCTGCAACGACGACTATACCGAAAGCATCGACATGGCGACGGCGCTGCATCCGCAGACGCTGCTCGCCACTAAATATGCCGGCGACATTCTCGCCGATCCGTTCGGCTATCCGCTGCGGCTGCGCACCTCGACCAAGCTCGGCTACAAGAACGCGAAGTGGATCAAGGCGATCGAGGTCAGCAATGATTTTCGCGAAACCTTTTGGAGCAAGCAGGGCTTCAATTGGTTCGCGGGCATCTAGTTAACTTTCGCATAAATGCGCCAGCGGCCCTCGCGAAATTCCGCGAGGCGATATGACGAACTTGCGGCGAACGGATCCTTGTCCCAAGCCCCGTCCTGCGGCACGACGACGACAACGTCGCAGCCATAATCTTTCGCCATGGCGGTCACATCGTCCGGTGTGCCTTCTCCAGCGAAGACGTGGATGAATTGCGCATTGATTGCTTCGCGGCGCTCCGGCGGCAGCGGCGCGAAGGCCAGCGCCATTTCGCGCCCGGCAAAGCACGAGCCGCGATCGGCCAAGAGCGCCCAGGAAATATTCACCGGCCAAGGCGTCAGATCTTCCAGATAGAGCGGATTGTTGGCGACCCGCGCGTTTGGCGGCGCGTAGCGGCGCACCGCCGCCCACAAATCCGGTGACTGCGCCAATAACGCTTCGTCAGGCTGCGGCGTACCTTCGATATTCGATGCCAGCATCCGCGCGGTATCCGGCAGGCTCAGCGCAAGGCCGGCAAGCGCGAGTGCGGCGATCAATGCGCGGCAACGCGACGCCATCAGCATTCCCGCGGCCGCCGCCGCGAGCAGAATCAGCGTGGCGGGCAGAACCGCGCGCAAAGTGAGGTCGCTGTTGTCGCCGACAGTGGACACCAGAAGCCATGACATGCAAAGGCCGGTCAGCGTCAGCGCCGCAAAGACCATGGCGGCGGTCTTGTCCACGCCCGGCGCGGCGCGACTCAACGTCACCACGAGCGCGAGCGCGCCCGCGGCAAAGACCGCGGGAAATTCGATCGGCAACAGCAGGAGCCAATAGGCCGGCAGATCGAGCAGGCGGCGCAGCGGCAGCGGGACCGTGTCGCCAAGCACTTCGAACGGGCTCACGGCGATCGGATGATCGGCGCCGCGCGCCGCCACATTGGCGATCTGGTCGCGGATGAACGGCGCCGCGAGCGCGGCGGCCAGCAGTGCCGCCATGAACAGGCCGGCCGCAAAGCGAATCCGCTGCTTCGGCGCAACGCCGGCCAGCAAGATCGGCGCGGCGAACACGGCCGTGAGCGCGAACGTCACGCCGCCGACATAGGTCGAGCTCTCGAAACCGGCGGCGACGACCAAGGCCAGCGTCAAAAGTCGCGGCAGGGATTGCCGCTGCACCTCGGCAATGAGCAGCAGCATTGCCGCGACGACGCACGACGCCGCCATCAGATGCTGCGGCACCCAAGCCGCCTGAAACAGCCAGCCGGCAAAGCCCGTCGGCTGCTGCATGAGCGGCGTCAGTTCGTAGGAGCCGAATATCCAGCTGAGCGTGACGCGCAGCGATGCCGTGGCGGCCAGGAGCACAACCAGGACTGCCGCGCCGGGTTTTTTGCTGAGCCAGACGGCGATGCCCATCGTCACAGCGAGCGAAGCAAAGGCAGTAAACCAGGTGAGGCCGATCGCGGCTTCCCAGCCGGTGACGCGGAGCGCGAGCGCCAGTTCCGCCGCGCTGAAATGCCAGAGGTAGTAGTAGACCAGCCGACCGGAGGCGAAGACGGGATTGACCGGCGGCAGGCCCTGCCGCACCATCGCATCGACGATGGCGATCTTCGCGTGATCGAAAATCGGATCGGCGAGTTGCACGCCGGCCGCGGATATTTTCGGCATCAGCGCTGCGGCAGGTCCGGCGGCGAGTATCGCAGCGGCGGCAAAGGCCCATGGCGGAATTGCCGGCCCGGCATCGGCCGCTTGGACCTCTTGGCGTCGCCGCATCGCCAGCAGGAAAAAGCTGCCGAGAAGACACAGCACGCCGGCAACAACGACCGTCGATGTCGTGAAGCCGATCAGCGTCAGGATCGGCAGCGTCGCCGCGCTGAAGACAGCCCAGCCCACGACGGGACCGGCGCCAGCCGCTAGTCCGCGCGGCAAGATATGGCGCGCGATGCTGTAGCCGAGCACCGGCCAGAACGCAGCCGCGAGCAGCGCGCAGAGCATAGCATTAACGGATGATGCCATGCGTCAGTCAAACTCCGAGCTGCCGTTCTAATAAATTATTACAATTATTATGGTGCGTTTGCGTGGTGTGTCGAACGATAATTTCGGCGCTGGAATAACTGACGGAATTTCACAATCATTTTTAGATTGATTGACGTCATTTTTCAGCTGCGGGAGGTCACCATGAACGTCGCGGTTCGCGGGATCGCGAGTGTCCGCAACGGATCAGGCGCGCGGACCACATTCGGCGGCCGATCTTTTTATGGTAGCCTCCTCGCCTTGAGCGTGAGCGCCCTTTTGCTCTGCGGCAACGGCGCTGCTCTGGCCGGGCCGTGTACGACACGGATCATACAGGTCGAACGTCAGATCGCGGACACGCCGGATTGGATGTTCGGCCCGATTCTACCGCAATCCCTCGATGCCCAGCTTCATCGCCAGCCGACGCTCGAAACGGTGATGCAAGCTCTACATGCCCGCAACATAGACGGCAACGCCGTGA
Source organism: uncultured Alphaproteobacteria bacterium (assembly GCA_963746715.1). Taxonomy (GTDB): domain Bacteria; phylum Pseudomonadota; class Alphaproteobacteria; order Rhizobiales; family Xanthobacteraceae; genus BOG-931. The sequence continues at coordinate 754,653 of CAVVCW010000015.1, read as the reverse complement.
TCGACTTGGCAAGGAAAGCCGACAAAGACGGCAATATCAAAGAATGCGTTCGGGCGCTGGTCGAAGCCCGGCGGCTGTTCGAACTTGGAGACTGAAACGCTAGAGCGAAACTGTCGGGTCGAATTTATTGTCGCTCTGACGGCGCTCGGCGGAACTTCCAACGGACTGCCAAGTTTCTTTGGGGTCATTCCCACGCTGCGGGAGGCTGTCATGGCCGGCGCCGGCGCACGATCTATCCATCCCATATTGCTTGCCTTGACGACGAGCACGGCTCTGCTCTGCGACCAGGTCGCGGCTTTCGCCGGGCCATGCACGGAGCAGATTGCGCAACTTGAACAGCGGGTCGCCACAAGCATTCCCGGCCCACAGTCGGGTCCAACCGACGCGCAATCCGTCGGCGCGCAGCTTCATCATCAGCCGACCCCCGGCTCCGTGGCGCTGGCCGAACAGGCCGCAGACGAAGACGGCGTCGCCGCCATCGACCACGCCAAGAGAGCGGACGCCGCGGGTGACGCCGCGAGCTGCAATCAAGCTGTCGCCGAAGCGCGCCGCGTCTACGTCATCACGAGATGAGGCGCTAGTAAGCTTCTTCGCTATAGATCGGATCGACGGATCCGCCCCACGGGCCGTGATATTTCGCCAGCAGTTCCTGCGCCGGCGTGGTGCCCCGCGCGAGCCGGTCATCAAGCACGTCGAGATAGCGCGTCTCGTCCTGGCCGCTCAAATCGAAATGCTTGCGCCGCGCGAGGCCTGAGCGCGCAAGTTTCAGAACCTCGCTCGCGATTTCAAACACCGTGCGGCCTTGGATCTTGGCGGCAAGACCGAGCCTGGGCACATCGTCACGCAGCTTTTGCCGGTCTTCCGCGGTCCAGACTTTGGCGATATCCCAGGCCGCATCGAGCGACACGTCGTCATAGAGAAGACCGACCCACAGCGCCGGCAGCGCCAGGAGATTCGGCAGCGACCCCGAATCGGCGCCGCGCATTTCCAGATAGCGCTTGAGCCGCACTTCCGGGAAGGTCGTGCTCATGTGGTTGGCCCAGTCCGAGAGCGTAGGCAGTTCGCCCGGCAGCGCCGGCAATTTGCCCATCATCAGATCGCGGAACGATTGCCCCGACGCGTCGATATAAGTGTCGCCGCGCTTGACGAAATACATCGGCACGTCGAGCGCGTAATCGACCCAGCGCTCGAAGCCCATGCCCGGCTCGAACACCCACGGCAGCATGCCGGCCCGTGCATTGTCGGTATCGCGCCAGATTTCCGAGCGGAACGACAGGAAGCCGTTGGGCTTGCCATCGGTGAACGGCGAGTTGGCGAACAAAGCCGTCGCGATCGGCTGCAGCGCGATCGACACCCGCAGCTTCTTGACCATGTCGGCTTCGGAGGAGAAGTCGAGATTGGTCTGCACCGTGCAGGTGCGATACATCATGTCGAGGCCGAGCGTGCCGACCTTCGGCATATAGGCGGTCATGATCTTGTAGCGGCCCTTCGGCATTTTCGGGATCTCGGCGCGCGTCCAATCTGGCGTCATGCCGAGCCCGAGAAATCCGATATGCAGCGGGCGAGCCACCTCGCGCACCTGCGCCAGGTGCGCCATCAATTCGCCGGACGTCTGGTGAATGGTTTCGACTTGCGCGCCGGACAGTTCGAACTGGCCGCCGGGCTCGAGCGAGATGGCGCCGCCGCCGGTGACGTCGAACAGGCCGATGATGTTCGGCCCTTCCATGATGGGCTGCCAGCCGAGCAGATGCTCCATGCCCTCGAGCAGCGCGCGAATGCCGCGCTGGCCCTCGTAGGGCACCGGACGGTGCCCCTCCAGCGCGAACACGAATTTCTCGTGCTCAGTGCCGATGTGGAATTGCGATCTGGCTTTGACGCCCTGGGCAATCCACTCCACGAGATCGTCGCGCCGTTGGAGCGGCGTCAGGTCGACTTGATCACGTGCCATGCAGGGTCCCGGAAAAAACGGCCGCGACCTTACACGCGGCGTGCGGAGGAGAGCAATGCAGCCCGACAGGGCCCCAACAGCGGTTAACGACAACTCTTAGGTAATGCGGCGAATCCCCATGCAAAAGGGTCGGAGCTGGGCACCGGCCCTTATGCAAAACCCCCGTTGCTACGGCCATTAGGCAGCGGCTTTACGCTGCGGCGGCGGGAAACGGCGGTAGAACGTATCGCCGGTCTTGGCCATGTCGAGCAAGAGCGCACCCGGCTTGAAGCGTTCGCCGCAGGTTGCGGCGAGATCGTTGCAAAGATCGACAAAGGCCTTGGTCCCCATGCCGTCGATATAGGAAATGGTGCCGCCGGTGAAAGGCGCAAAGCCGAAGCCGAGAATGGAGCCGACATCGGCCTCGCGCATGTCGGCGACGACCTTCTCCTCGATGCAGCGGGCGGATTCCAGCGCCTGGATCGCCAACAGCCGCTGCCCGAGGCGCCGCGGATCGACGGTGTCGGGATCGATCCTTTTCGGCTGCAGGTCGGCAAGCCCCGGCCACAGCCGCTTCGGCCCGTTCTGCGGGTAATCGTAAAAGCCCTTGCCGTTCTTGCGGCCAAGCCGGCCGCGCTTCTCCACCATCTCCTCGAGCAGCGTCTTCTGCCGTGGGTCGACCATTTTCGGCCCGAGATCAGCCTCGGTGGCCTTGAGGATTTTCCAGGCCAGATCGACGGCGACCTCGTCGTTGAGCGCAAGCGGCCCGACCGGCATACCGGCCATGCGGCCGACATTCTCGATCAAAGCCGCGGGCAGGCCCTCCATCAGCATCAAATGGCCCTCACGCAGATAGGTGCCGACCACGCGCGAGGTGTAGAAACCGCGCGAGTTGTTGACGACGATCGGCGTCTTGCGGATCGTGCGCACGTAATCGAGCGCGGTGGCGAGCGCCTCATCGCCGGTTTCCTTGCCCATGATGATCTCGACCAGCATCATGCGCTCGACCGGCGAAAAGAAATGAATGCCGATGAAGCGCGAGTGATCCTTGAAAGCCGCGGCGAGCGAGGTGATCGGCAGCGTCGAGGTGTTCGAGCCGAAGATCGCCTTGTCGCCGATCACGTTCTGCGTTCGCGAAATCACCTCTTCCTTGACCTTGCGGTCCTCGAACACCGCCTCGACGACAAGCTCGCAACCCTTCAATTCGACAAAGTCGGCGGTGGGCGTAATGCGCGACAGCACAAGCTCGCCATCGGCCGCGCTCGCAGCGCCGCGCTTGATCTGCTCGTTGATGAGCTTTTCCGCATGCGCCTTGCCGTTCTCGGCGCTTTCCGGATCGCGGTCGACCAGCACCACTTCAAGCCCGGCGAGCGCCGAGACATAGGCGATGCCGGCGCCCATGAAGCCCGCGCCCAGCACGCCGATCTTCTTCAACTGCTTCGCCGGCACATCGGCCGGGCGGCGCACGCCGCGATTGAGGTCCTGCATCGACACGAACAGCGAGCGGATCATTGCGGCGGCTTCCGGCGAACGCAGGACTTTGGCGAACCAGCGCGACTCGACGCGCAAAGCCGCATCCATCGGCAATTGCAGGCCCTCATAGACGACCTGCATGATGGCGTGAGCGGCGGGATAATTGTCGTAGGTCTCGCGCCGGTAGATCGCGTTGGCCGGCGGAAACGTATTCAATCCGGCCTTGGAATAAACCGGGCCGCCCGGCAGTCTGAAGCCTTCGACGTCCCAAGGCGCTTTGTCCAATGGCGCTTTATCTGATGGCGCATTGCCATTGCTGCCGGATTTGATCCAGTCCTTCGCCGTCTTGATGAGATCGCCCGGTGGGACCACGGCATCGACGAGTTTCAACGTCTTGGCGCGATCAAGCCGCAGCTGATCGCCCTTGAGCAGCAATTGCAGCGCGTCCGCCGGCGGCAAGATCCGCGCGACGCGTTGCGTGCCGCCGGCGCCGGGAAACAGACCGACCTTGACCTCAGGCAGGCCGACCCGCGTTTTCGGATTATCGGCGGCGATGCGGCGGTGGCAGGCTAGCGCCAGTTCAAAGCCGCCGCCAAGCGCCGCGCCGTTGATCGCGGCGACCCACGGCTTGCCGCAAGTCTCGATGCGGCGATAGAGCTGCGACAGTTTGCGGCTTTCCTCGAACAGCCGCGTGTTTGCCGCTTCTTCACCCTGCGCCGCCACCAGATCCTTGAAGGTGCGGCTTAAGCTCTCCAGCATCGTCAGATCGGCGCCGGCGCAAAACGTGTCCTTGCCCGAGGTGATCACAGCGCCCTTGATCTTGGCCTCGGCGGCGATCTGCTCGACAAGCGCCGAAAGTTCGGCGATCATCGTCGTGTCGATGAGATTCATCGTCGCGCCGGGCGCATCCCAGGTCACGAGCGCAATGCCGTCGCCATCGACGTCGAGCTGGAATTTGGTGAAGGCCGGTTTCTTGCTCATGCTCTCACTCATAGGGATCGCCGTTCTTGTGCGTGTAGCGCGTACCCTTATCGTCGCGCACGACCGCGAGATCGGCCTCGGGATATTCGACGCGCTCATGCTTTGAGCGCGTGCCGACTTCGAGATAGACCGCGCTGCGGTCCGATCTGTTCACGAGATGATGGCCGTTGCCGCTATTGGCCCTGAAGCCACAGGCATCGCCGGCCTCGAGCGGCGTCTCGCCGGCATCCTCGATCAGCACCAGTTCGCCTTCGAGCACATAGACGAATTCGTCTTCGCGCTCGTGCCAGTGCCGCAGCGCCGACGCTGCGCCGGGCTTCAGCGTCGTGAGATTGACGCCGAACTGGTCGAGACCCGCCGCATCGCCGAGCCGTTTGCGCTCGCGGCCGACAACGACGCGGTCATAGGGCGGCGGATAACCGGTGCGGGCGTCGGTCGGTATCTTGCTGATATCGATTTTAGGCATTGCACTCTCTTGCGGCTCAAAAGTTAAACGCGCTCGACGATGGTCGCGGTGCCCATGCCGGCACCGATGCACAGGGTGACGAGGCCGGTCGAGAGATTGCGCCGCTCGAGCTCGTCGATCAGCGTACCGAGGATCATCGCGCCGGTGGCGCCGAGCGGATGGCCGAGCGCGATGGCGCCGCCATTGGCATTGACCTTGGCGGGATCAAGCTCGAAGGCCTGCAGATAGCGCAGCACCACCGAAGCGAAGGCCTCGTTGACCTCGAACAGATCGATGTCGGAAATCTTCATGCCGGCGGATTTGAGAACCTTTTCGGTGACATCGACCGGGCCGGTCAGCATCAAAGCCGGATCGGAGCCGATATTGGCGAAGGCGCGCACCCGGGCGCGCGCTTTCAATCCGGTCTTCTGCGCCAACTCTTTGTTGCCGATCAGAACCGCGGCGGCGCCGTCGACAATGCCGGAGGAGTTGCCGGCATGATGGACGTGGTTGACGAATTCGACGTCGGGATGAGCCTGGATCGCGACCGCATCGAAACCGCCAAGCTCGCCCATCTGCGTGAAGGAGGGTTTGAGCGAAGCCAGCGACTGCATGGTCGTGCCCGGCCGCATGTGCTCGTCCTTGGCGAGGATGGTGAGCCCGTTGACGTCTTTGACCTTCATCACCGAGCGGTCGAAGCGGCCGTCGTCCCAAGCCGCCGCCGCGCGCTTCTGGCTCTCGACCGCATAAGCATCGACATCGTCGCGGGAGAATCCGTATTTGGTCGCGATCAGATCGGCGGAAATGCCTTGCGGCAGAAAATAATGCGCGACCGCGATCGACGGATCCATCGCCCAGGCGCCGCCGGCCGCGCCGATGCCGACGCGGCTCATCGATTCGACGCCGCCGCCGATCGCCATTTGCTGCTGCCCGGACATGACCTGCGCCGATGCGAAATTCACCGCATCAAGACCCGAGGCGCAAAAGCGGTTGATCTGCACGCCGGCGACGCTGTCGCCGAAACCGGCGACCAAAGCCGCAGTGCGCGCGATATCGGCGGCGGCCTCGCCGACCGGATCGACGCAGCCCATCACCACGTCATCGACCAGAGCCGTGTCGAGATCGTTGCGCGTCTTGATTTCGCCGAGCGCCTGCGCCGCGAGATTGAGCGCGGTGACCTCGTGCAGCGCGCCGTCCGCTTTGCCGCGGCCGCGCGGCGTGCGCACGTGATCGTAGATGAAAGCCTCGGGCATGAATTCCTCTCCGTCCCCTCGTCCTTCCCGCGGGTGCGGGAATCCATAACCTCGACCAGGATTATGAGTTCCCGCTGCCGCGGGGGCGACGCCGATATATCAAGGTTAGAATGCCTCCACCGGCAATGCCATGGTGCTCTCCGCGCCGGCTTTGATACGGGCGAGATGCGCGCCCGAGGCCGGCAAAATGCGTTCCATGAAAAACCGTCCCGTCGTCAGCCGCTGCGCCATTCTCCCATTGTCGCTCCCATGGTCGCCTGCTTTCGCCTGCGCCGCTTGCGCCGCTTGCGCGATCAGGCACCACATATAACCGAGCGCGACCAGGCCGAAGAGGTGCATGTAATCGGTGGCGCCGGCGCCGGCATTTTCCGGACTGGCCATCGCATGCTGCACGAACCACATGGTCGCCTCTTGCAATTCGCCGAGCGCCTTGCCGAGCGGCGTCACATAGGGCGACATCGCCGCATCCGCGCCGTGCTCTTTGATATAGGCTGCAACTTCGCCGAAGAAAGCCCGCAGCGCCCGGCCGCCGTCCTTGGGCAGTTTGCGGCCGACCAGATCGAGCGCCTGGACGCCGTTGGCGCCCTCGTAGATCATGGCGATGCGCGCATCGCGCACGAACTGTTCCATGCCGTGTTCGGCGATATAGCCGTGGCCGCCGAACACCTGTTGCGCGGCAACCGTATTGGCAAAGCCCTGATCGGTGAGCACGCCTTTGATCACCGGCGTGATCAGGCCGAGATGATCGTCGGCCGCCTGGCGGTCCTTGGCGTCTGGCGCGCGATGCGCGATATCGCTTTTCAGCGCCGTCCAAAGCACCAGCGCCCGCGCCGCTTCGTTGAAGGCGCGGATATTCATCAGCATGCGGCGCACATCCGGATGCACGATGATGGGATCGGCCGGCTGTTGCGGGAATTTCGCGCCGGTCAGCGCGCGTCCGGCGAGGCGCTCCTTCGCGTAAGCCGCGGCGTTCTGATAGGCGACTTCCGACAGCGCCAGACCCTGCAGGCCGACATTGAGCCGCGCCTCGTTCATCATGACGAACATGGCTTGCAGGCCGCGATTGGCCTCGCCTACCAGCCAGCCGGCTGCGCCATCGTAATTCATCACGCAGGTGGCATTGCCGTGAATGCCCATTTTCTCCTCGAGCGAGCCGCAGCTCACTGCATTGCGTACGCCGATGCCGCCGTCCGCCGCCGCCGGCAGGAATTTCGGAACGAGGAACAGTGAGATGCCCTTGGTGCCTGCCGGCGCGCCGTCGATCCGCGCCAGCACCAGATGCACGATGTTCGGCGCCAGATCGTGCTCGCCGGCGGATATGAATATCTTGGTGCCGACGATCTTGTAGCTGCCGTCCGGCTGCGGCGTCGCGCGCGTGCGCACCAGGCCGAGATCGGTGCCGCATTGCGGCTCGGTGAGATTCATCGTGCCGGCCCACTCGCCGCTGACCAGCCTGGGCAGGTACAGCGCCTTCTGTTCCGCCGACGCATGGGTGAACAGCGCCGCAATCGCGCCCTGGGTCAGGCCGGAATACATCGAGAAGGCCATGTTGGCGGAGCAGACGAATTCGCTGACCGCCTGCGCGATCACCGTCGGCAGACCCTGACCGCCGAATTCCGGCGGCGCCGCAAGGCCGAGCCAGCCGCCTTCCGTGAACTGCTTGTGGGCGGCCTTGAACCCGGTCGGCGTCGTCACGCTGCCGTCGGCGTTGCGGCGGCAGCCTTCCTTGTCGCCGACACGATTGAGCGGGGTGAGGACGTCTTCGCAGAATTTCGCCGCTTCGCCGAGCACGGCTTCGATCAGATCGGGCGTGGCTTCGGCGAAACCGGGCAGATTGTTGTAGCGATCGATATGGAACACGTCGCTCAACAGGAACATGACGTCGTCAACCGGAGCTTTGTAGCTCGGCATGATGTCGTCCTCCCGACGCCCGCGGCCGGCTCATAGGCTAGCTGATTCACGACAGACCGACGATGGCCGATTGGGCCGATTGGGAGCCTGGCTTCGGCCTGGATTTCGGCCCGGGTTTCGGCCCCGGTTTCCGCCCCGCGACCGGCGCCAAATGGCGCATTCTTAACCGGCCCGGCCCGGTCCTTAACCGCTTGTTTACTCTATTCCTGAAAAGTCGGCACTTGAGGACGACGCGCCCTCTCTCTCGTCTGTTACCGAGCCACACAGCTCAAAGACAGGGCCAAAGACTGGGCTATGCCGCTCCTCTCGAAGTGATTTGGGCGCGCAATGAAATCTGGCGGTCCGTGGAATCTGAGAGGCCTCCGTCCAGAAGCGCGCGAAGCCGCCCGCGACGCCGCGCGCCAATCCGGCATGTCGGTCGGCGAATGGCTCAACGACGTCATTCGGCCCGAAGACGATGACGACGAGCGCGACCGCTACGCCTCTGCCGATGAAGACGACGATCGCGGCCGCCGCCGCAATCGCGAATCACGGCGAGAACCGGACGACGACGCGCCGCGCCGCGAAGCCGGTCGCGAAGCCCGCCGCCAGCCGCATTTCGACGATGCGGAACCCGGTCTAGAACCCACTTTCGGCTCCGATCTGGAACCGCGCTTGCAACCCCGCTTGGATCCGGGGCGCGGCGACAGCCGCGACCGGCGCGGGAACCGCAACCGCGGCAGAGATTTTGAGCGAGGCCGGGATTTCGAACGCGACCGCGAGCAAGATCGCGATCCGGATCAGGAGCGCGATTCCGGCCGCGACCGTCCCCGGCTGCGCGAAGCGGCACGAGCCGCCGCCCGCGCGCGCGACGAGGAGCGGCAGGCCGCCGGGGTCCGGGCGCGCGAGGCGGCGCGACAGCGCGGTGACTCCCGCGAGGCATCGCGGCAGGCCATGCGTGAAGCGGCGCGCACCGAGGAAATGCGCCAGGCCGCGCGGGCGCGGTCGGAAATGGGCGAAGTCCATGCCCGGCTCGACAAACTCTCGCATCAGCTCGAGCGCCTCGCACAACCTGAACCGCCAAGGCGTGAAACAACAAGATATGAAACGACACGACCTGAAACGCCGCGATACGAACCACCGCGATACGAACAGCGTCTGACCGGCGCTCCGCCGGCACCGCATCGCGACCGGACGATGCCGGCGGCCCGGCCGCAAGGTGCGAGCCGCGCCGTGTCGGCGCTTTCAGTCGATGACGCAATCGCTGAAATCACCGAACGGCAGCGCACGCTTTATGGCGAGACCGAGCCGCCGCCTCCCTTGGCGCCGCACGCACCGGTTCCGTTTATGGCGCCGCAGCCGGAAGCGGCCCCCGCATCGATGTCGTTCGGTTCGCGGCAGCCACACCCGCTGCCGCCGAGCGCACCGGTCGAGCCGCCGGCCCCGAGCGTTCCGGCCGCGCCTGCCCTCGATATTTCCAAGCTCGAAGAGCAATTGCGCAATATCACAACGCGCATCGAGACGCTGCGGCCGAGCAGCGATCTTGAAGAGCAGCTGCGCAGCATCACGGCGCGGATCGAAACGCTGCGGCCCAACAACAATTTCGAAGAGGTCATAACGAGCTTCCGCAAGGAGCTCGCCGAAATCGGCCGCCAGATCACCGAGGCGCTGCCGCGCCACGCGGTGGAATTGCTGCAGATCGAAGTGCAGGCGCTGGCGCAGCGCATCGACCATTCCCGCACCGCCGGAAGTGTCGATGCCTCGGCGCTGGCCGGGCTCGAACGCGGCCTCGCCGAAGTGCGCGACGCGCTGCGCAACCTGACGCCGGCCGAGAACCTGGTCGGCTTCGACGAAGCGGTGCGCTCGCTCGCGCAAAAGATCGATCTCATCATCGGCAAAGAAGACCCCGCGACCCTGCAACAGCTCGAGACCGCGATCTCCGCACTGCGCGGCATCGTTTCTCATGTCGCCTCCAACGACACCTTGACCAAAGTCGCTGAAGACGTGCGCGCGCTGGCGGCGAAGGTGGACGAATTCGCCAACACCGCCGCGACCGGACAGGCGGTTTCGGCGCTCCAAAGCCGGCTCGACACGCTGGCCGATGCCTTGAGCGCCTCGACGGAAGCAGGCCATGCGGTGCCGCGCGAGCTGGAAAAGCTCTTGACCGGACTGATCGAGAAGCTCGAATGGGTGCAACTCACCCACACCGATCATGCCGCGCTCGGCCATCTCGAGGATCGCATCGCGCAGCTGATCAAGCGGCTTGACGCCTCCGACGCACGCCTCGGCAATCTCGAAGCCGTCGAGCGCGGCCTCGCCGATCTCCTCGTGCATATCGACGAAGCCCGCAGCCGCGGCGCCGTGGCGGCGCTGACCTCGCCGCCGCAGCCGGTCGCCCAACCAGCGACAGTCGACGCCATCAAGCGCGACGTCGCCGAGATCAAGCGTAGCGACCGCCGCACGCAAGATTTGCTCGAAGCGGTTCACGACACCGTCGAACATGTCGTCGACCGGCTGGCGATGATCGAAAGCGGAATTCACGAGACTTTCGCGCAGCCGATTGCGGCTTCGTCGCCAGTGCAGACGGCGACGGCAGACACCGCAAAAACAAACTCGGCAAAAACAGATTCGGCAAAAACAGACCTTGCAAAAGCAGAGTCTGCAAAGACGGAACCGGCAAAGGCCGAGATGTTCGTCTCCAAGCCCGCGCCCGTACCAGCCACAACGACATCGGCCGCATCCGCATCACTTGCGCCCGCACCGGCCACGCCGGCGGCGATCGCGCCGGCGCCGATGAGCATTTCGGCGGCGGACGTCCTGCTGGGGGCGGGCGAAAGCTCGTTCGACGCTGCGCCACGCCGCATGGTCGCCGCTGCGCCGCGCACGCCGCTCGATCCGAATCTGCCGCCGGATCATCCGCTGGAGCCCGGTTCGACGCCGGGTTCGCGTGGCACATCATCTGGAAATGCATCATCCGGAAACGTATCATCCGGATCGTTGCCGTCCGCCGCCGATCGGATCGCCGCGTCGGAAGCCGCCGCCAGTCTGGTCGCACCGCCGGCCGCAGCCGACCCGAACGACAAGCCGAATTTCATCGCCGCCGCGCGAAAGGCGGCGCAAGCCGCGGCCGCCGCGCAGCCCGACCGCAAAGCCAAAGCAAAAAGAGAGCGGCTGCAAGCCAGCGCCTCGTCGCCACGTATGCGCAGGCTCTTGGTGGCCGGCGGCGCCGTCGTGGTGGCCGTGCTGTTTGCGCACGTCGTCCTGCACATGTTCCAGGACAATGGCGGTTCGGCGATTTCGCCGCCGCCGCTGCCGGAGCAATCCATCGACGTCCCGCTCGAAAAAGATTCCGCGACGACGGCGCCGGCAGCGACGCCTGCCCCGCTTGTGCTCCCGGTCCCGGGCGGCTCGATCGCGACGCCGCCGAACGCCGCGCCGAGCCAGCCGCTGAACATCACTCCGAATGCGCAGCCCGATCCATCTCCGGCCGCGGTGCCGCAACGCCAGTCGACGCTGCCCGAATCACCCGACGTCACCGGCGCCCTGACGAAAGGCGCGCCGCCGAACATGATGCCGGCGGCAGGCGCAACTCCGTTCCAGCCGATTCCGGTCCCGGCGGCGGTAGACGCCGACAAACTGCCGGCGAGCATCGGCGGACCGACGCTGCGCGCCGCAGCCGCCACGGGCGATATGGCCGCCGAATACGAAGTCGCGAGCCGCTTCGCCGAGGGCCGCGGCGTGGCCGTGAGCAACGAACAAGCCGCGCATTGGCTGCAGCGCGCCGCCGATCAAGGGCTGCCGCCGGCACAGTTCCGCCTCGGCGGGCTCTATGAAAAAGGCATCGGCGTCAAGAAAGATCTCGCCCAGGCGCGCGACCTCTACACGGCCGCCGCCGACAAGGGCAACGGCAAGGCCATGCACAATCTCGCCGTGCTCTATGCCGAAGGCATCAACGGCCCGGCCGATTACAAAGCGGCCGCGCAGTGGTTCCGCAAGGCCGCCGACCGCGGCATCACCGACAGTCAATATAATCTCGCCATTCTCTACGCCCGGGGCATCGGCGTGGAGCAGAATTATCCCGAGTCGTACAAGTGGTTCACGCTTGCCGCAAATCGCGGCGACGCCGACGCCGGCAAGAAGCGTGACGAAATCGCCGCCCATCTCGACGCGCAATCGCTCCAAGCGGCGCAGGCGGCGGCGCAGAAATGGACCGCGACCGCGCAGCCGGACGAGGCGATCAACGTGAAGGCACCGGCCGGCGGCTGGGATCCGCAAACCGCGAAGCCCGCGACCAAGCCGAAACCCGCCGGCCCTAAGCCGGAAGCCAAGCTCTAAATATTTTGCTGGAGCATGATCTTTTCGGAAAACCGGTACCCACTTTTCCGGATCAGCTCTAATCCGACAAACAGCGCGCGGCAGGCACGGCGTAGAGTCGCCGTTCGCCAAGCATATGCGCCGTGAACGCCAGCGCCGGAAACAGCGAGGCGATGGCACGGTGGCGCACATTGAGCCCGCCGGCATAGGAGCCGAAGGCCGGCATGACGAGACGGCGGCCGTCGCTGGCAAAACAGCGCCGCCGCAGCGCGCGGCCGCGCTGCACGATGCAGGCGAGCGGATGCAGATGTCCGGCGATTTCGCCGTCGCTCGCATCGGCCAAAGGTTCGTGAGACGGCTCGTGGCGAAACGTCAGCCCGCCCAGCGCCAGCACATCGGCAAAACGCCCGCCGATATTGTCGGCCGGATCGGGATCGTGATTGCCGGCAAGCCAGACCCAGTCGCGGCCGCGCTGCAGGGCCATCAGCGCGGCGCGGCTGTTGTCGGCCATGCGCGCCGGTCCGCCGCCGTCGTGAAAGCTGTCGCCGAGCGCCACAACAAGGCGCGGGGCATAGCGCTCGATCAGCCGTGCCAGCCGCGCCAAGGTCGCAGCCGTATCGTAAGGCGGCAGCAGCACACCGCGGGCGGCATAGGCCGAGCCTTTTTCCAGATGCAGATCGGCGGCGACGAGCAGTTTTTCTTCGGGCCAATAGAGCGCGCCGGCCGGATCGGCGATCAGGGTGACGCCGGCAAGCCCGATCTCGCGCACATGATCCCGCATCGGCGCCGCAATCTCAGCCTCGCTGCCGCGATAATGCGCGAAGAAAAGGCTCACTGCATCGCCTCTTTCACCAATTCGTCCTCGGCTTCGGCAAGCAGCGTCTCGGCCGCCTCGCCGTAAACCGTCTCGCGCCCGATTTCGAGCATCGCCGGCACCGCCAGCGGCGAGACATGGTCGAGCGCTTTATGGACGATTCGGCCCCTGATGCGCGAGAGCATTTCGCCGAGCCGGCGCACGTCGAGAAGGCCGGTCGCGGCATCGGCGCGGGCGGCGCGCAACAGCACATGATCGGGCTGGTGGCTGCGCAGCACGTCGTAAACAAGATCAGTCGAGATCGTGACCTGCCGCCGCGATTTCTCTTCGCCGGGAAAGCGCCGTTCGATCAGGCCGGCGATGATCGCGCAACTCCGGAACGTGCGCTTCATCAGCGCCGACTCGGCGAGCCAAGCTTCGAGATCGTCGCCGAGCATATCCTCGTCGAACAGTTCGGCGAGCGAGAGTTCGCCGCGTTGAAGCCGCTGCGCCACGTCGCCGAGCCCCCACACCGCGAGCGCATATTCATTGGCGACGAAGCCGAGCGGCCGCAGCCGCGCGCGTTCGAGCCGCCGCGTCAGCAGCATGCCGAGCGTCTGATGCGCCAGCCGGCCTTCGAACGGATAGCAGACCAGATAATTCTTGTTGCCGCGCGGAAAGGTCTCGACCAGCAAATCGCGGCGGCCCGGCATTTGCGAGCGCCATTTCTGGATTTCGAGCCATTCGCGCACTTGTTGCGGTAATTGCCGCCAGGCTTTCGGATCGGAAATGATCCCGCGCACGCGATCGGCGAGATAAGTCGAGAGCGGAAATTTGCCGCCCTCGTAGGCCGGCACTTTGGGATCCTCCGAAGTCGCGCGCGACACGTAAACCTGGTCCTCGACGATGGTCTCGTATTTGAGGATCTCACCGGCGAACACGAAAGTATCGCCCGGCACCATGGTCTCGACAAAATATTCCTCGACCTCGCCCAATAGCCTGCCGCCGCGCGGAATCATTTTCGAGGCGCGCGAGCGCACCAGCCGAACTTTCAGCATGTCGGCCTCGACGATGGTGCCGACATTCATGCGATAGCGCTGCGCCACCTTGGGATGCGCGATGCGCCAGCGGCCGTCTTTGCCCTCGCGGATGCGGGCGAAGCGGTCATAGGCTTTCAGCGCATAGCCGCCGGTGGCGACGAAATCGACCACGGCGTCGAAATCCTCGCGCGTGAGCGCCGCATAGGGCGCGGCCGTCGTCACTTCGGCGAACAGATCCCCGCTCTTGAACGGCTCGCCGCAGGCGCAGCCGAGCACGTGCTGCGCCAGCACATCGAGCCCGCCGGTGCGCTGCGCTGGCGTGTCTTGCGCATTCACGGCAATGGCGTCGATCGCGGCGCGACATTCCAGCACTTCAAAACGATTAGCCGGGATCAGCACGCCTTCCGACGGTTCGTCCATGCGGTGATTGGCGCGGCCGATGCGCTGGAGAAGCCGCGACGCGCCTTTCGGCGCGCCGACATTGACGACCAGATCGACGTCGCCCCAATCGACGCCGAGATCGAGCGACGAGGTGCACACCACCGCGCGGAGTTTTCCCTCGGCCATGGCGCCTTCGACCTTGCGCCGCTGCGCCACGTCGAGCGAGCCGTGATGCAGCGCGATCGGCAGGTTGTCGTCGTTGAGGTGCCAGAGGTCCTGGAAAATGCCTTCGGCCTGGCTGCGGGTATTGACGAAAACCAGCGTGGTGCGATGCGTCTTGATGAGCGCGTAAAGCTCGCCGAGCGCATAGCGCGCCGAATGACCGGCCCAGGGCACATGCGCGGTCGAATCGAGCATCGCGACATGGGGCGCCGCGCCGGCTTCGGCGACAATGAGGTCGGCGCGCGCCGCGTGTCCGTCGCCGTCGCGCTGCGGCACCATGAAACGGCAGAGATCGTCGGGCTCGGCGACGGTTGCCGACAATCCGATGCTGGTGAGGTTCGGCGCCAGACGAAACAGCCGCGCCAGTCCGAGCGAAAGCAGATCGCCGCGCTTCGACGTCACCAGCGCATGCAATTCATCGAGAATAACGCGGCGAAGCGAGCCGAACAGATACGGCGCATCGGCGGAGGCGAGCAGCAGCGCCAATTGTTCCGGCGTCGTCAGCAAAATCTCCGGCGGATCGCGGCGCTGGCGTTGGCGCTTGGAGGCCGGCGTGTCGCCGGTGCGCGTTTCGATGCGGATCGGCAATTTCATATCCGCAATCGGCGTTTCCAGATTGCGCGCAATGTCGACGGCAAGCGCCTTCAGCGGGGAAATGTAGAGCGTGTGCAGGCCCCCGTCACGGCGCAGGCCGCTGCCGGTCGAGACAAGCCGCTTGCGTTCCCCCGGCGTTGCTCGCGCAAGCGACGCCGCGCTCAGGTCGACCAGGCTCGGCAGGAAGCCCGCGAGCGTCTTGCCGCCGCCGGTCGGCGCGATCAGGAGCGCCGAGCGGCCGGCCTGCGCCGTCGCCAAAAGCTCGAGCTGATGCTGGCGCGGCGTCCAGCCGCGCGCGGCGAACCAGCGCGCAAAATTCTCCGGAAGGAGTGAGATCTTTTCGAGTGCCGTCACATCATTAAGATAGTCGCTCACGGCGCGGCGGCCACAACGACCAGGCCCTCGACCGGCACGCCTTTTTCACTGCGCACCGAGGTTTTGGCGAGGCGCCGGACCAAAAGCCCGTGGGCGCCGAGAACGGCGCGGACATAAGATTCACCGTGGGCGAAGCGCAGCGTCGGCAGAAGCTTGATGCCGTCACCGGAATGGGTTTCAGCCGTGAACGCAAGAAGGCCGCCGGGCGCGAGAATTTCACCGATGCCGGCGACGATCGGAGCGAGATCGTTGACATAGACCAAGGCGTCGGCGGCAAGGACGAGATCGTAGCGTTCCCGGGCGGCAGCAGCGCCGGCGAGAAAGTCGGTAAAGCTGGCGACGGCGGTGCGATCGTAGATGCCTTTCTCCGCCGCCTTGGCAATCATCGCCGGCGAAAGGTCGACGCCGGTAATCCGTCCAGCGAGAGACCGAAAGGCAGCACCAGCCAACCCGGTGCCGCAGCCGAGATCGAGCACCGCACCAAAGTGCGGCACGCGCCCGGCCTCGCGCATCGCGTGCGCGACCGCTTCAAGCAGAATCGCCGGGCCGCGATAGCGCAAATGCTCGGTCAGCGCCGTGTCGTAACGCCCGGCATATTGGTCGAACAGCCGGCGGACATAGGCTTCCGACATCGGTGGCGCGGCCTCGCCCGCGCCGAGCCGCGCCAGTTGCAGCCGCGCGCCTTGCGCATCTTCCGGATCGGCGTCGCGCGCCCGCGCAAAGGCTGCCACCGCCCCGTCACGATCGCCGAGCCGGTCGCGCACCATGCCGAGCGTGAACCAGGCCGCGGCGAAGCCGGGCGCCATTTCGAGTGTCTGGGTCAGCAGATCGGCAGCGCCGGCCAGATCGCCGCGCGCGGCAAGATCGAGCGCCCATTGGTAGCGCCGGTCGGCGATCAAATCGCCGGAAGAGACAAATAGCGGGCCGGTATCGGTCATCACGCTCGCGCCTCGAACGGGAATGCTTATTTATGACTGACGATGCGTCCCGAAGACATCCTGATGCCGACGCCTGCCGGCCTGTGCTGCAAGCCTGGCGGCTTTCATATCGACCCGACGCGGATTGTCGAGCGGGCGCTGATCACGCATGCCCATTCCGACCATGCCCGCGCCGGCCACGGCGCGCTGCTGGCCACGCAAGAGACGCTCGATCTGATGCGGTTGCGCTACGGCGAGAATTTTGCCGGCTCGGCGCAAGCCATTCGCTATGGCGAAACCATCGCCTTGAACGGCGTGACGGTCACCTTCCATCCCGCCGGCCATGTCCTTGGCTCGGCGCAGATCGCGGTCGAAGGCCATGATCTCAAGCACAATGGCCTGCGCATCGTCGCCTCGGGCGACTATAAAAATGTGCCCGATCCGACTTGCGCGCCGTTCGAGCTCGTGCCCTGCGACGTGTTCATCACCGAGGCGACCTTTGCGCTGCCGGTATTCCGGCATGGCGATCCGGACGGCGAAATCAAAAAGCTGCTCGCTTCGGTGACGCTGTTTCCGGAGCGCGCGCATCTCGTCGGCGCCTATTCGCTCGGCAAGGCGCAACGCGTGATCGCGCTCATTCGCAAGGCGGGCTACGCCGCGCCGATCTATCTGCACGGCGCAATGGAGAAGATCACCAATTATTATGTCGAGCGCGGCATCGCGCTCGGCGCGCTGCAATTGGTGCGCGGCGCCGCCAAGGCCAATCTCGCCGGCACCATCACGCTGTGCCCGCCCTCAGCCCTGAACGATTTATGGACGCGGCGTTTTCCCGACCCGCTCGCCGCCTTCGCGTCCGGCTGGATGCGGGTGCGGGCCCGCGCGCGCCAGCAAGGCGTGTCATTGCCGCTGGTCATTTCCGATCACGCCGACTGGGATGGCCTGACCGCGACCATCGCCGCGACTGGCGCCGGCGAAATCTGGGTCACGCACGGCCAGGAAGACGCTCTGGTGCATTGGTGCGCAACGAAAGGTCTCAAGGCGCGTCCGCTCGATATTGTCGGCTATGGCGACGAGGATGAAACAGACGGGGCGGCAAGTCCCGGCGAAGAGGCGTCATGAACCGCTTCGCCGAATTGCTGAACCGCCTCGCCTATGAGCCCGCGCGCAACGCCAAACTGCGGCTCATTACCGATTATTTCCGCTCGACGGGCGATCCGGAGCGCGGCTGGGCGCTCGCGGCGATCACCGGAAGCCTCAGCTTCGCGCACGCCAAAGCCGGCCTGATCCGCAGCCTGATTGCCGAGCGCACCGACCCGGTGCTGTTCGAACTGTCCTACGATTATGTCGGCGATCTATCGGAAACAGTCGCGCTGATGTGGCCGGCAAATTCCTCCCCCGCTTGCGAGGGAGGACAGTTTGTCGGTAGCGCCGGTGAAGAATTATCACTCACCACCGTCGTCGAAACGCTGTCCACGCTCGGCAAGGCGCAATTGCCGCGCCGGTTGGCGCGCTGGCTCGATACGCTCGATGAGACCGGGCGCTGGGCGCTGATCAAGCTCGTCACCGGCGGCTTGCGCATCGGTGTGTCGGCGCGACTTGCCAAAGCCGCGGTCGGCGCGCTCGGCGGCAAGGATGCGCACGATATCGAACTGCTCTGGCCGGGGCTGACGCCGCCCTATCGCGATTTGTTCGCCTGGCTCGAAGGCCGCGGCGAAAAGCCCGTCAGCACCGATGCGGCGCCGTTCCGGCCTCCGATGCTGGCGCATGCGCTCGACGATACTGACCTCGCCGCGCTCGACGCCAAAGACTTCATGGCGGAATGGAAATGGGATGGCATCCGCGTACAGGCCGTTGCCGCCAAACACCACGACGGCATGATCGCGCGGCTTTATTCGCGGACCGGCGAAGACATTTCCAAAAGCTTTCCGGATCTTCTCGACGCGCTGCATATGCCAGGCGCCGTCGACGGCGAGTTGCTGATCATGCGCGAGCATCGCGTGCAGTCGTTCAACGTGCTGCAGCAACGGCTCAATCGCAAAACCGTCACGTCGAAGCTGCTCGCCGAATTACCCGCGCATTTGCGCGCCTATGATCTTCTTGCCGACGGCAATGAAGATCTGCGCGAGCGTCCCTTTGCCGAACGCCGGGCCCGGCTCGAAGACTTTGTCGCACGGCTCAACGAGCAGCGGATCGATCTCTCGCCGCTCATAAGCTTTTCAACCTGGGACGAATTGATCGCCGCGCGTAGCGACCCGGCATCGGCAGGCGCCGGTGCGGACGCGGCCGCCGTCGAAGGCGTCATGCTCAAGCGCCGCGACGCGCTTTATCTGCCAGGCCGGCCGAAAGGCCCGTGGTGGAAATGGAAGCGCGATCCCTTCATCATCGACGCGGTGCTGATGTATGCGCAGCGCGGCCACGGCAAGCGCTCGTCGTTTTATTCCGACTACACGTTCGGCGTCTGGACCAAGGGCGAAGCCGGCGACGATGAGCTCGTTCCTGTCGGCAAAGCCTATTTCGGCTTCACCGACGAAGAACTGTTGCAGATCGACCGCTTCGTCCGCCGCAACACGACGGACAAATTCGGCCCGGTGCGCGAGGTGGTGCACGAGCCGGATCAGGGCCTCGTGCTCGAAGTCGCCTTTGAGGGATTGCAGCGCTCGACGCGGCACAAGTCCGGCCTCGCCATGCGCTTTCCCCGCATCAGCCGGCTGCGCTGGGACAAGCCGCCGGGCGAAGCGGATCGGCTCGAACGGCTCGAGGCCATGGTCGCGCAAATCGAGAAGTAATCACTTACGTCATTGCGGGGCCGAGCAAAGCGAGGAACCCGGAATCCATAATCCCATCACAGGGAGTATGGATTTCGGATTTGCCGCTGTCGCGGCAATCCGGAATGACGGAGGTAAGCCTCAACGTGCCGCCGCTTTCTCCCCTGCCTGCTTCGTCACCTCTTCGAGCGGCCAGCGCGCCCGCGGCGCGACCGACAGCGGATCGGTGAGACCGAGCGCCAGCCGCTCGGCGCCGGCCCAGGCGATCATCGCGCCGTTGTCGGTGCATAGCGCCGGCGGCGGCGCCACCAATTCGGCGCCGACCTCGAACGCAACCCGGTGCAGGATCTTGCGGATCGCCTGATTGGCCGCGACCCCGCCGGCACAGACCAGCGCTTTGGGCGTATCGACCCGCAGACGGAACATGCGCAGGCCCGAGCGCAGCCGATCTTTCACGACATCGACGACGGCCTGCTGGAACGAGGCGCAGAGATCGGCGACGTCCTGGTCGCTGAGCGGGGCGACTTTTTCCGCCTCGATGCGCAACGCGGTTTTCAGTCCCGACAGCGAAAAATTCGCGTCGCGGCGGCCGTTCATCGGGCGCGGCAAGGCAAAGCGCTGCGGATCGCCCCGCGTCGCCTCGCTTTCGACCAGCGGACCGCCGGGATAGCCGAGGCCGAGCAATTTCGCGGTCTTGTCGAAAGCCTCGCCGATCGCGTCGTCGACCGTGCCGCCGAGCCGGATGTAGTCGCCAACGCCGCGCACGGCGAGAATTTGAGTGTGGCCGCCGGAGGCAAGAAACAGGCAATAGGGAAAGTCGACGCCGTCGGTGAGCCGCGCCGTGAGCGCATGGGCCTCGAGATGATTGACGGCGATGAGCGGCTTGTCGTGCGCCAGCGCAATGGCCTTGGCTGTCGTCAGTCCGACAATGACGCCGCCGATCAGGCCCGGCCCAGCCGCGGCCGCGATGCCGTCCAGCGCGCTGAACGGCACCTTCGCCTCGGCCATCGCCTTGCCGATGATCCGGTCGAGCGCCTCGACATGGGCGCGCGCGGCGATCTCAGGGACGACGCCGCCGAACTCGGCATGTTCGCCGATTTGCGATAGCACCACATTTGACAGGATCCGGCCATGCACGGCGCCGGTCTCGCCGTCCACGGTCCGTTCGACCACGGCGGCCGCCGTCTCATCGCAGGTGGTTTCAATGCCGAGAACGATCATCGATATATTATATGGTCACGGTTTTGCGGAAACGCCCGAGGTGGCCTACCAAGTGGCTTAGGTGACGTGGCGTGTGACGTGGCGTGCGACGTAGCATTTGAAGGTCCCAAGATACAATCGACGATGCAATCGATGACACAATCTCCCGTAATACGTATCGGTTCACGCGGTTCCCCGCTGGCGCTGGTGCAGGCGCGCGAGGTGCAAAGCCGCCTCGCCGAAGCCTGCGGTCTCGGCCCCGAACACATCGAAATCAAGGTGATCCGCACCACCGGCGACGCGATCCAGGACCGGCCGCTGGCGGACGCCGGCGGCAAGGGGCTGTTCACCAAAGAAATCGAGGAGGCCCTGCTCGCCGGCGCGATCGACCTCGCGGTGCATTCGTCGAAGGACATGCCGACAGTGCTGCCGCAGGGTCTCGAATTGTCGGCGTTCTTGCCGCGTGAAGATCCGCGCGACGCTTTCATCGCAAGAACAGCTCATCCAAGTGCCAAATCGCTGCGCGAATTGCCGCGGGGCGCCGTGGTCGGCACCGCATCGCTGCGGCGGCAGGCGCTGGTCAAGCATCTGCGGCCGGATCTGAAAATCGTGCCGCTGCGCGGCAATGTCGAAACGCGGCTGCGCAAGCTTGAAGCCGGCGATTTCGACGCCACCGTTCTCGCCGTCGCCGGCTTGAAGCGGCTCGATCTGCTCGCCGCGGCGACGTCGTTCCTTGACCCTGACGAATTCGTACCCGCGGTCGGCCAAGGTGCGATCGGCATCGAGACGCGCAAGGATGACGCCAAGACCCGCGCGCTGGTGAGAGCGATCAACGACGCCGACACCGCGACCGCACTTGCCGCCGAACGCGCGTTCCTCGCTGTGCTCGACGGCTCCTGCCGCACGCCGATCGGCGGTTACGCGCGCGTCAGCGGCGACATGGTTCACTTTCACGGCCTGATCGCCAAACCCGACGGCAGCGAAGTGCAAAGCGTAGCGCGCGAGGGGCGCCGCACCGATGCGGCAAAGCTCGGCGCCGACGCCGGTCGCGAACTGAAGGCGCGCGCCGGCGCCGGATTCTTTGTCGAGGCTTGAGCGGTGCGAATTCTTCTCACACGCCCGCAAGCCGACGCGCAGCGCACCGCTGCCGCGTTGCGCGCGAGCGGGCACGAAGTCGTCATTGCGCCGCTGCTCGATCTTGAACTCTTGCCCGAGGCCGATCTCGGCGCCGGACCCTGGGCGGCTTTATTGGTGACCAGCGCCAATGCCGTGCGCGCCATCGCGCAGCATCCGCGGCGCGACGAGTTGCGCAGCACTGCCGTCTTCACCGTGGGCGACCGCACCGCGCAGGCGATGCGCGATTGCGGTTTCGCCACGGTCACCTCCGCCGCCGGCAATGTCGGCGATCTTGCGACCCTCGTTGTTGCCCAACTCAAGCCACCGGCGCGGCTGCTCTATCTCGCCGGCGAAGAACGATCGGGCGATCTGGCCGGCTTGCTGCGCGAACAGAATTTCACCGTGCACACTGCTTTGGTCTATCGCGCCGTCGTCACCACGGATTTGCCGCGCAATGCCGCCGACGCTTTAGCCGCGGGTCTCGGCGGGGTGCTGCACTTTTCCCGCCGCAGCGCCGAGGCCTATGTGAACGCGGCGCGCAATTCCGGCGTGCTCGAGCGGGCGCTCGCAAGTCCGATTCATTATTGCCTGTCCGGCCGGATCGCCGAACCGCTGCGGGACGCCGGCGCGACGAATATCCAGATCGCGGCGCGGCCCGACGAAGCGGCTCTGATCGAACTTTGCCGCTGATTAAGCCTTATTGCACTGTCTTTGCACACTATTCGATAGCCCGCCGCCGACATGTTGCCGCTAAGCCTGCCGCGTACTATGCCGTGGAGTGCGATCCGTAAGCCGGCTTCAGGGACACGATGACGAGCGAGTTCTGACAGCACATCGGGCAGTGTATCGGGTCGCCGGCCGCCGACGATCGAACTGACGGCGACGGAAGTCGGGCAGCCCAAAGCGCCGCCGGGTACCGCCACCCCCGCAACCAAGCCCACCACCGAGGGACCGGCCGAAGCCGCCGCGAAAACCGGCGCGCAAGCCGGTGCACCGGAGCAGAAATCATCGCCTGAACAGGCGGTACCGCAAAAACCATCGGATCCAAAGCCCGCGGCAAAAGCGCAAGGCGGGCTGTTCCCGCACGCGGTCAGCGCCGTGATTGGGGCCGTTGCCGCGGCGGTGGTTCTGGTCGGTCTCTGGCTCGCTGGCTTTACGCTTGCCCGCGACGTCGTCACCTCGCAGACCGAGGGACCACAAGCCGTCGTCCCCATTGCCGCTAATTCCCAAATTACAGCGCGGCTCGACAAGATCGAGCATGCACTCGCGACGCCCAAGCCGGAGACCCCGGCTGTCGCGCCGGCCCTCGCCAACCGGCTCGCGGCCGTGGAAATGCAAGCAAAAATGCTCGGCGATTCGGCCGCGGCATTGAACCACCGTGTCGACGACATCGCCGCAACCGCACAAGCCGCGCAAAAGCAGTCGACGAGCGCGGCGTCCGCTGCCGCCGACGTTGCGAAGAGCGCGGGACAAAGCGGCGTGCAGCCGGCGGATCTGGACGCTTTGACAAGCCGCATTGCAGCGCTGGAAAGCGCGGTGAAAGCGCTGTCGGAACAGGTCGCACATCCGGAGGCAAGCGCGGATCAAGCCGCGCGCCTGGCTGTTGCAGCGCAAGCGCTGCAGAGTGCGGTCGAACGCGGTGCGCCGTACGAAGCCGAACTGAAAGCCGTGCAATCGCTCGGCGCCGATCAAAGCGCGACAGCGCCGCTTGCAGCCTATGCCACAACCGGCGTGCCGCACGCCGATGTGCTGGCGCATGAGCTTGCATTGCTGGTGCCGGCCCTGCAGCAGGCAACCGACACCTCGTCCGGCGACACGACATTCCTGAGCAAGCTCGAAGCCAATGCACAGCGGCTGGTCCGCGTCACGCCGGTCGATGCACCGCCGGGCGACGATGTCACGTCGGTGATCGCGCGGATCAATATCGCCGCGCTGCGCGGCAATATTGCCGATGCGCTGAAGGAGATTGCGGCGCTGCCGGACGATGCTAAGGCGCTTGCCGCCGGCTGGGTCAAGAAAGCGCAAGCGCGCGAGGCCGCCATCGCTGCGAGCCGGCACATCGCCGCCGACGCGGTTGCGGCGCTCGGCAAGCCGGCCGCGCAATGATCCGCGTCGTCATTTATCTGATCCTGGTCGGCGCCGCCGCCTACGGTGTCGCGCGGTTTGCCGACGTGCCGGGCGACGTCGTCGTCACCTGGCAGGGCTTGCGGATCGAAACTTCGCTGATGGTGATGGGCGCAGGCCTGCTCGTCGCGGTGATCACGCTCTACTTTCTCATTGCCGTCATCCGCGCCGTTCTGCGCTCGCCCTTGGTGCTGTCGCGGACGATGCGCAATCGCCGCGGCTTGCGCGCCTATGAGGCCATTTCCAACGGGTTGATCGCGATCGGCTCGGGCGACATCGCGGCCGCCAACAAATTCGCCGTGCAGGTCAACAAGATCGCGCCCGGCGAACCGCTGGC
Organism: uncultured Alphaproteobacteria bacterium; assembly: GCA_963746715.1. Taxonomy (GTDB): domain Bacteria; phylum Pseudomonadota; class Alphaproteobacteria; order Rhizobiales; family Xanthobacteraceae; genus BOG-931. The sequence continues at coordinate 730,506 of CAVVCW010000015.1, read as the reverse complement.
GCTGTTGCTCGGCGCGCAGGCGGCGCAATTATCCGGTGATCGCGAAGCGGCCGAGCGCGTGTTCCATGCCATGGCCAATCGCGCCGATACCAAGGCGCTTGGCCTGCACGGCCTGTTCATCGAGGCGCGGCGCCGCAACGATCGCGTGGCCGCGCAAGCTTTCGCCGAGGAAGCGGCGCGCACCGCGCCGTCGCTCGGCTGGGCCGGCCGCGCCGTCCTCGAATTCCGTTGCGCCACCGGCGACTGGGCCGGCGCGCTGGCGCTGCTCGAGCGCAACAGGGATACGCTCGACAAGGCGACCTACCGCCGCCAGCGCGCTGTGCTGCTCACCGCGCGCGCGCAGGCGGTCGAGGACACCGACCGCGATGCCGCCAAGGGCTTTGCGCTTGAAGCGCAGCAACTGGCGCCGACTTTGATTCCGGCAGCCGCGATGGCCGGGCGTTTCCTCGCCGAAAGCGGCTCCCTGCGCAAAGCCGGCCGCATCATCGACAAAGCCTGGCGCGCCAATCCGCATCCCGATCTCGCCGACGCCTATGCACGGCTGCGCTACGGCGACACCGCGCGCGACCGGCTCAAGCGCATCGAGGCGCTGGCGAAACAGGCGCCCGACAATATCGAAGGCGCGCTGGCGCTGGCCCGCGCCGCACTCGATGCGCAGGACTTCGCCAAAGCACGCGACGCGCTGAAACCCTATCTCGAAACGCCGACCAAGCGAGTGTGCCTGTTGATGTCGGCCTTGGAGCGCGCCGAGCGCAACGACGAAGGCCGCGCCCGCGAATGGATGGCGCGCGCTGTCAATGCCGCGCCCGATCCGACCTGGACCGCCGACGGTTACGTCTCCAATCGCTGGCTGCCGGCTTCTCCTGTGACTGGCCGCATCGACGCTTTCGAATGGCGCGTGCCGCTCGCCGGCACGCTAAGCCCACAACTCGTTGAACCGATCGCCGAGCCCGAGCCGTCGGCGATGAAACCGGTCACCGCGCCGCTGGACTTGGAAAAGACCGAAGTATTGCCCGCGATCGCGACGAGTGTTGCGTCGAGCCCCATCACATCGCCGGCCAAAGCAGAGTTGAAGCCGATCGAGATCAAACCCGAGCCGGTGATCCCGCTGGTTCATGCCCCCGACGATCCGGGGCCGGATGACGAAATCGAGCCGGACCCCGAGCAGAGCGACGGCGGCTGGCGGAAGATTTTGGGCTGAATTCAACGGCCCGTTTCCCTTTGACGTCCTTGCGGCTCCGCTCGCTACCGTGCATTATGACACATGCATTATAGTGCATAAGGCGCGCAAAGGAACTTCAGCGTAGGAATTCCGCCTTGGCCACGGCAAAACCCAAAGCCCGTCAAAAGCCCGCTGCTGCGGCCCCAACCGGCAAGGCGGCGGTGACGGCCTTCCTTGCCGCGATCGGCCGCGAAGTGCGCAGCAACCGCGCCAAGCGCGGCATGACGCGGCGGCAATTGGCCTTAGCCTCCGAAACCTCTGAGCGCTATCTCGCGCAGATCGAAAGCGGCGCCGGCAATCCGTCGGTGAGCGTGTTGCGCGCGATCGCGCTGGCGCTCGATCTGCCGGCGGCGGCGCTGTTGCCGGAAACGGGCACCCGCGACACGGCGCTCGGCCCGATTCTCGATCTGCTCGCGCAAGTGCCGGAAGGCGAATTGCCGGCGCTGACCAAACTGATCGAGGCGCGCGTCGCACGGCCGGGACAAGCCGACCGGGCGCAGCGCATCGCGCTGGTCGGGCTGCGCGGCGCCGGCAAATCGACACTCGGCAAGAAGCTTGCCGAACATCTCGGCTGGCCGTTCATCGAGCTCGATCGCGTCGTCGAAGAGGATTACGGCGCGCGGATTTCGGATCTGGTCGAGATGGCCGGCACCGCCACCTTCCGCCGCCATGAGCGTGGCGCGCTCGAACGCGTCATCGCCGCAAACCCGCAAGCCGTCATCACCACCGCCGGCGGCATCGTCTCGAGCCGCGAGACTTACGCGCTGCTGCTTCGCCGCACGCATACGATCTGGATCAAGGCGCGGCCGGAAGATCACATGGGCCGCGTCATGGCGCAGGGTGATTTTCGCCCGATGGCGCAGAACCGCGCCGCCATGGCCGATCTGATGGCGATTCTCGACGCGCGCCGCGCCGATTATGCGCGCGCGCAGGCCGAGCTCGATACGGCAGGCAACACCGTAGAACAAAGCTTCGCCAAGCTGTTGCGTCTCGTCACAACATTGTTGGGATTGCAGGGACAATAGCCGACGATGCCCGTTCAAAAACTCTCAGACGAGGGCTTTCTCGACGTCGCGCCGCTGCGGCTCGAATACCGCATGATCGGGCCGCGGCCGGACGCTGCGCCGACTATCGTCATGCTGCACGAAGGCCTCGGCAGTGTCGGGCTGTGGAATTCGTTTCCCGACGCCATCGCCAAGGCGACCGGCGCCGGCGTTTTCGTCTATTCGCGCGCCGGCTACGGCAAATCGCCGGCCGGCAAATTGCCGCGCACGACGTCGTTCTTGAACGAAGAAGCGTGCGACGTGCTGCCGCGCGTGCTCGACGCCATCGGCTTTCAGCGCGGTATCCTGCTCGGCCACAGCGACGGCGCCTCGATCGCGGCGATCTATGCCGGCAGCATTCAGGATCATCGCGTGCGCGGCCTCGTGCTGATCGCGCCGCATTTTTTTACCGAGGAAAAAGGCCTCGCCGAAATCCGCCGCGCCGGCAAATCCTTCGCCACCGGCGCGCTGCGCGAGCGGCTGGCGCCCTGGCACACCGATGTCGACGCCGCGTTCCGCTCCTGGAACGAGCCGTGGACGCATCCGGATTTCGAGACGTGGGACATCACCGACGCGCTCGGCTATATCCGCGTTCCGATCCTGGTCGTGCAGGGCGCAGACGATCAATACGGCACGCTGCGGCAGGTCGAAATCGTCAAAGAGCAATGCTACTGCCCGGTCGAGACGGCTATACTTCCCGGCATCCGCCACGTGCCGCAGCGCGAAGCGCCGGAACTCACGCTTGAGGCGATTGCAGGCTTCATCAACCGGCTGCTGCGCGACCATCACGAAGGCGAGCGGCCGACGAATTCGGGAGTTGCCGCTTCATGAATTATAATGCATAGTCTCGACGGTCACGCGGACTGCATGCATTATAGTGCATAAAACATAAGACGCAGCGAAGGCTTGAGGGCGGAGGCAGTGTTGTGAGCGACGCAGATCACGCCCAGCGCAGCACCGGCAAATCGGCGAACGGCAAGCTCGCTGGCGGCAAAGACCGGATCGATTTCCAAACCGCGCCCGAACGCTACCGGCATTGGAAGCTCGCGATCGACGGCGACGTGGCGACGCTCGCCATGGATGTCGACGAGAAAGCCGGCCTGTTCGAAGGCTACGATCTGAAACTGAATTCCTACGATCTCGGCGTCGATATCGAACTCGCCGACGCGCTCGAGCGGCTGCGCTTCGAACATCCGCAAGCGCGCGTGCTGGTGCTGCGCTCGGCGAAGCCCCGCGTCTTCTCCGCCGGCGCCAATATCCGCATGCTGGCCGGCGCAAGCCACGCGCACAAAGTCAATTTCTGCAAGTTCACCAACGAGACGCGCAACGGCATCGAGGATCTGAGCGCCCATTCCGGGCTCAAATCGATCTGTGCCATCAATGGCACCGCCGCCGGCGGCGGCTACGAACTCGCCCTCGCCGCCGATTACATCATGCTGGTCGACGACGGCTCGGCCTCGGTGTCGCTGCCCGAACTGCCGCTGCTTGCGGTACTGCCCGGCACCGGCGGGCTCACTCGTGTTTCCGACAAGCGCAAAGTGCGGCGCGACCTCGCCGACGTGTTCTGCACCACCGAAGAAGGCGTCAAAGGCAAGCGCGCGGTCGAATGGCGGCTGGTCGATGCCGTGGCGCCCGGCTCGAAATTCGAAGAGACCATCGCTGCCAACGCCAAGGATTTTGCTGCGCAGTCGCCGCGCACGGCGAAGGGCCCTGGCATCAAGCTAACTCCCCTCGCCCGCACGTTTGCCGCGGACAGTATCGAATACGGCACGCTCGCGGTCGAATTCTCGCGCGCGGAGCGCATCGCCACAATCACCTTGCGCGGCCCGACGGCGCCGCCGCCGGCTTCGGCCGAAGCTATGGCGGCGCAAGGCGCGGAATTCTGGCCGCTCAAGCTCGCGCGCGAGCTTGACGACGCGATCCTGCATATCCGCATCAATGAGCTCGATACCGCTGCGATCGTGTTCAAGTCCGCAGGTGAAGCGGCGCAGGTTCTCACTTACGACGCGTTCCTCGACGCCAATAAGGATCACTGGCTCACGCGCGAGATCCGGCATTTGTGGAAGCGCGTGCTCAAGCGCGTCGATCTCACCTCGCGCTCGCTGGTGACGCTGATCGAGCCGGGCTCGTGTTTTGCCGGCACGCTCGCCGAACTGCCGCTGGCGAGCGACCGCGCCTACATGCTGATCGGACTGCGCGACGGCGAGAATACGCCGGCGGCCACTATGGCGCTCAGCGACGTGAATTTCGGCCCTCATCCGATGTCGAACGGGCTCACGCGGTTACAGTGCCGGTTCCTGGCGACGCCGGAAAATGTTGAAGCGGCCAGGGCCGCGCGCGGCAAGATCCTCGACGCCGAGGCAGCGCAAGAGCTCGGCCTCGTCACGTTTGCGCTCGACGATATCGATTGGGACGACGAGGTCCGCGTGTTCCTCGAAGAGCGCGCAAGCTTCTCTCCGGACGGCCTCACCGGGCTCGAAGCCAATCTGCGCTTCGCCGGACCGGAGACGATGGAATCGAAAATCTTCGCGCGGCTGACCGCGTGGCAGAACTGGATTTTCCAGCGCCCCAACGCCATCGGCGAAGAAGGTGCGCTGAAACGCTACGGCACCGGGCAGAAGCCGGTCTTCGATACCAGGCGGGTGTAATCAGGAGCGCAATCAGGAGCGCGATCAGGAGCGAGTGTCATGAACATCGAGAACGTCGATTACACGACCAAGATTCCGAACAACGTCAATCTCGCCGAGGACCGCCAGGTGCTCCGCGCGCTCGAAAGCTGGCATCCGGGCTATATCGACTGGTGGATGGATATGGGGCCGGAGGGCTTCCAGGACGCGCTGGTCTATCTGCGCACCGCCGTCTCGGTCGATCCCAAAGGCTGGGCCAAATTCGATTACGTGAAGATGCCGGATTATCGCTGGGGCATCCTGCTGGCGCCGAAGGAGGAGGATCGCAGGATCCCCTTCGGTCGTCATTATGGCGAACCGGCCTGGCAGGATATCCCCGGCGAATATCGCGCCATGCTGCGGCGCCTTGTCGTCATCCAGGGCGACACCGAGCCGGCCTCCGTCGAGCAGCAGCGCCATCTCGGCAAGACCGCGCCGTCGCTCTACGACATGCGCAATGTCTTTCAGGTCAATGTCGAGGAGGGCCGTCACCTCTGGGCGATGGTCTATATCCTGCAGAAATATTTCGGCCGCGACGGCCGCGAGGAAGCCGGTGAACTCTTGCAGCGCCGCTCCGGTGACGCCGACAAGCCGCGCATGCTCGGCGCCTTCAACGAGACGACGCCGGATTGGCTGTCGTTCCACATGTTCACCTTCTTCACCGACCGCGACGGCAAGATGCAGCTCGAAAGCCTGGCGCAATCCGGCTTCGATCCGCTGTCGCGCACCTGCCGTTTCATGCTGACCGAAGAGGCGCATCACATGTTCGTCGGCGAGACGGGAGTCGGCCGCACCGTGCAGCGCACCTGCGAGGCGATGAAGGCCGCCGGCATCGAGGACCCGAACGACATCCAGAAAATCCGCGACCTCGGCGTCATCGACCTGCCGACCATTCAGAAAAAGCTCAACCTGCACTATTCGCTGTCGCTCGACCTGTTCGGCTCGGAGGTCTCGACCAATGCGGCGAACACCTTCACCGCGGGGATCAAGGGCCGCTTCCAGGAAACCAAGATCGACGACGATCACCGGCTCGACAGCGCGACTTATCCGGTGCTGAAATTCGTCGACGGCCAAATCAAGCGCATCGACGAGCCGGCGCTGACCGCGATCAATATGCGGCTGCGCGACGACTATACCGCCGACTGCCAGCGCGGCATCGACCGCTGGAACAAGATCTTCGAGCGCACCGGTACAGCCTTCAAGCTCGAACTGCCGCATGTCGGCTTCCATCGCCAGATCGGCGAGTTCAAGGACGCGAAAATCGCTCCCGACGGCAAGCTGATCGATCAGACCGCCTGGGCCCGCGACCACGGCAAATGGCTGCCGTCGAAGGACGACGGCGATTTCATCGGCAGCCTGATGAGTCAGGTCGTCGAACCCGGCAAATTCGCCAGCTGGATCGCGCCGCCGCGCGTCGGCATCGACAACAAGCCCGGCGATTTCGAATATGTGAGGATCGCGGCGTAGTTCATCCTGCGGCGCTAAAGCGCGATGACGAATCGCGCCGGTTACTTCGAGCTCAACGGTCCTTCGCGCAATCGCGACAAATCGAAGCGATCGATCTCGCGCAGCAATTCCACGAAGGCTTGCGCACCGCGCGCGAAGGCTGCGTCGCCCTTCGCGGCGGTGGCCAGCGTTGCATCGCCGACCGCGCCGCTCGGGTTGATGTCCTGTGTCATCCAAGCGAAGCCCGCCGGCCGATAGGCGCCGAGCCATTTGAATTCCTGTGACATTGCAATTGTCGCCGGCACCGCATTGGGCGCCTTGTCCATGTGCACGGTGTCCGGCTTGGCCGCGAGCATCAGCGAGGTTTCGATATCGCCGCCGTGAATGCCGTGCTTTTTTTCTTCCGGCGCGAACGTGCCGTCCGGATAACCGAAGCGATGCCAGCCGACGGTGACGGCGAGCATGTCGAGCCGGGTGCGCAATCCGCGCGCCACCACTTCCATCGCCGCGACATTGCCGCCGTGACTCGTAATCAGAACGAGCTTGCGCACGCCCGCCCGCGCCAGGCTTTCACCGATCTCGGTCCAGGCCGCGATCGCGGCCGTTGCCGAAAGCGTCAGCGTGCCGGGGAAAGACAGATGCTCGGCCGAGACGCCGATCCGCTGCACCGGAAGGAAGGTCACCGGCAGGTCCGCGGGCAATATTTTGCCGGCCCGCTCCAGATAGGCCTCGGCAATGAATGTATCGACGCCGAGCGGCAGGTGCGGCCCATGCTGCTCCACCGCGGCGAGCGGCAAGACCGCGATCCAGCGTGCCGTGTCGCCCTCGGCAATCTCCGGCCAGGCCATGTCCATCCAGTTGCGTTTGGGCAGCATCAATGTCTCTTAAATCTCGCGTGCTGAATTTTCCGGTCGAGCCGGTCGCTCTCGGAGCGCGATCTTACCCGAAAACCGGCGCCGTACCCCGCTTCCAAACCAAGGACCAAGCCGGGCACGGGCTTTTTCCGCAATCATGCTTTATGGTCGAATAGCTTGAGAAACGGGGGGTAACAGATGCGGTCTGCCGGGGCTTTTCGGAGCGCGTTCGCCGCACGCGCGGCGGCGCTGACGGCGTGTCTCCTCACGCTCGGTCCGGCCCATGCGCAAGCCCTTGATAAGGTCACCTTCGGCACCAACTGGCTCGCCGAAGGCGAGCAAGGCGGCTTCTACCAGGCGCTGGCGGATGGGACCTATCGCAAGCACGGCCTCGACGTGACCATCGTGCCCGGCGGGCCGAACACCAACAACCGCATCCTGCTGCCGGTCGGCAAGATCGATTTCTTCCTCAGCGCCAATACGCTGCAGAGCTTCGACGCGGTGGCGCAGAATATCCCGACCGTCGAAGTCGCGGCGCTGTTTCAGAAGGACCCGCAGGTTCTGATCGCACATCCCGATCAGGGCATCGAGAAATTCACCGATCTGAAGAACCTGACACTGTTCATCTCGCAGGAAGGCGTCGCCAGCTATTTTCAATGGCTGAAAGCCGACTACGGTTTCAAGGACTCGCAGGTCAAGCCCTATACGTTCAATGCGCAGCCGTTCCTGTTGGACAAGAAAAGCGCCATGCAGGGCTATGTGACGTCGGAGCCGTTCGCCATCGAGAAACAGGCGAAATTCACGCCGAAAGTGTTCCTGCTCGCCGACCAGGGCTTTTCCGCCTATTCGACGCTGATCGAGACGCGGCGCGACCTCGTCGACAAGAAGCCCGATCTGGTGCAGCGCTTTGTCGATGCCTCGATCATCGGCTGGACCAATTACATTTATAACGACAATTCCGCCGGCAATGCGCTGATCAAGAAGCAGAACCCGGAGATGACGGACGATCTGCTCGCCTATTCCGTCGCCAAGATGAAGCAATACGGCATTGTCGATTCCGGCGACACAACGACGCTCGGCGTCGGCGCCATGACCGACGCGCGCTATAAGGAATTCTTCGACGAGATGGTGCGCGCCGGCGTCGTCAAAGCCGGGCTCGATTACAAGAAGGGCTACACCTTGCAATTCGTCGACAAGAAAGTCGGACTCGATCTGCGGCCCAAGCAATAACGAACGCCATGACAATGTCCGTGTCCGCCGCCCCGTCCGTTGTCGCGCTGCATGATGTCGGCAAGACCTTTCCGAACGGCACGGTGGCGCTCGCCGGGCTCGATCTCGACGTGCGCCAGGGTGAATTCTTGTCGCTGCTCGGGCCCTCGGGCTGCGGCAAATCGACGGCGCTGCGCATCATTGCCGGCTTGAGCGAGCCGAGCGCGGGCAGCGTCGCATGGCACCAGACGCAAGCGGGCCCAAGACAAGCAGGCCCAAGAAACGAAAAGCGGGTCGGCTTTGTGTTCCAGGAGCCGACGCTGATGCCCTGGACCACGGTTTTCAACAATGTGCTGTTGCCGCTTAAGCTGAAAGGCGTTTCCGGCACTAATGCGCAGGCGAGCGTCACGGCCGCGCTCGATCGCGTCGGCCTGCAGAACTTCGCGCACGCCTATCCGCGCGAACTTTCCGGCGGCATGCGCATGCGCGTTTCGATCGCGCGCGCGCTCGTCACCGAGCCGGAACTGCTGCTGATGGACGAGCCGTTCGCGGCGCTCGACGAGATCACGCGCTTCAAGCTCAACAACGATCTGTTGGAGGTGTGGCAAGCGCTGCGCATGACGGTCGTGTTCGTGACGCATTCGGTGTTCGAATCGGTGTTCCTGTCGAGCCGCATCGTCGTCATGGCGGCGCGGCCCGGCCGCGCCTTCACCGAGCTCGCCGTCGACGCGCCCTACCCGCGCGATCAGGGTTTCCGCACCTCAACCGAATACGGCGCTTTCGCGCGCCGCACCTCGGACGCCTTGGCGCAGGCAATGGCGGCTGGAGGCGAGACATGAGCAAGGAGCCTCCCTCCACTCATTCCCGAGCGGCAGTACGAAATCACGATCGCGCGCTGCGCTTCGCGCTGCCGGTCATCGTGCTGGCGCTGGTTCTTCTCGTCTGGGAAGCCGTCGTCCGCATCGGACAGATTCCGCCTTTTGTGCTGCCGGCGCCTGCGCTCATTTTGCAAACGCTGATCGCCGACTGGTCGTTGCTGTTCCAATCGCTGCTGGTGACGCTGCTCACCACGTTCGAGGGCTTTCTCTTGGCGGCAATCGGCGGCGTCGGCCTCGCCGTGCTGTTCAATCAGTTCCGGCTGCTTGAATATTCGCTCTATCCTTATGCGGTGATCCTGCAAGTGACGCCGGTCGTCGCCGTCGCGCCGCTGCTTCTGATCTATCTGCCGCAGCCGCTCGCCGTGCTCGCCTGCGCGTGGATCGTCGCGTTCTTTCCGGTACTGGCGAACACCACGCTCGGGCTGAATTCCGTCGACCGCAATCTTACCGATCTGTTCGCGCTCTATGACGCCTCGCGCGGCCAGGTGCTGTGGAACCTGAAACTGCCGTCGGCGCTGCCCTATATCCTCGGCGGCTTGCGCATCGCCGGCGGGCTGTCGCTGATCGGCGCCGTGGTGGCGGAGATCGCCGCAGGCTCGGCCGGCGCAGGCTCGGGCCTCGCCTATAGAATTGCCGAGGCCGGCTACCGCTTGAACATCCCGCGCATGTTCGCGGCGCTGCTGCTGCTCTCGGTCGCCGGCATCGCCATCTTTTATCTGCTGTCGCTGATCAATTATCTGGCGCTGCGCCGCTGGCACGAAAGCGCGCTGGAGCCGGATCGCTAGTTCTTCCTTGGCAGCGCCATCGCCAAGACACGCGCGACATGAATGGCCTCGCGCCCGGCGCCGTCGTGAATTTGATGCCGGCAGGACGTGCCGTCGGCAACGATGATGGCGTCGTCAGGCGCTTTTCGCACTGCGGGCAACAATGACAATTCGCCCATGGCGCGCGAGACATCGATCGTATCGGCGTGATAGCCGAACGCGCCGGCCATGCCGCAGCAGCTCGATTCGATCTTGTCGACTTCGAGGTCGGGGATGAGCTTGAGCGCCGTTTCGACGGCGCCCATCGTATCGAACGACTTCTGATGACAATGGCCGTGCAGCAGCGCGCGCTTCTTCATCGGCATCAGCGGCAGAGCAAGCTTCCCGGCGGAAGCTTCGCGCGCCAGAAATTCCTCGAACAATAGCGCGTTGTCGGCAAGCCGCCGCGCCGCGTCGCTCTTCAGCAAGGCCGGAATTTCGTCGCGGAAGGTGAACAGGCAGCTCGGTTCGAGGCCGAGCACCGGAATGCCCTTGCTCACGAACGGAGCAAGCGCCGCCAATGTGCGCTCGGCTTCCCGGCGCGCTTCATCGACTTTGCCGACCGAGAGAAACGTGCGGCCGCAGCACAGCGGGCGCTCGCCGGAGGGCGTGGCGAAATGAACCCGATAGCCGCCGGCATTGAGCACCGCGAGCGCGGCATCGACATTCTCGCGTTCGAAATAGCGATTGAACGTATCGGCGAAGAGAACGACATCACCCGCTTCTCCGCCGTCATGCCCGCGCTCGTCGCGGGCATCCACGACTTTCGTTGAGGAAGACGTGGATGGCCGGGACAAGCCCGGCCATGACGGCTGAGGTTCCCTAAAATAATCCGAACGCCATTTCGGCAGGCTGCGCTGCGCGCTGAACCCAGCGACCGCCTCGGACAGTTTCGCCGCACCGGGCAACGCATCGCGCCGATTGAGCAGCCACGAGAACCGCGCCGCATAAGGCGCATAGCGCGGCAGATAGCCGACTAGACGTTCATGCAAAGAAAGGCCGAATTTCTCGGCCCGCGCCCGCGACACTTCGATCTTCATGCGCGCCATGTCGACGCCGGTCGGGCATTCGCGCCGGCAGGCCTTGCAGGAGACGCAGAGCTTGAGCGTCTCCGCCATGTCGTCGGAGGTGAGCGCGTCCGGCCCCAATTGGCCGGTCATGGCGAGCCGCAGCGAATTGGCGCGGCCGCGCGTGACGTCGCGCTCGTCGCGCGTCACCCGATAGCTCGGGCACATCACACCGCCGGCGAGCGCGCGGCATGCGCCGTTGTTGTTGCACATCTCGACCGCGCCCTGGAAACCGCCGCCGGAGCCGGGATAGGCCGACCAGTCGAGCGCCGTGGCCATTGCTTCGGCGCGATAGTTTTGGCCGTAGCGGAAATTGCCACGGTCATCGAATTTCGGCGCGCGCACGATCTTGCCGGGATTGAACAGATTTTGCGGATCGAAGCGGTCCTTCACCTCTTCGAAGGCATGCACCAGTTCGGCGCCGAACATGAACTCATGAAATTCCGAGCGCACGATGCCGTCGCCGTGTTCGCCGGAATGCGAGCCTTTATATTCGCGCACCAGGGCGAAGGCCTCTTCGGCGATCGCGCGCATGGCGCGCGCGTCCTTGTCGAGACGCAGATTGAGCACCGGCCGTACATGCAGGCAGCCGACCGCGGCATGCGCATACCAGGTGCCGCGGGTGCCGTTCTTCTCGAACACGTCCGTGAGCCGCGCCGTGTAGTCGGCGAGATGTTCCAGCGGCACGGCGCAGTCCTCGACGAAGGAGATCGGCTTACCGGCCTCCTTCATCGACATCATAATGTTGAGCCCGGCAGTGCGCACTTCGGTGATCGCGCTCTGCAATTTCGCGTCAAGCACCTCGACCACGCCGCCCCATTTGGCGCCGGTCTTGTCCCAAGCGATGCCGAGATCGCCGATCAATTCGGTGAGCTGTTTCAGCCGCCGCATATTCTCGGCGTCGTCCTCGGCGAATTCGACGAACAAGATCGCCTCGGGATCGCCGCGCAGGAACGCATCCACCGTCGGCCGAAACATCGCGATGTCGCGCGCCAGCCCAAGCATGGTGCGGTCGATCAGCTCTACCGCGATCGGATTGAGCTTGACGATATATTGCGCTGCCGCCATCGCCTCGTGAAAGCTGCCGAAGTGAACCGCACCCACCGCGCGGCGGCCGAGTTGCGGCGACAGCTTCAGTTCGATCCTGGTCGAGAAGGCGAGCGTGCCTTCGGAGCCGACAAGAAGATGCGCGAGATTGATGTCGTTGCGTCCCGGCACCAGCGCATCGAGATTATAGCCGCCGACGCGGCGCTGCACTTTCGGGAAGCGGCGCTCGATCTCGTCCGCCTCGCGCGCGGCGATGGCGAGAAGATCGCGCACCAAGGCTTGCGGCACGTTGACACTCGCGTCGCCGATGCGGCCGAAATGCGCAGGCGTGCCGTCGGGCAGCACGGCGTCGATCGACAGCACGTTCTCACGCGTATTGCCGTAGCGCAGCGAGCGCGCGCCGCAGGAATTATTGCCGACCATGCCGCCGATCGTGGCCCGCGAGGCGGTCGAAATATCGACGGGAAACCACAGGCCGGTCGATTTGAGCTTGCGATTGAGCTCGTCGAGCACGATGCCCGGCTCGACCACGCAGCGCCGGTTTGCGATATCCACCTCGAGCACAGTGTTGATGTGCCGCGAGCAATCGACGATCACGGCGCGATTGACGGTCTGCCCGGCCTGCGAGGTGCCGCCGCCGCGCGGCGTTACCGGCACGCCCTCGTCACGGCAAATCCCGATCGCGCGATCGGCTTCCTCGATCGTCCGCGGGGTCACCACGCCGAACGGCATGATCTGATAATGCGATGCGTCCGTGGAATAGCGCCCACGCGTGAACGCATCGAAGCGCACGTCGCCCGTCTGCGCGGACTTCAGCTTCCTCTCCAGCGGGCTTTCGTTTCTTTGGATTAACCGCGCCGGCACCTTGCTCTCCCTTGCGTCCCCTTGGGCGAATGCCCAAATTCGACGTAATAACAAAGCCGTAACGGTCGCGTCGAATAGACTTGACCGCAATGTCGCATTCGCTATTCAACCCCACAAGCCGACACTTACGAGCCAACATCACAAGCCACTGGCGCTTTCGGACACGCGCCGCCGGGGCCAATCGAACAAGTCCGAAGGAGCTTCGACTATGCCGCAGAACACTTCGCGCGCCGCGGGGCGTCATTTCCTGCAGATCCCTGGCCCGACGCCGCTGCCCGACCGGGTGATGCGCGCGATGGACATGCCGCTGATCGATCATCGCGGCCCGGAATTCGCCAAGCTCGGCAAGCGCTGTCTCGACGGCATCAAGACCATTTTCAAGACCGCCAATCCGGTCATCATCTATACCGCGACCGGCACCGGCGCCTGGGAAGCAGCCCTCGTCAACACGCTGTCGCCCGGCGACAAGGTGCTGATGGTCGAGACCGGGCAGTTCGCCACGCAATGGAAGACCATGGCGGGCAAGCTCGGCTTGACGCCGGAATTCATCCCCGGCGATTGGCGCACCGGCGCCGATGCGGCGGTGATCGAAGAGCATCTGCGCAAGGACAAGGCGCACGAGATCAAGGCGGTCTGCGTGCTGCACAACGAAACCGCGACCGGCTGCCTGACGCCGATCGATCCGATCCGCAAGGCAATCAATGCCGCGGGCCATCCGGCGCTCTTGATGGTCGACACCATCTCGTCGCTGGCCTCGACCGACTACCGCCACGACGAATGGGGCGTCGACGTCACCATAGGCGGCGCGCAGAAGGGCCTGATGCTGCCGCCCGGCATGTCGTTCAATGCGATCAGCGACAAGGCGCTCGCGGCGGCAAAGACCTCCAAGCTCACCAAGTCGTTCTGGTCGTGGGACGACATGATCAACATGAACAAGCAGGGCTTCTTCCCCTATACGCCGGCGACGCAGATGCTGTATGGCCTCGCCGAAGCGATCGACATGCTGCACGAGGAAGGCCTCGACAACGTGTTCGCGCGCCATCACCGGCTTGCCGAAGCGACACGGCGCGCGGTGCGCGCCTGGGGTCTCGACATCCTCTGCCGCGACGCCAAGTATTATTCGCCGACCATCACCGCAGTGCTGCTGCCCGAAGGCCACGATGCCGACGCGTTCCGCGGGCTGGCGCTCGAGACCTTCAACATCTCTTACGGCGCGAGCTTTGGCCCTTTTGCCAAGAAATATTTCCGCATCGGTCACCTTGGCGATGTCAACGACACCTGGCATCTCGGCGCGCTTGCCGCGACCGAAATGGCGCTGGGCCTCGCCCGCATCCCACACAAGAAGGGCGGCGTGCAGGCGGCGATGGACTACATCGTCTCGGCGCATTCTGGCGGCGCGCGAGCGGCGGCTGAGTAAAGGATTCGGCCTAGCCGCCAGAACAGCGAAAGAAGACTAAATGGACCTCGACACGATTAAAGCTCTTTTGCTCGTGTCTTGGCTGGCTGCGAAAGTCGTTTTCACCGACTTTGGCTTTCTTTTCTTTGTGCTATGCGTTTCGGCCATCGTCTTTCTTGTGATCCGAGCCGCACATCGCCGACGATCGAATTAACTTTGGATACAAGAACTACAACATCCCGACTCGCCACAAGGAACGTTACGACAGCGGTACGCTGCCGACCTGGTCCTTGAACGCCTGGCGCGACGAGATCGCCGCATACCAGCGCTCGAAATTGCGCAGCGGCGGCCGGTCGGGCACCAGCTGGCGATAGCGATAGGCCATGATGCCGACGGGAATGTCGCCATAGGAAAACGCGTCGCCGGCAAGGTAAGCCGTCTTGCCGAGTTGCTCGTCCATCATGCCGAATGCGACGGTGCTTTTCTTCTTGCCCTCTTCTATCGCGGTGTGATCGCGTTTCTCCGGCGGCGTGCGGATCAGATTCCAGAACACCGGCGTGATGGCCGGCCCGCAGACCGAGAGCTGCCAATCCATCCATTTACTGGCAAGCGCCCGCGCCCGCAGGTCCGCCGGCTCGAGCACGGTCGATCTATGCTTGGCGGCGAGATAGCGCACGATGGAGTTGGATTCCCACAGCAGGAAGCCGTCCTCTTCCTGAAGCGTCGGCACCAGCCCGTTCGGATTCATCGCCAGATATTCGGCCTCGCGGTTCTTGCCGAACGACCCGCCGACATCGATGCGCTCATGCGGCAGGCCGATTTCGCCGATCGCCCACATCACCTTCTGCACGTTCGACGAAGTATTTCGGCCCCAGACTTTGATCACGTCCCACTCCCCGTTGCTCTTCATTTCGTTCGTCATGGCCGGACTTGATCCGGCCATCCACGTCTTGAGCGTCGCTCATCCTGAAAGACGTGGATGCACGGGACAAGCCCGGGCATGACGGTGTCAGATATGCGTGAAACTCAATCGAGCCGCCGCGCCTCTTCGGGCAGCATGATCGGAATGCCGTCGCGGATCGGATAAGCAAGCTTCGCCGCACGCGAGATCAGCTCCTGATTCTGCGCGTCATATTCGAGCCGCGTCTTGGTCAGCGGACAGACCAGGATTTCGAGAAGCTTTGGATCGACACTGTCGGCCGGACGATCGGACATGAAAACACTCCGGATTATTGCCGAATTATTGCCGAATTATTGCAATGGCGTTTCGCCGTTCTTGCCCTTGGCGAGCTCGATCTCGGTCACCGCGACCAGGATTTCGGCGCGCGTCTTCAGGTCCGGCGCTTCGAGCATCGCCTGTTTCTCGGCGGCGTCATAGGGTGACATCATCGCCAGCGCGTTGACCAGCGCCTCGTTGGGCGCGGTCTCGATGCCTTCCCAGTCGGCTTTGAGATTATTGGCCTTGAGAAACGACGTCAGCGCGCGCAACAGCGACTTGCGGTCGACTTCGTCCTCGCCCTTGCGCGCGGTGAAATCGTCGATGAAGGGCCGATAGGTCACGCGGCACTGGCGATAGGGCGTCGCAACCGCAAGCTCTTCCGCGATGCGAAAGCGCGCGACGCCGGTGAGCTGAATGAGATAACGGCCGTCGCCGCTCTCGGCGAATTGGGTCATCCGCCCGACGCAGCCGACGTGGAACAGTTGCGGCTTGTCCTTGTCAGGTCCGGGATGCGTGGGGTCGGGCTGGATCATGCCGATCAGGCGATGCGGCGCGCGCAGGGCGTCATCGGTCATCGCCAGATAGCGCGGCTCGAAAATGTTCAGCGGCATCTGGCCGCGCGGCAGCAGCAGCGCGCCCGGCAGCGGAAACACCGGGATCACATCGGGAAGATCGTCCGGGCCTTTATAGATCGTATGCATCGGCATGCCGTAGTCCATTTCGCAACGGCAGCGGAAAGGAGAGGTTACGAGAACAAAATCGACGACAGCTTCTTGCGGCCCTCGATCGTTGCCTCGTCGGTCGGGCCCCAGGCGTCGAAGAACTGCACGAGCTGCTTGCGGGCGCCGTCATCGTTCCATTTGCGGTCGCGCCTGACGATCGAGATCAGTTGTTCGAGCGCGTCGAGGCGCTGGCCCTTGCCGTTGAGCGCCAGCGCCAGATCGAAACGCGCCTGATGATCGAGCGGATTGGCGGCGACTTTCTGTTCGAGCTCGGTGACCGGCCCGAGCGTTTTCGCCTGCTCCGCAAGTTCAAGCGCCGCGCGCGCCGCGCCAACCGCAGGATCGTTGCGCTTGGCTTCCGGAATCTTCGCCAATGTCTGCTTGGCCTGATCGAGCGCGCCGGTTTCGACATGGCTGCGCGCGAGCCCGGCCAGTGCCGGCACATTCTCCGCATCCTCGGCGAGAAGCTGCGTGTAAAGCTCGGTCGCGCCCACGGCATCGCCCTCGGCGAGCGCGGTGTCGGCCGCGTTGAGCAGATCCTTCGCCTCGCCGCCGATGCGGTCCTTGGTCAGCCGTTCGAGAAAGGCGATGACCTGGCTTTCCGGCAGCGCGCCCATGAAGCCGTCGGCCGGCTGGCCGTTGACGAAGGCGATCACGGCCGGGATCGACTGGATGCCCATCTGGCCGGGAATGGCCGGGTGCTCGTCGATATTCATCTTGACGAGCTTCACTTTGCCCTTGGCGGCCTTCACGGCCTTTTCGAGCACGGGCGTGAGCTGCTTGCACGGCCCGCACCACGGCGCCCAGAAATCGACCAGCACCGGCTGGTGCTTGGATTCCTCGACGACGTCCTTAACGAAAGTCTGTGTCGTCGTGTCCTTGACGGACGTGTCGGCGACGGCGGTCTGAGCTTCTTGCAACATGGTCCTTGCCCTAGAGCATGATCCCGGAAAGGGAAAGCCGGTTTTGCGAAAACATCATGCCCGAATAAAATATTTCCCGGCGCGCCGCCCGTCACGGGTCCCGCGGGCCGGACTGTGCCCTGTTCGCCGATTAAATGGGAAGAAAACCGCCCAAATGCAATCGGGGCCTGTTGCCCATCCAGCATGATCCCGAAAAGCGGGCTTCCGGTTTTCCGATAAGATCATGCTCAAATAAGCCCATCCCCCGTCAGGACTTCGATCCGCGGCGGGTGCCCGGTGGCGTTAAGGAATTTGAGCAAATCCTGCCGCGACAGCGTGGTCGTGCCGGTATTGGTCAGCGGATGGAAATGCAGGATCTCATGCGCCATCAAAGCCTGATCGAGCACCACGGTGACACGCCGGCCGGTGTCATTGATGACGGCAAACGGCGTCACCGAGCCGGGCGTCACGCCGAGCAATTCCTGCATCAGTTCGCTTGAACCGAACGAGAACCGGCCGGAGGCGCCAAGCCACCGGTGCAGCGATTTGAGCTCGATCGCGGTGTCGTCCTGCGCCACGACGAGAAAAGGCACGCCCTTCTTGTCGCGCACGAACAGGTTCTTGGTATGCCCGCCTTGCGCGTCGCCGCGCAGCGCCCGCCCCTCCTCGACCGTGAACACGGCCTCGTGCCAGGCGGTCTGGTGCGGGATATCGAGGCTCGCCAGATAGGCGAAAAGGTCGTCGGGCGAGGCGGGCATTGCGGTGGCGGTCGTGGGTCGGGCGGGGAAATCCGCCATTTATGCCGCGTCACATATGCCAAAACCGGCCAAGGTTGCAAAATCGGGCCGGCTTTGGCATAGCTTCGCCACGTTGGCCCGCCACTATGGCGGCTCGGCGATGGCCTCCGCCAATGCGGCGGCCAATTACCCTTCTCGGATGCGGGTGTAGCTCAGGGGTAGAGCACAACCTTGCCAAGGTTGGGGTCGAGGGTTCGAATCCCTTCGCCCGCTCCAGTTTCACACGGTATTTCGACCGAACGCTTCCGGCCTGTGTGGGCACGATGCGCACAGGGGGGCACCTGATCATGTATGTCCCGCCCGCCTTTCAAGAGAACGACACCGCCGCGCTTCACGCCGCCATCCGCGCGACAAAACTCGCGACGCTCATCACCGCGACCACCGAAGGATTGATCGGCACGCCGCTGCCGATGATCTTCGACGCGGCCGAAGGGCCGTGCGGCACGCTCTACGGCCACGTCGCGCGCGCCAATCCGCAATGGAAACACGCGTCGATCAGCGACGCCATGGCCGTGTTCATGGGGCCGGACGCCTACGTGACGCCGTCCTGGTACGCGACCAAGCGCGAGACCGGCAAGGTCGTGCCGACATGGAATTACGTCGCCGTGCACGCTTACGGACCGGTCGAATTCTTCGAGGATGCAGACCGGCTGCTCGATGTCGTGACGCGACTCACGAAACTTCACGAGAGTGCACGCCCTGACCCATGGGCCGTCACCGATGCGCCAAAGGAGTTCATTCAATCGCAGCTGCGCGGCATCGTCGGCCTGCGCATGCCGATCACCCGCATCGATGGCAAGCGCAAGATGAGCCAGAACCGCAGTGCCGAAGACCGCGCGGGAGTCGCGAATGGTTTGGCGGCGAGCGACGATGCGGTCGACCAGGCCGTCGCGAGTCTCATTCCAAAGTGAGCATGGAGTTACGCCCCATCGATATTTCGCCGGCGTCAGCGGCCGGACCTGTTCCGGGCCTTGGCCCGTGGGATGGGTTGAGCCTTTGCGAAACCCATCGCTTCCCCACCGCAGAATGATGGGTATCGCTTCGCTCAACGCATCCTACGCGCTCGGCCTCGCCTTGCGTGCCGCCAATCCGCGTGTTATATACTGAACCATATGGTTCAGTATATTCGGGCTCGCTTCGATGCCTCGTTCGCCGCGCTCTCGGACGCCACCCGACGCGGCGTTCTGGAGCAGCTCGGGCGTGCAGACGCTTCGATCACGGACCTTGCCGAGAAGTTCCACATGACCCTCACGGGCATGAAGAAGCATGTCGCCATCTTGGAGCAGGCGGGGTTCGTCGCCACGGAGAAGGTCGGGCGGGTGCGGACCTGCAAGCTCGGCCTGCGCCGACTGGAGGAAGAGGCGGCATGGATCGAGAGATACCGCCAGCGCTGGGACGCACGCTTCGACGAGCTGGACAAGGTTGTCGAGGAACTGCAACGGAAGGAGAAGGTCGATGGACGCAAGAAGAGAGAGTGAGCCTACCCCATGAAGAGCCGCACGACGGTGGAACGGAAGTCCGAGCGTGAGCTCGTCGTTACACGAACCTTCAACGGCCCAGCGCGCATCGTGTTCGAGGCGTGGACCAAGCCCGAGCTGCTCAAGCGGTGGCGGGCACCGAAGTCGACAGGCGTGTACCTGCTTTCCTGCGAGGCGGATGTTCGTGTCGGAGGCAGGTACCGTTTCGAGTTCGGCCACGAGGCCTCAAAGTCCATGGCGTTCTTCGGTAGGTACATCGAAGTGACACCGCACTCGCGCCTCGTCTGGACTAATGACGAAAGTGACGACGGTGCCGTCACCACGGTGACCTTCGAGGAAAAAAGTGGCAAGACGCTGCTGGTCCTGCACGAACTCTATCCATCGAAGGAAGCTCTCGACCGTGCCATCGCCGGGATGGAGGGTGGGATGCCCGAGACGTTCGAGCAACTGGACGAGCTTCTCGTCACCCTGGGCGCGAGCGTGGGACGGTCATGAAGTCGGCGATCTCGCGGTCGGCCGCCTGGCTCTTCACTACGCGGAAGTAAACCCCGACGAGGTCGTCGCCGCCCTCGACGACAGCGAGTGGAACTACGTCATCAGATCGCGCCCGGTCGCTTCTGCGATCGGATCGCTAGTCATCATGCATTTCGTGCATCGCCTCGGCGCCTCGTTTCCAATAGCCGGCCGCGCGCAGCCATCTTTTATCGGCGCCGCGTTCGATCAGAGTCCGGCGCAGCTGCTTGGCGACATTGGTCTCAGCCGCGACCCAGGCATAGCCTTGACCCGGCGGCAGCCTCAGCGCGCGCGCCGCACGGTCGAGACCATCGGCCGATCCGGGCCGGGCGCCGTCGCGCTGCACCCATGTCACGTCAAATGTTGCGTTCGAATTGAAAGACATTTGCTCGCCGGCATTAGCGACCTCCACCACCACGAGCGCATGAGCCGCGGCCGGCAGTTCTTCGAGCCGCCGGCCGATCGCGGGGATCGCAGTTTCGTCGCCGATCAAGAGGTGCCAAGCGAAGGCGGTTGAAATCACGAACGAGCCGCGCGGGCCGCCGACGCCGAGCCGCGATCCCGGCCGCGCGCCGGCCGCCCAGTCCGTTGCCGGGCCGGCTTCGTGCAAGGCAAAATCGATGTCCAATTCACCCGCTGCTGCGTCGTAGCGGCGCGGCGTGAAATCGCGCGCCGGAGGCTTGCGGCTCTCATCCCAGATGCTTTTGCCATCGGCGCCGATCGCGGGACGCGCCGGCTCGTCGTCGCCGGGCCGCGGGAAGAAGAGCTTGACGTGATCGTCGAACCCCGAACTGACAAAGCCCGCGAGGTCTTCGCCGGTGAGCGTGATCCGCCGCATGCGCGGGGTGAGATCGCGCACGCGCGCGACCGTCAGCATCCTGAATTTCGGACTGTGGCGGACGCGCGAAACCAGCGGCTCGGCGGCATCCAAAACTTCGGTGGGTGGAGCATTGCCCGTCATCATGCGAGTACCCTCTTTGAGCCCTTCATTTCGGCCCCGGGGTACATCCCGCGCAGGCCGAACCCGGCATGCCGGTTCGATCTTGCGCGTTGAGTGACGTTAACGCTTACGTGCGGTTCGCCGTCCGGCGAAAGCAGTGTGAGCGCTATGTAGCGTGCGACCCGCCGTACCGCAATGCCTATACCCCGTCACCGGCTCAGACTAAATAGAGCCAGGGGACGCGGGCGCAACCCATGCGGTGATTACGAATGAAATGGCTTTTGGCACTACTGGCCGTGATGTCCGTCCATGCTGCGCACGCCACCGACTTGGACTGCGTCAGCACCACGTTCAACGCGCTTTCTCCCAACGACAAGGTGTGCGTCAGCGCCTTTGAAGATCCGAAAATCCCCGGCATCGTCTGCCACATTGCGCAGGCCAGAAAAGGCGGCTGGGGCCAGCCGCTCGGCTTGAACGAAGATCCTTCGAATTTTTCGGTGTCGTGCAGACAATCAGGTCCGATCGACGTCGACCTGTCAAAGCTCGGTGCAAACGAAGAAGTGTTCAGCGAGAAAACCAGCATCTTTTTCAAGACGACGCGGATTTATCGCATCGTCGACAAACCTCGAAACACCATCGTCTACCTCGCGATCAGTACGAAGATCGTCAACGGCTCACCGGCGAATGCCATCAGCAGCGTGCCGATCATGCCGTGGCCGCACTAACCGGAACAGCCGGCCTTCGCCGGCGCTTTCATCATCAGACATTTATTTCGCAGCGCTCATGGCAAACCGGAACGCATGCCGTTCCGGCGCGTTGTCGTACACATTCACCCCCACATTTGAGAGACACATGATTCGACACATTGTATTCGTTGGCGCCTTAACACTCGCAATGTCGGCCGGAGCGTACGCTCAGGGCGTACCGGATGGCGCGGCTCATGGCGCGCGCGTCGGTGATCACGATGCCGGTCCCGTGGGCAGCGGTTGTTGGCGGCGTCGTAGGCGGCGTCATCGGCGGCGTGAACGGCGTATTGGGTATCGATGATCGTCCTCGGTTCCACAGTTATGTCGCCGAGCGTCATTACCCGTCTTACGAATATCGCGATGAAGTTCGTGTCGGTGCCGTGCTCCCCGATGGCGGCGTGACTTATTATGACGTCCCGCCCGAATATTCGCGGGCCCGGGACTACCGATACACGATCGTCAACGGCCATACGGTGCTGGTTGACCCGCGGACGCACACAATCGTCTCAGATTGTTGATTAGTCGGGAGCCATTCAAGATCGGCACAATTCAGAAAAGCTCGCCCTTCGCGGTGGCTTTTTGAATTTTCCGCTGCACTTAAGCCTGTGGGTCAGTGATCTTCTTCGCTGAGGGGCCGCTAGTGCTTTTCGCGCTCGTTTTCTGACATCCAGGCCGCCACCGCCGTATGATGGGTATCGCCCGCCCTCGTCGGTACGCGATTAGCAAGGGTTGTGTCACGGCAATATTCCCCTACGATCAAGATCCAGGGGATGCTCCATGGCGTTGTGCGCATGCCGACTTTCAGTTCCGCTATAGCAACCGCTTCAGTGCCTACATCTTCGGAGCGGAGATCAGTCCTGATAGTCGATCGGATCAAGTCGGCCATGGAGGCATGATCTCTTTTGTGCCGCACGGCGGTTCAACTTACTACGGTGTAGCCGCCATCATATGCACGCATTTCGCAAAGGTATTCACCACATCAACGTCCGGCGCTTGCTTAACATAGTAGGTCCGATCCTCGCTAATATCGGCGCGCTTAATCGGATCGAGTAGCCACTGCTAATAGATCGCATTGATGAAGTCCTCGCGCAAACTGTCATCGGTGAGCATTCCGACTAGCTGACCCTCAGTCGTGACGTTCTTGGTGAAGGCGTTAGGGTGATTGAATTGCGCGGTCGAAAAGTTCGCATCTGAAATTCGCTTGGCAACGTTCGATTGCTTTGGCAATCAACATCGCCAGCCGTGACCTTGAAGCCCGGCCGCCCGAACACGATCAAGAGTTGGAAATTGATCTTCTCACGGAGCTGGCGTGACTGACAATCGCCGTGGTCACGATGCATGCTCTGAAGTTGGCCAGCCTGCACAATTGTGTCGTTGGTGTACTCGACGCCCGTAGGTATGATTTGAGCCGCGCGAACGCTCGCGCTCGCGAGCAAAGCTATACCCACAATTCCTGCAATCGACACTAAAACGCGCTGTGTCATGCCAGTGTGCTCGTCCCGCCTGCACAATCATAGCGTGCGGAAGAGCGGCGTGCTTTACATTGAACAGGAGCGAGCGTAGGTAGGCTAAGGCGCGTTAGCGCCATGCTCACGTCTGCGTCGCTCGGCAGTCCGCACGGGCTTCGCTGCGCTCAGCCCACCCTACGTTGTTCCCCGCGCAGCAACGATCCTCATCGATATTTTCCATCGTCACGGCCGGACTTGTTCCGGCCATCCACGTCTTTGGCTTCGGCAGCTATTAAGACGTGGATGCCCGGGGCAAGCCCGGGCATGACGGCCTTAATATGTGTCGTCACTATCACATTGACAGTCGTCACCATTTCAGTTACAGCCCTCTGCCGAATCTCGCTCTGTAAGGGACGCCGGTCGCGAGGGTGCTCTCGATTGTGCGGAGCGAGTGCGGTGCCCGCGGGCGGAACGACACACTCCGCTCCCGGGCGGCTTCGGGCATCATCTGGCCGGCACTACGACCGGTCCGTGGGGTGCGCCACTGGACTGGGACAGGCGGGGGCGGGTAACGCCCGCATCAACTGCGTCCGATGCTGCCTCCGGAAGGGGGATCGTTACAGATCGGCGTTCTCGCCACGTCCCAGGAAACCTGGCCTGAAGTCGCGCGCAGCGGGCGAAAGCCCGCAAGTCAGAACCGCGGTGGAACGCCGACAGGCGAGCGCATCCCGAAGGGTGCGCGGCCGTGCCAGCTGCACGGCAGGTTGGAGCAAGCGTCTGCCGGCGTTCCGCTTCCCTTTCTTGCTTTGTCAGTGCGAACCAACACTCTCTCAGTTCGTCATTGTCGGTTGCGCACCATGAAAACGCTGCGAGCAAACAAAAACGAAATCGACGGCGTGCCGGCCGCGCGCTACGCGGCGCGCTTCAAGGCGGAGCAGGCGAAGCTGCGGCGCGCTTACTGCGCCGTGTTCAAGTTCTGGCGGACCTGCGGTTTCAAGCCGTGCGCGAAAGCGCGCGCCTGCAAGGGCGACGCGAAGGCCTGCCTCCAGCGCGGCGAGAGGACGATCCCGCGCGACAGGCAATGGGCCGCGCGGCAGCAGATCCTTGCGGCGACGCCGCAAGGCTCAGGCCCGCCCGAGCGCGCCGCACGCGAATGTCTGCCGGGCGAACTTTGCCGCTAGGGCGTGAGCGAACATGCTGTATTGCGTATTTGCCGGGCGTAACCCGGCAAAGACCGGCTATACCCCGTGGCCGATAGACAGAGACGAGACAGGAACGAACCGAACGATCCGATGGAGCAGGAAGACCAATATTGGCGGCGCAATCTCGCCGTCTGCCTCGTCGGCTCGTTCACGACCATCGTGGCGATGACGCTGCTGCTGCCGTTCCTGCCGCTCTATGTCGCGGAACTCGGCGTCACCGACCAGGCCGCGATCGCGCAATGGTCCGGCATCGCCTTCGGCGCGACGTTTTTTTCCGCGGCTTTGGTGGCGCCGTTCTGGGGCTGGATGGCCGACCGTTTCGGCAGAAAGCTGATGCTGGTGCGCGCGAGCCTCGGCATGGCGATCGCGATGTCGCTGATGGGCATGGCGCACAATGTCTGGGAGCTCGTCGGTCTGCGGCTGTTCGCCGGTTTCGCCGGCGGCTATTCGTCCGGCGCGACGATTCTCGTGGCGACGCAGACGCCGAAGCGGCGCTCCGGCTGGGCGCTCGGCATGCTCAATTCCGGCATCATGGCCGGCAGTCTCGTCGGCCCCTTGATCGGCGGCACGCTGCCGCCCTTGATCGGCATTCGCGCCACCTTCTGGTTCGCCGGCGGCGTCATCTTCCTGGCCTTTCTCGCCACCACGTTTCTCATCAAGGAAGAGAAGCGCTCGGCGCTGACCAAGAAGGCCGCCGCCGCGGCAAGCTGGTCGCAGATTCCCGGACAAACGGCCGGTGATCGCCATGCTGGCGATGGGCCTGCTGCTGACCTTCGCCAATATGTCGATCGAGCCCATCATCACGCTTTATGTCGGGCAGCTGGTGGATGCCTCGCGCGTCATCTTCGTGTCCGGCCTCACCATGGCGGCGGCGGCGCTCGGCGCCATCCTGTCGGCGGCGCGGCTCGGCAAGCTCGCCGATCGCATCGGGCCCTGGCCGGTCGTCATCGCCGCGATCACCGTCTCGGCGCTGCTGCTGAT
The DNA here is from genome assembly GCA_963746715.1 of uncultured Alphaproteobacteria bacterium. GTDB lineage: Bacteria > Pseudomonadota > Alphaproteobacteria > Rhizobiales > Xanthobacteraceae > BOG-931. The sequence goes on along the minus strand of CAVVCW010000015.1, from coordinate 705,063 downwards.
CCCGCAGGCCTTCGTCACCGCCGGCTGGCAGCTTGTGGCCTTGCGCTTTCTGATGGGGCTCGCGCTGGGCGGCTTGATGCCCTGCGTCACCAGCATCATCCGCCACAGCGTTCCGGACGCCATTGTCGGCCGCGTGCTCGGCTATGCGACGTCGTCGAATTATGTCGGGCAGGTCGCGGGGCCGGTTCTCGGCGGTTTTGTCGGCGGCCATATCGGCATGCGCGCGGTGTTCCTCGGCACCGCGCTGCTGATGGCGCTCGGCGCGGTCTATGCGCAGATCGCGCGGCCGCGCCGCGTTTGATGCCCGGCATTTCACCGCCCGCCGCAAATAGGTTAGAAGTCAAAACCAGAACAATACAGCGCCCGCCCGAAACGATCGGGTCCAAACGGCGCGGAGAGAGAGCCATCATCCGCCCCGACCTGACCCGATTAAGCCTGCTGTGGCTATGCGGCGCCTGCCTGCGCTTGACCGTGCTCGCCACGCCGCCGGTCGTGCCGCTGCTGCATGCCGATCTGCATCTGTCGGAAACCGCGATCGGCTGGCTGTCGAGCCTGCCGCCGATGCTGTTTGCGATCATGGCGGTGCCCGGCGCGCTCTTGATCGCGCGCTTCGGCATTTTGCCGGCGCTGGTGATGGGGCTTTTGATCAACGCCTTCGGCTCCGCCGCGCGCGGCATCTATCCCGATGCGATCTCGCTCTATGTCTCGACCATGATCATGGCGGCGGGCGTGGCGATCATGCAGCCGTCGCTGCCGCCGCTGGTGCGCACCTGGTTTCCGCAGCGCATCGGCTTCGCCACCGCGGTTTATACGAATGGGCTTCTCGTCGGCGAGACGCTCGCGGTCGCGCTCACCATTCCGCTGGTCTTGCCGCTGGTGAACGACAGCTGGCGATTGAGTTTCGTCGCCTGGTCGGCGCCGGTGCTGTTGACGGCGCTGCTCGTCATCGCCTGCGTCTCGACGCTCGGCGGCACCAGCCAGGCGGCAATTTCGACCAATCGCAAATGGTGGCCCGATTGGCGGCAGCCCCTGATCTGGCGGCTCGGTCTCATTCTCGGCAGCATCAATGCGATGTATTTCGTCACCAATGCGTTCCTGCCCGATTATGTCGTCGCCGCCGGCCGTCCCGACCTGATCGGCAAATCGCTCACCGCGCTCAATTTCTGCCAATTGCCGGCATCCTTCGTCATGCTCGGCCTCGCCGGCCGCCTGGTGAAGGAGCCATGGGCCTATCGCGTGACCGGCGGCGTCGCCGCACTCTGCATTGTCGGCATGATGACGATGACAGGGTACTGGATCGTCGTCTGGTCGGGCGTTCTCGGCTTCATCACCGCGGTGACGCTCATTCTCACGCTCGCGCTGCCGTCGGTGCTCGGCGCGCCCGACGACGTCCACCGCACCTCGGCCGGCATGTTCACGATCAGCTACAGCGTCGCGATGGTGCTCTCGGTGGTCGGCGGCTGGCTGTGGGATTTGACCGGCCTGCCGGTCGCAGGCCTCGCGCCTGCCGCAGTCTGCGGACTTGTGATCGTGGGCTTGGCCGGAACAGTGCGCCGTTCCAGTTCGTCGTTTGCTGCCGCTTAGTTTCCGATCGCCAGCCCGCCGTGGGTGCGCGGATCGGCAGCGCCCATGATGCCTTGCGGCGTGATCATGATCGAATTGGCCGACGTGAACGGCCGCTGCAGAACGACCTTGTCGCCATAAGCCCGCAACGCGTCGACAAGCGCGGGCGGAAATGAGGGCTCGATATAGACCTGATCCGGCATCCATTGATTATGCAGACGCGGTTGCGACACCGCCTGCGCAATATCCATGTGGCGGTCGATCACATCGACGATGATTTGCAGGACCGTGGTGATGATGCGGCTGCCGCCGGGCGAGCCGGTGACCAGGAACGGCTTGCCGCCTTTGAGCAGAATTGTCGGCGACATCGACGACAGCGGCCGTTTGCCGGGGCCCGGCTCGTTCGCCTCCGCGCCGAGCAGGCCATAAGCGTTCGGCGCGTTGGGCTTGGCGGCGAAATCGTCGAGCTCGTTGTTGAGGAGCACGCCGGTGCCTTCGGCGACGAGGCCGAGGCCGAAGCTGAAATTGAGCGTGTAGGTGTTGGACACCGCATTGCCGAAACGGTCGACCACCGAGAAATGCGTGGTGTTGTGGCCTTCGGGATCGACGGTGCCGCCGGCATGGATCGCGCTTGCCGGCGTCGCGCGTGCGGGATTGATCGTGTCACGCCATGCGGCGGCATAGTCTTTCGAGGTCAGGCGCTCGACCGGATTTTGCACCTTGTCGGGATCGCCAAGAAACAAAGTGCGGTCGGCATAAGCGCGCTTCATCGCTTCGACCAGATAATGCAGCTCCTGCCCCTCATCGGCGTGGGTCAGATCGTAGCCTTCGAGAATGTTGAGCATCTCGATCAGCCCGACGCCGCCCGAGGACGGCGGCGGCATCGAGACGATGTCGTAGCCGCGATAGGTGCCGTGCACCGCGGGGCGCTCGATGGCGTTGTAATTGTCGAGATCGTCGGCGGTCATGACGCCGCCCGCGGCCTGCACGGCGGCGGCGATCTCGTCGGCGATCGGTCCTTCGTAGAAGGCGCTCGGACCTTCGCGCGCGATCGCATCCAGCGTTTCGGCGAGATCGCCCTGCACCAGGCGGTCGCCATAGGACACCGGATTGCCGTCCGCTTTGAAGAAAATCTTCACCGTCGAGGGCCAGCGCACCAGCCGCGCCCGCTCGTTGGGCAGCGCCTCCGCTCTGTCGTCTTCGAAGGTGAAGCCCTCGCGCGCCATCTGCATCGCCGGCGCGATCAGTTGCGCCAGCGTGAAGCGGCCGGAACCGTATTTGTCCTCGGCCAGCGCCAGGCCGGCGACCGTGCCGGGCACGCCGACGGCGAGCGCGGAGTTGCGCGATTTTTGCGGATCGGCATTGCCCTGCGCATCGAGAAAGATTTTGGCGTTGATGCCGCTCGGCGCGGTCTCGCGATAATCGATGGTGGTGTCGGTGCCGTTGGCGAGGTGGATCACCATGAAGCCGCCGCCGCCGAGATTGCCGGCGCGCGGATAGCTCACCGCGAGCGCAAAACCGACCGCGACCGCGGCATCCACCGCATTGCCGCCGCGTTGCAGAATGTCGTTGCCGATGCGGGCGGCGCGCGATTCCTGCGCCACCACCATGCCGTTTTGCGCCAGCACGCCCTGCGCCGGCGGGATCTGATCGTCCTGCGCCAACGCGGCGACAGGCAAGATGACGGCAACAATGAGCGGGAGAGAAAAAAAGCGACGCGGCAGGATCTTCAAATTCGGCACCGCTCCGATTGGCATCTGAATTCTAAAATTGGGCGCTCACAGCATGCTTGGCAAGACACGATCGGGCGGACGATGACCGTCGAGAAACGTCTTGATGTTGACGATGACCTTCTCGCCCATGTCGACGCGGCCTTCGAGCGTGGCCGACGCCAGATGCGGCAGCAGCACGACTTTACCGGCACGCGCCAGCTTGATGAGCTTCGGGCTGACCGCGGGCTCATGCTCGAACACGTCGAGACCGGCGCCGGCGATTTCCTCGTTCTCGATCAGCCGCGCCAAGGCGTTCTCGTCGATCACCTCGCCGCGCGCGGTGTTGACGACATAAGCGTCGGGACGAATGAGCTTGAGCCGGCGCGCCGAGAGCAGATGATAAGTCGCCGGCGTATGCGGACAATTGACCGAGATGATGTCCATGCGGGTGAGCATCTGATCGAGGCTCTCCCAATAGGTCGCGTGCAATTCTTCCTCGATCTCTGCGGCGACACGGCGGCGGTCGTGATAATGGATTTTCAGGCCGAAGGCCTGCGCGCGGCGCGCCACCGCCTGACCGATGCGGCCAAGACCGACAATACCGAGACGCTTGCCCCAGATGCGGTGGCCGAGCATCCAGGTCGGACTCCAGCCGGTCCATTCACGATCGCTGATGAGCACCTGCGCGCCTTCGGCCAAGCGCCGCGGCACGGCAAGGATCAGCGCCATGGTCATGTCCGCGGTGTCCTCGGTGAGGACGCCGGGCGTATTGGTCACGGTGATGCCGCGCTGCACGGCGGTCGCGACATCGATATTGTCGACGCCGTTGCCGAAATTGGCGATCAGCTTGAGCTTCTCGCCGGATTGGCTGAGCACCGACTTGTCGATGTGATCGGTAACCGTCGGCACGATGACATCGGCGGTCTTCACCGCCTGGATCAATTCGGCCGGGCTCAGCGGCTTGTCGTCGGAATTCAATCGCGCGTCGAAGAGTTCGCGCATGCGCATTTCGACGCTGTCCGGCAAGCGGCGGGTAACGACGACCAGCGGCTTCTTGGGCGATGCCATCCCCTGCCTCTTACGCTCCCTTTGCGTTCCTCTTGCGCCGGCGAAAGCGCCATGGCTCGTGCAATGCGCCTTACAATGGGTCTTACAACAGGCCTTGCAACGGGCCTTGCAACGGGCCTTGCAACAACGAGTACCGACCGCGAACTCCGATCCGGACCGTCACAATTCAGCTTGAAAATTCAGCCGGATGCAACAGGAGGGGCGGTCCACTTCCGCCCGTTCAGTTGTCTTTAACCCCCCTCGCCCACACTGCGGCCGGGAGACGGTTCTTTAAAATCTCTGTAGCAGATGGCCGCGCTTCCCACAAAGCGCGCCGGGGCTTCCGGCGCGAGCATATCGATAACGGGATCAAGGCGTGTCGCGATGAGTTTGCGACGGGGACAACCGGCTGTCGTTTTGTCGCGGGCGATCATACCGTTCCTGCTGGTGCTGATGGCTGCGCTGAGTTGCGCGGCGGCAACCGCATGGGCGGGCACCGACAGTACCGGCGCGCTGCCGGTTCCACGTTTCGTCAGTCTCAAGGCCGACCGCGTGACCGTCCGCGGCGGGCCGGACAAGGATCACGACGTCTCCTGGATCTATACCCGCGTCGGCTGGCCGGTCGAAATTACCGCCGAATTCGAGAACTGGCGCCGCATCCGCGACTCCGACGGGTCGGAAGGCTGGGTCTACCACTCGCTGTTGTCCGGCAAGCGCACCGCCACGGTGCAGATGAAAGCGAAAGCCGATCTCGCCCAGCTCTATGCCAAGCCCGACGACAAGAGCGGAGTGACGGCGCAATTGCAGGTCGGCGTTCTGGGCACGGTCAAGCGCTGCACCGGAACGTGGTGCGAATTTTCCGGCGACGGTTTCGACGGCTGGATCGCGCAGAACGAGCTGTGGGGCGTCTATCCGAACGAGAAGTTCGAATAGGACGGCCGCAAGCGAGATTGCCGCGCGCGACGCGGCAATCCGTCACTCATCATTTTCGATGTTCAGCCCTGCTTGCGACGCAAGCGCACGACGACGTCGATGCGCGCGATCTCATAGCCTTCGGGCGGCACCGGCGCCTTGCCGACCACGACGTCCGTCGAAGGAATGTCCATGAGATCATTCTGATCTTCGACGAAGAAGTGGTGGTGCTCGGAATTATTGGTGTCGAAATAGGCCTTCGACCCATCGACGGCGACCTGCCGCAGCAACCCGACTTCGGTGAATTGATGCAGCGTGTTGTACACGGTCGCGAGCGACACCGGCACCTTGGCGCGGGTCGCCTCTTCGTAGAGCATTTCGGCGGTGACATGCCGATCGCCCTTGGCGAACAGAATCCAGCCGAGCGCCATGCGCTGACGGGTTGGGCGCAAGCCGACGTCGCGCAACTTCGACTTGACGTCGTGCCACGGACAACCGGTGAGGTCGGCGTGGTCCTGCTGACCCTGCGGTTTGACCATCGTGACACTGGATGCCGGCACGGCAGGCCGGGCCATATTCGGCCCGAAGCCATAGGAAGAGCCGGGTACTCGACGCGTTTCTATCATAGCAAAACCAGTACTTTCATAGCAAAAGCGCGGCCCGACACCGGACCACACCCGTTGCATCCGAAATTATTATACGCCACCTTGCGCTTATCGCAACTGTCGAGGTTTTCGGGCCGCGGTTTGACTTGCCCCAGGCAGGCGGCGTGGGCAGGCAGCGTGTTTTCGGGGTGTGGCTTTGCCGCTTTCGCCCGATATGTTAGGAATTTGGCAAAGCCGCCGAACGCGGCGGAGAAGATAAGCATGCCGCAGCGGCAATCGAAATTCGAATATGAGGATCTCCTGGCCTGCGGCCGGGGTGAGTTGTTCGTCGAGGGCCCGCAATTGCCGCTGCCGCCGATGCTGATGTTCGACCGCATTTCCGAGATCGCGGAAGTCGGCGGCGAATACGGCAAGGGCCTGGTGCGGGCCGTTCTCGATCTCAAGCCAGACCTCTGGTTCTTTCCCTGCCACTTCAAGGGCGACCCGGTCATGCCCGGCTGCCTCGGCATCGATGCGCTCTGGCAAATGCTCGGCTTCTTCCTCGGCTGGCTTGGTTCACCGGGCCGCGGCCGCGCGCTCGGCATGGGCGAATTGAAGTTTTCCGGCCAGGTGCTGCCGAACATGAAGAACATCGTCTACGGCATCGACATCAAGCGCGTGATGCGCTCGAAGCTCGTGCTCGGCATCGCCGATGGCTGGCTCTCGGCCGATGGCTCTGTAATCTATCGCGCATTCGATCTGAAAGTCGGTCTGTTCCGCGACGTCGAACCGACACCGACCGAGGCGTGAGCGCGACGGCGCTGCCGTCATCCCGTCTGCGATTTTCGGACGTGATCGTGCTTAAACAAAAAATCCAAAAGAGGGACATATGAAACGCGTCGTTGTCACCGGGATGGGCATCGTCTCGTCGATCGGCAACAATACGCAAGAGGTGGTGGCGTCGCTGCGCGAGGCCAAATCCGGCATCGTGCGCGCCGACAAATATGCCGAGCTTGGCTTCCGTTGCCAGGTGCACGGCGCGCCGACGCTTGACGCCAGCGAAGCGGTCGATCGCCGCGCCATGCGGTTTTTGGGCGGCGGCGCCGCCTGGAATCACGTCGCCATGGAGCAGGCGATCCGCGATGCCGGTCTTGAAGAGGCCAACGTCTCGAACGAACGCACCGGCATCATCATGGGCTCGGGCGGTCCTTCGACCCGTACTGTCGTCGAGAGCGCCGACATTGCACGCAGCAAGGGGCCGAAACGCGTCGGTCCCTTTGCGGTGCCGAAGGCAATGTCGTCGACGGCTTCGGCGACGCTGGCCACCTGGTTCAAGATCAAGGGCGTCAATTATTCGATCTCGTCGGCCTGCGCGACGTCGAACCATTGCATCGGCAATGCCTATGAGACCATTCAGGTCGGCAAGCAGGACATGATCTTTGCCGGCGGCTGCGAAGAATTGGACTGGACCTTGTCGGTCCTGTTCGACGCCATGGGCGCGATGTCGTCGAGCTTCAATCAGACGCCGGACAAGGCGTCGCGCGCCTACGACGCCGATCGCGACGGCTTCGTCATCGCCGGCGGCGCCGGCGTCCTGGTGCTCGAAGAGCTCGAACACGCCAAGGCGCGCGGCGCCAAGATTTACGCCGAAGTCGCCGGCTATGGCGCGACCTCCGACGGCGCCGACATGGTGGCGCCATCCGGCGAAGGCGCGGTGCGCTGCATGAAAATGGCGCTCGCCACCGTCAAGCCGCCGGTCGACTACATCAATCCGCACGCGACTTCGACACCGATCGGCGACTTGAGGGAAATCGAAGCGATCCGCGAAGTGTTCGGCGCGAAATGCCCGCCGATTTCGGCGACCAAGTCGCTGACCGGCCATTCGCTCGGCGCTGCCGGTGCGCAAGAGGCGATCTATTCTCTCTTGATGATGGGCTCCGGCTTCATCTGCGAGAGCGCCAATATCCAGAAGCTCGATCCGGCCTTCGACGACATGCCGATCGTGCGCGCGCGTCAGGACAACGTGAAGCTCGGCTGCGTGCTGTCCAATTCCTTCGGTTTCGGCGGCACCAATGCTTCCGTCGTGTTCAAGCACGTGGATGCCTGACGCATGACGGGGCTAGTGTCGGGGCTGATGCAAGGCAAGCGCGGCCTGATCATGGGGGTCGCCAACGATCATTCCATTGCATGGGGCATCGCCAAGACGCTCGCCGCGCACGGCGCCAAGCTCGCCTTCACCTATCAGGGCGATGCGCTCGGCAAGCGGGTGAAGCCGCTCGCGGCCTCGGTCGGCGCCGATCTCGTCCTGCCATGCGACGTCGAGGACATAGCTTCGGTCGACGCCGTGTTCGCCGAGCTCAGCCGCGCCTGGGGCACGCTCGACTTCCTGGTTCATGCCATCGCTTTTTCCGATAAGGCGCAGCTCACCGGCCGCTATGCCGACACGACGCGGGAGAATTTCACCCGCACCATGCTGATCTCGTGCTTCTCGTTTACGGAAGCCGCCCAGCGCGCCGCGGCGATGATGCGCAACGGCGGCGCGATGGTGACACTGACCTATAACGGCGGCGAGCGCGCGATGCCGAATTACAACGCCATGGGCGTCGCCAAGGCGGCGCTGGAAGCCTCGGTGCGCTACCTCGCCGTCGATTTCGGCGGCAGCGGCATCCGCGTCAACGCCATTTCCTCGGGCCCGATCCGCACGCTTGCCGGCGCGGGCATCGGCGACGCGCGGGCGATGTTCGCGTTCCAGCAGCGCCATTCGCCGCTGCATCGCGGCGTGACCTTGGAAGAACTCGGCGGCGCGGGGCTTTATCTCTTGTCGGATCTGTCGACCGGCGTCACCGGCGAAATCCACTTCGTGGATTCCGGCTACAACGTCATCGCCATGCCGCATCCGGAGGCGCTGCGCGCCGACAACAAGCAGGCTGCGGAAGCGACGGAGGAGTAAGCACTCCGGTCAGAGCTTCTCCAAATGCGGCATCACTTCGGTGCTGAAGAGCTGCAGCGAACGCAGCGCGTCGGCAAGCGACATCGTGCCGAGGAACAGATAGGTCAAAAGATAATTGATCCCGAGTTCCTCGACCTGCCGCTCAATCTCGGCGCGCACGGTCTGCGGCGAACCGACGATCACGGTGCGATCGGCGACGCAGGCTTCAAAGTTCGCGCCGCGCGGCACATTGAGCCGTGAGGTCAGGCCGGACTGGCCGTGCATCGTGCGCAGCCAATTCAAATGCGCGAGATGCGCATCCATGGCCGGCTTGCCGAACCGAATGGCCTCGGCATCCGTGTCGGCAACGAATATGTGCCGCTGCACGCCGATTGCCGCACCTCCGGGAAAGGCAGCCATAGGCTGCGCCGGGCCGCCGCGCTTTTTGAGGGCGGCTTTGTAGGCGTCGATATTGGCTTTCGCCGTTGCCATCGGCCCCAAAGTAACGAAATGCAGGCCCTCTTCGCCGGCGAAGGTCGAGCCAATCTCGTTCGATGAGCCGTACCAGAACGGCGGATGCGGTTGCTGCAGCGGCCGCAGCGCGATCGGCACGCTCTCGTAGACGAAATGCTCGCCGATGTAAGTGAGCTTGTCCGTGGTGAGACCGGCGCTGATGCATTTATACGCGTCGATAAATATCTCGCGCGACTGATCGTGCTCGACTTTGTGGAATTTCAACTCATAAGGCGAGACGCCGCGGCCAACGCCGACATCGAGCCGGCCGTAGCTCAAATGATCGAGCATGCAGATTTCCTCGATCAGCCGCAGCGGCGAATAGAGCGGCAAGAGATATACCAGCGGCCCGAGCCGCATGCGCTCCGTGGCGCGCGCGACGGCGCCGAGATAGACGCCCGGCACCGGCACCATATTGAGCGGCGTCGCGTGATGTTCGGCGACATGCAGGCAATAGAAGCCGGCCGCATCGGCAGCTTGCGCAAACCGCAGCCGCTCGTCGAACAAAGTGGTGAGCGGCCGTTCGCCGTTTTCGACGTGATCGAAGAGTCCGATTTTCATGATGTCACTTTGATGTTGGTGTTTGGCGGGCGTCAGCTATTTCGACACCAAGCCGATGCGCCGGCCCATGCCGCGACAATCCTCGTCGGTCTTGAGCCCGGCGGCGTGAATGCCGTGGATCGCAAGCTCCTCGTCGCGATCTTCGGTATCGCCGGTGACGCCGACCGCGCCGATGACTTCGCCGTTGTCGTCGCGGATCAGCATGCCGCCGCCTTCGGGAAAGATCTGCTCGTCGCTCGCTGCGATGAGATAGCGCATGAAGATCGGCCGCTCGACCGCGCGCTCGCGCACGAGCTTCGAGCTACGCCCGAGCGACAGCGCCGCATAGGCTTTGCCATAGGCCATTTCGAAGCGGATCATGGAAGCGCCGTCTTCCTTCTTGAAGCCCTTTACCTTGCAACCGGGCTCGACCACGATCACGCTGATCGGCCGGCAATTCAGTTCCGCGCCACGCGCGATGACCGCGTTCATAATGAGGTCGGCCTGCGCCATCGTGACAATACTCATGTGATGATGCTCATATAATTGCGATCCTCCCGGTCGACGTTTTGCCAGTTTCGGCGGCGGCAGGCCAGAGCGGGTGCAAGCCTCTGCCGCTTCCTCTTGCCTCGGACGGCCAACCGCGCCACATGTGCGCGATGCCGGGCCTCCTACCGCCTCCGATCGAAGTCGATCGTCTCGTCAAAATCTACAAGACGGTTGTCGCCGTCGACGGCATCTCGTTCACGCTGAAGCCCGGCACGGTCACCGGGCTTCTCGGCGGCAACGGCGCCGGCAAGACAACGACCATCGCCACCATTATGGGCCTCGTCCTGCCCACGTCGGGCCGCGTCACGGTGCTCGGTGCGGAAATGCCGAAGGAGCGCTACCGCGTCCTGCACCGGATGAATTTCGAAAGCCCCTATGTCGAAGTGCCGATGCGGCTCACTGTGCGGCAGAACATGAAAGTGTTCGGCATGCTCTACGGCGTCGACAATATCCGCGAGCGCACTGCGGAATTGGCGCGTCAGCTCGACCTTACCGATCTGCTCGACCGCCCGACCGGACGCCTGTCGGCCGGACAAAAGACCCGCGTCGCGCTCGCCAAGGCGCTGATCAACGATCCGGACGTGCTCTTGCTCGATGAGCCGACCGCCTCGCTCGATCCCGACACCGCCGACTGGGTGCGCGGCCATCTCGAAGGCTATTGCCGCGACCGCCACGCCACCGTGCTGCTTGCCTCGCACAACATGAATGAGGTCGAGCGGTTGTGCGAACGCGTCATCATCATGAAGCGCGGCCGGATCGAGGACGACGACACACCGGAAAAGCTGTTGGCGCGTTACGGCCGGGCGACGCTGGAAGAGGTCTTCCTCGACGTCGCGCGCGGTGAAGGCATCCACAGCGAGGCGGCGCAATGACCGATCGCGTCGCAAGCGCCCTTCCTTCTCCCGCACACAGTGAAGGCAATTCGACCCGGCGCATCGCCGCGATGATGCTGCGCTACTGGTATCTGTTGCGCTCATCCTGGCCGCGGCTGCTCGACCTTGTCTACTGGCCGACGGTGCAGATGGTGACGTGGGGCTTCCTGCAATATTACATCGCCAACAATGCGGGCTTTTTCGCGCGCGCCGGCGGCACGTTCATCGGCGCGGTGCTGTTGTGGGATATTTTGTTCCGCGGTCAGCTCGGCTTTTCGATTTCGTTTCTCGAGGAGATGTGGTCGCGCAATATCGGCAATCTGATGATGAGCCCGTTACGCCCGGGTGAGTTCATCATCGCGCTGATGGTGATGAGCGTGGTGCGGCTTTCGATCGGCGCCGTGCCGGTGACGTTTCTCGCCATCGCCTTCTTCGGCTTCAATCTCTACGGATTGGGCTTGGCGCTGGTGGCGTTCTTTCTCAATCTGATGCTGACCAGCTGGGCGATCGGGATTTTTGTCTCCGGCCTCATTCTGCGCAACGGCATGGGCGCGGAAAATCTCGCCTGGTCGATCATGTTCCTGTTCATGCCGCTGACCTGCGTCTATTACCCGGTGACCACGCTGCCGGTCTGGTTACAGCCGGTGGCCTGGGCGCTGCCGCCGACCTATGTGTTCGAAGGCATGCGGACACTTTTGATCGACAAAGTCTTCCGCCTGGATTTGATGCTCGATGCGCTGGCGCTCAATGCCGTGCTGTTTGCCGCCGGCGTGTTCGGCTTTCTCAAGCTTCTCGAGAGCGCCCGCCGTCACGGCTCCCTGATGCAGACCGGTGAATGAGGCCGAACGGAAAGCGCAATCGCGCTTCCTAAAAGAGCGTCAAGGACGCCAGCCGCCATTTGGACGCGAATGGCGCCCAAATGGGCCCTCTGTGCCCCGCGAATGGCAGGAAAGCGTTGACTCTCATAACTAACGGATAGGGAAAGTTTTCCTCGTATATTGACGATATGACATACGACAGTCACAATGCTGCACTGCAAAAGACCGGGCAAGGTTACCTCAATGGCGATCGGTGAGTTTGGCGGCGCCCCTGCCGTACCAGGCGGCGAACACGGCATACTTTTGTCGACGCCGCTTTATTGGTTCTACGAGATGAGCCACGCGGCGCTCAATCCGTCGCGCGCCATGGCCGACGCCACGCGTTTGTTCTTCAAGAACCCGGTCAATCCGCTGTCGTTCACGACCTACGGCAAATCCGTCGCCGCGGCCTGCGAACTGTTTGAACGCTCGACACGCCGTTACGGCAAACCGGAATGGCGCGTCTCCTCGGCGCTGGTCGGCGGCGAGCGCGTGCCGATCAACATCACCACGGTCTGGGAGCGGCCGTTCTGCCGGCTCCTGCATTTCGAGCGCGCGTTTGCACATCCGCCGAAGCGGCCGCAGCCGAAACTTCTGATCGTCGCGCCGATGTCGGGCCATTTCGCCACGCTGCTGCGCGGCACCGTTGAGGCGTTTCTGCCCAATCATGATGTCTACATCACCGATTGGGCCGATGCGCGCATGGTGCCGACATCGCAAGGCCGGTTCGATCTCGATGACTACATCGATTATGTGATTTCGATCCTGCACGTGCTCGGCGGCGACACCCATGTGGTCGCTGTCTGTCAGCCCTCGGTGCCGGTGCTCGCCGCTGTCGCGGTGATGGAAGCGGACGACGACCCCTACGCGCCGACCTCGATGATCCTGATGGGCGGGCCGATCGATACCCGCGTCAATCCGACCGGGGTGAACGATCTCGCCAAGAGGCGCGGCATCGACTGGTTCCGCACCCATGTCATAACCAAAGTGCCGTTCCCCAATCCCGGCTTCATGCGCGACGTCTATCCGGGATTCTTGCAGCTCAATGGCTTCGTCAGCATGAATCTCGATCGCCACATCGAGGCGCACAAGCAATTGTTCCTCAATCTGGTGAAGGGCGACGGCGATTCCGCGCACAAGCACAAGGAATTCTACGACGAATATCTTGCTGTCATGGACCTGTCGGCCGAGTTCTATCTGCAGACAGTCGATACGGTGTTCGTGAAACATGCGCTGCCCAAGGGCCAGATGACGCATCGCGGGCGGCCGGTCGATCCGAGCCAGATCAAGCGGACCGCGCTCCTTACCGTCGAAGGCGAATTCGACGATATTTCCGGCGTCGGCCAGACCGAGGCGGCACACCGCTTGTGCATGAACATTCCGGAGCATCGTCACGCGCATTGGCTGCAGCAGGGCGTCGGCCATTACGGCGTGTTCAACGGCTCGCGCTTCCGCTCCGAAATCGCGCCGCGCATCTCCGATTTCATCCTGTCGATGCGGGAGTTGCAGCCCAATTGGTCCGGCCGCGCCGGCAAGCGCCGTTCCGGCAACGGCGCCGCGGTACATTCGGCGTAAGCGGCGAAGTTGCCTTAGGCCGTAATCTTCCCGCACTCTCCCCGTATCGTTCGCGATGTGGCATTATCGGCCGCGATTCATGTTGCGTTTCGTGTCGCGTTCGTTGTCGCATCTCTCGCCGCCACTCATGCCGCGTCGGAGTGACCCTGCCATGGCGCAGCGCGCGCTGTTCTTTCGCCGCCCAAGCGAGCCGCAGACGATCGAGATCGCATTCGACGGATCGGTCTATCCGGTGCGGCTCAAGCGGCATCGCCAGGCGCGCCGCTATACGTTGCGCGTCCAGGCGATGACGCGCGAAGTCATTTTGACCATACCGCCGCGCGGCTCGGTCAAGGAGGCGGGCGCCTTTGCGCAGAAGCACGGCGGCTGGATCGCGGCGCGGCTCGGGCGGCTGCCGGAAGCCGCGCCTTTTGCCGAAGGCGCCGTCGTGCCGCTGCGCGGCGTGCCGCACCGCATCACCCATTGCAGCGCGGCGCGCGGCACGGTGTGGACGGCGGTGACGCCGAGTGGCGAGCCGCTGTTATGCGTCGCCGGGCAGGCGCCGTATATCGACCGGCGTATCGGCGATTTTCTGCGCCGCGAAGCCAGGCGCGACTTGCAGGCGGCGAGCCAGCGTTATGCCGACGAACTCGGCCTCACCTTCAAGCGCCTCACCGTCCGCGATCAGTCGAGCCGCTGGGGCTCATGTTCGACGACCGGGATGCTGTCGTTTTCCTGGCGGCTGATCCTGGCGCCAAGCCGCGTGCTCGACTACCTCGCGGCGCACGAAGTGGCGCACCTTGTCGAGATGAACCACTCGGCGAAATTCTGGCGGCTGGTGCGGCGCATCTGCCCGGACCACGAAGCCGCCAAAGCCTGGCTCGACGCCCACGGCGCCGATCTGCACCGCTACGGCCTGCCGGAGTGATTTGGGACTATTTTGTCGCGGGAACGGCAGTACGGGTCTTTCTGACTTTTTCGTAATGTTGTTAGCCCTAACGCCGCTTCGGCTTCACATCGCGAGCAGGTTTGTTTGCTGCAGCGCATTCCTTTTTCACGCTTTCAATATTTCGCCTGCGCGCTTTGACGCAGCAGGGAACACTAAACCGTGATCTGCATTGTATCAGTTAGAGTGCGCACCTAACTCAACAGGACTAGGCAGACTGGGCGGTTCCCCATCCCCCCGACACCCCGCCGTCCGGTCAGATAAGCCTGAGTTGAGGCAACAACTTGAGGGCCCCGAGCGGCGTAACTGCTTGGGGCCCTTTTCTGTTTGATGGGCCGCGATCTGACGGGCTTTAAGAGCATGATCCGGGAAAGTAGACGCCGGTTTTTCCGAAAAAATCATGCTTGGTCGAGATGCTGGAGCGACAACTCATTCAATCCAAAACAATTTCGCTCCAGGCGCGCGTCAGTTCTTCACCAGGTCACCGAGCAAGCTCGCCGCCACCGAAAGTTTTGACAGCGTCAGGCCGGAATTGGCGATCTCATTGACCGCAAGCCGGATACGCTCGACTTCCGCCTTTCGCGGCGCAACCCAGCTTTCAACCGCGCCAGCGCCGCTCGCCCCATTGCCGACCATTGCCGCGGTCAGCCGCCGTTCGGCGTCGCCGATCGAGTTGCGCGCGCGGTCGAGCGCCAGGCGGTCGAAATAGTCGGCGATGGGAATGTTTTCTGCGGCCGCGGCGATGCGATCGAGGCGGAAGAAATCACCGGCGGCGAAGTAAGTCGCGGCGACGTCGCCGACCGGCTTGCCGGTGCGGTCGGCAACCAGCACGATGTCGGACGCTGACGAAAGCGCCCGCAGGTCGGCGATGCGGCCGGCAAGCTGTTCCGGCACGCCGCCTTCGACAAGCGCCTGCCGGCGCGCCGCACGCGAATTGCGGAAATCCTCGGACAGCGCGCCGTCGAGCGCGGCCGCGACAGCGGCAATGCCGTCGCGATAATGCGTGACCACTTCGGCAAGACCCTTGGACAGATCGACATTGCGCAGAAACCAGATGATGCGGTCGAGCAAGAGGTCCTGGACGGCGGCATAGAGGTCGAGCTGGAGCTTGCCGGAGATCTTGTTGTCGAGGACGTCGATCTGCGTATTCAGCGCGGTCATGCCGTAGCTGTCGCGCACGGCGGCGAAGGCCTGGGCGATGGCCGCCGGCGCGGCGCCGGTCTGATCGGCGATGCGGACGATCAGCGACGGCCCGCCGCGATTGATCATCGAATTGGCGAGCTGCGTGGCGATGATTTCGCGGCGCAGGCGGTGGTGTTCGAGCGCGTCGGGATAGAGCTCGGCAATGGCTTTGGGGAAATAGCGGCCAAGCTCGCGTCCGAGATAGGGATCGTCGGGCACTGAAGATTCGAGCAGATCGTCGTAGAGCGTGAGCTTGGCGTAGGCGAGCAGCACCGCGAGCTCGGGCCGCGTGAACGGCTGCGAGCGGCGGCGGCGCTCGCTCAACTGCATGTCGTCGGGCAGATATTCGACGGCGCGATCGAGCAGGCCGCGCGTTTCCAGCGTTTGAATGAGGCGCTGCAGGAAGCCGAAATCCTCCATGCCGCGCCGCTGCGACAACGACAGCGCCAAGGGCTGCAGATAGTTGTTGCGCAGCACGAGACTTGCGACCTCGTCGGTCATCCCGGCGAGAAATTTGTTGCGTGCATCGAGCGTCAGACGGCCGTCGCGCAGCGGGATACTGAGCGCGATCTTGATATTGACCTCCATATCGGAGGTGTTGACGCCGGCGGAATTGTCGATCGCGTCCGTATTGAGCCTGATGCTGCGGAACGCCGCTTCGATGCGGCCGCGCTGGGTCATGCCGAGATTGGCGCCCTCGCCGATCACCTTGCAGCGCAGATCCTTGCCGGTCACCCGGATCGGATCGTTGGCGCGGTCGCCGACGGCGTCATCGGCTTCATCGGACGCGCGGACATAGGTGCCGATGCCGCCGAAAAAGAGCAGGTCGACTTGCGCACGCAAAATGGCGCGGATCAGATCCTGCGGCGTGACGTGCGCGCCGACGCCGAACAGGCTTTGCACCTCGGGCGAGAGATGAATCTCCTTGGCGCTGCGCGGATAGACGCCGCCGCCCTTGGAGATCAGCGACTTGTCGAAATCCTGCCAGCTCGACCGCGGCAGATCGAACAGCCGCTGCCGCTCGGCGAAGGTTTTTTCCGCATCGGGATTGGGATCGATGAAAATATCGCGATGGTCGAAAGCGGCGATCAGGTTCGTCGTCATCTCGCGCAACAGGCCGTTGCCGAACACGTCGCCCGACATGTCGCCGACGCCGACCACGGTGAAAGGCGTCTTGCCGATATCGACGTCCATCTCGCGGAAATGGCGCTTCACCGATTCCCAGGCGCCCCGCGCGGTGATGCCCATTTTCTTGTGGTCGTAGCCGGCCGAGCCGCCCGAGGCGAAAGCATCGCCGAGCCAGAAATCGTGCGCGATCGCGAGTTCGTTGGCGATGTCGGAGAAGGTTGCCGTGCCTTTGTCGGCGGCGACCACGAGATAGGGATCGTCACCGTCGTGGCGCACGACATCGGGCGGCGGGATCACGCCGGCCGTTCCCGCGCCGATATTGTCGGTGATGTCGAGCAGCGTCGAAATGAAGAGTTTGTAGGCGGCGACGCCCTCCGCCTGGATGGCGTCGCGCGAGCCGCCGACCGGGAGATATTTCGGCACGAAGCCGCCCTTGGCGCCGACCGGTATGATCACCGCGTTCTTGACGTTCTGCGCTTTGACGAGACCTAAGATTTCGGTGCGGAAATCCTGCGGCCGGTCGGACCAGCGAATGCCTCCGCGCGCGACTTTGCCGAATTGCAGATGCACCGCTTCGAGCCGCGGCGAATAGACGAAAATTTCGTAGAGCGGCCGCGGCAACGGCATACCGTCGACCTTGCGGCTCGAAAATTTGATGGCGATGAGTTCGTTGGCCAGACCGTCGCGGCCGGTCTGATAAAAATTGGTGCGGATTGCGGCGCCGACGGCGTTGACGAAGCGGCGCAGGATGCGGTCCTCATCGAGGCTTTCCACCGCCTGCAATGCGTTTTCGATTTCGGCTCCGATAGCGGTCTCGCGCGCGCTGCGCGCATCCGGCGAAATTATCAGCCGTGGATCGAAGCGTGTCCGGAACAGCTCGACGATCTGCGCTGCCAGGCCCGAATAGCGGCGCAGCGTCGTCCACATGTAATCCTGCGAAAACGGCACGCGGACCTGGCGCAGGAAGCGCGAAATGGTGCGGATCAGCGCGACGTCGCGCCAGCCGAGACCGTTCGCCAGAACCAGCGCGTTATAGCCGTCGCTCTCCGCCTTCTTGCCCATCACCATGAGGAAGCAGGCCTGCAGCCGGTCCTTGAGCGCGGCGAGGTCGAAATCCCGTCCCAGCGCGCTTTCGAGCGTCATATCGTGGAACCAGACCGGATCGCGGTCTTTCGGCGCGACATGATAGGTGCGCTCGTCGACGACGCGGAAACCCATATTTTCCAGGACCGGCACCCGTTCCGACAGCGGGATCGGCCGGTTGTGGCTGAAGACTTTCAGGCCGGCGCTTTGCGGACCCGCGCGCTCTTGCCGATAAAACGCGACGCCGAGCGGCCGTTCCGGCGTCAGTGTTTCGATGAGGCCGATATCGGCGAGCGCGGTCGGCGGCGGATAGACCTCGCGATAGTCGATCGGGAAGGCGTCGCGATAGCGCGCGAACAAGTTGCCGCCGCGCGACGGATCAAAGCCTGCACTGAGCGCTTCGCAGAGATCGTCGATCCAGCTGCGCACGATCGCCTGGACATCGCGGTCGAGCGCCGCGCGATCGGGGTCTGGCGCCTCGCCGAGATTGCGGCCGATGATGAAAAGAACGCGCACCAGCGGCCCTTCCGGGAAGAACGGATAATAAGCGCTGACGCGGCCATTGAATGCCTTAGCCAGATAATTGCCGATCGCCGCCCGCACTCTGCTGTCGTAGCGGTCGCGCGGCACATAGACGAGGGCCGACACGAAACGGTCGAAACGATCGCGGCGCGGCAATACGCGTGCGCGCGGCCGCTCGTCGAGCTGCAGGATTGCGAGCGCGAACTGATAGAGCATGTCGTCGTCGATCTGAAACAGCTCATCGCGCGGATAGGTCTCGAGCACATTGACCAGCGCTTTGCCGGAATGACTCGACGGGTCGAAGCCGGCGCGGCGGATGACGCTGTCGATCTTGCGCCGCAGATAGGGAATGGCGCGGGCCGGACGCGTGTAAGCGGTCGAGGTGAACAGGCCGCAGAACCGGCGTTCGCCGGCGAGCTTGCCGCTGCGGTCGAAGCGCTTGATGCCGATGTAATCGAGATAAACGCGCCGGTGCACACGCGAGCGAATGGTCGCCTTGGTGACGATGAGCAGTTTCGGCAGTTCGAGAAAAGCGCGGATTTCGGGCGTAATCGTCAACGGCTGGTTCCAGCGCTGCAACAGCCGCACGTCGCGCGAGCGCAACAGGCCGAGCCCGGTCTCGAACGACGGATCGAGCGCGTCGAGATTTTCCGTGAATGAATAATCGCGCGCGCCGAGCAGAGTAAAATTGTCATCCTCGATCCATTCCAGGAACTGGATCGCTTCGGCGATCTCATCGACCGGCAGCGGCGGCGGATTGCTGCGCAGATCGGCGATGATGCCAGCGATGCGCGACAGCATCGGCCTCCAGTCCTGCACACTGACGCGCACATCGGCCAGAACGCCCTCAAGCCCCTGAACCAACGCCGTGCGCTGCTCCGCGTCATCCGCCCCCTCGACGTGGATGTGAATGAGACTCTCGCGCTGGCCGCCGACATTGCGCGCACCCTTGAAGTTGACCAGCCGGCCGGCGAGGTCGCGCTCGACGATAAAAACCGGATGAACGAACAGGCTGATATCGAGACCGCGCTGATGAAGCTCGCTGATCACGGAATCGACCAGAAACGGCATGTCGTCGTTGACGATTTCAAGCACCGCGGTGCCGCGCTTGCCGGCAAACGGCTCGAACCTGATCTTGGCGGTGCCGGCCTTGCGTTCCTGCAGCAGCGACCATGAGCGCTCGGCGAGGTCGGCAAGTTCGTCGGCCGTATAGCGCTCGATATCCTGCGGCACCGCAAGCCCGAACAGCTTGGCCAGGAAGTCGTCGGGAATATCGCGCTTGCGCCGCGCCAAGACGGCGGCGGCCGCTCCAATCAGCGCTACGCTGGCGTAGTCGTCGCCGCCATGTGGCGTGTCGTGAGAAGTATCGCCAGGGACGTCGCCTCGGGGTACATCTTGGATGTTCATGGTGACCCCTCGATTCGCTGCGACTCTAGCCGCTGAAGACAGGTGGGCGCTACCATCCGGGCATTTGATATAGTCGTTTTTGGCGTCCGTCGGGATGTGAAGATACCGGCGGCATTACAGAGACCAACATATCAAGAGTCATCGATGGCGCAGCGCAGCAAAAAGACGGCTCAAAAGCAGGCAAAACCTGAGCGGCAGAGTGCGGTAGCGGGCGACGATACCGCGATTACGGCGCTCGATCTGCCGGTTGAGCCGCTCACGCCGCATATGGCGGCCTATTTCGCCAAATGTGAGGAAAAGCTCGGCTTCGTGCCGAATGTGCTCAAGGCCTATGCTTTCGACATGGCGAAGCTCGGGGCCTTTGTCGCCATGTACAACGATTTGATGCTGGCGCCTTCCGGCCTGAGCAAGCTCGAACGCGAGATGATCGCTGTCGCGGTTTCGGCACACAACCGCTGCTATTATTGCCTCGTCGCCCACGGTTCCGCGGTGCGCGAACTGTCGGGCGATCCTCCGCTCGGCGAACTCATGGTGATGAACTATCGCGCCGCACGCCTGTCCAAGCGCGAACGGGCGATGCTCGATTTCGCCGTCAAGCTTACGGCCGAGCCGTGGCTGGTCGAAGAGGAGGACCGCGAACGCTTGCGCCGCGCCGGTTTCAAGGAGCGGGATATCTGGGACATCGCCGCCGTCGCCGGCTTCTTCAATATGTCGAACCGCGTGGCCTCGGCGACCGACATGCGGCCCAACAGCACGTATCATCGGCAGGCGCGCTGACATATCATAATAGATGCTTAAATGTAGATCATGAGCTTTGGGGGAAGCGCAATGCACGTTCGGATAGCCGCTATTTTAGGGAGCGCCGTTTCGCTAGCTCTCGTCGCGCCGGCCGTTATCACGCCGACTTTTGCCGCGCCGACCAAGCTTGCGCCCAACGACATTCAGTCAACATTCTTCACTGGCCAGCCGTTTGTCGCGGCGACCAATTCCAACGTCAAATTCAAGATGACATTCACGCCCGACGGCAAGATGACGCGCGCGTCGGCCGGCGGCGGTGGCGGCAGGGGCGAAGGCACCTGGAAACTGTCGAAAGATGGTTTTTGCACCACCTGGAAGAACGCCGGCGCCAATTGCTTTACCGTCACCAGCGCCGGCGACAACAAATGGTCGGTGCTCAAAGGCTCGACCATCATGGCCACATGGAGCAAATAATCCGGAGCAAATAATCCGGAGCAAGCAAACGCGCTCGGCCGTTACGACTTGTGGATCGACAGATCGCGGATCGTCGGTCGCTCGCCCGACAACGGATTCTCCGGATCCCAGCCGTAGCGCAGAGTTTCGAATCGCATGGCGCGCGCGTCGAACATGACCAGACGTCCGACCAGATTTTCGCCGAATCCGACGATTTCCCGGATCACTTCAAGCGCCATCATCGAGCCGATGACACCGGCAAGCGCGCCGAGAATGCCGGCCTCCGCGCAGGCCGGCACGGTTCCGGGGGGCGGCGGCTCCGGAAACAAGCAGCGATAAGTGGGGTTGGGCCTGCCGTCGGCGCCGCGCTCATAAGCGCGGATGGTGGTGAGCGTGCCGTCGAAGGCGCCGAGCGCCGCCGTCACCAAAGGCTTCTTGGCAAAATAGCAGGCGTCCGCCACGAGGTATCGCGTCGCGAAATTATCCGAGCCGTCGGCGATGATGTCGTAACGTCCGATCAGATCAAGCGCGTTATCCGCCTTGAGCCTGACGCCATGCGGCTCAACGGCGACATGCGGATTGAGACGACGGATGGTCGTCGCCGCGCTTTCTGTTTTCGGCGCGCCGATCTCGGGTGTGCCGTGGATCACCTGCCGCTGTAAGTTCGACAGCGCCACGACATCGTCGTCGACGACGCCGAGCGTGCCGATGCCGGCGGCGGCAAGATAGAGCAGCGCCGGCGCACCCAATCCCCCGGCGCCGATCACCAGCACCCGGGCGCGGCCGAGCGCGGCTTGGCCCGGGCCGCCCACTTCGCGCAACACAATGTGGCGCGCATAACGTTCAAGCTCATCAGCCGTCAGCATACCGGCAATATAGGTCGCAATCCGCGGTCCGGCGACCAGCCCCCGTCAGATTGGACTTCGTTCCTCCTTCGGCTAGGTTTGAGCGGGTGGATATAGCGATGACAGTGCGGGTGACGAGGATTGCGGTCGGTTTGTTGCTGGCGGGCGCATTGGCTTGGGGGTCGCAGGCGGACGCCAAGCCCGCCAAAGCTGCGCATGCTGCCGCTCACCCCAAAGGTGGCGCCAAAGCCGACAGCGGCGCCAATACCCACGACGCCGCGCCACCCGGCGCCCAAACCGGCGTCCCCGAAGCGCAGCGGCTCGCTATCCAAGCCGATGTGGTCTGGCTCTTTAACTACGGCGAAATGGGCGCCGAGGAAATCAACGCGCATCTCGTAGATCAGATCAAAGCCTTCCAGCGGCGCAATAACGGCAAAGACACCGGCACTCTGACCGACCAGGAACGGGCCGCGCTTGCCGACGCGGTGAAGGCCAAGCAAGCCGCCGCCGGCTGGCGCCTGATCGACGATACCGCGACCGGTGCGCGGCTTGGCGTACCGGAAAAACTTGTACCGAAGACGAGCGCGATGCGCGCCGGAAGCCGCTGGGCCTCGGCGGGCGGCCAAGTGGTGATCGAGACGTTCCGCCTGCACGAGGCTTCGTTGCCGGCTTTGTTCGATCAGGACAAGCGCGCTGCGCGGCGTGAAATCGGTTCGAGCAACCTCGAGCCCAATTCCTTCGTCATCACCGGCCAACAAGGTCTCAAGAAATTCGTCGAGCGGGCGCAATCGAGCGGCAGCGAAGTGCGCGGCGTGACCATCCTCTACGATCAGGCGACCGAAGGCACCATAGCGCCGGTCGCCATTGCGGTTGCCGATACTTTCGACGGCTTCCCCGATCCGGCGGCTCCGCCCGTCGCCGGTCGGAAACGCGGCGTCGAATATGGCAGCGCCATCATTGTGACATCGACCGGCGACCTTGTCGCGAGCGCGCAAGCGACAGACGAATGCCGCTCGATCACCATTGCGGGCTATGGTCATGCCGTTCGCATCGCGGACGACGCCGCCAATGATCTTGCGCTATTACGGCTCTACGGCGCGCGCGGGCTGGTGCCGCTGCCGTTCGCCGAAGAGCCCGCCGCGACAAATGCGCTGACGCTGTTAGGCGTCGCAGATCCGCTCGGCGAAAGCGGCGACATCCAAGTGACGGGATCGATCGCGCAGCGGAGCGATCAGGGGCTCAATCCTGTGCCAAAGCTCGGTTATGCCGGCGCGGCGGCGATCGATGCACAAGGCCGGTTTGCCGGCATGGCGACCATGACGGCACCCGTTGTTGCCGGCGGCGCGGCGGCGCCGCTCGCCGGCCTGGTGCCGGCCGCCGCCGTGCGGGCTTTTCTTCAAGCTCAAGGGATCACCGTCAGTGCCGGCCACGGCGCGACTGCGCAATCGGTCCTCCGCGTGATTTGCGTGCGGAAGTGACGCAAACGCGTCTTTGTCGTGATTATTTGTTCTGAAATTTCGGCGGACGCTTCTCGACGAAAGCGTGCATGCCCTCTTTCTGATCCGCCGTCGCGAACAGCGAATGGAAAATCCGCCGCTCGAAGCGAATGCCTTCGGCAAGCGACGTTTCAAGCGCGCAATTGACGGCTTCTTTCGCCGCCAGCACCGACGGCAACGACATGCCGGCGATGGTCGCAGCCACTTTCATCGCTTCCTCGACAAGACTTTGCTGCGGCACAATGCGGGCGACGAGGCCGGCACGCTCGGCTTCCGCCGCATCCATCATGCGGCCGGTCAGAATCAGGTCCATGGCTTTGGCCTTGCCGACCGCATGCGTCAGGCGCTGCGTACCGCCGATGCCGGGAATAATGCCGAGCTTGATTTCGGGCTGGCCGAATTTGGCATTGTCGGCGGCAATGATCAGATCGCATTGCATCGCGAGTTCGCAGCCGCCGCCGAGCGCGAAACCAGCGACTGCGGCAATGACCGGCTTGCGCGCCTGCGCCACGCGGTGCCAGTCGGCGCAGAAATCGTCGAGGAAGACGTCGACGAATTGCTTGTCAGCCATCTCCTTGATGTCGGCGCCCGCAGCGAACGCCTTGTCTGAGCCGGTGATGACCATGCAGGCGATTGCGCCGTCGGCCTCGAATTTATCCACGGCGAGCGCGAGCTCGCGCATCAGCGCCCGGTTAAGCGCATTGAGCGCCTGCGGCCGGTTGAGCCGGATCAGCCCGACTCTGTCGTGCGTTTCGACAATGATGTTATCGCTGCTCATTGGCGGATCTCCCGGCTCATTTTTGACATGACGGACAATAGAAGGTCGAGCGGCCGTTCTGCACGATGCGTTTGACGGTGCCCTGGCAGCCCGGCATGCGGCACGGCTCGCCCTCGCGATCGTAAACCTGAAAGTTATGCTGGAACATGCCGAGTTCGCCGTCGGTCGTTCGGTGATCGCGCAATGACGAGCCGCCGGCCTTGATCGCATCCTGCAGCACGGCCTTGATGGCCTCGACCAACCGCTCGGCGCGTTCGTTCGGCGCGCCGCTTCTATCGGCGATGGTCGAGGCTGTCCGCTTTGGTGAAAGATGCGCGCGATAGAGCGCCTCGCAGACATAGATATTGCCCAACCCGGCGACGATCCGCTGGTCGAGCAGCGCTGCCTTGAGGCTTGTCTTCTTGCCGTAGCAGGCGCGCGCCAGCATGGCGGCGTCGAATTCATTGCCGAGCGGCTCGGGGCCAAGCCCTTTCAACAGCGGCTCGGCATCAAGCTTGTCGCGAGCGACGAGCTTCATCGAACCGAAGCGGCGCGGATCGTTGAAGGTCACACTGGCGCCAGACGACATATGAAAAATGATGTGATCGTGCGCCGCGGCTTTGCCGCGCTCGTGATAGTAGCGGCCGAGTTGCTTGCCGTTCTCCTCAACGACCTCTTGGGCGACACGAAACGAACCTGACATACCGAGATGCATAAGGAGCACGTCGCCCGATGACAGATCGGCCACCAGATATTTGGCGCGCCGCCCTAGCCCGGTCACGGTCTTGCCTTTCAGGCGCTGCGCGAAATCCTTCGGCAGCGGCCAGCGCAGGTCGCCGCGCCGTACTTCGACTTCGACGAAGCGCTGACCTTCCATGGCCGGTTCGAGGCCGCGGCGCACGGTTTCGACTTCGGGAAGTTCGGGCATCTAGGGGCGGACTTTCATGCGGCCGGCGCGGTTTGCTCGCCAAATCTAATATGATTGCCGAAGGGATCGGTCACCCAGACCTCGGTCATGCCCCATTCCTGCCGCTGCAGGCCGGGCCGCATGTGCCGGTATTTCTTGGCATTCAATTCGTGATGCAATTCCTCGACCCCGGACATATAGACATAGGTGCTTGAGCCCGGCGTCGCGTCACCGTGATGCTCGCTGAGATGAAAAATCAGCCCGTCTCGCGAAATCTGCATATAGACCGGGGCACCGGGTTCAAAACGGCCCTCCCAGTCGACCTTGAAACCGAGAAAATCGAGATAGAATTCGCGGGCCTTTTCCAACGAGAAAATCCGGAATATGGGGACGGCACGCTGAAACTGCATTGTCATTCTGGACCCCTTTCGGGCTCGGATATGCGCCTCCTAAACCATGCCGGCTGGGCTTTGTAGCGCCCAAGCGCCCGCCGCGCTATCGTCGCCGCGAAGGACACAAAATGGCTGACTCCAACCAACAGCAGGCCGATTTCGGCTATCGGCGCGTGCCGCTCGGCGAGAAGCAGGATCTCGTCGACGGCGTCTTTCACAGCGTCGCGCACCGTTATGACCTGATGAACGACCTGATGTCGCTCGGGCTGCATCGGGCCTGGAAGGACGCGCTGGTCACTGCGGTCAATCCGCCGAAGAACCGTCCGTTCGCGCTGCTCGATATCGCCGGCGGTACCGGCGACGTCGCCTTGCGCGTGGTCGCGAGCGGCGGCCCCGACACCCGCGCCGTCGTCAGCGACATCAATGCGGAGATGCTCGATGTCGGTCGCGCCCGCATCGATGCGCAGGCGCGCGACGATGCGATCACCTTCGCCGAGGCCAATGCCGAAGCGCTGCCTTTTGCCGACCGCAGCTTCGATGCCGCCACCATCGCTTTCGGCATCCGCAATGTGCCGCGCATCGAACAGGCGCTGGCGGAAGCTTTTCGCGTGCTCAGGATCGGCGGACGCTTCTTTTGTCTCGAATTCTCCGTGGTCGATGTCCCGGGCTTTGACCGGCTCTACGATCTCTATTCCTTCAACGTCATTCCGCGCCTCGGCCGCATGGTCACGGGCGACGCCGGCTCCTATCGCTATCTCGTCGAATCGATCCGTCGCTTTCCCAAGCCGCAAGCCTTTGCCGCCATGATGCGGAACGCCGGCTTTGCCCGCGTTTCGATCCAGCCGATGACCGGCGGCATCGTCACGCTTCATTCCGGCTGGCGTTTGTGATTTCCGGCGTCGCGCATTCTTTCCGCCTTGCCCGCGCCGGCTTCGTGTTCGCCCGCGAAGGCGTTCTCGGCGTCATTGATCCCGCCATGGTGCCGGTGCCGGCGCGTCCGTTCTATCGGATGGCGCGGCTGTTCGAGCGGCCGTCGAGCGATGCCTCCGAAGCGCGGCTGTCGACGGCACTGGCCAAGCTCGGACCGAGCTATGTGAAGCTCGGGCAGTTTTTGGCGACGCGGCCGGACGTCGTCGGCGAGGCGCTCGCCGCCGATCTCGAACGGCTGCAGGACCAGATGCCGCCGTTTCCGCAGGCAGAGGCTGAAGCCGCGGTCGCAGCTTCCTTCGAGAAGCCGGTCGCTGCGGTTTATGCGAGCTTCGGCCCGTCGATTGCGGCGGCCTCGATCGCCCAGGTGCACAAAGCGACGGTGGCGACCGCGGGCGAACCGCGGGCCGTCGCCGTCAAAGTGCTGCGGCCCGGCATCGAGCGGCGTTTCCATTCCGATCTCACTGCCTTTGCCTATGCGGCGGAGCGCGCCGAGAGCCTCTCCGCCGAGGCGCGGCGGTTGCGCCTCATCGAAACCGTCGAAACTCTGCGCCGGTCGGTCATGGTCGAAATGGATTTTCGGCTCGAAGCCGCGGCGCTTTCGGAAATGGCCGAGAACACCAAGGATGATCCGGACTTCCGCGTGCCGGCGATCGATTGGGACCGCACCACCAAGGAAGTGCTGACCTTGGAATGGATCGACGGCATTCCGT
This sequence comes from uncultured Alphaproteobacteria bacterium, assembly GCA_963746715.1. Lineage (GTDB taxonomy): Bacteria > Pseudomonadota > Alphaproteobacteria > Rhizobiales > Xanthobacteraceae > BOG-931. The sequence continues at coordinate 677,935 of CAVVCW010000015.1, read as the reverse complement.
TGAGCGACCGTGCGCGGCTCCAAGCCAAAGGCTTCGATCTGCCCAAACTCGGCCGCAGCCTGATCCAGAGCTTCTTGCGCCATGCGCTGCGTGACGGCTTCTTTCATGCCGACATGCATCCCGGCAATCTGTTCGTTGACGACGACGGGCGGCTGGTCGCCGTCGATTTCGGCATTATGGGCCGGCTCGGCGCCAAGGAGCGGCTGTTCCTGGCTGAAATCCTGCATGGCTTCATCACCCGCGATTACTACCGGACGGCAGAAGTCCATTTCCAAGCCGGCTATGTGCCGCCGCATCATTCGATCGAGGATTTCGCGCAGGCGATCCGCGCCATCGGTGAGCCGATCCACAATCGCACCGCCGAAGATATTTCTATGGCGAAACTCCTGACGCTGCTGTTCGAGGTCACCGGCCTGTTCGACATGCGAACGCGACCGGAATTGCTGTTGCTGCAAAAGACCATGGTGGTGGTCGAAGGCGTGGCGCGCTCGCTCGATCCCAAGCTCGATATGTGGAGCACGGCGGAGCCCGTGGTGCGCGAATGGATGACGCGCAATCTCGGCCCCGCCGGCCGCCTCGAAAGCGCCGCGCAAGGCGCCGCCGATATCGGACGCTTCGTCGGCAATGCGCCGGGGCTGCTCGCCCGCGGCGCCCGCGTGCTCGATCAGTTCGATACGATGACCCGCGACGGCCTGATCTTGTCGCCGCAGACGCTCGCCGAAATCGACAAGACCGAGCGGCGCCGCAGCCATTGGACGGTGGTGGCGCTGTGGGTCATCGCCGCGCTGTTGGCGCTGATTGCCCTCAAGCATCTGTGATTGCATTGATTGCAATGCAATCATCGCTATGCTAGATTGACCCAATCTCGGCCAGATAGCGTGAGGATGGGCGATGGCGAGTCTCACCGTCCGCCAGCTCGATGACAAGCTGAAACGGCTGCTGCGGCTGCGCGCCGCCCGCCACGGCCGGTCGATGGAGGACGAGGTCCGGGTCATTCTGCGGCAGGCAGCGGCGGAGACCGCGCGCGAGGCACTGAGCCTCATCAACCCGCCCAATCCGCCCGAGGAGGAGCCGGCACGGCAGAGGCCGACCGGCCCACCGCTGCCCTTGCGGCCAGTTGGCGGTGCACTGCGCGCGCCCCAGCGATCAGAGGTCACGGCGGTCGAACATCGCCGCGTGCTTCTCATCATCGGCGGCGGTATTGCCGCTTACAAATCGCTCGATCTCATTCGCCGCCTGCAGGACCACAGGATTCACGTGCGCTGCATTCTCACGGCCGCCGCGCAGCATTTCATCACGCCGCTAGCCGCAGGCGCGCTCGCCGGCGAACACGTTCACACCGATCTGTTCGATCCAAAGAGCGAATTCGATGTCGGCCATATTCGGCTTGCCCGCGATACCGATCTCATTATCGTCGCGCCGGCGACAGCCGACCTGATGGCGAAAATGGCAGGCGGCCATGCTGACGATCTTGCAACCGCAGTGCTTCTCGCCACCGACAAACCGATCCTGATCGCACCGGCGATGAATCCGCATATGTGGGCCGCCACCGCGACCAAGCGCAATCTGGCGCAGCTTGCCGCCGACGGCGTCCGTGTGGTCGGGCCCAATGCCGGCGAGATGGCCGAACACGGCGAAGCCGGCACCGGCCGCATGGCCGAGCCGCTCGAAATCGTGGCCGTGGCTGAACTTTTGCTGCGTGGCCCGGGACCGCTGACCGGCAGGCGCGTCATCATCACCTCCGGCCCGACCAGCGAACCGATCGACCCGGTGCGTTTCATCGCCAACCGCTCGTCGGGCAAGCAAGGCCATGCCATCGCTGCCGCGGCAGCGGCGGCCGGCGCCGACGTTGTACTGATCAGCGGCCCGGTCAACCTGCCCGATCCGCCGGGGATCACCGTGATCAAGATCGAAACTGCCCGGCAGATGCTCGACGCTGTCGAACGGGCGCTACCGGCCGATGTTGCGATCTTTGCCGCCGCGGTCGCCGACTGGCGCACCGACCGGCCGAGCGGCAGCAAGATAAAGAAGCAGCAAGGCGAGACGCCGACGCTCAAGCTCGTTGAAAACCCGGATATCCTGTCGACCGTCGCGCACCGCAAAAGCGGCCGGCCGCAGCTCGTCATCGGCTTTGCCGCGGAGACGGATGACGTGATTGCCAATGCCAAAGCCAAGCTCGCCAAGAAGGGCTGCGACTGGATCCTCGCCAATGACGTTTCGCCCGAGACCGGCATCATGGGCGGCGACGCCAATACGATTCATCTGATCTCGTCAGGCGGCGTCGAAGACTGGCCGCCGCAATCCAAGGACGACGTCGCGCATCAACTGGTGGAGCGCGTCGCCAAAGAGCTCGGCAAGCCGCTTGCGGGAAGCAGATCATGAGTATCGACGTACGTGTCGTGCGCCTGCCGCACGGCGCCGACTTGCCGCTGCCGGCCTATCAAAGCGCGCTTGCCGCAGGCCTCGATCTTGTTGCTGCGGTGCCAACCGACGCGCCGATCCACATCACGTCCGGCGCGCGGGCCTTGATTCCCACCGGCGTCGCTCTTGCGTTGCCGGCGGGTTACGAGGCGCAGGTTCGACCGCGCTCGGGTCTCGCGCTACGTCATGGCGTCACGGTTTTGAACTCACCGGGCACGATCGACGCCGATTATCGCGGGGAAATACAAGTCATCCTTGTGAATCTCGGATCGGAGCCCTTTGTAATTAATCGCGGAATGCGTATTGCGCAGCTAGTAATCGCGTCGATATCACATGTAAAACTTGTTGAATCTGCAAGTCTAGATTCGACCGAGCGAAGCGTTGGCGGATTTGGCTCGACTGGAATCGTGACGAATATTGTCGACAAACACGACTAAAGCGAAGTTCAACTGGACCGGACGCGCGTTGTAATATAGCACCATCAGATCGAATGATTTTCCGTGACGCGACGTTCTCCCCCGCATGCCTCTGCTCCCCCGCAAAGGAGTCCTCGCGATTGCTGCAGTTATCGACGTGGCAATACAAGCGCAGGGCTACCCGGTTTCCGCAAAAACGCTCGCCGCGCGTCATGGCTTGCCACCGCGGCATCTTGAACCTGTGCTGCAAGCACTGGTGCGTTACGGGATATTGAAAGGCATCCGCGGTCCGCGCGGCGGTTACGAACTTGCACGCGATCGAAGGCGCGTGACCGCCAACGATATTTTGCGCGCGGCGGGCACCGTCGAGGACGCCGAGGTATCGCATGCCGGATCCGATCTTCTGACCAAGGTCGTGCTGCCGGCCATGACCGGTGCCGAGCAGGAATTCGGCATCGCCTTGGCGCGGATCAGTCTCGAAGACCTGGCGCGCGATGCGCAGGCGCTCAAGCCGGACGCCAAAGCCGCCTTCGGCAATTGAACGCGTCGAACCACACCCGCGTTCACGATCTGGACTCTTACGGCGCGATTCCGCTTGAGAGTAAAGTCGACCGATTCGCGGGGTCGCCCCGCGACGGATCACTGGCGGTATCGCGGGTGCCAGCCAGCAGAGGCGAAGGGGCATGCCGGACAAGATCCGGGGGAGCCGCAGTACGCGGCATCGGCTGCGCGCGCAAGGAATAGGCCGATTCCTTGCGGCTATTTGCGCCTTCGCGCCCGTGTGCGCCGGCGCTGCCGAACAGCCGATGCAACAACCGATGCAGGCGTTGCGCGCGCTGGTTTTGACCGCGCAGTCGAGCATCGACCAGCATCAGATTGCCTCCATCACCGTGGTCTGCGGCGTGGTGCTGTTTGCCGTCGTGTCCGCGATCATGCTGGTGCGCAGCTGGGCGCGCGCGGCACGGCTCGAACGACGGCTGCACAAGGAAATCGCGGCGCTGCGCGACGAGGTCGATCGCGCCAACGCGCTGATGCGCTCGGAGCCGCAAGTCGTGGTGGTCTGGCCCGCTGGCGCCGACGAGCCGAAAATCGACGGCGATCCGAGCGCCGTCGGCGTCTCGATGCCGCATCAGGTGCTCGCCTTCGGCTCTTGGCTCGACGCCGCCAAAGCCAGCGCCATGGAACGCGCCGTCGACGCCTTGCGCAGCCGCGGCGAGGCGTTTTCGATGCCGCTGACCACGCGCTTTGGCCAGCCCGTCGAGGCGCTCGGCCGCGCCATCGGCGGCAGCGCCGTGCTGAGGCTGAAAAACGCCAGCGGCACCAATCGCGATCTGGTTGAACTTGCCACCCGCCACGACAAATTGTCCGCCGAAGTCATGCCGCTGCGCGCGTTGTTCGAAGCCATGCCATCGCCGGTCTGGGCGCGCGACACCAACGGACAGCTGATCTTCGTCAATTCCGCCTATGCTCGCGCCGTCGACGCCAAGGACGCCGCCGACGCCGCGACCCATCGCGCCGAATTTCTCGACAGCGCGGCGCGCGCCAGCATCGCGCAGTCCCATATGAACGGCACGGCCTATGCCGGCCGGTTGCGCGCTGTCGCCGCCGGTACGCGGCGCACCTTCGACGTTCTCGACATCATCACCGGTAGCGGCTCCACCGGCATCGCCATCGACGCGACGGAAGCCGAAGCGATGCGCATCGCGCGCGATCATCTGATCGATGCGCATCGCCGCACTCTCGACCAGCTTCCGGCCGGCGTCGCCATGTTCGGTCCGGATCATCGGCTGAGCTTCTACAATGCAGCCTATCGCGCGTTGTGGGACCTCGATGCCGCCTTTCTCGACCAGGGACCGACCGATTCCGCGGTGATCGAAATGCTGCGCGCCGCGCGCAAATTGCCCGAGCAGCAGGATTTCCGGCAATGGAAGGCGCAACTGCACGAAGCCTATCGCGCCGTCGAAGGCACCGAACATACCTGGCATCTGCCGGGCGGCCGTACCTTGCGCGTCGTGACCACGCCGAATCCGGACGGCGGCCTCACTTATCTGTTCCACGATGTCACCGAGCGGCTCGATCTCGAACGCCGCTTCCAGGAATTGATCCGCGTCCAGGGCGAAACGCTCGATAATTTGGCCGAGGGCGTGGCCGTGTTCGGCAGCGACGGCCGGCTGCGTCTCCACAACGCCGCCTTCGTCAGCATGTGGAATCTGGAACCCCACGATCTGTCCGATCGGCCGCATATCGAGCGGATCACGGCTTTATGTCGGCCGCTGCATGGCGATGCGCCGGCCTGGCGCGCCTTGCGCGAGGTCGTAACCGCGATGGACAGCCGCGAAGCGACCCGGGGACGGCTCGAACGCCGCGACGGCACGGTTGTCGATTCCACGACGGTGCCGCTCCCCGATGGCGCCACATTGGCAACGTTTCATGACGTTACTGCGTCCGTTAATGTCGAGCGCGCTTTGCGCGAGCGCAACGAGGCGCTCGAAGACGCCGACAAGATCAAGATCGATTTCGTTCACCACGTGTCCTACGAGTTGCGCTCTCCGCTCACCAATATTATCGGCTTCGTGCATCTGCTCGGCGACCCGGCGACTGGTCCGCTGGAACGCAAGCAACGCGAATATCTCGACTACATCACGGTATCGACGAACACGCTGTTGGCGCTGATCAACAATATTCTCGACCTTGCCACCATCGATGCCGGCCGCATGCAGCTCAATCTCGGCCCGGTTGATATCCGCGAGACCATGGCAGCGGCCGCCGAGGGCGTGCAGGACCGGCTGGTCAGTTCCGGCCTCACGCTGGACCTTGCCGCCGCCGAAGGCGTCGGCAGCTTCATTGCCGACAAGCTTCGGGTGCGGCAGGTTCTCTTCAACCTCCTCGCCAATGCCGCAAGCTTTTCCCCCGGCGGCGGCCACATCGCGCTGCGCGCCGAGCGCCGGTCCGACGCCGTCGTTTTTTCGGTCACCGACCAGGGCCCCGGAATTCCGCCAAACGTGCTGGAGAAGGTTTTCGACTGGTTCGAGACCCATTCGCTCGGCTCGACGCATCGCGGACCCGGCATCGGCCTGTCACTGGTGCGCTCCTTTGTCGAGCTGCACGGCGGCACGGTTGCGATCACGTCGGAGGTCGGGCACGGCACCACGGTGACCTGCATGTTCCCGCTCAGCGCAACCGCGACGCTCACAGCGGCCGAGTAGCCGCTGCCGGCAAAAAAAGCCATGCTTAGACCAACAATCCTAGCGCGGAGCGCCGCATGTTGCTGACCACCCAGGGTGGCGCAAGCTTCAACGCGACATTACCAAACGAGCAGGCGACATGGCGGTTCATGGCCGACATTGCGACTGCGCTCGAGCCGGGCGACCTCGTGACGCTGTCCGGCGATCTCGGCGCCGGCAAGACGACCTTTGCCCGGGCGCTGATCCGCTACCTTGCCGGCGACGAGACCATCGAGGTGCCGAGTCCGACCTTCACCTTGATCCAGACCTACGATCTGCCGCGCTTCCCATTGGTCCACGCCGACCTCTACCGGCTCTCCGGCGCGGCCGAGCTCGCTGAGCTCGGCTTTGACGATCTGCCCGAAGGCACGGTCGTGCTCATGGAATGGCCGGATCGCGCCGCCGGATTCCTGCCGCCGGATCGTCTCGACATCACTTTCACGCTTGCCCCGCAGCTCGGTCCCGACGTGCGCAATGTCCGCTATGTCGGCTATGGCAGTTTTGCGGCACGCACCGAGCGCATTGCCATGGTGCGCTCCTTCCTCGACGAATCCGGCTTCGGCGGCGCGCAACGGATCCGGATGCAAGGCGACGCCTCGACACGCATTTTCGAGCGCCTGAACAATAGCGGCGAGGCGGCGATCCTGATGAACGCGCCGCGCCGGCCCGACGGCCCGCCGGTGCGCGACGGCAAGCCTTACAGCGCTATCGCGCATCTTGCCGAGGACATCGTACCCTATGTCGCGTTGTCGGCGGCGCTGCGCGAGCAGCGGCTCTCGGCGCCCGCGATCCTGCATGCCGATCTCGATCACGGCCTCCTCGTCATGGAAGATCTCGGCGAGGATCGTATCGTCGCCGGCGATCCGCCGGCGCCGATCGCGGCACGCTACGCCGCCGCCGTCGATCTTCTCGCCGCGCTGCACGGACGGCGACTGCCGGACACGCTTCAGGTGGCGCCGCATCTCGACTATCGCATTCCGCGCTACGACATGGCGGCCTTCCTCATCGAAGCCGAGCTGCTGCTCGACTGGTATCTGGTCAAGGCCGGCGTTGAAGGTAAAGCGGAAGTTGGGGGCAAAGCCGCCGCGCGCAAGGAATTCGTCGCGTTGTGGAGCAAGGCGCTGATGCCCGCGCTCGAGGCGCAGCCGACCTGGGTGCTGCGCGACTACCATTCGCCCAATCTGCTCTGGCTGTCGGAGCGCGGCGACATTGCGCGGATCGGCGTGCTCGATTTTCAAGACGCGCTGATCGGCCCCGCCGCCTACGACGTTGCCTCGCTGCTGCAAGACGCCCGCGTCGACGTGCCGGAAAGCTTGGAAATGAGCCTGCTCGGCCAATATGTGCGTACGCGTCAGAACCAGTGCGCCGCGCGCAACCAGGAATTCGACACCGCAAGCTTCATGCTGCTCTATGCGACGCTCGCAGCGCAGCGCGCTACCAAAATCCTCGGCATCTTCGCGCGACTCGACCGGCGCGACGGCAAGCCGCAATATCTGCGTCACATGCCCCGCCTATGGAACTATTTGCAACGTTCGCTTGCGCATCCAACCCTCGCCCCCCTCAAGGACTGGTATACGGCCAATGTCCCCGCTCCGGATGGGTTATGATGCTGCGACTCGCACCGCATTGGCTGGGCTCGACACAGCGATGATGCCGAAAAGCGCGATGATCTTGGCCGCGGGGCTGGGGACGCGGATGCGCCCCTATAACGGCCACATCCCAAAGCCGCTGGTCGCCGTCGGCGGCAAATCGCTGATCGATTACGGGCTCGACCGCCTGGCCGACGCCGGCGTCGAAACCGCCGTCGTCAACGTGCATCATCTCGCCGACGTTCTGGAAAAACATCTCGCGCCGCGCCGGCATCCGCATATCATCATTTCCGACGAACGCTCGGAACTGCTCGGCACCGGCGGCGGCATCGCCAAGGCATTGCCGCAGCTTGGCAACGCGCCGTTCTTTCTGGTCAATTCCGACACGCTCTGGCTCGACGGTGTGCGGCCGAATTTCACGCGACTTGGCGAGGCCTTCGATCCGGACATCATGGATGCGCTGCTGTTGCTGGCGCCGACCACCGGCAGCATCGGCTATGCCGGACGCGGCGACTACATGATGCTGCCCGACGGCCGGCTGCAGCGCCGCACCGAGCGCGAAGTGGCGCCGTTCATCTATGCGGGCTCGGCTATTCTCTCGCCGGCGCTATTCGCCGACATGCCAAAAGGCGCGTTCCCGCTGACGCCGCTGTTCGACCGCGCCGGCGAGAACGGCCGGCTATTCGGCGTGCGGCTTGAGGGCGTGTGGATGCATGTCGGCACACCCGAGGCGGTCGCCGCGGCCGATGCGGCGCTGGCGACGGCGGACTAGAATCTGCTAGAGCCCGCATAACGTCGTCCGCGATGGTCTATAGTCACAGGTCGAACCAAATTTGCTTTGATGGTGGCTATGGATTCCCGTTTGCGTGGGAATGACGACGTGCCATGAACCGATCATCGACATGAACCCGCGCGTTTTCACCATTCCGGCGTCGGCGCCGTTTTTGCCGACGCTGATCGAGGCATTGAGGAACGGTACGTTCGGCACAGTCATTGCCGACGATCCGCTGGTCTTGGCTTCGGCGACGCTTTATCTGCCGACGCGGCGTGCGTGCCGGCTGATGCGCGACGCGTTCCTTCAGGCTTTCGATGCCGCGCTCCTGCCGCGCATTATTCCGATCGGCGATATCGATGAAGACGAGATCGCCTTTGCCGAAGCCGCCGCGGGCGATATCGCAGCGGAGGCGCTCAGCCTGCCCGAAGCGCTCGGCGGCCTGGAGCGGCGGCTTCTGCTGACGCAACTCATCGCCAAATGGGCGCAGTCACCCGAATTGCATGGCACGAGCGGCACGCCGCTCGTCGCGCAAACGCCGGCCTCGGCCTGTGCGCTCGCCGACGATCTGGCGCGTCTGATCGACGACATGACGACGCGCAACGTATCGTGGGACCGGCTTGGCGAACTCGTCCCGGACAAGTTCGATATTTATTGGCAGCTCACGCTGCGTTTCCTCCAGATCGCGCACCAAGCCTGGCCGAATGTCTTGCGCGAACGCAATTGCATCGAGCCCGCCGAACGGCGCGACCGGCTGATCAAGGCCGAAGCGGCGCGGCTGACGCGCAAGACCGACGGGCTGGTGATCGCCGCGGGCTCGACCGGATCGATCCCCGCGACCGCGGAATTGATCGCAACAATCGCGCATCTACCGCACGGCGCAGTCGTGCTGCCCGGCCTCGATACCGATCTCGACGAGGATGCATGGACGTCGATCGCGGGCGACGACAAGAAAAATATCGCGCCGGCGCCGGCGCATCCGCAATTCGCCATGCAGGCGCTGCTGACCCGCATCGGCATCACTCGCGCCGACGTCGTGGCGTTGGCCGCGCCGCACGGACGCGAGCGGCTTGTCTCCGAAGCGCTACGTCCGGCGGCAGCGACCGACAGGTGGCGGCAAATATCGGCCGATCCAGCCTTCGCGGCGCACGCCGATACTGCAATCAAAACACTCACGGTGATCGAAGCCGCCAATCCCGAGGAGGAAGCGCTCGCCATTGCGGTCGCCTTGCGTGAGGCGATGCATGACGGCAAGACCGCGGCACTGGTGACACCGGACCGTGCGCTCGGCCGGCGTGTCCTGAATGCGTTGGCGCGCTGGAATATTGCGGCGGAAGATTCCGGCGGCGATGCGCTCGCCGATACGCCCGCCGGCACATTCGCGCGACTCGCCGCGGATACGGCTCTCGGCGGGCTCGAGCCGGTGCCGTTGCTCGCCTTGCTCAAACATCCGCTGTCGCACCCGCCTTTGCGCGACAAGGACCATGCCGTTGCCGCACTCGAGCGAGCGATCTTGCGCGGCCCGCGGCCGCGGGCCGGCAGCGCCGGACTCGAGAGCGCGCTGCACACTTTCCGCAAGAGCAAAACAGATTTGCATCCCTCGGATCCGCGCACCGCGCTGACCGATGCCGAATTGAACGCGGCGTGCGATCTCGTCGTCTGGCTCGCCGGCGCACTCAAGCCGCTTGAAGACATCGGCCGCCTGCAACATTCGGAGCAATATCCGCTCGGCGAATTCGCCAAGCGCCATCGCGGCGTCCTGGCTGCCCTCTCGTCGCAAGACGGCATTGCGATGGCTCTTTCCGGTCCCGACGGCACTCGTCTCGCCGACGCGCTCGACGAGATAGCGACGAGCGAAGCCGCGGCGCAGCTCGCCGTCGCCAAAGCGGACTATGTCGAATTGTTTACCGCGGCGCTTGCCGGCCGTGTCGTGCGGCGACCGTTACGGCCGGGCTTGCGTGTGCGCATTCTCGGGCCACTCGAAGCGCGCTTGACCGAAAGCGACCGCGTCGTGCTCGGCGGTCTTGTCGAAGGTACTTGGCCGCCTGAGAGCAATAGCGACGCCTGGCTAAGCCGGCCGATGCGGCTTGCGCTTGGGCTCGATCTGCCGGAGCGCCGCATCGGATTGTCCGCGCACGATTTCGCGCAGCTCCTCGGCGGACGCGACGTGATGTTGAGCCACGCGACCAAGATCGCGGGCACGCCGACGGTGGCATCGCGATTTATCCAGCGCTTCGCCGCTGTGGCCGGCGAACGCTGGCAAACCGCTATCGCGCGTGGACAAACCTATCTCGCCTGGGCGCGTGAACTGGACCGGCCGGAACAGGTGAGCCCGGCGCCGCAGCCCGCGCCGTCGCCGCCGCGCGCGGCACGCCCCAAAGGTCTTTCTGTCACCGAAATCGAGCATTGGCTGCGCGATCCCTATACGATCTACGCCAAGCATATTCTGCGCTTGCGTCCGCTCGATGCTGTTGACACGCCGCCTGGTGCGGCCGAACGCGGCACGATCATTCATGCCGCCGTCGGCGATTTCACCAGGCTCTATGCCAAGAGCCTTCCCGCCGATCCGGCGGCTGAAATCATCGCGCTTGGCCAGCCGCATTTCTCGGCGCTCGACGATTTCCCCGAGGCGCGCGCGTTCTGGTGGCCGCGCTTTCTCCGTATCGCCCATTGGTTCGCACGCTGGGACGCCGCACGCCGCTCCTCCATCGCCGCCATCGAGGCGGAAATCCGCGGCGAGATTCCCATTCCGCTCGAGGACGGCACGTTCAAGCTCCGCGGCGTCGCCGACCGCATCGAGCGCACCAGCGCCGGCAGCTACGTCATCCTCGACTACAAGACCGGCTCGGCGCGCAGCGAAAAGCAGGTGCGTACCGGACTTGCGCCGCAGCTCACGCTCGAAGCCGCCATGTTGCGCCACGGCGGCTTCAAAACGATTCCGCGCGGCGCATCGGTCGCCGAGGTCGCCTATGTGTTGCTCAAGGGCGGCGAGCCGCCCGGAAGATATGTCGAAGTGGAATTCAAGGAAGGCACGCCGGACAGCCATGCCGAGCGGGCGCTGCAAAAGCTCACCGTGCTCGCCCAGCGCTTCGACAGCGACAAGGAGCCGTACCGTTCGCTGGTCCATCCGATGTGGACGACGCATTACGGCGACTACGACCATCTGGCGCGGGTGAAGGAATGGTCGAGCGGCCGCGATGACGATCTCGGAGGCGGCGAATGAGGACCGCGGACGACATTCCGCCGCAAGTGCGCGAGTTGCAGCGCGCCGTGGCGGCGCCGGATGTGTCGGCCTGGGTCGCAGCCAATGCCGGCTCGGGCAAGACCCATGTGCTGGCGCAGCGGGTGATCAATCTGCTGCTCGACGGCGTCGCGCCGGAAAAAATCCTCTGCATCACTTTCACCAAGGCGGCTGCGGCGAATATGGCCAAGCGCGTCTTCGATACGCTTGCGGCATGGACCACGCTCGACGATACAGCGCTCGACACGGCGATTCGCGAAGGTTCCGGCATCGCAAGCGATACGCGCCGGCGCACCGCGGCGCGGCGGCTGTTCGCGCGCGCACTGGAGACGCCCGGTGGCTTGAAAGTTCAGACCATCCACGCGTTCTGCACCCAGCTTCTGCATCAGTTCCCATTCGAGGCCAATGTCGCCGCCCGCTTCACGGTGCTCGACGAGGCACAGCAAACCCAGCTTCTCGAACAAATCACGCTGCACGTGCTGCTTGACGGCGCGCGCGATCCGCAAAGTCCGCTCGGCCGCGCGCTCGCCGTTGCGATGACGGCCGCGGCGGACCAGACATTCCGCGAGGTCATTCGCACGGCTATCGGCCGGCATGACACAATCGCGCGCTGGGTGATGCAGGAAGGCGATGTCGAGACCGCGATTGCGACTCTCTCGCGCGCGCTCGGTATCGAACCCGCGACGAGCCGCGAGAGCGTCGAGGACGAGTTTTTTACCGAGTCCGCTATCGCGCCGGCGGAATGGGCTGCGATCGCAGCAACCTTGGCGCGGGGCAATAAGACCGACATCGAGCAGGCCGATCGCTTCAATTCGCTTGCCGGGCTGCCGCGCGCCGATTGTGTCGAGACTTATCTCGAGATCTTTTTCACCGCGACCGAACGCACGCCGCGGAAATCCATTGTGACCAAGGCCATCAAGGACGCGGACCTGACCGAACGCTTGATTGCAGAACAAGATCGCGTCGGCGTTCTCCTGCAGCGGCTGCGCGCCGTCACCTGCCGCGACCGGTCCGCCGCGCTGCTGACCGTGACCTATGATGTCTTGACGCGTTATCACAGCGAGAAAGAACGGCGGGGTCTGGTCGATTACGACGACCTGATCGACAAGACGCTCGCGCTTCTGAGCAATGTCGATGCAGCCTGGGTCCACTACAAGCTCGACCTCGGCATCGACCATTTGCTGATCGACGAGGCGCAGGATACGAGCCACAAACAGTGGCAGATCGTCCGGCAATTGGTGGCGGAATTCACCGCCGGCGCCGGCGTGCATCTCGGCACCCGCACGATTTTCGCGGTCGGGGACGAGAAGCAGTCGATCTATTCTTTCCAGAACGCCGCGCCGAAGGAATTCGACGAGATGCGGCGCTACTTTGCGTCGGCGCATGAGAACGCCGCGCTAACGTTTGAATACCGCAAGTTCGAGCATTCATTCCGCTCTGGCGCGAACGTGCTGGCTGCCGTCGACGAAGTTTTCAAGGACAAGCTCGTCGCGGCGAGTGTCTCTTCAGATGGCGGTGGCTTTCCGCCGCACATTGCGCTGCCGGATGCGCCGCCAAGCCTAGTCGAAATCTGGCAGCCGACCGAGCCCGACGAACGCGCGGATATCGAAGGCTGGGACGCGCCGTTCGACACCGTCAGCGAGACTAGCCCGCGGGTGAAACTCGCCAAGCGCATCGCGCGCGCGGTGCGCCGCATGGTCGAAAGCGGCGAACCGGTCGGCATCGATCGCCGCGCCGCGCGTTATGGCGATATTCTCGTTCTGGTGCGCCAGCGCGGCGAATTGTTTGAAGCTGTCATCCGCGCGCTCAAGAACGAACATGTCGAAGTCGCCGGCGCCGACCGGCTCATTCTCACCGAGCATATCGCCGTGATGGATCTGATGGCGCTCGCCGACGCGCTGTTGTTGCCGCAGGACGATCTGGCGCTCGCGACCGTGCTGCGCAGTCCCCTATTCGGCTTCTCCGACGACGATCTTTTTGCCGTGGCCTACGACCGGGGTCGCTTGTCGCTGCGCGAGGCGCTCGGGCGCAAGGCGGCCGAAGGCGAACTCGTAGCGGTATCGGCGCAGGCCAAGCTCGACAAGTTTGCCGAGGCCGCGCGGCGCGAGACGCCGTTTGTGTTCTACGGAAAAATTCTCGGCGCCGACGGCGCACGGCGGCATTTCCTCGCCCGGCTCGGTGCCGAAGCCAATGACGCGCTCGACGAATTTCTCAATCTGGCGATCGAGTACGAGCGGCGCGAGACCCCCTCGCTGCAAGGCTTCATGGCCTGGCTGCGCGAGGCCCGCGCCGAGGTGAAACGCGACATGGAAATCGCTCGCGACGAAGTGCGAGTGATGACCGTACATGGCGCCAAGGGCCTCGAAGCGCCGATTGTTTTTCTCGCCGACACGATGACGCCGCCGGCCGGCCCGCGGCCGCCGCGGCTGCTCGAGCTTCCCGGCGATGCCATGATCTGGGTGACCCGCAAAGCCGACGATCCGCCGGCCGCCGCGGCAGCCCGGCAAAACGCGCAACGCGACGCCGCGGATGAATATCGGCGTCTGCTCTACGTGGCGATGACGCGCGCCGCGGATCGCCTGATCGTCTGCGGCGCGCAAGGCGACAAGCGGCGGCCGGACGGCTGCTGGTACGATCTGGTGTGCGAACCGCTCAAGCCGTTCCTGGTCGAGGAGAGCGACGGCGAGGACAAAGTCTTGCGCTACCGGACCGCGGCTAGCCCCGCCGCCGAGCGGCGGGGAGCGGCTCCTGCTTTGCAAAGACCGGACCGGCCGGTGGTTCCGGCGTGGCTTCGTCAACGCGTCGCGCACGAAACGCCGCGTGGCGGACCGCTTTCGCCGTCTGTGGCGTTCGACGAAGATATCGCGCGCTTCGCCCAGCCCGGCGCCTCGGCCAGCGCGCGACGCAAGGCCATGGAGCGCGGGCGTATCGTGCATCGGCTGATGCAGTCCCTGCCCGACATTCCGCAAGAGCGTCGCACGGATGCGATCCAACATTTTCTCGTGCGCACCGCCAAAGATTTTTCACCGGCCGAGCGTGCCGAGATTGCGCGGCAAGTGTCGGCCATTCTCGACAACAAAGTCTTCGCCGAAATTTTCACGGCTGGGCAGCCGTCCCGAAGTGTCGATTATCGGCCACGTCCCGCGCGACGGCGCCGAACCGCTTGAAGTGGCCGGACAGGTGGATCGTCTGTCCGTCACCGGCGACACCGTCCTCATTGCCGATTACAAAACCGATCGTGGGGTGCCGCACGCGCTTGAAGAAGCACCGCCGCACTATGTGACTCAGCTTGCGCTTTACCGGGCGGTGCTCGGGCGTCTCTATGCCGGCAAGACCATACGCGCGGCGCTCGTTTTCACCGGCGGGCCGCTTTTGCTCGAGGTCCCCGCCACAGCCATGGATACGGCGCTCGAAGCCGTCCTTTGCAAAGTTCTAACTTAGGCCTGTGACGCTCCGGTAAGAGGTGCCTTGACGCTTAGGACCACCGTTCCTACGTTCATCAGCCCAGGGTCGCCGATTCCCCAGAAAAGACGAGGTTTTTCATGGTCGAGAAAGTCACGGATGCCACGTTCGAAGCCGACGTGCTCAAGGCGAGCGGCCCGGTTGTGGTCGATTTCTGGGCGGAATGGTGCGGCCCCTGCCGCATGATCGCACCGGCTTTGGAAGAAATTTCCCATTCGCTCAACGGCAAGGTCAAGATCGTCAAGCTCAATGTCGACGAGAACCCAGGCGTCGCGTCGAAATACGGCATCATGTCGATCCCGACGCTGATGCTATTCAAGGACGGCCAGCTTGCCTCGCGCCAGGTCGGTGCCGCGCCGAAGCAGAAGCTCGAGCAGTGGATCACCGCTTCGGTTTGATTCTGCTCAGACCGAATTTCTGAACGTGTTTCGTTATGGCCGGGTCTGTCCCGGCCATTTCGTTTTGTGGGCGCATGGTCTTTGTTTGAGCACGATCTAGTGCCGGAAATGCCGGGTGCCGGTCAGAACCATGGCAATGCCATGAGCGTCTGCCGCCTCGATCACTTCGTTGTCGCGCATTGACCCACCCGGCTGGATAACCGCCGTCGCGCCAGCCTCGATGGCAACGAGAAGCCCGTCCGCGAACGGAAAGAACGCATCCGACGCAACCACCGAGCCCTTGGTCGCAGGCTCCTTGAGGCCTAATTCCTTCGCCGCGTCCTGCGCCTTGCGCGCCGCGATGCGGGCGGCATCGACGCGGCTCATCTGACCGGCGCCGATGCCGACCGTCGCCAGATCCTTGGCATAGACGATGGTGTTCGACTTGACGTGCTTGGCGACACGAAAGGCGAAACGCAGATCGCACAGCTCGGCATTGGTCGGTGCGCGCTTGGTCACCGGGCGCAAATCCATGTCGTCGACCACAGCGTTGTCGCGCGTCTGCACCAGTAAACCGCCGGCGACGGTTTTCGCAGTGAGCCCCGATGCGCGCGGATCGGGCAGACCGCCGGCAAGCAGAAGCCGCAGATTCTTTTTGGCGCCGACAATGGCGATGGCCTCTTCGGTCGCGTCCGGCGCAATGATGACCTCGGTGAAGATATCAGTGATGGCGCGCGCGGCTTCGGCGTCGAGCTTGCGGTTGAGCGCGACAATGCCGCCGAAAGCCGACGTGGTGTCGCAGGCGAGCGCCTTGCGATAGGCGTCGACCAAGGTCTCGCCTTCCGCAACGCCGCACGGATTGGCGTGCTTGATGATGGCGCAAGCCGCCGTGCGCGCCGGATCGAATTCGGCGACGCACTCGTAAGCGGCGTCCGTGTCGTTGATATTGTTATAGGAGAGCTGCTTGCCCTGCGCCTGCCGCGCCATCGCCACGCCGAAGCGGGCGTCCGGTGTGCGATAGAACGCCGCCGCCTGGTGCGGGTTCTCGCCGTACCGCAATTTCTCGATCAGCCGGCCGCCGAAGGCGCGATAGTCGGGGGCGATTTCGCCGAGCTTACTGGCAAACCAATTCGAAATCGCGGCGTCATAGGCCGCCGTACGCGCATAGGCCTTGGCGGCGAGCCTTCGCCGCAAGGCCAGCGTCGTCATGCCTTTGTGTTTCATCAACTCGTCGAGCAGCGCCGTGTAATCGTCCGTATCGACCACGACCGCGACGTCGTCGTGGTTCTTGGCCGCGGCGCGGATCATGGCCGGGCCGCCAATGTCGATGTTCTCGACGCAAGTTTCGAAATCGGCCTTGCGCGCGATGGTGTCCTCGAACGGATAAAGATTCACTACCAGAATATCGATCGGCTTGATCAGGTGCGCCTGCATCGCCTCGACATGCAGCGGATTATTGCGGATCGCGAGCAGGCCGCCATGCACCGCCGGATGCAGCGTCTTGACCCGACCGTCCATCATTTCCGGAAAGCCGGTGAGCTCGCTGACATCGATCACTTTGAGTCCTGCATCGGCAAGCGCCTTGCGCGTGCCGCCGGTTGAGATGAGATCGATGCCGAGCCCCGACAGCGCGCGCGCGAAGTCGACCATGCCGGCCTTGTCGGAGACGGAAATGAGGGCGCGCGTAGCGCGGCGGAGATGTTCGGTCATGATGTTCCCAAATTCTTACGACAGCAGTCTCTCGTTATAACGGCAATCTCGGTTCGTCCTCGCGGGCGCGGCGTGTCGAGCCGGTGCCGACGAACGCGCCCGTCGGCGCCTGTTGCAAGCTCCATTGCACGCGCGACGCGGTGCGGGCATGGCCGCGGATGACGATCTGCGACGTCCGCCGCGGACCTTCGCTGCCGGCGAGATAGACGCTGTCTTCGAGCTCTACTTGGTCCTCATGGGCGCTGAAAGTCCAGAGCTCCTTGTTCGGCGTCACCAGCATGACGCCATGGCCGTCGGAAAGACGCGTCGCCCTCACCATCGGGTGCAAATGAAAGCGCACCGCGAAGGCGTCCTGATCGGTGCGCACTTGCGGGGCGCCATTGGCATCGAGAAACACATCTTCGCCGTCGAGCCGCGTGCCGTCGGCTGCGAGCATCAAGACCCGCTCATGCACGATGTCGAAACGGTCGGCATAGCCGTCATGCGCCGCCCGCAGCACGATGGCATCGGGCCCTTCCTCGCGCGTCACCGCCACATGCCGCGGACCGCCGAGCATCGGTGAGCCGCCGAGCATGCGCTTGAAGGTCGCCATTTCGACGAAGCGCGCCGACGACACGTCGTTAAGAGTGACCGCGGAATGCGCCGCGGTCGAACGCGCGATTTGCCGCCAGTTTTCGCGGCCCGTCGCCGGCATGCCGCAATTGACAATGATGAGGCTTTGCTTCGGCGACGAAAACTCAAACGACAGGCAGCCGGCATGGGCGTCGAGGCTCATCTCGATCGGCGGCGCCCGTCCGGTATCCATGATCAGCACCGCGCCATGAGCCTCAAGCCGCTGATAGGCCGAATGCGGGGCGTTGGAAAACGGCGTGCCGTGCGTCTCGTCATAAGCGAGCAAGGTCGAAAGCAGGCCGCCCGGCGTCGCGCCCATGCCGTTGAAATGCGCAAAGCTTCCCTCCGAATGGCGGAAGAAGCGCAACATCGGCATCATGCGATCGATGGCGTTGAGCAGCGCCTGCGGCGGGGCGATGTTGCGCGCGGTGAAAGCCTGACGCAGCGGCAGGAACTCGATCAGGATTTCGATGATCGCGCCCGGATCGCGGCTGATATGGCCGCCGTCGGGAAGGATCTGCCGTTCGATTTCGTGCGTGAGCCGCTCGGTCGTCGCTTTGATATGGCGCGCTTGGCCGGCAATGCACAGCGCGGCATAAGCGAGCGCGATCACCGCCTGCATGCGATCGATGCCGCGGCGCGCGTCGCCTGCGGTATGGCGGAGGTAGCGCACTTGCCGCACGAGGCTGCGCAGGAAGCGACGGTAGAAGCGCGCATCAGTGTCTTGCAGGACGAGCGTGGATTGGCTGAGCCAGGAGATGATGCGGCGCGACAGCACATCGGGACGCCATGCGATCGAATGCCAGGCGCCTTGCAGCGCGATCCATTCGTCGACCAGCGCGCGCGCATTGGCCCGCGTGATGGCCGAGTCGGCGGCGCGCAGATGGCGCAGCCAGCCGAAGCCGAGCAGCGCCACTGCCCAATCGTCGGACGGCGGCTCCATTTCGAAAATGGAACGGCCGTCGCAGATCACGACCTTGCCGGCGAAGGTAAAACGGCCGGAATAAATTTCGCTCGCGCGCGTGGCGTCTGCCGTGCGCAGATCCGGCGGCGCGATCAAGAGACGATCGGTGCGCAGAGGCACCAGCGGCCAACGGAGAAAGGGATGGCCGTTGGCACGGCCGGTCACCCGGCGCACGGCGCCGCGAAGCAGAAGCCAGGAGAGCTTCGCATGGTTCGCGACTGCAACGCGCGACATCGACCCGTTTGCCCCCCTTATGCGGGCGCGGCTGCGCAAATCGCCGCGCGCGCCGGACCATAACGAACTGAAGGCTCGACGGCCAACTGCCGAATCAGCTTGATTTCCTTACTGTTTTACCAGCCGGGCTGCATAGAAGCCATCAAGCCCGGCGAATCGCTGATCGGCATCGGGAAGCTGGCATGGCAGGGTGCGCAGGTCCCCATCCACAGATATGAACTCGTTTTGGCCGAACAATTCGGCGGCGCCGAAGGGCGCGCGCCGCACGCTCGGATCGCTCGCCAGCAGTGCGGCGACGATGTTCTCGTTCTCCTCGGGTTCTAGCGAACAGGTGCAATAGATCAGCGTGCCGCCCGGCTTGATCAGCGCCGCCGCGCGTTCGATCAGGCGGCGCTGCACGCCGGCAAGCGCGGTGACGTCATCCGGGCGCTTGAGCCACGGCACGTCGGGATGGCGGCGGATGGTCCCGGTCGAGGAGCACGGCGCATCGAGAAGAACCGCATCGAACGGCTCGGACGTCCATTCGGCGACATCGGCGCAGACAAGCTGGGCTGTCAGCTTTAGCCGCGCGAGATTGTCTTGCAGCCGCTTGAGCCGCGCCGGCGCGCGATCGAGCGCGGTGACATGGGCGCCGGCGGCGGCAAGCTGTGCCGTCTTGCCGCCCGGCGCGGCGCAGAGATCGGCGACGCGGCGCCCGCGCACGTCGCCGAGCAACCGCGCCGGCAGCGCGGCGGCAGCATCTTGAACCCACCAGGCGCCTTCGGCGAAGCCCGGCAAAGCGGTGACGACGCCATGCGCGATCATGCGCACTGTGCCGGTCGGCAGCACGCGGCCGCCGAGTTGTTCGGCCCAATATTGCGGATCGTCTTTCACCGTGAGATCGAGCGCGGGTTCGAAACCATTGGCAGTCGCGATCGCATGCGCAGTCGCTGCGCCATATCTTTCGCTCCAGCGCGCCATCAGCCAGTCCGGCGTGTCGAGAAGCGACGTATCGAGCGCGGCGAGGCGCTCTTTGCCCTCGCGCGTCACCCGCCGCAGTACCGCATTGCAGAGCCCGGCGAACCGCGCTGCATGCCGGTCCGCCTGCACCAAGCGCACGGAAAGATCGACCGCAGCATGATCCGGCACGTCGAGAAAGAGGATTTGCGCGGCGCCGAGCAGAAGCGCGCTCTCGACCCGCGACACTTGCGGCGGGCCCCGATCGAGAAAGGCGCCGAGCAGATGGCGGAGCGTGCCGAGCCGCCGCAGCACGACGCCGACCAGGGCGCGGACCAGCGCGCGGTCACGGTCTTCAAGAGCCCCGAGCCCACGCGTGCCATCGAGAAGCTCGTCCAGCGCCCGGTGGTGGCGCAATACGCCATCGACGATATCGGCCGCAATCCGCCGCGCGGCGAGGCCCGGCACTTGATCGGGTCTTTGGCCCGATTGGCCGGGAGAAGCCGATTGCGGCTTAGGCGCACCTTTCATTACGAAAAAATTCCTTCTTGAATCCTGTGCTGGGCTACGCCAAGTCAGGGCCAATGCCAACCGACCAGACTCCGCCTCAGACTTGGCCTTTGCCCACAGACGACGCGGATAAGCCTGAAAACCCTGAAAAGCGCCGTTTGCCGGCGGCGGCCGAGCGGGCGCTGGCCGAGGCGATGGCGCGCCGCGCCGAGCACGACCGCGAGAAGGCTGAAACGCCAAAGGAGGTCGCCGGCCGCGGCGGCCTCGACCCGGCCCGCTACGGTGACTGGGAAATCAACGGCTTGACCTCGGATTTTTAGGGCGCAAAAGGCAGCCGCGTCCCGCGGCTGACGCCTCAGCTTCGCCACGGCAGCCAACCGCAACGGCGACCAAATTCAAAAATGCCGGAATGCGAATCGGGGACCGGCACGACCGGTCCCCGACGCCGAATTACTGCGTGACGACAACCCGCGTGCCGAC
Organism: uncultured Alphaproteobacteria bacterium; assembly: GCA_963746715.1. Classification (GTDB taxonomy): domain Bacteria; phylum Pseudomonadota; class Alphaproteobacteria; order Rhizobiales; family Xanthobacteraceae; genus BOG-931. The sequence goes on along the minus strand of CAVVCW010000015.1, from coordinate 656,987 downwards.
CATGACGCGGCTGTACAGATCCTGGATATCCACGTTGTGCATACGGATGCAGCCGTGCGACACGAAATGGCCGATCGAGCCCTCGTTGTTGGTGCCGTGGATGGCGTATTGGCCGCCACCCGAGAGCGTCATTGCCGCGACACCCATCGGGTTCTGCGGCGAGCCACCCGGCACCACCGGCGGCAGCTTGCGATAGTCGGAGCGAATCGAATCCGGCGGCGACCAGGCCGGCCGGATGTATTTGCCGTCGATAAAGGCCGTGCCCGACCATTGCATGCCGAGACGGCCGACACCGACCGGATAGCGCAGCGCCTGGCCGGGACCGACGAAGTAATAGAGAGCACGCTCGTTGGTGCGAATGACGATGGTTCCCGGCACGTAGCCCTCGCGCACCGAGACAAGATCGCCATGAGCTTGTGCCGGTTTCGGCGCAAATGCGAACGCGACGATGGCCGCCAGCGCGACCGCGATCAAAGTTTTCCCTCGCATGTTCAATTCCCTACTGCGGAAAGCCCCAAAGCCCCGCCCCCGGCGGGTCAACCAGCCGGGATCCACTTTAGCGGAAACGACGGCCGGCCTTCAGTACTATGCGGCTCCGGCAGTGAAGTTTTCGCAAATTTTTCGGCAGGTGTGGTCCAGAGGCGACAGGAACCAAACCGTTGAATTTACGCCGGAGTTACGGCCGGGCGGCCCCGAGCTTAAGCGGGCGGTCTGCCCGTACCGCCAGCGGCCGAGCGCCAGATCCGGGGGTGATACTCAGGCGCTTCGCTTGTTCTGCCGGTTGTCGACGAGGTCGTTGACCACCGCCGGGTCGGCGAGCGTCGAGGTGTCGCCGAGATTGCCGTATTCGTCCTCGGCGATCTTGCGCAGGATGCGGCGCATGATCTTGCCGGAGCGTGTCTTCGGCAGACTTGGGGCAAATTGAATCAGATCGGGGGCGGCGATCGGCGAGATTTCCGTGCGCACCCATTGCACCAGTTCCTTGCGTAGATTTTCGGTCGGCTGCTCGCCATTCATCAAAGTGACATAGGCATAGATGCCCTGGCCCTTGATGTTGTGCGGATAACCGACGACGGCGGCCTCCGAGACTTTCGGATGCGCGACCAAAGCCAATTCCACTTCGGCAGTGCCGAGCCGGTGGCCCGCGACATTGATGACATCATCGACGCGGCCGGTGATCCAATAGTAGCCGTCCTCGTCGCGCCGGCAGCCGTCGCCGGTGAAGTATTTGCCGGGATAGGCACTGAAATAGGTTTCGACGAACCGCTGGTGATCGCCATAGACCGTGCGCATCTGGCCGGGCCAGGAATCGGCAATGCAGAGATTGCCGCTCACCGCGCCTTGCAGAACTTTGCCTTCAGCGTCGACGATTTCGGGAATGATGCCGAAGAACGGCCGTGTCGCCGAGCCGGGCTTGAGCCGCGTCGCGCCCGGCAGCGGCGTGATCAGGATGCCGCCGGTTTCGGTCTGCCACCAGGTGTCGACGATCGGACAGCGGCCGTCGCCGACGACGCGGTGATACCATTCCCAGGCTTCGGGATTGATCGGCTCGCCGACCGACCCGAGCAGCCGCAATGACGCGCGCGAGGTCTTCTTCACCGGCGCGTCGCCCGCCTGCATCAAGGCGCGGATCGCGGTCGGCGCAGTGTAGAAGATGTTGACCTTGTGCTTGTCAATCACCTCCCAGAACCGCGAATTGGTCGGATAATTCGGCACGCCCTCGAACATCAGCGTAGTGGCGCCGTTCGCCAGCGGCCCGTAGACGATGTAGCTGTGGCCGGTGACCCAGCCGACATCCGCCGTGCACCAATAGATGTCGCCGTCGTGATAATCGAAGACATATTGGTGGGTCATCGCCGTGTAGAGCAGATAGCCGGCGGTGGTGTGCAGTACGCCCTTCGGCTTACCGGTCGACCCTGACGTATAAAGGATGAACAGCGGGTCCTCGGCATTCATTTCCGCGCAGGGACAATCCGCCGTCACCACCTCTTTTGCTTCGTGATACCAAACGTCGCGCACCGGATCCATGTTCACCGGCGCGCCGGTGCGCCTGACGACGATGACGAAATCGACGCCGCCGACTTTTGCGATTGCTGCATCGGTATTGGCCTTCAGCGGCACCTTGCGGCCGCCGCGCAAGCCTTCATCGGCGGTGATGACGACGTTCGACTTGCAGTCCTCGATGCGGCCGGCAAGCGAGTCCGGCGAAAAGCCGCCGAACACCACGGAATGAACGGCGCCGATGCGCGCGCAGGCGAGCATGGCGTAAGCTGCTTCCGGAATCATCGGCATATAAATGGTGACGCGGTCGCCCTTCTTGACGTTACGGTTGCGCAAGATGTTGGCGAAACGGCAGACCTCGTCGTGCAGCTCCTTGTAGGTGATGTGCTTTGAATCTTTTGGATCGTCGCCTTCCCAGATGATCGCGGTCTGGTTGCTGCGGCCGTGCAGATGACGGTCGATGCAATTATAGGCGACGTTGAGCGCGCCATCCTCGAACCATTTGATCGAGACGTTGTCACGTGCGAAGGACGTGTCCTTGACCCTGGTGAAGTGCTTCATCCAGTGCAGGCGCTTGGCCTGCTCGGCCCAGAAGCCGTTGGGATCGGCCAACGACTGCGCATACATTCTCTTGTAGTCGGCATCGTTGATCAGCGCTCGTTTGCTCCACTCGGCGGGCACTTCGTAAATTTTTTCCGACATCTCGTCCTCCACGCGCACTCAGCCGATCCGGCAGACGGCCGCCGCGGCCCGGTTATTGATTGGGAATGAATTTGTCCGCGCCGACAATGATCTGGATCAACATCAAGCCGCGGGGATCATGCCCAAAAGCGTTTCCTCAAGCTCCATTATGCGACGCTCGGCTGACACACGACAAGATCAGGCGAGTTATCCGTTTGTCGTAGCAAATCCGTCACGACTCATGCTGTGGCATCGCGCCAAAGCGCGCTACGTCAGCCCTTCACGCCACCCATCTTGCAGACGATCTTCCATTCCTCGGCCGTCACCGGCTGCACCGACAGGCGGGCATATTTCACCAGCGCCATGCCTTTTAGCTTTGCTTCCGCCTTGATGGCGGCCAGCGCCACCGGCTTCGGAAACGGTTCAACCGCCTTGGTCGTGACGGCCACCCAGGACTCGCCGGCTTTCGCGGTCGGATCGGCATAGGCCTCCTTGATCACTTCACCGATGCCGACGACCTGTTTCTCGTCGCCGGTGTGATAGAAGAAAAACGTGTCGCCGTTCTTCATCTCTTTGAGATGCCGTCGCGCTGTGAAATTGCGCACCCCGCTCCAGGTCTCGCCCTTGGCGCCGCGCTTGACTTGCATGTCCCAGGAAAATTCCTTGGGTTCCGTTTTCAACAGCCAGTGCGCCATTTGCGCTCCCCCGTTTACTCTTCCGCCTTCAGCGGCCGCGCCAACAGCGACTTGATCGCCGAGTCCACACTCATCTTGCCGGCAATGACGGCCGCCACCGCGGACGAAATCGGCATGTCGACGGCCCGATCGCGCGCCATTTCGAGAAGCACCGGCGCGGTGAAGGTGCCTTCTGCCAGGCCCGTGGTGCGATGGATCTCGTCGGGCTTTTTGCCCTGGCCGAGATTAAGGCCAAACGTGAAATTGCGCGACTGCGGACTGGTGCAGGTCAGGATCAGATCGCCGAGCCCCGACAGCCCCGTCATGGTTTCCGGCTTTCCGCCGCAGGCTTTGCCGAAGCGAACGAGTTCGGCGAAGCCGCGCGTGGTCAGCGCGGCGGTGGCGCTATAGCCGAGGCCGCGGCCCGACACGATGCCGGCGGCAATGGCGAGCACGTTCTTGGCGGCGCCGCCGATCTCGACGCCGCGCACATCGCTTGAATGATAGGGCCGGAAATTCGCCGAGCTCACCGCTTGCGCCAGTTCGGCGGCGAGTTCGCCGTCGTTCGCCGCCAAAGTCACCGCCGTCGGCATGCCGCGCGCGACATCGCGGGCGAAACTCGGTCCGGACAAGATCGCCGGCACCGCATCCGGCGCGCATTCAGCGATCACCTCGCTCATGAATTTCTTGGTGCCGCGCTCAATGCCCTTGGCACAGGCGATCAAGGGTGTGCGCGCAGCAAGGAGCGGCTTGAGCGCCGAGGTGACCGAGCGCACATGTTGCGCGGGCACGACAAGGAGAAGCGCGTCAGCACGCGCCGCTTCGGCGAGATCGCGGACGACGGCGATGCCCTCGTCGAGGCGCATGCCGGGGAGATAGAGGCTCTCGCGCTTGGTCGCGAGCTGCGCGGCATTGGCGGGATCGTGTTCCCACAGCGTGACTTTGCGGCCCGCGCGCGCGCAGCTCAGTGCCAATGCGGTGCCCCAGGCTCCGGCGCCGATGACCGCGATGTGATTGAAAGCCATTTTTGATTCACGCAGAGAAGCGAAAACTTGAACGAAGACCTGACGGAAGACTTAGCGAACCGAGGAATTGCGGGACTATAGCACCTCACCGCGCAGCAATTTGGGCACTTCGCCGACCAGCCCGGCGGCTTCCCGAATCATGAGCCGCTTGAGGTTGGGCACACGCTCGACCAGGCCGAGCCCGACATCGCGAACCAGCCGCAATACATCGGAGCGGTTGGAGAACAGCCGATTTAACCCGTCGGTGGCGAAACCCATCGTCATGGTGTCGAAGCGGCGCCAGCGCTGATAGCGCTCAAGCACATTTGCAGCGCCGGGGTCGAGGCCGAGACGCGCGGCATCGACAATCACTTCGGCGAGCGCCGCGACATCTTTCAGGCCCATATTCAAGCCCTGTCCCGCAATCGGGTGAATGACATGGGCGGCATCGCCCACTAGCGCGATACGCTCGGCGATGAACGAACGCGCTACGAAGAAGCCGAGCGGATGGACACGGCGCGCGCCGAGAACTTTGATCTCGCCAAGCTGCAACTTGAAACGCTGCTCAAGCTCGGCGTGGAAGGCGTCATCCGGCAGGGCGACGATACGTTGCGCATCTTGCGCCGTCTCGGTCCACACGATCGACGACCGCCGCCCTTTGAGCGGCAGGATCGCGAACGGCCCCGCCGGCAGAAAATGCTCTTCCGCGCGGCCTTGATGATCGCGCTCGTGCCCGACATTGATAACGATCGCCGACTGGCCGTAATTCCAGCCGTGGGTGGCGATGCCGGCATTCTGCCGGATCGCGGAGCGCGCGCCGTCAGCAGCTACGACGAGGCGCGTGCGCAACACCGTGCCGTCGGCAAGTTCGACGGTGGCAGTTTCGCTGTCATGACTGACTTTGCGAACCGCCGACGAGCGCAAATCGATGCCGTCGGCCTTGGCTTTCCGCGCCAGCACTTCGACGAGATAGCGGTTTTCGATCATATGGGCGAACGGTTCGCCGGGCACGACGTCGCCGGAGAATGCGAGAAAGACCGGCCGCACCGCGTCGCCGAGCTTGCTGTCGGTGACCACCATGTCGAGGATCGGTTGCGCCTGTTCGGCAACATCCTCCCAGACGCCGATGGTGGTGTAGAGCCGCCGCGCGCCGGCAACGATTGCGGAGGCGCGCTCGTCCTTGGCGTAATTCGCAACCAGCGCCGGATCGGCGACCGTCACCGCGAAAGACGGCCCGAGCGCCCTGCGCAACGCAATAGCAAGCGTGAGACCGGCAAAGCCTCCGCCCGCGATCAGCACATCGGTCTTGTTGACGTTGTTCCCGGTCATGACCTCATCATTCTAGCATGCCCGCCAGCGCCGCAACCCTGTCCTATCCTGATGGTTTCCTGACGGATTCTTGGCGGATTCGCGGCGACTTCTTCGCAGATTGCCGGCGGACTTGACCCCGCCCGCGATCCCGTATGCAAGGATGTAAGCGGCCGATTATGCGCGCGCGAGGGGACAAAAATGGCCTCTGCCGTCCAAGACCTGATCGACATTCTCAATCTCGAAACACTCGAACTGAATCTGTTTCGCGGCCGCTCGCCGCAATCGAGCTGGCAGCGGGTGTTCGGCGGTCAGGTCATCGGCCAGGCTTTGGTCGCCGCCTGCCGCACCGTCGATGACGTGACATCGCGGCCGCCGCATTCGCTGCATGCGTATTTTCTGCTCGGCGGCGATCCGAAAGTGCCGATCATCTACGAGGTCGATCGCATTCGCGACGGCAAGAGCTTTACGACGCGGCGCGTTGTCGCCATCCAGCACGGCCACGCCATCTTCTCGATGTCGGCGTCGTTTCAGAGCATCGAAGAAGGCCTGTCGCATCAGTTCGAAATGCCGGACGTGCCGAAGCCGGATTCGCTGCCGACCGACGCCGAGATGCGAAAGAATATCCTGCCGCTGATGCCCGAGCCGGTGCGACGCTATTACGAGCGCGAGCGCCCGATCGAGCTTCGGCTGGTCGAATATGGCCGCTACCTCGGAGAAGTGTCGAAGGACGGCCTATTCAATGTCTGGTTTCGCGCGACCGGAAAGTTGCCCGATGAGCCGGCCATCCATCAATGCGTGCTGGCCTATGCTTCCGATATGACGCTGCTCGACTCGGCGCTGATCCCGCACCACCGCACCGTGTTCAGCGACGACATCATGGCGGCGAGCCTTGATCACGCCCTGTGGTTCCACCGGCCGTTTCGCGCTGACGAGTGGCTGCTTTACACGCAGGACAGCCCAAATCTCGGCGGCTCGCGCGGCTTTGCCCGTGGGCTGATTTTCTCCGCCGACGGCACGCTTGTGGCGTCGGTCGCGCAGGAAGGGCTGTTGCGGCTGCGAACCAAGAAGCCCGATTAGGCGACGGAACTCCCTTGCCGGATGCGTCGACTTAAATGCAGCAGATGGCTTAAAACGCGGCGGCGATGCCGCTAAGCTGTGCATCCCGCCGATTGCAGGCTTGGCCATGACCTAGCCGTGAAAAGACGCCGCTGGCTGAAAACCGGAACACCGAATGAAGCTCATCACCGCCATCATCAAACCGTTCAAGCTCGACGAAGTCCGCGATGCTCTGCTCAAGATCGGCGTCCACGGCATGACCATCACCGAGGTAAAGGGCTATGGCCGGCAGAAAGGCCATACCGAGATTTATCGCGGCGCCGAATATGCGATAAATTTTTTGCCGAAAATCCGTGTCGAGGTCGCGGTTTCCACCGAGCAGACCGACGAAGTCGTTGCCGTCATGGGGGCGGCCGCCAGAACCGGCAAGATCGGTGACGGCAAGATCTTCGTCACCCCGATCGAGCAGACGCTGCGGATCCGCACCGGCGAAACCGACGCCGACGCCCTCTAGATACTTTTTTAGGCGCACTTCGCTGGTGATTTATTTTGCTGCGGCACCCGTTGGCTTAATTATTATGCACGCCGTCTGATAATTGGGCGGCAGCCAATGGAAATGCGTCATTCCGGACGGCTCGAATTGGAAAGGTTCCACATCGGAGCGGCTCACAAGGGCGTTCAGGGCCTGACTTGACGCTGAATCCCGGGCCTTTCCTCCACCTTCAGGTCCATTTGGCACGCCCCTTGATTACCCAACCTGCGGCGGCGCCGCGGCGGGGGGGGCACATTCCACCGCGGTCACCGCATAGTCGTGTTCGCTCGATCGGCACGCCGATTGAGCGACGGGGAGAACAGATCAATGAAAATCGTCATGGCGATCATCAAGCCGTTCAAGCTCGATGAGGTTCGCGACGCTCTGACCAAAATCGGCGTTCAAGGACTGACCGTCACCGAAGTGAAGGGCTACGGCCGGCAAAAGGGCCACACGGAAATCTATCGCGGCGCCGAATACGCCGTGAGTTTCCTGCCCAAGATCAAGATCGAAATCGCGGTCCCGTCCAATCAAGTGGACCGGGTAATCGACACGATCAGCGCCGCGGCAAAGACCGGCCAGATCGGCGACGGCAAGATTTTCGTCTTCGGTCTCGATCACGCCGTGCGCATCCGCACCGGCGAGACCGATGCCGCAGCGCTTTGAGAAACGCAGCCAGAAACAGCACCAGGGATAGGAGTTGAACAGATGTCGTTGAAGAGATTCTCCCGTGCGGGACTGATTGCCGCTGCAGGCGCGATCCTGCTTGGGATCATGCTCAGCCTGCCAACCTATCGATCCTCCTACGCACAGACGCCGAGCACGGCCCCGGCCGCGACGCCTGCCGACACCGCAACGCCGGCAGCGGCGCCCTCGCCGCCGGCCTGCAGCGCCACCGTTCTGGAAAAGTGCACGCCCAATTCCGGCGACACCGCCTGGATGCTGACCTCGATGGCCATCGTGCTGATGATGACCATTCCGGGTCTCGCGTTGTTCTATGGCGGCATGGTGCGCAAGAAGAATGTCGGCGACACGGTGATGACGAGCTTCGCTATCACCTGTCTGATCAGCGTGCTGTGGTTGTTGTTCACTTACAGCATCGCCTTCCGTGCCGGCTCGGCGTTCATCGGCGGTTTCGATCGCGCCGGACTGCAAGGAATCCTGAGCGATATCACCAACGGCATCGGCAATCCGAATCCCTTGGCGCCGACGATTCCGGAATCCGTCTATTCGATGTTCCAACTGACCTTTGCGATCATCACCGCGGCGCTAATCGCGGGATCCTTCGCCGAGCGCATGAAGTTCTCGGCAATGCTGTGGTTCATCGGGTTGTGGGCAATCTTCGTCTATTCGCCGATCGCGCATTGGGTGTGGGGACCCGACGGTTTCCTCAACTCCGGCAACAGTAATGCCTGGGTCAAGGTGCTGGACTTCGCCGGCGGCACGGTGGTGCATGTCAATTCCGGCACCGCCGGCCTGATGGCCGCCCTGATGCTCGGCAAGCGCAAGGAAAGCGGTCCGCCGCACAACGTGGTGCTGACCATGATCGGCGCTTCGCTATTGTGGGTCGGCTGGTTCGGGTTCAATGCCGGCTCGGCCGTGAGTGCGGGAATGCAGGCCGGCATGGCTATGCTGGTGACGCACACCGCCACCGCGACGGCGGGCTTCACCTGGATGCTGCTCGAATGGATGATGCGCGGCAAGCCGACCGTTCTCGGCATCTGCTCGGGCGCGGTCGCGGGCCTCGTTGCGATCACGCCAGCCTCGGGCTTCGTCGGCCCGATGGGCTCGTTCGCCATCGGTATTGCCGCCGGCGTCATCTGCTACTGGGGCTGCACCGGGCTCAAGCACGCGTTCGGCTATGACGACGCGCTCGACACGTTCGGCGTGCACGCCGTTGGCGGCGCGGCGGGCGCGATCCTGACCGGCATTTTCGCCATCAATGAATACGGCGGAACATCCGGCGCCATCGAAGGCAATTGGGGACAGGTGGTCAATCAGTGCATCGGCGTCGGCATTGTCTTTGCCTATGACGTCGTCGTGACACTGATCATCCTGAAGGTCGTCGACTTGGTGATCGGTCTGCGCGTCGCCGAAGAAGTCGAACGCGACGGTCTCGATCTCGCGCTGCACGGCGAGACGATTCAGTAGAGCATGATCCTGAAAAGTGGGAACCGATTTTCGGAAAAGATCATGCTCCAGCTAGTCTGAATTGGATCGGGACGGCTTTCCCGGCACTGTCCCGTCCAATGAGAGGCCCCGGCGCAAGTCGGGGCCTCTTTCTTTTTGCAAAGTCGTTGCGCGTTGCGAGCATCCAGCAAGGGGTGAACGTGACGACAAAACCTGCTAATGCACCCGCCAGGAGCTTATCCCCTTAACAAGAAACCCGCCCCTTAAGACGCCAGCGAGGACACGCCACCATGAGCACCAGTTACGCCAATCTCGAGCTTTACATCGACGGCAAATGGACCGGCGGCAATGGCCGCGGCGAGGACGTCATCAATCCGGCAACCGGGAAACCGCTCGCCCGTCTGCCGCATGCAAGCGTGGCCGAGCTCGACCAAGCGCTCGAAGCCGCCAAGAAAGGCTTCCTCGTCTGGCGCGCCACTTCCGCTTACGACCGCGCCAAGATCCTGCGCAAGGGCGCCGACCTGATGCGCGAGCGCCACGATGCGATCGCGAAAATTCTGGTCCAGGAACAGGGCAAGGTTTATCCGGAGGCCCGCGCCGAAGTCATCACCTCGGCGGACATTATCGAATGGTACGCCGAGGAAGGCCGCCGCGCTTACGGCCGCATCGTGCCCGGCCGCGGCAAGGGTTTGCGGCAGATGGTGCTGCAGGAGCCGGTCGGCGTCGTCGCCGCGTTCACGCCGTGGAATTTCCCGACGCTGACGCCCGCCCGCAAGATCGGCGGCGCGCTCGCCGCCGGTTGCGCGCTCATCCTCAAAGCGTCGGAAGAAACACCCGGCGCCTGCGTCGAGATGGTGCGCTGCTTTGCCGATGCCGGCGTGCCCGCGGGCGTGCTCAATCTCGTCTTCGGCGTGCCGGCCGAAATTTCCGAACATCTCATCGCCAAGGACGACGTGCGCAAGATTTCCTTTACCGGCTCGATCCCGGTGGGCAAGCACCTGGCGCAGCTAGCCGCCAAAGGCATGAAGCGCGCGACCATGGAGCTCGGCGGCCATTCGCCGGTCGTCGTCTTCGCCGACGCCGACCCGGAAAAATCCGCGGAGACGATCGCCGCGTTCAAATTCCGCAATGCCGGCCAGGTTTGCATTTCGCCGACGCGCTTTTACGTGCAAGAGCCGGTCTATGACCGCTTCCTGTCGCGCTTCACCGAATATGCCAAGTCGATCAAGCTCGGCGACGGCATGGAAAAAGGCATGACCATGGGGCCGATGGCGAATGCGCGCCGCATCGACACGATGGAGGGCTTCGTCCGCGACGCCAAGGACCGCGGCGGCAAGATTGTCACCGGCGGTAATCGCCAGGGCAATCAAGGCTATTTCTTCGAGCCGACCGTCGTCACCGATGTGCCGGACAATTCGAAGATCATGACCGAAGAGCCGTTCGGCCCGGTAGCGCCGGTGGTCCGGTTCAAGACTTTCGATGAAGTGGTCGAACGCGCCAACTCACTGCCTTATGGACTTGCTTCTTATGCCTTCACCAGCTCGGCGCAGACCGCGACCTTGATCGGCGACGCGCTGCAATCGGGCATGGTCGGGGTGAACTCAATCGCCATCTCGACACCCGAGACGCCGTTCGGCGGCATCAAAGAATCCGGCTATGGCAGCGAAGGCGGCCTGGAAGGATTGCAGGCCTATTTCAACACCAAGTTCATCTCGCAAATGTGAGACGGCCGATCGGGTCTTTTAGGACGCTTTGTTTTTTAGGACCCGTCTGTTTTTAGGACTATTTGCAAAACTGTCTGCAAGACTGCCTACGATGCCCGGCCGATAGACGCTGGGCATTTGCTTTTTTGCTCGCCGATCGCGGCGGCGACCCGCCGTCCTGACGTTCTTTGAACCCCGATATGGTGACCGAGCGACAAACAACGCCCCCGATTCCTCGCCTTTTTTGGAACGAAATTCTGAGAAGAAACATTGTAAAGCGGGCGGGTGGTCAAGGTTGGTTTGTGTAGATGGACATTTTGGCACCCGTATTCGCGTACCTCACCTGCGTCGCCGGCATCATCGGTGCGTTCGTTGTGTCGTTTTTTATTGTGTTTTCCGCACCTAATGGGGCGGCGCTTCCGCAGCGTAGCGTGGCGGTCGTGAGCGAAACTGCGTCCAAGACCGACATGCTCGCGGATGCAAAAAATCCGGTTCTGAAAAACGCGCCGACCGATAATTCAGCTGTTAACCACGTTGCGGCGACTACACAAAAGCGTGAAGTGACGCTGCCGACGAAGACGCCACCGCAAGCCGTCGCCGGGCAGATAACCGCGGCGCAAAAGTTGACCGCTTTCGATGCGCGTTCGAAGGGCAAGATTTCGCGCGCCCAGTGGCGGGAGATTGTGGCGCAAGAGCGCAGCCGACGTCTCGCTTATCAGCAAAACTCAAACTTTGACTCGCGCTTCCTCGGCTACGCCGACTAGCTTCTCATCTCAAGCATAAGATCGTTCCAAGAAGGACACGGCGTCATCGGCAAGCTCTGCCGGATTGCGCTCGCCGCGTTGCGCCGTCTCGATAATCCGCTTAGCGAGAATCTCCTGCGCCGCGCGCTTGTAACGCGGCGAAGCGAGCTTGCTTCCCGACTGCTCGACCTTCTGCCAGGCGTTCTCGAACACCGAGACCAGGATCTCAATCGTTTCCGGTTCGAAGGCGGACTGCGCAAGAAGGGGAATGATCGACATGATATCTCGTTCCGCGTTTGCACTTCCGGTCTTTAACTCGCGACGAAGAGGTTTGACGTCTCCGAGCGATCGAGAATCGCCGCGGCGGTATTGCCGAAAAACAGCGCATCGCCCGGACGGCGGCTTACGCCGAGTACGATCAGATCGTAGCCGCGTTTGGCTTCCTGCAAAATGGCCTCGTCGGGCGCCATATTTGCCCGCGTCGTACTCCGCAGGTGAACCTCATAGCGATCTGCGAGCACGCTGATGTCCTTGAGGACAGCCAGCTCATTGCGCTTGTACGCTTGCGCGCGCTTGCGTCCGGCGCCATTCGCGTTGGCCCGCGTAACGTAAAGCGTGGTGACCCGCGCATCGTCGGCGCGCGCCAGAGCAAGGGCAACCTCCACCGCGCGCCGCGACACGTTCGTTCCATTAACCGGAATGAGAATTCTGTCGTAGCGCTCGGCCGTCCGCTCACCGCGCACGCGATGACAATCGACAATCGCAAGCGGGCCGTCGAAACCCTTGGTGATGAGCGAAACGTCCTTGCTGAATCCGCCTTTGGGATCGTGGGTCTTGTCCATTCCGACAACGAGAAAATCGTAGCCCTTGCGCGCCTCGCCGGCGACGGTCTCCGGGGTGATCGCCTTGAGTTGCCGGGTCACGACATCGACGGTGCCGGGCTTCTCTTCGTCCGGATGGGCTTCGAGCGTCGTCGCCGTCTCGGCGGCGGTTCTCACCCCATGTTCGGAATGAGTGCCGTTTAGGGGTTTGAGCGCGTTCTTTGCTTCGGTCCCGTTTTCAGATCGAGCTTTTTCCGCCGACAGCTTGCCGTTCGCCGCTTTTCTGTCGCCTTGAGTTAGATCGAGAATGGTGGTCGGTTTTTCTCCTGAACCGGCGATGACGCCGGTCAGCCGCGCCGCAAGTCTGCCATTGGCGCTGTCGTCGGCGGCGAGCAGCAGCCGCTCGAGATTGGTCACGAAACCTCTGGCATCGAGTTCCTCGCGCTCGAGACGCAACCGCTCCTTTTTTCGCAGCGGCAATCGGTTGAGTGCCCAGCGCAGCATTGTCGGCATCGCCATCGTGGTGACGACCGCCATCGTGACAATGAGCGTGAACAGATCCTGACTGAGAACGCCCATGGACAAGCCGATCGAGGCAACGATGACCTCGGTCGATCCGCGCGCATTCATGGCGCAACCGAGGGCCAGTGATTCTCCGCGCGTCAACCCGCTGATCTTGCCGCCGAGAAATGCGCCGAAGAATTTTCCGATGCTGGCGATGGCGATAAGGCCCAAGGCGAGCAACGCCAGATTCGGATTGCGTAATATCGTGATATCAGCGTGCAACCCGGACAGTGCAAAAAATACCGGCATGAACAGCGCGACAATGAGACCGCGGATCTGCTCGTCGATATGTTTGGTCAGGATCGGCGACTCGCCGACCAGGACACCGGCAACGAAAGCGCCGAGCACGGTATTCACGCCGAGCAGTTGCGTTATCAGCGCCATCACGCACATCACGATCAACGTGGCGGTGACAACCGGAAATTCGCTTTGAAAATTGTCGTTTGCCCACCGGATCAAGCGGAACACGACGTGCCGGCCGATCGTAAAGCTTGCGACCATGAACAGAGCAGTGCCGACCACAGCGCGGGCGAGCGACCAGAGATCGACCGTACCCGCCGACGCCAGACCGAATGCGACCGCGATGATGACCCAGCCGATCGTGTCCTCCAGAATGGCGGAAGCAACGATGATCTGACCAAGGTCGCGGCGCATGAAATTCATCTCGCGCACGACCATCGCGACGATCTTCACCGAGGAAATGGACAGCGCCGTGCCGATAAAGATCGCAGTGACGAGCCGAGCCTCAGGCTTCGGCAAGATGGCCGCCGGCAGCATTTCGCCGAGCACGAAGCCGCAGGCGAACGGCACGGCGACACCGGCAAGCGCGACCGTTATCGCGGCGCGACCCACGCGGCGCACCAATTGCAGATCGGTTTCCATGCCGGTCAGCAGCAGAAGCATCAATATGCCGAGCTGCGACACGGCATCGATCATGCTCTTCTGGGTGCCGGAGTCGGGAAACAGCGCGTGCTGAGCGGCGGGCCAGATCGCGCCGAAGACCGACGGCCCGAGCAGCAAGCCGCCGATGAGCTGGCCCATGACCGCCGGCTGCCCGATCCGCTGCGCCGCCTCGCCCATGATCCGGCCGACGAGCAGCAACAGCCCAATCTCGACGACAAAGATGGTTTCGGAAGCCGGGACCGGCGCCTGAGCGCCGGCTGCAGCAGCCCGCGCCGGGCTGAAGGCAAGCAAAAGGCTCGACGCAACAGCGAGCGCGCCGGCTACATGCCATGAAGGCACCCGACGGCGTTGGCGGGAAGGGTCTCGCCCTGATCCGGTCATCGCAACCACGGGACACAACCCTCCATGCCGCATTACAACGCGCAAAGAGGCGTTACGATCCACACGTTTTGATGTGCTATCTCATTGACGCGGAAAGTAATTACGACCCGCTTCCGCGCCGCTTTCCGCAAAAAACCGTATGCCGCACAGCATCCATGCGCCCTTGTCTCGCGCCGACTCCGCCGCTAGATACTGCGCCACGCCGCTTAAGCCTGTTTGCGCCGTCCGGAGAGGTGGCTGAGTGGTTGAAAGCACCGCACTCGAAATGCGGCATACGGGCAACCGTATCGGGGGTTCGAATCCCTCCCTCTCCGCCACTTTCCGCCTGGATCAGGGCGGGGATAACGAACCCCGATTTTTCCCGCTCCTCGCTTTTGTCTACGACAAAGCGAGGAGCGAAAGGAACGCGCTCGCGTTGCGAGCGCTTCGGGTTGGAATCCCTCCCTCTCCGCCACTTTCCGCCGCCGCCTCTAAAGCTCCCGACCGAGCTTGCGGTCGAGCGAATAGGGTCCGCCGCCGCGTAGCGCGATGGCAAAGCAGATCAGCCCCCAGAGCAGCGTGTATTCATAGCCGCGATGCAGCCAGGAAAAGCCGTTGCTCCAATAGATCACGGTGATGACCAACAGCTCGATCGCCGCGGCGGCGGCAAAGAACCGGACGAACAGACCGAGGATGAACGAAATGCCCGCCGCTGTTTCGATGCAGGTCGACGCCCAGAACCAGAAGGCCGCCGGCGTGAAGCCCATGTCGGCGTAACCTTTCAGGAAACCCTCCGTCGGGCCGAGCATGATTTTGCCCCAGCCGTGCATCAGCAGATTCCACCCGACGGCGACACGAATGATCAGCCACGACAGCGGAATGGCCTGATCGTAGAACGATTGCAGGATCGGCAGGACGAGTTTCGGTTCGTCCTGTTTGGCTTGTGTTTGCGGCATAATTCTCTCCCGACATTCGCTTCGCGCTTTGGCGTGATGGAGAACAACCGGAACGCCCGATTATTCGTTTTATTTGGTCGGCACCACGAGCGAGTAGCGCTCGTCGGCCGCCAGGCATTGCGCGAGCGGGAAACCGTGCTCCTTGCGCACGATATTGGTGCCGAGCACGAGCGACACAATTTTGTAGAAGGCATGCCGCCGGCTCATGCCCTCGCGCCCCATGCCGCAATCGGTCGAAATGACCAGCCGGTCGGGCGGAATGAATTTGAGCGCGGCGCGGATCTTCTCGGCGACCTCCTCCGGGCTTTCGACCTGCAGCGTGTGGTGATCGATGACGCCGATGGCGATCTTCTTCTCGGTAATGGTCTTGCCGATAGCTTCGAGATCGATGCCGCCTGAGCTCGACGACTCGAACGTAATCACATCGGCATCGACGGTGTTATAGGTCTCGAGCGCCGGCTTATAGCTCTGCACCTGCGCGAACATGCGCTGCTGCGACGGGTTGCCCCAGCACGAATGCGCCCATACTTCGGTCTTGGCGCGCAAGCCTTTGACCGTGCGATTGAAGACTTCCACCATCAGTTCCGGATTGATGACTTTGTCGACGATCTTGCGCACTGCGATCAGATGAATCTGAGGCTCTTCGATCTGGATCACCGGACAGCCCGCATCGGCCAGCTCGTGATATTCCTCGTTGAAGGCGTCGGCGATGGCGAACATGCGGTCGGGCACGCTCTTGTAATGCCGGTCCTGCAGCGCGAAGGCGACGATCTCCGCCGACACCGCGCCGAACTTCACTGGCTTCTCGGTGAAGCGCTGCGCCGCCTTCCACATCGCGGTGTATTGCAGATTACCGCGCCCGATCGGGCCGGTGATGATCGGCATCACGCGCGATTCGAGATAATCGTGCAGGATATGGCCGCGCGGAAACCAGATGCCGCCGCGGCCGGCGGGCGTCGCCACCGGATGCTCGATGTCGAGACCGGACATGTGGTTCGGCGGATAGGCGGTCCAGCTCTGGCCGCCAACATCGTCGTCGAAACGGCAGTCGCCGTCGGTGACAATATCGAGGCCGGCGAGCTCCTGATCGCGCAAATAGCAGGTTAGCGCGTCTTCATATTGCTCGCGAAACCGCCGACTCACCATGGCTTCGAGAAAATGCCGCGTGCCGAGATTTTCTGTGTACCAGCTCGGCCGCGGCAGCGAACCGGTGATCGTCGTCGGTAACTTGATGTCCTTGGTGCCCCGATACATTTCAGCCTGCCTCCCGATAAAGTGCCGCGAGCTATTGAGCTGCTCACTGATCAATGCACGCAGTTTAGCAAGGCCTGCCTGGCGTTGATAAGACAGGTCGTCGCGAATTCGTGCGCGGCTGCATCCTCCACAAATAAAGGTGGGCAGAAGTGGGCAGCGCTGTTCGCTTTGGAAAAATGCTTAGCGGGGCTTTGAGCCGCGCGATCAGGTGCCGGTGAAGACGGGCTTGCGCTTTTCCATGAACGCGGTGCGGCCTTCAGTATAGTCGCGGCTCTTGAAGCAGGCCTCGACCAGTTCGGCCGAGCGCGCGAGATTGCGCTTTGAATCTTCTTTGACCGCTTCACCGACCGTGTATTTGACGGCCTTGATGGTCAGCGGCGCATTGGCGCAGATCATGTCGGTGATGCTCTTCACGTAGGTCTCGAGCTCGTCTTTCGGCACCACGCGGTTGACGAGCCCCATGGCGGCTGCCTCCTGCGCATCGAACTGCCGCGCGGTGTAAAAGATCTCCTTCGCAAAGGCCGGGCCGACGATGTCGACCAGCCGCTTCAGCCCATTATAGCCGTAGCCCAGGCCGAGCTTGGCCGCCGGCACCGCAAACCGCGAATTGTCGGTGCAAATGCGCAGATCGCAGCAGGTCGCGAGCCCCAGTCCGCCGCCGATGCAATAGCCGCTGATCATGGCGATAGTGGGCTTCGGAAATTCGGCGATGCCGGCATAGGTCGCATCCGATTTGGCATTATAGGCGCGCACTGCTTCGAGTGTGGCGCGCTCGCTTTCAAACTTGGAGATGTCGGCGCCGGACACGAAGGCCTTGCCGCCGGCGCCCGTCAGCACGACGACGCGAATATCGCTGTCGGCGACAAAATCGTCGAGAATGCGCTTGGCCGCCTCCCACATGTCGAGCGACACCGCATTGTGCCGTTCCGGATTGTTGAAGATGACGAAGCCGACGCCGCCTTCCTTGCGCGACAGCATCTTGTCGGTTTGCGACATTTGGTACTCCTCAATTTCTTCGTAAGCCGGCGTGGCGAACGATGAATTTCAAACTGCCTTCGCCTTATGCAACGCCGCGATATCGCGCTTGCCGAAGCCGAATTCTTTCAAGATCGCATTGGTATGCTCGCCGAGTTCCGGCGGCCGCGCCACCAGGCGCGACGGCGTGCGCGACAAGGTTACCGGCTGAGCGACAAGCTGCATCTTGCTCTTGTCTTTCTTGGTCACGCTCTGCGCGATGCCGAGATGCTTGACTTGCGGATCAGCGAACATCTCGTCGATGGCATAGATCGGGCCCGACGGCACGCCGGATTTGTTGAACCGCTCGACCCATTCGGCGCTGGTGCGCCCGACGAGCAGCGTATCGATCTCGGCATTGAGCGCGTCGCGATGCTTCGAGCGCAAGGCTGACGTCTCATAATCCGGATTTTTCAGCAATTGCGTTGCTTCGGCCAATTCGCAGAAGCGCTGCCAGATGCGCTGGCCGGTGGTGGCGATATTGATGTGGCCGTCCTTGGTCTTGAACACGCCGGTCGGAATGCTGGTCGGATGATTGTTGCCGGCCTGTTTCGCCACTTCGCCGCTGACAAGGTAACGCGCAGCCTGGAAATCGAGCATGAAGATTTCCGCCTGCAACAGCGACGTCTCGATGTGCTGGCCCTTTTTCGATTTCTCGCGATCGAGCAAAGCGACGAGAATGCCCATCGCCGCGAATAAGCCCGCGGAGAGATCGGCGATCGGAATACCGACACGAACCGGGCCCTGCCCCGGCAGCCCCGTGATCGACATCAAGCCGCCCATGCCCTGGGCGATCTGATCGAAGCCCGGACGGTTGGCATAGGGTCCGTCCTGACCGAAGCCGGAAATGCTGGCATAGACCAGCTTCGGATTGATCTTGCTCATCGCCTTGTAATCAATGCCGAGGCGCTTCTTCACGTCGGGGCGGAAATTCTCGACGACGACGTCGGCCTTCTTGGCCATGCGCTTGAACGCGGCGAGCCCCTCCGGCGTCTTCAGGTTGAGCGTCATGCTGCGCTTGTTGCGGTGCAGGTTCTGAAAGTCGGGCCCTTCGCGCGGACCGCCCATCGGCTCTTCGATGCCGGGCGGCGTCTCGATCTTGATAACGTTGGCGCCCCAATCGGCGAGCTGACGCACGCAGGTCGGACCCGAGCGGACACGGGTGAGGTCGAGAACAGTAAATCGGGCGAGAGCCTTCGATGCGTGCGGGAAAGCCATTGCTGATGTCTCCAACCTGCGGCTTGTTGGACGCCGCTTGGGGGCCAGAATTTGGGCCGAACTTGGGGGCCAGAACTTCTCCGATCTTGCCGTCCTTGTCCACCGGCTTCAGGCCGCCGAACCGGTCGCTCCGCGTTGGGTGATGCAATAAACTGCCGCCGGGAATGGCCATCTTTCGGGCACTTTCGCGAGGCGATCATGAATGAAGATGAATTCAATGTGAGCGTGCGCAAATTCCTCAAAAAGGTCGGCATCACGTCGCAACGCGAGATCGAGCAGGCGGTGCGCTCGGCCATTTCCGGCGGCCGCCTGAAGGGAAACGAGGCCCTGCCGGCCAAGATGGTTCTGACCATCAGCGGCATCGGCCTTGCGGTCGAGATCGAAGGCACGATTGAGCTCGAATGAAATCGCCGCGGCGCGCAGCGGCAGAATTCCGGGAAACTGACATGCTTGCTTTATGCCGTGCTCTTGTCGCGATCGTCTTTCTGGCAACCGCAGGCGTGGCGGTGGCGCAGGATCACGGCGGCGACCATTCTAGCCGGCCGGGTGGCCAGCAAGGCGGCGGTCAACAAGGCGGCTCTGGCGTGCTCACGCTTTTGCCGGCGGACTCAGTCACCGAGCACAGCATCGATCTACCATCCGGCAAGCTCGCCTACACGGCGACGGCCGGCACTTTGTCATTGTTCGATCAATCCGGCGAACGCTCGGCGGCGATCTTCTATACGGCCTATGTCGCGAAGTCCGACAACCCGGCGCGGCGACCTGTGACCTTTGTGTTCAATGGTGGTCCGGGTGCGGCATCGGCGTTTCTCAATCTCGGCCTGGTCGGGCCGCGCATCGCCGAATTCGGCATGAACGGCCGCGACGGCTCGAGCGTCAAGCTGATCGACAATCCCGACACCTGGTTGGCCTTCACCGATCTCGTCTTGATCGACCCGATCGGCACCGGCTGGAGCCGCGCTGCGAAACCCGACGGCGCCAAAGCGTTCTGGGGCGTCGACGAGGACGCGCAATCCATGGCCAAGGTCATTGCGCTTTATGTCGCCAAGAACAGCCGCGCCGCCTCACCGAAATTCATTCTCGGCGAAAGCTATGGCGGCTTCCGCGCCGCCAAGGTCGCGCGCATCCTGCAGAGCGACCAGGGCGTCGTGGTGTCGGGCGTGTTGATGCTGTCGCCGCTCCTTGAAGGCGCGTTCGTGTTCGGCGGCGACCGCTTCGCGCTCGGCGCCGCCCTGCAACTGCCCTCGCTCGCCGCCGCCAAGCTCGAGCGCGAAGGCAAATTCAGTGCCGAGGCCCTGGCGCAAGCCGAGCATTTCGCGCTGACCGATTATCTCGCGACGCTTGCCGGGCCGCCGCCGCAAGGCGACGCCGCCAAAGCGTTTTATGCACGCGTCGCCGATATGACCGGAATATCGGCGGATGCGCTCGCCGAAACACATGGTTTCATCCGCGACGACTACGTCAAGAATCTCAATGCCGCCGATCATAAGATCGTCAGTCATTATGACGCGACCTTTGCGTCCGACGATCCCTATCCGGAAACGCCGGTGGCGCGCGGCCCCGATCCGATCCTCGACGGCGTCATCCGCGGCTATGGCAGCACCTTCGTCGGCTACGCCCGCGACGAACTCGGCTTCAAGACCGACATGACTTACAACCTGCTCGCCCCGGACATTTCGGGTCGCTGGGATTGGGAGGCCGGCCATGGCCAGCCGAGCGTCGCCGACGATCTGCGTGTCTTGCTGGCGCTTACGCCGTCATTCCGGCTGCTGATCGCCCATGGCTACAGCGATATGGTGACGCCGTATTCGGATTCACGCTATGTGCTGCAACATCTGCCGCATTTTGGCGGCCAAGAGGGCGACCAAGAGCGCGCCGAATTGAAACTCTACCGCGGCGGGCACATGTTTTATCTCGATCCGGCGTCGCGCAAGGCCTTCACCGCCGACGCCCGGAACGTCTATGTTGCGCCCTGAACGAGCTTTTCGCCCGCAATGATCGCGCAATTGCGCTTCAACCGTGCCAAAGAGGCCCAACGGAATTGGACGCGATAACGGAGACGCCACAACCGGTTGCGGACAGGGGAAGCGATCGATTCATCCCGGTTCGCAAAGAAGAGCTGCTCGACGCTCTGGTCAAACAGGGTGCATTCGTCGACACCGCAGAATGCGAGCTGTTTTGGCGTTTCGCGCGCACGCTGCGCACGATCTGCCACTTCGAATATTCCGAGACACTCGACCGGCTGCGCGACGATTACTACTATTTCAGTCCCGAGGTCGCCGGCCTTCCCTCAACCGATCGCGCGAAGAGCGATTGCGCTTACGAAGATCTGATCCGCTCGCTCGACAGCGTCCTCAAGGACGCCAATTTCAAGGAACTGCCGCACGAGGACGTCACCGACGCGCATCGCCGGCGCACGGTGCCGGTCGAGGTCAAGGCGGAGCACGACGACTTCCGCGAAGTGCGCTTCTACCGGCGCGGCCATCATGCCGAGCAGATCGAGATCGCCGAATGGTTCGGCCTGCGGCGGCGCAAGGTCGAGATCGAAGTCTTCGACGACATCGTTCTCGTGGTGGCGATGAAGACGCAAGCTGAAATCGGCTCGCGTCGGGAATTGCGCTTCCTGGAGCGTCGCAAGGTCGTTCCAGGTTCGGTGCTGCTGAAATATTTCCGCAATATCGCCTGCGGTGATCTCTACGCGCTGTTTCCCAACGCCCGCGTCGTCATGAGCAGTTTCGACAAAGCTTTTCTCGGCTTGCCCGCGATCGCCGGCAGCATTCCTATCCTGCTGAAACTCTACGCCACGATTTCCGTGCTGTTCCTTGTTGCTGGAGTTTTTCTGGGCGGATCGCGGTCCGTTGCCGATACGGACATGAAGACCGCGCTTGCCGCTTTGATGGGAATCGTTGCACTCGGTGGTTTTGCCACTCGGCAATGGCTGAAATTCCAACACCGGTCGCTGAAGTATCACATGGAGCTCGCGGAAAATATCTACTACCGCAACATCAACAACAATGCCGGCGTCTTCGACTATCTGATCGGCACGGCCGAGGACCAGGAGACCAAGGAAGCGGCGCTCGCCTATCATTTCATACGTACCGCGCCGTCGGCGCCGACGGCGATCGAGCTTGCCGGGCGCATCGAAGCGTGGCTTGCCGAGAACTTCGAGGTTAACCTTGATTTCGGGGTCGCTAACGCGCTGGCAAAGCTCGATCGTTTCGGCCTGCTCCGGCGCGAGGGGGAGCGGCTCTTTGTCTCACCGCTTGACGCCGCAATCCCGCAATTGCACCGGGTTTGGGACAATTTCTTCAAACGTGAGCAGGCAGTTGAAAGCCAGTAAGGGCCGGCCGCCAAGCGCACTCCATCAAGTCGAAAGCCTGGGCGCTTGGGCGCTAAACGCCCATGCTGCGAACAAAGTTTGGCCGTGCGGCTCATTCGGCCGGGCCCCTTATCTGCCCACTTTTGCGCCGCCTTTGCGCATTGCATTTCGCGCCACAATACGACATTCGTTTGATTGAAAAGGCGCGGCCATTTAAGGATAAGTGGCCAGCTTCAAAAAAACGACCAATAAGACTTCAAGGGAGAACGTAATGTCCAATGAGATCATCGGTGGCCGGATTCCGCGCCGCACGGTACTGAAGGCCAGTCTCGCGATCGGCGCGCTGCAAGTCGCAAGCCCGTTCGTGGTCAAGTCCCTCGCCGACGAGCCAGTCAAGATCGGCCTCGACAATCCGCTCACCGGCACTTTCGCTGCGCTGGGCAAGAACGAATTGATCGGCGCCCAGCTCGCAGTCGAGCAGATCAACGCCAGTAACGGCATTCTCGGCCGCAAGGTCGACCTTCTGGTCGAAGACTCGACCAGCGGCGACACCGCAACCGCGGTGCAGAAGGCCGACAAGCTGATCGACCGCGACAAGGTCAACTTCCTCATCGGCAACATCAACTCGGCGCTCGCCCAGGCGATGGCCAATGAGAGCAACCAGAAGGGCGTGTTTCACATCGTGCCCGGCGGCCACACCGACTCGGTCACCGGCACGCAGTGCCATTGGAACGTGTTCCGTGTCTGCAATACCACGCGTATGGAGACCAATTCGGTGTCCAAGTTGCTGCTCGATAAGTACGGCAAGAAGTGGTACTTCATCACGACCGACTACGCCTTCGGCCACTCCCTGCAGCAGGGATTTGAAACGAGCTTGAAGACCGCCAATGGCACCGAGCTCGGCGCCGATTACACGCCGCTCGGCACCACCGACTTCTCGGCCAATCTGATCAAGGCGCAATCGACCAATCCCGACGCACTGATCCTGCTTTTGGCCGGGGACGACATGATCAACTGTCTCAAGCAGGCGGTACAGTTCGGCCTCAATCAGAAGATCCACATCGCCGGCGCCCAGCAGGAACTTGAAGTCAACAAGGGCCTGCCGCCGGAAGCCTTGTTCGGCGACTGGGTGTTCGAATGGTATTGGAAGCAGCCAGGCGTGCCGCATCTCGAGGAGTTCGTCGCCGACATCCGCAAGCGCTCCGGCGGCAACGTGCCGACCGCGCGCACCTGGTTCGGCTACGCCTCCGTTCACACCTGCAAGCTCGCTGCCGAAAAAGCAAAGTCGCTCGATCCGGTGCAGATGGCCAAGGCCATGCAAGGCTTGGTGCTGCCGCCGGAAGTCGCGCTGATGCCGAACAATCCGTACTACCGCATCGGCGACAACCAGCTGATGCCGACACTGTTCGTCGGCAGCTCACAACCAGCGCCGGCCGGCGGCGACAAGGAAGACCTGTTCAAAGTTAGCCAGCTAGTTAAGGGCGACGAGGCGGCACTCCCGGTCGACCAAACCGGCTGCAAGATGACCTGGCCGTCTTAAGAGCTTGCGCGAGTTGCGATAAGACAAACATGAAATAACCAGGCGCTGTTGGGAGCAGCGCCTGGAATTCCAGAGCATGTGGGGGGTTAGAATTGTCGTCTGGGGAAATTCACCGCTCTCGCATCGGTAATTCTGATGGCGTGAAGCGGCGCGTTATGATGTTGCGTCAAGTAATGGCGTTACAGCGCATATGACACAGCTCATTCTGTTCAACATCTTTAACGGCCTTATCATCGGCGCGTTTTATGCGCTGATGGCGCTGGGCCTGTCGCTGATCCTCAACCTGTCCGGCGTGATCAATTTCGCCCATGGCGGCTTTCTGGCGCTCGGCGGCTATCTCGCCTATTCGCTCATCCCTTATCTGGGCTTCTGGGGGGCACTGGTCGTATCGCCGATACTAGTCGCCGGCATCGGCATATTGGTCGAGCGCGTGTTGATCCGGCGGCTCTACGGGCGCGATCCGCTCTACAGCCTGCTGCTGACATTTGGCTTGGCATTCATGATCGAGGACGGCACGCGCTACATTTGGGGCGCGCAGAGCCTGCCCTACCAGATCCCGAGCTGGCTCTCGCGGCCGCTCAGCTATCAGTATTTCTTTCTCACCGGCTACCGCGTCTTTATGGTGCTCCTGGTGAGCGCCGCTGTCGGCGGGCTGTTCCTGATCCTCAATTATACGCGGCTCGGCATCCGCATCCGCGCCGGCACGCTCGATCTCGAAACGGTGTCGGTACTCGGCGTGAACGTGCGCGTGCTGCGCAATCTCAATTTCGGGCTTGGCATTTATCTCGCTGGACTTGCCGGCGTGCTGGCCGCCGGCATGCTCGGCCTGCAGCCGACCGTCGGCGATAATCTGATCATGCCGAGCTTCATCGCCATCATCGTCGGCGGGCTGGGCTCGCTGCCAGGCACGCTCGCCGGCGGCATATTGATCGGCGTCGTCTCGGGCGTCACCACCGTGTTCCTGCCGGCAGCGAGTGAAGCCGTGATGTATGTGATGATGGCGGCGGTACTGATTGTTCGGCCGCGGGGCCTCTTGGGTGAGGAGGGCCGCTTCTGATGCCGCAATTCAACAAACGTGCGGGCGATATTCTGGTCTGGGCCGCACTGCTCAGCGCGCCGTTCTGGCTGCCGCTGATGGGCAGCTATATCGAGCTTGGCAGCCGCGTCGTGATCTATGCGCTCGCCGCCATGGCGCTCAATTTCCTGCTTGGTTATACCGGCGTGCTGTCGTTCGGCCACGCCGCTTATTTCGGGCTGGGCGCCTACGGCACGGCGCTGACCATCAAATATATCTACCCCAGCACGCCGGTCGGTATGGCGGCCGGGATCGTGCTCGGCACGGTCGCCGCCATGCTGATCGGCCCACTGATCGCGCGCCTGCGCGGCGTCTATTTCGCCATGTGCACCATCGCCTTCGGCCAGGTGTTCTACTTCATCGCCTTCCAGTGGTTCTCGCTCACCGGCGGTGACGACGGCGTCAGCGCTTGGCGCCGCATGCCGCTGAATTTCGGTTTTGCCACGCTCGACATCCTCAACAACAACAAGGCGTTCTACTATTTCGTGGTGGCCGTATTCGCGATCTGCGCCGCGGCCATGGCGTTCATCTTGCGCTCACCGTTCGGGCGCACGCTGCTTGCCATTCGCGAGAACGAGCGCCGCGCCCGCTTCCTCGGCATCCCGGTCGATCGCCATATCTGGATGTCCTGGGTGGTTTCCTGCTTCTTCGTCAGCGTCGCTGGCACACTGTTCGCGCTGATGAACGATTTCGTCGATCCGCGCGCGCTGCGCTGGGACCAATCGGGGAATTTCGTCATCATGGCGGTGCTCGGCGGCATGCGCAGCTTCTGGGGCCCACTGATCGGAGCCGCGATCTTCCTGGTGCTGCAGGATTACATTTCGAGCGAGACCGAGAACTGGATGTCGTTTATCGGCCTGTTCTTCGTGCTTGTCGTCCTGTTCTTCCCGCGCGGCGTGCTCGGCATCATTCGGCGAAAGGCAACATCGTGACCCTGTTGCAAGTCAAAAACGTCTCGAAACACTTCGGCAGCCTGATTGCCGTCAACGATATTTCGATGACGGTGGAACCGGGCGAACTGCGTGCCATCATCGGCCCGAACGGCGCCGGCAAGACCACGTTCTTCAACCTGATCACCGGCTTCTTCACGCCGACATCGGGCAGCATCGTGTTCGACGGACAGGACGTCACCCAGTTCCTGCCGGCGCGCCGCGTCTGGTGCGGCATGGCGCGCACCTTCCAGGTCACCGAGATCTTCCCCGAACTGACGGTGCGGGAGAATCTGCGCATCCCGGTCGAGGTCGCCTCGGGGCTGCGCCTGCGCGCCTGGCTGTCGCAAGCCGACGACGTGAAAATCCGCGAGCGCGTAACCGAACTGCTCGCCATGGGCAGTCTCACCGACAAGGCCGAGCGCCCGGTCGGCGAACTGTCCCACGGCGATCAACGCGCCACCGAGATCATGATGGCGCTGGCGCTGAAGCCGCGCTTGCTGCTGCTCGACGAGCCGACGGCCGGCATGGGCGACCAGGAAACCTACGACATCACTCAGCTCATTCGCCGCCTGCACAAGGACGGCAAACTCACCATCGTTTTGATCGAGCATGATATGCGCGTGGTGTTCCATCTCGCCGACCGCATCATGGTGCTCGATCAGGGCAAATTCCTCGCCGAAGGCACGCCGGCGGAAATCGCCGCCAACAAGGCGGTGCAGACCGCCTATCTCGGTCAAGCAGCGTAAGGATTGCAGCATGAGTATCGCAGCATGACCGCAGCTTTGATCGCCGACGGCCTTCACACTTATTACGGCAAGAGTCACATCCTGCACGGCGTCAGCCTCGAAGCCGCCGAGGGCCAGGTGACGGCGCTCCTTGGCCGCAACGGCGCCGGCAAGACGACGACCTTGCGCAGCCTGATGGGGCTCACGCCGCCGCGCGAAGGCCACATCAAGATTTTCGGCGCCGAGACGACGGGCTGGCCGCCGTTCCGCGTCGCCGCGCTTGGTGTCGGTTATGTGCCCGAGGGCCGCAAGATTTTCCCGAACCTCACAGTCGAGGAAAACCTCCTGGTGCCGATCGAGCGACCGGGCCCGTGGACGCTGGCGAGCATTTATCAGCTTTTCCCTCGCCTGGAGGAGCGCAAGTCCAACAAGGGGCGACAGCTCTCCGGCGGCGAACAGGAAATGCTGTCGATCGCGCGCGCACTGCTGCTTAATCCGAAGCTGCTCATTCTCGACGAGCCGTCGCAGGGGCTGGCGCCGCTGATCGTGCGCGAAGTGTTTCGCATCGTGACCAAGATGCGTGCCGAAGGCATTTCGGTCCTGCTGGTCGAGCAGAATGTGCGCATGAGCCTTGAAGTCGCCGACCACGCTTATGTGCTTGACGACGGCCAGGTGGTTTATTCAGGGACCGCCCGCGATCTCGCCGCCGACGAAGCGCGCGTGCAATCGCTTGCCGGCGCCAGCGCCGAGGAATGGACGCCGCGGGCGTAGCGACGCAACGCCGGCTGGTCTCCCCGCAAAAGCAAAAACGCGCCTGGATTCCGGCTTGCGCGGGAATGAGCGTATTCGGAACGTCTAGCTGGCGCTTTTCGGATCGAGGCCGTATTTCGCGCACATCTTGGTGACGATCGCGAAATCCTTGCCGCCGGCAATAAGGCCCATCACCGCACCGGTGACATGACCGCCCGAGACATCGGCCTCGACGATATAGGCCTGCGCGCCGTTATAGGCTGGGTATGGGCTCTGGGCATCGACAACGCCGCAGTAATTAACCGAATCCTCGGTCACGACAGCCGGAAACCTTGCCCATTTGTACCTTGCCGAATTCGGATTGCGCAGCGACGGCGAGATCGCGTCGATGATCGCCTTCTTTTCTTGCGGCGTCAGGTCGCGCTGCGCCACGCCGGACGGCGTCGCCGCAGGCATCTGACCCGACATGGGATTCGCAGGCGAAGATGAGGACGCTGCTGTCGTTACTGGAGACGTTGCGCAAGCCGAGACAAAAAGGCCGGCCGCCAGCGCGGCAAACGCCGTAAAGCTTGATTCTTTCACGCGTGTTCCGTCGTTAGTGCGAAGGCACGGATGCGGCATCCGGGCTCGTGGTTTTGCTCGATACCCGCACGGCGCCGACACTGACCTTCGGTGTGACCGAGGGCTTCGGCGGCGTCGCGGCAGCGACATCCGCGACCGGGGTGCCGTCCGGACGAATGGTGTGAACGCCGCTCACGATCATCGCCCGGCCGTCGCGCGTGGGACTGCTCATTTCCTTGACGTTATCGCTCACCAGCGTCTCGTCGGCGTTCGGATTTGACGTGTTCATCATACGCAGGTGGTTGATGAAGATCTTCGGATAGATCAGCGTCGAAGCCGGCGCCTTCAGGCCCATCTGGTGGGCGATGTCGGCAACAAAGGCGTTGCAATTGTAAAGCTCCGCGCTCCAAGTGTGCGAACGGCCTTGCAAGTCGCGGACGTAGGCCATCATGCGATCATATTGGTCTTTGTTCATCAGCACGCGGTAGCGCGCGGTGACGTATTTGTCCTCGAGATCGCCGTCGGTCCAGCCGGTTTCGGCGGGCACCGGCACGTAATGCCCGATCACCCAGGCGGTCGAGTCATCGCCGACAGGCGAGAGACCGGCGACACTGGCGTGGGTCGGCGCCTCACCGACGCGGCCATGCACGATATAGGTGTGGCCATAATCCCAGGAAAACCGTGAGCGGAATTCAATGTAATAAGGACCCGAGCCGCTGGTATAGAGCGGCGAACCCACGCCGGGCTGCCGCACGATTTGCGGCGGCTTGAAGCCGCTGCTTTGCGCAATATTCTGCGCGGCCGCTGGATGAAAGCCGAAGCTCGCAAGGGCCGCCACGGCGACCACGCCCGTCAGCCGTACAGTACGGAATCGGTCGATTAGCTTGTGTCGCATGATCCCCTCCACGTGACCCATCACGAGCCATCTAAGGTCACGGACTCGGTGCTTGACCCGGCGATTGACCCTCGTGCCCCGTTCAGCAGAAGGGGCCACAGTCGATCGCGTCCATTGCCTTAATGGTATCTCTAATTGGCTCTCCCCCGATGGCAAATGTTCGGCAGCCCCCAACAGAATTGTGCTGTGCGCCATATTTGCAACGCTTCCGGGCCGAGAACGTCAATTCACACGGAATCCGAGGAAATTTCCGAAGACCACAGAGCTCAGCAGCGGATTCGGACGCCCCTTCCCTAAGAGACTAGGCCAACGGCCCAGTCTTGAGCGCCCGCCGGTGCTCTCCTACCGTTTTGGTGTTGAAATGCGGGCCTGGAACCCGAACTGCGGTGCAATCAGATCGAGACTGTGTCTTTTCAGCACTAGAGGATTGGGGGCGTCTTTTGTATGGTTAAGCGTGTCATGACAAGGGGGAGTTCTCTTCATGAAAAAGCTCGCTCTAGCAACGGCCGCGGTGTTGGCTCTCCTGAGCATCGCTGGCTGCGCTCAAGTCGGCAAGGGTAAGGCCCCGCCGCCGGTCGTTACCAAGGGGTAAGTTGCTGTACAGCAATTGTATGGGGGAAGGGCCGGCCTAGCGCCGGCCCCTTTCTTTTTGGGGCCTTAGTTTTTGGGCCAGTCTTTTTGCGGACCTGTCTCTTCGACGATGCCTCTCGTCTGGCTCGCTGCGCTCCGGCGCCAGTGGTTTCATCGCCGCGTGGTTTGTCGCCGCAACAACCGATCCTGTGAAAACCTGTGAAGCTCTGTGGACAGGGCGTTCGCCTATTCGGCCGCGCGCTTTTGCGCCAACGCGGCCGCTGCTTTGTCGTAGCTCTCCTCCTTCGCCAGTTGCTCTTTTAGCCCGACCAGATCGTAATATTCGTCAAGCGTCAGCAACTGATCGAAGGTCGGCGTCATCGAATTCTCGCGCTTGAGAGTGCGCAGTACGCTGCGCACCGCATGCGCAGCGGCAAAGATCGGCAGCGACGGGAAGGTCGCCGCGACGACGCCAGCCTCCGCCAATTCCTTGAGACTGCGCTCCTTGCGTCCAGCGGCCTGCGACAGCGTCGCCATATGCGGCCCCGGCACTTCGCGGATCACCCGCTTGATATCGGCAATCGTGTCAACGCCGATAGGCTTGGCCATATCGACGCCCGCCTCCATGAATAGCTGGCTGCGCTCGATCGCGGCACTCAGCCCTTCCACGCCCATGGCGTCGGTACGGCCGCAGATGAAGAAATCGGGATCGGTGCGCGCGTCCAGTGCAGCTTTGAGCTTGGCCAGGGCCTGTTCGATCGGGATGATCTGCTTGCCCGGCAGATAACCGCAGCGGTTGGGGAAAACCTGATCGCTGATGAAGACCCCGGCGGCGCCCGCGGCCTCGAAGCCGCGGATCATCTGCCGGACATTATTGACGCCGCCGAAGCCGGTATCGGCGTCGACATAAACCGGCACATTCACCGCACCGCAGATCCGCGCGTAATGATCGGCATAGTCGCGCATATTCGACTGGCCGGTATCCGGTTGCGCCAGCATCGAGCCGATACCAGCATTGCCGCCGGCGCAGATCGCCTCGAAACCCTCAGCTTCGATGATACGCGCCGATAGGCCGTCATAGGCGCCGGGCATGAGAACGAGCCGCTTGCCCGACATGATCGCCCGCAGCTTTTTGCGCACACTCATCGTCCGGTCTCCTCCATTGCAATCGCCCCGCCCGCAACCTCTTTGGTCACCGGCGGGGAACGTGGTAAATTACGGGCGGGCGATCATGCTTGATGGCTGATGGGGCGTAATTTCCAAATCGCATCGCAAGTCGCATTGTTGGGCGGCTCGCTTGCCGCATTCTATGCGACCGGCGGCCGCTTGAACACTCGGCCGCTTTGCGCCTGCGCATGCCGCGGTGCGGCACGGAATTGAGAACGAGACCGCGATGAGAACCGCTGCAAAAACCTGGCGTATCCTCTTGGCCATCGCTTTCACGCTTGCCACTTTCGCGGCACGCGCGGAGACGATCGAAATCAATGAAGATCGCGGCGGTTTCGTTTTTATTTATCTGATGAAGTGGCAGAAGCTTGCCGCGCAACATCCCAATGTGCGGATAACAGGCGTTTGTTTGTCCGCATGCACCGTGCTGTTGGGTTATATTCCGCGCAAGAACATCTGCATGACCGACAAAGGCGTTCTGGGCTTCCATCTCGCAACCGTGTCATTTGCCACCAGGCAATTGTTGGAAGTTTATCCGGACGACATCAAGGCTTGGATCGATAAGCATGGCGGCCTGACCTATCAGGTGATGTGGATGCAGGCGCCCGAGACCTATCATTATTTCCAGAAGTGCCCGGCGGGGTAGTTCAACGCCTGTGATCCGCCGCTTGCTGCAGCCAGGGCTGCGCCTTGGCCGCCTCTCGTTCCCAGCTCGCGATCTCATCGACGTGTTTCATCGTCATGCCGATATCGTCGAGGCCTTCAAGAAGGCGCGTGCGATCGGCACCCGGAATTTCGAAACCGATATCCGTACCGCCCGGTCCGCCGATGCGCTGCGTCACCAGATCGACGGTGAACGGCGCGGCGCCGTCGGCCGCAACGACGCGGGCGATAAACGCATCCGCGACGCCGGCATCGAGCACGATCGGCAACAAGCCGTTCTGCAGGCAATTCTCGCGATAGATATCGGCAAAGCTTTTGGCGACGATGACGCGGATATTGTTGGCAAGCATGCTCCACACCGCGGATTCGCGCGACGACCCGGCGCCGAAGTTGTCGCCGGTGACCAGAATCCCGGCGTTGCGGAATTGCGGCTTGTTGAGCACGAAGTCGCCGATTTCACTGCCGTCCTCGCGAAACCTTTGACGGTTGAACAGCATCACCTTGTAATCGTCCTTGAGGCTGCGCGACGGCAAGAACGGCGCGATCTGGTCGGTGTTCATGTCGTCGACCAGAAGCGGGGCGGCGATGCCGCTATGGGTGCTGAATGGCTGCATCGTTTCTGCCTTCAATGGCTCCCGACCAATTGCCGCACATCGGCGATGCGGCCGGTGATAGCGCTCGCCGCGGCGGTCGCCGGGCTCGCCAGATGCGTCCGCACCTTCGGCCCCTGACGGTTTTCGAAATTGCGATTAGTCGTCGAGACGACGCGCTGTCCGGGCTCGGCGCGATCGCCGTTGCCGCCGGCACACATCGAGCAACCGGACTCGCCCCAGAAGAAGCCGGCGTCACGGAATACGCGGTCGAGCCCCGCCGCTTCGGCCTCGCGTTTCACGCTCGACGAGCCGGGCACGACCATGGCGAACACGCCGTCGGCGACGCGCTTGCCCTTGACGATCATGGCGGCGACTTCGAGATCGGGAAGCCGGCTATTGGTGCAGGAGCCGATGAAGACACGGTGCACCGGAAGCCCCATCAGCGGCGTCCCGGGCTTTAGCCCCATATAGGCGAACGCGCTTTCGGCGGCGGCGCGCCGGCTCACATCGATCGCGGCCGGTTCTGGAACCTTGCCGGAAATGCCGACGACCTGGCTCGGATCGGTGCCCCAGGTGATCTGCGGCTCGAGCGCGCCGCAGTCGACCGCCACCTCGCGATCGAAGACCGCGCCGTCGTCGGTCGTGAGCGTGCGCCAATGCACCAGCGCGCGGTCCCACATCTGGTCCCGCGGCACATAGGGACGGCCTTCGAGCCAGGCGAAGGTCTTGTCGTCGGGCGCGACAAAACCGGAGCGACCGCCCATCTCGATATTGAGATTGCACAGCGTCATGCGCTGTTCGATCGGCATCGCAGCGATGGCGGAGCCGGTATACTCCACCGCATAGCCGCGCGCGCCCGCAACGCCGAGATCGGCAATCAGGCGCAGCGCGATATCCTTGGCGCTGACATGGGCGCTAAGCCTGCCGTCGAGCCGCACCCGCATGCTCTTCGGCCGCTTCATCGCCATCACTTGCGTCGCCAGAATATGCCCGAGTTCGGTCGTGCCGCAGCCGAACGCAAGCGCACCGAGCCCGCCGACCGTACTGGCATGACTGTCGGGGACCGCGTGCGTCGCTCCCGGCAGCACGAGGCCCATTTCCGGCGCGACGACATGGCAGATGCCCTGCTCGCGATCGTCGACGTCGAACAGCCGGATGCCGCTCTTGCGGCAACCTTCGCGCATCGCCTTGATGAAGGCGGTTCCTCCGGGATTGGTGTTCTCATCGCGGCCGGGCTTGGTGGCGACGGTGTGATCCTGCACGGCGAAGGTGATATCGGCGCGGCGCACCGGGCGCCCCTGCTTTTCGAGCTGCGCAAAGGCGTGATGCGCGTGCAATTCGTGAAGCACGTGGCGATCGATATAGAGCAGATCGCGGCCGTCGCCGCGTTGTCCGACCCGATGAAAATCCCAGATTTTGTCGAACAGCGTGTGCGGCATTGTGTTTCTACCGATGTGTTCCTGCCGATATGAGGCGCGTCTATGCAGGCCCTAATTCGCGCTTCTTTGCCGCGTATTTTGGGCGCCGCTCAAGCACAAGGCAAGTCGTCGAGCGCGCGCAGTCCTATCGCGCAACATGCATGGCAAAGGATCGGAGTTGGCCCATGCCCCAGGTCATCGGCATCGATCATCTGGTTCTCAGCGTCGGCGATTTCGAGCGTTCCAAGGCCTTTTACAGCAAGCTTCTCGGATTTCTCGGCTTCAAGTTCAAATACGACTATGCCGCCATGGCCGGCTGGAGCAACGGCAAGACGCTGTTCTGGATCGCCGCCGCAGACGGCGAGGGCCGCAAGCGCAAATACCGCAAAGGCGATATCGGCTTTCACCACTATGCGTTCGAGCTTGCAAGCCGCAAGGATGTCGATTTGCTCGGCGCCTTCCTCGTCGCCAACGAGATGAATGTCGCCGATCCGCCGGGAGAATATTACGGCGGCAACTATTACGCGGTCTATTTCACCGATCCCGACGGCATGAAACTCGAAGGCATGATATGGGCGCCGCCGGAAAAGCCGGCCAGGCGAAAGGCCAAGCGCAAATCAGCATCGGTGCGAAAGCGGAAGACCGTGCGCTGAGCGCGCCGGCGCTCAGGACGCCGCGCGCAACGGCATCGCGATCTGCGCGACGACGGCGTTACGGCCGCGGCGCTTGGCGGCATAGAGGGCGCCGTCGGCCGCTTCGATCAGATTGGCATAGCTCTGAAATTTGTCCGGAACCATCGAGTCGACGCCGATGCTGATGGTGACGTGGCCCATCGGCGATTCCGAGTGATTGATCATCAGATCTTCGATGGACTGCCGCGCCTCCTCCGCGAGCGCCGCGGCGCGATTGATATCGAGCCCCGGCAACAGCAGCGCGAATTCCTCGCCGCCGTAGCGGGCCACCAGCACGGCCTCTTCCAATGTCACGAGCGACAGCGTCTCGCCGACGGCGCGCAAGCAGGTGTCGCCGGAGACGTGGCCGTAGCGATCGTTGAACAGCTTGAAGTGATCGATATCGACCATCATCAGCGCCAGCGGCTTGTGACTCTCGGCGGCCTTCTGCCATTCGCGCTCGATCTCACGGTCGAAGCCACGCCGGTTGGCAAGCCCGCTGAGCCCGTCGAGGCTCGCGAGTTCGTCGAGATGACGATTGGCGATCTGCAATTCTTCTTCGCGCGCGGCGAGCTTGGCCGCCATGTCGTCGAGGGCTGCGGCAAGCGGCGCGAATTCGGCGACCCAAGGCTCTTGCGTGGCGCGGACGTGGAGGTCGCCGCGGCCGAAGCGCGTCGCGGTGCGCACCAGCGAGCGGATCGGCCGCACCACAAGCTGCTCGCCGCCGAACCAGGCGACCAGCAGCACGAAAAGCCCGAAGGCAACGAGCTGCAGATAGGCAACACCGATCTCGTGGTCGATGCCGGCATGGACCGCGCTTTCGTCGAGGCCGACGGCGAGCCGCGCTTGTGTCCATGGCACGCGCACATAGGCGAAAATCCGCTGGATGCCGTCGAGGCCCGCGACCGTGACGGTGCCGTTGTCATTGGCGAGCATTTGCCGCGCCAATTCGCTGCCGGTGAAGCGTTTGCCGATATAGGCCTGCTGATCGGCCGAGCCGGCGACGAGCGTGCCCGCGCTGTCGAGCAGCAGGACCGCGGCGCCGGAATGCTGGGCGGCCGTCGCGGCAAGATCGCCGATCCATTGCAAGTTGATCACCGCCAGGACGACGCCGCTGAGCGAACCGTCATTCTTGATGATCGGATAGGTCGCAACCACGCTCGGTACGTCATTGCTGCGGTTGATCATGTAATCGCTCAGCGCGAATTCGCGCGCCGCGAGCGCATTCTGAAAGTGCAGGCGGTCCGACACGTTGAGGCCGAGCGCGAGCGGCTGGGTCGAGCACTTGATGCGGCCGTCGTCGCTGGCGATCGAGAGATCACGGATCCACGGGATGTTCGTCATCAGATCGGCCAGGTATTGACTGCAGTTGCTGGAGTTGAGCGGCACCTTGGCATAGACGCGCGACACGATTTGCAACAGCGAGCGCACCGAATAGATGATCTGGCGCTGCGATTCGGCGCCGCGGCGGGCAAGTTCGACCACGTCGTTATTGGCGCGTTCGGTGCGGATGGCGCGGGCTTCTTCCAGCCCATGCACGCGTTCGATCATCAAAGGAGCGATCGCCAGGAGGGCAAGAACGATCAAGCGCGCGCGAATGCTGAGCATCGGCTTACTCGGCACCGATGTTTTTTTGGATTTTGGATCGCCGTCAGGCATCCCGCGCACTCCCCCGCCCTGGTTTGGTAAGCTACAGAAGACCCGTAAAAATGCATTTGGCGATGAAGCTAAAATTTGAATCGATCGGGCGAAGGCGTTGACGAAATGGAAACCATAAAGCGGCTGAGCAGCGGCGAGACCGGCCTTGCGGCAGTGCGCGAAGAGATCGCGTCGGTCTGCCGCGAGGCCGGGCGCGACCCGTTAAGCGTCACGCTTGTTGCGGTTTCGAAAACCTTTAGCGCCGAGGCGATTACGCCGGTCATCACCGCGGGCCAGCGCGTTTTCGGGGAGAACAGGGTGCAGGAGGCCAAGGCCAAATGGCCGCCGCTGATTGCGCAAAATCCGGGCCTCGAACTGCACCTGATCGGACCGCTGCAATCCAACAAAGCACGCGAGGCGGTGGCCTTGTTCGACGCCGTGCATTCGCTCGATCGCGAAAGCCTCGCCGGGGCGCTGAGCAAGGAAATCGAAAGGCAGCGCCGCCGTCCGGTGCTGTTCGTCGAGATCAATACCGGCGCCGAGCCGCAAAAGGCCGGCGTGCTGCCGCAGGAAACGGATGCCTTTGTCGCGCTCTGCCGCGACACTTACGGGCTCGAAATCTCCGGGCTGATGTGCATCCCGCCGCACAACGAAGCCCCCGCCCCGCACTTTGCCCTGACCGCGAAGATCGCCCGCCGCAACGGGCTAAAATTGCTGTCGATGGGCATGAGCGCCGATTTCCAGACCGCAATCGCCTTTGGCGCGACGCATGTGCGGGTCGGGAGCGCCATTTTCGGTTCTCGGCCGCGCCCAGCAGCCTAAATCTGGCGCTCTAAGAGTGAATCATAATTCTTGTGCTTGGCCCGATATGCGACAGAAGCCTCCGCAAATCATCCCGGCGCAGCGCAACACATCCCGCGGTCGGTCCAAATGCGTCGCGGGCGACGTGGATAAAAACGGCGCTGCCAAGCCCGGCGACGCGGGGGCGCGTATTGTGGTCGATCTCGATAATAAGATCGTAGAGGCCATCCTCGCGGCGCAGCCGGTCGCCTGGTTCACTGGCCGAGCGCTTGAAAGCCCTGTTATAGCGGCGGTCTGAGGGGTCCTCGCACCAGGCGTCGTCCGCACTGATTCGGCGCACCGGCAACAGCGTCCGGGGCCTTTGCACGCGGTCGGCGCGCCACCACAGGCGAACCGGGCGGAAAGTTCCAACCGGCGTGCCGCCGTCGCCTTCGCGCTTGAGCGCCCGGATGCCGCCGCGGCCGAGCGCGACGCGGAGCGTCTTACCGCCCGCAAACAGCCAGCCTTGCGCGGGCAGGCCCGGGCGGAACCTGACGCGAATCAAGCCCAGGGAAGTCCTACTCAGCGAGGGCTTTTGCCAAGTTTTACCCTTTCTCCAAGTCTTCCCGCCAATCTTCCCCATCGTTTGGTGCCCGAATTCCCAATCGTCGCTTGCTCTTGTATCCTGCGCCGTTCTACTTCGCGCCCGATCGGGCAGCAAAACGGCAGGGGCCGGAGTAAATGCCGAATACGCGCACCATTTTGATCGTCGACGACGACACCGAGCTGCGCGAGGCGCTGACGGAGCAGCTCTCCTTGCACGAGGAATTCGAGGCCGTCGCCGCCGAAAATGGCAGCAAGGGCGTGCAGGCCGCCAAAACCGGGCAGATCGACCTCGTCATCATGGATGTCGGCCTGCCCGATATCGACGGCCGCGAAGCCGTCCGCATCCTGCGCAAAAACGGATTCAAGGCGCCGATCATCATGTTGACCGGCCACGACACCGATTCTGACACGATCCTCGGTCTTGAATCCGGCGCCAACGACTACGTGACCAAGCCGTTCCGCTTTGCCGTGCTCCTGGCGCGCATCCGCGCGCAATTGCGCCAACACGAGGCGAGCGAGGACGCGGTTTTCACCATCGGGCCTTACACGTTCCGGCCGAGTTCGAAGCTCCTCCTTAACCCCAAAGGCAGTAAAGTCAGGCTGACCGAGAAGGAAACCTCGATCCTGCGTTATCTTTATCGCGCCGGGCAGAAACCGGTGTCGCGCGAGACCTTGCTGCAGGAAGTCTGGGGTTACAATTCCGGCGTCACCACGCACACGCTGGAAACCCACATTTACCGGTTACGGCAGAAGATCGAGAGGGATGCAGCGGCGCCCGCCATTCTGGTTACTGAAGCCGGCGGCTACAAACTGGTCCCTTAATTGCGCATGATCCTTTCGGAAAACCGGGTTCCACTTTTCCGGATCATGCATTAATCGCGGAGCGGCATGACGATCGAGGACGATATCGCGTTCCTTGAGCGCGTTCCCATTCTCCGCCGTCTCGGCGCCGGAGCGTTGCGCGTCCTTGCCATCAGCACCGAGAGTTATACCGTCGAAGAAGGCCAGGTGCTGTTCAACGCCGGCGATCCCGCCGACTGCGCCTATGTGGTGCAGGAGGGCTCGTTCAGCCTCTTCTCCGGACGGCTTAACGACGACGAGAAGATTGCCGAACCCGGCACCTTGCTTGGCGAATCGGCTTTGCTTGCGGAGACAGTGCGGCCGGTGACTGCCGTGGCGCGCGAGCCGGCTTTGGTGCTGCGCATTTCCCGCGCCATGTTTCTCAAAATGCTGGAAAGCTATCCCGACGCCGCGCAGCGCCTGCGCGAATTGATCGCCACCCGCGCCGATCAATGGGCGCGCGAAATGGAAAATGTCCGCTCGGCTTTGGCCCGCGGCACAGGTCCGCAACAAAGATAGTCGCCCGTAGCGGCAATAATCAAACTTCGATCGTCGCCGTCACCGGAACGTGGTCGGACGGCCGCTCGGCGCCGCGATAATTCTTGGCGATGGCGATCGTGCCGACGCGGTCGGCAAGCTGCGGCGATGTCCAGATGTGATCGAGGCGGCGGCCTTTATCAGCGGTCGCCCAATCCGGCGAGCGATAGCTCCACCACGTATAGAGCTTTGCCGGTTCCGGCGTCAGTTCGCGCATGCTGTCGATCCAGCCGCCGGCATTACGCACGGCAGTGAGCTTCTCGCATTCGACCGGCGTGTGCGACACGACGCGGATCATCTGTTTGTGGCCCCACACATCGTGCTCAAGCGGCGCGACGTTAAGGTCGCCGACCAGAATGGCGCGCTCCGATTTTTCCGGCCGGATCGCCGCGCAATCGCGCATCTCGTCGAGAAAGCCGAGCTTATGCGCGAATTTCGGATTGGCTTGCGGATCCGGAAGGTCGCCGCCGGCCGGCACGTAGAAATTATGCACTGTGATGGGCTCGCGCAGGCCCGCGCGTTCGCCGAACACCGCCGAGACGTGGCGGCAATCGGTCTTGCCGCAGAAATTTTGGATGCTGGTGCGCTCGAACGGCAGCCGCGAAATCACGGTGACGCCGTGATAGCCCTTCTGGCCGTTGAGCGCGACATTCTCGTAGCCGAGCCGCTTGAATCGCTTCAACGGAAAGGCGTCGTCCGGGCACTTCGTTTCTTGCAGGCACAGAATATCGGGCCGCGCCGATTTGATGAATTTGGCGACGAGATCGATGCGCAGCCGCACCGAATTGATGTTCCAGGTCGTAACGGAAAGCTTCACGGGAATCCGCGGGATTGGCAGTCAGCAGTCAGAAAAATCGTCAATCCGCATATAATGATCAGCCGGCGTCTTCGCCAACCGATTTCAGGGCTTTGCCCACCGCTTCCTGGGCCTGTTTTTACTGATTGCTGATGCTGCCGCCGTCGCGCGCGTAGTTGATGACGAACAGGTTCGGATCAGGCTTTTTGGCGGTGTCGAGATTATAGACCGCGACCGTCGTATCGAAACCCTGCGGATCGGTGACGGTCCATTGCTTCAGACTGGTGTCCTTGGCATCGAACATCATCATCAGCCGGCTGGTACCGATCATCACCTGTTTTTGCTCGATGACTACGGTGGTGAACGTGTCGTCGGTGGTTACGCTGACGACGTCGGTGTCCTTCAACAGATCGATGCGGTCGGCGAGCAGATACCGCAGCGGCGTCTGCGACAGCGGATAGAGATCCTGGGTGGCGAGCTTGCGGTCGCGCACCACGACGGACGAGCCGTCGGCGACGATATCGATCGGGCTCGGCGCGTTATAGGTGAAGCGCACCCGGCCCGGCTTCTGGATATAGAACGTGCCTTCGGTACGGCCGCCGTCCGGACCGATCTGCACGAAATTTCCGACCATGGTCTGCACGCTGGTCAGATAGGCGCTGACCTTTTCGAGTAGCGCACGCTGTTTGGCGTCGAATGCGGTGGCCTGCTGGCTCGACGACCCTGAGCCGCCCGAAGAATCCTTGCCGAACGGCAACGAGAACGGAAAGAAGCTCGGCGGCTTCTGCTGGCTGTCACTGGCGGCGGCGGGGGCGGTACCCGTCGCGGGCGGCGTAGACCCGCTTTTCTGCTGGGGCGCCGGCGTCGGCAGCGGCACGCTTTCGGCAAAAGCCGGCGCGAACGCAAGACCGCCGCATGCAACCGTGAGAATTATCGCCGCGTAAAATTTCGCAAAACCGGCTTTCGCAGCACGTGTTGCCGCCATATCGCTCTCCCGCTGACACGCCCTGCCAAACGCTTCGGTGCCAAGATCTTAGGAGCTAAGACTTGGTGCTAAGACTTCTGACGTCCGCGACAACCCAATCCGCTAAGCGAGCGGTATGGCGAATTCGCGGCTAGAATTAAAGGCGAAGGCCTCGATTCTCAATAGGCCGCTACTCAATAGGCCATATCGTTGCTTTGTCCGCCTCAGAACGGACTTTCTTCCGGGCCTTCGACGAGAATTTCCCGTTTGCCGGCGTGATTGGGCTGGCCGACGACCCCTTCCTGTTCCATGCGCTCCATCAGCGAAGCCGCGCGATTATAGCCGATCTGCAGCCGGCGCTGAATATAGCTGGTCGACGCCTTGCGGTCGCGGGTGATGATCGCCACCGCCTGCGAATAAAGGTCGCCGCCTTCGCCGCCGCCCATCGCGGTTGCATCGAACACCGGATTGCCGTCCTCGTCGGTCGGCTCTTCGGCGGTGACGGCTTCGAGATATTCCGGCTGACCCTGCGATTTGAGATGACGCACGACCTTTTCGACTTCCTCGTCGGAAACAAATGGTCCGTGCACGCGGCTGATGCGGCCGCCGCCCGCCATGTAGAGCATATCACCTTGGCCGAGCAGCTGTTCGGCGCCCTGTTCGCCCAGAATGGTGCGGCTGTCGATCTTCGAGGTGACCTGGAAGGAAATGCGGGTCGGGAAGTTCGCCTTGATCGTGCCGGTGATGACATCGACCGACGGCCGCTGCGTCGCCAGGACCACATGCAGGCCGGCGGCACGCGCCATTTGCGCCAGCCGCTGCACCGCGCCTTCGATGTCCTTGCCGGCGACCATCATCAGGTCGGCCATTTCGTCGACGATGACGACGATATAGGGCAGCGGCTCGAGATCGAGTTCTTCGTTCTCGTAGATCGCCTGGCCGGTATCGCGATTGTAGCCGGTATGGATGGTGCGATTGAGCTTCTCGCCTTTCTTATTAGCCTCGGCGACGCGCGCGTTATAGCCGTCGATATTGCGCACGCCGAGTTTCGACATTTTCTTGTAGCGCTCTTCCATTTCACGCACCGCCCATTTCAGCGCCACCACCGCTTTCTTCGGATCGGTGACGACGGGCGTGAGCAGATGCGGAATGCCGTCATAGACGGAGAGTTCGAGCATTTTCGGATCGACCATGATCAGCCGGCACTGATCGGGATGCAGCCGATAAAGCAGACTCAAGATCATGGTATTGATGGCGACCGATTTGCCCGAGCCGGTGGTGCCGGCGATGAGCAGATGCGGCATGCGCGCGAGATCGACCATGACGGCTTCGCCGCCGATCGCCTTGCCGAGACACAACGGCAGGCGGAAGCCCGTCTCCACATAATCGCGCGAGGCCAGAAGCTCGCGCAGATAAACTTTCTCGCGCACCGGATTGGGCAATTCGATGCCGATGGCATTGCGCCCGGAAACGACGGCGACGCGCGCCGACAGCGCGCTCATCGAGCGC
Organism: uncultured Alphaproteobacteria bacterium; assembly: GCA_963746715.1. Classification (GTDB taxonomy): domain Bacteria; phylum Pseudomonadota; class Alphaproteobacteria; order Rhizobiales; family Xanthobacteraceae; genus BOG-931. Next base: position 615,513 of record CAVVCW010000015.1, on the reverse strand, counting down.
GCAATATCGTCGGCGAGACTGATGACGCGCGAGGATTTGATGCCGGGCGCGGGTTCAAGCTCGTAAAGCGTGACCACCGGGCCCGGCCGCGCATTGATGATTTCGCCGCGCACGCCGAAATCGCCCAGCACGACTTCGAGCCGCGTCGCATTTTCCTGGATCTCGTCGGAACTTAAAGTCGAACGTTCGCTGGCGCGGGGTGCGGCGAGAAGATTGAGTGAAGGAACCTGGAAGCCGCTTGACGAGCGGCGGACCGGCTTCGCGGCGCGCGGCTTGCGCGCCCGCGGTGTGGACTCCTCGTTATCCTCTTCGTCGTCATCCTCGGCATCGTCCGCTGCAGAACGGGCGGAGCCTTCGAAACGCGGCTCGACGCGGCGGCGCGGGATCGCGGGATTATCGCGCGACGCCATCGGCAGCCGCTCGCGGCGCATGAACAGCCGACCCAGCCAGGCGCGGAAGCTTAGGAGGTGATGCTCGATGAAGCCGAGCGAGATCCAGGCACTGTCGCCCGCCTCGCGGTCTTCGTCGTCGTCTTTCTCGTCCTCGTCGTCGTAGTCGTCATAATCCTCGGCCTCGCCGCCGAAGATCATGCCCGCCGCCGTGCCGAAGGCGACCAGCGCGGCAAAGCCGAGCCCGAACGCAAAGATGAGCCGCGTCGTTCCGACCAGCTGGATATGGAACAGCACCAGAGGCAGCCGCAGCATGGCGTCGCCGACAACACCGCCGAGGCCTGACGGCAGCGGCCAGTGCGCAGTGCGCGGCAAGCAGGACACGAAGGCCGCGCTGAGCACCGCCCCCAACATCCAGACCAGCACGCGCAGCCGCTCATGGCTCAGCCGGCGATGGCCGAGCAGCCGATAACCCCACACCGCGACCGGCAACAGCAGCGCCACGGAGCCGAGCCCGAGAAGCTGCATCATCAGATCGGCGGCAATTGCACCCGGCACACCGAGGAGATTATGCACCGGCGCGTCGGTGGCGTGGCTCAGCGAAGGGTCCTGCACCGACCAGCTCGCGAGCGAAAGTCCGGCCATCATGGCGAGGCTGATCAGCGCAATGCCGACAAGCTCGCGCAGCCGCCGTCGCAATGCGACGCCGAGATGGCCGGACAAAGCGGCCATGCCGTCAAGGCTGCGGTCGATCATCGACATCGCTTGCCTACTTTCGCTGGCGCATGATCTGGCCCGAAAATCGGTATTCATTTTTCGGGGTCATGCGCTATCCAAGCACCACCACGAGGCGATGCATCGCCTCGGCGGTGATCTCGTTGTTCTGCACCATGGCGACGCGGATATAATCGGCGCCGGGATTGCTGCCGTCAGACTGTTCGCGCGCGAGATACCGGCCGGGCACGACGCGCAGACCTGCCTCGCGCCACAGCAGCTCCGCCGCTTTCTCGCTGCCGCCATGGGCCGCGACGTCGAGCCAGAGAAAAAATCCGCCGGCCGGACGGCGATACCCGTAACGGTCGCCGATGATCTGATCGGCGAGGTCGAATTTCTCGCGATAGAGCCGCCGGTTCTCCTCGACGTGTTTCTCGTCGTTATAGGCGGCGATGGCGACATGCTGCATCGGCGTCGGCACTTGCGGCGCCGCGACATTGCGCAACTCGAGATAGGCGGCGAGGAATTTGCGATCGCCCGCGGCAAAGCCGATGCGCAGCCCCGGCAAATTCGAGCGCTTCGACAGCGAGTGGAACACGACGACGTTGTGGAAATCCGGACCCGCGGCTTCGAGCATGCCGTGCGGCGCGTCTTTGCCGTAAATCTCGCAATAGCATTCGTCGGCGAGAATGATGAAACCGAAGCGGCGCGCCAGCGCGGCGAGCTTTTCGAGATAAGACAGATCGGCGACCGCGCCTTGCGGATTGGACGGCGAGGCGAGATAGACCGCGACCGTGCGCGCCAGCAAGTCGTCAGTGAGCGCATCGAGATCGGGCAGGAAGCCCGTGGCTTTGGTCGCCGGCAGATAGACCGGCTCGCAATCGGCGGCGATCGCGCCGGCGGCATAGGCGGCATAGAACGGATTGGGGATCAGCACCGCGGGCTTGCCGGCGCGCTGCGGCACATAATTTTTTGCGGCGAGCGCGGCGAGAAAAAGTCCTTCGCGGGTGCCGTTGAGCACCAGCACTTCGCGCAAGGGATCGACCTGCCGCTCAAGAGCAAAGCGCTTGTTCAGCCACTGTGCCACAGCTTCGCTGAAAGCATCGAGGCCCTTGTTCATCGGATAGCGGCCGAATTCGTTGACATGCGCGGCGATCACCGGGCCGACGAAAGGCGGAATGGCATGCTGCGGCTCGCCCACCGCAAGGCTGATCGCGGGCTTGCCCGGCGGGGTATCGCCGAGCAGCTCACGCAAACGCACAAACGGCGAGCGCGCATCGGGCGCGCGAAACGAATTGGTCTCGTTACTCATCCGGTACATCACGAACAGCGGGTACCCCCCACCGCTCCAAACACGGCACACCATAGGTGCGGCGAGGTTAAGACCCGATTAACCATCGGAATTTGCAGCGTTTATTTTGGTGCGCGCGGCGGCCGGAAAGCCTCTCGCGGCCCGGCGAAACCGGGGGCGGACCCGTTATCCCCGCAGCGCCGCCAGGTTGACCGGGCCCTTAAACAGACCGCCGATCAGTTTCAGCGCACCCGCCGCCCGCTCCTCGCTCCAGCCGCCGTGCTTGGCATTGAGCAAAAATTTCTGCTCGATGTCGGCGCGCGTCAGCGGCTCCTGCGCGCCGCCGCGCATATAGGGCTGACGTTCTTCAACGACCGAGCCGTCGCGCAAGGTGGCGCGGATATGGCCGGTGAAATTCTTCGGATAGGGATTGTTCGGGTCGATCTGATAACGAACTTTGGCGGCGACGGCGAGCACGGCCGGATCCTTCACCGCGGCGTCGGTGAAATCGCTTAAACCCACATTGCCGCGGACGAAGCCCGTGGCGATGCAATAGGGCGACGAAAATTTGCCGGCATAGCCGTTGGCCGGATGATGCTTCGAGGCGAGCGGCTCCCACAAGCGATGCACGGTGCCCTCGCCGACCTCGCAGACCATGTCGACGATATCGTCGGCTCTTACCTTCTTCGCGAGTCTTCGCGCGCAGTCGATATAGGGATGCGTCATGGTCCCGCACGGATAGGGTTTGAAGGCGAGCGTTTCCGTCACCCAGCGGCTGCCGAAGTCGCCGGCGATAGCGTCAAAATCGCCCTTGGTGGTGTTGGCGAAGCCGTGGAAGAAACCGTGCACGCCTTCGAACACCGTGCGCGGACCTAGAAATCCGGCGCGGCCGAGCAGCGCGGCGCGCAGCCCTGACTGCGCCGCCCAGCCGGCATGCAGCCGCTTGGTCCAGGCGCCCTCTGCAAGATATTCGATAATGCCCGAAGCCATCGAGCCGACGGTGCCGAGCGCATCGACCATCTGCCGCGGCGACAATTTCAGCGCGGCGCCGACGCCGACCGCGGCGCCGACCGCGCCAAAGACCGCCGTCGGATGAAATCCGGCTTTGTGGGTGAGCGTCGGCGCAACCGTACTCAAGCGGCACATCGTCTCGACGCCGACCGCGATGCCGAACAACGCCGCTTCGCCTGAAAGCTTGTGCCGTTCGCAGGCCGCGAGCACCGCGGGCACGATGACCGCGCCGGTATGAATGGGACCGCCTTCGAACGTGTCGTCGAAATCTTCGCCGTGGATGGCGGTGCCGTTGACGATCGCGGCCGCGGCAGCACTCAAAGTGCGATCATGGCCGATCGCGGTGCATGGACCGTCGTCGTCGCAAGCCGAAAGCGCCGCCTTCACATAATCCTCGTTGCGCGCGGTGACGGCGAGGCCGACCACGTCGATGACCAGCTCTTCGCATTTCTCTCGCACGGCTTTGGGAAGCTTGCCGGCATCGAGCGCGCAGATTTTTTGCGCGAGACACTCGGCAGTGGCAGTTTTGGGCAGCGCATCGGAAGCCATAATCACACTCGCTGAACGGCCGAATGGGCGCACGGCATGTCGCCGGAATTCCGCGCCCCGTCAAGCGGTTGCTAAGCGGTTGTCCAGCGGCTCCAACGGCGTTTCCGGGCCGAAACCTTTTACGCGGCGGTCGCGACTAATGGGCAAATGGCCTGTTTCGCCCAGCACAGCCGCATTCCGATGGGGGCTCCTATGCGCCGCACACGTCCTTTCGCCGCAGCCTGCCTGTTCACTGCCTTCGCCGGCCTCGCCAACCTCTTGGCCGCGCCTGCGGCACAGGCTCAGACACCGGCCCAGGCGCCGGCTCAGTCACAGGACCTCACCAATGCCGGCATCTGCGCCTCGACCGACGATGATGCCTATCCGCCACAGCGGCGCATCGAGGCCTGCAGCACGCTGATCGATACGCTGTCCGACCAGCCCACAGCGCTCGCCGCGGCTCTGGTCAATCGCGGCACGATTTATTGGTACATCAACAAATCGCAACTCGCACTGACCGATCTTGACCGCGCGATCGCGCTCGATCCGAAAAACAAGCGGGCGTTTCGCGAGCGCTCGAACACCTACCGGACCATGGGCCGGCTCGACAAAGCGCTCAGCGACGCCAATGAAGCGGTGCGGCTCGATCCCAACGATGCGCAAGCGTTCGAGAAGCGCGGCAACGTCTTCAACAATAACGGCCAATACGACCGCGCCATCGCCGACTACAACGAAGCACTGCGGCTCAAGCCCGACGATTCGATCGCCTATATGGATCGCGGCGCCGCCGAATATTTCAAGCAAGACTACCAGTCGGCGATTGCGGATTTGACCGAGGCCATCAAGCTCGATCCGAAGAACGCGCGCGCTTATACCAATCGCGGCGCCGCCTATAAGAAGCTCGGACGAATCGACCAGGCCATCGCCGACGACAGCGAGGCCATCAAGCTCGATCCGCTGACGCCGGAATATTTCGACAATCGCGGCTTGAACTATGCCGCGAATGGCGACTACGACCGGGCCATCGCCGACTATAACGAAGCGATTAAGCTCAAGCCGCAGGCGAGTTTCCTGACCAATCGCGGCGACGCCTACAATCACAAGGGCGGCGATTACGACCACGCCATCGCCGATTACGATCGCGCCATCGCGCTCGATCCGGGATTTGCGCTCGCCTACAACAATCGCGGCGCCGCCTATGGCAAGAAGGGCGATCTCGATCGCGCCATCGCCGATTATCAGCAGGCGTTGCGCATCAATCCGCAGTTCGACCAGGCCGCGCAAAACCTCGCCGATGCGCGCGAGCAACGCGACCGGCGCCTCTCGGCCGGCGGCGACAATTCAGTGCTGCCGACTTTCGACTGCGGCTCTGCGCATCTCGCCGTCGAGAAGGCGATCTGCTCCGATCCCGATCTGTCGCGGCTCGATCGCGAGATCGGCTCAGCTTACAAGGCGGCGCTCGCGAGCCGCGACGGCAAGGACGGCGCGCAATTGCGGCAAGGCCAGCGCGACTTCATCGCCGCGCGCAACAAGCAGTTCGGCAACCCGCAATATAATCTCAGGCGTGAGATGGAAGCGCGCCTCGATGCGCTACGCGGCATGAGCGCAAAGCTTTCGCCTTAGCCGAAACGCCGGGTTCCGCATCGCGCGGCGCGCGAGAGGCCGAGGTTTCGCCGAATCAGGCGTGAGAATCCTTCGTCATAATTGCCGGCAACGGCGGTTTTGGGCGGCTGCGATGCGGCCAAGGACTTGGACGCTCGGAGAGAGGCCGATGACGACGGGTTCGCGTTGACGTCCGGCTAACCCTAAGGATGTCTAAAAAATCCAAAAGAATCAGTACTTTAATACCTCATTTGATGTGGCCCTAAATCCACAGTCCGGAGAATATCGACCTCGAGGCAGCCGAAGGGCCATTTAGCCGGATCATTCGCCAGTGATCCCCTGTATATTCAGCGCTCAGAATTTTGGGGAGACGGGTCATGAAACGCATTCTTCTTACCGGCGCTGCGCTGCTTGCCCTCGTCGGCGCTGCGAAAGCTGCCGATCTGCCGCCGCGGTATCCGGCGCCGCCGCCCATGGCGCCGGTGGTTGTGGCTCCGAACTGGACCGGCCTCTATGTCGGCGCCGGCTGGGGCTACGGCGTATCGGACACGAATTCGAGCGTGGTGCCGTCTTCTGGTGTCATCCAGGGCACGACCAATAACGGCGCCAGGGGTTGGCTCGGTATGGCCGATGTCGGCTACGACTATCAGTTCAACGTCGGCGGCTGGAATCTCGTGGCCGGCGTGCTTGCCGATTACAACTTCGGCAATATGACAGGCACATGGAATTTCACCGCGGCGCCCGGCGCCGGCTTCACGACGCTGACCGGGGTCGAGAAAGAGAAATCGTTCTGGGACGCCGGCGGCCGCATCGGCTGGCTGATCACGCCGGACATTCTGTCGTATTTCAGCGGCGGCTATAGCTCTGCCCATTTCAACGGCATCACGCTGCAGCCATTTGCCGCGCCAATGTCGGTGGGCTCGCACAATTACAGCGGCTGGTTCACCGGCGCCGGCATCGAGACCAAGATCCAGTCGATTCCCGGGCTGTACTTCAACACCGAATATCGCTTTACGAGTTATAGCAACGCGACCCTGCCGATCGCGGGATCGACTACCGTCGGCAATTTTGGCGCCCCCACGAGCTTGAAGCTCCAGCCGTCACAGCAGACGGTGATGTCGGGCGTCCACTACAAGTTCAGCTGGTAATAAGCGCCGTTCAAATATCCAACTAAGAAACAGCCATCCACCCAAACTAAAACGGCCGGGCTTATCGCCCGGCCGTTTTGATTCATAGTCACCTCTCAGCATCACGAAAAGGCAAGACGTGGATGGCCGGAACATAGGCGAACGAAGCGACGCCGTTCTTCAAACGGCTATGTCCGGCCATGACGGATCACCAAGATCAATATTTCGCCGAGATCGGCAATTCCTCGGCCGGGAACAGCGAGATCAGCGTGCAGCCCTTGTCGGTAACCACGACCTCTTCCTCGATGCGGGCGGCAGAGTAGCCGTCCGTCGCCGGGCAATAGGTTTCGATCGCAAACACCATGCCTTCCTTGATCTCGGTCGGGTGATCCATCGACACCACGCGTGAGATGATCGGCCGCTCGTGCAGGTTCAAGCCGAGCCCATGGGCGAATTGCAGGCCGAAGGCCGACATTTCGTCGGGGAAGCCGAACTCATTGGCCTTCGGGAACACTTCGCAGATATGCGCGGTCGAGGCGCCGGGCTTGATGCGGGCGATGGCGTTGTCGAGCCATTCACGCGCCATCTTGTAAGCATCGTGCTGCGCCGGCGTGGCGCGCACCACATTGAAGGTGCGGTAGTAACAGGTGCGATAGCCCATGAACGATTGCAGGATGTCGAAGAACGCCTGGTCGCCGGGGCGGATCATGCGGTCGGTGAAATTGTGCGGATGCGGGCTGCAACGCTCGCCGGACACGGCATTGACTGCTTCGACGTCGTCGGAGCCGTGGGTGTAGAGGAACTTGTTGACCTCGGCGACGATGTCGTTTTCGCGCACGCCCGGCCGCAGCATTTCGTTGACGACGTCATAGGCGCCGTCGACCATCGCCGCGGCGCGATTGAGCAGCGCGATCTCGTCGGCCGACTTCACCTCGCGGGCGCTGAGCATGACCTGCTGGCCGTCCTTGATCTTGATGCCGGCCTTTTCCAGTTCGAACATCATCGGCGGCTCGATGATATCGACGCCGATCGGCATTTTGGCGACGCCGGCCTCGCGCAGAATCGAGGCCATTTCCTCGGCGTGCCGCTTCATCAGGCCGAAGGCGGGATCGACAGTGCCGCGCAAGCCGACGAGACCGGCCTTGCAGTTCTCGGGCTTCAGCCAGGGCGAATAGAGCTTGTGGTGCATGGCCGCCGAGCCGAAGTCCCACAGGATCGGATCTCCGCCGCGCGTCAACAGCGCAAAGCGCGAGAGCTTGTCACGGGCCCATTCGCCGATCTTCGTCGAGGTGACGTAGCGGATATTGTTATCGTCGAAGAGCAAGAGCGCGCCCAGATCGGACGCTTCCAGCGCCGCCTGGGCGCGGGCGAGCCGATAACGGTGCATGCGCCGGTAATCGACGCGTTCCTCGAAATCGACGCCCATGGTGCCGAGCACCGGCAGATGGCGGCTCCAATTGTAGCGCGGGTTGATGTCTTCGGCAGTGATCTTGATCGGATCGCGCTTGGTGATGTCGTCCATGGGAAACTCCTGGGCAGGCTCCTTGGGATTATCCGCCATCCTCAAGAGCGCGCGCGAAGCGGTCCTCGACGAATGCGGGGCACGGTAATTGTCGCGCCTATTGTAACCTAATTTACGGCTTTGTTGACTGGGCTTTGTCGACTCTCGGGCCTCGGGGCGTTGCTTCGGGACCCTGCTTCGGGACCTTGGAGCCCTCTCACGGCATCGGGATTGGCCCCATATCCTTCGGCACTTTATAACCCTTTTGCACCGCCGGACGGCCGGCGACGGCGACATACCAGCGCTTGACGTTGGGATATTTGTTGAGGTCGACGGTCTGCCATTCGTAGCGCGAAATCCAGGGCCACAGCGCGATATCGGCGATCGAATAAGCTCCGGCGACGTACTCATGCTGGGCTAGCTGCTTGTCGAGCACACCGTAGAGCCGGTGCGCTTCCTTCAGATACCGCTCCTCGGCATAGGGCGCCTTGCCGGGATTGTATTTCACGAAGTGATGGACCTGGCCGAGCATCGGGCCCGGGCCGCCCATCTGCCACATCAGCCATTCGATGGTGCGGTAGCGATCCTCGCCGCTTTTCGGCAGGAGCTTGCCGGTCTTGTCGGCGAGATAGATCAGGATGGCGCCCAACTCCATCAGGCTCATGCCATTGTCGCGATCGACAATCGCCGGGATGCGATTGTTGGGGCTGATCTTCAAAAATTCCGGCTTGAATTGCTCGTCCTTGGAAATGTCGACCGGGTGCACGGTGTAAGGCAGGCCCATTTCCTCGAGCGCGATGGAAGCCTTGCGGCCGTTCGGCGTGGTCCAGGTGTAGAGGTCAATCACGATTTTGGTCCTGTGCTGGTTCGCGGGGAGGATGAACTATTTCAGGCAGCGCTTCTGAGCGTTGCCAGGTGAGCGGCAATGCCGTCGCGGATTTTCGGGCCGTGCGTGCGCATTTCGGTGAATTCATGTTCTGAGATGAGATCATAAAGTCCCGACTTGAAGAATGGCCAAGCCTGCGCATGCCGCCACCAGTCCTGCACGTGCGGGCGGCTGCCGGTCCACAGGTCGATCAGCCCGAGATAATCGAGCCGCGCCGCGAACGGCATCAGGTTGATGTCAGCGAGGCTCGGACTGCCGCCCAGAATCCACGGGCCGCCGTTTTCGGCAAGCATATTCTCGAGCATCTTGAAGGCACGCTCATAGGCGGCAATCGCGTGCACCACGAACGGCGATTGCACGCCGTATTCGTAGGTCGACTTGAAGCGGTCGGTACGGCGCGGGTCGCCCACATTGCGAAAGCGCTTCTGCCGCGTCTCCTCGGGCATGTTCTTCATCCGCTCACGGAACATGGCGGAAAAGCTGATCTCGGTGACGCCCTCGAACAATCCCTCATCGACCATCTTGCTCCATAGCCGCATCCGGCTCTGCAGCCACGGATCGGCCGGAATGAGCTTCGGCGGGTGCGGGAACGCCGCGTCGATATACTCGCAGATCAGCGTCAACTCGATCACCGGCTTGCCGTCATGCACCAGCGTTGGAACCACGCCTTTGGGATTGAGCTTGAGATATTCCGGATCGTATTGCGCAGCCGTGAACAAGTCGACGCTGACCGCCCGCCATTCCAATCCTTTCGCGCGTAACGTGATGCGGACCTTCTGGCAACAGACCGAGTTGCCGAAGTCGTAAAGGATCAGTTCGCTCATGCGACCTTTTTACCCCAAAGCCGGGCGGAAGCGATATCGGCGCCGTCGCGGATCGCCTTGAGCTTGAGCCAGACCGCGGGCTCGATCACCCATTCGCGACGGGTGAAGGTGCCGAAGCCGCAATCGCTCGAGGCGATGACGCGCTCGCGATCGCCGACGGTCGCCACCGCCTCCTCGATCCTGCGCGCCACGACTTCCGGATGCTCGACGAAATTCGACGTGGTCTCGACCACGCCGGGGAGAAGAATCATATCTTTCGGAAACGGCACGCGCTTGAGCGCCGCGTATTCATGGGCATGGCGTGGATTGGAGAACTCGATCGATAGCGCGCCGACCCTGGCCTGATAGAGTGCGGGCAGGATCTTATCGAGCGCGACGTCGTGGATGTGCGGGCCTTCCCAGTTGCCGTAACAGATATGCAGCCGCACGCGATCGCGCGGAATGCCTTCGATGCCTTTGTTGATCGCCTCGACATGACGCTCGCAGCGCTTGACGAAATCCGCGTCGGACAGATCGCGGTACATCATGGTGCGATCCATCGCCAGATCGGGCGCGTCGATCTGCAGCACGATGCCGGCTTTATGGATCGTCTGATATTCATTCTTCATCTCGCGCGAGAGCGCATCGAGATAGGCGTCGTGGCTGTCGTAATGGGCATTGAGCATCGTCGTCGAGATGATGCCGGGCGACGGCGCGGTCATGAAGCGCTCGGAGAAAGCATGGAGCTGGTCGGCGATCTTGTTGAAGCCTGATGTCTCCTCCTGGATCGGCTTCAAGTCCTTGTATTTGACCTCGCCCTGCGCTTCCGGCGCGCCCTGCTGGCTCTTCGGCGGATTGGGGAAGCGGCGCATCAGATAGGCAAGCAGTTCGGGAAATTCCTCGAACTCCTTGCCGCGGCGGCGCTTCGACACGCCGGCAAAACCGCTCATACGCTGCGGCACGTAAGTCTGAAAGCCGATGCGGCGTTGCTCGCCGTCATTGCCGACATCGATGCCGGCCGCCATCTGCTTCTGCACGACATGGCGCACCGCCTTGTCCATCTCGCTGGTCATGAGGACGGCGTCATAGGCCTTGCCCTCCTCCTGCGCGATGAGCAGGTCGCTCAAGGTCTCGTTGCGCGGCAGGCTGCCGACATGTGTGGTGAGAATGCGGTCACGGCTCAAGATCATGCGGAAAGCTCCGGCGGGAGAGGCTTGTTTTTGGCGGCCATTTTCAGCGGGCATGTCATAGCGCAATTTCGCGGCGCTGACAGGCTGATTCCATGCCCCCTTGGCGCGCGGCATTGCCGCGCAATGGGCGTCGGCATAATGTTTTCATAAAGGCTTTGCAGTGGGCGAATGGGTGGGCAACACCGTGCCCGCGACCTGAGGAAACGCCGCGATGAACACCGCCTTGCAGAGCGCAAGCGCCATACCGCGCGACTACAATTTTGCCGCCGATATTCTCAAGCGCAATCTCGACGCCGGCCGCGCCGAGAAAATCGCCTTCATCGACCAGCGCGGCAAATACAGCTATGGCGATCTCGCCGAGCGCGTCGAGCGTTTCGGTCATGTGCTGCGAACGCTGCGCGTGCGCCGCGAGGAGCGCATGCTGATGGGGCTCCTCGATACCATCGACTGGCCGACCGCCTTTCTCGGCGCCATCAAGGCCGGCGTGGTCGCGGTGCCGGTCAACACGCTGATGACCGAGGACGATTACTGCTTCATGCTGCGCGACAGCCGGGCGCGGGTGCTTGTCGTCTCCGAAGAGCTGCTGCCGAAATTCAACAAAGCTATGCGCGAGGCTGAAGATCTCGAACATGTCATTATTTCGGGCGGGCAATCGCACGGCCAGCCGCGCTTTGACGATTTGTTGGCGCAGGCAAGCACCAAGCCGATGACGGCGCCGACGACGCGCGACGACATGTGTTTCTGGCTCTACACATCCGGCTCGACCGGCCGGCCGAAAGGCGCCGTGCATACGCATGCCGATCTGAAACTCACCGACGATCTTTATGCCGCCCCGACGCTTGGCATCACCGAAAACGACATCTGCTATTCGGTGGCCAAATTGTTTTTCGCTTATGGGCTCGGCAATGCACTGACCTTCCCGATGTCGGTCGGCGCCACCACGGTTCTGTTGCGGGACCGGCCGACGCCGGACCTGGTCGCCGATCTCCTGAAGAAACATCACGTCAGCGTGTTCTACGCGGTGCCGACATTTTATGCCGGCTTCCTCGCAAGCCCTGCGGCGCCGCAGAGTGGCGAGATCAAGCTCCGCCGCTGCGTATCGGCGGGCGAAGCGCTGCCGCTGGAGATCGGCCGGCGCTGGAGCGAGCGCTACGGCACCGACATTCTCGACGGGCTGGGCTCGACCGAAATGCTCCACATCTTCCTCAGCAACCGGCCTGGCGACGTGAAATACGGCACTTCCGGCAAACCGGTGCCGGGCTACGACATCCGCCTGGTCGATGACGACGGCGAGATCGTCAAAAACCGGGGCGAAATGGGCGAATTGCAGGTGCGCGGCCCGACCAGCGCAATGATGTATTGGAACAATCGCGAGCAATCGCGCTCGACCTTTCTCGGCGAATGGACGCGCTCCGGCGACAAATATGTCGAGGACGACGATGGCTATTACATCTACTGCGGCCGGCGCGATGACATGCTGAAAGTCTCCGGCATGTATGTGTCGCCATTCGAGGTCGAAGGCGTGCTGCAAAGCCATCCCGACGTGCTCGAAGCCGCCGTCGTCGGCTGGCCTGACGTCGATGCGCTGATCAAGCCCAAGGCCTTCGTCGTGCTCAAGACGCAGGGTCTGGCCGGCGCCGATTTTGCGCAAAGGCTCCAGGACGAATGCCGGGCGAAGCTCGCGGTCTATAAATATCCGCGCTGGATCGAATTCCGCAGCGAGTTGCCGAAGACAGCGACCGGCAAGATCCAGCGCTTCAAGCTGCGCGCAGAGGCGGACGCGAAGTAGGATCAGTTCAGCTTCACATCCGCCGCCTTGATCACCGGCGCCCAGCGCGCCACTTCGGCGTCGATCACGGCACGGAATTGCGCCGGCGAATTGCCGACCGGCTCCATGAATTGCAGCGCGAGCTTGTCGCGCACGGCGGGCGAACGGATCGCCTCGGCCACGTCCTTGTTGATCTTGGCGACGAGATCGGGCGGCGTCTTGCCGGGCGCGATCAGGCCCATCCAGGTATCGGCTTCGACATCGATGCCAGATTCTTTCAACGTCGGCAGATCGGGCAGGAACGGCGAGCGCTTGGCGAGCGACACCGCGAGCATTTTCACCTTGCCGTCTTTGGCGAGCGCGACAACGGAAGCCGCCGGCAGACAAGCCATCTGCACGTCGCCGCGCATCACCGCGGTCATTGCCTGCGGCGAGCCGGTGAACGGTACATGCACGATCTGCGTACCGCTTTTCAGCGCAATCGCCTCCATCGACAGATGCGACAGCGAGCCGTTGCCGATCGAGCCGAAATCGTATTTGCCGGGCTCGCGCTTCAAGAGCGCGACGAGGTCCGCCACGCTGTTGACGCCGAGGCCAGGATTGACCGCGAGCACGCTCGGCATGGTGACAAGCTGCGTCACCGCGGCGATGTCGGTCTTCGGATCATAGGGCAGCGACGGGAACAACAGCGTGTTGATGGCGAGCGGGCCGCCGATGCTCACGCCGATCGTCGCGCCGTCGGGATCGGCTTTGGCGACCGCGTCGGTGCCGATATTGCCGCTCGCGCCGGGCTTGTTTTCGACGACGAAGGCGGATGCCGGATATTTCTGCTGCAGGCTCTCGGCGATCAGCCGCGCCACGATATCGGGCGTCGAGCCGGCGCCGAACGGCACAATGATCTTCACGGTCTTCGCCGGCCAATCCTGCGCCAGCGCCGGCACGGCAATGGCCTGCAAGGCGGCCAAGAGCACGCCGAAGAGGACAGCGAATTTTTTCATGTTTCGTCGCCTACGTTTCCTTGCCTACGTTTCTTTGCCGAGAAAGACACCGTTTTGCTCAAGCACCTGCTGCAAGCGCGTCACGTCGATATCCGCCGGATTGGCGTTAGAGGCAAGCGCCAGATGCGCGGCGGTCGCCGCCGCTTCGCCCATGACAAAGCAGGCGCCGGAGACGCGGGCGGCCGATTGGCCTTCATGCGTCATCGAGGCGCAGCGGCCGGCAACGAGGAGGTTCTCAACTTTCAGCGGCAGCAGCATACGATAAGGCAAATGATTGAAGCCGCGCGAGCATGGAATATCGGGCCAGCCCCAGACCACGTCGCCGGCGACATGCGCTTCGATCGGCCAGCCATTGACGCCGATCGTGTCGTCGAAGCTGGCGCAGCCGAGCACATCGTCGCGGGTAAGCGCATAACGGCCGGTGATGCGGCGCGTCTCGCGGATGCCGAGTTGCGGCGGAATATCGACGACGTAAGACCTGGCGAAGCCCGGCGCATTCGCTTTCAGAAACGCGAAGAACGCGAGCGCCTGGCGGCGGCCTTCGCTTTCGCCCGCGCTCAGTTCGCGCGCATCGGTGCCGTCGATGGCGCGGCCATTGCCGGTTTTCAGCTGCGTGACGTTCACCCGCCATTCGCTCTCGTGCTTCATCGGGCGCACGATCGCGCCCTTGCGCGGAAAGCGCATGCCGCGTTTCTCGGCCTCCTCCATCAAAGCCGGGATGGTCTTCCAGGCTTCGCCGGCCGCGGCGGGATCGACGCCGTTCAGGCGGAACATCATGGTCGGATAGAGCATGTTGCCGTCGGCGTCGCCGAGTTCGAACGGCGCGCCGGAGAAGCTCGCCAGATCGCCATCACCCGAGCAGTCGATGAATATGTCGGCGCGCACCGCCATGCGGCCGGATTTGGTCTCGATCAAAAGCGCTTCGATCCGCCCGCGGTTCATCACGGCACCGGCGGCGAGCGCATGAAACAGCACCTCCACCTTGCGCCCGGCGAGCAGATCGTCGGCCGCGCATTTATAAGCGGCGGTGTCGTAAGCCTGCGCCTTGGTCTTACCGAAGATCAGATGCGGTTCGTTGAGACCGCCGAGCGCATCGATCCGCGCCAGCAGATCGTCGGCGACGCCGTGCACGACCTGACGAATATCACCGTGGACGTTCGCATGAAGCCCGCAGAAATTGGTTACGCCCGCGGCGGTTCCCATGCCGCCGAGAAAGCCGTAACGCTCGATCAGAAGCGTCTTGCGGCCGAGCGCGCCCGCCGCCGCAGCCGCGGCGATACCGGCAGGGCCACCGCCCAAGACGACGACCTCAAACTCGCCGAAAATCGGCGTGTCGCGCGCGGGTTCAGTGATACTCGACAAGACGGCGCTCCCGAGGGCTTATTCGTTGGAGCATGATCTTTTCCGAAAGCCGGCATCCACTTTTCGGGGCCATGCTCCAGCCGGTCTATAGCGGTTGCGGGACACCCTCGACCAGGATCAAATTGGCCCAAATCGGTGCCGAGTAGCCCAAAAAAGGTCCGCCGGCGCGATCGGCAGTACTTCTTGCGTTTACAGTTTCCGGGTATTACGACGACGTACCGCTGGTCAGCCGCGGTAGCTCAGCCGGTAGAGCACCGCATTCGTAATGCGGGGGTCGGGGGTTCGAATCCCTTCCGCGGCACCAGCGTTTTCCACTTCACGACAATTCTTCCCGTGATGCCGGGCCCTGTACCGGGCGTTCCAATTCCGAGAATTCAGAGTTTTCGTATGGCCGGGACAAGCCCGGCCATGACGCATAACACTTGCTATGATCATTCAGCAATGAAATGAACTCGGAGGCCCCCTTGCCTGTGATGTCCGGAAAACGTGCCTTTCTCGATCTGCTCAAGCAGGAAGGCGTCACGGTGATGTTCGGCAATCCCGGCACCACCGAATTGCCGCTGATGGATGCCTTCGCCGTCGAGCACGACATCCGCTATATTTTGGGCCTGCAGGAAGCAGCCCTGATGGCGATGGCGGACGGCTATGCGCAGGCCTCCGGCAATCTCGCAGTGCTGAACCTTCATGTCGCGCCGGGCCTCGGCAATGCCATGGGCATGCTCTACGACGCGGCGAAGGCAAATGCGCCGGTACTGGTCACCGCGGGCCAGCAGGATCTCGAATATGTCGTTACTGAACCGGTATTGACCGCCGACCTGCCGACCTTGGCGCGGCCCTTCGTCAAATGGGCCGCCGAAGTGCAGCGTGTCGAGGATCTGCCGCGCTACGTGCACCGCGCCGTCAAGACAGCACTGGCGCCGCCGACCGGACCGGTCTTCCTGTCGCTGCCGGGCGACATTCTCAAGAGCGATGCCGATATCGATTTGCTTGAACCGACACGCGTCGCGCCGCGGGTGCGCGGCGACGCCGACGCGGTGGCGGCTGCCGCCGAACTGCTGGCCAAGGCTGAGCGGCCGGTGATCATCGCCGGCGATGCCGTGGCGCAGAGCCGCGCGCACCAGGAGCTTGCCGCGCTCGCCGAGGCCATCGGCGCGCCGGTCTATGTCGAATTCATCCCCAACACCGCGTCGTTTCCGGCATCGCATCCGCTCTATCGCGGATCGATGACGCGGACCCAGGCCGGCGTGCGCGAAGTGCTGGATCAGCACGATCTGTTGTTTTCCGTCGGCGGCGATCTGTTCACCTGGTCGCTGCCGTCGAACATCGACCCGTGGCCGAAGGGCTTGCCGCTCATTCATCTGGATTCCGATCCTTGGCAGATCGGCAAGAACTATCCGGCGCAGGTCGCGATCCTCGGCGATCCGAAGGCAACGCTGCCCGACATCACCGCAGCCGTCAGTGCGCGCATGAGCGCAGGCGCCAAAAGCGCCGCCGCCGCACGGCTCAAATCCTCCACCGACGCGATCAAGAAAGACCGCGAGGCGTTTCGCGCCAAAGCCCGTGCGCTGGCCGGCAAGACGCCGGTGCAGCCGCTGGCGCTCCTCGAAGCGATCGGCGCGATGCTGCCAAAAGACGCCGTGGTGATCGAAGAGATTCTGTCGTCCTCGCCCGGCGCGCGATCGCTGATCAACAGCGACGACGCGCAGAGCTTTTATGGCTTGCGCGGCGGCGGCATCGGCTGGGGCCTGCCGGCGGCGATCGGCGTCAAGCTCGCGCTGCCCGAACGGCCGGTGGTGGCGCTGGTCGGCGACGGCAGCGCGCTCTACACGATCCAGGGGCTGTGGACTGCGGCGCGCTACCGGCTGCCGATCGTCTGGGTGATCTTCAACAATACGAGCTACCGCATCCTCAAGCAGCGCCTCGTCATGCTGCGCGGGCTGGCCGAACAGGCCGACAATTTCGTCGGCATGGAGCTCAATGATCCCGCGGTGGATTTCGTTGGTCTGGCGCATTCGCTCGGCATCGACGCCCATCGCGCCAAGACCGTGCATGACGCGACCGACCTGATCGGCAAGGCGCTGGCAAGCGGCACCTCGATGCTGATCGATGTCGACATGGAGCGTGGCTATAAGCCGATGTGAGATTTAGCAGCGCGATCAGCCGACCGTCGTCAGCGGCACGTCGGCATAGAGCTTATAGCTCTGCGACTTCGGCTTCGCCTTGTCCTCTTCGTTGAGATATTCGATCGAGCTTTTGCCCAAGAGCGCGCGCGGCAAAATCATGACGCGGATGAAACGCGTCGGCTTGTCCGCCGATGCCTGGGCAAAGACCGGATCGGGGCCGGTCTCGTACCAGGCGCCACCCGGGCCGTAGGACGTCGACTTGCCGTGGGTATCGATGCGGATGGCGCCTTCGAAGACGCAGCGCGTGCCGGGGCCTTGATGCCGGTGCAGAAAGGCGCAACCGCCCGGCGGAAATGCCACGCTGTCACCACGCAGCAGCAGCTCGCCCTTGGGCAATGTTTGGAGCGGCGCGGAAAGCTTTTCGCGGGTGACCATGCCATTTGCATTCGTGGCGCCGCCGGCCGGTATCAACTCCCAGCGCCAAAGCGTGGCGCCTTCGGGTCCGGCTTTGAGCGTAACGGCACCCTCGCCGCTATAGGCCTCATCGGCTTTGAAGCCGCGTTCCGCGATCGCGGCCGCGTCAATCGTAACCGAACCGTGCACGACAAAAATCATGCGCGGCAAAGCCGGCAGCGACGCCGCGTTGCCGTTCGACAAAATATCTTCGGTGAGCCGCAATATCAGGGGCAACACTTGGGGCACAGTCCCACTCCTTCTTTACTTTGCGCTCAGTTCACTATGCACGTGACGAGTGTCTGCGTTCCCGGCCGCGCGTGCAACGGCATTTACACCCGCGCGCGCGCCTTGCTAAATCGCGTCCAGCTCAGTTGCACCAAATCCATAACGACCGCGAGCGCACCGGCAATAACAAGAGCGCGCAACAGGAGGAACCCATGCAGCGTACCACTCCGCCCTTCCGCGCCGATCATGTCGGCTCGCTCCTGCGCACCGCCCCGCTGAAGGAAGCGCGCGCCAAACGTACGGACGGCGCGATCGCCGAAGCCGATCTCAAGGCGGTCGAAGATCGCGAGATCGAAAAGGTCATCAAGAAACAGGAAGAGGTCGGACTGAAACTCGCCACCGACGGCGAATTCCGCCGCTCCTGGTGGCATTTCGATTTCTTTCGCGGGCTCGACGGCGTCACGCCCTACTCGACGCAAGGCGGGATCCAGTTTGCCGGCGTGCAGACCAAGGCTGAAGGCATCAAGATCACCGGCAGGATCGGCTTTGCCAGCCACCCGATGCTGGAGCATTTCAAGTTCCTCAAGGCGCATACGCGCGTGACGCCGAAAATGACGATCCCGGCGCCGTCGACGTTTCACTTCCGCCAAGGTCGCGCTTCGATCAGCAAGGAGATCTATCCCGATCTCGATGCGTTCTTCGACGACGTCGCCAAAGCATGGCGCGGCGCCATCCGCGCCTTCTACGACGCCGGCTGCCGCTATCTGCAGCTCGACGACACTGCCTGGGCGATGATCTGCGATTCAAGCGAGCGCGCGCAATCGCGCTCGCGCGGCGACGATCCGGATACGCTGCCGCAGCGTTATGCGAAGCTCACGCGGCTCGCGCTCGAAGGCAAGCCGGGCGATATGGCGATCACCATGCATTCGTGCCGCGGCAATTTCCGCTCGACCTTTATCGCGTCGGGCGGCTATGAATTCGTCGCCGAACAGCTGCTCGGCCATACCGAGCTCGATGGCTACTTCCTTGAATATGACAGCGAGCGCGCCGGTGGCTTCGAGCCGCTGCGGTTCTTTCCCAAAGGCAAGAAACAGCTCGTACTCGGGCTTGTCACCTCAAAGAGCGGCAAGCTCGAAAAGAAGGACGACATCAAGCGGCGGATCGACGAGGCGACCAAATATGTCGCGCTCGATCAGCTTTGCCTGTCGCCGCAGTGCGGCTTTGCCTCGACCGAGGAGGGCAATGTACTCGCCGAAGACGAGCAATGGGCGAAGCTGCGAATGATCGTCGATCTGGCAGACGAAGTGTGGGGCTAGACGAATGGACAGAGTGAGAGAGTGAAAATGCAAAGAACTAGACCGCCGTTCCGAGCCGATCACGTCGGCAGTCTTTTGCGCACGGCCGCGCTGAAGGACGCGCGCGAGCAGCGCGCAAGCGGGGCGCTGAGCGCGGAAGCTTTCAAGGCGATCGAGGACCGTGAAGTCGAAGGTGTCATCAAGAAACAGGAGGCGGTCGGCCTGAAATCGATCACCGACGGCGAATATCGCCGCATCTCCTGGAATATCGATTTCCTCGAACAGCTCTACAACGTCGAGTCCTATGCCGGCGAACGCAAGGTGAAATTCGCATCGAGCGGCCCGCAGCCGCGGCAAGTCCTGTTGCGCGTCGTCGGCAAGCTTGGCGGTTACAAGCTGCATCCAATGATCGAGCATTTCAATTTTTTGAAGGCTCGCACCGGGCAAATGCCGAAGATGACGATCCCGTCGCCGTCATCGCTGCATTTCCGCTATGGCCGCGACGCCGTGCCGGAAGCGCTCTATCCGAACATGAACGACTTCTATGGCGACCTCGGCATGGCCTACAACAAAGTGGCGCAGGCCTTTGCCGAGGCCGGCTGCCGTTATCTGCAGCTCGACGAGGTCAACCTCACCTATCTGTGCGATCCGTCGCTGCGCAAACTGATCACCGATCGCGGCGAGGATCCGGCAACGCTGCCCGCCGCCTATGCAAAAATGATCAATGCGGCGATCGCGGGCATTCCGTCCGACATGACCATCACCATGCATCTGTGCCGCGGCAATTTCCGCTCCAACTTCGTCGCCTCGGGCGGTTACGAGCCGGTCGCCGAGATGCTGTTCAATGCGATCAACGTGCACGGCTATTTCATGGAATACGACAGCGAGCGCGCCGGCGGCTTCGAACCGCTGCGCTTCGTGCCCAAGGACAAGACCGTGGTGCTCGGGCTTGTGACCTCGAAGACCGGCACGCTCGAAAGCAAGGACGCGATCAAGCGGCGGATCGACGAGGCGACGAAATACATCGCGCTCGATCAGCTTTGCTTGTCACCGCAATGCGGCTTTGCCTCGACCGAAGAGGGCAATGTGCTCGCCGAGGACGAGGAATGGGCGAAGCTGCGCATGATTGTCGAATTGGCCGAAGAAGTATGGGGCCGCTGATACCTAACGGGAGTGAAACCATGAGCCAACGCACCAAACCGCCGTTCCGCGCCGATCATGTCGGCTCGTTGTTGCGCCCGGCCGCGCTCAAACAGGCGCGCGAGCAATATGCCAAGGGCGCGATCGACGCCGCGGCGCTCAAGGCCGTTGAAGATCGCGAAGTCAAATCAGTCATCGGCAAACAGGAAGCGGCCGGATTACAGTCGATCACCGACGGCGAATTCCGCCGCTCGTGGTGGCATCTCGATTTTCTCTGGGGCCTCGACGGCGTCGAGCGCCATGTGATGAACACCGGCATCGCTTTCGCCGCGGTAACGACGCGCAACGAGGGCGTGCAGGTTACCGGCAAAATCGGCTTTTCCGGCCATCCGATGCTGGAGCATTTCAAGTTTCTCAAAGCCAACACGACCCGCACGCCGAAAATGACGATCCCGGCGCCGTCGGCGCTTTATGGCCGCCCCACCCCGACGCCGATCAACAAGGCGGTCTATCCGTCGCTCGACACGATGTTCGACGATCTCGGCCAGGCCTACAAAAAAGCCGTGCGCGCCTTTGCCGACGCCGGCTGCCGCTATCTGCAGCTCGACGAAGTGTTCATTGCCATGCTGTGCGACCCGAAGTACCGCCAGCAGATGAAGGACCGCGGCGACGATCCGGACGCGCTCGGCCCGCTCTACGGCGATCTCATCAACACGGCGATCTCGGATATCCCGTCCGACATGACGGTGACCATGCATCTGTGCCGCGGCAACTATAAATCGACCTTCATGGGCTCGGGCGGCTACGACGCGATGCAGGAAGTGCTGTTCGACCGCATCAAGGTGAACGGCTATTTCATGGAATATGACACCGAACGCGCCGGCGGCTTCGAGCCGCTCAAGCGGCTGCAGAAGGGTCGCTTTGCCGTGCTCGGCCTGGTCACAACCAAGACCGGTTCGCTTGAATCCAAGGACCCGCTCAAGCGCCGCATCGAGGAAGCGGCCAAATTCACCGATCTGGACCAGCTTTGCCTGTCGCCGCAATGCGGCTTCGCCTCGACCGAGGAAGGCAACGTATTGGCCGAAGACGAAGAATGGGCCAAGCTGCGGATGATCGGGGAGGTCGCCCGAGAGGTCTGGGGAAACTAAGCGAATGCCCAATATCGTTGCGGGCAAAGTTGCCATCGTCACAGGTGCGGGACGTGGCATCGGCCGCGGTATTGCGCTGCTTATGGCGCGGGAAGGCGCAAGCGTCGTCGTCTGCGATATCGGCGCAAGCCTCGACGGCGCCGGCAGCGATACCGGCCCCGCACAGGCGGTCGTCGACGAGATCAAGAAAGCCGGCGGCAACGCCATTGCCTCGACGCTGTCGATCAGCGAGCCGGCCAATGCCGACAAGATCGTGCGGTCCGCGCTCGACGCCTTCGGCCGCGTCGACATTCTCGTTAACAATGCCGGCATCCTGCGCGACCGCATTTTTCATCGCATGAGCTGGTCGGACTGGTCCGACGTCATCAACGTGCATCTGCATGGCAGCTTTCTCATGAGCCATGCCTGCGCCACGCATTTCCGCGAGCAGAATGCCGGCAGCTTCGTGCACATGACCTCGACCTCGGGCCTGGTCGGAAATTTCGGCCAAGCTAATTACATGGCGGCGAAGCTCGGCATTGTCGGCCTGTCGCGCGGTATCGCGCTCGACATGGCGCGTTTCAATGTGCGCTCGAACTGCGTGGCGCCATTCGCCTGGACGCGGATGATCGATTCCATTCCCGCGGAAACCGAAGAGGAAAAAGCGCACATCGCGGCCTTTCGCGAAATGACGCCGGAGAAGATCGCGCCACTCGTCGTCTATCTCGGTTCGGACAAGGCGTCCGGCATCAGTGGGCAGATTTTCTCAGTCCGCAACAACGAGATTTATCTGTTCAACCAGACCCGCCCGATCCGCACGTTGCAGCGCTCCGATGGCTGGACGCCGGAAAAGCTCGACAAGCAGCTCAAAGGCGCCTTTGCTGCCTCGTTCACGCCGCTCGATCGCTCGAGCGATGTGTTCTCATGGGACCCTATTTGATGGACCCCGTGTGATGACCGACGCCGCTGAACTTGCTGCGATCCGCGAAGCAGTTCGCGCACTGTGCAAGGAATTCCCCGGCGAATATTGGCGCGCGCTCGATCGCGAGCGCGCCTATCCGGACAAGTTCGTTGCGGCGCTGACCAAAGCCGGATTTCTCGCGGCGCTGATCCCCGAAGACTATGGCGGCAGCGGGCTCACCATGACGGCCGCCGCCGCCATCATGGAAGAGATCCAAGCCTCGGGCTGCAACGGCGCGCCCTGCCATGCGCAGATGTACACGATGGGCACCGTGCTGCGGCACGGCAGCCCGGCGCAGAAGGCGCGCTATCTGCCCGGCATCGCGCGCGGCGAATTACGCCTGCAAGCCTTCGGCGTCACCGAACCGACCTCGGGCACCGACACGCTCGGTCTGCGCACCACTGCGGTCCGCGACGGCGATCATTACGTCATCAACGGCCAGAAAATCTGGACGTCACGCGCCGAGCATTCCGACCTGATGCTCCTTCTCGTCCGCACCACGCCGCGCGATCAGGCGACGTCGCGCACCGGCGGACTTTCGGTGTTCCTGGTCGACATGCGCGAGGTGAAGGGCGAAGGCCTCACTATTCGTCCGATCCGCACCATGATGAATCACGCCACCACCGAAGTGTTTTTTGAGAATATGCGGGTGCCGGCCGACAACCTGATCGGCGAAGAGGGCATGGGCTTTCGCTACATTCTCTCCGGAATGAACGCCGAACGCATTCTGATTGCCGCCGAATGCATCGGCGACGCCAAATGGTTCATTGCCAAGGCGACCGCCTATGCCGGCGAGCGCGTGGTGTTCGGCCGGCCGATCGGGCAGAACCAGGGCGTGCAGTTTCCGATTGCGCGGAGCTACATCAATATGCGGGCCGCCGAATTGATGGTGCGCGAGGCGGCCGCGCTCTACGAAGCCGGCAAGGACTGCGGCGCCGAAGCGAATATGGCCAAGCATCTCGCCGCCGAAGCTTCCTGGGCCGCCGGCGATATGTGCCTGCAGACCCACGGCGGCTTCGGCTTCGCCGAGGAATTCGACATCGAGCGCAAATTCCGTGAGACCCGGCTCTACACCGTGGCGCCGATCTCGACCAATCTGGTGCTGTCTTACATCGCCGAGCACGTGCTCGGTCTGCCGCGATCCTACTAGAGCATGATCCCGAAAAGTGGATACCGGTTTTCGGATAAGATCATGCTCAAAGGATATCTTTGATTGGCGCGAACAAGCGGGAGGAAGTCCATGGACATCGGCTTCATCGGTCTCGGCAATATGGGCGCGCATATGGCGCGGCGGCTGATCGAAGCCGGGCACAAGGTCATCGTCTATGACACGCGCCAGGAAGCGATCGGCAATCTCGCGGCGAAAGGCGCGGTCGCGGCGCGCTCGCCGAAGGAAGTCGCCGACATGGTCGAGACCGTGATGGCGAGCCTGCCGACACCGGACATCGTGCTCAAAGTGGCAACCGGGCCCGACGGCGTGATCGAAGGCAAGAAGGTGCGCCGCTTCGTCGATCTTTCGACCACCGGCTCGGTCATGGCGCAGCGCATTTTCAAGGAACTCGGTGCGCGCAACATCGTACAGATCGATGCGCCGGTATCGGGCGGCGTAATCGGCGCCGAGAAAGGCACGGTCGCGGTGATGACGTCGGGACCGCGCGCCGATGTCGAGACCGTGGAGCCGGCGCTCAAAGTGATCGGCAAATTCTTCTTCATCGGCGAGAAGCCGGGCGCGGGCCAGACCATGAAGCTCTGCAACAACGTACTCTCTGCTGCGGGGATGGCGGCGACTTCGGAATCGATCCTCATGGGCGTGAAAGCGGGCCTCGATCCGCGCATCATGCTCGAAGTGATCAACGTTTCATCGGGCCGCAGCACGGCGACCGAACAGAAGTTTCCGCAAGTCGTCGTGCCGCGGAAATTCAATCAAGGTTTCACCGCCGGCCTGATGCTCAAGGACGTGAACCTGTTCCTTTCGGAAGCCAAGGCGCTCGGCCTGTCGAGCAGCGTGATCGAGGCCGTAGCCGCGATCTTCAAGCTCACCTGCGATGAGCTCGGCCCCGACAAGGACATGACGCAGATCGTGCAGCCCCTGGAGAAGCGCGCCGGCGTCGAGATCCGCGCGCCCAATAGCTGACATCGGCTCATCGGCGACACGTCCTAAATCGGCTGCGGCCGGCGCTGCGCTGCGCAACGCCGTTTTTTTGCATTTCGCGGCCTTCGCTTTTGATATTCAGCAATATATTTCAGATACTTAAGTCAAAGTGACTTTCTGTGATACCCGTCACTTCGCCAATCGGCCGAACGCCCTAGGGTTAAACGATCGAATTGGACGTCATCTGGTCGGTCCCCCCGAAGCCCCCGATGACCATGACGTCCGAGGGGTGAGATTAGGTCCCCATACACCCCCGATGACCCTCAAGCAGGGGTCAGATAGCCCGCCCAGTCCCCCCTGGGCGGGCTTTTTCTTTGCGACGCCGCGCGATTTGCCGCCCAACGCCAGGCGGGGCGCAAACATCGCCGAAAGTTTTTGGAAAGTTCGCACGCATTCAAAAGCTTAAGTCGCAGCCACCAATTCAATCGCCACGGCATAACAGACCCTCAAGCAAGTAAGGGTCGCGGCAATTGCGCTGCCGCCCTTTCTGCCGCATTGTTGCGGCCGCCGACCTGGGGACCGGTCAGGCCAAAAAGCGCGACAACAGGCGTCATGCCAGCCACGCGTGTCAATCCAAGCCTGCTCTCAGGCTTGCCGGAACACCTTTCGGCAAACCTGTTCGGCAGCGCGACGCCGAAACAGCTTGGCGCCGAAGAGGTTCTATTCCTCGCCGGCGACGCGGGCGACGGCTGCTATCGCATCGAGGACGGGCTACTTAAGGTTACGATGATGTCGCGCTCCGGCACCGAGCGCATCCTCGCCTTCCTCGGCCCGGGCGCAATTGTCGGCGAACTGTCGATCATCGACGGCCTGCCGCGCTCGGCGTCGGTCGTGGCGGTGCGCGGTTCCGCGCTGTCGTTTTTGAGCCGCGCGGCCTTCGACGACTTCACCAAAAAGCACCCCGAAGTCTACAAATCGCTAGTGACGCTGCTTGCCACGCGTTTGCGCGAAACCGACGCCGTGATCGCTGCCGGGAGCTTCCTGCCGCTGCGCGGCCGCGTCGCCTGTACGCTTCTCGAACTGGCAGAGGATTTCGGCCAGGATGTCGGCTCCGGTCGCATCGTCATCCGCCAGAAGATCGGCCAAAGCGACCTCGCCGCCATGGCCGGCATCGCGCGTGAAAATGTCAGCCGCATTCTCAACGATTGGAAGCGCCGCAAGCTGGTGAGCCGACTGTCAGGCTATTATTGCCTGGAAGACAAACAGCAATTGCGGAACGAGGCCGAACTCTAACCCCGCGCCCAGACCGCTGCTCCGCGCCTGCTGCTCTTATCCCTCTTTGGCCTGCCCGCCAGTCCCGCTACAACACCCGCCATGAAACCCGACATGGAAACCCCACGGCTCGCCGACTTTCGCCGTATCGTCGTCAAGGTCGGCTCCTCCCTGCTGGTCGACGCGCAAGCCGGCAAGCTCAAGGAAGCCTGGCTTGAATTGCTGATCGCCGATCTCGCGGTGCTGCACGGCGGCAAGCGCGACGTGCTCGTGGTGTCTTCAGGCGCCATTGCGCTCGGCCGCACCGTGCTCAAATTGCCGCCGGGTCGGCTCGAACTCGAAGACAGCCAGGCGGCGGCCGCGGTCGGCCAGATCGCGCTGGCGCGCACCTGGACCGAGGCGCTGTCGCGGCGCGGCATCACCGCCGGCCAGGTTCTGGTTACGCTCGGCGATACCGAGGAGCGGCGGCGCTATCTCAATGCGCGCGCCACCATCGACCGGCTTCTGCAGTGGCGCGCGGTGCCGGTCATCAACGAGAACGATACGGTCGCGACCACCGAAATCCGTTATGGCGACAATGACCGGCTCGCCGCGCGCGTCGCCACCATGGTGAGCGCCGACGTGCTGGTGCTGCTCTCCGATGTCGATGGGCTTTACGATGCGCCGCCGGCAACTGTTGCCTCGGCGCGGCATATTCCGCTGGTCGAGCGCATCACGCCGGAGATCGAAGCCATGGCGGGATCGGCGGGATCCGACCTCTCGCGCGGCGGCATGCAAACCAAGATCGAAGCCGGCAAGATCGCGACCGGCGCCGGCACCCACATGGTCATCGCATCAGGGCTCGTTCAACATCCGCTCGACGCCATCAGCAAAGGCGCGCGCTGTACCTGGTTCCTCACTGGCGCCAATCCGGTAACGGCGCGCAAAAAATGGATCGCCGGCTCACTCGAGCCCAAAGGCGCGTTCAGCATCGATGCCGGCGCCGTCGCGGCGCTGCAGCGCGGCAACAGCCTCCTCCCGGTCGGCGTGGTCAAGGTCGAAGGTGAATTCGCGCGCGGCGACGCAGTGGTGATCCGCGGACCCGACGGTGCGGAAATCGGCCGCGGATTAAGCGCCTTCGACGCCGAGGACGCCCAGAAGATCAGAGGCCGCGCGTCAGCGGATATTGATTCAATATTGGGTTTTAGCGGCCGAGCCGAGATGATCCACCGCGACGATCTGGTCGTCCGTGAGTAGAGCATGATCCCGAAAAGTGGATGCCGGTTTTCGGATAAGACCTTGCTCCAAAGAGAAATCCAGCCGTCCGCTCTCTCATAAGGGGAACCCCGACCGTTAAAACGGCCGGGGTTCAACGCCGGGTGATTGAGGGTGAGGGGCTGGGGGGCTTCGCCCGGCGCATAATCTCAACGACCATGCCGCCGTGAGGTTCCGCCATTCGCGGAAATTTTCTTCAGCCGAGGAGCGCGCCCTTTGCGGGTGTTTGGCGGCGCGCTCTCGCTGCGGCCACGCGCGCGCCGGGCCCGCGACGCGGCCGAGCCGCCAAAATCCGCGCCCAGATTGATGCGCTGCCCGTTCGGCAGCACCACATACCGCGAAAATACGCATAGATTGCCGTCTTCTCCGCCGCGACCCTCGACGACGTAAGTCGTACCGACCGGGAACCGCTTGGGCAGGCGGCTGGTCTTACGGCTCAACGATAAATGCATGGCACCCTCCCGTCCGTGGAACTCAAATTCGCAACGTCAATCATTTCCCTAAGGTTCCTCCAAGACTGTGACGGCCCGGCGAAATGCTGTGAATCAGTGTGGGCAAGTCGGTCCAAAGTCGGCCTCAAGTCGGCCAGAAACCGACCGGCGCGCGGCCGGACAGCCGCCTCGCCGGACCCGGCCGGACGTGATAGACAATTCCACGAAGCTAAGACGGATCAAGGCCATGAGGCCTAGTTCGAGGCCCAAATGAACGCCCCGCTGAAGGCGATTGCCGGTTCGGGAAAAATCGAAGTCAAGGCAGCCGCCGGGCTTGAGGCGTTGATGCGCGCGATCGCCCATGACGCGCGCGGGGCGGCGCGAGTGCTGGCGCTCGCATCGACCAAGCAGAAGAACCACGCGCTCTTGGCCATGGCCAAAGCGGTGCGCCGCTCACGCAGCGCCATCCTCGCCGCCAGTGCCGAGGACCAGGCCGCAGCGAAATCCGGCGGCGCCACCGCGGCCTTCCTCGACCGGCTTGCGCTCGATGCCGAACGCGTTGAAGCCATAGCTGAAGGCCTCGACGTGATCAGCAAGCTCAAAGATCCGATCGGAACCGTGATGGGATCATGGCGGCGGCCGAACGGCATGCGCATCGAACGCGTGCGGGTGCCGCTCGGCGTCATCGGCGTCATCTATGAGAGCCGGCCTAATGTCACCGCTGATGCCGGCGCGTTGTGCCTGAAAGCCGGCAATGCCGCGATCCTGCGTGGCGGCTCGGAGAGTTTTCGCTCTTGCCGCGCCATCCATGCCGCGCTGGTCGAAGGTCTCCTCGAAGCCGGGCTGCCGCCGGCCGCGATTGCGCTCGTGCCGACACCCGACCGCGAAGCCGTGGGCATGATGCTGAGCGGCCTCAACGGCGCGCTCGACGTGATCGTGCCGCGCGGCGGCAAAGGCCTGGTCGAACGCGTGCAGAAAGAAGCGCGTGTTCCGGTCTTCGCCCATCTCGAAGGCGTGTGTCATGTCTATGTCGACAAGAAAGCCAAGCTGCCGATGGCAAAGAAGATCGTGCTCAATGCCAAAATGCGCCGTACCGGCGTATGCGGCGCAGCCGAGACGCTTCTGGTCGATCGCGCCGGCGCCGATAAATTTCTCAAGCCGCTCGTGACCATGCTGCTCGACGCCGGTTGCGAGATCCGCGGCGATGCCGCAGTCCAGGCCGCCGACCGCCGCGTCACGCCGGCGAGCGACGCCGATTGGAGCACCGAATATCTCGATGCGATCCTAACCGCCGGCGTCGTGGATGGTATCGGCGCGGCCATCGACCATATCGAGCGCTATGGCTCGCACCATACCGATGCGATCGTCACCGAAGACAAAAAAGCCGCGGACAAATTCCTGCGCGAAGTCGATTCAGCGATCGTGCTGCACAATGCCTCGACGCAATTCGCCGATGGTGGCGAATTCGGTTTCGGCGCAGAGATCGGCATCGCCACCGGCCGCATGCATGCGCGCGGCCCGGTCGGGGTCGAGCAGCTCACCAGTTTCAAATATCGCATACGCGGCAGCGGGCAGACGCGGCCGTGACGGCGTGATCTCGAAAAGTGGATTCCGGTTTTCAGAACAGATCATGCTCAAGCAAATAATTCTGCCGACGTGTCGGGAGGGGAGTTCTCTGCAAAGGCCATGAATTGCGAGTTTCCACCCGTGCGCGCGGCTGACGCGCGGCCGAACGATCGTGCAAACGGTCAAGATCGCGGCCATCATAATCGCGGCCGCGAATTGGGCCGTGTCGTGCTGCCGGCGCATGCGCGCGGTATGCGCATCGGCCTGTTCGGCGGCACTTTCGATCCGCCTCATGCCGCGCATCGCGCGGCGTGCCTCTTGGCGATGCGACGGATCGGGCTCGATCGGGTGTGGTGGCTGGTCACGCCCGGCAATCCACTCAAGGACACCGACGGCCTCACTCCGCTTGCCCAGCGCATCGCCGCGGCACGCGCGCTCGCCAATCATCCGCGCATCGATGTCACCGACCTCGAAGCAGATCTCGGCACCAGCTACACTTATGAGACGATCTATTATCTCGTGCAGCGCTGCCCCGGCGTGCAATTCGTCTGGATCATGGGCGCCGACAATCTGCGCCACTTCCATCGCTGGCAACGCTGGCGCGACATCGCCAGGCTCGTGCCGATCGCAGTGGTCGATCGGCTCGGACCGAGCCTCTATTCGGCGGCAGGCGTCGCCGGAAATGCCTTGGCCTGGGCGCGCATCCCGGAAACGGCGGCGAAAAGCCTCCCCGGACGCAAGCCGCCGGCCTGGCTCTATCTGCACGGGCTGAAATCGCCCTTGTCGTCGACAGCGCTACGGGCCGCGCGCGCCTTGCGCACGTCCAAATGAACTTTCAGCCCGATTTTCGGCGCATCCAGGACGCTCGGTGTGACATTTGGTTGAAGCAAAAAGGTTGAAACTATTAACGCGTCGTGACTATCTTAAGGGAGCCTCGGATTCGGTGCCGAGGCGAAGTACCTTGGAGCAGTTGGCGATCGGGAACCCTTTGCAGCGACAAGAGTCACCTTTGCAGCGACAAGAGTCACATGACGCGACAAGGGGATCTTGGAGCGACACCGAAGAGTAGTGTGACGAAACTCTAACGCAGGCGCGTCTGCGTCAGAGAACTTGGAGCGAAAGGATAACGAGCCCTGTCCACAGTTGTAATCTCCCGGGCCGAACGTCGCGAGCCCGAAGCGGTCTCCAGAATGCGTGCTAACGCCGAGGAGATCCTAAGCCTGGTTCTCACCCGCCTCGACGACATGAAGGCGGAGAACACCGTCACCATCGATCTTCGCAACAAATCATCAATCGGCGATTACATGGTCGTGTCTTCCGGCCGGTCGCAGCGCCATGTCGGATCGGTGGCCGACAGGGTGGTCGAGGATCTACGCAAAGCTGGCGTTCGTGCGCGCGTCGAAGGCACGCCCCATTGCGATTGGGTGCTGATCGACGCGGGCGACGTCGTCGTTCACGTCTTCCGTCCGGAAGTTCGGGATTTCTACAATCTCGAGAAGATGTGGGCGTCGGGCAACCAAGCCCAGCGCGCGAGCTAGAGCATGATCCGGAAAAGTAGGAATTGGTTTTCCGAAAAGATCATGCTCCACTGAGCCGTAAGCCGGTATCTGATGTTCTCAGATACGTGCGCTCGCGGGATTGGTGACGCGGCTATCGGGGGTGTTTGGCCCTTGGGGTTGTTTTTGTCTTGTTTTGTTGCTGTCGTCTGGCTGTCATTATCATCGCCTGCCGTCTTTCCCGTGTGGCCGATATTTGCGTGGCTCCGTCATGCGCATTCTCATCGCCGCGGTCGGCCGCTTGAAGCAAGGTCCCGAACGCGAGCTCGCCGCAAACTACCGCAAACGCGCCGAAGCGATCGGGCGCAGCTTCGGGCTTCGTGAAATCGAGATCGTCGAAATTCGCGAAAGTCGCGCCCAGGACGTCGAGCGGCGGCGCACCGAGGAATTGATCGCCATCGCTAATATCATTCCCGAACGCGCAGTGGTCGTGATCCTCGACGAGCGGGGCGAGAATCTCGACAGCACAGGGCTTGCGGCCTTGCTGCAGCAATGGCGCAACGAAGACCGTCCGGCGGCTTGTTTCATCATCGGCGGCGCCGATGGGCTTTCGCAAAGCCTGCGCGAACGCGCCAAGCTCAAGCTCGCCTTCGGAGCGGCGACCTGGCCGCATCAGCTCGTGCGCGTGATGATGCTGGAACAGCTTTATCGCGCCGGCACAATTCTCGCCGGGCACCCCTACCACCGGGCCTGAGGACTGGGTGCTAATCATTGGCGTTAAGCGCTGGGTGGTAAGCATCGGGCCTGAATCTTTCCGCGTTTTAATGCGGCCTCACTGAATCGTGACGCCGATTGCCGCCAAATGCGGGCTGTGACCGTGGGCGGTCTTATTCCCGTCCATTCCGCAGTGCTCTTGCCGGGAACTTTTTGTAGGTGTTTTGATCGTACCCTTGTTCTTGCCTTCCCGAGGCTCTCGTCTAGCTTGAAACCGATGATTCTCCGCCGGCCGCTCCGAACCGAATCCCGGCTTGTGCTCGGGTCAGTCCTAATATTTGCGCTGCCGCTCGGCGCGGAGCTCGGAACCATTGCGGCGGCCTTCGCGCAATCTGCGCCGGCACAATTTCCGGCGGCGCCGACGGCCGCCGGGCAAAGCCAGGCGGTACCGAAACCACCGACCAACGCCCAACCGGCCAACAATGCCGACGTGCTCAAGCAGCGTGACCAAGAGCTGAACGCCACCCTGGCGAAACAGCGCAGCTCGGCGGAAAGCCAAGCCAAGCTCAAAATCGAAATCGACGCTTTGAGCGCCGATCGGAGAAAGTTCAATCAGCAACTAATCGACACTGCGGCGAAAATCCGCGACGTCGAAGCCAATATCGATGCGACGCAAGCGCGTCTTGGGCCGCTCGACGAGAAACAACGGCTGTTCGAAAAATCGCTCGCCGATCGCCGCAGCACGATCATCGAAATCCTCGCGGCGCTTCAGCGCATCGGCCGCCAGCCGCCGCCGGCACTGATGGTGCGGCCCGAGGACGCGCTGCAAGCGGTGCGCACCGCGATCACGCTCGGTGCAGTGGTTCCGGACATGCGCGCGCAGGCCGATGCCTTGGCCGGCGACCTGTCCGATCTGCTGGCCGTGCGCAAGCAGATCCTCGGCGAGCGCGACCGGCTGACCACCAACATCGAAGTGCTCGGCCGCGAGCAATTGCGCATGTCACTTCTCGTCGACCAGCGGCAAAAGACGCAGACCGTCGCCGAGCAGGCGCTCGACACCGAGCGCCAGCACGCCACCGACCTCGCGCACCAGGTCGATACGATCAAGGATTTGATTGCCAAGCTCGAGCAGGACCTCGACCCGGCTATTCGCGCCAAACGCGATTCGGCCCGCTCAATCGAGAACGATGCGACCAAGCCAAATCTGGCCGCTTTGGGCGATCCCGGCCGGCTTGCCCCCGCCGTTGCCTTCCCCGACATGCGCGGACATATGCGTTTGCCGGTCAACGGCATGCGAATCCGCGAATTTGGCGGTTCCGACGGTTCCGGGGGAACCCAAAAAGGACTTTCTATCGCCTCCCGGTCCGGTGCCCAAATTACTGCACCTTGTGATGGTTGGGTGGTGTATGCAGGGGCATTTCGCAGCTACGGGCAACTCTTGATCCTGAATGCCGGCGGCGGGTATCATGTGTTGTTAGCGGGGATGGAACGGATTTCCGTTGATCTCGGCCAGTTCGTGCTAACGGGTGAGCCCGTGGCGGTGATGGGTGATGCATCGCAAGCTTCCGCGACCGTCACAACAGTGCCCAAGCAACCGGTTCTATACGTGGAGTTCCGCAAAGACGGCACTCCCATCGATCCCAGCCCGTGGTGGGCAACAAACGAAGGCGAAAAGGTTCGCGGATGATGCGCAAAACTTCATTGGTTTTCCTCGGTGCTGTGGCTGGCGCCTTGGCCACGCTGGCAGTGACACAGCCCTATTCGATGTCGGTCGGCTCGGCGGCGCGAGCGGCAGCTTCGGATACCTACCGGCAACTCAATCTATTCGGTGACGTTTTCGAGCGGGTTCGCGCCGACTACGTCGAGAAGCCCGATGACAGCCAGCTCGTTGAATCGGCCATCAACGGCATGCTTGCTGGGCTCGATCCGCATTCGAGCTATATGGACCCCAAGAGCTTCCGCGACATGCAGGTGCAGACGCGCGGCGAGTTCGGCGGTCTCGGCATCGAAGTCACCATGGAAGACGGCTTGGTAAAGGTGGTGGCGCCGATCGACGACACGCCCGCCGCCAAGGCCGGCGTCATGGCAAACGACATCATTACCAAGCTCGACGACGATCAGGTGCAAGGCCTGACGCTCAATCAGGCCGTCGACAAGATGCGCGGGCCGGTCAATACCAAGATCAAGCTCACCATCATGCGCAAGGGCTCCGACAAGCCGATCGAAGTGTCGATCATGCGCGATGTCATTCGCGTGAAGTCGGTGCGCTCGCACCCAGAAGGCGAGGATGTCGGCTATATCCGCATCACGCAATTCAACGAGCAGACCACCGACGGCTTGAAGCAGGCGATCAACGATCTGAACAACTCGCTCGGCGCCGACAAGATCAAAGGCTACATCGTTGATCTGCGCAACAATCCGGGCGGCCTCCTCGATCAGGCGATCTCGGTGTCGGACACGTTCCTCGACAAGGGCGAGATCGTCTCGACGCGCGGCCGCAACCCGGAAGAGACCCAGCGCTTCAATGCGCGTCCGGGCGATATGACCAAGGGTAAGCCGGTGATCGTGCTGATCAATGGCGGTTCGGCGTCGGCGTCCGAGATCGTCGCCGGCGCACTGCAGGACCACAAGCGTGCGACTTTGGTCGGCACCCGCTCGTTCGGCAAAGGCTCGGTGCAGACCATCATCCCGCTCGGCGCCGGCAATGGTGCGCTGCGGCTGACCACGGCGCGCTACTTCACGCCGTCGGGCCGCTCGATCCAGGCGAAGGGCATCGTTCCGGACATCGAAGTGATGCAGACCGTGCCTGATGAGCTGAAGTCGCAGACCGACTCCAAGGGCGAAGCTTCGCTGCGCGGCCATCTGAAGGCCGAGGGCTCCGAGGAAACCGGCTCGCAGTCCTACGTGCCGCCGGACGAGAAGGACGACAAGGCGCTGAAGATGTCGATCGACCTGCTGCGCGGTCAGGCGAACAACTCAGCCTTCCCACCCAATCCGAAAGCGGCGGTGCCGAACTGACGGCACCCGGCAAACCGGACCAAGCCGATCCGAACTAAGCGAAGGGCGGCCCAAAAGGCCGCCCTTTTTTGCTGCGCGGCAGCTTGCGCGGCCAGAGCGCCAGTCCATCCGCCGCAGCCCAGGCGCTTGGGCGGGCGTGCTAGACTGTTCCGGATGATTCGCCAGGCCAAAACAACACAGGCCGCAGCTAATATTGGGCGCGGGATCGGCGGATGACGGCGGATGATCTGACCGCGCCGCTCAGCCGGCGGCTAAAAAAACGCAGCAAAATCAACCTTCCGGCCACGCCTATCATCTTCGGGGCGCTGGCTCTGTTTCTGGCCATATTCGTGCTCTGGGCCATCATCGCCGACGATCCGTTCGGCGGCGAGCCCGTGGCTGTTGTTTCGGCCGATATGCATGTCGTCGCGGCAAAACCGCCGACCATGCTGGGTTCCACGCCGTCGCCTCTGGCTCAGCCCCAGCAGGCAGCGCAAGGACCTGATGCCGCGGCCCCCACCCAAGGTCAGGGGCAAAGCAGCGCCGGCGCCCAGGGCAATACCACGACGATCACCATCATCGACGGCAAGACCGGCGAACACCATGATGTCGTGATTCCAGGCCCGGCAAATCGCGCAGTGTCGGCGGAAATCCCTGCGGTCGACCCGAAATTCATCGAGATGACGCCGCATGGCCCGGTGCCGCGCATCGCCGCCGACGGCACTCGGCCGGCCGACGCTTTCGCCCGGCCGGTTCAGCCGCTGCCCGGCAGACCCGATGCCCCACGCATCGCGCTGATCATCAGCGGGCTCGGCGTAAGCGCCAGCGCCACCGCGGACGCAATCGCAAAACTTCCCGAAGCGGTGACGCTCGGTTTCGTGCCCTATGGCAGCGATGTCGCCGCGCTCGCCACCCGCGCGCGGATGAGCGGCCACGAAATCCTGCTGCAAGTGCCGATGGAGCCGTTCGATTATCCCGACAACGACCCCGGTCCGCAGACGCTGCTCACCACGCTCACGCCGCAGCAAAATATCGACCGGCTCTACGCCGTGATGGGCAAGATCCAAGGCTATGTCGGCATGACCAATACGATGGGCGCCCGCTTTACCGCTTCCGAGGATGCGTTCTCGCCGATCCTGCACGAGACCGCCAAGCGCGGCCTGATCTATGTCGACGACGGCGCCAACCCGCGCAGCGCTGCCGGACGCATTGCCGGTGCCGGCAGCCTGCCCTTCGTTCATGCCGACGTGGTGCTCGATGCCGTACCCACCGCCAAGGAGATCGACCGCGCGCTCGACCGGCTGGAAATGGCGGCGCGGGAACGAAGCTTCGCCGTCGGGGTTTCGTCAGCGCTGCCGGTTGCGATCGAGCATATCGCCGCCTGGGCTAAGAGCGCCGAGAGCCGCGGCCTGCTTCTCATTCCGGTGAGCGCGGCTGCGGCGAAGGGAAAGCAGATCTGAGGAACGGCAATTCCGTCATCGGTCATCGGTGGTCAAAGGCGCCGAGCCGTGTATCTTGCCGTGACCGATCACCACCACTGATCCTTTAGGTCATGCGCTTCGAAGACCTCCCCTACCGGCCCTGCGTCGGCGTCATGGTGCTTAATCGCGCCGGCCTCGCCTTCATCGGCCGGCGCGTCAGCGGCCCAGAGCATGTCGAGCTGACGCATTCCTGGCAGATGCCGCAGGGCGGCATCGATTCCGGCGAAGAGCCGTGGTCCGCGGCGCGGCGCGAACTGCGCGAAGAGACCAATATCCGCAGCGTTGAACGCGTTGCCGAAATTTCGGACTGGCTCACCTATGACATTCCCCGCGAGTTCGTCGGCCAGGCCTGGAAGGGCAAATATCGCGGGCAGAAGCAAAAATGGTTCGCCGTGCGCTTCACGGGTTCAGAGAGCGAGATCGACGTCGAACATCCCGAGGGCGCGCACGAGCCGGAATTCGCGACATGGCGCTGGGAGCCGCTGAAAAACGTTCCCGGTCTTGTGGTGCCGTTCAAGCGCGGGGTTTATGACCGCGTGGTGAGCGAATTTCTACCGCTCACGAAATAGATTTCGTCACTTCGCCTCGACCGCAAACGGTCCGATGCCGATGACGCGGCAGGAACTGTCTTGTTTGGCGCAATCCGCCATCGCGGCATCGCTTGCCGCCTGTTCACTGGCGCCGTGCAGCGCAAGCCCGACCTTGCCGCTCGCGCCCGCGGCAACCACGGTCCAGCCGCTGCCGTTGCCGAGGCGGCGCGCGACGTCGCCGCGCAGACCGGGCGCAATGGCATCGGCGCCGGCCGGACGGAAAAATCCGGTCGCCTTCATCGTGGTCGGCACTGGTACGACGAAATTGTTATCGACCGCGACGATCAGACAGGGCACGCCCGCATTGTTGCCGCAAAGCTCGAGGGCGCGGCGTACCGCTTCATCTTCCGACTGCTGACCGTACAGCATATAAAATCCGCCCAGCGGGCCGAGCGCCAGCGCCTTTGACGAGTGGCCCGGCAGATAATTGCGCTCGATATTGGTCTTGCCGCCGTCGCGCATCAGCGGAATATCGGCAGGCACCAGTGGTCTTTCGATCGACGCGTCATGCGTCACCCATGGCGTTGGCGGCATCGGCGGATGGCCGTGGGTGTAAACGATCGTGTCCCCAACGGCATAAAGTTCGCATTTGCGCTGCTGTGGCAACGCGTCGGCGCGCTTCTGACACATATCGAGCGCCGCGGCCTTGGCCGACTCGTCGTCGGCTTGTCCGGAGCTCAGCCCAATCGGACCGGCGGAGATCGCGAGCGCCTTATGGTCGGTGGCCGACACATATTCTTCGCGCACCGCGGCGCGGCCGCGGTCGGTGATGAACGGTATCGTCTCCGGCACCAAGGCCTCAGCCGCGTGCGGCACAGGCGGAGGCGGCGTATTCGATGATGCGCTTGTCAGTGAGTTGGCTGCCGGCGCGATCTGCGCCGCTTGCTGCGGCGCCGGCTGGCTTGTCGCGAGCGGCGCGCCGGGCCCGAATAGCGCCTTGTAGGCAAAGCCCGAGACAGCCAGGAGCACGGCGCAAGCCGCTGCAATGGCAATGGGAGCTCCCGTTGAATTCGACTTGGCCGGCATCTTGGCGCGTGCCTCGGCTTGCGCGTCGTCCGGCCGCATCGAAATGTGATAGGCGTGAACGGGGGTCGGAATATTCTTGACCTGCTGCTCGCCGATATCGGCGAACTGCACCGACAATTTGTTCGCCACCTGCTCATGCACGGTGCGCGAGATGCAGATGCCGCCGACCGGGGCAATGCCTTCGAGCCGCGCCGCGATATTGACACCGTCGCCCAACAGATCGCCATCGCGCTCGACGACGTCGCCGACGGTGATGCCGATGCGAAAGCTCATCTGCCGGCTCGGCGGATAGGCCATGTTGCGGGTGCGCAGGCTTTCCTGGATGTCGATGGCGCAGCGCACCGCCTCGACGGCGCTGGAAAATTCGGCGAGCACCGCGTCGCCCGCGGTATTGAAGATGCGGCCGCCGGCGCGGGCGATGAAATCGTCCATCACGGCACGATACGACGCGAGCCGCCGCAGCGTCTCTTCCTCGTCCTCGGCGACGAGCTTGCTGTAGCCTGCGATATCGGCGGCGAAAATAGCCGCGATCTTTCGTTTCATGACCGCCTGCCGATCAGATTCTTCGATCTGAGCATAATCCCACCCGCAATCCGGCATCCACTTTTCCGAATCACGCTCCGGCGAATAAAATCGAATAAGGGTATAACATGCCCGACTGGCAAAGGGCCGCTCAACCGCTATCCGGTGCAAGGTATCCGGTCACCGGTATGCAGACTATGAATCTTATTTGAAAACTAAAGCACGATCTGGAAAAGCGGGAGTCACCGTATCCGCAAAGCGCCGGCACAACGCGACTATTAGTGCGCGCCTTCCGGACGTTGCACGCCAAGCGCCGCTTGCAACGACTTCAGCTGTTCGAGATGCCGCTTGAGGTTGTCGCGCTGTGCGTCGTCCTTGGCGTCGGCAACGTCTTCTTCGGCGTCCTTGATCTCCGACGCCAGCATGGTCATGTCGAACTCGTCGCGCGGGGTAGCCTGGTCGGCAAGAATGGTCAGACCTGCCGGGCTCATTTCGGCAAAGCCACCGACGACGACATAAGGGTCGCGCCGGCCGCCGTTGAATACCGTCACGATGCCCGGCCGCAGCACCGTCACGATCGGCGCATGCAGCGGCAGGATGCCCATGTCGCCTTCGGCGCCGGGCAGATCCACCTGGTCGACCTCGCCGGAGAACAAGACACGTTCCGGCGAGACGAATTCGAAATGCAGTGCGGCCATCGTCGGCTATGCCTCGGTTCGCTCTATGCCTCGGCGGCGAGTTTCTTGCCCTTCTCGACCGCTTCTTCGATGGTGCCCACCATGTAGAAGGCAGCTTCAGGCAGGTTGTCGTATTTGCCCTCGACCAGGCCCTTGAAGCCTTTGATCGTGTCCTGCAGGTCGACGAGCTTGCCGGGCGAGCCGGTGAACACTTCGGCGACGTGGAACGGCTGCGACAGGAAGCGCTCGATCTTGCGGGCGCGCGCGACCGTGATCTTGTCCTCTTCGGAGAGCTCATCCATGCCGAGAATGGCGATGATGTCCTGCAGCGCCTTATAGCGTTGCAGCACCTGCTGCACGTTGCGCGCCACCTGATAATGCTCCTCGCCCACGATCAGCGGCGACAGCATGCGCGAAGTGGAATCGAGCGGATCGACGGCCGGATAGATGCCCTTCGCCGCGATGTCGCGCGACAGCACCGTGGTTGCGTCCAGATGCGCGAACGAGGTTGCCGGCGCCGGGTCGGTCAAGTCGTCGGCCGGCACGTAAATCGCCTGCACCGAAGTGACCGAGCCCTTCTGCGTCGTAGTGATGCGCTCCTGCAGCGCGCCCATGTCGGTTGCCAGCGTCGGCTGATAACCCACCGCCGAAGGAATACGGCCGAGCAGCGCCGACACTTCCGAGCCGGCCTGGGTAAAGCGGAAAATGTTGTCGACGAAGAACAACACGTCCTGGCCCTGATCGCGGAAATATTCGGCGACCGTCAGCCCGGTGAGGCCAACGCGGGCGCGAGCGCCCGGCGGTTCGTTCATCTGGCCATAGACCAGCGCGCACTTTGAGCCTTCAACCGAGCCTTCCTTGGGGTCCTTGTTGACCTTGGACTCGATCATCTCGTGATAGAGGTCGTTGCCCTCGCGAGTGCGCTCGCCCACGCCGGCAAACACCGAATAACCGCCGTGCGCCTTGGCGATATTGTTGATCAATTCCATGATCAGCACGGTCTTGCCGACGCCGGCGCCGCCGAACAGACCGATCTTGCCGCCCTTGGCATAAGGCGCGAGCAGGTCGACGACCTTGATGCCGGTAACCAGGATCGCCGACTCGGTCGATTGATCGGTATATTTCGGCGCCTCCTGATGGATGGCGCGTATCGCTTCGCCCTTCACGGGGCCGGCTTCGTCGACCGGCTCGCCGATGACATTGATGATGCGGCCGAGCAATCCGGCGCCGACTGGCACCGAGATCGGCGCGCCGGTATCCCTCACCTCCTGGCCGCGCACCAGGCCTTCGCTGGTATCCATGGCGACGGTGCGCACGGTGTTCTCGCCAAGCTGCTGGGCGACTTCGAGCACCAGGCGATGGCCCTGATTGGTGGTTTCGAGCGCGTTGAGGATCGGCGGCAGGCCTTCTTCAAAGTGCACGTCGACGACGGCGCCAATGACCTGCGTGATGTGTCCGACTTGCTGAGCCATGTTGTCCTCTTCGAGAAAGCGTTACAGCGCTTCCGCGCCGGAAATGATCTCGATCAGTTCCTTGGTGATCATCGCCTGACGCGTGCGGTTATAGGTGAGTGTCTGCTTGCGGATCATGTCGCCGGCATTGCGCGTGGCATTGTCCATCGCCGACATTTGCGCGCCGTAGAACGAAGCAGAGTTTTCCAGGAGCGCGCGCAGGATCTGAACGGCGAGATTACGCGGCAGTAGTTCCTGGAGAATGTCTTCGGCATCCGGCTCGAATTCGTAGACCGCCCCGTTCAAGGCATTCGCGGTGCCGGCGTCGAAGACCGGCGGAATGATCTGCTGCGCCGTCGGGATTTGCGCGATCACCGAACGGAAGCGTGAATAGAACAGCGTGCAGACGTCGAACTCGAACTTGTCGTACAGCGCGATGATCTTCTGCGCGATCTGTTCGGCATTCTCGAAATGCAGCACCCGCACCGAACGCAGATCGACCAGTTCGACGATCTGGGTCGGAAATTGACGGCGGATCTGATCGTAGCCTTTGCGGCCGACGCAGAAGAATTTGACCTCTTTGCCCTCGGCGGCCAGCGCGAACGCGCGCTCACGGGCGAGCCGCACGATCGCGGTATTGAACGGGCCGCACAGGCCACGTTCGGCGGTGCAGACCAGGAGCAGATGTTTCTGATTGCTACCGCTGCCGCGCAACAGCCGCGGCGCGGTATCAAGCCCCGCGACCGAGGCCGCGATATTGCCGAGCACCTTGTCCATGTGCGACGCATAAGGCCGCGCCGCCTCGGCGGTCGCCTGCGCGCGGCGCAGTTTCGACGCCGCGACCATCTGCATGGCCTTGGTGATCTTCTGCGTCGCCTTGGTGGCGGCGATGCGGTTACGCAGGTCTTTAAGCGACGGCATCCGAGGCTCGATCTATTGCGATGCGCTCACGCGAAAGTCGTTCAGTGAATGTCATTACGCGAAGGTTTTTGCGAAGCTTTCGACTGCGGCCTTAAGCTTCCCCGCGGTCGCGTCGTCGAGATCGCGCGAATCGCGGATCGCGTTGAGGATGTCGCCATGCTGGCTGTGCAGCACGCCGAGCAGGCCGTCCTCGAAGGCGCGCACGCGATTGACCGGCAGCGGATCGAGATAGCCGTTGACGCCGGCATAGATCACGCAGACCTGCTCTTCCATTTTCAGCGGCGAGAATTGCGGCTGCTTGAGGAGTTCGGTGAGACGCGAGCCGCGGGCAAGAAGCCGCTGTGTGGTGGCGTCGAGGTCGGAGCCGAACTGCGCGAAGGCCGCCATTTCACGGTATTGCGCGAGTTCGCCCTTGATGCGGCCGGCGACTTTCTTCATCGCCTTGGTCTGCGCCGCCGAGCCGACGCGCGACACCGAGAGGCCGACATTCACCGCCGGCCGGATACCCTGATAGAACAGGTCGGTCTCGAGGAAGATCTGCCCATCGGTGATGGAAATGACGTTGGTCGGAATATAGGCCGACACGTCGTTGGCTTGCGTCTCGATGACCGGCAGCGCGGTGAGCGAGCCGCCCTTGTTCTCGTCGTTCATCTTGGCAGCGCGCTCGAGAAGCCGCGAATGTAGATAGAACACGTCGCCCGGATAAGCTTCGCGGCCCGGCGGCCGCCGCAGCAAGAGCGACATCTGGCGATACGCGACGGCCTGCTTCGACAGATCGTCATAGATGATGACGGCGTGCATGCCGTTGTCGCGGAAATATTCGCCCATGGCGCAGCCGGCGAACGGCGCCAGATACTGCATCGGCGCCGGGTCGGACGCGGTGGCCGCGACCATGATCGAATAATCGAGCGCGCCCTGCTCCTCGAGCACCTTGACGAATTGCGCCACCGTCGAGCGCTTCTGCCCGACCGCGACATAGACGCAGTAGAGCTTGATCTTCTCGTCGCCAGAGGCGTTGAGCGCCTTCTGATTGAGGATGGTGTCGAGCGCGATCGCGGTCTTGCCGGTCTGGCGGTCGCCGATGATCAGTTCGCGCTGGCCGCGGCCGATCGGGATCAGCGCGTCGATGGCCTTGAGTCCCGTCGCCATCGGCTCGTGCACCGACTTGCGCGGAATGATGCCCGGCGCCTTGACGTCGACGCGCGCCTTCTTATCCGCCTTGATCGGGCCCTTGCCGTCGATCGGGTCGCCGAGCGCGTCGACGACGCGGCCGAGCAGGCCCTTGCCGATCGGTACTTCAACGATGGCGCGGGTGCGCTTGACGGTCTGGCCTTCCGCGATCTCGCGGTCGGAGCCGAAGATCACGATGCCGACATTGTCGCTTTCGAGATTGAGCGCCATGCCGCGCACGCCGCTTTCGAATTCGACCATTTCGCCGGATTGCACATTGTCGAGACCGTAGACGCGCGCGATGCCGTCACCGACCGACAGCACCTGGCCGACTTCGGAAACCTCGGCTTCCTGGCCGAAATTCTTGATCTGGTCCTTGAGGATTGCGGAAATTTCAGCGGCGCGGATGTCCATTAGCGAGCCTCTTTCATCGCGTGCTTGATCGCGTTGAGCTTGGTGCGCAGCGAGGTGTCGACCATGCGGCTACCGAGCTTGACTATGAGTCCGCCGATGATGGCGGGATCGACGTTGATATCGAGAGCGACGTTCTTGCCGCTCACCGACTTAAGCGCAGCGCGGAGCGCTTGTGCGTGTTCATTCTTGAGCGGTTCGGCGACCGTGATTTGCGCGGTCGCTTCGCCCTTGTGCTGGGCGACGAGTTCGCTGAAGGCCCTGATCATGTCGCGCACCGCGAATAGGCGGCGATTGGACGTCACGAGCTTGAGGAAATTTCCGGAAAGGCCGCCGATGCCGGCGCGGTCGAGCACGGCAGTCAGCGCCTGCAGCTGTTCGTCGGTGGTGAAAGCGGGGCTGCGCACCAGCCGCAACAGATCGGCGCTCCCGGCGATCAACGCATCGAAGCGCGCAAGATCGGCCTGCACCGAGTCGATCGCGTTCGCCTCCTTGGCGAGGTCGAACAGCGCGGTGGCGTAGCGGCCCGCCATGCCGGAAATGATGGGTTCTTCAGTGGCCAAAATTCTGCTCGTTCGCTGCCGGTTCGGCGTTCTTGTGGAGCATTTCCGCAAGCCCCGCAACCGGCCCGGATGGCCGGCAACAAGTCCTTGAA
Source organism: uncultured Alphaproteobacteria bacterium (assembly GCA_963746715.1). Taxonomy (GTDB): domain Bacteria; phylum Pseudomonadota; class Alphaproteobacteria; order Rhizobiales; family Xanthobacteraceae; genus BOG-931. The sequence continues at coordinate 572,290 of CAVVCW010000015.1, read as the reverse complement.
ATTGAAGCTGGACTTGGTTCAGCAAGAACTTGGATTTCGTCCGGCGCAGTCCCTGTACCGCCCTCAAACGAAATCGCCGCGTTGCTAACATAGCGGCAATTGCGGTGCAACAACGGGACATGCGGAAAATCGGCCGATGCGGCGCCGGAAATCCAGCAATCAGGAACCGGCCGCGGCGTGCTGGCGGATGGTGTCGAGAAAGAGCTCGCCATATTGGCGAAGCTTGGCCTCGCCGACACCGTGCACCAGGCTCATCTCACTCGCATTGCGCGGCCTGAGCCGGACCATGTCGATCAAGGTCTTGTCGGCAAAGACGACATAGGCGGCGACGCGCTGCTCCTTGGCGAGATCCGACCGCCGCTTGCGCAACGCTTCGAACAATTCCTGATCGCCCACGGCTCCTTCCGCGAACGCCACGGCATTGGCTCTGGCGCGCGCCGTTTTGCGGCTCGATTTGAGCGTGTCCTTGCGCAGCGTGATCTTGTCTTCGCCTTTGAGCACACGGCGGCCGGCCTCGCTCACCGACCAAGTACCGAAACCAGTGACGTCGAGCGTGATGACGCCCGCGCCATTGAGCTGGCGGAAGATCGCGCGCCATTCCTGCACGCCATATTCCTTGCCGACGCCGAAGGTCGGCAGCTTGTCGTGACCGAATTTTGCGATCGCGTCACTAGGCTCGCCGATCAGGATCTTGGTCAGATGTTCGGTGCCGAAGCGCGAACCGGTGCGCAGGATCGCCGACATCGCCTTCTGCGCGGCGATGGTGCCGTCGATCAGTTCGGCGCCGTCGCAACAAACATCGCAATGCCCGCAGGGCTGAACGCTCTCGCCGAAATAAGCGAGCAAGGTCTGCCGCCGGCAGCGTGGCGATTCGCACAGCGACACCAGTGCACTCAGCCGCTGACGCTCGATGCGCTTCTGCTCGTCGGACGCGTCGCCGTCGTCGATCTGCAAGCGGCGCAGCCGGATGTCGCCCAGCCCATAGAGCGTCAGCGTGTCCGCGGGAAGCCCGTCGCGGCCGGCGCGGCCGATCTCCTGATAATAGCTTTCGATATTGGCCGGCATGTCGGCATGCAGAATGAACCGCACATCCGGCTTGTCGATTCCCATGCCGAAGGCGACGGTGGCGACCATGACGACGCCGTCGTCCTGCAAGAACGTATCCTGATGGCGCGAACGCGCGGCAGGCTCCATGCCGGCGTGATAGGACAGTGCAGTCACGCCTTGGTCGCGCAGATAATCGGCGATCTCCTCTGTCTTGCGCCGCGACGCGCAATAGACGATGCCGTTTTGGCCTTGGCGGCTTTTGACAAAGTCCAGAATCTGCTTGCGGCCGGAGGCCTTGGCTTGCATCGCCAATCGCAGATTGGGCCGGTCGAAGCCGTGGACGAACACCTCCGGCGGCTTGCCGAACAGCTTTTGCACGATGTCGGCGCGCGTCGCGGCGTCCGCCGTCGCGGTGAAGGCTACAGTCTGCAGATCGCTCGAACCATTTTGGCCGAGCGTTGCTTGCACCGTTCCGAGCGCCGCATATTCGGGACGGAAGTCGTGGCCCCATTGCGAAATGCAATGCGCCTCGTCGACCGCCAGCATCGTGACCTTGGCGCGCTTGAGCAGATCGAGCGTCTCGGGCTTGAGCAGGCGTTCCGGCGCGACATAGAGGAGCCGCAGCTCACCGCGCGCGAGGTCTTCGAGCACCGCGCGATTTTCGAATGCATCATTGGCTGAATTGAGCGCCGCAGCGGCGACGCCATAGCCGCGCAATTGCGCGACCTGATTGCGCATCAGCGCGATCAGCGGCGACACCACGACGCTCAGGCCGCCGCGCGCCAAAGCCGGAAGCTGGTAGCACAGCGACTTGCCGCTGCCGGTCGGCATCACCGCAAGCACATCACGGCCATCGAGGACGGCTCCGACGATTTCGGCCTGACCGGGCCGAAATGCCGAGAAACCGAAAGTTTTGCGAAGGATATCCTGTGCCGCCGCGAGGTCGGACATTGCGCGATCCGGTGGCTTGATCCGCGGGTTCTGGACTGCCGCAATTCGATGCGTTCTATCTTCGTTCCCGTCACTTGCCAAGCCTGTTGCCAACCCCATGCCAAGGCTGTTGCCGAAGCCTCCACATCAAGCCCGCGCAAATTTGCCCACCCTGCATCGCCGGCGTCTTGCTTGCGGCGATGGCTGCACTGATGCACCGTCCGCCGCCAACACGAAGTCCGCCTTCATGCTCCTTGCCGGAAACCCCGCCGAAATCTCGACCGGCCGCATCGTCAAAACGATGAGCGCGCTGTGGCTCTGCGGCGTCGCCATGCGCATGACCATCCTCGCCATGCCGCCGGTGATCCCGCTGGTGCACAGTGAATTGCACATGACGGAGACCCAGGTCGGGCTTCTGGTCGGACTGCCGCTGTTGCTGTTCGCGCTCGCCGCGATCCCGGGATCGCTGATGATCGCGCGGATCGGGCCAATCCGCGCGGTCGTCGCCGGCATGGTGATCGCGGCGCTCGCCGGCGCGGCGCGTGCCGGCGCGGTCGACGTGTGGACGCTCTATGCCGCGGCGCTTGCGACCGGCTTCGGCGTCGCCATCATGCAGCCGAGCCTGCCGGTCCTGGTGCGCGAATGGACGCCGCACCGCATCGCGCTCGCCACCATCGCCTATACCAGCGGCATGATGATGGGCGCGACCTTCCCGCCGTTGCTCACGATTTCCACGATCCTGCCGCTCGTTGGCGGGTCGTGGCGGCTCAATCTCATCGTCTGGGCGGTGCCGGCGCTCCTGATCGTACCGCTGTTTTTACTGCTGCGCCCACGGCGCCCCGGCGGCAGCGCCGCGAAGACCACAACAACTTTGTGGTGGCCCGATTTCAGAGATCCGCTGGTCTGGCTGCTCGGTCTCGCCTTCGGCAGCAACAACAGTCCCTATTTCGCGATCAACGCCTTTCTCGGCGATTATGTAGCCGGCAAAGGCAGAGCCGATCTGTTAGGTCCTACCCTAGCTTGGCTCAACGGATCGCAGCTGGTGGCGCTTGTGCTTCTGTTCGCAATGTCGGGCCGCCTGCAACGGCGGGCCTGGCCGTTCCTGATCTTCGGTCCATTACTGCTGGTGGCGATGCTGGCCATCATCGTGGCGCCGACGAGCTTTGCGATCATCGTTGCGGCGATTTTCATCGGTTTCGCGACGGCGATGACATTCACACCGATCATGACTTTGGTTCCGATCCTCGCCAAACCCGCCGACGTTGCGCGCACCGCGGCCGGCATGCTCACGATCGCCTATGCCTGCGCCATTGTCATTCCGACAATTTGCGGCGCGCTATGGGATGCGACCGGGCAACCGTGGACCGCGTTCGTGCCGCTCTGCTTGTGCGCTGTGGCATTGACGGTGCTGGGCACCATCGTGACGAAACATCCTCCCGCAGGCGAGACAGTCGCCCCCGCCTGATGCGATGCTTGTGTTGAAACGAGAGAAAAATTCCGCAATGGCAAAGCCCGTGACGAAGAAGCCAACGGCGCGCAAAACCAAGAAGCCGATGTTGCCGACCGACCGGCTGACCTATTCGCCGATTACCCAGAGGCCGCCGCTGAAATTGCCCAACGGCGCGCGCATGGCGATCTGGGTGATCGTCAATGTCGAGGAATGGGATCCGTTGCAGACCATGCCGCGCACGGTGCTCACCCCGCCGGCCGGAGGCTCACCGATGCCGGACGTGCCAAACTGGGCTTGGCACGAATACGGCAATCGCGTCGGCTTCTGGCGCTTCATCAAAATTTTCGACGAGTTCGCCATTCCGGGTACTATCGCCATCAACGGCTCGGCGCTCCCCGCTTATCCGCAAATCGTGCAGGCCGCGGTCGAACGGAAGTGGGAATTCATTGGCCACGGTTTCACCCAGCGTAATTTGCAGAAGGTGCCGAACGAGCGTGCCGATATCCGCAAGGTGCGTGAGGTCATCACCAAGGCGACCGGCAAGCCGCCGCGCGGCTGGCTCGGCCCCGGCCTCACCGAGACCTGGGAAACACCCGACGTACTGGCCGAGGAAGGTTACGATTATGTCGCCGACTGGGTGCTCGACGACCAGCCGGTCTGGCTGAAGACGCGCGGCAAGCCGATCCTCAATGTGCCCTATACGCAGGAATGCAACGACGTCGCCATGATGCTGATCCAGCACCACAAGGCGTCGGAATATTGCGAGCGCGCGCTCGATCAGTTCGACCAGATCTATGACGATGCCGCCGATTCCGCGCGCATCATGGCGATGGCGGTGCATCCCTACATCATGGGCGCACCGCATCGCGCCAAATACTTCCGCCGCATTTTCGAGACCATCCGCAAGAAACATGACGTGCTGTTCTGGACCGGCGAACAAATTGTAGACTGGTTCCTCGGCGCCGGACCGAAGGCGCCGTAAGTGCTGCGCCGGGAGCGCTTGCCGTGAACATCTCCGCCGAAAATGCCAACCCGGTGCGCGGCGCTCCTGACGGCGCGCGTGGCGGCAGTGATGTCGGGGCACGGCTGATGTTGGTCGCGTTGTGCTTCATCTGGGGCACAACATGGCCGCTGATGAAAGTGGCGCTCGAGGAAATCCCGCCGCTGAGCATGCGCGCGGTGGCGGCCGCACTCGGTGCGCTGACGCTTTATCTGCTCTGTATCGTGATGCGGCGCAGTTTGCGGCTGCCCTCGACTAAAGCCTTCGTCCACGTCGTCGTGGCGGCGTCGCTGAACATTACCGGCTTCAGCCTGTTCAGCGCTTTCGCCCAGCTTGCCGCGTCGACATCGCGGGTGACGATCGTTGCCTATACGATGCCGATCTGGTCGGTGCTCCTGGCTTGGCCGTTTCTTGGCGAGCGCCCGAGCCGCATCCAATGGACCGCGCTGATCCTGTGCGTCGCCGGGCTTTCGATCCTGATCTATCCGCTGACCGGAAGCGGCGTGCCGCTCGGCATCATCTTGGCCTTGGGCGTCGGCGTGAGCTGGGCCGCGGGCACGGTCTATGTGAAATGGGCCCATATCGAGCTCGATCCGCTGGCGCTGGCGAGTTGGCAGATGACCATCGCTTTCGTCTCGCTGACGGCCTGCATGTATATCGTCGACGGCCACCTCGTGCTTCACGGCCTGCAGACCGGCGGGGCTTTCGCCACGGTCTGGACCGGCGTGGTCGGCAACGGCGTTGCTTATGCGCTGTGGTTCCCGGCGATGAAGCGCTTGCCCGCGGTGACCGCATCGCTCGGCGTGCTTGCGGTTCCAGTGGTCGGAATCGTGCAATCGTATTTGATCCTCGGCGAAGTGCCGACCACGCCCGACATGATCGGCTTCGCTCTGATCTTTGTCGCTTCGGCTTGCGTGTTGCTCGTGCCAAACAAAGTCGGCCCGGCGGCTACGCCGTAGCGGCGTAGCTTTTTTGTTGGAGCATGATCTTCTCCGAAAACCGGAATCCACCTTTCGGGATCATGCTCAAGCCCTAATATTTCGTGCGAGCTCAGCAACACGCGCTGTCATCGCGCTCTGCGGGTCGGCGAGCGCATCAATCACGGTGAAATGGTTGGTGCCTGCGATCTCCCCGGAGCGAGTTGTAGCGCCGGCCTTTCCCCATGTTCCGGCAAGCGTATGGCTCTGCCGTTTGAACTCGTCGGATTCAAGCCCGCCGCAGACCGCATCGAAGACGCGTCCCGGCCTGATCGGCCAATAGAGCGGCGAGACATTGCGTGCTGCGGCAGCGTCAAGTTTCAGATCTTGATTGACGCTGATGCCGACCAGCGGCGCGAGATCGAACACGCCGGATATTGCATAGCCTGCAGGGACCAAGTCCGCCGGCGCTTTCGGATAAAGTGCCGGCCAATCGGTCGCCACCATGGCGCTGGCGAGATGGCCGCCGGCGGAATGACCGACCAGCAGCATCGGCCGATTATAACGCTGCCACATGAACAGACAGGCACGGCGGACTTGCTCGATAATGTCGGCGATGGCGACATTCGGGCACAGATCGTAGCCGGCAACGGCAACCGTCACGCCCTGCGCATTGAGGCCACGCGCCATCTGGCTGAACATCGAGGCGTCAAGCGAACGCCACCAGCCGCCGTGGACGAAGATCGCGAGCGGCGCCGCTTCGCCCGCTGTCGAGAAAAACAGATCAATGACTTGCCGCGGCGTGTCGCCATAGGACAGGCCAAGCTCAGCACGCGCGGCTTTCAGCGCTTCGGCGCGATAGTCTTCGGCCTGCCGGATCCAGCGCGCAAAAATCTCCGCGTGCTCGGGCACACGGGCGCGATTGTTGTATTCGGCCTCGTAATCGATAGCCATCGGCGTCTCCGGCAAATTTTTGTTCGTGCAACATTGCGGCAACCTTGCCGGATGAGCAAGTGAGTTAGGGATCGACAGCCTGCCCAAATCTGCTAGGTGAAGCACATGAAAGTTGCCGGTAAATCCATGCGCACGATCTGGCTCGAGCCGGACGGCTGGTCGGTCGGGGTGATCGATCAGACCGCGCTACCGCATCGCCTCGTGACCGTGCGGCTGACCACGCTCGAGGACGTCGCGCACGCGATCCGCGCCATGGTGATCCGCGGCGCACCGCTGATCGGCGCGACCGCGGCCTATGGCATGTGCCTTGCGCTGCACGCGGACGCCTCCGACGCGGCGTTGGAGTCCGCTTATGCGACTTTGCTGGCGACGCGGCCGACCGCGATCAATCTGAAATGGGCGCTCGACGAAATGGTGGCTCTGGCGCGCAACCGCCCGCGCGGCGAACGCACCGCGGCTGCCTATAAGCGCGCCGCCGAAATCGCCGAAGAAGACATCGCGATCAACAAGGCCATCGGGCAAAGCGGCCTGCCGCTGATCGAAATCATCGCGCGGCGGAAAAAGACTGGCGAGCGCGTCAATGTGCTGACCCATTGCAATGCCGGCTGGCTTGCCGCGGTGGATTTCGGCACCGCGACTGCGCCGATCTATACGGCTTTCGACAAGGGCATTCCCATCCATGTCTTCGCCGATGAGACACGGCCGCGCAATCAGGGCGCTTCGCTCACCGCCTGGGAGCTCGGCCATCACGGCGTGCCGCATACCGTGATCGCCGACAATACCGGCGGCCATCTGATGCAGCACGGGCTCGTCGACATCGTGATCGTCGGCACCGATCGCGTCACCGCGAACGGCGACGTCTGCAACAAGATCGGAACTTATCTGAAAGCGCTCGCCGCGCACGACAATAACGTGCCGTTCTATGTCGCGCTGCCCTCGCCGACTATCGACTTCACAGTGGCCGACGGCATCGCCGAGATTCCGATCGAGGAGCGCAGCGCCGACGAAGTCGCGACCATGACCGGGCGCACCAAAGATGGCCGCATTGAAACGGTGCGCATCGTGCCGGATGGCTCGCCGGTTGCGAATTACGGCTTTGACGTTACGCCGGCACGGCTCGTCACCGGCCTGATCACCGAGCGGGGCGTGATCAAACCCTCGCGTGAAGGTCTGGCGGGGGCTTTCCCGGAGCGTGCCGCCGCGGCAGAATGAACGGCCGGTTGCGCTGTGTTGGGGTGCTGTGTTGGGGTCTGTGGCGTGGCTAAGCTCGCGTGTCGTCCGCTCTCGAATTTGCCTTTGCCAGGGATCCTTACGATGGGCCTCACTTCATTGGCGGTGGCCGTACCGGTCGATGGCCGGCAATCGCCGACGGCTTTAGTCATTGCGCGCGGTACCGCGCGCTATCTGCATGCGCTCGGTTATTGCGTGGTCGCCGAATTGCCATTGCCGTCGGGCCGGCGCGCCGACCTGGTGGCGCTCGGCGGCGACAGCGAAATCATCATTGTCGAAATCAAATCGTCGGTGGCCGATTTCCGCGCCGATCAGAAATGGACCGATTACCGGCAGCACTGCGACCGGCTTTTCTTCGCCACCATCGTGGATGTGCCCTGTGAGATTTTTCCGCCCGATGCCGGGCTGATCGTGGCCGATGCGTTCGGGGCCTCGATCATGAGCGAAGCGCCCGAACACCGGCTGCCCGCGGCCACGCGCAAAGCGATCATGCTGCGTTTCGCCCATGCCGCGGCGTTGCGGCTACAAGCGCTCAACGATCCGCAAGGACCCTATTCCGGCGAAACGTTTTAATTGGGATGATTTTTGATTGAGCATGATCTTTTCGGAAAGCCGGCTTCCACTTTTCCGGATCATGCTCACGCGGCTGCGACCGACGTGTGCGGCTGCGCCCGAATGCGCTCGAAACTATAGCGCAGCATATCGAGATCGACGGGTTTCAGAACCGTCTCGCGGATATCCAGATTGAGCGACTTGGCCGCCCGCAAGGTTTCGTGGACGGTGGCCTGATCGGCGCCGCTGATAATGATGATCGGCGCCTTGCAGCCGATACCGCGAAGATAGTGCAACATTTCGATGCCGCCGTGCTGGCCGAGCGACAAATCGAGGCTGATGCAATCGAACGCGTTTTCGAGCGCGAGCTTTGTCGCCTCGTCGTAGGTCCCGGCTCCCGCCGGCGCGTAGCCGGCCTTGGCCGCGACACGGCAGATAATCTTGCGATGCAGGTAATCGTCGTCGATGACGAGAAGACGCGGCAAAGCGGAAGCTTCCGCCGCCTGCGGTGCAGCAGCCGGGCTGCCGCCGCTCGCTTGCGTCGGGCTCTCGCCACTTGCTTGCAATGATCGTTCCGCGTCGAGCATGCGACCTTCGTAATTGCACCAATATGCTTGCTCTTTCATAGGCGAGCGCGGCGCAAATTTTATTTAAACGAATCGATAAAATTTGAATCATTCACGGCATGACGCCGCGCCGCAGCCAGCTTCGGGTTGCAGTTAGTCGTCCGTTAACGACACCGCTTCCGCGAAGCCGTCGCGCTATTTCGGCGCCCGTTTGGCGAGAATGCGCTGCAAGGTGCGGCGGTGCATGTTGAGGCGGCGCGCGGTTTCCGAGACATTGCGCCCGCACAATTCGTAAATACGCTGGATGTGCTCCCAGCGCACGCGGTCCGCCGACATCGGATTCTCCGGCGGCTCGATCTTTTTGTTGTCGATCGCGAGCAATGCCGCAACCACATCATCGGCATCGACCGGCTTGGCCAGATAATCGACCGCCCCGAGCTTCACCGCGTTCACCGCCGTGGCGATATTGCCGTAGCCGGTGAGAATGATGGCGCGCGCTTCCGGCCGTCGCTTTTTCATCGCCGAAATCACGTCGAGCCCGTTGCCGTCGCCGAGCCGCATGTCGACGACGGCAAAGGCAGGGGCGGCTTTCTCGACTTGCAACAATCCGTCGGCGACCGATTCCGCCGTTGTTACCAAAAAGCCGCGGCCTTCCATGGCGCGGGCCAGGCGCTGCAAAAACGACTTGTCGTCTTCGACGATAAGAAGCGTACGTTCGGTCGAAACCGGGCTCGGCGACGCACTGGTTGCAGCAGTATTCATGACCATCTGCTCCATCGACGCAAATCTCCGTCTGGGTCGTCGCCCGATCTACAAAACTTAAGAAGTTTGCTCGGCCGGCTCAAGGGGCGGCATCGCAATCGGGCGTTCGAAGTCGGCTCGGCTCCAGGTAACGCTAACGGTGGCGCCATGCAGCGGCGGTAGCTGATTTGTCAGCGAAAGCTTGGCGCCGGAGCGCTCCAGAAGCGTTTTGGCGATGAAAAAACCCAAACCCAGCCCGAACACAGTATCGTCATCACCGTCCGGCCCGCGCGAGCCGGGCCGCCGGTGGGTGACATAAGGCGCGCCGATACGATCGACGACCTCGGGCGCGAAACCGGGCCCATCGTCGCTGATGACAATGCTGACTGCGTCCGCGGACCATTGCGCGAAAATCTCGACCCGGCTGTGGGCAAAATCGACGGCGTTCTCGATCAAATTTCCGAGCCCATAGCGGATCGCCGGATTGCGCGCCCCGACCGGCTCGGCGGCGCGGTCCGGCGGGTAGGTGACGCCGATGGTGACGCCGAAATTACGGTGCGGCGCAACGGCTTCCTCGATCAGCGCTGAAACCTGCATACGGTCGAACGGCTCGCCGGTCGGCAGTTCGGTGATCTTAGCCAGGATTTCGCGGCAGCGCTGGGCCTGTTCGCGCAGCAATTTCACGTCATCGGCATAGGGCGAATTGGCTTCGAGCGCGCGCTCGATTTCACGGATCACGACGGTGATCGTGGCGAGCGGCGTGCCGAGTTCATGCGCTGCAGCGGCGGCAAGACCGTCGAGTTGGGACAGGTGCTGCTCGCGCGCCAAGACCAGTTCGGTCGCCGCAAGCGCATCCGACAATTGCCGCGCCTCTTCCGCGATCTGCCAAGTGTAAACGCCGATATAGCCGATCGCGAGCAGGATCGAGAGCCAGACGCCGACCATATAGATTTCCGGCAGTTCCAGCGGATCGTCGGCGTCCCACGGCAGATTGTAATGCAGGAATACCAGCGCCGTAGCGCAGACCATCGCGAATGTGCCGATCAACAAGGTCATGCGCGGCGGCAATGCCGTCGCCGAGATCAGCACCGGACCGAGCAGCAGGAAGGAAAACGGATTCTCCAAGCCGCCGGTGAGATAAAGCAGCGCCGTCAGTTCGGCGACGTCGAAGCCAAGCAACCACGCCGCGCGGTCCGGCTCGAGCCACTGGGTCTGATGAAAGCTCACCCGCAGCGCGACGTTCAAAAGCGCGGCAAGCGCAATGACGGCCACGCAGGGCCAGATCGGCACTTCGAACTCGAGGCCGAAATGCACCACCAAAACCGCCGCGAACTGGCCGAGCACCGCGAGCCAACGTAGCCGGACCAGCGTATCCAGCCGTACGTTGCGCGGCCGCTCGTTGGTCGGCGGCAACCCGAACATGCGATCGAGACCAGACATGCCGCTCAATGTAGCGGTGACGGCGCCCGAGCCAAAGGGCCTGTTACTGCTTCAAATCGGCCCGCCGTGAGGGCTGGCGCCGGCCGCGACGATGCGCGAAAATACGCCAACAACGCTCCAGGCAGCGATTTTCAGGGAGTAACCGCAATGGCTTATGAGCTCGACCAGTTCATTTCGGATTGTCGTTCCATCCTCGCCCGCGATCCCGGACCGCAAGGCCGCGAGGAGGTGCGCACGCATCTTGAGGAGCTCTTGCAGAACCCGGACTTCGTCCGCAAGCATTGCGAAGAGGCGGCGCGCGGCCTGCATGTTCTCTATGAAGATCCCAAGCTCGGCTTTCAAATCCTCGCCCATATCAATGACAAAGCTCGTGTCTCGCAACCGCACGATCACGGCAAGTCATGGGCCATCTACGGTCAGGCCACCCATTACACCGAGATGACCGAATGGGAGCGCGAGGACGACGGCAGCGACTCGGCACACGCCAAGCTCAAGCCGGTGAAGAAATATCGGCTGATGCCCGGCGAGGCCGGCATCTATCAAGACGGCAAGATCCATTCGATCGATTATCCTGACTTCGCGCGCTTCGTGCGGGTGACCGGAACGAATCTCGACCGCATCAACCGCGTGCGTTTCGACCTGAAGACCGGCGAAGTGAAGGAAATGACGCCGCAACAGGCGACTTGATCCGGAAAGCAATCGCAACGTGACTAAATCCGTCAGCCCGCGCGATCTGCGGAATATGATCGGCGACGGCGGTGAGTTCGCGCTCGTCGATGTGCGCGAGGAATTGATCTTCTCGCAGAACCATCTGCTTCTGGCGCGCTCGGTGCCGCTGAGCCGCCTCGAGCTGAAATTCCGCACTCTGGTGCCGCGCCGGAGCACGCGCATCGTATTGTGCGATGACAATGATGGCCTTGCGGCACGTGCTGCGGCGATCTTGACGCGCAACGGCTATACCGATGTCAGCATTCTTGCTGGCGGCGTGGCGGGCTGGGGCGCGGCGGGATTTGAATTATTCTCGGGCGTGTTCGTGCCGAGCAAGGCGTTCGGCGAATATGTCGAACATAGCGACGGCACGCCCAATATCACCGCGCCGGAGCTTGAAAAGCTGATCCGCGAGCGTGCCGACCTCGTCGTGCTCGACAGCCGGCCGTTCGACGAATATTCGCGGGTCTCGATCCCGACTTCGACCAATGTGCCGGGCGCAGAACTTGTGCTGCGAGCCCGCGAAATCGCGCCGTCGCCTGAAACGACGATCGTCGTCAATTGCGCCGGCCGCACCCGCAGCATCATCGGCGCCCAGTCGCTGATCAATGCCGGCCTGCCGAATAAAGTCATGGCGCTACGCAACGGCACCATGGGCTGGAGCCTCGCCGGCTTTACCCCGGACAGCGGGAAAAACCGCCGCGCGCCGGACGTCTCGCGCAACACGCTCGATTGGGCGCGCAAGGCAGCGCAGCGCGTCGCGGAGAGCTGCGGGGTCAAGCGCATCGATCACGCGACGCTCGAGACCTGGCGCAAAGACGACCAGCGCACGCTTTACGTTTTCGACGTGCGCGATCCGGCCGAATACGAAGCCGGCCATGTACCGGGCGCCATATCCGCGCCCGGCGGCCAGCTTGTGCAAGCGACCGACCAATATGTCGGCACGTTCGGCGCGCGCATCGTGCTTGTCGACGACGCCGAAGTGCGCGCGGCGATGACCGGATCGTGGCTGCGGCAGATGGGCTATGCCGACGTATTCATGCTGGTCGAGACGGGAACGGAAACCGGCTGGCCGGCGCAGCCAATGCTTCAAGCCGAAGTCTCAAACGACGCCACAATCGATTGCGCCGGCCTGCGCGATCTGCTCGCGCGCGAGGCAACGACTGTCGTCGATCTTTCGACGAGCCGCGATTATCTGCACGCGCACATTCCCGGCGCATGGTTTGCGATCCGGACGCGGCTCGATCGTGCATTCAAGATGATCCCGCACAGCGGCACATTCGTTCTCACGTCCGAGGACGGCGTGCTGGCAAGCCTGGCCGTGACCGAAGCAAAGGCTCTGACCGACGGGCCAGTCCGCACTCTCGCCGGCGGTAACGCGGCGTGGCGCGCGGCGGGGCAGCCGTTCTCGGCCGAAGCCAGAATGGCCGACGAAGCGGTCGATCAATGGCGCAAGCCCTATGAGCGCTCGGGCAACACGAAAGCGATGATGCAGGAATATCTCGATTGGGAAGTCGATCTGTTGCCCCGCATCGCGCGCGACAGCTCGTTGCAATTCGAGCGATTCAGGCCGCGGCTTCCAGCAGCAGCTCGGTGAGGCGCTCCGGCGCATCGACCATCACGTCGTGGCCGCTCGCTACTTCATGAAAGCGCCAGGACGAATCGGCTTTCACCGCTGCGACCGCGCGGTCGAAGCCGGGATTGGCGTAATTTCCGGCGCGAATATAGGTCTTGCGCGCAATCTTCTCGCGCGCGCCGGTGAGCGCGATCTTATAGGTGAACGTCCCGATCGGCTGCGGCGTGCAGAGACCGTCCACCCAGGCCCGGTCCGCTGCATTGACGTCGAAGAATTCCGCGGGCCGCGGCGGCATACCGAGCGCACCGCTCGTCAGCGCCCCACGAATGGCGTCTTGCACGGCGGCGCTGGTGAGGTTCTGCGTCGTATCGCCGTCGTTCGGCAGGAACGCGTCGAGGAACACGATGGAGCGGATCGCGGACGCCATTTGCTCGGCGACGCCGGAAATGACGAAGCCGCCATAGGAATGGCCGCACAGCACGACATCGCTCAGCCGTTCCCATTTCAGCACATTGACCACGTCGGTGATGTGCGTGCCGATATCGATGCCGGTTTGCAGGAGATGCGAGCGCTCGCCAAGCCCGGTCAAAGTCGGCGTAAATACTCTATGGCCGCCGTTGCGCAGCCGGTCGGCGACGCGCTGCCAGCACCAGCCGCCATGCCAGGCGCCGTGAACGAGCACAAACGTATAGGCCATGAACGCCCCCCGATGAGATGCCTGCTCACGCGATCACGGCTGCCAGGCCGCGTCGGCGACTTTCGGCTCGGCCTCCCCCCTGCGCGCCTGCTCAATGACCTTGAACAGCGCGCGCAGCGCTTCGTTGACGCCGGCCCCGCTCACCGCGGAAATCACCAGCGGCGTCTTTTTCGCCGCGCGCTTGAGCCGCGCTACTTGTTGTTTGACGTCGTCGGGACTCAAGGCGTCGGCCTTGTTCAGCGCGATGATCTCGGGCTTTTCCGTCAGTTCGTGCCCGTAAGCCATCAGCTCTGCGCGCACCGTCTTATAGGCCGCACCGGCATCGGGCTCCGTGCCATCGACCAGATGCAGCAGCACGCGGCAGCGCTCGACATGGCCGAGGAATTGGTCACCGAGACCGACGCCTTCATGCGCACCTTCGATCAATCCCGGAATGTCGGCGAGCACGAATTCGCGACCGTCGACATTGACCACGCCGAGCTGGGGATGCAGCGTCGTGAATGGATAATCGGCGATTTTCGGCTTGGCGGCGCTGACGGCGGCAAGGAAGGTCGATTTGCCGGCGTTCGGCAGGCCGACAATCCCGGCGTCGGCAATCAGCTTGAGCCGCAGCCGGATCGTCATTTCAACGCCGAGCTGACCGGGGTTGGCGTGGCGCGGCGCGCGGTTGGTCGAGGACCTGAAATAGGCATTGCCGAAACCGCCATTGCCGCCACGCGCGAGCACGATGCGCTGCCCGGCTTCGGTGAGATCGGCGAGTAGGCTCTCACCGTCCTCTTCGTAGATCTCGGTGCCGACCGGAATTTTCAGCACGGCGTCCGGGCCATTGGCGCCGTGGCGATCCTTGCCCATGCCGCCGCCGCCGTTCTTGGCCGCGAAATGCTGCTGATAGCGATAGTCGATCAGCGTATTGAGGCCGTCGACCGCGATCGCGATAACGTCGCCACCCTTGCCGCCGTCGCCGCCATTGGGCCCGCCGAACTCGATGAACTTTTCGCGCCGGAACGATATGCAGCCGTTGCCGCCGTCGCCGGAGCGGATATAGACCTTGGCCTCGTCGAGGAACTTCATGACTCAACTACGTAAAGCGCTGCCGCCCTTGGCACAATCGCCATTCGCAGAAGGTGGCCGGCATCGTCTGCCTGATATAGTGTGGAAATGCAAAATTGCGGCAGGCGATTTTGTCCTGATTTTGCGCGGAGAACCAGCCGGGTGCGGAGTGTTTTGAAGCTGGCGGCAAGGGCCGCGGTCTGGCGGACGACGGCCGAACCGCAGCTCGTCGGCCTGCGGGTTCTGCTGGGCATTTCTATCCTGATCGCCGCCGTCCGTATCCTGCTGCAGTTCGCCGCGGCGTTTCCCTCGCACGCGTTCAATCCCTACGGTCTCAACGCCGTCGTCGCCTGGATCGCGCTTGAACTCGCCGTCGCGGCGTTGTTCGTGCGTCCGGGCGCGCGCATCACCGCGCTTTCGGCCATGTTCATTCTTTCGGCCGTGGCCGATCTGGTGACGTCGGCGATCAGGCTCGGCTTTCCGCTGCTCGCGCCAGACATGGCCGAGGGTCCGATCTGGTCGAGCCCGATCACCGGCGCGGTGATTTTCATCCTAGCGGTCGGCTGGTGGGTCGGCGCCATGGCCTGCGTCATCGGCAGCTTTGAGGAGCGATCGCGGCTGCGGGCGCTCGGCACGGCAGCCGCGATCTGGGTCGCGCTCTTCGCCGCCAACGCGATCGTGCCACATGCGCCGGTATTTGTTCCCCCCGATTTCGACGCGCGCGACGCCAATTGGTGGGAAGTTGCTTACGCCTATTACCGCGAAAAATACGGCGAGCCGGTACCGCCGCAGGTCGCGCAGCTCGAAAAGGCGCAGTCGGCACTGTTGAAAGCCGAGATTGCCCGTCTCGCACCGCGCAAAGACGCAACCAATATCTATGCGCTCGGCATCGCCGGCTGGGCCGAGCAGGACGTGTTCATCAAGGAGCTCGAGGGCGGATTGGACGCCATCGCCAGCGTGCTGCCGATCAAGGATCGCACCGTCAAGCTGATCAACAATCGCGCAACGCTCGGCACCGCGCCGCTCGCCGATCCGCAGAATTTCACCGCCGCCGTCCACGCCATCGGCGGCGCCATGAACAAGGATCAGGATGTTCTCGTCCTCTTCATGACCTCGCACGGCGAGCAAACCGGCTTCGCTCTGCAAGTGCCGGGCAAGACCATCGAACTCACGCCGCAACAGGTCGCTGCCGCGCTTGACGGCGAAGGCATCAAGAACCGCGTCGTGATCGTGTCGGCCTGCTTCGCTGGGATCTTTCTGCCGCCGCTCGCCAACGACACCACCATCGTGCTGACGGCCGCCGACGCAACGCATACCTCATTCGGCTGTGCGCCGGAGCGCGACTGGACTTATTTCGGCGACGCGTTCTTCCGGCAAAGCCTGCATCGCGGTGCGGATTTGGCCCAGGCCTTCAGTCATGCCCGCGTCCTGATCCAAGGCTGGGAAATGATGGACCACGATCCGCCGTCGAATCCGCAGGCGCATTTCGGCCCGGCTTTGGTCGACAAGCTCGCGCCGTTCTTTGCCGCCGCGCAAAACGCGGGACAGTAACATCGTGTGGTGGAGCGAGGTCGCTGTTACGCGACCTCTTTGACTCGTCCCCAGGCCTTTAGCGAAGCCCACAAGCCGCGGTCGAGGCGGAAGCGGTCGAGCGGCGCCGAGGATTTGATGGCGCGAATGCGGTAGAGGCCGACACCGGTCCATTGAAAGCCGCACTTCTCCAGAACGCGGCGCGACGCTGGATTGCTCACGCGCGCACCGGCCTGCAAGGCATCGTGCGCAAGATCGCCGAACGCGTGATCGATTACCGCGCGCACGGCTTCGGTGCCATAACCGCGATTCCAATACGGCACACCGAGCCAATAGCCGAGCTCGGCGGCAGCTTCGCGCGGCTCGAGACCGCACATGCCGATGATTTCGCCTTTCAACACGATGGCGAACGTTGCTTTGCCGTCTTGCCGATTGACCTCGGCAAGAAATTGCTCGGCGTCCGCCACACCGTAAGGATGCGGAATACGCGCGGTATTCTCCGCGATGCGGCGATCGTTCACGTGACGTGCGATGGCTTTCGCGTCGGCAAGACGCGGCGCGCGCAGCACGAGCCGCTCGGTCTCGAGAACGGGAATGCAACGCTCAAGCACGCGTTGCGGGAGGCTTTGAGTTCGATAAAGTCATCGCCTGGGCTCCTGCAGAAAAACCGAAAGGGGGAGCCGGCATCCCGGTCTCCCCCTTAATCGGAGCCCATCTGGGTCCGCCGGTTCGACTGGATACCGGCAGACCTCATATGATCCACCGTATTACTGTGCCGCAGCCTCGGTCATCGGAAGTACCGATACGAAAATGCGGCCCTTGGCTTTGGTACGGAACTCAACCTTGCCGTCGACCAACGCGAACAACGTGTGGTCCTTGCCGAGGCCAACATTGCGGCCCGGATGCCATTTGGTGCCGCGCTGACGCGCGATAATGTTTCCGGCGACCACGGCTTCGCCACCGAAAATCTTCAGCCCTAGACGCTGGCCTGCCGAGTCGCGGCCGTTGCGTGAGGATCCGCCTGCTTTTTTGTGTGCCATCGCTGGCCTCCGAAACTCTCTAGCTGGTGGTTATACAGGATTCGTGACAGAAGCGTCACTTTCCAAAATCACTTCTTTTTGCCTTTGGCCGCCGCAGTTTTGCCCTTTGCGGCAACCTTTTTGCCCTTTGCGGCAACCTTCGGGCCATCGCCTTCAGCGGCTTCCGCGGCGCCCGCTTCCACTGCGGGTTTCGGCTTCGACGCGCGCTTCGGCCGCGGCTTGGCTTCCTTGCTCGCCTTCTGACCGTCGGTCAGAATTTCGGTGATGCGCAGGAGCGTGAATTCCTGGCGATGGCCGATCTTACGACGCGAATTCTTACGCCGGCGTTTCTTGAACGCGATGATCTTGTCGCCGCGCCCCTGTTCCAGCACCTGGGCCGCAACTGTTGCCCCTGCAACAACAGGCGCACCAAGCTTCACGCTGTCGCCACCGACGACGAGAACCTCGCCGAACTCGACGATTTCACCGGGTTCGCCCTTGATCTTGTCGACCTTGAGCACATCCTCGGTGGCAACCCGGTATTGCTTGCCACCGGTTTTGAAGACCGCGAACATCTTTTTTTTCCTCGTGTTCGAATTCCGATGCTCGGACTTCGCAGTCCGGACCGGCTTCTTTCAGTCGATTCTGCTGATAGTTAGCGGCGAGATGCCCAGCCTGGGCCAAAAGCAAATGCGCGCTAACCGGGCGTTCTTATGACGATCCCGTAACGCCCTGTCAAGAAATGGCAATTGGCCGAGTTTCCGCACCGTTTCGGAGCGGCAATGACGCCGGCCAGGCGGTCACTTCACGTTGGTCACTTTGAGGTCGTTGAACTTCCAGGTGTCCACTCTGTCGGCGGACTCGGCATAAAGGCCGATCAGGCTCGAGGCGCCGGGCGACTGGGCGCGCAATGTGGCCCCGGGCTTGCCGTTGATCTCGACCGTAAGCGATTGGCCCTTGATGGTCAGACGCAGCGTATTGGGCTTGTTGACGCCCTGCACGATGGCATCGGTTTGCGTCCAGTCGAGCGGCGCATTGACCCACGCGCCGTCCATCAAACGGCCGATCTTGTAATAGCCGTTGGTCGCCAGCAGAAGAAAATAGGCGTTGCGGTAATCCTGCGCCCAGAACACGAGCCCACCGGCGGAGGCTTCGGGCTTGCCGATATCAAGCGCGGTCACCGTCACGCAAATATCGGCATCGTCGAACAGGAAGGCGTTATCGAGCGCCTTGTAGCCGCGCTGACTGTCGGGCTTGATTGTGGCCGCACCGTCCTTGATGGAGAAATTTTCGTTCTGCGCGCCCCACGACGCATCGGCGGTTGAGAAGTCTTCGGCGAGCAGAACCTTGTCGCCCTGGCAGGCGAAGCTCGGCTTCACATTCGAGAGCACCAGCGCCGCGACAAAGAGAGCGATGGCAAAGGTCGGGCGGCGCATCTATTTCACCTGATTCGGGATTCGATATTCTGCGGCCGCCCGATTATGGTCAAGATAACCACCTGCTAACCGTCAAAGACCATTAAGAAAAAGGCAATGGGAGAGCGCAGCAATGGCAGCCAAGACCGGGCCAAAAAAGACCGGGCCAAATCGGATGATAGATCTGTCGCGCCGCGCGTTGCTCGCCGCCGCTCTGCCGGCTCTCGCAATCGGCGCCGCGCATGCGCAGAGCGCCGCTGACGCCGAAGCCTATCCGGACCGTCAGGTCACCTTCATCGTGCCATTCGCGCCGGCCGGCAGCACCGACACCCTGGCCCGTTTGCTTGCCGAGAGACTGCAACAGCGGCTCGGCCGGGCTTTTGTCGTCGAGAACCGGCCCGGCGCCGGCACTGTCATCGCCACAAACTTCGTCGCCAAGTCGCCAGCCGATGGCTACACGATCATGATGGCGGTGTCGTCGCTCGCGATCGACGCAACGCTGTACAAATCATTGCCTTACGATCCGGCAAAGGATCTCGCACTCACCGCGCTGGTTGCGACAGTGCCGTTTGTTCTCGTCGTCAATCCGGCGCTGCCGGTTCACGACGTCGCCGATCTCATCAAGCTCGCCAAAGAAAGACCTTTGAGTTACGGCTCCGGCGGCATCGGCGCCTTCCATCATCTTGCCGCAGCTCTCTTCTCCAGCATGGCCGGCATCAAAATGACGCATGTGCCCTATCGCGGCACCGCGCCTGCGCTCAATGACCTGATGGGCGGATATATCCAATTGATGTTCAGCGATATGAGCACCGCGCTGCCGCTGATCAATGCCGGGAAAGTTCGCGCGCTCGCGGTGACGACCAAGCAACGCGTCGCCGCGCTCCCCGACGTGCCGCCGCTCAGCGAAGCCGGCGTGCCGGGTTACGACGCCGCCGCGTGGCAAGGCGTAATCGCGCCGGCGCAGACGCCGGAACCGGTCTTGGCGAAGCTCAATTCCGAGATCAACGCCATCGTCAATTCGGACGATATCCGCGCCCGCATGAAAGGGCTTGGCCTGATTCCGGTCGGAACCGGTTCGGTGCCCGAACTGCAAAAGTTTTTGCAATCGGAAATCACACGCTGGGCCAAGGTGGTCGAGGATGCCGGCATTGCCCACACGGAGTGATTGGCCGCCCCGCTATCGTGATCCGTCTCGATAGCGTACGATATTTTCGAAAGCGTGCTGTCGCGCCGTAACAAAGCCGGGGCCTTTCTTGCACAGCCCGACACATAGTGAACTCTCTCGCAGCGAGCTTTCTTGGCCGGACGCGATCTATGCGCAGTTCCAGCGCGTCGGCATCCGCCAGGTCGGCTATGTGCCCGACGCCGGACACAGCCGGCTCATCAAATTGTGCCAGGACGATCCGAATATTGCCGATGTGGTGCTGACAACTGAAGAAGAAGGCGTCGGGCTTGTCGCCGGCGCGGCGCTCGGCGGCCAGCGCGCGGCGTTATTGATGCAATCGAGCGGCGTCGGCAATTGCATCAACATGTTTTCACTGCTGCAAAATTGCGGCTTCGGCTGCGTGGTGCTGGTGGCGATGCGCGGCGAGTTCGGTGAATTCAATCCCTGGCAAGTGCCGATGGGCTCGATCACCGAGGATGTGCTCAAGCTTTCGGGCTTCCTCACCCATCGGATCGACAACGCCAGCGACGTCGACGACATCGTCGGCGCCGGCTGCGATATGGCGTTCGACGGCAACCTCCAGGTCGCCATCCTGTTGTCGCAGCGGCTGATCGGCCGCAAGCAATGGACGCGATGATGCTTGACCGCCGCGAATTCGTGCGTGTGCTCCTCGCCGATCGCGGCGATCTGCTGGTCGTCACCGGGCTCGGCTCGGCGAGCTACGATGCCGCGGCCGCCGGCGACCATCCGCTCAACTTTTATCTCTGGGGCGCGATGGGCGGCACCGCCATGATCGGGCTTGGGCTCGCGCTGGCGCGGCCCGACCGCCGCGTCGCCGTGATCACCGGCGACGGCGATTTTCTCATGGGGCTCGGCAGCATCGCCACGATCGGCGTCAAGCAGCCGAAAAACCTCGGTATCGTCGTGCTCGACAATGCGCATTACGGCGAGACCGGCATGCAGGCGAGCGCCACGCATTCCGGCATCGATCCGGTCGCCATGGCCTTGGCCTGCCGATTCAAGCAGGCCCGGCAAGTCTCGCACATCGAAGAGGCCGGCGAAGTGCGCGCGCTTCTTCATTCCGGCGAAGGCCCTCTCCTGGTCAATGCCGGCATCACATCCGAAGACGCGCCGCGCGTCCTGCCGCTGCGTGACGGTCACGCCATCAAGGAGCGCTTCATCGCGGCTTTGGGATAGATTTTCATTTGCGCATGATCTTGTCCGAAAACCGGTATCCACTTTTCGGGATCATGCGCTAGCGAATGCGGTCGTCGTTGAAGCCGACATCGGCACCGGCCTTGACCGGAAACAACCGCGCTTTCGGACTCTTCATCCGCTCGCAATAGCCTGGCTGGGTCTTCTCGTCACCAAGCGTCAAGGTCACGGCATCCAGCGCCAGTTTGGGAAACTCATCGTCGGTCTTGAAATGGCCGCCGGCCATCTTGCCGTCGGCGGCGAAGTCACAGTGGCTTTTCCAGTTTCCGGCTTCCCATTTGCGTCCGGCGGCTTGCAGCATGCCGGACTTGTCCTTATCCGGCGCGATCGCAAGCATGGCGTTATAGCCGACCCACAGCCCTTCCTCGCCTTCGCGCTTGTCATCGAGGCTCTTCAGCATCGCCAGCCGTTCCTTGAGGCGGAGATAAAGCTCATGGCGCGCGTTGTCGGTGTGGTGGATGAAATAATTTTGCTTGTCCCAAGCGGCATGGATCTGGGAATCGTAGGCGTCTTTGTTGCCGGCGACCCAGGCACGCTCATCATCGCGCAGATATTCGGCGCTCTTTGGATCGAGATGGTGCAGCGCATCGTTATAAGCCCCAGCGATAGCGACATCCTTCTCCGCAAGCTCGGGGTCGGCGCAGATTTCCTGCTCGTCGGAATTCTTCGCCGTCGCGCAAGTAAACGAAGGCGCGGTCATCGGCGGCAGCGTGTTCGATAGGGTGGCCGCGAATACGCCGACCATCGGGAAATAGGATGCAGTGAAACTCTCCACCGGTTGGCAGGCAAAATAATCGTTATCGTGCGCGATCACGACGCGCAGCGTGTTGGCCTGCAGCCGTGCGTGCAACGTGAACGTCGAATCCGGCGCGATCGCAGCCGGCTCCTTGCCGTCGGACATGACCCCAGCCGGGCCGGACAGCCAGCCGTCATCGCCCAGCTTGACGTCAGCTGCGAGCGCACATGCCGGCTGATCGCCGTCCCAATAGAGAGCCTTGGTGCGAATGTCGACGTGGAACACTCCGTTTGGGCGGATCGCGACCGTCGCAGTGCCCAGCGCATTACGCCACTCGCCGGTAATGCCGTCGGCGCGGCTGGCCATATGGTCGAGCATGGCCAGACACTGCTGCAGGATCGCGATGATACCCTGCCGCCGCGGATCGTCGGCGCCGTTGAACTGCGCATAGGCGCCCCCGGCAATCTCCATGACCCAATTTTGATCGCGACGGAGCAGCATGGCGGTCACCGGATCGACGGCGTGCTGCGCCCGCACGAGACTGGCATCGACCGCCCGATCGAGCCGCATGATTTCGGCATCATGGCAGATCGTCGTGAATTGGTCGGCGTTCTTCCCGGTGCAGTCAAAGCCCGCCGCTGCTGTGCCCGGCATCAGCACGGCGAGACCAGGCACGAGGACCAGAAACCGAAACAGCCGAAAACGATTCATGACCAGCCCGCAAATCCTGTAAGCTTTTGAATCCGATGCCTGACCGGACCGCATTCATACGCGACCCGCTGCCGGCCGACGAGGCGGCATGGCGGGAGCTGTGGTCGGGCTACAATGCATTTTACGAAACCTCCGTGCCAGAGGCCGTCACGGCGCGCACCTGGCAGCGCATCCTCGATTCGGCCTCACCGCTCTTCGGCCGTCTTGCCGTTGTCAATGATTGCGTCGCCGGATTTAGCATTTGCGTTCTTCACGAAGGCACGTGGGTCATCGCACCGGTCTGTTATCTCGAGGATCTGTTCGTTGCGCCGCAATTCCGCAGCCATGGCATCGGACGCTTGTTGATCGCGGATCTGGTGGATCGCGCCAAAGTAAAGAGCTGGTCGCGGCTGTATTGGCATACGCGCGAAACCAATCCGGCACGCCGGCTCTATGACGAATTCGCCAAGGCGGATGATTTCGTCCGCTACCGGCTGACGTTCGAGAATAAACTCTAGATTTTTCGTTGGAGCATGATCTTTTCGGAAAACCGGCTTCCACTTTTCCGGATCATGCTCTAGGCACTAAACCGCGACCGATAATCCTGCGGCGTTGCCACCAATAATCGGCCGAAGCTGCGCCGGAGTGTTTCTTCCGAGCCGAAACCGCAGCGTTCGGCGATGCGCTTCACCGGCAGGCGCGTATCGGAGAGAAGCCGCCGCGCGGCCTCGACCCGTAACCGCTCGACCGCGCGCGCTGGCGTGATCCCTGTCGCCTGCGCATAGTGCCGGCTGAAGCTGCGCTCGCTCATGCCGGCTTTGCGGGCGAGCGCCGGCAGCGACAGGTCACCGTTCAAACGCCCGCCTATCCAGGCGTGCAAATCGCCGAAGCGGTCCTCGGCGCCTTGTAGTGAAAGAACAGTGCTGAACTGCGCCTGGCCGCCAGGCCGCTTGAGGAACATCACGAGATGGCGCGCCACGGCAAGCGACAGCGCCCGTCCGGCATCCTCCTCGACCAGCGCCAGCGCCAGATCGATCGCCGCCGTCACGCCGGCCGATGTCCACACTGCGCCATCTCTGACATAGATCGGGTCGGACTCGACGCGAATATCCGGATAACGGCGAGCGAGTTCACCACAATGCAGCCAATGCGTCGCCGCGCGCCGTTCGTTGAGGAGACCTGCCGCGCCGAGCAGAAACGCGCCGGTACATACCGAGGCGACGCGGCGCGCGTGCTTCGCCCGGCGGCGCAGCCAATCGAGCACGACGGGATTTTTCGACGCGGTATGGACGCCCGGACCGCCCGCCACCAGCAAGGTATCGAGCTGTCCTGTCGCGCGCGGCAGCGGCGCGACCGCTAGCCCCAAGCCGGCCGACGCAGTGACAATTGGTGCGCCTGAGGAGACGACACGCGGCGCGTAGAGCGGCGCGGCGCCACGCGCTGCGGCGAGCTCGTTTGCCGTGGCAAAAACCTGCAACGGCCCGGCAACGTCGAGCAATTGCACCGCCGGAAAAGCCAGAATTTCGACGGTGCGCGGGTTTGGCTGAAAACGAGGGTTCTTTGGCATTTCCGCCACAGCCTGCCATTCTACATTTGGGCTGTCCAGAGGACCCGTTAGTGGCTTTGCTCGTGGAGGCACGTCATGACTGCGCAAACGACCGCACAGGTTGCGCCGGAGACGCATCTTCAGATCGGCTCGCTGATATTCGACCGGCTTGACCAGATCGATCTCACCGGGCCGTTCGAAGTTTTCAGCCGTGTCCCCAATTCCACCTATCGCGTCTATGGCAAGAGCACCGCGCCGCTGCGCGATCTGCGTGGATTGCGCATGATGGCCGATGCCTTGCTCGACGAGGCGCCGCAGCTCGACCTCGTCCACATTCCGGGCGGCTTCGGTCAGGAAGCGCTGATGGACGACGAGGAAATTCTCGGCTGGATTCGCCGGCAAGCCAAACGCGCGCGCTGCGTGTTTTCCGTCTGCACCGGCGCGTTGATTCTCGGCGCGGCAGGGCTTCTGCAAGGCCGGCGCGCAACCACGCATTGGGCCTCGATTGATCTGCTGCCCTATTTTGGCGCGACGGCCGTCAACGAGCGGGTCGTGACCGACGGCAATATGATCTTTGCCGCGGGCGTAACATCGAGCATCGACGGCGCGTTGCGCGTCGCAGCTGATCTGCGCGGTGACGAAGTCGCGCAAGGCATTCAGCTCGCCATTGCTTACGCACCCGAGCCGCCGTTCAACAGCGGCACACCAGAAACCGCGCCGCCTGTCGTGCTTGAACGCGCAAAAGACGCGATGCGCCAGATTACGGCGCAACGCGAGCAGACCGCACGCCGCATTGCCGCGCGCCTCGGCCTCGCGACGTGATGTCGAAAGCGAGGTGGGCGCCGAAGGCTATGCCTTCGCCGCCCGCTTCACCGCTTCGATGATTTCCGGATAAGCAGCGCAGCGGCAGAGATTGCCCGAGAGATAGTGCTTGATGTCGTCATCGGTCGGGGCCGGATTTTGTTTCAGCAGCTGATGCGTCATCAGCACGAAGCCCGGCGTGCAAAAGCCGCATTGGAACGCTCCGCAATCGATGAAGGCCTGCTGCACTTTGGACAATGACCCGTCGGCATCGAGATGCTCGACCGTCGAGACCTTCTTGCCGTCGACCCAGACGCCGAAATAAAGACAGCCCGACACCGCGACATCGTCGACCAGCACGGTACAGCAGCCGCACAGGCCCTGGCCGCAGCTTTCGCGCGCGCCAAGGAGATCGAAGCGCTGCAACAATTCGACGAGGTTGCGATGCGGTTCGATCGCGGTCGAGACCGGCTCGCCGTTCAGCGTGAAATTAATGACCTGCATGCCCATCGTTCATCCGACCATCATTCATCCAATCATTCGTCATCCAGCGGACGGCCTTCCTTGGCCCGCAACGCGCGCAGCACCGCTTCGGCCGTGATCGGCAATTCCGTGATGCGGACGCCGACGGCGTCGTGGATTGCATTGGCGATCGCCGGCGATACGCCGAACGTGCCGGATTCACCGAGCCCCTTGGCGCCGAACGGACCCGTGTGCTGTTCGGCGGTGACCAGTTCGCTTTCCATCGGCGGAATGTCGCCGATGCCGGGAATTTTGTAGTCGGCGAGCGAGGCATTGGTGACCTGGCCGCCGTCGAGTTGCATCGCCTCGGACAACGAGAATCCAAGCTGCATGATCGCCGCTCCCGTGAGCTGCGTCTTGGCAACGGCGGGATTGATGGGCTTGCCGCAATCGGCGGCATTGACGAGCCGTAAAATGCGGATGTGCCCGGTCTCGGTGTCGACCTCGACTTCAACGCCCGAGCCCCCGACCATCCAGAACGGCGTGACGTTTTCCGACATGCCGTTGGCGTCCGGTGGCGCGTAGCTCGGCACGAAGTTCGCCGAGCCGATCACATTGCCGGCCTGCATGCCGAAACGCTTCTTGAAAATTTCAATCGGCGGATAATTCGTGCCTTCGGGCAGGCCTGCCTCGATGGCGAGCGCGCGCAATTTAGCGCGGGCGTCCTCGGAGGCCAGCCGCACCGCATTGCCCATGTGGTACAGCGAACGCGAGCCGAGCGTGCCCATGTCATAGGGCGTCACGTCGGTATCGGAATGAATGACGCGGACGTCTTCGGCGGCAACGCCGAGAACCTCGGCCACGATCAGCGCATAAGCGGTGTCCGAGCCCTGTCCCATATCGACGGTGCCGGTAAGGAGCGTGATGCTGCCGTCGGCGGATATGTTGATGATCGCAGCCGATGTGGTCGGAGAAATCACCGCTTTGAGCGCGATGGCGACACCACGGCCGCGCCTGAGCGTACCGGTGCCGCGATCGAACGGCGCATTCCAGTTCATGCGCTTGACCACAGCCTCGAACACCTCGGGAATGGCGGCGTCGTTGAGCACAGTGCCGCTCGCTTGCGGGCGGCCGTCGCGCAGCAAATTCTTGCGGCGGAACTCCACCGGATCCATGCCAAGCTCGCGCGCGATCAGATCGGTGTGGGATTCGTAGGCCCAGACCAGCTGCGGAATGCCGAAGCCGCGCAGCGCACCGGCCGGCGTGCGATTGGTGTAAACCTCGTAGGAATCGACGCTGACATTGTCGATGTCGTAGGGACCGGCGGCGGTGAAGCCGGATTTCTGCGCCACGCGCGGGCCGATATCGGCATAAGCGCCGCCGTTCCAAAAAACTTCGCAGCGGCGCGCGACGATCTTGCCATCCTTGTTGACCCCGCTCTTGATGCGGAAGGTCGTCGGATGTTTGGTGATCATGTAGAACTGCTCTTCCATGGTCAGCGCGATCTTGACCGGACGGCGCGTGAGCATGGCGAGCGACGCGACCAAAGCTTCGAGCTTGATATAGAGCTTGCCGCCGAAGCCGCCGCCGAGATAAGGCACCTTGACGCGCACGCGATTTTCCGGCCAGCCGAATAGACGCGCAATCTCGATACGCACGAAAGACGGCGACTGGTTCGCGGTATAGATGGTGAGCTTGTTGTCGCCGGGCTCGGCCACCGACACGAACGGCTCGAAGGCGAGATGCAGGCATTGCTGCGTCTTGAACGTGTGTTCGAGCACATGATCGGCTTTGGCCATGGCGGCCTCGGCATCGCCGCGCCGCAAATGATAATCGAGCGCGACATTGGTGCCGCCGCGGCCCTTCAGATGTTTCAGGTCGGCGAAGGTGCCGGCCGGCTTGAGCACGTCATGCACCAGAATATCCGGCTGCATGGCTTCGACTTCGTCATAGACCGCGGGCAGCTCCTCATATTCGGCGGAGATCAGCTGCACTGCCTGTTCGGCGACATGCGGATCGCTCGCCAGCACCACCGCGACCGGCTCGCCGACATGGCGCACTTTCTCGAGCGCCAGAATCGGCTGATCGTGAAAGGCGGGGCCGTAATAGGGCTCGGGGATGAGCTTTTGAATATCGACGCCGGTGACGACGCGGTGGACGCCGGCAAGCTCTTTGGCCGCCGCCGTGTCGATGCTGACGATACGCCCATGCGGCACCGTCGAGCGGAACACTTTGCCGTAGAGCATGCCGGGCAGGCGCAGATGATGCGTGTAATCGGCGCGGCCGGAGACTTTGGCGCGGACCTCAAGACGGGGAATATTGCGTCCGACCTGGTTCATCACGCCACCTTCAGCGTGTCTTGACCGAGCGCTCGCAGCACCGCACGGCGCAGATAGACCCGCAACAGCTCGCGCTTATAGGCAGCAGAGCCATGCGCATCGGCGAGGATGGAAGCTTCCTCGGCCGCGGCATCGCCGGCGCGCCGGAGGACGGCGTCCTCGACCGGCGCGCCCTGCAGAAGCTTTTCGGCGCTCGACATGCGCGTGACCTTTTCGGTCGCGGCACTTACGACAACAACGGGATCGCTAATCGCGCCGTCTCTGAGCGCAAAGGTCACGGCGACGCCGAGCGCCGGCCAATCGTCGACAGTGCGCGAGGTCACCTTCATATAGGCGGCCTTGCGCGCGCCAAGCGCAGGCACGATCGCCGCCGTGATGAGCTCGTTCTTTTGCAGCACGGTTTCGTAATAGCCGGAGTAAAGTTGTTCCAGCGGCAATTCGCGATCGCCGTTCGGCCCGGTGATGGTGATCCGTGCGCCGAGCGCGGTCAGGACCGGCGGTAGATCCATATGCGGATCGCCATGCGCCAGCGCGCCGCCGACGCGGGCGACATTGCGCACGCGCGGATTGGACAGCCGCCCAAGCCCGCGCTTGAGCACAGGAAAGAGCTTGCCGACATTGGCGTCATGTTCGAGCTGGCTCAGCGTCGCCATGGCGCCGATGCGCAATTCGCCGGCGCCGGTGACGGTGATCTTCGAATAGTCCGGCTCGATCTTGTGCAGGCAGATCAGACGGCTCGGCTGAAACACGCCGGCCTTCATCATCAGCATCAGTGCGGTGCCGCCCGCCACCGGGCGGATCGTCGGGTCTTCAGGATCGAGCAGCGATATCGCTTCATCAAGCGACGACGGCTCTACCATGTCGAACGGAATCATTTCGAATGTTCCATCCTCGGTTCGCTCATGCCCTGCCATATGCCGGGCTTCCGCGTCTTGTTGCTCCGGCCGGCGAAGGATGGCTGAGACGAGCCAGGCCACGACGGGAACAACGACGGGAGCCGTCTTAAATCACACCTCGCTCCGCCGCGTCGAGCCGCCCGCACGGATGCCGCAGTGACAATTCCGCATAGCGGCTAGATTTTTCGATTTTGCCCAATTCACGCGTGTTTCGGGCGCGGGCTCATGAAGCGGGCTCCGGCCACGACAGCAAGCGCGACCAGGCCCGGGGCGATGGCAAGCCAAAGATTGACCGCGGCGACGGCCGCAGTCGCGGCCCAGCCAATCGAGGAGAAGGCCTCGGCGAAGGTCGCGACGCGGGAAGACACCTGACGGCGGCGAAACTGGCTGCGCTTGGCTTGGCTGCGGAACCAGAGCTGGATCGAGGTCGCCGCGCCTGCGGCAACGACAATGCCGCCGCAGGTGATCAGCGCGTGCCAGGGCGAGGCGATGGCGAGGACGGCGACCAGGGGCGCGAAGACGACGGCGATAACGCCGAGCACCGCCTCGATCTTGGCGCGGATGACAAAGCTCGGTGGAACGGGTGCAGTGGCGACAAGGTCGGGCGCGTCTTCGCCGGAAATCGCGAGCCAGGAGAGACCGCCGGCAAGCTGCCCCGCCGCCATGACCAGAACCGGCACCAGTAACTGATAAGCGCCATTGCCGTCGCCGAAACTGCGCCACAGCAGAACCGCCGGCGGAATGAGATAGAGCATCTGCATCAGAGTCTGCGATACCAGCCAGGGATCGCGACGGAGCAACGTCCATTCTTTGCGGCGCAGCGCGCCACGTGGCGATGTCGAATGAAATTTTATTGAGCGGCGCGCGTTTCGGGCCGTCGCGGCCGCAGTACCGGACGCCGTGACTGCATATTCGCCGAAGCGCGGCGCAACGAGCGCAATGACGGCGGCGAGCAATGCCAAACTCAACGCCAGCACACCGGCGAGCGCAAAGCCGTCACCGAGAGCGGCGCGCGCCGGCCACCAGACAAAACTGTCGAGACCGGGGACATGCGCCGCTACGGCCTGCGATTCAACGACAGACGCGCGCGACAGCGTGCCGTAGGACATGATCGCGGCCACCTGCAGGCCGATGACAAACGCAGCGCCGATCACCGCGGCAACGACCTGCGCCAGGAACCGCGTGCGTTTCGGTCCGACCAAGCGAAACAGCGCCACCGTCAGTCCGACCGCAAGCGCGGTCGCCGCCACGCCCATCGCGACAATCAATCCGTAAGCGCCCAGCCAGCGCCAGCCGCCGCGCGCGATCAACACGTCGATGAACGGCGCCGCGAGCGGCAACGCCATCAGCGCCATCGCCAGCGCGATGGTCGCGATGCGCACCGCGAAGAGCTTCGCTGTGGATACCGGCGATGACAAAATGAGGTCGAGGTCGGAGCGGCTGTAGAACGCGCGCGTCGTCGTTTCCATGGCTTGCGACACCATCAGCAGCCACGACAGCAAAACGCTTGCGGAGATTGCGATCAGCGTCGCCTTGTTCGGCATCGCGTCGGCATAGCGGCCGACCATCCAGAAGGAGACGAAGTGCATGAAGATAACGAACGCCGCAATGGCGATCAGCGCACGCGGCAGACGTTCGCGCCGGCCGGCCGTCATCATCGAAAGCCAGTCGCGCCAGGCCAGGCGCGCCTCGTGTCGCGCAAACCAAAGGGCTGTGCCCGGATGCGCCATCACGCCGCTTGCGCTTGCTCGGCGACCAAAGCGAGAAACGTATCTTCGA
The DNA here is from genome assembly GCA_963746715.1 of uncultured Alphaproteobacteria bacterium. Taxonomy (GTDB): domain Bacteria; phylum Pseudomonadota; class Alphaproteobacteria; order Rhizobiales; family Xanthobacteraceae; genus BOG-931. Next base: position 541,839 of record CAVVCW010000015.1, on the reverse strand, counting down.
GGCTCGCGTCGCCAACGACCCCGACATTGCTGTCGCCGGCTTGCCGGCGCAGTTCTTCGAGCGTGCCTTCGGCGACGAGCTTGCCGTGGGCGATGACGCCGATGCGGTCGGCCATGCGCTCGGCCACTTCGAGAATATGCGTGGTCATGATGATGGTGCCGCCGGCGCGTACGCGCTCGCGCAGCACATTCTTGACCTGCCGAGCCGAGCCGGCATCGAGCCCGGTCAGCGGCTCGTCGAGAATGATCACCTGCGGATCGTGAACCAGCGCACCGGCCAGCGCCACTTTCTGCCGCATGCCCTTGGAGAAACCTTCGCAGCGCTCATCCGCGTGCGGAAGCAGATCGAGCCAGTGCAAGAGCTCACGTGCGCGCGGTGCGGCGAGCTCCGGCGCGATGTCCCACAGGCCGGCGATGAATTCGAGATATTCCTGCGGCGTCAGCTTGTCGTAGATCATCGGTTCGTCGGAAATCCACGCCATCACATGCTTGGCGCGAACCGGATCGGCCAGCGCATCGATGCCGGCGACGCGGATCGTGCCGGCGTCGGGGCGAAGCAGCCCTGCGACCATGCGCAACGTCGTGGTCTTACCGGCGCCGTTGGGCCCAAGCAGCGCATAGAATTCGCCGGCGCGCACCGTGAGATCGAGATGATCGACCGCGGGCCGGTCAAAGCTCTTGACCAGGTCGTTGATCTCGAGCGCGAACAGATCCGGAGCGAGAGGGACAAAATGCTGCATGAACCACGACATGTTCGAGCTGGCGATCGGCGGCGGCCGCACGCTAGTCGAACACTGGTTTCGGCATGGTGAATAATTCGCCGCAAGTTTTGCGGCGGCCGCAACAGGGTTAACGCCCGAAAGTGCGAGCCGGTTCAACCGCCCGCGTTGAAAGCGGCGAGCGCCGCCATATTGACGAGCTGGGCGTCGTTGGCCGACAGCGGCACGATCTGCACCGAGCGGTCGAGTCCCACCAGCATCGGACCGATCACATTCGCTCCGCCCATCTCCATCAACAGTTTGGTCGAGATCGAGGCCGAGTGGATCGCCGGCATGATCAGCACATTGGCCGGTCCGGACAGGCGGCAGAACGGATAGGTTTCGCGCAGCTCCATATTGAGCGCAGCATCGGCTGCTATGTCGCCGTCATATTCGAAATTGACATGCTTGCCGTCGAGGAGCTGCACCGCCTCCTGCACGCGCGAGGAGCGCTCGCTCACCGGATAGCCGAAGTTCGAGGAGGCCAGCAGCGCGACCCTCGGATCATAGCCCAGTGTCCGCGCGACGCGCGCCGCCTCGATCGTGATCTCGGCAATTTCACTGGCCGTGGGCAGTTCGGTGACCGCGGTGTCGGCGACCAGCACGGTACGGCCGCGCGCCAGCACCAGCGAGACGCCCATCACGCGGTGGCCGGGCTTGGGATCGATGCAGCGCCGCACATCTTCCAGCGCCACCGAGAAATTGCGGGTGACGCCGGTCACCATGGCGTCGGCGTCGCCGAGCGCGACCATGCAGGCGGCGAAGTGATTGCGGTCCTGGTTGACCAGACGCTGGCAGTCGCGCTGCAGGAAGCCACGGCGCTGCAGCCGCTCGTAGAGGTAGGCGGCATAGGCGGCATTGCGCGACGTCATCGCCGCATTGATGATCTCGATGCCGCGGCCGAGCTCGACGCCGAGCGCTCCCGCCGTTTCGCGGACCCGCCGCTCGCGGCCGCAAAGGAGCGCCGTACCGAGACCCTGGTGCACAAAACTCGCGGCCGCCCGGATCACCTGCTCCTCTTCGCCCTCGGCAAAGACAACGCGGCGCGGCCGGCGCCGCAGCCGTTCATAGACATTGGTGAGAACGCCCGCGATCGGGTCGAGCCGGCTGCGTAACTGCTGGCGATAGACCTCCATATCGGGGATCGGCCGCCGCGCGACCTGGGACTCCATCGCCGCCTTCGCCACCGCCGGAGGAATATCGGAGATCAGCCGCGGATCGAACGGCACCGGAATGATGTAGTCGGGGCCGTATTTCGGCCGTGCGCCGTAAGCCACCGCAACTTCGTCGGGCACGTCCTCGCGCGCTAATTTGGCGAGCGCGTGCGCCGCTGCAATCTTCATCTCCATATTGATGGCGCGGGCGCGAACATCGAGCGCACCGCGAAATATGTAGGGGAAGCCCAGCACATTGTTGATCTGGTTCGGATAGTCGGAGCGGCCTGTCGCCATGATGGCGTCGCTGCGTACGTCTGCAACCTCTTCCGCCGTGATCTCCGGGTCCGGATTGGCCATCGCGAAAATGATCGGCTTGTCCGCCATGGACTTCACCATGTCCTTGGTCACCGCGCCTTTCACCGAGAGGCCGAAGAACACGTCCGCGCCGGCCAAAGCTTCAGCAAGCGTGCGCGCCTTGGTCTTGACCGCAAAGCCTGACTTCCACTGGTTCATGCCGTCGGTGCGACCCTCATAGATCACACCCTTGGTGTCGCAGAGGATCAGGTTCTCCGGCCGGAAGCCGATGGCGCGAAGGAGTTCGAGGCAGGCGATGCCGGCGGCGCCGGCGCCGTTGCACACCAGCTTGGTGGTCTTGATCTCGCGGCCGGTGAGTTCGAGCGCATTGATGAGACCAGCCGCGGCAATAATGGCGGTGCCGTGCTGGTCGTCATGGAACACCGGGATGTCGAGCAATTCGCGCAGCCTTTGCTCGATGATGAAGCATTCCGGCGCCTTGATATCTTCGAGATTGATGCCGCCCCAGCCCTTGCCGAGCAGCTTGACGCAATTGATGAACTCGTCCGGATCTTCGGTGGAAACTTCGATATCGATGGAGTTGATATCGGCGAAGCGTTTGAACAGGACCGATTTGCCTTCCATCACCGGCTTGGCGGCGAGCGCGCCGCGATTGCCAAGCCCAAGAATGGCGGTCCCGTTGGTGATGACGGCGACGAAATTGCCTTTGGTTGTGTAGTCGAAGGCCTTGGACTCGTCTTCGGCAATGGCCAGCACCGGCACCGCGACCCCGGGTGAATAAGCCAGCGACAGGTCCCGTTGCGTCGCCATCGGCTTGGTGGCGACAACTTCGAGCTTTCCGGGCCGGCCCTGGCTGTGGAATAGCAGGGCTTCTTGGTCGGTGAAGGTAGGGCGGTGCGACGCGCCGCCATTTTTGGAAGCCATTTCAATTTCCTATGGGTACTACGCAACGGGTATGGCGGGCGGAGGGAACCTTAGCGAACCGGGTGGCCTGTGCTCAAGGGGAGCGCGGAGGAAGGGCGCCTGACGGGCTGCAATGCTGTGTGGCGAAAAGCGCCGCATTGAACAAGTAGGCGCAGAAGGGTAATGCCTGCGCTAGAAGATTTGCCTGTTTACGAAGCCGACCGGCTCGTCGTTGCGTTAATCGGCAAAATCCATCTGCAGCCACATCCCGCGCAGTTCCGATGATCAGATTCCTGCTTCGCTTTCTCGGCCTTTGCCTGTTGGCGACCGCCTTCGTGTTCTTCGTCTATGACGGCACCAAGTCGATCGCCAATCATGACCTTGTCTACACCAAGGTCGGCGATGTCTGGGCCATTATCGACCAGACCAGCCTCAACCAGGCGCAGAACTGGCTGAAGCAGAAATTCGTCTGGGCTTGGGATCCCTATCTGCAAAAGAGCTTTGACCTGCCGGCTTGGGCTGTCGTCGGCGTGGTTGCGACGCTCCTGATCATGCTCGGCCGCAAGAAGAAACCGCTGATCGGTTACGCGCGGGACTAGCGCGCAAAGGGACGCGCTGCGGCATGGTCCAGCGCGAATTCGCCAATGGCACATAAATGGCGGCGCGTCGCCGTGTTTTGCGTCGTCGTCATCGCGATTTTGATTACCGCGCCTTATGCAATCGCACCGTTTTACCGGTTCATCGATCCGGTCTCGACGCCAATGCTGTGGCGATGGGCGGCGGGCTCACGCGTCGAGCACATCACTGTGCCACTGACCCACATGTCGCCGGCGTTGCCGGTTGCCGTCATCGTCGCCGAGGATGGCACCTTCTGTCACAATCGCGGCATCGATCTCGGCGCCATGCGCGAAGCGCTGCGGCAGTCGGGCGATATCGGCGAGGCGCGCGGCGCTTCGACCATTACCCAGCAGACGGCCAAGAATCTTTTCCTTTGGCAGGGCCGCAGCTTCGTCCGTAAAGTGCTCGAAATCCCGCTGGCGCTGTGGCTGAACCTGGTCTTGCCGAAACGGCGAATCCTGGAAATCTATCTCAACATCGTCGAGCTGGGTCCCAATGGGGAATTCGGCGCCGAGGCCGGATCGCGCTTTGCCTTCGGCAAATCGGCGCGCGACCTTAACGAGCGCGAGGCCGCCGAACTCGCCGCAATCCTACCCAATCCTTACCGGCGCAGCGCCCGGACACCGGGCATCATTGTCCGCCGGCTGGCCGGGCTTTATGAGCGCCGTTCCGAGGAGTTTTCGGGGCTTGCGGCCTGCGTCAGAGGCCCTTAGCGGCCCCTAGCATTACCGGTCCTGTTCTTCTATAAGCGCGCCACCCCGAAGCAACACGACCTATCAGGAGAACGACCCCCATGGCCGTGCCGAAACGAAAAACTTCGCCGTCCAGACGCGGCATGCGCCGGTCCGCTGACGCGCTGAAGGCATCGTCCTATGTGGAAGACAAGGATTCCGGCGAGCTGCGCCGTCCGCACCATATCGACCTAAAAACCGGCATGTATCGCGGCCGGCAGGTGCTGAAGAAAAAGGGCGAGGCCTAAAGGCTGCGCTCGTCGCCGAAATCAGCCGCGGGTGACTACGGTTGGCGACGAAAGAGCCGTGTGATTAAAGAGCCGTGTAACCAAAGAGCTCTGTGACGAAAGAATTCCGTCATGTTTTTGCTCGGCTTCCCGCTCCTTCTGCTTCCCTTCGCCATCTACAACATGATCGCGTTTCTCACCCCGGGCGTCAGCTGGACCGCCCCGGTGACGACCGTGCATATGATGTCGGGCGCGGACTGGGTGCTGACCTGGGAAGACGTCCTGATCGCTTTCGCGATCTTTTTGCTTTGGATCGAGTTGATCAAGGCGACACGCATGGGCATGCGCAGCGTCATGGATCATATCCTGGCGATGATTCTCTTTATCGGCATGCTGGTCGAATTTTTGCTGGTGCCGCAGGCCGCGACCTCGACGTTTTTTCTGCTGATGGCGATCGCATTGGTCGATGTGCTTGCCGGCTTCATCATTGGCATGCGCGCGTCACGGCGGCAGATCGAGGTTGACGGCCCGGCCTCCTGACGCGCCAGTGTCGTGTCAGCGCAAGCAGCGTTCAAACCGCGCTCTTTGGCCCGAAATAGCTGCATTTCTCGCCGGTCGAGTCGCGAAAAACCGTAACGCGACTTAGGCCCTCGCAATTCGCCGCCACCTTGCGCCAAATCCAGACCGACAGATTTTCCATGGTCGCCGGGCCGAGATCGGGCACATCGTTGAGGAAATGATGGTCGAGGCCAGAGCGTGCCTCTTCGATCGCGCGTTCCAGAATCCCGAAATCGAGGACCATGCCGGTCTTCGGATCGGCCTTGCCGCGGATCACCACTTCAGCGCGATAGGAATGGCCGTGAATGCGTTTGCTCGCGTCACGCACTGTCTCGACATCCGCGCCTCGATGCAGCGTATGCGCGGATTCAAATCTGAATTGTTTGCTGATTTCCAACATTACGGAATTCCAACAAGCTTGTGCATCTGCACGCTCAATCGCCAGTTCGGATGCGCCAGGCAATAGCTGATAGCGGCAGCCGTATTGGCGGCGCGATCGGGGCCGTCCATCGGCTGCAGCCAGAAATGATCGAAACTGAGGCCGAGCAAGTCCGCTGGATCGATGCCGCTTTGCGGATAGACAAGCTTGAGTTCATGGCCGCTCGTTTGCTTCAACGGCGCGCCGGCTTTCGGGCTGACGCAAATCCAGTCGATGCCGTCGCGGGCATCTTGGGTGCCGTTCGTTTCCACCGCGATCTCAAAGCCCAAGCGATGCACGGCCTCGATCAGAACCCGATCGAGCTGCAGGAGCGGCTCGCCGCCGGTGAAGACCACAAAGCGCCGCGGCGCTTCGCTCGCCCAAGCCTGTCCGATCGCCTGTGCAAGCTCCGCGGCACTCTCAAAGCGGCCGCCTCCAGGCCCGTCGGTACCGACAAAATCGGTATCGCAGAATTGGCAGATCGCCGTGCCGCGATCCTGTTCGCGGCCGGACCACAGATTGCAGCCGGCGAAACGGCAGAACACGGCAGGACGCCCGGCCTGGGCGCCCTCGCCTTGCAACGTCTTGAAGATTTCCTTGACGGTATAAGTCACGCAGCATGCTCCGCGGGCATCATTTGCGTGAGCTGTCCGCAAGGCACAAGGGGCTGGGCCGCCGGATTGCCGGACGCCGGCCCAAACTGGCCCGCTGGCCGACCGGGGAACGCTTTTGGGTTCCGATGCTTAGAGCGAACGGGAAAGTACGCGGCCGGCGACACTCGGCCGTTGGCCTAGCCCGCAATAGGCGCTGATGGCCTCGACGGGTTCGGCACGGCGGCGGGCGCGGGTCTGCGGCGCCTGCGCCGAAGTGGCGATGAGATGAGCGATAAAGCCTGCATCCGGGCGGCTCACCACACGCGGTGTCTCAGTATCTCGGTTAATCGGGCTCACCGGAACGAGAGGGTTGTTCACCGCGGCATCTCCTGTCCCGGAACGGGACGCTGCTTCACGCTCTGTCAGGAGATCGCAATCGCCGTGCCGTAAAACGCGGAACGCCGCGAACGCCGCCGTTTACCGAATCGTTTAAGGTGTTGCCGCTACCTTCACGATGATGCCCGCGTCGCCTCGCGGTGGACGTCTTCGCAAGCCGCATTTTCACGATGAGTCCAGAAGCGTGAGCACAGCCAACAACCCGCCCGGCGTTGCCTTCGACGCCGCGCAAATTCTCGCCGCAGTAGGCGAAGTCGCCTACGACTGGCGCATCGACACCGATGTGCTGTTGTGGGGCGATAATGCCGCCGAGGTATTGCTCGTACCCGACCCCACTGCCGTTTCGACCGGCCGCGGCTATGCGCAGATTCTCGACGCCGAAAATGCACAAGCGCGCTTCGACGCCGTCATGCAATCGAACACCCGCGACGACGGGCGCGGCGTCGCTTATCAGATTCAATACGGCATACGCCCCGATCCCGCTTCAGAGACAAAACTTTGGGTCGAGGATACCGGACGCTGGTTTGCCGGCGCCGACGGCAAGCCGCAGCGCGCACTTGGCGTCATCCGCGTCATCAACGAGCGTTATGAGCACGAGCGTCAGCTTACCTTTCTCGCGCGCTATGATGGGCTGACCGGCGAGTTGAATCGCCACCGCCTGACCGAAGTGCTCGAAGACACGATCGAGGAGGCGCTACGCTTCCGCTCGTCCTGCGGATTTCTGCTGGTTGCGATCGACCATCTGGCGCGCATTAACGAGTCCTATGGCTTCGATGTCGCCGACGAAGTGATCCGCACCGTGGCCAAGCGCCTGCGCGGCCGGATGCGCGGCAAGGATACGCTCGGCCGCGTCTCCGGCAACAAATTCGGCCTAGTCCTGCGCGACTGCACACCCGACGATATGGCGATTGCCGCCGAGCGCATGCTCGCCGGCGTCCGCGACGACATGGTGCCGACCGCGGCCGGGCCAATTGCGGTGACGGTGACCATCGGCGGCATCACGGCGCCGCGCCATGCCCGCAGCGTGACGGAAGCGCTGTCCCGCGCGCAGGACAGCCTCGAAGCCGCGAGAGCCCGGCGCCGCGGCTCGTTCATGGCGTACCGGCCCAGTGTCGAGCGCGAAACCATGCGGCGCGAAAACGTGCGGGCCACCGACGAGATCGTCACCGCGCTCAATGAACGGCGCATCTTCCTGGCCTACGAAACTGTGGCGTCAGCCGCCGATCGCAAGCCCGCCTTCTATGAGTGCCTGATGCGCATCCGCCGCGCCGACGGCAGCCTTATGGCGGCGAACGAGATCATTCCGGTCGCGGAACGGCTCGGATTGGTGCGGCTTCTTGACTTCCGGGTGCTCGAACTCGTGATCGACGAACTGATTGGCACGCCGGAACTGAACGCAAGCCTCAACGTGTCGCCGGCATCGACCATCGACCCCGATTGGTGGTCGGGACTGACATCGCTGCTGCGCTCGCATTCCGGCGCCGCCGAGCGGCTCATCGTCGAGATCACCGAAAGCGCCGCCATTCTCGACATCGAAGAGACGCGCGGCTTCGTCGCTCGGGTCAAGAATCTCGGCTGCCGCATCGCCATTGACGATTTCGGCGCCGGCTATACGTCATTCCGCAATCTGCGCCAGCTCGGCGTCGACATCGTGAAAATCGACGGCGCCTTTGTTCGCGACATCGTCACTTCGGACGACGATCGCGCTTTCGTGCGCTCGCTGATCGAGCTCGCGCAGCGGCTGAAGCTCAAGACCGTGGCCGAATGGGTGCAGGACGAAGAAGCGGCGAAAACGCTGCGCGACTGGGGCTGTGATTATCTGCAGGGCGCGCTGATCGGACTGGCGGCGGCGGAACGGCCCTGGCTCGCGGGCGCCGTTCAAACGCAACCCGCAACGATCGCGATTTAGTCTTTCTGCGACAGCCGATCGACCTTGCGCTGCATGTCTTCAAGCTGCCGCTTGAGATCGTCGATGTCGCCGGTTTTTTGTGGAGTCTTTTCCGGCTCCACCGGCGTCTCGGCGGCGCCGCTCTCGCGCCGCGCGAAGGGCGCGAACATCGCGAAAGTGCGCTCGAACATTTCCATATTCCGCCGCACCTGATCCTCGAGCGACGTGAAAGCGCCGACACCAAAAGCCTGCGCCATCTGATTGCGGAATTTTTCCTGTTCGCGCGTCAGCGACTCGATCGAGACTTCGAGATAGCGCGGCACCAGCATCTGCATGCTGTCGCCATAGAAGCGGATGAGTTGGCGCAGGAAGGTGATCGGCAGAAGGTTTTGCCCCTGCTTGTTCTCCTGCTCGAAAATGATCTGAGTAAGCACAGAGCGCGTGATGTCTTCCGAGGTCTTGGCGTCAAAGACCACAAAATCATCGCCGCTCTTGACCATGGCGGCCAAGTCTTCGAGCGTCACATAGGTGCTCGTGCCTGTATTATAGAGGCGCCGATTGGCGTACTTTTTGATGGTAACCGGCTCAGCGGTCTTGGCCATGGCTTCGGTCATTCGGTCACCCACACGCAAGCGTTGCCTTAAAATAGGCGGTTTCGTGCGGCGCGGCTACCGTTATTGTGCCGTCAGGTAAACGCGCAGCAAAGGCGCAAAGCCGCGTACAAATCCGCGCGGCAGGACGCTGCGGCAGGCTCTCTTTTGGCATAACAGCGATGCCGCCTTTCGCCGCCTTGTCGAGGCGCGGACACGTCCCTATGACATATATCGGATATCGGAGAGCCATTGGCACGCCCTGCCTAAAAAGCCTGCCTGACCCCGTGACGCGAGTTACCAACTGGGCCCCGCCCGCCCGAGAATAAGCCCTAACCGGAAGGATTCTCCTATGAAAGACGATATTGTCATTGTCAGCGCGACGCGCACGCCGGTCGGCGCATTCAACGGCGTATTCGCCAATGTGCCGGCCCATGAGCTCGGCAGGACGGCGATCAAAGCGGCGCTGGAGCGTGCCGGCGTCGAAGCGCCGAAAGTGTCGGAGGTGATCATGGGTCAGATCCTGACCGCCGGTCAGGGCCAGAACCCCGGCCGCCAGGCCTCGATTGCCGCCGGAGTCCCGGTCGAGACGCCCGCCTGGATCGTCAATCAGCTCTGCGGCTCGGGCCTGCGTTCGGTCGCGCTCGGCTACCAGGCCATCGCCAATGGCGATTCCGAAATCGTCGTCGCCGGCGGTCAGGAATCCATGAGCGTCGCGCCGCACTGCGCGCATCTGCGCGGCGGCGTGAAGATGGGCAATTTCGAAATGATCGACACGATGATCAAGGACGGCCTCTGGGACGCCTTCAATGGCTATCACATGGGCAACACCGCCGAGAATGTCGCGCGGCAGTGGCAGATCACACGTCAACAGCAGGACGAATTCGCGGTTGCCTCACAGAACAAGGCGGAAGCCGCGCAGAAGGCCGGAAAGTTCAAGGACGAGATCACCCCGGTCACGATCAAGACCCGCAAGGGCGACACCGTGGTTGATACCGACGAATATCCCAAGCACGGCACTACGCTTGAAACGGTCGGCAAGCTGCGTCCGGCCTTCGACAAGGAAGGCACCGTCACCGCCGCCAATGCCTCGGGCATCAACGACGGCGCCGCCGCCGTGGTGCTGATGAAGGCGAGTGAAGCGGCCAAGCTCGGCAAGACACCGCTCGCGCGCATCGTGTCCTGGGCGCAGGCCGGTGTCGATCCGAAGATCATGGGCACCGGCCCGATCCCGGCATCGCGCGCGGCGCTGAAAAAGGCCGGCTGGAGCGCCGGCGATCTCGACCTGATCGAGGCCAATGAGGCCTTCGCCGCACAAGCCTGCGCGGTCAACAAAGACCTCGGCTGGGATACCAACAAGGTCAATGTCAATGGCGGCGCCATCGCCATCGGCCACCCGATCGGCGCATCCGGCACGCGCGTTCTGGTGACGCTGCTTTACGAGATGCAAAAGCGCAATGCCAAGAAGGGCCTCGCGACTTTGTGCATCGGCGGCGGCATGGGTATTGCAATGTGCCTTGAGCGATAAGCACTCGAGCGCTAAACGCCCCGTCGGCGTTAGCATTGACGAAGATCATGGCCGGACCTCGGTCCGGCCGCTATGGCCGGCTCAAGCGTCAACTTGCGCCGGCCATAGGCGTCTTTAAGCTGGCCCCAGCCCCAGGACATAGCGTCCCGGAACGGGTGCCCGGCAAGTTTTTGAACAAGTCCGGGGATCGTGACCGGGACCGTCGTTGGATCTGGATAGGGAGGAGATCATGCCCCGCGTTGCGCTGGTTACGGGGGGGACGCGCGGTATCGGCGCGGCCATCAGTAAAGCCCTCAAAGCTGCCGACTGCAAAGTCGCCGCGAACTATGGCGGCAATGATGAAGCAGCACAGCAATTCAAGACGGAAACCGGCATCCCGGTATTCAAGTGGGATGTGTCGTCGTTCGATGCTTGCGCTGCGGGCATAAAGCAGGTCGCGGCCGAAGTCGGTCCGGTCGACATCCTGGTCAACAATGCCGGCATCACGCGCGACGCGCAACTGCACCGCATGAAGCCCGAGCAATGGACCGAGGTGATCAATACCAATCTCGGCTCGCTGTTCAACATGTGCCGCAACGTCATCGAAGGCATGCGCGAGCGCAAATTCGGCCGTATCGTCAATATTTCCTCGATCAACGGCCAGAAGGGCCAGTTCGGTCAGACCAATTACTCCGCGGCCAAAGCCGGCGAGCTCGGCTTCACCAAGGCGCTGGCGCAGGAGGGCGCGCGCGCCGGCGTTACCGTCAATGCGATCTGCCCCGGCTATATCGCGACCGACATGGTCAAGGCGATGTCGCAGGAAGTCCTGCAGAAGAGCGTGTTACCGCAGATCCCGATCGGCCGGCTCGGCGAGCCCGAGGAAATCGCGCGCTGCGTGGTATTCCTGGCCTCGGACGACGCCGGGTTGATTACCGGCGCGACGCTGACCGCGAATGGCGGGCAGTACTTTGCTTGAGCCGAAGGCGACCTATATTGGGGTGCGGCTTATTTCGTAGAGCATCGGGTCAGTCGGAACCAGCATGGCGTCGCCTCAAAAGCCCATTATCGAGCGGCGCCATGATCAGATGTTCCCCGATCTCGAGCCGTTCGAGATCGAGCGGATGCGCCGGTTCGGCGAGTGCCACACCTTCCAGACTGGCGACAAGCTGTTCACGGCCGGCGAGATCGGGCCCGGCCTGATTGTCATTCCTTGCGGCAAGGTCGAAATCACCCGAAACGACGGGTTGGGGAACCGTCACGAAATCGTGACCCATGGGCCCGGCCAGTTCCTGGGCGAACTGGCGCAAATGGCGGGTCGGCCGTCGCTTGCGGACGCGACCGCGCTCGAGCCGGTACACAGCATTATCATTGCACCGGACCGGCTTCGCGCACTGCTGATCGCGGAAGCCGAGCTTGGCGAGCGCATCATGCGGGCGCTGATTCTGCGCCGCATGGGTCTGCTCGAGGTCGGCGCCGGCGGTCCGATCATTGTCGGCCGCGCCGAGAATGCCGATGTGCTGCGGTTGCAGGGTTTTCTCCGCCGCAACGGCCACCCGCATCAATTGCTCAATTCCGACAGCGACCCCGAAGCGAAAGCGCTGATCGAGCGCTTCCATGTTGATCCGGGACAATTACCGATCGTGCTCTGCCCCGGCGGCCAGCTTCTGCGCAACCCGGGCGAAGACGAATTGGCGCGCTGCGTCGGCCTGGTGCGGGCGATCGATCCCAATCGCCTTTACGACGTCGTGGTCATCGGCGCCGGACCGGCAGGCCTTGCGACCGCGGTGTATGCGGCGTCTGAAGGGCTCTCGGTCATTGTGCTCGATTGCCGCGCCTTCGGCGGCCAGGCCGGCGCGTCGGCGCGCATCGAAAACTATCTCGGCTTTCCGACCGGCATCACCGGCATGGCGCTGATGGCGCGCGCCTATAATCAGGCGCAGAAATTCGGAGCCGAGATGGCGATTCCGGACGAAGTCAGCCAGCTCTGTGCGCAAGGCGGCGGCGGTGATCCCTTTGTGCTCAATCTCCATAACGGTGAGCGCGTTCACACCCGCTCAGTCGTGATCGCGAGCGGCGCGCGGTATCGGCGATTGAACGTCGACAAACTCGATACGTTCGAGGGCGCAAGCGTCCATTACTGGGCGACGCCGCTTGAAGCAAAGCTTTGCGCCAATCAGGAAGTGGCCCTAGTCGGCGCCGGCAATTCGGCGGGCCAGGCGGCGGTGTTCCTCGCCGGCCAGGGCGTCAAAGTGCGGATGCTGGTGCGCCGGCCTGACCTTGCCGAAACGATGTCGCGCTATCTCGTCGACCGCATCGCCGGCCTCGCGAATGTCCAGGTCGAAACTGGCTGCGCAGTGAGCAAGCTTGAGGGCAATAACGGCATGCTGGAAGCGGTGTGCTGGCACAACAGCACGACCAGCGGTGAGGTGCGGCGGCCGATCAGCCATTTGTTTCTGTTCATTGGCGCCGATCCGAACACCGATTGGCTCGCCGGGTCCGCGGTCAAACTCGACAACAAAGGCTTCGTGCTGACCGGTGAAGATGCCGGCGGCGATCGTCATCCGTTGGAGACGAGCAAGCGAGGCGTATTTGCTATCGGCGACGTTCGCGCCGGCTCGATCAAACGCGTGGCGGCGGCTGTCGGCGAAGGCGCCCAGGTGGTCGCCGCGCTGCATTCCTATCTGGCCGAAACGACGAGCAAGCCGCCGACGCTTGCGGTTATGGTGACCAGCCCTTCGGCGCAAGCTCAAACGTCTTGAAGTCGAAACCCGGCGCCACAGTGCAGCCGACGAGCGTCCAGTCGCCAAGCGTTTGCGCCGCCTGCCAGGCATAAGCCGGCACGATGCCCTGCGGACGTTCGCCGGTGGTGAGATTGCAGCCGAGCGTCAGACTCTCGATCTTGCCCGGCTGTTGCGAGATTTCGAGCTTGAGCGGCGCGCCGGCGTACCAGTGCCAGACTTCAACCGCGTCGACGCGATGCCAATGCGAGCGCTCGCCGCGCGCCAGCAGAAAATAGATCGCGGTCGATGCCGCGCGCGCGGCGGTGTCCCGCGCATCGCGAAACGTCTCGCGGAAATGTCCGCCTTCTGGATGCGGCTTGAGCTCGAGCAGCCGGATGATGTCGGCCGCGATGAGTGGCGCACTCAAGATTTTGGCTTTCGCTAGAACTTATTCTTGCGCGCGCGGATTTCGGCAAAGACCTGCCACGCCGGGCTGCCAGCGAGCCCGACAGACTTCGCCACTTCGGCATCGTCGGCGCGCAGGAATGGATTGGCAGCCTTCTCAGCGCCGATAGTTGCGGGAATGGTCGCCTTGCCGGAACTCAAGAGCTTCTTCACTTCCTCAGCGCGGTCCGCAAGCGCCTTGTTGTTCGGCTCGATGGTCTTGGCGAAACGGATATTGGCGTCAGTATATTCGTGGCCGCAATAAAACCGCGTGTCGTCCGGCAGACCGCGCAACTTGAGCAGCGAATGCCACATCATTTCCGGATTGCCCTCGATGACGCGGCCGCAACCGATCGAGAACAGAGTGTCGCCGACGAAGGCGAGCTTATCGGCCGGAAAGAAATACGAAATGTGCCCGGACGTGTGTCCGGGCGTGTCGAGAACCTCGCCCTCGAGCGCACCGACTTTGACCTTGTCGCCCTCGCCGACCGTCTCGTCGACATGCGCAATGCGTTGCACCTCGGCACGCGGCGCGACAACCCTGCATTTGTGATGGGCCTTGAGCTCGCCGATGCCGGCGGTGTGATCAGCGTGATGATGGGTGACCAGAATGTCGGTCAGTTTCCAGCCGGTCTTTTTCAGCGCGGCTTCGACAGGCGCGGCCTCCGGGGCATCGATCGACGCCGTCGCGCCGGTTACCGGATCGTGGATGAGGACGCCGAAATTGTCGGTGAGACAGGGGAATAGGTGGGTTTCAGCCGGCATATTGATCGCAATCCATGATGATGGGGGCTCGCGGGATAGCGCCTTTAACGTAGGCACTGCGCCGCATTAACCGCAAGGGCGAAGGAGGCGGATTTCTCGGTCACGCCATTCAGCGCGGCGCAACACGACGTGCTACTTTGCCGGCATGGACGTCGTCGACCTGCGAAATTTCTACGCCCAGCACCTTGGTGTCGTGGCCCGCCGCTTCATCGGTCACGGTATCCGCGCGCGCTGGCCCGACACCCGCAGCATGCGCGTGCTCGGCATCGGTTATCCGACGCCGTATCTCGGCCTGTTCCGCGAAGAGGCCGAGCGCTGCCTCGCCATGATGCCGGCGCCGCTAGGCGTCGTGCGCTGGCCCTCGGCGCGGCCCAGTCTGGCGGCCTTGGTCGAGGAGGACGACTTGCCGCTCACCGATTCGGCGGTGGATCGCGTGCTGCTCGTTCATGCGCTCGAAATGTCGTCGGACCCGGCCGAACTGTTGCGCGAAGCGTGGCGCGTGCTCGCAGCCGGCGGCCGGCTTCTCGCTGTCGTCCCGAACCGGCGCGGCGTCTGGGCGCGCGTCGATACCACGCCGTTCGGTCACGGCCGGCCCTATTCGCGCACCCAGATCACGCAGCTTCTGCGCGACACCTGGTTCACGCCGACCGGCTGGGGCGAAGCGCTCTATGTGCCGCCGATTTCGCGGAGCTTGTTCCTGCGCTCCGCCGTGGCCTGGGAGCGCACGGGCGCATCGCTGTCGGCGCCGTTTGCCGGCGTTCACATTGTTGAAGCGACCAAGCAGGTCTATCGCGCCATTCCGGCGCGGCGCGAGAAACGTCGGCTGGTGCCTGCGCTCAAGCCGGTGCTCATACCTTCGCCCGGCGCGACGGCGTTACGTTAGAGCAGAGTGTTAGAACAGAGCGTTACTCGGGCCACGGCTCAGCCGTGGCCGAAGCCGCATCGGTGCCGACATATTCGGCAAGGCTTGCGGCACGGTCGCGATCGAGCGCGGCGATGAGCGTGCGCTTGATATCGGCGACAAGGCCGAGACCCGCAAACACGAGCCCAGAATAAAGCTGGATCAGGCTCGCGCCGGCGCGGATCTTCGACAGAGCAGTGGCGCCGCTATCGATGCCGCCGGCGCCGATCAGCGGAAACACACCTTCGACCCGGACATAGGTCTCGGCCAACATGCGGTTTGACAGCGGCAACAGCGGAGCGCCCGACAAGCCGCCCGCCTCCTTGGCAATCGCGGTCTCGCGCAAGTACTGCGGCCGCGCCAGCGTGGTGTTGCCGACGATCATGCCGTCGACGCGGCGCGAGCGCGCAATGCCGACGACATCGTCGAGATCAGCCAGCGAAAGATCGGGCGCGATCTTCAAAAGCACCGGCGTGGGGCCGGCATTGGGCGCGACGCGCTCGCGCGCATCGATCACCCGCGCCAGCAGATCGTCGAGCACGGCGGCCTGCTGCAGATTGCGCAGGCCCGGCGTGTTCGGTGAGGAAATATTGACGGTGACGTAACTTGCCACCGCGGCAAAGCGCTCGATGAGCTCGACATAGTCAGCAATGCGGTCAGGCGAATCCTTGTTGGCGCCGACATTGATGCCGACCACGCCGCCGGCATTGGCGCGCGCGGCGAGCCGCCTGAGCACGGCGTCCGCGCCTTCCGAATTGAAACCGAGGCGGTTGATCACGCCGCGATCGGCATCGAGCCGGAATAGCCGCGGCCTCGGATTGCCGGACTGCGGCCGCGGCGTGATGGTGCCGATTTCGACAAAGCCGAAGCCCAGGCGAAACAGCGCATCCGGCACCTCGCCGTTCTTATCGAAACCTGGCGCGACGCCGAGCGGGTTCGGGAAATTGAGTCCGAACACGCGCATCGCCAGCCGCGGATCGTCGTGCGGCGCCTGCGGCAGCGGCGCAAATTTGAGCATGGTGACCGCGAGACGGTGTGCATCTTCCGGTTCGAGCGCCTGCAGAAACGGCCGGGCCAACCGATCAAAGAAGCCGATCACGGATCAAGCTCCGCGATTTCGCGCCGGCCGGCCGTCTCATCGGGCAGCGGGCGCGTCCAGCGCACTGCCGTAAGCGGCAGCGCCGCGTAGAGATGCGGAAACTGCGCGCCGCCGCGCGACGTTTCCCATTTGAGGGTTGGACCCAAAGCCTCGTCGTCGATGGCGATCAGCATCAGATCGGTCTGGCCGGCGAAATGTTTGACCGCAGTCTCGACAACCTGCCCGGCGGTCGAGAAATGGATGAAGCCGTCGCGCAGATCGAGTGGCGATCCGCGATAAAGCCCGGCGCGTTCCGCTTCCTGCCAAGCCGTCCTCTCGCAGATTTTGTAAATCGTCGCCACGTCCAAATCGCCCCCGAATCGGCCCACAAGTTCGCCGCCAGGCCCGCCCGCGAGTCACGCGCAAGTCCGTCCGGCGCCTTGGAATTCCGGGGCGACCCTATCGGCGACATTTGCCCTCTTCAAGCCAAGCCGGTGCCGGCCAGACCGCGCGCCAAAAGCTGCGCGAAACAGCCGCCCCGGCGCGCGTGGCGGGGCTTGAGCATTCAGGCAATAATTCCTATGATCCCAATGCTGGGGCACGAATGGTTTTGGTACTGTCAAAATCCGGTTCTAGTTTTTGTTGAGCACGGTTCTTTCCGAAGATCGGGGGACGTTCCAGGAATAAGTCCTGGGCAAGTCGTCTTCGGATCGTGCTGGGGTCTGGGATCTAGATGCTGACGCACGGGCAGGTTTGGTCGGCCATCGATCGCCTTGCGGCGCGCGCGGGTCTCTCGGCTTCCGGGCTCGCCAAGCGCGCCGGCCTCGATCCGACGACATTCAACAAATCAAAGCGCATCACGCCGCAAGGCCGCGCCCGCTGGCCCTCGACCGAATCGATCGCCAAGGCGCTCGCCGCAACCGGCACGCCGTTCGACGCCTTTGTCACACTGATCGAGCCGGGAAGCACGACCGGTACGGTGAAGCCGGTGCCGCTTCTGGGCTTTGCTGAAGCAGGCAACGGCAGCCATTTCAACACCGGCGGCTTTCCGTCAGGGGCCGGCTGGAATGCGATCCCCTTTCCCGCCGTGAACGACGAGCACGCCTATGCGCTGGAAATCTCCGGCCACACGATGGAGCCGGCCTATCGCGACGGCGCCATCATTGTCGTGTCGCCTTCCGCTCCCATCCGGCGCGGCGACCGCGTCGTCGTCCGCACCAAGAGCGGCGAAGTGACGGCCAAGGAGCTAAAACGCAAAACGGCAAAATCAGTCGAGCTGAAATCGCTCGGTGCCGAACAAACCGAGCAAACCATCGCGATGCCGGACGTGGTCTGGATCGCGCGGATTTTGTGGGCGAGCCAGTGACGAATTAAGCCGAACGCGCGAGCGCCCCGTCGATCATATCGACCGTGTTCTGAATGCCGTAGGCGGCGACGAAGGAGCCGAAGCGCGGGCCCTTCTCCTGGCCGAGCAGCACCTGATAGAGCATGTTGAACCAGTCGAGCGAAACGCCGGGCTTGCCGTCCTTGCCCTTTTTCTTCTCGTCGAGGAACGGTTCGCGACGTCCGATCTCATAGACCACGTCCTGAATGTTCTCCGGCGAAACATCCGCCGGCAATTGCGACAGCGCGTCGCGCAGATCGGTCAACGCTTTGCGCTCGGCGGGGCTCGGCTCACGGAACTGCTTTTTTGGCGCGACGAAATCGCGATAGTAATTGACGGCGTAATCGACGAGCGTCGCCAGCCGCGGATTGGTCTCCTTTGTCACGCCCGGCCGGTACCGGCCGATGAAACCCCACAGCGTATCGGCATTTGCTGCGTTCGAGGCGGTGACCAGCGAGAGCAGCATCGCAAACGGCACCGGATTGTCCGGCGCCGGCGGATTGCCGCCGTGGATGTGCCAGATCGGATTGCCGAGCTGTTCCTTTAAGCCCTGTCGCGGATAGGTATCGAGATATTGCAGATATTCGTCGACATGCCGCGGGATGACATCGAAATAAAGCCGCTTCGCAGCCTTGGGCTCGCGATACATAAACAGCGACAGGCTCTCCGGGCTGGCATAATGCAGCCATTCCTCGATGGTCAGCCCGTTGCCCTTGGACTTTGAGATTTTCTGGCCGTTCTCATCGAGAAACAGCTCGTAATTGAAGCCTTCCGGCGGCGTGCCGCCGAGCACGCGGCAAATCTGGCTCGACAGTTTCACCGAGTCGATGAGGTCCTTGCCGGCCATTTCGTAATCGACGCCAAGCGCGACCCAGCGCATCGCCCAATCCGGCTTCCATTGCAGCTTGCAGCGCCCGCCAGTGACCAACGTGGTGACGCGCTCGCCTTCGTTCTCATAGGTGATCGTTCCGGCCTTGGCATCGTGTTCGACGACCGGCACTTGCAAGACGATGCCGGTCTTCGGATCGATCGGCAGGAACGGCGAATAGGTCTGCGCCCGCTCTTCGCGGAGCGACGGCAGCATCACCGCCATCACTCCTTCGAAATGCTTGAGCATGGTCAGCAACGCCGTGTCGAAACGCCCTGACGTGTAACAGGCCGTCGCCGACATGAACTCGTAGCCGAAACCGAACTGGTCGAGGAAGGCGCGCAGCCGTGCGTTGTTGTGCGCGGCAAAGCTGTCATGGGTGCCGAACGGATCGGGTACTTGTGTCAGTGGCTTGCCGAGATGCTGCGCCACCATGTCCTTGTTCGGCACATTGTCCGGGACCTTGCGCAATCCATCCATGTCGTCGGAGAAGGCGATCAGCCGCGTCTTGATCTTGTCGTCGGTGATCACGCGAAAGGCGTGACGCACCATGGTGGTGCGCGCCACTTCGCCGAACGTGCCGATATGCGGCAAGCCGGAGGGGCCATAGCCGGTCTCAAAGATCACTTCGTCCTTCGGCTTTTTCTTTAGCCGCGCGACGATCTTGCGCGCCTCTTCGAACGGCCACGCGTGCGACTGCTCAGCGACTTCGCGCACGCTTGCCGGATTTTCGATGATCGCGGTCGTCATTCACTTGAACCTTTGAAACGGTATTGTCTGCGTCAGAACGGGCTGATCGGAAAATAACGCAGCCAGAGATCGGTATAACTGCCCTTCTCCCATAGCCGGAACATCGCCCAGTTCAGCGCCTGGCGGAGGAGATCGTTGCCGCGTTTGACCGCAATGCCGACCCCTTCGCCGAAGAAACGGCTTTCCAGATACGGGCCGCCGCGGAAGGCGCAGCAGCCGTTGGAATCGCTGCCGTTGAGCCAGAAAGCGAGCGCAATGCCGTCGCCGAACAGAAGGTCGACCTCTTTGTTGCGCAATGCCTCGCGCGCCGCCTCGGCATTAGGATAAGGATGCAGCTCGGCTTCCGTGAACATCTGCTTCAGGAACGCTTCGTGCGCCGTGCCGGCGACGACCGCGATCTTCTTGCCCTCGACCAATTCCGGCAGCACGTCGCTGATCGGGCTATCGGCGCGCGCCACAAAACGCGCCGGTGTGCGGTAATAAGGATCGGTAAAATCGGCCTGCCGCCGCGTATCGACATTGGATGCGATCGAGGCGATCACCGCATCGCCGCCGCCGGATTTGTCGTTGAGCGCATCGAGCAGCAAGTCGAAGCGGCGCGCCTGGATGGTGCAGGTTACATTGATCTCGGTGCAAAGAAGACGCGCCAGATCGACATTGAAACCGGCTGGATTGCCGTCAGTGCCGGCATAGTCGAACGGCGGATAATCGAGCTCGGTGAGAAAGCGGATGCTCTGAATACGCGACAGATCGGGCCGCTCCGGCCGCCGGCGTGGATCCCAGAAGCCGGGAACGGCGGCGGACGCCACGGCGGTCGGCGATACGCCCTCTTTGCTCACCACGCCTTCCGCCGTGTTGTCGGGCGCGGCCAGCGCCTGCGCGCCGGACAGTGCGGCAAGCAGAAGCGCCAGCAACGCCGGCCGCAAAATCGCGCGCATGAACTGACCAGAAATAGCCGTTTCAGATTGCATCGCTCACGATCCGCGGCGGGATTCGACTTGGTATCTTAATTCGTCTGCATCCGCCTAGCGGGAGCACGGCAAAAAGTCGAGGCAGCCTGACAAAGCCCGCGAAAAAAAGCCCCGCGCCACCAAGCTTGAGACTTAAGGCTAAATCGGCGGCGGATCAGAGAAAACGGCGCAAATCCGCGGCTTCCGCAGCCGGCGTCCGGCTCACGTCGAACGGGGCGACGAAACGACCATTCTTGTCCATGAGATAGACGAGCGCGGTGTGATCCATGGTGTAGTCGCCGTTTTCGAGCGGCACTTTCTTGGCATAGACCCGATAGGCCCTGATCGCGGCATTGATGGCTGCGGGGTCGCCGGTCAACCCGCGTACATGCGGGTCGAAATTCGACAGATAGTCCTTCATCACCTTTGGCGTGTCGCGATCCGGGTCGACGGTGATGAACAGCGCGCCGGTACGATCGGCATCGGGGCCGAGCTCCTTCATGAGCTGCGACATGTCGAACAGGGTGGTGGGGCAAATGTCCGGACAATGCGTGAAGCCGAAAAACACCAGGAACGGCTTGCCCTTCATATCGGCGTCGGTGACGGCTTTGCCGCTCTGATCCGTAAGCTGGAAGGGTCCGCCCACGGCGGCGACGGCCTGACCCACAGGCGACGGCGCGTAGCCGGTCACCAGCAGAATGGCGGTGAAAAACAGAACAAGGCCGGCGAGGAAGGCGCCAAGCACAAGCGCAATGCGGGAGGTCTTTTCGTCCACGGCCTATAGTCCCATCAGCCGAAACACGCCGCAAATCCGGTGCGGATTGTTTCGAAAAATACGGTGGTTCCGTAATGCGCCCAGAGTAAGACGCTACCCGCCAGGGCCATTGCGACCAAAGCGCCGGCCGCCAAAGCAAGTCGCAAACCGAGCAGCGGCGGCTCCTTCTCGGCTTCCGACGAGACCTTGGGTATCGAGCTCGATGACGAGCCCGGTGGCATGAGACCCGGCGACATGGGACCTAGATAGGCGGGAACAGCTCCGCGGACAACGCCGGCAGGCAGCGCCACCGCGCAGTCGTCTCCCGGTCGCCGCCGAATGCCAGATTAATGGCAGGTCGGATAGAGTGCCGCCAATTCCCGGCCGCGCATGAACATCAGGGTGGGGGTCAGCCCACCGTGCCGGCCGATCCAGGCCTTGATCGCGGGCGGATAGAGCCGCATGACCACGCGGCTACCCTCCTTGGTCGGCACCAACGAGCGGGAGGCATCGTCGTAGTACGAGGCCGCATGGAAGCCCAGCGCAGCGCGGCTGGTGACGCAGACCTTATCCCTTGGAATAATGCCGGTCAGCAAAGTGCACGCCGACAGGCAAGGTCCATCGATGACGACGCGGTCGCCCGCGGCGCGCATCTCCTGGAACTTCTCCACGTAGGAGGAGACTTCACCCCCCAGGTCGTTAACGATACGAACATCGGCAAAAGCGGAACTGGTAAACACGGAGCCTATCAGCACGACACACGACAACAGTGCCGACGCCAGCGCGCCGGCCGCAACGGCCTGCCATTTCATAAAGGACCCTCCCCCGGTCGACGCTTCGAGCTATCGCCCCGCTTTGTGGCAAGACTTCGGGCAACCCCAATCTTTGTTCAGAAAGATCCCCCCGTTCGGAAAGGAACTTGCGTGCCCACGGCCCCAGGCAAGGATGTTATAAGGAACCAGCCATCGCATCGCGGAACTCTTACAAAGCTCACCCCCATCGGTAAAAACACGACCAAACGAGTGCTCAGATCATGGAAACGTCAGCTGCCCGCAAGACCAATGTTCCCGAATTTTCGACCGCCTATTATTTGCTCGAAGGATTGAAAGAAACCGGTATCGACTACCTGTTCTGTAATTTCGGAACCGACCATGCGCCGATCATCGATGAGATGGCGCATCGGAAGAAGCTCGGCGAGCCGATGCCGAGCGTGGTGCGCTGCCCGCACGAAAACACCGCGGCCCACATGGCGGCGGGCTACGCGCTGGTCACTGGGCGCGGCCAAGGCGTGCTGGTTCATGTCGATGTCGGCACCGCCAATACCGCAAACGGCATGCACAATATTTTCCGCAGCCGCCTGCCCGTACTGCTGATGGCCGGCAAGGCGCCTTACACCGTCAACAACGAGCTGGTCGGCTCGCGCGACACCTACGTGCATTTCATCCAGGAACCCTTCGATCAGGCGAGCCTGGTGCGGCCCTATCTGAAATGGGAATGGACTTTGCCGTCCGGCGTGGTCGTCAAGGAGGCATTGCGGCGCGCGTCGTCGATCATGCACAGCGAGCCGCGCGGCCCGGTCTATCTGATGATGCAGCGCGAGACGCTGACGCAGCACTGGAGTGCCGACGAAATCCGCAGCTATTCGGGCGATCAGTTCGCCGCGACCTCGCGCGGCGGCGGCGACCCAAAGCTTGCCGAAGCGATCGCCGACAAGCTTCTGACCGCGGAACATCCGATCCTAATCACCGGCTATGGCGGACGGCATGCCCAATCCGCGCGCGCCATCGACGCACTGGCGCAATTCGCCGGCATCGCCATCTACGAATCCAATGCCACCAACAATATCTCCCATGACAGCCCGTGCTTTGTCGGTTTCAGCGCCGAGAGGGCCGTGCCGAAGACCGACGTCGGGCTCATCGTCGATGTCGACGTGCCGTGGTTCCCCAATAAAGTGCAGACCCAGCCGAATTCATTCTGGGCGCATATCGACATCGACACGCTGAAGCCCGGCTCGCCGATGTGGAGCTTCCCCGGCAACATCCGCATGCAGGGCGACAGCGGACGTATCCTCGAACAAGTGCTCGATGCATTGAAGGCGAAGGCGACGCCAAAATTCAAGGAAGCGGTCGCGGCGCGCATGACCCGCATCAAGGCGATGCGCGACGAGCGGCTTGCCCATGCTGCGAAGCTTGCGGCGGAGAAGGGGCGGCCCGGCGCCATCAATCCGCATTATCTGATGGCCGAGCTTGGCAAAATGATCGATGCCGAAGACACGATCTTCAATGAAGGTATTACCAATGCGGCCGCGGTGTTTCTGCAAGTTCCGCGACCTGTTCCCAACACGCTCGTGGTCGCCGGCGGTGGCGGCCTGGGCTGGTCGAGCGGCATGGCGCTCGGCGCCAAGCTCGCGGCGCCGGATCGCCTGATGGTGCAGATTTCCGGCGACGGTGGCTTCTATTTCGGCAATCCGACATCGGCCTTCGCCATCGCCCAGCAATATAAATTGCCGTATCTCTCGATCGTTCTCGACAATTCCGGCTGGAACGCAGTGAAACAATCGACGCTGCGCGTTTATCCGGAAGGCGAAGCCAAGACCACCAATTCCTTTGAGTCAGAACTTGCGCCCAATGTTCACTTCGCCAAAGTCGGCGAAGCCTTCGACGCCTATGCCGAGGAACTCAGCGACCCGGCGGAAGTGCCGGCCGCGCTCGCGCGTTGTATCAAGGAAGTTCGCAACGGCCGCGCCGCGCTTCTGCATGCGCGCGTGACCAAGATGTAATTCTGCGGAAACGATCAAAAGCGCCGGCGTTACCGCCGGCGCTTTTCGTTTCATTATTGAAGTTACCAGAGACGCCGGTCGCAATCACAGACCTGCGTGATCACGGGCTCGCGTGATTGATGAATTTTTCCGGCGGCTTCTCGCCCCATTGCGACATCAGCGCTTCCTCGGCGGCAACGAGATTGGAGCCATTGGCGAGATTGAGCCGGTCGCTGTCGGCCCAATGTTCGTGCACGCGGCCCCACGGATCCGCCCAATAGTCATAAACCTGACTGCCAAGCACGTGGCGGCCGATGCCCCACATATGTTCGTAAGTGCCGAATTTTTTCAGATAATCGTGGCCCACGCAGACGTCGTCGATGTCCGGCACCTCGAACGAGAAATGGTTGAGGCCGGTCTTTTCGTGATTGAGACAGAAGAAGACGTGGTGATCGACATAGGCGTCGCCGCGATCGCAGCGGTTGAACGAACCGATCAGATTGTCCTTGTTCTCGGCATAGACGTCGTCGGAACAGACAAAGCCGAGCATTTCGCGGAACCAGCCGACCGTCTCGCGAAACTTCGGCGTCATCATTACGCCGTGACCGATGCGCTTGACGTGCGCCGGGCCCCTCGGCAGCCGCATCAGTTCGCCGGCGCGCGCCGTCGGCGCCTCGCCTGAATTCAGCTTTTGCCGCTTGACGACGATCGGCTCGACCGGCGCGATGCCGGCGACGACTTCGATCTGATAGCCGTTCGGTTCGGTGAGCCGCACACGCTTACCGCCGCCGGGCTCGTCGATGGCCTCGACCCCGGATGCTCCGGGCGCCTTGGCGAGCTTCTTCAGATCGTCCTCGTCGTTGACGTAATAGGCGATACCGACGAATTTTGGATCGCCCTTTTCGGTGATGTGGATGTGATGATTGGGATCGGTCCCACGCATATAGAGCGCGTTGGCAGTGCGCTCGGTCCGATGCAGGCCGAAGCGGGTGAGAAATTCCTCCGCAACATCGAGATCCGGAGACCGCAACCGCCCGTAAGCGATATCCGATACTTTCGACCAAGACATTTCTTTCTCCCTCACCTGTCACGCGCTGCGGCTTCGCTGTCCGCAACGGTGGCTTAGTTTGCCACGATCGAAGCGCGGCGGCTACCTCCAGCGTCATGCGGCAAAGCATGGTTGACCGGCCGCAGGACGCGAGCTTGGCGCAAGCTTGTTGAGGTGAAAATGCCGCCGGCTGGAGATATCTCTCCGGCCGGGTTGAGGCTCGAACCGAATGTCAGGCGTTCAGAACACGTCTTCCTTAAGAGCCGTGGCGCCGATCGTTCGCAAGCGCGGAGCCGCGGCTGCGGCCGGCTGGTGCGCGCTTGCCTTGGTCGAGTCGTCCTTTGCCGCTTCATCGACGCGGAAATAGGCCACTCGGCTATCCATAGCCTGTGACTGGTGTTCGAGCGTTTTCGCGGTCGCCGCGTTCTCCTCAACGAGGGCCGAGTTCTGTTGTGTCACCTCGTCCATCTGAGTCAGCGCCCTGTTGACCTGATCGATGGCGGAAGACTGCTCGATGCTTGCCGCCGCGATGTCGGCGACGATCTCGGCGACCTTCTTGATCGACTCGACGATGGCGGAGAGCGCCGAACCGGCCTCGTTGACGAGTTGGACGCCTTCCTTCACCTCGCCGTTACTGTGGGTAATAAGGCCGTTGATATCCTTGGCAGCTTGCGACGAGCGCTGCGCCAGGCTGCGCACCTCCGAAGCCACCACCGCAAAGCCGCGTCCGGCTTCGCCGGCGCGCGCCGCCTCGACCGCGGCATTGAGCGCCAACAGATTGGTCTGCCGGGCGATCTCATCGATGACACCGATAATATCGGAGATCTTGATCGAGGACTCCTCGATGCGGGCCATGGCTGCGACGGCTTTGGCGACCACCTGACCGCTGCGGCCGGCGAGTTCCCGGGTGGTCGCGGCGGACTGGTTCGCTTCCTGGGCGTTTTCGGCGTTTCTTTTGACAGTCGAGGCGATCTCTTCCATCGAGGCCGAAGTCTGTTCGAGGCTCGCGGCCTGCTCTTCGGTGCGCTGCGACAGGTCGGTGGTGCTGGTCGAAATTTCGGCCGAGGCGTTGGTGACTTCACGTGCAGCCTGCTTGACGCCCGCGATCGTCGCGCCGATCTCCTGCGCCGTGGCGTTGGCATTGTCCTTCAACTTGCCGAACCCGCCCTGGTAATCGGAGGTGATGCGCCGGGTCATGTCGCCCTTGGCGAGCGCCGTCAGCATAGCAACGAGATCGCCAACAGCCGCACCAACGTTTTCGCACAGCGTGTTGATCGATTTGCCGACGCTGAGGATGAGGCCGGTTTTGCCTTCAAGCTCGACGCGCTTGGAGAAGTCGCCTGCGACCGCAGCCTGGACGATGCCGCCGACGGCGGCTTCGAACTCGTTGGCAAGCTCTGCCGCCGCCGCCTCGCGTTCGGCCACGGCCTTCTTCTCGAGCTCTTTCTGCTCGCGTTCCATGCGGATCTTGGCGAGGCCGTTTTCCTTGAACACGACGGCGGTCTTGGCGACGTCGCCGATCTCGTCCTTGCGATCGGTGCCCTGGACTTCGACGTCGTAGTCGCCGCCGGCGAGCTTTTGCAACAAGATCACCAGCGCTCGCACCGGCTTGGCGACGCCGTATTGGCCAATGCAGAAGCCGAGCATCAGGCTGACAATGATACTGACCGCCGCGCAGATCATCATCAATGTCGAGACATGCAGATAGGCCTCGCTGGCATCGTTGTTCACGTCGATGACGCGTTTGCCGTAGATTTCCATCATGCCGCGCAGCGCGTTGCGCAACGTGCCGACAAGCTTGCTCGCGGAGCCGGCCGCGTCGCGCACCTGCTGCATTTCTTGTGTCATCTGGAAATTCTGCACGCCGTCGGCGGCCTGATAGATGTTTTTGAGAGCGCCGTTCAGAGCATCCATATCGCTCAATATCTTGGCGAGCCGTGCTTTGTTGTCTGCAGACACAACAAGCTCGTTGAGGGCTGTAAACCGCTTCTTGAAACTGTCGAGCTCGTCTTTGATGTCGGCTTCCGCCGCGCCGCGGGCCTCCGGGCGGGGATCGCCGGCGAGCCGATAGATATTGGCGCTGATGGCCTGGAGGTTGGTGTTGATGCGGGCGACCAAAAGCGCCTCGTCCGAAGTTCGCGACACCAGTCCGGTCTGCTCGGCGATCTGCTTGAGCGAGACGATGCCCAGCGCGGTGATACCGGCCGCGGCAAGCGACAGGATTCCAATAACGGCAAGAATCTTGGTGAGGATGCGGAAGCGGGAAAGAATCGACATGGCGGCGACCCCGAAAGCGATCAAGGTGTGAATGCGGATTAAAGTCGCTCTGGGCGGTCGGCAGATAAACTGCTTGACCCCGAGCCTGCCGTGAGCGGCAGCGATGGAGCGGCGCGCGGCGATCATGCCGTTGTGTAGCCCGGACATCAGATCGAGCCGGCCGCGCTGCACGCGGAGCGATCTGCACTTAGCGATGGGTTAGTGTAAACGCATACCCGTTAAAATTTTATTTGTTGCAATCGTGACAATCGGCCGCGCGCTATTCGTGTGCAGCAATTCATCCCTCCTCAGGGGGGCGGATGCAGCGGAGTACGAAAATTTCAGTCGCGGCGATCGACCGCCGCGGCCCCTTGCGAAAATCAGTTAAGTCACCAGACCGCGCGTAGGTGTTTATGCGTAGTAGTCTGCCGAAACGGTCAGATCGGCCGGCTTGCTGCCTTTGCCGACAGCGTTGAGGACCGGCGTCAGCACGATCGCGATTACCAGATTGAGGATCACGGTCGAGAAGGCCGTATAGATCGGCATCGTGTAGCCCATGAACGACAGCGCATAGGTCGGCGTGAAATTCATCGACGCCGCCATGGCTGTACCGGCGACAGTGCCGACCAGCCAGCCGACGAGCAGCGCCCAGTCATTGAACCAGCGCGTATAGACGCCAAGCATCACCGCCGGCAGCGTTTGGATGATCCAAATGCCGCCGAGGAGTTGCAGTTGGATCGCATATTGCGTCGGCACGAACAGGATGAAAATGAGCGCGCCGAGTTTGACGATCAGCGACACCCATTTGGCGATCTGCGATTCCTCTCGCTCTGTCGGATTCTTGTTGATGAATTCGCGATGGATGTTGCGGGTGTAAAGGTTCGCGGCCGCGATCGACATGATCGCTGCCGGCACCAAAGCGCCGATACCGACGGCGGCGAAGGCAACGCCCACGAACCACGACGGGAAGACGTGGAGGAACAAAGCCGGCACCGCGAAGTTGTTGCCGAACTGCTTGAAGCCCGGGGCGAATTCCGGAAGCGCGCCGACGCCCGCCGCGATGGCGAACAGGCCGACCAGCGCCAGCAGGCCGAGCATGAAGGAGTAGCCCGGCAGCATCGCCGCATTGCGGCGGATAGCGCGTCCGCTGCTCGCACTGAGAATGCCGGTGATGGAATGCGGGTAAAGAAACAGCGCTAGCGCAGAGCCGATCGCAAGCGTGACATAGACGCCGTAGGCGCCGGTGGTGTTGGCGCCGGGAGTCGCGAGCAAGACTTTTGCCGCAGGCACCGCGGCGAAGATCTTTTCGAAACCGCCCAACTGGATCGGCACGACGATGACCGCGGCGAAGGCGGTGATGTAGATCAAAATGTCCTTGACGATGGCGATCGACGCCGGAGCGCGCAGCCCGCTCGAATAGGTGAAGGCGGCAAGAATGACGAAGGCGATGATCAGCGGCAGGTCGGCGGCCAGAGCTGACGAGCCCGCGCCCGACACGCCCATGGCGCCGATGACGACCTGAAGGCCGACCAGCTGCAGCGCGATATAGGGCATGGTGGCGACGATGCCGGTAATGGCCACGGCGAGCGCCAGCCAGCGATTGCCAAAGCGGCCGCGCACGAAATCCGCCGCCGTGATGTAATTGTGCTTGTGGCAGACATACCAAAGCCGCGGAAATGCGAGAAACAGGACCGGATAGATCAGGATCGTATAGGGTACCGCGAAGAACGCGATGGCGCCGGCGCCGAAGGCGAGCGCAGGAACGGCGATGAACGTATAAGCGGTGTAGAGATCGCCGCCGATCAGGAACCAGGTGACGATCGTGCCGAAGCGACGGCCGCCGAGGCCCCATTCGTGAATGAGATCGAGGTCGCCCTTGCGCCAATGTGCGGCGGCAAAGCCCAGATAGGTGATGAAGGCGAACAGCAGCACGAATACGGTTAGCGCGGTCCAGTTTACATCAGCCACGGCACGTCCCCCTCTTTATTCCTTCTTGTCGCTTTGCTGCATTCCGATTGCGCGATGTAAATTCGTCCGAAGCTCGCCGTCGAACTCGACGCGCTTAAAATTCACGCCCCGCCTGCCGACAGCGCCACGAGCAGACGCCGCGTGCAGGTCCCCAGCGCTAGGCCTCGCGGGCGGTGGCGAAATACACGATCGCCGTCAACACCGCGCCGATGATCACCCACAATAGCTGATACCAATAAAAGAATGGGATCCCGGCGAAGGTCGGCTCGATCTTGTTGTAGAACGGCGGCCACACCACGGCGAGAAGTTGGATCACGAACAGCAGATACCACCAGCTCCATTTTGGCTTGTGGCTTTGCTGGCTCGACATATTTTGCTGGCTCATCTGGCCACCCCGTCGCTTCGTCCCTGAACGGTTCGGCGCAAGTAGCCTTGCGCTTTCCGCCGCACCATAAATCGCGGCGCCAGCCGAATCAAAATAAAATGGATGCTGCGTTGCAGCGCAAAGGCTCCGTTTTCGGCGACTAAAGTTGAAGATTGCCGCGTGGCGAATTGGCTCGCGCGAAATAGAGCTGGTCGCGTGAGGTTCGGCGAACGGAGCGAGCCTAATGACACGAGCCCCATGGCGCTCGCCATGTGCAAATGGAGCGGGCGATGGGAATCGAACCCACGACATACAGCTTGGGAAGCTGTCGTTCTACCACTGAACTACGCCCGCACTGCAACGAGCATAGCCAAGCCGGCGTGTGCACGAAAGAGCGCCGAAGGCAATATTCAGGCGGCGCGGACGGCGGCGAGGAGACTTTCCATCTCCGTGGTCAGACGATTGCCCTCGCGCGACAGCGACTTGGCGGAAGCCAAGATTTGCGCCGAGGCCGACGTGATACCGCTCGCGCTTTGGTTGACCTCGCCGAGATTGGCGGCGACGTGCGCGGAGCTGCCGGTCGCAGCCTGGACATTGTTAGCGATCTCGCGCGTGGTCTGAGTTTGCAAATCGACCGCGGCAGTGATGGCGCTCGCGATTTCGGCAATACGAGTGATGGTGCCGCCGATCTCCTTGATGCTGCCGACGGAATCCTTCGTTGCCGCCTGCACGCCTGCGATCTGCATGCCGATCTCGCTGGTTGCCTTCGAGGTCTGCGCCGCCAGCGCCTTGACCTCCTGCGCGACCACCGCGAAGCCTTTGCCCGCCGCGCCTGCGCGCGCCGCTTCGATGGTGGCGTTGAGCGCGAGGAGATTTGTCTGATCGGCGATTTCGGTGATCAGCTTGACCACGTCGCCGATACGGCCGGCGGCGCGCGTCAACTCGGTGATGCGATTGTCGGTCTGTTCGGCCTGCGTCACCGCCTCGCGCGCGATCCGCCTCGATTCCTGGACTTGCCGGCTGATCTC
Source organism: uncultured Alphaproteobacteria bacterium (assembly GCA_963746715.1). GTDB lineage: Bacteria > Pseudomonadota > Alphaproteobacteria > Rhizobiales > Xanthobacteraceae > BOG-931. The sequence continues at coordinate 511,145 of CAVVCW010000015.1, read as the reverse complement.
GTCGACGGAAGCGATGAGCTGTTCGGTGGCGATCGACACCGATTGCACGTTCTCGGCGGCTTGGGTCGAAGCCGCGAGCACGCGGCCGGACATGTCGCGCGTCGCCTCGGCCATGGTGCCAAGTGCTTCCGCCGCCGCCTCGAGCTCGGTCGATGACGACGACATCGAATGGGCCACGCTTGCCACAGTCGTCTCGAATTTTCCGGCGACGCTGTTCATATCGGTACGGCGCTGCTCCTCCATGCGCTGCGTCATTTCCTTCTCGGCGAATTCCAATTGCTCGATGCGAATGAGCTTTTCCTTGAACGCCTGCGCCGCGCGGGCGTTGTCACCGACCTCGTCGGGCCGCCCGCGATACGGCACGTCGACCTCCTTGTTACCTTGCGCCAGTGCGCGCAAAACCTCGCCGATGCGGCGGATCGGTGTGGCGATGGCAACGGCGCCGAACACGGCAAGGCCGGCAAGCACGGCGATGACGAAGAGACCGATGCCGAGATCGATGCGGCTGACTTGGCGGCCTTCCGCGCTCGCCTGCGCATTGCGGTCTTCGGCAGCGCCCATCAGGTCCTCAGTCGCCTCCTCGATCAAGACGTTCATCTGCCGGCCGAGATTGAGCGTACTCTGAATCTTGCTGTCGGTGTCGCCGTAGTCCTTCGCCGCGGCGGCAAGCTCGGCGCTGACCGCGACATAGTCGTTGGCGAGCGCATTGATCTTTCGCAGCTGCTGCTTGTCCGCAGCCTCGTCGGTCAGATCGGTGGCAGTCGCGATATGCTGCGCCGCGGCGGCAGCGTTGGTACGCAGCCGTTGCAACGCGCGATCGATATCGGCGCCGACAATGGCAAGACGCATCTCGCGCATTTCGATCTGCATGGTTGCGAGATCTTTGGCCGCACGCAGCGCCTCGACGGCGGCTTCTTGCTTGTTCGTGGCGATCGCGCGCTGATGCGCGGCCCAGCGATCGCCAACCTGCTGTTCGGCAAGCATGCCAGCGACCAGCAGCACGCCGAGCACCGCCCAGATCGCGAGCTTCGTGCGAATGGGAAAATCGAAGCTCGGCATCGGCAATCCATCGGCAATGGCGCCATGATTAAGGAGCGCGGTTAATTCGGCGTAAAATTTGCCGCGGAATACGACGTTATGTCATTGAACGACCGAAGTTTTCGCTAGTACTTGTACGTATCCTCGGAGTCTTACACGCGAAGCGTGTAGGTGAGCGGGAGCGCACTAAGGTCGTGCTTGGGCCTTGCGACGGTTGATCGGCCGCTCCTGTTGCGGCTGCACTATTCGGCGGCGATCTTGCGGCCCGCTTGCGCCTCGATGTCGGCAAGGCATTTCGACAATGCCTCGCCTTCCGGATCGAGCAGCGCCGCGGTGCGGGCATTGGCCAGCGCCTCCGCTGCCTGGCGCGGCGCTATGCTGCCGGCAAGCGCCGGCACTATCAGCTCGTGCTCGATCAAACGATAATTTGCGGTGCCGCGTTTATGCGTATCGCCATAGCCTTTGATGAGGCGGGCACATTCGGCGATTTCCAACGCCAGATCGGCAGCGAGCGGCGCTGCTTGCGCGATCGTGCGCAGCCACAATTCGATAGCACGCTGCTCCTCCTGATAGCGGAATGTCTTGGGCCGATAACGACGGAGTTTAGCGAGCATAAAGAAGCGCAGATAGCCGAAAATCGATCCGGTATTGATCTCCATGCCCCAATGCGCGCGGCCAAAGCCAGGGAAGCGCTCGGCCAGGCCGAGGAGCGCACGCGCCAGCCATGGCGGCAGCACCGAGCAAAATTCCTCGACGCCGGGCTTGAGAAATTCGGTCACGGTGAACGTCTGCTCGGGCTTGAGACTCATGTCGCTTTCGATGCGCACGAAACGCAGCGGATCGATCTTGACCTGGGCGACGCGGATCACGTCCTCATAGGACATACGCACCGCGAGGTGCCGCGCCGTCTCAGAGAGGAGCTGCCCGTCAGCCGACGCTATTGCGTCGGCGTCACGAATTTTTGTGAGGCGATCGAGATAAAGCCGTGCATAGGCAATATCCTGATAGTTGGCGAGCCGGCGCACGCCTTCGCTCATGAACGCGCGCGCCGCTTCCGGCATGGCCGCGATTTCAGCTTCCATTGCGGCGAGCGACGATGAAGACGCTTGCGCGCGTTTCGGCGGCTCTGTCTTCGCACGCGATCCGCCAAGCGCCGCGGCGAACCCGGCGCGGAAGCCGCGCAGATTGGCATTCACCGCCTTGCCGTCGGCGCGGATCGCTGCTTCGAAAGCCTCCGCCGGAATCGGCAGCGCGCCAGTGCCGGCAATGGTGCCGAGCATCACTGCATTGATCATCGCGCCCGATTCATGCGCGATGGCTTCGAGATCGAGCAGCAGCGATTTTTGCGAATTCTTCTCGACCGCGGCGACGAGCTTGCCGTCATCGTAGCGGCCGTCGCCCATCGCCATCCGTTCGGTCACGAGATAGGAGCGGCTCAGGGACGCGATGGTCATGGTGCGGACGGGCGTAATGTAGCCGCCGGCAATGGCGCGGCCGGCTTCCATCAATTCGCTGGCGACGACAAGATCGACGTCGCCGACACCGGGCGCAAGCCCAAGCACCGGGCGGCGCGAGCCGGACATTGCGGCCGGCACCATTTCGATGTGATAGGTCGTAGCTCCCGTACGCTGCGCAACACCGGGGATCGAGGTCGATTGCACCGGAAAGTTTTGGCTTTCCGCCGCGGCAACGATCCAGTCGGTCAGCACGCCACCGCCTTCACCGCCGAGAGCGGCAATCAAAACCGTCAATGGGCGAACGGCTGCTTGCGCCGCGGCCTCCGGCTGCGTCTGGATGCGCTCGGTTTGCTCATCTGCCGTCGGCAGCGAAGGCAGCGAAGGCGCAACGGGGGTCGCTTGGGCGCCGCCGATCCAATTGATCACCGCACGGCGGAATTTCTGCAGCGTGCGATCCCACCAGCTCGGATTGGTGACGACGTCCGCCCGATAGAACGACGGACACAGCACGGCGGCATGCGCGACTTCACCGCACAGCCCGCAGCCGACGCAGCTCTCGATCACCGTCGCCACCGGGTCGGTGCGCAGCGGATCGGGGTTCGGCTTCACCGTCAACGACGGACAGCCCGAGAGCCGGATGCAGGAATGGTCGCCGGTGCAGATCTCGTCGTCGACGCCAAAGCGCGTCTTCACCACCCGTTCGCCGCGTTCGAGCTTTTGTACATCCTCGGCGCGGATGCGGCGCTGGCGCGCCAGCATGCATTCGCCGTCGGCGATGATGACTTTGAGGCCGCGCTCGGCGGTGCTCATGGCTTCCTTCACAGTCGCGACCATCTTGGCGACGCTGTAGGTCCGCACCGTGCGCAGCCAGGTGACGCCGAGCGCGCGCACCGCATTCTCGATGCTGATGCCGGTCGGCGCGCCGCTGCGGTTGCCTTTGCTGGACGGCAGATATTGCTGGCCGGTGGCGGAGGCGTAGCCGTTCTGCATCACGATCAGAACGCCGTCGCCTTTGTTGAACATATTCGAGGCGACGCCGGTGATCAGACCGTTGTGCCAGAAGCCGCCGTCGCCCATCACCGCGATCGGGCGCCTCTCCATATTGGGGCCGACCGCGGCAGCGCTGGCAAGCGACATGCCATAGCCGAGGATCGAATTGCCGAGCGAAAACGGCGCAAAGGTTGCGAACGAATGACAGCCGATATCGGCGCTGATGTGGGTCGGCCCGATCTCACGCTGCGCGAGCTTGATCGCAGCGAAGACCGGACGCTCCGGACAGCCGGTGCAGAAATTTGGCGGGCGTGGCGGAATATCGCCGACCGCCGCGGCAACGGCGGGCTTGTGCGCCACGAATCCCTGCACGCGCGAAGAAATCGCGGCCGCGTCGATACCGGCGGCCTGAGTCTTCGACAAGAATTCCGACAGGCCACGCAGGAAAACTTCGGAGGTGTAGTCGCCGGTGCGCGGCAGGCAGTCCTTGCCGTGGATGCGCGTGTCGCTGCCTGCAGAGCGCAGCACGGCATTGAGCTGCTGCTCGACATAATCCGGCGAGCCCTCTTCGACGATCAGAACAGCGCGCTTGCCGCGACAAAATTCCTGGACTTCGTCGGGCACGAGCGGATAGGCGACGTTGAGCACATAGATCGGAATGCGCGATTGGCCATAGAGATCGGCAAGATCGAGCCGCGCCAGTGCGCGCAGCAAACCATTGGTCAAGCCGCCAAGCGTGATGATGCCGATGTCGTTGAGGTCGCCGGGAATGATCTCGTTGAGTTTCTGCTCGCGGATGAATTTTTGCGCGGCCGGCAGGCGCTGCTCGACCTTGAGCCGTTCCTGCGTGAAAATGACCGGCGGATGGGCGAGCCGGCCGTATTCGAAGCGCGGCGGGCCGGCGAGCCGATGCCGGCCGCTGTAGGCGCCGCGCTTATTGTCCTTCGCGATGAATTCACCGGTGACGTGGCAGGCGCGCACGCGCAGGTCAAGCATCACCGGGGCGTGGCTTGCCTCCGACAGCTCAAAGCCTTTTTCCACCATGTGCACGATGGTAGGCAGATCGGGCCGCGGATCGAGCAGCCAGATCGAGGATTTCAGCGCATAGGCATAAGAGCGCTCCTGGATGACGCTCGCGCCCTCGCCGTAATCCTCGCCGAGCACGATCAACGCGCCGCCGATGACGCCTGGCGAAGCGAGATTCGACAACGCGTCGGCCGCGACATTGGTGCCGACGATCGACTTCCAGGTCACGGCGCCGCGCAGCGGATAATTGATCGAGGCGCCGAGCATGGCCGCAGCGGCCGCCTCGTTGGTGCAGGTTTCGACATGCACGCCGAGATCAGCCAGCAGCTCGTCGGCATCCACCATGACGTCAAGCAGATGCGACACCGGCGCGCCCTGATAGCCCCCGACATAGCTCACGCCGGATTGCAGCAGCGCCTTGGTGACGGCGAGGATGCCTTCGCCGCGAAAGGTTTCGCCGGCGCCGAGCCGCAGCGCATCCACTTCTTTCTTGAACGAGCGTTCCATCGATTTTTCTGAAGGTTTCGGAGTGCTTCGAGGCCTTTGCTTGGCGGCACATATATCCGCTTTTGCCGCATCCTACCAAACAGGCGGTGGGCCAAGCACTTAGCAAATATGCTGGCGCAATCGCTCTTGGTCCTTCAGGCCGGTCCGGCTAGGGTGCCGACCGCGAGGCGCAGGGCTTACGGTAACAAGCCAGGGGAACGCCCGGGGGAACGCGTAGGCAGGCGTCAATGAACGACAAGGGTCAGATCGTCATCGATCAGGTCATTCACACCTATCGCCCGCCGCGCGGGCGGCCCGTGCTCGCTTTGTCGGACATTTCACTGGAAATTCGCCCGCGGGAATTTCTGGCCTTGCTCGGGCCCTCGGGCTGCGGAAAATCGACGCTGCTTTATCTCATCGGTGGGTTTTTGCCCATCGAGGGCGGCCGCATCCTGGTCGAGGGCAAGCCGGTGGCGGCGCCCGGACCGGACCGCGGCATCGTGTTTCAGCACTTCGCGCTGTTTCCATGGAAATCCGTGCGCGCCAATATTCTTTACGGTCTCGAGCGCCAAGGCCTGCCGCGCGCTGAGCGTGAAAAGCGCGCGCAAGCCTTCATCGACATGGTCGGGCTGCGCGGCTTTGAGGACAGCTATCCTTCGCAACTCTCCGGCGGCATGAAGCAGCGCACCGCGATCGCGCGGACGCTCGCCATCGACCCGAGCATTTTGTTGATGGACGAGCCGTTCGGCGCGCTCGATGCCCAGACGCGCTCGATCATGCAGACCGAGCTTCTCAAAATCTGGCAGCGCTCGCCGAAGACCGTCGTCTTCGTTACTCACGACGTGCAGGAGGCGGTCTATCTCGCCGAGCGGGTCGCGGTGATGTCGGCACGGCCGGGTCGGATCAAGGCCATCGTCGAGACTAAGTTTCCCAACCGTGATCCAAGCATTCTGCGCAGCAAGGAATTCGTCGAAAAGGTCGACGAATTGTGGAATCTGGTGCGCGACGAGGCGATCAAGGCGCAGGAGACCACCGGATCATGAGAACGGGGTCATAATGAAAACGATCGTCCGTTATCTGCCGATCGTGATCCTGGCGATTGCCTGGGAAGTGATCGCACGGCTCAATCTCGTCGATTCGCTCGCTTTGCCGCCTTTGAGCAAAGTCGCTGTGGCGTGGACCGATCTCATGCGCGACGGCGAGTTGGTCGATAACGGCGCATCATCGCTTTATCGCGGCGCCATGGGGCTTCTGCTTGCCATCATCGTCGGCGGCGGCCTCGGCATCGCCATGGCGCGCTCTCGCATCATCGACATGTTCATTAATCCGCTGGTCGAGCTGTTTTATCCGCTGCCGAAATCCGCGCTCATTCCGGTGACCGTACTGTGGCTCGGCTTCGGCGATGGCTCGAAGATTTTGCTGATTTTTCTCGGCTGCATGATCCCGGTGACCATCGGCGCCTATAACGGCGCGCGCGGCAGCGATCATGCGCTGATCTGGTCGGCGCGCGGCATGGGCGCCGGCAGCCTGCGCATGATCTGGGACGTCGTGCTGCCGAGCGCGCTGCCGGAATTGCTCAACGGCGTCCGCACTGCGCTGGCGCTGGCCTTCATCCTTCTGGTGTCGTCCGAATTGATCGTGTCACAAAAGGGCTTCGGCTATCTGATCGGCTATCTCGGTTCCACTGGCTCCTACGAAGGTATGTATGCCGTCGTGCTCACGGTCGCCTTCCTCGGCTTTGCCGCCGACCGGCTCTATCAGCTTCTCACGCAAAGGGCGCTGCGATGGCGGGAGTAGAACGGCAGGCGACGCTCGCCGAGGCGCAAGCGCAGATTTCACAGGACTCGCTACGCCGCTTCGACGACATCTTCCGGCGCGGTGCCGGCATTTTCTCGATCCTGGTGCTGCTCGTCGCCTGGGAACTGTTCGCGCGCAGCGGCAAGGTCACGCCGTTCATGCTGCCGGCATTTTCCGTCGTCGCCGAGCGCATCTATAACGACGCGCTCCACGGCGACCTCTGGATCAATCTCAGCCTGACCATGTACCGGGCGCTGAGTGGCTTCTTCATTGCCGCGGTCGGCGGCGTCGCGCTCGGCGCGGTGATGTCGCGCAGCAAAATCCTACGCTGGTTCTTCGATCCGCTGATCTCGGTCGGTTTTCCGATGCCGAAGATCGCCTTTCTGCCGATCATCATTCTCTGGCTCGGCCTCTACGACGTTTCAAAGATCTCGATGGTAGTATTCGACGCAATCTTCCCGGTGGTGACGGCCACGCTCGCCGGCATCGCGAGCGTCGACAAGGAACTGATCTGGTCGGGACGCAATATGGGTGCGAGCGAGGGCGAAATGCTGTGGCAGATCATTTTGCCGGCGGCCTCGCCGCAGATCATGACCGGGCTTCAGGTCGCGCTGCCGATCGCACTCATCGTCGCCATCATCGCCGAGATGGCGATGGGCGGCTATGGCCTCGGCGGCGCCATGATGACGGCATCGCGCTACGCCAATTCGCCCGGCGTGTTCGCCGGCATCGTCGAGATTGCGGTCGTCGGCTACATTTTGATCAAGGCCATGGCGATCATCCGCCGCCGGCTCTTGGTCTGGCACGCGGAGGCAGCCGAACGCTAAGCGTGCTTCGATTGCTAATGCAATTTGATGCGTGGCTCGGTGCGCTTGGTCACCGCATGGACGAGAGAGTCCAGCGCCACCTTGAAGCTGCCATGCAGCGCCTGCAAATGCCGCTTGTGCAGCGCCCGATAGGCCCAGCGCGCGATCAGACCCTGCAGCTTCACGTTTTTGTATAAGACGCCGAACGTGTCGTAATCGGCGAGCGACACCAGCGATCCGCGATTGTGATATGTGAAATTCGGCAGCGGCTCGCCGCGCAGCCTTTTGTTGACGACCTTGATCATGAAGCCTGACTGCTGATGCGCGACTTGCGCGGTCGGCGGCAGCGGCTCCTTCATGCCCGGCAAGGTGCAATTTGCGCAGTCGCCGATGGCGAAAATATCGTCGTCCTTGGTCGTCTGCAGCGTCGGCCGCACGATAAGTCGGTTGATCCGGTCAGTTTCAAGCCCGTCCAGATTACGCAAATAATCCGGCGCCTTGATGCCGGCGGCCCAGACGATCAGCTCGGCCGGCACGACCTCGCCGCCGTCGAGAACGACCTCACCGGCGCGCACTTCCATGACGCGCCGTCCAGTGCGGATATTGACGCCGAGCCCGCGCAGCACATCTGCGGTGGCGGTTGCGAGACTCTCCGGCAAAGCCGGGAGGATTCGCGGCGCCGCTTCGATCAGCTCGATCTTGATCTGCATGTCGAGGCCGATGCGGTCAAGATTGTAGGACACGAGGTCGCGCATCGATTTGTGCAGTTCCGCCGCCAGTTCGACGCCGGTGGCGCCGGCACCGACGATCGCCACATGCAACTGACCGGGCTTGAGCGGCTCATATTGCGCGTTGGCGCGCAGGCAGGCGTTGATCATGCGGCGGTTGAAGCGGGCGGCCTGATCGAGCGTATCAAGCGTGATGGCGTGCGCACCGACGCCCGGCGTGCCGAAATCGTTCGACATGCTGCCGACCGCGATGACGAGCGTATCGTAGCCGAGCACGCGCGGCGGAATGATCGTTTGCCCTTCCTCGTCGACGCTCGGCGCGACATGGACCTGTCGCTTCGCCCGATCGAGTCCGACCATCGCGCCGATGCGGTAGCGGTAGTGCCGGTAGCGCGCGTGCGCGATGAGTTCGAGGGCATCCGTCTCGCTGTCGAGAGATCCCGACGCGACTTCGTGCAGCAGCGGCTTCCAGACGTGGATGCGCGATCGTTCGAGCAGGGTGATCGAGGCCTTGCGACGCCGCCCTAGCTTGGCGCCCAAGAGCGAGGCGAGCCGCAGGCCGCCTGCGCCGCCACCCACGATCAGAACGCGATGCAGCGACGGATCATCGGTCGAGGGAGTCTCGGCGATGGTGTGAAAAGACGGATTTGGCATGACCCGTGTCATCGCCCGTCAGCGCCATCCAAAAAATGACAATCACCTGTCCAGCGCAGTCTCTGCCTCGGGATCGTGGACCGCAACGCCCATCATCGGGTCGATCGCCTTCTGCCACGGCCGGCGTTCGACGGTGCGCATCGTATCGGCATAGCCGGCCTGCCAGCGCGCGCGGATGCCTGAACTGGTGAAATCGATGTCGCGCAAATGGTCTTCGTGATCGAGCCGCGGCGCGTTGAGCCGCACGATGTGCATGAACGTGCCGCAACCATAGCCGGCCATTTCTTTGACTTCCGGCGTTTCGCGTTGCTCCTCCGGCATCCGGCGCACCAGCTCGCGCACGATATGGCGAAGCTGATGAATGTGCTCCTGGCGCATGATGTGGCTGTCGGCGCGGCTCGCATATTGAATGTCTTTCTGGCGGTTGAGCACCTGCCAGACCAATTCCGGCTCCGGGCCGGCCGCGTGCCACATCTGCACCGTGAACACCACGGAGTCGCGCCGCGGATAATCGTCGAACACAGTTTCAATCGGCGTGTTGGAATAGATGCCGCCGTCCCAATAAGGATCGCCGTCGATGCGGATCGCCGGAAATGCCGGCGGCAGGGCGCCCGAGGCCAGCACATGTTTGAGCGTGAGCGGCATGTCGCGGCTGTCGAAATAGTGCATCCTGCCGGAACGCACATTGACGGCGCCGACGGTCAAGCGCGGCTCTTTTGAGTTGAGCCGCGTGAAATCGATCACGCCGGACAGCGTCTCGTACAGCGCGTCGATCGCATAGAACCCTGCCTGCTCGACGCCGACCGTGCCGTTCAGGCCCCAGGCCATCGCGCGGTTCGGAGAAAAATAACCGGCGACGCCGCCGAAAATCGTCATCATCTGCGCCGCGATATTGCCACCCATCAGCGCGAGCGGTTGAGCAAAGGGGACAGGAAACGGCGCGGCCTCCCACGGCGATTTGCGCTCCATGCGATCCCAGAATTCGCGGAGGCATTCGAGACGTCGACCGGGCTCATTGCCCGCGATGATGGCTGCGTTGATCGCGCCGATCGAGGTGCCGATTACCCAGTCCGGTTCGATACCGGCCTCGTGGAGCGCCTGATAGACACCGCCCTGATAAGCACCGAGCGCCCCGCCGCCTTGAAACACCAGAACGATCTGGCCAGGCAAAGCCGGCGTCTTTTTGGTCGAAACATTGAGGTTCGTTTCCGTATCCGCCATGTCGCCCGAGTCCCCTTTTGCCGGCACAAGCACGCTCGTTACCGGTCCGGCCGGTAAAATTGAAATGACACGCTTGTGCTTGACGGGATCGTGAATTGCGGCCGGACGATATTAAGCCTGCGGCAAGCCGCAGGCTTGCGCGCCCAAGCCGTTTCCGCCATCAATCGCGGCAAATGTGGGCTCGCGCCCGAAGATCATGCGCAGAATCGGGGACAAACCCGAAAAGCGCCGATAGGGGGAAGGCATGCGTTCAAAATTCGTCCTGGCAAGCGCCGCGATTTTGGCTCTCGGCGTCGCCGCTTTTGACACCAATCTTCAGATCGGTCCGGCGCATGCCGACCCGCTGAAAATCCGCGGCGCTTGGGTGGCGCCGCTCGCCAACTTGGCATCGATCTGGATACAGAAGAAGGACCTCGCGGTTCATTTCGGCCAGTCTTATCAGTTCGAGGCGGTGCGCTATGCCGGCACCCCGCCGATGATCACGGCAATCGCCAATAACGAACTTGAAATCGGCAACCTCGCCTTCTCGACATTGCCGATCGCCATTGGCAATGCGGGAATGGACGATATCCGGGTGATCTCGGACGACTTCCAGGACGGCGCCAACGGCTATTACAGCAACGAATTCGACGTGCTTGCCGACGGACCAATCAAGAAGATCGAGGACCTTAAAGGCAAGATCGTCGCCACCAATGCCGCCGGCAGCGGCGTCGATGTCGCCATGCGCGCCATGCTGCGCAAGCACGGGCTCGAAGCCAATCGCGACTACACGATCATCGAAGCGCCGTTTCCGGCGATGCGCGCGATGCTCGCGGAAAAGAAAGTCGACATGATTCCGGCGGTGCTGCCGTTCTCACTCGATCCCGAGTTGAAGAAGATTGCGACCAAACTGTTCGACATGCACGACGCGATCGGACCGTCGCAATTCGTCATGTGGTCGGCGCGCAAGCCGTTCATCGACGCACATCGCGCCGCGCTGGTCGATTTCCTCGAAGATTCGCTGCGAATCTCGCGCTGGTATCTCGACCCGAAGAATCACGATGCCGCCGCCGACATCGCGTCGCAAATGACGAAGCAGCCGGCCGATCATTTCGGCTGGCTGTTCACCAAGAACGATTACTTCCGTGATCCAAGTCTTTTGCCCAATCTGGATGCGCTGCAGAAAAACGTCGACATGACCAAGGATCTCGGTCTGGTCAATACCGGCTTCGACGTCAAAACGCATTCCGATCTCAGCCTGATCCAGGAAGCGGCGAAGCGCCTGAAGTAAGCCGAAAAACAAAAAGGGCGCTGCCTTACGGCAGCGCCCAGCCTCGCTAAATTTCCCCGCGGTTCAGCTCACCAGCACATTGGTGAACTGCCAGGGATCGCGCTTGTCGATGTCTTCCTTGAACAGGCCCGGACGATTCGCAAGCGGCGTCCAATCGGTATAGGTGCCGATCACCGGCCCGAGATAAGGCATCTGCACTTCGAGGCAGCGGCGGAAATCCATCTCGTCGGCTTCGACAATGCCGGCATTCGGATTTTCCAGCGCCCAGACCATGCCGGCGAGCACGGCAGATGTGACCTGCAGGCCGGTTGCGTTCTGATACGGCGCGATCGAGCGGGTCTCCTCGATCGACAATTGCGAGCCGTACCAATAGGCGTTTTTCTTGTGGCCGTAGAGCAGTACGCCGAGCTCGTCGATGCCGTCTTCGATCTCATATTCGTCAAGGATGTGGATCGCCGGCTGCCGCTTACCGGCCTGGCCGAACAGCTCGTGCAGCGACAGCACGGCGTCATTGCACGGATGGTAGGCGTAGTGACAGGTCGGCCGATACACGACTTTGCGCCCTTGGCGCAGCGTGAAGAAGTCGGCGATCGAGATCGACTCGTTATGCGTAACCAGGAAGCCGTATTGCGCCTTGGCGGTTGGCGTCCATGAGCGCACGCGCGTATTGGCGCCGGGCTGCGTCAGATAGATCGCCGCCTGGCAACCGGTCTTATGCTTGAAGCCGTTCTTCGGCAGCTTCTTCTCGTGCGTACCCCAGCCAAGCTCGGCCGGCTGCACGCCTTCGGAGAGGAAGCCCTCGACCGACCAGGTATTGACGAAGACCTCGATCGGCTTCGGCTTCTTGGCGCGCTGGGTGTCACGCTCGGCGATATGGATGCCTTTGACGCCGACACGTTTGGCGAGCTTGCCCCAATCCTCGCGCGTCTTCGGCTCCTTGATTTTCAGGCCGATGTCGCTTGCGATATTGAGGAGCGCCTGCTTGACGAACCACGACACCATGCCGGGATTGGCGCCGCAGCAGGACACCGCAGTGGTGCCGCCGGGGGTCTTGCGGCGAGCAGCCAGCACGGTCTCGCGCAGCGCATAGTTGGAGCGCTGCTCCGGACCGAGCTTGGAATCGAAATAGAAGCCGGCCCAGGGCTCGGCCACGGTGTCGATATAGAGCGCGCCGATCTCGCGGCAGAATTGCATGATGTCGACCGAGGACGTGTCGACCGACAGGTTCACGCAAAAACCTTGACCGCCGCCCTCGGTGAGGAGCGGTCCGAGGAGCTTACGGTAGTTCTCGCGCGTGACGGCCTGGTGGATGAAGCGGATACCGCGCTCGTCGAGAAGCTTGCGGTCCTTATCTTCGGGATCGATGACCACAACGCGCGATTTATCATAGTCGAAATGCCGCTCGATCAAGGGCAGCGTGCCTTTACCGATCGAGCCGAAGCCGATCATCACAATGGAGCCGGTGATACGTCCATGAACAGGCCATACGGTCATTATCGTCGCTCCGCAGCGAATGGATTGGATGGATGATGGATGGCTTCGGGCTCCGATTCGACGGGAATGGGGTCCGGAAACTTCAAGATCGAGCTTTAGGCAGCGCGTTGTACAATAGCGTGACGCGCTGCGCCATTTGCCGCGATCAGTGCGTTGAGATCTGGCTTTGGCGCAGGCTCGCCGGTGGCGCCGATCATCCCGCGAGCGCCGGCAAGTGCGGCCGGCTTCAGTTCCAGGCCGAGCAGCCGGTCGCGCTCGAAGCTTCCGGGCATCCATAGAGCACCGGTCAGCACCGCGCTGAAGCCGAAGCGGCTGTAATAGGGCGCATCGCCGACCAAAAGAATAGCGTGGTGACCGGCGAGCCGCGCCCGCGCGATCGCCCGGCGCACCAGCGTCGTGCCGATACCGCGATTGCGGTAATCCGGATGCACTGCGAGCGGCCCGAGCAGAAGCGCCGCGCAGCCCGGACCGGCGGCGACATGCCAGAGCCGCACGGTGCCGACGACACGGCCGCGCTCGACCGCGACCAGCGACAGCCCGTCCACGGGCCTACGGCCTTCGCGGAGCCGCTCCGAGGTCTTGGTGAAACGGCATGCGCCATAGGCCTCGTCCAGCAAGGCTTCGCGCGCTGCCACGTCCGCGATTTTTTCTTCCCGAATGGTCACCATTGATCCGCTCCTTTCGGCCGTTGCGCCCCGGCGCAAAGCCGAAGCGTGCGCCGGAGCCAGAGGGGTCAGATGTGGAAAGTGCGCAGCGGTGCAAAGCCGTTGAAGGCCACCGCCGCGTAGGTCGCGGTATAGGCGCCGGTGCCTTCGATCAGGACCTTGTCGCCGATCTCAAGGCTGATCGGCAGATCGTAAGGCCGCTTCTCGTAGAGCACGTCGGCGCTGTCGCAGGTCGGGCCAGCGAGCACGCAGGGACCGACCTCTTCGCCGTCGCGCGGCGTCTTGATCGGGTAGCGGATCGACTCGTCCATGGTCTCGGCGAGGCCGCCGAACTTGCCGATGTCGAGATAGACCCAGCGCGCCTGGTCCTGCTCGCTCTTCCTGGAGACCAGCACGACCTCGGCCTCGATCACGCCGGCATTGCCGACCATGCCGCGGCCCGGTTCGATGATGGTTTCCGGGATACGGTTGCCGAAATGCTTGCGCAGCGCCTTGAAGATCGAGCGGCCATAGGACTGCACCGCCGGCACTTCCCGCAGATACTTGGTCGGGAAGCCACCGCCGAGATTGACCATGGTCAGGTTCATGCCGCGCTCGGCGCAGGTGCGGAAGATCGAAGCCGCCGTCTTCAGCGCCTCATCCCAGGCCGCGGTGCGGCGCTGCTGCGAGCCGACATGGAACGACACGCCGCAAGGCTCAAGACCGAGCTTCTGGGCATGGTCCAGCACCTCGACCGCCATTTCGGGATCGCAGCCGAATTTGCGCGACAGCGGCCATTCGGCGCCGGCGCAGCCGAACAGGAAGCGGCAGAACACCTTGGCGCCGGGCGCGGCGCGGCTGATCTTCTCGACCTCGGCCTTGCAGTCGACCGCGAACAGGCGGACGCCGAGCGCAAAAGCGCGCGCGATGTCGCGCTCCTTCTTGATGGTGTTGCCGAAGGAGATGCGGTCCGCCGTGGCGCCGGCCGCGAGCGCCATCTCGATCTCAGCGACCGAGGCGGTGTCGAAGCAGGAGCCGAGCGCGGCGAGGAGCGAAAGCAGCTCCGGCGCCGGATTGGCCTTCACCGCGTAGAATACCCGGCTGTCCGGGAGCGCCTTGGCGAAGGTCTGATAGTTCTCGCGCACGACGTCGAGATCGACGACGAGGCAGGGGCCATCGTCCTGACCGGCTTCGCGGCGGCGGCGCAGAAAGTCTTGGATGCGCTCGGTCATCGGAGTCGCTCCTTCATCCAGGTTCGGGGGCTCCGCCAAGCTCTCGCGAGCTCGGGTTCGGCCCGGCGTTGCAAATCGGCCGCCTGCGCGTGCGCGCAAACGTCCGGCGTCAACGGCTAAGGAGCTTGGCGCCGAGCCGTGCGTTGGGGACACGGAGCAGGCGCGCGGCTCTTGAGCCGTAGATGCTGCCTTGGATTGGAGCGGGAGAACCCGTTCCGCACGGCCGGCAAGACAAGATGGACAAGCCTCTTCGGTGTTGGCTTTTGGACAGCCAACGAGACCAAAAAAGCCCGCTCCGTCGTTGCTTTAAGCCGCGTCCCCCGTTGAGCGCGGGGTGCGCCGGTTTCGCCTCCGGCTGCCGATCACGTAGTGAAGTTGAGAGCCTAGAACGTCCGGCTTCAACCTCAGGCGACTGTCCGGCCTCTTGTCCGGATGCCTACCGATCGACACACGGCCACAGGCACGTGCGAATTTGGGCGAGCGGCAAATAGGCGCATTGGAAATGCATTGCAAGAAAAAACGACACGTGAGCTTAAAAATTTTTAAAAATTTCGGCGGCGCGCCGGGCGGAGAGTACGCGCGAGCACCGCGAGACACGCCGAGCAACGCGCGCTGACTCCTCCGGTGCGCTCGCGGCGCCGCGCGCTCTTGATGACGCCAGTACCAAGCTGTGTGATAGCTGCGCGGCCTCCGCCGCGAACTCCTCCCATAGCTCCCCGCATAGGTGCCCAATGCCTGCTTTGCCAATCACCTTCGCCTGCAGCCTCTACGACCGCGTGCTCGCGCTGCAGACCGGCGAGATCAAGCCCGACGGCATCGATCTTAACTTTCTGGTCATGGACAATCCGCGGCAGATTTTCGACCGCATGAACAATCGCCTCGAATTCGACGCCTGCGAGATGTCGAGTTCGGAATTCATCAGCCGCTACGCCGCCAAGAAGCTGCCCTATGTGGCGCTGCCGGTCTTCGTCTCGCGCGTGTTCCGCCACGGCTTCATCGTGGTCAACCGCAAGCACGTGACCTCGATCAAGGACCTCGCCGGCAAACGGATCGGCGTGCCGCTCTATACTCAGACCGCCGCGCTGTTCGTTCGCGGCCTGATGCAGCACGATCTCGGCGTCGACCTCGCCGGCATCGAGTGGGTCCAGGGCGCGGTGAACGAGCCGGGCGCCTATGGCAATCCATCCGTCATGCCGATGCTCAAACCGGTCAAAATCACCCCGAACCAGAGTGGCAAGTCGCTGAGCGAGCTCTTAGAGAGCGGCGATATCCAAGCCATTATCGGCTCGAACCTGCCGAAGGCGCTCAACCGCCACCCGGACGTGGTGCGGCTGTTCCCCGATTACCGGGCACGCGAGCAGGATTATTTCCGCCGCACCCGGATTTTCCCGATCATGCACCTGATCGTCATCCGCAACGACGTCTATGAGCGCAATCCATTCGTCGCGAAGAGCCTCTACAATGCCCTCAACGCGGCCAAGGACCGGGCCTGGGAGAAAATGCGCTTCTCCGGAACGCTGCGTTACATGCTGCCGTGGCTGCCCGACGATATCGCCGAGATCGACGAATTGTTCGGCGGCGATTGCTGGCCCTATGGCGTCGAGCCGAACCGGCCGACGCTCGAGGCGCTAGTGACCTATATGGTCGAGCAAGGCCTGATCCCGGAAAGCATCCCGGTCGAGAAGCTGTTCGTGCCGACTTCCGGCTAGGTTCTGGCCGGGCCGGTCACTTCGGCTTCGGCAAAGCGGCACAGAACTTCGGCACGCCGCTGCCGCCGAGGAAAGCGCAACGGTCGATATTGTGCGCAATGATCAGCTCGCAGCTATTCTCCGCATTGCAGGGCGGGTGCGTGGCGGTAGCAACCTGCAAGCACTGTTTGACGTAGACGGCGGCCTGCTTGGCGCCGACGGTATCGCGGCACGGCGTATAAGGTCTATTCGACCCGCCGGTCAGCGTGCAGGTGCGCAGCGCATAGGCTTTACGGATGCAGGCTTTGTCGCTGCCGCACTCGTTGCGATGAGCGATCCAGGCCTTCTGCGTGATGACGACGGCATCGCGGTCGTCATCGTCGGCTTTCGCCGTGCCGGCCGCGATCGCGTCGAGCTTGGCCTTGAAGGCTGCGGCAAGGGTGCGGTCGAGTGCCGCGAGATCGTCGTCTTTGCAAATGGCGGCTTCGGCCGGCGTTACAGGGCCAGCGCAGGAGAAACTCGGCTCCGCCGCGCTCGCAGCCCGGATCGACGGCAAGAGCAACGGCGCCGCCAGCGCGACTGCAATAACGTATCCGGCTAACCCGGCTTGTTGAGGCATGGTCCGTAGTCGTGCGGCGGGTGGTCCCGGTTCAAGCGATGCTTTCGCGCAGCGCCCGTTCGACCATCACGCCGATCAGAGTTTTGCGATAGGTGCCCGTGGCGTGGATGTCGTCCGCCGGATCGACGGCCGCAGACGCGGCGGCTTCCGCCTTCGCAATCGTCGCCAAGTCGATCTTCTGGCCGTCGAGGACATTCTCCACGGCAGATAGTCGCAACGGTATGTCGGCGACCCCGATGGCGCCGACATGCGTATTCTGCGCCCTGCCCTCGCCGTCCGGGTCATAGAACAGAGCGGCAGCCGCCAACGCGAAATCGCCGCGGCGGCGGGCGAATTCGCAAAAGCCGAAACGCCGGCTTGGAGGCCAAGGCGGAAAGCGTATCTCGGTAATGATCTCATCGGCTTTGAGTGCGGTCATCAGCGGGCCGTGGAAAAAATCCTTGGCTGCAACAACGCGCGCGCCGGCTTTGCCGATGACGGCGATCTCGGCCTCGCAGGTGACGACGATGCCCGGCATTTCAGCCGCCGGATCGGCATGCGCGAGACCGCCGCCGACGGTGCCGCGGTTGCGGATCTGATAATGCGCGACATGCTCAATCGCCGCGACCATGAGCGGATGCGCCTCTTGCAGCCGCGCGTTCTTGAGGATGTCGCCCCAGCGCACCATGGCGCCAAGCGTCACCCCGTTTTGCCCGATCTTGATTTGCCGCAGCTCCGAAAGCTTGCGGAGATCGACCAGCAGCGCCGGCGCAGCGACGCGAAACGCTAGCATCGGCACGAGACTCTGGCCACCGGCAAGCGGCTTCGCTTCGCCGTCATGCGCGGCGAGGAGAGCAACAGCCTCGGAGACGCTGGTCGGGCAGGCATATGCGAAAGGCGGAAGTTTCATCGCACCATGCTCGTTGCCTCCCGTCCGCGGAGAGGGACGAGAAACGCTAACATCGGCCTTGACGACGGGTCAAATGCAGGGCTGCGCCTGTTTTCACGTCCAATTCCTGCTACTCTTCGTCGCAACGACAAGGCGCAAATGCGCCCGCTCTCAAAGCGGAGGAAGCCGATGCTGAAGAAAACGCCGGGCAACGGAAACGGCAAAAACGGCAGCAAGAGCGGCGGCAGGAACGGCAACAAGAGCAAGAACGGCAAAAAACCGCCAGCCGTGAGCGAACTGCCGAAGATCAATAATCTCACCGACACCCGTGACATCCTCGCGCACGCCGCCAAGGACGCTAAAGAGCACGATTATTTCATCGTCGACGTCGACGCCCATGTCACCGAGACGGCGTTCTGGTCCGAAGTCGTCGATCGGATGGAGAGCGACGTCTACAAGCAGATGGCGCGCGCCTTCAAAGAACGCGGCAACGCGGCCGGCTTGCTCAACGCCACGCCGGGCATGCTCTACCAAGACGTCTTCGGCCGCATCCCGCACCAGGCGCGGCTCGGCGAAGCCGTCCCCGGCGGCCGCACCCATGCCCAGGTGACGCTGGTTCAGCGCGCCATGGATTCGATGGGCATCGATTACATGGTGGTGTTTCCCACCCCCATGCTGGTGCTCGGCATGCATCCGCAGATCGAGATGGAAGTCGTCATCGGCAACGCCTTCAACAAATGGCTGACCGAAGAAATCCTGCCGCAGGATCCGCGCATCAAGGCGATGCTGTATCTGCCGTTCAATCACCCCGAGGCCTGCGTGAGGGCGGTCGAGATGTATGCCAATACGCCGGGCGTGATCGGCTATTCGGTCACGTCAACGCGCTTCCGCGCCGTCAATCACGACAGCTACATGCCGCTTTATTCCGCGATCCAGGCGACCGGCAAGCCGCTCGCCTTTCATTCCGGCTTCCACTGGGGCGACCAGTCGATGCAGCAGTGCAATCGCTTCATCTCGATGCACGCAATCTCGTTCGTCTATTACAACCTCATTCATCTGACGAACTGGATCATCAACGGCCTGCCCGAGCGTTTCCCAAAACTCAAAGTGCTGTGGATCGAAAGCGGGCTCGCCTGGGTGCCGTTCCTGATGCAGCGGCTGGATTCCGAATACATGATGCGGTCTTCGGAAGCGCCGCTCCTGAAACGGCGGCCGAGCGAATATATCGCCGACATGTATTTCACCAGCCAGCCGCTCGAGCGCTCGAACCTGAAGCTCACCGAAGCGACCTTCGATGCCATCAAGGCCGAGACGCACCTGCTGTTCGCCTCGGACTGGCCGCATTGGGACTTCGACCTGCCGGCTTCGATCACCTCGCTGCCGTTCCTGAACGAACAGGCCAAGCGCAATATTCTCGGCCTGAATGCGGCACACTTGTTCAACCTCGAAGTCCCCAAGCACAAATTGAACAGACCCACCCTCAAGAAGGCGCCGGCGCCACGCGTGCGGGTGACGGCTTGAAATTCATGCCTAAGGCCCGGAAAGCAGCCAAACGCGCCGCAAAACCCAGCCGCGTCAGCGCAACACGCCGCGTGAGCAAGCCGGCCGGGAGAGCTAAAGACTTTTGTGCCGTGGCCCGTGATGCGCTCAAGCGCGGCGAGCCGGATGCGATCTCCGACAAGGAGCTGCAACAGGTCCTGACCGCAGCCGTTAAAGTCTATGCGGCCAAGGTCGAGCGGCGCGGCCATGACGTCGCGCCGTTCCCGCGCGGCACCGTGACAGCGACCGAAACGGTGGTGACGGCGTGCGGACTGATCCGCGCCGCCGACCTCAATATGTTCGATGTGGCGATCTGGTTTCATCGCCCACCAGGCATCGAGTGAAAATCATCGGGGAGTGGAGCAAGGCGATGGATGAAGTCTCAGTCGGCAAGCTGACCGACATTGCCGATGGCGATTACCGCGTGTTCGCTTTGGAGAATCTTGAGGTCGGCATTTTCCGCACCGGCAGCAAGGTGCTGGCCTACGAGAATGTCTGCCCGCATGCGGGCGGCCCGGTCTGCCAGGGCAAGATCTTTCATCAGGTTGAGGAAATCATCACGCCCGACAAGAAGAGCGCGGGGCTGCGCTTCGGCAAACAGCGCCACATCGTCTGCCCGTGGCACGGCTATGAATTCGATCTCGCGACCGGCTGCCATCCCGGCGACGCTTCGGTGCGGCTTACGCCGGTGCCGGTCGCGGTTCGCGACGGCAAGATCTACGTCAGCGTGCGGGATTAGTTTTTGCGCATGATCTTTTCGGAAAACCTGTTCCCACTTTTCCGGATCATGCTTGCTGCAACATCGCGTCGGCGAGCTTTTCCGCCACCATGATGGTCGGGATATTGGTATTGCCGCGCGGGATCGTCGGCATGATCGAGGCATCGATGACGCGCAACGCCTCGAAGCCGTGGACGCGTCCGGCGGGATCGGTCACCGCATCGCGGTCATCCGCCGCGCCCATGCGGCAGGTGCCGACCGGATGGAAGGTGCCGGCGACATTTTCCTGAATATGAGCGGCGAGCGCATCGTCATCCTGGACTAAAGCTGCAAGATCGATCCGGCGATCGGCGAGCGTGGCAAAGATCGGCGCGGCGAGCTGAGGTACGGCCTCGATGAGGCCGGCGATCACTGCGCTTTTGATCTTGTTGCCCGTGGTGATGCGGTTGAGCCGCCGCAGCCGGTCGTTGAATTTCACTGGAAAGGTCAGCCGCGCCGTATCGCGCACAGCCGGGTGGCCGAGGATCTCGACGCAGCGGCGGAAGCCCATCATGAAGCGGCGCAGATCGAGCTCGTGCCCGGTGAAATTGAACTCGACCAACGGATAGGCCGCAGGATCTGCCGAGACCAGCGACACCTGGCCGCGCGCGCGAGGCTTGAGCAGCGTGGGCGCGATATTGGCGACCTGATGCCCGAGCGGGCTCCAGGAGGTCTTGCACTGCACATTAATGTAAACGTCCTGGGGCGGGGCTCCGGGCAGGCCCGAGGAGTAGCGAAATGCCGACATCGGGTGCGGCCGGATCTTTTCCGATTGTCGCGTCCCCGGCTTTTGCAGAAGGCCAATAAAGATGATGGCGTGATTGGAGAGATTTTGCCCGACCCCCGGCCGGTCGGCCTTCACGTCGATGCCAAGCGCGCGCAACGCGGATGCCGGACCGATGCCGGCACGCATCAGAAAAGCCGGCGAATGGATGCCGCCAAGCGCAACAAGGATCTCGCCGCCGAAAAAATTTTGCGTTTCGCCGCCCGTCGCAACGGTTACACCGGTAGCGCGCCGTCCTTCGAATACGAGGCCGGTCACGGTCGCCTCCGCAAGCACGGTGAGATTTTTGCGGGCGCGGACGTTCGCATCGAGATAACAGGTCTGCGCCGAGGCGCGCTTGTCCGGCCAGTTGCTCATCGGCACCGGACCGTAGCCATCGCGGAAATCCGCATTCATATCGGCGACGAACGGGATCTGGCGTTCCGCGGCAAAAGCGCCTACCGCCTTCGATAATTGCGGCCAGTCCTCGACCTTGGTCCGCCGGATCGGTACCGGTCCGTCCTTGCCGTGCGAGGCGCCGTCAAAATCCCAATCGTTCTCGAGCCTCTTGTAGTAGGGCAGCACGTCATCCCAGCCCCAGCCGGTGGCGCCATGAGCCTGCCACTCTGCGTAATCACCCGGCGTGCCGCGATAGGCGACCATGCCCATGACATTCGAGCCGCCGCCGACCAGCCGGCCTTGGGAAAATCCGGTCAGCGGCGAATTGTCCTTGCGCCGCCAATGCACTTTGAGACCGGGCCAGAAATAGGCATCGTTGTAGTAAGAGCGCGGATAGGAATCGAGCACGTCGGCCGGTTCGGCGCCGGCCACCACGTCGCGGCCCGCCTCGAGCAGCAAAACGCTTGAGCCAGAACGCGCCGACAGGCGGTTGGCCAGCACACAGCCGGCAGCGCCGGCGCCGACAATGATGGCGTCGAAATTTTGTGGCATTTCCAGTCCCGGCTTCCCCCTGAACACGCGGTTGGGTACGCTTTGTTGAACACGAAGCGTCCATGCTTTACTGGATCACGGACCGGCGCAAGCCGCCCCGATCGGCCCGGCAGAGGTACCTATTCCCATGAATTCCAAGCCCGAGATGAGCGCACCTAAGACCCTTCACGGCGTCATCGCCGCCGTCGCGACCGCCGTCGATGCCAAGGGCGAGCCCGATTGCGACCGCTCCACCACACTGGCGCGCTTTCTGCTCGAGACCGGCTGCGATGGGCTCAATGTGCTCGGCACGACCGGCGAGGCGACCTCGTTCGCGCTGGATCAGCGCAAACGGGTGATGACCGCCTATGCGCAGAGCGGGCTGCCGCTCGACCGCATGATGGTCGGGACCGGTGCTGCCGCGCCCGCCGATGCGATCGCGCTGACCAAGCATGCCGCCGAACTCGGCTTTGCCGGCGCGCTGGTGCTACCGCCGTTCTATTACAAAGGCGTGCACGACGACGGGCTGGTCGCCTATATCGATGCCGTTCTGACCG
The DNA here is from genome assembly GCA_963746715.1 of uncultured Alphaproteobacteria bacterium. Lineage (GTDB taxonomy): Bacteria > Pseudomonadota > Alphaproteobacteria > Rhizobiales > Xanthobacteraceae > BOG-931. The sequence continues at coordinate 488,581 of CAVVCW010000015.1, read as the reverse complement.
CGACCGCGGCGAAGCCGATCCCGATTTACCTCTATCACTTCCCGGCGCAGTCGGGCCTGCCGTGGCATGTCGCGCTGATCCGGCGCCTGCTCGATACATTCGGCGAGCGCATCGTCGGCTTGAAGGATTCATCCGGCGACATGGCCTATGCACGCGAGGCCGCGAGCATCCTGCCGCGCTTTAAGGTATTTCCGTCGACCGAAGCAGCGCTGCCGGAGGCCCGCTCCGGCACATTCGCCGGCTGCATCTCGGCGACCGCCAATCTCAATGCCGATCTGTGCGGGCGCGCCTACAAGACCGGCGATGCGGCGGCGCTCGCGGAAGCCGTCGCCATCCGGAATTTGTTCAACGGCAAGCCGCTCGTCCCCGGCATCAAGGCGCTGCTGGCCCATATCCATAACGATCCGCAATGGGCGATGATGGAGCCCCCGCTCGCGGCGCTCCCGGCGGCGGACCGGGTGGCGGTGGTGTCTGGATACGAAACAGTTCGCGCCAAACGCGTCGCTTAGCGGTCCACCGGCAGTCCCAACTCTGGGACCTACAACATATGTATTCGTACGGAGCAGCTCTCGAGCCAGAGCCACTTTTGCGGTAAAATATCACCGGCGTTGACGATAGCGCCCGACACCCCTATAAGCCCCGCTCTCATTCACGACTGACTGTGTTCAACGATGGCTAATACCAAGTCTGCCAAGAAGGCTGCCCGCCAGGCCGTGCGCCGAACCGCCGTTAACAAAGCGCGCCGTTCGCGCGTACGCACCGCCGTGCGCAAGGTCGAGGAGGCGATTGCCTCCGGCGACCGTACGCGCGCCACCGCTGCAATGGCCGAGGCCGAGCCCGCGATCATCCGTGCAGCGCAAAAAAATATCATGCACCGCAACGCTGCGCGCCGGAAAGTGTCGCGGCTTGCGCATCGGATCGCCAAACTCGCGAAGTAAGAAGCGCGCCGAACGTCGTTCGATCCCGACGTCATACACCGCCGCTCGCGTTAAGATAGCGAATTGCCATCAAACTGTTGTGCAGGTGTCATTGCTGTCTGCAATGACGACGATGCTGGCTGTTGCGCAAATTTGTGCGCGCCTATTCGCTTGCACCAGCGCCTTTCCTGGTTGTTTGCTCGTTTTTTGTTCGCGGATGGCTACCCGACAAAAGCGATCAAAAGAACTCATTTGCGATGAATGGGTTATTACGCACAGTTCGCATTGGACTTCGAATCATCAAGAATCCGCTTCGGGACTTGATGTTTGCTCCGCGTCCTCGGACGCCACATTTCGCGCATGTCAGCAGCGTAACAAATTTGTGAATCGCCAAATTGACTCAATGCTTTGAGCGCAGAACAGCACGGTCGCCTGCAGCGCGGATGTGAAAGTCGGCGATAGGTGCAGCATTCTTAGGCGTTTTTTACGGTTGCAGGCTGCGCATCGCGTGCTACGGTCTCCTTCCCTTCACACCGAAGGTTTTCAACAAGCGTCTAGGTGGAAACTCATCAAGAATGGGTGCGGGAAAGCTTTGTCTTCGGGGTGCCGTACTGACGTCGTGGCATTGGCGTTCTACATTTGCAATTCGCCTAGATTTGCAAGTCGCCAATGCCGAGCCGTCAGCTTACTCGAATGCAAAGATGAGCAGGCCCGCAGCTGCGTAGTACGACGGACTTAAGGCGACCATCGAATCTGGGAGCGATGGAGGTTGGGGCATGATGACGGCGATCTGCGATCCATTACCGGCTGCGCGCAGCGCACTGCGCAAGCTCTTCGTGTGCAAGAGTTTTCTGCGCAGGCCCTTTTGGCCGAGAGCCGCAGCGAGCGGTTGACGCCGCCTCCCCCTTGATGGGAGCGCCGCATTCGCTTCGGCGAATTCGTGGGGCGCAGTTGAACCACTCTTTTGGAAATGAGCTGCAACTCGGCGGTGCCGGGCATGGCTGGCTTTACGCCTGCGTCAGCGGCTCGGGGAACGATTTACTTCGGGAAAGACGAGAAAAATGCAAACCATGGATCAGGAGCGCTGGCGGCGGGTAAAAGACCAGTTGCGTTCCGAACTCGGGGACGACGTGTTCACAAGCTGGTTCGGGCGGATGGAACTCGACAGCGTGGACAAGGGCGTGGTGCGCCTGTCGGTCCCGACGCGCTTTCTGCGCAATTGGATTCAGTCGCATTACAGCGAAAAAGTGCTGACTCGGTGGCAGGCGGAGGAATCCGATGTCACGCGCCTCGAACTGAGCGTCCGCTCGGCCACGATCCGTCCCGTTGCCATCAAGCCGAAAATGCCCGTGGCGGTTCAACCCCTGCAGAATGGGCGCGACGGTTACGCCAATGGTAGCGAGATCCGTTCAAGCGTGCCGTTTATGACGGTGCACGAAGCGCTCGGCGGCTCGCCGCTCGATCCGCGTCTGACGTTCGACAACTTCATCGTCGGGCGTTCGAACACGCTCGCCCATGCCGCCGCCAAGCAAGTTGCGACCAGCAAGCACGGCGAGCCCTTGATGTTCAATCCGCTCTACGTGCACGCCGCCGTCGGGCTTGGCAAAACCCATCTGCTGCAGGCGATCACCTGGGCCGGCAACGGCGCCGGCGACCGCAAGATGCTCTATTTGACGGCCGAGCGATTCATGTACGGCTTCGTCTCGGCGCTGCGGACCCAGACCACTTTGGCCTTCAAGGAAGCGGTACGGGCCATCGACGTGCTGGTCATCGACGACCTGCAATTCCTGCAGGGCCGTTCGACCCAAGCCGAATTCTGCCACACCCTCAATACCCTGATCGATGCTGGCCGCCAGGTGGTGATCGCGAGCGACCGGCCGCCTGCCGATCTCGAAAGCCTGGACGATCGCGTGCGCTCGCGGCTCGCCGGCGGGCTCGTGGTCGAAATCGGCTCGCTCGGCGAAGAGTTGCGGCTCGAAATCCTCAAAAGCCGCATCTGTGCGGCGCGTACCCATCATCCCGGGTTCGAAGTGCCGCCGCAGGTTCTGGCCTATATCGCCAAGTCGGTGACCCATAACGGCCGTGACCTCGAAGGCGCTGTTAATCGCCTGCTCGCCCATAGCAAGCTCACCGGCCAGCCGGTCACACTGGAAATGGCCGAGCGCGAAATGCGCGACCTGATCCGGCCGGCCGAGCCCAAGCGCGTGCGCATCGAGGACATCCAGCGCGTGGTGGCCCGCCAGTACAATGTGAGCCGCGCTGACCTGTTATCGTCACGGCGGACGGCGAATGTCGTGCGGCCGCGGCAGGTGGCGATGTATCTGGCGAAGGTACTGACGCTACGTTCGCTGCCGGAAATCGGCCGCCGTTTCGGCGGCCGGGATCACACCACGGTCCTGCATGCGGTGCGCAAGATCGAAAATCTCGCCAACAATGACAGCGCCTTAGCTGAGGAAATCGAGGGGCTCAAACGCCAGCTGCAAGATTGAACCGCCGCGACGCCTGAGGTGATGGTGGATCGCGAAAGCCCGTAACAGCCGGCCGCGACCGCTCCTGAAGGCGCCGGACACCCCAAAACCCCGTAAAAATACAGGGAAAAAGCCGCGAAACCGCCAGGGCGCTCGGTCCCCGGCCTTGCCGAAACCGCCATACCACGCCACTTTTGTCGTCCGCCAATATCTGGCACCGGGGTTCCGGTCTGCATTTCTTCACGGATTAAGCGATGAAGGTTACCGTAGAGCGTTCCGAATTGTTGAAGTCGCTCGGCCACGTCCACCGCGTGGTGGAACGCCGCAACACCATTCCGATTCTGGCCAATGTGCTGTTGCACGCCGACAAATCGAAACTGTCGCTGAAGGCGACCGACCTCGATGTGGAAGTCACCGACGCGATCGCCGCCGAGGTCGGCCCTGGTGGATCGACGACGGTGCCGGCACATATGTTCTTTGATATCGTGCGCAAATTGCCGGAAGGCGCCCAGATCATTTTGGAATCCTCGGGCGACCGCGCGGCACTGGCGATCCGCGCCGGACGCTCCCGTTTCACCCTGCAGACGCTGCCGGAGAGCGATTTTCCGGATCTGGCGCCGGGCGAGATGACGCACAAATTCACGCTGAAGGCCGCCGACCTGAAGCGGCTGATCGATAAGACGCAGTTCGCCATCTCGACCGAAGAGACGCGCTACTACCTCAACGGCATCTATTTGCACGCCGCCGGCTCCGGCAAAGCGCAGACGCTCCGCGCCGTCGCCACCGACGGTCACCGGCTCGCGCAGATGGAATTGGAGTTGCCGAAGGGTGCCGAGGGCATGCCGGGCGTCATCATCCCGCGCAAGACCGTCAGCGAGGTGCAGCGACTGATGGAAGACGGCGACGCCGAAGTCCTGATCGAGCTCTCGCCGGGCAAGATCCGCTTCACCATCGGCCAGGCGATTTTGACCTCGAAACTGATTGACGGCACGTTTCCGGACTATAGTCGAGTCATCCCAGCGAATAACGACAAGGAGCTGGTGGTCGACAAGAAGGAATTCGAGGAGGCGGTCGATCGCGTCTCGACGGTGTCGAGCGAGCGCGGCCGTGCCGTGAAACTGTCGATCACCGGCGGACGGCTGTTGCTGTCGGTGACCAATCCCGATTCCGGCAGCGCCAACGAAGAGCTCGAGGTTACCTACGAGGCCGATCCGCTCGATATCGGCTTCAACTCACGCTATCTCCTCGACATCGCGGCGCAGATCGAGAGCGAGGCGGCGGTGCTCAAACTGGCCGATCCCGGCTCGCCGACACTGATCCAGGACAAAGATCCGCGCGGCGCGCTCTATGTGCTGATGCCGATGCGGGTATAGGCCGGCGGCAAAACGCTGTAGGGTCGATCCCGCCGGACCGAGGCCGCTCACAGAGCGGCAATGCCTTGCGCATGAATTTGACGATGACTTGGCCGGCATGACGACGGCATACAATCTCGCATGGCCCCTACCCGCGTCCGCCAAATCCGGCTCACCAATTTCCGCAACTATCATGCGGCATCGCTCGAAACCGACGCGACGACCATCGTTCTGATCGGGCCCAATGGCGCCGGCAAAACCAATTTGATCGAGGCGATTTCCTTTCTGGCGCCGGGCCGCGGCCTACATCGTGCCACGCTCGACGAAGTCGCTTTCAGCGAAGGCGACGGCTCATGGGCCGTTGCCGCGGAGATCGAGGGCGCGCTCGGGCTGGCAACACTTGGCACCGGGATCGACCGGCCGCCGGACGACGCCACTATTCAACGCAAATACCGGATCGATCGCGAGCCGGTCAGTTCGGCATCGGCCTTCGCCGATCATCTGCGCTTGCTTTGGCTGGTACCGGCGATGGATGGGCTGTTCGCGGGCGCGCCATCGGAGCGCCGCCGCTTCCTCGACCGGCTGGTGCTTGCGGTCGATGCCGAACATGGCAGCCGCGTCAACGCGCTCGACCGCTCGCTGCGCTCGCGCAACCGGCTCCTCGAAGAGCCGCGGCCTGACCCGCACTGGCTCGATGCCGTCGAGCACGAGACGGCAGAGCTTGCCGTCGCCGTTGCCAGTCTGCGCGCCGAGACCGTGCATCGCCTTGAGGCCGTGCTGGCAGGCCGCAAAGGCTCCGCTTTTCCCGCAGCGGAGATCGCGCTCGATGGCTGGATGGAACAGCTTTTTCCAGCGCATCCGGCACGCGAGATCGAGGAGCGCTATCGGGCAGTCCTGCGCGAGAACCGGGCGCGCGACGCCGCCGCCGGACGCACGCTTGACGGCCCGCATCTGACCGACCTGAAAGTCGTCTATGCCCCCAAGGGCGTCGCTGCGGCGGATGCTTCAACCGGCGAACAAAAAGCGCTGCTGATCGGGCTCGTGCTGGCACATGCCAGATTGATTGCAGACATGACCGGGCACGCGCCAATTCTGTTGCTCGACGAGGTGGTCGCGCATCTCGATCCGGGACGGCGCGGCGCGTTGCAAGGGGAACTGCGGCAGCTTGGTACTCAAGTATGGATGACGGGTGCCGATCCAGCGCTCTTTGCCGAAATCGAGCCGGACGCCGCATTTGTCGAAGTCAATTCCGGCCGCATCGCGCTGAAGACGGGAACCCCGCCACGGCAAGATCGTCGCAAATGACTCGCATCATTGGCAAATTTGCTCGCTTCGCCGGGTAATCAGGGAACAAGATCGCGTGAAGCTTCTTAAACGAAGAGGAGGGACGGACGACTAACGGAGGACGGAGCCGCTGCGGCACGGACAGTGTCGGGGCGCGATAGAGGCAGCCATGCCGGAACCCGCAGAAGACGTCATCATTCGTAATTTGCTCGAGTCGCTTGAGCGCCTGCGCGGTGACCTCGATCGCATGGAACTGTGGGCCGCCGCTTTAGGTTGCTTCCAGCAACCGGCTCCCGATTACGAACCGAATGAGCGGCATCTGTTAAAAACCACCGCCGAACGACCGTTGCGCCGCGCCCGTTCTTGACCGCGCATACTGCCTGGCGCGCAACTATCTTGAGCTTTCCAAGCGTTATCAGATAAGGCCCTTTCCAGGCCGAATCGGGGCCTGATTCCGCGGCCGGCAAAACCTTGAAAAATCGCTATTTGACAATATCTTACATCTATCGACTTTGACCTGTACGCGGCGGCGTTTTCGTGTACAAGAATCGTCGTTTCACAAGCGTTTTTTGCAAGCGATTCGCGAGCTCTCCGCATGGCTGAACCTGTCCGCAAAGCGACCCCCGAAGCATCCTCCGATTACGACGCGGAATCGATCAAGGTGCTCAAGGGGCTCGATGCCGTGCGCAAGCGGCCGGGCATGTACATCGGCGACACCGACGACGGCTCGGGCCTGCATCACATGGTCTATGAGGTCGTCGATAACGCGATCGACGAAGCGCTCGCGGGCTATGCCAAGGAAGTCACGGTCACGCTCAACCCCGACGGTTCCTGCACCGTGCGCGATGACGGCCGCGGCATTCCCACCGACATCCACAAAGGCGAAGGCGTATCGGCGGCCGAGGTCATCATGACCCAGCTCCATGCCGGCGGGAAATTCGACCAGAACTCCTACAAAGTTTCAGGCGGCCTGCACGGCGTCGGCGTCTCGGTGGTCAACGCGCTGTCGACTTGGCTCAAGCTCACGATCTGGCGCGATGGCCAGGAGAACTTCATGGAATTTCGTCACGGCGACGCGGTTGCTCCGCTCGCCGTTGTCGGCGCCGCGCGCGACAAGCGCGGCACCGAAGTGTCGTTTCTGCCGTCGAAAGAAACTTTCACCATGACGGAGTTCGATTTCGCGACGCTGGAGCACCGGCTGCGCGAGCTCGCCTTCCTCAATTCCGGCGTCAAGATCGCGCTCTCCGATATGCGCCACGCCGTCGAGCACCGCGAGGAATTGCTCTACGAGGGCGGCGTCGAAGCCTTCGTGAAATATCTCGACCGCAACAAAACGCCACTCATTCCGCAGCCGATCGTCATCAAAGCCGATCGCGACGGCGTCGCGATCGAATGCGCGCTGTGGTGGAATGACGGCTATCACGAGAGCGTGCTCTGTTTCACCAACAACATTCCGCAGCGCGACGGCGGCACGCATCTGGCCGGCTTTCGCGGCGCGCTGACGCGCCAGATCACCGGCTATGCCGAATCCGGCGGCGTCGCGCGCAAGGAGAAAGTGGCGCTGACCGGCGACGATTGCCGCGAAGGCCTGACCGCCGTGCTCTCGGTCAAGGTCGCGGATCCAAAATTCTCCTCGCAGACCAAGGACAAGCTCGTCTCCTCCGAAGTGCGGCCCGCGGTCGAGGGCATCGTCAACGACATGCTCAAGGCCTGGCTCGAAGAACATCCGGGCGAAGCCAAGATTGTCGTCGGCAAAGTGATCCAGGCGGCCGCAGCGCGTGAGGCCGCGCGCAAGGCGCGCGAAATGACGCGCAAAAGCGCGCTTGGCATTACGTCGCTGCCCGGCAAGCTCGCCGATTGCCAGGAGCGCGATCCGGCAAAATCCGAGCTCTTCATTGTTGAGGGTGACAGCGCCGGCGGCAGCGCCAAGCAGGGCCGCAATCGCGAGTTTCAGGCCGTGCTGCCATTGCGCGGCAAAATCCTCAATGTCGAACGCGCGCGCATGGACAAAATGCTGTCGTCCGAGCAGATCGGCACCCTGATCACAGCGCTCGGCACCGGAATCGGCACCGACGAATTCGCCATCGACAAGTTGCGCTATCACAAGATCATCATCATGACGGACGCCGACGTCGACGGCGCCCATATCCGCACGCTGCTCTTGACCTTCTTCTACCGGCAGATGCGCGAGATCATCGACGGCGGACATCTCTACATCGCCCAGCCGCCGCTCTACAAAATCGCCCGCGGCAAGTCCGAGCAATATCTCAAGGACGAGCGCGCGCTGGAGAATTATCTAATCGATACCGGCATCGAAGACGCCGTGTTGCGCCTGTCATCGGGCGAGACGCTGGCCGGCAACGATCTGCGCAAGCTGGTCGAGGATTCCCGCACCATTCGCAATCTGCTGCGCGGCCTGCACAGCCGCTATAACCGGCAGGTCGTCGAACAGGCGGCGATCCTCAGTGTGCTCAATCGCGAGATTTTCGGCGATCCGCAAAAGGCCATGGCCGCGGTGCCCTATATCGCCAAGCGGCTCGACGCGCTGTCGGATGAGACCGAACGCGGCTGGGAGGGTCAATTCACCGAAGGCGCAGGCTTCCAGTTCGAGCGCACCGTGCGCGGTGTCAAAGAGGTCGCCGTGCTCGATCAGGCGCTGCTCGGCTCCGCCGATGCGCGCAAGCTCGACGAGTTCGCGCCGGCGCTGCAGAAAGTGTTCCCGCGGCCGACGCCGCCGGCAATGCTGCGGCGGAAGGACGAGGACATCCCGATCCACGGCCCAGTCAGCCTGTTCGAGGCGGTGACCGATGCTGGCCGCAAGGGGGTGTCGCTGCAGCGCTACAAGGGGCTCGGCGAGATGAACCCCAGCCAGCTCTGGGAAACCACGCTCGACACCAATGCCCGCACCATGCTGCAAGTCAACGTCAAGGAGATCGACGAGGCCAATACGATCTTCGACGAATTGATGGGCGACAAAGTGGAGCCGCGCCGTGTCTTCATCGAAGCGCACGCGCTGGCGGCGAGCGTGGACGTTTAACCGCGCGCAGCCTCTGTTTTGATGGAGCATGATCTTTTCGAGAAGCCGGCTTCCGCTTTTCCGGATCATGTTTTAATGCCCCGGCAACACCAGAACTTCAGGGCTCTTCGGCAACGTCGTCTTTGAGATGACAGTCGAGGGCACTTCGGCTGTCTGCACGTCCCATAATTTGCGCGCGCGATCGAGAAAGCGCTCGAGAACGGACGGACCGAAATAATGCATCGGGATGATCAACGGCACCGTCAGCACGTCCATGATGCCGTCGAGATCAAGCGTATAGAAGCCGTCGACTGGCGCCATGACCACGTCAGCGTGCCCGATCTCGTTGAGCTGCTGCTGGGTCAGCGTATGGTGCAAGTGGCTCAGATGAACGATGCACAGATTGGCGATTTCAAAAATAAAGATTGAATTGCCGTAGCGCTCGGTGCCGCCTTCGAAGTCGCGGATATTGGTCGGTACGTTGCGCACCCGCACATCGCGATAAGTCAGATCCCACTGCGCCGGCTGGTTTGGCGTGTCGCTCCAGCCGCGCAGCACGTACTTGATCGCTGGATCGGGATGGTCCGTGTAGTGCGTGTCGTGGGCGTGATTCATGGTGATGATGTCGGGCAAGATCGGCGGCCGCACATAATCATTGTAATCGGTCGCAATGCGCACAAGCTGCGGGCTTTCGATCAGGAACGTGGCGTGGCCGACGAAGGTGAGCCGCACTTGGTCCGCATTGAGTGCGGCAACATCGAAAGCAGCAGGAATGACGCGCGGCCGATCACGCGCGACCAGTCCGGGACAATTCTCTGGCGTCTGTAGCGATGACGGCGTCTCGACCGGAGACTCTTGCTTAGGCCCGGCTACCTCGAGCGTTTGCGCGTGCAACAGTTCGGCGGACGCCGAAACCGCAATTGCGGCCGCAAGGGCAATGACATTCAGAAGCCGCGAGACGCCGCTCATGATGAGCCCTTGCACCTGAAGACTCGTACTTGAAGACTTGCACGCCCGGCACAGTCATAGAAATGCGAAGTTTGGCCTGGAATGTGGCGGCAAGGCTACTGGCATCGCGTGGCTGTCATGTGAAACGACTGGAAATGGGATCATGCGTCCAACCATCGTGTTCGGGATCATATGGATCGGCTGGATTATCAGCTGGATCGTGGCCTCGTTCTGGGTCGCCCGCACCGAGAAGCGTGTAACGACCTGGGAGACCTGGCTGTTCCGCGCGGCCCTCGTTCTCGGCGCGATCCTGCTGTTTCATTCGACGCGGCGGCTGTTGGGTGAAACCCGCCTCTGGCATGTCGGCTTCGACGGCGCTTATGCGCTCGCCGGCATCACCTTGCTCGGCATTCTCTTTGCGTGGTGGGCGCGCCTGCATCTTGGCCGGCTGTGGTCGAGCGCGATCACCCGGAAAGAAGATCATCGCGTCATCGAGACCGGACCCTATGCCCTGGTCCGTCATCCGATTTACACCGGATTGATACTCGCCATTTTCGCCACCGCGGCAGCGCAAGCGACAGTCACCGGCTGCCTTGGCGCGGCGTTCGTCGCTTTTGGCCTGTGGATCAAGGCGCGGGTCGAGGAACGCTTTCTGACGGCCGAACTCGGCGCCGAGGCCTATGACACTTACCGCCGCCGTGTCCCGATGCTGGTGCCGTTTACGCCGGTGGGCTGAACCGCGAATTGATGCGGCTCAATGGCCCGACGTGATCGTGCCGCGCGCCGTAAGGACGAGCCATTGGCCATCCTGACGCTTGATCGAGTTGACACGCCCGACGCCCGGAAGAACGCTGCCGGCGCCGACGTCGAAGATGCCGCCGAAACGGCTCTCGACCAAGGCGCGGCCGTTCTGCACGTCGCGCACAGCCCAGTTCTGCAAAATCCGATCGTTGATTTTCGGCTGCGTCGATTCAGCCGCTGTACTCGAGGCGATCGAGCCCGTCATGTCGGCGGCTGAGGCAAAATGCTGATCAAGACGATCGAGACGATCCGCGATCTTGCTGTATTGGCCGTTGGTGCCGCGCATCGTCGAATCGACTTCGGCCTTGAGCGCGGCGAACTCGCCCTTCAGCTGCTGCAGCGTCGTGCCGGCGGAAACCTGGACGCTCTCAGCGGCCGGCATCGTCGGGTAATAGAAATGCGCGAAGCCCGCGCCCGACACCGAGCCGACGAACGAGCTGAACGCGGCGATAAACGCGATCGTCGCCGCAAGCTGCATAAAGCGCGACGAGTGTGTCGGTGACGCGGCCGCGGCAGGCGTTTCTTCCTCGGGCTTTGCGGCCCTCTCTTCAACAGTCTCATCTTCGCCCGCGCCGAGCTTAGGCGACAGAACCATCGGCAAGTTCTTGTGCAAACCTCCCGCGTGCAAATCGTCGCCCGAAGCGGCACCGGCGTCCTCCGCCGTCTCCGGGGTGGCAGACGAGTCGCTTGCGTTATTATTGATAGGTTCGACCTTTTCGCCGTCGGCGTGGTCCGGGCTCTCGGCCATTGCGGGTCTCCGGGATTACTGGACAACCAGTCGTTAACCAAGTTCGGTTAGCAATTAGTTACCGAGGGCATCCGGATGCCCACTTAGCTGCGGCAATAAGGAGCGGTAGCGGCAGCTAAGTCCCTAATCCAAAAGACCATTTTCTCGCGCCAAGTCTCTCAGCGAAGCTTCCGGGCGGGCGCCGAGATGCCTGATCACCTCGCCGGCCGCGAGCGCGCCGAGCCGGCCGCAGGTGCGATCATCGGCGCCGCGGGCAAGACCGGACAGGAAGCCCGCTGCAAACAAATCGCCGGCACCGGTCGTATCGATCACGCGCTCAACTGGAAACGCCGGCACTGCCTCTTCGCCGTCGGGACTGATGACGAGACAGCCCTTTTCGCTGCGCGTAATGACCGCAATCTCGATATCCTTGCGCAGCGCCGAAACCGCGGCCCCGAAATCCGCCGTCTGATAAAGGCTGCGCAGCTCGGCTTCGTTGGCGAAGATCAGATCGACCGTCTTCGAGCGCATCAGCTGCAAGAACTCATCGCGCCAGCGGTCGACGCAGAATGCGTCCGATAGCGACAGCGCGACTTTGCGCTCGGCGTCATGCGCGATCTTGGCGGCTTTGAGAAACGCGTCCTTAGCGTTCTTCGGATCCCATAAATAGCCTTCAAGATAAGTCACGGCGCTCGCCGCGATCATCTCGGCATCGATATCGGCGGGATGCAGATCCTGCGCGGCGCCGAGGAACGTGTTCATGGTGCGCTCGCCGTCCGGCGTCACCAGCACATAGCAGCGCCCGGTCGAAGGTCCGGCGGACCCCGGCGCGGTATTGAACGCTACGCCGGCGGCGCGGATATCGTGGGTGAACGCACGGCCGAGCTGATCGTCCTTGACCTTGCCGACAAAGGCCGATCGCGCGCCGAGCGAAGCGAGCCCGACAATGGTATTGGCCGCAGAGCCGCCGGAGGTCTCCACCGCAGGCCCCATGGCGTCATAGATCGCTTCGGCACGCGCCTCGTCGATCAGCGCCATCGCGCCTTTGATCATGCCTTGCTTGAGCAGAAAATCTTCTTCGGCGCGCGCGATCACATCGACAATCGCGTTGCCAATACCGAGAACGTCGTAACGGGCTGATTTCATGGTGTGTTTTCGCGGAGAAATAGGGGTGCGGACCGGCGCGCACTATAACGGCGGGGACTTGCAGGGCAAGCCGCCGCCGTGGCATTTCACGCCCACGGCGTGAAGGCCGGCAGGGCATTCAACGACATGGCATTCAAAGAACTGGTCTTTTCAGGTGTACAGCCGACCGGCAATCTGCACCTCGGCAACTACCTTGGCGCCATCAAGCGCTTTGTCGAGCTGCAAAACCGCTACGACTGCATCTACTGCGTGGTCGATCTGCACGCGATAACCGTGTGGCAGGATCCCACCGAACTGCCCAAAACGATCCGTGAAGTGACCGCGGCCTTCATCGCCTGCGGTATCGACCCCAAGAAACACATCGTGTTCAACCAGAGCCAGGTGGCCGAACATGCCGAGCTCGCTTGGGTGTTCAACTGCGTCGCCCGGCTCGGCTGGCTCAATCGCATGACGCAGTTCAAGGAGAAGGCCGGCAAGGACCGCGAGAACGCTTCGGTCGGCCTCTACGCCTATCCGGCGCTGATGGCCGCCGACATTCTGGTCTATCGCGCCACCCATGTGCCGGTGGGCGAAGACCAGAAGCAGCATCTCGAACTGTCGCGCGATATCGCGCAGAAATTCAACAATGATTTCGGCGATTCGATTCGCGGCCACGGCTTCGGCGACGTTTTCTTCCCGCTGCCCGAGCCACTGATCACCGGCGAAGCGACACGCGTGATGTCGTTGCGCGACGGCTCGAAAAAAATGTCGAAATCCGATCCCTCGGATTATTCGCGCATCAATCTCACCGACGATGCCGATGCCATCGCGCAGAAGATCCGCAAGGCGAAAACCGATCCCGAGCCGCTGCCAAGCGAAGAGAAGGGCCTCGCGACTCGTCCCGAAGCCGACAATCTGGTCGGCATCTATGCGGCGCTCGCCGGCACCACCCGTGCCGGCGTGCTCCAGGAATTCGGCAATGCGCAATTCTCGACCTTCAAATCGGCTTTGGTCGACCTCTCGGTCGCCAAACTCGGGCCGATCGGGGTGGAGATGAAACGGTTGATGCAGGATCCGACGGCGATCGACGCCATCCTCGCCGACGGCTCGGCGCGGGCCCGGAAAATCGCCGGGCCAACCATGAATGCGGTGAAGGATATTGTCGGTTTTGTGCGGACTTAACCGTGATCCGGCCCTTGAACTTCCACTGCAATTCGCCACGTATTAGACTGGCTTTGCGCTGCCCGAGCGCAGATCTAACGCGCTGAGCGCCGGAGGCTCTGTCATGTTCATCCAGACCGAAGCGACGCCGAACCCGGCGACCCTTAAATTCCTGCCCGGGCGTCCGATCCTCGATAACGGCACGCTTGAAATCCGCGATGCCGACCAGGCGGTGCAATCGCCGCTGGCGGAACGGCTGTTCGGCATTCTCGGTGTCAGCGGCGTGTTCTTCGGCTCCGATTTCATCACCGTGACCAAAAGCGCCGGCGAATGGCAGCAGCTCAAGCCGATGATCCTCGGCGCCATCATGGAACATTTCATGTCGGGCGCGCCGCTTCTCGCCACAACCGCGCCGGAAGCCACTGACGGCGAGGAGTTCTTCGACGAGAGCGACGCCGAGACCGTGGCCACGATCAAAGAGCTGATCGAAACACGGGTGCGCCCGGCTGTCGCCAATGACGGCGGCGACATCACCTTCCGCGGTTTCAAGGACGGCGTCGTCTATCTCAATATGAAAGGCTCCTGCGCGGGCTGCCCGTCATCGACGGCGACGCTGCAGCACGGCATCCAGAATTTGCTGCGTCACTTCATTCCCGACATCACCGAAGTTCGGCCCGTCTAGCCGGTCATGTAATACGGCGGCGGTTTAATACGGCGGTGCCGATATCTTCTAGGTCCTGATCTTCATGCGCGTGCTCGCCATCGATACGGCGCTGGCGGCCTGCTCCGCCGCTGTGCTCGACACCGGCAATATCGGCATTGTCGCAAGCGAAAGTCTTTTGATGGCCCGCGGCCATGCCGAAGCGCTGATGCCGCTCGTCGAGCGGGTGGTGAAGAAATCCGGCGTAGCCTTTGCCGAGTTTGAACGCGTCGTGGTGACGACGGGGCCCGGCAGCTTCACCGGTTTGCGCGTCGGCATTTCGGCGGCGCGCGGCTTTGGCGTCGCCACTGATATTCCGGTGGTCGGCGTGACGACTTTGTCGGCCTACGCCGCGCCTTACCTCGCCGCCGACGATCAAACCCCCGTCGTCGTCGCTATCGATGCACGGCACGACCACGTCTATTTGCAGGTGTTCGGCGCGGGCGGCCGGACCCTGGTCGCGCCGCGGCTCGCCCCGCTCGCCGATGCAATCCGCGCGGCCTCGGAAGCTCCGACACGCATCGTCGGTACGGCAGCCAAAACCGTCGCCGCAGGTCTCGCCGGCGCCGCACCGGCGCCGGTTATCGTGGACGCGCGCGAAGCGCCCGACATCGGCTGGGTTGCACGGATCGGCGCCGCGGTCGCGGAAGCACAAGCCCCGCCAAAACCGCAATACCTGCGCGCGCCGGATGCGCAGCCGCAATATGCCGCTTCCCTGCCGCGGCGATGACCGGCTTTCTGTCACGCCTGTTCAAAAGCGGCGAACCCGTCTTCACCGACGCGCGGCCGCGCGACGCGACAGCCATTGCGGTCATCCACGCCGCCTCGTTCCAGCGTGGCTGGGGCGAGGAAGAAATCTATCGCCTATTGATCGAAAAGAGCGTCGTCGCGCATCGCGCCACAAGCGGCGGCAAATTGATCGGCTTTATCCTGTCGCGCCTTGCCGCCGGTGAAGCCGAAATCCTGTCGGTTGCAATCGCGCCGTCCTGGCGCGGCCGAAAACTGGCGCGGCCGTTGCTTGATCTGCATCTGCGCCGCGTGGCCGGGCTTGGCACACGCGCCGTGTTTCTCGAAGTCGGCGAGGATAATGCGCCGGCGACGCGGCTCTATCGCCGTGCCGGCTTCCGCGAAGTCGGCAAGCGCCAAGGCTATTATGAAGGCGGCGCGACGGCCATGGTCATGCGACGCGATCTCAGCTGACGCGCCCTTATAAAAACATCTAGAATAGCCACGGACCCGAAAAATCGGGCCATGCGGGAGGAGACTGTCATGGCGCCAATCGTGGCGGCGCGCTGGCGCATTGCGCTCGCGCTTGTGCTCATCGCTTGTAGCGGCAGCGTTCGCGGACAGAGCAGCGACTACCCTAATCGGCCCATCAAGATGTTGGTCGGCTTCGCGGCCGGCGGCGGCACCGATGTCGCCGCCCGCGTCATCGCGCAGAAAATGTCGGAGATTCTCGGCCAGGGCGTTGTCGTCGAAAACCGCACCGGCGCCAGCGGCTTGATTGCGGCGCAAGACCTGGTGAAGTCGGATCCCGACGGTTACACGCTGATGATGGGCAGCCAGACCACCTGTGCCGTGGCGCCGGCGCTTTATCACAAGATCACCGTCGATCCGGTCAGGGATTTCTCCGGCGTCGCACTTACCGGCGCCTCGCCGCTGGTGCTGGTGGTCAATCCGAATTTCGCCGCGCATACAGTCGCGGACGTCATCGCCATGGCCAAGGCTTCGCCCGGCAAGATCAATTTCGGCACCGGCGGCGTTGGTACGACACCGCATATGACCGCCGAACTGTTTCAGTACATTGCCGGCATCAGGATGGTGCATGTCGCCTATCGCGGCGAGGCACCGGCAATCAACGACCTCCTCGCCGGACAGATTCCGTTGATGTTCGCTAACCTGTCGGCGGTGATGGGCAACGTCAAAGCCGGCACGCTACGGGCGCTCGCGGTGACCAGCGCCCAGCGTTCACCGTCAGCGCCGGAAATTCCGACCGTCGCGGAGACGGCGCTGCCGGGTTTCGATTCCGAAACCTGGTTCG
The DNA here is from genome assembly GCA_963746715.1 of uncultured Alphaproteobacteria bacterium. Classification (GTDB taxonomy): domain Bacteria; phylum Pseudomonadota; class Alphaproteobacteria; order Rhizobiales; family Xanthobacteraceae; genus BOG-931. Next base: position 472,041 of record CAVVCW010000015.1, on the reverse strand, counting down.
GCATTGTCGCGCCGGCCGGCACGCCGCATGACATCCGCGCCAAGCTCAACGCCGTGGCGCAAAAGGCCTTTGCGAGCGAGGACACCAAGAAGCGCTATCTCGACCTCGGCATGGTGACGCGAACGAGTAGCCCCGAAGAATTCGACGCCTATATCAAGGCCGAAGTCGCCAAATGGTCGGGTGTGATCAAGGAAGCCAATGTGCAGGCGCTGGACTGAGGGCAGGCCGCGACGCGGCGGCCGGCATTTCTTTTTGGCCGGAATCCCGGTAAGATTATCACGCGGCACGGCCGCCTGCCTCCGCCAGCAGCGGAGCCCGTACGCTGGAGCGGAATTTACGAGCTGAAACAAAGACTTAAGCTCGAACCACCGGCATGACCGAACCGCGCAAACTTTACGTCAAATCCTTTGGTTGCCAGATGAACGTCTACGACTCACGTCGTATGGCGGACACTATGGCGCCGGAGGGTTATGTCGAGACGACCGTCGCCGAAGACGCCGACCTCGTCATCCTCAATACCTGCCATATCCGCGAGAAGGCCGCCGAGAAGGTTTATTCCGAATTGGGCCGCGTGCGTGTGATGAAGGACGCCGCAGCCGCCGCAGGCCGCAACGTTGTCGTCGCGGTCGCGGGCTGTGTGGCGCAGGCTGAGGGCGAAGAGATCATCCGCCGCGCGCCGGCGGTCGATCTTGTCTTCGGTCCGCAGAGCTATCACCGGCTGCCGGAGCTCTTGGCGCGTGCCGCCCGCGACGGCAAAGCCGTCGATACCGAGTTTTCCGCCGACGACAAGTTCGATCAGCTGGCGCAGCCGAGCACGGCTGCAATCCGCGCCCGCGGCGTGTCGGCTTTTGTCACCGTGCAGGAAGGCTGCGACAAATTCTGCACCTTCTGCGTCGTGCCCTATACGCGCGGCGCCGAAGTGTCGCGGCCGGCGCCAAAGATTCTCGCTGAAATCGAGCGTCTCGCGGCGGCCGGCGTCCGCGAAATCACGCTGATCGGTCAGAACGTCAATGCCTATCACGGCGATGGACCGGACGGACGGACCTGGACGCTGCCGCGCCTGCTTGCACGCGCCGCGCAAATCGATGGCGTCGGCCGGCTGCGCTACACGACCAGTCATCCGCGTGACATGAACGACGATCTAATAGCGGTACATCGCAATTTGCCTGAGCTCATGCCGCAACTGCATCTTCCGGTCCAATCCGGCTCCGATCGAATCCTCGCGGCCATGAACCGCCGCCACACCCGCGCCGATTATCTCGATATCGTTCGGCGGTTGCGCCAAGCGCGGCCCGATCTTGCTTTGACATCTGACTTCATCGTCGGCTTTCCCGGTGAAACCGAGAGCGATTTCGCCGAAACATTGAGTTTGCTCGACGAAGTCGGGTTCGCTGGCGCGTTCTCTTTCAGTTATTCGCAGCGGCCGGGCACGCCGGGCGCCGAGATGGACGACCAGGTGCCGGAAGAGGTGAAATCGGAGCGGCTGCAGCGCCTGCAAGACGGCATCGACCGTCAGCAGGAAACGTTCAATCGAAGCTGCATCGGCAAGCGCCTCGATGTCCTGTTCGAAAAGCCGGGCCGGCATAAAGGCCAGATCGTCGGCCGCTCGCCCTATCTGCAGCCGGTGCCGGTGGCCGCTCCGCAGTCGCTCATCGGCGAGATCGCCACCGTCATCATCACCGAAACTGTCGGCAACAGCCTGTTGGGCACGCTGGTGCAAAGGCCCGAAAGAACACCCGAAACAACGCCGGAACGAGAACCCGCTCTTCTTCGCGCAGGAGCTTGAATTGCGAACACCCGAGACGGAAGAATCGATCTTCGTCGCGCCGGACAATACGGCCCAGATTATTCTGACTTTCGACGACAACCGGCTCGCATCCTCGCTGTTCGGACAATACGGCCAAAACCTCGCACTGATCGAACGCCGGCTCGGCATCGTCGCCAATTCGCGCGGCAATCAGGTCACCGTCGAAGGCGCGCGCGAGGCCTGCGACCAGGCGCGCCGTGTGCTTGAAAGCCTCTATGAGCGGCTCAAGACCGGAGACGAGTTGTCGCAAGGCGATGTCGACGGCACCATTCGGCTTGCTTTGTCGCAAGGCTCGCTGTTCGATTTTGATCCGGCGGTGTCGCGGGAGAATTTCGAAGAGATCAATCTGCGCAAACGCCGCGTACGCGCGCGCACCCCCGCGCAGGATGCCTATATCCGCGCGCTCAAGCGTCATGCGCTGGTGTTCTCCGCCGGCCCCGCCGGCACCGGCAAGACGTGGCTCGCGGTCGCGCATGCCGTTCAGCTGTTCGAACGCAAGGAAGTCGACCGCATTGTATTGTCGCGGCCGGCGGTGGAAGCCGGCGAGCGGCTTGGCTTCCTGCCCGGCGACATGCGCGAGAAAGTCGATCCCTATCTGCGGCCGATCTACGACGCGCTCTATGACATGATGGATGCGCGCATCGTCGAGCGCGCGCTGCAGAGCACCGAAATCGAGATCGCACCGCTCGCCTTCATGCGCGGTCGCACTTTGTCGAACGCGGTCGTCATTCTCGACGAGGCGCAGAATACGACGACCATGCAAATGAAAATGCTGCTCACGCGGCTTGGCGAGAACAGCCGAATGATCGTCACCGGCGATCCAAGCCAAGTCGATTTGTTGCCGGGCCAGACATCCGGTCTCGCCGACGCGATGCAACTCTTGAGCGGCGTCGAAGGCATCGGCTTTGCCAACTTCTCCGCCGCCGACGTGGTCCGCCATGAGCTCGTGGCCCGCATCGTCAATGCTTATGAAAAAGAGGCGGCGCGCAAGCGCGAGCGGCGCGAATGACGCGGGCTCAAGCTTCGGCGCTGAAAATCGACGTCATGGTCGATTCCGCCCGCTGGAAAGAACCGCGAAAGGTCACATCGATCGTGCGCCGCGCCGTTGCCCGCGCCGCCGCCACCACCCGGTCAACACGGGGGGCGGAGCTTGCTATCGTGCTCACCGATGATTCGGCGATACGTATGCTCAACCGGGATTGGCGGGGCGTCGATAAGGCCACGAACGTATTGTCTTTTCCGGCAAAACGCCGCGGCCCGAAGCCGCATCTGGGCGATATTGTGCTGGCCTTCGAGACCATTGCGCGCGAGGCCAAAAGCGAGCACAAGCCGCTCGCCCATCATGTTGCCCATCTTGCCGTGCACGGGTTTTTGCATCTCGTCGGCTACGATCACGAGCGCGACGCGGATGCGCTTGAAATGGAACAGACCGAACGCGACATTCTACGGCAGCTTAAAATCCCCGACCCTTACGGGGACGCCCCCGTCGCCGCCAAAAAGGCCCACAGTCTTCGCGCACGCAAATTCTGAAATCCTTCCCGGCTGCTGAATTCCTATGATGACGCAATTACCCATGCGCAGTGAGCCGAGCGAGAGCGAGAACCGCGCTCTGCCGATGGTGATTCCGGAAGCCGCCGAGCCGAGTGAAGGCTGGCTGACGCGCGTCATGCGCATTCTATTCGGCTGGAAGGTGGCCTCGACGCGGGCCGATCTCGAACTCGTTTTGACCGCAGAGCAGCCGCAATCGGGTTTCTCGCCCGAAGAAGCGACCATGCTCAAGAATATCTTGGGCCTGCGCGAAACGCGGATCGAGCGGGTGATGGTGCCGCGCGCCGATATCGTCGCGGTGCAGCAGGACATTTCACTCGGTGAACTGGTCAAGCTTTTCGAAAGCGCCACGCACTCGCGCCTTGTCGTCTATAACGACACGCTCGACGACCCGAGCGGGATGGTCCATATCCGCGACCTGCTCGCATTCATGGCAGCGCACGCGACGCGAGAACCCGCCGAACAGCCTGAAGAATCCCCGCCGGAACAGGCCGAGCTGAACTTTAGCAATATCGATCTCGCGATGCCGCTCGTGGCGGCAAAGATCATTCGCGAGACGCTTTATGCGCCGCCGTCGATGCCGGCGCTCGATCTGCTCGCCAAGATGCAGGCGACCCGCATCCATCTTGCGCTTGTCATCGACGAATATGGCGGCACCGACGGGCTCGTCTCTATCGAAGATCTGGTCGAACTGATCGTCGGCGATATTGCCGACGAGCACGACGAAGAAGAAGGGCAGAGCGTGATCCGGCAGGCCGACGGTTCTTTCATCGCCAACGGCCGCGCCAATCTTGAAGAGGTTCGCTCGGCCATCGGCGAACAGTTCGATGTCGGCGATGTCGCCGAAGAGGTCGATACGATCGGCGGTTATCTCGTCACCAAAGCCGGCCATGTGCCGGTGCGCGGTGAACTGGTGCCGGGACCGGAGCCGTTCGAGACCGAAGTCCTCGACGCCGATCCGCGCCGCGTCAAACGTGTGCGCATCTATCTGCGCAAGGACCGCCGTCCCGGCGCCGGGCGCGACGCGGCCGCGCTGCCGCGCAACCCGACCACCGCTCGCCCGGCACCGCCGCGCGACGATCTCAATCGGACGACCCCGAACCCGCCGCGCACGCCGTGAAATTCAAGCAGCTGATTAATTCCATCGTGCTGGCGTGGGGTTGGCGGCGCTGGGCCATTGCTTGCCTCGCCGGCGCGCTCTCGGCTTTGGCCATGGCGCCGTTCAACGCCTGGCCGGTTTTGTTTGTGACATTCCCGACGCTGGTCTGGCTGATCGATGGAGCGGGTGTCGGCCGGTTTGGCGGGGTGGCGGCCGCCGCGGCAACCGGCTGGTGGTTCGGCTTCGGCTATTTCGTCGCCGGACTTTATTGGATGGGTTATGCCTTTCTGGTCGACGCGCCCACTTTCGGCTGGCTGATGCCGTTTGCGGTGATCGGCCTGCCGGCCGTGCTCGGCATCTATACCGCGCTCGGCGTGGCGCTGGCACGCATGCTGTGGACGCGGGGTGCGACGCGAATTTTCGCATTGGCCGCGTCACTGACAGTTACGGAATGGCTGCGCGGCCACCTGTTCACCGGCTTTCCGTGGAACACCTTCGGCTACGCTCTCACAGCTCCGTTGCCGCTCGCCCAGATCGCTTCCGTTATCGGCATTTGGGGCCTCACCTTCATCACGATCCTAGTCGCTTCGACGCCGGCCACGTTCACCGACGATCGTGCGGAAACGCGGCACAACTGGATGCCGCTCGCGCTCGGCATCGCGCTCCTTGCGGCGCTCGGCGGTTACGGCGCCATGCGGCTTGTGCACGCCCCGACGCGGCTCGTCGATGGCGTGCATTTGCGCATCATGCAGCCGAACCTGCAGCAAGACGTCCGCTTCAACTACTCGGCCAAGCAAGAGGTGATGAAGCGCTATATCGATCTGTCGGGCCGCGCCACCGCCTCGCAACCGCAAGGCCTGCAGGGCGTGACGCATCTGATCTGGCCGGAATTGTCATTTCCGTTTTTTTTGACACGCGAGGCCGATGCGTTCGCGCAGATCACCAATCTACTGCCGCCGAAAGCCGTTCTGATCACGGGTGCGGTGCGGCTTGCCGACCCGGATCATCCAAAGGGATCAGGTGTCTATAATTCGATCTACGTGATCGACCATACCGGCGCGATCCCGGCGATCTACGATAAAGTCCATCTCGTGCCGTTCGGCGAATATCTGCCCTTCGAGAAAATTCTCGAAAGCATCGGCTTGCAGACCATAACGGAGGAGCGCGGCGGGTTTCTCTCCGGCGACCGGCATCGCGTCGTCGCCATTCCCGGCGCTCCAAATGCGTTGCCGCTGATCTGTTATGAGATCGTTTTCCCCGGCGAAATCACGCCCGCTGACGGCCGGCCGGGCTGGATCGTCAACGTGACCAATGACGGCTGGTTCGGCAACTCGACCGGTCCTTATCAGCACCTTCAGCAAGCGCGCCTGACCGCGATCGAAGAAGGCCTGCCGATCGTGCGCGCCGCCAATACCGGAGTTTCAGCCGTGATCGATCCGCTCGGACGGATCATCAATTCTCTGCCGCTGGGAACCGAAGGGGTGCTCGATGCGCCCTTGCCGCGGCCGATCAGCGCGCCCGCCTACACTCGCCTGGGCGACGCGCCCGCAGCCATCATGGTCGTGATTGCGCTGATCATCGTTGCCCGGCGCCGGCTGCAATCCGATATGATGAAGGTATAATATCTATACATATCAATACTATATATAGGTATCAGCCCCTATAGACGGCCGCTTTGACGCTTGGCAAAAGCAGTGCGCAACCGGGGGGACGTGGGCTGACCGTCTCGACTCAAGTAGGTAACAATTGAACCTATCCGTTCTGGTCGCAAAAGGTCCTGGAAGTTGCATCGCATGGCAAGGTAGTTTCATTTGTTACAGATTTGCTATCAATAGCTGCCGGACCGAGACGAGACATAGGAGCTCATAAAAATGTTGGCCAAAAAGGCGCCGAACCCGACCGACAAGCACGTCGGCAGCCGCGTGCGCATGCGCCGGATGATGCTGGGGATGAGTCAGGAGAAACTGGGTGACGCTTTGGGCCTGACATTTCAACAAGTCCAGAAATACGAAAAGGGCACCAACCGGATCGGCGCGAGCCGGCTGCAGCAGATTTCGCACACTCTTCAAGTTTCGGTTTCTTTCTTCTTTGAAGGTGCGCCGAGCGCACAAACATTGTCGAAGTCAGACGGCATGGGCGAAGCGCCCTCGCCGGCCTACGTGTCCGACTTCCTCGCCACCTCCGATGGCCTGGCACTGACCAAGGCGTTCATGCGCATCGACGACTCAAAATTGCGCCGGCGCATCGTCGACCTCGTCGAGCAAATCGCGAGCCGCGAGAAACGCTGAAAAAATCGCGCCGTTTTCGCGCTGCGCGATGCGGGCATTCGCCCACTTTTCGCCCCCATCTTGACCGCAGAAAATTACGCTGCAACAACGGCGCAAGTCAGTGCGGCTAAGACCGCGCGGGTTTGCCTTGAAAGCATTCGCTTGAAGGCTGGTTAGGGGAGTTTCTGCTGTGGCGCACGCCAATTATCTGTTCACGAGCGAGTCCGTGTCGGAAGGGCATCCCGACAAAGTTTGCGATCAAATTTCCGACGCCATCCTCGACGCGTTCATCGAGAAGGACGTCAAGCTCGGCATTGCCGACGATAGCCTCGTGAATACCCGGCTCGGCTGTGAGACTTTGTGCACCACCAACAAGATCGTAATTGCCGGCGAAGGCCGCGGCCAGTTGTTCCGCAAGATTGGCAACACGGCAGTGGTCGACCGCGAATTGATCACACAGATCGCGCGCGGTGTGGTCAAGGACATCGGCTACGACCAGGAAGGCTTTTCCTATCACGGCGCGGATGTCGAGGTGCTGTTGCACGGCCAATCGCCCGATATCGCGATGGGCGTTGACGCCAAAAAGAAAAAGCACGGCGAGGAAGAAGGTGCCGGCGACCAGGGCATGATGTTCGGATTCGCCTGCACCGAAAGCGAAGTCTACGAAAAGAACTCGTTCATGCCGGCGCCGATCTATTTTGCGCACAAAATCCTGAAAGTTCTCTCCGAGAAGCGCCGCTCCGGCCAGCTGTTCGATCTGCAGCCCGACGCCAAGAGCCAGGTCACCGTTCAATACGTCAACGGCAAGCCGGTCGGTTGCACCAAGGTCGTGGTCTCGACGCAGCACAACGAAAAGACCCGCAATGCCAAGAAATATACCCCCGGCATGGTGCGGGACATGATTGAGGACGCCGTTGAATCGGCACTGCCGAAAGGCTGGATGCCCAAGCGCCCATCGGACTTCCTGGTGAACCCGACCGGCAATTTCGTCGTTGGCGGTCCGGACGGCGATTGCGGCCTGACCGGACGCAAGATCATCGTCGACACTTACGGCGGCTATGCGCCGCACGGCGGCGGCGCCTTCTCCGGCAAGGACCCGACCAAAGTGGATCGCTCGGCCGCCTATGCCGCGCGCTACTTGGCCAAGAACGTGGTCGCCGCCGGCGTTGCCGAGCGCTGCACCATCCAGGTCGCCTATGCGATCGGTGTCGCCGATCCGATGTCGGTCCTGGTCGACACCCACGGCACCAGCAAGGTCGAGGAAAAGAAGCTCGAAAAGCTTCTGCCCGAACTGTTCCGCCTGACGCCGACCAATATCCGCCGCACGCTCAAGCTTAATCGCCCGATCTATCGGCGTACCGCTGCTTACGGCCATTTCGGCCGTGCGCCGGACAAGGATGGCGGCTTCTCCTGGGAGAAGACCGATCTCGCCGCCCAGATCAAGAGCGCGCTGCGCTAACACTGAGCGGAAGCCTTTCGCCACGGCCGGCACCGGCGCATGCTCGTGCCGGCCGTTTGCGTCTTTGCTATAGCTGCGAAGCGCGTATGCGCAGACTTGGATGGCCGCGATAATCGCGGCCGAACAATTATTGCTATCACGGTCGATGGACCCGGAACTCAACAAATCCCGAGCATTTTTCGGGCGGCGCAAGGGCCATAAGCTGCGGCCAAATCAGTCGCGTCTGATCGAAACGCTATTGCCGCGCCTTGCCGTCGATCTCACGCCGCCGGCGCCCGTCGGACTGAAAACGCTGTTTCCGGTCCCTGTCGGCGACGTCCGACTGGAGATCGGATTTGGCGGCGGCGAGTTCATGGTCGCGGAGGCCGAAAGCGCGCCGGGCACGGGCTTCATCGGCGTCGAGCCTTTCGTCAACGGCATGGCGAAAGCGCTCGCCGCAATCGAGAGCAAAGAGCTGCACAATGTGCGTCTGCACTTCGACGACGCGGTCAGTCTCATCGCCTGGCTTCCGCCCAAGTCGCTGGCGCGGATCGATTTGATCCATCCCGACCCGTGGCCGAAACGCCGGCACTGGAAACGCCGGTTTGTTCAGGATGACATGGTGGCGCGGCTCGCTCGCATCCTGCGGCCGGGCGGCGAGTTTCGCTTCGTGACCGATATTGCCGATTACGCGGCGTGGACGCTGCAACGTCTCATTCGCTCGCCCGATTTCGAATGGACGGCGGAATGCGCCGACGATTGGCGCAAAGCGTGGCCGGGCTTCATCCGCACGCGCTACCACGCCAAAGCCGCGCGGGAAGAGCGAGCGTCATGCTTTCTGATTTTCCGAAGAGTTTAAGCATGATCCCGAAAGGTGGATGCCGCTTTTCGGAAAAGAACGCGCGCAGCGAAAATACGCTAGGCGCTCTGTTTGACCTGCCAGAAACGCACCACGCGCTGCGCCGTCGAAACCGAAAGCCGCTCGTAATTGCCGAGCGCCGTATCGAGACCATGAACCGAAGTCTTATTGGCTTCGGCACATGATACGAGAACTGTCTTGACGGTCGGCCAGCTCATGTCGGCCGCCTTGCACAAGATCAGCACCGGATCCGGCCTTTCGCCGGTCATGAGCCGATCGGCGATCTTGATCGGCACTTTGGCCAGCGCCGCCAGCGCCACCACGGTCTCTTCGTATTTGCCCTCGTTGGCGAAACCGGCCAGCACCGACTCGTTCATGCGGCTGGCCTGCATCAGGCCGAGCACGGCGCGTTGCGCCGCCCGGTAATCGCGCGGACCAACCCGCGCCCCGACCTCGCCCGAGACCTTGTCGAGCACGCGTCGAATCTCCGCCTGCAATTCCGGGCTTGCCGCAGCGAGCAGGCGCTCATGCACGACTGCCGTCGCTTCAGTCAGGAGCTTGCGGAACATTTTTAGCGGAATGTCGGGACGCAGGCCTACTTTTTCTGCCAGGATGCCGTCGCTTTCCGCACGCTCGACCAAGCAGACAAAGCCGTTCTCGGAAATGCGCGCGCCGTGGTTTCCCGCAACCTGACGCGCGACTTCACCATCGCCGCGCCGGACCAATACATCGGTCACGGCTTCGCCCAGCGCAGATCGCTGCGAGATGGCATACAGATGCGCCTGGCTCCTGGTCCTAGCGAGATCGACGAGGTCGGTTTCCTGCAGGCGCTTCGCGAGCTTTAGAACCGGGCCGGCAACATCGATATTGTCATCGAGTGCTAGCGTTCGCACCACGTTGGCCGGGGCGTTGTCGAGCGGCGCAAGATGGCCGGACAATTCAGCCCGTGCCTTGGTCTCGATTTCCGCGATGAGAAGAGCGAAGATACTGTCGAAAAGATCGACTTGCTCGTCGCTGTAACGACTCGAGCCATGGACAAACAGTACGGTGATACGCTGCAGCATTTCGGCGCGCTTTTGGCGCGTGCCGTGTGCGATGACGTCTTCAAGCTCGGGGATGAGCGAAGCGGCTGCACTCATCGTCGATCACCACTCAATTCGTCACCAGTCCTTGAAAAGGCGTGGCACCGGTCAAAAATCGATCGGAAGCATCGATCACGGGCTGGCCGCAAAGCAAATATGTCGGTGGCGGGCCCCGCAAATCTGCGTACTTAATGCCACCTTACGGAAAGATTAATTCACCAATCCTGAAGGAAATGTTGCAGGCTGTGCGGGTGGTGCGGGGTGAGAGTGCCCGCCGACGCTCTTGTAGATGCCCTTGCAAAGGCCTGACAAACCGCTATATTCGCTGCGTCCGTCTAGGATACCTCATAACCGAACGGTTTTGAGAGTGGGTTCCCCCGGGGGCCCGCTCTTTTTTATTACCTGAGGTCCCGTTACCCGAGGTCCGGCGGCGCTCCGCACGACACGTTTTGTAGCAAGGAATGGTCCGTAACGCGTATGGACGACAGGACGAACGCCGAGCTTGCAAGCTTTGCCGACGAGCCGCGGCTCATCTCCGAGCCGGGGCGGGCGGCGCGCGTCGCCGCTGTCGTTGAGCCGGTGCTGGCGTCGCTCGGCTATCGCCTTGTTCGCGTGCGGGTGTCCGCCTTTGCCGGCTGCACGGTGCAGATTATGGCTGAGCGGCCGGACGGCAGCATGAATATCGAAGACTGCGAAATCGCGTCCCGCGCGCTGTCGCCGGTGCTCGATGTCGCCGATCCGATCGAAAGCGCCTATCAGCTGGAAATCTCTTCGCCCGGCATCGACCGCCCGCTGGTGCGGCGCTCGGATTTCGATCGCTATGCCGGCCACATCGCGCACGTGGAAATGCAAGTTCCGATCGACGGTCGCCGCCGTTTCCGCGGCGAGCTTCATGGCACCGACGGCGATTGCGTGCGGCTGTCCTACGGCGACGCGGAGAACGACCGCATCGAAGTGCAACTGCCGATCAACGACATGACAGAAGCCAAACTCGTGCTCACCGATTCGCTCGTCGCGGAATCGCTACGCCGGGGTAAACAAAATCAACGCAAGGAGACTGCCTGATGGCGACGGTTAGCGCCAACAAACTCGAACTTCTGCAGATCGCCGAAGCGGTCGCGCGCGAAAAGGCGATCGACCGCAAGATCGTGCTCGGCGCCATGGAAGACGCGATCGCCAAAGCCGCGCGCTCGCGCTACGGCAGCGAGACCGAAGTCCGCGCCGAGATCGATCCGAAGAGCGGCGAGCTGCATCTGTCCCGCCACATGCTGGTGGTCGAGACCGTGGAAAATCCCGCGATCCAGATCAGCCTGGAAGACGCCCGCCGGCGCCATCCGGCGGCTCAGATCGGCGACACCATCGCCGACCCGCTGCCGCCGCTCGAATATGGCCGCATCGCCGCGCAATCGGCCAAGCAGGTGATCGTGCAGAAAGTGCGCGAAGCCGAGCGCGACCGGCAATATGACGAATACAAAGATCGCATCGGCGATATCGTCAACGGCATCGTCAAGCGCGTCGAATACGGCAATGTCGTCGTCGATCTCGGCCGCGGCGAAGCCATCGTGCGCCGCGACGAAATGCTGCCGCGTGAAGTATTCCGCAACGGCGATCGCATCCGCGCCTACATCTACGACGTCCGCCGCGAACAGCGCGGGCCGCAGATTTTCCTGTCCCGCACTCATCCGCAATTCATGTCGAAACTGTTCGCGCAGGAAGTGCCGGAAATCTACGACGGTATTGTCGAGGTCAAATCGGTGGCGCGCGATCCGGGCTCGCGCGCGAAAATCGCCGTGGTATCGCGTGATTCCTCGGTCGATCCGGTCGGCGCCTGCGTCGGTATGCGCGGCTCGCGCGTGCAGGCCGTGGTCAATGAACTGCAGGGCGAGAAGATCGACATCATTCCATGGTCGCAAGACATCGCGACCTTCGTCGTCAACGCGCTTGCTCCGGCCGAGGTTGCCAAAGTCGTGCTCGATGAGGAGCGTGAGCGCATCGAAGTGGTGGTGCCCGATCAGCAGCTTTCGCTCGCCATCGGCCGGCGCGGCCAAAATGTGCGCCTCGCCTCGCAGCTTACTGGCTGGGACATCGACATCCTCACCGAGCAGGAAGAGTCGGAGCGCCGCCAGGCGGAATTCGAGAACCGCACCCGCATGTTCATCGACACGCTCAATGTTGACGAAGTGATCGGGCAGTTGCTCGCCTCGGAAGGCTTCGGCTCGGTCGAAGAGCTGGCAATGGTCGATCCGAAAGAGATTGCCGGCATCGAAGGCTTCGACGACGACACCGCGAACGAGCTGCAGACCCGCGCCCGTGAATATCTCGCCAAGATCGAGGGCGAGCTCGATGCCAAGCGTAAGGAGCTCGGGGTCGAGGACGAACTCAAGGAAGTCGAGGGTGTTACCTCGGCGATGCTGGTCCGCTTCGGCGAGAACAGCATCAAGACGATCGAAGATCTCGCCGGCTGCGCCACCGACGATCTCGCCGGCTGGACCGAACGCAAGGACGGCGAGGCAGTGCGGCAAGCGGGCATCCTCGACGGCTTCGAGATTTCGCGTGAGGAAGCCGAAGCCCTCATCATGCAGGCGCGGCTCAAAGCCGGCTGGATCACCGAGGCTGATCTTGCAGCGCCTCAGGCGCCAGAAGAGGCCCCCGCCGAGGCGGAAGCCTAACGGAGCCCGGCGCCAAGCATGACGTCTACGACCGAAATCGAGCTCGATAGCGGGCCGCGCGCACGGGAGGTCGAGCGCCTGTGCGTCGCGACGCGCGAAGTGCGTCCGGTTTCGGACCTGATCCGGTTCGTCATCGGACCGGACGGCGCGGCGGTGCCCGACCTCAAGCGCAAACTGCCGGGCCGCGGCGTCTGGGTCACCGCGACGCGCGATGTGCTCGGCGAGGCGATCAAACGCAAAATCTTTGCGCGAGGCTTTAAGCGCGACGTCCGGCTGCCGCCCGATCTGCTCGACCAGACCGGGCGGCTCATCGAGCAATCCGCGCTCGATGCGCTCGCCATCGCCGCCAAAGCAGGCTCAGTGGTTTCAGGTTTTGCCAAGGTTGAGAATGCGTTGACGCGTTACCATGTATTAGCGCTCCTGCATGCCGCCGAAGCCGCGCCGGATGGCGTAAAAAAGCTTAATGCTGCACTGCATCGTAACCCCGACACTGGCTCGATCCCAGTGATCCAAGCACTTTCGGGGGCGCAATTGGATTTGGCACTTGGCCGGCCAAATGTGATACATGCAGCCTTGCTCGCCGGCTCTGTGAGCGACACGTTTTTGGCGCGTTTGCAGCGCCTGGAACGGTTTCGCACCGGCGATTTAGGCACAAATCGAGGCGCAAGCGCCGGTTCATCCACCGGCAACGCCGTGCCGCACTGACCGAGAACAAGCGTACGGAACTGGATACGAATGACCGAGACGACGAAAAATAGCGGCGAGAAGCTGAGCGTGACGCCGAGCAAAACGCTGACGCTCAAACGGCCGGGAGTGGAGCAGGGCGTCGTTCGCCAGAGCTTCAGTCACGGCCGCAGCAAGGCTGTCGTCGTCGAGAAGGTCAAACGCCGTGTCGGCCCCGGCGAGGCCAAGCCCGAACCAACCGCCGCAGCGCCCGCGGCCGCGCCGAAGCGCGCTGGCGCGCCCAGCCGCAATATTGCGCCTGCGCAGACCCAGAGCGCCGCTCCCGCCGCCGCCCCGAAATCCTCCGGCGTCGTGCTGCGCACGCTGACCGACGACGAACGCAACGCCCGCGCTCAGGCGCTCGCCGGTGCGCAATTGCGCGAGCACGAAGAGCGCGAGCGCGCCGAGGAAGATGCGCGCGTTCGCCGGACCCGTGAAGAATCGGAGCGCGTCGACCGCGTCGCCGCGGAAACGCGCAAGCGCGATGAAGAAGATCGCCGCAAGCACGACGAAGAGACCAAGCGCAAGGCCGACGAAGTGGCCAAGAAGCGCTTTGGCGGCGACACGACATCGCCGCTCAAGCTCGGTGCGCCGCGCCCGGCCCAAGAGGCCGAAGAGGACGAGGCTCCGCGTACTCCCCGCCGCAGCCCCGGCGGCGCTGTCGTACGGCCGGCGCCGGCGCCGAAGCCGACGCGCGCCGGCGTTGGCGGTGAAAAGCGCCGCGGACGTCTGACCGTCGTGACCGCGTTGACGGCCGACGAAGTGCGCGAGCGCTCCGTCGCATCGTTCCGCCGCCGCGTTCAACGCATGACCGGACACCGCGACGAGCCGAAGGAAAAGATCGCGCGCGAAGTCACGGTCCCGGAAACGATCACCATTCAGGAATTGGCCAACCGCATGGCCGAGCGCGGCGTCGACGTGATCCGCATCCTGATGCAGCAAGGCCACATGGTGAAGATCACCGATACGATCGACGCCGACACCGCGCAGCTCATCGCCGAGGAACTCGGCCATACCGTGCGCCGCGTCGCCGAATCCGACGTCGAAGAGGGCATGTTCGACGCTCCGGACGATGCAGCGAGCCTGCTGCCGCGCGCGCCCGTCGTCACGATCATGGGCCATGTCGACCACGGCAAGACGTCGCTGCTCGACGCCGTCCGTTCGACCGAAGTCGCGGCCGGCGAAGCTGGCGGCATCACCCAACATATCGGCGCTTATCAGGTGACCTCGCCGTCCGGCGGACGTATCACCTTCATCGATACGCCCGGCCATGCCGCCTTCACGGCGATGCGCGCCCGCGGCGCCAAGATCACCGACATCGTCGTACTGGTGGTCGCCGCCGACGACGGCGTCATGCCGCAGACCGTCGAAGCGATCCAGCACGCCAAGGCGGCGAAAGTTCCGATCATCGTCGCCGTCAACAAGATCGACAAAGCCGACGCCAAGCCCGAGCGCGTGCGCACGGAACTGCTGCAGCATGAGATCCAGGTCGAATCGCTCGGCGGCGACGTGCTCGAAATCGAGGTGTCGGCCAAGGAAAAGACCAATCTCGACAAGCTGCTCGACATTATCGCGTTGCAGTCGGAAGTGCTCGAATTAAAGGCCAATCCGAACCGCGCGGCCGAGGGCACCGTGATCGAGGCGCGGCTTGACCGCGGCCGCGGCCCGGTCGCCACCGTGCTGGTTCAGCGCGGCACCTTGAAGCCCGGCGATATCGTCGTGGCGGGCACCGAATGGGGCCGCGTCCGCGCGCTGATGTCGGATGCCGGCCATTCCGTTGTCGCGGCCGGACCGTCAATGCCGGTCGAAGTTCTGGGCTTCAACGGCACGCCGGAAGCCGGCGACCGGCTCGCGGTCGTCAATTCCGAAGCCCGCGCCAGAGAAATCACCGATTATCGCGAGCGTCAGAAGCGCGAGAAAATGGCGGCGCGGCAGACCGGCATGCGCGGTTCGCTCGAGCAGATGATGAGTCAGCTCAAGACGTCAGGCCGCAAGGAATTCCCGCTGCTGATCAAGGGCGACGTGCAGGGCTCGATCGAAGCGATCCTTGGCGCTCTCGACAAGCTTGGCACCGACGAAGTCGGCGCGCGGGTGATTTATGCAGGCGCCGGCGGCATCACCGAATCCGACGTTACGCTGGCGGAAGCCTCGGGCGCGGCCGTCATCGGCTTTAATGTCCGCGCGCACAAGGAAGCGCGCGAGGCCGCCGAAACCGCCGGCATCGAGATCCGCTATTACGACATCATCTACAATCTCGTCGATGACGTGAAAAAGGCGATGTCGGGTCTCCTCGCGCCGACATTGCGCGAGACCATGCTCGGCAATGCCACGATCCTCGAAGTCTTCAAGGTTTCGAAGGTCGGCAACATCGCCGGCTGCCGCGTCACCGACGGCACTGTCGAACGCGGCGCCAATGTGCGGCTCATCCGCGATAATGTCGTCGTCCATCAGGGCAAGCTGTCGCAGCTCAAGCGCTTCAAGGACGATGCGCGCGAGGTTGTCGCCGGCCAGGAATGCGGCATGGCGTTCGAGAACTACCAGGATATGAAAGCCGGCGACACGATCGAGTGCTATCGCGTGGAGACCGTTCAGCGGACGCTCTGAGTCCTACACTCACCTCCGCACTCCACCTCGTTGCCGGAATCTTTTCTGGCAATCCCGAAGTTAGAAGCAAAGCATATTGAATTGAGATGCGCGGGCCACGCTCGCGCATGACGGCAGTAGAAAATGACACGTCACCATCAGCGCGAACATTCGGCGGGCGGTTCGCAGCGTCAGCTCCGCGTCGGCGAATTGATCCGCCACGAGTTCGCGGAAATACTGTCGCGCGGCGACATCCACGATCCGGTCGTCGAAGCGCATATGATCACGGTTCCGGAAGTGCGCATGTCGCCGGATCTGCGGCTCGCCACGATCTACGTCATGCCGCTCGGCGGCCGCGATGCGACCGACGTCGTCGCGGCGCTCGAACGCAACAAACGCTATATCCGCGGCGAAATCGCGCGGCGCGTTAATCTAAAATTTGCACCTGAAATTCGCTTTCGCGTAGACGAACGATTCGACGAAGCGGAACGGATCGAGAAGCTTTTGCGAACACCTGTAGTCCAGCGCGACCTCAAGAGCGAAAAAGAATCAAGCGACGAGAAAGACGAATCATGAGCGCGCAAGCCATCGCCGAGCAGAAGATCGCCGAGGTGTCCGATTCGTCTCCGGACCAGACCGCCCCGCAGCAGCCCGGCCAGCGCAACAAGCAAAAGAAATTCAACAAGCGCGACGTCCACGGCTGGGTCGTACTCGACAAGCCGGTCGGCATGACCTCAACGCACGCGGTCGCCGTGATCAAGCGGCTGTTCGCGGCGAAACGCGCGGGACATGCCGGGACACTCGATCCCCTCGCCTCCGGTTGCCTGCCCATCGCGCTTGGGGAGGCCACCAAGACGGTGCCTTACGCGGTCGATAGCCGAAAGACCTACCTTTTTACCGTGCGCTGGGGTGAGGAACGCGACACCGACGACGCCGAAGGCCGGGTTGTGGCGACGAACGACGCCCGGCCGGACGCGGCCGCCATTAAGGCGCTGCTGCCCCGTTTCACCGGTACCATCGAGCAGGTGCCGCCCCGCTACTCGGCAATTAAGATAGATGGTGAGCGAGCTTATGATTTAGCACGAGGTGGAGAGACCGTGGAACTCGCCCCCCGACCGGTCACGGTTCACCGGCTGGAGCTCGTGGACATGCCGGATTCCGACCATGCGGTGCTGGCGGCCGAATGCGGCAAGGGGACTTATGTGCGGTCGCTGGCCCGCGATCTCGGCCGGGCGTTGGGGGTCCTGGGCCATGTCTCGGCGCTGCGCCGGAACCGGGTCGGGCCATTTCACGAGGCCGACATGATAGCCCTGGAACAGGTTGAAGGTTTGTGCCATAGAGCCGCCGCAGGCGAGGGACACCTTGCCGATACGCTTCTGCCGATCGAGACCGCGCTGGACGACATCCCGGCGCTGGCCGTGAGCCCGGCAGACGCGGCGAGGCTCGCTAGGGGCCAAGCCGCATTGTTGCGCGGACGGGATGCCTCAATCTTCCGCGGTATGGTCCAGGTCGCCTCAAGCGGCCAACTCGTGGCCATTGCCGAGGTCGAACGCGGTGAGATCGTTCCCCGACGCGTGTTTAATTTAGCCGGTATCGCAGGCCGAGCCGGCAGAAAGAGGGTTCAGGACGATGTCGACAACAACCGCGCGTAAAGCGGAAGTGATCAAGACGTACGCCTTAAAGGCCGGCGATACCGGTTCGCCCGAAGTGCAGGTTGCACTGCTGTCGGAGCGGATCAATCAGTTGACCGACCATTTCAAGACTCATGTCAAAGACAACCATTCGCGGCGCGGCTTGCTCAAGCTCGTGTCGCAGCGGCGCCAGATTCTCGATTACCTCCGGCGCACCGACGACGAGCGTTACAAGGGACTGATCGAGCGGCTGGGTATCCGCCGCTAACTAACAAATTCGCGCGCGGGGCCGTCCCGCGCGCTTGTCGGCGGAGCGCATGAGGCGTCCGCTGTTACCCGGCAGCGAAGCTGCCGCTTTGTCGAATGGGCCTATGCCCGTTTGTATCCGATGAAGGTCCGAAAGCCATGGCAGGATCGCCGGCCGCTGATACGGCATTGCAGCTTCGCTGCTGCGCCGTCAGCGTCTCGCCGTCTTGCTTATGGCTTTCGCGCTTTCGCAAAAACCATGAGAGAAAATCGCAATGTTCAATGCTCAAACTGTGGAACTTGACTGGGGTGGCCGGCCGCTCAAACTAGAAACCGGAAAGGTCGCACGCCAGGCCGACGGCGCTGTCGTCGCCACTTATGGCGAGACCACTGTGCTGGCGACCGTCGTCGCCGCCAAACAACCTAAACCCGGCATCGACTTTCTGCCGCTGACCGTAAATTACACCGAGAAATACTACGCGGCCGGGCGCATTCCCGGCGGCTATTTCAAGCGCGAACGCGGCCCGACGGAAAAGGACACGCTCACCTCGCGCCTGATCGATCGTCCGATTCGTCCGCTGTTCGCCGAAGGCTGGCGCTGCGACACTCAGGTCATCGTCACCGTGCTCTCGCACGATCAGGAAAACGATCCCGACATCGTCGCGATGATCGCGGTCTCCGCCGCGCTGACGCTATCCGGCGCACCGTTCATGGGCCCGATCGGCGCCGCGCGCGTCGGCTTCAGTAACGGCGAATATGTGCTGAACCCGACGCTCGACGAGATGAAAGAGACCAACCTCGATCTCGTCGTCGCCGGTACTCAGGACGCCGTGCTGATGGTCGAGTCGGAAGCGCAGGAGTTGTCCGAAGAGATCATGCTTGGCGCCGTGATGTTCGGTCATCGCCACTTCCAGCCGGTGATCAAGGCGATCATCGCGCTCGCCGAGAAAGCCGCCAAGGAGCCGCGCGAATTCGCGATGCCGGAGACGGCGTTGCTGGAAAAGGAAATGCTCGGCGTCATCGAGCAGGATCTCCGCAAGGCCTATGCGATCCCGGCCAAGCACGAGCGCCAGAACGCGGTCGCCGCGGCTAAGAAGAAGGTGATGGGGCACTTCTTCCCCGACGGCACCGACAATCCCGACCGGCCGATGGCGCAGGTCGCGGCGGTCTTTAAGGAACTCGAAGCCAAGATCGTGCGCTGGAATATTCTCGACACGTCAAAGCGCATCGACGGCCGCGATCTCGTGACCGTACGGCCGATCGTTGTCGAAGCCGGCTTCCTGCCGCGCACGCACGGTTCGGCGCTGTTCACCCGCGGCGAGACGCAAGCCATCGTCGTCGCCACCCTCGGCACCAGCGAAGACGAGCAATTCATCGACGCGCTGCAGGGCACCTACAAGGAATCCTTCCTGCTGCACTACAACTTCCCGCCGTTTTCGGTCGGCGAAACCGGCCGCATCGGCGCGCCGGGCCGACGCGAAATCGGCCACGGCAAGCTCGCCTGGCGCGCGATCCGTCCGATGTTGCCGGCCAAGGATGAGTTCCCCTACACCATCCGCGTCGTGTCGGAGATCACCGAGTTCGAACGGTTCATCGTCGATGGCAACGGTCTGCGGAACCTCGCTCGCATTGATGGACGCCGGCGTGCCGCTCAAGCGGCCAACCGCGGGCATAGCGATGGGCCTGATCCTCGAAGACAAGCGCTACGCCGTGCTTTCCGACATTCTCGGCGACGAGGATCATCTCGGCGACATGGACTTCAAGGTCGCCGGCACCTCCGAAGGCGTGACCGCGCTGCAGATGGACATCAAGATCGCCGGCATCACCGAAGAGATCATGAAGGTCGCGCTGAGCCAGGCGAAGGGCGGCCGCCTGCATATTCTGGGCGAGATGGCGAAGGCCCTCGACCACGCGCGCGCCGAACTCGGCGAATACGCGCCGCGGATCGAGACCTTCAAGATCCCGACCGACAAGATCCGCGAAGTGATCGGCACCGGCGGCAAGGTGATCCGCGAGATCGTCGAGAAGACTGGCGCCAAGATCAATATCGAGGACGACGGCACCGTGAAGGTGGCGTCGGCCGACGGCGAATCGATTAAGGCGGCTATCAACTGGATCAAATCGATCGCGTCGGAGCCGGAAGTCGGTCACATCTACGAAGGCACCGTGGTCAAGGTCATGGACTTCGGCGCCTTCGTGAACTTCTTTGGCGCCAAGGACGGCCTGGTCCACATCAGCCAGCTCGCGGCGCGCCGCGTGCAAAAGACATCCGACGTCGTCAAGGAAGGCGACAAGGTGAAAGTTAAACTGCTCGGTTTCGACGAACGCGGCAAGACGCGGTTGTCGATGAAGGTCGTCGATCAAGAGACCGGCGAGGATCTCGAAGCCAAGCAGAAAGCCGAAGGCGAGCAGCCGCAGGAAGCAGCGGCAGGCGGCGCGGAATAACGCGCGCTCAGCTCGATCACTCGACGCGAAAGAAAAAGGCGGCCTCTCGGCCGCCTTTTTTGCTTTTCAGAAAATGCTAATCGGCGACCGCCAAGTGTTCAGTGTCGGCCGGCCGCGACGAGCGCTTGAACACCAGGAGCAGCGGGAATACCGCAAGTGTTGCGATCATCAGCACCTTATAGTCGTCGATATAGGCGATGATCTGCGCTTGCTCAGTGACAACCGAATCGAGCGCGGCGCGGCCGGCGGCCGTCAGCGGATCCCAAAAGTGCGCCACCGAAGGATTGTCGAAGCCGTGATTTACCGCAGTGACATGTGCGGCGATGCTGGCATGATTGACTTGCGTGTTGCGCGTCAGCAGCGCGTTGACCACCGAGATGCCGACGCTCGATCCGATATTGCGCGACAGGTTATAGAATCCGGCGCCTTCAGTGCGCTGCTCGGCCGACAATGTCGACAGGGTCGCGGCGCTGAGCGGCACGAAGAGAAAGCCCAGTCCGACACCCTGGACGACGCCGACACTGATAATGGTGGATTCGGATATGTCCGGCGTCCACCCGGTCATAGCGCTAAACGACCAGGCGGTGAGCGCAAGCCCTATGCCGAGCAAAATGCGTGTATCGACACGCCCGACCAACCGTCCGACGAGGAGCATCGAAGCCATGGTGCCGACGCCGCGCGGGCCCATGACCATGCCTGCCGTGACGACGGGATAGTTCATCAGCTCCTGCAGAAAAGGCGGCTGTAGCGCGAGCGACGAATAGTAAGTCAGTCCGACGATCGATACGAAAACGACGCCCGCCGCGAAATTGCGATCGCGGAACAGGTCCGGCCGCACGAAGGGCTTTTTCGCCGTGATCGTGTGAACAAGAAACAAATAGAATGCCGAAGCCGCGATGATGGCTTCGATGACGATCTCGCCGGAGCCGAACCAATCCTTGATCTCACCGCGGTCGAGCATCACCTGCAGTGCGCCGATCGACAGACTGAGCGTGCCGAAGCCGAACCAGTCGAGCTTTTCGCCTTCGCGCCGCGGGGTATCCGGCAAGAACACGATCATGCCGATGAGCCCGAGAATGCCGATCGGCAGATTGATGTAAAAGACGTAGCGCCAGCTGTAATTTTCGGTGAGCCAGCCGCCGAGTACCGGGCCAAGCACCGGACCGACCATGACGCCGACGCCGAACAGCGCCATGGCAAAGCCCTGGCGTTCTTTCGGGTAAATCGAGAACAGTACCGATTGCGACAGCGGCACCAAGGCTGCGCCGAAGGCACCTTGCAGCACACGGAACAGCACGATCTGCGGCAGGGACTGCGCCATGCCGCACAGCATCGAGGCGATGGTGAAGCCACTGACGGAAGCGAGAAACAGGCGCTTGAGGCCAAAGCGACCGGCGAGGAAGCCGGTCGGCGGCGTCATGATCGCGGCGGCGACGATATAGGACGTCAGCACCCAATCGATCTGATCCTGGCTCGCCGCGACGCTGCCTTGCATATAGGGCAGCGCAACATTGGCGATGGTCGTGTCGAGCGCCTGCATCAGAGTGGCGAGGATCACGCAGAGCGTGACCATGCCGACATTGACGCCGTCTGTTTTGTTTTCAGTGCTCATAGTGCGAACGAATCAAATGCAACGCTCACCACAGATGCGGCAGGCCTCGGGCATGACCGGTATCGACATTGACCTCGACGCTCATGCCGGCGCGCAGCGGCGGCAGTTTCTGGTCGCTGGTATCGACGCGCACGCGCATCGGCACGCGCTGCACGACCTTCACCCAATTGCCGCTGGTATTCTGCGCCGGCAGCAAAGAGAATTCCTGCGCCGCCGCGGGACTGATGCTCTGCACGGTGCCGTGCCAGACGGCGTCCGGATAGGTATCGACCGTCACCGTGACCGGCTGCCCGGGCTTCACATAAGTCAGCTCGGTCTCTTTCGGATTGGCGTTGACCCAGAGATGATCGGTGTCGACCAAGTAAAAGGATGTCGTCGAGGCGGCGAGGTATTTGCCAGGCGCGATGCTCGGCACGCTCGTCACCGTGCCGGTGAACGGCGCCTTGACCACCGTATGGTCGAGCTCGCGCTGCGCCTCGTCGACTTGCGCTTGCGCCTGTAGATATTGCGGATGCTGTGCGGTCTCGATCTCGGCATTGCCGCCGAGCCGCGCCAATTGCGTTGCCGCCTGTTGTCGCAGTGATTCAAGCTTACTCTTGTCGTTGAGCAGCGCGTACTGCGCTTGATCGAACACCGCCTGTGAAACGGTGCCGGAGCGCACCAGCATGTTCTCACGATTGTAATTGGACTGGTCGAGATCGACCTGCGCCTGTTGCGCCGCCGCGTCGCTCAGCATGTGCTTGTAATCTTGCTTCATGGCGTCGATGGCAAGCGCGGTCTGCGCGAGGTTGGCCTTGGCGTTGTCGAGCGCGATCTGAAATTGCCGCGGGTCGATGCGATAGAGGATCTGTCCTGCGGCGACATGCTGATTGTCGTTGACATCGACGTCCTGAACCAGTCCGGCAATGTCGGTCGAAATCGCGACCTTGTCGGCATCGACATAGGCATCGTCGGTCGACATGATCTTGCCCCCGGTGAAATAGAAATAGCCGCCGACGAGCAGCACCACTGGAAGAAGGCCGAACAGCGCCCAGCGCGTCATGCGCCGACGATCGAATTCGCGCGCGACGCCCGATGGCCGGTCAACCGACCGCGGCGCCGACGTGACCGCCTCATCCCGCTCCGGCTGCGGTACCGGTTTAAGCTTACGCTCAGCCATAACGGCGCTCCCCGTCTTCTTTGTTCGGCGGTGCCGCATTCTTTTGCTGGATCGCTTGGCGCAAATTCTCTTTCACAATGGCGAGCTTGGTCACCATCATCTCGACATGCTCGCGCTCGACGCCGGCGAGCGCCGTCGTCATCAGCTCCTCGCCGAGGTCGCCGAGCTGTTCGAGCAGCGGCCTAGCCTTGGGCGTGAGGAAAAGAAGCTTGGCCCGGCGATCGTTGGGATCGGGCCGACGCTCGATTAGGCCGCATTCGGAAAGCCGGTCGAGCAGCCGCGTCAGAGTGATCGGCTGCAGGTCGAGCATCTCGGCCAATTCTGCCTGCTTCAGGCCCTCGAACCGGTCTAGGCGCACCAGGACCACCCATTGCGCGCGAGTGATGCCGAACTGGCTGGCTTTATAGTCGGCATAAGTCCGGAGCATCCGGGCTACGTCATTGAGCATAAAGCCGAATTCTCTGTTGAGGGAGCGAGGCAGCATGGCGGTCTCCAAGGGTGCGTACACCGAATCGGGTCGATCACACGCTCACGTAATATAAGGTCACTTATTAAATTGGCGTGTCGAAAATGACGCAGAGCTGCCCTGCAAGGCCGTCATTGCGCCCTAGGCCAGCCCGAGTTCGGCAAAGGCCGTCATATGCTGATCGGCGGAGTTTTGGGAAAAGCAGCAAAATATGACCCGAGCCATGCCGCGGGGTGAGGCGGTCAGTTCGGCAACCACGGTGCCGACCGCGATTCGCGCCGCACGATCCGCCGGGAAGCGATAGATGCCGGTCGAAATCGCCGGATAAGCGATCGAGGTGACGCTTTGAGGAGCGGCAAGATCGAGCGCGGTGCGGTAGCAGGCGGACAGAAACTCATCTTCGCCGGCGTCCCCGCCGTTCCACACCGGACCGACGGCGTGGATGACGTATTTGGCCGGCAGCCGAAACCCGGGCGTGATTTTCGCGCTGCCTGTGGCGCAGCCGCCGAGTTTCTCGCAAGCGACCAGCAACTCCGGCCCGGCGGCGCAATGAATCGCGCCATCGACGCCGCCGCCACCGAGCAAACTACGATTGGCAGCATTGACGATGGCATCGACAGCAAGCGTCGTAATGTCGGCGACGCAAATTTCGAGTTTGGCCAAGCCGATGTCGGCAATCAGGAGCGGCGCGACACTGGTCATAGCTATCAATCTATCACCATCGCGGCGGTGTCAGGCCCATTCCGCTTGCGCTTCCGCCTGCAAGTCGACGGTGCTCCTCACGCCGATATCGTTGAAATGCTCGTCGAGAAAGCGCCGCGCGGCGCGCTTGCCGCTGAGATGCAGCATGTCGAAGAAATCGTAATCGGTCGACAGCTTGCTGAAAGCGTCGAAATGCGTGCCGAAACGATCGAGCACGATGCGATGCACATTGATACGCCGGTACTGACCGGGCCCAGTGCCGTGCGGCAACCGGCCTTGATCGATCAGCCGCGCCACGAATTCGATGGCGCGGAATTCGTCGATCAGCGAAGAATTGAAGGTGATCTCGTTGATGCGATTCATGATCTCGCTGGCGGAGGTCGGTGTCGACTTCCGTTCCAGCGGGTTGATCTCGACGACCAGCACATCCTCGGTGCTGGTGGTGCGAAAAAACGGAAAGATCACCGGATTGCCGCGATAGCCGCCATCCCAATACGGCACGCCATCGATCTCCACCGCGCGAAACAACGTCGGCAGGCAAGCCGACGCCATAACGGCATCTGCTGTGATCTTCTCGCGGCCGAAAATGCGCACGCGCCCAGTATGGACATTGGTCGCCGAAACGAAAATTTGCAGATCGGTATTGGCGCGCAGCTTCTCGAAATCGACAAAGCGCTCGATCAGATCCTTGAGCGGATTGATGTTGAGCGGATTGACGTCATAGGGCGAAAAATAGCGCGAAATCGCATTGATCCAGGCCTGTACCGGCGCGCCTTCGAGCGGCGTGAACGACAACAGCCGTTCCATAACCGCGCGCTGCGTGCCCGGCAGATTTCCCGTGCTCGATGCGGCCCGCCAGAAATCAGCAAGCCGTTTTTGCGCTTCTTCGCGGCCGCCGCGGGTCAGACCATCGGCCAGCATGACCGCGTTGACCGCCCCTGCCGAGGCGCCGGAGACGCCCTCGATGATGAGCCGCTCGTCGCTCAATATCTGCTCGAGCACACCCCAGGTGAAAGCGCCATGCGCGCCACCGCCCTGCAGTGCGAGATTGATGCGCTTTGCCTGAGGCGCGGCATTTTTGTCCGCCGCACGCCCAGGAAGGATGGCCGAGAAGAGATTTTTCATGCCCAAGGTTTCATGCCAAAGGCATGATGGCTCATTCGGCGGTCCAGCCGCCGTCGATTGAGATATTGGCGCCCGTGATCGATTTGGCGGAATCGGACGCGAGATAGACCGCAAGATCGGCGACTTCGTCAACGGTGACGAATTCCTTGGTCGGCTGCGCCGCCAACAGCACGTCGCGCTTGACCTGCTCCGCCGTCATGTTGCGCGCCTTCATCGTGTCGGGAATCTGTTTCTCAACAAGCGGCGTCCAGACATAGCCGGGGCTGATGCAGTTCGCGGTGATACCGAAGGTCGCGACTTCGAGCGCCACGGTCTTGGTGAGACCGGCAAGACCGTGCTTGGCGGTGACATAAGCTGACTTGAATGGCGAGGCGACGAGCGAATGGGCTGAGGCGGTATTGATGATCCGGCCCCACTTGCGCGCCTTCATGCCGGGCACCGCGGTGCGGATGGTGTGAAATGCCGACACCAGGTTGATGGCAATGATCAGATTCCATTGGTCGACCGGAAATTCCTCGATCGGAGCGACGTGTTGGATGCCGGCATTGTTGACCAGGATATCGAGCGTGCCGAATGTCGATTCGCTCGACTTGATCATGTCCACGATCTGATCGGGCTTGGTCATGTCGGCCGGCGAATAGATCGCCTTAACGCCGAAATCTTTCTCGATGCCGCTGCGTTCTTTCTCGATCGCGTCTTTGTCGCCGAAGCCGTTGATGGTGACATTGGCGCCCTGCTTGGCAAAGGCGCGGGCGTAAGCGAGACCGATGCCCGAGGTCGAACCCGTCACCAGTGCGGACTTTCCTTTCAGCATGACAAACCTCAATTTAATGTTGGTGGGCGATTGCTGGCGATTGATCGAACGAAGGTGGCCTTGCCACGAGAGGGGGCGCGAACTGCGCCTGAATTTGAAAAAGTCCGCAGGACTTTGGGACGCTTCTTGTTGCAGCGCAATATAAAAAGCTGGGGAACCGTCACGTTTTCGCGATCCTTATGGGGATGCGCTAAACTCCCGTTGCGGCCGGAAGGATGACAAGATTTGAGCCGTCAAATTGGGCTACTAGAATGACTGAGCGATGACGAACACATCCCAGACCGTCTTCCCGGCGCCCGATCACGACCATGAGCGCTGCACCAATGTGGCGATTGCTCATGCCGAAGCGCATTGCGCGGCGCGCGCGCAACGGCTGACGCCGATTCGCCGCCATGTGCTCGAGGCGCTGTTGGCGAGTCACAAGCCGCTCGGCGCTTACGAAATCATCGAACACTTGGCGCAGCACGGTCCCGCGCAAAATCGACCGGCACCGATCACGATTTATCGTGCGCTGGATTTTCTGCGCGACAATGGCCTGGTGCATCGCATTGAAAGCCGTAACGCCTTTGTCGCCTGCGGACATAATCACGGCGACAACGACCTCGTCGTCTTTCTGATTTGCGAGAAATGCGGCGCGGTCGGCGAAGCGCCCGATGGGGGCGCTGCCGAAGCATTGAAGGCGTCGGCGCGGGCGGCTGGATTTGCGCCGAAGAGCCCGCTCATTGAAATCGCCGGCATCTGCTCGCATTGCCGGGAAAGCTGAAGCACCGTCATTTGAGCATCATGTTCTAGTATTTCGGCATCCGATAGCGGCGGCGATAAACGTCGCTCTCGAAAGCCAAGGCATCGCGCGTGGCGACGAGCTTCGTCGCGTCTTCTTGAGTAAGTGCCTCATAGCGGCCAGTCCAGGCCTCACGTTTCACCGGCAGACATTGCGCAACCGGCGTGCCTTTGGGCAGCACCCCGTTGAAGTCGGCATCGTGCCACCGCGCCGGAAAATTCAGCGGACTGTCATGGAACGAGTCGCAGTCGACCAGGCCGGTGAGCGTGGTGAACGGCAGATCGGTGCGATTGACCGGATGGGTGAACAGCAGCGAATAACCCGCCGGCGCCTCGATAGTCCAAAACGAATTGAACTTGATGATGAAGCGATCGTCCTCAAAGAACGGCGTGCCCGCGACCTGGCCGGGATCGTGAAAGTCGATTGGGGAATGCGAGAATTCGCTGACATGGCCTTGCGGGACGTCGAAGTCCCATTTGAACTCCCCGTCGCGGACTTCGAGATCGATGGCAAGCGGAATGAGAAATCCGTAAATCATCGCGTCGATGAACGGCGGGCATTTTTTTACCGTGGGCGTGTCCTTCCCCGTGGTCGCACTGAATGCCTTTGCCGGCATGGTCTTGAACCAGTCGGGGAGGCCGCGAACCGCTGCAATGGGCCGCGGCAAGATCGCCTCAAGCGCCGGCGGACAGCGGAATGTTAGTGTCATCTCGCCGGCTTGGTTCACGTCGCAACCCTCGGAAAGCGCTGATAGTTCGTCGCGCAGACGGTCAAAAATCTACGTTGCCTCACGGCACGTGTATATGGGAAAAGTCATGCGGCATTCATCCCATGTTTATTGGCTGAATGCGAACAAAGGTCGGCCCAGATTCGGCGCAGGCGATGGCGATCGGAACCGCGTTTCCCGACGAAGCACTCGAACGCGCAAACTTGGCGCTGAATAATCACCGCGCCAAAGACGCCGAGCGGATTGCAGCTGACGTGCTCCGTGTCGATCCACGTCACATTCGTGCTTCGCACATTTTGGGCCGCGCTCTCCTGGCACAGGGCCGCGCGGTGGACGCGGTTGCGCTCCTCGAAAATGCCGCGCGCGGCAAGCACGATCCGGAGATCGACACGACACTGGCGATGGCGCTGCGACAGGCCGGCCGTACGGAAGACGCTCTGATCCGTCTTCGGCGCACGGCCAAACGTCATCCGCGCTTTGCCCCCGCACTGCGTGAACTCGGTTCGCTGTTGTTTGCGCTGGACCAGTCCGAGGAAGCGATCGAGGCGCTCACGCGCGGACTTGATGTTGCACCGATGATGCCGGAGCTTGCGATCCAGCTCGGCTATGTTTTCCTGCATCGCCGCGATTGCGTCGGCGCCAAATCGGCCTTCGCGCGCGCTCTCGCAATCGCGCCCAATTCCGCCGAAGCGCTGTTCGGCATCGCCAAGGCGCATCAAGAAATCGGCGAGAACGAAACCGCCGCCGACCACTTTCGCCGCTATCTGATGCTGCGGCCGGGCGATGCCGGCGCATGGCTCGCGCTCGGCCATTGTCTGCTGGAAGCCGGCCAGCGTGAGGCCGGCTATGACTGCTTCCGGGCAGTCGCGCGCAATAATCCCGAGCGTTACGGCGAGGCGCTCAGCGCCTTTGTCGCCTCGGGCCATGGCCGGTTTTGGCTGCGACCGAGCGCTGCGGCGAGTTTTCTTCGGAGGAAAAAGAATTGATTTCGGCAGCTTTCGACCGGTAGGGATGACACATCCCCCCATGCTTGAGCTCGCCATGGATTTCATAAATTAATTTTGTAATATCAATTAGATAGGTAAACAGGAACCCTGCAAAGACGCTGCGACTTAAGCTCCGCGCAGGGTATTTAGTCTCATCGCAACCCTCAATCCAAACCCTTCTCGTCAACGGCGCGCAGTGAGGCTATATGCTGGGGGTCAAATTCAGCTTTTTCGCACTTTGGCGATGGCGCCGGTCCGGCTGGCGTCCGGCAAAGTAAGACATGCGAAACATGTAAGGACTTGCCCATGATGGAATTTTCCGGTCCCGCCGCGAGACACAAAACCGTTGCCGTGAAGGTCGGCAATGTGACGGTCGGCGGCGGCGCGCCCGTTGTGGTGCAATCGATGACCAATACCGACACAGCCGATGTCGAGGCGACCACCACGCAGGTCGCGGCGCTGGCGCGCACCGGATCGGAAATCGTGCGCATTACAGTCGACCGCGACGAGGCGGCGGCCGCGGTGCCGCATATCAAAGAGCGTTTGCTGAAGATGAAAGTCGACGTGCCGATCGTCGGCGACTTTCATTACATCGGCCACAAGCTTCTTGCCGACCATCCGGCCTGCGCCGAGGCGCTCGACAAATATCGCATCAATCCGGGCAACGTCGGCTTCAAGGATAAGAAGGACAAGCAGTTCGGCGCCATCGTCGAAACCGCGATCCGTCACAACAAGCCGGTGCGTATCGGCGCCAATTGGGGCTCGCTTGATCAGGAGTTGCTGACGCAGCTGATGGACGAGAACTCGCGGTCGAGCAATCCGATCGATGCGCGCGACGTGACGCGCGAAGCGATGGTGCAATCGGCGCTGCTGTCGGCGGAACGCGCTGAAAAAATCGGCCTGCCGCGCTCGAAAATCATCCTCTCGGCCAAGGTTTCCGCCGTGCAGGATCTGATCGGCGTCTACGGCGAATTGGCGCGCCGCTCCGACTACGCGCTGCATCTTGGGCTGACCGAAGCCGGCATGGGTTCGAAGGGTATCGTTGCTTCATCGGCGGCGATGGGCGTGCTGCTGCAACAAGGCATCGGCGACACGATCCGCGTTTCGCTGACGCCGGAGCCCAATGGCGACCGCACGCTCGAGGTCAAAGTCGGCCAGGAATTGTTGCAGACGGTCGGCTTGCGCACCTTCGTACCGCTGGTTGCTGCCTGCCCTGGTTGCGGCCGCACCACATCGACGACGTTTCAGGAGCTCGCCTCAAGCATTCAGAAATTCATCCGCGACTCGATGCCGGAATGGAAGACGCGCTATCCGGGCGTGGAAGGCCTCAACGTCGCGGTCATGGGCTGCATCGTCAACGGGCCGGGCGAATCCAAACATGCCGATATCGGCATTTCGCTGCCGGGCACCGGCGAGCAACCGACCGCGCCGGTTTTCATCGACGGCAAGAAGGCGATGACCCTGCGTGGCCCGACGGTGGCGGCCGATTTTCAGAAAATCGTCATCGACTATATCGAGCAGCGATTCGGCACCCCGCGCCGAACTGCCGCGGAATAACTTAGCACTCAATTCCGCGCCCCCTCTCCGCATACCACTGAGGCGAAGGGCGGTTCACTGTTAGATCGGGCCTGGTCCGCTCCAAGCTGCGGCAATCACCGCGAGATGGTTGCCAAATAATCACAGCGACCAGGAATCGTAATCTATCCACCGTCCGTATCCTCGACAGAAACCGGCGGCTCGGTCAATTTGCCGGTTAACCATGTGGCGATTTCGAGTCCTTTTTCGGGCTCGCGCCTATGGAGGGGGAGTCATTCAAAATGAAGCGGTTCGTTCTTGCAGCCCTGGCCCTGATGATGGTCGTTGGCGCGCAGCCAAAAGCTGCCCAGGCTCAAGGTCCAGCCCCGGCTCCGACTTGGGGTAATGGTTTGTTCCTGAATTGGTGGGGCCACGGCCAGGATCCACGCCTGACATTGGCTGGTATCGGCATTGGTATCGGCACCGGCGTCGGCGCTTATCTCCTGACCAAGAAACACGGCTATCCAGGCACGGCCCGCGTGACCGCCCTTGGCGCTTACGGCATCACTACCGGTGCCTGCATGGTCGCCACGCCGTTCGTTTATACTGTCGCGGTCAATCGCCCACTCACCTATCGCGAAGTTTATATGGGCATGGCCGATTGCATCGTGCCGTTCGTCGGCAGCTATCTCGTCAATGCCTACCTGCCGCATAATGTGCTCTATGACGGCGTGAACGGAAAGCTCGTTCGCTACTGAATTCGACGCACATCACGGAATTGAAAAAGCCGGCCTCGATGGCCGGCTTTTTTGTTGTTGATTCCAGATATTAAAAGATCACCCGACAAATCTTATTTTATCCGACTCGGAGCAAATCAGATCGCAGGCGCTCAATGCTTTCTCTCAAGCCGGCGCAAGACTTCATCGAGCTGATCGTGATTGCGATAGCGTATCGTGAGCGTGCCGCCGCGCGCGCTGTCGTCGATGTTCACGACCAGGCCGAGCGTATCCGCGAGCCGCTTTTCGAGCGCGACCACATCAGCCTTCTTCTCGGCGCGGGCATGCGATTGACGTCCGTTACCCTTGCCGTGCTTCTGGCCCGCCTCGCGCGCCAGCGCTTCGACCTGACGCACATTGAGACCGCGTGAAACGATCTCCTCCGCGAGCTGTTCGGCATTGGGCTGACCGATCAACATGCGCGCATGACCGGCTGACAGTTTTCCAGAGTGAATATGCGCCTTCACCGTCTCCGGGAGCTTGAGGAGCCGCAGTGTATTGGCAACGTGGCTTCGGCTCTTGCCGATGATCTTGGCGATATCTTCCTGATTGTTGTGGAACTCATCCATCAAGGCGCGATAGCCGTCGGCCTCTTCGAGCGGATTGAGATCGGCGCGCTGCACATTTTCGATAATGGCAATTTGCAGCGCCTCGGCATCCGTCGCTTCGATAATAACGACGGGCACTTCGTGCAAACCCGCACGCTGTGCCGCACGCCAGCGTCGTTCGCCGGCGATGATCTCGTAGGAATCGTTTGCTCCCCGCATCGATCGCGCGATGATCGGCTGAATGATGCCGCGCTCGCGCAACGAGGCGACAAGTTCGTCAAGCTCGGTATCGGAGAACACGCGCCGCGGATTGCGTGCGTTCGGCCGCAATGCGCCGGTCGGCAAGCGGCGCTGCCCGCGCGGACGGTCCGACGACGCTTCCGCCGAGACTTCGCCGATCAGCGCCGCGAGTCCACGGCCCAGTCGCGATCGCGATGCGTCGTCGACCATCGACGCTTTCCCTAAAAGGTCACTCACTCAAAATGCCCTCATCCAACACAGAGCTGCTTTTCGCGCTGGATGATTTCGGTGGCGAGGCGCAGATAGGCTTCGCTGCCGCTGCATTTAAGATCGTAGACAAGAACAGGCTTGCCGTAAGACGGCGCTTCCGACACCCGCACATTGCGCGGGATGATCGTGTCGTAGACTTTGGCACCCATGAATTCGCGCACGTCGGCGACCACCTGCCCGGACAGATTATTGCGAGCGTCGAACATCGTCAGCACGATGCCGTGAATCGTCAGACCGGGATTGAGCTGCTCGCGCACCGATTCCACGGTCTTGAGCAATTGCGACAAACCTTCGAGCGCGAAGAACTCGCATTGCAGCGGCACCAGAATCGCATTCGCCGCGGCCATCGCGTTGACGGTGAGAAGATTGAGTGACGGCGGGCAATCGACCAACACGTAACTGAAACTGGTACCGCCGACCATGTTCAGCGGTGTGAGCGCGCTGCGCAGACGGAAAGCGCGGTCCCGCGACTGGCCGATCTCGAGCTCGAGACCGGACAGATCGAGCGTCGACGGCGCGAGATGCAGACGCGGAACGGCGGTGGCTACGATCGCGTCGCGTAGCGCCGCTTCGCCGGTCAGCACATCATAGGTCGAGTGGTTACGGCTGCGCCGGTCGATGCCGAGGCCCGTTGAGGCATTACCCTGCGGATCGAGATCGACAATCAGAACATCCTCACCGATCGCGGCGAGCGCGGTGCCGAGGTTGATGGCCGTCGTGGTTTTACCGACGCCGCCCTTCTGATTGGCGACGGCAAGGACGCGCGGGGTCCGGGCCGGCTGGGCCGCACGCGTGCCGTCCGGTGCGGGAAAGGCGATAACGGTTTTGTCGGGTGCATCGTTCATGGTGGCTGATCCAATGCTGATTCGAGCTTCGGAAGCTCAACTTTAAGTTGCGATTTCCCAAATGCTAAATTCTGGGCTCGGCGCTTTCGACGACGACGATCCGAGAGCGTGGATCGGTACGGCTTTCTGCCAAGGTCGCCTTGATGTTCCAATATTTAGCGGCCTCGGTCAATTCAGTTGCAACATCTTGTCCCTTAGGAAACAGGCCTCGGGCTCCCCTTTTCAACAACGGATATGCTTCGGTGAGTAATTTCGGCAGCGGAGCGAGAGCGCGCGCGGTGACGACATCGATGCGCTTGGGCGCGCGCTTCACAAAATCAGCGATCCGCACGGCGTGGATTTCTGCCGGCACGCCGGCCGCACGCACGGCCTCGCGGAGGAAATTCGCCTTCTTGCCGATGCTCTCGATCAGGTGGACTTCGACACCCTTCTGCTCAGCGAGCGCGCAGGCAATCACCAGTCCCGGAAAGCCCGCACCGGAACCGAGATCGGCCCAAATTTGCGAGCCAGGTCGCGACTTTGGCGCGAGCAACAGGAGCTGCAGGGAGTCGGCGATGTGTCGCGTCCAAATAGTCTGCTCGGTCGAAGGCGCGATCAGATTGGTATGCTGCTGCCACTCCAAGAGCACTTCGACGAAGCGGTCGAGGCGGGCAGATGTTTCACGTGAAACAGGGGTCAGCGCCAGCGCCCGATCTCGGTCTTCCGCGAGCGCTTGGGCAAAGGCGGGATCGCTCCGGTGCGCCACCCTTGGTGGCGCGGATTTTTCGCGAGTCGCGTCACCCCCATGTCGGGGCGCGCCCATCACGCCACACCGAGGTTCGACTTGCTATTGGGCTTGCGATTCTGCCGCCGTATATGCGCCACCAACAGCGTCAGGGCTGCGGGCGTCATGCCATCGATTTTGCCGGCATGGCCGATGGACCGCGGACGGTGGCTCTGGAGCTTGTGGCGCACCTCATTCGACAGCCCTGGCAACGCGCCATAGTCGAGGTCATCGTCGAGCACGAGGCTCTCATCGCGGCGATAGGATTCAACGTCCGCAGCCTGGCGGCTGAGATAGACCTCGTACTTGGCGTCGATTTCGAGCTGCTCGGCGATCTTGGGCGCAAGGCCAGCGAATTCCGGCCAGATCCGCGACAGATCAGCCGCTGAGAGGTCCGGATAGGACAGAAGCTCGAAAGCCGTACGCCGCTGTCCGTCCTTGCGCAGCACGAGCCCGTATTTGGCGGCTTCGGTCGGAGTCACCGTCAGCGAGCCCGCCATACCCCGCGCTGCGTCCAATAGGGCCGTCTTGGCGCGGTGCTTCCCTGCCCGTTCAGCGCCGACACAGCCAAGCGCAATGCCCTTATCGGTGAGGCGCTGATCGGCATTGTCAGCGCGAAGCGTCAGCCGATATTCGGCACGCGAAGTGAACATCCGATAGGGCTCGCTGACGCCCCTGGTGACGAGATCGTCGATCATCACGCCGAGATAGCCTTCGGCACGATCGAAGATGATCGGCGCACTCCCGCCCGCCTTGGCGGCTGCGTTCAGGCCCGCGACTAGACCCTGTGCGCCGGCTTCCTCATATCCCGTGGTGCCGTTGATCTGCCCGGCCAGAAAAAGCCCTGGCAGGCGCCGTGTTTCCAGCGCCGGGGTCAGCTCGCGTGGATCAATATGGTCGTATTCGATGGCATAGCCCGGCCGCACGATCCGAGCCCGTTCCAAGCCCGGAATCGACGCCACGATGGCGGCCTGGACATCCTCCGGGAGCGAGGTGGAGATGCCGTTCGGGTAGACCGTCGTATCGTCGAGGCCTTCCGGTTCGAGGAAGATCTGATGGCCATCGCGATCGCCGAAGCGGACGATCTTGTCCTCGATCGACGGACAGTAGCGCGGCCCGCGGCTCTGGATCTGGCCGGAATACATCGGCGAACGATGCACATTCGCACGGATGACCTCATGGGTGGCCGGCGTTGTCCGGGTGATCGCGCATTGGATTTGCGGATTGGTGATCCGATCGGTCAGCACTGAGAACGGCTCGGCCGGATCGTCGCCCGGCTGCATCTCGAGCGCTTGCCAGTCGATCGTCTCGCCGTCGAGACGAGGGGGTGTCCCGGTCTTGAGCCGTCCAAGCGCCAGCCCTGCCCGCTCAAGCGTTCCGGAAAGTCCCACCGAAGGCGCCTCGCCGGCCCGCCCGGCTGGAATTTGCCGTTCTCCGATATGGATCAGGCCACGCAGGAAAGTCCCCGTCGTCAGAACCACAGCGGTGGCAGCAAACGCGCGCCCATCGGTCAACCGAACGCCGGTGATGGCCCCATCGGCGAGCAGGTCATCCACCTCGCCTTCGATCACCGTCAGACCTGGCGTGCCCCGAATGGCGGCCTGCATGGCCGCCGCATAGAGCTTTCGGTCGGCCTGGGCGCGGGGTCCGCGCACGGCCGGTCCTTTGCGGCGATTGAGCAGACGAAACTGAATGCCGCCGGCATCCGCAACCCGGCCCATGAAACCATCCAGGGCGTCGATCTCGCGCACGAGATGGCCTTTGCCGAGACCTCCGATGGAAGGATTGCAGGACATCGCGCCGACCGTCGCAAAGCGCTGGGTAATGAGCGCCGTGCAGGCGCCCATACGGGCGGCGGCGCCGGCCGCCTCACAGCCGGCATGGCCACCGCCGACGACAATCACATCGAAGCGGCCGTCCATCGGAATCTCCAAGAAGGAGGCGGTTGTAGCCAACGGCAATTCGGTGGTCAAAGCATGCTTTGACGAGGCTGCGGTCCATGTTTCACGTGAAACAACGACGAGCAGCAGCAAATTTCGACGCGGCGAATAATAAGCCGCGCGACTAAGGACCCGACCTCGCTCTCACTTGCCGATACAGAAATCGCGAAAGATAACATCCAAGATATCTTCAACATCGACCCGCCCAGTCAGGCGCCCAAGCACTGTCGCTGCAGCTCGCAGCTCCTCGGCAACAAGCTCTTCGCGTCCGCTGGCCTTCCCGCCCTCGGCCAATGCCCTACCGAGCGCAGCAACTGTTTCCTCCAGCGCCTGTCGATGTCGTGTGCGGGTCACCATCCCTGATTCAACTGACGCGAAGAATGCACTCGCATAAGCCGAAAGCCCGGCGATCAGTGGATCGACACCCGCGCCGCTCGCCGCCGACAAAGAATAAATGAATCTATATTCGGAAGTTTGTGGGCGATCCTCGACGAGGGATCTTTGCTCAATCAAATCAAGCTTGTTTTCGACCAACCAAACCTCAGACACACCCTCGCCTAAGCCGTGAGTGTTGTCGTTGTCGACCGCTACCGCAGCATCAACAACCCACAGCACCACGTCAGCACCGACCGCCCTCTCCCGCGCGCGCCGCATCCCTTCTTGCTCAACCGGCTCGTTGCTCTCTCGGATGCCTGCGGTGTCGAGCAACGTGACCGGAAAGCCATCGAGATCGAGATGAACCTCAATGATATCGCGGGTGGTTCCGGCATAAGGCGACACGATCGCCGCATCACGACGCGCTAACCTATTGAGAAGTGTAGACTTTCCGGCATTCGGCGGTCCCGCGATAGCAACGACAAGCCCTTCCCGCAACCGTTCGCCACGACGTCCGTCGGCCAAAATTGCTGCAATCTCGCTGCGCAATTGCTGCGCAGCATGAAGCGCCGGTCCGATGAGATCCTCAGGTACATCGGCCTCGTCGGAAAAGTCGATGCGCGCTTCGACCAGCGCCAGCGCTTCAATCAACCGCCGCCGCCAAGCTTCGGCCCGATCTCCAATTAACCCTTTGAGCTGCCGGAACGCCTGTCGCCGCTGCGCCGGCGTTTCCGCGGCGATCAGATCGCCAAGCCCTTCAACGGCGGTGAGATCGAGCCGTCCTGCTTCAAAGGCGCGACGGGTGAATTCGCCCGGTTCAGCAAGACGGCAACCCGGGACGGTTCCGAGTGCGCCGAGCACACCGGCAACCACCGCGTGGCCGCCGTGCAATTGCAGTTCGGCTACGTCCTCGCCAGTCTCGCTGTGCGGCGCCGGAAACCACAGCGCCAGTGCCTCATCTATCAGTTCGCCACTTGCCGGATCGCGCACCCGCACCAAAGCCGCCTTTCGCGGTTCCGGCACACGGCCGATCAGTTTCTCGAGCGCGACACCCGCCTGCGAACCTGAAATGCGCACAACCGCAATCGCGGCCGGCGGCCGGCCGGACGACAAAGCGAAAATGGTGGAACGGTCAGACATCGCAAATGATTGAACGCCTCGGATCTTCGGTGCTTCGCGCCACGCGGGCTACTTGCTACGGTGTGTCGATGTCAATGTCACAGTAACCCAATGTCACAGCACCCAGCGTCTCAATCATCACCGTCGCGGCAAAATCGCCTCGCCCAAGAGACGAGTCCGTATCTGCTGCAGCACAAAGACAACCCGGTCGACTGGTGGCCCTGGGGGCCGGAAGCGCTTGCGCAAGCCAAAGCCGGCAACAAGCCCATTCTGCTCTCCGTCGGCTATGCCGCCTGTCATTGGTGCCACGTGATGGCCCATGAGAGTTTTGAGGACGACGCGACTGCGCGCGTGATGAACGAGCTGTTCGTCAACATCAAAGTCGATCGCGAGGAGCGGCCGGATATCGATCAGATCTACATGTCGGCGCTGCATCATCTCGGCGAACACGGCGGCTGGCCGCTCACGATGTTTCTTACGTCCGACGGCGAACCGATCTGGGGCGGCACTTATTTTCCGAAAACGTCGGGCTACGGCAAGCCGGCTTTTGTCGACGTGCTGCGCGAGATCGCGCGGCTATTCCGCGAAGAGCCGCAGAAGATCGAACAAAATCGCGCGGCCTTGATGAGCGAACTGTCTGCCACGGCGCGCGCCAATATGGGCGCCACGATCGGCATCGATGGTTTGAACAGCGCGGCGCGCCAGCTCGGCGGCATTATCGATCCGGTCAATGGCGGCACGCGCGGCGCACCGAAATTTCCGCAAGCCGCTTTGTTTGAATTGCTCTGGCGCGCCGGCTTGCGTACCGGCGAAGCGCGCTACTTCGCAGCGGTCGAGATCAGCCTCGATCATATTTGCGAAGGCGGCATTTACGATCATCTCGGCGGCGGCTTTTCGCGCTATTCGGTCGACGAACGCTGGCTCGTGCCGCATTTCGAAAAAATGCTCTACGACAATGCGCAGCTCCTCGAACTGTTGGCGATCGCCTATCAGCGCACCGGCAAGGCGCTGTATCGCCAGCGCGCCCACGAAACCGTCGAGTGGCTCAAACGCGAAATGACGACAGGCGAGGGCGGTTTTTCGGCTTCGCTCGACGCCGATTCAGAAGGCGAAGAAGGAAAATTCTATGTTTGGTCCTACGACGAGGTGATCAAACACCTCGGTGTGGAAGACGGCGAGTTTTTTGCCCGCCACTACGACGTGACGCCGGCGGGCAATTTCGAAGGGCATAACATTCTCAACCGCCTGAACCCGCTGCCGCACACCGACGCCGACGAGGCGCGCCTTGGCGCATTGCGGGAAAAACTTCTTGCCGTTCGGGCATTGCGCGTGCGCCCCGGCCTTGACGACAAAGTGCTCGCCGACTGGAACGGGCTGATGATCGCAGCGCTGGTCAATGCCGGGCTCGTTTTTGACGAGCCGTCATGGCTTGAGACCGCGGCGCGCGCTTTCGGCTTTGTCGCCGGCACGATGACGCGCGGCGACCGGCTCGGCCATTCCTGGCGCAACGGCAAGCTGAAATTTCCCGGGCTCGCCTCGGACTTTGCCGCAATGGTTCGCGCGGCGTTGGCGCTCTATGAGGCAACAGGTAAGTCAACTTATCTCGACCAGGCCCTGTCCTGGCAGCACGCGCTCGATCGCGACTACGTCAATGTCGAAACTGGAACTTATTATCTCACCGCGGCGGATGCCGAAGGGCTCGTGATCCGGCCCGCCGCGACAACGGATGAAGCGACGCCCAATCATAACGCCGTCGCTACACAAAACCTGATCCGGCTTGCGGTCCTGGCAGGCGACGATGTTTGGCGTAGGAAAGCGGATCGGTTGATCGGCGCGATCGCACCGCAGGTCGCCGAGAACCTCTACATGCACATGGCACTGCTCAATGCCATCGATCTGCGGCTGCGCGCCGCGGAAATCGTGGTGACCGGGGAAGGCGAGGGAGCGGAGGCGCTGCTTGCCGTGGCGCGCGACGCTCCGCCGCTCAGCCGCATCGTGCTTCACGCCGCCTCAGCCGAGGCTTTGCCAGAAAATCATCCGGCCCGCGCCAAAATCGCCGCCGCACAAGGGCCGCAGGCCTTCATCTGCGTTGGCGAGACTTGCTCGCTGCCAGCGACAAATCCTGCCGAACTGACTGCAGCGATTACTGCCGCAGTCGAACCGGTGCGACATTCTTGACGCCGCGCGCCGGGCGCGTTTCGTGCTTTATAGAATCACGGGGCGCGCCGACACGTCTTCCCTATGACGTCCATCTGGAGATCCAATCATGCGGCAATCGATCCGATACGGGATCGCGGCAACCCTGGTCATCCTTTCAGCGGCAACCGGTGCCCGCGCTGACGAATGGTGCGGCTACGCCACCGGCGACAATGCCGTGATTCAATGCGGCTATACGACGGTGACCGGTTGCGAGAGTGCCGTCGGCAAGGGCGGCATGTGCTTTGTCGATCCAGACACTGCGCTGAACACCAAACGTTCAACGCCGATCGACGCGACTAAGCTTTTACGAATTCTCGGGCGGGAGACTGGGCGGGGCTGAAGCCCCGCCGGCCTTACGTATTCATCGAGTCGAAGAACTCGGAGTTGTTCTTGGTGTTGCGCAGCTTGTCCAACAGGAAGTCCATGGCATCCATGGTGCCCATCGGATTGAGGATACGGCGCAGCACGTACATTTTTTTCAGCTGGTCCGGCGGCACCAGGAGCTCTTCCTTGCGGGTGCCGGAGCGGGTGATGTCCATGGCCGGGAAGGTGCGCTTATCCGCGACTTTGCGGTCGAGGATCAGTTCTGAATTGCCGGTGCCCTTGAACTCTTCGAAGATCACCTCGTCCATGCGGCTGCCGGTATCGATCAGCGCGGTGGCGATGATGGTCAGCGAGCCGCCTTCCTCGATATTGCGCGCGGCACCGAAGAAGCGCTTCGGACGCTGCAAGGCATTGGCGTCAACACCGCCGGTCAGCACCTTGCCCGAGGAGGGCACCACAGTGTTGTAAGCGCGTCCGAGGCGGGTGATCGAATCGAGCAGAATGACGACGTCGCGGCCGTGCTCGACCAAGCGCTTCGCCTTCTCGATCACCATCTCGGCGACCTGCACGTGGCGCACCGCCGGCTCGTCGAAGGTCGAGGAGACCACCTCGCCCTTCACCGAGCGCTGCATGTCGGTGACTTCTTCCGGCCGCTCATCGATGAGCAGCACGATCAGATAGCACTCCGGATGATTGTGCGTGATCGAGTGGGCGATGTTCTGCAGCAGCACGGTTTTGCCGGTGCGCGGCGGCGACACGATCAACGCGCGTTGGCCCTTTCCGACCGGCGCCACGATGTCGATGACGCGAGCCGAGAGATCCTTCTTGGTCGGATCCTCGAATTCCATCTTCAGCCACTCGTCGGGATAGAGCGGCGTCAGGTTGTCGAAATTGACCTTGTGACGAGCTTTCTCGGGGTCCTCGAAATTCAGCGAGTTGACCTTGAGGAGTGCAAAATAACGTTCGCCCTCTTTGGGGCTGCGGATATGGCCGTCGATGGTGTCGCCAGTGCGCAATCCGAAGCGGCGGATTTGCGAGGGCGAGACGTAGATATCGTCAGGGCCAGGCAGGTAATTCGCTTCCGGCGAGCGCAGGAACCCGAAGCCGTCCGGCAGCACTTCGACCACGCCTTCGCCGACAATATCGGTCTCACGCGCCGAGAGCTGCTTGAGGATGCCGAACATCAGCTCCTGCTTGCGCATGGTCGAAGCGTTTTCGACCTCGAGTTCCTCAGCAAAGGTGACGAGCTCGGCGGGCGTCTTGGTCTTGAGCTCTTGTAGTTTCATTTCGTGCATAGAATGTCCTGTGGAAATTTGCCTAGCGGCGGAATTGATTGACGGGCCG
The DNA here is from genome assembly GCA_963746715.1 of uncultured Alphaproteobacteria bacterium. Lineage (GTDB taxonomy): Bacteria > Pseudomonadota > Alphaproteobacteria > Rhizobiales > Xanthobacteraceae > BOG-931. Next base: position 431,014 of record CAVVCW010000015.1, on the reverse strand, counting down.
CTGGCTTAAGGAAGGTCGCAGGTCTTGTCGCAGATGCGACTTGCAGCAGATCTTTAGGTGAAAAAGGGGTTTTGGGCCCCGGACCTGATGCACGGGCGGCTCCAATTCACTGGAGCCAAAACGCAACTGCATCCGCCTACGTTTGGTGGGATGGCCGTAAGATAGGAAAAGACTGGACTTCAGGCAAGAGCTGCTGTGGGCCAAGATTGAGTTTTCAGTAAGAAACGCAAGAATTCTAGAACGGTTTCAGCACCACCAAGATCACGATTGCGATCATGATGACCGTCGGTACTTCATTGATAATTCTATAGAATCTAGCCGTATGCCGGTTTTCATCGCGGCCGAAGGCCTTGGTCCAACGGGCGAACAGGCCATGCACCGCCGAAAGTACGAGAACAAGCAGAATCTTGGCATGAAGCCACGGCGCGGCGAACCAGCCATAGTGAGAATCAGGCCCATGCCAGGCAAGCCAAAGCCCCAATAGCCACGTTGCGATCATCGCCGGATTGATGATGCCACGAAGGAGCCGCCGCTCCATGACCTTGAAGGTTTCCGATTGGACCGAGCCCTTCTCCGCCGCGCAGTGATAGACGAACAACCGCGGCAGATAGAGCATGCCCGCCATCCAGGCGATGACGGCGATGATGTGAAAGGCTTTGACCCACTCGTAGACCATCGGTTCAGTCGTCTCTGCTTTTCCGCACCCGCGCCACAAGACGCTCGACATGCGCAATCGGCGTGTCCGGCAAAATGCCGTGACCGAGATTGAAGATGAACGGCCGGGACGCAAGGGCATCGAGAATTATGTCGATCGCACGATCAAGCGCTTCACCGCCGGCGAGCAGCACCAGCGGATCGAGATTGCCCTGCACTGGGCGCCTGCTCTGAATACGATCGCGCGCGAAACCAAGTTCGATCATCCAATCGAGCCCGATGGCGTCGACCGGAACTTCTTCAGCATAGCGCTCGAGCTTTGTTCCGGCACCGCGCGGAAATCCAATGAACTTGGCGTTGGGAATATCATTGCGGACTGCATCAATGATTCTTGCGCACGGCGCAATGCACCAGGATTCGAACTCGGCCGGCGGCAACACGCCCGACCAGGTATCGAAAATCTGCACGGCATCGACCCCTGCCTCAAATTGCCGAATTAAATATGCCGCGGACGCTTCAACCAGCCTATCGATCAGTTCGGCAAAAACTTCAGGATGACGATAGGCGAATAGACGCGCCGGAATCTGCTCGCTCGTGCCGATACCGGCAATCATATAGGTCGCAACCGTCCACGGCGCGCCGCAAAAGCCCAACAACGCAGTATCGGCCGGCAACTGTGTCTTCACGAGGCCGATCGTCTCATAAACCGGCGCTAACGCGCCGTGATCGACCTCTGCGCGCAATCGGCTAAAAGCCGTTGGACCATCGATCGCATCAAGCCGCGGCCCTTCACCCGCTTCGAAAGTCACACGCTGCCCAAGTGCATGAGGAACGACCAGGATATCGGAAAATAAAATGGCGGCGTCGAAGCCAAAACGGCGGATCGGCTGCAAGGTAACCTCGGCAGCCAATTTCGGAGTGAAGCACAGATCGAGGAAACCTCCGCATTTTTCGCGGATGGTTCTGTACTCCGGAAGATAGCGTCCGGCCTGGCGCATCAGCCAGATCGGAGGAACGGCAGTTCTTTCGCCCGCAAGAACGCGAAGCAAAGGTTTTGAACACGGCTTGTCCGACACGCCTTCTTCCCAATCAAAATAGAATCTTAAAATCTGTTGTAGTAGTTAGACGGTTGATTGGACTCATAGATCTGCATCCACATTCTATCCACGTCTTGCCCACATATCCCCACTGCCAAGTTTGGCTGGGCACATTTCGGAGTTAGCAACGCAATTGGCCATTCGGGGCCATTGCCGACGACTTTCGGCAAAGTTTTATCGCACCTGTCCACAATTCACTGCTGACGGATGTAGCCGCCTAGCTTTACTCTCGCGCGGCACGGATGTGGACAGAATTGCAGCCTATACAGCCAATCGGCTTGCATGCCCCTGAAAGCCGTGGCCTTCTCCCTAGTTGTCGACAGGTTGTCCAATCGGTTACGACCGCCGCAATGACCGAAACGCCGAGCTATTTTCACCTTCATCTGATCTCCGATGCTACCGGCGAGACTTTGATTGCCGTCGGCCGGGCTGCAGCCGCGCAATACGCCAAAGTCATGCCGGTCGAGCACGTCTATCCCCTGGTACGGACGGTGAAGCAGCTCGATCGGGTGCTTACCGAGATCGAAGAATCGCCCGGAATCATCCTCTACACGTTGCTTGATCAGGTCCTTGTGGAAAAGCTTGAGAGTAAATCTCGTGAGCTCGGTCTGCCATGCCTGTCGGTGCTAGGGCCGGTATTTCACCTGTTCCAGGCTTATCTCGGCGCGGAATCGACCCACAAAGTCGGCGCCCAGCACACTCTCAATGCCGAATATTTCCGCCGCATCGATGCGCTGAATTACACCATGCTGCATGATGACGGTCAGCAGGCTGAAGATCTCGAAGAAGCTGATGTCGTTCTTCTTGGCGTGTCGCGCACGTCGAAAACTCCGACCTCGATCTACCTGGCTAATCGCGGCGTCAAGACCGCCAATATTCCCTTGGTGCCCGGAGTGGCATTGCCGCCGCATATTGAGCGGCTCAAACGCCCGCTCATCGTCGGTCTATTCGCAACGGCGGAGCGGATCGTGCAGATCCGGCAAAACCGCCTGCTGGGTCTCAAAGTCCAGCGCGACGACGATCAATATATCGATCGCGAAGCAGTAGCGGCCGAAATTGCAGCTTCGCGCAAATTGTGCAGCCGGCACAATTGGCCGGTGATCGACGTTACCCGCAGGTCGATCGAAGAAACCGCGGCTGCCGTGCTTGCCCATCTCGCCGAACGCCGTAGGCAGCGGGCGTCGTGACGGCGTTGTGGCGCGCCGAGAAGCCGCTGCTACTCGCATCGCGCAGTAAGGTGCGGCAGACCTTGCTTGAAGGCGCCGGCATTCCGCTCGAAATCCGCCCCGTTGATCTTGACGAACGGCGGCTCGAAGCCGATGCCGCGTCGCAAGCGCCAGACGTCGTGGCCGCTCATTTGGCGCGGGAGAAAGCGCGCGCTGCGGCGAAATCTCAGCCCGGCCGCCTCGCTCTTGGCGCTGACCAGACACTCGCGTTGGGCAGCGAGCGATTTTCCAAACCGGCTGATATGGTCGCGGCACGCGCTCAGCTTCGCAAACTGTCCGGCCGCACGCACGAGCTTCATTCGGCCCTCGCTTTCGTCCAGGATGAGGCAGTATTGTTCGAATATGTCGGCGTGGCGCGGCTTATCATGCGTACGTTTTCGGACGAATTTCTCGATCTTTATCTGAAAACTGCCGGAAATGCTGCGACGACAAGCGTCGGCGCTTATCAGCTGGAAAGCTATGGCATTCAACTCTTCGAGCGCATCGAAGGTGATTACTTTACAATATTGGGCTTGCCGCTTTTCCAAGCTTTGGATTTTCTGCGGCGCCGAGGATGTCTCCTGCAGTGAGCCAGGAAAGACCATTCGTGCTGTGCCTCACCGGCTCGCTCGGCATGGGCAAGTCGACGGCCGCAAAATTTTTTGCCGAGGAAGGCGTAGCGGTGCACGATTCCGACGCCACCGTGCATGCCCTCTATGAGGGTGAGGCAACACCGCTCATTGAGGCGGCATTTCCGGGCTCGACCAGCGGCAGCAAGGTTGATCGCAATAAACTGGCCGCAATGGTCCTGAGCGACAAGGCGGCACTCATGCGGCTCGAGGCGATCGTGCACCCGATGGTCACCGCATCGCGGGAAAAGTTTCTTGCCAAGGCGCAAGCTCGCGGTGAAAAAATCGTGGTGTTCGACGTGCCGCTTCTGTTCGAGACTAAAGCGGAACGCGGCTGCGATGCCGTGGTCGTTGTGTCGGCGCCGCCCGAGATTCAACGCAAACGGGCTTTCGAACGGCCCGGCATGACCGACGACAAGTTCGCTGCTATCCTTGCCAAGCAGATGCCGGATGCGGAAAAGCGCGGCCGCGCCGATTTTGTTGTCGATAGCTCGCAAAGTTTCGATCACACTCGCGCGCAAATCCGCGATATTTTGCGCAAAGTCGCTAAACTGCCGGCGAAGCCGCGGTGATTCGCGGCGAGCCCGAGCTGAGTTCAAGATTTCCGATGCGCGAGATTGTTTTCGATACCGAAACTACCGGCCTCGATCCGTTCCAAGGCGATCGGATGGTTGAAATCGGTTGCATCGAGCTCGTCAATCGGTTCCCGACCGGCAAGACGTTCCATTATTATTTCAATCCGGAACGTGACATGCCGGAGCAGGCGTTCAAGGTTCACGGGTTGTCGATCGACTTTCTTAAGGACAAGCCGCTGTTTGCCGACAAAGTGGACGAGCTGATCGCCTTTCTCGGTGACGATGCGGCGCTGGTCGCGCACAATGCGATGTTCGATCTCGGCTTTCTCAATGCCGAACTTGAGCGGGCCGGGCGCGGCGCAGTGAGTCGCGAACGCATCGTTGACACGCTCTTGCTTGCACGCCGTAAGCATCCGGGCGCCGCCAATCGGCTCGACGATTTGTGTGCGCGCTATACGATCGACAATTCGCGGCGCACCAAACACGGCGCGCTGCTCGACGCCGAGCTTCTGGCCGAAGTCTATATCGAGCTGATCGGCGCGCGGCAGGCGCAACTCGGTCTGTCGCAAACCGCGGCACCGGTGCGGATCGCGGGGGAGCCGATTGTGCTGCGCGAACGGCCTGTACCGCTGTCCCCGCGGCTGTCCGAGGAAGAACGTGTCGCGCATCGGAATTTCATCGCAACGCTCGGCGAGAATGCCGTCTGGCGCGACTACGTCAGCGCCGACGATCTCGGCGTCGGGTAATTCCAGTCCGGCTCAGTTCGGACTTGCGGAAAACGGCGCCATGGGTTGCGTTGCCGCCAGGCGCTGGCGATACAGCGAGACGAAATCCACCGGCTCCAAGAGCAACGGCGGAAACCCGCCATTGCGCGTCGCGGTCGCGATGATTTCACGCGCGAACGGGAACAACAAACGCGGGCACTCGATCATCACGGTCGGCTGTAGGCTTTCCGGCGGCACGTTGAGAATGCGGAACACGCCGGCATAAAGCAGTTCAAAGCCGAACAGCAGCAGGCCTTGCGATTCGGCGCGGCCATCAAGCCGTAGCGTCACTTCGCAGTCGGTTTCGGTCAGCGGCGCGGCCTCGACCGCAATATTGATGTTGATGGCCGGCTGTTGCGTGCTCGGCGCCATCGAACGTGGCGCGTTCGGATTCTCGAAGGAGAAATCCTTTACATATTGCGTGACGACGCCGATCTGCATCATCGGCATTTGCGGCGTGTCGGCCTGCGGATCGGGGCCACCATTGGTCGCTGACATACGCGTCTCCGGCTGCGCCGGCGGCTTTTGAAGGGTCGCGGGCGGTACAACAGGGCGCTTGGCTAACACAGCGCCGGGAGGCGAACAATGCCGCAGCGGCGCCCGGGATCGGCCGACCGAAACGTTAAAACCGCCGGATTTGCCTAAAAGCCCACCACGGCAGGCCGCTTCCTTTATTGGCGCGGCGACGCCGATCGTCTAATGTCCGGCTCCGGCACGTTAAGGTCACGATCGATGGCTACTGGATAGGTCCAAACGTGGACTTACATAGAAGCGTGCCCACATAAAGCGGACGAATTTAGCCATGTTCCGCGGTCGATCTGAGCCGCGATCCGCTCCTTGGTCGCCCAACTATTTGCGATGCCGAAAGAATGCCCGACGTGTTCGACATCTATACCATCATCTTCCTAGCGCTCGCGGTGTTCATTTTCCTGCGCTTGCGCAGCGTTTTGGGTCAGCGGACCGGCCGCGAGCGGCCGCCCTACGATCCGTATTCGCCGCAGGATGCCGGCCGCCGGCCGATCGACAAGGTGGTGCCGATGCCGCAGCGTCCGACTGATGCGACACCGCCGCGGCCTGCCGAAGCTGCGCCGCAACCAGCGGCGGATCGCTGGAAGGATATCGCCGACGCCGGTTCGCCCGCCACTGCCGGGCTCGACGCCATCGCCGCCGCCGATCCGGGTTTCGACGGCAAGCATTTCATCGCCGGCGCGCGCGCCGCCTACGAGATGATCGTGACGGCATTTGCCGGTGGCGATCGCCGGCAATTGCGCAATCTTCTGTCGCGCGAAGTGTTCGACGGCTTCGATGCCGCGATCACCGAACGCGAGCGCCGCGGCGAAACTTCCGAGTCCCGCTTTGTATCGATCGATGGTTCCACCGTCACTACTGCCGAGCTGCGCAATCGGACCGCGCAAGTTACCGTCCGCTTCATCTCCAAACTTATTTCCGCGACGCACGACCACAATGGCGCGGTGATCGACGGCAATGCCGAGAAGGTTACCGACGTCACCGACGTGTGGACGTTCGCGCGTGACATTTCCTCGCGTGATCCCAACTGGAAAGTGGTTGCGACCGAAGCCGGGCAGTGAGGTCAATGACGGCGTTGTGTCGGCGCATCCGCCTGTTGATCCTGCTCGTGGGACTCGCCGGCATTTCCCTGGCGTCGCAGGGTGTGGCGTTCGGCCAAGAGGATCACCAAGACGGCGCTCAAGACAGCCGCCAAATTCGCCAGCCGATCAAATTTCCTGACACCCAATACGAGCCGGTCGATTGGGAGAGTCTCAACGGTTGGGACAATGACGATCACGAAGCAGCCTTTGCGACTTATCTTGCGAGTTGCCGTGCGCTCAATATCAAGCAGCGCCGCAGCAACAGTCGTGCCAGCCAGAATCTGCAGCTGACAGGAATTGCCGCGGCGCTCCGTGATGTCTGCGACCGCGCGCAGGCGGCCATCCCTCTCGACGACGAGGGTGCAAGAAAATTTTTCGAGGAAAATTTCCGTCCTCTCCATATCGACAAGCTCGGCGACACAGCGGGATTCCTCACCGGCTATTACGAGCCGATCATCGACGGCTCACGCGTGCCGACGGGCGATTTCACCGCGCCGCTTTATCGCCGGCCGCCCAATCTCGTGGCCTCCGGCCGGCGCAAGCTCGGCGGCGCTTTCCCGAGCAAAGGCGTGTTCGTCGGCCGCCGCGTCGGCCGCCGCAAGATCGTGCCCTATTACACACGCGCCGAGATCGAAGACGGCGCGCTTGACGGCTGGCATCTGGAAATTTGTTATCTGCACGATCCGGTCGACGTGTTGTTCGCGCAGATTTAAGGATCGGCGCGCGTCAGGCTCGAAGACGGCACCATTCTGCGCGTCAATTACGACTCACATAACGGCTGGCCCTATACGCCCGTGGGCAAGGTGCTGCTCGATATGAAAGTCATGACCAAGGACCAGGTCTCGATGCAGAGCATCCGCGATTGGATGGAGGCCAATCCGGACCAGGCCAAGGATGTGCGCCGCGCCAACAAGTCTTATGTGTTTTTCCGCATCACCGACCTCGCCACCGAGGATGAAGCCGTCGGCGCCGAAGGCGTACCGCTGATGCCGGGCCGCTCCATCGCCGTCGATCATTCGCTGCACACTTACGGCATGCCCTTCTTCATTACGGCCGATCTGCCGATCGCCGCCGAAAAAACGGCAACCAAGTTTGATCGGCTTGTCGTTGCGCAGGATACCGGCTCGGCGATCATCGGCCCGGCGCGCGCCGATATTTATTTCGGCGCCGGGGATGAAGCCGCGCGTGCCGCCGGACGCATCAAAAGTCCGGGCGATTTCTACATGCTGTTGCCGCGCGCGCTCGATCCGGTCGAAGCTGGACGCGACACGCCCTTGCCGCCGGAACGCCCGAGCCCGTTCGGCTTTGCCACTACGACTATGGAAGATCCCACGGTGCCGGATTCGACGAGCGCGCAGGACGTGCCGCTTCCGGAGCCAAAGCCAGACATCGCGCCGACCGCAAGCGTTTCACCTGCGCCGAAAGCGAAAGCCAAAACGCGGCAAAAAAAATGAACCGGCGCCGTTCCTTGAGCAACGAGGAAGAGACGCTCTGGTCGGGCGTGACGCGTTCGGTCAAGCCGCTACGCTCGGGCACGGCAAAGAGGAAAGCGACGGCAAAAGCGGTTTCCGCAGCGGATGATTTAAAGCCCGCGCCGCAACGCATGTCGAAGCCACTTCGGCCGGTGGTGGCGGCCGCAAAAAAATCTCCACCACTCGCACCGCTCGACAAGCGGCAAAAACAACGTGTCGCACGCGGGCGGCAAGCGATCGACGCGAGGATCGACCTGCACGGCATGACCCAAAGTCAGGCACATGCCGCGCTCGTGCATTTCGTGCGCCAGGCGCAGGGGACCGGCGCGCGGCTCGTCCTCGTCGTGACCGGAAAAGGATCAGGCAAAGGATCGGAAATGTCGTACGACACCGAGCGCGAGCGCGGCGTGCTGCGTCGGCAAGTTCCATTGTGGCTCGCGCTGCCGGAATTCCGGCCCTTTATCGTCGGTTTCGATGAAGCGCACGTTGCGCATGGCGGCCAGGGCGCGCTTTACGTTCGACTGCGCAGAATTCGTTAACCTTAATAATAAACGGGTCAAAGAATCTGCAAGAATTGGACAACTTCGTCTGCGACAACAAATGTCGAGCATGATCCGGGGACCGGGTTTCGGAAGAGGTCAGGCTCGCGTGTGGACTTTGTTGGAGTAGTACGAGCCATGACCGACACCATCGCTCCCGCTAAGGCTATCAGCGATTTGCAGATGCTGGCTCAGGTCGAACAATGGCTGGCGGCAATCCGCGAGATCGATCGCGAAGAACGCACCGAAATGGAATCGGCCAGCGCACGGCTCGAGCACCTGCTCGCCACGGCCACCGAATAATCTAGAGAATAAAGCGGCTGAGATCGGCGTTCTTGGCGAGATCGCCGACGTGCTTTTGCACGTAATCGGCATCGACTTTGACAGTCTCGCCCGAACGGTCCGGTGCACCGAACGACACATCGTCGAGCACGCGTTCCATCACCGTCTGCAGACGCCGCGCGCCGATATTTTCCACGCTTGAATTCACCGCTACCGCGACGTCGGCCACGGCGTCGATCGCGTCTTCGGAGAATTCGAGCGTCACGCCCTCCGTCGCCATCAGCGCAATATATTGCTTGATCAAGGAAGCTTCAGGCTCCGTCAGGATGCGGCGGAAGTCGTCGCGCGTGAGCGGCTTCAGTTCGACACGGATCGGCAGCCGGCCTTGCAGTTCCGGCAACAGATCGGACGGCTTGGAGATGTGGAAGGCGCCCGAGGCGATGAACAGGATGTGGTCGGTCTTCACCGAGCCGTGCTTGGTGGCGACAGTCGTGCCTTCGATCAGCGGCAACAGATCGCGCTGCACGCCTTCGCGCGACACATCGGCGCCGGCGCGGCCTTCACGCACGCAGATCTTGTCGATCTCGTCGAGGAAGACGATGCCGTTGTTCTCCACGATCTTGATGGCCTCTTGCGTCAGCTGATCGGTGTCGAGCAGCTTGTCCGATTCCTCATTGATCAAAATCTCGTAGGAATCGTGCACCGTGACGCGCCGCGTCTTGGTGCGGCCGCCGCCGAGCTTGCCGAAAATGTCGCCGATCGATATCGCGCCCATTTGCGCGCCGGGCATGCCGGGAATGTCGATCATCGGCATGCCGCCGCCTGCCGCCTGCACTTCGATTTCGATTTCCTTGTCGTCGAGCTCGCCGGTGCGCAGTCTTTTGCGAAACGCTTCCTTGGTCGATGCGCTGGAATTGGCGCCGACCAGTGCGTCGAGCACGCGGTCCTCGGCAGCTTGCTCGGCGCGCGTCTTGACGTCCTTGCGCTTTTTGTCACGCGTCAGGGTAATTGAGATTTCGACCAGGTCGCGCACGATCTGTTCGACGTCGCGTCCGACATAGCCGACCTCGGTGAATTTGGTCGCCTCGACTTTGAGAAACGGTGCGCCGGCGAGCTTGGCGAGACGACGCGAAATCTCGGTTTTGCCGACGCCGGTCGGCCCGATCATCAAAATATTCTTCGGCAGCACTTCTTCGCGCAGCCGGTCGTCGAGCTGCAGGCGGCGCCATCGATTGCGCAGCGCAATCGCGACCGCGCGCTTGGCGTCGGCCTGGCCGACGATGAAGCGATCCAGTTCGGAAACGATTTCGCGGGGGGAAAAGTCGGTCATGCGTCGTGTACCATCAAGAGGGCGCGGCCGTCGGGTGTATCGACCAGGCGAGCTTTCTCAAAACCCGCTTTTTCATAAGCACGCACCGCGCGGCCGTTGGCAGGATCGGGGTCGGTCACCACACGCGGCGTGCCGGATTTCACCAAGCGTTCAATGAAGCTCCGGATCAGCACCGAGCCATGGCCACACCCGATCATGTCGGTTTCGCCGATGAATTGATCCAGGCCTCGCGTACCGTCGGGCTGTGCACCGAAACCGTTATCGGGCCAGGCGATGGGGTCGTAGGATTGCAAGTAGGCGAATGGCCGGTCGTCGATCGCGACAATGAATTGCTGCATTGCCGGATGTTCAAGGTCGTCGCGAACCAAGACGAATTGCTCGTCAGGATTACCCCACCATTCGGCGACATGCGGCGCTTCGAGCCAGTTGCGGACCATCGGCAAGTCCGCCGCAAGCATGAGACGAAACGCGTATGCGGGCGGCGCTGTACCTGGCCTCATGGTCACGTCTTTAGCGTCTCAATGGTGACATTGCGGTTGGTATAGACGCAGATGTCGGCGGCGATATCGAGCGAACGGCGGACGATGGCCTCAGCGTCCAGCGGCCCATCGGCAAGTGCGCGGGCAGCGGCGAGCGCATAATTGCCGCCGGAACCGATACCGACTATGCCGGCCTCGGGCTCGAGCACATCGCCGGTTCCGGTCAGCACCAGCGACACATCCTTGTCGGCGACGATCATCATGGCCTCGAGTTGGCGCAGATAGCGGTCGGTACGCCAGTCCTTGGCAAGCTCCACGGCCGCGCGCGTCAGCTGGCCGGGATATTGCTCGAGCTTGGATTCAAGCCGCTCGAACAAGGTGAAAGCATCGGCGGTGGCGCCGGCGAAGCCGCCGATCACGTCGCCCTTGCCGAGCCGCCGCACCTTCTTGGCATTGGCCTTGACGATGGTCTGGCCGATGGAGACCTGGCCGTCGCCACCGACCGCGACCACGCCGCCCTTGCGGACGGTGAGGATCGTCGTGCCGTGCCAGAGGCCGGATTGGCCGGGTTCATTAGGCATCATAACGGGGTGTTTCGGGCTGAAATACCTGCGGTTAAACCATGATTTAGGAGTTAGCCACCGCCATTGCAAATCGGTGCGGTAAAGATTGGCGGTGCGGGTAAAGCCCTGATAAAAGGCGCGGAATACAGCCTTGTTGGGCTTTGGAGACCCCGCGATGCGCAAAGCATCCGTGAAACGCGCGACCAAGGAAACCGACGTCGAGGTCGCAGTCGACCTTGACGGCACCGGCACGTCGTCGATCGCGACCGGAATAGGCTTTCTCGACCATATGCTTGATCTCCTGGCGCGGCATTCGCGGATCGATCTCACCATCAAGGCCAAGGGCGATCTGCATATCGACCAGCACCACACCACCGAGGATATCGGCATCGCGCTCGGCCAGGCGGTGAAACAGGCGCTCGGCGATATGAGGGGCATCACGCGCTATGCGAGCGTCCATATGCCGATGGACGAGACGCTGACCCGCGTCGCGCTCGATATTTCCGGGCGGCCGTTTCTGGTTTTCAAGGTCGAGTTCGGCCGCGCCAAGATCGGGCCGTTCGATACCGAACTGGTGCAGGAATGGTTCCAGGCCTTCGCCATGAATGCCGCAATGACACTGCACGTCACCACACTCTATGGCGGCAATGATCATCATATCGCCGAATCCTGCTTCAAAGGCCTGGCGCGGGCGTTGCGGACGGCTGTCGCCATCGATCCGCGGGCGGCCAACGAGGTGCCCTCGACGAAGGGCACGCTCAGTAACTAAATAACGGTCAAGATCTGAGGCCGCTGTGCCTCGGCTCTGCAAGACACAGCGCAACACCGAGTTCGCTTATGCCTGTTTACACCGTTCACGAGCCGCCGGTGCGGACGCCTGGAGCGTTGGCCGATCCGGCGCGTTTCATCTTTGTGCGCGACGGCTTTTACTGGTGGGCGTTTCTGCTCACGCCGCTGTGGATGCTGTGGCGCCGGCTATGGCTCGTTCTGGCGGTTTATCTGCTGATCTCGATCGGCGTCGAAGCAGCGATGCGTGTTTACGGTGCGTCCAGCGCGTTGATCTCCCTGGTCGCCGTCCTGATCGCGTTTCTGGCTGGCCTCGAAGCAAGTTCGTTGCAGCGATTTACCTTGAAGCGGCGGGGCTGGAAGAATGTCGGCGTCGTTTCCGGCAGCGATCTTGAAGACGCGGAACATCGGTTCTTCGCCGCCTGGGTGCGCAATGTGCCGTCGCAGCCCACATTTCCGCCCGCTGGGCCGCCTTCGACAACGCTACCCTCGACACTTCCGACAACATCAATGGCTGCGTATCTGGCCTTGCCGAAAACACCGCCGCAGCACACACCCTACGCCTCCGGCGTGATCGGCCTGTTTCCCGAGCCCGGAGCACAGCGGTGACTGTGGCCATTGTCGATTACAGTTCCGGCAATTTGCATTCGGCCGCAAAGGCGTTCGAGCGTGCGGCGCATGAGGCGGGTCTCGATCAGCCGATCACGGTGACGCAGGATCCCGCCGTCGTAGCGCGTGCCGATCGTGTCGTGCTGCCCGGCGTCGGCGCCTTTGCCGATTGCCGGCGCGGCCTCGATGCCGTGCCGGGAATGGTCGACGCCCTGGAGGAGGCGGTGCGTCAACGTGGCCGGCCGTTCTTCGGCATCTGCGTCGGCATGCAACTCATGGCAGAGCGCGGCCTCGAATATGAGGTGAAAGAGGGTCTCGGTTGGATCGCGGGCGAGGTCGACCGCATCACGCCGAGCGATGCGGGCTTGAAGATTCCGCATATGGGCTGGAACACGTTGAACATAACGCGGCCGCACCCGCTGCTTGCGGGCCTTGAGCTTGGGGCAAGCGGTCGCCACGCTTATTTCGTGCACTCCTATCAGTTCAAGCCGGGAAACCGCGCCGATCTCATCGCGGAGGCTGATTACGGCGGCGCCGTAACCGCCATCGTCGGGCGTGACAATATCGTCGGCACGCAATTTCACCCCGAGAAGAGTCAAAAGCTCGGGCTTGAGCTGATCGCGAATTTCTTGAAGTGGACGCCGTGATTCTGTTTCCGGCTATCGATCTGAAAGGCGGCCTCGCCGTGCGCCTGCAACAGGGCGACATGGCGCGCGCGACCGTGTTCAACGACGATCCGGCGGCGCAAGCCAAGATTTTCGCGGAGCGGGGCTTTGAATATCTCCACATCGTCGATCTCGATGGCGCTTTTGCCGGCAAGCCGATGAATGCCGCCGCGGTCGAGCGCATTCTCGCTGCGGTGAAAATGCCGGTGCAGCTCGGCGGCGGCATCCGCGATCGCCCAACCATCGAAGCCTGGCTCGGCAAGGGCATTAAACGCGTGATCATCGGCACCGCGGCGGTGCGCAATCCGGCGCTGGTGCAGGACGCGGCGCGCGCTTTTCCTGGCCGCGTCGCGGTCGGCCTCGATGCGCGGGACGGCAAAGTCGCGGTGGAAGGCTGGGCGGAGACCTCGACGCTTTCGGCGCTCGATATCGCGCAGCGATTCGAAGATGCCGGCGTCGCCGCCATCATCTATACCGATGTCGCGCGCGACGGCATGCTCAAGGGTCTCAACCTCGACGCCACCATTGCGCTTGCCGAGAAGATCTCGATTCCGGTGATTGCTTCTGGCGGACTCGCATCAATAGCGGACGTACGCGCCTTGCTGGAACCGCGCGCGAGAAAACTCGAAGGCGCGATCGCCGGCCGCGCGCTCTATGACGGCCGGCTCGATGCCGCCGAGGCGATTGCGCTTCTCAAAGGCGCCAAGCAACAAGCGAGCGCGTCGTGACCGCGCCGGCAAATCCCGAGCGGCCGGTAAGGAGGAGCGGCGCGGTCGTCTGGCTGAGCCTCACCTTCTTTCTCATTCTACTCATCGCCGCCGCGCCTTTAATCGTGAGTTTTGCCGCCAGCGGCATCGCCAGCGTCTCAGGCTGCGAAGTCGCCATGGAAGTCAGCTCGCCCTGCATGGTCATGGGCAGTGAGGTCAGTCACGGCCTCACGACCCTTATTTTCATGGGGTATTTCGCCTTTTATTCTCTTCCGTTCGGCGGCTTCTTGCTTGCGGGCTGGGCGATCCTTGCCTGCATCGTCGTATTGGTCCGGTGGCTGCGCCGCCGTCGCGCCGTTTAGGGTCGCGCATGTTCAAAGTCCGCGTCATTCCCTGCCTCGATGTGAAAGACGGCCGTGTCGTCAAAGGCGTGAATTTCGTCAATCTGCGCGATGCCGGCGATCCGGTTGCCGCGGCCATCGCTTACGATGGCGCTGGCGCTGACGAACTCACCTTTCTCGACATCACCGCGAGCCACGAGAACCGCGGCATCATGCTCGACGTGGTTCGGCGCACCGCGGAAGCCTGTTTCATGCCGCTCACCGTCGGCGGCGGCGTGCGCACCATCGAAGACATCCGCGTGTTGCTGGCTTCGGGCGCCGACAAGGTCTCAATCAATACGGCAGCGGTGACGCGGCGTGAGTTCGTCAAGGAAGCTGCGGAAAAATTCGGCGATCAATGTGTCGTGGTCGCGGTTGATGCGAAGAGAGTGACAAAGCCGGGCGAGCCGGCGCGCTGGGAGATTTTTACGCATGGCGGCCGCAATCCGACCGGCATCGACGCCATCGATTACGCGCGTGAAGTGGTCGAACTCGGCGCCGGCGAAGTTCTGCTGACGTCGATGGATCGCGACGGCACCCGGCAAGGCTTTGATATCGCGCTGACGCGCGCGGTCTCGGACGCAGTTTCAGTGCCGGTCATCGCCTCGGGCGGCGTCGGCAATCTCGATCATCTCGTCGCCGGCGTTCGGGAAGGCCACGCCAGTGCGGTGCTCGCCGCCTCGATCTTTCATTTCGGCGAACACTCGGTGCGCGAGGCAAAAAATTACATGGCGCATGCCGGCTTGCCGATGCGGCTTGATCCTTAGCGCATGATCCCGAAAAGTGGGAGCCGGTTTTCGGAAATGATCATGCGCAATTAATATCTATCTTTTTTGCCCAAGCGAGCGCGCGCTCGAGCCGATCGTTGCCCCAAAACAGTTCGCCGTCGGCGGTGATGAAGGTCGGCGCTCCAAAAATGCCGCGCCGTTGCGCCTCCTCGATTTGGTTTCGCAAATGCATTTTGTTGTGGTCGCTTTGCGCTGCGGCCAAGACGGATTCCGGAGCAATTTCCAGCCGTGCGAGGATTTTTGTAATCGCCGCCGCGTCGTCGATACGACTCCCCTCGCCGAATTGGCTACGAAATACTTCGAGGCAAAATTCTTCGCCCCAAAGCTTATTTAGGCCGACCAGTGCAACGCGCGCGGCAAGCAGGCTGTTCTGTGGAAATGGGTCAGGCCGCAGAAACGGCAGCGCCAGGTCGGCGCAGATCCGTTCAAGGTCGCGCCACATATAGCCGCCTTTCGCCGGAAAGAGATTGAACGGCGAGGTCTCAAAGCCTTGCGCCTTGAAAATGGGGCCGAGCAGAAAGGGACGAAAATTGACCGCCACTTGGGCTTCGTCGGCCAGCGCCCGGATGCGTAAGGCGGCCGGATAAGAATAGGTCGAGGCGAAATCGAACCAAAAATCGAGGGTCGGAAAATTCATGAATGCGATCCTAAATAGGAAACGAGCCCGGCGAAACGCCGCTATCTGGGCGGCAATCGCACTCTCCCCGGCCGCCGTGAGAGATGCTAAGGAAGGTCAATGAGCAATTTTACCCTCCACGACCTGGAGAAAAGGGTCGAGATGCGCGCGCTAGAGAGCGCGGACGTGTCCTACACCAGGAAGCTCCTCGATCGCGGGGTGGCGCAATGCGCCAAGAAGCTCGGCGAGGAAGCCGTCGAGGCGGCAATTGCCGCCATCAGCGAAGAGCGCGAGCGCGTGATCGGGGAAGCTGCCGATGTGCTTTATCACCTCATCGTCATGCTCTATGCCCGCGGCATCACGCTTGACGAGGTCGAGGCCGAACTCGGTGCGCGTACGCGTCAATCGGGGCTCGACGAAAAGGCGGCGCGCAAAAGCGGCTGAGCGCCGAGAGCCGAGCTGAAGGCTATGGAGCAACGCACCCAGCAGGACGTTTCGCCCTATCGCGTGTTCTCGCGCGCGGAGTGGGCGACGTTGCGCCGAGACACGCCGATGACGCTCAAGCCGGCGGAGGTCACCCGGCTGCGCTCGATGCATGAGCGCCTCGATATGTCGGAAATCGAGGAGATTTATCTGCCGCTGTCGCGGCTACTCTCGCTGTATGTCGCGGGGACGCAACGGCTGTTCCGCGCGCAACAGGGTTTCCTTGGCACGGAAGACGCCAAGATGCCTTATATCATCGGCGTCGGCGGCTCGGTCGCGGTCGGCAAATCGACCACCGCGCGTGTGTTGGAAGCGCTGCTCGGCCGCTGGCCGAACGTGCCCAAGGTCGGTCTCATAACCACCGACGGCTTTCTCTATCCGAATGCCGTGCTCGAGCGCGAAGGCTTGATGGAAAAGAAGGGCTTTCCGGAAAGCTACGATCTGCCGTCGCTGTTGCGCTTTCTCTCCGACATCAAAGCCGGCCTGCATCCGGTGCGGGCGCCGGTCTATTCACACCTGATCTACGACGTCATCCCCAATCAATGGATTGAGATCGAACGGCCGGAGATTCTCATCGTCGAAGGTCTCAATGTGCTGCAGACCGGCCGCTTGCCGCGCGACGGCAAGGCGGTGCCGTTTGTTTCGGATTTTTTCGACTTCTCGATCTATCTCGATGCCGACGAGGACGTGCTGCTGGACTGGTACGTCAATCGCTTCCTGACCTTGCGCAGCACGGCGTTCGCCGATCCGAGATCCTACTTTCATCGCTATGCGCGGCTGTCGGACGAAGAGGCGACTGAAACGGCGACCTCGATCTGGAATCGCATCAACCTGGTCAATCTGCGCGAAAATATTTTGCCGACACGGCAGCGTGCCGATCTGATTCTGAAAAAGAGCGAGAATCATCAGATTGAAGAAGCCGCGCTGCGAAGGTTGTGATCCTTACACGGCGAAAACGGGCTCACCCGATGTGGCGAGCGCCGCGGCGAGATGCTCGCGATCGAGCGGCTTGACGACAAAGCCGTCCATGCCGGCGGCACGGCAAGCCTGCCGATCCTCGGTTGACGCATTTGCCGTGAGCGCAACGATCGGTGTGCGCGTGATTTCGTCGTCGGCTTCGATGGCGCGGATGCGGCGCGCGGCTTCCAGCCCGCCCATGCCCGGCATGTGCAGATCCATCAGCACGCGATCGAACGGCGCGCCGGCGTCACGCGCGGCCTGCCAGCAGGCGATCGCCGCGCCGCCGCTCTCTACTACGACCGGATGATGGCCGAGCTTTTCCAATAGCGCGCGTGCCAAGAGTGCGTTGATCTCATTGTCCTCGGCTACCAGGATCGAGAGGCCACCGCTATCGGGCGCGATGCTAGGCGTCTCGATGGAGTCAGAGAACGGCTCAACGAACGGTTCGGAAATCTGGCCATGATCGAAGGCGTCGTCGTCGGCAAAGCGTGCCGCGAGCGAGGCTGCGCGGACCGGTTTGATCAGATAGCCGGTAAAACCCGCGTCTTTGAGTGCGGCGAGCTCATGCCGCATGGCCGGCGTGACCAGCACGATCCGGCGCGCGAAGGTCGCGGACTGGCTCGCCAAGGCAATGCTCGCCTCGGTGCCGAGCGCATGATCGACCAGCACCGTGCTCCAGGCATGTTCCGGCAGCAGCGCGGCCGCAACCTTATCGTCGGGGACGATGGTCGTGTGCGCGCCCCAGCGCTGTAACCGTCGCGCCAGCAGTGACGCTTCGACAGCTAAGGGCGCGACAATAAGAATGTCGTGACCTGAAAGATCCGGCGCCGCGAAGGACGGCTCATTGCTGGTGTCGTCGCGCGGCAACGGGACGGTGATACGGAAGGTCGAGCCTTTGCCCAGCGTGCTCTCGATCGCGATCGCGCCGGACATGTGCTCGACAATGCGCTTCGAAATGGTGAGGCCGAGGCCAATGCCGTCAAATCGTCGCGTCGGTCCGACATCGGCCTGCTCGAATTCCTGGAAGATGCGCGCCTGATCCTCGGGCGCGATGCCGATGCCGGTGTCGTGCACAGCAATGGCGACACGCTCGGATGTGTCATCCGGCTCGATAATGATCGACACGCCGCCGGTCTCGGTGAATTTGATGGCGTTGCCGACGAGATTGAACAGCACCTGGCGCAAACGCGCGGCATCGCCGATGACCCGTGTCGGCAGACGCTCGTCGACATAAGCGCAAATCTCAAGCCCCTTGGCCTGAGCGCGCGGCCCGAGCAATTCCACGGCATCTTCGACAAAGCCCGACAGACCGAACGGATGCGGCGTCAAATCGAGCCGGCCGGCTTCGATCTTGGCAAGATCGAGCATATCCTCGACGAACGACACCAGCGTGTGGCCGGATGTTTTCATCGCCGCGAGATAGGTCCCCT
The DNA here is from genome assembly GCA_963746715.1 of uncultured Alphaproteobacteria bacterium. Taxonomy (GTDB): domain Bacteria; phylum Pseudomonadota; class Alphaproteobacteria; order Rhizobiales; family Xanthobacteraceae; genus BOG-931. The sequence goes on along the minus strand of CAVVCW010000015.1, from coordinate 412,391 downwards.
GTTCCGGCGTGAGCGGGGTGTCGCCGAGAAGATCGGCCATGCCGAGAATGCCGTTGAGCGGCGTGCGGATCTCGTGCGAGACCATCGTGAGGAAACGCGATTTGGCGCGGCTTGCGGCTTCCGCCTGGTCGCGCGCTTCGGCAAGCGCATGCTCGGCGCTGACGCGATCGGTCACATCGCGGCCGACGCTCTGCACCTCGCTGTCGCCGTCGGTGCGCACCGTGACTTCGCGCCACGCGATCCAGCGTGCGCCATCGACGGTCGCGATTTTCTGATCGTGAAGGCGCGTGCCGTCGATGAGCGCTGTGGCTTCGCCCTGTTCTTCGATCGCGAAAGCGAAGCACGTGCCGATCAACTCGGCGCGGTTGCGCCCGGCGAGCTTGCAAAACGTATCGTTGGCATAGGTGATGATGCCTTTGCCATCGCGGCGCACGATGACGTCGCCTTGCGCTTCGAAGAAGCTCTTGGCGCGTTCCTGGGCTTCCTTGAATTCCCAATGCCGATCTTCGGCTTCGTCGAGGCGACCTTCCAGATCACGGAGCTCGCCCTTCATCTGCCGGATGCGCGACAGCATGATGCCCATGCCGCCGCAGGCCGCGCCGAACAAAGCAGCGACGCCGACAGCGAAGAGATGCGGATCGTAATGCGAGCCCGGTGACGTCGTTGCCGACAGGAAGCCGAAAGCGACGCCGAACGACATCGTGGTCACGGCTGTAGCACGCACGATCGCCGAGATCACGCGGCGGGTGACAATGACCGGTTTTCGATGCGCTGTGCGAGGCCGCATGGTCGGAGCTGGTCCTGTCCCGCTTGGTCCCGGTGCGACTTTGTCCCTGCGCCATTTGGCAGCGGGCTTAAGGGCACCACGTCCGGACGCGGTTTATCGATGCGGTATGAGGTGCTTTTGGCCGTCATTTTGGCCCACGAGTCTTGCGCATTGCTTGCGATCAGCGGGACCCCAACCCGCACATTTGGGGGACGGTTGATGCTTTATTAACGTCGGATTGGCTGATCTAATTTGGTTCGTTCGACGCAACGCCTGCCGGAGAAGTCAAAATGGACAAAGCGGTGAGTTCCAAGGGTGCGCGACCCAAGAGTGCGCGGCTCAAGGTTGCCGAACCGGCGAAAGGCGGCCGTCCTTCGCGCCAGCAGGCGGAGGCCGCCGTCCGCACGCTCATCCAGTGGGCCGGCGACGATCCCGATCGCGAAGGCCTGCGTGCTACGCCGGCGCGCGTGGTGCGCGCCTATGAGGAATGGTTTTCCGGCTACAACGACGATCCGCGCGAATATCTCAAACGCACTTTCGAGGAGACCGGCGGTTACGACGAAGTCGTGGTGCTACGCGACATCCGCTTCGAGTCGCATTGCGAGCACCACCTCGCTCCGGTCATCGGCCGCGTGCATATCGGCTATCTGCCGCGCAACCGCGTCGTCGGCATTTCAAAGCTGGCGCGCCTGGTCGAGGTCTATGCCCGCCGCCTGCAGATTCAGGAAAAGATGACGGCTGAGATCGCATCCTGTCTCGATGCCGTGCTTAAGCCCCATGGCGTCGCCGTAGTCACCGAAGGCACGCATCAATGCATGACGACGCGCGGTGTGCACAAGCCCGGCGTCACCATGGTGACGAGCCGGATGGTGGGGGTGTTCCGCAACAATGCCGAGACGCGTCAGGAATTTTTGTCGGCGATCGGCATGCGCGGAGCCATCCACGGCAATAGTGCGTGATAGACTCTACGCGGCCGACGCCGCTTTAGCGGGTGAGTACTTGACCCCTGCCATGCACTTGTCTTCTTTGTGGAAGGCGATGAGATTAAATCCGTCCGGAAACACCGTATAACCGAGGCTTTCGAGCCGCGCCTGCAATGCGCCCGGGTCGGTCTTCAAGGCTTCGACGAGCATGATCGGACGATACTTGCTGATGCAGTTCGCCGCGCCTTCGATCACCTCCAGCTCCATTCCTTCGACGTCGATTTTCAGGATATCGAGACGGGGAAAGCTGAATGAATTGAGATGGACCATCGGCACATTGGCCATCTTGTCTTCCGAATAGTCGATCGATTGGCCGATGAATTCCGTCCTATCGATCTTCTTCAGTTCAAGACTGCCGAAGCTCGCATTGGCCAGGTAATTCGGCTGCGGAATTTTCATCCAGCCGGAGCGGTTCGACACCGCCGCATTGATGGCCCGGGCATTGAAGCAATTGTTGATCGCGATATTGCCGGCGAGCGCATAGTAAATGCGCTCCTGCGCCTCGAACGCCACCACGGCGCCCCAACCGGTCATGTATTTCGCCCATTCGACGGTGTGCACCCCAAGATTGGCGCCGCAGTCGATCGCGAGAATTCCATCGCCGTGATATTTGCGGCGCAGCTCGAGGAGGGTCAGCAACAAGGCGACCTCCTTCGGCTCATAAGATGCCCGGGCGAGAAGTTGATAGCCGGCGCCGAACAAGCCGCCCGGTCCGTTATATTCGTCGAACCGGTTCAGGATCATGGTGCCGTGGTCTGTCGATGCGAGGATGAAGGCGAGGGGGCGCTCTGGTTTTGACACGAGTGGCATGCCTGATTTGAGGACGCCGCAGCCGGCTGATGGACGCGCTGCATCACACGCAAGCTGCAGTTTTACGTGATTTGCCGGGTTTTGGCGCGTCGCTAACGACTCTAGGCCGCGCGCCGTACCTCGTCGGCCAGCGCCCGGTAGGACAGGGCCTCGGCCACGTGCAGGCGGCCGACTTTGTCGACGCCGTCGAGATCGGCGAGCGTGCGGGCGACACGCAGCACACGGTGGTAGCCGCGGGCCGAGAGACGCACGGCATCGGCGGCTTCGCGCAACAAAGTCATGCCGCTCGCGTCAGGCTTTGCCACGTCTTCCAGGACGGCGCCCGACACCGCGGCGTTACTGCGGATGTGCGGCAGGCCAATTCCGGCATAGCGCGCGACCTGGCGTTCGCGGGCAAGCGCTACGCGCTCGGCGACTTCGCGGCTGCCTTCGGTTGGCGGCGGCAGGATGAGATCCGCAGCCGTCACCGCCGGTACTTCGATATGCAGGTCGATGCGGTCGAGCAGCGGGCCGGACAACCGCGCCTGATAATCGGCGCTGCAACGCGTCGTCGCGCCCCGGCGGCAGGAGAAGCCGGGCTCGCTGGCGTGGCCGCAGCGGCAAGGATTCATCGCTGCGACCAACATGAAGCGCGCCGGGTAAGTGACGCGATGATTGGCGCGCGCAATGGAGACTTCGCCGGCTTCGAGCGGCTGGCGCAGCGAGTCGAGCGCATGCGGCTGAAATTCAGGCAGTTCGTCGAGAAACAGCACGCCATGATGTGCGAGCGAAATTTCGCCCGGCCGCGCGTGGATCCCGCCGCCGACCAAAGCGGGCATGCTCGCGGAATGGTGCGGCGCGCGGAACGGCCGGCGATTGGTGAGAGCGCCGCCTTTAATCTCGCCGGCAATGGAGGCAACCATCGAGACTTCGAGCAATTCGGCCGGCGCGAGCGGCGGCAGAATCGACGGCAGACGTGCCGCAAGCATCGATTTGCCGGCGCCAGGCGGCCCGACCATCAGCAGGTTGTGGCCACCGGCTGCCGCCACTTCGAGAGCGCGCTTGGCGCTTTCCTGGCCCTTGATGTCGGCAAGGTCGAGCAGCGGGCCGGCCACGTCCAAAATTTTCGGCTGTGGCCGCGACAGAACCTGCGTGCCCTTGAAATGATTGGCGAGCTGAATGAGTGAGGCGGCGGCGATGATTTCGATATCTGGGCTGGCCCAGGCCGCTTCGGGCCCGCAGACTGCAGGACACATCAGACCTTCGCCGCGCGCATTGGCGCCGATGGCGGCGGGAAGGACGCCCGCGACAGGAGCGATCGAACCGTCGAGCCCAAGTTCGCCCAGCACGGTGAAGCCCGAAAGCGCGTCGTGAGGGATGGCGCCAATGGCTGCCATCAGCCCGAGCGCGATCGGCAAATCGTAGTGGCTGCCTTCCTTGGGCAAGTCGGCGGGCGCGAGATTGATGGTGATGCGTCGCGCCGGCAGCGCCAGCCCTGACGCGATCAGCGCCGAGCGCACACGCTCGCGCGCCTCCGACACGGCTTTGTCGGGCAGACCGACAATGGTGAAGGCCGGCATGCCGGGCGCGACCTGCACCTGCACATCGACCGGGCGAATCTCGATACCCTCGAACGCAACCGTGGAGACGCGCTGGACCATGTTCGCCACAACCTGTCCGCCAACCATGTCCGTTCTGGCGGCGGAAATGTCCGCCCGTCAGCCAACCAAGCACCGCTTAAGCTACCGGAAGTTTTGGGGACGTCAAGAACATTTAGGGAACAAAGTTCCCTCGCCCTAGTCTGCTTTTACTGCGTCTAAAATTCGTCTGAAATTTCAGTCCTTTCCCGCGTCCAGCAATTCCCGCCGGGTGGCTTCGAGAATTTCATTGGACAATTCCTTGTTGTCCTTCGTGCCGACGGCGCGCGCCAGCAGGAGGGCGCCGACCAACCCGGCCATCGCGGCGACGCCCTTGCGGCGGCGCTCAGCTTTGGTCTTGCCGGGCGCGGATTTGGCCAGGAGGTCGATGAGCGGTTCGAGCCCGTCGGCAAAGGCGTCCTGCACCACGGCGCCGCTGCGCGCCGCATCGGCGCCAAGCGAGGCAAAGACGCAGCCTTGTTCTGGCTCGTCGCGATGGCGCGGCTGCAGATAGCGGGCGAGCAGCGCGGCGTAGGGGTTTTCCGGAGATTTTGCCGCGGTCTTTTGCCAATTCTCCGCCGCCTGCGCCGTCACCTTGCGGCAGGCCTGAGCGACGAGGTCGTCCTTCGAATTGAAATGGCCGTAAAAGCCGCCATGGGTGAGATCGGCGGCTTTCATGATGTCGGCGACGCCGATGCCGGAAAAGCCGTTGGCGCGCAGCAGCGCTCCTGCGGCGTCGATAATGCGCTCGCGATTTTCAGCGGCTTTCTGCCGGCTCACTCTCATCACGCGCCTCAGCCATGCACTCAGGTCGCGCCGTTCGGTCACGACCTTGACAAATAATATGACGATCATCATCAATAGGCAAGCTTCGATGATGCTCATCATATAACTCAGCCGGCCCGAATTCGGCAGACTTGGAAAGAGACCATGGCGTCTACCGCGCTCGCTGCAACTCTCGCCCGCCGCAACATCCATTACGGCTGGGTCGTCGTTGCCGTCACCTTTTTGACGCTCCTCGTCACCGCCGCCGCAATGGGGACGCCCGGCGTGCTGATCGTGCCGCTCGAGCAGGAATTCGGCTGGAGCGACGCGCAGATTTCGTCGGCACTGGCGCTGCGCATCATGCTGTTCGGATTGTTCGGTCCGTTCGCCGCGGCTTTCATGAATCGCTACGGCGTGCGCCGCGTGATCATGGTGGCGATGGCGCTGATCTCGGCCGGCCTGCTGGCGTCACTGGCGATGAAGCAGCTGTGGCAGCTCGTCCTGCTTTGGGGCGTGGTCGTCGGCGTCGGCACCGGCCTCACCGCGATGGTGCTCGCGGCGACGGTGGCAACGCGCTGGTTCAATCACCGCCGCGGTTTGGTCATGGGCATGCTGGCGGCGAGCAACGCCACCGGGCAATTGGTGTTCCTGCCGCTGATAGCCCGCCTCACAACGGACTACGGCTGGCGCATTACGCTGGTTTTTGTCGCCTGCATGTTGGGTGTGGTCGCTCTCGCCGCGCTGCTGTTCATGCGCGACCGGCCGAGCGATCTCAACTTGCCGCTTTACGGCGAAAGCAAAATCACGCCGCCGCCGGCACAGGGCGTCGGGCTTCTGTCTCTGCTGATGTCGCCGATCCATGTCCTGAAAGACGCCGCGCGGGTGCCGATCTTCTGGGTGCTGTTCGGCACGTTCTTCGTCTGCGGCTGCAGCACCAACGGGCTGATCCAGACTCATTTCGTCACGCTGTGCCACGATTACGGGCTGCCCGCTGTTACCGCGGCGAGCGTGCTGGCGATGATGGGCATCTTCGATTTCTTCGGCACCATCGGCTCAGGCTGGCTGTCCGACCGCTTCGACAATCGCTGGCTGCTGTTCTGGTATTACGGCCTGCGCGGCCTGTCGCTGCTCTATCTGCCGTTCACCGATTTCACGTTCTACGGCCTGTCGCTGTTCGCGGTATTCTACGGGCTTGATTGGATCGCGACAGTGCCGCCGACGGTCAAGCTTACGGCCGACCGCTTCGGTCCGGAACGCGCCGGCATGGTGTTTGGTTGGGTCTTCGCCGGCCATCAGATCGGCGCCGCCAGTGCTGCGTTCGGCGCCGGTCTCGTTCGCACCGAATACTCGACCTACCTGCCGGCGTTCTTCGTTGCCGGCGCGCTGTGCATCATCGCAGCTGCGCTTGTGCTGACGGTGCGGAAATCGTCGCGCGCGGATGCCGGTGCGGTGACGCCTGCGCCCGCACGGGCCTGACAAGAATAATCAGCGGCGCTTCTCTGCGATCTTGTCCCAGATCAGCGCCGCAATGTCCGCGCCGCCGAGATTTTTCACGGCGCGGATGCCGGTCGGCGAGGTGACATTGATCTCGGTGAGATAGCCGCCGATCACGTCGATACCGACAAATAAAAGTCCGCGCTCGCGCAAAGCCGGGCCGAGCCGGGCGCAGATTTCGCGCTCGCGGTCGGTGAGATCGGTGGCCTTCGCCGTGCCGCCGCGCACCATATTGGAGCGCAGATCGTCCGGCGCCGGCACGCGGTTGATGGCGCCGGCAAATTCGCCGTCGACCAGAATGACGCGCTTGTCGCCGTCCTTCACCGCCGGCAGGAATTTCTGAATCACCCACGGCTCGCGGAACGTTGCCGAGAACATGTCGTAGAGCGAACCGAAATTGAGATCCTCGCGCGACAACAGAAACACCGCTTCGCCGCCTTTGCCGTAGAGCGGCTTCATGACGATGTCGCCGTACTCGGCGCGGAACGCCTTGATGGCATCGAGGTCGCGCGTGACCAGAGTCGGCGGCATCAAATCGGGAAATTCGGTGACGAAAACCTTCTCCGGCGCATTGCGCACATGCGCAGGATCGTTGACCACCAGGGTCTTTGGATGCACGCGCTCGAGCATATGCGTGGAAGTGATGTAAGCGAGGTCGAACGGTGGATCCTGCCGCAGCAGAATCACGTCGAATGATGACAGCTCCGCATGGCGCGCTTCGCCGAGCGTGAAATGGTCGCTGGCGATGTCGCGCACGACGAGCGGGCGGACGCTTGCCGACACCTTGCCGTCGCGCAACGAAAGCTTGTCGGGTGTGTAATAGGACAGCGGATAGGAGCGCGCTTGCGCTTCCAAGAGCAAAGCGAATGTCGAATCGCCGCGGATATTGATGCGGTCGATCGGGTCCATTTGGACGGCGACATTTAGGGCCATGTTGGGGTCGGGTCCGGCGGGGTGAGAGGGTCTCTACGCGATTTTGGCGGGGTCCGCCATGGTGGCAGCAATGGCGGCAACAAGGGGATTAGTTGGCGTCAAAAGCATTTGGGATGTGGTAGGGGATTTTGCCAGGCGTCACCACGACGACGTCGAAGCGGATATCGCCCTTGCCGTCGTGCGGATGGTGCGCCAGCCAAAGCTCGGCGGCATTTACGATGCGTTGCTTGCTGTGCTCGGTCACCGCTTCCACGGCCTCTTCGAGCGTGGCGCGCGCCTTCACTTCGACAAACACCAGCGTATGGCGGCGGCGGGCGACGATATCGATCTCGCCGAACGGCGTTTTCCAGCGCCGCGCCAGGATGCGATAGGCTTTGGCGATCAGAAACATCGCGGCGCGGCTTTCCGCGGATAATCCGAGCTTAAAGGCCGCCACGCGCTCGGGGCGCGGCGTAGCCTTCTTGGTTGAGTTGGCCTTTTGCGACTTCGCTCCGGGCGGCCGCAGCGGTTCAGCGCGGCGCGTCATTGTTTGTTTCCGTCCTCGCTGTCGGCTTTGGCCAGCGCTAGCGCGCGCTGATAGACCTCGCGCCGCGGCAGGCCGGTGGCATCGGCGACTTCGCCGACCGCATCTTTGACCGACACACGCGCCAGCGCCTGGCGCAGCAGATCATCGGTTTCCTCAGAACTCATCGGTACCGCCTCCGGCGGGGGCGCGATGACCAGAACGATCTCGCCGCGCGGCTCGTGGTCCGCGTAAGCGCCAGCGAGCATTTTAAGGCTGCCGCGCGAGACCTCCTCATAAAGTTTGGTCAGTTCGCGGCACAGAGCGGCTTGGCGGTTCTCGCCGAGGCCCTCTGCGAGGTCGGCCAGAGCCGCGGCCGCGCGCGGCCCAGTCTCGAACAGAACGAGCGTCGCCGGGATGCGGCTCAATTCGGCAATACGGGCGCGGCGCGCGCTTTCTTTCGGCGGCAAAAATCCGGCAAACAAGAACTGGTCGGTCGGCAGTCCGGCAAGCGTCAAAGCCGCAAGCAGCGACGACGCGCCGGGCAGCGTCGTTACGGCAAATCCTGCGTCCTGAACCGCGCGAACCAGCTTGAACCCCGGATCGGAAACGAGCGGCGTTCCGGCGTCGGACACCAGCGCCACGGCCGCACCTGCGGCGATCCGCTGCAGTAACAGCGGCCTTGCCTGCGCCGCATTGTGCTCGTGATAGGGCGTAAGGGGCGTTGTAATTGCGTAGCGTTCGAGGAGCTTCCGGGTGACGCGGGTGTCTTCGCAGGCGATCAGATCGGCGCCGGCCAGCGTCTCCAGCGCGCGCAACGTGATATCGCCGAGATTGCCGATGGGGGTCGCAACAATATGCAGACCGGCTTTAAGTTTCGCCGCTTCGATCTGCCGGTCGGAGAGGCTGTAATGCCGCGCTGCGCCGGCGGCGGGGGAAGGATCTCGGTGCGGCTTGCTCATCGCCGTCAATCTAGCTTCGCCGCGGCGCGGCGTCATGACTGCGGCAAATGATTACGGCAAGTGACAGCGACAGGTGATCGCGATAAGTGCCCACCTGGCAGCCTGGATTCCTTAATTCTTGCCTTTGGTTAACCAATCGCCGCCAATATGTCAGATTGGCGATGCCTTATGTGCCCGGCGCCGGTGCCTCAATTTTTTGCGCCGTGAGGAGAACCACTTGTCGTCGCAGTCGAAGCCAGAGCCGTCGGCGATCACGCCTGTGATTTTGCCGACCCGGCGCCGCTCGATTGCGGGCCTGGTGGCGACGGCCGGCCTGTTCGCGGCCGGTTGTACCCAGAATTCACAATACCTCTCGCCGACGACGACACCCGAGAGCTCACAGGCCCCGCAGGGGGCGACCATCGGCACCGGGCAAGTCAAAGCCGGGCTCATTTTGCCGCTATCTGCCCCCGGCAATGCCGGCGTCGCCGGCCAGGCGATGCGCAATGCCGCGGAAATGGCGATTGCCGAGTTCAATGCGCCCAATATCCAGCTCTTGGTGAAAGATGACGGCGGCACCGCCGAGGCGGCCCGGATCGGGGCGCAGCAATCGCTCGACGAAGGCGCCGAGATCATTTTGGGTCCGCTTTTCGCCCAGTCGGTCACCTATGTCGGCCAGGTGGCGCGAGCCCGCAACATTCCGGTTATCGCCTTTTCCACCGACACCAATGTTGCCGCGAGCGGCGTCTATCTCCTGAGTTTCCTCCCCGAGTCGGACGTCGATCGGATCGTGCAATATTCGGTCTCGACGGGAAAACACTCGTTCGCGGCACTCATTCCCGACAATCCCTATGGCACGGTGGTCGAAGCCGCTTTCAAGCAGGTGGTGGCGCGGCGGAACGGCCAGATCGTCGGGCTTGAGCGCTATCCGCATGATCAGGCCGGCATGGCCGGTCCCATTGGCAACATTGCTCAGGCGTCGACCCGCGCCGATGCTCTGTTCATCCCGGACGGCGGCGACGCCGTGCCCGGCGTTGTCGCTGCGCTTTCCGCCCGGGGCGTCAATACCAAAAGGTTGCAGTTCCTGGGCACCGGGCTTTGGGACGATCCGCGCATCTATGCGACGCCGGCGCTGGACGGCGGCTGGTTCGCCGCGCCGGACGGCGTCGGCTATCGGAATTTCAGCCAGCGCTACCGCGCGCGCTACAAGCAAGACCCCGTCAGAACTGCTACGCTAGCTTATGATGCGGTGGCGCTGATAGCGGCTTTGGTCAAAACTCAGGGCTCCGCGCGGTTTTCGCAGGAGACTTTGACTAATCCGTCGGGGTTTTCCGGGATCGACGGTCTTTTCCGCTTTCGGTCTGACGGTACCAATGACCGCGGGCTTGCCGTGCTCCGCGTCGCATCGGGCGGGGCGCAGGTCATTTCGCCCGCGCCTAAGAGCTTCGGCGTGTCGCCTGCAGGTTAGCTACCTCTTAGTGAGGGGCCTGAAGCGCGTGGACAGAGCTATAAAGCGTCGATGTAAGGCGATTGGCGTTGCCAGGATCTCTCACGGGTATCGCTCAGATAGTAAGCTAGCTTATAAATAATACAGTGTCTATCAGGCCGCTAAATCGGCCACGACTGCGTCCAGTATCGGGAAGCCCGGTAGCGTCACCCGCAGGCAGCCGTCCGCTGTGGTCTCGACCAAGCCGTGCTCAAGCAACGTCGCGATCCGCGCCGGATCGAGCTTGCGGCCGGAAATGGCCTCGTAACGTGCGACATTGATGCCCTCGGCGAGCCGAAGCCCCATCAGCAGGAATTCGTCGGACCGCTCCTCACGCGTCAGCACCTCGTCGGTAACGACGCCATGGCCTTGCGATTCCACCAGACTGAGCCAGGTCTCCGGGCGTTTTTCAGTCGCGGTGGCGTGGCGCTCGCCGTCGATATCGAGCCGCCCGTGAGCGCCGGGGCCGATGCCGGCATATTCGTGGGATCGCCAATAGACGAGATTGTGCCGGCACTCCCCGCCAAGCCGGGCGTGGTTGGAGATTTCGTAGGCCGGCAGGCCCTGGGCTGCACAGATCTCCTGGGTCGTGTCGTAAAGCGCGCGCGCGGTGTCTTCGTCGGGTAGCCGCAATTTACCAGCGGCATGCAGGGTCGCAAACGGCGTCTCCGGCTCGATGGTCAATTGGTACAGCGAAATGTGCTCGCCGGCTTCGGCCAGCGCGGTCTTGAGTTCGGCCGCCCATTCCTTCGGCTGCTGCCCCGGCCGCGCATAGATCAGGTCGAATGAGTAGCGGCCGAACACTTGGCGCGCGACGTCGACTGCTTCAAGTGCTTCGCGTGCGGTGTGCAGCCGGCCGAGCTCGGCCAGCACGCGATCATCGAGTGCTTGCACGCCGAGTGACACGCGATTGACGCCGGCGGCGCGATAACCGCGAAAGCGCTCCGCCTCGACGCTCGTCGGGTTGGCTTCCATGGTAATTTCGGCATCGGGGGCGACGCGCCATTGCCGGGCGATGGAATTGAGCACGCCGGCAATGGTCGAAGGCTGCATCAAGGACGGCGTGCCGCCGCCGAAGAAAATCGACGACACGGTGCGGCCACGCGCGCGTTCGGCGGTCTTTCCAATCTCGGTATGAAAGGCGCGGAGAAAACGCTGCTCGTCAATGGCGGCGTGGCGGACATGGCTGTTGAAGTCGCAATAAGGACATTTCGACAGGCAGAACGGCCAGTGCACATAAACGCCAAAGGTCTGTTCGCTGTCCGAATCCTTGTTCAAGACATCATTCAAGACATGCCTCCGCGAGTTTTAGGAATGCCCGCGCCCGATGCGACAGGCCTTTGCCGCGCGGCGGCAATCCGTGTTTCTCGTCGCTCGACATTTCGCCGAAGGTCCGCGCATGACCGTCAGGTTGGCCGTCGGGCAAAAACATCGGATCATAACCGAAGCCTTGCTTGCCGCGCGGTGGCCAGATCAGACCGCCGTCGACCCGCGCCTCGAATTCTTCCAGATGTCCGTCCGGCCAGGCGACGCACAGAGCCGAGACGAAATGGGCGCGACGTTGGCTTGCTGTGGTCGCGCCGCGCGCATTGAGTTTCTGCTCGATCGTGGCCATGGCGGCGGCAAAGTCCTTATTGGGGCCAGCCCAACGCGCCGAATAGATCCCGGGCTCGCCACCAAGTGCGTCGACCACGATCCCGGAATTGTCGGCAAAAGCCGGCAGTTTCGTCACGTTCGCCGCAGCTTGCGCTTTGATGCGCGCGTTGTCGCCAAACGTCATTCCAGTTTCGTCGGGCTCATTGAGCCCCAACTCGCCCGCCGATATGGCATCGATGCCATAGGGCGCCAGCAGTTCACGCATTTCGGCGAGCTTTCCCGAATTGTGCGTCGCGATCACCAATCGGCCCGCGATGTGGCGATGTTTTTCTCCGCTCACATCACCGCCATCTTCTGCAGGTCGACGAGCTTGGTGACGCCTTTGCGGGCGAGCGCCAGAAGCGCGGAAAACTGATCTTCCGAGAACGGTGTCTTTTCTGCCGTCGCCTGAATCTCAACGATATTGCCGGAGCCGGTCAGCACGAAATTGGCATCGGTGTCGGCCTGCGAATCCTCGGCATAGTCGAGGTCGAGCACCGCCGTGCCCGAGCACACGCCGCAGGAAATCGCCGCGATATGATCGCGCAACGGATCGCCTTCGAACATCTGCCGCGCTTTCATCCAGGCGAGGCAATCGTGCAGCGCGATCCAGGCGCCGGTGATCGAGGCCGTGCGCGTGCCGCCGTCAGCCTGGATCACGTCGCAATCGATGGTGATCTGCCGCTCGCCCATCGCTTTGAGATCGACAACGGAGCGCAGGCTCCGTCCGATCAGGCGCTGGATTTCTACGGTGCGGCCGTTCTGCTTGCCGGCCGACGCTTCACGGCGGGTTCGCTCCAGCGTCGCGCGCGGCAGCATGCCGTATTCGGCGGTGACCCAGCCGCGCCCCTGGCCCTTGAGCCAAGGTGGCAAGCGGTCTTCGAGCGTCGCCGTGACCAGCACATGGGTCTCGCCGAATTTCACGAAACAGGAGCCTTCCGCGTATTTCACCACGCCGCGCTCGAGCGAAACGGCGCGCAGTTCGTCTGGTTGTCGGCGGCTCGGCCGCATGCAGGTCTCCCGGGTCCTAGAGCATGATCCCGGAAAAGTGAATCCGGTTTTCCGAAAGGGTCACGCTCCACTAACATCTTGGCGAAGCGTCTTTTACGTGTTCCGGCGTCACGAACGCAATGGCAGGCACATTGCAGCCTCCCGGGCCTGACGCCGCATGCCGATTGCGTTCCGTTGCGGGGAGCCGCTACGCTCCCGGCCGTCCGGCATGCAGGGGAGGTCGCGATGCAAGAAAAAACACAAGACACAATAAAGCAGGCGGAAACCACACAAATACTGGCAAAATTTGCCGCAACGCTGACTTACGACGATCTGCCGCCGCGGGTCCGCGAGCATTGCAAGAACCTTCTGCTGGATGCGATCGCCTGCGCCATCGCCGGCAATCGCGGCGAAGAAACTGGTCAGGTCGCGGCCTTTGCCACCGCGCTGGCGCAGGGCCGCGAGTTGAGCGTGATCGGCGGCGGGCATTTGTCGTTGGCCGGTGCGACGCTGCTCAACGCCTATCTCGTCACCGCGACGACGATGTGCGACGTGCACCGTGCGACCATGACCCACATCACGCCGGAGATTGTGCCGCCGGCGCTGATGATCGCGGAACGCGACGGCCTGTCCGGTCGTGATCTTCTGACCGCCATCGCTGTTGGTTCGGAAGTGACGACGCGGATCGGCATTGGGCTCGATTATCCGGTGTTTCGCGGCCGCGGCTGGCATGGGCCGGGCATTATCGGACCTTTCGGCGCGGCGGCCGCCGTCGGTTCGCTGTTACGTTTCGATCCGGACACCATGGCCCGCGCCTTCGGCCTTGCCGGTAGCCAGGCCGCCGGCACTTACGCCGCCTGGGGCACGCCGACGGTGAAGTTCCATCAATGCCGCGGTGCGCTGTCGGGCCTGATGGCGGCGCTGTTGGCGCAGCAAAATTTTGTTGCGACGCGCGAATTCCTCACCGCCAAGGACGGCGGCCTCTACCACGCCTACGTCAACGGTGGCTTGCCGGACGTCGTCACTGCCGATCTCGGCAAGCGCTTTGAGCTTGAACAGATTGCGCTGCGGCTCTGGCCGTCGGCGACGGTCATTCAGGGCTTGGCGACCGCCATTTTCGAACTCATCGCGAAATACAAGATTGACGCCGCGCATGTGCGCCGGGTCCGCATCGCGGTCAGCCAGACGGCGTTCGATCTGCACGGCGGCTTCAGCACCTATAAGGCGAAGTTCGAGTTGCTGTTGTCGGCGCATTACACCGCCGCGGTCATTCTGCACGACCGCGCACTGACCTTGGCGCAGTTCGAGCCCAATCGGTACGACGATCCGACACTCCGCGCCTTTGCCGCGCAGAAGGTCGAGGTCTATGCCGATCCGGCGATCAAGGGCTCAGGCGCCAAGGTCGATATCGCGATGGACGACGGCACGATGCTGTCGGCAAGTTGCGAACATCCGCTCGGCTCCTTTGAAAACCCGCTGTCACGGGCGCAGGTCGAGCAGAAATTCCGTACCTATGCCGTGGGCGTTATCTCCGATGCTGATGCCGCGGCGTTTGTGAACGCAATCGACCGGCTGGAGGATTTCGGTTCGATAAGCAAACTCATGGAGTTGCTGCGTAACGACGTCGCTCCCCGTGCGATGGCGGCGGCAGAGTGATAGGCTCGCGCGGTAACGGGGGTTTTCGCACTTGGCAAGTCACGAATTTCCGTTGAGCGTCAACCAGCAGGGCTTGGCCCAGCTCAACGAGCGCTCGCGCGAGATTTTTCGCCTGATCGTCGAGAGCTATCTCGCGACCGGCGAACCGGTCGGCTCGCGCAACCTGTCGCGCATCCTGCCGATGACTTTGTCGCCCGCTTCGGTACGCAACGTCATGTCCGATCTCGAACAGCTCGGGCTGGTCTATGCGCCGCACACTTCGGCCGGGCGACTGCCGACCGAAGTGGGGCTGCGCTTCTTCGTCGATGCGCTGATGCAGATCGGCGATCTCACCGAGCGCGACCGCAAGGCGATCGAGGCGCAGGTGGCGGCGTCCGGACAATCGAAATCGGTCGAGGGGGTTCTGACCGAAGCCTCGGGCCTGCTCTCGGGCTTGAGCCGAGCCGCCGGCGTGGTGCTGACTGCGAAAGCGAATCCCCGCCTCAAGCACGTTGAGTTCGTCCGGCTCGAGCCGGAACGGGCGCTGGTCATCCTCGTCGGCGAGGACGGTCAGGTCGAAAACCGCGTCCTTAATGTCCCCGTCGGCTTGCCGACTTCGGCGCTGATAGAAGCTTCAAATTTTCTCAATGCCCGAATCCGCGGCCACACCCTCGATGAGGTCAAGGTCGAGATCGAACGCACGATGCGAGACAGCAGGGCGGAACTCGATCAGCTCACCCAGAAGATCGTCGCCGACGGCTTGGCGAGCTGGTCGGGCGGCGAGAGCGATGAGCGCAAGCTGATCGTGCGCGGTCAAGCGCATCTCCTCGACGATCTCAAGGCGATCGCCGACCTCGAGCGGGTCAGGCTGCTCTTCGACGATCTGGAAACCCGGCGCGAGGTGATCGATCTTCTGGGCCGCGCCGAACTGGCCGAAGGCGTCCGCGTCTTTATCGGTTCGGAGAACAAGCTATTCTCGCTGTCGGGTTCTTCGACCATTGTCGCGCCCTATCACGACGCCTCCGGCCATATCGTCGGCGTGCTCGGCGTCATCGGGCCGACGCGGCTCAATTACGCCCGGATCGTGCCGATGGTGGACTACACGGCCAAGATCGTCAGTAAGCTGCTTGGGGGCTGATTGGCGGCCGAGTTTTGGCCTGAAAATCGTAAGCGCGCTCATCTTGTTCGGATGCGGCGCTTGATTTTTACCCGTTAAGCCCTGATATGCGGGTCACAAACGCTTAAAGACGATGGGATCGAGATATGACGGACCAGACCGCTCGCGCTGAGGACGAGGCGGCTGCGCCATCTCAGGCCGCGGCGCCCACGCCATCCACGGCGCTCGAGCGCGAGCATGCGGAGATGAAGGACCGTCTTCTGCGCACGCTCGCCGAGATGGAAAATCTGCGCAAGCGCACGGACCGCGAAGTCGCGGAGTCGCGGCTCTACGGCGTCACGTCTTTCGCGCGCGACATGCTTGGCGTCGCCGACAATATGCGGCGCGCGCTCGATGCGGTGCCCCCGGAATTGCGGGCGAGCGCCGAAGCCAGCGTCAAAGCGCTGATTGAGGGCGTCGATCTCACCGAGCGCGAATTGTTGAAGGCCTTGGAGAAGAATGGCATCCGCCAGTTCTCGCCGCAGGGCGAGAAATTCGATCCTAATCTGCACCAGGCGATGTTCGAAGTGCCCGATGCGACAGTGCCGGCAGGCAGCGTCGTGCAGGTGATGCAGCCAGGCTACATGATCGGCGAGCGTATCCTGCGACCGGCGCTGGTCGGCGTGTCGAAGGGCGGCCCGAAAGTGGCGCCGACTTCAAGCAACGACAACGCCAGAGCCGCCGGCAACTCATAACGCCGAAATTTATTTCGGGTCGATGCTGTCGCGCACGGCGCGCAGCCGAGTAAATATGGTCGGCCACGTGTCGGCACGCGCGATGCCGATCATTTGCAAGAAGCCCGCAGTGCCGAACCGCAGCCATTGCACAACCATCACATCGGTATCGCTCTGGGCGTCTTTGGCCTTGGCGAGGGTCTCAAAGCCCTGTTGGTTGCCGATGCGCAGCGGCTCGGCGTCCTGGATATGCACGTCCTTGATGCCGACGACTTGCTGGAACGTGTTGCGGGCGAAATTACTGCGATCGCCGGGCTCCGCCGGCCCGCCGGGCATCGCGGCGATAAACAGGCGAGCATTGAGTATGGGCGCGTCCTTGCTCTGATCCTTGGCGTCTTTGCTCTGGCTCTGGTCTTTGGCTTGAGCGGGAGCCGCATCGGACGGCTTATCGACCAGCATTATCGCGCGGCCGGGCAAGACTTCGTCGATGCGAAAGCCGGCCATGTCGCCAATGGTGAACGGCATCAGGCTGAGCTGCTCGGCGTCGGGCACGTTGTCGCGCAGGACGAGTGTCGCGAGCGCGTCGCGCATCGTCTTGTCGGGATAGGCCGCGTCCTGGTCCGGCACCTGCGCCGTGATCAGCGCTGTCACATTTCCGGCGGCTGCGACCACGAGCCATTTGCGATAGCGCCCTTTGTCGGTCGCCTGCGTGCCGCTCAGAATAAAGCCCTTGCCGAAAGAGAGTTGGATCGGCTCACGCTTTTCGACATCGACGCCGTCCTTTTTCATCACGTCCGGCACCATGGTCTTGTCGAGCGAATTGTAAGCCTGCGCCGGCAGCGTGGTGAAAAGGACCGCGGCGTTCTTTTCCGGATCTTCGAAGCCCACGAAATTGCGGCTCTGGACCATGCCCGGCGGTGGGACGATGCCGAGCCGCGAGCCGATTGGGAAAATCGGATCAGCCGCCCAGGCTGGCAAAGTCAGCGCGACGGCGAACACCATGACGACGGCGGCCAGACAACGGGCGCCAAAACCTGTGCGAAGTCGGGTCGATCGGATGTGCATCGAATTGGTCCTAGACGGCGGTCCGCTGCGTCTGAAAAATTTTATGGCGCTTGGGTGGGGACCCCATCTCCTTGGGACCCGTATATTTGCGGCACCTGTATCTGCGTCACCCGTCGCATGGTCAAATTGATTCGTCCTCCCCCGGGCAGTCCACCTTCGAGGAGCAGGGTGGATGTGCCTGGATAGATACGATCTACGCCATGGAAAGCGAGTTCTCGTATCGCCACCCAGCACGACCACGTCGCCGGAATTGAGGCGAAAGGAGCGGGTGGGGTCGCTGCGGTTGCGCCCGCCCAGGCGGAACAAACAGGAATCGCCGAGCGACACCGACACCACCGGTGCCGAAAAATCGACCTCGTCGCGGTCCTGATGCAGGCCCATTTTCGCGGTCGCCCCGTAAAAGTTGATCAAGCACGCCTCCGGCGGCTGCGGATAGGAGGCGACCCCGTCCCACAAAGCGGCGAGCCGTTGCGGCAGTGCCGGCCAGGGGCGGCCGGTCTCGGGATGAACCGGCGCGTAGCGATAGCCGTTTTCGTCCGATATCCAGCCGAGCCCGCCGCAGTTCGACATTCGCACCGAGAACGGCCGGCCGGATTTCGGCATGCGGGGTGTGAACAGCGGTGCCGCGGCAAAGATCTGCCGGATGTCAGCGAGCAAAGCCGTCTGCTGCCCACGGTCGAAATAACCGGGGAGCAGATGTAGCCCCGCATAGCTGACCGGTCCGGTCATGTCCGCCCCCGCGTCCTGACGTTTCTGCAATCGTGCACTGATTTCAGCGATTTCCGACCCTGCGCGGCGGCTGCGTTCCCTTCCCTGGCCCTTCCTGAGCCGCAGGACTGTCGAAGCCGGGATTAACGCAACGTCAATTCTCTCAAGCAACCATCCTGATTCGCTGGATCGATTGAGAAATCGCGCCTTTTCACGCCGATGTATATGGAATCTACCAAAGAGATAGCCGCTGCCGTTCCGCAAGACCATCGGCGTCTTGCCGACGGCGGGGCGAAGCTGTTGTCCATCGTCGTTCCGACATTCAATGAGCGCGACAATGTCCGCGAACTCGTGGCGCGGTTGGATCGCTGCCTTGCGGGACTCGCATGGGAGATCATGTTCGTCGACGACGATTCCCGCGATGGCACGATCGACGTATTGC
Organism: uncultured Alphaproteobacteria bacterium; assembly: GCA_963746715.1. Lineage (GTDB taxonomy): Bacteria > Pseudomonadota > Alphaproteobacteria > Rhizobiales > Xanthobacteraceae > BOG-931. Next base: position 393,790 of record CAVVCW010000015.1, on the reverse strand, counting down.
GCGACGTGAGCCGCTCCGATCCGCGTGTGCGCTTCCTGCATCGTATCGGGCGCCGCGGCTTAGCCTCCGCGGTCGTCGAAGGCATCCTTGCCACCAGCGCGCCGTTCATCGCCGTGCTCGACTGCGATTTGCAGCACGATGAAGCCTTGCTGCCCGAGATGTTGGAGCGATTGCGCGCCGACAGATGCGATGTCGTCATCGCCTCGCGTTACATGGACGCCGGAGGCACGGGCGGTTGGGCGAAACAGCGTCTATTCGTCAGCCGCGTGGCGACCAAGCTCGCGAATTTCGTCTTGCCGTCGCACCTGACCGATCCGATGAGCGGGTTTTTCATGATCGAGCGGAACGCCTTCGATCAAGCCGTTCGGAATTTGTCGAACCAAGGCTACAAGATACTCTTGGATATTCTGCTGTCGGCACGGCCGTCGCTGCGCATCGAAGAAATTCCGTACACGTTTCGCACGCGCCTCAACGGCGAAAGCAAGCTCGATACGACGGCGATCCTGGATTATCTTGCGCTATTGATCGACAAGCTTATCGGTCACGTCATCCCGCTTCGCTTCATCATGTTTGTGTCCGTCGGCGGAATGGGCCTGTTCGTGCACCTGGCGGTGCTCGCCGCGCTGAACCGCGGTCTTGGCGTCGCTTTCGTTTTAGCGAACCTTTGCGCCGCAATGGTCGCCGTTACATTCAACTTCTTTGTCAATAATCTCGTGACCTATCGCGACATGCGGCTTAAGGGATTCTGGCCGGTCCTGCGCGGGCTCGTGAGTTTTGCGGCAATCTGTTCCATCGGCACGGCGGCGAATGTCGGCATCGCCGTTGTCCTGTTCCAACGCGATTATACGTGGTGGCTCGCGGCCGTCGCCGGCATACTGGTGGGTGCGGTGTGGAATTTTACCGCCACGTCGATCTTCACCTGGCGCAATGTCGGCGTCGCCGTACCTGCTCCGCGTGATCAGGACTCGGCATTCGAACCGCGCATCGCCAATACGTCGGAAGCGGGCGGCCCATAGCTCGGCGCCGAAGCCGGCGCGGCCATCCGGCGCAGCACAACGACGAATAACAGCGCTGCCGCCGCGATCACGCCGACCTTCATCGCGCCATCGAATGCGGTCACCTTGAACGCAATGGGCGCGAGAAAAGTGCCGACAAGGGCCAAGCGCTCGTAAGGCCGGAAGCCGTCGCGCAGCGCTTCACCAAGCAGCCACGCCATCGGCACCGCGAGAATAACCAGGTCGTATTCCAGCATGAAGGGTGAGCAGAACGGCACGCAAGCCGCGATCGCCGCGCCTTCGGCAACGCCTGAGCGTGAGCCTGGCGGGCGCCGCAGTAGAGCGCTTGTCAGCATCAATGCCGCGGTGACGCTGACGGCGGCCTGCGCGCCGTAGGCCATGGCAAGCGAGCCGCCATGCAGGCGTACCATGCCGAAAACGGTGATCCAGAACTGGAGATAAAGCGGGTTAGGAAATTCCATCCAATTGCGTCGCGCTTCCGCCATATCGGCGAAGAAGGCCGGCCAAATGTCCATTCCGAAAGCGACGGTGGCCACCGCTACGAGCCCGACGACCGTCAGGGCTGCCGCCGCGAAACATCGCCACCGGCCTGCGACCGCGAGCGCGAGCGGTACGATGAGCCCGAGCTGCGGTTTGTAGGCGAGGCAACCCAGACAGAGGCCCGCGAGCTCCGGCCGCCGCTCAAGCCAGACCGCCGCTCCGCCAAGAAGTCCGGCGCTGAGAAAGCCGTTCTGCCCGAATCCGGCATTCACCAGGACCGCGGGGTAGCCAAGAAACAGCACCCAAAGCCGCACCCCTTGTTGCCGCAGATCCTGCGGCAGCATGGCACGCAAGGCAGCGGCATAGCCGGCGCAGGTCGCCGTCAGCCACAGTATAAGCGCCGGGAGATAGTTGAGGAGCGCAAGGCCCGCGCATAACAGCAGGAAGAAGGGCGGGTAGAAGAAAGCGAGATAACCCCAGCCCTCGACATCGCCGTGCAGGTCGAGCTCTTTGAAAAAGTGCGGTACCTCACGATAGGCATCCGCGGCGCGGCCCTCGAGCACGAGCTCGCCTGCGGTCCAGAAGCTGACGAAATCGCCCGATACTTTGGTAATCCGTGGTGCCGCCATTTGCCACTGCGCCCACATGATGCAGAAGCTCAGGAACAGGACCAGCGCCAGCGCTTCGCCGGCGTGCAGCAGATAGAAGCTATAGCGCGACTGCAGTCGCGGCTGGCCTTGCGGCGCTATCGGCCCCTTCGGCTTCAAGGCTGAAACGGTATCGCCGCGCAAAGCAGGACCGATGGTCGACATGGGTCGAGGATGTATGTGCGAGCCAGGTACGGGATCTGACCGAACGCGCGGCTAACGGCGGGTACAGGCACCGATAGCGGCCAAGTCCGGTTGCGACACCGCGCATCGTGGGGAGCGAGGCTCTAAGATTAACTTAACGTGCCTGCGATTGGCTGGAGGGCTTAAGTCCGAGGGCTGGGTCTTCGGAAACCTTGTGCCTACGGCCAATCCTGTCTTGCGGGGCGATGGGGCTCTCCTATATGAGCCAAGGGAAATCCCCCAGCGCAGCGGGCTTTAGGATAGGGTTGCTACCGGTTTGCCACCTGCGCGCGGGGCACATGTCAGTGAAATAAGGGGGCCGGACTTGCGGGCGCCTTCGGGGCCTGGCCGGCCTGCCACTAGAGAGAGGATTTAAGACCATGGGAAAGGTCATCGGTATCGATCTCGGGACCACGAATTCCTGCGTCGCTGTCATGGAAGGCACGACGCCGAAGGTCATCGAGAACGCAGAGGGAATGCGCACTACGCCGTCCATCGTTGCTTTTACGGACGAGGGCGAGCGGCTCGTCGGCCAGCCGGCCAAGCGCCAGGCGGTCACTAATCCGGAGCGCACGATTTTTGCAGTGAAGCGCCTCATCGGCCGTCGTTACGACGACCCGATGGTGGAGAAGGACAAGAAGCTCGTCCCCTACAAGATTGCGCGCGCCAGTAACGGCGACGCCTGGGTTGAGGCCGAAGGCAAGACCTATTCGCCGTCGCAGATCTCGGCGTTCATCCTGCAGAAGATGAAAGAGACCGCGGAAGCCTATCTCGGCTCCAAGGTCGATCAGGCCGTCATCACGGTTCCTGCCTACTTCAACGACGCGCAGCGCCAGGCCACCAAGGACGCCGGCAAGATCGCCGGCCTCGACGTGCTGCGCATCATCAACGAGCCGACCGCGGCCGCGCTTGCTTACGGTCTCGACAAGACCAAGACGGGCATGATCGCGGTCTATGACCTTGGCGGCGGCACGTTCGATATTTCCATTCTCGAAATCGGCGACGGCGTGTTCGAGGTGAAGTCGACCAACGGCGACACCTTCCTCGGCGGCGAAGATTTCGACATGCGGCTGGTCAACTATCTGGCCGATGAGTTCCAGAAAGAGCAAGGCATCGATCTGCGCCGCGACAAGCTCGCGCTGCAGCGGCTCAAGGAAGCCGCTGAAAAGGCCAAGATCGAATTGTCGTCGACGACGCAGACCGAGATCAATCTGCCCTTCATCACGGCGGATGCTTCGGGCCCGAAACATCTGACAATGAAACTCACCCGCGCCAAGTTCGAGGCGCTGGTCGACGATCTCATCCAGAAGACCATCGAGCCGTGCCGTCAGGCGCTCAAGGACGCAGGTCTGTCGGCGGCTGAGATCAACGAAGTCGTTCTGGTCGGCGGCATGACGCGCATGCCGAAGGTCCAGGAGGTCGTGAAGCAATTGTTCGGCAAGGAGCCGCACAAGGGCGTCAATCCCGACGAAGTCGTGGCGGTGGGCGCGGCCATTCAGGCCGGCGTGCTGCAAGGCGACGTCAAGGACGTGCTGTTGCTCGACGTCACGCCGCTGTCGCTCGGCATTGAGACGCTGGGCGGGGTGTTCACGCGGCTGATCGATCGCAACACCACGATTCCGACCAAGAAGAGCCAGGTGTTCTCCACGGCCGAAGACGGCCAGACCGCGGTGACCATCCGCGTGTTCCAGGGCGAACGCGAAATGGCGGCGGACAACAAGATGCTCGGCCAGTTTGACCTTGTCGGCATTCCGCCGGCGCCGCGCGGCATCCCGCAGGTCGAGGTTACTTTCGACATCGACGCCAACGGCATCGTCAATGTGTCGGCCAAAGACAAAGGCACCGGCAAGGAGCAGCAGATCCGCATCCAGGCGTCAGGCGGTCTCTCTGAAGGCGACATCCAAAAGATGGTCAAGGATGCCGAGGCTCACGCCGAGGAGGACAAGAGGCGCAAGGCCGAGGTCGAGGCCAAGAACCACGCCGAAGGTCTGGTCCACGCCACCGAGAAGACGCTCGCCGAGCATGGCTCCAAGATCGGCGAAGGCGACCGCCGCGCCATCGAGAACGCCATGGCTGACCTCAAGGAAGCCTTGAAAGGCAATGACGCCGAGGCGATCAAGACCAAGACCAATGCGCTGGCGCAGGCTTCGATGAAGCTTGGCGAAGCGATGTATAAGCAAGCCGAGCAGCAGCCGGGCGGTGACGCCCAAGATTCCGGTGCGCAGGGCTCCGGTGCGGAAGGTAAGAAGGAAGACGTCGTCGATGCCGAGTTCACGGAAGTCGACGACGACAAAAAGAACAAGAAATCTGCCTAAAGCAGCGAGGCGCGCGATGCCATTGTCGCTTGTCAGAATTGCACCCCCGAATAACGACGGGGGTGCTTGTTCTTGAACAGGCTGTTGGGTGAACAATGAAGCGCTGCTACTACGAAACTCTTTCGGTCGAACGCACCGCGACCGAGATCGACATCAAGACGGCCTTCCGCAAACAGGCAATGCAATGCCATCCGGATCGCAATCCGGACGACAAGGAAGCCGAGCACCGCTTCAAGGAAGTCAACGAAGCCTACGAGGTTCTTAAAGACCCGGACAAGCGCGCCGCCTATGACCGTTTCGGCCATGCCGCTTTCGAGCACGGCATGGGCAATGGCGCCGGCTTCGGCGCCGAGTTCGGCACCACGTTCTCCGATCTGTTCGAAGGCATTTTCGGCATGTCGGGCGCAGGGCGCGGCCGCGGCTCCGGCCGCGAGCGCGGCGCCGATCTTCGCTACAATATGGAAATCACGCTTCAGGAAGCCTTCGTCGGCAAGAATGCGCAGATCCGCATTCCGACCTCGGTGACCTGCGAGTCCTGCTCCGGCTCCGGCGCCAAGGCCGGCACCAAGCCGAAAGTCTGCGCGATGTGCGGCGGGCAGGGCCGTGTCCGCCATGCACAGGGCTTCTTTACGCTGGAGCGGACCTGTCCGAATTGCCACGGCCGCGGCCAGTCGATCGACAGTCCCTGCGCCTCATGCGCCGGCTCCGGCCGCGTCACGCGCGAGCGCACGCTCTCGGTGAATATCCCGCCGGGTGTCGAAGACGGCACCCGCATCCGTCTTGCCAGCGAAGGCGAGGCCGGCGTGCGTGGCGGTCCCCCGGGCGACCTCTATATTTTCCTGTCGATGGCCGCGCATCCGTTTTTCCAGCGCGAAGGGGCGGATCTGCATTGCCGCGTCCCGGTGTCGATGGTGACGGCGGCGGTGGGCGGCGATATCGAAGTGCCGACCATCGACGGCGGCAAGGGCAGGGTGAAGATCCCGGAAGGCACCCAATCCGGCCGCCGTTTCCGGCTGCAATCCAAAGGTATGCCGGTACTGCGGCAGCGGCAGCATGGCGACATGTATGTGCAGGTCGTCGTCGAGACGCCGCAAAAGCTGACCAAGAAGCAGCGGGAGCTGCTGGTGGAATTCGATCGCCTGTCGTCCACCGAGACGCAGCCGGAGTCCTCGGGCTTCCTTGGCAAGGTCAAGGAGTTCCTTGACGGATTGGGCGGCCGCGCCGGTTCGGCATAGCTCGGTGCCCGGGCCTATATGGCCTTTGTCACCCAAATGTTTTAAAAGCGGCAGGAATTTGTCGCGTGTCACTGTCGCTTGGACGCCATGTCGCTGCCGGCCCTGCAGAAATTCGAACGCAAGATCGAGCAGCAGCTGCGGCTTCTCGAGGTCGGTAGGACTCTTATCGAGCGCAGGATCGAGCGCCATATCCGGCAGTTCGAACAGCACCGCGACGATATCGGCAAAAAGATCGAACAGACCATCGAGCAGCGCATCAAGCAGTTCGAGCTGAAGAAAGGCATTCGGCTTGACGATGAAGTGCGCTTCATCCGCTCTTGGATCGAGCGCCCGCTGTCGACAGGTGCAGTGGCGCCGTCGAGCAAGATCCTGGCGCGCACCATGGCGCGTTATGTCGATCCCAACAGTTCGGGCCCGGTGGTCGAGCTCGGGCCGGGCACCGGACCGGTCACCGAGGCTTTGGTCAAGGCCGGCGTCGATCCCTCGCGTCTGGTGCTGGTCGAATTCAATCCGAACTTCTGCCGGCTGTTGCGCGCGCGCTATCCAGAGGCGACGCTGGTGCAGGGCGATGCCTACAGCATGCGCCGGCTTCTGGAATCGCTACTGCTTGAGCCCGCCGCCGCCGTTGTCTCCGGCCTGCCGCTGATGACCAAGTCGATCAAGATGCGGCTGCGGCTGGTCCGCGACGCCTTCGAGCTGATGCTGCCGGGCGCGCCCTTCGTGCAATTCACCTATTCGGTGGCATCGCCGGTGCCGAGCCGGCTCAAGGGTTTTAGCGCCGAACCCTCCGAGCGCATCTGGATGAACTTGCCGCCGGCGCGGGTTTGGGTCTATCGCAAGACCTGAATTTTCTCTCGGCCGCAATGCCCAACCCAAGAATTCTGATCATTCCCGGCTCGCTGCGCACCGGCTCGCATAATGCGCGGCTCGCCGCGCTCGCCGCCAAGGAGCTCGCGCTCTTGGAGGCCGAAGTTACGCGCATCTCGCTTGAGGATTACACGCTGCCGCTGTTCGACGCCGATCTCGTATCGGCACAGGGATTGCCGTCCGCGGCAGTGGCGCTCAAGCACATGTTGCTCGCCCATCAGGGCGTCTTCATCACCAGCCCCGAATACAGCGCGTCAGTGACGCCGCTGATCAAGAATACGATCGACTGGATTTCGCGGGTGCGCGATCCCGGCGAGCCGGCTTATGCGGCCTTCAAGGGCCGCGTTTTCGCCATCGGCGCAGCCGCGAACGGCGGGCTCGGCGGCCTGCGCTCGCTGATGGCGCTCCGCCAAATCCTGGAGCTAGGCTGCGGCGCCCTCGTCATCCCCGAGCAAGTCGCGGTGCCGCGCGCCGAACAGGCCTTCGACGACATGGACAATCTCAAGGATGAGGCTCTTGCGACGGCGCTGAAAACTGCTATGCGCAGGCTCGTCGAACTGGCCGGCGTAATGCCCTAGCCGTTCCTTCAAGGACTGAACCGATGCAGCTTCAGCCCCGCGACCGCTTGATCGTCGCACTCGACGTGTCCACGGTCGAAGAAGCCCAGGCGATGGTCGCGCGGCTCGGCGACGCGGCGTCGTTTTACAAGATAGGCTATCAGCTCGCGCTCGCCGGCGGCTTGTCTTATGCGGCGGGGCTGATCGGCGGCGGCAAGAAGCTGTTCGTCGACATGAAGCTGCATGACATCGGCAACACGGTCGCTGCCGGCGTCAAAAGCGTGTCACGCGTCGGCGCCACGTTTCTCACGGTGCACGCATATCCGCAGACCATGAAAGCCGCGGCCGAGGCGCGGGAAGGTGGCTTGCGCATCCTCGCCGTCACCGTGCTGACTTCCTATGACGATGCCGATCTGAAAGCCGCCGGCTACGATGTCTCAGTGCGCGATCTTGTTGTTCAGCGCGCCCGGCAGGCACTCGATGCCGGTGTCAACGGACTTGTCTGCTCGCCGGAAGAAGTATCGAATTTGCGCGCCATCGTCGGCGACAAGCTCGTGCTGGTGACGCCGGGTATCAGACCCGCCGGCGCGGACGCGGGCGATCAGAAGCGCATCGCGACGCCCGCGGCGGCGATTGCTGCGGGCGCCGATTATCTTGTCGTCGGCCGACCGATCGTCGCTGCGGTCGACCCGAAGGCCGCGGCCGAGGCGATCGTCGCGGAGATCGCGGCTGCGGCGAAGAAAAGCTAGAATGTGAATTCACCGGGAGCTTCGCCATGCCCAAGGGCTACTGGATCGCGCGCGTCGATGTCCACAATGAAGACGGCTACAAACCTTATGCCGCCGCCAATCCTGCGATTTTCAAAAAATACGGCGGCCGCTTTGTGGTCCGCGCCGGAAAATTCGAACGCATGGAAGGCACAGGCCGGTCACGCAATGTGGTGATCGAATTTCCCGATTATGCCGCGGCGCTCGCCTGTTACCGTTCGCCGGAATATCAGGAAAATCTCAAGACCCGGCTGCCGCACTCCGAGATCGACATTATCGTTATCGAGGGTTACGACGGCCCGCAGCCCTGACTGCAAAGGGAGGAAGCGCGTCATGCCGAAAGGCTATTGGCTGCCGCAGATCGACGTCAGCGATCCCCAGGGCTATCAGGCCTATATGACGGCGACGCCGCCGGCACACGAAAAATATCGCGGCTTCGCGCTGGTGCGCGGCGGCAAAAGCGAACTGGTCGAGGGCCAGTTCCGCTCGCGCGCGGTCATCCGTGAATTTCCCGACTATGCCGCCGCGCTCGCTTGCTATCGCTCGGACGAATATCAGCGGGCGCGGCCGCTGCGGTTGGCGCACTCGACCTGTGATTTCCTTATCGTCGAGGGCTATGACGGCGTGCAGCCGCCGGTGTCGGGTTCACCCCCGCCGCCTGCCGCAAGAAAAGGCTATTGGATCGGCCACGTCGATATCACCGACCCGGAAGGCTACAAAGAATACATGGTCGCCGACATGGTGCCGTTCGGCAAATTCGGCGGCCGTTTTCTGGTCCGCGGCGGCGCGCGCGAAGTGACGGAAGGCAAAGTCCGCAGCCGCACTGTGGTGCTGGAATTTCCGAGTTATGAAGCGGCACTCGGCTGCTACCGCTCGCCCGACTACCAGGCGGTTAAAAAGCTCCGTGACGGCAGATCGCACGCCGATCTCGTCATCACCGAAGGCTATGACGGCCCCAAGTTCTGAATTTCGCCTAGAAAGGTGAAGGTTCGGAATTGTGCTATACGTCCGGCGAAGAGGGCGAGCGTAGAGAAAGCTGATGTCGAGTTCCGATATGCGTGTGGTGATCGCTGGCGCCGGCGGCCGGATGGGGCGAGCACTGATCGAGGCTGTGGCCGCGACCAAGGGCTTGGCCCTTGCGGGGGCGGTGGAAGGGCCGGGTTCGGCGCTGATCGGCCGAGATTCCGGCGAGCTTGCAGGCCTTGGTTCAAATGGCATCAAGGTGACGAGCGATGTCGCGGCGCTGCTGCGGCAAGCCGACGGATTGATCGAATTCACCATTCCGGCTGCGACGCTTGCACTCGCCGAGCTGACGGCGGCTGCCGGCAAGGTCCATATTATCGGCACCACCGGCCATTCCGGCGAAGAGGACGCCGCGATCGCCAATGCTGCCAAGCGCGCGACGATCGTGAAGTCCGGCAATATGTCGCTTGGCGTCAATCTTCTCGTCGCACTCACCAAGCGCGTGGCGCGGACGCTCAATGACGATTACGACATCGAAATCGTCGAGATGCATCACAACAAGAAGATCGACGCGCCGTCCGGCACCGCACTGATGCTCGGCCACGCCGCTGCCGAAGGCCGCAGCATCAATCTTGCGCAACATTCAGCACGCGGCCGTGACGGCGTGACCGGAGCGCGCACCGCCGGCGATATCGGCTTTGCCTCGCTGCGCGGCGGTACGGTCGTCGGCGAGCATTCGGTGATCTTCGCCGGCCCCGCCGAACGCATCGAACTCACGCATCGCGCCGAGGACCGCATGATCTTCGCCCGCGGCGCGCTCCACGCGGCGCTGTGGGCGCGCGACAAGAAGGCCGGCCAATATTCGATGGCGGACGTTCTAGGATTGGCGGATATTTAGCGCGTGTCGATAAATTATGCTGGTCATGGCTGACGACAGAAGCGAACGTATTCGGAAGCTGCTGGCGGATTTGGTCGGTTTCAACACGGTCAGCGACCGCTCGAACCTTCGGCTGATCGCCTATATCGAAAAATATCTCGCTTCGTTTGGCATCAGCGGCTCCCGGCTTATCGACGAGACCGGGCAGAAAGCGTCGCTATGGGTGACGATCGGCCCGGAACACACGCCAGGCATTGTGCTTTCCGGTCACACCGACGTGGTGCCGGTCGAGCGCCAGCCCTGGACCGGCGATCCCTTCACAATGATCGAGCGTGGCGGCCGCTATTACGGCCGCGGCACCACCGATATGAAGGGCTTTGTCGCGGTGTGTCTCGCCATGGTGCCCGAGATTCGCGTAGCCGATCTGAAAATTCCGATCCACCTCGCCATTTCCTATGACGAAGAGGTCGGCTGCATCGGCGTGCGCCCGATGTTGCGCGAGATCGGTACGGCGCCGGTCAAGCCGCTCGGTTGTTTTGTCGGCGAGCCGACGCAGATGCAGATCATCATCGGCCATAAGGGCAAGCACGGCGTACGCGCGACGTTCCGCGGCAAGTCCTGCCATTCCTCGATCGCGCCGGACGGCGTCAATGCCGTCGAACACGCGGCCGATCTGATCACGGAGGTACGCCGTCGTGCGGAGAAATTGGTCAGGGAAGGCGTGCGCGACGACATGTACGACGTGGCGCATACGACCTTGCTGACGAGCATCGCGCAAGGCGGAACTGCTCTCAACATCGTGCCGGACGAATGCATCGTCGAGTTTGAGGCGCGCGGTCTCGGCATGGACGAGTCAAAAGAAGTGACTGACGCGATCGTCGCTTGGGCTAAGGCCGAGATCGTGCCGCAGATGCAAAAGGCCGATGCGACCTGCGGGATCGATTTTGAGGAAATTCTCGAATACCCGGCGCTCGACATGAAGTCCGATCATCCCCTGGTGGCGCTCGCCAAACATTTGAGCGGCCGCAACAGCCACGGCAAAGTCAGTTTCGGCACCGAGGCGAGCCTGTTTGTGAGCATGGCCGGTATCCCGACCGTCGTTATCGGCCCCGGCTCGATCGAACAGGCCCACAAGCCGGACGAGTTCGTGGAAATAGCCGAACTGACAAAATGCGCGGCCTTCATCGAGCGGCTGATCGCGCACTGCGAGAAAAGCAGTGGTTTGGCCGGCGGGCATTTTGATTGAGCATGATCTTTTCGGAAAACCGGTTTCCACTTTTCCGGATCATGCTCTAGCCCGCCAATAGCGATGCTCCGGTCATTTCCTTAGGCTTCGGCAATTCCATGAGTTCAAGCAGCGTCGGCGCCAGATCGGCGAGGCGGCCTTCCGCGACCAGCCCGCGATTGCGGCCGCCGACCAGCATCAGCGGCACCGGATTGGTGGTATGCGCCGTGTGCGGCCCGCCGGTCTCGGGATCGCGCATCAATTCGGAATTGCCATGATCGGCGGTGACGAGCAGCGCGCCGCCCACCTTCTCGATGGCGTCGGCGATGCGGCCGAGCCCGGTATCGACCGTCTCCACCGCCTTGATCGCCGCTGGCAAACTTCCGGTGTGGCCGACCATGTCGGCATTGGCGTAGTTGAGCACGATCAGATCGTATTTCCCGGAATTAATCGCGGCGACCGCCTTGTCGGTCAGTTCCGGCGCCGACATTTCAGGTTGCAGATCGTAGGTCGCGACCTTCGGCGACGGCACCATGATGCGGTCTTCACCAGCATAGGGCTGTTCGCGGCCGCCGTTCAAGAAATAGGTCACGTGCGGATATTTTTCCGTCTCCGCCATGCGCAGCTGCGTGCGTCCGGCTTGCGCGACCACTTCGCCGAGGATGTTGGCGAGCGTCTGCGGCGGAAAGATCGTCGCCATCAGCCGATCAAGCTCATCGCTATACTGTGTCATGCCGACGGCGTCGGCGAATTTGACGACGCGCTTGCGGGCAAAACCGTTGAACTCCGATTCGAGCATGGCGCCTAAGATTTCGCGCACGCGATCGGCGCGGAAATTAAAACACAAGATACCGTCGCCATCCTTCATGCCTTTGTAGTCGCCGATCACCGCCGGCACGATGAATTCGTCGAATTTCTTGCTGGCATAAGCGTCGGCAATGACATCTGGCGCATCGGCAAAGTGCAGGCCTTCGGCCTCGACAATCGCGCTGTAAGCCTTCTCGACGCGTTCCCAACGTTTGTCGCGATCCATGGCGAAGTAGCGTCCGCAGACGCTTGCGACTTTCACTGCTTGCGGCAACGTAGCGAGAAAGCGCTGCAAATATTCGCCGCCCGCTTGCGGCGGCGTATCGCGGCCGTCGGTCAGCACGTGAACAAGCGTCGGCACGCCCGCTTCATCGAGAATCTTTGCAAGCGCCGCCGCCTGATCCTGATGCGAATGCACCCCGCCGGGCGAGATGAGACCGAGCAGGTGGCACGTGCCGCCGCTCGCCGTGAGCTTTTTGATCAGATCGGTCAGCGCCGGCGCGCTTTTAATATCACCGGCGGCAATCGCATTGGCGATGCGCGGCAGGTCCTGCATCACGACACGGCCGGCACCGATATTGAGATGGCCGACTTCGGAATTGCCCATCTGGCCATCCGGCAGGCCGACGTCCTTGCCGGAGGTGCGAAGGAATCCGTGCGGCCCGTTCTGCCATAGCCGGTCGAAAGTCGGCGTCTTGGCTTGGCGGATGGCGTTGTCGGCTTTCTCCTCGCGCCAGCCCCAGCCGTCGAGAATAACAAGCATCACCGGCCGCCGATGCTGCATATGCTTTACCCTTCTTTACGGATGATAACGCGGTATCGCGAATTGCAGCGTTGCCGTCAATCCGAGGGGTTACGTCACGCGCTCTATCTCTCTTAAGATTTTCGATTCAATGCAGTCAAATAAGGTAAAATTCTGATTCACATTGAATCAGAACGGGTTAAATGGCTTTAGACTCGCCGATGTGGCGGGTGGCTTTTTTCTCATTGCTGATTTTCTTGATGGCGGGCGCGCCGGCGCGCGCGGTCGAGCGGCCGCCGCAATTCGTCGAGATCGCGTTCGACAATTGCACCGAGCTTGATCGCTGGAAGGAGCTCAGTGCCTTCGCCGCCGCCATGAACAAGGATGGCGACCGGCTGCATTTCACCTTCTTCGTCTCCGGCGTCAATTTCATCGCCGACGCTAATCGAAATCTCTACCAGGCGCCCGGACACCCGCGCGGTACCTCGAACATCGGCTTCGGCGGCACTGCCGACGAGGTGCGGCAGCGCGTCGATTACGTCAACGCAGCTTTCAGCAGCGGCCATGAGATCGGCTCACATGCAGTTGGTCATTTCAGCGGCCGCGGCTGGTCTGCCGCTGATTGGACGAGGGAGCTGCATGCGTTCCGTGACATTCTCGCCAATGTCGGAGCGAATAACGGGCTCGCCAGCGATGTGAAATTCATCTTTCCGGAGTCGCAGGTCACGGGATTCCGTGCGCCTTATCTCGACTTCAGCTCGGGGCTCTATACCGCGCTCAGAGACACAGGCTTCCGTTACGACACGTCGAGCGACAGCGAACCCAATGCCTGGCCCGACAAGGTCGACGGCCTGTGGCGCTTCAATCTGGCGGACATCGAGCTCTCCCGCACCAAAAAGCGTCTGTTGTCGATGGACTATAATTTCTTCGTCGCGCAGTCGCATGCGACCGTGGTTCCGAGCCGGCACGAATTCTTCAAGCAGCAAATGCTCGACACTTATCTTGATTATTTCAAAGCCAATTACACCGGCGATCGCGCGCCGCTCCATATCGGCCATCACTTTTTTGATTATCAGGATGGCGCGTATCGCGAGGCGCTCGAAGAATTTGCACAAACCGTCTGCGGCCTGCCGGAAGTGCGCTGCACGACCTATTCAGCGCTCGCTGATTTTCTCGAGCGGCAAGACCCGGCGACGCTTGCCGCCTATCGCAACGGCGACTTCCCGCACGCCGCCGATCCGTTCAGTGTCGCCGATAATTGGAAGCTGCGCGGTCGGTTGGAATAAGCTGCGCTGCTTGCCGGTCGCTCACGCTGCCCTCACCTGTCCCGCCTCCCAGCCGAGCATGGCGCGTTTGCGCGTCAGCCCCCAGTGATAGCCGGTCAAGTCGCCGCCCTTGCCGATGACGCGGTGGCACGGCACGACGAAGGATATTGGGTTCTTGCCCACGGCGGCGCCGACGGCACGCGCCGCTTTCGGCTTGCAGATCTTGGCGGCGAGATTCGAATAGGTCGTGACGCGGCCCATCGGGATTTTCAGAAGCGCGTCCCAGACGCGCACCTCGAAGTCCGTGCCGATGAGCACCACGCGTAACGGCTCGCTCGGCTGCCAGCGTGTCGGGTCGAAAATGCGCCGCGCGATCGGTGCGGTGAACGCCATATCCTCGATGTAATTGGCCTTGGCCCAGCGCTGCTTCATGTCGGCGAGCGCCGCGCGCTCCTGCCCTGGATCAGCGAAGGCAAGCCCCCCGAGCCCGCGGTCGGTCGCCATGACCAGCGCATTGCCGAAGGTCGAGGGGTGGAAACCATAGCGGATGGTCAGGCCCTCGCCGCCCGACTTCCATTCGCCGGGCGACATGGCCTCGTGCGTGACAAACAAATCGTGGAGCCGGCCGGGGCCGGACAGGCCGACCTCGTAGGTGGCGTCGAGCACGCTTGCGGAATCGCGCAGGAGGTGCCGCGCGCCGTCGAGCGTCAGGGCCTGCAGGAAGGCTTTGGGCGTGAGCCCCGCCCAGCGCCGGAACAGGTGGTGCAATTCGGTCGGCGTGACGCCGGCCGCCTCGGCAATGGCCTCGATTTCGGGCTGCTCGCGCCAATGGCCGCGGATATGACCGATGGCGCGGCGCACCACTTCGTAATCGGCGGCGGCTTCGGCAAGCGGCGGGTGGCTTTCAAGATCGGTCAGGCGATCGGGCGATAGCATGGATGCCTCCATCATTGGCTCCCGATCTAGGGTGGGGGAGGCCGCCAAGCCACCCGATTTCTGAGGGCTATTCCAGCACGGTCCGCGTCGGCCCGCGCTTGGCTTCGCCTAGAGCCTTGGACAGCGCATGGGCAAAGCTCGCCTTTTCCGCCGGTCCGAGGAAGACGGCAATGGGGAGACGCCGGCCATGGGACACCAGAAACAGCCGTTCGATGCCGAATTCCTCATGCACGATGCGGTCGAGCTTCACCCAGAGCGGGTTGAGCGTCCATTCCCGCACCCGGCCACGATGGCTCACCTGGCGCACTGTTAGCTCGTTGGCGGTGACCGTCACCTCCTCGTAGGCCCGCGCGGTGCGGTAATTGGCGCGGAACGCCCAATAGACCAGGAGCACGTCGAGGCCGAAAAAGCCGAAAATCGGCCAAGCGCCGAGCATCACGAAGAACACGCCGGTGGTGAAACTGATCCCGCCGATACAGAGCATGAAGATCAGAAAACCGGTCGGGCCGAGTGAACGGTGCGGCGTGAGCACGGCCGAAAAGATTTTGGCATCGACCGAGCTGTCGGCGGCCGAAGCGTCGGGATGGGGATTACCGGCGGGATTGTCGCCACTCAAGTTGTCGGTAGTCATGCGGCTCACTATACAAAAATGATGGCGCGAAAAACCACCAGGCCAAAAAAATCCACTGGGCCGAAATCCACCGCGAAGCGGAAATCGACCAAACAAGGCCTGCGGGCCGCCCGCAAGGGCCACGGGGCGCAAAAGGCCGCGCGGCTAAAGCCCGCCAAAGCGCGCAAAAAAGCCGACACCAAAGCCGTGCACGGCGATTTGCCGCAATGGACCAAGGCCGAAGTCGAGGAAGCGTTCCGGCGCTTTGCCGCCGCCAATCCCGAGCCGCGCGGCGAGTTGCATCACGTCAATCCGTTCACGCTTCTGGTCGCCGTCGTGCTCTCGGCGCAGGCGACGGATGCCGGCGTCAACAAAGCGACCCCGGCGCTGTTCAAGCTCGCCGACACGCCTGAGAAGATGGTCAAGCTCGGCGAAACGCGGGTGCGCGAGCTAATCAAGACCATCGGGCTTTACCGCACCAAGGCAAAGAACGTGGTCGCGCTGTCGCAAATTCTCGTCGCGCAGCATGGCGGTAAGGTCCCGCACGATCGGCAGGCGCTGGAAGCGCTGCCCGGCGTCGGCCGCAAGACCGCGAACGTCGTGCTCAACATCGCTTTCGGCGAGCCGACCATTGCGGTCGATACGCACATTTTCCGCATCGGCAACCGCACCGGGCTCGCGCCCGGCAAAACGCCGCTCGATGTCGAAATGAGATTGCTGGACGTTGTGCCGGAAAAGTATCGCCTGCACGCACACCATTGGCTCATTTTGCAC
Source organism: uncultured Alphaproteobacteria bacterium (assembly GCA_963746715.1). Classification (GTDB taxonomy): domain Bacteria; phylum Pseudomonadota; class Alphaproteobacteria; order Rhizobiales; family Xanthobacteraceae; genus BOG-931. Next base: position 377,524 of record CAVVCW010000015.1, on the reverse strand, counting down.
GGCCGCTATGTGTGCCTGGCGCGCCGTCCGCTGTGCGAGAAATGCATCATCGCGGATCTGTGCAAATGGCCTGGGAAGACGACAAATTTCGCCGCTAGCTTACCTGCTGCCGCCGCAGATAAATAATCAGCGCGACGCCGGCATTGGCGACCACGAGCGTTGCCGGAAACACGCAGGTCGCGACCGAAATGCTGTCGAGCGCAAAGAACGACGGCACGAATTTCAAACTGTTGAGCACGAAAATGCTGACGCTATCGCTGTGCGGGCGCAGCCAGGCTTTGGTGACCGTCGGCCCGAAGCCGAGCACATTGACGAAGGCAGCAAGCGTCGACGAAATCGCGGGCGCGTGGCGGATCAAGAGATCGCGCGGCGTTACGCCGCCGACAGCGCCGATCGGTTCCGGGTTCCGCGACCACAGATAAAACACGAATACGACAATGGCCGCGCCGAGAAACGCCCATTCATACCAGGGAAATGTCCGCTCGCCGCGCCAGAAGCTCATCACGCAGAGCATCAGGCAAACGAGCGTCGTGACCGCCATGACCCAGCTTCCCGGCCCCGCTTTTTGGTCAAGCTGGACCAGATAGCCGGTTCCGGTGAGCACGCCGAAAATCAGCCATGACAGCGGATGCGGCCGCGCGTCGCCGCGCAGGGTCTTCCAGACATAGATGCCATAGGCGGCAATAGCGATGAGCACGGCCAGCGCGCCCATCACGTCCTTTGTCGAAACCGCAAGGCCCAAGATGCCGCCCCCAAAAGAACTCATTTGCCGTTGGAAAAATTATTTTATCCACCACCGCATTGCAGTGCGAAATAAAGAAGGTTTCGTCAAATACGCCCGCCTTTGGATCGATCGCCGGCAGCCGATCCACTGAGTTATCCCCAAAGCCGGCGTGCCATAATGCGCGACGGCTTTTTCTTGCAGCTTGGGATCGCGGCGGTATCCTCAATGTCAGATCGGTCGCGTTTGGTTCTGCCGAATGTGACGATCCCCAAGGTCAGGTCAGCCTGGGTGTGTAGCCGCTACCAGCGCCGCGCCACGTGGCAGATTTGATCCTGGTTCCAAGCCGCGGGTAGCAGCGCTAGGAACGTGACGGGCGGGCGCGAGCTCGCCCGTCATGATTCCGGGGTCCAGCTTTATTCCGGGGCTGCGCTTGGCCGATTCTGCGTCCGGTTGACCGTCGTCGTGCTTCTCGGCGATATCAATTCCAGCATGGAAGCCTCGCCCAATTTCATCAGCCGCCGCCAATTCACCGTCGCCTGGGGTCATTGCGATCCCGCCGGCATCGTCTTCAACGCTCGTTTTTTTGAGTATTTCGACGGCGCCACCTGGACGATGTTCGAGCATGCGCTCGGCGTGAAACCGCAGGAATGGCCGTCGGTCTATGGTGTCTTCGGCATTCCCTTGGTCGATGCCGGCGCCCGCTTCTTCGCGCCCGCGCGCTTTGGCGACGTTGTGGAACTGACGTCGCACGTCACCGCGTTTCGTCGCTCAAGCTTCGACGTCGAGCACAAGCTCACCGTGAACGGCACTATCGCAGTGGAAGGCCGTGAAACCCGCGTCTGGGCCGCTTATCATCCGGACGACCCCAGCAAAATCATGGCGAAGCCTTTGCCTTCGGAGGTCATTGCGCGCTTTCGGGCCCCGTGATGGCGTCTTGCCAGACGCCCCGATTTGGAGGAGCCTTAGCGCAAATAAATAAAATTCGGAGGAACCGCCGATGGAGGCCATCCAGGTCGGTCCGGGCTTTGCCGCCGAAATGCGCGGCGTAACGCTTGCGGACATAATCAACGACGATGACGCTTACAAAGCCGTACGTGCGGCGTTCGAACAGCATTCGGTTCTGGTCTTTCGCGATCAGGACGTCAGCGACGAAAGCCAGCTTGCCTTCTCACGCCGGTTTGGTCCGCCGGAAGTCACCAAAGTCGGGTCGCTCGGCACCGGCACGCATTTCGTCATTCTCACTACGATCGACAAGGACGGCAAAGTAGTGCCGCCCGATCATCGCTTTGCGATGCGCAACAAGGCCAATCAGCTCTGGCATACCGACAGCTCGTTCAAATCGACGCCGGCGCTAACGTCGATCCTGTCGGCGCGCATCATTCCGGCGAAAGGCGGCGAGACCGAATATGTCTCGACGCGGCTTGCCTTCGACCGGCTCGATTCGGAACGGCAAAAGAAACTGGAGAACTCCTTCGCCTGGCATCATTACGGGCATTCGCGCAGCAAGATCGCAGCCGGGCTCGCCACGACCGACGAACTTGCAGGCCTGCCGCCGCAATGCTGGCGCATGGTGTGGAAGAATCCGGTCAAGGGTAAAAATGCGCTCTATCTCGCCTCGCATGCTTACGCCGTCGAAGGCATGGATCCGGCGGAAGGCGAAAAACTGATCGACGAATTGACAACGCAAGCGACTGCGCTCGGCACCCGCTACACCCATGCTTGGCAGGCCGGCGACGTGGTGATGTGGGACAATCGCGCCACCATGCATCGCGGCCGGCCGTGGCCGGCGCATGAAGCGCGCCACATGGTGCGTACGACCATCCAGGCGACGGCCGCCGATGGGCTTGAATCGATGCGCCCGCCGCAGCAGGTGGCGGCCGAGTAACAGCGGCACAGCGTGCCTCATAAAACTTGCCGCAAAAAGGAACGCTCTTCCGCAAGGATGAAGTGCTCCTTCCGGGCGAATTCGAAATTCGCCGCGCCCTCGCTGTCACGCGACAGCCGCGCGCGGTATTCCTCATAGGCCGCGAGGCTTGCGAACGAGATCAGGCCATAGGCGATGTTGTTCGTTCCCTCATGCGGCATCCAATAACCGACGACCTCGCCACCGCATTTCGGGATGATGTCGAGCCAGCGCCGTGCATAAGCCTCGAAGCCATCGCGCTTGAAGGGATCGAGCTGATAGCGGATGAAAACAGTGATCGTCACCGAACGCCTCGCTCTCAAATGCGAGCCGGCATTCTAGCGGCCAGCGCCGCCCAACGTTTCGGTGGAGGCCGTAGTGTGAAAACGGGCTATTCCGCCGCCATCACTATTCCGGCCTGGCGCGCGTCCTGCTCCATGTCGCGGCGGATACGCACCGCCTGCATTGTGCCATCGAGCGCCACATCGGCGGCGCCGACGATTTCGCCCGCGGCAATATCGCGGAGAACCTTGACGTGGTGCGCAAGCCCGATCGGCAGCGCATTGCGTTCGAGGCTTCTCGCCGCCGGAATGAGCTTGGCATAAACGGTGTAGCCGCCTTCGCCGTCGAGGGTCTCGCCGGCTTTCAGCGCGCGCTTGGCCACAGCCACCGCGTCGCCGCGCCAGGCCCGGCAGCTTCCGGTCGGCTCGCCGCGCAGCGCCACATTGAGTACCGAGATCGACAGCTCGAGCCCGATCAGGTGAAACGGCTTGTACATTGCGGCGTAGCGGCCGGTGGAATCGGTCGGCAGGCCGTATTGCTTGAAGCATGCCGCAGCATAGTCGTTTTGCGCTTTCAGCACCACATAGACGCCCCAGCGCAGATCGCGCGCGACCGGTGAGCCATCGCGCGCCAGCGATGACACGACTTCCACCATGCCGTCACTGTCGAGCACACCGCCGAGTGCTTTCGGCCGCAGTACGTGCGCCAGCTCGTCGGCGCCACAAGGCGGGAAATATAATCCGTTCGGCGGCACGTCGAGCGCGCAGGCATTCGCCACTGCAGCCATTTCGATGGCGGACTTGGTGCCGTCGAGAAACGAATTGAACATCTGCGAATTCATGCCGGCCGCCTTGGCCTCGGCGGCGGTGAGGCCGTAGTGCTCCCACACCCCGTCCGGCGTGACGGTGTGATAGGCCGGCAGGTATTTCGTGCCCTTCCCGGCGGCCGCGATTTGGAAGCCCGCGGAGCGCGCCCAATCGACCATTTCGGCAATCAGCGCCGGCTGGTCGCCATAGGCCATCGAATAGATCACCCCAGCTGCGCGCGCTTTGCGCGCGAGCAACGCGCCCGCCAATGCATCCGCCTCGACATTGACCATGACGATATGCTTGTGGGCCTCGATGGCTTCAAGCGCATGCGCGATGCCGGCGCCGGGATCGCCGGTTGCCTCGATTACCACCTCGACCCGCTCGTCGCCGATTGCCTCGCTGCCGCGGTCGACGAACCGCGTGCGTCCGGTGCGCGCGGCATCCCAGCCCACGGTAAGGCATGCCGCCTTGGCGCGTTCGACATCGCGGTCGGCGATCACCGCGATTTCGAGGCCGCTGATGGACGGCACCTGCGCCAGAAACATCGAGCCGAATTTTCCGGCGCCGATCAGCCCGACGCGCACCGGCTTATTGGCGTCGACGCGCGCGGCGAGAAGGGATTGGAGGTTCATTGCTACTCCGCCGCCACCTTATGCGCCCGCGCATATTGCAACAGCGCATCGTCGGCGACCGGCACGATCGGCGTGAAATCGCGATGCGCGATCCATTCTTCGCGGGTGAATTTGGTGATGTGGTTTGAGACCGCGCACAGCGTCAGATAGACGATCTTGCGTGGGTAAGGCGTGATGTTGGGCGGTGAGGCGTGCACCAGATTGCCGTGGAACATCAGCACCGATCCGGCTTTGCCGGTTGGCGCCACGATACCGCCTTCGGCAGCGAGCCGCGTCACGGTCTCTTTATCCAGCGTCCACAGCGGATAGGACGTGGTCAGCGTGTCGTGGCCGGCCGCAAGCACGCCCTGTCTATGGCTCTTCGGGATCAGCATCAACGCGCCGTTGATTGGCATCACTTCGTCGAGAAAGATCGCGATATTCATCGCCCGCGGCTCGGGCATGCCGTCGTCGCGCGCCCAGGTGCCGTAATCCTGATGCCATTGCCAGACATCGCCCTCGAAGGCGGCTTTGGCGTTGAGCTTGAACTGATGAACGTAAACGTCTTCGCCGAACAATTGGCTGCAACGGCTCGATCAGCCGGGGATGATGCGCCATCAGGCGAAATGTCTCGTTGAAAGTGTGCGCGGCAAAGGCGGTGCGGGGCGCGCCGGATTTCTCGCGCCAGACTTCTTTGCGGTCGAGCTTGAGGATGGCTTCCGCATCGTCGCGCAGGAGTGCGATCTCTTCCTCGTCGAAGCAGTTCGGGAAGAACAGATAACCTTGCTCGTCGAATTCCTTGAACTGTGTCGGCGTGAGCTTCATGGTGGCCTTCCTTTGGCGCGTTCCCATTTTTGTTGATCGATCCCGCGCTCATGCGGCGGATTCTGCCTGCAATCCTAGCCCGTATCCGCCGGCCGTGCCACGGCCGAAGCCACTCGGTTTGGCATGAGCCTAGCGAATGGCCGCAAGCAGAGTCTCGCGCGAACCGGTCGATATCGTCGTCGTCGTTATAGACGTGCGGGCTCACCCGCAGCCGGCCGAGACGCGGCGCCACATAGATTTTTTGCGCAGCGAGGCTTTGCGTGAGTTCCTTCGGTGCGCCGCCGGGAAAACCGAGGCTCAAAATGTGCGGCGATCTAACTTCGCTCGCCGGAAACGAAATCCGGCCGGCGCGAGCTGCGTCGCCGAGCTGTTGCGCGAGCCGCTCCGTCAGCGCGCCAAGCCGCGCAGCGATCGGCTTCGCTCCCCAGTCCGCCATCATCTCCATGCCGATCGAGGCCATTTCCATCGAGATGAAATGGTCGCGCTCGCCCATGTCGAAGCGCCGCGCGTCGCCGACGTAATCGGTATCGGTGAAATAGACATCCTGCTCGGCACGCACGGCTTTGCGGCCGTAGCTCGTCTGTTCGAGCGGAATGCCGCCCTGGTGGCGCTTGGCCACGTAAATGAAAGCGCGGCCGTAAGGCCCGAGCAGCCACTTATAGGTTGGAAACACGACGAAATCCGGATCGAGTGCGCGCACATCGAGATCGAGCACTCCGGCGCCTTGCGTTGCGTCGATCAGGAAGATTGCGCCGCGGGCGCGCACCGCGCGCGCGATGGCGGAGACGTCTAACACGGCGCCGTCCGCCCAGTGCACCGACGAAATCGATACGATCGCGACCGGAGCCGCACCCGCCCGCTCGATCGTCGCGAGTACGGCGCTCGTCCAGTCGTGGTCGTTTGGGTTTTGCACTGTATCGACGGTGAAGGCGCCGTCACGCGCACGCGTCAGCCATTCCAGCACCGGTGAGGAATGATCGTCATGCAGGACAATGACCCGCGAGCCGGCCGGTACCGGGATGATCTTTGCGACGGTGGCGACGCCATAGCTGATAGATGGAATAAGCGCCACATCCGCCGCGTCGGCGTGAATGAGCCGCGCCGCGGCCTGGCGCGTGCGGCCGTATTGCTGCGTGGCAAAGTCGTTATCGATCAGCCACGGGCGGCCCTTGCGGCCCACGGCCGCGCGCCCGGCCGCGAGCGTCGCCAAAGGCAGCGGCGTATATGACGCGGCATTGAGGTAACAGACGTCGCTTGGGATATCGAACAGCGCGCGTTGCGATGCGAGCATCACGTCCGCACTCGAATTTTGCATATGCCCTTATCGGAAAACCGGTCCCCACTTTTCCGGGACATGCGCTAAGCTTCCGCTGTGAAACGATTGCGCATCCGGCCGAGCAATTCAATTTCGGTATCCATCACGTCGCCGGCCTTGAGGAACGTGTTGGTGCCTTGTCCCACTCCACCGCAGGTGCCGCAACTGAAAATATCTCCCGGCTGCAGCGAGAGCATGTTCGATGCGTATTCGATCTGCTCTTCCGGCGTGAAGATGAATTGCGACGTATTGCCGTCCTGCTTCACCTCGCCGTTGACGGTGAGACGAATGAACAGATTCTTATGGTCGGGCACGAAAGCGCGCGGCACAAGAAACGGCCCCATCGGCGCGAAATTGTCGTGGCTCTTGCCGCCGAGCCAGTCCGAGCGCAGCGCCGGACGGTCCGTACGCATCTGCTGATCGCGGCAAGACACGTCGTTGGTGGTCATGAAGCCCGCGATATGGGCGAGCGCCTGCTCGGCCTTGATCCGCTTGCCGCCTTTGCCGATGGCGAGAGCGATCTCCGCCTCCCAGTCGATCTTCTTCATGGCGCGCGGAATCTCGATATCGTCGAAGGCGCCGGCGAGGCAGCTCGGCGCCTTGAGGAACAGATACGGCACTGTGGTCGATTTCTCGCCGGTGAAGACCGGCCCGCTCGATGGCGACATGCCGGCCCGGATCATTTCGTTGACGTGTTCCTGAAAGTTCTGCGCGGCATAGAACATCTTGCCGGGCCGGCGGACCGGCGGCAACGCCCGCAAGCTTGCAAGCTTCGCCGTGTCCGGCGGCGCGCCTTCCTTGTCGAGGAAGGCGACGATTTCCTGCAGCACGGCGAAATTCTTGTTCCAATCCTCGAGGAGGCCAAGCACGCTGTCCGTCGTGCTCAGCTCTCCCTTACGCGCAGCGGCCCGATAGGCCGTGTGCACCGCTTTCAGATCGACGGCATCATCGCCAAGAACGATGGCAACGTAGGCGTTGCCATCCGGTTTTGCCAAAGTGGCCAGTTTGAACGCTGTCCCGTTCATCGCTTCCTCCTCACACGTCGCTTATTTCTTCGCGTCCGCATAGGGATAGATCAGGTCGCCGGTCTTGTATTCTTTCGGCCAGACGATGACCTCATGGCTCGAATCGCGAAACTGATCGAGTGAATTCGGCACGACATGCTGGAACTGGGTGAAGAACACCCGCGACTTCTCCCACTCGCCGTCCTTGCCGAATTTGATGTCGCCGACCACGGTCGAGAACGTGTGGCTGTGCATGTAGTCGGCGAGCTTCTTCTGGTCGAGGCTCTTGGTGCCTTCGACCGCTTCGGCGAGAACCTGGCCGGCTGCGTAGCCGATCGGCGGAAAGGCCGGTCCGAGCGGATCGATGCCCGCGGCCGGCGCCGCGGCCTGATATTTCGCCATCATTTCCTTCGTGCCGTTGAATGTCAGTGACGGCGCCGGCAGGAACGGCTCGTTGTTGACGATGCCGTTCATCAGCGGCCCAAGCTGCACCTTGATCGGCGTCACCAGGAGCCCGATGAAGGCGCCGCCGAACATTTTCGGCGCGAGCCCGATCTCGTTGGCGGCGCGCACGATCCCGACCGAATCCGGCGGATAGGCCGCGACGAAGACGATGTCCGGATTGGCGGCCTGGACCGCGCGCATCACCGGCGTGTAGTCGGTGGTCGTGGGCGGATATTTCTGGTCGACGACGAGATCGAAGCCGAGCTCCTTGACCATCTGTCGCGCGCCGTCGGCGGCATTCTGCGCGAATTCCGCATCGGCGGCGACGATGGCGACGGTTTTCGGCCGCGGCTTCTGCGCCGCCGCAAGCTCGAAGAAGCCGAGGGCAAACGACTTTTGCGGCTCGGGCCCGGTCGGCAGCATCGAGAAATACTGGTCGTAATGCATCTTGGAATTGGCTGCATTGGCCAGGATGCCAATGGTGGTTTTCTTATATTGCATCAGCACCGGAATGGCCGGTGCCACCATGTTCGTCGCATAAGGACCGATGAACAGGTCGACCTTGTCGACCTCGATCAGCTTGGTGAAAAGCTGCGGCACATTATTCGGATTGCTCTGGTCGTCGTAATAGACGAGCTCGACCGGCCGTCCGAGCAGACCGCCTTTGGCATTAACGTCATCGCGCCAGATCTGCAGCGCCGCCAGCACCTGCTTGCCGATCGGCGCCACGCCGCCGGTGAGCGCCAGACTGGTGCCGATCCGGATCGGATCGGCCGCTTTGGCGACACTCGGTAGAATGAAGATGCCCGCGACAACAAGCGTCGCGAAAGCTTTCGCCCAACTCCTCAAAGTGCACATTTTCGTCTCCTCCCCTGCATGCCTGTTGTTTTTTGCGGCATGCCTTCATTTTCAAATCACGTCGCTTCTCCTTGGTCGGCCGCTTTTGCAGCCTTGTTGTTATCCCGATGCGGCATCGCAAGAGTTCAAGCGTTACGTGCCGCGAAATTTCGCCTTGCGTTTATTGTGAAACGCCTCGACACCTTCGCGAAAATCGTCGGATTGACGGAGCCTGCTATAGCAATGGCCTTCGAGTTCGATCGCGGCTTCGAGATTGGTGTCTTCGGTCTCGTTGAGCAATGTCTTTGCCGTGCGCTGCGCCAGCGGCGAGAAGGCGCGCAGTTCGTCGACCAGGGCATCGGTCGTCGCTTCGAGCTTGTCGTCCGGGACGGATTCGGTGGTGATGCCCCAGTCATAAGCTTGCTTCGCCGCAATGCGCTTTGAGCGCATGACGATGTCCTTGGTACGGGTAATGCCGATGATATTTTGCAGGCGCGCCGAGCCGCCCGAACCCGGGATCTGGCCCAGCCGTTGCTCCGGCAAAGCGTAGAGGCAGGTTTCAGAGGCGAGCCGGAAATCGCAGGCAAGCGAAATTTCGAAACCGACGCCGAAGCAATAGCCGCGATTGGCGACGATGACGGGCTTCGAACAGCGCGCCGGTGCCGCGATATTCCAGGCCAGCTTAGACACGTGCTCCGGCGACGCCGCGAGAAAACCCGCGATATTGCCGCCCGAGGAAAAATGCTCGCCGACCGCGCGCAGCACGATCACGCGCACGCGGGCGTCCTCGTCCAGCGCCTCGAAAACGAGCCGCAACTGATCGCGTTGCCCCATCTCGATGACATTGAGCGGCGGCCGGTCCAGCACGATATCGGCGCGTTCGCGTTCGGGATCGATCTCAACGCGGAAACCGTCGAGCTTTTGCAAACGCGGATCGGAAAACAAAGTCATGCGGTCGTACCTTGCTGGCGTGATGGTGAGACGCAAGAAGAGGAGCCTTCGGTGGTGTATTCGCCGGCGACGAGCTTCCTTCGCAAGAGCTTGCCGACCGGCGATTTCGGAATTTCCGCGACAAAGACATAGCGCCGCGGCCGTTTGAAGCCGGCCAACCCGGACGAGCGGCAATAGGCGTCAAGTTCGTCGGCTTCGACGGCGGCGCGGCGCTTGATAAAGGCGGCGACCACCTTGCCCCAGCGCTCGTCAGGTATGCCGATGACCGCGACTTCGGATACCGCGGCATGCAGCGACAGGCAGGATTCGATTTCGACCGGCGAGACATTCTCGCCGCCGGTGATGATCATGTCATCGACGCGGCCGGTGACGAAGAGATCGCCGTCACCGTCGACAAAGCCGACATCGCCGGTGAAATACCAGCCGTCGTGTAGCGCTTTGGCGTCGGCGTCCGGCCGCCGCCAATAGCCTTCGAAGGATTCATCGCCGGCAAGAAGCGCGATGATTTCACCTTCCTCGCCGACGGCGGCAATGTCGGCGACTGAGGCGACGCCAAGCTTCACCACGCGCACCATCTGGTTGAGGCCGGCACGGCCTGCAGAGCCGGGCTTCTTTGGCGCATTCTGGTCGATGGTGAAGGTGTAGATCTCCGAGGAGCCGTAATGATTGACGAACAAATCCGGCTTGAATTCGGCTTGTAGCTTCTTGAGGAGCCCATCCGTCATCGGCGCGCCGGCAAAGCCGAGCTTGCGGACTGAGCTGACATCGCTCGCCGCGAATTGCGAGTGATAGACGAGGTCGTGGTAGAGCGTCGGCACCAGATAAAGATTGGTCACGCGATCCGCGGCGATGGCCTTCAATGCTTCGGCGACATCGAAACGGCGCAAGCAGACAAAGGCGCCGCCGATCAGCGACATGGCGAGCAGCGAGCGCACGCCCATGGTGTGGTAAAGCGGCATGACGCCGAGCGTACGCTCGCCATGCGCGTAAAGATTCTGCGCCACATGGGCGACCGCCGCCGCGCGTTCGGCCTGCTGGCGGCGCGGCACGCCTTTGGGTTTGGCCGTAGTGCCGGACGTGTAGAGCATCACCGACCAGGCTCGTGCATCGGCGCGCGGCATGGCGTCCGCCGCGTCGCGCGACGCAAGCGCGGCAAAAGCGACGTCGGAAGGTTGCGCCCTATCGAGCGCGATGCGCGTTATCTTTTGCGCCGCCACCGATGCAGCAACCGCCGCCGCGGACGCTTCTTCATAGGCGACGGCCTTGGCCTCGGCGTTTTCGAGAAAGAAGTCGAGTTCCTGCGCGGTCGAGCGCCAGTTTACCGGCGTGATGATGAGGCCTGCGAACTGGCAGGCCCAATGCAACGTCGCCGCTTCGAAGCGATTCTGCAGCACGGTGACGAGGTGATCGCCCGGCTTGAGGCCGAGTGAGTCAAATCCGGCGACGACGGCTGAAATGCGCCGATACCATTGCGCGTAGCTCAGGCGGAGCGCGCCATCAACGATCGCCAGCGCGTCCGGATCGCGGGCGACGCTTCCGATAAAGCTCTGGCCGAGATCAAGCATACGCGACAGGAACCGGCAGGTGGAAGTGTCAGCATGATAAGGCTTTAGCAGCGGATGACAAATCCGTCATCGGCTTGTGATGGAATTTCCAGGCGTTGGCGCCGTTAGTGCGGGAGGCGGGGAGCGTTGGTAGTGCCGGGTATCAGGAGAAAGTGCATGATCCGTGTTGTGAAATTCGCCTCAATATCGGTCCTGGTCGTCGCGGCCATGGCCATGTCTATGGGCTTGGTCGCGCCGGCATCGGCGCAAGGAAGCCGTGCCAGACTGGTAGCGCACCATACCAATCGTCTGCTGTACGACGTGGTTTCGCAGAGGAGCGTCCCGGTCAATTCGGACGATCCCTCACTCACCGGTGGCGGCAGCACCGGCTACAATCAGATGATCTACAACTGGTGAGGGGTCGCGGCGATTTACCGATTTGAGCCGGGGCGGTCCTGAATGCGGGCCGCCCCATTTTGACCAGGTGCCTATCGCCGTGTCGGGAACAGCGCTGCCGGAAAATCCGCCGCTGACCGCGGCGTCCGCTCGGGAGGCTTGAAATCCGGCCGCGGATTGGGGTCGGGCTCGACCGCTCTGCGGTAAAGGTGCCACGTGGCATGGCCGAGCACCGGCATCACCACAGTCAGTCCGATGAAAAACGGGATCGAGCCGATCAGCAACAGCGCGGCGACGATGAAGCCCCACAGCGCCATCGTGCCCGGATTGGCGGCGACGACGCGGATCGAGGTGGCGAGCGCCACGGCGGCGCCGACATCGCGATCGAGCAAGAGCGGAAACGAGATCGCGCCGATGGTCAGCGCCACCACCGCGAACAGGAAGCCGACACCGGTGCCGACGGCGATTAGCGTCCAACCGGACTGCGTGAAGAAGACATTGTGGACGAATTGCTGGAAGGTGCCCGGTCCGCCGTAGCCGAAATTGGCGATATAGATCGCCTCGGCCACCGCGAGCCAGATCAGAAAGATCGCCGTCAAGAGCACGCCGAGCGCGATGATGGCGCCGAGCGACGGCGAATGCAGCACGTCGAAAACATGGCTCGATGAGGCGTCGAGCCCCGCTTCGCGGCGCCGGCTCAACTCATAGAGACCGATGGCGGCGATAGGCCCGATCAGCGCGAAGCCCGCCGCGGTCGGAAACGCCAGCGGCAGCATCGAATTGTCGAGCGTGAGCGCGATCAAAAACAGGCCAAGCACCGGATAGACCACGCATAGAAAAATAGCGTGGCTCGGCATGGCCAGAAAATCATCGATGCCGCTTTTCAGCGACTGATAGAGATCGGACGGCGAGATGCGACGAATGACCGGCCGTGCCGGGCTCAAGTTCTCGCCGGTAAGAATATGCGAATGGGACATGCTGCTCCTCCTGGACCCAATCGAAATTGGATCCTGAACCGTTTTGGTTCGGGCCGCAGTGGCGGCCGGGGCCGCAAAGCGCCCGAGCGTTCTTCCCTATGTCCAATATAATGCCACCGCGCCGGGTTGCACGCGGCAAGCCGCGGCTTAGGCGCTGTCACCTTCACAATAAGGTGTAGTTTAGGCTTTGTGCGCCGCAACAGCGGGTGCAACGCGACGTTTCGGTGGCGGCGTCACTCGGCCGCGACGGGCATGATCTCTTCGGGCGGCGCCGCGTCGGTGTCGGCGTGGTGCGATTTCCCGCCATTGAGCCAGTTCTGTAGGCGGTCGAGATAGAGATAGACCACCGGCGTGGTGAACAGGGTCAGCATCTGGCTCACGATCAAGCCGCCAACCATCGCGTAGCCTAGCGGCTGGCGCAGCTCCGAGCCGGAGCCGGTGCCGAGCATCAGCGGCAAGCCGCCGAACAAAGTCGCCATGGTCGTCATCATGATCGGGCGGAAGCGCAGCAAGCATGCGGCACGGATGGCGGCTTCCGGCATGAATCCTTCACGCTCGCGCGTGATGGCAAAGTCGACCAGCATGATGCCGTTCTTTTTCACGATGCCGATGAGCAGGATGATGCCGATGATGCCGATCACCGAGAGGTCGAAGCCGCCGAGCCACAGCGCCAGCAAGGCGCCGACGCCCGCGGACGGCAGCGTCGACAGAATGGTCAGCGGATGGACGTAGCTCTCGTAGAGCACGCCGAGGATCACATAGACGACCACAAGCGCCGCCGCGATCAGGACCGGCTCGCTCGACAGCGAGGTCTGGAACGCCTGCGCATTGCCCTGGAAGCCGGTGATGACGGTCGGGGGCATGCCCATGTCGTCCGCGGCCTGTTGGATGGCTGTCACCGCGTCGCCGAGCGCCACGCCGGGCTTCAGATTGAACGACAGTGTCGCCGCCGGGAATTGCGACTGATGCGAGACCAAAAGCGGGCCGACGGTATTGGTGTTGAAGTTGACCAGCGTCGACAGCGGCACGAGCTGTCCGGTCAACGGCGCCTTGACGTAGACTTGGTTCAGCGAATTCGGATCCTTCTGCAGTTCGGGAAGGATTTCGAGCACAACGAAATAAGAGCTCACTTGCGTGAAATATTGCGCAACGTCGGCCTGGCCAAACGCGTCGTTCAGTGTCGCGTCGATCTCCTGCGCCTGAATGCCGAAGCGCGCCGCGGCATCGCGATTGATGGTCACGGCGAGCAGCGGCGCATTGGTCTGCTGATCGGTCGAGACGTCGGCCAGCTCCGGCAGCGTCTTCAGCTTGGCGAGCATTTTCGGCGCCCAGGCACTCAGCTCGCCGAAACTCGGGTCTTGCATCGTGAATTGGTATTGGCCCGCCGAAATGCGCCCGCCGACGGTGATGTCCTGCGACGGCTGCAGGAACAGCTGAACGCCCTCGACCTTGGCCAGTTGCGGCCGCAGCCGGTTAATGACGTTAATTGCGGTCGCTTTGCGCTCGTCGCGCGGCTTGAGCGCAATGAAGAAGCGTGCGGTGTTGAGCGTATTGCCACCGCCATTGCCGAAGAACGACCCGAAGGCCGCGATATCGGGGTCGCGCGCCAGCACCGCGGACAGCTGCTCTTGGATGCCGCGCATGCGGTCCGGCGAGACATCCTGCGCCGCATAGGCGATGCCCTGGATGGCGCCGGTGTCTTGAACCGGGAAAAAGCCTTTGGGGATACCGACAAACAACACGGCGGTGCAGATCATGGTCGCAAAAAACGCCATCAAAGTCATGAACTGATGGCGCAGGACGATGTCGAGACCTTTTGTATAGCCGTTGACCAGAGCTTCGAAGCCCCGCTCGATGGTGTTGTAGATGCGGCCGTGATGTTCGGATTCCGCAGCGAGAAAGCGTGACGCCAGCATCGGCGTCAGCGTCAGCGATACCATGACGGACACGGCGATGCAGGCGGTGACAGTGATGGCGAATTCACGGAACAAGCGTCCGATAATGCCGCCCATCAAGAGCAGCGGGATGAACACGGCGACCAGCGACACGCTGATCGACACCACGGTGAAGCCGATTTCGCTTGCGCCCTTCAACGCCGACTGCATCGGCGAGGTGCCGGCCTCGAGATGGCGATAGATGTTCTCGACGACGACAATGGCGTCATCGACGACGAAGCCGACGGCAATGGTCAGCGCCATGAGCGACAGATTGTCGAGGCTGAAGCCGAACAGATACATCAGCGCCGTGGAACCCAGAAGCGCCAGCGGCACGGTGACGCTTGGAATGAGCGTGGCGCGGATGTTGCGCAGGAACACCAGGATCACCATCACCACGAGGCCGATGGTGATGGCGAGCGTGAACTCGACGTCCTTGACCGAAGCGCGAATGGTCTGGGTGCGGTCGATGATGGTGTCGACCTTCAGCCCTTGCGGCGCGATCGCGGCGAGCCGCGGCATGGCCGCTCGAATGGTGTCCACCGTGCCGATGACATTGGCTCCCGGCTGCTTGTAGATGATCAGCAGAATGCCGGGCGTGATACCGCTCGGCACGCTTGCCAGCGCCCGCTGGGTAATGTCCTGCGGCCCGACGACCGCATGGCCGACATCGCGGATGCGGATCGGCCCACCGGCGCGATAGCCGATGATGACGTCGTCATATTGTTCCGGCTGCGTCAGCTGGTCATTGGTCGAGATGGTGAAGGTTTGCAGCGCGCCGTTGACCGCGCCTTTGGCCGCGTCGACCGTTGCCGTGCCGAGCACGCCGCGCACGTCTTCGAGTGTCAGTCCGCGCGCCTGCAATTTGGCGGGATCGACTTGGACGCGGATCGACGGTTTCTGCTGGCCGCCGATATTGACCAGAGCCACGCCGCTGATCTGCGAAATCTGCTGCGCCAGAACGTTCTCGGCGAAATCGTCGACTGAGGTGAGCGGCAGCGTATCGGAATGGGCGGCAAGAATCAGGATCGGCGTATCGGCCGGGTTCACCTTCTTATAGTAAGGCGGCACGGTCAGATTTTGCGGCAGCGTCTTGCCCGCGGCGGTGATCGCGGCCTGCACGTCCTGCGCGGCGCCGTCGATATTGCGGCTGAGATCGAACTGCAGCGTGATGACGCTGGTGCCGAGCACGCTGTTCGAGGTCAATTGCGTGACGCCGGCGATCTGGCCGAATTGCTCTTCAAGCGGCGTCGCCACCGTTGCCGCCATCGTATCGGCACTCGCGCCCGCGAATTGCGCGGTGACCTGGATGGTTGGAAAGTCGACCTGCGGCAGCGGTGCGACCGGAAGCAGCGGAAAGGCGACGATACCGACCAGCGCCAGCGCGCTCATCAGCAGCGATGTTGCGATCGGCCGGCGGATGAACGGTTCGGATATGTTCATCAGGACTTATCCGGGCCGCCCGCCGGTGATTGCGTCGTGGAGGGGATCGTCGTTTGGGCCGTGGCGTTGACGCGCGATCCGACATCCAGCCGATATTGGCCGTTGACGACGACTCGCTCGCCGGCCGCAATTCCCTTGGTGACGATCGTGGTGTCGCTGTTGTTGACCGGGATGGTTTCGATGGTGCGCTGGTCGACAGTGTTGTCCGGCTTGACCACCCAGGTGTAAAGCCCATTCGGGCCGTGCTGCACCGCGACCGGCGGGATTGTGATCGCATCCTTGCGTGTTTGAATCAAAATGCGGATGCGGACGAACTCGCCGGGCCACAGCCTCTCATCCTGGTTCTGGAATTCCGCCTTGAGCTGGATCGAGCTGGTCGTCTGATCGATTTGATTGTTGATCAGAAGCAGGCGGCCTTCGGCAAGCTGCTGCTTGTCGTCCTGGTCGAAAGCGACGACCGGAACCGTGCCTTGCAACATGGCTTCGCGCACCGGGCCGAGATCGTTCTGCGGCAGCGTGAAGATGACGGTGCACGGCTTGATCTGCGTGAGCACGGTCAGCGGGCCGATGTCGTTGGTATGGATGATGTTGCCGAGGTCGACCTGACGGAAGCCGACGACGCCGTTGATCGGCGCGGTGATGGTGGCGTAATTGAGTTGCGTCTGCGCCGCTTCGATCACCGCCTGGTCGGCGTCGATCAGCGATTTTGTTTGATCGACCTTGGCCTGTTGCGCATCGACGTTTTGCTGAGTCTCATAGTCGCGCTGCACCAGCGTCTTGAAGCGCGCCAGATCCTTCTGTGCGTCGATCAGGGTCGCTTCGTCCTGGCTCTTCTTCGACACCGCTTGGTCATAAGCGGCCTTGAACGGCGCTGGATCGATTTTCGCCAGCACGTCGCCCTGATGGACTTCCTGGCCCTGGCGGAAATCGATCGAGATAATCTGTCCGTTGACCTGAGCGCGGATGGCAACGGTATTGAGCGCCTGCACGGTGCCGAGCGCATCGTAATAGATCGGCACGTCGCGTTGCGCGGCTTGGGTAACGGTGACCGGAATCGCCGGTGACGCGGTCGGCGTTGCCGCCTGCGTGCTGCCGTGACGGTAAAAGCCGAGCCCAACGATCGCGCAAAGCACGACGGCCCCAATGACCGTGAAGATCGTGCGCCGGGAGTTTTTCGCGGTCATCTCGGTCGTCATGTGCGATCTGTGTCCTGCTTAACTCGCCGCCGTCAGCTTTATTCCCATCACCGCCGGAACATGGTCTCGCGATCCAATGAAGCAAAATCAGCGCCAACTGGTCCGCCGCCTTCCGAAGTAACCCCGGCCGCGATACAGCACAATGACTGTAGGATTAAAGTTAATTAAGGTGAGGCGTTCGCGGTAATTAACGTTGCTGGCTTAACACGAGAATAAAGCCGTATTTGCCGCTTGATCCGCGCATAAAGCTGATGGCTATTCCGCCTGAAAACTTCTGGATTTGCAGCGGGAAAGCGTTAGGCCCACGTGGTGTCACGGTCCAACACTGTTGACGCTCGAACTCTTGATTTCGCGGTGGTTCTGCGTGCCTTCGAAGGCGGCGGCGCGCAGCGGGATATGATCCTGCTTTGCAATGCGCTCGCCGGCAAAGGCGCTCGCATTACCATCCTGACGCTTCGTCCTGAGGGTCCGCTGCGATCGCTGCTCGATCCGTCTATTCCCGTTGTCGAAGTTCCCGGCCAACATATCCGTTACGCCGTTTTAGGTCTGCGCCGTTCGCTGCGCGATCTCAGGCCGGCGGCCGTCATCAGTTCCGAGGCGAGCCTCAATCTTTGTACTCTGATCGCAGCACGCACATTACCGCGGCGTAAACGGCCCAAGGTTGTCCTGCGCGAAGTCGGCAGCCCATCGTTTGCAGAGCGCCACGATCCTTATGCCCAAAACCGCATCGCCTATCGGTTGTTGCACCGGTTCTATCGTTACGCCGATCGCATCGTCGCGCTCACCGAAGGTGCGCGGCGCGATCTGCGCGAAAATTTTGCGGTGCCGGATGAGCGAATCTCGGTGATGCTCACCAATGCCGTTATTCCGCCGGCGGTCGCCGAACGGCTTGCACAATGGGACGGCGAAACCGGTCGCGAGCAAGGTCTCATCGTCTGCGTCGGCCGCCTCTCGCCGGAGAAGGACCAGCGCACATTGATCCGCGCGATGGCGCTGATGCCGGCTGATCTGAACTGGCGCCTTGCCGTCGTCGGCGACGGCGCTCAGCGTTCCGCGCTCGAAACACTCGTGCGCGAACTCGGCCTCGCCGACCGCATCGCCTTCGTCGGACAGGTCGCCGATCCGTTTGCCTTCATGATGCGTGCGCGCGTCGCCGTATGCACCTCGATCTATGAGGGTCTGTGCAACGCGCTCATCGAAGCACTGGCCTGCGGCACGCCGGTCGTGTCGACCAATTGTCCCTATGGGCCGTTCGAAATTCTGCAGGGCGGCCGTTTCGGCACGCTGACTCCGGTCGGCGATGCGCAGGCGCTGGCCAAAGCCATTGCTAGCGCGCTTATTGACAAGCCCGAGCGCGGCACGCTGCGCGGTCGCGGCTTCGATTATACGGCGCAACGCGCAGCCGACAGATTTTTGGAAATCGCCGGCGAGCTTAATGTCGTGCCGGCGCGGACCAACGGCATGCTTGCCGTCGCGGGCGTATCATGACGCAGCCACTACTGAAGCCCTTGGTGAAAGGCGTTCTGCGGCGCGCGGCGCGCTATGCGCGCTCAAAGGCGTTGGTGATGCGCAATCCGGCGCCGCTTGTGACCTTCACTTTCGATGACGTTCCAGACTCCGCTTACATCAACGGCGCCGCGCTGCTTGAACAGCGCGGCTTGCACGGCACTTTTTACGTGGCGAGCGGGACCTGCGGCCACGAGGACGCCTATTGGCGCGTGATCGGCGCGGATCAGGTCCGTGCGCTTTACGATGCCGGCCACGAAATCGGCTGCCACACCTTCTCGCACGTGCGCGTCGAAGATTTGGATGCGCAGCGCATGGACGAGGAATGCGCACAGAATCTGCGCCGCCTGCGAGAATTGTGCCCCGGCATCGCCCTCACCAATTTTTGCTATCCGTTCGGCCGCGCCTCGCTGCCGCGCAAGATGCAGCTGCAAAAGCGCTTCGACAGCTGCCGCGGCGTCTATCAAGGCATCAATGCCGGCACTGCCGATCTTGGCATGTTGCGGACGATCGACCTTTACGACCGGACTCTGACGCCGGACAAGCTGCGGCGCGTTGTGCGTGAAACCCGCGAGCGCAACGGCTGGCTGATCTTTACCACCCACGATGTCGCTGAAACGCCGAGCTGGATCGGCTGTTCGCCGCGCCTGCTCGAGGACGCCATCGCTGCGGTTCATGCCGAGAATATGCAATGCCTGCCGATACGCGACGCACTCAAGGCGATCGGCTACATTCGGGCGATGTAGGTTTCGGGGCGATCCAGATTTTACAGTCAGCGGCTGAACTTCGCGCGTTCCAGCATAAAGATACGAAAGATGCGTGGCGACTCGATCAGATAACGGCGCCAGAGGCGTCTTGGCTCGCGCGACAGCCGATGGGCCCATTCGAGACCCATTTTCTGCAGCAAGAGCGGCGCGCGCACGCTCTTGCCGGTGAGAAAGTCGATCGAAGCGCCGACGCAGAGCGCGATGCCGGATTTGCAGCCGAGTTCGGCGAGGTCGCGCGCGATTAATTCCTGCGCCGGCGAGCCGACGCATACGAGCGCGATATCCCAGCTCCGGTTCCAGCAAGCGCGCGCCACGGCGCGCCGCCGCCCGACATTTTGCCCGAGCGCTGCGGGTGCGGACAACACGGCGATGTCGAGATTTGGATAGGCTGCCCGCAGCACATCTTCCGCGTCACGCTGCGGCCCGATGACGAGAATACGCCGCGGTGTGTGCGCGCTGTCGCTCGCGTCGAGCGCTCGAAGCAGAGTCGCCACCAGATCGCTGCCGGTCACCAGCGGCAGCGGCAGCCGATTAAACCGCGCCAGCGCGCGCACGATGCGGCTATCGCACAGCGACAGCCACGCCTCCTGGTAGATCGGCAACAGGCGCCCCGGAGCGTTGTAGATGGTGACGACGTGATGCGCATTGGGCGTGACGATGTAGCGATAGGGAGCGCCGCCTTGCTCGGCGATCAGCTGGACCACTTCCGGCTGCCGTAAGAGCGAAAACGGCAGGCCCAGAAATTCGGCATGGCGCGGCTGCCGGCGGCGGAATTGCGGCTGGGGCGTCCGCAAAACGACACTCAAGGGTTCCATCACTTACAGCACCGTTGCGCTTTCGGGGATGACATCGCCTGACGGTAAGTTGAGCAAGCCGAAATGACGGATCGCAAAGCCGCCGCAGACCGCGAAGATCGCGGCATCGACAAAGAGGACCAGCGTCCGCCCGGTGACCAATTCGGCGGCGGCATGTGCGCCGAATACAAACAAAGCGGCGAGCATCGGCATGACGGCGAGCGCGGTGAGATCGATCGGCATGCGGTACCAGCGCCGGCCCAGCAGCATGAAGGTGACGCAGGAGAAGATGCAGGCCACCATCAGGGCCAGGGCTGCGCCGCGCGGGCCGTAGAGCGGGACCATGACGACCGACAAAGCCGTGGAAACCCCGAGAAACAACAGCGCCACGATGAGCTCGAGATAACTGGCATTGGTGAAATAGATCACTTGCGCAAAGTAGAAATTGCGCATGGTCGTAAATGCAAAGGCGATGGCGAAGATCGGAATGAGATCTTGCATCGGCGCGACGAAGTCCGGCTGCAGCACGACGCGCAGCACGGCATCGCCGAAGACGATGAAGAAGGCCGCGCCGAAAGTAGCCGCGGCGAGACAGGCATTGAAGGCTTTTTGCAGCGTCTGGTTGGCGCCGTCGGCGTCGCCGCGATTGGCCTGAGTCTTCGCCACTGTGACCAGCGAGAGGATGATTGCCTCGCCGAGCACGGTGAAGCTCTGCCGCAAGACATCGGCGACGACGCCATAGGAGCCGAGCGTCGCCAGGCCGAGATAATGCGCAAGCAGGAGCCGGTCGATGCTCTGGCCGACCGCGGTGACGCCGAACGACAGAAGAAGCGGCCAGCCGTAGCTGACGATATGCAAGGCCGCGGCCCGCGACGAATGCGACCAGCGCACCTGCGAAAAGGTGGCAAGCGACGGCGCCGCGGCGATCAGATGCGCAAGCGCAATGGCGAGCGCGAGGCCGAGCGCACCGCCGCCGAGATAGAGCGTGGCGCTGCCGAACCCCACCATCAACACGGTGCGCAGGATCATGGACAGCGATGCGCCGCGTGCGTTCAAGAGCGTACGGGCGACCTCGAAGGCGGCCTCATAGACTGCGATGCCGCAAACCAGGGCGAAGACCGCGACCAGGAAGCTCGGCTCGAACAGGCCAAAACATCCGATCGCAACAAGCACGACCGCGACCACAGCAATGCCGGCGGCCAGCAGCCGCGCCAGCGAGGCGATGTATTCGCCGAAACGGTCGAGATGGTAAACGCCGAAATAGGCAAAGCGTATCCACTGTGCGCCGAAGCCATAGACGATCAGCGACCAAGCGAAGATGAAGACGTAATGGCCGTATTCCGCCGGGCCCGCCATGCGCGAGAAGATGGCGACGGCGAACAGATTTCCCGCCGCCGACACTGCGCGTGCGCTCAGATAAAGCAGGCCGGTGGTGTTAAGCATTCCGCGTGATAAGCAATTGTTGCTGCGAGGAGAAGTCGGTACGACAGCGCATCACGGAGTATCGTTAAGGCGTCGCCGCGGGATCAAAGAACCAATCGCGCGCGGGGCGGTCGTTGCAAGCGGGATGTGATGCGTATTCTACAAATCCTCCACGATGGTGAATGCGGCGGCGTGCAGACCCTGGCCCGCATGATCGGGGAAGGGCTGGCGCCGCAGCACTTTCGCATCGAGACGGAATGTCTCTATCCGCGTTCCGGTATCTCGGCCTTCGTCAAGCTTGGCTGCGTCATCAGCATGATGCGCCTGATCTGGCGTGGCGGTTTCGACGCGCTGATCGCCTATCAGTCGACCGCCTCGGTTCTGGTCGGCGTCGTCGGTTGGCTCAGCGGCTGCCGCTTGCGCGTCGTTCACCAAACCTGCACGCCGGCTGAAATGCCGCGGTTGTTGCGGTTCATGGACCTGATAGCCGGCACGCTGGGGCTCTATTCCGCCAATATCGTTAATAGCGCCAGCACCTGGTCCGAATATGCGCGCTATCCGCGGCGCTACCGCCGCTCGCTGATCCTGATTGAGCACGGCCTGGATGCGCCGGCGCCGCAAGAGAGTCGCGAGGCGACGCGCCGGCGCTTTGCCTTGCCGCAATCACAGCCGCTGCTTCTCAATGTCGGGCGGGTGACCGAGCAGAAAAACCAGGATGTGCTCATTCGCGCGCTGGCCTGCTTGCCGCAAGCGCATCTCGCGATTGCCGGCGCCGGCGCGATGGACGATGCGTTCCACGAGCTCGCGGTGACGCTCGGCATCGAGACGCGCCTGCACATGCTCGGCGCCCTGCAGGCGCAGGACATTGCCGATCTCTATGCCGCGGCCGATTTGTTCGTGTTCCCCTCGATCTGGGAAACTTTCGGCATCGCGGCGGCGGAAGCCGCCATGGCGGGAATGCCGATGGTGGTTGCCGATCTGCCGGTGCTGCGCGAAGTGCTGCATGCCGACGGATCGGAGCCGGTCACTTTCGTCGCGCCGCAGAATATCGAGGGGTGGATCTCGGCCATCGGCCGGGCGCTTGCGGCGCCGCCTGCGCCCTTTGTCGTCAATAATTTTGCTCGCACCATCGCGCGCAAATATTCGCGGCAGCGCATGATCGAAAGTTATCTGAGCCTGTTCGAGACCTATCGGCGGCCCGATCGGCGCCATGTGTCCGGCCTGCGGCCGGCGGCGGAAGAATCTTGATGCGGCGGGCGTGGCCATCCGTCGCGCTCGCCGGCACCGTGATGCTTGCGGTTTCCGTTCAAACGCTTTGCGCCGCCGACACCGTCACGCCCACCTTCAAGCACGGCGCGACGCTCGTCGAATTCTTTGAATTTCCGGCAACGACCGGCGATGGCGCGGCCAAAGCCTATGCCGTTCCGGCTTTTCCCGATCCGCTCGCGGCGCTCAAATTGTTCGATTTCGACGAATTGCATCGGATCGGCTTCGATCACATGCGGGTGCCGCTCGATGTCGGCCCACTGATGCAGGGCGACGAGGGACAGCGCCGCAAAATTCTCGAGCAACTGGTCACGGTCGTGTCGGAGATCAACCGGCATGGGCTTGCCGTACTGGTGACGCTGTTTCCGCCGTCGCTGCAGCACCAATTGCCGGAGGCTTATCTCGACGGTCTCGATGGACCGAAATTCCGCGCCTATTCGGCCGAGGTCGAGCGCGTGGCGCGCGCGCTCGCGACCGTCCGTTCCGGCCTTGTCGCGCTCGAGCCGATGAACGAGCCGCAGTCGAAATGCCGGGTCGTGTTCGGCACCGATTGGAGCGCCTATCAGCAAGTCATGATCGAGAGCATCCGGCACATCTCGACGCAACTGCCGCTGTTCCTGACCGGCGGCTGCTGGTCGAATATCGAAGGCCTTGCCGATCTCGACACCGATTTGCTGCACGACGAACGCAACTTCGTCAGCATCCACTTCTACTATCCGTTCCTGTTCACCCATCAGAGTGCGACGTGGTCGGAGCCCTATCTCGCCGGCACTATCGGCGTACCCTATCCGGCCGCAGCGGGAAATATCGACAAGACGCTCGATATGACACTCGAGCGCATGCAGACCATGACGCTTCCGGCGGGCGCTGATCCGTCAGCGGCGCAAGCGAAGGCCGACGCGGAAATCGAAAAATATTTTTCGCAAGGACAAGGGCCCAAGCAGATCGAGGAATGGATGAGCCGCGTCGCCGACTGGCAGAGCCGGCAGCAAGTTCCGTCCGACCGCATCGTCTTCACCGAATTCGGCGCCATGAAAGAGACCGTTGACGGCGCCCAGTTCGACCGCGCCTCACGCGCCCGCTGGCTCCACGATGCCTCAGCGAGCATTGCCGGCCACGGTTGGGGCTGGACGGCCTATGTGCTGCGCGACGATCCGTTCGGGCTCTACGTGCGCGAGAGCGATCCTTTGCCGGATCCCGAACTGATGCGCGCTTTGGGTCTCGGCACGCCGAAAGCCGCGCCGCAATTCGACCGCTAGGTTTTCGCCCTCGCGAGCGACGCGTAACGCAGGCCGAACGCCGATACCATGAAGAAGAACCAGACTTCGCCGACTTGCTGAAAGATCGAGCTTTCAAAACACGACGAATAGATGCCGTAGAGGCACACGCGCAGGAACAGCAGTTGCAGCGGCGCCTCTTCGGGGTCCGCCGGCAGGCGATAGAAATCGGCGACCGGCAGTATCACGACCCAGAGGATCGTCAGCAACAGGCCGGGCAGGCCGATGGTCAGCGCCAGATTGAGATAAGCGTTGTGCGCATCCGTCGCGGCGTTGGCCCAGCTCGCATTCTCGCCGAGTCCGTAGACGACTTCGTCGGTGCCGAAGAACGATGAGAAGCCATAGCCGGTGATCGGTCGCTGGGCGACGGCCTGAACGCCGAGCTCCCAAATCTCCGTTCGCCCGGTGAAGGTGGCGTCCGGCATCACCATTTCCACGAGCTTGCGCACCGGCTCGAAAATGACGGTGCCGACCGAGAACAAATTGAACGCGGCGAGGATGACGACAACGAGCGCGATCCCGGCCGTGGGCCGGCGGCTGCGGCTGATGATGCCGGCAAGGATGAAGACGAGCGGCATGACGCCGATCGCGGTTTTCGATTGCGAAAAGCCGAGAAAGATCAGAGCCAGCGCGGTGATCAGGCCGCCGAGCGCAAGGCTGCGCATGCGCGCGACGAACAGGCCGATGAAGACGATCATCACCATCACCGCGCCGGCCTGGTTCTTGTGCGGGAATACGCCGCGCCAATTACCGGCATGTTCGGGCTCCAGAAAATCGGTCACCTGGTGGACGGCAAGCTGCGGCACGAGCAACACGCCGAGATAGCACGCGACGAGCATGATCAGCGCCACAGCGGCCATCAGATCACTGAAATGGCGGACATTCTTCGGCAATAGCAGCACCATGGTTGCGATGCCGAGCAGAACCAGCGCGAAGGCGAAGCGGCGCGCGGCGAGCGCGGGTTCCCATGAGGTGAGGCAGGTGATTAGGCACCAGACGATCAGGGCGACGAAGATCGGCCGTACCAGGAGCACGAGCCGCTGCGGCTGGTGAAACCAGGTCCATGCAGCAAGCGCGAGGAACAGGCTGGAAAAGGCGATCTGATTGACCAGGTCACCGCCTTCGACGACTGCCGGCGGCGGCTCGGCGAGGCTCTGAAATGGGTGAAACGAGATCCACGCCGCGAGGAACGCGGCGACAAACAAGACGCTGCTGATGATCGTATCGGCGTTGACCGCGGCGCGAGGCGCGGTGTCGGCCGAGACGCGCATATCGAACTGCGCCACCGCTATCTCCGTTAGGCGTCGGCGCCGGTCAGCACTGCGCCGCGGACTTTCTTTGCATCGAGCCCGAGCCGCCCGATCAGACGTGCAACGGCGGTTGCGTCGTGCTCGTCTGCCTTCGCCACCAGGACGATATGATCGACGACCGTGCCGAAAAAGCGCGTGCTTGGCGCTCCCGTTACGTCGATCGCGGCGACGATCACGAGATCGAAGCGCTTGGTCTGATTGAAGGCGCGGCGGATATCGGCTTCGGCAATGCGGCCCTCGCGCCGGCTGTCGGGCGATACGAAGGACGCGAGATTGATATTGGTCTCGCGGTCGCGGGTGATCACGTCGGACAGCCGCCGCCGTCCCGTTGCCACATCGACAAGGCCGGCTTCGCTTTGTTCGGCGTCGATTGCCGCCAGCGTCCGGCGCTCGATATCGGCATCGATGAGCAACACACGTTCGTTTTCGGCCGCAAGCGCCGCGAGCGTCAGCGCCACCGTCGCGGAATCGTCATCGGCATCGAGCGCGACGATAAGGACGCTCGGGTTGTCCGGCTGGGCGTGGCCCTCACGCAGCGCGTCGTAGATCTTGTGGATGCCTTTGGCGAAGGGCGATCTGGGGTCGTCGACCGTACTCAGGCCGAACGACACGTCGACCGCCGGCAGGACCGCGAGCACCGGAATCTTTGCCGAATCGGCGCCGGTCCAGAAACCCACCGCGGCACCTTTGGCCGCGCCGCCGATCCTTTGCCGCCAGGCTCGGCCTTGCTGCACCTCATCATCGTCGGGCTGCGGCCGCACCAGAACGATGCCGGCGCCGGTGGCTGCTCCGAGCAGCAGCGCGCCGAGCGCGATCAAAATGCTCGACGGCGGCGAGCTCCGCCGCAGCGGCATGTCGGCTTTCGAAATGACACGAATGTTTTTGGTGTCGATCTGCTGCTGCTCGCCGGTTTCGCGCGCGCGCACCAGGAAGGCCTGATAGAGGTCGCGGCTCGCCTGCGCCTCGCGATCCAATGCGCGCAAGCCGACCATGGCCTGATTAGTATCGACGGTCGTACCTTCGAGCGCCTTCACATTATCGGCGATCGTTCGCTCGCTCGCTTTGGCGCTTTCGTATTCGGTGCGCGCCGCAACGGCGGTACGGTCGATCTCGTTGTCGATCATGTGCCGCAGCCGATCGGCCTGCGCCTGGATGTCGAGAACGGCGGGGTGGCGCGGGCCAAGTGTCGTCAACTCCTCGGCCTCGCGGCGCATGATCTCGGCATATTGGCTGCGCAGCGCGGTAATGGTCGGCGATTGCAATGCGGCAGGAAACGCGCCGTTCTCGTCCTTGGTCCGCTGCACCAACGTTATTTGATCGAGCCGCGCCTTGGCGTCGGCGATGCGGACACGTGCCGCGGCGAGCTGATTGTTGATATCGCTGAGCTGCTGTTCGTTGACCAGCAGGCCGTTGGCGCCAACCATGTTGTTGCGCGCTTTGTAGTCCTCGACCTTTTCTTCGGCCTCGCGCACGCGGTCTCTAAGATCTTGCAGGCGGCCGGACAGCGATTGCGACACCTGGCGCGCGGCATCGGCGCGGATCTGCGTCTGCTCGGCGAGATAGGCGTTGGCGATGGCGTTGGCGATGCGCGCCGATTTTTCCGGATCGCGGGTCGTAACGTCGACTTGGACCACATAGGTGCGCTCGTCGCGCCTGACCACGACATGGCGCTTAAGCTCGGTCAGCGCCGCAAGCGTCCGATCCTCGGAAAAGGCATCTCGACGCCAGCCGATAACATTGAGGATGTCGTCGCCCAGGGCGCGCAGTGGCGATCGCGTGCCAGCAAATTCGGTGTCATTGTCGAGGTTCAATGCGGTGACGACACGGCGCAGCACGGCGTCCGAGCCCAAAACGCGCACTTGGCTCTCGACTTGGAGAAGGCCCGCGTCGCTGAGCGGCGTCGACGGCGTCGTACCATTGCCGACGGCGAGAAGATCGGTCGGATCGATCAGGATTTGCGTCGCCGCAGTATATTGGCGCGGCGCCACCGCGATAAACACCAGCGCAAGCGCGAGCGCTATCAGCGACGAGGCGACGATCGTCCACCTGCCGCGCCACGCGGTCGAGAGGACTTTGCCGAAATCAACCTGCGCGAGCGGGGCGAAGCCAATACCGACGTCACCGGCACCGACGGCTACAGGTCTGATCTGACGCGGCGCTTCGAACATTCAGTACTCGCATTCACCACGCGCACTGCAACGGACTTTTACACCCAACTCTTGCACGCGACCTTTGGCGCCGGCGTTGGCCGAAGTGCGGGCAGCGGTTCACACCACACGGCGCGCGTATGGTTAACCAATTCATAAAGGATCACGGTTAACGCGCGGTGTATGGCGCGCCGGTCAAAGCCGGCGCAGAAACCCGACGACGGCGCCGACGATCAGGATCGCCGCGACGAAGGGCAGCCAGATCAGCGCCGTCCCGATCAGAAGCAGCAGCAGGACGGCGGCGAACAGGCCGACCACCAGCATTGCCAGTGCAAAGCCGAACGGGCCGATCCGCGTCACAAAGATCCGCTGCGAGCCAGCGCCATAGCTGTGGGGCGGCCAACCGTCGCCGCCCGCGGCGCGGCCGCTACGGTCGGGCGGAAGAATCTCCGGCTCGACGCGGGGCCGCTCCGGCTCGTTTGAATAAGCTGCCATTTTCGTCCCTGTGGCGCGATCGCCGCCTGTTCCGTCCCGCCGAATATGTAACCTTTGCGGATACCATCACAAGCGGCGCTTTGCCGCCATGAGCATGATCACAAAAAAAGCGGGAACCGGGCTTCGGAGGGATCATGCTTGACCAAAAAATCTAACGCGGCAGCGTGCGGACGTGATGGTCGTGGAGAAATTTTGCCAATTGCTCGCGCAGGCTTTCATCCTGCTCGCGCTGATGGCCGAGTATGACGGCGCGCTCGAACAAAATATGCTGCAGATCTGGCGGCAGCCCGCTCCAAAGATCAGCGGCAGCCGCGCCGAGCACGAGCAAATAACGCGCGGGTATATCGTTGACGACCTGGTCTGAACTCATGACGCCTCGCAAGATTATTTGCTGGTTCACGCGCCGACGGTGAACGTTAGGCAAACCAAGCGTGGGCGTCCAGGGCCGGCGGAGCATGATCCGGAAAGGTGGGAACCGGCTTTCCGATAAGATCATGCTCAAATGGAAAGCTAGAGCGGGATCTCACCTTATCCCGCTCTAGCCTGCGGGTTCCAGGCGGTCGAAGCGGGCGAGGCGATAGATGGCGATCGAGATCAGCCAGCTGCCGACAAAGACGGCGATGATCAGATAACCGAGGCTGCCGAAATTGTCGTTCAGTGCACCGATGAAGGACCAGAACGGGCCTTCGAGGTTCATGCGGTCGGCGACGAGTCCGAGCGCTTCGATGCCGCCGATCAGGACGGCCACCAGCACCGAAACGAATGTAATGGTGAGATTGTAATAAAGCTTGCGCACCGGCTTGGTTAGCGCCCAGCCATAGGCGCCCAGCATCAGCACGCCGTCAGTGGTGTCGATGAGCGACATGGCCGCGGTGAACAGCGCCGCGAATACCATGATCGACCAGATCGGCAGGCCCTTCGACGCTTCGGCCGCCGAAATGCCGAGCAGCCCGACTTCGGTCGCCGTGTCAAAGCCGAGCCCGAACAGCACGCCGAGCGGATACATGTGCCAGCTGCGCGATACGAAACGAAACATCGGTCGGAACAACCGGCCGAGCAAGCCGCGCCGCGCCAACAGATGGTCGACGTCTTCTTCGACATAGGCGCCGCCGCGGCGCACGCGCTGGAACGTGCGATAGACCGAGCAGAGAATGACGAAATTGGCCGCGGCGACGAGAAACAGAAAGATTACCGACACGCTCGTGCCGATCACGCCGCCGACCACTTTGAGCATGTTGAAGCGGCCTTCGAGCCCGGCGGTAGCGAGTGCGATCGCGGCCGACGCCAGCACCACGATGGTCGAATGGCCGAGCGAGAAGAACAGGCCGACGGCAAGCGGTCTTTTGCCTTCTTGCATCAGCTTTCGCGTCACATTGTCGATGGCCGCGATATGATCGGCATCGACGGCGTGGCGCAGGCCGAACGTATAGGCAAGAAACGCGGTGCCGATCAGCACCGGATAGTCGCGGAACGCGATCAGCGCCCAGATCCAGGCCAGTACATTGGCGGCGACCAAGACGCCGTAGATGCCGACGATCTTGCCGGCGAGTTCGGTGTCTCGGTCGTTGAACAGTCCGGCGAGCCGCGTCTGCATTCAGCGCACTGAAGCAGAACCGAGCGGCATTGTCATTGCGATCATTGCGGCTGGATGCCGGCGGCGCGAATGACGTCGTCCCAGCGTATCGTCTCCGACTTGATGAAGGCCGCGACGTCCGCCGGCGAGCCGCCGCCGGGGCTGATGCTCAACTCCTGGAAGTGCTGCAGCAAAGCGGGATCCTTCATCGCCGTATTGGCGGCCGCATTGAGCCTGGCGACGATCGCGTCAGGCGTTTTCGGCGGCGCGGTCAGCGCGTGCCACGTGTCGGAGTCGAAGCCCGGAACACCGGACTCCTCCATGGTCGGAATGTTCGGTATCGCCGGCACGCGCTTCTTCACCGTCACGGCGAGGATGCGCGCATTGCCGGCTTTGTTCAATTCGATCGAGGTGGCGAGCTCGTTGAACATCATGTCGACATTGCCGGCGAGCAGATCGTTGATCGCAGGCGCGGTGCCTTTGTAAGGCACATGCGTGAGCTTGGTGTGGGTGAGCGTCTGGAATAGTTCGGCGGTTGTGTGTGACGTCGTGCCGATGCCTTGCGAAGCGTAGTTGATCTTGCCGGGATTGGCTTTGGCATAGGCGATCAATTCCTGAACGTTGTTCGCCGGAAAATCCTTGCGCACGAGCAGCACGTTCGGCACATGCGACATGATCGCGACCCCCACGAGTTGCGTCGGATCATAATTGAGCGACTTGTAGAGCACCGGATTGGTGGTGATCGGCGACGGCTGCGACGCCAGGATCGTGTAGCCGTCCGGATCGGCCTTGAACACCGTTTCGGCGGCGACGCTGCCGCCGACGCCGGCCCGGTTTTCGACGACCAACGGCTGGCCGAGCGACAGGCGCATCTTGTCGGTGACCATCCGTGTCACGGTATCGACACCGCCGCCCGCCGGTACCGAGACGATTACCCGGATCGGCCGGTCCGGATAGGCGTCGTCCGCCCGGGCGTGGCTCCACAACGTGGCCGAACCCAGCTGAACCAGTCCGGCGGCGGCCAACACGCCGAGGACAGTGGTGAATTGAAAACGTCGCAGCATTCGCAAAAACCTCAAAAAACGATCCATCCCTAGCCGTTCGGCGTGCGCTTTTGGCATAGCGTGGCCCGGCGGGGAAGTCCCGCGACTTGCTGACGCGACTGCGTATTGGTCATGCCTAAGAACCGGTGCTGCGCCCGGGGCTCACGGCATTTGGGGGGCCAGGGTCCGGTCCGAAAAACCGGTTTCCCCATTTCGAGATCATAGCATTGCATTTGAGTCTGCATGATCCTGGCCGAAAACCGGTTCCCACTTTTCGGGATCATGCTATGCAACGACCCGCAAGTAGGAGACGTGTAAGTGGAGACATTGCCGCAATGAGTAAGCTTGATTTCATTCTCGAAGAACTGGTCACCGCCAACCGGGTCCTGGCGAACGAGGGGATCGTCGATTCCTTCGGGCATGTGAGTGCGCGGCATCCCGAGCGGCCTGATCATTATCTGCTGTCGCGGGCGCGGGCGCCGGAGCGCATCGAGAAGGACGACATCGTCGAATATACGCTCGACGGCGCTGCGATCGACGAACGTGGCCGCACGCCATACCTCGAGCGCTTCATCCATGGCGCGATCTACGAGGCGCGACCTGACGTGCAGGCTGTGGTCCACAATCACTCGCCGAGCGTGATCCCGTTCGGCGTCACCGGCAAGAAGCTCAAGCCGCTCCTGCATATGTGCGCGTCATGCGGCTACGACGTGCCGATCTGGGACTCGCAGGATAAATTCGGCGACACCACGCTGTTGGTCAGCGACATGGCGATGGGCCGCGATCTGGCGAAACACCTGGCTTCAAATCCGACGACCTTGATGCGCGGCCACGGCGCTACGGTGGTCGGCCGCTCGGTCCGTCACGCCGTCTTCGTCTCGGTCTATCTCGAGGTCGGCGCCAAGCTGCAGATGGAAGCGATGAAAATGGGCGAGATCAAATTTCTCACCAAGGGTGAGGTCGACAAGATCGTCGCCCGTGTCAATGACTACACGCTCAATCGCGCCTGGGAAAACTGGGCGCGCCGCGCCGGGCGCGAAATGCAGAAACCGGCCGCCTGAGCCGATGGACCGCCTGAACAAGAGATGGTCCAGTGTGCGCGAAACGCACGCTGGGCTTTTTGGTCGTTGCTGGACTGAGCGCGTCTCGATCCGGGCTACGACGTTATGTCGATCAATTCGGCACGCAGGCGTGCACGTTCCAGCCGAGGTGATAGCCGTACGGACAACCGGATGAGCGGCCGTAATTCGATACACAGAAGCTGGAGAAGTTGCGGTGGAAGCCGTGACCGCAATTGTCCCAGGCAAAGGCGCTGCTGCTGACGAGCGTTGCCGCCATCGCCGAGGCTGCGAGAAGGGCGAGCAATTTCTTCATGATATTCCTCCGGGTTCCGTTGCTGCTCGGTGTTGGCGCTCACTGTCGCGCTACCGTTTAGTCAGGAAGGATGGAGGGCAGGTTCAACGGGAATTGGGAGCTGTAGCCGGCTACGGGGCCGCGCAAGTTCCCTTGGCGAATTACGTCGCGACAAAAGAAAAAGAAATGGCCGGGCAAAAGCCCGGCCATTGCGAGGTGATAAGCTAAATTTGTGTCCGCCGTTACTCCGCCGCGATGCGGATCTCGGGCGCGGCAGCGCGGACTTCGGCGTCCACAGTGCCTTCGTATTTGGTGAAGTTTTTCTGGAACATACCGACAAGCTTGCGTGCGGTCTCGTCGAACGCGGCTTTGTCCTTCCAGGTCTTCTGCGGGTAGAGGATGTGCGGCTCGATGCCCGGCACCGAGGTCGGCACCGCGAAACCGAAATAGGGGTCGGTGCGATAACTCGCGTTGCGCAAGCTGCCGTCGAGCGCGCCGGTGACGAGAGCGCGCGTCACCTTGATCGGCATCCGGCGGCCGACGCCGTAGATACCGCCGGTCCAGCCGGAATTGACCAGCCAGCAATCGACCTTGTGCTTGGCAATGTAGTCGCGCAGCAGCCGGCCGTATTCCGCCGGCGGGCGCGGCAGGAACGGCGCGCCGAAGCAGGTCGAGAATTCCGGCTCAACGCCGACCAGGCCCTTTTCGGTGCCGGCAACTTTGGCGGTATAGCCGGAAAGGAAGTGATACATCGCCTGCGCCGGCGTGAGCTTGGCGATCGGCGGCATCACGCCGAACGCGTCGGCGGTGAGGAAGATGATGTTTTTTGGATGCCCGGCAATGCCGGTGCGCGAAGCGCTCGGGATGAAATCGAGCGGATAAGCAGAGCGGGTGTTCTCGGTCTTCTTGTCGCTGTCGTAATCCGGGATGCGGGTTTGCGCATCGAACACGACGTTTTCCAGAACCGCGCCGAAGCGATTGGTTGCGTCCCAGATCTGCGGCTCGGCTTCCGCCGACAGCTTGATGGTCTTGGCGTAGCAGCCGCCTTCGAAATTGAAGATGCCCTCCGGCGACCAGCCGGTCTCGTCGTCGCCGATCAAGGTGCGGTTCGGGTCGGCCGAGAGCGTGGTCTTGCCGGTGCCCGACAGGCCGAAGAACAGCGCACTGTCGCCGGCTTTTCCGACATTGGCCGAGCAATGCATCGGCATCACGCCTTGCGCCGGCAGATAAAAGTTGAGCGTGGTGAAGACCGACTTCTTCATCTCGCCGGCATAGGACGAGCCGCAGATCAGCACGATCTTACGGGTGAAATCGATCGCCACCATCGTATCGGAGCCTTCGCGACCGCCATGACGCTTGGCGTCCGGCTTGAACGACGGCATGTCGATGATGGTCATGTCCGGCACGTAGCTTGCGAGCTCGGCGTGTTCCGGACGGATCAGAAGCTGACGGATGAAGAGGGAGTGCCAGGCGAGTTCGGTGAAGACGCGGGCCTTGATGCGATATTTCTGATCAGCGCCGCCGTAGAGGTCTTGGGCGTAGAGCGTCCTGCCTTTGGCATGTTCGAGAAAGTCTTTGTAGAGATTGTCGAAGTGCTCTTTGCTCTGTTTGCGATTGCCGTCCCACCATACGGTGTTCTCGGTCGTCGCATCGACCATGGTGTGTTTGTCTTTCGGCGAGCGGCCGGTGTGATGGCCAGTCTCGGCGCACAGCGCGCCGCCCGCGACGATGGTCGCCTCACCGTTACGGATCGAGTGCTCGTAGAGCGGAGCTGCGGTGAGATTCCAATGGACCGCTTTGAGGCCCGTCAAACCGAATTTATCGGCGCCATAGGCACCGTTTCTTACGCCCGTCTCTTCCACCCTAGCCTCCGGAAATGCGCCCGCGATCCGCAGGCTGCGAGACCCTATAACCGAGCGTCCTAGCATCTGCCAAGACGCATCCGTCCTCAAGCCTAACTGCCGCATACCTACCGCGTTCCGGCGTTATGTTACGCTGCACTGCAGCGAAAACGTGAGGCGGCCGTGTTAGCGTCGACGTTCTTGCTCGCAAGGTCTTAATGCATTGATGATGACGCTCGCGCCGCTGCCGCGGCTGAGCATCCGAGCCGTTTATTTTTCAGCCGGCCCGGGCTTTCGCTGCCAATTCCACCACCGTTTTGCGCAATTGCTGAGCATCGCTGACGCGCTGCGGAAACGGCAGGCGCAGCGTCGCGTCGCTGCGCGCGAGGTCGAGGCCTTCCGGGTCGATCCCGGTGATCCGCCAGTGACCGCCACCGCCTTCACCGCTCGCGGCCTTGCCGGCGTCAGCCCCGCAGAGTTTGGCGGCATAGAGCTGCACAGCGTCGGCGTGATCCTCGTTCATATGCGCGACGGCGCTCTCTTCGGCCGCGATCAGATCTTCCGTCCCGGAAATATCCGTCAGCACGTCCGAGGCTTTCAGATCGGCGGCGCGGGCGAAGCCGCCGTTGAGATGCGCCGATATCGTGTCGAGCCGCCAAAAAGAAAAATCCGCAAAGCCGGCATAGAGCTCGGATTTTGGATGGCGCGCGAGAAAGCGCCGTCGTAGCCGCGGCTCGGCAGGCTCGTCGCGCGCGATCTGACAAAAGGCGCCCAGCGCGGTTAGACGCGGATGCGCGAGCGGATCGCCTTTACCGCTCGCGGCAAGCAGGAGTGAAGCGCGAGCATCGACTTCAAGGTTGGCGGTGTGGGTGGCGAGCCGCGAGATGAGAATGAGCGGGGCGCCGTCAATGTCGGTTGCGACATTGACCAGCGAGGCAAACGGGTGACCGGTATTGCGGTCGATGGTCGCAAGCGTGCCGGCGCGGGTGGCGCGCAGGAGTTCCTTGGCGACCGCTTTAGGATCGAAGCCCGCGGCGCCTGCAGCGTTCTCCGGCAGGCGGTCCGGCATGGTGCCGGGGAGCGGGGAACTGGCCATCGGAGCGTCCATTGAGGCGTCCACGGAACTGGTCATGGAACTGATTTTGTCGGCGTCGGCCATTGTAAGCCTCGATCCCGAAACCCCGATTGGGGACGAAAGAGGGTCGTTCCGGCCGGATCCACATTAAGGAACCCTAATGGAATTGCCCCTATTTTGCCTTGTCTGGTCACACTTCCGCCCCCACATGAGTCTTCAAAGGTTTATGGGGCCGGGGCAGATGAAGCTTGCGGCCAACTCATGGTAGAAGGCCGCCCATGCCGACAATCGCTCTCGTCGACGATGACCGCAATATCCTCACCTCTGTATCGATCGCGCTAGAGGCGGAAGGCTATCGGATCACGACCTATACCGACGGTGCCTCGGCGCTCGACGGTTTCAAGTCGGCGCCGCCCGACCTCGCCATTCTCGATATCAAGATGCCGCGCATGGACGGCATGGAGACGCTGCGGCGGCTGCGCCAGAAGTCCGACCTGCCGGTGATCTTCCTCACCTCCAAGGACGAGGAGATCGACGAATTGTTCGGCCTGAAAATGGGCGCCGACGATTTCATCCGCAAACCGTTTTCGCAGCGCCTGCTCGTCGAGCGCGTCAAGGCTGTGCTGCGCCGGGCCTCGCCGAAGGACGGCATCGTGGTGAAGGAAACCGAGAGCAAGGCGCTGGAGCGTGGGCTTCTGCGCATGGATCCGGAGCGCCATACCTGTACCTGGAAGAACGAGCCGGTGACGCTGACCGTCACCGAGTTTCTTATCCTGCAGGCGCTGGCGAGCCGCCCCGGTGTAGTCAAAAGCCGCAATGCGCTGATGGACGCCGCCTATGACGATCAGGTCTATGTCGATGACCGCACCATCGACAGCCACATCAAGCGCCTGCGCAAGAAGTTCAAGGCAAGCGACAACGAATTCGATATGATCGAGACGCTGTACGGCGTCGGTTATCGTTTTAAGGAATGAGACGCGCCGGGCATGATCCGGAACCGCTTTTCGCACCGGTCATGCTCTTCGAAATTCGCGTCAACGGCCGTGGACGGCGGTAATTTTCACCCCTAACCACGGCTCCTGACTGGGCGGCTGACGTGCGGTACTAATAGAGGTCCACCCCCTAAGCCCGCGGGCTTTGGGGAGAGGCGGACCGAAACCCCGGCAGGCGACGTGCTCGATCGAACCATAGACAGCGCAGACGCGGAGACGCAGGTTTCCGGCGAGTCCGTGTCCAAAGAGGCGCCGCACATTGCGGATCGTCTGGATGGCCGCGCGGATGACCGCGCCGAGGCCCATGGTCCAGGCGACGGCACCGCGCGACAACCCGGCCGCGCTCGACTGCGCGACTGGCTCGCGCGCGGCGCGCAGTTCTTGGTCACCCAGAGTTCGTCGAGCCTGACGCGGCGTATCGTCGTTCTCAACGTCACCGGCCTCGTCGTCTTGTCCATCGGCATCATTTTTCTCTCGCAGTTTCGCGCCGGCTTGATCGACGCGCGCATCCAAAGCTTGCAGGTGCAAGGCGAGATCATCGCCGGCGCTATCGCCTCGTCGGCGACGGTCGAAACCGATTCCTCGATCACGCTCGATCCAGACAAGCTTCTCAATCTGCATCCGGGCGAAAGCTACGGTCCGAGCGAAGACGCGCTCTACGGCATCGATTTCCCGATCAATCCCGAGCGCGTGGCGCCGATCTTGCGGCGGCTGGTGTCGCCGACCAAGACGCGTGCCCGCATCTACGATCGCGACGGCGTGCTCTTGGTCGACACCCGCAATCTGTTCGGTCGCGGCGACGTGCTGCGTTTCGATCTGCCGCCGCCGACCGAGGAAAAGCCGGGCTTCTTCAGGCGCGCCTTCATCGCGGTGCGGATGTGGCTCGGCCGCGGTGATCTGCCGGTCTATCACGAGCTCGGCCCCGACGACGGCAGGGGCTATCCGGAAGTGGCGCAGGCGCTCAACGGCGCCGATGCCAGCATGGTGCGCGTCAACGAGCGCGGCGACGTCATCGTCTCGGTCGCGGTGCCGGTGCAGCGCTTCCGCGCCGTGCGCGGCGCGCTGATGCTGTCGACGCAAGGCGCCGATATCGACGACATGGTGGAGGCCGAACGGCTCGCCATCATCAAGGTATTTCTGGTCGCTGCCGGCGTGATGATCGTGTTGTCGATCCTGCTCGCCGGCACCATCGCCGAGCCGGTGCGGCGCCTCGCCGACGCCGCCGAAAGTGTGCGGCGGCGCATTCGCTCGCGCGTCGAGATTCCCGATTTCACCAAACGGCGCGACGAAATCGGCCACTTGTCCGGTACGCTGCGCGACATGACCAACGCGCTCTATAGCCGCATCGAGGCGATCGAAAGTTTCGCCGCCGACGTGTCGCATGAACTGAAAAATCCGCTGACCTCGTTGCGCTCGGCGGTGGAGACGTTGCCGGTGGCCAAGACCGAAGAAAGCCGCGGCCGCCTGCTTGGCGTCATTCAGCATGACGTCATGCGGCTCGACCGGCTGATCTCCGACATCGCCGATGCGAGCCGGCTCGATGCCGAATTACAGCGCCAGGAAGTGGAGCCGGTCGACTTCGCCAAATTGCTCAACACGTTGGTCGCGGTCGCCGACGAGTTGAAGCGCGACGACGCAGTCAAGGTCACCTTGCGCTTTGAAGGCGGCGCTCCGCGCGCGTTCCAGGTGCCGGGGCACGACTCGCGGCTCGGTCAGGTCATCGACAATCTGATCGAGAATGCGCGGTCGTTTTCGCCGCGCGGCGGCATTGTGCGCGTCGTCTGCCGGCGGCTGCGCAATCAGCTCGAGATCTTTATCGACGACGACGGACCGGGCGTGCCGCCGCACGCATTGGACAAGATTTTTGAGCGCTTCTACACCGACCGCCCGCACCAGGGCTTCGGCCAGAATTCAGGCCTCGGGCTTTCGATCTCCAAACAGATCGTCGAGGCGCATGGCGGCTCGATCTGGGTCGAGAACCGTCTCGGCACGCCCGACCAAAGCGGCGAACTGAAAGTGCTCGGCGCGCGTTTCATCGTCCGCCTCCCGGCCATGTAGTTTTCGGCCACGTAATGGCAGTCATCTCATGACCGGTACTGTTCATGCCTCGGCGGTCCTGGTCGGCGCGCGCGCCGTGCTGATCCGCGGGCCGTCAGGCGCGGGCAAGTCGCGGCTGGCGCTCGATCTGATCGAGGCCGGACAGTCGGGGCGGCTTCTTTTCACCCGGCTGTTGGGCGACGATCGCGTTCACCTGCGGAATGCCGGCGGGCGGCTCCTGGCGTACCCCGCGGAGACGCTGGCCGGGCTGATCGAGGTCCGTGGCGCCGGGATTTTCCGGCTCGACTACGAACCCTGCGCCGTGGTCGGCCTGGTGGTCGATCTCGCCGCCAAAGACGCCGAAAGGCTGCCGGAAAGCCCGCATGTGACGCTCGAGACCGTCAAATTACCGCGATTGGCCCTGCCGGAGGGTGTTGCGACCTTGCCCGCCGTGCTCGCGCTCATCACTTCAGCGAGGCTCGCTGCTGATTTAAGGATTGACTCCGGGGCCGTTTGACCCTTGATCGCTGCTGCCCGAACCCGTTGGCGATTGGTTAACCATAATGGTCCAAGAAGAAACCAAGAGATTTTTAGAACCGAGTCTGGTCGTTGCGTGGTTTCGATAATTCGAGAACCGGCCGCCGTTGCCGGTTCCAGGACGGCACTCAAGCACGGTGCCCGAGCCCTCAGCCACCGTCTTTACCGCGATGCAACAACGCTCAGATTTCGCTCAAAATGCCCCTTGCGCACGGACTTTGGATGGTCATGATGGGCGGCCTTTCGTGCGGCGCAAACGGCAAGCGCCCGCGGGGAGTTCCATGATTGGTCTTGTGCTTGTTACCCACGGCCGGCTTGCTGTTGAGTTCCGCGCCGCCCTGGAGCACGTGGTCGGACCCCAAGGGCAGATCGAATCCGTCACCATCGGTCCTGACGACGACGTCGAAGAGCGCCGCAAGGACATCATCGAGGCGGTGCGCCGGGTCGATTCCGGCGACGGCGTCGCGATCCTCACCGACATGTTCGGCGGCACCCCTTCGAACCTCGCCATCTCTGTGATGAGCCGGCCCAAAGTCGAAGTGCTCGCCGGCATCAATCTTCCGATGCTGGTCAAGCTCGCCAAAGTCCGCGACGAATGCCCGCTGGCCGAAGCTGTCGCTGCCGCTCAAGAGGCTGGGCGGAAATACGTCACCATCGCCAGCCGCGTTCTCACCGGAAAATGAATGAGCCGGCCCATAGCGGTCAGAGCGATCCGCCGGCCCAACCGGCATCCGAGAACGCCGTGGCGCGGGTCTTCGTCATCTGTAACAAGAAAGGCCTGCATGCGCGGGCCTCGGCGAAATTTGTGCAGACCGTGGAGAAATTCGACGCCGATGTTCAGGTCAAGCGTTGTGGCGACAACCATGAAACGGTTGGCGGTACCTCGATCATGGGCCTGATGATGCTCGCCGCCGCGCCCGGCACGTCGATTTCCGTCGAGGCCACCGGGCCGCAGGCGGCCGAAGTTGTCGATGCTTTGGCGACCCTCATCGAAGCGCGCTTCGGCGAGGCGGATTGATCCGTCTGCTGATTTCGGATCGGCTAATTGCGCGTGAGTACAATGGCGAAACGCACGACGCGCGCTCAAAACCGTTGCAAAAGACCGCTAAAGAAGCGTCGTATTCAAACATTTCCAGCTCAAAGCATTCGCGCGGAAGGAGAACAGAGAGATGGCCGAACCGACAAGCTCAAAGGGCGATGGCACGCCTGCCGCGCCGGCTGCTACGCCCGAGCGGCAGCAGGCCGCGGTCCGCTATCTGGACAACGCGGATATGGCGGAGACTTTTGCCGATTCCATCACCGGGCTGATTTTCGACGGCCAGACGTTGCGCATCGAATTCGGCGTGACGCGTTTTGACGAAGTTAAACCCAATGCGCCGATCACCGGCCGCCGCTATCCGGCGTGCCGTCTGGTACTGCCGCCGGCGGCGGCGGTCGAACTGATCAATCGCATGCAGCAGATCGCGGCGGCGCTGGCTCAAGCCGGCGTTGTGCGGACGACGCCGCGCGCCACGACAGCCGAGCCGACCAAGAACTAAGCGCGGACTAAGCGCGGACTAAGCGCAAACTCGGCGCGCTTTCCGTCATTGTCAGAAGCGAGGTAATCCAGGCCAAAAAACACGACCTGGATCTGCTTTGCGCCGGCAAAAACTGCGCTTAATGCGGCTGAAACCAAGGACATAAAGGTATCTTTATGTCTTTATTGCTGTCGTCGTGACACCCTGCTATAGCCACGCCCGAACCGGCATCGGCCCGCCGCCCAAATATCATCGAAGCATCGCCAAAGGACCGCCAAATGAGCACGAGCAAAGCCGCAAAGACCCTGTCGCCTTCGGATTATGTGGTCAAAGATATCGGCCTTGCCGAATGGGGCCGCAAGGAGATCGTCATCGCCGAGGTCGAAATGCCCGGCCTGATGGCGACGCGCGAGGAATATGGGCCGAAGCAGGTGTTGAAGGGCGCGCGCATCGCCGGCTCGCTGCATATGACGATCCAGACCGCGGTGCTGATCGAGACGCTCAAAGCGCTCGGCGCCGACGTGCGCTGGTGCTCCTGCAACATCTATTCGACGCAGGATCACGCCGCGGCCGCGGTCGCCGCCGGCGGCACGCCGGTCTTCGCGGTGAAGGGCGAGAGCCTCAAGGACTATTGGGAATACACCCGCAAAATTCTGGAATGGGACGACGGCGGCCTGCCGAACATGATCCTCGACGACGGCGGCGACGCCACCATGCTGGTGCACGCCGGGCTCGCGCGCCGAGAAGGGCGACACCGCGTTCCTCGACAAGCCCGAGAACGAGGAAGAGGAAGTCTTTTACGCGCTGATCAAGCGCACGCTGAAGGAAAAGCCGGGCTGGTTCGCCAAGCTCGCCGCCAGCATCAAAGGCGTGTCGGAGGAAACCACCACCGGTGTCCACCGGCTCTATCAGATGGAGAAGGACGGCAAGCTCTTGTTCCCCGCCATCAACGTCAATGACAGCGTTACCAAGTCGAAATTCGACAATCTCTACGGTTGCCGCGAGTCATTGGTCGACGGCATCCGCCGCGGCACCGACGTCATGATGGCCGGCAAAGTGGCGATGGTCGCGGGCTTCGGCGACGTCGGCAAGGGCTCGGCCGCGTCGCTGCGCCAGGCCGGCTGTCGCGTCATGGTGTCAGAGATCGATCCGATCTGCGCGCTGCAGGCGGCGATGGAAGGCTACGAAGTCGTGACGATGGAAGAGGCCGCCCCGCGCGCCGACATCTTCGTCACCGCGACCGGCAATGTCGATGTCATCACCATCGAGCACATGCGCAAGATGAAAGATCGCGCCATTGTCTGCAATATCGGCCACTTCGACAGTGAGATTCAGGTCGCATCGCTGAAGAACCTGAAATGGTTCAACGTCAAGCCGCAGGTCGACGAGATCGAATTCCCCGATCAGAAGCGCATCATCCTTCTGTCCGAAGGCCGCTTGGTCAATCTCGGCAATGCCATGGGCCATCCGAGCTTCGTGATGTCGTCGTCGTTCACCAACCAGACGCTGGCGCAGATCGAGTTGTGGGGCAATCCCGGCAAGTACCAGAAGAAGGTCTACACGCTGCCGAAACATCTCGACGAGAAAGTCGCCCGGCTGCATCTCGACAAGATCGGCGTGAAGCTGACCAAGCTTTCGGACAAGCAGTCGAGCTATATCGGCATTCCGGTCAGCGGGCCGTACAAGACCGATCAGTACCGGTACTAAGCCGAACTCTCGGCTGCCAACCTTCGCTTGAGCGTCATGCCCGGCCTTGTGCCGGGCATCCACGTCTAGCTGCGGTGGCCTCAAAGACGTAGATGGCCGGGACAAGCCCGGCCGTGACGGCTTAGGAATAGCGCTACCGCTTGCCGCACCGCAGCGCCGGTGTTATCTGCGCCACATGGCTGCCGTCCCCATCGAAAACATCCGCAATTTTGCGATTATCGCCCATATCGATCATGGCAAATCGACGCTGGCCGACCGGCTGATTCAGTCGACGGGCGGCCTTGAGGCGCGGGAAATGGTCGAGCAGGTGCTCGATTCCATGGATATCGAGCGCGAGCGCGGCATCACCATCAAGGCGCAGACGGTTCGGCTCAAATATCGCGCGAGCGACGGCAAGGACTACATCCTCAATCTCATCGACACGCCCGGGCATGTCGACTTCGCCTATGAGGTCAACCGTTCGCTCGCCGCCTGCGAGGGCTCACTGCTTGTGGTCGACGCCTCGCAAGGCGTCGAGGCGCAGACGCTCGCCAACGTCTATCAGGCGATCGACAACAATCACGAGATCGTGCCGGTGCTCAACAAGGTCGACCTGCCGGCGGCCGAGCCCGACAAGATCAAGCAGCAGATCGAGGACGTGATCGGGCTCGATGCCTCGAATGCCATCCTGATCTCGGCGAAGACCGGATTGAATATCGGCGAAGTGCTCGAAGCCATCGTGCATCGCCTGCCGCCGCCAAAAGGCGATCGCTCGGCGACGCTGAAGGCGCTGCTCGTCGATTCCTGGTACGACGCCTATCTCGGCGTCGTCGTGCTGTTCCGCGTCGTCGACGGCGTCCTCAAGAAAGACCAGCGCATCCGCATGATGGGCACCGGCGCCGCCTATGATGTCGATCGCGTCGGTATTTTCACGCCCAAGCGCGTCGAGCTCGGTGAGCTCGGGCCGGGCGAGATCGGCTTTCTCACCGCCTCGATCAAGGAAGTCGCCGATACGCGGATCGGCGACACCATCACCGACGACAAAAAGCCGGTGGCGGAGCCGTTGCCCGGCTTCCGCCCGGCGATCCCGGTGGTGTTCTGCGGCTTGTTTCCGGTCGATGCCGCGGATTTCGAAGACCTGCGCGCCGCGATGGGCAAGCTCCGCCTCAACGATGCGAGCTTCACCTTCGAGATGGAAACCTCAGCCGCGCTCGGCTTCGGCTTCCGCTGCGGTTTTCTCGGTCTGCTCCATCTCGAAATCATCCAGGAGCGGCTCGAGCGCGAATTCAATCTCAACCTGATCGCGACCGCGCCGTCGGTGATCTACAAGATCAAGCTGCGCAACGGCGAGAATTTGGAAATCCATAATCCGGTCGATATGCCGGATCCGAACCATATCGAGGAAATGCAAGAGCCGTGGATCGAGGCGACGATCCTGACGCCCGACGAATATCTCGGCTCGGTGCTCAAACTCTGCCAGGACCGCCGCGGCGAGCAGAAGGAGCTGACTTATGTCGGCAACCGTGCGCTCGCCAAATACAATCTGCCGCTCAACGAAGTGGTGTTCGATTTCTACGACCGGCTGAAATCCGTCTCGCGCGGCTACGCCTCGTTCGACTATCACCTCACCGATTATCGCCCGGCCGACCTCGTCAAGCTGCAGATGCTGGTCAACGGCGAACCGGTCGACGCGCTGGCGATGCTGGTGCACAGAACGCGCGCCGAGAGCCGCGGCCGCGCCATGGCCGAGAAGCTCAAAGAGCTGATCCCGCCGCACATGTTCCAGGTGCCGATCCAAGCCGCGATCGGCGGCAAGATCATCGCCCGCGAAACCGTGCGCGCCTTCCGCAAGGACGTTACCGCGAAGTGCTACGGCGGCGACGTCTCACGCAAGCGCAAGCTGCTCGACAAGCAGAAAGAAGGCAAAAAGCGCATGCGCCAGTTCGGCAAGGTCGACA
Source organism: uncultured Alphaproteobacteria bacterium (assembly GCA_963746715.1). Lineage (GTDB taxonomy): Bacteria > Pseudomonadota > Alphaproteobacteria > Rhizobiales > Xanthobacteraceae > BOG-931. The sequence continues at coordinate 333,733 of CAVVCW010000015.1, read as the reverse complement.
TCCCGCAGGAAGCCTTCATTGCGGCACTGAAGGTCGACGTCTGACGCTGACGCCTGCGCAGGAAAAATAGTCACCGCGTAAATTCCGGCGGCCGAAGGACGGCGATTCCGATCAATTTTCCGCGACGCCGCGTGCATTTCATCGCTTGCCTCATTGAGGCAGTATGTCGCAATCATAATCCAGCGCGTTGCAACACGGAGGACCGCCATGCCGGACCGCTTCTCCACTCTACGCAGCTTCGCAATTCGTCAGTACTGGTGCCGCTTCGTCAGATTGCCGGTGTTCCTCATCTGCGGGCTTTTGGTTGCTGCCGAAACAGTTTGGGCGCAGTCCGGAGCTTCCTCAGGTTCCCCTTCCCAGCAAGACAACAGCTGCTCCGGCGATAATGGCGGCCTTACGCTGTCGCCGGGATTTTGCGCGACCGTCTTTGCCGACAATATCGGTCACGTCCGCCATATGGCTGTCGCGCCTAATGGCGTGCTCTATGTCAACACCTGGAGCGGCCGCTATTTCCACAACGATACGCCGCCGGCTGGCGGGTTTCTGGTGGCGCTCAAGGATTCAAACGGCGACGGCAAAGCCGACGTGATCGAGCGCTTCGGCGACGGTGTCGCGCAAGGCTCCGCGGGCGGCAGCGGCATCGCATTTTACAACGGCGCGGTTTACGCCGAGCAGAACGACAAGATCATCCGCTATGCCATCCCGGCGGATTCGATTGCGCCTCACGGTTCGCCGGAGATCGTCGTCTCGGGGCTGCCGCTCACCGGCGATCACCCTATGCATCCCTTCGTTATCGACGCGCAGGGTCACATCTATGTCGATCTCGGCTCGGCGACCAATTCCTGCCAGTCCGACAATCGCATGCCGAATTCGCTCGGGCGCGACCCCTGCACCGAGCTCGAGACCCGCGCCGGCACTTGGCTCTATGACGCCAACAAAACCGGCCAGCATTTCTCGGCGGCGGAGCGCTACATCACCGGGCTGCGCAACGGCGAGGGATTCGGTTTCGATTCGTCCGGGCGCCTGTTCGCGACCCAGCATGGCCGCGACCAGCTCTCGCAGAATTTTTCCAAGCTCTACACGCCGGCGCAAAGCGCCGAGCTGCCGGCCGAGGAAATCGTGCTGCTGCAAAAAGGCTCGGACTACGGCTGGCCGGAATGCTATTACGACCGCGACCAGCAGAAGCTCGTTCTGGCGCCGGAATATGGCGGCGACGGCGGCAAGAAGATCGGCGTCTGCGCCGACAAGACCGCCGCCGGTGGCGTCTTTCCCCGGACATTGGGCGCCGAACGATCTCTTGATCTATACCGGCAAGGCCTTTCCGGCCGCCTATCACGACGGCGCTTTCGTCGCCTTCCATGGTTCGTGGAATCGTGCGCCGCTGCCGCAGGGTGGCTACAACGTGGTGTTCCAGCCGCTCAAAGACGGCAAAGCTGCCGGCGACTTTATCGTCTTTGCCGATGGTTTTGCCGGTGCGATCAAAGAACCGGGCCAGGCGGCGTTCCGCCCGACCGGGCTCGCGATGGCGCCTGACGGCGCGCTCTTTATTTCCGACGACAAGCACGGCCGGATCTGGCGGGTCACCTATCACGGCGCTGCCGACGCGCCGATCGCGCCGGCGCCGGCGCCCAAGACTCGCCGCCGCGAGCGCCGGCGAATCTGGACCGCCGGAAGGTATTCATCCCGACGCTGGCCGTTCCAGCACGGCCTCGCTGCCGATTCCTCCCGGCGCCACCAAAGAGCAGATCGCACTTGGCGACAGGATTTTCCACGGCGAGGTGGCCGGCGGCACCTGTAACGGGTGCCATGGCTCGGACGCGCGCGGCGGTCCGCAGGCACCGTCGCTGGTGAAGGGCCGCTGGCTGATCGGCGATGGCAGTCTCAAGTCGATAACAGAGACCATCGTCAATGGCGTGCCGAGGCCGCACAATTACGAAGTGCCGATGCCGCCGAAGGGCGGCGCGCAACTGTCGGATTCCGGTGTTGCAGCCGTCGCGGCTTATGTCTGGGCGATCGGCCAGACCCGCGGCGGCTCGTAGCGAACGCCGATTTATCGGTCGGCGGCTAGTGGATCACGATCGTCGTCGCGCCCATTCCTTCGCGTTCGACAATACCGTAAAGGGTCGCGGCATTGCCGGGATCGAGCCGCACGCAGCCGTGCGAGGCCGGGCCGCCGAGCCGCGAAATCTCGTAGGTGCCGTGAATGGCAAAGCCGCCGTAAAAGAAGATCGAATGTGGCATCGGCGAATTATAATATTTCTTTGAAAACCAGCGCCGCGCCAGCATTTGCGGATGATAAGTGCCAGGCGGCGTGACATAGCCGGCGCGCGCCGTCGAGACTCGCCAATTGTAGCGCGGCATCCCGTCCACCGTCACCGACATGCGCTGACTGGGGCGATCGATATTGACGATCACGGACGCGTCCGCGCGCGTGACGGCGCCTAACGCGATGAAGCCCAAAGCGGCCGAAGCGTAAAGCACGCGAGTGCGGAACGGGTTACGCAAGAAACTGCGCGAGAAACCGAACAAGAAACCGAGCATGACACTATCCCAGCCCTGTTATGCTGCACGGATGCAACCTAAGCCAACGATCTAGCTTAGCGCTCGATCGCGCATATTTGTAAAGTTACCGGCGGCGCGACGGTTAATCGCGAGCGCAGGCGCCACCAAATTAACAACACTAGTCAGACATTAATTAGCAACGATGACAGCCTTCGACCTGTTCAGTATCGGCCATTCCAACATCCCGGCGGATCGCTTTGTTGCGATGCAGCGCGCAGCCGGCGTGAGCGTGATCGCCGATGTTCGCTCGACGCCGGTCTCTCGCTTCTGTCCTTGGTTTTCGGCCAAGAATCTGGCGCCGCTGCTTGCCAAATCCGGCATTGGCTACACCGCTTATGGCGTCGAGCTCGGCGGCCGGCCGAACGATCCCGCGCTCTATCGCGACGGCATTGCCGATTTCGAAGCCATGGCGCGGCAGGCGGATTTCCAGGCCGGGCTCGATCGTCTGGTTGCGGAGGCGGCGCGCAGCAGGCTCTGCATGATGTGCTCGGAGCGCGAGCCGCTCGAATGCCATCGCTGTCTATTGATTGCGCGGGCGCTGACGGCGCGCGGCCTCACTGTCGGCCATATTCTGCATGACGGCGGTATCGAGCCGCATGCGGTGACCGAACAGCGGCTGCTCGCGCTCGAAGGCAACGAAGAAAATCTCTTCGTAACTGGACACAGTGAGCGACTCGCGGCAGCGTATCTGCGCCGCGTCCGCGCCGTCGCCTATCGCAGCAGGCCGGGCGCGACCGGAAAAACAGCTAAGACGGGTCGGACGAGTCAGTCCAGAGCGAAAAAGAAAGCCGAAGAATAGGAAAAAATGATGCTCGCCCCTTTTCGCTTTCTCCACAGCATGGCGATCGTTGCGGCTGTATCTGCCGCGGCCATTGCCGGCACCTCTTCCGCGCGCGCACAAGCCAATGCCGACCCAACGCCGCAGGGCACACTCAATCCCGTACCGTTGCCGCCGCTGGAAAATCCGAATGCGCCGGGCACGCCGGCCAAGGAATTGTTTGCGCGCAAGACCGAGCCGCTCGCCGGGCCGGCGCGTTCGATCGGCGGCTATGCCGACGGCTGTCTGTCCGGCGGTGTTGCGCTGCCGATCACCGGACCGAACTGGCAGGTGATGCGGCTGTCGCGCAATCGCAATTGGGGCAATCCGGCGCTGATTGCCTTTCTTGAGCGGTTTGCCGCGCATGCCAAGCAGGAATGGAACGGGCTCTTGGTCGGCGACATGTCGCAGCCGCGCGGCGGCCCGATGATCTCGGGCCATGCCAGCCATCAGATCGGGCTCGATGCCGATATCTGGTTCACGCCGATGCCGGATCATGTGCAGACGCGCGAGGAACGCGAAATGAACGGCGCGGTGAACATGGTGCAGACTGACGGGCTCGGCGTCGATCACAAAGTGTGGACGCCCGAGCGCACGGCGCTCATCCGTACCGCGACAATGGATCCGGCGACGACGCGCATTTTCGTCAATGCCGCGATCAAGAAGGAAATGTGCAGCGAAGCCGGGTCGGATCGCGCCTGGCTGTCGAAGGTGCGGCCGTGGTGGGGCCATGCCGAGCATTTTCACGTTCGCATCGCCTGCCCGGCCGACAGCACCGAATGCAAACCACAGACGCCGCCGGACTCAAGTGATGGTTGCGACCACGAGCTCGATTTCTGGTTCAAGGAATTGACACTGCATCCGGCGCCGCAGCCAGTTCCGCCGAAGCCGCGGCCGGCGATGACGCTCGCCGGTTTGCCGCCCGCCTGCAAGCAGGTGGTCAACGCGCCGTAAAATTCGCGCAAGAGAAGCTAAATCCCTGGCGTGCCGAATATCGTGTGCTGCACCGTGGCGGCGGTGTAGACCAGTGCTGCCGCACCGACGGTGATCGCGATCGCAAAAGTCAGTGACATTTGGTCCGGCACTTTGGCCAATCGCGGCAGACCGAGCCATAGAATGTAGAGGCCATAAAAGCCCAGTAGCACGAGGAAATGCAGGCCCGGAAGCAACAAAAATATTCCGGCAAGCCAAGCAGGTGTGAAGGAATAGACTGAGAGCTTAAAAGCGCTGTCGAAATTGCGTCGCCCGCCGAACATCGGCGCCATGACCTGAATGACGAGCGCAACGACCAGCACGCCGGCGCAAGCCGTCACGTAACCGAAAATCGCGCCGAACAAGCCGTCAAGGAGCGGTGTGCGCACGATCGCGCCGCTTTGTGCAACAGTACCGATCAGACAAGTCCCAACAAAGCCGAATAGGCTCGGAATAATCGCGAACAGCGTCGCGTAGCGCGTCAGCACATAGGCCGGATCGTCATTCTCGCGTTCGATCGCCTGCCATTCGGCACGCGGATCAATGATAATGGATTTCGCGCGCAATGCCGCGTTCATGATGCGAATGCCTTATGCATGCGCCTTGGCGTCTTCGCGCAGCATGGCGGCGCCTTTTTCCGCGATCATCATGGTGGGCGCATTGGTATTGCCGGACGTGATGCTCGGCATCACCGAAGCGTCGATGATACGCAGCCGCTCGAGGCCTGCGACCCGCAGTCGCTCGTCGACCACCATCATCGGATCGCTCGGCAGTCCCATTTTCGCGGTACCGACCGGGTGAAAGATGGTGGTGCCGATATCGCCCGCCGCCTTGATCAAAGCCTGCTCGTCATCGTCAGGCACGGCGGCGCCCGGTAAATATTCGCCGGGATGAAATGGCGCAAGCGCCGGCTGCGACGCGATGCGCCGGGTCAGCCGGATCGCGCGCGCGGCGATGCGGCGGTCATCATCAGTCGACAGATAATTCGGCTTGATCGCCGGCGGATCGGATGGATTGGCCGAGCGCAGCCGCACCGTGCCGCGGCTTGTCGGCCGCAGATTGCAGACGCTCGCGGTGAATGCGGGAAATTTGTGCAGCGGGTCGCCGAATTTATCGAGCGACAGCGGCTGCACATGATATTGCAGGTTGGCGCGGTCCTGATCGCTGTCGGAGCGGGTGAATAGGCCGAGCTGCGACGGCGCCATGGTCAACGGCCCGCGCCGGAATAGCGCATATTCGGCAAGCATGCGCGCAAAGCCGAGCGGCGCGTGATAGCGCTCGTTTAGTGTGGTGATGCCGTCGACCTTATAGATCATGCGCAGTTGTAAATGATCCTGCAGGTTCGCACCGACACCGGGCCGATCAAGCACGACAGGTACGCCGTGCTCTTGCAGATGCGCCCCCGGTCCGACGCCGGAGAGCAGGAGAATTTGCGTCGAACCGATCGAGCCCGCGGCAAGAATGACTTCGCCGCGGCAGCGCGCCACGCGCGGGTGGCTGTTCTGCTTCCAGCGCACGCCCGCGGCGCGCTTACCGTCGAAGAGGACGCCTTCGACCAGACAGCCGGTTTCAAGCCGCAAATTCGACCGGCCGAGCACAGGCTTGAGAAAGGCGCGCGCCGTCGACACGCGCCGGCCGCGTTTCTGGTTGACGTGAAAGGCGCAGCAGCCTTCGTTGTCGCCGCGATTGAAATCGGGGATGGATTTGATGCCGGCCTGTTCGACCGCAGCGCGGAACGCATCGAGCAAATCCCAGCGCACGCGTGGCGCCGAAACCGGCCATTCGCCTCCGGCTGCATGCACGGCGCTCTCGCCCATAAAGTGATCTTCATGTTTTCTAAAAAACGGCAGCACGTCGTTCCAGCCCCAGCCATTGAGGCCGAGCTGCCGCCAATGATCATAATCCGCCGCCTGTCCGCGCATATAGATCATGGCATTGATGGCAGAGGAGCCGCCGATCACCTTGCCGCGGGGGTAATTGAGACTGCGGCCGTTCAGTCCCGCTTCCGGTTCGGTCTTGAAGCACCAGTCCGAGCGTGGATTGCCGATGGCGAACAGGTAACCGACGGGAATGTGAAACCAGATCCAATTGTCGCGGCCGCCGGCCTCAAGCACCAGCACGCGCTGACTAGGATCGGCGGACAGCCGGTTGGCAAGCAGACAGCCGGCGGAACCGGCACCGACAATGATGTAATCGTAGTCGCCGGCGATCGTTTCAGTGTCGGGCAAATTCGCTCCCCTTTTCGTTCTCCTGCGGCAATATGTTTCCGCGAACATAGCAGCGGGATCAGGCGAGGGAAGGGCCAAAGCTTGTCCCGTCTTGCGCGAAGCCCTAGTATTGAAAATGCGACATGCGGCTTGCCGTGCGCACGCCGGATGGGCTCTGAACGACGGTTCTCGGGCTTGTCGCAATAACTGCGATTTCATCGCTTGCGGATCAAGCGACCCGGCGCACATTCATTGCGCGCATACCTGCTTTGGAGAACCGTCGTGCTAAAAAGAACAATCTTTGCGGCTATCGCCGCCGCCGCCGTCATTGCCGTTGCGCCGCAGACAGCGTCGGCTCAAGACAAATCGATCACCGTCTTCGCCGCTGCCTCGATGAAGAACGCGCTCGACGACGTCGATGCGGCCTTCACCAAGAAGACCGGCGTCAAAGTCGTTGCCAGCTATGACGCAAGCTCGGCGCTGATGAAGCAGATCGAAGCCGGCGCGCCGGCCGATGTGTTCATTTCCGCCGACCTGAAATGGATGGATTACGGTTCACAGAAAAAATTGATTAAAGACGATACGCGGGTCAACCTCCTTGGCAACACGCTCGTGCTGATCGCAGCCAAGGATTCCAAGATCGACAACGTCGCCATCAAGCCAGGCTTCGATCTCGCCAAACTCGCTGGCGACGGCCGCATCGCGACCGGCGATGTCAAGGCTGTTCCGGTCGGCATCTATGCCCAGGCCGCGCTGCAGAAGCTCGGCGTCTGGCAGGCGGTCGAGCCGAAAATGGCGATGACGCAGAATGTGCGCGCCGCGCTGACGCTGGTCGCGCGCGGCGAGGCGCCGCTCGGCATCGTCTATTCGACCGACGCCAAGGTCGAGCCCGGCGTTAAAGTTGTCGCCACCTTCCCCGAAGATTCGCACGATCCGATCATCTATCCGGTCGCGGCGACGGCAAATGCGAAGCCGGATGCAACGGCCTATCTGGTCTTCCTCCGCTCGGCCGCGGCAAAGATGATCTTCGAGAGTTACGGCTTTGCCGTTCTGATGAAGCCGACGTCGTAGGCGCGGCCGGACAGATCTATCTTGTTCGACCTTTCACCTGACGATTGGACCGCGGTCGCGCTAACGATCCGCATTTCGATCGTGGCCACTTTGTGTGCGCTGCCGTTCGGCCTCGGCCTCGGCTGGCTTCTGGCCCGCCGCAACTTCTGGGGCAAGTCCGTGCTCGACGGGCTTGCCCATTTGCCTCTGGTTCTGCCGCCGGTCGTGACCGGCTATCTATTGCTGATTTCATTCGGCCGCCGCGGGCCGGTCGGCGCTTTTCTTTACGAGCATTTCGGCATCGTGTTTTCGTTCCGCTGGACCGGCGCAGCGCTTGCCTGCGGAGTCATGGGCTTTCCGCTGATGGTCCGCCCCATCCGCCTTGCGCTCGAAGCCATTGACCAGAAGCTCGAGGATGCGGCATCCACGCTCGGCGCCAATCGCATCCTTGTGTTCCTTACCGTGACACTGCCGCTCGCATTGCCCGGCATCATTGCCGGCGTGGTTCTGTGCTTTGCGCGCGCGCTCGGTGAATTCGGCGCCACCATTACCTTCGTCTCCAATATCCCCGGCGAGACGCAGACGATTTCGGCAGCGATCTACACTTTGACGCAAGTTCCGGGCGGCGATGCGGCGGCTGGACGGCTGGTCTTGATTTCGCTCGCGCTCGCCTTTGCCGCGCTGTTCGCCGCGGAATGGCTCAGCCGCCGTGCCGCGATCCGCTTTCACGGAGACTGACTGTGCTCGCAGTCGACGTGGAAAAAAAGCTCGGCGCGCTCAAGCTGAACGTCAAATTCAAAGCCGCGAACGGCGCGACGGCGCTGTTTGGTCCGTCTGGAGCCGGCAAGACATCCGTCATCAATATGATCGCCGGCCTCGTTGCGCCGGATCGCGGCGTAATCTCTCTCGATGACACGGTGCTGTTCGATTCAGTCAAAGGGATCGACGTGCCGCCGCACCGGCGTCGCATCGGCTATGTGTTTCAGGAAGGACGGCTGTTTCCGCATCTCTCGGTGCGGCAGAATCTCGACTATGGCCGCCGCATGAGCAGCGTTTCGCGCGACGCCGACGAATTCGAACGTATCGCCAACTTGCTTGATATCGGACATCTGCTCGATCGGAGGCCCGGACGATTGTCCGGCGGCGAGCGCCAGCGCGTTGCCGTCGGCCGTGCGTTGTTGATGCGGCCGAAGCTCCTTCTGCTCGACGAGCCGCTCGCTTCGCTCGATGCCGGACATAAGCGCGAAATCCTGCCTTATCTGGTGCGGCTGCGCGACGACGCCGGCATCCCGATCGTCTATGTCAGCCATTCTCCTGCGGAAGTGCGCCGGATCGCGACCACTGTGGTGCGGCTCGATGGCGGTTCCGTCGTGGCGACCGGCGGGCCCGATCTCCTCAAGGACGCCGAATCCGACATATTTACCTGAGCCCGCGACGAGTTCCGGCTTCGCATTCGGCGAAGTCAGGCATGAGGAATAGCGTGTTGTCCCGCCGGTCCGCGGGTGCCAAGGGTGCTCGATGGATGATTCTCCAGCGTTGACGGCTCAATTTTCGACGTCCAAGCATCCGACAGTCCTTGGCGTCGTTTGCGGGGCGGGCGCAGCTTTGTGCTGGGCGGCGGGCTTTGTTGCCGCACGGCACGGCATTCTGATCGGCATGTCGCCCCTGGTTCTCGCGCTGCACCGCTATGTTTGGGCGGGGCTCGTGCTCATTCCCGTCGCCGCCCTCGGCGATTTCGGCGATCTCGGCCGCGTCGGTCTGTGGCGCGCCATCGCCATCACATTGTTCGGCGGCTTGCCGCTCGCGCTGTGGAGCTATTACGGCTACGTCTATGTGCCGCTTGGCCACGGCGCGATCATTCAGCCATCATGCGCGGCGCTTGGCGGCCTCGTCCTCTCAAGCCTCGTTCTCAACGAGAAACTGCCGCTGCGGCGCATCCTCGGCGGTCTCGCGATGGTTGCCGGGCTCGTCATCATCGGCATCGAGGCGCTGCATACGATCGGTGCGCACGGCTTCCTCGGCGACATGATGTTCGTCGCCGCGGGCTCCTCTTTTGCGGTCTTCGGCATGCTGCTGCGGCTGTGGCGCATTTCGGCGATGCCCGCGGTGGCGCTGACGAGCATCGTCTCGCTCGCCGGTTTGCCGCTGCTGTTTTTCTGCTTCGATAATTTTTTGGCCGCCGGATTTTTGCCGAACCTGCTGCAGGCGATCGTGCAAGGCGTATTCGCCGGCGCCGGCGCGGTGTTCCTGTTCACTCGCGCCGTGATTTTGCTCGGCGCCGGCCGCGCTGCGCTGTTTCCCGCTTTGGTGCCGCCGTTCACGCTCTTGATCGGCTTTATCGCGCTCGGCGAGGCGCCCAGCGTCTCGCAGCTGATCGGCCTTGTCGTCGTCGTTATCGGCTTTTGGCTGGCGCAGAGGAACTAAAGATTTTTCGCCTCATGCCGCCTTGCGGCTCGTCAGGAACTCGCCCATGCGATCGAGCGCCTTCAAGATGTTCCCGGTCGAGTTGGCATAGGACACGCGCATATAGCCTTCGCCGAGAATGCCGAAATCCGGGCCGCCGATCAGCGCGATGCCGGCGTCTTCAAGGAGCGCCGAGGCCAGCGCCTTCGCTTTCCAGCCGGTGCGTTTGATGTTGGGGAACGCGTAGAACGCGCCTCTCGGCGTGGCGCAGGATATGCCGGGAAGCTTGTTCAAGCCGGTGACAACGATTTTGCGCCGCTTGTCGAATTCGGCGACCATTTTGTGCACCTCGTCCTGCGGACCGGTCAGCGCGGCCAAGCCGGCATATTGCGCCGAGGCGTTGACGCAGGAATGCAGGTTCACCGCGAGCTTGCGGGCAAAATCGTAAAGCTTCCCCGGCCAGATCGCGTAGCCGAGCCGCCAGCCGGTCATCGCGTAGGTCTTCGACCAGCCATTGAGCAGGATCAGGCGGTCGCGGATCGACGGATAAGACAACAGACAGACATGCGTCTCGCCGTCATAGACCATGTGGTCGTAGATCTCGTCCGACATCACCGCGACATCGGGAAAGCGTTCAAGTCCGGCGATGAGCTTGTCGACCTCGGCCTTCGGCGTGACGCCGCCGGTCGGATTGGCCGGTGAATTGAGAATGAGCAGGCGCGTCTGCGGCGTGATCAGCTTCAGCGTTTCTTCGGCGGAGAAAGAGAAATTGTTTTCCTCACGGATCGGCACCGGGATCGGCCGCGCGCCGGTATATTCGATCATCGAGCGATAAATCGGAAAGCCCGGATCGGGATAGAGAATGTCGACGCCCGGCTCGCCGAACATCAGGATCGACATGAACATGGTCGGCTTGCCGCCGGGCATGATCATCACATTGTCCGGCGACACGCCGACACTGAAGCGCTTATGCAGATCGGCGGCGACGGCTTCGCGCAGCGGCACGATGCCGACCGCCGGCGTATAACCGTGATGGCCGTCGCGCAGCGCTTTCACCGCCGCCTCGACGATGAAATCCGGGGTGCGGAAATCGGGCTGGCCGATGCCGAGATTGATAATGTCGCGGCCTTGCGCGGCAAGCTGCATGGCGCGCGCCAGCACGGCGAAGGCGTTTTCTTCGCCGATACGGTCGAAGGCGGCGACGGTTTTCAGCATGGCATTTCCCCCGGACAAACTTATTGGTCCGGCAGTTCAGCGCAACCTTGGGTCAAATGCAAATCTGCTAAACGAAACGCGAAAAGCCCCGGACGATGTCCGGGGCTTCCATCGCACTCACACGAACAGGCGCGAAACGCTTAGCGGCCGAGGCTGAAAGCAGCGCCGGATTCCTCCGACTCCAGAGTTCCGGTACGGCCGGCCGAAAAATCCGGATAGTGCAGCGCCGGGCCGTTTTGATAGGCCTCCTCGCCGACGTAACCCTGCGTCTGCAGCTGCTCGTTCTGCGCGCGCTGATGCGGGCGCTGCGCGAAAGCCGGCGTCGCGAGCATGGCAACCGCAACGGCGCCGAGCGCCAATTTGATCTTGAGCGACTTCATGAGGAATCTCCCGTCTACAACATCACCCTTGCCCGCTTACGTAACGGAGATTCGGCATTGCACAATGGTCAATCGCCTCACAAATTTGTCATGTGAATCAGCCATTTAACGGGAAATTTATGCGCCGATTTACCCCTTTCTTTTGCGGCGCGATAGAGCCGTGCCGCCGTTGCTTCCGGGCCAAAGCGCGGCCGTGAGCGATGGCCGATTTTATATCGCGGGAGGTGCAGATTTTTTCGCTGTCACGGCGTTAAATCGAAGGAACAGCCGCGTGCGGAACTGACCTTGCGGAAATCGCAAAGCAGGTATCCCGCGCTTTGCGGGAATAAAATGGAGCCGGTGATGAGCAGCGACGGCAAGGGTCAACACGGTCATCGCCTGCGCTCGCAATTGTGGTTCGACAATCCAGACAATCCCGGCATGACCGCGCTCTATCTCGAGCGCTATCTCAATTACGGGCTGACCCGCGAAGAGCTGACATCCGGCCGGCCGATCGTCGGCATTGCGCAGACCGGTTCCGATCTGTCGCCGTGCAATCGCCATCACCTCGAGCTTGCGCAGCGCGTGCGCGCCGGCATCCGCGATGCCGGCGGCGTCGCCTTCGAGTTTCCGGTGCATCCGATTCAAGAAACCGGCAAGCGGCCGACCGCAGCGCTCGATCGTAATCTTGCTTATCTCGGCCTCGTTGAAGTGCTGTTTGGCTATCCGCTCGACGGCGTGGTGCTGATGACCGGTTGCGACAAGACCACGCCCGCATGTTTGATGGCGGCGGCGACCGTGAACACGCCGGCGATCGTGCTGTCCGGCGGGCCGATGCTCGATTACGTCCGCGACGGCAAGCTATTGGGGTCGGGCACTTTGATCTGGCAGGCGCGCGAGGATCAGGCGGCGGGTAAGATCACCTACAAGGAATTCATCGACATCGTTTCTGACTCCGCGCCATCCATCGGCCATTGCAATACCATGGGCACGGCGTCAACCATGAACGCGCTCGCCGAGGCGCTCGGCATGTCGCTTCCCGGCTGCGCCGCGATCCCCGCGCCTTATCGCGAGCGCGCGCAAATGGCTTATGCGACCGGTCTGCGCGCCGTGGAAATCGTGCGTGAAGATCTGAAACCTTCGGATATTCTGACCCGCGCCGCGTTCGAGAATGCGATTATCGCCTGCTCCGCCATCGGCGGCTCGACCAATGCGCCGATCCATATCAATGCCATCGCCCGTCATATCGGCGTCGAGCTTGCGATCGAGGATTGGGAGAAGGTCGGCTATGACGTGCCGCTCCTCGTCAACATGCAGCCGGCCGGCGCCTATCTCGGAGAGGATTATTATCGCGCCGGCGGATTGCCCGCCGTGATGCACGAATTGCTTGGGGCGGGAAAGCTCCACGGTGACGCGCTCACCATCAACGGCCGGACCGTCGCAGAGAATGTGGCGCCGGCTAAAGTGAACAATCCGGAAGTCATCTGGCCCTATCAGAAGCCGATGAAGCCGCAGGCCGGGTTCAAGATATTACACGGCAACCTGTTCGATAAAGCCGTAATGAAAACGAGCGTAATCTCGGACGAATTCCGCACCCGCTATCTGAGCAATCCGAAGGATCCCAACGCCTTTGAAGGCCGCGCCGTCGTGTTCGACGGGCCGGAAGATTATCACCATCGTATCGACGACCCGTCGCTCGCTATCGACGAGCACACCGTCCTGTTCATGCGCGGCGCCGGGCCCATTGGCTATCCGGGCTCTGCCGAAGTGGTGAATATGCAGCCGCCAGCGGTGCTGATCCGAAAAGGCATTACCGCGCTGCCCTGTATCGGCGACGGCCGGCAATCCGGCACGTCGGGCTCGCCGTCCATTCTCAATGCTTCGCCGGAAGCTGCGGCCGGCGGCGGGTTGGCGCTGCTTAAAACCGGCGACCGTGTGCGCATCGATCTGAATAAAGGCACCGCCGATATTTTGATCTCGGCCGAAGAATTGGCGGAACGCGCCGCGCTATTGAAGAAGAACGGCGGCTATCGTTATCCGCCGAGTCAGACGCCGTGGCAGGAAATACAGCGCGCCATGGTCGATCAGCTCGGCAGCGGCATGGTGCTGCAGCCGGCGGTGAAGTATCAGCGGGTGGCGCAGAAATTCGTGCCGCGCGACAATCACTAGTGCCGCATCGATCGAAACTCACCTAATGAATGCTGGGATTTATTATGACCGGGAACCGTCCATCGACCGCCGACAAGCGGAAATCTTTTCGTAAGCTTCACGAATCCGGCTGCTTCGTCATTCCCAATCCGTGGAATGTCGGCAGTGCGCGCTATCTGCAGGGACTGGGTTTCAAAGCACTGGCGACGACGAGCTCGGGCCACGCGCATTCGGAAGGATTTGCCGACGGCGCCCAAAGTCGCGATCAGGTGCTGGCGCATTTCCGCGAACTCTCCGAAGCAGCCGACGTGCCGCTCAATGCCGATTTCGAGAATGGCTTTGCCGACGATCCCAACGGCGTCGCCGAGAATGTCACGCGCTGCGTCGCGACCGGCGTCGCCGGACTGTCGATCGAGGATTCGCCGAACGGTGGCGTGCTGCCGCTCTACGATCTCGATACGGCCGTGGCGCGCGTTAAGGCAGCGCGCGCCGCGATCGACCGCACCGGCGGCGAGGTCGTGTTCACCGCGCGCGCGGAAAATTTCGTCCGCGGCGTCAACGATCTCGATGACGCCATCCGCCGTCTGAAAGCCTATGCAGCGGCCGGCGCCGATTGCCTCTATGCGCCCGGCATCAAGACCCGCGATCAGATCGAGGCCGTGGTGAAGGCGGTCGCGCCGAAGCCGGTGAATTTCCTCAATGGCGGCGCCTTTGGCTTCACCGTGGACGATATCGCCGCCATGGGCGTGCGCCGGATCAGCGTCGGCGGCTCGCTTGCTCGTGTCGCCATGCACGCTTTCATCCGCGTCGCCACCGACATCGCCAAACACGGCAAGTTCGACGGCTTTGACGGGCTGATTACCAACGCCGAGCTGAACAAGTTTTTCGACGCCGACCGCAAGCAGAGTGCATCATGATGGACAATTCCGAACCTCATCCGCAGACCGGCCAGCCCATTGGCTTGCCGGTCGATACGACAGCGGCACAGCGTCCGGGTCCGGTGGTGTTGAAAGGCCGTTACGGCCGGCTGGAGAAGCTCAAACCCGAACACGCCTCGAATCTGTGGCGGGCCTTCGGCGGTCACGACCCTGTCTGGACCTATATTTCGACCGACGGACCGTTCGCCAGTGAGGCCGAGTTCACGCCGTTCATCGCCATGCGTGCCGCGGCGGACGACCCATACGCCTTTGCCATCATCGACCTGGCGGACCGCGCGGTAGGTTACGTCACACTGCTGCGGATCGTGCCGCAGATGCGGGTGATCGAGGTCGGCCACGTGCTCTATTCGCCAACGCTGCAACGCACGCCGCTCGGCACGGAAACCCAATACCTTTTGGCGCGTTATATTTTCGAAACGCTCGGTTACCGGCGCTATGAGTGGAAATGCAATTCACTGAATGCGCCGTCGCGCCGGGCGGCGCTGCGTTACGGTTTCGTCTATGAGGGAACGTTTCGCCAGCACTTGATCGCCAAGGGCCGCAATCGCGACGATGCCTGGTTCTCGATGCTCGACAGCGAGTGGCCGGAGCGCAAGCACAATTTCGAGCGCTGGCTCGCGCCGGAAAACTTCGACGCCGATGGCAAACAGAAAGTCAGTCTGGCGTCGCTAAACGGGAGAACGGCATGAGCGGCAGAGTGCAGAACAAAGTCGCGCTTGTCACTGCGGCGGGGCAGGGCATCGGCCGCGCTATCGCCGAAGCCCTTATTGCCGAAGGCGGGATTGTGATTGTAACCGACTTGGCCGACGACAAGCTCACCGGTCTCAAGGCCAAGGCGCGGCACAAGCTCGACGTGTTGTCGCAGCAGAATGTCGATGCCCTGACGAAATCAGTCGCGGCCGAATTCGGCGCGCTCGATATCCTGGTGAACTGCGCCGGCTATGTCGCCAACGGCTCGGTGCTGGACTGTACGGAGAAGGACTGGGACTTTTCGTTCGACCTCAACGTCAAATCCATGCACCGCATGATCAAGGCATTCCTGCCGGCGATGCTGAAAAAAAAGTCCGGCTCGATTGTTAATATCTCCTCGGCGGTATCGTCGATTCGCGGCGTGCCGAACCGCTACGCCTATGGCGCGACCAAAGCCGCGGTGATCGGACTGACCAAAGCCGTCGCCGCCGATTTCATCAAACAGGGCGTCCGGTGCAACGCGGTTTGTCCGGGCACGATCGAATCGCCGTCGCTCGAAGAGCGCATCGCCGCGCAGTCGAAAGCGACCGGACAGACAGCGGACGCGGTGCGGCGGGCTTTCATCGAACGCCAGCCGATGGGCCGGCTCGGCAACGCGCAGGAGGTCGCGGCGCTTGCCCTCTTTCTTGCCAGCGATGAAGCAAGCTACATTACCGGCCAAGCCCATCTCGTCGACGGCGGGATGGCGCTCTAGCGCCGCGGATCTCGACGGAAAACAGAAATGCATATTCTCATCACCGGCGCCGCCGGCATGATCGGGCGCAAGCTCACGGCGCGCCTGGTCGAAGACAAGTCGCTCAACGGCGAGCCGATCGAAGCACTGACGCTGATCGACGTGGTCGCGCCGCAGCGGCCGGACAAATTCACCGGCAAAGTCGAAGCCGCGGCGGCCGATATCGCCGATCCGAATGCCGCGCGCGCGGCTGTCGCCGGCCGGCCGGACGTGATCTTTCATCTCGCAGGTGTCGTGTCGGCCGAGGCCGAGCTCGATTTCGAAAAGGGCATGCGGGTCAATCTCGACGGCTCGCGCGCGCTGTTCGAAGCGGTGCGCGGCATCGGTGACGGCTACAAGCCGCGCTTGGTTTTCTCTTCGTCAATCGCGGTGTTTGGCGCTCCGTTTCCATCCGCCATCGCCGACGATTTTTTTCTCACGCCGCTGACCTCCTATGGCACGCAGAAGGCGATGGTCGAACTGCTGCTCTCCGATTACACGCGGCGCGGCTTTATCGACGGCATTGGCATAAGACTGCCCAGCATCGTGGTGCGGCCTGGCCGGCCGAACAAGGCGGCGTCCGGGTTCTTCTCCTCGATCATCCGTGAGCCGCTCGCCGGCGAAGAAGCCTTGCTCCCGGTCGAGGACAGCGTGTTGCATTGGCACGCGAGCCCGCGCGCGGCCGTGGGCTTTCTTATACATGCGGCAGGGCTCGATGCCGCAAAGCTCGGCCCGCGGATCAATCTGACCATGCCGGGCGTTTGCTGCACCGTCGGCGAGCAGATCGCCGCGTTGCGCCGGATCGCCGGTGACAAGGTCGCGGCCCGCATCCGCCGTGCGCCAGACCCGCTGGTCGCCCGCATCGTCGCTGGCTGGCCGAGCCGCTTTGATCCCTCACGCGGCGTGGCGCTCGGTTTCAAGGCCGAGGCCTCGTTCGACGACATCATTCACGCCCATATTGCCGATGAATTGGGCGGTAAAATCGCGGCCTGAAAAGGCCGGTACCGGCTGGTTTTCGGCCAACACTTGCCGCCGGGAGCCGGTTCCCGCATCCGGGTTTATACGCATGACCGGGCATCGCCCGCACGCGCGTCGTTTGCTTGCGTCGGGCGCGCATATGCTTACATTGCTGGCACAAGTCCCGATCATTGCTCACTCTCATCATGACCTATGTCGATGCGGCCTGCGCGCCGTTGCGTAAGACCGGCCAGATCAAGATTCACGGCGCCAGCGCCTTCGAAGGCATGCGCAAGGCCGGCCAGCTCGCCGCCAAGTGCCTCGATATGCTGGTCGGCGAGATCAAGCCGGGTGTAACCACCGAACATATCGACCGGCTGGTGTTTCAGTTCGGCATGGATCACGGCGCCATGCCGGCGACCCTGATGTATCGTGGCTATCGCAAGTCGACCTGTACATCGGTCAACCATGTGGTGTGTCACGGCATTCCGGGCGACAAGCCGCTGCGCGAAGGCGACATTGTCAATGTCGATGTGACGTTGATCCTGAACAATTGGCATGGCGATTCGAGCCGCATGTATCCGGTTGGCGAGATCCCGCGCCGCGCCGAGCGGCTGATCGAAGTTACCTATGACGGCATGATGCGCGGCATTGCTGCGATCAAGCCCGGCGCCACGACCGGCGATATCGGCCAGGCTATTCAGACTTTCGTCGAGGCCCAGCACATGAGCGTGGTGCGCGATTTCTGCGGCCACGGGCTTGGCCAGCTATTTCACGACGAGCCGAATATCGTTCACATCGGCCGCGCCGGCGAAGGCATCGTGCTCAAGCCCGGCATGTTCTTCACCGTCGAGCCGATGATCAATCTCGGCCGCCCACATGTGAAAGTCCTGTCCGACGGCTGGACCGCGGTGACGCGTGACCGTTCGCTGTCGGCGCAGTTCGAGCATTCGGTCGGCGTGACCGAGACTGGGGTCGAGATTTTCACGCTGTCGCCGGCTGGATTGGACAAGCCGCCGTATCGGGCGTGACGCACCCGCGGCCGGATTGCAAATTTTGCCAATCTGGGCATCCTTGGTCGTACCCATAGCTTGATCCAATTCGATTGAATTGGATCAAGGTCTGGATTCTTTCATTTGAGCATGATCTTTTCCGAAAACCGGTTCACACTTTTCGGGATCATGCTCTAAGGGTTACGTCCAAAAATCTCGTCCGTGAAAATGCCGGAAAAGACCAGCGAGAGCGACCGCGGCCCAGCTGACGCCCCGCACTATCACGGCCATCGCGAGCGCCTGCGCGACCGATTTCGCGAGGCCGGCCCTGACGCTCTGTCCGACTACGAACTCCTCGAGCTTTTGTTGTTTCGCGCCATGCCGCGGCGCGACGTCAAGCCTTTGGCTAAATCGCTATTGGCAAAATTCGGCTCTTTCGCCGAAGTGATCTCGGCGCCGGAGCAGCGTCTTGCCGAGGTCAAAGGCCTCGGCGCCGCCGGCGTGACCGAGCTTAAAATCGTGCAGGCGGCGGCGAGCCGGTTCCTGCGCGGCGCGGTGACCAAGCGCCCGGTGTTGTCGTCATGGTCGAGCGTGCTCGATTATTGCCGCGGCGCGCAGGCTTTCGCCGACCGCGAGCAGTTTCGCGTCTTGTTCCTCGACAAGCGCAACCAGCTCATCGCCGACGAGGTGCAGCAGACCGGCACGGTCGATCACACGCCGGTCTATCCGCGCGAGGTGGTCAAGCGCGCGCTGGAATTATCGGCGACGGCGATAGTCCTGGTGCACAATCATCCCGGAGGAGACCCGACACCGTCGCGCGCCGATATCGAGATGACGAAACGGATTATCGAAACCGCGCGCGGCTTGGGCATCGAGGTTCACGATCACATCATCGTCGGCAGGGACGGGCACGCGAGCTTAAGGGGGCTGAAGCTCATTTGACCATGACTTATATCAAACGTCGTGCGCCGGATGTGAATGCGCTAGCCCGGGAGGCCAGCCATTCGAAGCCCCTCGATATAGGTGGCAAGATCTTCCGATTTTCGTATCGGAGGCAACACGTCTCGAAGTGTGGAAAGACGCACCGCGGGATCAAGCTCGCGTAGTCGCTTCATGGCTCTTCGCGCATCATCGAGACGGCCTGCGTGTGCGTAGCTCGCTGCCGCAACGCGCAAGGGAGCGAGGTAGGTAGGCTGGTGGTGGAGGGAGCGGGTAGCCCATTCCGCGGCTTGGTCGAAACGACCAGCAAGCAAATTGGCAAGAGCGATTGAAAATTGCCACACGAATTTACGTGGATCCAGCGGGCTAAGGCGTAAGGCGAACTCTGCGCGCTTGATTCCAATATCGTAGTTACCGAGGCAGCTCTTCATCCACCCGCTGGCGCCCCACGCGTTCGCCAGGTTGCCATTTAGATTCAGCGCGTGATCGACATAGGTGTCGCCAGCGTCGAGATCGCCGGCGACATAGGCAAGAGCGTATCCTCCGCACGACAGCGCAGCGGCGTCATCCCGCCCCAAGGCGACGGCTTTTCGAGCCATGTGAGTGGCATCAGCCGTCTCACGCGCACGATCCGTCATCCAGCTGTTCGCTTTGCGGAACACATAAATCAAGGCAGCGCGGGCAAACGGGTCTGCGAAACTCGGATCTAGCTGATTGGCCTTGGCGAAAAATCGAAGCGCGTCATCACATCCTGCGCGGGTCATCTGATGGCTGATAGCGACTCCACGCAGATAATGATCATATGCATCCAGACTTTCGGTCGGCTTGCGCCCAGTCCGCTCGATCTCGGCACTTTCGAGTGTTGGTGCGATGGCGCCGACGACACTCAAGGTCACCTTGTCTTGCAAGCCAAAAATGTCTTCCAGCGTGCCGTCGAATTGATTCGCCCAGAGATGAGCGTGGCTCGCCGCATCGATCAACTGACCATGAATGCGAACCCGACCCTGCGTCTGGCGCACGCTTCCTTCCAGGACGTACCGGACCCCGAGCTCGCGGCCAATCGTCTTGATATCCACGGTTCGCGCCTTGTAGGCGAAGCTTGAATTTCTGGCGATGACGAACAGGTGCCGAAAGCGCGACAACGCCGTTGTGATGTCTTCGACGATGCCGTCCGCGAAATACTCCTGCTCAGGATCGCCGCTCAAATTCGCAAATGGCAAGACGGCCACGGAAGGGCGACCGGGAAGCGGCATTGCAATCGCTTTGGCTTGATCTCCGACCCCAGTGGGCGCGGCATCCTGCTCTTCGCGAACAGCTCCCGAGAATCGAACTCCCTTGCGCAAAAGAGTGCGGATGAGCCGTTGATTGGCACCGTCGTCGTCGATGGCTGCGCGCGCCGACTTGATGCGGCTTGCCACCGTAGCATCCGACACGACCCGCCCGTTCCAGATCGAGGCCACCAGTTCGTCCTTGGTGACTACCCGACCGCGGTTTCGAAGCAGGTATTCCAGTACGTCGAACACTTGAGGTTCGAGGGCGCGCAGTTCGGTCCCGCAATAAAGCTCTCGCCGGTCGGTATCGAACGAAAATTTTTCAAACGAATACCGCAGTTTAGCTCCTCCAACTCAGCAGCTGCAGCGTTTGGTCCGATAGCGCAACCATAGCAAGAATCCGAGTGCGCTTCACGAGAATCCAAGCCCTATGCAAGCCACCTGCATGCGCGCCTCGTCGGCGTCTGGCATCCTGCACCCGTCCATTCGTGCGTCAGGCTATGCAAACGCGGCCGGCCAGACAATTCCTCAGGCCCAAGCTGAGAAAACCGAACCGGAGCAGGCGGAACGATTAGAGCCGCATGTACTCACGCCCAGGTTTGTCAGCTCTGCAGTCGTGGGAAATACCAACACGGGGGTACCAATGACGCTCAGTAGACGCCGCATAATCCAGATCGCTGGCGGTCTGTCATTGCTCTGGAGTGCACGCTACTCCGCCCGGGCTCAAGCCTATCCGTCGCGGTCCATCCGCTGGGTCGTGCCATACCCCCCGGGCGGCCCGGCGGACATACTCGCTCGCCTCGTGGGCCAGTCTCTGTCAGAGAGTGTAGGTGTGCCGGTGGTTATCGAGAATCGCCCAGGCGCCAGTGGAAACCTCGGAACCGAAGGCGTGGTTCGTGCGCCGCCGGACGGCTATACGCTTCTGCTTGTCACGGCGGCTAACGCCGTCAACGTATCACTATTTCCGTCGCTCAACTTCAGTTTCGTCGGAGATATTGCGCCTGTCGTTGGGTTGATCCACACGCCACTCGTCATGGAGGTAAACCCAACATTTCCTGCAAAAACAGTTGCTGAATTTATCGCCTTCGCCAAAGCCAATCCTGGCAAGCTCAACATGGCATCGTCGGGCGTCGGCACGCCGCAGCATGTTTCAGGCGAATTGTTTAAGATGATGGCTGGCGTGGAGATGACACACATTCCTTTTCATGGCGTCGCCCCAGCACTCACTGCTCTGATGGGAAACCAAGTTCAAGTGATGTTTGATACCACACCTAGCTCGATGGCGTATATCAAAGCCGGAAATCTTAGACCGCTCGCAGTTACGACAAACGAGCGCGCATCAGCGTTGCCAAATGTCGAGACAATCAGCGAGACCTTACCCGGCTACGAAGCGAGCGGATGGTATGGCGTCGGCACGCAACGTGAAGTTCCAGCGGGGATTGTTGGCGAGCTAAATCATCGGATAAACGGCATTCTCAGCGAACCCAAAATCAAAGACAAGCTTGGCGACCTGGGCGCGGAAGTGATGGGCGGGTCGTCCGGAGAATTCAAGAATCTGATCGAGGCAGAGACTGAGAAATGGCGGAAAGTCGTACAGTTCGCAGGACTTAAGCCGGAGTAATCCTGCGGTTACGTATGTCGTACTACGTTTTACCTACGAACGGTGGTCACTTGATGTCAGCTAAGGATCATTGGCGACCGTCCGCACTCGGCGATACGATGTACGCTGTTCGGCTCACTGCGGACATGCTCCACCCGTAGTTGAGAGTTGAGAGTTGAGAGTGATCGTGAAGGAGTGGACGTGAGCGACTGTGACGCAGCAGGATCACTGTAACAGCCAACAAATACCGTCCCCAGTTGCCGTCCCCCGCGACTACTTCAACTCGGTTTGTTTACACCGAGTCATGCACAATCATCCCGGAGGAGACCCGACACCGTCCCGCGCGGACATTGAAATGACGAAGCGAATTATCGAGGCCGCCCGCGGCCTCGGCATCGAAGTCCATGATCACATCATCGTTGGTCGGCACGGTCACGCCAGTATGAAAGGTCTAAGGCTGATTTAGACGGCGCCGGTGAGCACCCGGTGTCCGAAGGTGGAGGAACAGCGGACATCGGTGCCGCAGAAGTCGATGTCGGCGAAGTGCCAACAAGCGACATGAGGCAACGCCCTTCATGGCTCGGCCTCGCTAAGGTTCGGGCCGGTGTCAGTGCCGATTGGCGCTACCTAACTCGCTCGAAGATGAGAATGGCGGCGGCAAACGGGCGTCCGGGGGCGGTCTTCCTTCTCCGCGATTCCGTTGCTACTTGCTGTTGTCCGGCGGGCAGTGCGCTCCGCTGGCGGCCCAGGCTCGCATGAGTGCGCCAAACTCCGCCTGGGTGCCGGGCGCAGGAGGGCGTTTACCACCTGGCGACCAGGCCCATCCAACCAAACTGTCTTCCGAGACGTGCTTGAGCAACGCAGCCATGTCCTTGCCGCCGTTTCGCGCCTGATCTTTGATTTGTTCGCAAATCTCGCCCAGGGGCCGTCCCTGCCACCCCATTGAAGCAGGAGCGAGACGCCACCCCGGATTTCCCGGTACGCCCGCGGCGTCGTAATTCGCCGCGTGGTGACACGTGTCGCACGCAAGACCCGGCGCGCCGTGTCCGTCAATGCCGCGTACGACCAAGGGCTGGTGCGGCACCATCCGATCGAGTTGGGTCGGCCTCTCGCCCATCGGATGGCAATTCAAGCAACGCGGGCTTTGGAAGACCTTACCAGCCTTCCGGAACAATGCGATCGAACGCGCCACCGCAGAGATATTATTTTGACCAAGCGTGTGCTGCGCCGCGGCGCTGGTGATGATGAGAAGCACGGCGGCGCAGGCCACGATGAGCGGGCGCGTCACGTCAGGCTCCCAGCGTGCGGGCCGCGTCATGGATCGCGGCGCGGATGCGTATATAGGTGGCGCAACGACAGAGGTTGCCGCTTAGCGCCAGATCAATATCGTGGTCCGTCGGCGTCTTGATCTCCTTGAGTAGCGCAATGGCGCTCATGACTTGGCCGGATTGGCAGTAGCCGCATTGCGGTACGTCGCGCGCGACCCATGCGTCCTGCACGGCAGCGGCTTCGGGCCCGGAAACTCCTTCGATCGTCGTCACGTTGCGCTCGCCGAGCGCCGAGATCGGCAACGAACAGGCGCGCAGAGGCTTACCGTCGACGAATACCGTGCAAGCGCCGCACAAGGCGATCCCGCAGCCGAACTTCGTGCCGGTAAGACCGAGATTATCGCGCAAGATCCAGAGCAAAGGCGTATCGCCGTCGGCCTCGACGCTTCGCGAAGCTCCGTTGACGGTGATTGTAAAGACACCCACTGTCATCTCCGAAATGCAGCTTGGGGAAATGGCATGACATCGAGCCGCTGCCCGGTCGCCTGCTGCAGGGCTTGCGCGATCGCCGGCGCCAACGGCGCCAAAACGACTTCACCGAATCCCTGCGGCGGGCGATCGCTTGGCAGCACGATCGGAACGACCTCGGGCATCTCGTCGATGGTGAGCAGAGGATAGTCGAAGAAATTCTGCTGATCGGCGCCGCCCTTCGAGAACGTAATTCGGCTGTGCAGCGCCGTCGTCATGGCAAAGCCGATGCCGCCCTGGATCTGCGCCGTCAGGGTGTTCGGATTAACGACCAGGCCGGGATCGACCGCGCATAAAACGCGTTTGATCTTGAATCGATCCCCGACGTCCATCAGTTCGACCACTTCCGCGACATAGGTTTTGAAGCGGCCGCCACGGCCGACGTAGCAATTGTACGAGATGCCGCGATACAAACCCGGCGCCGGCGGGGTCGTCCAATCCGACGCCTTGGCCACGGCGTCGAGCACCCGCAAACCGAGCGGCTCGGCAGTCAGCAAATGACGGCGGTAGGCGTATTGATCGGCGCTGACGTGACTTGCGAGTTCCGAGATAAAACTCTCCCAGAAGAAAACCGCCGCCGTCGAGCCGACCGACCGCATGAAATACACTGGAATCGGCAACGGGGTGTCGACGGTCTCGACCGAGAAGTTCGGTATCCGGTAGTTTTGATTGTAGATGCCGTCGACCATGCTCTCGTCCCAGGCCCCCTCCGGCGTCTGGTCGAGCCAGCTCTTTCGGGTGGCGCCAAACAGGGATTGCCCGGCAACTCGAACATGCACCGCCAACGGATAGCCGGCCTCGTCAAGAACGGCGCGCAAGCGTGCGCCGGCGTTTGGCCGAAAGACATCGTGCTGGGTGTCCTCTTCGCGCGTGCGGATGAGCTTGACCGGACGGCCAACCGCTTTCGACGCTTGGACGGCCTGCACGACGTAATCGGGAACGATCTTCCGGCCGAAACTGCCGCCGAGGAACGTGACATGTACCTTCACCGCGTCGGGCTTGCAGCCCATCGCCTTGGCTACCGCCTCCTGGCAAGCCGTGACCGCTTGGATGGGGCCCCAGACCTCCACGGCGCCGTCTTTGTAGTGCGCGGTGGCGTTGACCGGCTCGAGCGGCGCATGCGCGATGTGCGGTAGTACGAAGCGCCGCTCGATCACCGCGGCCGACTTGGCACGCAGAATTTGCCGCGCCCGACCGGTGTCGAGGACCGGGACGGCGGTCTTGCCGTCGAGTGCTGCCTGCAGCAAAGCGTCGATCTTGGCGGTCGAAAGGCCGCTTTGCGGGCCGCTGTCGAACACGACATCCAGCGCGTCGAGCGCCCGCTTGGCTTGCCAGAAATGATCGGCAACCACGCAGACCGCGTTATCACGCGGCAGGGATATGAGGCCTGGATGTTCGGAGGCGGGCTCTTCGTTTGCCACCGCGACGGCTCCGATCCTTACGACCGCGTGGACGCCCGGCATTTTGAGAATTTTGGCTTCGTTTCGGATCGCACGCACCGCCCCGGTAAAGGATGGAGCCATCCGGATCGCGGCGTTCAGCATATCGGGGACGCTGACATCGATCCCGAAGCGGGCGCTGCCCGTCGACTTGGCCCGTGAATCCAAACGGGGCATCGGCTTGCCGATCAGCGTAAACTGGTCGGGCTCCTTGAGACGCGGATGGGTGCTGAGCGGAAGCCGGGCCGCTGCCGGCGCAAGCTCGCCGTAAGATAGTCGGTTTCCGCTGGCGGCGATCACGAAACCCTTCTCGGTGCGACATCCCGAGACAGCCACGTCCCATTTCTCCGCTGCGGCGCGGGTCAACACATCGCGGGCCGCTGCACCCGCTATGCGTAAACGCTCATAGAACGACGTCGTTGACATGGAGGCGCCTTCCTTTTGCGCTGGCGCCTCATTTTTGAATGCGATCTTGTAGGCGGCCTTGCCGGTCACGAACCGCACCGTGACGCGCTGCCAATCCGCGTCGAGCTCATCTGCGAGGATCTGCGGTAGCACCGTATACGACCCTTGCCCGACTTCGGGCTGCGAGAGGCCCAGCGTCACCTCTCCGGTCGAAGCGATGACTATCCAGTCGGTGATTTCGTAAGTGGTCTCGTCTTTCGAAGGTTGAGCCGTGCTCGAACGAACGATAACTGGGACCAGCAGGGACGCTGCCCCCGCCGCACTTCCCACCAGCGCGAGACGGCGCGTTATCGGTGTCATCCTGGAGTCCTCGTCCGGGAAATCTTCTTCCCAGGAAGATGCGCGGACGACCTATATCAAAACGACCTTGATTCGGGTTGCTAAATAGCAAAATAAGGCACCGCCGCATGAACGCAGTGCGTCAGCTTGTGGAGGACGTGTTCGGCCGGTAACTGAAGATCCGCCGAAACTTGCTCAATCAACGTCGGATCGTCGACCAGCGCCTTTAGGTCATCGGCGATCAGTGGCCAGTCCGCTCGGCATTGCCGTGCACGACCACATCATCGTCGGCAAGGACGGGCACGCAAGCCTGAAGGGACTGAAGCTGAACTAGAGCAACGCTCCGCTTTGCCGGGACCTCGAGCGGCCTTGGAACTCGTTCATTTTCGAGCCCCCAACTCATCATAGCGCCAATGCTGCAAACGCGGATGTCGTGCGCGCGCCATCGGGTTACAATCTCGACGTTAAAAACAAAAATCTACACCGGGAGGAAACGTCAATGAAACGCTGGGCAACTCTGCTCTCGGCGCTGCTGGCTATCTGCGGCGGCGCTCTACTCCTTCTGCAATATTCGCAGAACGCTGTGGCGCAAGGCCAGAACGGCATCCATGCCGGATGGGTGATGCTGTTCGACGGCAACAATCTCGACAACTGGAACGCGATCGGGACCGCGAATTGGAAACTGGACGAGGACGGTGTCGTTATCGCCGACAGCGGCAACGGCTTTCTAGTGTCGAAGACCGCCTATGCCGACTTCCGGCTTCGCGCTGAATTCTGGCTCGAGGACAGGACCAATAGCGGCATCTTCATCCGCTGCACCGATCCCGCCAGCGTGTCGGGTAAGACCGCTTACGAGGTCAATATCTGGGATACGCGTCCGGAGCAGAAATACGGCACTGGCGCCATCGTCGATATCGCCGCGGTCGATCCGATGCCGCATGCCGGCGGCAAGTGGAACACCTACGACATCACCGCCAAGGGCGACACGTTCACCGTGATCCTCAATGGGCAAAAGACGGTCGACGGCGCTAAGGCCGACAAGTTTGCCTCCGGCCGTATCGCGCTCCAGCACGGCAAGGGCGTGACGGACGACAAGGGCGTCGTCAAATTCCGTAAGGTGGAAATCAAGCCGCTCTAGACCTTGATCCAATTGAATCGGATCAGGGTCTAGATTCTTCGTTGGAGCATGATCTCGGGATCATGCTCTAGCGGATGGGACGTTTCGGCCGCGGCTCAGCCGCGGCCGATCGCTTTGCTCATAATTGCCGCCGCATCCGCAGGCGCGGTGTCGGCGGCCCAGGCCACATAGCGGTCGGGGCGCACGAGAATGAGCTTGGCTTCATATGCGGTGCGGCCGTCGGCATAGCTGTCGCAGACGATTTTCAGCGGCACGCCGAGCCTGCGCGCCGTCTTTTCAAATGTCGCCGCGGTCTGACCGTCGCCGTCGAACGCGAACAACGTGAAATCCGCGCCGAGCTCCTCGAACACGTTGCGTCCGGAGGACAGAAGCTGCGGCGCCAGATGATGGCCGGCGCGCGCTTTGAAGGTGTGCGAACCGTGCGCGCTCGACACCCCGCCCGGTGGGCCGAATACGATCGGTGAGCCTTCGTAGTTCGGCTCGTAGGTCAGGACGCGCGGCGCGGCCGCATTGGCGTGCTCCTGCCAGGCTCTTTCGAATTCGGCGAGATCGTGTTCGGGGCTATGGGCCGCCATGAATTCCTTGTCGCGCCGGATGCCGCCCTCGATGAAGTCCTCCGCGGTCTCCTTGAAGATCGGCCGGCGCTCTTCAGTGTAGGTTTGCAAGAGTGCATCGCTGCCCCAGCCTTTGAGTTTGGCGGCAAGCTTCCAGCCGAGATTGACCACGTCGTCGAGGCCGTTGTTGAGCCCGTAGGCGCCATAGGGCGGATGCGAATGCGCGGCGTCGCCGGCAATGAAGATGCGGCCGATCTGATATTTCTTGGCCACCGCGATGCGCAGATCCCAGAAGCCGACATAGTCGAAATCCGCGGCGAATTTGAAGCCGGCCGCCTTCTCTAAGAGCCCGTGGAAATCGTAATTCTCCCGCGTCGTATCGGCCGGCACCGGCGAATGAAAGAACCAGCTTTCGCCGACATCGACCCGGCCGAAGAACTGCCAATAGCCTTTGAGGTCCGGGTGCAGCACGCGATAGGTCGAGCGTGGCGGAAAGCGCTCGAGCTTCTCGTGTAATTCGCGCGAGCGGAACAGCGCCAGAACCATCAGCTCTTCGAAGTCGGCGCCGGCGCGTTCGATGCCGGCCTGGGTGCGCACGGTGGAGTGGCCGCCGTCGCAGCCGATCACATAATCGGCTTCGAGCGTGACACGCCCGGCGCCGCCTTCCTCGACGCAGACGATGCGCACGCCGTTGCCGACTTGCGTAATGGTCTCCGCCGCCCAACCAAAGCGCGCCTCGACATCGGGAAGCTGCGTCATTCTTTTGCGCAGCACGTATTCGCCCTGATATTGCGGCAGCCGCTCGTTGTCCTGGAAATAATAGGAATTGACGATTTCGCGCAGCGGCGGTGCGTACCAATATTTGTTGTTGAGGTCGTGATAGGCGACGATGCCGCTCATCGGATAAGATGGCGGCAGCGTGCGCGCGGCTTTCAGCTCCTCGGCGACGCCCCAGAAATAAAAGTGCTCGGCGGAACGCTGCGTCAGGTTCTGGCCTTTGGGGATGCGCTGCGGTTCGAGCCTGCGCTCGACCACGCAGCAGGAAATGCCGCGCTGGCCCAGTTCGACCGCAAGTGCAATGCCGACGGGTCCGCCGCCGACGATGACGACCTGATGGTGCTTCTTCATTTCACTTTTCTTGCTCGAGGGGGTTCGCTGAATGGCTTGCGCCGGTCACTGCCGCACCAGCAGAACCGGAGTGGAGGATTCGGGCACGCGCTGCCAGGTATTGGCGTCGTTCTGTTCGAACTGCCAAGTCTGCCCGTTGGGCGAAATCAGCATCAGCTCGCCTTCGTCCATGCGCCAGCCGGTAGGGCTGAAGCGCATGGACGAAGCATCGCAACCCGGCTTGACCTTGAGCGCCAGAACATCGCCGACCAGTGAATTGTTCGCCAGCGTTAGTATGCAGATCGGCTTGCCGGCGCCGCGCGTGACCGCCCAATCGCCCGCGACGTCGTTTGCCGAGAGCTGCGGCGCCGAAGTCGCTGCCTGCAAAATGTAGCGGCCTTCTTCCGGAGTGAAGCCGTCATACATGCCGGTCTCGACTTCCGACAAATCCACCACCGAATTGCCGCCGGCGTCGAGCAGGCGGAGGCTGCCGAAATTGTCGACCGACCAGGCGACCATGTTCTTGGTCGAAGGGAACAGGCTTGGGCAGTTCTTGTCGACGTCGAGCTTGTAGCCGTTCGGAGCCGTATCGGCACGAAAGTTGAAATGGCAGATCTTGTCGTGGTCGGCGTTGGAGAATTCCCAGGCGCCAATCATGTTGTGAATGGCATCGCCCGCGGAATTCTGCGGCGCGGCGCCTTGAGTTGCGGCGTCCGGTGGCGTGCTCGGCGCTGCATTTTGTGCGTCTTGCTGCGGGCTTTGCGCAACGGCAGAGCCGACAAACAGGCTCACCGCAATCGTCATCACAATAATACCAAAGCGATACATGTGGAACTCTACCGAACTGCTCACAATGGCTAAACGCTAGCATGCAAGCATGGCGCCGTCATGCCGAAGCCGGGCATGACAGAGCGCCGACGCGTCGGGGTCTTCAGCTTTTTCAAGCCTCGTTTTTCCAAGCTCGCCATGGCGTTTCTGCAACCGGCGTCAGCGGCGGGTTGCCGGCGGCCCAGGCGGCAATGTTGTCGATAACAAGCTGGTCCATCTTGTCGCGCGTATGGACAGAGGCCGATCCGACGTGGGGCAAGAGCACCACATTGTCCATCGCGATCAATTCAGCCGGCACCTGCGGTTCTTTGGCAAACACATCAAGTCCTGCCGCCAAGATGCGCTTGTCCGCAAGGGCCTTGATCAGGGCCGGCTCGTCGATCACCGAGCCGCGCGCCATGTTGATGACGATGCCGTCCGGCCCGAGTGCGTCGAGTACCTCAGCATTGATCATGTTATGCGTTGATGCGCCACCCGGCACGATCACCATTAGCGTATCAATGTCGCGCGCCATGTCGACCAGGTTCGGGTAGTGGCGATAGGCAAGTTCAGGCCGCTTCGTACGCGTGTGATAGACGACCGGCACGCCGAAAGCGACGAGCCGCCGGGCAATGGCCTGGCCGATCGCGCCCATGCCGACCATGCCGACTTTACGGTTGCGTAACGTCGCTTTGGTCAGATGAAAGCTTTTCTCCGGCCATTTGCCGGCGCGCAGATAGCGCTCCGCCTGGGGCAGTTCGCGCACGGTGCAGAGCAGAAGCCCGAGCGCGGTGTCCGCCACTTCTTCGGTAAGCACTTCCGGTGTGTTGGTGACGGTGATGCCCCGCGCACCGGCCCATTTGGCGTCGATATGGTCATAGCCGACGCCGAAGCTCGATACGATCTGCAGTTTTGGGAAGCGCGACAGGAACGCCTCGGAAAGTTTCTCGACGGGGACGCAAATCGCGATCGCGCTTACACCGGCATTGGCCGCGTAGAATGCTTGGCGATCCTTGGCTTCCGCCGCCTTATGAACGGTACAAACCGCTTCGAGGCCGCGCACGACGAGCGGCTTGAGCGGGCCTATCAATACGACATCCGGCTTTGCGGCCATGCTGCATCCTTACACCAAGAGGCTCACCGGCTGTTCGATTAGAGCTTTGATGGCGGCGAGGAGTTCCGCGCCAAGCGCGCCGTCGAGCACGCGGTGGTCGCAGGACAGCGTGATGCTGATCATGCTGGCAAACGCGACGCCGCCGTCTGCTTTTTCCACCGCCTGCCGCCGCGCCGCGCCGACTGCAAGGATGGTGGCATGCGGTGGATTTATGATCGCGGTGAACTCCCGCACGTTGTGCATGCCGAGATTGGAAATCGCCGACGAGCCGCCTTGATATTCGCTCGGCTGCAGTTTTTTGTTACGCGCGCGCACCGACAGGTCTTTCACCTCGGCGGAGAGGGCGCTCAACGATTTTGCCTCGGCATTGCGGACGACCGGCGTGATCAGGCCGCCGTCGACCGCCACTGCGACGCCGATATCGGAATGCTTGAAGCGAAGGATCCGATCGCCGGCCCAGATCGCATTCGCTGTCGGCACGCGTTGCAGCGCCAGCGCCAGCGCGCGGATGATGAAATCATTGACCGAGATTTTGAACGCCGAATTGCCGTCTTTATCTTTGGGCGCCGCGCTATTGGCCTCCTCGCGCAAAGCGATCAGACGGTCGATGACAACATCGGTCATCAGATAGAAGTGCGGCACCGCCGCCGCTTGCGTCAGCCGCGTCGCGATGGTCTTGCGCATGCCGTCGAGCGGCACTTCCTGGTAGCTGTCGGGCGCATAGAGCGCCTTGATCTCCGCCGCGCTCGGGCCCTCCACGACGGCGCCGCGTGACGGCCGCGGCGCATCCTGAATGTCGCGCGCCACAATGCGGCCGTGCGGGCCCGAGCCGCGCAGGCGCGAAAGATCGATGCCCGCTTCGCCGGCGAGCCGCCGCGCCAACGGGGTGACGAAAGTACCGCCGGCAAGCTGGGCCGGGCCGAAATTGCGGTCGGGCGTGCACACTTCAAAGAAGGGATCGAGCTTGACCGGTTGCGCCGGCTGCCGCGATGGTGCCGCCGCCATCACCGGCGTTGCGGGAGGGGGCGCCGCAGGCGCGGCCGGTTTTGCCGGCGGAGCTTTGGCCGCAGCAGCCGCCGGGGGTGCACTGGCCGAAGCACCCGAACCGTCGGCGATGACGCCGACCACGGCGCCGACCGGCGCGACTTCGCCCTCGACCACGCGGATTTCGCTCAAGGTTCCGGTCACGGTCGACGGCACTTCCATCGACACTTTGTCGGTCTCGATCTCGAACAGATTGTCACCCGGCTTCACGGCCTCGCCGGCCGACTTGAACCATTTGGTGATCTTGCCCTCGGCGACTGTCTCGCCGAGCTGCGGCATCAGCACGTCCATCTTTATCACAATCCCCGAAGCCGCTTCACGCGATCCGTTCCCAGGTGACTTCCATCGTCGAATTCGGCGGCCGCAGCACCAGGCGATTGCCGACAAATTCGTAGCGCCGGACGAGATCGCCGCCGTCGCCGGGCTGGATACTGTCGAGGCGATGATGCGTGACAGTGCCGGCCTTCTCGTCGACGGTATAGGTGCCGAAATAAGCGATGTAATCGGTGAGTGCGATCTTGGCTTCCTCCGCGGTCATCACCGCGCCGGAGCGCGTGCGCTTCACGTCGGGGGCGACCTGCACCGACATCTCACCGTGCGGGCCGTAATAGATCATGCCCTTCGGATTCGCGCCGCGGTCCCAGTTGCCGCCGTTGATGCGGGTGCCGACATAACGCCAGGCGCCGAGCAGTTTCTTGGCGACTTCGCTTTCGCTCATGACACGCTCATCTCACGCGCCTTACCACGTCACCGAGATGTATTGGGTCTCGGTGAATTCCATCAGGCCTTCATGTGCGCCTTCACGGCCGAGGCCGGATTGCTTGACGCCGCCGAAAGGCGCGGCCGGATCGGAGACAAGGCCGCGATTAAGCCCGATCATGCCGAATTCGAGCTTCTCCGAAACGCGCATGCCGCGGCTCAAATCCTTGGTGTAGAGATAAGCGACGAGACCATATTCAGTATCATTGGCGCGCGCGATCACTTCGTCGTCCGACTTGAACATTTGCAGCGAGGCCACGGGTCCGAAAATTTCCTCGCTGAGCATTTTCGAATCGTTGGCCACGTTGGCAAGCACGGTCGCCGGATAAAAGAAGCCGGGTCCGCCCGGCGTCTTGCCGCCGGTGAGCACTTTGGCGCCTTTGGCCACTGCGTCGCCGACAAGCTCGATCACCTTGTCGCGGCCTTCTTTGTTGACCAGCGGGCCGAGCGCCACGCCGTCGTCGAGACCGTTGCCCATTTTCAGGCCGGCCATTTTGGCCGTGAGCTTCTTGGCGAATTCGTCATGCACTTTCTCGTGCACATAGAAGCGGTTTGCCGCGGTGCAGGCTTCGCCCATGTTGCGCATCTTGGCGATCATCGCGCCGTCGATGGCGGCGTCGATATCGGCGTCATCGAACACGATGAAGGGGGCATTGCCGCCGAGCTCCATCGCCGGCTTGATGATGTTGTCCGCGGCTTCATGCAAAAGCTTTCGGCCCACCTCGGTCGAGCCGGTAAACGACACCACGCGCACGCGCGAATTGTGCAGCATTGCGCTCACGACCTTGCCCGACGAGCGCGAGGGAATGACATTGACGACGCCCGCCGGCACGCCGGCTTCTTCCAGGATCGGCATCAGCGCGAGCATGGTGAGCGGCGTGTCCGAGGCGGGCTTGAGCACCACCGGGCAACCGGCGGCAAGCGCCGGGCCGATCTTGCGCGTCGCCATGGCGGCCGGGAAATTCCACGGCGTGACGAGAACGGCGATGCCGGCCGGCTTGTGATGGACCAAAATGCGCGCGCCGGTCGACGGCGCCACCGAACTCTGGCCGACATTGCGCACTGCCTCTTCGGCATACCAGCGGAAGAATTCCGCCGCATAGGCGACCTCGCCGCGCGAGTCCGACAGCGCCTTGCCGTTCTCGATGGTGATGAGCTTGGCGAGCCTTTCGGCGTCGCGCATGATCAGTTCGTAGGATTTGCGCAGGATTTCGCCGCGCTCGCGCGGCTTCTTGCCGGCCCAGGCCGGGAAGGCGGCGCTTGCAGCGTCGACGGCGGCCTTGGCGTCATCGACCGTGGCGCTGGCGACCGAGGCGACTTTGTTCTCGGTCGCCGGATCGATCACATCGAAACGCGCGCCGTCGGACGCTTTGCGCCATTGGCCGCCGATCCACAGATCGGTCGGCACATTGGCGAGAAGATTGTCGTACATCGCCATGGTGTCATCCATCCCTTGCCGTTTTCACTCGCTCATTCCCGCGCCGGCGGGAATCCAGCATTTCCGCGCGAAATGACTAGGTCCCCGCTTTCGCGAGGACGAGTGGAAAAATCTAACTCTCCAGTGAGCGCCGCACCCGCTCGGCGATCCGATCGACGCTCGGCAGCGCCAGATCTTCCAGAACATCCGCCGCCGGCAGCGGAATGTGCGGCGTCGTGATGCGCACCGGCGGCCCGTCGAGATCGTAGAACGCTTCGTCGGCGGCGATGGAGACAATCTCCGCGCCCCAGCCGCACAGCCGCGGATTTTCCTCCACGGTGAACAGCCGGTGGGTGCGCGCCACCGAGCCAAGAATGGTCTGGGTGTCGAGTGGCACCAGCGAGCGCACGTCGATCACTTCGCAATCGACGCCGTGCTCGTTCTTGAGCTTTTCGGCGGCCGCAAGCGCGCGCGGCACCATCAGCGCCAGCGCGAGAATGGTGGCGTCCTTGCCGGGCCGTACGATGCTTGCGGTGCCGAGCCGGTCGACGATCTCACCATCGGGCACTTCGCCTTTGGTGGCATAGAGCGACTTATGTTCGAGAAAGATCACCGGATCGGGATCGCGCACCGATGCAGCAAGAAGCCCGATGACATCGCGCGGCGACGATGGCGCGACAACCTTCAGGCCCGGAATCATCATGCACCAGTTCTCGACGCTTTGGGAATGCTGCGCGCCGAAGCGGGAACCCGCGCCATTGCCGGTGCGGATGACCAGCGGGCATTTGACTTGACCGTTCGACATGTAGCGGCTTTTCGGAAATTCGTTGGCGATATAGTCGAAGCACACCGCGAAAAAATCCGAGAACATGATTTCAGCGATCGGCTTGAGGCCGGTCATCGCCGCGCCCATCGCGGCGCCCATGATCGCCTGTTCCGAAATCGGCGTGTCGCGCACGCGCAGCGGCCCGAATTGTTCGTAAAGACCGACCGTTGCCTTGAACACGCCGCCGGCTTTGGCAACGTCCTCGCCGAGGAAGACGACATCGGGGTCGCGCGTCATTTCCTGCGCGATGCCGCGGATGACGGCGTCGCGATAGGTCAGTTCCGCCATGCGAAGCCTCCGTCGGCGTAGACGTCGGTGGTGAGGATGTCGGCCGGCGGCATCGGCGCCGCCTTGCATTTCTCCGTCGCGTCGTCGACCTGCTGTTTCACTTCGGCGTCAATGCGAGCGATGACCTCGTCCTTGATGCCGAACTGCTTGAGCCGTTCGCGATAGATTTTGATCGGATCGCGCTGCTTCCATTTCTCGAGCTCGCCCTCCGGCCGGTATTTGGCGGGGTCGGCGCGCGAATGGCCGCTGTAGCGATAGGTGAGGCACTCGATCAAAGACGGCCCGCCGCCGGCGCGCGCTTTCTCGTAGGCCGCGCTCGCGGTACGATAGACGGCATCGGCGTCGTTGCCGTCGATGATGATGCTCGGGAGCCCGTAAGCCGAGGCGCGGTCAGCTGCCGGATTTTTTACCGCCGTCACGTCGCCGATCGGCGTGTATTCCATGTAGAGATTATTCTCGCAGACGAAGATCACCGGCAGCTTCCACACCGCCGCGAAATTCAGCGCTTCATGGAACGCGCCGATGTTGGTGGTGCCGTCGCCGAAGAAGCACACCGACACGTCTTTCTGTCCCTTGTATTGCGCGCGCCAGGCTGCGCCGCAGGCGATCGGCAAATGCGCGCCGATGATCGCGTAGGACCCCATTACGCCGTGATCGACCGAGGTCAGATGCATCGAGCCGCCTTTGCCGCGCATCAGGCCGTTGTCGCGCTGCATCAGCTCGCCGAGTACCTGTTCGAACGGCACGCCGCGAGCGAGCGTGTGGGCATGGCCGCGATAGGTGCAGAACGACAGATCGCCGGGCTTCATGGCGGCGGCGCAGCCGGCGGCGACGGCCTCCTGGCCAAGCGACAGATGACTGGTGCCCTTCACCAGATTCTGCAGGAACAGATCGAAAGCGCGCTGCTCGGCCTCTCTGATTTCGACCTGGATGCGGTACATCCGCAGCCGCGTCTCCTCGCCGATATCGTCATTGAGGCTTGCGTTCGGGGCGAGCGCGCGGTCTTCGAGCTTGGCCATTGATCAAGTACCTGGAATGAGTATCCGGAATATCCTTGGGACGGCCCCCTATATCCGGGGGAAGGCCGCAACTTAGCGCCAGTTGCAAAGCCGAGGCAATGTCATTCCCGGCAGCCCGGAAGACCTGGCGGCGCATGGTGAAGAGCCGCCTTCCGACGGCCGGAAAGTGGGCAAGAATTACCGCGATTTCACTCACCGGGCCGCTTGCGCGCCGGGGCCCAAGTTCCTAGGTGACTGCTGGCTTGAATGCGTGGCTATTTTAGGCGTCGCAGACGGCGCCTGACACGATACCCGACGCGGCCATAGCTGACACGAGCGCCTCATACGGGCGGGAGATTTCGATGAGCCAACAACCGGCCCAGCCGAGACTGGAATCGCGCAATCCGCAGGATTACGTCCATCGCTTTTTCGGCGGCCCGCCGCTTCAGGTGATCGGCCGGCTTATTC
Organism: uncultured Alphaproteobacteria bacterium; assembly: GCA_963746715.1. Lineage (GTDB taxonomy): Bacteria > Pseudomonadota > Alphaproteobacteria > Rhizobiales > Xanthobacteraceae > BOG-931. Next base: position 297,342 of record CAVVCW010000015.1, on the reverse strand, counting down.
TGTTGTCGATCCTGGTCGGCGTCATTCTCGCCGCCATCGGGCTTGATCCGTGGAACATCATCGAGTCCGTGCAGCGGCTGTTGCAGCACGTCTGGGATCTGGGCTTCGACACCGTGCGCTGGCTGTGGCGCTATTTCCTGCTTGGGGCAGTGATTGTCGTACCGATCTGGCTGTTGACGCGGGTCGCCAAGACGCCGCACGGCCTGTGAATAGGCGGCCTTAAACAGAAAGCGCGGGCTTTAGCCCGCGCTGCTTGTTTGTCCGCCGACGCGTCGACTGAGCTGCCGACTTATTCTTCGCTCGGGCCGCCCTGCGGTCCGCCGTCGCCAGACATCGAGTGATCCATGGCGTGGTCGCGCGGGCCGTTGCCGCGATGCCGGCGGCGGCGGCGGTGCAGCGGAAAGCGGTCGGGCGCGCCGCCGTCATATCCATTCCCGTTCTGGCCATTTTGACTGTTCTGGCCGTTGCCGCCTTGGCTGTGTTGCGCAGCAGGCTGCGGCTGGCCGCCGGTGATGAACGACGGCAGGCGCTCGACGTCGCCGTCGTTATCGGGCTGAACGTGCTGCGGACGCTGCTGATAGTGTTGCTGCGGCGGCGGCTGTTGTTGCGGCTGAAATTGCTGCGGTTGGTGCTGCTGCTCGCGCGGATAAAACGGCTGCGGCTGCGGCGCGAAGGGCTCGCCGCCCATCGACGGCTGATCGCCCTCGCTGTCGTCGTAATCGTCATCCGACGCATTGCCGCGCGCGTCGCCCTGCTGCTGGTAATAGGGCTGCGTCTGGCGCAGCTGCTCCTGCGCGGCGGCGATCAGGCGAAAATAATGTTCGGCATGCTGATAATAATTTTCGGAGGCGATGGTATCGCCGGAACTTTGCGCGTCGCGCGCGAGCTGAAGATATTTCTCGGCGATGTGAGACGCGGTCCCGCGAATTTTCACGTCCTGCCCGTTGGACTCGTACATTCGCGACAGTGGATTCTGATGATGCCCACCCTTATTACGGTTACGACCGCGCATGCGCTTATTTTGACCGTTTCTCATGGTTTGCTGTTCCGCAATCCCCTTGACGTGCAACGGCACCGACGCCGCTGCTTCTCTTCACCAGATTTTAAATCGCGGCCTATTCCCAAAGCAGAATGACCCAAGCTCGGCATGCCGTCTGGCCCGGCACTGCGCGGAGATAAATCGCCTTAAACTTGCGCCTAACCTGCCGCCCTAACTCGCGCCCGGCGTGAACCTTCACGAACCCTCACCACGCCGCGCCGCAATAAAACCCCCGCTGGCCGCGGCCGCGCTAGCGATATGGCAAACCCCCACGTCATGCGCGCGACCATGAGAGAAATCCGCGCCAACCGATAGGTAGTTTACTGTCTGAACTTTCGAGGTCTGAATCTCGCGATCTCGTATGCCGACCGATGCGGCTTTCGATATCCAGCTTTCGCTTGCTCTTAGCGTTCGCTTGCCAGCATCCGCTTTGTATATCTGCTCTGCGCTGCGAACCTCTAGGGGCCAACCTTTTAGGAGCCATGCTCCTTAAGATTTGCGCTCGGGCTTCCGGGGCAACGCGGCACCCTCATTGGGCCGACTCCGTGGAGCGCAAGCTAGTAGGTTCCGGCCGACATTCCAAGTGTTTTTTGCCGGGCCACCTGTGCTTTTTTGCCGGGGCTCAACGCCCTCGATCTGCTACAGGTTTGCCCTAAATTCCGGCCCCTTTTTTGCTGCGACTTTCGCCGCAATGAGGGCGCGCGGGACCCCATGAAGATCGGGGCGGGGCGACGACGGCACAAGGCCTGTGGCGGCAAATATTGCGGCGACGAGTTCCGCCTGGCCGGCCCCAATTTCCACGACTACGACGCCGCCGGGCGCCAGCAGTTCCGGCGCTGCCGTAGCGATCGCCCGATAGAAATTCAGTCCGTCCACGCCGCCGTCGAGCGCCAACCGCGGATCAAATAGGCGCACTTCCGGCGCCAGCGTTGCGATGTCGCTTGAGGGAATATAAGGCGGATTGGCGACGATCAGATCGAACGGTCCGCGCAGCGCCGCCGCTAGATTGCAAGCGACAAATGCCGCGTTGCTTTGGCCAAGCCGCACCGCATTGTCGTGCGCTACGGCAAGCGCGCGAGGATTGATATCGCTGCCGATCCCATACGCGTTTTTCAGTTCGCTCAAGAGCGCGAGCAGAATGGCGCCCGAACCGGTGCCGAGATCGACGATGCGCAAGGTGTGTGCGCGCGACCCGCGAAGATCGATAGCGGCGAGCGCCGCCTCGACAACCGTCTCCGTCTCCGGTCGCGGCACCAAGGTCGCGTCATCGATGCGCAGGTCGAGACTCCAAAATTCCTTCGTTCCGACGATGCGCGCGACCGGTTCGTGGGTGAGTTGGCGCTCCGCGAGCACAGCGATCGCGCTGTCTTCGTCGGCAGACAGCACCCGCTCGGAAGCCGCCAATAGCGCCGCATGGTTGAGGCCGAGCGCATGGCCGATAAGAATGCGCGCGTCGAGCTGCGGCGAATCGAGACCGGCCGCGGCGAATTTTTCGGCGAGCACCCGCCGTGCCGCATCGACGGTGCGCGCGGATGGTTTCGCCCCATGCGGCATTGTTCGCGATACCGCGGCGTCGGCCTGCATCAGACGTCCTCCGCCGCAAGCTGTTCCGCTTGGTAATGGGCGACCAGCGCGTCGATGATTTCGCCCAAAGCCTCGCCTTCCATGACCTGCGGCAGTTTGTAGAGCGTCAGGTTGATGCGGTGGTCGGTGACGCGGGCTTGCGGATAATTGTAGGTACGGATGCGCTCGGAGCGGTCGCCGCTGCCGACTTGGCCGCGACGCTCCGCGGCGCGCGCGGCGTCCTGCTTCTGTCGCTCCAGATCGTAGAGGCGCGTGCGTAAAACGGCCATCGCCTTGTAGCGGTTCTTATGCTGCGAGCGCGCGTCCTGCATCACCACGACGATGCCGGAGGGGATGTGCGTGATGCGCACTGCCGATTTGGTCTTGTTGACGTGCTGGCCACCGGCGCCGCCCGCACGCATTGTATCGATCCTGAGATCGGTCTCATTGATATCGGCGTCGACCTCTTCGGCCTCGGGCAGAACGGCGACCGTCGCAGCGGACGTGTGAATGCGCCCCGAAGCTTCGGTATCCGGGACGCGCTGCACACGGTGCACCCCGGATTCGAATTTCAGCTTGGCGAAGGCGCCGCGCCCGGCAATCTCAGCGACGATTTCCTTATAGCCGCCCATCGTGCCTTCGCTCGCGGCTACGATTTCGACTTTCCAGCCCTGGAGCGCCGCGTAGCGCTCATACATGCGGAACAGGTTGCCGGCGAACAGAGAAGCTTCGTCGCCGCCGGTGCCGGCGCGGATTTCGACAATGACGTTGCGCTCGTCCATGGCGTCTTTGGGCAGCAGCGCGACCCGCAACCGCTGTTCAAGCGCTATGCGGCGGGTTTCGAGTTCGGGCTTTTCCGTTTCGGCGATCGACCGCATCTCGGCATCGGTCGCGGGGTCGGCGATCAAGCCGGTCAGGTCGTCGAGCTCGCGCCGCGCCGCGCGATAGGATTTCACCGCTTCGACTACGGGCGCGAGTTCGGCGAATTCGCGCGACAGCTTGACATAGGTCTCTGGCGGCAGCACCGACGAGAGTTCGTGTTCCAGCAGCGCATGCCGGGCGACCAGAGCGTTGAGTTTTTGATCAGGTAGCATCGTTTCTCTTAAGTGCCCGGCTTTTCCGCCGGACGCCCGACTTTCAGGTATGACGTTCTGTGCTAAAGCTGCAAGCCGTTACTGGCGGCGAATTTTTCCAACTGCTCGCGGATCGGCGCGCCCCGGTTCGGCTTCTCGATCAATGGGCAGAGAAACGCGGCAGCCTTGCGGCTATCGACATCGAGCAGCATGGCCTTGACCGGCCCGACCGCCGACGGCGTCAGCGACAGCGAACGATAGCCGATGGCGGTGAGCGCCAGTGCGCCGATCGGATGCGAGGCCATTTCGCCGCACACCGTGGCCGGCTTCTGATGCTCGCGCGCCTTATCGGCAATATCCTTCAGCGCACGCAGGATCGGCGCCGATATCGCATCGAAGCGGTTCGACACCCGCGGATTGCCGCGATCGATCGCGTAGAGAAATTGCACCAGATCGTTGGAACCCACCGAGAGGAAATCGACGCGGTCCAGCAATTCGTCGAGCTGATAGAGCAGCGACGGTACTTCGACCATGCTGCCGACCTCGACCTGATCGGGCAGCTTGTGGCCATGGCGGCGCAGATGGGTCAATTCACGCTCGACCAATTCCTTGGCCTGATCGAATTCCTGCACGGTCGAGATCATCGGGAACATGATCTTCAAGGCGCGGTTGCCCGCCGCGCGCAGGAGCGCGCGAATTTGCGTGCGCAACAGGCCCGGCCGATCGAGCCCGAGTTGGATGGCGCGCCAGCCGAGGGCCGGGTTCTCTTCCTCGACATTGCGCATATAAGGCAACACCTTGTCGCCGCCGATGTCGAGGGTGCGGAAGGTCACCGGCTTGTCGCCGGCGGCGTCGAGCACCGCGCGGTACAGCGAATATTGCTCGCTGGTGCGCGGGAAGCTCGGCGCGACCATGAATTGCAGCTCGGTGCGAAACAGGCCGATGCCGCCGGCGCCGGTATCTTCGATATGCGGCAGGTCGACGCTCAGCCCGGCATTGATCATCAGCTTTATTTCCTCGCCGTCCTTGGTGACGCAAGGCTTGTCGCGCAGCGCCAGATATTGCTGCTGCCGCCGCGCCCGCAGCCGCACCCGTTCGGCATAGGCCGCTTCCATGTCGGGCAGCGGGCGGATGTGCAGATCGCCGGTCGAACCGTCCACGATGACGGCGTCGCCGGGGTCGACGATGCCGGTGGCATTGTCGATCTCGCCGATCGCGGGAATACCGAGCGCGCGCGCGATGATCGCGACATGCGAATGTGGGCCGCCTTCTTCGAGGATCAGGCCGCGCAGCCGCTTGCGGTCGTAATCAAGAAGCGCCGCCGGGCCCATCGAGCGGGCGACGAGGATGGCGTTTTCCGGCAGGCTCTCGCGCGACGGCGCGTGATCGCGGCCGGTGAGCTGGCGCATCAGCCGGTTGGCGAGATCGTCGAGATCGTGCAGGCGCTCGCGGAGATAGGGATCGGTCTGCCGCAACATGCGGGCGCGGATATCGGACTGTACGCGCTCAACCGCGGCCTCCGCGGTGAGGCCGGTCATCACCGCTTCTTCGAGCTTGTGCACCCAGCCGCGGTCGTAGGCGAACAGGCGATAAGCTTCGAGCACTTCGCGGTGCTCGCCGGCCTCGACCACGTCGCCGTGTTCGAGCAATTTGTCGAGACTGGAGCGCAGCGTCTCCACCGCCGCCCGCAGATGCTCGAGTTCCTTGGGCACGTCGTCGGCGATGAAATTGGTGACCACCACGCGCGGCTCATGCAGCACGATATGGCCGAGCGCGATGCCTTCGCTCAGCCCTGAGCCTTTGACATGGACCGAGCGGCGTGCCGCGGGTTCGGCGCCTGGCGGCGCCAGCGCCGACAGTTCGCCCGAGGCGATCATCTCCGCCATCACCATGGCGGTGGTCTGCAGCGCCTCGACCTCTTCCTCCGAATAGGTACGGCGGGCCCGGTTCTGCACCACCAGGACGCCGAGCGTATTGCCGGCGCGCAAAATCGGCACGCCGAGGAAGGAATGATAGATTTCTTCGCCGGTCTCCGGCCGGTAGGAGTAGGCCGGATGGGTCTGGGCGTTCGACAGGTTGATCGCGCTCGCCTGGCTCGCCACCAGGCCGACCAGGCCTTCGTCCGACTTCATCACAGTGTGGTGGACGGCGTCGCGATTGAGGCCTTCGGTGGCGTAGAGTTCCAAGGTCGCGTCGACGCGCAGCACATAGACGGAGCAGACCTCCGCAACCATGTTGGCGGCGATCAGCACCACGATCTTGTCCAGGCGTTCCTGCGCGCTGACCGGCTCCGCCATTACTTCGCGGAGCCTTCGCAACAGCACGCGCGGACCGCCGAGCGCGCCTCGCATGCGTGAGGTCCCTCAGGCGTGGCCGTGTGGCCGGAGCGCAGCCCTTGCCGCGCCGGCCTCATTCAAAGAGGAGTTCGCCTGGGTCCCGGACCACGGCGAGTGTCCCTCAGCCTATATCGAATGCGATATGCAAACCGCAAGCCAGAGACAGACTTATGACCATTATGCTGACGGTAAAACCGCTCGCCGCTTTTGTGCGTTGCAGCGAGATATGACGAGGACGTCAGGTTTTATGCGGCGGTTTTATCCAGCCCGTAGAGCGAATGCAGCGTGCGGACCGCAAGTTCGGTAAAGGCGGCGTCAATCAGGATAGAGAATTTTATCTCTGACGTGGTGATGGCGCGGATATTGATTGAGCGCTCGGCGAGCGCACTGAACGCCTGTGCCGCCACGCCGGCATGGCTGCGCATGCCGATGCCGATGACCGAGACCTTGGCGACGTCGGTGGCGCCGTCGAGCCGGGCATAGCCGATCGCCTTTTTCGCCTTGGCGATGACGTCGAGCGCGCGCTGATAGTCCGAGGCGGGCACAGTGAAGGTGAGATCCGTGGTTTTGCCGTCGGCGGAGACATTCTGGACGATCATGTCGACATTGATATTGGAGTTGGCCAGCGGCCCGAAAATCGCCGCCGCGACCCCGGGCTTGTCCAGAACCTGCCGAATTGAGATTTGCGCCTCATCGCGCGAGAAGGCGATACCCGTGACGGTTTGCTGTTCCATGATCTCACTCTCGTCGCAGATCAGTGTTCCCGGCGGATTGCCGTACGGATTGATCGCTTCCGGTTTGTCAAAGCTCGAGCGCACGAAGATGCGCACATTACGCACCATGCCGAGCTCGACCGAGCGCACCTGCAGCACCTTGGCGCCGAGCGACGCGAGCTCCAGCATTTCCTCGAAGGCGACCTTGTCGAGCCGCTGCGCGCGCGGCACGACGCGCGGGTCGGTGGTGTAGACGCCGTCGACGTCGGTATAGATGTCGCAGCGGTCGGCGCGGATCGCTGCCGCGATCGCGACGGCCGAAGTGTCGGAGCCACCGCGGCCGAGCGTGGTGATGCGGCCGGTTTCCTTGAACATGCCCTGGAAGCCGGCGACGACCGCGACTTCCTTGCGCTCCTTGAAACGCTTGATCAGTTCCTCGCCGTTGACGTCGAGAATGCGGGCCGAGCCGTGCGCATTGTCGGTCAGCACTGGAAGCTGCCAGCCCTGCCACGAACGCGCATTGATGCCGATGCCTTCGAGCACGATCGCGAGCAGGCCCGCGGTCACCTGTTCGCCCGACGCGACCACTGCATCGTATTCGCGCGCGTCATGCAGCGCCGCCGACTCGCGGCACCATTCGACGAGTTTGGTGGTGCCGCCCGCCATGGCCGAGACCACGACGGCCACTTCATGGCCGGCATCGACCTCGCGCTTGACGTGCTGCGCGACATTGCGGATGCGGTCGATATCGGCGACCGACGTTCCGCCGAATTTCATAACGAGACGAGCCATCGGAGCTATTCGCGGCCATTGAAAAAAGCTGCGCCACTGGTCTCTGCCGGCGCAAAAAGGCGCGTATACATAACGGCCGGACTAGCCGCCTGCAACAGCACGCCTTTTGCCGCCGGTTAGCCTGTCAAACGCCGCTTTTATACGTTGTCGGGATTTTGATGACGGCCCATGACCAGGAGCGTAACGGGCCATGATCGAGGGCAATTAAATCGTTAATCGCGATGCTTCTGCGGCTCCGCGGCCGGCCGGGCGGCGTCGCCGAAGCACGTCGCAGCCGCCATCAGTGAAGACCAGAATGTCACCCACAGAAGTGCAGGCATGACAATTTCTCCTTTGCGGATCAGCCACGCTAAACTCTCGATAATACAACGTCCGAACGCGATCTGCGTTCCATGACTTTCCGGGGCCAGGAAACATGAGCGAACAAACAATCGGCATCGTCGGTGGCGGATTGATGGGACACGGCATCGCTTATTTGCTCGCTGCCGTAGGCCACAAGGTTGCTATCTACGAGCCGTCGGCCGAATTGCGAGCGACACTGCCACAGCGTCTCAAGGCGATTGCTGCGCTTCTCGACGACGATCCGGTCCTGACGGAAAAAATCCTGGCACATGAGGCGCTCGCGCCGGCAATGCAAGGCGCCACATTCGTTTTCGAGGCGGCGCCGGAGAAGTTGCCGCTCAAGCAGCAACTCTTCGCCGAGATCGAAAGGCACGTCGCGGTCGATACCATCCTTGCCAGCAACAGCTCGGCCATCCCTTCAACCGAGATCGGACGGCATCTCGAACATCGCGAGCGCGTTCTCGGTACGCATTTCTGGAATCCGCCGCATCTGGTTCCTCTGGTCGAAGTCATCCAGAACGAAAAGACCGGCGCAGACGTGGTGCGCAAGACCATGGGTCTCTTGCGCGAGGCCGGCAAAGTGCCGGTCCATGTACGCCGCGACGTGCCGGGCTTTGTCGGCAATCGCTTGCAGCACGCCATGAAACGCGAAGCCATCGCGCTGGTCGCCTCCGGGGTCTGCGATGCCGAGACGATCGACACCGTGGTGCGCGAAGGCTTTGGCGCGCGTACCGCAGTGCTCGGGCCGATGGAGCAGACCGATCTGGTCGGCGTCGATCTCACGCTCGATATTGCCGAGGTGCTTTACAAAGATCTCGATGTAACGCCCGGGCCGCATCCGTTTCTGCGCGAGAAGGTCACAGCCGGCAAGCTCGGCATGAAGACCGGCGAGGGCCTGCGCCAATGGACGCCGGATCAAGCCGATGCGGTGCGCAGCCGGCTGTCGCGATTTCTCGCCGACCAGGCGAAGGCGCGACGGAAAGGCGTGGGACGCTGATTGCGTCATATAGCGTTGCTGTCCTTGACCGCTGCAAAAGTGCGGTAGAAGATAATTGCGCCTCGGTTGGGCCGTGTGGCTTCCGGGTTTGGTCACATGGTCTTTCCAGTGGCTGTTTCGGACGGCGGCTGTTTCGTGTGGTGGCCGTTCCGAATGGGTGTTCGGACGACGCTCAGGGCGTCAATGCCTAGAGCGGAATACCGCGGCGACGGCGCGGGCAGCGTGCAGCAATAAGAAAATACGGCATCATGCCGGCTGAAATGCGTTTCGCATCACGTGTCGCGGTGTGGCTGCGGGGGCGGCGATGTCGCGTGAAATGGCCGATGGAAATGCCGCGATAAATTCGCGGATCAAGCCCGACAAAAACTAAAAACGAACGCCGAAATAGGCGGATAAAGATCTGGGAGGATCGTAATGGCGAAGTTCGCAGCTTCGGTGCCCCGTCGTGCGTTTGTCCAGGCGGGTCTCGCGATTGGCGCAAGTCAAGTATTTGGGGCGCCGTTCATCGTCAAGGCGCTCGGCGACGAGCCGGTCAAAATCGGCATGGTCGATCCGCTCACCGGCGTCTTGTCCGCACTGGCGCAGGGCGAGGTCGATGGCGCCAAATACGCCGTGGCCGAGATCAATCAGAAGGGCGGCATTCTCGGTCGCCCGGTTGAGCTTCTCGTCGAAGATTCAGCCAACGACGTCGGCACCGGCGTGCAGAAAACGCAAAAATTAATCGACCGCGATCGAGTCGATGTGATCTTTGGTGACGTAAATTCCGGCATAGCTTACGCAATGTCGCAGGTCACCAACGAGAAGAAAGTTTTCCATATCGTGCCGGGCGGCCATACCGATCCGATCACCGGGACCAATTGTAAGTGGAACGTGTTCCGCGTCTGCAACACCACATCCATGGACGCCAACGCGGTCACGCCGGAGCTGGTCAAACGGTTCGGCAAGAAGTGGTTCTTCATCACGCCGGATTATGCCTACGGCCACACGCTGCAGGACGGCTTCATCAAAGCGCTTACGAAATTTGGCGGCACTTATGACGGCGATATGCTGCCGATCAACAATACCGATTTCTCGGCGACCTTGATCAAAGCCAAAGCCTATAAGCCGGACGTGCTCCTCAACAATATGGGTGGGCTGACGCAGATCAACTGCATGAAGCAATTCACCCAGTTCGGCATGCAGAAAGAAATGGCGCTCGGCGGCGCGCTGTTTGAATTGGAGAGCATCAAGGGGGTGCCGGCGGAGGCGCGGACGGGCTGGTGGGATATGGAATGGTGGTGGAACCAACCCAACGTGCCCGAGGTCGTGAAATTCGTCAGTGATTATCGTGCCGCGAGCAAGAAGACGCCGTCAGCGCGCGACTGGATGGGCTATGTGTCGGCGCATACCGTGCGGCTCGCCGCAACAAAGGCGAAATCGCTCGACGGCCCAAAAATGGCGGCGGCACTGGAAGATCTCGAACTGCCCCCGGACGTGGCTTTGCAGCCAGGCTCGGTGCGGTATCGCGCCGGCGATCACGAATTGATGGCGAACATCTTCGTCGGCGAGGTGCATGCGCTCGGGGCGAATTCCGCCGCGGACGATTACTTCACCGTCGCCGCCCTGGTGCCGGGCGAACAAGCTGCCGGTTCGGTTGCGGATACTGGCTGCAAAATGACACAGCCATCCTGACCGCCGCGCAACCTTGCATCGGATAGGCGGCGGATGGCGCAAGTCATACTGTTCAACGTCACCAACGGGCTGATCATCGGCGCGTTCTACGTGCTGATGGCGCTCGGCCTGTCGCTCATTCTCAACCTCAGCAATGTCATCAATTTCGCCCACGGCAATTTCCTGGCGCTCGGCGGCTATCTTGCCTACACGCTGTCGCCGGTGCTGGGCTATTGGGGCGCGTTGCTGGTGTCGCCGCTGCTCACGGCTTTGATCGGGCTTGCGGTCGAGCGGCTGATGGTCCGGCGCATCTATAATCGCGATCCGGTCTATAGCCTCCTGCTCACATTCGGGCTCGCCTTCGTGATGCAGGATGTGGCGCGTTACATCTGGGGGCCGAACGGCTTGCCGCTCGGTCTGCCCGATCTGTTGGCGCAGCCCATCACCCCGGATCTGTTCTTCATCACCTGGTATCGCGTCTTCATGGTGACGATCGTCATCGTCTCCGTGCTCGGCCTGTTCGCTTTCCTGCGTTACACGCGCATCGGCCTACGCATCCGCGCCGGAACTTTCGATCTCGAAACTGTGGCGACGCTCGGCATCAATGTGCGCAATTTGCGGACATTCAATTTCGCCGTCGGCTGCATGCTGGCGGGCTTGAGCGGCGTGCTCGCGGCCGGGCAGATCGGTCTCAATCCGAATATGGGCGACGATCTTTTGATGCCGAGCTTCATCGCCATCATCGTCGGCGGCGTCGGCAGTCTGATTGGCACTTTGTTCGGCGGCTTGCTCATCGGCATGGCGGCGGCACTGACCACCGTGGTTTATCCCTCCGCGAGCGAAGCGGTGATCTACGCGATCCTGATGGCCGTGCTGCTGCTGCGGCCGCGCGGCCTGGTCGGCGAAGAGGGTATGATGTCATGACCACCGCCGTCGTCGCCGGCAAAACACCAGACAAGGCCGCGGAGAAGGCGCCGGATGCAGCCGGCGCAATGGCGGGGCGACGCATTCTTGTGCTTGTCGCCATTTGGGCCGCGCTCGCCACCGCGCCGGTCTGGCTGCCGCTCCTCGGCGGCTACACCGCGCTCGCCGGGCGCGTTCTGGTCTTTGGCCTCGCCGCCATGGGACTCAATTTGCTGTTGGGATTCACCGGCGTCTTGAGCTTCGGCCACGCCGCCTATTTCGGTCTCGGCGCTTATGGCGCGGGCCTCACTTTGCGTTACCTCGTGCACTCGACCCCGCTCGCCATGCTCGCCGGCACGCTTCTTGGCGGTCTCGCCGGAACGCTGTTCGGTCTTCTGATCGTGCGCCGACGCGGCGTCTATTTCGCCATGTGCACCATCGCCTTCGGTCAGCTTTGGTATTACCTCGCCTATAGCTGGAATAGCTTTACCGGCGGCTTCGATGGGCTGCGCGACTTTCATCGCGCATCGATCGGATGGGGTGCGCTGCGCCTCGATATCGCGAACAACGATACCACCTTCTATTTCTTTCTTCTGGCCGTCTTCGCTGCCGCCTTGGCTCTGATGGGCTTGCTGTTGCGCTCGCCGTTCGGCCGCACCTTGGTAGCGATCCGCGAGAACGAGCGCCGCTCGCGGTTCCTCGGCATTCCGATCGAACAGCATATCTGGCTGTCGTTCTCGATCTCGTGCTTCTTTACCGCGCTGGCCGGGACGCTCTATGCACTTCTGAACAATTTCGCCGATCCGCTGGCGCTGCATTATTCGCTGTCGGGTTATTTCGTGGTGATGACGGTGATCGGCGGTATGCGCACATTCTGGGGACCGCTTCTGGGCGCGGCGGTCTTCGTCGTCCTGCAGGACTATATTTCGTCGATGACGGTGAACTGGATGTCGTTCATCGGCGCGATTTTCATCCTGGTCGTGCTGTTCTTCCCGCGCGGCCTGCTCGGCACGCGGCGATATGCAGCGAAATAGGCGAGGGTGCACAGACGCAGCCGCGGCTAGGCCGTGCCGCAGCCTTGCGGATTGAACACACGTTGCGTCGATGGCGGATTTTTCGCCAGCGCCGCCAGCGGCCGGATCGGGCGCGGCGCAAAATTGCCGCCGCAGTTCGGACAGAGGCCGTGCCGCCGGCTCTCGACGCAATCGCGGCAGAACGTGCATTCGAAGGTGCAGATCATGGCGTCGGGCGCTGACGGCGGCAGATCCTTGTCGCAGCACTCGCAGCTCGGGCGCAGTTGCAGCATCGGATATCTCCTGCAAAGGCAGTCTTAATACGGCAGTCCCACATAGTTCTCTGCGAACGCGGTCTGGCCATAGACCATTACAGACTTGCCGGTCATGTCCTTGAGCGAGAGATGATGGCGCTTGCCGTCGACACACATAAAGACGCCGTCGTGCACCAGACCGTCCGCGTGCATGCGCCTGCCGACGCCGGCCTCGTCGAGTAGCCCCATCGTGCCCTGTTCGATCACGCCAGCTCGGATGCGGCCAAGCACGTAATCGGCGGTCTGCCGTTCCACGATGATGTTGTCGATGCCGTGCTTGTGCAGCAGCTGACCGAGCAAAAGCCCGGCCGGGCCGGCGCCGATAATGGCGACTTGCGTGCGCATGAGACCGGCTTCCCCCTGTTTCGAGATGATGGGCCGCTCCAAAATGGGGCCGTTTACTTGTCGTTCACCACGAACTTTGCCTCTTTAGCGCGGCGAGGAACATGAGAAAAGTCAAGCTGCAAGCACCGCAGGAGCCCGAACATGCGGCTATTCGCTAAAATCAGAAATATTTCCTTTCAGGCGATTCAATGAATCTATCGTTTGGTAGCGAAATGCGAGTGGTCAAGCGAGGAAGTGCAGAGGCGGCGACGTGGTTTGCGGACATGGACCGCATGCTGGCGCGCTTGCCCGTGAGTTTGCCCCTGAAGAAGGGCTCGCAGGCTCGGTTGAGCGAGGGCGGCGCGACGTCCGCCCGTGCCATCATCGCTTCCTCGTTCTTTATCTTGTTGTTGGCCGCGACCTTGCTGGTCGGCGGTCACGCGGCGATCGATCCGTTTCTGCATCCTGCGTTGGACGCGAACGATCCGCGTGCGGGTGGCGATGTCGTGGTGACCATGCCGGACGGCAAGTTCTGCCGTCACATGTCATTCGACAATGCGACTGCCAGCATGGTCGAGGGCATGATCGAACCATGCCGGACCGATATCAGCCGGGACTTCGGCGTTCCGGCAGTCGCGCCTCACGGTGGTTTCGCCTGGGGCACACGCTGAGCGGTGCGTCCGCGGCATAATCGCTCTCCTCGGCAAAATTTTCATCAATATCGGCTATCGACGGCATCCTGCGCTCCGGCTAGGTTGCTGCCGCGTCGTGAAGTCACGGTCCTCTGGGGGCAGAGATAATGTTCATGCCGATGTTCCGTATTATCTGTGTGTTGGTAGCGCTCACGGGCGTACTGGTTTACCGCGCCGACACTGTGCTGGCTCAAGGCTCCGACGCCGAGCGTCAAGCCTGCACGCCCGATGCCATGCGACTGTGCGGCGACGCCATCCCGGACGTGGTCAAGGTGACGGCGTGCATGAAGGCCAAATATTCCCAATTGAGCGAGCCGTGCCGCGTCGCTATGGGCGGCGGCAAAAAAAGCGGTTCCCATCATTACCGGCGCCATTGCCGGCATTGCTGAACGCGAAGTTTGCGGCTCCATCCACTTCGGTTGCGGCGCGTGGTCACGCCGCTTGCGCTTGAGTCTTTGAGCCGGACAATGGCATCGCTTGGGCTCGTGGCATGAGACCTTCGGGACATCCATGATTGGGGCGCAGGAGTGAGAATGCCGGCGGCGATACAGCGCGCGATGCGGTTGATCCGACAGTGGCTTTGGCTCGGCGCCCTGGCGGTCATGCTGCTGATCGCCGTTCTTGTCGAATCGCGCGCGCAACCGGTGTCCGGCGAAGAGGCGCTCGTCAATACCGCGCAGAAGGCGCTCGGCGAGGCGCTGCGGGTCGGCGACAAATCGGCGGCGCGCAAACTGCTCTCGCTGCAATTCACTTTCGCCGACGCGAACGGCAAGATTTTCCCGCGCAAAGAGTTCCTCGCCGATCTGAAAAACATTACCTCTCCCGAAGCGGCAACGGACGTGAAGGTGAGCGTCTATGGTTTCGTCGCCATGGTGACGGGCTCACGCAAATCCGCGCAGGGCGATCTGGTATTTTTTCTCGATATCTGGGCCAAGCAGAAAGGGTCCTGGCGGGCGCTGACGATGCAGGATGTCGCGCTCGGCACCAACGATGCGCAAAAAGCCAAGCCGGAAACGCCGCCCGATACCGAGGCCAAGGCAGACGCCAAACCTTACGAGTGCAAGAACCCCTGCGAGACCATACCTTATCGTGTCCGCTCGCCTGCCGAGCAGGAGGTCATCACGACGTTCCAGGACATCGCGAAGTCGGCCGTCGCGCATAATGCCAACGAATGGGGCAAGCATATCGCCGACGATTTCATGCTCTATCGGTCGGGCTATCGGCCGGTACCGAAGGCGGCCAGTGTCGCCACGATCGAGAGCGAGAAAAAGGCCAACGCCGCGGTGACGGTGAGCGAGATCGAAACCATGCGGCTTGCGGTTTACGGCGACGGCGCCGCGATGATCACAAACTATGTCTCGCCCGATAATTCGCGGCCGCCCTATCGCGCCGCCAGCGTCTGGGCGAAGCGCAACGGGCAATGGCAACTGGTGATCGACGTCGAGACGGAGACGAAAGGCTAGCCTGCCCGTGCGAAAAGTTTATTGCGCATGATCTTTTCCGACCTTGCTTCGCCCGCCGAAGCGGGCTTCGCGAAGGTGGGAAACCGGTTTCCCTTTTTCGGGATCATGCGCTAATTCTGCGGCATCTCGTCGATGCCGAGCTTCTTGGCAAAATCCGTAATCTGCTTGCGCTGCGCGTCGAGCGACTTGGCGAGTTCCTCGCCGGTGCCGACATTGAGCATTTGCCCGGTCGTCATCAAACGATCTTTGATCGTATCGTCGGCCACGGCCTTCACGTCAGCGGTGATCTTGTCGCGCAGCGCATTCGATATGCCGGTCGGCCCGAAGATGCCGACGAGGCCGTCAACCGTCAGTCCTGGGAAACCGGCTTCCGCGACCGTCGGCAGGTCCGGCAGGTTCGGCGCGCGCACCGTATTGGTCACAGCAAGGACCTTGATCTTGCCGGTCTGCAACTGCGGCCGCACGATCGCGAAGGCCAATTCGTAAAGTTGCACGCGGTTCTCGGCGAGATCGTTGGCCGCATCCACGGGATTCTTGTAGGCGATCTTGGCGATGTTCAGATTCTGCTCCTGCAGCCAGCCGGCCAGGAGGAAATCGAGCGCGCCGGTCAGGCCCGCCCAATTGAGCTGGCCCGGCTTTTCCTTGGCCATCGCCACGAGCTTGGCGAGCGAATCGACGTTCAGTGCTGTGGGGACGGAGACTGCAACGAACGTGTTGGATACCCGCGTGATCGGCACGAGGTCGCTCGGCTTATAGGGCAGATGATCGTGCAGATAGGGATGTGCCGTGAACGACGAGGTCGGCGTGAACAGCAGGATATGATCGTCATGCGCCGACACAAAAGCATTGATGGCGACGATGCCATCGCCGCCGGGACGGTTGTCGACGATCACCGGCTGGCCCCAGCGCTGGCTGAGCTTGTCGGCCAGGAGGCGCGCTCCAATATCGGCGCCGCTGCCAGGCCCGAGCGTCAAGATGAGCCGCACCGGCCGCGTCGGCCAATCCTCGGCCGATGCAGAGGGAACATTCGCCGCAAGCGACACAGCGGCAACAAGTCCGATCGCAACGAGTAAACGCAGCGCAAGCCTCATCATTTCCGCCCCCAATTATGCTTTTTGATTTCGGCCGGTCCGTTGTCAGTTTTCGAGCCCGGTCGGTACGTTCTTGTTTTCGCTTTCAAGCTTCATGCCGGCGGCAAGCGCCATGGTTTCGGCCAGCGCCGCAAAATCCTTGGACAGATATTCCTCGGGATTCTTTTGCAGCATGGCGGCGCCGAAATGGCCTTGCAGCACTTCGCGCGTTGCCGCCGTCACCGGCATCGGCACGTCCATTTCACGGCCGAGCTCAAGCCCGAGATCGAGGTCCTTGCGCAGCAATTCCGGCGTGAATGTCGTGGTCCAGTCGAGATTGACCAGCGCCGGCGACTTATAGGCCGTGAACATCGAGCCCATCACGCCGTTGTTGAGGAAGGCGAGAAAGGCGTGGCGCGGTACGCCCATTTTGTTGGTCAGAAGCGTGATCTCGATGAGGTTCTCGATGACGACGCCGAGCATCACATTGTGTGCGATCTTGCAGACACGCGCGAGTTCGCCCTCACCCACGTAAGACACGCCGCGCGGCGCAAACACCTCGACGAGCGGCATCACGATCTTGCACGCGGCTTCGTCACCTGAAACGACGGACGACAATTTCCCGGCCTTGATCACTTTGGCATTGCCGCTCACCGGCGCGGCGATGAAATCGGCGCCGAGATCTTTCAGCTTGAGCCGGATATTCTTCGATTCATCGACTGCAATCGTCGAGCAGTCGACGATGATCGGCGGGATCTTGCCACCTTGGCTGCACACGCCGTTCTTGCCGTAGAGCACGGCCTCGACATCGGCGCCGGTGGCGACGATGGAGAATAGGACGTCCACCGATTTCAGTTCGGACAGATGATCGACCACCTTGCCGCCGATCTTGGTAAGCGGCTCGGCCTTGGCCCGCGTGCGATTCCAGATCGAGACGTCGTGGCCCGCTTTGAGCAGACGCTCGGCCATGGGGAAGCCCATGCGGCCCATGCCGATCCAGCCGATCTTCAACGCGGTCTTCGTGGCCATTCTCGAACTCCTTGTGCCCAACCCTGTGGCTGCCGGGCTTCTAGCATAGGCCGCGAACACTGCAACGCCTGGGTCCGCAGGGCTGGGGCACCATGGCGGCTTGTAGCAGGGCGCGGGGTCGCTTTATGCTTAAGGCGATATGCAAGATGTCGCAGAACATCGCGACCTCGGTTATGTGCCGGTGGCCGCCGCGGCGGGGAAGTGGTCGGAGCGTTGGCGAAACGCTCTGCGCAACGCATTTCCGTTCATTGTCGTGGGCGGATTGTGGGAGGCCGTCGCGCATCTCGGCTATTTTCCGCCGCGCCTGTTTCCGCCATTGGAGGCTGTCGCCGCGACTTTCGTGCGGCTGACCGCGAACGGCATTTTGCCGCATCATGCGCTCGATACGCTCGTGCGGCTGATCGCGGGCTTCCTGCTTGCCGCCGTCGTCGGCGTCGGTATCGGCATTCTGATGGGCCGCTCGCGCCGCGCCGAAGATATCATGCTGCCGGTGATCAGCATCGGCGCACCGATCCCGGGCCTCGCTTATGCGCCGCTGTTTCTGTTGTGGTTCGGACTCGGCAATGTGTCATCCGTGCTTCTGGTCGCTTTCGTCTCGGCGTTCCCGATCATCTATAATTCCTGGACCGGCGTGAAAGCGGTCAGAGATATCTGGGTCCGCTCGGCGCAGGCCATGGGCGCGGATAATCGCCGCTTGTTTCGTCACGTCATTCTGCCGGGAGCGCTGCCTTACATCCTGATCGGCTTGCGGCTCGGTCTGGCGCAAGCCTGGCGTATCTTGGTCGGCGTCGAAATGTTGGCGGCCGTGCCGTGGGGATTAGGCTGGCTTATTTTCGGCGCGCGCGAGTTTTTGAACACCGACGTGATGCTCGCCGGCATTGCCGTGATTGCCATGATCGGGCTTGCACTCGAGAAACTCGTATTTCAGCCGCTTGAGCAATTCACTGTCGTGCGCTGGGGCATGATGACATGAGCGCGGATCATGGAAATTTCCGGCGCTATCAGTCGCTGCGGCGCGGCGCGCTTTCGCTCTTGGTCTTGGCGGCGCTCTACGAAGCGGTGGCGCGCAGCGGTTATTTCGCACCGGCGTTGATGCCGCCTCTCGGCGCGGTAGCGCAGACACTTTTCGATTCGATCTGCGACGGCAGCATGTTGGTTCATGCCGGCGTGACGCTTTATCGTGTCGTGGCGGGTTTCGGCCTTGCGGTGGCGATCGGCCTGCCGCTCGGCGTGATGATGGGCCGTTTCCGCGCGGTGGAGAATTTCGTTCTGCCGCTGACCAGCGCGCTGATGCCGATCCCGTCGCTCGCCTGGGTGCCGGTCTTCATATTGTGGTTCGGGCTGGGCGATACCGTCACCATCCTGATCGTGTTCTACGCGGCCTTGTTTCCGATGCTGCTCAACACCTGGACCGGCGTGCGCGCGGTCAATCCGATCTGGCTGCGCGCCGCCGGCGCCATGGGCGCCAACGAGCACGCGCTGTTCTGGAAGGTGATCATTCCCGGCGCTTCGCCGTTCATCATTGCCGGCTTGCGGCAATCGTTCCTGCGCGCCTGGGTCGCCGTTATCGGCGCGGAAATGCTGGCGGCGTCGAATTGGGGCCTCGGCTGGGTGATCTTCGACGCCAAGGAATTCCTGAACACCGACGTGATGCTGTCGTCGCTGGTCGTCATCGGCCTGATCGGTTTTGTCGCCGAGCGCTTGGTGTTCGGCTCGATCGAGCGCGCCACGATTTACCGCTGGGGCATGGCGCGCGCGGCGAAGAGCTGAGTTCGCGATTTATTCCGACTTGATGTCCGCCGCTTTGATGATCCTCTGATATTTGTCGATCTCGCGCTGGACGAAGATGGTGAATTGCGGGATCGTCAAAGCCGAAACCTGTGCGCCGTCATTCTCCAGCCGCGACTTGATCTCGGGATCGAGCAGGGCCTTGTTGATCTCGGCATTGAGCCGCGCCGCCAAATCCGGCGCGATGCCGTGCGGCGCGAAAAATCCGACCCATAGCGTAAAATCGAAATTGGCGATGCCCGTCGCTTCGGCCACCGTCGGAATATCCGGCGCGGTCGGGGCGCGCGCAGCCGATGACACCGCGAGCAGTTTCACCTTGCCGCCCTGCGTCAGCGGCACGGCCGCCGGGAAGCCCGGAAAATAAAAATCGACCTGCCCGCCGACCACGTCGTTCAGCGCAGGACCTGCGCCCTTGTAAGGCACGTGTGTCATTTTGTTGTTGAGTTTGAGCTTCAGATATTCGCCGGCGAGATGACCGGGCGTGCCGACGCCTGCTGAAGCAAAAGTGACGGCCTGATCGGTCGTGCGCAGAAACTTCACGAAATCCGCCATGGTCGAATAGGGCGCATTGGCCGGAACGACGAGCGCCAGTGGCACGACACCAGCGAGCGCGAGAGGCCGCAAATCCTTCAGCGGATCGTAGCCGGCGCCTTTCATAAAAAACGGATTAATGGCGATTTCGGGCGTCTGCGCCACCGTCATCATGTAGCCATCGGGCGTGGCATTGGCGACGTCGCGGGCGCCAAGCGTGCCGCCGGCGCCGGGCCGGTTCTCCACGATCACCGATTGGCCGAGATTGCTTTGTAGCTTGGCGCCGACCAGCCGCGCCACAATGTCGCCGGTGCCGCCCGGCGCGAAATTAACGATCAGATGAATGGGCCGGCTCGGATAGCTGTCCGGCCAAGCAGGGAGCGCCGTAAGCGCGAGCCCGAGCACCAACCCTACGCTCACCAGGGCGCGCGCTGGGATCGTGCCCATCGCAGACAGAAATTTCATGGCGACATCTCCCCCTGTTCGCGAGCTTTGGCTTCTGGCACAAAGCCAGCGCGCCGAAAAGAAGCGCGCCCAGCCTGCATGGTCGAGATGCATGCATGTGGGCATGATCGCGAAAAACCGCCCCGGAGCCAACCGGGGAAGCGTTGGGGAAACGAGGCAGGACGTGGCGATGGCCCATATCGAGGCGCGCGACATCACGCTGGTATACGACACGCCCGGCCGTGTCGTGCCGGGCGTTCGCGGTGTCAGCTTCGCCATGGAGGCCTCGGAATTCCTCTGCGTGGTCGGCCCGAGCGGCTGCGGCAAGTCGACGCTGCTTAACATCATCGCCGGCTTCCTTGCGCCGACCTCCGGTGAGATCCGCATCGGAGGTGCCCCGGTTAACGGCCACGGCATGGATCGCGGCATCGTGTTCCAGGATTTTGCCCAGCTGTTTCCGTGGCGCACCGCGCTCGGCAATGTCGCCTTCGGACTTGAGATGAAAGGCGTGCCGAAAGCCGAGCGTGAGGCGCTCGCCTTCGAGCAGCTGCGTCTCGTGAAGCTCGAGAATTTCGCCAAGTCGTTTCCGCATCATCTGTCCGGCGGCATGCAGCAGCGCGTCGCCATTGCGCGAGCGCTCGCCTACAATCCGGCGGTACTGTTGATGGACGAGCCGTTCGCGGCGCTCGATGCGCTCACCCGCGACGACATGCAGCAATTGCTCGCCGAAGTCTGGCGCACCACGCGCAAGACCGTGATCTATGTGACGCATAATGTCGCCGAGGCGGTCTATCTCGCCGACCGTGTCGTGGTGATGACGCCGCATCCCGGAACGGTGAAAGTCGAAGTGCCGATCGCGCTGCCGCGGCCGCGCGATCCGCTCAGCGTCGAATTCCTCGATTATCAGAAAGAACTCCTTCGTCTGCTCGGTCAGGAGAAACACGCGTGAATTTAGCGGGAGGTTGCCTGGCGTTGCGTAGATATGCGGCCATCGCCTTGGCGTTTTTGATCATGGCTTTCGGCGTGCTGATCGCGCGGGCCGACGATTATCCGAAAAAGACCATCCGGCTTCTGGTCGGCTTCGGCGCCGGCGGGCCGACCGATATTCCGGCGCGCTTTGTCGCCAATAAATTAAGCGACGCGCTCGGCCAGCCGGTCATCGTCGAAAACAAGCCCGCGGCTGCCGGCATCATGGCGACGCGCGATGTGCTGGCGGAGCCCGCCGACGGCTACACGCTTCTGCTTTGCACCCATTTCGATCCGATCAATGTCGCGATGTATCGCAATGTCGGATTCAAGCTCGATCAGCTCGCGCCGATTTCGCTGATCGCCGAGTATTATTACGGGCTCGCGCTGGCCAATGCGATTCCGGCTGACAGTTTCGAGAGTTTTGTCGCTTACGCCAAAGCGCATCCGGGCGATGTCACCTATGCCACGATCGGCGCCGGCTCGGCGCAGGAGATCATGGCGCGGCAATTGCAGAAGCTTGCCGGCATCACCATGAATCGGATTCCGTTCCGCGGCGGCCCGCAAGTGGTTCAGGAAATGGTCGCCGGGCGTGTCCAGTTCTATGTCTCGCCGACGCTTGGCATCGTTCCGCAATATCAATCAAAGCAGCTCAAGATCTTGGCGACTACGAGCCCCCAGCGGCTCCCTAATCTGCCCGAGGTGCCGACCGTGCGGGAGAAAGGCATCGATTTCGTGCGTTTCGGCTGGCTCGGGATTTGCGCCGCCAAGGGCACGCCGGAATCGATCATCAAGACGCTGCACGATAAGATCGTGCCCATCGTCGCCATGCCCGAATATCACACGCTGATCGAGAACGGCGGCTCGATCGCCATATCTTCGACGCCGGACGAGCTCGGCGCCGTGATCAAGAAGACGTCCGATGACGTAACAGCAAGCATCCAAGAATTCGGCATGCAGCAGGATCAGGACCAATAAGTCGCCGCATTGGGAGGACCACGATGAACAAGATAACGCTTACGCGACGTCAGTGCCTTGCCACAGCAGGAGCAGGCGTTGTTACCCTCGGTCTCGCCGGCAGCCGCCCGGCCGCGGCGGCGGAGACGATCCGCCAAGGCTACCAGACCAATATCTGGGGCATGCCGACTTATTATCTGATGAAGTCCGGCTACCTCGAAAAGCACGGTCTCGCCGTCGAAGAATATCCCGTGCCGTCCGGCAACCTTACCATGCAGCAAATGGTGGCGCGCCAGGTCGATCTCGGCACCTATGCCGGCCAGTCCTTCATCATCGGCAATGCCAAGGGCGGGCTCGTCGCGATCGCGCTGATCGAACATGTCGGCAAGACCGCGCGCATCACCGCGCGCAAGGATCTCAATATCACCAAGGTCGAGGATCTGCGCGGACTCAAAATTGCGAACCAGACCGGTTCATCAGTCGGGAATGTCTTTGTCGACACGATCGGGCCGCAGCACGGTCTGAAAAGGGGTGACTACCAAGAAGTCCGCATGGACGTGAACAACATGGTCGCAGCTCTCGCGGCCAAGACCGTCGACGCCATGGTCAATGTCGAGCCCTATAACGTCATCGCGGTGTCGGAGGGCATCGGTACCGACCTGATGGATTTCTCCGGCGTCGATCCGATGCCGGTCTTCATGGCGGCGACGCCGGATTTTGTCGCCCAGAAGCCCGACGTCGTTATCGCCTATCTCAAGGCGTGGCTCGACGTCGCCGGCGACTTCAAGAACAATCCGAAGAAGGTGGCGGACGTGATCTACACGTTTTACGCCGGCAAGGGTTACACCATGTCGCTCGGCGACTTCACCGAGGCGCTGTCGCGTGTCGAGGTGGCTCCGGGCTTCCCTGCCGACCTTCAGCCATATATGCAGCAGCAGGCTGAGATCCTCATCCAAAGTAAGCTCATCAACGCAGTCCCGGATTGGAGCAAGGCGCTGCGTCCGGACCTGATGGAACGCGCCCGCTCATCGGCGTAATATCGAGTGCCTGCCGCCAGAGCATGATCCCGAAAAGTGAAACCCGGTTTTCGGAAAAGATCATGCTCAAACTGGAAATCTAGATTTCAACAGGAGACCTAGGAATGCCCGCCACGGACAAAAGCCCGCTCACCCAGGGCTATCAGCCCGTCACTTGGAATTTCAAACTCTTGGCGCACGACATGCTTGGTGGCTTCGGCGGCATGGGCGAGGGTATGTCGGTGCAGATCGCGCCTGACGGGCGGCGCATCATCTGGCTGGCGCATGAAAGCGCGCCGAAGAATTTCACCGCGGTCGATGTCACCGATCCGCGCAAGCCGAAAGTCGTGTGCCAGACCGATCTGCCGCACGCCAATATGCGTTCGAACTCGCTGGAAACCTGCGGTAACATGATGGCTGTGGCCTATCAGACCTCGAAGAAGGATCTGACGCCCGCCGGCTTCGAACTGTTCGATATTTCCAAGCCGGAAAATCCGAAATCGATCGCGCATTTCGACTGCTCCGGCCCGCATTCGCGTGGCGTGCATCAGCTTTGGTTCTGCGACGGCGAGTACGTTCATTGCGCCGCGGGGGCACGCGATTTCGTGCCGACCAATGCGCTCGACGACCAGCTTTACCGCTGCGTCGACGTGCGCAATCCGTCGAAGCCGGTCGAGGTCGGCCGCTGGTGGATGCCCGGCACGAAGCAGGGCGACAATGTGATGCCGCCGTCGCGTCATCCGATCGACAAAGGCTTCCGCGCCCATAATTGCAACGTCTATCCGCAACGCCCGGACCGCTGCTATCTCGCCTATATCGACGGCGGCATGTTCGTGCTCGACATTTCCGACAAGGCCAATCCGAAGAAGGTCTCGTCGTGGACCAATTCGCCGCCCTATACCGGCTTCATGCACACGATCGTGCCGCTGTTCGATCGTGGGCTGATGCTGGTGACCGACGAGTTGACCGAGAACAATGCCAAGGATTGGCCGAAGCTGATTTGGGTGCTCGACGCGCGCGATGAAGCCAATCTGGTGTCGATCGCGACCTGTCCGCTGCCCGATCCGAAAGTCTATGCCGAGGCCGGCCGGTTTGGCGCGCACAATATTCACGAGAACGTGCCGCTGCCGACGTCGTGGTTCTCCGATCAGATCGTGCTCGGCACCTTCTTCAACGGCGGGCTTCGCGCCTACGACATCTCCAATCCGTATCAGCCCAAGGAAGTCGGCGTCTTCATGCCGCCGGCGCCCCCCGGTGCGCCGACCGGCACGATCCAGATGAACGATGTCTTCGTTGACGAGCGCGGCATCGTCTATACGGTCGACCGCCATGTCGGCGGGCTTTACATCCTTGAAATGGATTTCTAAGCGAGGCCCATGCTCGACCTTTTCCCCTCGCGCGAAGCCGGCCTGTTTGGGCGCCGGCTCAGGCGCGAGCGCGGCGCGCGGATTCCGGTGACGGTGGTCACTGGATTTCTCGGCGCCGGCAAGACTACGCTGATCCGGCGCTTTCTCCGGTCCCCTGAAGGCGCCGGCACCGCGGTGATCGTCAACGAATTTGGCGCCGTCGGCATCGACGACGCGCTGATCCGCGACAGCGCCGAGGAGATCGTGCTCCTCGGCAACGGTTGCGTCTGCTGCATTACCCGCACCGATTTGCAGGTCGCGCTGCGCAAACTCGTATTCGACCGCGAGCGCGGCACGGTGCCGCCATTCGCGCGCGTGGTGATCGAGACGTCGGGGCTGGCCGATCCGGCGCCGATCCTGCAAACCTTTTCCACCGACCGCGCACTCGGCGGCGAATTCCACATCGATGTCGTGCTGGCGGTCGTCGACGTGGTGAACGGCGAAGCGGAACTCGACAGCGCCGCCGAAGCGCGCAAGCAAATCATCCTTGCCGATCGCATCGTCATTTCGAAGACTGATCTCGCAACGCCCGCGACGGTCGAAAGCCTCACGCGTCGCGTGCAGGCGCTCAATCCCCACGCCGCGATCGATATCGCCATCGCCGGCGCGCTCGATCCGAGCCGGATCATCGAGCCGGCGACGAATGAACGCGGCGGCTTTGTCGCCGAGGCCGAGCACGCCGACGGCATTACCAGCTTCGTCATTGCGCAGGACGAGCCGGTCGCATGGCCGGCATTTTCGCGTGCGATGGAAACCTTGATTGCGCTGCGCGGCGCTGACCTCCTGCGCGCGAAGGGCATCCTCAATGTCGTGGGCTGCCGTGGGCCGGTCGTCGTGCAATACGTTCAGCATCTCGCCCATCCGCCGGTCGAGCTCGACGTATGGCCGGCAAGCTGGCCTGCAATTTCGCCCGACGCCAATCGCCCCAGCCGCATCGTCTTCATCACCCGCGGCATTGCCGAGCGCGACGTCAAAGCTTTGTTTGCCGCCGTCGCGGCACTGGCGACGTCTTAAAATCCAACGCTCGCAATTTGAGCTAGGCGGAAAACGCAACGGACTCAGGTCGCAGCACGCCTTGAAAAGCGGTGCCAAGACGGCATTATCCGCAGCGCCGAATGCCAGCGTTCAACAACAAGCGTAGGGATGAGATATGAGTGTGATCGACGAGAGCCGCCGCCGCATTGTCACGACAGGCGTGGGCAGTCTCCCACGGCGGCACGCGCTCTCCGACTTGTTGCTGGCGCGCATGATGCGGCAACCGTTCGACGCGAACGCGCTCGCGCGCGAGACCACGGAAGCGGTCGCCGAGGTCGTGCACAAGCAGGTCGAGCTCGGCGTCGACATTATCAGCGACGGCGAGCAATCGAAGACGAGCTTTCAGCATTACATCGCCGACCGACTCACCGGGCTCGAACCGGTCGCGCCCAAAGCCGGCGAACGGCGCACCCGCGAGAACACGGCGTTCCCTACATTCTACAAAGACGGCGCGCATTCCGGCTCGCAGCAGGCGCGGCTTGCTTGCACCGGGCCGATCAAATATGTCGGCCAGGACCAGCTTGGCGAGGATATCGCGAATTTCAAAGCTGCGCTTAAATCCGTACCTTTGGGCGTCAACCCCCTCGGCGCTTTCATTCCCTCGGTGTCGCCCTCGAGTTGCGCCGGCACGATGGAAAACAAATATTACAAGAGCGAAGAGGAGCATCTGCTCGCGGTCGCCGAAGCCTTGCGCGAAGAATATGAGGTCATCGTCGCGGCGGGTTTTGAGGTTCAGATCGACGATCCGCGGCTCGCCATGCATTACATGATGTCACCGGAAGAGACGCCGGAAGACTCGCGCAAATGGGCGCGTCACCGCATCGAAATCCTCAATCACGCGCTGCGCAACATTCCACCCGACAAGATCCGTCATCACACCTGCTATGGAATCAATATCGGGCCGCGCACCAGCGACTTCGAAATGAAATATCTCGCCGATCTGATCGTGACGATCCGCGCCAAATATTATTCGTTTGAAATGGCCAATCCGCGCCACGAGCACGAATGGGAGATCTGGCAGACGGTCAAACTTCCCGACGATAAAGTGCTGCTGCCGGGCTGCATCACGCAAGCGTCGGTGGTCGTCGAGCATCCCGAACTCGTGGCGCAGCGGATCACGCGTCTCGCCAAGATCGTCGGCCGCGAACGGGTGATCGCCAGCGCCGATTGCGGCTTCGCCTCGACGCTCTATACCAACAAGCCGCCGGAGATCGAGCCTGAAATCGTCTGGGCCAAGTTCGAAAGCCTGGTCGAAGGCGCGCGCCTGGCCAGCAAGGCGTTGTGGGCTTAAGGCATAATCCTGCGCATGTCTTTTCGTCGGGCGCTCAGTTGCGGCCGGCGATTTCGTCCTGCCACGGCGCGACAAAGCGCTCGAACCAGCCGAGCAGCGCGTTCAGCCCGACGGCGAGCACCATCAGAACGATGATCGGCACGAACATCGTGGCGGTATCGAAATTGTTCGCCGAGTTGATGATGATGGCGCCGAGGCCGGAGATCGAGGTGAAGAATTCCGCGATCACCATGCCGACCACGGCGCGACCGACCGCAAGCTTGATGCCGGCCATGATGTAAGGCAGCGTTGCCGGCAGTACGATGCGGCGCAGGATGACGGAGTCCGGCGCCACCAGCGATTTGCCGACATCGATCAGCGTCTTCGGCACCGACTTCACGCCGAGCCAGGTGTTGATGCAGATCGGAAACACCGACATCAGGAAGACCACCGCGGCTTTCACCGCGAAGCCAAGCCCGAACCACAGCACCAGAAGCGGCACCAATGCGACGAGCGGCATGGCATAGCCGCCGGTGACCAGGATCCCGAGCGCCGCTTCCGCGACCCAGAAGCGTCCGATGATCAGTCCGAGCGGCACGCCGATCACGATTGCCGTGGCGTAGCCAACCAAAAACGGCTGGATACTCTGCCCCAACGCCACAGCGAGCTTGCCGTTGCGCAACAGCGTCAGGAAGGCTTCGAAGATCGCGCTCGGATAAGAGCCGAAAATCGGATTGATGTCGCGGCCGAAGATCTCCCAGAGAATGAGGATGACGATGATCGACGCAACCGTCACCAGCCAGCGCGGCACGCTGTGTCGCGCCGGGGTGACAGTGTCAGCGGCAGTGGCGTTGCGATCGGCGAGGTCGACCATGATGGTGGGCCTCAATGCACTGTCGGTGCGCCGTCGTGCAGCGCGCGCCAGATGTGATAGCGCGTCTGCGCGAATGCGTCCGAGCCACGGATCGCGGCGAGATCGTCGCGCGGCCGGGGCAGCGGCACCTCGACAATTTCCTGCAAGCGCCCGTGCTGCATCACAACAACACGGTCGGCGAGCAGGGTCGCTTCATCGAGATCGTGGGTGACGAACAGAATTGTCTTTTTGGTGCGGGCATGGATGTCGAGCAATTCGCTTTGCAGGCCTTCGCGGGTCTGCGCGTCGAGCGCGCCGAACGGCTCGTCCATCAGCAGCACTTTCGGATCGATGGCGAGCGCGCGTGCAATGCCGACGCGCTGCTGCATGCCACCGGATAATTGATAGGGCCGGCGTTTGACGCTGTCCTTGAGGCCGACCAGCGTCAGATATTTCATCGCGGTGTCGTGCAGTTCGCCGCCGCGCATGCCCTTCATTTCGAGGCCGAATTCGACGTTCCGCAACGCATTCAGCCAAGGCAGCAATTCGGCGTGCTGGAACACGATGCCACGGTCGTAGCCGCAGCCTTTGATGGCCGTCCCGTCGACCGTGACCACGCCGGTCGTGGCTTTTTCCAGGCCCATGGCGATGCGCAACGCCGTGGTCTTGCCGCAGCCGGACGGGCCGATCAGCGCCACCACTTCGCCGTCGGCGACGGCGAAACTCAGCCGGTCGAGCGCCCGCACCGTCTGCACCGCGCCATCGATGCGCAGCGCAAAACGCTTGGAGACGTCGATCAGCCTGACTTCACCCATATAAACACCTGTTTACGACACCACACAGCAGAGGCCGCAATTACCTGCAAGACTTGTTCCAAAACAAGACTCATTCCAAAGGCCTCGGAACTCTATCGTTGCCGCATAGTCAACGCGGCCGACATGCAAGCGCTACAACCGCAATGCGCAGATGTTCAATGTGTCCCGGCAACAAGCTTTAGCGCATCCTCGCGCGGCGCGGGATCGATCACCTTGGTGAGGTCCACGGGCTTGGCGATATTGCCGACCTTCACCAATTCCTCGTTCATCCATTGCAGATCGTCTGCCGGAATCGGCACTTCGGTGCCGATGGATTGTTGCTGCATGGCAAGATCGTAAATGAAAGCCGCTCGCGGATCGTCCGGCTTGATGCCGGTGATCTCCTGGGTCGCCTTCACCACCTCGTCCTTGTTGGCGACGGCGTAACGCAGGCCGAGAATTTCGCCGGCGAGAAATTTCGCCGCATCGTCGGGCCGCGCCTTGATGGTCGAGCCTAGCATATATTCGCACATGCGCACGAAATGCGGCAGCGCGTCCTTGGCTGAGACCAGCATCTTGATGTGCTCTTTTTCGGCGATCGGCGTGTATTCGCCGGACACCACCGCGGCATCGACCAGATGCGCCACCAGCGCTTTGTAGCGGTCGAGATCGCCGCCGAGGCTGGCGAATTTCACGCTGTCTTCGGGCACGTTGAAATGGTCGAGCGCGCCTCTGGCGAACAGATCGGGAAACGCCGAGGGTGAAGAGATCGCGATGGTCTTGCCTTTGAGTTGATCCATCGCCGTGATGTCGTCATGCACGAGGATGCCGTGCGGCACCATGAGCCAGGAGCAGCCGGTGATCTTGACGTCGGCGCCGTGCGCATCGGCGATGATGCCGGCGCCCGGGCCGCCCTCGAAACTGTCGAGATCGCCGGCAATAAGCGCATGCAGCATGATCTCGTCGTCTTTGACATTGACGATGTTGATGTCGAGGCCAATTTTTTTGAAGAAGCCGCCATATTGCGGCATCAACAGGATACCGGCGTCACTCTTGGGCTGGATCAAAGCGTGCCGCCAAGGCTTGCCGCTCTCTTTGCCGGTCTGTGCTGCCGCCGGGCTTGCCGTGAGCCAAGTGAGCGCCAAAACCAACACGACAAATGATGCGGTGCGGCGAGCGACTGTTTCCCGCATGCAAGCGGCCTCCCGAGAACTTTATTGTCGAAACAGCATAGCAGGTATTGCCGCCTGCGACCGTGTTCCAAAATCCCCAGTTTGGGAATAGGCTTGGGCCCGGACAATACGCGGCATCGGGACACACCGGCACATGCGGTAACGCCCGAGCAGAATTGCGATCACGCCCGGAGGAAATTTATGAATCAAAACTACTCATTGAACGTCAACGGCACGGTCCATAAGATCGAAGCCGACGAAGACATGCCGCTCCTCTACGCGCTGCGCGGCGATCTCGGTCTCAACAATCCGCATTTCGGCTGCGGGCTTGCGCAATGCGGCGCTTGCACCGTCCATGTCGACGGCCAGCCGGTGCGCTCTTGCATCACGCCTGTGTCTACGATCGGCGACAGCAAGGTCGTGACGCTCGCGGGGCTCGGCACGCCCGATAAGCCGCACCCGCTGCAGACCGCTTATGTCGAAGAACAGGTGCCGCAATGCGGCTACTGCATCAACGGCTGGCTCATGACCGCCGCCGCCTTCCTGCGCGACAAGAAAAAGCCAACCGACGACGAGATCAAAAGCGCGCTTGAGGGTCTCAAGTGCCGCTGCGGAACGCATATGGGCATTTTGCGCGCGGTCAAGCGCGCCGCCACGATGATGGGTTGAGGGAGGGCGCCATGACAAAGATCGAAAAGCCCGCGAATTTCTCCCGCCGTGCGCTGCTCAAGGCCGGCGGTGCGCTCGTTGTCTCGATCGGCGCGCCGGTCACTTTTGATTTCGCGCAGGCTGACGATGCCGCGGCGATGAGCGTCGCCGTCAAGCCGGCGCTGACGCCGGATCAGCTCTCGAGCTACGTCGCCGTCAATGCCGACGGCACCATCGCGGCCTATTTCGGCAAGATGGATATGGGCCACGGCATTGCCGTCGCCATCGCGCAGATGGTCGCTGAAGAACTCGACGCGCCGTTCTCGAGCGTGAAGATTTTCATGGGCGACACGGCGACCAGCGTGAACCAGGGCGGCGCGTCCGGTTCGACCGGCGTTGAAGAGGGCGGCAAGCAGCTGCGCCTCGCGGCGGCCGAGGCGCGCCGCGTGCTCGTTGAAATGGCCGCGGATAAGCTCGGTGTGCCGTCGGATCAGCTCGACGTGACCGACGCCGTCGTTCACGTCAAAGCCGACCCGTCGAAGAAAGTCTCTTATGCCGAATTGGTCGGCGGGCGTTACTTCAACGTGCCGCTCGCCTGGAACGGCAAGATCGGCAATCCGCTGCTCGCGCCCGGCAAGGCCACGCCGAAAGATCCGAAGGACTATCAGGTCGTCGGCCAGCCGATCAAACGCGAGGACGTCGCCCCGCGCGTCTTCGCGCAACTCGATTTCGTCACCGACGTCAAAGTGCCGGGCATGGTGCACGGGCGCATGATCCGCCCGCCGGTCGCCGGCGCGGTGCCGGTCAAGATCGACGAAACGTCGATCAAGGACATTTCGGGAGCCAAGGTGGTGTGGAATCAGGGCTTCCTCGGTGTCGTCGCCGACAAGGAATGGGACGCCATCAAGGCGATGCGCCAGCTCAAAGCGGAATGGTCGGACGTCAAGCCGCCGTTCCCGGAGAAGACGTCGGCGATCTACGACTACATCCGCAATGCGCCGGTGCGCAAAAAAGAGACCGGGGGCAAAACCGTCGGCGATGTCGAAGCGGCCTTCAAGACCGCGGCGCGCGTGATCGAAGCGGAATACGAATGGCCGTTCCAGTCGCATGCCAGCATGGGACCGGCCTGCGCCGTCGTCGACGTGAAGCCCGATCAGGTCACGATCTGGACTGGATCGCAGAAACCGCATTTCACCCGTGACGGTGTCGCGGCCATTCTCGGCGTGGCTCCCGAGAAGGTGCATGCGATGTGGATTCCAGGACCCGGCAGCTACGGCCGCAACGACGCCGGTGACGTAGCGATGGATGCGGCGCTGCTGTCGAAGGCAGTCGGCAAGCCGGTACGGCTGCAATATATGCGCGACCAGGCCACCGGCTGGGATCCGAAAGGTCCGGCCTCGATCCATCGCGCCCGCGCCGCGATCGACGCCTCCGGCAAGGTCATCGCTTATGAATTCATGAGCAAGGGCCTGCCGCGTGTCGACGTCAATTCGAACGAAAGCAAGCCTTACGACACGCTCGCTGGCCAGCTCACCGGCGTTGCACTGAAGTCAGGCGACGGCTTTGCCGTGCCGCAGGAATCCTACGGCTTCGACAACAAATACACCTACTGGGAGACGGTGGCGCCGCTGCTCGATCGCGGCTCGCCGCTGCGGACCTCGCATCTGCGCGATCCGGTCGGGCCGCAAATCCACTTCGCGAGCGAATCCTTCATGGACGAAGTCGCCGCGGCGCTGAACGTGGATCCGGTCGCATTCCGCCTGCAATATGTGAGGGACCCGCGCGATATTGCCGTCATCAAGGCCGCAGCTGAGAAAGCCAATTGGCAGCCACGGCCGTCACCGCGCAAGGACCAGACCGGAAGCAAAGTCTCAGGGCGCGGCTTCGCTTATGTGCAACGTGGGCCGACGCGCGTCGCCATCGTTGCCGAGGTCGATATCGATCGCTCGACCGGGAAAATCTGGGCGCGCAAATTCACCGTCGCGCATGATTGCGGCCAGATCATCAATCCGGACGGCTTGCGGCATGCGATTGAGGGGAATGTCGTCCAGGGCATCAGCCGCACGCTGTGGGAAGAGGTCAAATTCAACGCCAAGAGCGTCACCAGCGTCGACTGGCTGACCTATCCGATCCTGGACATCACCGAGATACCGGAGACGATCGAGTTGGTCCTGATCGATCACCCGGAGATCGCGCCGTCCGGCGCCGGTGAACCTTCAACCCGCCCGGTCGCCGCCGCCATCGCCAACGCGGTGTTCGACGCCACCGGCGTGCGCATCCGCCGCGTGCCGTTCTCGCCGGAGAACGTGAAATCAGCGCTGTCGTGAAAAAAGCTTCCTCTCCCGGACGGCCGGGAGAGGGAGTAGCCTAGCTCCATGACCTCGATCATTTGCCCGCTCGACGAAGCGCTGAGCTCCATCACCGATGGCTGTTTGCTCGCCGTGCCGCGCGAGAGCTCGGGCGGGGCGATGGCGGCGACGCGGGCGCTCATTCGCCGCGGCGTCAAACGCCTGCATCTCGTCACACTGCCGACCTCGACCTTGCAGGCGGATCTGCTGATCGGCGCCGGCTGCATCGCGACGCTGGAAACCTCCGCCGTCAGCCTCGGCGAATTCGGTCCGGCGCCGCGCTTCAATGCCGCCATCCTCGCGGGCACGATCGGCATGCTGGATGCGACCTGTCCGGCGCTGCACGCGCAGTTTCAGGCGGCGGAAAAAGGCGTGCCGTTCATGCCGCTGCGCGGTCTTATCGGTTCGGACGTGCTGGCCCACCGTGCGGACTGGAAGGTCGTCGACAATCCGTTCGGCTACAACGATCCGATCGTGCTGTTACCGGCGCTAAAGCCCGATGTCGTGCTGTTCCACGCGCCGATGGCGGACCGGTTCGGCAATGTCTTTATCGGCACGCAGCGCGAGCTTGTCACCATGGCGCATGCGGCGCGCGAGACCGTGGTTACCGTGGAGAAAATTTACGACGGCGATTTGCTGCGCAATCCGCTGTTCGCCGCTGGTACCTTGGCCGGCTTCTACGTCGAAGCGGTCGCGGTCGAGCCGCGCGGCGCCTGGCCGCTGCCGTTGCCCGATTACTACGCCATCGATGCCGCGCATATGAGCGAGTATGCGCAGCTTGCCGCGACGGCCGAAGGCTTTGCCGATTATCTGCAACGGTACGTCTATGAACGGCGCGCGGCCTGAATCTTTCCGCGACGAGGAACTGCTCGCCGACGTCATCTGCCGGCTGATCGGCGACGTGCGTCACGTCGCGGTCGGTGCTGCTTCGCCGATTCCGGCGACCGCGGCGCTGTTGGCGCGCGAACGCGCGAATCTGCATAATTTGGGACGGCTTTATGTGTCGCTGCTCGGTAGCCGGGCGCATACCTTTTTCACCGACGGCGCCCGCGAACTGTTCGACTGTGCCGGCCAGGGCCGCATCGACGTGTTCTTTCTGTCCGGCGGCCAGATCGACGGCGAGGGCAATATCAATCTGGTCAGCGTCGGCGACTACGACCATCCCAAGGCGCGCTTCCCGGGCTCGTTCGGCTCGGCCTATCTCTATTACGTGGTGCCGAAAGTGATCCTGTTCCGCGTCGAGCATTCGCGCCGGACGCTGGTGCCGAAAGTCGATTTCATCAGCGCGCCGGGCGGCAGCGCCGAGAACGTGTTTCGTCCCGGCGGCCCGGTCGCGCTCGTCACCGGCCGCTGTCTGTTCGACTTCGACCGCAGCCGCCGGCGCTTTCGCCTCAAAAGCGTCCACCCCGGCCACAGCGTCGCCGAAGTGGTCGAGAATACCGGCTTCGACTTCGACCGGCCGGAGGACGTTCCCGTGACTGCGGCGCCGTCTGCGGAGACGCTCCATCTGATGCGCTCCACCGTCGGCCCGATGTTGGCTGAGGTCTATCCGCAATTCGCCAAAAGCGTGTTCGGCGCCACGGTCTCGGCCCCCAATTCCACGTCCTAAACTCGCCATGAGGCGGCCTGTGCCCGCTTTGGCGGGCAAGCATTGCACCCCGCGCCCCGTCATGGTTTTTAGGCGCCCGCGGCTAGAGCATGATCCCGAAAAGCGGAAGGCGGTTTTCGGAAAAGATCATGCTCAAATGTAAAATCTAGAAGGGAACGCGCGGTGAAGACAGTTGAAGCGGGGGTGGTCGGAGTTGGCTGGATCGGCGGCTTGCGGGCGGACACGCTGTCGCGCACCGCTTTGGTCGACAAATTGCACCTGTGCGACATCAAACCGGACCGGCTCGCCGAAGTGACGAAACTGTACAAGCCGGCGAGTTCGACGCTCGACTACAACGACATCATCAAGAACGACAATATCCGCGTCGTCTATATCTCGACCACGCCGGAGGCCAACCATTATCCGATCGCGCGCGATTGTTTGAAAGCCGGCAAAAACGTTATGCTGGAAAAACCGATCGCGCTTGAACTCTGGGAAGCCGATGAACTCATCCAATTGTCGAACCGCAACAATCTGAAATTCACCATCGGCTATTCGCAGCGCTTCAATCCGAAAGTAGCTTTCGCCAAGAAAAAGATCATCGACGGCACGCTCGGCAATGTGGTTTCGGTTCTGGTCAGCCGCCATCTGTCGCGCGAGCTCGGCAAGAAGATCGCAAGCCGCGTGCGGCTGTCGCCGGTGGTGATGGAGTCGACCCATGATCTCGATTTCGTCTTCTGGCTGCTTGAGCCGGCGAAGCCCGTGCGTGTCTATAGCCAGGGCGCTTACGGCTATATGAAGCCGGTGAACGGTTCGCACGACATCATGTTTACCACCGTCACCATGGACAACGGCGTCGTGGTCATGATCGGCGGCGGTTGGAATTTTCCGCCGAGCTATCCGAATTACTGTTCGACCTGGATCGAGATCACCGGCACCGAAGGCGCGCTGACGCTTGACGACACGCAACGCGACAACTGGCTCAATACCGCCAAGCGCGGTCAGGAATTCCCGATGTCGACCATGCCGGGCGAATGGGTCGATCACGTTTTCGCCGGCGGCATCGGACCGGAGACGATCCATTTCCTCGAAGCCTGCATCCGCGACACTGCCGTTATGGTGACGCCGGAGAGCGCGCGGCGGGTGATGGAAACCTACAGCGCGGCGGACCTTTCCGCCGACCGCAACGAGCCGATCGATCTGCCGCTGACCAACGAGACGATTTCCGGCATTGCCGAGCTCAAGCAGAAAAACCGCGCGGGGTTGAACGTATGAGAAAAGGCGCAAAGGGCATCGGCCTCGCAATTATCGGCGCCGGCCGCGTCGGGCTGTTCCGCGGCGAAGTGGCGGCGCGTCATCCCGCGGTTGAGTGGATCGGCATTGCCGAACTCAATCACAATCGCGGCGGCGATGTCGGCGCCAAGATCGGGGCCGATTTCATCACCACCAGCCATCGCGAGCTGTTGGCGCGGCCGGAAGTTACCTGCGCCATCATTGCCACCGACGAGCATCTCCACGTCGATCCGATTCTCGCGGCTGTCGAGCGCGGCGTGCCGATGCTGATCGAAAAACCGCTCGCCACCGATCTCGCGCAGTCCGAGCGCGTGCTCAAAGCCATCACCGACGCCAAGCTCGATGCCGTGGTCGGCTATACCCAGCGCTTCCGCCGCAAGTGGCTTGCCGGCAAGGAGAAGGTGCGGAGCGGGGCGCTCGGCGATGTGACGATGGTGACGTCGCGCGCGTTCATGAACCGGCTGGTCGCCATCGACAATTACAAGCGCACCAATGATCCGAAGACCATTTCGCCGATGGTGATTTCTGGCACGCACGCGCTCGACATCGTCATGTGGTATCTCGAAGGCAAGACGCCGGTCGAGTGCTATGCCCGCTCGGTCGACAAGGTGCTCGGCCCGCTCTACCAGGGCATCGACGCCACTGCCGGCATGATCATGTGTGCGGACGGCACCGTCTATCACCTCAACATTTCCTGGGCGCTGCCGGTGACCTGGCCGGGTGCGGTCTATAGCCTCGAAGTCGGTATCAACGGCACCCACGGCGTGCTCACCATCGACGATACCCATCGCGACATGGTGCTGGCGGTCTCGGCGCCGCAGAGCGAAGGCTATGCGCCGGACAACAGCCGGCTGGTCGATTTCCTCGGCTCCTATCCGCCGGGCGACATGGCGCTCGGCGAATTGCGCGGGCCGATGCGCGAGGAAACCGATTCCTGGCTCAACCGCATGTCACTTGGCCTGCCGACGCAGGCGGCGACCGCCGCCGAGGCGCACAATCGGCTGATGCTGACCAAAGCCCTCGACCTCTCGGCGAAGCTCAAGCAGCCGGTCAAGCTGCCGCTTGAGCCGGATCATGGCCGGCGAGCAGCCTAGGGCGCTCATCCGTCCGCTTTTATGTGACATGCCGCTGCGCATGTTCGTCGTCCCTGCTGATGGCGCTGTGTTTGTTTGAATCGGGCACAAATCTGTTGGTTCTATTTCAAGCTTCGTGCCAAAGCGGCAAAGCCCAAAACCTCAATTCAAACAATGATCGAAGATAAGGGCCCGGGTCGATAATGCCCGGTCGCGATTCAATCTGCGCAAAATCTGAGCAAACAACCAAAAGCAATCAGCGCAGCGCTACGAGCAGAATAACGATCTCGGCGATCTGCTCGACGGCGCC
This sequence comes from uncultured Alphaproteobacteria bacterium, assembly GCA_963746715.1. Classification (GTDB taxonomy): domain Bacteria; phylum Pseudomonadota; class Alphaproteobacteria; order Rhizobiales; family Xanthobacteraceae; genus BOG-931. Next base: position 260,537 of record CAVVCW010000015.1, on the reverse strand, counting down.
CAAGACATCGCCGGTCTGACCGCCGATCTGCTTGCGGCTGAGCCACGCCATCAGCGCGCCGGCGATGATCAACAAAACCAGCGCGACGATCGCGTGCAGCAGGCCGAGAGAGAACGCGGCAATGACAAAGCCGAGCGCGACGGCGGCGGCGACGCTTTCGATCGGCGGCTGGCCGGCGTCAGACGACAGCCCGTCGCGGCGCGCCGGCGGCACGATGAACATGAATGCCATCATGGCGGCGCGGGCGCCGGCATGCGAGGCAAGCAGCGCCCAAACGGCCGAAGCGATCGAAAAGAAGCTCGCCAGCGTGCCGACGCGAAGCATGAGCGCCAGGATCAACGCGCAGACGCCGTAAGTGCCGATGCGGCTGTCGCGCATGATGTCGAGCTTTTGCTCGCGGGTCGTGCCACCACCGAAACCGTCCGCAGTGTCGGCGAGTCCGTCCTCGTGCAGGCAGCCTGTGACCAGCAGCGCGGTGACGACGCAGAGTGCCGCGGCGGGCCAGGCCGCAATCCCGGTGCGATGAGCCAACCCATAGATCGCAGCCGCGATGAGGCCGACCATGACACCTGCGATCGGGAACGCCCAAGCCGCTTTAGCAAGCGTGCCGCTGCCGATCATTGCCGTGCGAAACAGCGGCAGGCGCGTGCAAAACACCATGCTCGCTTTGAGCTCTTCGAGGCGGTCTTGAAGCCAATGGTCGGGCATGATGGTCAGTGGAAATTCGTGCCTAGACGCACGGTTATGGCTGTCAATCTTGTGGCTGTGTTTTGAGCGATTTGCTAGATACGCGGCATGACCGATTTTACCTCATTTTCCGGCCTGCGGGCGGTCTGCTTTGATCTCCCGAGCGGGCATCCGGCCGCGAGCGCGGCGGTCGCCCAACGCGAGGCGGTGCTCACTAAGCCGCCGCAAAGCCTCGGCCGGCTCGAAGATCTCGTCGGCTGGCTCGCTCATTGGCAGGGCCACGCGCCGCCGCGCCTCGATCATGTCGAGGTCTTGGTTTTTGCCGGCAATCACGGCGTGACCAAACAGGGCGTGTCGGCTTATCCGGCGGAAGTCACGGCGCAGATGGTGGCGAATTTTGCCGCGGGCGGCGCCGCCATCAATCAGTTGGCGCGGGCTGCGGGGGCGGCGCTTCGCGTTATTCCACTTGAGCTCGACCGCCCGACGTCGGACTTCACGGAGCAGCCGGCGCTGAGCGAAGCTGAATTCATTGCCGCGGTCGCCGCCGGTTATGACGCAGTTTCCCCCGACAGCAATGTCATTTGCCTCGGCGAAATGGGGATCGGCAATACCACGGCGGCGGCCGCCATTGCGGCCGCTTTGTTTGGCGGCGGCGGCGCGCGCTGGGCTGGTCGCGGCACCGGCGTTGATACGGAAGGGCTCGCGCGCAAGCGCACCGTCATCGACCGGGCGCTGGCGCGGCACATCGCGACGCTCCACGACCCGCTCGCGGCGGCTGCCGCCTTGGGCGGCCGCGAGCTTGCCGCCATACTCGGGGCGACGCTATCGGCACGGCGCAAGAACATTCCGGTGCTGCTCGACGGCTTTGTTTGCACGGCGGCTGTGGCGCCGTTGGCAAAACTCCGCGCTGATGCCTTGGCGCATACGCAGGCCGCGCATGTCTCTGCCGAAGCGGGCCATCGCATGCTGCTTGATGAGATCGGGCTGAAGCCGCTTGTCGATCTCAATATGCGGCTCGGCGAAGCCTCCGGTGCGGCCGTGGCGCTGCAGATCCTGCACGCGGCTTTGGCATGCCATACCGGCATGGCGACCTTTGCCGAGGCGGGTGTTTCCGATAAGCCTGCCGACCAAACAGCGCCGAAAGCCGCCGGCTAAACGTTTTTAGCGGAGCACGGTCTTTTCGGAAAATCGCTTTCCACTTTTCCGGATCATGCTCAAAGGGGGAGAGAATGCCTAGTGACGGACAAGCAATCTGGTTGGTGCCCGGCCTCCGGACGCCCTTCGTCAATGTGGACGGACCATTCGCCAAGCGCGATGCGCTGACACTGTCGGTGCCTGTGGTGCAGGCCATGGCGCAGCAGGCGAGCGGGCCGATCGATTTCGGCGTGTGGGGCTCGGTCGTGGTCAATCTCGCTTACGCCAATCTGGCGCGCGAGATCTGGCTCGAGAGCAAGCTCGATCCGCATGTGCCGACCTTCACCACCATCATGCAATGCTCAACCAGCATGGTCGGCGTGTTCGAAGCTGCCGGTATCCTCGATCAGCGGCGCGCCTCGCTGGCCATGGTCGGCGGCGTCGAGAGCATGACGCGCGCGCAGTTCGGGCTGAGCGAAGGCTTATCCGTTTGGCTGCGACGGCTGGTCCAGGCGCGCAGCGCCGGAGATCGTCTGCATGTCCTCGGTCAGTTTCATCCCTCGGATGTCCGTCTGCACGTGCCCAAAGTGCAGAACCGCGTCACCCATCGCAGCATGGGCGAGCACACCGAGGACATGGCGAAAGACTGGAAGATCGGCCGCCAGGAGCAGGACGAACTTACGCTCGAAGGCCATCAGCGCGCGGTCGCGGCGCAGGACCGCGGCTTCTTCAAGGATCTGATCATTCCGCTCGACGGCGTCGACAAGGATCATTTCCCGCGCCGCGACACGTCGATGGAAAAGCTCGCGCGATTAAAGCCGGTATTCGATCGCACCAGCGGACGCGGCACGCTTACCGCCGGCAACAGCTCGCCTCTCACCGATGGCGCCGCCGCGATCTGGGTTGCGACCGAAGAGGGGCTTGGCCGCTTGCCGACGCAGGCGCCACGGGCGCGGCTCGTGGATTTTGAAATGGCGGCCGTCGATATTTTTCACGAAGGCCTGCTGATGGCGCCGGTCAGCGCCATTCCGCGGCTGTTGGCGCGGCACGGGCTCAAATATGCCGACATCGCGCTGTGGGAAATCCACGAGGCATTCTCGGCGCAGGTGCTGTGCCACCTCAAAGGGCTTGTGGACAAGGATTTCGTCCGCGCCAAAGCCGGCGTCGAGAATACATTCGGCAATTTTCCGCGCGAGCGCATGAATCCGAACGGCGGCAGCGTCGCGCTCGGTCATCCTTTCGCGGCGACAGGCGCGCGTATTCTCAGCCAGGCGGTGAAGGAGCTTGCGGCTTTGCCGCAAGGCAGCCGCGCCATCGTGAGTATTTGCTCCGATGGCGGGCTCGGCACCGTGGCGCTGCTGGAGCGATGAGCCGGAGCATGATCTCGAAAAGTGGAAAGCGATTTCCCGCCTTCGCGAAGCCCGCTTCGACGGGCGAAGCAAGGTCGGAAAAGATCATGCTCAAATAAAGAAGCCTACTCGGCGGTGGCAATGGCGTGAAAAAACGTCCCGCTCACATTGCCGCGGCGGCCGCCGGCATTGCCGAGCGGCTTGCCTTCGCCGTCGTGCATCTCGGCCAGAGTTTCGTCGCTGCCCGCGGCGGTGAGCGTCGCGTAATGAAATTCATGGCCGCGCACGCTCGTGCCCTTGGCGCCAAGCACACCGTTGTTGAGAAGCTGTGCCGAGCGATAACCGAGATGCAGCTTGCGCTTGGCAAAACTCGTCGTATGGCCGAGCAATCCGGCCATGGCGTGCGTGTGGCCCGAAGCATCTTCGAGGCTCTGGCCTAAAACCATGTAGCCGCCGCATTCGCCATGCACCGGCCGCGTCTGCGCAAAGCGCCGCAGTCCTGACAAGAAGTGTTCAGCTACGGCAAGCTTGTCGGCATGCAGTTCTGGATAGCCGCCCGGCAGCCAGCAACTGTCGGCGCGCTCCGGCGGCGGCTCGTCGGCGAGCGGCGAGAACGCAATGATCTCGGCGCCAGCGGTGCGCCATGCGCTCATCAGATGCGGATAGACGAAACTGAATGCCCGGTCGCTCGCGAGCGCGACGCGCTGGCCGGGCGGCGGCAGCGCGAGCGATGTATTTGTACGCGCGGTATCCGTCGTGAGCGCCGCTCCGGAAATCAAAATTGCATTGAGATCGATATGGCTCTGCGCCATCGCGGCCAGCCGGCTGATGAGCGCGGCCAGGTCGGTGTGTTCACCGGCTTGCACCAGGCCGAGATGGCGCTCCGGTAGGGTCAATTCTGCTTCGCGCGGCACGGCGCCGAGGACGGGAATTCCAACCGCTTCGATCGCATCGGCGACCAGCACACGGTGCCGCTCGCTGGCGACTCGATTGAGAATAACGCCCGCGATCCGCACCGCGGGATCATGCGCAGCAAAGCCGCGCACCACGGCGGCGGCGGATTGCGCCTGGCGCGAGATATCGAGCACCAGAACGACAGGCAACCCGAAATGCGCGGCGAGCTCGGCGGTGGCGCCGCGGCGGCCGGTCGCGCCGGCGGCGCCGTCAAACAGACCCATAACGCCTTCCACGACGAGAATATCCGCGCCGTCGGCGGCCTGCGCGGCGAGCGCTTCGAGGATCGGGTCCGGCATGGCCCAGCTGTCGAGGTTGACGCTTGGCGCGCCAACGGCCGCGGCGTGGAACGCCGGGTCGATGTAATCGGGGCCGGCTTTCGCGGCCCGCACGGTGAGGCCGCGCCGCGTCAGCGCCGCGAGGATGGCGAGCGTCACGGTGGTCTTGCCGGCGCCGGAATGAGGCGCGGCGATGATAAGACCGCGCGCGGTCATGATGGTTGGCCTCCCACGCCGGCACCTGAGAATGACCCCGCCTTCACGTTGCGCCTCCGCGGAACCTGCGGCGATAGTCAGCGTCATAAAGCGCGCTGTCGCGAAAGTCTTTCGCGGCCAAAGCCCTGCCGACCATGATCAGCGCCGTGCGCTCGATTTTCGCCGCCGCGACCTTGGCGGCGATATCGGCGAGCGTGCCGCGCAATATCAGTTCCGCAGGCGATGAGGCCTGCACCACGACGGCGGCCGGACAATCGTTGCCGTAAAACGGCAGGAGCTCTTTGACGACCGTGTCGATGGCGTGGGTGGCGAGATGGATGACAAGCGTCGCGCCGGTCGCGGCAAAACTCGTAAGCTTCTCCGTCTCGGGCATGCGCGAGGCGCGGCCGGAGACGCGGGTCAGCACCACGCTCTGCGCCACTTCCGGCACGGTCAATTCGCACGCGAGAGCCGCCGCGGCAGCTGCGAAAGCCGGCACGCCGGGCGTCAGCGAATAGGGGATGCCGCGCTGCCTGAGCCGGCGCAGTTGCTCGGCCAGCGCCGAATAGATCGACAGGTCGCCGGAATGCAGCCGCGCGACGTCCTCGCCCGCCGCATGCGCGCGCGCGAATTCGGCATCGATCTCGTCGAGCGACAGCGGTGCGGTATCGACGATGCGGGCGCCCGGCGGACAAAAGCCAAGCAATTCACGCGGCACGATCGAGCCGGCATAAAGACAGACTGGGCAGCGCGCGATGAGATCGCGGCCGCGCACCGTGATCAGGTCCGCAGCGCCCGGCCCGGCGCCGATGAAATGCACGGTCATGATGCCGGCTCGGAGACTGCAAGCGCGCAGGTCGCCGCGCCAATCACAAGCCGCGGGCCAATCAGGCGCGCCGCGGGGCCGGCGGCCGCAAGCGCCGCGGCTTCGGCGACCGACGGTACCCCGGTCAGCGCCAACACGCGTTCGGATTTGGTTTGCGTCCGTTCGCCTGCGGATTTCAGTTCGCTGTCCGGCACCAATACGACACCGACGCCGAAATGCGCCGCCGCGGTCTCGATCCCAGCCTCGTCATGCTTGGCCGCAATCGTTGCAATGGCATCGAGCGCGTGCGCGGCAAGGCCGGCCTGCGCCAGCGCCGCGCGAATGGCCGCTTCGATATCCGGCGCAGGCGTACCCCGGCGGCAACCGACGCCGGCGACGATCATGGCTTGACCCAGCGCCATTGCGTCACCGGCATTGCCGGACGCCAGCCGGTCTTCTCGCCGAGCGGCTCCGCACGCGAAATCGCGATGCGGATCAATTCGCCGCCGGCCGCCGCGTGGCGCGCCGTGAGCAGCGCTTCGGTCTCGAGCGTCACGGCATTGACCACAAGCCGGCCGCCGGGACGCAGCGCCCGCACGGCGACTTCAAAGACGCTGCCGTCGCCCACACCGCCGCCGATGAAGATCGCGTGCGGCGGCACCAAGGTCGTCAGCGCGGCGGGAGCAATCGCCTCGACGACTTCGAGGCCAGGCACGCCGAAGGCCGCGGCATTGCGCCTGATCCGCGCCGCGCGATCCTCGCGCTGCTCCACGGCAATGGCCCGCATTGTCGGATCGGCCAGCATCCACTCGATGGCGACCGAGCCCGAGCCGGCGCCGATATCCCACAACAATTCGCCGCGACACGGCTGCAGCGCCGACAAAGTCAGCGCGCGGATTTCGCGCTTGGTGATCTGGCCGTCATGCTCGAACAGATCGTCGGCAACGCCTGCCGCGCGCGGCAAGATGCGCGCATCCGGCGCCGCTTCGACCTCGATCGCAACCGTATTGAGCGCTTCGACGGTGCCGAACCGATAACCGGCCGCGGTCGTTGTCAGGATGCGCTCGCAGGGGCCGCCGAGCGCTTCGAGAACGGTCAACCGCGAGGTGCCGAAGCCGATTTGCGTGAGAAGCGTTGCCAACGCCGTTGGTCCCTCGCCGTCCGAGGTCAAGGCGATGATGCGCGCGCCGGGCTGCAGATGCGGCCGGATCAGATCGAGGTTGCGGCCGTGCAGCGAGAGCAGCACCGCCTGCGGCAGCGACCAGCCGAGCCGTGCCGCACTCAGGCTGAACGCCGACGGCGCCGGCACCACGACCATTTCCTTGGTGTCGACATGGCGCGCCAGCACCGCGCCGACCCCGTAATAGAACGGATCGCCGGTGGCCAGCACGCAAACAGGATGGCCGCGATGCTGCAGCACTTCGGTGGCGGCGCCGTCGAATGGGCTCGGCCAGGCTTTGGTGGCGCCGCGGATCAGGGGTGCGGCTAGTCCGAGATGCCGCCTGCCGCCGAACACGATTTCGGCGTCGCCGATGAGATCGCGTGCCACCGGGCTCAGACCGTCCGGGCCGTCCTCGCCGATGCCGACAATGGACAGCCAGCGCGGCAATGCGGCAGTGTCGGGCCGAAGCGCAGCGGGAAGCGGCGGGTTAAACGTCATGCCACGCATCCTCATACTCGGCGGCACCACGGAAGCGCGCGGCTTGGCCGAGCGCCTTGCCGTGCGTCCCGATCTCGATCTTACGCTCTCGCTGGCCGGACGCACCATGGCGCCGGCGGCGCTGCCGGTGCCGGTCCGCAGCGGCGGCTTCGGCGGCATTGCTGGGCTTACGGATTATCTCGTGCGCGAGCGCGTCGATGCTTTGATTGATGCCACGCACCCCTATGCCAGTGTTATTGCGGCGAATGCTGCGGTGGCGGCCGGCAACGCCCACGTGCCGCTTGTGGCCTTGCGACGCCCACCTTGGCACAAAATCGACGGCGATCATTGGACACCGGTGAGCAATGTTAATGCGGCGGTCGCGGTCCTTGGCAAGGCACCCCGCCGCGTCTTTGTCGCGCTCGGCCGCAATGAGCTGGCGCCGTTCAGCGAGGCGCCGCAGCATTATTATCTGATCCGCAGCGTCGATCCGGTCGCGCCGCCGCTGGCTTTGCCGCGCGCCGATTACATCACCGGCCGTGGTCCCTTCAGCGAGGCCGATGATCGCGCTCTCCTCAAGGCGCATCGCATCGAAGCGGTGGTCGCCAAGAACAGCGGCGGCACTGCGACCTACGGCAAGATCGCCGCGGCCCGTGCGCTCGGCCTTGAAGTGATCATATTGCGCCGGCCGGCACTCCCCGACGTGCCTGCCGTTGCAACGGTCGACGAAGCGCTGGTCTGGCTCGATCAAGCACTCACCTTGGCCGCGGCGCGCGGCGTGTAGACGAGCGGCGGCTTTCCCGGCCGTGCGATCACGCGCGTTTCGCGCGAGCCGATAATGACGAGTGTCGCCATGTCAGCCTGCGCCCCATCGGCTTCACCGAGCGTGGTGATGTTCACCCGCTCGTCGGATCGCCCAACCGCACGGCCGAACACCACAGGCGTCGTTTTGGGCAAATGCCGGCGCAGGCGCTCAAGCGCCTGGCCGAGTTGCCACGGCCGCGCCCGCGATATCGGATTGTAGAGCGCAATGACAAAACCGGCGCCTGCCGCGGCGTCGAGGCGGCGCTCGACGACGTCCCACGGCTTGAGATTGTCGGACAGCGACAGTGCGCAGAAATCGTGACCGAGCGGCGCGCCGATCCGTGCCGCGACCGCAAGCATCGCGGTGATGCCCGGAACGAATTCAACGTGCAGCGTCCGCCATGCGTCCGGACCGGATTCGATCTGCTCGCAGATCGCGGCCGCCATGGCGAAGACGCCGGGGTCGCCGCCGGACACGACGGCTACACTTGTACCTTGCGCCGCGTCGCGTAGCGCGGCAGCGGCGCGCGCGCCTTCCTCGCGATTGTCGGAAGGATGACGGCTTTGTCCCGGACGCTCCGGTACGCGATCGAGATAAGGCCCGTAGCCGTAAAGCGCGTCGGCGGCTGCGAGCGCATCAGCAGCTTGCGGCGTCAGATAGTCTGCATCGCCGGGGCCTAGGCCAATGACCACGAGTCTGCCGCTCATGGCGGGTGTCGTGGCTGGTGTCAGGGCCGCTGTCATGGCCGCTTCTCCCAGCCCGGCACCAGCACCACAGCGAAATAGGGCGCATCGTCGTCGGTCTTGTCGGCGAGTGGAATGAGTTTCTCTTCCGACATCGTACCGCGTTCGACATAGATGGCGCGCGGCAGTCGGCCGCTCGTTTCCAGTGCGCGCCGCAATTTCGGCAGATGGCGGCCGACCTTCATCACCACCGCGGCATCGGCGTCGGACAAGCGGCGCACCAGCTCGGCTTCGGGCAACGTCGCCGGCAGCACCGTGAATACGTCGTCGCCTTGCGCGATCGGCATGCCCGCCGCCGACCAGCAGCCCGACATGCCGGTGACGCCGGCAACGATCTCGGTGGCGAAGCGCGTCGCAAGCCGCGTGTGCAGATGCATATAGGAGCCGTAGAACAGCGGGTCGCCCTCGCTGATGACGGCGACGGTGCGGTCGGCTTCGAGATGGCTCGCGATCTCTGCGGCCGCCGCGTCGTAGAAATCGCAGATGGCATCGCGGTAGCCGTTGCTGCAGGCCGGCAGTTCGGTGGTGACCGGATAGAGCAACGGCAGTTCGATGACGCCCGCGCGCAGATGCTGCGCCACGATGGCACGCGAATGACTGGCATTGCCGGTCTTGGCGAAATAGGCGATCACATCGGCCTCGCCGAGCGCGCGCATCGCCTTTAACGTCATTAGCTCCGGATCGCCCGGCCCGACGCCGACACCGAGAAGTTTCCCCGCGCTCATATCCCGGTCCTCGCCAAGGCGTTGAGGGCTGCGGCCGTCATGGCGCTGCCGCCCATCCTTCCGCGCACGATCAGAAACGGCACGCCGCGCGGATCGGCGGCGAGCGCCTCTTTCAATTCGGCGGCGCCGACGAAGCCGACCGGGATGCCGAGAATGGCGGCCGGTTTCGACGCGCCGGCGTCGAGCATTTCCAACAGCCGGAACAATGCCGTCGGCGCATTGCCGATTGCGACCACGGCGCCGGATAGGCGCTCGGCCCACAGATCGAGCGCCGCCGCCGAACGCGTGGTGCCGTTCTTGGCCGCAAGCGCTGCAATGCGCGGATCGTTGAGCGTGCAGATCACATCGTTCTTCGCCGGCAACCGCGCCCGCGTCACGCCATGCGCCACCATCTCCGCGTCGCAGAAGATCGGCGCGCCCTTGGACAAAGCGCCGCGGGCCGCGGCCGCTAAGCCGCCGCCGAAAACGATATGCCGGGCCACATCGACTTGTCCGCAAGCATGGATCATGCGCACCGCAACGTCGGCTTCTTCAGCTGAGAAGCGCGACAGATCGGCTTCGGCGCGGATGATCGCAAACGAGCGCTCATAGATCGCCGTACCGTCGCGCAGATAGCTGGCCTGCTCAGACATGCGCGGCCTCCTCAGTGTGTTCGCGCGCATGGTTCGCAATCGCGGCCGACAGTTCATTCTTGGCCGCCACCGCGAATGGCGTGTCGCGCACGGTCCCATTGGCGATGAGTGCGCACCCCTCGGGCATGCCGACGACAGTTAGCACCGCAGCCCCGGAATGCGCGCAGCCCTTGGCGCAGCCGGAAATATGAATCGTGCCGAGACGCGGCGCCGCACTTGACGCGATAGCGGGCGCCAGCGCGCGTGAGGCGATGTGGGCCGAAGCGCAAATCGGTGCGCCGGCGCAGGCAATGACCTTGCGGCGCGGATCGTCGGCACGGGTGATGAAGCCCAGCCGTTCGGCGGCTTCGGCAAAAGCCGGCGCGGTCTTCTGAGAAAGTCCGATCGCTAGAAGTGCTCGTCCCGGCGCTGTGCGCAAGCCGGTCGCTTCGGCGGCCCGGGCGGCTTCAATCAATCGTTCGAGCGAACCGGCTTCAGCGTGGCCGAAGGTGAGGCCGATGCCGATGGCGCACTCGCCGTTGCCAAGCGAAAGCTTTCCAATCGCCGCGCCCGCGGTTCCATTCCGCTCATTCCCGCGCAACCGCGAATCCGGCACCGGCTCTGCAGAAAGCAAAAAGTCGCTGATTGCGGAGCGAAACGCTTGTGGCCCCTCGGCGGCAACAACGTCGCGGGCGCGGGCATTGCGGCCCCGCTGCGCGATGACATCGAGCAAGCGAAGCACGGTTTCGACGCCGTGCATTGGCCTCACATGACCTAGGCCGGCGGCGCGAGCTTCGTCGCCGCCGATACTGACGTGCAGCGCGACTTCGCCGCGCAACGCTTGCGCGCGAAGCCGAATGTCGGCTGCGACAGTGCCAAGTCCGATTGCGCCGCCGCCATCGATAACGACCGAGACTTTTGGCGAAAGTTTTGTTGCGCGCGCGCTCTGTGCAATGATGCGGCGCAATTCTGCCGCAAGCGACGCGGAATCGAAGATTTCCCCGGCATCGAGTCCGGCGAGCGGATCGCACAAGACCGGGACGCCGTCGTCAGCGGCAATATCAAGCGCCGCCACGGTGTCGGCGAAATCCGCAGCGGATGCTTCGTTCAGGCCACGCACCTGGATGCTGCCGCGCGATGTGACTTCGATCACGCCGTTGCCACACGCCCGCGCAGCTTGGCACAGCGCAGCAAAGGCCGCGAGCGGAAGGGTCCCGGTCGGCAGAAGCCGTACCAATAGGCCATCGCCGGTCGGCATCGGCGCTGACAGACCGGGGCAGGCGCCGCGGCGCTGCGGAACGGTCTTGGCGATCGCCGTCATGCCATCACCTCCGCGCGCAGCGCCGCAAGGCCGGTCTCGATGTCGTTGCGGCGCGGATGCCAGAAACCACGGCGGCGCGCCCCATCAAGCTTCTCGGCAATTGCTGCCGCGGCTTGCGGATTTTCGCGCAGCAAAAAGTCGCGCACGGCGGGAGCGGCGACATAGGCGGCGTAAACGAGATCGAACAATTCGTCGCTCACCGCGTCCGTGGTTTCAGCGAAGGCGCAGAGCCGCTCGACCGTCTCGGCAAATTCCGCCGCGCCACGCGGGCCATGGCGCATCTGGCCGCTGATGAAGCGCGGATTGATCGCGCGTGCCCGCACGATGCGCGCCAGCGCCGCGGACAAAGCCCGCGCGCGCGGCCGCTGCGGATCGGTCATGTCCAGCATCACCAGATCAACGGAGCGGCCGAGCATCTTGGCCGCCGCGGCAAAGCCGCCGACAAAGGCCGCGTCTTCGGCGCCTTCAAGAAGATCGCGCGCCGGATCGTCGCTGACATGCACCAGCAGGTCGGCATCGGCGACGCGTTCGCCAAAACTGCCGGGCGCGGCGCTCGCCGCGCCGTCAGCGCCGCCATAGGCATGCGAGGCGGCGGCGAGGTAGGCGGCGCCGATCTTGTCGGATTCGGCGTCACGGCCGAGCAACTCTTCCACGCCCGATCCATAAGCGCCGGGCGCGGTGCCGAAAATGCGCCGCAGATACGCGTCGGTACTGCGGCGCGCGGCGGCGAGGGGGTTCTCGTCGTCGGTCTCGTCGCGGGCCGCGACCGCCTGCACGGCGGTATCGATCAGCGCGATCTGCGCCGGGAAGAGGTCGCGAAACAGTCCAGAAATGCGGAAGGTGACGTCGACGCGCGCGCGGCCGGCCGAGGCGGTCGGTAGCACTTCGACACCGGTGACGCGCCCGCTCGCAGGATCCCAGATCGGCCGGCAGCCCATCAGCGCAAAGCCCTGGGCGATCTCCTCGCCGCCGGTGCGCAAGGTGGCGCTGCCCCAAAGATCGACGACGACCGAACGCGGCATGTCGCCATGCGTTTGCAAATGCGCGCGCACGATTTCGTCGGCGGCGCGGCGGCCGAGTTCCATCGCCGTCGGCGTCGGCAGCGTGCGCGGATCGGCGGTGAACAGATTGCGGCCGGTCGGCAGCACATCGCGGCGTCCGCGCGCCGGCGCGCCGGCCGGCCCCGCTGCGACGCGACGTCCGTCGAGTGCGGCAAGCAACGCCGCACGCTCGGCGTCGGCACTCGCAAGCCAAGCCGGATCATCGACGCCCGGTGGGATGCGGCCATAGATGTGCTGGCCGTCTTTGACGGCAAGATCTTTCAGATCGCAGAGCCAGGCATCGATGCGCCGCAGGGCCTCGTCAGCTTCGACCTTCACGTCGAGCCCGGCCTCGCGCGCGAGGCCGCTGCGCTGCGCGGTTTCGACGATCAGCTCGGCGAGCCGCTGGCGGCGGCGGCGATCGAGGCCGTCGGCTTGCGCATATTCGTCGAGTAGGAGCTCGAGTTGGTGCGCGTCGCCGCTCGGTCCGCCTGAGGTGAGCGGCGGCGGCAGATGGCCAATGGTCACGCCGGCAAGACGGCGCTTGGCTTGCGCCGCTTCGCCGGGATTGCTGACGATGAAGGGATAGATCACCGGCAGCGCGCCGGTGACAATTTCGGGGAAGCATTCTTCGGTCAGCGCGACCGCCTTGCCCGGTAGCCATTCCAGTGTGCCGTGCGCGCCCATGTGGACAAGCGCATCCACTTTCGCGACGTGTCGCAGCCATAGGCCGAACGCGACCAGTGCATGCCGCGGCGGCAGCGAAGGATCGTGATAATCGGCGCGGCGCTCGGTGGCGCGCCCGCGATCGGGCGGCAGTGCGACGATCATCTTGCCGAATTGTTTCGCGCGAAAATGGAGCGCGCCGTCACGTGCGTCGGGGTCGTTGGCAGGATCGCCCCAGGCTTCGCGCAGCCGGGCTACGGCCGCACCGGGCAACCGCGTCAGCAGATTTTGGTATTGCGCGATGGTCAGCCGCGCATCGTCGGAGCCTTTCGATACGGCACCGAGCAAATCGCGCGATGATCGAGGCGAGCCTGCCACAGCGTAGCCCGCTGCGGACAGGTCTTCGAGGGCGGCAATCACGCTGGCCGGCACGTCGAGACCGACGGCGTAACCGGCGCGGCCCGGTGCGCCGGGATAATCCGGCATCAGGATGGCGACGCGCCGCTCGCTGCGCGGCAGCGTGCGCAGACGAATAAGCGCGGCGATGCGATCCGCGACAATCGCGATACGGTCCGGTTCGGGCCGGCTCACGAGTGCGGTGAAGGCAAGCCCCTCATGCGGCGGTAGCGGGTCCTTGAATGCGATCGTTCCGGCGAGCACGCGGCCGTCGAGTTCAGGCAGCACGATGTGCATCGCGAGATCGGCGGCGCCGAGCCCGCGCGGGCTATCGCGCCAGGCAGTACGCTTGGTCGTGGCGCTGACGACTTGCAGGATCGGCACGCCAGGCTCGTCGAGTGCGGTCGGCGTGCCGGCGCTGCCCGCGGCGAACGCCGTCGTGGTGACGATCAGCGCGGGATCGAGCTTGGCGAAAGCGCCGCGCAGGAATTGCGCGGTCTCGCCGTCCTTCAAGCTCGTGACGATCAGCGGCGCCGGCGCCAGCCCGCGCGTGGCGAGCGCGTCGGCCAACATGTCGATCGGCGCGGTGTCGGAGGCGAGTAGCAAGGCGCGGTAGAAAATGATCGGAACGACCGGCCGGTTCGGTTCGAGCGCGGCCACCAGTTGCTCAAGCGCGACCGCGCCCTTGCCTGGGATATATCCGGCAAGCCGCGGCAGTGGCTTCGGCTTGCGGGTTTCCAGATCCGCGCCGGCGTGGCGCGCCAGCTGGCGCAACAGGCCGCGCAAATTCTCCGGCCCGCCTTCGCGGAAAAAACCCAGCAATTCGTCGAGCTGGTCGGCGGGCAAGGTCGAAGCGGCGACAAGCCGGCTGTCGTCGCGATCCTCGCCCGGCAGCACGGCAAGCGCGAGGCCACGCTCGCGTGCCAGCGCCGACAAGCGTTCGATGCCGTATCTCCAGAAGTCCAATCCGCCGAGGAGGCGCACCAAGATCACCTTGGCGCGTGCGCCGACCCGCTCGATCCACAAATCGACCGACATCGGATGGCGCAGGTCGCGCAAATGCGCGAGCCGCACGCTCGGCAACGCGTCACGCTCGGCCTGCCAGGCCGCGGCAAGACCCGAGAGGTCGCTGTCGGCGAACGACAGAATGGCGATATCGCCGGGCGGTTGGCCGAGATCGACCGCTTCGACAATCTCGTCGAGGCCGATCGAACTCGTCGTCAACAGATGCATCGTGGAACTACCCGGTCAAAGCCTGCGTCACCGCGGCGCGATCCAAGCCCTTCAGTCCAATGACCACCAGACGGCCTTCGCGCGCCTCGGACGCCGCCCAGGGCCGGTCATATTGATGCGAGACGCGTGGACCCACGGCTTGCACGAGGAGGCGCATCGGCTTCCCGGTCACCGCGGCAAAGCCCTTGACCCGCAGCACGTCGAAGCGCTCGGCCAGCGAAGCGACGCGCGCCGATAAATTCGACGGATCGGCGACCTCGCCGATCGGCACGACGAAGGAATCGAAATCGTCGTGATCGTGGTCTTCCTCCGCGTCGTGGTGGGTGCGGCGATTGGCAATGTCATCCTCGGTGCCGACGCCAAGGCCGAGCAGCAAGGCCTCATCCACCTTGCCGTCGATAACGGTCAGCACTTTGACGCTGCGCGGCAACGCACTCGAAATTGTCGCCAGCGCTTGATTGACGCCGGCTTCGTCAAGGAGATCGCGTTTGTTGAGCACGACGAGATCGGCGCAGGCGATCTGATCCTCGAAGACTTCCTCGACCGGATCGTCGTGCTCGAGCGCCGAATTGGCGGCGCTTTGCCGTGACAGCGCCTCGAGATCCTGAGCGACCCGGCCATCGGCAAGGGCGGCGCCATCGACGACGACCACGACGCCGTCGACGGTGACGCGGCTCTTGATTGCCGGCCAGTGAAACGCTTGCACCAAAGGTTTCGGCAACGCGAGTCCGGAGGTCTCGATGACGATATGTTCGATGCCGTCCTTGGCGAGAAGCGCATCAAGCGCCGGTACGAATTCATCGGCCACCGTACAGCACAGGCAGCCATTGGCGAGCTCGACGATGTTGTCTTCCGGGCAGGCGGCGTCGCCGCAGCCTTTGAGAATTTCGCCATCGATGCCGACATCGCCGAATTCGTTGACGATGACGGCAAGCCTGCGGCCTTTAGCGTTTGCGAGTATGTGACGGATCAACGTCGTCTTGCCGGCGCCGAGAAAGCCGGTGACGATGGTGCAAGGTATGCGGGCGAGTTGGCCGTTTGCCGTGGTCATAGGTCAGCCTCGTTGAAATCGATTGGAGGAACGCGCGCGATCAGGCCGCGCTTAAGAATTTCAGGTCGTCCGCGCCACGGCAAAATGCCGTCGGCGGCCGTTGCCAGAAGCCGCGCGCCGTCGACCAGGTCCTGCGCGTTGCCGGTATCGAGCCCGCCGAACACATAGGTCCAGGAGCCGTTGCAGCGCAACGCCGCGCTCGGCCCGCGATTGCAATTGGCAAGGCAGCGCAGCCGCCGCACGCTCACTTCCGTGCCGTCGGCGGCGCGTTCGGTGGCGTCTGCGAGCAGCGCGCCGGGTCGCGGCTCGCTGTCGCAATCCTGCGTACCATCCTGTGTGCTTTGGCGCTTGCAGGTGATGCAGACGTAGATGGTCGGGGTCTCGCGGGTCATCGCTTGGCCTCACGCACGCTCGATGGCGGGGCGATCGAAGCCCTGCCAGCGATAGATCAGATAGGACAGCGCCCAACTCACGACGAAGATGCCGACGACGAGATAGCCAAAATTGGCAAGCCCGCCGTTGAGATCGCCGATCAGATCCCAGAAGCCGCCTTCGAGCCCGAGTTTGTCGGCAATGAGCCCGAGCGCTTCGATGCCGCCGATCAAGAGTGCGACCAGAACTGAAATCGCGGTGATGGTCAAATTGTACCAGATCTTGCGGATCGGATTGAGGAATGCCCAGCCATAGGCACCGACCATCAGCACGCTGTCGGTCGTGTCGACCAAAGTCATGCCGGCGGTGAACAAAGCCGGGAAGATCATCACGGTGCCGAAGGTCATGCCGCCGGAGGCCTGACTGGCCGCGACCGTGAACAGGCTGATTTCCGTCGCGGTATCGAAACCCAATCCGAACAGAAATCCGATCGGAAACATCTGCCAGCTGCGCGATACCATGCGAAACAGCGGGCGGAACAGCCGGGACAGCAAGCCGCGTCCGGAGAGCAGGATATCGAGCTCTTGATCGCCGACCGGCTCGCCGCGTCGGGCGCGGCGGAAGCTCCGCCAGACGTGGCGCAGGATCACGAGATTGATGACGGCGATGGCGAGCAGAAAAAACGCCGAAGCGCCGGTGCCGATCAGGCTGCCGATCGCCTTGAAGTTCTCAAAACGTCCCTGCAGCGCGAAGGCCGTGGTCGCAATCGCCGCGACCGCAAGCGCAATCGACAGCGAATGGCCGAGCGAAAAGAACAAGCCGACCGCGACCGGCCGCTTGCCCTCTTGCATCAGCTTGCGCACCACATTGTCGATGGTCGCGATATGATCGGCATCGACGGCGTGGCGCAGCCCCAACACGTAAGCGAGGAACGCCGTGCCGAGCAGCGTCGGCCTTCCGGCCAGCGCAATGACCGCCCAAGTCCACACCAGGGCATTTGCCGCAACAAGAAAAACATAAAGCGCGACGACTTTGCCGCGATGATTGGCCGACGCATCGTCGACCGTGGCCTTCAGGAAATTCAGCACCAAAAAAGTCCTCGCATGGCCTGCCGTCGGCGCGAGCGAGGACCAAAAGACCTGGCGGTCTTTTGGATCATCCACAGGTACACCCCGACCTATGTTTGTCGCGTCGACACGACCGATGGCAGGTCTCCTGGCTCGCGGATCGTCGCCTCGTCCTGCCTTCCCGGCGCTAGGTCGCAATCGTTTCAGATTGAAACGATTGGCGTCCTAGCATCTTTATGGAGCATGATCTTTTCGGAAAACCGGATTCCACTTTTCCGGATCATGCTCTAGCCAGTGGCGTAACCGAACGAGACTTCCCGCTCACAGTTGCGGGGGCAGCTGCGGTTTTGGCAGGCGTTTTCACGCCTCCGGACCGCATTCCCTCTTCGCCCTCTCGCGAGGGACCATCGATGCGCTAGTGATAGATTTCGCAGGGCCGGGCTGTCAATCTGGCCGCAAAGTTCCGGTTGCTCAGATTATGTCCAGCACAGCGAAAATGACGCTCGTCCTCGGCGGCGCCCGCTCCGGCAAAAGCCGCTTTGCCGAGAGCTTGATCGCCGCCATGCCGCCGCCTTGGACCTATGTGGCGACGGCGGAGGCGGGCGACGCCGAAATGGCCGAGCGCATCGCCGCGCACCGGGCGCGGCGCGGATCGAACTGGCGGACCATCGAAGCGCCGCGCGATCTGCCCGTCGCCTTGAGAACAAGCCAGGGCCGTCCGGTGCTGGTCGATTGCCTTACTTTGTGGCTGTCGAATTTGTTGCTGGGGAACGACAATATCGATGAAGAGACGGCGCTGCTGGAACGGGCTTTGGCGGCAAGCTCCGCGCCCGTGGTGCTGGTCGCCAATGAAGTCGGTTACGGTATCGTGCCCGAACATCCGCTCGGGCGGCGGTTTCGCGATTTGCAGGGCCTTCTCAATCAGCGTATCGCCGCGCGGGCCGATCGCGTCGTGCTGGTGGTCGCGGGAATTCCGCTTGCGGTGAAAGGCACGCTCTGAGGTGACGAGATGACCGACACAATCAAAGCCAATGACGAAACCGAGACCGAACGGCATCGCGCCAAGATGGCGAAACGCAAAGCCGTGCAGGACGCCGAGGTCGCCGAAAAGAAGATCGAGAAGGGCTTGCTCATCGTTCATACTGGTACCGGCAAAGGCAAGTCGACGGCGGCGTTCGGCTTAACGCTGCGCATGCTCGGCCGCGGTCATCGCGTCGGCGTGGTGCAATTCATCAAGGGCGGCTGGCACACCGCCGAGCGCGACGCCTTCGCCAAATTCGGCGATCAACTGATCTGGCACACGATGGGCGAGGGCTTTACCTGGGAAACGCAGGATCGCGCCCGCGATGTCGCGGCCGCCGCGCGCGCCTGGGCCAAGGCGCAGGAGCTGATGGACGATCCAAGCTTTGCCATGATCGTTCTCGACGAGGTCAATATCGCGCTGCGCTATGATTATCTGAAGCTTGACGATGTCGTCGCCGCTTTGACGGCACGGCGGCCCGATTTGCACGTCGTCGTCACCGGCCGCAACGCCAAGCCGGAAATGATCGCCGCCGCCGATCTAGTCACGGAGATGACTTTGGTGAAGCACCATTTCGCCGCCGGCGTGAAAGCGCAGCCCGGCATCGAGTTCTAAAACATGCCGGCGCGCGCGCTGATGTTTCAGGGCACCGGCTCCGACGTCGGCAAGTCGCTCATCGTCGCCGGTCTCGCGCGCGCCTTGGCGTTGCGGGGTCTGAGCGTGCGCCCGTTCAAGCCGCAGAACATGTCGAACAACGCGGCGGTGACCGCAGACGGCGGCGAGATCGGCCGCGCCCAGGCGCTGCAGGCGCGTGCGGCACGGACAGCGGCGAGCGTGCACATGAACCCGGTTCTGCTCAAGCCGCAGAGCGAGATCGGCGCGCAGGTCGTCGTGCAAGGCAAGGTCCATGGCAGCGCCAAGGCCGCCGCCTATCAGCAGTTGAAGCGCGAACTCTTGCCTTATGTGCTGGAAAGTTTCGAGCAGTTGCGCAGCGAATCCGAGATCGTTCTGGTCGAAGGCGCCGGCAGCGCTTCGGAAGTGAATCTGCGCGTCAACGACATCGCCAATATGGGCTTCGCCCAGGCCGCGGGCGTGCCGGTGGTGCTGATCGGCGATATCGACCGCGGCGGCGTGATCGCAAGCCTGGTCGGCACCAAAGCCGTCATCGCGCCGGAAGACGCAGCCCTGATCTGCGGCTTCATCGTCAACAAGTTTCGCGGCGATCCCGAACTGTTCGATGCCGGCATGGAGCGCATCGTGCAATTGACCGGATGGGAGGCGCTCGGCCTCGTGCCGCATTTTGCCGGAGCGCGGCGCCTTCCAGCCGAAGACGCGCTGGCGCTCGAGCATATCCGGGGGAGCAAATCGGGCGCCAAATCGGGGACCAAGCTCCGCATCGCCGTTCCGATCCTGCCGCACATCGCCAATTTCGACGATTTCGATCCGCTCGATGCCGAGCCGGCGATCGATCTTGTTCGCGTCAAGCCGGGGCGGGCGCTCCCGGGCGATGTCGGTCTCATCGTGCTACCCGGCTCGAAGGCGACGATTGCCGACCTTGCCGCGCTGCGCGCGGCGGGTTTCGATATCGACATTGCCGCACATCACCGCCGTGGCGGCGCTGTCTTGGGCCTCTGCGGCGGTTATCAGATGCTGGGGCGCAGCGTTGCCGATCCCGACGGCATCGAAGGTTCGCCGGGGAAAGTCGAGGGGCTCGGCCTCATCGACGTCGAGACCACCCTGTCCGAGGACAAACGCCTCACGGCGGTGCGGGGCACGACGACCGACGGCGCGCCGTTCTTCGGCTACGAGATGCATATGGGTGTGACCGAAGGCCCCGATCGCGCGCGGCCTTTTGCCCATCTTGCCGATGGCGCGCCCGAAGGCGCGATCTCAGCCGACGGGCGCGCCGTCGGCACCTATATCCACGGCCTGTTTGCCGATGACCGGCAGCGTGCCGCCTGGCTCGGCCGTTTTGCCGCGGGCGCGGCGAACATCGCTTATGATGCGCTGGTCGAGGAGACGCTCGACGCGCTGGCCGCGCATCTGGAAACGCATCTCGACATCGATCGCATTCTTAAACTTGCCAGGTGAAAAGTACGGCAATAAGTGCAAGCGACACGATCAGCGCCGCATCGGCGCGGCGGTAGAGCGCCAGCGCCCGGCGGATGTCCTGCGCATCGGCCTCGCGGCGGCCGGAGCCCATCAGCGCATCGTCGACCTCGATGCCGTCATAAACGCGCGGGCCGGCCAGCGCGAGGCCGAGCGCGCCCGCCATTGCGGCTTCCGGATAGCCGGCATTGGGCGAACGGTGGCGCGCCGCGTCCCGCCAAGTCGCGCGCCACGCGGTGCTGACGTTGAAGCTTTTTCCGGTCGCTGCTGCGGCGATCAAAAACAGCGCCGCAAGCCGCGATGCGGGCAAATTGACCAGATCGTCGAGCCGCGCCGCGGCCCAGCCGAAAGCCGCGTAGCGCTTAGTAAGATGGCCGATCATGCTGTCGGCGGTATTGATCGCTTTGTAGATCGCGGCGCCCGGAAGCCCGGCAATGGCCATCCAGAATACCGGCGCCACGATCGCGTCGGAAAAATTCTCGGCGAGACTTTCGATCGCGGCACGGGCCACGCCTGCGGCATCGAGCGCCGCGGTGTCGCGCCCGACAACACGCGCGACGGCAGCGCGGCCGGCTTCGACGCCGCCGGTTTCGAGCGCTGTGGCCACATCGGCCACATGGCGGTACAAGCTTCGCTGGGCGAGCAAAAAGCTGCCCACAAGCGCCGCCCCGAATATCCCGAATGGCAGGCGCAACAGGACATGCTGCAGCAGATAGGCGACCAAACCCGTGATGGCTGTAACAGCTAAAACCGTGATGATGCCGGCGGCCCGGCGCTGGATTTGTCCGCCCGCCTCCCGGTTGAGCGAGCGGTCGAGCGCGCCGATCAGGCTGCCGATCCACGTCACCGGATGGCCGATCGCGCGCAACACCGGTCGCGGATAACCGAGAGCGAGCTCGATCAGCATGGCAAGGAGCGCAAGCGCAACGAACATAGTGTCGACTATGGCGGGCTTTCAGGGCGTGGACGAGCCGCTTTGGCACGGTGGCGATTTGAGCGCCGCCAGGGACATGTTCCCTGGCGCGCCGGAACCCTTCGTCGACCTTTCGACCGGGATCAACCCCAATCCGTATCCTGTTCCGGCTCTGCCTGCGGATTTGTATGCACGGTTGCCGGATTCCGTTGCGCTCGCAAGGCTTTTGGCGGCGGCGGCAACGGCCTATCGCGCGCCCTCGGCGGCGCATCTTGTGGCCGCTCCCGGCACGCAAATTTTGCTGCCGCTGATCGCAAGCCTCGTGCCGCCTGGACGCGCCACAGTCCTTGCACCGACCTATGTCGAACACGCCCGCGCCGCGGCTCTCGCCGGGCATGCCGTAACAGAAGTGAGCGATATCGGCGCGCTTGGCGATGCCGGGCTTGCGATCCTGACCAATCCGAATAATCCGGACGGCCGGCTTCTGGCTAAAGACGAATTGATCGCAGTCGCGAGGAAGCTGCAGGTGCGCGGGGGCTTGCTCGTGATCGATGAAGCTTTCATGGACGCCGGGCCGGCGGACGCAACTCTTGCCTGCGAGAGTCTTGCCGGCGAGGTTGGGCTCGGCAACGTCGTGGTGTTGCGCTCGTTCGGCAAATTCTTCGGTCTCGCGGGTCTGCGGCTCGGCTTTGCGATCGGCGCGCCGGCGCTGGTCGAGCGCATCAAATCGCTGCTTGGCCCATGGGCGGTTTCAGGACCGGCGCTCGCGATCGGCACGCAGGCGCTGACCGATCGTATCTGGATCAGCGCGACGCAGGATCGCCTCGCGCGGGCGGCGAACAGACTGGATACAATCCTGACCGGAGCCGGCCTCGAGATTGTCGGCGGCACGACTTTGTTTCGGCTGGCGCGCAGCCATGCGGCCGCGAAACTGTTTCATCACCTCGGCTGCGCGGGAATATTCGTCCGCAGATTTCCCGGTCATGCCGAATGGCTGCGTTTCGGCCTGCCGGCGGCGGAACCGGAGTGGCAGCGCCTGCAGAATGCCGTGGACAAAAATGCGATGGCCGCCTTTGCCGACAACGGCTAGGCTTAAACGATGACTCTGCGCGCGCATCAAAAAGTCGAAGGCGACGCGTCATCGATGAGCTTCGATGGCGCGTTTCGCGCGCGCTTGCGCGACCTTCTGGCCTGGCGGCGCGACGTGCGGCGTTTCCTGTGCGATCCGCTGCCGGACGGCGCTTTGGAATCGCTCATCGAATTTGCCTGTCTCGCGCCGTCGGTCGGATTAAGCCAGCCGTGGCGCTTCGTCATTGTCGAGGATCCCGCGCTACGCGCGGCGATCCGCGAGAATTTCGCCGCCTGCAACGCGCAAGCGCTTGCGGCGCAGGCGTCGGAACGCGCGAGCCTTTATGCCAAGCTCAAGCTTGCCGGACTGGATGAAGCGCCCGCCCATTTTGCCGTCTTTGCCGATCGCACGACCGAACAGGGTCATGGTCTTGGTCGCCACACCATGCCGGAAATGGTCGACTATTCCGCGGTCACGGCGGTGCATACGATCTGGCTTGCGGCGCGGGCGCAGGGCATCGGCATGGGCTGGGTGTCGATCCTCGATCCCAAAGCCGTGGCGGCTATTCTCGACGTCCCCGAGCACTGGAAATTCATCGGCTATTTCTGTCTCGGCTATCCGCAAGCCGACGATAGCGTGCCCGAACTCGAACGCGCCGGCTGGGAAGAGCGGCGGCTGTCGCCATCGGCCATCATCCGGCGTTGATCTTAACGTCTGCGCCGGAGCACGATCCCGAAAAGTGGGAACCGGTTTTTCGGACAGGATCGTGCTCAAATGAAAATCTACCGCCATTTATCTTAATGTCATGTGCCAAAACAGGGCACAATCACTGGCACCCGCTTTGCTCGCGTCAGCGTAGCCGCTGGCGCGTGTTGTCGCGCGATCACGGCGAACGCAACTGCAGCCGATTGAATTTGATCGGCAGGCGTTTGAGGGAGAGAGCGGTGTTAACCCTTCGCTGTGCCAGAGTGATCTCGTGGTCCGCGCGCATTGCCGCCGTGGCCGCAATCCCTGTCTTGAGCTTGAGTAGTTTCGGCCCGAGCACGGCTCACGCCGGCGGTCTCGAGGTCGATAGCTGCGTCGGATCGCGCTATTCCATGACCTGCGTCTCGCGCTGGGGTGGCTATGGCGATCCCTATATCCGGCTGGTCGCGCCTGAGACCGAAGCCGGGAAAACGCTGCAGGCCGATCGTGATCGCAAATGGCAAGAACGCTGCAGGCCGGTCGTGCATCAGGACCGTTACGGCGTTCCGCGCTATGAATACGCCGCTCCTGGTTGCGAGTTCGGCGTCATCCAATAGCCGCCGTCGAGGCCTAGTGGAGAGTGTTGGCCGGCCTCACGGCGCCTTGTCCGAGCGCTGCGACCGGCGGGCCGACCCTGACCTGACCCGCTAAATTCTGCCCCGGCAAATTCTGTCCCGGGGCGTGTTGGCCGGGGAAATATTTGGCGACAACGACCGGATCGAGCTGCCGCATCGCGTTGTCGGGCAGGCGCTGCCAGGTCTCATCGCGACCGAACAGGGCGATGCCCAGATAGCCGCGAACGGTCAGCGTCTGGCCGTCGGGACTCAACGTCATCATCGCGTTGTAGATATTGCCGTCACGCGGATCGAGAATATTGCCGCCCTGATAGGTCAGTCCGTCGCGCGCCATGTTGCGGATGAACGATATTCCCAGTATCGGCGCGTTTCTGCGGTCATCCTGGCAGCGTGAGCAGATCGGATTTTTTGGGTCGCCCGGCGCCGGAAACATCTTCGCAATTGCGCCTTCATAATAGCCGCCGCGTTCGACGAGGAGAAACCAGGCGACTGGCGCTCCGGTCTGCTCGTCGAGCTTCTGCCACAGCCCCACCACTGAAGGCTCGGCCGCTGCGGGACGGGTGGCCGAAAGTGTTGCGATGAACCCTAGGAACAGCGCTGCTACGACCGGCTTCATGATCAGCTTCATGTGATGCGCAACCACGGTACTTCTCCATTCGCCCCAACAAGAGAATCAACGACTCAACGCCGCGGAAATTCTTGGGTGACAATGCGGTGATTTCTGGACGATTCCAGTCGGCCTTTTGGTGGCCGAGCCGGTCTCCCTGCGGTGTCCGGGCCGTTCCACGCGAATCACTCGTCGCCGAAAGGTACGGCCGGGTTGGTAAAAAGGTTTGAACGCCGCGCGGCGGATGTTATGTGGTCGCGGGAGACCAAGCTCACGGCCCAAGGTTCGGGAACGAAGCACCTAACCAGGGTCGCGAGCTTGGCCTGCATCCGCATTCCGCATCGAAATCGCGACTTTCACGACAATCCCGTGACAGCCGTTCCGCGACTGCTAGGCCGTGACACATGCGCGTAAACGTCCCGATTTCCGCAGGCGCTTGGGCCCGCTTATTCAGCCGCTGGGACGTGCTCGCGTTTCTCTTGATTCTTGGACTGCTGGTGTTTCTGGGCGAGGCGAGCCGGCATCTGTTTGAGCCGCTCACCGAGTTGCAGCAGCAGCCGACGTCGCTCGATCCGCGCAATCTGCCGGAATATGCCGCGCGCACCACACTGCGCATGCTCATCGCCATGGTGCTGTCGCTGATCTTCACCTTCACTTATGCGACGCTTGCAGCGAAGAACAAGACCGCCGAGCGGATCCTTGTGCCGCTCCTCGACATCCTGCAATCGGTGCCGATCCTGGGCTTCATCTCGGTCACCGTCGTCTTCTTCATGGCGCTGGCGCCGGGCCGCGTGCTCGGCGCCGAATTCGCCTCGATCTTCGCCATCTTCACCAGCCAAGCCTGGAACATGGCGTTCAGCTTCTATCAGTCCTTGCGCACGGTACCGACCGAGCTCGAAGAGGCCTCGCGCAATTTCCGGCTCACGGCATGGATGCGGTTTTGGCGGCTCGACGTGCCGTTCGCGATGCCGCAACTCATCTGGAACATGATGATGTCGATGTCGGGAAGCTGGTTCTTCGTCGTCGCCTCTGAAGCCATCAGCGTCGGCAATACGACGGTCACGCTGCCGGGCATCGGCTCTTATATCGCGCTCGCCATCGAGCACCGCGATCTTGTCGCCGTGGGTTGGGCGATCGGCACCATGCTGGTCGTGATCTTCATCTACGACCAGGTGCTGTTCCGCCCGCTTGTGGCCTGGGCCGACCGCTTCCGTTTCGAGCAGGAGCCGGGCGCGCTCGCGCCTGAATCCTGGGTGTTCGACGTGCTGCGGCGGTCGCGCTTGATCGAGCGTTTAACCACGCCGTTCGCGGCGCTGTGGCAGCTCACCTTCCGTCCGCTGCGCCCCGACAAGACCGCATCCGCTCCTCAATCGGGCTCGATCGCCCAAGGCCGTTTTGCCTTCCAAGCCGGCGTGATCGTCTTTGCACTCGCGGCCATCGCCTTGTGGCAGATCGTCAGCTTTGCCGTCGAAGGCATCACGCTTGCCGACGTCATGACGACGCTGGTGCTTGGCCTTGCCACGCTGGCCCGGGTCGTCGTGCTCATTGCGCTCGCCAGCGTGGTTTGGGTTCCGATCGGTGTCTGGGTCGGCGTGCGGCCGCGCGTCGCCAATATGGTCCAGCCGGTGGCACAATTCCTCGCCGCCTTTCCGGCGAATTTGCTGTTCCCGATTGTGGTCTCGGTCATCGTCGCGTGGAAACTCAGCCCGAATATCTGGCTCAGCCCGCTGATGATCCTCGGCACGCAATGGTACATTCTGTTCAACGTCATCGCCGGCGCTTCCGCTATTCCCAACGAGCTTCGCGCTGTCGGCGTCAATTTGCGCGTGCGCGGCTGGCTATGGTGGCGGCGCATCGCGCTGCCGGCGGTGTTGCCATATTATGTGACTGGCGCGATCACGGCGTCAGGCGGTTCGTGGAACGCGAGCATCGTCGCCGAGGTCGCATCCTGGGGCAACGTGCATCTGCAGGCCGACGGGCTTGGCGCCTATATTGCGCAGCAGACCGATGCCGGCAACTTCCATAAGATCGTGCTCGGCATTGCCGTGATGAGCTTGTTCGTCGTCGTCATCAATCGCTTGTTCTGGCGTCCGCTTTACTACTACGCCGAACGCAAATTCCGCCTGGGATGAGGATCGCAAAGGATTGCAGCATGACCGCCGCTTTGCTCGATATTCATGGCCTGCGTCAGTCGTTCCCGCGCGCCGACGGCGGCGAGCACCTGGTGCTCGACGGCGTCGAGCTTGCGCTCAATCAAGGCCAGATCGTCGGTCTGTTGGGCCGCACGGGGTCTGGCAAATCGACTTTACTCCGGCTGATCGCGGGGCTCAGCCAGCCGACCGGCGGCTCCGTCACCTATCTCGGCCAGCCGGTAAATGCGCCGGCGCCGGGCATCGCCATGGTGTTTCAATCCTTCGCGCTGTTCCCGTGGCTCACCGTTCTGGAAAACGTGCAGCTCGGGCTCGAGGCGCTCGGTCTGCCGCAGCCGGAAATCCGCAAGCGGGCGCTGGCGGCGATCGATCTGATCGGGCTTGACGGTTATGAGTTCGCCTTTCCGCGTGAATTGTCCGGCGGTATGCGCCAGCGCGTCGGCTTTGCCCGTGCGCTGGTCGTGCATCCGAACATTCTGTTGATGGACGAGCCGTTCTCCGCGCTCGACGTGCTCACCGCGGAGACCTTGCGCACGGACTTTCTCGAACTGTGGGGCGAAGGCAAGCTGCCGATCAAGGGCGTGATCCTGGTCACGCATAATATCGAGGAGGCGGTGCTGATGTGCGACCGTATCCTGCTGTTCTCCTCCAATCCGGGCCGCATCATCAGCGATATTCCCGTCGATCTGAAACAGCCGCGCGACCGGCTCGATCCGCAATTCCACGACATGGTCGAGAAGATCTACGTGGCGATGACCGCGCGCAAAGCCGCGCCGACACAGTTCGGCGCGGTGCCTGCCACAACGATAAATACCGTGCTGCCGCGGGTGTCGGCCAATCTGATGTCCGGTCTTATGGAGACGCTCAGCGCGGCGCCGTTCAACGGCAACGCCGATCTGCCGGTGCTCGCCGACGAGCTTGCGATGGAATCCGACGAGCTATTGCCGGTTGCGGAATCGCTGCAGATGTTTCGTCTGGCCGAGATCGAAGGCGGCGACATCAAGCTCACCGATATCGGCAAGCAATTCGTCGAAATGGCGACCGACGACCGCAAGAAGCTGTTTGCGCGGCAGCTGCTCGCTCAGGTTCCTCTCGCCACCCACATTCGCCGCGTGCTCCAGGAACGCGCCAATCACGTGGCGCCGAAAAGCCGGTTCCTCGACGAGCTGGAAGATCACATGAGCACGGAAGACGCCGAGCACACGCTGCGCGCGGTTATCGCCTGGGGACGTTTCGCCGAAGTCTTTGCTTATGACGATGATTCCGAGACCTTCAGTCTCGAGAATCCGACCTGAGGTCAGTTCGACGGCGGCGTATTTACGTCCCGTTTGGGCCCTTGCAACCGGCCATTCTCGACTATTACGGTGCCGATGCTGACTTGGAGCTTAGTCGCCCGGGATTGAGGGCGGCTTGTGCTCAGGGAATTTCGAGACTGCGTGGCTCCTTGGAAGAAAATCCCAATTCCCGCAGCTTGCGGGGCAGGATCTTCCTCAAAGGCCGCGCTCGAAAAAGCGAGGGCGACGATGTCGGTACTTCCCAGGATTGACGACGGAACACGTGTGCATTGGCTGTTACTGGGCTCGTTGGCCCTGAACTTGTTTTTTGTCGGCGCGGCCGGGGCGGTCGCCTATCGCTACACGGGCCCGGTGCCGCTCACGCAAGTGACGCGGATCGATCATAATCTGGTCGGCCGGCTCGATCGCGTCGCGGACAGTTTGCCGCCGGCCGATGGCGATGTCATGCGCGAGCAGTTGCGCGAGGATGCCGTCAAGATATCGACGGCGCAGGCCGATCTTCGCCTGTCGCAGGACGATGTGCGCCGAAGCCTGCGCGCCGAGCCGTTCGATGCCGAGGCGATGCGCAACGCCATGACGGAAAATCACGCCGCGCACGAACGATTCGATCAGGTCATTCACGACATGCTGGCCGCGGCGGCGGGCAAAATGTCGGTCGTCGGCCGCAACAAGCTTGCCGACTGGCCGGCCCAGCGCGCCAATGCGCGGCTGGTGCAGTGATCCGGCAAAGGTCTTTTGCCGCGCGTGCACTTTTCGGAAAGCCGGCTTCCATTTTTCCGGATCATGCGCTAGGCCGCGCTGCGCCGTCCGTTGGCCGCGATCGCGAGCATCGCGCGTTCGGCGATCGTGTCGGCGAGCAGAGGCCGTTGCCGCGAATCCAGCACCGCATCGGCAAGTTCCGCCATTGTCGTGGCCAGCCGCGCCGCGCTCCAGGTTTTCAGCGCCGCGCCGATAGTATCCTTGCGGCGGAAATGCAGCGGCGGCTGCACGGCATCGAGCGAGAACGGCGCGCCGTCCTCGATCGCAAGCCGCCATTTGTGCAGCTGCGCCACTTGGCGTTGCGCGGCGAACAGGATCGATCCGGCATTGGTGCCCGCGGTGCGCGCCTTGGCGAGCTGCGTTTCGAGGTCCGCAGGCCGGCCGGCAAAAGCGGCATCGACGATATCGTCGAGCGCGAGCGCCGAGGCGTCCGAGACGACCGCCATGACGTCGTCGACGCCGACCTGCTTCTGGCCATGAGCATAGAGCACGAGCTTATTCAGTTCGCTGCGTGAGGCCGACCTGTCACCGCCGAGCAAGGGGATCAGCAGATTGCGCGCGTCCGGCGCCAGCGCGAGCCCGGCCGAGCGCATTTCGCTATCGATCAATTGCGCGCGGTCGCGTTCGCTGTCGGCATAGCAGGGCATCGCCGCGGCATTTTTCGCGCGCTCGCACAGCACGCGCAGCGGCGCATTGCGCCGCAAATCGCCGGCCTCGATGATGATGCGGCAATCGACGATATCGACGCCAAGGAGCGCCTCGACCGCCGGCGCGATATTGCGGCCGGAGGCCTTCACCCACACCGCACGCCGGCCGCCGAACAGCGGGATGGTCTGCGCCTCCTCGACGAGCCGGGCCGGATTGGCGGTCACGTCCTCGCCTTCGAGGCGCGCCAGCGCGAACGGATCGTTGACGTCGTCGACGGAAGTCTTGACCAAAGCATTGACGCGCTCGCTGACGAGGCCCGCGTCCGGACCGAAAACCAGCACCACCGGCCGCGACGGATCGGGGCGCGCGATGAAGGCGTCGACATTGGCGGCTTTGATCGCGACCATGATCGATATTTGGATCGGGAACCGGAAAAGAAAACGGCTGCTGCGGAAAATCAGACGGCGAAGCCGGTCACGTCCCGGCAACGAAATAGGACGCCAGCCGATTGCGGATCGCCTCGGCGACGGTCAGCACCGCGCGGTCTTCGGCGTCGCGCTTGGCGCGCTGCTGGGCGAAGCGCTGTTCGGGACCCGGAGAGTCGACGCCGACATGCGAATAAGCGTTATCCCTGAGCACGATCTTGCCGGTGGCGATTTCGGTCAGCTGATAAGTCACGGCGACACCGTCGATGTCGGCCGTCGGCCGGCCGCTGACGGGATCGACGATCACCGTCAGTGACGACGGCGCAATCGTCATCGTCAGACGATGGGTCGGCGCATTGGCGCCGGCATTGCCATTGAGATCGTATTGCAGCGCGTTGCGCATGCTGACGGCGAGCCGCGCCTCGGGCGAGCCCTGGCGCGTCGGGATGACGGGAATTTCGACTTCGGCGAGCTTGTCGCGCACGCTGTCGGCCTCGGGCGCCGCGGGGTTGCGTCCGTAAAGCGGCTGGAAGCAGCCTGCCGTCAGGCCCGCCGCAACGATGACGACGGCGAGCCGCACGACCATGCTCAAGCTTCTGCGCTCAGACCACGACATTGACGATCCGTTTCGGCACGACAATCACCTTTTTCGGTGCCTTGCCTTCCAGCGCCTTTTTTACCTCATCGAGAGCCAAAACGGCAGCCTCAATTTCGGCATTGCTCGCGTCGCGCTCGACGGTCGCCTCGGCGCGCTTCTTGCCGTTGACCTGCACCGGCAGCGTGATCGTGGTCTCGATCAGAAGCTCGCGCTCCGCCTTCGGCCAGGCGGCTTCGGCGACCAGGCCGTTATGCCCGAGCGCGGCCCAGCACTCCTCGGCGAGATGCGGCATCATCGGCGCGAACAATTGCACAAGAACATCAGCCGCCTCCCGCATGGCCCAACGGAAATCAGGCGTGGAAACGGCCCCCTCTTTCGACCCCGGATCAGCCCCCAAATCGGCCCCGATATCGCCAATTATCTCATTGAGCTTATTGGCGAATTCGTAGATCGCCGCCACACAAACATTAAAGTGCAGCTTTTCGATGTCATCGCCGACTTTGGCGAGCGCGGTGTGGGTCGCTTTACGCAAGCCTGCCGCGGCCGCGGAGAACTGCGCCGGGCGTGTTTCCGGCGCCCCTCTGGCAATAATGTCGCCGGCTTCGCCGACGAGCCGCCACAGCCGCTGCGCGAAGCGTGAGGCGCCCTGAACGCCGCGCTCGGTCCATTCCACGTCGCGGTCGGGCGGCGAGTCCGACAGCATGAACCAGCGTGCGACGTCGGCGCCGTAATCGCCGATGATCTCGTCGGGATCGACGGTGTTGCGTTTCGACTTCGACATTTTCTCGATGGCGCCGATTTCGACCGGCTCGCCGGTCGAAATCAGCGTCGCGCGCCGCGCATCGCCGTCGGTCTCGATCTTCACTTCGGCCGGCGCGACCCAGTCGCCATTTTTGGTGCGATAGGTTTCGTGCACGACCATGCCTTGGGTGAAGAGGCCGGCAAACGGCTCTTCCAGTCCGACATGGCCGGTCATCTTCATCGCGCGGGTGAAGAAGCGGCTATAGAGCAGATGCAGGATCGCGTGCTCGATGCCGCCGATATATTGATCAACCGGCATCCAATCGTCGACCATCGGCCGGTCGGTCGGCGCGGTGGTGATCCACGGATCGGTGAAACGTTCGA
Organism: uncultured Alphaproteobacteria bacterium; assembly: GCA_963746715.1. Classification (GTDB taxonomy): domain Bacteria; phylum Pseudomonadota; class Alphaproteobacteria; order Rhizobiales; family Xanthobacteraceae; genus BOG-931. The sequence continues at coordinate 229,428 of CAVVCW010000015.1, read as the reverse complement.
AATACCACGACGAGTCGACGAACGTGTCCATGGTGTCGGTCTCGCGTCGCGCCTTGCCGCCGCATTGCGGGCAGTTCACGTGCTTCCAGGTCGGATGATGATCGAGCGGATTGCCCGGCCGGTCGAACGTCACGTCCTCCGGCAAGATCACCGGCAGATCTTTTTCCGGCACCGCGACGACGCCGCATTTGTCGCAATGGATGATCGGGATCGGACAGCCCCAATAGCGCTGCCGTGAAATGCCCCAATCGCGCAGGCGGAAATTGATTTGCCGCTGCGCCACCGGACGATTGCCGGCTGTTTCTTTTTCCAAGCGCTTGGCGACTTCTTCTTTCGCTTGGGCGATCGTCATGCCGTCCAGGAAGCGCGAATTGATCATCGTGCCGTCGCCGTCATAGGCGGTCTTGGTGATGACGAAGGTCTTCGGGTCCTGGCCGGGCGGACAAACCACCGGCACATTGCCGAGGCCGTATTTGTTGACGAAGTCCAAGTCGCGCTGGTCGTGCGCCGGGCAGCCGAAAATCGCGCCGGTGCCGTAGTCCATCAGGATGAAATTCGCGACATAGACCGGCAGCGTCCAGTTCTTGTCGAACGGATGCACGGCGCGGATGCCGGTGTCGAAGCCCTGCTTCTCCGCGGTGTCGATCTCGGCTTGCGCAGTGCCGTGACGCCGGCACTCCTCGATGAATTCGGCGAGCTTCGGATTCTTTTTCGCTGCCGCCGTGGCGAGCGGATGATCCGGCGCCAGCGCCATGAATTTGGCGCCGAACAACGTGTCCGGGCGCGTCGTAAAAATCTCAAGCTCGCTCTCGCCGTCGGGCGTGGTCGCTTTGTCGAGCGCGAAGCGAACCAGCAGACCTTCGGAACGGCCGATCCAGTTCTTCTGCATCAGCCGCACTTTTTCCGGCCAGCGGTCGAGGTGATCCAGCGCTTCAAGCAGCTCTTGCGAGTATTTGGTGATCTTGAATACCCACTGGCTCATCTCGCGCTGCTCGACGAGCGCGCCGGAGCGCCAGCCGCGACCGTCGATCACCTGTTCGTTCGCCAGCACGGTCTGGTCGACCGGATCCCAATTCACTTTCCGCTTTTCGCGCTCGACCAGTTTGGCCTGCCGAAAATCGAGGAACATTTTCTGCTGATGCTTGTAATAGCTCGGATCGCAGGTCGCGATTTCGCGGCTCCAATCGAGCGACAGGCCCATCGACTTGAGCTGCGTCTTCATCGCCGCGATATTGGCGTAGGTCCATTCCTTGGGATGGACCTTGCGCTCCATCGCGGCGTTTTCCGCCGGCATGCCGAAAGCGTCCCAGCCCATCGGATGCAGCACGTTGAAGCCCATGGCGCGCTTGAACCGCGCCACCACGTCGCCCATCGTGTAATTGCGCACGTGCCCCATATGGATGCGCCCGGACGGATAGGGGAACATTTCCAGGACATAATATTTCTTGCGCGGATCGTCGTTCTTCGTCGCGAAGATGCCGTGCTCGTCCCAGATTTTCTGCCAGCGGGTCTCGGCGTCGCGGGCGTTGTAGCGGTCAGGAGCCATTGCAATCACAGTTATTTTCGGGTCGTCGCACGTGACATAAAGGGGGCCGCCGGTCAATGTTTGGCTGCGAATTGCGGCTTTCCAGGGCGGTTCTGGCAAGTAATTTCGCGCCGGCGCCGCGGGTCAATATCGATCCGCAAAGTCATTTCGAGACAACGCATCGCGCAGGCGTGCGATGACCTCATCCCAGGCGCCCGGCGCTTTCTGATGAAACAGCCGCGCGGTCGGATACCATGGGCTGTCCTCGCGGCCGTCGAGCCAGCGCCAGCAGCCGTCGAAACGCGAAAGAATCCAGACCGGCTTGCCGAGCGCGCCGGCGAGATGCGCGACTGCGGTATCGACACTGATGACGAGGTCGAGATTGGCGATCAGCGCCGCGGTATCTTCAAAGCCGGCAAGCTCGGATGTCGGATCGATCAGCGACAGGCCGTCCGGCGGCTGCGGCGCCCGCGCCGCCGGCTCGCCCTTCTGCAGGCTAAAGAGCGTAATGTCGGTCAGCCCGGCCAGTGGCGCAAAATCGTTTAAGCTCATGCTGCGCCGCGCATCGATCGCGCTGGCGCTTGAATTGCCGGCCCACACCAAGCCGATTTTGGTTTTGCCGGCAAAGTCCGATAGCCGCGCCGCCCAATGCGCGACACGGCCGCGATCGGCCGCGATGTAAGGCACGTTCGCCGGGATCGTCTCGGGTTGCGTGCGGAACGCGAGCGGCAGGCTCAGCAACGGGCAATGCCGATCGAACGGCGGCGGCGGTTCGCCGCGTCCGATGACCGCGGACGCGCCGGCCGTTTGCCATAGAAGCGCTTTCAGCTGCGACTGGACTTCGAGAATGACTTTGACGCCGCGCTCCGCAAGGAGCGGCACATAGCGGACGAAGTGAAGCGTATCGCCAAAACCCTGCTCGGCGTGAATGAGCAAAGTCTTACCCGCGATATCCTCGTCGCCGAGCCAGGGCGCTCCGCTGAAATTCCGTTTTTGCGGCTCAAATTCCGGAATATCCCAGCGCGACTCATAGAGCGTAAATCCGCGCGCAAAATCGCCGAGCGCCAATAAAGCGAGCGCCTGTTCAAAACGCGCAGACGCATAGCCGGGCATCGCCCGCAGCGCTTTTTCCGCACTGGCGAGTGCGTCGCGCGGCCGGCCGAGATGGCGCAGCGCCATCGCGTGGTTGCGCAGCATATGCGGATGATCCGGCGCGAAGCGGAGCGCCTGCGCGTAGCTCGCAAACGCGTCCTCGATGCGGTCGAGCTTCAGCAGCGCATTGCCGCGATGACACAGCGTATCGGGATGGTTCGGCGCGAGTGCCAGCGCGGTGTCGAAGCTTGCGAGGGCCTCGGCATAGCGTCCGAGCTTGAGCAGCGTCGAGCCGTGGTTGAAACGTGCGAACAGATAGTCGGGCCGCAAGGCGAGCGCCCGCGCGAAGGCTTCGAGCGCCGCGTCGTGGCGGCCGAGGCAATTGAGCGTGGTGCCGCGATTGTTCAGCACGTCGGCATGGTCCGGCTTGATCGCGAGTGCCCGGTCGAAGCTAGTCACCGCTTTCGCGAAATCGCCTTGCGCGTGGAACGCCAAGCCGAGATTCGACCAGGCATCGGCCGAATTGGCATTGCTCTTCACCGCGGCGCCGATCAGCTTGAGCGCCTCCGGCAAACGCCCGCGCTGATATTCGAGGAGGCCGAGCATGTGCAAGGCGTCGAATTCGTTCGGCCGTTTGCGTAAGACCGCGCTGTAGAGCTCGATTGCCTTTTCGGTTTGTCCGGCGCATTGCGCGGCGAAGGCTTCGTGAACCTCGCGCTGGACCTTGCCCGCCAGATCCGGTTGCGGGGACGGCGACTTGCGGGCCACGGAGGCGCGGCTGGTCATGCTTTGGCGCCCGTGTTCCTGTTTTGCCGGCGCGGTGCGACGGCTGCCGAGAGGTGATTCGGAGGAACAAATTATAGCGCGCCGCGCGGGCTCAGCTTGCATTATTCAGGATGGTTCTCATTCAGGATGGTTCTCGGGCCAGCCGTTGCAATGGGCGCGCTCATGGCGGCGATAGGCGTTCAAGTCCTTCACCGGGCCGCCGCGCGGAATAACCAGATAGCAGGAGCGGCCGATCTGCCAAGAACAGGCGTCGGCTTGCACGCCGCGGCGTGCGCAGGCGGCGCGCGCCTCTTTGAGCGACAAGACGCGCTCGATCACCGGGCCGGTATAGGCGTGATTGTAGCGCTGTGGCGGTTCGAGAACGTAGATCGGCACAGGTTTTTGCCTCCGTAATCCGCTTTGAGTTTTGCCCCGCCGGCGCGCAGTGACGGACCGTCGGACGGCAGATCACCGGCTGCCGCAAGCCGGACTAGATTCTGATCCAATCAAATCGGATCAGAATCCAGATTTTAAGAATGCGGATTACGCGCGTGCCGCCGCCGCAACGCTGTGCGTCCGCCCGAACAGCGCGTCAAGGCTGTAAGCGCCGGCGCCGTAAGCGAAGACGTAAAACATGCCGCCCATCATCGCCAGATGTTCGAGGAAGGCGACGCGCTGGGCATGCGATTCCGCCGCGGGCAGCGCCCAGTAATCATGGAAGGTGAGCGCCAGTATCAGCAGGTAGAAGGCGAAAATAACGCCGAGCCAGCGCGTGAACAGTCCGAGCATCAGCGCGAGGCCGCCACCGAGTTCGAGCGCGATCACGCCATAGACCAGAACATTGGGCATCGGAATGTCGTGGCTTGCCATTTGCGCAACGGTGGCGTCGATCGCCCAGATCTTGCCATAGCCGCCCAACACGAAAACCACAGCCAACAAGACGCGGCCTAGAAGCGGGACGAGTTTTTCCACTGAGTCCATTGCCCATTCCATTATTCTACCAACGTCACCCCAGCGTGAATTCCGTCAACGCGCCCATGCTGTCAACGCCGCGTAACTCACGGGCGAATCAACGAGTCGTGATGACCGCCGATTAGGCAGTAACCGCCGCGGATGAATGCGTAAGCGTGAGGACGCTACCGCGATTTTGCGCGGCTTAAGACGCGAGGCTCATTTCCATCGTGTCTTGGATGAAGCCGCGCAGCATGTCGCTGTCGAAAGGTTTACGCAAAATTTTCAAGTCGGCCGGCGCCGCCTGCGCGGCATCGCTATAGCCCGTGGTCAGGATCACCGGCAGATGCGGATAGCGGGCGCGGACTTCGGTCGCGAGCCCGACGCCGTCGATGGTGCCGGGCATGACGATGTCGCTGAACACGAGGTCGATCTTGGCGCCTTCGCTCAACAGTTTCAGCGCGGCTTCGGCGGAATCGCGATACACCGTGTCGTAGCCGAGATGCTCGAACAGCGACGACGTCACTTCGGCGACTTCGGCGCTGTCGTCGACGACGAGGACCATCGGCCGCTGCAGGCGCTGCGTATCGATCACGGCCGCCTCTTCGGCCGCGCCGGCCTCGTCGCTGCACGACGGCAGATAGATCGTGATCGTGGTGCCTTCGCCGACCGTGCTGTCGGCCGTCACCGTGCCGCCGGCCTGATGGGCGAAGCCATAGACCTGCGACAGGCCGAGCCCGGTGCCCTTGCCGACTTCCTTGGTGGTAAAGAACGGATCGAAGATTTTCGACAAGAGGTTCGGCGGAATGCCCATGCCGCTGTCGGAGAAAGAGATCGCGACATAGCCCTGATTGTTCTCGTCGTCGCGCAGCGCTTCGTCGGTTTCGACATTGCCGGCGGTGAGCGTGAAGGTGCCGCCGTTGGGCATGGCGTCGCGCGCATTGACGGCGATATTGACGATGGCGAGCTCGAGTTCTGCCAAATCGACTTTGGTCGGCCAGATGCCGTGCGCGATATTCTCGTTATAGACGATGTTGCCGCGCAGCGAGCTCTCCAGCATCGTGCGCATATTGCGGATGCTGGTGCTGAGATCGACCACCGTCGGCGACAGCTGCTGGCGGCGCGAGAAGGTGAGCAGTTGCCGGGTCAGGCTTTCGCCGCGCTTGGCCGCGGTCTGGATCGCCTCGATGGCGCGCGGCAATTTCGGATCGAGCAGCCGCTTGAAGGTCTGCGCATTGCCGCCGATGATCATCAACAGATTGTTGAAGTCGTGGGCGATGCCGCCGGTCAACTTGCCGATGGCTTCCATCTTCTGCGCGGTGGCGAGCTGTTCGCGGGCTTCGACCAGCTTCTCCTGGGTGTCGCGCCGCTCGGTGGCGTCGCGGATGATATTGGCAAGCCCGATCAGCGTGCCGTCGTCGTCGCGGATCGCGGTCAGCGCGCCGGTCATGAAGAACGGCGTGCCGTTTTTGCGGATGCGCCAGCCCTCGACCTCGTACTTGCCGTTACGGACGGCGGAGGCGAGCGCGCGCTTCGGCTCGCCGGCGCGGCGCTCGTCGGGCCGGTAGAAAATACCGAAGTGCTTGCCGATCACCTCGTCGGCCTTGTAGCCGATGATGTTCTGCGCGCCGGAATTCCAGCTCGCGACGCGGCCCGACGAGTCGAGCAGAAAGATCGCGTAGTCGGTGACGCCTTCCATGAAGATCTGGAAATGCCGCTTGGCGTTCTTCAACGCCAATTGCGATTGCTCGACGCGGCGCTGCAATTGCTCCTGCGCCGCCAGCATGCGGGTCTGGATGTCGCGATGCGCCATGACGGCGGCGGCGAGCACGAGCGGCGCCAGCGAGGTCGCGATCGCGAGCGCGAGCAGGAACAGCAGCGAAGTGTTCAGATCGGCCGCGGCGCCAAGCCCGGCCGAGACGCCGGCAATGCCGCAGAAGATCAGCGCCGCGGTGGCCGCGTCGCGCTGATTGGGACGCAGCGCCGCCGCCATCAGCGGCGCGACGATGAGGAAGGCGATCAGGCCGCGATAGGGGGTGAGCGCCTCGAGCGCGCTGCCGAGCACCGGCGTCAGCGGGCTGAAGGCGAGGATGCCGATCGCTGCGGCGGCAAGCAGGATGCCGATGGTTTCGAGCGCGCCCCGTTCGGAGCTCGATTTTGCCGAACTCGATTGCGCCATTTTGCCGAGCACGGGCGCGGGCGTGCTGGCCCACAGCACGATAACCGGCGTGACGACCAGGCTGCCGCCGGCATCGGCGAGCCACCAGGTGTCGTAGCTCGAGAGCAGCGCCGGCCAATTGGCGAGCGCGTCGGCAAGGCTCGATTCGCCGGCGAAGATCTTGCCGGCGAGAGTGCCGGCCATGGTGACGGCGGAACTGACGACGGCCACGGGGCCGAAACAGACCAGCGCGAAGCGGCCGATGCCGCGCGGGCTGGCGAAGGTCTTGCGGCCGTGCGACCAGCGATCGAGCAGCCAAGCGCCGACCAGCGCGCCGAGCGTGGTGCCGAGCGAGATCGCCGCCGCGTCGACGATGGGGCGCAGATCGATGATGCTGGATGCCACGACATGGGCGACGAAGCAGCCGACGAAGATGCCGGGCGCCACGCGATAGCCGCGCAGCAGGATGATGCCGAGCGCCACGCCGGTCGCCGGCCACAGCGGCGTTGCCGCCGGATTGAGCACGGGAAGGAGCAGCGCTGCTTCGGTGAGGCCGAAATAGACGACGGCGACGATGACGAGTTCAATCGCAATGGTGGCGGCACCGAGAACCGCGCGAAGGGGTGGCAATTGCGCTTCGCCAGTTCCAGCTCGTGTCATTCATGGGCCTCGCGCTGGGAACTTCAAAGATACTCATATTTACCTCTTTGACCACAGGCTTATACGCCTTGGTCTAAATAAGGCGACAATGTGTACGCGCTCTCTAAGCGACTGCGCCGAAAATAATTTTTTTATCGACGCCACAATTCATCCACCGCGGAGCTTGCGGCTCCGTCTCGCTACGCAAGTGGGACAAGTGGACGAAATAGAATCATGCTCGCGGCGCGTGCGCGAGTGATCGGTCGCCTGGATTCAACCAAGTGAAATCCCCGAACGGCCGAAAAGTTTCCAAAAAGTCTCGATGTCGCTGCCGGTTTCGTTGCGCTCGGCCTGGCTGCGACGTGCAAGAACCTGGAACTGAAAGAACTTGGAACTGAAAGAACATGCAACGGGAAGAACTTGGAACTGAAAGAAAGGGAAGCGGAACGCCGACAGACGCGTATCCAACCGTCCGCATCATTTCGGATGCGGCAGCGTGCTCAGCGGAGCACGCTCGCCTGTCGGCGTTCCACCGCGGCTCTTCCTGGAGATGTCGGAACATCTCCGTCCAGCTTCAGGCCATGCTTCCTGGGACGCGGCCGCTACGATTATTCCGCTAGATGGGCGTTACCCACCCCTGCCTGTCCCAGTCCAGTGGCACCCACGGCCGGCCATTGATTACCGGCGGCATGATGCCCAAAGCCGCCCGGGGGAAGTTTGCGAGACCGCCCGCGGGCACCGCACTCGCTCCGTAATTCGGATCGCATCCGGAATACGTCCCTGACGTGAGCGAGATTCGGCGAGAGTGTAACTGAAATAGTGACGAATGTCAACGGAAACGCGACGAGCTTTTCACCCCCGTCATGCCCGGGCTTGTCCCGGGCATCCACGTCTCAAGCGCCGCCGAAGCCAAAGACGTGGATGGCCGGAACAAGTCTGGCCATGACGACGAGAAAATATCGTGGGAATGGTTTGCCGCGCGGCAAGCAAAAGGACTGCTGAGACGCAGACGTGGGCACGGTGCTTCGCGCCTTTGCCCGCCCTACGCTCGCTCAAAAACATTCCCAAGCGCAATGGTAAGCGGCGCAAGGTTGGGTAAGATCAACGGCGCCGCCGTAAGGCTCGTAAAGGCCGTACGGCCTAGGATTTAGAATGGAGTATCGGGGAATTATGCTAGCGGTTCTTTCTTCGGTGGTGGTTTGGTTTGCCTTGGCAATTCCCACCTCGTTAATCGCGCATCGATTGGGGAAATCTAGGTGGGTACCATTCGTTGTGTGGTGTCCACTTGTTACGCTTGCGTTGGGCGTGGGTTCACTCCCCATCATGCGTTTAATCCCCGTTCCCATAGTGGTGGACGGCATCTCGTGGGGACCCGCTGCGCTATATTTTTGGTACCTAGCTCTAAGTAAGCCGCGCCCATTTGCAGCGTCTGCCGTTTTTTGAGCAAGCGTGGGGTCGGCTGAGTCCAGCGAAGCCGATGCGGACTGCTGAGCGATGCAGACGTGGGCTTGGCGCCTTAGCCCACCCTACGCGGGTTAGTCGGCGGCGCTAGTCTTTGTTTCTCTTCGATTGCTTCTTGGGCCGCTTAGGAGTCATGCTCATAAGTGGCTTGAGCGGGATATTCACCGCAGCCTTCAATGACTTCACGAAGCGTTCATGCGCCTCCTGATCGCTATATTTCTCGTCGTCTTTTTTGGGGCTTTCTATGTCGCAATCCAGCAAGTTAAAGCAGACGCAATATAGCGAAAAGATCGATCCGAGAGAAACGGGCACTTGGATTGCCGGCATACGAAATAAAGAAATTATCTTTCTGTTCGGAGAAATCTTTTCGGACTGGGTTCACGTTGAAGAAGCCATGATCGACATGGTGGATGTATTGATATTCCCGGATGGCAAAACCCTTCGGCAAGTTGAGAACGAATTGAGGGGTTTCTCACCAGGGCGCCAAATTTTCCGCCCGATCAGCAGCAACAACACGAGAGCAAAGGTCCTCCTTGCCCTGCTGAATCATTTTCCAGGGAATGACCGCAAAAAGTCAGATCCAATTTACGAGCATATCATTTCGGAATTTCAGACCCTGGCTGGCTTACGCAACGATTATTTGCACGGCCTCTGGTGGACAAAAAACAATGGCGACGTGTATCTCCAGATAGAGAACGTTGAGCAGATTTCTTTCAATCGAAAGAGACGCATCCCAAAGGCTGACTTTCAATCATTCCTCAACCGAATGGGGAAGCTCATGAAAGACATAGACACAATGGCGACTAAGCATCTCATAGGTCCTTAGGGGCGGAAATCATCGCTTTAAAATCCGCGGCAGCCGCCAGCCGCAACGGCGTTATTTCCCCACCAGCGAAATATCGCTCTCCAGATACGCCGGGTGCTTCCAGCCGTTCTCGTCGTAATCGGCCATGCATTTGTCGGCGAGCGCTTCCATCGCTTTCAGCGTGCCGTTCGCTTGCGCCTGCTGCAATTGGAACACGCGGATGAGCTCGTGGCTGCCGGAATAATTCATCTCATAGAGCTCGTGGCGGGCGCCGAATTCGGTGCCGATGGCGTCCCATAACAGCTTCATGATCTTGATGCGCTCTTTGTAATCGATGCCGTTCGAGCCGCGGACATATTTGGCGAGATATTTGTCGACCTCGGGATTTTTGAAATCGGCAGCATGCGACGGCAGATAGATCAGGCCGGAGGCGACGACCTTTTCGACGATGTTGCGCACTGCCGGATAGGCTTCCGTCATGAACAGGCGATAGGTCGCCGAGCCGCGCGCATTCGGCAGCACCGCGCCATTGACCCACGGCTCGGGATTGCAGGCCATGGCATCGGTGAGCGACCAAAAAAGATTCCTCCAGCCGATGACTTCGCCGATCTGCGCCTGCACGCCGCGGAAGGATTCGACGCCGGTGGCGCGCGCGGCCTTGTAGAGCAGCCCGGCGATGAAATCGAGCTTCACGGACAAGCGCGTGCAGCCCTGCAAGGTGAAGCCGTTGAAGAAGCCCGAGCGCGGATAGAAATCCTTCAGGCGCTGGATGTCGCGATGGATGATCACGTTCTCCCAGGGGATGAACGCATTGTCGAAAATAAAGATCGCGTCGTTCTCGTCATATCGCGAGGTGAGCGGGTAATCCCACGGCGACCCGGTCGCGGCCGCGGCATATTCATAGGACGGCCGGCAGATCAGCTTGATGCCGGCGGTGTCCATCGGCGCGATGAACATCACCACCATGCTCGGATCGGTGATCTCCTGGCCCATGTTCTGGCCGAGGAAATTGTAATGGGTCAGCGCCGAATTGGTGGCGACGACCTTGGCGCCGGAGACATAGATGCCGGCGTCGGTCTCTTTCTGGATGTTGATATAGACGTCCTTGACCTCTTCGACCGGCTTGTTGCGGTCGATCGGCGGATTGACCAAAGCGTGGTTGAGGAACAGCACCGATTCCTGGGCGCGCTTGTACCAGGCGCGCGCATTGTCGGCGAACTTGCCGTAGAACTCGGCATTGGCGCCGAGCGTATTGAGGAAGGCGGCCTTGTAGTCGGGGCTGCGGCCGAGCCAGCCATAGGTGACGCGCGCCCAGGCGGCGATGGCATCGCGCTGCGCGATCACATCCTCGCGGCTCTTCGCCACCTTGAAGAATTTGTGGGTATAGCCGCCCGAGCCGGTATCGGTCGGCGCGGTGAGCACGTCCTTGGTCGCCTTGTCGTGCAGCGCGTCATAAAGCAGCGCGATCGAGCGCGCCGAATTGCGGAACGCCGGATGCGCGGTGACGTCCTTGACGCGCTCGCCGTAGATATAGACCTCGCGGCCGTCCTTGAGTGATTCCAGGAATTCGGCGCCGGTGAACGGGCGCTTCTTGCCGGCAAGGATCGCTTCGGGGTGTCCAGCCATTTACCGCCTCCAAAAGGGTCGCGGCCGGAGTGTTGCCCTCCACATGGAGAAGCGTCAATCCGGCCACGGCGCGGAGCGGCGCGCTTTGGCGTTCATGGTTGGCGTTTATGGCCGGCGTACATGGCTGACGTACATGGCTGACGTACATGGCTGGCGTGCGTGAATGGAATGTCTGCGATCAGCGCGCCACATCGTGCTCGCGGATCAGCGCCCAGACCGCGAGCGCGGCCACGATGAGGACGGCGAGGACCGCACCGCGCAGGCCGGTCGTCGCAAAAGCCACGGCTCCGGCGGCGGCGCCCACAAGAAAGCCCACGGCGACCGAGAACACGATCACAAGCTGACCGCGCACGTTCGCGAAATCCTCGACGTCTTCGGCGCTGTGCCGGCTGTCGGCGAGCTTGCGCCAGGCAACGATCAGTTCGGTGATGGCGATGCCGAGCTGCGTCATATTGCCGGTCATCACATTGGTCTGCGGAATGCCTTTCATCAAAAGCCGCACCAGCACGCTCTGCGCGCCCATGGCGCTCGCCGCGATCAGGCCGGCGACAATGCCGTGCCAGTCGGTGGCGTTTTGAATCGGCGGGCCGAACAGGATCATGGCGCAGAAGATCGCGAGCAAGGCCGCTTCGAGCCACAGCATTGCCGGCAGCGTGGCGCGTCCGGCCGCACGCGCCCAGATGATCAGCGCCGCGGTCAGCGCCGCGGCAATGATGAACACGACGGTGACGAGAAGTTTTCCGGTGACGTTGTAGTCGTGGATGACGACTTGCGCGCCGGCGATGACGAAGCTCGACGTCACCTGGGCGACGAACAGACCGAACAGCGCGATGTAAGTGTAGCTGTCGACATAGCCGGCGACGAAGCTGAGCAGCATCGGCGCCGCGAGGGGGAGGGGACTTTCGGCTTGCGGCGCAGGGCTCGGCATGCCGACAGCCTACCCCTTCGCGCGCTGGCAGGCTTCCCAGATGCGCGGCGCTGTCACCGGCATTTCCAGATGCGTGCCGGCGCCGTTCGGGATGGCGTCGGCAACAGCATTCATCACCGCCGAGATGCCGGCGGTGGTGCCGGCTTCGCCGACGCCTTTGACGCCGAGCGGATTGGTCGTCGCCGGCACATTATGCATGGCGTCGCGCAGCGGCGGCGCATCCTCGGCGCGCGGCATGGCGTAATCCATGAACGAGCCGGTGACCAATTGACCGGAGTCGCGGTCGAACACCGTGTTCTCCATCAGCGCCTGGCCGAGCCCCTGCATCAGGGAGCCGTGGAGCTGACCCTCGACAATGGTGTGATCGAGCGGGCGTCCGCAATCGTCCACCGCCGAATAAGCCACGACGGTGAGGCGGCCGGTGTCGGGATCGATCTCGATTTCGGCGATGTGGCAGCCGTTGGGAAACGACAGCGGCGTCTCGGTCTTTGATCTTGTGTCGAGATCTTCCGCGATCTCGCCGCGCTTCTTCATCTCGGCGGCGCGTGCGGCTGTCTCGAACAACGTGATGCGTCGGTCGGTGCCGACGACTTCGAAATGTCCGTCCTTGTAGGCAATGTCGCCCTCGCCGGCTTCGAGCATCGTGGCGGCGATCGGCTTGCCCTTTTGCAGAATGGTGTCCATCGCGGTGACAAGCGAATGCCCGACGGTCATTGCCGAGCGTGAGCCGACGGAAGCGTAACCCGCCAGTTCATTCGCGGAATCGCCGTTGCTGTGCGAAATGCTTTCGAACGGAATGCCAAGCCGGTCGGCGATCACGCGCGGAAACACCGTGGCGTGGCCCTGGCCGGTGTTTTGTACGTTGAGCGTCAACAAAAGCTTGTCGCCGCCGGGGAAACTCAGCATCGCGCTTTCGACGGGCGCGCCGCCAGCATGTTCGAGCATGCAGGAAATGCCGAGCCCGCGATATTTGCCGCGCTTGGCCGCCTCGCGCTTGCGCTTCTTGAAATTATTGTAGTCGGCAAGCTCCAGCGCCTTGTCGAGGATCGGCTCGAAGTCCCCGGAATCGAAGGTGGTGCCGATCGCGGTCTTGTACGGCATCTGCGATTTCTTGATCAGATTGCGCCGTCGCAGCTTCACCGGATCGATGCCGGATAGGCGCGCCGCGTCGTCGACCAGCCGCTCGAGCACATAATTGGCTTCCGGGCGGCCGGCGCCGCGATAGGGCGCGGTCGGGATCGTGTTGGTGTAGACGCACTTCGTCGCGATATCGATACGCTTGATGTCGTACATGCCGGGCAGGCAGCGCGCGAAATTGAAGCACGGAATGTTGGCGCCGACGGCGCCGACATAGGCGCCCATATTGCCGGTGTTGCGGATGCGCAGCGCCAGGAACTTGCCCTTCTCGTCAAGCGCAAGCTCGGCCTCGGAATAGATATCGCGGCCCTGATTGTCGGTGAGGAAGGCCTCCGAGCGTCCCGACATCCAGTGGATCGGCCGTCCGGTCTTTTTCGCGCCGACCAGGAGTGCGATATATTCGGGATAGGCCGAGGTCTTCAGGCCGAAAGCGCCGCCGACGTCCTCGGTGGTGACGCGCAGCTTTTCCTTCGGCCAGCCCATGATGACCAGGATGCCGTCGCGCATGGCGCCGGCGCCTTGCGAGCAGACGCGCAGGAGATAGCTGTCGCTCGTTGCATCGTGGCTTGCGGTGGCGCCGCGCGGCTCCATCGAGGCGACGACGAGGCGCTGGTTCATCTCGGCGAAGCGCGCGACATATTTGGCCGAAGCAAATATGCGGTCGATCTCGGCGGCATTGGCGGCCGGATCCGGATGCGCACCCGCCCAATCGACCGCGATGTTACCCGGCACCTCCGGCCAGATCTGCGGCGCGCCGGGCTTGAGCGCGTCGCGCGCGTCGACGACCGGCGTCAACTCTTCATATTCGATGTGGACGAACTCGGCGGCATCCTGCGCGATCATGGCGCTGTCGGCGATCACCATCGCGACCGGTTCGCCGATATGCATGACGCGCTCGCCGGCGAGCGGCGGCCGATGCGACAAAACAAGCTTGCCGCCGTTGCGGCCGGCGATCGGCGGATGGCGCGAAAGGCTGCCGACGCCCTCCATGTCCTTGGCGGTGAGCACCGCGATCACACCCGGCATGTTCGTCGCGCCCGACGTGTCGATGCTGACGATACGGGCGAAGGCATGCGGCGAGCGCACGAAATGCGCGAAGGCCTGGTTCGGCAGCGGCGCGTCGGCGATATAACGCCCGCGCCCGCGCACCAAAGGATCGTCCTCGACGCGGCCGTGAAAGGGATGGGAATCGATCTGCGTCTTGTTCGTCGTCGCGTCCATCGAGAATTCCGCAGTTTGGGCTGATTTATATGGGGAGGTTGGCGGTCCCTTTATAGCTGAAAGTCCGGCCTGAGAAGACCTCCCGTGTGTCGCCTCCGCTATCCGCTTGCACCCCCTTGTCTGCCCATCCGCCTTGTGCGCAGAACATGCCGCTCCAAAAAGGGCAAAAGGGGAAGTGGGAGGAACAATGTCGCGGACCATCGATACCCATACGCATGTGCTGGCCGATGAAGCGATCAAGCGCCTGCAAAAAGAGATTCCAAGCCTGGGCTTGAAGCTGACGCCGCTCGATGCCGACAACAGCGTCATTGAAGTCGCCGGCGTGCCCTATAGGCCGTTCCCCAAAGGCGGACACGATATCGCGCGGCGGCTTGCCGACATGGACGCGGCTCTGGTCGACATGCAGGTGCTGACGGCGACGCCGCAGACCTGGCTCTACGGCCAGGAAGCGTCCGTCGGCGTCGCGCTGTCGGCGATCCAGAACGACGACATGGCGCGGCTCACCAAGGAGCATCCGGATCGTTTCGCCGCCATCGCCACCTTGCCGATGCAGGCGCCGCAACAGGCCGCCGACGAATTGCGCCGCGCCATGACCAAGCTCGGCATGCACGGCGCCATGATCGGCTCCAATATCAACGGCAAGAATCTCGACGACCCGAGCTTCGAGCCGCTCTGGGCGACCGCGGCTGAGCTTGACGCGTTCATGGTGATCCATCCCGGCAATGTCGCCGGCGCCGACCGGCTGCGCGCCTATTATCTCAACAATCTGATCGGCAATCCGCTCGACACCACGATCGCGGCGGCGTGTTTGATCTTCGGCGGCGTGCTCGAGCGCCATCCCAAGCTCAATTTCGTCATGGTGCACGGCGGCGGCTTCATTCCCTATCAGGGCATGCGCTGGGTCCACGGCTGGGACGTGCGGCCGGAACCGAAAGTGCATCTGAAACATTCGCCGGAAAAATATCTCGACCGTTTCCTCTACGACACCATCCTGCATTCCAAGAAGACGCTCGAAATGCTGGTCGCGATGGTCGGCGCCGACCGCATCTTCCTCGGCAGCGATTATCCCTACGACATGGGCATGCTCGATTGCGTGCGGCACGTGCGCGGTCTCGATATCACCGAGGCGCAGCGCGAAAAGATTCTGCACAGCCACGCGGCAAAGATTCTCGCCAAGAAACGCGTGATGGCATAAGGCACGCGCATCATGAGCAGTGCCGATCTGATCAATGTCCCGTCGCGCGCCACGCAGGCGCTGATCGGGGACGCCTTCGTTGCCGCGGGCCTGCCCAAAGCCGACGCGGAAAAATGCGCCGCGCTGATGACGGAGGCCGATCTCACCGGCGCCGACGGCCACGGCATCTTCCGGCTGCCGCAATATATCCGCCGTCTGAAAGCCGGCGGCTTCAACAAACATCCCGACATCACCGTGACGCGCTCAGCGCCCGCGACCGCTCTGGTCGACGGCGATAACGGCATGGGCCATCTGGTGATGTCGCGCGCGGCCGATGAAGCGATCGCGATGGCGAAACAGAACGGCGTGTCCTGGGTCGGCGTGCGCCGTTCCAACCATGCCGGGCCGGCCGGTCTATATGCCGAGATGCCGGCGCAGCACGGCATGGTCGGGCTCTATGCCGCCGTCGCCAATGCCAATCACATGGGCACCTGGGGCGGCACAGACTTGCTGCTCGGCACCAATCCGCTCGCCATCGGCGTGCCGTCGGGTACAGGTCCGCTCATTCTCGATATCGCGACTTCGATCGTCGCCTACGGCACGGTGAAGAAATATGCGCAGCGCGGCCTGCCGATGCCGGAAGGCTGGTTTGTCGATGCGCAGACCGGCGCGCCGATCACCGATGCCGACCGCTCGCATGACGGCCTGTTGCTGCCGATGGGCGAATATAAAGGCGCAGGGCTGGCTTTGATGCTCGGCCTTATTGCCGGCGTGCTCAACGGCGCCGCTTTCGGCCGCGACGTCGTCGATTTCAATGCCGACGACAAGAGCACGACCAATACCGGACACTTCATCATCGCCGTCGATATTGCGCGATTTGTCCCGCTCGAGACTTTCAAGTCCGAGGTCGATCGCCACATCGGCGATCTGCGCGCATCCAAGCGTCTGCCCGGCGTGAATGAAATCCGCTTGCCCGGCGACCGCCGCGCCGAGTGCCGCAGCGAACGCGCGCGCGACGGCGTGCCGCTGGCGAAGCCGCTTCTCGCGCTGCTCGACAAGCTTGCGGCCGAACTGAAGATCAAGCCGCTCCGCGAGCGGTAAGCCCCCGGACTACAGACGCCGGTCTGGACGCCGGAAGTTTGCCGACCAAAGCCACGCACAGCGCGCCGATCAGCTCCGGCACCGCGATGACCAGGAGAATTTGATCGGCGCTCCATTGCCAGCCCAGAAGCATGCCGCCGAGCATCGGCCCGACGATGGCGCCGAGCCGTCCGATCGCCATCGCCCAGCCCACGCCGGTGGAGCGGATGGCGACGGGATAGACCACGGCCGCGAGCGCGATCACGCCGGCTTGGCTCGCGCCCGCGAACAGTCCGCTCAAGGTGATCACGGCGATGGCCGCCGTGCCGAGGCTTGTCAGCGAGAAGCCGAGCAGTCCCGGCTGCAATCGAGGCCAGGACAAAGGTTGGGATGAGGACGTTATAGGCGCCGAAGCGATCCATCAGCCGGCCGACCGAGCCGGAACCGACAAAGCTTCCCAGGCTGTTGAGCGCGATGGCAAAACCCGCCTGAGCCACCGACAGGCCGTTGGCGCGCAACAAAGTCGGAATCCACGACGTGATGAAGATCAGGATCATGAAGCTGGTGAAGAACGGCACCCACAGCAGCAAGGTCATGGCGCGCGCGGCCTTCGGTAAACAGATGCTTCATCGGCGCACCCGGAAGTTTTTCGGTGTTGACCACGTAGCGGGTGTCCGGCGCGTCGGGCAGCTCCGGGGCGAGCTTGCGGACGATCCCGCGCACATTTCCCTTATCGAGACCGCGCGCGAGCAGAAACGACACCGATTCCGGCAAGATGAAGGTCAGAACGCCGGCAAGCAGCAGCGGCACGATCGAGCCGATATAGAACAAAGATTGCCAGCCCCATCGTGTGATCAGCACCGAGCTCAATAGACCGACCGCGACGCCGCCGAGCGGAAGCGCCGCCCATTGCAGCGACACGAAAGCCGCGCGCAATCGCTTGGGTGCGAATTCCGAGGTCAAAGCGACCGCGTTCGGCGCCGCGCCGCCAAGGCCAAGCCCGGCGAGAAAGCGAACCACGAGAAGCTCGTTGAACGACGTCGTCCATATCGTCAGCAAGGTGAAGGTCGCGAACAGAAGCATCGACCCGATCACCAGACGCTTGCGGCCAAAACGGTCGCCGAGCGGACCGAAAGTCAGAACGCCGACCAAAACCCCGGCTTGTCCGATGCCGAAGACAGGTCCGAATGACGTAACGCTCACACCAATCGCGGCCGCGAGCGAAGGTGCGACAAGACCGATGACGATGACGTCGATGCCGTCGAGAAAGATCGTCAGCGCGCACAGCAGCGTTACGCGGATCTGCAGCTCGGTTATCGGCCGCAGATCGATCAGCTCGGTCACGTTGATGGTCGAAGTCCGCTCGGTCATGGATTTCCCCCTCGAGTGACGGCCAAGTGACGGCCAAGTGACGGCGATGGAATTGGCGCTCGCGCTCCCCCGCCGTGCGACGGGTCACGCGTTGAGCGGCATGCGGTTTTCGGCGGCGACGTCGTAATCGTAGAACGCGCCGAGCTGGATGCCGGTCTTGTCGCGGCCCAAGCGATGCTTGAGCGCCATTTTGACGTTGCGCTTGAGCTGCGCCCATGGCGAGGTCAGATGCATTTCCTCGCCGCGCGCGCGGGCGCCCAAGACGGCGCGGCGTGTGCGCGGCAGCCGAAGCTGTTCGTAGTGTCGCAGCGCCGCGCCGAGTTCGTCCGGCATCCGCGCGACGGCAGCCGCGAGCGTGTAGCCGTCCTCGATCGCCATGCAGGCGCCCTGGCCGATATAGGGCAGCATTGCGTGCGCGGAATCGCCCAAGCAGCGTCACACGTCCCTTGGTCCAGCGATCGAGCGGGTCACGGTCATAGAGCGCCCATTTGTAATAGCGCTCCGAGGATCCGAGCAGACGCAGCAACGGCTCGTGCCAGCCGGCATAGGTGTCCATGACTTCGGAGCGGTCGCATTCCTGGGTCCAGGATTCGCCGGTCCAGGAATGGCCCTCCATATGCGCGACGAAATTGACCAGCTCGCCGCGGCGGACGAGATAATAAATGACGTGGCTCTTCGGCCCCATATACATCGTGCCGTCGCGGCTCACGGTGCCGGGCGGAAAAGCGTCGAACGGCACCAGTCCGCGCCAGCAGACGCAGCCGGCAAAACGCGGCGCCTGCGGACCGAACAGGCTTCCGCGAACGGCGGAATGAATGCCGTCGGCGCCGACAATCACATCCGCCTCGATGTCCTTGCCGTCGACAAAGCGTGCCCGTGCAGACGTGTCGCCGGTCTCGACCCCGGTGCAGCGCGCGCCGAGATAGATGACGCGGTCGGGGAGCCGGCGCCGCAGCACCTCGATCAGGTCGGCGCGATGCATCGTCAGATAGGCGGCGCCGAACTCCCTGGTGTAGGCGCCCCGGCGCGGCACGCGTGAAAACACCGCGCCGGTGTTCCAGTTGCGCAGCTCCTGATAGTCCGATTCATAGCCGATGGCGGTGACTTCGGCTTCGAGACCGAGCGCGCGATAGGCTTTCATCGCATTCGGCGTCAGCGCGACGCCGGCGCCGATCTCCGCGATCTTCGCCGATTGTTCGAAGACCTCGACCTCGACGCCGCGCTGATGCAGCGCCGCAGCCGCGGTGAGACCGCCGATGCCGCCGCCGATAATGGCAATTCGCGGCTTTCGCTTCGCGTTGCTTGTCGCGTTTATTTGCATGAAACGTTCCGCGATCACTCTTTGGGCAGAAATTGCTCGGTGACGTATTGCGACAGGTCGATCTCATGGTCGATAAGTTTCATGTCGACAAAGCTTTCGCTCATGCTCTTGAGAGCCGCGCGGTCGAAACGCCCGTCACTTGAAAAGAATCCGGCCGGCATCAGCTTGTCGTAGACGCGATCGGCAACGCTGGCGCTGACGCCGAGATCCTGCCCGGCAAAGGCCGTGGTCTCGCTCTTGTGCGCGCGGGCATAGTCCAGGGTCTCGAACCAGCCGCGATTGAATCCGCGCACGGCGTCAGGATTGGTTTTGATCAGGTTGCTGGATGCGTAGATGATCTGATTCTGAAATTTCGTGATCAGGTCGCCGAAATTCACCAGGATCTTCGCCTGGCCGCGCTGCTCGAGCTCGAGCGCGGTCGCGATATCGATGACGGCGGCATCGACATTGCTCACTTTGAGCGCGGCAACCCGCGCCATAGTATCGCCGACTGAAACGCGCGGGATGTCCGTCGGCGCCCAACCCTCGTGGAGCGCAATCTGCGAAACCGCCCAGTCGGTCAGCGAGCCCTGGTTGGTGACGGCGACAAGGTGGCCGCGCAACTGATCGAGCGCGGTGATCGAGCCGTCCGACCGAACGATGAGAACCAGGATCGACGGCGGACCGGACAAAGCGGCCACTCCGGTCAGCGGCGCGCCTTTCGGCCTGAAAGCAAGAACGGCGCCGGAGCCGAGCGCCATGTCGATGGATCCGGCGACGACGGCCTGGATCATTTTCGCCTGCGTGATCTGAGTCACCTCGACGTCAAGACCATTCTTCTGGAACGTGCCGAGGCTTTTGCCGTAGTCGACCATCATCAAGGCGAAATCGTTCGCCACTTTGGCGACCGCGAGCTTGGTATCGGCGCGCGCGCCCGATGGCGCGCCGGCCGCGGCCAAAGCCACGGCCAAACAGGCGCAAGACGCCCATGCGCTACGCGACATGCGCTCCTCCCATAAGTGACTCTCGCGCCTTGAGCGGCGCTTGTTGTATGGCGTTACGCGACGGCGTGTTTGGCGCGTTCGAGCACGGGGTGCTGGATGCCGGGATTGCGCTTTGCAGCGGCAAGGTCGGCCAGTATCGGCAGCGTAATGACCAAGAAGGTGGCGCCGCGCTCCGAATGCAAATCGCCCACGGCGGCGCCGTTCGGCAGGAACATATAGGTGCCTTCGGCCCAGCTCTTGCCGTCATAGGAGCATGTGCCTTCGATCAGATAGCGCAGCTCGGCGTCGGCCTGCTCGCCGCCTTTGATCGCGGCGCCGGGAAGAAGACGCAAGAAACTGATTCCGGTTCGGGCTTCGCTAAAAGTGCCGAGATGCTTGATCTCGACGCCGGGACGGTTGCGATCGGGCCAGAAGCGGTAGTTCTTGGCCAGCATCATCACCGGCTGGCGATAGCGCGGCTCGGGGAAGACCAGATCGCGGCCCTCGTGCTCTTCCCAGATCGCCTCGTAGGAATCCTTGTTCTTCGCCGAGCCGTCCGGCTTGAAGCCTTTATAGACGCCGTTCTCGAACTTGCCGCCGGACTTGAGCAGCTTCTCGTAGGTCGCGTTCATCTCTTCGTTGGACAATAGGTGCTCGCCGCTGGCGCCCTGGAACTGCAGCACCAGGCATTCGCACTCGCCCTTTTGCTGTTGCGGGCCGTAATGGGAGCCCTCCGGGAAATACCCGCATTCACCGGCTGCGAGATCGCCGAGCCCGGTGCTTTGCACGCCCGAAAGCGTGTAGCGGATCTGATCGAAATTGTGCCGATGCCGCGGCGTGAAATAGCCGTCGGGCACCACCGACAGCGAATATTCCATCGTGACGCCGTCGATGCCGGTCTCGAGCGGCAGGCGCTTGCGGCGGATCATGTGAACACGGCCGCGGCGGACCTCTTCGAAGTCCATGGCCTTGGTATCGCTGACGACGATCTCCGGCGCGCGCTCGGACACGAGGAAGCCTCCCTTTTGTGTTCTGGTGGGGAAAGCGTAGCCGCCGGTGCCATGTTCGTCTAAGATATAATAGTGATAAGTATTATGCCGTTTCGGCATAATAGACGGAACCGCAACAATGGACCTTCGTGCGCTCCGCTATTTCGTCCATGTCGCCGAGGCGCGAAGCTTTTCCAAAGCCGCCGTGCAATTGCGCATCGCGCAGCCGGCGCTCAGCCGCCAGATCCGCAAGCTCGAGGACGAGGTCGGACTTGCGCTGATCCTGCGCACGCGGCGTCAGCTCGAACTGACCGATGCCGGGCTTTTGTTGCTGCAGCGGGCGCATTCGCTGCTGCGTCAGGCCGCGCAGACCGCCGACGACGTGCGCGCGCATGGATCGCGGGTTCAGGGCACGCTCACGCTCGGCGTCAGCCCGACGATTTGCGAGGCGCTGGTACCGCGCATCGCGCGCGAATGCGCGGCGCTGCATCCGGAACTGCGCTTGAGTTTTGTCGAAGGCTTCAGCGGCTTCATTTTTCAGCGCCTGATCAACCAGGAGCTCACGCTGTGCCTGATGCACAATCCGCCGCGCCATCGCGGCATCGAGATCGAAGCGCTGCTCACCGAGCCGATGTATCTGATCGGGCCGGGCGCTGCGTCCAAAGCCCTGCCGCCGGCCAGAGCTCTGCCGCCGGTCAAGCCGGGCATGACGCTCGGCCGCGTGCCGCTGGTCCTGCCCAACCGCACGCACGGCCTGCGCATGCTGGTCGAGCGCGGCGCCGCCGCGACGGGCGGCCATCTCGATGTCGCCTTTCAGGTGGACGGCTACACGACGACCAAGGCGCTGGTCGCCGCTGGTCTTGGTTACACCGTCTTGCCCTATAGCGCGGTGCGTCAGGAGGTCGGCGCCGGTGCGCTCTCCGCCGTGCGCATCCATAGACCGGCGCTTGCGGCGTGGACCTTGAGCGCCGCTTATCGCAAGGACCAGGCACAGGCCCGTGCGGTCACGGCGCTGCGCAACATCATCGCCGCCGCGGTCGACAAACTGGCGACCGACGGCTTCTGGAGCGAGCTTGCCGGAACGGGCGGCCAAAGGCGGCGCGCGTGATGCCGCCGATCAATGTGGTGGACGCGTGGTGTCGGAAAGCCGTAAGCTAGTTTACAGCTTGATTATTGAGCTACCGGCTTTTTGGTCGTGCCGCGGCAAAATGAGCGGCAGCTTGACACCGCTCGGGCCACTGACCAGTTTGGGCCGCCGCCCACCAGAGGACAAAGGTAGGGCCGAAACAGGGGGGAATTCATGCCGTTGGCCAGTGCGATTGCGTTTCACCGTCGGTCATGGATATGCGCGTTTGCAGCGCTCGCTGCGGCGGCCTTGGCCGGTCCGATCAGCCCCGCCCGCGCCGCCGACAAGCTTTCGGTCGCCGTGATCCCGATCGGCGATTGCGCGCCGATCTATCTCGGCATTTCCAAAGGCTTCTTCGCCAAGCAGAATCTCGAACTCGATCTGTCGACGGCCGGCGGCGGCGCCGCCATCATCCCGGGCGTGCTGTCGGGCCAGATGCAGATCGGCTTTTCCAACATTCCCTCGATGCTGATCGCCCAGACCAAGGGCCTGCAGTTCATCGGCGTGGCGCCGGGCGCCTCCTCGACCGGGGAACGCGGTCATGATTTCTCGGCGATCATCGCGCCCGGCGACAGCCCGATCAACAATGCCAAGGACCTGGAAGGCAAAACCGTCGCCGTCAACAATCTCAACAATATCGGCGACACTTCGGTGCGCGCCGGCGTGCGCGCCGCGGGCGGTGATCCGAAGAAGGTGAAATTCATCGAAGTGCCGTTCCCCGATATGCCGGCGGCTGCCGCCGAGCATCGCATCGAGGCCGGCTGGGTGGTCGAGCCGTTCCTGACCATTGCGCTGCAACGCGGCGCCAAAGTGGTGGACTGGAATCTGGTCGACGTCGCGCCGAAGATGATGATCGCGGTCTATTTCACCTCGTTGCAATACGCCAAGGCGAACCCGGACATCGTCAAGCGCTTCAAGGCGGCGATCACCGAATCGCTGGCTTACGCGGATTCCCACACCGACGAGGTGCGCCAGATCATTCCGACCTATACCCGCATCACGCCGGAAATCGCCGCCAAGATCACGCTGCCGCGCTGGCCGACCGAGATGAATCGCGCCTCGAGCCAGGCGCTTGCCGACGATGCGCTCGAAGACGGGCTGATCACCAAGAAAGCGGATATTGCCGCGCTGTTGCCCTAAGCGGTCATGCTGTAAGCGGTTGTATGGCGACGGATATCATCACCGCGCCGGCCACGGTCAAGACCATGGCCGGCTCACCGGCTTGGTTGCGAGGCCTCGGCGGCTTGGCCGGCTTTGCGCTCCTCCTTGAGCTTGTGCCGCGGGTGGGGCTGATCTCGCCGCATTATCTGCCGCCGTTCAGCGAGATCGTGGTGGCGCTGTTCCACGAACTGATGAGCGCGACGTTTTGGATGGCATTCCGCGACACCATGAGCGCCTGGGCGCTCGGGCTTGCTATTTCGCTGGTGGCCGGCGTCGTGGTCGGCATTGTCATCGGCAGTTCAAGTCTGCTGCGGACCTTGACCTATTCGACCATCGAGTTCTTGCGGCCGATCCCGTCGGTCGCGCTCATTCCGCTCGCGGTGCTTTTGTTCGGCACCAAGATCGAGTCGACCCTCATCCTCGTCGTCTACGCGTCATTTTGGCAGGTACTGATCCAGGTGCTCTACGGCGTGCAGGATGTCGATCCGGTGGCGCGCGAGACTGCGCGCTCCTATCGGCTCGGCGCCTGGGCACAGATCCGCTACCTGATCTGGCCGACCATGCTGCCTTACCTGATGACGGGCGTGCGGCTCGCGGCGGCGGTCGCGCTCATTCTCGCCATCACCAGCGAAATCGCCATCGACACGGAGGGTCTCGGCCGGGAGATTTCGCAGACCGAATCCGGCGGCGCCGTCGCCATCATGTACGCTTATGTCATCGTCACCGGAATTATCGGCGTCATCGTCAATGTCGGCGCGCGCGCGCTGGAGCGGCGGGTGCTGTCCTGGCATCCGTCTATTCGTCTCGATACCGCGGAGGCGGCTTGATGAACGGCGCTGTGGCCTTAGCGCGCCGGGCCGCAATCGTGCTGGCGCTGCCCGCGGCGCTCATCGCGACCTGGTGGATCACCAGCGCCAACAGTCAGAGCTTCTATTTCCCGCCGCTGCGGACAATTCTCGCGACATTTGTCGATCTCTGGCTTTCGCCGCAGGCCGTGCCCAATGTGGTGCCGAGTCTCCTTCGCTTCGCCATCGGTTACTTTGCTGCGGCACTCCTCGGCATCGCCGTTGGCATCCCGGTCGGCGCTTCGCGCAATTTGCGTAACACGCTCGAGCCGGTGCTCGAATTCCTGCGCGCCATTCCGCCGCCGGTCCTCGTCCCGGTGCTGATGCTGTTCGCCGGCATCGGCGACGAGATGAAGACGCTGGTGATCGTGTTCGGCTGCATTTGGCCGGTGCTGCTCAATACGGTCGCCGGCGTGCGCGCGCTCGACGAGGTGCTTGCCGAAACCGTGCGCTCGTATCGGATCGGCGGCTTCGACCGGCTGTGGCATTTCGTGCTGCCCGGGGCGAGCCCGCAGATTTTCACCGGACTGCGGCAGTCGCTGTCGATCGGCATCATCCTGATGGTGGTCAGCGAAATGTTCGCCGCCTCAAACGGCATCGGCTTTGCGCTGGTGCAATATCAGCGCACCTTCTCCATTCCCGAAATGTGGGGCGGCATTATTCTCTTGGGCCTGATCGGCATCGCGCTGTCGCTTATCTTCCGCGCCGTCGAGGCCTGGCTGTTGGGCTGGTATTACGGGCTGCGGCGCGCGCAGCGGGCGAATTGATCATGAACGAGACAGGCAAAGATCGAGCAACGGCGCCCATGCTCGAAGTGAGGAAGCTGCGCAAGGTCTATGACGGTGCGAGCCGCACCGTCGAGGCGATCCGCGACGTCAACTTTTGTGTCGGCCAGGGCGAATTGGTCTGCATTGTCGGGCCGTCCGGCGCCGGCAAAACCACGCTGCTCAAATGCATTGCCGGACTTCTGGCGCCGACCTCGGGCGCTGTGATCCTCGAAGGCCATCCAGTCGTGGGGCCGCCGCCGGCAATGGCGGTGGTGTTCCAGGAATATGGCCGCAGCTTGTTTCCCTGGCTGACGGTGCACGACAATGTGGCGCTGCCGCTGAAGCAGAAGAAGATGACAGCGGAGCGTCGCGAAGACCTGGTGCGCAATGCGCTCGCTGCCGTCGATCTCGCCAATGTGCACAGCGCCTATCCGTGGCAGCTCTCCGGCGGCATGCAACAACGCGTCGCGATTGCCCGCGCCGTCGCCTATGAGCCGCATGTTTTGCTGATGGACGAGCCATTCGCCGCGGTCGATGCGCAGACTCGCGCCGACCTCGAAGATCTCATTCGGGTGTTGTGGCACAAGCTCCGCGTCACGGTGCTGTTCGTCACCCACGACATCGACGAGTTGGTTTATCTCGGCCAGCGCGTTCTGGTCATGTCGCATGCGCCGACCGTGATCATGGAAGACGTGGCGATCGATCTGCCCGGCGACCGCAGCCAGCTCGAGACGCGGTCGCTGGCGCGCTTCGGCGAGTTGCGCAAGCACATCTATGCGCAAATTCAGCTCGCCAAGCAGGGTTGGCGCCCACCTGGGGGCTGATAAGGCCCTTCAAGCATAGCTCGCATGTGAAAATCGGAATGTACGCTTGCAGCGGCGGGCAAGCTGTTCCAAACCACCGCTCAAAGCGGGTGGCATCCCAAGAATTCCGCCTTCAAAGTCATTCCGCCTTCATAGCCGCTTCATAGCCATATGCCGCGACCGGCGCCAAGGTCGCGCGATTAAAGTTCTGCAATCAACCGAAGCAATTGCCGATGCTCGCACCGGGATCGTTCGCGCTCACCTTACTGCTGTCGTTTCTGACGGCGCTCGGGCCGTTGTCGATGGACATGTATCTGCCCTCGCTGCCCGACATCGCGCATTCGCTGAACGCGCCCGTGGTGCAGGTGCAATTGACCATCGCCAGTTATTTGCTCGGTTTCGGCGTCGGCCAGATCGTCTATGGGCCGACCTCGGATCGTTTCGGCCGGCGGCCGGTGCTGCTCGTGGCGATCCTGCTCTACGGTGCCGCAACGCTGACATGCGCCGTCGCGCAATCGATCGACGCGCTCATTGCGGCGCGCTTTGTGCAGGCGCTTGGTGGCGCCGGTGTCATCGTGCTGGCGCGCGCCGTCGTGCGCGACATCTATTCCGGCGCGCGCGCCGGGCGCGAATTGTCGCTGATGGGCTCGATCACGGCCTTGGCGCCGATCGTGGCGCCGACGATCGGCGGCGTGTTGCAGACCATGTTCGGCTGGCGCGCCTGTTTCGTTCTGTTGATCAGTTTCGCCGTGATTGCCGGAGCGGCGGCGGCGCTGTTGCTGCCGGAGACCCTGCACAAGCGCACGCCCGGTCCGTTCTCGCTCGTCACGATGGCCACGCTCTACAAATCCGTGCTGGTGCATCGCGGCTTTCTTGCCAATCTCGGCATCATGACCACGGCTTTTATCGGCCTGTTCGCATGGATCTCTGGCGCGCCGGTAGTGATGCAGGGCGCGGTCTATGGTCTCTCGCCCCTCGCTTTCGGCGTCATCTTTGGCATGGGCGCCGCGGGCTATATGGCCGGCACGTTCATCGCATCGCGGATCGTCATGCGCTTCGGGCTCGATCGCATGATGGGCGTCGGCACCGTCATAATGGTGGGCGGCGGCCTGGCCATGATCCTGGTGGTGGCCTTCCTCACCAACGCCGTCTGGTTCGTCGGCGCGATGACGATCTATCTCGCGGGCCTCGGTTTCGTGCTGCCGTCCGCCATGGCGGGCGCGTTGACGCCGTTTCCCGATCGTGCCGGCACCGCGTCGTCGGTGATGGGCTTCATCCAGCAGACCGGCGCGGCGCTCGCGGCGGGCCTCATCGGCCTTTATCTTGGCCATTCCGCGTGGCCGGTCACGCTTGTCGTCGCGGCGATGGGTTGTCTGGCCTGCCTGATCTGGGCGCTGACGCACAAGGTGCGCGCGGCAGATCTTGTTTAGGCGCTCAGCTTCTCGAGGTTACTCTGCTCTACAGAGGCAGACGAGCGCTGCGCGCGCTTGCGCGGCAGGCCCGGCGGAATGAGCGCGGCAGCGATCGCTGTCGGCGTGAATTTTGTCGCGCGCAGCTTGTGCCAGCGCTCTTTCGCCGCCGCGATGGCGCCGGCCTGATTGGCGTAGCGATAAAGCGCGGTATGTCCGCCGCGTGGGGTCTTGGTCTTGCCGTTCGCGCCGAAGCGCTCGCCGGCATCCATGGCGAAATAAACATCGAAGATCGACGCCGCCTGGATCAGATTACCGAGCCGGCCGATGCGGGTCCTGGCCTGGAACAGGCCCTGGGCCGAACGCTCGTAAATGTCGGTTCCGTCGTGGAAGACGAAATTCTCGTCCGACAGAATCACCATCATGAACCACAAGTCGTTGCGGACGTCCGCGGGCAGTTCGATGAAGAAAGTCTCGAAATCTTCGACCAGCGTCTCCGCCGTGGAAGTTTCCGGGAGGGACAGGTCCGACATGGAGCGACCCGACATGGAGCGACCCGACATAGAGTGACCTCTGTGATTGCCAAATTCAGCGTTATATTCATAGGGATATAGCCAAAGGCCTGTCAACGGCTGCGGCGCAAAGCTGCGTCCCGGCGACATCCTGGCCGCCGCCGCTTCGCGATGTTATGGAGACGCGGCTATTCGGCCCCTCTCGCATTCTTTTTCGGCACTAAGACGCCTGCAAGGACCGTCACAATGGCCTCCGGCAAAAGTTCCGCCAGCGCGTTGCGCCAGGCTGTCGCCCTGCGGCATGTCGCATACGAGGATCTCGGGTTACTCGCTCAGATTTTGCGCAGCGAAGGCTGGGATACATCGTATTGTGAGAGCGCGAACGACGACCTCGGCGCTCCGGCAATTGAAGCGGCCGATCTCCTCATCGTGCTCGGTGGCCCGTTCGGCGCTTATGAAACCGAAACCTATCCGTTTCTCGCCGAAGAGATCGCGATTCTGGAGCGGCGGCTGGCCCAGAAGCGGCCGACGCTCGGCATCTGCCTCGGCGCTCAGCTGATGGCGAAGGCGCTCGGCGCCCGCGTGTTTCCTGGGCCGGTCCGTGAGGTCGGCTGGGGTCGGGTGGAATTGACCGCGCAGGGGCGGCAATCCTGCCTCTACCCGCTCGGCGAAGACGGCGCCAAGGTCGTGCATTGGCACGGCGACACCTTCGATCTGCCGTCCGGCGCCGCGCGGCTTGCCTCCAACGACAATTATCAGAATCAGGCCTTTGCCTTCGGCGACGAAGCGCTCGCGTTGCAGTTTCATCTGGAGGCCGATGCCGCCACGCTCGAAAAATGGTACGTCGGCTATGCGATAGACCTGCCCCCGGATGAGATGTCGGTGGCCGAATTCCGCGCGCAGACGAAAGACGCGGCGCCCCAAGCCGGCCCGCGCGCGGCCAAGATTTTCTCTGCCTGGCTGCGGGACATAGGCAGCAACGGGCCATTGCGCAGCGAGTGAACCATGGGCGCGTGTGAACGATGGGCAGCGAGCGATCCATGACCGAGACGCGCCTGAGCATCCGCCTCGATCTGACCAGCGGCGACCGCATCGGTCCGGGCAAGATCGCGCTTCTTGAAGCGATCCGCGATACCGGCTCGATTTCCGGTGGCGCGCGCCAGGTCGGCATGTCCTATCGCCGCGCCTGGCTTCTGGTCGAACAGATCAATGCCGCCTTGCAGGAGCCCGCGGTGACCGGCATCACCGGCGGCCGCCGCGGCGGCGGCGCCGTGGTCACCCCGGTCGGCGAACGCATCATCAAGATCTACCGGGCGATCGAAACCACGGCGCGCAAATCGGCTTCCGGCGAATTTCGCGCCGTGGAAAAGATCGTACGCAAGGACAAGCGGAGGAACTGAACATCATCGCTCTGTCGTAAAGCGCGCTGCCTGCCGTCACGGCATTGCAGTGATGTTTCCCCAAGCCTACATCGATCCCGTAACCCTCACGAAAGCATCGCCAGAAAGTATCATCATGACAAAAACTCTTCCCCAACGCGTTCTCGGTTCTTCCGGCATAAAAGTTTCCGCCGTCGGTCTCGGCTGCATGTCGCTGTCCGGCATCTATGGCAAGACCGGCGATGACGAGGGCATTGCGCTCATTCATGCGGCGCTCGACAACGGCGTCACCTTGCTCGACAGTTCCGACGCGTACGGCGCCGGCCATAACGAAGAGCTGGTCGGCAAGGCCCTTAAAGGCCGCCGCGACGGCGTGGTGCTTGCGACTAAGTTCGGCAATCTCGGCGGCCGCGATGGCAAATTCGCCGACGGCCGTCCGGACTTCGTGATCGAGTCGTGCGAGAAAAGCCTCAAGCGTCTCGGCGTCGATGTAATCGATCTTTATTACCAGCACCGCATCGATCCGAATGTGCCGATCGAGGATACGGTCGGCGCCATGGGCAAGCTTGTGCAACAGGGCAAGGTGCGCGCGCTCGGCGTCAGCGAAGCGAGCCCGCAGACCATCCGCCGCGCGCACGCGACGCATCCGCTCGCCGCGGTGCAGAATGAGCTTTCGCTGATCTATCGCGCCGACGCCGAAGAGACCTTGGCGACGACGCGCAAGCTCAATATCGCCTTTGTTGCCTATTCGCCGCTCGGCCGCGGCCTGCTCACCGGTGGCGTCCAACTCGCCGAGACCGATGCGCGGCGGCGGCATCCGCGGTTTTCCGGCGACAATCTCGACGCCAATATCTCGCTGGCGCAGCGCCTCGGGGATATCGCGAAGACGAAGAACTGCACCACGGGCCAGTTGGTGCTCGCGTGGCTGCTCGCCCAGGGCGACGACATCATTCCGATTCCGGGCACCAAGCAGAAAGCGCGGCTTCTGGAAAATATCGGCGCGCTCGATGTTCACCTCAGCGCCGCCGAGTTGAAGCAGATGTCCGATGCGATCCCGATCGGGGCGGCGGCCGGCTTGCGCTATCCGGAAGCGCAGATGAAGAGCGTCTATATCTGACGCGGCTTCACCGACGCGGTACGAGCAAAAAACAGGCGCACGATGCAAAAAGTCAGACTGGGCCGTAACGGTCCGGAAGTCTCGGTTCTTGGGCTCGGCTGCATGGGCATGTCGCCGGGCATCTATGGTCCATCGGACGAAGCCGAGAGCGTGGCGACGCTGCGCGCCGCCGCCGAAGCCGGTGTCACCTTGATCGACACCGGCGATTTCTACGGCATGGGCCACAACGAAATGCTGATCCGCCGCGCGCTCGACGGCGTGCCGCGCGAGCGCCTGGTCTATTCGGTGAAATTCGGCGCGCTGCGTGGACCGGACGGCAGCTGGGGCGGCAACGATACGCGGCCGGCGGCGGTGAAGAATTTTCTCGCCTATACGCTCAAGCGGCTGGGGACGGAGTACATCGACATCTATCGCCCGGCGCGGCTCGATCCCGCGGTCCCGATCGAAGACACGATCGGCGCGATCGCCGACATGGTGCGTGCCGGTTACGTCCGGCACATCGGTCTCTCTGAAGTGGGCGCGGCGACGATCCGCCGCGCGCAGGCTACGCATCCGATCTGCGACCTGCAGATCGAATATTCGCTGATGAGCCGCGGCATCGAATCCGCGATCCTGCCGGTGACGCGCGAACTCGGCATTGCGATCACCGCCTATGGCGTGCTGTCGCGCGGCATTTTGAGCGGGCGGGTGCCGTCTGCCGACAGCAAAGGCGACATCCGCGTCATCCGCATGCCGCGTTATGCGCAGGGCAATCTGGAAAAGAATTTAAGTCTCGTCGAGACGCTGGCGCAGATCGGCAAAGAGAAGAATGCGACGCCGGCTCAGCTTGCCATCGCCTGGGCGCGCTCGCGCGGGTCCGATATCGTGCCGGTGATCGGCGCGCGCCGCCGCGCCCAGCTTGCGGAAAGCCTGGGCGCGCTTGCATTGTCGCTGACGACCGCCGATCTCGCGCGCATCGATGCCGCGGTGTCGCCGGCGCTTACGTTGGGCGAACGTTATGACCCGACACAGATGGCGCATCTCGATAGCGAAGCGCATCACTAAAATAAAACCGTCTAAGACATCGATTGGATAGCCGAGCAGAGTTCCGGTCGGTTCCAATCTTCAAAGCGATTTGAATAAACGCGGCCTGGAGGGGTTATATAATCCAACTCGATCCGTCGTACCCGGAGCTACGGTGATGACATCGCGCCGCATCGTGTGTACGCTTCTTGCAGCAGGCCTTCTTGCAGCAGGCTTTCTTGCAACAAGCCTTCTTGCAACAAGCCTTGTCGCGATGTTGGCTTCGAGTGCCGATGCCGCGACCAAGGGCAAGAGAGCAACACACGCCGCGCCGACGGCGAGCGCGACGTCATCGTGCCGCGGGGCCAACCTCTTCCCTTGCGGCCCGGTCTATAACAGCACCGACTATCTCGGCAACGATCCCGATCCGTTCATCCGCTCGATGATCCAGCGCGACCTCGGCGCGAAATACGGCGGCGAGAGCTGACAGCCGGTCCGCTATGATCCCTGCGCATAACGCTATTCTCGGCCGCGGCCGGGCGCGCTAAAGTCGCGCCGACGGGGATGGGTGCGTCGCCGTCATGCAAGAAGTCTGTATGATCGCGGCGATCATATATTTGCTCAGCGGTTATTTCACGCATTGAGGTCGCAATGGTGTTGGGCCGTCGCCGGCTGTTCGTCGCTTCGATGGCCGCCGCTATCGTGCTGATATCGGCAGCGCCGCCGGCGCGCGCCGGCGGCGTGAATTTCGGCGAGGACAGCGACACCAACGACGGCCCGTCCTATTTCGGTTTCGTGCGCGATGCCGACGGATCGCCGGTCCCCGGCGCCCGCGTGACGGCCGCGCCGCAGGCCGGCGGCTCGCTGGTGACGCGCTCCAACAGCATGGGCATCTACAAGATTCCAGGCTTCGCCAAGGAGATCGATCCCAAGACCGTCGACATTTCCTGCGCCAAGGACGGCTATCGCCAGGCCGATGTGGTGCGGCGCGGCCAGGCCGACCTCAAGGACCCGATGGAAGTCGATTGCAATTTGCAGAAACAGTAACGCATGAAAACCGCGTATTGCTTTGCCGCGGCTGCGCTTCTCATCGCTCTTCACGCGGTTCCTTGCCGCGCGCAGACGCTGACCGGCTCGGTCGCTTCCGCCGCGGAGGGCGCGATGGAAGGCGTGCTGGTGACGGCACAAAAAGACGGCTCGCCGATCAGCACCACCGTCGTCAGCGATGCCAGCGGGCATTTCCGTTTTCCCGACGGACGTTTGCGGAGCGGGCACTATAAGCTGCGCATCCGCGCCACCGGCTATGAACTCGACGCGCCGCAGGCCGTCGATCTCGGCGCATCGACGGCCAATGTCGCGATCAAGCTGCGCCAAACGTCCGATCTCGCGGTGCAACTCACCAATACCGAATGGTTCATGAGCATGCCCGGCACCGCCGACCAGAAGCGGCCGCTGATCGAGTGCATGAGCTGTCATACGTTCGAGCGCATCGTGCGCTCGACTTATGACGCCGACGCCTTCGTCCCGGTGCTCAAGCGCATGGCGCAATATGCCAACAACACGACACAGGCGCGCGTGCAGTCCCGCGTCGCCGCGCGCGACGTCAATGACGATTCGGTGCGCAAGCTCGCCGCCTATCTGGCGACGGTCAATCTGTCGCGCGCGCCGACAGGTTCACCGACGGAACATTCACCGGCTTGGACCTACAAATTGCGGACGCTGCCGCGTCCTAAGGGCCGTGCCACCCGCGTCGTCATCACTGAATATGACATGCCGGAAAAAACAATTGCGCCGCATGACGTGCGCATCGTTCGCGACGGCCAAAACGGCGAGGGCTATGTCTGGTATTCGGATTTCGTCGAGAATTTTCTGGGCCGGCTCGAACCCAAGAACGGCGCGGTCGTCGAATATCCAATTCCCGTATCCAAGCCCGCTTTCCCGGCCGGCACGCTCGATCTCGAGGCCGACACCGACGGCAATCTGTGGCTCGCTTTGATGTTTCAAACCGGGCTCGCCCGCTTCGATATCAAGAGCAAGACCTTCAAGATCTTTCCGTTGCCGGCCGATCTCAACGACGACGCCATGCAGCAATCCATGGTGATGCCGGGATCGGCGAGTGTCGACGGCAAAGTCTGGACCAATGACGTGGCGCGGCAGTCGATCATGCGGCTCGATCTGAAAACCGGCAGCTACGAACGCATCGATCCGTTCGCCTTCCTCGGCAAAGGCCACATCCATGCGCCCTATGGCATGGCGGCCGACACGGCGAACAATCTTTACTTCATGGATTTCGGCGGCGAGGCCGTCGGCCGGGTCGATGCCAAAACCGGGCAACCGACGCTGTTTCCGACGCCGACCGAGAAATCGCGGCCGCGCCGCACCATGCTCGACGATCAGGGCCGGCTGTGGTTCACCGAATTCGCCGCCGACAAGCTCGCGATGTTCGACATCAAGGCTGAGACATTCAAGGAATGGGACGTGCCGACGCCGCACACTTATCCCTACGACGTGTTCCGCGACAAAAACGGCGAGCTGTGGAGCGGCGGCATGGCGAGCGATCGCGTGCTGCGTTTCGATCCGCAGAGCGGCAAGGGGGTCGAATATCTGTTGCCGCGGCGGACCAATATCCGGCGCGTCTTCGTCGACAATTCAACCAATCCGGTGACGTTTTGGGCCGGCAACAATCACGGCGCCGAAATCCTGCGGCTCGAACCGCTGGATTGAGTAGCGCAAGGGGCCGCGCAAGCGACCGCACAGGAGGCCGCGTATGAACAAACAAATCTTGTTGGCCGGTTCGGCAGCGGCAATCTTGCTCATCGCCGCCCATGGCGTCGGCGTGACCCAGGAGCCGCAGCTCCACGTACCGCAATTGGCGCCGCAGCCGTCGCCGCCGGCGCCCTATGCAATGACCATGGGCGACATGATGAACACCTTGGTGCAGCCGCGGCATTTGAAGCTCGGCATTGCCGGTCACGCCGGCAATTGGCCGCTCGCCGCCTATGCGCTGGTCGAAATCCGCCAGACCTTCGCCGGCATCATCAAGGCGCAGCCGAAGTTTCGTGGCTATCCGGTCGCCGATCTGGTCGATGCCGCCTTGAAACAGCCGCTCGCGGCCGTCGACGACGCGATCACACAGCAAGACCCGAAGAAATTTGCCACCGCCTACGATCAACTCACCCAAGGCTGTAATGCCTGCCACGGCTCGCTCGATCATCCTTTCGTAGTGATCAAGCTCCCCGATGCGTCGGCCTTTCCGAATCAGGATTTCAATCCGGGACGATAGAGTTGGCAGCACACGCTCAGCCGCTGAACGTCCGGTCGATGAGGACGCCGATCCCGACTCCGGCCAAGGCTGCGGCAACACCAACCGCAACGGTTTCCGCGATCGTCCGCGCCATATTGCCTTTTGCGATCCAGGCGCGTCCAACGCCGAGCAAGATCAAAAGCGCGGTCGTGACTGCAACCGATGTCGCGCGCGCTACGGTGATGGGAAGAAAGACGAACGGTAGAATCGGCACCGCTGCCGCAAGAAAGTCGGCGAGCAGCATCCAGATGGCTTGTACCGCAGGATTGATAGCGCTCTTCCCGCCGCCATCCAGCGCGGCGAGGAGACCGCCGAGGGCGGTGCGATCATGCGCGACGGCACGAGAGAGCGCGGACGACTGCTCAGGTGTCAGGCCCGCCGCCGTCAAGCGAAGCGCAAGCGGCGCGGAGTTTCCGTCGGGCGCTTGCGCCGGCTTGAGGGCCGCATGCCGCGCCGCCAATTCGTCGCGTGTCGTTTCGGCGTCGAGATAGACTCCCGCCATCATCGAGACGGCCGCCGCGACCGCGCCCGACGCACCCGCGATCAGAACGGTCTTGGGGTTGGACGTCGTAGCGGCGACGCCGAAGACCAGGCCGAAGATCGAAACCGTGCCGTCCTCCATGCCAAAAACGATGGTCCCGGCGGATTCCAAGAATGAGCTGCGCAGTCGCTGAAAAGCGGGAGCAAATGTCATCCGTCACCCTGCATAAGCGCCAAGCGCGCCGCGCAAAATCTCGCGCGAGGGCTCCGAGCCGTCGACCAGGCGCGACGTGCGCCGCTTGATCTTCCAGCCGTCCGGCGTGCGTGCGAGTTCCCAGCGATTGGTCACCACGCGATGGATGTGATAGCCG
Organism: uncultured Alphaproteobacteria bacterium; assembly: GCA_963746715.1. Lineage (GTDB taxonomy): Bacteria > Pseudomonadota > Alphaproteobacteria > Rhizobiales > Xanthobacteraceae > BOG-931. The sequence continues at coordinate 193,947 of CAVVCW010000015.1, read as the reverse complement.
CGCGAGGCGCCGTGATTGGGTACTTCGACCGGCTCGCCGGATTTCCTCGGCGTCAGGATCTGCAGATAGGAAATGACGACCGCCTCGTCGCCGTCGATCGCCACATGGGGCAGCCCGGTGAAATGGGCGAGGCCGCCGGCAATGGCGGCTTGGTGGCCCTCGCTTTTGAGGTTGGCGCCGATCGCGGCATTGCCCGCCCAGCTCGAAAGCTCGGCGCCGCGGTCGAATATGCCGTCCTCGACATAGACGGCTTCGGCATAGGCCCTGGCTCCGGTATCGGCGCTCGGCGGATGGCTGGCGATCAGATTGTAGATGGCGAGGCGGTCCTCGATGGCGCGCAGGCGGTGTTCGAGTGTGGAGGGGGTGGGATCGGTGGACATAGACACAGGCATTGGGCGATTCCCCGCAATGTGATTTTTTTCGCCGGCGATCGTAGTTTATTGTCAGCCCGTTGTGGCTGGGGTTTATTGCGTCGGGCTTTGGGGACTGCGCGTTTCGGGCTGCGTTTCCGGGTGTATGCCCGGCCGGAATCTGGCATAATTCTACTTGTAAATCAGGGGGTTGTTCATGAGGTCTGGCGGCGGTTCCAATCGCCGTTCCTTCCTTATTGGCGCGAGCGCAGTCGGCGGCGGACTGGCGCTGGGTTTTGCCGTCCCCTTCGAGCTTGGGCTGTCGGCGGTCTCGGCCCCGGTTGCAGCCGCGGCCGAAATCACCTGCTGGCTGACCATCGCGCGCGACGACACGGTCACGATCCGCGTCGCGCATTCCGAAATGGGGCAGGGCGCGATGACCGGGCTCGCCATGCTGGTCGCCGAAGAGCTTGAATGCGACTGGTCCAAAGTCCGCGCCCAATTGGTGTCGCCGACAGAAAACTCGCGCCGCAACAATGCCTGGGGCGACACCTCAACCGGCGCCAGCCGTTCGATTGCGTCCTCGCAGCTTTATTTGCGCCAGGCCGGCGCCATCGCGCGCGACATGCTGATCACTGCCGCGGCGGCGCGCTGGAATGTGGCGGCGGCGCAATGCGTGGCGAGCAACAGCATCATCAGCCATAGCCCGAGCGGCCGCACTTTGAGCTACGGCGCTGTCGCCGAAGCGGCCGCTACTGTCGAGCCGTTGACCGATATCAGGCTGAAAGAGCCGGGCCAGTGGAAGCTTGCCGGCACGCCGCAGAAGCGGCTCGATGTCCGCGACAAGGTCACGGGCGCCCCGATCTATGCCATCGATGTCCGGCTCCCGGACATGCTCTATGCCGCGCTCGTACATTGTCCGGTGTTCAAGGGCACGCCGAAATCGATCGACGAAAGTTCGATCGCCGGCATGAAAGGCGTGCGCCGCGTCGTGCGCATGGAAGACGCCGTCGCGGTGATTGCGGATTCCTGGTGGCGCGCCAAATGCGCGGCCGAGGCGCTGAAAGTGACGTGGGACGATCGCGGCAATGGCGCGCTGTCGAGCGTGGCCATTGCCGAACTGGTGCGCGGCGGACTTGATGCGTCATCGGCGCAGGTCGGCCACAAGCGCGGCGATGCCGCGGCCGCGCTCGGCGGCGCCGTCAAACATTTGCAGGCCGATTATGGCGTGCCGTTTCTGGCGCATGCGACCATGGAGCCGCAGAACTGCACCGCGCATGTCAAGCCGGGCAGTGTCGAGATCTGGGCGCCGAGCCAGGATCCGGCGACCGCGGTCGCGACCGCGGCGCTTGCGGCCGGCGTGTCAAACGATCAGGTCATCATGCATCGCATGATGCTCGGCGGCGGCTTCGGCCGGCGCGCGCCGATCCAGGAATATGTCCGCCAATCGGTGCTCATCGCCAAGGAAGTCGAGCAGCCGGTCAAACTCGTCTGGACGCGCGAAGAGGACATCAAGCACGATCTTTATCGCCCTTTCAGCATGGCGCGCCTCCAAGCCGGCCTCGACGCCGACGGCATGCCGGTGGCGCTGACCATCCGTCTCGCCGGGCCGTCCTTCGTCGCATCGCTGGTCCCGGCCTTCATCCCGAACGTCGTCGACTGGACCTATATCAGCGGGCTCGGCGACGAAATGGGCTATAACGTGCCGAATTATCTCGTCGATTATGCCATCCGGTCCACGGCCGTGCCGCTCGGCGTCTGGCGCGCCATCAACTACACGCAGAATGCGTTCTACAAGGAAAGCTTCATCGACGAGATGGCCCATGAAGCCGGCATCGATCCCTATCGCTATCGTCGCAAGCTTCTTGCCAATTCGCCCAAAGATCTCGCGGTGCTCGACGCCGCGGCGAAGAAAGCCGACTGGGATTCGCCACCGCCGCCCGGCGTGTTCCGCGGCATCGCGCTGAGCCGCGCCTGCGGCGCCTATTGCGCGCAGGTCGCCGAGGTTTCCTGCGAGCGCGGCCGGCTGCGCGTCCGCCGCGTCATTTCAGCCATTGATCCCGGCTATGCGGTCAATCCGCTGTCGATCGAGATGCAGACCGAAGGTGCGGTGGTTTATGCATTGACGGCGGCGCTCTATGGCGAAATCACCATTGCCAATGGCGGCACCGAGCAATCGAATTTCGACCGCTATGAAATGCTGCGCTTGGCCGACACGCCGCGCGTCGAGACCGTGGTGGCGGCCAGCGGCGGCTTCTGGGGCGGCGTCGGCGAGCCGCCGGTGCCGCCTTTGGCGCCGGCGCTGTGCAATGCGATCTTTGCCGCGACCGGCAAGCGCATCCGCTCGCTGCCGCTGAAGAACCACGATTTTCTTTCGATCTGATCGCGGTCGCACGCGGCGGTGTCGCGCTAGACCCGTACAGGACTTAGCGCCCGAACAATTTTTCCAGGAAATCGAGCGGGCCGTCGCTCTGCTGATTGTTCTGCGCGTTTTGCGGATAGCCCGGCTGGTAACTCGGCTGACCATAGCGGTTGGTCGCCATCGGCGCGCCGACCGGCGCCGGCGGCTGCAGGCCGGGTTGCGGATTGGAATTGAACCAGCCGCCGTTTTCGAGGCCCGGCAGTGGCGTCGGCGCGACGCCTTGATGCGCGACCCGCATGAAGCGGCTCCAGACCTCGACCGGCATCCCGCCGCCGACGGCTTTCTTGGTCGGCGAATTATCATCATTGCCGAGCCAGACGCCGGTGACGAGATGCGAGGTGTAACCGATGAACCAGGCGTCGCGGTAATCCTGGCTGGTGCCGGTCTTGCCGGCGGCCTGCCAGCCGGGAAGATTGGCGCCGCGCGCGGTGCCTGACAGCAGCACCTGTTGCAGCATCGTATTCATCATGCCGACATAGCGCGCATCGATGACGTGGCCGAGCGGCTGCGCGGCGTGATCGTAGAGCACCTTGCCGTCCGACGCGCGGATGCGGGTGACGACATGCGGCGTCACCGCGAGGCCGCCATTGGCAAAGGTCGAATAGGCCGTCACCATTTCGATCGGCGCCACTTCCGAAGTGCCGAGCGCGATCGAGGCATTGGGCTCGAGCATCGAGGTGATGCCGAGGCGATAGGCGGTGCGCACCACGGCTTCCGGCGTGACTTCGAGCGTGAGCCGCACCGACACGGTGTTGAGCGAATTGGCCAGCGCCTGCGTCAGCGTCACCGGGCCGGCATATTGCCGCTCGAAATTTTCCGGCTTCCAGCCTTTGACCTGGACCGGCGCGTCGTCGCGCACGCTGTCCGGCGTCAGCCCGCGTTCGAGCGCGGTGAGATAGACGAAGGGCTTGAACGAGGAGCCGGGCTGGCGCTTGGCGTCGACGGCGCGATTGAATTGGCTCTCGCCGTAATTCCGTCCGCCGACCAGCGCGCGCACCGTGCCGTCGGGCGTCATCGCCACCAGCGCGCCTTGCGAAATGTTGAACTTGTCGCCCTTCTGGGTCAGCGTGTCGTCGAGCGCCTGTTCGGCCGCGCTCTGCAAGTTCGGATCGATCGTGGTCTGCACCACGATATCCTGATCGAAGGTGCCGATCAGATCGTCGACCGCATCCATGACCCAGTCGGCGACGTAATTGGCCGAGCCGCCGCCGGACGGCTGCACCGCCCGCGCCGGATGCGCCAGCGCCGCTTTCTCGGCATCGGCCGAGATCATTTTCTGCTCCAGCATATCGTTGAGCACGACGGCGGCGCGGCGCTCGGCGCCTTCGGGATTGTGGTTGGGCGCAAGCCGCGACGGCGATTGCACGAGGCCTGCGAGCATCGCGGCTTCGGCGAGCGTCAGCTTGCGCGCCGATTTGCCGAAATAGCGCTGCGCCGCGCCCTCAACGCCGTAAGCGCCGGCGCCGAAATAGACGCGGTTGAGATAGAGATCGAGAATTTGCTTCTTCGAGTATTTGTGCTCGAGCCAGAGCGCGAGCACCGCCTCCTGCGCCTTGCGCGACAGCGTGCGCTGCTGCGTCAGGAACAGGTTCTTGGCGAGCTGCTGCGTCAATGTCGAGCCGCCTTGCGAAGCGCCACGACGCAGAATGTCGCGAACGATGGCGCGGAAAATGCCGAGCGGATCGATGCCGAAATGCGAATAGAAGCGGCGGTCCTCGATGGCGATGAAGGCGTTCGGCACGTATGCCGGCAATTCGGCGAGCGGCACCGCGGCACCGCCCATGTCGCCGCGCGTCGCCAGTGTTGCGCCGTTGGTGCCGAGGATGAGCACCGAAGGCGGGCGCTTGGGAATCTCAAGCTGTTCGATCCGCGGCAGATGTGCGCCGATCCAGATGACGACGCCGATGCCGGCGATCACGCCCCAGAGCGCGAGAACGGCGCCCCAATAGACGATACGGCCGAATCCGAAGCGATTCGTGCTGCCGCTCTTGCTGCTGCTCTTGCTGCTGCTCTTGCTTTCGCCGCCTTTGCGTTTTTTGGGTTCGCGCGTTGGCCTTGATTCGACGCGGCGGCCGGTCTCGGCGCGGCCCGTATCACCACGGCCCTTCGCCGGACCGCCGGTGCGGTCGGCGGGCGTCAGCCGCAAATCCAGGCTTAAGCCGCTTGCGCGCTTACGTCCTTCTCGCCACGCCATAATTTCGAAAGCCCGTTCCCAGCGCCGGTAAGCGCTGAAATCACGGTAAAGCGCGGCGTTTAAGGGGCGGTTACTGGGCCCGCGCTTGGCCGAGATTCGGTCATCGTGAGGCGCAATTTGCCATGATTTTCGCGGAACTCAGGCCCAGCCATATCAGCCCAGCATTGCCGCGCCGGCATAGGCGAAACCCGTGATCGAGGTTATGTAGCGCCAGCGGCGTTCGCCGGCCGCGGCCTCAACGACATATTTGCAGAGATGACATATCCCGCCGACCGCGCCGTTCCGGCCACTCAAACCTCGCTGCCGAAACTTGCCGAGCCAAAATCTGCCGAGCCAAAATCTACCGAGCCAAAATCTACCGAGCAAAGCCCGCGCCTGTCGCCGCTCGCTGTCCTGACGCGTCGCGCCTGGTCGTCGGCGTGGTCCTCGGCTTGGACGCTGTTGTTCCTCACCAATCTGTTCTGGGCCGGCAATATCGTGATCGGCCGTGCGGTCGCCGGCCATGTACCGCCGGTGACGCTCGCGTATTGGCGCTGGACCGGCGCGTTTCTCGTCGCCTTCGGTTTCGCCTGGCCGCATTTGCAGCGCGACTGGCCGGTGTTGCTCAAGCACTGGCCGATGCTCATTCTGCTCGCCGCGACCGGCATCGCCACCTACAACACGATGACCTATATCGGCCTGCAATATACCGCCGCGCTGAATGCGCTGTTGCTGCAGTCGGCGATGCCGGTGATCGTTCTGATCTGGGACTTCGGCTTGTTCGGCGCGCGCCCAAACCTGTGGCAGATTCTCGGCGTGTTGTTGTCGCTTCTCGGCGTCGCCGCCATTGTCAGTCAGCTCTCGTTCGCGGCGCTGTCGCAGATTTCGCTCAATATCGGCGATCTCTGGATCCTCGGCGCGGTCGTGGTCTATGCGCTCTATACGCCGTTATTGCGCCAGCGGCCGGCGGTGCATCCATTGAGCCTGCTGGTGACGATGATGGGCATCGGATCGTGCATGATCCTGCCGTTCTATCTGGCGGAGGCCGCACGTGGCGCGACGATCCAGGGCGGCCTGCCGTCCTACGCGGCTATCGCCTATACCGCGGTGCTGCCGTCGTTCGTGGCTTATCTCTTCTTCAATCGCGGCGTCGAGCTGATCGGCCCCGGCGCGTGCCGGGCAATCGGCGCATCTGATGCCGGTGCTGGGCGCGGTCCTCGCCGTGCTGTTCTTAGGCGAGCGCTTTCATTTGTATCACGTGGTCGGCATCGCGCTGATTGCCGCGGGCATTCTGCTCGCGAGCAAAATATCGCCGCGCGCGGCGAAATCTTAGCCGCTACGCGGCTTTGCCCTCCGCTGGCGTGGTGAACAGCGCGAGCAGCGGCCGCTTGATAGCGGTCTGGCGCGTCGCCGCCGTCACCTGCGCGCCCAACAGATCGGTGACATAGAACACGTCGACCACGCGCTCGCCGAAGGTCGCGACATGGGCGGAGGCGATATTGAGATTGAGCTTCGACAACGTCGTGGTCAGTTCGTAAAGCAGGCCGGGACGGTCGAGGCCGGTGACTTCGACCACGGTATAACGGCTCGACCATTGATTGTTGATGGTGACTTCGGGCTCGATGGCGAAGGCCTTGAGCCGGCCTTTCGGCGGCGCGCGCTTCGCCACCACGTCGGGCAGTTTCAATTCGCCGCGCAGCGCCTTCTCGATGGCGTCGCCGATGCGGGCGGCGCGGCGCGCTTCGTCCTCGTCGTGTTCGAATTCGCGCGACACCGAGATGGTATCCAGCGCCAGGCCGTCGGTGGTCGTATAGATCTGGGCGTCGACGATATTGGCGCCGGCTAGCGCGCAGGCGCCGGCGATGATCGAGAGCAGCCAGGGATGATCCGGCGCGAACACCGTGAGCTCGGTGACGCCGCGTGCCGCGTCGAAGCCGACGGAAGTTGCGAGCGCCTTTCCGGCGGTTTCGGTCTCGCGCACGAAGCGGGCATGGGCGAGCTTGTGCGGCAGATCGACCTTGAGCCAATAGGCCGGATAAAGCCGCTCGATATAGGCGTCGAGCGCGGCGGCGGGCAGGTCCTTGAATTTTGCACCGAACTCGGCGCGGAACTCGGCCTGCGCCATGGCGACGCGCTGGGCGCGGTTGACCTCGGAAAAGCCGCCGGTGAGTACCGGCTCGGTCTCGTAATACAGCGTGCGCAAAAGCTGCGCCTTCCAGCCGTTCCACACGCCGGGCCCCACCGCACGGATATCGGCGGTGGTGAGAATGGTCAGAAGCTTCAACCGCTCGAGCGACTGCACCACCGCGGCGAAATTCTCGATGGTTCGGCGGTCGGACAGATCGCGCGACTGCGCCACTGTCGACATCACGAGATGCACTTCGACGAGCCAGACGACGAGCTCGGTGTCGGCGGCGTTGAGCCCGAGCCGCGGCGCCAGGCGGCGCGCGAGGCGGCCGCCGGCGATCGAATGATCCTCAATGCGGCCCTTGGCGATGTCGTGCAGGAACAGCGTGACGCAGAGCACGGCATAATGCTGCGGCTGGATGGTCTTGATCAGATCGCTGGCGAAGCCGAATTCCGGATTCTCGCCGCGCGCGATCTCATTGAGCACGCCGATGCAGCGGATCAGATGCTCGTCCACCGTATAGTGGTGATACATGTTGAACTGCATCATCGCGACGATCCGGCCGAAGGCATGGACGAAAGCGCCGAGCACGCCGGTTTCGTTCATCCGCCGCAGCACGATCTCGGTGGCGTTCTTCGATGTCAGGATTTCCAGGAATAGCCGGTTGGCTTCCTCGTCCTCGCGGACCTCCTTGCCGATGAGCTTGAGCGAATGCGTGACGATCCGCATCGCTTCCGGGTGGAAAGCGAGATTGTGCTTCTGCGCCAGATGGAAAATCCGGATCAGGTTGACCGGATCGCGGCGGAACACGTCGGCGCGCGCGACATTGATGCGGTTATTGTCGATGATGAAGTCGTCGGACTCACTGATCTTTTTGCGCGCCGGCGACGAGCGCCATTGCGTCAGCCGGCTCAACACCGCCGCCGGTTTCGCCTGCCGGTCTTCGAGCCCGGCGCAGAGGATGGCGGTCAAATCGCCGACATCTTTGGCGATGAGGAAATAGTGCTTCATGAAGCGCTCGACGTCGCGCAGGCCCGGATGCGCGGTGTAGCCGAGTCGCACCGCGATATCGCGCTGGATGTCGAATGACAGCCGCTCTTCGGCGCGTCCGGCGAGGAAGTGCATGTTGCAGCGGACCGACCAGAGAAAGTCCTCGCAGCGGCGGAACAGCCGGAACTCGTCGCGGTCGAACACGCCGCGCGCGATCAGGCCCTCGGGCTCGCGCACGCGATAGACGTATTTGGCGATCCAGAACAGCGTGTGCAGGTCGCGCAAGCCGCCCTTGCCGTCTTTCACATTAGGCTCGACCAGATAGCGCGACTGGCCGGCGCGGCGGTGGCGCTCCTCGCGCTCGGCGAGCTTGGCGGCGACGAATTCCGGCCCGGTGCCTTGCGCGACTTCCTTGTCGAAGCGCGAGGTCAGTTCGTCGTAGAGCTTCTTGTCGCCGAGTAAATAACGCGATTCGAGAAGGCTGGTGCGGATGGTCATGTCCGCCTTGGCCTGGCGGATGCATTCGTTCACCGAGCGCGAGGCGTGGCCGACTTTCAGGCCCATGTCCCACAGGCAATAGAGCAGGGCTTCCGCGATCGACTCGCTCCAGGCGGTTTGTTTGTAGGGCAACACAAACAGCAGATCGATGTCGGAACCCGGCGCCAGCAGGCCGCGGCCATAGCCGCCGGTCGCGACCACCGCCATGCGCTCGGCCTCGGAACGCACTTGTGGCGGATAAATCACCGTGGAGGTGAAATCGAACAGCAGGCGGATGATCTCGTCCTGCATCTGGCACAGTCGCTCGGCGCAGCGGCGGCCATGGCGATCCTTCAGCAGCAAGGCTTCGGCGCGCGCCCGGCCCGCCGTCAGCGTCGCTTTGAGACGCTGCGCCACGGCGGTGCGCAATTCGCGCTCGCGGCCCTCATAGGTTTTGGCGAGCGCGTTCAGATCCGCCGTGATCGCTTCGGAATCGATCAGCGTGTCGGGATCCGAGGGACCGCGCGGCGCCGATTTTTGACTGTCGAGCATCATTGATTACGAGATAGCGGACGCGCGGTTAGCTGTCATCGCTTGTGCCGCCCGGTTCCGATAAATGGTGCGGACGAAACGCAGCAGGAGCGGGATGGCGGCGTATAACGAGATTATTCTATAGATAGACTTTATATAGTAATTTCTTTCCAATTGACGCCGCCGTAGCCGTCTCCTAAAGAAAAATCCTATCGTAGGGAGGTTCTCATGCTGTCTCGCCGTGGATTTCTTGGTAGCGCCGTTGGCGCAGGTCTGATCCCGCTCGGCCTGCCGCGGCTCGCCCGCGCCGCCGATAAGCCGTCGGAAATCCGCATCGACTGGGCGACCTATAATCCGGTCTCCATGGTGCTTAAGCAGCAGGCGCTTCTGGAAAAGGAATTCGCCAAAGACAGCATCGGCGTGCGCTGGGTACAGTCGCTCGGCTCCAACAAGGCGCTGGAATTCTTGAATGCCGGTTCGATCGATTTCGGCTCGACGGCGGGCTCCGCCGCTCTCCTCGGCAAGATCAACGGCAATCCGATCAAATCGATCTACGTCTATTCGCGTCCGGAATGGACAGCTTTGGTAACGCGCAAGGATACGGCGATCAACAAGATCGAGGATCTCAAGGGCAAGCGCGTCGCGGTGACGCGCGGCACCGATCCGCACATCTTCCTGGTGCGTGCGCTGCAGTCGGTGGGCCTGAGCGAGAAGGACATCGTGCCGGTGCTGCTGCAGCATCCCGACGGCAAGATCGCGCTGGTCCGCGGCGATGTCGACGCCTGGGCCGGGCTCGATCCGATGATGGCGCAGGCGCAGGTCGAGGACGGCGCGCGGCTGTTCTATCGCAACAAGGCGGCGAACACTTACGGCATCCTCAACGCGAGCGAGGATTTCCTCACCAAATATCCCGATCTTACCAGGCGCGTGCTCGGCGTCTATGAGGACGCGCGCAAATTCTGCTTGGCCAATTACGACGCCGAGAAGCGCGTATTCATGGATGTGACCAAGCTTCCCGAGAACGTCGTCGACATCCAGCTCAAGGAGCGCACCGAACTCACCTTCAATCGCATCGGCGCCGAGCAGCGCGACACCATCCTGCAGGCGGGGCTCGCTTTGCAGCAGGCCGGCGTGATCCAGCCGAGCGTGGATGTGAAGAAGACGCTCGACGATCTGGTCGACGATCGCTTCGTGACCGCAGCGTAATTCTTCCCTTCCCCGCGTGCGGGGAGCGGTGGCTTAGGCCGCATTGCATTTCCCGGTGCCGCCATGTCTCTTGTGGCCATGACCGTCGTCGCTGAAGACACATCAGGCCGAGACTCCGCTCGCGAAGGCTCGGCCGCGACCAAACAGGCCGCCGCAACCTCCTGGTCGCGCAAGTGGGCGCATCTGTCGTGGCCCCTGCTCGGGCTCATTCTGCCGGTGACGGCGGCTGTCGCCTGGGAAATGATCGTGCGTTTCGGCTGGGCCAGCGGGCGGCTGGTGCCGCCGCCGTCGGTGGTGTTCACGACCTTTGTCGATCTCGCCAAAACCGGCGACCTGCAGCGCGATACGCTGGTGACGCTCGGCCGCGTCGCCGCGGGCTTCGGTTTCGGCGTGGCGGCCGCGACGGTCGTCGGCGCCGCGGCCGGCTATTCGCCGCTCATTCGCCGGCTGCTCGATCCGACCTTGCAGGCGCTGCGCGCCATTCCCTCGATCGCCTGGGTGCCGCTGTTTATCCTCTGGCTCGGCATTTTCGAAGCTTCGAAAATCACGCTGATCGCGGTCGGCGTGTTCTTTCCGGTCTATCTCGGCCTGATGGGCGCCATCCAATCGGTCGATCGCAAGCTCGTCGAAGTCGGCCGCGCTTTTCGCCTTACCGATGTCGAGATGGTCTATCGCATTCTGTTGCCCGCGGTGCTGCCGGCTTATGTGATCTCGCTGCGCTCGGGGCTCGGGCTCGGCTGGATGTTCGTCGTCGCCGCCGAGTTCATGGGCGCGTCCGAGGGGCTTGGTTATCTCCTCATCGACGGTCAGCAGCTCGGCAAACCGGCCGAGATCGTCGCCGCCATTGTCGCCTTCGCCATCGTCGGCAAGGCGAGCGATTGGCTGATCGCGCTTGCCGCCGCGCCGTTCCTGCGCTGGGAAGATGTTGTGAGACAAAATTAGATTCTCAGATGCTGGTCCTCGAACGCGTCGGCAAAACTTATCCAAATGGCGTGCATGCGCTCGGCGGCGTGTCGCTTAACGTCGATCCGGGCGAGATCGTCGCCGTGATCGGCGGTTCGGGCTGCGGAAAATCGACGCTGCTGCGCGCCATTTCCGGTCTCGATCCGGCATCTGAAGGCGCGGTCATGCTCGACGGCGAGCGCATCACGGCGCCGCACGAGAAGATCGGCATCATCTTTCAGGAGCCGCGGCTTCTGCCGTGGCTGAAAGTCGCCGACAATGTCGGCTTCGGCCTGCGCAAACGGCCGCGGGCCGAGCGGGCGCAGCGCGTTGCGAGTGCGCTCAACCGCGTCGGCCTTGCCGACAAGGCCGCCGTCTGGCCGCGCGAATTGTCGGGCGGCCAAGCGCAGCGCGTCGCCATTGCCCGCGCGCTGGTGCCGCGGCCCGAAGTCCTGCTGCTCGACGAGCCGTTCTCGGCGCTGGACGCCTTCACCCGTACGGATCTGCAGGATCATCTGCTCGACCTCTGGGCCGATGCCACGCCGACCTTGGTTCTGGTCACGCACGATGTCGACGAGGCGATCGTGCTCGCCAACCGCGTCATGGTGATGTGCCCGCGCCCGGGTCGGCTGTTCGATGAAATCGCCGTTGACTTGCCGCGGCCACGCGATCGGCAATCGGCCGCCTTCGATTTCGTCAAACGCCGCGTGCTCACCGCGCTCGACCGCTCGCTCGCCCGCATTGTCACAGATGCCGCAGCGGAACCCAAAGCCGAAGCCGGCGCGGCGATGTGGTGGTAGCTTTCGGCTTTTCGTGACTTCGTCATGCCCGGCCTTGTGCCGGGCATCCACGTCTTTATACACGTCGGCAAAGACGTGGATGGCCGGCACAAGCTCGGCCATGACGGCACAGTAGGAAGGATTCCCCATGGACGCCGCCGGGCTGCGGGCGCTGCAAGCGCCGATCAAGGAGCGCTACAAGACCGATCCCAAGGCCGGGTTCATTACGCTGAAGGCCAAGGGCGCGCTCGACGACAGCAATATCGCCTGCAAGGTCGAGACCGGCCGTGCGCTCGCGGTCGCGGGCCTGCATCCGGCGACCGGCGGTTCCGGCATGGAATTGTGCTCGGGCGACATGCTGCTTGAGGCTTTGGTCGCCTGCGCCGGCGTGACGCTCAAAGCGGTCGCAACCGCAATCGAAATTCCGCTCAAGTCCGGCACGGTTTCCGCAGAAGGCGATCTCGATTTCCGCGGCACGCTCGGTGTCGCCAAGGACGCGCCGGTCGGCTTTGCCCAGATTCGTCTGCGCTTTGACGTCGATACCGACGCGCCGCAGGACAAGCTCGATCAGCTCTTAAAGCTCACTGAGCGCTATTGCGTGGTCTATCAGACGATCAAAAGCGGCCCGCCGGTCGCGGTGAGCATGCAGCGAAAGTGACCACGATGACCGGCGTCATCGCGCTCGATCATCTGCTGCTGGCGATGCCGCGCGGCAAGGAAGCCGAAGCGCGCGCCTTCTATGGCGGCCTGCTCGGTCTGCCGGAGCTGAAAAAGCCGCCGAACCTTGAAGTGCGCGGCGGCGTCTGGTTCGCGCTCGGCACCCAGCAGCTGCATCTCGGCGTCGAGAAGGAATTTCGTCCAGCGCTCAAGGCGCATCCGGCGTTTCTGGTGAGCGATCTCAACGGCCTGCGCGCGCGTTTGCAACAACACGGCTTCGCGCCCTACGACGACGAGCCGTTACCGGGTTATCAGCGCTTCTATGTCGCCGACCCATTCGGCAACCGGCTCGAGCTCATGGAGCATGATCCCGAAAAGTGGAATCCGGTTTTCGGAAAAGATCATGCTCAAACAAAAGACTAAGCCCGTCGCCCGGTAATGCCCAATTAAATGCCCACCGAACTCATATTCTGGTACGGCCTGGCGCTGAAAATGGTGCTGACGGCGATCGTCGTTGTCATCACTTCGGTTGCCGTGGAGCGCGCCGGGCCGTTCGTCGGCGCGCTGATCGCGGCGCTGCCGACGGCAGCCGGTGCGGCCTATTTCATCCTCGCCATCGAACATCCGCCGAGCTTCATCGCCGCGAGCGCCGTCGGCAGCGTCGCCGTCAGCGCCGCGGTTTCGGTATTTTCCGCCGTGTACATGGTGCTGGCACAACGCCGCGGCGTGGTGCTCAGTCTCAGCGTCGCGCTCGCGGTCTGGTTCGCGCTTACCGTCGTCTTTCGCACCATCGACTGGACGCCGCTGACCGCCGTGCTCCTTAACGCCGTCGTGTTCGGCATCACCGTGCCGCTGAGCTGGCGTTATCGCGAAGCCGGACCGCCGAAGAAATTTCTGCGCACCCGTTACGACATTCCGCTGCGCGCAATTGCGGCGGCGATCGTCGTCGCGATCGTCACCACGGCGAGTTCCCGCATCGGCTCGTTCGCGTCGGGCATGTTCGCTTTGTTTCCGATCATCCTGTGCAGCTCGATCGTCATTCTGCATCCGCGGGTCGGCGGCAAGGCGACGGCGAGCATGCTGGCGCATGCGCAGATCGCCTTTGTCGGGCTTTCGCTCGGCTTTCTTGCCGTGCACTACACGGCTGTGCCGCTCGGCTCATGGTGGGCCTTTGCCGTCGGCCTGTTGGTCTGCATCATCTGGAGCGGGATATTGGTGCTGGTGCGGCTGCGGGCGACCAAACGCGCCGCGGCGAAAGTTACGGCTTCGCCGCAAGCCGCGCCTTGAGCGCGTAAAGCGCTTCGAGTGCGTCGCGCGGCGACATTTCATCGGGATGGAGCGCCTTGAGCGCTTCGACCAGTTCGGTCAGCGTGGCATCGGCTTGCAGCGCGCCCGCAGATGGGGAACCTTGGCGCACGGCGGCAAACAGCGGCAGGTCGTCGATCAGCCGCCGCGTCGGCGAGGTGCGATCCTCGGCCTCGATCTGCGCCAGCACCACTTTGGCCCGTTCGATCACGCTCGGCGGCAGGCCCGCGAGCTTCGCCACGGCAATGCCATAGGAGCGGTCGGCGGCTCCCGCCACGACTTCGTGCAGGAACACGACGTCGCCCTGCCATTCCTTCACCCGCATGGTGGCGTTGTGCAGCCGCTTGAGTTTGCTCGCCAGCGCCGTCATTTCGTGGAAGTGGGTCGCAAACAGTGAGCGGCAGCGATTGTTGTCGTGCAGATGCTCGATGGTGGCCCAGGCGATGGAAAGCCCGTCGAACGTCGCCGTGCCGCGGCCGATCTCGTCCAAAATGACCAGCGCCCGCTCGCCGGCCTGATTGAGGATGGCGGCGGTCTCGACCATTTCGACCATGAAAGTCGAATGGCCGCGGGCTAGATCGTCGGCGGCGCCGACACGCGAGAACAGCCGGTCGACGACGCCGATATGCGCAGCTTTCGCCGGGACGAAACTTCCCATCTGCGCCAACACCGCGATCAGCGCGTTCTGGCGCAAGAAAGTCGATTTGCCGGCCATGTTCGGACCGGTGATCAGCCAGATGCGGCCGGCCTTTGCCGCTTCGGGCGGAGACAGATTGCAATCGTTGGCCACGAACGGCCCGCCATCATTGGCGAGCGCCTGCTCGACCACCGGATGCCGGCCGCCGGTGATGGCGAAAGCCAAGCTACTATCGACCTCAGGCCGGATGTAATCACGTTCGACCGCGAGCGCTGCGAGTGCGGTTGCGACATCGAGCATCGCCAGCGCGCTGGCGGCTTCCTTGATCTCGGCATTCGCCGTGGTAACGGTCGCGGCAAGCTGCTCGAAGACTTCGAGCTCGAGCGCGAGCGCCCGTTCGGCGGCGGTCGCAATCTTGGATTCAAGTTCGCCGAGCTCGGTGGTGGTGAAGCGCACCTGGCCGGCGGTGGTCTGGCGATGAATGAAGGTTGCGTTGAGCGGCGCCGACAGGAGTTTTTCGCCATGCTGAGCGGACACGTCGACGAAATAGCCGAGCACATTATTGTGCCGGATCTTCAATGCGCGTACTCCGGTCGTCTCGGCATATTTCACTTGCAGCGCGGCGATGACGCGGCGGGATTCGTCGCGCAAGGCGCGCGCCTCGTCGAGCGCCGGGAGGAAACCGGCACGGACAAAGCCGCCGTCGCGGCGCAACGCCGGCAGTTCATCGGAGAGTGCATTGGCGAGTTCGGCAGCGATCGCGGCATCGGGCCGGCGCAGTGAATCGATCGCTTGCGTAAGCTCGCGCGGAATATCCACCATCGCCGCAAGCCGTGCCGCAAACTCGGCCGCGGCCAGAATGCCGTCGCGAATGGCAGCCAGATCGCGCGGGCCGCCGCGGGCGACGGCGATCCGCGCCAAAGCGCGCGCCAGGTCGGGCACGGCCTTGAGCAGTGCGCGCAAATCGGCACGCGCTGCGCCGTCGCTGACAAAAGTGCTGACAGTGTCGAGACGATGCGCGATCTCATTCGGATCGGTCAGCGGGGCGGCGAGCCGCTGCGCCAACAGCCGCGCGCCGGCCGAGGTCAGCGTGCGATCGATGGCGGCCAGCAGCGAGCCGCGGCGCTCGCCGGCAATGGTGCGGACGAGTTCGAGATTGCCGCGCGTCGCTTGATCGATCGCGAGCGTCGCGCCGGCTGCTTCGCGCGCGGGCACCGACAGCGGCGGCCGTTTACCGAGCTGCGTGCGCTCGATATAGGTGACAGCGGCGGCAGCGGCGGTCAGCTCGACGCGCGAGAAGGTGCCGAACGACGCTGTCGTCGCCACGCCGAAGAAGGTCGAGAGCCGCCGCTCGGCGGTGGCGCCGTCGAACACGTCGCGGGTGAGCGGCATCACCGCCGGCTGTGCGCGCAGGATCGGCGCAAGCTCCGGATCGCTATAAAGCGCGTCGGAAACGATAACCTCGCCGGGTTCGATGCGCGCAATTTCGGCGCCGATACTGGCGCGGTCGCATTCGGCGACGCGGAATTCGCCGGTCGAGATGTCGATCCAGGCCAGCGCGAAACGGTCGTCGCCGGCCGAAGCACGACTGCGCACCAGCGCCAACAGATAATTGTTGCGCGTGGCGTCAAGCAGCGTGTCTTCGGTGAGCGTGCCCGCTGTGACGAGCCGCACGACATTACGCCGCACCACGCTCTTGCCGCCGCGCTTCTTCGCCTCGGCCGGATCTTCAAGCTGCTCGCAGACGGCGACCCGATGGCCCTGCGCGATCAGGCGATGCAGATATTCGTCGGCGCGCTCGACCGGCACGCCGCACATCGGAATGTCTTGGCCAAGATGCTTGCCGCGCTTGGTGAGCATGATGCCGAGCGCGCGCGAGGCAACTTCGGCATCGCCGAAGAACATTTCGTAGAAATCGCCCATCCGGTAGAACAACAGGCAATCCGGATTGGCGGCTTTGATCTCGATATATTGCTCCATCATGGGTGTCACGCGGGCGATATCATCGCCGGCTTTGGCCGTGACTCGGCCGGCATCGCTGGCCGGCGCCTCGGGCGCGGGGTCCGGTTCGTCAGTCATGATGGTGCGGGCGGCGTCCATGCGGCGGCACGCTAGCAAAAAACGGTCCGCTCTGTCCGGTTTCGCGCCGGACATCCACGATTAAGTTCGCAAGAGTTGGATTCGCCGGAAAAAAGGCGGTCTTACGCCTTTGCGCCGAGCTTGTCGGCGAACGGGAGCAGGCCGGTCTGCGGATGGCAGTTGAAATACTCGAACGGCGGATTGTCGGCTTCGAGGATGAAGATCTCGTTGTAGGTATGGAGCTGCAGTTTCTCTTGAAATTTCTTTCGGGCCGCCAACGCGCTGGTATAGATCGCCAGATGGCTCGGATGGTCCTTGCTCCAGGTTTCGAGATGCCCCATCGAGACGAAGGCGCCGAGCGAATAGGCTTCGGCGATTTTGGCGCCGTCCGGTGAAATGGATTCAACCTGGCGCAGCGAGAAGCAGCCGGTCGCCGCCGGATTCTCACGCAGATATGTCATGCCGGCATCGAGCTTCGGCTTGATGCGCTCGTGCCAGTCCTTGAGTTGTTCGCCGTCGCATTTCTCCCAGGACACGCCGGAGCGGATCACGCACATATTTTTCGGCGGCTGCACCTGGCGATAGGACGAGCCGGTGATCGGGCAGCGTTCGCCGGTCGCAACCGTTGCCTCGAACGGGTCGTCGCCGGCGCCGGGAATGCGGTCGCGCGCTGCGCCCCAATACCCGGTGTGATCGGTCGAGTTCAGCCCCATCGCCGGACAGCCGGAAAAGCCGCGGCGGAATTCCTTGAACGTGATCGTCTCCATGCGCCGCGCATCGACCACGACCGGCTCCCACCACAGCCCGACCGAAGTCTCGCCCCGCATGCGGGCGCGCCAGCTTTTGACGGCCGGAGATTTCGAGCCATGCCCGAAATTGCGCGATGTCGAGCCAATAGAGCGCGGCGACGCGATTCACGTAGCCTTGCAGGTCGGTATAGGTTGCCTGATCGGTATAGACCGGCGCGGCGGTTTCCTTGGCGATGCGCGCAAGGAATTCGCTCAAGCCGGCGTCCGGCAGCGCGTCGGCCTTCGTTTGCAGCCCGAGAAACAGCACCGCGACTTTCGCCGCGACGGCGGCCGAATAGCGCGGCACCGGGGCCTCGTGCCCTTCCGGTTGATTGAGCGGAAAGCGGCGGACCGGGCACTGCGAGGTGTCCGCCGCCGCTTCGCTTCGTTCAGTCACGTCGGTCACTTTCACGTCCATCGCGGGCGACCTCCGCAGATCGAATAAACCTCTATTTCACAAGCTTTTTGCCGGTGACCGCTTCGAGGTTCTTATAGAACACCTTGTCGTGGGTGGTCTTGTCCATCTTCAGCGAGTTGAGGATTTCCAGCGTCACCCGCGGAAACAGGGTGCCGCCTTCCGGATCGAACGGGCAGTCGGACGCGAACACGATCTTGTCGATCGGGAAGAATTCCATGCCGGCCTTGGTCGCCGGCACCGCGGTAAACGCAGCCGTATCGGCCCAGAAATCCTGCTTGAAATAATCGAGCGGGCGCTTCTTCAGCCTCTTGCGCAGCGAGACATAATCTTCGTCGGTGGTGCGCGATCCCATCACGTCGTTGCCGGGGCCGATGCGGCCTTCCAGCATCGGCACGATGCCGCCGAAATGGTGGGTGATGATTTTCAGGTTCGGATGGTTGTCCATGATCTTCGAATAGACCAGCCGCATCATGGCGCAGGCGGTTTCATAGGACCAGCCGAAGGTCCACCAGATTTCGTAGAGCGACTTCTTCTCGTCGATGTAATCCGGCATCTCGGCGCCGCGCGCCGGATGCAGCCAGACCGGGGCGCCGAGTTCGTTCATCTTTTTGAAGAACGGCAGATATTCCGGACGATCGAGCGGCTTGCCGGCGACATTGGTGTAGATCTGCACGCCGAGCGCGCCATTCTTCAGCGCGCGTTCGGCTTCCGCAACGCCGGCATCCTTTGCCGCAAGCGAGACCTGCGCCACCCAGCCCGGAAAGTGATCCTTTTCCTTCGCCGTCAGTTCGGCGAAGCCGTCATTTATGATCTTGCAGAACTCGTCGATATCGGCCGGCGACTTGGCGAATTTTTCGACCGGCGGCTGCGGATAGGACAGGATCTGCTGATAATCCTTGTGGCCGTCGACGATCTTCTTGCGCACATTGATATCGAACAAAGCCGGGAGCGAGCGGATGCGCTTGCCCATATCCTTATAGTCACCAGCGACTTCATTGAGCTTGGTGAAGAAGCGTTCCGGAAAAAAGTGGGTATACGCGTCAACTCGCATCGGCGTTCATCTCCCTTTTGCGGCTCGCTTCTAGCATATCCACGCTGCCGGGCGGCAAGAGACGCCAACGCCAGTTCCGCCTTGGGCGCGGTCCTTGCGCTATTTGCTATGCGTCAGCCGCGCGACAAATTCCGCCGGGATGGGCTGGCCCTTGAGCCGCTCGGGGTCGGCCGGATCGGGAGCGACAAAAACGCGCGTCTCGAAGCCTTCGACCGAAATGTCGTCCCCTTTCATCAGGCGATGTTCGATCTTGATGCTGGATTTGCCGAGACTGGCGATCGAGGTCGTGATCGCGACCCGGTCGCCGAAGCGGTTGGGGATGCGGAAAATGGCGCGGGTTTCGACGATCGGATGGCCGATGAATTTGAAGGCTTTCAGATAGTCGAATTTGCTCATGCCGATCGCGGCTTCCATCATCTCCGTCGTCGAGGTGTCGAACATCGCGAAATAGCGCGGATAGAACACGATGCCCGCGGGGTCGCAGTCGCCCCATTCGATGCGCAAATGCCGGGTGTTGCTGAACATTATTGTTTGGTCCTGCGAAATTGCGTCAAGAGGGAAAAGATGACGTCACGCTGCTATTTGGGCGCCATGCGCAACGCGCCGTCGAGCCGCACCACTTCGCCGTTAAGATAGCGGTTCTCGATCATGTGCAGTACCAGAGCGGCATATTGGGGCGGCTGCCCAAGGAGCTTTGGAAACGGCACTGCGGCGGCAAGGCTTTGTTGCGCGGCTTCGGGCAGCGCATGCAGCATCGGGGTGGTGAAGATTCCCGGCGCTATCCCGGTGACGCGAATGCCGAACTGGGCGAATTCGCGCGCCGCCGGCAGCACCAGGCTCACCACGCCGCCCTTCGAGGCGGCATAAGCGGCTTGGCCAATCTGGCCGTCATAGGCGGCGACGGAGGCAGTGCAGACAATGATGCCGCGCTCGCCGTCCTGCATCGGTTCGAGGTTCTGCATTTTCGCCGCAGCAAGCCGCATCACATTGAACGTGCCGATCAGATTGATCGCGACGACCTTGGAAAATTCCTCGAGCGGCATCGGCCCGTCGCGGCCGACAATGCGCTTGGCCGGCCCGACGCCGGCGCAATTGATCACGATGCGCGCCGGGCCGTGATCGGCGGCAGCCTTGGCGATGGCCTTGTCGGTTGCGGCGGCATCGGTTACGTCGCAATCGATGGCGATGCCGTTGATCTCGCCGGCGACTTCGCCCGCAGCTTTCTTGTTCACGTCGAGCACCGCAACCTTGGCGCCGGCCTTCGCCAGCATGCGCGCGGTCGCGGCGCCGAGCCCGGAAGCGCCGCCGGTGACGATCGCTGCAATTCTTTGCGCGCCCTGTCCTTTGATATCCATCTTCAATGCACCTGTGCGGTTTGCCGATCTGCGACAATGACGTGCCGCGGCGACACCGCGGCGTAAAGGTCATCAACTAAAGCTTTGCGATGGGCAAGCACCGCGCGCTGATTGATCGAACCTTTGTCGGTCATTTCACCAATATCGAGCGAGGGCGGCTCGGCGAGGAGGATCATGCGCGTGACGCGGTTCGAGGTGCCGGTACTTGCCGCGACGAAACTGTCGAGCAAGCGGGCGAAGGCGGCCGCGACATGCGCGTCGGCCAGCAATGATTGCGCTGGAGCATCGGGCGCGAGACCGGACGCGAGTTTCTTGCAGGCGTCGAGATCGGGAAACACCAGCGCGCTGACATCGTCGCGATCGGCGCCGGCGAAGACCACATCGCGAACGAGCGGGGCAAAATGCGCGATGAAGGCGGCGCGCAACGGCCCGACGCTGACCCAGGTGCCGGTGGCGAGCTTGAAATCCTCCGAAAGCCTGCCGTCGAACAACAGCCCCTTGGCCGGATCGGCCGAGTCGGCGAATTTCAGCGCATCGCCGATCTTGTAATAGCCCTCGTCATCGAAGGCGTCGGCATTGAGCGCCGGCGCCCGCCAATAGCCGGGCGTGATATTGGCGCCCTTGAGCCGCGCTTCGAGCTTGCCTTCGCATGGCACGAGCTTAAGATCGACGCCGGGCAGCGGCAGGCCGATATTGGCGGCGCGCTCGGATTCCCAGCTGCAGGCGAGCGCCGCCGGCGCGGTTTCGGTCGAGCCGAGGCTCGACATGAACAGGATGCGCTCGCCCACGGTCTCGTAAGCGAGGCGGTGATAAGCATCGAGCACGTGCTGCGGCAGCGCCGCGCCGGCATAGAACAGGACTTTCAATCGGCTGAAGAATTTCTCGCGCAGCGCCGGCTCCGCCGTCAGATAGGGCAAGAGCATCTCGAAGCCCTTGGGCACGTTGAAATAGATGGTCGGCGCAATGTCGCGCAGATTGCGCGCGGTCGCGTCGATCGCGCCGGGCAGCGGCTTGCCCTCGTCGATATAAAGCGAGCCGCCATTGTCGAGCACGATGCCGAAATTGTGGTTGCTGCCGAACGTGTGGTTCCACGGCAGCCAGTCGATCAGCACCGGTGGCTCGTCGGCAAGGAAAGCAAGTCCGCCGCGGATCATCGCCTGGTTGGCACACAGCATCAGTTGCGTATTGATCACGCCCTTCGGCTGGCCGGTCGAGCCCGAGGTGAACAGCACCTTGGCGATGGTCTCCGCGGTGACGGCCGCATGCGCGGATTCAACGGCCGCGGCCGGTGGTGTCGCCAAGAACGCCGCGAATAAAGTCGTCGGCCGGTCGGCAAGCGGATTGGCGGTCACCGCGATCTCGATATTCGCGGGCACCGCGGCGGCAATGGCACGCGCGAAAGCGGCGCCGTTGGCGGCAAAGACGAGGCCGGGGGTGAGAATATTGATAATGGCTTTGAGCTTGCCGAAATCCTGCGACAGCAGCGAATAGGGCACCGAGATCGGCGCATAGGGGATGCCGACATGCATCGCCGCGAGCGCGAGGAGCGCGTGTTCGATGTCGTTGCCGGAGAGAATGGCGATCGGCCGTTCCGCTGAAAGCTTGCGCTCAAGCAGCGTCGCGGCGATGGCGCGCACCGCCGCAAGCGTCTGCGCATAAGTCAGCGTGCGCCAGCTGCCTGCGACATCGCGCTGGGCGATAAAGATGCGCTCCGGTTCGGCGCGCGCCCAATGCACCAGGCGCTCGGTGAGTTTTTGCGGATGCGGCGGCAATTGCTGCGGCGAGCGCATCAGGATTGCGCCGTCGGCACGCTGCTGGATCACGACGTCGGGCGCGCCGAGTTTGACCGGCCGCAGCGGCGGCCGAGTGTCTTCGGTCAGCGTCGTTGCGCTGGCCATGTCAAGATCGGGCCATGTCAAGATCGAGCCATGTCAAGATCGGGCCATCTTCAGCTTCGCGTCACTTTCGGCGCGCGCTTTTCAAGAAATGCCTTCAGCCGGGCTTTCGCCTCCTCATCGCCCTGCGCGATGGCGGCCGCGAGAGATTCCGCGACGAAACCCGCCGACGGGTCGCTGCGCGCGATGCGCGGCAACAGATGCGTCACGGCGAAGTTGGTGAATGTCGCGTTGCCGGCGATGCGGTGCGCGAGCTCCATGCCTTTGGCGAGACCCTGGCCTTCGTCGACCAGATATTGGGTGAGCCCGATGGTCTGGCCTTCTTCGGCAGAGAGCGTGCGGCCGGTCAGCATCATGTCCATCACGCACGCGGTGCCGATCAGAGGCGGCAGCCGCACCGAGCCGCCGCCGCCGACATAGATGCCGCGGCTCGCTTCGGGCAGCGCGTAGAAGGCCGAACGCTCGGCGACGCGGACATGGGCTGCGGCGGCCAATTCGAGCCCGCCGCCGACCACCGCGCCGTGAAGCACGGCCACCACGGGCGCGCTGCCGAACTCGATGCGCTCGAAAGCGCGGTGCCAGGAGCGCGAATGTTCGACGCCTTGGAAGGTGTTGCGCTCGGAGAGTTCGCTGAGATCGAGGCCCGCCGAAAAATGCTCGCCTTCTCCCGCAATCACCGCGGCGCGGATGTCTTCCGGCAGGTTCGAGAAGAAGGTCTCGATGCCGAGAACGGTCGGATCGTCGAGCGCATTGCGCTTTTGCGCCCGCGCAAGCTTTAGCACGGCGACGGCGCCGTGCTGTTCCGCCTTCAATGTCGGCGGCAGGCTGGCCGCCAATTCGGCAAATTCGGCTTCGGGGCCTGCGCTCATTGGGCGTTCGTTGGGGCGTTCGCTGTTATTGACGGTGGCGGCAAACGGGGCCATTTGACCCGTTCCGCGGTGGCCCGTAAATAGCCTGCGCGGGCATGATCCGGAAAAGTGGAAACCGGTTTTCCCGAAAGATCATGCTCCATCTAAATCTGAACGGGCCCGACATACGGAGCGGCCGATGCGAGAAGTGTTCATTTGCGACGCCGCGCGTACCCCGATCGGCCGCTATGGCGGGGCGCTCGCCAAGGTGCGCACCGACGATCTCGCCGCGGTGCCGATCAAGGCGCTGGTCGCGCGTAACAGCAAGGCCGACTGGTCGCGGCTCGATGAAGTGTTTCTCGGCTGCGCCAATCAGTCCGGCGAGGACAACCGCAATGTCGCGCGCATGGCGCTGTTGCTGGCCGGCCTGCCCGATAAGATCCCAGGCGTCACCGTCAACCGGCTCTGCGCCTCCGGCCTCAATGCCGTGGGCGACGCCGCACGCGCGATCCGCACCGGCGAAATGGATTTCGCCATTGCCGGCGGCGTCGAATCGATGACGCGGGCGCCGTTCGTGATGGGCAAGGCCGGCGAGGCGTTCTCCCGCTCGGCGGAAATTTTCGACACCACGCTCGGTTGGCGCTTCATCAATCCGCTCTTGAAGGCGCAATACGGCGTCGATTCCATGGCCGAGACCGCCGAGAACGTCGCCGAGGAATTCCAGGTCACCCGCGCCGACCAGGATGCGTTTGCGCTGCGCTCGCAGCAGCGCGCCGCCAAGGCCATCGCGCTCGGCTATTTCACCAAAGAGATCGTTGCGGTCCCGGTGGCCAACGGCAAAGCCGGTCCGACCACCTGCTGCGAGGACGAGCATCCGCGGCCGGACACCACGATCGAAAATCTGCAGAAGCTCAAACCCATCGCGCGCAATCCCGGCACCGTGACGGCAGGCAATGCGTCGGGCATCAATGACGGCGCCGCCGCGATCATCTTGGCGAGCGAGGACGCCGCGAAGACGCACGGGTTGACGCCGCGCGCCCGTGTGCTCGGCATGGCGTCGGCCGGTGTGCCGCCGCGTATCATGGGTATCGGTCCAGTGCCGTCGACGCGAAAACTGATGGAGCGGCTCGGACTAAAGATCACCGATTTCGATCTGATCGAGATCAACGAGGCCTTCGCCGCGCAGGGGCTCGCCTGTCTGCGCCAGCTCGGCGTGCCCGACGATGCCGACTACGTCAATCCGCACGGCGGGGCGATCGCGCTCGGCCATCCGCTCGGCATGTCGGGAGCGCGGCTGGCGCTGACGGCGGTGCACGGGCTGGAGAAGCGCCACGGCAAACGCGCACTCGCCACCATGTGCGTCGGCGTCGGCCAAGGCGTGTCGCTCGCGGTGGAGCGGGTCTGAATAATTCACTGCTTGTTCCTCGATGCCCTGCATCCGCGGGGCGCCTCACTTGAATATGGAGAACTCTCGCGTGCCGATGTCGCCCGGTTACATTCCTTTCCATCCCAACCCGTCGAAGCCGAAATACAAGCCGCCGGCGGGTGCGGTCGATGCGCATTGCCATGTCTTCGGACCGGAGGCGAAGTTTCCTTATGCGCCGGAGCGCAAATACACGCCCTGCGATGCGCCGAAGGAAAGGCTGTTCGCGCTGCGCGACTTTCTCGGCTTCGACAAGAACGTCATCGTCCAGGCGTCGTGCCATTCCAAGGACAACAGCGCCATGGTCGACGCGCTCGACTCGTCGAACGGCCGGGCCAAGGGCGTTGCTTTTGTCGGCGAAGAGGTCACCGACGACGAATTGAAATGGATGGACAAAGCCGGCGTGCGCGGCGTGCGCTTCAACTTCCTGAAGCGGCTGGTCGACTTCACCCCGCGCGATGTGCTGCAGCGGATCGCCGCCCGCGTCGACAAGCTCGGCTGGCACGTCGTGGTCTATTTCGAAATGCCGGACCTGCCGGAACTTGAGAGCTTTTTCACGTCGCTGCCCACGACCGTCGTGGTCGATCACATGGGCACGCCGACGGTAAAGAAGGGCGTCAACGACCCGGAGAACCAGCGCTTCCACGATCTGATGGATAAGCACAAGAATTTCTGGGTGAAGGCGACCTGCCCGGAACGCATGAGCCTCGCCGGGCCGCCCTATGACGATGTGGTTCCGTTCGGCAAGGCGCTGGTCGAGCATTTCCCCGACCGCGTGATCTGGGGCACCGATTGGCCGCATCCCAATATGAAGAAGGAAGCGCCCGACGACGGCGTCCTGGTCGATTACATCCCCAAGATCGCGACCACGGCTGCGGCCCAACAGAAACTGTTGGTCGACAACCCGATACGGCTTTATTGGGGGTAGACCGACGCCGGCTAGCTTGCAGGGATTCTAAATTATTTCTTGCGTGAGACCCCCGCTTTCGCATGACGCGAGCGCGAGAGGAGGCTTACGTTGCCAAGCTTCTCCGCGCTATATATGTCAACCCAATCAGGAGACGGCCGATGGCCCGAGAACAACACGATTACGACGACATCCCGGGCACGTTTGTGTTCGACGCCGAACGGTCCCGGGAAGGGTTCGGCATCAATATGTTCTGCATGTCGCTGATGAAGGACGCCAACCGCAAGGCCTTCAAGGCGAACGAGGCGGAATATCTCAAGAAGTTCAAGCTGACGCCGGAGCAGGCCGACGCCGTGCTCAAGCGCGACTACAACCGGATGCTGGAACTTGGCGGCAACATCTATTTCACCGCCAAACTTGGCGCGACTGACGGCCATTCGTTCCAGCACTTGGCGGCCGTCATGACCGGCGCGACGCAGCCCGATTATGCCGACATGATGCTCAAGGGCGGCCGTTCGGTCGAAGGCAATCGCTCGCGCACCGGCAAGAACAAGCCGTCCAAATATCTCGAGGCGGCGCCGGCGAAAAAGGCCGCGAAGGTGACGGTCAAAGCCAAAGCCAAAGCAACCGCAAAGACCGCAGCGAAAGCCAAGGTCGGAAAATCCAAACCCAAATCGAAGAAACGGAAGTGACACCGTGGCCAGGATCATCGCAGGAATAGGTTCATCGCATGTTCCCGCCATCGGGGCGGCGATCGACAATGGCAAGACCGAGGAGCCCTATTGGAAGCGCGTTTTCTCGGGCTTCGTGAAGTCGCAAGAATGGATGCGCGAGACCAAGCCGGATGTCGCGATCGTCGTTTACAACGATCACGCCTCGGCGTTCTCGGTCGAGATGATCCCGACGTTTGCGCTCGGTTGCGCCCCGGAATTCCCGCCGGCGGATGAGGGCTGGGGCCCGCGGCCGGTGCCGGTGGCGATAGGCCACCCGGCGCTCGCCTCGCATATCGCGCAGTCCTGCATTCTCGACGAGTTCGATCTCACCATCTGCAACAAGATGGAAATCGACCACGGCATGACGGTGCCGATGAACCTTCTGTTCGGCAAGATCGAGAAGGACGGCCATTGGCCGTGCCCGGTCATTCCGCTGGCGGTCAACGTGGTCATGTATCCGCCGCCGACCGGCCATCGCTGCTACATGCTGGGCAAGGCGATCCGCAAGGCGGTGGAATCCTTCCCCGACGATCTGCGCGTCGTGATCTTCGGCACCGGCGGCCTGTCGCACCAGATTTCCGGCCCGCGCGCGGGCCTGATCAATAGCAAGTGGGACAAGGCCTTCCTCGACAATCTGTCGAAGGACCCCAAGAAGCTCGTCAAGATCCCGCATCTCGAATATATGCGCGAGGCCGGCGCCGAAGGCATCGAAATGGTGATGTGGCTCATCATGCGCGGCGCGCTCGACGACAAGGTGGATGAAGTCTATCGCTTCTACACCGTGCCGGCGTCGAACACCGCGGTCGGCCATATCATTCTCGAGAACAAGGCGCGCAAAAGCGCGGGCAAGCGCAAGCCGGCGGCGAAGCACAAACGCGCCGCGGCGAGCGCTAAGGTCGATCGCATTCGCAGCTAACAAGAGACACGCGTCATGCCCGGCCATAGACGTACAAAGGACGGCGTCGCTTCGCTCGCCTATCGCCGGGCATCCACGTCTTGAGGCGCGCGATCCGAAGACGTGGATGGCCGGGACAAGCCCGGCCATGACGGCGGAGATACGGCAAAACATTTCAGGTAGTCCAAGAGGCATGTGATGAAAATTTGCGTAGCGGGGCAGGGCGCGTTCGGCCAGAAGCATCTTGATGCGTTGAAACGCATCCAGGGCGTCGAGGTGACGTCGCTGGTCGGCGGCAATCAGGATTCAACCGCCGAAGTCGCCAAGAAATACGGCATTCCGCATTACACCGGCGATCTCTCCGAAGGCATCAAGCGCGCCGACGCGGTGATCCTGACCACGCCGACCAAGATGCATTTCCGCCAGGGCGAGCAGGTGATGCGCGCCGGCAAGCATGTGCTCGTCGAAATCCCGGTGACCGACAGCGTCGAAGACGCCGAGAACCTGGTGAAAATCGCCGAGGAAACCGGCGTCATCGCCATGGGCGGCCATGTGCGGCGCTTCAATCCGAGCCACCAATACATCCACAAGAAGATCGTCAAGGGCGAGCTGAAAATCCAGCAGATGGACGTGCAGACCTATTTCTTCCGGCGCAAGAACATCAATGCCGCCGGCAATGCGCGCAGCTGGACCGATCATCTGTTGTGGCATCACGCCGCCCACACCATCGATCTGTTCCAGTACCAGGCCGGTGAAAACATTTCCGATTGCTACGCGGTGCAGGGCCCGATCCATCCGCAGCTCAATATCGCGATGGACATGGGCATCGTCGCCAGGACGCCGTCCGGCGCGATCCTGACGCTGTCGCTGTCGTTCAACAATGACGGCCCGATCGGCTCGTTCTTCCGCTACATCTGCGACAACGGCACCTACAAGGCGTTCTACGACGACCTGTCCGACGGCAAGGACAACAAGATCGACGTCTCGAAGGTCGACGTGTCGATGGACGGCATCGAACTCGAGGACCGCGAATTCGTCGCCGCGATCAAAGAAAAGCGCGAGCCGAATGCGAGCTTGAAGCAGCTCCTGCCGTGCATGCATGTGCTCGGCAAGCTCGAAAGCATCATCGACCCGCAGCGCAAGGCGCACGCTTAAGCCTGACTGACTGCGCGATTCTCCGCTATAGTCCTCCCCAAGAACAAAATTCGGGGAGGATTTTTTATGCGTGCTTTCGCTCGCGTATTTGTTGTTGCGCTGTTGTTTGCGGCCTTCGCTGCCGTGGCTTCCGCCGAAGACGCTTATCCGTCAAAACCCGTCCATATCTACGTGCCTTATCCCCCCGGCGGCGCGGTCGATATCGTGGCGCGCACGCTCGGCGACGCGCTCGGCAAGGCGTGGAATCAATCCGTCGTCATCGAGAACCGGCCCGGCGCCGCGGGCATCATTGCCGAACAGGCTTTGGTGCAGGCCGCGCCGGACGGCTACACGCTGATCCTTGTCGCCTCCGGCCATGCCCTGTTGCCGCATTTCTACGACAAGCTGCCTTACGACACGTTCAAGGACTTCACGCCGATCTCGCAAATTGGCTCCTCGCCCAACATGCTGCTGGTCCGCGCCGACTCGCCGTTCAAATCGGTGAACGATGTCATTGCCGCCGCGCGCGCCAAGCCCGGCGCGTTGTCTTACGGCCATGCCGGCAACGGCACGTCGCCGTACCTGTCCGGCGAATTGTTCAAATACATGGCCAAGGTCGAGATCACGCCGGTGCCGTATAAAGGCGGCGCGCCGGCTCTGGCCGATCTGGTCGGCGGGCAGATTCCGCTGACCTTCAACAACATTCCGGAATCGCTCGGCCAGGTTCAGGCCGCGACAGTGCGTCCGCTTGGTGTGACAACCGCTGAGCGTTCGCCGGTTCTACCCAATGTGCCGACTATCGCCGAGACCGGCGTGCCCGGCTATGACACCGGCGTGTGGTGGGGCGTCTTTGCGCCGGCCGGATTGCCAGCAGCGCTCCAAGCCAAGCTTGCCAAGGATTGCGCCGACGCGGTGCATACGCCCGCCATGCAGGCCAAGCTGTTACAGCTTGGCGCCACGCCGATTGGCTCGACCGCGGACGCGCTCGCCAAGATCACGCGTGACGATTACGACAAATGGGGACCTGTCATCAAAGCCGCCGGTCTTAAGATCGACTAGAAACAATCCAGAAACACCACGCGGCCGTTCGGAAAGATCATGCTCAAATAACAGACCGGCGCGGGACAATGACCCCGCGGAAAGTCCGTCCGCGCCAGCTCCTTTTGCATCGCGGCATCGGCATTAACCGCAGCGGCGATATGAGACAAAGCGCTAACTGGACAATGCCGGTGTCAAATGTTGGTATGCGCGCCAATCGCCTATCCAATTCAAAGGCTCCGGGAGGAACTCTATGAAATTTAATAACTTTTTGCTGGCGGCGAGCGCCGCCACGGCAATCGCTGCGGCCGCAAGCGCGGCGCAGGCGCAAGACGTCAAGATCGGTTTCATTCTGCCGATGACCGGCCAACAGCAATCGACCGGCAAACAAGAAGCCGCCGGCGCCAAGCTTTACATGCAGCAGAACGGCGACACTGTTGCCGGCAAGAAAATCGAACTCATCATCAAGGACGACGGCGCTGTTCCTGATAACAGCAAGCGCATCGCGCAGGACCTGATCGTCAACGACAAGGTGACCTTCCTCGCCGGCTTCGGCGTGACGCCCGCGGCGATGGCCGTTGCGCCGCTCGCCACCGAATCCAAGACGCCTGAGATCGTCACCGCGGCAGGGACCTCGATCATCACCCAGAAATCGGACTACATCGCGCGCACGAGCTTCACGCTCGCGCAATCGACCGTGCCGCTCGCCGACTGGGCGGCGCAGAACGGCATCAAGAAAGTGGTGAGCATGGTGTCCGACTACGCACCGGGGGCAGACGCCGCGAAATCCTTCGCCGCCGAATTCACCGCCAAGGGCGGCCAAGTCGTCGACAGCATCACTTTCCCGCTGGCCAATCCCGACTTCGCGCCGTTCCTGCAACGTGCCGCCGACCAGAAGCCCGACGCGGTCTTCGTCTTCGTGCCGTCCGGCCAGGGCGGCATCTTCGTCAAGCAGTTCGTCGAGCGCGGCATGGACAAGGCCGGCATCAAGATCATCGGCCCGGGCGACGTGACCGACGACGATCTTGTGAACGGCATGGGCGATCCGGTGATCGGCACCGTCACCGCGCATATCTATTCGGCCGATCACGATTCCGCCGCCAACAAGGCTTTCGTCGCCGCGTTCGAAAAGGCCAATAACGGCATGCGGCCGAATTTCATGGCGGTCGGCGCCTATGACGGCATGCATTTGATGTACGAGGCGCTGAAGAAGACCGGCGGCAAGACCGACGGCGATTCGCTGCTCGCTGCGATCAAGGGCATGTGCTGGGAAAGCCCGCGCGGGCCGATCTGCATCGATCCCGAAACGCGCGACATCGTGCAGAACGTCTATATCCGCAAGGTCGCAAAAAAGAACGGCGAACTTTTTAACGTGGAATTCGCCACCTTCCCGTCAGTCAAGGATCCGATCAAGGCCGCGGCGAAGTAAGCTTCGGCATGTGGAAAAGCGCGCGGGGTGGGGGCCCCGCCGCTCTTCCGAGCCAAACCAAGACGCCCCCATAGCCGGTGCCCGTGCATCGGCGATGAGAACTGAGTAGGGTGGCCGAGAGTTGCCTGTGCCTTTTCCCGCTGGGCGGGGGAAGGACGAGTGGGGACGGGCGTTGAATAAATCATGCTGACCATCCTGTTCGACGGCGTTGCCTACGGCATGCTTCTGTTCGTGCTGGCATGCGGGCTCTCTGTCACGCTTGGCTTGATGAATTTCATCAATCTCGCTCATGGCGCCTTCGCCATGGCGGGCGGCTATTGCACCGTCGTTCTGGTCAACCGCTTTGGCGTGCCGTTCGCGCTCGGCCTGCCGCTCGCCTTCGTGGTGACCGCGCTGTTGGGCGGCTTGTTCGAGCGCACGCTCTACGTTCATGTTTATGCCCGCAGCCATCTCGACCAAGTGCTGTTCACCATCGGCCTCGTCTTCATGTCGGTTGCGGCGGTCGACTACACCATGGGTTCGTCGCAGCAATTCGTGCAGATCCCGGAGGCGCTGCAGGGCCAGTTCAATGTATTCGGCGTCGGCATGGGCAAATATCGCCTGCTGATTATCGCCATTTGCGGACTTCTCACCATCGCCTTGCAGTTGATCTTGAACAGGACGCGGTTCGGCTCGCGGTTGCGCGCCGCGGTCGACGATCAGCGCGTGGCGCGCGGGCTCGGCATCAATGTCGGTGCGGTGTTCACGCTCACCTTTGCGTTCGGCTCCGGCCTTGCCGGCCTGGGCGGCGCGCTCGGCGCCGAGATCTTGGGCCTCGATCCGACCTTCCCGCTTAAATACATGATCTACTTTCTGATCGTGGTGACGGTCGGCGGCACGTCGAGCATTACCGGGCCGTTCTTGGCCTCGATCCTGCTCGGCATCGGCGATGTCGCCGGCAAATATTACGTGCCCAAGCTCGGCGCCTTCGTGATCTACGCCATCATGATCGTCGTCCTGATCTGGCGGCCGCAGGGCCTGTTCGCCCGCGCGACGGCGCGGTGACGGCCGTGGACACTCACATGGACAGTCAAACGGCCAATCCCGAGACCGCCGATCAGGTCTCGACTTATCTGAAGCGCCGCGCCCGCTGGTCGCCGCTCGAGATCGCGTTCTGGATTTTTGCCTTCGCCACGATCTGGCTGTTCCCGAGCAAGCATCTGATCCTCAAGGACACCGCGATCCTGGCGCTGTTCGCGCTGTCGCTCGATCTGATCCTCGGTTACGCCGGCATCATCTCGCTCGGCCAGGCGGCGTTCTTCGGCGTTGCCGGATATTTTTCCGGGCTGGTCGCCAAATACGGCTTTATCAACGAGCCGGTGATCGCGCTGATGGCTGCGGGGCTGGTTGCCGCCGCGCTCGGTTTCGTCACGAGCTTTCTTGTGTTGCGCGGGTCGGATCTGACGCGGCTGATGGTGACGCTCGGCGTGTCGCTGATGCTCGGCGAAGTCGCCAACCGCTATTCCAATATCACCGGCGGCGCCGACGGTCTGCAAGGCGTCGATATCCAGCCGATTTTGGGCCGCTTCCGCTTCGACCTCTACGGTCACAATGGCTACGTCTATTGCCTGATCGTGCTGTTCGTTTGTTTCGTGCTGGCGCGCCGCGTGGTCTATTCGCCGTTCGGCCTGTCGCTGCGCGCGGTGAAAGGCAATTCGCTGCGGTCGTCCGCCATCGGCATTCCGGTCAAATGGCGGCTGGTCGCGATCTACACCTTCTCGGCCGGCATTGCCGGTATTGCCGGCGGGCTGCTCACGCAGACCACGGCGTTCTGTTCGCTCGACGTGTTCTCGCTCGATCGCTCCGCTGACCTCCTGCTCGTGCTGATCATCGGCGGCACCGGCTATCTTTATGGCGGCCTGATCGGGGCTGTGATCTACAAATTCCTGCAAGACTGGATCGCCAACCTCACGCCGCAATACTGGCAGTTCTGGATCGGCCTTGTCCTGGTCATCATTGTGCTCATCGGCCGCGACCGCATGCAGGGCTGGATCGCGACGGCGCGCGCGGCCATCGAGAACATCGGCTCGCGCGCTGTGGCGCGTCCGGCGAAACTTGCTGCGCCGGATGGGAAGTGAGCCATGCCGATCCTGCAAACGACAGGGCTGGAAAAACGGTTCGGCGGCATCGTCGCCACCAACAATATCAATCTCAGCGTCGAAAAAGGCGCGCGCCACGCTTTGATCGGCCCGAACGGCGCCGGCAAGACCACCTTCATCAATCTGCTCACCGGCGTGCTTAAGCCGAGCGCCGGCCGCATCACGCTCGAAGGCAAGGACATCACCGATACGTCGCCACACGAGCGGGTGCGGCTCGGCATGGCGCGCACCTTTCAGATCAATCAACTGTTTCTCGATCTCACGCCGCTTGAATTGGTCGGGCTTGTCGTCTCCGAACGGCTTGGTTCCGGCGCCGATTGGTGGCGGATCATCGGCACCAAATCGTCCGTCACCGGCGAGATCGTCGAGATCATCGAGCGTTTCCATCTGACCGATGTGATGTTCGATCGCGTCTCGGTGCTGCCTTACGGCAAGCAGCGGCTTCTGGAGATCGCGCTCGCCTTCGCCTGCCGGCCGCAGGTGCTGTTGCTGGACGAGCCGGCCGCCGGCGTGCCCGAAGCCGAGCGCCACGAGCTGCTCGCCACCATCGACGCGCTGCCGGCCGAGGTCACAGTACTTTTGATCGAGCATGACATGGACCTCGTGTTTTCTTTCGCCGACCGCATTTCGGTTCTGGTCAACGGCGCGCTGTTCGTCGACGGCGCGCCGGAAGAGGTGGCGCGCGATCCGCGGGTGAAGGCGGTTTATCTCGGTGAGGAGCTCGATGCCTGATCTTCTCGCCATCGAGCAATTATGCGCCGGCTATGGCGAGGCGGTCGTGCTTTCCGACGTCTCGCTGTCGCTGCGCGAAGGCGAGGCGATTGCGCTTCTTGGCCGCAACGGCATGGGCAAGACCACGCTGATCAATACCGTGGTCGGCGTCACCCATTATTTCGGCGGCAAGATCGCGCTCGACGGCAAGGACATTACCAGGATGCGTCCGGATCAGCGCGCCCATAGCGGGGTGGGCTGGGTGCCGCAGGAGCGCAACATCTTCAAATCGCTGACCGTGCTGGAAAATCTCACCGCGGTGGCGCAGGCCGGCCGCTGGACCGTGGACAAGGTCTTCACCATGTTCCCGCGGCTATCCGAGCGGCGGCAGAATTTGGGCAATCAGCTCTCCGGCGGCGAGCAGCAGATGCTGGCGGTCGGCCGGGCGCTGGTGCTCAATCCGCGCGTGATGCTGCTCGACGAGCCGCTTGAGGGCCTCGCCCCGATCATCGTCGACGAGCTCTTGGCGGCGCTGCGCCGGATCATCCGCGACGAGGGCATGTCGGCGATCCTGGTCGAGCAGAACGCGAAAAAGATTCTTCCCGTCACCGACCGCGCCATCATCTTGGAGCGCGGCTGCGTGGTCCACGCGGCGGATAGTGCTACCCTTGCCGCTGACCGCACCGCTCTCGAGACCCATCTCGGCGTCACCGATCACGGCCCGCGCCGCATCGGGCGGGCTAAGCAGAATTCCTGAGATCGGGCTTGCGCGCTCGTTTGCGCCCCGACGCACATTTGTCGCGAAATCTGTACTATTCTCCTGCGGGGCGTCTTCGGTGCTGGGGAGAACGATCATGCGGCAGCGCAAGCGCGCCGTGATCACGGCTATCGTTACGGCGATTGCAGTGCTGGCGGCGCCGCAAGCGCGGGCCAAGATTCTCGCACAATGGGTTCAGCTCGGCCCGGACGGCACCGCGAGCGTGCGCGTCGTCACCGAGGATGCCTGTCCGTCGGTAAACTTCGACGGCACTGCCGTGCCGATGTCGGTCCGCGCCGAGCCGGGCCAAAGCTTCGGCAACGTCGCGCCGGCGCAATTTCCGGTGCGCGCCTGCGAACTTGCGGTGCCGCCGGGCGCGATCGCGGCGATCCTCGACGGCAAGCCGCTGCCGCTGCCGCGGCCCAATCCGCAGCGCATCGTGATGTTCGGCGACACCGGCTGCCGCCTCAAGACCGGCGATCCGTGGCAGGCCTGCAACGATCCGAACGCCTGGCCGTTTGCAAAGATCGCGGCATTGGCCGCCGCGGCGCGGCCCGATCTCTTCATTCACGTCGGCGATTACGAATATCGCGAAGATGCCTGTCCGGCCGGCAATGCCGGTTGTGCCGGCAGTCCCGCGGGCTACGGCTGGGCGCCATGGAACGCCGATTTCTTCGCGCCCGCAGCCCCGTTGTTTGCCGCGGCGCCCTGGATCATGGCGCGCGGCAATCACGAAGATTGCGGCCGCGCCGGCGAGGGCTGGTTTCGTTTTCTCGATCCGGCGCCGCTGGAAAAGGCCTGCCGCGATCTGACCGGCGATTATGTGGCGCGGCTCGGCGATTTCGGTTTCCTTGTCGTCGACAGCGCCAAGGTCAAAGACACAGCGGGCGCGGACAGCGAACAGGTGCCGATCCTGCGCAGCCAATTGCTCGACGTGCTGCCCAAGATTCCCAGCAATGCCTGGCTGGTCACGCACAAGCCGGTCAACGCCATGCTCGCCAAGCCGGGCGATCCTTCGGTCAACATCGTCTCGAACAAGGTGCTGCAGGCGGCGCTCGGCGCCGACATGCCGGCGAGCGTGCGGATGTATGTCGCCGGCCACATCCACTTCTTCCAATCGGTCGACTTCAACGGCGCGCGGCCGGCGCAGCTTGTCGTCGGCACCGGCGGCGACAATCTCGAAGGCATGCCGACGGCGAGCGTGACCGGCGCCGACATCAACGGCCGCACCGCCGGCAATGCCGTGACCTATTCCGGCTTTGGCTACATGGTCTGGGACCGCGTCGATGCAACGACCTGGACCGGCACTTTGTTTGACATCAACGCCAAGCCGCTCAATCACTGCCGCCTCAGCGACCGCGCCTTGAGCTGCGGCTCTTGACTTCGCATGTCCCGGAAAAGTGGATACCGGTTTTCCGAAAAAGGACATGTGCAAAAATTGAAATCGCGCGCGGGCCTGCGCCGCGCCTCGCTTCGACCACTTTGTATCCATTACCTCTGCGCCGATTTGCGGAGAATCAAGGAGGTCATGATGACGGCATCGCGTCTTACGAAGTTGCGCATTTCCTGTCTCATTGCCGGCTTTGCGATCGCGGCGGCAGCTTCGGCCGGTGCAGCTCAAGCCCAGCAGCAACAGGCGGCGCCGTCGTCCGGGCCTGAGGGCGGCATTGTCGTGATCGGCGAGGGCAGTATCAGCGCCGCGCCGGATTACGCGGAGGTCAATGGCGGTGTGACGACGCGCGCCAAGTCGGTGAAAGAAGCAACCGACGCCAATTCCAAGCTGATGGCCGCCGTCACGTCGGCATTGCAGGATGCCGGCATCGCAGGCAAGGACATTCAGACCTCGCGCTTCTCGATACAGCCGGTCTACACGCCAGCGGACCCGCATAACGAATCGAAGCTCGCGGGCTACAGCGTCAGCAATCAAGTCAATGTGACGATCCGCGATATCAGCAAAGCCGGCGATATCCTCGACCGCTTGGCCACAGCCGGCGTCACCAATGTCGGCAATATCGAGTTCCTCCACAGCGATCCGTCAAAGCTGCTCGATCAGGCCCGCGCCGCAGCTGTCGCCGACGCCAAACGCAAGGCTGAGATTTATGCGAAAGCATCCGGTATCGCTCTGGGCCGCGTGGTGTGGATCACGGAAGACGCCGGTCTTGCGCCGCCGATGCCGATGATGGCGCGCATGGCGGCTGGTGCGTCCATGGCGCCGGTGCCGATCTCGGCCGGCGAGGACGCACTGCATGTGCGAATTACGGTTGGCTTCGCCATCGCCAATTGACGTCATTCGCGTTTGGCCGCGCTTTGTGAGAAGCTGTTCTCATGTATGGCTCAACGATCGGGACCAGCCGCTACACTTTCGCCGATCTCAAGACGCTGTTAGCTAAAGCCTCGCCGTTGCGCAGCGGCGACCGGCTTGCTGGCGTTGCCGCCGACAGCGGCGAAGAACGCGTCGCCGCGCAATTCGCGCTGGCCGATCTGCCGCTGACGACATTTCTGAACGAGGCGGTCGTTCCCTATGAGCGCGATGAAGTCACCCGTCTCATTATCGATAGCCACGATCGCAACGCTTTTGCGGTTGTGGCGCACCTGACCGTCGGCGGCTTGCGCGACTGGCTTCTGGCCGACGAGACCACCGCGCCGGTGCTCAAGGCGCTGGCGCCCGGGCTGATGCCGGAAATGGTCGCCGCCGTGAGCAAGATCTGCCGCTTGCAGGATCTGATGGCGATTGCGGCGAAATGTTCGGTGGTGACGGCATTCCGCAACACGCTCGGTCTGCCCGGCCGCTTGTCGGTGCGGTTGCAGCCAAATCATCCGACCGACGACGCGCGCGGCATCGCGGCAAGCATCTTCGACGGCCTGCTGCTCGGCGCCGGCGACGCGGTGATCGGCATCAATCCGGCGACCGACAGTCCGGCAAACGCGTATGTGCTGTTGTCGATGCTGGATGAGATCGTCACCAAGCTCGACATTCCGACCCAAAGCTGCGTGCTGGCCCATGTTACGACCACGCTCGAACTCATCGGCAAGGGCGCGCCGGTCGACCTGGTGTTTCAGTCGATTGCCGGCACCGAGGCGGCGAACAAGAGTTTCGGCATCGATCTTGCGCTGCTCAAGGAAGCCCGCGACGCGGCACTGGCGCTGCATCGCGGCACCGCGGGCGATAACGTGATGTATTTCGAGACCGGGCAGGGCAGCGCGCTTTCGGCCAATGCCCATCACGGCGCCGATCAGCAGACCATCGAAGCGCGCGCTTATGCCGTGGCCCGCGCCTTCGAGCCGCTCTTGGTCAACACCGTGGTCGGCTTCATCGGCCCGGAATATTTGTTCGACGGCAAGCAGATCACGCGCGCCGGGCTGGAAGATCATTTCTGCGCCAAGCTCCTCGGCGTGCCGATGGGCGTTGACGTCTGCTACACCAATCACGCCGAAGCCGACCAGGACGATATGGATGCGCTGTTGGCGCTTCTGGTCGCCTCCGGCGTCAATTTCGTCATGGGCGTTCCGGGCGCCGACGACATCATGCTCGGCTATCAGAGCACCTCGTTTCACGACGCGCTCGCCATGCGCGACCTTTATGGCTGCCGCCCGGCCCCGGAATTCGAGGCCTGGCTGAAACGGCAGGGATTTGTCGACATCGCGGATCGCATTCGCCCGCGCGAATTACCGAAGAGTTTTCGAGCGCTGCTCTCGCATGATTCCGAAAAGGGAGAGCCGGTTTTCGGAAAAGATCGTGCGTAAACAAAAGTCGTAATGTCTAAGAACGACATATGGAATAACGACTTGTGGAAAGATTTGCGCCGTCTCACTGCGGCGCGCATCGGCTTGCGTCGCGCCGGCGCGGCGCTCGCGACCCGTGAAATGCTGGACTTTCAGCTTGCGCATGCCCGCGCCCGCGACGCCGTGCATGCGACGCTTGATGAAGCGAAATTGGCGGCGGACCTGTCCGGGCTCGGCGTACCGGTCATTTCCCTCACCAGCGCCGCCGCGGATCGGCAGACTTATTTGATGCGGCCCGATCTCGGCCGCCGCTTGAATGCGGTAGCCGATGCGGCGCTGACCCCGCATCGCGATTACTATGATGTCGCCTTCGTTGTTGCCGACGGCTTGTCGGCGCGGGCTGTCGAGCGTCACGCCGCACCCGTTCTCTCTCGCGTCGTGCCAGCGCTGCGCGCCGAAGGCTTCAAAATTGCGCCGCTTGTCATCGTCCGCCACGGCCGGGTCGCCGCCGGCGATGCCGTCGCCACGGCGCTTGCCGCGCGATGCGTCGCGGTTCTGATCGGCGAACGTCCGGGGCTTTCGGCGCCCGACAGCATGGGTGCTTATTTGACGTGGCAACCAAGTGCTCAAGCGACCGACGCCGAGCGCAATTGCATTTCCAATATCCGCCCCGACGGCGTCGGCTACGACACGGCGGCTTTCAAGCTGACGCATCTGCTCCGCGCCATGCGCGCGCGAAAACTGTCCGGCGTGGCGCTCAAGGACGACTCGGATCAGTTCCCGGATCGGCTGCTGCCCGATCGGTAACGGGCGGCCCGTAACCGTCATCGCGTGGTTGTATTTCTGATACTATAAATCCAAAGTCGCAGATGGCCGGACGCCAAGCGCCGGGCCGCCTATCCTTCCTCATGACGCCGCCGAACGCCGTTTCTTCGCAAGCGCTTTTGGAGGAATTGCATGACCCGCAGACCGCAGCCGCGCAGGCCAAAACCGGCACCCAAGACCCCGCCGATCGACAATACGAGCCCGACCGATATCGGTCATCCGCTCTTCGCCCAACCGCAGCCGACGCCTGACCCCACAAAGTTCAAAATCAGGCACCCATCCGACAATCCGGCCTATCAAAAAATCGACCAGCTCAACGCGGCGCACAAGCTCAAGGCGCTGCCGTTTCCGGCGCCGCGCGGCTTACCTGAGCCGCAGCTGTCGCTCGCCGACATATTAGGTGCGAGTGCGGACAGCGTAAATCATCTGGTCAAGCAAAAAGGCCAGCTCGTGTTTCACGCCACCGGCGATACCGGGAATACCCGCGGCCCAGGGGATCAGAACCTGGTTGCGGATAAAATGATCAGTGACTTCAGCGAAGATGAAGTGCACAAGCCGCTGTTCTTCTTTCACCTCGGCGATGTCATCTACAGCTTCGGCGAAGGACAATATTACTACGATCAGTTTTATGAGCCTTACCGGAATTATCCGGCGCCGATCGTCGCGCTAGCCGGCAACCATGACGGCATGGTCGCGCCCGGTACAAATGCGTCGACCTTGACCGCCTTCCTCGAGAATTTTTGCTCGGAGCGATTCGACGTCGCGCCCGAGGCCGGCGGCCTTTCGCGCACCACGCAAATTCAGCCCGGCGTATTCTATACATTCGAAGCGCCGCTGCTCCGCATCCTGGCGCTGTACAGCAACACGCTGGAAGATCCCGGCATTATTGCCGACGACGATATCGGCCAGTCGCAGATCGCTTATTTGCAGGCGGCGCTGGGGCGGGTGAAAAGCGATAAGTTCAACGGCGCGCTCATCATCGCGCATCATCACCCTGCTTATACGGCGGGCAGCATGCATGGCTGGAGCACGGAGATGATCAAGGAGATCGATGCGGCATGTGACAAGGCCGGCGTGTGGCCGCATGCGGTATTGTCGGGTCATGCCCATAACTACCAGCGCTTCACCCGCGTGCACGGCCAGAGCCAGATTCCCTATATCGTTTGCGGCAATGGCGGCCACGGACTTGCCAAACTGACGCGGGGCGGCGACGGCGCGCTGCGCACGCCGCAATCCATGGAAGTTCCGAAGGGGACCGATCAGGTCATACTCGAAAATTACGATGACCAGGATTCCGGCTATTTGCGCGTCATCGTTACGCCGACGCAATTGCGCTTCGAGTATCATTCGGCGAGCGACGGCACCGCGGCCAAAAGCCCGGATGACTTCGTCACTGTGGATTTGGCATCGTACAAGCTCGTGCACTTCATCGGGACGTAGAAGGCGAACCCGCGGGGCCGCAGGCGTCCGCCGACGCCCCTTTGCAAGCTCGCCGATCTGCTATGCTTGAGGAGACAAGCAAGGCAGCCCGGATGCAGATCGACTTCGTCACCGTCGACGTCTTCACCACAGCCAAATTCGGCGGCAATCCGCTCGCCGTCGTGCTTGACGCGCGTGGGCTTGCGAGCGCGCAGATGCAGGCTATTGCGGCCGAGTTCAATCTCGCCGAGACGACCTTTGTGCTGCCGCCGCAAGACCCGGCAAATACGGCGCAGGTGCGGATTTTCACCCCGCGCGCGGAAATGCCCTTTGCCGGGCATCCCAATGTCGGCACCGCTTTTGTGCTTGCGGCGCGAGTGTTTGCGGCCCAAGGCAAAGCCGCCAAAGCGCCGATGCTGTTCGAGGAGAAAGCCGGGTTGGTGCGTCTCGATTTGATCGAGGAGGGCGGCGCGGTGGTCGGTGCGAAGTTAAAGCCGCCGCAGCCGCTGCAGCGCGGTGCAGCTATTGCGCCGGACCTGATCGCTAACGCCTGTTCGCTTGACGCCGCAGATATCGAGACCGCCGGTCACGCGCCCTGTGTCGCCTCCTGCGGCACGCCTTTCGTCTTCGCCGCGCTCAAGACACGCGCGGCGCTGGCCAAGGCGCAGCCGCGCCGCGACGTATTTGCCAGCCATATCAAAGCTGATGTCGCGACCGGCATTCTGCTTTACGTCAAAGACCAAAGCGGTGGCGCCGATATCCAGGCGCGCATG
Source organism: uncultured Alphaproteobacteria bacterium (assembly GCA_963746715.1). Taxonomy (GTDB): domain Bacteria; phylum Pseudomonadota; class Alphaproteobacteria; order Rhizobiales; family Xanthobacteraceae; genus BOG-931. The sequence goes on along the minus strand of CAVVCW010000015.1, from coordinate 153,031 downwards.
TTCGCGCCGCTCTTCGGCGTGCCCGAAGACCCCGCGACCGGCAGCGCCAATGTCGTGCTTGTCGGATTGTTGGCGAGCCAGCGGCCCGAGCGCGATCTGATGCTTGCTCTGCGTATCGCCCAGGGCGTCGATATGGGCCGCCCGAGCCTCCTCGAAGCCACAGCGGAAAAGCGCAACGGCGAAATCAGTGCGCTCTCGATCGGCGGCCGCTGTGTGCCGATGATGCGCGGGACGCTTGAACTATGAGCGAGGGACCGATGGAACATCTCGGCGGTTGCCACTGCGGCAACATTCATGTGCGGCTGCGGCTTGCGAAAGCGGCGCAGGACTCAGGCCTGCGCGCCTGCGCCTGCTCGTTCTGCCGCGCGCACAATACCCGCACCGTCGCCGACCCCGACGGCGTGTTCGAAATGTGGGCCGACGATTGGAGCCTGGTCGAGCCTTATCGCTTCGGCTCGCGCACCGCGGATTATTATGTCTGCCGCCGCTGCGGCAATTATATCGCCGCGGTGTGCGACACGGCCGCAGGCACGCGCGCCGTCGTCAATGTGAATTGCCTCGCCGATCGCGCGACGTTTACGCAAACGCCCGCCGCGCCGAACTATGACGGCGAGACACCCGACGCGCGCCTGTCGCGCCGCGCGGTGAACTGGATGCCGGCAAAAGTTAGGCGTTGACCCTCACTGCGTCGCTGCAGCCGCTTTGGCTTTGGCGATGATGTCGGGCGGTGTCGCGTAAACGTCCTTGACCAGCTTCTCGACGTCCTCGCCGGACACCGGATTGATCTCGAGCTCGGTCTTGTCGGCTTCGGCCAGAAAGTCCTTGTCCTTCATTGTGTCCATGAAGGCCTGGCGCAACGTCGCCAGCCGATCCGCCGGCAGATTCGGCGGCGCCAGATAGGGCCGGCCCATCACGTTGCGCGCAAAGACCATTTTCAGGATCGCCCGCTGCTCGTCGGTCTTGGCGAAATCAGTCACGAGCGGCACGTCGGGCATTTCCGGATGCTTGGTCAGCGACAGTTGCACCAGCACGATCATGCGCTTGTCGTCGAGCCAATCCTTGTGCGTCGTCTTCACGCTCGACCATGACCAGCCGCAGCGGCCCTTCACCTCGCCGCGCTCCATCGCCAGCACCACATCGTTGCCGCCGGGATAGCCCTCGACGATCTTGAAATGGGTGCCGAGCACGCCGTTGAGCACGCGCGGGAACTGGTCGGTGTCGGCCGAGGTGCCGGTGCCCCCGACCGTGAGTTCCTTGGTGAACAGGTCCTCGAATTTGGTGATGCCGGAATCCTTCATCGCCACGCAGACGCTGACTTCGTTATTGGCGCTGCCGATCCAGGAGAATTTTTGCGCGTCGAACGCGTCGCCCTTGCCGATCAGCAGCGGATCGAAGGCAATTCCGCGGCCGATCGTGCCGATCGCCGAGCCGTCTGGCGGCGCCACGCGATAGAGAAAATTAGCGAGGCGCAGACTGCCGGCGCCTTCCATGTTCTTGGGCACCAATGTCGGATTGCCGGGGATATGGAGGCCCATATGGCGGCCGATGACCCGGGCGTAGAAATCGTAGGCGCCCCCGGTCGAATAGCCGATATAGAGATCCATATCGCGGCCCTTGTAGAATTGCTCGATGCTCTGCGCCAATGCGACGGCGGCGGGCGCGATCACGGCGACGAGCACGGCCGCGATGATGCGGACAAGGCGCTGGCGCTGAATTCCTGTACCCACGTTGCGTCCTTCCTCGGTTCCTGCCCTGATATTCTGTTGTGGCTCGGACACGCTTCTGCCCTGCGGCAATAAGCTAGTCCAGCCCCACCCGGCATCCGCCTTTATGGGCTTGACGCCCCTGCCGGTTTCGGGCGCGATGCCGCGCCGCCAAGGGGCGGCAGGGGAAGGGGAGTTATCGCCGCATGCAGCCGGATATGTTGGCCAGCGCGCTCCACGCGCTGCAACTCCTGCTCGAACCAACACGCCTGCTGTTGCTGCTTCTCGGGGTGCTGATCGGGCTCGCCATCGGCGTGCTGCCGGGCCTGAGCGGCGTCGTCGGTTTGGCGATGCTGATCCCGTTCACCTACAACCTCGACGAATATACCGCGTTTGCGCTGCTGCTCGGCATGGCGGCGGTGATCACCTCGTCGGATTTTATCACCGCGGTGCTGTTCGGTGTGCCCGGCCATGTCGGCGCCGCCGCCACCGTGATCGACGGCCACGCCATGGCGAAGAAGGGCGAGGCCGGCCGCGCCTTCGGCGCCGGCTTTGCCTCCTCGCTCGCCGGCGGCATTGTCGGCGCCATCGTGCTTGCCATCAGCATTCCGATCCTGCGTCCGATCATGCTGTCGATCGGCTCGCCGGAATTGCTCGCCTTTACGCTGTTCGGCATGTCGATGGTGGCGACGCTGTCCGGCCGCGCGCCGCTGAAAGGGCTCACTGCCGCGGGGCTCGGACTCATGATCGCGATGGTCGGCTCGCGCGCGCAAAGCGGCACGCTGCGCTGGACCTTCGACTGGCTTTATCTCTGGGATGGCGTGCCGCTCATTCCGGCGACGCTCGGCATTTTCGCGATCCCCGAGCTTGCCGAACTCGCGGTGTCGCGCAAGCGCATCGCCGGCGACAATGCGCCGAAAATCAATCTCTCCAGCCAATGGGAAGGCGTGCGCGACGTGGGGCGCAACTGGTGGCTGGTGCTGCGCTGCGGCGTGCTCGGCACCGGGCTTGGCGCCATTCCCGGCATCGGCTCCGCCGTGATCGACTGGATCGCCTATGGCTATGCCCAGCGCACCGAGAAAAACTCCGAGACTTTCGGCACCGGCGACGTGCGCGGCGTGATCGCGCCGGAAGCGTCGAACAATGCCAAGGAAGGCGGCCATTTGGTGCCGACCATCGCCTTCGGCGTGCCGGCCGGCGCGTCGATGGCCATCCTGCTCGGCGCTTTCCTGATGCACGGGCTCACTCCCGGGCCGGATATGCTGACCAAGCATCTCGATCTTACTTACATGATCGTGTGGAGCCTGACGCTGGCGCATGTCATCGGCGCCGTGATCTGCATCTTGTGCAGCGGCTGGCTGGCGCAAATCTCGCGCGTGCGGCCGGAAGTCCTTCTGCCGGTGATCATCGCGCTGGTTTTCGTCGCCGCCTTCGACGGCGAGCACGATTGGGGCGATCTTTATTCGCTGCTGTTCTTCGGCGTGATTGGCTGGATCATGAAGCGGCTTGGCTGGCCGCGGCCGCCGATGGTGCTCGGCATCGTGGTCGGCGCGATCTTCGAGCGCTATCTGTTCATCTCGACTCAGCTTTACGGCTGGGGCTGGCTGTATCGGCCGGCGGTGCTCGGCATTCTCGCCTGTGTGGTCTGGGCGCTGTACCGGCCGCTGGCGCAGATCGTCACGACGCTCGTCACCGAGTTCCGCCAGGTCGGCGGCCGCAAGGCGCAGTTTGGCGCGGCGTCCGCGTTTTCGCTCGCGGTCATCGTGCTCATCGTCGCCGCTATCATCTCGTCGGCGGATTGGCCGCATGACGCCAAGCTCGTGCCGCTCACCGCCTGCGGCATGGCGCTGGTCGCCGCCGTACTCAATCTCGTCTACGAAGTGTTCGCTCCACAGCAGGGGGTGGTGGCGCATGCCGATTCCGGCGTGAAGGTCAGTGCGCATGTCAGCGATCTCGGCGTCACCGACGATGTGGTGCGGCGGCGTGCGGTTGCCTTTTTCCTCTGGCTCGCCGGATTCATCGGCCTCGTCGCGCTGATCGGCTTCATCCCCGCGATCGCGGTTTTTGTTTTCGCCAATATGAGTTTCGGCTTCGGCGAGCCGAAACTGCATGCGCTCGCTTATGCGCTTGCCACGACGCTGCTGTGCTGGGTCGTGTTCCAGTGGGGCCTGCAAGTCGCCTGGCCGCAATCGCTGCTCGGCGACTTCTTCCCGGCGCTGCGCGATGCGACGCGGCTGATTTGATGCGGAGCGGCTACTTGAACGCCGCCGCCGCTTTCTTCACCACGTCCGGCGGCGTCCGGTAGCCTTCTTCGATCATCGTCTGGATCTGTTCGCCGGACACCGGGTTTATTTCAATTTTGTTCTGTGCGGCGTCGGCGAGGAAATCCTTGTCCTTCATGGTGTCGTCGAAGGCCTTGCGCAGCGCGGCGAACCGGTCGGCCGGCAGCCCGGGCGGGCCGAAGAAGGGCCGGCCCATGATCTGGCGCGAGAAGATCAGCGTGAAAATCTGCTTCTGTTCGTCGGTCTTCGCCATATCCATGATCAGCGGCACGTCCGGCAGATCGGGATGTTTTTGCAGCGACATCTGCACCAGAACGACGATCTTTCCGGTCTCGATCCAGGCTGGCCGCGTCGTCGTCACGCTCGACCACGACCAGCCGCAGCGGCCGTCGACCTCGCCGCGCTCGATGGCAAGGCTCACGTCGTTGCCGCCGGGATAGCCGGTGATGATCTTGAACTTGGTGCCGAGCACGGCATTGACCACGGCGGGAAACTGATAGGTGTCGTCGGCAACGCCGGTCGAGCCGATGGTCAGCGGCCTGTTGTAAAGCTCCTCGAACTTCGTGACGCCCGCGCTCTTCAGCGCGACGCAGACGGCGACCTCGTTATTGGCGCTGCCGAGCCAGGAGAATTTGGTCGCGTCATATTGCGCGCCGCCCTCGTTGAGAAGTGGATCGAAGGCGATGCCGCGGGCGGTGGTGCCGATCACGGTGCCGTCGCGCGGGGCGGCCGAATAGAGATAATTGGCCAGACGAAGACTGCCGGCGCCTTCCATGTTCTTCGGCACGATGGTCGGATTGCCCGGAATATGCGCCCCGAGATGCCGCGCCAGGAGCCGGCCGTAGAGGTCATAGCCGCCGCCGACGCTATAGCCGATGTCGAGGTCGACCGATTTGCCGGCATAGAAGGCGGCGGGATCCTGCGCCGCGGCGGCTTGCGGCAAGAAAGTCAGCACGAGCGGTGCCGTCACTGCGAGGAGCGGCCAAAACCGTCGGATCACCCTCATTCCATCGTCCCCCCGCTCTCGATTTCTTTTCATTCTAACGCGGCCCGCCCGATCCGCCAGCGCCAACACCGGCGCCCACACCGGCATTGCCGGTGCCGCACTTTCGCTACCGCGGCTCGATTGCAGAGCTGGCGGAAATCCCGTAAGGACCACCGCGAAGCGCCCGCGAGGCGGGTTTCCCGGACGTTAGTTTTTCAGGATGTTCGAAGCCCGCCTGCGCCGCAGCACCGCATGAATACGGAGCGCGCATGACTGGAATGCTCGAACACGAGACGCCCGGATTGGGCCACAACAAGCCGTCTCAGGAAGACGCCGACGAAATCAAGCACGGCAAATGGGACCGCTGGGCCAAGAAGCGCACTTTCGTGCGCGCGCTCGAAGGCACCTATAGCCATGTCTACAAGCAGCTGCTCGAAGAGCCGCGGGTCTATTCCGCCAAGGACCATCCCTGGAAGGGCGGTCCCGCGATGTACGGCAAGCACGTCATCTCGCCGAGCGCCGTCAATATCGTGCAGTCGATCGAATCGCATATCGAATGCTACGCGCCGCTCAATGCCGGCCAGAAGCACGGTCATCTCAACAGCGCGGTGTTCTACGTGCTGAAAGGCCACGGTCATGACGTGCATGACGGCCGCCACATGAAGTGGGAAGCCGGCGACGTCATGCTGGTCGAGAACGGCTGCGTGCATCAGCACTTCAACGACGACGAGAAGGAATCCTGCATTCTGCTGGTGTTCAAGGCGAAGCCTTTGTTCCTGTTCATGCACCTTCTGTTCCAGAAGATGGTGGAATGGCCGACCGACAAGCTGCCGCCCGGCATCAAGGAATTCCACCCGCCGACCGACCTCTGAGTATTCACACAGTCACTGGAACAAGCATGACCTCGTCGATTTAAGAAAAAGCCGCCGCACTGTCGGGCGCCGCCAGCAGCAATTTCCTCGCCGAAGCGATGGTCGAGTCGGAGAAATTCCGCGCCGACTATGCGACGCTGCCGAACGTCATCAAGGCCAAAGACATGCCGTGGGAGCGCTCGCCCGACGGCCTGATCAAACATCTCGTCAACAAGAAGATGCAGACGCGCGAATGCTGCATCGAGGCCCATATGCAATTCCTCAAGGACGGCGAGCGGTCCGGCAAGCACCGCCACATGTGGGAGGAATTGTTCTTCGTCGTCGAGGGCTCAGGCTACGACCTGCACTGGGACCTGAAATGGGATTGCCTTGAAGCCTTTGACTGGCAATGGGCCGAGACGCCGAAGAAGTTCGAATGGACCGTCGGCGATTACGTCTATATCCCGCCCTTCACCATGCATCAGCATTTCGCCAAGCCGGGCGAGGAATGCCGCATCATCGTGATGAGCAATCGGATCGTCAAAGACATGGGCTTCGACTGGTACGACCAGGTCGAGCACGCGCCGGGTTTCTGAGACCTACTTCTTCTCGATGCCGGCGCGGTCGATGACCGCAGCCCACTGCTTCTCGTCGTCTTGCAATTGCTGCGCCATCTCGGCGGGCGTCGAGGCGCGGGAATCGATGCCGAGCGCGAGCAGCTTTTGCTTGACGTCTGGATCGGCGAGCACCTCGTGCAGAGCCTTGTTGAGCGTGTCGATCACCGGTTGCGGCGTGCCGACCCTGGCGTAGAGCGAATTCCACGACGCGGCATGGAAGCCCTTTACGCCTTGCGCATCCGCCGTCGGCACATCCGGCATTGCCGGCGACGGCTTGGGCCCGGTCCAGGCGATGGCGCGCAACTGGCCGCTATCAAGCCCAGGCTTCAACGCCGCATAGAAGTCGATCACCATCTGCACGTCGTCGCGCATCAGCGCGACGATCGTATCCGGCGTGGTACGGAACGGCACGATGACGAAATTGGCGCCGCTGGCTTGCTTGAAATAATTGGCGGTCAGGTTCTGCACGCCGCCGGCGCTGATCGTGCCGACATTGAGCGCGCCCGGCTTGGCATTGGCGGCCTTGAGAAAATCGCCCAGATTTTGGAATTCGGATTTGGCGTTGACCACCATCATGCAGTCGAAATAGCCAATCGAGGAAATCGGCACCAAGGAATTCATGTCGAGCGGAAATTGCTTGTATTGCGGGATCGAGCTCGCAATGCCGCCGGTCAGAAGCAAGAGCGTGTAGCCGTCGGGCTCGGCATTGAGCACGGTGTGGCCGGCGACGATGCCGTCGGGGCTCGGCTGGTTCTCGATGAAAAAGCGCTGGCCGAGTTTGTCGGAGAGCTTGTCGGCGACGATGCGCGCCGAGATGTCGCCGACGCCGCCGGGGCCGAGCGGCAGTACGATGCGGACCGGCCGGCTCGGATAGGTATCGGCGTAGGCACCATGGCTGAGCGCCAAATTAAGTGTCGTGGCGCCGAGCGTCGCCGCCGAAATCAAGAACGCGCGCCGGGTGGTCGAAGAGTGCAACATGAAGCGTGATGTCCGTAAATTGCCAGGAAATCGTCGGAAAGCGGCGGCACCATAGGACCTCGAGGTCGAGGCGGCAATTGTGGGCCTTGTCTTTGATTTTACATAGTAAATTGCCAAAATTGGAGCTCCGAGGGAGCACTGTTCAGCGGCCCGCGTCACTATGCCCGGTTCGCGTCGCCAAGACGGTCGCCTGCGGCTAAACTGCCGACGCTAGCCGCAAAGCAACGGCGACAGCGCCGGAAGGCCGGATCCGATACCAGGCCCAACACCAGGTCCAACACATGTCCATTTCGCTGATGACGTCGCGCCGTTTCGCGCCGCTGTTCTGGTGCCAGTTCTTCGCGGCGTTCGGGGACAATTTCCTCAAGACCGCTTTGGTCTTCGTCATTCTCTATGAAGTGTCCGGCGCCAATTCCGGCGTCTTGATCACGCTCGCCGGGGCGACCTTGATCGCGCCGTTCTTCTTTCTGTCCGGACTCGGCGGCGAACTTGCCGATCGTTACGACAAATCTTTCGTCGCCCAGCGCGTCAAGCTCGTTGAAATCGGCGCTGCCATGGTCGGGGTCGCGGGCTTTGCCTTTCATTCACTGGCGCTGCTGTTTCTCGCGGTCGGCTTGTTCGGCACACTCGCGTCGCTGTTCGGTCCGGTCAAATACGGCATCCTGCCGGATCTGTTGCGGCGCGAGGAATTGCCGTCGGGCAATGCGCTGATCGAGGGCGGCACCTTCCTCGCCATTCTGATCGGCACCATCGTTGCCGGCATCGCCGCCAACGGCAACAGCAATCCGATCCATTTCGCCTGGCTGATGATCCTCACCGCGCTCGCAAGCTGGGCGTCGAGTTTGTTGATCCCGAAAGTGCCGGCGGGCGCGCCCGATCTTCACATCAACCGCAATATCTTCGGCTCCACGGGCTCGCTGCTCAAGCAGATCAGAACCGACAAGCGGCTGTGGTGGGGTGCAATTGTCGCGAGTTGGTTCTGGCTGGTCGGCGCGCTGGTTCTGTCGCTGCTGCCGCCGCTCGTCTCGCACGATGTCGGCGGCACCGAGGAAGTCGTTACCCTCTTCCTCACCATTTTCTCGGTATCGGTCGCGATCGGCTCGGGCCTTGCCGCGTGGCTCGCGGCCGGACGCATCGTGTTGCTGCCGACGCTCGTCGGCGCGGTGCTGATCGGGCTGTTCGCGCTCGATCTCGGCTGGACCGCATCGGCTTTGATGCCCGCGGTTAATACGGTCGGCATCGCCGCCTATTTCCATTCGCCCTATAGCCTGCACATCGCCATCGATCTTGCCGGATTGGCGATTGCCGGCGGCCTGTTCATCGTGCCGGTGTTCACCGCCATTCAGGTCTGGGCCGGCACCGATCGCCGCGCGCGCGTGATCGCGGCCGTCAATGTGCTCAATGCTGCTTTCATGGTGGCCGGCGCTCTGCTGCTCGCGATGCTGCAGAAATTCGAATTCTCGACGCCGGTTCTGTTCGCGCTGCTCGGCGCCGCGAACCTTCTGGTCGCCGTCGCCATCGGTTTCACCATGCCGGCGAGCTGGCTCAACGATTTTCTCTCCATCGTGTTTCGCGCCTTCTTCCGCCTCGAAGTCAAAGGTCTCGAGAACATCGACAAGGCCGGCCACAACGCGATTATCGCCCTCAACCATGTCAGCTTTCTCGATGCGCCGCTTGCGGTCTCGATCCTGCCGAAGCGTCCGGTCTTCGCCATCGATGTCGCCATGTCGCAGCACTGGTGGATTCAGCCGTTCCTCAAATTCGTGCGCACCATGGCGCTCGATCCGCTCAAACCGTTCTCGATGCGCGCGATCATCCATGCCGTGAAGGACGGCAACATGCTGGTGATCTTTCCGGAAGGCCGTATCACCGTCACCGGCAGCTTGATGAAGGTCTATGACGGCGCCGGAATGATCGCCGACAAAGCCGATGCGATGGTGGTGCCGGTGCGCATCGAAGGGCCGGAATCGACGATTTTCAGCCGGCTGACCGACAACCAAGTACGCCGCCGGTGGTTTCCGAAAATTACCGTCACCATTCTCGAGCCGGTCAAATTGACGGTCGATCCGGAGATCAAGGGCCGCAAGCGCCGGCAAGCGGCGGGCGCCGCCCTCTACACCATCATGTCCAACCTGATGTACCGGACGACACCGACCGACCGTACTTTGGTCGAAGCGCTGATCGCGGCAGCGAAAGACCACGGGCCGAATTGGCTCGCCACCGAGGATCCGGTCTCCGGCCAGCTCACTTACAAGAAGCTACTCATCGGCGTTTCGGTGCTCGGCCGCAAACTGATGCCGCTCGCGCCGGAGGGCAAGGCGCTCGGCGTCATGCTGCCGACCTCGAACGGCGCCGTCGTTACCATGCTCGCGGTGCTGTCGGCCGGCCGCGTTCCCGCCATGATCAATTTCAGCGCCGGCGCGACCAACATTCTCGGCGCCTGCCGCGCCGCCGAAGTCGATACCATCCTCACCTCGCGCGTCTTCGTGGAAAAAGGCCGCCTCGATCACACGGTCGCTGAGCTGCAAAAGCAGGTGCGCATCGTTTATTTGGAAGACATCCGCAAGACGGTCGGCAAGTTCGACAAGATCCGTGGCTTACTGAGCTGGAAAAAGCCGCTGGTCGCGCGCAAGCCAGACGATTGGGCGGTGATTCTGTTCACCTCCGGCACCGAGGGCCTGCCCAAGGGCGTGGTGCTGTCACACCACAACATGTTGACCAATGTCGCGCAGGTCGCCGCCCGCATCGATTTCGGCCGCGAGGATCGGCTGTTCAACGCGCTGCCGGTGTTCCACTCGTTTGGGTTCATGGGCGGCGTGGTTCTGCCGCTGATTTCCGGCGTGCCGATCTATCTCTATCCGTCGCCGCTGCATTACCGCACCGTGCCGGAGTTGATCTACGGCTGGTGCGCCACCGCGATGTTCGGCACCGACACCTTCCTCAACGGCTATGCGCGCATGGCCAATCCGTACGATTTCCGCTCGCTGCGTTATGTGCTGGCCGGCGCCGAGCCCGTGAAGGCCTCGACGCGGCAGATCTATCTGGAAAAGTTCGGCCTGCGCATTCTCGAAGGCTATGGCCTCACCGAAACCTCGCCGGTGCTGGCGCTGAACACGCCGATGTTCAACAGGTTCGGCAGCGTCGGGCGGCTCTTGCCCGGCATGGAAGCGCGTCTTGAAAAGGTCGAAGGCGTCGAGGAGGGTGGGCGGCTATTCGTGCGCGGGCCGAATGTCATGCTCGGCTATCTGCGCGCCGGCAATCCCGGCGTGCTCGAGCCGCCACCCGACGGCTGGCACGATTCAGGCGATATCGTCACCATCGACGATCAGGGCTTCATCGCCATCAAGGGCCGCGCCAAGCGCTTCGCCAAGGTCGGCGGCGAAATGGTGTCGCTCGCGGCCGTGGAAATGCTGGCGGCGGAGCTATGGCCGGACAGCGTTACGGCGGTGTCGGCGGTGCCCGATCAGCGCAAGGGCGAGCGCCTCATCATGGTCACCGACAAGCACGGCGCCACGCGCTCAGATTTCATGGCTTATGCGCGAAGCAAGCACGCCGCCGAACTGATGTTCCCGGCGGAAGTCATCGTGCTCGATAAATTGCCGCTGCTCGGCTCCGGCAAGGTCGATCAATTGGCCATCGACAAGTTCGTGCGCGAACAGGCGGCGGCGAAAGCGGCGGCGGCGGAGTGACCGGAAACTATTTCCCCCGCATCGCCAGCACGCGATCGACCATCGCGCCGGCTTCGCCGAGATAATTCGCCGGATCGCAGAGCTTGGCCAAAGCGGCGCGGTCGAGGTGCTTGGTGATCTCGGCGTTCTCGGCGAGGAGATCGAGCAGCGGCCGTCCGGTCGCCACCACTTTGCGGCAGATGTCATAGACCAGATCGTGCGCATATTGGCGGCCGAGATAGGGGCCGAGCCCCATCATCACGGCTTCCGACACGATCAGGCCTTTGGTGATGTCGAGGTTGGCGCGCATCCTCTTCTCGTCGACCTGCAGGCCGGTCAGCACGAATTCGGTCTGACTGAGCGCGCCCGCGGTGAAGCAGAAAATCTCCGGCAGCACGATCCATTCGATTTCCCACGGGCCGGTGGCGCGCTCGTGGTCCTCGATCATGGCGTCAAGGAGCGCCGCGGATTGCTGGCGCACCACCGAGGTCAGCGCGGTGATATAGACCGAGGAGATCGGATTGCGCTTCTGCGGCATGGTCGAGGACGAGCCGCGGCCTTCGTGGAACGGCTCATAGACCTCCTCCACTTCGGTCTGCATCAGAAGCTTCACGTCGAACGCGATCTTGCCGCAGGTGCCGGTGACCAGGCCGAGAAAGCAGCCGACCTCCGCGATCGTATCGCGGACCGTGTGCCAGGCGATCGCCGGCTGGCCGAGTTTCAATTCCTTCATCAGTTCGGTTTGGGTCGCGAGCCCCTGGCCGCTCAGCGAGGACAAGGTGCCGGCGGCGCCGCCGAACTCGCCGACGAGAACGCGCGTGCGCAATTCCCTCAGGCGCTGCTTGTGGCGCTCGAACGCGGCCAGGATCGTCGCCATCTTGTAGCCGAAAGTGATCGGCACAGCCTGCTGCAGATTGCTGCGGCCGGCCATCGGCGTGTCGCGATATTTCTTGGCGAGGGTTGCGAGCGCATCCGAAATCCGCGCCAGGCTCGCCTCGATCAAAACCAGCGCTTCGCGGATCTGCATCACCGTGGCGCTATCGGTGATGTCTTGTGTGGTGGCGCCCCAATGGCACCATTCGCCGAGCCCGTCGCGGCACAACGCCACGAGCTGCTGCACCACCGGCAATACCGGATAGCCGATCTTTTCGGTCTGGGTTTTCAGCTTGGCAAAATCGATCTCGCTGACATTGCAGTGCTTGATGATTTCCTCTTCCGCCTCTTTCGGGATGATGCCGAGCCGTCCTTGCGCCCGCGCCAAAGCCGCCTCGAAGTCGAGATATTTCTGGACGCGGTTCTCGTCGGAAAAAACCCGCCGCATCGCTTCGGTCGAAAAGATGTCGCGGAATACGGCGGAATTGATCAGTGACGTAGGCATAAGGACTATCTCCGGCGCGGCAAAATCAGCGGGCGCCCTTCATAGTGCACCGCGCGCCGCCTGACCACCGGGGTCGGCGCAAGGGGAGCCTAAGAGCGGCCTATTGCAAAAGCGGGCTTTTATGCCGTTCCCGGCAACCGGTGGTGCAGCCCCTCCATCTCGGCTAGCATCCGCGCCAATTCGGTGGGCAAGCCGAAACAGAGCGGACGCCATTCCGCCGAAATCCGCTGGGGAGGGGAACCATGACTGCTTCCGTCAATGCCGGTCCGCGTCTCGACCGGCTTCCGGTCTCATCGTTTCACTATCGTATTTTCTGGCTGGTCGGCGCCGGCATGTTCTTCGACGGCTACGATCTGTATGTCGCCGGCAGCGTGCTTGCGGCGACGTTGCAGACCAAATTCTCGATCCTGCCGCAGAACCTGCAATTCGTGTCGCTGACCTTCCTCGGCATGACCATCGGATCTTTGGTCACGGGATTTGTCGGCGACAAATTCGGCCGGCGCTTCACCTATCAGATCAATCTTTTGATTTTCGGCCTGGCCTCATTGGCGGCGGCCTTCGCCCAAGACATGCCGCAGCTCATCGTCTGCCGCTTCATCCAAGGGCTCGGACTCGGCGCCGAGATCGTCGTCGGCTATTCGACCTTGACCGAATTCGTGCCGCCTAAGACGCGCGGGCGCTGGCTGTCGTTTCTCGCCTTCCTTACGGTGTGTGGATTTCCCGTCACTGCGATCCTTGGTTATCTGATCATTCCGAGCTTCGGTTGGCGGCCGATGTTCATCATCGCCGGTATCGGCTCGCTGATCGTCTGGTATTTGCGCAAGAACCTTCCCGAATCGCCGCGCTGGCTGGAGAGCCAAGGCCGTACCGCTGAGGCCGAGGCGCTGCTGCAATCGATCGAAAAAGAAGTTGCAGGCGAAAAGGGCGCAGCGGGCACGCTGCCGGCGCCCGCTTTTACGGCGCCTGTCCCGCAGCTCACGGCCGCGTCGATGTTCCGGCCGCCGATGCTGCAGCGTCTCCTGGTCGGCAGCTGGGTGCTGATCACCATCAACACGCTGATCTTCGGCTTTGTGATCTTCCTGCCGCAGTTCTTTTTGCGGCAAGGCCTCACCATCGCCAATTCGCTCGGCTATACGGCGGTGCTTGCCGCGGCGTCGCTCGTCGGCTGCGCGCTCGGCGCTTACTTGTCCGATGCCATTGGGCGGCGCTGGAGCATTATCGGCGCATCGGTGCTCACCATCATCACCGGCTGGTTCTATGCGCGTTCCAATGCCGCTTCCGATCCCGAGACCGTGCTCGCCATCGGCGCGGTGCTGATTGTCGCGATTTATATCCAGACCGCGATCCTGTTCGGCGTCTATACGCCGGAACTGTTTCCGACCGAGATTCGGCTGCGCGCCAACGGCATCTGCAACACGCTTGGCCGCGGCGCCACCGTCATTTCGCCGTTCGTGGTCGGCGCGCTGCTCACCACTTACGGGCTGCCGGGTGTGGTTTGGCTGATGATCGCGCTGGTCGCGGTGCAGATCGTCGCCGTCTATGTCTGGGGCGTGGAACCTGCGCGCCGCTCGCTCGAGGGGCTCGACCCGCAAGGATCCGATGCGGACGCCAAGCCGCAGGCACGCGTCATCAACGCGTAGCCGCGGCTTCAGGGCTCGAACGGCAGGCCGGCATATTGCTCGGCGAGTGAGGCTTGCGCGAATTCCGAAGCCTGCAGGTAATCGAACTGGTTGAAACGCATCTGCCGCTCGAACGGCGTCTCGTCGGCAAAGCGGTGCAGCAACAGCGTCAGCCACCACGACACCCGCGCTGACGCCCAGACCCGGCGCAGCGCCATGTCGGAATAGCAATCGAGGTACTGCGTCTTGTTGCTGCGATAGGTTTCCGTCAACGCCCGCGACAGATAGAACACGTCCGAGACTGCGAGATTGAGTCCTTTGGCGCCGGTCGGCGGCACGATATGGGCGGCGTCGCCGGCAAGGAACAATCTGCCATAGCGCATCGGCTCGGCGACGAAGCTGCGCAGCGGTGCAATTGATTTTTCGATCGACGGGCCGGTGACGATGGCATCGGCCATGTCTTTGGGGCAGCGTGCCTTGAACTCTTCCCAGAAGCGGTCGTCCGGCCAGTCGTCGAGCTTGGCGTCGAGATCGCACTGGATGTAATAGCGGCTCAGCATCGGATTGCGCATCGAGGCGAGCGCGAAGCCGCGATCGTGATAGCAATAGCACATGTCCTTGTAGGGCGGCGTTTCCGACATGATGCCGAGCCAGCCGAACGGATAGCTCTTCTCGTAGGTCTTGAGCAGATCGGCCGGGATCGAGGCGCGGCTGACGCCGTGATAGCCGTCGCAGCCGGCGACATAGTCGCAATCGACACGATGCCGCACGCCGCCCTTTTCATAGGTGAGATAAGGCCGGTCCGAGGTCAGATCGTGCGGCCGGACATTCGCGGCCTCGTCGACAATCTGTCCGCCGGCGGCATCACGCGCGGCATAAAGATCTTCGGTGATCGCGGTCTGGCCATAAGTCATCATCCGCTTGCCGGTATATTTGAACGTGTCGATGAAGAACCGGGGCCGGCCCTCCCAACCGATCGCCGAGCCGTCATGGGGGTGGCCGTCGCGATCCATACGGGCGCCGAGCCCGACCTCGCGCAACAGCGCAACCGAGCCGGCTTCGAGCACGCCGGCGCGAATACGCCTGAGCACATACTGCCGGGTTTGGCGCTCCAGAACGATGCTGTCGATGCCGTTTTTGTGCAGGATATGGGACAACAGCAGGCCGGCCGGCCCGCCGCCGATGATTGCCACTTGAGTTCGGGTCGCTGCGGTCATTGTCAAAACGGGGTCCCGACAGGAAAAGCTGCCTAGCAAAGGCGCAAATTGCCGCAATAGGCAAGCGGGCGGCGGCCGTCCTGCCGCAAGCTTCCAATCAAGACTTGAACGGAAGCCTTGAACCATCACGCGGATGCCGCGATATAAGACGCGCCGCAACGGGATCATTGCATGTTTGAAGCTTTCAAGAATTTCATCTCCGATTTTGCCGACGGTGGGAAGCATCCGAGCCAGTTCGCCGAAGACGATTACCGTCTCGCCGCGGCGGCGCTCTTGGTCCACGCCGCTGCCATCGACGGCGACATGTTACCGAGCGAGAGCGACAAACTCCGCGCCGTGCTGAAGAAGAATTTCGCTCTCGACGACGCCGCGACCGCGGAGTTGATCGAGAAGGCGACCGCGGTCGAGCGCGAATTTGTCGACCTCTATCATTTCACGCACCAGCTCAATCGCTCGCTCAATGAAGCCGGACGTACCCGCATCATCGAGATGATGTGGGAGATCGTCTATGCCGACGGCAAACGCGACGAGCTTGAGGACAATCTGGTGTGGCGCGCCGCCGATCTTCTCGGCGTGTCGCAGCGCGAGCGCATCGAATTGCGCCGCCAGATCGGCGGCGAAGATGCAGAGGGTTCGGCGACGGGTGAGGACGAGGGGAGGAGCGGCGCATGAAGCCGGTCACCCTGCTCACGGGCGCTTCCGCCGGCATCGGCACGGAACTGGCGCGGGTCTTTGCCGCGCACGGGCATGAACTCGTGCTGGTGGCGCGGCGCGCCGACCGGCTCAATGCGCTCGCCGACGACATTGCCAAAGCCGGGCGGCCGCGCCCGCTGGTGCTTGCGTCCGATCTCGAGCAGCGCGACGCCGCGGCCAAGATCGCCGCGCAGCTGGAACTCCTCGAGCTCGAGCCGAATTTCGTCGTCAACAATGCCGGCTTCGGCCTGATGGGCGACGCTGCGACGCTCGACCGCGACGAGCAACTCGGCATGATCGATCTCAATGTGCGCGCGCTTACCGAACTGTCGCTCACGTTTGTCGACAGTCTTTCGCGCCATCGCGGCGGTCTGCTCAATGTCGCCTCGATCGCGGCCTTTCTGCCCGGACCGGGCATGGCGGTCTATTACGCGACCAAAGCCTATGTGCTGTCCTTCACCGAAGCTCTGCATCAGGAATGGGCCGGCCGCGGCATCAAAGTGAGTGCGCTCTGTCCGGGACCGGTGCCGACTGAATTCCAGGCGCGGGCGAGCATGGAACTGCCGGGCGCCGCCAAGATGATCGAATTGCCGCCGGATCGCGTCGCCCAGATCGGCTATGACGGGCTCATGCGGGGCCAGCGCGTGGTTGTGGCCGGGCTGGGCAACAAGCTTGCGGCGTCGCTCATGCGCTTCGCCCCTCATGCGCTGCTCTTGCGTGCCGTCGATCAGCGCGCCGGCGCCGGCAAAGGCCGCTGACTTTCGCAGCCCTGCTGCGCCGGGAAAACATTGATTTCATTCGCGAACACGCTAGGTATAAAGAAAAACATGTTTGCTTGAACTGATGCAACAGCAGATTCTGATCGTCCTCCACCAGGAGCACTCGACGCCCGGCCGCATCGGATGCGCGCTGCAAAAGCTGGGATACCGGCTCGACGTGCGCCGCCCGCGTTTCGGCGAGCCGCTGCCGAAGACCATGGCCGATCATGCCGGCGCCATCATCTTCGGCGGTCCGATGAGCGCCAATGACGAAGACGAATTCATCCGCACCGAGATCGATTGGATCGCGGTGCCGATGAAGGAGAGCAAGCCCTTTCTCGGCATCTGCCTTGGCGCCCAGATGTGCGCGCGACAGCTCGGCGGCAAAGTGTTCAAGCATCCGGGCGGCCATGCCGAGATCGGCTATTACCCGATCCATCCCACCGCGGCCGGGCGCACTGTCGTCGAGACCTGGCCGGAATGCGTCTATCAGTGGCATCGCGAGGGTTTCGACGTACCGGCTAGCGCCGAGCTTTTAGCCGAGGGCGATACGTTCGAGGTGCAGGCTTTTCGCGCGGGACGCGCCTATGCGCTGCAATTCCACCCTGACGTGACCCACGCCATGATGCACAAATGGACCACGCGCGGCCACGACCGCATGGAATTGCCCGGCGCGCGCCCGCGCCACACCCATTTTGCCGACCGCGCCGTCTACGATTACTCGGCGCGGGCCTGGCTCGGCGTTTTCCTGGAACGCTGGCTCGCCGCGGCTTGATCTGTTTTGCGGCAAAAACGCACCCCCGCTATTCAAGCATTTTAGAAACCGTCATACTTCCCGCCGGGGGCGTTATGCATTCACCTGATCTGATTGGCCGCGGTTCGCGGGAGATGGCGACGTCGCCGCTGCATCGGTTCTTGATCCGTCGTCATGCGGAGTTGCAGAACGACGATGGCGGCGCGCTCGCCGACTATATTCCCGAGCTGAAAAAGGCCGATCCGAACCATTTCGGCGTCAGCCTGGCGACCATCGACGGCCACGTCTACGAGGTCGGCGACAGCGACGTGCTTTTCACCATCCAGTCGATCTCCAAGGCCTTCGTCTTCGCGCTCGCCTTGGAACTGCTTGGCGCCGAGAAGGTCGAGGCCGTGATCGGCGTCGAGCCGAGCGGCGATGCGTTTAACTCGATCCGGCTGCGGCCAGACAACCGGCCGTTCAATCCGATGGTCAATTCCGGCGCCATCGCCTGTTCCGGGCTGATCCATCAGGCGAAGGGCGGCGATGCGTTCGAATGTATCCGCGCGGCGCTGTCGAGTTTCGCCGGCCGCGACCTCGGTGTCGACGAGCAAGTCTTCGCGTCCGAGCGGGAGACCGGAGACCGCAATCGCGCCATCGCCTATTTGCTGCGCAATTATGCGGTCATCGAAGGCGATGTCAGCGCGGTTCTCGATGTCTATTTCCGCCAGTGCTCGGTGCTGGTGAGTTCGCGCGATCTCGCCATCATGGCGGCGACGCTTGCGAACAACGGCGTCAATCCGATCACCGGGGCGGAGGTCATGTCGCCTTACACGGTGGCGCGGACGCTATCGATCATGACCAGTTCGGGCATGTACGATTATGCCGGCGAGTGGATCTATCGCGTCGGCATGCCGGCCAAGAGCGGGGTCGGCGGCGGCATTGTCGCCGCGCTGCCCGCCCAGCTCGGCCTCGGAACTTATTCGCCGCCGCTCGACGTCCACGGCAACAGCGTGCGCGGCTTGAAAATCTGCGAAGCGCTGTCGACCCATTTCGGCCTGCACATGCTCAACCGCTCCGGCGATGTGCGCACCTCGATCATCGCCGACTACGACATCGGCGGCATCGCTTCGCGCCGGAGCCGCAAGCCGCGCGATCAACAAATTCTCGAAGCCCGCCACGAGGACGTGCGCGTCATCGAGCTGGTCGGCGCATTGACGTTCGCAACCATCGACTATGTGTCGCGGCAGCTTGGCGACCGGCCGGCGCAAATCCTCATTCTCGATTTTCGCCGCGTTGCTTCCATTACGCATGCCGCCGGCATGTTGCTGGCGGACAATTTGCGCACCGCCTCGCCCACGACCACGACGCTGCTCGCCGGCATCGAGCCGAAATCCGCGATCTGGACCGCGATCGACCCGCTCATTGCCGATATCCTGAAAGTGCGGATGTTCGCGCTGCTCGACGAAGCGATAGAATGGGCCGAGGATCAGATCATCTTTCGTTACGGCGGCTATATCGGCGCGGCCAGTGCCGCGCATATCAAGGAGCAGGCGCTGCTGGCGGGGCTGTCCGACGCCGAACTCGCCGATCTGACCGCGCTCGGCACCGCGCGCACCTATAGCACCGGGCAGCGCATCATCGCGGCCGGCGAACCGGCATCGTCGCTGTTCTTTCTGCAAAGCGGCATGGTGAGCGTCAAATTGCCGAGCGGTGTCCGCCTCGCCAGTCTCGACGAGGGCATGGCGTTCGGCGAGATGACGCTGCTCGATGAGCCGCGCACCGCCGATGTCTGGGCCGATACCAATGTCCTCTGCTTGGAATTGCCGATTGCCGAATTCAACCGCTTCCGCAACGAGCATCCGCAGATCGCCGAGCGCATCGCGCGCAATCTCGCGGCGATTCTTGCCAAGCGTCTGATTCTGGCCAATGCCAAGATCGATCTGCTCAGCGCCTATTGAGCCTGAATTTTTCGTTTGACCGTGATCTTTTCCGAAAACCGGTTTCCACCCTCGGATCAAGTCCGAGGGCAGGCTTTTTCGGGATCATGCTCTACTTCCAGCCGGCCTCGAGCTGCTGCGCGAAATATGCGACGGTCTTGGTATAGACCTGGGACGCGTTCCACTGCAGCAGCACCTGGAAATTGGCGGTGCCTTCGCCCCAGGGCTGGCCGCGCTGCCAGCCATAGCCTTTCAGATAATTGGCGGTCGAGGCGAGCACGTCGGGGACGCTGCGAATGAGATCGCGGCGGCCATTGCCGTCGTAATCGACGGCATATTTCAGATAGGACGACGGCAGAAATTGCGTCTGGCCGATCTCGCCGGCCCAGGCGCCGTGCATGTCGGCCGGTGACATGTCGCCGCGATCGATGATCTGCAGCGCCGCGATCGTCTCGCCGCGAAACTTGTCGGGCCGGCGGCAGTCATAGGCTAGGCTCGCCAGCGAGCGGACGGTCGGGAATTTTCCGGGATTGGTGCCGAAGTCGGTTTCCAGTCCCCAGATGGCGACAATCACCGGACCCGGCACGCCGAATTGGTCTTCGATCTTGTTGAAAATCGAGCCGTATTGAATGAGCATATTGCGCCCGCGCGCGAGCCGCGGCGGCACCATGCGGCCGGAGAACTGCTCAAAACTCTGGTTGAACACGCCCTGAGCATGGTCGCGGGCGATGATGGTGGGGTCGTAGGTGACGTTGGCAAGCGCGGCCTGAATCGTGCGTTGCGACACGCCGGCGGCGGCGGCGTCCTGTTTGAGACCCTGCAGCCAAGCGCCGAAATCGCCGCCGCAAGCTGCCGCGGCATGGGCCGGTAACGGGATGATGCCGAGCGCGAGGACGAGCCACATCACGCGGCAAATCAAGCGGAGTGTCAGCGATCGCATGCCTTATCCTTCTGGGGCCGCCCCCGGGTTGTAGTGCCTTATGATGCCGCAGCCGCGCCCCGCCTTCTAGGGTAAGAATTTGGCCAAGTTTTTGGCCAAGTCTTTGGCGAAGTCTTTGCCGAATTGAGTCTGGCCTTCTCAGAATTTGGTCGGGTCTTTGGTATCGGCCTCATAGCGCTTGGCGGCGTAAAGATCGGTGAAAATCCATCGCGACACCAGCACCACCGCAAGGATGCTGACCCCGCCGATCAGCACCGAGGGCACGGTGCCGAAGAACGCGGCCCAAGCGCCGGCGCGAAAATCGCCGAGCTGATTCGATGTGATCACCGCCATGGAATTGACCGCATAGACCCGCCCGCGCATCTCGTCCGGCGTGCGCAGCTGCACCATGGTCTGGCGGATCACGACGCTGATCGTGTCGGACGCGCCGATGACCGCCATCGCTCCGATGGCGAAAATGACATTCGGCGCCAGTCCCAACAAAATCGTGCCGATGCCGAATATCGTGACGGTGATGAACATGACGCGACCGACGCGATTGGAGACCGGCCAGCGCGCCAGCAGAAGTCCGGTGACGATGGCGCCGACCGCGGGCGCCGCGCGCAAGACGCCGAAGCCCAGCGGGCCGATGACGTAAATGTCGCGGGCGAAGATCGGCAACAGCGCCATCACGCTGCCGAGCAGCACCGCCAGCATGTCGAGCACAATGGCGCCGAGCACGACCTTGCGGCGCGCGACGAAGGTGACGCCACTAAACAATGTTTTCAGATCGAGCGACGGCCGCGCCGAGGCCGTTCGCTCCATGGCGACCGTGATCATCGCAAGCCCGGCCGTGAACCAGATCACGGCGCAGACCGAGAACACGAGCGTCGGACTGAGCGCGATCAGCATGCCGCCGAGCGCGGGGCCGGCGACGACGGCGGTCTGCGAGCCGGACGTCGAGGCGGCCACCGCATTGGGCAGCACTCTCGCCGGGACGATATTGGGCAGCACCGTCTGCACGCTCGGCTGTTCGAAGGCACGCCCGGTGCCGACAACGAAGGCCATGGCCAGCAGCAGGTTCGGCGTCAGGTGGCCGGTGAAACTCGCCACGGCAAGTATAGCGACGGCCACCGCTTCGACGACCTCGCCGATGAAGGTGACCCAGCGCCGGTCGAAGCGGTCGGCGACATGGCCGGTGAACGGGAACAGGCAGATCGCCGGGATGAATTGCACGAGCCCGATGAGGCCGAGCCGGAACGGGCTGCCGGTCAGCGCATACATTTGCCAGCCGACCGCGACCACATGAATCTGCAGCGCCACCGAAGCGGCGACCCGCACATAGAGGTAACGCAGAAAGGCAGGATGGCGCCAAAGCGATATGGCCGGGGTGGAATCACTCTGCGTCATTGCAACGGCTGTTTAGCCGTCATGGCTCGGCTTGTCCCGGTTATCCCGGGCACAGATGCCATGATTTTAAGGATGCCCAAGACGGATGGGAGAGACGCGGCCGCGCAGCTCAGTGGATTGTCGGGAAATAATTCAGGTTTAGGCTGGTGGAGCCGAGGGGGGTCGAACCCCTGACCTCCTCATTGCGAACGAGGCGCTCTCCCAACTGAGCTACGGCCCCCGCCTAAGACTGCGACCGGCGCAAATGGCCGGTTCGGCGAGTGCGGGCCATTTAGGGCCGCCTTTTCCGGGTGTCAAGGATTGGGTGCGGCGGCGGCAAGGACCGAAAAGATGCAAAATCCGATGGCTTGTTCGGCAACCCGCAAATCGCTAATTTCCCGCCATCGCCGGAGCGAAATCGTTCCAGGTGCCGCTCTAGCATTTTGATTGAGTGTGATCTTTTTGGAAAACCGGCTGCCGCTTTTCCGGATCACGCTCTAACCCAAAGCAGGTCCATGCGCGCTCTCTTCGAAGTCATCGATATCGCTCTCTCGCTCTATATGTGGATTGTGATTGCGATGGCGATCTTCTCCTGGCTCGTCGCCTTCAACGTGGTCAATACGCGCAACCAGGTCGTGTCGATGATCGGCGATTTTCTCTATCGCATCACCGAACCGGCGCTGCGCCCGATTCGCAATTTCATGCCGAATCTGGGTGGCATCGATATCTCGCCGGTCATCCTGTTCCTGATCATCATTTTCATTCAACGCGTGATCGAGCTTTACATCCTGCCCAATGTCTATTGAGCGCGATGGCCTCACGGGTGTCATTGCGACCCTGGACGCAAATGCCTGATGGTGTCGCGCTCGACGTGCGGCTCACGGGGATGCCATGAGCGCGAAAATCATCGACGGCAAAGCCATCGCCGCCGAGCTGCGCGCCAAGGTCACGGCCGAGACGCGGCGGCTGACCGTGGCGCATGGGCTCGTTCCCGGACTGGCGGTCGTTCTGGTCGGCGACAATGCCGCGAGCAAAACCTATGTCGCGAGCAAAGCGCGCGCCTTGCTCGAAACCGGCATGCGGCCGTTCGATCATCAATTGCCGGCCGATACCTGCGAAGCCGACCTATTGGCGCTCATCGCCAAGCTCAATGCCGATCCCGCGGTGCACGGCATTCTGGTGCAACTGCCGTTGCCGCCGCAGATCAATGCCGCGCGCGTCGTCGGCAGCGTTGCCCCGGACAAGGATGTCGACGGCTTCCATCCCATCAATTTCGGGCGGCTCGCGGCGAAACTGCCGACACTCGTTCCCTGCACGCCGATTGCCTGCATGAAGCTTGCCGCTTCGGCGCGCCCGTCACTCGACGGCCTCGATGCGCTCGTCATCGGCCGTTCCAATATTGTCGGCAATCCGCTCGGCCAGCTTCTTCTCGCCGCCAATGCGACCGTGACCATCGCGCATACGCATACGCGGGACCTGCCGGATCTGTGCCGGCGCGCCGAATTGCTGTTCGTCGCCATCGGCCACGCCGAATTCATTCGCGGCGGCTGGATCAAGCCGGGCTCAACCGTGATCGATGTCGGCATCAATCGGATGCCGGGCGCGGACGGCAAATCCAAGATCGTCGGCGACGTGTGTTTTGCCGAAGCGGTCGAGGTCGCGGGCGCGATTACGCCGGTGCCCGGCGGCGTCGGGCCGATGACGATCGTGTGCCTGATGGTGAATACGCTGCGCGCCGCATGCCTACAGGCGAAACTGCCGCCGCCGGCAGTCTAGATTTTTCAGCTGTTCCAGCCGAACGCGACCTTGTCGAGCACGCGCGTGCCGAATTTCTCCGACGACCGCGCCACGGCTTTGCCGCCGAGCGCGCGATAGAATTCCACCGCGTTCTCGTTTTCCGACAGTGCCCACACGATCAAGGACTTCATCGAGCTCTGCACCAGGTCGCGGCGCGCTGCGGTGAATAGCCGCCGGCCGAAGCCGAGGCCCTGGAATTCCGGCCGCAGATAAAGCTCGTAGATCTCGCCGTCGTAATAGAGGCTGCGCGCGCGATTGCGCCCGTAATTGGCGTAGCCCGCGATCTTGTCGCCGAATTGCAGAAGCGCGATGCGGCTGCCTTTGCGTATCGCCGATTCCCACCATGCCGGACCGCGGCGATTGATCAGCTTTTCGAGTTCGGTGCCCGGAATAATGCCCTGATAGGCCATGCGCCAAGCCTCATCGTGCGCCTCCGCCACGTCGGTGGCGTCACGCGATGTAGCGCGGCGGATTTCGATAAGGACTGTGCTCATGATGCGATGCTCATGCTTCGATCAAAGCAAGCGATTCCAGGCAACTCAAGGGCCGAGATTCACGTTCAGTTAACGATGTGGATTATTAGCCAAAAGATCGGGCTTGGCCAGAATTGCGAAAGAAAAAATACAGCCGCCCGCGGCGATCCCGACACCCTGTTGCAATAGCGTCACGCTTTCCGGGTTTCGACGCCGGACATATTCCGAAGGTGTCGCAATTTGTGACAGGATGGGCGCGGCCGTAAGGTCGGCCGATACCGCGCGCGCGGCGCGGGTATCAGACTTATTCACACGCGCTCGGCTTCTTTGCGCCGCTCGTCGCGCTTGCGATCGTTTGGATCGAGCAGTTTTTTGCGCAAGCGGATGGATTTCGGCGTCACTTCGACGAGTTCGTCGTCCTCGATATAAGCAAGCGCCTTTTCCAAGGTCATGCGGATCGGCGGCGTGAGCCGGATCGCTTCGTCCTTGGAATGTGTGCGGATATTGGTGAGCTTCTTGCCCTTGAGCACGTTGACTTCGAGATCGTTGCCGCGCGTGTGCTCGCCGATGATCATGCCGCGATAAACCTTCCAGCCCGGCTCGATCATCATCGGGCCGCGGTCTTCGAGGTTCCACATCGCGTAAGCCACGGCTTCGCCCTGATCGGTCGAGATCAGCACGCCGTTCCTGCGCCCGGTGATGTCGCCGCGATGCGGGCCGTAGGCATGAAACAGCCGGTTCATCACCGCGGTGCCGCGGGTGTCGGTGAGCAACTCGCCCTGATAGCCGATCAAGCCGCGAGTTGGTGCGTAGAAGATCAGCCGGGTGCGTCCGCCGCCGGACGGACGCATCTCAACCATCTCGCCCTTGCGCTCGGCCATTTTCTGCACGACGACGCCGGAATGTTCCTCGTCGACGTCGATGACGACTTCCTCGATCGGTTCGAGCAGATCGCCCGACGGGCCGTGCTGGAACAGCACTTTCGGCCGCGACACCGCCAGCTCAAAACCCTCGCGGCGCATGGTCTCGATGAGAATGCCGAGCTGCAATTCGCCGCGGCCGGCGACTTCCATGGAATCCTTTTCGTTCGATTCGGAAATCCGCAGCGTCACATTGCCTTCGCCCTCGCGCAGCAGCCGGTCACGGATGACGCGGCTCTGCACCTTGTCGCCTTCAGTTCCGGCGAGCGGCGAATCGTTGATGCGGAACGTCATGGTCAGCGTCGGCGGATCGATCGGCTGCGCCGGCAGCGGCTCGGTGACTTCCGGCGCGCACAGCGTGTGCGAGACGAAAGCTTCCGGCAGGCCGGCAATGGCGACGATGTCGCCGGCAAAGCCTTCCTCGATCGGCGCCCGTTCGAGGCCGCGGAAGGCCAGCACTTTGGTGACGCGACCCTCTTCGATCAGTTCGCCGTTGCGGTCGATGACCTTGACCGGCTGGTTCGGCTTCACCGAACCGGATGTGATGCGGCCGGTGACGATGCGGCCGAGATAGGGATTGGATTCGAGAATGGTTCCGAGCATGCGGAACGGGCCTTCTTCGACCTGCGGCGGCGCGACGTGGCGCAGCACGAGATCGAACAAGGGTGCCATGCCCTGGTCCTTGGGGCCGTCCTCGGACGCGGCCATCCAACCCTGCTTGGCGGACCCGTAGAGGATCGGGAAATCGAGTTGCTCTTCGGTGGCGTCGAGCGCCGCGAACAGATCGAACACGGCATTGGCCACTTCGGTGGCGCGGGCGTCGGAACGGTCCACCTTGTTGATGATGACGATGGGCTTGAGCCCCATTTTCAGGGCCTTGGAGACGACGAATTTGGTCTGCGGCAGCGGCCCCTCGGCGGCGTCGACCAGCACCAGCGCGCCGTCCACCATGTTGAGGATACGCTCGACCTCGCCGCCGAAATCGGCGTGGCCGGGGGTGTCGACGATATTGATCCGGGTGTCCTTCCAGACCAGCGAGGTGGCTTTGGCGAGGATGGTGATGCCGCGCTCGCGTTCGAGGTCGTTGGAATCCATCGCCCGTTCGACGACACGCTGATTGTCGCGAAACGAGCCTGATTGCTGCAGCAGGCGGTCGAGCAGGGTGGTTTTGCCGTGGTCGACATGGGCGATGATGGCGATATTGCGCAGGTTCATAAAAGCTATCCGAGAATCAAAGGCGGGCCCCCGAGGATCACAAGCAAGGATCGCCAGGGGCCCGCGTTTGTGGGCTGTATATAGGGCTTTTTGCGCCGGAAGCAATCGAAGTTTGTGCACAGCACAATAGGGCCGTTCCGTTAAAGGTAACGGCGTCCCGCCGGCGGCAGGGCCTTCCGTAAATGCGGGCCTTAAGGAATTTATGCCGCGGCGATTTTGGAATTCGCCGCCGGGCCGGAACCGCCGGGCGCGATGGCCGGTGCTGCTTCGCCCGCGCCCGCGCCGCCACGGTCGAGGATCGCGGTCCGCCGCGCGGCGATGGCGAAGCGGAGCTGGTCGAGCGCGAACGAGAACGACATGCGCACGGTCTCGTCGAATTCCTCGTGCTCGCTTTGATGGACGATGGCGATGACCAGATTGTCGGCGTCCAGCTGCAACTGCTCCAGCGCCTCGAGGTTCTGCGCCGCATGCGCCTTGCGCACCATGTCCAGAACCTTCTGCAACAGCCGCAGCCGCCGGGTACGGGTGTTGCTGCGCAAATAGCTGGCGACGCCGGCGATGGCCGAGCCGAAGACCGGGAAGATCAGCATGCCGTAGAAGATGTCGTCGCCGTATTTGTCCCAGAATGTCTGCTGGCTGTCGGTCAGATAAGCAAGCGCGCCGGGATGGGTGACGATATCGGCATCCTTATCGGTCGCCGGCGCCTCGATCTTGGCCTCCCGCGGCATTGCGGCCGCGATCGCCTGCCGTGACGTGTAGATCACCTTCGACAAGGTGGCGATGGTCGACGAACTGACGGATCGGCGCGCCACCAGATATTCGGCGAAGCTCAGCGTCTTGAGGTCGTCGCCCGGCGACGGCGGCGAACCGCCAAAAGTGCCGGCATCGACAGTGTCCGAAGCGAAAGCAGGATCGCGCTTGGCGATGCCGTCGGCTTGATCGATCTCGATGAAATTCGGCGCGACGCCGTTCTGCGTGGCCGCCGCGACGACCGCGGAAATCGCCGCGCCGGTTGCCGGGCCGGCAACAAGCAGCGCATCGATCTTATTGGCTTTGACGGCAGTGCTAACGTCTTTCGGATCGATCTCGGATATCGTCACTTTGTCGAGCGGAACGCCGTAATGGCTCAGCGCGAGTTCGAGCAGGCCTCTGGTCGCCTCATTGCCGGTGACGATGCCGACGCGCTTGCCGGCGAGATCTGCGACTTTGCCGAATTTGCTGTCGCTTGACGAATCGCTGTCGTCGCTCGTGTCGCTATCGTCACTGTCGTCGCTCTTTGCGGTCTTGCCGGCCTTGCCCTTCGCCGCTTTCGCGGTCTTGTCGCCTTTGCCGCCCTTGGTCTTGCCCGCTTTGCCGCTCTTGGCCGGCTTGGCGGCCGCAGCGGTCTCTTCCGGCTTCGGCTTCGCCGCGGGCGCAGCGGCCGGGACGACCAGCGCGATGACGTTCTGCCGCAGAATGGCGACGACCGGCCAATTGAGCGTGTCGTCGAGATCGCTCGGCAGGATGGCAAGGTCGGCCTGACCTTTGGTCATGGCCTGCGCGGCGCCCTGGGTACTGCTCGCCGCAACGAGCTGAAGGTGCAGGTCGCGGTGTTCGCTCGCGATCTGGTCCGACAGCACGCCAACGAAACGGGCGTCGAGAGGGCCTGCGGCGACCCGCAGGCGATCATGCTCCTGCGTGTAGTAAACGGCGGCCCAGACGGCCGCGCCGAGGACCATGGTGCCGAGAATAGTGACCAGCACGGTGTTCCGCAGGACCATCCGCACCCGGCCGCGCACCATATGTTCGAGCGATCCGAAATTCATGGCTTTCGTCGACCCGGCGTAAAGCGCAGCAGCTGCCGGGCCGCCGGCCCCCTCGGTGCGGCGGAACAACCAAAATCTCTGGGCCACGGGCGGGCGATGTGGTCCGGGCGGCATAGCAAATCCTAACACGCCTCCTGGCGTCTGGCCCTAGTCGTTCGTATGTCGTCCCCATTCGGAGGGGGTTCAATGCCGGGCTTTGGTTAATCCGGCGGTGCCGGGGCTCGCCAATTTCGGTCCGACTTGTGGCCCGACTTTGGCATAGCCCGGTGCGTCCCGGCTGGCCGTGCCGTCGCACATCCCCGCCTTTATCGGGTCCCGGCGGACTGTCTCCGTGTTGCCGATCACATCTTGGCTGAGACGTGAGGAACCTCGCGTGGTGAAGCGCTGTTTGCTAGGTAGGGCGGTGCGTCCGATGGGCCGTTTCCGCTTCACCAAGGGGAATTGCATATGAGGCAAAAACTTTCCGGCGCGGCGCGCAAGAGCGCGCTCGGCCGGCTCAAGGGATGGAGCGAGGTCTCAGGCCGCGACGCCATCGGCAAAAAGTTCGTCTTTGCCGATTTCAATGAGGCCTTCGGCTTCATGACGCGCGCGGCTTTGGTCGCCGAGAAGCTCGACCATCATCCGGAATGGTTCAATGTCTATAAGACCGTCGAAGTGACGCTGTCGACGCACGACGCCGGCGGCGTGACCGAGCTCGACATCAAGCTCGCCGAGACCATGGACAAGATCGCGGGATAGAGAATGATCCGGAAAAGCATGTCCTTGGACTTGATCCGAGGGTAGGAGCCGGTTTTCCGATAAGATCATGTTCAAGTAAAAGGCCGGCGCGAGCCGCCTTGCGGCTGCCGCCTTTCGGGGTCAACTTTATCCGCCATGAGCCGCGGTGCGGCGCAGGGAGGGGCCAATGTGGTTCCGCGATCAAGCCACAACCTGGCAGGGCTTTTCTTGGCAAGCGTTTTCACGGCAGGATTCTCGGCAGGAATCTGGTCAGCGTTCTTGGCAGAAATTCAGAAGCGACTTTGCCGCGCGCACGCGCCGGTTCGCCGCCGACGAAGGCGATCTACGACAGCGAATTTGGAAG
Source organism: uncultured Alphaproteobacteria bacterium (assembly GCA_963746715.1). Classification (GTDB taxonomy): domain Bacteria; phylum Pseudomonadota; class Alphaproteobacteria; order Rhizobiales; family Xanthobacteraceae; genus BOG-931. The sequence continues at coordinate 124,010 of CAVVCW010000015.1, read as the reverse complement.
AAGCTCAAACGCGAAGCGGCGAATATCCCTTTCGTCGAGGATGCCCTCACCGCGCATTATTGCGCTTTCGACCGCGAGACGCCGTTCTATGTGAAGCTCGCGCTCGTGGGCGCGGTCGTCTATTTCATCGTGCCCGACGATCTGATTCCGGATTCCATCCCCGTGATCGGCTATGCCGATGACGCCGCCGTGCTGGCCGGCGCCATGAAGCTCTTTTCTTCGCACATCAAGCCTGAGCACCGCGAAGCGGCGAAGGTCATGCTGGAGCGAATGCGCCAGGCGTAGATTTTTCGTCGCGCATGATCTTACGGGTGCAAGACGATCTTCCCCATCACTTTGCGGTCGGCGATCGCTTTGAGCGCGGCGGCGATATCCGCCAGGGAATAGACCGCGTGCACATGCGCGCTGAGCTTGCCGGCTGCCGCCCAGTTGACGATGTCCTTCATCAATTCGCGCTGGGCCTGCGGCTCACGCTGCACCCAGGCGCCCCAGGCGACGCCGCGGATATCGCAATTCTTGAGCAGCACCAGATTGAGCGGCAGTTTTGGGATTTCGCCGGCGGCAAAGCCGATGACGAGATAGCGCCCGTTCCAGGCCATGGAGCGCACCGCCGGCTCGGCATAGGGGCCGCCGACCGGATCGTAGATCACGTCGATGCCGCGCTCGCCGCCGAGCCGCTTCAGCGCCGCGCGCAGATCCTCGCTGGCATAATTGACGGTCTCGGTGGCGCCGTGGGCGCGGGCGAATTCAAGCTTCTCGTCGGATGAGGCGCAGGCGATGACGCGCGCGCCCATTACCTTGCCGATTTCGACGGTGGCAAGCCCGGTGCCGCCTGAGGCGCCGAGCACGGCCAGCGTTTCGCCGGGCTTGAGTTCCGCGCGCACGCGCAGCGCATAAAGCGTCGTGCCGTAGGTGACGGTGAGGCCTGCGGCGCGGTCGAAATCGAGCGCGGCGGGGACTTTGACCAGAATATTCGCCGGCACGGCGGCCGCCTCGCGCGCGGCGCCAAAGCCGGTATTGCCCATCACCCGGTCGCCCGGTGCGATATCGGTCACGCCGGCGCCGACGCTCTCGACGACGCCCGAAAACTCCGCCGCCGGCGAAAACGGAAACGGCGGCTTGTGCTGATATTTACCGGCAATGATCAGGGTGTCGAAGAAGTTCAGTGCGGCTGCCTTGATCCGCACTACGGCCTCGCCGGGACCGGCGACTGGCTCCGGCAAATCGGCGAGTTCAAGTTCGTCGGGGGTGCAGAATTTGCGGCAGAGAACGGCTTTCATGCCGAACTCATATCAGGCTTCGGTCACTCCGGCATCAACGAGGCAGCGGCGCAGGCGGGAGAAGGCAAGCCGCAGGCGGGATTTCACCGTGCCGAGCGGCAGCTCCATGCGCTGCGCAATCGCCGCATGCGACAGGCCGTCATAGAAGGCGAGTTTGACCAGCGCGAATTGCTCGCGCGGCAAAAGGCGCAATGCCTGGCGCAGACACTGTTCGCGCTGCATGCAATCCATGCAGTCGTCGCTGCGGTTGGCGGGATCGGGAATATCGAAGAAATCCTCGATCGCGCAGATCGTCTCGCGGCTGCGGCGTCTCACATCGATCCGCCGGTTACGGGCGATGTGGAACACCCAGGTCGCGGCGGCGGCTTTGCGCGGATCGAACAGATGCGCCTTGCGCCAGATCGTTTCCATCACGTCCTGGGTAACGTCGGCTGCGGCAAAAGGCGCCAGGCCGAGTCTCATCATTTGTGCCTGTACGCGCGGCACGAAGTGATCGAACAGCAGCGCGAAGGCCTCGCTGTCGCGATCGGTGCCCACGGCGGTCAAAAGTTCATCGAGATCGCCCGCCACGCCCACCGTCTGCCGCGGCGCCGGCGATGGAATTGCGTTGTGCGACCACTCTGTCAGGCTCAAGACACGTCTTCCCCGTCATCACCTGCGCTGGGGAGGCCTCGTGTTGCGCGAACTGCCACCCCATCGCACGTCGTTCAGAAGTCCGATTATTCGATGGAGCGGCGGCGGCGGCTGTGTCGGCGGTCACACTTTTACCATTCGCCCGAATCAGTCGGACGCCCGGGCGGCGGTTGCGTCATTTCGGTACAGCGCAAGCCCGCTAGTGGTGCGGCTTTCGAACAGAATTGGATTAAATGTGACAGGTTTGGTATCAATCACCCGGGAGCATTTCCGCGAGGGCCGATGCGCATCCGTCAACGGTGGCTGGCCGTCCTTTCGCTAACGTCGCCGACGCTGCTTGCGGCTGCGTTTTTGTCCGCGCCGTTCGCCGTTCCTGCTTTCGCACAGCAAACACCGGCGACCGCGGCGGCAAAGCCGAAGCCCAAACCGGCCGCGAAGCCTGCTGCACCGGCAGCGCCGGCAGCAAAGCCCATGGTGCCGCCCGCCATGGGTGGCACGCAGCCGAAATTGCTCGGGCAATATGCCGATTGGGGCGCCTATACGGCTGCGCCTGGCGGCAAGAAGGTCTGCTTTGCGATCGCCAAGCCTGCATCCTCGGAAACGATCCCGCCAGGTCGGCCGCGCAACCCGACCTATATGTTCATTTCGACGCGGCCGGCGGAAAAAGTGACCGACGAGATATCGGTCATCATCGGCTACCCGTTCAAGCCGAGCGCGGATGCGACCGCCTCCGTCGGTTCGACCGCCTTCCCGCTCTACACCCAGCAGGACGGCGCCTGGATCAAAAACGCCGCCGACGAGGCCAATATGGTCGGCGCCATGCGTGGAGGCCAAACCGCCATGGTGAAGGGCGTTTCCGCCAAGGGCACGCAATCAAGCGACACTTACAGCCTCAAAGGCCTGGCGCAGGCCCTCGACCGGACCGGCCAGGAATGCAAGTAAGAACGCGAATAAACCCTGTGCCGACCGCTTCCTAGGCTGCGGCGCTCTGGCCTGATATCGAAAAGCGGAATTGACGCCCCATCTATGCCGCAGGCGTTACGGCATAAGGCTTGCCGCGAGCCGTAACGCGAGCTGTGCCGCGAACCTTGCCGCGATTTGGATTGACGATGACTGCTTCGCTGACCGCGACTAAACCTGAAACTTCGGCTGCTTTTGTCGAGAAGCATCCGCTCGAACGCTATATGGCGCCGGGACAGCCGTCGCTGGTCGGGCTTTCGCGCGACGCCTTGGCGGAGGCGCTCGGCGCAGCCGATGTGCCGGAGCGGCAGCGCCGCATGCGGGTGCAGCAGATCTGGCACTGGCTCTATGTGCGCGGCGTGAAGAGCTTCGACGAGATGACGACCTTGTCGAAAGATTTGCGGACGGTGCTGGCGGCGCGGTTCACACTCGACCGGCTCGACGTCGCCGCCGAGCAGATTTCGGTCGACGGCACGCGCAAGTGGCTGCTTCGTCTTCCCGGCGAGCACGGCGGCGCGCCTCACGAAGTCGAATGCGTCTATATCCCGGAGACCGACCGCGGCACGTTGTGCGTATCGAGCCAAGTCGGCTGTACGCTCACTTGCACTTTCTGCCACACCGGCACGCAGCGCCTCGTGCGCAATCTGACGGCGGCGGAGATCGCCGGCCAGGTGGTGCTCGCGCGCGATCGGCTCAACGATTGGCAGCGCGCGGCGGCGCCCGCCGGCGCCGAGCAGGAAAAGCGCCTGGTCTCGAACATCGTGATGATGGGCATGGGGGAGCCGCTCTACAATTTCGAGGCGGTGCGCGACGGGCTCGGCGTTGTCGCCGACGGCGAGGGGTTAAGCATTTCCAAGCGCCGCATCACGCTGTCGACATCGGGCGTGGTGCCCGAGATCGCGCGCGCCGGCGCCGAGATCGGCTCGATGCTGGCGATTTCGCTGCATGCGGTGACCGACGAATTGCGCGATCAATTGGTGCCGCTCAATCGCAAATATCCGATCCGCGAATTGCTCAACGCTTGCCGCAACTATCCGGGCCTGTCCAATGCGCGGCGCATCACGTTCGAATATGTGATGCTCAAGGGCATCAACGATTTGCTGGTCGATGCCAAGGCGCTGGTGCGGCTCCTCAAAGGCATTCCGGCCAAGATCAATCTCATTCCCTTCAATCCCTGGCCCGGCAGTCAGTACGAATGCTCCGACTGGGAGCAGATCGAAAAGTTTTCCGAGATCGTGTTCGACGCCGGCTATGCCTCGCCGGTGCGCACGCCGCGCGGCCGCGACATTCTCGCCGCTTGCGGCCAGCTCAAGAGCGCAACCGAAAAGCTCTCGGCCCGCGAGCAACTCACTTTGCGCGCGATGGCCGTGACGGATTGATGCGACGGGATCGCCGCGGGCCATGGTCTTGATCCGATGACCGCCCTGTTCCGCATTGTCATGATGCTGGTCGGCTATATCTGGGCCTGCATCGCCGCTTCGGCGGTGCTGACCTTCGGCATGCTGGCGCCGAACTGGGACGATCTCGATGCGCTCGGCCATTCGCTCGGCGATCCGTCGGGCGAGGTGCCGACGGTGGCGCTGTGGTCGGTCATCGGCATCGGCGCCGTCATCATCTTTGCCATCGGCTTTTTCCCGACTTTGCTGGCGGTCGTTCTGACCGAGGGCCTCAAACTCCGCTCGATCGTCGTCCACGCTTTGATCGGCTGTGCGCTCGCGCTTGCCGCGGTCTATGGGCTTGATTTCGGCGGTTACGTCACGGCGCCCTATGCCGGCATGATGCATGAGCGCGAAGTTTTTGCCGCCGCCGGCATTGCCGGCGGGCTCGTCTACTGGCTGTTCGCCGGCCGCCGCGCCGGAGTGTGGAAGTGAGCGCATGAACCGCACCGGGCTCGCCATCGCGCTCACCATTGCTCTCGTCGCCGGCGTGTTCTGCGCCGTCGATCCGCAGTTCGATCTCGATGTCGCCCACATCAGCTTCAATCCCGACCGGCAATTGTTCGGCATCAACGCCCAGCTTTGGGTGCAGCATGCCCGCGAGGCCGCACGCCTGATCATCACGCTCCTGGTGCTGCCGGCCTTCCTCGCGCTTGCCGGCAAGCTGATCTGGCCGCGCCGGCGCATGCTGATCGAAGGCCGCGCTGCCTTGTTCCTGATCGTGACCTTGGCGCTCGGGCCCGGCATCATCACCAATCTCATCCTCAAGGACCATTGGGGCCGCGCGCGCCCGATCGACGTGACGCAATTCGGCGGCACCGACAAATTCACGCCGTGGTGGGATCCGCGCGGCGCATGCCCGAACAACTGCTCCTTCGTCGCCGGCGAACCATCGGGCGCGTTCTGGACGCTGGCGCCCGCGGCTTTGGCGCCGCTCGAATTGCAGCCGCTCGCCTATGGCGCGGCGCTGATTTTCGGCGTGGCTGTGGGCATCCTGCGCATCGGCGGCGGCGGGCATTTCTTCAGCGATGTCGTGTTTGCCGGCATCTTCGTCTATCTCGAAATCTGGCTGGTCTATGGCCTGATCTATCGCTGGCCGGCGACGGCTTTGAGCGAGGACGCAATCGAGCGGTTTTTGCTGCGGGTCGGAGACGGAATCCGCGATGCGCTGGCAAAACTGATGCGCTACGCCCGCACATCGAACTAGATTTTCGTTTGAGCATGATCTTTTCCGAAAACCGGGTTCCACTTTTCGGGATCACGCGCTAGCGCGTGAGCGCTACGCTATTCCGGCTGGCCGAGAACCTGAAAGATCTCCTGCAGCTGCGGGCTCATCGGCAGGTTGAGCGTCTCGCCGGTCGGCAGGCGGTGCACGAACCATTTGTTGTAGAGTTCGGCGAGGCGGCGCTCCTGCGCCATCCGCGCGAAGGCCTGTTCGACCACGGCGGCAAAGCCCGGATCGTCGCGGCGATAGACGAGCCCGTAAGGATCGTAGGACAGATATTCGCCGACCACCTTCATGTTGTGCGCGGAAGGCTCGGTGGCGATGATGCCGTAGAGCAGAACGTCGTCGGTGGCGAAGGCGCTGGCGTTGCCGGCGGCCAGCATGGCGAAAGACTCGGCATGATCGCGCGCGGTGACGATATTGATGTTGAGCTTTTGCTTGTCGGACAGCGTGCGCAGCGCGCCTTCATTGGTGGTGCCGGCGGTCACTACCGCGGTCTTGCCGGCAAGGTCGCGATAGGACGCGATCGACGAGGCTTTCGGCACCATCAGCTTGGTGCCGGCGACGAAGAACACCGGCGAGAACGCCACGTCCTTCTGACGCTGCAGATTGCTGGTGGTTGAGCCGCATTCGAGATCGGCGGCGCCGGACTTGACCTTGTCGAAGCGGTCGGCGGAGGTGACCGGCGCCAGCGCGATCTTGACGTCCATGCCGTCGAGCTCGGTGGAGACCTCGTCGACGACCTCGCGGCACAGGTCCATCGAATAGCCGATCGGCTGCGCCCGGTGATTGAGGTAGGAAAACGGCAGCGAACTCTCGCGGTAGCCGAGCGTGATCGTGCCGGTGTCGCGGATTTTCTTCAGCGTTCCCGTCAGCGCGCCGACACTTGCGTCCTGACCCGTGTCCTGCGCCGCGGCGGGCGAGGCCAATGCCGCAATGATGAGCGTAAAAACGAGCCGTGCGCGCATGACACGGCCCTCAGGCCGCTTGTCGCAGCGGCGTGGGCTCGGTCGTCGGCTGAGGCAGCTTCTCGCCCTCCCATTTCGCCACCACGGCGGTGGCCAGCGAATTGCCGATGACGTTGGTCGCCGAGCGGCCCATGTCGAGGAACTGGTCGATGCCGATGATCAGAAGAAGTCCGGCCTCCGGCAGGTTGAAGCTCGCGAGCGTCGCCGCGATCACGACGAGCGAGGCGCGCGGCACGCCGGCCATGCCTTTGCTGGTGAGCATCAAGAGCAGCAGCATGGTGATCTGCTGCCCGAGCCCGAGCTGAATGTTATAGGCCTGCGCGATGAACATGGTCGCGAAGGTGCAATACATCATCGAGCCGTCGAGATTGAAGGAATAGCCCATCGGCAGCACGAAGCTGATGATCTTCTTGCTGATCGGAAATTTTTCCAGCTGCTCCATCATTTTCGGATAGGCCGCCTCGCTGCTCGCGGTGGAGAAGGCGAGCAGAAACGGTTCGCGCACCAGCTGAACCAGCCGCAGCGCGTGATTGCCGAAGAACAGATAGCCGACCGCGACCAGAAGCGACCACAGCAAGAATAGCCCGGCATAGAACTCGACCACGAATTTGCCGTAGGTCACCAGGATCCCGAGCCCCTGCGTAGTGATGATCGCGGCCATGGATGCAAACACCGCAATCGGCGCGAGCTTCATGATGTAGCCGGTGATGGTGAGAATGGCGTGCGAGAGCTCCTCGATGCCTTCGACGAGCTTCTTTGAGCGTTCGCCCAGCGCCGCGCAGGCGACGCCGAAGAACAGCGAGAACACGACGATCTGCAGGATTTCGTTATTGGCCATGGCCTCGACGATCGAGCGTGGCACCAGATGCGCCACGAAATCCTTCATCGAGAGGGAAGCCACCTTGAGATTGGTCGAAGCCTGCGCATCCGGCAGCGGCAGATTGAGATTGTCGCCGGGACGCAGGATGTTGACGAGAAGCAGGCCAAGCAGCAGCGAGACCAGCGACGCCGAGACGAACCAGAGCATTGCCTTGGCGCCGATGCGCCCGACCACTTTTGGATCGCCCATATGCGCCACGCCGACGACCAAGGTCGAGAACACCAGCGGCGCGATGATCATCTTGATCAAGCGCAGGAACACGTCGGTCATCAGCGATATGTAATCGGAGATCGTCTTGGCGGTGGAGGGATCCGGCCACACCGTGTGGCAGGCGTAGCCGACCGCGATGCCCAGCAACATTCCGATGATGATGACGGTTGTGAGCGTCGAACGCATGGGTGCCCTCCGCGACGATCCGCGAAGGCAGCTTAGTGCGTTTTTCGCTGGGCGGGAACGAGTCTTTGCCGGCCGGCGTCAGACTTTGGGCGCTTCGCCTTGATCGAGCATCGCCAGCAGCTTTTGCTTCACGGCCATCGGCTGCTCGGTGCCGAGAAATTCCGTCACGGTCATTCGCTTCACCAGCCGCATATAAGGTCGTCCCGAAAGGATTTCGCCGAGCTTGACGTGCTCCTGCACCACATAATCCTCCCGGTCGTCGGGGTCTTTGACCAGGCTCCATTGATCGCATTCGTTATTGGCGTCGGGCCGGCCCCTGAGAATCAGTTTTTCCATGCGCACTCTCGGCTTGCGTCAGCCCCGTACCTCCCTATAGTCCGCGCAAATTTATAGCATGATCCCGAAAACTGGACGCCGGTTTTCGGACCAGATTTTCCGATGTTTCGCGTCAAGTAGGGTCATTTCGATGGCAAAAGGCGACGTCAAGAAAGTGGTGCTGGCCTATTCCGGGGGGCTCGACACCTCGATCATTCTCAAATGGCTGCAGACCACTTATGGCTGCGAGGTCGTGACGTTCACCGCCGATCTCGGCCAGGGCGAAGAGCTCGAGCCCGCCCGCGCCAAGGCGCTCACGCTCGGCATCAAGCCGCAGAACATTTTCATCGAGGATCTGCGCGAAGAATTCGTGCGCGATTACGTGTTCCCGATGTTCCGGGCGAACGCGGTCTATGAGGGCCAGTATCTGCTCGGCACCTCGATCGCGCGGCCGCTCATCGCCAAGAAGCAGATCGAAATCGCCGAGAAGGTCGGCGCCGACGCGGTGGCGCATGGCGCGACCGGCAAGGGCAACGATCAGGTGCGCTTCGAACTGTCTTATTACGCGCTCAAGCCCGACGTGAAAGTCATCGCGCCGTGGCGGGAATGGGAGTTCAAGTCGCGTGAGGCGCTGATCGCCTTTGCCGAGCAGAACCAGATTCCGATTGCCAAGGACAAGCGCGGCGAGGCGCCGTTCTCGACCGACGCCAATCTGCTGCACACCTCGTCCGAGGGCAAAGTGCTGGAGGACCCGTCCGGCGAAGTGCCGGATTACGTGCATTCGCGCACCGACGATCCGACCAAGGCGCCGGACACGCCGGAATATGTCACCATCGATTTCGAGCGTGGCGATGCGGTCGCGGTCGACGGCAAGAAGCTGTCGCCGGCGGCGCTGCTGACCACGCTCAATACGCTCGGCAGGAAGCACGGCATCGGCCGGCTGGATCTGGTCGAGAACCGCTTCGTCGGCATGAAGTCGCGCGGCATGTATGAGACGCCGGGCGGCACGATCCTGCTGGCCGCGCATCGCGGCATCGAATCGATCACGCTCGACCGCGGCGCGGCGCATCTCAAGGACGAGCTGATGCCGAAATATGCCGAACTGATCTATAACGGGTTCTGGTTCGCGCCGGAGCGAGAAATGCTGCAGGCCGCGATCGACAGGAGCCAGGAATTCGTCACCGGCAGCGTGCGGCTCAAGCTCTACAAGGGCAATGTCGGCGTCGCCGGGCGCGAGAGCAAATATTCGCTCTACGATCAGGACCTCGTCACCTTCGAGGACGGCAAGGTCGCGTACGACCAGCGCGACGCCGAAGGCTTCATCCGCCTCAACGCGCTACGGCTGCGCACACTCGGGCAACGCAAACGTAAGCTCAAACTCTAAGCGCGGGGCGGCTCGACCGTCTTGAAAGCGTAAAAGCCGCCGCGCCACAGTCGCGGCTAAGCCTGCCGCTCCACCATCATCTTCTTGATCTCGGCGATGGCCTGCGCCGGATTGAGATGCTTCGGGCACGCTTTCGCGCAATTCATGATGGTGTGGCAGCGGTAGAGGCGGAACGGATCTTCGAGATTGTCGAGCCGTTCGCCGGTCGCCTCGTCGCGGGAATCGACCAGCCAGCGCCGCGCCTGCAAGAGCGCCGCCGGACCGAGATAGCGTTCGGAATTCCACCAATAGCTCGGGCACGACGTCGAGCAGCAGGCGCAGAGAATGCACTCATAGAGCCCGTCGAGCTTCGCCCGGTCGTCGTGGCTCTGTTTCCATTCGGTGCGCGGCGTCGGCGACACGGTCTTGAGCCAAGGCTCGATGGAGGCGTGCTGGGCGTAGAAATTGGTGAGGTCCGGCACCAGGTCCTTCACCACCGCCATATGCGGCAGCGGGTAGAGCCGCACCGTGCCCTTGATGTCGCACATCGCCTTGGTGCAGGCGAGCGTATTGGTGCCGTCGATATTCATCGCGCAGGAGCCGCAGATGCCTTCGCGGCAGGAGCGGCGGAAGGTCAGCGTCGCGTCGACATTGTTCTTCAGCCACATCAGGCCGTCGAGCACCATCGGGCCGCAGTCGCTTGAATTGATATAATACGTGTCGATGCGCGGATTGAGCCCGTCATCCGGGTTCCAGCGATAGATCCGATATTCGAGCTCGGACTTGGCATTTGCCGGATGCGGCCAGGTTTTGCCTTCGCCGACCTTGGAATTCTTGGGGAGCGTGAACTCGACCATTTTCAATACACCCGCTTTTTGGGCTCGATATAGGAGACGTCGTTGGTCAGCGTGTAAGTATGCACCGGCCGGTAATCGATCGTGACTTTTCCGGACGCATGATCGAGCCAGGACAGTGAATGCTTCATCCAGTGCTGGTCGTCGCGGTCGGGGAAATCCTCGCGCGCATGCGCGCCGCGGCTTTCGGTGCGGTTGACCGCGGAATCCATGGTGACCACGGCCTGTTCGATCAGATTGACGAATTCGAGCGTCTCGATCAGGTCGGAATTCCAGATCAGTGAGCGGTCGGAGACGCGGATGTCGCTGACGCCGTTATGAACGTCGTGAATGAGTTTGGAGCCTTCCTCCAGCACTTCGCCGGTGCGGAACACCGCGCAATTGGTCTGCATCACGTGCTGCATCCTGCCGCGCAGCTTCGCGGTCGGCGTTGAACCTGAGGCATTGCGGTATCTGTCGAGCCGCGAGAGCGCCATGTCGGCGGAGTTCTTCGGCAATTCCGGCTGCTTGTCGTCGGGCGTCAGCAGTTCGGCGCAGCGTTTGGCGGCGGCGCGGCCGAAGACGACGAGGTCGATCAGCGAATTCGAGCCGAGCCGGTTAGCGCCGTGCACTGAAACGCAAGCCGCCTCGCCGAGCGCCATCATGCCGGGCACGACGTGGTCGGGATTGCCGTCTTTCTTGATCAGCGCTTCGCCGTGATAGTTGGTGGCGATGCCGCCCATATTGTAATGCACCGTCGGCACGATCGGCACCGGCTCGCGGGCGAGATCGACGCCGGCGAAAATCTTGGCCGACTCGGTGATGCCCGGCAGCCGCTCGGCCAGGATCTTCGGGTCGAGATGGTCGAGGTGCAGGAAGATGTGGTCCTTCTTCGATCCGACGCCGCGCCCTTCGCGGATTTCGATGGTCATGGCGCGTGAGACGACGTCGCGTGAGGCGAGGTCCTTTGCCGACGGCGCATAGCGCTCCATGAAGCGCTCGCCCGACGCGTTCACAAGATAAGCGCCTTCGCCGCGCGCGCCTTCGGTGATCAGCACGCCGGCGCCGTAGATGCCGGTCGGATGGAATTGCACGAATTCCATGTCCTGCAGCGGCAAGCCTGAGCGCAGCACCATGGCATTGCCGTCGCCGGTCTGGGTATGGGCGCCAGTGCACGACGCATAGGCGCGGCCATAGCCGCCGGTGGCGAGAATGGTCATCTGCGCCGAGAAACGGTGGATCGTGCCGTCGTCGAGATTGATGGCGATGACGCCGCGGCAGCGGCCGTCGTCGTCCATCATCAGATCGATGGCGAAATATTCGATGAAGAATTCGGTCTGGTGGCGCAGCGCCTGGCCGTACATCGTATGCAGCATGGCGTGGCCGGTGCGGTCGGCGGCGGCGCAGGTGCGCTGCGCGGTGCCCTTGCCGTAATGCGTGGTCATGCCGCCGAACGGGCGCTGATAGATCTTGCCGTCCTCGCGGCGCGAGAACGGCAGGCCCCAATGTTCGAGCTCGTAAACCGCTTCCGGAGCGTTCCGGCACATATACTCGATGGCGTCCTGGTCGCCGAGCCAGTCCGACCCTTTCACGGTGTCGTACATGTGCCAGCGCCAATCGTCCTCGCCCATATTGCCGAGGGCCGCGGCGATGCCGCCTTGCGCCGCGACGGTGTGCGAGCGGGTCGGAAACACCTTGGTGATGCAGGCGGTGCGCAGTCCGGCTTCGCTGCAGCCGACGGTGGCGCGCAGCCCCGAGCCGCCGGCGCCAATGACGATGACGTCGTAGATGTGGTCTTCGATCGGATAGGCGCGGCCATTGACAGCGGGCGCCGCGCCTCCGTTGGTTGCGTTTTCAGCCATGCTCACAATCCGAACGACAATTTGAGTAATGCATAGACGGCGACGGCGCCGACAGCCCAGCAGAAGAAAGTATTGGCCATGACCAAGGTGAGCTTCGAGGAATCCTCGTGCACATAGTCCTCGATGATGACCTGCATGCCGATCTTCATATGGGCGACGGTCGAGATGATGAACAGCATCAGGATGATGGCAACCGCCGGCGAACCCAGGATCTGCGCGGTGGCCGCCTGGTTGCGGCCCATGAGCGTGATCAGGATGATCACCGCGGCGATGGTCAGCGGAATATTGGCGACGGCGGTCAGCCGCTGGCGCCAGAAATGCGCGGTGCCGGATTTAGCGGTGCCGAAGCCGCGGACGCGGGCAAGCGGCGTGCGGATATGGGCGGGTCCGCTCATTACGACGCTCCCATCGTCAGGAGCACGAAGATCCACAGCAGCACGGTGATGGCGATCGAACCGATCAGGTTGGCGGCGACGAGCCATTCACGCTCGGTCGGGCCGAAACCGCGGCCGGTGTCCCAGATCAGATGGCGCACGCCGCCGAGCAGATGATGGATCAGCGCCCAGGTATAGCCGAACAGGATCAGCCGTCCGATCCAGGAACTGGCGAACCACTGGAACCGCGCATAAGCCGTGGGGCTGGTCGCGGCGATCAACCACCAGGCGACGAGCAGCGTTCCGAAATACAGCGCGCCGCCGGTAATGCGATGCACGATCGACATCATCATCGTCAGCGTCGGCTTATAGATTTGCAGGTGTGGGGAGAGGGGCCGCTCGGCGGGAGTCCGTCGTTCGAGCGAGCGTGTGTCGGCCATTGGCATCATCCGAATTCGCGTGGGCGCGGGCGCGCTTAGCTTAGAACCGTTCCTACCCAATCCGCAGGGCTACCGCAATGCAGCACCGCCATGGTTGTCGGGCTTGTGGATGCCGCGAATGAAGGCAATTTCGCCTTACACGAAAGAATACGCTTGAATTAGCATTATTCAATGGGCGATATTGGAAGCCTGACTTCGTCAAATGCGAAGGAAGGATTGCCGCCAAGAGATCAACATGCGATTCGATCTCACCGACCTCAGTTTGTTTCGCCACGTCGTCGAAGCCGGCTCCATCACGCATGGCGCCGAGCGCGCGCATCTCGCGCTTGCCGCAGCTTCGACGCGTATCCGCAACATGGAGGACGTGCTCGGCGTGGCGCTGCTGACGCGCGGCCGCCAAGGTGTGACGCCGACGCAAGCCGGCCGCACCTTGCTGCAGCACGCCCGCACCATCCTGCGCCAAGCCGAGCGACTGCATGAAGATCTCGGCGCCTATGGCGGCGGCTTCGCCGGGCAGATCCGGGTGCTGTCGAACACCAATGCGTTGACGGAATTCCTGCCTGAAGCGCTGTCGTCGTTCCTCGCCGCTCATCCCAATGTCAGCGTCGATCTCGAGGAACGGTTGAGTGACGAAATCGTCGGCCTGATCGCGGAAGGCGTCGCCGATCTCGGCGTCGTTGCCGGCACGGTCGATGCCGGCGCGCTCGAAACCTATCCGTTCCGCCGCGACCGCTTCGTGCTGGTGGTGGCGCAGGATCATCCATTGGGCAAGCGCAGCAAGATCAGCTTCGAGGACGTGCTCGATCAGGATTTCGTCGGGCTCGATCGGGCCAGCGCCATCCAGCGCTTTCTCGCCGCCAAGGCGGTGCGTATCGGCCGGCCGCTGCGGCTGCGCGTGCAGTTGCGCAGCTTCGATGCCGTCTGCCGCCTGGTCGAATGCAAGGTCGGCATCGGCATCGTGCCGGAGACCACGGCGCGGCGAGTGTCGAAGACCATGGCGATCAAACTCGTCACGCTGTCAGATTCCTGGGCGGCGCGCGATCTGACGATCTGCGTGAGGAGCCGCGAGGATCTGCCGGCCTATGCGCGCCAGCTCGTCGAGCATTTGCGGGCGACGGCTTAAGCGGAATATCGAAGCTAAGACTTGGAAGCTAAGACCTGGAAGCTAAGACCTGCAAGCTAAGTCTTGGCAGACTTCCGTGCCGCTGCGATGGCGTCGCCAAGCGCCGCGATGCGGATCGGCAATTTCGCGACGGAGATGCCGAGTGGCGCGAGCGCGTCGTTGACGGCGCCGGACACCGCCGCCGGCGCGCCGAGATAGCCGGATTCGCCGGAACCTTTCTGGCCGAGCACCGTGAACGGCGACGGCGTGCAGTGATGCACGATCTCGACTTCGGGCACTTCAAGCGAGGAGGGCAACAGATAATCCATGAAAGTCTGGGTGATCATCTGGCCCTGGTCGTCATAAACGAATTCCTCGAACAAAGCGGCGCCGATGCCGTGGGCGATGCCGCCGAGCGTCATGCCCTTGACGATGTGCGGATTGATGACCGTGCCGCAGTCGTGACCGATGACGTAGCGCTTGATCTCCGGCGTACCGAGATCGGGATCGATGGCAAGCAGCACGACGTGGAACTCGAACGAATGGCACGGATACATCTGCACCCGGCCGTCCGGCGTCGGCAGCGTGCCGCCGGTCGGCACCTGATAGACGGCATTGGTTTCCAGCCCCGGCTCGAAGCCGTCAGGCAACAGATGCCAATTGCGGTGCGCGATGGTGACGAGATCGAGCCAGGTCAGCTTGCGGTCGCCCTTTACTGTCGCCACGCCGCCATTGGCATAGACGACCGCGCCTTCGGCCACGCCGAACTGATGCGCGGCGATCGCGATCAGTTTCTGCTTGAGCTTCTGCGCGGCATGAAAAGCGGCGCCGCCGAGCATGATTGCCATGCGGCTGCCGACCGGCGAATTGCTCGGCATGCTCTCGAGCGAGTCCGGCCGCACCACGCGGATGCGATCCGGGTCAATTTCCAGAATCTCGCCGATCACAGTCGCCACCAGCGTCTCATGACCCTGTCCCGACGACGTGGTGTTGACGGTGGTGACGATGTCGCCGAGCCCATCGACATGGATGCGGCAGGATTCCATCCAGGTCGAGGTCGTGTTCTTCGGATTGAGCAGCGGCTCGAAGGACGAATTGCCGCCGCTGGGCTCCAAACAGGCGGCAATGCCGATGCCGGCGAGCTGTCCGCTTTGCCGCAGCCGGTCGCGCTCGGCTTGCAGCGCGGCAAAGTCGACATGGTCGAGAACCTTGGCGACCACGGTGTGATAATCGCCGCTGTCGTAGCGCGTGCCGCTCGGAATGAGATAGGGAAACTCCTCCTTGCGGATGAAATTGCGCCGCCGCACCTCGACGCGGTCGAGGTTTAGCGCCGCCGCTACTTTGTCGATCGCCGATTCGATGGCGTAATTGGTGGGCGATTGGCCGAAGCCGCGCACCGCCTCCTGCACCGCCTTGTTGGTGGTCACCGATTGGGCGCGATATTCGACGCTTTGAATCTTGTAAGGGCCGACAATGGCGCCGATCGGCTTGCCGAGCTGAAACGGCGCCCGGCCGGCATAGGCGCCGACATTGTCGAGCGCGCGCATCTTCATCGAGCGGATGATGCCGTCATTGTTGAAGGCGAGCGACACATCGAAAATGCGGTCCGGCCCGTGCGCGTCGCCGGCGCGCATGTTTTCCAGCCGATCCTCGATCAGCCGCACCGGCCGTCCCAGGCGGCGCGTCAGATAGGAGCACAACACGGTGTGCTTGATGCCGCGCTTGACGCCATAGCTGCCGCCGACATCGATATCCTGATGCACGCGCACCGCATTGGCGGGAAGCCGCATCGCGCGTGCGATCTGGTCGGCATATTTGGGCATCTGGATCGAGGCCCAGACGTCGAGCAATTCGCGCCACGGGTCCCAGGCCGCGGTGATGGCGAAAGTCTCGACCGGCACCGTCGAACTCCTGCCCCACACGACGCGGAACGACAATTGGCGCGGCGATTGCGCGAAATCGCCCTCGACATCGCCCCAGACAAAGGTGCGGTCGAGCAGCACGTTCGAACCGTGCGGTGGATGCACGATCGGCGCGTCCGGCTTCAACGCCTCTTCCGGATCGATCACAAACGGCAGCGGCTCGTAGGTGACGTCGACAAGCTCGGCGCCGTCTTCGGCGAGCGCGCGGGTGTCGGCGACGACGGCGGCGATCCATTCGCCGACATAGCGCGCTTGATTGACGGCGAGCGGATAGCGCTGCACCTGCGGCGTTTCGAGGCCGCTCATCAGCTGATCGGTAGCGGCGGCAAGCTCTTCGCCGGTAAGAACGTAATGCACGCCGGGCAGCGCCAAAGCGGCTTTGGCGTCGATCGCAACGATGCGCGCGGCGGGATGCGGCGAGGGCACGAGCGCCACGTGGAGCATATTGGCCGCGCGCACATCGGCGGCAAATTGGCCCATGCCGGCGACGAAACGCCGGTCCTCGCGCACGCGGCGATTGGCCGAGACATAACGCAAATGGCGCGGCGCGGTGCTCATCGTTTGTTTGCTTTCGGCGCATTGGCGAGCGCCAGCCGCTCCGCGGCCAGCGCAATCGCTTCGACGATCTGACCGTATCCGGTGCAGCGGCAGATATTGCCGGAAATCGCTTCGACGATATCCTTGCGCGTCGGCTGCGGATTGTCGCGCAGGAGCGCCGTCGCCGTCAGCACCATGCCCGGCGTGCAATAGCCGCATTGCAGGCCGTGCATCTCGCAGAACGCGTCCTGGATGACGCTGAGCTCGCCGGGCGCCGGCGCGATGCCTTCGATGGTGGTGATCTCATAACCGTCGGCCTGCACGGCAAATATCAGGCAGGAACGCGCCGGCTCGCCGTCGAGCAGAACGGTGCAGGCGCCGCAGACGCCATGCTCGCAGCCGGTATGCGAGCCGGTGAGGCCGAAATCCTCGCGCAGGCAATCGAGCAAAGTCTTGCGCGGCTCGACATCGGCGCTGCGGCTCTCGCCGTTGATCGAAAGCGCGACTTTCATTGCCGCCTCGCTGCCGCTGCTTGCCGCGCATCGTTCAAGGCGCGCCGCGCCAGGACGCCGCCGGTGCGCCGGCGATAATCGGCCGAGGCATGCAGGTCGCCCCAGATAGTGAGATCCGCCATCGCGGCATCGAGCGCTGCGGCCGTCGCCGCCTCGCCGAGATCGCTGCCGATCAAGGCCTTGCTCGCTTGATCGAGGCGCACCGGGTATTCGCCAAGCCCGCCGATGCCGATCGCGCAAGCGGTGCAACGCCCGGCCTCGTCGAGCGCGACCTGCGCCGCGGCGCAGACGAAAGCGAAGTCGCTGTGCCGCGCATTCACTTCATGAAAGCCGGTGCCGATACGCTGCTGCGGCCAGACAGGAAAGCGGATGGCGGTGAGTAGCGCGTCGTGCGGAATGGCGGTGACCATCGGGCCTAAGAAAAAGTCGCGGCCTTTGATCGTCGTCTCGCCCTTCACATCGCGCACCATAATGTCGGCATCCAGCGTGAGCGCCACCAGCGGAATTTCCGCCGACGGATCGGCATGCGCCAGCGAGCCGCCGATGGTGCCGCGCCGGCGCGTTGCCGGGTGTCCGACCCAGGGAAACACTTGGGCGAGCAGCGGCAGCTTGGCCGCGATCAGCGGATCGCGCTCGGCCGCGGCCTGGCGTGTCGTCGCGCCAATGACGATGCTGTCGCCGCCGTCCTTGATTCCGGCCAATTCCGGCAGGCGGAGAATATCGATCAACCGCTCGGGCCGCGCCAGCCGCATCGCCAGCATCGGCACCAGCGATTGGCCGCCGGCAATGACGCGCGCTTCGGCGTCCCGCGCCAGCAAAGCGCAAGCCTCGGCGACGGAACTCGGCCGGATGTAATCGAACGGGACGGGCTTCACGCAAGGCTCCGATCAGGCGTACGGTCACCCCGGATCATAGCCGAAGTTTTTCGCGCGCTCCCTCTACAACGGCGGAATTAGCTTCCGCTCTTAATCTGCAGTTCTTCCGGTCATGCCTACCGCGGTATCAGCACCCAGTAATCCAGATCGAGCAGCACGGACGGATCGTATTCGTCGCCGTTCTTGGCCGGGTAATCATTGCACGGCTGGTCGCGTGTGGCGATGGTGCGCAGCCGCAGCGCACCGACATCGGTGCGGCCGGGAAGCTCGGACTTCGCCAAAACTTCCGACCAGGCGAAGATGGTGCCGCCGGCAAACAGCGGCGCGACATGGCGGCCGCCATTGATGGCGGCGACATGGAAGGCGTTGGCGAGCCCGTTGAACGAGATCGCGCGCGCGAGCGAAATGACATGGCCGCCGTAGATCAGGCGGCGGCCGAAGCGGCCTTTGCCCTCGATATACTGGTTGAAGTGGATGCGCGCGGTGTTCTGATAAAGCCGCGTCGCGATCATGTGCTCGGCTTCTTCGACGGTGTAGCCGTTGACGTGATCGATCTTCTCGCCGACGGCATAGTCGCCGTATTTGGCGGTGCTGCCGGCAAGCGCGAAGTCATAATCGACAACGTCGATCGGCGGGCAGGCTTCGCCAAGCACTTTCGGATCGAGCACGGTCGGCAGCCGCGGCACGTGATCGCCGGGCGCCGGCGCGGCCTCGTCGCGCTTGTTCACCATCACCCAGCGCACATATTCGATGACCGGCTTGAGATCCTGGTTGTAGCCGGTGGTGCGCACATAGACGATGCCGGTCTTGCGGCTGGAATTTTCCTTCAGCCCAATGACTTCGGATTGCGCGGTCAGCGTGTCGCCGGGGTAGACCGGCGTGCGGAAGTAACAGCCGGCATAGCCGAGATTGGCGACCGCGTTGAACGACACGTCCGGCACGGTCTTGCCGAAGATCATGTGGAAGACGAGGAGATCGTCGATCGGCGAGCGCGGATAGCCGATGGCCTCGGCAAAGGCATCGGAGGATTGCACGGCAAAGCGCGCGCCGAACAGGCCGTTATAGAGCGCGACGTCGCCGACGGTGACCGTGCGCGGCGTGGCATGGCGGATCACTTCGCCGATGCGGAAATCTTCAAAGAAATTGCCGGGACTGTTTTTCGACATAGATCATCAACCCTCAGATACGGACCCCGGCATGCGGCGGCGCTTCATAGCCCAGTGCCGCGCGTTGGGAAAGCCGCTTTAGTTGCGCATGATCTTTTCCGAAAACCGGCATCCACTTTTCGGGATCATGCGTGTTCACGCTTCCGTGACAGCGTTTCTGAAACCCCGCACAGCGGGCTCCGTATCTCAAGGCGACGACACGAGCGACCTCGTGTTGCCGGCGGCCTCAATGAGCCGCAACCCCAACCCCATCGGAGACCAGTCATGTCCAAGCGTTTTGCTCTTTTCGCCAGCGCGGCGCTCGTTGCCCTCGCCGCGGCTGTGACGCCGGCGCCGGTTCTGGCGCAAATGTCGGAGAAAACCGTGACCGTCGGCGGCGCGCCGATGTATCCGTCGAAAAACATCATCCAGAACGCGGTGAATTCGAAGGATCACACCACGCTGGTCGCCGCGGTCAAGGCCGCCGGCCTCGTCGATACGCTCGAAGGGGCGGGCCCCTTCACCGTGTTCGCGCCGACCAATGCGGCCTTCGCCAAATTGCCGGCAGGCACGGTCGATACGCTGCTCAAGCCGGAAAACAAGGCGATGCTGACCAAGGTCCTGACCTATCACGTCGTGCCCGGCCGCCTCACCGCGGTGAGCCTGATGAAGGCCGTCAAGGACGGCGAAGGCGAGGCGCATCTGAAAACCGTCGCCGGCGAAGACCTCACCGTGAAGCAGGCCGGCCCCGGCAAGCTCACCGTGACCGACGCCAAGGGCGACGTGGCCAATGTGACGATTGCCGACGTTCTGCAGTCGAACGGTGTTATCCACGTCGTCGACACGGTGCTGTTGCCGAACTAAACACGGCGATCCGCGACTTAGCGGCCCTCTCCCCGTTAACGGGGAGGGGGCTTACTGACAGGAATGTGAGGCGTAAGTGCTTTGGGGTTTTGCTAAGGCTCCGGCGGTATGAACGAACGCACTATGACCCTTGAAGCGACCAGCAATTTACCGGTTACGACGGGCGGCGCCGTCCGGCCGCTCATTCATCCGCGCTGGGTGCGCATCACGCATTGGATCAACGCGCTGGCGATCTTCATGATGATCGGCTCGGGCTGGCAGATTTACGACGCCTCGCCGCTGTTCCGGTTCATCTATTTCCCGAGCCGATTTGCCTTGGGTGAGTGGCTCGCCGGTGCGCTGTTGTGGCATTTCGCCGCCATGTGGCTCCTTGTCATCAACGGCATCGTCTATGTCGCACTCGGCATCGCCACCGGCCGTTTCCGCAACAAGCTGCTGCCGATCCGCCCGCGCGACGTCTGGAACGATTTCACCGCCGCGCTGCGCGGCAAGCTCTCGCACGACGATCTCTCGGTCTATAACGCGGTGCAGCGGCTGCTTTATGTCGGCGTCATTCTCGCCGGTATCGTCATCGTGCTGTCGGGGGTTTCGATCTGGAAGCCGGTGCAGCTCAAATATCTCACCGACTTTTTCGGCGGCTATGATACCGCGCGCTATGTGCACTTCTTCGCCATGTCCTCGATCGTGGCATTCCTGACGATCCATATCGCGCTGGCGCTTATGGTGCCGAAAAGCCTGCGCGCGATGATCCTTGGGCGCTGAAGGAGAGATGGCGATGTCCCGCACGCGCAAACCGGCTCCCGGCGTCGATCGAAGGCTCCTGATCAAGGACGCCGCGAAGCTTTTGCCGCAATCGTCGCGGCGCACGTTCCTGCGCGGCGCCGTATCGCTCGGCGCGCTGTCGATGCTGACCGGTTGTGACATCGTCGACGGCCCGACCTCGGAAAGCGCACTGCGCGTCATCTCGCGCTTCAACGACAAGGTTCAGGCTTTGTTGTTCTCGGAAACGACGTTGGCGCCGGAATATCCGGAAAGCGCAATCACCCGGCCGTTCCCGTTCAACGCCTATTACAGCGAAGACGAGGCGCCCGACATCGACGGCGACAATTACAAGCTCGAGATCGGCGGGCTCGTCGACAATAAGAAATCGTGGACGCTGCCGGAGCTCAATGCGCTGCCGGAAGTCTCGCAGATCACCCGGCACATCTGCGTCGAAGGCTGGAGCGCCATCGGCTCCTGGCAAGGCGTCAAGCTCTCCGATTTCCTCAAGATGATCGGCGCCGACACCACGGCCAAATATGTCTGGTTCCAGTGTGCCGAAGGCTATTCGACCACGATCGACATGCCGACGGCGCTGCATCCGCAAACGCAATTGACGCTGAAATTCGATCACAAGACCTTGCCGACGGCTTACGGCTTTCCGATCAAGATCCGCATCCCGACCAAGCTCGGGTTCAAGAATCCGAAATACGTCACCGCCATGTGGGTGCAGAACAACGACGCCGGCGGTTACTGGGAGAACCAGGGCTATAACTGGTTCAGCGGCTCCTAGAGCCTCGCCATCCGGCCCCGCTTGCCAATCAAGACGCGGCCCTTTAGCACTCGTCGCCTCATTTCGACGAGGCGTCAGTCATGGCTAGCTACAAGCTCCTTCTTCTCGCCGGCGACGGCATCGGCCCCGAGGTCATGGCCGAGGTGAAACGCCTCCTTGGCTTCTATGCCAAGAAGGGGATCGCCGACTTTCAAACCGAAGACGGGCTGGTCGGCGGCGCTGCCTATGATGCGCACAAGGTCGCGATCACGGATGAGACCATGGCCAAGGCGCATGCCGCCGATGCCGTGATTTTCGGCGCGGTCGGCGGCCCGAAATGGGACACGGTGCCGTATGAAGCGCGGCCGGAGGCGGGCTTGCTGCGCTTGCGCAAGGAACTCGCGCTGTTCGCCAACATCCGCCCCGCTATCGTCTATCCGGCGCTCGCGGATTCCTCGAGCCTCAAGCGCGAGGCGGTCGAGGGGCTCGACATCATCATCCTGCGCGAGCTCACCGGCGGCGTCTATTTCGGCGAGCCGAAAACCATCACCGATCTCGGCAACGGCCAGAAGCGCGCCGTCGACACGCAAGTTTACGACACCTACGAGATCGACCGCATCGCCCGCGTCGCCTTCGAGCTGGCGCGCAAGCGGCGCAACAAAGTCACCTCAATGGAAAAGCGCAACGTGATGAAGACCGGCGTGCTGTGGCACGAAGTGGTCGATGAGGTGCACAAGCGCAACTACAAAGACGTGCAGCTCGAGCACATGCTCGCCGATTCCGGCGGCATGCAGCTCGTGCGCTGGCCGAAACAGTTCGACGTCATCGTCACCGACAATCTGTTCGGCGACATGCTGTCCGACATCGCGGCGATGCTGACCGGCTCGCTCGGCATGCTGCCCTCGGCTTCGCTCGGCGAGGTCGACGCCAAGACCAAGCGCCGCAAGGCGATGTACGAGCCGGTGCACGGCTCGGCGCCCGATATCGCCGGCAAGGGCATGGCGAATCCGATCGCCATGCTCGCGTCGTTCGGCATGGCGCTGCGCTATTCGTTCAATATGGGCAAAGAGGCGGATCTTCTCGACGCCGCCATCGCGGCGACGCTCGCCAAGGGTCTGCGCACCGCCGACATCAAATCCGAAGGCACCAAGGTGATCTCGACTGCGGAAATGGGCGACGCGGTGGTCGGCGAATTGGAAAAGCTCTCTTAAGGGGGTCACCCCTTCCGAAACACCAGGTTCGATCCGAACTCCTGCGCGAGCTTGAAGCCCGCCGCCGCCATCAGGGCTGTGGTCTCATCGCGCGCTTCGAGCACTTCGATCTGCACCACGCCGCGATTGTCGGCGAGGGTGCGCGCCATGCCGGCGAGCGCCTTGCGCTCGTAGCGCTCGATGTCGATCTTGACCGCGAGCGTTTTGCCGGACAGCGCGACCAGATCGTCGAAACGCACGATCTCGACCTCATAGCCGACCCCGCAGTCTTGGCCGGCCGGCGCGTTTTCCACGATCTGGGATAGCCCGATGTCGCGCTCCGGTCCCGGCACCAAGCGGAATTTCCCGGGCGCGGCGCCGAGCGCGACTTCGTTGATCGTGATATCGGCGTCGAGCAGATCGTTGATCAGGAGATTGGCGCGCAGATGCACGCGGTTGCGCCGATCCGGTTCGAACAGGATGGCGCGCGGGGCGAGCCGGTTCTTCATCACGATGCAGGTATAGAGGCCGAGATTGGCGCCGATATCGATGAAGACGTCGGGTTTGATCTCGGTGCAGGCGCGGATGAAGTTTTGCAGCTCGGGATATTCGCCGATCTTTGCCGATATTTCGAGCCCGCCGACATTGACCGAGCGCACCAGAAAGTCGGCGCCGAAATAGCTGCAGACGAAATAATGCCCGCGATGCCAGATCTTGTTGAACGGCTTATAGACGCGGCGCCGTAACTTGTTCCGCCACCACAGATTCATGCCGCCCCCGCGGGTCACTAAGCGCCAAAACAGAACAGCGCGTCGGCCATCCTACTAGCCGGCCGTTCTACGACAAGAATTGCAGACTAGAAGGGCGAGCCGTTGAACCCGCCATCGAACGGGCCGGGCAACGAATAATGGCCCTTTCCCTGAACGTCGGGACCGAAAAACCAGTTCTGATGGCCGGGATCGCCGCCGGGCGGCAGGACGTAATCGTGGTAGCTGCGATCGCCGACCGATACTTCCGTCCCGGTATCGAGATAGGAGCGCCGCGGAATGACGATGACCCGCACACGGCCGGTGCCGTCGGGCAGGATGGTGGTCGTCGGCTGGATCACGGTGCCGCTGGCGGAGCGGGCCACTTGCACGGGCTGCTGCGGATCGCGCTTCTTTGTCGCCGCGTCGGCCGGGCTGGTGAGGGCGGCCGCAGCCAAAAACGCAGCGATTGCGGCAGCAAAACCGATCGATACACGCATGGTTCGTTCTGGCTCCCCGGCTTCGACGCGCAATGTAGCCTGCTTTGGCTGACGGCGACAGCACTTCCGGCAACGGCCCGGACCTGGGCCGGTTCCAATAAGTAAAAACGGGGGGCAGGCCCTGCTGCTGCAGTTGCCCGGATTTAGCGCAGCGATAGCCGGCCGCGGAGCTTCAAGCCGCCGAATGTCGCGTTGCGCGGCGGCGGCTGGACGACGCGTTCCGGGGTCGCAGCGAGGATCGGGCTGCGCTGGCCGCAGAAGGTGCGCTTCACTTCGGCGTTGGCGAACAACATGGCGAGGGCGGGGTCGCCGCCGGCGTATAGCATGGTGAGGCGGTCGATCGCGCAAGAGAGCATCGCGCGGTCGACCACTTCTTCTCCCGGGCTGCAATACCAGCCGGAGACCTGCATCAATGGCGCGTCGAACGGCCGGACGAAGCCGAGACAACGCCGCGGCGGCGAGCGCCCGGTGACTTCGTTTCTGGCGAGGTTTTCTGCCTGGCGCCCCAAAGGGCTGCCCGAAGCGATGGCGAAATCGACCAGCGACATGGTGCCGAACTTGGTGTCGAGCTGCCCCGCCGCTTTGACGTCATCGGCGACGGTGAAAGCGACGATACGGGCCGCAATCTCGCTCGGTGCATCAATGAAGCGCTCGTCGGCCGAGCCCGGCCGGTAGATTTCGAACGCCACATAGGGGCCGTTGGCGGCCGGATCACCGAAAGTCAGCACGTCCTTGCGGCCGCCGTCACGGGGCCGGCGCAGGATGTAGTAATTGACGTTGGTGGAGGCCCATTCGGGCATTTGCAATTCGAAAGCCGGGTGCGGCCGGTCGATATTGATCCAATCCGTGTGCGGGGCGGATTCGACAGCCGCGACAATCGTTTCTGTGCGGAAAAAACTCACAGCCAGGATGGCAAGCAGGCCGAGCCCGCCCATATAGGCGAGGATGCGCACGACCGTGGCGCAGATGTCCCGCAGCAGGGACCTTGGCAGGGAATACGAAACTGGCCGCACGGCTCCCCCAGAGCGCTGTGTGACAGCGTTGTGTTCTTGCCGGTTCTCGCCTAGAAGCGCTTCCTCTTCGGTTCCCACGGGACGGGTGGAACCGTGAAGTTTCGGTGGAGAGTTAACGATGGGTTATAACGTCGCCGTCGTCGGCGCGACCGGCAATGTCGGGCGCGAGATGCTCAATATTTTGGACGAGCGGTCGTTCCCGGCCGACGAGGTCATCGCGCTCGCGTCGCGGCGCAGCATGGGCGTGGACGTGTCCTATGGCGACCGCACGCTGAAGGTCAAAACGCTCGAGCATTTCGATTTCTCCAACGTCGATATCTGCCTGATGTCGGCGGGCTCGGACGTGTCCAAGGAGTATTCGCCGAAAATCGCAGCCGCGGGCGCGGTCGTGATCGATAATTCGTCGGCCTGGCGCTACGACATGGACGTTCCCTTGATCGTGCCGGAGGTCAATGCCGACGCGCTTTCGGGCTTTAGGAAGCGCGGCATCATCGCCAATCCCAATTGCTCGACGGCGCAGCTTGTCGTCGCGCTCAAGCCGCTGCACGACAAGGCCAAGATCAAGCGCGTCGTCGTCGCGACCTATCAATCGGTGTCGGGCGCCGGCAAGGAGGCGATGGACGAATTATTCTCGCAGACCAAGGCGGTGTTCCAGATCAATGAGGTCGAGGCGAAGAAGTTTCCCAAGCGCATCGCCTTCAATATCATTCCGCAGATCGACACCTTCATGGAGGACGGCTACACCCGCGAAGAATGGAAAATGGTGGTCGAGACCAAGAAGATTCTCGATCCGAAGATCAAGCTCACCGCAACCTGTGTCCGCGTGCCGGTCTTCATCAGCCATTCCGAAGCGGTGAACGTCGAGTTCGAGGAGCCGATCACGCCGGACGAGGCGCGCGACATTCTGCGCAATGCGCCGGGCTGCCTGGTGATCGATTTGCACGAGCCGGGCGGCTATGTCACGCCTTACGAGGCGGCCGGCGAGGACGCGACCTATATCAGCCGCATCCGTGAGGACGCGACCGTCGAGAACGGCCTGTCGATGTGGATCGTCTCCGACAATCTGCGCAAAGGCGCGGCGCTCAACACCATTCAGATCGCCGAGTGCCTGATCAACCGCAAGCTGATCACGGCAAAGCAGAAGGCGGCGTAAGCCGCGGTCCGTCGCTGCGCTCCTCGCAATGACGCGCTTGGCATGAAGCCTGCAAAGCCGCTAGCCTGACAGCGCTGGGGCAATTGGCCGGGGCAATTGGAGGATTAGCGATGACCGTTCGTCCGCGCCGCAGCGTGCTGTACATGCCCGGGTCCAACGCCCGCGCGCTGGAAAAGGCGCGTGAACTCCCGGCCGACTGCCTCATCCTCGATCTCGAAGACGCGGTGGCGCCGGAAGCGAAAGCCCAAGCGCGCGAGGCCATCGTCAAGGCGCTCGAGAGCGGGTTCGGCGACCGCGAGGTCATGGTGCGGATCAACGGGCTCGACACCCGCTGGTGGGTCGACGATCTCAACACCGTGCTCGGCGGTCCGCGCAAGCCTGACGCGATCCTGGTGCCGAAGATTTCAGATCCCAATCAGCTCGAGGACCTGGCGGCGCGGTTTGTCGATCTGCACATCGATCCGCACGTACGAGTCTGGGCGATGATGGAAACGCCGCTGGCGATGCTCAATGCGCTTCGGATTGCCGGCGCCTCGCTCGATACCGAGACGCGGCTCTCCGGTTTCGTCATGGGCACCAACGATCTCGCCAAGGATACGCGCGCGCGCCTCGTTCCCGGCCGTGCGCCGATGCTGCCGTGGCTGATGACTTGCGTGGCCGCGGCGCGCGCTTTTGGGCTCGGCATCCTCGACGGCGTCTATAACGATCTCGGCGATGCCGAAGGCTTCGTCGAGGAATGCAAGCAGGCGCGCGATCTCGGCTTCGACGGCAAGACGCTCATCCATCCGCGCCAGATCGATCCGTGCAACGAGGCCTTTTCGCCGAGCGCCGACGAAGTCGCCATCGCCCGCAAGATGATCGCGGCCTTCGACCTGCCGGAAAACGCCAACAAGGGCGTAGTGCAGATCGACGGCAAGATGGTCGAGCGCCTGCATGCCGAGATGGCGAAGCAGACGGTGGCGATCGCTGATGCGATCGAGAAGCGCAAATCGGCTTGAAATCAGCTGTGGAGTTTCACGGAACCGCTCCGCGGTAACCTTAGCGGGTTAGCTTAATTCCGGCTTCGCCTCGACACCCGCGAGGGGCCTCCGCCAAATGGCGGGCATGGAATCCGTGCAAGCCGTTTCGCGCAAGCCGACGTCGGCAGCTCCTCAAGACACGCAGCCGCGGCACGATCTTTACATCGGTGTGCAAATCCTCCGCGGGCTCGCCGCCCTTGTGGTCATGTTGCAGCATGACTCGGTGGCGATGGCCGAGCGCGCTTACGATTTGAGTCTCCGTTTCGATTGCGGTCAATGCGGCGTCGATATTTTCTTCGCCATCAGCGGGTTCGTCATGGTGCTGGTCACCGCCGGCATCTGGGGCCGGGCGGGGACGGCTGAACCGTTCCTGGTGCGGCGATTGATCCGCGTGGTGCCGCTCTATTGGCTGTTCACAGCCTTCAAGGTTTTGCTGCTGCTGGTATTGCCGGCTTTGGCGATCAGCACGGTGCTGACGCCCTGGCATGTGATCTCGTCGTTTCTGTTTATTCCGGACAGCACGCTCGGGCCGGTCGTGTTTGCTGGCTGGACGCTGAGCTTCGAAATGCTGTTCTACGTCTTGTTCACCGGCGCACTCAGTCTGCGTGTGCGGCAGCCGGTCCTGTGGTTGGCCGGTCTGCTGACGGCCTTGGTGCTTGTCGGCATGTTCCGCACCGAATCTTGGAACGAGTCGTGGGCCGCCTCATGGGCCGCGCCGACGAAATTGCTCGATCCGCTGCTCCTGGAATTTGTCTTCGGCATGCTGATCGGTGTCGCCACGCTCAACAGGCGGGTGCTGCCGTTTCGGCTAGCGCTCGCACTCGCGGTGCTGTGTGTTGCCGCGTTGCTGTCCACCGAGGTCCTCGGCAACGATGCCCGCGCGATCAGGTTGTTCGCATGGGGCATTCCAGCCGCGCTGCTGCTGCTGTCGGTTGTCTCGCTCGAAGATTGGCTGCGGAGCCGGCCGGTCCAATGGCTGGTCGTGCTCGGCGCCTGGTCCTACAGCCTTTACCTGTCGCACGGCTTTGTCGTCGACTTCGCCTGGGTCGCCGCCGCCAAATTGCATCTGGCGCACGGGCTTTTGATTTATGTCATTTACGCCGCGGCGTTCTGCGCCTGCATCGCCGCGGCCGGCGTCATTCATCGCACGATCGAATTGCCGATGACGCGGGCTTTGAATCGCAAATACCGCAAAGCTGCGGCGGCGCAAGATTTGTCGCAGCGCACGGTGGCGGCGCTCGCGACCAACTGACGCGTCACTGCCGCTCGATGGCGTTGTCGTCGACGACTTTGTTCCAGCGCGCGATTTCCGATTTCATCCGCGCGGCCAGCTCGGTGGCGGTGGCGGGCCACGCCTCGATTCCGAGATCGTGAAATTTGTCGATGAGCGCCGGCTCGGCCAGGGCCGCGTGGAACGCCTGCGTCAGCCGCTCGACGGCGGCGGCCGGCGTCTTTGCCGGCGCGAAGATGCCGTTCCACGACGACACTTCAAAATCGGCAATCCCGGCTTCTCGCGTCGTCGGCACGTCGGGCAGGAACATGGTCCGGCTCGCCGTCGTGGCTGCGAGCACGCGCAGCTTCTTGTCGGTCAGCGCCTCGCGGTAGCCGCCATAGGCATTGATCGCGACGTCGATGTCGTTGCGCAGCAGCGCCACGGTGAGATCGGGCGCGCCCTTATAAGGCACGATCGCGAAGTCGAGACCGGCCGCCTTCTTGAACAGCAGCGCCGCCAGATAGGGCGTCGTGCCCGCGGCCGAGGTGCCGACGTTCAATTTGCCCGGCTGCGCTTTAGCCGCGGCGAGAAAGTCCTGCATCGTATGCAGGTCCGAGCCGTAATTGGTCAGAAACAGATAAGCAAAATCGCTCATGCCCGAGATCGGGACGAAATCGGTCAGCGGGTCGAACGGCATCTTCTGGTAAGTGGCGGCGCTCACCGCGGTCGCGTTCGACAGCATGGCGAGCGTGGTGCCGTCGGCCAGCGCCGACAGCGTCTCGCGCGCCGCGGTGACGCCGGCGGCGCTCGGCTGGTTCTGCACGATGATCTGGGTACCGAGTTGGGCGCCGGCGCGATCGGCGAGGATGCGCAGCGAAATGTCGGAAACCGCGCCCGGCGGGAACTGCGTGAGGATGCGGATCGGACGATTTGGAAAATCCGATTGCGCCTGCGCGCGGGTGAATGAGCCAGCCGCAGCCAGCAGAAGCAGTCCCGCCAAAGCGGCCTTGCAGCGCACAGCGAACGAACTCATGACGCTTCCGCCACGACGCGGTTGCGCAACACGCCGATGCCGGTGATCTCGATTTCAATAAGATCGCCGGGCTTCACCGCTTCGGGCACTTCATCGGTACCAAGCCAGACCACGTCGCCGGGCGACAGCGTGTTATAGCGCGACACGTCGCTGATCACTTCGGCCGGACTGAACAGCATGTTGGCGGTCGGAAACGAATGGGCGAGCCGGCCGTTGATCCGCACATTGGTCGTCATATCGCGCAGATCGATTCCGGTCACGATCCACGGCCCCATCGGCTTGAACGTGTCGGCGTTCTTGCCGCGCAGATTGGTCGGGTCCTTGGCCTGCCAGTCGCGCTCGGTGAGATCGTTGCCGATGGTCCAGCCGAAAATGCATTCCGCGGCTTCGCTGGGGCTGACTTTGCGTGCCGATTTGCCGATCACCGCGACGAGCTCGGCCTCATATTCGAAGCGCGGGCCGGCATCGGCTGGTTTGACGATATCGGCTTCGTGCGGCAGCAGCGCGCTATTGGCGCGGTAACCGACGCGCGGCGTCTTGTAGAAAATAGGATCGCGGCCCTTCACCTTGGCGCGGCCGACCACGTGGTTGTGGTAGTTCGAGCCGATCGCGTAAAAAGTGCCGGGCAGCACCGGTACCAAAAGCTCGACGTCGTGCAGCGCAAAGCGCTCGGCGGCGGGCTTATATCCGGCGAACGGATCGCCCTCGATCGCGCGCACAACATCGCCCTCGACGATGCCATACGAGACGCGATTGGATTTTCGGAAACGGCAAAAGATCATTGACCGGCCTCGCCCATTTTCGGACTGGAGCATGATCCCGGAAAGTGGAAACAGGTTTTCGGAAAAGATCGTGCTCAAACGAAAAATCTAGCCCTGTTCGTTCGGGCGGCCGGACTTTACACGCACAACGTCATGAAGCAACTGGAGGCGAAACGCTGAGCCCGCGTATCAGTGCCGCGCATCGCCTTTCGCGAAGGCCTCGTCGAAATGGGCCTGCGAGACGGTGCTGATCTCCCACCAGGTATTGTTGAGGTCGAGCAGCTTGAACGCGCGATGATGGCCTTTCTCCTCGACGTCGAGCACGCGCTTGATGCCGTAGTCGTCCTTGTGCTTCAGCGCTGCCGCGTGCGCGGCATCGACATCGGCCTTCGATGCGACCGAAAGCTTGAAGTGGTTCTGCGGTCCCTGTTCCTTGGCGTCGCCGTCCTGCACACAGACGCAGACGACGGACCACGGCCCGCCCTTCCACATATATTGCGCTTCCTTCAGCGGCCGGACGATGTCGAGGCCGAGGAAGTCGACAAGAAAGCGCCGAGTGGCCGGCATGTTGTTGCACTCATAGGTGCCGTGCGAGAAGAATTCGTTCTGGACCAGCGGCTCCGCCATGGTCGTCTCCCTCGATTTGCGTGGTCTTGATGCGGTCGGGCGTGAAAATCAGGCTTTAAATCAGTCCTGGAACTGGTCGCCTTTTTCGCGCAGCGCCGTGTAGATCAGATCCGGCGTGCGATATTCGACCTCCCACCAATTGGAATCCTTGTCGGTCATGTAGATGGCGTAGGAGCCGTTGCGAAAGAACGGCTTCTGCACGCGGGTGATGCCGTATTCCGCCTTGTTGGCGGTGACCTTGGCGTAAGCCTCGTCGACTGCGGCCTGGCTCGGCGCCTCGAAACCCCAATGGTTCAGCATTTCCTGCGGCACGGCGACGTCCGGCGTCTCGCGCACTTCGAGCACCCAATAAGGCTCGCCGTGCTTGGCTTGCCCCGGCCGGTGCCCCTTCTCGCGTACATACATCACGGCCTTGTCCGGCTCGACGCATTCCATGTCGAGCACTTCTTCATACATGCGGCGGGCGCGCTTGAGATCGGTCGTGACCAGCGTGCCGCAGATCAGCGATTGCGTCTTCACATGTGGCGACGTTGCGCCCGGTTTGACTTGGATATTCATGGCGGAGCCTTTCCCAAGAAAGTGGCAGCTATAAATCGTGACCCTTACAGGTCGAGAACAAGCGTCTCGCCCGGCATGGCGCGCGAAACGCAAACTTGCAGAAATTCCTGGCGCTCGTCGTCATCGAGAATGTCGTCGCGATGATCGACCTTGCCCGACACATAGCCGACGCGGCAGGTGCCGCAGCGGCCGGCGGTGCACAGCGTCTTGACCTTGAAGCCCTCCGCCTTGAGCACTTCGAGAATGGTCTTGTCGGCCGGGACGGTGAAGGTCCTGCCGGCTTTCTTGAGCACGATGTCGAACGGCTGGTTGGTGTTGACGGGCGCGAGATCGGCGGCGCTGCCCTTGAACAGCTCGTAGTGCACCGTGCCCTTCGGCCAGTCGGCAGCGGCGGTGACGACCGACCGAATGAGGCCGAGCGGGCCGCAGACATAGACATGCATGCCGGGCAGACGCGTGCCGAGCAGCGTTTTCACGTCGAGCGCGCGGGCGGGATCGCCACCGTCGAAATGCGTAAGCAGCCGCTCGCCGTGGCGGGCGCGCAGTTCGGGAAGGAAAGCCGCTTCGGCGGCGGAGCGCGCGCAGTAATAGAGCGTGTAGCTGCGGCCGATTTCCGAAAGCCGCGCCGCCATCGCTATCAGCGGTGTGATGCCGATGCCGCCGGCGATCAGGACATTGACCTCGCCGGCCTCGTAGAGCGCAAAATCATTACTCGGCGGCGAGGCTTGCAACAGGTCGCCGACGTTGAGCTTGTCGTGAACATAGGCCGAGCCGCCGGTGCTTTCGGTCTCGCGCAATACGCCGATCACGTAGTGCCGCCGTGAGCCTTGCTCGTTGAGCAGGGAGTAGGAGCGGGTTTCGCCGTTCGGCAGTTCAACATCGATATGCGCGCCGGCGGTGAAGGCCGGCAACGCACTGCCGTCGGCCGCCGACAATTCGATCCGGCGAATTCTGGGCGTTGCCGCTTCGATCCGGGCAACTTTGAGCAGCAACCCTGCCTCCCGATGCGCCCGCGCCGTTCGAGTCGGCGCGGTTGTTTTGGTAAGGATAGATACTATCGCATCAAGGCTACTTTTGCACCATGGCTCTGTCCAGCGCTGGTCTGGCGCCGGTTCAAATAGCGAGGGAACGCTGCGGGATTCCGGGAAGACCGTCGTTTAGACCGCGGCCAGTTTTCTCTTGAACTGGGGCTTCACGCCGCGGGCGAGCGGAACAAAGCGCGGGGCCGCCACCGGGCCCGCTTCGTCCATAGCGCGCAAGGCGATTTCCAGACGCAGCAAAATGATTTCAGCCAGCATCGACGCCTCCCAGCGTTCTTCATGATTTCGGCTGAACGCGAACATAGCGCCGCGCACTTAAGAGTTTCTGAGGGGCGAAATTCTCGTTTCGTGCCAGCGGCTTGGCCGCAGGCCGCCGGGCTTGTCGCTGGCAGTTAGCAGCCTAATTCTTCAGCCGATAGCCGGTCTTGAAGAACCACCACACGATCGCGAGGCAAACCGCGAGGAAGACAAGCGTCATCGCCAAGCTCACGGCGATATTGACGTCGGCAATGCCGAAGAAGCTCCAGCGGAA
This sequence comes from uncultured Alphaproteobacteria bacterium, assembly GCA_963746715.1. Classification (GTDB taxonomy): domain Bacteria; phylum Pseudomonadota; class Alphaproteobacteria; order Rhizobiales; family Xanthobacteraceae; genus BOG-931. The sequence goes on along the minus strand of CAVVCW010000015.1, from coordinate 91,172 downwards.
GCCCGAGATCAGATAAACCAGCGGATTGAACAGCGTCACCGTGCGCCAGAATGGCGGCAGCACGCTGGTCGAATAGAACGTGCCGCCGAGAAACGTCAGCGGCGTGATGATCAGAAGCGGCACGATCTGCAATTGCTCGAAACCGCCCGCCCACAGCCCGAGAATGAAGCCGAGCAGGCTGAAGCTCAATGCGGTCAGCACCAGGAACGAGATCATCCAGAACGGGTGCTCGATATGGAGCGGCACGAACAGAAACGACGTGGCGAGGATGATGAGACCGAGAATGATCGACTTGGTCGCTGCCGCTCCGACATAGCCGAGCACGATTTCGAGCGGCGAGATCGGCGCCGAGAGAATCTCGTAGATGGTGCCGACGAAGCGCGGGAAATAGATGCCGAACGAGGCATTGGTCACGCTCTGCGTCAACAGCATCAGCATGATCAGGCCGGGCACGATGAAGGAGCCGTAGCCGACGCCGTCGATCTGGGTGATGCGCGAGCCGATCGCCGCGCCGAAGACGATGAAATAAAGCGAGGTCGAGATCACCGGCGAGACGATGCTCTGGAACAGCGTCCGCCCGGTGCGCGCCATTTCGTACATATAGATCGCGCGTACGCCGTAGACGTTCATTTCGCGGCTCCCGATTGTTTCACGAGACCGACGAAAATATCCTCGAGCGAACTCTGTGTGGTCTGCAAATCCTGAAACTTGATGTCGGCGTGACGGAGATCGTCGAGCAGCGCGGTGATGCCGGTATGCTCGCTCTTGGTGTCGTAGGTGTAGATGAGCTTCTGGCGATTGTCGGTCAGCGTGAGATCGTAGCTCGCAAGCGACGCCGGCAGCGCACCGAGCGGCTCACGCAGATCGAGCGTCAAATGCTTCTTGCCGAGCTTGCGCATCAGCTCGGCTTTGTCCTCGACCAGGATGATCTCGCCGTGATTGATGACGCCGACGCGGTCGGCCATCTCCTCGGCTTCTTCAATGTAATGCGTGGTGAGAATGATGGTGACGCCGGAGGCGCGCAATTCGCGCACCAATTGCCACATGTCCTTGCGTAATTCGACATCGACGCCGGCGGTCGGTTCGTCGAGGAACAGGATCTGCGGCTCGTGCGCCAAAGCCTTCGCGATCATCAGCCGGCGCTTCATGCCGCCGGAGAGCATGCGGATCTTCGCCTCGCGCTTGTCCCATAGCGACAGCTGTTTCAGCACTTTCTCGATCAGCGCCGGGTTTGGCGGCTTGCCGAACAGCCCGCGGGAAAACCGCATGGTGGCCGGCGGCGTCTCGAAAGCGTCGGTGGTCAATTCCTGCGGCACCAGTCCGATCAGCGCGCGCGCCACTCGGTAGTCGGTCAGGATATTGTGGCCGTCGACCAGCACGGTGCCGCCGGTCGGCTGCACGATGCCGCAAATGGTCGAGATCAGCGTGGTCTTGCCGGCGCCGTTCGGGCCGAGCAGCGCGAAAATCTCGCCATGCCGGATGTCCAGGTTGATGTCTTTCAAGGCCTGGAAGCCCGATGCGTAGGTCTTGTCGAGATGCGAAATCGATATTGCTGACGTCATGCTGCCAGTTTGCCGGGTGGGACGGATTGAATGGGGAGGGCGGTTTAGCGCGGATCGATGGCGGTGGGAACACCGCCCGCGAGCAATTTCAGCCGTGGCCGGCCGGGCGCGTCGAAGGTCGGACCGGTAACAAGGCGAAAGCCGCCTCCTTCGATGAGCGCGGTCGGCCCGCCGGCCAAGGTGATGATGGGTGCAGGCATGTCGCTTGCAGGCATGTTGCTGACAGACGTCACTGATCCGGCCGTTCGCATGAAGGCCGGCACGATGATGCCGGCCTTGAAGTCGCCGTTAGCGATCTAAGTGCTATTCGGCTGCGATCAAGTCTCGATCAATTGCGCCTTGCAGCCGGGCAAACCGCTACATCCAGGCCCGCTCGGTCACATCCACGGCCGTTCGGCTTTGGCCTTGGCCTCGAAGCCGTCGATCTTGGTGTTCTTCTGCATCGTCAGCCCGATATCATCGAGGCCTTCAAGCAGCGTCTTCTTGCGGTTCGGCTCGATGTCGAATTTCACCACGCCGCCGTCGGGGCCGCGGATTTCCTGCTTCTCGAGATCGATGGTGAGCGTCGCATTGGCGCCGCGCTCGGCATCGTCGAACAGCTTTTCCAGATCCTCCGGCGATACTTTGATCGGCAGCACGCCGTTCTTGAAGCAGTTGTTGTAGAAAATATCGCCGAACGATGTCGAGATCACGCAAGTGATGCCAAAATCGAGCAGCGCCCACGGCGCATGTTCGCGCGAGGAACCGCAGCCGAAATTGTCGCCGGCAACGAGAATCTTCGACTTGCGATAGGCCGGCTTGTTGAGGACGAAATCCTTGTTCTCGGAGCCGTCGTCGTTGAAACGCTTTTCCGAAAACAGGCCGGCGCCGAGGCCGGTGCGCTTGATCGTTTTCAGATATTGCTTGGGGATGATCATATCGGTGTCGATATTGATCATGCGCAACGGCGCCGCGACGCCTTCGAGAGTGGTGAATTTTTCCATTTTCAGCCTGCTGAAGAGTCCTGCCCAAGTGGGGCGCTTTTGACGCGTTAATGGCGGTTTCGGGGAGGCCGGTCAAGCCTGTCAGGACAGGTCAAGCTTTGGCCGCCGCCTTGTCGTTGGCGTCGAATTTCGACTCGCGATCGAGCGTGCAGACCTGCACGCTGTACGCGGTATAGTACTTCTGCCGCGCCATTTTCTGCGCCGCGATATGTTCGGCATTGGTGCGCCAGGTGCGCAAGCCCGCTTCATTCTCGAACTCGACGATGGTGCAGCGCTCGCCATCCTCGGCATAAAACGTCTTGTGCGAAATGTAACCCGGCATGGTGCGGGCGAGCTCGTTCATGCGATCGACGGCGGCGGCATATTCGTCGCGCACGCCGTCCTTGAGGCGGGAGCGGAAAACGGTGATCAGCATGCGGGTCTCCTTGGGCCTCGCCTCATCACGATTGCTTCTCGAAGCGCGGCACGCCGCCGAGCGTGGTGACCCAGTCGCGCGCCGAGCGCCACCAGATCTGCTTGCGCGGTGCGAACTGGTCGCGCTGGCGCAAAATGCCGACGCGCAGCGTATAGAACGGCTGCACGCCGTCGCCGGGTGTCGTCGAGTAGATCGGCGAGCCGCAGGTGCCGCAAAACGCCTGCGCTCGCGGCTTGCCGCTGTCGGCGGTGGTCTTGACGTAGACCGCTGGCGTCCCGGTGAGTTTCAGCGAGGCGCCTGGCACCGGCACTGAAACCCGGAACGCCGTACCGGTCGCGGTCTGGCAATCGGTGCAATGGCAGACTTGGGTCTTTTCCGCATCGGCCTCGGCCTCGACCTTGATCGCGCCGCAAGCGCAGCCGCCGTCAACTTTCATGACACTTCTCCTTCAGTGTGCTTCTTTGATTTGCGCTTGTCCTTGTCGGAAAACGCGCTAACCCGCCGCATCTTCGATCGCCGCCATGTCGCCGTCGGACAGGCCGAAATGGTGGCCGATCTCGTGCACCAGAACGTGCCTGATGATAGCGCCGAGCGTCTCGTCGTGCTCGGCCCAATAATCCAGGATCGGTCGGCGGTAGAGCCAGATCATATTCGGCATCTGCACCGGCGCGCTCTCGCTGCGGAACGGCAGGCCGGTTCCCTGAAACAGGCCGAGCAGGTCGAACTCGCTCTCCGCCTGCATTTCGTCCAGCACCTCGTCGGAGGGAAAATCGTCGACCTGGATGACGACGTCGGTGGCGAGCGCGCGAAATTTCTCCGGCAAATGGCCGAAAACTTCGCTCGCCAGAACCTCGAGTTCGACAAGCGAGGGCGCTTTGACCGGCTGCCAGTTCAGCGGATCGGATGCGAGATCGGCCATAATTGCATTATACCGTCATTGCGAGGAGCGAAGCGACGCTCGCAATCGGGCGGTGCGCATGTCAAAGAGGAAGCAATGTCAGCAAGGCCGTCAATAGGAATTGCACTCGCCGCGCTCGTGTTGCTCGGCCCGACGCCAGTCTTCGCGCAAGGCTCGCCGCTCCCCGGGCCGGCGCGGTCCAGTCCGCCGCCGCGTTACGCGCGCCACCGCATCGAGATCAATCCGGGGCGGCTGCTCTACCGCCGCTGCGTCGATTGGTACGAATTGCAGAACCGGCCGAGCGGCACGGTGCTCTTCCCGCAAATGCGCTGCTGGTGGGTACGGGGCTGAGGCTCGTGATTCCGCGGCGCGGGCATCTGCCCGCGAACCCGGAAAGAAGTCAGCTCAATGCCACTCGCGGATGTCGACGAAATGTCCGGCAATCGCGGCGGCAGCGGCCATGGTCGGCGACACCAGATGGGTGCGGCCCTTGTAGCCCTGGCGGCCTTCGAAATTGCGGTTCGAAGTTGAGGCGCAACGCTCGCCCGGCGCCAGTTTGTCCGGGTTCATCGCCAGGCACATCGAGCAGCCCGGATCGCGCCACTCGAAGCCGGCCTTGACGAAGACCTTGTCGAGGCCTTCGGACTCGGCCTGTTCTTTGACGAGGCCTGAGCCCGGCACGATCATGGCATTGACCTTGCCGTTGACCGTCTTGCCGTCGACGACCTTGGCCACTTCGCGCAGATCCTCGATCCGCGCATTGGTGCAAGAGCCGATGAAGACGCGGTCGATGCCGATGTCGGAAATCTTCTCGCCGCCCTTGAGCCCCATATAGCCGAGCGCACGCTCGATCGCCTCGCGCTTGTGCGGATCGGTGACGGCGTCGAGCGTCGGCACGCGGCCGGTGATCGACACGACCTGTTCCGGGCTCGTGCCCCAGGTCACGAGCGGCGGCAGTTTGGCGGCGTCGAGCCTGACCTCATGGTCGAAATGCGCGCCGTCGTCGGAGCGCAGCGTTTCCCAATAGCGCAGCGCCGCGTCCCAGTCCTTGCCCTTCGGCGCCTTGGGGCGGCCGTTGAGATAGGCATAGGTCTTGTCATCGGGCGCGATGAAGCCTGCTTTGGCGCCGGCCTCGACCGACATGTTGCAGACCGTCATGCGGCCTTCCATCGACAGCGCCGAGATTGCCTCGCCGGCATATTCCAGCGCATAGCCGGTGCCGCCCGCGGTGCCGATCTCGCCGATGATGGCGAGGATGATGTCCTTGGCGGTCACGCCGCGGGGCAATTTGCCGTCGACCACGGCGCGCATGTTCTTCGACTTATTCTGCACCAAGGTCTGCGTCGCCAGCACGTGCTCGACTTCCGACGTGCCGATGCCGTAGGCGAGCGCGCCGAATGCGCCATTGGTCGCGGTATGGCTGTCGCCGCACACCAAAGTGACGCCGGGCAGCGTGAAGCCTTGCTCCGGGCCGATGATGTGGACGATGCCCTGCCGCTTATCGAACTCGTCGTAATATTCGAGATTGAAGAGCTTGGCGTTCTCGGCGAGATAAGCGATCTGCGCCGCGCTTTCCGGATCGGGATTGGGCAGATGCCGGTCCTTGGTCGGCACGTTGTGGTCGACCACGAGCAGCGTCTTGTCCGGCGCGCGCACCTTGCGGCCGGCAAGGCGCAGGCCTTCGAAAGCCTGCGGGCTCGTCACCTCATGCACGATATGACGGTCGATATAGATGAGGGCGGCGCCGTCCGGCGTTTCCTCGATCAGATGATCGTCCCAGATTTTATCGTAGAGGGTGCGCGCCTTGCTCATCGTTACCAAACTCCAGTCCCAACGGCTGCGCGCAATATAATCTCCACGCGCCGGATTGTTATGCTTTCCCTGCAGCCTTCGGTTTCGCTTTCGGCTTGGCTGCGGCCTTCGCCTTCGGCTTGGCATCGCCCTCGGCCTTCATGGCCTTGCTCGCAGCCTTGGCCGAGGCTCGCGCCGCACCCTCGGAACCGAGCGCCGCCTCGCCGGCATGATCCTGCCGTTCGACGATGCGCGCCGACTTGCCGCGCAGGCCACGCAAATAATAGAGCTTGGCGCGGCGGACCTTGCCGCGGCGGACCACGGTGATCGAGTCGATCATCGGCGCATAAAGCGGGAAGACGCGCTCGACGCCTTCGCCGTACGAAATCTTGCGTACGGTGAAATTCTCGTTGATGCCGCCGCCGGCACGGCCGATGCAGACGCCTTCATAAGCCTGCACGCGGGTGCGCTCGCCCTCGACGATCTTGACGTTGACGACCAGCGTATCGCCGGGCTGGAAATCCGGAATTTCCTTGCCGGCGACGAGCTTTGCGACCTGCTCGGCTTCGATCTCTTTGAGGACATTCATGGCAAGTTCTCCATCCGCTGCGCCCCTTGGCGCGCGCTTTTTTGGGCCGGTTCTACTCGGGTTGGGCGAGCTTCTACGCTACCGCGCGAGGTTTGTCACCCTGCCGTCACCCCGTTTTGGAGCCGGTTTTCGACCTGGATTTTGGCCCGGTTTTCGAGCCCTTGGGGAGACGCCGCAAAAAGGCGTCCCAGAGGTCAGGCCGCCGCTCCCGGGTGAGTCTTTCGGCCTCGGCCCGGCGCCACGCGGCGATTTTGCCGTGGTCGCCGGAGACCAGGATTTCCGGGATCGGCCGGTCCTCCCAGAGCTGGGGCCGGGTGTAATGCGGATACTCCAAAAGCCCGTCGGTAAAGCTCTCCTCGGCGCCCGAGTCGGCGGCCCCCATGACGCCGGGCAGGAGCCGCACGCAGGCATCGATCAGCGCCATGGCGGCGATCTCGCCGCCGGACAGCACATAATCGCCGATCGAAACTTCTTCGAGCTCGCGCGCCGCGATCACCCGCTCGTCGACCCCTTCGAAACGGCCGCAGATCATGACGATGCCGGGGCCTTGGCTCAGGGCCTCGACGCGGGCCTGCGTCAGCGGGATGCCGCGCGGCGAGAGGAGGCAGCGCGGGCGGGTATCGGTCGCGACCGCATCGATGGCGCGGCCGAGCACATCAGCCTTCATCACCATGCCGGGACCGCCGCCAGCCGGCGTGTCGTCGACGCTGCGGTGCTTGTCGGCGGCAAAGTCGCGAATATCGGCGACGTCGAGCGCCCACGCGCCGGCGCTCAGCGCCTTGCCGGCAAGGCTCGTGCCCAGCGGTCCCGGAAACATGTCGGGAAAAATTGTCAGTACGCTCGCGCGCCACATCTCAGTCGCTCGCTATCATTCCCGCTCTACCGGCAGCACAACAACGATCTTGCCCGCGGCGATGTCCACTGCCGGCACATGGACTTCGTCGAACGGCAGCAATTCGGTTTTGCCGCCGCTTGCCGGATTCATCTCGATCAGATCGCCGGCGCCGAAATTGTGGATCGCGACCACGGTGCCGAGCTTCTCTCCGGCACGATCGACCACGGCGAGCCCGATCAGATCGGCATGATAAAATTCGTCGGGCTCGTCCGGCGCCGGCAGCCGCGCGCGCGGCACGTAGAGTTTCAGGTTCTTCAAGAGCTCCGCGGCATTACGATCGGCGACGCCGGCGATTTTCGCGACGAAATGATCTTTCGCCGGCCGCATCGTTTCGATCTCAAAGACGCGCCCGTCCTCGCTCTCGAGCGGACCATAGCTCGTGATCGCGGCCGGATCGGCAGTGAAGGAGTGCAGGCGCACTTCGCCCCGCACGCCGTGAGCGGCGCCGAATTGTCCAAGACAGACTCGCCCGCCGTCCGCCATCGCAACAACCTAAAGTCTCGCGGTCAGCTCGCCGGCGCGGCTGCCGCGGCCGGTGCTGCGGCAGGGGCCGCTACCGGAGCCGCTGCCGCGGGCGCGGCGGCCGCCGCGGCCTTCGCCGCCTCGGCTTGTGCCTTGCGCTCTTTGCGCGGGATCGCCTTTTCAGGATTCTTCCGCGGCGTGCGCTTCATCACGCCGGCGGCGTCGAGGAAACGCATGACGCGGTCGGACGGCTGCGCGCCCTTGGCGATCCAGGCCTTGGCCTTTTCGATGTCCCAGGTCAGCCGCTCGGTCTTTTCCTTCGGCAACAGCGGGTTGAAATAGCCGAGACGCTCGATGAAACGGCCATCGCGCGGGCTGCGGCTGTCGGCAACGACGATGTGATAGAACGGCCGCTTCTTGGTGCCGGCACGTGCCATACGGATAACAAGCATTCAGTTTCCTTTCGTTACGTTGATTGCGTTGAACTTTGCGAACTTCACTTCTTCTTTCCCAATCCGGGCAGACCGCCCGGAAATTTTGAACCGAGGCCGGGCAGCCCCGGAAAATTCGGCGGCAGGCCCCGCGGCAGACCCGGCATGCCAGGCATTTGCGGGGGTAGACCTGGAGCATTGCCCGGCGCGCCGGGCATCCCGGCCGGCAGGCCACCCGGCAGCTTCTCGGCAAGCTTCGCCATTTCTTCCGGGCTCGGCATGCCGCCGCCAAAGCCGAGCATATTGGCAAGGCCGGCCATCGGGCCGCGTTTGGCGCCGGCATTACGGCCCATGGCCTTCATCATGTCGGCCATGGTGCGGTGCATTTTCAGAAGCTTGTTGATGTCCTCGGGCTTGGTGCCGGAACCCGCGGCGATGCGGCGCTTGCGGCTCGCTTTGAGCACGTCGGGATTGCGCCGCTCGGCCGGCGTCATCGAATCGATGATCGCCATCTGCCGCTTGAGCACCGTCTCGTCGAGATTGCGCTCGGCCAGTTGGTTTTTCATTTTGGCGATGCCGGGCATCATCGACATCAATCCCGACATGCCGCCCATGCTCTTCATCTGCCCGAGCTGCTCGCGCAGGTCGGAAAGATCGAAGACGCCCTTGCGCATCTTCTCGGCGACGCGCGCGGCCTTCTCGGCGTCGATCGTGGTCGCCGCTTTCTCGACCAGCGAAACGATGTCGCCCATGCCGAGGATGCGGTCGGCGATGCGCTGCGGATAAAAGTCCTCGATGGCGTCGATCTTTTCGCCGGTGCCGATCAGCTTGATCGGCTTGCCGGTAACGGCGCGCATCGACAGCGCGGCGCCGCCGCGGCCATCGCCGTCGATGCGGGTGAGCACGATGCCGGTGAGATCGAGCCGTTCGTTGAAAGCGCGGGCGAGATTGACCGCGTCCTGGCCGGTCAGCGAGTTGGCAACGAGCAGCACTTCGTGGGGCGCGGCGGCGCGGCGCACCTCGGCGGCCTCGCGCATCAGCTCTTCGTCGAGCGTGATGCGGCCCGCGGTATCGAGCATCACCACGTCGTAGCCGCCGAGCCGGCCGGCCTCTCTGGCGCGGGTCGCGATCTGCACCGGCGTCTGGCCGGCGACGATCGGCAGCGTCTCGACCGCGACCTGCTTGCCGAGCACGGCGAGCTGCTCCATCGCCGCCGGGCGGCGCGTATCGAGCGAGGCCATCAGAACCTTGCGCTTCTGCAACTCAGTGAGGCGCTTCGCGATCTTGGCCGTGGTCGTGGTTTTGCCGGAGCCTTGCAGACCGACCATCATGATGACGACCGGCGCGGGCGCGTTGAGATCGATCGGCTGCGCATCCGCGCCGAGCGTCTCGACCAGCGCATCGTGCACGATCTTGACGACCATCTGGCCGGGTGTGACCGACTTGATCACATCGACGCCGACCGCACGCGCTTTCACCTGTTCGGTAAAGGCGCGCGCGACGTCGAGCGCGACATCGGCCTCGAGCAGCGCGCGCCGCACTTCGCGCATCGCTTCCTCGACATCGGCCTCCGACAGCGCGCCGCGCCGTGTCAGGCGATCGAGGATCGAACCCAGCCGTTCCGACAGATTGTCGAACATCTTGCCCTTTCACCCCGCCTCGAAGGGCCAAGGAGAAAACACGCAGAAAACACGCAGAAAACACGCAGAAAACGCAACGACGCCCGAGGGCGCATCGCGCTGTCGGGCGGTGACCTCCGGCCTCCAGGGCCGGTCGGCGTACTAGAATTTCAGTCTCTTACGAGAGCGGGCGGAACCTAGTGACGGGCCGCCGGCCTGTCAACCGCGCCAAATAGGCCGAAACCCGGCCCCGGAATTGGCCGGGCCGGAACTATCCCGGCGCGGACTATCCCGGCGCAGTGGGCGCTTTGATCAGCACATAGACGTTAATGACGAGCTTGCCGGCGTCGGACTTCGTCGGATCGGTCACATATTCCTCGATGAACAGGTCCTTGGCTTCGAGCTTCTTGTCATCGAGATAATTGGTGATCGCCTCGTAGGTATTGTCGAGATCGTCATACGAGCCGCGATGGACGAATTTGAGCGCGGCGCCCTCGGGCGATTGGCCGACCGCCATGTCGCCATGCGGCGGGTTCTTGGGCGTGTCGGCGATCGGAATGGCAGCCTCGTATTCGAAGCCGGTATCGTCGGTCGCCGTGAAAATGGTCATCGGCAGGCCGCTCGCCTTGATGCCTTCCTTGTCGAGATAGCCGTCGATCTTCTTGAACGCGCCGGTGATGGTCGCGAAGGCTTTGTCCCAGGTGCCCGAGCCTTTCACGTAGATGATGGTCTGGGCCTTCAGCGCCGTGTTTTCGCCGAACGCGTCGCTGCCTTGGCCGGCATTCGGGGCCGGCGCGGTCTGGGCTGGCGCGGCCGGTATTGCTGCCGGTGGCGTTTGCGCGGGAGATTGGGCTGGAGGAGATTGCGCCGCAGGAGATTGTGCTGAAGACGGCGCGACGGCGACAAACGCAGCCACGACCAGGGCGATAGCCACCGCAGCACCGGCGCGAAGGCTCAAGCGGAACGGCATCAGGTTCTCCTTGCACGCGCGAGCGGTGCCCGCGGCCGCACCGTCGTCCTAAATCCATTCGTCGCCCAAACGACTTTAGCACGGCCGGGTACGATGTGCCTTGACGAGTTTGCCTTATCCGATTTGGGTTGCCAATTTGGCTTTGCCCAATTTGCCGGCGCTGTGCAACGGGATTGCCGCACGGACGCCGGCACACGGGTTGGCACTGGCGCAGCGGGCGCTAGTCCTCATATAAGTCGCAGGCATTTTAAGTCGCAGCTATTTGTCGCGGATTTTCGGGCTTCGGCCTTCTCCATTTGGGCTTTCTTTAATGGGCGCGCTGGCGAACAAGGACTTCGTCAAGATGAACGGCCTCGGCAACGAGATCGTCATCGTCGATCTGCGCGCGGCGCCAAGCCCCGCATCGAGCCCGGTCGTGGCCGCCGAAGCGCAGGCGGCGGCGCGGCAGGAGCCCTATGACCAACTCATGGTGCTTTATCCGCCGCGCGCTGCAACGGACGGCAAGACCAGCGCCAAGACCAGCGCCAGGACCAGCGCGATGATCCGCATCTATAACAATGACGGTTCGGAGGCTGGCGCCTGCGGCAACGGCATGCGCTGCGTCGCGGCTCTGGTCGGCGAACAGACCGGCCAGTCGGCCCTGACGTTCGAGACCCAGAGCGGATTGATTCCGTGCTGGCGTAGCGACGGCGGTCTCTACACCGTCGATATGGGCAAGCCGCGCCTGCGCTGGGACGAGATACCGCTCGCCGAACCGTTCGCCGATACGCGCGCCATCGAGCTTGAGATCGGCCCAGCCGGCGCGCCGATCCTGCACACGCCGTCGGTCGTGAGCATGGGCAATCCGCACGCGATCTTCTGGGTCGAGGACCCCGCCGCTTACGATCTCGCCAAGATCGGTCCGCTTCTGGAAAATCATCCGCTATTTCCCGAGCGCGCCAATATCACGCTCGCGGCGACGCCGACGCGCGACCACATCGTGATGCGGACTTGGGAGCGCGGCGCCGGCCTCACCAAGGCCTGCGGCTCGGCCGCTTGCGCCACGGCCGTCGCCGCAGCGCGGCTGCGCCGTACCGGACGCAAGGTGCGGGTGTCGTTACCGGGGGGCGACCTCAGCATCGAATGGCGCGAGAGCGACGATCACGTGCTGATGACCGGGCCGGTCGAATACGAGCATAAGGGCCGCTTCGCTGCGAGCCTCACCGCCGCCGGAGCGGTTTAAGCCAATGAGCGTCCAAAGATGACCGTCGAAGTCGTCACGTTCGGCTGCCGGCTCAATGCCGCGGAATCCGAGGTCATCCGCCGCGAGGCGCAGCGCGCCGGCTTCACCGATACCGTCGTCGTCAATACCTGCGCGGTGACCGCGGAAGCGGTGCGGCAGGCGCGGCAAACCATCCGCGCGCTGCGCCGCGAACGGCCGGCAGCGAAAATCGTCGTCACCGGCTGTGCGGCGCAGACCGAGCCGCAGACATTCATTGACATGCCCGAAGCGGATCGCGTGCTCGGCAATGCGGAGAAGTTGTCGGCGAACGGCTGGGCGCAAGCGCGCGCGGCTTTCGATTTCGGCGACGCGCCGAAAGCCATCGTCAACGACATCATGGCGGCGAAGGAGACCGCGGCGCATCTCGTCGACAATTTTTCCGGCCGCACCCGCGCCTTCGTGCAAGTGCAGAACGGCTGCGATCACCGCTGCACCTTTTGCATCATTCCCTATGGCCGCGGCAATTCGCGCTCGGTGCCGATGGGATCTGTGGTCGAGGATGTGCGGCGTCTTGTTGCCAATGATTATCGCGAAGTGGTGCTGACCGGCGTCGATATTACGAGCTATGGCGCGGATCTGCCGGGCGCGCCGCGGCTCGGCACGCTGGTGAAGCAGATCCTCAAACACGCGCCCGACCTCAAGCGGCTGCGGCTGTCATCGATCGATTCCATCGAGGCAGATCACGACTTGCTCGATGCGCTTGGCAGCGACGCGCGGCTGATGCCGCATCTGCATCTGTCGCTGCAGTCGGGCGACGATGTCATCCTCAAGCGCATGAAGCGCCGGCATTTACGCGGCGACGCGATTGCGTTTTGCGAGACGGTGCGTCGGCTTCGCCCGGATACGGTGTTCGGCGCCGATCTGATCGCGGGTTTCCCGACCGAAACCGAGGGCATGTTCCAGAATTCGCTGGCGCTCATTGCGGAATGCGGACTGACGCATCTGCATGTGTTTCCATTCTCGCCGCGCCCCGGCACGCCGGCTGCGCGCATGCCGCAGCTGCCGCGCCAGGTGGCGAAGGAGCGCGCGGCGCGGCTGCGCGAGCGTGGCGCCGCGGCACTGACTCGGCATCTTGATGGTGAAATAGGCGCGACGCGCGGCGTCTTGATGGAATCGCACGATTCCGGCCATACCGAGCAGTTCACCAAAGTGCTGCTGACGACGCAGCTCGAGCCGGGCCAGATCGTCGATCTGAAAATCGCCGGCCATGACGGCAGACAATTGCTGGCCGCTTGAGTAAGCTCGCCGCTGCACTGGAGCATGATCCCGAAAAGTGGAAACCGGTTTTCGGAAAAAATCATGCTCAAACCAAGAAATCCGCGCTGAGGCTGGTGTGATGGACGTGAACCAAGATCATCTGGTCAAGACGACTGCAGAGCTTGAAAAACTCTACAGCGACGCGCCCTACGGTCCCGCCGTTTTCAAAGAAGCCGATCGCATCACGGCGCAATATCGCAAGCTGATCGAAGCCACGCCTTTCGCCGTGCTGGCGACTTGCGGTCCCGAAGGGCTCGATTGCTCGCCGCGCGGCGATCCGCCGGGCTTCGTGCGCGTCGCGGACGAGCACACGCTGCTCATCCCGGATCGGCGCGGCAACAATCGCATCGACAGTCTGCGCAACCTGGTGCGTGATCCGCGCGTTTCGCTGTTGTTCCTTATTCCCGGCGTCGGCGAGACCATGCGCGTCAACGGCCGCGCCGTTATTTCCACGGATCCCAAGCTGACCGAGAGCTTCGTCTTCAACGGCAAGCAGCCGAAATGCGTGCTCGTGGTTACGGTCGAGCGCGCCTATTTCCAGTGCACCAAGGCGATCATTCGCTCCAAACTGTGGGACCCGGCGACACGGGTCGATCGCAAGACCTTGCCGACGCCGGGCTCGATCCTTGCCGAATTGACCGACGGCAAAATGGGCGGGCCGGAGCATGATCGGCTGGCGCCGGAGCGCATCAAACAGACGATTTACTGATGGCCGGTTCAGGCAGGGCGGCATTAGGCGCGAGCGTGATTCTTTGCTCTTCGCCCGGCCAGCCGCATTGCATGAGCCGTTCGTGCATATGCGGCGGCACCGGCGCCGTCACTTTGATAGGCTCGCGGTTCTTGTAGAGCGGCACCACGACCTCGCGGGCATGCAGATGCAGCACCGGTCCGCCAAGGAGGGCAGCGTGACGCGGCGCATTGCCGTAAATGTTGTCGCCCAGGATTGGCCAGCCCGTTTCCGCGCAGTGCACGCGTAGTTGATGCGTCCGTCCGGTTTGCGGCTCAAGCGCGAGCCAGGCGAGCGCGTGCGCCGGATCGCGTCCCATCACCTTCCATTTGGTCACCGCCGGCTGCCCGTCGGGATCGTGCTTCATCCACCAGCCGCGCGTGACGTCGAGCCGGCCGAGCGCCAGCTCGATAACGCCGTCGTCGGTCTCCGGCGCGCCCTCGACCACCGCCCAATAGGTCTTGCCGATTTCGCCGTTCTTGAAGCGCTTGCCGAGCGCCGCCAGCGCCTTGCGGTGGCGGCCGAGCACCAGGCAGCCCGACGTATCGCGGTCGAGCCGGTGCGCCAGCGAGGGCGAGCGCGGCAGGCCGAACCGCAAGGCATCGAAATGGTCCTGCAGGCTGACCCCGCCTTTGGGGCCGTTATGCACGGCAAAACCGGCCGGTTTATCGATGACCAGCATCAGCCCGTCGCGATACAGCAGCCGCGACACCATCTCTTCCGGGGTCATGTCTTTCGGCATTGTGCCGAAACGGCTATCACGAGCGCGACATGCAAGACAGTCCGACCGACAGTCCGACCGCCGGCGCGGCGGAAACCGCCGAAACCAGCCCGGAAAATAAGGGCGCCTGGTGGCAACGGCTCACGGGCGGGCTCAAGCGCAGTTCCACGGCGCTCGGCGCCATCACGGACCTCGTCACCAAGCGCAAGCTCGATACCGCGACGCTCGACGAGATCGACGATGCGCTGCTCCGCGCCGATCTCGGGCTCGAAACCTCGAACCGCATCGTCTCGGCGCTCAGCGAGGGCCGTCACAATGCCGAGATCACGCCGGATGAAGTGAAAGCCGTGGTCGCGACGGAAGTCGAGAAGGCGCTCGCGCCGGTGGCGCAACCGCTCGTCATCGACACAACGAAAAAGCCGTTCATCGTTCTGGTCGCCGGAGTCAACGGCTCCGGCAAGACTACGACCATCGGCAAGCTCGCGGCAAAGTTTCGCGCCGAAGGCCGTTCGGTGATGCTGGCGGCCGGCGATACATTCCGTGCCGCGGCGATCGAGCAGCTTAAAATCTGGTCGGAGCGTACCGGCGCGGCTTTCATGGCGCGCGAAGCGGGCGCCGACGCCGCCGGGCTTGCCTTCGACGCTGTTGCCGCGGCGAAGGAACGCTGCACCGACATTCTGCTCATCGACACCGCGGGGCGCTTGCAGAACCGCACCGAATTGATGGACGAATTGCACAAGATCGTGCGCGTCGTCAAAAAGCTGGATGCCGAGGCGCCGCATGCCGTGCTTCTGGTGCTCGACGCCACGGTCGGGCAGAACGCGCTGTCGCAGGTCGAGATTTTCAAGAAGGCCGTCGGCGTCACCGGGCTGGTGATGACCAAGCTCGACGGCACCGCGCGCGGCGGCATCCTCGTTGCGCTCGCGGCAAAATTCGCGGTGCCTGTGCACTTTATCGGCGTCGGCGAAGGTGTCGACGACCTTTCGCCGTTTTCGGCGCGCGATTTCGCCCGTGCCATTGCCGGACTTGGGTCATGACGCCGACAGCGAAGCCGCAGCTCAATCCGTTTCTAAAACTCGCGCTCGATCTCGGGCCGCTTCTGCTGTTCTTCTTCGCCAATTCGCACTACGGCATTTTCGTCGCCACCGGCACTTTCATGGTTGCGATCCTCGCCGCCATGGCGGCGTCCTACGCGCTGACGCGGCATTTCCCGATCATGACCGTC
Source organism: uncultured Alphaproteobacteria bacterium (assembly GCA_963746715.1). Lineage (GTDB taxonomy): Bacteria > Pseudomonadota > Alphaproteobacteria > Rhizobiales > Xanthobacteraceae > BOG-931. The sequence goes on along the minus strand of CAVVCW010000015.1, from coordinate 75,366 downwards.
GTCACCGCGATCGTCGTCATCGTGTTCGGCGGGCTGACGCTGATCCTGCACGATGCGACCTTCATCAAGGTCAAGCCGACCATCATCTATGCGTTGTTCGGCGCGATCCTGATCGGCGGGCTGGTCTTCAACAAGCCGCTGCTCGGCATCGTGTTCGATTCGCTGTTTCATCTGACGGAAGAAGGTTGGCGCAAGCTCACGCTGCGCTGGGCGATCTTCTTCCTGGTGCTCGCCGTCCTCAACGAGATCGTCTGGCGCAATACGTCGACCGATATCTGGGTCGATTTCAAAGTGTTCGGGGTGATGCCGCTGACGCTTCTGTTCGGCGCGCTGCAATTGCCGCTGCTGAAGAAATATTCGATCGAGCCGGCGGAGTAGGGGTCAGGAGCCCGCCGCGAGCGCCTTGTCGATCTGCGGCTTCAGCACGGAGCCCATATTGTCTTCGGTGAGCGGCCCGACGAGCTTGTAGGCGATCTTGCCGTCGCGGCCGACGACAAAGGTCTCCGGCACGCCATAGACGCCCCATTCGATGCCGGCGCGGCCGCTGTCGTCGGCCCCCGCTGCGGCAAACGGATTGCCGAAATGGGTGAGGAAGCGCACAGCATTGTCGGCGGTGTCCTTGTAATTGATGCCGACCAGGCGGAAGCGGTTGTCCTGCGACAATTGCAGCAAAAGCGGCGCCTCGTCGCGGCATGGCACGCACCACGACGCCCAGACATTCACCACCGTGACTGCGCCCTTGAAATCCGCGGGGTTAAGGCCCGGCAGCGCCGCGCCGTTGCGCTCAAGGCCGGCGACCGGCGGCAGCGTCGTTTGCGGCGCCGGGCGTCCGATCAGCGGCGAAGGGATCAGCGACGGATCGCCGGCAAAGAGGCGGACCAGAAACAAGCCGGCAAGCCCGAGAAACAGCGCGAGCGGAATAAGGACGAAGGCCCGTCGCGTCCGGCTGCTTTCGCCCGCCGTCATGCTCATGCCTGTTCCTTCGCCGCTTCTTTGGCGTCCGCGGCGCGCTCCGCCCGCGGCATGCCGGAGCTGCGGGTGAAACCCTGCAGTTCGAGATCGGCGAGCGTGCGCCGTTGTGCGCGGTAATCGAGCGACACCCAGGCGATCAGTATCCCGATCACAAGGGCGGCGGCGGCATAGGACGCGGCGATGAAGTTGATATGCGCGGTGGTTTCCATTATCAGTTCGCGTTTATTGTGGCTCTTGCCTGCATCTCAGCTCACGGCGCTCGCTTGCAGGAGATGCAAAGTGCGCACGCGGCGGCGTAAAATTTCGTTACGCATCGCCGCCAACAGCAGCGTTGCGAACAACAGCGTGAATGCGCCGGCCATGATGAAGAGCGGAATGAGAATGGTCGGATCGATCGTCGAGCCGCCGAGGCGAAACACCGACGCGCCCTGGTGCAAGGTGTTCCACCAATCGACCGAGAACTTGATAATCGGCAGATCGATGGCGCCGACCAGTGTCAGTACGGCGGCGGCGCGCGCCGCGCGCGACGGGTCTTCGACGGTCGTCCACACCGCGATAACGCTGAGATACAGCAACAGCAGAACCAGTTCCGAGGTCAGCCGCGCGTCCCAGACCCAATAGGTGCCCCATTCCGGGCGGCCCCACAGCGAACCGGTGACGAGGCAGAGCAGCGTGAAGGCGGCGCCGATCGGCGCCGCCGCTTTCGCCGTCACGTCGGCGAGCGGATGCCGCCAGACCAGCGTACCGAGCGCCGCCACCGTCATCACGCCCCAGGCCAGCATGCCGAGCCAGGCCGACGGCACGTGCAGGAACATGATCTTGACGGTCGCGCCTTGCTGATAGTCGTCCGGCGCGACCATGGCCTGGTCGATGCCGAAAGCGAAGGCGAGCACCGTCACCCCGCTCAGCCACGAAATGGTGCTGTTGGCGAGCCTGAGGAATCGCGAAGGATTGGCGAAGTCGGTAATGGCCATCGGCAACGTCCTACGGGCGCCTTCCTGCTGCGTTTCTAGTTGCGCTTCCTATTCAAGCACGGTTTCAAGCACAATGACGCTGTGGCCGCCGGCTCTCACTTTTGCATAAGTTCTGCGGGCGCGCAGTTTTGCATAGCGATCATTTGCAGAAGAATCATGGCGATTTGATTTATCCATTATTCCATTTCCTGCCGTAATGCGGCCGCCGCGGCAAAGGGTCCGACGACAAGACTGGCGAGCGTCAGCGCGCACAGGATCGTAAAGGGCGTGCCGAACGGCACCGGGCCGATGACCGCGGCATTGGCCGCGGCGACGCCGAAGATCAGGATCGGCACCGTGAGCGGCAACACGATGACGGCGAGCAGCAAGCCGCCGCGCCGCAGCGTGACTGCAATCGCGGCGCCGATCATGCCGACGAAAGTCAATGCCGGCGTGCCGACGAGTAGCGTCAGCAGCAAGGCGCCTTCGGCGTCGGCGTCGATATTGAGGAACAGACCGATCAGAGGTGCGGCGATCACCAACGGCAAGCCGGTGGTGAGCCAATGCGCCAGACCTTTCATGGCAACCACGAGTTCGAGCGGCGCGCGGCCCATGAGAATGAGATCGAGCGAACCGTCTTCGTGATCGTTGCTGAACAGCCGGTCGAGCGCCAACAGGCTTGCCAGCAAGGCCGCAAGCCACAGGATCGCCGGCCCAATGCGCTTGAGAAGTCCGAGGTCGGGCCCGACGGCAAATGGCACCAGCGTCACCACGACCAGAAAGAACAGCACGCCCATCAGCGCGCCGCCGCCGACGCGCACCGCGATCCGCATGTCGCGCATGAGCATGGCGGTGAGCGTGCTCATGCTGAAACCTCTGCCGGAACAGGCGAGGGCGCGGCTTGATCGAGCCGCAGTTCCAGCGTCCGGTCGAGCCCGATCGGTCCGTGAGTTGCGGCGATGATCAGGCCGCCGGTCGCGAGATGCGCCCGCATCAGTTCGGTAAGCCGGCTCTGCGCCGCGGCGTCGAGCGCGCTGGTCGGCTCGTCGAGCAGCCAGATCGGGCGCTTGGCCGCAACAAGCCGCGCAATCGAGAGCCGCCGGCGTTGCCCGGCCGAAAGATAGGCCGCGGGAAGCCCGGCCAGCGCATCGAGCCCGACAGCGGTGAGCGGCTTCGCCACGTCATCAGATTGTGCGCCGAGAAACTCCGCCCAAAAGCGCAAGTTCTCGGCGACCGAGAGCGACGGCTTAATCGCATCCTGGTGGCCGACGTAGTGGCACTGTTCGCCGATGGTCATTTCGGGGTCGCCGCCGTCGAGCGTAAGCCTGCCCTGCGCGCTGCGCAGAAGTCCGGCGATGGTGCGTAAGAGGGAGGATTTTCCCGCTCCGTTGCGGCCGGTGACGATCAAGGCCTCGCCGGACGACAGCGCAAAGCTCACGCCGGTGAAGACGGTGCGCCCGCCGCGATGACAGGAAAGTTCAACAGCGGAAAGCCGCATCAGCCTGACCTAGAGAGGGACCCCGAATAAACCGCGCCGCACCAGCCGGAAACACCGGCCGTTCCGATTAAACGAGCATGTTATCGGACAATTCGTTGCCGAACTGGCACTAGTTTAGAAAAGACCTTATAAGCCGGAAGTCGGATCGCGGCGCGCCGGTGACGCCTGCCACATTCGATTTCCCCGTCCTTTTCTCCCTCGCGTGCGGGGGAGGGAAGGGAGGGGTTTACGGCCCCTTCGGCAACCCTTTGCCATCGTTCCTGGCTCTGGTTCCTGCCCTCTGGTTTTTGCACCGGCGCCCGGCCGGCAGCTTGGGAAAAAAGTCATGACTTCGCTCGACAGCTTTAAATGTCTTCGCCCGCTCAAAGTCGGTTCCAAGACCTATGCCTATTACAGCCTGCCAATTGCGGAAAAGAACGGCCTGAAGGGGATTTCGCGGCTGCCGTTCTCGCTGAAAGTGCTGTTGGAAAATCTCCTGCGCAACGAGGACGGCCGCACCGTCACCAAGGATGACATCCTCGCCGTCGCGCAATGGCTCAAGACCAAGACGTCGGACCGCGAAATCGCCTTCCGCCCGGCGCGCGTTTTGATGCAGGACTTCACCGGCGTGCCCGCCGTCGTCGATCTCGCCGCCATGCGCGACGCCATGGATCATCTCGGCGGCGACGCCAAGAAGATCAATCCGCTGGTCCCGGTCGATCTCGTCATCGACCATTCGGTGGCGGTGAATTTCTTCGGCCACAAGGACTTGTTCAAAAAGAACGTCGAAGAGGAATACAAGCAGAACCAGGAGCGTTACCGCTTTCTGAAATGGGCGCAGGGCTCGTTCAAGGACTTCCGCGTGGTGCCGCCCGGCACCGGCATCTGCCACCAGGTCAATCTCGAATATCTGTCGCAGACGGTGTGGACCTCGAAGACCAAGACGGTCTTCCCGGACAAGACCGTTGCCAATGAGCTTGCCTATCCCGACACGCTGGTCGGCACCGATTCGCACACCACGATGGTCAACGGCCTCTCGGTGCTTGGCTGGGGCGTCGGCGGCATCGAGGCCGAAGCCGCGATGCTGGGCCAGCCCTATTCGATGCTGCTGCCGGAAGTGATCGGCGTGCGGCTCAACGGCAAGCTCAAGGAAGGCGTCACCGCGACCGATCTCGTGCTCACCGTGACGCAGATGCTGCGCAAGCGCGGCGTCGTCGGCAAATTCGTCGAATATTTCGGCCCGGGTCTTGCGGACCTGACGATCGCCGACCGCGCCACCCTCGGCAATATGTCGCCGGAATACGGCGCCACCTGCGGCTTCTTCCCGATCGACGACGACACCATCCGTTATCTGCGTGAAACCGCGCGCGCGGCGGACCGCATCGCGCTCGTGCTTGCCTATGCCAAGGCGCAGGGCATGTACCGCACCAAGTCGTCGCAGGATCCGGTCTTCACCGAAGTGCTCAAGCTTGAACTCTCCTCGGTCGAGCCGTCGCTCGCCGGACCGAAGCGCCCGCAGGATCGCGTCGCGCTCAAGGAGGTCAAGAACGGCTTTGCCCAGTCGATGGACAAGGAATTCGGCAAGGCGTCCGAAATGGACAAGCGCGTGCCCGTCGACGGCAAGAAGTTCACGCTCGGCAACGGCGATGTGGTGATCGCGGCGATCACGTCGTGCACCAACACGTCAAATCCGAGCGTGATGGTCGCGGCCGGTCTCGTCGCGCGCAAGGCGGCGGCGAAGGGGCTCACGGTGAAGCCGTGGGTGAAGACGTCGCTCGCGCCCGGCTCGCAGGTCGTTGCCGAATATCTCGGCAAATCCGGCCTGCAGAAGGATCTCGACACGCTCGGCTTCAATCTGGTCGGCTTCGGCTGCACCACCTGCATCGGCAATTCCGGCCCGCTGCCGGAAGAGATTTCCGAAGCGATCAACACCAACGATCTGGTGGCGGCCGCGGTGCTTTCCGGCAATCGTAACTTCGAAGGCCGCGTCAATGCCGACGTGCGCGCGAATTATCTTGCCTCGCCGCCGCTCGTGGTCGCCTATGCCATTGCCGGTTCGATGCAGATCGACGTCGCGAAGCAGCCGCTCGGCACCGACCAGAAGGGCCGCAAGGTCTATCTGCGCGACATCTGGCCGACGACGCGCGAGATCGACGACGTGATGCGCAAGAACATCAACAAGGGGATATTCGCCAGGAAATACGGCAACGTGTTCAAGGGCGACGCCAATTGGCGCAAGATCGCGGTCAAGGGCGGCCTCACCTACAAGTGGGACGATCGCTCCACTTACGTGCAGAACCCGCCCTATTTCGACGGCATGGAAAAGCGCAGCCAGCCTATCGATGACATCGTCGACGCGCGCGTCTTGGGCCTGTTCCTGGATTCGATCACGACCGACCACATCTCGCCGGCAGGATCGATCAAAGAGGAAAGCCCGGCCGGCGAATATCTGCGCGACCATCAGGTGCGTCCGAAGGACTTCAATCAATACGGTACAAGGCGCGGCAATCATCAGGTCATGATGCGCGGCACCTTCGCCAATATCCGCATCAAGAATCAGATGCTGCCCGGCGTCGAAGGCGGCTTCACGACGCACTACCCGTCGAAGCAGCGCATGACGATCTATGATGCTGCGATGCGCTACAAGTCCGAGCATGTGCCGCTCGTCGTCTTCGCCGGCAAGGAATACGGCACCGGCTCGTCGCGCGACTGGGCGGCCAAGGGCACCGTGCTGCTCGGCGTGCGCGCGGTGATCGCGCAGAGCTTCGAGCGCATTCACCGCTCGAACCTGGTCGGCATGGGCGTCATTCCGCTGGTCTTCGAGGAAAACACGTCCTGGCAGACGCTGGGCTTGAAGGGCGACGAGCAGGTCACGATCCGCGGTCTGCACGGCGATCTCAAGCCGCATCAGAAGATGCAGGCCGAGATCATCGCGTCGGACGGCGGGCTCAAGCGCGTGCCGCTGATCTGCCGCATCGATACGCTCGAAGAATTGGACTATTTCCGGAACGGCGGCATCCTGCAGTACGTTCTGCGCCATCTCGCGGCGTAAATTTCCGTTACGCGGCGGAATTTGTGCACTTAGAGCACCATTGGGAAACGATTGTGCTCTAAGTTCGTACATGTTGCTGCTGTGCCCTCTTCCCGCCTCACCGCGATGTGAGTGGTAGGTGACTGCCGCCGCCCTTACTAAAGGATGGCTCATGACGGGGTCATCAGGGCGGATCGTCGTTGAGGTGCTGGTGGAGGTTGTTGCAATGGTACGTCGCCGCTTGGTGTCGGCACCGCTGACTGCCGGTTTATTGTTGGCGACTTTCGCCACAGTGCAGGCAGGTTTGGCACAGGCCGGCGAGCCGCGCGCCCTCATCGAACTCTTCACCAGTCAAGGCTGTTCGTCATGTCCTCCCGCCGATAAGCTTGTCGGCGAGCTCTCGGCCGATCCATCACTCGTCGCGCTCAGCATGCCGATCGACTATTGGGATTATCTCGGCTGGAAGGACACGCTTGCCAATCCGGCGCATTCGGCGCGGCAGCGCGCTTATGCCCATGCGCGCGGCGACCGTCAGGTCTATACGCCGCAGATCGTAGTCAACGGCGCGACGCATGTGCTCGGCAGCGATCGTGCGGCGATCGATCGCGCGATCGCGCAGACCGATCAGAAGCCGGGCGTGATGTCGTTGCCGGTCTTGATCTCGATGGGCGGCAGCGGGCTCGACGTGCAGGTCGATAGCGCCAAGACCGATCACGCCTCCGGTGAAGTCTGGATGTGCCCGCTGATGAAGGCGGTTCAGGTTTCCATCGAGCGCGGCGAAAATCACGGCCGCACTGTCACCTATCACAACGTCGTTCGTAACTGGGTCAAGCTCGGCGATTGGACCGGCACCAAGATGGATTGGAACGTGCCGCTCTCGGAGATCGAAGCCAGCGAGGGCGATGCCGCAGCCGTTTTGGTCCAGGAAGGCACGCACGACAAGCCGGGCATCATCCTCGGCGCCGCTTATTACGCGCTTGGTCAGCAAGCGACCGTGGACGGCGGACTGACGTCGCAGGCGCGATAACGCCGCAGCGCTGGCGCAAGCGCGAAGCTCTTCAAACCGACAATCCCCTGGTCTCGCCCTTCACGGCGGTCGCGCCGCGTTTGGGCGGTGCGCCGAACATCCGCGCCTATTCACGACCGAATTGCGAGGCGCTCCGGCCGGCGGCCTCATCCGCAAGCCTGAATACAATAGAATGGTTGCGTCAGTGACGGCGATGGGCCGCGTCGGCGTGCCGGACGATATCGGCCCGGTCATTGCTTCGCTGCTGTCCGACGAATACCGCTGGATGACCGGACAAGCGCATTGAAGTGTCCGGCGGGCAGCAGCTGTGAGCGCGCGCCATAGGCCGCCGAACAAAAAAGAAGGCCGGCAACTTGCCGGCCTTTGGCACTTGTTACATGGCACTTGTTACGGCACTTCGAACAACTTGTTCGAACAACTTGGGGGTCTATTTAACTGGCCCGGCCCGACCGCGCCCCGGGGGGCTGGGGGGCTGAGGAATCCGGAACACAACCGAACCGGGCCCTGAGGCAACAGGCACTTCACTCGCAGTCCAGCTAGGCACGTGGTTGGCCGAATTAGGGCCGCAATATGATTCACTTAACGAGTCCGTGATTCCAACTGTCCAAAACGCCGCAGCATCAGCGGCTTATCGTTCCAACCGCTGCAATGGTGCGATTGCCGGCGTGAGAATTTGACGCAGCACTTGGGCCGCCTATTTGGCGTGCAGCCTTGGTGCAGAAGAGGGGCTTGTCGCGGGGCGGTTCTGGAGTGATCATGAAGCTTGAATGACGCGGTTCAATTGACGTGGTTGGGGCACGGGAGGCCTGAACAAAAAGTCTTCGGACAGCGCGTCTGAGACGCAGGCCTTGCCGGCCCTTGGCAGCAAGTTCAACAATGGAGGCGCCGTATGGACTTCGGCGAGACCGAACCAAGCGCGTGGCGCGGGGGCGAGCAGCGCTCTTCCGTCCCCGCAGCAAAAGTTACTTTCAACCGCCGCGAACTCGATCGCATTCTGGGTCTCTATGGCCGCAAGGTCGCCGCCGGCGAATGGCGTGATTACGCAATCGATTTCCTCAAGGACCGCGCGGTGTTTTCGGTTTTCCGCCGCGCCTCGGAAATCCCGATCTACCGCATTGAGAAGAACCCCAAGCTCGAACGCCGCCAAGGCGCCTATAGCGTGATTTCGGCGACCGGCCATATCTTGCGCCGCGGCCACGAGCTCGACCGCGTGCTCAGCGCGCTTGACCGCTCGCTGCGCGTGGTGGCGGGTTAGGGTTCACTCACGGTGGCGCCGTGTCGCTCTTGCCGAGCGCAAGCTGCATCAGCGGCGTGTCGAGCCACTTGCCATGCTTGAAGCCGACCGCGCGCATCGTGCCGATGGGCGTAAAGCCTGCCGCCGCATGCAGTGCAATCGAGGGCGTTTGTGCCGAATCGCCGATCACCGCGATCATCTGACGAAAGCCGCACGCTTCCGTTTCGGCGATCAACCGCTTGAGCAGAAGGAGGCCGATGCCGCGGCGGTGAAAATCCGGCGCGACATAGATCGAGTTCTCGACGGTCCATTTGTAAGCCGGCCGCGCGCGGTAGGGCCCGGCATAGGCATAGGCCGCCAGGGCACCTGAAAGTTCGGCGATCAGATAGGGATAGCCGGTACTGACCAGCATCTCGTAGCGCCGTGTCATTTCCGCTTCGTCCGGCGCCGTAAGCTCGAACGACGCCGTGCCATGCGTCACGGCGTCCGCATAGATCCGCGTGATCGCCGGAATGTCGCCGGCTTTGGCCGGCCGAAGCGTCACGCCGCTCGCCGTTTTGCTGTCTGTCATGGCTCGATGTCCCGATCTTACGCCCGGTTGCTACTCCTTGAGCATGATCCGGAAAAGTGGGAACGGGTTTTCCGAAAAGATCATGCACAGTCAAAATGCGGGGCGAATTTCGCTTCGGCGCCAATTTCTGCAAAACTCGGGACCGGAAGGGAAACGATTTGAGCGCAGAGCCACGATGAGCGGGGAAACCGCGAACGAGCCGCATTCCCGGTCGCGCCGCGTCGTCGTCACCGCGCTCGGCGTCTCGCAGACGCTCGCTTGGGCCTCGAGCTATTACCTGCCGGCGATCCTCGCCGATCCGATCGGCGCGAGCCTGCAACGTTCCCCGCTCATGGATCTTCGGCGCCTTTTCCATGGCGCTGTTGATCGCCGCCTGCGCCGGCCCCGCCGTCGGCCGTTTCATCGATCGTTATGGCGGGCGCGGCGTATTGGCCCTGTCGAATATCGTGCTCGCTGCCGGATTGGCCGCGCTGGCCGTCGCCAACGGGCTCGTGATGCTGTTTGCCGCCTGGGCGGTCCTCGGCCTCGGCATGGCGCTTGGGCTCTATGACGCGGGCTTTGCCGCGCTGGCCGCGCTTTATGGGCAGAATGCGCGGGGCCCGATCACCGGCGTCACGCTATTCGCCGGCTTCGCCTCGACGGTGAGTTGGCCGGTCTCGACGGTTCTCAACGATGCTTTCGGCTGGCGCGAGACCGTGCTGGTCTGGGCGGCTCTCAACATCGTTCTCGGCCTGCCGCTCAATCGTTTGGTGCTGCCGCTGCCGGCACGGCCGGTGCATTTCGCGCGCCCCGCCGCGGCCAAGATCGGCTGGGAACCACGCAAGGAAATGGTCCTGCTCGCTTTCGTCTTCGCCGCCGCCTGGTTCGTCACCGGCGCGATGGCGACGCAACTGCCGGCGCTACTCGAACGCGCCGGCTCGACTCCGGTGCAGGCTGTCGCCGCCGCCGCTTTGGTCGGGCCGGCGCAGGTGATGGCCCGGGCTGCCGAGTTCGTCGTCCTGCGCCGCATCCATCCTCTCGTCTCGGCGCGGATCGCGGCTTCCCTGCATCCGCTTGGCGCCGCCTTGTTCGTCGTTATTGGCGCGCCTGCGGCCGCGGTCTTCACGGTGTTCTACGGCGCCGGCAACGGCCTTCTCACCATCGCGCGCGGCACCGTGCCGCTCGCGGTGTTCGGTCCGGAAGGTTACGGCGAGCGCACCGGCCTGCTCGGTGCGCCGGCGCGCGCGGCGCAAGCCTTTGCACCTTTGCTGTTCGGATTGCTGCTCGACACTATAGGGCTTTGGAGCATCGCCGTTTCGGTCGCGCTCTGCCTTGCCGCTTTGGCGGCGTTGCTTTGCCTGTCCGCGGAAAGCCTAAGGCGAGAAGGGTCGCGACCGGCGCGCTCCATCTCAGCCAATGATCGATCTCTTCATTTCCTGTATCGAAGCCCGCACGCGTTTGTTGTCAACGCGGCGACGGAGGCCGGTCCAAATGAGATCGAGCGCCAATACTATTGGAACAACACTAAGAACGGCGCTTGCCGCGAGACCCGAATGACCTCTGACCCAATAGATGAGAAAAGCCAGAGTTGAAGCGCTGACAAACAAGATGACGCCAACAATAATCAGAGGCCCGGCGGGAGCGAGACCTCTCGAATCGTGCCGGGATATGCTGTCGGCTTGCTTCGCCGCCGGCAGGATCCAGTTGCATAGACCGATAGCCACGATCGACGAGATCAAGAGAATCACGCACCAAAGCAACGCGATCCATGGCAGCGTCGCCGGTTGTACAGCATGGGACGTGATAGCGAACAAAGGAAAATCATAAGCGGCATGCATAATTGCAGGAATCACGAGCGCCGAAGCAGTCCACATGATCCGCCGATCAGGCCGCACTCGCGCGGCGGTCAACAGCGCGCCCATCGTCAGCCCATTGATGCCGTGCCCAGGAACAGCCGTTAGCGCGCGTCCGGTAACGGTCAACCCCCAGTGTTCGGGCGCCAAGAGATACAAAAAGTTTTCAACTGTGGCGAAACCCAGCGATACCGCGGTGGCCAGGACGATTATGTCCTGGCGCCGCCGCGCATCGACATGGGTTTCGGCCGCGCCAATCAGGATCAGGAATTTCGTCGTCTCTTCAGGGATTGCCGCCACGAGGACCGCGAGGGCACCGGCACCCAGCAAAGGACTCAAAGCAGCGAGCCCGATCAACCAGCGGATCAGTAATTCAATGGGAATTGCCACAATGACACCGAGCCCGCCCAACAAGAAAGCGGTCCACAAGGCTTCGCTGCTCCAGCTGCCGCGTGTCTTGGTGACGCCATAAGCAAGAACAAGAATGCCCGGTGTGACGGCGGCTAAAAGAACCTCTACCCGCTCCATAGCTGATTGATAACGCTAGTGAATGGATTTTTGGTGTTTCAGATACACGCCAACGAATGCCAATGCCATCACAGCGGCAAAGGACATTCCTGCCAACACGCCGGCTACCACGGAAACACCGCCCGCACGCCGCAGATACTCCCGCCGTTCTTGGTTCTTAAGTCCTAACGCATCGGCCTTTTTGAGACGGCTAATACCGGAAAAAACATATTGTCTGTTCGCGGTCATGCATAAGGCGACGGCGATGCCCGCATTGCCGGTGAATCCGAAGAGATAATTCAGGAGTACTGGAAGAAAAATCAGGAGACTGCCGGTGATGTACATTTTCCGATAAAAATACCATGGGAACGTGGTGAAGCACACGATCCAGTTTCGCATCCCGGTCTCCTTGCCGGTCCGCATCTTCTCGTAAAACTCAAGATATTTGTCGGCGTTGGGGCCGAAATATTCGCGTAGGTCTTCGCGAATTCGATCTTGATCCGTGCGCTGAAACACCGCGCTGTGACCGCGCCCAAATATTTTTGATGTCCAGGTTGTGACCTGAGGAACGGTCCTGCTGTCGGGAGACAGATTGGACGGCAGTTCCAACTTTTGAGCGCGACTTGGGAATGGCACTGCGGCCGGCAGAACGGATCGCCCCGGCGGGGCATCGGCCTGAAATAAGAAACCCAGCGAGGGTTCGTTATCGGCCTCTATCCACGCCGAGCTGCCTTCGGGACATAAGAAGTCCGACTTGATGAGGCGGCCCGCCGCCGCCATCCGTTTGATCTCGTGCCCACTATAGGGGCCGTAAGTCTTGCCGGCGACGTGCGCGAACCAGAGTTTGTCGAGAATGTCCTGCGGTGGTGTTGAAGCGGCCTCACTTGAAGCCGCGAATTGTCCTGACGCGGTTCCAAGGCGCGGCCGAGCCTGTTCGTCGTGCATTTTGAATTCCACCCCAACCCGTACTCACTGCTACCTATGGTAGCTGCCGCAATCCCATTCGTAAATCCGATTGGAAGTCCTGATGCCGCAAAGCAAAACGCCCCGGGCTTTTGGCCCGGGGCGCTGACGTTGAAGTTGCTTGTTCAGGCTTAGCGGCGGTCGCCCATCAGGCGCAGCAGCATCAGGAACAGGTTGATGAAGTCGAGATAGAGCGACAGCGCACCCATCACCGCCTTGCGGCCGGTAACGGTGCCGTCGTCCTGCGCGCTGTACATCTCCTTGATCCGCTGCGTGTCGTAGGCGGTGAGGCCGGCGAACACGCCGACACCGATGATGGAGATCGCCCAATCGAGCCCGCTCGATTTCAGGAAGATGTTGACCAGGCTGGCGATGACGATGCCGATCAGGCCCATGAACAGGAACGAGCCCATGCCGGTGAGGTCGCGCTGCGTTGTGTAGCCCCACAAGCTCAGCGCGCCGAACGTGGCGGCCGAGATGAAGAACACGCGCGAAACCGAGGTGCCGGTATACATCAGGAAGATCGACGCCAGCGACAGGCCGAGCAGGCCGGCATAGACGAAGAACAGCGTCAGCGCCGTCCCCGGCTGCATCCGGTTGATGCCGAACGAGATGGCGAAGACCAGCCCGAGAGGCGCAAGCACCAGCACCCAGAGCAGCGGGCCCTGGAAGACCAGCTGGCCGAAGCCGGTCAGGCCGGAAATTTGACCCGCGAAAACCCGGATAGCGTCGCCACCTGCGGCTTGATAGGTGAACCACGCCACCAGTCCGGTCAGCCCGACGCCGGCGGCCATATAGTTGTAGACGCGGATCATATAGGCGCGCAGCCCCGCGTCGATCGCGACCTGGTCCGTGCGATAGCCGGTCCGCGCGGTCGCAAGATTCCGATCGAAGTCGGACATGGAATTAACCCCTGGGTTGTCCCGGCATTTACCGGGCTAGGCGCTCGACGAGCGCCACGTAGCGGGAATTTAGTGCGAAAGCCGCTCCCGCGCCAGATGGGTGCGACCCCGGCAACCGGCCGTTACAAACATTTCATGGTGTTTAACGGCGGCGGTCATAACCGGTCGAATCCAGGAGCATTTTCAAAGATTTCGCAGCACGGGCGCGGGTTTGCGTCCGAGCGCGGAAAATGTTCCGGCAAGTCCTACCACAACCGTAACCATAAGCGCGCCAAGGGCTGCCCCGGCGGCCGTGCCCGCCACGAAAACAAAGGGGAAGTCCATCACCTTGGTGACGATCATAAAGGCGGCGATGGAGCCCGCGGCGACGCCGAACACAGCCGCCGCCAAGCCGATCAACACGTATTCCAGGGCATAGGCGGCGGTAAGCCGCGGCCGCGTCGCGCCGAAGGTCTTCAGGATTACGGCGTCGTAGATGCGAAAGCGCTGGCTCGCCGCGAGCGCGCCGCCGAGCACCAGAGCGGCGGCTATCAGCGTGATCGAGCTTGCTCCGCGCAGCGCCAGCACCAGGCTGCCGATCAGGCTGCCGACCGCGTCCAGCGCGTCTTTGACCCGCACCGCGGTTACGGTCGGAAAGGCGTCGGCCAGCGCCTTGACGATTTTGGTTTCTTCCACGGGCGTTCCGCCATCGGCAAACGTCAACGTGGCGATATCGGTATGCGGCGCGCCTTCAAACAGGCCGGGCGAGAACACCAGCACGAAATTGATACCGAGATTCTCCCATTCCACGGCGCGCAGATTGGCGATCCGCGCCGTGACGTTGCGGCCAAGCACATTGACCGTGATCGTATCGCCGATCTTGAGATCGAGATCGTGCGCGGTGCGGCTTTCGAGCGACACCAGCGGCTCGCCGGAATAATCGGCGCTCCACCACTGGCCCTCGACGATGCGCGAGCCGGCCGGCACGTCGCGCGCATAAGTGATGCCGCGATCGCCGCGCAGCACCCAGCGCGAGCCTTCCGCGGCTTTCAGGTCGTCGGCCTTGATGCCTTTGGCGGAGACAATGCGGCCGCGCAGCATCGGCACCTGCTCCATTTTCGAACCCGGCGCCTCGTCGCGGACAAAAGCATCGAAGCGCGCGGCGTCGGCGGCCGGGACGTCGATAAAAAAGAACGTCGGCGCGTGCTCGGGGAGCGCCGCGGCGAATTCGCGATGCAGATTGCCGTCGATTTCGATCACGGTGACGAGCAGCGCCAGTCCCAGGCCAAGGGACAAAACGACGCTCGGCGTCAGCGCACCGGGGCGATGAATATTACCGATTGCCAACCGCAAGATCGTCGAGCGCACGCGCGGCGCACGGCGCGCAAGCGTCATCGTGAGCTGCGCGATCAGCCGCAGCAGCAAGAACACCAAAGCCGCGGCGATGACGAAATAGACGGCGATGCGCGGGTCGTAGCTGGTGACGACGGCAAGCGCGGCAAGGAGCGCGGCGATGGCCGCCGTCGCAACCACATAGCGGCGGCGCGGCCAGTTGCGCTCGGCGGCGATCTGGTCGCGAAACAGCATGGTCACCGAGATGTCGTGGGCGCGTCCGAGCGGCCACAGCGCAAAGGCAAGCGCGGTGAGGAGGCCATAGGCGATCGATAGTGCGAGCACGGCCGGATGCAGCGCCGGCGCGACCGGCAGCGGAATGATGCTGCCGAAACCCCAGGCGACGGCGAAGGGCAAGATCGCGCCGAGTGCGGCGCCGATGAGCGTTGCGAACAGCGCCACCAGCAGGGTCTCGCTGCAATAGATCGCAAAGACGTCGCCGCTGGTGGCGCCGAGCGCCTTCATGGTGCCGATCACGTCGCGCTTGCGCGCCAGATGGCTCGCGACCGCATTGGCGACGCCGACGCCGCCGACCAGAAGCGTGGTCAGGCCGACCAGCGTCAGGAACTGGGTGAAGCGGTCGACGCTGCGTTCGAGCTGTGGCGAGGCCTTGCTGCGGGTGCGGATCTCCCAGCCGGCGTCGGGAAAATCCTGCTGCGCCTGGTTCTGCAATGCCGTCACCGCGCGGTCGCTGGCATCGGTCTGCGGCAAGCGCAACCGGTATTGCCAGCGCACGAGACTGCCGGGCTGCAGCAGGCCGGTGGCGCGCAGCGCCGCTTGGCTCATCAAGACGCGCGGGCCAAGTCCGATCGCACCGCCGATCTTGTCCGGCTCGCTCTTCAGCGCCGCGCGCAGTTCGACGGTGATATTGCCAATGGTGATGCGGTCGCCGGTTTTCAGATCGAGCCGCGCCAACAGCGCCGTATCGACCGCCGCGCCATAAGCGCCGCCGCTCTGCGCAAAAAGATCGGCAAGCGGCATGACTGGATCGGTCACCACCGCGTCGACCAGCGGATAATTGCCGTCGACGGCTTTGGCCTCGATCAGGTTGGATCGGCCATCACTCGTTCGGGCCATAGCCCGCAGCGTCGCCACCGCCGACACGGTGCCATGGGCATCGAGGAAGCTCTGCTCGGACGCGCTCGCCTCGCGCTGAATGAGTGAAAAATCGAGATCGCCGCCGAGAATGGTGCGGCCGGCGCTGGCGAGACCGTCGTTGAGACTTGCCGCCACCGAGCCGACGCCGGCAATCGCCATCACGCCGAGCGCGATACAGGCGATGAACACGCCGAAGCCGTGCAGACCGCCGCGCAACTCGCGCCAGGCAAAGCGCAGCGCGGTGCGCAGCCGCATATAACGCACCGGCTTGACCGAAGGCGCGAGCATCAGGCGGCCTCCGCGAGCTTAGGCTCATGCGTGCCGGATTTTTGCGCGCTCGGTGCGACACGGGCCAGAACCAAGTGAGTGGGTACATAAACCAGAAGCGGCAAGCCGATCAGCAATCCGGCGAACCAGAGATACGCCGGCACCAAAGTCTGCTTGGCGAAGTCGCTGGTGCCCCAGACATAGTTGATGTTGACCGGCGTCAGCCCCGGATGCGCGGTCGGCGCCGGCATCAAAAAGAAACAGACCGGCAGCACCACCCAGGCGAGCACGGTCCAGGACGGCAGCGCGCGCCGGTCGTAGCCGGTGCGCCAGACCAGATAGACGAGGAGGATCGGCAGCCAGCCGTGAAACAGCGACAGCCCGCGCAGAAACAGCGAATGATGGGTGTCGAACATATAGTCGGTCATGCCGGTGAGCGGCACGCCGGCGAGATTGCTGCCGAAGTCGGCAAGCCAGACGAGTTGCGGCACCAGGATCCCGATGCAGCATTTGGAAATCAGGAGCGCATTCTCGGGCCAGATCCCGATCAAGGTGATGATCAGCGCGAGATCGCAGAAATACAGAAAGTTGGTCGGGCCGTAATAGTGCCAATAGACCGGAATGAGCACCACCACATAAGCGGTATAGGCGAGCTTGAGGCTCAGCGGCACGCGGGATGCAGTCGGCGTCAGGCTCTTGATCATGCGGTTTTCATCATGCGAGCTTCATCACGCCGGCGCGGCCGCGCCGACGCGACCCTCGATCTGGCCGGAGCGCAGACGGATCACGCGGTCACACCGCGTCGCGAGCGCGTTGTCGTGCGTGACCAGAACCAGCGTCGTGCCGCGCTCGGCATGGCCGCGAAACAGAAGCTCGACGATATCGCGCCCGGTCGTGTCGTCGAGATTGCCGGTCGGTTCGTCCGCGACAAGGATGGCGGGACTGGGCGCGAGCGCGCGTGCCAGCGCGACGCGCTGCTGTTCGCCGCCGGACAGTTCGGCGGGATAGTGATGCAGGCGTTCCGCCAAGCCGACGGCGGCAAGCTCTTGCGCCGCGCGGTCGAGCGCGTCCGAAATGCCGGCAAGCTCGAGCGGCACGGCGACGTTTTCCAGAGCCGTCATGGTCGGGATCAGATGAAAGGCCTGAAACACGATGCCGACATTTTTGCCGCGAAAGCGCGCCAGCCGATCCTCGTCGAGCCGCTGCAGCTCTTCGCCGCCGACCAGCACCGAGCCGGTATCCGGCCGTTCGAGGCCGGTCATGACCATCAGCAAGGTCGATTTGCCGGAGCCCGACGGGCCCAGCAAGCCGACGGCTTCGCCACGCCTTATTTGAAGGTTGATATCGCGCAGAATATGGACGCGGGCGGCGCCGCGACCGAGTGACAGATTGACCCCGCTCAGCGCGATGGCGTCGTTGGCGAAAGGAAAGCCCGAAATGTCGTTCATGCAAATCTTGCTGGTTCCTGTGACCGGTCCAAATCCTTTGCGCGCCCAGTGTCCTTTGTCCGCCTTGCGCGCCCGCTCATATGGGTGGCGGGGCTTGGTGCGCCACATCGCGTTTGCGGCGATTTGTACCTTGTCGCCATGTTTTTGGACAATCACGCGTCCGGCCGACGCACAGACGCCCATCCAAATTGTCGCATTGGGCGATTCTTTGACGGCGGGATATGGGCTTCCTGACCAACACGGCTTTGTGCCGCGTCTGCAGGCCGCGCTCACCGCCAAGGGCATTGCCGCGACCGTCGCCAATGCCGGCGTCTCGGGCGATACCGCTTCCGACGGTTTGGCGCGGCTCGATTGGTCGGTGCCTCAAGGCACTCAAGCGGTCATTGTCGAGCTTGGCGCCAACGACATGTTGCGCGGCGTCAAGCCAGAACTGACGCGTGACGCGCTCGACAAGATTCTGCAGCGCCTCACCGCGCGTCACATCGTCGTCATGTTGTGCGGCATGCGCGCGGCGCCGAATCTCGGGGCCGATTACGGTCAGGCCTTCGAGCGAATCTATCCGGAGCTTGCGGCCAAATATGGCACGCTGCTCTATCCGTTTTTCCTCGACGGCGTTGCCGGCGACCTGAAACTTACCCAGCAGGACGGCATGCACCCCAATGCCACAGGCGTCGGAGTTATTGTCGCGCGCATTTTGCCGGACGTTTTGCGGCTTGTTGACCAAATCCATACCCAACATCCGTCATAATGGGTTGCACAGGGTCGCCGTTCATCCCATTCTAAGGATGCGGCGAATCGCCAACACGAGCTGGAGTTTGTCATGCCCCGCTTGTTCACCGGTCTCGAAATTCCGCCGCTGGTTGCCCAAACGCTCTCCACGATGCGTGGCGGTCTGCCAGGCGCCCGCTGGATCGATCCTGAAAATTATCATCTAACGCTGCGCTTCATCGGCGACATCGATGACGCGCTGGCCAACGAAATCGCGGGCCTGCTCGGCCGCGTCCATCGCCGCCCGTTCGAACTGCGGCTGGACGGGCTTTTGTCCTTCGGCGGACGCAAGCCGCGCGCGGTGGTGGCCTCGGCCGCGCAGGTCGCGCCGCTGATGGAATTGCAGGCCGAACAGGAGCGCTTACTGCAGCGCATAGGGCTTGAGCCGGAGGGGCGCAAATACACGCCGCATATCACGCTGGCGCGTCTGCGCGATTCGTCGAGCCATCAGGTCGCGGATTATCTCGCCGCGCGCGGTCATTTCCGCTCGATGTCGTTTGAAGTCTCGCGCTTCGTGCTGTTCTCGTCGCGCGCCTCAACCGGCGGCGGCCCCTATATCGTCGAGGAGGCCTATCCGCTCGCCACCGACGAGATGCGCTGGGCGCGGCGCGCGAGCTGAAAAGCCCTCCCCCTTTCAGGGGAGGGTGAGGACGTTACGTTCGCAATATTCTCGATTGCAGATCGAGCATCGCGGTGGCGAAGCCGTGGCTATCCGACATCAATTCGCGCATCAGCGACATCGGCGTCGGCCGCGACGACTCGACTTCGCCGACGACGCTCTCGAAGTCGAAAGTCAGTTCGGCGTCGAATTTGCGCGCGAGCTGCTGCATGCGGCGGTTCTCCGCCATGCACGCCATGTGCAGATGCCGGTAGCCGCGATTGCGCGCGGTCAATAGCACGCGCGCCAACAGCGCGGAGCCGACGCCGTGCGATTGCCAGCGCTTCTCGATACTGATCGCCGCTTCCGCCTCACGGGCGAAGCCCAGCCCGAGCGGTCGCAATTCGGCGGCGCCGCGCATCACGTCGCCGATAAAGAATCCATAGACGACCGCGCCGAGCGAATTGGCGAGCTCGACATATTTGCAGACGAAATCGTCGGATACGCCGCCGGCGAATCTGTTGCGCCGGCTTTCGGGATCGAGGCGAAGGATATGATCGCGGTACTTTGCCGCTTCGCCGGCCCACAATTTGCGGATCACGCCGTCTTCGGGAAGAACTTCTTGCATTCCAAGAGCTCCTGCTGACTTTACGTCGCGAAAAGCCCTCGCTTAAGCCTTCCTCCCAGAAAGCAGAAACGGGCCAGGCGAATGAACTCGCGGGCCCGCCGAATCGAAAGCATCATGTTGTGTGGCAGGGAAATTTGGCAAGGCGAAGGATTGAGCAACATGCCTACATTCCCTATACGCATGGCTCGCTAAGAGTTTGCGACCATTTGACGACAATGAAAAGCATCGCGCATAGAGATAAAGGCAATTTGGCACGCAGCCTGCACGTTTCTTCGCCACGTTTCATTCACAACACTTAATAGCTGTTAACGCTTCATGCCGAGTTCGGTCACAGCACAATATGCGGAAGCCGTCGCCGCCGGCCGGATCGAAGAAGATCAGGCGCAGCTTTCGGTTGTTAGCATGATGACGCAGCTTGAAGCGCGCCTCGTCGAACATCGCCTGGCGCGCAAATCCTCGGCGCTCGGCTGGCTATTCGCGAGCCGCGCGCGCGAGCAGCCTGCTATCAAGGGGCTCTACATCTACGGCGCGGTCGGCCGCGGCAAGACCATGCTGATGGATTTCTTCTTCGACGCGAGCCCGGTGGTGCGCAAGCGCCGCGCGCATTTTCATGAATTCATGATCGACGTGCACGAGCGCGTGCACGCCATCCGGCAGAAGATGCGGCTCGGCGAATGTCCGGACGAGGATCCGATCAAGATTGTCGCCGACGCGCTTGCCGAGGAAGCGTGGCTGCTCTGTTTCGACGAGTTTCACGTCACCGACATTGCCGACGCCATGATCCTCGGCCGGCTGTTCACGCATCTGTTCGCGCAAGGCATCGTCATGGTCGCGACCTCGAATGTAGCGCCGGAGGATCTTTATAAAGACGGCCTCAATCGCGCTCTGTTCGTGCCGTTCATCGAACTGCTGCAACAGCGCATGGATGTGGTGCGGCTCGATGCGCGCACCGATTTCCGGCTGGAAAAGCTCGGCGGCAAGCCGGTGTGGTACGTGCCGGCGGATGGCTCAGCCGACAAGGCGCTCGACGCGGCCTGGGCGCGGCTTACCGGCGGTCATCAGGGCGCGCCACAAGATTTGCCGCTGCACGGCAGGAGCGTCCACGTGCCGCGCGCCTTCATGGGTGTGGCGCGATTTAATTTTCACGATCTCTGCGAGCAGCCGCTCGCCGCCGCCGACTATCTGCGCCTGGCGCACGAATATCACACCCTCGTTCTCGACCATGTGCCGACAATGACCTATGACAACCGCAACGCCGCCAAGCGCTTCATTATTCTGATCGACACGCTCTATGACATGAACGTGAAGCTGATTGCTTCCGCTGCCGCGGAGCCCGACGGGCTCTACAAGGCCGATCAAGGCTACGAGGCGCTCGAATTCAATCGCACCGCCTCGCGGCTCATCGAAATGCGCTCGGACGGCTACCTGGCGCGGCCGCACGGCGCGGCGCATGGACGGACCTCCGGCTCGTCGGAAGGCATCGTCGAGACTTAGTACCTTATCCGGTCACGCTCGTCGTCAGCATGGCGGCGACGACGACAGCCATCAGCGCCGTCGCGCTCCAGCCGAAAATCATCAGTGCGCGCGAAGCCGAGAATTTTCCCATGACCTTGCGGCTGCCGACGACAAGCATCATGGCGATCATCAGCGGCACGGCGACGATGCCGTTGACGACTGCGCTCCAGAACAGCATGCGGATCGGATCGAGCGGGGTGAGTGCGGCGCCCAATCCGGCAAGCGTCGCCGCGGCGACGACGAGATAGAAGCCCGGTGCGCCGCGCGCCTGCATTTCGAGGCTGCCTTCCCAGCCGAATGTCTCCGCCACCGCATAGCCGGCAGAGCCCGCGAGCACGGGGACCGCGAGGAGGCCGGTGCCGATGATTCCGGTCGAAAACAGAAAGAACGCGAACGGACCGGCAAACGGCCGCAACGCTTCGGCGGCCTGGCTGGCGGTGCCGATGTGCGTGATGCCGTGGGCATGCAGAGTTGCCGCCGTGGTGATGATGATGAAGTAGCCGATCAGATTCGACAGCAGCATGCCGGTGATGGTGTCCAGTTTTATGCGATCGGAATCTCGCTGCGCCAGCCGATTGCGCAGCGCTGCGGCGGCCGCGGCGTTCTTCGCATGACTGCGTAGTTTGCGTCCCTCCGCTTCGAGCGAAGCCTGCCAGAAGAACATGTAGGGGCTGATCGTGGTGCCGAAGATCGCCACCAGCATCAAAGTGTAATCGCGATCCCAGGACAGGCGAGGCAGAAGCGTCGCGGTTAAAACCTCGCCCCATGGAATCTTTACGCTCAACGCTGTCGCGACATAGGCGAACAACACGAGCGTCAAGGTTTTCAGGTATCCCGAATAGGAATGGTAGGGGATCAGTATTTCGGCGGCGAGGCAGCCGATGCCGAATAGCGCGATATAGAGCAGAATCGGGCCACCGGCGACGAGGTGCAATGCGTCCCCCATCGCGGCGATGTCGGCCGCGATATTGAGCGTGTTCGCGATGAGCAAGAGCCCGACGATCGCGTGGAGCAGAAAACGCGGCAGCGCCTTGCCGAGATTGGCCGCGAGCCCTTCTCCCGTGACGGCGCCGATACGGGCGCTGACCAACTGGATCGCGATCATAAACGGCGCGGTGAGAAACATGGTCCAGCCCAGCGCGTAGCCGAACTGGGCGCCGCCCTGAGAATAGGTGGCGATGCCGCTGGGATCGTCGTCGGCCGCGCCGGTGACGAGGCCCGGACCAAGCATGCGAAGAAAGCCCTTGGCCGGCCGGGTCTTGGTCTTCGCAGCCGTCATTTCGTGCGCTCTTCTTGCCGCCGTACCGCGCCGGGCGGTCGGTCAAGCATAGCAGGACTGCTTTCGTTCCCATCCGGCGAAATCGCCGTGCGATCCAGCTTGAACGCGCGCGCTGAAAGAGTTAATGACCGCCCCTGCTGGGCCTTATCCCCGTCAATCAAGGAATTTTCTTCATGGCGCGAAACAAGATTGCGTTGATAGGCTCGGGTCAAATCGGCGGTACGCTCGCCCTTCTGATCGGTCTGAAGGAGCTGGGCGATGTCGTCATGTTCGACGTTGCCGAAGGCGTTCCCCAGGGCAAGTCGCTCGATCTTGTGCAGGCCTCCCCGGTCGAAGGTTTCGACGCCAAGTTTGCCGGCGCCAATTCCTACGAAGCGATCGAAGGCGCCTCGGTCTGCATCGTCACCGCCGGCGTGCCGCGCAAGCCGGGCATGAGCCGCGATGATCTGCTCAGCATCAACCTCAAGGTGATGGAGCAGGTCGGCGCCGGCTTGAAGAAATACGCGCCGAACGCCTTCGTCATCTGCATCACCAATCCGCTCGACGCCATGGTCTGGGCGCTGCAGAAATGCTGCGGGCTGCCGAAGAACATGGTCGTCGGCATGGCCGGCGTACTCGACTCGGCGCGCTTCCGCTATTTCCTCGCCGACGAATTCAATGTGTCGGTCGAGGACGTCACGGGGTTTGTGCTCGGCGGCCACGGCGACACCATGGTGCCTTTGGTGCGCTATTCGACGGTGGCCGGCATTCCGCTGCCCGATCTCGTGAAAATGGGCTGGACCACGCAGGCCCGCATCGAGCAGATCGTCGATCGCACCCGCAACGGCGGTGGCGAGATCGTGAGCCTTCTGAAAACCGGCTCGGCCTTCTATGCGCCGGCCTCGTCCGCCATTGCCATGGCGGAAAGCTATCTGCGCGACAAGAAGCGCGTGCTGCCCTGCGCCGCATGGCTCAACGGCGAATACAATGTCAAAGACCTTTATGTTGGCGTGCCCGTCGTGATCGGCGCCAAGGGCGTCGAGCGCGTTGTCGAGGTCGAGTTCAATAGCGCCGAGCGCGGCATGTTCGAGAAATCGGTCCAGTCCGTCGAAG
This sequence comes from uncultured Alphaproteobacteria bacterium, assembly GCA_963746715.1. Classification (GTDB taxonomy): domain Bacteria; phylum Pseudomonadota; class Alphaproteobacteria; order Rhizobiales; family Xanthobacteraceae; genus BOG-931. The sequence continues at coordinate 51,833 of CAVVCW010000015.1, read as the reverse complement.
GCCTGGTCGATGCATGCAAGAAGATCGCGCCGGATCTGGGGAAGTAACGCCATTCGTCACCCGGCGGCGGCCGCAACAGCGGCCATCGAAGGGGTTTCGCGCCGCGGCCGTTATCCTTCGCGGCGCGCTTGTCTTCGGTCCGGCGCAGCCGGAGCCGTTGGCTTGCATTTCATAAGGATGACGAACATTTTTTGCGGCTAGATCAGGCATCCTCATGAACATTCACGAATATCAGGCCAAAGCGGTGCTGCGCGATTTCGGCGTGCCGGTGCCGCGCGGCATTCCGGTTTTCTCCGTTGCCGAAGCGGAAGCGGCGGCCAACACGCTCGGCGGACCGGTCTGGGTGGTGAAGGCGCAGATTCATGCCGGCGGCCGCGGCAAGGCGGGCGGCGTCAAGGTCGTCAAGGAAGTCGCCGAGGTGAAGCGTGAGGCCAACCGGTTGCTCGGCTCAACCTTGGTGACGCATCAGACCGGGCCGCAAGGCAAGGAAGTGCGCCGCCTCTATATCGAGGAAGGCTCGGCCATCGACCGTGAATATTATCTTTCGGCGCTGGTCGACCGCGACACTTCGCGCGTCGCTTTTGTTGTCTCGACCGAAGGCGGCATGGACATCGAAGAGGTCGCGCACAAGACGCCGGACAAGATCGTGAGCTTCTCGATCGATCCCGCGACCGGCTTCATGCCGCATCACGCGCGCTATGTGTCGCAGGTGCTCGGCTTCAATCCCGACGTCGCCAAACAGGCCCAGAACGTGCTGCCGAAGCTCTATCAGGCCTTCGTCGCCAAGGACATGAGTCTCCTCGAGATCAATCCGCTGGTCGTCACCAAATCCGGCGACCTGATCTGCCTCGACGCCAAGATCGGCTTCGACGACAACGCGCTCTATCGCCACCCCGACATCGTGGCGCTGCGCGATGTCACCGAAGAGGACACCAAGGAAATCGAAGCGTCGCGCTACGAGCTCAACTATGTCGCGCTCGACGGCACCATCGGCTGCATGGTCAACGGCGCCGGCCTGGCCATGGCGACCATGGACATCATCAAGCTTTACGGCGAGACGCCGGCGAACTTCCTCGATGTCGGCGGCAGCGCCACGAAAGAGAAAGTCGCGGCGGCCTTCAAGATCATCACCTCGGACCACAACGTAAAGGGCATCCTGGTCAATATCTTCGGCGGCATCATGAAATGCGATGTCATCGCCGAAGGCGTGGTTGCCGCTGTGAAAGAAGTCGGTCTGCGCGTGCCGCTCGTGGTGCGGCTCGAAGGAACGAACGTCGCGCTCGGCAAGGAAATCATCGCCAAGTCCAATCTCAACGTGACGTCCGGTGACGATCTCGACGATGCCGCGCAGAAGATTGTCAAAGCGGTGAGGGAGGCCGCGTAATGTCCATCCTCATCAACAAGAACACCAAGGTCATCTGCCAGGGCTTTACCGGCAAGAACGGCACCTTCCACTCCGAACAGGCGATCGCCTACGGCACCAAGATGGTCGGCGGCACGTCGCCTGGCAAAGGCGGCATGGTGCATCTCGGCCTGCCGGTGTTCGAGACGGTCGCGCAGGCGCGCGACAAGACCGGCTGCGACGCCAGTGTCATCTATGTGCCGCCGCCCGGTGCGGCAGACGCGATCTGCGAAGCGATCCAGGCCGAAATTCCGCTGATCATCTGCATCACCGAAGGCATTCCGGTCGCCGACATGGTGAAGGTAAAGCGTTCGCTGTGCGGATCGAAGTCGCGCCTGATCGGGCCGAATTGCCCGGGCGTGATGACGGCGGGCGAATGCAAGATCGGCATCATGCCGGCGAGCATTTTCAAGCCCGGCAAGGTCGGCATCGTGTCGCGCTCCGGCACGCTCACCTACGAGGCCGTGTTCCAAACCACGAATGAAGGCCTCGGCCAGACCACGGCGGTCGGCATCGGCGGCGATCCGGTCAAAGGCACCGACTTCATCGAAATGCTGGAAATGTTCCTGGCCGATAAGGCGACCGAGTTGATCATCATGATCGGGGAGATCGGCGGCTCGTCGGAAGAGGACGCCGCGCAGTTTCTCAAGGACGAAGCCAAGCGCGGCCGCAAGAAGCCGATGGTCGGGTTCATTGCCGGGCGCACCGCGCCGCCGGGCCGGCGCATGGGCCACGCCGGTGCCATCATCGCCGGCGGCAAGGGTGACGCGGAATCCAAGATTGCGGCCATGGAATCGGCTGGAATCAAGGTTTCACCTTCGCCGGCGCGTCTCGGGAAGACGCTGGCTGAAGTTCTGAAATCCTGATTCACTTCTACCGTCTTTTCCGTGCCGCATCCGATGACTAAATAGGGTAAAAGAGAGTTCCCGAGCGCCGGGCCGGGCCGATTCGCTGCTTCTCGCAGCCATTGGGTCTATTGCGCTTTGCTCCCAAACCACCCGTTCGGGGATTCGCCAAGGATCGAACCATGTCTCGCCAAGACGCGAACGCTGCCTTCGCCCTCACATCCTTTCTCTACGGCGGCAACGCCGACTACATCGAAGACCTCTACGCCCGCTACGAGACCGATCCCAAGGCGGTCGATGCCGAATGGCAGTCGTTCTTCCAGAGCCTGAAGGACGACGCCCGCGATGTGGTGAAGAACGCGACCGGGCCGTCCTGGGCGCGGCCCGGCTGGCCGGTGCCGGAGCGCAACGACCTGATTTCCGCGCTTGACGGCAACTGGGGCGAAGTCGGCAAGGCGCTCGGCGGCAAAGTGAAGGGCGAGGCGCAGGCTCGCGGCGTCGATCTGTCCTCCGCCGACGTCGAGCGCGCCACCCGCAATTCGATCCGCGCATTGATGCTGATCCGCGCCTACCGGGCGCGCGGGCACTTCTACGCCAATCTCGATCCGCTGGCGCTCGAGCCGCCCAAGCCTGAAGACGAACTCGATCCCCGCACCTATGGCTTCACCGAAGCCGATCTCGATCGCCCGATCTTTCTCGACAAGGTGCTCGGCCTCCAATTCGGCACCATCCATCAGATCATCGCCATTCTGCGCCGCACCTATTGCCAGACGCTCGGCGTCGAATTCCTGCACATTTCGAACGGCGCGCAGAAGGGCTGGATCCAGGAACGGATCGAAGGGCCCGACAAGGAGATCACCTTCACCCGCGAAGGCAAGCGCGCCATCCTCAACAAGCTCGTCGAAGCCGAAGGCTTTGAAAAATTCTGCGACGTCAAGTTCACCGGCACCAAGCGCTTCGGCCTCGACGGCGGCGAGTTGATGATTCCGGCGCTGGAACAGATCATCAAGCGCGGCGGCGCGCTTGGCGTCCGCGAGATCGTCATCGGCATGGCGCATCGCGGCCGGCTCAACGTGCTGGCGCAGGTGATGGCCAAGCCGCAGCGCGCCATCTTCCACGAATTCAAGGGCGGTTCATCGACGCCGGACGCGGTCGAAGGCTCCGGCGACGTGAAATATCACCTCGGCGCCTCATCGGACCGCGAGTTCGATCAGAACAAGGTGCATCTGTCGCTCACCGCCAATCCGTCACATCTGGAAATCGTCGATCCCGTGGTGCTCGGCAAGGTGCGCGCCAAGCAGGATCATCTCGGCGCCACGCCGGAAGACCGCACCATGGTGATGCCGCTTCTGATCCATGGCGACGCCTCGTTCGCCGGCCAGGGCGTCATCGCCGAATGCTTCGGGCTGTCCGGATTGCGCGGCCATCGCACCGGCGGCTCGGTGCATTTCATCGTCAACAACCAGATCGGCTTCACCACCAATCCGCGCTTCTCGCGCTCGTCGCCCTATCCGTCCGACGTCGCCAAGATGATCGACGCGCCGATCTTCCACGTCAACGGCGACGATCCGGAAGCCGTCGTGTTCGCCGCCAAGATCGCCACCGAGTTTCGGCAGAAATTCCAGAAGCCTGTCGTCATCGACATGTTCTGTTATCGCCGTCACGGCCACAACGAAGGCGACGAGCCGTCGTTCACCCAGCCGCTGATGTACAAGGCGATCGCCAACCATCCGTCCACGCTGCAAATCTATGGCGACAAGCTCGTCGCCGAAGGCGTCGTCACCGCGGCCGACGTCGAGAAGATGAAGGCCGATTGGCGCGGGCACCTCGACGGCGAGCTCGATGCCGCGCTCGGCTATCGCGCCAACAAGGCGGATTGGCTCGACGGCCGCTGGTCCGGATTCAAGTCGTCGGTCGATGCCGACGATCCGCGCCGCGGCAAGACCGGCGTCGATCTCGCGGAGCTCAAGGAGATCGGCGAGAGGATCACGACGTTGCCGCAGGGCTTCCACCTGCACAAGACGCTCAACCGTTTCCTCGACAGCCGGCGCAAATCCATCGAAACCGGCCAAGGCGTCGATTGGGCGACCGGCGAGGCGCTGGCCTTCTGTACGCTGTTGCTCGAAGGCCATCGCGTGCGGCTGTCGGGTCAGGACAGTGAGCGCGGCACGTTCTCGCAGCGCCATTCGGTGCTGATCGATCAGGAGAACGAACAGCGCTATACGCCGTTCAATGAACTCGCGCCGAACCAGGCGCGCTACGAAGTCATCAATTCGATGCTGTCCGAAGAAGCCGTGCTCGGCTTCGAATACGGCTACTCGCTCGCCGAGCCGAACGCGCTGACTTTGTGGGAAGCGCAGTTCGGCGACTTCGCCAACGGCGCGCAAGTCGTGTTCGACCAGTTCATCTCGTCGGGCGAGCGCAAATGGCTGCGCATGTCGGGCCTCGTCTGCCTGTTGCCGCACGGCTATGAAGGGCAGGGGCCGGAACACTCCTCGGCGCGGCTCGAGCGCTTTCTGCAGATGTGCGCCGAAGACAATATGCAGGTCGCCAACTGCACGACGCCGGCCAATTATTTCCACATCCTGCGCCGCCAGATTCAGCGCGACTTCCGCAAGCCTTTGATCCTGATGACGCCGAAGTCGCTGTTGCGCCACAAGCGCGCGGTGTCGAAGCTCGAAGATATGGGTCCGAATACCTCGTTCCATCGGCTGCTCTGGGACGATGCGCAGACGCTGCCCGGCGAGAAGATCAAGCTCGTGCCCGACGCCAAGATCCGCCGTGTCGTCATCTCGTCCGGCAAGGTCTATTACGATCTCTACGAGGAGCGCGAGAAGCGCGGCATCGACGACATTTATCTTCTGCGCATCGAGCAGCTCTATCCGTTCCCGACCAAGGCGCTGATGACGGAATTGTCCCGCTTTAAGGACGCCGAGATCGTCTGGTGCCAGGAAGAGCCGCGCAATATGGGCGGCTGGGTGTTCGTCGACATCTTCCTCGAATGGGTGCTCAACCAGATCGGCGCCAAGCACCGCCGCGCGCGTTACGCCGGCCGGCCGGCCGCCGCGTCGACCGCGGTCGGGCAGATGTCGCTGCATCTCCTGCAGCTCAAGAATTTCTTGGAAGACGCTCTGGGGTAATTTCTGGCGCCGTCATGTTCGGCCATGTGTCGGGCATCCACGTCTTGACGGTGTGAGACAAGCAAAGACGTGGATGGCCGCGACCAAGGCGAGCGCAGCGACGCCGTCCTTTGGCCGGCTATGCGCGGCCATGACGAAGAGGGATTTATGGCAGAGATACGCGTGCCGACGCTCGGTGAATCGGTGACCGAGGCGACTATCGGCAAATGGTTCAAGAAGGCGGGCGAAGCGGTCGCGGTGGATGAGCCGCTGGTCGAGCTTGAAACGGATAAGGTCACGATCGAGGTGCCGGCGCCGGCCGCCGGCGTGCTGAGCGAGATCGCGGCGAAAGACGGCGAAACCGTCGCTGTCGGCGCCATCCTCGGCCAGATCAAGGAAGGCGCCGGCGCGGCCCCCGCTGCGAAAGCGGCTCCCGCAGCTCCGCCGCCTGCAGCCAAACCCGCACCGGCTCCGGCTGTTGCGCCGGCAGCCGCTAAAGTCGTTGACGCGCCGCTTGCGCCCTCGGTGCGCAAACTCTCGGCCGAAACCGGCCTCGATGCCGCGACCGTGCCGGGCACCGGCAAGGACGGCCGCGTCACCAAAGGCGACATGCTGGCGGCGATCGAACGCGCCGCGGCGCAGCCGACGCCTGTCGCCCAGTCCGCGGCAGCGGTTCAGGTCCGCGCGCCGTCGCCGGCCGACGATGCCGCGCGCGAAGAGCGCGTGCGCATGACGCGGCTGCGCCAAACCATCGCCAAGCGGCTCAAAGACGCGCAGAACACCGCCGCCATGCTCACGACCTTCAACGAGGTCGACATGAGCCACGTCATGGCGCTGCGCAGCCAATATCGCGATCTGTTCGAGAAGAAGCATGGCGTGAAGCTCGGCTTCATGGGCTTCTTCGTGCGCGCCTGCGTCCAGGCGCTCAAGGAAATCCCCGCCGTCAATGCCGAGATCGACGGGCCCGACATCATCTACAAGAACTACTATCACCTTGGTATCGCGGTCGGCACCGAGAAAGGCCTGGTCGTGCCGGTGGTGCGCGATTGCGATCAGAAATCGCTGGCCGAAATCGAAAAGAACATCACCGATTTCGGCCGTCGCGCCCGCGACGGCGCGCTCAAGATCGACGAAATGCAGGGCGGCACGTTCACCATTACCAATGGCGGCATCTACGGCTCCTTGATGTCGACGCCGATCCTCAACGCGCCGCAGTCCGGCATTCTCGGCATGCACAAGATCCAGGAGCGGCCGATGGTGATCGGCGGCAAGCTCGAAGTGCGGCCGATGATGTATCTCGCGATGTCCTACGACCATCGCCTCGTCGATGGCCGCGAGGCGGTGACGTTCCTGGTGCGGGTGAAGGAAAGCCTCGAGGAGCCGGCGCGGCTGGTGTTGGATCTTTAAATGAATGCCGTCATGCCCGGACATAGGCGAGCGAAGCGACGCCGTTCTTCGAACGTCTATGTGCCGGGCATCCACGTCTTTGTTGTTTCTCCGAAGACGTGGATGGCCGCAACAAGTGCGGCCATGACGATTGAGAGTACGGAGTTTTGTTGATGGCTTACGATCTTATCGTCATCGGTTCCGGCCCCGGCGGCTATGTCTGCGCCATTCGCGCGGCACAGCTCGGCATGAAGACCGCCGTCATCGAGAAGATGCCGACCTTCGGCGGCACCTGCCTCAATATCGGCTGCATCCCGTCGAAGGCGATGCTCAATGCCTCGGAGCTCTACGAGGAAGCCGCGCATAAATTCGCCGACATGGGCATCAAGGTCGGCAAGCCCTCGGTCGATCTCGCGGCGATGCTCAAATACAAGCAGCAGGGCGTCGACGGTAACGTCAAAGGCGTCGACTATCTCTTCAAGAAGAACAAGATCGAGAGCTTCATCGGCACCGGCAAGGTCGCCGCGCCCGGCAAGGTCGAAGTGAAGGGTAATGACGGCAAGACGCAGGTTCTCGAAACCAAAAATATCGTCATCGCCACCGGCTCCGACGTCACGCGCCTGAACGGCATCGATATCGACGAGAAGCGCGTCGTGTCCTCGACCGGCGCGCTCGATCTCGCCAAGGTGCCGGCAAAGCTGCTCATCGTCGGCGCCGGCATCATCGGGCTCGAGCTCGGCTCGGTGTGGCGGCGCTTGGGTGCGGACGTGACCATCGTCGAATTCCTGGATCACATCTTGCCGGGGATCGACGGCGAAGTCGGCAAGCAATTCCACCGCATGCTGCAGAAGCAGGGGCTGACGTTTAAGCTGTCGTCGAAAGTCACCGGCGTTGATACGTCGGGCAAGACTCTCAAGGTCAAAGTCGAGCCGTCAGCCGGCGGTGCGGCTGAAACGATCGAAGCCGATGTCGTGCTCGTCGCCATCGGGCGGGTGCCTTACACCGAAGGTCTCGGTCTCGAAGCTGTCGGCGTGAAGAAAGACAATCGCGGCCGCGTCGCGGTTGATGGACATTTCCAGACCAACGTGCCCGGCATCTATGCCATCGGCGACGTGATCGCGGGCCCGATGCTGGCGCACAAGGCTGAGGAAGAAGGTGTCGCTGTCGCCGAAATCCTCGCCGGCCAGGCCGGCCATGTGAACTACGATGTCATTCCCAACGTCGTCTACACCTATCCGGAAATCGCCTCCGTCGGCAAAACTGAGGAGGAGCTGAAAGCGGCCGGCGTCGCCTACAATGCCGGCAAGTTTCCGTTCACGGCCAACGGCCGCGCCAAGGTCAATCTCACCACCGACGGCTTCGTGAAAATCCTCGCCGATGCCAAGACCGACCGCGTGCTCGGCATCCACATTCTCGGCGCTGACGCCGGTAATATGATCGGCGAGGCCGCCATCGCCATGGAATTCGGCGCTTCGTCCGAAGACATCGCGCGCACCTGCCACGCGCATCCCACTTTGACGGAAGCCATCAAAGAGGCCGCGCTCGCGGTCAACAAGCGCGCGATTAATTTTTGATTCTCGTCATTGCCCGGATGAAGAAAAAATCTACAGCGTCGCAATGAACGCCACGGCATGCGGCGCGAACAGACCGAGCGCCAACAACCCGAGCCCGACAACGCCGAGCAATCCGGCGAGCCAAGCCAGCCCCACCATGCCGGTGATTACGGCCGCGGAGGCGAGCACGATGCCGACCTGAAATGCCGCCGACGACAATTCATAATGATGGTATTTCGCCGTCGACAGATCGCGCTCCTCCTCGGCGCGCTTGGCCTGTTCCTCGATGTCCTTGCGGCCCGTCTTTGGTTCGGTGTCGATCCGCTCAACGTTCTTCTTCCAGGCGTCGATCTGCTTTTGCATCGCGTCCTTGGCGGCAGGATCGCTGGCGCCGGCCGCCGCCACGGTCATTTCCTCGGCCGCGGTCGTGATCTGCGTCATGCGGATGTTCTTGGCCTGGAAGAAGCCCCACAGGTCGGAAGCTTCGATATTCTTGGTGGTGACTTCGGTCTGCGCGCCCTTGCCAAGCGTCTCCGAGAACGACAGGAATAACGCCAGAATCGCGATCACCAGCGCGATCTTGCGGTTAAAGCCTTCGCCGATCTCGATCTTCTCGCCTTCCTTGGCCTTTTCGATGGCTTCGCTGATTTCCGACATGATGGCCCCCTTTTTATTACGCGTCATTCCGGGGCCGAGCGAAGCGAGGAACCCGGAATCCATAATCCCCGCGCAGGGGCTATGGATTCCGGGCTCGCCGCTGCGCGGCGCCCCGGAATGACGAATAGCAGAAAATTTTCTTATGCGCGCGGATGGGCTGAGCGATAGGCTTCGATCAGGCGGTCGGCATCCACCTCAGTATAGATCTGCGTGGTCGAGAGCGAGGCGTGGCCTAAAAGTTCCTGGATCGAGCGCAGGTCGCCGCCGCGCGCCAGAAGATGCGTGGCGAAGGAGTGCCGCAGCGCATGCGGCGTCGCCGTCTCGGGCAGACCGAGCGCACCACGCAGCCGCGCCATCGCGAGCTGCACCAGCCGCGGCGACAGCGGGCCGCCTTTGGCGCCGACGAACAGCGGACCGTCCTCAGGCAGGTCATAGGGACACAGCGCAATATAGTCGTCGATGAGTTTGGCAACGGTGGAGATGAGCGGCACCATGCGCTGTTTCCGTCCCTTGCCGATCACGCTGAGCACATCGCGCGCGCCGAACTCACCGCGCTTCAGACCGAGCGCTTCGGAAATCCGCAAGCCGCAGCCATAGAGCAGGCCGAGCACGGCGGCGTCGCGGGCGTGGATCCACGGCTCGCGGCCGTCGCTTGCGGCAATATCGGGATCGGCCACGGCGCGCGCGCCTGAAACCGCAAGCGGCCGCGGCAGGGTCTTGCCGATCTTCGGCGCGCGCACTGCCGAAAGCGCGCCAACGCTGCCTTTGCCGTTGCGCTCGAGAAAGCGCGCGAAGGCGCGGGTGCCGGCGAGCGTGCGCATCAGCGAGCGGCTGCCGATGCCGGCTGCGCGCCGCGCCGCCATGAAGGCGCGCACATCGGCCGGCGTCAGAGCGGCAAGGTCTTGCAGCGATGGCCTGCCGCCGAGATGCGCGGCGAGGAAAGCGAGGAACTGCAACACGTCGCGCTGATAGGCTTCGACGGTCTTGGGCGACATGCGCCGCTCGGCGCCGAGATGTTTGAGCCAATGCGCGATCTCGGCGGCGACTTGCGGTGCAACGGCAGTGAGTTCTGCTTTCGGCACGTGGGTTGAGGCCTTTTTCGCCGCGTTTTCAGCACTAGATTCCCATTTTCGCGGGACTGAGCGGCCAATGTAGGGCTTCCGCCTTTACCCTTCCTAAACCGCCCGGAATCGGCCCAGACTCATCGCATGGCCAAACGCGTCGTTGATGTCCTGGTGCCGGTCGCGCTCGACCGGGCCTATTCCTACCGGGTGCCGGACGGGCTCGCGCTCGCTCCGGGCGACATCGTCAGCGTGCCGCTTGGCGCGCGCGAGGCGACGGGCGTGGTGTGGACGGAAAATCCCAAGCCCGACATCCGGCTCGACAACCGGCTCAAGGACATCGATCAGAAACTCGAATTCCCGCCGCTCAGGCCCGAGCTGCGGAGCTTCGTCGATTGGGTGGCGAATTACACGGTGAATTCGCGCGGCATGGTGCTGCGCATGTGCCTGCGCATGGGCGAGCATCTCGGCGAAGAGCGCGAGCGCGTCGGCGTGCGGCTTGTCGGCGCGGCGCCGCAACGGATGACGCCGGCGCGCCAGCGTGTGCTGGCGCTGTTGGCCGACGGCATGACGCGCGGCAAAAGCGAAGCGGCGCGCGAAGCCGGAGTCTCGGCGGGCGTTGTCGACGGCCTGATCGACGAAGGTACGTTGCAGACGGTGGTGCTGCCGCCGGAGCCGGTCGCCGAACAGCCCGATCCGGATTTCGCGCAGCCGGAATTCTCCGCGGTGCAGCGCGCCGCCGCCGATGCGCTGAAAGCCACCGTGGCCAAGGGCGGCTATACGGTGGCGCTGCTTGATGGCGTGACCGGCTCAGGCAAGACCGAAGTCTATTTCGAGGCCATAGCGGATACGATCAGGAGCGGAAAGCAAAGCTTGATCCTGATGCCGGAAATCGCGCTCACCGCGCAATTTCTCGACCGCTTCGCCGCGCGCTTCGGCACCCGGCCCGCGGAATGGCATTCCGAGCTCACACCGCGCCGACGCGCGCGTACCTGGGCCGCCGTCGCCAAAGGTGAGGCCTCTGTCGTTGTCGGCGCGCGCTCGGCTTTGTTCCTGCCTTACGCCGATCTCGGCCTTATTATCGTCGATGAAGAGCACGACCCCGCCTATAAGCAAGAGGACGGCGTGCATTATCACGCCCGCGACATGGCGGTGGTGCGCGGCCATATCGCCAAAATTCCGATCGTGCTGTCGTCGGCGACGCCATCGGTCGAAAGCGAGGCCAATGCGCGGCGCGGCCGCTATCAACGCCTCGCGCTTCCGGAACGCTTCGGCGGCCAGCGCCTGCCGTCGATCGAGGCGATCGATCTGCGCGCCGCGTCGCCGCCGCGCGGACGCTTCATCTCGCCGGTGCTCGCCGGCGAAGTGAAAACCGCGCTGGAGCGCCGCGAGCAGGCGCTGCTGTTTCTCAATCGCCGCGGCTATGCGCCGCTCACTTTATGTAGGACTTGCGGTTTCCGCTTCTCCTGCCCGCATTGCGCGGCCTGGCTGGTCGATCACCGCTTTCGCAAGCAGCTCGTCTGCCACCATTGCGGCTTCGCCATGCCGCATCCGGCGAATTGTCCGAAATGCAGCGCGCAGGATTCTTTCGTTGCTTGCGGTCCCGGCGTCGAGCGGCTCGAGGAAGAAGTGCGTGAACTTTTCCCCGAGGCGCGCGTGCTGGTGCTTTCGAGCGATCTCGTCGCCACGGTGGAACGCATGCGCCAGGAGTTTGCCGAGATCGCCGCAGGCCGCTTCGACGTGATCATCGGCACGCAACTCGTCGCCAAGGGTCACAATTTCCCGATGCTGAACCTCGTCGGCGTGGTCGACGGCGATCTGGGCTTGAGCAACGGCGATCCGCGCGCCGCCGAGCGCACCTTCCAGCTGCTGCATCAAGTCGTCGGCCGCGCCGGCCGCGATGCCGGCATCGGCCGCGGCTTCTTGCAGACGCACCAGCCCGACCATCCGGTGATGCGTGCGTTGATCGCGCAGGACCGCGAGGCGTTCTACGACGCCGAAATCGAGCTGCGCGAAAAAACGCATTACCCGCCGTTCGGCCGGCTCGCCTCGATCGTCGTCTCCGGCGCCGACAAGCACGAAACCATGGCCTACGCACGCGACCTCGCGCGTGCGGCTCCGATCAACGAGAACGCCAAGGAAGGCGTGCGTGTGCTCGGCCCCGCCGAAGCGCCGCTCGCGCTCATTCGCGGCCGCCACCGCATGCGGCTTCTCCTGAAAGCCGCCCGCAATTACGACCTGTCGGCCTATCTGCGGCGGCTCCTCGCCAAGGCGCCCAAGCGGCGCGGCACCATCAAGCTCGATATTGACGTCGATCCCCAGAGTTTTTTGTGAAATTCGAGCCGTTTAGCCCGTACGAAACCGCCGCCGTCAGCGGGCTGTTCATCCGATAAATTGCACGCTATGGATGTGCCCTGGGGCGACTTATTTTCGGCTTGGGGGAAGTTACGATGCTGTGCAGAGTCACAGTCGCGCTTTGTTTTCTGCTGAGCGTTGAATCGCTCGCGCTCGCGCAGTCCCAATCTCAGCCCGACAATCCACCGACGCCGGAATCGGCGAGTACAATGGACCCGCCGATGGTGGGCGATCACTGGACCTATGAAGTCCACGACGAAATCACCGGCGCCTTAAGAAATACCAACACGAGCACGATTACTGACGTGACGCCTGCGGAAATCGCCGTCCGTGGGCAGACCCTCGGCAACCCCAACTTCGGAGAGTACATTTATGACCATTCCTGGAACATCATAAACTCGCCGTTGTGGAAATTTTCGCCGAATGACGGCTCGGGTATCAAGCTGCCCATGACTGTCGGCAGCAGTTGGAAATTCCAAAATAACCAAATCAACACTCAGCACGGCATAACTTTCAAGCGCAGCGGCTCTTCCAAGGTGGTCGCGCAAGAGAGCGTCACGACAAGTGCCGGCACTTTCGATGCATTCAAGGTCGAAACAACGGTCGAAATTCGTAACGTCAACGATCCGAGCAAGAAGAGCGTGAACGAGACTACGCTTTGGTATGCCCCGGCGGTCGATCACGTTGTCCGTCAATCGGTGAAAGTCAGCGCGAACGGTCATGTCGATCAAAGAGTTTCGATCGAACTGGTGGACTACGGGAGGCGCTAAACGGTGCCTGTGCGACAAGACCAGCTGGCCGAAAGAATTGGAGTGGAAGATGCGACGACGTGTAGTTCTTGCCGGAGCGATGACGATTGTCCTCACTGTGTCCGCTTTGGCGCAAAGCAGTGCACCGGCGGGCGCGCCGGCTCCGGCCGGGAATTCAGCGGTACCGGGCGATCATTGGACCTACGAGGTCAAAGACGATGTCTCTGGTGAAATAAAAGATACCAGAACATTCACGGTGACGGATATTTCTAAAAATGAAATTGCCGTCCGCAGTGATTCAAATAAAACCGGCAATTCCAATAACTTTATTTACGACCAATCGTGGAATGTCGTGCGAGGGCCGGTCTTCAAATTCTCACCGAATGACGGTTCGGGGGTCAAGCTCCCGCTCTCTCCAGATTCGCAATGGAAGATTTCGATCAATTCGACAAATGTCAATAATGGGCAAGCCTGGAAGCGCACCGGCAGTGGGAAAGTTACGGGCCAGGAAAAGATCACCACGAAAGCCGGAACGTTTGATACTTTTGTTGTCGAAACGAACATGATCATTAAAAACATCGTTGATCCTACACGAAGCGAAGATGTCGTTACCCGCATTTGGTACAATTCCGATATCAACCACTGGGTGAAGCGCTCATTTGTGCTGCGTCAGAACGGCCATCTCTTTCAAAGCGAGACGATGGAGCTGACGGCGTATGGTCGGAAAAAGACTTAGGTTTGCGGCGAAGTAAAACACCTATCTCAGCGGCCAAGTTTGCCGGGAAACGGGCGTTATAGGTCGCTCCGGCTCGGGTCGTTTCGCGAGCTTGCGCCTACCCCACGCCGGTATGCCCGGTCGCGACGGCATTTGGTCAGCGCGCCGCCTAACTCCATTGGTGCGGATATTTGTGCGAATCACTTGCTGTCGGGTCGAGGTTGGAAGGCCTGCCCGACTTGGCCTTGATGCTGACTTGCAGGGCTTGTTGTAAGAATACTGCATGACCGAAACCATCGAAACGATGCTGCTCTTGCTCGGCGTCCTGGTGATCGTCGCCGTCGCCGCGCGGCGGCTGAACACGCCGCCGTCGATCCTTCTGGTCGTTGCCGGCATCGTGTTGGCGATCGTGCCGGACCTGCCCGGCATCGAGCTCGCGCCGGAATTGGTGCTGCTCGGCATTCTGCCGCCGCTGATCTATTCGGCCGGCGTCGCCATGAGCTGGCGTGAATTCAGGTTCAATCTGCGGCCGATCGCGCTGTTCGCCTTCGGCGGTGTCGTTTTCACCACCTGCGCTGTGGCGGCGGCCGCGCATTGGCTGCTCGGCATGCCGCTTGCTGTGGGCTTTGTGCTCGGTGCCATCGTCTCGCCGCCAGACGCGGTGGCGCCGCTCGCGATTGTGCGGCGGCTCGGTCTGCCGCGCCGGCTCGTCGTCATACTCGAAGGCGAAGGTCTCGCCAATGACGCCACGGCCCTGATCCTCTATCGCTTTGCCGTCGCCGCGGTGAGCACCGGGCTGTTCTCTTTCGATAAGGCGGCCGGCACCTTTGCGCTCATCGTCGTCGGCGAAATCGCTTTTGGCATCGCCGTTGGCTGGACGAGCCTGCGGCTGCGCCGCTGGGCGCATGATCCGCGTGTCGAGATCACCTTGTCGCTGATGACGCCTTATGTTGCCTTTCTGATCCCCGCTCAATTGGGCGGCTCGGGCGTGCTGGCGACGGTGGCGGCCGGCCTGTATGTGAGCTGGAACGGGCCGCTGCTCATTCCGGCGGCAACGCGCCTGCAAGGCATCTTCTTCTGGGACCTGCTCATCTATCTGCTCGAGGGTCTCATTTTTCTGATCACCGGCATGCAAGTGCGGACGCTCTTCATCCGCATGCATACGGTGCCGTGGCAGCATTTCGCCTTTGCCATCTTGCTGACTGCCGTAGTGGTCGTCGTCGCGCGCTTCGTCTGGGTCTATCCGGCAGTCTATCTGCCGCGCTGGCTCAGCACCGCGCTGCGCCGGCGCGATCCTTCTCCGCCTTGGCAATGGGCTTTTCTTCTCGCTTTCGTCGGCGTGCGCGGCGTGGTCTCGCTCGCTGCCGCGCTGGCGCTGCCGCTCTTCACGGCGTCAGGGGCGCCGTTTCCCGATCGCGACCTCATTCTCTTCGTCACCTTCGGCATCATCGTCGTCACCCTGATCGGCCAAGGCTTGATGCTGCCGGGCGTCGTGAACTGGCTCGGGCTTGCCGCGCACGCGAACGAAGAACGCGAGCGCGAGCACCAGGCCGAAGTCGCGGCGCGGGCGCAGGCGCTCGACGTCGCCTATGCCCGTCTGGAGCAATTCGCCGACGCGGGGCGGCTTTCGCCTGCGGCGCACGCTATCCTGCGCGCCCGCCACGAATACCGCGCCGGACGGCTGCCGCAGACAACACCTGAGGGAATGGACGCCGCGATGCTGGCGACGGAGCTGCGCATCGAACTGATCGCAGCCGAACGCGAATACATCTATGGATCGCTGCAGCGCGGCGAGATCACCGACGAAGCCCGCCGCCGCATCGAGCGCGAGCTCGATCTCGAGGAAGCAAGCATCGCCTGCAAGCGCGAAGGCGGCGAGGAGCCGCCGTTATGAGGCGCCGCCTCGGCTTGATCGGCTGAGATGTTAACCCAGCAATTTTTGTTCAATCTCACTTAAAGCCCGACGAATCTCCGCCAAGATAAGCGTATCTGCGGCGCGCGTAGGATGGGTTTCATGAAACGAAAGCCACCGCTTCTCGGATTTCCGAGACCTGAGGATGGGTTTTGCTCCGCCCACCCATCCGACATGATATTATCCGTACACGTTATCGCGCGTGCCGCTCCCGCAGATGCGGGCTACTTGCCGAGACCTCGCGATCAAGGAGAGGGCGATGTACACCAACATACTGTTGCCGACGGACGGGTCGGACCTCGCCGGGAATGCCGTCCAGCACGGCATCGCCTTGGCTCAGCGGATCGGCGCCAAAGCCACCGTGCTTACGGTTGTGCCGCCTTTTCATACGTTCACGATCGACACGCAAATGATCGAAGACACGCCGGCGCTGTATAAGGCGCGCATGCAGAAGCAGGCCGATAAAACTCTCGATACCGCCGCCAACGCAGCGCGAGCGGCTGGTGTTTCATGCGAGACCGTTCAGGTCGAGCACGAGCATCCTTACCGGGCGATCATCGATATCGCGGACTCGAAAGGCTGCGATCTCATTGTGATGGCCTCGCATGGCCGCCACGGCATTTCCGCGCTCGTCCTTGGCAGCGAGACGAACAAGGTCCTCACGCATTGCAAGATTCCGGTGCTGGTCCACCGCTGAGCCCCTGCGCTAATTGCCTGCGTCGCCTCTTGGAGCGCGCGCGTCGTGTCCGCGCGCGAAATCATTCCCAGCACTATACTTTCGATCGTCGCGTCCCGGTCTTTCGCCTAGTCTCTTTTCGTGACGCCGACTTCTTGTGTTGCGCGATCGCGAACGCCCGCCGCGCCCACGCCGCTAATTCATCGGGCTCGTCATAGAGCCGCTCCGGCAGCCGCCAATAGGGCAGGGCATGCTCTTTAGGCCGGCCGGAATTTCTGCCGTGCGTATAGGTGAACGGCCCGCAGCCCTCATGCTCGAAATCCGCGATGCTGCTTTCGTCGGCTTTCAGATAAATCACGTCGCGCACGATGAGACCGAACATCAGGCCGTCGCGGAAAATGCCCGCGCCGGAAAACATCCGCCGGATGGTGACCGGGCCGAATTCCGAAAACAGGTCACGGATGAATTCCGGGTCCAAACTGCTGCCTCCTCATCCTGCGGCGACGAGATAGTTGTACCAGAGGCCAGCAACAAAACATCGCGGGACAAGCTCTGCCGCCACTCCTAGAATCAGTTTTGGGGAGCGATTTGCGATGCGGCTTCGCACCATTATAGTAGGTGCTCTCGTTCTGGTCGGTTCTTTCGCCGGGGCGACGTTCGTGATGAACACGCTGTGGCCGGTCGCGCCGCAGCAGGCGCAGCCCGCGCTGGTCGCCATGCCGCCGTTGCAGCCGCTGACCGGCAATTCCATGGTGCTGGCGCCGGCGGCGATCGCGCTGTCGGCGATCAGCGAGGCGCTCGACGCGCAAGCGCCGCGCGATCTGTCGGGCAAGCCGCAAAATCCGGTGTCGAAGCTGTTGTCCAATGCGCAGCTCACTTTCACCGTCAATCGCGGGCCGTTTACCGTGAGCGGACAGCCGGGCGTGCTGACGGTCAACACGCCGCTCAGCGGCCAGTTCGAGGCGCTCGGCACCCTGACCGGCGGCGTCGGCACGGGAGTGACGGCGGCCGGGGGCGCCATCGGCAATCTTATCGGCGGCGATCTGGGCCAGAAGGTGCAAAATCTGGCCGGCAAGGCGTTCGATCAGCACACCGACATTCACGGCAGCGTCACGACGACGGCGCGGCCGACCATCGCGCCGAACTGGCGGCTCGCGCCCAATCTCGCCGCGCAAGTCAACGTCGTGGATGTGGTGCTGCCGATCGGCGGGCTCAAGCTCAGCGTCGCCGGTGAGGTGAAGCCCGTGCTCGACGCCATGGTGCATCAACAGACCGGCGCCTTGGAAACGCAATTGCGCGCCAATCCGTTCATCGAGACCGCGGCGCGCGGCGAGTGGGCCAAGCTGTGCCGCGCCATTTCGCTCGGCGCGGCCGGCCAAGGAAACGGCCAAGGAAGTGTCATGCCCAATCTCTGGCTCGAAATCCGCCCGCGCCGCGCCATCGCCGCGCAGCCGCTGATCGACGCCAAGGCGGTGACGCTCCTGGTCGGCGTGCAAGCCGATACCCGCATCGTGCCGAACGAGACCAAGCCCGATTGTCCGTTCCCGCAGCAGCTCGATATTGTGCCACAGACGAACCAGGGCCATGTCGATATCGCCGTGCCGATCGACATCCCGTTCACCGATGTGAGCCGGCTTCTGGAGGCGCAGTTCGCCGGCAAGACTTTTCCCGAAGATGGCTCCGGATCGTTCGCGGTGACCGTCAAGCAGGCGAGCGTCGCCGCCGCCGGCGATCGCCTGCTGATCTCGCTTCTGGTGCGGGTGAAGAAGACCGGTTTCTTTTCGCTCGGCGCCGACGCGACGGTCTATGTCTGGGGGCGGCCCGCGCTCGATCAGGGCAATCAGATCCTGCGCTTCACCGATGTCACACTCGATGTGCAATCGCAGGCCGCTTTCGGCCTGCTTGGCGCGGCAGCGCAGGCTGCCGCGCCTTACCTGCAAAAGACCCTCGCCGATCAGGCGGTCATCGACCTCAAGCCCTTCGCCGCGGATGCCGAGACGCGCATCGCTGCGGCTGTCGGCAATCTGGCGGCGCAGGCGCCTGGCCTGCGCGCCAGCGCGACGGTTGACGATCTGCGTCTTGTCGGCATCGCCTATGACGACAAGACGCTGCGGATCATCGCCAATGCCGGCGGCAGCGTGAACGTCGCGATCTCCTCGCTGTCGATGCAGTAAGCACGCGGTGCGCTGCCGCGCGGCATCGCATGACGCCCTTTAGGTAATTTTCAGCGGAATTTGCCCGACGAAATCCTGCTTGCCGATTTCCACGCCGCAATGGCGCAGGATGTCGTAGGCCGTGGCGCAGTGGAAATAGAAATTCGGCAGCACGAAGTGGTTGAGATAATCGTCGCCCTTCATCTGGCCTTTCTTTTCCGGGCCAAGCGGGAAGGTGATATCGCGTTCAGCCGAGGCGTCGACGGCCTTGCGGTCGAGGCCTTTCACGAAGGCGACCGTCTTGGCGATACGGTCCTTGAGCTGCGCAATCGTCGTCTCATTGTCCGGCGCGCTCGGCGGTTCGACGCCGGCCAGCCGCGCGGCGCCGCGCCGTGCCTGATCGGTCGCGATCTGGACCTGGCGGGTGAGATCGAACATGTCGGGCGCGAGGCGGGTGCGCAGCAGCACCGCGGGATCGACCTTTTTCGCCGTGGCGAAGGTCTCCGCTTTGTCGAGAACGGCGGACAGGGCGTTGAGCGTGATTTCAAAGGTCGGCAGCGAGCTTTGCGACATCGATTGCGGCATGGCGGGTCGGTATCCGTTGCTGGAGTATCTGTTGCAGATGAAAGCGGCCGGATGGCGGGAAGAAGGTAGGCCGCGTAGCCGATATGGGTCGGCCGCTGCGCCGCCGCAAGGCTTGCTCCTCCGTCAAGACATGCGGAAGATGGCAGCGGGGTGTCAGCACTTACGCGTCGGCCCGATTACGCGGTAGCCCGATTACACGCCGGCCTTGGACTCGCGGATCGAGTGGCGCAGCAGCGCCAACAGCGAGCCGCCGGTGATGGCGCCGAGCACATAGACCACCGCGACCACAAGCGCGAGCGGCGCGCGGATGCGCATGCCGAGAAAAGCCATCGTCACCAGATCGAAATTCTGCAGCACGAAGATCAGAGTCGCGGCGACAAAAAGAACGACGATCACAAGATAGAACCAGCGCATGGCGGGCCTCCGCTATTTTTTCTGCGGCAACATCAAGTCCTCGACTTTAAAATATTTGCGCGCATGGGCAACGAGCTCGCCGTCGCTCGGGTGATCGACTGTCTCGATGCCGGCGATGACTTTCATCAATTGCGGCTCGTGCGCGCTGATATGTTTGACCAGTTCGGTTTTCGCATTGGCCGGCCCGGTGATAAGGACAGCGCCGGCGTCGGCGATCGCTTTCGTCACCGCGTCGAGAAAATTCTGGTCTTCCGCGGCGTGGCCTGAGCCGATCGAATTGGCCTTGTGATGGATATGCACGTGAGGATTGTCGGGATGCAGGACCAGTCTGTCGGCGTCGCTCGGGCTGAAATGAAAGATGCGCGCCTCGTGATGATCGATCCAGACGACGGCGTGAAAGTGATGGCTATTCATAAGACGCTCCTCAACATGCTCTTGAGGCCAATCAATTGGCTCCGCAGCCGGCACATTGCAATGCTGCTCTGACGGTGCTTCGCTTCAGGCGCACAATACGACATACTATAGCGGACCGGCACGGGTGCGGAACAGCCGCGCGCAAGCGGAGATGTGGTTGTGGCTCAATCGGCGAAGGCCTTCGCTTTTCCAAAGGATTTCAAAGTCCGAAACATCAAGACCTCCGGGGCCGCGATTCACGTCCGTTACGGCGGGCAGGGGCCGGCGGTGGTGCTGCTGCACGGTTTCGGCGACACCGGCGATATGTGGGCTCCGGTCGCGGCCGCTTTGTCCAAGGATCACAGCGTCGTCGTGCCCGATCTGCGCGGCATGGGCCTGTCGTCGCATCCGCCCGGCGGTTACGACAAGAAAACCCAAGCCCAGGACATCGCGCAGGTGCTCGACCGGCTGAAAATCGAGACTGCGGCGCTCGTGACGCACGACATTGGCAATATGGTCGGCTACGCCCTTGCCGCGCAATTTCCGGCGCGGGTCGCATGTTGGATCGTCATCGACGCGCCGCTGCCGGGGATCGGACCCTGGGACGACCAGTTGCGCAATCCGAAAACCTGGCACTTTAATTTTCGCGGGCCTGATGTCGAGCGCCTGGTCAAGGGCCGTGAGCGCATTTTTCTCGACCGCTTTTGGAACGAACTGTCGGCGAACCCGAAAAAGATCGGCGAAGCGGTCCGGCGGCATTATGCGCGCCTCTATGCCCGCCCCCACGCCATGCATTGCGCTTTCGAGCAATTTGCCGCTTTCACCCAGGACGCCATCGACAACAAAGCCTTCGCGGCGAAGGGCAAGCTGATCATGCCGATCCTCGCGCTCGGCGGCGACCACTCCTACAAGACGCTGATGGCCGACATCATGCGGCTCGTCGGCAGCGACGTCACGGGCGGCGTCATCACGGATTCGGGCCATTGGGTAATGGAAGAGCAGCCGCGGCAGACCACGGCGGCAATCGTCGATTTCATCACCAAGTCACGAATTTGATGAAAAGAATTTGGTGCGGCGGGAAGCCCCGCACTTGCGAAATTGAAACGCAATAAATGAGGAGGTGACAGTGTCATTGCTTGCTATTCATGTCGGCTTGAGCCTGATCGGCATTGTATCCGGCCTGGTCGTTCTCTACGGCTTGTTGACCGGCAACGCGCTCGGCGGCTGGACCGCCTTGTTCCTGCTGACGACGATTTTGACCAGCGTCACCGGCTTTCCCTTGCCGCCTTTCGGCTTCGACCCGCCGCGCGCCGTCGGCGTTCTCTCGCTCATTCTTCTCGCCGTCGCGGTCGGCGCCTATTACCTGTTTCATCTCGTCGGCGCCTGGCGCTGGATCTATGTGGTCACCGCCATGGCGGCGCTGTACCTGAACTGCTTCGTCCTGGTCTTCCAGGGCTTCCTTAAAGTGCCGGCATTGCACGATCTGGCGCCGACCCAATCGGAGCCGCCGTTCCTCATCGGCCAGGGCGCCGTGCTGATTATCTTCGTCGTGCTCGGCTTTCTCGCCGTGCGTAAATTTCACCCGCGAACCGCCTGAGACCAATTGCCGGCTCGTGCGTTATCCCCCCTGCAATCGACCTATTGAGTAACGACAAAAGGATTGAAGCCATGAATGCCAAAGCCTCGCGAACCGCCGCGCTCGGAACCCCGACCGACCTCAAGCACAATGCCGTCGGCGATATTTCCGGCGCGCTGCGCATCCTGCTTGCCGACGTATTCGCGCTTTACATAAAGACCAAGAATTTCCATTGGCACATGTCGGGTCCGCATTTCCGCGACTATCACCTCATGCTCGACGAGCAGTCCGACCAGATTTTCGCGATGACCGACGACATCGCCGAGCGTGCGCGCAAGATCGGCGGCACCACGATCCGCTCGATCGGCCATATCAACAAGCTCAAGCGCGTCCTGGACAACGATGCGGAATTCGTCACGCCACTCGACATGCTGGCCGAGCTGCGCGACGACAATAAGCAGCTGACCGCCCATATGCGCGAGACCCACGACTTGTGCGACGAGCACGGCGACGTGGCGACCACGAGCATGCTCGAGAACTGGATCGACGAATCCGAGCGGCGTACCTGGTTCCTGTTCGAGGCTTGCCGCACCGAGCAGGAATAGGCGGCGCGGCCAGAGCTTCTAATCGGCTTCCGTCTCCGGCACGGGAACATTGAAGCCGTTCAGTGTCACGGAAACCAGGCAGTAGAGCCCGACCAGATAGATGAGCTCGGCCGCGCCGTGCTGGCCGAATGCTTGTACAGCCGCCCGATAGCTCAGTTCCGGCAAAGTGCCGTGATGCAGCAGCGAGGCGGCGACGTCGTAGGCCACGGCCTCTTCGTGGGTCAGGTCGGTCGGCCGCTGGCCGGAGACGATGGTGGCAAGCTTATCGTCGGACAGGCCACGCCGCTCAGCGGCGATCACATGGGCATAAAGCTCATAGGACGAATGAAACGCCGTCCCGGTGACCAGGATCGCCACTTCCCGCACCGTGCGCGGCAAAGACGGCGATATCGACAGCGCCAAGGTCAGATCCCAGATCGGCTTGCCGAATTTCGGCTCGTGCAGCCACGGATTCCACGGCCCCAGCAGCGCACCGTTCTTGGCAATGGTGGCGAATCCCTGAAAGTTCTTTTCGATGCCGGCCTTCATGTCCTCGTAAACCGGACGCTGCTCCGGCGTAAGGTTGGCGGGATCGATCAGCGGCAGGCGCATGAAGCTTCTCCTTGTTGAGGCAGGGGTTGTTGGAGCAAAGGTTCCCGGCGCCGGCGATATTGCAACAGGATTATAGCTTTGGCGCGACGGCCTCAGGCCACGACCTTCACGGAAGCTGCGATCGCTTTGATCTCGGTGGCGCTCGCCGGATATTTCGCCGCGAGCACTTCGAGATCGCCGATCTCGACATCGGCCGGGATCACGCCCGGCCATTCGGTCGAGGCGCCGAGAAACCAGCGCGTCGCTTCAAGCCCAACCTGACCAGGTTTTGCACCGAGCAGGCGCGCGGTGTGAAACGTGTTGCCGGGGATCAACAACTGCACGCGCTGGCCCGCCGCAATATCCGGTCCGACGACGATGCGCTCGCTCTTGCCGTCCGCATGCAGCAGGAACAGTTCGAGCGGGTCGCCGAGGTAATAATGATAAAGCTGGTCGTTGCGAATGCGATGCAGCCGTACCGGCGCTTCCCGGGTGACCATGAAATAAAGCGCGGAGCCTATGGGCCGGGCGTCCGCGAACGGTGCGGGCAGGGCGCCGGCGATGAGCGATTGCGGGCTGACAAATGTCAACCGCACGAAGCCGCAGGTGGCATTCGGCTCGAGGTTGAGAAGTTTACGGACGTCCTCGGCAGTGAGGCTGCCGGTCATGCAAACCGCTCTTTCGCCCGCTCGCGCGCCTTCGCTGCTTCGGCCTCTCGATTTTTTGCCGGGCTTGATGTTTCGAGTGCCGTAAGGAGCCGCCGTGCGGCGTCAGCGACCTCATTGACGGCGCGGTCGAACGCCGCGGCATTGGCGTGCGACGGCTTGGCGAAGCCGCTTAGCTTGCGCACGAATTGCAGCGCCGAGGCGCCGATTTCCTCTTCCGTCGCCGGCGGCTCGAAATTGAACAGGGTGCGGATATTGCGGCACATGCGGTGCTCCCGCTCGTTTTACATGAACGCAGCTACATGAAAGCTTGGATTCCCGTCTGCGCGCGGCCGAGGATCAACGCATGGATGTCGTGCGTGCCCTCGTAGGTGTTCACGGTCTCCAGATTACAGAGCACGCGCATGACGTGATATTCCTCGGAAATGCCGTTGCCGCCGTGCATGTCGCGGGCCATGCGCGCGATATCGAGCGCCTTGCCGCAATTGTTGCGCTTCAGCAGCGAGATCGCCGGCGGCGATGCCTTGCCCTGATCGATCAGCCGGCACAGCCGCAAAGCCCCGTGCAGCCCGAGCGTAATCTCGGTCTGCATGTCGGCGAGCTTTTTCTGGATGAGCTGATTGGCGGCAAGCGGCCGGCCGAATTGCTTGCGGGTCAGCGTATAGTCGCGCGCCCGGTGCCAGCAGAATTCGGCCGCCCCCATCGCGCCCCAGGCAATGCCGGTGCGCGCCATGTTGAGGCAGCCGAACGGGCCGGCAAGGCCGGCGACATTCGGCAGGATATTTTCCTCCGGCACCACGGCGCCTTCGAGCACGACCTCGCCGGTGATCGACGCGCGCAGCGACAGCTTGCCCTCGATCTTCGGCGTCGAAAATCCCTTGGTGCCGCGCTCGACAATGAAGCCGCGGATCTTGCCGTCGAGCTTGGCCCAGACCACGGCGATGTCGGCGACCGGCGCATTGCTGATCCAGGTCTTCGCGCCGGTCAGGCTATAGCCGCCGGTGACTTTCTCGGCGCGCGTCGCCATCGAGCCTGGATCTGAGCCATGATCGGGCTCGGTCAGCCCGAAGCAGCCGACGATCTCGCCCTTTGCAAGCTTTGGCAGATATTTCTTGCGCTGCGCCTCGCTGCCATAGGCGTAGATCGGGTGCATCACCAACGAGGAGATCACCGACATCAAGGAGCGATAGCCGGAATCGGCGCGCTCGATCTCGCGCGCGATCAGGCCCGAGCAGACATAATTGAGGCCGGCGCCGCCATATTCCTCGGGGATGGTCGGACCCAATAGCCCGAGCTCGCCCATCTCCTTGACGATCGCCGGGTCATATTTCTCGTCGCGATAGGCGGCGATGATGCGCGGAAACAGTTTCTCCTGCGCGTAATCGCGCGCGGTGTCGCGCACCATGCGCTCGTCCTCGGACAATTCGCCTTCGAGATCGAGCGGATCCTCCCAGTTGAAGTCGGCGTCTTTGAGCTGGACGCCTTTGGGCTCGCGCTTTTCCGCCTTGGTGTCGGTCTTCTCGGCCAATTGCGACATCGGATGTCTCCCTGAACGTCGCCTAAGCTTAGAGGTTTTCCAGCCGGGCGGAAACATCGCGCAAGGACTTGGCTACGCAAGGACCTGGATACGCAGGGGCCCGGATATCTGCCGTTGCCGCCCCGCCGTGGTTTCGCTATTTAGTCCGGCGTCGGCCCTGATTTGGGCGCCCGTAGCTCAGCTGGATAGAGCGTTGCCCTCCGAAGGCAAAGGTCAGAGGTTCGAATCCTCTCGGGCGCGCCAATCAAATCAGTACTTTCTTGCAGCTATTGGCTTTGAGGCTCGGAGGCGTGGCTAGCAGATAGCCAGCGCCGAAAGTATAAGCTGCGTCATCGCCCCGCACCCGCCGGCAATGCTCGATTTCCAGCCTGCCGAAGCGCCAAGATGTGATGGCCATCAACTCCCGGCAGCCGCAAGCCGCGTAACGTTCGGATCATCGGAACGCGAGTTTTCCTCGGGAGGTCATCATGGCAACGATCCGAAAAGGCACCAAGCGACTCACCCGCTGGTTCAGCAAGTTTCGTGAAGCCAACCGGCCGCCGTATCGCTGGTACGAACATGGCACCTACGTGGCCTGAGCGCACACGCGATGACCGTGAGGAGTTCTCCCGCTCGCGGTTTTATGCCTCGATCGGGTGGCGTATCTCGCCGGCCATTGCTGCTGAATAGCCGCGTTGAACCAATTGGCCGATTGAACATACCAATACTCATGTATCCGAGCCTCGCGTCCCTCCAAACTTCGTTGGTATATGGCATTCTGGGCGCGGCAATCATTGCCACTGTCGCGTGGATGGCTGCCCTTGGATACGGCCTCTTCGCGTTGGCTCGGTTGATATTTTAGACATTCGATCGGCGTCGGCGCCATCCGTCCGATTCCTTAACCTGATCGACGGCTGCCGGTTCCTCACTCGCGAATTTGCTTGGAAAGACTCGAAGTGGAACTGTCTTGCCGACAGGACGTTGAGTCCTGCCGTTTGTTATTTCATTTTCAGAGAGGCCATCTCATGCTCCCGGTCCCGCTTATTACCGCCAATGCATTACTTGTTTGGTTCGTGTGGGGATTCTTCATGGCGCTCGGCTGGGTGCTCGGCACATGGGTCATGGAACTGTTGCTGGGAATGGTCTGGCGCGATCGTCCGGTGAGGCGCGGTCTGTAAATCAGGACGAGCAGCCTGGGCGCGCCGTCGCTCGGCGCAGTTTCTCACGATGCAATTGGTTTCAGCAGCCAGGCTTTGTGCCGGTCGTGCCGGTCGAAGGCACGGCTGAGCCAGCACAGCCGGGCAGCGGGGAAGACCGCGGCATCGTGCCGGTGCCGGATTTGCCCGAAGGCTCGGTGCCACCAGAGTTGCCGGCCGAGATAAAAAGCCCGCCGAACGCGAGGCCCGGCGGGTTGAGTGTGTAGACCTGTAATCGGATCACCAATGCGATGACCAGCATTTGGTTCTATACATCGGTACAGTCCGAGCGATTATTCCTAGCGACCCGTTAATGCGCGAGCGGAAGCGCCCTGCCGGGGCTTCTTCATTTGTGGAAATTAGGGGTTCGGTAATCGGACTGATCTATGCGTTAGCTTCGCGGAAGTGGTCAACCAGCGAGGCCCCCGCATGCAAACCGAACAGCCGCGCCAGTCGCCCCGCCATCCGCTCCGGCGTCTGGCAAAAGTCACGTCATCAAAAGGCGGTCCTTCGCAGTTGTGCATGGTCACCAACGTGTCCGACGGCGGCGTGCGGCTCCAAGTTCTCGGGGCCGAAATCCCGGACGAGTTCTCGCTGACGCTGTCCGGCGACGGACCGGCCGATGCTGGCAGATACAAAGTGGTCTGGCGGCTCGGGACTGACGTTGGCGCCAGGCGCCTGCCGGCTGCTCCGGATGCCGAATGATCCAATTAAGTTGGCGCCCGCATTTTACAAAAGCTCACAAAGCCAAGAGCAAGAGACTGACCGTGGCGAAGTTGTTGCTACTAGCGGTCGCGAGCCTTGTTATTGGGGGCGCGCTCGCTAACAGCGCACAAGCACAAAGCGGTCAAGAAAACGCGCAGTGGTGCGCATATTTCACCAATGGCCCCACGAATTGCGATTTTGCAACCTTTGAAGATTGTCTGCAGTCGATCAAGGGAAAAACCGCTCTTTGCGTTCAGAATGCGCAACCTGTCCCGCCGCCTGAGTCGGATGCCGGCACGGGCAATGGACGGCGCCGAAAGAGGTAGCCATTCGCGTGGCTATTCTCGGGATGCGGTGGCGCGAGTATTTTTTTGACCCGAGGCCCCAAACGCGAGAAACGTGACTCCGTTCCGAAGGCTCGCGGGGTTTTGAAGCAGGTCAGCAATTTATTTTTGCTCGCAAGGGGTATCGCGGTGCGGACGACGTTTGAACTGAACCGCGTGGGATCGAATTGTAATGTTGTTAGACAACTTAATCGATTACCCACCTTCCGTTTATTCACATGCCGAAGCATCCGACCAAGCATTCGATTGTGTTTCGCGGCCGAAAAACCAGCCTCAGCCTCGAGGCACCTTTTTGGGCCGCGCTACAGAAAATTGCGAGCGAGCGCCGGCAGACGATTTCGGACACCGTTGCCGTCATTAGCGAACAACAGAAGTCTAAAAATCTGTCCTCTGCGATCCGCGTCTTTGTTCTCGATTATTTCTTGAGCGCCATGAATGTGCCGAACGACAAACAAGGCGCGGCCAGTAGCGCGGTAGAGTCGGTGCCCCAACGCTGAAAGGCGCGGGGCGGCGTGACGACTTCACTCAATCGGGCGCATGCGACAGAAGTCCGCGCCGTGCCGCCCCCTCATTGAAACCGCGCACGTAGTCGCGCAAAGCCGCAGCGATGCGCCTGATCACGGGGCTCCCAATCGCGGGCGGCATTCTGTCGGAACTGGCGCAGGCTCGGATACCAGGGTAAATCGTCACGATCCCGGAGCCAGCGCCAGCAAGTATTGTAGCGGTTCATCAGCCAAACCGATTTGCCGAGCGCGCCGGCGAGATGCAGCACCGACGTGTCCACCGAGATCACCAGGTCCAGATTTTCGATCAAAGCCGCAGTGTCGGAAAAATCGTGGAGGTCGTCGGTGAAATCGATGACACGATCGCGCCACGGACCCTCGCGCAGCTGCCTTTGGGCATCGTCGCCTTTTTGCAGGCTATAGAAGCTGCACGCATCCACCTCAAAGAGTGGTGCAAGCTGGTCGAGAGCCAGGCTCCGTTCGTGATCGAGCCGATGGATGTGCGGCTGGTCCTTCCGCGGATTGCCGGCCCAAACCAGGCCAATTCTCGGCCTTGCGTGTGCGCCGAGCCGGTCGCGCCATGCGGCCGCCTTTTCGGCCGGTGCCGACAAATAAGGACTATCGCATGGGATCGTGTCGAGGCGAGTCCGGAACGCCAACGGCAGGCTGAGCAACGGACATTGCAAATCGAAATCCGGAAGCGGATCGCCGGCGGCAACGATCTGCGGCTGGCCGGGCAGGCTTGGCGGCAGATTTGGCAGCAGGCTTACCATCAGCGCATGCAATGGACCCGGAACTTCAAGAACGATCCGCGCGCCCAGCGCCGCCACGAGGGGCACATATCGCGCGAACTGGATTGTGTCGCCAAAGCCCTGCTCGCCGTACAGAAGAATGGTCTTGCCGGCGATGTCGTCCGACCCGCGCCATAAAGCCTGCGCAAAGCTCCGTTTGTTTGTCTTGAAGCGCGCCGTTTGCCAGCGCCATTCGTATTTTTCGAAGCCGCGTTCGAAGTCGCCCAGCAGAAGACGATATGTCGCTTCATTGACATGCGCCTCGGCGTAATCGGGGCGCAGGCTTTGGGCTTGCGCAAAGCCGTCCAATGCCTCGTCGATCCGATCGAGCTCCGCGAGCGCAATACCACGGCCGCAATGCGCCTCGGCGAAGTCCGGACTCAGCTTCAGCGCCCGGTCGTAGCTTTGAATGGCCTCGTCAAGGCGTCTCAGGTTTGCGAGCGCCGTGCCACGGCCGCAATGCGCCTCGGCGAGATCCGGCCGCAGCGCCAGCGCGTGATCGTAGCCTTCAATAGCCTCGGCATCTCGCCCGAGCTCGCGCAGAACGCCGCTGCAATGTACATACGCTTCCGCATAATCAGGCCGCGCCGCAACCGCACTGGAGAAGCTCACGAGGGCTTCGGCAAGACGCCCCTGCACAGCGAGAGCGCTGCCGAGATTATTCAAGGCGATAGCATCGCGCGGATTTTGTTTCAGCGCCAAACCGATCAGCCGCACGGCTTGCGCATGATCGCCAAGCTGATGAAGCGCGACGCCAAGCGCGTGCATACAGTCAAAATGATCCGGCCGCGCCGCGAGTATTTGCTTGTAGACGTATTCCGCTTCGCGAATGCGGCCGTCCTGGTGCAACTTGGAGGCGTCGGAGAACAGCGCCGCGATCAATTCCGATTGCCGGCGCGTGAGTTCGGGCAAACCTGCGGGCTCGGACGCGATCTCATTCTCCAGCGCCAGCCTGGAAGGAATGTCCGCTTTCTCCACCATCGTTCCGGACCGCGCCGTAATTCAGCTAACGCAAACCACTAGTTGATTCGTAAGAGCCGAGAAAGCTGTGCCAGGGAATGGCTGGAGTTCGGACATCGGGGCGAAGTCTAGCGCCACGGCGTCGTCATCGCGCCAGGCGCCTTGCTTTTGCTTTGCCGCTGTGATCTACTTTGCAATACAAAGTGAGATTGGCGTTGGATTTGGCGATGGGACGGGATGGCTGATCTCGACAAGGCGCTGGCCGATATTCTGGCGATCCGCAATCAACTTGCGGCCGGGACGGCGTTCCAGGGCTATGGGCCGACGGCGGTCGCCGCGACGGCGCTGGCGGCTTTGATCACCGCGCTCCTGCAGTTCTTTTGGCTCGACGATCCGACTGCGCATCCGCTCACTTTCTTATTTGGCTGGATCGCGGCGGCGCTGGTCTCGGCGGCGATGATCTTTGTCGAGATGCGGGCGCGCTCGCTGCGGCATCATTCCGGCCTCGCCGACGCCATGGTGCAGCAGGCTGTCGAGCAGTTCCTGCCTGCCGGGATCGCCGGCCTTCTGCTCGCGGTGATGCTGTGGAAGTTTGCGCCGGAGACGCTCTGGCTGCTGCCCGGCCTGTGGCAGGTGCTGGTCGGGCTCGGCATCTTCGCCTCGGTGCGCTCGCTACCGCGCAGCGTCGCCCTGGTCGGCGCCTGGTATTTTGTCGCGGGCTTCGCCGTGCTCATTCTCGGCAGCGTCAGTCACACGTTATCGCCATGGACCATGGGCCTGCCCTTCGTGATCGGCCAGTCGCTGATGGCAGCCCTTCTGCATATTGCTTCCGAGGACACCGATGCCGAGCACTGAAAATAACGGCGGCAATTCCGCTGCGCCCTTTGCCTATGACGGTCTCGATCGCGTCATTCACGAGAAAGCGCGGCTTGGGCTGCTCACCTCGCTGATGGCGCATCCCAAGGGCCTGTCGTTTGCCGACCTGAAACAGCTTTGCGCGCTCACCGACGGCAATCTCAGCCGCCATCTGCAAGTGCTGCAGGAGGCGGGCCTCGTCGAAGTCATCAAGGGCTACGAGGGCAACCGGCCGCACACGACCTGCCGGCTGACCAAGAGCGGCCGCAAGCGCTTTCTCGACTATCTCGCCGTCCTCGAACAACTGGTGCGCGACGCGGCAAAAGCCGCAGGAAAGCGAGATGCCAAACAGGACAGTAAACACGACGCCAAACCAGAAACGACGTCCGCGCGCTTGCGGGTCCTTCCCGCGTAAAAATTTTTACAAGGAAACTTTGTGATGCAAAGTTATCGCTCCCCTAAACCGACTGCCAGCCTCGACGAGAAACTTCACGTCGGCATCATCATGGACGGCAACGGCCGCTGGGCGAAACGCCGGCATTTGCCGCGGCTGCGCGGGCACGAAGCCGGCATCGAGGCGATCCGGCGTGTTGTCGAGGCCGCGCCGGAGCAGGGCGTCGGCACGCTCACGCTCTATGCGTTCTCCAGCGACAATTGGCGGCGTCCGCCGGCCGAGGTCACAGCGCTGATGGGGCTGCTGCGCTTTTATCTCGCCAATGAGATCGAGAGCCTGGTGCGCAACGGCGTGCGGCTCCGCGTGATCGGCCGCCGCGACCGGCTGCCCGACGGCATTGCCGATGCGATCGGCGACGCCGAGGTGACGACGGCGGATGGCGACGCGCTCAATCTGCGCATCGCCATCGATTATTCAGCGCGCGACGCCATTCTCAATGCGGCGCTACAGTCTGCAGGCATGCGCGAGCTCACGCGCGAGATGTTTTCGCGCCTGGTCACGGGCGAAGCCGAATGTCGCGATGTCGATCTCATCATCCGCACCAGCGGCGAGAAGCGGCTGTCGGACTTCCTGCTATGGGAAAGCGCCTACGCGGAATTCTATTTCACCGAACGCATGTGGCCGGATTTTTCCGCCGAAGATCTTGCCGAGGCTCTGAACGCCTTTCACCGCCGCGAACGCCGCTTCGGCGGTTTGCAGCCGCAAACCAGCGAGCCGGCTCTGGCGTGAGATCGCCTCACGCGGCGCCGCAATAAGCTTCAATCCGATAGCCATCAGGATCGATCACGAAGGCGGCGTAATAGTTCGGCCCGTAATCCGTGCGCACACCGGGCTCGCCATTGTCGCGGCCGCCGGCTTTCAGCGCCGCGGCGTGAAAGGCATCGACACTGTCGCGGGATGGCGCGTTGAAGCAGAAATGCAGTCCGGATTTGGGATCGGGTGGCACCGGGCTTTCGACGGCACTCACCCAGAAGCCGGCGGCCTCGCTGCCATAGCCGAGCGATCCGTCGAAATCGTGCAGGCAGGTGTAGCCCAGTGGTTCCAATGCCGCATCGTAGAAGCGCTTTGCGGCTTTGATATCGCGAACGCCGATCGAGACGTGATTGATCATTAGTCTTCTCCAGAAGTCGCGTGGATCGGCGCCAAGTTAAATCGAGGCATGTCGGAGGATGGCTTGTGCTTATGGGCGCCGGTGGCATGATCGCACATTCATGAAACGCCCAGCCGGGGGATATGCGCCATGCGGCATTCCAAAGATTTGACGCTTCTGCTCGCCCGCCTGTTGATGTGCAGTCTGTTCATCTGGGACGGCGTATTGCAGCTGCGCAATCCGGCCGCTGCAGCCGCGTATTTCAACAGCGTTCACGTGCCGCTGTACAATATCGCGGTCTGGCCGTCGGTCGCGCTGCATTTGCTCGCCGGCGCGGCTATCGTGATCGGATTCAAGACGCGCTGGGCCGCGGCGCTGTTGGCTTTGTTCTGCCTCGCCACCGCCTTTGGCGTGCATCTGCCGGCCGGCGATCTCGATAACATGACGCATTTCTACAAGAACTTGGTGATGGCCGGCGGCTTCCTCTACATGCTGAGTTTCGGTGGCGGCGCCTTGGGCATCGACAGGGAAGCGGCTTAGAATTCCGCCACCGCAGCGATCAGCCGCTCGATATCTTCCGGGCGCGACAGGCGGTGATCGCCGTCCTTGATCAAGGTCAGCACCACGTCATCGCAGGCGAGCCGCGCCACCAGCGCCTTGGCATGCTGCCATGGCACGTCCGGATCCTCGACGCCTTGCAGGATGCGCACCGCGCAGCCGGTCTCGATGGTGCCGCCGAGCAGAAGATTGTTGCGCCCGTCCTCGATCAATTGCCGGGTGACGAGATAAGGCTCATCGGCATATTGCGACGGCCGTTTCCATAGGCCGGTCTCGACGAGCTCGCGCTTGATCTCGGGCGTGAAGCGCTTCCACATTAATTCCTCGGTGAAATCCACCGCCGGCGCGATCAGCGCCACGCCGGCAACGTTCGCCGCACCCGCCGTGCCACGGCGGCGCAATTCGCGAATGAGCAGGAGCGCGAGCCAGCCGCCCATCGATGAGCCGATCAAAATCTGCCGACCGCGGCAGCAGGCGTCGAACACCATCAGGCTTTCGGCGAGCCAGCGCGAGATCGTGCCGTCGGTGAATGCGCCGCCCGATTCACCATGCCCGGAATAGTCGAAGCGGACGCAGGCCCGGCCATCATTTGCGGCCCAGTCGGCAAGGGCGATAGCCTTGGTGCCCTGCATGTCGGATTTATAGCCGCCGAGCCAGACCAGGCCAGCGGACGTGTTTTGCGAGGCCCCTTCGGTGGCGCGGATAGCGATGGCGCGGCGGTCGGCGCCTTCGCCAATGTCGAGGAATTTCAGGCTTTTATCGTTCATTGTCGCGCTTGGCGGGTATGGCCGGCAGGTGCAGTGGCGAGCGAAGTAGCAAGTCGTGATCAGGGAACATAAATCATGTTGGACTACTTATTCTTCCGGCCTGGAGGGTCGCCAGCAGCGTATTGGCGTTGACTTAGAGCAAAAAACGCTCGATTCTCGCCGTTACCGTCCGGCATCGCTGATAAGTGTCCATCGTATCGTGCGATGCGGATTTGTAATTCGTACCATGTAAGCTCACTTCATCGTCGCAATCACACAGGAGATAATACCCATTCGCCGCCCAATGAAACTGCCGCAGCCCGCCGCCAAGGACGGGCCGCGCATCAACGAGGAGATCCGCGTTCGCGAGGTTCAACTCATCGATAAAGACGGCGCCAATATGGGCGTCACCGAGATCAGCGCCGCCATCGCCATGGCGCAGGAAGCCGGACTCGATCTGGTCGAGATCGCACCCAATTCGGTGCCGCCGGTCTGCAAAATTCTCGATTTCGGCAAATACAAATATCAGGCGCAGAAGAAAGCCGCCGAGGCGCGCAAGAAGCAGAAGGTCGTCGAGATCAAGGAGATCAAGCTCCGGCCGATGATCGACGATCACGACTACGACGTGAAGATGCGCTCGATGCAGCGGTTCTTCGAGGAAGGCGACAAGGTCAAAGTGACGTTGCGCTTCCGCGGCCGCGAAATGGCGCACCAGGAGCTCGGCTACAAACTGCTCGACCGCGTCAAAGGCGATACACTCAAGATCGCCAAGATCGAGCAGGAGCCCCGCTTCGAGGGCCGCCAGGTTGTCATGGTGCTGGCGCCGCGGTAGCGGCGCCAAGGAGCATGATCCGGAAACAGCGGAATCCGGTTTTCCGAAGAGATCATGCTCAATCAAAACGGACCCGAAACCCCGCGAAACGGGCTTTTCCGACGCTTGACCGGGTCTATCGGCCAGGGGTTCTCCGCCCCAGCTTCCGATTGCGTTTGCGGCCGCTCTCTGCCATAACCGCGCCCTTCCTGCCGCCCGGCCGATTAAGGGCTGCCGTGGCGGCGGTGAAGTGCTCATCAGCACGCGATCGTTAGCGATCGCCGGCATCCGGGCCGGAGTTCGGATGCCTATTCCATGAGGAGAGCCAAATGCCCAAGATCAAGACCAAGTCGGGCGCGAAAAAGCGCTTCAAGGTCACGGGGACCGGAAAGGTCCTCTACGCGCAGTCGGGCAAACGCCACGGCATGATCAAGCGCACCAAGAAGCAGATCCGCCAATTGCGTGGCACCAATGTGCTGTTCAAGACCGACGGCGACAACATCAAGAAATATTTTCTGCCGAACGGCTGACCCCCATCCCACCCTCTCCCGCAGGCGGGAGGGGTAAGGGGAAGGGGCGTTCCGTTTCCGCACTGCCAATCTTCATAGGAGATCGACCATGGCTCGCGTCAAACGCGGCGTCACCTCTCATGCCAAGCACAAAAAGGTGCTCAAGGCCGCCAAGGGCTATTTCGGCCGGCGCAAGAACACCATTCGCATCGCCAAGCAGGCGGTGGAGAAGGCCAACCAATATGCCTTCCGCGACCGCAAGCGGAAGAAGCGCACCTTCCGCGCGCTGTGGATCCAGCGCCTCAACGCCGCGGTGCGTCCCTTCGGCCTCAATTACAGCCGTTTCATCGCGGGCCTCGACAAGGCCGGCATCAGCGTCGACCGCAAGGTGCTCTCGGATCTCGCGATCCACGAGCCCGTGGCCTTCGAGGCGATTGTCGGTCAGGTCAAGACGGCACTCGCCGCCTAAGCGCGTCATGGACCGGCGCGCCCATAGAGGATCGCGCGCATGATTGACCGTGCTTATGTGCAGCGCATGGCGCGCTACAATCGCTGGCAGAACGAGAACCTGTACGGCGCCGCCGACCGGCTGCCGGATGACGAGCGCCGCCGCGAGCGCGGCGCCTTCTTCGGCTCGATCCACAAGACGCTGAATCATCTATTGTGGGGCGACCGCGCCTGGATGGCGCGGTTCACCGACCTGCCCAAGCCTGACGTCGGCATCCCCGGCTCGGTCGCGGTGCATGCCGATTGGGACGAACTGAAGGCCGAGCGCGCGGCGTTCGACGGCAAGATCGTCGATTGGTCGAACGGCGTCGCGGATAACTGGCTCGCCAGTGACCTGACCTATTTCTCTGGCGCCACCGGCCGCGAATGGACGCGGCCGCGCTGGATGCTGGTCACGCATATGTTCAATCATCAGACCCACCATCGCGGCCAGGTGCACTGCATGCTGACGCAAGCCGGCGCCAAGCCGTCCGACACCGATCTGCCCTTCCTGCCGGATTGAAAGACATGTCCGACATCGCTCAGCTCGAACAGAAAATCCTCGGCGAAGTCGCAGCCGCCGGCGACGAGACGGCGCTCGAAACGGTGCGGGTCGGCGCGCTCGGCAAGAGCGGCTCGATCACCGCGCTGTTGAAGACGCTCGGCACGCTCACGCCCGATGAGCGCAAGAGCCAGGGCCCGCTGATCAATGGGCTGAAGGATCGCGTCAACGGCGCGCTCGCCGCCCGCCGCGAGGCGTTCAAGGACGCAGCCCTTGCGGAGCGGCTCAATACCGAGAGCGTCGACGTCACGCTGCCGGTGCGTGAAGCACCGATCGAGATCGGCCGCGTGCACCCGATCACGCAGGTCATCGACGAACTGACCACGATCTTCGCCGATATGGGTTTTGCCGTTGCCGAAGGCCCCGACATCGAGACCGACGATTACAATTTCACCAAGCTCAATTTCCCGGAAGACCATCCGGCACGCGCGATGCACGACACGTTCTTCTTCAATCCGAAGCCGGACGGCTCGCGGCTCTTGCTGCGCACGCACACCTCGCCGGTGCAGGTGCGCACCATGCTGACGCAGAAGCCGCCGATCCGCGTCATCATTCCCGGCCGCACCTATCGCTGCGACTCTGACCAGACGCATACGCCGATGTTTCATCAGGTTGAGGGCCTGGTCATCGACAAGAAATCGCATCTCGGCCACCTGAAATGGATCCTCGCCGAGTTCTGCAAAGCGTTCTTCGAGGTCGACAAGGTCGGCATGCGTTTCCGGCCATCGTACTTCCCGTTCACCGAGCCGTCGCTCGAAGTCGATATCCAGTGCCGCCGCGACAAAGGCGAGATCCGCTTCGGCGAGGGCGACGATTGGCTGGAAATTCTCGGCTGCGGCATGGTGCATCCGAACGTGCTGAAGAATTGCGGGCTCGATCCCGACGAATATCAGGGCTTTGCCTGGGGCATGGGCATCGACCGCATCGCCATGCTGAAATACGGCATGTCGGACCTGCGCGCCTTCTTCGAGGCCGACGTGCGCTGGCTCAATCACTACGGTTTCCGGCCGCTCGATTTTCCGACGCTGGCCGCGGGCTTGAGCGGATAACGCGGGGAAATCGCGCGATGATCAACTCGACGATCCAGGCCGTGGACCGCTTCTTGTACCGGGCGATGACGCGCGGTTGGCCGAAAGAGCGCATCGTGCACTACACCGAGCATCTTGCGGTGGATGGCGACGGCACGCTCGGCCCCAATCCGATCCGCGTCAGCTTTCAGGTTCTCGACAACAAGGCCGGCGGTCTTCTCACCCACACCTCGATGATGATCGCGGCGCTCGGCGTGTCAGCGCCGGTGGTCGCCGACAATCATTTCGAGCAGGGCGTGATCGTGCTTGAGATCATGCTGTATCTCTTGGTGGCTTTGGGCTGTCTGCGCTGCCTCTCCATGTTCCATCGCGATGCCTCGCGGCCCTTGGAGGATGTCGCGCTTGAGGAACTCATCATCCGGCGCGAACTGTTCAAGTGGTGCAATCACGGCGCCATTATGCTGACCCTCCTGGTCTTCATCAGCCTGCCGCTGCTCTATCTCTACGTCCCCTCAAAGGTGGGGCTATGATGAAATCGGATTTCCTCCCCCGCTTGCGGGGGAGGGTAGGGAGGGGGGCTGCAGCCTCGCAGCAAGCCGTGACCGATGTCGTTGTGAAGAAGCCGGTATGGCGCGTGAAGCCGACCACGCGCGTGCGGGCAAAAAAGTTACGGACGGAATCGACGAATGCGGAACGTGTCGTTTGGAGCCTTGTTCGGGCGCATCGACTGAATGGCGTTGGGTTCCGTCGTCAGACCCCGATCGGTCCCTATATTGTCGATTTCGTTTCGCACTCGTGCCGCCTCGTCATTGAGGTGGATGGTGGCCAGCATTACGAGGCGATGCATCAGGTGAGAGATGCACGACGCGACTATTTTCTCCGTGCCAAAGGCTTTCGCGTCCTGCGCTTTAGCAATCATGATGTGATGACGAATCGTGAAGGAGTCTGGGAAGTCATTGCTGCGTCTATCGGCTCGGCCCAGGCCCCCTCCCCACCCTCCCCCGCAAGCGGGGGAGGGCTTTGTAGAGGAGAGGTGTCGTGATGAAATTCACATTCGCCTGGCTCAAAGAGCATCTCGACACCGATCGTCCGCTCGGCGACATCGCCGACAAGCTCACCATGATCGGGCTCGAAGTCGAGCGGCTCGAGGACAAGGCCAAGCTGCTTGCGCCCTTCGTCATCGCCAAGGTCATCGACGCCAGGCAGCATCCGAACGCCGACCGGCTCCGCGTCTGCATGGTCGATACCGGCGACGGCAAGCCGATCCAGGTGGTCTGCGGCGCGCCGAATGCAAAGAGCGGCATGACCGGCGTGTTCGCGCCGCCCGGCGCTTTCATCCCGGGCAAGAACATCACGCTCGGCGTCGGCAAGATCCGCGATGTCGAGAGCCACGGCATGCTGGTCTCCGAAGCGGAATTGCAGATCTCCGACGACCACGACGGCATCATCGAATTGCCGGCCGACGCTCCGGTGGGTACGAGCTTTGCGCAATATGCCAAGCTCGGCGATCCGGTGGTCGAGATCAATCTGACGCCGAACCGGCCCGATTGCACCGGCGTTCACGGCATCGCCCGCGACCTTGCCGCCGCCGACATGGGCAAGTTCAAGGACCCGGCGATCAAGCCGATCAAGGGCGAGTTTCCCTGTCCGGTCGGCGTGTCGCTCGATTTCGGCGCGACGCCCTCGCTGTGCCCGGCTTTTGCGCTGCGCCTGGTACGCGGCGTCAACAACGGCCCGTCGCCGGACTGGCTGCAGAAGCGGCTGATCGCGATCGGGCTGCGCCCGATCAATGCGCTGGTCGACATTACCAATTTCATCACTTACGACCGCGGCCGGCCGCTGCACGTGTTCGATGCCAAGAAAGTCAAAGGCAATCTCACGGTGCGGCGCGGGCGCTCAGGCGAAGAGCTGCTCGCGCTCGACGGCAAGACCTATAAGCTCGACGATACGGTTTGTGTCATCGCCGACGGCGAGGGCGTCGAATCGCTCGCCGGCATCATGGGCGGCGAGAAGACCGGCTGCGACGAGGCCACCACCGATGTGCTGATCGAATCGGCGCTGTGGGAGCCGGCCAATATCGCGCAGACCGGCCGCAAGCTGTCGATCAATTCCGATGCCCGCTACCGCTTCGAGCGCGGCGTCGATCCGGCCTTCATGCTGCCGGGCCTGGAAATGGCGACGCGGATGGTGCTGGAATTCTGCGGCGGCACGCCGTCGGAGGTTACCGTTGCCGGCAATGCCGAGCCGCCGGAAAAGATCATCGATTTTCCAATATCCGAATTGGAGCGTCTCGGCGGCCTCGACGTGCCACTGTCCGACATGCGTCGCGTGCTCAATCATCTCGGCTTCTTCGTCGCCGGCCAAAGCGAGCGCGTCAAAATCGCGGTGCCGACATGGCGGCCCGACATCGAGGGCAAAGCCGACATCGTCGAAGAAGTCGTGCGCATCGTCGGCGTCGACAAAGTGCCGCTGACGCCGTTTCCGCGCGGCGAAAATCCGCGCAAGCCGGTGCTGACGCCGATCCAGGTGCGCACCCGCGAGGCCAAGCGGGCGCTTGCCGCACGCAATCTGGTCGAGGCGGTGACGTGGTCGTTCATCGCCAAGCCGCAAGCCGAATTGTTCGGCGGCGGCAAGCCTGAACTGGCGCTGGCCAATCCGATCGCTGCCGAATTGTCCGACATGCGGCCGAGCCTCATTCCCGGTCTGGTCGGCGCGGCACGGCGGAACACCGATCGCGGTTTTCCGAACGTCGGCCTGTTCGAGGTCGGGCAGATTTTCCGCGGCGACCGGCCGGAGGATCAATTCACCGCTGCCGCCGGCATTCGCCGCGCTTTGGCAAAGCCTTCCGGCATCGGCCGGCACTGGTCGAAGCGCGAGCTCAACAACGATGTCGACGCTTTCGACGCCAAGGCCGATGCGCTCACGGTGCTGGTCGCCGCCGGCGCGCCGGCGCAGGCGCTGCAAGTCGTGCCGGGCGGCCCGGCGTGGCTGCATCCCGGCCGTTCCGGAACGATCCAGATCGGTCCGCAGAACGTGCTCGGCTATTTCGGCGAATTGCATCCGAGCGCGCTGGAAAAGCTCGATGCCGAGGGCCCCCTGGTCGGCTTCGAGGTGATCCTGGAAAAGATCCCCGAGGCGAAAGCGAAAGCCACCCGCGCCAAGCCCGTGCTCGACCTGTCGCCGTTCCAGCCGGTGGAGCGCGATTTCGCCTTTGTCGTCGAGCGCAATGTGAAAGCCGCCGATCTGGTGCGCGCAGCGCTTGGCGCTGACCGCAAGCTGATTTCGAATGTCAGCGTGTTCGATCTCTATGAGGGCTCAGGCATCGAGCACGGCAAGAAGTCGATCGCCATCGCGGTGACGCTGCAGCCGCGCGACAAGACCATGACCGACGCCGAGATCGATGCTCTGGCCGCGAAAATTGTCGCCGAAGTCGGCAAGCGCACCGGCGGCGTTCTCAGAGCGTAGGGTGTTTACTCATAAGCGCGCCGACGATGCCCGCTTTCGGAGCAAAATCGGACATCGCGCCGAATTCTCGCCATGTCCGCTAATGACCAAAGCGGACGTTTGCGTAAGCGCCAAGGCGTTGCGCGTCATTGGTAATCACTCTATCCATTCGGCCGACCTATCGAGCGACACACGAGAGCCCAACATGACTGACACACCTGAATACACGCCGCCGGAAGTCTGGGTCTGGGAGAAGGAGGACAGTCCCAATTGGCGCTATAGCAACACCAACCGCCCCGTCGCGGGCGCGACGCATGAGAAGGCGTTGGCGCGCGGAAAGCATCCGCTTCAGCTCTATTCACTGGCGACGCCTAATGGCGTCAAGGTTACAATCATGTTGGAGGAATTGCTGGCCGCTGGTCATAGTGGAGCGGAATATGACGCTTGGCTGATCCGGATCGGTGAGGGTGACCAGTTTGGTAGCGGATTTGTCGGGGTGAACCCGAATTCCAAAATCCCGGCGCTCATGGACTATAGCGAGCAGCCGCCACGACGCGTGTTCGAATCCGGCGCGATCCTGCTCTACCTGGCGGAAAAATTCGGCGCCTTCCTACCGAAGGATCGCGGAAAGCGCGCTGAGGCGCTCAATTGGTTGTTTTGGCAGATGGGTTCAACGCCCTATGTCGGCGGCGGCTTCGGGCATTTCTATGCCTATGCTCCGGTGAAGATCAAATACGCCATTGACCGTTTTACAATGGAGGTGAAACGCCAGCTCGACGTGCTCGACCGGCAGCTTGCGGACAATCAATTCATCGCCGGCGACGAATATACGATCGCCGATATGGCGATCTGGCCGTGGTACGGCAACGGCATGCTGAACGGCGCCTCCTACAACGACCCGCGCAAGTTCCTGCAGACCCATGAATATAAGAACCTGACGCGCTGGACGAAAGAAATCGGCGGGCGCCCGGCCGTCAAGCGCGGGCGAATGGTCAACCGCGCTAGCGGGTCGCCTGAAGAACAGCTGCGCGAGCGCCATGACGCCAGCGATTTCGAGACCAAAACGCAGGACAAGATAGACGGGCGCGGGTAGCCCCATCGTAATCTCATAATTCAAACTGACACTAGCTGGCAAAAGAGCGTTCACATGCACTCGATGATGGCCGACCACAGAGCGTCGAGGCTGTGACTATTTCTTGTGATTTCTGCTTCCGCGACGCGCTCCGCCGACATACCGATAGCACAAGGGCGCGCCGATTGTCGGCCGGAATACCGAACGGGATTGTGACAAAGACGAAGCTGCTGCGCCGTGAAATCTAGCAAACTGCGTCAGCGCTCGTTGCCCATGATATTGGGCGTGCCGGTGTAACTCGGCGCGCTGCCGTAAGAGCGTCGCGTGGTCTCGCCGCGGTCGGCCTTCGCCCGTTTGCCCTTGTGCTTGTCCTGCGCGGCGGTGTCGGTCTCGGACGTCGCCTGCGCTCCCGGCCGCGCCACGCCGATCTGGCGCAACACCGCATCCGCGGCGCGCTCGCCGGATTCCCAGGCGCCGCCGAGCGTGCCCCACAAGGTCTCATGCGCGGCCTCGCCGGCATACCAGACGTTATCGGTCACCAGATCCATCAATTGCCGGCGCGCGAATTGGCTGCCGGGCACCGCGGCGGACCAGGCGCCGAGCGTATAAGGATCGCTGTTCCAGCGGGTGGCGTGCTTGCGGCCGATCGCGTTCTTGATCTCGGCGCCGTAGAGGCTGGCCAGCCAGTCGGTGGCAAAGGCGAACATCTCGGCTTCGCCCTTGGCCGAAAGGTCGCGTCCGAACGAGCCGGCGACGTCGATCACGCAAAGCGGCGTGCCGGAAATATTGGCGAGCAAAGCCGCGGTGCGATTGTCGCCGGACTTTTCGAACACCAGATCGTCGCTGTCGAGGCCGAGCGGATTGCCGGTGAGTTCGAGCGCGATGTGATCGTAGCTGCCGAGCGACATGCGCCCGAACGCGTCGAAATGATGATGTTCGAGATCGGGTATGAATTTCAGGCCGCCGGATGAAATGATATTGGTCGGCACGGTGACGATTGCGGTTCGCGCATTGATCGTGCCTCTGGCCGTGACCACGGAAATGCCGCCGCGGGTGTCGATCGCGGTGGCCGGCGTCGACAATTGCACCGTGAGCCCCTGGGCCAGCGATGCGAGGATGGTGCCGAGGCCTTGCTTGCCGAACGCTGCGGTCTTGCGCTCGGCGGCCTTGCCGAAATCGAAGGCCGAGACCTGCGTCAGATCCTTCGCGCAATTATAGGGGCCGAGCACGAATTCAACGGTCGGCTTCCAGTCGCCGAGATCGTTGGGCATCGCCTGTTCGCAGGGTGCATCGGCTTTGCGCCCGAGCTCGTCGATCGCGCGTGTCGCGCGGACCTGCGCCGACAAAAAATCCTCGAGCTCGCCTTCGCGCGCGAAACGGCGGCCGATCCGCACCTTCTGGCTGCGCGGCGCGGGATAGATGTCACCGCGGTTCGGCGCGAGTTTGGTCAGCGGATTGGTGTCGGGCAGATAGAGCCAATGCGCGCCGCGATCGTAGGGCACGCCGAAGGTCTTGGTGTCGGTGATGCAGCGGCCGCCGACATGATCGGTGGCTTCGATCAGAACATAGCGGCGTCCGGCGGCGGCGATCTTGCGCGCGGCGGCGATGCCGGCAGCGCCGGCGCCGACAATGACGACGTCGGTGCTTGAGGCCGGCGCGGTCGCGGCGAATACAGGATTACCTATCGGCAGCAGCTTTTGCGCCGCGAACGCCCCCGAAGCAGCAAGGACGGAACGTCGGCTGATTTGTGCGACAGATTTGCCCGGCATGGTTTCCAAAACGCTTAAGCGTGCGCCGCACATTGCCCGAACTGCCGCAACCGCGCAATTCCGGCGCGGCCGCCGTGAACGAAATCGCAACGGAGTTCGAATAAATTGCGACAAGACAAGATGCGGTCAAACCGCGCACGGGCATGATCCGGAAAAGCGGCCATCGGTTTTCCGAAATGATCATGCGCAAATACGCATGATCCGGAAAAGTGGACACCGGTTTTCCGAAATGATCATGCGCAAAAATGGCTGGGAGGCCGCACCATGAGCATGATGCTCGATGGTATCGCGCGGGTGATCGCCCGCTATTTGCAAAAGCCCATTCCGGGCTACGAACCCTTTACGCCGAGCGATCCCGAGGCGCTGCGCCAGTCGCTGCTGCCGGGCGACGTGCTGCTGGTCGAGGGTAACAACAATGTCTCCGGCGTCATCAAATATCTCACGCAATCGACCTGGTCGCATTCCGCGCTCTATGTCGGTCCGCTCGCCGGCCGCTTCGGCGAAGACGGTGAGCCTCATGTATTGATCGAGGCCAATCTCGGCGAAGGCGTCGTCGCGGCGCCGCTGTCGAAATACACGCAGTTTCACACCCGCATCTGCCGGCCGGTCGGCCTGGTCGAGGAGGATTGCGCCGCGGTCTGCGCCTATGCGGTCGAGCGCATCGGCCTTGCCTACGATTTGAAAAACATCATCGACCTGTTGCGCTATCTGTTTCCGCTGCCGGTGCCGCAGCGCTGGCGGCGGCGCCTGATCTCGCTCGGCTCGGGCGATCCGACGCGGCTGATCTGCTCGGCGCTGATCGCGGATGCCTTCACCTCGGTGCGCTATCCGATCCTGCCCAAGATCAAGCTCGCCGGCAGCCTTGCCCGCGAAGAGATTCTGGAGATCCGCCATTCCTCGCTGTATTGCCCGCGCGATTTCGACATTTCGCCCTATTTCAACGTGGTGAAGCCGACCGTCGTGCGCGGCTTCGATTATAAGCGCCTGCAATGGGCCGATCAGGCGCGCGGCAGCGACGACGACTCGCTCATTCCGCTGGTGCCGGAAGCCGCACAGGACGAAGTCGAAGCGATGGTGGCGTAAGGGCCCGCCGGCCTTTCCATGAGATTTGGACTCCGCGCCGCCTTGTAGTTTTCACGCGCCGTCGCTACCTCTCCCGCACGGAAGAGGGCTCCATGATCGACGACGTCATCAATTCCATCACCCAGATGTTCTCGCCGCCGCTGCGCGCGATCTTGTGGCGCTCGATCCTATTGGCGCTGGCCCTGATCGTCGTCGGCGGTATCGGGCTTGAGCGGGTCATCGTCTGGCTGCTCGGCGCCGGCGGCGAGCACGTCGAAACGAGCCTCGGCCCGCACGCGCATGGGCCGGTTACGGCGCTGGCCTGGATTCTGACTTTTGCCGCGGGCCTCGGCATTGTCGTCGGCAGCGTGATGCTGATGCCGGCGGTGACCGCTCTGGTCGGCAGCTTCTTTGCCGACCGTATCGGCGAACAGGTCGAGCGCGAATATTTTCCGGCCGATCCGCCCGGAACGGCGCTGCCGCTGATGCTCGCGCTGTGGGAGGGCTGCAAGACCGCGCTGATGGCGCTTGGCATCTATCTTATCGCCGTGCCGTTTCTGCTGTTTGCTGGCTTCGGAGCGGTGATCTTCTTTCTCGCCACCGCCTACATTCTCGGCCGCGAGTATTTCGAGCTCGCCGCGATGCGCTTTCGCCCGCCGGCCGAGGCGAAGCTGTTGCGCAAGCGCAATGCGGCGCTGGTCTATGTCGGCGGGCTCTTCATCACCGCTTTCGTCTCGATTCCGGTCGTTAATCTGGCGACGCCGATCTTCGCCATGGCGCTGATGGTGCATATGCACAAGCGCGTCAGCGCCAAGGCGCTGGTGCGCAGCGCCGCTTGATAGGTCAGTCCAGGCGGGCGCGACATCTATTTGCTCGAAAGCGATTCAATTTGAGACTGATGAGCGGCTCTCGCACAGCCCTTCGCTCACGATGAAATCAATCGAACTTAGATTGGCATGTATATCACGCCGAGCCAGCGTGTTGTGACTCAGGGTTTGGCGTAAGGTGCGGTCCAAATTTTGGAGACTGCTTTGGAGGCTGCCATGTCTGGTTCCATATCTTCTGGCTCAATATCTCGTTCCTTGCTTGTTGGAAGCCTGGTCGCGGCCT
The DNA here is from genome assembly GCA_963746715.1 of uncultured Alphaproteobacteria bacterium. Lineage (GTDB taxonomy): Bacteria > Pseudomonadota > Alphaproteobacteria > Rhizobiales > Xanthobacteraceae > BOG-931. Next base: position 6,871 of record CAVVCW010000015.1, on the reverse strand, counting down.
TGAGTTTCGTCCCTGCTGCACAGGCCTGCACCGGAATCCGCCTTGTCGCCAAGGACGGCGGCGTCATCGCGGCGCGCACATTGGAGTTCGGCGTCGACCTCCACTCCAACGTGCTGGTGGTCCCGGCCGGGACCGCTCTCACCGGCACGCTGCCGGATGGCGGCAAGGGCATCAGCTACACGACCAAACACGGGTTCCTCGGCGCCAACGCCGAGGGGCTCACCGCCATCGTCGACGGCATCAACGATCAAGGCCTTTATGTCGGCCTGTTCTATTTCCCCGATTATGCAACCTACCCGGACGCGACCAAGGATAACGCCGCTCGCGCCATGGCGCCTTTCGAATACGCCAACTGGCTGTTGGGGAATTTCGCCAATGTCGACGAGGTGAAGGCCAATTTCAACAAGGTCGTGCTGGTGCCGGTCGTCATCGACGCGATCAAGCAAGTGCCCCCCGTTCATTTCGTCGTGCATGATCGCAGCGGCAAGTCGGTCGTGATCGAGCCGTTGGACAAGACGCTCAAGATTTTCGACAACCCGCTCGGCGTCGTGACCAATTCGCCGAACTTCGATTGGCACATGACCAATCTGCGCAATTACGTGAATCTCACCGCCACCAATGTTCCGCCGCTCGGCCTCGGCGGCGTCACGCTGGCGCAGTTTGGCCAGGGCTCGGGTCTGCGCGGGTTGCCGGGCGATTTTACCCCGCCGTCGCGTTTCGTGCGCGCGGTCGCCTTTTCGCAGTCGGCGGTGCAATCCGACACCGCGGCGCAGGCGGTATTGCAGGCCTTTCATATCCTCAACAATTTCGACATTCCCTACGGCGCGGTCCGTGATGTGCAGGGCGGTCAGATGAACGCCGAATACACCACCTGGACCAGCGCTTCCGACCTGAAGAACCTGCGCTGGTATTTTCGGACCTATGGCGATCAGTCGATCCACAGCGTCGATCTGCCGAAGGCGCTCGCCGCGGCGCAAGGCAAGATCAAGATGATCAAGATGGAATCGCCGCAACCGATCGACGACGTCTCGACCGATTTTTGAGGATGTAACGGTGCAAGCTGCCGCGTTTGCGCTGCGTCAGCCCCAGACTTCGTTCGCAAGCTCGACAACCATGCGCAGTTTCGCCCATTGCTCGTCGTCGGCGAGCACGTTGCCTTCTTCGGTGGAGGCAAAGCCGCATTGCGGCGACAGCGCGAGCTGATCGAGGCTGGCGAACTTGGTCGCCTCCTCGATGCGGCGCTTGATGTCGTCGTTCTTTTCCAGCGTGCCGGACTTGGTGGTGATGAGCCCGAGCACCACGATCTTGTTGCCTTTCGGCAGGAAGCGCAGCGGCTCGAAACCACCGGCGCGCGCGCTGTCGTATTCGAGGAAATAACCGTCGTAGTTCAGTTTCCCGAGCATGGTCTCGGCGACCGGCTCGTAGCCGCCTTCGGAAATCCAGGTCGAGCGGAAATTGCCGCGGCAGACATGCGTGGTGATCACCATGTCGGAAGGCTTGCCTTCGAGCGCCATGTTGATGACGCGGGCATAATCCTGCTGCAGCCGGTCGGCGTTGAGCCCGCGGTCGCGCGCTTTTTTCAACTCGGCCTGCGAGCACAGATAGGCCCAGGCGGTGTCGTCGAATTGCAGATAGCGGCAGCCGGCGTCGTAGAAGCCCTTGATCGCCTGCTTATAGGCCATCGCCAGATCGTCGAAGATGGCGTCGCGATCGGCGTAGATCTTGGTCATGATCGCGTTCGGCTCGAGCCGGAAATGCATCGTCGCCGGGCTCGGGATGCACATTTTCGGCGTCGCATGCGTGTGCGCCTTGAGAAACTTGAAGTGCTCGAGCATCGGATGATTGGAGAAGCCGAGCTTGCCGGTAATGCGCGGCGTCAGATGGCGGGTCTGCACGCCCTGGAATTGGATGCCATGGTCGATCTCCTGGATATCGACGCCGTCGAGCCCGCCGTAGAAATCGAAATGCCACCACGAGCGGCGGAATTCGCCGTCGGTCGTGACCTTCAAGCCGACTTCTTCCTGCTTCTTGATGATCTTTTCGATCTCGCGGTCTTCGACCTCTTTGAGTTGCGCCGCGGTGATCTCGCCTTTGTCCCGCTTGGCGCGCGCCTCTTTCAAGGGTGCGCTGCGCAACAGGCTGCCGACCACGTCGGCACGGAACGGCGGCTTGGTTCTCGTCGTCATCGGGGCGATCCTCCGCAAAAATTTGTTGGCGTCTCTTTTAAGCATGATCTTTTCCGAAAACCGGCGTCCACTTTTCGGGATCATGCTCTTTAACAAGCCGCCGCCGCGCATTTCGTCAACTGGCAATTGGTCGGCTGCAACGCGCGGTTGGGCTATCGCCCATGCGCCTGAAACTCACACTTCGATCGTGACTTTTCCGTCCACCACTTCGACCGGATAGGTCTTGATCGGCACCATGCAGGGCGGCAACACCACTTCGCCGGTGCGGATATTGAACTGGCCGTTGTGGAAGTTGCATTCGACGATGTCGTCTTCGATATAGCCTTCCGACAGCGAGCCCGGCCCATGGGTGCAGGTGTCGTCGGTGACGAAGAATTCGCCGCCGATATTGAAGACCGCAAGCACCAGGTCGTCGATCTCGACCTTGAGCGCGGAGCCGGGGGCGACATCGCCGGTGCTGCAAAGATCGATACGTTTCGCGGACATAATAGGCGGTCTCGTCTGTGGGTTTGCCGTGGGAGGGAGGGCCGTTTTATACAGGACGGGCCGGAGAATGGAATGGTTTTGCCCGGAGCATGATCCCGAAAAGTAGGTGCCGGTTTTCGGGCAAGATCATGCTCAATCAAAGCCCCCATTATGTGCCCGGCGCATAGGCGTTTCGGCCGCTATTTCGACCGTTAGGAGCTACGATCATGGAGACTGAATCGGCCCGGATGGCCTCGGCCGCGCAGGCCAAATTCCGCATCGCGGCGCCCAATTCCAGGCCGCGCGCCGTCAAGGTGATCGCGCTCGATCCGCCGGCCGAGCGGGTGGTCAAGGAGCTGGCGCAGGCGCCATGGCAGGGCGCGACCTTTCTCACCGCGACGGCCTTTTCCGGCGCGCCGCAGCAAGGCCAGCCGTTTTCCAAAAAGTTTTCAATCGCCGGCTGGCTCAACGATCTGGCCGGCCGCACCAAGGATCTGGTCGACGAGGTCAACAGCGCCGATCTCGTCGTCATGGTGGCGACCGCGGGGGAGAACGCCGCGGCGGCGGCGATCATCAGCGAGGCCTGCAGCGTCAAACACGTGATGACCACGGCGCTGATCCTCGGCAGCGCGGCGTCGAGCGACGACACCATGTCGAAGATGCTGGCGCAACTGCGCCCGCACGCCATGATGCTGGTGATCGCGAGCGCCGACGAATACATCAAGGACATGCTCACGGCGCTGCGCGCGTGAGCAATTCACTTCTCCCCGCGCGTGGGAGAGGACGTAAACGGAGTAACGATGAAATTTACCGGTGAAATAACGGTGAAAGTGCCGCGCGCCGAGGTCTACAAGGCGATGCGCGATGCGCGCATGCTGGCGTCCTGCGTCGAAGGCGTGCGCGATCTGCAGGAGACCTCGCCCGATCATTACGCGGCGGTGTTCGAGACCAAGGTCGCCTATATGAAATTCAGCTTCAAAGTGGCGGTCGAAGTCACCCGCGCCGAAGAGCCGAACCTGATCGCGGCCAAGGTCGAAGGCACCCCGCTCGGCATTGTCGGCCGCCTCACCGCCACTTCCGTGACCCGGCTCTCGGATGCGGGTGAAGGCACCAAGATCGACTACGAGGTCGAGGCGGCGCTCACCGGCAAGCTCGGCAGCCTCGGCCAGCCTGTGCTCAAGTCCAAGGCCAAGGACATGGAACGGCAATTCGCCGCGCGGCTCGAAGCGGCTTTTGCCGCACCGGCCGCTTCGTGACCTGACAGATTGTTTCCGCTAGACTTTGCTGTGAGGTGAGGCGAGGGCGGTGCAGCAAAGCCGCCGCAGCAGGATCAACCTGCGCTCGCTGGAGCATGATCCGGAAAAGTGGCAAACCGGTTTTCCGCAAAGATCATGCGCAAAAGATAGTTAGGGACGGGGGAGGTTGTTATGGCCCAGATGACGGATGTTTCCACGAGCGCGCCGGGCGCCGAAGCGCCCTGGTACAAGTCGCTCACCGGCAGCCAATGGCGCACGCTGCTTGCCGCCAATCTCGGCTGGCTGTTCGACGGCTATGAGACCTATGCCCTCATTCTCACCGTCGGCCCGGCGATGCATTCGCTGCTCGCGCCCTCGCAATATGCGCAAATCCCCACCTTCGCCGGCACGGTGATCTCGATCACGCTGCTCGGCTGGGGCATCGGCGGCATCTGCGGCGGCATCTTTGCCGATTATTTCGGCCGCCGCCGCACCATGATCTACGCCATCCTCGCCTATTCGATCATGACCGGGCTCACTGCCTTCTCGTTCAACTGGATATCGTTCGCGATCTTGCGGTTTCTGGTCGGCATCGCCATCGGCTCGGAATGGGCGACCGGCACCTCGATGCTCGCCGAACTGTGGCCGCAGAATGCGCGCGGCAAAGGCGCCGGCCTGATGCAATGCGGGCTCGGCATCGGCTTCTTCCTCGCTTCGCTGATCTGGCTGTTCGTCTCCGGCTTCGGCCCGGACGCCTGGCGCTATATGTTCGTGATCGGCATCCTGCCGGCGCTGCTCACGGTCTGGATCAGGACCTCGATCGATGAATTGCATGCCTGGCAATCGGTCGATGCGCAGCGCAAAGATGCGAAGGCGCGCAAGGAGTCCGGCGCCACGCTCAACGCACATGACCAGGCGCTGACGCGCTTCACCGTCGCCGATCTGTTCGTCGATCCGGTGACGCGCACGCGGACCATCCTCGTCTTTTTGATGTCGCTCACCACGACGCTCGCCTGGTGGGGCATCTCGTCCTGGGTGCCACCCTATATCGCCTCCGTTGCCGCCAAATCCGGTCTGCCGGGGCCGCAATGGGCGAGCTATGCCGGCATGGCCTATAATGCCGGCGCCATCCTCGGCTATGCGAGCCTCGGCTTCCTCGCCGATCGTTTCGGCAGGAAGCCCGTCGTCATGATCTTCTTCGCCATGGCCTTCATCATGACGCCGGTCCTGTTCCTGTGGACGCAGGATCTGACACTCTTGCTGGTGGCGGCCGCGGTGAATGCGTTCTTCACGCTCGGGCAATATTCCTGGATGCCGGTCTGGCTGCCGGAATTGTTCCCGACCCGCTCGCGCGCCACCGGCTTGGCGTTCACCTTCAACGCGCCGCGCTTCATCGCCTTTCTCGGCCCGCTTTATGCCGGCGTCTTGATCGCGCAATTCGGCGGCTTCAGCCGCGCCGCGATGACGATCGCCTGCATCTATGCGCTCGGCTTCATCGTCACGCCGTTCCTGCCGGAGACCAACGGCAAGCCGCTGCCGGCGTAACGTCGCGCTTACACCTTCGTCGTCATGCCCGGCCCTGTGCCGGGCATCCACGACTTTGCTGCCGCGAAACCCGAAAGACGTGGATGGCCGGAACAAGTCCGGCCATGACGCGGCCTAGAGCATGATCCCGAAAAGTGGAAACCGGTTTTCGGAAAAGATCATGCTCAAGCGTAAAATCTAAACTCTGATCCGATTCAATTGAATTGGATCAGAGTTTAGTTGCTTCAAAAATACCGGCAGAAGGGGAATGGCCAGCCGGGCCTGCAGTCCACCCCTTGCGCGCTCAGGGGCGGCGGCACGCAGGTCACAGCCCATCCATCGTCGTGGCAGAACCTGCCGCTCAACGGATCGATGTAGCGGCTGTAGTCCAGCCGGGCCGGATACACGGTGATGCGCACTGGCGCTATGCGCGCGATACCCGTACGGCCGATAGGTCATGGTGTGATGCGGCGCGGCGAAGGCCGGCGACAGCAATGCGGCCAAAAGCGGTGTAATGAGCGCGGCAGCGACGATGGCGCGTGTTGCAACGTTCATGAAACAATCTCCCGTGGGCCTTTATCCTATACCGTCGCGGACCCGTTGGCTCGCCTATGTCCCGGTCATCGGGCGGACGATTGAACTTCGGCTGCGCTTGCGCACACCAACCAGGGCGTGGCCGCGCGCATTCCTCTTGAGGACACCATGAAACCCGCCGTCATCACGCTCACCGCTCTGATCGGCGGCGCCATCCTCGGCTTTCTCGCCATCGCCTTCGGCTATATCGCCTATGCCGACAGCACCGATTATTTCGATCGCGAAGGCGCGACCGGGATGGGGGTGGTGTTCTTTTACGCGCCGCTCGGCGGGCTCATCATCGGCATCATCGCCGCCGTCGTGACATTCAAGATCCTGCACCCGCGTCCGCGATAACGCGCCGGTGCTTCATCCTCATCGTCATGGCCGGGCTTGTCCCGGCCATCCACGACTTTAGTGCCGCGAAAACCAAAAAGACGTGGATGCCCGCAACATAGCGAGCGAAGCGACGCCGTTCTTCGAACGGCTATGTGCGGGCATGAGACCTTTGCGATTTTTCCACACGCTGTGGATTTCACGCCAATTCGTTTTGACTTCGCCGTTTCACGCGCCGAGCATCACAACATGGAGCAACTCAATCACACGCGCATCGTCGCCGCGGCTTTGGTGCAACTGCAGGCCGCCGGTCTCGACCGCGCCCGCCTCTGCGTCAAGGTCGACGCGCTGGTCAACGCCCACCTCGTGAGTTTCATCGTCAGCGCCAGGCAGACGCAGGCGATGCGCAAGATCCTCGGCGACGAATTTCTCGCTGCGGCGCCGCTGACCGAGCTGAGCTACCGCATGTGGCGCCGCATCATGCTCCAGGACACCGATCTGCCCGAGCCGGTGCTGCGCGTGACGAGCGATGAGCTGCTGCCGGATGTGGAT
>CAVVCW010000014.1:0-15373 GCA_963746715.1 uncultured Alphaproteobacteria bacterium | reverse complement strand
TCAAACGCGAGGCCATGCAACCCGTCAAATTATGCTGGCTTGGACAATGCCACTGCCTCGGCTCGTGTCGCCTATTGATGCTGTGGACGGCTCCTCCACCCGGCACGTGAGTGCCATGGATGTGGGCGCTGCTGAGGCTCCCACGATTTGGAGGAGCTAATTATGCAAACGGTCACGACAATCGGTCTGGACATCGCGAAGTCGGTCTTTCAGGTCCACGGCGTTGATGCTGCCGGCCAGGTGGTCATCCGGCGCCAGATCAAGCGGCGCTATGTTTTGGCGTTCTTCCAAAAGCTACCACCGTGCCTGGTCGGCATCGAGGCTTGCGCGTCGGCACACCATTGGTCGCGCGAACTGCAGGCGCTTGGCCACACTGTGCGCCTGATGCCGCCGGCCTACGTGAAGCCCTATGTGAAGCGGCATAAGAACGATGCCACCGACGCCGAGGCGATCTGTGAGGCGGTCACCAGGCCCAATATGCGGTTCGTCGCGACCAAGACAGAAGAGCAACAGAGCTGCCTGACGCTGCACCGTACACGGCACTTGTTCATCCGCCAGCAGACCTCGGTGATCAACGTCATCCGCGCTCTTCTGGCGGAGTTCGGGATCGTCGCGCCGGTCGGACGCAATGGTGTCGAACAGCTGCTTGCGGTCGCCGCCGATGCCAGTGACCAGCGGCTGCCCGAGGTTGCGCGTGCTTGTGTGATCGCTCTCGGCGCCCAACTGCAGATGCTAAAGGCTCAAATCCTACAGTTCGATCGGATGATCATGGCCTGGCACCGGTCCAGTGAAGCAAGCCGGCGCCTCGACGACATACCGGGCGTCGGTCCGGCGCTCGCGACTGCCCTGGTTGCCAGCATCGCCGATCCGAAGGCGTTCCGATCAGGAAGGGACTTCTCGGCCTGGATCGGGCTTGTCCCCAAGCAGAACTCGAGTGGAGGCAAGGACAGGCTCGGCAATATCAGCAAACGAGGCGATCGCTATCTGCGCAGCTTGTTCACGACGGGCGCGCTCGCCGTCATTCGCTATGCCAAAATCCATGGCACCAAGCATCGGCCGTGGCTCACCGCTTTGCTGGCGCGGCGGCCAGCGAAGGTCGCGGCCATCGCACTCGCCAACAAGATCGCAAGGATGGCCTGGGCGATCATGGCCAAGGGTGAACGCTACAAGGAACCGGCCGCGCTCGCGGCTTGAACGAGATCACACCGGGCATCCGGCGTGATGTGAAGTTGGGAGGGCGAACAGCACGTAATGCAGAGCCGGTCGATCCGGCGATCAGGACAACCCACTAGGGCCACAGCATTGTCGAATGCGAGCTATTGACCGGGACCTGATCCGCGGAGGGCATTATGGCCAGCGGTCATGTGAACCGCACTCAAAGGCCGAACACATGGCTGCACCGACCAATGCTGCACTCGTGAGAAAAGCCTTGCCAACTCGGAGCCGTCCACACATGGCCCTTAGCTACCGCGCCGACCGTCGGCCTGCGTGTCCGCTTTCAGGGGTAAAGCAGCCGCGCCTTTAGTTAGATCGCGCGGCAGCTAATGACCCATAGCGGACGATGGGCAGCGTGCCGCTATTGTTCCTCTAGCCTGGAAAGGACACATTCGTCGTTTCCTGCGCCATTCGTCGAATTGCCAGCGCGAATTACCGACTGTACGGAATGACTGCGCGCACAATGCATGCTGACGATTTCAACTGTCGTTCCTTTAAAGGGCGTGCTAAACCAAATTTACGATGGACTATTCATTTCGTTTGAATTGAATCGCGCGTGAAGCGGTGTCAAAAGTCTGCTCAACATCGAAGCAAAAGCCTGAGCAATAATCGAGCGGCACATTGGACGAGATCACTGGCCAAAATAATCCAGACGAAGTCAGAGCCTCCCATCCAGTTCGGCGCGTTTCGCCAAAGTGGATAGCTGTCCTAGCCATTCCACTGGCATGCATAGGCGTCTGGCTTTTGTTCTCACACTATGAGAAGCCGCAACTGGGCTCGCCGCCACAGACGACCGCGCGCGTGACCGTCAGCAAGCCGCTGCAGCTAAATGTCGACCGGCGGTTGCAATTTCTCGGTCAATTCTCCGCAATAAATCGGATTGAACTGCGAGCTCAGGTAGGCGGCCTTTTAACGGAGATTCACTTTCAAGACGGGCAGATTGTCCGCAAGGGCGATCTGCTGTTTGTCATCGATCCCCGGCCCTACGAAATCAAACTCGCGCTTGCCACTGCTCAGCTTGCAACGGCGATGGCCCGTGTCGATCTTACAAGCGCCGAGCTCGCTCGTGCGCAATCCTTGAGAAAGACCGACACCGGCTCCCAAGAAACAGTGGATCAACGGCTTTCGGACCAGAATGCCGCGCAAGCGGCGGTCGACGATGCGAAGGCTCGAATAAGAGATGCTCAGCTAGATCTTGAATACTGTCATGTCACTGCGCCCTTTGATGGAGTTATCGGAGCTCGGCAAGTCTCAATTGGCGGTCTGATAGCAGGAAGTCGTGCTTCGGCCAGTCCAACGACCCTCCTTGCTACGTTGGTCTCCCTCGATCCGATCTACGTAGATTTTGACATGAGCGAGTCCGATTATCTCACCTTTGCCCGCGGGCACGAGCATAACCCGGGACAGTTGCACGATAAGGTCATGATCGCGCTAAGCGACGAGGCAACATTCTCGCACGAAGCGGTACTCGATTTTGTCGACAACGCCGTGGACCGCTCTAGCGGGACTCTCCACGCGCGAGCCACTGTTCCAAACCGCGATTTGTTCCTCGAACCAGGGCAATTCGCGCGCGTCCGGCTGGCAGTGTCGCCGCCGTCTCCCACGCTTATGGTGCCCGACGCGGCCGTTACTCTCGACCAGTCTCAACAACTCGTAATGACAGTGACGCCGGACGGAACGGTGACGCCGAAGATCGTTGAAATCGGAGACATTCGTGGCGGATTGCGGATCGTCCGGTCAGGATTAAAGCCCGACGATAAAGTCATCATCGGCGGCTTAATTCACGCGGCACCGGGCGCCAAGGTGGCGGCGGAAGAAGGTTCCATCAAATACGACTCCACGCTCGCCGGCCAGGACTGAGCAAGCCTAGAATGAGCCTGTCACACACTTTTATCGACCGGCCGATTTTCGCGACCGTGATCAGCGTTTTCATCACCCTCATCGGGTTGGGCGCGCTGTTGGTCCTGCCCGTTGCCCAGTACCCGGAGATTGTTCCTCCGACCGTGCAGATCACGACGACATACCCTGGAGCATCCGCCGAAACTGTTTCCAAAACAGTCGCGACTCCGCTCGAGCAGGAGATCAACGGTGTGGAGAATATGCTCTACATCAGCAGCCAGTCGACGGGCGACGGCAAATTGACCGTCACGGTGACGTTCCGGATCGGCACCGACCTGAACGTGGCGCAAATGCTCACGCAGAACCGTGTCCAGGACGCGTTGCCGCGATTGCCGGAGGACGTGCAGCGGCTCGGTGTCCAAGTCCGCAAATCGACGCCGAACATTCTGATCGCCGTGCATTTATATTCGCCGGACGCTTCGCGCGATACGCTTTATTTGTCGAACTACGCGACGCTCCATATCAAAGATACGCTGGCGAGACTCCCGGGCGTCGGCGACGTTCAATTTCTGGGCGGCCGCGAATATGCCATGCGCATATGGCTCGACCCCGACAAGGTCGCCGCGCGCGACCTCAGCGCCAGCGACGTGCTGGCTGCGCTGCGGGCCCAGAACGTGCAGGTATCTGCGGGAATTCTGAAATCAGCCGCCGGCCCCCACGCAACACGCCTATCAACTCAATGTTCAGACGCTCGGAAGACTGACGACGCCCGAGCAATTCTCTGAAATCGTGCTGAAGTCGGACTCCGAGGGGCGGGTCACGCGCGTTCGCGACGTCGGCCGCGTCGAAATCGGCGCGGCGGACTACGGCTCGACCGCATTCGCCGATCGCGGACCGGGCCTCCCGCTGTTGATATTTGCGCAGCCTGGTGCGAACTCGCTCGAAGTCGAGCACGAAATTCTCACCACAACAGAGACTCTCGCCAAAGACTTTCCGCCGGGCGTGAGCTACAAGATCATATACGATCCCACGATTTTCGTCGGAAAGTCTGTTAGGGAAGTCGTCCGTACGATATTCATCGCCATATTATTGGTCGTCGGGGTCGTTTGCATCTTTCTACAGAGTTGGCGCGCCGCGATCGTTCCGGTGATCGCCATTCCGGTATCGCTGATCGGGACGTTCTCCATCCTCTACGTGCTTGGGATATCGCTCAATAATCTGTCGCTGTTCGGATTGGTGCTCGCCGTCGGCATCGTCGTCGATGACGCGATCGTCGTGGTGGAAAATGTCGAGCGCAATCTGGAGCGGGGCATGAGTCCCCGCGACGCCGCTTATGCTACCATGGATGAGGTTGGCGGCGCACTTATTTCCATCGCTTTGACGCTTTGCGCCGTTTTCGTTCCCTCGGCCTTTATTTCCGGAATTTCGGGACTGTTCTTCCGTCAGTTCGCTATCACCATCGCGGCGTCCACCGTCATATCGTGTTTCGTTTCGTTGACTCTGAGCCCCGCGCTTTGTGCAGTGTTGTTCAAGCCACGCGACCCCAATGAAGGCGCGCGTCAAAATTGGCTCACACGCACCGTGGGCAGGGGTTTCGCTGCCTTTAATCGCGGCTTCGAATGGCTGTCGACGTCTTATGGCCGGTTGACGCGCCGTCTGGTGCAAGTCACCGGCGTCATGTTGGTTGCTTATGCGGTGCTGATCGGACTGGCCGGATTCCAATTTGCCCGCGCGCCCTCCGGTTTCATCCCCGAACAGGATCAGGGTTATCTCATCAGCGTCGTGCAGCTTCCAGCGGGCGCGACGCTCGATCGTACCGAAACCGTACTCAAACAGGCAATCGAGATCATCCTCACGACGCGAGGCGTCGAACACGTCGCGCCGTTTGCCGGTTTGGACGCGACGACTTTCACGGTCGCGTCGAACGCCGGAACGATCTTTTCCGGACTCCCGTCGCTCTACAATCATGAGATAGCCGGCACCACGGCATCGACCGTGCTCGCGGACCTGCGGCAGCGGCTCTCGGTCATCCAGGACGCGTACGTGCTGACGATCCCACCACCGCCGGTGCAGGGCCTCGGCAGTGCGGGCGGTTTCAAGCTGATGTTGCAAGACCGCGGCGGCGTCGGTTCGAAAGCACTTGCCGAAGCAGCCGATGCTCTCGTCGCCGCCGCCAACAAGGATCCAAGCTTCGCCGGCGTATTCACGCTCTTCAACGTCCGATCGCCGTCCATTTACACTGACATCGATCGAGAGCGAACGCAGAAGGTGGGGCTTACGCCGACGGACGTGTTCTCGACGCTGCAGGTCTATCTCGGGTCTCAATACGTCAACGACTTTAACTATCTCGGCAGGACTTACCAAGTGATCGCGCAGGCCGACGGCGGGTTCAGAACCGATCCCCTGGATATTGGACGCCTGAAAGTCAGGAATACATCGAACGACATGGTTCCCGTGAGCACGGTTGCCCACCTCCGCTATGAAAATGCTCCCTATCGCGTTCCACGCTACAACCTGTTTCCGGCAGCCGAAATCCAGGGTGTCGCGTCACCGAATGTAGCGACCGGTACCGCTTTGCACAGAATGGAGGAGTTGGCGCGGCAGGTTCTTCCTGCGGGCATCGGCTACGAGTGGACTGATCTTGCCTTCCAGCAGCAGCAGGCGGGCACACCCACGATCCTCGTCTTCGGGGCGGCTGCGCTCTTTGTATTTCTAGTGCTATCGGCGCAATACGAGAGCTGGAAGCTGCCGTTGGCCGTCGTCTTGATTATCCCGATGTGCCTGCTTGCATCGGTAACAGGTCTGCTTGCCCGCAACATGCCGATCGATGTGCTTGCCCAAATAGGCTTTGTCGTCCTCGTGGGCTTGGCGGCAAAGAATGCCATTTTGATTGTGGAATTCGCACGACAAGCCGAGGAAAAAGGAGCCTCGACCGTAGAGGCTGCGGTCAGCGCCGCCCGGACAAGGCTGCGACCTATTTTGATGACCTCCTTCGCCTTCATACTTGGCGTAGCACCACTTGTAGTCTCGACGGGTGCGGGCGGCGAAATGCGTCAATCCTTGGGCACCGCCGTGTTCGCTGGGATGCTCGGCGTTACAGCGTTTGGGCTGTTGTTTACACCAGTGTTCTACGTCGTTGTTCGTACAGTTTTTGGCCCCACAAAGAAGGCTGTCGAAACTCCTCGTACATCAACATGAAAAGGTCGCCTACCACGATCCTCATTCGGCGGCGCGGCACGCGTTAGGTCGACCGCTGAGGGCGCGTAAGGTAGTCGAATGAGAACGCTCTCTGCTGCAGCGCCTGAGTCTGCTTTTGGCCCATAGCGGACGCGACCACCTTCCGCATCCATGTCCGTTACTTGGGGTAAAGCAGCCGCATCTTTGCTCCGGCCACGAGGCCGCTTTTGACCCAAAGCGGGCATTGGACAAAAAATGTGCGGTGTGACCGGGGAACCGTGGCGACGGGGTTTGATGTTAGCCGACCGGATCACCTCGGTTCACTTTTCAGTTTCGTCGTTTGCCGAACTGGAGGCGTGCATGCTTGCCGCCGCTCAGAGCTTCGAGCCGCCGTCGACATGGACCGTCTCCCCGGTAATCCAGCGCGCGTTATGCGAGGCGAGGAAAGCAACGACATCGCCGATATCGTCGGGCTCCGCGAGCCGCTTGAACGTTTGCATCCCGAGCACATAGGCGCGTCCGGCCTCGGTTTTGGTGAAGTTCGACATGTCGGTGGCGACGACGCCGGGCGCAACTGCATTCACGCGAATGCCGCGTGGGCCAAGCGCTGCGGCGAAGTGCTTCACGAGCGTATCGATGGCGCCCTTGGTCGCGGCATAGACGGGGATCGTACCGACGACAGCGCGTGCCGCGAGCGACGAGGTGAGGATGACGCTCGATCCCTCCGACAGAATTGGGAGGAGCTGCTGCACCAGAAAAAACGGCGCGCGTACATTGATGGCAAACAGGTTGTCGAAATCGGCAATCGTCGTGTCCTCGATAGTTGCGGCCTTGGAGATGCCGGCGTTCGCGACCAGCACGTCGAGACGCTCGCCGACGATGCGATGCGCCTGTTCGGCGAGCTGGTGCGCACCGTCCGGAACCGCAAGATCGGCGGCGACCGCCTCGGCGCGGCCGCCGGCCTTGCGGATTTCGGCGACGACACCGTCGGCTTCCTTAGCGCCGCGGCCATAATGGACCAGGACGCAGGCGCCGGCTTTGGCCAGCGCGAGAGCCGTGGCGCGGCCGATGCCGCGCGAGGCGCCGGTGACCAGTGCGGTTTTTCCGCTGAGATTAGGCATGGTGTGCTTCTCCCTATGCGGCCTGGTCGAGGAACATCGCGACGTGACGGACGAATATTTTGGGATATTGGAACAGCGAGCCGTGCGCTGAATCGGGATAGATGATCAGCTGCGCGTTCGGCAGGTTCTGCTGCAGGATGTAGGAGTTGACGGTATAGATGATGACGTCGTTGCCGCCGTTGACGACCAGCGTGGGCTGCTTGATGTCTTTCAGATAATCCCAGGCGTGGTCGCGCTTGGCGCCCCATCTGCCGATCGCGGCGCGCTGCGCCTGCGCCGCCTGCTGGCTCACTTCGGGATCGCGGTTCTTGCTGCGCAGCCGGAAGCGCTTGACGAATTCGCGTCCGGCCGCCTGGCTTTCCTGGGACGGCGTGAAATGCACGCGAAGCCAGAGATCGTCCGGGTTGGCATAGGTTGCACCGAAGATTTCTTTGCCTTCAGGCGTGCCAGTATCCATACTCTCACCGCTGCGCGGTCCGGTGCCGACCAGAACTAGGCGGCGAATGAGATCGGGCGCCTGTAGCGTGATTTCCTGCGCCACCAGACCGCCGATCGAGAAGCCGAGCACGTCGACCTGCTTGAGCCCAAGCGCAATGATGAAAGCGATGGCATTGGCGCCCATCTGCGCGAAGGTCTCCGGCACCTCCCCGGAACTGTCGGACACGCCGGCATTGTCGAACAGAATGACTTCGCGGTCCTGGGCAAAACCGTCGGTCACCGCCGGGTCCCAATGATCCATCGTGCCCATGAAGTGCATGTTGAAGACGAGCGGCACGGTGCCGGCCTTGCCGAAGCGGCGATACGCGAAGCGGATACCGTTGGCTTCGACATATTGCGTCGGAGCGGTTTGATGCGTGGGAGCGGTCATAATCGAACTCCGAATGTGGAAAACAAAAAATCTCTCAGTGTCGTGTTTCAGCTTGCGGTTTTGCCACCGTTGATGCGCACGACCTGTCCGGTGATGAACGACGCCTTGTCCGAAGCGAGAAAGGCGATGGCGTCGGCGATCTCTTCGGGCTTGGCGCCGCGCTTGAGCGGCACGGCGGCATAGAACGCCGCTTTCTTGTCGGGCGTGCCGGTGAGGCGGTCGAGCATGCCGGTTTCGGTTGGGCCGGGCGCGACCGCGTTGACGCGCACACCCGACGCGGCGGCTTCAAGCGCCGCGGACTTGGTAAGCCCTTCGACGGCGTGCTTGCTCGCGGTGTAGAGCGACAGGTTCGCCGCGCCGCGCTCGCCCATGGTCGATGAGACATTCACGATGCTGCCTGAGCCCTGCCCCTGCATGACGCGCAGCTCGTGCTTGAGGCTCAACAGCGTGCCGAGCACGTTGGTGTCGAACATCGCAGCGTAGCTGTCAGGTGTTTGCTCGGTGACCGGCCCGGGCTTGCCTTCGGTACCGGCATTATTGACAGCAACGTCGAGCCGGCCGAAGCGGGCGATGGTTTCATCGACGAGGCGGCGAACTTCGTCTTCGTGGCGCACGTCGGCCTTGATGAAGGCCGCCTGCGCCCCGAGCGCGCGGAGCTCGGCTTCGAGCGCCTTGCCCTCGGCCTCGCGGCGGCCAGCGGCGACGACAGTTGCACCTTCCTTGGCGAAGGCAAGCGCGGTAGCGCGGCCAATGCCGGTCAGGGCGCCGGTGATGAGGATGACAGGAGTGCCCATGTTGGTTGTCCTTTGAATTTCCCTGCCGTTCGAAGCCGCGGCCCGAACATGGTCAGTTCGCGGTGTGACCGCCGTCGACGTTGAGGATATGGCCGGTGATGAACCTGGCTTCATCCGACGCGATGAAGACGATGCCATCAGCGACCTCCTCGGAGAGGCCGAGGCGACCAAGCGGAACCTGCGCCACCAGCGCCGCTTTGTTTTCCGCCGTGGCTGTAAAGCGCGTCAGCATGCCGGTGTCGGTGGGGCCAGGCGCTACGGCATTCACGCGAATTCCCGACTTGGCGAGTTCGAGCGCCACCGACTTGGTGATGCCTTCGACGGCGTGTTTGGCGCCGACATAGATGGAAGCCCCGGCCGCGCCCTCGTGTCCGTAGGTCGAGGAGATATTGATGATGTTGCCGCTGCCCTGCGCCTGCATGGCGCGCACCTCATGCTTCATGCTCAGAACCACACCAAGAACGTTGGTCTCGAACGTCGCGGCAAAGCTTTCCGCGGTCTGGTCCGTGATCGGGCCGACCGCACCTTCGGTGGCGGCGTTGTTCACGGCGACATCGAGACGGCCGAACCGCGCGACGGTCTTGTCGACCATGGCGCGGACGTCAGCCTCCTTGCGGACGTCGGTGTTGATGAATTCGGCCTCCGAACCGAACGCGCGTAGCTCCTTAACGAGCGCCTTGCCGGCCTCATCACGCCGACCGGCAACGACCACCTTCGCGCCCTTCCTAGCGAAAGCGACGGCGGCGGCACGTCCGATGCCGGTGAGTCCGCCGGTGATCAAGACTACTGGGTTGCTCATATTCCGATCCTCGCGCTTGTGCTCCAGCCTTGCTGACGGAGCATGGGTGAAGGGAAGCTCTGGCAGCGCTTGAGAGACTATGGCGTCTCACCAATGCCGCGGACGATGGGGACATGGGTGTCCCTAGCTCCCTCGAACAAGACTTTGTAAGCTGGCCGCCATACTTAGAAGGCATGGAAGGCGGCCATGGAGCTACGCCATCTTCGCTATTTCGTTGCGGTCGCCGAGGAGGGCAGTCTCACGGTCGCCGCGGAGAAACGGCTGCATACGGCGCAGCCGTCGCTGAGTCGGCAAATCCGCGATCTCGAATACGAAGTCGGCGTGCCACTGCTAAGCCGGAGCGTGCATGGCGTGGAATTGACGCCCGCCGGCCGCGCCTTCCTCGATCACGCCCGCCTCGCGCTGACGCAGGCCCAAGCGGCCGCGGAAGCGGCGCGCCGTGCCGCGCAACCGGCCAAGCAGATCTTCGCCATTGGTTTTCTCACCGGGCAGGAAGTCGACTGGCTGCCGCATGCGACAAGCGTGTTGCGCGACGAACTGTCCAACATCGAGATCCGGGTTTCGAGCGATCACTCGGCGACGCTCGCCGACGATCTACAACGCGGCAAGCTCGACGTTGCGTTTCTGCGCGCCGAACCGACACCCGATCTCGAATTCAAACTCGTCGCCAAGGAGCCGCTCGTCGTCGTGCTGCCGAGCGATCATCGGCTTGCGGCGCCGGCGGCGGTCGACCCGCACGATCTCATCGGCGAGACTTACATCGGCATATCGCACGTGCCGCGCGTTCTGCGCGCCGTCATCCGCGATTATTTCAAGCGCACGGCAATCGACATCGCACCGGCCTTCGAGATCGACAATTACGCCATGGCCATTTCGCTCGTGGCTTCAACGCGCGGCTTTGCGCTACTGCCAGCTTCCGCCGAAAACTTCGTGCCGTGGTCGGTCGTGACCCGCCAGATCCTCGGAGAAATCCCGACGATCGACCTTGTGGTTGGCTATCACAAGGCTAACGCGTCGCCCCTGCTGAAGAGATTCCTGGCAAAAATCGACTACTTGGACACGCGGATCCAACGAGCCGGGCCGTAAACTCTTCGCCCCCGCGCTTGCCGTCGCGTGGTAGGCTCTTTGCCGCAGTGCACGAGACTGCTTTTGGCCCTTAGCTGCCGCGCCGATCAATAACTTTCGCGGCAGCTTTCGGGAGTAAAGCAGACATGGCCGCCGTCAGACGTCGCGGCAGCTAATGACCCAAAGCGGACATCCCGACCGTCGCTGGCGCCCTCACTCAGCAACTATTCTGCCGTTGTCGGATCGATCACCGACCTCACGCGAGCGATGGTGTTTGCAGGAAACCCACCTTTTTGGGCGTGCGCTCTCACAGTCTCTTCGTCGGGCGCAATGTACAGGCAGTAGATCTTGTCATCGGTTACGTAGCTTTGGACCCACTGAATTTGCGGACCCATGCTTTGCAAAACTCTGCATGACTTCTGCGATATGGCTTGCAGCTCTTGCCTCGGCAGTTTTCCAGCTCCGATGATTTCCCTTTCAATCACGAATTTGGGCACGGCGCTCTCCTCTAGCTTAGTCCCGTGGGCACACACCATGCGCGCCCTTGGGGAAGGAGGTTGAGGTCAGCGCAAGTGGATGTCTTGAGGCCAAGGTCCTGGTGCGACAATTACCTTCACGGAATGTCAGGGACAGATGTCCCGCGTCAACGTGAGTTTGTCAGCCTGCTGTTTATCCCGAGGCCCGCTTCTCGGGCGCGCACGATGGCCTCGTAACGGTGTTCTACGGAAATCTTGTCGAACACCCGCGTAATATGGTTGCGAACCGTCTTTTCCGAGAGTCCGAGAGTTATTGCGATCTCCGAGTTATCTAGACCCTCGGCTATCCTTTCGAGGACGTCGCGCTCTCGCGGTGTGAGATCATCGAGCGGCAGCGCGTTGCCAGCAGCGGTGTTGCCGCTCGGTTCAGCGAGAAACCTTCGCATCTCGCCGAGCAAGCGCGGCCAAGCGGGTTCGTCTGCGAGAGGCATATGATTTTCGCTATCGAGCTGGACGAAGCGGCAGTCAGGAATGAGGCTCGCAAGCATACGGCCTTCGTCGATAGGCACCACCGCATCGCGCTCGGGATGCACCATCAAAACCGGACACCTGATCTTACGAGCGGCTTGTCTCACATCTACGTTCCAACCGATCTCGAGTAAGCGAACGGCTATTTCTGCGGAGGTTGCCGCGCGCTGCTGATCACACCAGGAACGCAAATGCTCAAGCGTTCCGCCGGGTTGGAAATGCGAAGCCCAGACTTGCAGAAAGGCATGGTTCTCCCGTCCCCAGCCGAGCCGCGTAAGATCAAGCAACACCCGCGCCTTTTCGGTTTCTTTCGGGCGATCCGTCCACCGCAATCGCCCGCGCGCGTAGGTGCCGTAGAGGATGAGACGGCTGACACGTTCCGGATGGCGGGCAGCATACTCTATGGCGACTGGGCCACCCCAGCACGTAGCCAACAGATCAAATTGTCGGATGGATGCTGCGTCGATAACGCATTCGAAATCGTGAACCCAATTCTCAAATGAAAGGTTGCCCGCATCTCGGTCTGAGAGACCGCACCCACGGGAGTCGTAACGCAAAAGTTTGTGCTGCCGGGAGAAAGCTTCAAGCCACGGCCGCCAAGCGAGGCTCTGCCATTGATGCTCGAGATGAGAAAGCCAAGTGGCGGACATCACGAGCGGCGGTCCGTCGCCGCTGACCGCATAGGCAAGCCTCACGCCGTCGGCAGACGTGCAAAAGCGGACGTCCTGGTGCATAGCGCCCCACGGGTTGTCTGACCCATTTGGATTGGCCGGTCGTCACCGTAGCATATCTAGGGTCTGCAAGGCGCGCGACTTCCGTTTTTGGCCCTTAGCGGACGCGCCGATCAGCGACTTTCGCGGCAGCTTTCGGGGGTAAAGAGGACTCCGGCGTTAGTCAGAATGTTCAACGTTTGACTTCGGCAGTTTTGCGACGTGCGCACCCCATCTCTCCAAAGCGTCCTTCCGTTCGGCTAAGAATTCATGCCGTTGATACACGGCTGCAACCCCTGAGATAGTCCCCGATTGGTGGTTAAGAATCTTGTCGGCGACATGAGGCGGCACGCCCAGTCGGGCCATACCTGAAACAACAGTCCGCCTTAGATCGTGCAGCCGCCATCCATCGATATCGCACAGGTCATCAAGCTTTCGCTTTCCCTTCGCGAAGGCCTGAAAGTGCTTTCCCATCGAGGTTGCAAAAACGAATTCGCTGTTCCGGGGGCGGCCTTCGATCACGACCAAGGCCGGCTCTGAGAGATGGACAATATGCGCCTTGCCGTTCTTGCTTCGCACTGCCGGAATACACCAAGTCTGCGTTTCTTCGTCTATTTCATGCCACTTGAGCTGATTTACTTCCTCGCGCCGTTGTCCGGTCAGCGCCAAAAATTCCACGATACCGCCGTATGGCCAAGGCATCCGGCGCGCGCCGCATAGTACAGCAGCCAGTTCGTCATCAGTAAGAACGCGATCGCGGCTGGTTTCTCGAAAATCCGATGAAATGCCCTCCGCAGGCGAAATATCGATGACCGCACGACCGACACACCACCGAAAAAAGGTCTTCAAAGTCTTCAGCAATCGATATCCGGAGTATTTGGCACGCTGAGAAACCTCACTGACGAGATCGATGACGTCACGTTTCTTGATGTCGTGGATGCTCTTGGTCCCCCAGTACGGCAGGACATCTCGACGGAGCAGGTTTGACACCTTCTTCGCGGTTCTGATTTGCGATACTCGCTCGCGGATAAATGTCTCAACCAGATCATCGACACGATCGACCACTAGGCGTCGCCGGGATAGCTTCTTTTCCTCAGCGGGATCTCGTCCATCGACCCTGGCGGCAAAGATTTTCTGCGCCTGGCCTCGTGCCATCGCCAACGTGACCCTGCCGTAGGGACCGATCGTGTATTTGCGCAGTCGCGAACCAGCGCCGGCGACCCGATACATGACCAGGAAGACCTTTCGGCCTTTGGTGTCACCTTCACACCGAAGCCAGGAAGTCCGGCATCCCAATAGACAATGTCCTTTGACAAGACCGGCAGGTCGTCGATCGCTGACTTAGTCAATCGAAGGCGGGGAATTTCGCTCTCCTCGGGTGCTACCTTGACCTCATATAGGTAGCACTGAGCAGGCAACAACGGAACAAACGGGCCATCTCAATCAACTTAAGGCTCTCTAAATATTCTCTAATATCAACAGCCGGATATCAGTGGGAACGTCGAGGAAAGCCGACCCCGGGTCCGCCCGGGTGCGAAGTGTGTCGCTCCGCCCGCGGGCACCGCACTCGCTCCGCACAATCGAGAGCACCCTCGCGACCGGCGTCCCTTACAGAGCGAGATTCGGAGCAGAATGTAACTTAAACAGTGACAATTGTCAATAAGTCTCTAGAAGAGAGACCATGTTCACTCTTTGTTCTTTAACTCCCGTATGTGATACTGATGTCCACAACGCAAAGAAGTAGCGAGTTCATGGGCGCTCGATCGAAAATTGAATGGACGGATTCCACGTTTAATCCGTGGGTGGGATGCACCAAGATCGCCAGGGCTAAGCGCGCGCCCTCGGCCTGTGATTTCTGCTACGCGGAAAAATGGGCAAAGCGAAGTGGCCAAGTGGGGTGGGGAAATTATCCTCGTCGTCGGACGACGGAAGTCTATTGGCGCGGCCCTCTCACCTGGAACGAGCGAGCCAAATCTTTCCAAATTAAGCATCGACGCAGACAACGCGTATTTTGCGCTTCTCTTGCTGACGTGTTCGACAACCAAGTCGAACTCGGTGTGGCGATCCGACTTGTTCGAACTCATTCGCAGGTGCGATCAATTGGATTGGCAGCTTCTAACGAAACGGCCGCAAAATATTCGAAATATGCTGCCGCACGATTGGGGTGCCGGATATCCCAATGTTTGGCTTGGCACGACCGCAGAGGATGCCGACGCCTACCTGCAAAGGGCTCCTTATTTGCTCAATATCCCATCGGTTGTTCATTTTGTTAGTTATGAACCGGCCATAGGTTCTCTCGGCCGGCTGGACATCGATGGTCGATTTCCCGACTGGCTGATTATTGGAGGGGAAAGTGGCGTCCGATCAGACTTGATCAGGCATACCAATCCCCAATGGGTCAGAGATGCTATTGCGGAGTGCCAGCGTCTTGGCGCACTCGCTGTGGTCAAAAATCAGCTCGGCTGCAAAAGCGCCGCCATTCGACTTTTTTAATTAGCTCGGATTGGGTGGGCTATTTCTTCTTCCGTTTATGCGGCTCCGGATCGTTCTTTTGGTCATCCAGAATACGGGCAGCCATGCTTTTGATATCGGCTTTGGTCGCCTCTCCGGGATTTCTTATCAGGTGCGCGGCTTTCTTGACGATCGCCGGTATGGGTTTCTGCTTCTCGGCCACTGGCGTTCCGCTTACAGCTTATTTTGCGACATAATGACCGAGTCGCGGCCGCTCAGTAAGACTGAGGCTATCATTCTAAAGCCTACGCAGCAGCCTGCAAATCGAAA
>CAVVCW010000013.1:0-196469 GCA_963746715.1 uncultured Alphaproteobacteria bacterium | reverse complement strand
TTCCAGACTGTCCGCGCGCTTCTGGCTCGCGATCATCGCCGTGCGCAGCAGGAACTGCCGCGCGCGCTGCGGGTCGGCGGCCATCGCGCGCAGCTCGTCGAGATTTTGCTTGCGTGTTTCCGGATCGCTCGCTTCCAGCCGTTTCTTGTTGGCGATCGATTGCTCCTGCACGAACTCGACGGCGACGGTGCGCCGTTGCAGATCGTAGAGATCGAGCAGCGTGTCGGGCTCGCCGCCGAGTACGACGCGGGCGAGTTTTTGCGACAGGTTCACCGCGTCCTGGATGCCGCCGTTCAGTCCCATGCCGCCGATCGGATTGTTGACATGCGCGGAATCGCCGGCGAGCAGCACGCGGCCCTTGCGGAAGGTTTCGGCGACGCGCTGATGCGTGACGTAGAGATTGCGATGCACGATCTCGTAAGCGCGGTCGGACGGAAAGAACGACTGGATGCGCGCCTGCACGCCGGCGTCGCTCAATATGTCTTCCTCGCTCAGGGAAGGATTGGCCGGATAGACGGTGCGCCACAGGCCGGGCGGGCCGTCGGCGGACACCTTGAAGCAATTGCACCATTCGCCGGGGTCGGCAAAATAGCTGCGGTAGCAATAGCCGCGCTGCGCCTCGAAATCGAACGGCGTCGTCAGCACGATGAAACGCTCGGGCCAGGTGAAGCCTTCGAAGGCGATACCGGCCTGTTTGCGCACCGTGCTGCGGCCGCCCTCGGCGCCGATTACATAAGCGCCGCTATGCGACGTTGTGCCGGACGGTCCGCGCACCTCGACGCTGACGGAATTCGCCGCCTGCGCCATGCCGATCACCTCGTGGTCGAACAGCACGTCGACATTCGGCATTTTGCGCAGGCGTTCGAGAATGAGATTGGAGGTCTTGAACTGTTCGCACTGCACGACGAAAGGATGCTGCGTGTCGCCTTTAAGCACGGCGTGGTCGAACTCGGCGACCTTTTCGCCGCTCGGCCGGTCCCAGAATTGAAAGATCGGCGCGACCAGCCCGACGCGCGCCATGTCCCGGTCGAGGCCGTCTTCGGTGAGCAGATCGAGCGTCGCCGGATGCGTCGTTGCCGCGCGCGGGTCGGCCTGCGGGCCGCTATTGAGGTCGAACACGCGCACCGGCACGCCGCGGCGGCCGAGCAGCCACGCGCACAAAAGCCCAACCGGGCCGCCGCCCGAAATCAACACTCTGCGGTCGTCACGCGTCACGCCAAAACTCCGCTTGCCAACTCCTCCCACAGACGGCCGGACGGCCGGTCCGAGCTTGCCCGCATATCGCATGCACAGGGCGTGCCGCAATGCGCGCGGCGCCACCGCGCAAGCCATGCTTTTATGTGCTGCAGCGTCGCGATAGCGTTGCGCTTGGCCGATTCCTTGACAGGCCCCGCCGGGACAGCGCAGAACGCGCCACTCACCACGACGATCAAACGAACCGAGATAAAAGCCCCATAAATCATGAGCCCTGAACGGAAGCCGGTAGCGTTCGGCGATATACGCGGATGGATCAAAGCGCTCGATGCGGCGGGCGAAGTGCAGCGCGTCGAGGCCGAGGTCGATTGGGACATCGAGCTCGGCACCATCGCGCGGCTGGCGCAGGGCGCCGGCACCGGGCCCGCAGTGCTGTTCAGCAACATCAAGGACTATGGCGCCAATGCGCGCTGCCGCCAGGTCTTCACCGGCGGCCTGTCGAGCGCGCGCCGCGTCGCCATGATGTTCGGGCTGCCGCCGGACACCCATCCGCGCGAACTGGTGAAGCTCGGCCGCACCGTGCTGTCCGAGGCCGTCGCGCCAAAAGTCGTCAAGACTGGCCCGGTGAAAGAGAACATCGTCAAAGGCGACGATGTCGATCTTTACGAACTGCCGGTGCCGCAATGGAACAGGCTCGACGGCGGCCGTTACATCATGACGTATGGCGGCGTCGTCACCAAGGATCCCGACACCAATGTCATGAATGTCGGCATCTATCGCGGCATGATCGGCGACAAGAACCACATCCCGATCCTGATGTGGCGCGCCCAGCATATCGGCCATCACGTGACGGCGTGGCAGGAGAAGGGCCACAAGGAAATGCCGATCGCGGTCGCCATCGGCTGGGAGCCGTCGCTCGGCTTTGTCGCCGGCTCGCCGGTGCCGAAAGGCTTGTGCGAATACGACGTCATCGGCGCGGTGCGCGGCGCGCCGGTCGAGCTCGTCAAATGCGAAACCGTCGATCTGCACGTGCCGGCGACGGCGGAGATCGTGATCGAAGGCTATCTCGGGCTCGATCCCGAGACCTATATGATGGAAGGCCCGTTCGCCGAGGTCACCGGCTATGTCGCCGGCGACAAATCGCCGAAGCCGACGATCCGCGTCACCGCGATCACCCACCGCAAGGACCCGATCTTCCGCGGCACCATCGAAGGCTCGATGCCCGGCTGCTTCTCCGAGAACGGCATGTGCTCCTCGATCATGCGTGCGGCGACGGCGTGGAACGTGCTCGACCGCGCGGGCGTGCCGGGCATCACCGACGTGTGGTGCCCGCCGGTGCAGGCCGGCGTGAACATCTTCGTGCAGATCAAGCAGAGCTATCGCGGCCAAGCGAAGCAAGTCGCCAATGCGCTGTGGGGCTCGTCCGCCGGCCACGTGCGCTACAAGCATGTCACCGTGGTCGACGACGATATTGATATTCATGACTATGCCGCGGTGGATTGGGCGATCGCCTATCGCGTCAATGCCGGCGACGACGATATCGTCATCATGCCGGCGACCTTCGGGCTTGGGCTCGATCCGTCAACGCGCAAGCGCGACCGCAATACGTCCTTGTACGGCACGGGCAAGTGGAACCGCATGCTGATCGACGCCACGATCAATCTCGACCACGATCCCGATCCCGATCTCGGCGGCGCGCGCTTCCCGCCGACGGTGTGGCCGGAGAAAAAAGACATCGATGCGGTCAAATCGCGTTGGAGCGAGTTGGGCTTCGACAAGAAGAAGTGACGCGCCCACTTCTTTAAAAGTGGGAATTCAGTTGCGTGTCATGCCCGCGCATAGCCGTTCGAAGAACGGCGTCGCTTCGCTCGCCTATGTCGCGGGCATCCACGTCTTACTGCAGTGCCGAACAAAAACGTGGATGGCCGGAACAAGTCCGGCCATGACGGGCTGTGTAGCGTAGTTACGCCACCGGCAATTGCGGCTTGCCGTCCGGCACTTGCATGTCGAAGGCGGCAAGCAGGATCGCCGTACTCGCATAAACGCCCATCAGCATGACGAGCTGCACCAGCTTGGTCGGCTCGAACAAGGCTTTGACGCGGGCGAAAGCGGCTGACGTGACCTTGTGTTTGCCGACGGCCTCGCGGCCGAGCTCGATGATGGCGGCGTAAGTCTCGTCGATGCCTTGGGTGCTTTTGCGATGCTTGATGACGTCGATGATGTCGGCCGGCACGCCGACTTGCAAAGCTTCCGGTTCGTGCGCCGCCCATTCGAACCGGCTGTCCATTTCGCGGGCGACGGCAAGGATCGCGACCTCGCGGATTTTCGGATCGAACCCGGTCTGAAAACGCAGATACGAGTTCAGCGCGTTGTGCGCGTCGACCGTGCCGGTGCTGTAGAGATGGATGCCCGCCGGTCCGCGCAGGCCGACGATGGTCTTGCCCGGCGTATTGGCGCGGTCATAGGCGCGCTTGCCGGCTTCGTCCAAGTCCTCGCGCTTGGGCAGCGGCAGGCGGAATCCGGATTGCGGGTCGATATCTGACGGCGGCATTTTCTTCCCTTTACGTTGGTTTTATGCGGGCGTTGCGTGCGCCAATTGGCGGTTGCGGCACCCAGTGATTTACTCGATCATCCGCGGCCTAAAGACAACAACACCGCCGGCAATTGCAAGAGTGGAGAAGACGCCCGATGTTTTTCGAAGGCTTTACCAAGAGCGAGATCAAGACTTCAGGCGCGCGCATCGTGGCGCTCAAAGGCGGCAAAGGCCCGCCGCTTCTGCTTATCCACGGCAATCCATTCAGCCATCTGTCGTGGCAGAAATTCGCGCCGAAACTTGCGGAAGAATTCACCGTCGTCGCCACTGATCTGCGCGGCTATGGCGATTCCGAAAAAGTGCCGGGCGGCGACAATCACGAGAACTATTCGTTCCGCGCCATGGGCCAGGATCAGTTCGAAGTGATGGAGCAGCTCGGCTTCGACAAGTTCTATTGCGCCGGGCATGATCGCGGCGCTCGTGTGCTGCACCGCATGTGCCTCGATCGTCCGGAAAAGATCGCGCGCGCCGCGATCCTCGACATCGTCCCGCAGCATCATATCTACAACAACATGAACAAGGCCTGGGCCACGTTTTCGTGGCACTGGCTGTTCATGATCCAGCCCTACGATTTCCCCGAACGGCTGATGAGCGCGGAGCCGGATTTCTTCATCGAGAAGAAATTGGCGAAGACCAAGCAAGGCCTGAGCTTCTTCGATCCGGCGGCGCTCGCCGAATACAAGCGCTATTTTCGTAATCCCGCGACCGTCCACGCCATGTGCGAGGATTATCGCGCGACGGCAGGCATCGACTTCGAGATGGACACCAAGGATTTCGACGCCGGCAAGAGAGTGACCTTGCCGCTGCTCGTGTTGTGGGGCGCGACCGGCGGCGTCGGCAGGAATTCAAAGCCCGCGCCCGCCGAAATCTGGAAGCGCTATGCCACCGATATCCGCGGCGCGCGATCGGTGCCGAGCGGGCACTACCTCATGGAGGAGGCGCCGGAACAGACCTACAAGGAACTGCGCGAGTTTTTTGTCGGTGGCGAGCTTTAGCTCGCGCCTCAGCTCGCTTCCGACGCCGGCTCGGAGAGAAAGTTCTTCATCGCGTACCACAGCAATTGCCGGTTCTTGCCGAAGACTTCGCTGTGCGACGTATTCGGCAGGACCACATATTGCCGGTCGCCGTTCGGCAGTTGCGCGAAGAAGTCGAGCAGGTCGGCATTGGTCGAATTGCCGTCCCATTCGCCGCGCGTCATCAGCACCGGGCACGTCACCTTGGTCGGATCGACCAGCGGCAGGTTCGCCGCCATGTCGATATAAGTGCCGGCCGGCACGCTATCGCCGTATTTCATTTCATTGGCGACGAGCGCATCGCCAACGGCAGGATCGTAGGCGGACGGATGGCCGTCGCGGCTGAAGATCGAATGGATCATGGCGGCGTCGCGCTTGCGCCGCGGGCTGGCGCGCAATTCGGCGAGATGTTCCTGCCGCCGCTTGATCTCGTCGGCGCCGTTACCCTTATAGGTGAAGGCGGTGAGGATCAGCCGTTCGACGCGATCGGGCTTGGCCTGGGCAAAGGCGCCAGCGCGGATGGCGCCGGAGGATTTGCCGAAGACGTGATATTTCGTCCGTCCGGTTTCGCGCTGCAGCACATCCAGGCCGGCGGTGAGGTCGGCGACGCCGCTTGCGATGTCGGAATTGCTCGATGTGACAGTCGAGCGCCCGTAACCTTCGTGGTCCATGGTCCAGACGTCAAAGCCGTAACGGGCAAAGACATCCATCAGCGAATATTCGCCTTTGCCGGGAACGGTCAGGTCATAGCTCGACAGCGACGACAGCGACGAGCCGTGCACCAGGAACAGCACCGGAAGCGGCTGCGCGCCTGCAGCCGGCGCACCGACGCGCTTTCGATACATGAACAGCTTCACATCGCCCTTATTGGCCCAATATTCGCCGCTCCAGATATTGCCTGCTGCGGGTTCTGCAGCCTCCGCCCGCGCCGGCGCTACGCCGCCAATAAGGCCCGCGCCAATTCCAAGACCCGCGCCCGCGATCAGGGTGCGTCGTGCGATGGGAAGATCGTTCATGATGCCCTCTCTTGATGCTTTTTCGGCTTTTTCGTAGCGGCCTGCGATATGGGAGCGTTTCCTCAACGATTTGCGGCCACGATAGCAGGCGTCGCCGAGGCTTGTCAGAGGGTTGGCAGATGGGGGTGTGGCCAAACATCGCGCCAGCCTGGTTGTATTTAAGTAACGATACAGACCCAGATAAAGGGGGCGGATGACGTGGAATCCCGCCCTCGCGCCGCCGGAAAACATCTGCTAGTGGGGGCCGGTTCCTGCGGGCGTCCGATTCCGATTTTGCTTGTGTTTGCGACATATTCCGCTGCGAGTTTCGGCATTACGGGAACACCGAAATATGTATCCTGCCTCTATACCCTCGGCTTTAGGCTCGGCCTTTCCTAAGCAAGCTTACGGCTCGATCGCCGGCACGGATCCCCAAGACCTCGGACGGAACAAGAAGCGGAACGAGAATTATTGATGGATGCACAGGCAGCCGGTCCGGAGGGCGGTCTTTTGAAGTCGCTGCGCGGTCACGCGCACTTCTTCGATCGCAAGTTCGGCTTGCGCAAGCTCGGCGTCTTGATCAGCCTGACCATGATCACGATCGCCGCGGTCGTGCTTTACCGCATTCTGCGCGACGTCGATCCCGACGCGCTGATCGACGCCATCGACGCGACCGACTGGAAGACCTTTATCATTGCCGGCCTGTTCGTCGTCGCCGGCTATCTGACGCTCACCTTCTACGATCTGTTTGCGCTGCGCGCGATCGGCCGTCCGGAAGTGCCTTATCGGGTTGCCGCGCTTGCCGGCTTCACCAGCTACGCCGTCGGCCACAATGTCGGCGCCAGCGTCTTTTCCGGCGGCGCGGTGCGCTATCGTATCTATTCGAACTGGGGGCTGAGCGTCATCGAGGTCACCAAGATCTGTTTCCTGGCCGGGCTGACCTTCTGGCTCGGCAACGCCACCGTGCTTGGGCTCGGCGTACTGAAGTCGCCGCAAGCCGCGCGCGCCATCGATCAATTGCCGCTGTGGTGCAACCGCACGATCGCGCTCGTCATTCTGGCAATGCTTGTCGGCTACGTCGCGTGGGTTTGGGTCAAGCCGCGGGTGATCGGCCGCGACGGCTGGCAAGTGACGCTGCCCGGCGGCCCGCTGACGCTCGTTCAGATCGCCATCGGCATCATCGATCTCGGCTGCTGTGCGGCTGCGATGTATATGCTGGTGCCCGACGAACCCAATCTCGGCTTTGTCACGGTCGCCGTGATCTTCGTTGCCGCAACTTTGTTGGGTTTCGCCAGTCACGCGCCGGGCGGTCTCGGCGTGTTCGATGCCGCCATGATGGTGGCGCTGTGGCAATTCGACAAGGAAGATCTGCTTGCCGGGCTGCTGTTGTTCCGCCTGCTTTATTACATCATTCCTTTTGTGATCTCGCTTGCCGTGCTTGGAATTCGCGAAGCCTTGCTCAGCCGTGCCGCGCGTCGCATAAATCAAGCGTCGTCGCCGCCGCCGTAAGCTTGCGGCGACACTCCGTGTGATCCATTGCGATCCGCCGGGGGAACGCGTTGCCGCGAGGAATTTCATGAGCTTGGCGGAAGACCGGGCATCATTGACAAACAGACGCTGGCGCGGCGCGCGGTTGGTGATCGCGGCGGCGGCGCTTGTGTTTGCCGCGTTGGCCTTGGCGGGCGCGCTGCCTTATTCCTATGCGCTCGCCGGCTTTGCCATCGTTGCCGCTGCTGCCGCATTCGCGGTCCGCACCGGCGAAGAGCAAGAGCGCCGTCTTAAGCCGATTGCCATTGCCGAGGGCGGCGACGATCTGCTGCGTGCCGTCGTTGCCGGCTTGCCGGATCCCGTCGTTGCACTTGATCGCGATGGCCGGGTGCTGGCGCTCAACGAGCGCGCCCGTGCGCTCGCGCCGGCCTTGCGGCAGGGCGAGCCGGTCTCGTTTGCCCTTCGCATGCCGGAACTGATCGAGGCCATCGGCCGCGCCGCGTCGCAAGGCGAGGAGCAGCGCGTCGTTTATTTCGAGCGCGTGCCGCTCGACCGCTGGTTCGAAACCATCATCATGCCGGTCAAGCGCGGCGCCAATGCGGAGCGGCCCGATCTGGTGCTGATGACGTTTCACGATCTCACCCCGCTGCGCCGGGTCGAGGAAATGCGCGCCGACTTCGTCGCCAATGCCAGCCATGAATTGCGCACCCCGCTCGCGGCGCTGCTCGGCTTTATCGAAACGCTGCAAGGATCTGCCCGCGAAGATGCTAAAGCGCGTGAACGCTTCTTGGCCATCATGCAGGAGCAGGCGCGGCGCATGGCGCGCTTGATCGACGACCTGCTGTCGCTGTCGCGCATCGAACTCAATGCGCATCGCCGTCCCGACACGCCGGCCGATCTGGTGCCGATCGTCCGCCAGGTCGCCGACGGCTTGGAAACGCTGGCGCGCGATCGCGGCGTCAGCCTGCACATCGATGCCGGCAATGCGCTTACGGTGCACGGCGATCACGACGAATTGGTCCGCGTCTTCGAGAACCTGGTCGAGAACGCGCTCAAATACGGCGCTGCCGGTCGGCGCGTCGACATCAAGGTGGCAACCGGCTCATCCGCCGACGGCGAGCCCGAGGCGCTGGTCAGCGTGCGCGATTACGGCCCCGGCATTGCGCCTGAACATCTGCCGCGGCTCACCGAGCGTTTCTATCGGGTCGATGTCGGGGAAAGCCGCGCCCAAGGCGGAACCGGACTCGGACTGGCACTGGTCAAGCACATCCTTAACCGCCACCGTGGCCGTTTGACCATCGATAGCGCGCCGGGAGCGGGCGCCACATTCACGGTTCATTTGCCCACCGCAGTTCCCGCGCATCCGCGCTAAATTGCCGCTCTATCAGTCACTTATACTGTCATCCGATTGTCATGTGCGGCTCATAGAACCGTGATGTGCCGAACATAAGCATGCCCCGCTGCGGTTCGGCCCTTATCGGGCCAATCCTCGTACAGCGTGCTTCAGACCAACTGCGAGCTCAACGGAAGCTCCCTACAGGGACGTAAAGCCGACTTCGATCGGAACTCAGACCGGGACTTTGACCAGCATTCAGCTCGGCGACCCGCGTCGCCCGAAGTTCTACTCACAGGAGAGATGGACGTGAAACATCTGACAACACTCGCCGTCGCCGGCATTCTTGCCGCGTCGGTGCTTCCCGCCGCCGCCGGCGATATCACCGGCGCCGGCTCGACCTTCGTTTATCCGGTTCTCGCCAAGTGGGCGGACCAATACAAGAAGGATACCGGCATCGGTCTGAATTATCAGTCGATCGGTTCCGGCGGCGGCATCAAGCAGATCACCGCCAAGACCGTCACCTTCGGCGCCACCGACATGCCGCTGGCGCCCGAAGACGTCGCCAAGAACAACTTTATTCAGTTCCCGGTCATCAACGGCTCGGTCGTGCCGCTCTTGAACTTGCCCGGTATCAAGCCGGGCGAAGTGACGCTCGACGGCCCGACCATCGCTCAGATCTTCCTCGGCAATATTACGAAGTGGAACGATCCGGCGATCGCGAAACTCAATCCCGGCGTCAACCTGCCTGCCACCGCGATCGCCGTCGTGCATCGCTCGGACGGTTCAGGCACCACCTTCATCTGGACGAACTATCTTTCCAAGGTCAGTCCGGATTGGAAGTCCAAGGTCGGTGAAAATACCGCGGTCGAATGGCCGGTCGGTATCGGCGCCAAGGGCAGCGAGGGCGTTGCCAACAATGTCGGCCAGACCGTGGGCGCGCTTGGTTACGTCGAATACGCTTACGCCAAGCAGAACAACTTGACCTATGCCAAGATGGTCAACCACGCCGGCAAGACCGTGTCGCCGACGATGGAGGCGTTCCAATCCGCCGCTGCCGGAGCCGATTGGACCAGCGCGCCGGACTTCCACGTGATCATGACCGACGCGGCCGGCGACAAGTCGTGGCCGGTGGCCGGTTCGACGTTCATCTTGATGCAAACGGTGCCGACCGACGCCGGCGACTCGGCTGCAGCCCTCAAATTCTTCGATTGGGGCTACAAGCACGGTAAGCAGATGGCGTCGGACCTCGACTACGTTCCGATGCCGGACAGCACCGTGGCGTTGATCGAGAAGAGCTGGAAAGACAAGATCAAGAGCTCCGACGGTAAGCCCGTCTACTGAGAACCTAATGCGGGAAAAGGCGCCTGTTGGCGCCTTTTCTCTTTTGCACCGCACCCCCGATAGCGTCTTGTCTAACGGACGCTATGACGCTTGATTAGCTCTCCCGACTCGGACGCGACGGAGAGCCGATGCAAAATATGAGGAGACGACCAGTGGTCGATGTTGCGTTATCGGACCGAGTAGCGATCCCGGCCGAGGCTGTAACGCGCCTAAAGGCCCTTGGTCGATTGCGACTCGGCGACGCGATGTTTCGCCATTTGACGCGCGCCGCCGCGGTTGGCGTGTTGCTGCTGCTGAGCGGCGTCGTTATTTCGCTGATCGAAGGCTCGATTCCCGCGATCCGCACCTTCGGCTTCGGCTTCCTGATAAGTGAGCGGTGGAATCCGGTTACGGACAATTACGGCGCACTGCCGGCGATCTACGGCACGATCCTCACGTCGTTCATCGCCATGTTGATTGCCGTTCCCGTGGGCTTGATGATCGCCTTCTTTCTCACCGAGCTTTGCCCCAAATGGCTGCGGCGGCCGATCGGCATCGCGATCGAGCTGCTCGCCGGCATTCCCAGCATCATCTACGGCATCTGGGGCCTTTTCATCTTCGCCCCGTTTCTGCAAGCGACATTGCAACCGTTCCTGATCAATACGCTGGGCAACGTGCCGGGCATTGGGTCGCTGTTTGCCGGACCGCCCTATGGCATCGGCATGCTGACCTCGGGGCTGATCCTCGCCATCATGGTGCTGCCGTTCATCACTTCGATCACGCGCGACGTGTTCGAGGCCGTGCCGAGCGTGCTCAAGGAAGCGGCCTACGGTCTTGGCTGCACGACCTGGGAAGTTGTGCGCAACGTGGTGCTGCCCTATGCCCGGGTCGGCGTCATCGGCGGAATCATGCTCGCGCTGGGCCGTGCGCTTGGCGAAACCATGGCGGTGACGTTCGTCATCGGCAACGCGCACCGGATCTCGGCCTCTATTCTGGCACCCGGCACCACCATCTCCGCGACGATCGCCAACGAATTCAACGAGGCGGTGGGAGATTTGTACACTTCAGCCTTGATTACGCTTGGCCTGATCCTTTTCGTCATTACCTTCATTGTGCTCGCGATAGCGCGTTACATGCTGATGCGCATCGAACGACGGATCGGGTAAACACTATGCCGGACACGATCTCACCCTCTCGCTATTCCGGCCGCCGCCGCACCAACATCATCGCGACGGCGCTGGCCTTCGCTGCGACGGGGCTCGGCCTGGGCTGGCTGGTGCTGATCCTGGGCGCGCTGCTGTGGAAAGGTTTCAGCGGCCTTTCGGTCGCGGTATTCACCGAAATGACGCCGCCGCCCGGCTCGGCCGGCGGGCTGCTCAATCCCATCGTCGGCAGCCTCGTCCTGACGATCATCGCCGTCGTGATCGGCACGCCGATCGGCATTCTCGCCGGCACTTATATGGCCGAGTACGGCCGCTATGATCGCCTGTCGAGCGTGGTGCGCTTTATCAACGATATTCTGCTCAGCGCGCCGTCCATCGTGATCGGCCTGTTCATCTACCAAATCATGGTCGCGCCGATGGGACATTTCTCCGGCTGGGCTGGCGGCGTTGCCCTTGCGGTCCTCGTCATACCGGTTGTCGTGCGCACCACCGAAGACATGTTGACGCTGGTCCCGAATGCACTGCGCGAGGCGGCGACCTCCATCGGCTTGCCGCGCTCCTTGACGATCAGGCACATCTGTTATCGCGCGGCGAGCGCCGGCATGGTGACCGGTGTTCTGCTGGCTGTCGCTCGGATCAGTGGCGAGACGGCCCCGCTGCTCTTCACGTCGCTCAACAATCAGTTCTGGAGCACGAACCTCAACGCGCCGATCGCCAGCCTGCCGGTCATCATCTTCCAGTTCGCGCTCAGCCCCTACCACGACTGGCAAGCGTTGGCCTGGACCGGTGCACTGATCATCACGCTTGCCGTGCTCGCTTTGAGCATCAGCGCACGCGCCCTTGTCGCAGGAAAACAGTCATGAGCATGAGCAGCGTTGCTTCAGTGTCCGTTCCCGCCGTCAGTCATGCCGCGGCCGATCGGGCGAACCTGAAGGACAAAATCACGATCCGCGACCTCAATTTCTTCTACGGCGAATCGCGGGCGCTGAAATCGATCACGCTTTCCCTCTATGAGAACAAGGTCACCGCCTTTATCGGTCCCTCGGGCTGCGGCAAGTCGACATTGCTGCGCGTGCTCAATCGGATGTACGACCTTTATCCGCGCCAGCACGCCACCGGCGAAGTCTTGTTCGATGGGGGCAATATCCTGTCGCCGCGGCAGGATCTCAATTTGCTGCGCGCGCGCGTTGGCATGGTGTTCCAGAAGCCGACGCCGTTCCCGATGTCCATTTATGAGAATATCGCCTTCGGCATCAGGCTCTACGAAAAGATGCCGAAATCGGAGCTCGACGGCCGCGTCGAGACGTCGCTACGGCGAGCCGCTCTGTGGGACGAGGTCAAGGACAAGCTACATGCCAACGGCCAGAGCCTCTCCGGCGGTCAGCAGCAGCGGCTGTGCATCGCCCGCACCGTTGCGGTGCGGCCCGAAGTGATCCTGTTCGACGAGCCTTGCTCGGCGCTCGATCCGATCTCCACCGCCAAGATCGAAGAACTGATCGACGAGTTGACGGACGACTATACGATCGCAATCGTCACCCACAACATGCAACAAGCCGCGCGCGTCTCGGAGTTCACCGCCTTCATGTATCTCGGTGAGCTGATCGAGTTCGACGCGACGAGCAAGATGTTTACCTCGCCGCAGGATCAGCGTACCCAAGACTACATCACCGGCCGCTTCGGATAACAAACATGACCGATTCCACCAACACAACGACAACGCGGCTCGATCACACCGCCAAGGCCTTCGATACCGATCTGCAGGAGATCACCCGCCAGGTCGCCGAAATGGGCGGCTTGGCGGAGCGGCAGATCGCGGATTCCGTTCAGGCTCTGGTCGATCGCGACATCGAGCTCGGCGAGCGCGTGATCGCCACCGATCCCGCCATCGATGCCATGCAGCGCGAAGTCGAGGAGAAGGCCATCCTGACCATCGCGCGGCGGCAGCCCATGGCGGTGGATCTGCGCGAATGCGTCGGCGCCATGCGCGTCTGCAACGATCTCGAGCGCATCGGCGATCACGCCAAGCATATCGGCAAGCGCGTCGTCGCGCTCGACGGCGATTTTTACCCGCAAAAGCTGATCCGCGGCGTGGAGCATATGTCGGCGCTCGTGCTCGGCCAGCTCAAGCAAGTGCTCGACGCCTATGCCGGCCGCGATCTGCAGGGCGCGCTCGCGGTGTGGAACGGCGACGAGGAAATTGACTCGATGTGCACCTCGCTGTTCCGCGAGCTGTTGACCTACATGATGGAAGACCCGCGCAATATCACCTTCTGCATGCATCTGATGTTCTGCGCCAAGGATATCGAGCGGATGGGCGACCACGCCACCAACATCGCCGAGACCGTCTATTACATGATCGAAGGCCGTCCGATTACCGACCAGCGTCCCAAGGGTGACACCACGAGCTTTCCGGCAGCCACGCTGCAAAAATAGGAGACCGGGATGGGTGCCAACATCCTCATCGTGGAAGACGAGGAGCCGCTGACCACGCTGCTGCGCTACAACCTCGAAGCCGAGGGCTACGAGGTCGATGCGGTGACGCGCGGCGACGATGCCGATACGCGGCTCAAAGAAACCGCGCCGGATCTTGTCGTTCTCGACTGGATGTTGCCGGGCTTGTCCGGGATCGAACTGTGCCGGCGGCTGCGGGCGCGGCCGCAGACGCAAAGCCTGCCGATCATCATGCTCACCGCCCGCGGCGAGGAAAGCGAACGCGTGCGCGGGCTCGCCACCGGCGCCGATGATTATATCGTCAAGCCGTTCTCGGTGCCGGAGCTCTTGGCGCGGGTGCGCGCGCTATTGCGCCGCGCCAGCCCCGAGCGCGTCGCCATGATCCTCAATATCGGCGATCTTGAGCTCGACCGCGAGAAGAAGCGCGTGTCGCGCTCCAGCCGCCCCGTGGATCTCGGGCCGACCGAATTCCGCCTGCTCGAATATCTGATGGAACGCCCGGGCCGGGTGTTTTCGCGGGAGCAATTGCTCGACGGCGTCTGGGGCAGCGATGTCTATATCGACGAGCGCACAGTCGACGTGCATGTCGGCCGCTTGCGCAAGGCGCTCAACCGCGGCCACACGACGGATCCGATCCGCACGGTGCGCGGCGCCGGCTATTCGCTGGACGACCGTTTCGGCAAAGCAAGCTGACGTCGCTGCGCGCTGAAGCCTTTATCTTGACCTGCGCAGGGCGTAAGCC
Organism: uncultured Alphaproteobacteria bacterium; assembly: GCA_963746715.1. Classification (GTDB taxonomy): domain Bacteria; phylum Pseudomonadota; class Alphaproteobacteria; order Rhizobiales; family Xanthobacteraceae; genus BOG-931. The sequence goes on along the minus strand of CAVVCW010000013.1, from coordinate 182,174 downwards.
TGTTGAATCTGTCGCGCATAAAAAATGCCCCGCTGACGCGGGGCATGACAGATGATCGTTGTCGTGAAGTCCGCCGCGCGCGCGGATCACCGCGGCGGCGGGCGTTTGTCGCGGCGCCGGTCGCTCGCTGGCTGATAGGCCACGCGCGAGTGATAGGCGCAATAGGGCAAGCCGCCGATGGTGTTGCCGCCGCAGAAGAAAAAGTCGCCGCTGCTGGGATCGCCGACCGGCCAACGGCAGGTCTGCTCGTTCAATTCGAGAATGGTGCGGCGCTGGCCGATCGGGATGATGTTGTCGATCAGTTCCGGCTCGGCTTCCGCTTCGATGTCATAAGCATGCGCCAGCGCGGTGTTGCCGCGGATCGCGGGCCGGCCGATGCTGCGCAACATATGCGAAGGCGCGCGCGCCTTGCGTTGCCGCGGCGCGGCGCTCGACGTGCTCTTGGCGCGGCCGGAAAGTCCCAGCCGGTGCACTTTGCCGATCACCGCATTGCGGGTAATGCCGCCGAGCTCGGCCGCGATCTGACTGGCCGAAAGGCCGTCCGACCACAGCTTTTTCAGAAGCTCGACGCGCTCGTCCGTCCACGACATGAGCAAATTCTCCTCACCGCTATGCGTCGGGCCAAAATTCTGGCCTTGGCAGAATCCATCGCCACGCCGGGCGACGCACCGCCGCCCAACACGTACTCAACCGACAACGCTTCAGATGACTGTCCGCCGCACGACATGTCGTACTTGACGAGAAAAATGCTACAATATGGCGGGACTCCGGCGCAAGAGTCGCACAAGCCACTTCCACACATTCATGCTGCTATGTGGATGATATGGGTACAAAACGAGTCCGGAACGCCTAATTATCCTGTGTTGACAGTGGGGCGCGTCCAAATAAAATATCGCTCCGTGCCGCCCGGAGAGGCGGCACATTGCATTTTAGCCGCGCAAAAAGCCGCGCGGCGGCTTCGGACCTAACCCGTGACATCGCATCTGTTGCCAACTTACGCGCGCGTTCACCTCGCTTTCGAGCGGGGCGAAGGCGTATGGCTGACGTCGACGGACGGCGAGCGCTATCTGGATTTTACCTCCGGCGTCGCCGTCAACGCGCTCGGCCATGCCCACCCGCATCTGGTGGCGGCGCTGACCGCGCAGGCCCAGAAACTCTGGCACGTCTCCAATCTCTACGAGATTCCGGAGGCCGAGCATGTGGCGCAGCGTCTGTGCGACTCCTGCTTTGCCGAGGTGGTCTTCTTCTGCAATTCCGGCGCCGAGGCCATGGAAGGCTGCATCAAGATGGCGCGCAAATACCACGCGACGAACGGCGCGCCGGAGCGGTATCGCATCATCACCTTCGAGGGCGCGTTCCACGGCCGGACGCTGGCGACGCTCGCTGCCGGCGGACAGAAGAAATATCTCGAAGGTTTTGGCCCGGTGGTCGAAGGCTTCGATCAGCTTCCGTTCGGCGACATCGAAGCGGTCAAGCGCGCCATCGGCCCGGAGACGGCGGCGATCCTGATCGAGCCGGTCATGGGTGAGGGCGGCGTGCGCGTGGTCGAGCCGTCCTTCCTCAAGGCGCTGCGCGAGCTGTGCGACACCCATGGACTGCTCTTGATATTCGACGAAGTGCAGGCCGGCATGGGTCGCACCGGATATCTGTTCGCGCATCAGCGCGTCGGCGTCACGCCCGACATTATGGGGCTCGCCAAGGCACTGGGCGGCGGTTTTCCGGTCGGCGCGTTCCTCGGCACCGCCGAGGCCGGCAAGGGCATGACGGCCGGCACCCACGGCTCGACCTTCGGCGGCAATCCGCTGGCGATGAGCGCGGCCAATGCCGTGCTCGATGTCATGCTGGCGCCGGGCTTTTTCGAGCGGGTGCAACGCACCGGGCTGGTATTGAAACAGAAGCTCGCCGAGATCAAGGACCGCTATCCGGCGGTCATCGCCGAAGTGCGCGGCGAGGGGCTGCTGGTCGGACTCAAGGCCGTGGTTCCGGTCGCGGAACTGGTCGATGCCTGCCGCGCCGAAAAGATGATCACGGTATCCGCCGGCGACAATGTCATGCGCCTCTTGCCGCCGCTCATCATCAGCGAGCAGGAGATCGCAGAGGGCGTGGCGCGGCTCGACCGCGCCTGCGCCACGCTTGCCCGCTCGCGCGACGGCAAACAGAAGGAACAGGCGGCGCGATGAGCGACGTTCGTCACTTCCTCGAGCTTTCCGATATTCCGACCGCCGATCTGCGGGCAATGATCGATGATGCGCGGGTCATGAAGTCGAAGCCGGCGGGCGCTGCGCGTCCGCTTGCCGGCAAGGCCTTGGCGATGATTTTCGAGAAGCCTTCGACGCGCACGCGCGTGTCGTTCGAGGTCGGCATGCGCCAGCTCGGTGGTGACGTGCTCCTGCTCACCGCGGAGGAAATGCAGCTCGGCCGCGGCGAGACGCTCGCCGATACCGCGCGCGTTCTGTCGCGTTATATCGACGCCATCATGATCCGCACCCTGAACCCCGATGACGTGGCCGAACTGGCGCGCCACGCCACGGTACCGGTGATCAACGGCCTGACGCGGCGCTCGCATCCGTGCCAGGTCATGGCCGACGTTCTGACATTCGAGGAGAAGCGCGGCCCGATCCGCGGCCGCACCGTGGCCTGGACCGGCGATGCCAATAACGTACTCACCTCCTGGATGCACGCCGCCGAGCGCTTCGATTTCCGCTTGCGTGTCGCCTCGCCGCCGGAACTGGCGCCGAAAAAGCCCCTGATCCAGTGGATCAAGTCGTCCGGCGCCGATATCACCATCGGCGCCGATCCGGAGGAAACGGTGAAAGGCGCCGATTGCGTCGTCACCGACACCTGGGTGTCGATGGGCGACCGCAACGGCGCGCGCCGGCACAATCTCCTCAAGCGCTACCAGGTCAATGCCCGCCTCATGGCGCGGGCCAAGCCGGACGCCCTGTTCATGCACTGCCTGCCCGCGCATCGCGGCGAAGAGGTCACCGACGAAGTCATGGACGGTCCGCAGTCGGTGGTCTTCGACGAGGCGGAGAATCGGCTGCACGCGCAGAAGGGCATTTTGGCCTGGTGCCTGCACGCTGGCGGGCGGTAGTCCCGCGGTTTTCAGATTTCGTTCTTGTCTCGGCCTTTGTAAGCCGAGCCTTTGTAAGCGATGTGCAATTGCTCACAAAGGGCCGCAATGGGCTCACAATCGGGCTTTCGACACCTATATTTAGGGCGCGATGAACAATCCCGATTTCGCCATTCCCGTCCGCGAGCCGGATCGGACCGGTCTCGATGACACGATCTTGCCGTTCGCGGTCAAGGCGCTGGATCTGCGCGGCCGCATCGTGCGGCTCGGCCCGGCCGTCGATGCCATCCTGAACAGTCACGATTATCCGCCGCCGGTGGCCAAGCTCCTCGGCGAGGCGATCGTGCTCACCGTCATGCTCGGCTCGAGCCTGAAATTCGACGGCCGCTTCATCCTGCAAACGCAAGGCGACGGGCCGGTGCGCATGCTCGTGGTCGATTTTACGTCGCCCGGCAATGTCCGCGCGTGCGCGCGGTTTGACGCCAAGCGGGTCGCGGACGCAATCGCCAGCGGCGAGGTCGAGCCGGGCAAGCTGCTCGGCCGCGGTCATCTCGCCATGACCATCGACCAGGGCGGCGAAATGAGCCGCTATCAAGGGCTTGTGGCGCTCGAAGGCGGCGGCCTCGAACAGGCCGCGCATGAATATTTCCTGCGTTCGGAGCAGATCCCGACGCGGGTCCGGCTCGCGGTGGCCGAAGAATTCCGCGCCGGCGAACACGGCGTGCGGCGGCATTGGCGCGCTGGCGGCATCATGCTGCAGTTCCTGCCCAATTCGACCGAGCGTCAGCGCCAGGCCGATCTCGATCCGGGCGACGCCCCGCCGGGCACGACGCCGCATATCGTGGCTGAGGACGATGCCTGGGTCGAAGGCCGGTCGCTGATTGAAACCGTGAACGATATCGAGCTGCTCGATCCCGATCTATCGAGCGAGCGGCTCGCTTACCGCCTGTTCCACGAACGCGGCGTGCGCGTGTTCCGCGCCGCGCCGGTCAACGCGCAATGCTCGTGTTCGCGCAACAGTGTCGAGAACATGCTGAAAAGTTTTTCGCCGGAAGATCGCGGCGACATGGTCGAGAACGGCCGGATCACCGTCACCTGCGAGTTTTGCAGCTCGACCTATGTCTTTGCGCCGGACGAAGTCGCCCTGCCGGCGGAGTCAACGTCCTAGCTCTTATTGAGGTCGAGCGGATGCGCGTGCTCGTAGCGGCCGCGACTCCGTTGCAAGAGTTTTTGCTGAAAGGCCGGGTCGAGTTCGGCCGGACCGAACACCGCCGCCTGGTTGACCGTGCCGGTTACGTCCGCGTCAAACATTTCGTGATGAGACGCCGCGCCCACGCACTTGGCGCCGACTACGATCGCAAATCCCGCCAAAATCGCCGCAACGGCCTGTGAACGCATTGAAATCTTTCGCCGAATCATGGCCCCTCCAATTGAGTTCCGTATCTGCCAGCTAATTTAGCCTAATTTGTGCACTGCAATGTGAATATACAATAAACCGGCCGATTTTTTATATAAGATATTGATTTATTACAGTTTTATAAAATTACTGCATTGCGGTAAAAACGCCGTCGCGATCAGCCGCAGACTTCGCGCTGAAATCGCCTGAGCCCGCGGAACCGGACCGGGCCGAGCGCAATTGATTCAACGAGCCAGCACGTACGCAGCACGCAGGGCGCCAACGACGGGCGCTAACGGCTGCCGGTAACGACGGGGGCTCTCATGAGCGATATTGCAGTCAAGATTTTGATTGGCGTTGCGACAGCCGCGGTGTGGTTCGCGCTCTCGCGCGCCGCCAGTGCCGCGCCGATCTGCGATCATGGCACCTGCATGGCCTCATACCTGGAACATCAAGACCTGGAACGTCAGGCGGCCGGCGCCGGACGCTGAATTCGTTCCCTGACATTCATGGATTTGATGAACGCGGCTTGCCGGCAAGCCGCGTTTTCTTCTTGCTAATTCAAGGTGCGTTTGGTGGCGACGCTGTCGAGCGAGAAGGCCGGAACGTCGATGTCAAAGTGCTCGCCTGCGGCGCTCACCATGCCGTAGCTGCCGACCATGAAGCCTGAGGGCGTCTGCAGCGGCACGCCGCTGGTATATTCGAACACTTCGCCCGCTTTCAGTGTCGGCTCTTCGCCCACCACGCCGGCGCCTCGAACTTCCTGCTTGCGGCCATGGGCATCGGTGATGCGCCAATGACGGGTCTTCAACTGCACCGTCTCGCTGCCTTTATTGGTGATCGAGATCGTATAGGCCCAGAAGAAATAGTTGTTCTCCGGCGACGACCGGTCGGCGACGAAGCGCGGGGTCACCACGACTTCGATATCGCGGGTCACCGCCCGGTACATGTTTTGGCTCCTGTTATGGCGCTCGCCAGGGTGTGTTTAATGACGCGTTTAATGGCGCTTTTCACGCTGCTTTTTAAGCCCCGCCGCACTATCGGCGCAAAGGTCGATCAGCCGTATTAGCCATTGATTCCACGGAAAAGTGAATAACGCCGCGGCTCGTGTTGCAATAACCATGCGGACCAGCTTTCTCAAGATCGGGCGACGGACCGGATATAACGAGGGTGAAATGGCCCGCACTGCCGCGTCGGGGCAGGCGGACATGATCGCAACGCCTATGCTGGTAACGCCCATAACCACCGCTGCGCCGCTTCCGGTGGTCGCGGCCGAGCGCGACCTGCGGCTCGATCTATTTCGCGGCATTGCGCTGTGGCTGATCTTTCTCGACCACATTCCCGGCAATATCCTCAACTGGTTCACCATCCGCAATTACGGCTTCTCCGACGCCACCGAGATCTTCATTTTCATCTCCGGCTACACCGCGTCTTTCGTCTATGGCCGCGCCATGCGTGAACGCGGCCTCGTCATCGCCAGTGCGCGCATATTGCGGCGCGCCTGGCAGATCTACGTCGCTCACATTTTCCTGTTCACGATCTTCATGGCCGAAATCGCCTATGTCGCGGCGACCTTCGACAACCCGCTCTATGCCGAGGAAATGAACATTCTCGATTTCCTCAAGCAGCCCGACGTCACGATCTTTCAGGCGCTGTTGTTGAAGTTCAAGCCGGTCAATATGGACGTGCTGCCGCTCTATATCGTGCTGCTGCTGCTGTTCCCGCCGATGCTGTGGATGCTGTTGCGGCAGCCGGGCTTTGCGCTCGCCGGCTCGGCTTTGGTTTATGTCCTGGCGTGGAATTTCGACTGGAATTTGCCGGCCTATCCGAACGGCGTCTGGTTCTTCAATCCGTTCGCGTGGCAATTGCTGTTCGTGTTTGGCGCCTGGTGTGCGCTCGGCGGCGCGCATCGGCTGTCGAACGTGTTGCGCTCGCCCTATGTGCTGACTTTGGCGATCGGTTATCTGATCTTTGCCTTCGCCATCACGCTGACTTGGTATGTCGAGCCGCTGCAGCGCTTCGTCCCGCAATGGTTAAGTGATTGGATGTATCCGATCGACAAGACCAATCTCGACGTGCTGCGCTTCGCTCATTTTCTCGCCTTGGCGGCGGTCACGGTGCGCTTCGTGCCGCGCGATTGGCCGGGGCTGAAATCGCCGTTCCTGCAGCCGGCGATTGTGTGCGGCCAGCATTCATTGGAAATTTTCTGTCTTGGCGTATTCTTGGCCTTCGCTGGACAGTTCATTATCAGTGAGTGGTCAGGAGGTCCGGTCGTGCAGGCGCTCATCAGCTTCGCCGGCATCCTGATCATGGTTGCGACAGCGAGCCTGATATCGTGGTACAAATATATCGAAGGACGGACTCCCACGGCGCGCGTCAAAACTCCCGACGCCGACCTCGCGGGAGGCGGGGCATGAGATTTGGCGTTGCCATATTCGCCGCGAGCGCGCTCGCCGGCGCTCTTGTAGTTGCCGGCTTCGGCGGGCTGGCGCGCGCCGATCCGCCGCCGGAAGAATGCGACGTGCCGCAATCGCTCATTGAAAGCGATATCGAGCTCCCGCATGTCACCAGCGAAGTAAAGACCAAGCACCGCTTGGATATCAGTGTTATCGGCTCCGGCTCGTCTTCGATCGCCGGGCCGGAAGGCGCGCATTTCGCTTATCCGGCGCGGCTTGAAGACACGCTTAAACACGCGCTTGCCGGCGTCGATATCAAGCTCACCGCCCATGTTCAGCCGCGTGAAACAACCGCGACGATGGTGCAAGGATTGGGCAAGATTCTCGCCGACGACAAGCCGTCGCTCGTGGTCTGGCAGGCCGGCACATCTGATGCGCTGAGCGGCGTCGAGCCGGAAGATTTTCGTGTGAGCCTCGATCAAGGCGTCAGCGAGATCCAGGCGGCGGATGCCGACGTCATTTTGATGAACATGCAATACAGCCCGCGCACCGAGTCCATGCTCGACGTGTCCGCTTATGCCGACGTCATGCGCGTGGTCGCGCAGCAACGCGGCGCGCTGCTGTTCGACCGGTTAGCCATCATGCATTATTGGAACGACGCGGGGACGTTCGACCTCTATGCCGCTACAAAAAAATATGATATGGCCCGACGTGTTCATGAGTGCATTGGCCGGGCCTTGGCGTCGCAAATTATAAACTCTGCTCATCTTGACGCCGTGAGAATGCAAACGACGCGTTAATGTCCCCAAACAAACAAACAAAATTCCCCTGCTTGACGCGGGCCGCGGCGGCAACTGCTTTTTTTGCACTGCACTCTGTTGCGCTGCACACAGCGGCCTTTGCGCAGATGCAGGCGCCTGCGCATTTTGTCGCACCTCAAGCTGCCATCCAAACCGCCGTCACTGTCACTCCGGTCGCCGCGCCCGCAGCTACACCCGCCGCTGTTCCGGCAGTTGCCGCTTCCGCGGCGCGCCCGGCGACCTCGAATGTGCTCAGGGCGGCCGTGGTGCCGACGCTTGCAGCCGCCGTAGCGCCACCGGTCGCGTGCAGCGCTCCGGCCGCGTTGACCCATCTTGATCGCCCGCTGCTGCACACCATGCGGCGTCTCGCCAATGGCGCGCCGCTCACCGTGGTCGCGATCGGCTCGTCGTCAACCGCAGGCGCCGGCGCGAGCTCGGCGGCCTCGACTTATCCGAGCCAGCTTGCCGCCGATCTGCGCGAGCGCTTTCCCGGTCACGACATCACGGTGCTCAATCGCGGCGTCAACGGCGAAGAGACCGACAATATGATGGCGCGCTTCGCCAAGGACGTGATCGCCGAGAAGCCACAGCTTGTGATCTGGCAGGTCGGCACCAATTCGGTGTTGCGCGATCGTTCGCTCGAGAAACACGCGGAGCTGTTGCATGACGGCATTGCGCAGCTCAAGGCCATCAATGCCGACGTGGTGCTGATGGACCTGCAATATTCGCCGGCCGTCGTCGCCAAGTCCGAGACCGACGACATGGTCGATCAGATCGCGATCGCGGCCAAGACCGACAATGTCGATCTGTTCGAGCGCTTCGCCATCATGCGCAATTGGAGCGAAGTGCAGCATCTGTCTTTCGACACGTTCGTGGCGCCCGACCACTTGCACATGAACGACTGGAGTTATGGCTGCGTGGCCAAGCTCCTCACCGGCGCCATCGCCGAAGCCGCGACCCGCCCGATCACCTCGGCTGCAGCGCATCCTGCGTTGACCGGTACGCCGGCCAAGTCCGGCGTGCAGTAGGCGGCTTCTCTTCTTTCGGTCGCGTGTCGCACGCCCAAAATTACAATCACACCGCCTCGAGCGCCGCGAGCACGTCTTCCACGATATCGTCGGGATGTTCGAGCCCGCAGGAGACGCGCACCAAGCCGTCGCTGATGCCGAGTTCGGCGCGCTGTGCTGGCGTCAGCCGCTGATGCGTGGTCGTCGCCGGATGCGTGATCAGGCTTTTGGCGTCGCCGAGATTATTGCTGATGCGGATGAGCTTCAGCGTGTCTTGAAAACGGAACGCCGCCTTCTTGCCGCCGTCGATTTCGAAAGCGACCAGGGTTGAGCCGCCGCGCATCTGTTTTTGCGCCACCGCGGCCTGCGGATGGTCCGGGCGGCCGGGATAGATCAGCCGTGGAACCTTCGGATGCGCGGCAAGCGCGACGGCGAGCGTTGCCGCGGTGTCGGTTTGCCGGCGTACGCGCACCGCCAGCGTCTCGAGGCCCTTGAGCAGCACCCAGGCATTGAATGGCGACATCGACGGCCCGGTCTGCCGCAGCAGCACGTGCACATGGTCCGTGATGAACTTCTGCGAGCCGAGCACGACGCCGCCGAGGCAGCGGCCTTGGCCGTCGATATGTTTGGTTGCCGAATAGACGACGCAGTCGGCGCCGAGCGCGAGGGGCGACTGAAACAAGGGCGTCGCGAACACGTTGTCGACGACGAGCGTCGCGCCGGCCGCATGCGCGATCTTGGCCACTTCGGCGATGTCGATGACTTCCAGCGCCGGATTGGTCGGGCTTTCCAAAAAGAAGGTCTTGGTATTGGGCCGCACTGCCGCGCGCCAGGCGTCGAGATTGCAGCCGTCGACCAAGGTGGAAGAGACACCGAAGCGCGGCAGATAATCCTCGACGATATAGCGGCAGGAGCCGAACATCGCTTTGGCGGCGACGACGTGGTCGCCGGCCTTCACCTGGCCGACCAGCGCCAGCGTCACTGCCGCCATGCCGGTCGCGGTGGCGCGCGCGGCTTCGGCGCCTTCGAAGGCCGCCATGCGGCGCTCGAACATGTCCACGGTCGGATTGGCGAAGCGGGAATATTGATAGCCAGGGTCTTCACCCTTGAAGCGCGCCTCTGCTTGGGCGGCGCTGTCATAGACGTAGCCCTGGGTGAGAAAGAGCGCTTCCGAAGTCTCGCCGAACGGCGAGCGCAGCGTGCCCGATTGAACCAGACGGGTTTCCGGGCGATAGGTCTTTGGTGCGGACGCGGACATGTGGCCCTCCATAGCCAACATTTTTTGACCGAAGCACCGGCCAAAAAATAAACCCGGCCGGGAGGAAAAATCCTCGGGCCGGGCACACGCGTCCCCGGCCTTTTAGCAATTTGTTTTACGTGGCTGCAAGCCGGCCGGCTCAAATGACCACGGGATAAGCGGCTATATAGACCGCGCGCGGCTTTGCGTCAAACCGGGCATCGGGTTAGATCGCTCCCCGTGGCACCCGCACCGAACCCCGCAGTTCAAGGCATTCTCCCCGACCGCATGATCGCGGCGCTGGCGGAGGCGGGCGGGATTGTGCCCCGCTATCCGTTCGCACCCGATCAGATCCAGCCCGCGAGTCTCGATCTGCGGCTCGGCACGATTGCTTATCGCGTACGTGCGAGCTTTTTGCCCGGGCCGGGCACGACGGTGGCGCAGCGTATCGCCGAATTGAAGCTCCACGAATTCTCGCTTGCCGACGGCGCGGTGCTGGAAACCGGCTGCGTCTATATCGTGCCGCTGATCGAGAGCCTGGCTCTGCCCCCCGACATCGCCGCCGCCGCCAATCCGAAAAGCTCGACCGGCCGGCTTGACGTTTTCACCCGCGTCATCGCCGACGAGACGCGCGGCTTCGATCGCATCGCCTGCGGCTATCACGGTCCGCTCTATGCCGAGATCAGTCCGAAGACATTTCCGGTGCTGGTGCACGAAGGCTCGCGGCTGTCGCAGTTGCGGCTGCGCCGCGGCGAAGCGGCGCTCAACGCGGGCGCGCTCCGCGCATTACACGCAAATGAGCGGCTCGTTGATCGCACCGAAGCGGTGATGGGCGACGGCGTTGCCATCAGCATCGATCTGTCCGGCGTGCATCACAAACGCGGCAACGGCAACGATGCCGGTATTGTCGGTTATCGCGCCAAGCGCCACACCGCCGTCATCGAAGTCGAGCGCCGCGGCGCCTACGAGGTCGCCGATTTCTGGGAGCCGATCGCATCGCGCGCCGACAAGAGCCTGATCCTCGATCCGGACGAGTTTTACATCTTGGCGTCGAACGAGGCGGTACAGGTGCCGCCGGATTATGCCGCGGAAATGGTGCCGTTCGATCCGCTGGTCGGCGAATTCCGTGTTCACTATGCCGGCTTCTTCGATCCCGGCTTCGGTTATGCCGGGGCGGGCGGTTTGGGTTCGCGCGCCGTGCTCGAAGTGCGGTCGCGCGAAGTGCCGTTCATCCTCGAACATGGTCAGATCGTCGGCCGGCTGGTTTACGAGAAAATGCTGGCGCGGCCCGATCAGCTTTACGGCCAAGGCATCGGCTCTAATTACCAGGCCCAAGGCCTCAAATTGTCTAAACATTTTCGTGGCTAGAGCACGATCGCGAAAAGTGGCAACCGGTTCTCGGAAAAGATCATGCTCTGATGAGAAATCTCGACCTGGAAAGCCGATCAAGACGTGAAAATAGCAGTGGCATTTCACCCTGGGAGGGGTTCTTCTGTGCGGGGGACTGAGGCTAAGAGCTTGGCGCAATGACGCGGGCGCTGATCGTGGGCTTTGCTGTGCTGCTCGCGGCCGTCATTGTCGGCGCGCTGGGCGGCGTGCCACGGGCTTTGTCTCAGGTCGGCTACGATCGGCCCGGCGCCGACTATTCCAGCGCTTCGGTGCCGGGCGGCGATCCGGTGGTCTGCGCGGCGCGCTGCGAGCGCGACAAGAATTGCAAATCCTGGAGCTTCTCCTATCCGGACTCCGGCAGCCAAGCGATGTGCCACCTCAAGCGTGAAGTGGTGCCGCCGCAGGTGTCGACCTGCTGCGTCTCGGGCGTGCGCGGCGCCGGCGTGATCGAGCCGCAGGCCGGCGCGACCGAATATTCGATCGATCGCTATGGCGGTGATTATCGCTCGTTCGAAACGCCCGCCGATCCCACCGCCAAAGCTTGCGCCGAGGCCTGCCAGGCCGACAACAAATGCCGGGCCTGGACCTATCGCCGGCCCGGCTATGGCGCGTCGACCGCGCGCTGTTATCTCAAAGAGACCATCAAGCCGCCGCGACGCCGGCCATGCTGTATTTCAGGTGTGGTGCGTTAGGGCATGATCCCGAAAAGTGGGGACCGGTTTTCGGATAAGATCATGCGCAACTCAAAATGCGGCATGATCCCGAAAAGTGGGGACCGGTTTTCGGAAAAGATCATGCGCAAACGAGGTTTTATTTCACCACGGTGAAGAACCGCGACAGCCGCAGCGCCGCGGGCCATTCCCAGACCGGCTGGCTCTTCGCTGTCAGATCCCACGAGCCAACCAGCGCATCGACGCGTCCGACGAGGTCGGAGATCGGCAGCAGACCGACGCCGCCCCATTCGAGTGGAATGCGACTGTCGGCGGAGTTGTCGCGGTTGTCGCCCATGACGAAAACGCGGCCTGCCGGCACCGTGATCTCGGGCGTGTTGTCGAATTGACCGATGGTCGCATGCTTGAAGATCGTATGCGACCGGTCGCCGGGCAGCGTCTCGATGAAGCGCGCGACCGGCTCCTGCGAGCCGTCCTCGGATTCATTCTGGCCGACGCCGTCGGCTTTGAGCCCGACCGCGGCGTCGTTGATCCATAACCGGCCGTCCTTCATCTCGATGCGGTCGCCGGGCAGGCCGACGACACGCTTGACCCAGATCTGCGAACGGTCGCCCGGCCAGCGGAACACCACAACATCGCCGCGCTGCGGCAGCGCGCCGAGAAAGCGCTGCGATTCCGGCAATGTGACAAAGACAGGCAAAGAGGCCGAACTGTAGCCATACGGAAATTTGGTCGCCAGCAACTCATCGCCGATTTGCAATGTTGGTTCCATGGAACCCGACGGCACGTAATACGGCTCGGCAATGGCGGTTTTCGCCGCGATGACAAGTGCGACAATCACGGCGATGTCGGCGATGCTCTTGATCCAGCGGCTCATGACAAGCAACTCATGCGAAGATTCCCCTGCGCGCGCGGAGCGCTAATCCGCCTTCCGATCATGTCGCAAAAATGGCTTGGACATGCTGTGGAAAGCGGGAACTGATCTTCCAAATTGTGACGATTAGGCCCCGGTTCCGCCCACGGTGATGCGATCGATGCGCAAAGTCGGCTGCCCAACGCCGACCGGCACGCCCTGGCCGTTTTTGCCGCAGGTGCCGATGCCGTTGTCGAGCTTGAGATCGTTGCCGACCATGGAGACGCGGTGCAGGTCGGTCGGCCCATTACCGATCAGCATGGCGCCTTTGATCGGCGCGCCGACTTTGCCGTTCTCGATGCGATAGGCTTCCGTGCACTGGAACACATATTTGCCTGACGTGATGTCGACTTGGCCGCCGCCGAAATAGGTGGCGTAGATGCCGTCTTTCACCGAGGCGATGATCTCCTGCGGATCGCGCTCGCCGGCGAGCATGTAAGTATTGGTCATGCGCGGCATCGGCACGCAGGCAAAGCTCTCGCGCCGGCCATTGCCGGTCGGCTTCATGCCCATCAGCCGGGCGTTCTGGCGGTCCTGCATATAGCCGACGAGAATGCCGTCCTCGATCAGCATGGTGCGATTGGTCGGCGTGCCTTCGTCGTCGATCGACAGCGAGCCGCGGCGCAGCGCCATGGTGCCGTCGTCGAGCACGGTGACGCCTTTGGCGGCGACGCGTTGCCCCATCAAGCCGGCGAAGGCTGACGTCTTTTTGCGATTGAAGTCGCCTTCGAGCCCATGGCCGACCGCCTCGTGCAACATGACACCGGGCCAGCCCGGGCCGAGCACGACGTCCATTTCGCCGGCGGGTGCGGGAACGGCTTCGAGATTGACCAGCGCCTGACGCACCGCATTGTCGACCGCACCCTGCCAAGCATCGGTGGCGACGAAACGCTCATAGCCTTCGCGGCCGCCGTAGCCGTCGCCGCCCGTTTCCTGGCGCGTGCCGTCGCCGACGACGACCGACACGCTCAAGCGCACCAGCGGCCGAATGTCGCGATAGGTTTCGCCGTCGCCGCGCAGGATTTCGACCGCTTGCCAAGTTGCGGCAAGCGTCGCCGAGACTTGCCGCACGCGCGGGTCCTTGGCGCGGGCATAGGCGTCGATGGTTTCGAGAAGCCGCGCTTTGGCTTCGAAAGTCGGACTGCCGAGCGGGGAGTCCTCGCCGTAGAGCTTCACATTGGTCCGCGCCGGCGCGTCGGCATATTGGCCGGAATAGCCGCCTTTGACCGCGCGCACGGCGTCCGCGGCGCGCGCAATCGCCGCTTCCGACACATCGGAGGCATGCGCATAGCCGACCGCTTCGTCCTTGACCGCGCGGAGCCCAAAGCCCTGCGAGGTATCATAGGTGGCCTGTTTCAGCCGGCCGTTGTCAAAGACCAGCGCCTCGGACTGGCGGTATTCCAGGAACAATTCACCGTCATCGGCACCGTCGAGTCCGCGCGAGATGATTTTGGCAAGCCGCGGCCGGTCGAGGCCGGCGCGATCAACGAGCGAAATGGGGGCATCGGTCATCGCATAATCCTTGGCCATAGTCCTTGGGTATAGTCCTTGAGGCAGATGCTGTCGGGAAGCCACTCTCGCCCATACATAGGCGCTTCGCGGCGTTCCGACGAGGGGCGTTCAACCCGGCCGTTTAATCGCGCTTGGCGATGCCGGCCTGTTCGATGACTGCGCCCCATTTGGCGATATCGGCCTTCAGGCGGGCGGTCATGTCCTCCGGTGTGCTCCAGCGCATGGCCATGCCGAGCTGTTTCGCTCTGTCCTGGACCTCGGGCGTGGGCATGACATCCTTCATCGCGCGATTGAGGGTCGAGATGACGCTGGCGGGCGTGGCCGCGGGAACCGACAGCCCGTTCCAGCTCTGCACTTCAAATCCCTTGAAGCCGCTTTCGATCACGGTCGGCACGTCAGGCAGGTAAGCCGTCCGTTGCGGGCCGGCCGAAGCGATCGCCACGAGCTTGTCGTCGGCGAGGAGCCCGCTGATCCCCGCATAGAATTCGAAAGCGACGTCGACATCGCCGCGGATCACCGCGCCCGCCATGTCGGGCGAGGTGCGAAACGGCACGATCGCCGCGTTGATGCCGGCTGAGCTGATGAAGAGGTCGGCGGCGAGATTTTGCGTGCTGCCGGGATTAATGGTGCCGATATTCAACTTGCCGGGATTCTTCCGTGCCGCCGCGACGATGTCCTGCACCGATTTGAGCGGCGAGCCGGCGCGCGTCACGATCAACAGGTCGAAGAAGGCGGCGGTCGAGACCGAGGCGAAATCGGTGAGCGCATTATAGGGCAGCGAGTTGAACAGGGCGGCCGCGATCGCGGTGTTGTTGCCGGTCATCAGCAGCGTATAGCCGTCGGCTGCGGCGCTGGCGCCGGCTTGGGCCGCGACCACGCCGCCGGCGCCGGGCCGGTCCTCGACGACGAATTGCTGGCCGAGCCTGCTTGAGAGCTTGTCGGCAAGGATGCGCATGCCGAGATCGGCGACGCCGCCCGCGGCATAGGGCACGATCAACGTCACTGGCCGCGTCGGATAGTCATTGCCGCTGAAGGCGGGAAACGGCTCCGCGATGATCAGGACGGACAGAGCGGTTGCCAAAGCGGTTGTAGTGGCCGCAACAGTGCCGGCAGCGCGCATGAACGTTTCCCCTCGCGATTGTTTTGCGCGAGGGTAGCGGTCCGTCGCCGCGCGTCAATTGGCAGGCGGTGTCGCGGCGGCGGGGTCGCGCCTACGGCAGCTGGTCGTAGCCTTCGCCAAAGCCCTTGAGGCTCATCGGGAAACCGATGCCTTCCTCGGGCGTCTGGAAAATGATGAAGGTCGAAGTCTGTCCGGTGCGCAATTGGCCGATCAGCTTGTCGTCCATGACCACTTCGGCGACGCAGCCGTTGGGCAGGCAGCGCACGAAACCGGCGCGGCCGACATCGACATTGTCGATCTTCAGCCCGAGCCCCGATGGCAGCAGCACCCCGAGCGGTGCGACGACGCGCATCAGCCGGCTCTTCTGGTCCGAGGTCTTGAGCACGATGACGGTGAGCCCGACATTGGGCCGGTCTTCCGCTGTCACGCTCTGCATCAGCGCGCATTGCTCGCTCTGCGCGCCGGGCGGGGTGTCGCAGCGGATCTGCCAATCGCCGTGAACCGATTTGACCGCGCCTTGGGCGCGGGCCTCGTGGGTCCACGTTCCGGCGGACAGCGCGGCCAGCAGAATAGCGCCGCCGGCGAGCGCGGATGCCAAACGCCGCGACTTCAATCGCGACTGCCATCCGCCGTCGAATATCGCCATGTCAGGTTTCTCCTCAGGAGCCGCCCAGGCCTCGGCTATTGCCTCAGCTATAGCGGCCGCCTTATCGCCCCGGCGGGCCCCGCCAATCGCGCAAATCAGCCAAACTCGGCAAGGCCACCGCACGACGGCTTGCCTACATCGTGAGCTTTCCGTGTCAAGCGCGATCCAGAACAAGCCATTGTGGCCAGTCCAAGGTCGCGTGACCAATGTCGTGGCCGAGGTTGCTGCCAAAGTCACGGCCATGGTTGCCGTCAAAGTCGCCGCCAAAGTCGCCACACCGGGGCGTCACGCCGGGCGCTACAACGCGCTGCAATCGGCCGTTTTGTCGCCGGTCAAACCGCTGTGCATGGCTGCGGGTTTCGCACCCAAGAGCGCATTGCGGCAAAGCCGGTTTTGTGGTTTGGAGAACGCGGGATTCCCTATCCCGTCGCTACCCGCCAAGGACCCACCGAGAACTTGGTACTGAGACTAATAAGGGCTTAGGGCCGAGGCGAAAATGCCGTCCAGAGCGGCGGCGTCATACTGTTGCGGTCTGCGCTGAAGTTAATGTTTCCGCGCTCGCTGTTGGCAGCCGTGACCAATAACAGAGGCAGGGAGAAGAACGACAGATGAAGGTGCGTGCACATTTGACCGCCATCGCCCAGATCGGCGTCATTGCCGCGAGCGCCGTTGTGGCGAGCGCAGGCGTAGCGCTGGCCCAGCTCGGGCAACCGGCACCCTGGCAGATGGATCTTCAGGAGGCTGCGACCCCGGTGATGGCGCAGATTGCCGGATTCCACTATTTCCTGCTCTGGGTAATCGGCGCGATCTCGGTGTTCGTGCTGGCGCTCCTGCTCATCGTTATCGTGCGCTTCAACGCCCGTGCCAATCCGGTGCCGTCGCGCACAACGCACAACACGCCGATCGAAGTGCTGTGGACTGTCGTGCCGGTCATTGTTCTTGCGGCGATCGCGGTGCCGTCGTTCCGGCTCCTGTTCACCGAGCTCGACGTGCCCACGCCCGACCTCACCATCAAGGCGACCGGCAAGCAGTGGTTCTGGAGCTACAGCTATCCCGACAACGGCAATTTCGAATTCAATTCACTGATGGTGCCGGAAAAGGATCTCAAGCCGGGCCAGCCGCGGCTCCTCACCGTCGACAACGAAATGGTGGTGCCGGTGAACAAGGTCGTCCATGTGCTGGTGACCGGCGCCGACGTGATCCATTCCTTTACCGTGCCGTCGTTCGGCTCGCGCATCGACGCCATTCCCGGCCGCATGAACGAGACCTGGTTCAAGGCGACCATCCCCGGAATGTTCTACGGCCAGTGCTCCGAATTGTGCGGCAAGGATCATTCCTTCATGCCGATCGCGGTCCGTGTCGCGAGCGAGGCCGATTTCAACGCCTGGCTCGCCACGGCGAAACAGAAATTCGCGACCGACACCAAGGCCCCCGCGAATACATTTGCGGCGGCCGGGGAAGCGGCGGCGCACTGACGGCAAGAAAAAATCGCAAGAAAAGCCGAAGCGGGAAAACGAGACTAAGAGCGACGGGCAGTCGCTAACGAAGGGACTGGCAATGGATACGATGGTACACGCGGCGCATGGTGACGAAGGCGGACACGCGATCCCGCATGGCTGGCGGCGCTTCGTCTATTCGACGAACCACAAGGACATCGGCACGATGTACCTCGTGTTCGCGATCTTCGCCGGCATGATCGGCGGCGTCCTGTCGATCCTGATCCGCGCCGAACTGATGTATCCAGGCATCCAGATCTTCCACGATACCCACAATTTCGACGTCGTCGTCACCGCTCACGGTCTGATCATGATCTTCTTCATGGTCATGCCGGCCATGATCGGCGGCTTCGGCAATTGGATGGTGCCGCTGATGATCGGCGCGCCGGACATGGCGTTCCCGCGCATGAACAACATTTCGTTCTGGCTCTTGCCGGCGTCGTTCGCGCTGCTTCTGACCTCGATGTTCGTCCCGGGCGAGCCCGGCACCAACGGCGCCGGAACCGGCTGGACGCTCTATGCGCCGCTGTCGACCACCGGCCATCCTGGACCGGCGGTGGATTTCGTCATTCTCTCGATCCATCTCGCCGGCGCCTCCTCGATCCTCGGCGCCATCAATTTCATCACCACGATCTTCAACATGCGCGCGCCCGGCATGACCCTGCACAAAATGCCGTTGTTCGTGTGGTCGATCCTGGTGACGGTGTTCCTGTTGCTGTTGTCGCTGCCGGTGCTCGCCGGCGCCATCACCATGCTGCTCACCGACCGCAATTTCGGCACCACCTTCTTCAGCCCGGATGGCGGCGGCGACCCGATCCTGTTCCAGCACCTGTTCTGGTTCTTCGGTCACCCGGAAGTCTACATCCTGATCCTGCCGGGCTTCGGCATGGTCAGCCAGATCGTCGCGACGTTCTCGAAGAAGCCGGTGTTCGGCTATCTCGGCATGGCCTATGCGATGGTGTCGATCGGCGGCGTCGGCTTCCTCGTCTGGGCGCACCACATGTACAATGTCGGCATGTCGGCCAACGTGCAGGCCTATTTCATCGCCGCCACGATGGTGATCGCGGTGCCGACCGGTGTGAAGATATTCTCCTGGATCGCGACCATGTGGGGCGGCTCGATCGAGTTCAAGACGCCAATGCTGTGGGCGATGGGCTTCATCTTCCTGTTCACCATCGGCGGCGTCACCGGCGTGGTGCTCGCCAATGCCGGCGTCGACCGCTCGCTGCACGGCACCTATTACGTGGTCGCCCACTTCCACTACGTGCTGTCGCTCGGCGCGGTCTTCGCCATTTTCGGCGGCTGGTACTATTGGTTCCCGAAAATGACCGGCTACATGTACAACGAGACCATCGGCAAGCTGCATTTCTGGGTGACGTTCATCGGCGTCAACATCGTGTTCTTCCCGCAACACTTCCTCGGGCTCGCCGGCATGCCGCGCCGCTATGTCGATTATCCCGACGCCTTCGCCGGGTGGAATTTCATATCGTCGATCGGCTCGTATATTTCCGGCTTCGGCGTGCTCATCTTCCTGTTCGGCATGGCGCTGGCTTTCGCGAAGAAGGAGCGCGCCGGCAACAATCCGTGGGGCCCCGGCGCCACCACGCTGGAATGGACGCTGTCGTCGCCGCCGCCCTTCCATCAATATGAGACGCTGCCGCTGATCCGATGAGCGTAACGTTTGCCCAAGCGGAGCTTCCTTCCGGCGTCGATCCGAGCATCGCGCCGAGCATCGCCGGCGCTCGCGACTATCTCGAACTGATGAAGCCGCGGGTGATGTCGCTTGTCGTGTTCACGGCGCTGGTCGGGCTCGTGCTTGCGCCCGGCCATGTGCATCCGGTCATCGGCCTCGCCGCGCTCATCTGCATCGCGGTCGGCGCCGGCGCCGCGGGCGCTTTGAACATGTGGTACGACGCCGACATCGATGCGTGCATGGAGCGCACCGCCGGGCGCCCGATCCCGGCGGGCCGGCTGCGGCGCGGCGAAGTTCTCGCCTTCGGCCTGATGCTCGCCTGTTTTTCGGTCTGCGTGCTCGGGCTTCTGGTCAACGTCGTCGCCGCGGCTTTGCTGGCGCTGACCATCGCCTTCTACGTCGTCGTTTACACGATGTGGCTCAAGCGCTCGACGCCGCAGAACATCGTCATCGGCGGCGCCGCCGGCGCGTTGCCGCCGATCATCGGCTGGGCTTCGGTGACCGGCGGTGTGTCGCTCGAGCCGGTCGTGCTGTTTCTCATCATTTTCATGTGGACGCCGCCGCATTTCTGGGCGCTGGCGCTCTACCGCGCGGAAGATTACGCCCGCGCCGGCGTGCCGATGCTGCCCGTGGTCGCGGGTGAGCGGGCGACCCGCCGGCAGATCCTGCTCTACACCCTGATCCTGGCGCCGCTCGGCGTCGTGCCGTGGTTTCTCGGCTATGCCGGGGCGGCCTATGGGATCGCCGCTTTGGTCACCGGCGCGATCATGGTCGCGTTGGCGTTCCGCATCCGTGCCGAAAAGAACGGTTACACGGCGAGCAAGCAGATGTTCGCCTTCTCGATCCTTTATCTGTTCTTGTTGTTCGCCGTGCTGTTGGCCGATCGGGTCTCGGGAGGGCTGTTCGGCCACTTCGCGGTATGAGCATGGGCGAATTGATGAACGACGGCGATAGCACATCCGCTGGTCCACCGAAGCCCGAGCCCGGCATCAGGCTGACGGAAGAGCAATTGCGCGCGCGCCGTTCGCGCTCGATCGCGATCGCGGTGTCGCTCGGCCTGCTGGTGCTGCTGTTCTATATCGTTACGCTGGTCAAAGGGCCGGGCGTATTGGAGCGGCCGCTGTGAACACGCAGGTCCCGCAGCGCAAGACCGGCCCGCGCAAATCCGACCTCGTGGTCGCCTTTGCCTGCGGCGCTTGCGTCGCGCTGATGGTCGGCGTGTCCTATGCCGCCGTGCCGCTTTATTCCTGGTTCTGCCGTACCACGGGTTTCGGCGGTACGACGCAAGTGGCGACGTCGGCGCCGCCGACGGAAATTGCCGGACGCACCATCACCGTGCGCTTTGATTCCAATGTCGCGCCGGGTCTGCCCTGGAGCTTCGAGCCCGAGCGGCGCACCATCGATGTCAAGCTCGGCCAAGTCGTCACCGTTTATTATTCGGTGACCAACGAGTCCGCACGCACGACCACCGCACAGGCCGGCTACAATGTCACGCCGCCGACCGTCGGCATCTATTTCGAAAAGATCAACTGCTTCTGCTTTACCGAGCAGACCATGAAGCCGGGCGAGAAGCGCGACATGGCGGTTGTCTTCTATGTCGATCCCAAGCTCGCCAAGGATTCCGAACAGGACGAACTGAGGAACATCACGCTCTCCTACACCTTCTATCCGGTGCGCACGCCGGAACAGCCGGTCGCGGCGGGCGTCAATCCGGAAAAATCTGGACGCATCTAGAACCTGAAACAGCAACGCGGCGCGGCTTGTGAAGGACCGCGCCAGGGGTGGAGAAGATCACGATGGCCAATGCGCACGCCGAACCGCAGCACGACTACCACCTGGTGAATCCGAGCCCGTGGCCGGCCATCGGCTCGGTTTCGGCCTTCGTAGCTGCCGTGGGCCTCATCCTGTGGATGCATCAGATGGCGAACTATGCGCCGCTGATCATGGGCGCCGGCATGATCGGCATTGCCTATACGATGATCGGCTGGTGGCGCGACGTCATCCATGAGGCCGAAGTCGAGGGCGACCACACCCAGGTGGTGCAGATCTCGCACCGCTACGGCATGATCCTGTTCATCGCTTCCGAAGTGATGTTCTTCGTCGCCTGGTTCTGGGCCTATTTCAACACCGCTTTGTTTCCCGGCGAGGTGCAGGACGTGGCGCGGATCGCTTTTACCGGCGGAGTCTGGCCGCCCAAGGGCATCGAGACCTTCGATCCGTGGCATCTGCCGCTCCTCAATACGCTGATCCTGCTCACCTCGGGCACCACGGTGACCTGGGCGCATCACGCGCTGCTTGAGAACGATCGCAAGGGCCTGATCTGGGGCCTGGTCTGCACCATCGCGCTTGGCCTGAGCTTCACCTGCGTGCAGGCCTGGGAATACGCCCATGCGGTGTTTCACTATTCCGGCAATATCTACGGCGCGACTTTCTTCATGGCGACGGGCTTCCACGGCGCGCATGTCATCATCGGCTCGATCTTCCTGATCGTCTGCCTGTTCCGCGCCTTGGCCGGCCAGTTCAAGCCGGACCAGCATCTCGGTTTTGAATTTGCCGCTTGGTACTGGCACTTCGTCGACGTGGTGTGGCTGTTCCTGTTCGCCTGCATCTACGTCTGGGGCGGCGGAGCGCACGCCGGATAGCGGCGCGATTACGACCGCTCGTCGCCGCTTGCGCGGGGACCAGCGGATGACGACATCACAGCTATGGCCGATCAGACGATCACGACGCTTGGCGGATCGATCGCCGCGGGCTTGTCCCGCGCTTGTCCGCGCTGCGGGCGCGGTAAGCTGTTTGCCGGCTTTCTGTCGTTGCGGCCGCGCTGCGACGTGTGCGGGCTCGATTACGGTTTCGCCGATGCCGGCGACGGGCCGGCGGTGTTCATCATGCTGCTCGGCGGCGCCGTTGTGGTCGCGGCGGCGCTCATCACCGAGGTCGAGTTTCATCCGCCCTATTGGCTGCACGCCGTCTTGTGGCTGCCGCTTATTCTGCTGGTGACGCTCGGGCCGCTCCGGCCGATGAAGGGCCTGATGATCGCGCTGCAATTCCATCACAAAGCGGCGGAAGGCCGCGCTCAGACCGCGGACAAGCCGTGATACGCCGCGGCAAGAGCGCGGCGTGGATTTTCCAACGCGGGCATGATGATGCTGACTAAGGCAGAACCGAACGCACGAGGCGCTCGCCGCCGGTCCTGGCTTGGTCTGTTGGTGCCCGCGCTCATCGCTTTTGCCATCCTCATCGGACTTGGCGTCTGGCAGATCGAGCGCAAGGCCTGGAAGGAAGGCTTGATTGCAGCGCTGACCGAGCGGCTCGCCGCGCCGCCGCTGGCGTTGCCGCCGCCGCGCGATTGGCCAAAACTCGATCAAGCAAACGACGAATATCGCCGCGTCGCCTTTACCGCACAATTCGACAATGCCAAAGAAGCTCTCGTCTTCGCTTCCGCCTCGGGGTTCCGCCCCGACGTGTCGGATTCAGGTCCGGGCTATTGGGTCTTCACACCGGCGCGGCTTGCCGATGGCAACATCGTCGTCGTCAATCGCGGGTTCGTTCCCGACGCCCGCAAGAATCCAAAAACGCGAATCGAGGGCGCGGTGTTGGGACCGGTCGCGCTGGCCGGCGTGATGCGCTGGCCGGACAGCCGGCACTGGTTCACGCCAAGCGACGATGCCGCGCATAATCTCTGGTTCGCTCGCGATCCGGTGGCGATTGCCGCCGCAAAAGATGTGGGTCCCGTCGCGCCGTTTTATGTCGAGCAGGAGACACCGGTGCCCCCCGGCGGCTTGCCGCAGCCCGGCAAGCTCATCGTGAGCCTGCCGGACAACCACCTGCAATACGCGCTGACGTGGTTCGGGCTGGCGGCCGTTCTGGCAGGGGTTTTTATCTCCTGGGCGGTCAGTTCCGGGCGCGCCGAGGGCACGGAACCGGGGTCCTAGACCTCGCGATCGAGGCCGGTTCCAGCCCTTCCGCTGTTCCTTGTAGAGCCCTCGGTTTTCCTATTACTGTTGCCCTCGGTTCTGGCTTTATCGCCGCGGGCGGCCCTGCCGACCCCTGGTAAATATCGTTCGGAATCAATATGTTAAGTGCCAAGGCCAGGGACCGTCCGGCCATCTGGGATCGCCACAAGGTGCATTACGTCTCGACCAGGGGTGCGGCTGCCGCATCCGGTTTCGCTGAGGTCATGCTCGCGGGTCTTGCCCGCGACGGCGGCCTCTATGTGCCGGATATTGGCGCCACGGACTGGCCGCAACTCGCGCCGAAAACCATCGCCGCCTTCGCCGGACGCCCCTATGCCGAAGTTGCCGTCGAGGTGATTCGTCCGTTCGTCGGCGACGCGATCGGCGAGGCCGATCTCGCCCGCATGGCGCGCGAGGCCTATGGCACGTTCCGCCATCCCGCCGTTGCGCCGCTCACCCAACTCGATGCGAATACCTTCGCGCTCGAACTGTTCCACGGCCCGACGCTCGCCTTCAAAGACTTGGCGATGCAATTACTGTCGCGGCTGATGGACCACGCGCTCGCGGCGCGCGGCGAACGCCGCACCATCGTGGTCGCGACCTCGGGCGATACCGGCGGCGCCGCGGTCGAAGCCTTCCGCGGCCGCAATCAGGTCGATCTCGTCGTGCTGTTTCCGCAAGGCCGCGTCTCCGACGTGCAGCGGCGCATGATGACGACGGTGGATGCCGGCAACGTCAGTGCGCTTGCCATCGAGGGCACGTTCGACGACTGCCAGGCCATCGTCAAAGGCCTGTTCAATCATCATGCCTTCAGCGATCGCGTGCGGCTCTCCGGCGTCAATTCGATCAACTGGGCGCGCATCGTCGCCCAAGTGGTCTATTACTTCACGGCAGCGGTCGCGCTCGGCGCGCCGCAGCGCAAGCTTGCCTTCACCGTGCCCACCGGAAATTTCGGCGACATCTATGCCGGCTACGTCGCCGGCCGCATGGGCCTGCCGATCGACCGGCTGGTGATCGCGACCAATGTCAACGACATCTTGGCGCGCACGCTCGCGACCGGCACCTATGAACTGCGCGATGTCGTCGCGACCACGTCGCCGTCGATGGACATCCAGGTGTCGTCGAATTTCGAGCGCCTGTTGTTCGACGCCTATGGCCGCGACGCGGGCGCCGTTAAGGGCGTGATGGGCTCGCTTGCACAATCGCGGCGCTTCACGCTGTCGGCCCCGGCGCTGGCTTATATTCGCGGCCTGTTCGCCGCCGGCCGCGCCGGCGAGGACGAAGTCGCGGCCACCATGCGCACGGTCAAGCGCGAAACCGGCAATTTCGTCGATCCGCACACCGCGGTCGGCATCGCCGTCGCCGAGAAAGAGCCGCGCGATCCCGCCGTGCCGATGGTGGTGCTCTCCACGGCGCATGCGGCGAAATTTCCCAATGCGGTCGAGGCGGCCACCGGTGTGCGGCCGGCTTTGCCCGATTGGCTATCCGACATCAATCACCGTCCGGAGCGCGTCACTGTGCTGCCGGCGGATCAATCTGCCGTCGAGCGTTTCGTCCTTGCGACGAGCCGCGCGGCGCAGGAAGGAGCGGCAGCATGAGTGTTGAAGTAACGACCCTGAAATCCGGTATCAGTGTAGTGACCGATGCGATGCCGCATCTTGAGACGGCATCGCTCGGCGTCTGGGTCGCTTCCGGCAGCCGTGACGAGCATTACGACGAGCACGGCATTTCGCATTTCCTCGAGCATATGGCGTTCAAGGGCACGCGGCGGCGCAGCGCGCGCCAGATCGCCGAAGAGATCGAGGCGGTGGGCGGCGATCTCAACGCCGCGACCGGCGCGGAAAGCACCGCTTATTACGCGCGCGTGCTCAAGGCCGACGTGCCGCTCGCCCTCGACGTGCTGGCCGACATCCTGTCCGAGCCGGCCTTCGACGGCGTGGAATTGATGCGCGAGAAGAACGTCATCGTTCAGGAGATCGGCGCGGTGGCCGATACGCCGGACGATCTGATCTTCGAGCATCTCAACGTCGTGGCATTCCCCGATCAGCCGCTCGGCCGCTCGATCCTCGGCACGGCGAAAACGGTGCGCTCGTTCGACGGCGATAAGCTGCGCACCTATCTCACGCGCAATTATCGCGCGCCGGATATCGTGGTGGCTGCCGCGGGCGCCGTCGATCATCAGGCGGTGCTGGCCGAAGTGGAGAAGAAGTTTTCGTCTTTCAACGGGCCGGCCAGCCCGGCGCCGGAACCGGCGCGTTTCGGCGGCGGCACCCATGTCGAGAAGCGCGAGCTTGAACAGGTGCATATCGCGCTCGGCCTTGCCGGCGTGTCCATCACCGATCCCGAGCTCTACAGCCTCCAGGTCTTCACCAATGTGCTCGGCGGCGGCATGTCGTCCCGGCTGTTTCAGGAAGCACGCGAGAAGCGCGGGCTGTGCTACTCGATCTATTCGTTCCACGTGCCTTATTCCGATGTCGGCATGTTCGGGCTCTATGCCGGAACCGATGCCGCCGACACGTCGGAACTGATGCGCGTGATCGTCGACGAGATCGAAAGCACGGCGGAGACGATTTCCGAGGCCGAAGTCGCGCGCGTCACGGCGCAGATGAAGGCCGGCCTGCTGATGGCGCTGGAAAGCTCCGGCGCCCGCATCGAGCAATTGGCGCGGCAGATGATTACCCGCCGCCGGCCGATCCCGCTCGACGAATTGGTGGCGCGTGTCGAAGCCGTCACGGTGGAAAGTGCGCGTTCTGCCGGCCGCGGCCTCCTGCAGCGCCGCAAGCTCGCGACTGCGGTCCTGGGTCTCGGCTCCGGACTTGAAAGTGCGGCGGCGATTGCAGAAAGTCTGAACTCGGCGCGCCGCTTGACGAAGCGCCGCCGGGGCTTCGCAGGATCACGTATTCGTCGCAGCTTGGTCGCATATCAGTCCGATGGCGTTTTTCCGCACCATCAACTTCACCGAGCCGCTGCCGAGCATCGAGGGCGACGGCCTCATGCTGCGCACGCCGCAGATGACCGATTACGAGGAATGGTCGGCCTTGCGCGAAGCGAGCCGCGATTTCCTCGTGCCCTGGGAACCGACCTGGCCGGACGACGATCTGACCCGCGGCGCATTCCGGCGGCGGATCAAGCGCTATACCGAGGATTTGCGTAGCGACCAGGGCTACGCCTTCCTGATCGTTCGCTATTCCGACGGCGCGCTGGTCGGCGGATTGACGCTCGCCAATATCCGCCGCGGTGTCGCCCAGGCCTGCAGTCTCGGCTATTGGATGGGCCTGCCGTTCGTGCGCCACGGCTACATGACCGCCGCGGTCCGCGCCGTCATTCCCTTTGCCTTCGCCACCTTGCGGCTGCACCGGGTCGAGGCGGCCTGTATTCCGACCAATGCCGGGTCGATCAGGCTTTTGGAGAAAAACGGCTTCGTCCGCGAGGGTTATGCCCGGGAATACCTCTGCATCAACGGCGTCTGGCAGGACCACCTGCTGTTTGCCCGGCTAAAGGACGCCGCCGTCAAGTCCTGACGGTCTTAACCAAGCTTGCCGCTGGGCTAAAATACCGCCTTGGGATGGCCACGGTTAGCTTGGTATAAAATCCTGGGCATCGCGTTAAAGCACGATCCTTGCCGCGCGTTTGTCGGGAAAGAACGTGTTCCAACAGTTAGCGATGAAGTGGGGATGCCGCGCGATTTTCGATTGAAAGAGTGGAGCGACCGCTTGCCGATCGCGGCTCTACTCGTGACTTTGCTGCTGGCTGCGGGCTGCACCGGCAGCAGCAGTATTGGCGCGCCGGCAACCACCGGTTCGGTGCCGGCCGCCGGTCCGCAGACCTCGGCCGCACCGCCGCCGCCCTCCGGCTCGCCCTCGTTGAAGGACAAAGTCGCGAATTTTTTCTCCGGCGCCTCGGACAAGTCGCCGCAGTCGGTGGCCAATGCACAGCCCGATGTCGGGTGTCCGTTCATCGATATCCGCCAGGGCGCTTCCACCCTGACGCTGCCGCCGCCGCCGCCTGACGGCAGCAACGAAGCGATGGGGCTCAAATATCAAGGCAGCTTCGTCCGCGCCGCCCGCGAATGCGCCGTCAACAACGGCCAGATGGTGATGAAAGTCGGCATTCAGGGCCGGATCATCGTCGGCCCCGCCGGCGGGCCCGGCCATGTCGACGTTCCGCTCCGCATGGCCGTCGTCGACGCGCCGTCTTCCGGCACCAAAGTGATCACCACAAAATTCATTCAGATTCCGGTCGATGTCCCCAATGAGGACGGCGCGAACTTCAGCCATATCGAGGAAGGCTTCAGCTTCCCGCTGCCGACGCCGGTGTCGGAACTCGACAATTACGTGGTCTATATCGGCTTCGATCAGTTCACGGCGCAAAATGCCGCGAAACCTGCGCCGGCATCGAAGAAGCCGAAGCCGAAACCCAATCCCAACGCACCGACGGGCTGAGACAACGCTACCAGCCGCGCAGATCTGTAATCGCGCTTTTGAGCGCCCGCATATCGGCGACGACGGTGCGGGCGCCGCGGGCGATGAGCTCGGCCGCAAGCCGGCCGGGCGTCTGGCTTGCGCCGACGAAGCCGACCGGCGTCATGCCCGCAGCCGCCGCAGCGGCAACACCGGCCGGCGAGTCTTCAACCACGATGCATTGCGACGGATCGGCCTCGCTGCGTGCGGCCGCGAGCAGAAATATGTCGGGCGCGGGCTTGCCGCTATGGACGCGGCTCGCCGAGAACAGCCGCGTCTCGAAAAAGCGGATAAGGCCGGTGACCTCGAGGCTGAGCCGGATGCGCTCCGGCGAGGACGACGACGCCACGGCCTTCGGCCCGCGGATCCAGGTCAGCGCATGCACGGCATGCGCAACGGGGCGCAGCTCCGAGCGTAAGCGGCGCAGCGTCTCGGTCGCGACCTCGCCGGGGAATTGCGGCGGGAGTTCTTGGTTGGTCGCGGCTTCGACGATGGCAAGAATGTCGGACGGCCGCCGGCCCTGAAAGCGGCGCATCACCGTCTCGGCCGAAAGCGCGATGCCGATGCGCTTGAACGCGTCGGCAAGCACTGCAGCCGCGATGGGCTCACTGTCGACAAGCACGCCATTGCAATCGAAGATGACCAATGGTCCCTCCGACCCGCGGCCGGGATCGCCGGCCGCCGTTCAGCTTTTCGAGGAAAGTACGACGAGGAACATATCGCCGGTTGCGGCGATGCAAAGAGTGCGCGTGATCTCGCTGATCATTATGCACAGAAATCAGGTTCGACTGTGGATGACGCGCCGTCCGGCGGCGCGAAAGCCTTGGGGCACAAAAGCCTGGCGCAAAAGCCCTGGGCGTAAAAGCCGTTGCCCCGAAAACAACAAGCGCCTTCAGTTGAATTTGCTTTTGACGTCTTCAATGCCGCGCGCCAGCAGATCTTCGGCGACCTTGCCTTTAGCCGACACGGCAAGAATCCGCTCCGCGGCGGCAACCGCGGCGTCGGCCGCCGCCGATTTCACGTCGGCGAGCGCTTGCGCCTCGGCCTGGACGATTTTCTGCTCCGCCATCTTGGTGCGGCGCGCGACGAAATCCTCGATGCGGGCCTTGGCTTCGATAGCGAGCCGCTCGGCTTCCACCTTGGCGCTGGCGATAATGGCCTCGGCTTCCTTCTCGGCTTCGCGGCCTTTGCGCTCGAAATCGGCAAGCAGCGCCTGCGCCTCTTCGCGCAGCCGGCGCGCGTCGTCGAGCTCGGACTTGATGTGGGCCCGGCGCGCATCAAGACTGTCGAAGACTTTGCGATGCACGCCGAGATAGGCGAGCAGCGCCAGGAAGCAGAAAAAGCCTAAAGCGACCCAATTCTCGGTTTCTGCCATGGCTGTTCTCAGCTTTTCCCGGCGTCGAGCGCCGCGGCGACTTCATGGTCGGCCGGCGCCTTGCCGATCAGGCGCTCGACGATCGCTGCGGCGGTGTCGGACGCGATGCTGCGCACATTGCCCATGGCGGCCGTGCGCGTCGCCGCGATCGACTGTTCCGCTGCCGCGAGTTGCTCGTGCAGCTTCGCTTCGAGCTGTTTGTGCGAGGCTTCCGCCGCGGCGGCCTGCTGGTCGCGGGTCGAGTTTGCGATCGATTGGGCGCGGCTACGCGCATCGGCGAGCGACTTCTCGTAAGCCATCTGCGCGGCGTTCGATTGCTCCTTGAGGCGCTCGGCCGCCGTCAAATCGTCGCCGATCAGTCTGCTGCGCTCGGCCATGATCGCGCCGATCCGCGGCAGCGCGATCCTGGACATCAGCACGTAGAGCAAGACGAAGCTGATCGCCAGCCAGACGAGCTGCGATGGAAAGAACTCCGACTGGAACGGCGGAAATGCGCTGTGTCCAGCGGGGTGCTCGGTATGAGCGGTCGGTTCGGCCATCGACTTTGCCTAAGAGCTTTACGCCTGAGAGAGCTTTGTGCCTTGACCGTCGCTGCGCAGGCTCAGAGCCCGAACAGCAAGAGCAGCGCGATCAGCAGCGAGAAGATGCCGAGCGCTTCGGTAATGGCGAAGCCGAAGATCAGGTTGCCGAACTGGCCTTGCGCCGCCGACGGATTGCGCAGCGCCGCGGCCAGGTAATTGCCGAAAATGATGCCCACGCCGACGCCGGCGCCGCCCATGCCGATGCAGGCAATGCCAGCCCCGATATATTTCGCGGCAGTCGGATCCATAACGAAACTCCTTCTTGAGGTTGTAGCGAGATGTTGGTTTAGGCTTTGGCCTCAATGGCCCGGGTGAATCGCATCGTTGAGATAGATGCAGGTGAGAATGGCGAAGACATAGGCTTGCAGAAACGCCACCAGGAATTCCAGCGCGGTGAGCATCACCACCATGATGAACGGCAGCGCCGCGCCGAGCCAGCCGAGCACGCCGGCGCCGGCCAGCATGATGATGAAGCCGGCAAAGACCTGAAGCGTGATGTGGCCAGCCAGCATGTTGGCGAACAGACGCACCGAGTGCGACACCGGCCGCGACACGAACGACAGGATTTCGATGACCACGATCGCCGGCAGGATCAGCTTCGGCACGCCCTTGGGCACGAACAGGTTCAGAAAGTGCCAGCCGTTACGGTAGAAACCGTAGCCGACGACGATGAAGAAGACGAGCAGCGCCAGCGTCGCGGTCACGATCAGCTGGCTCGTCACCGTGAAGGAATAGGGAATGAGCCCGATCACGTTGGCGAACAGCACGAACATGAACAGCGTGAACACGAAGGGAAAGAACTTCATGCCCTCGGTGCCGGCCGAAGACTTCACGGTATTGGCGACGAATTCGTAAGACAGTTCCGCGATCGATTGCAGCCGGCCCGGGATCACCGCGCGCGGCACCGTGGCGCCGATCAGCAGCAGCGACACCGCGCCGACAATGATGAACATATACAGCGCGGAATTGGTGAACGAGATGTCGCGCCCGCCCATGCTGACCATGGGCATCAAGTTCTCGATCTGAAACTGATGAATTGGATCGACCTGCATGGTCCCGTGTGCCGCCCTGTTCGCCGCCGCCGCGCCTTGCGCTTATTGTTTCCGGTTGCCCGGGTCGTCGAGTGAATTGCCCGCGACAACTCCCGCGGAGCGCATAACATTGAGCACACCCGCCGCAAAGCCGAGCAGAAGCAGAACCGTCAGCCCCCACGGCGAAGTGCCGAACCACCGGTCGGTGAGCCAGCCGAGACCGGCGCCGACCACAACACCTGCAACGAGTTCGCTGGAGAGCCGAAAGCCCTTGGCGTAACCGGATGCAGTTGTTCCCCGATCCGCTTCGGAACTTGCAGAAGGCCGGTCGGCACGATGTACCTTGCCAAGACCTTCCCTGAGCCGCTGAAGCCTCGCGGAGAGTGCGGCCTCGTCGGTGTGTTGCTTGTCCCGGTCGCCGTTTTCGCCTGCGTCGCTCATGGTCCCAACTCTCGGTCCCGCGACACTCGCGGCTTGCAGCACCGGCGCCACGCGCGCACCTTGAAGCCGGGCGGACCATACTTATTGGGTTTAGCCAAGTCAAGAACAGGGGACTCAAGCCAATCATTTGAAATATCAAGAAAATTTGGCTGTGCACAGGACTTTTGGCGGCGCCATTTTGCGGCCCCTCATGTCCGCTACCACGTAGCCTGGGACGTTCTAAGATCGGACTCGATGCGGACAGTGTGGGAGGTCGTGATGATGATGTTGAAAAGTACCGTGATCGCCGTTGCGGCCCTTGGTGCGGCGGTGGCTTTCACGCTACCGGCAACCGCTGACGATGCGACACCGGACAGCGCCAATGGCCGCTACATGTTCAACAAGACCGCCGACGGCGTGGTGCGGCTCGATACCCAGAGCGGTCAGGTCTCGCTCTGCAGCCAGAAGAGCGTCGGCTGGGCCTGCGAGGCCGCGCCCGAGGATCGCGCGGTTCTGGAAAATGAAATCGCGCGGCTGCGCGCCGAGAACGCCGCGCTGAAAAAAGGGATTCTTGCGCGCGGTCTGCCATTGCCGCCCGGTGCCATACCTGAGCCGTCCACGGCACAAAGCAGCACGTCGCCAAACAGCATCACCGTGCCGCTGCCGAGCGACGCCGATATCGACCGCGTGACGGCTTTTGCCAATCGGGTCTGGAACAGCTTCAAGGACATGGTCGGGCGTGCGCAACAGCAGATTTTCAATAAGAGCTGAAGCGTGATCCCGAAAAGTGGGTACCGGTTTTCGGATAAGATCACGCGCAAACAAAGCGTGATCCCGAAAAGTGGGTACCGGTTTTCGGATAAGATCATGCGCAGAATAGAGATCTATACGTTTTGAGCAGATTGTCCGCCGTCAAAACTACGCGCGTCGAGACGATCGCGACGGCGGTTCTGACTATCGAGACGTCCGGCGAAGGTTTTTTTGAAATCAGCCGTGACGCGGCTTCCTTTCTCAAAGACATCAAGGCGCGCGACGGCGCGCTGCTGCTTTATCTCAGGCACACCTCGGCATCGCTGGTGATTCAGGAAAACGCCGACGCCGATGTGCGCACCGATCTGGTCACTGCACTCAACCGGCTGGCGCCAGCGCAGGCCGGGTATGTCCACGAAGTGGAAGGACCGGACGACATGCCGGCGCATATCAAATCCATGATTAATGGCGTGTCGCTGCAGGTCCCGGTCAGCGGCGGGCAATTGGCGCTCGGCACCTGGCAGGGCATCTATGTTGCCGAGCATCGCGCCCATCCGCATCGGCGCGAGGTGGTCCTACAGTTCCTCGGCAGCTGCGGCTAAGCAATTATAAACGATAGACTTTCTTCGTTCATGCGCGCTGCACATTGCTGCAATGATGGCGCCGCCCGTGGTGCGGCGCCGCATCCCCCATAGATGCGAAGGCACGCTGCCCACCCACGCTCTCCACCAACGTCCGGCTTTCGGTGTCGCCGGCCTCTCTCATACAGACCGCAAGACAAGCGGACTAAGAACAAGGATCGCAAAACGTGGATCGTTTCGTCGGGATGGCTGTATTCGCCAAAGTCGTCGATTCCGCGAGCTTCGCCGCGGCGGCGCGGCATTTCGGCATGTCGCCGGCCATGGTCAGCAAGCACGTGCAAACGCTCGAAGATCGGCTCGGCGTGCGGCTGCTCAATCGCACCACGCGGCGCGTGAGCGCAACCGAAGCAGGTCAGGATTATTACGAGCGGGCGGTGCGCATCCTCGCCGAGATGGAAGACGCCGAGGCCGCAGCCGGCGACATGCAAACCTCGCCGCGCGGCCAGTTGCGCGTCACGGCGCCGGTTTCGTTCGGCTCGCATATGCTCGCGCCCGCGGTTGCCGATTATCTCATCAAATATCCGGATGTGTCGATCGATCTCAGCCTCGACGATCCTTATGTCGATCTGGTCGAGAGGCGTTTCGATCTCGGCATCCGCTTCGGGCACCTCGCTAATTCGAGTTTGATCGCGCGCAAGCTTTACGCGCTTGAGACCTATCTTTGCGCCGCGCCGGCCTATCTGGAAAAATTCGGCGCGCCGCACCAGCCGGCCGATCTCGCCGAGCATCGATGTCTCGTCTACACGCACGCCGCGCCGCAGAACGTCTGGAGCTTGATCGATCGCCACGGCAAGGAAGAGGCGGTGCACATTTCCGGGCGCTTCCAGGCCAATAGCGGCGACGTGCTATTGCCCCCGGCGCTGCGCGGTTGCGGACTGATCCTCGCGCCGGATTATCTTGTCGCCGAGCATCTCAAGGCCGGTCGCCTGGTTCGCATCATGCCGGACTATCGGACGCAGGAGACGCCGGTCTATGCCGTCTATCCGAGCCGCAATCCCTCGGCCAAGACCAGGACATTCGTCGATTTTGTCGCGGCGCGTTTCGGCCGCTCGCAGGACAGCGATCGCAGCAGCATCGACGGCAACGGCACTGCTGATGTGACGCCGAACGTAACGCCGACTGTGGCGCCCGGTTTGGCAAGGCTCAACACTTCGCCGCAAAAGGAAACGCGGGCGAGCTAGCGCTTGCCCTCGGTGTCACAGTCGCGGTAGCCGCAGATGTGCTAGTTGTAGCCTACGCTGCCGGTGTTTTGCGCGCGTGCTTGCACGCGGTGCAAGCCAGATCCCTCTCTTCATCGAGTCACGCAAAGTTGAGCAGTGCCGGTGCCGCCGCTTGCCGGCGACAGGCCGGAAAAATTAGTGCACATTGGCGCGCGGCGTGAGACCAGCCAAAGCACGGGTTCAATAAGGCACGGATTGAACATGAGAGTGGTGATCGGTGCGCTTTTTGTTGCGTTGATTATTTCGAGCGGTTGCGACACGGCCGCAGCGCAGGGCGCGAGCCCGCCTCCGGCGGTGTCGGTGATCTCGGTGGCGAGCCGGCAGGTGACCGAAACCGGCGAATTCATCGGCCGCGTCGTCGCCATCGACAAGGTCGATGTCGTGGCGCGGGTCGCCGGGTTCATCGAGCAGCGCAATTTCACCGAAGGCCAGATGGTCAAGACCGGCGATCTGTTGTTCCGCATCGAGCAGGCTACCTACAAGGCTGCGGCCGATCAGCAGGCGGCCACTGTCGCCAAGGCCAAAGCGACGGAGGTCAACGCGAACCTGCAACTGCAGCGCGCGCAGACTTTGGTGAAGAATCAAAATGTCCCGCAATCCGAGGTGGATCAACTCTCCGCCGTCGAGCAATCGGCGCAGGCCGATATATTGCAAGCCCAGGCGTTGCTCGAACAGGCCCAGATCAATCTCGGCTATACCGAAATCCGCTCGCCGATTAACGGCCGCATCGGAATCGCCAATTTCACCGTCGGCAACCTGGTGAGCCCGTCGACAGGCACGCTTGCAACCATCGTCAGCCAGGATCCGATCTATGTCATCTTCCAGGCGAGCGAAGCCGATATCATCGCCTATCGTAAGCGGGTCGCGAATTCACCCGACAAGGATCCGCATGTCACCGTTCACATCAGGCTGCCCGACGGCACCGAATATGCGCATCCTGGCCTGACGAATTTCCTCGACGTGCAAGTGCAGAGCGATACCGACACTGTGGCGGTGCGGGCGCAATTCCCGAACCCTGACAGCGTGCTGATTCCGGGCGGCATTGTCGGAGTCATCGTCGAGCGCGGCAAGCCGCGTTACACGCTGCTCGTGCCGCAGTCCGCGGTGCTGCTGGACCAAGCCGGTCACTATGTGCTCGTCGTCGACGAAGCCAAGAAGGTGGAACAGCGGCGCATCATCACCGGTCCCGATCACGGCAAGGATGTGGAAGTGGCGAACGGGCTCAAAGAGGGCGAGTTCGTCATCGTCGACGGCATTCAGAAAGTGCGGCCAGGTCAAGTGGTGGCGGCAACCGTCGCGCCGGATAATTGAGCTGCAAATCGAGCCCGATATCGAGCCCAGAAATCAGCCAAAGACGCGCCAATGTTTTCCAATATTTTCATCGACCGGCCGCGCTTCGCCATCGTCATTGCCATCGTCATCACGCTGGCGGGCCTCATCGCCATTTCGGCGATCCCGATCGCGCAATTCCCCGACATCGTGCCGCCGCAAGTTACGTTGACCGCCAACTATCCCGGCGCCGACGCCGAGGTGGTCGAGACCACGGTGGCGCAGCCGATCGAGGAGCAGATCAACGGCGTCGATAACGCGCTTTACTACCAGTCGGCGAGCGGCTCCGACGGCAGCTACACGCTCAACGTCACTTTCGCGCTCGGCACCGATCCCGACATCAACACCGTCAATGTGCAGAACCGCGCCAGCCTCGCCATTCCGCAGCTGCCGGACGAGGTGTCACGCTCGGGCCTCAGTGTGCGCAAGAAGTCGGCGGCGTTGCTTCAGGTCATCAATCTCTACTCGCCGAAGAACACCTACGACGCCATCTATCTGAGCAACTACGCGGTCATTAATGTCATCGACACGCTGGCGCGCATCAAGGGCGTCGGTCAGGTGGTTCTGTTCGGCCCGCTGAACTACTCGATGCGCATCTGGCTCGATCCGGATCGGCTCACCGAGCTCAACCTCACGCCGAACGACGTGATCCTCGCGGTGCAGGCCCAGAACGTGCAAGCCGCGCTCGGCCGCATCGGCGCGGCGCCGGTGTCGAACGACCAGCAGCTTCAGATCAATATCAAGACCACCGGCCGCCTGACGCGGCCCGACGAATTCGCCAATATCATTCTTCGCTCCAATCCCGACGGCTCGCTGGTGCGGATCAGCGACGTCGCCCGCGTCGAAATGGGCGCGCAATCGCAAGACCGCTATAGCCGCTATAACGGCGCGCCGGCGGCCGCGCTCGGCATCTATCAGTCGCCGGGATCGAACGCCGTCGACGTCGCCAAGCAAGTGCGCGCGGCCATGACGACGATGGCGACGCGCTTTCCGAGCGATCTCACCTACACCGTGTTTTTCGACACCACGGTGTTCGTGAACGCGACCATCGTCGAGGTGGTGCGGACGCTGG
The DNA here is from genome assembly GCA_963746715.1 of uncultured Alphaproteobacteria bacterium. Lineage (GTDB taxonomy): Bacteria > Pseudomonadota > Alphaproteobacteria > Rhizobiales > Xanthobacteraceae > BOG-931. Next base: position 145,993 of record CAVVCW010000013.1, on the reverse strand, counting down.
TGATTGCGATCGTGCTGGTCGCCATCGTGGTGTTCCTGTTCCTCGGCAAATTGCGCACTACGCTCATTCCGCTCGTCGCCGTGCCGGTCTCGATCATCGGCACCTTCGCGGTCATGTATTTGATCGGCTATTCGGCCAATACCGTCTCGCTGCTCGCGCTCGTGCTCGCCATCGGCATCGTCGTCGATGACGCCATCGTCGTCGTCGAGAATGTCGAGCGGGTGATCGAGGAGGAGCCGGAGCTTTCCATCCCCGACGCCTGCAAGAAGGCGATGTCGGAAATCACCGGGCCGATTCTCGCCATCACGTTCGTCCTGCTGTCGGTGTTCGTTCCGGTCGCCTTTACGCCGGGCATCAGCGGGCAATTGTTCCGGCAGTTCGCCGTGGCGGTGTCGATCTCGATGCTGATCTCGGCGCTCAATGCGCTGACTTTGTCGCCGGCTTTGTGCTCGGTGCTTCTTAAGCGCGGCCAGCGCCCGGGCGGTATCATGCGTCGCGTGCTCGGCGGCATCGACAAGGCCCGCGACGGCTATGTGGCGATCGTGCGCCGGCTGGCGCGGGTCTCGATCCTCGGCATCGTTGTCGTCGTCGGCGTGCTCGCGGCCGCGGCTTTCGTCTTCGAGCGCACGCCGCAAAGCTTTCTGCCCGACGAGGATCAGGGCGCGATCTTTGCCGCGCTGCGGCTTCCGGAAGGCGCGTCCGTCAACCGCACTGAAGCGGTGGTCAAGCAGGTCGAGGACATCGCCAGATCGACCCCAGGTGTCGAAGGCGTGCTCTCCGTCGTCGGACTCAATTTCATCGATTATGTCGCTTCGTCGAACCAAGCGTTCTTCGTCATCCGGCTCAAGCCCTATGAGGATCGGACCGATCGCGCGCAGAGCGTGGGCGCGATCATCGCCAAGCTGCGGCCGCAGCTCGGCGCAATACAGGGCGCCATCGCTTTCCCCTTCAACCTGCCGCCGATCCTGGGCCTCGGCAGTACCGGCGGCTTCCAATATGTGCTGGAAGCGCTGCAAGGCCAGTCGCCGACCGACGTCGCCGCGGTGATGAAGGCGCTGACGGTCGCGGCCAATGCGCAGCCCGAGCTCGCCGGCGTGTTCTCGACCTACGCCGCCGACACGCCGCAAATCTATCTCGATATCAATCGCGACAAGGCGCAGGTGCTGGGCATAAAGATCAGCGACATTTTCGCCGCGCTGCAATCGACGCTCGGCAGCTTCTACATCAACGACTTCAATGTGTTCGGCCGCACCTGGCAGGTCAATGTCCAGGCCGAGCTCCCGTTCCGCAATCAGATCAGCGATATCGACCACATCTATGTCCGCAACGCCAAAGGCGACATGGTGCCGATGCGGGCGCTGGCGGAAGCCAAGCTGGTGCAGGGACCGCAAACCGTGGTGCGCTACAACGGATATCGCGCCGCCATCATCAACGGCGCGGCGAAGCCGCCGGCGAGTTCGGGCGAAGCGCTCGCGGCGATGGAGCGCATTTCGGACGCGACCTTGCCGCCGGGCTTCAGCTACGAATGGACCGGCACGGCGCTTCAGGAAAAGACCGCGAGCGGACATACCGGGACCATTCTCGGCTTTGCCGTGCTGTTTGCTTATCTGTTTTTGGTGGCGCTCTATGAGAGCTGGAACATTCCCATTCCGGCTCTGCTGTCGGTCAGCGTCGGTGTTCTCGGCGCCGTGAGCGCGGTGGCGCTTGCCGGCCTGAGCTTCGACGTTTACGCGCAGATCGGATTGGTGGTGCTGATCGCGTTGGCCGCCAAGAACGGTATTCTGATCGTCGCTTTCGCCGTCGATCAGCGCGCGCTCGGTAAGGACGTCAACGCCGCCGCCATCGAAGCCGCGGCCTTGCGCTTCCGCCCGGTGATGATGACGAGCTTTGCCTTCATCTTCGGCCTGTTGCCGCTGGTGATCGCGAACGGCGCTGGCGCGATCACGCGCCACGCCGTCGGCACGCCGGTCTTCGGTGGCATGATCGCGGCCGCCGCGTTCGGTATTTTCCTCATTCCGCTCTTGTTCATCACCGCGGAACGCGTGCGCAACTGGAACAAGGGCCCAAAATCATAGCGGCCAAGGCACAAGAAAAAACGGCCGGACCAAAACGCTCCGGCCGCGCATTCAATCAATGTGACTTGCTATGACTTGAATGCTCTTGCGCTGTTCTCTTGACGCAGTCGCGCTTAGTTCGGCCAGCAGCGCTTGCCTTCCGGGCCGAGGTGGTAGCCCACGGGGCAGGCGCGGTTCACGGCAAACGGGTGGCAGTGGCCGCCCGAACCGCGCCAGAATCCGGGGCCGCAGCCTTCGGCGGCGCTGGCGGCGGTGACGGCGCTGGCAAGAGCAAATAACACAGTTGCGCTCAACATGACTGTTCTGATCATAATGACTTCCTTCCCGGTGGTTGTCGCCCCCGGTGGTGATCGCGGCCCCCTATTTGCGCTGGGTGCAAGCCCATTAAGGCATCCGCGGCAATGAATGGTCCCTGAACGGCGGCGCGGTGGACCGCTACCGCTGGTTAGCGGTAATATGGCCGGCAAGCTCGCGTGACGAATTGGGGCGTGTCTTTGAGCGACGGCGAGTTTCATCATCTCCTGATTGCCGACGATCATCCGCTGTTCCGCGGCGCGCTGCGCGAAGCGGTGAACGGGCTGTTCGACCGCGCCCAAATCGCGGAAGCCGGCACCTTCGAAGAGGTGACCGAGCTTCTCGAGCGCGGCGGCGATATCGATCTTATCCTGCTCGATCTGCGCATGCCCGGCGTGCGCGGCTTTTCCGGGTTGATGTATCTGCGCGCGCAATATCCAAGCCTGCCCATCGTCGTGGTTTCGGCCAATGACGATCCGGCGGTGATCCGCCGCTGCATGGAATTCGGGGCCTCGGGTTTCATTCCAAAGACGCTCGGCGTCGAGGTCATGCGCCAGGCCGTCGCACAGGTGCTGCGCGGCGGAGTCTGGACGCCGCCGGACGTCGACCTGCAGCGCGACAACGACGCTGAAAGCGCCGCGGTGATCGCACGGCTCGCCACGCTGACGCCGCAACAGGTGCGGGTGCTGATGATGCTCTCCGGCGGCCTCCTCAACAAACAAATCGCCTATGAGCTCAGCGTGTCGGAGGCGACCGTCAAGGCGCATGTCTCCGCCATCCTGCAAAAGCTCGGCGTCGAAAGCCGCACCCAAGCCGTCATCGCCGCCGGCAAGATCGAAGCCGGCCAATGGCCGCAGGTGCCGGTGAAGGAAAGCTAGCCGGTAAAGGAGAGTTGAGCGCTATTCCGCGGCGATGCGCTGTACCCGCCATTGCGTGATCAGCGCGCGCAGCGAAGCGGGCTTCAGCGGCTTGTTGAGCACATGCACGCCCTCGGCGCGCGCCTCTTCGCGCACGTGACGCGAGCGGTCGGCGGTGATCAGGATCGCCGGCAGAGGGACGCCATCTTGGCGACCGAGGCGGCGGCGCAGTTCGATGATGGCGCCGATGCCACTGACACCGGCGAACTGGCCGCCGTCGAGATGGTAGTCGACCAGAAGCCCGTCCGGCTCGAGTCCGCTGGTGTTGATAACCGCCAAAGCTTCAGTGAGGTCGGCTGCCGTCAGCGTACGGCAGTGCCAGCCGTTCAGCAGCATTTCCATGCCGTCGAGAATGGCGCGCTCGTTGTCGATGCAGAGGACCACGATGCCGTCGAGCCGGCCGATGTCGGGCCGCGGCACAGCGCGTAGCTTCGGCGCCGTGGCGCCGCCGGCCGCGCGCGGCACTTCGATGGCAAAGCGCGAGCCGCGTCCGGGGCCTTGGCCGGCATTCGAGCGCAGCGTGACTTCGCAATCGAGCACGCGCGCAATGCGCTCTACGATCGACAGGCCGAGGCCGACGCCGCGCGCGACGCGCGCGCCCTGGTCGAGCCGGTGGAATTCCTTGAACACCGCGCGGCGCTTGGCCTGCGGAATGCCGATGCCGGTGTCATAAACCTCGATGCGCAGCTTGTCGCCCCGGCGGCGGCAGCCGATCAGCACGCGGCCCTCGGGCGTATATTTGATCGCGTTCGAGATCAGGTTTTGTAAGAGCCGCCGCAGCAGGCGGCGGTCCGAACTGACCGTGAGGCTGCAAGGCATGAATTCGAGCTTCAAGCCTTTGCCGCGGGCAATGGGCGCGAACTCGACTTCGAGCCGGTGCAGCAGATCGTCGATGCCGAAATTGGCGATCTCGGGTTTCATCGCCCCGGTATCGAGCCGGGATATTTCGAGAAGCGCCGTGAAGATCTCCTCGACCGCCTCGAGCGAAGCGTCGATGTTCTGCACCAGATCGGAGTCTTCTCCGGCGCGCTGCCGCTCGATCAGGCTCGTCACATAAAGCCGCGCCGCGTTAAGCGGCTGCAAAATGTCATGGCTCGCCGCCGCGACGAAGCGCGTCTTCGACACATTGGCCTCGTCGGCTTCGGCTTTGGCGCGTTCGAGCTCGGCATTGAGCCGGGTCAATTCGCCGGTGCGCTCGCGCACGCGGCGCTCCAGCGTGGCATTGGCGCGCTCCAGCGCCTCGGCGGCTTTCACGCTCGGGGTAATGTCGGTGAAGGTGGTCACCAGGCCGCCATGCGGCATGCGGTTGGTCCGCACTTCGATGACGAGACCGCGTTCGGTGAATCGCTCGAGGAACGGCTCGTCCTCGGACGTGTAATTGGCGATACGCTCGGCTATGAATTCCTCGGTCTCCTTGCCATTGCGCTCGGCGCGCTGGGCGATATGGCGCAGGATTTCTGCGAGCGCGATGCCGACGCGAGTCAAACCGTGCGGCAGATCGAAAATCTCGCCGAATTGCCGGTTCCAGCAGACCAGCGTCAATTCCTTGTCGAACACCGCGATGCCCTGGCGCACGTGATCGAGCGCGGTTTGCAAGATCTCGCGGTTGTAGTGGATCGCCGCATTGGCGTCGTCGAGCAGTTTTAGCGCGGCCTTGGTCGAGACGGTGCGCTTGCGCAGCAGCAGCGACAACACGAGCCGCGACGACGCCGCGCCGATTGCCGACGCCAGGAGATATTCGGCATATTGCAGCAGCTGAAAATCGGCCTCGGCCTGAAGTTCGAGGTCGATGCGGCGGGTGAAGGCAAAGCTTGCGAAAGATTCCCGGGTGCGCTCTTCGCCAAGATAACGCGCGACGGTGGTGATCAATTCATCGACGGTGACCGAGGCGCGGCGCAACCGAAAGGTCGGCGCCATCGGCGCCAGCGACGACGGTACGAACAGGTCCGCCTGCATATGTTCGATGGCGGTCGGACGGCGAATGAGCGAGCAACAAATATAGAGAGCCACATTGAAGCCGAGACTCATCAGCACGCCGTGCACCAGTGGCGGCAGGTCGACGCCGAACAGCGCCTGCGGCCGCAACAAAGCGAGCCCCCAGGGCCCGTCGACGAGGATGCCATGGCCGACGATGCCGGCTTCGGAAATGCTCGGCAGCAGCAGCGTATAGGCCCAGACCAGAATGCCGGCGCTCATGCCGGCAATGGCGCCGAACGCGGTGCCGCGCCGCCAGATCAGCCCGCCGAACATTGCCGGCGCGAATTGCGCGACCGCGGCGAAGGACAATAGCCCGATCGCCGCGAGCTGGGCCTCGCCCGCCGACCGGTAATAGATGTAGGCGAGCAACAGAATGACGAAGATGGCGATGCGGCGCGTGGTGAGAAGCTGCGCGCCGGCATCGCTCGGGCCGGTGTTAAGCGCAATGCGGCGCTTAAGCCCGAACGGAATGACGAGATCGTTCGACACCATGATGGCGAGCGCGACGGTTTCCACGATCACCATCGCGGTCGCCGCCGAGAGGCCGCCAATGAATGCAATCAGCGTGATCAGTTGGGAATGCGCGGCGAGCGGCAGCGCCACGACGAACATGTCGCTGTCGACGCGGCCGGCCGGAAACGTCAGCAAGCCCGCCATCGCGATCGGCAGCACGAAGAGATTGATCAGCACCAGATAGAGCGGGAACATCCAGGCGGCGCGGCGGATTTCGGCCTCGCCATGGTTCTCGACCACCGAGACGTGGAATTGCCGCGGCAACAGAACAATGGCGAAGAAAGACAGCGCCGTCATGGCGGCGAACGGCGCGAATTGCGGCGCGCTGGTCAGCATGGTCGCGACACGCGGCTGCTGCATCGCGCGCGCGAACAGATCGAACGGACCTTGGAACATCACGAAGGTGACGAAGATGCCGACCGCGATAAACGCCATCAGCTTGACGATCGATTCGGTCGCGATCGCCAGCATCAGCCCGTCCTGATGTTCGGTGGCGTCGGTGTGCCGGGTGCCGAACAGAACCGCGAAGGTCGCCATGGCGAGCGCGACAAACAGCGTGACGTCGCCGAGCAGCGGCGTGCCGCCCGGGGCGGCGGCAAGAATGGTCGAGACCGACGCCGACACGGCTTTGAGCTGGAGCGCGATGTAGGGGATCATGCCGATAATGGCGATCAGCGCCACCGTCGCCGCTACCGCCGGGCTCTTGCCGTAGCGCGCGGCGACGAAGTCGGCGATCGAGGTGATGTTCTGTCCCTTGGCCAGCCGCACGATGCGGATGATCAGCGGATAGCCGAGCCCGATCATCAAGAGCGGGCCGATATAGATGGTGAGAAAGTCGAAGCCGGTGCGTGACGCGATGCCGACCGAGCCGAAAAACGTCCACGACGTGCAATAGACGGCGAGCGACAGCGGATAGATCAGGAGACGCGAGGAGGTGCCGCGGGTCAGGCCGCGTTTGCGGTCGCCATAGCTCGCGACCAGGAACAACAGGCCGATATAGGCCAGCGCAATGGCGACGACGATCCACCCTTGCAGCATGGCCCGATCTTGAAACCTCCCGCCTGACGAGCTGCGGATCGTATTGCCGGCCCGATTTTGTGCGCTTTCGCGCCCAATTTTAGGTTAGGTCACCACAGTTTGGCGGACCTGTCCATCGGCGGGGCGAGCGCCCATAAAGTCTCGGTAAATAAGCCGGCGGCGCGTTGACGGCCTTTGCCGCAACGGGCATTCAGGGCGCGTCAATGCGACCCATCCTGCTTTCGCAACAGCGCGTTCTGACCGAGACAGCCGAGACGCTGGCGATCGCGACCGCCGGTGCCGCGATCTTCGTGCTGCTCAATCTGCCGGCGGCGCTGATTTCCGGCTCGGTGGTTTTTGTCGCGACAGCGGCGCTGGCCGGGCGGCCGATGCGGGTGCCGCTGCCGCTGGCGCGCATCGGTTACGTGATCGTCGGCATTCTTCTCGGCACCGTGGTGACGCCGGAGACGTTGCACGGCATTGCCGCGTGGCCGGGCAGCATCCTGCTCCTGATGCTGTGTTCCATCGTCATGATGGCCGCCACCATGGCCTATCTGCGCATCGTCCATAACTGGGATCTGTTCTCGGCTTTGTTGGGGGCGAGCCCGGGCGCGATGGCGCAGGTGATCTCGCTGTCGACCGAGCTTGGCGGCGATCTGCGCGCCATCGCCATCGTGCAGACCTTCCGTGTCCTGTTGCTTGTCCTCGGGCTGCCCAACGGATTGGCGCTGTTTGGGCTCGTCGTGCCCGCGATGCCGGCGCCGCGCGGCGAGGCGGATCTGGCGGTGCTCGGCCAGATGATCTTGCTGGTCGCGGTCGCAGTTGTTTTCGCTCTTGCGTTCGTGCGGCTGCGATTCCCCGGCGGGCTGATGTTCGGCGCCATGGCCGGATCTGGCCTGCTGCACGGCACCGAGCTTGTTCAGGCGGCTTTGCCGTGGTGGATCGGCTATTCTTCCATCATAACGCTTGGCGCGCTGGTCGGCTCGCGCTTCGCCAATACGTCGCTGCGCATGCTGGTCGGCTATCTCGGCGCGGCGCTCGGTTCCTTCGCGGTGGCGATGACGGTCGCGACAACTTTCATTCTGATCGTCGCGCATTTCTTTCCGTTTTCGATCGCCAATATCGTCATCGCGTTCTCGCCGGGCGCACAGGACACGATGATGGTATTGGCGCTCGCGCTGCACCTCGACCCGGTTTATGTCGGGGCGCATCACCTGGCGCGCTTTCTGGTGGTGACGATCACTGTCGGCATTGCCGCGCGGCGGTTGGCGGAGAAGCATCCGCCGCCGCAACGATAAACCGAAGCTTGGCCTTATTCCGCCGCGAGCGGCCGCTCTTTGAGCGGCAGGCGGAGACGCTGCCACACGTCGACAAGAGCCTCGGCCAGCGCGTCGATCAGCCGGTCGTCGTGATAAGGGCTCGGCGTGATGCGCAGCCGCTCGGTTCCTTTGGGGACGGTCGGGTAATTGATCGGCTGGATGTAGACGCCGTGGTCGGTGAGCAGAAGATCGCTCGCCTGCTTGCACAATTCGGGATCGCCGACAAAGACCGGCACGATATGGGTGCCGCTCATCATCACCGGCAGCGCCGAGGCCGACAGCACCGCTTTGGTCCGCGCGGCGCGATCCTGATGCCGCTCGCGCTCGAAGCTCGAGGACTTCAAGTGGCGGATCGCGGCGGTCGCCGCGGCGCAGACCGGCGGCGGCAGCGCCGTGGTGAAAATGAATCCCGGCGCATAAGAGCGCACCGCGTCGATCAGCGCGGAGGAGCCCGCGATATAACCGCCGAGACAGCCGAAAGCCTTGGCGAGCGTGCCCTCGATCACGTCGATACGGTGAGCCGCGCCGTCGCGCTCGCTGATGCCTCCGCCGCGCGGGCCATACATGCCTACGGCGTGGACTTCATCGATATAGGTCATCGCGCCATAGCGCTCGGCGAGATCGCAGATGCGCTCGACCGGCGCGACGTCGCCGTCCATGGAATAGAGACTCTCGAACACGATCAGCTTCGGACGCGCCGGATCGGCCGCCGCCAGCAATTGCTCGAGATGCGCCATGTCGTTGTGGCGGAAGATCTGCTTCTCGCAATGCGCCTGGCGCACGCCTTCGATCATCGAATTGTGGTTCCAGGCATCCGACAGGATCAGGCAATTCGGCATCAATTTCGCGAGCGTCGAAATGCCGGTCTCGTTGGACACATAGCCGGAGGTGAAAACCAGCGCTGCTTCCTTGCGGTGCAGATCGGCAAGCTCGCGCTCGAGTTCGACCAGCGGATGATTATTGCCGGCGATATTGCGCGTGCCGCCGGCGCCCGTGCCCGTGCGCGACGCGGTCTCGATCATGGCGCCGATCACTTTGGGATGCTGGCCCATGCCGAGATAGTCGTTCGAGCACCAGATCACGACATCTTTCGGACCGGCCGGCGAATGCCATACCGCGTGCGGAAAGCGTCCGGCGATACGCTCGAGATCGGCGAACACTCGATAACGCCGCTCGCCGTGCAGGCGTCCCAGCGCATCGGAGAAAAAACCGCTGTAATCCATGGTCTTAGGTCTTTTGCGAACTTGGTCCTTGGCGGAACTTGGTCTTTTTGCCCAGCGAGTTGAGTAGGAGCGTCTTTTTAGAGCGGTTCCAGTGAGCTTGTCGAGGTGGCTGTAGGGGAAAAATCGCCGCGCTGATATGCGCCAGATCAAATCCCGCCGGTGTGGCCGTTTTTGCGCCCTCGATCCCGATCAGGGCGGTTTGACAAAAAGATGCATAATAAATACATCTTTTCCGGTGCCGGCCGGTTTGTCGGCCGCATCGCCGGGGAATTGCGAAGAGATCGTCAAGAGTCAGTAGGAAAATGCGGCTCACCCTTCACTCCGATTACGCGCTGCGTGTCCTGATTCAGGTTGGACTTACCGGCGGCAAGCTCACGACGATCGACGACATCGCGGCAAGTTTCGGGATTTCGCGGCATCATCTGACGAAGGTGGTCAACGATCTCAGCCAAAAAGGCTATCTCGACACGGTGCGCGGCCGCCACGGCGGCATGCGGCTCAAGCGCGAGCCGGACGAAATCAATATCGGTCAGGTGGTGCGCGACACCGAGGACAATCTCTGCGTCGTCGGCTGCCTCGAAAGTCGCGGCTATTGCCGCATCGAGCGCGCCTGCGTGTTGCGCGGCGTCTTGAGCGAGGCGACCGAAGCGTTTTTGGCGGTGCTCGACGCGCATACGCTCGCCGACCTGATCAAGCCGCGTAAATCGCTGTCGTCCTTACTGCAGCTCGAGCAGAGCGTCACGGTGCGTCCCAACTAGAGCCTGACCCCGAAACGTGGACACCGGTTTTCGGAAAAAATCATGCTCCAACAAGAATCTATCCAAATGAGCGCAAATCACGAGGACGCCGAGGCCCGCCGCGATCTCCTGATCGCCGATGTCGTTGGCCGCACCGGCATCGACAAAGCGATGATCGATCGGCTGGTGCGTAACTTCTATCAGCGGGCGCAGCGCGATCCGCTGATCGGTCCCGTCTTCGCGCGGCATGTCGCGGATTGGGAAGATCATTATGCGCGGCTCACCGACTTCTGGTCTTCCGTTGCGCTGATGAGCGGCCGCTATCACGGCCGGCCGATGGCCAAGCATCTGCCGCTTGGAATTGACACGCCGCATTTCAATCGCTGGCTGGAATTGTTCTGCGCGACGGCCCAGGAGGTCTGCCCGCCGGCCGCAGCGGCGTATTTCATCGACCGCGCGCATCGCATCGCCGACAGTCTGGAAATGGGCATTGCGACCCAGCGCGGCGAAATCAAATCGCCGCCGCCGCGCCCGACGCGCGCGCTGCTCAAGGAAACCCCGTAAAACGCCGGCGCGATTATCCGGCTGCGGCGCGCGGCAGCCGCGATGCGCTGAGCCACGGACTCCACGGCTCGGGCGGCACCAGCCCCTCGGTCACCGAGACCGGCAGGATGCGGCCGTCGTCGCTGATGCGGCCGATCATGACCGGCTTGAACAGATGATTGGTCTTGTCGTCCATCAGCACCGAGAATCCGCTCGGCGCGGTGAAACGCCTGCCGCCGAGCGCCGCGCGCACTTTGTCGATGTCGGTGGTGCCTGCGGCTTCGACGGCGTCCACCCAGAGATGAAATCCGATCCAGGTTGCTTCCATCGGATCGTTGGTCATGGCATCGGGCTTGCCGGTGAAGCGCCGCCATTCCGCGATGAAGGCGCGGTTCTCCGGCGTGTCGAAGGCGTGCAGATAATTCCATGCCACGAAATTGCCGGCGACATTGGAGCGCATCAGTGCCGGCAACTCGGCCTCGGTGATCGACAGCGACATGACCGGAATTTCCGAGGCCGCCACCTCCTGGTTCGCCAGCTCGCGGAAGAAGTGCACATTGGCGTCGCCGCTCACCGTGGCGACGACCGCGGTCTTGCTGGCCCCGTTGCCGCCCCTGGCGAAGCGGCGGATGGCGTCGACCACGTCGCGCCAATCAGTCTGGTTGACCGGAGCGTAGCGCTCCGGGCAATGGGTCACGCCGAGGCTCGCCAGATAACCTTTCAGCACGGTGTTGGTCGTGCGCGGATAAATGTAATCGGTGCCGACCAGGAAGAAGCGGGTGATGCCCTGTTGGCGCAGGAAATTGACGGCCGGGATCGCCTGCTGTGGCGGCGTCGCGCCGGTATAGAAAATATTGCGTGAGGTCTCCTCGCCCTCGTATTGGCTCGGGTAGAACAGCAGCGCATTGTCTTTCTCGACGATCGGCAGCACTTCCTTGCGCGACGCCGAGCTCCAGCAGCCGAACAGAGCCGCGACCTTGTCGTCGTGGATGAGCTTCTTGGCGAGTGACGGATAGGCTTTTGGATCGGAACACGGATTGACGATGACCGGCTCGATCGGCCGGCCCAAGAGGCCGCCGCGCGCGTTCTGCTGCTCGATCATCATGACCAGCAATTCCTGCAGCGGCCGTTCGCTCGCGGTGAGCGTGCCGGACAAGGAATGCATGATGCCGATCTTGATCGCGCCGAATTCAAGATCGGAGAAATAGCGCGTCACCGCGTCGACCAACCATTGCGAGCGGCCGAGCAGATCTTCCGCGGTGGCGAGCACGCCGTTGCCGGCTTCCTCGACGCTGGACGCAATCGTCGAAATCTCTGGCAATACGCCGGCGACCGCGCCCGCCACCTGCTCGGCGCGATTGCCGATGCGATTGATCTCCTCGGCCTGGTGGTCGAGGATCCCGGTCAATTGCCGGTTGGCATCGCTCATCGTCGTCACGCTCGACGACACGCCGGCGATCGCCTCGACGGTCTTGCTCACCGCCTCTTGGATGTCGTGGATCTGCGCGCTGATATCGCCGGTCGCTTTCGCGGTCTGCTGCGCCAGCGTTTTCACTTCGGACGCGACGACCGCAAAGCCGCGGCCGGCCGCACCGGCGCGCGCCGCCTCGATCGTGGCGTTGAGCGCGAGCAGCGAAGTCTGCGAGGCGATCGCCTCGATCAGCTTGACCACGGCGCCGATGCGCTCGGCGGCAGCGGAGAGGCTGCGCACCGTGGTATCGGTATGGCCCAGATCGGCGATCGTACGGTCGGTGGCGTCCTTGGCCGCGGACGCCTCCGCCGTGCATTGCACGATGAGGCTGAGCAAGCCGCGCGACGCTTCCGCGACGGAGGCGACATCGCGGCTGGCGCAGGTCGCGGCATCGACCGCATGCGTGGCCCGTTGCGACATGTCCTTGTTGCGCGCGCCGAGATTGGCGGTGGTGACGCGGATCTCTTCGCCGGCGGTTTGAAACGCGCCGGTAAGCTGGTCGATGGTGCCGCGAAAGCGCTGGGTGAAGAAGCCGCGATTGGCATGACGCAGCCGGCTCTCGGCCTCGCGGCTCCTGTGATCGACCGCGAGCGCATCGGCGTCCATCAGCGCCTGCCGCATGGTCTCGGCGGCGGCGACGCTCTCGGCAATGGCGCCGCCGTGGACCCGGCTCGGCAGCGCGGCATAGCGGTCGCCGCGCGCGATCTGGGCGATGGCGCCGACGACGGCGCGCAGCGTGCGCTCGCACGACCAGGCCGCGGAGGCGGCGCCGACGGCGGCTGTGGCCAGACCGAGAAGGAGACTACCCGTTCCCCACGTCGCCAGCACCGCTACTGTTGCGGCGAACAAAAACGGCAGCACAATCCAGGCCGGCAGCGGGCTCTTATCGGTGTCGGCAGCCATTTTCGGCAAACGTTCCGCTGCGGCGGGAAGGCACTGGAGAACGTTTCGAAACTGGGCATATTCGATTACTAAATCCTTTCGTAATGCTGCACCGCACCGCTCGAATATTTGGCAATCGCGCCCAAATTATATGCGGTACTGTGATGGCCCCGCGAATGAGCCAAACGCCGCCGTAAAATCAGGAAAACAACGACCAATGACCGCACGCGCTATCGGCCTCAATGACGGCCTCACCGATTACGGCGACAAGGATTTCTCGCGCTATCTGCGCCGCTCCTTCGCGCAGTCGATGGGTTATTCGCGGGCCTTTCTCGACAAGCCGGTGGTCGGCATCGCGTTCACCGGCTCCGACTTCAACAATTGCCACCGCCATTTCCCCGAACTGTTGACGGCGGTGAAACGCGGCGTGCTGGCGGCGGGTGCGCTGCCGCTCGAATTTCCGACCATCTCGCTTGGCGAAGTCTTCCTCACGCCGACAAGCCTGAAATTCCGCAACCTGATGGCGATCGACACGGAAGAGATGATCCGTGCCCAGCCGATGGACGCGGTCGTCTTGATGGGCGGTTGCGACAAGACCGTGCCGGCTCAGCTCATGGGCGCTGTCTCCGCGGACCGTCCGGCGATCTCGCTGATCGGCGGACCGATGATGACCGGACGGCATCGCGGTGAGCGGCTCGGCGCCTGCACCGATTGCCGGCGCTTCTGGGCGCGCTATCGCGCCGGCGACATCGACGCCGACGAAATTTCCGAGGTCGAAGGCCAGCTTGCAGTGACCGCCGGCACCTGCGCGGTCATGGGCACTGCCTCGACCATGGCCTGTCTCACCGAGGCGCTTGGTCTGTGTCTTCCCGGCACCGCCGCGATTCCGGCCGTGCACGCGGACCGGCTACGCGCGGCGGAAGCAACCGGCGCGGCGGCCGTGAAGCTGATCGGCTCGAAGCTCAAGCCGGCAACGATCGTCAACCAAAAGTCCGTCGAGAATGCCTTGCGCGTCCTGTTGGCGCTCGGCGGCTCGACCAATGCGGTGATTCATCTTACTGCGATTGCCGGCCGCGCCGGAGTCAAAGTCTCGCTCGATCGGCTCAACAAGCTGTCGGACGAGACGCCGGTGCTGGTCAATCTCAAGCCGGTCGGCAACGGCTATATGGAAGACTTCTGCGCCGCCGGCGGCATGGGCGCGCTGTTGCGCGAATTAAAGCCGCTGCTGCATCTCGATTGCATGACGGTGACCGGCGAGACGCTCGGCGACCGGCTTGAAGATGGCGACAAGAGCTATGTCGATCGCACGATCATCGCGCCGCGCGACAAGCCGCTTGAGCCCGAGGGCGGCCTTGTCGCGCTGTTCGGCAATCTGGCGCCGAAAGGCGCGATCCTCAAGCGCTCGGCGGCCGACCCGAAATTGTTCGAGCACGAAGGCAAAGCGGTGGTGTTCGCCTCACTCGAAGATCTTGCCGCGCGCATCGACGATCCGGCGCTCGATGTCGAGGCTAACGACATTCTGGTTTTGCAAAACGCCGGTCCGCATGCGCCGGCCTGCATGCCGGAAGCGGGCTATCTGCCGATCCCGAAGAAACTCGCGCAGCGTGGCGTCAAGGACATGGTCCGCATTTCCGATGCGCGCATGAGCGGCACGGCTTTCGGCACCATCGTGCTGCATGTGACGCCGGATGCGGCGTCGGGCGGCCCGCTCGGATGGGTGCGAACCGGCGACCGCATCCGGCTTTCGGTCAAACAGCGCCGCATCGAAGTGCTGGTCGATGACGCCGAGCTGAAAAAACGCGCCGCGGCGGCAAAGAGCGTCAGGGAGACGCCTGCGCGCGGCTACGCCAAGCTCTTCGCCGAGCAGATCCTCGGCGCCGACGAAGGCTGCGACTTCAAGTTTTTGGTCTAGAGCGGGATTGTTTTAGATTGAATCAATTGTCGCTCTAGCATTTTGATAGAGCATGATCTTTTCGGAAAACCGGTTTCCACTTTTCCGGATCATGCTCTAACGCGCGGCCTTACCCTTTCGCCACCGCGATTTCGAGCGGGAAGTCGTCGACGACTTCGTGGCCGCTCTCCGTCACGATGAACGTGTGGCCCAAGAAAATCCCGAACAGCCCATCCATCGTGATCGGATTGGGCTCGGCCATGATCACCATGCCCGGCTTGAGCACTTCCTCGAATTTCTCCGCCGAGACATGCTCGGCGACGACATGCGGCTTGTCGGTGACGAGATCGATACCGTGGCATTGGGTCGGCCGCGACTGGTAACCGTTGTTGCGGAAGAACTTGCTCGCCTCGCGCATTGCTTCGGCGGCCTTTCCCGGCGCGATCTCGGCGACGATCTTGTGATAGCCGGGCAGGGTGATCTCGTTCCAGAACTTCTTCACCATCTCGTTCGGTTCGCCGATGCAGATCGGCGAGCCGATCTGGGCGGTATAGCCGCGATAGCCGGCGGCAAGCTCCATGTTGATGATGTCGCCCTTCGCCAGCACGCGCGACGACGGCCGCGGATTGCCGAACACCTGCGCGGGATTAACCATCGGCGTCGAGCCGATGATGAGAAAGTCGATATCGCCGCCGCCTTCGAGAATGGCCGAGCCGGCAGCCGCGCGCAGCTCGTATTCCTTCACGCCCGGCCGCGCCCGCTCAACCATCGCATTCATGGCGTCCTCGCAAAGCTTGCCGGCCTTGCGCACGCAATCGAGCTCTTCGGCACTGTGGATCGACAGCAGCTCGTGGAGAAAGCCTGTGGTGAAGACGAGTTCGGCGCCGGGCAGGTTGTCGCGCAGCACATTATATTGGTTGACCGGCAGGTAATCGCCGTGCCGCGGATCGATCTCCATCAGCCCGATGCGACCGCGCTCGAGTTTCAGTTCGCGCAGCCGCTCCACCATGACATCGGCGTAACGGCCGCTGCGGCTGTGGCGCACGTCCTTGACCGCGACTTCGACCTGCCGGCGCACCGCTTCGGCATGGGTGCCGCCCATCGAATAGATCATGGTCGGCTCGCCTTCGAGCGGCACCAGCACATAGCTCGACAGCGCGTGCCATTCCCAATGGCCGGTCAGCCACAACATGCCGCCGCCGAAGCTCCAATGGCTCGGTCCGCCGGGCACGATGACGGCGTCGAGCTTCTCCTCGCGCATCTTCGCCCGCAGCGCCTTGTAGCGGCGCTCGTATTCGGCCTTGGAGAACTGCTCCCACACGCAATCGCGGTAATACGGCGTGTCGCGCATATTGGCGAAAGGCAGCGACTGATCGAGCTTGGTGCGGACAATGTCCCACGGCTGCGGGCCGATGCGCGGCGGACGGATCTGGGTATTCATGGGTGTTTCCTTAGGACTTTCACATTGCACAAAGGTCGTAACATCATTGTGGGTTTGTTCACGCGCCTGCTTTGACGCGGATGCCTTGGCGGACCAGGCGCGGCAGCACTTCGTCGCAGAAATAGGGCACCTCGTCGAGATAGTTGACGAAGGAGAGCCCGATGCCGCGGACGCCGGCCTGGCTGATAATGGCGAGTTCCTCGGCGATGCGTTCGGGCGTGCCGACGAACGGATAGCCGCCGATCGCGTTGGCGGCGAAGTAACGGCGCTTGGCCTCATATTCATCGGGCGGCATGGTCTGCGGCGTCATGCTCTTGTTGGCCAGCATGCCGTCGATCGCGCCCCAGTCGGCATTGTCGATATTGACGTGCTGGTAGTAGTCGTCGGCTTCTTTCTGCGTCGGCCGGCAGATCACCTGGCCGACGGTGAAGACTTCAATGTCGCGGCCAAGCTTTTGCGCGGCGTCCTTGACCTCGTTCACTTTCGTGGCGCTTCCGTGGAGCGACTTGCGTGAGCCCGCGGTCGCCACGAAAAACGCGTCGCAGTTTCGCAGCGCAAAAGCCTGCCCGACATCGGACGAGCCGGCATTCATCAGAAGCGGCCGCGTCTCGCCGTAAGGCTTCGGGTAGGCGCGGCCGCCTTTGAGCTGAAAGAAGCGGCCGTCGAAATCGAAACTGCCGTCGCGCGTCCAGGCCTGTTTGACGATGTCGATCCATTCCTGCGCGTAGTCGTAGCGCGCATCATGCTCGCGCTGCTGCACGCCGAACATGTCGAACTCGCCCTCGTTCCAGCCGACCACGATATTGACGCCGATCCGGCCCTCGCCAATGTGATCGGCGGTGACGAATTCCTTGGCCGCGATCAGGGGATGAAACAGCGGCGCATGCACGGTGCCGAACACCGTCATGCGCTTGGTGGCGCCGAGCAGCCCGACCGCCCAGGTGATAGTCTCCAGCGATCGGCCGTGAAAATCGGTATCGCCGCCATAGCCTTTCCAACGAGCGATCGGCAGCATGAAATCGAGGCCCGCATCATCGGCAAGCCGCGCCAGTTTCAGACAATCCGGCCAGCTTGCCGACCAGCGTTCCGGCACTGTGGTGGCGGAACGGCCGGACGAGCAATTGGCGCCGAACAGGCCGATCTTCAGCGCGTTGCCGTTGTACATGGCAATTCTGTTCTTCACCGAGGCCGCCGGCGCCAACATCACATTTCTCCCTGCTTTGGCTTGTTCTTATGACCGCAACTCTAGCATTCGAGCGGCTTGCGGCGCAGTCCTTTAACCAATTTCACACCTCGTCGTGGCATTAAGCCATTGAGGAAACGGCCAAATGTTCTCTCAGCGCCTGGTGCAATGGCTTCGCGCTTTGTTACAGCCAGCCCCGTTGCTTGGCGCGGCGATGATCGCCGTTTTATGGCTCGGCCTGTTCTTCCTGTTGTCCGACCATCACGGCTCCTTGGCGAGCCCCGAGCAGCGGCGCGCGATTTTCATTCCCGTCGTGGCCGTTCTCACGGTGCTCGAACTGATCGTGATGGCTACGAGCATCCGCCGGCAAGTGTCGGTCGAAGAGACCAATCTGCGCTTCAACACCGCGCTGGAAAATCTTACGCACGGCCTGTGCATGTTCGACGCCAATAAGCGGCTGGTGGTCTGGAACGAGCGCTATGCCAACCTCTACCGGCTGCCGCCGGAATTATTGAAGGTCGGCGCCACGCACGAGGACATCATCGGCCATCGCGTCAGGCACGGCATTTTCAAGGGCGAAACCAGCGCCGGCGCGGTCGACAAGAAGCTCGGCGCTTTGGACAAGATGTCGGCCGACAAAGTGTCGAGCCGGATCGACGAGCTTGCGGACGGCCGTCTTATTCGCGTCACCCGGCAGCCGATGCAGGGCGGCGGCTGGGTCGCGACCCACGAAGACATCACCGATAAGCAGCGGCTCGAAAGCCAGCGCGAAACCATGCTGGCGCAGGAGAACCGCCGGCTGCTCACCGAAAGCGCGATCGGCGCGTTCCGCGACCATGTCGAGCAAATGATCGGTGTCGTCAGTTCGAGCACCAATGCGATGAAGTCGACCGCGAATGCGCTGATCGTGTCGTCGAACGAGACCACGCAACACGCCGAGGGGGCGCTCAAGGAATCCGATGAAGCCTCGGCCAATGTCACCCTGGTCGCGGGCTCGGCCGAGCAATTGTCGGCCTCGATCGCGGAGATCAATATCCAGCTCGGCGAGACCACCAAGCTGGTCGCCAGCGCCGTCGACAAGGCGCAGGCCTCGAACGGCGAATATGCCGGCCTGACCTCGGCGGTCGAGAAGATCGGCGATGTGGTCAAGCTCATCCGCAACATTGCCGGGCAGACTAATCTTCTGGCGCTGAACGCCACCATCGAGGCAGCGCGGGCCGGCGAGGCCGGGCGCGGCTTTGCCGTCGTCGCCGCGGAGGTGAAATCGCTGGCGGTAGAAACCGCGAAGGCGACGGAAGAGATCGCGCGCCACATCCTCGCGGTGCAGGAATCCACCGGCGGCGCCGTCGAGGCGGTCCACGGCATCGAAGACTCTATGCACGAGATCAAAACGCATGCGTCGAGCACGGCCGCCTCGGTGCTGCAGCAGAATGCGGCGACCACCGAGATCAGCCGCAACGCGGCCAATGCGGCGCGCGGCACGGGCCTTGTGGTTTCCGCGCTCGGCAAGGTGTCCGGCGCCGCGGCGCAGACACGCAGCGCCGCCGAAACGGTGCTCAGCGCATCGACTTCGGTTGACGCTTCGGTCGGCAAATTGCGCGCCGAGATCGAAAGCTTCCTGAAAAAAGTCGCGGTCTGATCCTGGCCGGTTCAGGCCTGGCGCCGCCGGACGGAATTGCACCGACGACATTGAACAGGCGACTTGCCTTCTATTTCACGCCGGACAGATTGCCGCTCCACGACAATGTACCGATGATGGCGGGGTCGCAGCCGTTCGACCCCGCCCCGATCGGGGCGGTTCCGGTTATGAGATTGCAGTTTTGCTTCGACAGCGTGGTCGCGAAATAGCGCAGATCGAAGGTCACGACCTTATACGTGTAGGAAAATCCGAAATTCCAATAGGTGTAGTCGGGCAGCTTGACGGCGGCGGCAACCGCCGTCGCTTTGGTGGTGCTGAAACTTTGGCGGCCGAGCTCGCCGGAGATCGCGAGGCCCGAATCGAATGTGTATTTGGCGTCGATCGAGTTGTAATTTTCCCAGGCGCCGGAGCGGCTGTAATCGGGCGCGTAATACACATTCGCGCCGACTGTGAGCTTGGAGGTCAGCGCGTAGCTCGGGGCGATGTAATATTCCGGATAGGAGATATCGATCGGGCTTCCCGGGTAACTGAAATAGCCGACGCCGGTCTCGACAGTGAGTTTGCCGAATACCGGACGAATTCCGGCATAGTCTGTCATCTGGAGCTGCGAAAGCATCGGCATTTGCACCGACGCCGCATTTATCCCGGCGAAGAAGATGTTGTATGTCGCTTCGAAATTGGTCGAGGCGCTCGGCCGGTGGTCGGACAGCGTATAGCCGCGGTAATTATAATCGCTGGTAATCGATGCGCTGGCGCTGATGTCAAATGTGGACGTGGTGCCTGTTGCCGGTTCGACCTTCGCCGTCGTGGATGGTGCGGGCGGCGTTGCGCTGTCCACTTGCTGGGCGCGGGCGGCCATTGACCACATGCCGACGATAGCGATGCCGACGATCGCGACCGCCAGCATTCGCACCAGCGGTCGCCAAACACATCTCTGCGCCGTCAGCTTGTTCATCGCACTGCCGCAGACCGGCCTCCAGACTCGAAACCGGCAAAGCTCATGAGCCTGCGTTGAAAGCCCCGTTCGCGAATCACGGTCGCATGCTATTTTAACTTATCGGCTGGTCCGACGGAGGCGGCCCCTGCTCGCCGGCATCACGGCGACGAAGCGGCCCTTTATGCATTCGGGATCATTCATGCGCCGCTAACCAAATTCCTGACCCAAGCTAAACAAGTTCCCATCCTAACTATTATCGCAACCGGATTCACCCCGGCGCTCGTTTCTATCAACGCAATTCGGAGGATATCCATGCCGGTCTCCAACCGACTGATGCTCGCCTGCGCGGCGCTCTGTTTTCTGTTGCCCAACCTGTCGCGTGCCGAGAACATCAAAGCGCCGATCCGCGGTCTCGTATCCATGGGAGCCTATCGCTTCGTGGGCGCCGGCGGCGACCCCGTCAACACACTCGAACCGCTCAACGCCAAGCCCGGCATCTTCGGTGGACTTGTCGTGATCGCCAGTTGGAAACAGCTGCAGCCGACGCCGCAATCCGAGCTCGGCGATGACAATGTTATCGACCAGGCCCTCGCCCAGGTGCGCGCCTACAACGACAGAAATCCGGACAAGCCGCTCGGGGTCAAGCTCAGGGTCTGGGGCGCCTTTGAGGCGCCGGATTGGGCAATGCAGCTCGGCGGCCCGCCGATCGAGACGGTATATAACGGCAAGCTCCGCACTGTCGGCCGTTTCTGGAGCCCGGCCTATCGGCAAGCTTGGGCCCGCCTTCAACAGCAGCTGGCGGCGCGCTTCGATAAGCGGCCGCTGATCAGAGAGGTGGCGGTTACCTCCTGCATGTCATACACGGCCGAGCCGTTCTTCATCCCCACCGACGACGGCGTGACGACGCCGCTCCGCGCGGCTGGATTTACTGACGCGGCGTACAAGGATTGCCTGACCGGCGCGCTCGCCGACTATGCACCCTGGACGCAATCGCGGCTGGTACTCTCGGTCAATCCGCTGCGTACCGGCGCCGGACAAGGCAACGGCGACCCGGGCTTCACGGAAGGTGTCATGCGCAACTGCCGCCAGACGATCGGACCGCGCTGCGTGTTCGACAATCACGATCTCGATACCGAACTTCCGAAACCGCTATACAGAATCTACGCCACGATGAAGCAGATGGGTCCGGAAATCGAATTTCAGACCTGGCGGAAGACGCCGAACGACTTTGACGGCACCATCAAGATGGGTGTGTCGTATGGCGCAAGCTCGATCGAGCTGTATCAGGACTACGGCGGATTTCCGCTGGTGGCGGACGATAAGCTCAAGCAATGGGCGGCGATGGTTGAAACGAACGCCGACGCGGCCAATCGCTAGCAGCATGAAAAAAATCTTCAAACATCCGCGGCGCCTGCCTCTGTTTTTGGCGCTTGTCCTTGTGCCGGCACTGACCAGTGCGTTCGGCGGCACGGCCAGCGCGGGCCATGCTCCGCCGCATCCGTCGCCGCCGGTTGCGGCCATCGGCACGACGATAGAGACTCTCGATTCCGGCCGTGGTGCGGGCGTCTATCCGGTATTCACATCCGCGGATCTTCACACCGGCTCCGCGACGGCGCGCCAGGCGCTCGTCATCATCCACGGCAGATTGCGCAATGCCTCGGACTATTACGCGACCGGACTTGCGATCGCCGATGCGGCGAGCCAGACAGGTGAAGCAACCGTCGTGGTCGCGCCGCAATTTCTGATTCAAGCCGACGCAGCGCTGTATCAACTCTCCGATCGTTATCTGCGATGGGGCCGCGGCTGGGAGGAGGGCGCGCCGGCGCTAGGTCCTGCTTCGCCGCGATCCAGCGATCCTCCGGCCAGTTCTTATGATGTGCTCGACGATGTCGTGGCGAAGCTGTCGAATGCGCAGGCCTTTCCGGCGCTGAAGCGAATTGTCTTTGTCGGTCATGGCGGCGGCGCGCAATTGCTGGCCCGGTATGCCGTGGTGATGCATCCGCAACCGGGGCCTCCAGTCAGCTTCGTGATCGCCAATGCGGGAACCTATCTCTATCCCTTCACGGCGCGGCCGGTGCCGCTCGACTGTCCGGATTTCAATCTATGGAAATACGGTTTGGATCAGCCGCCGCCCTATGTCGGAGATAGCGGCAAGATCCTGAAAGATTTTGCGGCGCGCGACGTGACGCTCCTCTTGGGAGCGAACGACAGAAGAGCCACCGGCATCTTGGATCAGTCCTGTGCGGCACAAACCCAGGGACGCAACCGGCTCCAACGCGGGCTCAATTTCGCACAAGAAATGACCGCGGCCGGCGCCGCCCCGCAGCTGAAATATTTCATCGTGCCGGGCACCGGTCACAATGAGAAAGGCATGCTGCTGTCGCGCGAGGCGGCTGGGGCGATTTTTCCAATCGGCGACGCGCAGCGTTGAAGCACATTAAGCTGGGGACTGGTGCTGCCGCACAGGATTGAACTGTGGACCTCTCCCTTACCAAGGGAGTGCTCTACCACTGAGCTACGGCAGCGGCCGGATGCGGTGTTACCGGCCGTGAGGCGCGGTCTCGCGTACGGACATTACACTTGCATGGAAACACGTGCATGGAAGCGCGGCGGTTATTGCCACAGGGCAGGGGTTAAGCGCAAGCGCGGTTACCTCCGCCCGGCCGGTTCATGGTTGCGAGGCGGCAGGCCGCGTGCTTTGACCTGACCGGTTGAGGCTCATCATGGAAAAGCACGGCAAAGCGGAAAAATGGGCGGCGCGGAGCGTACGGTTGTCGGCGGCGCTGCGGCAAAACCTCAAGCGGCGCAAGGAGCAAGCCCGCGCCCGAGTACGCGGCGAGGAACCGGGACAACACGAGCCGTCCGGGCAGGAAACTGGTAACGAAGCGGGCTCGGAATCGCCATCGGACGAACCCGAAACCGGCGCCTGACCAGAGTTCCGCCGCAATCCGGTACGCGGGTAGGGACTAGATGCTCGCGCCTGTTCTGGTCCAATCTGACTTGAGGACGGTGGTGGGTTCGGCCCAGAAGCAGGGCCGGGGGGTAAGAATGCTGGATCGAATTCGCATTGTCGGCGGCCGGCCGCTCAACGGCTCCATACCGATCTCGGGCGCGAAGAACGCGACGCTGCCCTTGATGATCGCGGGGCTGCTCACCGATCAGACCCTCATTCTCGACAATGTGCCGCGGCTCGCCGACGTCGGGCTGCTGCAGCGCATCCTCGGCAATCACGGCGTCGACATCATGGTCGGTGGCAAGCGGCCGGGCGAGACGGCGGATACCGGCCAGACGCTGCACATTTCGGCGGCCAATATCGTCGACACCACGGCGCCCTACGAACTCGTCTCGAAAATGCGGGCGAGCTTCTGGGTGCTGGCGCCGCTGGTCGCGCGCATGGGCCAAGCGCGGGTGTCGATGCCCGGCGGTTGCGCCATCGGCACCCGGCCGGTCGATCTTCTGATCATGGCGATCGAGCGGCTCGGCGCCAAAGTCGAGATCGACGGCGGCTATGTTGTGGCGCGCGCGCCCAAGGGTTTGCGCGGCGGCGAGATCGTTTTCCCCAAGGTCACCGTCGGCGGCACGCATACCGCGCTCATGGCGGCGGCGCTTGCTAACGGCACCACGGTGATCGAGAACGCGGCGCAGGAGCCCGAGATCACCGATGTCGCCGAATGCCTCAACAAGATGGGCGCGCGGATCGCGGGTGCGGGCACGCCGCGTATCGTCATCGAAGGCGTCGCCAAGCTCAACGGCGCGCGCCACGCCGTGCTGCCCGACCGTATCGAGACCGGCACCTATGCGATTGCAGCCGCCATGGCCGGCGGCGACATTCTTCTGCAGAACGCGCGGCCGGAGCTTCTGCAGGCCGCGCTTGACGTGATCACGCAAGCCGGCGCCACGGTGACGGCGACCAATGAAGGCATCCGCGTCGCCAGAAACGGCGCCGGCATCGCGCCGGTCGACGTGACGACGGCGCCGTTTCCGGAATTCCCGACCGATCTGCAGGCGCAGTTGATGGCGCTGATGACGTGCGCGCGCGGCACGTCGCAAATCACCGAGACGATTTTCGAGAACCGCTTCATGCACGTGCAGGAATTGGCGCGGCTCGGCGCCCGCATCCAGCTCGACGGCGAGCGCGCCACCATCGAAGGCGTACCGCAGCTCAAGGGCGCGCCGGTGATGGCGACCGACCTGCGCGCCTCGGTCTCGCTTGTGATCGCGGGGCTCGCCGCCGAGGGCGAGACCATCGTCAACCGCGTCTATCACCTCGACCGCGGCTTCGAACGCCTCGAGGAAAAGCTCGGCCGCTGCGGCGCCGCCATCGAGCGGCTATCGGGCTAGAGCATGATCCGGAAAAGTGGAATCCGGTTTTCCGAAAAGATCATGCTCAATCAAAATCCTAGAGCGACAAACGATTGAATCTGAAGCAATTGCGCTCTAGCACCCGTTGCTTCCGCGCAACTTGTGCTAAGTCTGGCTTCCCGCTGCCGCGGGAATAAGCGCAACATAACGGTCCAGCCGGTTTCCATGCGTAGCGTGCTTTCCAGGAAAATTTCGTCAGGTGTGAGCGCATTCGCCGCGCTCGCTCTCGGTCTTGCCGTCAATGCCCATGCCGTCAATGCCTATGCCGACGATTATCCGTCGCGCCCGGTGCGGCTGATCGTTGCCTTCACGCCGGGCGGCACCACGGATATCACTGCGCGCCTGATCGCCGACAAGATGCATGAGACGCTCGGCCAGGTCGTGGCGGTCGAGAACAAGCCCGGCGCCAACGGCGCCATCGCCGCGCAATATGTGGCGCAGTCAGATCCCGACGGTTACACGCTGTTCTTCACCACCGTCGGTGCGGTCGCCATCAATCCCGCCTTCCGTGCCGATCTGACCTACGATCCGCTCAAGGATTTCGTGCCGGTCGGCAAAGCCGCCATCAATTCGCCGGTGCTGGTCGTCTCGGCCGATATGAAGGTGAATTCGGCGCGCGACCTCGCTGAACTGGCGCGCCAAAAGCCGGGCACCGTCACTATCGGCATTACCGGGCGCGGCGCGATGTCGGATCTCGGCCTGCAATTGTTCGAGGCGACGGCGGGCATCCAATTGCAATCGGTGCCCTATCGCGGCGCGGCGCAGGCGATCACCGATATTCTCGCCGCCCATCTCGACGGTCTGTTTGGCGACGTGCCGACGGTGATGGGCCAGGTCCGCGCCGGTTCGCTCAAGGCGCTGGCAACGATGTCGGAGGCGCGCTCCGATATTTTTCCGAACGTGCCGACTTTCGCCGAGGTAGGATTTCCCGGCGTCGTCGGCGACAATTGGGACGGCGTGCTGGCGCCGGCCGGCACGCCGCAGCCGGTGATCGCGAAATTCAACGCGGCGATGGTCGCGGCGCTCAACGATCCGGGCTTGCGGGCGCGGCTGCACGAATCCGGCACGACGCCCGCGCCCAGCTCGCCGGCTGAATTCGGCAATTACCTGCGTGCGGAGATTTCACGCTGGAACTCCGTGATCAAGGAAAAAGGGCTGAAGGGCGAATAGGCTTGGCGAACCGGCAGCTCTGGTCCGTCCTGTCTTCTGTTCCACGCTATTACGCCCGCTTCGCAGTCTTGCTATAATTGCCGGCGAGAATGGGGGCGGCGCGTAGACCGGTGAGAAGGCGTCAAGCGATGAAAAGCCAGATTGTGAACGGCCGTGCGGCCAAGCTCCCCGTGCTGCGGAATTTGGCTCTGCCGATACTCGCGCTTCTTGCGCTCACCAGCGCGGCATACGCGCAGGGGGCGGGCAGCGACCTGAAGGCCAAGGACGAGGCGGACGCCAAAGCCGCCCACGAATATATGGATCGGATGGAAACCGATCAAAAGTACCAGGATGCAATCCGCAACCAGCAAGCGGCGCCGACGTCGAACGATCCTTGGGGCGTGGTGCGGCCGACGGCAACGCCGCCTGCCACCGGCGGCAAGCCTGCCGCGAAAACGGCAACCGGCACGAAAACCGCAAGCGGCGCGAACAAGGCGGTTGCCGGCTCAGTCAAACCGGCCCCGGCGGCCTCCGCCACCAGCGCCACGCCGAAAGGCCAGTGACGCAGGAACGCGGCGCTAGCTAGGTCGCGATCCTGAGCGCGGTTACGCGGCGAGTTCTTTCATAATGCGATAAAGCCGCGCCTGGCCTTCGAAGCCGATGCCCGGCCGGTCCGACAGCGTCAGATGGCCGCCCTCGAGCCTGGCATCGTCGGCGAAGCCGCCGAAATCGCCGAACACGCCCGGATAAGATTCGGCGCCGCCCAATCCAAAACCCGCGGCAATCGCCAGCGACATCTGGTTGCCGCCATGCGGGAACATCAGCGCGCGCGGCCATTGATGCCGCGCCAGCATGTCGAGCGTGCGGGCATATTGCACGATGCCGTAAGCCTGCGGCGGATCGATCTGAATGACATCGTTACGCTGCGGCTTCAGCCCGCCGAAACGCACCAGGTTCTCGACGTCCTGGGTCGAGAACAAATTCTCGCCGGTGGAAAGCGGTGCGTCATAGACGCTGGCGATTTCGGCCAGCAGCGCGAAGTCGAGCGGATCGCACGGCTCCTCGAACCAGCGCAGCCCGAACGGTTTGAGGCCCTTCGCATAAGCGAGCGCCTCGTCGCGGGAAAATTTCGAATTGGCATCGACCGCAAGCTTGCCGCCTTTCGGCAGGGCCGATTTGACGGCTTCGACGCGGGTAAGATCGTCTTGCAGCGGCATGCCGCCGACTTTCATTTTCACCATCGTATAGCCGGAATCGAGATGACCCTTCATCTCGTCCTGCAGGTCCTTGGTGGTCTTGCCCGGCGCGTACCAGCCGCCGCCGACATAGCAAAAGACTTTCTCCGCGACCTTGCCGCCGTTATAGCGTTCGGCAAGGACGCGATGCAGCGGCTTCTCCGCGATCTTGGCGATGGCGTCCCAGATCGCGACCTCGATCGTGCCGATGCCGACCGAGCGCTCGCTGTGGCCGCCGGATTTCTCGTTCTGCAACATCACTGCGAGGACTTTGTCCGGCGCAAAATTATCGCCGTTCCCATTCAGCAGTGATGCCGGCGGCGCTTTAAGAATGCGCGGAATGAAACGCGCCCGCATCTGCGCGCCGCAGGCATAGCGTCCGGTCGAATTGAATGCGAAGCCTGTTACCGGCCCGCCGTCGCGTTTGACGTCGGTGATGACAGCAACCACCGACGTCGTCATTTCGGAAAAGTCGATGCTCGAATTGGCCAGCGTCGAATTGAGTCGGACGGAGGTCTCGCGGATATCGACAATGCGCATGAACGACTGATCACTCTCTTATTGAATTTGCGGAATCTTGGCGTCGACGATCACCTTGTGCCACTTGTCGATCTCTTTCTTGATATAGGCCGCGAATTCCGCCTGCGTATTAGCAACGACGTCGAAGCCGAGGTCGGCGCATTTTTGCTTGACGTCGGGCAGCTGCATCACCTTGACGATCTCGTTGTGCAAAAGATCGACGATCTCCTTCGGCGTCCCGGCCGGCACGAAGACGCCCTGCATGGTCTCGGATTCCTGATTGGGGATGCCGGCCTCCACCATCGTCGGCACGTCAGGCAGCGCGCCCGAGCGTTTCGCTGCGGTGACGGCGAGCCCACGCAGATTGCCGCCGGCGATCTGCGGCGCGGCGGGAGGAATGGCGCTGAACGCAACCGGCGTATGGTTGCCGACGGTGGACTGCACCGCGGGCTCGCCGCCGCCATAGGGCACGCTCGGCGCGTCGAGCTTGTAGGTCAGCTTGAACAGCTCGGAAGCGAGCTGCGGCGTGGTGCCGAGCCCGGCATTGGCGATCGAGTATTTGCCGGGATTGGCCAAAATGAGCGCGATGAGTTCTTTCATCGTTTTGACAGGAACGGACGGGTGAACCGTCACGATGTTGGGCGACGCCGCGGCGAGCGTGATCGGGATGAAATCCTTGTACGGATCGTACGGGTTGTTGGCGTAGAGGCTCGGATTGACGAGGTAGCTCGAACTCGCCACCAGGATCGTATAGCCGTCCGGCGTCGCGCGTGCGGCGAGCGTCATGCCAAGATTGCCGCCGGCGCCGACATGGTTCTCGACGAAGAATTGCTGCTTCAGGCTTTCCGAAAGCTTCTGCGCCAGAATTCGCGCCACGACGTCGGTCGGCCCGCCGGCCGCAAAGGGAGCGATGATCCTGACCGGATGGTCGGGATCGCTCGCCGCGGCGGGTCCCGGCGCGGCGAGCGATCCCGCCGCAAAAAAGGCCGCGCCGAACGCGGCCGCACGGCCCCATTTTCTCATGACACTCATTGCACCCTCCCTGGTATTTGTGCCGATGCTATCATCGCGAAAGCGCTCCGGGGAGCGTGCGCGACAAAATGTTTCGTGCGGGTCGAAAATGAGGGAAGGACAGCCAATGGCGGGCAAAAAGATAACGCGGGACGATCTGCGAGCGGCCGCGGAAAAATACAAAAACTGGGGCAAATGGGGCCCGGACGACGAGATCGGCACGCTCAATTATACGAGCGCGGAGGACATCGTCGCCGCCGCCCAGCTGGTCAAAAAGGGCAAGGTGATCTCGCTGGCTTTGAATTTCGACAATAACGGCCCGCAAGGCGGCAAGACCAATTATCCAGTCCTTGGCCGCATCAATCCGCTGCACACCATGCTGCGCACCGGCACCGACGCCTATTCCGGGGTGCTCGATAAGCGCGGCATCCGCGCCGCCGACGACATGGTGGTGATGCCGCTGCAGTGCGGCACCCAATGGGATGGGCTCGGCCATGTCTTCTACGAGAACAATATGTGGAACGGCTACGATTGCCGCGAAGTGTCCTCGTTCGGCGCCACCAAATGCGGCATCGAGAAAACCAAGAGCAAGATGGTCGGCCGCGGCGTGTTCCTCGATGTCGCGCGTGCGCTCGGCAAGGACTATCTGGAGGACGGCTACGGCATCACCTGCGAAGATCTCGACCTCACCGCGAAGCAGCAGAAGGTCACGCTCAAGCGCGGCGATTACGTCGTCGTGCGCACCGGGCAGATGGAGCGCTGCCTGAAGGCCGGCAGTTGGGACGGCTATCCCGGCGGCGATGCGCCGGGCTTTGCTTTCGAGACGCTGGAATTCGTGGCCAAGACCGAATTGGCCGCGCTCGCCAGCGACACTTGGGGCTGCGAGGTGCGGCCGAACAATACCGAAGGCGGCATCAACCAGCCCTGGCACTGGATCACCATCCCGATCATGGGCATGACCATGGGCGAGATTTTTTATCTCAAGGATCTCGCCGAGGACTGCGCCAAGGACGGCGTCTATGAGTTCATGTTCGTCGCGCCGGCCATTCCCATCACCGGCGCGGTCGGCTCGCCGACGAATCCGCTGGCGATCAAATGAGGCCGCAGGCGTCATCCCGGACGGGTGAAGCCCGATCCGGGATTTGCCGTGTTAAGTGGAGTGCACACGATGAATGAGGAAGATCTTCACGAGCGCGGCTTGAAGCTGCGCATCGAGATGTTCGGCCGCGAAGCGGTGGACAAGCGGATGAACGCCTTCGGCGAATTCGGCAAGCCGTTACAGCACATTATCAATGCCTATGCCTACGGCGACGTTTGGAGCCGGACGGCTTTGCCGCTTGCGACCAAGTCGCTGGTCATGATCGCGATGCTGGCGGCCGCCGGACATGACAAGGAGCTGGCTGTCCATATCAACGGCGCCTTGAAGAACGGCTGCACGCCGGCGCAAATTCAGGAGGTGCTCCTTCTCCTGGCGCTCTATTGCGGTATTCCGGCCGCGAATGAAGCCCACCAGATCGCGACCGATATCTTGCGCAAGCACACGCCGTAGTGAAGGCCGGCGCGGGTTGCGCTTTGTCCGCCAAGGCATACTTTCAAGGCATATTTTTATGCCGTCATCACACCACCGCAGAAACGGGGCGCGCGTCATGAGCACCACCACCGACACCAAGCAATATCCCGTCCACCACACCGACGCCGAGTGGCACAAGATCCTCACCTCCGAGCAGTTCCACATCATGCGCGAGCATGGCACCGAGCGGCCGGGAAGCTGCGCATTGAACTACGAAAAGCGCGACGGCGCCTTTGCCTGCGCCGGCTGCGGGCAGACGCTATTCGTGTCGAAGAAGAAATTCGAATCCGGCACCGGCTGGCCGAGCTTCAACGATCCGGAGCCCGGCGCGGTCGAGAGCACGACCGATTCCAGCTACGGCATGGTTCGCACCGAGGTGCATTGCAGCCGCTGCGGCAGCCATCTCGGCCACGTCTTCGACGATGGGCCGCCGCCGACCCATCTGCGCTATTGCATCAACGGCGTGGCAATGAACTTCAAGCCGGAGTGAGCTGCGACAGTCGCCGGTCGCATCAGCGCGCCAGTATTTCGCGCGCGGCGCGGGCGGCCTGATCGACGGCGCGACGGCAAGCGCGGTGCCGTTGAGAAAATCGCGCGACTGATGGAGCGCATGCAGTGCTCGAGACCCTGATCCAAATTAGGTTGAATCGGATCAGGGTCTAGATCATTTATTTGAGCATGATCTTTTCCGAAAACCGGTTCCACTTTTCGGGATCATGCTCTAAGGCCCGGGCTGCAGCGGCGGGACCGGCGGCACCGGCGTCGCGACGGGGTCGCTCCGGTGCAGCCACGTCATCGACAGATAAGCGCCGACCCACGAGCCTCCGGCGGCGAATACGACATAGATCGCGTTCGAGGTATAGCTGATCACCGACACGGCCGCGAGCAGATACCAGACCGCGCTCCAGTTCGCGGCGCGGAAACGATGCCGCGCGGCAACGGCCGCTGTGAACATCACGAAGACCGCATCGGTGACGATCGTCGCGCCGAACACCGCGAGTGCGATGAGGACGTTAAAGCTGATATGGGCGATGGGAAAGGCGATATCAAAATCCGTGTTCATGTCGAAAATCCTTGTCGGTTTCCGTTGCCCGTGCGCGCGTCGGCATTTCACGCCTGGTAGCGGAAACGAGACGAATCTATGGCATTGTTCCATATGTGCGGAGAAAAATAGCTGTCGGCACCGTCCATTTCGTGCCGGACATCACAGAGCCGCGCTGCCAAATCTCATATCACACGACCCGTGACGCGAGAGCGAGCGGCCCCGATCTTGCTTCTCTGGTGTCCGGTCTCGTGTGCTGGCGGCATCAAGCCGCAATGAGGATTTGAAATGAAGAGACGGCCGATTGTCGACAAGGCTAAGTCAGTTGCGCTTGCCAAAGTCGAGAGTTTTCGTGGAGAAAATCGATCTTCGTCCGAAGCAGCGGCACGTCGTGCCAGCCTTCACACAAAAATCGCGCTTGCTCTCATCGGCTGCTTGCTGATCCTTAATTTCATGCTGCGATTTCCCGAGCTCGGCGCGGTGATCGCGCAATACAACCAGTTCTGATCAAAATCGGCGATGCTGCGGCCTAAGCCTGCTCAGTGCGGCCCTTCTGCAGCATCGACTTCTCCAGCATCACATGGACGCCTTTGGCACCGTTCACCACCTGGGTGACGCGCAGATCGGCGGCGAGACTGCACAGCGCGTAAGCTTCCTCGCGCGCAATACCGGTGCGCGCGCAGATGAGCTTGATCATGTCGCGCAGCGCGATCACCACCGCGTTGTCGAGGTCGGGATCGAAGCCCATGGTCATGACATGCGTCGGTGTTTCCGCCATCGGCCATTCGAGCTTCATGTCGTCACGCAAATGCAGTTCGAACGTGCCGATCAGGCCGGTTTCGATCGCGTTGATGTTGACTTCGCCGTCGCCCTGGACGCCGTGTCCGTCGCCGACCGAGAACAGCGCGCCGTCGACATGGATCGGCAGAAACAGCGTGGTGCCGGCCACCAGCTCCTTGTTGTCCATATTGCCGCCATTGCGGCGTGGCGGTGGCGAGGCGACCGTGCCCCAGTTCTTCGGCGGCGCCACCGCCATCACTCCGAAGAACGGCTTCAACGGCAATTCGAGGCCCCATGGCAAGCGGCCGGTCATGCGTGTGCGATCGAGCGGAATGTGCATCAGATGCACATGATCGAAATCGTCGGGCAGCGCGCCGACCAGCGGCCGGGACATGTTGTAGCCCCAGTCGTAATGGAGCTCGATTGCCTTGATGCGCACTTCCAGCACTTGCCCGGCTTTGGCGCCACGCACAGCGACCGGTCCAGTCATCATGTGCGGACCGAGCTTTTGCGGCGCGCGCGCATGCACGTCGGTCAACGCCTTCGGCACCGTGAAGCCGGCGTCCGGCGGCGGCAATTGCATCGGCGCGCCCGAGACCGATGAGATCACGACAGTGTCGCCCGGCGCGACGGTCAACAGCGGTTTCAGCGCGGCATCGAAATAGCCCCAGTGCACGGTGTCGCCGCCGGCGTCCAGACGATGCGTTGCCATTCCTCTACCCCCGGTGTTGCGTCGCCCGGCAATGTTTCGGGTCGACTACGGCACGATCAGACGAATGTAGTCGTCACGGATCGCGCGATTGAGGTGCTCGCGAAATATTTGATAGAGCGGGTCTGCCGGCTTGATGCGGCCGAAGCGCGGCGTCTGCTGCGCGATCGGCAACAGGACGAGCGGCGTCGATACCGGTTGCAGCTGACCGCCCTGACGCGCCCGTAGCGTCGTCAAGATTCCATACATCTCGCCGCTGATCAGCGGGCGGCCGAGGATGGCGAGCCGAAATTGCCCTTGGTCGTTGGTGTGGAGATAGATCTGCCCCGACTTGTTCGGAATCGAGATCGTGCCTTTTTGCGAAAACGGAGCGTCGAGCCGTTCAGATTCTTGAAAGCGCAGGCAGTTGTCATCCGCGCTCCAGGTGATGCTGGTCCGATAAGCGTAGATCGCGTCCTGGACCTCGAAAGAGGGACGTAGCGTGAGGTAGTCGCCTTCGAGCCACTTCACCGCGGCGGGACTATAGCCGCCCAATTCCAGCGGTGCCGATCCGCTTAATGGTGCCGTCGTGTCACTTGGAGCGGCAGCCGGACGCAGCTTGATGCGCAACGCCTCTTCCAGGCGGATGATTGTCGCCAGCGTGAAGGGGCGGCTGCCGCTCAGCGCTTTTTCCAGCGTCGAGACACTGATCTTGGCGTCGTTCGCGAGGCGCTGGCGGGACATGCGCCGGCGCGCCAATTCTTCCCGCACCTTGGCGGCAAGCTCGCGGCTCTGCGCCTCGGACAATTCGCTGGTTTCTAAAGCGTCCAAAAGCTGACCCGGACAAATCCGCACAATCCCATACATAGACCGCCGCCTCCCGCGGATTCAAGCAGGCGCGGTGCGGCGTCGGGCCAAACAAGACCGTTTCTTACGCTCACGCTTACCACCGCGGCGGACCAGTCTCTCGTTGCGCATAGGCGGCGCAGGGAGAGGTATCCATGAGCGGGTTTTTGAGAGTGTTAACGGCGAACAGCAAGGCGAGATTCCTGGTGGCGACAGCGTCGGCATTTTTCTCGCTCGCGTCGTCGGGCGTGTTGGCGGCGCCGGCCGCGAATACCGATGCAGTCGGCGAGATGGAAAATCGTATGGATCATTATTTCAATGAGCCGCGAAGCCCCGAAACGTTCCGAGCTCTCTCCGGCATGGGCCTCCCCGCCGGGGCCAAAGCCAACAACGATGCGGAAATCTCGCATTGGTGGTCGGCAAGTATCGACGAGAAAGACCTGCTGCAACGCCTGTTCCCCAAACTCGATATGTCGCGGGCCTATTGGTATCCGGATTTCGGCGCGTGCCGGGTGGAAGCGCCGCTGCAGCAATTGCGAGCACGCCTCGATCAACTGGGCGCTGTCCATCCCTATGTCGCGCAGTGGCTGCGGGTCGAACAGGCGGTGTTGTCGGCGTGCGAGCCGGGCCACAGCAAGACGGCCGCGGTCGCCTTGCCGCCGCCGCTCGAAGTGACCGATCCGGCAATTGCGCTGTTGCAGCAACAAGACCGCGCCTATCAGCGGGCGGCGCTGCTGTTCTATCAGGACGACAGCGCCGGCGCTTTGGCGGCCTTCCAAACGATTGCCAACGACCGCGCCTCACCCAACCGGCCGCTGGCAGCGTACATGGTGCTGGCGATCCAGGCCGGCAGCAGCACGAGAACGATCGTTTGGCAGAGTTCTCCAGCCAATTCCGTGGCGCCGGCACAGTCGTTAAAAGCCATTCGAGCCGTGCTCGCCGATCCATCGCTGCAAAGCATCCATGCCATGGCGGCGGCGTTGATCGGCTGGGTCGGCGCCAATGTCGCCGATTCTCCGACCCGTACCGCCCAAGTGGGCGAGGCGATCTCGGCGCTGACGGCATCGACCGACAGTCTCGATCACGACGCGCAACTCCTGAAGCGCTATGAAGCGGCCTTGAGCGACGTCGACTATCTGCACGGCAAATTTCTGACTGAGCCGGACTGGGTGCTGACGGGCAATGTGCCGGCATCCTACCAAGCGAGCGCGGCCTTGGCGGAACTCGCCAAGCGGGTGCCGATGGCGGCATGGGTGGCATTCCCGACCAATGCCTATCACGAACATGCCTGGGTGTTGGCCGCGGCCACGCCGGAATCCGCAGCGGTCCACGCTTATTTCAACCGCATGGGCGGCAACGGCGCCGACAGCAAAAATCCGTGGGTGCATGAGAATCCCGCCACCAGCGCCAAGACGCTCGCTGCTCTGGTCGACGACGAGCTTGCCCGGCTCAAGATCGACGTGGCCGACCAACAAGCCGCCGCCGGCCTCAGCCTCGACTATTACAATCTCATTCGCCATCTGTTGATGGATCGGATTGACCAGAATGCAAATTTCAAGACCACACTGCAGCGCTTGGACGACTTTCCTTACAAGGCTACTCTCGCGTACGGCCACGCCGTCGACGACAGCCTAAAATATCTGATCACCGAGGGCCGGCTCGCCGAGGCGCGGCAGATGCGCGACGCGCTCGAATTCGATCGTCCCGAAGGCGCAATGTCGAATACATCGTCGGCGGGCGCGCTTCTGGTTCTCGCCGAGGACGAGGACCATCTGGTGCATGTCCTCGCCGGCGGGGTTCATTATCCCCGCGAATATCTCAATCAGCTTTCCATCGCCGAACTCTGGCGCCTGGCCGACCGCGGCGATTTGAGCCGTGGCGACCGCGCGCTTCTCGTCCGGGCGGCCTGGAGCCGCGAGTATGCGATGGGCCGGACGATCAGCCGGCAACACGATCTTTTGCTGCGCGCTCTCGCGCCGGAAATCACTGCGACCTGGCAGGTCCCGGCGGGTCATGAGGTAAAGCCGGGCGATATCGCCATGGTACGGGACGTCCTCAAGTCGCCGGGCCTCAATACCGTCATCGAGGATTTTTCGCGGATGCCTGACGACAAGTCTTCCGAGGCGACGGCGACGCTGACCGGGCTCGATCATTACAATCACAACGACAACAATTGGTGGTGCGCCTGGGACGTCGTCCGCCACGATGCGGCGCTCGACGGGGCGCTTGCCAACAGCTTCGGCCTTTACGACAACCGGCACGAGGCGATGGATGCGCACATACGCCATCGGCTCTCGATTGCGATAGAGGGCAGTTTTCTCTTCCGCAACATCAATCCCGACGAGCTCAAGGATCTGTCAAAAGTCGAATGCGCGCCGCAGGTCTTAAGCGAGCGGGTTATCGCTTGGGTGCGCAACAGCGGCGTCTTAGCCTCAAGCGCCGGGCAGGCCGAAGCGCTTGCCGACGTGGTCGCGTCGACACGCTGGGGATGCAATCGGCAGGGCGGCCACACGGCCTACTCGCGCGAAGCTTTTACACTCCTGCATGCGCGCTTCTCCAGCACGCCGGAGGCCAAGCGGACGACCTATTGGTTCAACTGAATTTCGCTCTTGCAACCAGACTGGTTCGAAGTTGCGTCCTGCGCGGTCAGTTCAACCCGAAGAACGAGACCGCATTACGGAAGCAGATCTTCTCCTTGTCGGCATTGGAGAGGTCGAGCGAGGCCATAACATCGATCGCCGCGCGGATGTAGCCGGCGCCGCCTTCCGGGCCGAATGGCGCGTCCGAGGCATAGAGCACATGGTCGGCGCCGAAAAATTCTATGCCGCAAGCGGTTCCGGCGCGGCTGCCGCACAGCGCGGTGTCGCCGTAGAAGGCGCGAAAGCATTCCAAGAGCGGTTTGCCGAGACTCGGCAGCACGTTGCTATAGTCCTCGCCGGAGGTTCGGCTGCCGAGTGTGGCCCAGCCGGTGTCCATTCGCGCGTCGAAGAACGGGATCATCGCGCCGAGGTGATGCGTCAGGATTTTCAGTTTCGGATACCGCGTCATGACGCCTGAGAAGATCAGGCGCGCCATCGTCGCGCTTGTCTCGTAGGGCCAGCCGAAGATCGTCCAGATTTCGTATTTCGAGGTTTTCTCGGCCGCGAAGTCGGGAAAATCCGGCTTGCGCGCCGGATGCAACAGGATCGGCTTGTTGGATTTCTCGGCGATCTCGTAGATCGGCCAAAAGCGCGGCTCGTCGAGGCAGGCACCGTTGACATTGGTGTGAAGCTGCAAGCCGTTGGCATTGCCGTGGATGAGGATGCGCTCGGCTTCCTTGATCGCGGCCTCTGGCACGTCCATGGGCAGTGCGCCGACATAGCCGGCAAAGCGGTCGGGATATTTCGCGCATAATTCGGCGAGGCCGTCGTTGGCGGCGCGGGCGAATTCCGGCGTGCGGTCCGGACCGGCCATGCCTTCGAGCGGCGGTAGTCCGAGCGAGAGGATCTGCGTGTAGTCCGCAAACTGATCCATCATGCGAAAGCGGGCGTCGAGATCGTAGATGGTGCGGACGCCCTGGATGCGTTTGCCGATATCGGTCGTGCCGCCTTTGGTGTCGGACAACAGCTTGAATATCTGCTGCGGAAAGAAATGGCAGAACGCATCGATGTGACGCATGGCAAAGCTACTCCTGTTTATCGAGCGGCATGATCGCGGTGGAAGGCCTGTTGCGCGGATTTATGTGCTGGGAGCTGAAGCGGGCGCTGCGGCGCCAACCTGGCCCCGGTTTGTCTGCCGCAGTCGGCTAAGCAGCAGGAGCGTGGCGCCGGCGCAGAGCAGCGGTCCGATAGCGGTGATGTAGAAGAACGTGTGCGCCGGCATTTCCAGCCGCGTCAGCAGGCTACCGATCAGCGGGCCGGAGATTGAACCGACCCGTCCGATGCCGAGCGCATAGCCGACGCCATTGGCGCGGAGCGCCGTCGGATAGATCAGGCCGGCGCTGGCATTGAGCGCGTTCTGCATGCCGACAATGACGGCGCCGCAGAAGAACGCCATCGTCAGCAGCGTCTGATCGGAGAGTTCGGGCGTGCCGGTGACGGCCAGAACCGGAACCGCCAGCGCGAACACGATCGCCAAGATTTTAAGCCCGAAGCGGTCGATCAGGATACCAATGCAGACCCCGCCGGCCGAACCGCCGAGTTGATAGAGCGAGCCGGCAAGGCTGCCTTGCGTCGAGCCGTGGCCGCTGGCCTGCACGATCATCGGCAGCCAGGCATTCATCAAGTTGTTGGCCGTGAGGTTGAGGACGAAGATGATCCACACCAGAACCGTCACCGGCGCCCAGCCGCTGCGGAACAAGGCGGCGGGAGAACCGCGCGTGGCGGCGCTGCCTTCGTCCTGGTCGAGGACAAATCGGGTGCCGGGTTGAATTGTCAGCGCGGGATCAAGCTTGCGCGCCAGGTTCGCCACGGTGTCCTCGCGGCCGCCGCGCAGCACCAGGAACTTGATGGACTCCGGCAGAGCAAAGATCGCGCATAATCCGATCACGATCGGGATCAGTCCGCCAATGACAAAAATGACGGGCCAGCCATAGGTTGGCATCAGCGTGACGCCGACGAGGCCAGGCACAGCGCCGCCGAGCGAAATACCCATCGACATGATGACCAGCATCGTGGCGCGCAGCCGCTTGGGCGTGAATTCGCCGTTGAGCGCGATGACGTTCGGCAGCACGCCGCCAAGCCCAAGTCCGCTGAGAAATCGCAGCCAAAGCAATTCCTGCAAGTCACGTGCGAAGGCGCAGGCCAGCGTGGTCAGACCGATGAAAAGCAAGCTCGAAATGATGGCAAGCCGCCGGCCGTATCTGTCACCCAGATAACCGAAGAACGGCGCGCCGACAAAGAAGCCGACCAGGCTGGCGCTGAACACCGGGCCCAAGGCGGCGCGATCGATCCCCCATTGTTTGATCAAGGCTGGACCGGCAATGCTGGCATTGAGAAGATCGAAGCCGTCGGCCATCATCGCCAGCAGGCACCAGAACGCCAGCCACAGATGAAACGGGCGCAGCTTGGCCGTGTCGACCAGGCGGGTGATATTGATCTCGTTCATTGTTTCCTTCCCGGATGTTTCGTTCCCTGGATGGCGGCCGGGATCTTCGGTGACCCGTTCCGCAAGCGACCTCAGGTGCCGCCGATTATGCTGCTCTGCATTACGCCGCTTTGGCGCCCCACAGCCGCCGGCTCGCGATTGCCGCGCCTTCGCTGAGCGCGCGCAATTTCGCCCAGACGATACTGTCGGCAACCGTCGGGTCGTTCTTCACCGATGTGCCGAAGCCGCAATCGACGCCGGCGATGACGCGCTCGCGGCCGACCAAATCGGCGTAACGGCCGATGCGCTGCGCCACGAGCTTCGGATGCTCAATGAAGTTGGTGGTGGAATCGATCACACCGGGAATGAGAATCTTGTCGTCAGGAATTTTGATGCTCTTGAGGTCTTCCCATTCGTGATCGTGGCGCGGATTGGCCGCCTCGATGCTGATCGCCTGGAGCTTGGCCTTGAACGCGATGTCGATGATCTTAGTCACCGGCAGATCGTAATTGTGCGGGCCTTCATAGTTGCCCCAGCAGATGTGCAGGCGGATGCGGTCGGCCGGCAGCCCATCGATGGCGGCATTCAACGCCGCGATATTGCGCTCGGCGATCTTGCTGCGGAATTCGTCGTCGGTGAGATCGCGATACTGGTTGTTGCGCGCCGAGCCGAGATCGGGCGCATCGATCTGCAACACGAAGCCGGCTTCGACAATGGCGCGGTATTCGATCTTGAGCACGTCGGCGAGTGCGGCGACATAGGCCTCTTCGTTCGGATAGTGCAGGTTGATGATGAAGCGCGTCAGAATGCCGGGCGACGGCGCCGTCATGAATACGTCGGTCGGCTTCGATTTCGCCGCCGCGGCTTTGAGATGCGCGAGGTCGCGCTCGACCGCGGAACGGTCCTTGTAGCGCAGCTCGCCGACGCAGCCGGGAAACGGCACATTGCCGAAGCCGCCGACGCGGGCGAAATCGGGATGCGCCAGCATATCGCGGCCGATCATGATGTCGCGGCCCTTTGCGGCGGCGCGCGGGTCCATTTCGATGCCGCTGACACGGTGGCGAATATAGGTCGTATAGGACGGCTTGCTCATCTCGCCGTCATTGACCACGTCGATGCCGGCCGCGACCTGCTGGGCGACGATATCGTCGACCGCTTTGGCGGTGGCCGCCTCGAATTCAGCCGGCGGAATGGCGCTGCCTCCTTCGCGATCGAGAATAAGCGCGATCAGCGACTTCGGCCGCGGCAAGCTCCCGGTATGGGTGGTCAGGATGCGGTCGGTCGAGGTCTTCATCGGGCACTCCCTGGAGTGATGTTTTTTGCGACGGCGCTCGGACGGCGTTGTCGAGGATCGGGCGAGAGCATGATCCCGAAAAGTGGAAATCGGTTTTCGGAAAAAATCATGCTCCGAAGACAGATCTAGACCTTGACCCAATTCAATTGAATTGGGTCAAGGTCTGGGGATAGTGTGCGGGCCGCGCTTCTCCGGCAAGGCGGAAAGGTGCAGTGCAGAGGGTGGAAAACAGCATGCGTATCGTCGATTTGAGCCGGGATCTTTATCACCGCACGCCGTCCTATCCGGGGCAACCGCCGATCATTCACGGCATCTGGAAGACGCATGACGAAGCTCTGGCGGAATCAGGCGGCGTTCAAGGCAACAGCGTGATGTTTTTCTCGATGCCCGATCACGGCGGCACCCATATCGACGCGCCGCGGCATTTCGGCAAGAGCGGTACGCCGATCGACAAATATCCGCTGGAAAATTGCATCGTCCAGGGCATCTGCATCGACCTGCGCCACATCGCGCCGCGCGCGGAAATCACGCCCGAGGATCTCGACGCCGCGGTGAAGAAGGCCGGCGTGCCGATCCCGAAAAAGGGCACCGTGCTGCTATGCACCGGCCATCACGAACGCACCTTCCCGACTCAGGCTTATGCGACCGACAATCCGGGCGTGAATGTCGCGGCGACCGAGTGGCTCGCCAAACAGGGCATCGTGCATTTCGGCATCGACTCGATGCGGCCGGGCCCGGAGGGCAAAGTGAATTCGCTGGTGCACAAAGCCTGCCTCGATCTCGACATCACGCACATGGAGAGCCTGTGCAATCTGGAAAGCCTGCTTGGGCAGGGCGAATTCCAGTTCATCGGCTTGCCGCTGAAATGGCGCGAAGGCACCGGCTCGCCGATCCGCGCCGTCGCGGTGTTCAACAACTGACAACAAAATAAAACCTGAAGAGTGGAGGGCGCCGGCACATGATGCTTGGGCACAATCGTAAAATGACCGGCGCGCAATGCCTCGCCGACATGTTCAAGGGCTATGGCGTCACCCATATCTTTCATGTGCCCGCGGTGTTGCGCACGACCTTCGCCGAGATGGAGCACCGCACCGACATCAAGCGGCTGCATGTGCATGGCGAGAAGGCCGCGGCCTATATGGCCGATGGCTATGCCCGCGCATCGGGCAAGCCCGGCATCTGCATGGCGCAGGTGATCGGCGCGCTCAATCTCGCCGCCGGCTTGCGTGACGCGTGGCTTGCGCATTCTCCTGTGATCGCCATGACCGGCGGCCGCGAGCCGAAGACCAAGTTCCGCAAGGTCTATCAGGAGATCGACGACATGCCGGCGTTCGAGCCGGTGACCAAGTTCAACGCCACCGTCGACGACGTCGCGCGCTTTCCCGACATGGTGCGGCAGGCCTTCCGCAGCGCGGTGACCGGCTGCCCGGGCCCGGTGCATCTGCAATTCCGCGGCAACGAAGGACAGATCGACGTCGAGGAAGCCGACATGGAGCCCCTGGTCGAGCCGCAATTCGCCCGCGTGCCGGCGTTCCGTCCGGAGCCGGACGGGGCGAGCGTGCGCGCGGCGCTGAAAATCCTGCAAGACGCCGAGCGGCCGGTGATCGTCGCCGGCGGCGGCGTGCGCGCGTCGGGCGCGGCGGCGGAACTCGTCGCGCTGGCTGAAGCGTTGCAGATTCCGGTCGCGACCTCGCTCAACGGCAAGGATTCGATTCCGGGCAATCATCCGCTCTCCATCGGCGTGGTCGGCAGCTATTCGCGCGAGAGCGCCAACCGCATCGTCAACACCGCCGACCTTGTTTGCTTCGTCGGCACCGAGACCGGCGGCATGACGACGCATTTCTGGGCGGTGCCGAAAATCGGCACGCCGGCGATCCAGATCGATATCGAGCCGGAAGCGCTCGGCCGCAATTATCCGCTTGCTGCGGCCGTCAATGGCGACGCCAAGGTGACGCTGACCAAAATGCTATCGGCTTGCGATCGCTCGACCGCCGACAAGCGCAAAGCCTGGATCGCGCAGGCGCAAAAAGTCTGCGGCGAGTGGCAGGAAAAATACAAGGCAGCATTGAATTCCGACGCGGTGCCGATCCGTCCCGAGCGGCTCTGCCACGAATTGACGCAGCACGTGCCGGACAATGCCATTGTCGTCGTCGATACCGGGCATGCCGGCATGTGGATGGGCGGCATGTACGATCTCGCCTCGCCGCGGCAAAACTATATGCGCAGCGCCGGCCATCTCGGCTGGGCCTTCCCGGCGGGGCTCGGCGCCAAATGCGCCTGCCCCGAACGGCCGGTGGTGACGTTCACCGGCGATGCCGGGTTTTGGTACCACATCGGCGAAGTCGAAACGGCGGTGCGCTGGAACATCAATGCCGTGACGGTGGTCAACAATAACGGCGGCGGCAACCAGAGTAAGCGCGGCTTCGACCGCGTCTATGGCGGCGAGCAGACGCAAAAGGCGCGCGAATTGTGGACCTTCAGCAAAATGAATTTCGCCCGCCTCGCCGAGGACATGGGCGCGTTCGGCATCCGCGTCGAAAGAGCCGCGGAATTCCCCGCGGCGCTTGCCAAGGCGCTGGCCGCCAACCGTCCGGCCGTGATCGACGTCGTGACCGACATCGAAGTGCTGGCGCCGACCGCGGTGGCCTGATCGCGGTTCGACTTCAAATCAAATTAGGCGAAATCCGGGTGGATCCAAACGCCAAGAAAGTTCCACTTCACGTGCCGGTCACAAAATTGCAATCGAGCACGGCAAATCGCCACCTCGTTCGCGCCCGATAATTGTGACAGACTGCGGTCCTCACTGAGGGTGATTTTCGCGGTCAATGAACACAGCAAGGGAATCGGCGGTTCGCCTCCTCAAGCTGATGATGGTTGCGTCGCTGGTGCTGCCGGCGGCGGTGTTCGCTTATGCCTCCTGGGTGACCTACGACGACATCCAAGCCGCTGCCGACGAGCGCATCGAGCGCTCGATCGACGTCATGCAGCAGCAGGCGCTGCGCGTGTTCGAGACCGTCAACCGCACCTTCGCCGAAGTCGACGAGGTGATGCGCGGCCTGTCCAACGAGCAGATTCGCGCCGCGCAGACGAGCTTGCATGACCGGCTCGATCGCATCCAAGGCGTAATGCCGCAGGTCCAGGCGATCGTGATCATCGGCCGCGACGGCCATCCGATCGCGTCGAGCATGATGGAAAACGTCAAGCCCGACGCCGATTTCTCCAGCCGCGATTATTTCATCGCCCAGGTCGGCAGCGATGCCGGGACTTACGTGAGCGACGTGCGCGCGCCGCATCTGCGCGGCAATGGCGACGATTTCTTCGTCCTGTCGCACCGGCTCAGTAGCGACGACGGCGCTTTCCACGGCGTGATCGCGGTCTCGATCCGGCCGAGCTATTTCGAGAATTTCTACGCGCTGGTCGGGCAGACGCCGGGCAGCTTCTATGCGCTGGTGCGCAGCGACGGCGCCATCCTTGCGCGCGTCCCGCACGACAAGATGAATACGCGGCAGCTCAGCACGAACAGCATGTTCACTAACGCGATCCGCAACCGCGAAGAGCGCGGCCTGTTCACCGTCAAGTCCGAGATCGACAGAATTCCCCGCCGCATCGGCTTCCGCAAGCTCGAAGGCTTTCCGGTCTATGCGCTTGCCGGCACCGAGACCGGCGAGATCCAAGGAGAATGGATTTCAGCGATCGGCTCGTATCTGATGTTCGGCCTGCCCGCGGCAATGCTCGTCTTCGCCGTGCTGTGGGTCGCGCTCAAGCGCACCGAGCGGCTGCATGAGGAAGCCGAGCGCCGCGAAGTGGCGGAGGATGCGCTGCGCCAGGCGCAACGCCTCGAAGCGATCGGCCAATTGACCGGCGGCGTCGCGCACGATTTCAACAATCTTCTGATGATCGTCAGCGGCACGGTGCAGCGGCTGCGTCGGCTCGTCAGCGGCGAGAAGGAGACCCAGCTTCTCGACACCATCGCCAATGCCACCGAGCGCGGCGGCAGCCTGACCCGCCAATTGCTCGCCTTCTCGCGGCGGCAGATGTTGCAACCGAGCGTCATCGACCTTTCCGAGCAGCTGCCGGAAATCAAGGACATGCTCAGCCGGTCGCTGCGCGGCGACATCGTCATTCGTGTCGTCGTGCCGCGGCGGGCTTGCTACGTCAAAGTCGATCCGAGCGAATTCGAGCTCGCGCTGCTCAATCTCGCCTTCAATGCGCGCGACGCGATGCCGTCAGGCGGTGCGCTGACGATCACGGTGAAGCCGGTGCTGATGCGCGGCAAGGCCTCGGAAGAAGGGTTGAGCGGCGAATTCGTCGCCATCAGGGTTGCCGATACCGGGACCGGCATTCCCGCCGAGGTTTTGCCGCGGGTGTTCGAGCCGTTCTTCACCACCAAGGAAGTCGGCAAAGGCACCGGTCTCGGCTTGAGCCAGGTCTATGGCTTTGCGCGCCAATCCGGCGGCGCCGCCAGCATCGCCTCGTCGTCGTGGCGCGGCACGGCGGTCACGCTGTTCCTGCCGCGCACCTGGGAAAGGCCGGCGCCATCGCGCGAACAGAGCGAGGCGGTGCGTACCGTGCCCGCGGTCGGCACCGTGCTCCTGGTCGAAGACAATCTGGAAGTCGCCGAGGTCACGAAATCTTATCTGGAGCAAATCGGCTATCAGGTCAGGCACGCCGATAGCGCGGCGGCCGGGCTCGATGCTCTCGAGCGCGACGTCAATATCGATCTTCTGTTCTCGGATATTCTGATGCCGGGCGGCATGAACGGGCTTGAACTTGCCGATGCCGTGCGCCGGAAATATCCGAAACTCGCCGTGCTATTGACCACGGGCTACAGTTCGAGCGCGCAGGATGCGTTGCGCCGGGGCTTCGCGGTGTTGCAGAAGCCCTATGACCTCGCGGCACTCGAGCAGGCCCTGCGCGAGGCGCAAGGAGCGGGCAAGCAAGAGGTCGGCAAGCAGAAATCGCGCGAGCAGGCGCCGAGCGCGCAGGAGAAGAGCCAGCAGGGCACAAGCGAAGCGCCGCCGCGGCA
This sequence comes from uncultured Alphaproteobacteria bacterium, assembly GCA_963746715.1. GTDB lineage: Bacteria > Pseudomonadota > Alphaproteobacteria > Rhizobiales > Xanthobacteraceae > BOG-931. The sequence continues at coordinate 101,348 of CAVVCW010000013.1, read as the reverse complement.
GGAGGCGGTCAGTTGAGCCGCCTTACATTTTCAGGTCTTTAGCTCCGGATCTTTAGCTCCGGATCTTTTGCCCCAGAACTCTAGCCCGGCACCCTAGCCCCATGGAAATTTCGGCAGCGCGCCCGAACCGAGCAGGGCGGCGGCCATGCTGATCGTCATCAGCCAGCCAATGGCGCAGAACCCGATCACCATCCAAGCGTCCTGGGCGCCGAAATCGGCAGACCGGGCCGGAATTGCAAGTTCCCTGCGATTGGGCATGTGCTGCTCCTCGTGATAGCCGGCGCTGGATTCGATGCAAATCCCGCGCCGTAGGCCGCGGCACATCCGGCGATGGCTGGCCTGCGAAAAATGAATAGTGGCAGCGCCAGGTAAACGATCCGGTAACGGGTTGGGGGAGTTAGAGCATGATCCGGAACAAGGAAGCCGATTTTTCCGGAAAGATCATGCTCGATCAAAATTCCAGCGCGACAAACGATTCAATCCGAAACGATCACGCGCTAGGCCGCCGCGGCCTGTTGCGACAGCCCAGTCACCAAAAGCTTCCTGTCGACCGCGCCTTCCCATTGCGCGATGACGATGGTGGCGAGTGCATTGCCGAGAATATTGACCGCGACAAAGGCGGACGACAGGAGCCGGTGCACGCCGAGGATCAGCCCGACCGCGGCCACTGGAACAGTGCCGGTGGCGGCCAGCGTCGACACCAGAACGACGATTGCTGAACCGGCAACGCCGGCGCCGCCTTTGGATGTCACCAGAAGGATTCCCAGAAGCCCAAGCTGCTGCATCAGCGACAGATCGATGCCGGTCGCCTGCGCCAGAAAAATCGACACGGCGGCGAAATAGAGACAGGTGCCGTCGTGATTGAAGGCGTAGCCGGTGGGGAGGACGAGTCCGACAATGGACTCGTCGCAGCCGAGCGCGGTGAGCTTCTGCACCAATTGCGGAAAGACCGATTCCGACGAGCTCGTACCGAACACGACCAGAAGCTCGGTGCGGATGTAGCGGATCAGCGACAAGAGGTTGATGCCGTTCCAGGCAGCGATCGGCCACAGCACGATGACGATGAACAGGACGCAGGTGAGATAGAACTCGCCGACCAGCGCGCCGAGCGTGGTGAGCGCGCCGATGCCGAACTTGCCGACGGTCGCCGCGATCGCGCCCATGGCGCCGATCGGCGCAAGCCACATGATGTAGCCGATGATCTTGAACACCGTGAGCTTGGTGATCTCGATCATGTCGATCATCGGCTGGCCGCGCGCGCCGACCGCGAGCAGGCCGAAAGCAAACAGCACCGACAGGAATACGACCTGCAGCACATTGCCTTCGGTGAAGGCTGACAGCGCGGTATGCGGCACGATGCTGAGCAAGAAGCCGCCGGCCGAAATCGTCTGCGCCGTGTGCTGATAAGAGTTCGAGCGCGTGAACGGGCAACGCGGAGAGATCGAAATGCGCGCCCTTGCCCGGCGCCAGGAGGTTGATCGTGGTGAGCCCGATGACGAGGGCAAAGGTCGTCACCACTTCGAAATAGATCAGCGCCCGGATGGCGACGCGTCCGACTCGCCTGGCTTCTCTGACGGTGGCGATGCCATGCACCACGGCGCAGAAAATGATGAGGCCGACAAACATCGCGATCAGCCGGATGAACAGCTCGCCCAAAGTGGCCATGAAGTCCGCGCTCTGCGGCCAGAAATGGCCGATGACGGCGCCGAGGATCATGCCGGCGAAGACCTGCACCGACATGTCCTTGTAGAAGGGCGCGCGCGGCTTCGCGGCAGCACTCTGGGTTGTATTCGCCATATCCACGGCTTGCTCCGGCGCTTCCTTTTGCTGGCTCTTGGTCTGCCCGTCATGCCGCGCCCGGCCTGCTGTGGCAAGCCCGGAGGCAAATAGGCTCAAAGGCCGTTCCGAGAGCCGTTGCGGCGCGGATTCTTTATTCGCGTTTTATGTTGACGCAGCGGCCAGGGAATTGGATATCCCGGCCGCCAAGCGCATGTCCCGGAGAAGTGGGTACCGGTTTTCCGAAAAGGACATGCGCAAAGAGAGCCGTATGAGGGCCAATGCCAGCCGTTATCGACATTCATCCGCACATCATCTCGCCCGACTTCAAATGCTATCCGCGCGCTCCACTCGGCGGCAAGCAGTCGGACTGGTCGGCCACGCGGCCGGTATCGCTCGAGCAATTGATCGCGGCGATGGACGCGACCGGCATCCAGAAGGCCGCAATCGTGCAGGCCTCGACCTGCTATGGCCACGACAATTCCTACGTCGCCGATGCGGTGGCGGCGCATCCCAAGCGTTTCACCGGCGTGTTTTCCGCTGACGTCTTGGCGCCCGACGCCATCGAAAAGATGCGCCACTGGATGGAGCGCGGCTTGACCGGCATGCGGCTCTTCACTTTCGGCAGCACCATGAGCGAGCAGGCCGCGTGGCTTGACGATCCGAAATCCTTTCCGGCTTGGAGCTGGGTCGCCGATCATGATCTCTCCATCTGCATGCAGATGTCGGCATCCGGCATTCCGCAGCTGACGAAGATGATTGAGCGTTTTCCGAAAGTGAAAATCCTTCTCGATCACATGGCGCGGCCGGTGCTCGACGACGGTCCGCCCTATGCGGCGGCGGCGAGCCTCTTCGGCCTTGCGCGCTATCCAAATGTCTATCTGAAGCTCACCAAGCGCAATTTCGAACAGGCAAGCAGCGGCAAGGCGAAGCCGGAGACGTTCTTTCCGAAGCTCGTCGGCGAATTCGGCGCCGAGCGGTTGTCCTGGGGCTCGAATTATCCGTCGTCGGAAGGCACGCTGCCGGATATCTTGGCGCTCGCGCGCAAGACGCTCGCGGTCTTGCCGCAGAAGGACCAGGATTGGATTTTCGCCAAGACCGCGCAGGCGCTTTACCCCGCACTGAAGGATTGAGGATTAGCGATGGATCATCCCGTATTGCATACAATGTTGGGCAATTATCCCGACACCGCGGCGCTGAAGAAGCAGGAGATCAAGCCGAAGCTGTTCGATTTCGATTTTGCCGAGGTGAAGGTCGCCAACCAGCTTTTCAAATCGCTGGTGCGCGACGCCAAATACGATATCGGCGAGCTCGCCATCGTGACCTATCTGCAAGCCAAGGCCTACGGCAAGCCTTACGTGTTGTTGCCGGCCGTCATCGTCGGGCGCGGCCAGCACCACACCATCGCCTATAATCCGGAGCGCGGGCATTTGAGCCCGGCCGATCTCGAAGGCAAACGCGTCGGCGTGCGCGCCTACACGGTGACCACCGGCGTGTGGGTGCGCGGCATCCTGCGCGAGCAATACGGCATCGACGAAAAGAAGGTGAAGTGGGTCACCTTCGAAGATCCGCATCTGGCCGAATTCAAAGATCCGCCCTTTGTCGAGCGCGCGGCGCCCGGCAAGACGCTGCCGCAAATGCTGCTCGACGGCGAGCTCGACGCCGGCATTGTCGGCGATCACATGCCGGACCCTCGCCTGAAATACCTCATTCCCAATCCGGAAGAGGAAGCCAGGAAATGGGCGCTGAGCCACGGCGGCGTGCCGATCAATCATCTCGTGGTCATGCGCGACACCGTTGCCAAGGCGCGGCCCGACATCGTCAAGGAAGTTTTCACTCTGCTGCATCGGAGCAAAATGGCGGCAAACCTGCCGGAGACCGGCACCGCGCTCGATCCGCTGCGCTACGGTGTCGAGGCGAACCGGCAGGCGCTCGACGTCATCATCGACTTCGCCTTCAGCCAGGGCATGATCCCGCGCCGTTTCACGGTCGATGAACTCTTCGACGACGTGACGCGGAATTTGACGGCGTGAAGCCCCTGCCGCAGGGCAGGGAACAATCGGAAGTCTGAGCGGTTGGTGCCACGTCATACGCGTCCGCGCCCAGCGGTCGCAACTCTTGCGAGGCCGCCATGTTTCAATATCGCTCCTCCGATTTTTCGCCCAGCGTCGACGCGATCCAGAAGCATCTGGTCGCCGTCGAAAAGGAGCTCGAGAAAATCGGCCGTACTGCCGGCCGCCGCGGCGGCGCCGCGGCTTATGCGGCAAGCGAGCAGATCGGCGACGCGCTGTCCTCGCTGGTCAGCGATATGATCGACCGCTTTCGCGTGGGAGGCCGGGCGGCTGGCGATCGTGCCGCGCAGGCCGGAAGCCAAGCCTTGCAGCTCGGCTCAAGCTACGGCAACAGCGCCTTGCGGCGCATGAGCGCGGAAGTGGAAGACCGTCCGCTGATCACGCTCGGCGTGGCGCTCGGCGTCGGTATCCTGATCGGCGCCGCTGTGCTCAGAAATGTCAGCCGCCGCTGATGGTGGCTCAGGCTGAAAAGAGCAAGCTTCGGATTGTTCACGGCCCGGCAAGAGACTGTTTCAGTTCCCATCAATAGTCGGCACGCATTGCCGACCACATCTTCAATGTCTGACAGCGCGGGAAACTGCGGTCTGTTTTAGGCTTAAAGAGGAGATGTGCCATGAAGAGGCTCATTGTCAGCAAATATCTTGTTTCGGCAGCGTTCGCCGTAGCCGCATTTGCCGCCGCGAGTTTGGCCCCAGCATATGGGCAGGCCCGGAGTCATTACGGCAGCCCGTTGCCGCGCTATTATAATGCGGAGGGCGAACAGATTTGGGGATCATGGGCGCCGCCGGCGGCGGATCAGCAGGTCACCGGCACCTCGCATGCTCTGTACATGTATGTGAAGCCGCGCCGCTCGCGCGCTCGCGTTCACTGAAAAGGACGCTGAGAGAATTTGGACCGCTTCGGCACCAAGCCGCCGCGGTCCTTTTGCCTGTCGAAGCGCGGAGACGTTCTGCTTAGCCCTCGCCGATCTCGCGCAGGACTTCGGCGGTGTGTTCGCCGAGGCGAGGCGCCGGGCGGTCGGACGCCATCGGCGTCTGGTCGAGCATGATCGGCGTGCGGATGCCCGGGATCGTGCCGCCTTTGGCGGCGTCGCTTTTCAGCGCGAGCTTCATGCCGCGATGCACGACCTGCGGATCGGCGAAGACCTGTTCGAGATTGTTGATCGGGCCGGCCGGGATGCCGGCGTTTTCGAGCTTGGGCAGAAGCTCGTCGCGCTTGAGCTGAGAGGTCAATTCCGAAATCTTGCCGACAAGCTCGTCGCGATGCGCGAGCCGGCCCTTGTTGTCCTTATAGGCTTCGACCTCGGCCAATTGCGGCGCGCCGAGAATGCCGCAGAGCTTGATGAATTGGCCGTCGTTTCCCGTCGCGACGATCACCTGGCCGTCGGCGACCGGAAACACCTGGTAGGGAACGAGATTGGGATGGGTATTGCCGATGCGCTTGGGGATTTCGCCCGACACTAGATAATTGAGCGCCTGAAACGACAGCACGCCGACGGTGGAATCGACCAGGGCGGTGTCGACATAGCCGCCGCGGCCGGTCGTCTCCCGGCGGATCAAGGCTGAGAGAATGCCGACCGTCGAATAGACGCCGGAGAAAATATCGGAGACCGCGACGCCGCAGCGCATCGGCTCGCCGTCGCCGGTGCCGGTGAGCCCCATCAGGCCACCGATGCCTTGCGCCATCAGGTCGTAGCCGGCGCGTGGCGCCGCCGGCCCATCCTGGCCGAAGCCGGTCACCGAGCAATAGATCAGGCGCGGATTGAGCGGCGCGAGGCTCTTATAGTCGAGGCCGAATTTGGTAAGCCCGCCGACCTTGAAATTCTCGATCAGCACGTCGGAACGCGCCGCGAGCTTCTTGACGATGCGCTGGCCTTCGGCGCTGTTGAAGTCGACCTCGATCGAGCGCTTGCCGCGATTGGCGCTGTGGAAATAGGCCGCGCTGAGATTGCTGCCGTCGGCCGCCGGCACGAAGGGCGGTCCCCAGGCGCGGGTGTCGTCGCCGGCGCCGGCGCGCTCGACCTTGATGACGTCGGCGCCGAGATCGGCGAGAAGCTGGCCGGCCCAGGGCCCGGCGAGAATCCGGGCCAATTCCAAGACGCGTATCCCGGCGAGAGGACCTTGTTTCGACGGACCCGGCATTGACCACTCCTCAAGCAGCGCGGCGGCAATCGAGGTAACGACTGCGCGGCGGCGTTTTAAGTGACAAAGCAGGGGGAGTTTGTCCAGAAGTCCAGCTCCGGCGGGTGCAGGCGGCTCCCCGTTTAGGCGCGGGAAAGCCTAATTTGTCTACAGTTCTTTAGCTTTCTCGTGCTTGTCATGGCGGCGTCCGATCATTAGCTAATGAAGGCCGGATGGGATGAAGCGGTGAACACGTCATTCTTCAGCGAGATGCTGCAGAGCATCGCCGACCGCAGCCGCGCCCTGATCAAGCGCGAGCGCCGGGAACCTTCTCACGAGCGTTCGGCAAGCCTGATCGAGCAATGCGAGGAGCTGTTGTCCGGCCGCGGCGAGGCGTCCGGCGTGGCGCTGGCGCAGGAGATTCTGGCGCGCTACGCCGACACCACGATCGGGCCGCGCATCGGCTTCTTCGAGGCGCTCGCCACCACTTTCGGCCACGACCAGGCGCGCATCGACCGCGCCATTGCCGTTTATCGCGCGTCGCCGACCCCGGAGAACGCGTCCGAATTGCACCGCGCCAGCGAGCCGCGGCGGCTCGAGCTGTTCCGCCGCCTCAATCTCGCTCCCGGCGGCACCGCGGCGTTGGTGCACATGCGCGAGCAATTGCTCGACGCCATGGCGCATCGCGACGATCTGAAAATCATCGACAACGATTTCGTCCATCTGTTCTCGTCCTGGTTCAATCGCGGCTTTCTGGTGCTGCGGCGGATCGACTGGTCGAGCTCGGCGGCGATCCTCGACAAGATCATCCGCTACGAGGCGGTGCACGAAATCCAGGACTGGGACGATCTGCGCCGGCGCATCGATCCGCCCGATCGCCGCTGCTACGCGTTCTTTCATCCGGCTTTGGTCGACGAGCCGCTGATCTTCGTCGAAGTGGCGCTGACGCGGGAAATCCCGGGCGCGATCGCGCCGATTCTCTCCGACAAGCGCGAGCCGGTCGAGCCGCAGCGCGCGACCACCGCGGTGTTCTATTCGATCACCAATTGCCAGCGCGGGCTTGCCGGCGTCACCTTCGGCCATTTCCTCATCAAGCAGGTCGTCGAGGAAGTGTCGCGCGACCTCTCGCGCGTCGTGACCTATGTCACGCTGTCGCCGGCGCCGAATTTCGCCAGCTGGCTCAAGCGCGAGCGCGCCAATGCCGCTTCGCAGGTGCTCGACGACGACGACCGCGCGACACTCGACGGTCTCGATAGCGAAGGCTGGTGGCGCTCGACGGACCTGGCCGAGAAAATACGTGAGCCGTTCCTGCGCGCCGCCGCCTGGTATTACGTGCGCGCGCGCAACAGCCGCGGCCTGCCGGTCGACGCGGTGGCGCGGTTCCATCTCGGCAACGGCGCACGACTCGAACGGCTCGATTGGCTCGCCGACACGTCGGAGCGCGCGCTCAAGCAGTCTTACGGCTTGATGGTGAATTACCTCTACGATCTCGATTACATCGAGCGCAATCACGAGGCCTATGCGCAGCAGCGCACCATCGTGGCGGCGAGCAGCGTGACCCGGCTGGTGACGGCTCCGGCGCGGGAAATCGTCCCGGTTTCGGGGTAGTCTTTCCGTCACCTCAGGATGACGGACCCAAAGCCATGCCTACCCTCCTCGGCGTGCTCGAAACCGTGCTCTATGTCGACGACTTCGCACGCGCCTGCGCCTTCTACGAACAAGTGCTTGGCCTCAACAGCATCTACCGCGATCAGCGGCTGTGCTCTTACGACGTTCACGGCCGCGGCGTGCTGCTGTTGTTTCGGCGCGGCCATTCCTTGGAGACGGTGCATATGCCTGGCGGCACCATTCCGCCGCATGACGGTCACGGCCCGGTGCATATCGCGTTCTCGATTGCGGCCGACGAGTTCGCCGCATGGGAGGCGCGGCTTGCGGAGGCTGACGTCGAAATCGAAGGCCGCACGACCTGGCCGCGCGGCGGCAAGAGCATCTATTTCCGCGATCCCGACGGGCATCTTCTCGAGCTGGCGACGCCGGGTTTGTGGCCGGGCTATTAGCCATTTCGTTTGAGCGTGATCTTTTCCGAAAACCGGTTCCCACTTTTCGGGATCATGCTCTAGGACTTGCCGTAGACCGGCACGATGCCGCCACGGGTGACGCGGTTGTCGGGCGAAGCCAGAAACGCGATCGTGGCGGCGACCTCTTCCACCTTTGGCCACAGCGCATAGTCGGCCTTCGGCATGGCGTTGCGGTTGGCTTGGGTATCCATGATCGAGGGCGCGACCGCGTTGACCAGGATGCCGTCCTTGGCGACTTCTTCGGCAAGCGCCGCGGTGAAAGCGGCGACCCCGGCTTTGCTCACGGTATAAGCCGTCATGCCGGCGCCGCTGCGCCATTCCAGGCCGGCGCGCGCCGATACATTGACGATGCGGCCGCCGGCGCCGCCTTGCATTTTTGTGACGGCGGCGCGGCTGCACAGCATGCAGCTCATCAGATTCATGTCGATCTGCTGATGGATCGTTGCCGCGCTGGTTTCCGTCAGCGCGCCCGCGGCAAAGCCGCCGGCAATATGGATCGACGCCCAAAGCGGTCCGATCCCCTTGTAGAGGCCGGTAATGTTGGCCTCATCCGCCAGGTTGCCGGCGACACTGGTGACGACCTGCTTGTGATCGCGGAGTTGAAAGCGCTTCGCCTCCGCCTCGTTAAAGCAAGGCACGTGGCAAATGGCGCCGTCCTCAATCAACGCCGTGACAACGGCGGTGCCCAGCGCGCCGGCGCCGCCGGTGACAACGATGTGACGGTCGCGGAAATCCATGCGGTCATTCTTTGCCGATCCCGGCAGCTAGGCAAGGGCCATCGGGAACCCAATCAAGACGGCGATGAACACGCCGACGGATTTGCTAAGCTGGGGCAAGGGGAGAATCAGTGGCCGACTTCGACCTGGCTGTGATCGGCGGCGGCATCAACGGCACCGGCATCGCCCGCGACGCCGCCGGCCGCGGATTTCGCGTCGTGCTGATCGAGCAGAACGACCTCGCCTCCGGCACCTCGTCGGCATCGTCCAAGCTTATTCACGGCGGACTTCGCTACCTCGAACACTACGAATTCCGCCTGGTGCGCGAAGCCCTGCATGAACGCGAAGTACTGCTGCGCGCCGCGCCACATCTGATCCGGCCGCTGCGTTTCGTGCTGCCGATCAACGCAGCGCGGCGCTCGGCCTTGCTGCTGCGCATCGGCCTGTTCATTTATGACTGGATCGGCTGGCGCAAGATCCTGCCGGGCACGCGCGAGGTCGATCTGGTCACGGACCCAGTCGGTCAACCGCTCAAGTCGCGGTTCCACCACGCCTACGAATATTCCGACTGCTTTGCCGACGACGCGCGTCTCGTCGTCCTCAACGCCGTCGACGCCGCCGAGCGCGGCGCCGTAATCCGCACGCGGACCCGCTGCGTCCGGGCCGAGCGCCACGACACTTGGCGGCTCGTCCTCAACTCCCGCGGTCAGCGCGACGTGGTGACGGCGCGGATCCTGGTCAATGCCGCGGGCGCCTGGAGCGAATTGTTCGCCGAGATCGCGTTGCGCATCGAGCCGCAGCACCGGCTTCGCCTCGACAAAGGCAGCCACATCGTGGTGCGCAAGCTCTACGACCATGATCGCGCCTATATTTTTCAGGCCGCCGACGGCCGCGTCGTCTTTGCCATTCCCTTCCATCGCGACTTCACGCTGATCGGCACTACCGATGTCTCTTTCACCGGCGATCCGTCGACCGTGATACCGACCGGCGAGGAGATCGAATATCTCTGCGGCGTCGTCAATGAATATTTCCGCGCCGAGATCACCACGGCCGACGTGGTCTGGGCCTATGCCGGCGTGCGCTCGCTCTATGACGACGGCGCCGGCAAGCCGGAGGATGTCGGCCGCGATTACACCTTGATGCTGGATGAGCATTACGGCGAGGCGCCGCTGCTGGCGGTCTATGGCGGCAAGATCACAACCTACCGGCGGCTCGCCGAAGACGCGCTGGCCAAGCTGTCGCACTTTTTTCCGCGCTCCAAGCCGTGGACCGCACAGTCCGCGTTGCCGGGCGGAGACTTTCTCTATGACGCCATCGCCACCGTGATCGAGCGCACGCGCGAACGGTGGAAATTCCTCACCGCCGATCACGCGCAGCGGCTCGTTTCCGCCTACGGCACGCGCGTCGAGAGCATCCTCGGCGCGGCCAAGAATCTCGACGATCTCGGCCTGCGGTTCGGCGCCGATCTCACCGCCGCCGAGGTGCGCTACCTGATGACAAAGGAATGGGCGCAGAGCGCCGACGACATATTGTGGCGCCGCTCGAAGCTCGGCTTGCGTTTTTCCGATGCGCAGCGGGCCGAGCTCGATCGTTTCATGACGCGAACCAATGCCGCGGCGCGGGTCTGAAACGCCGCAAAGTTAACCGAAAGCTCACCACGTTGCGTCGCATTTTTGCCGGCAAACCGGCCGCCGCTGCGCAATCGCGGCCAATTGCAAGTTTCCGTTTTACCAAGCCGAAATGCGGCCATGGTCTGATTGCGGGTGACCGTTGCTGCAGGAGCGCCGTGCCGGGCGCCGTATCATCCGATCAAAACATGTCGTCCAAGCATTCGAAGAAAGAAATCGAAAACATTATTCAGTCGCTGTGCGTGCTGGTGGTCGACGACAACCCGTATATGCGCAGGATGATCCGCACGCTGTTGGTCAATTGCGGCGTCAAGGACATCTACGAAGCGACTGACGGGATCGTGGCGCTCGAACTCGATCCGGACCGTCGCGCCCGACGTCGTGATTCTCGATTGGGAAATGCCGTTGTTGAGCGGCCCGGAACTCGTTCGCATCGTGCGCTCGCCGGGGGTGTTTCCGATTCCGGACGTGCCGATCATCATGCTCTCGCATCATGGCGAACGCTGGCGCGTCGTCGAGGCGGTCAAACTTGGCGTCAACGAATATCTGACCAAGCCGGTATCGGCGAAATCGCTCTATGACCGCCTGGTTGCGATCACGCTGATGCCGCGGGCGAACGTGCAGCTAGGCGACTACTATGGTCCACAGCCGCGCAAGCTGATAACGGACGGCATCGAAGAGGTTCCGGCCAAGACGACGCCCATCGAGTTTGTGAACTGAGCCGCGCAAGTTCGCCACGGCAAAATTTTTGCCGCGCCGCTGCCGTCGCCGCAGTTTCCCCTGTTCCGAACATGCGCTAGACCTTGATGCGTTCGCATTTCGCGTTGTCGCACGGCGTCGGGGCGCGCCGTTAGGTTTGGGGCAGGGATGCAGACTGTCGAGACGGCAGGGGGAGTGGCGAAAAGCGGGCCGGCCGCGCGCGGCCTTGCGAAACGCGGTTTCGCCAGGCGCGGCTTTGCGCCTTGGACCGATCCGACGGCCGCGCCGCTGCTGCGCATCGAAGGCCTGCGCAAGCAGTTCGGCGGTTACACCGCGGTCGACCAGCTGTCGCTCGATATCTACCAGGGCGAGTTTTTTGCCCTGCTTGGTCCTTCCGGCTGCGGCAAGACCACTTTGCTCCGCCTGATCGCCGGCTTCGAACGGCCGGATGCCGGCCGCATCCTGCTCGACGGTATCGATCTGGCGCAGGTGCCGCCGCATCGGCGGCCGGTCAACATGATGTTCCAGAGCTACGCGCTGTTCCCGCATCTCAATGTCGAGGACAATGTGGCCTTCGGCCTCAAGCAGGAAGGTCTCGCCAAGCCGCGGATCGCAGAGCGCGTCGCCGACATGCTGGCGCTGGTGAAGCTCGAAAATCTTGGCCGCCGCAAGCCGCACGAATTGTCGGGCGGCCAGCGCCAGCGCGTGGCGCTGGCGCGCTCCTTGGTCAAGCGGCCTCGCGTGCTGCTGCTCGACGAACCCATGGCGGCGCTCGACAAGAAGCTGCGCGGCGAGACCCAGTTCGAACTGATGGAACTGCAGCGGCAACTCTCGCTGACCTTCATCATCGTCACCCACGACCAGAGCGAGGCGATGACGGTTGCCGACCGCATCGCGGTGATGGATCGCGGCCGGCTTGCGCAGGTGGCGCCGCCGCAAGAGATCTACGAGCAGCCGAATTCGCGCTGGGTCGCCGACTTCATCGGCGAGGTCAATCTGTTCGAAGGCCGCGTCGGCGACGACGGCATGAGCGTTGAAGGCACGGTTTTGGGCCGGCTGCGCGTCGGCGGCAAGATCGCGGCCGAGCCGAATACGGTCGTCTGGGTCGCGGTGCGGCCGGAGAAAATGCGGATCACGCGGGCTGCGCCGGATCAGCAGGGCGGCCAAGACACGGAAAAAGACACGGAAAAAGACACCGAAAAATGCGCAGCAAATTCAATCGCCGCAACGGTCGGCGATATCGGTTATCTCGGCGATCTGTCGATCTACAAGCTGCGCTGCGACGGCGGCACGCCGATCAAAGCGGCCGTCGCCAATACCGGCCGCTCCGGCGAGGAGACGATCGGCTGGGATGACCGCGTCTGGCTGAGCTTTCCGCCGCAGGCCGCAATCGTGCTGACGCGATGACACCCGAGCCTTCATTCTGGCAGAAGCTCGTCGTCCGCATTCCCTATGCGTGGCTCGTCGCGTTCTTCCTGGTGCCGTTTCTGATCGTGCTCAAGATCAGCCTGTCGCAGACCGCGATTGCGCAGCCGCCCTATCTGCCGGTCTTCGATCTCACCGCGGGCTGGCAGGGGATACGAAGCTTTCTCGCCGGCTTGTCGCTCGACAATTACCGGTTTCTCGGCACCGACCCGCTTTACATCGTATCTTATGTGAAGAGTCTGCAGATCGCGGCGTTCTCGACGCTGTTGCTGCTCGTCATCGGCTATCCGATCGCCTACGCCATGACGCGCACGTCTAAGCGCGTGCAGGCGGTGCTGGTCGTGCTCGTCATCCTGCCGTTCTGGACCTCGTTCCTGATCCGCATCTATGCCTGGATGAATATTCTGCAGCATGACGGGCTGCTCAATCAGGTGCTTCTCGCGCTCCATATCGTGCGCGAGCCGCCGGCCTGGCTGTCGACCGATACCGCCGTCTATATCGGCATCGTCTATTCCTATCTGCCGTTCATGGTGCTGCCGCTCTATGCGACCTTGGAGAAGCTCGACGAACAGCTCCTTGAGGCGGCGGCCGATCTCGGCTGTCCGCGCTGGAAGACCTTCTGGCTCGTCACTTTGCCGCTGTCGGCGCCGGGAGTCGTTGCCGGCTCGCTGCTGTGTTTCATTCCGATCGTCGGCGAGTTCGTCATCCCCGATCTGCTCGGCGGCTCGCATACCGCGATGATCGGCCAGACCATCTGGATGGAATTCTTCTCCAATAAAGATTGGCCGACGGCATCCGCCGTCGCCGTTGTCTTGGTGTGCCTCTTGGTGACGCCGATCGTCATTTTCCAGAACCAATCCATGCGCGAATCGGAGCGAAGGTGACGATGCGCAAGCTTTCTCCGCTCAATCTCGCGGCGCTCGGCATCGGGCTTGCCTTTCTTTATCTGCCGATCGTCATTCTCGTCATTTATTCGTTCAATGCCTCGCGTCTGGTTGCGGTCTGGGGCGGCTGGTCGACGCGTTGGTATGCCGAGCTTGCCGCCGACGCGCCGCTGCTCGATTCCGCCTTCATCAGCCTGCGCGTGGCGCTGATCTCGGCGAGTCTCGCGACGCTGCTCGGCACGCTCGCCGCCGTCACGCTGGTGCGGTCGCGCCGTTTCCGCGGCAAGCTTCTGTTCGCGGCGATGATCTATGCGCCGCTGGTGATGCCCGAGGTCATTACCGGCCTGTCGATGCTGCTGCTGTTCGTCGCCGTTGCGATCGACCGCGGATTCTGGACGGTCGTCGTCGCGCACACCACGATGGCGATGTGCTTCGTCGCGGTGATCGTGCAGTCGCGGCTCGTCGATTTCGACAGGAGCCTGGAAGAGGCGGCGATGGATCTCGGCGCGTCGCCGGCGCACACCTTTTTCGCGATCACCTTGCCGCTGATCCTGCCGGCGATCGTCGCCGCCTGGATGCTCGCCTTCGCGCTATCGCTCGACGATCTGGTGATCGCGAGCTTCACCACCGGTCCCGGCGCGACGACGCTGCCGATCCGCATCTATTCGGAAGTGCGGCTCGGGGTGAAGCCGGAGATGAATGCGGTCTGCAGCATCATGGTCGCCGTCGTCGGCGTTGCCGTCATCGTCGCCTCGGTGCTCACCAAGCTGAATGCGGCGCGCGGCACGCCGGCGCGGCCTTAATCCGGGCTTTCGCCCGGCGGCCGCAGCAAGAAGATCACGAACCAGATCGGGATGATGACCAGCGCGCCGAGCAGCAGATTCGGCAGCGCCCAGGAAATGCCGTCGCGCGCCAGGTCTTCGATCCGTTCCGGCGACAGTCCGGCGCTCTGGATCAGCTGGCTGGTGCTGATGCCGAAATGAGCGAGCACCGTCCCGACGATTAGCGATGCGAGCAGCACCTTGATCAATGTGCGCGTAAGGCGGCTGAGCATCGGTAGAGCATCTCGCGGCGGGCAGACCCGCGCTGATTCGGACGCCGTAAATCATAGAGCAAAAAGTTAAAAGCCGCGCTCATTGCGGCCGCAACGGCGGCGAAAAACCGCGTTTTGCGGGATTATTGGGTGGGTTTCGGCGGCGCTGTGGTCGCGGCCGGCGATACGTCCGGCGCCGGCGGCGCGCCGGACGGTGACGCCAGCAACTGGTCGATGACCGCGCGCACGGCATCGCTCGCACTATGGGTCTTGGCGGCGTCGATGAGCGGGGCGGCGGCGCCCGAGCGCCGGATCAGAGCCTGCGCGTCCGGCAGCATGATCGGATCGTCCCATGGACCCTGCACCACGAAGGGCAGGTCGAACTCGTCGGCATTGGCCGTCGATATCAGCGTCGCCACGCCCTTGAGATCGAGGTCGCGCGTCGGCACCGAGGCCTGGCCGCCGACCGCAAGTTTCACCGACGGTCCGCCGATATGCATGTCGTCGACCGATACCATGCCCTGGTCGATCTTCAGATTGATGGCGAGCTCATCGAACGGCGTCGAGCCGGAGCGGAAGTCGCCGCCGCCGGACAGTGGCCGGCGCTGCAGCCGGCGCAGCAATTGCTCGACATTGATGCCGTCGAGCGCGCCGGCATGGGCGGCGAGGCTCGCCGTGCCGTTGAGCGCGCGGGTCACCGCCATCACGGACGCGCCGCTGCCGTCGATATTCATCGCCAGATTGCCGCGGCCCTCGATCTTGTGGACGCCGAAGATCTGGCCGAGGCAGTCGTTGAGGTCGACATCGACGAATTGCATGTGCGAGGACACGCCGATGCCGTTGTTGGCGACAGAAAAACCTAAACTGCCTTTGGCGGTGCCGCCGAAGGCTTGCGCCTCGCCGATCGTGAGATCGAGCTTGCCGTTGCGCAGATTGGCGGCGACCGCGGTGCGTCCGAGCTGCGCGGTCGAGAGCTTGATGCTGGCCGCGGAGAGCCGCAGGTCGAGATTGAGGTCGTTGAAACCGCCGAGCGCGATCGGCAACGCGTCCCAATTGCGTTCGTTCCGCGCCAACAGCCGGACGCCGGACAAGTAAGGCGTCAGATCGAGCGCGTCGGCCGCGAGCGTGCCCTGCACCAGGCGATGGCCGTCGGTCGATAATGTCAGCGCGCCTTCCGCGGCGTTGCCGTCAACCTCGACATTGACGTTGGAGAGCGCGACCACGCCGCCGACCATGTCGCTCTGCGCGCGCAGCGTGAAGCGGCCGAAACCGCCGAACGGCAATTTACTGCTGCCGGTCCATTGCATGGCGTCGCGCAGCGACGGCGCGTCGACGCCAAGCGCGCCGTCGATCTTGAGCGTGGGCTGAGCGCTGGTGAAACCGTCGAAGGCAAGCTGCAGCGGCGTGGCGGACAGGCGGACTTTGAGGCCGGAACGGTCGCCGGTGAGCGCGGCGAGGAAATCGGTCAGCGTCAGGCTGGCTTCGACCGGCTGGTCGTTCCAGACAAAGTGGCCATTGGCGCCGAAGCTCTTCGAGATTGACGGCCAGGCGACCTGAAATTCGACGTTTTCGAGCCGCTCCGTCTCGTTCTTGGCGACGTCGTGCACGATGATCGTGCCGTCCTGAATGCCGATCTCGGAGAACGACGCGGTGCGGTGCTCGATATTGGGCGTGAGCGCCTTGGCGAGCGTATCGATCAGTCCCGACCAGTTCGACACGCCGTTCGCCGCGAAGGTGACGTTGATGGTCGGACGCACCAGCGTCACGTCGGCGATCTCGATGTGTCCGGCGAGCAGCGGAAAATAACGCAGCCGCGCCGTCAATTCGTCGGCCGCGACCGCCGGCTGGCCGCTGCGATTGTCGCCGAGCAGCACTTTGTGGAAGGTCACGGCGCCGGACGGAAACAGCGACAGCGAAATGTCGTCGCCCAGCATCGGATCAAGGCCGGTGACGGCACGGATCTCGGATTGGACCGCGTCGCGCACCGACGACGCCGGAATGAGAATGGACAAAGCCACCAGCGTGACGAAGGCGGCCGCAAGGATAGCGGCAGCAGCAATCGCAAGGCGCTTTAGGCCGATGGCCGCGGTCAAGGACGCATTTCCGATGTTGATTAGGCCGGGGCGGATATTACCGGGCGGCTGATGCGCTGCAAACTGGCGGCACTCTGTGTCGCTTTCGTGGCCACACGTGCCGCCGGGGCACCCAAATGCCTGCCGCGAATAAACAAATCCGGCTTTTCCGGGCGTGGCAAAGAGCACGCCCGATGGCGCTCAATGGGCCGCGAGGCGGGTCTCTTTCGGCAGGCGGTTTTCCGCCACTTCGGCGATCAATTTGCCGATCATGGCCTGGCCGAACGAGTTGAAGTCCTTTGCCACCATGACGAAGGCGCCGGGGCCGCCAATGACATTGTTGCGGTAGTAATTGTCGAGGCCGCCCGGCGGATTGGTGTGGTCGGGGTTCCACGACATCGGATTCTCGCTGAGAATAACGAGCCCGTTGATGGTGACGCCCTGCGCGACCGCGTCGTCGCGCGCGGACGCGACGTCGCGGCCGGCATTGTTGGTGCCGTCGCCGGAAATATCGATGATGCGGCGAGTCGCGGTGAATGGCGTGTGCGTGAACTGATCCATCGCGAATTCGATCGCGCCGGAGATCGAAGTGCGGTCGGCGAACGAGCGCGGTGCTTCAAGCAGACGATCGCCGAATTCCTTGGCGCTCGCGCCGTCGCCGATCGTCGTCCAATCGATCACCGCATGTTGTGCGCCGATGCCCGACCATTCGACGAAGGTCAGGCCGATGCGGCCGAAATGGCCGGACTTGATGGTGTCGAGAACACGCGGGTCGGAAACGGCCGCGGCATAGCCGTCGCGCTGCAATTGAAACTTCGCCGCGTCGATGCTCCGCGAAACATCCGCCGCCAGGACCAGGAGCAGATCGACATCGTTGCCGGCGAGCGCCGACGCCGGAAGGAGCACGCCGGCGGCGAGGATCAATGCCAGCAGGATTTTGACCACGCGCATCGCCGCACCTCGTTCGGCAATGATGAACCCGGCCTTTTTTGACTGAACGACACTGCCACGCAAAGACGGCGAAAACGCGTTGCCGACCGGACCCGGTTTCGACATTTCGGCCGCAAGTTTATCCGATTCTTGGGCAACCGGATGCAGCGGAAGCGTGGCTGTCCCGCTTTTGATGCACTTATTCGGCGACGACGCGGCTCGGCGGAAAGGCGATCTCGACAAGCGTGCCGGCATTGGGCGCGCTGGTGATGCTGAAATTGGCGCGGTTGGCCTCTGCGATCGCTCTGGTCAGGGGCAGGCCGAAACCGGTGCCGCCGGAGCCGAAGGTTCCGGATATTGCCGTCTGCTGGAACGGCTCCATCGCCGCCTGGATATCTTGCTCGCTCATGCCGGCGCCGGTGTCGCGCACGCGCAACACCGCCTCATGGGCATCGGAGAACACGGTCGACACGATCACCTGGCCGCCGGGGCCGGTCAGCCGGATCGAGTTCGACAAAAGATTGAGCACGATCTGGCGCATCGAGCGCTCGTCGGCGACGACATTTGGCAAAGCCGGGGTCAGCGCGGTGCGGATGATGATGCGCGCCTTGTTGGCCTGCGGCTGCATGATGCCGACGCATTGCTGGGTCAGCGCGTTGAGGCTGATGTTGGCGAAGTTGAGCTCCGCGTTGCCGTTTTCGACCCGCGACAGATCGACGAGGTCGTTGAGCAGGGCGACCAGATGCGTGCCTGCGTCGTAAATGTCCTTGATATATTCGCCATAGCGCTCGTTGCCGATCGGCCCAAAGCGCTCCGCCATGATGACTTCGGCAAAGCCGGTGATCACATTGAGCGGCGTGCGGATCTCGTGGTTGACCTTGGCGAGGAACTCGCTCTTGGCCGCTGTGGCTTTGGCTGCTTCGCGTTTGGCATTGCGCAACTCGTCCTCGCTCTGCCGCCGCGCCTTGGTGTCGTGCAGCAATGCGACGAAGCGGTCTTTGCCGATGCGCGTCAACGTCAATGCCAGCGGCATCAGCCGGCTCTCGCTCAGGCGTGCCGCGACCTCGATCGCATTGTCGTTGCCGTTGGCGCCGTCGACGGTACGCTCGAGATATTCGCGCGCCACGCGCGCGCTCTCCGGCGCCAGGAGATCGCCAAGCAAGCGTCCCGTGAGATCGTCTGCGGTCCCGCCGAACAGCGCCGCCGCCCGCGCGTTGGCGGTCGTGATCACGCCTTGCCGATCGAGCGTGATGACGCCGTCGGGGGTCGTATCGAGGATCGATTTGATCTCGCGATTTTCGCTTTCGGCTGCGGCGAGGCTGCGCTCCATTTGTTTGAGCGCGGCTTCGGCCTGACCGCTGGTGATGACGAGCGCGAGCGCATGGGCGCCTTGCCAGGGCACGGTGAACATGCGGCCCTCGGCCGGCAGGTCGTAGCCGCTCGCGGTGCGGATCGAAAAGGTCTGTACGGCGTCGTCTGTCGCGGATGCGGTGGTGGAGCCGGCAAACAGCCGATGCACGCCGCCTGCGGCCTCGATCGCGTCGAGGTCCTCATAACCGCTCCATTCCAGGAAGTGCCGATTGGCATAAAGCAGCGAGTCGTGCCGGTAGAGCAGGGTGCCGATCGGAATACGGTCGAGCAGCGGCCATTCGAATGCCTCTGCTTGCGACAGCGCAGCGTCCTCGAGTGCTTCAGCCGGTTCGAGGTCGGCGCCGCTGTCCGCAGGCGCGCTGGAGCCGCGCAGCCGCGCGGTGAGTTCCTGCGCCAATTCGCGGAACGCGCGGCGCTCGATCGGACTCAAAGGCGGCGGCGTCCTGGCGTCGGTTCTGGATTCAGACGCTTGCGACTGACGAAACGGCACGACATTGGCGGCGCCGGGCGCAACGCCGGTCGATTCCGGCGCGGCCGGTTCGGGTTCGTCCGCGGCGGCGATCTCGTCCGCCACTTTGAGCATGACTGCTGGCGCGGCCACGGCTTCGGTCGCGGCTTCGACCGGCGCCTCGACGGGGGGCGGCGGCGCTTGCGGGGCCGGCAAGATGCCGGCCGGGCCTTCACGGCGCTCGCGCCCGATATCGTTGATGCGTTCGGTGTCGCGGCACACGCCGAAGCCGCGATAGCCGCGGAAGACGCGGTCGCGATCGAACACCGGCAGGCCGGACAATTCGACCGGCAAGCGTTGCGCGGAATCGTCGACCGGCCACGACACCACGAGGCCGCTCCAGGTTTCCTGCGAGGCAATCGCGCTCGCCACCTGATTGTCCGGATCGAGATTGAACTCGTCTACGATTTCACTCCAGGGCCGGTCGACGGCGGCCATGGTGCGCGGTCCGACCAGGGTGATGAATTCATCCGAGCCGACGACGAAGCGCTCGTCGGCATCCATTTGCCAGACAAAGCGCAAGGGGTGACGACGTTCGATAAAGGGCGTGTCGTGGCGTGCGGCAGGCGCGGAGGTCGGTTCGTCGGCGATGGGCGCTTCGATCGCCGGAGCGGCTGTCGGAACTGCGGCGGGCTCTTCGGCGGCGCTGGGCGAAACTGAGATCGGCTCGGCCGCGGGTTCGATCGCAGGCGCCGCGACGACGGTCTGCGCGATGGCTGCAGAGAATGGAGGTTCGGCGGTTTGCGGGAGCGCTGCCGTCGTCTCGGCGACAGATTGGGCGGGTGGTGTTTCGGCCGGCTGCTCTGGCTGCGGCGGCAAGGTCAGGAGGAGCACGTGTCCATTGTCTTTGCCGAGCCGTTCGACCGTAACGCCTGTGGTAGCGCCGCCGATATTGGCGTTTGTCTGCACGCTGCCGGTTTCCGGCGCGGCAAAACCGGCGAGACCCAAAGCCGACAGCGTCGTCGCGCCGGCCAGCCGCGCGCACGCGGCTGCATTGGCGTGGACGAGCGTGCCGTCGGCGCCGAAAGCTGCAATGGCGTCACGGCCGTCGGCGAACAGCCGCCGCACCCGCTCGCCGAGCGTCAACGCCGGGCCGGCGGCTTCGCCGGCAACGATGAGCACCCCGGCGCGGCCATCGTCGAGAACGACACGCGAGCAGACGCAGGTCAGCGCGCGGCCGAAGCCCGCGCCGAATCCGCGCAGCCGCTCGAGCCGCTCTTGCGCGCGCGATGGCAGTGTCGCGCCGAGACGAATGACTTGAGCGGCCGCGATGTCGCTCGACTTGAAGCGGCGCTGGCCGAGTGCGCCGACGCTCGCCGCGCCGAAGATCGCCGCGCCGACCGCATTGGCCCAGAGAACGCGCGATCCGTCGGTGCTCCATAGCCATACCGGCCAAGCGCCGGTCGCATGCGCCGCGAGCCGCGGGTCACGCAGCGGAGCGAACTCTGGATCGGCGATTGGCATGCGGCGGAACTCGCTACGCTAAAGGAATTCTTAATAAAGCGGGCCGCGTTCCGCGTGTCCATAACGAGCATCGCCGGCCGGCCCGGCTTGGCCGGATAACCTTAATCGGCCGGGGTTTTGGCGACATCGGCAGGTATGATCGGTAGCCAGGAACTTCGGCCGCAACGCCGCATCGGCCTATGCGCTTTTGTTGCCGGAGGTCGCGCCGGCCGGTGCCGAAATCGCTTGCGGACTGTGAAATTGGAACACTAGGATCGTGCTGCCAGGATTATTGCGTCCGGACAGTCGGTCCGAGGCAGAGGGAGCGGGTTATGGCCAAAGATCCATTCGAACAATTTGCCATTCCGAGCGAAATGCGCGCATTCGCCGAGCAGAGCGTGGTGCAGGCGCGAAAAGCATTTGAGAGCTTTATCGATGCGGCGAACGAGGCCATGGGGCAGATCCAGGGCCGGGCGCAGGTGGCACATAGCAGCGCCTCTGAAATCGCGCATAAGTCGCTGACTTACGCGGAGAAGAACTTCGAGTCGACGTTCGATTTCGCGCAAAAGCTGATGCAGGCCAAGGACGCTTCCGAAATCATGGCGCTGCAATCGGAATATCTCAGCAGGCAGATGCAGGCACTGTCGAGCCAGGTCCAGGACCTCGGACAAAGTGCGGCCAAGATTGTGGTGGATGCTGCTAAAACTAAGTCTTGAGACGATCACGACTTAAATCGTGACGTGCATCTCGGCACCCGTTGCCGAGAACGCATGGCTTAGAAAACATAATATTTTCAATTTGTTACGATAGTTGCTGCATTGCAATAATTTCTGTTGCAATGCACCAAAAAAGTTGCTATTTAACTCTTAAGACAGTCCCCGGGCTTGGAAGAGTTTGGCGTTCAGCCGCGGGTCGAGAATTGAGGCAACGCGCAACGGGCGGCGAAGCCAGCAAACAAGAAAAAATCTCTATTGTGAGACAGCCCAAGAGCAAGCGAGCAAAAATCAAGGACACGAGTGTCATGACCGATTTGGCTACAACCTCCAAAAAGTCCGCGGGCGCTTTCGAGATGCCGAAATTCGAAATGCCGAAGTTCGAGATTCCGAAAGTTGAAATGCCGGCGGCTTTCCGTGAATTCGCCGAGCGCGGCGTCGCGCAGTGCAAGGACACCTACGAGAAGATGAAGGCCGCCGCCGAAGAGGCGACCGACGTCATGGAGACCACCTATTCGACGGCTGCCAAGGGCGCTTCGGATTACGGCCTCAAGGTGATCGACGCCGCCCGCGCCAACACCAATGCGACGTTCGATTTCTACGGCGAATTGCTCGCAGCGAAGACGCTGTCGGAAGTGATCGAATTGTCGAGCACGCATGCGCGCAAGCAGTTCGAAACGTTCACCGAGCAGGGCAAGGAACTCGGCGCGCTGGTGCAGAAGGTTGCCACCGAGACCGCCGAGCCGATCAAGACCGGCATGAACAAGGCGTTCAGCAAGGTCGGCTGATCGCAGCGCTTCTGAACGATCGTCACGCAGTTTACTGGTGAGGGGGAAGGCCCGGGCGGTGCCCGGGCTTTCGCTTTTTTGCGCGATCCGCGCGCGGTGCGATTGCGGCAGCACTTTTTCCGATCTTCTGCCCGTCTTGCCAAAACCGGGTGTTACTCATAGTTCCGGGCGAACCGCCCGGGAATAACCGGCTTTTACTTTTCGGGATCATGCTCTAGGTTCCGGCCGCCCGTCGGTCGGTCGCGGGCCCGTGCAGCTGTAGCTCAGTTGGTTAGAGCGCCTGTCTGTGGAACAGGAGGTCGGTGGTTCGAGCCCACCCAGCTGTACCATCTAAGATATTGATAAATAGAACTATTTTTGCGCGCGCGGAACGCGCTCGTAATGCAAGCCTGACATCGCAGACATCGGGCTCATCGGGATTGCCGCCGTGCTGCCGTCGCTATGACGGCTTGCCTTGCTCGCCGTTGCGCAGCGCGCCACGGACAAGGCAGGCGTAAAAGCGCTGCGCGATGCCTTTGGGATGCGCGAGATCCATGCGGTCGAGGCAGTCGCTGTGATCGCCGCCAGCCGACAAGCCGCGCATGACGAGCGACACGAGTTCAAGCGGCGAGGCCACCTTCAGCGTCTCGAGCGCCGGGATGAGGCGCTGCTCGACATCGGTGAAATCTGTGCCGAACGGAAAGCATGGCAGCACGCCAGCATCCGCCGCCGGCTGCAGCGCCCGGACGACCGCGTCCGGCGTATTGTCGCGCACGGCTTTGGGCAATTCGTAAGCGCGCTCGATCTTGCCCGCCGCTTTCGCCTGCCGCAGCAATTCGTCCTGAAAACGCGAGTCGGTGATCGCAAGCATCGCGGCGATCACCTCGCGGTCGGCTTTGCCGCGAATGTCGGCAATGCCGTATTCGGTAATGATGATGTCGCGCAGGTGACGCGGAATGGTGGTGTGGCCGTAGCGCCAGCGGATATTGGACTGGGTCTTGCCGCCGGCGGTGCGGGTCGAGCGCAGCAGGATCGCCGAACGCGCGCCGTCGAGCGCAAAACCTTGCGCGATGAAATTATATTGGCCGCCGACGCCGCTGACGACGCGGCCGTCTTCCAGCCCGTCGGAAATCACGTCGCCGAGCAAGGTCGCCATCATCGCGTCGTTGAGGAAGCGGGCATTGACGCGGGCGCGGCGTTTGTTGTCCTGGTCGTGGTAGATTTCGTTGACGAAAGAGATCGAGGTCATGCCGAATTTGGCCGAAATCTCCGGCGGCATGTCGCGCAGCGCCCGGTAGAAGGCGCGCGAGCCGATAAAGAATCCGCCATGCAGCACGATGCCGTCGACCTCGCGCTTGAGAATGCCGGCGCGATAGAGATCGAGCATGCCCTCGACGAACAGTTCCGAGCAGCCGTAGAGACCGACGTCGAAAGGCTCGCTGCGGACCTCGGTGTTGTTCGCCGGCGCATAGCCGAGTTGCGCCAGCAATCGGCAGAACTCGCCATTTTGCCGCTGCCGCAGCACCAAGGCTTGCGCCACGGCGTCGCCCAGCGAGCCGATGCCGATCTGGAGCGTGCCGCCGTCCGGCACGGTGCTCGCCGCATGGAGTCCCGCTGCATAGTCGGCGAGCGACACGGGTTCGCGCGGCGGCGCGAACAGTGGAAAATCCATTTTCGGGCTGTCGAGCAGGAGATCGAATTCGTTCGCCGCGACGGCGGCATCGCCGCGCAGGAACGGCAGCTCAGAATTGGTCTGCCCGCAAAACAGGAAATCGGCCTTGCCGTCGCGGCGCAACCTCAAGAGATCGCAGGTCAAGTCGGGATTGCAGCTGAGGCTGAACGGATAGGCCGTTTCCGCGGGTCGATGCGCCACCAATTGGCCGACGACATTGACGCCGCGATCGAGCACGTAGCCCAGCGCATGCGTATAGTTCGCGGAAATATAATGCTGCTGCGCATAGGGTGAGCCGAGCCACTGGCCGGCCTCGAAGAAGAATTCATTGATCTCGACATTGGGCGGGACTTCGCCCTTATGAATGGCCGTCGCGTAATGCAGCACCGGATAGCCGGCGAAGACGCGCTGCGCCACCGGACCGAGGAAACGGCGCTCGAGTTCGTTCTTCGCGCGCGGCGCTTCAAGCGTGAGCGCGGTGAAGATGGTGAGCTTGAGCGACGGATCGGCGGTTGCCTTGTCGAACAGCGCATTGGCGATGTGGCTTGCTTTGCCGAGCCCGAGCGGCAGAGCGAGCACGATTGTCTTGCCGACCCTTGCGACGATGACGTCGGCAAGCCGCGCCGGATCGTCGAATACCGACGGATCCGCTGCCTTATGGATCATTTCAGATTGTCCCAGCCCGGATCGGGTTGGAAGCGCGGCCCGTATTTCTCCGCCAGCCGCTTGAGCGTGTCGCGCACGTCGGCAACGCCGCGGGTGCGCGCATAGTGCATCGGGCCGCCGCGGAACGGGGCGAAACCGGTGGCAAAGATCATGGCGCCGTCGACGATCTTCTCGTCGGCGACGATGCCTTCGCGCAGGCAGGTGACGCAGACGTCGAGCATCGGCAGGACCATGCGGTCGATGGCATCGGCCGGCGCCGGCGCCGCGTCATGGCCCTTCACGGCGTGGCCATCCTTCCAGTCGTAAAGGCCCTTGCCGGTTTTCTTGCCGAGCTCGCCTTTGCGGACTTTGTCCTGCAGCCATTGCGGCGGCTCGGGCATGTCGCGATTGAGACTGGTCTTGAGCATTTCGGCAACGTGCAGGCAGATATCGAGTCCGACCTCGTCTGCCAGTTCGATCGGGCCCATCGGCATGCCGAAATCCTCGGCGGCCTTGTCGATACTCTCCTTGCTCACGCCGGAATCGAGCAGCACCAAAGCTTCAAGCAGATATGGCGTCAGCGCGCGATTGACCAGGAAACCCGGCGCGCTCTTCACCGGGGCCGGCAGGCGGTCGATGCGGCCGAGGAATGCGCGCGCGTCGGCGAGTACGTCTGATGCAACCTGATCGTGGCTGACGACTTCGACAAGCTGCATGCGCGAGACCGGATTGAAGAAGTGGATACCGACCAGCCGCCCTGGATTCGGCAGGCCTTCGCGCAATTGCTCGAGCGGAATGCTCGACGTGTTGGTGGCGAGAATGGCATCGGGCTTCATTTTCGGCTCGATGCCGGCGAAAATCTTGCGCTTGAGGTCGAGGATTTCCGGCACCGCTTCGATGATCAGGTCGGCGGAGGCGACGCCCTCGCTCTTGAGGTCCGGGATCAGGCGGTCGAGCGCATCGCGCACCCGGCGGCGGTCGTCGCGGCCGATCTTGCCGAACAGGTCGGCGGCGCGCTTGATGGCGCCGGCGATCGGCTCGGGCTTGGTGTCGCCGAGGCTCACCACAAAGCCGTGCCACGCACACCACGCCGCGATGTCGCCGCCCATGGCGCCGGCGCCGATGACATGAACGCGATTGCCATCCCATTTGCCGCCGGCGAGGCTTTTCAGGTTCTCGCGCAGGAAAAAGACCCGGACGAGATTTTGCGCGGTCGAGGTGACGAGAAGCTTGGCAAAGGAGGAAACCTCCGCCTTCTGCATCGCCCGCGGATTGCCGCCGTGCCGCTCCCACAAATCGATCAGCGCATAAGGCGCCGGATAATTCTTATGCGGCGCCTTCTTCTCGGCTTCGCTCTTCATCCGCGAGCCGAGCAGCCCGCGTACCGGGCCGAGATTCATCAAACCGCCGACGAAGCTTTGTTTTGCCGGTTTCCATTCGCCGGCAACCGCCGAGCGCACCGCGGCGCGCACATGGCGCTCCTGCGTCACCGCATCGACCAGGCCGAGGCGCTTCGCCGCGCGCGCGCGCTCGGTCTTGCCGGTCAGCATCATGGTCATGGCCGTCGCCGGATTGATCAAGCGCGTCAGCCGGAACGTGCCGCCCAGCCCTGGATGCAGGCCGAGCAGGATTTCGGGAAAGCCAAAGCTCGCGCCATCGACGGCGAGGCGGTAGTCGCAAGCCAGCGCGACCTCGAGCCCGCCGCCAAGGCAATAGCCATGAATCACCGCAATGGTCGGCACCGGCAGCCGGTCGAGGCGATCGAGCACTTCGTGCCCGCCGGTCAGCGCGGTTTCGATCTGCGACGGATCGGTGACGCCCTCGAATTGCGTGATGTCGGCGCCGGCGATGAAGCCGCCAGTCTTGGCGGAGCGGATGACAAGGCCGCGCGGCCGTTCGCGTTCGAGCTTGTCGACCACGGCGTTGAGCTCGGTGAGCACTGGTGCCGACAGCGTATTGGCGCTGGAGTCCTTTTTGTCGAACAGCAGCCAGGCGATGCCGTCTTCGTCATTGCGCAGCCGCCAATTTTCCCAGGGCCCGGGCTCTTGCTGCGTTTCGCCGAGCGCGAACGGACCGAGCTCGATATCGCGTTTGCCGAGAATAGCCATGGTCGGCACGTGAGCGGAAGAATCGGAGGCGGCTGAGGTTTTCATGCGCGCCCCCTAAACCGCTTCAATCAACATCGCGCCGCCCTGGCCGCCGCCGATACATTCGGTGGCGATGCCGCGCTTATAGCCGAGCCGTTTCATAGCATTGACCAGATGCAGCACGATGCGGTTGCCGCTGGCGCCCACGGGATGGCCGACGCCGATGGCGCCGCCATCGACATTGAGGCGATCGCGCTGAATTTTGCCGGCGGCAGCTTCGAGGCCGAGCGCGTCGCGGCAGAACTCGTCATCCTCCCACGCAGCGAGGCAGCCGAGCACCTGCGCGGCGAAAGCTTCGTTGAGCTCCCACAGCTCGACATCGCCGAGCGCGAGCCGGTGCCGTTGCATGATCGCGGTCGAGCAATAGACCGGGCCAAGCCCCATGACGGAGGGATCGAGCGCCGACCATTCGCTATCGACGATCACGGCTCTCGGCGTGAGATTGTGCTCCCTCATCGCATCTTCCGAGGCGAGGATCACCCAGGACGCGCCGTCGGTGATCTGCGAACTGTTGCCCGGCGTGACATCACCCCATGGTCGTTCGAAGGCCGGCTTGAGCTTGGCAAGCGTGTCGGCAGTGGTGTCGGGCCGCACGCCGTCGTCATGGTCGAACAAGGTGCCGTCGCGTGCGAAGGCCGGCTCGATTTCGTTGGCGAGGTAGCCGTTCTTTTGCGCTTCGGCGAGGCGTTGCTGGCTCTCGGCGGCATATTCGTCGGCCTGCCGCCGGGTAATATGAAACAGATGCCCGACCAGTTCGGCGGTCTGGCCCATGTTCAGCTCGGTGATGGGATCGGTCAGCCCGCGCTCAAGTCCGATCACGGGCGTCAGCATCGAGGGCCGAAAGCCGAGCAAAGCGGAAAGCTTGGCGCCGATACCGCGCGCGGCGAACATCTGCGCATACCACTTCACGGCGCTGCGGTTGAACACGAGCGGCGCATGGCTGAGTGCTTCCGCGCCGCCGGCGAGCACGAGATCGCTGACGCCTTCACGGATATAGCGATAGGCGGTGTCAATCGACTGCATGCCCGAGCCGCAATTGATCTGCACGGTGAACGCCGTCATCGCTTCGCCCATGCCGAGCCGCAGCGCGGCGACGCGGGCGGGGTTCATCTCATCGGCAATGACGTTGACGCAGCCGAGAATGACCTGATCGAAGGCGTCCGGCGCGAACGGCTGGCGCAGCAATAGCGGCCGGCCGCATTGCACGGCGAGATCGACCGGCGTGAACGGACCCGGCCCGCTGCGCGCCTTGATGAAGGGCGTGCGGCTGCCGTCGACGATATAGACCGGACGATGCGCTACTCCGCCGCTACCGGCGGGGCTGGTGATGTCGCTTGCGATGACGCTTCTCCCTTTGCTGCCGTTCTCTCTGTTCCGGTTCCCTTGGCGCCGCGCAAGGTCAGTTCTTCCGGCGCGAAATCGTCGACCGCGATGGCCGCGGCGACCGCGTCGGCAACGGCCTTCAGTTTTGCCGCTTCATCGGCGGTGATGGTGCCTTGCTCCACTGCCTGATCGATGTCGCGAACGCGTGCGGCATGCATCCGATCGCGGATCGGCTGCACCTCGGCGGTCATCGTGAAGGCACGCTCGACCAGCGCAATGCCGTTGCTGCCGTCAAGCTCAGTCGGATGATAGAGATCGACCGTGAGACGATCGCGCGCCGCCGACGGCGTGGTGATGAGGTCGGCGCATGTATCGGTGACATGATCGGATGGGCCGCGGCCGCGCCGGCCGAACGGCTGAATGAAAAAGCGCAACAGCCACGCCACCGGCCGCACCGGGAAATTGCCGAGGAGTTCGTCGAAGCGCGCTTCGATGGTGGCAAAGCTCGACTCCACGCAATATTCGAGCAACGGCAAGTCGGCCTGTTGGCGGCCTTCGTCATTCCAGCGTTTCAATGCGGCGCTGGCGAGATAGAGCTCGGACAGAATATCGCCGAAACGGGCCGAGATCATTTCCTTGCGCTTGAGCGCGCCGCCGAGCGTCAACAGCGCGAGATCGACGGCAAGCGCGAAAGCCGCGGCATGGCGGCTGAGCTGCCGGTAGAACGGGGTCGCCGCGCCAGCGTCAGGCGCCGGCGCGAACAAGCCGCCGGTCCAGGCGCGGCCGATGGCGCGGCCGGCATTGGCGAGGCTGTGGCCGACATGGCCCCAGAAGGCCTGGTCGAACGCGTCGAGGCCGCGCTCGCGGTCGGTGTCCTCGAGCGCGAGGATCTCCTTGAGCAGATAAGGATGGCAGCGGATCGCGCCCTGGCCGAACTGGATCAGCGCGCGGGTGACGATATTGGCGCCTTCCACGGTGATGGCGATCGGCACGCCGCGATAAAGGCTGCCGAGATAATTCAGCGGGCCTTCGATGATGCCTTTGCCGCCGTGCACATCCATCGCGTCGTTGACGGCGATGCGCATGCGGTCGGTCGCCTGCGATTTCATGATCGCGGTGACGACCGCCGGATGGTGCCCGTCATCGAGCGCGGCGCAGGTCATGCGGCGCGCGGCGTCGAGTTGATAGGCGGTTGCGGCAATGCGGCCGAGCCGTTCCTGCACCGCCTCGAACTTCGAGATCGAGACGTGGAACTGCTCGCGGATGCGCGCATAGGCGCCGGTAATGTTGGCGCAGAACGCCGCTCCCGCCGCCGACAGCGACGGCAGCGAAATGCCGCGTCCGGCCGCAAGTGCGCTCATCAGCATTTTCCAGCCCTTGCCGACCTGGTCGACGCCGCCGATGACATTGTCCATCGGAATGAAAACGTCGCGGCCCCAGTTCGGCCCGTTCTGGAATACGTGCATGGCCGGCAGATGCCGGCGCCCGATGCTGATGCCTGGCAAATGCGTCGGCACCAATGCGAGCGTGATGCCGATATCGTCGCGCTCGCCGATCAGATGATCGGGATCGTGCAGCTTGAATGCGAGGCCAAGCACGGTCGCGATCGGGCCGAGCGTGATATAGCGCTTGTGCCAGTTGAGCCGGATGCCGAGCACCTCTTGCCCGTCATACATGCCGCGGCATACGACGCCGGAATCGATCATCGAGGCGGCGTCGGAGCCCGCTTCCGGGCTGGTCAGGCCGAAGCACGGAATCTCTTCGCCGCGCGCCAGCCGCGGCAGCCAATAATCCTGCTGCGCCTTGGTGCCGAATTGCAGCAGCAGTTCGCCCGGGCCGAGCGAGTTCGGCACCATCGCGGTGCAGGCGGCGCAGATCGAGCGTGTCGAGAGTTTGCGGATGACTTCGGAATGCGCATAGGCGGAAAAGCCCAAGCCGCCATATTGTTTCGGAATGATCATCGCGAAGAATTTTCGCGTCTTCAGAAAGTCCCAGACCTCGGGCGGCAGATCGTGCCATTCCCAGTTGATCTTCCAGTCGTTGAGCATGCGGCACAGTTCATCGACCGGGCCGTCGAGGAATTGCTGTTCTTCCTCAGACAATTTCGCAGGTGCGAAAGCGAGGAGCTTGTTCCAGTCCGGATTGCCGGTGAACAAATCGGCATCCCACCAGACGTCGCCGGCCTCGATGGCCTCACGTTCGGTGTCGGAAAGGTGCGGCAGCGCGTGCCGCGCCATGCCGAAAATGGGTTTGGTGAGCCAATCCCGTCGAAACGACGATTGGGGCATGTGCATTCCCCCGGGCTGTGATTCTTCGCGAGGCTTAGAGACTATAGAAGGCTCGCGCCCAAATGTTACAATTTCCGTTACAAATCTGGGGCTGACGGGCCATGCAAGAACATAGTGATTGGACCGTTAGTCCGCCAAACCAATCACTGGACTATTCGAGCATGATCGTGTCGGAAAACCGGCATCGACTTTTCGGGATCATGCTCCAAAAGCAGGATTCGGCCTATGTTCGCCTGGCTCGAAAAATACCTCAGCGACAAAATCATCGCCTATATTTCGCAGCCAACGGGGCGTTATGCACCGTTTTATGCGCCCGATCCCGAACTCGTGCGCAGGGCGCTCAAGCCCGGCGACATCCTCCTGGTTGAGGGCAATAGCCGGCTCTCCGCCACCATCAAATATCTGACGCAATCGACCTGGTCGCATGCCGCCCTCTATGTCGGCGAGCGGCCGGGCGACGCGGCCCCCAATGGCGAGCCGAACGTGCTTCTGGAGGCGGAAGCCGATACCGGCGTCGTCACCGTGCCGCTGTCGAAATATGTCAGCTTCCACACCAGGATCTGCCGGCCGGTTGGGCTTGACGACGCCAGCACCAATCAGGTGCTCGACTATGCACTGGCGCGGCTCGGCACCAAATACGACTCGCAGCGCATCGTCGATCTGGCGCGCTATCTGTTTCCCTATCCGCCGGTGCCGGTCTGGTTTCGCCGCCGCATGCTGTCGATCGGTTGCGGCGATCCGACACGCGCCATCTGCTCGACTTTGATCGCGCAGGCGTTTGCCTCGATTCATTATCCGATCCTGCCCGAGCGCGCCTTGATCAACGGCAAGACCTACGCAATGGCGCCCTATGTGCAGAGCGAGAACGATCACATCCGCACCTACGGCCTCTACACACCACGCGACTTTGACGTCTCGCCCTATTTCGCGATCGTCAAGCCGACGCTGGTCGCCGGTTTCGACTATCGCACCGTGCAGTGGGATCCGCCCGGCGTGACGCCGGAGGAATTGGCTGAGGCCAAAGTCGTGACGCCGTTGCGCGAACACAGTTGAAGTGACGCTGTCTGACTTGATTTGGATCGATCAGACCGGCGACACCGGAACCGGATGTCCGTCGGCATCGACCTTGACGTAAGTGAAAATGCCTTCCGTGACCTTGATCGGTACCGTGTCGGCGCCGCGGGCGCGCCGCGCCCAGCTTTCGATCTTGATTGTCGTCGACGTATTGCCGGTCTTGGCAACGCTGGCGTAACACGACACTTCGTCGCCGACGCAAACCGGACGGTGAAATACCATCGCGGTGATGGCGATGGTAACGACGCGTCCGCCGGCGCGCCGTGTCGCCACCGTGGCACCGGCAAGGTCCATCTGACAGACGAGCCAGCCGCCGAAGATGTCGCCGTGCGGATTGGTGTCCGCGGGCATCGCGATGGTGCGGATGGCGGGCTCGAATGTGGGTGGCAGTTCCGGGGGCGAGGGTGCTTTAGGGTCTTCGATCGCGGCCATAACGGTTTTCCGACAATCCTCATGTGTTTAATGTGGTTTCATAGCCCGATAAATCGCGTCTGTCTCATTTCGAGACGCTATTTCGAGCCTTTCGGGAACTTTATCCCGCCTTTGCAGGCACGCAAATTCCTGGTTAATATATCGTGAACTTCGCGATCGCGTTGTTGCCGGAAATTCGTATGGCGTCGTTACCTGTAAACATTCCGCGCATCGTGCCAACGATGAGGCGGGACGTTGTCTCGCCGCAGCGAAGTAAAACAAGCTCCCATCTGCTCAGCGCCGAATCGATCGACAGCAACGACGTCGATGCCTATTGCCGCGCCGCCGAGGCTTTCGAGGCGGGCCGCACCCACACGCCCGGCGCCGTCGGCAAGGCGGTGGCGCTGATGTTCTTCCAGCCCAGCACGCGGACGCGGATCGGCTTTGAAGCGGCGACAGCCGCGCTCGGCGCCACTGCGATCGGCGTCGACGACATGTCGGCCTCGCGCTCTAACGCAAGAACCGGGGAGACACTGGAAGATTGCGCAGCAGTGGTGTCCCGCTTCAGCGACGCCATTGTCGTCCGCCATCATGAAGTCGGCGCCGCGGCGCGGATGGCGGCGAAATCGCTCAAGCCGGTGATCAATGCCGGCGACGGCTGGAACGAGCATCCCACCCAAGCGCTGATCGATATTTTCGCGCTGCGGCGCGGGCTCGGCACGATCCGCGACAAGAGCATCGCCTTCGGCGGCGATCCGCGCGGGCGCACGGTGCGCTCCTTGGCGTTCCTGTTGCGCTACGAAGCGCCGCGCGAGATCGTATTCTGTCCGCCGTCCTATTATGACATTCCGCGCGACGTGCTCGCGCTGTTCGGCGAACGCGGCATCCGCTGCCGGCTGGTGACCGAGATCAGCTACGCGCTCGCCGAATGCGACGCGATCATGATGGCGCCTTACGACATGTCGGATATCGGCGAAGCCGCAGGCTCCGATTACGTGTCGCCGAAGACGACGCCGGACAGCCACGCGGTCACGCCGGACAAAATCACGCGGCTCGGGTCGAAGGCTCTGCTCTATCATCCGCTGCCGCGGCACGACGAGATCGATGCCGGCTGTGACGATCTGCCCAATGCGATGTATTTCGAGCAGGTGCGCCTGTCGAAATTCATGCGCATGGCGGTGCTGGATAGGTTCCTCTCGGCCGGCTGAGCGTCCCCGCCGAACGCGACAGGGTAAGCTTCAGGAAGCCGCCTTGTGCTGCCGCGGGATGGCGTGGCGCTTGGCGGTTTCGGTCATGATCGGGTTGACGATCACCTTGCGGATCTCGCTCGCCGGCAACGGGTGACAGAACAGATAGCCCTGCATCGCATTGATGCCGAAACGATACATGCGCTCGAGCTGGTTTTCAGTCTCGACGCCTTCCGCCACCAGTTCGATATGCAGATCGCGCGTCGTCTTGGCGATGCCGCCGATGATGGCGGCGGTGCGCGGCGAGGTATCGATGCCTTGCGAGAACTTGCGATCGATCTTGATCTTGGAAAACGGAAAGTCGTTGAGATAAGCGAGCGACGCAAAGCCGGTGCCGAAATCATCCAGTGAAATATCGATGCCGTGCTCGCGCAGGCGCTCGAGACTGGTCAGCGCCGCCGCGGAATCCTCGATCAGGACGGATTCGGTGATTTCGAGCACCAGCCGCCGCGCCGGCAGCCCGGTGCTGGCGAGCGTCCCGGTGACGATGGCGACGAGATCGGTGCTGTGACGGAATTGCACCGCCGAGAGGTTGACGGCGACGCTGATATCGACCGGCCAATGCGTCGCCTCGGCGCAGGCGGTGGCGAGCACCCAGCCGCCGATCGGCACGATGAGGCCGGTCGTCTCGGCCAGCGGAATGAACTCCATCGGGCTGATCCGGCCGAGGCTCGGATGATTCCAGCGCAGCAAAGCTTCGCAGCAAATGGCGCGGCCGGAGCGCGGGTCGACGATCGGCTGATAGACCAATTCCATTTCGTCGTTTTGCAGCGCGAATTGCAGATCGTGTTCGAGCTGCACGCGCCTGTCGTAACGCTCGGTGATCGCGCCGGTATGGCGGACGATCTGGCGGCGCCCAGCCTGCTTAGCTTCGTAGAGCGCGAGATCGGCATTGCGGAATAATTCTTCCAGCGTTGCGCCGTAGTGCGGCGCGATGGCGTAGCCGATGCTGGCGCCGCACAGATGCTGATTGATGCCGACCAGAAACGGAGTGGCGAAGGTCGCGAAAATGCGCTCGGCGGTGATGCGGGGCTGATCCTCGTCGGTGCCGACCACGATCACCACGAATTCGTCGCCGCCGATGCGCGCGACTTCGTCACCGGCATGCGTCACGGACTTGATCCGCTCGCCGACTTCCTTGAGCACGGCGTCGCCGGTCTGATGCCCGAACGTGTCGTTGATGTCCTTGAAGCGATCGAGATCGATCAGGATCAGCGCGACGATCTCGCCGGTAGCGGCGGCGCCGGCAAGGCGCTTCTCCAGAAGATCGATCAGGGCTGTGCGGTTCCACAGGTCGGTGAGCGCGTCGCGGCGCGCGATCAGCTCGATCCGGCTGAAAGCGCTATGGCGGGAGATGATGTTCTCGAACACCGCCCGGCAAATGACGATGATGCTGAGAAACAGCGCGCCGATAAAGACCGCGAGCACGCTGTGGACCAGATCGAAGCGCACGACCAACGCGATCAGGAAAGGAAAAGCCGTCAGCGACACTTGGCCGATCGATATGATCGGCCGGCTGGCATTGCGCGACGAAATACCGGCGATGTAGCCCATCACGCAGGAATTGACGAGCAGCTCGATGTCGCTGTTGGGATGGACGAGGACGGTATAGGCGCCGGTAAAGCCGACGAGGCAGGCGAACGCCCAGGCGCCGATCAGCGCGCGGCGCTCCCACATGATGGTGGCGGCGCTGTCGTCGGGGTCGTGTTGCGCGCGCTGGTAAGCCACGATCGACACGGCGCGGCCGATGCTGGTCGCAAAAAAACCGACGAAGATCCAGGCATAGGTAGGATCGTCGCTCAACGCGAAGATGGTCGCGACCACGAACAGAGCGGCGATCGACGCGACGAAGATCGACTTCGGCGTCGAGTAAAGCGCGTCGACCAATTCGAAGCGCAATTTCTGTTCCGGTGTCGAGACAAGCCAGCTGAGAAAGGCGGCTTTAGATAGCAGACGTTGCATGCCTCGCACTCGTGGCGCCCGGTTCAATGACGCCGTCCTTTTAGATCTAGGTCGGAACGCAGATCGCGATTGTGTCGTGTGTTTGCTAACAAACGGACATACGTAAATGGTAAAATAAGCGGCTAAGCCGTCGATAAAGACTTAACAATTCGGAACCGCGCATGATGAAATACAGAGACGGTATGTGGAACCGCAGTTCCAAAGCCTAGAGACGAGGCTTAGAGACGGAGCCGATGCTGCGTCACGAGTGCTGTGAGGCTGATCGCCGCAGCGAACATCAGATAATAGCTCGGCGCGACATTGCTGCCGGTGACGCTGATCAGCCAGGCATTGATGAAGGGCGCAAAGCCGCCGAAAATCGCGACGCAGAACGAATAACTGACGGCAAGGCCGGTGGTGCGCATTCGCGTCGGGAAGATGTCGGACATCAGCGCCGCGAGCGGACCCATATAGGCCGCGCCGAGCACACCCATGGCCGCCTGAACCATCAGAAGCGTTTGCAAGGTCGGCACCGTCGCCAGCCACGCGAACATCGGATAGCTTACAACTAAAACGATAGAGCCCGACACGATCATGAGCGGCAACCGCCCATGCCGGTCGGATGCGGCGCCGAAGATCGGCACCAGCGCGATCTGGATCGCGCCGGTGAGCAGCGTGGCGAGGAAGCTTCCGGCTTGCGGCAGGCCGAGCTGGCGGATGGCAAAGCCCGGCATGAAAAGCGTCGTATAAGTGAGCACGGTGCAGAGAACGACGGCGCCCAAGGCCACCAGCATTCTCATCTTGGCGCCCGCGAGCGCGTCGACGAGCGGCTTCGCGCTCACGTCCAGCGATTTGAACTCCGCGGTCTCGTCGGCGTGGCGGCCGAGATAATAAGCGACCGGTCCGATCAGAAGTCCGAAGATAAAGGGGACGCGCCAGCCCCAGGCGTCGATCTGTTCAGTGGTCAGGACGCCGGTCAGGACAGCGCCGCAAGCGGCGGCGATGACCGTGGTGAGCCCCTGGCTCGCGAATTGCCAGCTGGCGAAAAAGCCCCGCCGTTGCGAGTCTTGTTCGGCCAGAAAGGCCGTGGCGCTGCCGAAGCCGCCGCCTGCGGAAATGCCTTGAATGAGGCGGGCGACGACGATTGCGACGGGCGCGAGCGGACCGATCACCGCATAGGTCGGCAGCACGGCGATGATCGCGGTGCCGAACATCATCAAAGCGATCGTCAGCATGAAAGCTTTTTTGCGGCCGTGACGATCGGCGAAGGCGCCGAGCAAGATCGCGCCGAGCGGTCGTACGAAGAAAGTGATGCCGAAGGTCGCGAGCGCGATCAGAAGCGATTCCAGATCGCTCCTTGATGGAAAGAACAGCCGCGCAATGGTCGCGGCGAAATAGCCGTAGATGACGAAGTCGAACCATTCGAGCGCATTGCCGAGCGATGCCGCGGCGACCGCGCGCCAGCGCCGCGCTTGCGCGGACGCTGTGGCGTCGGCGGCCGGCGCCGATAGCGAAAACATCTGCCGCAGTGGCGGCGGAGCTTTGCTGAGTTCGAAATGCGCCATGGCGCTTGATCCGGCGACGGGTTTCCGCCCGGCACGTTAGCGGGGAGGGGTGAATAGGACCTTTATCCGCCGCGCCCTGTGGAACCGGGCCGCATTCCGTATCGCCGCGCCAGGCACTATGATTGTGTTTAATAAACTGGAAGAAACAATACCGGAGGGAACCGCGATGGCCGGGCTCAAGCTCAGTTACGTGCACGGGGCGAGCAATCAGCCGCTGATCGGCGAGACGGTCGGGCAATTCTTCGATTCTGTCTGCGCCAAATGGCCGTCGCGACCGGCCCTTGTCGTGCGTCACCAGCAAGTGCGGTTGACTTATGCCGAGCTGCAACGGGAAGTTGATCGGCTCGCCGCGGGACTATTGACGCTCGGCCTCGAGCCCGGCGATCGCATCGGCATCTGGTCGCCCAACACCAGCGAATGGGTGCTCACGCAATTCGCCACCGCCAAAGCCGGCCTGATCCTGGTCAATATCAATCCGGCCTATCGCATCGCCGAGCTCGAATACGCGCTCAACAAAGTCGGCTGCAAAGCGCTCATCCTCGCCGAGCGATTCAAGACGTCGGACTATATCGGCATGTTGCGCGAGCTCGCGCCCGAGCTCGGCCATGCGGTGCCGGGCAAACTGGAATCGGCGCGGCTGCCGGCGCTGCGTTCGGTGGTGCTGCTCGGCGACAACTGGCATCCCGGCACTCTGCGCTTCTCGGAAATCACGACGCGCGGCGGCAGTGCGGAAGCGGCGCGCATCGC
Source organism: uncultured Alphaproteobacteria bacterium (assembly GCA_963746715.1). GTDB lineage: Bacteria > Pseudomonadota > Alphaproteobacteria > Rhizobiales > Xanthobacteraceae > BOG-931. Next base: position 64,053 of record CAVVCW010000013.1, on the reverse strand, counting down.
CGAGCTTGCGCCGCAATTGCAATTCGACGAGCCGATCAACATTCAGTTCACGTCGGGCACCACCGGCTTTCCCAAGGGCGCGACGCTGTCGCATCACAATATTCTCAACAACGGTTTCTTCATCGGCGAGGCGATGAAGCTGACGCCGGAAGATCGCCTATGCATTCCGGTGCCGCTCTATCATTGCTTCGGCATGGTGCTCGGCAATCTCGCCGCCGTCACCCACGGCGCCTGCATGGTATTCCCCGGCGAAGGCTTCGATCCGCTGGCCACGCTTGAAACCGTCGCCGAGGAGCGTTGCACCGGCCTGCACGGCGTGCCGACCATGTTCATCGCCCAGCTCGATCATCCTGAATTCGCGCGTTTCGATCTGTCGTCGCTGCGCACCGGCATCATGGCGGGCTCGCCATGCCCGATCGAAGTCATGAAGCGCGCCGTCGCCAAGATGAACCTGTCTCAGATCACCATCGCTTACGGCATGACCGAGACAAGCCCGGTGAGTTTCCAGAGCTCGACCGAAGATCCGCTGGAGCGGCGCGTCTCCACCGTCGGGCGTATCCAGCCGCATCTCGAGGTCAAGATCGTCGACATGAACGGCCGCATCGTGCCGACAGGCATGCCGGGAGAATTGTTGACGCGCGGCTATTCGGTGATGCTCGGTTATTGGGGCGACGCGGAGCGCACACGCGAGGCGATCGACGCGGCGCGCTGGATGCATACCGGCGATCTCGCCACGATCGACGACGAGGGCTACTGCAACATCGTCGGCCGCATCAAGGACATGGTGATTCGCGGCGGCGAGAATGTTTATCCGCGCGAGATCGAAGAATTCCTGTATCGCCACCCGAAAATCCAGGACGTCCAGGTGATCGGCGTGCCGGACGACCGTTACGGCGAAGAGATCTGCGCCTGGGTCAAGCTGCGTCCCGGCGCCAGCGCCACGGACGAGGAGATCAAGGCGTTCTGCCGCGAGCAGATCGCCCATTACAAGGTGCCGCGTTATGTCAAATTCGTCGACGAGTTCCCGATGACGGTCACCGGCAAGATTCAAAAGTTCATCATGCGCGAGCGCACCATCAACGAGCTCGGCCTGAAAGCGCAGAAGACGGCGTGAGCATGATCCGGAAAAGTGGGAATCGGTTTTCCGAAAAGGTCATGCTCAAAATCAGATCCGCTGATCAAGGCTGCTGAGTAGGGCCGCCTTTGCAGGCGGCCCTACTCGCGTCCGCGAATGCTCTTTGGATTCAGATCGTCCGACAATCAGCGGTTCGGATTCGGAATGGCGACCCTGCCGCCGTCCTTGCCGTAGCCGGGGATCACGTTGTCAGACGTGGATTGGGCGCTCTGCGCCGCGCGGGCCTCGGCCGAGAGCGTGACGCCAAAAACCAGCACCGTGACGAGTGCCGCGGCAAACGCGAATTTGGTCGTGAGCATGGTGATATCTCCTGATATGCGGCTCCACGGAGCGCAATGTCCGCTTGGCCTGACAGACAGGAGATTCCGGATCGCTTAAGCCTATTCCCGGCGAGCGGGCCTTTCAGGCCGCAATCCGGATAACGTTTTTATCACCGCAGAGTGAACGCGCGCGTGGAATAAATCGCGCTTACACTTTGATCTTCTCATTCTCGACGACGCGGCCGACGGCGGCGCGCTTGAGCATGCGGTCCTTGTGGGCGGTGTAGTTCTTCAATTCGCCCATCGGCAAGTCGCGGCGCGCGCCCCAGGTGTAGAAGACGAAGCCGTAAGGATCGAGCACGGAATATTTGTCGCTGAACCATTCGCGTCCGGCCAGCATGCCGTCGATCTGCTTCAAATAGGTTTGGAATGTCTTCAGCCCGGCCTCTTTGATCCCGGGAAAGGCCGAGGTGTCGGCGGTATAGCGCTCGGGGCGGCCGACATGAGCATGTGCCGGATGCACGCTCGAGGCAAAGTAACCGATCAACGAGAGCGCCTTGGCGTCGCCGAGCGCATCCTTCGGCCACAGATCGAAGCGCTTGCCGAGATAGGGCAGGATCGCGGTGTTCTCGGTGAGCGGGGTGCCGTCCTCGAGGCCGAGCACCGGCACCCGGCCGAGCGGATTCATTTTCAGATAGGCTTCGGTGCGCTGCTCGCCGCCGGCGAGGTCCACTTTGCGCGGCTCGTATTTTTCGCCGCTTTCCTCAAGCGCGATATGCGAAGCCATCGAGCAGGCGCCGGGCGCGTAATATAGCGTCAACATGTCAAATTCCTCCCTGACATTCGTAAATGCTCTATTTTACAGAAATCTTTTCCAGGATCGGCAGCCAAGTCTGCTGCTGCTGATTGACGAAGGCGAGCGTTTGTTCGGGATTCATGGTCTGGGTGTAATTGCCGATTGCGCCCAGCTTTTTCTTGAGCTCCGGATCGCCCATGACCTTGATGAGATCGGCGCTGACTTTGTCAATGATCGCGGTCGGCGTGCCGAGCGGTGCGACCACGACCTGCCAGCCGGTGGCGAAGAAGTCGGGAAGGGTCTCCGCCACTGTCGGCACATCGGGAAAGTCCGGCAGGCGCTGACGCGACGCCACCGCGATGATTTTCAACTGGCCCGCTTTCACACTACCCATGATCCCCGAATAGCCTTCGATGATCATCGAGACGCGGCCGGTGCCGACATCGGCCATCGCCGCCGCCGGGCCGCCTTGATAGGGCACCGGCACAAGCTGGATATCGGCGCGCTGTTGCAGCAAAAGGCCGGTGAGATGGGTGAGCCGGCCGACGCCGGTCACCGCAATCGAGATCGTGCCCGGTTCTTTCTTGGCGCGCGCAATCAATTCCGGCAGCGTGTTGATGCCGAGCGACGAATTCACCGCGATGAACATCGGATTTTCGATGGTGAATCCGATCGGCAGGAAATCGCGCGGCAGCCGCAGCGGCAGATTGGGCGCGACCGTCGGCAGCGACGCGAAAGTCGAGAGCGCCGGCATGAACAGCGTGTAGCCGTCAGGCGCGGCCTGCGACGCAAATCGCGCGGCGATGCTGCCATTGGCGCCTTGGTGGTTGGCGACAATGACCTGCTGTCCCCACATCTTGGTCAAGCCTTCGGCGGTGAAGCGAGCATCGATGTCAGGCGCTGAGCCGGGCGCGGCGTCGGAAATCATTGTCACCGGCCGGTTCGGGTAGTCGCTGGATTGCGCCCAGGCCGTGCCTGCCAACGGCAATGTGATCAGGCAGAGACCGGCAATACGGAACCAGTACTCACGCAACATCATCGTGTCCTCCCCATCTCGCCGAAACGAGCCGTTTACTTGTGCCGCCGTTTGCTGCCGTTGCGGCAGGCGGCGACTTAATAAGCCAAGGATAGGGCTGTCAAATCGGGGGTTCCACCGGCAAAGCACGCCTGCGCCAAACCGACACGCCCCTATTGGGGAAGGCCGGCCGATGCGCCGGTCCAATGTTTTCGGGCGCAAAGGCGCGGCGGATGTCTTTACCTTAACTCAACGTAACGGGCAGTTCCCCACGCGTGCTTAAGGAATTTGCCTTATGACTCGGGGTTACGATTTGGGCCCTGTGACTTGAGCCTTATGACTTGAGCCCTATGACTTGAGCCCTGTGATTTGGGGTTAGCCCGACAGTTCCTCCGGTTCATGCAGTGACGCGTGCCACACCATTGACGGCGTTTCGAAACGCGAGCGCGCAGGTGGACGTGATCCCCTTGGCCGCGAGCCCTGCACCTCATGCGCGCCGCGCTGACGTGTCGGCCGCCGCCGCGTCGGAGATCAGCTTTCGCATCGCGACCGATCTTGCCGCTGTCGCCGACGAGTGGCGGCGGTTCGAGCGCACAGCGCTGCTGACGCCGTTCCAAACTTATGAATGGCTCGCGGCTTGGCAGCGGCATGTCGGAACGCGCAATGGCGTCACGCCCGCCATCGTGGTCGGCCGTTTTGCCGACGGCGAAATCGCATTCATCCTGCCGCTCGCCGTCGATCCGCGTCGCTCACTCAGGCGATTGTGCTGGCTCGGCCAGGATCTGTGCGACTACAACGCGCCGCTATTGGCGCGTGATTTCGCGGAGCGCGTCACGCCGGAAAACTTTCGCGCGTTGTGGCGGCAGCTCGAGGCGAAGATGCAGTCGGAGCCGCAGACGCGTCACGACTGGATCGAATTCGAGAAAATGCCGGAGACGATCGGCGGCGCAGTCAATCCGTTCACCTGTTTCGAGCTCACGCCCAATGCCAACAGCGCGCATATCATGCAGCTCGGCGGCGATTGGGAAACGCTCTATCGCGCCAAGCGCTCGTCGGCGACGCGCCGCCATGATCGTGCCAAACGCCGGCGCATGGCGCAGTTCGGCGACATCCGCTTCGTCACGGCGGCGGACCCCACCGATGCGACGGCGACGCTCGAAACGCTGATGCAGCAGAAGAGCCAGTCATTCGTCCGCAAAGGCATTTCCGACATGTTCGCGCGGCCGGGCTGCCGCGAATTCTTTCTCGATCTCGCATCGAATCCGGCGACGCGGCATCTCGTCCATGTCAGCCGGGTCGAAATCGACACGACCGACGCCGCGGCGAATTTCGGCATCGTCTATGGCGGTTGCTACTATCATATCCTGTCGAGCTATTGCGACGGCAGGCTCGCGCATTTCGGCCCGGGCGCGCTGCATCTTCGTGAATTGATGGGCTATGCGATCGCACGCGGCCTGAAGACATTCGATTTCACCATCGGCGACGAGCGCTACAAGAGCGAATGGTGCGACATGCGCCTGCAGCTGTTCGATTATAGCGCCGCCGCGACCTGGCGCGGCTGGCCGGCGAGCGCGCTGTCGGCGACGCGGCGGCGGCTCAAGCGCTACATCAAGCAGACGCCGGTGATCTGGCGGCTCGCCTCGCGGCTCCGCGCCGCATTCGGCATGTTGCAGCGCTCGAGCGGCGCATAACAACACGACGCTATTGCAGGTCTGCACTCTTGCCGGTGCACATGCCGGGATGCGACAAACGCAATGCATTCCGGGAGACCGCTCATGGCAACACCCTCGGCCGAACCGACCCGTCCCGCGCGCATTTGGTATCAGAGCTTCGTTCATCCTGTCGAACAAGCGCCCTATATGAAGCGCTTGCAAGCGGCCCTCGATGCGGCCGCAAGCCCCGGCGTGCAGTTCGAAGTCCACGGCCTCGATCCGCCCGATCATCTGTTCCATCCGCTGACCGAATTCCGCTGCGCCGCGCAAGTGATCCGCATCGCCGTCGAAGCCGAGCGCAAGGGCTACGACGCCTTTGTCATCGGGCATTTTCAGGAGCCGGGCCTTTTGGAAATCCGCGGCGCGCTCGACATACCGGTGATCGGCTTCGGCGAGGCTAATCTGCTGGCGGCGCTGAGCATGGGCAGCAGCGTCGGGCTCGTGACCATCGATCCGACGTTCATCACCTGGCACAAGCGCCAGGTCCGGGCGCAGGGTCTCGATCAGCGCATTGCCGGCGTGCGCGCCATTCACGTCGATCTTCCAGGCTTCATGCTCGCCTTCACCGACGAGGCGGCCTACGGGCAAGTGCGGGGCGATTTCGTCGAACAGGTGCGGCCGATGGTTGCCGAAGGCGCGGAGGTTATCCTTCCGGCGGGCGGCCTGCCGATGCTACTGTTCACGCGGGAATGTCCGTTTGTCATCGACAACGCGCTGGTTCTCAACGGCATCGCCGTCGTGGCCAAGGCCGCCGAAATGGCGCTGGCGCTGTACCGCCTCACCGGAGCCACCGTCAGCCGCCGCGGTACTTATGCCAAGGCTTCGGCCGCGTGCGTCGAGGAGTACATGAACACGCGCTGGTGAAAGCGTGCGGTTCTAAAAGTCGGCGCGAACATTCCTTTCAGCCCTCTTCGTCCCGCGTGCTAGGATGGCACATGGAAAACGCCGCCAATCCGCAATGGCCGGACCTGCCGCTCGAAGCGTGGAGCGGCGCTTGCGATACGCTGCAGCTATGGACCCAGATCGTCGGCAAGGTCCGCATCGCGCTCACCCCGCTCATTAATCATTGGTGGAACGCGACGCTCCACGTCACCTCACGCGGGCTTGCGGCTCCGGCGATGCCCTATGAGGGACGCAGCGTCGATATTGTTTTTGATTTTCTGGCGCATCGTCTCGTCATCGAAACCAGCGACGGCGGCGTCGAGACGCTGCCGCTCGAACCGATGACGGTTGCCGATTTCTTCGCGGCTTTCATGGCGGCGCTGCGCCGGCTCGGCATCGGCGTGCATATCTGGACCATGCCGAGCGAAATCGAGAATGCGATTCCGTTCGAGCGGGATCGCACGCATGCGCAATACGATCCGATCTACGCGCAACGATTCTGGCTGGCGCTGGTGCAGGCCCACCGCGTGATGACGGAATTTCGCGCCCGCTTTCTCGGCAAGGCCAGCCCGGTGCATTTTTTCTGGGGCAGCTTCGACCTTGCCGTGACGCGCTTTTCCGGCCGGACCGCGCCGCCGCCGCAGAGCACGACGCCGGGTGTCGCGGCTCGGGTCATGACCGAGGCCTATTCGCATGAATGCTCAAGTTGCGGCTTCTGGCCCGGCAACGGCGGCTACGGCCGCGCGGCGTTCTACGTCTATGCCTTTCCGGAGCCGAAAGGTTACGGCGATGCACGTTTGGCGACGGCCGGAGCTTTCTACAACAAGGATGTCGGGCAGTTCATTCTGCCCTACGACGCAGTCCGCCAGACAAGCGATCCCGACGCGCTCCTGCTCGGGTTCCTTCAGGAAACTTATGCGGCTGCGGCCGATCTCGCGAAATGGGATCGCAAGGCGTTGGAACGAGCGGACACGTCGCGTCGCTAGCGCGTGCTTCGGCGCACGCCTTGCGGTCAATGCTTGGCAAGAAAATCCAGCACCAGCTTGTTGAAGACTTGCGGCTGTTCCCAGGCCATGGCGTGTCCGGCGTCCTGCATCATGGCCCATTCGTAGCTTTTCATGTGCGGGGCCCAGAGCCGCATCATGGCCGGCGGCGCCAAGAGGTCGGCATCGGCGGCGATGATCAGCGTCGGCGCCGGAATTGTCGCGATCTTCTCATAGGTATTCGGCGTGTGCAGCGGCTGGGCGGGCGCATCGCCCTGGCGCGAATGCGCGTTGATCTCGTTCCAGCGCGCAAGGCCATCAGGATTGCCGCCGCGATAGGACGGGGCGACTTCCAGATAAGCGGCCGGCTGCTTTCTGATCTCCGGAATCTCGATCCGCGCGATGAAGTCGGCGATCTCCTTGTCTTTGATATCGCCGGTAGAGCCGCCGATGATGAGGCTGCGGACATGTTCGGGACGCCACGCCGCATAGTCGAGCGCGGCGAAGCCGCCGCCGGCAACGCCGAGCAGGTGGAATTTGCCGAGTTTCAGGTAATCGACGAGGCCGTCGAGATCGCCGGCGATGCTGCCCGGCTGCGGCCCGGATGGGTCCGCCGTGCTGCGGCCCCAGCCGCGCCGGTCGAAGGCGATCACGCGGTAGCCGGCTTTCGATAGCGCCGCGATCTGCGGCGCCCAGATATCGCTATTGCCGGTGTTAGAATGCAACAGCACGATCGGCGTGCCGGAGCCGCCGCTATCGGTAAACCAGAGTTTCACGCCGGGAAGATTCGCATACATACCGTTCTCCTCGGCGGCGAATGACGGCGCCAAAATAAACATCAGCGCCAGAACTGCGCCGATCAGGACGCCGCATGATCGACCAATCAAGCTGGGCATTTTCTACTCCGAATGTTTCAATCACCGCGGCAAAGCCGCGCCGGTCCCGAGCCATTGCTTGATCAGTCCGGGGATGGTGCCGTCCGCCATTAAAGCCGCCTGTGCCTTGCCGATCGCGGCGGCGAGCGCGACATTGCCTTTGCGCACGCAGATGCCGAGAAGCTCGCGCGTGATGCCGGTCTCGACGACTTTGAGCTTCGGGCGATCGCGCACGAACCAGGCGGTGACCGGGGCGAGCTTCATGAAGGCGTCGCAGCCGCCGCTCGAGAGATCGTCGAGCGCCGTCTCGATTTCGTCATAGGCATAGACGCGCACCCGCGCCGCGCGATGTTCGGCGACAAGCTTGTCTGCGACCGGCTGGCTGGTATTGCCCTGCTGCACGCCGATCACGAGTCCTTTGAGGTCGGCGATGCTATGGACGTTCGGATGCCGTGTGGTGTCGACGACGAGCGACTGGCCGGAGACGACATAGGGCGCGCAGAAGTCGGCGAGTTTCTGCCGGCCGGGCGTGATGGTTGCGCCGGAGGCGATGCAGTCATAGCTGCCGTCGTTGAGACCGGCAAAAATGCCGTTGAAGTCCGTGCCCTTGTAAGGCACGAGCTGCCATTCCCGGTTCAACATCGCGGCGATGCGTTGCATCAGCGCGATGTCGAAGCCGATCGCACCGTCTTTGGTCATCAGTTCAAACGGCGGATCGGGCAGGGCCGTGCCGACTTTCAATGGCATCACGCTCTCCGCACCTTGTGCGCCGAGCACGCGCGCCGTCGCCAGCAAAGGCAAAGCGGCGATAACGTCTCGGCGTGTCATTATCGTTTCAAGCGCCGCTGAGCTGGCGCCGCACCAGCGCCGCGCCCTCGGCCATCGCTTTCATTTTGCCGAAGGCCACCGCGCGCGGCAGATATTTCATGCCGCAATCCGGCGCCACCACGATGCGTTCGGCCGGAACGACAGCGAGCGCGCGGCGGATACGCTCGGCGACGATCTGCGGCGTCTCGACCGTCATATCGGAGAGATCGATGACGCCGAGAATGATGGTCTTCGACGGCAATTGCTTCAGCACGGCAAGATCGAGCTTGGGCTGCGCCGCCTCGACGGAAATCTGCTGCGCCTTGGAGCCTTCGAGTTCCGTCAGGAACGAATAGCCCGACGGCTTGTCGTGCACCACGGCGGCATAGCCGAAGCACAGATGCACGGCGACCGTGCCGGTGACGCCGTCGAGCGCGCGATCGAGCGCTTTGAGTCCATATTGCCTCGCCTTGTCGGGGTGCTGCTGCATCCACGGCTCGTCGATCTGGACGATGTCGGCGCCGGCCGCGAACAGATCCTTGATCTCGGCATTGACGGCCGCGGCATAATCCATCGCCACCGCTGCTTCGTCCTTGTAGAAGTCATCTTGCGCCTGCTTGCCCATGGTGAAAGGGCCGGGGACGGTCGCCTTGATGCGGCGCTCGGTATTGGCGCGCAGCACCTGCAAATCGCGCAGTTCGACCGGTTGGCGGCGGCGGATCGGGCCGGTGACGCGCGGCACCGGAATGGCCCTGCCGGTGCGGTTGATGGTGGTGCCGGGAGTCTTGATGTCGATGCCGTCGAGCGCGGTGGCGAAGCGGTTGGAATAGCTTTCGCGGCGCTGCTCGCCGTCGGAGATGATATCGAGGCCGGCGCGCTCCTGGTCGCGGATGGCGAGGAGCGTGGCGTCGTCCTGCGCCGCCTCAAGCTTGTCCGGCGCGATCAGCCACAGATCGTCGGCCCGCACCCGCGGCACTTGCTTCGACAGCTTCTCGCGGTCGATCAGCCATTCCGGCTGCGGATAGGAGCCGACGAGGCAGGTGGGAAGGAGCATGGTGTTGTCCCGTTTCATGATGGCGGTGGGCGTCTTGCCGCGGCGGCATCTTATAAAAGAAAAAGCCCCCCGCCGAGAGACTCGGCGAGGGGCTCACGAAAATGCGTCCTACTTCAGCGCCTTCTCGTAAGGATAGATGACGTTGCCGGTCTTCTCATCGGCCGGCGTGAGCACCGTCTGGTAGCTCATGCCGCGCCAGGTATCGAGGTTCGCGGCGTCGGTGAGGTCGTGATACTGGACCTGCAACATTCCCGACTTGGTCCATTCGCCGTCCTTACCGAATTTCACGTCGGCCATGATGGTCTTGAACTCATGGCTCTTGAGATAGTCGGCGAGCTTGGCGTCGTCGATGCTCTTGGTGCCTTCGACCGCCTGCTGCAGCACCTGGAAGTAGGCATAGCCCCAGCCGCCGAGATAATAGCCGAGCGGATCGACGCCTTCTGCCTTGGCGCGGTCCTGATACTTCTTGAAGAAGTTCGCGGCCGGCTCCAGAAGCTTGGGTGACGGCACCCAAGTTTCGTAATTGACGACGCCGTTAAGCTTGCCCTTGAGCTTGTCCTTGAACACGGTCGCCTGCAGGCCGACCATGGCGCCGCCCAACATCTTCGGCTTGAAGCCGAGCTCGGTGACGGACTGCATCAGACCGACCGATGACAGCGGATAGGAGCAGAACACCACGAGATCCGGGTTGGCGGCCTGGATGGCGCGGATGATCGGCGAGAAGTCCGTCGTGTTCGGCGGATAGGTTTTGTCGTAGACGATATCGAAGCCGTATTTTTTTACGTTATTGCGGGCGCCTTCGCAGGCATTGCGCGAGAACTCGGCGTCTTCGGCCGCGAGCGCGATGGTCTTGGGCTTCGGAGTCTGCGCCGCCGCCACCTGGAAGAAACCTTCGGTGAACGACTCCTTCGGCGTCGGGCCCGACGGCAGCATCGAGAAGTAGCGCGGATAGTGGAATTCGCTGTTGGCGGCCAGCGCGAACAGGCTGATGAAGGTCTTGTTCTTCTGCATCACCACCGGAATGGCCGGCGCCACCATATTGGTGGCATAGCCGGAGACGACGAGATCGACTTTGTCGACGTCGAGCAGCTTGGTGTAGATGCCGGGCACGGTCGAGGGATTGGACTGATCGTCGTAGTTGACGAGCTCGACCTGGCGGCCGAGCAGGCCGCCCTTGGCATTGACCTCTTCCGCCCAGATCTTGGCGCCGAGCAACGCCTGCTTGCCGTTGGCGGCGAGCGGGCCGGTCAGCGCCATGCTGAAGCCGATCTTGATCGGCTGGCTGTTCTGCGCAACGGCCGAGAAATGCCCCGCGGCCAATCCCGCCGCGAGCAGGACGGCGCCGACTGCGCCAGCGGCGCTCCGGCGCGAAAAATCAAAACGCATGTGTTCCTCCAAAAGGCGGCTTTTCTGGTTACGTCACCCTGACGTGCCACCCGGATACGGGTCTGACGCGCCAGTGTCGGGCGGGAGAATGCCCTGGTTTTTGACGCCTGGAAAGAGATTAGGAGCGTGGCAAAACTGCCCAGTGCGGCCGGGACGGTTAATGCGAAAAATCGCGCCGGAGCGTCATTTTGCGCCGTGGGCATGCGCCCGCGGCCGCGGTCACGCGTTCTCGTAGAGTGTGGCCGCGCGGACGTCGTCTTCGATCAGCCGCCAGATGTGATCGACCAGGCCGACAAACTCGCCGGTCCGCTTGATTTCGAGCGTCCGGGGCCGCGGCAGCGCGATCTTGACCTCTTCCTGCAGGCGCCCGGGGCGGCGGGCGAAGACCAGCACGCGATCGGAAAGGAACACGGCCTCGTCGATCTGATGCGTCACGAACAGCACCGTCTTCTGGCCGCGTTCCCAGATGCGCAACAATTCGGCTTGCATGATCTCGCGGGTCTGCGCGTCGAGCGCGGCGAACGGTTCGTCCATCAGGAGGATTTCAGGATCGATCGCGAGCGCGCGCGCCAGATTGACGCGCTGGCGCATGCCGCCGGAGAGCTGGCGCGGATAATAGTTCTCAAAGCCTTCGAGCCCGACGAGCTTCAACAGCTCCATCGCTTGCCGGCGTTCGGACGGGCCGACGCCGCTGCCGACTTCGCGTCCGATAAGGGTGTTGTTGAACACGGTGCGCCACGGCAAGAGGCTGTCATTCTGAAAGACAAAGCCGCGATCGGCCGCCGGCTCGCGCACCGCGCGGCCGTCGAGCAGCACTTCGCCGGATGTTGCGGGCTCCAGCCCAGCGATGATGCGCAGGAACGTGGTCTTGCCGCAGCCGCTCGGGCCCACCACCGAGATGAACTCGCCGCGCTCGATTGTCAGATCAATACCGCGCAACGCATCGAGTTCGCCGAAGCGCTTGCCGAGATGCGAGACTGCAAGCTTTGGAACCACCGCCATATTCACTCTCGCGTCCAACTTACTCTCTGATCCAACTTACTCTCGCGTCCATGGCACGATCTTGCCTTCGAGGCGGCTGAAGCCTGCCGTCATCACGATCCCGGCGACAGCGAGGATCACAACGCCGGCAAACAGTTCCGGCATATTGAAGGCGTCGGCGGACTGGCTGATCAGGCGGCCGAGACCGGCGCGCGAGCCGAACAGCTCCGCCACCACGACGCCGATCAGGCCGCGGCCGATGCCGAGCTTCAATCCGGCGAGAATGAACGGCACCGCCGAAGGCAGCGACACTTTCAGAAAGATCTGCCGCTTGGTGGCGCCGAAGCTGCGCAGCATCTCGATCAGGCGCTCGCTCGTGGTGCGCAGCCCCGCCTCGGTATTGATCGCCACCGGGAACAGCACCAGCGAAATGACGACGATGACTTTCGACCAGATGCCGATGCCGAACCAAAGAATGAACAGCGGCGCGAGCGCGATCGTCGGCGTCGCGTAAAGGCCCGACACCCAGGGCTGCAGCGCTTGTTTCATCGTTGCGCTCGACGCCATGGCGAGTCCGAGCGCGACGCCGAGAATGCTGGCGACGACATAGCCCAGCGCAAATTCAGCGGCGCTGACGCCGATATGATGCCAAAGCTCTCCCGTCATCGCCAAATGATAGATCGCAACGGCGATCTGCGACGGCCCGGCAAGAAACAGCGCATTGGCGACGACATAGCGGCTGATGATTTCCCACAGCGCAAGGCCGCCCATGACCGACAGCGTGGCAGCGAGATATCTGCGGCGGAGCGCGGCCAGAAACACGCGCGCCGGCGAAGGGTCCGGGCTCGCGGTTTGTGCTGCCGGCGCCGCCATCGCTTTCACGCTTTCGCTCGCCGTGCTCATCACCGCTGCATATTACTCGGAAATCTGCGTCACGCCGGGCAATATGAATCGTTCGACCGACACGTCGCCCGAGACGTCGCCGAGCTGGTGAAGGGCTTCGATCACGGTTGCAATCTTCTTCTTCGATACCGCGCCGGTCGGCTCGAACAGGTTCTTGTCGTGCAGAAACGTGTAGGCCTTTTCCACGTCGTCCTGCGCGATGTGGCTGATATCAGTCTGGATCTTCACCGCGGCTTCGTGGTTCTGTGGATCGTAGAACCAGGCGACGCCTTTGGTATAGGCTGCAAGGAATTGCTTCAGCACATTGGCGTTGTGCTCGGCCCAGGGCCGGTTGACCGCCATTCCGGCGAACGGCATGTCGGGCAGCACGTCGAAGGTGAAGCCGAGATTATTGTAGCCCGCGGTCTCGGCGTAGAAGTTGAACGGCGTTGTCAGCAGTGCCGCATCGACCGCGCCGGATTTCAGCGCCGAGAACCGCGCGCTGGTGGCGCCGGCGAAGACATAATCATAGTCGTCCGATTTCAGCCCGTGCTGCTGCATCATGCGGTCGTTGAACAGCCGGGTAATGTCGGCGGAGCCGCCGACCATGATGGTCTTGCCCTTGAGGCCTTCGATCGTCTTGATCTCGGGCTTGGACAAGAGCGCATAGGGCGGCGCCTGGATGACGATGCGGACCAGACTCACCGGCGCGCCCTTGTCGATGGCGCGGATCGGATCGACGATGCCGGCGCTGGGCGCGATGTCATAGGAGCCGGCGGCCAGCTGCTGGATCACCGACGCGTTGGATTGCGCGAAGACGAGATCGATGTTGATGCCGGCCGCATCGAAATAGCCGTTGGTGCGCGCGATCTGCAGCGGCCAGAGATTGGCCGACGTGGCGTCGACGGAGCCCACTGAAACCGTGTCGGCGGCGAAGGCTGACGGCGCGGCCGCAAGCATCGCTGCGGCAAAGAGTGCGATAGCGCCTTTTCCCATCAGGAGCCGCATCATCGGGGCCGCTCAATCCGACATCTGGGTTATTCCCGGCAGAACGGCCTTATTGACATCGAGGTTGCCCGGCAGATCGCCGAGGCTCTCCATCGCTTTCGCGAGATTGTTCAGCTTGGTGCGCGAGACCTTTCCGGTCGGCTCGAAAAAATTGCCGTTGCGGAAAAATGCGTAGGCCTTCTCGACGTCGTCTTCCGACAGGCCGCTCGCGACTTTAAGAATGCGCACCGCGTCGGCGTGGTTCTTGGGATCGTTGAACCAGGCGATGCTCTTGTTCTCGACCCGCAGCAATTTCTCCAGCGTAGGCTTGTTGGCGGCGGCCCAGGCATTGTTCACGGCCATGCCGGAGAACGGCAGGTCTTTCACATAGTCGGCGGTGAGGCCAAGGCTCTTGAAGCCTTTCGCGATCGCCTGGAAGTTGAACGCCGGCAATAGAATTGCGGCATCGACCGCGCCCGCGGCCAGCGCCGAGGCGCGCGCGGCGGTGGCGCCGGCGAACACCATGTCGAAATCGCCCGGCTTGACGCCGCTCGGCGCCAGCATGCGTTCGACATAGATGCGGGTGATGTCTTTCGGGCCGCCAAGCGAGATCAGCTTGCCCCTGAGATCGGCCAGGCTCGCGATGTTTGGTTTGGCGACGAGATCGTAAGGCGGCATCTGCACTTCAAGGCGAACGATGGAGATCGGCGCGCCCATGCCCACGGCGCGCAACGGATCGGCAAGCCCGGTCGAGACGCTGACCGGAAGCGATCCGGCGGTCACTTGCTGCACCAGCGCGGCGCTCGATTGCACATAGACGACGTCGACCTTGAGGTCCTCCGCCGTGTAGAAGCCCTGATCGAGCCCGATCAGCACCGGCCAGAGATTAGCCGAGGCCTGCCCCACATTGCCGAGCGTGATCTGCTCGGCCGCTCCGGCGGGAATTGCGGAAAGGCCGGCCAGCGCGATCGACAAAGCCGCCGCCCACCGCCGCCAAATCGCGTTCCATCTCATGCGTGTCTCCGCCTTTCGGGGTTCAATGCCGTCCGTATGTATTTTATTGTATACAATACGGCCGTCATGACAGATACGCCTCCGAGCGGCGAATAGTCACTCCTTCGCGGCTTGCGCGCGATAATGACGTGCAATATCCGCGCCAGTTGTCTTCCACACTTTGCCGTGTCGGCTGATATAGCCCAGCGCCTCGTCGAACGCGTCGATCCGGTGCGGCACGCCGGTGAGATAGGGGTGGATCGCGATCGCCATCACACGGCCCGATTGCGCGCCCTCGCGGTAGAGCACGTCGAATTGCCGACAGATCATGTCGCGGAATTGCTCCGCGGTGCGGTGGAATTTCTCGAAGGCCGGCTTGTCGTTGATCTCGTGGCTGTAGGGCACGCTGATGAGCGTTTTTCCGGCTTCGAGATTCATGACGTAAGGCTGATCGTCATTGGTCCAATCGCAGACATAGTCGCAGCCGTGGTCGGCGAGCAGGTCGAGCGTGTCCCAGGTCTCCTGCAGGCCGGAGCCAAGCCAGCCGCGCGGGCGCGCGCCGGTTGCCTTCTCAATGACCGCGAGCGAGTCCTTGATGATGCGCGGCTCCTCTCCGGGGGCTGCGGCATTGAGCCTTCGCGTGTTGCTCTCGCAATGGCCCATCCACTCCCATTTCAGCTTGTTGCCTTCTTTGATGATCGCGGGATGCTCGGTGCAGAGTTCGCTGTTGAGCGCGACGGTGGCGCGGATGCCGTGCTTTTCCAGTACCTCCATGAGGCGGAACACGCCGACGCGATTGCCGTAGTCGCGCGCCGACCAGGTCGGGATATCGGGGACGGGCACGCCGGTGCCCCCGGAGCCGGGGGGTACTTTTTCGTCGAGGGCGAAGAATTCGATATTGGGAATGATCCACAGCGCCACATGGGCGCCGTCCGGCCACTGCAGTTTCGGGCGATGGATGATCGGCGAATAGGGAAACGGGCCGTAACGCGAAGGCTTCATCGTCAACTGGCTTTCTTCACGGATGGGTTCTTGGCGAGATGCGCCGTGACCTCGTCGGCATGCATGACGTCGGCATATTTATGATGCAGGTCGAACAAGTTCACTTTGTGCGACAGCGGGCTGCGATCGAAGCAGCATTCCTCGACCAGAACGACGTGATAGCCGTGCGAATAGGCATCGACCGCGCTCGCGCGTACGCAGCCTGACGTGCTCTCGCCGCAAATGATCAGCGTCTGGATGCCGAGTTGCGTCAGATGCGCGGGGAGCGGCGTGCCGTAGAAGGCGCTGGCGCGTTGCTTGGTGATGACGACGTCGCCCGTTTGCGGCTTGAATTCCGGACGGATCGCATAGTCGGAAGGATCGACCGATACTTTGTTGCGCTTGGTGGCGCTGACGAAATTCGGCCGGCTTTCGCTCCGGGTATCGCCGGTCGAATAAAAGATCGGCAGTCCTGCCGCGCGGGCCGCCGCGAACAGGCGCTTGGTCGGCTCGATCGCGTCATAGGCATAGGTGCCGCAAGCGCTGGGAAATTCCTTGGCGAGCTCGGCCGGCGGCCGCGCGCCGCCGCGATAGACCAGCTCATAAAGATCGATCGCCAGCAGCGCCGGCGCCGGCCCGACGAAGGTCTTGCGTTTATAGTGGGAATAGATGTCCAGAATGTCCGGCGGGACGAGGTCTTTCCAGCAATGGTTCTCGAAGTCGTCGCTCATCGGCGTACTCCAACACTTCGCTTGCCCGGCGCGGCATCCTTCGATTATTGCCATCGCTATGCAAGGCGCAAAAAGTCATTTCTCGGCTGCGCGTCGCGGATTGGCGCACAGGCGTCACTTCATTTTGACGGCGAATTAGGTTATCTTGCCACTGACGGTTTCAGCCGAAGGAGTTCACGCCACTTTGACGCGATTTCCGAAGCGTGGAATTGGCATCGCTGCATCCAAGGTTTGGCGTCCAAGGGCGGATCGCAATGATCGCACTCTCGATCAACGGCAAAATCCATAATGTCGATGTCGAGGCCGACACGCCCTTGCTCTGGGTGCTGCGCGACACGATCGGGCTGACCGGCACCAGATATGGCTGCGGCATCGCCCAATGCGGCGCCTGCACCGTGCATATCGATGGGGTGGCGACACGCTCCTGTCAGGTCCCGGTTGGCATGCTCGGCAGCCGCAGGGTTTCCACGATCGAAGCGCTGCCGCAGGATGGCAGGCTGCACCCGGTGCAGCAGGCCTGGATCGACCACGACGTGCCGCAATGCGGCTACTGCCAGAGCGGCATGATCATGGCGACGGTGGCGCTGCTTGCGGAAAATCCCAAGCCGACGGATGCCGATATCGATGCGGCGTTGACCAATATCTGCCGCTGCGGCAGCTATCAGCGCGTTCGCGCCGCCGTCCACGCCGCCGCAAGCCGCCTTCGCGACGGCAGCAGTCGCGCGGCATCGGCGCAATAGCTCTTACTCTTTGACGTCCTTGACCGGCGTTTCGGGCCGCAATCCGCCGCGGCGGCGCGCAAAGGTTTCCTTGCCGCTCTCTTCCCATTTGCCGGCGACGGCCCGGTTCGCATAAGTGTCCCAGACCGCATCCCATTCGCCGAGTGAATAGCCGTGCCACGGCGATTGCGGGGTGAGCGCCGGCAGGCCGAGCTCTTCCCAGATCTTCTTCGCGCCTTCCATGAATTCGCGCTTGGGCAGCGCGAGCGGCGGTGCCGGCTCTTTCAGCGTGGCGTCGATGAGCATCGTCGAATTGAGACCATGTCCGCCGGATTTCGGTCCGTGCCCGGGCGAGCGGTACGGCGCAATCTGCACATCCTCGATCGGATTGGCGCGATAGGCGAGCGACCAGAACACCGCGTCGGTGTTTTCCGGGTCGATGTCCTCGCTCACCGCGATGACATATTTGCCGATATCGGCCTGGAGGCTCGCGGCGCCATGCAGCGCGCGCCAGATTTCGGTGCGCGCCACGCCCGGCGCGAACTGCACGAACATGACCTTGCGCAGATTGGTCAGCGGCTCGTGCAGCACGACGCGGCGCACGCCCTTGATGGCGAGCGTGTCGCGCAGATGCGACAGGTAACGCGGCTCGTAGGCGACCCGCTTCATCACGCTCGATTCGCTCGGCGTCACTTCGCTCAGGATCGAGACCCAGACCGGCTTCTTCTTGTGCGTGATCGCGGTGACCTGCATCGACATGTTGAAGTCTTCGAGCGCGACATGGCCGTGGCTTTCACCGAACGGGCCTTCCGGCTCGAGCAGTTCCGGATCGATCAGGCCTTCGACCACACATTCGGCATCGGCCGGAATGTCGAGATCGACGGTGACGGCTTTGACGGTGCGGATCGGCGCGCCGGCAAGCCCGCCGGCGACCGCCATCTCGTCGCAATCGATCGGCAGCTTCTGCGGCCCGGTGAAGACGACGACGGGCGCGCAGCCGACGACGATGGCGATCGGCATCGGCGTCTTCAGCTTGCGGTGTTTCTGCCAATGCAGATAGCCGCCGGCGCCGCCCGGCCGGGCTGCCATGCGCACGCCGAGCCGATCGGTCGCTTTCAGCTGCGCCCGGTACATGCCCATGTTGCGCACGCCGGTTTCGGGATCCTTGGTGATGCAGAGCGTGGCGGTGAGATAGGGCGCGGCGTCATAGCCCGGCGTCGAGATCGGCACCGGCAGGAGCTTCAATCCGCCGTCGGGCTTGCGCAGCGCGTCGCCCTTGATGACCACTTCCTGGCAAGGCGCGGCGGTCACCACGGTCGGCGCGATCGGATTATTGATCGCGTGGAGCCAGGCATCGCCGATCTCGTTCACCGGCCGGCCCATGCCGACGGCATAAATCTCCGCGGAGGCCGCGAGCGCCCCGATCGCGACCGGCATGTCATAGCGCCGGCCCGTGCTGTCGGTCACATTGGTGAACAGAAAGGCGCGCCGCTGCTCTTCCTTCAAGCCGCCCTGGAATTGCCAGCGCACCAGCGGATGCAGCTCGGTGTCCTTGTTGATCGGCCGCTCGACGCGCAGCAGCAGCCCATCGGCTTCGAGCCGCGCCAGATGCTCTTGAAAGTCGAGCGGCGGTCCGGAAACGTTCTTCTTCTTTTTGTCCGATGCGGGCTTGTCGAGCATGAGGCGGCCTTCCGTTACGTCACTTCTTCGTCTTCATATATTCGGCGATGATCGGTTTGGCGATGCGGAAACAATCGACGCCGACCGGCGCGCCGCAATAGATCATGATCTGGGTCAGTGCGGCGGCGATTTCCTTCGGCGTCAGCCCGTTGTTGAGCGCGCCGCGCACGTGGGTGGCAAACTCTTCCATCTTGCCGAGCGCGCCGATCATGCCGAGATTGAGGATCGAGCGTTCGCGCGGTTTGAGCGTGTCGTCGCCCCAGGTCTCGCCCCAGCAATATTCGGTGAGCAGGCGCTGAAAATTGCGGTTGAAATCGTCGACGTTCGCCAGCGCGCGATCGACGTAAGCGTCACCGAGAACCTGGCGGCGTTTGGCAAGCCCGAGATCGTAGCGTTTCTGGTCCATGGCGTTTCCCCGTTGCTGTTTGCTGCGGCTTATTCTTCCGCCGGCCCGCCTTTCCAGCGCTTGACCATGCCGGTATCGATGCCGAACAGGTCGAGGAGCCGGCCGCAGGTGTGATTGATGATGTCGTCGACCGATTGCGGGCGGTTGTAGAAGGCCGGCACGATCGGCGCGATCACGGCGCCGATATCGGCGAGCGTCGTCATGGTGCGCAGATGGCCGCCATGCAGCGGCGTTTCGCGCACCGCGAGCACGAGCCGCCGCTTCTCCTTCAGCACCACGTCGGCGGCGCGCGACAACAATGACGAAGTCACGCCGGTTGCGATTTCGCTCATGGTACGGATCGAGCAGGGCGCGATGATCATGCCCATGGTCGGAAACGAGCCGGACGAGATCGCCGCCCCGATATCGCTGACCGGATAATGCACCCCGGCCAGCGCGCGCACGTCCTTGGGCTTGATGTCGGTCTCATAGGCCAGCGTCATTTCGGCGGACTTGCTCATGACCAGATGGGTCTCGATGTCGGCCTTGCGCAGCATCTCCAGAAGCCGCACGCCGTAGATCGTGCCCGAGGCGCCGGAAATGCCGATAATCAAACGCTTTGGATGAGTTTTAGCCATGCCGATTTGATGCCCTTTCGGGCGCTCTTGTGCCACGCGGCGGGGCAGCATGCCAGCCTGACGCGGTTAATGCCCGATAGCGGCGGCAAAGGCGCTCGCCAGCGCCGCGACTGAATGTTTCGGGAAATTTACGCCGAGCATGCTCTCATAGGCGGCGATGTTGGCGATCGCTGCGACCGGGGGGTGAGCTTCGGCGCCGAGCGGGCCTGATTTGGTAAAGGCGTAGAGTCCCGCCTGCTGCAATTGCTCGGCTTCGAGCTCCACGGCTTTTACCTTGTTGCGAAAAGCTTCCTGCGTGCCGGGCTCGACCAGCGTCGCCACGCCTTTCAATTTGCGGCGCACGTCGCGGATCGGCACGATGGTGAGCGTACGCCAGGAGCGCACGCTGTCGTCGAGTGTCTTCACGTCGGCCGCGGACACCTGCCGGCCGTCGGAAGCGAGCCACAACAGAAACAGCAGCAGATTGACGTCGACCCCGTAGCCGTCCTGCAGATCGATGCAGGCTTCGGACACGCCGCCTTGGCGATAGAATTTCAGCGAGAAGCGCCAGAACGGCGTGTCGGCTGATGTTGCTGTGTCCGTCATCGGATCAGGTCGATTTCAGTTGGAGTATGCTAGGCTGACTTGACGCCGAGCTCCGCCATCTCCTTGGCGTAGGCGGTGTCCATGCGCGTCGTCAGCCCGTGCTTGGCGAGCTCTGCGGCAAAGACGCGGCGGATTTCCGGCTTCTCGTCGATGTAATCGATCTGATCGCCGCCGGCACGCTTGCTGATCCACGCCTTCGGTACGCCTTGCGCGTTGCGGATGGCGACGCCCTCATGCTTGAAGGCGAGATAGCGCGACGGCGTCGTGCCGGTATTGAAATGCTGGTGGAACCACATATTCGGCGGCACGATGCAGGTGCCGATCTCCCAGTCAAAGCGCTGCGGCTCTTCGCCTTCCGGCCACATCATCGAGAAACCCTCGCCGGAGAGCACGATGACATGCGCGCCCGGGCCGTGGGCATGGCCCTTCTTGTAGGTACCGATCGGGAATTGCGAGATGTGGCTGTTCATCGAGCCTTTGGCCATGTTGAAGCGGATATGGCCGCCGCCGGCGCCGCGCTCGGTCGCGGTGATCAGGGGAATGTTCACCGCATCGGGCACGAAATTCGTCGTCAGCAGAAAACCCTTCTGCTCGCCCTTCGAGGAGAAATAATCCGGCTCGCCGGCGAAGCGGTCCCTGAAGTCGTATTTGGTGTTGAAGATGAAATCGAGGTCTTCATAGAGATTGATCACCGGCGGGGCATTGGTGACGGCGACATAGCGCGCCGGCTCCTTGCCCGAGCCGTTGAAATGCTGATGGTGGCAATTCAGCGGAATGGCGAACAGCGCGCCGTCCTTCCACTCGAAAGTAATGCGGGCGCCGGCGTCGTTCCACACCGTCGTCGAGCCGCGGCCGGAGAGCACGAGGACCATTTCCTCGTAGAGCTGGCGGTGCGGCGCGAGGCTCTTGCCCGGCGGGATTTCCATCACATAGCAGTCGTTCGAAGTGCGCGACGCGTCGTGATTGAGAAACAGGGCATTGCCGCCGCGCCGCGCCCAGGGCTTCAGGTCGACGTGCTTGAGATTCTTCACATAGAACGACGGGATGATGTCGAGGCCTTCCGCCTTCACCCAGCGGGTATAGGGCGTTTCCTTCTCGCTCTTGAATTTGCTGGCGAGGTCTTCGGAAACCTTGGCGTCTTTTTTGGTCGTGTCGGCCATATTTCATCCCTTACATGTTCAGGCGCGTTGCGCCGATCTTAGCGAAGAATAGGTGGGGACGGCTAGCGGCCCCGTACCGGCTCGTGTTTGTGGCTGTGGCCAAGATCGTGATCGTGGCCGTGTTCGTGATCATGGTGGTGATGATGGTCATGATCGTGGGGATGGTGCCCATGTGACTCACCATGTGCATGGTCATGATCGTGGTCATGCTCATGATGGTGCAGCCGCTGGCGCGGCCGCGGCCCGCGCGGGTCCTCGTTGAACACCAGCGACTTGATGGTGACCGGCACCGTATAGGACGGCATGCGAATGCGGCCGAGATCGATATAGTCGAAATCCCACAACACCACGCCGTCGATGACGAGAAGCTCGCTCTCCACATGTAGTTCGTCGCGCAAAATGTGGCCGAGTGTCTGCGCCACGTCGCCATCCAACATAATGTAGAGCGGCAGTTTCTTTTCGATGCGCTCGGCGAGCCCGCGCTTGATGCCTTCGGCAAAAGCGGCAAGCCGCTGATAGGACGGCAGGCCGGTCCAGCGCAGCGCCAGCGCGATTTCTTGTTCGGCATCGCCGATGTCGAACGCCGTCATGTGATTGCGGATCGCCTTGGCCAACTGCTCCGGATCGATGGTCTCGCCGCAGGCAAAAGGCGGCAACAGGACTTGGAGATTGCGGCGCGGCAGTAACGTGGCGGGCGCCGAGATGTAGCTGGTATTGCCGGAGAGCTGCACGCTGTATTCGGAGGCGCCGAGCGCGGTGGCGCGGATACATTCGCCGGCCGGCAGCACCGGCCATGGGAGCGCTTTGTTGTCGATCAGGGTTCGGATGGCGCGGCCGAGTTTCGGCCCCATATCGCCGAAGTCCTGCGTCTCGCGCTGATAGATATATTCGGCGACACCGCCGGAAAACATCACGCCGTCGATGCGGCCCAATCCGCTGACAAGGTCTTCGATCGGGTCGGTCAGATAAAGATGCGCGATGTCGTGCGGCGTCGGCCGCGCGGTGAGGGCGGTGACCAGCGTATCCGCCATCACGTCGGCGACATGCTGTGTCTCTTGCGCCGTCACCGCATCGCCGCGGTTCCAGGAGAAGCCGGCGCGCTTGGCGTGGTGTTTCCCCGCCGGATCGAGCCGGGTGATCTTGCCGTTCTCGACCACCTGCAGCCGGCCGCCGATATGGATCGCGGCGGTCGCGATCACCTTGCCGTTCTCGACCAGGCCGAGTTTCGTGGTGCCGCCGCCGATGTCGATATTGAGGATGCGCTTGTGCTCGTCGCTCGACACGCGCGCGGCGCCGGAGCCGTAAGCCGCGAGCATCGCCTCCATGTGATGGCCGGCGGTCGCGGTGACGAATTCGCCGCCTTGCTCGGACAGGATCTTGGCGATGCCCTGCGCGTTCTCGCGCCGCAACGCTTCGCCGGTGAGAATGACGACGCCGGTATCGATGTTGTCGGGCGACAAGCCGGCCGCGACATAGGCATCGTCGATGATGTCGCCGAGCTTCTTGTCGTCGATGCGCTCTTCGCTCTGGTAGGGCGTCAGCGCCACCGGCGATTGAAACAGCGTCTCGCGCGCGACCACGTAATAGCGGCTGGTCAGATCCTCGGCGAGGCGGCGCAGATGCACGCGCGAGAAGATGACTTGCGTGCCGGAGGAGCCGATATCGATGCCGACGGTGGTCAGGGACACATTATCCTGCCGCCACAGCGGATTGTCCTCGATCGGCCCGTCGTCGTCGGCTTCGATATCGTGGTCATGATCGTGGTCGGTGTCGTCGTTATGCGCATGCACGACGTCGCGGCCGTAGAGGTGGTCGACAAGCGTGTGGCCGGTTTTCTTATTTTCGTCGGCCATTCCTATCTTTTTCCTCTGGTTTGATCGTCTTATTCCCGCGCCTGCCGCCGCGGGTCAATAGCTCCGCAAAACTCTGTATTCTAAGCGTCCGAGGGACGTAAATTTTCCGGAAACGGCGGTCCCTACCAGGAGTATCGATCATGTCCGAAAACGGCCTGACCACGCTGCCCAGCATCCACAGCGCGAAAGAGACCATGGATCGCCTTGAAGCCGATGTGAAAGCCAAGGGGCTGACCGTCTTCGCGCGGATCGATCACGCCGCCGGCGCCAAGGCGGCCGGCCTTTCGCTGCGCCCGACCGAGCTTCTGATCTTCGGCAATGCCCAAGGCGGCACGCCGCTGATGCAGGCGCTGCAGACCACCGGCATCGACCTGCCCCTGAAGGCCTTGGTTTTCGAGGACGCCGGCGGCAAGGTCTGGCTCTCCTACAACGAGCCGGCCTGGATCGCGCAACGGCACGGCGATGCCGCGTCCGTCAGCGAAGTGACAGGACGCCTTGCCGGGGCGCTCGCGATGCTGGCGAAAGCGGCGACGAACTGAAGCTAGCCGACCGGAATCACATTCACCGACACGCCGATCTTCTGGCCGCCGGAGCCGAGGATGACGCCGTCCATCGGCGCCACGTCGGTGTAGTCGCGGCCGATGGCCAGCATCACATGGGCGTCGGAGGCGAGCACGGCATTGGTCGGGTCGAGCCCGATCCAGCCGACATCCGCGCCGCACCACAGCATCACCCAGGCATGCATGGCGTCGGCGCCTTGCAGCCGCGGCCGGTCGGTCAGCGACACCGTGCGCAGGTAGCCGCTGACATAGGCGGCCGGCAGGCCGATGCCGCGCAGCCCGGAAATCATGACGTGAGCGAAATCCTGGCAGACGCCGCGGCGCTGCGCGAAGCACATGGTCGGCGTCGTGGTCGCGGTGGTGGCGCCGATTTCGTAAACCAGATCGGCCTTGATGCGCTTGATGACCTCGATCGCGGCATCGAGGATGGCGCGTCCGGGCGGAAAGCTCTGGCCGACATAGTCGCGGATATTCGGGTCGAGCGACACGATGCGGCTCGGAAACAGAAAATGTGCCGGCGACCCCGGGCCGATATCGCTGGTAGCGAAAGCTTCGTCGCGGACCTCTTCCCAAGGCGGCGTCGACAGCGGCGGCACATCTTCCGGTACGTCGACGGCGACGCGCGCCGACAATTTCACCGTCACCTCGCTGTGCGGCTCGTCGATTTCGATCCAGGTCAGGCGGTTGCCGAAAAAATCCTGGCCCTCACGGCGATGCACCGGCTCCGGCATGATCTGCAGCGCCGCGACCTGAACGCGTTCGCCGTCGCGCGACACCGGCGTCAGGCGGAGCACATGGTGCGCATGCGACACCGGCGTCGCATAGCTGCATAGCGTCGTCTGCTTGACGTCGTAGATCACGCCAGCGCCTCCCACGTCACTTCCGTCCGCTCGTTGCTGGTGAGGAAGGATACGCCGATCGCGTCGGACAATTTCATCAGCGAATTTTCAATGTCGACGATCAGATTGGTGTCGACCGCGTTGGCATTGATGGTGCGCAGACGCGTGGCGATGCCGGCGGCGATCTGCTGTGCCGGCGACAGGCGGCCTTCGGCGTTCTGCTTCGGCAGCGCGTCGAGATGGGTTTCGATGCGGTCGAGCTGAAATTCCACCGAGCGCGGATTGTTCGGATCGAGCATCACCAGATCGATGACGGGCGCCAGCGCCGCGATCATCACATAGCGCTGCCGATAGCTGATCTGGCTGTCGGCGAGTTCGAGCAACAGATCGAGGCTGCCGTCGGGCGCATCCGGCGCGGCGAAGGCGCGGGTCAGCCGACATGTCAACAAAGCGCGCTCGACGCGGCGGCCGAGCTCGAGGAAGCGCCAGCCGGCGAGCTGCGTCATGTTTTCCTGCGCCAGGCCGGAAAATGCAGAGATGATGCGCAGCGCCGCCTCGACACGCTCGGCGATGGCACTTTCGGCCGGTCCGGCGGGCAGCGGCGACGCAATCATGTCGGTGAGATCGTTGATGGCGCGCCACGCATCAGGCGAAAAGCGGTCGCGAATGACGGAAGCGGCCGAGCGGGCGGCGGCGGCGAGCCGCGGCAGCGCGCTGTCGAGATCGCCGCGTGTGAGCACCGCGCGCGCGGTGAAGGTCGGCGGCGACTGGAAGATGTCGCTCGGCGCGGCGCTCCACGCCACCAGCAGCGAACTGATGCGGGCCATGACCGGCGCGGCGGCGCTGTCGGCGACGCGATTGACGATGGCGCGAACGAGCCGCAGCGTCGCTTCGGCGCGCTCCACATAGCGGCCGACCCAGTACAGATTATCGGCGGCGCGGCTCGGCAATAGTCCCGAGGCGCGCTGCACCGGCATGCCTTCTGCCGTCGGAAGCAGCGTCGTTTCGCCAACCGGGCCGCGCGCCAGCACCCAGGTATCGGCCGTCGCCGCGCCGTGCTGCAAGCTGACGGCGCGTGCATCCATATTGTCGGCGATGCGCACGAAGCCGCCGGGCATGACCCGCCAGCCGTCGCCGACCTTGGCGATGAACAGCCGCAGCGTGAACGGGCGCGGCTGCAGCCGGCCGTCGCGCCAGACCGGCATGCTCGACAGCGTGACGGCTTCTTGCGCCACGTAATCTATGCCGCGGTCGCGGATCGCCTGCATCAGCGCGGTGCGCTGCGCGGCATCGAGCTTGGCGCCTAAAATCTCGCCGCCGAAGCGCGGATTGTTCAGATGTTCGGTGAAGGCCGCCGCGATCACCATAGTGTCGAGCTTACCGAGCATTTCTTCCCGCATCGCCGCGCTGCCGAGCCACCAGGTCGCGACATTGGGCAGTTTCAGTTCGGCGCCGAGCACGACCGGCGCTAACGCCGGCAGGAACGCCAGCATGGCGCGCGCCTCGATCAATCCGGCGCCGAGCGAATTGATGATCGTGATCTTGCCGTCGCGCACGGCTTGCAACAGTCCGGCGGCGCCGAGCCGCGACGCGGCATTCAGTTCGAGCGGGTCGGCGAAATCGGCATCGATGCGGCGTAATATGACTTCGGTGCGGCGCAGCCCTGACACGGTGCGGATGAAAACGCCGTCGTCCTCGACGCTGAGATCTTCGCCTTCGACCAGCAACAAGCCGAGATAGCGCGCCAGATAAGCGTGCTCGAAATAGGTCTCGTTCATCGGCCCCGGCGTCAACAGGCAGGCGCGGGCATCGTCGCGGTGGTTGAGCGTAAAAATTTCTGCCTGCAACGCTTGGAAGAACGGCGCGACGCGCTCGACGCGCGTGGTGCGATAGATGTCGGGAATGCTGCGCGACAAAGCAAGCCGGTTCTCGATCGCATAGCCGGCGCCGGACGGCGCCTGCGAGCGATCGCCGAGCACCCACCACCGCCCATCGGCGCCGCGGCCGACATCGACGGCATAGAAACGCAAATGCGCGCCGCCGGGCGGAGCGACGCCGACCAAGGGCCGCAGGAATTCGGGATTGCCGGCGATCACCGCGGCGGGCAGGCGGCCGTCGCGCGTCAGCGTGCCGGGGCCGTAAGAATCCGCAAGCACCGCTTCGAGCAATTGCGCGCGCTGCACCAGGCCCGCCACCAATTGCCGCCATTCGCCGGGCTCGATGATGAGCGGCACATGGCTCAGCGGCCACGGCCGCTCGATGCCGGCGGCATCCTCATAGACCCGATAGAAGACGCCAGAGTCGCGAAGGTAGCGATCCGCCGCGCCGAACCGGCGATTGATCTCGTCGCTGCCGAGCGCGCCGAGCATGGCGAGAAACGGCTGCCAATGCGCGCGCACGCGGCCGTCGGCATCCATCATCTCGTCGAACACGCCCGGCAGTGGCCGATAGCCCGAGACCAAAGGCTCAAGCCCCGAATTCTTTGCTTCGACGGTGTCGACTTGGATGGCCATATTCTGAGAATCGGTCGGAATATCGCATGAAGTGTTTCAGCTTCAGCGCCGCAGGTCGAGTGTCAGCGGATATTCGAGCGAGGGCTCCACCGGGGGCGCCTCGATCACGCCGCAGGTAAAGCCATGATCCTGGAAGCGGGCGCGGCGGCGGCCCTCCGCTTCATAGGCATTGACCGGGAACGTATCGTGGGCGCGGCCGCCGGGATGGGCGACGTGATAGACGCAGCCGCCGAGCGAGCGCTTATTCCAGGTATCGACGATGTCGAAGGTCAGCGGCGCTTGCACGGCCACGGTGGGTTGCAGCGACTCCGGAAGATCCCAGGCTTTGAAACGCACGCCGGCGACGAATTCGCCGGAACGGCCGGTCGCCGCCAGCGGCACGCGGCGGCCGTTGCACATCACTGCGTGCCGGTCCGCGTTGAAGTTCGCGACCTTGACCTGCAGGCGGTCGACCGAAGAATCGACGAAGCGCGACGTGCCGCCGGGCGTGCCCTCTTCGCCGAGCACGTACCACGGCTCGATGGCCTGCCGCAGTTCAAGATCGACGCCGGAGCGATGCACGCTGCCGCAAAGCGGAAAGCGGAATTGGCGCTGCGCCTCGAACCAGCCGGGATCGAATTCGTAGCCGGCATATTTCAGATCGTCCAAGACTTCCTTGAAATCTTCCCAGACGAAATGTTCGAGCATGAAGCGGTCGTGAAGCGCTGTGCCCCAGCGCACCGGCTTGCCTTCGAGCGGCGTCTTCCAGAACCAGGAAATCAGCGCGCGGATCAGCAATTGCTGGGCAAGCGACATGCGCGCATCGGGCGGCATCTCGAACGAGCGGAATTCGACGAGGCCCAGGCGGCCGGTCGGGCCGTCCGGGGAGAACAATTTGTCGATGCAGATTTCGGTGCGATGCGTATTGCCGGTGACGTCGACGAGGATGTTGCGGAACAGCCGGTCGACCAGCCATGGCGGGATCCAGCTCACGTCGCCGGGCCGCGGCACTTTGCCGGCGGCGATTTCCAGTTCGTAGAGCAGATCCTGGCGCGCTTCGTCGATGCGCGGCGCCTGGCTCGTCGGCCCGACGAACAAACCGGAGAACAGATAAGACACCGACGGCCGCCGCAGCGCGTAGAGCACAAGACTCTTGAGCAGATCGGGCCGGCGCAGGAATGGGCTGTCGGCCGCGTTCAGCCCGCCGAGCACGACGTGATTGCCGCCGCCGGTGCCGGCATGCCGGCCGTCGAGCATATATTTGTCGGTACCGAGACGGCACTGATGCGCGTCGTCGTAAACGGCCTTGGTGATATCGACGGCTTCGCGCCAGGATTCCGCGGGCTGAATATTGACTTCAATGACGCCGGGATCGGGCGTGACTTTGAGAACATTAAGCCGCGGATCGGGCGGCGGCGCGTAGCCTTCGACATGGACCGGCAGATCGAGTTCGGCAGCCGTCGTCTCGATGGTCGCGATCAGTTCCAGATAATCGTTGAGCGTTTCAGTCGGCGGCATGAAGACGCAGACATGGCCGTCGCGTACTTCCACCGACATCGCCGTGCGCACCGCATAATCCGAGCCGCCGCCAGGCTCCGACGGCAAACGCTGCAGCACCAGAGTGCCGGGCGCAAGCGGCGGTGAATCGGCGTGCCCCATCGCGGCGTAATAGACGCGCGAGGGAAGCGGATGCGTGACGCGCGGGTCGGACAGCGGCGTGCGCGGCGCGAACGGATCGGCCGGACCGAGATAGGGATAACTCGCCGGCCCGATATGGGGCAGCGATTGCAGCGGCAGACGGAAGCCAACGGGTGAATCGCCCGGCAGCAGAAACAGCTTGCCGCGCCGGGTGCGCCAGATCTCGCTGAGCCAGCCGGGCTTGGCCTGTGCGGTCCAGCGCTGCATCGGCAGCACGAATCCGCGCGGCGCGCTCAGATGGCTGTCGAACAATTTCAGGATGCGCGCCCGTTCATGCGGGTCGTCGATCTTCGGATCGTTTGGATCGAAATTCTCCGGGATCAGCCCCTGTTTGAGCATCCGGTCGATCGGATCTTCGTAAAGCGGCTGCACATATTCAGCGGCGAGGCCGGAGCGTGCGGCGATGCCTTCGACGAAGCGATGCGCATCGTCGACGGAAACTTCGCGCGTCGGCTGCTCGCGCATGATCAACGCGTCGTTGCGCCAGACCGGCACGCCGTCGCGCCGCCAATAGAGCGCAAAGGCCCAGCGCGGGATCGGCTCGCCGGGGTACCATTTGCCTTGGCCGTGATGCAGCAGGCCGCCCGGCGCGAAGCGATCGCGCAACCGGCGGATCAGTTCGTCGGCGCGAATGCGCTTGGTCGGGCCGAGCGCGTCGGTGTTCCATTCGGCGCTTTGATAATCGTCGATTGACACGAAAGTTGGCTCGCCGCCCATGGTCAGGCGCACGTCGTTGCTTTTCAGATCCTCGTCGACCTTCTTGCCGAGCGCGTCGAGCGCTTCCCAGGCCGCGTCGGAAAACGGCGCAGTCACGCGCGGCCGTTCGCCGATGCGCTTGACGCTCATGTCGAAGGCGAAGCCGACCTCGGCCGGCTCGACCACGCCGCTGATCGGCGCCGCGGAACGGTAGTGCGGCGTCGCGGCGAGCGGAATGTGGCCTTCGCCGCAGAACAAACCCGATGTCGGGTCGAGGCCGACCCAGCCGGCGCCGGGCAGATACACTTCCGTCCAGGCGTGCAGATCGGTGAAGTCGACGTCGGTGCCGGAGGGGCCGTCGAGCGATTTGATGTCGGGCCGCAATTGAATCAAATAACCGGAGACAAAGCGCGCCGGCAGGCCGATATGGCGCAAGATCTGAACGAGGAGCCATGCCGTGTCGCGGCAAGATCCGGAACCGGCGGCAAGCGTCTCTTCGGGCGTCTGCACGCCCGGCTCCATCCGCACCACATATTTGATCAGCTGCTGCAGACGCTGATTGAGCTCGACCAGAAAGTCGATCGTGTTGCGCGGCTCGCGCGAGATCGAGCAGATCAATTCCTTGAGCTTAGGTCCGGCGGGTTCCGGCCCGATGAAAGCCAGCAGATCCTCGTAAAGCTCCGGCTCGAATTTGAACGGCCATTTGTCCGCGGCAGGCTCGATGAAAAAGTCGAACGGATTGATGACCTCCATGTCGGCCGTGAGGTCGACCGTGATCGAGAATTCGGTGGTCTTTTCCGGGAAGACAAACCGCGCCAGCCAATTGCCGTGCGGGTCCTGCTGCCAATTCACGTAATGTTGCGCCGGCGTGACAGTCAGCGCGTAATTGGGAACGCGCGTGCGGCTGTGTGGCGCGGGCCGCAGGCGCACAACCTGCGGGCCGAGATTGATCGCCCGGTCATAGGTGTAGCGGGTCGCGTGATGAAGCCCGACAAGTATGGACATGGTTACGCGTTACGCCCCGGAAAGTGGTCCAAGAAACCCACAATTTCATGCAATTTCTGGGCCGCCGATTGAGAGATTTGTGGAGATGCCCGCGGCGGCGGCCCGCGCATTATGCCTCAATAGCAGCGCTTGGCGATGGTGATCTGGACACACGCTTAACCCTTAGCGATCAAACCCGATTTTCGGCCCGTTAGAGATGCGAAATTTGCGTCCCAATCGGGCCCGGAAAAGCGCATAATAAGGACGGGAAGCGTAGGAAAATTCTCGCCAAACGGGCTGTGCGTCGGTTGGGGTGAGTTCCCATGAGCGGCCAGGGTCATAAGACCATCCGCAAGGTCGGACGGAAGAAGGTCGAAGGCAGCAATGCTGTTGCCAAAGCGGCGGCGACGATCGCGCCGTCGCCGACGGCTCTCGACGCCTTCACGCTCATTTCGCAAAACTCGCTTGACGCTATTCCGACCGGCTTCTGTGTCTGCCGCGCCGATACCAGTCTGGTGCGCTACAACAAGCGCGCCGTCGAGTTATGGGGCCGTGAGCTGCCGCTCGGCGAACCGACGGTGCGGTTTGCCGGCGAATTGCGCCGCTATCGCGCCGACGGCGAGCCGCTGCACTTCGGTGCGACACCGGTTGCGCAAGCGCTGCGCACCGGCGAGCGTGTGACCGCCGCCGAGCTTGTCATCGAACAGCC
The DNA here is from genome assembly GCA_963746715.1 of uncultured Alphaproteobacteria bacterium. Classification (GTDB taxonomy): domain Bacteria; phylum Pseudomonadota; class Alphaproteobacteria; order Rhizobiales; family Xanthobacteraceae; genus BOG-931. Next base: position 32,595 of record CAVVCW010000013.1, on the reverse strand, counting down.
CGACGGCACCCGAATTCCGGTGCTGATGAATGTTCAGCCGCTCCAAGATCACTTGGGCCGCATCGAAGGCGCCGTCTGCAGCTTTCAGGAATTGACCGAGCGCAAGCGCGCCGAAGAGGCGCTGCGCGCCAGCGAAGCCGAGCTGCAATCCGTCATCAATCGCACGCCGTTCATGCTGGTGCGCTGCAGCCGCGACATGCGCTACCGTTTCATCAGCGACGCTTATGCGCATCTCATCGGGCAGGCGCGCGCCGACATTCTCGGCAAGACGATCAGCGAAATGCTCGGCGAACAGGGCCTCGCCACGCTGCGTCCCTATACCGAGCGCGTATTGCGCGGCGAGGCGGTCAATTTCGAATGCAATCTCGATTTTCCGAATGTCGGATCGCGCCGTCTTCTCATCGCCTATCGGCCCGAACTCGACGCCAAGGGCAAAGCCGTCGGCTGGATCGCCTCGCTGCTCGACGTCACCGAGCAGCGCCGCGCCGAAGCCGCGATGGCGCGGCGCGCCGATGAGCAGACCGCGCTCTATCGGTTCACCGACCGGCTCTATAGGGCGGCATCCTTGAACGACGTCTATGAGGCGACGCTCGATGCGATCATCGCCGCTTTGCATTGCCGCCGCGCCTCGATCCAGCGTTTCGACAGTGAAGGCGTGATGCGGTTTTCCGCCTGGCGCGGCCTGTCCGACCGTTATCGTCTCGCGGCCGAAGGTCTGTCGCCGTGGAAGGCCGATGACGTCAATCTCGAGCCGGTCTGCGTTGGCGATGTCGACAATTGCCGCTTCGGCGCCGAGATCAAGGCCGCGGCGAAACAGGAAGGCATCGGCGCGCTCGCTTTCATTCCGCTGATGGTCGCCGGCAAGGTCATCGGCAAGTTCGTCACCTATTACGATGCGCCGCGCGAATTCACCCGCGAGGATATCGATCTCACTTTGACCTTGGCGCGTCAGCTCGGCTTCGGCATCGAGCGCATGCGCGCCGATCACGCCCGCACCCGCATCGAAGCGGAGCTGCGCAAGCTCAGCGAAAGGCTCGAAGCCGAAGTCCATAAGCGAACATTGGAGCGCGACCGCATCTGGAACGTCTCCGAAGACTTGCTCGCGGTGTCGAATTTCGAGGGCTTCTTCCTGAGCATCAACCCGGCCTGGATGCGGCTTCTCGGTTGGAACGAAGCCGAGATCAAGTCGATGAATGTCAGCGAGCTGCGGCATCCCGAAGACGCGGCGCATTCCATCGCGGCGCGCGAGCAATTGGCGCGGGGCGAGCTGACCGTGCGGCTCGAAAACCGCTTCCGCCACAAGGACGGATCGTACCGTTGGCTGCAATGGACCATGACCGAGAGCGGCGGCCTGATCTATCTCGCCGGCCGGCATGTCACCGCGGAAAAAGAAACTGCCGCGGCGCTCGAACGCGCTCAGCGGCAGACCGCGCATCTGCAGAAAATGGACGCGATCGGGCAGCTCACCGGCGGCATCGCGCACGACTTCAATAATCTTCTGATGATCGTGAGCGGCCACGCCCAGCGGCTCAAGAATCATCTCAAAGAAACCCGGGATCAGCGCGCCGTCGCGGCGATCGAAATGGCGGCGACGCGCGGCGAGAATCTGACGCGGCAGCTCCTGTCTTTCGCCCGCACGCTGCCGCTGAGTCCGACCGTGATCAGCCCGGCCGAGACGGTTCACGCCATTCGCGACGTGCTGGCCGGCTCGATGTACGTCAATATCGACTTCCAGATCGAAGTGCCCGACGATACCTGGCCGGTCCATGTCGACAAGTCGGAGCTGGAACTGGTGCTGGTCAATCTCAGCGTCAACGCACGCGACGCCATACCTTTCAGCGGCGGCCGCGTCGTGATCGCGGCGAAGAATGTGGAGATCGAGCCCGGTCGTTTGCCGGAGCAGCTCAGCGGCGACTTTGTCGCGCTGAGCGTCGCCGATAACGGCTCCGGCATTCCGCACGACCTGTTGTCGCGCGTCGTCGAGCCGTTCTTCACCACCAAGGGTCCGGACAAGGGCACTGGCCTCGGCCTGTCGCAGGTCTATGGTTTTGCCCGCCGGTCGGGCGGCACGGTGGCGATCGACAGCGAGCCCGGCTGCGGCACCACAGTGACGGTCTATCTGCCGCGCAGTCATGCCGCGGTGGCTGCGCCTTCGCCGCCGGAAGACGGGCAATATGTCGCCGCCGAGCGGCAGACCGTGCTGGTGGTCGAAGACAATGCCGATGTGCGCAATGTCGCGGTGTCGCTGTTGAAAGAGCTCGGCTATCGCACCATCGAGGCTGAGACCGCGCCTGCCGCGCTTGCGCTTCTCGCCAACGGCAAGAGCGTGCGGCTTGTCTTCAGCGACGTGGTCCTTCCCGGCCAGATGGACGGCTTGGCGCTGGCGCGAACGGTTTGCAGCGAATATCCCCATATTCCGGTGGTGCTGACCACCGGCTACACTAAAGTCTTCGAGGCCGATCCGGAATTCCCGCTGCTGCGCAAACCCTATCAGATCGCGGCGCTGGGGCGGGTCATCCACGACGCGCTCGATGCCGCGCGGGCGAAGCAGCCATAGTCGGCAAGCTGCGTTCGCAAGCTGCCCGGTCGTGCGAGGCTCACCAATCGGCGCCGGACCTCGCGGTGGTGCGCTGTCAATCTCGATCAGCCGATGCCTTGACGAAATCGACAAAGGCCCGTAGCGGCGCCGGCACCAGACGCCGTCCGGGATAGTAGAGAAACATTCCCGAGAAGCGCAGCCACCATGGCTCGAGCACGGCTTCAAGCGCTCCGCTTTTAAAATGTGGGCGCAGCCAGTCCTCGAAGATGTAGATGATGCCGGTGCCGGCGACGGCGGCTTCGACCGCGAGGTCGCTCGCCCCGCCGATGCCGACAAGAAGCGGCCCCGTCGGATCGACGCGCACCACTTTGCCGTCGCGCTCGAACTCCCACGGCGGCATTGTCCCGCTGGCGAAGCGGCCGCGCAGGCAGGCGTGCCCGAGCAGATCGCGCGGATGCGCGGGACGGCCGCGGCGGTTGAGGTAAGCGGGCGCGGCGGCGGTCGCGAAACGCTGCATGCGCGGCCCGATCGGCACCGCGATCATGTCCTGCTCCAGCCGCTCGTCGAAACGGATGCCGGCGTCGCAGCCAGCCGCCAGCACGTCGACAAAGCTGTCTTCGGCGATGACCTCAAGCTTGATGTCCGGATAGGCGGCGAGAAACGGCGGCACGATCGCGGGCAGCACCAGCCGCACCGCGCTCACCGGGACGTTGAGCCGAAGCGTGCCGGCCGGCCGGTCGCGAAAGACGTTCACGACGTCGAGCGCCGCGTCCACTTCGGTCAAGGCCGGCCCGAGCCGTTCGAGAAGCCGCGCGCCCGCCTCGGTCGGGACGACGCTGCGGGTGGTGCGGTTGAAGAGCCGCACGCCGAGCTGGGTTTCCAGCCGGCGCACCGCCTCGCTCAGTCCGGACGCACTCACGCCGCTGGCGCGTGCGCCGTCGCGATAACCGCCGGCGCGCGCTACCGCCAAAAACGCATTCAAATCGCCCAGATCGGCTTTCATTGTTCGGAAATCCGTACAGCTTGTACGAATTATATCGGCTTATCGCACATGCCGCCAACGCCTAGCTCTGCGTGGTCTTCACAGGAGATCGCTCATGTCCAGCATCGACCAGTCCGGCACTTTTACTCTCGGCGGCCGCAGCGTTCGTCGCATGGGTTACGGCGCCATGCAGCTCGCCGGGCCCGGCGTATTCGGACCGCCCAAGGATGGTGACGCGGCGCTCGCCGTGCTGCGGACGGCGGTGGCGCGCGGCGTCAACCACATCGACACCAGCGATTTCTATGGCCCGCACATTACCAATCAGCTGATCCGCGAAGCGCTGCATCCCTATCCCGACGATCTTGTCATCGTCACCAAGATCGGCGCGCGACGCGGCGCCGACGGCTCGTGGAATCCGGCCTTGTCGCCCGAAGAGCTCACGCAAGCCGTCCACGACAATCTGCGCAATCTCGGGCGGGATGTTCTCGACGTGGTGAACTTTCGCAGCATGCACGGCATCAGCGACGGGTCACATGGGCCCGGCGAGGGATCGATCGCGGCGTCGCTCGCCGTGCTCGCCAAGCTGCAGCAGCAGGGCCTGGTGCGTCACATCGGGCTGAGCAGCGTCACGCCGACGCAGGTCGCGGAAGGACGCCGCCTCTGCGACATCGTCTGCGTGCAGAACCATTATAACCTCGCGCATCGCGGCGACGATGCGATGATCGACGATCTGGCCCAAAACGGCATCGCCTATGTGCCGTACTTTCCGCTCGGCGGCTTCAGCCCGCTGCAGTCGTCCGCTTTGTCAGCCGTCGCCGCGCGCTTGCGCTCAACGCCGATGCAGGTCGCGCTCGCCTGGCTTCTGCGTCGCGCGCCGAACATTCTTCTCATTCCCGGCACCTCGTCGGTCGCGCATTTGCAGGAAAATCTCGCCGCGGCCGCGTGCGCGCTGCCGGACGATGCGATCAAGGAACTGGAGACTGTGGCGGGTGTCGCCGCTGCCTGACAATGCGTGTTGCGGTGCTGGCTACGATGTTGCTTTGGCCGGCGTCGCCGCCGGCAAACCGAGCTCGCGGCGAATGTCCTCGGTGTGCTCGCCGAGCTGCGGCGCTTGCCGCCGGAACGGTTCGGGCATGGCGGAAAAGCGCGGGATGACATTATGCATGGGCATGTGGCCCAGATCGCGGTCTTCGACTTCGACGATGGCTTCGCGCCCGGCGACATAAGGATCGCTCATCAAATCGGCAACCGAGCAAACCGGGCCGACAGTGACGCCCGCCGCCTCGAACAGCGCCAGATTCTCGGCTTGGCTGCGCTGCGCAATGAAAGCGCCGATGATCTCGTCGAGCTCGTTCCTGTGCGCGACCCGCGCCGTGTTGTCGATGAAGCGCGGGTCGGTTTTCAGTTCGGGCCGCCCGATCGTCTCCATGATCTTTTCCGCCATCGACTGCATCGAGCCCGACATCGCGACATAGCGATCGTCCTTGCAGCGATACACATTGCGCGGCGCGGTGTGCGAGGACTGGTTGCCCGAGCGCATCGTCGGTTGCCCGAGGCGGAGATGCGCGGCTTCCGCGCCGACCATGGCGTGAATCGGCTCGAACAAGGAAAGATCGATGACCTGGCCCGGAGCGCGCCCTTGCTCGACCGCGCGCAGCGCCGCGAGCACCGCGGCCGCACCATAGAGCCCTGAAATCATGTCGGCGAGCGCCAGCGGCGGCAGGGTCGGCGGCTTGTCGGCATGTCCGTTCATGAAGGCCCAGCCGGACATCGCTTCGACCAGAGTGCCGAAGCCCGGTTTCTTGCGCCACGGCCCGGTCTGGCCCCAGCCGGAGACGCGCAAGATGACGAGCTTCGGATTCCGCCGCAGCAGATCGTCGGGACCCATGCCCCAGCGCTCCAGCGTTCCGGGCACGAAATTCTCGACCAGGACTTGCGCGGTATCGATCAGCCGCCACAGAAATTCGCGGCCGTCGTCGCTCTGCAGATCGAGCGCGACGCTGCGCTTGTTGCGCGAATAAACTTTCCAGAAAACTTCAATGCCCTTGACCCGCCAGCTGCGCAAATCGTCGCCCTTGCCGGGACGCTCGACTTTGATGACGTCGGCGCCGTAATCGGCGAGCACATGGGTCGCCATATTACCGGCGACGAGTCGCGACAGGTCGACGACGCGCACACCGTCGAGCAAGCCCGCGCGTGCGGCATCGAATATTTTGATCTCGGTCATGGCGCGTCTCCCGGTGCGGGCCGTCGCAAAAGCTACGGTGGCCATATACAGCGTCAAGCGGTCACTCGACGTGGTCAAGCGCGGCGTGAACGACAAGCTCGATTGGGCGGGACTGTTCGGCGCCGGCGGGTGATCTTGTCCCGTGTCAGCCTTCCACGGCCAGACTAGCGGCCTTAACTTCGCCGTCGGTGATGTAGTGATTGACGTGTTTGCCGGCCAGCTGTTGACCGGCTTTATATAGATTGATCTCGCCGATGACTTCGCATTTTATCAGCTCGTCAATGATGTAATCGCGCTCGGCGTTGGTATCCGAATCCGTGGCGTGCGTGATCTGGAACGTGAGCCGCGTTAGAGAGAGGCCGGTGTCCTTGGTGCCGGCTCCGATCCAGTGGACGCATTCTGCGTCGGGCGGCCGGTCGGTGTTGAGCCAGAAACTCGCTTTTCCCAGATCGGCCTCGGCATGGGCCATGCTCAAAGCCCAGAATTGAATGTGATGGCGTTTACGCGGGCTGTTATCGATCGCCTTCTGAAAGCCGATGTCCTGACCGCGCCCAAAAAGATAGAGCGTGCTGAATGGGGCCGTCGGATAGGGGGAGTTGAATACGAATGCGCGGACCATGCGCCAGGTGCTTGCCAGGCCGAGCCGATCGGTCTCCGACCAGCCGGCGCGGTTAAAGGCGGCTTCAAGCTGTTGCCGCGTGCCCGTCAGCACGAGATTGACCGGGTCGCCGGGCAATCCGTCCCCGGTAATTGTGAAGCGAGGCACGCGTTTGCGCAGGAGAATTTTAAGGCCGGTGCGAACGATACGCGGCAGGACGATATAGGCCGCTATCCCATAAGTGACGGCGAGCGCCAGCACCGTCGGCAGCCGGCGATCCGTGAACTTAAAGACAAAGACAATCAGCCAGATGGTGAGGATGCCAAGCCCCAGGACCACGATGCGGCGCAATAGGCGTCTCAGTAATCTCACGATCCGGGCGTCCGAGTTCTGGCAAGCTTCGCTAAGCCGCTTCTTCGACGGCTTCTACTATATTATCGCGAAGCTAAGCGCGCCGAAAAGGACGCCAAAATCGCGCGGCCCGACGGTGCGATTGCGGACTGGGGGCAAAAGAATTGGTCTCACGCCGTTGGTGTCAGGCCGTTGGTGTCAGGCCATTGGTGTCACGCCATGGACGGCGGCGCATATATCCCAAAGTGCCGCCGCGCCGTTCGGCAGGCGTCATCTCCGGGCATACAGGCTTTGCAGACGTCCGGTCGCCGATCGTAGATCGCGCAAGACGCCGCGACGCCGACCTCTCCGACAAGGGCGGCGCAGCGGTCGCCGTCGCACCGCATGCGCCCTCGCGCGTCATCGACAAGCGCGCTGGGAATCCGACCGATATCGGCTTCGCTTTCCAGCGAGAACCGCGGCCACTCCGCGGAAAAGGAGCAGCATGCGCCACAGCTCTGGCATGAGGCCGAACTGAGCTCGGCCTCATCTGCGCAGTCGTTCACTTGATCTTGAGTTTGACCGCGGATTCCTTGCCGCGACTGTTTTCGATCTCGTACTCGACCGCTTGTCCGTCATTGAGCGTGCTCAGCCCGGCCTGCTCGACGGCGGAGATGTGAACGAAAGTGTCCTTGCCGCCGCCCGAAGGCTGAATGAACCCATATCCTTTGGTTGGATTGAACCACTTCACGGTACCCGTGGCCATTTCAGTCTCCGTTGCTTGTCATCAAATTCAAAGATTGGCGTCGCATTGCGCCGCGGGAATATTTCCGATCAGAAGCGCGGGCCGCGCGGCGGCCCACTGCGGCCGGAAGCGTCCGGGGTCACGCGTTTCTTCATCGGCAGCAATCCTTCGCGCTGCAGCTTTTTGCGCGCGAGCTTGCGGGCACGACGGATAGCTTCCGTCTTCTCCCTTACTCTTCTCTCGGAGGGCTTTTCGTAATGGCCGCGCAGCTTCATTTCGCGGAACATGCCCTCGCGCTGCATCTTTTTCTTCAGCACTTTGAGGGCCTGATCGATATTGTTGTCACGGACGAGGACCTGCACGCGGCATTCCTTCTGGGTCGAGCGGTGAGATGGACCGACCGTCAAGCCGCTCGGGCCAGTGACGCACGGCTGTAGCCGGATCTCTTTCCGTCGGGACGCGGCGCGAACCGAGGTCGATATCGCGCCTCAGACAGGCAATGTGCTGCCCATCAGAAGAAACGGCGGCCTTTGCATCGCCGTTAGCGGGCCGCTTTCACAACGAACCCGTGGTTGGCTTATAGAGACTGACAGCTTTGTCAATGCCCGCTCAAACCGATCCGTTCAATCGGAATGCTCGCTCAGCAGTATATTGAGCGCCGCCTTTCCCGCGCGGCTCGCCTCGGTCATGGTCTCGAAGAAAACCGCCGAGCATTCGATCGCGCTGTTTCTGCCGGCGCGGTAAATCTCCCAACGCCAGGGATGCGGCGGCGGCCCCCTGCGTTTTACGACAACAGAAAAATCGGGATGGGCAATCATTGATGGTTCAATTTCGCAGATTGCTCTCGGTTTCGGGTTAACGAAACGGTCATCTTCACTGCGCGTCTCGCGACAGGCGATCAAAATCATCGAGAACGGCTTTGATCAGCGTTTTGCGGCGCGGGTCTTGCCCGGAGGGTGTGGCCGCGAACGCAGACAGCAGGTAACGCACCTTGTCTGCCGCTTCTTCCCAAGTCGACGCTTGAGCAGCGATCAATTGGTCCTCCAGCTCATCCTGCGTCCTGCGCAAAGCTTGTTCATTGGCGGTGACCTCAGCCAACAGCCGGCGAAGATCGGTCGCCTTCTGCGCGGCCATTCCGCGGTGGTGATCGAGATCGACAGCTTTGTCGGTCATGGACTGACGTCTCTATCCGAAGCGCCGGGAAGATCGAGCGGATCGGTCGCCTTTCGGGGAAGGGGGTATCGCGAGCTCGCGTACAAACGACGGATCTCCGCGCTCTCGTATCTTGCCCCATCGACCTCGAGATAGGTGCCGACAAGGGACTGCGGCGGAAGGTCCTCGATGGCAAAACGGATCGCCTCCGCGGCCTGCGCAAAGCGCTTGTAACTGAGCGGCTGGCGCCGGCCATTGCTGGCTTTGGACGAGAACAACTCGGCGCTCATACCGTAGTCGAATGATTCGTCGATGTCCGTGGAGCTCATTGTCTGCACGCCTCTGTGCACTCTCGCGATAGGGCCGCGCGATCCGAAAAAAGAGAACCCCGCCGAATGGCGGGGGCTCTCTCGAATTCAGTTCTTGTTCGCGTCCTGGCCGGGCTTTTGACCGGGTTGCTGTGTCTGCTGCTGCCCTGGCTTTTGGACTGGCTTTTGGCCGGGCTGCTGACCCTGCTGCTGATCCGGCCTACTCGTTTGGCTGCCCTGCTGCGGCTGGGCCTTGTTGTCCTGTTCCATACAAATCTCCAAAAAATCGCTGAAACATGATTTGAATGTTCATCGCTTAAACTACTACAAGTACTTATGTTCCACACGGACTAAAACGAGTGCCCGAGCGAAATATATATCTGAAAACATGAATCCACTCTTCTGTTCAGTAAGTTAAGTTAGGGAGGCCGACGATCGGTCACTCTAATCGGTCACTCTAAAAAAGGCTGTTTTCATCATCGCCAACACAGCCACGCAGGACAATGCTCAATTTCCCGAACCAAAGCCGAGTTTTTGACCCAACCCGATGTGCCATTCGATTCTGGGGACACGACAGTGCGATGGAATGGTCGTTCTTCGTCACTGTCGAAGCGCTCAAGCGACTCGAGCCGAAACTCGATAGCGACGAGGCGGGCTTGCTGCTTGCCTTCGATGCCCATCGACCGGCGATCTACGCCGCGGCAGCTAAAATGTATAAGCGCGAGAAGAAAGGGTCCTACGAACTCCTGGCCAGGGATTTTTGATGTCACGTCGAATGTCTATACCGCTGAGCGGCTTTTGCCGCGCGGGGCTATTCCGGCGCCATTGGTGCAACGAGATTAGTGCGTGTACTCATAAATCGTCTGTCATTTCCCGCTTCGTCCCGGCACCCACCACCTTTGTGCAATGCCAGCGATTGACGTGAGGATCAAAAGCGACCGTCGCACACCGTCATGCAAACAGGAAGGAGATGCCGCTTTGCAAACGGCATCCCCTTCGCGAGAGAAATGTCACTTGTTCGACCGACTGCCCTGAACCGCGGCAGCGGCCTTGCGAATGACCTCGATGACAACGTCAGGCTGGGAGAGCATGATGACGTGGCTGCTGTCGGTCTCGACCGTGGTCGCGTTCATGCGTTTCGCCAGAAAGCGCTGAAGATCCGGATGCACCGTCTGGTCCTTCTGAGCGAGGATGTACCAGCTCGGCTTCGACTTCCAGGCAACCTCGTCGAGCTTCTGCTGCTCGAGCAGGTCGGCATCGGGCGGGTAGTGGGTCGCCCAGACCAGCTTCTGCTCCTGCTCGGAAAGGTCTCCCGCGAAGTACTTGACGCCTTCCGGCTTAATCCAGACACGTCCGCCTGCGATCTCGATCTGGGAGAAGATTTCGGTGGGGTATTTGTTGAGTTGGCTCTGCACGGTCTCTTGAACATCGGGGACGACGGCAGCGATGTAAACCAATCCGGCGACGCGCTCGTCGGTTCCAGCACCTGTGATGGTGGCTCCGCCGTACGAGTGACCGACGAGTATGGCTGGGCTGTTGACCCGCCCCAGCGTGCGTTTCACGGTGGCCACGTCATCTGCATAGCTGTTGAGCCCGTATTGGACGGCGATCACTTCGTGACCATCGGCCTGCAGGGTGGGAATCACCTTGCTGAAGCACGAACCGTCGGCCCAAAGACCATGGCAGAACACGATGGAAGGCTTGGTATTGGTAGACATGTGACTTCTCCTTCTTGCGTTGAACCCGATTGGTTGAGGGGACTTCCGCCGGCCCGGGTTGAAACCTGCAGCAGCTTCTTTCGAAGATCTTGGACCTAAGACCGTGTCGCGGTGCGGACACGCCTCTGGTCGAAATAGAGGTCGGCAAGCAAGGCCACGGCTGCGAGATTGCCGTTGCTCGCCAGTGCGGCGAGGATTTTGAGCGCGATCAGTTGCATCGGTTGTCTCCAGGCTAGTCGGTGTCTGGTCAGTCGGCTGACATCCGGATCAGTGGACTGAGCTCGTTAATAGATGACTGGTCACTTATTGCTGGATCGCGACATGATTGGCAAGAACTTTTTTCAGGCACGGCGGATTATGATTTTGACGTCTGAGACAGGGAGTCAGGCGAGCAGACGCGGCAAAACAACCGTCTCAAATCGTTTGAAAGCGGCTCCGCTTCGTTCGATTTTCGATCGCATGACGGCGCCTTCCCACGATTCGATGAGCGCAGCAGCCAGTTCTTCAACGTCTGCTTTGCGATCGAGATCGCCGGCCGCCTGCGCTTGCTTCAGGCAATCCGATAACAACGTTGCCCAGCGTTTTATGATTTGACGCAGCTTTGATTGTGCATCCTCGCCAGCCCCCGCTATCTCGACCCCAAGGTTGCCGATAAGGCATCCAAGAGCGTATTTTTGCTGTTTGTGGTCCTGGCCGATCGAGTGGAAGTGCCGGGCGATGCGATCGAGAGGAGCATACCCGTCATCAAGCAGCACTTTTGCGTGCTTATCCTCGATCGCGCTCCAGTAGTCATCAAGCAGCTCGATTGCATAAGACTGCTTGCTTTCGAAATACTGATAGAAAGATCCCTTTGGAACTCCAGCGGAAGCGGTAATGCCCGCAACTCCGGAGCCGGCGAAGCCTTGCTTGCCGATGAGTGTCAGGCCACTTTCAATCAGTCGCCGGCGAACGTCAGGGTTGGATGGCCTGGGCATACTTAAATAAATGACCAATCGGTCATCAATGTCAATCCCGAAACGCTTTTTCGCATAGCCATAGCCGTCGCTCTTTCACCCGTTCGCCGTTACATGACCTTCGCAACCTCGCATTGGTCGATGGCAATGGTCTGCCGATCCGGCTGGCGCTGAGCCCCGGTGAGGCTCACGACGTTCGACTTGCCGGAAAGCTGCTGTCTCGTTTGAAGTCCGGGTCGATGGTGCTTGCTGACCGCGGCTATGACGCAGACTGGATTAGGAAGCTTGCGATGAAGAAAGGCGCGTGGGCGAACATCCCGCCAAAGAGCAATCGAAATGATCCGATCTGCTTCAGCCCGTATCTCTACCGCGCTCGCAACCAGGTCGAGCGGTTCTTCAACAGGATTAAACAATGCCGCCGGGTGGCGACGCGCTACGACAAGCTAGCAGCGAACTACCTAGCTTTCGTTCAGCTCGCCTCGATAAGGCTATGGCTTCGCACTAATGAGTCCACGCCCTAGTGCGGGCGAATAAATCCGGCGACGATCCAGCCGCTAATGAACAAAATCGCAAACGTGCCGCAAACCGGCGCAACGGCAAGAGTTGCATAGCCAGTGTAGGCGGCGATTGAGACCTGACGCAGCGTGGAAATCTGTTGATATGCGACAATGAAGATGAAGCTGATCCATATCAGCGACGCCACGGCCCAAAGTCGGAACATGCCGCCATATAGATTCATCTGATCATCCGTTGCGCGGACGCCGCGCCTCACTCGCTATATAAAATGGCTCAGCTGAGCAGCTTTGCGAACCGATCCACGGATCAGTGCAGCAATTGGCAGCGGATCGAAATCAGGCGGTGTGACCGTCGAGCTTGCCGGACCTGGAAATATTTTTGGCCTTTCGCGCCGCGAGTGTCGCGGCCGCCAAGGTTGCTTTCGCCGGTTCATTGCCTGCCGGCGCGGGGCTGGACCCAGCTCATAATCTGCCGATAAGGATCCGGCCTGAATGCAATTCTCCCCATCGTCTTCCTGGCGAAGGCCTCGACTTGCGCCGCGGTCTGGCGCTTGTCTTGCGGCAGGGCCATCCACTCACGGATGATCTTGCGGCGCTCCTGGTGTTCCGGCTTCATGCTTGCTCCTTGCTGTATGTGTGACGAATTTCGCAGCCGCGTCCGCCGTCGCCGATGTGAGGCGGAATCGATGCCGACGTGTAAATCATCCGACGGCGCTTTTGCGGTTTCCGCTGCGTTGCGGTGTTACGGTGACCTCAACGGTCATACCCAGATAGCTATCGGAAGCGCCGACAAAATTGCCGGCGACCGGAATTGCCTGACTGATGTCGCGGGTGACCGCAACGCGAATCAAGTCGCTGCTGTCGATGGTGCCGTTGGTCGGGTCATACGCGATCCAACCGGAGCCTGGAACATAGATATCGGCCCACGCGTGTGTCGTTCCGGCGCCGCTTGCTGTGCTCAACGGATTATACAGATAACCGGATACGACCCGGGCGCCAAAGCCGAGACATCGGGCCGCTTCAATGAAGAGCACCGCAAAATCGCGACACGATCCCCAGCGACGGTTCAGGGTCTCCACCGGGGTCTGTGTCCCCTCGGTTTCACGGCTCTGATAGGAGATCCATGCACCAACACCGCTGTTCAGGTCTGCGAGGAGTGCCAGGGTATTGGTTGGGTTGCTGCGCACGAACCCGCGCGCCCATGATCCGACCCGGTCGGTGGGATCAGGATACTGCCGATCGAGCAATCGGCCCAAGTCGATACGATCGTCCGCGGAATAGATGAATGGATAGGTCTCGGCTTCCGTAGTGATCTGAAACGCCGGACGTTTTTGCGCGAACGTCTCCAAACGAAGATGACTTTCAATTCGCAGCTCGTTCGCTGGCTCCGTGAACGAAGCGACGGCTATGGAATTGCCGAATACATCGTGGCTCCAGCGTATCGTTGCCGCCGGCGAAAGCTTCAGATTGGTTTCGATGAGCCGAAGATCGTGACTGTCGCGCGGGCGCAGCATCAGCCGGTGATCGCCGAGCCGAACGGGACGTCGATAACGGTAGGTGGTCGTGTGCCACACATCGAGAATGGTCAAATGAATGCGTCCTTGCGCGGTAGGATCATGGTGCGGCGTCTTTATCCAGAGCACCGCGAAGATCGAGCGGATCGATCGTGACCATCTCGATGGCCGACGGCCCCTGCGTCGCCGGCACGAAGATCATGGTCGAAACGCGCCGGTAGACCGGAAAGGAAAGTCCCTCGATCAATTCTTCATCGGTTACGACCCGATAATCTCCCGCCGGCAGCATGCGATCGACGCCCCTCAACAGAAAGGGCTTGCTGAACACGACGGTTTCGCTGAGCGAGCGTGCGATCATGCGATTGGATCTTCTGCTGCCCGTCGGGGCAGGGGATAGTGCGAGCTGGCGTACAAGCGACGGATTTCGGCGCCCTGGTATCTCGATTCCTCCACCTGGAGATAAGCGCCGACAAAGAACTGCGGCGCAAGGTCCTCGATGACAAACCGCAGGGCCTCCGCGGCCGACGTAAAACGCCGATAGTCGAGCGGCTGCCGCCGTCGGCCGGTACTGCTTCTCGACGAGAACAGTTCGGCGCTGGCGCCATAATCGAACGCTTCAGAGCTTGTGGTGTCTGTGGAGCTCATTCTCCGCATGCCTCCGCGAATTCCCTCGAGAGGGCCAGAACCTGATTCCTGGCCGCTTGGTCCCTATCGTAATCCGACCGCCGGTCCGGAGGGCCTTCGATGCCCACTGTCACGCGACCGGAAACCTCTCCGCGCTTGGAAGCAAACGTGAATTTGTACGAGCCGGGGCCATCCTCGACGAGCGCGATGGGTGTCGTCATGCCGAAATACTTCCCTGTCTTGGAGAGCTTCGCTTTAGCAAGCGAGCAATTAGATTTTGTTGGTGTCCTGGCTAGGCTGCTGCGTCTGCTGTTGCTGGCCCTTGGGCGGCGCCGGGCCGTCGTCCTTATGCTTATGCAAGAACCTGGCGATTTGTCCTCTCAGCTCCGCCGTCGCCAACAGCTCACCCATCGATCCGGCAGTGTCAAAGAGCTCGCGCTGGAGTTTGGCGGGAATCGTGTTCCACTGCATGATGACCGAAGCGCCGAGGCATCGAAGAACATGCTCCTCTTCCGCGGCGAGAGCGGTATGGATGGATCGCTTTTCGTCCAACGGCTGAAGGGTCTTATTGAAATTGTCAGCGAGCCATTCCTCATTTTCAGCAAGCGAGCCAAAGCTGTCACTCGACTCTTTGTATTCGCGAATTTGGCTCGGATCGGTGGCTTCCTTGCTGCGAGCTCCGTATTCGACCGCTTTCGCGCGATATTGCTTGGTGTTGAACATGTGAAGCCTCTCTTGCGATGACGCGTTGGTCGATTGCCCGGAAGCGGCAACTTGCTTACGTGAAAGCGTGAATCATAAAAATGAGCCCCAGGACCAGCACCGCTTCCGCAATGTAAATCCACAGCGCTCTCTGTACGAACCTGAAAATGCCGTTTGTCAGCGTCATGTAGTCACCCAAGATACTTGTTTGATTATTCGAGATCGCTTTGACGCGACGGTTCTCACCTCAGATCTGCCCAAGCAGCACCAGAACCACAACGATGATCAAGATGGCGCCGATGACGCCGACACCACCGTGTCCGTAGCCGTAACCGTAGCCGCCAAAGCGGCCACTGAAACCGCCGAGCAGGAAAATAATGAGGACGACGACGAGGATGAGTCCTATCGGCATGGTCTGATCTCGGGTTGCATGACGGTGCGTGGCCTCATGACTGTTGCGCGACGTGGACGATCGATACGACCATTCCCGGCGATAGACGGGTTATCTCGACGGAAGCCTTGAGCTGACGCGCGAGCGCTTCGACGATGGTGGTTCCCAACCCGGTACGTCCGCGGGCACCTCCGTCGGTCTGCACGCCGATGCCGTTGTCAGACACCGATAACCGCCAGTTAGATTCATCGACATCGTATCTGACCAATATTTCGCAGCCCTCGGCGCCAATCGGGAATCCGTGCTTCAGCGCATTGATCACGAGTTCAGTCGTAATCAGTCCAATGCTGACCAATTCGTCGGATTCCGCCGTGCCGGGGCCGGCCTCGACTTTCAGGGAGATCGGCTGTCTGTCGCCAGTCATGGAGGTCCCCAGGGTGTCGCATAGCCTGGACAGATAAGGTCCGACCTCGATCGGCTCGCCATGCCCCGAGGCTTGGAGTTGCTGCTGCACGGTCGCTACCGACATGACGCGCTGATGCGCGTCGCGAAGATGCAGCCGCGTCTCCTCCGAATGGACCGACTGCATCTTGAGCAAGAGCACGCTCGCGATGATCTGCAGGCTGTTGGCGACACGATGTTGCATCTCCTGCAACAGCGTATCCTTCTGTCGCAGCAGTTCCGCCGTCAGCCGTTCGGCGGCGCATCGCTCGGTGATGTCTTCGATCGCCAGGAGAATTAGCTTTTCGGCATTCCTGTGATTGAACACTTCGCGGGCATTCAAGAGCATCGTGCGCCGCCCGATATTGGGAAAATCCCGCTCGACCTCGTAAGCCTGCATCACAGCGTGCTGCGGCGCGACGTCGACCAGCAATAGTCGCAGTTCCGGGATATCCCACTGGCCGTCGCCGAGACCATAAAGCGGACGACCGCGAACATCTTGGGGAGTCATACCGAACGTCTGGTAGAAAGAGCGGTTCGCCGTCACAACATGCAGGTTCTTGTCGAGGACAAGCAGAGGATCGCGGATCGTGTCGACGATGGCTTGGGCGAGCGCGCTCGCTTCGTCGACGTTCTTGATATGAAGCCTGTCGATCCACAGTGGATCGTGCGAACGTTGCGTATCTTGATTGATCGCCGATTCCATGTTTGGCCTCATCCCTATCCGCCCGCGAAGCGGATGACGAAAATTTCAGAGTTCGGCCGCGAACAGAGGCGCGTGGCGTGTCCGTTGCGGACGCAAGCAGCATCCGCAACGCGAGCCACGATCAACTCTGCGATTAGAAATTTGAAATTAAAGCTGTGCTCGCCGATAACAGCAGCGCTGCCCGTAAGTGAACGGCGACTTCGGCATATCGCTGTTTTGTGGGCAACCGCCAGGCAAGCCGTTGCTTGCCGTCGGTATGTATTTGTGGTGCCGCAACCAAAACACAAGTACGCGCCGGGACTTTATTTGATGTTGAGACGATGGAGACCGGTTCGCTCGATTAAAACAACAAAGGCTCTCTATTCGGCCACTATTGAGGACGCTCTTTCGGGCTGCCGAAATTTCTCGGCCAATATGAGAAAAACAACATGAAAGACGCACACAACCAAGCGGCGGAACATCACGAGTCCGCGGCAAAGTCTCATCGTGCCGCCGCCGAAGCTCACGGCAAGAATGACCATGCCAAGGGCAAGGAGCACTCGACCCAAGCCCAGCAGCACGCGCAAAACGCAAGCGAGCATTCCAAGACGGCGAATACGAAAAGCGCCCAACAGAAATAAAGACCTCTGGCGGGGAGCCGGCGATCACGCCGGCTTCCCAATGGGAAGACCCGGACAATTTCGCTAAATCCGGTCGGCGTCTTCACGAAGGCTGAACCAATTTGCTTTAGAGATCGAGATCATTTACTCCAGGAGACGTCTATCGTCTCCCATCGCCCACGAATTTACGCTGGGACAGCGCCCTGGACGACGGGCGCTCTGCAAGACGGGCGCTCTGCAAAGTGACAAAGGCATCATGACTATGCGACAGACTGGGCCGAGAAGGTCGTCAGCCGCACGCTCGAGGCGGTGGACCCACGGCGCCAACCGTTCCAATCCTAATAACTCCAATAACGCTAACAGCGCGCAAAATAGCGCCAGCGGCGCGCAAAGAAATTATGAGCGGTATATGGCGCTCGCTCGCGCGGAAGACCAAAACGGCAATACGGTCGGCGCAGAGAATTACTATCAATATGCGGAGCACTATTTCAGATCTTTGTCCTCCGATACGGAAGGGACTTAGTTTGATGTCATTCAAGTTTCTGGTCGGGCAAGCCGTCGAGTACACGCCTATCGGCGAGAAAAAACCCGGTCTCTTCAAGGTTGTGCGTCAGATGCCGATGGAAGACCAGGCAATCGACGTATATTACCGCATCAAAAGCGAGACCGAAAACTACGAGCGCAATGTGGCCGAATGCCATTTGAGTCCCGATGCGGGCGCCGACAGCTCGTTTGCCGCCATTCCCCCTGGCGATAACGACGGTGCCGACAGCGACCGAAAAATTTCATCGTGAATTGATCGTCTCGATCGCGGCGTTCTGCGCGGCGCCGAGGCTAGTCTGGGACCGATGCGGCGCGAAATATCTTCCTCACCATTACCGCGGCCGTGATTCGATTGGGCGCGGTCAATCGCCCGTGCCGGGGTTTGGCGAGAGGTGCTGGAGTTTGTCCGGCTTACCCTCCCATTCTTTGGAGTTGGCCGGAGGGGTCTTCTTGACGGTTATGTTGGGCCATGCCTTTGCGTATTGGGCGTTGATCTCAACCCACTTTTCCATACCGGGTTCGGTGTCCGGCTTGATGGCATCGACCGGACATTCGGGCTCGCACACACCGCAATCGATACATTCATCCGGATGGATGACGAGCATGTTCTCGCCCTCGTAAAAGCAATCCACGGGGCAGATCTCCACGCAATCCATCAGCTTGCATTTGATGCAGCTCTCGTTGACGACATAGGTCAATTAAATATCCTTTCGGCGGATCGCGGTGGTTCGTTGGCGCAGTTCGTGCACGCGGCGCTCTTTCTAAAAATTTCCTTGCGATGCGCGGACGGTCGGAGCCAAACGCGCGTCGCGCAACTGCCGAAGGTGCCGGTGGCGCGAAGGGTCTGAGCCTAAAACGTCGATCGCCGGCGCGAGGCGCTCTTACGTTTGGCTTGATTCCCGGCGGGCTTGCTCCGCCAGCCGATCCGACCGTGTCGCAACGCTCAGTAATGCCTCACGCGCTAAGCGCCGCATATCCTCGTCATGTGCACGAATAACCTTGTCCCAAGCATCGGCTATCGCAAGTAGCTGCCCTGCAACGTTCGGATCGGTCTCGGCTGCGGCAGTGCGCCGGCACTCGGCGGCGTCTCGTTTGGCGTCGTCCAAAATATTGGGCATTTATTTGACCCGCAGTCTTACGACCTAGAGGCTATTCCCGTTGTACCGAGTTTGCGCTTATTCCAGACGAATAGCGAGTCCTTAGAATGGAACAATCGAAGCAACCTTAAAGGCTCAGCTCAGGCGCGGGGCAAGCGGACACACGAGGCGTATCTCGTTGCTCGGTTTTTGATTTGAGCGCAATGTTCATTTCATGGAGTACAGAGGCGTAAGGTACACGATCCGCGCCCGGACCGAGCGCGATGAATGGCTCGTCGCCATTCATCCCAGCGACGTGGAAATGCCCGGAAAAATAATGAGCGGCGACCGCGAGCAAGCGGAGACGCTCGCACATGCCATGATCAACAAATGGCTCGACCGCCGTCAGTGGAGCTGACGTCAATCGAAGCAGAGGCCACCGTGCTTGGCTGACGAGCCGCAGCGGCCGGCGCTCGCCGGCGGGCACGAAGACATCGCACCGAAGGCGAAATCCGATGTGATGCCGTGCTCGATCACGCTCGACAGGCGCGGCGAGTCACAGGTATCGGCGACATTCAGAATGGACTAAAGCGGTCCGATGCGGTATGCTGATCCACTCAAGTGATGGCTCGGAACCCGTCCGCCGGGCGCCTCGGAAGCCCCGATTTGCGCGCACGTTTTTCCGAGCGATAACAACGACAGTGCTTGCACGTAACCAGAGCCTTCCGACTTTTCGGAAAGGCGCACACAGAGCAAGTCGACGACAGACATTGTAGAATATAAAGGCTACCGCCTGGAGATTGATCCGGTCTGCAAAGGCTGGAGAGCGTCGATCTATTCGCATGGGGCAACCTCCCCACTGCTCGACAGCCCGGCCAATCTTGAGAAAAGTCCCAAAGAGGACATCATCACGATGGCCAAGCAGATCATCGACGCCCGTCTCGGGGTGCGACTGCTGTAATTGCAATGACGGCGCAACTCACTCCGATGGTAGCTGAACTTCAAAATGTTCGGCGGCGCCGGGGTAACCGCGGCTTTCATACAAACGTTGGATGCCGCTGCTGTCGAAGTTCTCGTCTCCGACCTGCATCCACGCATTGAGCGTGCGAACCGGAGGAAAATCTTCGACCGCGAAGCGAATGGCCTCGGCGGCTGTTGGGAAGCGACGATACTGACGCCGCTTGCGTTGATCGCCGCCGCGCTTTGCCAGGTACAATTCGGCAGGCAGCGAATAGTCGAATGTCATGACCTCGCTTTCAGCGGCCGAGCCCGAAGCAGATGCGCCATCGCGCGGCGCGCCTTCGGCTGCTCCTGCAATCGGGGACAGATCTTGGAAACAATGTCCTAGCACAAATGCGAGAGGACGGTCGGAAATCGGAGAGAGACACCACTTAAACTCGTCGAAGAGCGAACCATGAACAGAAAAACCTTCACCGGCTCCACGAGGACGGAAGTCTTGGACGTGGCAACACGATGGTGGGCTTTGCAGGAGGGACTTCGGCAAGTTGGTGAATGGGAAATATCAGCGGGACACGACCTCGCGCCCCAACATGCGCAGCAATGGACCGTCGCTATAATCTTTGAAACGGCGGAAGAAAGCTGAAATTGGCATCAATCGCAGCCACTTCGCCCTCGGCCGATTGCCATCGGACCTTGAAACGAACACATCTTCGGCCCATATTAGCTGGAGTCCTTATGAAAGGACGTTGAAGTCCTTATGAAAGGACTTTGTGCGCGCCGCGCGTATAGACACCGTCTGACGGCTTCTGGCTAACGGTTTCTGGCTCGCTTTTTTTAATTCACTGGCAGCCCGATCGCGTGGGGTGTCCCGCTCACCCGCAATGCCGGTCCTGCGCGTCTTGTGCAGATCGCTGTAGTGCGTGCGCCGTGTGCGAAGGGATCAGCACATGCCTAAAGAAGAACTTCTGCAATTCGAAGGTCTGGTGGTCGAGATACTGCCCGACGCGCGCTATCGCGTTGAGCTCGACAACGGCCACGCGCTTGTTGCCTACACCGCCGGCAGAATGAAGAAGAACCGGATCAAGACTCTTGCCGGCGATCGGGTCACCGTCGAAGTGTCGCCGTATGATCTGGAAAAAGGTCGCCTGATCTTTCGTCACAAGGACGAACGGGCCGCGTCGGCCAGTCGTCCGCCGCAGCGCAATCAATTTCGCCGGCGCTAGCCCGCGATTTATCGAGGATGACATGAGCAAAGAGGACGCTGCCGCCACCGGCACAATACGGATATTTGTCTTCAAGTCCGAGACAAATAAGGAGCTGCACGCGTTCGCCGGCGATCTGGCGGGATACAAGCTGCCAAGCCAGTTCAAGCCGTGGCACGCCACCGGAGCCATCGCTCCCGACCGCGAATTTCCCTATAAACTATCGCGCGCGGCAATCGAGACTGCGATCAGGGATCACGGCTATCAGTTGTGGCGCGTGAAAAAAAGTCCGAGCGACAAATGAGGGGACGGCGCGATGACAGATGGCGCTCATAAATTCAAAGTGGGTCAGACAGTCGGCCTCGTCCCTTCGACGTTGCGTTCCGCGGCCAAGGGCGCCTACCGGATCGTAAGCCTGCGGCTGACCGACGACGGAACGACGCAATATCGAATCAAGAGCAAGGACGAGGCTTACGAGCGAGCCGTCGCGGAAAGCGATCTTGTTATTGCGGCAATCCCGAATTTCGACGCCAATTAAGCATGCTGGGCAAAGACGCCGGCCGCCGTTGAGCCTTCTTGATTGCAAGAACGCGATTTTGGCCTTGCCTTGAAATAAACCCACTCGACTGCTATATTGCACTCATCGATACTTGGCCGAACGAACTGGGCCGCTTCGCGCCGCTACGGGCGCGCACGTTTCAGACATTTCTCCAAAATCGACAACCGGAATGTTGGCGGCGAGACATCGTGCGCCAAGTTCCACGTGCATACCCGCAGTGAAGGAACATTTTGATGAGCACGGGTACCGTGAAGTGGTTTAACAGCCAAAAAGGCTTCGGCTTCATTCAGCCGGAGGATGGCGGCAAGGACGTCTTCGTTCATATCAGCGCGGTCGAACGCGCGGGCTTGAGCACCCTCAACGAGGGTCAGAAGGTTTCTTTCGACGTCGTTGACGACCGCCGCACCGGCAAGTCGTCGGCTGACAATCTGCGCGCCGCCTGATCGGTCGCGCAAAGGGCCATTTCGCTCTGACCACGGATGTACTGGCAGAGCTTCATGGTTCGAGAGCCCCGCGTTGACGCGTGGGGCTCTTCATTGCTGCGCCTTTGGAAGGAGGAGCCGATGACGATTTTACAGGATGCGAAGCCGTCGCTGGTCGCCGCCGCGAAAGCGGAACGTGAGCGCGACAAGACCGAGGCCATGCGCGAATACCAGAGCGAGAATCGCGCTTCTCTGGCCAACATGGCGCGGCTTCGCGCTCTGCGCCTCGCGAAGGCGAAGGAAAGTACCGATTCGCAGCCGCAGGCGGCACAGCGTCCGGCGAAGCGGAAAGCAGCAAGTAAACGTCGCTGACGCCGGTTGCGGAAACCATCTTGAACATCGGACATAATTCAGGTGTTTCAGGGCCCGACGCGCGCCGATGGACACAGATTCTCGGCGGCTATCGCCAGCCGAATTACATTCGTAGCATTGCCGAGCTTGTGATCACGGCCTTGCCGCTCGTGGCGCTATGGGTCGCCGCCTGGTTTGCCTTCACGCTGGGTCATGCGTGGATTTCACTGCTCATCGCCATTCCGGCCGCCGGTTTTCTGGTGCGGCTATTCATGATCCAACACGATTGTGGTCATGGCTCTTTCTTTGCTCATCGCCATGCGAACGACTGGGTCGGCCGCGTCATCGGTGTGCTGACTCTGACGCCCTACGACTTCTGGCGCCGCACCCATGCCGTCCACCATGCGACCGCCGGCAATCTCGATCACCGCGGCATCGGCGACGTCGATACGTTGACCGTGCGCGAATATCGCGCGCTTTCGTACTGGGGCCGGCTGAAATACCGGCTCTACCGGCATCCGCTGATTCTGTTCGGTCTTGGCCCCGCCTATCTGTTCCTGCTGCAGCAACGTCTGCCGGTCGGGCTGATGCGCAATGGCTGGCAGCCCTGGGTCAGCACCATGGCGACCAATCTCGCGATCGCGCTGGTCATCGCCATTTTGGTCTGGTTCATCGGCATAACGGCATTTCTTCTGGTGCATCTTCCAATCATGCTGCTGGCCGCCTCGGCCGGCGTGTGGCTGTTCTACATGCAACATCAGTTCGAGCGCACGATGTGGGCGCGAGACGGCGAATGGCGCCTGCACGACGCCGCCTTGTGGGGTAGCTCGTATTACGACCTGCCCGGCTTCCTATGCTGGTTCACGGCGAATATCGGCGTCCATCACGTGCATCACCTCTGCAGTCGCATTCCGTATTACCGATTGCCGGACGTGCTGCGCGATCATCCGGAATTGCGCGCGATCGGCCGGTTGACGCTCCTCGAAAGCTTTCGCTGTGTGCGCCTCGCGCTGTGGGACGAGGAACAGAACCGTTTGGTGTCATTCCGTGAACTCACGGCACCAGTGACGGCCTAATGTGACGGCCTAATCAGTCACGCGCGATCAAGATTACGACTCTGAATATGCTAGCGGCTATCAGCGATAGATGTCGGCCCTCGATGATCACATTCGACAACAGGAAGAGAAGTACACGATGGCTGATCCGCGGTTCTTTCGGCGCTTCGGCCCATTTCGTCTTGAGGACATCGCCGCGGAAGTTGGTGCCGCGCTTCCGGATCCTTCAACCAAAGACGTAATGATTTGCGATATCGCATCGCTGGAGACGGCTGGTCCCGGCGAACTCAGTTTCTTCAATCATTCGCAGTACCTGAGCGCCTTTCACGCGACCCGCGCGTCCGCCGTTGTCACGACCCCGGACTTGGCCCGGAACGGACCTCAAGGGGTGTGTCTCATGAGTGTGGCCGAACCGCAGCTCGCTTTTGCCCGGATCGGCCTGCTGTATTATCCGTCCAGTCGGCCGGAGCCGCAGATATCCGCTGATGCGCGGATCGATCCGAGCGCCGTCATCGGGGCGGGAGCGCGAATTGACGCTGGAGCCATCGTCGGCGCAGGCGCGGAAGTCGGGCCTGGTTGTCACATCGCTTGTCACGCCGTCATCGGCAGCGGCGTCGTGCTCGGCAACGACTGCGCAGTCGGGCCAAACAGCTGCATCAGCTACGCCATCATCGGCGCCCGAGTCCGGATCGCGTCCGGCGTCAGCATTGGCGGACAGGGTTTCGGCTTCGTGCCCACGGGCAATGGGCGATTGCGCATTCCGCAGCTTGGCCGTGTCATTATTGAAAACGACGTCGAGATCGGTGCGAACTGCGCGGTGGATCGAGGTTCGACCGGTGACACCGTCATCGGAGCGGGGACTGTTCTCGATAACCTCGTGCACATCGCGCACAATGTCCGGCTTGGACGATATTGCGTTATTTGCGGCCAAGTAGGTATCGCAGGCAGCACTGTCGTCGGCGACGGCGTCATGATCGGGGGACAGGTCGGCATCAGCGACCATCTCCACGTCGGTTCAGGCGCACGTATCGCCAGCAAGAGCGGGGTCATCCGCGACGTCAAGGAAGGCGAAGCGATCGGCGGCTATCCGGCCATGCCAATACGAGAATGGCACAGGCAGACGGCAACCGGCATCCGGCTTTCCCAGCGGCGACCGAGCAGCGTTGTCTTTAACGGCAAATGAAGCAAGCGATGTGCGGCGCCGATTGAAGCGACAGCCACAAATTGGAACGGCCCGCTCCAATTCCGCCGCGTCGGATTTTGACAAGCATTCAGGCGTGGAGTGGTGGGCGCACAAGGACTCGAACCTTGGACCCGCTGATTAAGAGTTGGATGGCGAAGTATTTCAGGTCTCGGCAAATCCACTCAAATCACCTGCTGAGGGGCAGAATGCTTCCAATCATTCAAATGATTAGTCGGATGTAATTCTAGAGAAATCGATTCATTCATAGACTTTTCAATGCACGGCACAGAATTTCCTATCACATTGATTATTGAAACCTCCTCATCACCGCGCGAGATGATGGATCTCAGTCGTCGAGCGGTCCTTCCTCGAAGGCGATGTCGACAAGACCCTTGCGAGGATAACTGCGACTATGCGTGCGCAGCCATTTCTGGCGCCGTCGCCTCTGTTGGCGCAGCCGCTTCTCCTCCTGACGATCGTCGCGCGTGCCGCTACGACCGGCATTGCGCTGACGTGACCAATTTTGCAAATCATCAGCGCCGATTGCTTTGCCCGGTGGTAGTTTCGTGATCTTGACCATGCAACTTTTCCCTCGTCCGCACTGAAATGAGAACATTGCGGTAGTCGGGGAAAGTGACTCGGCTAGGGCTCTTCAACAACATTGCATCTCAGAGCAAATCGGCTCAGTTCGATTCTGGAATCGCGAGAATGCTTCCAATCACCCAAACTCTTAGTATGACTTATCCAGATAGTCCGGTTTCGATCCTAGATCCCTCAATGGAGAGGGGGATAAAATTGCAATCGTAGCGATCAGGGTGAAACCCCTTCATGCCAGCGAAGTCGATTACAGACGCATTTGTTAGAAACGTCAGATCGCCCGACCCGGTGTCGCAACGACAAATTACTTACATCGATACACTTGAGCGCGGCCTCGCGCTCGTGCTGGTCGTATCCTACGGCGGCACAAAGACGTTTCGCGCGCTGACCTATCACAACGGGAGGGCTCGAACGCGTAAGCTTGGATCGTACCCCCAGATATCAGTTAAGGACGCGCGAGCGAAGGCGCGGGAGCTCTGGGAAAACCCGCAGAAATTTGAGGCAAAGGCTTCAGTTGGCACTTTCAAGGAGGTCGCCGAGAACTGGATCGAACGCTACGTCGGCCTTCATGGGCTGCGATCCAGGTCAGAAATCCAGCGCATCCTAGAAAAGCACTTGTACCCGGAGTGGGCAGATCGTCCATTTCTGGAAATCCGGCGAGGTGAGGTCAACAATCTGCTAGATAAGGTCACTGATGGCGACGGCGCCCGAAAGAGCAAGCATCGAAAAAA
This sequence comes from uncultured Alphaproteobacteria bacterium, assembly GCA_963746715.1. Taxonomy (GTDB): domain Bacteria; phylum Pseudomonadota; class Alphaproteobacteria; order Rhizobiales; family Xanthobacteraceae; genus BOG-931. Next base: position 6,872 of record CAVVCW010000013.1, on the reverse strand, counting down.
CCAAGGCAGGTCACAGGCCGATGCGGTACTGGCAGTTATCCGCGCCATTATGACCTGGCATCAAAGCCGCGATGAAAACTACACGTCGCCGATCGTAAAGGGGATGCGACGTAATAAACCGATGGCTCGGGCGCGCATTCTCACCGATGACGAAATTCGGTCGCTGTGGAACGCTTGTTCGGATGCCAACGAGACATTCGGCGCGCTCCTCAAAGTAGCGCTTCTGACCGCCCAGCGACGCGACAAGGTCGCAACCATGAAGTGGGATGACTTTAAGGATGGCGAATGGACGATACGCGTTGAACGCCGTGAAAAGGGAACCGCCGGTAAGCTCAAACTGCCGGCGATGGTCCTTGAGATCGTTGATCAGCAGCCCCGTAACGCGGGTAACCCCCATGTTTTTCCGGGGCGGGGTGTGACCGCGTTCAACTCATTCAGTCAGCGCAAGGCGGAATTGGACGAGAAACTTTCGGACATGGAGCCCTGGGTCATCCATGATCTGCGAAGGACCGCGCGTTCCTTGTTGAGCCGTGCGGGTGTGCGGCCGGATATTTCGGAGCGCGTCTTGGGGCATGCGATCGCGGGTGTCGAGGGTGTCTATGATCGCCACTCCTACGATGAGGAGAAGGCCGACGCACTGAAAAGGCTTGCGGCCTTGGTCGGCAGTATTGTGAACCCTCCGAGGGACAACGTGGTGCAATTGCAGAGAAGAAAAGGGGTCGCCAAATGATGGCGCCCCGGGAGTTTTTCCTCGATTGATCAAGCGATCAGCACGGACTCTGCCACTGGTTTCGTCACTTCGGGTAACCGAGCACAGCGCCGTTGTTTAACGAGTAGGCTTCACGCGGCCGTAGCTGAGTAGGCAAGGGTCAGAGGTCTGAATCCTCTCGGGCGCGCCTGGGAGGATGAAACTGTAATTAAAAGTAATTTATAAACGCGAAGCTCTCTCGAAAATCGTCTACGAAACATGAGCCACGGCTATGGTTCTGTTGGACAACCATAGCAACACCAAGCGTTGCGGAAGGAGCTGAAGCAGATTGGCGCATGACGGCCGGCTGGGGAAACCGCAGCGAAAAGGGTGTTGTTATGCCTTCGCGCGGCCACTTGGATACGCGGGCTTACGCCACAACCGAGGTTGAGGCGCAGAAGAAGGCTGCGTTTTTCGGTGAGACGACACATGACGTTTGGATCAATGCTCAGACGTACTGGGGAAATGTGCCGAACTCAGTGTGGGAGTTTCACATAGGTGGCTATCAGGTGCTGAAGAAATGGCTATCCTACCGCGAGGAAGCGGTACTGGGCCGGCCGATACCCCTGGAAGATGTCAGACATTTCACCGAGACGGCACGGCGGCTTGCGGCCCTCCGACTCTTAGGCCCCGCCTTAGACGCCAATTTCCGCGCTTGCGCCGCCTGCCACAGCTCCCTTAGCGCCGACACTTCGTCTGCTGCCGCGGCGACTGCTTGAGCGTTGCCCGATGCCATCTGTCGCCGCAAGTGCGTATGACCAGTTTCTGGCCAAGCTCTTACGTGGAGCGTGTGTAGACAGAGCCGCGTCGAGCGAGAACGGCGGGGCATAGCGCAGATTGGCAGCGCGGGAGTTTCGGGAACTCCAGGCCGCAGGTTCAAATCCCGCTGCCCCGACGCGGACGCGCGCGATGTCTCGAGTATACGATCGTCACTTCTACGACGAACAAACGGCGGACGCGTCGGATCGCCTGCGTTCACTTATTGAGAACATTATCCAGACACCGAATTGCAATGTTGTTATGATGAAATGGTGACAAAGCGGCGGATCCCTTATGAATACGACATTGAGCGTAGGAACACTAAACCTTCCACTCTGGGGTTGGGTGTGTTTAGTGTTTAATCACACTAACCACGCCTAAACACTAAACCCCCTTTGCCTCGGCACGCTGCAAGTCCTTCACGATCTGCGAGATGATAACGCAGATCGGGGAATGGGTGTTGCGATCGGCATGTGCACAAGCTTCAAGTTGGCCGTCAGAGGTTAGGGTGGCGGTGAATTTGTCAGTGATACAATTCCAAAAGCCAAACCTCGCCGACGTCGTGATGCTGGCGCTTGCCGAAAGCGGATTGTCTCCCGACCGGCTGGAGCTCGAAATTACAGAGACGGCATTGATCGAATCCGCGGCAGAGTGTTTACCTGCGTTGCGGCAATTCAAAAGCCTCGGGATCACAATCGTGCTCGACGACTTCGGAACGGGATACTCATCGCTGAGTCAATTGGCAGCTTTCCCGTTCGACAAGATCAAGATCGATAAGTCGTTCACCCAAAACATGACCAAGCGCAGCGAGTGTGCTGCAATCATTTCGGCGACGCTAACTTTGGCTCAAAGTCTCGATATCGCGACGACGGCTGAGGGCGTCGAAACCTTCGACCAGTATCGACTCCTGCGATTGGCAGGTGTGACGTCTCTACAAGGATATTTGTTCAAGCGCCCGGGTCCAGCGGAGGAGATTGATTTCAATAGCCGTTATTGCGGAGCCTCCGTAGAAGAGGCCGCTTAGGGCAGCCCTACTACAAGCGGCTGGCGTTTGTCTCGCGATTCCACGTTGTCGCGGCACCATTTTCACCTTTGCCCCTGGCGGACTCCGCGATGGCGGTCTGATGTCTGCTTTCGGTGCAATAGCGGACATCGCGCCATGCCTGTGTCATGTCCGCTTTTGACCCAAAGCGGACATTAGGCATTATGCCCGAAACGGTGTAACGTTGGTTCACAGATAGGCGCTTTGCCTGCCTGAGAGCTGCCTGAAAAACGGCGACGCACCGACGTCCCCGCTTCTGACAATTGGCAGCCTGGTGCCGTCGGCCGGGCACGTTTATCTGAAATTCCTTCCTTCCTTCATGTCACGGGTGCCGCAGGCACTCGCGCAACCTGCTTGTGCCGCAGCGACGCATCAACCGAAGATCTTGTAGTGCGCCACTTCGGTTGGGCAATAAGCTCAGCGAACGAATGGAGACGACAATGGGAAAGATTGCGGCGTTTATTTATGGGCTAGCAGCCTACATCGTTTTCTTTTTGACCTTCCTTTACGCCATCGGCTTCGTGACCGGCCTGGTGGTGCCCAAGACCATCGACACCGGCGCCGTCGTGCCGGTCACGGAAGCGCTCATCGTAAATATCCTCCTGATGTCGCTGTTTGCCGTGCAGCACAGCCTGATGGCACGCCGGCAATTCAAGGAATGGTGGACACAGGTCGTGCCAAAGTCGGTCGAGCGTAGCACCTATGTGCTGTTCGCGAGTCTCGCGCTCATCCTGCTGTTCTGGCAATGGCGCCCGATGCCGACCGTGGTATGGCAGGTCACCGAACCGACGACCGCGATGGTAATCACTGGGCTTTCCTTCGTGGGTTGGCTCCTGGTGCTGACCTCAACGTTCCTAATCAACCATTTCGAGCTGTTTGGGCTGCATCAGGTTGCCAATAATCTCACCGGCCAGCCGATGCCGACTATGCGGTTCAAGACGCCAGTGCTCTACAGGATCGTACGCCATCCGATTTATCTCGGCTTCATCATTGCGTTCTGGGTGGCACCCGTCATGACCGTCGGTCACGCGCTGTTCGCGGGTGTGACGACAGCTTACATCCTGGTCGGCATCTTTCTGGAGGAGCGCGATCTGATCGAGCTGTTCGGCGACGAATACCGAAATTACTGCCAGCGGGTTTCGATGCTCATCCCTTGGTTTAGGTCGGCCAGATGAGGCGGCGGGATTTTTCGAAAACACCTCTCTCCGGCGCAGCGGTTCGGCTGCTCCTGGCCACCGGCCAGAGCGGCGGATGAGTTAGCTATTGATGCTGTGGACGGCTCCACCACCCGGCACGTGAGTGCCATGGATGTGGGCGCTGCTGAGGCTCCCACGATTTGGAGGAGCTAGCCATGCAAACGGTCACGACAATCGGTCTGGATATCGCGAAGTCGGTCTTTCAGGTCCACGGCGTTGATACGGAGGGTAATGTAGTCATCCGCCGGCAGCTCAAGCGACGCTACGTGATGACCTTCTTCCAAAAGCTACCGCCGTGCCTGGTCGGTATCGAAGCCTGCGCCTCGTCGCATCATTGGTCGCGCGAACTCCAGGCGATTGGCCATTCTGTCCGTCTGATGCCGCCGGCCTATGTGAAGCCGTATGTGAAGCGCCATAAGAACGATGCCACTGACGCCGAGGCGATCTGTGAAGCGGTCACCAGGCCGAATATGCGGTTCGTCGCGACCAAGACGCCAGAGCAACAGAGCTGCCTGATGCTGCACCGTACCCGTCATTTGTTTATTCGCCAGCAGACCTCGGTGATCAACGTCATCCGCGCTCATCTTGCAGAGTTCGGGATCGTCGCGCCGGTCGGACGCAATGGTGTCGAGCAGCTGCTCGGCGTCGCTGCCGATGCAAGTGACAAGCGGTTGCCCGAGGTTGCCCGCGCCTGTGTCGCCGCTCTCGGCGCCCAACTGCAGATGCTGAAGGCTCAGATCCTGCAGTTCGATCGGATGATCATAGCCTGGCACAGATCTAGTGAAGCGAGCCGGCGGCTCGACGATATACCGGGCGTGGGCCCTGCACTGGCAACCGCTCTGGTTGCCAGCGTTGCTGATCCGAAGGCGTTCCGATCAGGAAGGGACTTCTCGGCCTGGATCGGGCTTGTGCCGAAGCAGAGCTCGAGTGGCGGCAAGGACAGGCTTGGTAGTATCAGCAAACGAGGCGATCGCTATCTGCGCAGCTTGTTCACGACGGGCGCGCTCGCCGTCATTCGCTACGCCAAAATCCATGGCACCAAGCATCGGCCGTGGCTCACCGCTTTGCTGGCGCGGCGGCCAGCGAAGGTCGCGGCCATCGCACTCGCCAACAAGATCGCAAGGATGGCCTGGGCGATCATGGCCAAGGGTGAACGCTACAATTATCCGGCCGGGCTAAGGGTCTAACGAGATCGCGCCGAAGTGCCGTGGCGTGATGTGAAGGTTGGGAGGACGAACAGCACGTAATGCAGAGCCGGTCGATCTGGCGATCAGGACAACCCAATTACCCCCACGCATTGTCGAATGCGGGCTTTCGATCGGGACCTGATCCGCGGAGGGCATTATGGCCAGCGGTCAGGTGAACCGCGCTGAAAGGCCGAACACACGGGCGCACCGACCAATGCTGCAAGCGTGAAGAAAGTCCTTGCCAACTCGGAGCCGTCCACACACGGGGGTAAAGCAGCCACGCCTTTGCTCAGGCCTCGAGTCCGCTTTTGACCCAAAGCGGACATTCAAGACTTAACCCGCTGGCGTCCCTAACTCGCGACCTGCTCTCGAATTCGGTCATAAGGGGAGTTCGCCCCGGCTAGGGAAGTTGTCGGGACGCTTACCGCATCTTCGGCTGGCTCGCGCATTACATAGCCACGGCCCCACACTGTCTCGATGTAGTTCTTGCCGCCCGATGCACTGGCCAGCTTTTTCCGTAATTTGCAAATGAAGACGTCAATGATCTTAATTTCCGGCTCGTCCATGCCGCCGTAGAGTTGATTGAGAAACATTTCTTTGCTGAGCGTCGTGCCCTTGCGCAGCGCCAGGAGTTCGAGCATCTGGTACTCCTTGCCGGTCACATGCAAGCGCGTGCCATTGATCTCGACCGTCTTGCTGTCAAGTTTGACACACAGATCGCCCATGCTGATGACCGATTTGCGTGTCCTTGGGATCGCCGGACAATGGCATGAATACGCGCGACCAGCTCACCCTTGTGGAACGGCTTGGTCATATAATCGTCGGCGCCAAAGCCGAGACCTTTGATCTTATCTTCGAGGGCCGCCAGGCCGGTGAGAATTAGGATCGGCGTATTTATTCTGGAGACGCGCAGTTTGCGCAGCACTTCAAAGCCGGACATATCCGGCAAGTTCAGATCCAAGAGGATGATGTCGTAATCGTAGATCTTTCCGAGATCGATGCCCTCCTCGCCGAGAGCGGTCGCATAAACGTTGAAGCGCTCGGATTTTAGCATCAATTCGATCGATTGCGCGGTTGCGCTATCGTCTTCAATAAGCAATACGCGCATACCAAAACACTCTCGTATAAATTGAGGCCAGAACAGTTGGTCATCATACGGTTAATAATCCTTGAACAACCAAGACGATCAATTGAAGCTGTGGACGGCCCCCCTCCACCGGCACGTAAGCGCCATGGATGGGGCGCTGATAACAGCCGCCGCGAGTCCGTTCTTGGGCCTTAGCTGCCGCGCCTGTCGGCACCTTCCGCGGCAGCTTTCGGGGGAATAGCGGACACGGAGCTAAATGCTCGTCGCGGCAGCTAATGACCCAAAGCGGACATCGACCACACCAGCCGTCGCGTTATTTCGGGTCGTCGTTAGCCGCATGCTGGGCGCGTTCGCGATCGTTCCGGTATTCCGCGATTGCGCCCAAGATTAGCTTTTTGACATTCTCGACCGTGAGATCATCGCGGCGCCGGATACCGACCTCCTCGCTTACGTTCTTGGGTTGGCGAGGCTGCCCTGTTAAGTCAAAACCGTTACCGCTCGTGACGGTAACCGTTCCCCCGCGTGGAACAATCAAATAGACGCGGCTTTCATGGCGCTGCTGATCCGTTATGCGAAAGGAGACCGAGGTGGGCCGAAGCATTTTGCCAGTGCGGCCGTACTGCCGAATATCTACTTTGCCGCCAAGCGGCTCCAATTTCTGAGCAGCGGCCTGTAGCTGAGGTAGCACCACATCGCTCAATGCAGCGGTGTCTGCATCAGCTTCCGCCTGCAAACGCTGTGCCTCTGCGGAACCTTGCCGCCGTTGGTCGTGTTCAAGTTTCGCTTCTTTGAACGCGTCACCATAGTCGTTATCACCGCCGGTCATATTGAAACCTTTGCTCGTGGCAGCTCA
>CAVVCW010000012.1:0-5643 GCA_963746715.1 uncultured Alphaproteobacteria bacterium | reverse complement strand
GAGAAGGGAATGGAATAGATGACAGCCGCCGCGCTTGCGGCGGCGATTTACGACAGGCTCCACGTCACACACCAGTGGCGAAGAACGAACCTGTCACCGCGATTTTGGCTGATCGGCGGTCCCATTCGCCCCTGTGCGGACCGCAAAACAAACCGGACTCTACAATTACGCCAGGACACCCCGCCCAACGCGTACGCGCGTGACTCGTTGCTGGTGGCAGATCTCCTGGCTCGCGGGTCACCGTCTTTGGCCGCCTTCCCAGGAGCGTTACCCGCTCCCAGTGGCAAGATTGGCCATCGACTCGCCGCTTACAGTTGCGGGGGCAGCCGCGGCATAGAGCGCACAAATATGCGCCCGCACCGCGTTCCCATTTGATCCCTTGCGGGAACCACCGTCGACATAATGGGTGGGGCTTTCGGAACCAGTCAAGAACCAAAATTCATCTGGAGGCGGCCCATACCCCATTTTCGCCGTCCCAGGTCGCACAACCGGTGCCTTTTAAATATTCCGTGGCGCGCTATTCGGCGGCGAAGCGTCAGTCGCCACGCCTTCTCAGAAGGTACGTGTCCATCACCCAGCCCTTCCGCGCTTTGGCCTCGGCCCGCATCCGCTCGATGTCGTCCATGAGGTCGTGAAGTTTCCCGGCCACGAGAATTTCGTCTTCGGTGCCGATATACGCGCCCCAGTAAATATCGAAGCCCGAATCGCCGACCGCTTTGAACGAGCAATCGCCGTCGAGCATCACGATGACATCGTCGAGATTATTCTGCAGGCCTTCAATAATCTTACGGCCCGTCGTGATGTGAACGGAACGCCCGATCCGATTAAGCGTGATTTTGTGTCTTGCCGCCAAAGCCTGAATCGCGCTGATGCCCGGAATGACCTCGTATTCGAAGATGACAGTTCCCCTGGCGACGATCTGGTCGATGATCCGCAAAGTGCTGTCGTAAAGCGACGGATCGCCCCATACGAGGAAAGCGCCACACTCGTCTTCGCCGAGTTCCTCGCTTATCAGCCGCTCGTATATGCTGGCTCTTTGGTCATGCCACGCCCGCACCGCCGGTTCGTAGGATGGAGCCGCGCGATCCCGCGGCGGATCGGTCGCCTCCACCATCCGATAGGATTTGTCTTTGATATAGCGCTCGCAGATCTCTTTTCGCAGGCGGACGAGGTCGTCCTTCTCTTGTCCTTTATCCATGATAAAAAATACATCGACCTCGTTGAGCGCATTGATGGCCTGGACTGTGACGTAGTCGGGATTACCCGCGCCGATACCGATAACGAAAATTTTTTTCATGAGTCCTGCCCCGCAGGTGGCGGTTCATGCGTGCGACCCCGCTTTAGCCGATGCAAGGCGCTGTCGCCAAATCTTTCTATCGCTGGACTTATGCTACGGCGGCAACATTGCGTCGTCATCCAAAAGAGACGATTTGACGAATGCTTTCATCCGCGCTTATGTTGTCGGCGACGGTTCCCCATCTGGGGATCAAAAGGGAACGCGGTGCGGGCATTTCTTCGCTCAACGCCGCGGCTGCCCCCGCAACTGTAAGCGGCGAGTTTTTCGTCACATGTCCACTGGGATCTCGGGTCCTGGGAAGGCGACGAAAGATTAAGACCCGCGAGCCAGGAGACCTGCCGTCAGCCGTGGTCATACGCGAGCGCTGTCGGTCGGGGACTGCTGACGGTGGGCGAACCAATCATCCTATTGGATGAGAGGGACACCTAATTCGCGGTGACGTGCCACAGAGCGTGTTGCCCGAGGTGTCTCAATGTTTCCCGATTTTGCCGCCATGCGGCGCAGCTTCCGCTGCGCCGGCTGTGCCTTTGCGTCCGCTATCGTCACGTCACTTGTGCTTGCATTCTCCTCCGCCGCGTTCGCGCAGACCGTTGAGCTGCCGACGATCTCCGTCACCAATGCGCCGCCGACAAGACCGTCAAATCAGGCCGCCGGCGATGCCACCGTCGTCAGTCCGACGACCAATCCGACGCCGAGCGAAACAACCGCAAGCTCGGTAACCGTTATTACGGCGAGCGACATCGAAGCGCGGCAGTTTCGCACCGTGCCAGATGCGCTCGCTGCGGCTCCCGGCTTGAATGTCGTGCAAACCGGCGGCCCGGGTGGTCAGACCTCGGTGTTCATTCGCGGCACCAATTCCAATCATGTGAAGGTGCTCATCGACGGTGTCGATGCGTCGGACCCCAGCAATCCGAATGCGTCCTTCGACTTCGGCCAGTTATTGACCGGCGACATCGAGCGCATCGAAATCCTGCGCGGGCCGCAAAGCGGCCTCTACGGCTCCGACGCGATCGGCGGCGTGATTTCGATCACCACCAAGAGCGGCAGCGGCCCGCCAAAACTGACACTGTCGACGGAAGGCGGATCGTTCGGGACGTTCAACCAGCATGCCGGCCTGAGCGGATCGCAAGGCGATTTCAACTACGCCTTCAACGTCCAGCACTTCCAATCGACGTCGACGCCGGTGACGCCGACTTACGATCTGGCCCCCGGCGAGCAGCGCAACAATGACTATTACGACAACTGGACCTATTCGACTAAGCTCGGCGCCAAATTGTCCGATACTGTCACCGTCAATCTGGTCGGCCGCTACACGGATTCCAACCTTCACTTCACCGGCGACGACTTTGAGAATTTCTTTCCGACGAGCTTTGCCGAGCCGATCCAAAGTATGCAGAAGGACCACCAATTTTTCGGCCGCGGCGAAGTCGTGTGGGCGCCCACGACCGCGTTCACGAACTATTTCGGCGTAAATTACACGAATTCGCGCAGTTGGAATTTCGACCCTAATGCATTTGATAATTTCCTCACGTCGCCAGTGGTGACACCGCAGTCGGTCAATCTCGGAACGCGGGTCAAATACGACTATCGCGGCGAGCTTCAGGTTGCGCCAGGACAAAAGATCGTTGTCGGCGCCGAGGACCAGAACGAGACGCTTCGCACCAATTCGAGCAACGTTGAGGACTTCGGGACCGGCGACGCCACATTCTTTGAGACCAGCGCCGAACGCCGAAATGATGCCGGCTGGCTCGAATTGCAAAACGAGATCACCCAGCGGTTCTTCATCGTCTCGAACATACGCTATGATGCCAACGAGGACTTTGGCGATCACGTGACCTGGCGCGTGGCTCCCGTCTACATCGTTCCGGGAACCGAGACGAAACTGAAGGCGACCTATGGCACGGGTTTCAAGGCGCCGTCGCTGGACCAGCAATACGTGAATTTCTTTCCGGATTTTCTGGCTAATCCAAACTTGAAGCCGGAGGAGAGCAAGGGGTGGGACGTCGGGTTCGAGCAGCCCCTCGCCAATGACAGAATCCGCTTTGGCTCGACTTACTTTCGCAACGACATCAACAACCTGATCACAACAGTCGATACGACGATGCCCGGCGTCGTTACACTTGGCAACGTCAACACAGCATCGACATTCGGCGCCGAAAATTTCGCCGCGTGGCAGGTCAGCAAGGATCTCAACTTGCGCGCTGATTATACTTACACCGTCGCGAAAGCCGACTCGGTGAATGCTGCTTGCACGTCTCCTCCTTGCTCGGGCCAGCAACTGCTGCGGCGGCCGAAGAACAAGGCGTCCTTGACGGCGAACTGGCAGGCGACGAGCCGGCTGTCGGTGTCCGGGACGCTGCTCTATGTTGGCCCGTGGTGGGATATCGGTCGTCAGGCCGTGCCGCCCGACGGCTTCAGTCCCTACATCAAGGCACCGGGCTTTACGACCGTCAATCTGGCCGTCAACTATGCCTGGACCGATAACATGACCGTGTTCGGGCGTATCGATAATCTGTTCAACAAGTACTACGAAGATCCGGCGGGTTTTGTTCGTCCCGGTTTTGGTGCGTTCGGCGGCATCAGATTCACCTTGGGCGGCGCGCCGGGCGGCGCCTCGTCCGGCCCCGGCTTGACCACACCGACGCCACCGAGCCCGACACCACGCAGCGCAGGCGCCTCATGACCGAGAGCATCACGGATCTTTTAGCTGCCCAACTGGCCGACAGCGAAACCGCCTGGAGCATCGGGTCGTTCGGGGCCATCGCCGAGTTCATGCGCGAACCCGACGAGGCCGTGAAGGTCGGGTCCGGCACAGGAACGGTATCCGCGATAACGGCTAAAGGCGGCCTGCGCATCGCCCCCCATCCGGAGTTACGTCCGTTCGCATCGGAATCGCTGACGACACAGAGCTGGAGCCAGCGTATAGCGCTTTGTCTGCCGCAACAGACGGCCCCGATGAATCAGCGCACCGAGCTCACCGAGTTGGGTCCCGATGACGAATCCCTGCGTGACGTCGATCGTGGTGGAATCCTCTTCGATATCGGGCTCGGGACTCTTCAGGTCGACGCCTGCATAAGAACCAGCGACCCGGAGGTCATTACTGCGCTCAGGCGTCACACTGGCAAATCCGTGTTCGCCACCGACAGCGGCGCGATGGGTGTCGTCCTTCACGCCAATCCCCACCGCGTATTCATGAGTAAGCTTGGTCGTGTCGAGGTATTTCAGCCGATTCCGCCGGCGGACGGCAAAAGCCCGGAGGGACCGCATACCCACGTTTTACCAAAGCTTCTGGCGCATCATCGGACGCATGCCGCCACCGAGCCGGTGCCGCCGGGATGGATTCCGTGCGCGCATTTTTATCCGCCGCATCCGCTGCGAGACGGCATGGGCCGGAACCGGCCATTTCAGATCGATCGCCACACCAAATTTCAGATTCTGCTCTCGCGTTATGGTGATCCGGCGAGTGTCGCACTCAAGCGTCGCGTTATCTACCTGGTGATGGCCGGACACGGACCGATCGGAACAGGAATAAGCAACGACAGACCCTCGCGCACCTCGGTTCGGACCACACTGCGGCAGTTGCAGGCCTCGGATACGTCATCCAGTTCGCTCGCGGCGTGGCTTTCCGCCTACGAACGCTCCGACTTGGCTCAATCCGACTTAGCGGAAAGTGCCGACCCGATGGAGGCAGTCCACTAGTCGCATTGTCGTGATCGATCTTTCCGACCATTCGTGCTAAAAATTCTTCAACAGGAGATGCCTTATGGCTTTCGAGATTATGTCCCGTCCGGCGGGGGCGACCGCCCGACTCGCGCCAGTTGAACAGCGCTATGCGCCGATGTTCTGCTTTGCCTTGCTGACGGCGGCGTGTGCGCTTGCAAGCTTCGCCTTCGCTTGCGCGACGCCGTTCGCGGCCTTCGCCGTGGTCGCTGCGGCCATGCTTCCCTTGCGGCCTGCACTCCTCATGGTGACCGCCGCGTGGCTTGTGAACCAGGGGATCGGTTTTGGCATGCTCCACTATCCGGTCGACGCGAATGCGATCGCGTGGGGCTTTGCGATTGGCGCCGCCGCGCTCGCCGCAACTGTCTTGGCCTATTCGATGTTGCGCGCGTTGCCGCGGGCCGGCGCTCCTCTTGCCCTCGCCTGCGCGTTGCTCGGCGCTTACGTCGCCTACGAGCTTGTTCTTTTCGCGGTGACGCCGTTTTTGGGTGGCGAGGGCGCGTTCACATTCGCAATCGTCGGCCGGCTCGGCGTCCTGAGTGTGCTTTGGCTCATTGGCTTGGTCGCGGCCTGCGAAGTGTTTCGGCTGCTCACGTCCGCGTGGCGGCGCCAAGTGTCTTCTTGAG
>CAVVCW010000011.1:0-8136 GCA_963746715.1 uncultured Alphaproteobacteria bacterium | reverse complement strand
GCAAATAAAGATCTCACAGCCGTTGATTATCGTCTTTGCCTACAAATGAATTCCCGACGCGGCTAAAGGGAGGGACTTAGCCCCGCCCGCGTATTCAAACGCCTGGGCATTCCTTACGCTTCGATGCCGGTGACGGGTCTTTCACTTCAAAAAAACATGAAAACAACCCCATGCAAAGAAGCCGCACCGACTTACATTATGGCCTTATTTCGCTTCTAGGATTTGAGTCCTATGGTCATTTTTGGCAATGAATGACCGAGAAAAACCGGAGAGAACCATGGCAGAAGCGCACAAAGAAGGCGGCAAATCAGAGCAGCCACCGAAACAAGGGACGCCAACGAAGCCGGCGAAGCCCGCTGCCGAAGCGAAGCGTAAACCGAAAAATCACGAGCGGGCAAGGCGCGCCGAGAAATTGCTGCGGCGAAGTAAGAAGCGGCTCGCCGGCGAGAGGTTCTTTGTTGAGGACGATTTTCGTGAGCAACTCGATCGTGACATTGTGCGTGCACAGGAAGCGCTTGGAATTGATGATGATGCTTTTTGTCGTGTCATCGTACGTCGGCTTTATCAAGTAACGGTCAGCGCATTGCATGGCGAAAAGGAAGATTTCAACTTTATGCTTTCGGTGCTTAAGGATCTCAGACCAGTCGATAAAATCCATGCGATGCTTGCGGTGAATGTGGTTCTCTCCCAACTTGCACTAATGCGAATGGGAGAAGGTTTGCTAAAGCCCATCACATTCGAGCTACCAGCTGAACTCATTTCGGCTTGCCATCTCGCGCACTGGGACCTCAGTCGTCTGGATAAACAAAAAATCCAAATTGACGATCAGCCTGTTCGGGAATGGGGTGCTCGGATGTTCAGTAAGCTGAACCAAACGTTTCTTATGCAATTGGATGCGTTTATGCGTTATCGGACGACGGTTCAGCCGTTAAAGAAAGCGCAGCACGCGATCCAAGACGCTCCTTCGATGAACGGAGCCGCGACGATGCCAGGCGTCCTAAATGGCAAGCAAGCCCACCCTTAAACGCAGCGGCGAAGTCGATGGGTGGGCCTCGTCGTAATACCGAACCGATGTTAGCGAGCCCGCGCTGCGGAGCAAAGGCACGCTCCGGCAAACCGTGCATGTCGCCCGCGGTGAGTGGAAAGAGACGATGCCGCATGCATGGCGGCGCAGCGGGATCCGGTGCTCCTCGCGGCAACAAGAATGCATTGAAAAGTGGTCTGTACACCCGCGAGCGGATTTTAGAGCGGCGGCGACTGCAGGAATTTCTTCGGGAAGCGCGTGCTTTGATTAAAAGCATTTCTTGATCTGACTGAGCACATCCAGCTGCATTGATCGCTTAGTTTTCGACCTAACTTTTCTTCTGACGCCGTTTCCGCAGTCGCACGCCGGGACCTCCGCCGTTCTCTTCGAGGAACTCAATTCCGGCCTGTTCCAGAGCGCGCTGAAGCGCCTCCAAAGTTCGTTCTTTGAGTTCTTCGCCTCGTTCGAAACGAGCGACAGTGTCTGTCGACACTTTAGCAGCCGAAGCCAGTTCGCGGACCCCCATTCCCAGCGCCGCTCGAGCCATCCGACATTGAACAGGCAAAATAATCATAACATTGTTCTGTTTTCGGTTGACAATATTTATCGTAACAGTGTTATTAATTCATAACGAAGTTCTGATGGAGAGAAATGTGAAGGCACATGGGAAAACAGTAGCTGATTTATCACCTCGGCAACACGTTCTCGGTGCCAGTGACGCCCGGATCATTATGGGGGCGAATGAGAAGACGAACGGCCACATTGCTTGCCGCGGCGCCCAGCATAGGGGCGAGAAAGGCCAAAGGCTGGAGCGGGCCGATCCGCAGCAGAACCTTAATCAGCAATGGCATGTGGCAATCACCGGTGGGATGCCGCTGATGGTGGCATATCGTGGCTGTTTGCTACTGGACGATTGTAATTTTGCTGGGCTCGTACCCCTGGAACATTCTTCTGATGCTGCTCTCACTCCCGGCTATGGATTTACCGCGACGCGACCAAACGGCTCAATGCTGGGGAGGGTGTCCGGTAGACACGGGGCACCACGATGAGCGCTAAACGCGAGAAAGAACGTCGCTATTTTATTGGGGGATCAGACGCCCGGACCATTATGGGGACCGATGAAGCGGCCCTGATCCGGCTTTGGCAAGAAAAGCGCGGGGAGATTGAGCCCAAAGACCTGTCGGGCAATCTCATCGTGCAGCTTGGTCTTGCGACCGAAGAGCTCAATCGGCGCTGGTACGAGGTCAATACCGGGCAAGTGGTCGTGGATGTGCAGCGGCGGGTCTTCCACCCGGCAGTGCGGTGGATGGCGGCCACTTTGGATGGGCGGATCGAGGCCTCGGATGCGGTCTTTGAGTTCAAGTTCATGCTGCCGTGGGCGTTCTCGGAGGAAGCGGCCGCCGCCAAATACATGCCGCAGCTGCAGCACAATATGTGGGTGGTGGCGGCGCGCACCGCGGTGTTGTCCATCATCACCGGCGGCGGCAAGTGGGTCGAGATTCTGGCCCATGCCGATCCGCTCTATCAGCATCTGGTTGTCACGGCGGAGCGGAAGTTCTGGCGTTGCGTCGAGACCGGCGAGCCACCGCAGTTGTTTGGGGTCGATCCGCCAAAGCCAAAGATGGATGCCATTCGCATTGTCGACATGAGCGCGTCCAATGCCTGGGCGGAGTTCGCGGCGGTCTTTGCCGAGACCCGATCAGCCTATCTCGACCATGAGCGGGCCAAGGCTGAGCTTAAGGGACTTATGCCGGAGGACGCCAAGGAAGCGATCGGGCATGGCATTCGCGCCAAGCGCTCAAAATCGGGAGCCGTGAGCTTTGACCTTCTCAAAGGCGAGGAGGGTAGCCATGCAACGGTCTAGTCAATCGATCGCCTCGTTAGCTGCGGCGCTCGCCAAGGCGCAGATTGAACTCTCCAATCCGGAGAAATCCTTGATCGGGTCGATCGAAGGCAAAACGCCCAATGCGCCGGAGCGACTGTTCCGCTACGCCTCGCTCGCAAGCGGTCTCGATATCGTGCGCAAGACGCTCGGCCAGCATGAGATCGCGACCGTCCAGACCACCGCGCTCGATCAGGCCTCCGGCATTGTCAATCTGACGACGGTGCTGGCTCACGCCTCGGGCGAATGGATCGCTTCCGATTGGCCGGTCTGTCCGATCAGCGAGACGGCAACTCCGCATCGGATGGGCGCGGCGCTCACCTATGCCCGGCGCTATGCCTTGTTCACGCTTGTTGGCATTGCCGGCGAAGACGATCTCGATGCGCCGGATCTCGTCGCACCTACGCCGCAGACGAAGTCACCGGGCCCGGATCGTGCCCGGCGATCCGTGGCGCCCCGATCCATGGCGCCCAATGGCCGGCTCAATGCCGATCAACGGCGGGTTGACCATCGCACGCCCATCGAGCGGCCGCAGAAGACATCGCCGGTTCGCGATGCCGTCGTGCTGGATACCCAGCTTTCGGCACGGTTGCGCGATCAGATGATTGCCGAACTCAACGAACTTGGCAGCAGTGACGAGGCGGCACGATGGGCAAAGCGGCGATATCCCGACAAGACGACGAGGCTCAATGCTGCGGATGCCGAACACATCGACCAATGCTTCCGCACCAAGCTTTTAAGCTTTGCTGCTCATGACGCGGAAGGAGCGGGCCCCGATATCGGAGGAACGTCGTCTGAAGCGTCGGCCCAACCAAACGGACGGGGCGCCAAGAAGCCAAAACAGTCGAAATCGATCGACAAGAGCGCCTTGTCGTTCCCAGAGCCGCGCCGGGTGCGGGATCGCGAGCACGTCCGGCATGTCGCTCAGCAATCTTGCCTGGTCTGCGGCCGCAAGCCCTGCGATGCCCACCACCTGCGCTTCGCGCAAAGCCGTGCACTTGGCCGCAAGGTCAGCGATGAGTTCACCGTCCCATTGTGCCGCGGGCATCATCGCGAGCTCCACCGCTACGGCGATGAAGCCAAATGGTGGAGCAAGACCGCTATCGATCCACTGGCCGCTGCCCGGGGCCTGTGGCTTGAGACGCATCCGCTGGGGCATGAGAAGAGGGATGCTGGGTTGCCAACGGCGTTTGAGACCCCATAGCTCTTGCTTTACTTAGACAAGCGCGCTCGCAAATATTGGCATGCGACCGAGCACAAAGCGGCTTCAGATCGAATTGAGACGGCTAGTTCTGATCCAGAAATATACAATGAAGCTATCGTAGAGCAGTGGGCTGGACGGCGGATGCCCGGTTGGCTATGACCCCTAGCCTCTCCGCTCTGCAATTGGCGGTGGCAGGTTTTCCGCATAGAGGGCAGCGTTCGGTCGATGCAACGGAACTCCGCTGGACACCCGCAGCTCGCGCATTCCGAGCTCGAGCGGATCTATCGTTCGCTGCGCCAGATCAGGCGCGCAGAGGAAGAGATCGCCCGCATCTATCCCTCTGACAAGATCAAGAGCCCGGTTCATCTGTCGATCGGTCAGGAGGCCGTAGCGGTCGGCGTCTGCGACGTGCTTGAGCCCGACGATGTCGTTTCGCCGACTTATCGTGGGCACGCGGCCTATCTTGCCAAAGGCGCGTCGCTACGGGGCCTGTTCGCCGAGCTGTATGGCAAGGCGACGGGCGTCGCGCACGGCAAGGGCGGCTCGATGCATCTCATCGACATGCCGCATGGTGTTTTGGGCACGAGCGCCGTGGTCGGAACGACCATCCCGCTCGCGGTTGGCTTCGCGCTCGCGTTCAAGCGCACGCAGAGTAACCGCGTGGTCGTTGCGTTTTTTGGCGACGGCGCGACCGAAGAGGGTGTCTTCACCGAGAGCCTGAACTTCGCTGCTTTGCATAAGTTGCCGATCTTGTTTGTCTGCGAAAACAATTTCTACGCCATTCACACGCCGGTGACGCGGCGCTGGGCGACGCAGCGCTTGTGCGAACGTGTCGAGACTTATGGAATTCCGGCGCGCTGCATCGAGGACGGCGATGTGTTGAAGTTGCGCGCGGAGGCGAGTGCCGCCGTCGCCGCGCTACGCCGCGGCGATGGTCCCGCCTTCATCGAATGCCGCACCTATCGCTGGCTGGAGCATGTCGGTCCGAACGAGGATTTCGACGCCGGCTATCGCGCGTCTGCCGAACGCGAGCCCTGGGTGCAAAGCGATCAGCTCATCAAGATCGGCATGCTGATTGCGGCCGACCGCCGATCCGCCATCGACGCGGACGTCGAAGCCGAAATCGCGGACGCCATTGCGTTCGCCGAAACCAGCCCCTTCCCCGAAATCTGCGCGCTGTACACCAATGTCTTCGCTGCGGGGTAACCAGCGCCAGTCGACCTATGTCGATGCGCTCCGCGAAGCGGTTGCGCAGGAGATGCAGCGTGATTTGCGCGTTTTTATTTTTGGTCTCGACGTCGAGGATCACGCAATCCGATGATCTTCGTCGAGCATCGGCTGCTTTATTTCACCGACGCCTTTGTGCCCGAAGAGCCGTTCGAAGTGCCGTTCGGCAAGGCGCGCCGCTGCATGCGGGGCGACGACATTACGATCGTCGGGATTTCCAACGTGCTGGTGGAAGCGCTGCGCGCATCCGACGCTGCCTCCGATAAGCCGCGGGAAGCTCGGAAGAGCTGTCACGGCCACTCTCTTCGAAGCGGCGCATGACGAAACATGCCGTCCATCGCTTCCTTTGCGTTCACTTCGCGACGGCGGCTTCGCGGGCGACCTCGCGTCGCCAGTGGCTGAGCAGGAAATCCACGCTTTCCTCGAACGAATATTCGGGTTTCCAGCCGGTTGCCTTTTCAAATTTCTCCGTGGCGGGGATCTGTAATGTTACGTCGGCCGGGCGCAACAGAGCCCGATCCAGGCGCGAGGAGATGGGCGTCTTGGCCCGAGATTTGAGCACGTCGAGAAATTGCCCGACCGTCACGGTGGTCTTGCCGCCGATGTTGTAGGCTTCGCCCGGCGTGCAATTGAGCGCCGCGTCCCAGTAGGCGCGCATGGCGTCGCGCACGTCAATGAGCGTGCGCACCGAGTCCACGTTGCCGTGAACGAGTTCCTTTTGCAGGCCGAATTCGATGCGGGCTACTTGCCGCGCGAACGAAGTGGCAAACAAATCGGTGCGGCGCGGGTTCAAATAGGCGAACATGCGCGTGCGAATGACCGGCATCCGATACGCGACGAAATACGTATAACCAAGCATATCCTGCGTGACCTTCGAGACCGCATAGGGGCTCGCCGGCCGGAGCGGCGTCTCTTCACGGATCGGTACGTCCTTGGGGTCCACTTGGCCGTAAACTTCGGAAGTACTGCACAGTTGGAAAACGGGGTTCAGTTGTGCCGAACGGACGGCTTCGAATAGATTGGCCGTACTCATAATGTTGTTATTCAGGACAGCGAGCGGCGTCTGAAACGATGCCCGGACGTTGGCGTGAGCTGCGAGATGAAAAATCACATCCGGCTTGGCCGCTTCGAGGACAGCGAGCACTGAGCTGAAGTCCATCAAGTCGCATTCGTGCACGGTCACGCGCGAGCGGATTGCAGAGAGATTGTCCGCCGTGCCGGTACTGTGCCAGCGGCCGATGCCATGGACTTCAACCGTGGGATGGTTCTGGACGATGAATTCAGCCAGATAGCTTCCGCCGGAGCCAGTAATGCCTGTGATTAATGTGCGTTTGACATTCACCGCGGTCTTGCTCATGTAAGTCTAAGATGGGGAGGTCAGCCAACTTCGAATTATGGCGGGAAGGCACCGCATTGGCCTCTCAAGCCAACCGGCCCGGGTCATAAGCGGGCTAGAATGCAAGCGCCCCGTTGGTTATTAGCGCACGAGGGGATAGGTCCAACTACATGGATCGGAACTCTGCAACGAACAGGCAGCTCGCGCAAGCCGACATCGAAAGGATCTATCGCTCCCTCCGGCAGATTCGCCATCGAAGCCGAAATCGCGGATGCCATCGCGTTTACCGAAGCCAGCCCATTCCCCGACATCAGCCCGCTGCACACCAATGTCTTCGCCGCAGACTAACCAGCGTCTCTTGACCTATGTCGATGCGCTCCGCGAGGCGGTTGCGCAGGAGATGCAGCGCGACCCGCGCGTTTTTGTTTTCGGTCTCGACGTTGATGATCACAAGGCGATCCAGGGATCGACCCGCGGCCTGGTCGATGTGTTCGGCCCGGAACGCGTCTTCGGCACGCCGTTGTCCGAGGATGCCATGACCGGTGTGGCGATCGGCGCGGCCATGGCCGGCATGCGGCCGGTCCATGTTCACGTCCGCACGGATTTCTTGATGCTCTGCATGAACCAGCTGATCAACATCGCGGCCAAGAGCCGCTACATGTACGACGGCCAGGTCAAAGTGCCATTGGTTGTTCGCAGCATGATCGGCAAATCCTGGGGGCAGGGGCCGCAGCATTCACAGGCGCTGCATGCTATGTTTATGCATGTGCCGGGGCTGAAAGTCGTGGCGCCGTCCAACGCCTATGACGCGAAGGGCTGTCTCATCCACGCCATCCGCGACGACAATCCGGTTATCTTCGTCGAACACCGGCTGCTTTATTTCACCGACGCCTTTGTGCCCGAAGAGCCGTTCGAAGTGCCGTTCGGCAAGGCGCGCCGGTGCACGCAAGGCGACGACATCACGATCGTCGGGATTTCCAACATGCTGGTGGAAGCGCTGCGCGCATCCGAACTGCTCGCCGACATCGGCATCCATGCCGAGGTCATCGATCCGATTTCGCTGGTGCCGCTGGATATCGACACCATCATCGAGTTGGTGCGGCGCACCGGGCGGCTTCTGGTCGTCGACAATGCCTGGACCAATTGCGGCGCCAGCGCGGAAATCGTCGCCCGCGTTGTCGAAGGCGTGCGCAACGGCAAGCCCATTCATGTGCAGCGAATGGGATTTGCGCCGACCACGTGTCCGACCAGCCCGGTGCTCGAACGGGAATTCTATCCCGATCCGATCAAGATCGCGCGCGCCGCCTATGGTCTGGTGCGCTCGGGGGCGCCCGACTGGCAGCCCGACGCGAAAGCGGCAGAGCTCGCCTATCAGTCCAAATTTCGCGGGCCCTTCTAGGGCGCCCGCGCTTCAGCACGGGACCGCTCATGTTCTACGACTTGGCCGCCAGCACCTGGGGAGC
>CAVVCW010000010.1:0-604069 GCA_963746715.1 uncultured Alphaproteobacteria bacterium | reverse complement strand
AGCCAGCCAGTGCCGTCTCTGCAGTCCATTTCCGGCTTGCGAAAAAATGTCCGGCACTTCCGCCTCTTAGGCCGGTAACCGCACGTCTCTGTCGTGCGTATACAGCGAACGATGAGTGGTTTGAGCGGCGAGTCTCCGGCCGCGAATTTTCAATATCCGGATTTTTTGTCGGAGACTCGGTTCGCAATCGGGCTCGCCGGCAACCGTGGGATTCTAACCGACGTCGGTGGCGACAAAGCGCGCGCCGCGGCACGCGGTTTTATTGGGCGCTGTAATTGTGCGGATGCACGACGAGATCGAGTGTCTTCCACTGGCCGTATTGGTCCTGCGGCAGCATGGTGTAGGGCTGGCACTTCCGCAGGCCGCTGACGAAGTTTTGCATCAGCGTCTGTTGTTCAGTTGACGGATTGGCATCGAGCAGCTCCGGCGCCTCCGCGACCGTGCCGTCGTGATTGAGGAAAACCCGCACCGTAATGCTGATCTTTTCGGTCGGGCTGATGCCAGACGGTAGCGCACCGCACGTAGAGAGGAGCTCGCGGAACGGCTCGGTAAAGTCGTAGCCGACGAGCGGTGAATTGATCGGCGGCGCGGCAAAGCCGCCGCCGAACCGTCCGCCGGCGAGCGCGAGGAACGCCGCCTTTGCAGCCGTGTCGGGTGCATCTGGTGTCTCCTCGGCGGGAGGCGCTGGTGGATCGGGCTCCGGCTGCGCCATTGCTACTTTCGCCGCGCTGACCTGCGGGAGCGGTGGCGCCTTCGTCTGCGGCGGGGCGGTCTGCGACTCTTGCGGTTTCGGCGGCGCGTTGTGTTGCGATTGAGATTGGTCTTTTGGTTGTGGCGGCGATGGAACCGTTGGTGGCTGCTCGCTTTTCGCGGTCAAGGCCTGCGATTCTGCCACTTGTTGAGTGCCTGAGGTCCGCAATGTGGACGGCGTACCGGAATAGTGCGGGATGTCCTTCGGGGTAACAAACTCGACCTGCATGGCATCCGGAGGCACGGTCTTTTGCGGCGCGGATTTTTGCGAGGCCGCCCAAGCCAAGATGAGAACTGCGCCTATGATGCCAACATGGCAAAGGGCAGAAATGATAAGCCCGTCGCGATTTGAGCGCTTCGTTTCGATCATCAATGATCGTGCCTGAACTGCCTCTCACTATCATAGCCTGCGCAGAATGTTTGTCTTCTCCTCCTGTCGGGGTGATCAGCCCATGGCCCCCTGCCGAAAGCATCGATTTGTTATTAACTAATCCTGTGTTAGTTTTAGCGCCGCGAGCCGAATCCTAAAATTCGGCCGCGTATAGGAGAGGAAACTATGGGCTTGCTTCAGATTGCATCGCTCGTCGTAGTCGCGGCATCGCTCTGGCTGATTTACTCGGCTAGTCGCGGCCGGTCGCTTAGCGGACGCTTACCCGCCTCGGATACTGACCGCAAAATGTCCGGCTAGGATGTCGTGTAACCACCGATATGTGCCCGACGCTTCGGGTGCCCTACAGCGCGGCGTGTCAGGTTTTGAAATGTGAAATGGAAACCGACCGCGTCATGCGCGTAATTTTCTCGTAAAAAGTGAAGTGGGTTGCAGAACAAAATTGTAGCGAACTCTGAACGAGCGGCGAATGTCCGGCGAACGGGTAGGCAATCGCGCCGTTCTCGAAGACTGCCGCCCTGGCAGCCAGTTCAGCTGCGAGGTGCATGTGACGTTCCTGTCAGCTGAGGCGCGAAAAGTCTCTGGACGCGGTTTGTCCGGATATCGCGCGAAATTCCAGCGACATTTCAAAGGCCGAATTCAGATTTGACATTTAGCAGTTCGAATCCAGCCGAGTCAGCCAACCGTGCGGTCTCCGTCGGGTACTTCCCTATCATCCGAAGACATGCGCCAGGTCAAAGAGCTAAGGGCCGATCGGCGAGTCTCTGCGGCATTACTTTGCGCCTCACCGTAGAATAGATGGCGTATTTCGCCATCAGTCTCTGGTGGGGATTTTTCGATATCCGAACTGGGATGCCCGAGACTCGGTTCGGCAATTCGGAGACCAATTTTGAAAGGTGTTTTCTAGTTGAGATGCAGATCGAATTCATCGACCAGCGGGGCGGCTTGTTTCACCGTGTCGTCGATAACGTCCTGCATCTCTTGCGGAGTGGATGACATCGGAACGGATCCGGATGTGGCGAGGAGCGCCCGATAGGCGTCCGATTTGAGAATTGGCGTAATCTTGCTGTTGAGCAGATCGATGACCGGTTGCGGCGTGCCGGCGCCGGCGCAAATGCCGAGCCAGGCAAAGCTTACGATCGGGATGCCGCTTTCCGTCAAGGTCGGCACGTCGGGCGCGGAGGCGAGGCGCTCTTTGCCGGTCACCGCCAGCACTTTGACCTGCTTGCCCTCGTAAAGCGGCATCACCGCGAAGGGCGGCCCGACAAACAGATCGAGCCTTCCCGATGCGACTTCATGCAGTGCGTCCGCCGCGCCTTTGTACGGAATGCCCGTCATGCTTATGCCGGTGACCTTTTCCAGCCGCTTCGCTACCAGGTTCTGGCTCGAGCCGATCCCGAGGTGGCCGTAATTCAGCTTGCCGGGATTGGCTTTGCCGTATTGCACGAGCTCGGCGAATGTCTTCGCCGGATTATTGTTCGAGACCGCGATGGCATAGTCGTAACGCGCGATAAGCGACACCGGCGCAATGTCCGAAACCTTGTAATGCGCGTCCTTGTAGAGGAGCGTGTTGACCGGATCGAAATAGGTGCAGGCCAATAGCGTATAACCATCGCGCGGCTGGTTCAGCACGTCATAGGTCGCGAGCATCGACCCGGCGCCAGGCTTATTCTCGACGACCACTGGCTTGCCAAGTTCGTTGCCGAGTTTGTCGGCGAGGAAGCGAATGGGAATGTCGGTCGGACCGCCCGCGGTAAAGCCGACGACGATGCGGATCGGCCGCGCCGGATAATCGTCCGCCATAGCGTCTGGCGCGGCAAAAGCCGACGAGGCCGCCATGACGGCGACGAGTGTCGAGGCCTTGAGCGCGCGCGTTCCTCGTGCAATGCGAAACATTCTGATCTTGTCCTGATGTTAGCTTGGTTATTGCGGTTTCTAGGCGTGCGAAGGGCTCGTCACGGCAGAAAGTCTTTGATGTCGACTGAATTGAAATTCGGCGGCAGCGCCATGTCGAAGCGCGCGCGCTCCTTCGGCAGCGTCACTGCCGGCTTGGTCGCGTCGATCATCCATTTGGTGCCGACGCGCTGGAACGCCTCCACGCCGGGAATGACCGGCGACGCATTGTCGAGGCCCCATACTTTGACGTTCGGGATGAGGATAACGTCGCGGTCCGCCCGCACGCGCGTTGCGAGTGACCACATGATCTGGCGCAAATCCGAGGCGTCGATGTCGTCATCGACGGCAATGGCCATTTTCGGCTGCTGATAGGGCCCGGCAAGCGCCGCCATCAGCGCGGTCTTGGCCTGACCTTCCACTCTCGGCCGCAGCTTGATGACAAGCGTCATCAATCCCGACACCGTCAGCAAGCGCACGTCGAGCAGATCGAGGCCGCCGTCGACGACACGCAGATGCTCCATCGTCGCAAGCTCGATCCCGAGGCCGGTGGTCGATTGCGTGTCGGTCGGCGGAAAGCCGCAGTGCAGCGCGTAGTATATCGCGTCGCGCCGCCGTGTGATGGCCTTGAGCCGGAAGACATGGGCTTGGCCGGGATCGGGATAGGTCCCGGTGACCTCGCCGAACGGGCCTTCGGGCTCGAGATGATTGCCGGGCAGCAATTCACCTTCGAGGACGATCTCCGCCTCGGCCGGCACATCGATATCCACCGTTTCGCATTTGACGGTGCGAATGCTCTGGCCGAGAAGGCCGCCGGCAAGTCCCAGTTCGTCGATGCCGGGACTGGTCGTATAGCCCGCCGACAGCCAAATCGCCGGATGGACACCAATGACGATTGCCACCGGCGTCGGCAGGCCGCGCGCGGAATATTTGTCATAGACGGCCCGGGCGTGACGCGGGAGCATGACAAAGCCGGTCTTGTCGCGACCGTTGATCTGCTGCCGGTGCAGCGAGAGATTGCCGATGCCGGTGTCGGGATCTTTGACGAATGTGATGCCGGAGGGGATGTAACGGGCGCTGTCGCGCGCCGACACCTGCATTGTCGGCAGATCGAGCAAGTTTGCTTGATCCCCG
Source organism: uncultured Alphaproteobacteria bacterium (assembly GCA_963746715.1). Lineage (GTDB taxonomy): Bacteria > Pseudomonadota > Alphaproteobacteria > Rhizobiales > Xanthobacteraceae > BOG-931. The sequence goes on along the minus strand of CAVVCW010000010.1, from coordinate 599,904 downwards.
AGCAGTTTCACGTCCTTGACCGGAGCGTTGCCCGTATACGGCGTCGCGGGTATCGGCTTGCGAAACCGCTGCCCGATGTCCTGCAGAAACGTCGTCTCATCGAGTCCAAGGCCGATCGCCCATTTACGGCGGTCGGCAACGATTTGACTGCACGCCGTCCAGCCCGGATGCCCCTCGATATTGGTGAACAGGCTCGCTTTGCCGAGCTCCGCATAGGTTTTCCATTCGACAGCCGACATATTTTGCGTCGGATGTACCGGTTTTTGAAAGCGAATGAGCTCACCGCGGGCTTCGAGCTCGGCGAGGAAGGTGCGATAGGATTGGTCGAGATTGTCGCCTTGCTGCAGCGTGCGGTGGGTGCTGGCTTGGCTCATGTCACATCACTCATGTCATACATCTCAGGTGTTGAAGCACAGGCTTCACGGCTGTCTCTGATCGCGCCGCCGCCAGAGTTTAAGGAGCGTATTCAGGCCGCTTCGGCGTGAAGACGTCGAGATTGATCACCGGATCGTCGCCGATGACTTCACCCCAATGCCTGACGTTCGATGGGATGACGACCAGTCCGCCCGGGCCGATATCATGGACCTGGTCGCCGATGTGAAAGCGCAGCGTGCCGGACACGATGTAGGCGATCTGCTCGTGCGGATGGCTGTGCGGCCTCGGCTCATGCCCCGGCATCAGCCGATGCAGGGCGACCGTGGCCGCGCTTCCGGAGAACGCCTTTTGTTCGACGCCTTTACGGATTTCTTTCCATTCCATCGCGCTCCAGTCGATTTTGTGGATGTCCATTTTTGTTTTCTCCTATTTTGCAGAACCGAGAAGGCCGGTCGGCCGAAAGAACAGGAACAGCAGAAGTATAGACAGCGCGGCGATGTTCTTGAACGCAGAGCCGAGATAGACGATGGCAAGGGCCTGGATCACGCCGAGAAAGATGCCGCCCGCAAGCGCGCCGAGCGGCCGGCCGAAGCCGCCGACGATGGCCGCGATGAAACCGCTGATGGCGAAAGGTACGCCGAGATTGAAGGCGGTATATTGTGTCGGCGTAATCAGCACGCCGGCGAAGGCGCCGAGGGCGGCGGAAAGCCCGAACGCCAGCGCCAGCATGCGCGATACCGGAATGCCCTGCAGCGCCGCAGCATCTCGATCGATCGAACAGGCCCGCATCGCCTTGCCGGTCTTGGTCGATGAGAAGAACAATGCAAGCAACGCGATAACCAGCGCCGAGCCGCCGACGATCCAGAGCGACTGGTAGCTGATCGCAAGAGTACCGACGCGCAGCGGCTGCCGGTCGGTGAACATCGGCAGGCTTCTCGGCTGATCGCCGGCAACGATCAAAGTCAGGCGCTCGATGACGATCTGTGCGGCGAGCGTGGCGAGGATCATGACGAAGGTTGCCGATTGGCGGTCCCATAACGGGCGCACGACAATGCGTTCGAGGATCATGCCAAGGCCGGCGCAAATCAAAATGGCGAGAATTCCGGCGAGCGGCAGCGGCAGGCCGTAGGTTTTCAGAGCCGCGCTCGCCAGCATTCCGCCCAGCATCACGAAGGCGCCCTGGGCGAAATTCACGATGCCGCTCGCATTGTAGATCACACAGAAGCCGATACCGATGAGCCCGTAAATGCAGCCCACCGCAACGCCGCTCGCAATCGCCTGCATGACGAGGTCAAGCAAGGGCGGCCTCCGCTTGTCCGAGATAAGCCGCGACGACATCGGGGTTTCGTCGCACCTCGGCCGGTGTTCCGTTGGCGATCACGCGGCCGAAATCGAGCACGGCGATCCGCTCGGCGACGTTCATGACCAAACTCATGTCGTGCTCGATGAGTAGGACCGCGGTTCCGGATGCTGAGATCTGGCGCAGCAGATCGGCGAGGCGTTGCGTTTCCTCGCGATTGAGGCCTGCGGCAGGTTCGTCGAGCAGCAGCAATTTGGGTTCGGCCGCAAGCGCGCGTGCGATTTCGAGAAGGCGTTTTTGTCCGTAGGGCAGGGCGGCGGCGGGCACTTCGGCGTAATCGGCGAGCCCGGTCCGCTGCAAAAGGGCGCGCGCGGCAATATCCACCGCCGATTCACGCTGCGATGCAAAGCCTGGAATCAGCGCGGCGATGAGGCCGCCGCGGGTGTGAAGATGGCGCCCGACTTTGACGTTTTCCAGCACCGTCAGTTCGTCGAACAATTGTACAAGTTGAAACGTGCGAACGAGGCCGCGTTTGGCGATCAATTCCGGTGCGACGGCCGTGATGCTCTCGCCGCCGAACAGCACGCTGCCGGTGGTCGGGGTGTTGAAGCCCGAGATGATATTGAACAGCGTGGTCTTGCCGGCGCCGTTCGGCCCGATGATCGCGGTAATGCCGCGCGCCGACACGTCGAGCGAGACGCTCTCGAGAGCGACGAGACCGCCGAACCGCCGCGTGATTTGGTCGAGGCGCAGGAGGCTCATGCGGGCTTCCTGCGGGCGAGTGATGACAGGAGCTTCGGCAGCGACGCAATGCCGCCGGGCGCATAGATCAGGATGAGGATCAAAACCGCGCCATAAGCGAGATCCTGATATTCGTTGAAAGTGCGAATGGTCTCCGGCAACAGCGTGACGATTAGCGCGCCGAGCGCCGGACCTGTGAAGGTGCCGATGCCGCCGATATAGAGCATGGTGAAGCCGAGCACGACCATGTGCAGGCCGAACACTTCCGGGCTGACGAAGCCGACGGCGTGCACGAATAGCGATCCGGCAACGCCCGCGTAAAATGCCGAGATCATGAAAGCCACGAGCTTGTAATGCGCGACGTCGATGCCGAGCGCGCGTGCCGCGTTCTCGCTGCCCGCTATCGCGACGAAAGCCCGTCCGAGGCGCGAACGCCGGATGCCGGCGGAGGCAACCGCGCCGAGGGCTGCGACAATAATAAGAAACACCAGCACGCCGCGATCGGAGGTGATGGTCCAGCGGCCGATGCCGAGCGGCGGAATGCCGGAGATTCCCATATAGCCCTGCGTCACCGATCCCCATTCCACGGCGACGTCATAAGCGATCAAGCCGATCGCAAGTGTCGCCATGGCGAGATAGTGGCCGCGCAGGCGAAGGGTCGGATAGCCGATGACCAAGGCGCAGAGGAGCACGCCGGCGAGACCGAGAACGGCGGCAGGCAACGGCTCCCAGCCATAAGTCGCCGTCAGCACCGCCGAGGTGTAGCCGCTCACCGCGGCGAAAGCGCTATGGCCGAAAGAGACCTGGCCGGCATAGCCCATGAAGATGTTCAGGCCGGTGACAAAAATCGTGTAGATCGCGGCGATCTGCACGACGGACATCAGATAGCCGCCGCGGATCAGCACATAGATCACGAGCGCCGCGGCAAGCCCCCACACCGCGAGCAGCGCAGAACCGCCGCTGCGTTTAGCCCAGATAGAAATGAGCGAGTTCATCGTGGGATTTGACGGTGCGAGGATCGATTTCGGCGGCGATGCTGCCGACCGACATGAGATAGGCGCGGCGCGCGAGCTTGAGCGCCAAGGGCGCTTTTTGCTCGACGAGGATGATCGGCAGGCCGTTGCGATTGAGTTCGCCGAGCTTTTCCAGAATCTCTTCGACAACACGCGGTGCAAGCCCGAGTGACGGCTCGTCGAGCAGAAGAATCTTCGGCTCCGCCATCAAAGCCCGGCCGATCGCGAGCATCTGCTGCTCGCCGCCGGACAGCGAGCCCGAGACCTGAGACAAGCGCTCCTTCAGGCGCGGGAACAACGTCAGCACGCGCTCATGCCGCCGCGCAAATTCCGCGCGGTTGCCGTTGAGGAGGTAGGCGCCCAGTTCGAGATTTTCCGCAACCGTCATCGGCCCGAAAATGCCGCGGCCTTCGGGCACTAAAACAAGCCCGCAGGCCGCGGCGGCCACCGGATTGCGGCGCGGCACGTCGGCGCCGCAAAAGCGAACGCGACCTTGCGTCGGAACCAGTCCCAGCAGCGCACGCATCAGCGTCGACTTGCCCGCGCCGTTCGGTCCGAGCACGGCGACAAGCTCGCCGTCATCGACATGAAGATCGACGAGTTGCAGAGCCTCGACGTGGCCGTACCGCGCCGAAAGCCCTTTGACTTCGAGCATGGCTGCCATTGCCGGCCGTCACTTTACCACTTTGACTTGACCGTCGACGATTGTCGCGAGCAGCAGCGGATTTTCCGTGATGCCCTGATGATTGGCGGCGGAGAAGTGATAGACCCCGGTCGTGCCTTGGAAGCCATCGATGCTTTCGAGCGCATCGCGCACTTTCGGACCGTCGGTCGACTTCGCCTTCGTCGCGGCTGCCGCAATCAGCGTCACGGCATCCCAGCCGCGGCCGGCCCAATTGGGGTCGCGGTCGCCGTATTTCGCGCGCCACGGTTCGAGGAACTTTGCGATTTCCGTCTTCAGCGCGCCTGTGGGAAGCACCCCATAGACCTGCGATGGCGAGGCCACGAAGAAGAATTTGTCGCCGAGCACCTCGGCCACTGGCCGGAACACGGCGATGTCCTCGAGGCTCGTCAGCATGATCATGTCGAGGCCGAGCTGCTTGATGTTCTTCGCCGCCGTGAGCGTGGTGCCGCCCAGCCCGATCTTGATGATGGCGCGCGCGCCCGCTGAATACATCTTCTGGATCTGGACGCTCAGATCGGCGTCGTCGGTCTTGTATTGTTCGTTACCGACGATCTCGAGGCCATAGTCGGCGGCTTCCTTCTCCGCGGCCGCGCTCTGGGCATTGGCATAAGGCGAAGGATCGTGCAGGACGCCGATCTTTTTGATCGTGGTTTTGTTCTTGAGATAATCGAGCCGGGTCTCGACTTCGAAACGGGGTGGTGGAATTGTCGTGAACGCCCAACTCACCTGGTCCGGCTGCTGCGGCAGGATGGAGCACAGCACCATAGGCGTTTCGGCCTTCATCACCAGCGGCGCCGCGGCGAAATTTCCCGCCGACACGCAGCCGCTCGCGAACACATTGACATTGTCGGAGCTGATCATCTTGCGATAGGCGGTGACAGCTTCCTGCGGCTCGGAGCGATTATCTTCGACAATGACCTGAACCTTGCGGCCCAATACGCCACCTTTGGCGTTGAGCGCATCGACCGCGATCTCGACGCCGTCGCGCCAGGCGCGATCGACCGTTGCCGCATAGCCGGTCAAGCCGGCGGACATGCCGATCTTATAAACGTCCTCGGCCTGCGCACCATTTCCGGCGAGCAAACACAGCCCGAGCGCGGCGACCGAATATTTCGCCATCGAACGAAAATCATTGTGAGACTTGGACATTACCCCTCCCATTTACGCTTCGTGTTTCGACCGCGTTACCCGCAGTCCTGCTGCTTGTCGTCGGCTAGTCGAAGATAAACTCCCGCATATTGGGAATCTTAAGTCCCTCATAGGCAGTCGAGTTCAATTTGAGCGAGATCGCTTTGGTGCAGGCGCGCAGCAGCTGAAGCTGTTCCGGATCGACCGGATCGTGGACATATTGTGTGGTGCCGACGACGGCGATGGCGCCGACAAGCTTGTTGCCGAAATCGAGAATTGGCGCCGCGATTGCGGAAATGCCGAGCACGGTTTCATCCATCGCGACGTCGTAGAGCTGCTCGCGGATGCGGGTCAGTCTTTGGCGCAATTGCGCGGCATCGACGATGGTGCGCGGGGTGAGCGGTTGCAGCTTCCGCGATAGAATACGTTGCTGCAGCTCGGGCGGTGAAAAGGCGAGTGTGACCCGGCCTTGCGCCGACGAATAAGACGGCAGCCGATAACCGAGCCGCACCGAGATGGTCACGAGATTGGGGCTGTCGAAGACGGCGTTGGCGATGGCGTCACCGCTGGCCGGCAGGCTTAGGACCACGGTCTGGCGCGTGAGATCGCGCAACCTCATCATAAAGGGCTCGGCGAGCCGCCGCAGATCGAGCTGATCGGCTGCCGCTTGGCCGATATGCGCGAGTTTCGGCGCCAGCCGATAGCACTCGGTCTGCGCGTCCTGATCGACAAAGCCGAGAAATTTCAGCGTCGAAAGATGGCGGTGGATTTTCGCTTTCGGCTCGCCGAGCTGCTGGGCGAGTGCGGTCAATCGCACCGGCTGAGCAGCGGCGGCCAAGGCTTCGATGACTTGTGCCGCGGTGACTACGGATTGAATGACACCCGAGCCTTGGGCACGTTCGTCGTCATCCGTGATTTCGAGCAAATCTGACATCGTCCGAGCGTTTCCACGGCGCGGGCAAGCTGCCCCCTTGTCTCGCTATGAGAGACATATTTCTTATTTACGGAACACCTATCCGGAAATTGAATAGGGGTCAATGTGCATAATGCTTTGATCTAGCCAGATTTCTCGTGTAGGTATGGAGTTTAGTATCGGTATAAGAAACATAGTATCGAAGGATAGGAAGCAACGGGATGTCGCGTTACGCGCTGGCCGTCGATATCGGCGGCACTTTCACCGACGTCGTTCTGCGCAGCGCGTCGGGCCAGACCATTGTCGACAAGACCCTCACCACACCGGAAAGCCTCGATATCGGCTTTTTCCGTGCCGTCGACTCCGTCCTCAAGAAAGCCGGTGTCGCCCCCGCGACGGTGACCGATGTCGTCGTCCACGCCACGACCGTCGTCACCAATGCCGTCATCGAGCGCAAAGGGCCGAAGACGGCGCTTCTGGTCACCGAAGGCTTCCGCGACATTTTGACCATCCGCGACGAGCATCGCTACGAGATGTTCGATCCGCAGATCGAATTTCCCGAGCCTCTGGTGCCGCGCGAGCTGACATTCGGCGTCACGGAACGGGTCCTGGCGACGGGCGAGGTGCTCACGCCATTGGATGAGGCCAACGCCATCGCCGCCATCGGTGAGCTCAAGCGCAAGAGTGTCGTCTCGGTCGCCGTCTCGTTCCTCAACGCTTACATCAATCCTGCGAACGAGCAGGCGATGCGCGATCTGATCGTCAAACACGCGCCCGGCATGTATGTGTCGATTTCGTCCGACGTCGCGCCGCAGATCCGCGAATATCCGCGCACTTCCACCGTCGCGATGAACGCCTATACCGCACCGATCACCGAGCCTTATCTCGAAGCCTTGCGCGCGGGATTGAAACAACGCGGCTTCGCCAACGATCCGCTGATCATGCTGAGCAATGGCGGCGTCATCGGCATCGACGTCGCGAGCCAGTTTCCCGTGCGCATGGTGGAATCCGGCCCAGCAGCGGGTGCGCTGGCGGCTGCCTATTTCGCGGACGTGCTGGGTCTCGACCGGTTGTTGTCCTTCGACATGGGTGGCACCACGGCCAAAGCCTGCATCATCGAGGATCGCCAGCCGCTCGTGGTCGGCGATTTCGAGGTCGACCGCATCTATCGTTTCAAATCCGGCAGCGGCTTGCCGATCCTGATTCCCTCCGTCGATATGATCGAGATCGGCGCCGGCGGCGGCAGCATCGCTTCCGTCAGCGACCTTGGGCTCCTGAAAGTCGGACCGCAGAGCGCGGGCTCCACGCCGGGGCCCGTCGCCTACGGACGCGGCGGCACCAAGCCGACCGTTACCGACGCCGACCTTGTTCTGGGCTATCTCAGCGCCGACAATTTTCTTGGCGGCGACATGAAGCTCGATCGCGCCGGTGCCGAAAAGCAGCTCGGCAAACTCGCCGAGGCGCTCGGCACGACAACCCTTGAGGCCGCGGCCGGAATTTACCGCGTTGTCGGCGAATCGATGACGGCCGCGGCGCGCGCTCACGCCGTCGACCGCGGCATCGACTATCGCGGCCTGCCGCTATTTGCCTTCGGTGGCGCCGGCCCGGTCCACGCCTGCTACGTGGCCGACTTGCTGGACAGCCCGGTCGTTATTTACCCGCCGCTGGCGAGCGTGCTCTCGGCGTTCGGCACTCTGGTTACGCCGCCGCGGCTCGATCTCTCTCGCGGCGCGTTGGCGCGGCTTTCGGCGCTCGACTGGCGGCGCGCCGACGACATTCTGAGTCAGCTCGTCGACGATGCGCGCAAGGGTCTGTTCAGCGCCGGCTGCAAGCCGGGCGACATCACCTTCCGCTATGGCGCCGACATGCGCTATTTCGGCCAGCAGAATGAAGTCACGGCCTGGTTCGAAAGCGACCCGCGGCGCAAGCACGATCCAGCGTGGCTGCGCGAAGTCTTCGAGCAAGGCTATGAACGGCTCTATAGCCTGCGTTTGCCGGAAGTCGACATCGAGATCGTCAGCTGGCGCATTGTCGCGACCGGCCCGGCGGCGTCGCGCGACAGCGTGCCGGCGCTGAGCGCCACACCGGGAAAACCGCGCAGCAATCGCAAGGCGCGTTTCGCCGACAAGGACGTCGAGGCGCCGGTCTATGCGCGGGCCGATCTTGCCTGCGACCAAGTCGTGCCCGGTCCGGCGATCATCGAAGAACGTGAAACAACGATCATCATCCTTCCCGGCTGGCAGGCCAAAGTCGATCGCACCGGATGCATCATGGCGTCCAAGGAGCAATGAATATGGACGGTATCGAGCTCGAAATCGTCTGGAGCAATCTGATCAGCATCGTCAGCGAACAGGCGAAGGCGCTGCGGCGCATCGCGTTCAGCCCGATCGTCCGCGAAGCGGGCGATCTCGCCAACGCATTGTTCGACCGGCGCGGCCGCATGGTGGCGCAGGCCGTCACCGGCACGCCCGGCCATATCAATTCGCTGGCGGCCGCCGGCAAGCACTTCGTCGAGGCGTTTCCGACGCAGACGCTCAATCCCGGCGATGTCCTGATCACCAACGACCCGTGGCTCTCCGCCGGGCATTTCTTCGACATCACCGTGATGCTGCCGGCGTTTCACAAGAACCGGCTCATCGGCTTCTTCGGCTCGACCATCCATCACACCGACATCGGCGGTTACGGCGTCGGCGCCGGTGCGCGCGATGTGCATGAAGAAGGTCTCTGGATCCCGATGCTCAAGCTTTACGAGGCCGGCGAACCGAGCAAAGTCTTGCATGAAATGATCCGGCGTAATGTCCGCACGCCCGATCACGTCTTCGGCGATCTCGCCGCCCAGGTCTCCAGCGCCCGGCTCGCCTGCAAGCGGCTGTCGGCTTTGCTCGACCGGCAGGGCTACGACGACATCGACGAGATTTCGGAGGAGGTGATCTCGCGCTCCGAACAGTCGACGCGGCAATCGATCCGCAAGCTCACGCCCGGTACTTTTCACGGCGAAAGCCAATTCGACGTGCCGGGCGGCGACATCATCACACTCAAGACCGCGGTGACGATCGACACCAAGGCGGGCGAGATCCACATCGATTTCGCCGGCAGTTCCGGGCAAAGCCCCTACGGCATCAACGTCGTCATGAATTACACCCACGCCTACAGCACCTTTGCCATCCGCTCGTGCCTCGATCCCGAACTGCCGAACAATTTCGGCAGTCTCGCGCCGATCAAGGTCACCGCGCCGGAGGGCTGTATCGTCAATTGCAAATATCCGGCGCCGGTCAATGCGCGGCATGTCGTCGGCATGTATGTGCCAATGCCGATCCTCAAGGCGCTTTATCACGTCATCCCGGACCGCGTGCTGGCCGAAGGATCCGGCGCAGTCTGGACGATCCAAATTCAAGGCAAGAACGTCGACGACTCGCCGTTCACGAGTTCGATGTTCAATTACTCTGGCGGCATGGGCGCGCGGCGGACCAAGGATGGACCTTCGGCGACCTGCTATCCGACCGGCGTCGCCGCCGTGCCGGTCGAAGTACTGGAGGCGTCCATGCCGATCGTGTTCAACAAAAAGGAGCTTCGCACCGGTTCTGGCGGTGCCGGCGCATCCCGTGGCGGCGACGGACAAACGATCGGCTGGCGCATGCGCACCACCAGCACCTGGCTTCTCAATGCGGTCGCAAGCCGCACCATCCTTGCACCGGAAGGTCTCGGCGGCGGCGCGCCAGGCGCGCCTGGCCGATTTCTGGTGAACGGCAAAACCGTAACCGAAGCGCGCAAGATGGTCATGCAGCCCAATGACGAAGTGACGCTCGAAACGCCGGGGGGCGGCGGCTATGGCCGGCCGAGTAACCCGATCTGATCGAGTGCTACGAGTCCTTAGGACAACCATGATCTCGGCCAGACTACGAATCTCGGGGCGGAAGTTCGAACCTCTTCTGCCGTTCAAATCGTTCTGGCTTGGCGCAACTAGCACCTCATTACCAATGCCGCAGCAGGTAATTCCCGGCATCAACTGACCAACAAAGTACGGTTTCCTAATCAGTCTATCTCGTATACGCGTTCGCAGAATGACACGTTACGGAACAACAACCGCTCCTGATTAGGAAAGGACGCCGGAGTCACTGCTTGCTCGGTCGTCCCCGCCTACGACATGCAGCTTGTTGCCGATGAAGGCAGTGCCGGCGCATTCAGGACGAGCGCTCGGCGCTCTTGAGTAGTTGAATGACTTCCGTCGCTGCATGCGCAGTTTCTTCGCGCGCCAAATTGTCCGCGGCCGTTGCGTCGCGGTTTTTGATGGCGGCGAACATTGCGCGGAGACCAACGATGCTTTCGCGGGCGCGCGCCGGAGTGCGTTTGGGATGGCTTAGGCCAAGCGCACGCCAGCGCGCGATGCGCGCATGGAGCAGCGCCAGCATGGTCGACAGCGATTCGCTTGCGGCGCCCTCGACGAGGATATCGTAGAAGCGGCTCTTGGCCTCAAAGACGAGCGCGGGATCGGCCGCCCTGTAACCGCGCACGGTTTCGTCGAGCGCCGCCCGCAGCTTCTCCATTGCCGTGGGGTCCGCATTCTGCACGAACAGGCGCGCGGCAAGCCCGATCAAAACGCCGCGAATGGCATAGAGATCATTCGCTTCGACAGATGTGAGTTCCCGGACCACAGGCCCCTTATTGGCGACGGCGGCGACGAGCCCCTCAGTTTCGAGCTGACGTAGCGCCTCACGAATAACGGTGCGGGAGACGCCCAGCATCTCGATTAATTCGCGCTCGACGAGACGCGAGCCCGGCGCCAGCCGGCCAGCAATGATGCCTTCGCGCAGATAATCGAGCACCTGATGCCGCAATGGGGCATGCGCTTTGCGGATGGGTGATGATGCGGTGACGTCATGCATGAAGGGGTTGCTCCATCCAGACTACCGTAATACGGTATTATGGGTAAGAAAAGAGAGTTCTGGGGAGACGCGCGTTCATGAGCACAAAGCCGGTCAAAGTCGGCATTATCGGGCTCGGCCGGTGGGCCAAGGTCCTCACCAAAGCCAGTCGCGCATCGAACAAAATCGAGATCGCCCTCGGCTTCAGCCGTTCCGAAGAAAAGCGGCAGGCCTTCGCGCGTGAGATGGCAGTGCCGGCGGCGCCCGATCTCAAGACCATGCTCGCCGATCCCGGGATCGAGGGTGTGATCCTGACCGTGCCCAATGAGCAGCATCTGCCGCTGGCGCGCGAAGTCGCGATGGCGAAGAAGCACGTCTATACGGAGAAGCCCATCGCTGCGACGCTCGAGGACGGACTCGAGATCGAAGCGCTGGAAAGCCGCTACGGCGTCACCGTCACCGTCGGGCATAGCGCACGGTTGATGGCGGGCATCCGCAAGATCCGCGAAGCGATCGATGCCGGCGAGCTGGGCCGGGTCGCTTTTCTGGAAGCCAATTTTTCTAACGAACGTGCGCTTGAGCTTACGCCCGCGACCTGGCGCTGGTACCGAAACCGCGCCCCCGGTGGGCCGTTGTCTCAGCTCGCGATCCATCAGTTCGATGTGCTGCATTATCTTGGGGGCGAGATCGCCGAAGCAGGTTCGATCGCGTCGAAATTGTCGCCGGTCGGCGCGGAAGTCGATGATCAGTCGATGACGCTTCTGAAGTTTGCCGACGGTAAAGTTGGCTATGTCGGCTCCTGCTGGACGTCGCCTGGCATATTTGCCGTGCGCGTGTTCGGCGCCAAGGGCTTGATGCATTACGAGATCGATTTTGGCACCTGGGATACGCCCGCGAAACTGCACGAGAGTTCGACGCTTTACATCCAGCGCGGCAAGGACGGCTATGCCAAGCGCGAGGAGCTAAAAGTTCCTGAGAGCGACATGTTCCGCATCGAACTGGAAATGTTTGCGGAAAGTTGCCGTACCGCCAAAGCCAACGAACTGACCGCCCATAACGGAAATGTGGCCGTCGCCGTCGTTAATGCCGCTTTGCGCTCGATCGAACGTCGTGGCCAGCTCGTGGCGATTGCAGATATCCTTGCCGAAGCCCGTGGCGGAAAGGGTGCCCGCCATGTCGCGTGAGGCGCTGCGCAGCCGCTATTTCATCGACCTGACGCAGCCGGAGATTGCGGCGCAGCTCGGCGCCAGACCGATGGTTATTCTACCGGCCGGCAGCGTCGAGCAACACGGCCCTCATTTGCCGACTGGGACGGACATTTTCGCCGCAAATGTCATTAGCCACGCTGTCGCCGAGCGCATGGACGCGTTGGTCCTACCGTCCGCACCATTCGGCGTGACGCCGATGCACATGCCTTATGAGGGCACTATCACGCTGACGCCCGACACCTACATGCGGCTGGTGACGGAAATCTGCGTCTCAACCGCCAATCACGGCGCTAAATATCTCCTTATCTTGAATTGGCATGAGGGCAATATTCCGTCGCTCGCAATCGCTGCGGAATCTCTACACCGTCGGCACGGCATGACCGTGCTGACGGTGCAGGCCTGCTACGTCGCCGAGGAAATGTATGGCCATTCTTGCAATGGCCTCACTCACGGCGGCGAGATAGAGGCGTTGGCTGTGCTCGCCTATCGGCCGGATCTCGTTCATCTCGATCGAATAGACAACTCGTCGGATCACGGCCACGGCCACAAGATGGACAAGCTGCGGCGGACCCGCAGCTATCAGCCGGTTCTCACCGATATTCGCTCGATCGCGCCAACTGGCTGGTTCGGCAGTCCTCAGCACGCTACAGCGGAAAAAGGCGCGCGGATGCTCGCCGATATTGCCGACGCCATAGCCAGGGAATCTGCGGAGATTTTCCGGCAACTCGATGCGGTACAGGGCGGTACCGCAGAGATCAAACAATTGCGTCAGGCGGTGTGATGGTTCAGCTGCTGAAACGGACCGACGCCAAGCTTCTCGATCTGCCGGGACGACGGTCTCGCGAAGCGGTATCAGGAGCGATCGGCTCGCGTATGAGTTTTCGCATCGTGGAAATTGCGCAGCAGCAGATCAGCGAAGCGCCGCGTGGCCCGCATCTGCACCGCGATTTCGAGGAATGCATTTATGTGCTCTCGGGGCGCGGCATGATGCGCGCCGAAAGCGGTGAGTATCCGGTCGGTGTGGGAGACGTTCTGCTCGTCCCTCCGGGTGAGAAGCACATGACCGTCAACACCGGATCCGAACCCCTCATGCTGTTGTGCTTCTTCCCTGTTCCGGACGTCGGCGCCGGCACCACCGAGTTCAAGAGTTTCTGATGTCCCGCCTGACGCTCCAAACGTTCCAGCAACGATGACCTTACCATGACGACCGTGCTTTGCTTGCGGCCGGAGGCCGATTTTTCTCGTGTCGATGCGCTGCCGCCACCGTCATTGTCCGTGAGCTATCACGGACCCGACGATGCGGTCGTCCCCAGTCTGTTGCGTCAATCGGCGGCGCTTGTCATTCCTGCTGTAGGACCCAAGCTGGCGTCGGCGCTGTTCGAAGGAACGGCGCTGAAACTCGTTCAGGTCACCGGTGCCGGACTCGATCGGCTCGACGTGGCGGCGTTGGCGAAGTTCGGCATTCCGGTCGCTAATGTGCCGGGCGGCAGCAACAGCGCACTTGCCGAATACGTTGTGACCTCGGCTTCCACCTTGCTGCGGCGTCTGCTCTGGGCAGATCGCGAGATCAAGCAAGGCAATTACAAGGCCTTTCGCGCTCGTCTCGTTGCCGACAATCTCGCCGGCGTCGACGGATTACTCGTCGGTGTCGTCGGTCTCGGCATCATCGGGGTCGCTGTAGCAAAAGCATTTGCGCGAGCGGGCAGCCGCGTTTGCTATCACGATCCCGCTCCACCGGACGCGGCCACCGCTCATGCGATCGGTGCCGAACCCCTGCCACTCGATGTGCTGCTCCAGCGCGCCGATATCGTGACGCTGCACGTTCCGCTTCTTCCGGCAACGACGGGCCTGATCGGTGCGGAACAGCTTGCGATGATGAAAAAAGGTTCGGTTCTCATTCAGGCGTCCCGAGGCGGCGTGGTCGACGAGGCGGCGCTCGCTCAGTCGTTGCGCGCGGGTCATCTTGGGGGGGCCGCTGTTGACGTCTATTCTACCGAACCGCCGCCTCCCGATAATCCGTTGCTTATGCTTGACGGCGAAGCGGCGCAGCGTGTGTTGCTTACGCCGCACATCGCCGGGGTGACCAGGCAGTCGTCAGCATTCCTCTTCCGCACGGCATGGGACAATGTCGAACGGGTCGTGATTCAAGGCGCGCCGCCGCTTCATCGCGCCAATTGAGCGGCGATGCCACAATAGAAAATTCCGAATGGAAAGGCCGGGCAGGAGTAAGAAGGCAATGAGCATCCCGCAGTTATTAGTCCACGACAAAAAGGACACCGTCGGAGTTGTGACGGTCGAGGGGCTGAAGGCCCGCACCGATATGCTATGTGTCGTGACTGCTGATAATTCAAGTTTCAATCTAACGGCCGAGATGGACGTGCCGATCGGCCACAAGATCGCGCTCGCTGACATCAAAAGCGGCGATACGGTGTGGAAATACGGCCAGGATATCGGACGCGCCGTAGCAGACATAAAAAAGGGCGAGCACGTCCACGTCCATAATCTCAAGACCAAGCGGTGGTGAAGACATGGCGCAGGAAAATGGCCGATCGAACGGCAAATCGGACTTGAAATTTTGGGGGTGGCGGCGAGAAAACGGCCGTGTCGGCGTACGCAACCACGTCGTGATCCTGCCGCTGGATGACCTGTCGAATGCGGCCTGTGAAGCGGTGGCCAATAACATCAAAGGCACTCTGGCCATTCCGCACGCCTACGGCAGGCTTCAGTTCGGCGAGGATCTCGAACTGCATTTCCGCACCTTGATCGGCACCGGCTCTAATCCGAACGTCGCCGCTGTCGTGGTGATCGGCATCGAGGAGGGATGGACGAGCCGCGTCGTCGACGGAATCAAGAAAACCGGCAAGCCGGTAACCGGGTTCGGTATCGAGCTGCATGGCGACATCGACACGGTGGCGCGCGCGTCCCGCGTCGCCAAGGATTATTTGCAATGGGCATCCGAGCTCAAGCGCGAGGAATGCGATATTTCAGACTTATGGGTATCGACCAAGTGCGGTGAGAGCGACACCACGACCGGTCTCGCTTCGTGCCCGACGGTCGGCAATATGTACGACAAGCTGATCCCGAAGGGCATCTATGGCGTATTCGGAGAGACTTCGGAGATCACCGGCGCCGAGCATCTCGCCAAAGCACGCGCGATTTCGCCGGAGATCGGCGAGAGGTGGATGAAGACCTGGCAGGCCTATGAGGATGAGGTCATTCAGGCGCACAAAACCAACGATCTGTCGGAATCGCAGCCGACCAAGGGCAACATCGCGGGCGGCTTGACCACGATCGAGGAAAAGGCGCTCGGCAATCTCGAGAAGATCGGCCGCACATGCAGATATATCGACGTGCTGGGACCGGCGGAGACGCCGGCACGCGGCCCGGGCCTATATTATATGGACACCTCGTCGGCGGCCGCCGAATGCGTAACATTGATGGCGGCGGGCGGTTATGTCGTGCACACGTTCCCGACCGGGCAGGGCAACATTATCGGCAATCCGATCGTTCCGGTGATCAAGATTACCGGCAATCCACGCACCGTGCGCACTATGTCGGAACACGTCGACGTCGATGTATCCGGAGTTTTGCGACGCGACATGACGATCCCGGATGCCGGCGATGCACTAATCGAGATGATCCTGCGAACGGCTGAGGGCCGACTTACTGCGGCAGAAGCTTTGGGTCATCGCGAATTCGTGCTCACGAAACTCTATCGCAGCGCGTGAGCATATTCGCTTGCATCGGACGGCAGTCATGGGGGCACGGCGATGAGTGAACCAAATCGGGAAAAGGCGGCCGCCCACGTCACACCTGAGGTCGTGCGGCAGACGTTGATGGATATGATCGACATCCGCAGCCCTACTGGCTCGGAAGCCGCCATGGCGGAATATATCGTCGATCGTTTGCGCCGAGCCGGTCTCGATGCATCGCTGCAGCCCGTGGAAGAAGGCCGTCCGAATGCGGTCGCACATCTGCGTGGCCGCGGCGACGGTCTCAATCTCTTATTCACCGGCCATATGGACACGTCTTACAGCGGCGACGAAGAGCATCTTCATGGCGAGGGTTTCAGGCCAAAAGGCATCTACCGCGACGGCTGGATCTGGGGGCTTGGTGCCAGCAATATGAAAAGCGGCCTTGCCGGACTTGTGGTCGCCATCGAGGCTCTGGCCACGACCGGCGCGGTGCTCCGCGGCGACGTGTCGTTGGGTGCGGTGGTGGGCGAGATCGAGAAGATAGCAACTGAGGAATTCCAGGGCCGCGAATATGCCGGCTATGGAGTTGGCACCAAGCATCTCGTCTCGCACGGCGTTACCGGCGATTTTGCGCTTCTCGCCGAGCCGACGGGGATGCGGATTTGCACGGCCAATATGGGTTGCCTGTGGGCTAAGATTACGGTCGCTGGCACGGTTGCGCATTCGGCGCTGACCAACAAACCGGGCACCGTCAACGCTATCAATGTCGCGCGACAGCTCTGTGACGATTTGGATATTTGGGCGAAGACGTTCCAGGATGAGAATGTCTTTTTGAACGAGCACGCCAATGTCACGATCGCCTGCATTCGCGGCGGTGCGCCCTGGCGGCTGTCGCGCAATGCCTACGAATGCAATGTCTATCTGGATATCCGCACCGTGCCCGGACAAAAGCCGGATCAGGTGAAGCGCGCTTTGCGGACGGTGCTGCAGCAATTCGCCGAAAGGCATGGAACGGACGAGCCGGCGCTTGAATTCACGGTGACCGATCCGCCCTTGCTCCTCGACCAGGACCTTCCGATCGTTACCGCGATCAGCAACGCGCAACGCACGGTCATGGAGCAAGCGACGTCGACCTTCCTTCGCCGTCCCGGCTCCGACGCCATTCACTTGACATGTTACGACGTGCCATGCGTCCAGTTCGGCCCCGGCGGCCGGCTGCATCCGAGCGCCGCAGGACGCTCGATGCACGCGGTCGGCGATCATGTGCTGCTCGATGACGTAGTGCTGGCGACTCGGATTTATCTCGAGACGGCTTTTAACCTCTGCAGCATGCCAGCGGTCGACATCAGGGCCATGTAGCGCAATTGCAAGCGGCCGATATCGACGGTGGCTGCGGCCCCGGAAGAAAATGTAAGGGAGTCATGAACATGTGCCGACGCTTTGTGCTTTCGGTCTTGGCGATATTTGCGTTCGCGGGCGACGCCTGGTCACAGACATTTCCAAGCCGGACGGTCACGCTTGTGGTGTCTTTCGCGCCGGGCGGCCTGACCGATATCCCAGCACGGATGATCGCGCCGGAAATGCAAAGCCGACTTGGCCAGCCGGTGATCGTCGAAAATAAAGCCGGTGCGTCGGGCGTCGTGGGGGGCTCTTACGTCGTTCACGCCGATCCTGACGGCTACACGCTACTGGTAAGCGGCGTTTCGGAAGTGCAAAACCTCTTCTATATCAACGTCCCCTACAACGCGGAAAAGGATTTCGCGCCGATTGGAAAGATTGCGGACGGCCCGCCTCTCGTCCTCGCGGTCATCAGCAGTTCGCCGTTTAAGAGCGTCGCCGACCTGATCGCCTATGCCAAGGCTAATCAGTCGAAGACGAATGTCGCAACAACGGGACCGGCGACTAGTCCCGCGATCGCGGTGTCGCAGCTAAACGAGCTTGCCGGAACGAAAATTACACCCGTGCCCTACCAAGGTTCGGGCCCGGCCGCCGCGGCAGTGGCGAGCGGTCAAGTGGATGCCGGCTTCATCTGGTTGCCGAGCATCGCCGGCATGGTCAGTGGCGGCAAGGTGCGCGTCCTCGCCGTTGCCACGGCACAGCGCGTTCCGGCGCTCCCAGACATTCCGACGCTCGAAGAGCTTGGCTATAAGAATTTCAATCACAGCGCCTTTGTCGGGTTGCTGGCGCCGCACGGGACACCAGACCCCGTCATCGCGACACTGAACAAGGCGCTCAACGAATTGATTGCTATGCCTGATTTCGCCAATAAGCTTGAGCCGTTCGGCATGACCGTACCGCGGCAGCCGAATACGCCAGCATCCTATCAACAGTTTATCGCCAAGCAGATGTCCTATCAGGGCGAACTGGCCAAGCTTCCCGGTAATAAGGAGAAGCCTTGACCGCTTGAACGCGCAACTCCGACATGGGTCTGATACGGTCGCCCAGCCGACGCCCGCCAAGGGTCAACAGCGGACGTTCGCACAACATGCGACCCTCACGGCTTGCTCCCTGATCGTTAGGATGATTTCCCTGCTGCACGTTTTGAAATTCCCTGTTCAGCTGTGTGGGGAATTTGTCGGCAAGCCATTGAAATTAGCGTGTGACCAGGCACGTCAATCAGGCCGCTTTGAGCAAGGTCTGCACCTTCGGCCACGGATCCGGCGACAGGTTCTTGAACGGCGCCCAGTCGGCTTCTTTCATGCGGTCGAAGATCGCCGCCTTGACGGACGGGCGCTTCTGCACCCGCGTCCACCAGTCGGCGACCGCCGGCTCAGCCCGCCACATGGCGCCGAGCTTCAAGAGCTCGAGGCGGAGAATATAGGGAACGACCGCGCAATCGGAATTAGAGAAGCTTTCGCCGGCGAGATAGGGGCCGCGCTTGAGATCCTCCGCCATCCATGAAATCAGTTTCTGGTGTTGCGCCAGCGCGTCGATTACGAATTCAGAATCAAGCCCGTGCTCGATGACGCTGCGCTTATATTCGGCACGGCGCTTGAGGGGCGCCTTGTTGATCTCGGCCAGCCATTCCTCACGCGCCATTTTGAGAAAGCGCGGCCGGAAGGCCGTCGCAAAGGTGATGATGGTGCACGCGTTGTGCATGTACTCGTCGATGAGCTTGTTGTAGAGGCGGACGCGATGGCGGGCGACCGGCGTCTTGGGCATCAGCGGCGGGTTGGGAAATGCCTCGTCAATGTAATAGAGGATCAGCGAGGACTCGGTAATGACATTGCCGTCGTGAACCAGTGTCGGCACCACGCCGTTCGGATTGAGCTTCATATAAGCAGGGTCGTTCTGGTCGCCCTGCAACGTGAGCAGATGCTCTTTGACGGGTTGGTCCTTTTCGTACAGCGCGATCCGCACCTTCTGGGCGCAGACCGAATTGATGTTGTGATAAAGCTCCAGCATCCCGTCCTCCATCTGTTTCTTGTTGATGTGGCGCCGATTGCCGCCGTCGGCTACGCCGCCAATTTTCCACGATCGTGCGGCTGACCGAAATCGACCGGCGTTCCCTTGGGGATGATCATTGTGGGGTTCACTTTGGCGATCGAGTAGTAATTGATGACGTAGTAGCGCGGCGTCACCGTCGCGGCGATGCCCGGCACTTGATAGAGTTCGCGCATATAGTTCGATAGGTTCGGATAATCGGCGATGCGCTGCCGGTTGCATTTGAACAGCGAAAAATAGGCGACGTCGAAGCGCACCAGGGTGGGAAACAGCCGCCAGTCCGCCTCCGTGATCTGATTGCCGACGAGATAGCGCTGGCGCGAAAGCCGCGCCTCGATCCAGTCGAGTGTGGCGAAAAGCCCGTCATAGGCTTCGTCATAAGCCGTCTGGCCTTTGGCGAAGCCCGCGCGGTACACGCCGTTATTGACGTCGCGATAGACGCGTTCGTTGACGGCGTCGATCTCCGCTCGCAAGCTGGCCGGATAGAAGTCGCTGCGATCGCCGGTCAGCTCGTTGAATTCGGAATTGAACATCCGAATGATCTCGGAGGATTCGTTATTGACGACGCGCTTGGTCTTTTTGTCCCACAGGGTCGGTACCGTGACCTTGCCGGTATAGTTTGGATCGCTCGCCACGTAGGCTTCGTACAGATATTGGAAGCCGTTGACTTCGTCGGGAATGCAATCCGGATAGCGCGGGTCGCGCGCGAAGGTCCACCCGTTCTGCTTGAGCCCCGGAACCGCATAAGCGACCGAGACGATGCTTTCGAGCTTCTTGAGCGCGCGATAGATCAGCGTGCGGTGCGCCCAGGGGCAGCCGTGCGCCACATAGAGATGATAGCGGCCGGGTTCGGCTTTGAAAGCCGACGAACCGTCGGCGCTGATGCGGCCGCGAAAAGCGCTATCGGCGCGCTTGAACTGTCCGGCTTGACCGGTCTCTTCCGGCAGCTCGCCGTCCGTCCATTGGCCTTGGATCACGACACCCATTTTGCCACCGCTCCTGCGTGAGACACGTTGATTTTGTATCAATCGATATATAACGTCAACGGTGGACATTGCCAAACGGACACCAAGGCGATCCGGCCATGCCGCGACCGAGAGAGTTCGACGAAACGGCGGCGCTCGATGCCGCGATCGAGTGTTTTTGGCGCCGCGGCTATGAAGCGACGTCGCTGCGCGATCTAACCGCGGCGATGAGGCTGACGGCTCCGAGCCTTTACAACGCTTTCGGCGACAAAGAGGAACTGTTTGCGCTCGCTTTGGAGCGCTATCTCGATCGCAACACGCGTGGCCGGCTGCGCCGTCTCGAAGAGACGCTCGCGCCCAAACGGGCGATCGCACGCTTTTTCTCCGAGATCATCGAGCATTCGGTCAACGACCGCCAGCGCAAGGGCTGCTTTCTCGTCAATTCGGCGCTCGAGATCGCGCCGCATCATGCCGAATGCCGCGCCGTCATCGCCAATCAGTTCCAGGGCATCGAGGGCTTCTTCGCGAGATGCATTCTCGCGGCCCAAGCCGAAGGGACGGTTCCGCTCCACCTCGACGGGGGCGATGTTGCCAAGCTCTTCTTAGGCGTCCTGCTTGGCGTGCGCGTGCTCGCGCGCACCAATCCGAGCCGGAGCGTGCTGGAGGGCCTCGTGCGCCCTGCGCTCGCGCTGCTCGACCAGCCGCGCCGCAATCAAAGGACAGGAAAACAGTGAGGGTCTCATGTCTCTGAAAGAACAACTCGCCGAATATCGCGCCGGCTGGTTCAAGCGTGTTCCGGCGGAGCGCCAGGCCGTCATGGAACGTCACATCAACGAGCTCCGCGACGGTCTCGCGAAGACGGCTCTGAAGGCCGGTGACAGGGCGCCCCCGATCGCTCTCACCAATGCCAAGGGCACTATCGTCGATATCAAATCGCTTCTCGTCCGCGGGCCGGCTATCGTGACGTTCTACCGCGGCGGCTGGTGCCCTTATTGCAATCTGGAGCTCAGAGCCTTTCAGCAGATCCTTCCCGAGATCAAGGCCGCTGGCGCGTCCCTCGTGGCGATCAGCCCGGAAAAGCCCGATGACACGCTTTCGACCGCCGAAAAAAATGCGCTCGATTTCGAAGTTTTGAGCGACGTCGGCCAAAAGGTCGGCCGCGCATTCGGGCTGGTCTACACCTTTAGCGACGAGCTGATATCGACCTATAAGCAATTTGGCCAAGATATCCCCGGCAGAAATGCCAGCGACGAATGGGCACTCCCCATTTCGGCCACCTACGTCATCGGCCAAAACGGCCACATTATCTACGCCTACACGGATGCGGATTATCGCGATCGCGCCGAGCCGGCCGAAGTGCTCAAGGTCTTGAAGAAAGCGGCCGTGAATGCTTGAGCGGGTCGCGATGGCGGCTGTCGGTGGCTTCAAAAGACGCAACCTTGCGATTCGTGGAGAAGAGAATTACGCCGCTGCAAGTGGTCCAAAGCGGATGTTGTGCATGATTTGGCCTTCGATCCGATGGACGCTATACCCGATGCGACGCTGGCTCGATCGCAAGTCCTCTGATACGTCATCGATCCATAAATTTTCGACTTGGTCCTCACATGAACGTCGAGCTTCGCACTGCCACGCACGCACGAACTCGTGCCGATTTAAAGGAGAACCGGGTTCACCTCGGCCTCACCTCGTTGTGTGCCTTGGCGGCGGTCGTCGGCATTATTACCGGATGCGGGGCATGGCTATTTCGGGCCATGATCAGCTTCGTCCATAACCTGTTCTTCCTGGGCGTCATCTCCATCCACTACGATTTGAGTCAATTCACGCCCGCCCACCCATGGGGTGCGGCGGTGATCCTTGTGCCGGTCGTCGGCGGCGCCATCGTGACGTTCATCGTCTCGAACTTTGCGCCAGAGGCGAAGGGCCATGGCGTCCCGGAAGTGATGGATGCGATCTATTACAAGGGCGGCGTAATCCGCCCGGTCGTGGCCGCTGTAAAATCCATTGCCTCCGCGGTCGCCATCGGCACTGGCTCCGCCGTCGGCCGCGAAGGACCGATCATCCAAATCGGCTCCGCGCTCGGCTCGACGTTCGGCCAGATCATCAAGCTGTCGCCCGGTCAGCGCATCACACTCGTCGCTGCGGGAGCGGGCGCAGGCATCGCCGCGACATTCAACACGCCGCTCGGCGGCGTCTTGTTCGTCACCGAACTGATGCTGCCGGAAGTCAGCGCCAACACATTTCTGCCGGTCGCCACCGCGACCGGCATAGCCACCTTTCTCGGTCAACTCTTCTTCGGCCCCGATCCGGCGTTCTTTGTGCCGAACGTAACGCCGCTCCCGAATCATCTTGGCGCCGGCGCGTTCACGCTTGTACTGTATGTCGTCCTTGGCGTGTTGACCGGCGTCGCCGCTGCGGCTTTCACACGTGGCCTACATCTCGCCGAAGATTTGTTCGACAAGATTTCAGGTCGATACCTCCGGCACATGTTTGGCATGTTGCTGGTCGGAATTTTGATTTATCTGCTGTATCGCAATTTCGGTCACTATTACGTCGAGGGCGTCGGCTACGCGACGATCCAGGGCATTCTGAACGGCGAGCTCCCGGGCGCCGAACTTCTCGCGCTGCTCTTCGTCTGCAAGCTACTGGCGACCACCACAAGCCTCGGCTCCGGTTCCTCGGGCGGCGTATTTTCGCCGTCGCTATATATGGGAGCAACTCTCGGCGGCGGCTTTGGAGCGCTGCTGTCGCAGGTCCTGCTGGTTCCCGTCAGTATTCCGGCCTTTGCCATAGTCGGCATGGGCGCCATGGTAGGCGGCGCGACCGGCGCGGCCATGACCGCGGTGACGATGATCTTCGAAATGACGCGCGATTACGACATCGTGCTGCCGATGATCCTCGCCGTCGGTGCGAGTCTTGCAACCCGGCGGCTCCTGTCCCGCGAAAATATCTATACTCTGAAACTGGTGCGCCGCGGTCATCCGGTACCGCGCGGCCTGCACGCGAATATGTTCCTCGTGCAGAAAGCTGCCGACGTCATGGAAACCGACGTTCCGATCGTGCCTGCGGAAACGAAGCTCGATGAGTTTCTGCTGCGGCCGGAGAATAAAGGCGAGATCCGGCATGTCGTGGTGACGCGAGACAACCGCATATCGGGCGTACTGCGCATCAATACGGGAATTCGCCAGCATCTCGCGAATGCGGGAACCGGCGTTACACTCGGCGACGTGGCGCGCAGAGACTTTACCATCGTGCACGAACGAGACGTAGTTTTCGATATCATCGCGCGAATGTCGCGGCGCGGCGCCGTAATGGCGCTGGTCGTCAACACTCTTTCCAATCGCGCCATTCCCCGGCCGAGCGACATTCGAGGTGTCATCAGCAAGGAACACGTCGCCAACTCGGTGGCGGAGTCAGTTTCGATCTATCCTCAATAAGACGCCTCATATGCTGTCAATCCAACCGGAGCGCGGCGCAGCTATTCGTCCTGGCCGAGCTCACTTCGCGACAGCCTCCTTGGGGGCCGGCGGGAAAGCCGGGTTTGTTTCCGAACCGCGCAGCAAGGCCAGCGCGGTCTGTAGCGCCTTGTCGTCCTTCGCATCCGCGGGAACGTAAGTTTGCGAGCCTTTTTCCTCGGCTCCAGACGCCTTGAGATGCCCCCGCAGCGCGGCCTCACTGATTGCCACGTTTTGCGCCTGCAAATCCTGAGGGATTTGTTGGCCCACCTCGATGTCCGGGGTGATGCCCTCGGCTTGGATCGAGCGCCCTGACGGCGTGTAATACCGCGCCGTGGTAAGACGCAGGGCGCCGTTTCCCTGTCCTAGCGGAATGATCGTCTGCACCGATCCCTTGCCGAAGGATTGAGTCCCGACGATCGTCGCGCGCTTGTGGTCCTGCAAGGCGCCGGAAACGATCTCCGCTGCCGATGCGGTCCCCCCGTTGATCAGCACGATCAGCGGCTTGCCGTGGATGAGGTCGCCGGATTTTGCGTTATATCGCTCATATCCGTCGGGGTTGCGTCCCCGGGTCGATACGATCTCTTCGCCTTTGCCCAAAAACACCTCGGATACCGCATCGGCCTGATTCAGGAGGCCGCCCGGATTGTTGCGAAGATCCAGAATGTAACCCTTGAGCCGGTCCGCCGGGACGCTTGAAGAGATATGATTGATCGCTCCCTTCAGTTCATCGCCCGCCAAGCCGTTGAACTCTGTTAGCTGAATGTAACCGACGTCATCGCCTTCGACCCGCTCATGAACCGGACGCGCCTTGATGATTTCACGCGTCAGAGTCTTCTCAAGCGGCTGAGCTTCGTTCTGCCGCGTGATTTCAATCGCGACGGAGCTGCTCGGCGGCCCGCGCAGCTTGGCGACAACCTTCTCGAGGCCAAGGCCGGCAACCGGCTGACCATCGACTTTGGTGATCACATCACCGGCGCGAATGTCGGCCCGTGAAGCTGGTGTGCCATCAAGCGGCGCAACCACCTTCACCAGTCCGTCCTTCATCGTGACCTGCATTCCGAGACCGCCGAACTGACCGCTCGTCTCCGTCTGCATGTCCCGTAAGTTATTCGCATCCATATAATTCGAATGCGGATCAAGGCCACTCACCATGCCATTGATGGCGGATTCGATCAGCTTGGTGTCGTCTGGCTTGTCGACATAATGGTGCCGTACGATGTCATAGACTTGGCCAAATAATTCCAGCTGCCGATAAATCCCCGCCGCTTCGGTGCTTGATGAAGCTTCCGCACCCGCGATAAGTGGAGCCAGTCCCGGCGTGTTGGCGAGGAGGACCAGAGCCGCGCCCGCTATGGCGCCAATTGCGATGAGTTTCAGTCTTTGCATGGGACTACTGTATTGGTCTGCGGGGGGCGCCGCGTCACTTCACATTATCGCTATCGACTGCGGCTTTATATCCTTACGGAGCTGTCATCTAGAAGCGCGATTC
The DNA here is from genome assembly GCA_963746715.1 of uncultured Alphaproteobacteria bacterium. GTDB lineage: Bacteria > Pseudomonadota > Alphaproteobacteria > Rhizobiales > Xanthobacteraceae > BOG-931. The sequence goes on along the minus strand of CAVVCW010000010.1, from coordinate 574,631 downwards.
TTCCGATCTACCAAGGTCCGTCAGCGCGATAGGATGATAGAATCGCAGTTCGGTTCGGCCGAGGTGCATCTCCGCAAGAGCATTCTTACCAAAAGTTAATTGCGCTGACAGGAGGCGTGCACATTAGTGACGTCTTGTTCGTCCTACGATGCGTTGCTTGATTCTCGGGTCGAGGCTTTAAGGAGATGAGCATGCCTCACTATAGCCCACAACTCATCCAAACGATGCGTGACGCGCTTGAGGTGGTGATGACTAACGTTCCAATGGGCTATGCGACGCCGGGAGTTAAGGCGCATCTGGCTGAAATCATTCTGCACGCAGCTGCGCGAGGTCTCACAAGCCACGACAGCCTGGTGGCTGCGGCATCGGATCAGATTCAAGCTATTATATCGATGCTTACTTGATTGAATCATCGGCAAGAAAAACGCATTGTCGCATCGGCAGGCATGCCGCATCTGGCGCGATGTCCGCAAGCTCTCATCAAAAACGCGTCAAAATTTAACATGCGCCGGTGAGCTGCCATGGCAGCGTCAGGCCGCCGTGTACGACAAATCGTGGTCGCTGATCGGCAGCGTACGAATACGTTTGCCGGTGGCGGCAAATATCGCGTTCGCGACCGCGGCGGCGATCGGGGGAGTTGCGGGCTCGCCCGCGCCGCCCCAGACCTTGCCGCCGCTAGGCACCAGGTGCACGTCGATCTTTGGCGCCTCCGCCAGCCGCACCATCCGATAGGTATCGAAATTTCCCTGCACCGGAATGCCGTTCTTGATCGTGATCTTTCCGAACAGGGCAGCAGTCAGGCCAAAGATCACGCTGCCCTCTGCCTGTTCGGCAATGGTCTGCGGATTGACCATGTAGCGCGTGTCGAGGGCGACAGTGACGCGATTCACTTTTAACTCGCCGTTCGGCTTGACGGTGACTTCGGCGACCTGCGCGCAAAGACTATCGGTGTCCTCGCAGATTGCTATGCCGCGCGCCGTACCGCGAGGAAGCGGCTTGCCCCAATCGCCCTTTTCCGCCGCCGTGTCGAGCACCTTCAGCCAGTCGGGCTTTCCTTCAAGAAGCTTGCGCCGCACCTGATAGGGATCGAGGCCGCTGGCGGTCACGATCTCGTCAAGGAAGCTCTCAAGCGCGAATACATGCTGATTGGCGCCCGGTGCACGCCAGAACCAAACCGGCAGGTGCGTATTCTTGATCAGCGCCTCGACGCGCATGTTCGGCACCTTATAGCCGTTGTCGGCCAATCCAGCGACGGATTGGGGCTCCGGCCCTTTGGTCGGCGGCTTTCGGCCGACGCTGTTCCAGATCGACGAGGTGACGACACGCATCGACCACGCGGTCGGCAGTCCGTCGGCGCCTGCGGCGGCTTTGAACGCCACAACCGCGTGTGGACGGAATTTATCCTGCCGCGTGTCTTCCTCGCGGGTCCACACCAGCTTTACCGGCTTTTTTACGACTTTGGCGATTTCGATCGCCTGGACAATCTCATCACTTGCATCGCGGCGTCCGAAACCACCGCCGACAAAGCCGTTGTGTACGTAAACTTTTTCCGGCTCGAGGCCCGCGGCTTTGGCCGCGGCTTCTGTCGCTTCGTCTGCGGCCTGCGTTCCGACCCACACGTCGAGGCGGTCGGGTTGCAGGTGCACCGTCGCGTTAAGCGGTTCCATCGGGGAGTGCGAAAGATAGGGCGTCTCGTAAATCGCTTCGAATATTTTCGCGCCGCCCGACAACGCCTGATCGACATCGCCGTCATTTCGTGCGGACACCATCGTGTCGTTCAGCGCCGCGCGAAACTCCTGAGAGAGCTTGTCGCTGTCGACGGAGGCGGCCTCGCCGCCATCCCATTCCGGGTGGAGCCGCGCAAGCGCCTGTTTGGCGCGCCAGTAGCTGCCATCGGCGACCACGGCGACGGCATTATCAAGCTTGACCACCGCGAGCACGCCGGGCGCGCCGGCAAGCGCCGACTCGTCGACACTCTTCAATTTGCCGCCGGGAACGGGACAGGCATTGATCGCGGCGAAAACCATGCCTGGAACCTGTGCGTCGATGCCGAATTTGGCGGAGCCGTCAATCTTGTGCACCACGTCGATGCGCGGCATCGGCTTGCCGATGAACGTGAACTGATCCGGCGTTTTGATTGCAGGTTCTTGTGCTAGCTTTATCTTCGCTGCATCCGCCGTCAGTTCGCCATAGCGCAGCGTTCGTCCCGACGGAGCGTGGGTGACGACACTCGATGCCGCCGTGCATTCCGCCGCCGGCACATTCCATCGCGCGGCCGCGGCCGCGATCAAGCGTTCGCGCCCGCTAGCGCCGACCTGCTGCATCTTCTTTTGCGATGCCCGCACCGAGCGGCTGCCGTTCGAGAACATGGCGCCGTAAACCTTGTTTTCGCGGACATTGCGGTTGGGGGAAGCGTATTCGATACGCACCTTTGACCAATCGCAGTGAAGCTCTTCGGTAATGATCATCGGAAGCGCGGTCATGCTTCCCTGGCCCATCTCCGAGCGCTGATAACGGATCAGAATGGAATCGTCGGGATCGATGGCGATCCATGCGTCAATTTCGTTCGCGGCGTAGGCGTTGTCTTCGTTCCACGGCTGCGCCACCACAGTCGCGGCCCTTGCCTCGGTGAAATCGGTGCCGATGCCAAGCATCAGGCCGCCGGCGGCGCTGGTTGCGGTCAGGAGGAAATAGCGGCGGGTGAGATCAACATTCATCGCTGCACCTTCATGCTTTCATCAGATCGGCGGCGCGATGGATCGCGCGGCGCAGCCGTTCATATGTTCCGCAACGGCAGATGTTCGTGATGTTCGCATCGATCTCTGCGTCGGTCGGGTTCGGGTACCGCTTAAGGAATGAGACGGTTGCCATGATTTGTCCGGATTGGCAGTAGCCGCACTGCGGCACGTCCTCCGACAACCAAGCCTGCTGCACCGGGTGCTTGCCGCCGGGCGAAAGCCCTTCGATGGTGACGATGCTCGCGTCGGAGAGGGCCCCGATCGGGACCGAGCAGGAGCGCATCGCTTGTCCGTTGATATGAACGGTGCAAGCGCCGCACTCGGCGATCCCGCAACCAAATTTCGTGCCGGTCAACCCGACGGCATCGCGCAACGCCCATAACAAGGGCGTATCCGGTTCGAGGTCGATATCGTGCTGTGTTCCATTGACCGTGAGCGTGATCATACGAGCTCTTTCGATTGAAAGCCGGACCTTACGGGTCATCGGCCTTGCGCCAGCCCAGGAAGACTATGCCCTGGAATCAATAAGGCAAGCCAATCACGGTTCCTCCCACGGTTCCTTCCACGGTTCCTTCAAATCCGCCACCGGGCACGACGGCTCAACGTCTGCTCGGGGTCAAAAGCTGCCCCGACTGTCGTCGACCGGCTTGTCCGCTGAGGGCCATAAGCCGACTCATGCACCGCGGCAACCAGGCAAGCCGGAAAGTTCAGCTATGAACGGCGAGAATCTTAATCGGCAGAAATTGCACGACCCATCAACAAAAACCCGGCCGTGGAGAACCGCGGCCGGGGTTCGTTAGCGTTCGTACGTCTCTGATCAATAGCCCCAATTGAACAGGTAATTCACCCCAACTGTCACCATTTGAACGTTGCGATTGTTGGTCGAGAACGTGTCGGCGACGGGAGGGGCGGTAGGGAGCGTGACCGTGAGCGACTTGTTGCTCAGCCCTACGTAGTCGTACTCGAATTTGGCGGTCCAATTATTAGCGAAAGCCCATTCGATGCCGGCGCCTGCCGTCCAACCTGTGTTGGTGTTACCGTTGCCGATGGAAACGGAACCACCTCCTGGTCCTAAATTGGTCAGAGTCAAATTATTGCTGCCGACCCAAGCACCGCCGCCTTTCATATAAACGAGCAGTCGGTCCGCGGCGAGACCTGCACGACCAGTTAGCGTCGTAAGCCACCTGCCATTATTACTTCCTTGCACAAAGGAACCGGCGGCGACCCCGGCGAGCGCCGTTCCTCCACCCGAATTGTTATTATTTGCGAACCAATCGAAGTCGCCTTCGATGCCGAGGACGACACTGCTGAACTGGTAATTGACACCGACCTGGCCGCCACCAACGAACGTGGTGCTGTTATTGGCACCCCAACTGAAAAGCCCGGCACTGTCGGAGAGGTTGCCGTGGTTCCAGCCCGCGCCGGCATTGCCGCCAAGATAAAATCCAGTCCAGCTAAACGGGGGTGGCGCTACGAACGCTGGAGCCCGAGGGGGCGGCGGAGGAGCCATGGGAAGGTCCGCGGCTTTAGCAGATAAGGACAGACCTAAAAGCACCGACACCGCCGCTGCCGAGCAAAATAGCGATTTGCGCATCGTGGGCCTCCCTCTTTTTCTTTGCTCACGATACGCTCTCTTCGAAGTCGGAAAGCGTCGAAATCTGAGCAGGGGAAAAAACGGACTACGTGCGCCAAAAATGCAACATGACCGTATAAGCCATTATGTTGAAGAAGAAATTTTGTTCTTGGCTGACCGCGCTCGGTGCTCCGCGTATTGCGTCGCAGCATCAAAAAACAAACCGCCGCTATCTTCTCGCTGCGGTTGGCGCGGTGCTACGCTGATCAAATGCTCGGCTCAAACCAACAAAACTTAGTTTCGCTGCTGTCGATCCTTCAGGACCTCGACGAACTCCAGCGCGGGATGCCGGTTAGTTTCCTGAAGACGCTCGTGCTGGTCGGCATCGATGAAGGGCAAACCGCCGCTGAATGCGGCAGACGAGCCGGCGTCGATCGATTCCAGATGTCCCGCTATATGAGGACGCTCGGCCCATATAACGTGAAGCGAAAATGCGACGGCTTCGGCTGGGTCGAGGAAACAACAGACAAGCGCCATCGCAATCAAAAGGCCATTTTTCTAACGCCCGCTGGCCGTGAATTTCTCACCCAAATTTCCAAGGTCTTGGAGTGCGGCAAGACTGCAGACACGCCGCTTAGCCGGGAACGGCGCGGCTTGTGTGTCCGTCGCAGCGGCTCGTCGGGGACGGCGCAGTAAACTGGCGCTGATTACCGTCGTGAGAAGCAGGAATTTCCGTGCCTTATTCGCGAGGTCGCCAACGCGATTGCCAATATTCAACGAGCGATCGCCAATATACACACGTGGCCACGACAGCCGCCAACACTAGCGTTGCGAACATCATCTGAATGAGGGCGAAACTGGTCGCATCTTCGCCGACAAACCAGCTCGCAACGTGAGCGCCAGCATTTAGGAGCAAGTCAGCGGGCCAAGTGAGCCAATCGAGCATGACAGCCTCCACGGCAGCGTTGCTATCGCAATAATTTTTACGCTATTCCGCGTCGATCTTCGTCAAATGCAGTTCCGATCGAATGCGTTTCGAAGTTTATGATAGGAGTGCAGGTGTGTCCATCGAGCGGCGATGTCGCTTATGGTCCGTTGGCTGCCGCCGTGACGCTGATTGAAGGTGTCCGCTCTTACCCCGTAATAAGCGGACGTGCGGCCGTCACGGCTTGCTCCCTGATCGTCGGGATAATTTCACTGCGCAGGTTTTGAAATTTCCTGTTCGGCTGCGCAGGGAATTTGTCTGCAAGCCATTGAAATCAGCCGGCGACCGCGCACCTGAATCGTAGGCGACGATTTCCAAGCCGGGCCATTGCGTACATTGCTCTTTAGCCAACCTCTTGGCAGTGTTAGTCTTCTCGCAAGACAAGGCGCGAAGGCGCCGGCTACTGCCGATTTACGCGTATCGGCGCGGGGGAGGTGTCCGTGAAGGAGTTGATCAAACAGTATCTCGACCAAGGGATGTCCCGCAGACAATTGGTCTCCGGGCTAAGCGCGCTTGGGATGAGTACTGTCGCGGCAAGATCGGTTGCGCAAAATCTCGCGCCTCTCGGTCAGGGTGGTGGGCCGCCCACTGAGGCGCCTGGTGCGATCCGCGAAGTCGAAGGCAATGGTGGCGCCCTTTTCGTGGCACAGCTCAAGGCGGCCGGCGTCGAACACATTTTCTTCAATCCCTCGACCGGCGACCATTCGATTTTCGACGCGCTGGTCGACGAGCCGGGGATTCACTTGATCAAGGGCATTCAGGAAGGCGCCGTGGTGGCCATGGCTGACGGCTACGCGCGCGCATCCGGGCGTACCGGCGTCGTCGTCGTCGCCAATATCGGACTGCCCAACGCAATGACGCAGATGGTCAATAGCTGGAAGGACCAGATTCCGCTTTTGGTCGCGGTCGCCTCGGTCGATCAAGATGCGATGGGCCGCGACCAATTTCAGGAAAGCGATCATCACGAACTGATGACGGAGCCCATCACCAAATGGTTCTGGCAGGCGCAGTCGGCGGCAGCCATTGCGGAAACAACGCGGCGGGGTCTCAAGTTCGCGTCCACCCCGCCCTGTGGGCCGGTGTTCCTGTCGCTACCGGGCAATACGCTCGATCAGCGTGCCAAAGCGCAGATTTGGGAGCGCAGCAAATTCAACGTGCCGATGCGGATTCGTCCCGACAAGGACGATATCGACAAAGCAGCACGTATGCTCATCGAGGCGAGCAATCCGCTGGTGAGCGTCGGGGACGAGATCACCATGTGCCGCGGCGAAAAGGAGTTGGTCGAACTCGCCGAACTCCTCGGCTTGCCGGTCGCCGGCGACGGGGGGCAGGGTTCGGCGCTGGGTTATTGGTCGAAGCCCTTTCCGACCCGACACCCGCTCTATATTGGCACGCTGGTCAGGGCGATGCGTTATCCGGGTAAGCCCGATGTTCTGCTCAACCTCGGCAACCGTTTCGGCGAGCAAGCATCTCCCGGTACGAAATTGATTTCAATCCGGCTCGACCCGACCAGTCTTGCTCGTGGTGCGCCGGTCGACCTGCCGATCGTCGCGGACCTGCGGCTTGCCATTGCCGATCTCACCTCAGCGATCAGAGCCATGGCGACCGCGTCGCGGCTCAAGGAGATCGCCGAGGAACGCGCGGCGCGCACGCGCGCCTATGCGGCGCAAATGATCGAGCTGCGCCAGAACATCGCGCGCGGCCTTGCCGATAGCGCCCCGATCAGCATGGAGCGGCTCGGGCTCGAACTCGAGGCCAGTCTCGATCGCGACACCTGCTACGTCGCCGACGTAGATTCCGGAAGAGCTATGGAAGCGCTGATGAATTTCGGCGGCGACGACAAGCAATATTTCAGCACCGGTCCCGACGTGCTGGGCTGGGGTATGGCGGCTGCGTTCGGCGTGAAGCTCGCGCGGCCCGACGTCCCGGTGGTTTCCGTCGTTGGTGACGGCAGCTTCTGCTTCAGCGGGCCGCAGCCTTTGTGGACCATGGCGCGGTACAAGGCGCCTGTCACCGTGATCGTGCTCAACAACCACAGCTACAACAACGAGCGTAATCGCATTTGGAACAGCGCCGGCCGGCAATTCGAGGCCGGCCGGGACATGACTTGTTACCTTGGCGATCCCGACGTGGATTATTCGAAGGCCGCGAGCGCATTCGGGGTAGAGGGTGAGACGGTCAAGGAACCGTCCGCACTCAAGGGCGCATTCGATCGCGCCAAGAGTGCCATGGTAGAAGGACGACCCTATCTACTCGATATTCACATCAAGCGCGAAGGGCTCGGCGCGGTATCCGAATGGCATCCACCCTATTCGCTCGCCAATTTGCGCACCCGGAAGGTGTGATCATGCGTGCCGCAGTGTTGTTCCTAACGATGTTCGTGACCGTAGCCGTGGCGGCTTCACCGAGCCGTGCGCAACAAAACACCAACCCTCTACCAGCAGGAGACGGACGCGACCTCGTTTCGGCGGTGTGTTCGCAGTGCCACTACCTTGGCACGATCGCAAAAATACGCGACGGAGCTCCCGGCTGGAGGCTCTTTGTCAACAACATGGTGCTTCGCGGCGCGCAATTGACAGACCGCGAAATCGATACCGTCGTGAATTATCTCGCGTTGAATTTGGGTCCGGGCATAAACCTGCCGCCGGAAAAACCCGTCATGTTGCCGGAAGGGCAGGGCAAGCGTTTGGTCGAGACGCGCTGTAATCTATGCCACGACCTCGAACGCATAGCGACGGTCCCTAGGCACAAAGGGGATTGGCCGATTATTGTCGCTAACATGGTAGCGCGCGGTGGAACCGCCTCGCCCGACGAAGCGCAGGCCATCGCCGATTATCTGGCAACGAACTTTGGCAATTAAGTCACGCGCCTCGTGGCGTGGCGGACGGCGTCAAAACGCTTTCGACATTTCGAGATGCCCATAAGCGCCGTTCTTGACGACGCTGTCATGCGCAAAGCCGGCGGACACATCGAAATCGATCGACCAGAATTTAAGCTGAGTAAGGTGCGCCCCTAAGCGCCATTGATCATAGCGCTGATCGCCAAAAAACGCGGACTCCGGGCCGACAAAAAAGCCTTTGTTAAACAGGTCATAGCCGTATTTGACGGAGGTGTAATAGGTTTGAAATGCGGTCGTGTATTCGGCTTCGCCGTAGACAAGAGACCTTGGCGTCGGATTGATCCAGATGTCACCGCGCACCTTCGGACCAACTGCGGTTCCGTTCACGGGATCCGTTGCGTCGTAGGCATTCAGCATGTCGTTCTCGGCACTGGCGCCCGCGAGAAGATTGATTTCGTAATTGTTGCCTTCAAATCCGTAGCCGGCCAATAAATCACCCGTGGAATAGATACCGCGGATCCGCCCGCTGTCGGATGGGAAACTATACGTGCCGGCTCCTCCGGTGATCCAAAGGCGGGGTCCCGATGTGTCGATGTCTTTTGAAAATGCAAACAGCCCGCCCATCACCGCATCAACGCTGTCCTTTCCGACATCGACGATCGAAAACGCCCGTATGTTTTTGCCGGTGTCGTCTTCTTGGTCTGAAAGCAGAGCCGGTGCGGGTGCATAACCCAGCGGCATAGCACTGACCGGCGGACCGTCGAGCCGATAATTGAACCCTAGTTTGACCGCCTGCAATTGCTGCTGCACTTGCTCCGGGAAAAATCCGGTGCCGCCGTCACTGAGACCGACCGGATGTGAGCCGAAATTGAAGTAGTCGTATTCGGCAAACATCGACCAATTCGGCGAGAACCGATATTCGATCCCGCCGCCGACCGGCGAAGCCGGCACCCGGCAACGCCAAAAGGCCGCGGCGGCCTCATGGCGTTTTGATCAACGCCTTATACGGCGTGATCCATTTGTCCCTCTTATATCTGATGGGCTCCATTCTAATTCTCAGCGCGCTGCCCGCTGTGGCGCTCATCGCGCTTGCGCTTTACGGCGGCGGTCCGGCTGCGGGAATTCTGGCGGCGTTCGCTGCAGTTCCGCTCTCAACGCTCTGGTATCTCCGCTTAGTGATCGCAATCAAGCGCGACTTCATTGGTCGGATAAAACCCGGGCGATATTCAACCCGCAGCCTGACATTTCTGAGATATTGGTTCCTGCATTATTTGATGAATAATACCAGGCATCTTGTGATGCCGCTGTACGCCACGCTGTATATGCCGTCATTTCTGCGGTTGCTCGGCGCAAAAATCGGCAAGAACGTCGAGATATCGACGGTTGCGCATGCCATGCCCGATCTCCTTGAGATCGGCGAGGGAAGCTTTTTGGCCGATGCTTGTATTGTCGGCGGACACAGGATCGACGGCGGAGAGATCGAGCTTCTCGCTAACCGAGTGGGGAGCCGCACATTCATCGGAAACAGCGCGTTGGTTCCCGCTGGCGTCAATGTTGGCGATGATGGTTTGATCGGAGTGCTTTCGACGCCGCCGGCTGAAGGCAATCAGACTTCGCACGGCACGCGATGGCTCGGGTCGCCCGGCTTTCTCCTGCCGTCCACCGAAAAAGCGAGCTGTTTCTCCAATCGGCAGACTTTCGAACCGGGACTTTCCCGAACCTTTCTGCGAGCCTTGGTCGATCTTGTCAGGGTGCTGCTGCCCGGCGTGGTGAGCATGGCGGCTCTGATTGCGTTCTGCACGGCTGTTTATCAGTCGTATTACAGCTCGTCGGTCGTCCTCACGCTGCTGCTGACGCCGGTCTTTGCACTCGCCACGGCGTTTGTGACCCTCCTTATGACTGTCGTTGTGCGGCGCGTGTTCATGCCGCGGTTTAAACCTGTCGTGAAGCCGCTGTGGTGCTCGTATGTTTGGTTCAACGAAGTCGTGAACGCCGTCTACGAAGCCGCCGCTGGTCCGTTGTTGGCTCCGTTGCTGGGGACTCCCTATATGGCTTGGTTCTTGCGCGGGCTCGGTAGTCGAATCGGTAGATGGGTTTTCCTCGAGACCTCGTTGATGTCGGAGTTCGATCTCATCACGATCGGGGACAGAGCGGCCTTAAACATCGGATCGACAATTCAACCGCATCTGTTTGAGGATCAGGGTGATGAAGTCCGATACGATCAATATCGGCAGATATTGCTCGGTCGGCAACATGGCCGTTGTTCTTTACGGCACGCGCATGGAGAGAGGCGCGACACTGGAATCGTTGTCGGTGCTTGATGAAGGGAGAAGCGCTGCCGCGTTGGAGCCGGTGGCATGGCATACCGAGTCAGCCCTACGAAACAGCCGCGGCGGCGCCGGATCGGCAACGCCTCAAGGCGGCAGACACGGCATCGCGCTTACGGCGCAGCTCGCGTTCGTCTCGTTCGTTGCGGCAATGGCTGCCGGCTTTGTCGCCTCCGGCGCGTGTTGGCGCGGTTGAGAGCGAGAGCAGTCGCGTTGCGGCCGACGCCAACAACAACATTCACGATACGGCGGCGTAAGACGCCACGGCCGTGCGCGGTAAATGAATATGAGTTTGAAATATTATCTGCCCGTAGGGTGCGTGCTCTTCGCGTCTTTCATGGTCGCCGCAGTGTTCGCGCATCAGAATGATGTTGAAAGGAAGGGCTACGACATTACCAAGACGGGATTGACGCCCCGGTATCCGCTGAACGTGAGTTGTTCGCGCCTGACCTCGTTTTATGCGAGTTGGGACGATGTCGACGGAACGCGGCGTGATGAGCCGCATTCGGGAGTCGACGGCGGTCGGCTTGGGGACGCAATCTTATCGCCGGCTTCCGGACATGTTGCCGCGGTGTGGCAAGCGAACTGGGGGTGGGGTGAAGAACAAGCGCTACTCATCAAGCACACGGCGCAGGAGATCAATATCGAGGGGCATCCGGATCGGGTCTATTACTCCGAGTTCGATCACCTCAACCTCCACGATACGATCCCTTTATCGGTGGGCGACAAGGTCGTACGTGGCGAAAGACTTGCCAGCGTGTTCCGCCCCGGCGGCAACGCCGACTATTTGCCTGAGGTGCATTGGGAAGTGTGGGAGGCCGATGCTGAATCGCAATTGACGTGGCACAAGAATAAATTCGGCGGACTCTATTGGTTAATCCAGTCTGCCCGTTTGGTGGATCCGCTTTATATGTTGTCGCTCAACGCTCCGGTTCATGACGATTTGAACGCCGCCATCGCGCCGTATCAACAGAATGTCGACTATTCGAACTTTGTCGGGTTCACTTATATCCTGCCGTGCCGCCAGATGCCTCTGTCGCAGATCTTGCCCGGCGAGTCGCATTAAACCTAAAGCCGAAAAGGTCGCGCGGCATCTCATAGGATGTCGAACTGAAAGGTTCCGCCGCTGGGACATCGACTTAACCAATACCTGTGATCGAAGTGGCCCGTGGGTAGATGCCGCGTTAAGTTCGAGTATGTTCTGAACAGGAGTTCCCCGTGAAGCGTACTGCGATTATTCTCATCGCGCTTGCGTTGTCGATGTCTTGGGGTGCGAAGGCGCAGCAGCTCGATCTGTCCACGATGACCTGCGATAGCTTCATCAAAAGCGACAAGGATCAGATGAAGCTGATTACCGCGTGGTTGTCCGGCTATTATACGAATGAGTCCGATGATGAAGTCGTCGACATGTCGGCGCTCAATAGCCGTCAGAATCAGCTCGTGCAATTCTGCACGCGCGAAACCCATTTCCCCGTCGCGAGCGCGGCTGACGGTATTTGGGGGCGCGCTAATGGCGACACTTCGGACGCTTCGGCGGGCACGGCTCGCGGCGAACGCTAACGGGATCTAATCGCCGCCGTTGGGGGAGCGCCGCGCGGCGACAGGGGTTTTGCAGTAACGTACGGCCCGACCCCAGCCGTCGCCGCACATGCGGCGAGACTGCTCAAACCCGAAACTCGACCCCGCGCTTGCGTCCTTGAAAGACGTTGAGGAACAATTCGTCGAGCGGAAGCTGGCGCTTGGTCAGGCCCTGCTCATGCGCGTATTTGACAAGGGTCGAAAGCGTATTTTCGTTCTGCTTCGACAGGCCGTACTCCCACGGATCGTCGCCGAAGATGCTTTCTTGCTCTTCCCAGGCCTCGCGATACCAGACCAGCGGCACGACGCGCGGATTTTCCATCCGCTTCATCGCGAGCCTTCGTGACTCGTCGAAGGCCTGAAACAGATTGATCGCCACCCAGGGATTGTTCTCGACGATCTCACGCTTGATGCCGAGCACATGCATGATCGGGAAGATACCGGTCTTCTGATAATAGCCGAGCTCCTCCTGCCGATAATCCGGAAACAGCCGCGCCACCCGCGGATCCTTGTCCAGGAGCGGCCGGATCAGATCGGGATGCAGCAGCGCATCGAGTTCGCCTTCGGCCAGCATCTGCTCGACCGAACTGTCGTGCGGCAGGCGCACGATGTTGAGGCGAGAGGCGCCGTCGAAATTGATGGTCTCGTCGAGCTCGCAGAACCATTCGATTGATTCAAGCGGCACGCCGTATTCGTACTGAAGAATGCCGCGCAGCCACACCAGTGCGGTCGACTGGAATTGCTTGAGACCGATCTTGCGGCCGGCGAGGTCCGACGGCTTGCGAATGCCTTTCGTCGTGTTGATGAAAATGAAGCCGTGGCGGAAGCGGCGGTGGAGAAAGACCGGGATGGCGTCGACGGCCATGCCTTGATCGCGCGCGACAAGATATGAGGAGCCGGACACTTCCGCGACGTCGAAGTCGCCATTGCGCAGGAAGCGCCAATGGCGGGTCGTCGAATCCATTCCCGTCAGCACATTCAGATCGATGCCTTCCGGCTTCACCGTTCCTTCCTTGAGCGCGCGAACAATCTCGTAATCGCCGCAAGCCAGCGTCAACGGCAGTTTCGGCAAGTCAGTCTCCTTTTACGGCGACAAGTTCGCTCATTCGGAAATCGGCTGATGCGCGGCGCGCTCCTTGGCGTAGCGGGTGAGCGCGAGGAACCGATAGATGCCGTGCATGAACTTGCTGTAGGGCAGCAGCAGAAACAGCGCGAAGACGACGCCCAGATGCAGCGCGAGCAGCGTGCCCATGAACGAGGTCTCGCGGAAAAACAACAAGGCAAGGCCGGTCGCGCCGGTCGCGAAGAGGATGAAGATAAACGCGACATCCATGCCGGTGCTGCCGGGATCGAGCAGGACCGGGTCGCGCTCGTGCTTGGCGACGAACAGGCCGATGGGTCCGATCACCAGTCCGACACCGCCGAGCGTGCCCAGGACTACCGGCAGGTCGTACCAGGCATAGGGCGCTTCGCGGCCGAGCAGATAGTGATACGCCGTCGCGACGACGGTTGCGGCAAAGCACAACGCAAAGCCGTAGAAGGTCATGTGGTGGAAAATCTTGCGGCGATCCTTCGGCTGGTCGTCCGCGCTGGCACAGCCGCCTTCGCCGCCGTCGAGATATTTCAAATGCGCGGCGTCCTTGGTGGCCTGCCATAGCGGCTGCGGCGCGGCGAGCGCCGCCACGGGCTCGCCGATATCGCGCCAAAACATGACGGCGCTGATCAAGATGGCAACGACGGCATAAACAAACGCCGCGCCGAAAATCAGCACCATGATATTGTGCGGCATGAACACGTAGAACGCGCCGGGCTCGGCATAAATCCTCCGCAGCACGCCGGGATCGTTATAGGCGAAAAATCCCGCGATGAAGACGAGCGCACTCAGCGCGATGATCGTGCCGACGGCAAAACCGTTGCGCGCGAACAAGCCGGAGAACAAGCGCGGCCAGGCATAAGTCCGGTACAATTCGATCCGCGCTTTGGCGAGCGCGCGCGGCACATTGACCTCGAATTCATGCGGCGGCGAAAACTGGCAGTCGAAATAGCAAGCGCCGCAGCCGTGGCAGAGATTAGCCAGGTAGTTCAGGTCGCCGTCGGTGAAGATGCGGCGCATCTCCATCGCCGGAAAGACCGCGCATAATCCTTCGCAATAGCGGCAAGAATTGCATACGACCATGAGCCGGTCGGCCTCGGCCAGAACCGGCGATGTGTGATGCGTCGTCGTGTGCATGTTAGTTGCGGGCATTTTTCGCGGCCTCCCGTCCCGCAATTCGTCCGAAAACGCTGCCGATGGTCATGCCGATGCCGGCCGCATAGCCCTTGCCGAGCACATTGCCGGCCATGACCTCGCCGGCCGCGAACATATTTGCCGACGGCGTGCCGTCTTTCATCACCATGCGCGCTTCCTTGTTCACGCGCGTGCCGAGATAGGTGAAGGTGATGCCGGGCCGAACCGGATAGCCGTAGAACGGCGGCTTTTCGATGCGCCGCGCCCAGTGCGATTTCGGCGGTGTCAGACCTTCGGTGCGGCAATCGTCGAGATCGGTGTGATTGAAGGTGCCGGGCCGGACGGCGGCATTGAAATCGGCGACGGTTTTTTCCAGCATCGCCGGATCAAGCTCGAATTTTTTCGCCAGTTCGCCGATCGTGTCGGCCTGCAGCGGCGGGTAAAGCGACGGCATGAACAGCCGCAGCGACGAAGCGTCGAAGATGATGTAGCCGATCTGATCCGGCTGTTGCGCAACCAGCCGCCCCCAGATCGCGTAGCGCTTCGGCCACACGTCTTCGCCTTCGTCGTAGAAGCGCTTGGCTTCTTTGTTGACGACGATGCCGAAGACGACGCAATCGAGGCGAGTGATGATGCCGCCGTCATATTTCGGCGCGCGCGCGTCGATGGCGACGGCATGACATTGTGTCGGATCGCCGATCTCCTGAACGCCGTTATCGAGCAGGATTTTGAGAACGGAGCCGCGATTATAGCGTGTGCCGCGAATGAGAAAGTTATCCGCGGCGTCGCCCCAATATTGCTTGAGCCATTCGATGTTGGATTCAAAGCCGCCGCAGGCGGCGACCAGCGTCGAGGCGCGCACGGTTCTGCTTTCACCGGCAAGATCGACGCGTGCCGACAGAAACATGCCGTTCTGGATATCGAGCCCTGTCACCGGCGCGTCGTAGTGGATATCGATGCCGAGGCTTTCCGCCGTTTGATAGAGCGAGTTGAGCATGGCGCGGCCGCCGCCCAAGAAGAACGAATTGGTGCGTCCGAGCGTCAGCGTGCCGCCAAGCGAAGGCTGGAAGCGGACGCCTTGCTCGGCGATCCACGTCAGCATTTCCTTGAACTCGTGGATCATGTGCTTGGCCAGCACTTCGTCGGTATTGCCGCTGGTGATACGCAGGAGGTCGTCGAACATCTCGTCTTCGTAATAGGGCCCGGTCAGGGTTTCGGTGGCCGAGTCATGGGCGCAGCGCATGTTGCGGGTGTGCCGGGTATTGCCGCCGCGATAGAATTTCGGCGCGGCTTCGAGCACGACGACGGAAGCACCGGCGTGGCGCGCGCTGATGGCGGCGCATAAGGCCGCGTTGCCGCCGCCGATCACAAGCGTGTCGTATTTCTTTTCGCTATCCATTGTGGGGTGCTTCATCTACGGGGTGGCAACTGAACAGGGCCGGACCGCCCGTTTATTCCGCTGGGCGGCTCCTACGTTCCTATCCTCCGGACAAGCGCGCTCCGAAAATTTGTCGAGGAAGGATCGCCGAAGCCGCGGGGTAAGATAGGCGGAAAGGCATCGGCCGATTGTTGCTTTATCATTATGATGACTTGCGTTTTTGGCGAGCGATTGCATGCGTAGCACGTTGGGCTAAAGTACCGCAAATGGGATTAGTACCAATTTTGATACAGGCATTTTATCAAGGAATAAAATCTTATCGGCCGACGCGTTTTGCGCCGCGGCGGCCAGCGGAGTTCGCCGCGTGACGACGAAGACGATTGGCAAGCGCATTGCGCGTATCGAGGATGCCGATCTGATCCGCGGCAAAGGCCGGTTCGTCGACGACATTCATATCGGCGGCATGCTGCATGCGGTGTTCGTCAGGAGCCCGCACGCCCATGCCAAGATCATCTCCATAGACAAAGCGACAGCGCTGGCGGCGCCCGGTGTACGCGCCGTGCTGGCCGCCGACGATATTGCACGCCACGTCACCACCGACCTGCTGTCGGTCGCGCTGCCGGACCGCACCTACAAGCAGCAGCGCGATCGGCCCATTCTGGCCAAGCACGAAACCGTCTATGCCGGCGAGGCCGTCGCCGTCGTCGTCGCCGACGCGCCTTATCTTGCCGAGGACGCTGCGGCGCTGGTCGAAATCGATTATGAGCCGTTGCCCGCAGTTACCGATTGTCATGCGGCGCTTGAATCGGATGCGGCGCGCGCGCATGCCGATGCCAGCACCAATCTGCTTGCCGAGTTCGCCAGCTCTTATGGCGATGTCGATGCTGCCTTCGCCACAGCCATGCATGTCTTCAAGGCTTCGATTGAGCAGCACCGCGGCTGTGCGCATTCGATCGAGTGCCGCGGCGTGGTCGCCTATACCGACGTCGAAGGACGCCTGACGCTGTGGAGTTCGACCCAGACGCCGCTGGTCGGCGCCCGGTTGCTCGCGGACATTCTCGGACGCGATCAGGCGTCGGTGCGCGTCGCGGCGCCTGATGTCGGCGGCGGTTTTGGTCCAAAGCTCGTGTTCTATCCCGAAGAGGCCGCTGTCGCGGTGGCCGCAATCGCGCTCAACAAGCCGGTCAAATGGATCGAGGATCGCCGCGAGCATTTCGTCGCGACCACGCAGGAACGCGATCAATACTGGAACGCCGAGATCGCGCTCGACGCCGACGGCAAGATTCTCGGTGTGCGGGGCGCGCTGCTGCACGATCACGGCGCCTATACCGCGCGAGGACTTACGGTGCCGCAAGGATCCGCGGCGTCGCTGACGCTCGCTTATGTCGTCCCCACCTACAGGCTCGACGTCAAAGTCGTGCTCACCAACAAGGTGCCGGTGACGCCGATCCGCGGCGCCGGCCAGCCGCAGGGCGTCTTCGTCATGGAACGCCTGTTGGACATCGCGGCGCGCGAGATGGGTCTCGACCGCGCCGAGATCCGGCGGCGCAATCTCGTGCCCGCTTCCGCCATGCCGTTCAAAAAAGGCTTCGTCACCCGCGGCGGGATTCCGATCGAGCTCGATTCCGGCGACTATCCCGCCTGCCAGTCGGAAGCCTTGCAGCGCTCGGCATGGCAATCGTTTCCGGAACGTCAGAAAGCCGCACGCGCGGAAGGCCGCTATATCGGCATCGGCATCGCCAATTATGTCGAAGGCACCGGCCGCGGTCCGTTCGAACAGGTCAATGTCCGCATCGAGCCGTCGGGCATGATCCATGTCGCGACCGGCGCCTCGGCCATGGGGCAGGGGATCAAGACCATGCTCGCACAGGTCGTCGCGGAGCAGCTTGGCGGCGCCATGGAGCGCGTGATCGTCTCGACCGGCAACTCGGCGAAAGTCGCGATGGGCTTCGGCGGCTTCAACAGCCGGCAGACCGTCATGGCTGGCTCGTCGGCGCATGTCGCCGCTGTCAAGGTACGCGAGAAAGTGCTCAAGATCGCGAGCCATCTTCTGGAGGCCAACGAGGCCGATCTCGACATCACCGGCGATCAGGTCCACGTCAAAGGCGCCGACCTGAAGATATCCATGGCGCGGATCGCCAAGGAAATGGTCGGCTCGCCCGGCTTTCTGCTGCCCGGGAACATGTCGCCCGGCGTCGAGGCGAGCGAGGCCGTGATCATCAATGCCATGACCTATGCCAACGGCTGCACCGTGGCCGAGGTCGAGGTCGATCCGGAAACCGCCGAGGTCAAAATCTTGCGCATCGTCTTCGTTCATGACGCCGGCAAGATCATCAATCCAAACATGGTCGACGGCCAGTTGATGGGCGCGCTGGCGCACGGCGTCGGCAACGGCCTTTATGAGTGGATGGGTTTCGGCGGCGACGGCCAGCCGCTGACCACGAATCTCGCGGATTATCTGCTGGTGACATCCACCGAAATGCCGCCGATGGAAATCGCGCATAAGGAATTGCCGACACCGCTCAATCCGCTCGGCGTGAAGGGGGTCGGGGAGTCGGGCGTTATTCCGCTGCCGGCGGCGATTGCATCAGCGGTCGAGGATGCGCTGTCGCCGTTCAACGTCCGTATCGCGCAGATCCCGATCAAGCCTGGCGGGTTGTTCGCGCAGCTCAACGGACGCGTGTCGTCTTAGACGCGACCGCGCGCGATTTTTCGATCATTTCCCACAGCCGTGGCGGCGTCAGCGGCAATTCCGTCGGCTGGACATTCAGGCTGCTCAGCGCCGACGCGATGGCGTTGGTAACGGCGCCACCGACCGGAATGATGCCGCCTTCGCCGGCGCCCTTGGCGCCGAGCGGATTATGCGGCGCGGGAAACTGCTCGAGCGTAATCGCCCTGATATGCGGATAGTCCGTCGCAAGAGGGATCTGATAATCGGCAAGCGAGCCGACGAGCAGCTGACCGTTGGCGTCATAGACGAGATTCTCGCTGAACACGCTGCCGAAGCCTTGCACGGCCGCGCCGACGACTTGGCCGTGAAGCGTCAGCGGATTGATGGCGCGGCCGACATCGTCGACCACGACGTAGTCGAGGACCTGAACCGATCCGGTTTTGGGGTCGACCGCGACATGCGCTGCCGCGGTGCCGTAAGTGTAAGTGCGCTTGTCGCTGCTGAAGCTGCCTTCGCCGGTCAGTTTGCCGGCTGCTGCGGCCTCCGCAAGTGTCAGCGAACGGCCATCGCGCACGCGGGCGACGCCTTCTGACAAGGACACGTCTTCAAGGGGGACAGAGAAACGCGCCGCGGCGACGTTGCGGAACGCCTTGAGCATGTCCTCGACCGCCAAAATGATCGCTGATCCGCCCATTACCGTCGCGCGCGAGCCGTAGGAGCCGAAACCTTCTTTGAGATAGTTGGTCGAGCCGTGCAGGATGCGGACATCGTCCATCGGGATTTCCAGCGCGTCGGCCGCGATCTGCGCCATGATGGTCTCGATGCCTTGGCCGATCGCAGACGATCCGACATAGACGTCGACCTTGCCGTCCGGCAGAACCTCGAGGCGCGCGCCTTCGCGCGGGCCGGACGCGCCGCCTTCGATGAAGCAGCCGATGCCGATGCCGTGATAGCGGCCGTCGCGCAACGTGCCGGCAAGCGCCTTCTTTTCCTCCCAGCCGAATTCCTTCAGGCAATGATCGAGCGTGACGCGGTAATCGCCGCTGTCGCATTCGCCAGCGCCGAAGCCGTCGTCCGGCGCGATGTCGACCAGGGGATAGGGCATGTCCTTGTCGGTGAGCAGATTGCGCCGCCGCATCTCCAGATGATCGATGTTGAGTTCGCGCGCCGCGATGTCGATCATGCGCTCGCAGAAGAAGCAGCCTTCAAAGCGGCCGGGCCCGCGATAGGTGCCGGCCGGAGTCTTGTTGGTGACGACGCCATGGGCGGTGAAGTCCAGATTTGCAATCCGATAAGGCGCGGCGGTGAATTGAATGGCGTTGCGCACCGGCGTCATGCCGTTGGGACGGACATAGGCGCCGATATCGGCATACATGGTGCCGCGCATGGCGAGCACGGTGCCGTCGTTCAGACAGGCGATCTCGATTTCGGCGTCCATTTCACGGGCATGGCCGATCGCGGTGAAATGCTCGCGCCGGTCCTCGATCCATTTGATCGGATGCCCGAACTTGCGTGCCGCGAAAGCGACGAGGAAATCCTCGGGGTAGAATTCGCCGCGGGCGCCAAAGCCGCCGCCGACATCGAGCTCGATATAGTCGACCGACGTTTCCGGCAGCCCCATCATGCCGGCCATGGCGCGGCGGTTGAAGAACGGCAGTTTTGCCGCGCCGGAGACTGTGAGATGATTCTCGCTGGCGTGCCACTCCGCGAGCAGGCCGCGCGTTTCCATCGGCAGCGCGGTGTGCCGCTGCACGCGGAAGCGCTCACGCCGGACATAAGGTGCCTTGGCGAAAGCGGCACCGGCGTCGCCGCACTGCGCCGTGAAGGTCGAGGCGATATTGCTGCCGGTTCCCGGGAACAGCAGATGCGTGCCGGCCGCGGATGCTTGCGCGTCCACACAAGCTGCAAGCGCGTCGATCTCGACGGCGACTTCACCGGCCGCGTCTTCGGCGAGTTCGGCGCTGTCGGCGAACACGACGGCAACCGGCTCGCCGACATAGCGCACATATTCGCTGGCGATCACCGGCTGGGCGTAAGGCGCGATGGTCGGGTTCTTGCGGCGAAACGGGATCGTCGGGATCGGCTTCTCGATATCGGCCGCCGTGATGACGGCATGGACGCCAGGCATGGCCAGCGCCGCGGTCGTATCGAGCTTGACGATGCGCCCGAACGCCGTGGTGCTGCGCACGATCGCCGCGTGCCACTGTCCGTCGCGCTTGATGTCGTCGATGTATTGGCCCCGCCCGCGCAGGAAGCGCCGGTCCTCGACGCGCTCGATCGGCCGTCCGATATAAGTATTGACGGATCTCATCCGGCCTTCGGTCCCTGCTTTGATCTCTCTTTTTTGGCGTAGTGCTCGCGCGCTTCGAGCGCCGCCTCGACAATCGGAATGTATCCGGTGCAGCGGCACAGATTGCCCGAAAGCACGTCGCGGATGCGTTCTTCATCCGCCCTGGGTTCGTCGCTCAACAGCGCGTGAAGCGTGGTCAGCATGCCCGAGGTGCAGAATCCGCATTGCAACGCGTGGTGCTTCTGGAAGGCTTGCTGCAGCGGCGACAATTCATCGCCATCCGCCAGTCCTTCGACTGTAACGATGGACGCACCCGAGGCCTGCACGGCAAGCAAAAGGCAGGACCGCACCGCGTCGCCATTAACGATTACCGTGCAGGCGCCGCAAACGCCGTGCTCGCATCCGGCATGCGTTCCGGTGAGGCCGAGGTGATGCCGCAGGCAATCGCACAGCGTCGTGCGCGGCGCGACATCGGCTTCTACGGAGCTGCCATTCACTTCAAATCGGACTTTCACGATGCACGCCCTCGGCTGGCGGCGGCAATGAGCGAGCGTTCGACCAGAGTGCCGACAAGCGCGCGCCGATAGGCGGCGCTGGCATGGATATCGTCGTCAGGCTCGACCGACGACGACGCGGTTTTCGCGGCGAGCGCAAGGATAGTGTCGGCAAATTTCTTGCCGTTGAGCGTGTCCTCGACTGCAGCCAGGCGGCGCGGGATCTGCGTTGCACCAATGACGGCGACATGCGCGTTCTCGATAACGCCGTCAGGGCGCTCGTCGTAGTAAAGCGCGATACCGGCAAAGGCGAAGTCGCCGCGCCGCTGCGAGAACTCCTCGAAGGCCCAGCGCCGCGCCGACGGGCCAAGGCGGAAAATGGATCGCCGTGATGAGCTCGCCGTGGGCCAAACAGGTCGTGAGCGGACCCAAGAAGAAATCCTGCGCGTCAACCTTCCGCGTGCCTGTCGTGCCGACGATCTCGATCTGCGCGTCGCAGGCAGCCGCAATTCCCGGCATCTCGGCAGCGGGATCGGCATGCGCGAGGCTGCCGCCGATCGTGCCGCGATTGCGGATCTGATAATGGGCGATATGACCGACGGCGGCCGGGATCAGTGGACAGGCGCTGCGCAGACCGGCGTGTTCTTCCAGCTCGCGCCAGCGCACCATCGCGCCGATTGAGACGCCCGCTTCACCGATCGTGATGTCGTCAAGGCCGGCAATTCCGCCCAAATCGACGAGCACACTCGGACTGGCCAGGCGAAAGGCCAGGATCGGAATCAGGCTCTGACCACCGGCAATCGCTTTTGCCGCGCCGGCACCGTCCGACAAAATCTGCACAGCCTCTCGTAGCGTCGCCGGAGCCTGGTAGTCGAACGGCGGCAGCTTCATGGCGCGATTCCGGCGAAGGTCACTTGCACAGTAGTTTTTTGATTGAACATGATCTTTTCGGAAAACCGGTTTCCACCCTCGGATCAAGTCCAAGGGCATGCTTTTCCGGATCATGCTCTAGGGCAGCAGGTTTCCGAATTTGGCCCGCACGTCGCGTTCCAATTCCTCGCTGGCGCGCACGACGATCGGAAAGGTAGCGCGGCGGCCGAACGGTTTGCAGGCGTCGATCACGACGCGCGCATTGCGCGGATCGGTTTCGGAATAGGCCATCGGATCAAGCGCCGAGCTCCAGCAGCCGCGCAGGATTTCCATGCCTTCGCGCGGATCGCAGCGCGTGCACATCGCCCAGATCACCTTGTCCATGTCGGCGGGATCGATGTCGTCGTCGACGACGACGACGAAGCGGTTGACGTAAGCGCCGGCATGACACTGCGACGCAATCAGCCCGGCCTGTTTGGCGTGACCGGCATATTGCTGCTTGATCGCGACCGTGAGCCAAAGGCGGCTGCCGCCGGCGGCATGCGACCAGACGCCCTTCACCTCGGGAACGCCGGCGGCTTCGAGCTGATTCCACACCGCGCCCGAACGGTACGAGCCGCGATAAAATGAATCGTCGTCAGGCGGAATGCCCGGGATTGCGCCGAGCAATATCGGATCGTTGCGCATCATCATGGTTTCGATGCGGATGGCGGGCTCCTTCTTCAAGCCGCCGGCGTAATAGCCGGTCCACTCGCCGAGCGGTCCCTCGTCGATCTTGTCGTTGGGATGAATGAAGCCCTCGAATGCGATCTCGGCGTGGGCCGGGATCGGCAGGCCGGTCTTGGGGCCGGCGATGACTTCGATCGGTTCGCCGATCAATCCGCCCGCCGCGTCATATTCATTCTTGCCGTGCGGGATTTCGAGGCCTGCGATCATGAACAGCGCCGGATGCATGCCGCAGACGACAGCGACCGGGCAGGGCAGGCCGCGCTCGTGATATTTGCGCTGGATCATGTCGCCGTGCTTGCCCTTCGAGCACATCACGGTGGCAAGCTTCTTGTCGTGCGCCTGCACGCGATAGGCGCCGTAATTGATCCATCCGGTATCGGGATCGCGCATGATCACCATGTCGCCGGTGCCGATGTAAAAGCCGCCGTCGTGCTCATGCCATTTCGGCACCGGGACTTTGAACAGATCGATGTCGTCGCCGCTGAACACGTTGTCCAGAAGCGCGCCCGACTTCACCTCGACCGGCGGAATAGTCTTGGCCTCTTTCATATAACGGCGCCAATGCTGAACGAGCTCCATCTCGCTGCCGGTGCCGGGATTTCCGAGCGTGAGATTGATGCGGCGGATGGAGGTGAGGAGATTGGCGAGAATGCGATAGCCTTTGGGATAGCCCGGGATATCGTCGAACAGGACCGCGGGATTGCCGATCTTGCGCTGATAGATATCGACGATGCCGCCGATCTCGCGTTCGCGGT
Organism: uncultured Alphaproteobacteria bacterium; assembly: GCA_963746715.1. Classification (GTDB taxonomy): domain Bacteria; phylum Pseudomonadota; class Alphaproteobacteria; order Rhizobiales; family Xanthobacteraceae; genus BOG-931. The sequence goes on along the minus strand of CAVVCW010000010.1, from coordinate 551,177 downwards.
TGGCGCCCTTGATGTGCCGGATTTCGCCTGCCGCATCCATCTCGCTGAGCCAGGACCGCAAGTCCTGCTTGGAGATGTTGCGGGTCACGTGGGACGGCTTCACCATCGTATTCATGTCCTGCTCGATCCTTTTGCCCGATCCTTTTGTCCGATTCTTTTGTCTCGGTCTTTTCACTGCGGTCGTTTTGCCGCGGCTGTTTTCTACTATAGCTGGATCATTGCACCGGATGCGCCCGTTGTCTGCTCAGTCTCCGGCTTGGATATTGGCGTCCTTGATCACCTTGGCCCATCGGGCGACCTCGTCCTTGATCCGCTGTTCGGAGTCCTCAGGGGTCGTGGCCAAGGGGCTGAAGCCGAGCGTGTCGAACTGGCCCTGGATCTCGGGCGAGCCGACGATCTTGCGAAACTCGGTGCTGAGCGCATTGACGATGTCCGGCGGCGTGCCGGCGGGCGCCAGCACGAATAACAGCGTCTCGGCCTCCTGCCCGGGAAAGCCCTGCTCGGTCATGGTCGGCACGTCGGGCAGCGCGTTCACGCGCTTTGCGCTCGTCACCGCAAGCGGACGCACCAGCCCGCTTTTGATGAGGGGAATAGCCGCCGGCAGACTCGAAAACGTGATCGGCGTGTAGCCGCCGACCGTCGATTGCAAAGCCGGGCCGGCGCCGGAAAACGGCACATGAACGAGCTTCAATCCGGCCGAGAGCCGAAACAATTCGCCGGAAAGGTGCGTCGTGGTGCCGATACCGGCCGAGCCAAAGCTGTATTTGTCCGGCTCGCGCCGAATGAGGTCGGCGAGCTCCTGCATGCTTTTCGCAGCCACATTCGGATTGACCACGACGACATTGGGCGAAGACGCCGCGATCGTTATTGGGCTGAAATCCTTGACCGGATCGTAAGGCACCTGCGCGTGCAGGCTCGGATTGACGACAAAGCTCGAGCTCGTCATCACGATCGTATAGCCGTCGGCGGTGGCGGTCGCTCCATCATGCGTGCCGATGTCGCCGCCGGCGCCGCCCAGATTTTGCAGAAGAAAATTCTTGCCGAAATCCGCCGCGAGTTTTTGCGACAGGAGCCGGGCCATCACATCCACGACGCCGCCGGGCGCAAAAGGCACGATGACGCGCACTGGGTGGTCGGGATAACCGGCCTCGCCGTGCGCCGGCGCGAATGTCGAAGCCAACAGAGACGCGACGAGAGCAATCCTTCGGAAATTCAACATCATCGCGGCACTGCGACGTCCTATGGCTTCCGGCGCATATCGCCGATGAACACTGCTGTCCGAAAATGTGCCTGTGGCAGGAGCCACAGGCACAGTCTAGGGAGGACACACCCGCGAGGGAGAGAGTCAGACCCCCGCTGGGACACAGGAAATCATACCAATTTTGGGACATAGCGCAATATCGGTACGGTGCGCATAATTTAACCGCCTGTCCCAAAAATTAAGCGGCACTATGCCAGCTAGGAGGCCGGTTTCTGCGCCCTGAGCCGGGCCGCCGCATCGAGCGCGGCGACGACAATATTCTGGTAGCCGGTGCAGCGGCACAGATTGCCGGAGATCGCGATCCGCACCTCTTGCTCTGTCGGGTCGGGATTGTCGCGCAACAGCTCGATCAGCGTCGTCAATATTCCCGGCGTGCAGAAGCCGCATTGCAGGCCATGATTGTCGCGAAACGCCTCCTGCAACGGGTGCAGCGTCTTGTCGTCCGGCGCGATGCCTTCGATCGTCACGATCTCATGGCCGTCGGTCTGGACCGCGAGCATCAGGCACGAGCGCGCGGAATGGCCGTCGAACAAAATCGTACAGGCGCCGCACACGCCGTGCTCGCAGCCGAGATGGGTGCCGGTCAGGCCGAGCTGATGGCGCAGGAAGTCGGCAAGCGTCACGCGCACCGGAACGGTTTCGATGTATTTTTTGTTGTTCACGGTGAGAGTGATTTGGCGCGTTTCGCTCATGCCGCTGCTCCGATGAAGCGCTGATGCGCTTTGAGAAGCGCGCGGCGCGGCAGCACCGTCGCCAATTGCTGGCGATAGGAGGCGGGCGCATGAATGTCGTCGACGGCGTCGAGCGTGCGCAGCGTCTCGCAGATTTCAGCGAGCCGCTTTTCCTCGATCTTTTCACCGGTCAGCGCGCGCTCGACGTCGTACGCCCGCACCGGCGCCGGGCCGATGCCGCCGAGCGTCACCGAAGCGCGCGTGACTTTGCCGCTCGCATCCTCTTCGATCAGCGCCGCCGCCGAGACGATGGCGAAGTCGCCGTGGCGCCTGGCGAACTCGACGAAGGCATAGCCATGGCGCGCCGGCCAGCACGGCAACGATATCGCAGTGAGCATTTCGTCGAGCTCGATCGCCGGCGTCATGTAGGCGACCGGAAAGTCCTTGAAGTCGATGCTGCGCGTGCCGTTCTTGCCGACGACGGAGATCTTGGCGTCGAGCGCCGCGGCGACCGACACCAGCTCGGCGGACGGATCGAGATGGCACAGCGAGCCGCCGATCGTGCCGCGATTGCGGGTCTGGCGGTGGCCGACTTGCACGATCGCTTCATGCATCAGCGGGCACTTCTTCTTCACAATATCCGAGAATTCAATATCGCGCTGACGCGTCATCGCCCCGATTTCGAGCGTGTCGCCGCGCGCGTTGATATAGTTCAAGCCCTCGACGCGATTGAGGTCGATGACGTGGTCGGGCAGCACGAAGCGCATATTGAGCATCGGCATCAATGACTGGCCGCCGGCGAGGAGTTTTGCATTCTCCAAGCTCGAAAGCAGGCCGACCGCGTCAGCCGTGGTGCGCGGATCGTGATAAGAAAAATTAGGCGGCTTCATGCGGCAATTCGGCCATGAGGAGCGGGGCGGTCATGATCACATCTGCTCTTATACTTATCTTCCCGACGATGGCGACGCCAGCGGCGACCCGCTAGGCCTCGATCTTCGGACCTTCAATAAGTGTCGAACATTCTTTGGATGGCGTCGGCATCCGACGTCTTTGTCAGCGCAAGCGACAGCAGAATGCGCGCTTTCCACGGCTGCAGATTGTCGGCGGCGACAAAGCCGCGCTTGGCGAGGCTCGGGCTCCTTACCACGCGGCCGGAGGCGACGCGGCTCGATAGGCACATCAGGAGGCCATGTTCGCGGTGCGCTTTGTCGAAGGCTATGTCCTCGGCCGGCGTCGGGCGGCCGCCGCCGGTTGCGGCGCTGACAATGCCTTTCGCGCCGGCCGCGACCGCGGCGGCGATCATGGCGCCATCGGCATTGGCATAGGACAGCGTGATGTCGACGCGGGGCAGCGATTGCGTGCCGCGCACGTCGAACTCGGTTGCGGTCGTGTGTTTGCGGCGCGGCGCGTGGTAGTAGATCACTTTGCCGTCGGCATCGGCGAAGCCCAGCGGCCCGAGATCGCGCGACGTGAAGGCGTCGACGCGGAACGTCGAATTTTTCGTGACATCGCGCGCGCCGTAGATCGCGTCATTCATCGCGACCAGACAGCCCAGGCCGCGTGAACTCGGCTCCGCGGCAACTTTGACGGCATTGAATAGATTGAGATAGCCGTCCGCGCTGAGCGCGGAGGAGGGCCGCATGGCGCCGACGATGACAACGGGCCGATCGGTCTTGAGCGTGAGATTGAGAAAATACGCCGTCTCTTCGAGAGTATTGGTGCCGTGGGTGATGACGATGCCGTCGGCGCGATCTTGATCGAAGATGTCATGGATGTTGCGGTTGAGGTCGAGCCAGTCCTTGTCGACCAGAGCCTGGCTCGACACCGCGCGAAACGGAATCTCTTCGACCGCGGCAATGGCCGCCAGCTCCGGCAGCCGGTTCACCAACTCGCCGTGACCGAGGCGCTGAGCAGTTTCGAAATACCAGGCCAGATCCAGCCGATCGGCGCCGACGGAATCAATGGTGCCGCCGGTCAGGATCAATCCAACGCGCGGTCGCTCTGCCATGCTTAGATTGTGTCCTGCTTGCGGGTCATTGCGGCTTGCCCACCAATCCGGCTTTTTCGATCACGGTTTTCCACTTGGCGTTTTCGGCCGCGACGAAATCGGTGAATTCCTGTGCCGTCATCGGTTGCGCCAGGAACCCGTCGTGGCGAAACCGCTCCTGGACGTCGGGCAGCGCGACGGCGGCGACGACGGCCTTGTTCAATTTGGTCACGATCTCGTCCGGCAATTTGGCCGGTCCCGAAAATGCGAACCATGTATTGTCGAGCAGCTCGGGATGACCGAGTTCCTTGAACGTCGGCAGATCGGGAAAATCCGGTACGCGTTCGGACGAAGTGACGGCAATGCCGATCAGCGTATCGGCGTGCAGAAATCCCGACGTCGACGACAGCGTGGATGTCGAGAACGGAATTTGTCCGGAAACGACATCGGTCAGCGCTTCAGCGGTCGATTTGTAAGGCACATGCTCCGGTTTGATATTCAGGGCAGTGGCGATCGCCACCCCCATCAAATGCCCGTCCGATCCTATTCCCGACGATGAGAAGGTGAACGCGTGCCCAGGCGCGTTGGCATAGGCAATAAAGTCCGCGAGAGTCTTGGCGTGTGTCGATTGCGTCGCGGCGAGCACTACCGGCGAACCGCCGACGAAGGCGATGTGCTTGAAATCGCCGAGCGGGCTATAGGTCGCTGCGGGATTGATGACGGGAATGAGCGAAAGCGTCGACAGGTTGGTGATGCCGATGGTGTAGCCGTCGGGATCGGCACTGACGATCTGTTGCGTGCCGACAATGCCGCCGGCGCCCGGGTGGTCTTCGACAATGAACGGCTGGCCCAAGCTTTCCGACAAGTGCTGGGCGACGATGCGAGCCAGTGTGTCGCCGGCGCCGCCGGCACCGAACGGGACGATGATCCTGACCGGATGCGACGGCCAGTCGTCCGCGCGCGCCGGCGCCCACAGCAGAGATGTCAGCGCCAAAGCGGCCAAGACAGATGTCACAAACGGATATCGCGCATAACGCCTGGGCTGGCTCATCCCTTCCTCATTTTCAGTCCGGCGCTGCATTCTGTACAGTAAGTGGCATAGCGTCAATAAATTGGTACATGTACAAAAATTGGGATGACGCGGCGGAGGCTGATCCTCTGCACATTATTGTTTGCATCACCCACGCAGAGGGCCGCCGAAGCGGTTTGGGCGGCGCCGCAGATGCGACGCCGCTTGATGTTGAGTTGGTGCCGCTCGATGGCGCGTGGCTGAGTCTGGCGGCCTCTTGCATCCGCGCGTCAGGCCGGCGGGAAAATGTGCGGAAACTTCGCCCGCAATTTTGCGCGCAAATCGGTGCTGACATCGACGACGGCCGGAAAAGTCTTTTTGAGCTTCATGTCGTAGGGAATGCAGGCGTCGATCAGGATGCGGTTGTTGAAATTGCCGGGCAGATAAAGCGGATCGCGTTTGGAGGCCCAGGCCTTCTGGATCAGGTCGATGTCGACATTCGGATCGAAGCGCGTGCACATCGCCCACAGCACCTGGTCGAGTTCGCCGGCATCGATGTCGTCGTCGACTACAACGTTCCACTTGCCGGCGTAAGCGCCACCCTGGCAGGCCGCCGCGATATGCAAGGCCTGGCGCGCATGGCCGGGATAGCGCTGCCGGATCTGCACGACGGTGAAGCGCGTCGCCGGTCCGGCTTCGTGATTCCAGACGCCGAGAACGTCCGGGACGCCGGCCGCTTCGAGCGCGCGCCAAATCTGAGCGGCGCCGGCGATGCCTTTGAGCAATCCGGTCTCGTCGACCGGCTTGTGCTGCGGTGCGCAGCAGATGATCGGATCGTTGCGATACAGGATCGTTTTGACGTTGACATAAGGACGCGGCTGCGTGTCGTCGGAGTAATAGCCCATCCATTCGCCAAACGGGCCTTCCGGCATGGTCTGCCCGGGGACGGTTTCGCCTTCGATGGCGATCTCGCAATCGGCGGGGATCGGAAAGCCGGTATAGGGGCCGCGGATCACGTCGATCGGTTCGCCGCGCAGGCCGCCGGCGAGATCGTATTCGCTGACGTCGGGCATCGGCGCGCCGGACAACAAGAACAGCAGCGGATCCTGGCCGCACAGGATCACCACTTTCATCGGCTGTCCGCGCTCGAAATAGATGTCGCGGTGGATGCGGCCGTGTTTGCCTTCGGTGATCTGGCAGCCGATGGTCTTGCCGTCGTAAACCTGCGAGCGATAGGCGCCGAGATTGAACCAGCCCTTGTCGGGATCCTGGGTGATGACGCAGTCGGCGGTGCCGATGAAGCGCGCCTTGTCCTGCTCATGGTGGCGCGGCACCGGGAATTTGAGAACGTCGCAGGCGTTGCCTTCCATGACGTTCTGCAGAATGGGGCCATCTTTCACGAAGCGCGGCGGGATCGACTTCATGTTCTGCATGCGCGCGTGGAAGCGCTGAACGATGTCGACCTTGCGCTTCTGCTCCAGCGGCAGGCCGAGCGTCAGCGCAACGCGCTTCACCGTCGAGAAATGTCCGTAGAGGGTGCGGAAGCCTTTCGGATAGCCCGGCACCTCGTCGAACAGGATCGCCGGCGCGGTATTGTTGCTGCTCTCGGTCAGCATCTGCGTGATGCTGCCCATTTCCGTGTCCCAATGAGCGCCGTTGACGTGAAGCAATTCGCCGATGCGCTGCACCTGATCGATCCAGCCCCGCAAGCCGTCGCGATAGTGGATTTGGGGCTTGATGTCGGTGTCGGCGAAAGCCATGAATGTCTCCTCGACGTTGCGGTGAGGCTGGCACGAAGCGAAAAGTAGCCCGCGATCAAAGCCGGCGTAGAGGCAATTGTATTCGATTGTATACAATTGTAAAGCGTCAGTCCGGGCCGTTCTGATCCCAGCCGTCCTAGCGCGCGGCTTGCTCGATACTCCGCCTGATATATTGCGGAGAAACCGGCACCTGCGAAATCCGTATCGCGAACTCGCTGAGCGCGTCTTCGATCGCCGAAATAACCGCGGCCGCGGCCGGGACGGTGCCGACTTCGCCGACGCCTTTGGCGCCGAGCGGATTCAAGTGGGTCGGGCTCTCGGTATAGACCGTCTCGATCGGCGGCAGCTCGGTCGCCGTCGGCAGCAGATAATCGGCAAAATTGGTCGCCAGCGGCTGACCGTCACTGTCGTGGACGATATGCTCGAAGATCGCATTGCCGATGCCGTGGACGATGCCGCCTTTGATCTGGCCGTCGACGATCATCGGATTGATCCGGCGGCCGGCATCCTGCACGGCGATATAATTTACCAGCGCAATGCCGCCGGTTTCGCAATCGACTTCGACTTCGGCGATATGACAGGTATTGGCATAGGCAAGCGCATCGGTGCGGAAGTTCGCGGTCGCATCCAATCCGGGCTCCATGCCCTCCGGGAAGGCATAGCCAGGGGCGCCTTGGAGAATGCGCGCCAACTCGCCGAGGCTGACGCTCGCATCTTTTGCGCCGGCAACATGAACGTTGCCGTCGCTTAGTTCGAGATCGCTTTCATCGGCCTCGATAATACGTCCGGCCAGCGTCTTGGCCTTGGCCGCGACCGAACGTGAGGCAAGCAGCACCGACGAGCCGGCGGTGATCAGTTGCCGGCTGGCGAAACCGCCTTGGCCGAGCGGCACCGGGCCGGTATCGCCGGCGACGACGTTGATGTCGGACGCTTTGAGGCCGAACTCGCCGGCGCAGATTTGCGCAAGCGCGGTTCTCAAGCCTTGTCCCATCGGCGCGGCGCCGGTGTAGACCGACACTTGACCGGTCAGATCGACGCGCACGATGCCGGTCTCGAACGGGCCGCGCCCCGTTCCTTTGACGGCATTGGCGATGCCGAGCCCGATATAGCGGCCGGCGGCGCGCGCCTGCGCCTTGCGCTTGGGAAAGTCCTGCCACTTGGCGATATTCAGCGCCGCCGCCTGCGTCGCCGGATAGTCGCCGGTGTCGTAGACGATCGAGAGGCCCGAGCGCGCCTTGATCGGTTTTTCATAAGGCATGTCGTCGGCGGCGATCAGATTGCGGCGGCGCAGTTCGGCGCGGTCGAGCTTGAGCCTGGCCGCGATCAGATCCATCAGGCGTTCCATCGCGAACGCCGACTGCGGATAGCCCGCGCCGCGCACCGAGGACACCGGAGTCTTGTTGGTCAGCACCACGCGCACATCCATGCCGAAGGCCGGCACGACATAAGGGCCGGTCAGCGCGGACGCGGAATTGTATGGCAGGTTGACGTCTTGCAGCGCGTAAGCGCCCTGGTCGTGAATAAGCGTGCCGCGGATGCCGGCAATGACGCCGTCCTTGTCGGTCGCGATGGCAAGCTGCCAAATCTGATCGCGCTCCTGCACCGCATTGGTGAAGTGCTCGCGCCGGTCCTCGATCCATTTGATCGAACGCCGCAGCAGCTTGGCGGCCGCCGCTATCGCAATATCCTCGGAATAGACGCAGAGCTTGGCGCCGAAGCCGCCGCCGACTTCGGGCGTGACCACTCTGATTTTGGTGTCGGGCAGCCCCAGCAGCACGGCAATTGAATTCTTCAGGTCATGGGCTTTCTGCGTTGAGGCGGAGACGAACAGCGAGTTGTCCATGCTTCTGTACTCGACGACAATTCCCCGCCCTTCGATCGAATGCGCGCCACCGCGGCATTGGACGATCTCTTCCTCGAACACATGCGCGGCATTCTTGAAAGCCTGGTCGACCTCGCCGTAACCGACTTTGTAACTGGCGACAACATTCGATTTGAGCTCCGAGCGCACGCGCGGGCTCGCCGCCTGTTCGCTCAGTCGGCAGTCGACCGCCGGCTTCAGAACGTCATAGGTCACGTCAACGAGCGCCGCGGCGTCTTCAGCGACATAGCGGTCGTCGCCAAGCACGATGGCGACCGCCTCGCCGACATAGGAGACTTCGGTATCGGCGAGCGCAAAGGGCCAGACCAAATCGAGCTTGGTGCCGGAATTCGAATGGCGCTTCATGCGCCTCTGGCGCATGGCCGCGTTGATGTCGTTGAGCGTGAGAACGGCGTGAATTCCGGGCGCGGCCGCCGCGTGACTGGTATCGATGGCGCGGATTGCGGCATGGGCATGCGGGCTGCGCACGAAGCTCGCATGCAGCAGGCCGGGAAGCACGATATCGTCGACAAAGCGGGCGCGTCCCTTCAACAGGGGCTCATCCTCGATCCGATGAACGCTCTGTCCGATCAAGCTCGCGCCTTCTTTGAGTTTTCGCCGCTTTCCCTCTTCTGTATTTAATTGTATACAATTTGGCCGGCCTGACAAGCCGGCGCCCCGGGCGAAGAAGACCGGCCAAATGGCGCGGGCTAAAGCCGCGTCTCGTGCGCCGCGAAAAATTCAAGCCGGCATTTGCGCGCCTGCTGAATATGATGGCGCGCCGCTTTCTCGGCGCCGTCCTGGTCGCCCTTCTCGATGGCGCGAACGATGCGAAGGTGCTCGATATCGGATTGGCCATGACGCGACGGCATCAGCACGGTGAGGTTCTGCAACAGCGCCATCGAGTTGTTGAGCACTTCCAGCATTTCCAGCAAATATTGGTTATGCGTGGCTTCGTAGATGTGCTGATGGAAACGGCGGTTGAGCGTCACCAGGGCCAAGAGGTCGTGCCCCTCGTTGCTGAGCTGCTTTTGCAATTGATAGAGGATCGCGATCTCGCTTTCGGTGGCATGCTGCGCGGCAAACCGCGCAGCGGAGCCTTCGAGGATTTCGCGCATCGCATAGAGGTCGAAAATCTGCTTGTTGGACAATTGTGCGATGGCAAATCCGCGCCCGGGGCGGACAACCAGCAGGCCGCGCTGTTGCAGCCGCTGCAAGGCTTCGCGCACCGGCGTCCGGCTTACCCCGAGGCTCTTGGCGATATCCTCCTCGCGAATCCGCTCGCCCCGCGCAAAGCGTCCTTCCCAGATCGCGTTGCGCAAGCTTTCATAGACGAAATCCGCCCGCGACCCGGTATGAAGCGAGCGATCGAGCGTGGCGAGAAAGCGCGCGCTCGTTGCCGCCGGGCTTGTTGCCGCTCGCCGCTCCGGGGTGCGCTTCCTGGCGCGAAGTTGGCCCTGAGTTGATTTCAATGCCCTTGTCCTTGCGCCGCGCCGTGCAGACTCATCATCCTCAGTAATGGCCGCACCGCTTTCATAGATCAATGCTCTCGGGAGGAGACTTTGCACATGGCAGCGGATACCCGGCGCAAGCGGCGTGACGACGGCCGACATTGAAGTGCGTTCGCGCCACTGGCTTCGCCGTTTGCGTTGCATACCGTTTTTATTACAGAGACGGCCGTAAAACTAGTCGGTCTCTTGGGAGGCATCTGTAACTGCCGTGAACTGCCGACTTTCACGCTGAAGCCAACGACCAGAATACAGAAGCGAATGTGACATTAAGTGTACAAACTGCATGATGGCTGTTAGATCGAAACCATGAAGCCCGCACCGTTTTCGTATCATGCGCCTACGGAATTGCAGGAAGCCCTGAAGCTCCTCGCCGCACTGGCTCCGCAGGACGGGCGCATTCTGGCGGGCGGACAAACGCTGGTTCCGACCATGGCGTTTCGCATGGCCCGGCCCGCGCATCTGATCGACATCAACCGCATTCGCGAACTCGATGGCGTCGTGATCGACGGCGATCGCCTGCGGATCGGCGCCTGCACGCGTCATGCTTATTTCGAGTCGGACAAGATCCCGGGCCGTCTCGGCGATCTGCTGCGCAAGGTCGTGCGCTTCATTGCACATTATCCGATACGGCAGCGCGGTACGTTTTGCGGCAGCGTCGCCAATGCCGACCCGGCGTCGGAATGGTGCTGCGTCACCGCCGCACTCGATGGAATTGTCGTGGCCGAAAGCGAACGCGGCGTGCGCCGGATTGTTGCCAAGGATTTCTACAAGGCGGTGATGACCACGGATATCAGAGAAGACGAACTGATCACCGTAGTCGAATTGCCACTTCTGCCGGACGACACGCGCACCGGCTTCGGTGAATTCAGCCGCCGCGCCGGCGACTTCGCGATCGCCATGGCGCTTGCGACTTATCGGCTGCAGGCCGGCCGCATCGCCGAAGCCCGCATCGGACTCGGCGGCGCCGAAGCGTTTCCGCGGCGGATCAAGGACGCCGAGGCGCTTTTGAACGGCCAAAAGCCGGAACCTATGGTCTTCGCCGCAGCGGCGGACGCGGCAGCGGCCGCGATCGATCCGATCGAGGACAACAACAATTCGGCCGATTATCGTCGCGCCCTGGTGCACACGCTGGTGGGCCGGGCGCTTGCGAGCGCCTGCTGATGGACAAGATCGACATTGTTCTCGACATCAATGGCGCTGCTCACGAGGTGACCGTGGAGCCGCGGCGGATCTTGGCCGATGTCATCCGCGACGATTGTGGCCTGACCGGCACGCATATCGGCTGCGAACACGGCGTCTGCGGCGCCTGCACTGTGCTGGTCGACGGCGCACCAGTGCGCTCGTGCCTGATGTTCGCCGTGCAGGCTAACGGCAGGAAGATCAGAACGGTCGAGGGATTGCAGCACGGCGCGACGCTGCATCCGTTGCAGGAAGCGTTTATCGAACATCACGCACTACAGTGCGGATTTTGCACGCCGGGTTTTTTGATGCTGGCGCTCGGCGCGATCGAGCAAAAGCCGTCGATCGATGACGACGAACTGCTGGATCTTTTGTCATCTAATCTGTGCCGCTGCACCGGATACGAGAATATTCTCAAAGCCGTCAAAGCCGCCGCAGCGCGGATGAATGGGCGCACGTGAAACCACGAGCCGACGATAGCAAATCGACCGGCATTGGCGCTTCGGTGACGCGGCTTGAAGATAGGCCGCTGGTCACAGGCCGCGGTCAGTTTGCCGGAGACATATCTTTCCCGCGTCAGCTCCACATGCGCATTGTGCGTTCGGCGAATGCCCACGGCGTTCTGAAGAACGTCGATGTGGCGGAGGCTAAAGCGCTTCGCGGCGTCGTTGCGGTATGGACCGCAAGCGACATCGCCGATCTGCCGCCGATCGATTTCCGCGAAGGGCCGATCGAGAAACTCGCGCCGTTCCGCCAGCCGGTTCTGGCGCGCGATTATGTCCGCTATGTCGGCGAACCGGTGGCCGCGGTTTTCGCGACCGATCCTTATATCGCCGAGGATGCGGCCGATCTCGTTATCGTCGAAGTCGACGACCTGCCGGTGCTGGTCGATGCCGCCGCGCCGGTAGCCGACTTTGTTGATGGGCTTACGACCGAGCCGACGATTTGCCGCCAAGGTTATGGCGAGGTCGACGCGGTCTTCCGCAACGCCGCCCACATCGTCGAAATCGATGTCGCGATCGGCCGCCATTCCGGCGTGCCGCTGGAGACGCGCGGCGCCATCGGCCGCTATGACGCGGCGCGCGATGTTCTCGAACTGCACGGCGCGGCGAAAGTGCCGCATCGGAATCGGGAAACGCTGGCGCGGATGTTCGGCCGCAGCACCGCCGCTGTTCATTGTTATGAAGGCCAGGTCGGCGGCGGCTTCGGCGTGCGCGGCGAAATCTATCCGGAGGACATTTTGGTTTTGGTTGCGGCCATGCGATTGGAGCGACCGGTGAAATGGCTGGAAGATCGCCGCGAGCACATGATCGCCGCCAACCATTCGCGCCAACAGCGTCATTTCATCCGCGCCGCGGTGGACGCCGAAGGGCATCTGCTCGGCATCGACGATCGCTTCTTCCACGATCAAGGCGCCTATATCCGCACCCACGGTACGCGCGTCGCCGAGACCGCGTGCGGTATCCTCCCCGGTCCCTATCGTCTGCCGAATTTCCGCGTGCAATGCCATTTCCGGCTGACCAACAAAACGCCGGCCGCGACCTATCGCGCGCCGGGTCGCTACGAGACGAATTTCGTGCGCGAGCGGCTGATGGATGCGATCGCGAAGCAGCTCGGCCTGTCGCGCGTCGAGGTGCGCCGGCGCAATCTGCTGCAGCCCGCCGACATGCCGCATGAGCGCCCGCTCATGGCGCTCGGCGATGAGGTCGTGCTGGATTCCGGCGATTATCCCGGATTGCTCGACAAGGCTCTGGCGCGCTGCGCATGGGACAAGCTCGAGCGCGAAGTGAAAGAGCGCCGCGCCAAGGGCGAGCTGATCGGTTTGGGGCTCGCCATGTATGTCGAGAAGAGCGGTCTAGGCCCAATCGACGGCGTGCGCATTCACGTCCACGACAGCGGCGATGTCGAAGTTATCACCGGCGGTGCCTCGGTCGGGCAGGGCTTCGAGACCGTCGTCGCGCAGATCTGCGCCGACAGGCTCGGTGTCGATTATCGCAAGGTGCGCGTGATCCACGGCCAAACCGATCGCATCGAATACGGCATCGGCGCTCACGCCACCCGCGCCACGGTCATGACCGGCAATGCCACCGCGATTGCCGCGGAGAAGGTGCGCGCCAAGGCTTTGGACATGGCGTCGCAGCTGCTGCAAGCCGATCCGGGGCGTCTTGCCATCATCGACGGCAAGATCGTGCGGTCGGAAGCGCCGGACGAATCCCTGATGACGCTCGGCGAAATCGCCAACCATTTGCGTCCGACATCGAAGACGCGCGGCGAACGCGACCCCGGACTAAGCGCGGACGGCTGGTTCAATGCCGCGCATATGACATATCCGTACGGCGTGCAGATCGCCATGGTGACGATCGATCGCGGCACCGGCGGCGTAACCATCGAGAAGATGCTGATCGCCTTTGATGTCGGGCGCGCTGTCAATCCGGTCCTGGTGCGCGGCCAGATCGTCGGCGGATTCGCGCAAGGCCTCGGTGGCGCGTTGTTCGAGGAATTCCAATACGACGATCGCGGCCAGCCGCTCTCGGTGACGTTCGCCGATTATCTGATGCCGACGGCGCACGAAATACCGAAGGTCGACGTGCTGATCACCGAGGATGCGCCGAGCACGACCAATCCGCTCGGCATCAAGGGCGCAGGCGAAGGGGGCATCGCCGGTGTCGGCGCGGCCATCGCGTCCGCCGTCGACGATGCGCTCGGCGATATCGCCACCGTCACGTCGCTGCCGATCAAACCACAGTGGCTGAAAGCGGCAATTGATGCTGACGCCGCTTCAGGCTCCGCTTAACTGCTTTCGATTCGCGATGAAGGCGGCTTAGTTGTTCTTGATATTCGCCTTGACGATGATGTCTTTCCACTTGTCGTATTCGGCTTTGACGAATGCGGCGGCTTCCTGCGGACTCGAGCCGCGCGGCTCGACGCCGATCGTCGCCAGCGCCGCTTTCAGCTCCGGCTTGGCCAACGCGACCTTCACTGCGGCATTGAGTTTATCGCGGATATCATCCGGCAGCCCCGCCGGAGCGAATAAAGTGAGCCAAGTGTCGACGGCAAAATCCGCAAAGCCTTGTTCTTCGAGTGTCGGAACGTTCGGATAAACCGGACTGCGCTTGTTACCGGCAATCGCGATAGGAACGACGCGGTTGTCGCTGGTGAAGGGGAGTGCGCTCGCGATACTGGCGAAGGTGAATTGCACCTTGTTGTCGATGATGTCCGGAAAAGCGCCGCCGGAGCCCTTGTATGGGACATGCGTCGCGTCGATCCCAGCGCGTTGCTTGAACATTTCGGCGCCGAGATGGCCGGTTGTTCCGACGCCGGGGGACGCGTAGTTGAGCTTTCCGGGATTGGCTTTTCCGTAAGCGACGAGCTGCGCCAGGGTCGTTATGTTCAAGGCTTGCGAAACGATAACGACATTCGGCGCGGAACTGACGACGGAGATGGCCTCGAGATCCTTGAAAACGTCGTAAGGCGGTGGATCGAGCAGCGTTTGATTGATGACGAGGGCAGGGTCAACAAGCAGCAAAGTGTAGCCGTCGGGGGCCGACCTGATCACGACATCGGTTCCGACAACCGCGCCGGCGCCGGGACGGTTTTCAGGCACGATTGTCTGGCCGATTTCGGCGCCGAGGTTTTGCGCCAACTCTCGCCCGACGAAATCGACGATGCCGCCTGGATTGTAGGGCAGGATCAATCTGATCGGCCGCGTCGGATAGGTCTCCGCCGAAGCGGCGTGGGCAAGCATCACAGCGAACAGGGCGCTTACCATCGCCCGCAATATCACTCTCATACGATGACCTGTCGTCGCGTCAGTGCCGACCTCGGTGTTCCTTGGCGCGGCAGGGTTGGTCCCGGCGAGGGCGTCTTGAACTTTATGCCCAATCTGAAAGTGTTGTATACAAAATTATACAAAGTGCGATTTTTTGACACTGATGCCGAAATTCGCGCGATCGCGACCTCGCGAAAACTCTGCTGCTGAAAAAGGGGGATTCAGGTCTCGCAGGCAATCGGAGCTTGCCGGCACCTGACGAATGCAAGCTGTGGTCGGATCGGCGCTGCAATCTCGGCGATCAAACCCCCGAAGCGGCCGCGACCAGCGGATCCGTTTCCATGTCCTGATCGCGCACCGCGCCGATCAGTTCGGACACCTTTTTGATGGCGCGCTCGTCGCACCAGGCCTTGAGGTCGTCGATGATCGTGATCAGCGCCGTCGGATTGCGAAAGCCGGCATAGCCGATGCCGACGGCGCTCGCGCCGGCGAGCATGTATTCGACGACGTCTTCGGCCTTGGTCACGCCACCGATGCCGATGATCGGCACTTTGACCGCCTTGGCGACCTGATAAACCATGCGCAACACGATCGGCTTCAAGGCCGGCGAGACCAGGCCGCCGAATTTGTTGCCGAGCGCGGGGCGGAAATTGTCGGTCCTGATCTTCAGCGACAGAAACGTATTGGCAATGACCAGCGCGTCGGCGCCGGCGTTCTCGGCGGCCCGGGCGATCGAGACGATGTCGCCGGCATTCGGCGACAACTTCACCCAGAGTGGCTTCTTGGTCTTCGCCCGGATCGCCTTGATGCAATCCCTTGTATAGTCCTCGTGCATCGCGAAATTGCCGCCGGTCGCGTTGCGGGTCGGGCACGAGATATTGGCTTCGATCACATCGACATCGGGCACCCCGCTCAATTCTTCCGCAAGCGCCGCGAAGTCTTCGATGTTTTCCGAGGATACGCTGACGATCAGCGGCGGCTCGAACCGCGCATATTCCGGAACGATATGCTCGATGAAATATTCGATGCCTTTACCCGGCAGCCCGATCGATTGAATGATGCCGCCTTCGGTCTCGGCCATGCGCGGCGTCGGATTGCCCAAGCGCGGTTCGCGGCAGATGGTCTTGGCGACCAAGCCGCCGAGGCGGTTGAGATCGATGACGTCGTTGTATTCCCAGGAGAACGCGCCGGAGGCGGGGGTCACCGGATTTTGCAGTGTGATGTCGCCGATCTTTACCGAGAGATCTACCATCCCACGGCCTCCTGCATGTTGAACACCGGACCGTCCCGGCAGACGCGTCGCAATACGCGCGCACCGTCGACCTCGAAAGTGCGCATGCACACGTAGCAAGCGCCGAAACCGCACACCATGATCTGTTCCACGGCGACCTGGCCGGGAATGTTGTGCTTTTTGCCAAGCCGCTGCATCAGCTTCAACAGCCGGTTGGAGCCGCAGGTGAAGAAGGCATCGGCTTTGCCTTCGGCCACCAGTCCTTCGACGATGTTCTCGACATTCTCGACTGCGCTCGAATTGTCGGTATCGACCACGCTCACGATGCGTGCGCCGAGATTTTCGAACAGGTCTTTCGACATCACGACCTTGGCGTTGCGTGCGCTCAGGATCGCGGTGACGCCGATGCCGTGTTCGGCGGCAAGCTGCGACAACGGCGCCAGCGTCGCCAGGCCGACGCCACGGCCGAGCACGACGATGTTCTTCCAATCCGGTTGCAGCTTGAAGCCGTTGCCGAGGGGCCCCGCGATATTGAACTCGTCGCCGGTGCGCAGCATGCCCATGCCTTGCGTGCCGCGGCCTTCGACCTTGTAGAGAAACTCGATCTGCCGGGCGGCCTTGTTCACGCGATACACGCTCATCGGGCGGCGCATCCACACTTCGGCGCCGTCGGGCGAGGGGCAGAGCAGATGAAACATCTGCCCGGCATAGGCCGTAAGCGCGTGCTCATGCACGCTCATGACGAGATGCTTATACTCCTCGTTGACGAAATCGTTGCTCACGATGGCGCCGATGAACTCGCCGACAAGCCGTTGCGGATAGGAATCCTTGTCGCCGACGCGAAGAGCCGAAGTCGTGTATTTGCCTTTCGGTTCGCTCGACATAATTCCTTGGCTCATTCCTGACCTGGGGTCGGCCGCGATTTTATGGTCCCTAGATAGAGCCCGGCGGCCACTGTGTCAATTTTGGTATGATGCATTGTCCACCGGCGATGCTCACTCTCGTCACCGTCACGGACGGCATGACGAGCGCTGCCGGCCATACAGGAAAGTCAGATTTATCCGGTTATTTTCGTATCCTGGAGCGAATTCTGGGGCGTCGGACCAGTGAAAAAGCCGGGACTCGAAGAGCACGGCACGGTTCTCCCGATAGGGCACCCGAAGGCCGTCATTGGAGTTATGTACCAAAAATGCGACAATGCTCTCGCGGTCGGAATCGTAGCCGCGCATCTGCCAGTCGTCGGGCGGCGGCATCAGGCTGACCACTAGCCCACCCCGCTCGGGCTTGAGATTGGCCGCGGTCGGGGTGACCCAGAAATTCACACTGATCGCGCCATCATCGGCATGAGCGTCAATCGCCGAAGCGGGCCTGAGCCCCTTGAACGCCCAGGCCTGCGACAACGGCAGGTCGGCCAACACTTCGGCGAAAGTGCTGCGGATCTCATCGGCGATCTGCAGGATCAGCGGGCAGGCGAGGCCGTCCTCGAGATAGGAGGCGACGAAGCCGCCGATATGGCTGAAGTCGTGCCAGATCGTGCTCTCGAGCAGAAAGGCCTTCAGCCGTTGCAGCGCTTCCGGTGTGAGCAGGTCGTCGAAATAGATCGCGCCGGTTTGGCTTGAACGAAAGCCGCGCATCAGCACGCCGAGATCGCAGCGTTCGCGCACCGCCTGTCCGCTGATCTCCGGAGCGGCGCGCAGATGGATCAGGCAGTTATAGTCTTCGCCGAGCCGCTCGATCTGATGCTCCGATAGGCCCTCAAGCCCTTCGGTAACCTCGCGGGCGACGTCCTCGTAAGCGCGGGCGAGCCCAGTAAACCGCTGCGCATCGCGGGCGCGTTTGGCGAGGAAGTGAAATTGCTCGGCATCGTGCAGCAGCTTGTCGCGCGTCGTGTGGGTGAGCGACTTTGCCGCCAGATTTGAACGGTCCTCGCCGCGGCGGAGCTCGTAGGTGCGGGCAAAGTGATCGAGCGCCCGGCCGCGGTCGCCCGCCGCGAGCCACAAAAAGCCCAAACCGCGGTGCGCGTCATAATGCTCCGGCTCGAGAGCGCAGACCCGGCTCAAGCCCTCCGTTGCGGCCTTGGTCTGCCCGAGCGCGAGCAGCGCCAGGGCGCGATTGTAATGCGCCGATACGTAACGCGGCCGCTGGCCGATGGCATCGTCGAGCAGCGCAATCGCATCTTGATGTTTGCCTTGCGCCGCGGCGATGGCGCCGAGATTGTGCAGGATGGTCGCGTCGCCCGGCACGGCGGCCAAGGCAGAACGATAGGCCGCCTCGGCATCGCCAAGGCGGCCGGCCTGATAATGCGCGGCAGCGGCGTTCAATAGTCTCGTCAAATCGGGAGTGTCGCGATCGGCGCGCGATTTTTCGATGTTTCGCTCAGACATTGTTCGGCCGTGCGGTCCGCTGCGACGCTTTTTTCGGGCGTTGATCGAGGCTCGCTCCCAATATTTGCACGCATCCCATCATGACAAGGCCACAGGTAACTTATTGTTACAAAACAACAAAGACATGTCAGGCTCGGTCGGCGCGTGCAACTAATAGCGATATGTAATAAAAAAGGTTTGTTGGATTGATTTTTGTACGGGCGCTGGTTAGCGTCAAGTCCGACCGATCGAACTATGTCGGGAAAACGTTCGCCCTTTGCGGCGGCGTAACGGCTGCGGCGTCAGTAAGGGCGTGCGTAAATGGAATTCGACAGTTCTTTCGAGATCCCGCTGGCTCCGGATCAGGCTTGGCCCGTTTTGATGGACGTCGCGCGTATTGCGCCGTGCATGCCTGGCGCCGAACTGACCGAAATCATCGACGCGCAGAACTACAAGGGAAAAATCTCGGTGCGGCTTGGTCCGGTGGCTTTGGCCTTCGCCGGCCGCGTCCACCTTGAAGACATCGATAACACCGAGCACAGCGCACGTGTGAAAGCGCAAGGCAGCGACGCCAAGGGCCGCGGTGCGGCCAATGCCGCAGCAACTTTCAAAGTCGAACCGAACGGCACCGGTTCGATCGTACTGATCCACACCGATCTCATGCTGTCCGGCGCGGTTGCGCAATACGGCCGCGGCGTCGGTATGATTCAGGCGACCGCGGCGCAAATCATCAAACAATTCGCCGACAATCTCCGCGCCCAGCTCGCGCAACAATCCGCCGCGCCCGCCGCATCCGCTGGGACACGCGCGGCCGAAGCCGGCGCTCCGCCAAGCCCGGCCATGGCCACGCCCGCAGCCGTCAAGCCAATCTCCGGCTTTTCGCTGATGCTGCGTGTCATCCTGCAGCAGATTGCAGCCTTGTTTGGGCAGCGATCGAACTCTTGAAAACGCCGGCCTGTCATTGGTCTTCACCAAACAAACAATGCCGATTTACAAAATGATCGTCTTGGTGACCATCTTGCCGGGAAACCTGTGACTGGAGTTTAGCAATGAAGCGTCGTACCCGCGCCTTCTTCGTCCTGTTCTCCGCATTCGCCATGACTATGACCCTGGCTGTCATGGCGCCTCGTGTCCGCGCGCAAGGCTATCCGGATCGGCCGATTCATCTCATTATTCCCTATGGTCCGGGCGGCATCGTCGATTTCGCCGGCCGCGTCTTGGCGCAGAAGATCGGCGCCGCGCTCAATCAGACCGTCGTTTCCGATAATCGTCCCGGCGCCGGCGGCATTGTCGGCGTCGATTACGTCGCGCATGCGCAGCCGGATGGCTACAACATCGTCATCATGGATCCCGCGATCGTCATCAATCCGACCTTGCAGAAATCGCTGCCCTTTGACCTGTTCAAGGATCTGACGACGGTGTCGATCGTGAGCTCGTCGCCGGAAGTCCTGGTCGTGGCGCCGCAACTCGGGATCAAGACTTACGCCGAGCTTGTCGCTTATGGCAAAGCCAATCCCGGCAAGCTCAATTACGCCTCGGCCGGCGTCGGCACCACGCCGCATCTCGGCGCCGAGATGTGGAAGCTCGGCACCGGCATCGACGCCGTGCACGTACCGTACAAAGGCATTGGCGCCTCGTTCACCGACATGATGGACAACAAGGTGCAAATGGCGTTTTCCAGCATTGCCGGCGCGCGGCCGTTTACCGATGACAATCGCATCATTCCGCTGGCGACGACCGGCAAGGTTCGCTCGGCGGTCTATCCGAACCTGCCGACTGTGGCCGAGGCCGGCCTGCCGGGATACGAAGTCGATCTGTGGCTCGGTCTCTATGCGGCTGCCGGCACGCCGCCTGACGTGCTCGACAAGCTGAACAAGGCTGTCGCCGCCGCTCTGCAGGACGACGAGCTCAAACAGTCGTTCGCGAAATTCGGACTTACGCCGCGCGGCACCAGCCTGCAGGAGGGCGCCGCCTTCACCAAATCCGAACATGAAAAGTGGAAGAAGGTGATCGAGGACGGCCACATCGCTTCCGAATGAAAACGCGACAATGCCGGGATTAAGTGACCGGGCTGCGGCGCCTGCGCGGTAGGGTGCGGCGCCACGCTTTAAATGCCGCCGATGTGGAAACGGTGACCATTTGCTGGAAGCCATTGTCGGAAATTGTATTTTTTTTGACAATATGCGAATGATTCGGGCCTGTTCTGAGCAATACCATTCGTGAAACACCTCTCTCGCGGCCGCTTTGCCTATTCAATGAAAGCGCTGCCGCGGAGCACCAAGAGCCCCGATGGCATCTGCGACACCTCCTTTCCGATACGACGAGATCGGCGATCGGCTTCGCGCGTTTCGCCTCGGCTCCGGGTTGAGCGCGGACGAGATCGCACGGCGTCTGGGCATTTCACGCACTGCTTTATATCGCTTTGAAAAGGGCGAGCTGGCGAAGATCGAGACGCTCGAACGCCTTGCGGAGATGCTCAACGTGTCGATCCCGACGCTGCTTGGCGTGGGTATCGAATACGTTCCCTCCGCCGTCGTTTACTTCGAGCGCATGCGGCAGATCGAGGAAACCGCCGATCACATATCGGTGCTGGCCGGCCCGATTTCGTCGCTGCTCGCCTCCGACAAGTTCGAGGGAATTCTGGAGCAGGTGCTCAAGGAGAGCCTTGCCGCCAGCGGCTCGAACAATGAGCGGGCGTTATCGGATATCCCCAAAATCATCGCCATCTTGCATGAACGCAAAGAGACGTTCCGTCGGCGGCGGCCCGGCATCGTCAATCTGATTTCGGCCAATGAGATCGGGCGATTTCTGCGCGACGGCTTTGTCGGCACCACGTCGCTTCCCGAAGCGGTGGCGCGCGAGCGGCGGCTATTGGCGCGGGCCGAGATCGAGCATTTCGCCAAGATCATCGAAGAGCAACCGATCGGCACGCAGATCGGCATCGTGACCGATACGCTGCCGCATTCGGGCTTTCACATCTATCGGCAGCCCGATCGTTCCGTTCTGGTTTTGAGTCCGTTCCGGCTCGGCGAGCAGCCGAATATTCATGTCGGCGTGGCGATGATCACCTCGGCGCCGGAGGCGCTATCGCTGCACCAAAATCTGGTGGAAGACGTCTGGCGCCGTGCCGTGAAGGGCAATGCAGCATCCGCCTATCTCGGCGCTTTGCTCAAGAGCAGTTGAATCGCATCGGGACCGGTGGTTATGACGCCGGCAAGGAAACGGCGCCGCGGATGGCCAGGGGCGGGCGATCACCCGCCGTCTTAATTCCGAGAATTTTAAATACCTCACGGCTATTCTGTGGTTTTGCGCCATTTGTTGCGATCGCGTTCCTGGAAATTCGTCTGAATATGTGCGAATTTTCAAAAGGGGCATTTCAAAATGACAATTGTCGTTGCGGTCGATTTGGCTGCCCCGTGGGGCGGCCAAATTTATGACAACAATCGGTCTGGCGCGATCGTTTCGTAGCGCCTTTGACGCGCTGACGGCAACGCTGCTCGACGTGTCGCGCCGCGATCGCGCGATGCTGCTGCTGCTCGCAGCCTATGCCGCAGCCTGGACGCTGTATGGCGCCATTGCCAAAAGTAGTCAGGATCTGCACCCGGATATGACCGAGCTGATCGCGTGGTCGCGCGATCCAAGCCTAGGTTATCCCAAGCATCCGCCGCTGGGCGCATGGCTGGTACGGCTGTGGTTCGACGTCCTGCCGCTGACGGACTGGTCGTTCTATTTGCTGGCGATGTTGATGCCGACGCTCGCCTTATGGATCGTCTGGCGTTTTTCCGCTGACTATCTCAGCGTCGAGAAGCGCGTCGCCGGCGTGGCGCTCTTGATGCTGATCCCGTTTTATAACTTTCACGCGCTGAAATACAACGCCAACACTGTCCTGGTGCCGGCTTGGGCAGCGACGACATTCGTGTTCTTGCGTTCCTACAGGAACCGCGACGCGCTCTATGCCGCGCTTGCCGGCATCGGCGCGGCCGTCAGCATGCTGACGAAATACTGGTCGGTGTTCCTGCTGATCGGATTGATTGCGGCGGCGCTGATCGATCCGCGCCGGCGAGATTACTTCCGCTCGCCGGCGCCTTGGATCACGATGGCTACGGGCCTCGCCTTGCTCAGTCCGCACCTGATTTGGCTCTACCAGCATGACTTCGTTCCGGTGCGATATGCTTTCGCCAAGCACGCCACGCATTCACCAGTGCAGAGTTTGTACGAAGCATTCTCCTATCTCTTGGGCGCTGCGGCATTTGCGGCCGCTCCCGTGATCTTGGCGCTGGCGGCGGCGCGGCCGAGCTGCGCCACGCTTGCCGAAATGATCTGGCCTTCGGATCGGGAGCGTCGGATGGCGGCCATTGCGTTTTGGGGGCCATTGCTCTTGCCCGTCGTGGGCACGCTTGCCAGCGGCACCACGCCGACGCCGCTCTGGTCGATGTCGGCTTGGGCGCTGCTTCCGGTGCTGCTGTTGTCGCCGCCGGGAGTGAGAATCACGCCGATCAATCTGCAGGGCATTCTGGCGCTGGCGATGGCGGAGCCGCTCGTGATGCTGATCGCGGCGCCCGCGGTTGCGATAGCGATCCATGATGCGGGCGTGACGCCGCCGGCGGCGCATGGCCGCTTATTGGCGGCGCAAACCGAACAGGCGTGGCGGCAGGCGACCGCACAGCCATTGCGTTTTGTCGGCTGCGACGTCGGCAATGAAGTGATCGCTTATGCGCAGGATCGGCCGCGCCCGCTCGCCTGGCGGTTCTTCGGCGGCGATATCGCCGATACGGTCTATGCCGAAGGACATGGCTGGCCGCGAACCGCACCCGGACCTTCCGAGCCCAGCGATGCACAACTCGCCGAAAGCGGCATGGCGCTCGTGTGTTCGGCGGACGATGGCAGTTGGGTGGAATCCGCTGCGGCGAGGGCCGCAGGCAATCCGGCGGCCAAGCGCCTCGATGTCGAAGTCGCGCGCGACTTTTGGGGCCTGCCGGGCCGGCCGCAACGCTACACGATATTCATCATTCCGCCGCGACTATAGCGCAGCAGGGGGAGCTTACGGCCGTTCACGCTGAATCGCGCGCCGCACCACGCAGGATCCCTGCGACTTGCCGCATCCGGTGCGCATAGGTGTGCGACGCCGATACATGCGCATAGGCGTCTTCGATGATCGTGCGACGCACCGACAGATCCGAAAATCGCCGCAACGCGTCGTCGAGATCGCTGAAGTCTTCGGCGATCGCGAGATAGTGTTTGTCCGCCTCGAGAATGTCGTTGAAGCGGCCGCGCACCATGATCTGGCAAGTCTTGGTGCCGATCGCCTCGAAATGCCGCGAGCTGATGCATTTGCCGTAAACGGCGGGCCGCTTCAGCCCGGCGAAAAACCGCTGCTGGAGGTCGGCGAACGGCACCTGTTCGTTGAGCAGCCCCTCGTGCCGCAGCGGGCCTGAACGCAGGATACGTCGCAACGCCGTGCGCACCGGCTGCGGCAGTTTCTGGCCGAGCCGTTGCGGCGGCGATCCATAAGTGATGGTAAAGGTGCCGGGATTTTTGCCGCGCAGATAGGCTCGTATCGAATTGATCGTCGTGTCGTCCCGCTCCAGGAACCAGCCGCCAGCCTCGGTGGACACAGTACCGCGGCATTGGTTGAGAAATTCGGCCCAGCCGACGCGATCGAACTTGGCTTCGGCTATGTCGACTCTCAGCCGACCTTGCGTCCCGATCTGCGTAAACGCATCGAACAGCCGATTGCGATCGTCGTCGCCGAGATGGGGCAGATAGCGCGACGCCCTGACGCCGATATCGATCGACCGCGTCTCGATGTCGCGCGTCGCCCGAAACACCTCGGGATTAAGCGCATGCGGCACACAGATGACTGATTTTTCCGCGACATCCGCGAACAGGAATTGCCCGGCCTCCGCGAGAAGCTGGGTCGCGATCCAGTCCGGCCGGATTTTCGCAAACAGCCGACGCTTGGCCGAAATCGGCGCGCCTGGCAAATTGACTTCGTTGCCGACGAAGGACAGGAGCGGCACCTGCCGGCCGGCAAGCCAGGGAACCAGCGGCTCGAGATAGTCCGTCGTGTCGCCGTTGGTCGAGTGCAAGAGCACAATCGCGTCGACATTTTCGACGGCGCGGCGCATCGCTGCGCGCGCGTCGGAAGTCACGATATTGACACGCTGGGTTTCGAACTCCGGAAAGTTTTCGAAGGCGTCGAGCCAATCGTCCAAATAGGACAGGCGCGTGGTATATTGCGCATGGAGAACAAGCAGACGGATCCGGCTCTCGCGCATGCGTCAGACTTCCGCGACGAGAATGTCGGCGATCTTTTCCGCGGCATGGCCATCGCCGAAGGCTGAGATCTCGCGCCGCGGCGCATAATCCGGTCCGTGCCAAAGCCTGTTCCATCCGGCGTCGACGGTCTCGACCCATTCGGTTGCATCGCGCAGCGTGACGCAGGGTTTGTGAAAAAAATAAGCTTCCTTTTGCAAGCCGCCGGAATCGGTCAGCACCTGCGTACAGGCCTCGAGCAATGCCATCATGTCGAGATAGCCGACAGGCTCGATCACGCTTATTCCGGAGAGATCGAGGCTATGGGACGCGGCCGCGATGCGCGTGCGCGGGTGCAGCGGCAGCACGACAGGCTCCGTGCGCGCGACCGATCGCAAATAATCGAGGGCGCGCTGCAGGGCCTCGCGCGTATCGGTATTCTCGGCGCGGTGCAACGTCGCAAGCGCAAACCGTCCCGGCGAAAGGCCAAGGCGCGCAAGGATCGCCGAGCGGCCGCGCGCGCGTTCCCGCATCATGAGCGCCGCGTCGTACATCACGTCGCCGACATCATGCACGCCGGCGCCGATGCCCTCGCGTGCGAGATTTGCCGTGGCCGTCGGCGTCGGACAAAACAGCCAGCGGCTGACGCGGTCGGTCAAAACGCGATTGATCTCCTCCGGCATAGCCTGGAAGGAGCGCAGCCCGGCTTCGACATGCGCGATCGGAATGTAAAGCTTGGCCGCGGCGATCGCACCGGCCAGCGTTGAATTGGTATCGCCATAGACCAGCACGGCATCCGGCTTTTCCGCCAGCATGGCGCGCTCGAGCTCGACGATCATGCGGCCGGTCATCTCGCCGTGCGGGCCGCCATGGATGTCAAAATGATAGTCGGGCTTGCCGATGCCGAGCTCGGCGAAGAAGACGGCCGACATCGCGGAATCGAAATGCTGTCCGGTATGGACCATGATCTCGATCAGGTCGGCTCGCTGCGCCATTGCCCGCGACAAAGGCGCTGCCTTGATGAATTGCGGTCGAGCCCCCACGACCGAAAGGATCTTTTTGGTCACATATTGTCCCGCTCGGCCGGGCTCCCAAAACGACGACAATCGAGGCTGGGCCGGCGACGCGGCGGGTCTGCTCGCCGCTCAGCCGCGCGAACTCTCTGAGATGGCTATAGCCGCCCTCGACGCCGAACGTCCTCCAGTGTTCCACCGCGATTCGCACGATTTCATCAAGCGCCGTGAATTTTACTTCACCGAAATCTTCAAAAGTGCGCGACGGATCGAGCAGGATGGAGGGCGCCTCGTCGGGGCCGAGTGGACGAATTTCAGGTTCCGGATAGTGGTTGAGCTTCATGGCTTTGACGACCGCATCATAGAGCTGCTTGATCGCCACGTCGCGGCCGGAGGAAAAATGATAGGTGCCGGTGCCGGTGCCGTCGATGGAACGCACGACGACGGCGGCGAGGTCACCGGCGTAGCAGAAATCGCGGCGCGCGGTCGTCACAAAGCAGCGCCGCCCCTGCGACAGCCATTTGTAGAAAATCGGCAACGGACCGGAGACATTGCGCGGCCCGATCACGTTGGCGAGCCGGAACGTCGTCCAGTCGACACCCGAGAACTGCACGTAATGTTCGCCCGCGGTCTTGGAGATCGCATAGCTCGAATTGACCGGCTTGATCGGATGATCGAGCTGGATCGGCGACTGCTCCGGATTGGTGCCGTAGCAAAGCGCGGTTTGAAAATAGATCAGCTTGCCGACCTTGCTCGCTTTGCAGGCTTTGGCAATGTTGGCGGTACCGACGGCGTTCACCAGGGAGTCGCTGTACCAGTCGTCCGGATCTTTGTAGGAGGCGGCAGTGTGCACGACGACATCGGGCTTGAAGTCGTCGAACAGGCGCTCGACGAGTTCGCGGTCGACGATATTGCCTTCCACAGACGTCAACGCGGGATGCGGCGTGAGGTTGTCGCGCCGGCCGGTGGAGAAATTGTCGATCGACAGGACGGTATCGCCGCGTGCCAGTAATAAATCGGCGACTGTCGAGCCGATCTGACCCGCGCCTCCCGTCACAAAAACCTTCATGAAAGCAGTCTCCCGGACCGGTGTGTCTCAGCCAGACCCCGGGCCGGCAGATTTGAAAGCACGGAGAGTTTCTGAAGCGCGGTCATGAAACATCTGATGCCAGATTTCAAGTGAAATGAGCCCCCAGGTCTTGCGCGAAAACTGTTCGGCGCGGTCGAAATTGGCGAGCACCGCGTCGGCATTCATAAACGGGCGGGACCGCGCCGCGCGCGATCGGAACGTGTCCTGCACGAAATCGCGGAGCTCCCCGGCGAACCACTCCTTGAGTGGAACCGGAAAGCCCATCTTGTCGCGCCGCCGGAGAATGGAGTCCGGCAATTCGTCGCCGAGCGCGCGTTTGAGCAAGTGCTTGATGTCGCCGCCGCTGAACTTGACATCGGCGGGCACGGTCGCGGCAAATTCGACCAGCGGATGATCGAGAAACGGCACGCGGCTTTCCAGCCCGTGCGCCATGGCGACGCGGTCCTCGATATGCAGCAGCGCCGGCAGTGAGCATTTGAAATCGAAATGCGTCATCTTGTCGAGGTAGGCTTCGTGACCGACATTGTCGGCGTTGTTGAAAATGCTGCGGAACGCTTCGAAGACCGCTTCCTTATTGAGCGCGCGCCAGTCGACCTCTTCGGCCATATCGCTCGAACGATCGATGAGCCTGAAGTACCGATCGTCGAGGTCGGAAAACAGGCCTTCGCGCCAGAACTCGCGGAGCAGCGGTTTGTACTCGCGCAAGACTCCGAGATTCGGCACGATCGATTCGATCGTCACGACGAAATTGCCGTTCTTGTAGGTTCCATCGATCGCCGCTTTGATGCATTGCTCGAAATAGGCGACCAGATAGCGCGCATAGCCGCCGAAAATCTCGTCCCCGCCTTGGCCGCCAAGAACGACCTTGACGTGCTGGGCGGCGAGCTCCGACACCATGAATTGCGGGAACGATCCGGGGCCGCCGACCGGAAAATCCAGGTGCCAGATCAGATCATGGATGTGACCGATGAAGTCCTTGGCGGTGATGTCGCGCACATTGAGCGTTGCTGATGCATGTTCCGCGGCAGTGTGCGCATAAGACGATTCATCGTAACCCGGATAATCGGTGAAGCGGCCGTGAAAGCCCTGCCGTCGCTGCGGGTCGAGCTTGGCGGCGAGGATGGCCATCAGGCTTGAATCGATGCCGCCTGAAATATATGCGCCGACCGGCACATCGGCGCGAAGATGCAGCGATACGCTATCGTTCATGAGTTCGCGCAGCCGGTGCTCGAAATAAGGCGCATTGTGCTCGCCGTCGATGTCATAGTGGACATCCCAATAGCGCCTGGTTTCAAACCGGCCGTTTTCAGCCACCAGATAGTGGCCCGGAAGCAGCTGATGGACGTGCTTGAAAAGAGTCTCTGGAGCCGATCGTGTATTGGAAGGTCAGATATTCCGCGAGCGCGCCTGGATCGGTTTCGATGTCCGGCAGGAACGGAAGCAGCGCTTTGACCTCGGACGCGAAGTAGAGAACGCCGTCGACGGCGGCATAATAGAGCGGCTTGATGCCGAAGCGGTCGCGTGCCGCGATCAGGCGCTGCCGGCGCTCGTCGAACAGGACGAAGGCGAACATGCCGCGCAAGCGCGTGAGAAACTCGTCGCCATGGATATCGTAACAGGCGAGGATGCATTCGGTGTCAGACTCGGTGCGAAACGACCATCGATCGGCGAGCGCTGCGCGCAGCTCGCGGTAATTGTAGATTTCGCCGTTATGGGCGACGACCGTTCCGTTCGGCCCATGCATGGGCTGCGCGCCGGTCGCGGTGAGATCGATAATGGCGAGCCGGCGATGCGCCAAGCCGCAGTTCTGGTTCGACGATAGCCAAAAGGCTTCGCCGTCCGGTCCGCGATGCGCGATCAGTTCGGCTTGAGCGGCAAGGGCGCGCTTAAGCTGCGGGACGGGCCCGCCATCCAAACGAACGATACCGGCAATTCCACACATCTGTCTGTTAGTCGAGCCGCGGTTTTGCGCCTGCCGCGAGCACCGCCTGATGCTCGTAGCGGGAGTGCGTCACTGTAAGTTCAGCCGCGCTGACGCTGCTGATGCGGAAGCCAAGCCAATAAGCGGACGTAACTTCGTTGCCTCGCATTCCCAGCGCAGGCTGCAAGCGAGCGCTGCAACGTTTGCGCGCAATGCGTCACGCTCCGCTATGGTGCGAGATATAGCTCGTGCAATTGCGGCCGGCTCAAGTTTCGGCAAGCAATAGCCGATCGCGCAGTCACCAATTGCCGCCTCGACTTCCTGCAATTCGCCCCGCACAATCGGAAGACCAGCGGCGACGAGTTGAAAGAAACCGTTGGGCAACGCGAAACGGTAGTTTTCGGAGCGGGGCTCGTAGAGGACAAGGCCGACATCGGCAGTGCGAATCAGCGGTACGATTTCATTGGGGGCGGCAACGAGCCCCAGATGAAGCCGTCTGCCAACGAGATCACTCGGCAATTTCGTTGCGACCTCTTCATAACCGCGGCCGAGAAAAGCCAGATGTACGTGCTGCGGCAATTGCTGCAGCGCTGCCGCCGCCGTATGGATGGCGAGCCCCGCTTTGTAATTGCCGACGACGACGGCGAGCCGATCAGACTCACCGAGCCCAAGCGTCGTACGCAAGGGCCGCACATTGGCGCTATCCAATCGTTCATCGTGGCAGTTGCGTATCACGTCAGGCCGACGACCGAATGTTAAGCTAATGAGCTCAGCGATGCCACCGCTGACCGTTGTGACGGCGTCGGCTTGTAATATTAATTTCTCTTCTAGGCGGCGAAGGAAAGGATCCAGACGGTTTCGGTCGAATGCGGCCTTCTGTTCAACGCTTTCGATCCCGCGATAAAAATCATGGGCGTCATAGAGAATACGGGCGCCCAAGCGGCGAGCGAGCGGTGCAATCGCCCGATAGAACTCGAAGGAATGCAGCACGTAAAGCTCGGCCGGCGGAATTACGGAAAGCGGCTGCCGGCAATAACGCCACCAATCGTGAGCCCGATAGCCGAGATAGAGCATAGCCTCGCCCGCGGCGCCCATACGCCCTTGTCGCATGACACGGACAGCGTTGCGCAGCCGGCCAGAACGTAAGATAGAGCCCGGCCGAATTTCGCCGACCCGCGTCCGTCTCACAGAGCGGACCTCAATCGAGGCGTTCCAAAAACGGCGCCCACTCGGGCGACCTTCAATAACGATCGATCGATACCCGTCCTCGGCAAGCATCTGCGCGAAGCGAAATGCACGACTGTCAGAATCGAGCGGTACGGGCGTCAGCGACACCGCAACCCTTTGCCCGTCAATCGTGGGCCGATATCTCAACAAGCGGTCGCCCCAAATACCTTGCCCCAGATGCCGAGACTGATGATCCGCCACAGAGAGAAATCAATCGGCTTTTTCCCATCCAGCATGGCATCGGCGTGTGCCTCAACCCCGTTGCGATTGAGCAAACCTGGATAACGAGCCAGCGTCTGCTCGACGCCGGTGTGCACCAATTCCCGCAAGGGTCCGCGAAACCAATGTTCTTCGGGCGTGGTGAAGCCAAGCTTGTCACGACGATAACGCACTTTATGCGGCAAGACACCGTCCATCGCTCGGCGCAAGACTCGTTTGGTATCGCCGCCGACGATTTTATGGCAGTCACCGAGTGCGATGGAGAACTCAACCAGCCTATGGTCGAGGAACGGTACCCGCGCTTCAATACCGTGCGCCATGCTATTGCGGTCTTCCCAGTGAAGCAGCATGGCGAGATTCGACGATTGGGTCATGGTCACGCATAAATCGCCGATGCCGACGATCGGAGGCCGACCGATCCGCTCGCGCGCAGTGTCGAAGGCGCTACGCCCAAGATGCGGGCGCAGTGCCTCGCTATCAAGCCACGAGCGCCCGCCGACCGTTTGTCGTTCGCGGCGAAGCCAGCGGGTCAAGCCCGTCGGCAGCAGCGGCTGCAGATAGGTGCGTGCCTGATCGGCGAAAGAAACGCCGTGCCAGCGCTTTCGCTCACCCATCGCCCGCAGCAGCGCGGCGAAGCGGCGCTGCCGGATCAAGCTGGTGAAATGAGTGGAAAACGAGCCGTGATAACCCGCAAGTTGCTCGTCCGCGCCTTGGCCGTCGAGCATCACTTTGAGTCCCGCGCGCCGCGCCTCCCGGAACACGCACCACTGCGCGAAGATGCTAGTACTGCCATAGGGCTCGTCCTGATGCCACGTGATCCGCTCGGCCTCGGCAAAAGCATCCTCGTATCGCGGATAGCACCAATGTGGGGCGGTCCGGGCGCGCTCCACCACGGCCTCCATGAACGGCCGTTCGTCAACCGCCTTTACGTCATAGCACGCGCTGACGGTGTGTACCCGCGCACCGTTTCCGGCCCCATCGAGCTCGCGGGCCATCAGGCATACAATCGATGAACTGTCGAGCCCGCCGGAGAGGCAAGTTCCAACAGGGACGTCCGAACGAAGATGGAGCTGCACCGATTCCGACAGCAAATGGCGGAAGCGCTGCGCTGCGTCGTCTTCGCTGATATCAAGCGTGCCCGGCTCGAGAATGTCGTACCAGCGCGCCACCGGGAGGGCGGCACCCGGCCGCCAGCGCTGTAAGTCAAGGCGGAGGCATTCGCCGCCCTGCAATTGCAGAATGCCATCGAACATCGTCTCGCCGGTATGGTCCATGATGCCGGCGGACAGGAAATCGTAGGCGCGAGCGAGGTTGAGCCGGGCGGCGAAGCCCGGTAGTCCGGCGAATTGTTTGATCTCAGAGGCGAAGGCGATGCCACTCGGCGTAGAGAAGACGTAAAGCGGCTTGATGCCGAAACGGTCGCGCGCGGCGAACACGACCTGATCCTTGGCATCCCATAAGACGAAGGCGAACATGCCAACCAGCCGGTCGAGCGCAGCGTCGCCCCACTGCGCATAGGCAGCAAGCAGAACCTCGGTATCCGAGTGCGTGCGAAATGAGTGGCCGAGGGCGACAAGCTCGTCGCGTAGCTCGAGATAATTGTAGATCTCGCCGTTAAAGCTAATCCAGTAACGGCCGTCGGCATACGACATCGGCTGCGAAGCGGCGTCAGAGAGATCGATGATGCTGAGGCGGCGGTGGCCGAGTGCAACCGATCCGACGCTGCTCTCGAACACCTGCCATCCTGTGCCGTCAGGTCCGCGATGCGCGACCTTGTCGACGTGAGCGCGATCGGGTGGGAAACCCAGCGAAAACCAGATGCCGCACATCGCGAGTGCCTATTGAAAGTTCGGCGGCGCCTGGGCGAGCACCGCGGCGTAGGCATCGACCAAACGCTCAGATTCGCACTCCCAGCAGAGTTTACGGGCCGCCGCAAGCGCATTGCGCTTGAAGCGGTCAATGCGAACCGGGTCGAGCGCATTGACCGCGGCGGCAATCGCCTCAGGCTCGACCGCGGCAATGGTCACGCCCAAATCGTATTCCTTTATCAGACGCGCCATCTCGGGCAGCTCGGTCGTACAAAGCGCGAGGCCTGCCATCACATACTCGAAGAACTTGTTGGGCAGGGCGAACTCGTTGTGACGCGAGTGTCCAGGCAAAGCAAAAAAACCGACATCGAACGGCGCCGCCTCGCGGACCAGCGCCGTCATTGGCACCGGCGGCGCCAATTGAACCCGGTGCTCCAAGCCGAGGCCGGCAATGCGTTCGCGTAGCGCTGGGCTGAATACCGGATTTTCCGGACCGCGGATGGTCAAAGTAAATTCCGGCCGCCACAGCGCGACGCTGTCGATCGCTGCTTCGAGGCCGCGGTTCGGCACCAGGATGCCATGATAGAGAACGTTAATCCGGTCCCGCTGGGTCGACCGGAAAGGCGTGTCTTCGAAGTCTGGCGTATTGCGGATGGTGAGTGAGGGGCGCGGCAGACAGTAAAGCTCGTCGAGGCTCTTCGCAATTCCGGACGACACCGCCGAGACCACGGCCGCGTCACGAATATGCTCGCGCTCGATCGCCTCGACCATCGGGCGCTGAAATAGCCGCCATTGCAACCTTTCGGCATATTCCTCGACCGCGAATTCGTGGGTGTCGTAGCCGTAGATACCGCCGTTCTCGCGCGCCAGCCGCGCGGCGACCGGCAGCATTGTCCAGTCGTTGGCGAGCCAGACGGCGACTTTGACGCGCCGGCCACAAGCGTAGATGTCGAGAATATTGCCCGACCAGTTCCAATACATTTTCTCCGCGAGCGCCGGACGCAGACGAATGGCGAGTAGCCGAAGCCGATATCGCGGCAGGCCTGCTAATTGGAGAATTGCTCCGAGCACTTTTTTGACTTTTGATTCGAATTTTTGTCGCTCCGCTTCCGCGGTAAAAAAAGGTCTGGTTGCCAACCGGAAATACTCGAGCATGAGCTGCCGTAACGACAATTTAGGAGGGACTGTGAGCTGTTCCGGGTGCGACGTGCACTGACTGGGGTTTGGCAACGCCGCCGGCAAATCCGAACGCGTCAGGATCGCCCATTCCGGTGACGGCGATTTGGCGCCCGGCAAGCCGATCGCCGTGACCTTCCAGCCGGCGCGGTGAAAGGTTTCACCTTGTCGGCGGACGCGGGGATCGTCGGCAATCTGCGATAATGCTAGGATGCAGATCGAAGGCGTCTCGGAGGACGATGCAAAGGAAAACTGCTCACTCATCGCTGCTCCGGAAGATAGCTGATGCGCGTCGAGGCGACGTGCCTGCGAGCGTGATGCGACGAAGCAGAGATACAAACGGATAATCTCATCACCCTGCAGGTCCCAGACGAATTCCGCGCGGCGCGCGGCGGTCGAAGCGACTCCCGGCAACCGGTATGGTGATTATTTAGCGTGGATCCGACGGAAGTCGTAATTACTTGCGAAAGCGCAGCCAACCTCTGCAAAATCGCGGCAAAGCAAGTTGCCCCAGACCGTGTCCCAAGAATCGGATGCAATAATGTGCCGTACGCAGCGTGAGATAGACCCACAAGCCGCTTGTATGCCGCGCCTTTGGGTCGACGCTACCGTCGCTTAAGATTGCGTCATTCACGCGAAGTATCTCGCGTATTCCTCCGCGCGGGCCGCTTCTTTGCGCTAGCTTTAAATTCAGAGAGCGCTCGTTCGCCGTTGAGTCCGCCAAATTGGCGGCTAGCTGAGTCAGTTCCACCTCGGCCAGATGAACCGTAATTCTCTGCTCTGCCAGCAATGACCGTGCCGCAGCACTCACCGCATCTGGCAATTGCTGGGATGGCGGGGCGCTTTGGACCTCCCGAACCCGCTCGATCTCGGCGAGAATTCGCCGGGCGAAGTTCTCGCTGCGGAATAACGGCGTCTCACAAACTAGTTCCAGCGCGGCCGCAATCCGCTGTTTGACCAGCGCGGTATCGCGCATCTGCCGACGCACTTCGGAGATGTTGCTGCAATCCGGCGTGAGCGGGATGTAATGCACGTCGGGTTCGAACGGCGCCAAATCGGGACTTGGCACGACGATTTGGCAGGTTTCCGCGAGCGCCGTCTCAATGCTTCGCGGGCCGATCCCAGCCAGCTCGCGCTCCCCATCTAGTCCCGGGAAGCACGCCGCCTCGACCTCGTCGAACGAGGCATCAGGATGTTCGCGCGTATAAGCCTGGATTGCATCGCCAATTCGACCGTACGGATCCACGACACTGCTGCCGCTGACGCTGCCCAGTGCGAACCGTGCATTGCACAGGAACTGCAGCCACCGGTCGCCGGACAAGACGTCACGCGGGTCGATGGAAATATCGAGGCGAAGACCATGATCGACCCCGAGCGCCTGCACGAACCGTTGCCCTATTTCCGACTTTGTGCGGCCGAGCCGACCGAATTGCGGGGGCAGATTCGCGGCACGGTAGCCAACATCGATTTCGCGAGCTTCAAATGGTCGCTTAAAGCTCGCTGCGATAGCTTGATCCGCCGGATCGAGATGCCCAGTAAGGCAAGGCTGCACGGCAGCGCGGCGCATTGTAATCGGGAAGAGGAATGTCGCATGTTTGGCAAGCGGGCTGAAAACTGCATCGACATTCCACGCGGCCAACCATTCATCCAGAATTGCGCAGTGATTGTAATCGTCCTGTGGCAGCGCAACTTTAACGGCGCAGGAATCCGCGATGAAGCGGTATTCGTCCATGAGTCCGGCAAAGATGCTCCGCGGTTGGGCCCATCGATAACAAAGGAAGGTCGTGTCGAGGATAATCGCGTCGAATTCGCGTTCGCGCAGTTCGGGAGTGACTGCGCGTCCTAAGCAATGCAGCGTGTATTCGTGCTCCGGTGCGTGCTTAAGCAGGCAGAACGACTGATTGAGGGTCGTACGGCGCAGGGATTGCAGATCCTTAATCGCATGCAAGATAAGGATTTTCATCAAATGGTACGCGCGGCTGTATGAGCTACGGAGCCGACGGTCATGAGGAAAATCCGCCGAGTCTTTAAATGCATTAGATTTCCTGATCCGGCCGTGCGCCGGTGCGGAAAATAGTGCGTGTCATGCGGGCAGCTTTCGGCAATAGGCAACAAAGTAAAGCCGCCCGTCGCGCTCGGCGAAATAATCGCCCATCTTGCCGTCGGCTTCGCTCAGAACGTCGATCAGGTGGGCAGTTTGCTGCTCATAAGGCTTCACCTTGAATGAGCGAGGCTCAGGATGCTCGGTTGTCGGAACTTCGACGTCCCAATAATCGCCGTAGTCAACGTGGTGGATGAGCTGGAACAGCGCGGGTCCCGCTTGCTCCACGGCCACAATCTCCAATCCTTCGATCCGGCCGAGCAGACGGCGGAGGGCGTTCTCATTGAACAGTGAGACATGGTAGGGCGGAACCACGTTTGACGAGGAGCCCATGGAGACGACGGCATTAAGATGCGAAAAATGCGGGAGCACCGTTACGAGCCAACCGCCGGGCCTGACGAGGGCGGCGTAGCCTTTGAGGAAATCAAGCGGCAGCGGAATATGTTCCACGACTGACACCGACGATACGACGTCGAAGCAACGACCTTGGCGCGACAATTCGGCAGGGTCAGCTGTAATTATCTCAACATCAAATAATTCGCGTGCAATGGCAATCGACTGCGGGTTGAATTCGCTGAGCTTGACTTGCCACCATGGTTTGAGTTTTTGAATAAGGTGAGCGAAAGCGCCAAGGCCGCCGCCGACGTCGAGCCAGGTTCCGCTCATCTTGTCGTTCGTAGCCCGCCGTATGACCGCCTCCAACACATCGCGTGGTGCCGAATAAGGTGTGCCCGCGCCGCCCTGTTCCAGGAGAGGTCGCTCGAACAGCTCGCGAACGCGTGAGTAATAAGATCCTGAATAGAGTTTCGTGATGATCTCGCTACCCGGATACGGATCGACGCACACAAAGCCGCAGGTGCCGCAGCGGACATGAGCGAAGCCGTATTTGGCGAAGGCCTGGACCAACGGGCCCTCGCCGCAAGCCGGGCAACATCGATGACGCGGCCAGCGCTCGGGATACCCCCCTTCGGCCCTGCAGATTTGCTCGATCTCGCCCCGTAAGGTCGTCAGGTTGGCGCCCACCGATGCCGGGGCAGGTTGAGCGCGCGCGGCTTCTTGCGCGCGGTCACCTCGTCCGCGGTGAGTGAGCCGTGCGTTGAGGAAGATTGGAGCGCCGATATCCATGCCAACGTCGTCGACGCTGAACGCATAGTAGAAGTGACGGTACTCGTAAAACTCCCATGTTGCCGGCTGGTTGGGTAGTAATCCGACGGAGAGGATGTAGTCACCCTTCCGAAAAGGAACGTGGTCGAACGACAGCGTGATCGTGCCGCGCCGCGCGGCGGGAAAACGGTCAAGCGCCTGGTCGTAGCTTTCGCGGGTCTCGAAGGGACGGATATTCTGGGTGATAAACTGCGCCACCGGCGCCAGGTCGTGCCTCGTGTTGACCGCGAGCGCGACACCGAGCGTCGGCGTCGGTAAAGGCCCGTCCACGCGATACTCTATCTTGAGCGTGAATGGCTTAAGCAGGATCAGGCGTGTTGTCGGCTGATCCTGCTCGTTCAGAAGCCTGACGCTCTCGATGAAAACCGGCCCGCGACGGAAAACTTGGCGGCCCGCCTCGCCGCCCTGCAGAAACATCTTGCCCATGGCGTCGCCAGTAGACGCTTTTTCGTCGGCCGAGGGATGCTGTTCCGCGAGCGCCGACTCCGAACCATTCGCGGAGTTGGTCACCGCGATCTCGCCAGAGTGTCCGTTGCTTGCTGGCGCGGCGAGATCGTCCTCGACCGTTTCGATCCAACTTGCCGGATCGGCGCTCTGGTGTGCGGCCAAGTCATAGGCCTGGATCACCTGAATAGCAGAGCCGATCATCTGGACTTGTCCGTTCTGCAGCCACATCACGCGGTTGCAAAGCTGCGCCAAAAGACCGGTGCCGTGCGACACCATGAGCACCGTACGGCCGCCTGAACATAGTTCGCGGATACGGCGCAAGCATTTCTGGACGAAGCCGGCGTCGCCCGCTGCAAGCGCCTCGTCGATGATCAGGATCGCGGCGTCGACGGCGGTTGCGACCGAGAAGGCAAGGCGCGCCTGCATACCGCTCGAATAGGTTTTGACCGGCCGTTCGATGAAATCGCCAAGACCGCTGAATGCAATGATGCTCGCGAGCTTGCGGTCTATTTCGCTCTTGTCCATGCCGTAGAGTAGACCGCTCAGATAGATGTTCTCGCGGCCGGAATATTCGACATTGAAGCCGAGGCCTAGTTCAAGGATCGCCGTGACGCGTCCGGCGATATCAATCGACCCGGACGTGACGTCCAAAACTCCGGCGATGATTTTCAGCAGCGTCGACTTGCCCGCTCCGTTCGCGCCGATGATGCCGAAGACCTCGCCGCGCGACACTTCGAAGCTGACGTTATTCAGCGCGCGGAAGATTTTGTGCCGCGGTCGCCGTGTCAAAGCCTCCAATGCCAGGTCGAGAGGTCTTTCATAGACCTCGTATTCCTTGACCAGATCGGTGACTCGGATGGCGGTGGCGCTCACGGAGCGTAAGCCTCTTACAGAACGTCCGCAAAATGCTGGCGCAGGCGCACGAAAACATAGGAGCCGACGGCAAGCGCCGCAGCGGATATGAGCGGCAGCGCAACCCAAGCGCCGGGATGGCGGATCGACCCGGAATAGAGAACGTCCTGATAACACCAGATCAGCGAACTGAACGGATTAATCGCCAGCACGAAGCGCAGCTCCGCCGGCACCATATCGGGCAAATACAAAACCGGCATCAAATAGATATTGAGAGTGACAAAGACCCGCACCAATTCGGGAACGTCCCGAAAGTACGGGGTCACCGATCCGAGCAGCAGGGCGAGCCCCCACAGCAGCGCAAGGTGCAAGACGAGGAGAAACGGAAGCAGCAGAAAGGTCAGCGGAATCGCCTGTCGAGCGACGACGATATAGATCACCACGGCCGCGAACAGCACGGACTGCACCGCGACGGATGAAACCATGGTTTTGGCCGTCAGCACCTCCATCGGAAACATCACTTTCTTCACGATGGAACTGTTCTCCACAATGGCGCCGGCCGAGCGCGCCAGTACGTCTTGGGTCAAAAGCCAAGGGACGAGTCCGGAGAACAGATAAATCAGGTAATCGCTTGGTCCCCGGTCCCCGACGCGGACCTTGAAAACCACGGCGAAGAGAAATGCGTATACGGCAAATTGCAGGAGCGGATGTACGGCCAGCCACACGACGCCGACGACCTGGCCGGCGTGCCGATCGGTCAAATCGCGCCTCGCCATTTCCCAAACGAGCGATCGATGCCGGATGATTGAGCCGATGAGACGCAGCGCGCCGAAAAAGCGCACGGGTTGCGCCCTCGCGCGTCGAATCATCGCGTCATTTGCGGTGCCGTCCATCATGGGGCCTCAGCAGCCAAGCGTCCTGCGCGAATTGGCGAAGATCACGGTGCGGATGAAGAGCGGGCGGCTAGTCTGCCGCTTCGATCCGATTCGGCGCGACTTCGCGATAGCGCCGCTTGGTCGCCGGACAGATCAGATCTGGGCCAAGGCGTTCGCCGTGATGGCTCATCCAGCCGATACGGCGCGCCGGCACTCCCGCCACCAAAGCGAAATCGGCAACGTCTTTAGTCACCACCGCGCCCGCAGCGACGAAAGCGTAGCTGCCAACGGTATGGCCGCACAGGATCGTCGCGTTGGCCCCGATGGTGGCGCCCCGTTTGACCAGTGTCGGCCGGAACTCGGTCTTGCGCGATATCGCCGAGCGCGGATTGATCACATTGGTGAACACGCAGCTCGGTCCGCAAAAGACGTCGTCCTCGAGTGTCACGCCTTCATAAAGGCTGACATTGTTCTGGATCTTGCAATTGTCGCCGACCGTCACGTGCGGCCCGATCATGACGTTCTGTCCGATCGAACAGTGTCGGCCGATCGAGACGTCGCCGAGAACATGACAGAAGTGCCATATGCGCGTGCCTTCGCCGATGGCGACGCGCTCGTCGACATAGGAGCTTTCGTGAATGCGGACATTGGGGAAGCGGCTCTCCGCCGCCGATCCGCCGCTCATGAAAGAAACCGCATCGTCCGCGGGTGAGGCTCGCCGCGTTTCAATTCGATCGGCGCCTTGCGGAAATGGGAGACGATTTCGACGGAGTTGCGGACATCGTCGAGGCCGAAGCCGCGGCCGGCGAGGATTTCCTCATAGCTGCGCGTGTGAAGATCGCCGAAACCATCGGAAAATTCGACCTCTTCGCCGTCGATCGTGATCGAGCGAAATGTCGGCTTGTCGGTTCCGGGCGGCAGATCGTTCCTGTCGACCGAGAGGAACCAGCGGACCTGAGCACGACCGCAAGCCAGATAACCGGCCGCGCGCGACGCCTCACGCAGATGGACGACATTCATGTCCGGCTCGCCGAAGACATAGGCCAGCATGTCGAAGAAATGCACGCCGATATTGGTGGCGACACCGCCGGATTTGGCTTCGTCGCCCTTCCAGGATGCTTGATACCAGCGGCCGCGCGAGGTGATGTAGGTCAAGTCGATCGAAAAATTGTTCTTCTGCTCGGCCGCCACTTTTTGCTTCAACGCCTGGATCGCCGGATGCAGCCGCAACTGCATGATGGTCGACACTTTGCGCCCCGTATGCCACTCCATGTCCTGCAATCCGTCGAGGTTCCAGGGATTGAGGACGAGTGGCTTCTCGCAAATCGCGTCGCTGTCCGCGCGCATGGCGAAGCGGCAATGGGCGTCATGCAGATAATTGGGCGAACAGATCGAAATGTAATCGATCTTTTCGTCGTGTCGGCTTTTCTTGTCGATATGGCGGTCGAAACGCTCAAACTCGGTAAAAAAATGGGCGTCCGGAAAATAGCTGTCGATGATGCCGACCGAATCTTTCGGATCGAACGCGACCTTCAGGTCGCCGCCAACCGCCTTGATAGCCTTCATGTGCCGCGGCGCTATGTAACCCGCAGCACCGATCAATGCGAAGCTTTTCACTCTGAGGTCCCGACTGCCCGCGCCGAAATTGCCCTAGCCTAAGCTACCGCTCCCGGGGTGAATCGAAGTCAGCCCGGGCGCCCCCAAGACTTCACGGTATCATATCACCCGGAAGGGTCGATAGCGGGCGAGGATTCCTGTGCCGGGGGTGTGGTCGTTCATCACTAAAGTATTGATATATATGCACTATACGGTCGGCCATTGGGCAGAGGCAGCGGCTCAGATCTTATCTGAAACCGGCAGCACGGCGGTGGCTTCGATTTCGACTTTAGCCTCGTCTTCGACCAAGGCCACGACCTGAACCAGCGTCATGGCCGGAAAGTTCTTACCCATGACCGCACGATAAGCCTGCCCGAGCTCGCGCAGCCGCGACATATATTCTTTCTTGTCGGTGACGAACCACGTGAGGCGGGTAATGTGCGCCGGCGTGCCGCCGGCTTCCCCGACCAGCGTGACGATATTCATCAGCGCCTGGCGTGCCTGAGCGACAAAATCCGTGCTTTCGAATATCTGTTCGGCATTCCAGCCGATCTGGCCGGCGAGAAACACCAGCCGGCCTTCGGCAACGACGCCATTGGCAAAGCCCTTGGCCGCTTTCCAGCCGTGCGGATGCAGCCGCCTGTGCGTCTCGGTCATGTCCGGCGCCTCGCTCATTGTGCTTTCGGCTTCAAGCGGAAGCGTTGAACCTTGCCGGTCTGGGTCTTCGGCAGCGCGTCGGTGAATTGGACCGAGCGCGGATATTTGAACGGCGCGATCGTCGCCTTGACGTGATCCTGCAACTTCTTGACGGTTTCCGGATCCGGCGGCGTGCCGTCCTTGAGCACGACATGCGCCTGGACGATCTGGCCGCGCTCTTCATCCGGTACGCCGATGACGGCGCATTCCTTGACGTCGGGATGCGACAGTAGCGCTGCCTCGACTTCCGGACCGGCGATATTGTAGCCGGACGAGATAATCATGTCGTCGTTGCGCGCGGCGAAATGGAAGTAGCCGTTCTCGTCTTGCGCGAACGCGTCGCCGGTCAAATTCCAGCCGTCGCGGACATAACTGGATTGGCGCTTGTCGGCGAGATAGCGGCAGCCGGTCGGGCCGCGCACGGCGAGCTTGCCGACTTCGCCGCGCGGCTTCTCCTTCATGTCGTCGCCGACGATCTTGGCCTCATAGCCGGCGACCGGCTTGCCGGTCGAGGCGGGCGAGGCGTCGCCGAAGCGGTTGGAAATGAAAATGTGCAGCATCTCGGTCGAGCCGATGCCATCGAGGATCGGCTTGCCGGTCTTTGCCACCCAATCCTTGAACACCGGCGCCGGCAGCGTCTCGCCCGCGGACACCGCCGCGCGCAGCGAGGAGAGATTGGCGCCTTGATCCATCGCCGCGAGCATCGCGCGGTAAGCGGTCGGCGCCGTGAACGAGATCGTCGCCTTATAGGTCTGGATGATGTCGACCATATTCGCAGGCGACGCGTTTTCGAGGAGTATTGCGGTTGCGCCGAAACGCAGCGGAAATATCGCAAGTCCCCCGAGGCCGAAGGTGAAGGCCAAAGGCGGCGAGCCGACGAAAATGTCATCCGGCGTGACGCCGAGAACCTCCTTGGCATAGCCATCGGCGATGATCAGGAGATCACGGTGGAAATGCATGGTCGCCTTGGGCTCGCCGGTGGTGCCCGAGGTGAAACCCAACAGCGCAACATCGTCGCGTCCGGTCTTCACCGCGTCGAAGGTCACGGCTTTGCTGAGCGCAATGCGGTCGAGTTCGGCGTCGTGATTGGCGGTACCGTCGAAGCCGATCACTTGTTTGAGGAATTTGCTGTCCTTGGCGCAAGTGACGATCTCGTCCATCAGCCGCGTATCGCAGAGCGCAAGCGACACTTCGGCTTTGTCGACGATCTGACCGAGCTCGCCGGCGCGCAGCAGCGGCATGGTGTTGACGACGACGGCGCCCGCCTTGGTGGCGGCGAGCCAGCAGGCGACCAGAGCCGGATTGTTCGCGGCGCGGACAAGGATGCGGTTGCCGGGCTTGACGCCGAAATCCTCGACCAGTGCAAGCGCGATGCGATTGGTCCAATCCGATAGTTCTTTGTAGGTGCGGCGGCGGCCGTTGCCGATCAGCGCGACATGATCGCCGAAACCGCGCGCCACCATGCGATCGGTCAGTTCGACCGCGGCATTGAGCTCTTCGGGATAGTCGAAGCCATCGAGCGGGAGGTGCGGCCAGAGCTGGCCGGGCGGAAGGTTGTCGCGGGTGAACGTGTCGGTATGAACGGTGCGGCCGAGCGAATACGCAGCCATGGTCATGCTCCTGCAAGCGTCTGCCGTGCGATGACGGCCTTCTGCACGTCTGATGCGCCCTCATAGATGCGCAACGCCCGGATTTCGCGATAAAGCCGTTCGACGATGTGGCCGTGGCGGACGCCGTCGCCGCCGTGGATCTGCACCGCCTTGTCGATGACCTCTTGCGCGCGGTCAGTGGCGAAGAGTTTCGCCATCGACGCCTCGCGCGTGACGCGCGGCGCGCCGGAATCCTTGGCCCAGGCGGCGCGATAGACCAAGAGCGCCGCGGCATCGACGTCGACCGCCATGTCGGCGATGTGGCCTTGCACCATCTGCAAATCGGCAAGTGTTCCGCCGAACAGTTCGCGCGACTTCGCCCGCGCCACGGTCTCCTCGAGCGCGCGCCGCGCAAGGCCGAGTCCCGCGGCGCCGACAGTCGCGCGAAACACGTCGAGCGTCGCCATGGCGATCTTGAAACCTTCGCCCGGTCCGCCGATCATCGCGGTGGCCGGCACCCGCACGGAATCGAATTGCAGACGTGCCAGCGGATGCGGCGCGATGACCTCGAGCCGCTCGGCGACGCTCAGTCCGGCGGCATCCGCCGACACCAGAAAAGCCGACAGGCCTTTGGCGCCCGGGCCTTCGCCGGTGCGCGCGAAAACCACATAGATGTCGGCGATGCCGCCATTCGAGATCCAGGTCTTCTCGCCGTCGAGCACATAATTGCTGCCGGAAAGTCGCGCCGTCATGGCGATATTGGCGACGTCGGAGCCCGATTTTGGCTCGGTCAGCGCGAAGGCGGTGATCGCTTCGCCGGATCGCGTGCGCTTGAGCCAAGCGCGCTGTTCGGTGCTGCCGAACAGGCTGATCGGCCCGGCGCCGAGCCCCTGCATGGCGAAGGCAAAATCGGCGAGCCCGTCGTGGCGCGCCAGCGTCTCGCGCATCAGGCAGAGCGTGCGCACATCGAGCGGCGCGGGGATAAGCGGGTCGGGCGCGGTATGCATGAGCCAGCCGTCGCGGCCGAGATGGGCAACAAGCTTCCGGCATGCGGCATCGACGTCGTCATGATCGACCGGCAGATTGGCCGCGCACCAGCGTTCGATGGCATCGGCGAGCGCGCGATGGCGATCGGTGAAAAACGGCCAGGTCAGGAACGTGCGGTCAGCCACTAATCGCCCTCGAATACCGGTTTCTGTT
Organism: uncultured Alphaproteobacteria bacterium; assembly: GCA_963746715.1. GTDB lineage: Bacteria > Pseudomonadota > Alphaproteobacteria > Rhizobiales > Xanthobacteraceae > BOG-931. The sequence continues at coordinate 507,346 of CAVVCW010000010.1, read as the reverse complement.
TGGCGACGAACGCCCGATAGGCGCGCTCGAAGTCCTTGCCCTGCATGCAGATCGCCTGCGCCTGCGCCTCGGCTTCGATGGCCTGGTCGAGGCTCATCGACCATTCCTGATTGAGTTGTGTCTTGGTGATGCCGTTGGCGAAGGTCGGGCCGGCGGCGATGGCGCGCGCCAGCGCCAGCGCTTCTTGCTCGAGCGCATCCGCGGCGACGAGCCTGTTGAAGAAGCCCCAGCGTTCGCCTTCCTCGGCGGTCATCGCGCGCCCGGTGTAAAGCAGCTCGGCGGTGCGGCCCTGGCCGATGAGGCGCGGCAGGATCGCGCAGGCGCCCATGTCGCAGCCGGCAAGGCCGACGCGGTTGAACAGAAATGCGGTCTTGGTCTGCGGCGTCGCAAGGCGCAGATCCGAAGCCATGGCGATGATGGCGCCGGCGCCGGCGGCGATGCCGTCGAGCGCGGCGACGATCGGCTTGCCACAATGCAGCATCGCCTTGACCAGATCGCCGGTCATGCGCGTGAAGGCGAGGAGCTGCTTCATGTTCATCGCGACGAGCGGGCCGATAATGTCATGGACATCGCCGCCCGAACAAAAATTGCCGCCGTTCGGCAAAAACACGACGGCATGGACGTCGTCGGTATAGACAAGGTCGCGGAACGTGTCGCGCAGCTCGGCATAGGACTCGAAGGTCAGCGGATTCTTGCGCTCGGGCCGGTCGAGCTGAATGACGGCGACGGCGCCGTCCATGCGCCAAAGGAAATGCTTGGGCTTATAGGCGGCCATCGCGGTCATGCGCCGCTCTCCCATTCGCTGCGGAAGGATTTGAGCTTGGCGGATAACTGGTCGGCGTCGCGCGCCGACACACTGCCGAGAAGCTCATCGACCCATTTCTCATGCGCTGCCGCCATCTCGGCGAACACGGCGCGGCCCTTGCGGGTGAGGCTGATGAACGAGGTGCGGCGGTCGCCGTTGCGCTGCGAGCGCACGACAAAGCCGTCCGACACCAGGCGATCGACGATGCCGGTGACATTGCCGTTCGACACCATGAGGAAACGCGAGATTTCGCTCATCAGCATGCCGTCCGGCTGCCGGTAGAGCGCCGCCATCACGTCGAAGCGCGGCAGCGTGGCGTTGAATTGCGATTTCAGGCGCTCGCGCGCTGCGCTCTCGATCAGCCGGCTGGCGCGCAACAGCCTGATCCACAGGCGCAGCCGCGCCTTGCTGTCGGCTTCAGGCTTTCGCACGCGGAGCGCGGCGCTTACCACGTTTCGCCTCCCGAGATCGAAATCGCCTGGCCGGTAATGCCGGCGCTGGCATCGTCGCAGAGCCACAGCACCGCGTCGGCGGTTTCCTGCGGCTGGAAGAAACGGCCCTGCGGGCTATTGGCCTCGAGCATTTTGCGCACTTCGGTTTCGCTGCGTTTGGTCTTGGAGGCGACGTGATTGACGGCTTCATCGAGCAGCGAGGTCTCGCTGAAGCCCGGACAGACCGCGTTCACCGTGATGCCGGCCTTCGCGGTTTCCAGCGCCAAGGCGCGCGCCAATCCGACGACGCCATGCTTGGCGGCGACATAAGGCGCGACATAGGGATAACCCTTCAAGCCGGCCGTCGAAGCGACAAAGACGATGCGCCCCCATTTGTGCTCGCGCATGCCGGCGAGCGCGGGCTTGACCGAAAAGAACGCGCCGGTGAGATTGACGGTGAGGATCTTGTTCCAGCTCTTTTGCGTGACGTTCTCGGCGGCGGCGCTCTCCGCCGTCCCGGCATTGGCAACGACGATGTTGAATTTGCCGTGCGCCTTCTGCGCGTGCTGATAGAGCTTCTTGATCGACGCCTCGTCGGTGACGTCGGCTACCTCCGGATGGATATTGGGATGGCGCTCGGCGGTGAATTCGAGATCCGGCAAGCGCCGGCCGCAGATGGTTACGCTCGCGCCGGCATTCGCCAAAGCGAAGGCGATGGCGGCGCCGATGCCGCTGCCGCCGCCGGTCACCAGTGCATGCTTTCCAGATAGGTTTGTCATTGTCATACCCTGCTGGCGGCCAACTCGCTGCTTTGGGAAATCCGATAGAGCTGGTCGCGTCCGGGATGATAGGGCAGGGGCCATGATTCGCCACGGTCCCCGAATTTTGCCGCGGCATGGAGCGTCCAATACGGATCGGCGAGATGCGGCCGCGCCAGGCAGACCAGATCGGCGCGGCCCGCCATCAGAATCGAATTGACGTGATCCGGCTCGAAGATATTGCCGACGGCCATGGTCGCCATGCCGGTCTCGTTGCGGATGCGGTCGGAGAACGGCGTCTGGAACATGCGGCCATAGACCGGTTTTGCCTGGATCGAAGTCTGGCCGGCCGATACGTCGCAAATATCGACGCCGGCCTCTTGCAGCATGCGGCCGATTTCGACCGCGTCCTGCGGCTCGATGCCGTCGGTGCCGACCCAGTCATTGGCGGAAATACGCACCGAGATCGGTTTCTCCTCGGGCCACACCGCGCGGACGGCGTGAAAGATTTCGAGCGGATAGCGCAGGCGGTTTCGCAGCGAGCCGCCATATTCGTCGCTGCGCAGATTGGTCAGCGGCGTGATGAAAGAGGAGAGCAGGTAGCCGTGCGCGCAATGCAGTTCGAGCATGTCGAAGCCGGCGCGGTCCGCCATTTTCGCCGATGCCACGAATTGTTCGCGCACCCGGTCCATGTCGGCGCGATCCATCGCGCGGGCGCGCTGATTGCGCTCCGACCATGCCGTCGCCGATGCCGACAGCAGCGGCCAGTTGCCGCTCTGGAGCGGCGCGTCCATTTCCTCCCAGCCGAGCTGGGTCGAGCCTTTGGCGCCGGAATGGCCGAGCTGGCAGCAGATTTTGGCATCAGTCTCGGCGTGGACGAAATCGACAATGCGCTTCCACGCCGCTTCATGCGCCGGCGCATAAAGGCCGGTGCAGCCCGGCGTGATGCGGCCTTCCGGGCTGACGCAAGTCATTTCGATAAAGACCAGACCGGCGCCGCCCTTGGCGCGCTCGCCGTAATGGACGAGATGCCAGTCGGTCGGACAGCCGTCGACGGCCTTGTATTGCGCCATCGGCGAGACGACGACGCGGTTCTTCAGCGTCACGCCGCGCAGCTTGAACGGCGCGAACATCGGCCGCCGCACCGTATTGTCGGCCGCTCCCGCGAGCCGCTGGAACCAGGCTTCCGCGCCTTCGAGCCAGCTCTTGTCACGCAGCCGCAAATTCTCGTGGCTGATGCGCTGCGAGCGGGTGAGCAGCGAGTAGTTAAACTGCACCGGATCGAGATGCAGATAGCGTTCGACATCCTCGAACCATTCCAGCGAATTGCGCGCCGCTGATTGCAGCCGCAATACTTCGGTGCGGCGCGCATCCTCGTATTTCGCAAACGCCGCTTCGAGGCTCGGCTCGCTGTGCAGATAATCCGCCATGGCGACCGCGCTCTCCATTGCGAGCTTGGTGCCCGAGCCGATCGAGAAATGCGCCGTGGCCGCGGCATCGCCCATCAGCACGATATTGCGGTACGACCACTTCTCGCACAGCACGCGCGGGAAGCTCAGCCAGGCCGAGCCGCGGATATGTGACGCGTTCGACATCAGGTGATGGCCGCCGAGATATTTGGCGAAGATTTTCTCGCAGGCGCGGCAGTTTTCGTCCTGGCTCAGTGCGCCGAAGCCGGCTTTCTGCCAGGTCGCTTCGGAGCATTCGACGATGAAGGTCGCGGTGTCGGCGTCGAACTGATAGGCATGCGCCCAGATCCAGCCGTGCTCGGTTTTTTCGAAGATGAAGGTAAAGGCGTCGTCGAATTTCTGCTTCGTGCCGAGCCAGACGAATTTGTTTTTGCGGGTGTCGATGGCGGGCTTGAAATAGTCGGCGAATTGCGCGCGGGTCCTGGAGTTCAAGCCGTCGGCGGCGATGACGACGTCGTAGTCCTTCGCCAACTCCCCGGCATCGGCGATCTCGGCCTGGAAACGCAGATCGACGCCAAGCTGCCGGGCCCGCTCTTGCAGCAGCATCAGGAGTTTCTTGCGGCCGATGCCGGAAAAGCCATGGCCGCTCGAGACGATGCGCTCGCCACGATAATGCACGGCGATATCGTCCCAATAGGCGAAGTGACCGCGGATGGCCGCGGCGCTGGCCGGATCGTTGGCGGTGATATTATCGAAAGTCTCGTCGGAGAATACGACGCCCCAGCCGAACGTATCGTCCGGCCGGTTGCGCTCGAACACGGTGATGTCGTGGCAGGCGTCGCGCAGCTTCATGCTGATCGCGAAATAGAGGCCCGCGGGGCCGCCGCCGAGACAAGCAATCTTCATGCACTGCCGCCCGTAGAGATCGACCGATTGCGCAAGCATCGCACCGTCGCGAAAATATTTCAAGCTTAAACATTTAGGTTTGAAGCTTATTCGGGGACTGCCCGCTCCCTTCCGCGCGGCCGGGCGCTGTGTAATCATGGCATTGGAATGTTTGGGGTTTTAGCGGCTGCGGACAGGGAAAGCGGAAACTGATGAGTGACAATTCAACGGTTGCGGCCGTCATCGGCCGCGATCTGGCAGGTTATGGCGCCAAGCGCTGTTTCGGCCTGCTCGGCACCGCCAATTTCAAGGTTTCACACGCGCTGACCGAAAACGGCGTGGAGCTGATTTGCGCGCGCCACGAATGCAACGCCGCCAGCATGGCCGACGCCTATGCCAAGGCGACTGGCGAATTGACTTTGGTCAGCGTGCATTCCGGGCCGGGACTGACGAATGCGCTCACCGGCATCGGCGAAGCGGCGAAAAGCCGGACGCCGCTTATCGTTCTGGCCGGCGATGTGCCGACCGGACAGGTGAAAAACAATTTTTATATCGAGCAGGCCGAAATGGTGCGCGCGGTCGGAGCGGTGTCGGAACGGCTGCACACGCCGCATTCGGCGCGCGAAGATACGCTGCGCGCGGTGACCCGCGCCTTGCGCGATCGCCAGACCGTTGTGCTCAGCATGCCGCTTGACGTTCAGAACGCGCGGCTCGCTACCAATCTGCCGCCGCTCGAATTGCCGTCCGCGCCCGGCCGGCTGCACCCTGATCCCGTCGTCATCAAGGAACTGGCGCAAGCGCTCGTGCAGGCGAAACGTCCGCTCGTTCTCGGCGGCCGTGGTGCCGTCATTGCCGACGCCGAGCCGGTGTTGCTCGCGCTCGCCGATCGCGTCGGGGCGCTGCTTGCAACGTCGGTCTGCGGCCACGGTCTGTTTGCGCAAAGCCCTTGGTCGGTCGGCATCAGCGGCGGTTTTTCCTCGCCGGCCGCCGACGAGCTGATTGTGGAGAGCGATTTCATCTTGAGTTTCGGCGCGAGCCTGACGCAATGGACGACCAAGCGCGGCAAGCTGATCGCGCCCGGCGCCGTCGTCGCCCAAGTCGATATCGAGGCGACCAAGCTCGGCTATCAGCAGGCGGTGCACTACGCGGTGCAGGGCGATGCGCGCGTGACGGCGGAAGCGCTGCTCGCCGAACTCGACCGCCAGGGTTTCGAGGCGTCGCGGCCCGGCCGCCGCAGCGACGCCATGCGCGCCCGCATCCGCGCCGGCGATAACCATCATTTCCCGCATCCTGACGAATCCAGCGCGCAATTCATCGATCCGCGCACGTTGAGCAAAGCGGTCGATGCGCTGCTTCCGGTGGATCGCGTGGTGGCGTCCGATTCCGGCCACTTCTGCGGCTGGGTGCCGCGTTATCTGCGCGTGCCGAATGCGCGCGCCTCTTGCCTCAGCCATTCGTTCCAATCGGTGGGCTTAGGGTTGCCGTCGGCCATCGGGCTCGCGCTCGCCAATCCGGGCAAGCTCGCGGTGCTCGGCGCCGGCGACGGCGGCTTCATGATGTCGATGGCCGATTTCGAGACTGCGCTCCGGCTCAAGCTGCGCCTCTGCGTGCTGGTTTATAACGACAGCTCGTACGCCGCCGAAGTGCATTATTTCGGCCGGCAAGGCTTTTCGACCGACATTGTGCGTTTCCCGGACACCGACTTTGCCGCCATCGCCCGCGGCTATGGCGCGCGCGGCGTGACGGTGCGCGCGCTTGCCGATCTCGATCCGGTCAAAGCCTGGGTCGCCGAAGGCGCGCCGGGCGTGCTGGTTATTGACGGCAAGATCAATCCCGGTCTGGAAGCGGATTGGCACGCCGAGCATTTTCCGAAGGATGTTCACTAGAGCGTGGTTGTTTCAGATTGAATCGTTTGTCGCTCTAGGATTTTGCTTGGGCATGATCTTTTCGGAAAACCGGCGTCCACCCTCGGATCAAGTCCGAGGGCAGGCTTTTTCCGGATCATGCTCTAGAGATTTTGCCCACCGGACCGTGTCGGCAGATAATGCAGCACGTGGCGCTCGGCGATGATCACGCCGAGATAAGCGATACCGCCGACCAAGGTCAGCATCACGATCGAGACGAAGACCATCGGCGTGTCGGCCTGGCCTTCGCCAAACGACAGCAAATAGCCGAGCCCCTGATTGCCGCCGACCAATTCGCCGACGACGACGCCGACCACGGCGAGCGTCGAGCCGATGCGCAACCCGGCAAACATCGGCGGCATCGATGTCGGAAACTCGACCTTCCAGAAAATCTGCGCCCGCGTCGCCTTGAACGAGCGCGCGAGATTGATGAGATCCGGATCGACGCCGCGCACCGCGGTCAGTACGTTCACCATGACGGGGAAGAATACGATCAGGATGGCCACCAGGATTTTCGGATAGACCGTGAATCCCATCCACAGAATGAACAGCGGCGCGAACGCCACCTTCGGCGCGATCTGCAAGGCGAGGATGTAGGGCGATAATGCGAACTCGGCCGTCGGCGACATGCCGAGCAGATAGCCGATAACGGCGCCGAGGAGGCTGCCGAGAATGAAGCCGGCCAGAACCTCGCCGACAGTGACCGCGGTATGAAACAGCAGATGATCGAATTGCCAGGCATGGACGAATTCGCGCGCCACCATCGACAGCGGCGGCACGATGAATGTCGGAATGCCGAGAAGGTCCGGCCCCCATTGCCACGCAGCCAGAAAGATGACGAGCAGGCTCACGCTGGCGAGCGTACCTTTGCGCATGGCGGCGGAGCGCGCATCGCTGCTCATGGCGCGCCTCCCGCCGGCTGTTCCAGGGCGGCATGAACGATATCGAGGCGGTCCATCAGCCGCTCGACATAGTCATTCACTTTGGGCAGGTGCCGGCGCGCGATCGGATCGTCGCGCTGCGGCAGGTCGATGACGATTTCATCGATTACGGTGCCGGGCCGCTGACTCATCACCAGCACGCGATCGGACAGCGTCACCGCCTCCGCCAAATCGTGGGTAATGAGCAGCGCGGTCTTGCCGGACTGCTTGAGCGTGCGCGCCAGGTCACGCTGCAGGACCATGCGGGTCTGTGCGTCCACCGCCGAGAACGGCTCGTCAAGCAGCAAGACATGCGGATCGACCGCGAGCGTGCGCGCCAGCGCCGCGCGCTGCCGCATGCCGCCCGACAGATGATGCGGGTAGTGGCTGGAAAAATCGGCGAGGTTGAAGCTTGAGAGCAGACGTTGCGCGCGTTGCCGGCGTTCGGCGAGCGGCACGCCCTGAATCTCGACCCCGAACATGACGTTCTCGAGGATCGTGCGCCACGGCAGCAGCAGATCCTTCTGCAGCATGAAGGCGACTTGGGCGTTCGGGCCGGCAACGCGCTCGCCGTCGACAAAGGCCGCGCCTTCGCTCGGCGCGGCCAAGCCGGAGCCGATATTGAGGAGCGTGCTTTTGCCGCAACCGCTCGGCCCGATCAGCGAAACGACTTCGCCGTCGCGGACCGAAAAGCTGACATTGCGGATGGCGGTGAGCGCGCCGCGGCCGCTGCGGTCGGCAAAACGCATCGTCACATCGCGATATTCGAGGCGCGTGACCGGGGCGGCGAGAGGAGTGGGCGCGGCGATAGAAGCCATGAAACAAATCGACCGTTTTCCGTGTGGGCCGATTGCACGCTTATCTTCGCCCAGATATGTCAAGTATAGTGGCAAAGGCCGGCAACGCCGATAGTCTAGAAAACACAGCGGCACCTATCGCCGCAAGCTTTTCACGAGGGGCCGATGATGATGTTCGTGCGCAAAGTGTGTTCAGAGCGGTTGCAATTTCCGAAAACGGGCATCGCGCTATTTATTGGGCTGCTGTGTGGCGCGGCTTTGTTCACAATGTCGTCGGCGCAGGCGGATGAGAAGATCACTTATCTCTTCCCGGCGCCGCCGTTGCTGCCGGCCTTTGGGCCGATCCAACTCGCCAAGGGCAAGGGCTATTTCTCGCAAGCCGGCCTCGACGTGACTTATGCGGTCGGCCGCGGCGGTGTCGATGTCGCCAAGGAAGTCGGCGCCGGCAACGTGCCGATCGGCGGCATCGTCGCGGACGCGCCGATCATCGTGCGGCAGAACGGCGTGCCGGTGAAAATGGTCGCGGTGTTCGGCGGCAAGGGCTTCATGCAACTCGTGGTGCGCGCCGATTCCGGCATCACCAAGCCGTCCGATCTCAAGGGCAAAACCATTACCGTGATGTCCTATCAGGACACGACCTTCTATGCGCTGCTCGGCCTGTTGGCGAGCGCGGGCCTGACCAAGGACGACGTCGATATCCAGGCCGCGGGTCCGGTCGGCGTCTGGCAGATGGTCGCCACCGGCAAATCAGTCGGCATGGCCGGCGTACCAGATTGGATTCCGCCGCTCGAGGCGGCGGGTGTGAAGGTCAACGTGCTGCCGACCGACGTGTTCTTCCCGCATATGGCGCAGGCGATCGCGGCGTCCGATCAGATCATCAAGGACAAGCCGGAGATGGTGCGCGCTTTCGTCAAGGCGGCATTGCATGGCATGAAGGACATCATGGACGATCCGGCCGCGGCGGCGACCGACTTCGTCAAGTTCGTGCCGGAGTGGAACGGCAAGGAAGGCCAAGTCAAAGAGGCCTTCGAATATTACGACAAGCTCGTCTATCCCGGACAAAAGGTGCTTGGCGCCATCGATCCCGCGCGGCTGTCCAAGCTGCAGGATTTCTATCTCGAAAAGGGCATCATCCAGAAGAAGTCGCCGGTCGATGACCTCTACACCAATCAGTTCGTGCAATAGAGCATGATCCGGAAAAAGCCTGCCCTCGGACTTGATCCGAGGGTGGAATCCGGTTTTCCGAAAAGATCATGCTCAAACAAAAAAATTGGGTGGGCAGTCTCCGGCCGCCGGCGGCTTACTTCTTATAGCTGTCCGTACCTTGCCAGCCGCCCGCGGAAATATCGAAAATGACGCCGTCGGGGTCCTTGAACTTGCGCTCGAAATTGCCGTGACGTTCGTCGCCCAAATCAAAGAAGAATTTTCCGCCGTTCGCCTCGATGCGCTTTTGCGTCTCGGCGACGTCATCGACTTGAAAGCCGAAATGATGGGCGCCGACAAAAGCCTTCGGGTCTTTGAGGTCGGAGGCCTTGCTGCCGGCGTTGCCTTTGAAATTGAGCAACGCCAGATTGATCACGCCGTCGCTCATATAGATCGCCGAACCAATCTCGAGATCCTCGCGGTCGATGCGCTTGAGGTCGAAGACGGTCTCATAGAACTTCGCGGCCTTGTCGAGATCGTTGACGCAGACGGCAAAGTGGCGCAAGCGGGCCATGAGGAGCCTCCAAAGTTCAATGACAATGCATGCTGGCGATTATCATACGCACGGGGCATGAAAGAGCTACCCCTTTTCTGCGAGCGCAGCGGCGGCAGCGCTCAAGTTTTGGTATGACGGCGCCATGAGTAAACGCCACGCTGAAATCGTTGGCGGCGGATTTGCCGGCCTCACCGCGGCCTGTGCGCTGGCGCAACGCGGCTGGAGCGTACGGGTGCACGAGCGCGCCGACCGGCTGCGCACCACCGGCGCTGGCATCTATATCTACGAGAACGGTTTGCGTGTCCTGGAAGCCGTCGGCGCCTATGACGCCGCGATCAAAGGCGCGCCGTTTGCGCATACCCGCGAGGTCCGTGACGGCAGCGACCGGTTGATCTCGGTACATCGCTGGGCCGGTAGCCGCGTGTTCAGCATCGTGCGGCAGAACGTCATCAATGCGCTCGCGGACTCCGCCAGGCGGTGTGGTGTCGAGATCGCAACGGATTCCACGGCCGCCGCCGCCACGCCCGATGGCGAACTCATCATGTCGGACGGACGGCGGCTGAAGGCAGACTTGATCGTCGGCGCCGACGGCGGCAATTCGCGCTTGCGCGATACGCTTGGTCTTTTGGCCAGGCGCAAATACCTGGTCGACGGCTGCACGCGCCTGCTCATGGACAAAACCGCGGCGGAACGCGGCGTGAGCGATGGCGCGAAAACCGTCGAATATTGGTCGGGCACGCGGCGGCTGCTCTATACGCCGTGTAGCGAGACCGACATCTATATCGCGCTCACCATGCTCGATAGCGACGAAGCCGCCAAAGCAGTGCCCGTGCGCAAAGACGAATGGAAGCGCGCATTTCCGCATCTCGAGGTTTTGATCGACCGCATCGGCGAGCAGGGCCGCTACGACCGCTTCGATCTGATCAAATTGAAACGCTGGTCCGCCGGACGGGTGGCGTTGATCGGCGACGCTGCGCACGCGCTGCCGCCGAACATCGGGCAGGGCGGCGGCTGCGCCATGATGAATGCGCTGTCGCTCGCGGTCTATCTCGATCGCGACAAGGACGTCGGGTCGGCACTCGGACAATGGGAGCGTAGCGAACGCCCGCTCACCGAGCACACCCAGCGCATTTCGTATTTTCTTGGATTACCGACGACCTGGCCGCCGACGCTGCGCGCCGCGGCGCTCGGTCTTGCCGGCCGCTCAAAGTGGCTGGTGCGGCAGCGCACGCGCACCGCGCTGCACCGGCCGACAGGAACCTAAGAGACGCAACGTAAGATAGCTCAAAACGGAATGGTGATGCCGTCGAGCGGCGCGTCGCAATTGACCAAGTCGACGCGCTTCCAGGCGATCATGATGCCGGAGCCGGCGCGTACCAGGCCGTGCAGTGCGGTGCCGCCGAAGATGCGCTGCTGCTCGCGCCGGTACTCGATCATCAGGAATTTCGAGCGCGCCGTGCAGGAATTCGTCGCCGCCTCTTCGATGGTGACGTTCGTGACGATGCGGCTCGTGCGCGAGCGCGGCTCCTGCGAATACATGCGCGGGCTGGCAAGCCTGCGCACGCGGGTTTCGAGGAGACGCCGGTCGTCGTTGATCAGCGAGACGGTCTCGAAGCGGTCGGTCTGATCGGGCTCGCTCGGCACCCAATACCAGGCCTCCGGCGCGAACAATTCGAGCCATTCGTCGAAATTGCCGTCATCGAGCAGCCGCGCCTCGCGCAACAGAAATAGCTCGCAGCTGCGCAGGTCGAGCGCTTGCCGCGCTGGTAGCCGGGTGATGCGGCCGGAGCCGACGATTTGCCGCCGCGGCGCTGTCGTGGCTTTGCGTTTGCGCTTTCGTGCTTTGGCCATTTGCGGATTGGATCAGGACGCTGCGCGCATTTCACTGCGGCCGTTGGTCATATAACCGAGCCAGGCTTCCAGCATGTTGCGAATGTAGACCTCGCTCGTCGAATTCTGTCCGCGCCGCCCGCCGTGCGCGTCCGGCAGGTCGCTTTGCAGGCCGCGGCCGATCTCGATCCATTCCGCGCCTTCGCTCGAAAGGCCGAGCCGGATGCGGTTGTAGATTTCAAGATCGTCGGTGAGCACCAGCGAGCCGGTGCCGTTGACGATATTGGCGAAGCTGATCGTGTTGCGGAACATCTGTTCCGGCGCGCCTTTGAGGCGGAAATTGTAGGTATAGACGACGGTGCGGTTGACCGAGATCGGATGCACGATGCGCAGCTGCTGAAACTGGCTCATGAACGATAGGTTCGGATAGACATTGCTGTTCCAGCGTCGCACTTCGAGAATGCGCTTGGTCTCGGCTTTGCCTTTGGCTTTTTCCATCGCCGCGATGTAGTCGCGGAACACCGGATCCTGCAGCGCCGCGACCAATTTGGCATCGTCGTGATAATCGCCGAGATAGGAGTGACCGTTGGGATAGGTCCAGATTCCAACCTGCGTCTCCCAGAAACTATAGGGCGCGCCGTTCTGGCGCATCTGGCGGATGGCGATTTCGCCCGAGCCGTCGGAATAGACCTCGTCGGATTGCTGTTGCGCGGCGTCGATCGACGAGCGATGCGTGAAGATCGGATGCGCGGCGTCGCAGAGATTTTCCAGGTAGATTTTCCAGTTGCCGTCGTAGGCGTGTTTGAACACGCCCCCGGCCACCTCGATCTCGCCACCGGGCGCGCGGTCGAGCATGTCGTCGAGCGACGTCGCCATATGGCCGAGGAAATCTTCGAGGCTCGGCCCGTCCGCGGCTTCGCTGGCAAAGACGAAGCCGCGATAGCTTTTGACCCGCGGCACTTGCGTCATCGCGGTCTTCGGATTCTTCGGATCGAAATCGCGCGGATAGCCGTTCTGCAGCGGCACCGCCTTGAGCCGGCCATCGAGATGATAGGTCCAGCCGTGATAGCAGCACTGGAATTCCTCGGTATTGCCCTTGTCGTTGGCGACGACGAGCGAGCCGCGATGGGCGCATTGATTGTGGATGACGCGGATTTCGCCGTCGGCGTCGCGCACCAGAACCACCGGCTTCTTGCCGATGAAGGTGGAAAAATAATCGCCCGGATTTTTCACCTGGCTTTCATGGCCGATATAGATCCAGGCGGCGCCGAAAATGCGCTCGAGCTCGAGTTCGAAAATGGCGGGATCGCTATAGATGCGGCGATGAACGCGCGCTGGTTGCACCAAAGAAGCGAGACTTTCCGCGGCGAGTGTTTGCGTCGATGGCATCGGCAACTCCCAATGAGCGCGCGAACGAGCTCATCCGTGCATATGCCACAAGATGTCGGAAATTCATACGCCCCGCCGCAAGGCGGGCGCAGCCGGGCCTGTCATTTGGTACCGTAGGCGCGATCGCCGGCGTCGCCGAGGCCGGGCAGGATGAAGCCGTCCTCGTTGAGGCCGTCGTCGATGGCCGCGGTCCAGACTGCGACATCAGGATGTTCGCCGCGCAGCCTCTCGATGCCTTCCGGTGATGCGATCAGGCAGACGAACCTGATATCCTTGGCGCCGCGTTCCTTGACTCGCAGTACGGCAGCGGAAGCGGTGTTCGCCGTGGCGACGACCGGCGCTACGACGATCACCAGGCGTTCGGCGAGGTCGGAGGGCGCCTTGAAGAAATATTCCACGGCGACGAAAAATTCCGGCTCGCGATAGAGACCGATATGCGCCACGCGCGCAGCGGGCACGAGATCGAGCATGCCGTCGGCGAAAGTGACACCGGCGCGCAGGATCGGCGCGAAAACGAGCTTCTTGCCGGCGATCCTGGGTGACATCATCCGCGCCATCGGCGTCTCGATTTCGACATCCGTCAGCGGCAGATCGCGCGTGACCTCGTAGCACAGCAGCATCCCGATCTCCTTGAGGAGTTGGCGGAACGATTTGGTCGAGATGTTCTTGTCGCGGATCAGCGTGAGCTTGTGCTGAACCAAGGGATGTTTGACCACGGTGACGCCGTCCATAACTCTCTCCCGGACTATCTTTCAGAACACAGTGCCGTCGCTGATCACTTTGAGCGGCGGTGAGCCGTCGGCGCGGTTTTGCCGCGCGATGACCCGTCCGGCCGCCCAGGTGCCGCCTTCCAGCACTTTGGCAAGCGGCAGAGCTTGCGCATCCATGCCGAGACGGTGGCGCATCTCGTCGGCCAGTTTGTCGAGAAGGGCGACGCTCAGCGCGCGCCATTCGACCACGAGCGCGGAGGCGACATCGTGACCGCGCTCGGCATCAGCCGGGTCGCGAAGCCGCAACACGCCCAAGTCGACGAACAAGCCGCCGTTGCGATATTCCGAGAGACCGGTGAGACCGTCGATGTCGGACACCGTAAGTCCCGACCATTGCAGCGGCTCGATCAGCGAGTAAGCGAGCCATTGCGATAGTTTGTGCAGCGGCACGAGCTCGTTTGTCGCATCGGCCGTTGTCATTGACGGGTGACGCCAGCAATCGCCGAGCGGCACGCCGCCGAGCGTCAGCCGCGACGGCCAGATCGGGCCGAGATGACGCAGAAGCTCGGATAGGAGTGTCGGCGCGGATATGCCGCCGCCAACGGCCAGCGCGGCATAATGATCGAAAAGGCCGCCCGGCCGCGCCGCGTCATTGCGGCCGAAGACGTCCGGCTTGCTTGCGATCAGCGTGCCGAGCCGGCGCAGCAGATCGCCGCGGCCTTCGACCCCGACCAGCGGATTGGATGCCGTGACTTGAAAGCCGCGCGTGAGCGTGGCGTCGGCAAGCTGCGCCAGCCCTTGGGCGTCGGCCTGCAGCGGATTTTTCGGATCGGATGAAAAAGCGCCTTCGGCAAACATCGCGAGGCTTGCGAGCGCCAAGCCTTCGGAGCGGCCGATATTCTGCCCGGTTACGGGATCGCGATACTGCCATTGCAGTCCAGCGCCGGCGTCGAGCAACACACTCACAATCGCCAGATCGAACGCCGCCCGGCCGCGCGCGGCCACGTTCGGCCATCGGGTTCTTCGATCGAGCGACGCCCAGCGGTCCTCGCCGTTCCAGACAAAGTGCCGCCAGCGCGAATGGAACGGCACGTCGAGCGCGGGATAGTTCTTCCGCGTGATATCGAGCACCAGATCGACGGCTTTGGGCAGTTGCGCGAGATCGACGCGGAAATGCGGCAGCTTATCGTCAAGCCCGAGGGCGAGCATGCGCTGCGCGCGCTCGCGAACCGCCGCCGCGCTCAACAGTGACAACGCAGCGGCAGTTTCGGAGCGCGCTGAAGAGTGCGAGTGCAAGCTCAGTACTTGTCGAGAGAGCGGCCGACCGAGTCCGTGATGTCCTGCGGCTTCGGCGGTTCGGGCGTGTAATAGCCCGCGGCCTTCTTGGCGGCGAGTTCGACATGGGCGTCGGCGGGTACCATGTCGTCGGGAATTGGAACGCGCTCAACGATATCGACGCCTTGCGAGACCAGTGCGTCATATTTCATGTCGCTCATCGACACGAAGCGGTCGATGCGCTTCAAGCCGAGCCAATGCACCGAGTCCGGCAT
This sequence comes from uncultured Alphaproteobacteria bacterium, assembly GCA_963746715.1. Lineage (GTDB taxonomy): Bacteria > Pseudomonadota > Alphaproteobacteria > Rhizobiales > Xanthobacteraceae > BOG-931. The sequence continues at coordinate 492,259 of CAVVCW010000010.1, read as the reverse complement.
CAATTGCTGAAAGCGGGCGTCCTGGACGCCGGCGACGCATTCGGTGCGCTCGAAATAGGCCGAGGCCGCGTCGCCGCCTTCCTGGCGCTTGCGCGCGTTGTAGACCAGGAATTTCGTCACCTCGCCGAGAGCGCGGCCTTCTTTGCGGTTATAGATGATGACGCCGAGCCCGCCGTTCTGCGCGCTGCGGGCGCATTCCTCGATGCCGTGGATCAGATACGGCCGGCAAGTGCAGATGTCGGAGCCGAACACGTCGGAGCCGTTGCATTCGTCATGCACCCGGCAGGTGATCTGCGTGCGCGGATTGTTGAGCTTGTCGACATCGCCGAACAGATAAATCGTCGCGCCGCCGATCGGCGGCAGGAACACCTGCAGATCGGGCCGCGTCACCAGTTCCGGAAACATGCCCGCGGTCTGTTCGAATAGCACGCGGCGCAGTGAATTCTCCGTCGTGCCGAAGCGCTCGGCGATGCCGGGCAGGTACCACACCGGGTCGATGGCGATCTTCACTACCGAAATGCTGCCGTTGTCGTGAACGACTTCGCCGTCATTCTTGAGCCGCTTCGCCTTCAGCGCGGCCTGCATTTCCGGCAAATCAAGCCGTGCGCGCGTGATCGCAATGGTGGGCCGGATATCAACGCCTTCGGCGATTTCCGCCTTGAAATTCTCCGCGACCAGATGACCCCACGGATCGAGCGAAACGATGCGCTTGGGCTCGGTCCATTGCGCAAAGGGACCGATATTCGCTGCGGGGTAAGTATTGGTGAGATCGGGGCGGCGGATCGGATCGAGCGCGCCGGACGAAACCGCGAGCGCGCGATAGACCGAATAGGAACCGCCATGGCTGCCGATCGCATTACGGTCCTGCGGATTCGACACCGTGCCGATGATGGGGCCGCGCTCGCGCGCGGTGGCCGCGCCCCATTCGATCGGGAAGCGCAGCTTGGCGCCGGGCTCGGGATGCGACGTGAGGCGGATATGTTCGGTCCGATTAGGAATAGTCATGAGCGCGAATCCAAAAGGTCAACGGCCCGTCACGATGACGAGCCGCATCTCCACCATCTCAATAAAATCGCGCGGCCCTCGGCCCCGCTATCGGGAATTATACCGGTTCCCGAGGCGGAAACAATAATGCCGCTGCGGATAACGACCCGTTAAATATAGGGCTTAGGCCCCGTTATCCAAGGGGTACGCCCTTCTTCTCCGGGATCAGAAAAGCGGTGGCAACGATGTCGAGCAAATAGATCGTCGCCAAAAGCGCGATCGCTGCGGTGAACGAATACGCAGCTGCGAGACTGCCGACGACAAAGGGACCGAAGCCGCCGACGCCGCGTCCTAGATTGAACAGCACGTTCTGCGCCGTGGCCCGCGCTTCGGTCGGATAGAGTTCCGCCAACAGCGCGCCGTAACCGCCGAGCATGCCGTTCACGAAGACGCCCATGATCGCGCCGCCGATCAGAAGCGCGGTCGGCCCGGTCAACTGCGAATAGGTCAACACCATGATGAAGGCGCCGGCTTGGAACGTGAACAGCGCCGGCCGGCGTCCGATGCGATCGGCGAATTGGCCGAAGATCCAGATGCCGCACGCCATGCCCAGTACGGTGACCGCGGTCCATAGCGCGGATTGCGTTAGCGTGTAGCCGAACCGCGTCGACAAGTAGCTCGGCAGCCAGATCATCAGACCGTAATAGCCGAAATTCTGCACCGCGCAGAGGATCAACATGCCGAGACTGATTTTTGTCGTTGCCGCATCCTTCACCAGAAGACTGAGTGGCATGCTTGCGCGCTCCGTCTTGGCGCGTTGCAGAAAGATCTCCGGCTCCTCGACCGTGCGGCGAACCGCAAAGGCAATCAGTCCTGGCACGAGGCCGACAAGGAACATTCCGCGCCAGCCGATGACGGGCAACAGAACGGGCGTGATGAGCGCTGCGGCAAGCACGCCGGCCTGCCAGCCGAGCGCCACATAGGTGCAGCCGCGCGCGCGGTATTTTGCCGGCCAGGCCTCGGCCACAAGCGCCATGCCGATGCCGAACTCGCCGCCGAGCCCAAGTCCGGCGATGGTGCGATAGATCAACAGATCCCAGTAGCCTTGGGCGAAAGCGCCCAGTCCGGTGAAGATCGCGAACAGAAGAATGGTCCAGGTCAGCACTCTGACCCGGCCATAATAGTCGCTGAGGATGCCGAATCCGATGCCGCCGACAACGGCGCCGATCAGCGTCCAAGTGATAAGCGAACCCGCTTGCGGGGGAGTGAGATGCAGATCCGCCGAAATCGCCCGCAGCATGAAGCCAAGAATGAGCAGATCAAATCCGTCCATCGCATAGCCGAGGGCGGATGCCGCAAGTGCTTTCTTGGGAAAGGCGCCGATCTGATCGGCGGGTTCGGACAGGTCGGCATGGATAGCGGTCATCGCAGGCTCCTCGCAAACCGCCGAGTTTGGCGGCATTCCACAGGTCCCTCAAGCCCATTAGTTCGGCGCTGTGGGCAACATTTTCAGGCACGGTACGGCCGCTGTCGCGCACCGAAATTCCGAGTGCTGCAGCGGCCGTTATCTGATGCCGTTATCTGATACCCGGTCAGACCGCAGTTGAAGCGGTCTGTTTCGCCGGATGAGCTGCGACATAACGGCTTTGCGGCCGCTGCAAGCCGAGATTCTCGCGCAGCGTCGCGCCCTCGTATTCGGTGCGGAACAGGCCGCGGCGCTGCAATTCGGGCACGATATATTTGACGAAATCGTTGAGCCCGCCGGGCAGATAGGGCGGCATGATATTGAAACCGTCGGCGGCGCCGGCGGTGAACCATTCTTCCATCATGTCGGCGATCTGCTTGGGCGTGCCTTTGACGACGGCCTTGCCGCGCGCGCCGGCCATGCGCATGGCTAGCTGGCGGATGCTGAGATTTTCGCGCCTGGCGAGATCGATCGCCGATTTCGAGGCGTATTGGCTGGCATCCGTTATGGCCAGGTTTTCAGGGACCGGCCCGTCGAACGGGTAGGGCGACAGATCGATGCCGCCGAGAATGGTGCCGAGGATTTCGCGCGCCACGATCGGATGGATGAGCGCCTGCAGCTGCTCGTATTTCTCGCCGGCCTCGCTTTCGCTTGCGCCGATGATGGTGCTCAGGCCCGGCATGATCTTCATCTGGTCCGGATCGCGCCCGTGCCTGGCCATGGCCTGTTTGAGGTCGGCGTAAAGCTTCTTGCCGGCGTCGAGCGTCAGCGGCGCGCAGAAGATGACCTCGGCGAACTCGGCGGCGACATTGATCATGTCGTCGGAGCCGCCGGCCTGCACGATCACCGGCCGGCCTTGCGGCGAGCGCGGCACGTTGAGCGGCCCGCTCACCGAGAAGAACTTGCCCTTGTAATTGAGCGTATGCAGCCCCTGCGGGTTGAAGAACTGTCCGCTCGCCTTGTCGCGGATGAAGGCGTCGTCGTCCCAGCTGTCCCACAGCGCCGTGACGATCTCCGCAAATTCGCTGGCACGCTCATAGCGTTCGCCGTGCCCGAAATGGACATCGCGGCCGAAATTCTGCGCTTCTTCCTGCTGGCCCGAAGTCACCAGATTCCAGCCGGCGCGGCCGCCCGAGATATGATCGAGGGAAGCGAATTTGCGCGCGACGTGATAGGGCTCGTTGTAGCTCGTGGTCGCGGTGGCGACGAGGCCGATATGGCTCGTCGAACCGGACAGCGCCGAGAGCAACGTGATCGGCTCGAAATTGGCGATGTATTGCGCCGAGCGGGAGAGCGCATCGATATGGGCCTTCCGCACGCAGACATTGTCGGCGAGAAAGATCATGTCGAACTTGGCGCGCTCCGCGGTTTGCGCCAGTTCGCGATAATGCGCGATGTTGATGCCGGCGTCGGCCTGCGATTCTTCGTGCCGCCATGACGCGACATGGTGCCCGGTCGGATTGAAAAACGCGCCGAGCCGCATTTTTTTCCGAGAATTGTCGTGTGCATTCGTCATGGCGTCCTCCGCCGGACAAAGTAAATTATCATACGAAGCCTGTCACGGTGCCGATATGCACTGCCCGCGCATCTGCCGATCCGCAGTGTTGCAGGATGTGCCGGCCGCGTTACCGCACCGGTTTGACGATCGTGAAATCGGCTTGCGCCGCCATCTGCGCGGGACCAGGGTTTCGGCGCTGGGTCAGCTCCCTGCCATTTTTGACGACACGAGGCTTTGCCGGTTCGGGCGCGCGTGGGGCCTCTCGGAGATCCGCTTTTAAGTCGGCATCGGGCGTAACGTCGGCGCGCTGCGGCTTCTCGCGCTCGGTACGCATCAGGTCGAGTCGTTTCCGTCGTATGAGCTTGTCGGTGCGGATTTCGGCATCGGCGAGCTCCGTATAATGGTCGGCAATTGCCAAGTAACGCGCCCGCACTTCTTCACTGAAAGGCTGGGCCGCAAGCTCGAAAAATTCGGCGGCGCGGTCTTTGTATTGGCGAGCCCGAACGAAAGTTTCTAATGCCGACATTCCGGAGCGAAACCCGCGAATCAGTGGCAGTTACGCAAATATTCTTTCGTCGAAAACCGGGCTATTCCGCGGCGGCAGTCGCAGACGGCAATGTTCCACCTTGCGGGTGTCTCAGGAGCCTGCCTTCGTGGCGATGTCTTGCTCCATTGTCAGCTCGGCGCGAAGGCTCTCGACATCGCGGAATATCGAAGCCACTGCGAGAACACGGCCGCCGCTCTTGTAGCGCAGCACGCAATCCTTCGCCGCGACGTCGCCGTCAATCGCGATCTCATCCCAGCGTTCCGCATGCCCGACATAGTTGATCGGGATGTCGTAGTGCTGGCTCCAGAAGAACGGCACGGCGTCGAAGCGCGTGTCATGCCCCATCATATTCATTGCGGCTGTTTGCCCTTGCCGTTCGGCGACGACCCAATGCTCGACCCGGATGTTCTCGCCGGAATAAGGATCGGGCCATCGCGCAATATCGCCCGCCGCGTAAATTCCGGGTGCGCTCGTTTCCAGGCGCGCGTTCACCAGGACGCCGCGGTCGATCTTCAAGCCGGCTTGTTCCGCCAGAGTCAGGCGTGGCCGCACGCCGACGCCGACCACCACAAGGTCGGCTTCAATCGTCCCGCCACTTTTGAGCGTCGCGCGCTTGGCGTCGATCGCCGTCACCGTGTCTTTGAGATGGAAGACAACGCCGTGCTCCTCGTGGAGCGCGCGCACGAAGTCGCCCATCTGCGTCCCGAGCACGCGTTCCATCGGCCGTTCCTCCGGCGCCACAACATGCACGTCGATATTGCGCGCGCGCAACGCCGCCGCCGCTTCGAGCCCGATGAAGCTTGCGCCGATGACGACCGCGCGGCGCGCGGTCTTGGTCAAATCGATGATGGCGCGACAGTCGGCCAATGATCGAAGCGTATGGACATGCGGCAGATCGGCCCCGGGGATGGAAAGCCGAACAGGCTCGGCTCCGGTCGCCAGCAGCAAGCGGTCGAAACCGACAGTGTTTCCGCCAGCGACGACTTCGTGCGCTTTAATTTCAATGCGAGCGACTTCGGCGCTCAGATGCAGGGCGATGCCGTTGTCCGGGTAAAACGCATCGGGGCGAAGCGGTAGCCAATCCTCCGGTGCGCTTCCGGCAAGATAGTCCTTCGACAGGTTGGGCCGGTCGACGGGCGGCGCCTGCTCTTGGCTAAAAATGCTGATGCTGCCGCCGAAGCCGCGCCGCCGCAGCATTTCGGCCGCCGCGAAGCCCGCGGCGCCGCCGCCGACGATGACGACCCGATTGACGCCGTCTTTCGCCGGCGTCGATTTGACCTTCGGCTGCGGCAGCTTTTCTTTGACGAATATCTTGCCGTCGCGCTGTTCGACCTTCCAGCAATCAACCGGGCTCAGGGCAGGGGCGCGGAGCGCTTCGCCGCTGCGCAAGTCGAAACAGGCATGATGCCACGGGCACCGCATGGAGGTGCCGACGACGAGGCCGTCTGCAAGCGGCCCGTGATAGTGGGTGCAATGGGCGCTGACGGCATAAATCTCCGATCCGGCCTCGACCAGAAGCACGTCGTCGTCGCCGACATGGCCGACCAGTCGGCCATCCGCAAAGTCGGTGCGTGCGACGCCTTTGGTTAGATCGGGGCCGCTCGGAGCGGATGCTTGGTCAGTCATTTTCACCTCGCGCGGTGAGAAAGGGCAAGAAAGGGACCTGACTAAAGGGCCTGACTGAAAGATGGCCTAGCCGCCAAAAGGTTCCAGAAAATTCGCCAAGCTTGGCCGGGGCACGGTACCATTAGCAATTGACGCCCGGGCGTGCGGAATGCAAACCGGGTCAAGTCGCAAGCAAGGCCGCCGTTCGCAATTGTGCCAGAGTAAACCCCGGCTATGAGCATAACGTCCCAATCGAGGCTTCCAAAAGCGCAGCACCGCGCGGTGGCCGGCGCGGCGACGCGACCGCAGCGTGAAAGCGCGCGCCCGATCAAGCGCCGCGACGCGGCGGCGACGCGCGCGCGCATCCTGCAGGCGGCGATGCAGGAATTCGCCGCCAAAGGCCTCGACGCCACCCGCATCGAGGACATCGCAGATCTCGCCGGCGCCAACCGCCGCATGACTTATTATTACTTCGGCAGCAAAGAGGGGCTCTATCTCGCCGCGCTTGAGGCCGCCTATTTCGAACTGGTCGAGGTCGAGGAGCGCATCGATGTCGAGGCGCTCGGCCCGATCGAAGCGATCGCGGCCATGGTTCAGGCCAAGTTCGAGCACTACGTCAAATATCCGCACTACGTCGAATTCGTGAAGATGGAGAACCTCTACCGCGCACGGCATCTGAAGACATCGCGGCGGATCTCGGAGATGCGCGCCCCCCTGATTTCCATCATCAAACGCGTGCTCGATCGCGGCGCGGCATCGGGCGTATTGCGCAAAGGCGTCGATCCGCTCGATCTCTATCTCTCCATCTGCGCGCTCGGCTTTTTCGTGTTTTCAAATCGCCACACGCTCGGCGTGATCTTCAATACCGACGTCACCAGCCCCGCGGCGGTGCGCCGGCGGAAGGCGCTCGTCGTCGACATGATCAAGGCTTACCTCAAGCCTTGAAACGGCAGGCGAAAAGAAAGGCCGCTTGACAGGCTTTCCGGCAAAATATTTAACTCACTCACGAGTTAATTAAGAACGAGAAGTGCCGGCAAACCGGGCACTGGCAACGACGCGGGGAAGGAAGCGCATGAAGGTCCTCATCACCGGAGGAATGGGCGTTATCGGGGCCGAGACCAGCCGCAAATTCGTGCGTGAAGGCCATCGGCCGGTGGTCTTTGCCCGCCATTACGACGGCCGGCTGGTCGGCGACATTGCCGACAAGATCGATTTCGAGACTGGCGACATTCTCGACATGCCGCGGCTTCTCGACGTCATCAAGCGCCACAAGATCACGCATATCGTTCATGCCGCGGCCTTTGTCGGCGCGGTGTCCGCCGCCAATCCGGCGCAGAGCATCCAGGTCAATGTGATGGGCACGGTGAACGTGCTCGAAGGCGCGCGGCTCTTCGATGTCAAACGCGTGGTCTATACCAGCGCCAAAGGCATTTACGGGCCGGTGCTCGGCGATTACGGGCCGCCGCATTACAAGCCGATGCCCGAGGACATGCCGAAGAATCCGCAACGCATCTATGACTCGGCGAAACTGATGAGCGAGCAGACTGCGCTTTATTACGCCAACAACTTCGGCATCGATGTCGCGATCCTGCGTTTCGCCACGACCTATGGTCCCGGCAAGACCGCGCGCCACGGCAAGATGGGTGTCACAAGCCAGATCGTCGAAGCGCCTTTCAACGGTGAGCCGTTCCACCACCCCTATGGCGCCGCAGCCAAGGATGATTTCATCTACAACAAGGATTCCGCACTCGGCGTTTATCTCGCGACTGTCGCCGAGAAAGTGCCGAGCCGCGTCTACAATATCGGCAGCGGCGAGGGGCTGACGCTCGAGGATATGGCCGCCGCGATCCGCAAGCGTATTCCCGCCGCCGATATCAAAATCGGTCCCGGCGATAATTTCCTCGGCATGCCCTATCCGCCGCATGGCGTCTATGACGTGAGCCGCGCCCGCAGCGAACTCGGCTTCAAGCCGGAATATGATTTCGACGCCGCCGTGGCGGATTACGTCACAAGCCTCGAGCGCATGCGTGCGCAAGGATACTGAAACGGCTACCGACAAGCTCACTGAGAATTGCCGACGGCCGTTTCAGGAACGGAGCTGAAAGATGCGCGATAAACTGGAATTGCCCCGCCTGTCGCTCGCCGAGCGCGATCGCCGCTGGGCGGTGACGCGACAGCAGATGGAGGCGCGCGGCCTCGATTGTCTGGTGCTGTGGGGCTGGCCCGCGGTCTGGGATTTCTGCACCGCCAATGCGCGCTATCTGTCGCCGATCGGCGGCAATGCCGAATTCAACGTGCTGGTGTTTCCGCGTGTCGGCGAGCCGACGTCTTATGTGATGATGCCGACCTTCGTCGACGGCTGGCGCGCGGCGCAGGATTGGGTGTCCGATGTGCGGGCGCGGCGCAAAACTTGGGCGGACTCGGTCGTCGAGCGGCTCGCCGAACTCGGTCTCACCAAAGCGCGTATCGGCATGGACGGGCTTGCCGGCCCGCTCGATCCGGATGGCTGGCTGCCGCACAGCGTCTTCGCCCGGCTGCGGGAGCTTTTGCCGCAGGCCGAATTCGTCAATCTCGAAGATATGATGGAAATGCTGCGCACGGTGAAAAGCGAAGAGGAACTGCAAATCCTCGCGCGTGCCGCGCGGCTCGGTGATCTCATGCTGTCGACCTGCCGCGATACGGCCAAGCCCGGCGTCAAGGAGTTGGAAGTCTATGGCGGCATGATGGAAGCGATGATCGCCAATGGCGGCGAGGAGCCGACGCTGTTTCTCTGGGCCTGCGACGCGCTGCCTTATCCGCATCCGTTCCGCCTGCCGACGATGCGGCCGATCGCGCGGGGCGATGTCATCATCTGCGAAATCCATCCCAAGATCGGCGGCTATTACACCCATGTCGAGCGCACGTTCTGCCTAGGCGAGCCGCAGCCCGAGCAGCGGCGCATCTATGACGGCTGCGTCGCGGCTTACGAAGAGGGCATGAAGAACTTTGGTCCGGGCAGGCCGATTTCGGTGGCAATGGACAAAGTGCGTGACGTGATCCACGCGCAAGGTTTCGGCATGTGCGAGACCGGCATTCATGGCCATGGTCTCGCCTCGCTCGAATATCCGCGCTACCGCCATCACGCCCTTGCCGCCGATCAGGCGGCGCTGAAAAAGCTCGGCGATGAATTCCGCCCCGGCATGGTGTTCGCGTTCAATATCGACCTGTTCGATCCGAAATTTCACGAAGGAAAGACCGGCTGCGTCTTCGCCGAGACGGTGGTGATCACCGACACCGGCGCACGGCGGCTGCATTCCTATCCGATGAATTTCCAGACCATCGCCTAGGGTATGATCCGGAAAAATGGAAACCGGTTTTCCGAAAAGATCATGCTCAATCAAAATCCGGGAGTTCATGCGTGAGTGATACAAAGCCGAATTATCCGCCGATCCGCCGTGTCGTTACCGGACACGAAAGTGACGTCGCCAAGGTCATGATCGATGCGCCGGCGACCAATGCGAAGTTTCCGGCGCCGGGCGCCGTATCGACAATGATCTGGTGCACCGACAACGCGCCCGCGACGATGCCCGCCGGCAAGGACTTCGAGGACATGGGCGCGCGCATTCTCGGCACGACGCCGCCGGCGAACGGCACCCGCTTCGCGGTGATCGACTTTCCGCCGGGCAATAAGCCGCATATGCATCGCACCGAAACCGTCGATTATGTCCTCGTGCTCGAAGGCGAGATCGAGATGGACATGGACGATTCCACGGTGAAGCTGAAAGCCGGTGACGTCATGGTGCAGCGCGGCACCAATCACGCCTGGGCCAACCGCAGCAATGCGCGGGCCCGCGTCGCTTTCGTCCTGATCGACGGCGAGCCGCTCGGCATCGGCAAGCCTGTGGTCGGGATCGCCAACGCGCGCTAAAAGCTCGGAGCATGATCCCGAAAAGTGCAGGCCGGCTTTCGGAAAAGATCATGCGCAAACGAAAACTCTAAGATGATCGAATTCCGCAATATCAGCTTCTCGTTTCCCGGCCGCCGCGGCCCGGTCGAAGTGCTGCGCGATGTGTCGTTCTCCTGTAAGGCGGACGAGATCGTCGCCGTGGTCGGGCCGAGCGGCTGCGGCAAATCGACTTTGCTCAGCCTCGCCATCGGCTTGCGCAAGCCGACGGCCGGAGAGGTGCTGGTCGATGGCCGGCCGGTGAAGGGCGCCGACCGGCGGCTCGGCATGCTGTTTCAGCAAACGACATTATTGCCCTGGCGCTCGGTGCTGGAAAACGTCGAGCTCGGTCTTGAACTCCGCGGCGAGCCAAAGGAGCCGCGCCGCAAGCGCGCGCTTGCTTTGATGAACCAATACGGCCTCGGCGGTTTCGAGCGAAAATATCCGCATGCTTTGTCCGGCGGCATGCAGAAGCGCGCGGCGTTGGCGCAGACGCTTGCCGTCGAGCCCATCGTGCTCCTGCTCGACGAGCCGTTCGCCGCGCTTGACGCACAGACGCGCGTCGTCATCGAGAACGATGTCGTGAAAATCTGCCACGCCGGCAAGCGCAGCATGATCCTTGTCACTCACGACATCGCTGAAGCGATTTCGATGGCGGATCGTGTCGTCGTGCTGAGCCGCCGGCCGGCGACGGTGAAGCAGGTTTTCGAGATCGAGCTGAGCCGCAAAGCAGCAAGCGTCGCCGACGTGCAGAGCATGCCGGAATTCTCGCATTTCTTTAAGCAGATCTGGGATGCGCTCGATATCAGCGTCACTGGCATGAATTCGGATATGAGCTCCGCCGCATGACGCTCACGCATCGCCTTCTCGTCATTCTCGGCCGGCTCGCGGTGCTGGCGGTGATTCTGGTCGGCGCCGAAATCGGCGTGCGCTCGGGCGTGCTCAGCGACTTGTTCTTCTCGAGCCCGAGCCTGATCTTCAAGGCGCTGCTGACGCAATGGTCAAACGGCAGCTTTCTGCAAGACGCCGGCATCACCGTGCTGGAAACGCTGCTCGGCCTTGTCTCAGGCTCGCTCCTTGGCATGGCCGTCGGCCTGCTCTTGCCGCAGTTGCGTCTTGTCTCGCATGTGTTCGAGCCGTTTCTGATGGTGCTCAACGGCATTCCGGTCATCGTGATCGCGCCGCTGTTTATCCTCTGGCTCGGGCTTGGCATTCTCTCCAAGATCGGCATCAGCATCTACATCGTGTTCTTCGCGATGTTCATTCCGGTCTATACCGCTTCGCTCCGCCTCGACACCACCTTCGTCGATGCCTTGCAGGTCATGGGCGCAAGCCGCAGCCAGATTTTCTGGAAAGTGATCGTGCCGTCGTCGCTGCCGAGCGTTTATACCGGGCTCAAGATCGGATCGGGCCTGGCGCTGATCGGCGCGGTGATCGGCGAATTCGTCGCCTCGCGCTCCGGCCTCGGCCACATGATCCTTTATGCGTCGGGCACGCTCGACACGCCGACGCTTTATCTCGGCATCATTACGCTCGCGATCTTCGCCGCGGTCTTGAGCTTCGCCATCGACGCGCTCGGCCCGGTGCTGGTGCACTACCGCTTCTCGGACGAAAAATGATCTGACGGCTTCGATCAAATCAAAATAGCCGAAATATAGGGAGAAACCTCAATGCGAAAACTGACGACGATCGCGGGCGCCGCATTCGCGGTGCTGCTGTGCCAGCCGGCTTTTGCCGACAGCGTGAAGATCGCGCTGCCGGTGGCGTCGCTCGAATCGATGCCGATCTATATCGCGCAGACGAACGGCATCTTCAAAAAGCACAATGTCGATGTCGAGGTCATCACCAGCCGTGGCGGCGGCGAGGCGATGAAGGCCTATATTTCCGGCGACGTGCAGATCGTCGCTACCGGCTTCCCTGAAGTCGGCCTGATGCGCGCCCGCAATGTCGATGTCGAATTGTTCTTTGCGCAGACCTCGCGCGTGCCCTTCGCCATGATCGGGCGCAAGGACGAGAATCTGAAATCGGTCGCCGATCTCAAAGGCAAGACCATTGCGGTGACCTCGCCCGGCTCGTTAACGGCGAATATGGCGCGCTACTTCGTCAAACAGGCGGGCCTCGATCCGGATAAAGATGTGAGCCTGGTCTCGGTCGGCGGCGGCGGCGAAATTCTGGGCGCGCTGAAAAGCGGCAGGGCCGATGCGGCGATGCTGTTCGAGCCGTTCGTGACCATCGCTATCCAGCAAGGTTTCGCCACCATGCTGGTCGATGTGCCGCAAAAGCTCGACGCGTTCTCGTCGTCACCGCTCTCGATCAGCAAGGCCTTCATCGAGAAATCCGGCAAGGATGCGCAGGGCGTGTTCGACGCACTCGCCGAAGCGCTGGCTTACATCCGCTCCAATCCGTCCGGCACGCTCGATATCGCAAAGAAGACCTTTGCCAATGCCGACCCGGCGGTGCTCGCGGCGGCCTATGATCGCCTGAGCAAATGGTATTCGCCGAACGGCAAATTCACCCGCGCCAATGTCGATCAGACGCAGAAAATCTCGGTCGACATGAGGATCATGCCGCAGGCCTATCCCTACGACGAGGTCGTCGCGCCGATGGCGCGTGAATAAGGCGATCTTGACCCGCTTCAAATAACGCCGCGCCGCCAGCCGGCGCGGTCGCGTGTCACTTGTCGTTCACTGCCTGCGTCTTATGATCCGATAACTTCTTCGGTCAGTGACGCCGAGGGCAGAGCCGGTAAAGCCAGGCCGCGCGCGCTCAGTTCGAGGCCTTCGAGCACGTCGTCGATTGACCGGCCATAGGATGTGAGTCGATATTCGACATGCGGCGGGCTGGTGCCTTTGTCGTCGCGTGTAATCATGTTGAGCGTTTCGAGTTGTTTGAGACGCGCGGACAGCACTTTGGCGGAGATGTCGCCCGGCAATTGCCGCTGCAACTCGGCAAAGCGCAGGCTTTCGTTATGGCCAAGGAGCCAGACGATGTGCACCAGCCACTTTTGCGCGAGCAAACTCAGGACCGGATCGAGCGGGCAGCCAGACAGGCCCCCATGCGCGTCGGCATTTCCATTATCGGCCATCGCACCGTTACTCCAAGGTAACTTCTGTTCAACCGGCGCCGCCTCGCCTAAGTAGCCGATAGCGACGTTGCCCACAGGGAGGATAGCCCAATGGCACAAGCAGTTGCAAAACCCGGCCGTACATTACTATCGCCGTCGGATCATACCCTGATCCTGATCGACTTTCAGTCGCAAATGGCTTTCGCCACCAAGTCAATCGATCCGGTTTTACTGCGCAACAATGCCGCTTTGGTTGCTAACGCCGCCAAAATCTTCAACGTCACGACGATTCCGACCACGGTGGCTGAGAAAACATTTTCCGGCCCGATGTTCGACGAGATCAAATCGGCGTTCAAGGGCGCGAAATTCTTCGATCGCACCTCGATGAACACCTGGGAGGACGCGGCCGTCATCGGCGAGGTCAACCGGATCGGCAAGAACCGGATCGTGCTGGCCGGGTTGTGGACTTCTGTGTGCATCGTCGGCCCGGCTTTGTCGGCGATCGACCAGGGTTTCGAAGTCTATGTCGTCGCCGACGCTTGTGGCGACGTCTCGACCGAAGCTCACGAGCGCGCCATCGAGCGTATGGTGCAGGCCGGCGCGCGGCCGATGACCGCGCTGCAATATCTGCTCGAACTGCAGCGCGACTGGGCGCGCAGTGAAACCTATCAGGTGACGACCGGCGTCGCGCGGCTGTTCGGCGGCGCCTATGGCCTCGGCATTATCTATGCCGGGGCGATGCTCGGCCCGCATGCCGGTGAGGGCGGCTAAACGCGGAGTAAGTCGCACTCCTTGTGAAGCTGAGCAAAAGGGTGATCGAACATGAGCGCTGATCTCATTCTCAAGAACGGCCTGTTCACGACGCTTGATCGCTCCAATCCCGCCGCCATGGCGGTCGCGATCGAGGGTGGCGTCTTCACCGCAGTCGGACGCGATCGCGACGTCATGCAACACGCCGGACCAAATACGCAGGTCGTCGACATGAAGGGCCGGCGGGTATTACCGGGCCTGATCGACAATCACCTGCACATCATTCGCGGCGGCCTAAACTTCAACATGGAGCTGCGCTGGGATGGTGTGACAAGCCTTGCCGACGCCATGGCGATGCTCAAACGCCAGGTCGCGATCACCCCGCCGCCGCAATGGGTGCGGGTGGTCGGCGGCTTCACCGCGCATCAGTTTGCCGAGAAGCGCCTGCCGACCATCGACGAGTTGAATGCCGTGGCGCCCGACACGCCGGTGTTCATTCTGCATCTTTACGATCGCGCCATCCTTAACGGTGCAGCTTTGCGTGCCGTCGGTTACACCAAGGACACGCCGGAGCCGCCGGCTGGCGAGATCGTGCGCGATGCGCACGGCAACCCGACCGGCTTGCTCCTGGCCAAGCCGAATGCCGCGATCCTGTACGCGACGCTCGCCAAAGGGCCGAAGCTGCCGTTCGACTATCAGGTCAATTCGACACGCCATTTCATGCGCGAGCTCAACCGGCTGGGCTTAACCGGCGCCATTGATGCCGGCGGCGGCTTTCAGAATTACCCCGAGGACTACGCCGTCGTCGACAAGCTCGCGAAGGACAATCAGCTCACGGTGCGGCTCGCCTACAACCTGTTCACGCAGAAGCCAAAGGGCGAGAAGGCGGATTTCCTCAACTGGACCAAAACGTCGAAATATAAGCAGGGCGACGACTATTTCCGTCACAACGGCGCCGGCGAAATGCTGGTGTTCTCGGCGGCCGACTTCGAGGACTTCCGCCAACCGCGCCCTGATATGCCGGCGGAGATGGAGGGCGAACTCGACGAGGTGGTGCGCATCCTGGCGCAGAACCGCTGGCCGTGGCGGCTCCACGCCACCTACGACGAAACCATCTCGCGCGCGCTCGACGTGTTCGAGCGGGTCGATCAGGACATTCCGCTCAAAGGGCTGAATTGGTTCTTCGATCACGCCGAGACGATCTCGGATCAGTCGATCGAGCGGATCGCCGCGCTCGGCGGCGGCATCGCGATCCAGCACCGCATGGCCTATCAGGGCGAATATTTTGTCGAGCGCTATGGCCACGGCGCCGCCGAGGAGACGCCGCCGATCGGCCGCATGATGCGGGCGGGCGTGAAAATCTCGGCCGGCACCGATGCGACGCGCGTCGCCTCGTATAATCCCTGGGTCTCGCTCGCTTGGCTCGTGACGGGAAAGACGGTCGCCGGCCTGCAGATTTATCCGCAGCGCAATTGCCTCGACCGCGAGACGGCGCTGCGGATGTGGACCGAGAATGTTACGTGGTTCTCCAACGAAGAAGGCAAGAAGGGCCGCATTCAGGTCGGCCAGTTCGCCGATCTGATCGGTGCCGGACCGCGACTATTTCGCCTGCGCCGAGGATGAGATTTCCGGCATCACCGCGGACCTCACCATGGTCGGCGGCAACATTGTCTACGGCGCCGGCGATTTTGCCTCTCTCGACAAGACAGAACCGCCGCCGGCCATGCCGGATTGGTCGCCGGTACGCACGTTCGGCGGCTATGGCGCCTGGGGCGAAGCGAAACCCACCGGCAAATCCGAGCTCGGCCAAAAGCTCGCGATGAGCTGCGGCTGCGCCAATGCATGTAACGTCCACGGCCATAACCACGCCGCCGCATGGTCGAGCCGGTTGCCGATCGCCGATCTGCAATCGTTCTGGGGCGTGCTCGGCTGTGCTTGCTGGGCCGTGTGATGCTGGTCTGGCTCAAGCAGGATCCTGCCTGGGTGAGCGAAATCCTGCATTGGCAGTGGGTTTTCGCCGCGGCCCGTCTAGCGCTGACAAGCTCTTATCTGCTGGGCGGCTTGACGAAGCTCTTTAATTTTTCAGCGGCAATTGCTGAACAGGAGCGCTTCGGCCTCCGTCCGGGCTGGCTCTGCGCGGCCTTGACGATATTGATTGAACTCGGGGGCTCTGCACTCGTCTTATCCGGCTATGCGGTTTGGCTGGGCGCCGGCGCGTTGGGATGTCTGACAGCAGTCGCCATGTTCAAGGCCGACAATTTCTGGACGAAGTCCGGCCAGGAGCGTGTGACTCAGGCAAATACCTTCTTAGAGCATCTCGGCCTCATCGGAGGTTTCGTGCTCATTGCTTTCATTTACGCGCGCTGACAACGCGCCTCGCGTATGTGTCCTTTGCATCAACTGGAAGAAGGCGGATATCTGTGTTTGATAAATCGAAATTCGCCGCTGTCGTTGCGATAGCGGTCGCGAGCGGCTTATCGCCGGCCTTCGCACAAACCCTGGAATTTTTTGGACCCTCGCTGCCGATGCAATTCGACAGGTTCGGCGCTCGCCATTTCTACATGTACGGCTACAATGGGCCTTTCGCACCACCGATGCCTTCACCAGGTGCAAAAGCAACGAGAGACAGACCGCAGCAGCGCTCGCATGCGTCTAGCATTGCGACAAAGCCGAAGGCCGGAATTGTTCGCCAATGAAAGCTATCAGTGTTCCCGCGCTCCTGAGCCTGAACGGCGGCTTCGTCGACACAGTCGGCTTTCTCGGCCTGCAGGGCCTGTTCACGGCGCATGTCACCGGAAACTTCGTCACGCTCGCCGCTACTCTGGTCTCCGGCACCCACGGCGTGATCGCCAAGCTTCTGGCGCTGCCGGAATTCATCGTGGTCGTTGTCGTGGCGCGGCTTCTCGGTGCGGCGCTGCGGGCGCGCGGACTGCCGGCGCTGCGTCTCCTGCTCGTCGCCAAGGTGACGTTCCTGCTCGCGTTCTTCGTCCTTGCCGTTGTGTTCGGACCGTTCCCCGACAGCGATGCGCCCGCGGCGCTCCTCGCAGGCTTCGCCGGCATTGCCGGAATGGCGGTGCAGAATGCCGTGCAGCGCGTGCATTACAGCAGTCTGCCGCCGACCACCTTGATGACGGGCAACACGACGCAGGCGGCGCTCGATGCCGTCGATCTGCTCCATGGCGGCAATGGCGATTTGACGACGACGCGCGCACGTTTTGGCCGGACGGTGCAGAGCATCGGCTGGTTCGCCGGCGGCTGTGCGTTAGCGGCCGCCCTCTACTACTGGATCGGGTTCTGGAGTCTTGCGGTCCCGGTCGCCGTCGGCGCGACGACCGCAATCCTCGGCCAAGACTGATTTCTCCAGTCGGCGGGGAGGGGTACCCGGTTTGAAAGTTGACCCCGGTGCGAGCAGAGCCTATTTTGTATTACATAATACATTTTACACTCTGCGGGCGACATGGGAGCGGGCGCTTTTATGCTGCTGGAACAGGCATTTAAGGCTGTAGGCAAGCCGGTCCCCCGGAACGAGGACCAGCGCCTAATCACCGGCAAAGGCCGGTTTTCCGACGATTTCAGTCTGCCCGGCCAAGTGTGGGCGGCGATGGTCCGCTCGCCGCATCCGCACGCGCGCATCGTCTCGATCGACAAAGCCGAAGCGCTGAAAATGCCGGGCGTGCTCGCGGTCTATACCGGCGAGGATTGCCGCAACGACGGGCTCAAACCCATTCCGCATAGTCCGGTGCCTTCGACCAAATACGACATGAAGCTGCGCGGGCCGGGCGATACTGAAGTCTTCGCCGGACCCAATGTGTTGCTGCCGTACGACAAGGCGCGCCATGTCGGCGAAGCGATCGCGATGGTCGTCGCTGAGACTTTGGAACAGGCGCAGAGCGGCGCCGAACAGGTCGCGATCGAGTACGAGATCCTGCCCTGGGTCGCGGACTCGCAAGCGGCGGCGGAGCCGGACGCGCCGCTTCTGTGGGACGAACTGCCGAATAACGTTCTGGTCGATACGTTCTTCGGCGATGCCGCGGCGGCCGACAAAGCCTTCGCGTCGGCTGCGCATGTCGTGACGATGAAGACCCATATCGGCCGCGTCACCGGCGTGCCGCTCGAGCCGCGCGCCGCGCTCGGCCATTTCGATCCGGCGACGCAGCGCTATACGATCTATGCCGGCTCTGGCGGCGCGGTGCGGCAGAAGCAGGAACTCGCCACCACGCTCGGCGTCGATCCGCAAAGCATTCGCGTGCTGTCATTCGACGTCGGCGGCAATTTCGGCACGCGCAACCGCAGCTTTGTCGAGTTTGGCCTCGTGCTGTGGGCATCGCGCAAGCTTGGCCGTCCGGTGAAATTCCGCGCCGAGCGCTCCGAAGCTTTTCTCACCGATTATCAGGGCCGCGACCTCGTCACTGAAGTGTCGCTCGCCATCGACAAAGACGGCCGCTTCCTCGCCATGCGCGCCTCAAATCTCAGCAATGTCGGGGCGCGTTGCGTCTCGCTGTCGCCGCTGAGCAAAGGCTCGGGGCTCATCACCGGCTCCTACGATATTCCGGTCGCGACCTTGCATGCACGCGCCGTATTCTCCAACACCATGCCGACACAGGCCTATCGCAGCTCCGGCCGTCCCGAAGTGACCTTCGCCATCGAACGGCTGATCGACAAGGCGGCGCGCGAACTCGGTTTCGATCGCCTCGAATTGCGCCGGCGCAATCTCGTGCACCCGGAGCAGATGCCCTACACCAATGGTGTCGGCTCGATCTACGACAGCGGCGAATATGAAAAGAACATGGACCGCGTGCTTGAGCTCGGCGACTTTGCCGGCTTTCCGGCGCGGCGGGCCGACGCCAAGTCGCGCGGCAAGCTCTTGGGCCTGGGCTTTGCCAATTACGTCGAGTCTTCGATCGGCTCGCCGAAGGAGCGCGCCGATCTGATCGTGCGCAAAAACATCATCGAGGTCGTGATCGGCACGCAGCCGGCGGGGCAGGGTCACGAGACCAGTTTCGCCCAGGTCACCGCCGATCTGCTCGCCGTGCCGTTCGAGCAGGTCAAGATCACGCTCGGCGATACCGACATTGTCAGCGCCGGCGGCGGCACCCATTCCGGACGCTCCATGCGCCATGCCTCGACCGTCATCGCGCTCGGTTCGGTCGATCTCATCAACAAGAGCAAGGCGCTGATGGCCCATCTCGAAGACGTGCCGCTCGACGCGGTGACGTTCGAGGACGGTTTCTTCCGTGTCGCCGCGAGCAATCGCGCGCTGAGCTGGTACGAGCTGGCGCCGCTTGCCGAACAGGACGGCTTGCCGGTCGAGCTGCAAGGCGGCCTTCGCGTCCGCCGCGACAACGAAATGCACACGCCGGTGTTTCCGAACGGCGCCTGCATGTGCGAGATCGAGATCGATCCGGAGACAGGTTCGCTCGACATCAAGCGTTACACCACCGTCGACGATGTCGGCCGCTGCATCAATCCCTTGATCGTGCACGGCCAGACCCATGGCGGCATTGCGCAGGGCGTCGGCCAGGCGCTGTGGGAGCAATGCGCCATCGATTCGGCCTCGGGCCAGCCGCTGATGGGATCGTTCATGGATTACGGCATGCCGCGCTTCGACAATATGCCCTCGTTCAAGACCGAAATCGTCGAGGTGCTGTCGCCGACCAATCCGTTCGGCATCAAAGCCGGCGGCGAGGGCGGCACCACGCCGGCGCCGGCCGTGATCATGAGCGCGATCGATGACGCGCTCGCCGAATACGGCAATCCGCACATCGAAATGCCGGCGACGCCGGTCAAGATCTGGAACGCCATCCAAGACTTCAAGAAACGCCGGAAAGCGGCGTAGCGCAACGATGCAACACATTACTCTCACTGTGAACGGCACCAAGGTGTCGCGCGACGTCGAGGACGAGACGCTCCTTGTCACTTTCCTGCGCGAATATCTCAAACTCACCGGCACGCATGTCGGCTGCGATACCACGCAATGCGGCTGCTGCGTGGTTCATCTCAACGGCAAGTCGGTGAAATCCTGCACCGTGCTGGCGGCGCAGGCGCAGGGCGGCGAAGTCACCACCATCGAGGGGCTCGCGTCAAAGGACGGCGCCTTGCATCCGATGCAGGAGGCGTTTCATCGCCTGCATGCGTTGCAGTGCGGCTATTGCACGCCGGGCATGATCATGGCGGCGGTCAATCTGGTCGACACTTATCCCGAGCCGCTGACCGAAGAGATCGTGCGCGAGCAGATGGAAGGCAATCTCTGCCGTTGCACCGGCTACCACAATATCGTCAAGGCGATCTTGGCCGTCGCTGCAGCCAAGAACGCCGAAAAAAAGCCGGCGCTGAGCGGTGTGGAGTAGCCGTCATGGTGATGTATCCGACACGCTATCATCGCCCCAAAAGCCTTGAAGAGGCGCTCAAGCTTCATACCGCGCATGAAGATGCCTCCTATCTCTCCGGCGGCCACACGCTGATCCCGGCGCTCAAGCAACGCTTGGCAAAACCCTCCGATCTCATTGATCTCGCTGTGCTGCCGGGTCTGAGCGGCATCAAGCTCGACAAGAATGTGCTGTCGATCGGCGCGACGACGACGCATGCCGAAGTGGCGGCTTCGCCCGTCGTGCGCAAGGCCATCCCGGCACTCGCTGGAATGGTCGGCACCATCGGCGACCGGCATGTGCGCCATCGCGGCACCATCGGCGGCTCGGTCGCCAATAACGATCCGGCCGCGGATTATCCCTCCGCCGTGCTCGGCCTTGGCGCGACTGTCGTCACCGACCGGCGCAGCATCGCCGCCGATGATTTCTTTGTCGCGCTCTATGAGACCGCGCTCGAACCGGGCGAGATCATCACCCGCATCGATTTTCCCGTCCCCGATCGGGCGGGCTACGCCAAGTTCCGCAGCGCCGCGTCACGCTACGCGGTCGCCGCCGTGTTCGTCGCCAAATTCGGATCGCTGGCGCGCGCGGCGGTGACCGGCGCCGGATCCGGCGGCGTGTTCCGGCTGCGCGATCTTGAACAGGCGCTGGTGAAAGATTTCAGTCCGACGGCCGTGGCGCACTGCCGGGTCGATCCCGGCACTATGCTCGAAGACCTCGTCGGCACGAGCGAATATCGCGCCAATCTCGTTCTGGTCATGGCGCGCCGCGCGCTCGAACATCTCGGCGAGGCGGTTTCGTATAAATAGAGCATGATCCGGAAACGTGGGAACCGGTTTTCCGAAAAGATCATGCGCAAGTAGATAATCACGCGGCGAGGCTTGGTCGTGGATAAGGCAGTTCGCGCAAATGGAGCAGGACGTCTGGCGGCGCTGCAGGAGCCGCAGGCTTCGCTGCGCAGCCGCATCATCGAGTTGCTGCGCCGCGCCATCGAGACCGGCGTGCTTGCGCCGGGCGCCCGCCTCGTCGAACGCGAATTGTGCGAGCAGTTGAAAGTCAGCCGCACGTCGCTGCGCGAGGCACTCGGCGAGTTGCAGGCCGAAGGCATTCTCACTTATTCGCCGACCCGCCGCCTGTCGGTCAGCGTCATTTCGCCCGCGGACGCGGAGAACGCCTACCGCATACGCGGCACGCTCGAAGCGCTGGTCGTCGAGCAGTTCATCGAGAAGGCGAGCGAAGACGAACTGGCCGCCTTGATCAAGGAAGGCGATCGGCTCAAAGCCGCCTACCGCTCCGGCGATGTCGACCGGATGCTGGTGGCCAAGCGCGCTTTCTACGATCGCATCTGCTCCGGTGCGCAGAACGCCATTGTCTTCGACATCATCAACCGGCTGGTGTTGCGCACCTCCGGATTGCGGCGGCACTCGCTGCTGCGGATCGAGCGTCAGCAGCAAAGCATCAAAGAGGTCGATATTCTCCTTGCCGCCATCGTTCGCCGCGATGTTGAGGCAGCGCGCAAGGCGGCGCTGCAGAACGTCGCCAATTCCGCCAAATCTGCGTTGCTCGCAACCTGACTAATCGATCAGCGACGTATCGCCGTCGAATTCCATCGGGCAATAATGCGCGCCGTGGAACAAAGCCGAGATATCGTTTTCTTTCTTGCCCTCGGCAAAAATCTCCGCGGCGAATTGTTCGGAATCGTCCTGCGGCGCATAGCCGAGAAATTTCACGTCGGTATTGTCCCAGCGGCTGCGCAGATTATTCGACACGCCATAGGCAATCACGAAATGATAATCGGGATGGTCGATGCAGCGGCGGGTGAGCTGCACCATGTCGCGATGGCTGATCCAGGTGAGTAGGCCGCGCGCGTCGATCGGCCGGTCCGGTGTGCGGAACGTGCCGATGCGCAGACACGCCACGCTCATACCGTGCTTGTCGGCATAGAGCCGTCCCAGCGCCTCGCCGAAAACCTTGGAAACGCCGTAACGCGAGTCCGGCCGCAGCTCGACCGTGTTGTCGAGAAAACGCTCGCGGCGATGAAAGCCGATAGCATGATTTGAGCTTGCGAAAATCACGCGTTTGACGCCGGCGCGGCGCGCCGCCTCGAATACGTTGAAACAGCCCTCGATATTGAGCGCCAGGACAGTGTCCCAATCGCCTTCGGTGGAGCGGCCGGCGAGATGCACGACGCAATCGATGCCGGCCATGGCTTTTTCCACGGCGGCCATGTCGCGGATATCGGTCTGGAAAATTTCCTCTTCCGCTTCGGCGGTGCCGAGCGGCGCGATATCGGCAAGGCGAATGAGCGGATAGCCGCCGGCAAGTCCGCGGCGCAAAGCGACGCCGATCTGCCCGGCTGCGCCGGTGATAAGAACATGCTTCATGCTTCACCTTTTGTCGTGTTGTTGCGAAACTGGCAAAGGTCCCGCGACGCCTCTATCTTACGTCAATCTCCGGCGCGTTATTCGTGAGCCGAAATGATGGACCACTATACCGACCACTATAACAATGGACGCATTGCTTAAAACGACCCGGCGTCCTTATGCGGCCAAGGCCAATAACAAGGCCGGCCCAGCGCAGCTACGCGAGCGTAACTGTTCCGTCGCCCGCGTGGTCAGCATTCTCTCCGACGCTTGGACCTTTCTCATTATCCGCGAAGCCTTTTTCGGCGCGCGGCGTTTCGAGAGTTTCCGCGCCGCGCTCGGCCTGCCGCGCGCCACTTTGACGGAGCGGCTGAAGCGGCTGACGCAGCAGGGCATCTTTCGCCAGATCCGCATCTCATCGACCTCAAGCCGCGTCGAATACCGCCTGACCAAGGCCGGGCTCGAACTTTACCCGAGCTTCATGACGATGATGCAGTTCGGCGACCGCTGGCTCTCCGGCGGTAAAGGCGCGCCGCTTCAGCTTATCCACGAGACTTGCGGTCACGACTGCCAGCCGATCGTTGCCTGCTCGGCCTGCCTGCAAAAGGCCGAGGCGGCGCGGGTGAATTACCGCAATGGGCCGGGCGCCGGTTATCGCCTGGCGCAGCCGGTGCATCGGGCGCGGCGCTCGTCGGATGCCTCGCAATTCTCCCGCGGCCGGCCGAGCTCGGTGTCGCGGACCTTGCAGATCATCGGCGACCGCTGGAGTTTCCTCATCATCCGCGAAGCATTCTTGGGCGCGCGCCGTTTCGACCGGCTGATGGCCGAGCTCAATATCGCCTCGAATATTTTGACTGACCGGCTGACCCGGCTGGTGCGCACCGGAATATTTGAACGGTGCAAATATCAGTCGCAGCCCGACCGCTACGAATATCGGCTGACCGAAATGGGCATGGACCTCTACGGCGCGCTGATCGTGATGCTGGCTTGGGGTGACCGCTGGCTGTCGCGCGGCGGGCCGCCGATCATTCTCACTCATCGCGATTGCGGCAGCGATTTCACCCCGACCGTGATCTGCAATCATTGCCGCAAGCCGATCGAGGCGTATGCAATGCGCTACCGCATGAACTACGACCCGCGCGCGTTCGGCGCACCCGAAATCAGCGACCGCGCGGCGGCAATCGGCGGCAAGTCAAATTAGTCTATTTATACAAGTGACTACTACGACGTAGCTGGACATCGAGACTTCTATGCTTGTTTTAATCCACTAATTATGTCTAGTTATGCAAGTTACAAAAGCGTGATGCCGGCGGACTTTAGTCGGGTCAGCCGACCGAAAGCGCCACGATAGCAGCGGGAGGAAGACGCGTGGCCGATGTGGAATTGACGCAGCAGGGCGCGACCGCCGTGGTGACGCTCAATCGGCCAGGCAAGCGCAACGCCATCACGCTTGCGATGTGGAAGGATATCGCGCGGATATTCGGCGCGTTGTCCGGCAACGATGCCGCGCGCACCGTCGTGCTGGCCGGGGCCGGCGGCCATTTCAGTGTCGGCGCCGACATTCTCGAATTCGAGACCGTCCGTGACGACATCGCCTTGAGCGCCGAGTACGAGGTCGCGGTCGATGCCGCGACCGAAGCGATCGCCGGCATTGCCAAGCCGACGATTGCCGTGGTCTCCGGCTTCTGCCTCGGCGGCGGCTGCCATCTCGCCATGGCCTGCGATTTCCGTTTTGCCGGCGCCGATGCGTCGTTCGGTATTCCCGCCGCGCGGCTTTCGATCGTTTACGGCTTTCGCAGCACGCAGCGGCTGTTGGCGCTGGTCGGCGTCAGCGAGGCCAAGCGCATCCTGTTTCTCGGCGAGCGTTTTGACGCCGCGCAGGCGCTTCGCGTCGGCATGGCCGACGGCTGCGCCGCCGATCCGATGGCGCTGGCGGAGCACATGGCGGCGACGCTTGCCGACAATGCGCCGCTGTCGATTGCGGGCGCGAAATTCATCCTCAATGGCCTCGTGTCCGGTACCGCCGATGCCGCCGCCGTGCAGGCGATCGTCGATGGCGCGTCGGCGAGCGAGGATTACAAAGAAGGCCGGCTCGCCTTCGCCGAGAAGCGCCGGCCGGTCTTCAAGGGACGCTGAGCGATGAAGCCTCCCGTCTTCGACTACATCGCCGCGACCAGCCTCGGCATGGCGGTTGCGGCTTTGGCCGAGGCGGGCGGCGAAGCGAAAGTTCTTGCCGGCGGGCAGAGCCTGATGCCGATGCTGAACTTTCGCCTGCTGCGGCCATCCGTTCTCGTCGACATCAATCGCATTTCCGGCCTCGGCTTCATCGAAGAAACGCCCGACAGCATCCGCATCGGCGCGCTGACGCGGCACTTTCAGCTCGAGACCTCGCCGCTCGTCGCGCGGCATTTTCCGGTTCTGTCCTGCGCTATCACGCATGTGGCGCATCTCGCCATCCGCAATCGCGGCACCATCGGCGGCAGCCTGTCGCATGCCGATCCGGCGGCCGAACTGCCGATGCTGGCGCTATTGCTGAACGCCGAGCTTCGCATCGCTTCGGCGTCCGGCAGCCGCGCCGTCGCGGCGCGCGACTTTTTTCTCGACACCATGACGGTCGCTCTCGACAGCGCCGAGCTTCTCACCGAAATCGTGCTGCCGAAATTGCCGCCGCACACCGGCTGGGGCTTTGAGGAAGTGGCGCGACGCCACGGCGATTTCGCGCTGGCCGCCGTGGCAACGACGCTGACGCTGTCCGACGGCAGGATCGCGGGTGCGCGCATCGCTTTGACCGGCGTCGGTCCGACGGCCTTGCGCGCGACGGAGGCTGAAACGCTTCTTGCCGGCCAAAAACTCGACGAGGAGTTGACGCTGCGCGCGATCGCCTCGGTGCGCGCAGCGATCTCTCCTGAAACGGATCTGCACGCCTCGTCGGATTATCGGCGGCATCTCGCCGGCGTGCTTGCCGGCCGTGCGCTCGCCGCGGCGTGGCGCCGCGCCAAAGAGGGCGCGGCATGAGCAAGACGCGCAACATCACCGTCACAGTGAACGGCGCGGCTTACGAAGCCACCGTCGAGCCGCGGCTGCTGCTCGCCGATTTTCTGCGACACACTTTGGGCCTCACCGGCACCCATGTCGGCTGCGAGCATGGCGTCTGCGGCGCCTGCACGGTGCTGGTCGACGGCGACAGCGCGCGCTCCTGCCTGATGCTTGCGGTGCAGGCCGATGGCCGTAAGGTCGAGACGGTCGAGAGCCTTGGCCGCATCGGGCAGATGAACGCGCTGCAGGACTCGTTTCACGAGCACCACGCCTTGCAGTGCGGCTTCTGTACGCCGGGCCTACTGATGACCGCGACCGATCTGTTGCGCAAATATCCGCTCGCCACCGACGAGGACATTCGCAAGGGCATTTCCGGCAATCTCTGCCGCTGCACCGGCTACGAGCACATCGTCAAGGCGATCCGCGCGGTGGTCGGCAAAACGGAGCCGGTGCGATGAAGATGCATCTGCTCTCCGGCGGCCGTTTGCGCATGCGCAAGAGCATATTTGTGCCCGACGCCGACAAGAGTGAGACCATCGACTTGTCGGTATGTTGCGCGCTCATCCACCACGCCCAGGGCAATGTGCTGTTCGATACCGGCTGCCACCCCTCGGTTGCCGAACAGGGGGAGACGCGCTGGGGCGGGCTGGCGCGGCTGATGACGCCGACCATGCAGCCCGGCGACAATGTCGTGAATGCGCTGTCCGGCATCGGGCTCGGCTGCGACGATATCGATGTCGTCGTCTGCTCGCATCTGCATCCCGACCATTGCGGCTGCAATACGTTCTTCAAGCGCGCGACTTTCATCATTCATCGCAAGGAGGTCGAAGCGGCGCGCGCGCCGGGTGCGCAGGCGCAAGGCTATCTCGCGTCCGAATGGGAGCAGGACGCGTCGACCGACATTATCGACGGCGAGCGCGACGTATTCGGCGACGGACGTGTCGTGCTGGTGCCGCTGCCCGGCCACACGCCTGGCACGACCGGTGCGCTGGTTCGGCTCGACAAATCCGGCGAATTCTTTCTCGCCTCCGACGCGGTGTCGTTCCGCTCGACGCTCGACACCGGCGTGGTGCCGAAAAATACCTGGAATGCAGACGCCCTCGTCAAATCGCTCGCCGAGGTTGGGCGCATCGAAGCGGGTGGGGCGAAAATCATCTGCGGCCACGATGCCGCGCAATGGGCGACGTTGCGCGCGGGGGCGGACGCCTATGAATGACGTCCCTGAGATCCATGCCCGGCCGAAAATCATCGGCGCGCGCATCAAGCGCACCGAGGATCCGCGGTTGTTGACCGGGCTCGGCGCCTATACCGACGACCGCCAGATGGCGCGCGTGCTGCACGCCGCGTTCCGCAGGAGCGACCAGTCGCATGCGCGCATCCGCGCGATCGATTGCACGGCCGCGCGCGCCGCGCCCGGCATCATCGCCGTGTTCACCGCGGAAGACCTGGCCGATCAGGTCAAGCCTTTGGTAGCGACGTCGCGGATGAAGAATTATTTTGCGACGCCGATCCTGCCGCTGGCGCGCGGCAAAGTGCGTTATGTCGGCGAGCCGGTCGTCGGCATCGTCGCGCAAAATCGCTATCAGGCCGAGGATGCGCTCGAGCTTGTCACCATCGACTATGAACCATTGCCGGTCGTCATCGATCCGGAACAGGCGGTCAAAGACGGCGCACCGCTGTTGCACGAGAAGGCCGGCAGCAATGTGCTGGTGAGCCGCGAATTCAAACGCGGCGATATCGAGGCCGCTTTTGCCACGGCGCCAGTGCGTATAGCCGGCCGCTTCCGCATGCACCGGAAAACGCCGGTTGCGATCGAGCCGCGCGCTTGTGTCGCCGAATATGACGCCGGGCGTCAGGCGCTGACGCTTTATTCGGCGACGCAGGTGCCCGGCATCGTGCGCGACGCACTCGCGCAGGCGCTGGACATTCCCGGCCATCAAGTGCGCGTCGTCGCGCAGGATGTCGGCGGTGGCTTCGGCGGCAAGGGTTCGCTCTATCCGGAGGAGATTTTTGTCTGCGCCGCCGCGCGCGGCCTGTCGCGCTCGATCAAATGGACCGCGGACCGCATGGAGGATCTGCTCGCCACCAGCCAGGGCTTTGATGAGATCGTCGATGCCGAGATCGCACTCGACGGCGAGGGGCACATCACCGCGTTGCGCGCCGACGTCATCGGCGATATCGGCGCGTATTCGATCTATCCGTGGACCGCGGCGCTCGAACCGATCCAAGTGGTCAGCTTTCTGCCCGGGCCCTATCGCATCGCCAATTATCAGGGCCGCGTGCGCGGCACCGCGACCTCGAAAGCGCCGCTCGGCCCCTATCGCGGCGTCGGCCGGCCGATCTCGACCTTCGTCATGGAGCGGCTGATCGATATGGCCGCGGCCAAGCTCGGCCTCGATCCGCGCGAGATGAGGCTGCGCAATCTCGTCAGCGACGATGAACTGCCCTACAAGGTCGCCTCCGGCATCGTCTGGGATAAATCCGGCTTTCAGGAATGTCTCAACGCTGCCTGCGCCGCGATCGGCTATGACGACCTGCGCGCTGCGCAAAAAAAGGCCCGCGCCGCGGGCCGCTGGAGCGGCATCGGCATCGCGTCTTATGCCGAACTCACCGGCATCGGCTCGCGCATTTCGGTCGCACCGGGCATGCCGATCAATACCGGCACCGAAACGGCGATCGTGCGCGTCGATGCGACGGGGGCGGTAACAGCCGCCTTCGGCATCGCCTCGCACGGCCAAGGCCTTGAGACGACATTGGCGCAGATCGTCGCCGAGCATCTCGGCGTCCGCGTCGAGGACATCCGCATCGTGCATGGCGACAGCGCCGCGGTCGGTGGCGGCACCGGCACCTATGCAAGCCGCAGCCTGGTTCTGGCCGGAGGCGCGGCGACGCTCGCCGCGCAAGCGGTGCGCGAGAAAGTGCTCAATGCCGCTTCGCATCTTCTCGAAACTGCGTCTGCCGATCTCGTCGCCGATGACGGCAAAATCACCGTCGCCGGCACCGACCGCACCATCACTTTCCGCGAAGTGGCGCGCGCGGTCTATTCCGAGATCGGCCGCCTGCCGGCAGAGGCGCGGGATGAGCTTGCCGCGACCAAGACCTATGATCCGGTGTTCGGCACCACGACCTCGGCGACGCATATCGCCGCCATCGAGATCGATCCGGAGACTTACGAGATCCGCATCGATCATTTCGCCGTGGCGGAAGACTGCGGCAAGATCGTCAATCCGCTGATTGTCGATGGCCAGGTGCAGGGCGGCGTCGCCCAGGGCATCGGCGCCGCGCTCTACGAAGAAGTCGTCTACGACGAGCAGGGCCAGATGCAGACCGCAAGCCTGGTCGATTATCTGGTGCCGTCGGCTTGCGAAATCCCGTCGATGAAATTGGTGCATCTCGAAAGCTATTCGCCGACCACGCTCGGCGGCTTCCGCGGCATGGGCGAGGGCGGCACGATCGGCGCGCCGGCGGCGATCGCCAATGCCGTCGCCGATGCGCTCTCGCCGCTCGGTATCGAGATCAACGAACTGCCGGTAACACCGGAGCGGCTGTTTCGCCTGATCGAAACGGCGCGGAGCAAAAACAAAACGTGATTCAATAAAGGAAAAGCGACCATGGATTTGGGATTGAAGGGCAAGATCGCCTTGGTGACCGGCGCTGCGAGCGGCGTCGGTCGCGAAATCGCGCTGAGCCTCGCCGCGGAGGGCGCGGGCGTCGCGCTGAATTATCGCAGCTCCGGCGCCGAGGCTGAGGCCATTGTCGGCGAGATCAAAGCCAAAGGCGGCAAGGCCAAGGCCTATCAGGCTGACGTTGCCGATTTTGCCGCGGTGCAGGCGATGACCGACGCTGTGGTCAAAGACTTCGGCGGTCTCAACATCCTCATCAACAATGCCGGCCTCGCCAAGCGCCAGCGTTTTGTCGAGACCACGCCGGAGGATTGGCATGCCCAGATCGACGCCTCGCTCTATGGCGCGATCCATTGCTGTCACGCCGCCGCGCCGCATCTCGAAACCGGCAAGAACGGCCGCATCGTCAGCGTCATCGGCGATTCCTCGCGCGTCGGCGAATCCGGCCTCGCCATCGTTGCCGCCGCCCGCGCCGGCGTGATCGGGCTGATGAAATCCTTAGCGCGCGAATTCGGCCGCTCCGGCACCACGGCGAACACCGTGTCGCTCGGTCTCGTCGAGACCGCGCACGACAAGGACTGGGTCGAAGCCAACCGCGAGAAGCTCATCAAGTTCTATCCGGTGCGCCGTCTCGGCCTGCCGGATGACGTGGCGCCGATGGTGGCGATGCTGGCGTCGCCGCACGGCGGCTGGATCACCGGCCAGGTGCTGAGCATCTCCGGCGGCTACAGCATGGTGTGAGGAGAGACGGCCATGCTGCACACCGATCTGATCGCTCCCATTCCCGAATTGCTGCGCCGGCATGCGACGGAGCGCGGAGCCAAATGCGCGTTTCGTGACGCGCAATCGTCGGTGACTTACGCCGAGCTCCATGCGCGCACCGGCAATCTTGCCGGGCACCTCGCCCATATCGGCATCGCGCCGAACGACACCGTCGCAATCATGCTGCCGAATTCGGTGGCCTGGGTCGAAAGCTCGTTTGCCATTACGCGCGCCGGCGCCATCGGCGTGCCGATCAGCTACGACGCGACCGAAGCCGAAATCTCCTATCGGCTGACCGATGCCGATTGCAAAGCGGTGATCACTACCGCCGAGCGCGGCGATTTATTCGCGCGGCTGCAAGCTGCCGCACCCAATCTGAAAACCCTGATTGTGACGGATCGCGGCGCTTGCAGCGCCGAGGCACTATCTTACGGCAAGCTTATCGGCACGCCGCCGCAATCGCCGCCGCGCGATCCGGCGCTGCTGCACGAGACGGCTTACATTCTTTATACGTCGGGCACGACCGGCCGCGCCAAGGGCGTGCGGCTCACGGTTCATGGCATGTTATGGGTGACAGCCGCCTGCTGGACGCCGATCACCGGTCTGAGCGAGCGCGACACCGTGCTGTCGCCGCTGCCGCTGTTTCATTCTTACGCGCTCAACCTTTCGGTGATGAGCATCCTCGCGACCGGCGCGACCGAATACATCATGGAAAAATTCTCGACGAGCGAAGCAGTACGGCTGCTGAAATCCGGCGAGTTCACCTATTTCCCCGGCGTGCCGACGATGTTTCATTATCTGCTGCAGGCGACGCGCGGCGAGACCAATGTGCGTTTCCCCAATCTGCGGCTTTGTGCTTCCGCGGGCGCCATCATGCCGGCAACGCTCAATCGCGAATTCGAAAGCCATCTCGGCGTACCGCTGCTCGACGGCTACGGCATCACCGAAACCTCGACCATGGTCACCATGAACTGGCCGACCGGCAGCCGCGTCATGGGCTCCTGCGGCATTCCGGTGCCCGGGCTCGCGGTGCGCATCGTCGATCTGAAAGGCGAAGACGTCGCGCCGGGACGGGAGGGCGAGCTGATCGTTCACGGTCCCAACGTCATGCCCGGCTATCACAACAAGCCGGAAGAAACGCAGAAGGCGCTGCACAACGGCTGGTATCATACCGGCGATCTGGCGAAGTCGGATGAGAACGGTTTTCTCACCATCACCGGCCGGCTCAAGGAACTGATCATCCGCGGCGGCCAGAACATCGCTCCGGCCGAGATCGAGGAAGTCGTGAACACGTTCGCCGCGGTGCTCGATTGCGCTGTGGTCGGTGTGCCGCATGAGCATCTCGGCGAGGTTCCGGCGCTGTTCGTCGTGCCGCGCCCCGGCAAGACGCTTGAGAACGAGGCGCTCTTGACCCATTGCCGCGCGCAGCTATCGGCGTACAAAGTGCCGCACAGCGTGCAGGTGATCGCCGAAATCCCTCGCACCGGGTCGGGCAAGGTCATACGTTATAAGCTGCGCGAACTGATCAAGGCGTGAGCGGATTGATGCGCGAAACAACAGCGCGCATATCTTGGAGGCCGTGATGCAGAACGTCGAGACATTGTGGGCCGATTTCGCAACGCCGATCCGCACCGCGGAGGATTATTTCGCTTCGCTGCGCGGCCGGACCATGAATGTCTATTTCATGGGCGAACGCGTGCCCGAGCCGCTCGATCATCCGGTGATCAGGCCGTCGATCAACGCCATGGCCGAGACATTCCGGCTTGCGACCGAGCAGCCTGCTTTGGCCACCGCGCACTCCTCAATCAGCGATCGTCAGGTCAACCGCTTCCTTCACGTTCCTGTTGAACCTTCCGAGCTCGTCAGCAAGCATGAGATGCAGCGCGAACTCGGCCGGCGTACCGGCACCTGCTTTCAGCGCTGCGTCGGGCTCGACGCCATCAGCTCGTGCCATTCGGTGACTTTCGATATCGATGCCAAGAACGGCACCGACTATCACCAGCGCTTCCTCGCCTTCCTCAAGCGCGCGCAGGCGGCGAATATCGTCATCGGCGGCGCCATGACCGATCCCAAAGGCGATCGCTCCAAGCCGCCGCATCAGCAAAGCGACAAGGACCTGTTCCTGCGTGTGACGCGGCGCGACGACAACGGCATCTATGTGTCCGGCGCCAAGATGCACCAGACCGGCGCGATCAATTCGCATTGGCTGATCTTCATGCCGACCATGCGCATGACCGAGAACGACTGCGAATGGTCGGTGGTCGGCGCGGTGCGTGTCGACGCGCCGGGGCTCACATATATTGTCGGCCGTCAGACCAACGACACCCGCATCATGGACGGCGGCGCGCTGGATGCCGGCAATGCGCAATTCGCCGGCCAGGAATTGCTTATTGTCTTTGATAACGTGTTCGTGCCGCACGACCACGTTTTCATGGACGGCGAGTGGGCCTATGCCTCATCGCTGGTCGAGCGCTTCACCACCTACCATCGCAGTTCTTACGTCTGCAAAACCGGGCTCGGCGATGTGCTGATCGGGGCCGCGGCGACCGCGGCCGAGCACAACGGCGTCGAAGGCGTCTCCCATATCAAGGACAAGCTCGTCGAGATGACCCATCTCAACGAGACGATCTATTCAAGCTGCATGGCGGCGGCGCATCAATCGAAGCCCGTGGCGTCGGGCGCCTATATCAACGACGAAATGCTGTCCAACGTCGCCAAACATAATGTCACGCGCTTTCCCTATGAGATCGCGCGGCTCGCCCAGGACATTGCCGGCGGCCTGATCGTCACCATGCCGTCGGAGAAGGACCTGCAGAACAACGAAGTCGGCCCGCTCATTCGCAAATTCCTGCAAGGCCGCGACGGCGTCGAGGTGGTCGACCGCATGCGCATGCTGCGCCTGATCGAGAACATGACCATCGGGCGCAATGCCGTCGGTTATCTGACCGAGAGCCTGCATGGCGCGGGCTCGCCCCAGGCGCAGCGCATCCAGATCGCGCGCGGCATGAAGATCGAAGAGAAAAAGGCCCGCGCCCGGCACCTCGCCGGCATAACAAAGCCGTAGAACGGAGACAGCCGTGAGCCGCCCGCCGCTTCCGCCATTCACCGCCGAGACAGCCACCGTGAAGGCGCGTGCCGCCGAAGATGCCTGGAATACGCGCGATCCGGCGCGCGTGGCGCTCGCCTATACCGCCGACAGCCAATGGCGCAACCGTTCCGAATTCATTCAAGGCCGTCCGGCGATCGAGGCCTTCCTGACCCGCAAATGGAACAGGGAACTCGATTATCGGCTGATCAAGGAGGTCTGGGCCTTCCACGGCGCCCGTATCGCGGTGCGCTTCGCCTATGAATGGCGCGACGATTCCGGCAACTGGTTCCGCAGCTACGGCAACGAGAATTGGGAGTTCGCCGACGACGGCCTGATGCGGCGGCGTATCGCCAGCATCAACGATCTGCCGATCGAGGAGCGCGAGCGCAAATATCATTGGCCGCTCGGCCGCCGGCCGGACGATCATCCTTCGCTGAGCGATCTCGCGCTTTAGCGCGGGACGGCGTTACTTCCGTCCCATCGATTATTCTGCGGCGACCTGCTTGCGCACCGGCAATTTCCAATTCGGCCGCACATAGTGGCAGGTATAGCCGTTGGGATAGCGCTCGAGATAATCCTGGTGCTCGGGCTCGGCCTCCCAGAACGGGCCGACCGGCGCCACTTCGGTCACGACCTTGCCCGGCCATAACTTTGACGCCTCGACATCGGCGATGGTGTCTTCGGCGATCCGCTTCTGCTCGGGGCTCGCATAGTAGATCGCCGAGCGATAGCTGGCGCCGATATCGTTGCCCTGCCGGTTGCGCGTCGTCGGGTCGTGGATCTGGAAGAAGAATTCGAGAATGGCCCGGTAGCTGGTCTTGGTCGGATCGAAAACGATCTCGATCGCCTCGGCATGGGTGCCGTGATTGCGGTAGGTCGCGTTGGCCACGTCGCCGCCGCTATAGCCGACGCGGGTCGAGATCACGCCGGGCTGGCGGCGGACCAGATCCTGCATGCCCCAGAAACAGCCGCCTGCGAGAACCGCGCGTTCCGTTGATGCTGCCATCTGCGTCACCTGTTCAAGACTGTGATTGATCGGAGGATACCAAATTCGCTGACATTATATAGTCAGCCGCCGCCAGCTTTTGGACCCCGGCGTCCCGGCCGGTCTTCACGCTTTGGTGTGCGCGCCCGGCAGGATTTCGAGCGCTGCATCCACCATCCCCTGATAGCCGGTGCAGCGGCACAGATTGCCGGATAGCGCGCGTCGGATTTCGTCCTCGGTGATGGGATTGTCGCCGCATTCGCGTTGCAACTCGAGCAGCGTCATCACCACGCCCGGCGTGCAATATCCGCATTGCAGCCCGTGGTGGCGCGACAGCGCCGCCTGGATCGGATGCAGCGTGCCGTCGGGCGCCGCGACGCTCTCGATGGTTTCGACCCGCCGTCCGTCGGCCTGCACCGCCAGCATCAGGCAGGCGCGGGCCGTCGCGCCGTCGACGAGTACCGTGCAGGCGCCGCAGACGCCGTGTTCGCAGCCGATATGCGTGCCGGTCAGGCCGAACTCCTGGCGCAGGAAATCGGCGAGGTGGAGCCGCGAATCCACCGTGCGCCTATAGGCCGTGCCGTTCACAGTGATGGAAATCTCGTGGGCACTCATGTCTGCGCCCGCCGAATAGCCTTGGTGAGGGCGCGCTGTGTCAGGTGGCCGGCAAGCTCCTGACGATATTCCGGCGGATTGGCGTCGTCGCCTTCCGCCGGCACGGCGGCGGCCACAGCACTGGCGCGCTCAACGAGCGCGTCGCTCGGTCGCTGGCCTTTGAGGGTATCTTCCACGCCGGTCAGCCGCGTCGGAACAGGGGCGATGCCCCCCGCGGCGACGCGCGCCTCGGTAATAATGTCATCCCCGCCCATCGCGATCACCGCCGCGATCGAGACAATGGCGAAATCGGCGGGACGCACCGCGTATTCCTCGAACGCCGATCCGGCACGTTGCGGCCATTGGCCGAAATCAATTGCGACAAGAATTTCGTCAGGCTTAAGGTTCGATGTCAGATAGCCCGCCGGAAAATCCGCGAACGGAATCTTCCGCCGACCGGTCTTGCCCGCCGCAATCATCACCGCATCGAGCGCGCAGGCCGTGATAGGCAGTTCCGCCGACGGATCGAGATGACAAATGCTGCCACCGATGGTGCCGCGGTTGCGCGTCTGCTGATGGCCGACGTGAAACAAGGCATCGGTCAGCAGCGGGCAGCGTTCATGGACCAGCGCGCTGCGCTCGATTGTCCGCTGCGTGGTCATGGCGCCGATCTGCAGGCTCTCGGGCGTGTCGTCGATAAAAGCGAGTTCGGCAATGCGGCCGAGATCGATCAGATGCTCCGGCTGCACCACCCGGTAATTCATCATCGGCATCAGCGATTGGCCGCCGGCGAGCACACGCGCATTGTCGAGCGTCGCCAGGAGATCGAGCGCCTCGTCGAGCGTCCGCGGCGCGTGATAGGTGAAAGGCGACGGCTTCATGCGCGCTTTGCCGCCTGTTGCGCGGCAAGTCTTTGCGCGGCAAGTCTTTGCGCCTCAAGTCTTTGCGCCTCACGGATCAGCGCGCGCAGCCGTGCCGGCAGGATCGGCAGTTCGGCGATGCGAAGATCGAGCGGACGCAGGGCGTCCTCGATCGCCGAGACGATGACGCTCGGCGCGCCGATCGTGCCGCTTTCGGCCGCGCCCTTGACGCCGAGCGGGTTGAGCGGCGAGGGCGATTCCATGTGATGGATGCCGATGCGCGGCACGACGTCTGCCGTCGGCAGCAGATAGTCGGCGAGCGTTCCGGTCAGCGGCTGGCCGGTCTCGTCGAACCGCATCAGCTCGAACAAGGTCGCGCCGATGCCGTGGACCACGCCGCCGCAGACCTGGCCCTCGACCATCATCGGATTGATCATGCGGCCGCAATCGTGAACCACGGTGTAGCGAAGAATTTTCACCGCGCCGGAAATCGGATTCACTTCCGCTTCGGCGATATGGGTGCCGTTGGTATAGGTCATGCCCGCGGGCTGATAATCGACCGCCGCGGCGAGGCCGGGATTCATATTGCCGGGCAGCGCAAAGCCGGGCAGGCCGCCGAGCGCGCGCGCGATCTCGGCGAGGCTCTTTTTCAGTTTCGGCACGCCGGCGACGCGCACCTCGCCGTCTTTCAGTTCGAGATCCTCCGGCGCGGCTTCGAGCATCAAAGAGGCCACGGCTTTGGCCTTATCGGCGACGTTCTGCGCCGCGAGATAAACGGCATTGCCGGCGGTCACCGCCTGGCGGCTGGCGAAAGCACCGAGACCCAACGACGTCGCCGCGGTATCGCCGTCGACCACGTGAACGCGATCGGCCGAGACGCCGAACACGCTGGCGGCGAGCTGCGCCAGCATGGTCTTGGTGCCTTGGCCTTGCGCCGTCGCGCCGGTCGAAACCACGATCTGTCCGGATGCACCGATGCGGATGGCGCCGCTTTCGAACGGTCCGCGCCCGGTGCCTTCGACATAATTGGCAAGTCCGATGCCGAGAAGCCGTCCCTCGCGCGCCGCCGCGGCGCGGCGTGCTTCGAACGCGTCCCAGTCGGCGGCCTTCAGCGCGCGCCGCTGGCACTCGGGGTAGTCGCCGCTGTCATAAGTCATGACGCTGCCGTCGCGCTGCTTGATCGGCGTCGCGTAGGGCATTTTCTCCGGCGCAATGAGATTGCGCCGCCGCACCTCGTCGCGCGTAAGATTTAACGTCTTGGCGATGCGGTCGAGGATGCGCTCCATCACGAAGGTGCCTTGCGGCCGGCCGGCGCCGCGCGTCGGCGCCACCGGCACCATATTGGTCAGGCACAGCGAGGCGACGAGATGCAGCGCCGGCAGCACATAGGGACCGATCATGTTGGTGATGCCGTTATAGGGCAGCGCTACGCCGTAAGGCACGTTGGCGCCGTGATCGTGATAGATGCGTCCGCGAATGCCGCTGAGCTTGCCCTCGGCGTCGAAGGCGGCTTCGACGTCCCAGATCTGTCGCCGTTCCTGCACCGTCGCGGTGAAGCTTTCGAGCCGATCCTCGACCCATTTGATCGGGCGGCGCAGCAGCAATGCCGCCGCGGGGATCGCGACCTCCTCCGGATGAAACACGGCTTTGGGGCCGAAGCCGCCGCCGACATCGGGCGCCACCACGCGCACCTGATGCTCCAGCAGCCCGAGCGTCTGCGCCATCACCGTCTTGGCGCGATGCGGCGTCTGCGTGCTGTCCCACACGGTCAAAAGATCTTCATTGGCGTCGTAGCGCGCGACCACGCCGCGCGGCTCGATCGAGAAGCCGCCGCCCTTGTCCATGCGGAACTGTTCGGAGAAGCGATGTGCCGCGGTCGCAAAACTGCGTTCAACGTCGCCGTATCTGACGTTGTGTTCCGCCGTCAGATTATCCGGGCAATCGAGCCGCGCGCGCGGCGCAACGGGTTTCAGTCCTTCATAAGGGTCGGTGACGGCCGGCAATTCGTCGTAATCGATTTCGATCAAGGCCGCGGCGTCTTCCGCCGTGCGGCGATCGTCAGCCACCACAAGCGCAATCGGCTCACCGACATAGCAAGCTTCGTCGTCGACAAGACAACTCGGCTCGGCGTCGAATTTCACCGCCGCCGCGGCAAGCGCCAGCGGAATGCGGTCGCAGGTCAGAAGCGGTCGCAAATCCGCATATAAGAAGACGGCATGCACGCCCGGCAGCGCTTTGGCCGCGGCAGTATCGACGCTTTTGATGCGGGCATG
Source organism: uncultured Alphaproteobacteria bacterium (assembly GCA_963746715.1). Taxonomy (GTDB): domain Bacteria; phylum Pseudomonadota; class Alphaproteobacteria; order Rhizobiales; family Xanthobacteraceae; genus BOG-931. The sequence goes on along the minus strand of CAVVCW010000010.1, from coordinate 454,475 downwards.
CGCGGAGCGGCTGCGCGCAAACACCGCGTGCAACATGTCGGGCAGAACGATGTCGTCGATATAGCGCGCCTGGCCGCGCAAGAGCCGCGCGTCTTCGACGCGGGGGACCGAGCGCCCGATCAAGTCGCCCAACAACTCGCTCGACATATTGCCTTTCGCAGCCTTCGGCGTTTCCGCGTCGCCTGCCATTAGCGCATGATCCGTAAAAGTGGAAACCGGTTCTCGGAAAGGATCATGCTCCGCCGCAATACCACGTCGTTTCGCGCCGATTAGGTCGCGCCCGACCGGCCTGTCAATCGTATTGTCATACAATACGACAATCGGCTAGAACAGGCCGCCGTCAGCGGGGGCGCGAGCGGGTTGCAGTGCGTACAGGAGTGTCAATGAACGTCGACGCAAAGATCAAAGACGCCAGGCAGGATACCAAGGTCGCCAATGCCGCGGCGCATTGGGGTCCGCGCTTTACCGTCAATGGCGTCGATTTCAGCGATTTCAAGGACGTGACGTCGGCGCTGCACAGCTGGGACGATTGGTGCAGCGCGTGGTCGGCCCGTGCCGGCGAGCATGAGGCACGCGGCCGCGCTGCGCTGGCGCAGAAACGCTATGTCAGCGCGCGCGATCATTTGCTGCGCGCTTCGGTCACTTATCACTTCGCCAAATACCTGTTCGTGCAGGACATGGCGCAGATGAAGGCCGCCCACGGCAAAGCCGTCGAATGCCTGACCGCGGCGCTGCCGCATATGGAGCCGCCCGGCGAACGCGTGCTCATTCCTTACGAGAGCAAGGAACTCGCCGGTGTGCTGCGCAAGCCGCGCGGCGTGCAAAAGCCGCCGATCGTGCTCATGACCATGGGACTGGATTCAACCAAGGAAGAGCTCGTCACCTTTCAGCAAACCTTCCTCGACCGCGGCATGGCGATCCTTGCTTTCGACGGGCCGGGGCAGGGCGAAGCGGAATACGATTTTCCGATCCGGCCGGACTACGAAAATGTGGTCGGTCCGGTAATCGATTGGCTCGAGGCCAAGCGGCCGGATGTCGACAGCAAGCGGCTCGGCATCTGGGGCATCAGCCTCGGCGGCTATTACGCGCCGCGCGCCGCCGCCTTCGAGAAGCGCATCAAGGCGGCGATCGCCAATTGCGGCCCGTACAATTGGGGCGCGCTGTGGGAGAAGCTGCCGGAGCTCACGCGCGCCGCCTATATCCAGCGCAGCCACAGCAAGAGCGACGCCGAAGCGCACAAGAAAGCCTTCGGGCTGTCGCTCGAAGGCGTCGGCGAAAAAATCGAATGCCCGATCTTCATCATTGCCGCGGGTCTCGATCGGCTCTGCCCGCCCGAGGACGCGCGGCGGCTCGCGTCGGAGGTCAAAGGCCCGGTCGAGCTGCTCGTCATCGAGGACGGCAATCACGTCGCCCACAATCGGCCTTACAGCTATCGTCCGCAGTCGGCGGATTGGATGGCGCAGCAATTGAGTGCGGTGGCAGCGAGGTAACTCATGAACGATAAAGTCGTCGCCCTTGCCTCCGGCGCACTCGTGCCGCTGAAGCTCGAAGCCGCGCCGCTTCGCCGCAAGATCGGCGCGGCGCTGCGCCGCGCTATCGAGACCGGCGAGCTCAAGCCCGGCGACCGCCTGGTCGAAAAAGATTTGTGCCAGGAACTCAATGTCAGCCGCACCTCGCTGCGCGAGGCGCTGCGCGAGCTGCAGGCGGAAAAGCTTGTCGTCGCGGTGCCGCGCGGGCTCGTCGTTGCCGAAATCAGCGAAGAGGATGCCGCCAATATCTATCAGGTTCGCGCCGCGCTCGAAGGCCTGGTCGCCGCCCAGTTCGCGCAATCCGCCAATGCGCTCGACGTCGAGAAACTCAAGGCCGCGCTGCATCGCCTCGAGGATGCCTATCGCGTCAAGGATTTCGAAAAAATCCTCGACGCCAAGAAGGGTTTCTATGACGCGATCTGCCGCGGCGCCAAGAATGCCGTCGTGCGCGACCTGCTCGACCATCTCGGCAACCGCATCAATCAATTGCGCGCGACGTCGCGGCAGAACGACAAGCGCTGGATCGCAAGTCTGATCGAGCTGAAGAAACTGGCCGGCGCTCTGTTCGCGCGCAACCCCAAAGCAGCGCGGGCTGCCGCCATCAAACATGTCGATGCCGCGGCGCGCACCGCGTTGCCCAAACATGGGTCCACGCGCGGACGCAAGGTGGGCGCGGCAAAGACAAACGGCAAAGCGAAAATCCGGCTCGGCTAGATCGGGCGAGACCTAAGCCGGCACCGCCAGGACAAGTTGTGTATAGAAGACCGACCTGCCCAAAATGCCGGTCAGGCTGCCGTCACGGGCATCGCTGAATTGCGACGCCTTGCTTGCGGGCGTGAGCGAAACTGGGCTTTACTGGATTCAATCGTCAAAAAACACCAAGAAACAAGTAAAGACCAAGGGAGTGCAGGGGTTGGACGCGCAAACCGATCGAATCCGCCTGTCGGCGGATGTAGGGGGCACATTCACCGACATTGCCGCGTTCAACGAGCGGACCGGCGAATTCAGCCTCGGCAAGACGCTCACGACGCCGGCACGCCTGGTGGACGGCATTGCTACCGGTGTTCGCAAGGCCGGAACGACCTTCGCCGATGCGCGATTGTTTCTGCACGGCACGACGGTCGCCATCAACACCATCCTGGAGCGCACCGGCGCCAAATGCGCGCTGCTCACCACGCAGGGCTTTCGCGACATCTATGAGATCGGCCGCGTCAACCGTCCGGAATCCTACAATCTGTTCTTTCAGAAACATCAGCCGCTGATCGAACGGGCGCTGCGCTTCGAAATTCGCGAGCGCGTCGACGCGCAGGGCAATGTGCTGATCAAGCTCGACGAGGACCAAGTCCGCCGCATCGTCGAGGATCTGGTCCGCTCCGGCATCGATGCCATCGCCATTCTGTTCCTGCATTCCTATCGCAATCCGGCCCACGAACAGCGGGCAAAGGCGATCGTGCAGGAGATGTGCCCCGGTCTGTTCGTTTCGGCGTCACATGAATTGTCGCAGGAATATCGCGAATTCGAGCGCTCCTCGACCGTCGCCGCCAATGCCTATGTCGGCCCGCGCGTGCGCAACTATCTCTCGGGGATGAACACTCATCTTGGCGAAGCCAATTTCGACGGCACGTTTCTGATCGTGCAATCGACCGGCGGCTTGTTTGACGTTGATGAAGCGCGCGATTCCTGCATCCGCATGTTGGAATCGGGGCCGGCCGCCGGCGTGATCGGCACAAAGATTCTTTGCGACGCTATGGGCTTCGGCGATGCCATCGCCTTCGACATGGGCGGCACCACCGCGAAAGCCGGCGTCATCCATAACGGCCATGTTCTGATGACCGGCGGCGCGCTGATCGGTGGCTATGCCACGGGGCTCCCGGTGCAGATGCCGATGATCGATATCCAGGAAGTCGGCACCGGCGGCGGCAGCATCGCGCGCGCGGGTCTCGCCGGCGCTTTGCGGGTGGGACCGGAAAGCGCGGGCGCGGTGCCCGGTCCGGTCTGCTACGGGCTCGGCGGCGAAGAGCCGACCATCACCGACGCCAATCTCGTGCTCGGCCGGCTTGCCGCGGATCGCTTTCTCGGCGGCGAGATGAAGCTCGACATCGAAGGCGCGAAAAAAGCGCTCAACGACAAGATCGCCAAGCCCCTTGGACTGACACTGACCGAAGCCGCCGAGGGCATCCTGCGCATTGCGACGACGAAGATGTCGCACGTGGTGCGCTGGGTGACGACCGAGCGCGGGCTTGATGCCGCGGATTTCGCGCTATTCGCCTATGGCGGCGCCGGCCCGCTGCACGCCGCCATGGTGGCGCGCGAATTGCGCATCGGCAAAGTCGTCGTTCCGCGCGCGCCGGGGCATTTCTCGGCCTACGGCATGCTGATGGCCGACCTGCGCCGCGACTTCGTGCACACCTGGTTCACGCCGCTCGCCAAGGCGTCGTTCTCGGATATGGAAAGTCTTTATCAGGACATGGAGCGGCGCGGCCGCGCCGGCATCAGCCATACCCATGTCGATCTGCAGGAAATCGTCGTCTCGCGGGGCGCCGACATGCGCTATGTCGGCCAGGAGCACGCCGTCAGCGTCGAATTGCCGACCGAACTGTTCGCCGCCGAGGATCGCGACGGCATCAAGCGCTGTTTCGATGCCGTGCACGAGACGCGTTACGGCTATGCGTCGCCGGGCGAGCCGGCCGAGATCGTGAGCCTGCGCTGCGCCGTGGTCGGTTTCATGAAGAAGCCACGTCAGCAGACCATCGCGGCAGGCGGGGCGGAGCCGCCGGCTAAAGCCTTCCGCGGCAATCGTCTCGTCTATTTCGCCGATGCAGGCTTTGTCGAAACGCCGACCTACGATCGCGCCGAGTTCGTCGCGTCGAACAAGATCAGCGGCCCGGCGCTGGTCGAGGAATATGCCTCGACCACGGTCGTGCATCCGGGTGATGTGCTCGACGTCGACGGCCTCGGCAACCTGATCATCGCAACCGGGAGAAGCTGACGATGAATGTCGCTTTCGACAAAAAGTCAGACGTCAAGGCGCAAGACGGGATCAAAGGACGGATCGACCCGGTGACCGTCGAAGTGGTGCGCAACGGTCTCATCGCCGCGACCGAGGAGATGAAGACCAATCTAATGCGCACCGCCTACAATATGATCATCTACGAGGCGCTGGATTTCACTGTCGGCCTGTTCAATGCGCGCGGCGAGACGGTATCGATCGGGCTCGGCCTGCCGATGTTCATTCGCGGCATGAGCGACACGGTCAAGGCCAAGATCAAGCACTATGGTCTCGACAAAATGGATCCGGGCGACATTCTTCTCACCAACGACGCCTATACGACCGGCAGCCATCTCAATCACATGACCTTCTCGGTGCCGATTTTCCACGACGGCAAAGTCGTCGCCTTTTCGAGCTGCATGGCGCATTGGCCCGATGTCGGCGGCACGCTGTCGGGCGTCACGACCGACATTTATTCCGAAGGCCTGCAGATGCCGATCGTGAAGGCCTATCGCAAGGGCGAGCCGAACCAGGAGATCGTCGACATCATCCGCATGAATGTGCGGGTGCCGGAAAATGCCATGGGCGATTTCCGCGCGCAGATCGCCGCGGTCAAGACCGGCGAGAAGCGCTTCCTGGAAATGATCCAGAAATACGGCATCGATGCCGTGCTCGGCTCCATCGACGCCATCATGAATCAGAGCGAAGCTCTCGCACGCGAGCGCGTGTTGCAAATGCCCGACGGCGTCTATGAGGCGGAGTCCTATATGGATGACGACGGCGTCGCGCTCGGCAAGCGCATTCCGATCCGCGTCAAGGTCGAGGTTGCCGGCGACCGCATGAAGGTCGACCTGTCGGAGGTGTCGAAGCAGGTCGCGGGCTTCTACAATTCCGGCGAGACCGCGGGCCGCGCCTGCTGCCAAGTCGCATTCAAATGCCTGACGTCGGCGCTCGATCTGCCGATCAATGACGGGCAGTTCCGTGCTCTCGATATCGTGCTGCCGCCCGGCCGCGTGGTCAGCGCGCAGAAGCCGTCGGCGATGCGGATGTGGATGACGTTTCCGATGACCATCGTCGACACGATCTTCAAGGCGCTGGCGCCGGCGCTGCCTGACCGCGTCATCGCCGGCCATCACGCCGATCTTTGCGTCGCCCGGGTCAACGGCCGGCGTCCGGCCGACAACCGTTTCTTTATTTATCTCGGCGGCCTTGTCGGCGGCGGCTGGGGCGCCAAGCACGACAGCGACGGCATCAATGCCACCATCGCCATCAATGACGGCGACACCCATAACGGACCGAGCGAGCAGGTCGAGGCGAAATTTCCGCTTCTGGTCGAGCGCTATGCGCTGCGCCCGGATTCCGGCGGCGCCGGAAAATTCCGCGGCGGCCTCGGCACCGAGCAGATCGTACAGATGCGCGCGAAAATCAGCTTCAACGCGCAGATGGACCGCGTGCGCTGCCGGCCGTGGGGTCTCTATGGCGGCCTCTCGGGTTTCGGCAATGCCGTCGCCATCCATCGTTTCGGTGAGGACGAGCAGGGCTTTGCGAACGGCAAAGCCTTCGATCAGGTGCTGGAGCCGGGCGACGCTTACATCATCCGTTCCGGCGGCGGCGGCGGTTATGGCTCGCCGCTCGAGCGCGAGCCGGAAAAGGTCGAGCGCGATGTGCGCCAGGGCTATGTCACCAAGGAATTTGCCGAGAAGCATTATGGCGTCGTATTCCGCGACGGCACGCTCGACGTTGATCTGGTCCGCACGCAAGCGCGCCGCGAAGACATGCGCAAGCAAGGCCTGCCGGTGAACGATCCGGAAATCCCGGATGCGCCGGGCGAGGGCTGGTCGCTCAATCTCAACCGCCGCCGCCCCCAGGACGATCGTCAGCTGAGCGATGACGAGCGGCTGGTCATCGCCATGTCCGGGCGGTGTTGTTGATGCACCAATGGACGGCAACAATTGCAATCGAAAAAATGAGAAATTCAGGGGGAGATCACAATGAGCAAGAGTGCGGCATCACGCGGCATCTCGAATAATCGCATCCTTATCGCTGCCGTCGCAACGGCTGGCGCAGCGCTGGCGTTCGCTGCGCTGCCGGCGCGGGCGCAATCGGGCGAGCCGATAACGGTCGGCGTCATCACCGAATTGAGCGGGTCTTACTCGTTTTTCGGCTCCGCCTGCCGCCAAGGCATCGAATATGCGCAGAAGAAGATCGCCGCCGAGGGCGGCGTGATCGGCCGGCCGCTCAACTTCAAATTCGTCGACGATCAGACCAATCCGGCCCAGGCGGTGGCTGCGGCGCGCAGCCTCGACGTCCAGGATAACGTGCTGGCGCTGACCGGCCCGACCAGCTCCGACATCGCGCTTGCCGTCTATGGTTATGCCGAACAGAACAAGGTGCCGTTCGTGGTGCCGGTCGCGGCCTTTGCGCAACTGACCAAGCCCGGCACGCATTACACGTTCCGCGTCGAGCCGGATGCCGTCGGCTGGGGCTATGCGGCGGCGAAATTCATCGCTGCGCAAAAGCCCGGCGCCAAGATCGCGCTCGTGTACAACGACATCGCGCTCGCGCGCGCCATCATCGCCGGGATCAAATATCAGGCCCCGAAAGAAAATATCAGCATCGTTTCCGACATCCTGTTTCCACAGGGCAGCAACGACGCTACCGTGCAGGCGGCGCAGGTCGTCGCCGCAAAGCCGGATTACGTCTATCTCGCGACCGTCGGCGCCTTCGATGTCACAGCCACCAACCAATTGCTCGATCTCGGCATCAAACCCGAGCAGATCATCCACAATATCGGCACCAGCACCACGCTCATCGGCTATGGCGCGCGCAGTATCGGCTCGATCTACGGCTCTTTCTTTGACACCAATCTCGACAATGTGACGCCGGAGGGACGGAAATTCGCTGACGAATATACCGCGGCCGTCGGACGCGTTCCGTCCTATGTCGAGAACTTCTGCTACAACACGCCCTATATCATCAAGGCGGCGCTCGAAAAGGCCGGCAGCGCCGATCGCGAGAAATTCCGCGACGCCATGTCGGCGCTCAATATGATCGAGCCGACTTCGGGCGTTTCGATCTCTTTCGACAAGAACGGCGCGCGCAAAGAGTATATGTATTACATGCAGCTCACCGGCGTCGCGCCGCCGAAGAGCTATACCGCCAAGAAACTGTTCTACATCGAATGGGCGCCGGAAACGCTGCCGGTCTATGATCTCGTCAAATAGGGCCGCGCCCGCCGCAGAGCGGAGACCGCGGCGATGAGTAGCGCCACGCTCCTGGTCGCGATCTCGGTGATCACGACGGGTCTGGTGCTCGGCGTCATCTTTTCGCTCGTCGCCGCCGGCGTCACCATCGTCTATGGCAGCATCTGGCTGCCGAATGCTTCGAACGGCCAGTTCTTTCTCACCGCGGCGTTGATCTGCTGGAGCTTTACCACTTGGCTGACCATGCCGGTCTGGGCCGCCGCTTTGCTCACATTATTGGTGAGCCTGCCGATCAGCTATTTCCTCGAAGCGACCCTGATCCGGCGCTTCTACGACGTCCCTGACCGCAACATTGCTTACTTTGTGGTGACGCTCGGCGTGACGCAGATCCTGTCGGGCATTTTCTCCGTCACCTACGGCCGCTGGAGCGATCAGTTCAATCTGCCGCCGATCGTCTCCGGCATCACCTTCATCGGTCCGTTTCCGATGACCAATAACCGCATCTTCGTCCTTGTCGCGGCGAGCGTTCTATTGGCGCTGCTGTTCATCATGCTGCGATTTCATCCCTATGGCCGTGCGCTGCGGGCGGTGTTTCAGAACCGCGAAGCCGCGGCGCTACGCGGCGTCGATGTCCGCGCGATCTACCGGTTGTCTTTCGTGCTCGGCATGCTGTCGATCTTTGCCGGCGGCATTCTCTACGGCATGGCCTATAGTTTCGACCTGACAGTGGCCTGGACCATGGCAGTGACGGCCTTCGCCATCATGATCGTCGGCGGGCCGGGCTCGGTGCTCGGCGCCGTCGTGGTCGGCATGGTGTTCGGTTTCACCCAGGCCGGCGTCAGTATCTTTGCTAATCCGACGGTGGCGACATTCTCCTATCTCGCCGCCATGCTGGCGATTCTGCTGATCAAACCCTCCGGGCTGTTTGCGCGATGAGGCGATTGCTCGACACCGCGTTCAAGCCGCAGCTCGTGCTCTTGCTTGCAGCCGGCCTGCTCTTGACTATCGTGCTGCGCGAGAACCGCTTCTTCGCCTTTGTCAGCGGCATCACCATGATCAGCATCATGTGGGCCGCCGGCATGAATCTGCTCACGGGTTTTACCGGCCTGGTGTCTCTCGCTTATGCCGGAATTGCCGGCATCAGCGCCTATATGACGGTCGGGCTGATGATGCGGCTCGGCTGGTCGTTCTGGCTGGCGATGCCGCTTGCCGCCGTGAGCGCGGCTGCGGTCGGCGTGCTGCTCGGCTTGCCGTCGCTGCGGCTCAAGGGCTTCTACTTCGCGCTGTCCTCGCTCGTCATTCAGACGGTGCTGAGCCTCGGTTTCGTCTATTTCGTCAATCTGACCAATGGCGACACCGGCATCAGCCAGATTCCGCCGCCGGATATTCCGTTCACCACCGCGACCCTGCGCGGCGCGAGTTTCGATGTGCTTCTGACCATCGCGGCCTGGCTCAGCCTGGTCGCTGTCTGGGCGATCGTGCAGTCGCCGTTCGGCCGGCGCCTGATCGCGATCCGCGAAGACGAGGTTCTGGCCGAGGCGATCGGCATCGATGTGGTGCGCAACAAGATGCTGGTGTTTTTCGTCGGCTCCCTGTTCGCCGGCGTCGGCGGCGCGCTTTATGCCACTTATGTCGGCTTTGCCTCGCCGCGGAGCTTCGATCTGCTGTCGAGCTTGAGCATCTGGCTGATGGTCACGTTCGGCGGCCGCGGCACTTTGATGGGCCCGGTGGTCGGCGCGCTCATTCTCGCCCCGGTGCCGTTCATGCTGCAGCAATACGATACGCTGAAAGACGTGATCTATGGCGCGCTGATCATCGCCGTGATCGTGCTGATGCCGGGCGGCATTTACGGCGCGCTGACGAGCGGCGCCCGGTCATGGCCGGTGCTGCGCCGCTTGCTTGCGAGTCATCCCAAAGAACTGCCCCAATGACCGACCTGTTCGTCGCGCATAATCTCTGCAAGCGGTTCGGCGGCGTTCACGCCTTGCGCAATGTCGAGGTGATGCAGCGTTCCGGCGAGACGCTCGGCATGATCGGGCCGAACGGTTCCGGCAAGACGTCGTTCGTCAATGCCGTGACCGGCGAACTCGCGCTCGACAGCGGCAAAGTCGATTTCGAGGGCACAGACATCACCGGCGCGCGTCCGCATAAAGTGGCCGATGCCGGGCTCGCCCGCACTTTTCAAGCGGTGCGGCTGTTTGCGCGACTCTCCGTGCGCGACAATCTCGAGACCGCTATGCTGGTGCTCGAAGATCCCGCCCATACGCTCGAAGCCGCCGAACGGGTCGAGCTGCTGCAATGGCTCAAGCTCGACAGCCGGCTCGATGCGACGGCCGGCAGCCTCACGCTGTTCGAGCAGCGCCGGCTCGAGCTCGCGATGCGGTTGATGATGCGGCCGCGGCTGATCATGCTCGATGAGCCGGTCGGCGGGCTCGCGCCGGGCGAAATCCGCGCCATGATGCAGATCCTGCAGGAGCTCAAATCGCGCTGCGCGATCTTCGTCATCGAGCACACAATGCGGGTGATCCGCGAACTGGCCGATCGCGTCGTCGTTCTCATCACCGGCGAAAAGGTCGCCGACGGCCCGCCCGCCGAAATCCTCAAGGACAAGCGCGTTATCGAGCAATATCTGGGGACCGCGCATGCTTGAGACCGAGGCGCTGGTCATCAAATACGGGCCGTTTCTCGCGCTCGACGGCGTCGATATCAGCGTCGGCGACGGTGAGATCGTCGGCGTCATCGGCGCCAATGGCGCCGGCAAAAGCTCGCTGGTTCGCGCCATTGCCGGGCTTGTGCCGACGGCGTCGGGCCGCGTCGTGTTTGAGGGCAGGGCGCTCGACGCCGAGCCGCCGCATCAGCGCAACCGCATGGGCATCGCGCTCGTGCCCGAAGGCCGCGGCCTGTTCGCGCGCATGTCGGTCGAAGAGAATTTGATGATGGGCGGTTATCCGCTGCCGACGCGCCATCGCATGGCCGACAATATGCAGCGCTGCTTCGATCTGTTTCCGGTGCTGCGCGAGCGGCGGCATCAGCTCGCCGGTACGCTATCGGGCGGGCAGCAACAGATGCTGGCCGTCGGCATGGGCCTGATGTCGGAACCTAAGCTGCTCATTCTCGACGAGCCGTCGCTGGGCTTGGCTCCGATCGTCATCGGCGAGATCGGCGAACGCCTCAAGCAACTCAAGTCGCTCGGCATGACCATCCTGCTCGCCGAGCAGAATGCGACGCTCACCTGCAACATCACCGACCGCATCTACGTGCTGCAGACCGGCCGCGTGCGCTACCACGACAAGCCGGACGTGCTGTTCAAAATGCCGGAAGTGGCGGAGAGCTTTCTCAGTATCTGAGGCGGCGATACCGCGGCGGCGGACGCCAATCTCAAAAACAAGGCCGTCCAAGCCGGTTAGAGCGGTGCACTTGGCCGCGCAAGTCGCGCGAGACTCCGGCATTTGCCAATCATGATTAGCTGGATTATATTGGATCCAATAATATCCACCGATTCCCAAGGAGATCGCGCGATGGCGCTGGAGTTGGATCTGTTGGAACCGACTGTCGCCGACCGTCCGGCGACGTTCACGGGCGCGCGGCGCCTGAACGATGTTCGCGGCAAGCGCTTGGGCTTCGTCGACAACAGCAAGTGCAATGCCGATCTCTTCATCAAGCGCCTGTGCCATCAGTTCGGCGATCGTTATGCCGTCGTGCCCGGTCCGATCGTGCGCAAGCTGGCGCCGAAGGATCGTCTGAGCGAGGCGGATCTGTCGCGGCTTGCTCAATGTGACGCCGTGGTTCTGTGTTTCGGCGATTGCGGCACCTCGACTTCGATCAATGTCGCCGACGCCGTCGAGATCGAGCGGCGCGGCATTCCGACCGCCGCTGTGTTCAGCACGGCTTTCGCCGATGCCGCGCGCAAACAGGCCGCCGGTCGCGGCTTGGCGGAACTGCCGCTGGTGAAAATCCCGCATCCGATGCATACCGCGCTGCAGAGCGCAGTCACCGAGCGTGCCGATGCCGCGCTCGAAGCGCTGGTCGAGCGCCTGACTCGCGACGCGAAAAGTTCGGCCGCGGTCAAAGCGCCTGACCGGTTTGACGGCGCCAATGACAATGACGACCAGGAAATGCTGTTCGCCCGCGGCTGGACCGACGGGCTTCCGGTCGTGTTTCCGACCGTCAATAAAGTCGCCGCCATGATCGAGGCCTCAGGCCGCGACGCCAAGGAGCAGATCGGACCGATTCCGCCGTGCTGGCGCGACGCCACCATCGAAAAGATCGCCATCAATGCGGTGATGGCCGGATGCAAGCCGGATTATTTCCCGGTCGTGCTTGCGGCGATCGATGCGCTGCTCGACAGCGACTGCCAGCTCTACGGCATCCAGACTGCGACCAACACCACCGCGCCGCTTCTCATCGTCAACGGCCCGATCGTCGACAAACTCGACATCAATGCCCGCGGCAATGTGTTCGGCCAGGGCGCGCGCGCCAATGCCACGATCGGCCGCGCCGTACAGCTCGTGCTGCGCAATATCGGCGGCGACATTGCCGGCGAGACCGACATGGCGACCCATGGCCAGGCCGGCAAGTTCAGTTCCTGCATTGCCGAGGCCGAGGCCGACAGCCCCTGGTCGCCGCTGCATGTCGACGCCGGCTTCGCCGCGGACGACAACACCGTCACCGTGATCGGCGCCTCGGGACCGCACAATATCTTCACCTACGGCTGCAAGACCGGCCAGGACATTCTCGAACATTTCATCGGCGCGACCACAGCGCTCGGCCACAACAACATCATCTTTCCGACCGGGCCGCTGTTTATCGTCAGCCCGGAACATGCGGGCACTTTGGCGCGCGACGGCATCGGCAAAAAGGAAATTCGCAATGCCGTGTTCGAGCGCGCCCGCATCCCGTTGTCGCGCTTCGCCAAGCGCAGCGTCGAGGGCTTGCGCCACCGCCGCTCGCGCTGGTTCGCTGAAGTCGGCGATCCCGATCATATCGGCGTCGCCGACCGGCCCGAGGACATCACCGTCGTCGTTGCCGGCGGCGCCGGCATCCATTCATTGTTCGTGCCGACGGCGTTCAGTTATCGGCCGGTGACGCGGCGCATCGCGCACACGAGCTAATCAGGACGTACAATAAGGCTTGTCCCGGAGCCGTCCGAGGACGCGACAAGTGGTGGTTTCGCGCGGCCAATCACGATACGCTTCGGCCGGTCGCTTGAAGCGAGCACCGTCGAGCGCAGTCGCGCGAAGAGAGCGGGGGGCGCAAGCGACGCAGGGGGAGTTGATGTCGGATACCCAACATGCCGTCGCGTCCAGCGTCGCACCGGCCGGCGCCGCATCACCCGGCGTCAAATCGGCCGGAACACAACAAACGTCGATAAAATTCTGGGGCCTGCTGATCGGCGTCGCGGCGCTCGGCGCCATCATCGCCATGCCGCAACCGGCGGGACTCTCGGTCGCCGGGCAACACATGCTCGGCATATTTGCCTTCGCGGTCATTATTTGGATGACCGAAGCCGTGGAATATGCCGCGAGCTCGATCATGCTGATGGCCTTGATGGCTTTTCTGCTCGGGTTCGCGCCCGATCCGGCGCATCCGGAACGGGCGCTGGGCACCGGTGCCGCGCTGTCCGTGACGCTCGACGGATTCACCAATCCCGCCGTCGCACTCATCGCGGCGTCATTGGTGATCGCCGCGGCCATGGCGATCACCGGGCTCGACCGTCGCCTCGCTTTCAAGGTGATTTCGCTGCTCGGCACGAGCCGCAGCCGCCTGCTCATCGGCACCATTGTCGTCATGGCGGTGCTCGCTTTTTTCATTCCGACCGCCTCCGCCCGTGTCGCCTGCTTGACGCCGATCATTCTCGGCCTGATCTCGGCCTTCGGCATCGACAAGAAAAGCCGCGCCGCCGGCATGCTGATGATGTCGATCTGCTATCTGTCGCTGATCTGGGCGATGGGGATCGCGACCGGCGCGGCGCAGAATGTCTATGTCAATGCGCTGATGGAGCGAACCATCCACACGCGGATTTCGTGGGCGGATTGGTTGATCGTCGGCGCGCCGTTCTCGCTGGCGCTCAGCGTCGCGCTGTATTTTGTGCTCATGAAAATGATGGCTCCCAGGGCAGGCGAGGTTTTGGCAGGCGAAGTTTCGTCGAGCGAGGCCGCGACGGGGAACGACAACATTCGATCCGCTCCGGAGAAGCTCGGTCCAATGACGCCGGACGAGATCAAGCTTCTGATTTTTTCGGTCGTATTGCTCGGATTTTGGGCGACGGAAAAGAAATTGCACAATTTCGATTCGTCGACGGTCGCGGTCGCGGCCGTGGCGCTGATGTTCGTGCCGGGAATCGGCATGTTGAAATGGGCACAAGTGCAGGCGCGCGTGCCGTGGGGCATTCTCATTCAGCTCGGCGTCGGCGTCGGTCTCGGCACCGCGCTGTTGAAAACCGGCGCGGCGGCGTGGCTCGCCTCTTATGTCGTCACGGTCTTCGACGTCCAGCATTTGTCGGTGTTCGCGATCCTCGCCGTGCTGTGGCTGTTCCTGATCGTGGTCCATCTGGGCTTTGCGAGCGGCGCGGCGATGGCGACCACCATGATCCCGGTGATGATCAGCATGCTGCAGCAGACGCAATTGCCGATCCAGAAGATCGCCGGCATCACCATGCTGCTGTCCTTCGTGACCAGCGTCGGCTGGATTCTTCCGATCAACGGGCCGCAAAACATGCTGGCCTACGGGACCGGAACGTTCGAGGCGCGCGACTTCATTCGCGTCGGCCTTGTGCTCACCGTTATCGCCTATGTGATGCTGCTTGTCTTCGCCGCTACTTATTGGCGCTGGCTCGGCTACACTTAACTATAGCGGTTCGATCGCGCACGGCGCGCTGCAAGAAGCTGATAAGTCTGAACCAACAAGCCAGAAACAAACAAGGCAGAGGCGTAAATAAAGGTCGAAAATGCCATTGCGTGCACCATTGCAAGACTCCGGCGCGGGCACCACGGCCGATGCCGCCTATCAGGCGCTGCGGCAGGGTATCCTGCGTGGCGATCTGGCGCCTGGCGAGCGGCTGCGCAGCGACGCGCTGGCGAACGATCTCCGTGTCAGCCGTACGCCGGTGCGCGAAGCTTTGCGCAAGCTCGAGGCCGAAGGGCTGGTCGAGCGCTCCGGCTCGGGCCTGATCGTGCGCGAATTCAGCGAGAAGGATCTTACCGAACTGTTCTATGTGCGCGAGGCGCTCGAAGGCATGGCGGCGCGCTTGGCGGCGGAGAACGCCACGCCGGGCGAGATCGCCGAAATCCGCGAAATGCTCGACGACATGGAGGCGGTGCGGCAGCGCGGCGATATTGCGGCTCTGCGGCCCCTGACCGGCGAGTTTCACCGACTGATCTGCCGCGCCGCGCATAACGAGCGCCTGTTGCAGGCGCTGAAAAGCCTGCTCGACCATGTCCGGCAGATGCAGACCTCCACGCTTTATGTCGCGGGCCGTCCGGCCGAGGCGTTGAAGGAGCATCGCGACCTCCTTCAGGCCATCGTGGCGCGCGAGCCCAACCGCGCCGAGGAGCTTGCGCGCGCGCATCGGCGCAAGACGCTCGAACTGCGCAAGGATATGTTGCGCGCGCAGTTGCGCGAAAGCCGCGCCAATGGCAGCAGTGTCCGCGACGGCAGGCGGCAGGACTGACCGGCGCCGCATCGCGCGCGGTAGGAAGCCCGAAAGCTGCAGAGATTTGATCGCAAGAGATTCAAATGGCTGGTGAAACAAAGAGGCTCGCGGAGTTCGCGACCGCATTGCGCTACGAAGATATTCCGGAGCCGGTGATCGCCATCACCAAAGCGTGCCTGATCGACGCCGTTGCGGTGGCGCTGTTCGGCTCCGGCCTGCCTTGGGGCAAGAGCGTTGCGGACTTCGCGTTTCATGTCGGCGAAGGTGCAGGTGGACATGCCAACGGCAAAGGCGCGAGCACGGTGCTGAGTCCGGCGCTGCGCCGCGTCAGCGCGCCGGCCGCCGCCTTGGCCAACGGCACCTTCGCCCATTCGTTCGAATTCGACAATCTGCGGCAGCCGAGCGTCGGCGTGCACCCGGGCTCGACCGCCTCGCTTGCGGCGCTCGCCGTCGCCGAGGAGTTCGACGTGTCCGGGCGCGACCTGATCACAGCTTTGGTCGCCGGCAATGAATGCATGCTGCGTACCGGGCTTGCCGCCAAGAGCACCAGCGAGCATTTCGGCTTTCACGCGCCGGGCCTCACCGGCGTATTCGGCTCGGCGATCGCGGCGAGCCGGATCGTGGGCAATGACGCGCATAAGACGACGATGGCGATCGGCATCGGCGGCTCGTTCGGCTCTGGCCTGCTCGCCTTCGCCAAAGCCGGCAATGGCGGCATGGTGAAGCGGCTGCATATGGGGCGGGCGGCTGAAGGCGGCGTCACCGCGGCCTATCTCGCCGCGCGCGGCTTCGAGGGGCCCGACGTCGTGCTGGAAGGCAAATTCGGTTATCTCGACGTTTACGCCGAAGGCGGCGATCCGGCGCTGCTGGTCGAAGGGCTTGGCACGCGCTGGGACAGTCTGAACATCTGGTTCAAGATGTTTCCTTGCCATGTCACGGCGCAGGCGCCGGTGCGCGCTATTCAGGAACTGCAGCGCCGGCATAAATTCACCGCCGATGACGTCGCCCGGATCGTGCTTGCGGCCTCCGACAAGGTGCTCTCGCATCATGCCGATCGCGCGCCAGCCGATGTCGGCACCGCGCAATACAGCGTGCCGTTCAGCGTCGCGCTCGCACTGTTTCGCGACCCCGCCGATCCACAGGCTTTCCTCGACGGTCCGAACCAGAATCCGAAAATTCTCGAGATCTGCCGCGCCATCGAACTGCGCCCCTATGGGACCGCGATCGCCGCCGGCCTCAACAGCACCTGCCGGCTCGACGTGACGCTCAAGGACGGCCGCGTTTTATCCGTCGACAAGGCCGACGGCGACGAGCGCGACCCGTCAGCCGCGGTCGAGCCCTTGGTTGAAAAGAAGTTTTTTAATCTGACCGGCGCGCTCCCTGACGGTCGTCCGGCTGAATTGCTGGCGCGGCTGAGGACCATCGAGGACCGGGCCATCGCGTCGCTTTTCCATTTCTAGGCTGTGCGGCGGAATACCGGTATTCTGCTGTGGTTTAACCGGCTGCGATGGTGTTTCCGGCTTTAATTCCTGCAACCTTTGCGATAAGGAAAAGATCAGTACTAACACTCACGAGGAAAAATCCGGGGCGACTCGCGACCGCCGACATCGATACGGGAGCTTGGCCGCCGCCGAGCGTGAAAGCCGTTAAAGATGGCCGAAGAAACCGCATCCTTCGCCAACACGCTGTCAGGCGAGATTTTTGTCGTCGATGACGACGCGGCCATCCGCGATCTGTTGGCGATGCTGCTGTCGCGGCGCGGCTACAAGGTCGCGGGCTTTGCCGACGGCCCAAGCCTGATCGCGGCGATGCGGACACAAAGTCCGGCCTGCATCCTGCTCGACGTGCAGATCCCGGGCAAATCCGGGCTCGATATCCTCAAAGAGCTGAACGCGCGCAACCATCCGGCGCCGGTCATTATCATTTCCGGCAAGGGCGACATCGCGATGGCGGTGGACGCCATCAAGAGCGGCGCGCTCGATTTCATCGAAAAGCCGTTCAGTGGCTCGGACGTCGTCGCCCGCGTCGAGGAAGTCATCGCCGCCGATCTCAAGCGCAAGGCCACGGGCCGCGTCGACGAGAAGTCGCAGTTCTATTTCCCTGGCCGCGAGCCGCTGACGGCGCGCGAACAGGAAGTGCTCGGCCAGATCGTCGAGGGCGCCACCAACAAGGAGGCCGGACAGACTCTCGGCATCAGCTACCGCACCATCGAAATTCACCGCGCCCGGATCATGGAAAAGCTCGGCGCCAAGAACGCCGCCGACCTGATGCGCATCGTGCTCAGCGAAAACCGCTCCGAAAGGGTCAAGCGGAAATAATCCGCGCGACCGTTTACACCGCTCGTTGCCGCGTCGCGCCGGCAACCGCGTCGCCGCCTGAATCGTCGTCCATTGCGCCGAGTGCGATGCGGATCATCTGCGCCAATTGCTGCTTGCGATAGGGCTTGGCCAGCAACAGCACGCCCGGATCGAGCCGGCCGTGATGCACGATCGCGTTTTCGGCATAGCCCGACGTGAACAGCACTTTGATCCCCGGCCGGCGCCGGCGCGTCTCGTCGGCAAGCTGCCGGCCGTTCATCGTGCCCGGCATGACGACGTCGGTGAAGAGGAGATCGATCGGCGTGTCGCCGTCGATCAGCGTCAGCGCTTCGGCGGCGTTGGTCGCGGCGAGCGTCCGGTAGCCGAGCGCCCGCACTTGGGCGGTGACATAAGTGCGCACCAGCGCATCGTCTTCGACGATGAGCACGGTCTCGTAGCCGCCATGGATCGGCTCAGCCGGCGCCATATCGGTGAATTGCTGCGCCATCGTGGCGGCGCGCGGCAGATACATCTTGATCGTGCTGCCGTGGCCGACTTCGCTATAGATCTTGATGTGGCCGCCGGATTGCTTGACGAAGCCATAGACCATGCTCAGCCCGAGGCCCGACCCTTTGCCGAGCACCTTGGTGGTGAAAAACGGCTCGAACACTTTGTCGATGATGTCCGGCGCGATGCCCGAACCGTTGTCGCTGACCGCGATCATCACATAGGGGCCGGGGCCTACTTCCTCGTTCATGCCGGCGTAGTTGTCGTCGAGGATGGCGTCCGTGGTTTCAAAGGTGAGCTTGCCGCCGCCGGGCATCGCGTCGCGCGCATTGAGCGCAAGATTGAGCAGCGACGTCGTCAATTGGCTCGGATCGATCAAGGCCGAGGAGGCATTGTCGTCGAGCATGGATTCGATCTCGATATTGCCGCCGAGCGTCGGGCGCAGCAGCCGGCCCACTTCCATGATCAAGGCGTTGACGTTGGTGTCGCGCGGCTGCAGCGGCTGTCGGCGCGAGAAGGCGAGCAGGTGATTGGTCAGTTCGGCGCCGCGCGCGGCGGCGTCATCGATCATCTTGGCTATTGCGGCGAGTTCCGGCCGGTCGGCGACGCCTTCTTCGAGGATTTCGATGGTGCCGGTGATCACCGTGAGGATATTGTTGAAGTCGTGGGCGACGCCGCCGGTCAATTGCCCGACGGCCTCCATCTTCTGCGCTTGGCGCAATTGCCGCTCGGTTTCGCGCGCTTCGGAGACGTCGTGATAGACCACGACGCCGCCGGCGGCTTGTTGCGAGCCAGCGCGAATGGGTCCGCCGGTCGCGACAAACGTGATCGGCGTGCCGGCATGCGGGTAGTGCACGGTGAGCTCGTAATCCTCGAACGACTCGCCGCGAACGGCGCGCATCAATGGCCGTTCCTGCAAGGGCATCGGCGTCACGCCGTCAGCCATGAAGATTTGCTGGGCGTAGGTCCATTGCGCCGGAGTCATGCCCTCCCTGATATTCATCACGCGCTGTGCCGCGGCATTGCAAAGCACGATATTGCCGTCCCGATCGCCCACCAGCACGGCGTCGGCCATGCTGTTAATGGTGTTGTCGAGGATTCCGGTGATGCGGCGGCGCTCGTGCATCTCCTGCTCGATCCGTTCCTTGGCCTTGATGCTCTCGGTGATGTCGCGGGCAACCGAACAGGCGCCGATCACGCTGCCAGAGGCGAGCTTGATCGGCGCGACGCTGAGCGAAACCGTGATGGCGCGGCCGTCCTTGCTCAGCCTCACCGTTTGGTAGTTATCGAGGATTTCGCCGCGGGCGATCGTGTCGAAGATGTGAGGCACTTCGTGGTGCCGGTCATCGGGCACGATCTGATCGATGCTGCGGCCGAACATTTCCTTGTCCGTCCAGCCGAACAGCCGCACCGCGGCCGGATTCCAGCTGGTGACGATGCCGTCCGAGGTCAGGGTAATGATGGAATCGTTCGACGATTGCACCGCGGCGCTCAACAGCCGCTCGCGGTCGGTGCGACGTTCGAGCTCGGCTTCGGTGCGGCGGTGATCGGCAACTTCCTTTTCCAGCGACGCCGTCTTGTCCTTGACCTCGGCCATCATGCGCGCGAAGGCGCGCGCCAGGACGCCGATTTCGCCGGTCGCCGCGGGCATGACGGTTTCCGGATTGCGCGGGAAAGCTTCGACCGCCGTCGTCATCTGCACCAGCGGCCGCGTCATCGAGCGAGCGAGTAGCACGGCAAATAAAGCGGCGCACAGCACCGCAGTGAGGCCGGCGAGCAGCGTCGATTTGCCGACCGCCGTGATCGGCGCCATGACGGTGGACAGCGGCGTGACTTCGAGGATGCCGACACGCGGACCGCCTGCGAGCACCACGGAGGCGAGACCGACCAGCGTCTTCTCGCCTTGGGCATCGGTGAGGAGCGAAGACTTCACCGCGTCGGATTGCAGCGCCGCGGCAAAAGTGGGGAAGTCGTCCTGCCAGCGTTCGGGCTTGCCGAGGTCGGCGGCGAAGAGCCGGCCGGGGCCCGGATGAACCAGATAATTGCCGCGGCTGTCGACGACATAGATATGCGCGCCGGGCTGCGGACTTGCCGCGAGCTCCTGCAGGATCGGCTGCATGTCGACATTGATAACCGCCATGCCGAACGGCTGATGATCGGGCGTCTCGACGATGGTCGCGATGCGCAGCACCGGAATGCGCACGGCGCGCCGCCGCCCCAAACTGAGTTGAACCGGCGAGACATAAATCTCTCCGGCCGGCGTCGTATGCGCTGCTTTGAAAAAATCGAGTGCGCTCGTGTCCTCCAGCTGGCCGTCGGGGACGACGCGTATCGCGCCGTTCTCGCCGAGACGGTCGACCCGGACCAGTTCTCGGCCGTCGGCGAAGTCGATCAAGCGGAAGATATTGTAGGTCGGCTTGGCTGCGAGCTCGGCGGCGAAACGCCGAGCCAGGCGTTCCCGCCATGCCGCCTCGGTAAGGCCGTCTTCCGGATCGGTGCCGCCGGCGAGATGCGCGCGGACGATGCCGGCGATGGCTGCGGCTTCGCGAAATCCGGCGGCGTCTTCGCGCGCGCCGCGGACAGCCGCGGCAAGCGTCGCCGCCAGCACCCGCACATGAACCTCGATGCGTTCAGCGGCGCGCGGCAGTATTGCCGATCTGATATTGCGGTAAGACAGCAAGCCGACCGACAGCGCGGTCAGCAAGACCAGCGCCACCATTGCCAACGCCATGCGCGTGGAAAGTTTCATAGCTATTCAATTAGCCGTTCGATCGGAACGTCGAAGCCCAACTCCAACTGTTCAGTTTAACCGCAAAACGCGCGAATGCTGACTGATTCGTCGGTTATTTGCAGGCTAATTTGACCGCATGAATCCGCCTAGCCGGCATCGCCGGGCGCCGCACTTTGATGGTCGGCGCCGTCACTGCCGCCGCGCGATCTCCATGCGTGCGATCTCCATCCGTGCCTGGGCGAGCGTCTCTTCCGGTGCGCCCGAGGCGTCGATGATTTCCCAGGTGACATCGCCGATGGCGAAGTCTTCCTGGCGCTGCGCCACCGCGGCATCGGCGTCGGATGCATCGGGGCCGCGCTCGCCGACGCGGGCGAGGCGGGTCGGCAGGTCGGCGACCAGGAACAGGCCGTGGAAATCGGCGCCGGCCGCGGCCGCCGCGGTTTCGAGCGCCGTCCGCTCTTGCGGCTTGGCAAACACCGCGTCCGCAATGGCACAATGGCCGGCGCGGGCGACGCGACCGGCTTTGTCGTTCAGGACGGCGTAGGTTCTGTCCGTCACCTCCGGCCGATAAGCCTCCGGCGGCAGGCGATCGGTTTCGCCCACGCCGAACAGCGCCTTGCGTTCGACATCGGAGCGAAACACCAGCGCGCCTGGCATCGGCGGCAAGAGCGGCGCGAGGGCGCGCGCTAAGACCGACTTTCCGGTGCCCGATAATCCGCCGGTGCCGACGATGACCGGCTTTGCCGGCATCAGCAGATCGAGCGCGAGCTTGAAATAGCTCTTGGCCGCGCGCGCGATCTTGTCCTTGTCTTCGGTCTTGTCTTCGGTCTTGGCGAGCGCGAGCCGCGCCGCCGTCACCTTGGCGCGGATCGCCGCGCGCAACGACATGAAGAGCGGCAGCGCGGCGATACCGTCGCAATCCTCGATCCGCTGCGCCGCGGCAAAATATCCGTTCAACACCTCGTTGGCCGCGCGCAGCAGATCGCGCTCGACGAGATCCATCAACAAAAAGGCAAGGTCGTAGAGCAGGTCGCCCGAGGCGAAGATCGGATCGAATTCCAGCGCATCGAACGCGATCGGCTCGCCGCCGAGAATGGCGACATTGCCGAGATGAAGGTCGCCGTGGCCGCGCCGGATCAGGCCTTGCGCACCGCGCGCGGTGAGGAGGGGGCGCAGGCGGTGAAAGGCGGCGAGCGATTTTTGCTCGAGCAGATCGATCAGATGATCCGGAAAGAGCTCGTCATGGTCGCGATTGCGGTGCCCTCGATCATCTTGTTCGCGATGACCCTGTTCGCGCTCGCCGTGCTTTCGGAACGCCGCCGTATTCTCGGTGATGAAGCCCGGAACGGCCTCGATCCAGGAATTCGGCTCGACCGGCTTGGCGCGCGTATGCATGGCGGCAACCACGGCAGCGAGCTTGCGCGTGAGCGTATCTGACAGCCGGCCGCGTTCGGCGAGGCGATCGAGCGTCTTGTTCTCGTCGAAGCGAGCCATCTCGACCGCCCATTCCACCGGTTCGCCGGTGCCGTCCAAAGCGAGCGCGCCGGAGGCCTCGCGCGTGATCGGCACGACGCGGCGGTAGAGCTGCGGCGCAAAGGTGCGATTGACCTCGAGTTCGGCGAGGCAGGCCGCCTTGCGCTTGTCCAGGGTCGAATAATCGAGAAACGGATATTTCACGGCGCGCTTGACCTTGAAGACGAGGTCGCCGGCGAGAAACACCGCGGCGGCGTGGGTATCGATGCGGCGGACTTTGTCATCCTCGCTCTCGTCCATGCCGTGCGTCTCGGCGTCGGCGAGGAGCCGGAAGACGTCTTCCTGCGGTGCGGATGGTGCGGCGTCCATGAGCCAAGGAATAGCCGGCGGCGCGGCGATGCGAAAGCCTCGCGCTCTCAGCAGCTACTCACGCCGGCGTCGCCATTGTTTTGATCGCCGGTTTGATTGAGGCCGCTTTGATCGACACCGGTCTGATCGATACGGATCTGATCGCCCGGTATGCTGCCCGCATTAGCCTGGGTGACATTGGCCTGGCTGACGACTTGAGCCTGGCTAACATTGGCCTGGCTGGCTCGGCTGGCTTGGCTTTCGGCAGCGCAGCTTGCGGTAAGCTGCTGGCGGGATGCCGCGTCTGAATCGGCCCTCTCGGCCTTTTCGACCTGATCGGCAAGTTTCGTCCAGCGCTGGCCCATCCGCAGCAGAAAAACCCGGCGGTCGGCGTCCGATGCCCGCTCGGCGAGCTCCACGCAATTGGCGGCGTAGAGCCTGTAGCAGGCGACGGCTTCCTTACCCACTCACAGTCCCCAGGGCTGCCCCTACTATGTCCGTTGACACCAGTGTGTCTTTTGACATCACACTAAGTCTCAAGGTGCGGCATTGTTCCGCCCAAGCGCCTGAGCGGACTCGGATTTCTACAGGACCGCGGTGTCAAAATGGGTCTCGCGCGCCACGCCGCAACAAAAAATGAACGACGCGGCCTTTGTATGGAACCTTCCCCGAAGGGCAGCGTTTGTGGTCGAGGCACAAAGCATCGAGGCCCGATCGTGAGGGGGATTCGTCGCTATTTTCGGAGTTTATCGCTGCGGGATTTGACCCCGTTCGGCGGGCTCGGCCATGGCGGGACCACTCGCCGGCCGGCCAGACGCCTGCTGCGGACGCAGTTACGGGCAGGGCGGTCTGCCCATGCGTCCTTCGCAGCCAACGATCCCGTGTCCGATCGTCATGTGCTCGACTACCGCATGCTCGAGGGCCTGCGGCTAGTCTTCGGAGAGATTTATGCGGACCACTAAAGACCCGGTTGGCGCCCCCAGCGCCAATGGGACTGCTCCTGTGCCCCCTGTTCCCGAAATCGAAAAGCTGAGCAAAGAGCTTGCGGGGCATCTGAACGGCAATGCCGATGCCGGCACCGCCGGCACCGATGATTTGGCCGAGCTGCTTCACGCTTTGCAGGCGATGAAGGTCGGCGATTTCAGTGTCCGCATGGCCGGCGACCGCGTCGGCATCATCGGCAAGATCGCCGATACGTTCAATGAGATCGTCGCCACCAATCAGCGCATGGCAGGCCAGCTCGAGCGGGTCGGGCAGGTGGTCGGCCGCGACGGCCGCACCCGGCAGCGCGTGCGCTTCGGCCTCGATGACGGCGCCTGGGGCGAAATGGAATCGAGCGTCAACTCGCTCATCGACGATCTGCTGTGGCCGACCACGGAAGTCACGCGCGCCATCGCCGCGGTGGCGCAGGGCGACCTGTTGCAAGCCGTGCCGCTGGATGTCGACGGCCGTCCGCTGAAGGGCGAGTTCCTGCGTTCCGCCGAGATCGTCAACACGATGATCAAGCAGCTCAACGTGTTCACCTCCGAGGTGACGCGCGTGGCGCGCGAAGTCGGCACCGAGGGCAAGCTCGGCGGCCAGGCCCAGGTCGGCGGCGTGACCGGCGTGTGGAAGGATTTGACAGAGAGCGTCAACTCGATGGCGTCGAACCTGACCGCACAGGTGCGCAACATCGCCGAAGTGACGATCGCGGTGGCGAACGGCGACCTGTCGAAGAAGATCACGGTCGACGTGCGCGGCGAAATTCTGCAGCTCAAGGAAGCCATCAATACGATGGTCGATCAGCTCCGCTCCTTCGCGTCGGAAGTCACGCGCGTGGCGCGCGAGGTCGGCACCGACGGCAAGCTCGGCGGCCAGGCCATCGTGCCGGGCGTCGCCGGCACCTGGAAGGATCTGACCGACTCGGTCAACGCCATGTGCGGCAACTTGACCGACCAGGTCCGCAATATCGCCCACGTGACCACGGCGGTGGCGCGCGGCGACTTGAGCCGCAAGATCACGGTCGACGTGCGCGGCGAAATCGCCGAGCTCAAAGACACCATCAATACGATGGTGGACCAGCTCAATGGTTTCGCCTCGGAAGTGACCCGCGTCGCCCGCGAGGTCGGCACCGAAGGCAAGCTTGGCGGCCAGGCGCAGGTGCCGGGCGTCGCCGGCACCTGGAAGGACTTGACCGACAGCGTCAATTTCATGGCCGGCAATCTGACGGCACAGGTCCGCAACATCGCCGATGTTGCGACCGCGATCGCCGGCGGCGATCTGTCGAAGAAGATCACGGTCAATGTGTCGGGCGAGATCCTGCAGCTCAAAGAGACCATCAATACGATGGTCGATCAGCTCAACGCCTTTGCCGGCGAAGTCACGCGCGTGGCGCGCGAAGTCGGCACCGACGGCCGGCTCGGCGGCCAGGCCAATGTGCTCGGCGTCGCCGGCACCTGGAAGGACTTGACCGACTCGGTCAATTCCATGGCGTCGAATCTCACGGCACAAGTGCGCAACATCGCCGAAGTGTCGACCGCCATCGCCTCAGGCGACTTGTCGAAGAAGATCACCGTGGATGTGCGCGGCGAAATCGCCGAGCTGAAAGACACTATTAATACCATGGTCGATCAGCTCAATTCGTTCGCCGGCGAAGTCACGCGCGTCGCGCGCGAAGTCGGTACCGAAGGCAAGCTCGGCGGCCAGGCCACGGTGCGCGGCGTCGCCGGCACCTGGAAGGATTTGACCGACTCGGTGAATTCGATGGCGTCGAACCTCACCGGCCAGGTCCGCAACATCGCCGAGGTGGCGACCGCGGTGGCGCGCGGCGATTTGAGCCGCAAGATCACGGTCGACGTGCGCGGCGAAATCCTCGAGCTGAAAGACACACTCAACACGATGGTCGATCAGCTCAACGCCTTTGCCGCCGAGGTGACACGCGTCGCGCGCGAAGTCGGCACCGAAGGCAAGCTCGGCGGCCAGGCCAATGTGCCGGGCGTCGGCGGCACCTGGAAGGATCTGACCAACTCGGTGAATTCGATGGCGTCGAACCTCACCGGCCAGGTCCGCAACATCGCCGAAGTGGCGACCGCCATCGCTGGCGGCGACTTGAGCCGCAAGATCACCGTCGACGTGCGCGGTGAAATCCTGCAGCTCAAGGAAACGCTGAACACGATGGTGGATCAGCTCAATCGCTTCGCCGGCGAAGTGACGCGTGTCGCGCGCGAGGTCGGCACCGAAGGCAGGCTCGGCGGTCAGGCCAATGTCCCAGGCGTCGCCGGCACCTGGAAGGATTTGACGGACTCGGTCAACTCGATGGCCGGCAATTTGACCGCGCAGGTCCGCAACATCGCCGAGGTGACCACGGCGGTGGCGCGCGGCGATCTGAGCCGCAAGATCACGGTCGACGTGAAGGGCGAAATTCTCGAACTGAAAAACACCATCAACACGATGGCCGATCAGCTCAATGCGTTCGCTTCCGAAGTGACGCGCGTGGCGCGCGAAGTCGGCACCGAAGGCAAGCTCGGCGGCCAAGCGCAGGTGCCCGGTGTCGCCGGCACCTGGAAGGATCTCACCGACAACGTCAACTTCATGGCGTCGAACCTGACGGCGCAGGTGCGCAACATCGCCGAAGTGGCGACCGCCATCGCCGGCGGCGACCTGTCGAAGAAGATCACCGTCGACGTGCGCGGCGAAATGCTGCTTCTGAAAGACACGCTCAACACTATGGTCGAGCAATTGCGATCGTTCGCCGCCGAGGTGACGCGCGTCGCCCGCGAAGTCGGCGCCGACGGCCGGCTCGGCGGTCAGGCCGTGGTGCCCGGCGTCGCCGGCACCTGGAAGGACCTGACCGACAACGTCAACCTGCTTGCGGCAAACCTTACGACACAGGTCCGCAATATCGCCGAAGTGACCACGGCGGTGGCGCGCGGCGATCTGAGCCGCAAGATCACGGTCGACGTGAAGGGCGAAATCCTCGAGCTGAAGAACACCATCAATACCATGGTGGATCAGCTCAACGGCTTCGCCTCGGAAGTCACGCGCGTGGCGCGCGAAGTCGGCACCGAAGGTCTGCTCGGCGGCCAAGCGCAAGTGCCGGGCGTCGCCGGTACCTGGAAAGATCTGACCGACACCGTCAACGTCATGGCCGCCAACCTGACAGAACAGGTGCGCGGCATCGTCAAAGTGGTGACCGCGGTCGCCAACGGCGACCTCAAGCAGAATCTCACCGTGAAGTCGAAGGGTGAGGTCGCGGCGCTCGCCGAAACCATCAACAATATGACCGACACGCTGGCGACTTTCGCCGACCAAGTGACGACGGTGGCGCGCGAAGTCGGCGTCGAAGGCCGCCTCGGCGGTCAGGCCAACGTGCCCGGCGCCGCCGGCACCTGGAAGGACCTGACCGGCAACGTCAATCTTCTCGCCGCCAACCTGACCACGCAGGTTCGCGCCATCGCCGAAGTGGCGACCGCGGTGACCAAGGGCGATCTGACGCGTTCGATTCAGGTCGACGCGCGCGGCGAAGTTGCCGAGCTCAAAGACAACATCAACACCATGATCGACAATTTGCGGCTCACCACCGACCGCAATACCGAACAGGACTGGCTGAAGACCAACCTCGCCAAATTCACCAATATGCTGCAGGGCCAGCGCGACCTGACCACCGTCGGCCGCCTGCTGCTGTCCGAACTGACGCCGCTGGTCAATGCGCATCAAGGCGTGATCTATCAAGTCAACGGCGAGGAAGAGTCGGGACTCAATCTGCTCTCGGCCTATGCCGACGACGGCGCCAATGGCCATCGGCGCGCGCTGCGTCTTGGCGAGGGTCTGATCGGCCAGTGCGCGGTCGACAAGCGGCGAATGCTGATCACTGAAATGCCCGAGGACGCCACGCCGATTTCCTCGGCGCTGTTCAAGATGGCGCCGCGCAACAATATCGTGCTGCCGGTTCTGTTCGAGAGCCAGGTGAAAGCCGTGATCGAGCTCGCCTCGATCCACGAATTCACCACGCTGCAGACGATGTTTCTTGAGCAATTGACGACATCGATCGGCATCGTGCTCAACTCGATCGAGGCGACGATGCAGACCGAAGGCCTGCTCAAGCAGTCGCAGCAGCTCGCCGGAGAACTGCAGGCGCAGCAGCGCGAATTGCAGCAGACCAACGAACAGCTCGAGCAGAAGGCGCAGCAGCTTGCCGAGCGCAATGTCGAGGTGGAGCGCAAGAACCAGGAAATCGAGCAGGCGCGCCGTGCGCTCGAAGAAAAGGCGACCGAGCTTGCGCTTACCTCGAAGTACAAGTCGGAATTCCTCGCCAATATGTCGCACGAATTGCGCACGCCGCTCAATTCGATCCTGATTCTCGGCCAGCAGCTCACCGACAATCCGGAGGGTAATCTCTCCGGCAAGCAGGTCGAATTCGCCCGCACCATTCACGGTGCCGGCACCGATCTCCTCAACCTCATCAGCGATATTCTCGATCTGTCCAAGATCGAGTCCGGCACGGTCACGGTGGATGCCGAGGACGTGTTCTTCACCAATCTGCTCGACACGGTGGGGCGGCCGTTCCGCCACGAGGCGGAAACGCGCCAGCTCTCGTTCGAGGTCCATAGCGATCCTAATCTCGGCCGCACCATCACCACTGACGCCAAGCGGCTGCAGCAGGTACTCAAGAATCTGCTTTCCAACGCGTTCAAGTTCACGGCGCAAGGCGGTGTCCGCCTTACCGTGTCGCAGGCGACCGCCGGGTGGAGCGCCGAGCATCCTGTGCTCAGCCAAGCGCCGTCGGTTGTGTCCTTCCAGGTTACCGATACCGGCATCGGCATTCCGCCGGAGAAGCAGAAGCTGATCTTCGAGGCCTTCCAGCAGGCCGATGCCTCGACCAGCCGCAAATACGGCGGCACGGGACTCGGCCTCGCCATCAGCCGCGAATTGGCAAGCCTTCTCGGCGGCGAAATCCATCTGCGCAGCGCATCCGGCGAGGGCTCCACTTTCACGCTCTATCTGCCCGTCAAGTATGTCGGCCCGAGCGTGCCGGCGCACGCCGCGCTTTCGGCGGCTGCGACAACATTGCCGACGTCGACCCATTTGGCCGGATTGCACATCGCGCCCGAGCGCGCGATCGAGCAAATCCCCGACGACAGGCTCGACATCCAGGCCGGCGATGCCATCCTGCTGATCGTCGAGGACGATCCGCACTACGCCCGTATCCTGGTCGACCTGGCGCGCGACAAAGGGTTCAAGGCGCTGCTCGCGATGCGCGGCGACGACGCGCTCAATCTCGCCAAGCAGTATCAGCCGACCGCGGTGTCGCTCGACGTGTTCCTGCCCGACATGCTGGGCTGGAACGTGCTGAGCCAGCTCAAGCAGAATCCGCTCACCCGCCATATCCCGGTCCAGATCGTCTCGCTCGACGAGGATCGTCAGCATGGATTAGCCCGCGGCGCCTTCGCCTTCGTCAACAAGCCGACGACCCGCGAAGGCATCGACGCGGCAATGGCGCGGATCAAGGAATTCGCCGAGCCGCGGCGCAAGCGCCTCTTGATCGTCGAGGACAACAAGGCCGAACAGATGAGCATCCGCGAATTGCTCGGCCATGACGACATCGAGATCGTCAACGCTGAAACCGGCAGCGAGGCCTTGAACACGCTGCAAACCGAACCGTGCGATTGCGTCGTGCTCGATCTGCGCCTGCCCGATATGTCCGGCTTCGAGGTGCTGGAGCAGATGCGCGCCGACCGCGACCTCGCCGACATTCCCGTTGTGGTCTTCACCGGCCGCGAATTGTCGGCCGAGGAGGACACGCGGCTTCACACCATGGCGCGCAGCATCGTGGTCAAGGGCGTGGAATCGCCGGAGCGGCTCCTGAACGAGACGTCGCTGTTCCTGCACCGCGTCATCACCGATCTGCCCGTCGAAAAGCAGAATATGTTGCAGCGGCTCAATTCGTCGGACGACGATCTCGTCGGCCGCACCGTGCTGCTGGTCGACGACGACCCGCGCAACATTTTTGCGCTGTCGAGCGCGCTGGAACGCCGCGGCATGAACGTGCTGACGGCGACCACCGGCGCGGAGGCGATTGCGCTCGTCGAAGAGACGCCGTCGCTGGCGATCGTCCTGATGGACATCATGATGCCGGAGATGGACGGTTATCAGACCATCGAGCAGATCCGCCGCAACAAGGCCTATCGCCGTTTGCCGATCATTGCCTTGACCGCCAAGGCGATGATCGGCGACCGCGAAAAATGCCTGCTCGCCGGCGCCTCGGATTATCTCGCCAAGCCCGTCAACACCGAACAGCTCCTGTCCGCACTGCGGATGTGGCTGCACCGTTGAGGCGGTGGTCATGGTAGAACAAATAAAAGCACAAGTTGCTGCCGAAGCCGGGGAAAAAGTCAACGTCCTGCTGGTCGACGATCAGCCGGACAAGCTTTTGTCCTACGAAGTCATTCTCGGCCAGCTCAACGAGAACCTGGTCAAGACGTCGTCGGCGCGCGAAGCCTTGCAATTTCTCTTGAAGAACGACGTCGCCGTTCTGCTGATCGACGTTTGCATGCCGGATCTCGACGGCTTCCAGCTCGCCGCGATGATCCGCGAGCATCCGCGTTTCGCCAAGACGGCGATCATCTTCATTTCGGCCATTCATCTCACCGAGATGGACCGGCTGCGCGGCTACGAAATGGGCGCGGTCGATTACGTGCCGGTGCCGGTCATTCCGGAAGTGCTGCGGGCCAAGGTCAAGGTCTTTGTCGAGCTGTTCCGCAAGAAGCGCGAGCTCGAGAAGCTGAATTCGCAGCTCGAACGGCGCGTCGTCGAGCGCACGGCCGAGCTCGAAGCATCGAATGCGCGTCTGATGCAGGCCGAGCAGGCCAGGAGCCTCGCGCTTGCCGCCGGCCAAATGGGGTCTTGGGACTGGGACCTCGTCAGCGGCGAATGGACGTGGGACGAAGGCACCTACCGTATTTTCGGCGTCGACCCAAAAACCTTCAAGATCAACGCCAATAGTATTCGCGCGCTCATTCATCCCGACGACTGGCGGCCGTTGGAAGAGGTCAGCCGGGGCATGGCGGCGGGCGCGCGCACGCAGCAGACCGAGTTTCGCGTGATGCGGCCGCACGGCGAAATCCGCTGGTGCATCGGCACGGCGGCGGCAAGCGTCGATGCCGTGGGCAATGTGGTGCGCGTCTCCGGCGTCACCGTCGATGTCACCGACCGCAAGGAGGCCGAAGAACGCCAGGTTCTGCTGGCGCGCGAGGTCGATCATCGCGCCCGCAATACGCTTGCGGTGATTCAATCCATCATCAGGCTTACCCGCGCCAAGACCGTCAAGGATTACGTCCTGGCGATCGAAGGCCGCATCAAGGCGCTGGCGCGCGCGCATACATTGCTGTCCGATTCACGCTGGAACGGCGCCGATCTCGCCACGCTCGTCGCCGACGAACTGGCGCCATACCGGGCCGGCGACAAGATACAATTCAAGGGACCCGACATTTCGCTGCAGCCGGCGACCGCGCAGGGCCTGGCGCTGGCGCTGCACGAGCTTGCCACCAATGCCGCCAAGCATGGCGCGCTGTCGTCGCCCGGCGGCAAGATCATGCTCGACTGGGATCTGCAACCCGATGCGCTGAAGTTGAATTGGGTCGAGAACGGCGGCCCTGTCACCTCGGCGCCGTCGGCGCGCAATTTCGGATTGAAGGTGATCGTCGCCAGCGTCGAGCAGCAGCTCAGCGGCAAGGCCGCCTTCGATTGGGATCCTAATGGCCTGCGCTGCCGATTGTCAGTACCGCGCAGCGAATTGAACAAGTCGCGCGTGTTCCAAGCCGTGCGTGACGGCGGCGACAAGAACGGCGCGGGGATCGGGCTGCTGCAACAGAACCGGCCGCGCATCCTCCTTGTGGAAGACGAGGCGCTGGTCGCGATGATGATCCAGGAAACGCTGACCGAGTTCGGCTTCCACGTGCTTGGCCCGGTCAGCACCGCGTCGGAGGCTTTGGCG
This sequence comes from uncultured Alphaproteobacteria bacterium, assembly GCA_963746715.1. GTDB lineage: Bacteria > Pseudomonadota > Alphaproteobacteria > Rhizobiales > Xanthobacteraceae > BOG-931. The sequence continues at coordinate 422,776 of CAVVCW010000010.1, read as the reverse complement.
GCGGCGCGCGAAAGGTCGATCGACGCGGCGGTGCTCGACATCAATCTCGGCGACGGGCTCGTCTATACGGTTGCCGAGATTTTGGCGGAGCGCGGCGTGCCGTTCGTCTTCGTCACCGGCTATGACGCCGACAGCGTCGATTCCCGGTTCTCCGGCATTCCGATCCTGCAAAAGCCGATCGAGCGGGAATCCCTGCAACGGATCTTTGCGCAGCGCGGCGACGACCGCGCCATCGCGGTCAATTGATCGTCTAGCCGTCGAGCACGGCACGGATCTTGGCCGCGATCTGGTCGAGGGTGAACGGCTTGACGATGAAGTTGACGCCCTGATCTAGCACGCCGCCATGCACCACGGCATTGGCGGTATAGCCGGTGGTGAAGAGCACCTTCAGCCCGGGGCGCCGGCGCACCGCTTCGTCGGCAAGGCGCTTGCCATTGATGTCCGGCATTACGACGTCGGTGAAGAGGAGTTTGACGTCGGCGACGCGGTCGAGCGTCGCCAGCGCATCGGCGGCGCCGTCGGCCTCGAACACCGTATAGCCGAGCTCGTGCAGCGCGTCGGCGGCGAGCCGGCGCATCAGTGAATCGTCTTCGACCACCAGGATGATTTCGCTGCGCTCGCCGGTGCGCACCGGCTCGGCGACCTGGCGCTTGAGTTCCTGCGGATCACCGACGTGGCGCGGCAAATAAATCTTCACGCTCGTGCCGGCGCCAGGTTCGCTATAGACCTTGATGTGGCCCTGCGATTGCTTGACGAAACCATAGACCTGGCTCAGGCCGAGGCCGGTGCCTTTGCCGGCCGCCTTGGTGGTGAAGAACGGATCAAAAGCCCGCGCCGCCACCTCCGGCGGCATGCCGACGCCGATATCGCTGATCGCGATCATGGCGAATTGGCCGGGCTGGATTTCAGGGTTCTGCCGGCAATAGGCCTCGTCGAGATAGGCATTGGCGGTCTCGATCGTGAGCTTGCCGCCGTCAGGCATGGCGTCGCGGGCGTTGATGGCGATGTTGATGACGGCGTTTTCGAGCTGCTGGGAATCGGCATGGACCGTCCACAGTCCGGCCGCCGCCACCGTCTCGATCTGGATTTGCTCGCCCAATGTCGAGTGCAGCAGATCGGACATGTTGACGATCATCTTGTTGGCGTCGATCCGCTGCGGCGACAGCGGCTGCTGGCGGGCGAAGGCAAGAAGCCGCTGTGTCAGCGTCGCCGCGCGCTCGGCAGCCGTGGTCGCAGCGCTCAAGAAGCGCTGGATGCTGAAATCGCCCCTTTGAATGCGGCGGGCGACGAGATCATGCGCGCCCATGATCACGCCCAGCATATTGTTGAAGTCATGCGCGATGCCGCCGGTGAGCTGGCCGAGCGCTTCCATCTTCTGCGCCTGCCGGAGCTGGCTTTCCGCGGCCTCGCGGCGGGCGACCTGCTCGACGAGTTCTTTGTTGGACGCGATCAGGCGGTCGCGGGCGGTCGTCAGCGCGGCAAAGGAGTCGCGGGTAAACCGCGCAATCAAGAGGCCGACACCACATATGAGCAGAAACGCCAAGGCAACGCCGATCTGCAGCAGCATGGCGGACCGCTCCGCAGCCTCTTGGCGGCTCCCGAGCAGCGTATTTTCCGTCTCCTGCATGGCGGCGATCTGCTGACGGATCTGCTGCATCAAGCGAAAACCACTGTCGTTATCGACGATCGCCAACGCCTCGTCCTGACGGCCGGCGTCGTGGGCCTCGATCGTGCTGCGCAGCTCATCGAGCTTGGCGCCTATCATGCTGCGCAGTTGCGCCAGCGACTGCATTTGCCGGGAATCGTCGCTGAGCAGATCGCGCGTGCGATCCAGCATTCGCGGCAGCTGCTCGACAGCGACGCGGTAGGGCCCGAGGTAGATATCGCGGCCGGTGAGCAGATAACCGCGCTGGCCGGTCTCGGTGCTCTGCACCAGGCTCAAAACGCGCGTCAGTTGTGCCTGGACCTCGAACGAGTGCTGCACCCAGGCGTCATCATCGTTATTGCGAGCGCCGAGCCAGAACGCCGCCGCCATGATCATGGCGGCGAGCAGGGTCGTGGCGACGAGGCTCCGATTGAGGAGGGAAAGCGGTCTCGGTTCGGTCAATGTCGCGCCAGGTGGTTGACGAGGATCTTCATCCGCAGCGGCATGAAAATCCGGGATCAATCGAAGCCTTCAGTGGCCCCTCGGCTAGGCACCCTGGTGGCGATGAGAACTCTCTATACCCACGTCTTGGGGAACTCGTTACGTCAAATGACGCAATTTGCGGTTTGCAAAATATGGAACCGCGAAGGGTGCTCGCGAGTTCCCTAAATAGCGCAGGCCAGGCTGAGCCGTCCCCGGATTATCGGCTGCCATAACAGCGCCTTGCGTCTTTTACCATCAAATTTGAAGGACTTCGGCCATGCAGGTCTCCTGCTATGATTGCAAATTACGCGCCTATGGATTGTTCAAACGCATCAGTACCGAAGAGCTCGAACTCGATCCGCGAGATCAAGCGCGAGCATCTTGAAGTGCCGGCTGGTGGCGAAATCATCCGCATCGGCGACGCGGCGCCGGAAGTCTTTACGCTCTATGCCGGCTGGGCCTTTCGCTACAAGATGCTGTCCGACGGCCGCCGGCAGATTTTGAGCTTTATGCTGCCCGGCGATCTGCTCGGCCTGCAGGCGGCTATGTTCGACGCCGCGCTGTTCGGCATCGAGGCGCTCACCGATGTCCAGCTTTGCGTGTTGCCGCGCAAGAGACTCTGGACGCTGTTCGGCAAGGTGCCGGACCTCGCTTTCGACGTTGCCTGGCTCGGCTCGCGTTCGGAAAGTTTTGTCGATGAAAATCTCACGAGTGTCGGCCGACGCACGGCCGCCGAGCGCGTCGCCGCTCTCATCGTAACGCTCTACAAGCGCGCCAAGGTGCTGGGCATGGTGGAGGACGAGACTTTTGCCTTTCCCCCCACCCAGCAGCATATCGCCGACGCGCTCGGCCTGTCCCTCGTCCACACCAACAAAACGCTGGCGAGGCTCAAGCGCATGGGCATGTTCAAGCAGAATAACGGCACCATAACACTGCTCAATCCGCGTATACTCGAACGCATCGCGCAGCACTTCGACGAGGAGCTGCCGATGCGGCCGCTGATCTGATAAACTTGGCGGCTGCTGTGGAACGAATTGCACATCGTGATGTCGTCTATTGCGGCGCGCCGCAACGCGCAAGACCGGGGAACCGACGCCGATGAAACTCTTCAAATGCCAGAATTGCGGGCAATTGCTCTACTTCGAGAACGATCTTTGCGTGAAGTGTTCGCATCGTCTCGGCTTCATCCCCGAGATCATGAATCTCTCGGCGCTGGAGGCCGAGGGCGATGCGCAGCAGGGAATCTGGCGGGCGCTCGCCATCGACAACAAGCTTTATCGCTTTTGCGCCAATGCCTCGTTCGGCGTTTGCAATTGGATGGTCGATGCCGGCTCCGCCGACATCTACTGCGCTGCCTGCCGGCACAATAGGACCGTTCCCGACACGGGCATTGCCGGCAATGTCGTCGCCTGGCGCAAAATCGAGGTCGCCAAGCACACACTGTTCTACACTTTGATGAAGCTTCACCTGCCGCTCGAGGAGAAGGACGAGAGCGACAATTTCCGCTTGTGTTTCGACTTTCTGGCGAGCCCGGGGCACTCCGAAGGGCCGCGTATCGTGACCGGCCACGACAACGGCCTGATCACGCTCGCGCTCGAGGAGGCCAACGACGCCGAGCGCGAGAAGCGGCGCACCACCATGCACGAGCCCTATCGGACGCTGGTCGGCCATTTCCGCCACGAGGTCGGCCATTATTATTGGGACGTGCTGGTGCGCGACGGCGGCCTCATCGAAGCCTTCCGCGCCGTATTCGGCGATGAGACGGCGGATTATGGTGCGGCGCTGCAAGCCTATTATGCCAACGGTGCGCCGCCGAACTGGCAGGACAATTTCATCAGCGCCTATGCGACCTCGCATCCCTGGGAGGACTTCGCCGAAACCTGGGCGCATTACCTGCATATCGTCGACACGCTGGAAATGGCCCGCGCCTTCGGCATGTATGTGCATCCGCGCCTCGCCGAGCCCGGCGAACTTGATGCCCATGTCACCTTCGATCCCTATCTGCTGCGCGAGCCGTCGCCCTTGATCGAAACCTGGCTGCCGTTGAGCAATGCGCTCAACAGCCTCAATCGCGCCATGGGCCTGCAGGACATCTACCCGTTTATTCTGTCGCCGCCGGTGGTCGCGAAGCTGAGCGCGATCCACGACATCATTCACGGCAATACGCTTCCTGAAAAGCCGCAAGCCGCGCCCCTGGACCAAAGGCAATCACAAAAGCCGGCGGCGGCTGAAGTAGTATCTGCAACTTAAAGCATCGCGTGACGCAAAAACGGCCCGCGCCGGTATCTGGCGCGGGCCGCAGCGTGTCATGTATCGGCTAGGCCTCAATGACGGCCACGATCTCCATGGTGTTCGGATCGATGATCAGCACCTGCTCGCCGACCACGACATAGTCGTATCCTTCGTACTGCGGGACGATTTCGACGACGTCCTCCGGCACTTCGACCACATGGACGCTTCGCGGCACAGTCGCGCCGACGGAGACCTTGAAGTTCACGTTCGCGGTCACGCGCGCCGATGGATGCTTGCCGATCGTCGCGCCGATCTTCGATCGCTGATCCTGCGACAGTGAGACCGACGCGCCGCTGGCCTTTGCGCCGCCCGAATTGCCCTGGCTTGCGGTGGTATTTGTTCCGGTATTTCCGGTCTTGCCGCGCTCATCGGCAGCGCCGCGTTGCGGAGCGGTTTCGGGCTTCTGCGACTGGCCCATTTTCTGATCGGGCTTGGCGCCATTGGGTTGCGCGGCATTGGGCGAGCCTTGCGCCGTGTTGCCGGCTGACGGCGCCGTCTTGTCGGTCGATTGCGCCTTTTCGGCTGGGTGCTCGCCCTGATATTTCAGCGCGCCGCCCACGTTGCCTTTCTGCTCGGTCTGGCTGCTTTCCGGCTTGGCCGCACTGCCTGCGGGCGCTTGCATTGTCTGCGCCGTTGCCATTGCAGTGAAGCCGACAAGGGCCGCCGCGGCAACCGTCGTCATCAATGTCTTTTTCATTTTCATTTTACGTTTCTCCTGTTGTCCCTCTGGGAGCCTGTTTGCTCGAACGCGAGCAAACGACTCAAAGCGTACTCAGGCGACAACTCGGCTGCGGCATTCACGTTCCAGTTCCATGCGAGTGATGGTCTTTCCAGTTCCCGCATACGTCATTTGCTACGTGCCGCCTCCGAACTTTCGCGGAACGTCGGTGCGCGACAGACGTTGTCTAAGCGAACGAGTATTCGGAGGTTATGCAAATGGACTGGAATCGCGTTGAAGGAAACTGGAAAGAGGCCAAAGGCAAGGTCAAGGAAAAGTGGGGTCAGCTCACCGACGACGATCTCACGCAGGTCAACGGCCAGCGCGATCAGCTGGAAGGTAAGATCCAGCAGCGCTACGGCATCGCCAAGGACATGGTGCGCAAGAACGTCGACGACTGGTTGAAGTCGCAGCCGTAGGGACGGTCGCGCTGAGCGATGAGCGGGGATGGCCAAGGCGCTCATCCTCGCGTCGTTTTTCTCACGACGGCACGAAAGGAGTCTTGCCATGAGTCAGACAAACGGCGCGCCATCGCACGAGCAGCGCGCGGTTCTTCCCAAGGACGAGGCCCGACAGGGTGTTACCGGACATAATGTTCGTTATGTTCTTGGCGTTGGCTTGGCCGTGGCAGTCGTGGCCTTTGTTTTTATTTATGCCTTCTATTTCGCCGCCTAACGGCGAGGCCGCTGCAAAGCGGTCGATATACGAACCGTCAGCGCTTTGATGCGTTGCCGCTCGTAAGCTTGGCCGGTGGAAATCCGGCCGCCCCACAAACCACAAAAAGAGAAAGGGCAGCCGATGGGCCTGTTCACACGAGATATCAAGACAATGGAAGACCTGTTCACGCACCAGCTGCGTGACATCTACTACGCCGAGAAGCAGATCGTGAAGTCGCTTCCCGACATGATCGAGAAAGCGAGCGATCCGCAGCTCAAGCAGGGCTTTCAGACGCATCTGCGCGAAACCGAGAATCACGTGAAGCGCCTGGATCAGGTGTTTCAATTGACCGGCCAGAAAGCGCAGGGCGTCGATTGCCCGGCGATCGACGGCATTCTCAAGGAAGCCAAGGAAGTCGCCGGCGAAGTCGACAAGAAGACGGTGCTCGACGCGGCGTTGATCGCCGCCGCCCAGGCCGTTGAGCATTACGAGATGACGCGCTACGGCACGCTGATCGCGTGGGCGAAGCAGCTCGGCCATAACGACGTAGTGACGCTGCTCAACCAGACGCTCGAGGAAGAAAAGGCGACCGACAAGAAGTTGACCTCGGTGGCGGAATCACAGGTGAATTGGAAAGCCGCCTAAGCCACAATCCCCGGGCGCTTTTCGAGAGGCGGCGCCGTGCCCCCACGCGGCGCTGCCTCACTCGTATAAATCCCTTGAGAATTCGATCATTCCCTGTTTTGTTGCGCGCGGAACTTCGAAGCTGCCCGCAAATCGAACAGGTGAGGAAAAATGGCCAAGGCGAAACTCAAGAAGGCTTCAACCAAGGGGGCGAGCAAGGCGTCGTCGAAGACGTCGCACAACGCGATCAAGCAGAAGCTGATCCTCGCCGGCAAGATCCTGGTCAGCCAAGGCCAAGACGATTTCACCCGCGGCCATATCTCGTTTCGGCTGCCGGATGATCCGGGCCTGTTCTTCATGAAGGCGCACAGCATCGGGCTCGACGAGATCACGATGGCGAACATTCTCACCATCGATCTCGAGGGAAATGTGGTGGCCGGCACCGCGCGGCGGCACAGCGAGGTCTATATCCATTCCGAGATCTTCAAGGTCCGCCCGGACGTCAATTGCGTCATCCATACGCACCCGACCTATGCCACGGCTTTGTCGGCGACCACGCGCAGCCTGAAGACCTATTCGCAACCCGGCGCGCTGTTCTACGAGGCGCTCGGCAACTATGCCGACACCATCAATCTCATTCGCAGCCACGCCATGGGCGCGGGCGTCGCGCGCGCGCTCGGCGCGGGCAGGGGCGTGCTGCTCAAGAACCACGGCATCGTCGTTACTGGCGCGACGATCGAGGAAGCCGTAATCGGCACCATCATGCTGGAGAACGGCGCCATAGTGCAATTGCTCGCGGAAGCCGCCGGCAATCTCGCGCCCGAATTCCCGCGCGAGGACATCGAGAAGCTCAAGCACGACATCAGCCGGCCCGAGCAATTCGTCGTCAATTTCGACTATCTGGCGCGCCGGGTGAAACGCGGCGGAAAATAGCGCATGATCCGGAAAAGCGGGAGCCGGTTTTCCGAAAAGATCATGCGCAATTAATCACCGTCAGACCACCGTGAAATCGTGGGCGACAATAATCTCGCCCTCGAAATTCTTCGCGGCCGCCGCGCGCCAGGTGTCGTCGCTGATGCTGTCGATGGCCGGCGTCAGGTGCGACAGCACGAGCGTCTTGACGCCCGCTTCCTGCGCGATGCGGCCGACGTCTTCGGCGGGAGAATGATCGGCATTCATATGCGCCATATAGTCGTCGAACTTGACCGGACGTCCCTTGGCGATCTGCGCATGCAGGTAGTCGACGAGCGCCGGCAGATACATTGCTTCGTGCACCAGCACGTCGGCGCCCTTGGCCAGCTGCGCCACCGCCTCGATCGGCGTCGTGTCGCCGGAAAAGGCAATCGAGCGGTCGTGAAAATCGAACCGGTAGCCGAGTGCGGGCTTCACCGGCGGATGCTGCACCACGGTGGCGGAGACTTTGACATTATCGTCCTGCATCACCGGCCCGGCTTGCGCGATTTCCGTCACGTCGATGGCCTGCATCGGGCTCATCTTCATGTCCTCGGCCCAGAAATCGAACGTGGTGCGCATCGAGCGGATGTAATCTTCCGTCATCTGCTTGAGCGGCGGCGGGCCATAGCTGCGCACCGAGAGCGGCATGCCTTGCACCCAGCCGATGGCAAGGAACGGGCCGTATTCGACATTGTGATCGAAGTGATGATGGGTGATGTAGATCGCGCGCACCGCGTTGAAGGACAGTCCCGCCTCGGCGAAGCGATCGGTCAGTCCAAGCCCGCAATCGAGCACATAGACCGCGCCGTTGCTCACCATCGCATGCGATGTCATGCGCCGCGTGCGCCCCGGCACCGGGCCGGCGCCGGTGCCGAGCAGAACGAGCTTGGTTCCTTTGGCGTCTTTCAACGCGGCTTGCGCCAGCGCCGCCGGGCTCGCGGCTGTTTGCTGAGCGAGAGCCGGTGCGGCTGTCGCGCCGAGCGTCGGCGCCGCGGCGAGGCCTGCGATGAAACCACGGCGTGAAAACCCAGACGGTGTTTGCGTCACTGAAAACTCCTCCCTCGCTTTCGGCGTTGCGCGTTCGTGCGCTTTGGCCGCATTTCGTCCGCGCATCATGATTTTGTCCGCGCATCATCGCATTATAGTGAATGCACTTTCTTTCGGTAATTTAATGTTTAGGCGCTGTTTATGTCCGAGAATTAATCCGTTCTCCAGGTCATTGTAAGACGGCTTACGCCATTTCTTCTTCACAGCGGCCGGGCGCTTCCCGGCCTTGAATCCCATTTGGACCCAATGGGACCCCATTGATCGAGGAGATGGAAATGACTCAAGGCAATTTGCCCAAGAAGGGCTTCGCGCTGTCGGCGCGGCGCCTCACATTGTTGGCCTCCGTGGCGGCCGTCGGCACGGCGCTTATGCTTGCCGGACCGAACACCAACTGGTCGCAGGTTTTCAACACGTCGAGCGCGAGCGCGGCCGATTCCACCACGCAACATCCGCCCGGCTTCGCCGACCTTGTCGGCAAGGTCAAGCCCGCCGTGATTTCGGTGCGCGTCAAGATCCCGGCCTCCGCCGCTCCGGCCATGATGCAGGACGACGAGAACGACGGCGACAATCAGCAGAATATTCCGGCGCAACCCGGCTCGCCGTTCGACAAGTTCTTCCAGCAATTCGGCGACCAGTCCGGCCCGCATATGGGCCGCGGCATGCCGCAGCGTCATGAGACCATCACCGGCGAAGGCTCAGGCTTCTTCATCTCGGCGGACGGCTATGCGGTGACCAACAATCATGTCGTCGATCACGCCAAGTCGGTGCAAGTCACCACCGACGACGGTACGGTCTACACCGCGAAGGTCATCGGCACCGATGCGAAGACCGACCTCGCGCTGATCAAGGTCGACGGCAAGTCGGACTTCCCCTTCGTCAGCTTTGCCTCGGCCCCGCCGAGGGTCGGTGACTGGGTGGTTGCGGTCGGCAATCCGTTCGGCCTCGGCGGCACGGTGACCGCTGGCATCGTCTCGGCGCGCGGCCGCGACATCGGCGCTGGTCCCTACGATGACTATGTCCAGATCGATGCGCCCATCAACAAGGGCAATTCGGGTGGACCGGCCTTCGACGTCGACGGCAATGTCATCGGCGTCAACACCGCGATCTATTCGCCGTCCGGCGGTTCGGTCGGCATCGGCTTCGATATTCCGGCCGATACCGCGAAGATGGTCGTGGCGCAGCTCAAGAAGGACGGCCGCGTCACGCGCGGTTGGATCGGCGTGCAGATTCAGCCGGTCACGGCCGGCATTGCCGACAGCCTTGGCTTGAAGAGTGCGCAAGGCGCCATGGTCGACGAGCCGCAGAAGGACAGCCCCGCGGCGAAGGCCGGCATCGAATTGGGTGACGTCATCACCGCGGTCAACGGCACTGCGGTGAAGGATGCCCGCGATCTCGCCCGCACCATCGGCATGATGGCGCCGGACGCGACGGTGAAGCTCGACATCATCCGTAGCGGCCAGGCGAAGACCATCTCGCTGACGCTCGGCCAGATGCCGACCGATCAGCGCCAGGCCAAAGCCGATGACAACGGTAACGCGCCGAGCGGCGTGCCGCATCTCGGCCTGCAGGTCGCGCCGGCGAGCCAAGTCGCCGGTTCGGGCGACAAGGGCGTCGTGGTCACGGCGGTCGATCCGGACGGTCCTGCGGCAGAGCAGGGCTTCCAGACCGGTAACGTCATCCTCGATGTCGGCGGCAAGGCCGTCGCCAATGCCGGCGATATTCGCCAGGCACTGACCGACGCCAAGTCGCAAGGCAAGCATCAGGTGCTGATGCGCGTGAAAATGGGCGACGCCACCCGCTTCGTCGCGCTGCCGCTCGGCAACGCATAACAGGTCGCGCGTAAGCGTTGTTGAAAGTCGAGTAGTGTCCGCGCGCTGTTGCGCTACCGTTTGTCTCCGGTCCAGCGCCGTGGTGCCGGTCGTGTGGGGATGGGTCGCAAGACCCGTCCCCATTCGTTTGTTTGATGCTGTTGAAGTCGGCAAGATCAGAGAACGCCGCGCGTGCTCAATTGGCAGGCGCCATCAATTAGCAGCTATCGGCCCGAACCAGTTGAATCTGTAATTCACGCCGAGCTTGAGCGTATCGACCCACTGGCTGACGCCGATATGCTGCGTGTTGATGGTCGCGACCGAAGGGAACGGTACGGTCACGTCGCCGAGACCGGTGTGATCGTATTCGAAGCTCGTCGTCCAATGGTCGGTGATGGCATATTCAAGCCCGATGCCGGCGGTCCAGCCGAATGTATCGATCGTGGTGCTGCCGGTGCCGAGCGACAGCGCGTTCGTATTGCCATTGAGATTATAGGCGGTGCTGGCGAAGGCGCCGCCGCCCTTGACGTAAAACAGCGATCGGCCCCAGGCGAAGCCGGCACGGCCGGTGAGCGTCGCCAGCGCATTGACCTGATGCTCGCAATTGATGCCGCCGATGCCGGAGAAACAGGTGTTGTCGCCACGGATCGTCGCGTAGTCGGCGTCGGCCTGAAGGCCCAAGACCCAGGGCCCGGTTTGCCAATCCAGTCCGCCCTGGCCGCCGCCGAGCGGACCGTGCGCTTGGGTGAGGTCGCCGAAATATGGAACATTCTCGAAGCCGGAGTGAATTGTGGGGCCGAATGGATCCGACCAGCCCGCGTTGCTCCAGGCGCCGCCGAGATGGCCGCCGAGATAGAAGCCGGACCAGTTCATTGGCCTGACTGCGGCAAGCGTGTCCGCGTCGCCGGCCGGCCGTGTGGTGTCGTCCCAATGATAGCCGGATTGGACGAAGACGCCGTACCGATCGGCATTGGGCACATTCGGCTCCGGGAACGGCGTCCCGGAGCCGAATGTCTCGAAAATAAATTCTTGGGTGCCCTGGCGCATGTTCCAGGCCCAGTAGCGTCCGCCGATGCCGACATTCCAATGCGGTGTGACGTTATAGTCGAAGAACGCCTCCATCATCGTGCCGTAGCCAATGGATGCGGATTGCGGGAAAATGCCGAGACGCTGATTGTGGTCGTCGACGCCGGCAGCGCTGACGATGGGCAGGTAGGCGGCATCGGCGACGAATTTCAATCGGTCGCTCAGCATGAATTGGGCAGAGAGACCGACACGCAGCGAGTTGTATTGAACGTCGTCGGTGAGTTCGAGCGTGTTTGGCGGATCGGCCGGCGCGCAGACATCGTCGCCTGCGACTTGCGTGCAGCCATGGGCCTGCATCTGCTGGCTGAAGAAGTTATAGCCGACGAACACGCCGAGTTTGGCCCCGGGCGCTTTTAAAAACGTATAGCCGGCATCGGCGGTTATGTAGGCCAGGCTCCCGGAGGCGGTCAGATAGGTGTTCGAATAGACAATGTCCGCAGGAAAATCCTCGTCATGGAGGACACCGTTGAATATTCCACCGGCGCCGAGAAAGCCTTTGACGAAAAAGCCGCTTGCATGATCGATGCGGCCGTAGGTTTCTCCGGCGAGGGAGTTCAGATTGCCCCAACGCAGCCGCGAGGTGACGGTATCACCCGGCAAATTGAGGAGCGGATTGGATTCGCCGTTCAGCCCGTTGCTGAAAAAGGCGCGGGTCCCGACATCGAATTCCCAATTGGACGCGTTCCAGATCGATGCGGGTTCCTCGGCGCTGTCAAAAAGCTGCGGCGAAGCGGCGGCAGTATCCGCGCCGCCGAAGCGATAATTGAGGCCGAGCCGCACCATGTCGGCTTTGAGTTCGGCGCTCTGCGTAATCAACTGACTGGGGTCGCTGTTTTGCAGCTGCGTCGCGGTGGCCCGCCCGAAGTCGAAATGGAGATATTCGGCTTTCACGCTCCAATTGTCGCCGATCGCGTGTTCGATACCGCCGCCGGCCGCATAGCCGAGCCGCCATGTTTTGAGCTCGGCGGATTGGAATAATAGAGAACCGGAGAATTCGGTGAGCGTAATAACCGAGAAATCATCGTCGTATCTCGTCAGCGCCGGACCGCCGGTGGCGTAAACAAGCCAATCGCCGCTCGCCCAGCCGATACGCGGGCGCAGCGTCGCCACCCAATTGGCGTTGTTGTAGGAGTTGATGGCTACCGTGTTGGTGTTCGGAGGTGCGAAGGGAACGTAATTGCGAGCGGGAAAATTCAGGTGCAGATAGTCGATATCCGCCTCGACGCCCGCAAGCCAATTCCCCGATTGCCAATTATATCCGCTCTGCACGCCGCCGCCGAAACCGAAGGGGCCGGCGGTTTGGTGGCCGGCGGCGTTGACGAGAGGCGCCGTGGCCGTGCCGATCACGCCATCCGGAATCGTGGATGTGACGGGATTGAACGAACCCCACGCTATTCCGGCATTCACGCCGGTGTAGAAGCCGCTCCAGTTGTGGACGGCGGGCGGTAAGGGTGGCGGGTCGGGCTCGGCCGCCTTGGCACGCTTCTTTGCGGCCTGAGCACCATCGCTCAACGCCGACACGATCAACACTGCAATGACCAGGCCGCTCACACCGACGCGACGCAAAGCAATCCCTGCAATCCGGCACCGCACAAGGGCAAGGTGCGAGCGTCGCAAACACGCGCTGGGACGGGAAGCCGTCAATTGGCAGCCATGGGCTCGAACCAGTTGAATTTGTAATTCACGCCGAGCTTGAGCGTGTCGACCCACTGCGTGACGCCGATATGCTGCGTGTTGATCGTCGCGACCGAAGGAAACGGCACGGTCACGTCGCCAAGGCCGATGTGGTCGTATTCGAAGCTCGTCGTCCAATGGTCGGTGATGGCATATTCAAGCCCGATGCCGGCGGTCCAGCCGGAGGCATCGACTGTGGTGCTGCCGGTGCCGAGCGACAGCGCGTTGGTATTGCCATTGAGATTATAGGCAGTGCTGGCGAAGGCGCCGCCGCCCTTGACGTAAAACAGCGATCGGCCCCAGGCGAAGCCGGCGCGGCCGGTGAGCGTCGCGAGCGCATTGACCTGATGCTCGCAATTGATGCCGCCGAGGCCGGAGAAACAGGTGTTGTCTCCACGGATCGTCGCATAGTCGGCGTCGGCCTGCACACCCAAGACCCATGGGCCGGTTTGCCAATCCAATCCGATCTGGCCGCCGCCGAGCGGGCCATGCGCCTGCGTCCGGTCACCGAAGCCCGGGTCATTCTCGAAGCCCGCGTTGCTCGTTGGGCTGAACGGATCCGACCAGCTCGCGTCGCTCCAGGCGCCGCCGAGATGGCCGCCGAGATAGAGGCCGGACCAGTTCATCGGCCGTGCCGCGGCAAATGTATCCGCGTTGGCGGCATTGGGCCTCGTCGTGTCGCCCCAATGATAGCCTGACTGGACGAAGACACCGTAGCGATCGGTATTAAAATGATCCGGCTCGGAGAACGGCGTCCCGGCACCAAACGTCCCGTAAATAAATTCGTCCGTCCCTTGCCGCATGTTCCAGGCCCAGTAGCGGCCGCCGACACCGACATTCCAATGATCGGTGACGTTGTAGCTGAGGAACGCCTCCATCATCGTGCCGTATCCGCTCGAAGCGGATTCCGGGTAATAGCTTGCACTCGGAATGTGGTCGTCGACGCCGACGGCGCTGACGATCGGCACATAGGCGGCGTCGGCGACGAATTTCATGCGGTCGCTCAGCATGAATTCGGCGGACAGGCCGACGCGCAACGAGTTGAAATGGATCTGATTGGAGGAAGAAAGCATGTTCGGGTCGTAAGACGGCTGGCAGGTATCGTCGCCTGCAACCTGTCCGCAGTCGTGGTCGTTCATCTGCTCGGTGAAGAAGTTGTAGCCGACAAAGGCGCCGACCTTGGCGCCCGGCGCGCGCAGAAACGTATAGCCGGCATCGGCATTGACATAGGCCAAGCTTCCGGTGGCCCCTGACAGGGTGTTCGAATAGACCACGTCCGCCGGAAAGTCTTCGTCGTGGAGGGTGCCGTTGAATATGCCGCCGGCGCCGACAAAGCCCTTCACGAACCAGCCGCTTGCATGATCGATGCGACCATAGGTTTCTCCGGCGAGCGAGTTGAGATTGCTCCAGAGCAGCCGTGAGGTGACGAAGTCCGGTGAATTGATGAGAGGGTTCGATTCCGCGTCGAGGCCGTTGCTGAAAAAGGCGCGCGTGCCGACGTCGAATTCCCAATTCGACGCGTTCCAGATTGATGCGGATTCCCCGGCACTGTCGAAAAGCCGCGGCGACGCTGCGGCGGTATCCGCGGCGCCGAAGCGGTAATTCAGGCCGAGCCGCACCATGTCGGCTTTGAGTTCGGCGCTCTGTGTCGTCAGTTGGTTGAGATCGGTTGATTGCACCTGCGTCGCGGTGGCACGGCCAAAGTCGTAATGAAGATATTCGGCCTTCACGCTCCAATTGTTGCCGATCGCATGTTCGACGCCGCCGCCGAACGTATAGCCGAGCCGTGTCGCATTGAGCACGCCCGATTGCGCGAAAGCGAAGTCACCGATTCTGTCGGCCACATCGAGCGTGAACTTATCGTCGTATTTGGTTACAGCCGGGCCGCCGGTGAAATAAAACAGCCAGTCGCCGCTGGTCCAGCCGAGACGTGGCCGCAGCGTCGCCACCCAATTGGCGGTTGCGTAAGTGTTGATGGCCACCACATTGGTACTTGGCAGCACGAAAGGAACAAAGGTGCGAGCGTGAAAACTCAGGCTGAGATAGTCGATGTCCCCCTCGATGCCCGCAACCCAACTGCCGGCTTGCCAATTATACCCGCCCTGTACGCCACCGCCGAAACCGAAGGGCCCCGCGGTCTGATGGCCGGCCGCGTCGACGAGAGGGGTCGTGAGCGTGCCGATCACGCCATCCGGAACCGTGGATGTGACAGGATTGAACGAGCCCCAGGCAATTCCGGCATTTAGCCCGGTATAGAACCCGCTCCAGTTATGAACGGCGGGTGGCAAAGCCGGCAGTTCGGGCTCAGCTGTCTTGGCACGCTTCTTCGCGGCCAGCGCACCGTCGCTTAACGCCGATACGATCAACACTGCAATGACCAGGCCGCTTACACCGACGCGACGCAAAGCAATCCTCGCAATCCAGCCCCCACAACGGCAACGTGCGAGCGTCGCAAACGCGCGCCGAGGCGCAAAGCCTGCGGCCGGGCTTGTCCTACGGTTTTTTCGAGTGTTACCAGGCCATCATGCGATTCTCCCCGGGTGTTGCCGGGGCATCACATGGCCGGGGCGGACGGCGGTATTCACCTGCGGCGTCCGCGGGCGCGACATCGACGCCGCGGCGTCTTGGCGAACCAATTGCTGCGTAAATCGTTGATGTGGGTGGCGCGAATCGCGCCGTGGATAAGGTTCTGCCTTGGCGCGCTCGGCGCGGGTGGAAGCTTTCGCTGTCTTAGGAGGAGATAACGATGCGTTGCTCACGCACGATCTTGATGTCGCTCATCGCCGTCTCGCTAACCGCCGGAGTTGCGCAGGCGCAGACGCCGTCGAGTTCCCCGGCCAATCAATCGCTTTCCACGCAGGCGTCGCAGACCGTCACCGACGTGTCGAAATGGACCCGCAAGCAATGGAGTGCCGCGAAGGCGAAATGGGTGGAGGAAAAGGACGCTTGGAACGGCTGCCAGACGCAGGCGAGGACGCAAAATCTCTCGGGCCGCAGAAGCTGGCAGTTTCTCTACGATTGCATGACCAAGAGCTGAGGAAGAGCCGAGAGCTTTTGGCTTCTAATGCAGTCTGCCGATCAGCCGATCGCTATTGGCATGCACGCAATCGCGTAGCGGCGAATAGGCGCGCTCGGCGGCAACCATGAAGCCGAGCCCGTCCGACAAAGCGCGTTCGGCGGCGATGCCGGCGGTTGTGAAAGCCATGATCTTTTCCGTCACCATCTGCGCCGCTTCGTCAACGGCGTTCGGCGCGCCGGATGCGAACAGGAAAAGCCGCGCCGACATCACGCCTTGCGCCTCGCAGGTGAAGCGCATGGCCTCGATCATATTGTCCCAGAAATCGTTCATAGGAAGCCTCGGATCGGCACGGTGCGCGCGAGGAGAGGCGCCATCGTTCGACCGGGCAGGATTGCGCAACTTTTCTAAAATTGAGGCGGGAAAATCCTTAAAATTGAGTTGATTGAAACAACCTTCTTTTGCGGCGCGTTGCAGCGAAGGCGGCAGGGATCTCTTCACGTTGCATACGGGAGGGGAGTCCTGCTTCGAACCGACCCGCAAGCAGTTACGAAACAGAGCTGGGACGAACTTATCCAACGTGCCGTGGAACTCCGGCGCACATTGCGCCGCGCCGATGCTGCACCGCGAGCGACTTAAGCTTTGATCTCGTGCCGCATCGTGCGGTGTTGCGCGGCACTCATATTGCGCTGCGCTCAGATTTATTGCGTCGCACGGCTGCCGTCTTGCATCGGGCCGGTAGAGGGATCACAACAGTGTATCGACCTAACGCAATGTGTCGCGTTGCGGGGCGTGCGCGAGTTCATCTCGGCGCAACAGCAAGCCGCCGCCGGGTTTCCGAAGATTGCGACGCAGACAACAAAAACGAGGAGAAACGCTCATGGCCATGCCGCAACACACGCCGCTGCAACAGCAGACCTCGTCTGACACGGGTGCGTCGAACGAAATGGTGAAGCTCATTCGCAAGCTGCGCTGGATCGGCATGGACGAAGAGGCGCAGAAGCTGCAGCGGGAGCTCACGCTGCGCGATGCGGCGCCCGCCGACAGTGTTGTGGCGACGCCGGGCGAAACCGATTGATCGCGCGCCGGCCAGCATTGAGAAAAAGACGACAAACAAAAACGGTAATTGGAGGACGTTCGCCGGCAAAGGAGAGGTCGCCATGCAAGTGTTGATGGCCGTCGGGTTTCTGGCACTGGTCTGGGTGCTGGTGCTGTTGGGCTCGATCTATTTCAATAAGAACGTGGTGTAAGCCGCAAGGTATCGCGGAGAGTGGTTTCAGCGCCGGCATCGGCGCTGCATGCGTTTCAGCGGACGCTAGCCGATGTTTGCGCCAGCGTTTGCGCCAACGCTTGCATCAAGTCCAGATAGAGCTCGTCGACATCTTCGAGGCCTGCGGAAAGGCGCAGCAAGTCGCCGGGGCAGGGCGAACCGTCGCCTTCGATGGAGGCGCGGTGTTCGATCAGGCTCTCGATGCCGCCGAAAGACGTCGCCCGCTTCCACAGGTTCACAGCCGCGGCAACGGCGATGGCGGCGTGCTCGCCCTGTTTGACGCGTAGGGAGAACATGCCGCCGAAACCGCCGCTCATCTGCCGCAGCGCCGTGTCATGTCCGGCGTGCTGGGCGAGGCCGGGATAAAGAACCTGCGCGATCGCCGCGTGCCCGACCAGGCGTTCGGCGAGGGTAGCCGCAGTCCTGGCCTGGCTGCGCACCCGGATATCGAGCGTGCGCATGCCGCGCGTCAAAAGCCACGCGTCGAAAGCGCCGAGCGCATTGCCGAGTTGGCCGCGCAGGTCGCGGATGCGCGACCACAATTGCCCATCGCGCGCGGTTGCGAGCGCGCCGGCGACGACATCGGAATGGCCGTTGAGATATTTCGTCGCCGAATGCATGACAATGTCGGCGCCGAGCGCGAGCGGGCGGGTGAAGATCGGCGTCGCGACGGTGGAATCGACACACAAGATCGCGCCGGCCGCATGCGCGATTTCCGAGATCGCGGCGATATCGGTGATGGTCCAGAGCGGATTGCTCGGCGTCTCGATCCAAAACAGGCCGGTCTCGCCCGGCCGCACCGCGGCGCGTACCGCGTCAAGGTCCGACGTCTCGATGAAGCTGACGCGGTGGCCGTAGCGGCCGATCTCGCGCAGCCAGGAACGGAAGCCCCAATACATCACTTTCGAGGCGATGATATGCGTCGGCTTTTCGAGCGCGAGCAATACGCTGCTCGCTGCCGCCATGCCGGACCCGAACAGGAATGCTTCCTCGGCGCCCTCCAATTTGGCGATCAGATCTTCGGCCTGTTGCACAGAAGCATTGTCGGTGCGGCCATAGACATAGCCCGCCGGGTAGCGGTTGTCGGCATCGCGCAGGAATGTCGAGGACATATGGATGGGCTGGGTGATCGCGCCGGTAATCCGTTCGCGCGCGCCCGGTGTCTGCGCGACCAGTGTCTTCGTCGTCAGCGGCGCCTTCGTCTGATCGTCCATGCACAACCTGTGTCCGGCGATTCCCGGTAAAATAAGCGCTCAAATCGACGGAAGAATGATCGAGCAATGAGGGCAGCACACAAAGAATGAACCCGCCGCAGCATGGCAGGTTCCCGGAACCCTAGTACATGGATTGCAGCGCTGGGCCGGATCACATTCGCTTGCGCTGACCGTGAACGCCCGCGGTAGATCTTGTCACCGCAAAATCACAAATCCGGCGTTCGCGGCTCTGCGCACGTCGGCTCAACGGCTATGCCCGAGCAGCACCATCGAGATGGCCGGCACATAGGTGATCACCAAGAGCGCCAGAAAATTCACCACCACGAACGGCAGCACGCCGCGATAGATCATGCCCATCGGCGCGTTGAAGATGGCGCGCGCGGCGAACAGGTTGAGGCCGAACGGCGGCATATAGAGGCCGATCGAGAGGTTCACCGCCATGATGATGCCGAAGTGCAGCGCGTTGATGCCTGCGGCTTCCACCACCGGCAAAAGCAGCGGCGTCAAGATCAGGATCGCGGCCGGCGGCTCGAGAAAGCTTCCGGCGATTAACAGCCCGGCATTGACGAAGAGCATGGTCTGCCAGTTCGGCAAATGCATCGCGGTGACGGTGCCGATGAGATTTTGCGGAATGCCGCTTGTCGTCATCAGCCAGGAATAGACTCCGGCGCCGGTGACGATGATGAGGATTTGCGAGATCAGCACGGCCGAGGACACGACGATCTGCCACAGTTCGGCAAGCCTGACCTCGCGATAGATGAACATCGCAACGAACAGCGAATAGACCACGGCGACGCCGGCCGCTTCGGTTGGCGTGAACACGCCGCCATAGATGCCGCCGAAAATCACGACGATGGTGCCGATCGCCCAGCTCGCGTCTTTGGTGGAGGCCCAGATATTCTTCCACCGCGCCGGCTCCGACAGCGGCACCACCTTGATCTTGGCGTAGATCAGTACATAGACCGCATCGACCAGGCCGATGAGAAGGCTCGGCAGAATGCCGGCGGTGAACAGCTTGATCGCCGAGACCTGCGCCGACATGGCGTAGAGGATCATCGAGATCGACGGCGGAATAATCACCGCCACCGCGCCGGACGACGTGATCAGCGCGATGGCGAAACGCTCCGAATAGCCGTGCTTGGTCAGCGAGGGGAACAACAGCCGGCCGATGGCGACCACGGTGCCGACCGAGGTATGCGCCATGGCGCCGAACAGCTCCGACGAGGCAACCGTCGTCACCGCGAGCGAGCCGCGCACGCCGCCGACAATGGAAACGACCCAGTTGACAACGCGGTTGGCGATGCCGCCGCGGCCCATGATCTCGCCCGCCAGCACGAAGAACGGCACCGCGAGCAGCGGAAAATTGTCGAGGCTGCCGAACATATAGGTCTGGATCGCCTGCAGCGGCACATGGGCGACAAAGACGATGGCGGCGAGCGAGGTGAGCAGCAGCACAACGAAGATCGGCAAGCCGAGGAGCAGAAGGATCGCCGGCAGGATGAAATAGACAAAGCCCGTCAGCATTTCAGTGCCCAAGTCCGCTGCCAAGTCCGGTGCTAGGTCCGGTGACAGGTCCGGTGCCAGGCTCAGTGGTGGGATCGCGGCTCGAAATCATGTCATCGTGACGCACCCCGCGCACGTAAAGCCGCACGGCGATCAGGACCGCCATCAGCACAAGCCCGACCGGCACCGCGGCCTGCGGCAGCACCATCGGGATATTGGCGGAAGCGCTCCGTTGATTGAGCTCGGTGAGCATGGTCATGACCGGCCACGCAAAGACCGCGAGCGCAATGCAGGTCGCGATGGTGACGAGATCGGAAAAGACTTCAAAGCCGGCACGCGCCCTCGGCGGCAATAGCGAGATCACCACATCCATGCGGATGTGGCGCCCCATCCAGCCGACCGGTCCGGCGGCGAGGAAGACGCAGCCGATCATCAGAAACAGCATCGCTTCCTCGGCCCAGGACAGCGACACCGAGAGAAAATAGCGGCCGATGATATTGGCGAAATTGATGCCGACGCTCGCGACCAGCATCAGGCCTGCGGCGATCCGCAGCGCTGTCATCAACGCCGCCGCCGACCGCCGCAAAATCTCCCGCACGGGGTCGTCAGTTCTTTGCAGCGGCGGCGCGAACCATTTGCAGCATGTCGTGCACTGCCGGCTGGTCCTTGGTCGCGGCGTCGCCGACCGGGTCGAGCAGCGTCTTCATCTGCGCCAGATCCTCGGGGGAAAGGTTGTGCACGGTGCCCCCGACGGCGGCCCAGTCGTCTTTCAGCTTCTTGGTGAAATCGACTTCCCATTGTTGGGTCTTGGCTTGCACCGCCACGCCGGAATCGACGACGATCTTCTGCAAATCCGGCGGCAGCGTATCGAGCCAGGCCTTGCTGACGACGGCGAGCGAGATGATGAATGTGTCGTTGGTTTCTGTAACGACTTTGAGCAGGTCGTTCATCTTGAAGGCGACGAACACCGACAGCCCCGAAATGGTGCCATCGATGGTGCCCTGATCGAGCGCCGGCACGACTTCGGACAATGGCATGCCGACGCCGGTGGCGCCGAGCTTGGCCATTTTCTGCCGCTCCATCTCGGTGCCGTTGATGCGGAGTTTCTTGCCGCTGAAATCGGCGAGCTTCATGATGGCGTTCTTGGCGCCGTAATCGGCGGCGCCGAGATCTTCGGTGGCGATGCCGACCATGCGCTTGGCCGCGGCCAGTTCGAACACCGCCTTCTGGACGGCGGGATCGTGGACGGTGGCCGCCGCGTTGGCTTCGTCGCGGAACAGCATCGGGGTCGAGAACACGCCGAAGCGCGGATCGAGGCCGACGAAGAAATCCACCGGCCCGACATAGCCCTGGATATTGCCGAGCTGCACGCCCTCGATTTCGCGTGGAATCGGGCCGAGCTGGCTCGCCGGATAGATCTGCACCTCGATGCGGCCGCCGGAGGCTTTTTCGACTTCTTCCTTGTAGAACTTGATGAACTGGTGTTGCGTCTCGTTGATGGTCGCGGTGCCGACCTTCATCACGAAATCCGCGGCTTGCGCCTGCGGGGCGAAGGTAAGGAAGTTTACCAAATAGATCAGTGCCGTAGCGGCGATACCCGCAAGCGCATTGCGGGCGCAAATTGTGCGCAAAACAGCCATTGTTCCCATCCCCAAGGTCTCGTCTTAAGCGCCGCGTCTTTTGACGCTTCGCGTTGGTTCGGCCGCGCTTTTTGCCGCGCGTTCCCAAACCGATTATCGCGTCAACTATAGAGGTCCGGCACCGCTTGCCAAGCGGCCTTTTGCCGCCGCGACGGGCGCAATATTGCGCCGCGGCCACCCAGGATCATGGTCATGGCCATGGCCGATCATCGGCGGTTCTGAAACGGCGGATTGCGCGCCGGCGCTCGCCCGGTTTGCAATCGCGCCGTCAATCAAATACCTCAGACGCGGGAAGCGCATGACGTAACGGTTACGATTGCCGAAGTTGATTAGATCACTCGCCGCCATATCGGATCAGAGCCTGCCTGATCCAAATGCCCGCGCCGGTCGTAACGGCGGGCATGGGGATGCTGGACTCAAGTCCTCGGCCGACATTGTCGCCGATCTTCCTGGGTCCGGTCCGGGATCGCCGTCCTGTCGCGGGTCGCGGCATACGCATGTGCGATGACGGCGACACAGCGGCGGCAAAGGATGTCGAGCCGGCTCAGTTGATCGGCGCGATCGTGCAGCGGCGCGACCGGTCAGCCTTTGCCGCCTTGTTCGCCTTCTATGCGCCGCGCATCAAAGCCATGCTGCTGAGCGGAGGCGCAGGCGCCGAGCTCGCCGAGGATATCGCCCAGGAGACGCTGCTCACGGTCTGGCACAAGGCGGCGCAATTCGATCCGGCGCGCGGCAGCGCTTCCGCCTGGATCTATACCATCGCGCGCAATCTGCGGGTCGATCGCTTGCGCCAGGATCAAAGAGTAAAGGCTTTGGCGCTCTACGATGCTGCTGAAGCCGCGGAAGTCGAAAGACCCGACGAACCGCTGAGCGTCGCGGAGCGTGAACGGCGCGTGCGCGCGGCGATGCGGGAGCTTCCCGACGAGCAGGCCGAAGTCGTCAAGCTCTCGTTCTTTGAAGGCCGCGCCCACGGCGACATCGCGAGACTGCTGCGGCTGCCGCTCGGCACGGTCAAATCGCGGCTGCGCCTCGCCATGGCGCGGCTCCGCAATCGCCTGGGTGATGAGTCATGACCGTCATGCATCATCCAAGCGACGAAACCTTGGCTGTTTTCGCCGCGGGCGCGCTCGATGAGCCGCGCGCCGTGGTCGTGGCGACGCATGTCGCCATGTGCGCGCACTGCGCGGGAACAATGCGGGCGTTCGAACATGTCGGCGGCGCTTTGCTGGAAGCGGCGGGGCCGGCCGCAATGAGCGCTGGAGCGCTGGAGAGCGCGATGGCGCGGCTCGATCGCACCGTGCCGGACGCGGCGGACGCGCACATAAATCCGGCCGGGCTGCTTCCGGCGCCGTTGCGATACTATCCGGTCGGCCGCTGGCGGCGGGTCGGCGGCGGATTGTTCACCTGTCCGGTCCACGTGCCGGCGCAGGGCGACGTTAGGGTTTTTCTGCTGAAAGGCGGGCCCGGAACGCGGCTTCTTCAGCATCGCCACACCGGCACGGAATGGACCTGCGTTATTCAAGGCGCCTATCGCGACGCGCAGCGCCGCTACGGCCCAGGCGATTTTGATGAAGTTGACGAGAGCATCGAGCATTATCAGGTGGTCGAGGAGGGCGAGACCTGCATCGCGGTCGTGGCGATGCAGGGCGACATCAGGCTGCAGGGCTGGATCGGCCGATTGCTGCAGCCGTTCATCCGGCTGTGACGGCGCCGACTTGCCGGAATTGGCGGTATCGCAGCCGGCGGTACGGACCAGACTACTGCGTGAAGCTGCGCGCCATCGCCGCCGCTGCCGTAGCGGCAATGCCGGAGGCCAGCGCGCCATAGCAGATGTCGATCACGGCGATCCGCAGCGTCCAATGCCGCAGCGTCGCGTAATTGGTCAGGTCGTAGGTTCCGTACGCCAGCGCCCCGAACAAAAGCGCATGGCACGACGCGGCGAGCACCGAGTCCGCGCGTAACCCCGGCATCACTGCAAAGACGACGATCCCGACCGGATAGGTCAGGTAGAAAGCGATCGCCGGCGCGAGGCGCAAGTCGTCGAGCAGAATGTCGGCAAGCGCCGGGCGGTACAGAAGCTTTCCGATCGTGTTGAGCCAGCCGGCATCGATAACGCCAAAGACGACAAGCGCAACGACATAGGGAACGACGTAGTTCATGGGATTCTCGGTTGGGATGGCGCCGGTGCTGGCGCAGAAGGGAGGATTTGCTGAAGTCGCGCCGGCCCCTGGCGCGGACTGAGGATTTGCGGGAGTCGCGCCGGCCCTGGCGTCTTAAGAAGAAGGTATTTTGACAGCCGAGATACGCTTGCCGCGCAACGCTGGATCACCAGGAGTTGAAAAAATTTGTCCCTGCATCAGAGACTTTTCTTGGATGCGATCCGAATTACGGAGCGAGTGCGGTGCCCGCGGGCGGTCTCGCAAACCGCACCCGAGCGGCTTTGGGCATCAGCTGACCGTCACTAAGAGCGGTCCGTGAGGTGCATCACTGGACTGGGACAGGCAGGGATGGGTAACGCCCATCTAGCGGCTAGCGTTGGACGCGATTGCGCCGCGAGAAGGCGGTGGCTTTTGCCTCTCTCCGTGCGTGGCGGAAGGAGTGGGGCTATCCGATCTGCGTCAAAATGATCAGCACTAACGTCACGGTGACCGCACCGCCGATCCGTGTCGCGATCTGGGCAAAGGGCATTAGCTGCATGCGATTGCCCGCCGTTAGGATAGCGACGTCGCCGGTGCCGCCCTGTCCGCTGTGGCAGGCGGTGACGATGGCAGTGTCGATCGGATACATCTTCATCCAGCCGCCGACAAAAAATCCCGTCGCGATGACCCCCACCACGGTGGAGACGATGGTGATGAGATAGGGCAAGGTGAACGCGGCCACCAGTTTGTCCCAGGGCGTCAACGCGACACCGATGGCAAACAGCAGAGGATATGTGACCGCAGTCGAGAAGAACTTGTAGACGTGAAAGGAGCCAACCTGCAGCGACGGCGACACGGCGCGAGCCAATTTCAGTATGACCGCGATGATCAGCATCGCCACCGGCGCCGGAAAGCCGAACAGCCGCTGCGCCAGCGCGCCGATCAGATAAAGCGTGACCGCCGTAACGACGGCGGCGCCGATGGTCGTCACGTCGACATGGGCATCGTCGCCGTCTTCCTCGAATTCGAGTTCGTCGTGCTCGCCGGGCTGCAAGCGGCCTTCGCCCGTGAGATGCGGATATTTCTTGCCGACATAGTTGAGGGTGCCTGCCAGCAAAATGGCGGTCAGGCTGCCGAGCATGACGGGCGGCAGCACTTGGGCGAACAGATCGCCTTGCGGCTGGTGCAGGATCTGCGCATAGCCGATGGAGAGCGGGATCGCGCCTTCGCCGACGCCGCCGGCCATGATTGGGACGACGACGAAAAAGAATGTGTGGTAGGCGCCAAGACCCAAGAGAATGCCGACCAGCGTACCGATAATGCTGCCGACGACAGAGCCTGCGGCCAGCGGCACGAATATCTTGAGAAAACCTTTGATGAGAACGCCGCGGTCCATCCCCAAAATGCTGCCGACGATGATGCAGGCGATGAACAGGTACAAAAAGTTGGAATCCTTGGTGAACTGCGTCACCGAGTTGAGGATCGAAGCCGGCAACAGGTGATGGAAAGCCAGGAAGGACGGGATGAAGGTGGCAAAAATCGCCGCGGCGCCGATATTGCGGATGATCGGAATGCGCTTACCCAATTCGGCGCAGGTGAAGCCGCCCATCGAGAGCAGCACGATCGCCATCAAGATGTCAGAAGGAACGGTGCCGGTGGCGGCAAACCCGCCGATCACCGCGAGCAAGATCAGAAAAACCGGCAGTGGGATGATGCCGATCTTGAAGTCGACGATCGACCACCAGCCCTTGGGCCAGAAGCTTTCGGCAGCGATTGGCGCCGGGGGCGCTATGGTCTGGGTCTCCTGCATCTGACGTCCTCCCACTTCTTCTCTTGTTCAGACTAGCATACGGACAATCGTCATTCCGGCAAATAGGGCGCCGATCGCGAGCACGACAGACGCGACCACATAAATAGCCGCGCCCATCTGCTGGCCGCGTTCGTAGAGCAGCGCCGCCTCGAGCGAGAAGGCGGAAAATGTGGTGAAGCCGCCGAGAATGCCGGTGGTGAGAAACAGCCGCCAGCGTTGCGGCAGTCCGATCTTGAGCGCGAAATATTCAGCGATCAGCCCCATCGCCAGCGAGCCGAGTACGTTGATGATCAGCGTGCCGTAGGGGAATGCCGTGCCGAGCGCGCGCGCCGCCACGAGATTGAGGCCGTGGCGCAACGCAGCGCCAACTCCGCCGCCGAAAAACACGATGAGAAATCCCATTCCAATCCTCCAGAAAAGGTCGCGCGTTTCACAATCGCCCGCAATGCGCTTCGCGCCCAACGAGCGTTCCCGGCAAATGGACTTTGGAGACAGTCAGAGCCCGAGACTGAACACAGAACGGACTCCTACCGACGCCAAGCGCCCAGTAGGAGTCATCAGCCTCATCGGCGGTTACGGGGGGACTCCATCCCGCGATCATTTTAGCTGGCGCGGTCGGAATGGCAAGGCGATGTCACGGCGCGGTGCGCCACCGGCTTGGCCGTTCCGCTTAACCCGCGAGGCGCTTGAGCCCCTGGCCGGAGTCGCCTTCTTCGGCAGAACGCGCAAGTCCGGGAAACAGCCGGTCGGCATCGCCGCCGCTATAGCGGAATTCGCTCTGCGCGATCTTGGCATTATTGAGCTCGCGCAGCCGCGCATCGGCTTCGCCGTAAAGGAAGGCGAGGAAGGCATAGCGCTTGCCGCGCGTCATCGGCGTCACCTGATGCAGCGCGCCGCAGGAAAAGACCACGGCGCCGCCATGCGGCGCGCGATAGCTGCGCGTGCCGAATTCCGGGAAAGTGAGATCGCCGCCGTCGTAATCGCCGTTGAGATTGAGGGTGACGGCAAAGCGGCGGTGCTGCCCGCCGGCGTTGACGTTGTCGCGGTGCCGATAAAAATGTCCGTGCGTGGCGCTGTCGTAACAGGCGACGATATAGCGATCCATCCGCGTCGCCTGGAATTGGAAGAAGCGGTCGATCGCGGGCAAAAGGCGGCGCACGATCTGGCTTCGGATCACGTCGCGCACCTGCGGATGCAGAACGGAAAGATCGTTGCGGCGCTTGAGCCGGTAATCGACGACGGTCGAGGTCTGGCCGTCTTTGTCGAACAGAAAGCCGGAATCGTTGCCGCCGAGTTTCTCGTAAAATTGAACGAGGAAATCGCAGGTCGGAAAATCGAGCACCCGCGGCACGATCAGAACCGGCGCGGTGATCGGCACGCCCGCGGAATCATCGACCGAGGGCAGATCCGCCACTACGGTGCGGATCGTCTTGGCATGACCCTCGGCAAAATCCCACGGCACGTCGGCGATGGCGCGCAGCATCGGATCGAGCACGATCGTGCGCGGCCCGTCTGCTGCGCCGAAGGCGCGGCTGATCGCGCCGTCATAGTCGGCGATAAAGGAGATCGCGAACGTGCTGAGCGCGACATAATAGGATGGATCGCTCGGCGGCGCCGTGAAGACGCCGTAGAACACGACGCGGTCTTCATGAAACAACCGCGCGTCGTGGGTGAGCTTGGCGAGCTCTTCCTTAGCCCGCGGATCGTCCGGGGAGCCGAGAAAGCTCAGCACGACCCAGCGGCCGGCCGCGACTTGCAGGCTGAAAGCGCCGTCGCCGATGAGCGGTGCGCTGAACCATGGCACCGGATCGCCCAAGGTGATCGCGCTGTTGCCGGCCGTGTTTTGCGACATGAGGGGAGTCCTTGCGGAGCTTGTGAATGTAATTTCGTCCCGTCTTATCGTGCGTTTTTATGGTTAATTATCTGTTAACAAATGTGCCGGAGCGCTAGCGCGGCTAGGCTTAGGACGCGGCCCGTCTCGGCTTTTGCGCTGCCGCCGCGGCGAGCTCGGCGCCGATCGCTTCGATCGCCTCGGTCAACAAGGTCAGGTCGGCGTCGCTGGTGCGATGGTTGGTGATATTGATGCGGATGCAGAGCCGCCCGTCGATCCGGCAGGTCGACGGCGCCGCAATGCCGCGCCGCTGCAAGGTCGCGACCAGTTCGGCATTGAGCGCATCCGTCGCCGTTTCGTCCAGTCCTTGCGGTTCGTAACGGGCGCAGACGATTTGCAAGGCCACCGGCGCCATCAGCCGTATCGCCGGCGATTTCTTGAGCTGTGCCGCCAGATTCCGGGCTTGCGTGCAATTGCGGGCGATGGCCCCGCCAAGCGCGTGTGTGCCGTGTTCCTGAATCGTGAACCAGACCTTGAGCGCACGGAAGCCGCGCGACAGTTCGAGGCCGAGATCGCACGGCCAGATCTCGCCGCCGGCAAGCGCCGCGTCGCTGGCGAGATAGGGCGCGCGGTCGGCGAAAGTATCGAGAAGCGTTTGTTCGTCGCGGACTAACAAACAACCGGCGTCATAGGGAACATGCAGCCATTTGTGAAAATCGAAAGCGAGCGAATCCGCCTGTTCGATGCCGGCGAGCCGCGGCGCCAGTTCCGGACAGAGAATGGTCAGCGCGCCGAAGGCGCCGTCGACATGCAGCCACAAATTCTCGGCGCGGCAAAAATCGGCCAGCGCCGCGATATCGTCGCTCGCTCCGGTATTGACCGCTCCCGCAGTCGCAATGACGCAAAACGGCGCAAAACCGTCGGCGCGGTCCTGCTTCACCTCCGCCCGCAGCCGGTCGAGATCGATCGCGAAATTTCTGTCGGTGCGGATATGGCGCAAGGCCTCGCGGCCAAGCCCGAGCAATTCGAACGCCTTGACGATGCAGGAATGCGCCTCGCGCGACACGTAGCCGGTGAGCCGCGCACCGCCGACGCCCGCGCGCCGCACATCTTTCGCGGCGCGATTGCGCGCCGCCGCGAGCCCGAGCAGGTTCGCTATCGAACTGCCGCTGACCAGTAAGCCGCCGGCGGTCGCTGCCGGAAAGCCGAACCATTGCGCCATCCAATCGACGACACATCTTTCGACATGGATGGCGCCGTGATCGCGCCCGCCGCAATTGGCGTTCATCGCGGCGGCGGCCATTTCGGCGAGCATGCCACCCGCGGTGCCGGTGCCATGAACCCAGCCCCAGAACCGCGGATGAGTGTTGCCGGTGCCGTAGGGCAGGATCAGTTTCGTCAGGTCGTCGCAGACATCATGCACGCCGCGCGGTTGGTGCGGCGGCGCTTTCGCCAAATGCCGCTTCACGCTGTCGGGCATCGGCGTCCAGACCGGGCCGTCTTTGGCGTGTTCGAGGCGCGAAATCAGCCGGTCGAGCAGGGCGTGCGCTTCGGCGCGGAAAGCGTCCCAATCCGCAGGATCGAGCAGCGAGGGCGCGGCTTTTTGCTCCGGTTCCGACACTTCGATTTTTGTTTCCGCTTCGGCCTATGATCGAGAACGAGGGAACATTGATTCGCGCGATGGGAACAAGGGCGGTGACGAACGAAAGCGCGCCCAGCGCAGCCTCCGACCGCCTGTGCGAGCTCGACCTTGTGCTGGAGCGCGATCCCGAGGCGTTCGACGCGCGCGCCGAACGCGCCGGACTGCTGCGCGAGCAAGGCCGTTTCGAGGACGCCAAGCGCGATTATCTGGAGCTGATCCGCCGCAAGCCGGATGACTTTACGGCGCTGAACGATTTCGGCACGCTTGTGCTCAATGCCGGCTACCGCGAGGCCGCGCGATCCCTGTTCGGCGAAGCGGTGCGGCGGCATCCGGACAATGCCAATGGCCGCGTCAACTTGGCGAACCTTTTGTTCCTGCTTGGCGAGCACCCGGCGGCGCGCACGCATTTCCAGGCGGCGCTGAAGATCGAGCCCGGCCATATCCATGCGCATCGCGGCATGGCCAACCTGCTCGCCGCGCTCGGCGACGCCACCGGCGCCAAGGC
The DNA here is from genome assembly GCA_963746715.1 of uncultured Alphaproteobacteria bacterium. Taxonomy (GTDB): domain Bacteria; phylum Pseudomonadota; class Alphaproteobacteria; order Rhizobiales; family Xanthobacteraceae; genus BOG-931. Next base: position 393,219 of record CAVVCW010000010.1, on the reverse strand, counting down.
GCATCGCGACCAAGGCTTCCGCAACCACGCTGTGACGACGCTGCCCTATCGCGGCGAAGCCGTGCCGCTGTCGGTGCTGCTTTTGGTCTCGGCGGCTGGCGGCAACATTCCGACAAACGCGCTGCTCGACGATCGGCAATTCCACACCACGGTCGTGGTGACGGAATATGCCGACCAGAGTGGTGCGCTCCCGCCGCATGATCTGGTGTTCAACAGCATCGGCGACGCCGATCTTTGCGGCGAAGCCCTGCAAGCGGCGCTATCACTCGTGGCGCGGACGACGCGACCGGTGATCAATCATCCCGCGCTTGTGCTCAAGACCGGCCGCGCCGCGAATGTCGAACGCCTGCGCGGACTGCCGAATGTCGTGGTGCCGCGCATGGCGATGCTACCAAAACGGATGTTGACAGCGCCCGATGCGGCGCTGGCGATTGCGAGCTCGGGCTTTGCCTTTCCACTTCTCGTCCGCGCGCCTGGATTTCACACCGGCTATCATTTTGCGCAGATCGATGCGCCGCAGCAGCTTGCCGCCGCGGTGAAAGATTTCCCGGGCGATGATGTCTGGCTGATCGAGCGGCTCGATGCCGGCGACGGCGCCGGCATGTTCAGGAAATATCGCGCGATGTTCGTCGATGGTGCTCTTTACCCGCTGCATCTGGCGATTTCGCGAGACTGGAAGGTTCATTACTTCACCGCCGACATGGCGGGTTCTCCGGAAAACCGCGCCAGGGACGAAGAATATCTGAACGACATGGCCGGCTCGATCGGGCAACGCGCCATCGCCGGACTCGAACGGATCCGCACGACGCTCAAGCTCGATTACGGCGGCGTCGACTTCGCCGTGAATGCGCAAGGCGATGTCCTGTTCTTCGAGGCCAATGCGACGATGGTCGTCTATCCGCCGCAACTCGACCCGAAATGGGCCTATCGCCGCAAGGCGGTCGAAGCCGTGCCGCAGGCCGTGCGCACCATGCTTGTCGGCCGCGCCTCGGCCGACCGCGCCGCTTAAAGCTGCAACGCGTCAGGCAACGCCGCAAAAATTCGCGGCAACGCGTCGTTTGGATGCGAATAGCGATTGTCCGGCGCAGCGGCGACTGCCTTTCTACAAAAGTTCTAATCAAGGCCGTGCGGCACGCTGACCCCTTTCAAAAACCGTTGCGATGTTGAAGTGTCGATTCTGCTGCAATACGGTGCGCCGGCTTACGCCGACCGAGGTTATGGAAAATGGAAGAGCTGAACGGCCGCATGATCGCGTGTCAGATATTGGTGACGGGACTCATCGCGCGAGTTGCGAACAATTCTAAAGACCCGCTTCGCTTTCTCAGCGACTTCAGGGATGAGATTCATGCGGTGGTGCGGCAGGTCAGGATCGCGGGCACGCTCGACAACGATCGCGTGCGGCAATTTGCCAGCGCGACCGTGGACGAGCTGTTCTCGCTAATGAAGCCGCCGAGTTCGGATTCCGACGCGTAGCCGTATGGTTTCTTACGGTTTTTCTGCGGCGTAGGGGTTGAGCGGCGCGCGGTGAAGCCTGCGTGATATACTTAGATTTGAACTACTCTAATTCAAATAACACTCTTTCACATTGGAAGTATGAAAATGTATTGGCGCGGCGTCCGGTATATTCGAACTATTCAAAGTATATAGTTGATCTGAATACTGTATTTTGTTTGACGCCGCCGCCGCGAGAGGCATAAGAACACCGCAGGCAACAAAAAAATCCCGCGGGGCTGCGGGACGAAGTTCTTAGTGCTGGGCGGGGGTGATTGTCATGAGTTGCGTGAAACTGCCGCGTACGTTGCGTTCGAGCATCGGCGCAGCATTCGCTAATGAAAATGTCGAGTCTCACTCGGCGCGTAAGCTAACCGTCGGCTGCCTCATCGCGGTCGCATCAGTGACGGGCGCCAAGGCGCAATCGCCGCTGGCGCCCGTCACGGTCGATGCGCCGGTCGAACGCAAGAAGCCCGTCGTCAGCAAGCCGACCCCTGAGCAAATTCGTGCCCGCAACGCATTGCGCCGCGCCGCACGCGAGAAACAGGCCCAGCAGGCGCAGGCTGCGGCGGCTGCGGCGAATACGGCGCCGCTAGCGCCCGACCGCGATCCCTATGCCGATCCAAACGCGCCCTATAAGGCCAATCGGCTATCGTCATCGAAATTTCCCGAGCCGATCGTCAATACGCCGCGAAGCATCACTGTCCTCACCAAGGAGCTTCTGGAAGACAAAGATGCCACCAGCCTGAAAGAAGTGGCGCGCACGACTCCCGGCATCACGCTCGGTACCGGCGAAGGCGGCAATGCCTTCGGCGACCGCTTCTTCATCCGCGGTTTCGACGCCCGTAACGACGTCTTTGTCGACGGCATCCGCGATCCGGCCGTGAGCGTTCGCGAGAACTTCTTCACCGAGCAGATCGAGATTCTGAAAGGCCCGGCAGCGACCATCGACGGACGCGGCACAACAGGCGGCGCGCTGAACATCGTCACCAAGCAGGCCGCGAACACCAATTTCTATAACACCGAGACCACGATCGCGGGCGACGGCACGCGGCGCGTCACTCTGGATGTGAACCAGGTCATCAATCCGACGCTTGCCGTCCGCGTCGATGGCGTGTGGCAGAACGCTGGCGTCGCCGGCCGCAACTACACCACCGATAATCGGGACGGCGGCATGGCCGCAGTGAAATGGGCGCCAAACGACTCCTTCACCGTAACTGCGAATTACGTCCACACCAATCTGTGGTCGCTGCCTGACTTCGGCGTTCCCTACAACAATCTCTTGGGCGCTCCTGTCACCTCGCTGGGCGTGCCGCGTGACACCTGGTACGGCGTCATCAATCGCGACTTCCAGAAGGTGCAGCAGGACTTCGGCACCGTCGACAGCAAATACATCGTCAATGATTTCATCACCTTGGAGAACAAGGTCCGGGACGAAAAAGCGGTCCTGAACTATATCGGCACGATTCCCGAGCAAAGTACGAGTTGCGGCGGCGGCGGAACGGCAACCACTCTGGCCGGCTTAAATCCGGCAGGCTGGACGGCTTGCCTCAATGCCCAAACCCGTTACCAGGTCACGAATGTTGTCGCCGACCAACAATCCGCAACATTCAAGTTCGATACCGGGCCGGTCCGGAATACGATTATTACCGGTGCGGAAGTCTCGCGCGAGCAGGTGAGTATCGATACCTACAGTGGCCTTGGATCGGAGGCAGTAGGCAACGTGTTCGCCAACGGCTCCATCGGGCCGGTTTCGGTACTTAATCCAACGGTGTACGAAAATTATTCCGGCAGCCCGACGCCAACGGGAAACCCCGACGTTATCGGGGTCAATACCCAGAGTGCCTATTCGCTTTGGACTGCCAATTATCGCGACTACGTCATCTTGAATGCCGGTGTTCGTTTCGACGAGACCGGTATCTCCGCCAAGAAAATGTACAACTCGTTTCCCAGCACCGCGGAGGTCTCTGGCGGTTCCGGCATGTGGAACTACAATCTTGGCGCGCTGTGGAAGCCAATCCCCATCACCAGCCTTTATTGGGCCTATGCAACGGCGTCTGATCCTCTTGGCGCCGAGCTTGACGGAACGTCCACCAATTACGGCGGTTTGAATCCGACCTTCCCCGGCTCGCAGGTCTTTTCTCCGATCGAGAGCAGGGCGCAGGAGGTCGGCAACAAATGGGAATTGTTTGACCGTCGCCTACTTGCGACCATCGCGCTGTTCCGCACCGATGTCAGCAATGCGCGCGAGCTGATCGGCTCGTCGAGCACGGGCACGATCATCCAGGGCGCCGCCTATCACGTCCAGGGTATCGACATGGGCGCTCAGGGCAACATCACCGACAAGTGGAGCGTCTATACCGGCTTGGTTCTGATGAAGACGCGCGTGGATCATTCGGCCACGCCGAGCAATATCGGTCTGCCGCTCGCTTTCATTGCCCCTCAGTCGTTCAACGTCCTCACCAAATATAAGATCACCGACAATTTCGAGGTCGGCGGACAGGCGACTTATCGGTCGGCCATGCAAGGAGGAACACTCCTCGCCGCGAATGCAGGCACCACGCTGCCGAGCTATTGGCGCTTCGACACCTTCCTCGACGGCAAGATCCATGAGAACTGGAGATGGAAGCTGTTCGCCAACAACATCTTCAACAAGCTCTATTACGATGCCTTCTATCAGAGCGGGACGCCGTTCGTCCTCGTCGCACCGGGTCGGGTTCTCGGAATGGAGCTCGCAGCTAAATTCTAATCATTCTAATTCGAAAGAAGTGCCGGTGAATGCTGATCTGCATACCTGACGTGCTGAGCAAGGCCGACGTCGCGGAATTCCGCGCCGTCATGGATGCGGCGGAATGGGAGGACGGCCGCTCCACAGCGGGTTCGCAGTCGGCTGAGGTCAAAAAGAACGAGCAATTGCCGCCCAATGGCGAGGTTTCGCGCAAATTGGGCGAGCGGGTCATCAGAGCGCTGACGGCCAATCCGCTCTTCGTCGCCGCCGCGATCCCGCTGCACATTTTTCCACCCCTGTTTAATCGTTACGGCGCAGGCCATCATTTCGGCGTTCACGTTGACAACGCCGTGCGTGGCGATCATTTAACCGGAACGCGGATTCGCACCGATTTATCGGTCACGCTTTTCCTGTCCGAGCCGGATGAATACGATGGTGGGGAACTGGTCGTTGAAGACTATTACGGCTCGCATGAAGTCAAGTTGCCGGCCGGGCAGCTCGTTCTTTATCCCGCAACCAGCCTGCATACCGTCACGCCGATTACGCGCGGCGTGCGTGTGGCGTCGTTCTTTTGGCTGCAAAGCATGATCCGCGACGCCCATGCCCGCAGCATGATCTTCGATCTCGACACTGCAATTCAGGGTCTTGTCGGGCGGCTCGGCCGGAACGACGCCGAAGTCGTCAAGCTCAGCGGGCTCTATCACAATCTCATTCGTTACTGGGCTGAAGTATGATGCCGTTTTCGCGCACGCTATGGGGAATTGCTGCGGCGCTTCTGCTGCAAGTTGTTGTCGCGCAGGCGCAACAGGTTTCCAGCGGCGCGACCGCGCCGCCGGCGCCTGTCATTGCGCAACCGGCGCCGCCGGCTGTCCCTCTTGCGCAATCGCCGCAAGCTGTGCCGATGCAAGCCACGCCCCCCGATGTTGCGCAGCAGGCAGCGCGATCCCCAGGGGTCGGCCCGCTGCACGACCTGTCGCCCTGGTCCATGTTCTTGTCAGCCGATTGGCTGGTCAAAGCGGTGATCGTTGGTCTGGTCTTCGCGTCGCTCGCGACCTGGACGATCCTGATCGCCAAGACGGCTCAGCTTTTTCGCGCCCGCCGCCAGCTTGGCGACAATCTCGGCCGCATCGCCGATAGCCGCTCGCTGGGCGAGGCGCAGATGGCGCTCGGTTCGACGGACAGCGTTCTGGTCGCGCTGCTCACTGCGGCGACCCAGGAAATCCGCATGTCCGCAGATGCCGGCAGCGAAGGCGGCATCAAGGAACGCGCGGCATCGCGCTTCTCCGAGATCACCAAGCTCGAGGCGCGGGCGATCCGCTATGGCATGGGGCTCATCGCGACAGTCGGCGCCACGGCGCCGTTCGTCGGGCTGTTCGGCACCGTGTGGGGGATCATGAACAGCTTCATCGGGATTTCGAAGGCGCAGACGACGAATCTCGCCGTCGTCGCGCCGGGCATCGCCGAGGCGTTGCTGGCGACCGCGGTCGGTCTTGCCGCCGCGATCCCGGCGGTCATCATCTACAATTATTTTTCTCGCGCGACGAAGGGTTATCTCGATCTTGTCGGCCGCGGTACCGGTGCGGTCGGCCGTCTTCTGTCGCGCGACATCGACCGTTTTCAAACGCGAGCGATCTCGACGGCAGCGGAGTGACGCATGGTTGCCGTGCTCGGCGATATCGAAGACGACGATGACGATTTCGGCGAGGCGCACGACATCAATGTGACGCCGTTCATCGACGTGATGCTGGTGCTGCTGATCATTTTCATGGTCGCTGCACCGTTATCGACGGTGGATCTGCCGGTGGATCTGCCGTCATCGACCGCAGTGCCGCAGCCGAAGCCGGAAAAGCCAGTCTATGTCACCATCAAGTCCGATCTTGCGGTTGCGATCGGCGAAACCCCGGTGAAGCGCGTCGATCTCGTCAGTTCGCTCGATGCCATGTCAGGAACCATGTCGGGAACCGCACCGGGCGAGGGCAGGGACCGCCGCATCTTTCTGCGCGCGGACCGGACGGTGCCGTACGGCGAATTGATGGACGTTCTGGAACGGCTGCGCGTCGGCGGCTTCAATAAGATCGCGCTGGTGGCGCAAGAAGGCGTTCCCGGCGATCCGGCGCAGCCGGTGGCGACGGACGTGAAGCCATGAGACGGGCCGGCGCCGATCGTCAGGTTGCAACGAGGCCGGGCCGCGAACGGCCGCGGCACCTGTCGCAGATCGTCTGGATCTCGGCGGCGCTCGGTGCATTGGCGATCCATGCCGGCGGCGTCGCGATCGCGCTCGGCGCGATGCAGCCGAACCAAACCGACGACGATCTCGGCGCGCCGGCGATCGAGATCGGCGTCGAGTTGATGTCGCCGCGTCTCGATCCGTCCAACCTGCCGGTCGGGCCCGATACCGATGCATCGGCGCCTGCGCCCGAGGTCGTCGAGCAGAAACAGGTCGAAAAGCAGACGGACCTGCCCAAGGCGGCGCCGACCGAAACCGATGATCCCGAGCGCGTGGTTTCGCCCAATGCGACACAAAAGCCCGTCAAAGACGATCCGACGCCGGCGACGGCGGCAGCCGATCCTTCGGAAGCCTCTCCGGCTGTCGAGCAAACCGCGGTGCCGACGGTCGAGAACGCCGAGCAATCGACCGGTTCCGTCGCGCCATCGCCGGGGATCGGCGAGAGCGCCGTGCGCCAGCGCGTCACCTGGGAGAAGGAACTCGCGGCGCATTTCAACAAATTCAAACGCTATCCGTCGGACCGGGTCATGCGAAGCGCCGAAGTGATCGTGGGTTTTGTCCTCGACCGCATTGGACATGTCGTATCGGCGCGCATTATCAAAGGCTCGGGCGATGCCTCCTTCGACGAAGCGGCACTGGCGATGCTGCAGCGCGCGGATCCGGTGCCCGCGCCGCCGCCTTTGGTTGCCGATGACAACCTGACCTTCAGCGTTCCCGTCGATTTTCGTGCCAAGCCGCAAAACTGATCAAACCAGTTTATTGCCGGCGATCGAATCCGAACCTTACAGCTTCTGCGATAGGCCGAAATAATATCCGCGTCGCGCGCCGTATTGAGGAGCGAATTCGCCAATGCCGTCTCCGGTGCGGAGCTGATAGATCCTGTCGAACAGATTGACGACATCGAACCGCACGGTGAGCGGCTTATAGTCGGTCGACCAGCGGACGTCGTGCGCTATGCCGGTATTGACGGAGACGTAAGGCGCCGCATGTGAATCGTTCGGGAAGTTCAATGGGAATTCTCCCGAGCGAAGACCGCTGCCGTAGATCAGGTTTGCCGAAACCGTGGTCGTATCCATGAAACGATATGACGTTCCCGCCGAGCCCGTCATGCGCTGCATGTCGTCGGTATAGTGCCAATGCGTCTGCAGATAAGCGAATTCATCGGCGTCAAAAAGATACTGACTCGACTCCGGGCCTGTCGCACGCGAAATATTGTAGGCAAAATTGGCATAGGCGTTGAAATTGCCTCGCGTATAGTTGACCTTGAATTCGCCGCCCTCGCTGTAGCCGTTCGCCCAATTGAATTGGGTCAAGATCGGCACATTGCCGAATTGACCGTCGTCGAGCATGTCTTTCGCGCGCTTGTAATAAAGGTCCACCCCCATCGACAGACCGGGCGCCACGACCTGATCAACGCCGACATCGAAATAATTAGAGCGCTCGGGCTTGACCGGATCAGCCTGCTGAATATCGGACGCCACGGTGGTGCCGTTGAACAGCGCGAAATTGGATTGTGTCGCCTGTGCCTGATACGGCGGGGTAAAATATCGCGAATAGCTGGCGTGAATGCTCGTTCCGTCGGAAGGTTTGTAAACCAGTGCGATACGCGGACTGAACTGATTGGTGTCGACGAATTGGTACAACTGATCGAAACGTACGCCGGCATTTAGAGTGAGCGTGTTGGAGATTTTCCATTCGTCCTGGACATAGGTGCCAAGATTCCAGCCCAGGAGCGAGGTCTTGTCGATGACGTTTTCTATGTCGAGCGTCGTCGCATCCACGACCGTCGCAACATCGCTGACATTGGTTTGCTCGCCGCTGACTGCAAAGCCCGCCCGCAAGGTGTGTCGATCATTGACGATATACGATGTGTCGAATTGCGTGCCGGTCATAGTGCTTTGCCGGACGATGTTGGAGGCCTGATCGTTGAACGCGACATCGTTGAAAACGTCGGGAAGAAAATGAACTTGGGCATAGCGCGAATAGACCGCGAATTGCGCGTCACCGTCGGTGCCGTGCTTCTGCAATGTCGCCATGGTGAGGTAGTATTGATCGATTTCGTTCTCGTTGATCTGACTCGAATCGAGACCAGCCGGGCCGAGGGTGCCCATCGGGGGCTGGCCCGGTTGATTCGGTATCTGGAACTGGCTGTAGGACGCCGCCGAGATCACGCTGAAGCGCGTCGAATCATCGAGCATCGACGACGCGTAGCCGAAGAATTTGCCCTGTTGGGTGAAGTCATGGATGGCGTTGAGCGTCGGCGTCGCGCTCTCGAGTCCCAGTCCGTTCCAATTGCCGCGCGCCGAGACGAAATACTCGGAGTTTCCGAAGCTGCCGCCGTAGTCGATGCTCGGCGTAAATGTCTGCCTGCTACCGCCGTAGAAGCTGACTTCGCCGCCCGGAGTGGCGAAGCTGCGGCTTGTGATATCGAGCACGCCGGCGGTGCGAAGGCCGTATTCCGCCGGTAGCGCGCCGGTGAGGAGCGAGATATTGCCGATGAAATTGGTGTCGAGGAACGGGCCGAGTGCGGAGACGCCTTCCGGCACGACGATGCCGTTGATCCTGATTTGAGCATTGGCGTAATCGCCGCGGATGTGAAAGTTCGGATTGGATATCGCGGAATTGTAGGATACGCCCGGGAATTGCAGGATGAGCTTGTCGAGGGGCTGGTTGTCGGCTTGCGGCATCCGCTCGATCGCGGCGCGGCTGATGCTCGTGGTCGAGGCGCCGAGCTTGGTAAGGAGGTTATTGTCGCGCGCGTTGTTGAACTCCTGCGTCTTGGCATCGAGTGCGGCCTGCGCGGCGGTCGTTGCATCGACCGGCACCGCTTCGGGCACGCGTTTGATCGCGGCCACAGGCTTTGACGTCGGCTTCTTCTTCGCGCCGTTGACGAGGATCTGCGGCAGATGCGTATCATTTCCCGCCCGCGGTGCGGCGCCTTGTTGCTTTGACGGCGCAGGTGTCGGTGCGGGCGCTGAAGTGGTGGGCTGAGATGGCGTCGGGGGTGTCGCCTGCTGTTCTTGTGGCGATACTTGTGGCGTTCCTTGGGGAGATACTTGCTCGTTCGCGGGAGGTCCCTGCTGCGCCTGCGCTTGGCCTCTAGGTGCACTTATCATCGCGGTGACGATCGCAAGCGTCGATATGGCCTGGTAGCGGAACGGACGCAGTCGATACGACGGCATGCTGACCCCGATGTGAAACGGCTACACCTTGCTCGATAGGTTTATCGAGTACGCGATGTACAACCAAATAGCCTGATAAAAATTCCTTCTTAAAATGATTCAAAAGGCAATGCCGTTTGTGCCTTCGACTTATTCTAATCAAAAAGAAGGACTCGTGTTTGCCGAGGCCGTCGGCGTTGAGGTGGGAAAAAAATGTGTGGCATGTTCGCCACCGATTTCGCGCTGATCGCCCGGTGGAATGGCGCCAAGTCCAGTCAGCGGCCGCGACGCCGGTGATACGTTGCATAGACCGGTTCCCACATGACGCCTTTGATCGCGGCGGCGACGGCTTCGTCCGGCATGGCCGCCGCAAGGCCTTCGGCCAGCGCTTGCTTGGCGACCGCCTGCGCGACGTGGAAGGTGACGTCGCGGATCTCGACCAAGGGCGGCAGCAGATTGGCCTTCGGATCGCGTTTGGCAGGCGACAATTCGGCGATGGCGCGCGCCGCCGCAAGAAACATCGCATCCGAAATGCGTTTGGCCTTCACCGCAATCGCGCCGAGCCCGATGCCCGGATAGACATAAGCATTGTTGGTTTGATCGACGCGAAACATTTTGCCGTCGCGTTCGATCGGCGGGAACGGGCTTCCGGTGCCGATCACGGCGCGACCTTCGGTCCAGGCGTCGATATCGGCGGGTGTCGCTTCGCTGCGTTCGGTCGGGTTCGACAGCGGAAAGATCACCGGCCGCTGCACATGCGTCGCCATCTCGCGCACCACGGCCTCGTGGAACGCATGCGCCTGTCCCGACGTGCCGATCAGCACGGTAGGCTTGGCATTGCTGACGACTTCGGCGAGGCCGATATGGCCGTCGGCCATGCGCGGCCATGAGGCGATGCGATCGCGGCTTTGCGCGAACGGCGCCTGAAATGATTGCAGCGCATTCATGCCTTCAACGAGCAAGCCGTCGCGGTCGACGAGATAGAAACGGCTGCGCGCTTCGCTTTCGCTCAAGCCGGCATCGACCATGGCGCGGACGATCAGCGCGCAAATGCCGGTGCCGGCGGAGCCGGCGCCGAGGACGACGATGCGCTGTTCGCGGAGCGGCGTGCCGGTGACATTGATGGCGCTCAACAGCGTGCCGACCGCAATCGCGGCGGTGCCCTGGATGTCGTCATTGAAGGTGCACAATTGATCGCGGTAGCGTGCCAACAGCCGGTTGGCATTGCCGATGGCGAAATCCTCCCAGTGCAACAGCACGTGCGGCCAGCGTTCGCGCACGGCGCTGACGAACGTTTCGACAAGCTCGTCATATTCCGCGCCGCGCACGCGTTCATGCTGCCAGCCGATATAGAGAGGATCGCTGAGATGCTCGGTATTGTCGGTGCCGACATCGAGAATGATCGGCAGCGTTGTCGCCGGATGCAGCCCGGCGCAGGCGGTGTAGAGCGAGAGCTTGCCGATCGGAATGCCCATGCCGCCCGCGCCCTGATCGCCGAGGCCCAAGATGCGTTCGCCGTCGCTGACGACAATGGTGCGCACGCCGTCATAGCGCGGATGGCTGAGAATGCGCCGGATGCAATCCTTGTGCGGGATGCTCAAGAACAACCCGCGGGGCTTGCGGAAAATATGGCTGAACAATTGGCAGCCCAGCCCGACCGTCGGCGTATAGACGATCGGCATCATCTCTTCGATATTGCGGGTCAAAAGCGCGTAGAACAGCGTCTCATTGGTATCCTGCAGGCCGCGCAGGAATACGTATTTCTGGATGTCGCGCCCGAGCCCGCGAAAGGCGTCGAGCCGCCGCATGACTTGGTAATCGAGTTCGGCGACATGCGGTGGCAACAGCCCGTGCAGGTCGAACTCCTCGCGCTCCTCGTCGGTGAAGGCGGTGCCTTTGTTGAGGACGGGATTGTTGAGCAGCTCGTAGCCGCTCAAAGCGGTCTCGACGACGGCAGTTTCGGCGTTAGGCAGAGACTTATTATCCATCGGACCCGACGTTCTTCAGCGGACCGGCAACATAACCGCCAACGGGTCAATTCCATAGCGCTATCGCCGCGATCCGTCACCCGCCGCAGGCGAGGCGAGGTAACGCGACGAAGTCGGATGTCGCGATCTCGGGAGAGAAAAGCAAAAGCGTCCGGCTTCCATCAGCCGGCGGTTGCCGTCAGCCCTCGACGTCGGTTTCGGGCCGGTCGTCGCCGCGCGCCAATTCCTCGTGCCACTTGCCGGCGCTGTCCTCCCAGGAAATCGCACGCGTTTCGCCCGGCACGTGCTGCTCCTGCGCCACGCGCTGCGCCGCCGCCTTGGCTTTGTCATGGGTTGGGAAGGTCTCGGAGAAAACGCCGTTGACTTGATAAGCCCAGCCGCCGTCGTGTTCGACAATACGATACGTAATCTTGGCCATAGACGTGTTCCTCGCAATGCCGTCCGTGGAACGCTCTTGTTCACGTCCGATAATAGGCGTCGGATCGCCAAAGTTCCACTAGGCCGCCGCCGCAGCCGGCTTTTCGCGATCACGCCGCGCTTCGTAAGCCTTCAAATGCGCATAGGCGATGCGCAGCAACGCCGGGTTAGTGTTCGCACCCCGGTTCAGGAGATCGCCGACGACATGATCGGCCTCGATCGGCGCGCCGCGTTCGATGTCGCGGAGCATCGAGGCGGAAATCGTCGAGCCCGGCGCGGTGAACATGGCAAGACTGCGCTCGATCGTCGCCTTTGACGGCGGAAATCCGTTCGCCGTCGCGATGGCGCAGCACTCGCCGTACAATCCTGTCGTCAGATTGACCGCACCGGCCGCAACGATATCGCCGAACGCCGCCCGCATCAGGCAAGTGATGCCGGCGCCGGTGGCGATGAAGGCCCACTTTTCCCACATCTCCTGCATGATTGCCGTGCTCAGATTGACGTCGAAACCGGCGCCGGACAGCGCCGCAAGGATCGCTTGCGCGCGCTCGGACTTGGCGCCGTCCTGCTCGCCGAAGGAGAGGAAGTGCATCGGGCTGAGGTGAAGAACCCGGCCCTCGGAATCGAGCGTACTCGAGATCAGGCATTGGCCGCCGAGCACGGCGCCCGCGCCGAAACGCGCGGCGAGCTTGTCCATATGCGCCATGCCGTTGAGCAGCGGCAGGATCGCGGTATCGGGACCGACCGCCGGTGCGACGGAATCCATCGCCGAAGCGAGGTCATAGGCTTTGCTGCTGAGCAGGATCAGATCGTAGGGCTCGCGCAGATTTTCCGCGGCAATAATCGGCGGCGACGGCAGTTCGATATTGCCGGCGGGGCTACGGATCACCAGCCCGGTTTTCGCCAGTTGCGCGGCGCGCCGTGCGCGCACCAGAAAAGTCACGTCGCGGCCCGCTGCTTTGAGCCGACCGCCGAAATAGCCGCCGATTGCGCCGGCGCCGACTACCAGAATACGCATCGAGGTCTCCCGTGATCCGATCTCATGTGTTTGTGGAAGCCGCCGGGCGACGCGGCACCAAGAGATTGCCGGTGAAGACCATCACCGGCTCATCCTTCTGATTGAACGTCGTCGTGCGCACGCGGATCAAGCCGCGGTCGGGCCGCGACTTCGACGGCCGCACTTCCAGCACTTCGCTCTTGGCATGCAACTCGTCGTCCGGCCGCACCGCCCGCGGCCAGCTCAGCTCGTCGAAGCCGACGCCGAGAATGCCGCCGGCCGGCTTGAACTCGCCGCCGACCATGAGCCGCATGGTCAGGGCCGCGGTATGCCAGCCGCTTGCCGCCAAGCCTTGAAACGGCGAGTGCCGTGCCGCTTCTTCATCAAGATGAAAAGGCTGCGGATCGAATTGTTTGGCAAAAGCGAAAATCTGTTCCTTGTCGACACGCACGCGGCCGGTGTTGAAAACCTGACCGGCGGCAAAGTCTTCCAAGTAATGCTCGGTCATTTGGCGATGGCTCCTGACGCGGAAGGCTCTCCCGCGGACGCTGCCGCAAGCTTGCGAGGCCTATCAAACCACACGCCGGAAGCGACCGCAGCCGCATTAATGAGCCCGAAAGCCGAAAGCGCAACCGCCAAGGCGATGAACACATTGGTCAGATCGCCGGTCAGCCGCAAGGCGATGTAGCCGCCGCCGGCCGCAATGATGAGGCGCGCCAGATTGGCGAGAAACGGCCACAGCAGGCGGCCCGCGCCCTGTGAGGCGAAGTAGAGCGCCATGCCGAGACCGAATAGGCCATAGACCGGCCCGACCGCATGCAGATAGCGCGACCCGGCGTCGATCATCTCAGGCGCGGTGCCGAACAGCGACAGCCAGGCGCGCGGCGCGATCGCGGCGCTAACGCCGATGATCTCGCACATCGCCGCAGCGATCGCGGCGCCGATCCAGGCGACGCGCAAGGCGCGTTCGGGACGATGCGCGCCGATATTGGTGCCGACCATGGCGACGAGCGGGCCGCCCAATCCGAAGACGAGGGGGATGAGGAGATATTCGAGGCGTGAGCCGGTGCCGTAACCGGCAATGGCGGCCGGCCCGAACGCACCGACAAGACCGGTCGCGATCGCAATGGTGAGATTGGTCTGCACCGTGATCAAAGCTGCGACCGCGCCGACGCGAAGAATGTCGGCGAACAGCGGCCAGCGCAGCCGCATGCCGAGGAGTTGCAGGCGAATGACGCTGCGTCCCGAGCGCAGATAGGTTGCGAGCACGATGCTGCCCACTGCGTAATAGAGCAAGACCGCGACCGCGCCGCCGGCGACGCCGAGTTTTGGCAACGGTCCGACGCCGAAGATCAGGCAGGGTGACAACGGGATCAGCACGACCACGCCGGCGACGGTGACGAGCGCGGGAAACAGCATATTGCCGGTGCCGCGGATCACATTGGCGAGCGAATTGAACAGCCAGACCAGAATGGCGCCGGTGAAGATCACGTTGGAATAGGTTATGGCCGCCGCGAGCGAGCCGCCGCTGCCGCCCATTGTCGCGTAGAGCCATGGGCCGCCGAACAGGAGCGCGACCGTGAATGTCAGGCCAAAGATCAGTGCGATGACCAGCGCATGCAGCGCCAGGGCGTTGGCGTCGTCGCGGCGTCCGCCGCCGAGCGCGCGTGCGATCGCTGACGACATGCCGCCGCCCATGGCGCCGGCCGACATCATCTGCATCAGCATGACGACAGGGAACGCAAGCGCCACGCCGGCCAGCGGGTCGGTGCCGAGCTTGCCGACGAAATAAGTCTCGATCAGCCCGACGGAGGTCTGCGCCAGCATCACCGCGATATTCGGCGCGGCGAGGCGGATCAGCGTCGCCGCGATCGGGCCCTCGATCAAGGCGCGGGTGCGCGCGTCGAAGCGGGGCGCGTCGGCCGGTTGGGCGGCGGCGCCACCCGGAAGCGCCTCTGACGTGGCACCGCTGGAAGCGGACATTCCGGCACTCCCCAGATTTTCTGCCGCGCCGCGGCATTGAACGGCGGCATAATTAGGTGTATATACGCCTATGTCGCTTGGCAAGGGCCGGCGAGGCAAGTGTGGGGACCGTAAGGATGCCGGATTTGACCAATCCCGCCGGATGCAATTGCCTGGCGTTGCGCCAGGCTGCCCGCCATGTCTCGCAATTCTATGATCAATTCCTCGCGCCGAGCGGGCTGCGCACGACCCAGTATTCGATTCTTGCAAGGCTGCAACGCAGGGGCGCGATGACAATGAATGCGCTCGCTGCCGAACTGGTCACCGACCGCACGACGCTGGGGCGCAACCTATTACCCTTGCAGCGCGACGGGCTGATCGCAATCGAACCGGGGCAAGCCGACCGCCGCAGCAAAGAGGTACGCTTGACTGCCGCCGGCGCCGCCCGCTTTCGCGCGGCGCGCAAGGCCTGGGAAGAGGCCCAAACGCAGTTCGAGACAACGTTCGGTGTCAAACGGACGAAGGACTTACGCGCGCTGCTGCAGGAGATCGCGACCGAGGAGAAGATTGCGACAATCGAGGCTTGAATTGCGACAGGGGAACAGGGTTTCCTTGCGCGAGAGACTTTGGCTATCATTCGGCGTTGCTTCGGAGCCTCGATCATGCGCCGCATGCTTATATTGGGTAGCCTTTTCGTCGTGCTTTGCGCCGCGATGCCGGCGCGAGCCGGCGGTTTTTTCGGCTTCTTCAGTGCGCCCGACCCGCAATGCTATTGGTGCATCCGCGATGCCATCTATGCCGACATCAAGCTGATCGATCACCTCGAAGCCAATCCCGACGTCGACGACGCGGTGAAAGGCCCGCAGATCGTGGCGGCGCGCGCCGATATTCATCGGCTCAGGCTCCTGCTTGGGCCGCTGCTGCAAGAGGGACCGGAGCCGTGCTGCTATTCACGGCGACCGCTTTATATCCGCTGACGAATTCGCGGCCCGCTTAGCCCGCCGACGGCGCGCCGAACAGGCGCGGCAACAGCCGTTGCCGCAGCCGCAGCGAGCCTTGGCCAAGCCGGTCCAGATAGAGATAGAGCACCGGCGTCGTATAGAGCGTCAGCAATTGGCTGATCAAAAGGCCGCCGACGATGGCTATGCCGAGCGGGCGGCGGATCTCGCTGCCGTTGCCGAAACTCACCGCCAGCGGGATGGCGCCGAGAATCGCGGCCGAGGTCGTCATCAGGATCGGACGAAAGCGGAGGATGCAGGCCTGATAGATGGCGTCATGCGAGCTCAAATGACCGGTGCGTCTTGCCTCGATGGCGAAATCGATCATCATGATCGCATTCTTCTTCACAATGCCGATCAGCAGAATGACGCCGATCAATCCGATGATGTCGAATTCGGTATGAAACAGCATCAGCGCGAGAATTGCGCCGACGCCGGCCGACGGCAGTGTCGAGAGGATGGTGATCGGATGAATGTAGCTCTCATAGAGCACGCCGAGCAGGATATAGACGGCGGCGATCGCGGCCGCGATCAGGATTTTCTCGTTACCGAGCGATTGCTGGAATACCTGCGCGGTGCCGGCGAAAGTGCCGTGGATGGTCACCGGCATGCGGATCTTCTTCGCCGCCGCGTCAATTTCCTCGGCGGCGGCGCCGAGCGCCGCCCCGGGGTGCAGATTGAATGAGATCGTCGCGGCCACGAACAGGCCCTGGTGATTGACCGACAGCGGCGCGTTGCCGGCGTTATAGTGACTCATCGCAGAGAGCGGGATCATGGTTTCCTGCGCGGTCGATACCGCCGCGCCTGAAGAGGTCGAGCCTTTGCCGGTATTGGCGAGCGCATTGATGGAGGCGTTGCGCGCCGAATTGTTGTTGGCGGTTGCTGCCGCTTCGCTCGTCGATGCCGTCGATCTTTCGGAGCTCTTGACCGCCGTCACCGTACCGACCGGCGCGTTGCTCTGTGCGGTTCCCGCCGCGCCGCCGCCGGATGTCGCCACATAGATTTCGCCGAGCGAGGCCGGATATTGCGTGTAGCGCGGATCGATCTCCATGACGACGTGATACTGGTTGATCGCGCTGTAGATCACGGAGACCTGACGCTGACCGAAAGCGTCGTACAACGTGTTGTCGATTTGCGCGGGCGTTATGCCGAGCCGGGACGCGGTGTCGCGATCGATGACGAGATCGGATTCAAGCCCGCGCTGCTGCTGATCCGAGCTGACATCGGCCATGATCTGGCTGTGCTCGAGCTCGTTGACCAGGCGCTGCGTCCATTTGAAGAGTTCGTCGGCGTCGTCGGACTGCAGCGTGTATTGATATTCGGCATTGCTCTGCCGGCCGCCGGCGCGGACGTCCTGGACGCCGAACAGGAACAAGCGGCCGCCCGGCACTTTGGCAAGTTTCGGCCGCAGCCGCGCGATGACATCGGCCATCGGCGGTCGCTCGCCGATGGGTTTCAGTGACACGAAGACCGAGCCGGTATTGATCGAGCCGAAGCCGCCGCCGGAACCGACGCCGGTATAGCCCACGACATTCTCGACCGCGGGATCCTCCTGCACGATCGCCGTCATCTGTCGCAGCTTCTGTGTCATGAGCTGAAACGACACGCTCTGGTCGGCTTGCAGCGAACCGATCAGCCGGCCGGTGTCCTGCTCCGGGAAGAATCCCCTCGGCGCGATAGTGAACAATACGATGTTGAGAATGATCGCGCCGAAGAACACCGCAAGCACGATGCGGCTGTGTTGCAATGCCCATGACAGCGATCGCTCGTAGCCCGCGAGCGCGCGGTCGAACAGGTGGCTGCGGCTTCGGCCTTCGCGTGCGACCGAACTGCGAAGGAACAGTGCGCACATCATCGGTGTGGTGGTGAGCGAGATGGCGAGCGAAATCAGGATCGCAAGCGACAGCGTCAGGGTGAATTCGCGGAACAGCCGCCCGACGATGCCGCCCATCAGCAGGATGGGAAGGAACACCGCGATCAGGGACAGGCTGATCGAGAGCACGGTGAAGCCGACTTCGCGCGCGCCCAGAAGCGCCGCCTGCAGGCGCGGCATTCCGGCTTCGAGATGGCGCGAAATGTTTTCCAGAACGACGATGGCGTCGTCGACGACGAAACCGGTGGCGATGGTCAGCGCCATCAGCGACAGAATGTCGAGACTGTAGCCGAGCAGATACATCGCCCCGAACGTGCCGAGGATTGAAACCGGCACGGCGACCGAGGGAATGACCGTGGCGCTGAAATTGCGCAGGAAGAAATAAACCACCACCGTCACCAGCGCGATGGCGATTACCAGCGTCACCTCGGTGTCGTGCAGCGACTGACGGATCGTGGTGCTGCGGTCGATGGCGATGTTGACATTGACGTCCGCGGGCATGGCCGCTTCCAGCGCCGGCAGCTCGGCCTTCACGCTGTCGATCGTGCTGATGATATTGGCGCCGGGCTGGCGGAACAGAATGATGATGACCGACGGCTCGCCGTTCGATAGCCCGAGATTGCGCACGTCCTCGACGGAGTTGAGGACGTCGGCAACGTCGGACAGAAGCACCGCCGCGCCGTTGCGATAGGCGATGACCAGCGGCGCATAGTCGGACGCTTTCGTCGCTTGGTCGTTGGTGTAGAGTTGATAACGGCGGTCGCCGTCGTCGATCGTGCCTTTCGGGCTGTTGGCATTCGCCGAGGCAAGCGCCGCGCGAACATCTTCGAGCCCGATGCCGTATTTGAACATCGCTTGCGGATTGAGCTCGACGCGCACCGCGGGCAGCGCCGAGCCGCCGATAATGACTTGGCCGATGCCGCCGATCTGCGACAGCTGCTGCGCCAGCACATTGCTCGCGGCGTCGTACATCTGGCCCTGGGTCAGGGTCTTGGATGTCATCGCCAGAATGAGAATGGGCGCATCGGCCGGATTGACCTTGCGATAGGTCGGATTGCTGCGCAGGCTCGCCGGCAGATCCGCGCGCGCCGCGACGATGGCGGCCTGTACGTCGCGCGCCGCGCCGTCGATGTCGCGGTTCAGTCCGAATTGCAGCGTGATGCGGGTCTGGCCGATGCCGCTTTGCGACGTCATCTCGGTGACGTCGGCGATCTGTCCGAGATGACGCTCGAGCGGACTGGCGACGCTGGTCGCGACCGTTGTCGGGCTCGCGCCCGGAAGCTGCGCATTGACCGATATGGTCGGAAAATCCACCTGCGGCAGCGGCGCGACCGGCAGTTTCCAGAAGGCGAGAATGCCGGCAAGTGCAATACCGAGCGTGAGCAGCGTGGTCGCCACCGGCCGGCTGATGAAGGGCGAGGAGATATTCATTCGGCCGGCGCCGTCGGCGGAGTTTCGGGTGCGCGCGGCGCGAGCGGGTTCGACGGCCGGCTTCCGGTGAGCCGCACCGCAAGCCGGTCGAAATAGAGATAGATCACCGGCGTCGTGAACAGCGTCAGCATCTGGCTGACGATCAGACCGCCGGTAATGGCAAGCCCGAGCGGCTGGCGCAGCTCGGAGCCGGTGCCGGTGCCCATCAGCAAGGGGAGCGCTCCGAGGATCGCGGCCATGGTTGTCATCATGATGGGGCGGAAGCGCAACAAGCAGGCCTGGTAGATCGCCTCGCGCGGCGGCAGGCCTTCGTTGCGCTCGGCATCGAGCGCGAAGTCGATCATCATGATCGCGTTCTTCTTGACGATGCCGATCAGAAGAATGATGCCGATGATGGCGATGATATCGAGATCGTAGCGGAACACCATCAAGGACAGCAGCGCCCCGACGCCCGCCGACGGCAAGGTCGACAGGATCGTGATCGGATGGATGAAGCTCTCGTAGAGGACGCCGAGCACGATATACATCGCCACCACTGCGGCGATGATCAGGAAAATTTCGTTGGCCAGCGAGGATTGAAAAGCGGCGGCCGTGCCCTGGAAGGCGGTGATGAAGCTCGCCGGCATGCCGAGCGAAGCCTCGGCTTGCTGGATCGCCGTGATCGCGGCATCGAGCGAATAGCCGGGCGCCGTGTTGAACGAAATCGTTGTCGCCGGAAACTGACCGAAATGGGTGATAAGGAGCGGGCCCGCCTGCTGGTCGATATGGGCGATCGCCGTGAGCGGCACCTGTCCGTTCGTCGTCGATGACGATGACGGCAGATAGAGCGAGGTCAGCCCGGTCAGCGACTTTTGCAGTTTCGGGTCGATCTCCAGAATGACGCGCCGCTGGTTCGACTGCGTATAGATCGTCGAGACGATGCGCTGGCCGAACGCGTCGTAGAGCACATTGTCGACGGTCGCGGGCGTGATGCCGAAACGGCTTGCGGTGGCGCGATCGATGACGAGATTGGCCGCCAGTCCTTGTTGCTGCAAATCGCTCGCCACGTCGGCCAATTGCGGCAACCGGCTCAATTGCTGCACCAGCCGCGGCACCCAGGTGGCGAATTCGGCGGGATTGGCGTCTTCGAGCACGAAATGATATGGCGCGCGGCTGATCGTCGAATTGATGGTCAAATCCTGCGCCGGCTGCATGTAGAGCGTGATGCCGACAATGCCGGACACTTCGCCTTGCAGGCGGCGGATGATCTGCGTGGCGTTCAGGTTTCTCGAATTGTGCGGCTTGAGCGTGATCAGGAAGCGGCCGGCATTGAGGGTCTGATTGGTGCCGTCGACGCCGATGAAGGAGCTCAGGTTCTCGACGTCCGGATCTTTTAGGATTGCCTCGGCGAGCTGGTCCTGCAGCGTCGCCATGGTGTCGTAGGAGACGCTCTGCGAGGCTTCCGAGATCGCCTGGATCATGCCGGTGTCCTGCACCGGGAAGAAGCCCTTCGGGATCAGGATATAGAGCACGATGGTGAGCGCGAGCGTCAGCACGGCGACCAGGAGGGTCGCCGGCTGGCGGTCCAGGACCCAGTTCAACGCCTGGCCGTAGCGGTCGATCACGGCGTTGAAGGCGCGCTCGGCGGTAAGATCGAAGCCGGTACGTTCGGTGTCGGGATGATGACGTACAAGTTTGGCGCACATCATCGGCACCAAAGTCAACGAAACGATTGCCGATATGACGATGGTGACGGCGAGCGTGATCGAGAATTCATGAAACAGCCGGCCGACAACGTCGCCCATGAACAAGAGCGGGATCAGCACGGCAAGCAGGGAAATGGTCAGCGATATGATGGTGAAGCCGATCTGCTCGGAGCCGCGCAGCGCGGCTTCGAGCGGGTCCATGCCGTCTTCGACATAGCGCGCGATATTTTCGATCATCACGATGGCATCGTCGACGACGAAGCCGGTGGCGATGGTCAGCGCCATCAGCGACAGATTGTCGAGGCTGAAGCCCAAGAGATACATCGCCCCGAACGTGCCGACGATCGACAGCGGCACCGACAGGCTTGGGATGATGGTTCCGGGCAGCGTGCGCAGAAAAACGAAGATCACAAGCACCACCAGCACGACCGCGAGCGCCAGTTCGAATTCGACATCCGATACCGACGCGCGGATGGTCACCGTGCGGTCGCCGAGAATGGCGATGTCGAGCGCCTCGGGCAGCGTGGCGCGCAGCTGCGGCAACAGCGCATTGATGCGGTCGACCACCTGGATGATGTTGGCGCCGGGCTGGCGCTGCACATTGACGATGATCGCCGGCGTCAGGTTAGCCCAGGCGGCGAGCTTGGTGTTTTCCGGGCCGGCGACGACAGTGGCGACATCCGACAGCCGCACCGGCGAGCCGTTGCGATAGGCGACGATCAGGGGGCCGTATTGATCGGCGCTGGTGACCTGATCGTTGGCGTTGATGGTCAGCGCCTGCGTCGGGCCGTCGAAATTGCCCTTGGGCGTGTTGACATTGAGATTGCCGAGCGTGGTGCGGATGTCGTCGACATTCAGGCCATAGGCGGCCAGCGTTTGCGGATTGACCTGGATGCGCACGGCAGGCCGCTGCCCGCCGCTGACGCTGACGAGGCCGACGCCCGAGAGCTGCGAGATTTTCTGCGCGAGCCGCGTCTCGCTCATGTCCTCGATTTCGGTGAGCGGCAGGGTTTTCGAGGTGACGGCGAGGGTGAGGATCGGCGCGTCGGCCGGATTGACCTTGCTATAGATCGGCGGTGCCGGCAGGTCGGACGGCAACAGGTTGTTCGCAGCATTGATCGCCGCCTGCACCTGCTGCTCGGCGACATCGAGGCTAAGATCGAGATTGAATTGCAGCGTAATGACCGAGGCGCCGGCGGAGCTCGCCGAGGTCATCTGGTTCAGCCCCGGCATCTGGCCGAACTGCCGTTCGAGCGGCGCCGTCACCGAGGACGTCATCACTTCCGGGCTGGCGCCGGGATAAAGCGTTTGCACCTGGATGGTCGGATAATCCACCTGGGGCAAAGTCGACAGCGGCAGGAAAGTGTAGGCGACGAGGCCCGACAGCAGGATCGCCGCCATCAGGAGCGTCGTGCCGACCGGCCGCAGAATGAAGGTTTCCGAGACGTTCATTGCACCGCTTCACCGCCGCGCCGGTTCTTTTGTCTCACGCGCCGGCGCGTTACTGGCCGCCGCTCGGCGGCGGCGGAGACTGTGAACCATCGGAGTTCTGGCGTTGGGCCGCACCGTGTTCGCCGCTCTGATCGCCGCGGCCTTTGCCGCCGCTACGCTGACCGCCGCGTTGCCCGGCACCTTGAGCGTCACCGCCTGCAGCGGCCTGATCCGCGGCGACGATGATCTTTAAGCCGTCGCGCAGGCGGTCGGTACCATCGATGACGACGCGCTCGCCGGCCGAGAGCCCCGAGGTGACGGCCGTGACACTGCCGTCGACCGCACTCGTTGTGATCTTGCGCACCGAGACGGTGCTGTCGGCATTGATGACATAGACATAAGCGCCTGGCGATCCGCGCAGGATCGCCGACGTCGGCACCGTGACCGCGTTATCAAGCGTCTTGATCAGAAGCCGCGCGTTGACGAACTGGTTCGGGAACAGCGCGTTATTGGCATTATCGAACTGGGCGCGGATCTTCACTGTGCCGGTCGTGGTATCGACCTGATTGTCGATGGCCGAGACTTTGCCGACGGCAAGCTGGCGCAGATTGGCACGGTCGTAAGCGGTGACGGTCAATTCAGTGCCGGCGTTGAATTGCGGCAGGACCTCCGGCAGATCGTCTTCGGGCAGCGTGAAGATCACCGTGATCGGCTGTAGCTGCGTGACCACAGCGATGCCGGTGGTGCTCGTCGTCTGCACGTAATTTCCCGGATCGACCAGCCGCAACCCGACGCGGCCGGTCACCGGCGAAATGATATGGCAGTAGGCGATGTTGAGCGCCTGCGCATCGACCAGGCCCTGATCCTGTTTCACCGAGCCTTCGTATTGCTGCACGATGAAAACCTGATCCTCGGCCTGTTGCCGCGCGATCGAATTCTGCGCCGCAAGCGTCTGGTAGCGCTTGAGGTCGAGTTGCGCCTGCGCCAGCAGCCCCTGATCGTGCGCGAGCTGGCCTTCATATTGCTCTTTCAGAATCTCGTAGGGCCGCTGATCGACTTGCGCCAGAAAATCGCCCTTCTGCACCATCTGTCCTTCGGTGAAGGCGACTTGGGTGAGATAGCCGTTGATCTGCGATTGCACGGTGACGGTCGCGAGCGGGGTCACGGTGCCGAGCGCATTGACGATGACACGGATATTGCCGAGCGCAACGGTCGCGGCGCCTACCGTCTGCAGTCCGCCGGGCGCGTTTCGTCCGCCGCTCGCCGACGGCGCGCGTATCCAGTGCACGGTCTCATAGACGCCGGCCGCGAGCAGGATCGCGATCAGGCCGAGACCAATGCGAAATGTCGAACGGGATGTCGTCTTCACGATCGGATCTGGCGTCGTGCGGCGAAGCGCCGGCGCCAAATCGTCATCCGTTTTGCGCGTTCGCTCGTCCATGAGGGCGTTCAATGATCCCTGAATTCCAGGCTTTATTTCGCGTTTATAGAGGGCCGCGGCGCTGCCCGCCTAATGAATATTCGCTAATGACGGCGTGCGCGCGGCTAAAGCGGGCGGCCCACTGGCAGGCCCGCTTTGCGCCTTGCAGTGTCGCTTGAATCCAAAGCCTATTCAATGGCTTGTGGGCGCGTAGATCTGGCGATGGTGAACGCCGCCCGGGCCAATCAGGGCTCTATTGTGGTGCCGTCGCCCCAGCCGGCGGTGGACTAAGCGGCGGCGGCACCAGCACGTCGCTTGGGATCGGGCTGTCGGGCGACGGCTGCGATTCGAATTTCGGCAAGAACGAAAAGCCTTTTTGCAATTGTACCGGCGTCGGCAACAGTGCCGAATCCCAGCCGCCGCCCAGCGCTTCGATCAGACTGACGCTGGCAACAAACAGATCTTGCCGCACCGTCAACTCGGCTTCCTCGTCGGCGAGCAATTGTATTTCAGCGACGACGACCGTGGTGAACGCGACGGTGCCGGCCTGGAATTGATTCAGGAACACGTCGACGGCCTTGCGCTGATCGGTGACCGCACGGCGCTCTTGCACCAGTTGCTGCGAGAGATAATGGATCGCCGCGAGCTGGTCCTCGACTTGCTGAAACGCCGTCAGCACGGTTTGCCGATAGCTGGCGACGCTCTGCCAATAAACCGCGCGCGCCGCGTCGACTTGCGCAGACGTCAGCCCGCCGTTGAAGACGGTTTGCGTCGCGGCCGCGCCGGCATTGGCGATCGAACGCGCGAGGCTGAAAGGCAGCGGCACCGGGCCGATATATTCGAGCATGGCCGTCACCGAGATGTCCGGAAACCAGGCCGCTTCGGCGGCGCCGATCAGCGCGTTCTGCTGCTGCATGGTCCGTTCCGCGCCGGCGATATCCGGCCGCCGTTCAAGCAGCGTCGAAGGAAGCGTTATCGGCGTTCTTGGAATGCCGCCGCCGAGGAGCCGCGGGCCGATGCCGAGTTCCGCCGGCGGGCGGCCGATCAGCACGGCGATGGCGTGCTCGAATTGCGCGCGCTGGACATGGGTGTTGAGCAGCTGCGCCTGCGTGGTCGCGATCTGGGCGTCGGCCGTCGCGACGTCGCCCGCCGTTACGGCAAAGCCGGCTTTGAATTGATTGTTCACGATCGTGTAGTTCTTTTTGTATTCGATGATCGTGCGGCTCAAAAGATCGATCAGCGAATCCGCGGCGCGAAGATTGAAATACGCTGTCGCCAGCGCCGCTTGCGCCGAAAGCTTGGCGTTGTCGAGGTCGGCGGCGCTTGCTTGCGCGGCCGCGGTGTTGCTTTCGATCTGCCGGCGGACTTTGCCCCAGACGTCGAGATCCCAGCTGCCGTTGAGCGGCGCGGTGTAGATCGTCGAATAGGTCGTGCCGCTCGGGCCGAAGCCGAAACCGTTGCTGCCGCTGCTCGCGCTGCTGTTGCCGCTGTTCGCCAGCGATCCGGTGCGCGTGCTTGTGGCGTTATAGCCGGCGGTCGCTACCGGAAATAACGACGACTGCGCCTGTCTGATGATGGCGCGCGCCTCTTCATAGGCGGCGGCCGCCGCAGCGACCGTCTGGTTGGAAATCTCGACTTGCGGCAACAGCGTATCGAGGCCGTAATCGCGATAGACCTTCCACCAGTCGCCGCGGCCGATGTCGTCGCTTGGATTGGCGACCTTCCAGCCCTTGGTCTCTTTATATTCGACCGGAACCGGGGCCGGTTCGCGCAAATATTCCGGCCCGATGGTGCAGGCCGTCAGCGCGACCCCCAAGCCCAGACCAAAGATCCAGGCCGGTAAAGGCGCGCAAGCCCTGCGGACTGAACAAACGCTGCGTCGCACCCAACCACCCCGAAGCAAAACAGCATGGGCCAACGCATACACCGCGGCAAACTCGTCGCTGAAAGCCCCCAAAATACAGACGCGAACTCGCGCGTAAACGCGCGCGACAACCATGCCCCACGCATGGCTCAAGATCAACTGCGGCCGGCCACGGCGGTGCGCTACATGAGGGGATTGTAATGTTCGCGTCGGATGCCGAACACAACAATGCTCAGGTTGAGTGATCGAAATCATGGTGCACTGCCGCTCTGCCGGACGGCGTGCGTCGCAGCATCACAGTTGCGGAGGCAGGGGAACACGCGGGGGCGATCTGGCGTTTGCTATGGCGCGAACGAGGAAAGTCCGATGCGAGAGATTGTCGAGAACAGTGAGACCGGCGGCAAGACCGCGAGAATTTCCACAACTTTGCGAATGATCGCGAGCGTCGCTGCGCTCAGCTTGCTGCTGTCGGCAGCCGGCGCAGCGACAGCGCTTGCTGCCAGGCCCGGTGGCGGCGGCGGAGGACACCCAGGAGGTGGTGGTGGGGGAGGACATCCTGGCGGCGGAGGGCACCCCGGCGGGGGCGGTGTTCCGCATTTCGGCGGCGGCGGTGGCGTGCCGCACTTCAACGCGGCACGTGCTGCGGCTCCCCACTTTGCGGCGCCGCATTTCAGCGCCGCACGTGCGCATTTCTCTGCATCGCATTTTTCGCGGCCCTCGTTCCATGCGCACGTGACGGCGAGCCACTTCAACCGTGCCCATTTCGGTCGCGGCAATATCGGCCACGCTAACGTAAGCCACGGCAATGTCGGCCACGCCAACGAGGGCAATGCGCGCCTCGCGCCGTCCAACGTGCATCCGCTCGCGACCAACGCGCATCTGACGCCGGCGGCGCATGCCGCGGCGTTCCACGCCGATCCGCATTCCTTTGCCGAACATCGGCATCTCGCCGGCGATCCGGCGTGGCGGCCGTTCTGGAATCACGGCTGGCATCCGCATCGCCATCTCGGCTGGATCGGGCCTTTGTTCTGGCCGTACGCCTACGGCGATTTCTTCTATTACGCGCTGTGGCCCGACGACTATTACGACGCCGATCCGTTCTGGGCCTATGGCTATGGCGACGTCTACTCGGCGATTTTCTCGCCCTACGATTATACCGACTACGTGCAAGGACCGAGTGCGCCCGCCAAGATGGCGGCGTTGACGCAAAGCATGGCGCAAAGCTGCAGCGACGAAGCCGCCGAGATCACCGGCTGGCCGCTCGATCAGATCCAGGCCGCCGTGCAGCCGGATCAGCAGCAGAGCGCTTTGCTCGACGATCTCGGCAATGCGCTGGTCAAAGCCAGCGACGAGGTCAAGATGCATTGCCCGACCAGCGTCGCGTTCACGCCGACCGCGCGACTCGGCGCCATGCAGCAGCGCCTCCAAACGCTGGTCGACGCGGTGAATGCCGTCAGTCCGCCGCTCGGCAAGTTCTACGACTCGCTCTCTGACGAGCAGAAAGCGCGGTTCAACGGCATTGCGCCGCCGGCGCCGAAACAGGCGCAGAACCAGCAGCACGCGCAAAGTCCGCAGGCCGACTGCAATGCAAGTGTCATGGCGTGGCCCAGCGATCAGATCGATCGCGTCGTCAGGCCAAGCGATGACCAGCGCGGCAAGCTCGAGGCGCTGCAATCGGCGGCGGCGCAAGCCTCCGATACGATCAAGGCGGCGTGCCCAAGCGAAGTTCCGGCAACGCCGCCGGCGCGACTTGCCGCCGTCGGCCAGCACCTCAAGGCCATGCTGCAAGCCGTACAAACCGTGCGGCCCGCGCTGTCGGATTTCTATGACTCGCTGTCCGACGATCAGAAAGCGCGCTTCAGCGGCATGGGCAAGCAGTTGTTCGCCGAGAATTCCGGCTGATGCCGTGGCCGGATTGCACAACGCGCAATCCGGCATTGCGGTTCTCGTCTTCCATTCGCTTCCGGCGCCTTTGCGGTGACTTTTTCTGCTGCGATGCAACAGCGGCTGGGCTGCCCATCGCACATTGCCGGGTGTGCCGCGGATAAAACTGGCCGAAAATCGATAGGAATTTCCGGTGCGCAAGCGCCGAGCCGGGCACACCGCGCGTGCCGGCTCCGCCTCGCTGTTTGTTTAGGCTTCTGTTACGCCCTTGGTGTTCAATGTTGGGCTCGGTGTCGAGGAACTAGTGTTATGGCGTTCGTGACGCAGATGGAACGGGCCAAAGCCGGAGCGGTGGAGCCGAACTGGTTTTCCTCTTATCCGCCGGGCGTGCCCAAGAGCATCGATCCGGACATCTATCCGTCATTGACGGCGATGCTGCTCGAAGCCTGCCGGAAAAATGCCGAGCAGCCGGCCTTCGAGTGTTTAGGCGCGCGGATGAGCTATGCCGAATGGGATCGCGACAGCCGCGATTTCGCGGCATTTTTGATCGAGGAAGCGGGCTGCCGGCCGGGCGATCGCGTGGCGATCATGCTGCCGAATATGTTCGCCTATCCAGTGACGTTTCTCGGCACGCTGCGCGCGGGCTTGACCGTCGTCAATGTCAATCCGCTCTATACGCCGCGCGAATTGCAGCAGCAGCTCGCCGATTCCGGCGCGACTGTCATCGTCATCATGGAGAATTTCGCGCACAAGCTGCAGCAGATCATCGGCGCCACGAAGATCCGCCATGTCGTCGTGGCGCGGCTCGGCGATTTCGTTCCGGTGCTCAAGCGCTGGGCGTTCAATTTTGCCAATTCATACATCAGGCACGCCGTGCCCGACTGGCAGTTCGAGACCTATACGATGCTGCAGGAGGCTTGCGATCGCGCGCCGGGCGAGACCTATCGCGATGCGCTGACCCGCCCGGGCGACGTCGCGCTGCTGCAATATACCGGCGGCACCACCGGCATACCGAAAGGCGCGATGCTGACGCACCGCAATCTGGTCGCCAATACGCTGCAGTGCCACGCCTGGATCGGCACCGGCGTCAATTTCGAGCATGAGCGCGTGCTGACACCGCTGCCGCTCTATCACATCTTCTCGCTGACCGCGAACCTGTTGTCCTTCGCGATGCTTGGCGGATTGAACTATCTCATTCCCGATCCGCGCGATCTGCGCCGGCTGATCCGCATCATGGCCAAGGCCAAGATCACCTGGATGTCGGGCGTGAACACATTATTCAACGCGCTGACCAATGTGCCGGAATTCGCCGAGCTCGATTTCAGCGCGCTGCGCGTCGCGGTCGCCGGCGGGGCGGCGATCCAGAGCGAAGTGGCGCGGCGCTGGCGCGACATCACCGGCAGCGAAGTGGTGGAAGGCTATGGCCTCACCGAAACCTCGCCGGTGGTCTGCATCAATCCGTTCCTCACGCCGAAGCTCGGCACCGTCGGCCTGCCGTTGCCGTCGACCGAAGTGACCATCCGCGACGATGCCGGCAAAGTGCTTGCCGTCGGCGAGGAGGGTGAAGTGTGGGTGCGCGGCCCGCAGGTGATGCTCGGCTATTGGCAGCAAAAGGCCGAGACCGATCGCGTGCTGTCCGCCGACGGCTGGCTGCGCACCGGCGACGTCGGCGCTTTCGACGCGCAGGGCTTCCTCAAGCTCCTCGACCGTAAGAAGGACCTGGTCAATGTCTCCGGCTTCAAGGTCTTCCCCAACGAAGTCGAAGATGTCGCGGTCCAGCATCCGGGCGTGCTCGAGGCCGCGGTGATCGGCGTGCCGGACGCTCGTACCGGGCAGGCGGTCAAGCTCTTCATCGTCAAGCGCGATCCTGCGCTCGATGAGGTGGACCTGAAAGCGTTCCTGCATGAGCGGCTGGCCGGCTATAAGCGCCCAGCCGTCATCGAATTCGCGGAGTTTTTGCCCAAGAGCAATATCGGCAAGATTCTGCGCAAAGAATTGCATTGACGGCATAGCGCCTTTATTCGTGGCGGCTTACGGCCGACCGCTTGAGCCGACAAATATACCTATTGAGGATGGATACGCCGCCATGAGCCAGCTTGACGATCTGCTCCGCGATCTCGTTGTCGCTAACCGTATTCTCTCCAACGAAGATGTCGTCGATGCCTACGGCCATATCAGCGTGCGGCATCCCGACAACCCGAAACATTTCTTCATGTCGCGCTCGCTGGCGCCGGAACTGGTGCAGCGCCACGATCTGATCGAGTTCGATCAGGCGGGCGACCCGGTCAAGGACCAGCGTCAGCCCTATCTCGAGCGCTTCATTCATGCGGCTATTTTCGAGGCGCGCCCCGACGTGATGGCGGTCGTTCATGCGCATGCCGAGGACACTTTGCCGTTCGGCCTGATCAAGACGCCGCTGCAGCCGGTGATTCATTCCGGCAGTTTCATCGGCGGCAAGGTGCCGGTCTGGGACATCCGCAAGAAATTCGGCGACACCAATCTCCTCGTCACCAATATGGCGCAGGGCCGGGATCTGGCGAAAAGCCTGGGCAAAGGCAGCGTCGCGCTGATGCGCGGCCACGGCTTTGCGTCCGCGGCGCGCTCGATCATCGAGGTGGTGCGGCTTTCGGTCTATTTGCCGCGCAATGCGCGGGTGCAAATGACGGCCATGCAGGCCGGCAAGCCCATTCCGCTGTCCAAAGGCGAGATCGCTGCACGCGCTGCCGGTTACAAACCGCATGCGCCGGAAACTTGGCGCGCCTGGGAATACTGGGCGAATCGCGCCGGTTGCGGCGACATGATCGGCGAGCCGCATGCGCACGCGGCGCACCACGATCGCAAGCGGTGAAGAATTACCTTCGTTTGCCTTCTCGCGGCGCTTTTTTCCGTCATTCGCCTTTCGTCGAATCATGCCGAAACTCGGGCGTGAGTGACCCGTGGTGACTTGGCACGGGCAAATTTAGCCATACTTCCCTGGGAGTCTTGGGCAGAAGTCTTGAGAAGCCCGGGGCAAAACCGGCGAAGCTGGGGCAGCAAGCCCCAATGGAGGCGAAAATGGGTTTGATGGATGTTCTCAACGGTATGCAGAGTGGCCCGCGCGGACCTCGCGCTCCTTCGACCGCCGGCGGCGGTGGTGGCATGTCGCCGATGATGATGGCCATGCTTGGGCTCCTTGCCTACAAAGCGTTGAAAAGTTTCACGAGTGGCCCCAGTGCTTCGACGGCGGCACCGGCGGGATCGGCGCCGCAGCCGAACGCGGGTGGCAACACGGCCGAGCTTCCCGGCGGACTCGCCGGCGGTCTCGGTGACGTCCTCAAAGGTCCCTTGGGCGGCCTATTGGCCGGGGGCGCTGCCGGCGGCGTTTTGTCCGGCGGCCTCAACGATCTGCTCAAGCAATTGCAGCAGTCCGGACAGGGCAACACCGCCCAATCATGGGTCGGCAAGGGGCCGAACCAGCAGATATCGTCCAACGATCTGGCCAAGGCACTTGGCGCCGATCAAATCAGCGCCTTGATGTCGCACACTGGATTGTCGCGCGAGGATTTGCTAGCCGGGTTAAGTCAGAATTTGCCGGACGTCGTCGATCAGTTGACGCCGGACGGCCGGGTGCCGGCAGAGCACGAATTGTCGCTCTAGGCGGCCGCCTGAAGTTTCAGTTTGTTTTTGAGTGTGAGGAAACACCTTAGGAGCTCAATCATGACTATTCGCTACCTTACGCTTTTTGCTGGCGCGGTCGTTGCCGCCATCGCTTTGCAAGGCACCTCCGCGCAAGCGCTGACCATGACGGAATGCAGCGCCAAATATAAAGCCGCCAAAACCGACGGCTCGCTCAACGGCATGAAGTGGAACGACTTCCGCAAGGCGCAGTGCGGCTCCGACACGGGTGCCGCTCCGGCTGCCGCGCCGGCGTCCTCCACCGCTTCGGCGCCGGCCGCGGCACCGGCTCCCGCGCCTTCGGCAGCGCCGGTCTCGGTCGGCAATGCTGTGTTCCCGAGCGCAGTCAGCTCCAAATATTCGAGCGACTCGGCCGGCAAAGCCCGGATGCTGACCTGTCTCGATCAGTACCACGCCAACAAGGCCGGCAATGGCAATGGCGGGTTGCGCTGGATCCAGAAGGGCGGCGGCTATTACAGCGAATGCAATAAGCGCCTGAAGGGTGCGTAAGCACTCGGACGCGTAAGCATTCGTCGCCTCGTCACCAAGTATCCCTGAGGACCGCAAGAGGATCTAATAATGAAACTCGTCATCAGCGCTGCATTATTGTCCTTCGTTATCGGCACCGGCTCGGCTTGGGCGCAGACTTCGACGCCGGCTCCGGCGCCGGCTGCTGCACCCGCGGCGAGTGCGCCGGCGGCGACCGACAAGAAGGCCGTCTCGAAGTCTTGCTCCGATCAGGCCAACGCCAAGGGCCTGCACGGCAAGGCCCGCAAGAAATTCCGATCCGACTGCAAGCACAACGGCGGCAAAGCTTCCTGATCGCTCTGCCACATCATCTAGCGCACAAAATGAAAGAGCCGGCCCACCCTGCCGGCTCTTTTATTTGACGCTCAACTTATACTTGACGCTCAACTTATACTTGGCGCTCAACTCAAGAAGTCGGCAATGGCGCGGGTAAATTCCGCCGGCCGGTCCATATTGGAGATGTGACCGGCGCCCGGAAGCTCAACGAAATGCGAGCCCGGAAGCTTCTCGTTGAGCTTGCGCATGGCGGCCGGCGTCGCGCCGTCTTTATCGCCGACCATAAACAGAACCGGACGCTTCACCGCAGCGACAGCCGAGGCATAATCGTGCGCGGCCAGCGCCGCGGCACAGCCGATGAAGCCGTTGGCCGGCGTATTGCGGATCATGCCGCGCACTTTGTCGACGTGAGGCGGGTTCTTGGCGACCGTCTCGGCCGGAAACCAGCGTGCGATCGTCGGCTCGACCAAAGCTTCCATGCCCTTGTCCTTGGCGACCACAATGCGCTCTTCCCATTGCTGACTGCTCTGCGGCGTCGATTGGCAAGGCGAGTCGCAAACAATGATGCGGTCGAAACGGTCGGGATGTTTTTCGGCAAGGCCGAGCGCGGTCGCTCCGCCCATCGACAGGCCGGCGAAATGCGCTTTCTTGATCGAAAGGGCATCGAGAAGGCCGAGCGCATCGGCGAGAAGCGTATCGAACGCATAGCGGCCGGCCGGCGCCTCGGTTCCGCCGTGGCCGCGCTGGTCGTAGCGCAGCACCCGGAACTCGTTCTTGAGTGCCGAGGCCTGCTCGTCCCACATCGCGATCGTGGTCGCGAGCGAATTCGAGAACACAAGACACGGCGCATTGTCCGGCCCGTCGACCTGATAATTGATGGTGATGCCGTTGGCTTTGATTTTCATGTCACGTCCCTAGAAGGCGATCGAGCGAATAATATCCGCCGCCGTGGACGAGTACGACGAAGGTCGCAATCGTCCACATCAGCGTATATTCGAGGCCGAGCTGGTTCCAAAAATATTTGCCGACATGCCAGCGCTCGACATTGGCGACCAGAAGAAAGACCAGAACAACGGCCGCGACCGGGCGGGTGAACAGGCCGAGCGCGAGCAGCGGCCCGCCGACAAGCTGCGTGATCGAGATGGCCAGTGCCCAGAATTTGCCCGGACGATAGCCGCTCTGGTCAAGCTGTTTGGCCAGTTCCGGAATGCTCAGCGCCCGCACGCCGGTATCAGCAAAGAATCCGAACGTATTGCGCAGCCCATGCGGCACCAGCGCCAGCCCGACCGCGACGCGCAACAGCGCATCGGCAAAGGGCAAGAGGGCTTGCAACTGGGATTGCAACAAAGATGTCAATTGCCCGCTCAATGCGCCATCAGCACCGGCAGCTTGGCATTGGCGAGAACATAGCGCGTGGTGCCGCCGAAGATCATCTGCCGCAAGCGGCTTTGCGTATACGCGCCCTTGATGATGAGGTCGCAACCGAGTTCGTCGGCCTTGGCGAGCAAGACCTCGCCGGCGGCCCGCTTGCCGGGCTTGATCGTCATGGTCTCGGAGGCGATGCCGTTCATTTTCAGCGCCCGCGCCATTTGCTCGCCGCTCGGACCGGCGACGGTCGCGCCTTCGACGGTGCAAATGGTGATGCGCCCGGCCAGGCGCAGGAGCGGCATGGCGTCCGCCATGGTGCGCGCCTGCTCGGTGCTGCAATTCCAGGCCACCAGAATATTGGTGGCAAGTGACTTCAGCGCAGAAGGCGGCGCGATCAGAACAGGGCGTCCGCTCTCGAACAAAGCCGATTCAAGCGTGATCATGGACGGGCTCTGCCATTCGTCGCCCGGCCGCGCCAGCACGATGGCGTCGAATACCCGGCCGTAGCTGCCGACGAAATCGTGGCCGCTTGGCGCGTCTTTGAGCCAGTGCCAGGACAAAGCCGCTGGTCCGTCGCCGCTCTGTTCGGGGATCTGATGGTTCTGCATGAACGAGCGGAACATGTCCTCCGCCTGCCGCACCATCTCGGCATCGTTCTCCTTCACCGCGACCATGGTGAGCCCGCTGTCGGGGTCCATGGCGACGAGATCGGCGACCGCCGGCCGCAGCGAGAAACCTTCGATGAAACTGTCGAATTTGCGCGCCAGCAGCAACGCGGTATCGAGCGCCGATGCCATGGCCGCGCCGTGCTCAGTCGGTACGAGAATAGTCTTCATGCGCGTGCGCCCCACATGAGTTCGGCAGAACCGACGGACAGCTGTTCCCGGGGCTCATACTGCCGTGCCAGCGGCGGCCGGACAAGCTCTCGCGGGGTGCAATTCGGTCGGCATTGAAACGTTGCGCCATGGCTCTGAGCTCTTGGGGCAGAGTTCTGGAGCCAAATTCTGGGCGCGGCGCCGCCCCGTAAGGTTCGTTTAACAGGTTTTGATAAAATGCCGTGATTCGAAGCGCGGAATGACGCGCACGCGACCGGTGGGCTGTGGGGAACGCAAATGGGGAACGGTGCCGACATCCGGCAGGTTCGGGCGGCTGCGCGCATTCTTTTGATTTGTCCCGATTGCGGACATGAGAATGCGGAATATGCGCAGACGCTGCGGGGCAAAGGCACTTTCTACTGCGTCGGCGACGACTGCGATTACATTTTTGATCTTGTCCCCGGCCGTCAGCACGATCTCGGCGCGAGTTTTGCCGAATGGTGCAGAAGGTTCTATGCCGCGCTCTATTCGGCGCGGCGGCCGCTCGGTTAGGCCTTTCCGACCGCTCGCGACAGCGCTTTGACCAGCGCGACCGGGTCGGTGAAAGCGGCGATGCCCAAGGCACGCAACTTTTCGATCGCTTCCTCGGCACTCATCTTGCGCGTCGCGGCATGGCCGGCGGCCAAGCCGACGAAGAGCGGCTTCGGCAGCGGCTCGGCGGTGATCCAGGCAACCAGCGCCTCGATCCGCTCGGCGAGCGAACGCGAGGCGATGACGGTCTGAAACACGATGGCTTTGACATTGGGCCGTGCCGCGAGCGCTCGCGCGACGTGCAGCCGCTCCGTCATCGTCTCATCCGGCGCTCCGCGCAGATTGTCCATGAAGCTTGCGGCGCGAAAGCCGTGATCGGCCAACAGGTCCATCATCATCATGGCGAGACCGGCGCCGGATGTGACGAGGACGACATCGCCGGACGTCTCGACGAGCTGGAAGCCGAGGTCGCGCGCGGAGCGTTCTAGCGGGGTCAGCGCGCGCTCGGCCAGCGCGCGACTGACGGGAAATTCCGCCGTTTCGTGGCGAAAATCGGCGCTGTCGTCACGGACGATCTTGGCGTCGCAGGCGACAAGATTGCCGTCTGCCGTCAGCGCCAGCGGGTTGATCTCTAGGAGCTCGAGATCCTCGCGCCGTGCGATCTCCGGGAGCTGCGCGGCGTAGCGGGCAAGCCGCGCCGCGAGGTCGGCGGGAAACAGCTTGGCGATCGCGGCATAGATTGCTTCAGGCGTGGCTGGCGCTGCGGTCGCGACCGGAATGCGCACGAGTTTTGCCAGTTGCTCGACATTCTCGCCGCCTTGCGGCGAGATCAGGATTTCGAGCCCCTGCCGTGTGCCGTCGACGCGGACCGCAACGAAGATCTCGCGCGCAATCGGCACGGCTTCCTCGAGCAAGAGCGGCGTGTCGGCATCTTCGAGATTGGCGAGAATGAGCCGCCGCGCGTTGCGTAGTTCATCCGCGACCGCGAAGGGGCGCACCAACCCGCGCTTGCCGCGGCCGCCTTCGAGGATTTGCGCCTTGAGCACGTAACCCGGCCAGTTCGCAGCGCTCGCGGGCACGTCTCCGCCGGCGGCCAGGAGCAGGCTACGCGGTACGGCAAGCCCGTGGCGGCGCAGCAGGGCTTTTCCCTCTACCTCGGCAAGACGCATAGTCTAGACTTCCAATGTTCTTCCCTGGGACTTTATCGCATGTCCGGCCAATTGCTCGCCGATCGTTTGCGCCCGCCGTTCCTCGACCCCGAGCCCTGGCAGGTCGCGGTGATCAGCCCGACCGGCCGCTATGCGCGCAGTCAGGTCGCCGGCATGCGCGAGGCCGGCACGCCGCTCATTGGCGGTGTTACGCTCGGCCGCGGCGGCACGGCGATGGACGGCTTGCCGCTCTATGATCGTATCGGCGACCTGCCGCAGAAGCCGAACATCGCGCTGATCTATACGCCGGCCGAGGGCGTGCGTGACGCCATCGCCGAATGTGCTGCGGCCTGCATCCCGACTATCATGGCGGCGGCCGAATATGTGCCGGTGCACGACGCGCTCGCGGCTGCGGCGCTTGCCCGCGCCGCGGGAAGCTGGCTCATCGGCCCCAACACGCTTGGCCTGTTCGTGCCGGGCAGGGGACTGCTCGGCTCCATCGCGCCGAGCTTTTGCCGACACGGCCGTCTCGCGGTCATTGTGCGTAGCGGCACCGTGGCGCTCGCGCTGACGCGGCAATTGACGCTTGCCGGCATCGGCCAGCGCATGGTGGTGCATGTCGGTGGCGACAGCGTGATCGGCCGCAATCCGCACGAATATCTGCAAGCGCTGGCCGACGATGACGCAACGGCGGCCGTGCTCTATTGCGGCGAGATCGGCGGCGACAAGGAATATGCCTTCGCCGCGGCCGCGCGCGGCTTCGCCAAGCCGATCATTGCCATGATCGTCGGCCGCCACGCGCCGGAGCAGAAGCAGATGGGGCATGCCGGCGCCCTGATCGGCAGCGCGCGTGAGGGCGCGGCGGCGAAACTCGACGCGCTTGCCGGCACAGGCTGCCTGATCGCCAAGGGCCTTGAGGAAGCGGTGGCAATGGCGGCGAAATTCGCCGCGTAGTCCTTCGCTTTGCTAAGCGAGGATTTCGAGCGTCAGCGGCTTCAGGCGAAAATTATTGCAAGCATTGAACAGGATGGGGCAGTTCGAAATGGCGACGATTTGCGGCATCAGCGCGCGCAGCGTCATGTAGTCGCCCGGCTTGCCCTTGGGCGGCCTGATCTCCCAGACGCCGTTCGCGTCATAGGCAACCGTCATGAACACGTTGAAACAGGCGTCGATGTTGAAATTCCAGCGATCCATGCCGTAGCCGCGGATCGCCGTTTCGAGGTTCGATTGGCAGTTTGGCGCGCCTGAACCCTTGTCACCGTAACGCTCGACGTTCAGATGCTCGCTGCAATAGCCGCCGCCGCAATAATTCTCGCCCGTCAGGTCGTCCTCGATCTGCAACATCGGGCGCGTGCGATTGCTGTAGAGCGTGTGCGGCGCCGTCAGCTTCCAGTTGAGATTGACGGCGCGGCTCGAATGCATCGACAGCAATTCGCGCACATCGTCGCGATTGAACGAGATCAGGTCGGCGACTTGCTCGCCCTCGGGCTGGGTGAGCCGCAGCCGCTGACCGGTCTCGACTTCAAAGCTGATATTGCCCGCCGGCGCCAAGTTCACAGGAACGCCGGGCTTGAGGATCGCCGTTGCTTTGCTCATGCGGGAAGCGGTTGTCCTTTGGTCTCCGGAAGGAACGGCAGAACGATTAGCCCGATCGCGAAAATGCCCGCAAGGGTCGTCGCCGCTGGGCCGTAACCGCCGAAGAAGGCGATCAGGGTCGATGCCAGGATCGGCCCGAACATCGCCAGGAAGCGGGCGAAGTTGAAGATCAGGCTGATCGCGGTCGAACGAATGCTGGTCGGGAATAGTTCCGGCGGATGGATGGCGAACCAGCCGTAGAGCCCGCCGGTGAGAAAGCCATTGGCGATCTGCAGCATGACGACGGTGCTGGGATCGCGCACGTAAAGGAACACGATCGGGGTAATGGCGATCGAGCCGGCGAGATAGAAGGCGAGCGTCCAGCGGCGGCCCCAGCTATCGGCAAGGAAGCCGAAGGCGATGCAGCCGAGAATTTCGCCGATGGCATAGAGCAGCCCCGCCATGCCGGCGTAATAGACTCCGGTCTTGGGATCCGACGCCAATGTCGCCGCATAGGTCGGCACCCAGGACGAGATGGCCCAGAAGCCAAGCGTGATGGAGACCGAGACAATAATCGCGAGCACGAGATTGCGGGAATTGGCGCGCAGCGTCGCGCCGATCGCCTGCGCCGAGTGGCTGGCTTTGGTCCAGCGCTCGGATTCCGGGATGTCGCGCGCGAGCAGCGCGACGAACAGCGCCGGCAGGATGCCGGCTGCATACATCCAGCGCCAGGAAAGACCGAACGAACCGCCAATCACCAGCCAAAGAACGGAGGCGACCACGAAGCCGCCGGAAAAGGCCGCTTGCAAAACGCCGGCACCTTTGGTGCGTAGCCGTTCCGGCCATGTCTCCTGCAACAGCGAGGTACCGACGCCCCATTCCGCGCCGATGCCGATGCCGGTGAGGAAGCGCGTCAGCGCGAGAATCTGCCAGGTCGGCGCCAGCGCGCTCGTCCCGGTGAAGATGCTGTAGAGCACGACCGCGCCGATCATGGTCCAGCGCCGCCCGAGGCGATCGCCGATGACGCCGCCGATCACGCCGCCGACGGCCCAGCCGAACAGCGTGATCGAGATGAGATAAGCGGCGACGCGGGGCAGGGTGCTCAGCTCATTGGCCGGCAAAAGCTGATGCAGCGAAGGACCGATGGTCAGCAACAGCGCGAAGGTTTCATAGCCATCGAACAGCCAGAACAACATGGTGACGCCGAGCACGCTCCACTGCCGGCGTGTCAGACCTTCGGTATAGGGAGCGGCGACGTCGGTTATGGCCATTGCGATGTCTCTTTCATTGGCGAAAGGCGGCGACGAAGACTAGTGCAGTGGTTTCGCCGACGTCAACGAACGCGGCAGAGACCGCGTTGCAGCCAGAAGCTGAAACTGCCGCATTATTTTGCCGGTTGGCGGTATTTTGAACTGAAGCTGTTCAGAACGGCATCACCCGCGGCAAGTTATCCTACGCCGTTGCATGGCAGGCCTGAGACTTGGCAGGCCTGAGGACTTGGCATGACTGAGGACTTGGCATGACTACGTGTCCGAGCGCCTGTGTTCAGCCGGAATGCGACACCCGCGGCATTTCAAAAATATTGTCGACGACGGTGTAGTCGCCGCGATAGCCGAGCCGGCCGATGGCGCGGATGCGAGCCATATCGACCATGCCGTTGACGATCACGGCGTCGTCGATATGCACGTTGACCACTTCGCCGATCACCATCTCGTAATTATGCGTCTTGCCGTTGCTGCTGACGAGTTTCACGGTCTGCGCGTAAACGCATTCGAGCGCGATCGGCGAGCGCGCGACACGCGGCGGCTTGACCTTGCGTGACGGCGCCATGATGAGCTTGGCCAGTTCCGGTTCACTGACATTTTCCGGGTAATCGCCGCCGCTGATATTCATTTCGTGGCGCAGCTCGTAGGTCGCGAGATTGAACACGAATTCGCTGCCGCTTTCAGCATGGCGCTGCGAATGCTTGCGCGTATTCGACGAGAACATCACGAAAGGCGGATGGCTCGCGATCATGTTGAAGAAGCTGTAGGGCGCGAGATTGACCACGCCCGACGGGCTGATGGTCGTGATCCAGCCGATCGGTCGCGGCACGACGAGGCTTGTGGTCGGGTCATGTGCGAGATTGTGCGGCTCGCTGCGCGGGTCGTAATCCATGAGATAGGTTCCGATTGTCCGATTGGAAAGAGAGAAGGGCTAAGCAGATTGCTCGACCGCAAGGCCGTGGAATGCTAGCGTTTTGATTGGCAGAATGCCAATTGCCCTTCGTCGGACCGCCACCCGATCAAGTCGTCGCAAATAAATCGCCGGGCCTCTCATGAAATTGCATTGGTCGCCGCGCTCGCCGTTTGTGCGCAAGGTCATGATCGTCGCGCATGAGCGCGGCCTGCTCGATCGGATCACTTGCGTGCGCACCATCGCGGCGACGGCGAAACCGCATGCCGAACTGATGAAGGATAATCCACTATCGAAAATCCCGACGCTGGTGCTCGACGACGGTGCGGTGCTCTACGATTCGCCGGTCATCTGCGAGTATCTCGACGGTCTCGACGGCACGCCGAAATTGTTTCCGCGCTCGGGCAAGGCGCGCATGACCGCGCTGCGCCGCCAGGCACTCGGCGACGGCTTTTTGGAGATGATGGTTCTCTTGCGCGACGAACGGATGCGTGAAACGCCTTCCGACCGGCACATCACGAGCACGGCCGTCAGAAAGGCGGCCATCTTGGATAGTTTGGAGCGCGAGGCCGAGGCGCTGACCAGGACACCGTTCGGCATCGGTCATATCGCGATCGGTTGCGCGCTGTCTTATTTGGATTTCAGATTCGGCAACGAGGACTGGCGCAAGGGCCATTTGCATATCGCCAATTGGCACGCGGCGTTTTCAGCGCGGCCCTCGGTGCGGGCGACGCTGCCGGTCGATGACGTGTGATTTTTGAAGCGTCCTGATTTGTTTGGATTTTATCTGCTCGGTCCCGCTCAAGCATGACATCGGCGCGCCTTGCGGGTGCGCAAGTCCGAACAAATTTTCTGAATGACATTTCAGCCATGCATAATTGCACTTGAAACCAGCGTTCGTGCTTATTATTTCGCGGCCACTATGCTGAACGCTGAATATTTTGTGGACAAAGCCGAACAATGTTTTCGTCTTGCCCGCCTCGCCAAAACGCCAACTTTCGCACGCTCCGAGATCATCACCAATCTCGAGACGCTCGGCAATGAACTCATGGCGAAAGCGGTCGAAGTAGAAACCGTCCGGCAGCGCGCCTGCCGCAAAAGCTGACCGTCGCGCCGGACACGGCCGTTCTTTCTCTAAATCCCGATCAAATAATCTCGCGCAAATAGCCGCGCGCCGGCCATCAGCCCATCGTCGGATCGAGCACGATTTTACCGTGGCTTTCGTGCTGCTCGATGCGGCGGTGCGCTTCGGCCGCCTGCGACAGCGGCATCACCCGCTCGATATGCGGAACGACTTTTCCCTGCGCCGCAGCGGCAAGACAATGCGGCAGGTCGGACGGTGTGTAGCCCGGACGGCCCCGGATCGTGATTTGCTTGTGATAGAGGTGAGCGAAGTCGATCGTGACATTGGGCCCGGCATGTGCGCCGGCGGTTACGAGCCGCCCGTTCATGCCGATGGCATGGAAGGCGACGGGCAGGACAACCGGATTGGCGATATTGTCGTAGAGCACGTCGACACCCTTGCCGTGGGTGATTTTCATCACCTCGTCGAGCAGATTGTGTGTGCTGTAATTGATGCCAAAATCGGCGCCGAGTTGCATGCCGACGGCGAGGCGGTCATCTGACCCGGCAACAGCAATCACACGGGCGCCGATCACGTTCTTGGCGATCTGAATGCCGACGGTGCCAAGATTGCCGCTGGCTCCCATGATCAGCACGGTCTCGCCGAATTTCAGGTCGGCGACGTGAAAGAGCAGATTCCACGCCGTCGGCACGTGGCGCATGACGACGGCAGCGCGATGAAAGTCGAGCCCATCGGGGAGCGGGACCACGGCGCAGGCCGGTACCGTGACGCGCTCGGCAAAGCCGCCGGGCCGCTTGATGCCCATCATGCCCTTCGGCCCGCTATAGCCGTGGCCGTCCTCGGCACAGATCTCGAGCGGCATGATGCCGGCGGCTGCGACCCGGTCGCCGACGTGCCAGTTGCTCACCTCCGGCCCCACCGCATCGACGACACCGGCGCTGTCGACGCCGGGAATGAGCGGCAGGACCGGATTGCGGAACGTCTCCTTGCCGGCGCGCAGGCTCACATCGAGCACGCGATTGACGGTCGCGGCATGCACTTTGATGCGGATTTCGCCGGCCCGCGGCAGGGGGTCGGGAACGTCTTCATAGCGGAGAACGTCGGGCGGGCCGTATTCGTGAAGGACAATGGCTTTCATTCCGGGGACTTCATTGCGAGGGCCGGCAGAGGCGCCGGATATGGGGAGGCGGGGGCAACTAATTGCACGGTTTAGCGCGCCTATCTATGGTGCCGCGCATCCAAGGTCCAGCACCTGTAGAGAGCAACCATGGACGTCACCATGGACTATGCCGATAAATTCGCCATCGCCGAACTGATCAACGCGTGGGGTCTCTATCGCGACCAGGGCAAATGGAAAGCGCTGCGCTCGACCTTCACTGCCGACGGGCACATTGCGGTATCCTGGTTTCGCGGGCCGTTCGAGCAATTCGTCGAGCGCTGCCGGGCAGGCCATGCCGCCGGCCATACCTGGTCGCGGCATCATCTCTCGGCGCCGGTCATCAGGATCGAGAAGGACCGGGCTATGGCCGAAACCAGTGTCGTGATCCGCGTCCGGCAGAAATTCGGCGGGGTCGATGTCGATCTTACCTCGTGCTCGCGCTTCCTCGACCGGGTGGAGCGCCACGGCAGTGCCTGGCTGATCGCCGAGCGCGCCGCGATCTATGAGCGCGACCGGCTCGATCCGGTCGAGCCGTCGGCCGAATTCGACGCGCTGTTCGAGGAGGACACCTCGCATTACCCGGAACAATACCGTTACATGGCGTTCCGGATCGCGCATGCCGAAGGCCGGGCGCTGGCGCCGCTGGTGTATCGCGACGGCGGCCCCGAGACGGCCGATCTCTATGCACGCTTTTCCGCCTGGCTCGCAGGCGGCGCGGCTTGACGCGGACACACGGGCCGGGTTAGCCGCGACGATCGCTTGGAGCTCCGCATGGCGGTTTATACCGATGTCACGGCCGAGGATCTCGGCCGCTTTCTTGCCGCTTACGATGTCGGCGAGCTCTTGTCCTACAAGGGCATCGCCGAAGGCGTCGAGAACTCGAACTTTCTCGTCCATACTGCCCGCGGCCATTACATTCTGACGCTTTACGAGCGGCGCGTCGCCGAGCGCGATCTGCCGTTCTTTCTCGGCCTGATGGAGCACCTGGCGGCGCGCGGCATCACCTGCCCGCAGCCGGTCAAGAACAGCGACGGCGAGGTTCTGGGCCGGCTCGCCGGCAAGCCCGCGGCGATTGTCACCTTTCTCGATGGCCTATGGATCCGCCGGCCGAGTGCGGCGCATTGCGCGGCGTTGGGCGAGGCGCTGGCGCGGCTGCATATTGCCGGCGCCGATTTTGCGATGCGCCGCGACAATGCGCTGTCGGTGTCAGGTTGGCGTCAGCTTTACGAGAACTGCCGCGAGCGCGCCCACAAAGTGGAGCGCAATCTCGAGACGCTGGTCGCGGCCGAACTTGAGGTGCTGGAGCGCGATTGGCCGCACGGCCTGCCGCAGGGCGTCATCCATGCCGATCTGTTTCCGGACAATGTTTTCTTCCTCGCCGACAAATTGTCGGGGCTGATCGATTTCTATTTCGCCTGCACCGACACGCTCGCCTATGACGTCGCGATCTGTTTGAACGCCTGGTGCTTCGAGTCAGATCATTCCTATAACGTCACCAAAGGGCAGGCGATGCTGACGGGCTATGCCAGAACACGCCCGCTGTCGCATCAGGAATGGGACCGGCTGCCGCTGCTCGCGCGCGGCGCCGCGGTGCGTTTTTTGCTGACGCGTCTGGTCGACTGGCTGGACGTGCCGGCCGGCGCCTTGGTCAGGCCGAAAGACCCGCGCGAATATGCGCGCAAGCTTCGCTTCCATCAGACCATCAAAAGCTTCCGCGATTACGGAGTGAGTGAGCCGTGAGTGACGCAACGTCGCTGCCGCATGTCGTCATTTACACGGACGGC
Source organism: uncultured Alphaproteobacteria bacterium (assembly GCA_963746715.1). GTDB lineage: Bacteria > Pseudomonadota > Alphaproteobacteria > Rhizobiales > Xanthobacteraceae > BOG-931. The sequence continues at coordinate 349,565 of CAVVCW010000010.1, read as the reverse complement.
GGTGCGTCGCCCAATCCAGGTCCCGGCGGCTGGGCCGCCATTCTCTCTTCGAAGGGGGTCAATAAGGAGCTCAAAGGCGGCGAGCTCGACACTACCAACAATCGCATGGAACTGATGGCCGCGATTTCGGCGCTGGAAGCGCTCAAGAAACCGTGCTGCATCGATCTGCACACCGACAGCCAATATCTGCGCAACGGCATCATGTCGTGGATCGGCAAATGGAAGCGCAACGGCTGGAAGACCGCCGACAGGAGTCCGGTGAAGAATGTCGATCTGTGGGAGCGCCTCGACTTAGCGCTCGGCCAGCACCAAATCAGCTGGCATTGGGTGAAAGGCCACGCGGGTCACGACATGAACGAGCGTGCCGATGCGCTGGTGGGTGAGGCGATTGCCGAAATCCGTGCCGCGGAAAAGTAAAACCCTCCCCCTGAAGGGGAGGGTTGCTTGTTCGTCGCGCTGCCCGTCAGAGGCTCTTGATCAAATTATCGGCGCCGGAAATGTCGGCCTTGCCGGGCGAGTCTTCGACATTGAGCGTTTTCACGACACCATCTTCGACCACCATGGCATAGCGCTGCGAGCGCACGCCGAGCCCGCGTTCGGTCAAGTCGGCGGTGAGGCCGAGCGCCTTGGCCCAATTGCCGCTGCCGTCGGCGAGAAACTCGATGGCGTCGCCGCCGGTCGCCTTCTTCCAGGCGTCCATCACGAAGACGTCGTTTACGCCGGTTACCGCTATCGTGTTGATGCCCTTCGACTTGATTGAGGCCGCGTTTTTCACGAAGCCCGGCAGGTGGTTCTTGTGGCAGGTCGGCGTAAAGGCGCCCGGAACCGCAAATAACACCACTTTCTTGCCCTTGAACAATTCGTCCGTGGTCATCGGCTTCGGCCCATCGGCCGTCATCACCGTGAAGGAGCCGCTTGGGACGCGGTCGCCGGCCTTGATAGTCATGATTACAATCCTCTCGCGTTTCTCGGTATAGACGTGACGCCACCCGCGCGGCGGCGCGCTAAACTAGAGCATCATCGCGCAAAGGGGAAACCGGCTTTCGGCAAAGATTGCCTGCTGAAGAATTGAGGCCGGCGCGCTTAATCGAGTCGGGCCGGAACCTCGATGGCGTCGTCGTCTGAGACGGCGGTCAATATCAGCATTGCACCTTTGGCCTGGGCGTCGGGCGGCAGCCCATCGAGTTCGAAGGTGAATTGCCGCGTCGGTCCGTTGTCGTCGCCTTTGAGTTCCGGCAGCGGCAACGACCAATCGGGGGTCGGGCCTTCGGCAAACAGATCGACCGGCGTGCCGGATGGAGCCGAGACTTCGACGACCACACGGTCGTGGCCGTCGCTGGGCTCGCGATGCACCGAGAGAATAGCGAGGCCTTTGCCGTCGCTGCCCTTTGCACCTTTGGTATCTCTGCCTTCGCCGAGCGCGGCGCGCCGCGGCACGCGGATTTCCGCTTTCTCGATCGCCATCTCCTCGGCGCCGTCGCCGTTGATCGCAAGCTTGAGATCGGATTCGACCGGCACGCACATGTTGCTGCAGATGTCGTAACCGAGCTTGAGCTTGAGCGATGATTGCTTCTTCGCGTCCTGCGGCGTGATCCGCAGCGGCAGAATGACATGATCGAGATAGCCGATCGAATTACCGCCCGCGCCGTCGGGAAACCGTTCCGGCGCGGGCCACAGCACGGTGACGGACTTGACGTTATCCGAGCCGGCGAAATCCAGTTTCGGCGGTACGCCGGAATCACCGGGATCGCGCCAATAGGTCTTCCAGCCGGGATCGAGTTTGATCTCTACGCCCGCGCGTACAATCTTGGTGTCGGAGCCGGCAACCTGCGACCCCGCAATCAGGCGTGCCGCGGTATGATTCTGCGCATCCCAATCGGATGCGTCCTGTGCCCAAACGGCCGACACCAGTCCGCCAACCGGAACGCAAAACAGCGCGGCGACGATTGTTGCTCGAAGACGCTCGCGCACGGGCTTTGTCACGAATGCTGTCATGAAGGCGATTGTCGCCGGTTTAGTTCTTGGATGCGAATGAGTTATGGGCGCTGTTTAAGTCTGTCTGCGGCCAAGCGCCACTGACATGATTGTGACTATAGCTTAACTTGACACGCGAGCGCGGTCCCACGGCCGCCAAAATTCCGGCGCAGGCGTGAAAGCCACATTGTGAACTTTTCGCCCGCTCGTTCGTTTGCAATTGCACAATGATCGGCTAACCTTTGGACCATGAAACTGCCGCGCGCCAAGTCGCAAACCAGCCGGCGCCGAGGTTTTCTCGACGGCCAGATGCTCATCGCCATGCCGGCGATGCTCGATAACCGGTTTGCGCGCTCCGTCATCTATGTCTGCGCGCATTCCTCCGAAGGGGCGATGGGCATCGTCGTCAATCATCCGGCGCCGAACATCAATTTTTCCGACCTCTTGGTGAAGCTGAATGTCATCCCGTCGGCCGACGCGATCCGGCTGCCGACGCGGACCGGTGTGGTGAAAGTGATGCGCGGCGGACCGGTCGAGACCGAGCGCGGCTTCGTGCTGCACAGCGCCGATTTTTTTATCGAGAATTCGACGCTGCCGATCGACGACGGCATCTGCCTCACCGCCACCATCGATATTCTCAAAGCCATCGCCCGCGGCGACGGGCCGGAAAGCGCCATCCTCGCGCTCGGCTATGCGGGCTGGGCGCCGGGCCAGTTGGAAAACGAGATTCAGGGCAATGGCTGGCTGCATTGCGCGGCCGACTCTGACCTTATTTTCGGTACCAATATCGGCGGCAAATACGAGATGGCGCTGAAAAAGATCGGAATCGATGTCGGCATGCTGTCGAGCGAAGCCGGTCACGCCTGACAGCTCGGCCTACGTAATCAAAACAGTTTCAATCAGAACACCTTGGTCTTCACGCCGGATTCGGCGTGGCGGCTTGCCGCAGGATCCGGCTCGAGCAGCGCCCGCGCGCGCTCGGCGCTCATCGGCTCGCCGAAGATGAAGCCTTGTGCGTATTCGCAGCCGAGCTGCGACAGTTCGACGGCATCGGAGTCGGATTCTGCGCCTTCAGCCACGACATCCATGCCGAGATCGTGGGCGAGCGTGATGATGGAGCGCAGGATCACCGGCCGCGTGCCCTTCGGCGTGGTGCGCACGAACGACTGGTCGATCTTGATGGTGTCGAACGGAAAGCGCTGCAAATAGGATAGCGACGAATAGCCGGTGCCGAAATCGTCGAGCGCGAGGCCTGCGCCCAGTTCACGGATGCGATGCAGCATCTGGGCGGCGTGTTCCGGGTTCTCCATCACCACGGACTCGGTGATCTCCAATTTGAGCGATCCGCGGTTGAGCGGCGAGCGCGCCAGCACGGTACGGATATCTTGGATCAGATCGTGCCGCAGCAATTGTCGCGACGAAACGTTGACGCTGGCGAAGAGCGGCTCGCGCTGGCGCAACGTGCGCTGCCAGGTCGAGAGCTGGCGTGCGGTGCGATCGAGCACGAACAGGCCGAGCTCGACGATGAGACCGGTCTCCTCGGCAATGTTGATGAAATCGATCGGCGACATGCGGCCGAGCTTCGGATGATTCCACCGCGCCAGCGCCTCGAAGCCGGCAACGGCGCGATCCTCGAGACGGATGATCGGCTGATACAGGATGCTGATTTCGTCGCGTTCGAGCGCGCGGCGCAGATCGGATTCGATCGACAGCCGATCGTTCTTGCGCGCGCGCATGGCGGGCTTGAAGACTTCGATACGATCGCCGCCGCCGCGCTTGCCGTGATACATCGCAAGCTCGGCGTCTTTGAGCAGCTCTTCGGCGCGCTGCGGCTCGTTGGTTTCGCCGAACACCAAGCCGACCGAACCGGTCAAGAAAATCTCGCGGTCGCGGAAGGTGATCGGCGCCCGCAAGGTGCGGCGGATCGTTTCGGAAAATGCGGTGATGCGGGCGAGATCCTTTTCCGAGAGCAGGAGCAGCCCGAACTGATCGCCGGACAGCCGCGCCAGAGTGTCCTGCGGCTTGATCAGTCGGCCGAGCCGGCGCGCCAGCGTCAGCAGGATGGAATCGCCGACGGCCATGCCGACCGAGTCGTTGACCTGCTTGAAGCGATCGAGGTCGACGACCATGACGGTCGGGCGGATGGCGGAATTGGTCTTGGCGAAGCCCAGCACCGCGTCGAGGCGATCGAGGAACAATTCGCGATTGGGCAGGCCGGTGAGATTGTCATGTACGGCGTCGTGCAGCAGCCGCTCTTCTGCGGTCTTGATCTCGGTCACGTCGGTGAGCGTGCCGACGAGGCGGATCACCTCGCCGTCGGAGCCGACCACCGGCCGCGCCTTCAGCGCAAACCATAAATAATGACCGTCGGCGGTGCGCAGGCGGAAATCCTGCGCCACCCGGCCGCGCCGCTGCTCCAAGACGCTGTCGAGCGTGGCGCGGAACCGGTCACGGTCGAGCTGGTGCAGCACGTCGAGCCATCTGGCGGCGGGGCCGTCGAGCGAGCCGCGGCTCAGGCCGAGCGCCGCTTCGGTCTCGGGGCTGGTGAATACCTTGTCGGCGGCGACGTCCCAGTCCCAGATCATGTCGCCGGCCCCGGTCAGCGCCAGTGCCCGCCGCTCGACGTCGGAGACGATGGCGCCGGTCGCGCCGCCGGCAAAGGCATGCTGCATCACCGTGAATCCGATCAGCATGACGATCAGAACCAGGCCGCCGAGCAACGCCGGCCCGATAATGTCGTTGGTGACAAAACCGAGCACCGTCATCGCCGCAGCGATCACCCAGACCACCAGCAGCAGCCAGGTTGGAATCAGCATCACCGCGCGATCGTAGTCGTGCGTCGCAAGATAAATCACGAGCGCAAAGCCGAAGATGGCGATCATGAACAGCGAAATGCGCGCGATTCCCGAGGCGACAGCCGGCGAGAACAGCGCCACCGCGACCAGCGCGCCCAGGAAGGCGAGCCAGCCCAACGTGATGTGGATATAGCGCACATGCCAGCGATTGAGATTGAGATAGGCGAACAGAAACACCAGCAGCGTTGCTGCAAGGATCGCTTCGCCCGAGGCGCGCCAGATCCGTTCGGAAGCCGACGACATGTCGAACACTTTCGGCCAGAAGCCGAAATCGATGCCGATATAAACCAGCACGGCCCAGCCGAGCGCGGCAGCGGCCGGGAACATCACGCTGCCTTTGACCACGAAGAGGATGGTCAGGAACAGCGCCAACAGGCCGGCAATGCCGATGACGATGCCCTGATAGAGCGTCAGCGAATTGACTTTGTCCTTATAGGCGTCGGGCTCCCACAGATAGATTTGCGGCAGGTTGTCGGTGCGCAGCTCGGCGACAAAGGTGATCACCGTGCCTGGATCGAGCGTGATGCGGAAAATATCGGCGCTCGGGTTGTCCTGGCGGTCGGGCGGATCGCCGGACGAAGGGGTGATGGAGACGATGCGCGAGAGGCCGAGGTCGGGCCAGATCAAGCCGGAACCGACCATGCGATAATGAGGCACGACGATAAGACGGTCGATCTGTTCCTCGCCGTTATTGGCGAGCGCGAACACCGCCCAGTTCCGTCCGGCCTCGCGGCCGCGCACTTCGATGCGGCGGATGATGCCGTCGGCGCCGGGCGCAGTCGAAACCTGGATGCTGCGGTTGTCGGTCTGCTGGAACTCGACAGCATCGGTCAAGTCGATGGCGGCAGCGTCGGTGCGAACGTTAACCGCGTCCACCGCATGCGCCGGCGAAGCGCCAAAGAGCGCCGCAGCGATCGCCAACGTCGCGCCGAAAGACGCGGTGCTTGAACGGGCGGCGCGCCAAAATACCAAAGACAACCTCCGAGGCCGGCAACGGCGCCGAATGGGCCGTAATCGCGGAATCCGACCGACTTCCTAACAGGCTTTGCGCCGATTTCGCGACGGCCCGTCTGCCTGCGCGGGATCCGACAGCTTCGGACCCGCTGCACGCCGAAACTAGTAGCGGCTGCGGTTCCGCAGAGCAAGAATATTCCCGTTTACTTTCAATGGGTCAGGCAGCTTCTTGCCGGTTTGGTTGCTGCCTTCGACGAACTCTCCGCGCTTATAATGGTGAACATCATGGGCGAAGCTGCGGCATCGGCTGCGTGTGACAAGGCCGGGAGCGAGAGCTAAAATTCTCGCACAGGGAGAGCGAATATGGCCGCTTTCGACGACGAAGACGCGCCGAAGAAGAAGCTTACACACGAAATCGGGCAGGATCTGATACTGCTCTCGGCCGTCGAGCTTGCCGACCGCATCGCGTTATTGAAGGGCGAAATCGCGCGGCTTGAGGCCGACATCGGGAAAAAGCGGGCCGTGAAATCGGCCGCTGATCTGTTCTTTAAGAAATAGGCTTTTCAAGATTTCAGCCGTCGCGCCTGCAGCGCTCGTCCTATGCTTGAGAAAGATTCGCCAAGTTTTTGAGATTCCTTAACCTTTGGTTAAGCTTTCTCGTTCATTACAGAGCATGTCCATCTTCTGGACATTGAGTGGCTCCTGTCCACTCTGTTTGACGCCTCCCTGTTATCACCTTGAGCCGCCGGCAACGGCGGCTCTTTTTTGTTCAGTTCGCGATTTTTCAATCGTTGCGGCGAGAGCGTGGCAACGATGGTCGACGGCTGGCAACTATGTCGGCAGCTTCATTCCGCTTGGCGCTGGACAGTTTGCGCATGTCGCGCGATGCTGTCGTCGGTGCCCTGCTTACGAATTTCGTGAGATGTTGTGGCGATCTCCGACACGAAATTCGAAAGCCTGAGGCGCTAAATGGGGTTCTAGGGCTGTTTTTCGATGTGAAGTTCCCTCCGCGCATGCGCGGTAAAGGGCGCAGGAGCTTCAATCGGCGGCACTAGTTGTGAGGCGTATATGTCAGACAAGCGTGCGATGGAAGTTGGCGCGGTTTCTTTCAGCGAACGGCTGGCGAGTTCTCAGGTCTTCGCGACGCTTTTCCGTGACGGTATGGCGCTGGTGGAGGAGACCGCGAGCTATCTCGACGGTTCCGGCCGCACTGAATCCAAGAAGCTCGAGCGCAGCGCCAGTCTTGTTTATGCGACCGAAAGCATGCGGTTGACGACGCGGCTGATGCAGCTTGCGTCGTGGCTGCTGTTGCATCGCGCAGTGAAAGAGGGCGAGATGACGCTGGCCCAGGCCCATAAGGAAAAGAGCAAGGTGCGTCTTGCCGCCTGCGACCCGGGCGACGCCAGATCGCTGGAGCTGTTGCCGGAAAAGCTTCAGGAGTTGATCGCGCGCTCGACCAGACTGCAGACCGAAGTGCGGCGGCTCGACGCGACCATGCACGCGCCGCCTGACCTGAGCGTCCCAGTCGATAATCCGGTCGAACGGCAAATGGGGCTGTTGAAGGCCGCCTTCGAATCCGAAGCCTGAAGTCGCTGCCCGAAGCTTCGGCGCGTTACTTCTTCAAGAAGCCTTCGAACTTCTTCTGGAATCGCGACAAACGGCCGCCGCGGTCCATCAGATGCTGCTGGCCGCCGGTCCATGCCGGGTGCGACTTCGGGTCGATATCGAGATGCAGCGTATCGCCCGGCTGACCCCAGGTCGTGCGGGTGGTGAATTCGGTGCCGTCGGTCATGATCACTTTGACCGTGTGGTAATCGGGATGCGTATCGGGCTTCATGGCGTCGTTCCGGCGCTTTCTCAAAGCTTGAGGGTTTGCGGAAATTTGGCCGCTGTATATCGCGGGAATGACGTCCCGACAAGCCGAAGCTGCGCGGATTTGCGCGGCGGACGCCACATTTGCCAGGGCGGCGTGCAAGGGGCAAAGTCCAGCCCGCATCGCCGGGGGGCGCTGAATTATCGATGAATTTGCGTGCCTAAAATGAATTTGCGCGCCCAAAACGATACGGTAGGCGCCGCACCGGTAGAGCCGGTCGAGGTTAGGACCGGCCGAGACCCTCCGGAAGGGGCCGCTGAACTCTTGGGTTCCGCGACAGCCGAGGCACCGGCCAAGCGCCGGCCCGGCTTGCGGCCGCTCGCATCGCTTCTGCCCTATATCGGCCGCTACCGCGGCCGGGCGCTTGCCGCCTTCGGCGCGCTCGTGCTGGCGGCCGTGACCACGCTGATTGTGCCGCTTGCCGCCCGCCGCATGATCGATTTCGGCTTCACCGAACGCGGTCTTAACCTCATCAACAGCTACTTTCTGGTGATGATCGGAATCGCCGGGGTGCTCGCCTTTGCCAGCGCCTCGCGCTACTACCTCGTCACCACGCTTGGCGAGCGCATCGTCGCCGATTTGCGCAGCGACGTGTTCGCGCATCTGACCTCACTGTCGGCAGTCTTCTTCGACGAGGCGCGAACCGGGGAAATGATCTCCCGGCTCACCGCCGACACGACGCAGATCAAGGCGAGCGTCGGTTCTTCGATTTCAGTCGCGCTGCGCAATTTTGTACTGTTCGTCGGTGCGAGCGTCATGATGGTGGTGACGAGCCCGAAGCTTTCGTTCTACGTGCTGCTCGCGATTCCGATCATCGTACTGCCGCTTTACGCCTTCGGCCGCGCGGTGCGCCGCCGTTCGCGTTTCGCTCAGGATACGCTTGCCGAAGCGTCGGCCTATGCTGCCGAGTTGATCGGTGCGATCCGCGTGCTGCAAGCTTTCACCAACGAGCGGCTCGGCATCGCGCGTTTCCGCGGCGCGGTGGAACAGGCTTTCTTCGCCGCGCGCGAATCAATCCGCGCCCGCTCTCTGCTCACCGCGCTTGCGATCTTTATGGTCTCATCGAGCGTCGTCGTCGTGCTCTGGATCGGCGCCAAGGAGGTCTTGTCGTTGCAAATTACGCCCGGTCGGCTCGGGCAGTTCATCCTCTATGCGGTCTTAGCGTCGAGCGCCTTGGGCTCGCTGTCGGAAACCGGCGGCGAGGTGGCGGCGGCCTCGGGCGCCGCGGAGCGGCTTTTCGAGATTCTTTCCATAAAACCCGCGATCCTCGCTCCGGCGCAGCCGCTGGCTCTGCCCGTGCCGCCGCGCGGGGAGGCGGCTTTCGAAGACGTGCGCTTCAGCTATCCGACGCGGCAAAACGCGCCTGCGCTCGATGGCGTCTCGTTTCGGGTGCGGCAAGGCGAGAAGCTTGCCATCGTCGGCCCGTCCGGCGCCGGTAAGAGCACGATCTTTCACCTCTTGCTGCGCTTTTACGATCCGACCGCGGGCCGCATTACGGTTGACGGCGTGCGGCTCGCCGATCTCGATCCCAGGGAATTGCGCGGCCGCATTGCGCTCGTGCCGCAGGACAGCGTGATGTTTGCAAGCTCGGTGCGCGACAATATCCGCTTCGGCCGCCCCGATGCGTCCGATGCCGAGGTCGCGCGAGCCGCGGAGCACGCCAATGCCGCGGGCTTCATCGCGGCGCTGCCGCAAGGCTACGACACACCGGTCGGTGAGCGTGGCATCACGCTCTCCGGCGGGCAGCGCCAGCGTATCGCCATCGCGCGGGCCATCCTCCGCGATGCGCCGCTGCTTTTGCTCGACGAAGCGACGTCGTCGCTCGATGCCGAAAGCGAGAAACAAGTGGCCGCAGCACTCACCGACCTAATGCGCGAGCGGACAACGATCGTGATCGCGCACCGCCTGGCGACGGTTCAGTCATGCGACCGGATCCTGGTGATGAACGAAGGCCGCATTGTCGAGGAGGGCACGCATCAAACGCTGGCCGGCGGCAATGGGCTCTATGCGCGACTTGCCAAACTGCAATTTCAGGACGTGTGAATACCGTGCTGGCCAGCTAAGGCCGCCAGCTCATGCGGTGGATCGGCCGGCCGGTGATCGGATTTTTGCCGTCGCCGGTGATGGCAAATCCGCATTTGCGATAAAAGGCGAGTGCGCGCGCATTGTCGACATTGACGTCAAGGTCGACGCCTGACGGTGACAGGCGCTTGGCTTCGCCGATGAGATCTTGCCCCACCCCAGCGCCCCAATATTCCGGCGCGACCACAAGCTGATCGAGATAGCGCGTAGCGGTGTCGATGGTGACGAAACCGATCATGCTGCCGTTCGCTTCGGCGATAACGACCTCCGCGACCGGCAGCAATTCCTTGCGCCAGCGTTCCCGCCACCAGTCGAGCCGCTTGGTAAAATCCAAAGCGGGATAAGTCGCCTGCCAGGTGCGCAGCCATAAGGCGACGGAGGCGTCCTCGTCATCCGTTTGATATGCCCGAAGCAAAATGCCGGGCTCGCTCGTCACGGCACGGCCGCTTCTTTGTTGGCCTTCTTGCCGGCGTCCTTGAGGAGCTTCAGCAGCTCACGGTGCATCGTATCGTTGCCGGCGGCGACATGGCCTTTGGTGAAAATCGCATCGTCGCCGTCGAGATCGGTGACGAAGCCGCCGGCTTCGCGCACCAGGATAATGCCGGCGGCCATGTCCCACGGCGAGAGATCGCGCTCCCAATAGGCATCGAAGCGTCCGGCCGCAATCCAGGCGAGGTCGAGAGCGGCCGCGCCGAAGCGGCGTAAACCGGCGAAGTGCTGTTGGGCGGCTTCGATTTCGTTCCGTCCAAGCTCGAGATCGCCGCGCCCATAATGCGGCAGCCCGCAGGCGACAACCGCTTCGGCCAGCCGCTGCCGCCCGGCGACGCGGATGCGCTGATCGTTCAGGAAGGCGCCCTTGCCGCGCTCGGCAACGAACAAATCGTCGTTGGCGGGATTATAGACTAGGCCGGCGACGATCGTGCCGCTGCGCTCGAGCGCGATCGAGACCGCGAAGTGCGGAATGCCGTGCAGAAAATTGGTCGTGCCATCGAGCGGGTCGACGATCCAGCGATGGGTCTTGTCGCTGCCCTCATGGGTGCCGCTTTCCTCGCCGAGGAAGCCGTAATCGGGCCGCGCCTTGGCGAGCTCTTCCCGCACGATCTCCTCGGCGCGCTTGTCGGCGGCGGTGACGAAATTGCGCGGTCCTTTGAGCGAGACCTGCAATTGCTCGACCTCGCCGAGATCGCGCTTGAGGCTGCGGCCGGCGCGGTGCGCCGCTTTGATCATGACGTTAATGACAGCGGAATGAAGCATTGGGCGGCCGGCGAATGTCCGATGGGGTCGCTTCGCCTAGCCTTGACGGCGCTTCAGCGCAAGAGGAAAGCGTCTCGGCAAGCGCAGCGGGCCGCTCAAGGGTGCTGCGCCTTCGCCTCTTGTTTCTGCGCGTCGAGCCAGATTTTTGCCGCTTTCTCCCCGGCGGCCCGCGTTTCCGGGTCGAGCTTGTCGACAAAACCGTCGAGCTCAAGATCGGTCTCGCCGTTGGCGCGCGAGATCAGGTGCCATTTGGTGGCGTTAATCGGGCTCAGCGGGGCGCCCTGACCCCTGGACAGAATGAGCGCCAGGCGGTCCTGGGCGATCGCGCTGTTGTGGAGTGCGGCTTTGTGGAAGATCAGCGCCGCGGCGGCTTCGTTGCGTTCAATGCCGTCGCCGTTGAAAAGCGCGATGGCGAATTCGACTTGCGCGTCGGTATTGTCGGCGAGCGCGGCCTGACTCCAGAGCTTGACCGCCTCGTGCATGTCTTTGGGCACGCCGCGGCCTTCTTTGTAGAAAGTGCCGAGCGCATATTGCGCGTCCGGGCTGCCGGCGTCGGCCGCGGTGCGCAGCAATTCTGCCGCGCGCTTGAAATCCTGCGGAAACAACTGACCCTCGATATACAGCAGCGCGAGATCGTAGGCGGCTTGGGGGTGACCGAGCTTGGCTGCGGAAGCAAGCCATTTGGCGCTGGCCTGACGGTCGCGCGGCCCGGCGCGGCCGGCGAGCGCGAACATCGCAAGCGCAAACATGGCATTGCTGTCGCCGCGCGCGGCGGCAAGTCTGTACCAGTCGGCGGCCTTGGTATCGTCGTTGGGCACGCCCAGTCCGTTGGCGTAAAGCTCGCCAAGGAGAGTCATCGACTTCGGGTCTTTGTCCTGCTCGACGCGTTGCTCGGCGAGCTTGAAAGCGGTGAGGAAATTGCCGCGCTGAAACGCGCCATAGGCCGGATCCAAGATCGCCTTGCCGAGGGGAGACGCGGCCGGCGCGGATGCGGGAGCTGCAGCTGGAGCAGCTGAGCCTTTGCCGGCCGGCGCGACGAGAGGTCTGACTGCGGGTTTTGCCGCAGGTTTTGCGGCGGGCGCCGGTGGCGCGCCGGTCTGCCCCTGTGCAAGAGGCGGAGCCAGCACGAGAGCGGCAACAAGCGCTGCCGCACCAGCCGTCGTTCGCACGCTGGCCGACTTCATCGCGCGACCGGCGTTGTGAGATGTGCGGCTGCGGCCGCGACGGCCGCCGCCACACCTTGTGGCTCCGTCCATATCCACTCACCGAGGGCGACGAAATCGGCTCCCGTTTGCGCCAGTGCCACGACCTCGTCGGGATGACCGGCGTAACCGACACAGGGTATTTCCAGGAGATCCGCCCACCATAGCAAATGCTCTTCCACTTCATCGAACGGCGGGCGGCGGCCGCGCCGGTCGGGCTCGCCGAACATGACGTAGTCGGCACCGGCTTCGCCCGCGAGCATGGCATCATGACGGCTGAAAAAACCGCCGGCGCCGGCGATGCGGTCGGGTTTCAAGATCGGAAGCGCGGCGACAAATGCCTCTATTCCGCCGATATGGGCGCCATCGGCGCCCGCGCGCGCCGCAATCTCGGCGTGGCCCTCGATGAGCAATGCGACATCACGACGCTGCACGATGGCGGCGATCGTCTTGGCACGCTCGATCTGCGCGCGCTCGTCGCCATCCGCGAGCCGCAGCAACACGGCAGCGACATCGCCCGCGGTCAAAGCTTGATCGATATGACGTGCAAACGACGCCGGATCTTCGATGCGAGGCGTGACGAGATAAAGCCGCTGGCGTGGGGCTTCTCCTCGCGTCACGCCGCTTTCCGCTCGAGATCGACTTTCCACTGCCCGAGCGTGGCAAGCCCGTTCATCATGGCGCGATGGCCGAAGGCGCGCTGCGCGGCCGCGACATTTTCCGATTTGCCGGACCAGGTCTTCTGCGGCGCCGCCTGCAGCGCGCGGCCGTAAGAGAACGATACACGCCAGGGCAGGGGACCCATTTTGTTCATGGCGTCGAGATGCGCGGTCGCCTCTTCGTCGGATTGGCCGCCGGACAGGAAAGCGATGCCGGGCACGGAGGCCGGCACACAGGCTTTAAGAACCTTCAAGGTCTTCTCGGCCACTTCCTCGACCGACGCGCGCTTTGCCGACTTCTTGCCGGGCACGATCATGTTCGGCTTGAGGACCATGCCTTCGAGCGCGACGCGCTGATAATAAAGCTGCTCGAACACCGTCTTGAGCACCCATTCAGTGATCATGGCGCAGCGGTCGGCGTCGTGATCGCCGTCCATCAGCACTTCCGGCTCGACGATCGGCACGATGTCTTCCTGCTGGCACAGCGCGGCATAGCGGCCGAGCGCATGTGCATTGGTCATGATGCAATCGTAGCTCGGGATGTCGGCGCCGATATCGATCACGGCGCGCCACTTGGCGAATTTGGCGCCGAGATTGCGGTATTCGGCGAGCCGCTCGCCGAGCCCGTCGAGCCCTTCGGTGATCAGTTCGCCCGGGCAGAACGGCAGCGGCTTGGTGCCTTTGTCGACCTTGATGCCGGGCAGCGTGCCGGCTTTCTCGATGATCTTGACCAGCGGCGTGCCGTCCTTGGCGTTCTGCCGGATGGTCTCGTCGTAGAGGATGACGCCGGAAATATATTTCGACATCGCATCGGTGCTGCGGAACAGCATTTCACGATAGTCGCGCCGATTGTCGACGGTCGATTCCACGCCGAGCGAGTCGAAGCGCTTTTTGATCGTGCCGGTCGATTCGTCGGCCGCCAGAATGCCGCGCCCAGGCGCCACCATGGCTTCCGCGACTTTGTTCAATTCGCTCAGATTCATCGCGTCCTCCTCGACGTTCGGCGCCGGTGGTAGCCGGCGAATATGCGCTGTCCGCAGCCTAATCAGATGATGATGGCGACACCATCAGGACCTGGACGCCGGGCAGCGTTTTCCCCTCCAGCGATTCCAGGAAGGCGCCGCCGGCGGTCGAGACGTGGGTCAGCCGGTCGCGGACCGAAGCGGCATTGAGCGCCGCCACCGTGTCGCCGCCGCCGGCAAAGCTGACAAGCTTCTTGGCCTCCGTCAGTTCGGCGACGGCTTCGGCAACCGCGAGCGTGCCGTTATCGAACGGCTCCAGTTCGAAGGCGCCAAACGGGCCGTTCCACACCAGCGTCTTGGTGCGGCCGAGCACGGCAATGACGTGCGCGACGCTTCGTGGGCCGATGTCGAGGATCATGTCGTGATCGCCAACTGCATCCACCGCAACGACGCGCGAGGGCGCATGCGCGGCGAATTTCTCCGCCACGACAGCATCGACCGGCAGCACGATCTCGCGGTTCATCGCCTTCGCCTTGGCCATGATCTCCTTGGCATTGGGGATGAGATCGGCTTCGCACAGCGACTTGCCGATGGTCTTGCCCTGCGCCGCGAGGAAGGTGTTGGCCATGCCGCCGCCGATGATCAGCGTCTCGACTTTTTGCAGAAGGTGACCGAGCAGATCGAGCTTGGTCGAGATCTTCGCGCCGCCGACGATCGCCGCCACCGGATGTTCCGGCGTCTCGAACGCCTTGTGCAGCGCCTCAAGCTCGGCCTGCATGGCGCGGCCGGGATACGCCGGCAGACTGGACACCGTCACGATCGCCGCATTGGCTGCATGTTCGCGATGCGCGGCCGAGAAAGCGTCATCGACATAGACGTCGCCGAGCGCCGCAAGTTTCCTGGCGAAGTCCTTGTCGTTCTTTTCTTCGCCGGCGTGAAAGCGCGTGTTTTCCAGGCAAAGAATGTCGCCGCTCTTCATCGCGGCGACGGCAGTCTCGGCTTTGGGGCCGACGCAATCCTCGGCGAAGGCGACCGGGCGCTTGATGATGCGCGCTACTTCGGCCGCGACCGGCCGCAGCGACTCTTTCGGATTGGGCCCTTTGGGCCGTCCGAGATGCGACAGCAAAATCACCTTGCCGCCTTTGTCGGACAGCTCGATGATGGTGGGCGCAATCTCCTCGATGCGCGTGGAGTCCGTGATCCTGCCGTCCCGCATCGGGACGTTGAGATCGACGCGGAGCAGTACCCGTTTGCCTTTGACATCGGCGGTGTCGAGACTGCGAAAGGCGGGCTTCATCAATACGCCGACACTGGAACTCATCGCGCTCACGGTCACCCCAGCTTGCCCATCGCCACCGCGGTGTCGATCATGCGGTTGGAAAAGCCCCATTCGTTGTCGTACCAGGACAGCACGCGGCACAACGTGCCGTCGATGACCTTGGTCTGGTCGGTGTGGAACACCGAGGAATGCGGGTCGTGGTTGAAGTCGCTCGACACATTCGGCGCATCGGTGAAGCCGAGAATGCCCCTGAGTTGCTGCTGGGCGGCGCGTTTCACGGCGCTATTGATCTCATCGGCGCTGGTCGGACGCTTGGCGACGAACTTGAAATCGATCACCGAAACGTTCGGCGTCGGCACGCGGATCGAGACGCCGTCGAGGCGGCCGGCGAGTTCGGGCAGAACCAGGCCGACGGCCTTCGCCGCGCCGGTCGAGGTCGGAATCATGTTCAGCGCCGCGGCGCGCGCCCGATACAGATCCTTGTGCAGCTGATCGAGCGACGGCTGGTCGTTGGTATAGGAATGCACCGTCGTCATGAAGCCCTTGTCGATGCCGATCGCATCGTGGAGCACCTTGACGACGGGGGCGAGGCAATTGGTGGTGCACGACGCATTGGACACGACGACATGCGCCTTCGTGAGCTTGTCGTGGTTGACGCCGTAGACGACGGTCAGGTCGACCCCATCGGCCGGCGCCGACACCAGGACGCGCTTGGCGCCGGCATCGAGATGGGCGGAAGCGGATTTTTTCGAGGTGAAAATGCCGGTGCATTCGAGCGCGATGTCGATGCCGAGTTCCTTCCACGGCAATTGCGTGGGGTCTTTGACTGCCGTCACTTTGATGGCGCCGTTGCCGACGCTGATCGTGTCGCCTTTGACCGTCACTTCGCCGGGAAAGCGGCCGTGCACGCTGTCGTAACGCAGAAGATGCGCATTGCTCTCGACCGGGCCGAGATCGTTAATGGCGATGACTTCAATATCCTCGCGCTTGGCTTCGACTGAAGCGCGCAGGATGTTTCGGCCGATCCGGCCAAAACCGTTAATGGCAACGCGTACGGACATCCCGGTCTCCTGACAACCTTTCGCCGCCCTTGAAATGGCTGTCGGGCGGCAGCCTTATCTAATCACGCCTTCATAATCGAGCCAGCGCCGCCTCGGCTACCTTTTCAGGCGTCAGCCCGAAATGTTGGTAAAGATCCTTGTAGGGCGCGCTGGCGCCAAATCCGCTCATGCCGACAAAGGCTCCAGTTGAGCCGATGACCGCGTCCCAGCCCTGGCGGATGCCGGCCTCGACCGCGACATTGACTTTGGCGTGGCCGATGATGGCGGCGCGTTTGCTCTCCGGCATGGCCGCGAGAAGCTCAAAGCACGGCACCGAAACGACGCGGGCGGAGACTTTGCGAGCGGCGAGGAGTTTCTTTGCTTCGACGGCGATGGCGACTTCCGAGCCGGTCGCGAACAAAGACACCGCCGCCGTGCCGTCATCGGCCGCGATCAGTTCGTAGCCGCCCGCGGCGCAACGGTTCTCGGCGTCGAAGCCCAACCGCAATTGCGGCAGGTTCTGCCAACTCAGCGCCAACATGCTCGGGGCATCCTTGGATTGCAGCGCGAGCTGCCAGCACTCGATCGTTTCCACCGTGTCGCAGGGACGGAACACTTTCAGGTTCGGAATGGCGCGCAACGCTGCCAAGTGCTCGACCGGCTGATGCGTCGGGCCGTCTTCACCGAGACCGATGGAGTCATGTGTGAACACCAGGATGACACGCTGTCCCATCAGCGCGGCAAGCCGAATGGCCGGGCGGCAATAATCCGAGAACACCAGGAACGTGCCGGAATAGGGCACGATGCCGCCGTGCAGCGCCATGCCGTTCATGGCGGCGACCATGCCGTGCTCGCGCACGCCGTAATGGATGTAACGGCCGGCATAATCGGCGGCGCTCAAAGGCGGCGTGCTCTTGGTGCACGTATTGTTGGAGGGGGTGAGGTCGGCCGAGCCGCCGATCATTTCCGGCAGTTTGGCGGTGAGAGTGTCGAGCGCGAATTCGGACGCCGCGCGCGTGGCGATCTCCTTTGGCGTCTGTGCGAGCTTCTGCTTCACCTCGTTGACCGAGGCGGTGAGCTTGTCATGAAAGTCGCCGCGCAGGCGCCGCTCGAATTCAGCGCGCTTGCCGGAGTTGAGCGCGGCTAGGCGCTGCTGCCAGGCTGTGCGGACGGGTTTGCCGCGCGCGCCGGCCGCGCGCCACTGGTCGATAATGGCGGCGGGAATTTCGAATGGCGGCGAAGTCCAGCCGAGATTCTTGCGCGCCCCCGCGATCTCCTCGGCGCCGAGCGGGGAGCCGTGCGCCTTTGCGGTGCCGGCCTTGTGCGGCGCGCCGAAGCCGATCGTGGTGCGGCAGGCGATCATGGTCGGCTTGTCGTTGCGCTGCGCCGCTTCGATCGCGGCCGCGATCGCTGCCGGATCGTGACCGTCGATGCGGCTTGCCGCCCAGCCGGCGGACTTGAACCGCTCCACCTGATCGACGGAATCGGAAAGCGAGGTCGGCCCATCGATCGAGATGTGATTATCGTCGTAGAACACGATCAGCTTTTTCAGCTTCAGATGGCCAGCGAGCGCAATTGCTTCCTGGCTGATGCCTTCCATCAGGTCGCCGTCGGAGCAAAGCACGTAGGTCGTGTGATCGACGATGTCGCCGCCGAACACAGCGGCGAGATGGCGCTCCGCGATCGCCATGCCGACCGCATTGCCAAGCCCCTGGCCGAGCGGCCCGGTCGTGGTCTCGACTCCCGGCGTGTGGCCGTGCTCGGGATGGCCCGGCGTGAGCGAGCCGAGCTGCCGGAATCGCTTGATCTCGGCGATCGTCATCTTCTCGTAACCGAGCAGATAGAACAGCGAATAGAGCAGCATCGAGCCGTGACCGGCCGAGAGCACGAAACGGTCGCGGTCGGGCCACGCCGGATCGGCCGGATCGAACTTCAGGAAACGGGTGAACAGTACGGTCGCGACATCGGCCGCGCCCATCGGCAGGCCGGGATGGCCCGAATTGGCCTTCTCGACCGCATCCATCGCCAGCGCCCGGATGGCATTGGCCATGCGGTCGTGGTCGGCTCGTGAGAGTGGGGCCGCGCCGGAGGCGGGAAAATTCTGAGCCTGCGCGAGACTGGCACCCGCCGCGGCAACTCGATCCGGCATCGTCATTGTACAGGCCTAAGTGAGGTGGCCCAAAGTCGGCCAAGCCGGCATTGGACAGGCCAAACGCGGCGCGAAGATCGGCTACCGCGATCGTGGAAAGTGGCGGGGACAGATAGCATGCGAGGCCCTTGAGTCAAATGTCACTTCCCCGTGCGCGATACGCGAGGCGAAGTCATGCACAGGCTTACTTGGGAAAAACGGTCTGATCGTTGACGCGTTCCCTCGATACGACGTAAAGTTCTCGTGGTAAACGATTGCTGTCGCACAATTTTTGCGCTCAATGTGACGGCGGGGATGGCCGCAGTGAATGGCCAGATGAGTGACGCCGATTCAATCGAGCTTGCCACGCGGCGCTTGGCGTTGGCACTGGACGCTTTGGAGGCGGCGGCGGAACGGCGATCCGACGCCGACCGCGGCGAGGCATCGCTTGCCGATCAGGTCCAGGTGCTGGGTAGCGACCGGGCGCGGCTTGCCAGCGAGCTTGACGAGGTCACCGCACGGGCCCGGACGCTGGAGACCGCCAATCGCGAGGTCATGCAGCGCATCGAACAGGCGATCGAGACAATTCGCGATATGTTGGTGGCGAATGAGTGACCTGGGGCAGCTAATCCAGGCAGTTAAATCCTGCAGGAATGTTGCGGGCGATCTTCAAGTGATCTTTGAGGTGAACTTGCCGCTGGCAAGTGACATGAAGTTCGGACGTAAAGTTCAGGCGTCAACTTGAGACGCCGGATTCAAGTGACGCGTTCAAGTGATGTGGGTGTTTGCGTAACGGAGCTTGGGGCTTTGGCGTAATGGCTCAGGTCAACGTCACCATCAACGGGCGGCAGTTCCGCATGGCTTGTGAAGACGGCCAGGAAGGCCATCTCATCGAGCTTGCGCGCGATCTCGATATGCGCATCAGCGGCCTGCGCGGCAAATTCGGCGAGATCGGCGATACGCGGCTCACCGTGATGGCAGCGCTCACGGTCGCCGACGAATTGGCCGAAGCGGGCCTTCGGCTCAAGCGCCTGGAAGAGGAGCTCGCCGCGCTGCAAGACGCCCGCGTGCTGACCTCAGATCGCAACAAGGCCGCTCAAGCCTCGATAGCGGCAGCGCTTGGCGCCGCCGCCGAGCGCATCGAAAGCATCACCAAGAAGCTCAATCAGACGATCGGCAACAGCGGCGTGGCGCTCGGTTAATTCACCGTGCTTGCCGTCCGGGTGCGCCGGAGATTGGCGTTCGCCCGCTTTGCGCACTACATTGCGCAAGCGGGGCTGCCTGGTGCGTAGGAGACAATTCTCCGGGGCCTTACGATCCTGAAGGGAGCTGTCCCTGGCCGGGCCCCTGGGTTCGGTCACATGGCGCCCACCTACTTATGTAGGTTCCCGGGATCAGAGCTCTTACGGCCGGTGCGGCTCCGCACTCAATTTCGGTATGACGCCATCAGTGATTTCATCGACCAGTATTGAGGACGCGAAGGCCGCTCTTCGCCGCGAGGCGACGGCGCGGCGCGATGCGCTGCCGGCGGATTCACGTCAGGCGGCGGTCGAGGCAATCGCGGCCCAGAAATTTCCGCTCCCGATCGCGCCCGGCACGATCATCTCCGGCTTCATGCCGATGAAGACCGAGATCAATCCGCTGCCGCTGATGCGCGCGCTCGCCGCGGCCGGCGCAAGCCTGGCGCTGCCGGTGGTCGAAGGCCGTGGCAAGCCGCTCACCATGCGGGCGTGGCGATGGGGCGAGGAACTCGGCTCCGGCGTCTGGGGCATCCGCGAGCCGAAGCCGGACGCCGCGCGTGTCGATCCCGACATTCTCCTTGTGCCGCTTCTTGCCTTCGATCGCGCGGGGTATCGCCTCGGCTATGGCGGCGGCTATTACGATCTCACCATTGCGGGCTTGCGCGCGCGCAGGACGACTGTGGCCGTCGGCATTGCATTCGCGGCGCAAGAAGTTCCGCGCGTGCCGGCGACGCCCCGCGACGCACGGCTCGATCTCGTGCTAACCGAGCGCGAAGTGATTGATCTGCGAGGCCATTGAGAATGCGAATTCTGTTCATCGGCGACGTCGTCGGCCGCAGCGGGCGCACCATTGTCCATGAGCGGTTGCCAAAGCTGGTGCGCGACTGGAAGCTCGATCTGGTCGTGGTCAATGGCGAGAACGCCGCCGGGGGGTTTGGCATCACCGAAGCGATCTACCGCGAACTGCTCGAAGCCGGCGCCGATGCCGTCACGCTGGGCAATCATGCCTGGGATCAGAAGGAGGCGCTGGTTTTCATAGAGCGCGCGCCGCGTCTGGTGCGTCCGATCAATTATCCGGCCGGCACGCCGGGCCGCGGTTCGGCTGTGGTCGAAGCCAAGAACGGCGCGCGCGTCCTCATCGTCAACGCCATGGGGCGCGTTTTCATGGATCCGCTCGACGATCCATTCTCCGCGATCGAGCGCGAATTGACGGCTTGCCCGCTGCAGCAAAGTGCCGACGCCATTATCGTCGATTTCCACGGCGAGGCGACCAGCGAAAAACAGGCGATGGGTCTGTTCTGCGACGGGCGGGCAAGCCTCGTCGTCGGCACTCACACCCACGTTCCGACCGCGGATCTTCGCGTGCTGCCGGGCGGCACCGCCTATATGAGCGATGTCGGCATGACCGGCGACTTCGATTCCGTGATCGGCATGGCCAAGGACGAACCGCTGCAACGCTTCATCCGACGGGTGTCGTCGGCCCGCTTCGAGCCGGCCTCGGGCCCGGCGACCTTGTGCGGCGTTGCGGTCGAAACCGATCCCGCAACCGGGCTTGCCAACCGCGTCGGCGCGGTGCGGCTTGGCGGCAGTCTGGAACAGGCGAAGCCGGAATTTTGGGGCTGAGGCCGTATCGCCTTCGGCTTTATTTTCGCAACTCTCCGTCTTATAAGGCGGGCCGCATCAAATCAGACCCGTCTCGCCCGCGCGCGTGAGCGCGGCGCGCCGCCATACGGAGACCGGAAGAAGAGAGCATGGCCGGACATTCACAGTTCAAAAACATCATGCACCGCAAGGGCCGGCAGGACGCGGTGAAGTCGAAATTGTTCGGCAAGCTCGCCCGCGAAATCACGGTGTCGGCCAAGCTCGGCACGCCGGATCCAACGATGAATCCGCGGCTGCGCGCAGCGATCATCGCGGCGCGCGCCGAGAATATGCCGAAGGACAATATCGATCGCGCCATCAAGAAGGCCGCCGGCAATGACGGCGAGAATTACGAGCAGATCCGCTATGAGGGCTATGGCCCCGGCGGCGTCGCGGTAATCGTTGAAGTCCTGACCGACAATCGCAACCGCACCGCGGGCGAGGTGCGCGCCTCGTTCACCAAGAGCGGCGGCAATCTCGCCGAAACCGGCGCGGTCTCTTTCATGTTCGATCATGTCGGCGTCGTTGAATACGGCGCCAACACCGCGGGCGCCGAAGCGATGTTCGAAGCGGCGCTCGAAGCCGGCGCCGACGACGTTGTTTCCAGTGCGGACACGCACGAGGTTTACGCGGCATCGGACAGTTTCGGTTCGGTCGCCAAAGCGCTCGAGGCGAAATTCGGCGAGCCGAAGAAGGCGTCGCTGGTGTGGCGGCCGCAGAATACCGTTGCCGTCGATGACGAGCAGGGTGAGAAGCTGTTGAAGTTGATGGAAAACCTCAACGACCACGATGACGTGCAGAACGTCTACGCGAATTTTGAGGTTTCCGACGCGCTCATGCAGAAGATGAGCGCGTAACAAGAACCCCCTCTAGCTGATTGCGAACAAAGCGAGCGCGGCGACCGCAATCGCGAGCCCGGCATATTTCTTTGTGTCGAGCCGTTCGTGAAACATCACGGCACCGAGCAGGGCAGTGAACACAAAGCTCATCTGCGCCACCGGCACGAGCACGCTTGCCGGCCCAAGCGCGAGCCCGTGCATCAGCGCGATGAAAGCGCCGAACAGCGTCAGCGCCGCGCCGGCCGCGTAGGGCCAGATGGCGCGCGGAATCCGAAAGCCGCGTTCGCCGGCCAAGCCGAAAATCGTCGCCAGCGTACAAAACACCCAGGCCTGCGCCGCCACTATGGTTTCCGGGGCCGTGCCAGCCTGCAGACCGACCTTATAGAACAAGTTGGTCAGGGCCATCGCCGCGGTGGCGATCAGAACGCGGGTCAGCGACGACAGACTCGATTGGCCGCCTTGCTCGCCGGCTTCCGCGAGCAACAGCCACACCGCGACGAGCGCGCAGAGGAGAGCAGCGGCTTTCGTTAATGTCAGGGTCTCGCCGAGCAAAAGGATCGCGAGTGCCGCGGTGATCGTGAAATTGAGCCGGAAGATCGGTGCATTGGTGCTGACCGCGCCGCTTTGCAGGCTGCGGGTGAAATTGAACAGAGCGATGAACAGAAAAAATCCGGCGAGCCCGCCCCACAGTGCTGAAAGATGCGGCTGCAGCGTTCCAGTCAGCCAAGCATAGAACGTCACGCCCGGACAGAAAATCCAGGCCTGCGCCATCAGGAATTCTTCCGCCGCAAAGCCCGCGGCCGCGCCGCGCTTATAGATCAGGTCGCTCAAGCCGAAGCAGAGCATGGCGCCGAGTGCGAAACCGATGCCGGGTGTCATGCTATTCTGCTTGGATAGGTTTTCGGGCGGCTGGTCATCGGTCTTTGCTGCGCCTCCTTATCAGCCGGTGCGCAACTGCGCGAGGCGGGCGCCGGCATTGCGGCCATTCCCCGGGCAAAATGCTATCACCACGATCATGGTCACCCGCCCGATTCGCATTCTCGGCATCGATCCCGGCCTCCGCCGGACCGGCTGGGGCGTGGTCGAGATCGCGGGCAATCGGCTGAGCTTTATCGGCTGCGGCTCGGTGCTGACCAACGAGCGCGAGGCGCTCGCCGTGCGGCTTCTCGCCATCCATGACGGGCTGATGCGCATCCTCGACGAGTTTCGGCCGGACGAAGCCGCCGTCGAGACGACCTTCGTCAATAAAGACGCCACCGCCACGCTCAAGCTCGGCCAGGCGCGCGGCATCGCCATGGTGGTCCCGGCCAGGGCCGGCGTTCCGGTCGCCGAATATGCGCCGAACCTGGTGAAGAAAAGCATCGTCGGCGCCGGTCATGGCGACAAGACCCAGGTGCGGATGATGATCGGCGTGCTGCTGCCGAAAGCCGATCCGGCGTCGCACGACGCCGCCGACGCGCTTGCCATCGCCGTGACACATGCCCACCACAGAACGAGTGCGGCACTTCATGCGGCATTGAAGATTGCGGTTGAAGGTGGCGGCACGATGATCGGCAAGCTTAAAGGCATCGTCGACAGCTATGGCGAGGATGCGGTCATTCTCGACGTCAATGGCGTCGGCTATCTGGTGCACTGCTCGGCGCGCACCCTGCAGGAATTGCCGCGCGCCGGCGAGCCTGCCGTGCTGGCGATCGAAACCCATGTCCGCGAGGACCAGATCAAACTGTTTGGTTTCACCAGCGACATCGAGCGGGAATGGTTCAAGTTGCTGCAGACTGTGCAAGGCGTCGGCACCAAAGTCGCGCTCGCCGTGCTGAGCACGCTCAAGCCCGCCGATCTCGCCTCAGCCATCGCCATGCGCGACAAGGCGATGGTGGCGCGCACGCCGGGCGTCGGACCGAAAGTCGCCGAGCGCATCGTCACCGAGCTGAAAGACAAGGCGCCGGCCTTTACCGATATCGATCCTGCCCTGGTGCGGCTGTCCGGCGCGCTCGACGAAAAGCGCGCGCCGCGGCCGGTCGCGGATGCGGTTTCGGCGCTGATCAATCTCGGCTATGCCCAGCCGCAAGCCGCGGCCGCCATCGCGGTTGCCGCCCGCAGCGCCGGCGAGGACGCGGAGACGACGACGCTGATCCGGCTCGGCTTGAAGGAACTGGCGAAGTGACGCGCAGCAAGAAGGCCGGCAGCAAGCTCGGCAGAGCGGACCAGGAACTGATTGCCGCCGCGGTCGCGGCAATCAAGGAGCGCTATCGCGACGACTGGCAAGAGGTCGGCGCGGCGCTGCGCACCCGCTCCGGCACGATCTTCACCGGCGTCAATCTCGATGCCTATCTCGGACGCATGGCGGTCTGCGCCGAGGCCGTCGCGCTCGGCCGCGCCGTGGTCGATCTCGGCGATGCTGGAATTGATACGATTGTCGCGGTGCGGCATCCGCCGCCCGATGAGAAGGACCAGACCGTCAAGGTCGTGTCGCCGTGCGGCGCCTGCCGCGAACTGATTTTCGACTATGACCGCAAGGCGCGGGTGATCGTGCCGAATGGCAAGGCATCCATGGTGGTGCCGATCACCGATCTTCTGCCCAACAAATACAGCCGGGGGTCGGAACGGTGAGCACGAGCCCAACCGGTCTCGACCGCAAGCTGGTGACGCCGGAGCGCCGCGAGGACGACGTGGCGGAGGCGAGTTTGCGCCCGCAGCGCCTTGCCGAGTTTGTCGGCCAGGAACAGGCGCGCAAGAATCTCTCAGTCTTTATCGAAGCCGCGCGCGGGCGGCATGAGGCGCTCGATCACGTGCTGTTCGTCGGCCCGCCGGGGCTCGGCAAGACGACGCTGGCGCAGATCGTGGCGCGCGAGCTCGGCGTCAATTTCCGCGCTACCTCGGGGCCGGTGATCGCCAAGGCCGGCGATCTTGCCGCTCTCCTCACCAATCTCGAAGAGCGCGACGTGCTGTTCATCGATGAAATCCACCGGCTCAATCCCGCGGTCGAGGAGGTGCTCTACCCGGCGATGGAGGACTTTCAGCTCGATCTCATCATCGGCGAGGGACCGGCGGCGCGCTCGGTCAAGCTCGATCTGCAGAAATTCACGCTGGTTGGGGCGACGACGCGGGCCGGGCTTCTCACCAATCCGCTGCGTGATCGGTTCGGCATTCCGGTGCGGCTCAACTTCTATACGGTCGCCGAGCTCGAGCAGATCGTCAATCGCGGCGCCCGCGTGCTCGGCATGAAAATGACCGGCGACGGCGCCAACGAGATCGCCCGCCGCGCCCGCGGCACGCCGCGCATCGCCGGACGTTTGTTGCGCCGGGTGCGCGACTTCGCCGCCGTTGCCGGCGCCACCGCAGTCGATCGCGCCGTCGCCGATAACGCGCTCGCGGCCCTCGAGGTCGATGCCGCCGGCCTCGACGCCATGGATCGCCGTTATCTCAACACGATCGCCGTCAGTTACAGCGGCGGCCCGGTCGGCGTCGACACGCTCGCGGCTGCTTTGTCCGAGCCGCGCGACGCCATCGAGGACATTATCGAGCCTTATCTGATCCAGTGCGGCTTCCTGCAGCGCACGCCGCGCGGGCGCTTGATCACGAGCCACGCCTTCCGGCATCTCGGGCTTGCCGAACCGACACGTGACCCGGCGCAATTCGGGCTGTTTGGTGGTGAACAAGACGAGTGAGGCAGTGACGCAGACCTACGAAGGCGGTTGCCATTGCGGGCGGGTGCGCTTTCGCGTCACGGGTGATCTGTCACGCGTCACCGAATGCAATTGCTCGGTCTGCGCCAAGAAAGGCTTCCTGCATCTCATCGTGCCGCCGGAGCAGTTCGAGCTGCTGCAGGGCAAGGATGCGCTGACAACCTATCGGTTCAATACCGGCACGGCGCAGCATACGTTCTGCGCCACCTGCGGCATGCACCCGTTCTATGTGCCGCGCTCGGACCCCGATAAGATCGACGTCAATGTGCGCTGTCTCGACGGCGTCGACGTCTCGGCTCTCGACATCAAGCGTTTCGACGGCCAGAACTGGGAAGAGGCGATGACCGAACGGGTGCCGTGGAGGTAATTGCGTGGAGCTAATTAAGTGACTGACGTTTCTCTCGACGGCGAAATCCGCGACGGCCGGCACATCCTCACCGTGCGGGTCTATTACGAGGACACCGACTTCACCGGCATCGTCTATCACGCCAATTATCTGCGCTATATGGAGCGCGGGCGCACCAATTATCTGCGGCTCATCGGCGCCGACCACCGCGCGCTGTTCGAAGAAACCGAGAAGGAAGCGCCGGGCTTTGCTTTCGTCGTGCGCTCGATGACTATCGATTTCCTCAAACCCGCACGCATGGATGACGTTCTGGAAATCGTCACCGAGCCGGAAGAAGTGAAGGGTGCTTCGACCACGGTGCGCCAGCGCGTGATGCGCGGCGAGGAATTGCTAGTCGAAGCACATGTGCGCGTTGCTTTTATCTCCGGCGGCCGGGCGCGGCCGATTCCGAAGCCGTTGCGTATCGCTATGAAGGCCGATCAGGACGCGGTGCAGTCCTGACACAAATCGGCCGGCGCAAATCGGGTGGAAATGTCGTGCGGGTCCTGCAATCAGGAGCGGGGCGGCTTATATTGGTTCAATCATGAACGACACGGCCTTGGGCTTTGCTCTGTTTGATACCGCGATCGGTCCATGCAGCATTGTTTGGAACGCGCGCGGCGTCGTGCGCACGCGGCTTCCGGACGGCGGCGAGCGCGCGGCCAGAGATCGCATCGGCAAGCGCTATCCGGCGGCGCGCGAAACTTCGCCGCCGGCCGAAATAAAGCGCGCCATCGACGACATGGTCGCACTGCTGAAGGGCGAGCCGAGAGATCTGACCGGCGTGAAGCTCGACATTACGGACGTGCCGGACTTCAATCGCAAGGTCTACGACATCGCGCGCACCATTCCGGCGGGTTCGACCCTGACCTATGGCGAGATTGCCGAGCGGCTCGGCGACCGCAGCCTGGCGCGTGACGTCGGCCAGGCGCTTGGGCAAAATCCATTTCCGATCATCGTGCCGTGCCACCGCGTGATGGCGGCCGGCGGCAAGACCGGCGGCTTCTCGGCGCCCGGCGGCGTCAGCACCAAAATGCGCATGCTCACCATCGAGCGGGCGCGACTGCGCGGCAACGCCCCGACGGATCAATTGGCCCTATTCGATCAATTGCCGCTGGCAGCCCAAGGTCGCGTCCAAAGTCGAACAAAAGCGCGTTCACCACGCCATTCGCGAGCCTGATGAGCGCATCGACGCCGGCGGGCGCTTGATGTAAATGCCATTCACATGACCTGGTCCAAAGACGAGCGAGCCGAGCCGCGCGGCTATCACCACGGCAATCTGAAAGAAACGCTCATTCGCGCGGCGCTCGAACTCATTGCGCAGAAGGGGCCGGCCGGATTCACGTTTGCCGAGGCTGCGCGCTGGGCCGGCGTCAGTCCTGCCGCGCCCTATCGGCACTTTCGCGACCGCGACGAGCTGCTCGGCAATGTCGCGCTGCGCGGCTTCGAGAAATTCGAGCAAACATTGACGCGGGCCTGGGATGACGGCCGTCCTGATGTTTTTGCCGCGCTCGACCGGTTCGGCAAAGCCTATCTTGAGTTCGCGCGCACCGAACCCGCTTTTTATGCGGCGATGTTCGAAGCCGGCATTCCGCCGTCGACGAGCCCCGAATTGCGTGAGGCCGGCGACCGCGCCTTTGCCGTGCTGCGGGGCGCGGCTGAAAAACTCTGCGCACAATTGCCGGGGCAGGGGCGTCCGCCGGCGCTCATGGTCGCGCTCCATATCTGGGCGATGGCGCACGGCATCGCGTCGCTGTTCGGGCGCGGCGATGCCGCACGCCGCACGCTGCCGATGTCGGCCGACGAACTGTTGGAAGCCGAAGTGCTGGTCTATTTGCGCGGCCTCGGTTTGCCGGCTGGCAAAGCCACGCGCTCCTCCTAGATCCAAGGCGAGCGCGCTTCCGCCGCCGCTCTTTTCACTCTTCAGCCCTTGACTTCAGCAAAAGTGAATGTAAATGTTATTTACATTCACACGAGAGGTGCTTCCGTGCCCATTGCCCTGATCGCGTTGATCGTCATCGGCTTTTACGCGTGGTGGCCGCTTGGCCTCGCCGTCCTTTTCCTTCTCTTTTGGAGCAGACGCATGGGTTGCTGGAGCCGTCATGCTTTCGGGGGCGGTGGCTATTCGGCAGCCGGTTGGGACGGACGCATGGACCAATCGCACTGGCACGCAAAAATGGAGCACCTGCAAACCAAGATGGATCGCGTGCGCGCCAAAATGGATCGTTTTGGCTGCGGCGATTGGTGGGCGCCGTCATCGAGTGGCAACCGCGCCTTCGACGATTATCGCAGCGAGACCCTGCAGCGCCTCGAAGAGGAGCAGCACGAGTTCAAGGAATTCCTGCAGCGGCTGCGCTTCGCCAAGGACCGCGAAGAGTTCGATCAGTTCATGGCCGAGCGGCGCGATCGCCCGCCGCAAAGTCCGGAGGCCACGCCGCCGGCGCCGCAGACTTGAGCTTTTGCCGCCGGGCTTGTCCGGTCCAGATGAAGCCGCCCACCTCATGCCGAGGTGGGCGGTTTTTTTGCGCTGCCGCGCGAAGGATTGATGAGGGACGCACCATGAGCCGAGAACTCGGTCCTCCGCTACCTGCGGCATTAACGCCCTGTTAAGCATAGTCGGGCTTCGTTAGCAGCGAACGACCGGTGATGCGCCCTAGTTTGGTCAAGTTTCGCGAATGATTACGGGCCGCCGGTGACGGGCCGGCCTGGGTCCTCGCAAAATGTGGGTTTTGGTCGGTTCGCACGAAGCGGCGGCCTGTCATGACCCTATGGTAGCCGCAAGGCACCGCCAGCAATGCGCGGCCCTGGTCATGGTTTCGCTTGGCCTTGCTTTCGACCCTTCCGGTCGGATTGCCGAAAGGACGTTTCATGAACCCAGCCGACGTCGCCCAGGTCGCGCCTTTGACGTCGTCCAATCTCTCGCTGTTTCACCTGTTCCTGCACGCCCATTGGGTCGTCGAATTGGTGATGGCGGGGCTGCTGGTATGCTCGGTCTGGGTCTGGGCAATCGCCATCGACAAGACCCTGCTATTCGCCCGGCTGCGCCGTTCCGGCGACCATTTCGAGGAGGCGTTTTGGTCGGGCCAATCCCTTGAAGAACTTTATAAATCGCTTGCCGCCGACCCGGGCCATTCGACCGGCGCTTTGTTCGTCGCCGCCATGCGCGAGTGGAAGCGCAGCCTCGAAGGCCATGCCAGGTCCTTTGCCGGCCTGCAGATGCGAATCGAAAAGGTCATGAATGTCGCCATCGCGCGCGAGGTCGAGAATATGGAGCGGCGGCTCCTGGTGCTGGCGACGGTCGGCTCGGCCGGCCCCTTTATAGGCCTGTTCGGCACCGTCGTCGGTATTATGACAAGCTTTCAGTCGATCGCGGCCTCGCAGAACACCTCGCTGGCGGTGGTGGCGCCCGGCATCGCCGAATTGCTGTTTGCGACCGCAATCGGCCTCGTTGCCGCCATCCCGGCGACGATTTTCTATAATAAGTTCAGCAACGAGGTGAACCGGCAGAGCCAGCGGCTGGAGGGCTTCGCCGACGAGTTTACCGCGATCCTGTCGCGGCAGATCGATGAGCGCGGCTAGGGCCCGCGGGGTGAGGACGGGATATGGCGGCTAGCAACCTGAGTGTTGCCTCACCCGGCGGGCGCGGCAGGCGCGGCCGGCGTCGCCCGGTCATGAGCGACATCAACGTGACGCCGTTCGTCGACGTCATGCTGGTGCTCCTGATCGTGTTCATGGTGTCGGCGCCGCTTCTGACCGTCGGCGTGCCGCTCGACCTGCCGCAGAGCCAAGCCAAGGCGTTGCAACAGAATAACGAGCCGCTGACCGTTTCGGTGACCAGCGACGGTCAGGTGTTTCTGCTGAAGGAGCAGATCCAGCTCGACGACCTGATCCCGAAGCTGAAGGCGATCATCGATGCCCGTGGCGGCAATCTCGACGAGCTTATTTATGTACGGGGCGACAAGAAGGTTGACTACGGCACCATGATGCGTGTGATGGGCCGTATTTCCGGGGCCGGTTATCATAAAGTGGCGCTCATAACCGAGGTCGAGCAGAGCGGGCAATGAAGCCTGGCATGACCATATCGTGCGTCGCCCACGCGGTGGCGCTTGGCTTTGCGCTTGTGGCGATTTCGGCGCAGCCGATGAATGCGCCGCCGATGGAGACGATCACGACCCAGATCGTCTCTGAGAAGGACTTGTCGCAAATGACCAAGGGCGTCAAAAACGCCCCGCAACTGAAAATCCCGGATCTGAAGCCGCTCGCCGACAAAGTGGACCAGGAAAAGTCGGTGGATCAGCTCGCGCCCAAGGCCGTGGACAAGCCCGCGATCACGACGGATTCCTCAAAGGCCGACACGCCGAAGCCGGATCAGCCCAAACAAGATTCCAAATCGGCAGCGGCCAAAGCCGATCCCAAGCCGCCGGACCCGAAGCCCGATCCCAAGCCGGACGCCAAAGCCGATCCCAAGCCCGACCCGAAGGCCGAACAGAAACAGGCCGACAAGCCGAAGACGCCGGACTATAAGCCCGACCAGATTGCCAGTCTGTTGAAGAAGGACGCAGCCAAGGAAGCCAAGACGAGCAATGACAATTCGGCACAGCAGAAGCCGAATTCGCCGAAATTCGACGCAAATCAGGTCGCGCAGCTGCTCGACCAGCGCACGCCGCAGCGCCAGCTTGCCGCAGCCTCACAGATCAACGACGTCGCTACACTCGGCGCGGCGACGGGAGCGCAGTCGGCTCAGCTCAGCCAGAGCGAGATCGATGCGCTCAAAGCACGTTTGTCCCAATGCTGGAATCCGCCGGCCGGCATCAACGCCAACAGCAATATTTACGTCTCGCTGCGGGTGCTGATGCGGCAGGACGGCTCCTTGGCGGCTCCCCCCGTCGTCGTCGAAGGCTCGCCGTCGGCGCTCGGTCCGGCGCTGGCGGAGAGCGCCAAGCGTGCGCTGTTACAGTGTCAGCCTTTCACCATGCTGAGACCCGAGCATTACGACCAGTGGAAGGATCTACAACTCGACTTCAATCCTCACGAACTCCTTGGCGGCTAACCGGACGATCCATTTGTCATGAAGTTTTCCAGATCTGAAATTGCTAAGCCTGCTTTTTCGCTGACGCGCCGGCGCGCTCTCGCGCTCGGTGCCGCCGGCCTGATGCTGTCATCGCGCTATGCCGTTGCGCAAACGCGACTTCAAATCACCGAAGGCAACTTTCAGCCGATCCCGATCGCGATCCCGAAATTCATCGCAGGCACGTCCGGCGACGGTGACACCGCAAACGGCGTCACGCAGATCGTCACCGCCAATCTGCAACGCAGCGGTCTGTTCAATCCGATCGATCCGGCGGCCTATACCGAGACGCTTTCAAGCGTCGACAGCGTGCCGACATTTCAAAGCTGGCGCGTCATCAATGCGCAGGCCCTCGTCAATGGCGCCGTCACGCGGCAGAACGATGGGCGGCTCAAAGCGGAATTCCGGCTGTGGGATGTGGCCGCCGGCCAGCAATTGGACGGCAAGCAATATCTGACCACGCCGGACAATTGGCGCCGCATCGCCCACATCATCTCGGACGCGATCTATGAGCGGCTCACCGGGCTCGGCGGCTATTTCGACAGCCGCGTCGTCTTCGTCGACGAGACCGGCCCCGGCGACCGGCGCATCAAGCGGCTCGCTATCATGGATCAGGACGGCGCCAATGTGCGCTATCTCACCCGCGGCGACGATCTCGTGCTCACGCCGCGCTTCTCGCCGTCGACGCAAGAGATCACCTATATGGCCTATGGCCAGGGCGACCCGAAGGTCTATCTCTACAATATCGAAACCGGCCAACGCGAAGTGGTCGGCAATTTCCCCGGCATGAGCTTTTCGCCGCGCTTCTCTCCGGACGGCCAGCGCGTCATCATCAGCCTGCAGCAGGGCAGCAATTCCAACATCTTCGTCATGGATTTGCGCTCAAAGGCGACGACCCGGCTCACCGACACGCAGGCGATCGACACCGCACCGTGCTATTCGCCCGATGGCAACCAGATCTGTTTTGAATCCGATCGCGGCGGCAAGCAGCAGATCTATGTCATGCCCGCGGCCGGCGGGCAGGCGCAGCGCATCAGCTTCGGCGACGGCAGCTATTCGACGCCGGTGTGGTCGCCGACCGGCGAATGGATCGCCTTCACCAAGCAGATGCCGGACGCTTTCGCCATCGGTGTGATGAAGCCGGACGGTTCGGGCGAGCGCATCCTGACCTCTGGGTTCCACAATGAAGGTCCGACATTCTCGCCGAACGGGCGCGTCATTATGTTCTTCCGCGATCCGGGTGGGACCTCGGGACCGTCGCTCTACTCAATCGATATTTCGGGACGCGTCGATCAGCGGGTTCCGACGCCGAATTATGGCTCCGATCCGGCCTGGTCGCCGCTCTTGTCATGATGCGGTCGCGGTTCCATACAGTCGCCGTATTGAGGCCTCATTAACCATTGCAAAAGCTTTGCGGGGAATCATCGGGATTGGCGCTTTTTTGCAAGGTCGCATCAAGGTTGACGGAACGTTCGCTTAACGAAGGCGCTGGTAGACCCGTTCAAAGACCAACAGGTCCATTCAAGACAACCATGTCCGGCCACAACGTAAGTTCGGTAAGTATGGAGGCACCGGAATGAACATGGCGAGTATCTTCCGCGGCGCCAAATTCGCAGCCGTTATCGCTGCGACGCTCGCGATAGCGGGCTGTGCCAAGAACAACGACCAGAATCTGGCCGGCGGGAATGCGGCTCCCGGCAGCCAGCAGGACTTCGTCGTCAATGTCGGGGACCGGGTGTTCTTCGAAACCGATTCCTCGGAGTTGACCGATCAGGCCCGCGCCACGCTCGACAAGCAGTCGCAGTGGCTCAACAACTACAACCGCTACTCGTTTACGATCGAAGGCCACGCCGACGAGCGCGGTACGCGCGAATACAATATCGCGCTCGGCGCCCGCCGCGCCGAGACCGTGCGTCAATATCTGGTGTCGCGCGGCATCTCGGCGCAACGCATGCGCACCATTTCCTACGGCAAGGAGCGGCCGGTGGCGCTGTGTAACGACATTTCGTGCTGGTCGCAGAACCGCCGCGTGGTGACCGTGCTCGATCAGAGCTCGTAGCGCGGCAGCACTCCAACCACGAGAACGATGCAATCGGCGCCGCGATGGCGCCGATTGCATTTTCATGCCATGGTTTTTTGCAACGCACTGTCCACTGATTCCCACGCCGCCAGAGCCGGAGCGAAGTCGGAGTGTCGCGGGCCGTCGCGCAGCCGTATTGCTTGTGTCACTATTCTTTCGTTCTTGCCGACCATTTGCACAGGGTGCCGGACATGACCTCCGCTCGTTTCGTCCGCGTTACGCTTTCGCTCGCGATTGCCGCGGGGCTTGCGGCTTGCGGCGAAAAAAATGAATACGCCGCGCCGCCGCCGCCGAAGGTGACGGTTGCCGCGCCGCTGGAACAAGACGTTGCGCCCTATTATGACGAGACCGGCAATGCCGCGTCCGTCAATTCGGTTGCTCTCGTCGCCCGCGTGCAGGGCTTCGTGCAGGCGATCAGCTATACGGACGGTCAATTCGTCAAGAAAGGCACCTCGCTGTTCACCATCGAGCCGGAGCCGTACAGGCTGAAAGTGGAATTGGCCAAGGCCGCCGTCACCAGCGCCAAGGCAACTCTGGTGCTTAAGCAGCAGGATTTTGCGCGCCAAGCCGATCTCCTGCAGAGGCAGGTCTCTGCCCAAGTGAGTTATGATCAGGCGCTGGCGGCGCGCGATTCCGCTCAGGCCGACGTGCAATCCTCGCAGGCCAATGAGCAGCAGGCCGAAATCGATCTCGGCTATACCAACGTCACCGCGCCGTTCGATGGCGTCGTCACCGCGCGCCAAGTGTCGATCGGCCAGCTCGTCGGCGCCAACACGCCGACGACCTTATCTACGATCGTTCAGCTCGATCCGATCTGGGTGAACTTCAACGCCAGCGAACGCGACGTGATTGCAGTGCGTGAGGCCTTGGCCAAGCAGGGCCGGTCAACGGTAAATCTTTTGGGGACGCCGGTTGAGGTCGGATTGCAAACGGAGGATGGCTATCCGCACCGAGGCAAGCTCGACTACGTCGCGCCTGAGGTCGATCCTTCGACGGGGACGCTCGCCGCCCGCGTTGTTCTCGACAATGCCGATCGCGCCTTGTTACCGGGATTTTTCGTGCGCATCCGCATTCCCGGCAAGCCGCGTCCGGAGCTCCTTGTGCCGGACGTTGCGATCGGCAGCGATCAAGCCGGCCGTTATGTCCTCGTCGTCAACAAGGACAATATTGTCGAGCAGCGCAAAGTCGAGCCGGGACAATCGGTCGGCGACCTGCGCGTGATCAACCAAGGTCTCACCAAGGACGACCGCGTGGTCGTCGGCGGCATCATGCAGGCCATACCGGGCCAGAAGGTCGACGCCGTGCCGGGCACGGTAGCGGCCGCGAAATAGCGGGACCGAACCGCGATGATCTCAAAATTTTTCATCGAGCGCCCGGTCCTCGCGAATGTCCTCGCCATCCTGATGATCCTGATCGGGGCGGTCGCGGTCTATGACCTGCCGATCGCGCAATATCCCAACGTCGTGCCCCCGACCGTACAGGTGACGACGCGCTATCCCGGCGCCAGCGCCCGCACGCTGATGGATACCGTGGCGCTGCCGATCGAGCAGCAGGTCAACGGCGTCGAGAACATGATCTATATGCAATCGACGAGCGCCAGCGACGGCAGCTACACGCTCACCGTGACCTTCAATATCGGCACCGATCTCGATGCCGCGCAGATCCTGGTGCAGAACCGGGTGTCGGCCGCTCTCTCATCGCTACCGGCCGCGGTGCAGGCGCAAGGTGTTACGGTGCAGAAACGCTCTACGGCGGTCTTGCTCTTCGTCACCTTGACCTCGCCGGACAATCGCTACGACAGCCTCTATCTCGCCAATTACGCCACCATCAATCTGCGCGACGAGCTGTCGCGTCTGCCCGGCGTCGGCAATGTCAACGTGTTCGGCGCCGGCCAATATTCGATGCGCGTCTGGCTCGATCCGGAAAAGCTCAAAGCGCGCAGCCTCAACGCGAGCGACGTCGTGTCCGCTCTGCAGGATCAGAGCAAAGAGGTGACAGCGGGCCAGGTCGGTATGCCGCCGACGCCGCCCGGCGTCGATTTCCAATACACCATCGATGTGGAAGGCCGGCTGACCGACGTCGATCAATTCGCCAATGTCATCGTCAAGACCGGCGACAGCGGCCAGATCACGCGGGTCCGCGATGTCGGCCGCGTCGAACTCGGCGCGCAAACCTACAGCCAGACCTTCACGCTGAGCGGCAAGCAATCCGCCGGCATCGGCATCTATCAATTGCCCGGCGCCAATGCGCTCAATGTCGAGCAGGCGGTGAAGGCGAAGATGGCGGAACTGGCGCGCGCCTTCCCGCAGGGCCTCGGCTACTCGATGCCGTTCGACACGACGGTCTTCGTCAATGCCTCGATCCACGAGGTCTATAAGACGCTGATCGAGGCGGCCGTCCTGGTGCTGATCGTGATCCTGGTCTTCCTCCAGGATTGGCGCGCCATGCTGGTGCCGGCCACTACCGTGCCGGTGACGATCATCGGCGCCTTCGCCATGATGTGGGCGCTCGGCTTCACCGTGAACTTCTCCACTTTGTTCGCGATCGTGCTGTCGATCGGCATCGTGGTCGACGACGCCATCGTCGTGGTCGAGGGCGCCGCGCATAATATCGAGCGTGGCATGAACGGACATGACGCCGCGATCCGCGCCATGAACGAACTGCTCGGGCCGATCATCGGCATCACGCTGGTGCTGATGTCGGTTTTTCTGCCGGCGGCGTTCCTGCCCGGCCTCACCGGGCGGATGTACGCGCAATTCGCGCTTGTTATTGCTGCGACCGCGCTGCTCTCCGCCATCAATGCCATAACGCTCAAGCCGACGCAGTCGGCGATGTGGCTGCGGCAGCCGGTGCCACCGGAGCAGCGCAATGCCTTCTATCGCGGCTTCAATGCGATTTATGCGCGTTTGGAAAATCGTTATGCCGGCTTGATCGGCCACATGGCGGCGCATGCCGGCCTGATGGCGCTGATCGCCTTCGCGATCATGGCGGTTGCGTTCTATGGATTGTCGCGCGTGCCGACCGGCTTTTTGCCGATCGAGGACCAGGGCTACTTGCTGGTCGGCGTCCAACTCCCGGATGGCGCATCGCTCGGGCGCACCAAAGCGGCGCTCGATCAGGTAACGACGATTGCCGGCAAGGACCCGAGCGTCGCCGACGTTATCGCGATCTCCGGAATTTCCGTTCTCGACAATAGCGCGACTTTGGCCAATGCCGGCGTTGCTTACGTCGTGCTCAAGGATTGGAGCCAGCGCGCCGACTTGCGCACGATCGTCGGCCGCCTCACGCCGGCGCTCAAATCCGTCGACGGCCTCGTCAACATTCTGCCGCCGCCGCCGATCCAGGGCATCGGCAATGCCGGCGGCTTTTCGTTCCAGGTCGAATTGCGTGACGGCAGTACCGACTTCGGGAAGCTGCAAAGCATAACCAATGCCGTGGTCGCTAATGCGCAATCGCAGACGGCGCTGCAGCACGTTTCCACATCGTTCCGCGCTACGGCGCCGCAAATGCTCGTCGCGGTCGACCGCGTCAAGGCAGAGACCGTGCACGTGCCGGTCAATAACGTCTTTTCGGCGCTCGCTACCTATTTAGGCTCCGACTACGTCGGGCAATTCAATAAATTCGGCCGGGTGTTCCAGATTTATGCGCAGGCCGATGCGCAATTCCGCTTGCGGCAACGCGATATCGACAATCTTTCGGTACGCAACCAGCAGGGCAACATGATCCCGCTCGGCACGTTGTTGAAAATCACGCCGGTCGTCGGCCCGCCGCTGATCAGCCTCTACAATCTCTATCCGTCCTCGACCATCGTCGGCCTGCCGGCCGCGGGCTTCTCGTCCGGCCAGGCGATCCATCTGATGGAGGAGAATGCCGCAAAGACGCTACCGCCGGGGACGGGCAGCGAATGGACGGCGATGTCGTATCAGGAGAAGGTCGTCGGCAATCAGATGTATTTCGTGTTCGCGATGGCGATGCTGTTGGTTTATCTGGTGCTCGCCGGGCAATACGAGAGCTGGTACGCGCCGCTCGCCGTGATCTTATCGGTGCCGCTGGCGCTGACCGGTCCGGTTCTGGTGCTCGAAGGGCTGCGCATCGACAACAATCTCTACACCCAGATCGGCCTGATCCTGCTCATCGCGCTCTCGGCCAAGAATGCCATCTTGATCGTCGAGGTCGCGCGCGAGCATCGCATCCGCGACGGCAAGCCCATTGTCGAAGCGGCAGTGGACGCCGCCCGCGCGCGCTTCCGGCCGATCCTGATGACGTCATTCGCTTTCATCCTCGGCGTCGCGCCGCTCGTGATCGCCAGCGGCGCCGGCGCCAGCGCCCGCAAATCGATCGGCATCACCGTGTTCTCAGGCATGATTGCCTCGACCTGCCTTGCCGTTCTATTCGTGCCGTCGCTGTTCGTGGTCATTCAACGCTTGGAAGAATGGCGTGCATCCCATAAGACCCCGCGCATTCAGCCCGCGGAGTGATCGGGGCGGGGCAGAAGGGGCCCAGGAGAGTGCTGGGAGGAGACAGGTCACGATGCGGGCCGCAAGCAGCCGTCATCCGGCCACAGTCACAATTTGGACGCAGGGTGCAGTATGGTAGCGGCCGGGGCCTACCGAAAATGTCGAAAGCGATGATCCGCTCCGTTTCCCTGCTCGCGCTTGCGGGCATGCTGTGGGCCAGCGCAGCTCATGCGCAGGTGTCGGAATCCGACATGCTGATGCGCATCGACCAACTCCAGGCCCAGGTCCGCGATCTCACCGGCACCGTCGAGGAATTGCAGCACCGCAACCAGCAGCTCCAGCAGCAATTGCAACAAATGCAGCAAGGGCAGGGGGGCGCAGCAAACACCGCGCAGGCGCGACCCGGCCCGCAATATCCGC
Source organism: uncultured Alphaproteobacteria bacterium (assembly GCA_963746715.1). Taxonomy (GTDB): domain Bacteria; phylum Pseudomonadota; class Alphaproteobacteria; order Rhizobiales; family Xanthobacteraceae; genus BOG-931. Next base: position 311,486 of record CAVVCW010000010.1, on the reverse strand, counting down.
CGGCGCCGCAGGCTCAGCAGCAATATTCGTCGCCGCAATATCCGGCGTCGCCACATCAGCAATATTCAAATCCGCAATATTCGGCCCCCGCGCCGACGGCGCAGTATTCGCCGCCTCAGCCCTACACACCGTCGTCCGAGCCGCAATATTCGCCGGCGCCGCCGCAGTATCCGCCGCCAAATGCTCCACCCGGTGCTCCGGGGACGATTGCGGCGGCCGAACCCGCCGGGCCGCCGCCTGACCAAGCGGCATCGCCCGGCCGTCATGGCGACGCCTTCGATCCCTCGGCCAGTCCCAATGCGCCGGGCGCGCCGCGCCGGCTCGGCGCTCCGGGCGTTGCAGCCGCAGAGCCTCCGCCCGCGGTTTACAACACGCCTGTGCAGCGTCAGCCGGGAGCGCCGCTCGACCTATCTTCGTCGCCCGATAACGGACTGAGCAGTCAGCAGGGCGGTCCGTTGCCGCCACCGCCGCCGATCAGCCCGAATTCGACCGGCGCCATGCAGGCTTCTTTGCCGCCCAGCAACACGCCCAAAGACGAATTCGATCTCGGCTATGGTTATGTGCAGCACAAGGACTACGGCCCCGCCGAACAGACGCTGCGCGATTTTCTGCAAAAATATCCGAGCGACCGCCTGACGCCCGAGGCGCAATATTGGCTTGGCGAAGCGCTGTTTCAGGATAAGCATTATCGCGAAGCCGCCGAGTCTTTTTTGGCGGTCTCGACCAAATACGAATCCACCGCGCGCGCCCCGGAGGCGCTGATGCGGCTTGGTCAGTCGCTCTCGGCGCTCGGCGAAAAGGAAGCCGCCTGCGCGTCGCTCGGCGAAGTCTTGCGCAAATATCCGAAGGCTTCACCGGCGGTGAAGCAGAACGTGGACCGGGAACAGAAGCGTGCCCACTGCTGAACAAGCCGTTCGCGACGATGAGGCGAACGTTGTGTTCAGAGGTCTGGAAAATGCGCGCGGGTTGATCCTCGCCGTTTCCGGTGGTCCCGACTCGACGGCGCTGTTGGTCCTCGCCGCGCGCTGGGCGAAACGGCTCAAGCGTGCGCCGAAACTCATCGCAGTCACCGTCGACCATGGCCTGCGCGCCGAAGCGGCAGGCGAGGCTGTCGCGGTCAAGCGGCTCGCGAAAAATCTCGGCGTCGCGCACCGCATTTTGCACTGGCGCGGCAGGAAACCGAAATCCGGTCTGCAGGAGGCAGCCCGCATCACGCGTTACCGGCTCTTGGCGGACACCGCGGCGCGTGCCGGATACGTCCATATCCTGACTGCGCATACGCTCGACGACCAGGCGGAGACGATTTTGTTCCGCCTTGCGCGTGGCAGCGGCCTCGTCGGCTTGGCCGGCATGGCACATGCTTCGCCGCTGCCGATCGGCGGGCGGACTTCGCTTTTCCTGGTGCGTCCGCTGCTTCATTTGCCGAAAGCGCGGCTGGTGGCGACGCTGAAGGCCGAGCGCATCGGCTTCAGCGAAGATCCGAGCAACCATGATCCTCGTTTCACGCGGGCGCGGCTGCGCGGCCTGATGCCGGAACTCGCGCGCGAAGGACTTGACGCGCGCGGGCTCTCGCGGCTCGCGGCGCGGGTGCGGCGCGCCGAAGCCGCAATCGAATTTGTCGTCAGGGCGGCGCGCGCGGCGCTGACGCCGGGCCGTTGGCCGGAGCGCGGCCCGATCACTTTTGCGACAGCGCAATTTGCAGATTTACCGGCCGAGGTGGCTTTGCGTCTGCTCGGCCGTGCGGTGGCCCATACCGGCGACGAGGGGCCGGTCGAGCTTGGTAAACTCGAAGCCCTCTACGACGCGCTTCGGCTGGCCCATTCTCGGCTGCGGCGGACGCTCGCCGGGGCTCAGATCACGCTCGACAAAGACTGGCTCACCGTGGAGCGCGCCCCGGCCCGGCGGAACCGCATCCGCCGCGCCAAAGAGCCCCACAAAACCCGCCTCAAGGGGCGCTTTACGAATTAGCGATATATTGGGCCGGTTGCGGCGGAGGTTCCCTTGGCAGGGGGCAGCGTGACGCCTACATTCCTTAAATCTGGGACGTGAAGCAGCCACGATTCGCAGCCACGCATTATCATCCCGCCGGGCTTTACTCAGACGGGGGGTCAAGGACACGAAATGAACGCCAATCTGCGCAATTTCGCTCTGTGGGTCATTATTGTCCTGTTGCTTCTGGCTTTATTCACCCTGTTCCAGAATCCGGGCCAGCGCACGACATCGCAGGACATTTCGTTCTCGCAACTTCTGACCGAAGTTGATCAGAACCACGTCCGCGACGTGCTCATCCAAGGTCCTGATATTCACGGCACCTTCACCGACGGCCGCACGTTCCAGACCTATGCGCCGACCGATCCGTCGCTGGTGCAGCGCCTCTACAATAAGAACGTGTCGATCACGGCGCGGCCGCAGACCGACAATGTACCGTGGTTCGTTTCGCTGCTGATTTCCTGGCTGCCCTTTGTCGCGCTGATCGGCGTTTGGATATTCCTCTCGCGCCAGATGCAGGGTGCCGGCGGCAAGGCGCTCGGCTTCGGCAAATCGCGCGCCAAGCTTCTGACCGAGGCGCATGGCCGCGTCACCTTTGAGGACGTGGCGGGCGTCGACGAGGCCAAGCAGGATCTGCAGGAGATCGTCGAGTTCCTGCGCGACCCGGCAAAATTCCAGCGGCTCGGCGGACGCATTCCGCGCGGCGTGCTCTTGGTCGGTCCGCCCGGTACCGGCAAGACGCTGATCGCGCGCGCCGTCGCCGGCGAAGCCAATGTGCCGTTCTTCACCATTTCCGGTTCCGACTTCGTCGAAATGTTCGTCGGCGTCGGCGCCAGCCGCGTGCGCGACATGTTCGAGCAGGCGAAGAAGAACGCGCCCTGCATCATCTTCATCGACGAAATCGACGCGGTGGGCCGCCATCGCGGCGCCGGCCTCGGCGGCGGCAATGACGAGCGCGAACAGACGCTCAATCAGTTGCTGGTCGAGATGGACGGCTTCGAAGCTAACGAAGGCATCATCCTGATCGCCGCGACCAACCGGCCCGACGTGCTCGATCCGGCGCTGCTGCGCCCCGGCCGTTTCGACCGGCAGGTCGTGGTGCCGAACCCCGACGTTGTCGGCCGCGAGCAGATCCTGAAGGTGCATGTGCGCAAGGTGCCGCTGGCGCCCGACGTCAATCTCAAGACCATCGCGCGCGGCACGCCGGGATTCTCCGGCGCCGATCTGATGAATCTCGTCAACGAAGCTGCCTTGATGGCGGCCCGGCGCAACAAGCGCATGGTCACCCAGAGCGAGTTCGAGGACGCCAAGGACAAGGTGATGATGGGCGCCGAGCGCAAGTCGTTGGTGATGACGGAGGAGGAGAAGCTCCTCACCGCCTATCACGAGGGCGGTCACGCCATTGTCGCGATCAACGTCAAGGCCACCGATCCGGTGCACAAGGCGACCATCATTCCGCGCGGCCGTGCGCTCGGCATGGTCATGCAATTGCCCGAGCGCGACAAGCTGTCGATGTCGCTCGAGCAGATGACGTCGCGGCTCGCCATCATGATGGGCGGCCGGGTCGCCGAGGAATTAGTGTTCGGCCGCGAGCGCGTCACGTCGGGTGCGGCGTCCGATATTGAGCAGGCTACCAAGCTCGCGCGCATGATGGTGACGCGCTGGGGGCTGTCCGAGACGCTCGGTACGGTGGCCTATGGTGAGAACCAGGAAGAAGTGTTCCTCGGCTATTCAGTGGCGCGCCAGCAAAACATTTCCGAAGAGACCGCGCGCAAGATCGACGCCGAGATCAGGCGGCTGGTCGAAGCGGGCTTTAACGAAGCGCAGACGATCCTCACCGAGAAGCGCGGCGATCTCGAAACGCTGGCCAAAGGCTTGCTCGAATTCGAGACGCTCACCGGCGACGAGATCAAAGACCTGCTCGTGGGCAAGAAGCCGAGCCGCGAGTTGGTGATCGAGTCGACGCCACGCGCCTCGACCGTGCCGACTGCCGGCGCTGGCCGCAATCGTCCGCCGCCGCAGCCCGAAGGGCCGATGGAGCCGCAGCCGCAGGCTTAAGCCGAGCGCTGCGGACATTTTCTTCCGTAACGCGACGGTGCGGCGATACCGGCGCGTCTTGTTCATCGCCTATTTGATGGCGGCCGCGTGGTAAGATCTCCACGCGCGTGATCCACGTCTATGCTCGAACCGATGCGGTCGTGAATGCGACAAAGAATTAAGCAGAATTGGGTGGAAGCTGCTTCGGTACTTTCGTTCCAGCCGGGAGGGGCGATCTGATGCGAGCCATTTTTGTCGCGGGCGCCGTTTTCGCAATCACGGTGGGCCCAGCGTTGGCGCAATCCGCCACTTCGCCACGGCCGCCGCAGGTTGCGCCAAAACCTGGCATGGCCGCAAAACCCGCCAAGCCCGCGCCGGCCGTCGCTTCAACGCCGGAGTCGCGCACGGCTGCGGAACTCGCATTGGGCTCCGATCCCGTCTTCGACGATGGCACCTATCTGCGCATCAAGCAGATGCTGCTCAGCTATTCGGCGATCCAGGTGCGCGGCGGCTGGCCGATCTTGCCGGCGGATAGCAAGCTTGCGCCCGGCGCGAGCGGTCCTGACGTCGCGCTATTGCGCAAGCGTCTGGTCATCACCGATGACATGCCGGTGAGCGCGGAGGCCGGCGACAGCTACGACGCCGCGGTCGTCGCCGGCGTGAAGAAATTCCAGCTGCGCCACGGGCTCGATGCCACCGGCACCGTCGGCGCGCAGACCTTGAAGGCGATGAATGTTCCGGTCGGCGATCGCATCAAGCAGCTCGAGGCGTCGCTCGAACGGCTGCTCGGCATGGATTTCCTGTTCGGCGAACGCTACATCGTGGTGAACATTCCCGCCGCCTTCGTCGAGGCCGTGGCCAACGGCAAGGTCGAGCGCCGTTACCGCGTCATCGTTGGTAAGATCGACAAGCCGTCGCCGACGCTCACGGCCTATGTCACCGCGGTCGATCTCAATCCGACCTGGACCGTGCCGCTCTCGATCACCAAGACCGAGATCGCGAGACACATGAGAACGGATCCGAGCTACCTCAACCGCATGCATATGCGCCTCCTCGGTGCCCATGACGAGGAGATCAATCCGGCGGGCGTGGACTGGTCGATGGAGCGGTCGCCGAATTTCACCGTGCGCCAGGACGCCGGCAACTGGAATGCGCTCGGCAATCTGAAGATCGACATGCCCAATCCGTATTCGGTCTATATGCACGACACTGATACGCGAAAGCTGTTCTCCGACGACTATCGCTTCGATTCGCACGGCTGCACGCGCGTCGACAACGTGCGCGATCTCGCCGCCTGGGTTCTACAGGACGGTCCGCAGGGCTGGGATCGTCCGTCGATCGACGCCGGCATTGCCGCCGGCCAGACCAAGATCATCAACCTGCCGCACAAGATCCCGGTGGCGTGGGTCTATCTCACCGGCTGGGTGACGCGCGACGGCACGGTCGAATTCCGCGATGACGTCTACAAGCACGACGAGACGCTCGACCGCAACGCGCTGGCCGACGCCGCGGCCGGCGGCTTTGTCGCGCCGGTGCCGAGGAACGTCACGCAGGCCTCCAATCTCGACAGCCGCTAGCGCGCGCCGGCGCCGGTCAAGCGCCGGTCGGGCTTGACGGCCGGCGTTTCGGCCGTGGCTTCGCCCGTATAGCCACGCCATAATGCGTCGCCGCGTTCCTGTGCCGGGACATCGCCGATGCGCCAGATCATCATGGTCGGCTTTCTGCAAGCGCAGAATTGCACCAACCTCGCGAGTTCCTGGCGGCATCCGCAATCGCGCACCGATAGCTGGTCGCCGGATTTCTACCGGCATATCGGTCGCGTGCTGGAGGAGGGCAAATTTCACTTGGGCTTCTTCGATGATCGCCTGTCGATGCCGGACATGTATGGGCGCGATCACGGCCACACCGTCGCTCACGGTATCCGTTGCGTGAAGCTCGATGCCGTCACCGTGCTCACCGTGATGGGCATGGCGACCGAGCGGCTCGGCCTCGGCGCCACTTATTCGACGAGCTACTACGAGCCTTTCCACGTCGCGCGCGTGTTCGCGACGCTCGACCTGATGACGCATGGACGCGCGGCCTGGAACGTCGTCACCTCGCTCAATGACGGCGAAGCGCAAAATATGGGCCGCGACGAAGTGCTCGGCCACGATCTGCGTTACGACCGCGCCGACGAATTCATGGAGATCGTGCTCGGCCACTGGGATGCCTGGGAGGACGATGCCGTCGTCCAGGACAAGACGACCGGGCTATTTGCCAGGCCAGAAAAGGTTCATCGCCTCGATTACCAGGGCCGTCATTTCCGCTCGCGCGGGCCCTTCACTGTGCCGCGCTCGGCGCAAGGCCACCCCATCATCATCCAGGCCGGATCGAGCGGCCGCGGCAAAGCGTTCGGCGCGCGCTGGGGTGAAATCATCTTTGTCGTCTATCCGAATATCGAGGCCGGCAAGCGCGACTACGCGGAGTTCAAGGCGGAGGTCGCGCGTTTCGGCCGCGATCCGGACGACGTCAAGATCACTCACCTTATCAATACCGTGACGGCGGCAACCAAAACCGAAGCTGAAGACAAGTGGGCCTCGATACAGAAGCTGCCGCTTGAGATCGACGCGCTGTCGCTGTTGTCGGAGGCGCTTAATTTCGATTTTGCGAAAAAGGCGATGGACGAGCCGTTCACCGCGCAGGAACTGGCCGACATGTCCGGCCTGCAAGGTATCCGCGACCGCGTGCTCAGCGTGAAGAAAAATCCGACGGTGCGCGATTTCATCGCCATCAGCGGCCGCGGCCGTGTCCATAATGCCATCGTCGGCGGCCCGCAGGAGGTCGCCGACCGGCTCGAGCAATGGTTCAGCGCGCCTGCCTGCGACGGCTTTGTCCTCTCCGCGACGCATGTACCGGGCACTTACGAGGATTTCGTACGCTTTGTCGTGCCGGAATTGCAGCGCCGCGGGCTGTTCCGCAAGGAGTTTGCGGGCACCACATTGCGCGAAAATCTGGGTTTCCCGGTTCCGCCGCGCGGCGCCTGGCGCGCGCCGGCCTTGAGCAAAGGGCCAACTCGATAGAGGCACCTATCGCAAGACTGTCATGATCTTCCGTGAGGTTACGGCTCTCGGGCCGCACCGCCGCAATATTGCTGTTCGAGATCGGGATGCCGCTGCAAAATCGGGTCAATCCATTTGGCGAATTGTTCGCTTCGCCGGCGCGTGGATCGCTTTTCGGCAATCGTGGCGGGCGCTTTCATACCGATGCACGAACATTGACGGCGCGGCGCTGGGCGTCGCGGCAATGGATCTGCTGCGTGCTCGATTTCAAGAACCGTCGCCGTAACGTTTGGGGCCGCTTCTACACCGAGCTGTTCTTTCTCGACGAGCCGACGGCGCTTGCCGCCGGTCACCGGCCGTGTTTCGAATGCCGCCGCAAAGATGCAGAGACCTTCGCCGAAGCGTGGCGCAAGGCAAAGCGGCTTCGCGCGCGGCCCTATGCCGACGCGATGGACACGGTATTGCACGACGAGCGGCTCGATGGCCGGACCAAACGGCTGCATCGGCGCGAGATCGACGCGTTGCCCGACGGGGCCTTCATTGCGCAGGACGGCGAAACCTTCGCGATCCGCGGCGACGCGCTGCTGCACTGGACGCCTGAAGGTTACGACGCCCGCAGACCGCGCCGGCGCGGCGTCGCTGTTGACGTGCTCACGCCGCCGGCGATCCTGGCGGCGCTGGCGGCGGGCTACGAGCCGCACTGGCATCCGAGTGCGGATTTCTTTGTTTGAGCATGATCTTTTCCGAAAACGGGTTTCCACTTTTCGGGATCATGCTCTAATTTTTGAATGCAGCCTTGATGGCCTCGACCGTAGCGCCTGGCGCACGCGCCGCCGAGATGATGCGGGCCTCTTGCTTCATCAGGCCTTCGAGTGCGCCCTTCATCGGATCGACCGTATTCAGCGGCACGACGACGGCGCCGTGGCGATCGGCGTGGATGAGGTCGCCGCTCTTCACCGCCATGCCGTGGATGGTGACCGGAATGCCGAAGTCTTCGACATGCACATAAGCGTGTGAGGGGCCGATCGAGCCGGCGAGCATTTGAAAGCCTTCGGCGACCTGCGGAATGTCGCGCACTGAGCCGTTGGTAATGGTGCCGAGGCAGCCCAGCGCCTTGTGCACATTGGTCTGCACCTCGCCCCAGAACGCGCCATAGCCTGCGGGCTCGTCGAGATCCTCGATCACCGCGATGCCAGGCAGCGGCGCCGACGCGACGTAATCGAGATAATCCATGCGCTTCGCCATATAGCTCGACCCGCTCACTTTATCGCGGGCGCGCATGGTGACGGTCTTGGCGAAGCCGACCATCGGCGGCAGGTCGGGGAAGGGGCAGTGTAAATGCGACGTCGTATAGCCGGCGCCGCGGCGCTCCGGCGCCACGATTTCGAGCAGATTGCAGACGGTCGGCGTATCGATCGAACGCAGGAATGCGAACTGACTCTCTGACAACACTGACTTCCCCCTGTTTCCCTTGTTCCGCCGCGTTCCGCCCTGGCCCGGCAAGAGCCCGGCGATTTGGTTTAATCCCAAGCGGCCGCGACGATCACGGCGATGACGATCTGCATTGTGACGATCAAAGCCACACAGCCATTCCACCCCGCAGCGTTCCAGGCAAGCCCCGTCAGAAAGGCCCCGGCGCTGCCACCGATATAGAAGACCGCCGCATAAAGGCCGACCGCCGACGAGCGGCCTTCCTTGGCGGTCATGGTGACATAGCCGGTCGAGATTGTCTGGCAGAACATGCCGCAAACGGCGCAGAGCGTCAGGCCGGCCAGAATGATCGCGACCGGCTCCGCCAGCAACAGCAACGCGCCGGCGATCCATACTGCAATCGTGCCGAGCACGAAACGCCGCCGCCCGAATATTGCGATGGCGCGGCCGGTCCAGGGCAAGAACGGGCTACTGACCAGATAGGTGAGGAACAACATGCCGAGCAGCGCCGGCGAGAACAGGTAGGGCGGAGCGGCGAGGTGGAAGCTGATATAGGTGAAGGTGGCGATGAAGTTGAACAGCACGCCGAAGCCGACGGCAAAAGTCGCAACCAGCCGGCGGTCGCGGAAATGCCGCAGCATTTGCGCGAAGGACGACAACAATCCGTCCGAACGCACGAATTTGCGTTCGCGCGGCAAGGTCAGCGTCACGATCACGGCGGCGGCGAGTGTGATCAGGGCCACCACCTGGATGGCGGTGCGCCAGCCGATCAGATCGGCCAAGATTCCCGGAATGAAGCGGCCGGAAAAACCGCCGATGCTGGCGCCCGAGACATAAAGCCCGGCGGTCCGCGCCACCTCGTTCGGCGGCCACTCGTCGCCGATATAGGCGACGGTGACGGTGAAGATCGGCGGCAATAGCAGGCCCTGCACGAAGCGCCAGAACGCCATTTCCGGCACGCTGCCCATGAAAGTCATGATCAGCGTTGGCACTGCGACCGCGAACATTGCGGCACTGATCAGGCGCTTCCTGCCGATGACGTCGGCCAGCGCGCCGGTGAACGGCGCCGAAATCGCAATGGCCGCCGTTCCGGCTGTCATCAGCGAACTGATTTCACCCGCGCCGACATGAAATTCGCGCGCCAGCTCCGGCAGCAGCGCTTGTGGCGAATAGAGATTGACGAAGGCGGCAAAGCCCGCCGTGGCGACGGCGAGGCTGCGCAGGTCGAAGACCGTTTTTCCTTGCGACATGCGCCATTATGGGCGAGGCGCACGGCGAAAGCACGCCATCACCGTGCGTGGTGGCGCTTCGCTGCGATGCCTGCTCAGAGCTGCTTGATGGCCTCGAAGTCCCAGGCCGTGGCGTCGGCCGGGTTTTCGCCGATGCGGATCGTCGTGTCGTTGACAAAACGATACGGCGGCACCGGCAGATTGTAAGGCGCCGGCACGCCGGAAAAGACGCGGCCTGCGGGATCGTATTTGGAGCCGTGGCAGGGACAGAAATAGCCGCCCGGCCAATTGGTCACCGGTGTCGTTGCGCTCGCGTCGGGATAGAACAGCGGAATGCAGCCGAGATGGGTGCAGATACCGACCAGCACGCTCAATTCCGGCTTGAGCGAGCGATGCCAATTGGTCGCGTAAGGCGGCTGCTGTACGACCTCTGAGTTCGGATCGGAGAGCAGTGAGATCATCTGGCTGCTCTGCATCGAATTGAGCGTCTTCTTGGAGCGACGGAACAGGAAGATCGGGCGCTGCCGCCAGCGCACCAGGATCTGGGCGCCTTCCTGGATCTTGCTGACATCGACATCGACCGGCCCGCCGGCCGCGAGCGTCGAAGCGTCCGGATTCATCTGATCGATCAGAGGCACTAAGGCCGCCGCCGCGCCAACGGCGCCGACAGTGGCGGTGGCGATATAGAGAAAATCGCGGCGGGTGCCGTGGCCATTCGTCGACGCGCCCGGCGATGTGGAAGCGATATTGGCCATGATGATGGAAGTTCCTCGCTGACTGTATGCGGTCGCGTCTTGTAAGATCGACGCTTGGCCCCGGCGGCCCGCAATCTCGCCGCTGGAACGGCCTTCGTCAATCTTAACTTCACGACAGGCTTGTGGCGAAAGCGGTGCCGAGCTTTCGAATCTTGCGCTATTGAATTTTACCGGCTTAGGCCGGAAAAGGGCAGGGGGCGGACGCCAGGAATAGTGCCCGGAATCATCGCGAAAAGCCAAGCCAGGAGAGACACATGCGCGCCAAGGACAACATGCGCACCGCCGCCGAGGTGCTGGTCGATCAATTGCGCATCCATGGCGTGCAACACGTATTCTGCGTGCCCGGCGAGAGCTATCTCGCGGTGCTCGATGCGTTCCATGACAGCGATCTGACTGTGACGGTTTGCCGGCAGGAAGGCGGCGCCTGCATGATGGCGGAGGCCGTCGGCAAGGCGACCGGCCGCCCGGGCGTTGTCTTCGTCACCCGCGGGCCCGGCGCGACCAATGCCTCGCCGGGCATCCACATCGCCAAGCAGGATTCGACGCCCGTCATCATGTTCGTCGGCCAGGTGGCGCGCGACATGAAAGAGCGCGAGGCGTTTCAAGAGCTCGATTACCGCGCGGTGTTCGGCTCGATGACCAAATGGGCGACCGAGATCGACGATCCGGCGCGGGTGCCGGAAATCGTGTCGCGCGCTTTTCATGTCGCAGCGAATGGGCGGCCGGGACCTGTGGTCGTCGCCATCCCCGAAGACATGCTGATCGAGCGCGTTGCGGTCGCCGATGCGCCGCCCTTCGCGCTGATCGAGACGTCGCCCGGTGCGGCGGAAATGGAAAAGTTGGCGCAGATGCTTTCTGCCGCGCGCGCGCCGATCATCCTCCTTGGCGGCAGCCGCTGGTCGCAGGAAGCTTGCGATCAGGTTGCACGGTTCGCTGAAAAATATTCATTGCCGGTCGCAACGACATTCCGCCGCGGCCATTTATTCAATCAGACGCATCCCTGTTATGCCGGCGATCTCGGCATTGGGCCCAATCCGAAACTGCTCGAACGGATCAAGGCGGCGGACCTCGTCGTGCTGATTGGCGGCCGCATGGGTGAATTGCCGTCGCAGAGCTATACGCTGTTCGACATTCCGGGGCCGCAGGTGCCCTTCATTCACGTGCATCCGGGCACGGAAGAACTCGGTCGCGTCTATAGTCCGACGCTTGCGATCAACGCCACGCCGACAGCCTTCGCTGCTGCACTTGAAAATTTGAAATTCCCAAAAGCACCGGCCGGCGACGCCAAAGGCGCCAATGCCGATTATCGCAACTGGACCGAGACGCCGACCGAGCAGCCGGGCGGCGTCAATTTCGGCAAGGTCATCGTCTGGCTGCGCGACAATCTTCCGCCCGACGCCATCATCTGCAACGGCGCCGGCAATTTTCCGGCCTGGATTCATCGCTTCTTCCGCTTCCGCCGTTTCGCCCAACATGTCGCGCCGGCCTCCGGCTCGATGGGCTACGGCGTGCCGGCGGCGGTGGCGATGAAACGGCTCTACCCCGAACGCACAGTCATTTGCGTCGCGGGCGACGGCGATTTTCTGATGAACGGTCAGGAGTTCGCGACCGCCGTGCAATACAATCTGCCGTTCATCACCATCATCGCCGACAACGGCATGTACGGCACCATCCGCATGCATCAGGAACGCGAATATCCCGGCCGAGTTTCGGCGACAGATTTGCGCAATCCGAATTTCGCCGATTACGCGCGCGCTTTCGGCGGCTTCGGCGTTTCGGTCGAGCGCACGGAGGATTTTCCCGCCGCGTTCAAGGCGGCGGTTGCCTCCGGCAAGCCCGCCATCGTGCGTGTTGCCATCGATCCGGAAGCACTGACACCGGGAATGACGCTGTCAAAGATCCGAGAAAAATCGCTGGCGGAGAAGGCGAGCTAAGCGCTCTCTATTTGCGAGCTATTTGAATGTCACCAAGGCATTCGCGGCCGGATAATCGTTCTTGAACGGATGCTGCGCCCCGATCTGGCCGAGATGGATCACGCTCGGCGAACTGACGTCGGCTTGAACCGGCCCGCTCGCTTCTCCTTCGGTGAATGCGTAAGGCACGCCGTTGCCGGCGAGAAAGGACGGCTGGTCGTCGATATGCATGTGCAGATGCGGCTCAGCCGAGCTGCCGGTATTGCCGACATGGCCGAGAATCTGGCCGACGCGCACATGCTCGCCGAGCTTCACCTGCACGGTGCCCGGCCGCATATGGGCATAGAGCACGTAGCGGTGCGGCGCGATCTCGACCACGACATGGTTGCCGGCGGCATTGTTGAAATCGATTGGGACGGCGTATTTGCCGGAATGCGGCACGTTTTCCGCAAGCCCATCCGACATGTCGGCGACTTTGCCCGCGGCGACGCTATAGATCGGCTGGTCGTAGCAGAAATAGCTTTCGTTCCTGTCTTCCGGACCTTTGAAGGTCGTCGCCGCGCCATTGACCGTTTCGATCTGCACCCAATCGATGGCAAAGCGCTGCGCCAGCCAAGCGTGGCCGTTGTCGATCAGAACCGCGCGGCGGTGCGCGGCATCGGGCAGGTTGTTGACGGAGTTGCCTGCGATCCACTGGCCGCGCAGTGGCGGCGCGACGACGATCGGTGCGTCATGCGCCACGGTCAAAGGCGCAAGCACGACGTCGTGCGGCTCGTCTTTGTTGGCGAGTATATGCAATGTATGTGCGATCGTATCCGGTGCCGGCGATTTGCCGAAATCAAGCGTGAGGAAGACGATGACGCTGCGGCCGCCGTCGATGCTGCGTGTTGCGACGTCGTCAGTCGGCGCCGCGACGCCCAAGTGAATGATCAGCGATGACAGCGCACTGCCGGAAATTTTGGATTGCGTATCGCCGGCCTTTGCGTCGATGCCGTCCAGGACATAGGCGTTCTTGGAAAAATTCGTGATCAGCATCTCGTAGAACAGCCGCGTCGCGCCGTTCTGCACGATGGGCGACGGTTGCGCGAGAAATGACACATTGAGCGGCGGCGGATGCGGATCGCCGGCGAAGGCCGCGGTAGCTCCCAGCAGGAGGCAGCAAGATATCGAGAGACGCGCAATGGCCATCATGCCTGTTCCTGATTGACTGGACGTCATCCGCGGTCGGGAACCAAAATCGGAGTAGGCGGATTAAAGAGATGAGAAATGGAGTTCAAAGCAGAATGAAAAAGGTTCTTAGCCAAATTGCGACGGTGTCGGTATTGGCGTCCGCGATGGCGGTTGGCCTTGCGGCAACGGCTGCGCCGGCCGCCGCGAAGGGCTGCATCAAAGGCGCGATCGTCGGCGGGGTCGCCGGCCACGTGGCGGGACATCACGGGGTCCTGGGCGCCGCGGCCGGCTGTGCCATCGGCCATCACGAGGCGACAAAGAACGCCAAAGAAAACCAGAACCCGCCGCCGAATCCGCAGCAATAGAGCATGATCCGGAAAAGAGGGAACCGGTTTTCCGACAGGATCATGCTCTAGCGAAAAGCTTATTCCGCCTTCACGCCGGCCGCTTTGATGATCGGCCACCATTTGGCGATTTCAGCCTGGTGAAACGCCAACAGCGCCTCAGGCGTCTGTTTCTCCGGCGGATAGATTTCTTGCGCCAGATCGATCATTCGCTGGTGGATCTCCGGATCGGCCAGACCCGCGATCGCGGCCTTGTTGAGCTTGGCGATGATCTCCTTGGGCGTGCCTTTGGGCGCCCACATCGCGTGCCAGAACGAGAAGTAGAATCCCGGCAAGCCGGCTTCGTCGGTGGTCGGAATATCGGGCATCACGCTGACGCGCTTGGTCGCCGCCGCGGCGAAGGTCTTCACCGTGCCCGCCTTGAACTGCGGCAGCACGACGGCGGGCGCATCGAGCGCGATATCGACATTGCCGGCGACCAGATCCTGCATCGACAAGCCGGCGCTGCGATACGGCACCATCTGCCATTTCAAGCCGAGCGTTTGCTGCAGCAGGATGCCGGCGATGTGGCTCGGCGAGCCGACGCCGGAATTGCCTTCGGTGGTCTTGTCACCGTTTTCCTTCAGCCAGGCGATCAATTCCTTCAGATTGTTTGCGGGCACGCCCTTGCGGGCGTCGATCATGAAGGGCTGCGTGGCGACGAGCGCGATCGGCTCGAAGTCCTTCACCAGGTCGAAGTCGAGCGAATAGATCGCGCCGTTGGCCATGTTCGTTCCCCACTGGCCGAACAGGATGGTGTAGCCGTCGGGTGCCGAGCGCTCGGCCTTGGTGACGCCGATGGTGCCGCCGGCGCCGCTCGTGTTCTCGACCACCACCGGCTGGCCGAGCTGCTTGCTCATGCCTTGCGCCGTGATCCGCGCCAACACGTCGGTCGATCCGCCCGGCGCCAGCGGTACGACCATGATGATCGGATGCGATGGATAGTCGTCCGCATATGCCGTGGTCGTCGTGGCAATGGTTGCGATCAGGACGGCCGCGAGCGCAGCCGATTTTGCGGCAAAAGATTTGCGGATCATTCGTTTCCTCCCCAAGGTGTTTCTTTCCCTATGCCAGAGCGGGGCGCCGTTCCAAAGCGCAAAACTTCCGGGTGAGGCGGAATGTCCGAGGCTCGTTTTTGCGTTCGCGCCGCGCGTTGTCAGATGCCATTGAATCATGGTTCACTTGTTGAGCCGTTCCGCGATTCTGCTTAGATTCTCCTTGGGCCTTCATGCCTTATCGCCGCACCGAAAGCGTCACCCGCCGTCTCGCCGCCCGCCATGCCGCGATCGTCGCGGCGGCGGGCGACACGGCGCGGGCAGGCGGCATGGCGGCGGTGCAGATCGTGCCGGTCGCGACCCGCGCCGGGATTGCGGCGGGCACGGTCTATCGTTATTTCCCCGGCAAGACCGATCTGGTGGCGGCGCTGCTTGCCGAAATCTCGGCGCGCGAAATTTCCGCGCTACGCCATGCCGCCGATGTCGCGCCGGGCCCGCTGTCGGCGCTGTCGGCCATGATCATGACCTTTGCCGTACGTGCGCTGCGCGACCGCCGGCTGACCTTTGCGGCGATTGCCGAGCCCGTCGATGCCGCGCTTGATGCCGAGCGGCACAAATTCCGCAGAACGCTCGCCGGCGAATTTGCTGCGCGTATCGCAGCCGCGAGCGCGGGCAGCCATTTGCCTGATCAGGATGCTCCGCTTGCGGCTGCGGCGTTGCTCGGCCTTCTCATCGAGGGTCTGGTCGGTCCGCTGGCGCCGGATGCCGCGAGCCGCGAACGGGAGATCGTGCAGTCGCTGACGCTGATGGCCTTGCGCGGGCTCGGCGTCGCCGACGCCCGCGCCCGCGGTCTTATCGTGCAGACGCCGTATAAAACTTAAGCCGCCGACTTGCGCAGATGCGGAAAACGCTCGGTGAGCAGCGAGCCCGGATAATAAGTCGGCGCGAAAGCGGGATGGGCGCGAATGCTATCGTACCAGCGCTGCACCCGCGGCAGATCCTGCCACGCGCCGTCTTGACCGAGATCGGCCATGCGCACGATCGCCGGCATAACCATGACATCGGCGAGCGAAATATCCTTGCCGAGGAGCCACGGTCCGCCGCTCTTGGCAATCTCCGCATCCATGCGCTCATAGGTGCGCCGCAGCCGCGCCATGGCCTCGTCCATGTCCTTCTGCGGAAAGCCCTTGCGGCCCATCGCCAGCATGAATTCCCGGCGCAGCGGTTTTGATTCTGCAAACGCAACGAATTCGTCCTCGCTCATTGCCGCAAAGCGCGGCAGGAAAGCGAGATTGAAGGTCGGCACCCGCACCGCGGGCGCCGGCATCTCGTCCATGAAATGCATCAGCGAGCGCATCTTGGCGCGCTGCACCGGATCGTGCGGCGTGAAATCGTGCGGTCCCGGCGCGACCTCGTCGAGATATTCGACGATGACCGATGAATTGATGACGATCGCGCCGTCATGATCGAGCGTCGGCACCACGCCGTTCGGATTGAGCGCGAGGTAATCGGGCTTGAGTTGATCGCCGGCGAGGAGGTCGAGCTTGACCTCGGCGAACGGCAGCTTCTTGGCGTTGAGGACGAAGCGCACACGCTGACTGCAGGTCGATTGCGGCGCGTTGTAGAGCTTGAATGTCATGAGGCGTTTCCGGATTTCAGTTTTGGCTTGGGCGAATTAGCTTGGGCGAAGCCTAGCTGGACCCGGGACACTTTGCCAATGGTGCAGGCCTTAATGCGCCATCAGTGTCGGCACCGTCATCGAGCGCAAAATCGAGCGCGTCACGCCGCCGAGCACGAACTCGCGCAAACGTGAATGGCCGTAACCGCCCATGACCAGGAAATCAGCGCCGCTGTCGGCAGCGTACGAGAGCAGCGCATCGGCGACGTCGACGTCGCCGCGGGGGATGCGCTCGAGGTCGACCTTGAGGCCGTGGCGGGCAAGATGCTGGCCCATATCGACGCCTGCGATCTCGTCCTCTTTGCCCGGTTCGTCGGCGATGATGACGATCTCGACCTTTCCGGCTTTAGCCAATAACGGCATCGCGTCGCCGATGGCGCGCGCCGCCTGGCGGCTGCCGTCCCAGCACACCATGACATTGTCGAGCTTGAGCGGAGCCTTTTGAATATAGGGCACGACGATCATCGGCCGTCCGGATTCGAACAGCGTGGTCTCGGCAATGATGTCGTCGATGGTCGAGGTTTCAGGCTCCGCCTGTCCGACCACGGCAAGGTCGAAGCGCCGGGCGATGCGGCCGAACTGCTCGCCGGCGCCGGCGAGGCTTGCAGTGATGGTCAGCGGCTCGGCGGCGACGCCCGCGCGTTTGGTCGCCTGATTGAACCGGTCGATCGCGGCCTTGGCGTCCGCTTCGTTATCGGCCTGCTGCCGCTCGATCACTTCGGCGGGAATATAGCCGGTGGCGGAAACCGGCACGATCGGGTCGTAAACGAAAGCGACGCCGGCCAAATGCGCGTTCATCGCGCCGGCGATCGAGACCGCGTAATCGCTGGCGGGTCCGCCGCCCTTGGTCACGCTGAGATTGACGACGATGTCC
Source organism: uncultured Alphaproteobacteria bacterium (assembly GCA_963746715.1). Taxonomy (GTDB): domain Bacteria; phylum Pseudomonadota; class Alphaproteobacteria; order Rhizobiales; family Xanthobacteraceae; genus BOG-931. The sequence continues at coordinate 293,994 of CAVVCW010000010.1, read as the reverse complement.
TTGATCATGAAACGTCTCCCGGTGCGCGGTCTGCAGTGACGGCTATCCTATCGCGGCTGTCTACTGCTTGATATTGCCGTCGGCGTCGAACTGCTTCACGTAAGCCCAAAGGTCGTTGACCTCCTGGTCGTTCTTGATGCCGAGGAAGGTCATTTTGGTGCCCGGCACCACTGCGGCCGGGTTCTTGATGTATTCCTTGAACGTCGCTTCGCCCCAGACGATCCCGGAATTCTTGTTGGCGTCGGAATAGCTGTAATTCGGCGCGGTGCCGGAATGACGGCCGTCGAGCCCGTTTAATTCCGGACCGATCTTGTTCTCGGCATCCGGGCCGATGGCATGGCAGGGCAAACACTTATTGAACGAATGCTGGCCGGCGGCCACGTCTTGTGCGGCAGCAATGGTGGCCGTCGCGGCGATCGACATTACGGCGATCGCCGTCATCGTCATCAGTCTCTTGGTCATTCGGTATTTCCCTGTACCTTCGGCGCGTTTCGGCCTCGTCCACATCTCGTCCCTATGCCGTTCAAGCGAGCCCCGCGAAGCCTGTCAACGGCCCCGGGCTGCAGCCATGCGATGCTGGAGGCGCGGACCGGCATTTATCTGGCCGGCTTTCCGCTATACTCGCCGCAAATAGCCCAAGCGCAGCCAAGCGCAGCCAAGTGCAGCCAAGAGGCGCCAATGTCGATCGTGATGCCGCCGTTCGACGACGCGGTGCTCAAGCGCCGCGGTGAAATCGTTGCGGCGCTCAAGTGCATCGTGCCCGGCGAGGGGGTTATTTCCTCCGAAGAGGCAATGCGGCCCTATGAGAGCGACGGACTGACCGCCTATCGCCAGTTGCCGATGGTGGTGGTGCTGCCGGAAACGACGGCGCAGGTCGCGGCTGTGCTGGCCTATTGCCACAGCGAGGACATCAAGGTGGTGCCGCGCGGCGCCGGTACGTCGCTTTCGGGCGGCGCGCTGCCGCTCGGCGACGGCGTCCTGCTCGGGCTCGCCAAATTCAACCATATCCGCGAAATCGACTATGACAACCGCGTCGCCGTGGTTGAGCCGGGTGTCACCAATCTCGCGGTGTCGAAGGCGGTCGAGGAGGCTGGATTTTATTACGCGCCAGATCCGTCCTCGCAGATCGCCTGCACCATCGGCGGCAATATCGCGGAGAATTCCGGCGGCGTGCATTGCCTCAAATACGGTATGACCACCAATAACGTGCTCGGCTGTGAATTGGTCCTGATTACGGGCGAGATTCTCCGGCTCGGCGGCAAGCACCTCGATTCCGGCGGTTACGATTTGCTTGGCATCGTCACCGGCTCCGAAGGTCTGCTCGGCGTCGTCACCGAAGTCACCGTTCGCATCCTGAAAAGACCGCAACGCGCGCGCGCCGCATTGATCGGCTTTGCCGCGTCGGAAGACGGCGGGGAGTGCGTGGCCAAGATCATCGGCTCAGGCATCATTCCGAGCGGCATGGAAATGATGGACCGGCCGGCGATCGCCGCCACCGAAGAGTTCGTTCACGCCGGCTATCCGCTCGACGTTGAGGCGCTGCTGATCGTCGAGCTCGACGGCGCGCACGATGAAGTCGATCACCTTCTTGCGCGGGTGGAAGACATCGCGAAGCAATGCCGCGCGGTGACCTGCCGCCTGTCCAATTCCGAGGACGAGCGGCTGTTGTTCTGGGCCGGCCGCAAGGCCGCGTTCCCGGCGGTCGGGCGCATTTCACCTGATTACTATTGCATGGACGGCACCATTCCGCGCGCCCAGCTGCCGCTGGTGCTGCGCCGCATGCAGGAATTGTCGGCAAAATATAGCTTGCGCGTCGCCAACGTGTTTCATGCCGGCGACGGCAATCTGCATCCCTTGATCCTCTATGACGCCAACAAGCCCGGCGAGCTCGACCGCGCCGAGCAATTCGGTGCCGACATTTTGCGGCTCTGCGTCGAGGTCGGCGGCGTTCTGACCGGCGAGCACGGCGTCGGCGTCGAAAAGCGCGATTTGATGCCGGTCATGTTTACCGAGGAAGATCTCAATCAGCAGCAGCGTCTCAAATGCGCTTTCGACGACAAGAGCCTGCTCAATCCGGGAAAGGTTTTTCCAACCCTGCATCGCTGCGCCGAGCTCGGCCGCATGCACGTTCATGCCGGCCGCGTCGCCCATCCCGACATCCCGCGGTTTTGAGCGACCGATCGCGCACCAAATCGGACAAGACGCCAAAAAGACTACATCAGGGAAAGACGACTTATGGAATTCGGTCTGTTCTGTTCCGCCCAAGCCAATAACGACGCATTCGGTCCGGAAACCGGCCAGGGCTTTCGCGACTATCTCGACTTCAATGTCGAGGCCGAAGCGCTCGGCTTTCGCTCGAGCTTTCTGGTCGAGCATCATTTCACCGGCTGGAACCAGGTGTCTTCGACGCTGATGCTGCTCACGGCGCTTGCGATGCGCACAACGCGGCTGCGGCTCGGTTCGGCGGTGATGGTTCTGCCGTGGCACAATCCGGTGCTGCTTGCCGAACAGGCGGCAACGCTGGATTTGATTTCCGGCGGCCGCTTCGATTTCGGCATCGGCAAGGGCTATCGCCATAGCGAATTCAACGGCTTTCAGATCGCGCCGGAAGAAGCGCAGGCGCGTTTCGACGAGGCGGTCGAGGTGATGACGCGGGCCTTCACGATGCGGCAGCGCTTTTCGCATCGCGGCCGGTTCTGGCATTTCGAGGACATCGTCGTCGAGCCGCCGCCGGCGCAACAGCCGCATCCGCCGTTCTGGGTCGCCGCCGGCAGCGAGCCCTCGATCCGCAGCGCGGCAGCCCGCGGCTTCAACCTGATCCTCGATCAATATGCCAGCGCGCAAACGCTCGGCGAGCGCATCGGCGTCTACAAGGCCGAGCGCCAACGGTGCGGTCTGCGCTTTGATCCGACGCAAGTCGTCGTGGCGCGGCAGCTTTATGTCGCCCGCGACGAAGCGGACAAGCAGGCGGCGCTGACGCGCCAGGCCGCCTACACCAAGCGCACCGTCGACGTGTCGCGCAAACCTGACGGCAAAGGCGGCTCGCAGACCGGTTCGCAACCCGGCTCACATGTCCTCGCCTACGCCGACAAAGCCGGCGGCACCGAGGAGAACGCGCTTTACGGCACGCCGGACGAGATTGCCGCCATGCTCGAAGATTTGCAGCGGGCAGGGGTGCACCATGTCCTCATGGTCGTGTCCGGCGGCGTTGCGCAATTGCGCCGCTTCGCCCGCGACATCATGCCGGCCTTCGCAGGCTCCGCGCCGGCGGCGGACGCGGCGGAATAAGGACGCCGCCCGATGGCCGACAGCCTCAAGCCGCACGACGCCATCGAGGTCGAATTCATCATTCGCGCCGCGCTCGCCGAGGAAAAGACGCTCGAAGTCGTCGGCTGCGGCACCAAGCGCGCCATCGGTCGCGCCGCGCAATGGGACGCGACGATCGACCTGTCGGGCCTGTCCGGCGTTACGCTCTATGAACCGCAGGAACTCGTTTTATCAGCCAAGGCCGGGACGCCGCTTGGCGAAATCGAAGCGCTGGTTTCGGCAAGCAACCAGGAACTTGCCTTCGAGCCGATGGATTATGGACCGCTCCTGGGCCGGCCGGCCGGCGGCGCAAGTATCGGCGGGGTGCTTGCGGCCAATCTGAGCGGGCCACGGCGCCTCAAGGCCGGCGCCGCGCGCGATCACTTTCTCGGCTTCAATGCCGTGTCCGGCCGCGGCGAAGTGTTCAAATCCGGCGGCCGCGTGGTCAAGAACGTCACCGGCTATGACCTCTGTAAAGTGATCGCCGGCTCCTGGGGCACGCTCGCGGTGATGACCGATGTGACGATCAAAACACTGCCCAAGGCTGAGACCGAGGACACCGTCTTGGTTTTTGGCCTCGATGACGGTGCCGCAGGCAAGGCGATGGCCGCGGCCGTGGGCTCCTATGGCGACGTATCCGCCGCCGCGCATCTGCCCGCCGATGTCGCGGGCCGGATCGCCGAGACGGCCGCTGCACATAAGGCGGTGACCGTCTTCCGCCTTGAAGGCATCGCGCCCTCGGTGATGGAGCGCAAGGCCGTGCTGGAACAGCTCCTGGCGCCGTTAGGTTCGCTCGCAACGCTCGGTGAGGGGGCCTCACGCTCATTCTGGCGCGCGGTGCGCGACGTCATGCCGTTTGCGGCATCAGGTCCGGCCGGCACGCGCGACCTCTGGCGCATTTCGACGGCGCCGACCGAGGGCGCAGCGGTCGGCCGCTTGCTCGCGGGCAAAGCCGGCGCGGAGATCCTCTACGATTGGGCCGGTGGGCTCATCTGGGCGGCTTTACCCGCCGCGGACGACGCGCGTGCGTCTTTGGTGCGTGCCGTAGTCGCGGCCGCCGGCGGCCACGCGACGCTCGTCCGCGCACCCGCCGCTGTGCGGGCCGCGGTCGAGGTGTTCACGCCGGAACCGGGCCCGCTCGCGGCATTGACCAGCCGGATCCGCAAAAGCTTCGACCCGCAGGGCGTACTCAATCCCGGGCGTATGTGGGCGGGCGTCTAGTCATGCAAACTTCCTTCACCCTCCAACAGCTCGCCGACCCGGACATCGCGGAATCCGAAAAGATCCTGCGCGCCTGCGTGCATTGCGGCTTCTGCACTGCGACTTGTCCGACCTATGTGCTCGACGGCAACGAGCTCGATTCCCCGCGCGGGCGCATCTATCTCATCAAGGACATGCTGGAGCAGGACCGTCCAGCGACGGCCGAAGTCACCCGGCATATCGACCGCTGCCTGTCGTGCCTGGCCTGCATGACGACCTGCCCCTCGGGCGTCCATTACATGCACCTGGTCGATCACGCCCGCGTCCATATCGAACAGACCTACCGCCGTCCGCTCGGCGACCGCATTCTGCGGACGCTGCTCGCGAAATTGATGCCTTATCCGGAGCGCTTCCGGCTTGCGCTGATCGCGACGCTTTTTGCCAAACCCTTCGCCGCTCTTGCCACGGCGCTGGGGCTGAAGCGGGTTGCGGCGATGCTGAGCCTCTCGCCCTGGCGCTGGCCGCAAAAGCCGCTTGCGCCGCAGACTTTCACCGCGGCGGCGCCGGGCCAAAGCCGGGCCCGGATTGCGCTTCTTCCCGGCTGCGTCAACGACCTTCTGGCGCCGGACATCAACGCTGCAGCCGTCAACGTGCTGACGCGGCATGGGGTCGAGGTTGTGGTCCCGGCCGGGCTCGGCTGCTGCGGCTCGCTCGTCCATCATATGGGCCGCGAGACCGAGGCGCTGGCGCAGGCGCGCGCCAATATCGACGCCTTTATGGCGATCGACGGCCTCGATGCCATCGTCATCACGGCGTCCGGCTGCGGCACGACAATCAAGGACTATGGCTTCATGCTGCGCAACGATCCGCTCTATGCCGAGCGGGCGGCGCGCGTATCTACGCTGGCAAAAGACATCACCGAATATCTCTCCGGCATGCCGCTGAAGCCTTCGGACGCACAGGACCAGGCGGCAGACGATGCGCGCGACGCGCCAAATCCGCAGGGTCTTGTCGTTGCCTATCACTCCGCCTGCTCGCTGCAGCACGGTCAGCGCGTGACGCGGCAGCCGAAGGAATTGCTCGGCAGACTAGGCTTTATTGTTCGCGATATTCCCGACGGTCATCTGTGCTGCGGCTCGGCCGGCACTTACAATATTTTGCAATCCGACATCGCAAGAAGGTTGCGCGATCTTAAAGTCAGGACTATCGAGAGATTGCGACCTGATGTGATCGCAGCAGGCAATCTTGGTTGCATCACGCAGATCGCGACGGGCACTCCGGTTCCGGTCGTCCATACGATCGAACTGATCGATTGGGCGACGGGAGGCCGATGTCCGCGGAGGCTTCGGGGGCATCGGCCGCGCGCGGCGATGCACTCGGCCACGGCGGCAGGCTGAGCGAACTCTCGGTCAGCGTCGTGCCACACATACCGGTCTTCCCGTGCTCGCGCTGTGGGGGCGCACGGGTGCTGGATCGGTTGCAGCGATCGGAGGTCGATCATGGCGAAGAAGTCCAAAGCGAAGAAGAAATCCGGCAAGAAAAAGAAGGCCGCTCCGGCCAAAAAGAAGAAGATGCTGAAGGCATCGAAGAAGAAAACGGCGAAGAAGGCGGCCAAAAAGGTAGCCAAGAAGCCGGCGAAGAAGGTTGCGAGAAAGCCGGCGCCGAAGGCGGCTCCCAAGCCCGCTGCGAAGCCCGCGCCCGCACCGATGCCTGAGCCCGCACCGGCGCCGGCATGGACTCCGCCGAGCTCGGATCCGGGAACGGTCGGTGGCGGCGGCTAGCCAGCCGCTGAGACAAGGCCGGCCTAAGGCGGAAGTTGTGGGGCGCCTGACGGTGCCACGCCGCATTGCATCGGCTTAGCGAGCCCAATAGCATTGGTTCAATATCGGTTTGACACCGGGATCGGCGACGGCAGCGCCGCCGATCCGTAGCCGGTAAAAGGGCTCTTTTGCCGCTTCCGTTTCGTTGTCGAGGAGGAGTGTTATGGCGAGTTACAAAATCCTGCTGATGGGCGCGTCCTACGGTTCGCTGCTCGCGTCGAAGCTCTTGTTCGGCGGCCACTCGATCCACTTGGTCTGCCTTCCCGCCGAGGCCGACTTGATCAATGCCGAAGGCTTCAAGGTCAAGCTGCCGATCCGCGGCCGCAAGGAGCCGGTGCTTCTGGAATCACGAAAGCTTCCCGGCAAGGTGACGGCCGGTCCGGCGACCGGAGTCGATCCGAAGCAATACGATCTGGTCGGCCTTTGCATGCAGGAGCCGCAATACCGTTCGCCCGGCGTGCGCGAATTGCTCGATGCAGTGGCGAAATCACGTGTCCCTTGCATGTCGATCATGAACATGCCGCCGCTGCCCTATATCAAGCGCATCCCCGGCCTCGATTACGAGGCGCTCAAGCCGGCTTATACCGACCCGACGGTGTGGGATAGTTTCGATCCCAAGACGATCACGCTCAACAGCCCGGACCCGCAGGCCATCCGTCCGCCGGACGAGAAGGCGAATTTCCTCCTGGTCACGCTGCCGACCAACTTCAAATGCGCCAGGTTCGATGACGACAAGAGCACCGCGATCCTGCGCCAGCTCGAGAAAGACGTCGATGCCGCGCGCTTCGATACGCCGGAAGGCAAGATCGAGCTGCCGGTGAAGCTCAGGATCTACGATTCGATCTTCGTGCCGCTCGCCAAATGGGCGATGCTGCTCGCCGGCAATTACCGCTGCGTGACCAAGGACGGCATGCGCACGGCCCAGGAAGCGGTGCACAGCGACCTCGAAACCTCGCGGTCGGTCTATAATTTCGTATTCGACCTCTGCGTAAAGCTCGGCGCCAATCCCGCCGATCTGGTGCCGTTCGAGAAATATGCCGCGGCGGCTGAATCGCTGACGCGGCCGGCCTCGGCGGCGCGCGCGCTGCAAAACGGCGCGCCCAATATCGAGCGCGCCGATAAGCTCGTGCAGTTGATCGCAAGGCAGAAGGGCTTGAGCAACGCCGCTATCGACGCTCAGGTGGCGCTGGTTGATGCGCGGCTCGAAGCCAATCGCAAGAAAGCTGCGGCGGCCTGACCTCAGCCTGGGTCCAGCACACCAAGCCCCGGGCGGAACTCGGCGTTTCCGCCGCTAATCCGGGCTACGTCGCTTCAGCGGACTTCGACGTCCTGCCAAAAGCCGAATCGTCCCCCGACCTGGGCCATTTCCGGCCGCGGCGCCTCGTAGGACCAGGCGGCGCGCGCGTGACGCGTACCGCCCACGACGACATCGTAGAATTGCACGCCGTGCGGACAGGCGAGGTCGCTTTCGGTCTTTGCGGTCTTTTCCAGCCAGTCCATGCGCACGGCTGCGCGCGGAAAATATTGATAACCCTTGCATTCAACGACTTCGTCGCTTTTCGCGACCACGCGGCCGTCGACCGTCGCCTGCATCGTCCGCCTCCTGTGGATAACTTCGACTCGCTTGCAGCGATTTACTTAGGAACGACGATGGATCGCGGCAACTGCGCGCGCATCGGCGATATCCGCAGCTCTGCGCATCGTTCGCGCGTTGCGTGATGGTGGAAAACTCAACGGCCGCAGGCACTTTGACCGTCAAAAGTGTGGCCTGCTCGCCACACCCGATAACAAACTCTGAAGTTTTGCCCCAAAAGCATAAAAAGGCAGCAGTTGCCATCGTTTTAAGCTTGGCTGTTTCATGGTTAAATTGAACTATTCGTGAAGTTTCGAGCTGCGCAAGGAGCGCTGCGGGGAATTCGCTTCGTAGTCGGTCATTGAAGAAACAACGCCGAGTACAGGCAGGGACAACAGAAGGGGCAAGTTATGAAGAGAGTCGCTTTATCGTTGGTTTTGGCGGCCGGGATGGCTACCTCAGCAATGGCCGCTGACATGGCAACGAAGGCCCCGCCGGCGGCGCCGGCGCCTGCGCCGGATCCGTGGGATGTCGCCATATCGGCAGCGTTGATGACCGATTACAATTTCCGCGGTATCACGCAGTCCAACCATAATCCCTCCACTCAGGCGGGTTTTGAGCTGCGTTATACGCAGAGCCCGACGTGGCAATACTACGCCGGTATCTCCGGTGAGAGCATCGCCTTCCCGAACCGCGCGGCGGCGGAAATCGATCTCTATGCTGGCGTGCGACCGACCTTCGACAAGCTCGCCCTCGATTTCGGCTTCTGGGAATACTGGTATCCGGGGGGCAGCTGCTTCGACACCAACGTTCCCGGCTGTCAGCCGACGCTGTTGAACGGCAACGTGGCGAAGAAGAACGCCAGCTTCTACGAAATCTACGGCAAGGCGACTTACACGTTCAGCGATCAGTGGGCCGCCGGCATCCAAGAGTGGTATTCGCCGTCCGTCGCCAGCACCGGTTCGGTCGGCTGGTACACCGTCGGCAACCTCACCTATACGGCGCCGACAACGTGGTTCCCCAGCAGCTGGGGTGGCTATATCTCGGGTGACCTTGGTTACTGGAGCCTCGGCCACAGCGACGCGTTCTACGGCGAAGGCTCGCTTCTGGGCTTCCCGGGCATCTCGCAGGCCATGGCTGACGCTGGCGATCCCTACAAGAGCTACTGGAACTGGGACGCGGGCTTCGGCATCACCTACAAGGCCTTTACGCTTGACCTGCGTTACTACGACACCAGCCTGAACAAGGGCGATTGCAACGCCTTTACCAGCGCGCAATCTGGCGGCGGCTCCAACAACATCACCAGCGCCAATCCGGGCGGCGTCGGCTCCAACTGGTGCAGCGCGGCCTATATCGCCAAGCTCTCGTTCGCGACCAATCTCTCGAACATCAAGTAGTTTCGGCTGAGATTTGCGAAGACATCGGGCCGGTGGCGGAAACGCCACCGGCCCTTTTCGTTGGCCGGACTTTGCTTTTGCACCGCCGCGGTCGGCCGCGTCGCTTTTGCCGGGCGTCTACGGTCCGCATTTGGCGGCCTAGCCTAAGCTCGCCTAAGCTCATCCACTCCGCGCTTGGGCGCGGACGGGCCGGAGGCGGGGTGTTACTTGTGCCGAATCACTCCGCCGCTGAAGCCAACGGCACATCGCGCACTTGAGACGCCGCATCGCCCGTGACGACTTCGACGTGGCGGCCGTGGAACGCACCGAGCGTGGCGCGGTGGCCGATCGAGACAATCGTCGTGCCCTTGAGACGGTCCTGCAACAGCCGGTAAAGCTGTGCCTCGGCCGGCGCGTCGAGCGAGGCGGTCGCCTCGTCGAGCAGGAGGTAATCCGGCTGCTGAAGCAGCGCGCGCGCAATGGCGAGCCGCTGCTGCTCGCCCAGCGACAGCGTACGGTTCCAGTGCACTTCTTCGTCGAGCCGGGTGCTCCATTCCGGCAGCCCGACGGCCGCGATCACCTCGGCGATGCGCGCCTTGTCGAAAGTCTCGGCCCTGGCCGGATAGCTGACGGCTGCGGCGAGGCTCGCCACCGGGAAATAGGGCCGCTGCGGCAAGAGCAGGATCTTGGCGTCCTTCGGCACCGTGACGCGGCCCGATCCGAAGGGCCAGATGCCGACCATGGCGCGAAACAGCGTCGATTTTCCGGCGCCGGATGGCCCGGTCATCAGCACGCGCTCGCCCGGCGACAGCTCAAGCCGCTCGGCGTCAACCAGCGGTTTGCTGTTGGGCAGCCGCACCTGGAGCTTTTCGATTGCAATTCCGCCGGCATCGGCGCGCGGCAGCACCTCGACCGCTGGCTGCTGCAGCGCTACGTCGCGGGCGGCAACGATCGCCTTTTCGAAGCCGGCCAGGCGCTGCACCACTGCCTGGAATTGCGCGATGTCTTGGTACGCCTTCACGAAATACGACAGCGCCCCCTGAACTTTGTCAAACGTATTCGCCGTCTGCATCAGGTCGCCGAGCTGGGTAACGCCGGCCAGATAGGCCGGGCCCGCCATCACATAGGGAAAGATCTGCGCCGCCTGGCTATAGCTCGCCGTGAAGAACGTGAGCTTCTTGGTCCGCCGCATGATGGCAAGCCAGTTGGTGACGACGAAGCCGAAGCGATTACCGAGACGCTCGCGCTCGGCGGCTTCGCCGTGCAACGCCGCGATCTGCTCGGAATTCTCGCGGGTGCGCACCAGATTGAAGCGGAAATCGGCTTCGTAGCGCTGCTGCTGAAAGTTTAGCGGAATGAGCAGCCGGCCGATCAGATGCGTCAGCGCGGTGCCGATGACTGCATAGAGGAGCGCCGCCCAGACCAGATAACCGGGAATGGCGACCCGCATGCCGAACAGATGCAGCGGAGCAGCTTCTGACAGGCCCCAGAGAATGACGACGAAGGAGATCAGCGTCACGATCGAGTTCAACAATCCGAGCCCGATCGACAGCGTGTTGGAGACGAACTGCGCCAGGTCGTCGGCGATGCGCTGATCGGGGTTGTCGGCCGCATCACCGAGAAGCTGCATGCGGTAATGGTTGGCGGTATTGAGCCATTGCCGCAGATAGGTCTGCGTCATGAAACGGCGCCAGCGGATCTGCAGCCAAAGATTGAGATAGTTTTGGTACACCGCGATCACGGTGTAGATGCTGGCCAGCGCGCAGAACACTAGGATGTTCCAAACGAAGCCGTTCGCATCGCGGTTCTGCAGCGCGTTGTAGAAACTGTTGTACCAGTAGTTCAGCGCGACCGTGATCGCCACAGTCGACAGTTCGAGGCCGATCACCGCGGCAAGAAGGATGCGTCCTGGCCAGCGGTCCTCGGAGCGGAAGTAAGGAACGGACAGCCGCCAAATCGTGGCGAGCGACGACAAAAGGCGTTGCAAAGGAAGACCTCCGAGGGGTTAGCCGGACAACGCGGGCGGGCCGACGTTGCGCGAGTGCTTTGGCGACCGAAACGTGATGGACCTGAGCCCCACAAGAACCAAATTGGCCGCCGGCACGGCTTTGATGTCATTGAACTATCATGAGCTTGTCCAAGACGGCAGAGGCTTTGGCCCATTTGGCGCCATGGCGCCGCGCCGCCTGCGGCGCAATTCGCGTGGAAATACGCCGGTTTAGGGCAGGGGTGGCCGACAATCGCGTTTTCTTGATGGCCGGGTGACACGCGCAAACCAGGGCCGTGGACGCGGCGTCGGCGCCGCTTCCGTGGGGCAACCAGGCCACCGGTTCGCGTCGCAGTCGCAATCCCCGAGGTCGCCCCGTTATCGCCGCGTAAACGCAAGCGAGCGGCCGTCAAATAGACGCAAAATCCGGCTGACTTTCCCGCGTCCGTGCTCTAGATCATTGCCGCTGGCGGCCGCCCGGCCGCGATCTTGTCGTCATCCTCTCATCCGTAACTTTGTGAGTCGCAGATGCCTCGGTTCCGGCTTTGGCTGCACCGCCGTTTCGCTTTCCGTTTTGCCACTTCCCATCTTGCCGCCTTCGTTGTTCCCGTCGCTGTCGCCATGATCATCTGGACGGCTGTCTGGCCTGTGCGCGCCAGCGAGCCTTTTCCGTTCGGCAGCGAGCTCATGCTCGATGCGGCGCCGATGCACGGCTCCAAGCGCGTCCCGATGATCGAGATCGAGGACGACGGCACCGCCTCCATCGATCTGTGGTGCGCGAGCCTGAAAGCGCAGGCGACGGTCAACGATGCCGCCATCACCATCGTCCCCGGCGATCCGCCGCCGGCGCAATGCGATCCGGACCGGCAAGCCCGCGACGCCGAGCTTCTCGCGACGCTCACGCAGGTCACCGGCTGGCGTAGGAGCGGCGAGGTCGTCGAGCTCATCGGCGCGACCCCGTTGCGCTTCCACCTGATGACGAACTGACGCGCTTCGCGGTGCGCTGGGGAAGCGCGGCGTCCTGCGCATAAAGATCGCCCGGCATGCTGTATTGAAGTCCCGAAGCGGCACCGAGTAAAACTGCCGACCGGCTTTGGTCTTCGAGGGTGAGAGCATGGCGAAGTTCGTCTTCGGAATGAACCAGTCCCTGGACGGCTATGTCGACCACCAGGAATTTGCGCCTGATCCCTCGCTCTTTCGTCACTTCACCGAGCAAGTGCGCGACCTAGCCGGCAGCGTGTACGGTCGCCGCATGTACGAGGTGATGCGTTATTGGGACGAAGACCGTCCCGAGTGGGACGCGGAGGAGCGCGACTTCGCGGCGGCGTGGCGGAGCCAACCGAAGTGGGTCGTGTCGCGCTCGTTGAAGTCGGTCGGCCCCAACGCCACGCTTGTTTCGGATGACATCGAGGCGGTGATACGTGGCCTGAAGGCTCGGCTCGTTGGCGAGATTGCAGTTTCCGGACCGGACCTAGCACGAAGCCTAACCGACCTTGGTCTTATTGATGAGTATCGACTCTACTTCCACCCCGTCGTGCTTGGTCGCGGCAAGCCATTCTTTGCTGGCCCACGGCCGCCGCTCCGCCTTGTGGCCAGCGATTTAGTCGGCAAGAACACGATTAGACTGACGTATGCTCCGGCCTGATCAGGCGAGGAGGCCAGCGGACATCGCATTCCACAAAATTCAAATTAGGACACTATCAAGCCCCGCGCTTATTTTGGCGCGGGGCTGAGGCGGCCGTCCCTTCCGCAATTAGCGCGGCAGGGCCCGAACGACAAGGTTGGTCTGCGGATCGACCACCAAGATGCGATTCCACTGATAGACGTAACGATAGAACGGTGCGGGGCTGACCGGCGTGGCGACGACGGTCTGCGCGACGACCGGCATCACGGTGTTGTAGAGCGGGCGAGCATAGCCCGCACCATAATTGTAATAGGCCGGTGTGTTGTAAACCGGAGCGGCAACCGCCGTTGCCGGACCTGCATAGTCGTACAGCGGGCGAGCGTAGCCCGCACCATAATTGTAGCCGGCCGCGGTATTGTAAGTCGGAGCGGCAATCGCCGTTGCCGGACCCGCATAGTCGTAGAGCGGGCGCGTGGCGTTCGCATTGTAATAGCCCGCGGTGTTGTAAGCCGGAGCGGCAATCGCCGTCGCCGGGCCCGCATAGTCGTAGAGGGTTCGAGGATAGGCGACCTGGCTTATAGTGGTCTGCCGCGTCACGATCTGACGGCGAGCAATCCGTGCCGGCCGAATGGTCCGCACGGTCTCGATCGTCTCCACCGTTCGCACCGGCGCGACTGTTGCGATCGCGCTGTAGCCGCCAGCGGGCTGTCCATAGTCAGAGAGGTAGCCGTAACCGTAGTCCGTCGGCTGGTAATAGTCGCCACCGACATGCCAGCCGCCATTCCAATAATCTGCCTGGGCGTTCGCTGTCGTCGCCGTCGCCGCTAGGCCGACGGCAAGGCTTGCTGCCGCGGCTAGAGCTACCAAAATTTTGCTCATGACATCTCCTCGTCAAGACGTTTCACAAAAACAGATCCAAAAATCCAGATTGGAGTTTCTATCGGTTCTACAAACCAAGCACCGAATACAGATCAATTGCTTCCTCGGATTTAACGAGAATGCTCAATATGACGCGTGCAAAATCAGCATGCGGTAAGCACGATCTTCAGCGCGGTCGAAGAGACGTGACTCGACGTGATTTCGATGTCCGCTAAGGGCCACGATCAGATGTTTAGGTAAGTTTTATCGGCCGAGGCCCGAGGTTCTCGACGATCACCAAAGTGCCGGATGACCACCGTCTCACAATAAAGTCCGCTTTACTCCCGAAAGCTACCGCGCCTGTCATCAACGGGCGCGTCCGCAAGGGCCAAAAGCCGACATATGCAGTGCGGCAATTTGGTGAGACAATGGAAACATCTTGCGCGTCATCGATGGGCCGTTTGATCGAGCAATTCGTTGGTTAGGACAGTTAGTATGATGCGATTCTTCGTGCGCGTACTTGCGGCGTTCGTGGTCGCTGGCGCTCAGTCAGCGTTAGCGGCGAACGTTCTTTCCAATGATATTGGCGGGCGCATCGAAACAATTCCGATTCAGACCCTGACTATATCGGACGAACAATTTCTGAAGGGCGATTCCTCGGGAAAGCCCACTACGATTTCCGGAGCTTTGCGGGTCGCTCGAGGCTCTGGACGTCTGCCGCTGGTTATCCTCGTCCACGGCTCAGGTGGAATTGAGGAGAACATCGCTGCATGGGAGAAAATATTTGCGTCGATGGGTATATCCACCTTTGCAATTGATTCATTTACCGGGCGAGGGATCGTCAGCACTGTTGCCGATCAGTCCCAGCTCGGACGATTAAATATGGTTCTCGACTTGTATCGCAGTCTTGCGGTGTTAGCCGCAGATCCGCGAATAGATCCGGGCCGAATTGCCGTCATGGGATTCTCACGCGGGGGCCAAGCGACTCTTTATGCGGCTCTCAAACGATTCCAAAAGATGTGGAACCCAAGCGGGATCGATCCTGCGGTCTATATTGCGTTATATGCGCCCTGCATCACGACCTATATCGACGATACGGCGGTGACCGACCACCCAATCCGTATCTTTCACGGAAAATCCGACGACTGGGTCGAAATCACTCCTTGCCGAGCCTATTTTGCGCGCCTCAAACGGACGGCCAAGGATGTCCAAATGACCGAATTCGCCAATGCGGGGCACGCCTATGATTATCCGTCGCTTCCGTCTCGTCCCGCCGTCGTGCCGTACGCGCAGACGACGCATTGCGTCCTGAAGGAAGAATCGGTTGGGACCATCATCAATATGGCGACACATAAGCCCTTCACATATGCGGACGATTGCCTGGGCAAAGGTGCTCATGTGGCCTATTCCGCAAAAGCGACCCACGCCACGGAGGAGGCTGTAAGGATATTGCTGGAGAGGGTCTATAAATTGAACGGGCATTAGAACGATTTTGAAATTGTGGCTGAAGTCGCCGGATTCGAGTTTGCGAATTTGAGGAATTGGCACAGAAATTTTGGATCAGCACTCGCTGGCAATAACTGTTCTCGACTGTGGCCCGGGCCATTAGCAGACGCGACGCGATCAGATTGATGCGTCCGCTCTATACCTAAAAGCTGTTGCAGCGCTAAATCCTTCGCAAATGTGCCATGTCTGTTTTGAAGTGGATATCGCTGCGCGCGAGAGTTTTTGGCCGAGCGTTGCTACGCCCACCACCACGTCGACGAGTGGCTCACTGCGAATTGCTCTCGATATCCGCTTTGCGGTTTATCGGTTTGATTGCATCGGCATCGGCGCGCCGTCGTAAAGCCACGACAGGCAATCAAGCATATGCGCCTCGTCCCAATCGGCCACGGTTGCATTGCGCACATCGCGGGCAATGCCTTCGGCGTGGAGCAACCAATCCCAGATCGTCCGGGATTCGAGCTGCACGCGCGCGGTTCGCGCCAGCCGGAGCGCTTCGAAGCGGTGGAACGCGGACGCGAAATCGCCGTTCGCGGCATGTATCAGTTCGCCGACGCACAGCCCATCCTCGATCGCCATGCTGGCGCCCTGCGCCAGCGATTGCAGCGGGGCATGTGCGGCGTCGCCCATGAGCGCGACGCGGCCTTTGCACCAATGCCGCACCGGATTGCGATCCGCCACCGAACGGCGCCAGCGGAAGTCCATCATGGCGTTCAGGGCGCGCATCGACGGATGAGCGTCGCGATAAATCCACTCAAGCTCGGTGCGCGAGGTTGCGGCATCGACCTTCTCGGCGTGGGTTGCCGTGCGGAACACCGCGACGATGTTGAATTCGCTGCCGCGGCGCAGGGGATAATGAATGACGTGGTAGCCCGGCCCGGCCCACAATAAGACGCTGTCGCGCGGGACGTCGACTTTCAGCTCAGCGATCGGCACGATGGTTCGCAGCGCTGCATAGCCGCTGGGTCGCGGTTCACCGTCGCCGATGAGCTGCTGCCGGAAAAACGAACGGACTCCGTCCGCTGCGATCAAGGCCGGCCCCGAAAATGTGCGTCCGTCCACGGTTGTTGCCGTGACGCCATCGCCTCGATCCTCAAATCCGGAGACCATGGCATCGGGCACAAGCTCGATCGCGTCACTGCGACGGCAAGCGTCGAGAAGGACATTATGCAGATCGAGCCGGTGGACGATAATGTACGGGTACTTAAATCGCGCGCGCAAAGATGCTCCGGTCGGTACACGCACTAATTCTTTGCCGTCCAGGGCATCCCACATCAATACCGCCGCCGGAAAGTCTGCGACGGCAAGCACCGGCTCCATCAAACCCAGGCTGTCGAACACATGAAAGACATTGGGGCCGAACTGGATGCCGTAACCGATGGCGCCAAACTCGGGCGCGCCTTCGAGCACCCGGGCGGTGAACCCCCGGCGTGACAGCGCCAACGCCGTCGTGAGCCCACCGAGTCCACCACCCACAATAAGGATGGGGTCCGTTGCCATAGCCGAACCTAACAGTCGCAATAACCACCGGCAACGGCTTGCGCGCGATCGCGATGCAAGGTCCGCGGTGTGCCGGAGCCGGTCTCATACACCGTAGCAAACATTAGGCAGGGCCTTTGCCGCGGTCGGTTTCGTGCACTTCTCTGTCGAGTGCCCTTTTAACAAATTCCACGGAATCAATTGCCGCCCCAAGTTGGGTGCGAAACTGCTCGATCTCTTCCTTCATCGGCGGCGGCAGGTCTGCCCACCAGCCAATAGCCTGACTCATCGCTTCTTCGACGGTTCCCAGCATTTGCTCTATTGCAATTTCACGGTAGGTTCTCGCCATGGCGCCGTCGCCTTTCCTTCCAGCAGATAAGCTAGAGCAAAACAGTGGCCCTGGGGGATTGCCTGACGATGCCGCGCTGGACACCCGCGCGGAGAAAAGCGTTTATCCAGCCCCGATATGTGCGCCTTTCTCGGCCACTGAACGTTTCATCAAAAAAACGACGAGCGTCACCGCAAGCATCGCAGCGGCGAACAGCCAAAAACAGTCGAAATAGGCCAGCGCCGATGCCTGCTGCTGGCGCAGATTCTCCAGCGCCTGCCAGGCGAGCTGCTGTGCGGCTGCCGGATCGCCGGTCTGCTGGAGGAAGCGCGCTTGCGCCTGCTCGAGAAAGGATTGTACGGCTGGATTAAAGGGATCGAGGCTCTCGCCGAGCCGCAGCGCATGGAATTGATCCCGCCGTTCCTGGACGGTCTGAGCCAATGACGTTCCAACGCTGCCGCCTTCGTTGCGCAGAAGGCTCAGCAAGCCCACAGCCGCCCCCCGCAACGCGATCGGCGTGTAGAGATAGGCGGCCACATTCGCGGGTGCAAAGCACACCGACAGTCCCAAGACCAAAACGACCCGCGGCCAGACAACTTGGCTCGGACTGATGAAGAGGTTCATCTGCGACATCCAATAGGTGCCGCCGGCCATCAGCAGCAATCCCCCAGCGATCAACCATCGGGCATCCGTCTTTCGGCCGAGCGCGAAGCCAACAATCGGCATGGCAAGGAGTGCAAAGAACCCGGCCGGAGACATGACCAGTCCCGCGTCCAAGGCGTCGTAACCAAATAACGATTGAAGCAAGCCGGGCAAAGACGTGCTGGCACCGAACAGCACGGCATAGGCGCAAAAGATAATGATACAGCACGCGCCGAAGTTACGTTCGCCCAACGGCCGAAAATTGACCACGGGGTTGGGGCTGCGCAACTCCCAAATGATCAACCCGACCAGGCCTGTCACAAAGAGAATGGCCAATGTCTGCACGCGCCAGACCGGATCGCCCAGCCAGTCCCACTCCTGGCCCTTGCTGAGCATCACCTCCCAGGAGACCATGACGACAACCAGCAGCAACAAACCGATCGAGTCGAAATGGAACGGGCGCTTTCTCAACTCGGTGCGCTCTTCGACGAGATAATCCGGGTCGCGGAGGAGGGCGTAACACCCGGCAAGTGCGACGAGACCGATCGGCACATTGATCAAAAAGACCCATCGCCACTGGTACTCGTCCGTCAACCAGCCACCGAGCGTCGGACCGATGACCGGCGCGAGCAGCGCTGCCAAGCCAAACAGTGTCATCGCCGTGCCTTGCTTTTCGCGCGGGAAGGCGTCGAGCAGCACGGCTTGACTGGAGGGCTGCAGGCCGCCGCCGGCGAGACCCTGGATGACGCGGAACGCGATGAGCTGGCCAAGACTGGTGGCCATTCCGCACAGTGCGGAGGCGAGCGTGAAAATGCCAATCGATATCAAAAAGTAGTTGCGGCGCCCCAGATGCGCGCTCAACCACCCAGTGATCGGCAGGATGATGGCATTGGCGGCAAGGTAGCTGGTGAGAACCCATTCACCGTCATCCACCGTGGCCGACAGACCACCGGCGATGTAACGCAGCGCCACCACCGCGATCGTCGTATCGAGCACTTCCATGAAAGTAGGCAGCACCACGACGGCGGCCAACAACCACGGATTCCCGACCAGGGAAAATCGTGAGGGCGAAAGAGCCGCATCCGTCATTTGTCCGCCCCAAGGGCGCTCTGGTGTGATGAGTCGGAGTTCTGCGGTTGAGGCTCGTAGCCTTGCAGGTATTTCCCGGCGTCAGGTCCGGTCGGCGGCCTGTTCACATAGACGTAGGGAACAACGGATGTGCCGATGAACAGGGTGTTTTCGTTTGGGTCGTAGCCTTCGAGCTCGATCCGAACCGGCAGCCGCTGCACCACTTTGATGAAGTTGCCGGTGGCGTTCTCGGCCGGCAGCAGTGATAGCGTCGATCCCGTCCCCATCGTAAATCCGGAGACCCGCCCCTTGAACACGTGTCGGCCTCCGTACATGTCGACATACAGGTCGACAGGCTGGCCGATGCGCAAATCACGCAGCTGCGTCTCCTTGAAATTGGCATCGACCCAGATCTCGCTGAGCGATCGGATTGCCATCAGACTCTGGCCGACCTGCACATTGTTGCCCGGATTGACATTTCGGCGCGTCACAACTCCATCGATGTCTGCGACGACATCGCAGTAACGGAGGTTGAGTTCGGCCTGAACGAGATCGCGCTTGGCGGCTCCGAGCTTGGCTTCCGCCTGCTTAACGGCCGGCGCATCATCCGTAAGTCCGGCCAGCGTGCGGTCGATATCGCCTTGATCCAGGCTTTCGAATTGTTTGAGCATCTCTTTCGGTAGCTGCTCATAGGAATGAGCAACGCCAAGCTGCGTCGCCGTCTGGATGAGAGCGGCCTGCGCCTCTCGAACAGAAGAGAAAGTCTGATCGAGATCGGGTGGCACCTCGCCGAGATCCCCGCTTTCAGGCTGCGCCGGCAACCCCAAAGAGACACGGATTTGATGGACATCCGCCTCTGCTTGGATGACGTCCGCCTGCGCGACCGAAAGTGCGGCTTGCCGTTGATCGTACTGCTCCCGACTTACGGTCGCCTGCGGCAGCAATTGCTCAGCCCGGGCAAATTCAACTTGGGCCAGCTTGAGTGTGGCCTTGCTTTTATCGAGGGCGGCGACGCGGGCGTGCAACGAGGCCACCCGGTTATCGACGTCCTCAATGGCGTTTTGTAATTGCCAGCTCAGGCTCCTGGCCTGTGCTTCAACACCGCGCACCGCGGCTTTGGCCGCTTGAAGGTCCGCCTCCGCGGTGTCGACCGCCGCTTTCTTCACGGCGACTGCGTCCTCAAAAGGCTCCTTGTCCAACTGGACAAGAAGATCTCCCTTATGAACACGGTTGTTGTCATCGACCAAGACCCGGGAAGCCTGCCCTTGCACGCGGGCGGCGACGAACGTCACGTGACCACTTACGTAGGCGTCATCGGTCGAGACGGTGTTGAGCGCAAATCGGATCCAAGGAACGCCGAATATCAAGGCGGCCGCCACCACCAAAGCTCCCAGCACTCCCATCACACATCTTCGATTCCATCTGAATCGATGGTTCGCAGGTGTGACTGGTGCGGAAGGATCTGCCGGCTCCGACTTGGTCGCGTGCTCCATCGCGGTGTCTCCCTCGGCTCCAGGGGAGGCATCGTCGCGAATTGACGCATCGTTACTCGCGCTTGGCTTCTCGACCATGGCTAGCGACAAAGCGGGATTTTCAGCGCCGCGTCAATTTCGATTTTCCGCGCATTTTCTCGCGACGCAATACCCGGTTGGCGGATGCCGGATCAGGCCGCCGCCCGTGAGCGGCGGAGCCATTCGTCAAAGCCGATGCGGCCAAGGCGCGCTTCGCCCAGTGGCACAAGCGAGCGCTCCTCGACGCGGCCGCCGATGACGACGATTTTCCTGGCTAAACTCCCTTGCTTGGCGAACGACCGCAGACCCTTGGATGGGTTCGAATGCGAGCGACGAAAACCTGAACCTCAACGCGCCTGCATCATACAAACTGTGAGGCGACAAACACCTAGGCGTCGCTGCGGAACACGCCGCTCGCGGCGCTGCTCACGACGTTGAGCACACCGAACGCCACGCCAATGCAGACGTCGTGTATTTGTTCCGCCGGCCACGGTGACGGAACTCGCATGGTTGTCGATTGCTGCTGCCCCGAGACGGCGACACATGTGCGCCATCGCCAAGACGAGCTTACCGCTCGGCTGGTCAAATGCGCGGGAGGAGCCAATTATTTTAATTATAGTCGCAATAGGCTGCCACTCTGCCGACCCTGCAGAATCCGGTGCAGCAGTCGGAATCTTTCGTGCATTGGCCCCACACAGGGTAACAAGCCATCCTGAGCTTATCCGTTCTTGCTATCGCGCCTGAGGGCGAAGTTGTCGTGTCGCTCGGCGAATAAGAAACAGGTTGCGGCACGATGGCGCCGTCCGCCAACAATGGGCGCGTATTTTGGGCCAAGAGAGACAACAAGAGACACAAAAGGAGCCCGGTAGTGAAAAGTAGAAACTTTGATTGCTTCACGGGTTGCCTCCTTTGTTGCGCACGATCAGGCGACATTCGCGCCTGAAAAAGGTCGCTGTCGCCTGTCGAAATCTGTCAGTGACTCATTTGAGTTTAGGCTGGAAGCCGATCACGTCAATGTCCGCTTGGGGTCATGAGCAGACGTTGAGGCTGCTGGGGCTTCACCAATAGGAGCGTGCCCGTTCCGGAGCTAGGTTATCTGGGTGCATGGAACGAGATAAAATTCTCAAATCGTTCGGAATCACCTTGAGCAGGAGCAACGACATGAGCAAACCTAGACCGATCGAATATGCCGATGGCTCTGGCGAGGTGAGGGCCGTCTATGACGACATCAAAACGACGCGCAGTGTGCCTGACGTCAACAATTTCTGGAAATATCTCGCCAACGATCCAGCGACACTCAAGCGCACGTGGGAGAGCGTGAAGCAGGTGATGGCGCCTGGAGCGCTCGATCCTCTCGTCAAGGAGATGATCTATCTCGCCGTCTCCGTCACCAATGGCTGCGGCTATTGCATCGCCAGCCACAACGCGGCCGCGGCCAAAGCCGGCATGACGCCGCAGCAGTTCGCAGAAGTCATGGCGGTTGTCGGCATGGCCAACGAGACCAATCGCCTCGCCAACGGCTATCGCGTCCCGATCGATGCGGCTTTCGAAAGCTAAGCAATGCCGAAGCGATCCAACCCAAAGGTCGGGAGTATTACCGCTCCGGTGCTTCTTTACGCCCTTCCAGCATGCTGGCGGTCCGCATTGGGCGTGATTTCGCCTATGCGCTCGACAAGATGCGCGCGCGAAGGTCCGGGCTCAAACCGATCGCCGAAATATTGCGTTTCGTGGGCCACCAGTCCGTCGCGGAATTCCATGATGCTCACCGAGTAAGACGGTATGCCGTCATAGCTAAGTACGAATTCAGTGACCCAGAGATTGCCGCTGCCGATAATTCGCCGGACCGTAAAACGCTTCTTGTTGGGCTGGACGGTTCGGCTCTCTTGAATGTTGTGCCGGCTGCGGATCCGCTCGCCCGATTGCGGGTAATCGAGCACGGCATCCTCGCGGTAGATTTCATGTTCGACCTTGAAGTCGCTCGCGTCGGAAGCAGCCCAATGGCGCTCCAGCGCCGCCCGCACGGTTTGATCATCCATCACAATCTCCCGCCTACGCTAGCTATCATTTCCGCACCGCTGGAAACGTGGGGCGCTATTGCCGGCCGCGCCAGTCCCCAGTCCTGTGTCGCCTCACGATGCGGGCGATTGCGGTTTGGTTTAAGGATGCGCCTGGGTGCGGCTCCAATCAAAGCCCATTTTTATCTCACACGGCGCGAATCTCTGGAGGGCTGCGCCTTCTTGACGTCCGGACGACTCTTCACGTGGTCGATGAAAGCGCGCAGCTTCGGCGTCATTTGGTGGCGGCTCGGATAATAGAGAAACACCCCCGGCGCCATCGGCGCGAAGGGCTCGAGTACCTGCACGAGTTTTCCCGCGCGCATCGGACCGGCAGCGATCGGCTCGGGCACTTGCGCAAGACCAAGACCTTCAACGGCGGCGCCGAGCATGCTGGGAAAATCGTTGGCAATGAAAGGTCCTGAGACGATCGCCTCGATTGCCTTGTTGCCGTTGAGAAATGACCACGGCGCGATCGACCCGTTCGAACGGCGCATGCGCAGGCAGGCGTGCTGACCCAAATCTTCAATGCATTCAGGCCGCTTGCGCCGGCGCAAATAACCGGGGCTGCCGACGACGACGAACGGGAACGGAGACGTCAGCCGCACCGCGACCATATCTGCGGCGATGAACTGACCCAGCCGGATGCCGGCGTCAAATCCTTCGGCCGCGATATCGACCAGATCCTTGCTCGCGGCGATTTCTACCTCGACTTCCGGATTGGCCTGACAGAAGGCCGCGATCAGCGGTTCAAGCAATATAGGTACCACCGCGTGCGGCACCGTGAGGCGCAACCGGCCGGCCGGTCGCTGTCCGAGTTCGCGCGCGGCCTCGCTGGCAGCGACGAGTTCCGCGAAGGCGGGCTTGGCACGCGACAGGAATTGCTCGCCGGCTTCGGTCAGACCGACACTGCGCGTTGTGCGTATGAAGAGGCCGGCGCCGACGCGCGCCTCGAGTGCGCGCACAGCCTGACTCATCGCCGATGGGGTCACCCCGAGTTCCGCAGCCGCTCGGCGAAAACTGCGATGCTCGGCGACGCTCAGGAAGGCCTCTACGCCGTTGAGCGCGCCCTGCCTGACTGTGAAGTTCTGCTTCATAGCCCGTCCACATTATCGCGAATAGTCGCCCACCGAAAGCGGGCCTAGATAGCGTGCAAGTCGACCGTCACGCGGCCGGCATCCTGGCCGCGGTGTTCCAGGCCGCGTCGACTCACACCAGACAGGAGGCAAAATTGTCCCCGGCGACCATCTTCCGGATACATCTCGTTCTAGGTTACGTGCCGTGGCTGCTTTGCTTGGCCGCGTATATCTGGCCCTGGCTCAAGTCCATAAACCGAATCGAAGCGCAGCGCGCCATTGCTACTCTGCACAGCTTCCGCTTCTTCGGGCTGGTCTTTATCCTCCCAGGCGTTGTCGGTGCCAATCTCCCCGCCGGCTTCGCTACGTTCGCCGCCTATGGCGACTTCGCCACCGGGGTGCTGGCCATGCTGGCGCTTCTGACAGTGCGACTGCGTCCGCTGTTCTGGTTGTTCGTTGTCGCCTTCAATCTCGTGGGAACGATCGACATCCTCATCGACTATTACCACGGCAACCAGCTCGGTCTTGCGCCGCTGGCCGGGGAATTGGGCGCCACATACGCGATCCCGATCATCTACGTGCCGCTGCTGATGATCACGCACGTCGTCGCATTCTATTTGCTGATGCGTCCTCAGTCCCAGGCCGCGCGCGCCCTCGCAGGCTAAGGGGCCGCGCCGCTTGGTGCGTTTCAATCGTCCGATTTTGCGCTACCCGGCAGGCCGCCGACCACGTCCACCAGGCAGGCGACGTCGAGATCGCCCTTGCCCTGCGCGATCGCCGTCTCGTAAAGCCCGACGGCGCGATCGAGCATCGGGGTCGCGACACCCAACTGCGCGGCCATGGTGCGGATCGGCTCGAAATAATGCGCCAAGGTTGTCACCGGACCTGGGGCCGGCAAGAATTTGCGCTCGGCCATCCATGGCGCACGAATGACGAATTGCCGCGAACTGCCGGCGCCCGCGCCGACGGCATTGATCAAGAGGGTGGGATCGATGCCGGTCTTCACGGCGAGCGCCATGGCCTCGGCGCTCGCGGCGATGTTGAGCGTCACCAAAAGGTTGGCGATCAGCTTGACCTGGATGGCGGAACCGAATTTGCCGAAATAGGTGCAGGAATCGGAAAAGCCTTTGACCACTTCGGCGGCGGCCTCACAGGCTTTGGCATCGCCGGCGATATAGACCGCCGATTTCCGTTCCGCCACCATGCCCGGTGTGCCGCTGATCTCGCCGTCGATGAAAATGGCGCCTTTGCCGGCAAGCGCGACGCGCTGGCGTTCTTTCACGTCGAAAGAATAGGTGCCGAGCTCGAGCACGATCTGGCCCGGCCGCACGCTGTGCACGAGGCCGCGCGGGCCGGTCACCACTTCGTCGAGCGCCTCGGGCGAGGGCAGGCAGGACAAGACGACATCGCAGTCTGCGGCGACTTCGGCGGCGGAGGCTTTGGCAAGGCCGCCAGCGGCCTCGAAATCCGCCATCGAGCTCCGGCGATAGCCCGGCACGCGCGTGCCGCCTTTGAGCAAGAGGATGGCGATCGGCATCGCCATCCGGCCAAGACCAATCACGCCCACGCTTTTGATCGTCATGTCAGTCGATCCGGTATGTGTTGTCGGAAAAATCGAGACTGATCCCGATGCGGCCTTCCATGAGAGTCCATTCGCGGATGTCGTAACTGCGCGCGCCGGCGATGACGAACGGATCGCTGTTGGCGAAGACCTTTGCCTCGTCGAGCGACACCGCGCGCAGGATGGTCATGCCGTCGCCGATCTGCGCGCCATTGCCCGGCGCGAAGGGGCCTGAGGCGAACAGCGCGCCGCGCTTTTCGAGCCCGATCATGAATTGCAGATGCTTTGCGAGATGCTGCCGGATCAGGTCCGGCTTGGCGAAGCTTTTCCAGATGATGACGTAAAGACGCTTTTTCAGCATCTTCGCCATCAGCTCTTCGGCCGTCGCCGGCAATTCGGTTTTTGCTTCGGACGCCATACGCGCCTCACATCTTACTAAGCATGATCTTTATCCGAAAAGGCTACCCACTTTTCGGGATCATGCTAGTCCAGGAATCCGGGCGGCGGCGGCGCGCCCCAATAGTTCGCGGCGCTCGGGCCTGGCGTCCAGACCTTCGGCCGCTGCGGTTTGTCGCGGTGCCAGGGCCGCGGCTCGAAATAGCCGAGGTCTTCATCGAGCATCATGTCGAGCTGGGTGAACAGTTCGGTGATCTGGTTGTCGGGATTGCGGTGATAGGTGAAAATGTTGTGGCCGATTCCGTGGCGGCCCGGACCCCATACCAGATGAATGTCGTTGCGCGAGAGATGATCGCAGGCCGTCTCCACATGCGCCCAGTCTTTCAGTTCGAAGGCGATGTGGTGGAGCTTGTCGGACTTGGCCTGGACGAAGTTCACGGTGTGATGGTCCGGCCCGCAGCGCATGAACACGAAAAAGTCGCCCATCCAGTCGGAAATGCGGAAACCGAGCGCCTTGGTATAGAACTCGACCGTCTTCTTGATGTCGGTGACGGTAAAGGCGACGTGGCCGAGCTTGTTGGGCACGATGCCTGTGCTCTTGAAGTCCTGTCGCGCCGCTTCGTATTGCGTGAAGACGTCGATGCCGGTGCCTTTGGGATCGTTGAATGAAAGGCATTCGCGCACCGACGGGAACGGGTTGCTGCGCCGCTCTGACGCGACGCCGAGATCCGAAAGCTGGCGCGCGAGCTCGCCGAGATCGTCATTTGGACCGATCTGGAATGACAGCCGGCGGCAGGCCGCGGCACCGCCGTGTTTGATCAGTACCGAATGATGGTCGAGCGTGCTGGCGAGATAAGCGGCCTCGCTGTCGCGTTCGACGAGGGTGAGCCCGAGAATGTCGGTGTGGTAGGCGATCTGGCGCTCGACATCCGGGGTCTCGAATGTCGCATGCGCAAGCCTGCGCGCATGAATCATGGTGGCCGTCCTTGTGTTATCCGCCCAATTTTGAGCATGCTTATTTTTGAGCACGTTATGATTTTATAAGATATGCTGTCAATCGGGTGTCTCGCGTGGCACGAGCGCACGGCTAACGGATATGGCAAGCGAACCCTTACCTGGAACAGACGGTCAAATTTCCGAGCGGCGGACGTCATCAGTGCGCGGCGCGGGCCTGCGCGAGCGCGGCAAGAACGAGAAAGAGCGGCGCATCAAGGAAGCCGCCAAGGCGGTGTTCAGCGATGTCGGCTATGACGCGGCCACCACGCGCGAGATCGCGCGCCGCGCCCATGTCTCGATCGGCACCATATTCGTCTATGCCAAGGACAAGCGGGACCTCTTGTTCCTCGTGATCAACGACGAGCTCGATCCGGTCGCCGCGCGCGCGCATCGCGAGTTGCCCGACAACAAGCCTGTGCTCGATCGGCTGTGTGCGCTGGCGCGGCCTTGGTATGTCTATTTCGCCGCCAATCTGACGCTCGGCCGCTATGCGTTCCGCGAAATGACCTTCTACGAACCGCATTCGATCGATTTCGGCGAGCAATGCGCGCGCTATCGCGCACGCATGCGCCGGATTGAGAGCTGGCATTGCGAGATCGTCGCGCAGGGCAAAGAGCGCGGCGAGCTGAAGTTCAAGGGTAACGCCGCCGTGGCCGGCAACCTGATCTACAAAATCTATCTCGGCGAGATCCGCAGTTGGATCCACGGATCGAAGCCGGATGTCGGGCAGGGCATCCGCAGCCTGCGTACGAAGTTCGCCATCGTGCTGGATGGATTGCGCGGGTAGTGACTCGCACCTCAGGGCGACGGGTCACGTTCCGCAAAACAAAAGGGGCGCGGATTGCTCCGCGCCCCTTAACGACTTACCGCGTCGAAAACTTTGGTTGTCCGTCTGGGACGGCTTAGAAGCCGCCCATGCCGCCCATGCCACCGCCGCCCGGCATTGCCGGCATGGCAGGCTGCTCCTTCGGCAGTTCGGCGACCATGGCTTCGGTCGTGACCAGAAGACCGGCGACCGAGGCTGCGTCCTGCAGCGCCGCGCGGACGACCTTCGCCGGATCGACGATGCCCTTGTCGAGCATGTCGACATACTCCTCGTTCTGCGCGTCGAAGCCGAACGTCTCCGACTTGTTCTCGAGGATCTTGTTGACGACGATCGAGCCCTCGACACCGGAATTCTCGGCGATCTGGCGCACCGGCGCTTCGATGGCCTTGAGCACGATGTTGATGCCGGTCTGGACGTCCGGATTGCTGTTGGACAACTTGCCGACCGCCTTCTTGGCGCGCAGCAGCGCAACGCCGCCGCCCGGCACGATGCCTTCCTCGACCGCGGCGCGGGTGGCGTTGAGCGCGTCTTCAACGCGATCCTTCTTTTCCTTCACTTCGACTTCGGTCGCGCCGCCGACGCGGATCACCGCGACGCCGCCCGCGAGCTTGGCGAGACGCTCCTGGAGCTTTTCGCGGTCGTAGTCGGAGGTGGTCTCTTCGATCTGCGCCTTGATCTGATTGACGCGGGCCTCGATGTCCTTCTTCTTACCGGCGCCGTCAACGATCGTGGTCTTTTCCTTCTCGATCACGACCTTCTTGGCGCGGCCGAGCATCGCCGGCGTCACGGTTTCGAGCTTGATGCCGAGATCTTCGGCAATGAGCTGGCCGCCGGTCAGGATGGCGATGTCTTCGAGCATCGCCTTGCGGCGATCGCCGAAGCCCGGCGCCTTCACGGCCGCGACCTTGAGCCCGCCGCGGAGCTTATTGACGACGAGCGTGGCAAGCGCCTCGCCCTCGATGTCCTCGGCGATGATCAGGAGCGGCTTGCCCGACTGCACCACCGCCTCAAGGACCGGCAGCATGGCTTGCAGCTGCGACAACTTCTTTTCGTGCAGGAGAACGTAGACGTCCTCGAGCTCGGCGATCATCTTCTCGGCATTGGTGATGAAATAGGGCGACAGATAGCCGCGGTCGAACTGCATGCCTTCGACGATCTCGACCTCGGTGTCGAGCGCCTTGGCTTCCTCAACCGTGATGACGCCTTCGTTGCCGACCTTCTGCATCGCATTGGCGATCATCTTGCCGACGGCGGCATCGCCGTTCGAGGAGATGGTGCCGACCTGGGCGACTTCGGCGGACGAACCGACTTTCTTGGCGCGCTTCTTGATGTCCTCGATCACGGCGGCGACGGCGAGGTCGATGCCGCGCTTGAGGTCCATTGGATTCATGCCGGCGGCAACTGCCTTGGCGCCTTCCTTGACGATGGCGGCCGCAAGCACGGTCGCCGTCGTGGTGCCGTCACCCGCGACGTCATTGGTCTTCGAGGCGACCTCGCGGACCATCTGTGCGCCCATATTCTCGAACTTGTCTTCGAGCTCAATCTCCTTGGCGACGGTGACGCCATCCTTGGTGATGCGCGGAGCGCCGAAGCTCTTGTCGATGATGACGTTACGGCCCTTCGGGCCGAGCGTTACTTTCACCGCATTGGCCAGCGTCTCGACACCGCGCAGCATGCGGTCGCGAGCGTCGCCGGAAAATTTTACGTCTTTTGCAGACATTTCATTACTCTCCTGGGGATTCTGTTTCTTTCTTGGACCGTCATCCTGAGGTGCGAGCGGAGCGAGCCTCGAAGGATGAGCGGCCCGGGTGCCTCGGCCGTTTCCTTCGAGGGCCGCTACACGGCCATCTCAGGATGACGGTCCAGGCGTTTGGATGGTTAGGCGATCACGCCCATGATGTCGGACTCCTTCATGATCAGGAGTTCGTCACCGTCGAGCTTCACCTCGGTGCCCGACCACTTGCCGAACAGCACGCGGTCGCCGGCCTTGACGTCGATCGCGATCAGCTTGCCGCTCTCGTCACGGCCGCCGGGGCCCACCGCGACAACTTCGCCCTCTTGCGGCTTCTCTTTGACGGTATCGGGAATGATGATGCCGCCCTTGGACTTCTCCTCCGCGTCGATGCGCTTGACGACGACGCGGTCATGCAGCGGCCGGAACTTCAGTTTCGCCATGATTACCCTCTTTGCCGCTCCCGACGTTGCGTATGGCGGCTTTGGCGTTGCAGAAAATCTATTATTTCGCAGAGACTTAGCACTCAATAAAGCTGAGTGCTAGTCAGGCGTTGCGGAAATAAGGTGTCAGCCAAGCGGAGTCAAGGCGGCTCGCGGCAGCGAGCTTTCGTTGCGCCCAGGCGGGAGCGTCGCGCATCGCTTGTGGATGACGGTGGCTTGGCCGCAGCAAACGTCTATTCTAGGCAGGCGAGGCCGATCGTCCGGCCGAAACTTTGGAATGAGGAAATACCGCTGATGCGTGCGCTTAGCCTCGATGAGGCCAATACGATTATCGCTGCGACCTTCGCTGCGGCCAAAAAGCATAAATGCCGTCCGATGACCGCCATCGTTCTCGATGCCGGCGGCCGGGTGAAGGCGTTTCAGAAGCAGGACAATGCCTCGATGCTCCGCTTCGAGGTCTGCTACGGCAAGGCCTATGCCTCGTTGGCGCTCGGGCGGCCGTCAAAGCTGGTGCTGCAGAAGGCCAACGAAAAGCCGTTGTTCATGCAGGGAATCGAGAACCTCGCCGATTATCCTTTGTTCCTGGAAGGCGGCGGACAGCTGATCCGCGCCAAGGACGGTGAGGTGATCGCCGCGATGGGCGTCACCGGCGACGCCAATGAGATGGACGATATCTGCGCCATCGCCGGCATCCATGCCGCGGGGCTACGCGCCGACAGCGATTTCTTCGACGATCCGGAGGCGATGCGGATCTTGAGCATTCACAAGTCGGCGCCGCTCGTTGATCCGCGGCCGAACGCCGCCGGCAAGGCCGCTGCGAGCAAGACTGCTGCAAGCAAGCCTGCCGCTGCCAAGGCACAATCTCTCGCGCGGCGGAACGGTTCCGGCCGCCGTAACGGCGGCATAACCGCCAAAAGCGAGCCGTAATCTTTGAAGACTGTTTGAGCCGGTGGTACGGTCTGAAACAAAGTCTAAAGATCGAGAGGCTACATTTCGCGCCGGATTCGATTCCGGCGCGGCCTCGCGCCAATATGCGGGCAGGCAGTGTCTCGGTTTGCCCGGTCAAAGCAGGTTTTTGGGGAGACCCTTCATGAGCGCGTTGTCCCTGCGTTTGGCGCTGAGCGTCGCAGCCTTATCGGCGCTGGCGCTCTCGGCCTGCACCACCAATACGGCGCCGCCCCCGGACACTTCGGCGGCTCCGATGGGCCAGCCGGCGATCGCCTCGCAATATCGGCCGGAAGAGGTCGTCGGCCGCTGGGGTTATGGCGCCTTCCACAAGGATGAAGATCTGGCACGGACCGCGGCGGCCGCGCGCGGCCAATGCGGCCAGCCGGTCGAGATCACCCGCGGCCCCAATGGCGGTGTGATGATGTATCTCGCCGACAGCGCGCAATTACAGGAATTGCAGCTCAAGGGCTCCGCCAGCGGCAAGAACTATATCGGCCCGCCCGGCGACGCTGGCGGCGCGCAGGACCGTGAGATCGTGTCGTTCGACGGCCGCACCATGGTGCTGAAGTGGATGGACCCGGAAGTCGGCGGCCGCTACGGCACCGGCGTCTATGTGCGCTGCGCGCCTGAAGGCGTTGCCCGGGCCGGCGCCAAGCCGCGCGCGCCCGCCGCGCCACCACCGCCGCGGCCGCAATAATGCGAATCCGACCGTGTAAACTAGGTATCGAAAATCGCGTCGATATCGAACTGCGAGACGTGACCGGTGTCATGTTCGAGCCGCGGGCCGTGCAGATATTGCGCCCCGTCGCCTGACGTCAGCGTCGACATGGTCTTGATCTCGTCGAGCACGCTGGTGATGTGATCCTCGACGAATTTCAGCGTCGTCATCACTTTGTCGACGCGCTGGCCGTTCAGATCCTGGAAATTGCAGGCTTCGAAAATGCGGATGACGATATCCTGGATGTCCTGCGCCAGCCCCTGTTCGATCTTGCCTTTCAGCGCGGCGGAAAGATTATTCGCAAGCTGATCGATCTCTTCCGCGGCGGCGAGGATCTTCTGCGTGGCCTGTTCGGTGCCGTCGGTGACGGCGAGAAGCTCGTTGGCGACGCGGGTCAGCGGCACCGCAGCCACGTCGTAGTTATTGCCGCCGTCGCCGCCGGCGAGCCGATCGGCAATGAGATGAAGCTCGCTGGTCAGCCGTCCGGTCGCGGCGCCGGCAAGGTCAGGCCGCATATCCGGTCGTGACGCTGCGGGCGTAGGCGCGGCAACGACCGAGCGCAGTGCGGCAAGTTCCTGCAAGATTTGCGTCTGCACGCTCTCGGCATGACGAAGCGAAGCTTCCGTGCCGTCATCGGCAAGCCGGGCGCTCGGGGTCTCTTCGATACGGAAGACTTTGCGCGGCGCGCCCATCGCTTTGCCAACTACACGTCACAATCAGCTGCAGTCCGTTGGAGCTTAGGATTTATCGGCTTAATACCGCGTTCACGTGCCGTCGCGGCAGGTGAGGGTAGCGGCCGCCGCCAGGCAACGGTTGATTAACCAAACAGCGGCGGCGTTCACCAAAAATCAACTGTAACTTGATGAACAATGTGCAAATAAATCACTGCCGCAATTTATTAACCTAAAGGTCGAGTTTTCAGCTTGTACTTGTCCGGTGAGCGCGCGCGCTGCGGCGCAGCCGAATTCGCCTCAAGCGCGCGATCCGCTCGATGTGTAACTGAGTAACGGGTCAAGCAATGCGGCGTATCTGCATGTCCGCGCTCGCGCTGAGCGCACTGTCCGGTTCGGCTTATGCCGATTCCATTCAGAACATTTTCTCGCCCTATGCGTCTGGCGAGCCGACTTACGCCGGGCAACAGCAGGCGCCGCAGGCCGCCGCGCCCACACAGGCTCCGACTTCTGCGCCGGCTCCCGGCCAGGCCATGAACGTCTATGTGCCGCAACGGGGCCTGTTCACCCAGGCACAGCCCGCGCAGACAGGCTATTACGCACCGCCGCCGCAGTCGAACGGCGGCGGTTTCTTTGCGGCGCTTTTCGGTCGTCCGCAGAGCCAGTCGGCCACTTATCAGCCGGCGACGCCTGACTATCAGACGGATCCGCAGGCCGGCGGGCAGCAAGGTTTCGCGCCGTCGAGCCAAGGCGACATGGCGAACTACCAGATCGATCCGAAATACGATCGCCAGAGCGTCGACTATAGCGGCGACGAGCAGCCGGGCACGATCGTCATCGATACGCCGAACAAGTTTCTTTATCTCGTTGAAGGCGCCGGCAAGGCGATGCGCTACGGCATCGGCGTCGGCCGGCCTGGTTTCACCTGGGCAGGCGTCAAGACCATCACCGCCAAGAAGGAATGGCCGGATTGGCGGCCGCCATCCGACATGCTGCAGCGGCGGCCCGATCTGCCGCGCTACATGCCTGGCGGTGAGGATAATCCGCTCGGCGCGCGCGCGATGTATCTCGGCTCGACGCTCTACCGCATCCACGGCTCCAACGAGCCCTGGACCATCGGCACCAATGTGTCGTCGGGCTGCATCCGCATGCGCAATCAGGACGTCGAAGATCTCTACGACCGCGTGAAGGTCGGCACCAAAGTGGTGGTGATCTAGGACAGGTACTCGTAAATCGATCGCGACGAACGCGGCAGCTGAGGGATTGGCAGAAGATTTGCATTTGATCAGGCATTGACTTACATCGGCTTCCGCAATGCCTGACGGTTCCGCCACAGCTCATCTCTATCGTCCAAAACTGGTTACGCTCGTTGCCGAAGGCTACAGTGTCGAAGCCTTTCGGAGCGACGTCACAGCCGCGCTCACCGTAGCCGTGGTGGCGCTCCCGCTGTCCATGGCCATCGCCGTGGCGTCCGGAGTCGAACCGGTGCGTGGCCTCTATACGTCCATCATCGGTGGCTTTCTTGTCTCGGCTCTGGGCGGCAGCCGGTTTCAAATTGGCGGTCCTGCCGGCGCTTTTATCGTTCTGGTATCTGCCACGGTCGCAAGATTTGGGCTGGACGGGCTGCTCATCACCGTCTTCCTCTCGGGAGTGATGCTCGCCTTCGTCGGCCTGTCCAGGCTCGGCGCGCTTATCCGCTATATTCCGCATGCGGTGACCGTCGGTTTTACCTGCGGTATTGCCGTCACGATCCTCGCGAGCCAATTGCGGGACCTCGGCGGTCTGACGTTGACCGGCGCCGAGCCGGGACCGCTCTTTCCGAAGCTCGTCGCGCTTGGTCAGGCGCTGCCGACGATCAATCTGTCCGCTTTGGCTCTCGGCGCATTTTCGGCTGCATTAATTTTTGTTCTGCAACGTTGGCGGCCGACCTTTCCCGCGATGCTTATCGCTGTCGCGTGCGCTTCCATCGCAACGCGCCTGTTTCACTTGCCGGTCGAGACCATCGGCACCCGTTTTGGCGGCGTTCCAAGCGGTCTGCCTCTGCCGCATATGCCGCCTTTTACGGCACAGCGCGTGCTCGACGTGTTGCCAACCGCGCTATCGTTTACGCTTCTTGGAGGCGTGGAGAGTCTGCTTTCCGCAAAGGTCGCCGACGGAATGACCGGGCGAAAGCACCGCTACAATATGGAGGTGGTCGCGCAAGGCATCGCCAACATGGCGTCCGCTTTGTTCGGCGGCATCAGCGTCACCGGCACGATTGCGCGTACGGCGACGAATATCCGCGCCGGCGCGCGCAGTCCTCTCTCCGGAATGCTCCACGCGGCGTTTATTCTCGTCTTCATGGCGGCGCTCGCACCTTTGGCGAGCTTCATTCCTCTGTCGGCTCTAGCGGGTGTGCTGGTGGTGGTGTGCTGGAACATGGCGGAGAAACGGGAGTTCGTCGCCCTGTTCGCCAACTGGCGCACGGCATCGGTGCTGATTACGACCTTCGGCCTGACGCTTCTGAAAGATTTGACCTTCGGCATTGTTGCAGGTTGCCTCATGGCGGCGCTGTTTGCACTCGTTCGGCGCGCCGTCCCGAGCGAGGATGCGCCCTAGCATCCGTCAGCTTTGGTCAAAAGCTGCCGCGGCTCGACGACGTCGGGATGTCGCTTCGATCCCGAAAGCGGCCCTGCGAGTGGGCGAGGGGATCACGCCAACACGTAACCACGCTCGGCGAGCAGACGCGGAAAATCCTCGCTCAGAAGATAGGCGTATTCGCACTCGCGCAGCGTCGTCAGCGGATCGAGCCGTCGTAATTCGTCGTCGACCTTGCCCGGATGGCACATGACGAGGCCGCCATCGGGGAGCCCGTCGATAAATCCCGGAAACAGTTTGTCGAACTCGGCACCAGGCGCGAAAGAATAGGTGCCGGCGAAAGCCGGATTGGTGCGCACGCCTTCCACTTCGGCGAGGCGGCGAAAGCGCCGGCTCAAGGCGTCGAGAATGTAGCCTTTAGGATCGGAGAGGCTCTTGGGCGCCGCTTGGGCGCGGCCGCATTGGCGCAGCCAGGCCTGCGGCGCCGCCGTTTTGACGGCGCGCAACAGCGCTTCGCCGATTTGCGGAAACACATGAATGTGCTGATGGCCGTCGACATAATCCGGCGCACGGCCGAAGGCGTCTTGGAACGCCGCGAACTGACGCAGAATTTCGGCCTCGAGCAAAGCGGGACTCTGCCAATGCGCGAGCGCGCGCCCAGCCATTGCCGCCAGCATCGGAAACGCGCCGTCGCGCAGCGGCGCAAAATTTGACGTCAGAGGCTTGAACGGCCCCGTCAGCGTCACGTGCAAACCGATCGCGGCGCGGGAGCCGGCGGCGTCGCGGAGCGCAGCGGCCTCGCTCCGCGAAAAGCTCGGTGTCAAGGTCATGACCGAGGTGGCGCTCAAACGATTGCGCGCAATGAGATCGCGGATCGCCGCGCTCACCGCGGGCGAAATGCCGTAGTCGTCGGCGACAAGCCAGACGCGCCGCGGTTGCTGTTCACTCATTCGGCGGCGGTGCGTGCGCCGGGCGCCGCAGCCCGCGCGCCGGACTGCGCATCGGATTGCATATCTTTGGATTGCGTACTGGATTGCGTTTCTTGGGCCGGCTTCACGTCGTGTTCAGCGACGAAATAGACCGGCCGGCCTTTGATCTCTTCGAGAACCTTGCCGATATATTCGCCGACCACGCCGATCATGATCAACTGCACGCCGCCGAGCACCATGACGCCGACGAACAAGGATGGATAGCCGGGCACTTGGGTGCCGTAGACCAGCGTCTCGTAGACGATTTCAATGCCATACATAAAGGCGATCGCCGCGAGCGCCATGCCCAGCACGGTGGCGAGCCGCAGCGGCGCCACCGAGAATCCGGTCACGCCGTCGATCGACAGTCCGATCAGCCGGCGCAGATTCCACGTGCTCGTGCCATCGGCGCGCGGCTCAGGCTCATAGTCGATCCGCATCTGGCGAAAGCCGATCCAACTCGACAAGCCCTTGAAGAAACGGTTGCGTTCCGGCAATTGCCGCAGCGCGTTCGCCGCCCGCGGCGACAGCAGACGGAAATCGCCGGCGTCTTCCGGAATTTTCGGCTTCGCGCCCCAATTGATCAGCGTGTAGAACGCCTTCACCGAAAGGCGGCGCAGAAAGGATTCGCCGGCGCGGTGTGCTTTCGCCGTGTAGACGACGTCGCAATCCTCATCGAGCCAATGCCCGACCAGTGTTTCGATCATGCCCGGCGGATGCTGGCCGTCGCCGTCGATGAACAGCACTGCGCCGCGGCGCGCATATTCGAGGCCGGCGACGAGCGCCGCCTCCTTGCCGAAATTGCGCGATAGCGAGACGACCTGAACGTCGGCGTCGGTGGCCGGCAGATTGCGGGCAATGGCAAGCGTGCCGTCGCGGCTGCCGTCGTCGACATAGACCAGCTCACAGGCAAGCGCGCGCTTGGCCTTCAGCCGCTGTGCCACCTCGATCAGCCGCGCATGCAAATGTTCGAGCGAAGCCGCTTCGTTATAGAGCGGCACCACCATCGAGAGACCTTGTGCCGCGCGGGTCGGCGTTATCTTGGTATCGGCAGCACTCATACATTCGTCCCGTCACCGCATCCTGGGCGGCAGACTATAGCGTAACCGACCTGCCTGTCGC
This sequence comes from uncultured Alphaproteobacteria bacterium, assembly GCA_963746715.1. GTDB lineage: Bacteria > Pseudomonadota > Alphaproteobacteria > Rhizobiales > Xanthobacteraceae > BOG-931. Next base: position 257,631 of record CAVVCW010000010.1, on the reverse strand, counting down.
GCGCGGCCCATTGCCGGTAAAGCCATTTACGAACGAGGTAAACCCCGGTGGCGGTAGCCGCAACCGGCTATTTGCCGCGCAAATCAGCTCATTGAAGCGATATCGGAATGCCGTGAGCGCCGAATGCTAGTTTGGTCGGGCGCAACCGAAATGCTATGCGGACGGCCGCAATGGCAGACATATCACCCCCCGATCCGGCCGGTCGAGCCAGCGCCCCACGCAGCCGGGCGCTGCCGCGGAAGGCCTTCGTTTTCGCCGTCATCGGCGTGTTGAACACCGCCGTCGACTATGCCGTCTTCCTCGCCGCGCGCGCCGCCTTCATGCATGCGCCACGGGCGCTGGCAGCGTTCGCCTGGCTTGCCGGCGTCTGCCGCTGCGGCGCGCCTGACACCGTCTTGTTGATCGCCGCCAATGTGACCTCCTGGATCGTCGCGGTGAGCGGCTCCTATGTCCTGAATTCCTCGATCACCTTTGCCGCCGAGTCCGGACGCAAATTGCGCTGGCGCGATTACGCGGCCTTCGTCGTCTCCGGCATCGCCGGATTGATCGCCAATACTGCAACCTTGATCGTGGCGGCGCAGGTTCTGTTTCTGCCGGTATGGCTGGCCAAGGCGCTCGCGGTGCTCGCGAGCTTCGTGGTCAATTTCACGCTGTCGCACTTCGTGGTGTTCCGCCCGAGCAAGGCGAACGGCGCGGATAAAGGCGCCTGAAACCCAGACGAGGGGCGATCGATGACGGCGGCGCGGGGACGAGTGAACCTTTGATGACGTTGGCGCGTTATTGCTCCGACACTCAATCGCATCCGCCCCGAGGTCTCGCATGGCACAGTCCCGTACTACCCCCCCTGATTTCACCAGAGCCTTTGGTGACGCCAAGAAACAGGTCAGCGGCGTCGCCGATGACGCCGTCGACGCAGCGTCCGATCTTTACGATCAGGCACGCGACAGCGCTTCCGATCTTGCCGACAGCGCGCAACGCGCGGCGCGGCAAACCGCCGGCTCTTTCGAGCGAGCGCTGCGCAACACGATCGAGAACCAGCCCTATACGGCGGTTGCAATCGCACTCGGCCTTGGCTGGCTCTTGGGAAGAATGCACCGGCCGCTGTAACGGGCGACGTCGCGGCGAGAAGCGCGGGTAGAGCACAATCGAGCTAGCCGCGCCGATTGCTTCGCCCAGATTCATTTGATCGTCAGCCCCAGCGCCTTGACCATATCGCCCCATTTCTTGACTTCGGCGGCGAACATGGCGTCGGCCTGCGCCTGACTGCCGGTGATCGGATCGAAGCCCATATCGGTAAGCTTTTTCTGCACGTCAGGCGTCTGGACGATATCGTTGATCGTTGCATTGAGCGTCGCGAGAATCTGCGGATCGGTCTTGGCCGGCGCGTAGAAGCCGACCCAGGACGCGGCGGTGAATCCGGGAAAGCCGAGTTCGGCATAGGTCGGCACATTCGGCGCGACCGCGGCGCGCTTGTCGGCGGCGATGGCGAGACCTTTTAGCTTGCCGCCGGCGATCTGGGCCGCCGCGCCGCCGCCGAGCGTGGTTGCCATCAAGTCGACCTGATTGCCGATCGTGGCGCTGATGGCCGGCGCGCCGCCCTGAAACGGGATTTGTTGCGCCGGCACTTTGGCGAGGAATTTGAAGAAATATTCCGCCTCGATATGCGAGCCGGTGCCGACGCCGGGCACGGCGAAATTGATCGTCTTGCCGTCGGCGGATTTCATCAGTTCAGTGAGGCTGCCCGCAGGATTGCCCGGTCCGGTCACCAGGGCTTCCGGGCTCGATGCGGCGATCGCGATGGTCTTGAAGTCGCTTGCCGAATAATCCTTGTTGGCGAACAGCGTTTCGTTGATGGCAATCGCGGTCGTCGTGGCGAGCAGCGTCGCGCCGTCAGCCGCCGAGCGCGCGACAAAAGAAGCCGCGATATTGCCGCCGGCGCCGCCGCGGTTCTCGACCACAACAGTCTGGTGCAGGCGTTCGCCGAGGCCCTGGCCGATCATGCGGGCCAGCGTGTCGGCGATGCCACCGGGCGCAAAGGCCACGATCAGCGTGATCTTGCCGGGGAGCGCGGGCTGCGCCCGCGCCGGCCCGAAGGCGAGGACGAGGATCGCAACGGCGATGGCGCGAAGCGCGATCTTTGCGGTGCTCATTGCCGTTCTGCGGAAATGCGATAGGGGAAGTGTGGCGCGCGGTATGCGAATTGCATGCAATTTCTCGCCCGGGAAGTGATTGGTCAAAAGGTCGCAGCGGAGGACTGTTGCTGAAGACGTGAATCTTGCCGAAGGCGGCTGTTGCCGAAGACTGTTGCTCACGATGCGTGTCGCTCAAGATGCGGCATGCGAGCGTTATTAGGAGTGCACCACGATGTTGCTACGCCGTCAATTCCTGCAACTGGCAGCCGGCGCTGCGGTTACGCCAGTGCTGCCGAAGATCGCGGCTGCGGGCGACGAAGATTATCCGAACCGGCCGGTGCGTCTCGTTGTCGGCTATGCGCCCGGCGGAGTGAGTGACATTCTGGGGCGGCTGATCGGACAGAAATTATCCGAGCGATTGGGTCAGCCCTTTGTGGTCGAGAACCGCCCCGGCGCCGGCGGCAATGTCGGCGCCGATGAAGTGGTGCATTCGCCGCCCGACGGCTACACGCTGCTGCTCGCCGGCATGGCGAACGCGATCAATGTGTCGCTTTATCCCGAGCTCGATTTCAATTTCGCTCACGATATGGCGCCGGTTGCGGTCTTCAGCCGCAGCCCGATGGTGATGGAAGTGAGCCCGTCGTTTGCGGCGAAAACCGTTCCCGAATTCATCGCCTACGCCAAGGCCAATCCCGGCGCGATCAACATGGGCACCGCCGGCACCGGTGGCTCGACACATGTTGCGGGTGAACTGTTTCAGATGCTGACCGGGACCAAGTTCACCCACGTTCCCTATCGCGGCTCGCCGCCTTCCATCGCCGATCTGATCGGTGGACAGATTCAAGTCATGTTCGACAATCTCACGGCGTCGCTGCCGCTCATTCGCGCCGGCAGGCTCACCCCGCTCGCGGTGAGTACGCGCACGGCGGCGCTGCCGGATGTGCCTTTGATCGGCGAGTTCGTGCCGGGCTATGAGGCCTATTCGTGGAACGGCATCACCGCGCCGCACGATTGTTCGCCGGTGATCGTTACCAAGCTCAATGCCGCGGTGAACGCCATCGTGGCGGAGCCGGCCTTCAAGGCCCAACTCGCCGACGTCGCCAATACGCCGATGTCGGAAACGCCCGAAGGCTTCGGCAAGCTGATTGCTCAGGAAAGCGAGAAATGGGCAAAGGTGGTGCAGTTCGCGGCGATCACGCCGTGATGCGGCATGTCGATCCTAGTGCCGCGCGCCGGACGCGGCGACTCCGAGTTGGTCCTGCTGGCGGAATTCCGCGTCGTAATTCATGATCTCGCGCATCAGCTGCTCGATCATCTGCTGGCGGCCGGCGTCGTCCATGCTGCAGGTCATCTCGGCGACGACTTTGGCAAGCGCAATGACAATCTCATCGCTGTCGATGGCGTGAGGCTCGTCCTCCGACACGGGATAGTCTGCAAAGAAGTTGTCGATCGTCTCGACAACCGAACAATGCAGGCACGGCCGTTCGTCGTCGTCTTTGGGGTCGTCGGTAATGGCGGTTCTCCGCGTCAGCAATTCGGGTTCCATATCATATAGGAATTCGCACCGGGCAATGCAGGGGCCTTTATTTCGGGCATGACCTTTTCCGAAAACCGGATCCCACTTTTCGGGGGCATGCCCCAGCCGCGTCAGTCCAGTTCCGCCGCGAGTTTGGCGTAAAGCGGGTTTTCCCGGTCATAGACATAGTCGAGCGCCACGATCGAGACCGCCTCGGCGCCATGCTCGCGCAAAAAGGTCGCGAGCGCATGCACTTTGTCGGGCGGGCAGTGCAGGGTGAGCATGCCGGAGGAGGTCGGGCCGCCGAACGGCGAGACCACGCCGAATTTCTCGCGGGCAGCCGCAAGCAGCGCGTCGTTCATGCCGGCAAAGCGGGTGCGCACTTCGCGAAACGCTTCGGCGCGCCGTTGCGCGGCGATGCGGTCGAAAAGAAGCCGCACGGTCGCCCGCTTGCTCTCGTCCCAAGCCGCGGCGCGCGCGGCAACAAGATTAGCCTGCGAGCGCAGGATGGTGCCGTCATCGACCACTTTGAGGCCGTTGGCGGCAAGCGTCGCGCCGGTGGTCGTGATGTCGACGATCATTTCGGCGGTGCCGGCCGCGGGTGCGCCTTCGGTGGCGCCGGAACTCTCGACGATGCGGTAATCGACAATGCCGTGCTCGGCGAAAAAGCCGCGCGTGAGATTGGCGTATTTGGTGGCGAGCCGCATCTTGCGATTATTGCGGTGGCGGAACGCGGTCGCGACATCGTCGAGATCGGCCATGTTGCGCACGTCGATCCAGGCCTGCGGCACCGCGACCACGACATTGGCATAGCCGAAGCCCATCGGGGTGACGAAAACGATGCGCTGATCCGACTGCGGGATCATTTCACGAATAAGGTCTTCGCCGGTGATGCCGAGATGCACCGCGCCCTGCGCGAGCTGCGAGGTGATCTCCGCGGCCGACAGATAGGCGATTTCGATGCCGTCGAAATTCTTGATCGCGCCGCGATATTCTCGCGCCCCGCGCGGCTTGACCAGATCGAGGCCGGCGCGCGCGAAGAAGTTCTCGGCATTTTCCTGCAGGCGGCCTTTTGACGGCACCGCAAGGATCATCGGTGTACTCATGGCTTGCTCCCGCAAGCGATGAGGTCCTCGATCCCGGCGGCGAAGCCGACGGCGGGGATCTGCTCGCGCGCGCCGAGCCGCGCGAGAAGGTCGTCATAGCGGCCGCCGGCGACCAGCGCGCTTTTCACGCGTGGATCGTGCAGCTCGAACACGAAGCCGGTGTAATAGTCGATGTGGCGGCCGAAACCGGTCGAGAATTTGATCGCGCGCACGTCGATGCCGCGGGTGACCAGAAATCCGGTCCGCGTCTCGAATAGATCGAGCGCCTTACCGAGCGTGATCTTGGCGTCGGCGGCGAGCTTGCGCAATTCGGCGGCCGCTTTGTCGGGATCGCCCTGCAGCGACAGGAAGCGCTCGATCAGCGCGCGAGTCTCGCGCGGCAGCCGCGTCGGCGCGTTGACCGCCGATTGCTCGAGGAAACGATCGGCGATTTCAGCGACCGAACGGCCGCCGACGGTGGCGATGCCGGCGATCGAGAGCAGGTCGGTGACGAGGTGATGCGCAGCCTTCGGATCGGAGCCGTTGAGCGCCGCGAGCACGCCCTGATATTCCTTGGAGCCGTTCGCCGGGGCGAGTGTGAGCTCATCGAGATCGTGCGCCAGCGAGGCCTTGCGGTTGAAATCCTTCTTCAGCCGCCGTCGCCACACCGGCGCGAGATCGAGCGCGTCGATGAAAGCGGCGAACAGCGCGAAGTCGCCCATGCGGATCTCGGGCGCTTGCACGCCATATTGTTTGGTCGCTTCGAGCCCGAGCGCCAGCATTTCGGCGTCGGCGGCCGCTTTGTCCTGGCGTCCGAAACTTTCGATGCCGACTTGCAGGAATTCGGCAGCGGCCCCCTCGCGGTGACGAAACACCGGGCCGAGATAGCAGAAGCCGGCGGGCTTGCCGGCGCCCGGCGACGCCAGATAATCGCAAGATACCGGGATGGTCAGATCGGGCCGCAGGCACAATTCGCGGCCGTCGGGATCGGTGGTCAGAAACATGCGGCGGCGGATGTCCTCGCCACCGAGATCGAGAAACGGCTCGGCCGGCTGCAGCACCGGAGGCGCAATCCGCGCATACGGATTGCCGGCGCCGCGCGTATAGGACGCGACAAGCGCTTCCGCCCGCGGGTCGGGCTCTCTCCGAGACGGATTGGGTGGATTGCTCAACATCGCCATCACTCGTTGCGGCGGCCCTTTAGCATGGCGAGCGTCGCTATTCGATGAAGATTGTCGCGTGCTGTTAATGCCTGCGAATTCAAGAGCTTCCGATGCTTAACGGAGGGTGCAGCAGGGCCGGCGGGATGGTCAGCGCGGCTTGTCGGCGCCGGGCGGCGTCAACAGTCTCGCGGCGGCGGCGCGCAGACAGGCCGGGCAAAGGCAGTCGCCGGCGGACGCCTGTGCGCCTGCGACCGGCATCGGCAGGCGGTAGGGCTCGGCGTTGCACCAGCATTCACTGATGTTGTCGCGCCGGCAGCCGAACTCTTGGCCGCAGCTTTCGCAGATCAAACGTCGCTCGGCGTTTTCCAAATTTCGATACTCACACTGTCCCGATAATCATGATCGCGAGGCTTTGGCCTTGCGCGCTCCGCCGCTGCGGCTGCCGCGGGCATGACTCTGCGTATGGCTCTGCGCGTGATTATGCGTGTGACCATGCGCATGGCCGTGGCTGTGATCATGGCTATGGTCGTGATCGTGGACGTTGTCGGCCGGCAAATAGACGACATGACCGTGACGCACGCCGCGCTCGGCGATGATGCTGTTGGCGAAATCCTGCACGTCGGAGCCGCGGCCTTTGAGCACCGTGACCTCCATGCAGCTGTCGTGGTCGAGATGCATGTGCAGCGTCGCCTGTGCGAGATCGTGGCGTTCGTGGAAATCGTGGGTGAGCCGCTTCGGCAGATCGCGCGCGTCGTGATCGTAAACATAGATCAGTGCGGCGACGCAGGGCCGCGAACCGGCGACCTCAAGCGCGGCCTGCTGCAATCCGGCGCGGGCAAGGTCACGCAAGGCCTCCGAGCGATTGTCATAGCCGCGCGCCCGCATGTAGCGGTCAAGCTCCTCGTCGAGCTCGTCGTCGATGGTGATCGTCACGCGCTGCATCGCTGTCTCCTCGGTGGCGGCGGCATCATAGCATTGCAGCATGCTATTTCGGGGTGAATTCGGGCGGCACCAGTTCGACGCTGAATAAGTTCGTGGCATTCATGACCGCATCGTAGCGGCCCAGCGGATCGAACTGCTTGTTGATCTCGACAAGCTTCGGAATCCACGACGCGGCGACCGTATATCTGAGGCCGGCGCCGGTCGCCTCGCCGCGGATCACGCAACACCGAGCACATCGTCCGGGACCTTCTCGACGCGCAAGGTGCCTTGGCCGGCGCTGGCGACCGTCGCAATGGCAATACCGTCGGCGGGACAAGGGCAGGCCGCGTTCAACCCGCTGAAATAGACCACGGTCACGCCGCGCGGCTGGACATTAAGACGCTGCAAGGCGTCAAGCCCGATGCGGATGCCGACTGGAATGAAGGAGCCGAACCCGCCGTGGACGCGGGTGCCGAGCGCGATCCATTCCTCCGGAGTCTCGGCATGTGCTTGCGAGGCCGTGCCCGCAACGACAAGCGCCGTGAAGACCAGCGCGCACTTTGGCGAAATCATGAGCTACCCCCCTTTCGAATTTGCGGCTCTTAAGCGTAAGTATGATGTTTTATAAAAAATATCTTACTATGATAAGCTGTTTTATTGACAACGTCATACCGACCTTGCAAGGTGAAATTGCCCTGCTGGGTATGAGAGGGCGGCGCTAAATCGCGTCGCCAGCAAATGTGGTTCGGGGGAATCGATGACGTCGCGCGTATTAGCGGCGGCAGGATTTTTATTTTCGTCATTGTGTGGACCTGTGTCGGCGCAGACGGCGCTGCCCGCGCCGGCAAGCAACGCCCCCACGAGTAGCCCTCCTGCAGCCGCGCCTGCTGCTCCGGCGGCGGCACCCGCGGCGCAACCGTCCACACCTCAAGCCGCGGCGCCATCGCCAAAGGCAAGCGCAACCGGCGGAACGGCGCTTCCGACAATCCAAATATCCGCGAGCAAGCGCGGCAAGCCTCAGCCGGCCGCGACGCCCAAGCCGGTTCAAGCCGCAGCGCCGAGCGGGACCAGCGCTACGACAGCGCCGCCGTCGCCCTATCAAACCGGCGCGCCCAACGTCGGCAGCGGCCCATCGGCGCCGCCGACCATGGCAAGCCAGATGACGGTTTCCGGGCAGGATCTCAACCAGCGCGCCGTTACCCGGCCCGGCGAAATTCTGGAAGCAGCGCCCGGCCTCGCCGTGGTTGCCCACGCCGACGGCGGCAAGGCCAATCAATATTATCTGCGCGGCTACAATCTCGATCACGGCACCGACTTGGCGATCTTCGTCGACGACATGCCGATCAATCTGCCGACGCATGCGCACGGGCAGGGCTATGCCGACCTCAATTGGCTGATGCCCGAAACCGTCAGCAGCCTCGACGTGCGCAAGGGGCCGTATTTCGCCGATGTTGGAGATTTCGCCACCGCTGGCTCGCTCTTCATCAATCTCAGGGACAGCGTCGAGAAGAATGTCGCCGAAGTGTCGCTCGGCAGCTTCGGTTACCAAAGATATTTCACGATGGGTTCGACCAAGCTCGGCGGCGGATCGCTGCTCTATGCCGGCGAGACGAATTTTTATAACGGCCCCTGGGACACGCCGGACCACATGAAGAAATTTTCCGGTCTGGCGCGCTACAGCCAAGGCACCGCGACCGACGGCTTTTCCGCAACCGCGATGGCCTATTCAAACACCTGGACCACGACCGAGCAGAATCCGGCGCGCGCGATTGAGTCAGGCATCATCGGCCGCTATGGCGAGATCGATCCGTCGGACGGTGGCGACACCAGCCGCTATTCGCTCTCCGCGCGCATGGCGCAAACCACCGACGACGGATCGTGGAAGGCCAACGCCTATGCCGTGAAATACGAACTCGACCTGTACAACGACTTCACTTGGTTTCTCACCAATCCGGTCAACGGCGACCAGTTTCAGCAGCACGACGATCGTGTCTATGGCGGCGCCGGCGCCTCGCGCACCATCGACGGCACTTTGTTCGGCCGGCCGACGGAAACGGTGTTCGGTATCCAGTCGCGTTATGACGACATCGACCTAGCGCTCAACAATACGGTGCAGCGGCAGATCACCCAGTTCGTCCTCGCCGATCACGTCAATGAGGGCAATGCCGGCATCTATGCCGAGAACACCGTGCACTGGACCGACTGGCTGCGAACCACGCTCGGCTGGCGCGGCGATTATTATGCGGCTTCGATCAATTCGATCCTGCAGCCGGCGAATTCAGGCAGCACGTCCGCCGCCATCGGCAGCCCCAAATTCCGCATGGTGTTCGGCCCATTCGCCGCGACCGAATTTTTTGTCGGCGCGGGCATGGGCTATCACAGCAACGATGCGCGCGCGACGACCATCAGCGAGGTGCCCGGCGATCCTACGACGCCGGAGTCGCCATCGCCATTTCTGGTGCGCTCGCGCGGCGCCGAAGTCGGCGTGCGAACCAAGATCGTGCCCGGCCTCGATAGCTCGGTCAGCCTGTTCTACCTGCACCAGGACTCCGAATTGTTTTTCGACGGCGATACCGGCGAAACGGTGCCGGGCCGGCCGAGCGTGCGCACCGGCGTCGAATTCACCAACGACTATCGTCCGGCATCGTGGATTCATGTCGACGCCGATCTTGCGCTGACCCGCGCGCGCTTTCTCGGCTACGACGAGGCGCAGGAGCAGACCTACCTGTCGCTGGCCGGCTTTCCGGAGGCGCAGATCGGCAACGCGCCGGGCAATTATGTTTTCAACGCGCCGTGGATGGTGGCGTCAGCCGGCGTCACGCTCGGCGAGGGCAAAGGATGGTTCGGCGATCTGCGCTGGCGCTTCATCAGTTCGCGCCCGCTCACCGAGGACGGTACGTTTCAGTCGGCGCCGCTGAGCGTTTTCAACGGCCAGATCGGCTATCGTTTCGACAATGGCTGGCGCATTCGGCTTGACGGTTTGAATTTGCTCAACTCGCACGCCGATCAGGCGACCTATGCCTATGGCTCGCTGCTCAAGACCGACAGCCTGTTCGCCATGTGCTTTCCCAAAGCCGGGCCGCCGACGGCGCCCACGGCGGTGTGCCAGAACGGCGTGATGGACTATGCATTGCATCCTATAGAGCCGCTGGCGGTGCGGCTCACGCTCGCCGCCACATTCTAGTAGCGCGCGAGAGATCGTCTTCACGCCAAGTGTTACCTTAAAGTCGCTACGACTGATAAAAATCACGGGCACGTATTCGCACCCAGGACCCGCAGCATAGTGCTCTTGCCAAATGTAACATTGTAACATTAGCATGCCTGACATGGGGTGGGTTCGGTTCCATAGGCGATGCGGTGCGCGGCTCGGACTTGCGGCACTTCTGCTGCAAATCGCGCTGTCGTTCGGGCACATCCACGTCGGCAATGTGCATGTCGGCGGCGCCGCCTGGGCTTCGGGCGCCGTCGCCAAGGTTCTTCACCTCAAGGCCGCACCGGCGCCGCAAAAGCTCCCGGCGCAGCACCCGAGCGACGACGACGATTATTGCGCGATTTGCGCCTCGATCTTTCTCGCCGCGACTTCGCTTGCGGCGCAGCCGCCGCAATTGCCGGTCCCGCTCGGGTTCGAGCGTATTGCGCTCACATTTGCCGCCGAGCAAAGCGCGAGCCTCTCGCGTCCGGTCTTTTTCCGATCCCGCGCTCCACCTGCTGCCTGACAGCGGTCGGTGCTGATCTTCGGCATCGCCGGGCATGGCAATGCACCGGTAATTTGCCGAAGATCCAAAGCGGCATCTTTTTCGCCTCTCACATCGCGTAAGATTGTCGTGACCACCGACTGCCGACGATCCGGCCGTTTCGCCAGTTCCTGCAGCAGTCACGAGTGGAGTGTCATGTCGATTCAAATTTATCGGGCGCGTCGCGCGAGTGTTCTTGGCGGGGTAGCCGTTTTGGCGCTGCTTGGCGCTGGCTCGGCAGCGCGCGCGACAAGATCAGCCGTGCGCAAAATCAGCCGGCGCAAACAACGGCGCCGCAAAGTCACCGGCTCCCGCAACGCCGCCGCCGGCGCCCGCAGCGCAACCACCGCCGCCCGCGTCGCCGCAAGCGCAACAGCCGCCGCCCCCGGCCGGCGGCAAGACCGGCAATCTTCCACTAAATTAACGTGACGGCGGCGAAGGAAAAGCCGGCGCCGCGACAGGTTGTGCGCCGCACGCCGGCGCCCGCGACCGCGCCCACGTCATCGACGGTCCCCGCAGTGTCGCCGACCGAGCAGCTCACGCAACAGAACAACAGTTCGATCAGGCGCGCAGCAATCTGTTCACGACGATCGGCACGACGTCGGCCACGATCAGTCACCAGACCATCCAGTCGTTGCCGCAAGGCACCGATCAGCCGGTCGAGAAGGTGCTGCTGCAATTTCCCGGCGTGTCGCAGGATTCCGCGGCCAGCGGCGATCTCCACATCCGCAACGATCACGCCAATGCGCAAGTCCGCATCAATGGCATCATGATGCCGGACGGCGTCACCGGCTTCTCGAGCTTCCTTGATCACGCCTGGATCGGCAGTCTTTCGCTGATCACCGGCGCGCTACCGGCCGAATACGGCCTGCGCACCACGGGCCTGATCGACATCACCACGCGCACCGACATTTTCAATAATTCCGGCAGCATCAGTGTTTATGGCGGCAGCCGCAGCACGATCACGCCGAGCATCGAATATGGCGGCACGTTCGGCGCCAACTGTCCGGCCGGGACGCCCGCATCGAAATCGTCCAGTTGCTATGGCGGCGTGCAATATTTCTTCACTGGCCGCTACTTGCAGACCCAGGAGGGCATCGAGAACCCGCTGCCGACTCTCAACGCCATCCACGACTTCTCGCGGCAGGACAAGGGCTTCGGCTTATATGTCGACTTTCATCGACCCGTGGACGCGCCTGACCATGATGATGGGCACGTCGACCAACAGCTATCAGATTCCGAACGTGCCCAATGCGCCGATCAACGGCAGTCACACCCGCGCCAGTTCAATTCTTTCGTCGCTCAACGAGAGGCAGGATGAGGATACGCAATTCGGCGTGCTGGCGTTGCAGCGATCGGTCAATGGCTTTCGACGGCCAACTGTCCTATTTTACCCGTTACGACAATCTGCACTTCATGCCGGACCCGACCGGCGATCTGCTCTTGAACGGTATCGCTTCCGATATCAGCCGGCAGTCCTATACCAACGGCGTTCAGGGCGACGCGTCCTACATCGTCACGCCGGCGCATACGGTACGCGTAGGCTTCACGGTGAGCGGCGAAAAGACCTGGGTCGATAATACGTCGATTGTCGAACCGTGCTCAGCCTGCGACGGCACCGATAGCGGTGCGCCCATATCGATCACCGACGACAACGCCAAGGTCGGCTGGCTTGCCGGCATCTATGCCCAGGACGAGTGGAAGATCACCAACAATTTGACCATGAACTACGGCGCCCGCTTCGACCAGATGTGGCAATATACCGATGCCAATCAGTTGAGCCCGCGGGTGAGCTTCACCTATAAGCCGTTCGAGAACACGACCTTCCATGCCGGCTATGCCCGCTATTTCACGCCACCGGTTCAGGCCGAAGCGGCGCCCGCCAATATCGCGCTGTTCAACGGCACGACCGGCCAGGTGACCGATCCCGCCGGATCGAACCCGGTGCTGCCAGAGCGTTCGCATTATTTCGATGCTGGAATCGATCAGATCATTCCGCTCGGCTGTTCGTCGGCGCTCAAGCGCGACTGCGCCACGCTCGATCTCGGCATCGACGGCTACTACAAGATCGCGAGCGATCTGCTCGACAACGGCCAGTTCGGCCAGGCGCTGGTGCTCGATGCCTTCAATTACGCCCATGGCATGGCCGAAGGCGTCGAGCTCAGCGCGAAATACCACAACGGCGGCTTCGACGGCTATCTCAACGTTGCCGTGAGCCAGGAGAAGGCGACGCAGCCGGTAACGAACCAGTTTCTGTTCGACAATACCACGCCGCAACCGGATCTCGGCGGCCTGACCGAGTTTCAATATGTCAACCAGCACTGGATCTTCACCGACCACAACCAGTTCGTCACCGGCTCGGCGGGTGCGTCCTATCAGTTCTGTGGGCGCACGCTCACGCCCGGCGAGCTTTGGTGGAACAGCGTGTGCGGCACAAAAGTCTCGGCCGACATGATCTATGGCTCGGGGCTGCGCAATGGCGACGCCAATATTTCGAGCGAGCGGCCCTATGAGCAGTTCAATGTCGGCATCGCCCGCGACTTCTGGATGCCCGACAACAAGCCCGTGACCTTGCGCTTTGACGTGGTGAATCTGGCCGACGAGATTTATCAAATCCGGGACGGCAGCGGCATCGGCGTGTTCGCGGCGCAATTCGGCCCGCGCCGCGGTTATTTTTTCGGAATTTCGAAGAAGCTGTGAGTCGAGAAATGTCACCTCATGCCAGGAGACATTCATGCGACGTTTCGTTGCTCTCGTCGCCGCGGCGCTGGCGCTCGCGGCGCCGACAAGTGCCATGGCCAAAAGCGGCTATGTCCGCCTGCCCGAGCCGAGACTGGTCAGGGCAGGGGTGCCGATCCCCGACTCGGAATTGTCGCCCAACCAGATCCTGGGCGGCTGCGGGCCAAAGCGTGTACGCGACCAGATCACGCATAAATGTCGCGGACCGGCCGATACGGCAATTAGATGATCGTGATCGGTTGCGGCGACATCACCGATGCCGCACTTCCACCGTCACATGCGACAAAGTGCGAAATCGCCTGAGCAGCGATTGGTAATAGTCCACGCCACGCTGCCGCGGCGTGGCGACTGATACGATTGCGCTGAGATGACCGGGGCCAAGGCGCCACAGGTGCAGGTCGGTCAGGTGATCGCCATCGGTCTCGATGATGGCCCGCATGCGCTCGGCCATGTTGCGATCCGGGTTCATGTCGAGCAAAACGGCGCCGGTGTCGCGCACCAGACCGTATGACCAAGCCGCGATGACGACGGAACCGCACAGACCGGCGACGGGGTCCATCCATGTCCAGCCGAGAAAGCGGCCGAGCGACAGGCCGACAATAACCAGCACCGAAACCGCCGTATCCGCCAGGACGTGAACAATGGCGGCGCGCATATTATTGTCGCGATGCGCCGAACCGTGGGCGTGGTCATGCTCCTCGAACTCGACCGCATGGCGGTCGGCACCATGCTCGAGCGAGATATTGACCGTGAACGCATGGGGTTCGGGAATTTCGTCAATAAATTCGAGATAGCCGCCGCGCGCCGCCAGCGCAAAGACTTGGCGGGCGCCACCGGGGCGCGCGGTCTCGACGGTGGTGTCCGCGGCGGAGAGGTCTATCCCCGCACGGGAGAGCCGAAAGCGCGGCGGCACGCCGTCCTCGAAGATTTCGAGCGTCACCGGACCGAGGGGCGTTTGCAGATAATGCGCCTCGTCGTGATCGTGCTCATGACCGGCATGGGAATGGGAATGACCGTGATGATGGCCCCCACCGCTGAGCAAGAGCATGCTCACGATATTGACGATCAGTCCGAGTACCGCGATCGGGATCGCCTCGTTGAAGTCGATCGCGATAGGCCAAATGAAGCGGGTCACGGCTTCGTAGCCGATGAGGAGCGCGATCATCGCGAGAACGATAGCGCTGGTAAATCCGGCCAGGTCTCCGAGCTTGCCGGTGCCGAAGCTGAAACGATCATCGGCCGCGTGCCGGCGCGCGTAACTATAGGCAAGAGCGGCGAGCAACAGCGCGCTCGCATGCGTCGACATGTGCAGGCCGTCGGCAATCAGCGCGATCGAGCCAAACAGCCAGCCGCCGACGATTTCAGCGACCATCATGACGCTGCACAGCGCAATCACGAGCCAAGTGCGGCGTTCGTTCATGTCGTGGCCCGCGCCGAGGAAAACGTGCGAATGGCCCGACGAGTCGGTATCGGTCACGCTCATGCCACTCACTTCAGGTAGGATTGCATCGCCTCAATCAACTCTTCGGCGCCACGCGAGCGCTCGGCGCCGTTCGCCGGATCGATGACATGAAGCCGGATGTGGTCTTCGATGACTTCGGTCATGAGGCTGTTCATGGCGCCACGCGCGGCGACGATGAGGTGCAGCACGGTGGCGCAGCCCTTCTCGTCTTCGAGCGCGCGCTCCACCGCCTCGATCTGGCCGCGCACGCGGCGAACGCGGTTGAGCAGCTTGGTTTTCTCGGACTTCGCGTGCGACACGATTGACCGCCTCGATCCATATAGGGTAGGGGGTATGGTATCGGTGGGAGATCGGGATGTCCAGTCGTGTGCCGCGAGCCGGCCGACGTAAGCAATCGAATGGGGTAACTGAACGGCTTCAGATCGCCTGGTTATACCCGCGACGCCGGCTCCAACATACAGGGCGTGGCGTCGCCCATTTCGATCTGAACCGTCGGGTGATTTATCTTGAAGCGGAGGTCGAGGCGCTCGCAGATCTGCACGAGAAAGGCATCGCCGGGATGGCCGGCGGGCATGACCAGATGCGCGGTCAGCGCGTTGTCCGTGGTGCTCATCGCCCAAATATGCAGGTCGTGCACGCCGGTGACTCCCGGCAGCGTCTCGAGAAACTGACGAACCTCGGCCGGCCTGATCTCATTGGGCACCGCATCCATCGCCAATCTCACGGATTCTGCGAGCAGGCTCCATGTTCCCCACACGATCACCGCTGAGATCGCAAGACTCATCACGGGATCGATCCAGGTCCAGCCGGTGAAGAGGATCGCCGCGCCGGCAACCACGACTCCTGCCGACACGCCGGCGTCGGCAACCAGATGCGCGAAGGCCGCTCTTATGTTGAGATCGTCCTTGCGGCCGGACATCAAAAGCCAAGCCGCCAGCGCGTTGGCGACGATCGCGCCCGCGGCGACGATCATCACCGTCGCGCCGCCGACCGGATGCGGCTCGCCGAGCCGCCGCACTGCCTCTAACGCAATGGCGCCGGTGGCCACCAGCAGCAGAACCGCATTGATCAGCGCCGCATGGATGGACGCGGAGCGGAAACCATAGGTGAAACGCTCGGTCGGCAGCGCGCGGCCGAGCACGGCGGCGCCCCAGGCCATCAACAGCCCAAGCCCATCGCCGAAATTATGCCCGGCATCGGCGAGCAGCGCCACGGAATGCGCCGAGAGACCGTAGATCACTTCGGCGGCGACGAGCGTGAAGTTGATGAGCGTGGCCAAGCCGAAGGCTGTGCCGAAATTGCCGCTCACATGTCCGTGGCTATGACCATGTGCATGACCATGCGTGTGCGCGTGGCCGTGATCATGGTTGTGATCCTGCCCATGCGAGTGGCTCGCGGCATGCGCTTGATCGTGTCCGGCATGATTGTGCGCCATCGGGCTTATATGGAGTGGAAGGGCACTGTTATACAATTACAGCTTGCCCCGAATATTCGCGGCGCCCGATGATCTCTTCACAGCGGTCGCTGCTCGCTTGCCACTGACAGGCCACACCGGCCGGCTCGATCGAGCCGATCTGGCGAGTTGATCTGGCGAGTTGATCTGGCATGTCGAGCCCTTCATGTCGGGCCGCTGGCGGATACCGCTGTTGTTACAATAGAACGTATTGTCAGATGTAGCCTAGAATGTAAAATGTAGCCATGGCTTCATTCGCTGCTCCGATGCGATTTTCGGGGGATGATCGGCGCGCTTGTGGAACCAGCGCTTCGAGACCCGCACGTGTCACGCTATTGTCATCGGGTGGGTGTGAGCAAAGCGCACAGGGGTTTGGAGCAGGGATGCGGGGACTGTGCGGCGCGGGAATTGGGTTGATTTTGTTGGCGGGAGGCGCTCGCGCCGCCGACATTGGCGCTGTGCTGCCGAGCAAGGCGCCGCCGCCCGCGGTTCTCGCAGCCTATGACTGGAGCGGATTTTATCTCGGTGGCCACGCCGGTTACGCGTTCGGCGGTTCCGATTGGACGTCAACGCAGGCCGGCGTGCCGAGCGTTGCCGGCGCGTTCGATTTCTCCAATGGCTATAATCTTTCCAGCGGCGCCGGCAGCTATTTTCTCGGCTTCCAGGCCGGCTACGACTATATGACGGCCTCGCGCTGGCTGTTCGGCGTTCAAGCCGACATATCGTTCCCGAGCTTTGTCGGCGGCACCAACACGATCTCATCCATTCCGACCGGCACGGTGAGCGAGCTGGAACGGGTCGAGTTCTCCGGTCATTTGCTGGGGCGCGTCGGCTATGCGCCAAGCTTTGCAGCCGGCCATTGGCTGTTTTACGCGACCGGCGGCTTGGCTTTCAGCTACGATCAATTCACCCGCACGCAGCTTGCCGGAACGCCGGCCGGCGGCACCGCAATGCCCGGCACGATCGAGAACGTATTCCTTGCGCCGCGCATCGGCGGTGCTGTCGGCGCCGGTGTCGAAGTCGCTCTTGCTTCGCACTGGACGGCGCAGCTGCAATATCTGTTCGACGATTACGCCAGCACCACTGTGACCTTCCCGGCCGGTGCGCAGCGCCTCACCTCGGACTTGACGCTGCATGAACTGACCTTGGGTTTGAACTACCGCTTCAACAGCGATAGTTCGACATCCGCCGATAAAGACGTGACGCCGCCGGCGCTGCAGACCGATAATTTCGCGGTCCACGCCCAGACCACGCTGCTCGAACAATACGATCCGTCCTTTCGCTCACCCTATACGGGGCCGAACAGCCTCATTCCGAACCAGGGACGCGAGACCTGGGATGCCACGGCCTTTCTCGGCCTGCGGCTCTGGGACGGCGCCGAGTTCTGGGTTAACCCGGAAATCGATCAAGGCTTCGGCCTGAGCGGCACGCTCGGCGTTGCCGGTTTCCCGAGCGGCGAAGCCTATAAGGTCGGCGAATCGGTGCCTTACGCGCGCATTCCGCGCGCCTTCATCCGTCAGACGATCGATCTCGGCGGTGATCAGCAGAAAGTCGATGCCGGCGCCAATCAGTTCAGCGGCTCGGTCGCGGCGAACCGGCTGGTCATCACCGTCGGCAAATTCAGCGTCACCGATGTTTTCGACATCAACAAATACGCTCACGATCCGCGCAGCGATTTCATGAACTGGACGATCGTCGATACCGGAACGTTCGACTACGCTGCCGATGCCTGGGGCTTCACCTACGGCGGCGCCGCCGAATGGTATCAGGGCGACTGGACCGTGCGCGGCGGCATCTTCGATCAGTCGACCGCGCCCAACGGCGCCGACCTCGATACGACATTCACGCAATTCCAATGGGTCGGCGAAATCGAGCGGCGCTACGAATTGTGGGGCGAGCCCGGCAAGCTGGCGGTCACCGGATTTTTGACCCGCGGCCGCATGGGCTCGTTCGTCGACGCTATCGCCTTGGCCAATGCGACCGGCACGCCGGCCAACATTGCGGCGGTGCGCGAATATCGGGGCCGCGGCGGCGTCAGCATGAATCTCGAACAGCAGATCACAGCAGAGGTCGGCGTGTTCGCCCGCGCCGGGCTCGCCAATGGCAATATCGAGCCCTATGACTTCACCGACGTCGATCGCACCGTGTCGGCCGGTGTCGCGATCAACGGCAAGCAATGGGGCCGGCCTGACGATACATTCGGTTTTGCCGGCGTCGTCAACGGCATCACCAGCATCCACCAGCAGTTCCTCAATGACGGCGGCCTGGGCATCCTGGTCGGCGACGGTCAATTGCCGCATCCGGGTCCGGAGAAGATCATCGAGACCTATTACCAATTGCCCGTCTCGTACTTCAAACTCACCGTCGATTATCAGTTCATTGCCAATCCCGGCTACAATACCGATCGTGGTCCGGCCTCCGTCATCGGCGCGCGGCTGCATTCGCAGTTTTAGGACATGTGAGGTTCGTCATGCCCGCGCTTGTCGCGGGCATCCACGCCTTGTTTTCGCGTGCCGTAAGACGTGGATGGCCGGAACAAGTCCGGCCATAACGGACTGTGGTTCGATTCGCGCTCATCGCGCTCGCCTTAAGGCGCAGGGTCGATCACGATCGGGGCGGCAAGGACGACGCGGCTGCCGGAATCGAGATCGGCGTCGACTGTGACCATCCAGTTGCCGGGTTGCGTGAGTCCGAGGCCGTCGATTTGCCACGCGCCGTCGGAGTCTTGCACGGCGGTATGCGTTGTCGGCGCGCTTCCCGCCACCGGCGCTGCGACCGAGAATTTCAGATCGCGTGCCGCGAGCGGCTCGAAATCTTCGTTCCACAAATGAACTGTCGCATGCGCCATCCCGACGCGGCCCGGCTCGATCATGACATCGGCCATGGCCTGTTCGGTGTGGATGTGCACAAAGGCGGAATCGGCGGGCAGCGCGCCATAGCCCGGATGGTGATTGGCATGGCTCGCGGGGGCCTTGGTGCCGAGAACGGCGACAATGCAGATGATGGCGGCGCCGGCGAGGGCCTCGATGATAGCGTTGCGTCGCAATTGGGAAATCGCGCCGAAAGTGGCGCGCTCCGTCTCGCCCGCGCTCCGCATCAGGCGCGGCGTCAGCCATTGCCGGTTGACGGCGGCAATCGCGACCATGGCGAAGAACAGAGCGATCTTGGCGAGCAGGAGCTGACCGTAATAAGTGCCGGTCAGCGCTTCAATGCTGCCGGCGAGATACCAGGTATTGACGATTCCCGTCAGGAGCAGCGTGCCGACGGCCACAATGCCGAGCGTGGAGAAGCGCAGCACCGCCGCGCGCGCGATCACGGTCGAAGTTTCATCCTTTTCCACCGTGGCCAGCAGAAGGACGAGCGGAACGAGCGCTCCGACCCATGCCGCCCCAGCCACGAGGTGTAAAATGTCGGCAGCCGGGTGGACGACGGCTTCGACGTCTTGGCCGCCGACGGCGTGACCGGCCCAGGCGAGAGCGCCGGCGAAAGCTGACGCGGCGAGCACCGCTACGGTATCGATCCAATATTTGCTTGGCTTCGCCGACAAAAGCCGCACGAAGATCGCGGCGAGGATACAAGCGAAAACGAATCGCGCCGTCCAGGCCAGACCGAAATGGGTTTGCGACAACACCGTTCGCAGCACACCGCCGGAAAACACATCCGACGGTGCTTCGCCGCTCATCGACGCCGCGGTCAATACCAGCCACACCGCACCTGAACCGATCGCGAGAACCAGGCTGAACCAGGCGATGAAGGCGAGCTTCGGCCACAGCGCCGCGCGCACCCGCGTGTCGCCGGGCGCCGAGCGAAGCGCCGGTGCGGCGATAAAAACGGCAAAGAAGACCACGCCCACCGCCATCAGCGTCGCGGCAAAGTGAATGGCGCGCACATAAATCATTGGATCTTTCAAACCATCGGATCTTTCAAAGAGTACTCCACGCACTGGCTCGGTTATTTGCCGCCGACGTGGAAGGTGAAGCTTCCCTGCGTCGAGTGGGTGTCGACCGAGAGCGCGTGCCAGTTCACTTTATAGCTGCCCGGTCCGATCGACTTCAGCCCGACCCGCATCGTATTGCCGCCGACTGAAGCCTTGCCCGTGCTGACCTGCGTGCCGCTTGAATCGGTCACGCTGACGGTCGAGAAGGCGGGTTCGAGATTCTGCGTGAATGTCAGCGACACTTCATGCGGGGCGGCGGCGACCGTCGAGCCGACCAAGGGGCTCGCGTGATCGAGAAAGGCGTGCGCCTGCGCTTCCGGCGCGCCCAGCGCCATGGTCAGCAGCGCCGCAACGACGGTGTGATGAAGGTCTCCTTTCGCGATGGGTCTTCAGAACTGATATTTGCGGGCCATGACATGGTGCTGCCGGGGAACGGGTGGACAGGAAATATTGTTCGTGAACATGTCGTCGATGCCGAATAACGAGAGTTCTTGGCCGCTCTAGTGAAGCTTGGTGTCGACGCCGAGTATTTGTCGCTCGCGCCGTTGACTGCGGGATGATGTCGGTGTTGTCGAGCGCCGAATATCCTGCGCTGTAGCTGCCGGCGACCGTCAGGCCCAGTTCACGCCCGGCTTGATAGGTGAAGCCGGCCGTGGCCCGCCAGTCCGGGACGTAGGGCACGCGCTTGCCGTCCACGGCGTCCGGGAGTCTCGTCAGCGGATTGGTGCCGGCCCAGGTCGGGTCCTTCAGGATGCGCGAATCGACGTAAGTGACGCTGCCGAACAGCCGCAAGCCCTTGATCGCAGACATTGTCTTTATCGCCGAAAGCTTCGATGCCCTGCATCCGGATCGCGTCGACATTGCTGATCGTGTGGTCGGAGTCTGGGCGCCCGTGGTCGGATTGGTCTCCGATTGGTCTGCGAGATGATGGCATTGTTGGTGCGCTCGTATAGCAGCGGTCAGCCGCACGCGGCCATCGATCCAGTGACGCTCGATGTTCAATCTCGCCGTTGAGATCCTGCTCCGGCGTCAGGTTCGGATTGGCGCACGGTAGCGACGCCGCTCACGGTGACGTTCTGGTAAAGCTCGGTGACGGTCGGATAGCGATAGGCCTCGCCGAAATTCGTGGTGATATTCCAATCCTTGTTCGGATCGTAGGACAGTGACGCCTTGGCGAGAAATTGATCGAGTTGCAGTTCCGGCTGATTGATAGCGAGTTGTCCAGGTCATCGACGCCGGCGCGAGCTTGAGTCGCGTAGTTCAAGTTGAAGCCGTCGAAGGCCCGCCAGGTCTCGAGCCGACCGCCGAGCGTCAGTTTCACATTCGGAACGATCTTCCAGGCGTCTTGCAGCCACAGCGCGCCGGTGTGCGTTTCGCCGATGCCTTCGGAATAAAGCTGGCCGGTGCCGGTCGACGGCGTCAGTTCCAGACCGACGACGCCGTAGAATGGGTTGTGAAGATAATAGCGGTCGCCGTGAATGCCGAAGCTGATTTCCTGCGGCCCATCGAACCGAAGGGCCGCCAGATGCCCTTGGCGTCGGCGTTCTGCATTCGTGCCGTCGTTGCGGGTGATCTTGCCGTTCGGAGAAACCAACGCCAGTCGCCGTAGGTGAACGGGCTGAGCTGATTTCCTGCAGGTAATTGTAGCTCGATGCGAAATGTCGAAATCGTAGAGACCGCTTGGTATCGCTCTTGAGAGACACCGCATTGCTCATCTGGGTCTGATTCCAGGTGTATTCGTTGCTGGCGAAAGATCGACGACGCCGCCGAATGTCGGCGCGCCGCGTGCTGTCGACGTCAGATAGGTCTGCGGACTGGAAGTCCTGCAGGTTGTTCCAGATGCCGAGCGAATAGGTGGCGCGGAACCGTGGCACGACAGATCGTAGGCGAACTTTGAGATTGGCGGTCGTTTGCTGGGTGTGGATCAAGGCGCCGGTGCCGACGACGTCGGCGACGAGGCCCTGCTTGTTCAGGGCCGGAATGGTGCCCATCGTTCCGGCGGGGGCGCGAGCCGTTGGTCGTATAGGTCAGCGGCTGCTCGATAGGCGTCGAGATAATTGGCGCTGACGAACCACGAGAACGGCGCCGTTGCGGTTGCCGGCCGTCGCGCTGGTCTCGCTGCTCGCGATAGGTGTTCTTGGTGTCGTATTGATGCCACGGCTGGATCGAGATCGTCTGCTTGGCTGTCACCTCGGCTTTCGGGCATCTTGGTGGTGATCAGCAGAACGCCGCCGATCGAATTGCCCGGATAGGCCGCGGCGATACGGGCCGTTGAGGAAATCGATGCGTGCGATGGCTTCCGGCGAGATCAGGTTCCAATGCGGCGACGCGCCGGAATTGTTGTTGCCGATCAGCGCCGAGACCAGCAGATCGTCGTAGTAGATCAGCGTGCGCGCGCTGGAATTCAGCCCCCAGGTCCGCGTCGCCAGCACCGCCTGGTTGTCGCCGTCGTTGCGCTTGCGCACGAACAGACTCGGGAAGTATTTGATGGCGTCTTCGGGGTCTTTGATGTTGATCGTTTCCTCGATCTGCTGCGCCGTCGTGCTGAAGGATTCCTGTCGGCAGTTGATAGCGCTGCACGATCGGCGGCGTGGCGTAAGGATTGGATGCAGCCGAATTTCGGCGGCGTTGGCGGCGGGGTCGGGCCACTGGCAACGGGCGTGTGCCGGACGCGTAGCGCGCATTGGCGTCTTCGCCGCGTCAAGATTCTTCGCCGTCACGCTTATCTGCGGAAGGTTCTACGCTGCTGACCCACCGTTGGAGCGACGGTCTGCGCATGAAGCGGTACCGCAAGATTGACGCGCACATGCGCGGGCACCGACGAGTATGCGGAACATAGCAAGTCTCCATTGCGACATGAGCGTTGCGGCGCCGCGCGGCGGGGCCGAAGATCACGCCGTCTGCGGAGGCGCTCGCGAGCGATGGGACTTGGTTCGTGGACCGGAAACGAAAACCGCGCCGGCGAGCGGCGCGACGCGCACGCTTGCCGACAGCGCGCGTCGCGTTCGCCGGCGCCGGCGGCAGCGCCGCTGAGAGTGTCAGGCAGCCGGTGCAGCAGCCGTCGATACAAGGTTTGTTGCTATCGGTTGGCCGTCAGGTGAGGGTGCGGGCCCGCCGGCAAAATCGGTATGGCAGATGATGCCGCCCGGCTGTGCCGCGGCGGCGGCCGCCATCTGCGCGCCGCCGAAATTCGCAAGCAGGCCGGCAAGTGCGATCGTATAAGCGGCGGCCAGCGCTACGAGGCGCTTCTGCCATAGCCGCTTGCGAAAAAAACCGTGCACCGCCCGAACCCGCTGAGGGTCTTCCTCAGACAGCAAACACCCTAGCGGTAAAAAAATTCCCTGGCTAGCCGGACATAGCCGTCCGAAGGACGAGGGCCCGGCATAAAACCGGGCCTGGATGGCGCGTTCGGGCATCACGGTTGGGCGGCATGCCAAGCGCCGTTGAGGAAGCCGTCGCCGGTAATGTCGCCGGCCTTCTTGTCGTTCTTCCAGGCGTAGAGCGGCCGGCCCTTATAGGCCCACTGCTTGGTCCCGTCGTCGCGGTTGATGATCGGTGTAGTCGCCCATCGGCATCGAAGCGGCGGTGGCCGCCAGCGGCGGCCAATTGCCGGCGCACGGGCCGTTGCACGCCGATTTGCCGACGGAGTCCTTGTCAAAGACATAGAGCGTCATGCCGGTGTCGTTGGTAAGCACTTTGCCCTTTGTGGAATCGCCGGTTTTTGTCGGAGCCATCTGCGCGAACGCTATTGTCGCGGCAATGCTTGCTGTTGCTGCCGCGAGGGCGATCGTAACGATGAATGACCTTTTCATGAGTGCCTCCTTGTTGGAACCGAACTGCGGCTTCGATCGAGCTGCGATCTACACAGCTAGAACCCCACATCGCCGCGCAATATTCCTGGCGGCAATGCCGCGGCCATTCGAATGTTTCGATACGACGCGATGTCCGTATCCGGCCGCCATCGAATTTCGTTCTCGGGGCAGCCGTGCTATCGTTGCGGCGATGCAAGGCATACGAAAACTGATCCGGGCACGGCGCGGCGGCTTGCTGGTCGTTACGCTGGCTTACGCGCTAGCCGTCCAAGCCCTGATGACAAGCATCGGCCTGGGCATGTCGACATTTGCCGCGCCCGCTCAAGGCGGCCTTGTCATCTGCAGTCATATTTCGCCGGCTCCCGGCAGTGAAGGTCAAAAGCGCCGCCCAGCGCCGCAATGTCCGTTTTGCCTCGTCGCTGCCTTTAGTGCTGGAAATCTGGCGCTGACCGACGAAGCACCGGCGCTCCCGGCTTATTCTGTTCTGCCCTTGGAGCTTGTGGCCGGTCACTTCGGCGAACCGCCGTTAATTTCCCAGCGTCACCGCACGGTTGGCGCTCCGCGCGCTCCTCCCGCTTTCTCCGTCTGACGCTCAAACCGGCTCCTTCTTGGAGCTGCCATTCGCGCGCTTACGGAGAACATCATGCGATTTTTATCAAAGCTTGCCCTTGCGGCACTGCTGATCGCCGCCGTCTCACCCGCTGTTGCACAAGGAGAGGGACCTTCAATTTCAGTCGATCAGCCTTATGCACGGGCGACACCGGCCGGCACCGCCACCGGCGCCGTGTACATGACGCTCACTAACAAAGCTCAGGCGGCGGATCGCTTGACCGCTGTATCGTCGGACGTTGCCGACAAGCTACAAATACATGAAATGGCGGTCGTGAACGGTGTGATGCAGATGCGGCAACTCGCGGACGGCCTGCCGGTTCCCGCCGGTGGATCGGTTGTCCTCAAACCGGGCGGTTATCACATCATGCTGATCGGGCTGAAAAAGCCGCTCAAGGCAGGCGAAACATTTCCGCTGACGCTTACATTCGAAAAGGCCGGGAATATTTCCGTCACCGTGCCGGTACAGGCCATGGATGCCGCAAAAGACAACAAGGGCAGCGGCATGGGCTCAGGCGGCGGCATGGGCAACATGGAGATGAAGTGATGGACAGGCGCCAGATCATCGTGTCGGCGCTCGCGGGCTTTGCCGGATTTGCAGCCGTCGCGCTGGGTACCGCATATATCGTCTCGTCGCGCCAAGCCGGGTCGGGCCTCGGTGTAGCTTCCATCGGCGGGCCGTTTACGCTTGTCGACGATACCGGCGCGCCCGTCTACCGAGCGTTCGCTCGTAGGCAAGCCGTCGGCGATCTATTTCGGTTATCAGATTCTGTCCTGACGTTTGTCCCACCACGCTGCTGACATGTCGCACTGGATCAAACAACTCGGACCCGATGCCGACAAGCTCAATTACGTGTTCGTGACCATCGATCCGGAGCGGGATACGCCGAAGCTGATGCACGAATATCTGTCGTCGTTCGACAGTCACATTCGCGGCTTCACCGGAACGCCGGAGCAGGTCGCGAAGATCGCCCGGGAATATCGCGTCTACTACAAAAAGATTCCGACCGATGACGGCGGCTACGTCATGGATCATTCCACCATCACTTATTTGATGGGGCCTGAAGGAAAGTTCGTGACCGTCATCGCTTATCAGGAAGACGATGCGTCCGCGCTCGCGAAGCTGAAAAATTTGCTCTCGCTTACGCCTTCGTCCTGATTTCGAGAAGCAACGCTGGCAGTGCTCGTCAATGTCGGCGACCAGGGGCGACCGCTCACTGCGATTTTCGGCCCGTGGCGCGCGAGCACTTCGCGCACCGTGGCGACCAGATCGGCCTCCGGTACCGCGCGCTGCGCTTGCGCCTGTTTCTGCAAATGCTCGTCGCGGCCTTTTTCGAGTTTAGCGAGTTCGGCGCCGACGATCAGATCCTTGATCGTGACTTCGCCTTTGGCCTTCTCGTCGGAGCCCTGAATGACGACGCAAGGCGAATTGCGGCGGTCGGCATATTTCATCTGCGGGGCGAACTTGCCGGAGCCGAGATAAAGCTCGGCGCGGATGCCGGCATTGCGCAGCGCCGCCACCATGTTCTGGTAGTCGGCAATACGATCCTTGTCGAACACGGTGACGACGACCGGGCCGATCTCGGCTTTGGTTTCGATCTTGCCGATATATTCCAGCGCCGCGAGCAGTCGCGACACGCCGACGGAAAATCCCGTCGCCGGCACCGGCTCGCCGCGAAAGCGCGAGACGAGGCCGTCGTAACGTCCGCCGCCGCCGACCGAACCGAAGCGCGGCGAGCCGTCCTTGCCATCGGTCGGGAATGTCAGTTCAACTTCGAACACCGCGCCGGTGTAATATTCGAGGCCGCGAACGACGCTCGAATCGAAGCTCACGCGATCCGCTCCATAATTTGCGGCCCGCACCAAGGCGCCGATCTGCTTCAATTCGGCGATGCCTTCTTTGCCGGTCGAACTCAGCCCGGTCGCTTTGCCCCAATTGTCCAAGGCGCTCTCGACGTCGCCGCCGCGATCGGCGAGCGGCGTTTCGATATAGCTGAGAACACTCTGGCTTTGTTTGGCGTCAAGACCGGCGCCGCGCGTGAAGTCGCCGCTGTCATCCTTGCGGCCTTCGCCGAGCAGGAGTGCAACGCCTTCGCGGCCGAGCCGGTCGTATTTGTCGATGGCGCGCAGCACGGTGAGGCGCTTGCTGGCATTGGCCTCGCCGGAGAGCCCGATGCAGTCGAGCACGCCGTCGAGCACTTTGCGGTTGTTCACTTTCACAATGTAGCTGCCGCGCGGAATGCCGAGCGCTTCGATGGCGTCGGCCGCCATCATGCACATTTCCGCATCGGCCGCGGGAGAAGCAGAACCGACGGTGTCGGCATCGAACTGCATGAATTGGCGGAAGCGGCCGGGGCCAGGCTTCTCGTTGCGATAGACATGACCGACGCGATAGCTGCGATAGGGTTTCGGCAGCGTGTCGAAATTCTCAGCGACATAGCGGGCGAGCGGCGCGGTCAGATCGTAGCGCAGCGACAGCCATTGCTCGTCGTCGTCGAGAAAGGAGAACACGCCTTCGTTGGGACGGTCCTGGTCGGGCAGGAATTTGCCGAGCGCGTCGGTATATTCGAAGGCCGGCGTCTCGACCGGCTCGAAGCCGTAGAGCTCATAGACCGCGCGAATCTTCTCGATCATCGCCCGCGTCGCTGCGATCTCGCCCGGCGTGCGGTCTTGAAGGCCGCGGGGCAGCCGCGCCTTGAGCTTGTTGGACTTTTCGGATTTGTCGGCCATTTCTCGGTCAATGTCTCGATTTGCGCCGTGCGTTCACGACGGCGCGGTGGTAGCAGTCTAGGCCCCATAGCGGCAAGCGACGCCCGGCCTAAATAACACAAATTACGTAAACACGAACTCCTAATCAGCACGAAGTTTTTCACAACACTCATCACCTGTGGCGTCACCTACATGCGCGACAAAACAATGCGCAATCACATAGCGTGAAGTGCATACTAAATAACTCAGATATAACTCTTTTGACTGTCGTTTAAAAACTCATTTACACAAACACACAACAAAAACACTAACGTTCTCTACAAAGAACTACACACCAACGCACTCAAAATCACTCTGATAACTACAAAAAAAACACAACAAGGACAACTAGCACCAACTACCAGTTGGTACACGGTCACAACACCCACGCCCGCTACGAACGAGAGAACCTGTAAAGTCCAGGCGAGCAGACCGCAGACTACCCTACAAAGAGATGACGTGAACATGCAGCTAGCATGACGAAAGCACACAAAACACACAAAACCATAAAAATTTATTACTACACAAAACATAAAAAAAATATGTAAACATATATTTTATACTAACAGGAGCTATCATACAACTAGAAATAGCCAATAAAATCGGGCCGACGTTCTTTCATCGGCGGCTCCGACGCCCGGATCATCATGGGCAGACGAGAGGCGCCCTGGTGCGGCTGTGGCAGGAGAAGCGCGGCGAAGTGAGCCGGAGGACCTGTCCGGCAATCTCATTGTCCAGCTCGGGCTCGGTCACCGAGGACCTCAATCGGCGCTGGTACGAGGCCAATACCGGGCAGGTCATCACCGACGTCCAGCGGCGGGTCCTCATCCGGCACTGCGCTGGATGGCGGCTACTCTGGATGGGCGGTCGAGGGACGCGACGCGGTCTTCGAAGCCAAGTTCATGCTGCCGTGGTCGTTCTCGGAGGAGGCGGCGGCCGCGAAATACATGCCGCAGCTGCAGCACAATATGTGGGTGGTGGCAGCCGGACAGCGGTGCTCTCGATCATCACCGGCGGCGGCAAGTGGGTCGAGATCGAGGCCCATGCCGATCCGCTCTATCAGCATCTGATCGTCACCGCCGAGCGGAAGTTCTGGCGCTGTGTCGAGAGCGGCGAGCCGCCCCAGGTGTTCGGCGTCGAGCCGCCAAAGCCGCGGGTCGAAGCGATCCGCATAGTCGATATGAGCGCATCCAATGCCTGGGCCGAATTCGCCGGCGTCTTTGCCCGCACACGGTCGGCTCATCCGAGCATGAGCAGGCCAAGACTGAACTCAAGGGCCTGATGCCCGAGGATGCCAAGGAGGCCATCGGTCACGGCATCCGAGCCAAACGCTCGAAATCTGGCGCCGTCAGCTTCGATCTTCTCAGGCCGGGAGGGTCAGCCATGCAGCGGTCTAGTGAGTCTATGCCAGCCTTGGCTGTCGGCTTTGGCCAAGGCTCAGATCGAACTGGTCAATCCAGAAAAATCGCTGGTCGGCGACGATCGAGGCGAACCGTCCGAGTGGGCCTGAGCGGATGTTCCGCTATGCCTCGCTGTCCAGTGGTCTCGATATCGTGCGCAAGACCTTGGGGCAGCATGAGATCGCAACAGTCAGACCACTACGATCGATCAGGCTTCCGGCATCGTCAATCTGACGACCGTGTTGGCTCATGCCTCCGGCGAATGGATCTCGTCCGATTGGCCAGTCTGCTCCGATCAGCGAGACGGCGGCGCCGCCGGATGGGGCGCGCTGACCTATGCGAGGCGCTATGCGCTGTTCACGCTGGTCGGCATTGCCGGCGAAGACGATCTCGATGCGCCGGATCTCGTGGCGCCAACCTAGCAGATTTCGGGGCAGGAGCCTACGAAACTAGAACGGCAAGGCCAGCGGTGGCCTCTACAGCGCTTCCTCCAATCCTTCACGACCATCGGCTAGTCGCCGACCGGCATCCTCGCGCAACGGCTAGCCAACCATTGGTTCGCTACTCACCCCCACGCTCGGTTCCGAAGCGTCGGCCAAGCTGCGTGACCGGCTCATCGCGGAAGTGAACGAGATTGGCGCGGTAGATGATGCCGCTCTCTGGGCCCATCGTCGGCTTCCCGAGAAGTGCACGTTGGTGGACGCCGATGCGCAGCGCGTCGAAGAGAGCTTTCGCACCAAGCTTATGAGATTTGCTGCGCTGCGCGGAGGTTCCACCGCCCGGAAGCGCCGGCCATCCACGGTCGTCCACTAGGTGACTAAGTTGCTCGCACTTGCGGAGCCGCGCCGGGTCCGGGATCGCGAGCACGTCAGATACGTCGCCAAGCAGTCCTGTCTGGTCTGTGGCCGCAAGCCTTGCGACGCCCATCACCTGCGCTGTGCCCAAAGCCGGGCCCTTGGCCGCAAGGTCAGCGACGAGTTCACCGTTCCATTATGCCGTGGGCATCATCGCGAGATTCACGCCATGGCGACGAGGCGGCGTGGTGGCACAAGGCCGCGATCGATCCCATGGCCGCCGCGCGTGCCTTTTGGGTCGAACCCATCCCAGATTGGCCGCTCTAATTGATGAGCGCGCCGGGGCAACGCCAACCGACATCTGCCCCGTCGTTGCGTCCGATCAAGACCGATCGGACCGCAAGACTTCCGAATTACGAAACGAAGCCAATTTGCCGCGCTGATCGTGCATGGCATCCCTCTAGCAAATCTAAGCCAATCGTCGCAATGCCCGCAAAAGCGCCGGGCCAATTACCCAGGAGGGCAAAGACCGCTCCCGCTGCAATGCCGTCCGTCATGGGCTCACGGCCGAAACTGTGATCAATGCCCTGGAAGACGCTGAGGACTACAAGGCCTTCGAAGCAACCGTGATCGCTGACTATGACGCCCAGTCGGCCGTGGAGCGGGAATTGGTGCTCCGCTTGGCCAGCCTCCTGTAGCGGCTCCGCCGCGCCACGGCGATTGAAACAGGTCTATTCGAGATCAAGCCGGCAATCCAAATGCCTGCATACAGGCTCGCCAAGCTAACCTGCCATCACGAGACATGAACATGATCGGTGCGATATTCGGGCGATCCGACCCCGAGAACCTGGATTATGTGCAGCCAGAGCGCCGAGTTAGAATCGCCCAATATTATCGGCGAAACTGCGCCGGCATCTGTCGTACGGCCGCCGAGTTTGGACGGTGCTTTTTGCGCCTGGCCAACCTTCCCAACTACGTTTTCGACCGTCTTAGCCGATACGAAATAACTCTGTGGCGCCAAGTGGGTCAGATCTTGACGGGGCTGGATGCGTTTGATCGCCGCAAGCCTCAAGAAAGACGCGGGCCAATTCGCCTTTCCAGCCACCAACCGAGCCTTCAATCCGGCCGGATCGAGACTAGGCGCCCCGACGAAACAGCCCAAAAAGCCGCGAACCGTAGCTCCGATCGACAGTAAGAATCACCGAGACACACCCACAGGTTTCTTGAAATCCGTTGGTCTAAGCATAATTCGTGGAAAAAGTGGCGTCGCGGTAGAAAGGCAAACAAGGTTTGAAAGGCAACAAACCATGTCGACCATTTTAAAGATGCCTTTAAAGAAGAGAAAGCGCCCGAATGCGCAAAAGCACGAGATCTATTCTGCATCTCCTCTTGTCCCGGGAGAAAGCGTGGAGGAATTCTGGACGCTCGTTAATGACCTAGACGAAGAATATAAACCGGAGGGCGCGAGCGAAACAGAAATGCTTCTCAGCATAGCAACGGCGATTTGGCGAAAGCGCCGGGCGCGAAAGTTCCAGCAGTACCGGTTGGACAAGAAAAGATTTGATCCTACCGATCTAGCTTACGATGAAGGTTTAGTTCTCAAGTTTTTAGCAGCTGCTCTGCAGACCGAGCCTGAAACTGCTTTCGACGTGTTGGTAAAGCGCTTCGCAAGAAAAAGTCGCCTATTCGGCCTAAAACCGGGTCCGCACGAGCCGTAGAGGCTCCTATGCCGGCCGAGCGTATCTGTCGCGAAATCGATGCGACGGTGATCCAAGCCCCCAACGCTGAGCAACAGGCAATAATAGATACCGGCGATTTCATGACATCGGCTTTAGCTCTCCCTCCCGAATTGGTCGAGCAGGACCTCGACCTGGACGAGCGATTAGACGCCATGCGCGATCGCGCAATTAAGCAGCTCATCCAACTTAAAGCGTTCAAACAAATGCTCAAGTGAGGAAGCGAAGAGCAAACCCCAGTAAAAATCTAATTATCAGCCGTCGCACCTCAGATCGCATCCCGGAAGATGCTGGTCGAAGGGTGCCGGTGGTTTACCGCCCTGATCGCTATTCGCGTGTCCGCTCGTGGCTTCGCGAACGCCGCGCGCAGCGAATTTTGCGGCAGCTTTCAGGGGCAAAGCGGACGCCAAGAATTAGTACGATAGCGGCAGAAATTGACCCGATCACGGACAGCTATCGCCACACGCTTGTGCCGCGCCCTTGCGCTCCGGGCCGCGATTATGCGGTCTTCGTGTTGAGCGCGACATCGATCAGACCTGTCGCGCTTGGGTTCAATAGATTTGAATTAGACCTCAACAGGCGCAGATTGCCTGATGACCCATGCAGGCCTGTCATGCCGCCGGCATTGCCAAGCGGCGCTCGAGGCCCCGCTCTGCAAGACCAATCGCGAGCGCGACGGCCTGTTCGCCTGTCATGGTACGAGGATCGAAGATCACGGATACCGACGGGACGCTTGTCGACGGAAGCTAGAGCAGACGAAAATCGCATATTCAGAAAAATGTATTTGTTTAGCTTGCTATCTAAGATTGTGGTTTTTCAAAACGAACTCAATTTAAGTTAGTGTTTTCAGTGAGTTAAAAATTGAAGACTGCTTACCGAGTTGCTCTTGCCTCTCAGCGCCGTGCGGTTGCGAAAAGTGGGACAGTTGCCCGCGATGTGCTCAGCGGGCGAAAAAAGTCTCTACGACATTTGCCACGCCGAGCGGCCGTAACGATTTTTCCATGTAGCATTCTATAGGCCGGCCGCTCCGGTGGATTTTCTCGATGACGACGCGCAGGAGAGCCGCATGGCCACAGCAGGTTAGTAACGGCCCCCATTCCGAACGATCTTGAATCCTATTGGATGCCGTTCACGCCGAACCGCGCCTTCAAGCGGCGGCCGCGGATGATCGCGCGCGCCAAGGACATGCACTATGTCACGCCGGAGGGCCGCAAAGTGCTCGACGGCACTGCCGGGTTGTGGTGCACCAATGCCGGGCACAATCGCGACCCGATCGTCGCCGCCATCAAGCAGCAGGCCGAGGAACTCGATTATTCGCCGGCCTTCCAATATGCGCATCCGAAATCGTTCGAGCTTGCAAACAAGGTTGCGGCTTTGGCGCCGGGCGATCTCAACCGCGTGTTCTTCTGCAATTCGGGTTCCGAAGCTGTCGATACCGCGCTCAAGATCGCGCTCGCCTATCATAATGTACGCGGCGAGGCCGGCCGCATCCGTCTGATCGGCCGCGAGCGCGGCTATAACGGCGTCGGCTTCGGCGGCATTTCCGTCGGCGGCATCGTCAACAACCGTAAAATGTTCGGCTCGCTGTTGGCCGGCGTCGATCATCTGCCGGCGACCTATAATCGCGAGCAGCAGGCTTTCACCAAGGGCGAGCCGGCCTGGGGCGCGCATCTTGCCGACGAGCTTGAGCGCATCGTCGCGCTGCATGACGCCTCGACTATTGCCGCCGTCATCGTCGAGCCGATGGCGGGTTCGACCGGCGTGCTGCCGCCGCCCAAGGGCTATCTCGAAAAGCTGCGCGCGATTTGCGACAAGTACGGCCTGCTGTTGATCTTCGACGAGGTGATCACCGGCTTCGGTCGCCTCGGTTACGCGTTCGCCGCGGAACGCTATGGCGTGCTTCCCGACATGATTACTTTCGCCAAAGGCATCACCTCGGGTGCGGTGCCGATGGGCGGCGTGATCGCGCGCGACGGCATCTACGAAACCTTCATGCGCGGGCCGGAACACGCCATCGAGCTGTTCCACGGTTACACCTATTCGGCGCATCCGCTTGCCTGCGCGGCGGGAGTTGCCACGCTCGATCTCTATCGCGAGGAAGATTTGTTCGCCCGCGCCAAGGCGCTTGAGCCGGTCTTTGCCGATGCGGCGATGACGCTCAAGGGGCTGCCGAATGTGCTCGACATCCGCACCGTCGGCCTGTGCGCCGGCATCGATCTCGCCCAGCGGCCGGGAAGTCCGGGACTGCGCGCTTATGAGGCGATGGAGCGCGGCTTCCATGAGGCCGACGTGATGATCCGCGTCGCCGGCGAGACGCTCGCGCTGTCACCGCCTTTGATTGTGAGCGAAGCGCAAATCGGCGATATTTTTGAGCGGGTCGGGAACGCGATCAAGGCGGTGGCGTAACGGCAGCATGGCTACCGCGGTTTCACGATGGCCCAGCCGACATGAACCGTGCCGCCGCCGCGCCGCATCGGCAAATCAAATGGCGCGCCGACGGTGGCGTCCGCAGCGACGCCCTTGAATTGCGCCGGCAATTGCGCCGGATCGCCTTGCGTCCATACCACGACAGCGCCGTTCTTGCGCAGATCGGCAAGGTCGATCCATGGTGCGCGTGCCGGCGTTCCATCGATCAGCACCTGCGGCTGATCCGGCGAATAATGCGCCAGATTACCGCCGTCCCACATCGTGCCGATGACATAGCGCAGCGTTGTGCCGGTCGCCTCGTGAAAGCGCTGCGTGAGATCGGTGCCGAGCGCGTCGCCCGGGAACAGCACGGCGCGATAACGGTGATCGATGAAGGGGAGTACCGCGTAATCGGCAACAAACACGACGACGAAGATCACGAACACCGTGACCCAGGCGGCCGTGATCCGTGCAACCCGATCCGTATCGAAGGTGACGCGGGCCATCATCACGATCCATAGCCCGATAAAGAGCCAGAGCGGATAGCCCCACATCGCCACCGCGCCGCGCCCGCTGATCGCCGTGAGCAGGATCATCGCCACCGCCGGCCCGAAGGCGAGGAGCGTGACGATGCGGCGATCGAACAGGTCGGCGACATCCGAGCCTGGGTGGACGGGGAGGGGTTTCGGTTTCGGCCAGAACAACGCCGCGGCGATGAACAGCGACGGCAGCAGGAAGAAAATCTGGCTCACTGTGAACATGGCCGGATGCAGCAGGTGATCGAACCAGCCGCGCGCCGCGGTCGCCCGATGGCTGGCATAGGCGAAGGGCAGGAAGTCAGTGTGAAACAGCCAGACCAGGTGCGGTGAGGCGATGACGAGCGCGACGAGAAGCGCGAGCCAGGGCCCCGGCGTCGCCAGCGCCGGCCGCGCCTGCCGGTCGAGCAGCACGAACAGCACGTAGGGCACCGCGAGAACGACGACGAAATATTTTGCCCATAGCGCGCCGCCGAACGCGACGCCGAGCAGAACCCAGTGCTCGAGCCGCCCGCGTTTGAGCGCGGCATGAAAGGTATAGCCGGCGAGCGCCCAGAACGGCAATTGGACCACGTCGTGGTTGAACTTGACCGCCGTGTATTGGAAGTAGTGCATGCCGTCGATAATGAGGACGGCAGTGAGCGCGCCGACGGTGCCGATCAGCGGTCGCGCCGTGGCAAAGACCAAGGCAAAGGCGATCACCACACAGGCCTGCGCCAGCGCGTAATAGGCGGCGTCGGTCCCGAACAGCCGGTGCGCGATCTCGACGAGCCACCAGGGCAGCGGCGGCAGCTTGTCGTAGCCGAGCTGCCACTGTCTGCCATAAATCAGCGCCTCGATGAGATCGAGCGGCAGATTGGCGTAAAGCAGTGCCGGCAGCGCGGTCCAGACCGCGAAGTGCAATGCCAGAAAGCCAGCAAAGGCGCCCCGCGGCCGGCGCTCGATTCCGTCCCAGAGGCGCGACAACGGTGCCGGTTTCGGCGCCGGTTTTGCCGCCGCAGCGGGAACTTCCATAAGGTGCTCACCAGCGCGCATCGGATTGGGTTATAAAAGCACGGCAAAAGCTTAGCTATGCCCACCATGCTCAGCTTGTCACAGGCTTGAGCACGGCAAAACTTGCGCAGTTGCGGCGCTTGTGGACACTGCTATCGCAAGGCCGCGAATCGAGGGCTTTCCGGCATGGTGCGCATCAGCGCCATTTTCATCTCGACCTGTATGGTGCTCATAGCCGGCTCGCTCGGCTTTGTGGTCTATCTGCGCTTTGGCTTCACCGGCGCCGAGTCGGCGCTGGTGGCGCTCGGCACGCTCACGGCGCTTGCGGTCTATAACGCCATTTCCGCCCGCAAGAACGATCGGCTGGAGGCGAGCAACCAGCTTGCCAATCTGGCGCGCGGCTCCGACGATCTGGCCCGCCAGCTTGCCGAGTTCGGCCGCCGCTTGAGCGCGGTCGAGGTCAAGGTCGAGACCGTCGTCGACCGCGCTCTGGCGACGGCCCAGCCGCTCGCCGCCGAGATTGAAGAAATGTCAGCGCTGGTCAAGCAGCTTGCCGAACTCGGTGGCCATGCATGAGACGGCCATCAGCAACACCGTGCTGGCCGTCGAGCGCCGCGTCTATCAGGCTCCACAGGCTCAGGCGGCGTCCGCCGCTCCTGTCGCCGCCGCTACGCCGCCGGCTGCGCCCGCGCCGGTCGCCGCCGCGCCTGTGGCGCAAGCCGCGTCTGCGTCGCCATCACCGCTGATCGATCGGAAGATCCCGGCTTTCGCCGGCTTCGATCGCGACGGCATTATCGCCGCCATCCGCCGCGCCATCGATAGCGGCCGGATCGATCTCTTCCTGCAGCCGGTCGTGACCCTGCCGCAGCGCAAGGTGCGCTATTACGAGGCACTGTCGCGGCTGAAAGCCGATAACGGCGATCTCGTCCTGGCCGACGACTTTATCGACTACGCCGAGGCCGGCCGGCTGATGCCGAGCCTCGACAACCTCTCGGTGGTCCGCTGCGTGCAGGTGGTGCGCCGGCTTTTGCTCAAGAGCCGCGACGTCGGCCTGTTCTGCAACTTGTCGAGCGCAACGCTGACCGATTCCTCGTTTCCGAAGTTTCTCGAATTCATGGAAGCCAATCGTGCCATCGCGCCGGCTTTGGTCTTTGAGTTCACCCAAAGCGCGGTCCGCGCCATGGGACCGATCGAGCACGAGAGCCTCGCCGCGCTTGCCGAACGCGGCTACCGCTTCTCGATCGACAATCTTACCGACTTAAGGGTCGAGGCGCGCGAGCTCAACGAGCGCGGCTTCCGCTTCGTCAAGGCGCCGGCGGCCTTGCTGTTCAATCGCGTCGGCCTGGTGTCGACCGATATTCACCCGGCCGATTTCTCCGATCTCCTCGGCCGCTTCGGCATCGATCTGATCGCCGACCATATCGAAAACGAAAGCACCGTTGTCGATCTGCTCGACTTTGATGTCCGCTTCGGCCAAGGCATGTTGTTCTCGCCGCCGCGCCCGGTGCGCGCCGAGGCGCTGCAGGCCGTGAGCGAGACACCGAGAGAAACTCCGTTCGCGC
The DNA here is from genome assembly GCA_963746715.1 of uncultured Alphaproteobacteria bacterium. Taxonomy (GTDB): domain Bacteria; phylum Pseudomonadota; class Alphaproteobacteria; order Rhizobiales; family Xanthobacteraceae; genus BOG-931. The sequence continues at coordinate 220,893 of CAVVCW010000010.1, read as the reverse complement.
CGGCCGCGAACGATCAGCCGCCGCCTGCACCCGCCGCCGCTCCCGCCGGCAACCTTGCGCAACTTGCCCGCGCCTTCAGCCGGCGCGTCTGATACGCCCAATTCTGATACGCCCAATTCTGATACGCCAGTGACCGATTTCATTGAACGCATTGAGCCTCTGGCTCGCGGCTACGACGTTTTGCTCTGCGACATCTGGGGCGTGGTGCATAACGGCGTCGCCGCCTTCCCGGAGGCCTGCGATGCGCTGAGCCGCTTTCGCAGCGGCGGCGGCACCGTGATCCTCGTCACCAACGCGCCGCGGGCGAGCGACGCGGTGGTGCGCATTCTCGACCGGATGAATGTCTCGCACGCGGTCTATGACGCGATCGTCAGTTCGGGCGACGTCACGCGCGGCATTGTCGCACGGCGGTCAGGCCAGCGCGTCTTCCATCTCGGTCCGGAGCGCGACCATTCGATCTTCGCCGGCCTCGAAGTGACCTTCGCGCCGCTTGAGACCGCCGACTATGTTGTGTGCTCGGGTTTGTTCGACGATACGGTGGAAACGCCGGACAGTTACCGCGACATGCTCGCGGCGATGCGGGCACGCGCGCTGTTCATGGTCTGCGCCAATCCGGACGTGGTCGTCGAGCGTGGCGACACGCTGGTTTATTGCGCCGGCGCGCTGGCCGACGCTTACGCCGCGCTCGGCGGCGACGTGCTCTATTGCGGCAAGCCGCATGCGCCGATCTACGACATGGCGCTGGCGACGGCCGCGTCGCTGCGCGGCGGACGGATACCGTGGCGCGACCGCGTGCTCGCCATCGGCGATTCCGTCCGTACCGATCTCAAAGGCGCTGCGGCTTTCGGCCTCGACGTGATGTTCGTGACCTCGGGCTTGCACGCCGAGCATTACGGCTCGCGCGACGCGCCGGACATGGCGGCGCTCAATAAGGTCTTTGCCGATTCAGGCGTGGCGCCGAAAGCGGTGATGAGCGGGCTGAAGTGGTAAAGGCGGCCGAAGCTCTTAGGCCGACGCCTGTTTATCGGCGAACACCGCCTCGATCTTCGCCTTCAGGGTCTGGGCGTTGAACGGCTTGACGATGTAATTGTCGACGCCGGCCTTCTTCGCCGCGATCACGTTCTCGGTTTTGGATTCCGCCGTGACCATGATGAAAGGCGTCGTGCCGAGCTCCGGATTGGCGCGCACCTGGCACAACAGGTCGTAGCCGGTCATCGGCTCCATGTTCCAATCGGAGATGACAAGGCCGTAGCGCTTGTCCCTCATTTTCGCGAGCGCCGACTCGCCGTCGCTTGCGTCGTCGACATCGGCAAAGCCGAGCTGACGCAACAGATTGCGGATAATGCGGATCATGGTGCTGTAATCGTCGACGATCAGCACCGGCATGTTCGGATCGAGCGCCATCGCTCTTCACCCCTCGCGTACACGACTGGCCGTGTCTGGCCCTTGCCAATCGTAATCGAGGCTGTTCCCGCGCCCCGTTTCCAACTACGGGGGTGAACCTACATCGTGCGGTTGAACAATGAGTTAAGCCTTGCGGCGCGGCGATTTCGCTGGCCGAATATGGGTTTAGCCGCCGTGCTTGACATTGCAACTCGCGCCACGCACCTACGTCGCGACGACGACAGCCACGATTTCTTAACCGTCGAAACACCGATGCTGCCACAGAACTTCCGCGTCGTGCGCGACCGCGCGGGCGATGCCGCGCTGCACGGTGCGGTCGTCGCCATCGGCAATTTCGATGGCGTCCATCGCGGCCACAAAGCCGTGATCGCGACCGCGCAGAGGCGCGCGATGGAGCTGCACCGGCCGGCCGCGGTACTGACCTTCGAGCCGCATCCTCGGGTGTTCTTCAATCCGGGTGAAAAGCTGTTTCGGCTCACGGACGAACCGGCCAAGCTGCGGCTGCTTGCGGCAACCGGGCTCGACGGCGCGATCGTGCTCACTTTCGACGCCGCGCTCGCCAAACTGACCGCGGAAGAATTCGTCACCCGCATTCTGCTTGAGCGCTTTCGCATCAGTGGCGCGGTGATCGGGTTTAATTTCCATTTTGGCGCCAGGCGCGGCGGCTCGCCGGATTTTCTGGTCGCGCGGGGCAAACAGCGCGGCTTCACCGTCGATATCGTGCCGCCGCTCACCGACGGTGGGCGTCCGGTATCGTCGGGCCCGATCCGCGAAGCGCTCGAAGCGGGCGATCTCGACACGGCGGCGGATCTGCTCGGCTTTCCCTGGTTCGTGTCGGGCGAGGTGATCCACGGCGACAAGCGCGGCCGCGAGCTCGGCTTTCCGACCGCGAATTTGGCGCTCGATCCGGCCTGCGGCCTGCGTCACGGCATCTATGCCGTCCGCGTCGCCGTCAACGGGCGGCGCTACGACGCGGTGGCGAGTTTCGGCCGGCGGCCGACCTTCGACAATGGGCCGGTGTTGCTTGAAGTCTTTCTGTTCGATTTCACCGGCGATCTCTACGGCAAATCGATCGATGTCGCCTTCATCGCCTTCATCCGTGACGAGAAGGCATTTGCTTCGGCCGCCGATCTGGTGCGGCAGATGCGCGAGGACAGCCAGATTGCGCGCGCGGCTTTGGCGCGGGCAGGGGACGTGTTTCCGCCGATCTAGACTTATTGCGCTGCTTATTCGTGCGGTGGGCTCTCGCGGCCGCTGCCTGGGCCCCGCACTTCGCGCATCCATTGTGCCACTACGAAACCCAACATCGCGATCGGCACGATGCGCTGCCAGCCGATGGTCCGGCCGGCCTCCACGGCGACGCCGAGAATTTTCGGATCGAGCAGCCATGACGGCGAGTGCGCTTTGGCGGCGCGCGCCAGAATCGCGCGTTCCCTGACGCGCTGACGGATGAGCGCCGCGATAACCGCCGCAATCACAGCGACGACGGCAAAAATGCCGGCCATGATCAGGCCCGCAATGACGCCGTCGAAGCGCTGCGACAGCCAGACATAGCCGGCGACGCTAAGGAAGACGAAAGCGAACAATAGCGCAAAACCGATCACGGCCGTCCAGACCGCTACGGCAGGACTCATGCCGTTTCGGGCCTGGATCGACAGCGTGATCTCACGCGTAATGCTTTTGAGCATGCGACGGCTCGCGCGGCTATTCCGCTTTCCTTAGCGGCGCCACACGGCTCCGAACAGGAAGCCGAGGCCGGCGACGATTGCGAGCGTCGTATAGGGACGGCTTTTCAGCGACTTGTCGATCGCCTCGGCGAAATTGTCGGACACGTCGCGCATGGCGTCCGCGGCGGCGCCCGCAGCATCGCGGCCGCTGTCACGTGCTTCGGAAACGACGTCGTCGATGCTCGATCTGGCGCGTTGCCATGCCGCGTTGCCGCGGCTCGTGAGAATCTCGCGGACCTGTTCGGCGAGCCGGCTGAAATCGTCGCGAAGCGCCTGCAGGTCGTCCTGAATATCGCCGGACGCGCCGGCGGCTGCTTTGCCGATGTCGCGTACGCTTTCGCGTGCGTCTTTGACCGTATCATTCGCGGCGTCACGAATGTTTTGCGAAGCCGTTGAAGCGCTGCTCATGTTCAACTCCGTGATTTGGAAACCGATTGCCCGGATAAGTGCCCCGGCCTCGCGAAAGTTCCATTGATCATAATCAAAGGCCGAAAGACCGCAAAGTCCCGATTTAATCGGGTAATCTGACGTCGTCGTCCGGGATCAGATGGTTGAAGATGACAAGCCCGATGATCGACAGCGGCACTGCGAGCAGAGCGCCGATCGGGCCCCACATCCAGGTCCAGAAGGCCAGCGCCAGAAACACCAGTAACGGATTGAGTGTGAGCCGGCGGCCGATAATCGTCGGCGTCACGAAATGTCCTTCGGTGGTGGTGAGCGCGATCAAGCCGAGCGGCGCGATGCAAGCCTGGCCGAGCGAAGGGAATGTCACCAGACCGACGCCGAACAATACGATCACCATGATCGCCGGACCGACATAAGGCACGTAGTTCAACAGTCCCGCCAAGACACCGAAGATGACCGGATTAGGCAGACCGATCAGCCACGCGCCGAGCGCGACAATCATGCCGAGCGCGGTATTGACGATGGTCACGACCGTCAGATAGCCGGCGAGGTTGCGCTCGATATCGCGCATGATTTTCAGAAACCGCAACTTTGCCTCGCGGCTGCCGAACATCGCCATCGCGTGATTGCGCAGTTCGCTCTGCCCGACGAGAAAGAACAGCAGCGTTGCGACGAACAACAACAGCTCGCCGGCGGCCGGCGTCACAAATGCCACGACCGGGAAGACGACGTTGGATGCCGGCTCACTGACGCGGAGCGCGCCGCCGCCGCCGGACAGCGAGTTTTGCAATTCCTGAAATGAGGCGAGCGGCGCATCGAGCACGGCAAGTTTCTGCTTAATGCTGGCGCCGATTTCCGGTGCGCGGCCGATCCATTGGCTGACCGGTCCGGCGATCGCGGTCGCGAGCAGGCCGATCGCACTCGCCGCAACAAGAAGCACCAGGATGGCCGTGATCGACGGCGGGACGCCGCGGCGCTTTGCGGCTTTGACGAGCGGCGCGAGCGTCAGCGCGACGACAGCCGCGCCGAGGACCGGCAGCACAAAAGGACGGCCGAAATCGAGGAAGGCGCCGAACAGCAGCAGGAATATGCCGATCGTTGCTGCCTGACCGGCTCCTGCCCACATGGTGTGGACGCTGTCCACGGGAGAGGGGTCGCTGATCACCAGCGCATGCTGGACTTCGCGCTTAGCCCGGAAATATTCCACGCAACCCTCCGTCGCCGCGCGACCGCGCCGGTACAATATGTCCTTGAATTAACGCCGATTCGGAGCGTCCGGTTCCCTGCAAGAAGGCTGCGGACGGTCCGGGCTAGACCCTTTCCGCACCGCAACCGGCTTGTTAGAAGGCCCGCATGACCGATACGCCTGCCAAAACGCGCGACTATTCCGAGACGCTGTTCCTGCCCAAGACCGATTTCCCGATGCGCGCCGGTTTGCCGCAGAAGGAGCCGGAATTTCTGGCGCGGTGGCAGAAGCTCGGCCTTTACGAGGCGCTGCGCGCCGCCGGCAAGGGCCGGTCGCGCTTCGTGCTGCACGACGGGCCGCCCTACGCCAACGGCAACATCCATATCGGCCACGCGCTCAACAAGATCCTCAAGGACGTGGTGACCAAGAGCCAGCAGATGCTCGGCTTCGATTCGAACTATGTGCCGGGCTGGGACTGCCACGGCCTGCCGATCGAATGGAAGATCGAGGAAGAGAATTACCGCGCCAAGGGCAAGGCCAAGCCGGATTTCTCAAACCCCGCCGCCCTGGTCGAATTCCGCAAGGAGTGCCGGCGTTTCGCCGAGCACTGGATCGACGTGCAGCGAGCCGAATTCATCCGGCTCGGCGTCATCGGGGACTGGGCGCATCCCTACACCACGATGAGCTTTGCCGCGGAAGCGCAGATCGCGCGCGAGCTGATGAAGTTCGCGGCGAACAAGACGCTCTATCGCGGCTCAAAGCCGGTGATGTGGTCGGTGGTCGAGAAGACGGCGCTCGCCGAAGCCGAGGTCGAGTACGAAGACTATACGTCGGATACGGTGTGGGTGAAGTTTCCTGTCGTGTCGACGGGCGGCGCCGCCGAGAACCGCCAGCTTGCCGGAGCTTTCGTCGTCATCTGGACGACCACGCCGTGGACGATCCCCGGCAACCGCGCCATCAGCTATTCGCCGAAGATCGAATACGGTCTCTATCAGGTCACCGACGCGCCATCCGACAATTGGGCGAAAAACGGCGATTTATTTATTCTTGCCGACAAACTTGCGCTCGACGTGCTGCGCCAGGCGCGCGTCACCGCCTATAAGCGGCTGCGCAAGGTCGAGACCGACGATATTGCCAAGATCGTCTGCGCGCATCCGCTCGCGAAGTTCAATGCGGGCTACGGATTCAAAGTGCCGCTCTTGGCCGGCGATCACGTCACCGACGATACCGGCACCGGCTTCGTGCACACTGCGCCCGGACACGGCCGCGAGGACTTCGACGTGTGGACGGCCAATGCCGCGAAACTCGCAGCGCAGGGCATCAACACGCATATCCCTTACACTGTCGATGCCGACGGACGCTTCACCGATCAGGCGCCGGGCTTCACCGGCAAGCGCGTGCTCACCGACAAAGGCGAAAAGGGTGATGCCAACGAAGCGGTGATCAAAGCGCTGATCGATGCCGGCATGCTGCTCGCGCGCTCGCGCCTCAAACATCAATACCCACATTCTTGGCGATCGAAGAAGCCGGTGATCTTTCGCAATACGCCGCAATGGTTCATTGCGATGGATAAGGACATTGATAAGCACGGAGACACGTTACGTCATCGCGCGCTCTCCGCCGTCAAGGCGACGCGCTGGGTGCCGGCGGCGGGCGAGAACCGCATCAACGGCATGATCGAGAGCCGCCCCGATTGGGTGATCTCGCGCCAGCGCGCCTGGGGTGTGCCGATCACGGTCTTCATCAAGGAGAAGCCGGACGGCGCGGTCGACATCCTCAACGATCCCGAAGTCAATCTGCGCATCGTCGAGACCTTCGAGAAGGAAGGCGCCGACGCCTGGTACGCGCCCGGCGCGCGAGAGCGCTTTCTCGGCAAGCTCGGCAACGAGGGCTGGCAGAAGGTCGACGACATTCTCGACGTCTGGTTCGATTCCGGCTCGACACATGCTTTCGTGCTGGAAGACCCCAAGCACTTTCCGGGCCTTGCCGGCATCAAGCGCAAGATCGACGGCGGCGACGACGAGGTCATGTATCTCGAAGGCTCCGACCAGCATCGCGGCTGGTTTCAGTCTTCGCTCCTGGAAAGCTGCGGCACCCGCGGCCGTGCGCCCTTCGATGTTGTGCTCACCCACGGCTTCGTCCTCGACGAGGACGGACGGAAGATGTCGAAGTCGCTCGGCAATGTCACCGCGCCGCAGGACGTCATCAAACAATCCGGCGCCGATATCCTGCGCATGTGGGTCTGCGCCGCCGATTATGCCGACGATCTGCGCATCGGCCCGGAAATCCTGAAGACCACGGTCGATACCTATCGCAAGCTGCGCAACACTTTGCGCTGGATGCTCGGCAATCTGGCGCATTTCGGCGACAGCGAGAGCGTCAAGCCTGAGCGCATGCCGGAGCTCGAGCGGCTGATGCTGCATCGGCTTGCCGAACTCGATCCGCTCGTCCGCCAAGCCTATGCCGATTTCGACTATAAGCGCATCTTCGCGGCGTTGAACGCGTTCATGACCACGGACCTTTCGGCGTTCTATTTCGATATCCGCAAAGACACGCTCTATTGCGATCCCTATTCCTCGATGACGCGCAAGTCCTGCCTCACGGTGCTCGATTACGTGTTCCGCTGCACCGTCGCCTGGCTCGCGCCGCTCTTGTGCTTCACCGCCGAGGAAGCCTGGCTGGCGCGCTATCCTGACGCCACTTCGGTTCATCTCGAAGCGTTTCCGAAAGTGCTGGCGACGTGGCGCGACGAGGCGCTCGCCGAGAAGTGGCGCAAGGTCCGCAACGTGCGGCGCGTCGTCACCGGCGCGCTCGAGCTCGAACGCGCCGGCAAGCGCATCGGCTCTTCGCTCGAAGCGCATCCGCTCGTGTACATTTCCGATCCGGAATTGTTTGCCGCTGTCGTCGATGTTGATCTCGCCGAAGCCTGCATCACCTCGGGCGCGGCTTTGGTCGAAGGCGAGGGGCCGGCGGAAGCGTTCCGGTTGCCTGACGTCGCAGCCGTCGCTGTCGTTCCCGAATTGGCGCAGGGCAAAAAGTGCGCGCGCTCCTGGAAAATCTCGCCGGCGGTCGGCGAGGATCCGCAATTTCCCGACGTGACGCCGCGCGACGCCCAGGCTTTGCGCGAATGGGAAGCCACGCGTAAAGCCGCCGAGTAGTCCGCCGGAGAGAATGTCCTTGTCAGAAGCAGCGCAGAGCGACGCCAGCGGGTCCTATCTGTGGGGGCGATGGAGCGGCTTCGCGCTGTTCGTGGCGACGCTCACCTGCGCTGCCGATCAGGCGCTGAAGTTCTGGCTGTTGCTTTCGGTGCATCTTGCCGATACCGGCGCGATCGCGCTCGGGCCGTTCATCGACATCATATTGGTCTGGAACACCGGCATCAGCTACGGCCTGTTCCCGCAGCAAAGCCCGGCCGGTGTCTGGGGCCTCCTGGCCTTCAAGGTGGCGGCGGTGGCCTTGTTGTGGGCCTGGCTGACGCGGGTGCAGACGCGGCTCACTGCCGCAGCCCTGGGCCTCATTATCGGCGGCGCCGCCGGCAACGCCATCGATCGGCTGCATTGGCCGGGCGTCATGGATTTCGTGCTATTTCACATCGATACCGCGAGCTTTACCTTCCACTGGTATGTTTTCAACCTCGCCGACGTGGCGATTGTTGCGGGGGTTGTGGGACTTCTGTATGAATTGCTGCTGGGCGGGGGTGCCGCAAAAGCGCCCTGATCCGGTATATAAAACAAGACATAAAACTGCGGACCGGGCTGGGTTTAAGGCGGGGACTTTCCGCAAAAGGTTAACGCGCCACGAGGCTTGATTTGCCGCCGAGTGCATCGGGTCGAATTCGATGCAGGCATTTCGGGGTGAGGGTATGCCGCAAGATCAAATAACGCGCCGGATGAAATTTGCTCGCGTCACGCTGGCCGCCGGTTTCACGGCGCTCGCGGTGTGCGCTTATGCCTCCGTCGCCCGCGCCGGCGACAGTGACGTTCAGGACCAAGAATCGTTCACCGATAAATTCATGCGCACGCTCGGGGTCAGGAATCCCGGCTCGACCGACTACGAGATCAATTACAGCGAGCGCTCGCCTTTGGTGGTGCCGCCGAACCGCAATCTACCGGCGCCGGTCACCGTCACGACGCCGGCGCCGAATTGGCCCAAGGATCCCGACGTTGCCAAGCGCAAGGCCAACAAGAACGACGATAAACCGGTTATCCAGCAATACGACCGCGCTGCGGAAGCCGACCGGGCATTGCGGCCCGACGAATTGAACCGCGTCAGCCAGGACCCTCGGACCGTCGCCGCGCCGGGCACGCCCGAACAAAGCGAGCCGGTCAATAAGCCGAAGAAGAGCATCTTCAGCCTGGATCTCTTCAAGAAGGAACAATACGCGACTTTCACCGGCGAGCCGCCGCGCTCAACCTTGACCGATCCGCCCCCGGGCTATCTCACGCCGTCGCCGGATCAGCCCTATGGCATCTCGCCGGAGAACAAGCCCTACGTGCCGAAGACGCTGGGCGAGCGCATGGAGCCGACGCGCTAACGCATGATCCCGAAAAGTGGGATCATGCTTAGGCAAAGCTGCACGATCCCGGGAGTGGGCTTTTGGGAATCATGATTTGAAGACTTGATCCGAGCGCGAAGCGATTTTCGGCTCGCAACGACGGCCCTGTCTGAGCGGTGAGGGGCCTAGCCAAAGCGTAACGTTGAAGATTCCGGCACGCGTCTTGCTCGCGTGAGGCCGGACCTGTGTTTTTGGGAGGAAGGTTTGTCGAAGATATTGATGCTCGTTGCCGCGTTGGCCGCCCTTACCGGCGCCGCGCGCGCCGCGACCGGCCCCGAAGTGACCAACTTCAAGCTGTCTAACGGTCTTGAAGTCGTTGTCGTGCCGGACCATCGCGCGCCTGTCGTCACGCATATGATCTGGTACAAGGTTGGCGCCGCCGACGAGACTGCCGGCAAATCCGGGCTCGCCCATTTCCTCGAACACCTGATGTTCAAGGGCACCGAGAAGCATCCCGGCGCCGCGTTCTCGCAGGACGTCGCTGCGATCGGCGGCCAGGAAAACGCCTTCACCACCAACGACTATACCGGCTTCTTTCAGCGCGTTCCCCGCGAGCATCTCAAAGAGATGATGGCGCTCGAGGCCGACCGCATCACCAATCTCGTACTCACCGACCAAGTAGTGAAGCCCGAGCTCAATGTCGTGCTCGAAGAACAGAATATGCGCGTGGCCAACAATCCAAACGCGCGGCTGAGCGAGCAGGTCGATGCCGCGCTGTTTCTCAATCATCCTTATGGCCGGCCGACGATCGGCTGGCGGCACGAGATCGAAAAGCTCACCCGGGACGATGCGCTCGCCTTCTACAAGCGCTTCTATACGCCCAACAACGCCATCGTTGTCGTCGCGGGCGACGTGACGCCGGACGAGGTCAAAGCCGACGCCGAGGACACTTACGGCAAGGTCGCTGTGCGCACCGAGATCGCACCGCGGCAGCGGCCGACCGAGCCGGTGCAGGAGGCGCCGCGCACGGTGACGCTTGCCGATCCGCGCGTCGAGCAGCCGAGCGTCAGCCGCGAATATCTGGCGCCGTCCGAAACCACGGCGAAGCCCGGCGAGAGCGAGGCGCTCGACGTGCTCGCCCACGTGCTCGGCTCTGGCGCCAACAGCCGGCTCTATCGCACGCTCGTGGTCGACAAAGGTATCGCGCTCAGCGCCGGCGCATTTTATGCCGGCACTGCGCTCGATTACGCCAAGCTCGGCGTCTACGCCGCGCCCAAGCCCGGCGTGAGCCTGCACGATGCCGAGCAGGGAATGGATGCCGTCATCAACGACATTATCACCCATGGCGTCACCGCAGACGAACTCGACCGCGCCAAAACCCGGCTGATCGCCGATGCGGTCTATGCGCAGGACAATCAGGCGACGCTTGCGCGCTGGTACGGCGCAGCGCTCGCCACCGGTCAGACAGTGGACCAGGTGCGCACCTGGCCGGACCGCATCCGCGCCGTGACCGCCGACGCCGTTCAACAAGCCGCCCGCAACTGGCTCGACCGCCGCCAATCGGTGACGGGCTATCTGGTCAAAAGCCTGCAGCCCGAGGAGAGCCACTCGTGAATGTTCTTGTGAATGGTCTTGCGCCTGTTTCGCCCTTTTCCACGATTCGGCGCATCGTCACGGCTCTGATCGCGCCGCTGGCTTTCGCTGCCTTCGCCGCACCCGCCGGCGCCACCACGATCGAACGCGTGGTCAGCCCGGGCGGCATTGTCGCCTGGCTGGTTCATGAGCCGGCGGTGCCGATGATCGCCGTCGACTTCGCTTTCGCCGGCGGCGCCGCGCAGGATCCGCTCGGCAAGGGCGGCACCGCGAATTTTGTCGCCTCGCTGCTCGACGAGGGCGCCGGCGATCTCGACTCCAAGGCGTTCTCCGATCGTCTCGAGCGCAAGGCCATCGAAATGAGCTTCAGCGCCGAGCGCGACAGCGTCCGCGGCGGGCTGCGCACGCTCACCGAGAACCGCGACGAAGCTTTCGATCTGCTGCGTCTGGCGCTGACCGCGCCGCGTTTCGATGCGTCGGATGTCGATCTCAATCGCGCGCAGCTGCTCTCGATCCTGCGCCGGCAGACCACGAGCCCGGGCGATATCGCAAGCCAGCGCTGGTGGCAGACGGCGTTCGAGGGCCACCCCTATGGCCGGCCGGTCAACGGCACTCAGGAATTGCTGCAGGGCATCACCGTTGACGATCTGAAGACCTATGCCCGCAAGGTTCTGGCGCGGCAGAATCTGAAAGTCGCGGTCGTCGGCGACATCGACGCCGAAACCTTGAAACCGATCCTCGACCGCGTGTTCGGCGCGCTGCCGGAGAAGCCCGATCTGGTGGCGATCGAGAACGTTACGCCGCAGGGGCTCGGCCGCCGCATCGATATCAATCTCGATGTGCCGCAGACCGTGGTCGATTTCGGCGGTCCCGGCATCGCGCGCAAGGACCCCGACTTCATGGCCGCCTATCTCATCAATCACATCCTCGGCGGCGGCTCTTCGGATTCCCGGCTCTATCAGGAGGTGCGCGAGAAGCGCGGCCTGGTCTATTCGATCGCCGACAGCCTGATCTGGCTTGACCATTCCGCCATTCTGATCGGCGGCACGGCGACACGTGCCGACCGCGCCAATGAGACGGTCGATCTCGTGCAGAAGGAAATCCATCGCTTTGCCGAAGACGGCCCGACGGCTGCCGAACTCACCGAGGCGAAAAACAATCTCAACAGTTCCTTTGCGCTTAATCTCGACACGTCGAGCAAGATCGCGTCGCTGCTCGTGCAATTGCAGCTCGACGGGCTCAATACCGACTATTTCACCAAGCGCCCTGACATGATCAACGCGGTGACGCTCGACGACGCCCGGCGCGTCGCCAAACGGCTCCTCAACAGCGGGCTGTTGGTGACCGTGGTCGGCAAGTCCCAGGCTGTCGCCTCGACCACGCCGACGCCGAACTGATAATCGTGCTGCTCCCCCCAAAAGGGGGAGGGAATGCTAGGCTGTGGCCATGATTCCAGTCACCGCCAAAATTGCCCTCGACGAGCGCGAAATCGACGAGCAATTCGTGCGCGCGTCGGGGCCGGGCGGACAGAACGTCAACAAGCTCTCGACCGCGGTGCAGTTGCGCTTCGACGTGCGGCATTCGCCGTCGCTGCCGCCCGAGGTGCGGGCAAGGCTTGAACGGCTTGCCGGGGCCCGGCTGACGCGCGAGGGCGTGGTGGTCATCATCGCACAGCGCCACCGCACCCAGGGGCGCAACCGCGAGGACGCACTCGAGCGGCTTCTCGACCTGATCCGCCAAGCAGCGGTCGTGCCGGTCAAGCGGCGGCCGACCAGGCCGACCAAGGCCTCGCGGGAACGCCGCATCGAAGGCAAGAAGCGCCGATCCGGCATCAAGCGGCTGCGCGGGGGGAAGCCGTCATTCGACTGAAGCCGGGCACGGATGCGGCCGGCCTCACTGGCCAACCGCGTGCATTTGCATCATTTCCAACGCGTAGAGGCCGCCCCCCAACGCCGCGACGCCGAGGACGATCATGGCGATGCCATAGACCATCAGCGGCTTGCTCCTGCGCGTGGGATCCTTTTCCCGGCGATAGGCGAGATACAGCAGGCAGCCGATGGCATAGGCCACGACGCCGAAAACGGCGAGGACGACGCCGGGCAGGTAACGGGCCATTCCCGAACTCCTTGACGGGCTGCACTCTTCAACAGGCTTCGGCCGATATCTGCCCCGGATTTCGCCGGCACTCAATCCCGGCTATTTTGCCCGGCGACTTTTATTGCAGAATCACGGCTCCCGATCACAACTCCCGCCGGTCACCATGCCGATCCGCCAGCTCTCCGAAGCGACCGTCAACCGCATTGCGGCGGGCGAGGTCGTCGAGCGTCCGGCGAGCGTGGTCAAGGAGCTTGTCGAAAACGCGCTCGATGCCGGGGCGCGGCGGATCGATGTGCTCACTGACGGCGGCGGGCGCCGCCTGATCCGCATCGGCGACGATGGCTCCGGCATGACCAAGGCCGATCTCGCGCTCGCGGTCGAGCGCCATGCCACCTCGAAGCTTGCGGACGACGATCTGATTTCGATCCGCACGCTGGGGTTCCGCGGCGAGGCTCTGCCGTCTATCGGGGCGGTGGCGCGGCTGTCGATCACGACGCGGCATGCCGGGGAGGCCCATGCCTGGGCGATCGAGGTCGATGCCGGGGCGAAGTCCGAGGCGAAGCCCGCGGCGCTGGGCGAGGGCACCCGCGTCGAAGTGCGCGACCTGTTCTACGCGACCCCGGCGCGGCTCAAATTTCTCAAGCTCGACCGCACCGAAGCCGAGGCCGTCCGCGAAGTGGTGCGCAGGCTCGCCATGAGCCGGCCGGATGTCGCCTTCACGCTCGCCGGCGAAGAGCGGGCGCCCGTGACTTTCGCCGCGGCGTTGCCCGGCGCCGCCGGACGGCTCGCCCGGCTCGGCGATGTGCTCGGCGCCGATTTCCGCGCCAACGCGGTCGAGATCGCCGCCGAACGCGACGGCGTCGTCGTCGAGGGCTTTGCCGCACTGCCGACGCTCACGCGCGCCAATGCGCTCGGCCAGTATCTCTTCGTCAATGGCCGCCCGGTGCGCGACAAGCTTCTCCTCGGCGCGGTGCGCGGCGCCTATGCCGATTACCTGCCGCGCGACCGGCATCCGCTGCTTGCCCTGTTCGTCACACTGCCGGCGCCCGAGGTCGACGTGAATGTGCACCCGGCCAAGGCCGAAGTGCGCTTCCGCAATGCCGGTCTCGTCCGCGCGCTGATCGTGAGTTCGCTCAAGGCGGCCCTGGCGCGTGAAAGCACGCGGGCGGCGACCACCGGCGGCTCGGCGACCATCGCCGCGTTCCGGCCGGCGGTCGCGCCGCAGCGCGGCTGGGATTGGCGGCGTTCGCCGGCGCGGCCCGATACGCGCCGGCCCTTTGCGCCGTTGCGCGGCGCCTTTGCCGAAGCGGCACAGGCCGCCTTCGACGTCGGCGGGCCGGTTGCCGATTTGCGTCCCGGCTTTGCCGAAGCTGCGGAAGACGCCAAAGGGGAGGCGGTGCCGGCCGAATTGCTCGATCACCCGCTCGGCGCGGCGCGCGCGCAGGTGCACGAGACTTATATCGTTGCGCAGACGCGTGACGGCCTCGTCATCGTCGACCAGCATGCGGCGCACGAGCGCATCGTCTATGAGAAGCTCAAAGCCGCGCTCGATGCCGATGGCGTGCCGCGACAAATCCTGCTCATTCCTGAAATCGTCGAACTGGACGAGGCCGATGTCGAACGGCTCACCGCACGCGCCGACGAACTGGCGCGGTTTGGCCTTGTGCTCGAATCTTTCGGTCCGGGCGCCGTGGCGCTGCGTGAAACGCCTTCGTTGCTTGGCGAGATCGACGGCGCGGGCCTGGTCCGCGATCTCGCCGAGCATATGAGCGAATGGGACGAGACCTTGCCGCTCGAACGGCGGCTGATGCAGGTGGCGTCATCGATGGCCTGTCACGGCTCGGTGCGCGCCGGGCGGCGCTTGAAGCCGCAAGAGATGAATGCGCTCCTTCGCGAGATGGAAGCCACGCCCAATTCCGGCCAATGCAATCACGGCCGTCCGACCTATGTGGAACTGAAACTCACCGACATCGAGCGGCTGTTTGGAAGGCGTTGATCTATGAAAATGATGCGTGTGGTGTCCGTTGCATTCGCAACGCTTATCGCCGGACCGGCGCTTGCCGACAATTGGCCGAACCGGCCGATCACGATGATCGTGCCGTTTTCGGCCGGAGGCGGCGTCGATCTGTCCGCGCGCATCCAGGCGCAGCGCATGGGCGAACTGCTCGGCCAGCCGATCGTGGTCGAGAATGTCGGCGCCGCGGCCGGCATGGCCGGCAGCGCGCGCGTCGCCAAGGCCGATCCCGACGGTTACACGATGCTGATCGGCAATAGCGGCACGCACGCCTATAGCCAGTCGCTCTACAAGACGCCGCTCTATAATTCGCTCACCGATTTCACTCCGGTCGGGCTCGCATCGGAATCGCCGCGCATCCTCATTGCCCGCAAGGATCTGGCGGCGCAGAACCTGCAAGAGTTTATCGCCTACGTGAAAGCCAACCAGAGCAAGATGCAGTTCGGCTCAGCCGGCGTCGGCTCCGGCACGCATCTGCCGTGCGTGCTGCTCAATACTGGCGATGGGCGTCAATGTCACCCACGTGCCCTATCGCGGCGAGGCTCCGGCGCAGCAGGACCTGATCGGCGGCCGTATCGATTACATGTGCTCGACGATCCAGACCGGCGCAGCACTGGCGAAAGAGGGCACCGTCAAAGGTGTTGCGGTGATGTCGGCGCATCGGGTCAAGATCATTCCCGACCTGCCGACCACCGGCGAGCAGGGCCTGCCGGGTGTCGAAGCGAGCGTCTGGAACGCGTTCTTCCTGCCGCCCGGCACGCCGCGGCCGATCGTCGACAAGCTCAACAAGGCGATGAGCGACACGCTCGACGACCCGGCCATCCGCGGACGGCTTGAGGGTTTAGGTCTCGAGATCGCCGCGCCGGAGCGGCGGACGCCGGAATATCTGAAGAAGTTCCTGGCGGATGAAGTCGAGCGCTGGGGCAAGGTTGTTCACGCCGCCGGGATCAGCGCCGATGCGCAGTGACGTTCAACGCGCCGTCGCCCGCAAGATCACGAACTCGGTATCGTCATAACGGCGGCGCTCCAGTTCGGAAAAGCCTTCCGGCGCGGCGAAGGCGGATTTGACCGCTTCTTCGACCACGATCAGCGCATCCGGCGTGAGCCAGCCGCCGGCGCGCGCCGAGGCCAGCGCCTTCTCGGCGAGATTTTGCCCGTAGGGCGGATCGAGGAAAGCGAGCGAAAACGGTCCGAGCGGCTCGACCGGTCCGAGCTTGGTGGCGTCCCGGCGGAAGATCTTGGTCACGCCGCCAAGCCCGAGCGTGGTGACGTTCTCGCGCAGCAGCGCGCGCGCCTCGGCGCCGTCGTCGAGCAGAAGCGTGAAGGCCGCGCCATGCGACAGCGCTTCGATGCCGAGCGCGCCGGTGCCGGCAAAGAGATCGAGCACGCGCGCGCCGGTGATCGGA
The DNA here is from genome assembly GCA_963746715.1 of uncultured Alphaproteobacteria bacterium. Lineage (GTDB taxonomy): Bacteria > Pseudomonadota > Alphaproteobacteria > Rhizobiales > Xanthobacteraceae > BOG-931. The sequence continues at coordinate 204,566 of CAVVCW010000010.1, read as the reverse complement.
TCGTCATAGGCGTGGTGGAGAATATTGAACAGCGACTCACGCAGCCGGTCGGCGGTCGGTCTGATGCCTTGCGATTTCGGACCGGCGAGCGCTCGCCCGCGCAAACGTCCGCCGACGATGCGCATCAATCTTTACTCTTGGGCTGGCGCGGACGCGCGCCACGCGCCCGGTCCGGCGCGCGGCGGCGGCCGGACGGCTTATGCGGGCGCCTGCTTGGGCGCTCGCTTGCGCGTTCGAAACGGCCGCCTTTGCTGAATTGCTTTGCGGATTCTTCGCGCGGCATTTCCCGCGCCAGCGGCTCGCCATAGCGCTCAACCGCCACGCGCCGGCCTTTGCGATCGGTTAACGCAGCCGCCCGCATCTTGCCGCCCGGATGCGGCCGCGCATCTTCGGCGCGAGCGCCGCGAAACTTGCGCCGCAGTTTCTTTGTCGGCCGCTCCTCGTCATGCGCGCGCCAGGCATGCTCGGCGCCTTTGCTTCTGCGCTTTTGCTTCGGTCGTTCGTCATTGGATTTCTGGGCTGGCTTCTTCGACCACGGCGTGGCGCGCGTCCCGTCGCGCGGGCGCCGCTCCGGCCGCTGCGGTGCTTCGGGTTCTGCGCGCATCGTCGCCGGCCCGGAGAAATCAAGCTCCGCGAGCGCAATCAGCTTCTCGCCGAGCTGTTCGCGCAGCACACGTGTTTTGACCTCCTCGACCGCGCCTTCCTCAAGCTCGGCAAGCTGAAACGGACCGAACGACACGCGGATGAGCCGCGTCACTTCAAGGCCGAGATGTGACAGAACGGTGCGCACCTCGCGGTTCTTGCCCTCGCGAATGGCAAAGGTGAGCCAGAGGTTCGAGCCTTGCACGCGCTCGAGCGCAGCCTCGATCGCGCCGTAGTGAATGCCGCTGATGGTGATGCCCTGGCGCAATGCATCAAGCTTGTCCTGGGTGATCGCGCCGTGCGCGCGCACGCGGTAGCGCCGCAGCCAGCCGGTTGCCGGCAATTCGAGCGCGCGGGCGAGCTCGCCGTCATTGGTCAAAAGCAGCAGGCCCTCGGTATTGAAATCGAGCCTGCCGACGCTGATCAGGCGCGGCAGGCCTTTCGACAGCTTCTGGAAAATAGTCGGCCGGCCCTGCGGGTCCGAATGTGTCGTGAGCAGCCCGCGCGGCTTGTGGTAAAGGAACAGCCGTGTGCGTTCGCGCTGCGGCAGCGCCTCGCCGTCGACGCTGATCTTGTCGCGCTCCGTTACATTCAGGGCCGCCGAACGGATCACCTCGCCATTGACGGCCACCCGCCCAGCGGCAATCCAGTCTTCGGCCTCACGCCGCGAGGCGAGCCCGGCGCGGGCGATCACCTTGGCGATGCGCTCGCCGGGTTTGTGCTGGTCGTTGTTGCCGTCCATATTTGATCCTTCAGCGGCGGCTGATAGCAGAGTGGACCCGAGAGAACCAACTAATTTGACCAACTTATCTTTCATGCCATCTTTCATGGATTTGGCGCTTGAGGAGGCCCGCGCCGCAGCGGCCCGCGGCGAGGTGCCGGTCGGCTGCGTGATTGCGCGCGAGGGCGCCGTCATCGCCCGGGCCGGCAACCGGACGCTGGCCGAGCGCGATCCGACGGCCCATGCCGAACTCGTCGCCATTCGTCAGGCCGCCGCCGTGCTGGCCTCGGAACGGCTCGATCATTGCGACCTCTATGTCACGCTTGAGCCCTGCGCCATGTGCGCCGGCGCGGTGTCCTTTGCCCGCATCCGCAGGCTCTATTACGGCGCGGGCGATCCCAAAGGCGGCGCGGTGGACAACGGCGTGCAGTTCTTTGCCTCGCCGACCTGCCACCACCGGCCGGAGATCTATGGCGGGCTCGGCGAAGCGGAGGCATCGGCGCTGCTCGTCAATTTTTTCAGGGAACGCCGCTGAAACGACATATTCCAAGCCTCTGCAAGGCGGTATCTCGTCCTCTCGTTCCCGCCTTGCGCCGCTGCGGCGGCGCTTCCGCCTTTTAACCCCACAGTCCTATGCCCAAAGCGCTCGGCCTCGATTTCGGCACGACGAATACCGTGCTGTCGCAAATTCAGCCGGACCGCAGGGCCCGCCCGATCTCGTGCCCGATCGATGGGGCGCCGGTCGAGGCCCTGCGGTCGGCACTGTGCTTTTGGCAGACTTCGGCGCGCGACGGCCGGCAGTTGCGTGTCGAGGCGGGCCCCTATGCCATCCACCAATTCATCGACCATCCCGGCGAATGCCGCTTCATTCAATCGTTCAAGACATTCGGCGCCAGCCCGCATTTCCAAGGCACCTATGTCTACGGCAAGCGCTACAAATTCGAAGATTTGCTGGAATCGCTCTTCGCGCGTATTCGTCACTACGAAAGTGCGCAGCTCAATGAATTGCCGCCACGTCTGGTGGTGGGCCGCCCGGTGGAGTTTGCCGGCGCGCAGCCGGACGCGGCGCTGGCGCGGCAGCGCTACGACGCGGCGTTGCGCCGTTTCGGCTTTTCCGAAATCCTCCATGTTTACGAGCCGGTGGCCGCCGCCTTTTTCTTCGCCCGCAATCTGGAGCGATCGGCAACGGTGCTCGTCGCCGATTTTGGTGGTGGCACGACGGACTATTCGATCATTCGCTTCGAGATTTCCGGTAATACGCTGAGTGCGCAGCCGCTCGGCCATGGCGGCGTCGGTATCGCCGGCGACAATTTCGATTATCGAATCATCGACAATGTCGTCTTGCCGAAGCTCGGCAAGGGCAGCCAGTACCGGCATATGGGCAAGATGCTCGAACTGCCGCAGAGCCTGTTCGCGAATTTTGCCCGCTGGAATCAGCTTTCGGTGCTCAAGACCATGGACGAGTTTCGCGACCTCAAAGGCCTCGTGCGTTGGTGCACTGAACCCGACAAGATCGAACTGATGATCGACTTGATCGAGGACGATCAAGGCTATCCGCTCTACAAAGCGATCTCGGACGCCAAGGCGCGGCTGTCGTCCGAGGACGAAGTCGAATTGCGCTTTCCGCCGCTCGGCAATGATTTCGATGTTCGTATCAAGCGCGGCGATTTCGAGCAATGGATCGCCGACGACCTGCGCCGCATGGAAAAAGCGCTGGATAGCGTCATGAGCGGCGCGAATATCGAAGCCGAGGCCATCGACAAAGTATTCCTCACCGGCGGCACGTCATTCGTGCCCGCGGTGCGCCAGGTGTTCGAGCGGAGATTTGGCTCCGGCAAGATCGAGTCCGGTGACGAGCTTCTCTCGATCGCCAACGGTCTTGCCATGATCGGCGAGCGCGACGACGCCGATCAATGGGCAGTGACTGAAGACGCCTGAGCGTCAGTCCGCCAACAGCTTTCCGAGCTTGTCCTTGATCTCGCCTTTCACCGCTTCGGCGGTGCGGATGATCGCGCTTGCCTGCAGGAAACCGAGCGTGCGGAACGTGCTGACATTCGGCCGGATCACGAGATCGGGCGGTGCATGGTCGAGCTTTGCCGCGATGATGGCGCCGCCCATGACCAAAGCTGCGGCATAGACCGTATCCCAGGAATTCGGGATGTCGACGCGGTCCGCCTCGGGGATGCCGTGCACGTCGATGGCAATGACGCGGTCGGCAAGTCCGATCAGTCTATCGAACGGCATCGGATTGGTGGTGCCGCCGTCGATCAGGACCCGGCCGCCGATGACGACGGGACGAAACAGGCCGGGGATGGCGATGGAGGCGCCGAGCGCCGGGCGCAGCGGCCCCGATGTGATCGGCAATTCGCTGCGCCGGTGCAGATCGGTGGTCATGGCGATGAGCGGAATTTCGAGCGCTGCGAAGTCATCCGGCACGCGGCTCGGCAGGAACTGCTCGCAGAACTTCTCGGCGTCCATCTGCGTCACTTGGCTCAAGCGGCCGGACAACAGGTCAGTAAGATTGCCGGCGCGCGTCGTCATCAGGCGGCGCCGCGTCCGGCTCCAGTCGTGAGCGAAGGCGATGACGTGGTGGCGGATGTCCTTGCCGCTCATGCCGGCGGCATAGGACGCGCCGATCAGCGAACCGATCGAGGTGCCGGCGATCGCGGCCGGCTTGACGCCCATCTCGTCGAGCGCCTCGATCACGGCGATATGGGCAAGCCCGCGCGCGCCGCCGCCGCCGAGCGCCAAGGCAAAAGTTTTCATGTCGGCTTGCTCACGCTCCCGCCTCGCGGGCGAATTCAAAACCCTTGGCCGCAAGCGGGTGCACCAGTTCGGCTTTGGCCGCCGCATAAGCGCTCGTCGCGGTGCCGTCGCGCACGCGGCCGGCGATGCCCTGCATGATGGCGGCGAGGCGGAAGAAATTATAGGCGAAATAGACCGGCAGATGCGGCCGCGGATCGAGCCCGGTGCGCGCCACGTAGGCATCGACATAGGCCGGCAACGCCGGAATGCCGAGCGCGGCAAGATCGAAGCCGACCAGCGAGCCGGTGCCGGCATCCGAGTGCGGCATATGCCACTGCATCAGATGATAGGAAAAATCCGCCAGCGGATCGCCGAGCGTCGACAATTCCCAATCGAGCACGGCGGCGATCTTCGGCGCATCCGGCGCCAGGATCATATTGTCGAGCCGGTAGTCGCCGTGCACCAGGCGCGACGGTTGCGGCGGCGGCAGATGCGCGGGCAGCCAGGCGATCAGCTTCTCAATCTCGTCGATATGCTGCGTTTCGGACGCCCGATATTGCTTCGACCAGCGCTCGACCTGCCGCGCCACGTAATTTTCGCCGCGGCCGTAATCGGACAAGCCGATCGCAGCCGGATCGAATGCGTGTAGCTGTGCCAAGGTCGCGTTCATGGCGTCATAGACGCGGCCGCGCTCCATCGGGTCGGAGGCGGGCATCTGCGGCTCCCAGAACACGCGGCCGTCGACATGCGCCATAAGAAAGAAGGCGGTGCCGATGATGCTGTCGTCGGCGCAATACAGCACGGGCTCGGCAACCGGAAATGCCTGAGCGTGGAGGGCGCTGATAACGCGGAATTCGCGGTCGACGGCGTGCGCCGAGGGCAGCAATTTTCCCGGCGGCTTGCGCCGCAACACGTAACGGCGCAACGGCGTCTCGACGAGATAGGTCGGATTGGACTGGCCGCCCTTGAACTGGCTGACCACGGCCGGCCCGGCGAATCCCGGCACCTTGTCGCGCAAAAACGCTTCAAGCCGCGCGACATCGAAGCGCAGCCGTTCGGCGACCTCGCGCGTACCGGAAAAGGCGGTCTGGCGATCACTCATCGCGCGGGAGTCTAGAGCATGATCCCGAAAAGTGGAGACCGGTTTTCGGAAAAGATCATGCTCCAACGATAGTGCGGGCGCCTGCGAAATCTAGCTGCGAGATCGGGCCTTATTTTTTCTTTCGCTCGTTTTCCCGTGCCACAGCGCGCCAGCCGATGTCGTGGCGGTAGAAGCCGTCGGGCCAGTGGATGCGCGACACCGCCTCATAAGCGCGCGTCTGCGCTTCGCGCACCGTCTCGCCGACGGCCGAGACGTCGAGCACGCGTCCGCCATTGGCGAGGATTTTTTCGCCATCGGCTTTGGTGCCGGCATGGAAAATCTCGGCGCCTTCGACGTCGCGCGCCGCGTCGAGCCCTTCGATCATGCTGCCACGCTGATAAGCCCCGGGATAGCCCTTGGCCGCCATCACCACGGTGAGCGCTGGCTCGCCGGACCAGCGCAGATCGAAGTTCTTGAGCATGCCGTCGCGCGAGGCCAATAGCGCCGGCACCAGATCCGATTTCAGGCGCAGCATCAGCACCTGCGTTTCCGGATCGCCGAAGCGCGCATTGTATTCGATGAGTTTTGGCCCTTCGGCCGTGATCATCAGGCCGGCATAGAGCACGCCTTTGTACGGGCAGCCCATGGCCTTCATCGCTCTGAGCGTCGGTGTGATGATCTCGGTCATGACGCGCGTCGCCACCGCCTCGTCGATATTCGGTGCCGGCGAATAGGCACCCATGCCGCCGGTATTCGGTCCCTTGTCGCCGTCATAGGCGCGCTTGTGATCCTGCGCGGTGGTCAGCGCGATCGCAGTATCGCCATCGCAGAGCGCGAAGAAGGACGCTTCCTCGCCGTCGAGAAAATCCTCGATGACGATTTCGCCGCCGGCATCTCCGAGCCCGCCAGCAAACATCATGTCGACGGCGTCTTCCGCTTCGGCGAGGCTTTGCGCCACCACCACGCCTTTGCCGGCAGCGAGCCCGTCGGCCTTGATCACGATCGGCGCGCCGCGTGCGCGCAGGTAGGCCTTGGCCGGCGCGATCGCGGTGAAGCGTTCGTAGGCGGCAGTCGGGATGCCGTTCTTGCGGCACAGATCCTTGGTGAAGCCCTTCGAGCCTTCGAGCCGCGCCGCGGCCTTGCTCGGGCCGAAGGCCTTGATGCCGGCGGCCTCAAGATCGTCGACGATGCCGGCGCAGAGCGGCGCCTCAGGCCCGACCACGACAAAATCGATGTGATTCGTTCGGCAAAAGGTGATCACCGCCGCATGGTCGGCAATGTCGAGCGCAACGCAGATGGCTTCGCGCGCGATGCCGGCATTGCCCGGCGCGCAGTAAAGCCGGTCCGACAGCGGGCTCGCCGCGATCTTCCAGGCCAGCGCATGTTCGCGGCCGCCGGAGCCAAGAATGAGGATATTCATGGGATGTCTAACCGCTGCGCCTTCGGGTTAGCGGGCAGCGGCGGTGAGGACAAGAGGCGGAGCCGGCCGCAAGCGTGTGTTCCACGGGGATTACGCCTCGCGGTGCTGTTTTCCGCCCCACGGCAGGGTCATATAGAATGGCGACATGGCTCGCAGCAGAATCACCGCCGAAATCGACCATGAACCCGGCTCCGCGTCCGGCCCGGCCGCAGGCGCCGTGGCCGGGCCGCCGCTCGCCAATATTCCCGAATGGTCGGTCTCGGAACTGTCCTCGGCGCTAAAAAAGACCGTCGAGGATGCCTATGGCTATGTCCGGGTCCGCGGCGAAGTCTCCGGCTTCCGCGGCCCGTCGCCCTCCGGCCATGTCTATTTCCGGCTCAAGGACGACAAGGCGGTTCTGGAATCGGTGATCTGGAAGACCACGTTCAACCGCATGCGGGTGAAGCCCGAAGAGGGCCTCGACGTCGTCGTCACCGGCAGGCTCACCACCTTCGCCGGCTCCTCGAAATACCAGATCGTCATCGACACGCTCGAGCCCGCTGGCATCGGCGCGCTGATGGCGCTGCTCGAAGAACGCAAAAGGAAGCTTGCCGCAGAAGGCCTGTTCGAGGAGGCCCGCAAGCAGCTTCTGCCGTTCCTGCCCGAGGTGATCGGCGTCGTGACGTCGCCGACCGGCGCCGTCATTCGCGACATTCTGCATCGGCTCGCCGATCGCTTTCCGCGCCATGTTCTGGTCTGGCCGGTGAAAGTGCAGGGCGAAAGCTCGGCCGCCGAAGTCGCGGCCGCCATCGAAGGCTTCAATGCGCTGCCGGAGCGCGCGACGGGAGTTTTGCCGCGGCGGCCCGATCTCATCATCGTCGCGCGTGGTGGCGGCTCGCTCGAGGACCTATGGTCGTTCAACGAGGAAATCGTGGTGCGGGCCGCGGCCGCAAGCTTCATTCCGCTGATTTCCGCGGTCGGCCACGAGACCGACGTGACGCTGATCGATTTCGCCTCCGATCGCCGCGCGCCGACGCCGACGGCGGCCGCCGAAATGGCGGTGCCGGTGCGCGCCGATCTCCTGCTCAATGTCGATTCCTTTGCCCGCCGCGCGCTCGCCTGCTGGCGGCGCTGTCACGAGGCGCGGTGGAGCGAATTGCGCTCGGCCGCCCGCGCCCTGCCGGATGCCGATGAAGTGCTGGCGCAACCGCGGCAGCGGCTCGATCACGCGGCATCACGGCTGTCCCGCGCGCTTCACGCCAATGCCCAGATCCATCGCGTCGATTTCTCGCGCATCGGCGGCAGGCTCGGCCCGCAATTGTTGCGCACAAATATCGAGCGCCGGCGCGAACGCTATGCCGGCCTGGCGTCGCGGATGCGCGCAGGCGTGGCCGCTAATATTCAAGTGCATCGCACGCGCATCGCGCGCGAAGCCGAGCGGGTCCATGCATTCGGCGAACGCGCGCGCCGCGCGGTCGGTCAGTTCATCGCGGTGCGGCAGGCGCGGGCGGAACGCGGCGCGCAATTGCTGGCGGCGTTTTCCTATCGCGGCGTCTTGGCGCGCGGCTTTGCGCTGGTCCGCGACGCCGACGGCCGGCCGCTGCATACCGCGAGCGCCGTCACTGCGGGCATGGCGATCGAGATCGAATTCGGCGACGGCCGTGTTGATGCCCGCGCCGATGGCGGTGCGGCATCGCCCGCTAAACCCGTCGACAAGTCACCCGGTGAGCCCGCCAAGCCGCGGCCGCCCCGCGGCAGTTCGGGCCAAGGCAGTTTGTTCTAGAGACCCGCGCTGCGCTCTCAGCGTTGCAGCCATTCCGGCACGCGTTTGAGCGCGTCGGTGCGGGCGGCCGGATTGGTGCCGCTATGGGCGCGGCCGGCCGGATCGACGGTATTGAAGAGGCCGGTGTGTAATCTGATCGGCGAATTGGCGCGGTCGAATTGGTGTTGCGCGCCCGGATAGACGACGATCTGCACCCGCGCGCTGCGATCGCGCGCGCCGGCGACCATCTGCTGGCACACCGATGCCGGCGTCCAATCGTCGGCCGCGCCGACAAGAATCAGCGTCGGCACGCGCGCGCTCCAAGCGGTGTCGTGCAGCCTGCGGCAGCTCGGATAGAACGTGACCGCCGAGCGGAAATCGGTGCTGCCGTCGCGTGGCGCCGCCGTCGGCCGCACCGTCCATAGTGCAGCGGTGCCACCGCTCGACCAGCCGAGCAGCGAAACGTGATCGGGCTTCACATAGCTTTGTGCCTGCAGCCAGTGCCGCGCGGCATTGGCGTCACCGACGCGCTCACGCGATGCGCGCACCTTGCGATTGCGCTCGTGGCATTGCGGTCCGATGCCGCGGGAGCCGAAGGAATCCGGAAACAGCACGACGAAGCCGTCGGTCACGAGGAGCCGCGCCCATTCGATGTAGTGTCGCGTCTCGGTAATGGGCCGATGATGGACGAGGCCGCTGCAATCGTGCAGCACCACCACCGCGGGAAACGGTCCGGCGCCGTCGGGCCGGTACAGCGAGGCATGCAGGGTCAATTCGCCGTCGGGAATGTCGACATGTTCGGGTTCGGCGGCGATGGCCGGCGCACAGACGATCATCGCAGCAAGGGCCGCGCCGAGGACGAGAAGCAGGGCTTTGGAGATTATCCATATCGGGATCCGGCGCGTCAGGGTCTGAGCCAAGCTCGGTTCCAATCTCTTCTCGCGTCCAACACGCGCCCCGATCCTACATAGCATACCGGTCCGTAGCTATCGGCGGCCGAAGCCGTAGCGTGGCAAAGTGCCTTTCGTCTTGGTGACGGAAAGATTATGTTTCGGTTTCGTGACTGAGCTTCGTGACCGGCCCGCCGTGGGCCGGTCCTCTGATGAAAATTCGCTGCGCCGCCAAGGCGTCCTGAGCCGCCGGAGGTATAATTGCTCAACCGCACCGATCGTCCGCAACCGATGCCGGGAGAGGCCGAAATCAAATATCTCGACGGCGATTTCCGAATCGTGCGGCCGGGGGCCTTTGTGCGCTGTGCGGTGACCGGCGTGCCGATACCGCTCGAGGAGCTGCGCTACTGGAGCGTCGATCTGCAGGAAGCCTATGCGACACCTGAGGCGGTCTTGCAGCATCAGGGGCCCGCTTACAGAAAATAACGCGGCACATTGATCAACGACGCGGCTCAACGACGCGTCCGCGCGCCGAGCACGAGCTGCCGAAACTGATCAAGCTCCTGCACGACGAGCCGTACCGGTAGCGCACTGGCGTGCTGCGCAAGTTCGGCGAGCTGCGGATCGCCGGAAAGCCGCGCCAGATCTTTTTCGGTGGTGACAAGCATCAGATTTGCAGCCCGCGCCCGCGCCAAAAGATCCTGCGCCTGCGCCGCCGTGAAGCGGTGATGGTCGTCAAAGCCGATACGTTCGGCGATTGCGACGCCCGCCTCGGTCAAGGTCGCAAAGAATTTGTCCGGATTGCCGATGCCGGCGAAGGCCAGCACTTTGCGGCGGCCGATCGCTGAAATGATGCCGCGGTCGGGTTCGAGGCTCGCATGAAAGACCGGCGTGCCTTTTTGCTCGGCGCGATTTTTGATGTCCAGCGCACGATCGGGCGGTCCGACCACGATGAGCGCCTGCGCGCGGTCGAGTTGCGTTTGCAGCGGCGCACGCAGCGGGCCCGCCGGAATGACGCGGCCATTGCCGATACCGCGGCGGCCGTCGACCACTACGATGGCGAGGTCTTTGACGAGCGCCGGATTTTGCAGGCCGTCGTCCATGACGATGACGCTCGCGCCGGCATATTGCGCGAATTGCGCGCCGGCCGCGCGGTTGTGCGCCACGACGGTTGGGGCCAATCGCGCCAGCAAGAGCGGCTCGTCGCCGACGTCTGCCGAAGAATGAACCCTAGGATTGACGCGCACCGGTCCGGGAAGCCGTCCGCCATAGCCGCGGGTGAGAAAAAACGGCCGCTCATGGGCGGCATGAAGCAAATGCGCCACCGCGAGAGCCGCCGGCGTCTTGCCGGCGCCGCCGACGGTGAGATTGCCAACACAGATGACCGGCACCCCAGCGCGCCGCCCGCGCAGCCGCATGCGCGCCGCAGCGACCGCGCCGTAGATCGCGGCCAAAGGTTCAAGCCAGCCACCCGAGCCGGACTGCCACCAGAACGCCGGCTCGCGCATCACGTGACCCCACAAGGCGCTGATCGCAAGAGATCGATCCCCCAAAAATCTGCGGGCAAAAGAATCTGCCCGAGACGTCAAGCGAAGCCGAATAGCGGCCGAGACTAAGACGCCTGCTGCTCCAGGCGAAGCTGCATCAGATAAGGGTCGAGCGCGGCCAGAGTACGTTGCAATCCGCCGCCGAGTTGCGCGACGGTCTTGGCCGCGGCCTCCGCAACCGTCTTGCGCGCCGCCGCGTCGGCAAGCCAGGCGCCGATCCGTTCGGTCAGCGCTTCCTCGTCGCCGACCAGATCGGCGCCCTGCGCTTTGTCGAGCGTGCCGTAGATCTCAGCGAAGTTCCAGACATGCGGACCGTGCACCACGGCGGCGCCGAGCCGGATCGCTTCGATCGGGTTTTGCCCGCCGTGCTCGGCAAGCGAACCGCCCATGAATACGATCGGCGCCAAGCGATAGAACAGGCCGAGCTCGCCCAATGTGTCGGCGACGTAGATGCCGATATCCGGCATCGGTTGCGCGCTTTGCGAGCGCAGTGCCACGGTCTGGCCAGCCGTTTGTGCGAGGTCGACGATGCTCTGGCCGCGCACCGGATGACGCGGCACGATCACGGTCAACAGCGTCGGGAATTTGGCACGCAGACGGCGATGCGCGGTGATGACGGCGGTTTCCTCGCCGGGATGCGTCGAGGCCGCGACGATAACCGGCCGGTTGCCGATCAGCTCTCGCATATCCTTAAGAACGGATTCATCGGCCGACGGCGGCGGCACGTCGAGCTTGAGATTGCCCGTCGAGCTCACGCGCGGCGCGCCGAGTTCGGCATAGCGCTCAGCATCGGCGGCGGATTGGGTGAGGCAGAGATCGAAACGACCGAGCAGAGCCGCGATTACACCGCGCAGGCGCTGCCAGCGGCCGAACGAGCGCTCCGATAAGCGGCCGTTGATGACGATCATTGGAATTCTGCGCTCGGCGCACGACAAAATCAGGTTGGGCCACAGATCGGATTCGACGAAGAGCGCCAGTCCCGGTTTCCAATGCGCCAGGAAACGCTGGACGAACCGCGGCGCGTCGAGCGGAATGAACTGATAAATCGCGCCGTCCGGAAGATGTTGCTCGGCGAGCGCCGCCGAAGTGACCGTGCCCGACGTCACCAGGACCGCGAAGTCCCGTGCGCGCAATCGCTCGATCAACGGCACCGCCGCGAGCATTTCGCCGATGCTTGCGCCATGCACCCAGATCAGCGGTCCGGATGGCCGTTCGAGACTCGGCTCGCCGCGTCTTTCCGACAGACGCTCGGCATGTTCCTTGCCGCGCTTGAGACGCCGCGCCAGGACTTGCGGCGCCACCGGCGATCCGGCGGCCGACGCGAGCTGGTAAAGGCGCAGTGCAAGCGGCAGGCGTTTGGGCAAACTCACTCCTCCCGACACTCTTCTTTGTCTCGCTGCACGCTTCCGTGACGCCGTCTTGCCGCTTTATCAGTAGCAGGGCAACGATCAAACATCTTCGTCGACGATAATTCCCGGCTGTCGGTCGTGAATTCGGCGAAGCCGGCATTGTCAGCGAACGATGCGGCGGACGCAATAAGCGGGCAGCCTTTTCGCAGGACGGAACGCGGCATGATTCTCAGCTTTTGCCGCCCGGCGCATCGACCATTTCATAAGCGCGCTGCGTTGCCGCGTTGAGCCGCTCTTCGAGCAATTGCCGCGCCGCTTCGAGCGCGTCGTCGTCGGCCTCGCGCGGAACAAGCAAGGGTTCGGCCGCGACGCCGGCGCCGCGGCCGAACGGCAGATTGATGGTGGTGCGATCCCAATTGTCGAGAATGTAGCGGCGGCTCGTCGCAATGGCGCTTGGATAGATCGGCCGGCCGGACGCTTGCGCCAGCTTGATGATGCCCATCCCGGCGACGCGCGCCACTTTCGGCACGTCGGCCGATAGCGCGATGGAGCTGCCTTCGGCCAGCGAGTCCAACATGGCCTGAAAGGCGGCGACTCCGGCTTTGTGGACGAAACTGCCGCCGTGGTTGCCCGAGCCGCGGATGGTGCCGACGCCAAGCCGCCGTGCGGCAATCGCATTGACCTCGCCGTCATGATGCCGCGACACCAGCATGTTGACGCGATGATTGGACTGGCGCGCCATCGGCGCCAAGAGATGTTGCCCGTGCCAGAAGGCGAGAATGATCGGCATGTCTGCTTCGCCGCGGGCGTAGATGTCGTCCGGCTCAAGCGTGAAGCGGGTGGTCTTACCGACAAAGCGCAGATATTCGGCGGCGACCACGCCGATAGTCACCTTGGCCCACCGCTGCCGCCTGATCTGACGCCATACCCGCATCCCGCCGTCCCGCTAGAGCTTCTTGGGTCGGAGCATGATCTTTTCCGAAAACCGGTTTCCACTTTTCGGGATCATGCTCTAAGTCTTCGGAGCCTCGGGCTCGTCGAGCAGGCGATGCAGATGCACGATGAAATATCGCATCTGCGCGTTATCGACCGTGCCCTGCGCCTTGGCCTTCCAGGCCATGTAGGCGGTGGCGTAGTTCGGATAGACGCCGACGACGTCGAGGCTCTCGAGATCCTTGAACTCCGTCTTCGACACGCTGTCGAGTTCGCCGCCGAAGACGAGGTGAAGGAGCTGCTTTGCAGGCTGGGTGTCCGACATGATAGTTGATCCGCGCGCTCAATCCGCGATGCTTATGATGACGCAAGGCGTCCATCCCCGAGGAGTTTCATGAGCGCCGCGTGCCTGTCCCGGCCGGCCGCGACGAGCATCCCGTGCCGCGGCACAGGACGATTATAGGTCACTGTCCCGCCCCCGACGGGTGTCAATGTACCGCCCGCTTCGTGCACCAAAAGATCGGCCGCTGCAAGGTCCCAATCATGGCTGCTGCCGCCGGCAATAGCGGCATCAAAAACGCCTTGTGCGACGCGCGTCAGACGGAGCGCCAGCGACCGCACCCGCGGCATGATGGAAAAAGGCGGGGCGAAAGTTTCAAGCCGCTCCATCAGCTTGCGCGGGCCAGCGATTCGGGCACCCTCGATGTCGGTTCCGGCGCTCGCCGCAATCGGCGCGCCGTTGAGCGTGGCGCCGCCGCCGGTGCGCGCCGCGAAGAACTCATCAAGCGCCGGCGCATAAAGACAAGCCACGACCGGCCGGCCGTCTTCGACAAGCGCCGCCGATACCGCCCAATCGGGCAGCCCGCCGATATAGGCGCGAGTGCCGTCGATCGGATCGACGATCCAGACCGATCGCGCATCGAGTCGCGCCGGATCGTCGACGCTTTCCTCGGATAGCCAGGCAATGTTTGGATTTATGGCGCTGAGCCGCTGGCGCAGCAGGTTGTCGGCGGCGATATCGGCTTCGCTGACCGGCGATAGCGTCGGGCCTTTGGTCCAGTTCTTGATCGGCTTGCCGAACATCGACAGCGCGAGCAGGCCGGCCTCGCGAACGGCCACGGCAAGTTGCTTGGTCTCGTGACTCAGATCGGTGCGGGGCAGTTCGACCTCAGAGCGAAATCGTTTCATGTTAATCGATTGTGGCTCTGCCATTTTAGTGGAGCATGATCTTTTCGGAAAACCGGTGTCCACTTTTCTGGATCATGCTCAGTGGCCAGCAACAGTCAGGCTCTCCACGCGCAAGGTCGGTGCATTGGTGCCGTAGCGGAACACGAGATCGTTGGCCGGCGTGAGGTTTGCAAATATCTCGTTCAGATGTCCGGCGATCGTGACCTCGCTGACTGGAAAAGTGCGCTGGCCGTTCTCGATCCAGAAGCCCGATGCTCCGCGACTGTAATCGCCGGTTACCAGATTGACGCCTTGGCCGATCAGTTCGGTGATATAGAAGCCGTCCTTGATCTCACCGATGAGTTCGTCCGGCGTTTTTGTTCCCGGCTCGAGATGCAGATTGCTCGGGCTCGGATAGGGCACCGAGGACACGCCGCGCTGGGCGTGGCCGGTGGTTTTCAGATCGAGTTCGCGCGCGGTGGCGCAATCGAGGATCCAGGTTTTCAACACGCCGCCGTCGACGATCTTGATCTTGCGCGTGGCGACACCCTCGGCATCGAACACACGTGAGCGCTGGCCGCGCGGGCGCAACGGATCGTCGACGATGTCGATGCCTTTGGCGAAAATTTGCTCGCCGAGCTTTTCGCGCAAAAAACTCGTCTTGCGCGCGATCGCGCCCCCATTGGCGGCGTTGGCCAGATGGCCGATCAGCGTGCCGGAAATGCGCGGATCGAAGATCACCGGCACTTTTCGCGTCGCGACCTTGCGCGGGTTCAAGCGCGCCACCGCGCGCTCGCCGGCATGGCGGCCGATATCTGCGGCGTTGTCGAGATCCGAGGCATGCAGCGTCGAGGAGTAGTCGTAGTCCTGCTCCATGCCGGTGCCGTCGCCGGCAATCGCCGCCATCGAGACCGAATGGCGCGAACCGATACTGACGCCGCGAAATCCGGCCGAGGTGACGAGCACCATGCCACCGATGCCGGCCGAAGCCGATGCGCCGCCCGATTTCGACACGCCGGAAACGGCAAGGCCGGATTCTTCGGCAAGCCGCGCGCGCTTTTCCAGAACCTCGACCGTCGGCATATCAGCATCGAGCAGATCGAGGTCCGGAAACTCGCGCGCCAGCAGTGCCGGATCGGCGAGCCCGGCAAACTTATCTTCCGGCGCCACGCGCGCCATGGCGACAGCGCGTTCGGCAAGCGCATCGAGGCCGTTGCTCTTGATGTCGTTGGTCGAGACCGCGGCCTGCTTATGGCCGATCAGCACGCGCAAGCCGACGTCGTCGCCCTCGGCGCGTTGCGATTCCTCGACGGCGCCGTCGCGCACGTCGACGGAGAGCGAGACCGAGCGCACGGCGACGGCATCGGCCTGGTCGGCGCCGGCGCGGCGTGCGGCGGCAATGAGTTGTTCAGCAAGTTCGGCGAGGGCGGTTTGATCGAGGAGCGAGGACATTTTGGGTTGGCAATTCGTTATGAGGGACTGAAGGGACGCACAAGCTCACGGCATTTGCGCAAGCAAGTCCCGGCAAGATGTGCGCTCGGGGCGCGCGATGCAACCCGCATTGCCGAAAAATGACGGCATCGCGGCAACCAGTCGTCAATCATGCGACGTGTTCCAGACCCTGCTACTCGCCCTTAACCAGGGATTTTAAGCTCATTGCGACCGTGCTCTGGCATGGTTGCGGCAACCGGGCGGCACAGTCCGGGGGGAGCTGAGTTTCGAGGCGTCAAATGGAAGCCGGCAGGACCACTGCCGGGTCGAGCCGCGTCGTGCGGCTCGACCCCTTCTCTTTGCCCGTGCGTTTCGAGGCTGCCGATGCGGCAGCCGACGAACAGCGGCGCATCGTTGAACTCCACCGCGAACGCGTGGTGTTGCGGCGCTCTGTCCGCGGCATGCGCATGGCGGTGAATATGCCGGTCGCCGCGTTCCGCGGCGTTGCCATCCGCCTCAAAGGCGAACCCAACGCATTGCCGAGCGAGATCGCCGTCGTGCTCGAACACGACGATCCGGCTCTGTCGCTGCCCTTGTTTGCGTCGGGCGAAAGCGACGACATCGTCGCCGAATGGCAGAGCTGGGGCCGCGTGCTCGGTCTGCCGCTGCTGGTTGCCGACAATGACGGCAGCCTGCGCGAGCCGTTCGCGCGGCTCGGCGCCGTGCGTATCGAAGCGCCGACCTGGCGCCGCCGCCGGCGCACCACGATCGGCCGCCGCCGCTCGATCCGGCTGCTGCGCCGCCGTCCCGGCATCGCCGCCGATAGGCCCGCCGTGCATCGCGGCGAGCGCGAGATCATCGCGCGGACCTGAATTCCGCATAGATTTTTAGAACATATCCCAGGTCACGACGCGCCACGTGCTGTCATCGGCCTGATAAAAAACCACGCGCAAATTGTTCTTCGGCTTGCCGCCGCCAAAGATCCAGGTGCGGCACTGCCATTGTTTGCCGGCATGGTCGGTGCAGGTGGTCAAATCGGCTTTGTCGGGCGTGCTGCCGAGCGTGTTCGCGACGTCGCGTTCCGACATGTCCTTCGCGAGCTTCGTGCTCAGCGCAGTATAATCCTTGTTCTGCGTGAGGTCGTTCAGTTGCGCGCAGGACATCAGAAAGGAAGACATCAGACCAAAAGCTGCCGCGGCCGCGATCAGGCCCGGGCGCAACGACCGCACGGATCGCCTCCTAATACGGATCGCCTCCAAATTGATCGCCTCCAAATCGATCACCTCCATGGAGAGCGGTCACCCCGCAGGCCTATTTACACGATGCGCGCTGATTCGTGGGTGGGACCTTGGCAAAGACCGGCGGCTTTCTTATCTGCCGTCTGCACACCGTATTGCGCACGCCTCACGCGAATTTCACGGTCAGCACCAAGCAATCATCCCAGGCGAGCCCCCGGCAAGCCCCCAGGACCCGACAATGGACGACGCGCAATTTGCCGAGCTTGCGGCCTGGATCTGCGATGCCGGGCTGCGCGGTCTCGACGAAACCATGCTGGTGACGGAATTCTGCTCCCGGCTTGTCGCGCAAGGACTGCCGCTGACGCGTGCACAGGTCTTCATCGACACGTTGCATCCGACCTATGGCGGCCGCGCTTACGCGTGGCACGCCGCCAAGGCCGCAACGATCGCCAGCGAATATGCCCAGCTCAGCGACGCCGAGATGCTGGCGCGCTGGCAGAAAAGCCCGTTCTATCGCCTTCTCGAAACCGGCGAGGCGGTGCTGCGGCGAAAGCTGCATGCGCAAACGATCGCCGAATTTCCGGTGTTCACCGATCTGTTCCAGGCCGGCATGACCGAATTCATCGCGGTCGTCGACCGCTTCGACACCGACGCCATCATCGGCGAAATGGATTGCGTCTATTCGTCGTGGTCGACCGACGCGCCGGACGGTTTTTCCGACTGGCAGGTCAAGGCGCTGCGCCGGCTGACGCCGGCGCTGGCGCTTGCGATCAAATCGGACACGCTCGGCCGCATCGCCAGGACGCTCGTCGAGACCTATCTGGGCCGCGATCCCGGCGCGCGGGTGCTCAAAGGCAGCATCACGCGTGGCATTTCGGCCTCGATCGACGCTGTGTTGTGGTTCAGCGATCTGCACGATTACACGCGCATCTGCGATAATGCTCAGACCGAAGAGATCATTCCCTTCCTCAACGATTATGCCGAGACGGTCATTTCCGCGATCCACGAAAAGGGCGGCGACGTTCTCAAGCTGATCGGCGACGGCACGCTGGCGATCTTCACCGGGGCGAACCGCGAAGCCGCGTGCCGCTCGGCGCTCGCCGCGGCGCAACGCGCGCTCGACCGCGTCGGCAAACTCAAGGACCAGCGCCAGACCGCGGGCTTGCCGGCGACCGACCTCTATCTCGCGCTGCATTTCGGCCGCGTCGTCTACGGCAATTTCGGCAGCCGCGAGCGGCTCGATTTCACCGTCATCGGACCCGCGGTGAACGAAGTGAGCCGGATTGCCGCGATGTGCCGGCTGATCGATCAGCCGATTTTGGTTTCATCGGCCTTCTTTGAATCGCTCGGAGCGGAGCAGAATCCACTGGTCTCCGTCGGCCGCTATGCGCTGCGCGGCGTGCAGCAGCCGCAGGATCTTTTCACTTTGGATCGCGGGCTTTCGTGATCGGCCGCTGCCGCGTCGATGCCATGCCACGAGACAAGATGTAAGGGGGCTCGACGAACGACAATGGCCGGGCACGAGCCCGGCCATTACGTAACGTCTACGCGCGTATCCGCTTAGTCGAGCGGCTCGACCTTGACCAGCGAATGGTCGTGGTTGCTGCCGACCCAGAAGGTCACCGGACTGGTCGAATTGTCGAGCGCCACCGTGCGCATATTGGTGTCGCTCGGCATCAGATATTCGACGCTGGTTCCAGTCTTCGGGTCGGTCCGCACCACGCGGTCGGTGCTCATGGTCGAAGACCAGAGTTCGCCGTTCTTGTCGAACTGCGCGCGGTACGGGAACGTGTACGGCGGCAGGCTGTATTCGGTGAACTGCTCGGTCTTGGGATCGAACACGGCGACCTTGTTGCCGCGGTATTCGGCGATGGTGAGGCGGTCCTGATCGTCGATCTCGAGCCGCCGCATGCGCGAATGCAAGGTCGGCGGTGTGTACCAGGTCACCTGCAAGGTCTTGGCGTCGAGCTTGCCGAGATGGCCATCATCGAATTCGGCCATCCACAGATTGTTATGGGAGTCCGAAATCACCTGATAGATGCCGTAACGCCGGCCCGGCGGCAGCGCATCGGTCGGATGGAATTTCTCCCAATTGCCGCTCGCGAGATCGACACGGAAGATATCCTGCGTGCCGACGCTCTTGGTCCATACTTTGCCGTCGACGTCGTGGCGCAGGCCGGTGAAGTTGAGCTGCACTCGGACGTCGTTGAATTGCGGCGCCAGCGGATAATAGGTGACCTCGCCAGTCTTCGGATCGAGATTACCGAGCGAGCCCTGGTACATGGTGTCGAACCAGTATTTGCCCGCCTTGTCAGGCTCGAGCGACAACAGGCCGACCGGCGCGTCGGGCTTGAACGTCTTGATCGGATATTCGGTGAGCTTGAGCGTCTTCGGATCGAATTTCGAGATGAACATCTCGCCGAAATCGGTGTACCAGATGTTGCCGTCCTTATCGACCTGCACGTCATGCGGCTCGGTCGTGTTCCGTCCCATATCGTATTCGGTCACGATCGCGTGCGTGGCGCGGCCAGTTGGGCGCGGCAGCGTTTTCAGCTCATAGGGCCACTTGTCCACTGCGCTGAGATTGACGGTGGCGAGATATTCGGCGGCTTGCCGGTATTGCTCAGGATTGCCGGCGCGCGAACGATCGAGCATGGGCTGCGGCTTCACCGGCTGGCTCACCGCGCCATAGCCCATCATGCGCGACACCACCTGCATCCACTCGTCGACATTATGGGTCGAGCGTGCGATGCGCTCCATCGTGTGGCAGCTCGTGCAGTTGAGCAGGAACGCCTTCTGCTCCTCGGTGCCGGGGAAGCTCATCATCCATTCGGCATTGGTGAGCTGGTTGGCGAGATTTTTGGTCTTGTCGAGCTTGAGATCGACACCGGCCGTCTTCTCGGCGACGACATCGGTCGATGCGGGCGCAGAGAGGTCATAGCCGACGGCGCGGATGGCGAGCGTGTAGTGGCCGGGCTCGAGCCGGTTCTCCGGAAAGGCGTAGTGGCCTTTGGCGTCGCTGGTCACGCTGACCGAAACGATGGACCCGTCCTTATGCGCGGTGACGACGACGCCTTCCATGGCGCCTTCGGCCTGTGATGTGACTTGTCCGGAAATTGCGGCCGGCGTTTGCGTTACTGGTCCTTGCGCTGCCGGTCCCTGATTATCCGCGCGCGCCGCAGAGGATGCGCCTTGAACAAGCACAACCGCCAAAGCGGTCATGCCCAGCATGACGACTGATTTCATTGCCCGCTCCCTAACGTCATTCTCTCTGCGTTCTTCTTTGTGTGCAGAGTCACAGCATCTTGCCCCTGCCACCCGTGCTTGCACAAGGCCCATTCGGGCGGGGCGGGGATGCGTCCGGTGCGGCCGCGGTCCTGGCCGGCTGGAATTCAGATCAGGTGGTAAGCCCGCGCCGCCGCATCGAGCAGGAGGCCGACGAACAGGATCAAGCCGGCGTCGCGGTCGGATTTAAACAACATCAGACAATTATCGGGGTCGGAAATATCGAGGCGGGCGATTTGCCAGCCGAGATGGGCGGCGAAGGCGGCAAGGCCGAGCGTGAAGATAATTCCGGCGTGGGCGGTAAAGCCCGCGGCGCCGATCAGGATCACGGCGAGCCCGTAAAACAAAGCGAGCATCGGCTTGGTGCGCGCGCCAAACAGTAATGCGGTCGATTTGATGCCGATCAGGGCATCGTCGTCGCGATCCTGATGCGCGTAGATCGTGTCATAGCCGATCACCCAGGAAATCGATCCCGCGTAAAGCAAAAGCGCCGGCCAATCGAGCCGCCCGAAGGTGGCCGCCCAGCCCATCAGCGCGCCCCAGGAGAACGCGAGACCCAGCACGATCTGCGGCCAATAGGTGATGCGCTTCATGAACGGATAGACCATGACGATCGCGAGCGAAGCGATGCCGAGCCCGATCGTGAAGCCGTCGAAGCTGATCAGCACTGCAAAGCCGACCAGCGCCTGCAGGATCAGAAACAGCGCCGCCTGGGCGACGCTCACCTGGCCGGATGGAATAGGTCGCGAGCGGGTGCGTTCGACGCTGCCGTCGAGATCGCGGTCGACGATATCGTTCCAGGTACAGCCGGCGCCGCGCATGGCGAATGCGCCGATGAAGAACAGGGCGATGTGGGTGAGGCTCGGACCTTTGGCATGAGCCGCGACCGCGGCAAGCGCCGCCGACCACCAGCACGGCAGCAGCAGCAGCCAGGAGCCGATGGGGCGGTCGAGGCGCGCCAGCCGCAAATAGGGGCGCAACCAGCGCGGAGCGAGCGTGTCGACCCAATTGCCGGTCGAGTCGGCGACCGTCTGCGTCGCTTGCCTGTCGGTCGCCGGAGGCGTCGTTGCCGCCGGGTTCATCGGGCCAGCGGGTTGCCGGTCAAAGTATCGAACGTGCCACGGCCGGTCTTGGTATTGGTCGCCGAATTGACGCTCGGCGTCTTGATGGCGTCGCTCAATGTCGGCGCCTTCTGCGGCGGGGGGCCATCGGTGTTGCAGGCCATGGTTTTGAATTTGACCGATTTTTCGTGTTCGGCTTTGGACATGGTGATCGCCTGATCGGGCACCCCGCACGTCGTCCTGTTGTCTACGAGGAATTTGACGACATTCGTTTCAGCGGCGACGAAGGTCGTCAGCAGGGCGCAGACTTGCTTGCGCTCAACCTTGGCTTTGATGGCGGCCTGCACGGCATCGGCCCTCTTCTTGGCCTCCGCGTTCAGCTGCGGAAACTGCGAGCACTGGCCTTGGGGGTTACCAGTCGGCGGTCCTCCCGGCATCCCTGGCGGCCCGCTGGGCCAAGCCGCCCCGCCGCCCTGCGCTCCGCTCGGCGTCCCTCCTGGCGGACTGCTGGGCCAAGCCGGCGCGCTTGACGCACCGGGCGCTCCTGGCGGCGGGCCCCATTGCGCCAAGGTTGCGGTCCAGGGCGCAATCCCTGCGATCAGGGCAAATAGCGCCAAAGCGATGGTGAGACTTCGCTTCATGATTGGCTCTCTACCCGGTTTTTCCGTACCCAGCCGCATCGCGCCCTTGGGAAGCTGATTCTCGGTTGCAGGCCCTTAGCGAAACATTGCCCCATATTTCGGCTGCATTAAAGACTCGCTGAATTCGGCGACATGGGGGCAATCCGGCTCGAAATCGCGGGGTGCGACGTTGACGCTCGCCGGCCCTGCATTCACAACGGCGCAGTTTCATGCGGATTGGCGACAGCGGTGCCCGGCTACGATTTCAAAAGCCCGCGTCTTTACGTTGATGCCCCGCTCGCGGCGGCGGCGGAGATCGCGCTCGAGCAGCCGCAGGCGCATTACCTGACCCATGTGTTGCGGCTTAAAGCCGGGGAGGCCGTACTGGTCTTCAACGGCCGCGACGGCGAGTGGCAAGCAAGCGTTGCCGAGAGCGGCAAGCGCACGGTTTCGCTCGCCGTCGCCGCCCAAACCCGTCCGCAGACCAAGGCTCCGGATCTGCATTATCTGTTCGCCCCGCTCAAATCGGCGCGCCTCGATTACACGGTGCAGAAGGCGGTCGAGATGGGGGTCTCCCGGCTGCAGCCGGTCCTGACCCGCCACGGCCAGGTGGCCCGCGTCAATCTCGATCGCATGCGTGCCAATGCCATCGAAGCGGCCGAGCAGTGCGGAATCCTGTCGCTGCCCGAGATCGGCGAGCCTCAGCCACTCGCAAGCCTAATCGCACAACGCGAGCCGGAGCGTTGGCTGGTGTTCTGCGATGAAGACGCCGATGCCGCCAATCCGGTCACGGCGTTGCAAGCTGTTCCACTGCAAGCCCCGCTTGCCATCCTCATTGGCCCGGAAGGCGGCTTTGCTGCCGACGAGCGCACGGCGCTCCTCAAACTGCCGCGCGTTGCGCGCCTAGCGCTCGGCCCGCGCATTCTGCGCGCCGACACGGCCGCCGTCGCGGCGTTGGCGCTGGTTCAAGCGGTGCTTGGGGACTGGCGCTAAAGCGCTGTCAGTGAATCATCCATGGCTTGTCGATGCAGACGAAGCTGACGTAATCGCCGTATTGGCGATGCACGCTCGTGACATGCGACAGCCGGCCCCAGCGGGCGCAATAATCGGCCGCGATCTGCTCATAACTGGCATCGACATCCGGCGAATAGGGAAAAATGCCGCCGGTGTCGTTGCCGGTAATGCCGATTCCGGGCCCGGCAAACCTGCCGCCGTTGGAAAGAGCCACACTGCCGGTCGTCAAGCCGGTCACCAAGACGACACCGAGCGCGATCAAGACTTTCCGCAACATATGAGCCCGCCTCCGGTCACACAGGACGGCGACTACCCTAGAACATGCCCGTCAGCTACGGAACCAGATCCGGGGCGGGACCCGCCCAAACCCCTCATTATTGGCCGTCGCGTAGCCAAAACATCACAGCATGGAATAGGCGCTGGCCACCATGCCGACCGGTCTTTTGTCCACGGAGTTGAGCAGCATGACGCGGCCGAAACTGGTATTGCGGCCGATGCGCACGACGCGGGCGTCGGCGATGATGTCGAAATTTACCGGCCGCAGAAAATGCGTGGTCTGGTCGATCGTGCTCATCGGCCGATAGCCGTTCCAGGCCGCTGAACAGGCGATGACCATGGCGGTGTCGGCAAGCGCCATCAGCGCCTGGCTGCAGACCACGGCGCCGTCGCAACAGGCTTTTTTGGAAAACGGCAGCCGCACGGTGGCGCCGGGCTGCCAGTCGGCTTGGGCGCCTGCGGGCCGCGAGGCCTCGACGCTTTCCACCAGCAGCGCCAGATCCTGCACCCAGGGCGCAAAGACCTCTGTCATCAGACGACCCGCGGCCTGAAGACCGAATACCGGCTGCGCAGTCTGCAGCTGGTGCACCTCACCCATCGCAATTCCCCCCAGTGTCGGCGGTGGCAGACACGTCATTGATGGTCGACGTAACGCGTGCGCCGGATCCGGAAAGCTTCTCTACGATGAACAGGAGAGGCTGCTGCGGCGACGCCGCGCTATCCAGCGACACAAAGGCGACACAACGAATCAGATGCAACAGACAAAGAGAACGTATCACAACGCGAAAAACCGGCGCGCGCTTTGTGTGAAAGTGCGGTGAGGTGACCGTGGCATGGCAGTGGCTTGGCGATGACTTGCTGTTGGCCCGCTGATCGTTTTTGGCGACCAGACTTTCGCGCGGCGACCGGCGAGGCGGGACATCTAAGCCACACCCGGACGATATGGTTCCGCAACCCTTGACCCGAACCGGCAGGCGCGGCACGGTTCGCGCAGGGTACGGTCGGAGAGGGGCCAGAAAGCCATGTCCGGAGCGGTGTCGGCGGCTATTTCCAGAGCATTGTCCGGGCGAGTAGCCATCGCGTCGGGCGTTGTGCTCAGCATGGCGCTGAGCTTCGCCGCGATCTCACAGGCGCGGGCGGCGCAATGGTGGGAAAAGGAGTTCTGGATGTCCGGTCCGCGCTATGACCGGGTTATGCCGGCTTGCGATTATCCCCGCGCGCTCGACCGCATCATCTCCCAGTTCCATACCAAGGAATACGGCTTCTGGAATTCCGAGCTGCGCATCGTCGGCGTCGAAGACATCAAGGAAACCGCGGTTATGCCGTGGGCGGCGCAATCCATTCCGCGCCGCTTTTGCAGCGGCACGGTGGTGATCAATGACGGCGCGCGGCACCCGATGTACTATTCGATCGCCGAAGATACCGGCATGATCGGCATGGATTGGGGCGTCAATTGGTGTGTGGTCGGGCTCGACCGCGATTGGGCCTATAATCCGCAATGCCGCGCGGCGCGGCCGTAATCCGCCGCAATAACTTTTAGCTCCGCGGTTACTGCTTAAGCGCCTCGAGTACGCAATCGCGCAGGCGGTTGTGATCGCGCGCGCCGCGTTGCGCATATTCGATCACCGTCTTGGCCACACGCGTCCTGTCCACCGTTCGAGGGCTGCCCAATTCGGCCGCATCGCCGTCGTTCAAACCAAGCGTGCGGCACACTTCCGCATAGGTGCGGGTCATGGCCGAGATCGCTTCCGGCTCGAAAGCTTCATTCTTGAACAGGCGGTAGATCGGCATGCCATTTCCTTTTGGAGCTTGCGTTGCCGCGCGGGCGAGATCGGCCCGCGACGCAAGCGCAAGATCGCGCGATGGAAGCGAACGAACGCCGCAAACTTACCCCAGGCCCGGAACTATACGCGACGCCACGCGCCTTTTTAAGCCTGTGCCGGTCAAATTCCGGCTATCCTTCATGAAACCCTGATCTAGCTTTATATTCTTGCGGTAGCGCGGTGTTGTGTTCTTTCTTTGTTCAAGACGAGCTTTTGTTCAATTATGGCGAAATTCCACAAAGCGGCGTAGCGGGGAAATCCATGCCGATTCTTTTCCGGGTTTTTGTCTGTGGTGTTTGGCGCGCGGCGTTTGGTGTGTGCGTTCTCGCACTCCTCGGCTTGCCGGTGCCGGCACAAGCGCAGAACTCGGATCAGAACGCGTCGGAACAGAATGAGCCGGGCCGGTTCGACTTCTATGTTTTGTCGCTGTCGTGGTCGCCGTCGTTTTGCGCCGCCGTTGCCGACAGCAATCGTTATGGCGGACAGCAATGCGGCGCACGGCCGTTTTCGTTCGTCGTGCACGGACTGTGGCCGCAATACGAGCGCGGCTTTCCCGAATATTGCCAGGATCCGTCGCCGCGGCTCTATCACGGCATCGTCTCGTCGATGCTCGATCTGATGCCGGCGCCGCGGCTCATCTACAACGAATGGGACAAGCACGGCACCTGTTCGGGACTTTCGGCGCAGTCTTATTTCGACACCATTCGCAAAGCGCGCGCGGCGGTGAATATTCCGCCCGAATACGGCGATCTGAAAGAACCGCTCACCGTGACGCCGAACGCGGTCGAGGACGCCTTCATCAAGGCCAATCCCGGGCTGACGACGAGCGGCATCGCGGTCGAATGTTCGCGGAACCGGATGAGCGAAGTGCGGCTTTGTTTGTCCAAGGATCTAAAATTTCGCGACTGTCCGGAAGTCGCCAAGCGCAGTTGCCGTCGCGATCAGCTGGTCATGCCGCCGGTGCGCGGCGGCTAAAGCTGGATTTTCGATTTTGCGCATGTGCGTACTGGAAAACATGCCCTTATCGGAAAACCGGTATCCACTTTTCCGGGACATGCGGTGAATGAACTATCAGCACGCTTTCCATGCCGGCAATTTTGCCGACCTGCACAAGCACGTCGTGCTGACCCGCATCTTGCACCATCTGCGGCAGAAGGCTTCCGCCTTTCGCGTCATCGACACGCATGCGGGTGCCGGTCGCTATGATTTGTTCGGGCCGGAAGCTCTGCGTGCGCAAGAGTGGCGCGGCGGCATCGGTCGCGTTTTCGACGCCATACGTACAACTACGTATAAACAAAAAGTGGCGCGAGGAGACGACGCGCAAACGTTACTTGCGCCATATCTCGACATCGTTGCCGCGCTCAACCCAGGCGGTGAACTTCGCAGCTATCCCGGCTCGCCGCTGATCGCGCTGTCGCTGATGCGGCGGCAGGATCGCCTCATCGCTTGCGAGCGCGAGCCCCGCGCTGCAGCATTGCTCAAGGCCGTGCTCAAGAGCGATCCGCGCGCCAAGGTCCTGACGATCGACGGCTGGATGGCGCTCAACGCCAACGTGCCACCGAAAGAGCGCCGCGGCGTCGTTGTCGTCGATCCGCCGTATGAAGAAATGACCGATTTTGCACGGCTTTCTGCGGCTTTTGCCGCGGCGCATCGCAAATGGCCGGCGGGCATTTATCTGTTCTGGTACCCGATCAAGGAGCGCGATGCGCCGGATGCGCTGGCGCGGCGGTTGCGCAAGCTCGACGTGCCGAAAATTTTGCGCTGCGAAATCATGCTCGGCGCGCCGCGCGCGGACATGGGCCTTGTCGGGTCCGGGCTCATCGTGGTGAACCCGCCTTTTGTTCTGGAGCGCGAGCTGCAAACGCTACTTCCCGCCCTTCGGAACTTGCTGTTGCCGGATGCAACCTGGCGCCTCGATTGGCTCGCCGGCGAACAGACAATGACGGATAGTCGCGGATAAATTTGGATCCGCAGAACTACGACTGAAGTTGCACGTCTCATTCGTCGTTCCCTCTTTTTCAGCAGACCAAATTAGTCTAATTGTTCCAATGCTGAGCTGATACGTTCCGCCTCCTGTGGGGGCCGGCGGAGTGACTGGGATTATCTGGGGCCCAAGACTCTTCATCCGTGTGGAATGTTTGGCTGGCCGCCGCGCCGTGGGGGTGGCGGCGAATGAACCACTGGGGAGTGAGTCAATGGCAATGACCGGTACGGTCAAATTCTTCAACGGGGAACGCGGTTACGGTTTCATCAAGCCAGACGATGGCGGCCGCGACGTGTTTGTTCACATTACCGCCGTTGAACGTGCAGGGCTGAAATCGCTTGTTGAGGGGCAGCGCATCAGCTTCGACGTGGAACCCGACAAGAAAGGCAAGGGTCCCAAGGCCGTAAATCTCGTCGTTACTGGCTGAGACGACGACAGCGCTAGTCGCGGCGTCCTCGACGACGCCGCAGAATGGAAGGAGCGGGCGGGAACGCCGTGAGCCGCTGTGCTTTTGTTTTTGACTACGCTCTCGCGCTACTCTCATACGCGATCCCGCTGCAGTGATCTGCAGCGGAATTCCTCTCGCAAATCTCTCGGCCAAGATCGCGGACGCAAAATCTTAAATCCGCAAAGCAAATGGTGCTGCAATGATGATCCTGCGTACGTCGCCGCCTTCGCCGTTCGGCCGCAAAGCTCGTATCGCGATTTCGCTGCTCGGTTTCGAGGGCGACGTAAAAATTGAAGCGGCCGATCCGACCGACGCCAACGACAGCGTCCGCCAGCAAAATCCGCTCGGCAAGATTCCGGTGCTGATCGCCGACGACGGCTCGGCCTATTACGACTCGCGAGTGATCCTCGATTATCTCGATGACCGCGCCGGCGGCGGCAAGATCGTGCCGCGCGAGTCGAAGGCGCGGCTCGCGGCGCTGCGGCTGCAGGCCTTGTGCGACGGTATTCTCGATGCCTCGATCCTCACCGTCTATGAGGCGCGTTGGCGGCCGGCAGAGCACCATGTTGCCAAATGGGTCGATCATCAGGTCGGCAAAGTAACGCGCGGGCTCAAGGCGCTCGAAGCCTCGCCGCCCGAATTCGACGCCGATTCAAAAGCGCTGCCGAATGTCGGACAGATTGCGCTCGCTTGCACGCTCGGCTATCGCGATCTGCGCTTCGACGGCAAGTGGCGCGCCGATCATCCGCGGCTTGTCGGCTGGCTCGATAAATTCGCCGCGCGCGTGCCGGCCTATGCCGCGACCAAAGTAACGGCGTAATATTCCAGGTCTGTAGATTTTCACGCGGGACGTCGGCCGGCGAGCCATCGCCGGTCCATATCGCGTTTGTTTGCCGCTATTGGGTTGTCCGTCATGTCGCTTTTTACGCTCGATGAACTTGAGAGCGCACTCAAAACCGTGCACGCCTTCGTGCCGCCGACGCCGGCGCATGCTTGGCCGCTCCTTGCCAAAGCGGCCGGCGTTACGGTCGTCGTCAAGCACGAGAATCATACGCCGACCGGCTCGTTCAAGGCGCGCGGCGGCTAGTTTATGTCGACGCGCTGGTGCGTGGCGGTGCAAAGCCCGCCGGCCTCGTCACCGCGACACGCGGCAATCACGGCCAGTCGATCGCGGCAGCGGCGACCAGGAACGGCATTCCGGTCGCGATCGTGGTGCCGGAGGGCAATTCGCCCGAGAAGAATGCGGCAATGGCGGCCTTCGGCGGCGAGATCATCACCGGCGGCAAGGACTTCGATGAGAGCCGCGGGATTGCCGCCGCGATCCAGCGCGAGCGCGGCTATCATTTCGTGCCGTCGTTTCATCGCGAGCTGGTGAAAGGCGTGGCGACCTATGCCTATGAGCTCTTCAGCACTCACGTCAGAGCTGATGTCGCTCTTGACGCCGTCTATGTGCCGATCGGCATGGGGTCGGGCATCTGCGGCCTGATCACGGTGCGCGATCTGATGGGGCTTAAGACCGAGATCGTTGGGGTCGTCGCGGAGAACGCGCCGGCCTTCGCTCTGTCCTTTGCCGCCGGCCATCCAGTGCAGACCAATTCGGCGGCGACATTTGCCGACGGCGTGGCGACACGCGATCCTCCAGCCGAGGCGCTTGAGATCATCAAGAAAGGCGCAAGCCGCGTCGTGCGTGTGAGCGACGACGAGATCGCGGGAGCGATCCGTCTCTATTATACGACGACGCATAATCTCGCCGAGGGCGCGGGCGCCGCCCCGCTCGCGGCGCTGATGAAAGAAAAGAGCCGCTATGCCGGCGAACGCGTCGGCCTTATCCTCACCGGCGGCAATATCGACATGCCGGTGATGGAAAAGGTTCTGCGCGGGCAAACACCGGGCGTCTGAAAAACAAAAACCCCGGGGCTCTGTGGCCCCGGGGCGTTTGACGCCGACTTATCGACGAAGCTAGAGCATGATCCCGAAAAGTGGAAACCGGTTTTCGGAAAAGATCATGCGCTAATACAAGATCAGTAGAACTTATAGTTCACGCCGGCGCGCAGAATGTTGGTGTGGAACGACACGTTGTCGTTCACAAAGCCGGCGCCGCAGTTCAGACCGCAGTTGAACTTGCCGAGATCGACATAAAGATATTCGACCTTGGCCGTCCAATTCTGGGTGATCGCACCCTCAAGGCCGCCGCCGAGCGTCCAGCCGGCATTGGTGGAACTTGTCGCGGCAAAGCCCGGAGTCGAGGCGCGGATATCGCCGAACGCCGCACCGCCGGTGACAAAGGGCATGAAGCGATCGGCGGCATAGCCGAGGCGGCCGCGGACCGTCGACAGCCAAGTGTCGCTGGTCTTACAGCCGCGCGGGCAACCGTTGTTGGTCGAACCGTCGATGTCGGCCCAATCGATGTCGCCTTCGACGCCGAACACCGCGCGGCCCCATTGATAGTTGTAGCCGATGGTGCCGCCGGCGAGGCCGCCGGAAATGTTGCGGTTGCCGGTCGAGTCCCAGCTCGAATTGCCGAGCGCGCCCCCGCCGTTGAGACCGACATAGAAGCCGGTCCAGCTATAGGGAACGTAGACCGGAGCTTTTGGATAGTAGGGAACCGGCGCTGGGCGCGAGAGGTCGGCTGCTGCCGCCGAACCCGTCAGCGCCACCAGGCCGATCAATGCAAGGCACAAACGCTTCATCGTAGTCCTCCAAACGCAAAACGCCGCGCGCATGAGTATAAGGTGCGCGCATAGTATTCAGGAGGGCCATTTGCGCTAGTGTAGAAAGGACACAGCGCTATTCTTCATCGTGTTTGTATTGTGTCATAATTACACTTAGCTGCGCCAAGATTATTGCTAAGTGTTTCTTAAACAGGCGAAAATATGATGAATTAAATCTGAAGATATATTTTTGGATGGAATATGGCGTCACGAAAACGCTGCGCGGCGTGCGTCGTCAGCCGCGACTTATCCGCGGAAATCCGACTCAAAAGTGATAGTTCACGCCGAGGCGAATGAGGTTGGCGGTGAGGCCGTTATTGGTGCCGGTGACGGAGAAGCTCCGATCGGCGAAGTCGAGATAGAGCCACTCCGCTTTCGCCGACCAATGCGGGGTGAAGCCGATCTCCGCGCCGCCGCCCGCGGCCCAGCCAAAGCTGGAATGGCTTTCCGAGAGGTTACCGGAGGTGTCCGCGGTCAGGCCGCCATAGGCAAGACCCGCGGTGCCATAGATGAGCACATTGCCGATGGCGACGCCGGCGCGGCCGCGCACGGTGCCGAACCAGGGATTGGAGAACTGCCAGGGCGCGAAAGTGTCTTCGGCTCCGGACAGATTGATATCGCCCTCAAGGCCGTAGACGAAATTGCCGTGCTGCCAGTTGAAGCCGGCCTCGGCGCCGCCGGTGACGCCGGTCGGGTGGGTCGGATTGTTATCCACCGAGCCCCATTCATAGCCGAGCGTTGCGCCGAGATAGGGACCGGCCCAGCTGAAGGCGAGCGGTGGGGGCGCTGTGTAATATTGATAGGCGGGAAGGTCGGCGGCGACCGCTGCGCCTGCCGTTCCGAGAAAGAGTGCGGTAGCCAAAGCCGCGCAAGTCTTGGCCGTGCAAGTCTTGGGCGTGCAAGTCTTGGCCGCGCCAGTCTTGTTCATGATGGCCTCCCAAAATGAAATCGGGCGGAACGTGTGACGCGCGCTGACGCAAGAACGCTTTGCGGCGTCAAAGAAAGCTTTGAAGGCCGTTTGTCCGATCTGAAGAATTTATCGCGATTTTTAAGTTAAACAGTTCTAAATCCTTAAGTAGCTCCAAGTTGATATCGTTAAGAAACTGTATATTTGACAGAGCGCAGCGGCTTGCGCGTCTTGCCAAGCTGCCGTCGCGGATTTCCAAAACATGAGCGGTCCAAAGCCAGACATAGCTAAGGAAGAGACGGCCAAGGAAGACGCTGCGCCCGAGATCGAGCCCGTTGAGGACGACGACGAGCAGTCCCTGCCGCAGACCGACGATGAATCGGTAAAGCTCGGCTTCGACGAGGCGCAAGGCTTGTCTGAAGGCTCGCTCGCCGCGGGCCGCGCCACCATTGTCGCGTATCTCAAGCTCGCGCCGTCACGGCCGGGCGTCTATCGCATGATCGATGCGCGCGGCGACGTGCTCTATGTCGGCAAGGCCAAGAACATCAAGAAGCGCATTGCCGCCTATGCGCGCCCGACCGGGCTCGACACCCGCATCGAGCGCATGATCGCTGCGACCCGCACGCTCGAATTCGTCGTCACCCGCACCGAGACCGAGGCGCTGCTGCTTGAGGCCAACCTCATCAAGCGGCTGCGGCCGCGTTTCAATGTCACGCTGCGCGACGACAAGTCGTTTCCCTATATCGTAATCACGACGGATCACTGGGCGCCCCAGATTCTCAAGCACCGCGGCGCACACACGCGGCCCGGCCACTACTACGGCCCGTTTGCCTCAGTCTGGGCCGTCAACCGCACGGTCAATGCCTTGCAGCGCGCGTTCCTGTTGCGCTCGTGCAGCGATTCGTTTTTCGAAAGCCGTACGCGGCCATGCTTGCTCTATCAGATCAAGCGCTGCTCGGCGCCGTGCACGAAGGAGATCGACTTTCAGAATTATGCGGCTCTGGTGCGCGAGGCGAATGCGTTTTTGTCGGGCCGCAGCAAGGCGGTAAAGGACGAATTGGCGCAGGAAATGGACACGGCCTCGACGGCGCTCGATTTCGAGCGCGCGGCGGTCTATCGTGATCGCCTCGCGGCGCTATCGGCGATCCAATCGCATCAGGGCGTCAATCCGCGCGGCGTCGAAGAGGCCGACGTCTTTGCCGTGCATCAGCAGGGCGGATTTTCCTGCGTCGAAGTCTTCTTCTTCCGCACCGGACAGAACTGGGGCAACCGCGCTTATTTCCCCAAAGCTGATCGCTCGGTCGGACCGGAAGAAGTTCTCGCCGCCTTTCTCGGCCAGTTCTATGACGACAGGCCGGCGCCGCGGCTGATCCTGATCTCGCACGACATCGAGGATCGTGCGCTGCTTGCGGAAGCGCTCGGCACAAAATCCGGCCACAAGGTCGAAATCTCGCCGCCGCAGCGCGGCGAGAAGAAGGATCTGGTCGAGCACGCGCTCGCAAATGCGCGCGAGGCGCTCGGGCGGAAACTCGCCGAGACGAGCTCGCAGCAAAAGCTGCTCACTGCGCTTGCCGAAACGTTTCATCTGCCGCGCGCGCCGCGCCGCATCGAAGTCTATGACAACAGCCACATCCAAGGCTCGAACGCGGTCGGCGCCATGATCGTTGCCGGCGTTGAAGGCTTTCAGAAAGGCCAATACCGGAAATTCAACATCCGCTCGTCGTCGCTCACTCCCGGCGACGATTTTGCCATGATGCGCGAAGTCTTGTCGCGGCGGTTCAAACGGCTGCTTGCCGAGGCGCCACGCGGGGAGGCGGGCGGTGGGACCGCACCGACGGAACTGCAGGAGGATGGCGAAGCTTTCGCGATGCCGCCGGAGTCCGACGAGCAAAGCACGTCGCCCTGGCCTGACCTTGTTCTGATCGACGGCGGGCAGGGCCAGCTCAGCGCGGCGCGCGAAGTTTTAGACGAATTGGGTGTCGAGTTGCCGCTGGTCGCCATCGCCAAGGGGCCGGACCGCGATGCCGGGCGGGAGACCTTCTTTCTTCCCGGCCGCGACTCGTTCAAGCTGCCGCCGCGCGACCCGGTGCTCTATTTCGTCGAACGGCTGCGCGATGAGGCGCATCGTTTTGCCGTCGGATCGCACCGGGCGCGGCGGACACGGGACCTGCGCGAGGCCGGGCTGCAGGAGATTGCCGGCATCGGCCCGACGCGCAAGCGCGCACTTTTGCATCACTTCGGCACGCTCAAAGCCATTGAGCGCGCCTCGGTGACCGACTTGATGCAGGTCGACGGCATCAGCGACGAAACGGCACGCCGAATTTACGAGTTTTTTCACGAGGGTGCGGCTTAAGGACCTTTCCGGAGCGTTAAGGCGGCGGCCGCGAAAAGTGGCTAGCGAGCAGGCTTTATAGGCATAACCACGCTGTTAACATTGCCGTGCGTAATGCTGACATGCGCGGCTTGGCTCTGTCGGTTCCATTGCGGCGGCGCTATGGTGGCTCCATGAATTCGTCGACTGCGACAACAAGACCGGCAACGGGCGCGACGGCGCCCGCGCGGCTGCCCGCCCGTCCGTTGACCTTGCCCAACATTCTCACCTACGGGCGCATCGTCGCGGTGCCGCTCGTGGTCGGCGCCATGTTCTGGCAGAACATTTTGCACGGGCCGCTGTGGCTGCGCTGGGTCGCGCTCGGCATCTTCATCGCCGCCGGCGTGTCGGACTTTCTCGACGGCTATTTCGCCCGCATCTGGGAACAGCAATCCTCGCTCGGCCGCATGCTCGACCCGATCGCCGACAAGCTTCTGGTCGCCTCCTGCCTGCTGATGCTCGGCGCCGAGAAAACCATTCACGGCTGGTCGCTATGGGCCGCCGTGGTCATTCTCTGCCGCGAGATCCTGGTGTCGGGCCTGCGCGAATATCTCGCCGAGTTGCGCGTCAGCGTGCCGGTGACGCGGCTTGCGAAGTGGAAGACGACGCTGCAGCTCATCGCCGTCGGCTTTCTGATCTGCGGCGAGGCCGGCGATGCCATCGTGCCGGTAGTGACGCAGCTCGGCATCGTGCTGTTGTGGCTGTCGGCGCTGCTGACGCTCTATACCGGTTGGGACTATCTCTATGCCGGGCTGCATCATCTCTATCAGGAGGATGCGTGAAGCTTCGCTACTTCGCCTGGGTGCGCGAACGCGTCGGTCTCGCGGAAGAAGATGTGGATCCACCCTCGGGCGTCGCCACCGTTGCCGATCTTGTGTCGTGGCTGACCAAGCGCGGTGAGGGCTATGCCTATGCTTTCGAGAATCCCAAAGTGATCCGCGCCGCGATCGACAAAAGCCATGTCCGCGCCGATGCGCGGATCGCGGGCGCCGGCGAAATCGCGTTTTTCCCGCCGATGACCGGCGGATGATTCTTTTGCGGCCGATTTAGCGACGATGAACACAACCGTCCGCCTGCAGCGTGAAGTTTTCGACGTCGCCGCCGAGGTGAAAAAGCTCACCAATCGGCGCAACGATATTGGCGCTGTGGTGACATTCACCGGCATCTGCCGCGCCGACGAGAGCGGCGAGAAGATCGCGGCGCTCACGCTTGAACATTATCCCGGCATGGCGGAGGCCGAGATTGGGCGTCATGTCGATGAAGCATCCGCGCGCTGGCCGCTGCTCGGCGCGACAGTGATCCACCGTTTCGGGCGCATCGCGCCGGGCGAGGACATTGTCATGGTGGCGACTGCATCGAGCCACCGCGAGGCTGCTTTTGCGGCAGCCGAATTCCTGATGGATTATCTGAAGACCCGCGCGCCGTTCTGGAAGCAGGTCGAGAAGCCGAGCGGCACGAATTTGGTCGAGAAGACCTGGGTCGACGCGAAGGCCGCCGACGATTTCGCGGCCGAGCGATGGACTGTGCCGCGGCGCGAAGCGGCGAAATAGCAGCAATCAGCGCTTGGTCGGTTCGCCTGTCTTAAACCGCGCCACCATGAAATCGACAAAGGCGCGCACATTCGGCGTCAGATGGCGCATCTGCGGATAGACCAGTGAAATCGGAATGGGCCGCGGATTGAACTCGGCCAGTACCGGCACGAGTTTCTTCTGCGCAATCGCTGCATCGAGATAATAATCGTGCAACTGCGCGAGGCCATAGCCGGCGGCGGCGGCGTCGCACATCGAGGCGCCGTCGGTCAGTGTCATGGTGCCGCTCGGCGTCAGCGTCGTTTCGCCGTCGGCCGTGGCAAAACGCCAATCCCGGGTCTGGCGCGTGTCGCGCGCGGCGAAGGCGAGGCAATTCTGGGCCTTGAGATCGTCGAGCGTCTTCGGCCGGCCGTGTTTGGCGAGATAGCGCGGTGAGCCCACCACGTTGAATTGCGTGGTCGTCAGCCGGCGCGCGATCAGGCTTGAATCCTGCAGCGCGCCGAAGCGCACGGCGACGTCGACGCCTTCCTCGATCAGATCGATATAGCGGTCGGTGAAGGTGATGCGCAGCCGCACATCGGGATATTCGTCCTGAAACGCGCCGAGCAGCGGGACCAGCTTGAGCCGTCCGAACGCGATCGGAACGTCGATGCGCAGCGTGCCTGACGGCTTGATCTGGGCGCGCTTGAGCACCTGTTCGGCTTCGTCAATGGCGGCAAGCGCCTGCCGGCAGCGCTCGAAGAACGCAGCGCCGTCTTCGGTCAGGCTGACGCGGCGGGTGGTGCGCAGGAGAAGCGGCGTGCCGATCTGATCCTCGAGCCGCTTGATGGCGTTACTCACGCCGGACTGGGTGATGCCGAGATCGGTCGCGGCGCGCACAAAGCTCCGCCTTTCCGCCACTTTCACGAAGATCGCCAAGGTCCGCAGGTCCGGCATAGGCCCTCATATATCACAAATAATGATAAATGAGATTACCACAGACCTGATTATTCGACTACGCCCGAAGCGTAAGTTCGTGGTCACGCGCCATGGTGGCGCGAACGAACAAGGAGCAGGCCATGAGCTCTGCACATGCTGTCACTTCGGTGCCCTCGGCGCGCTACGGCGATTCCGGCCGCGGCCGACAAGTCAGTGTAAATCGCGAATTGCTGATCGCCGGGGCGCTTTTCGTTGCGCTGGTGATCGTCGGCACGGCGTTCTTCTTCGCCGTGGCCCCGACCATCGCCGACCTCGGCGCGCTTTACGGTCCCACCACGTAACCAGGAAACGGGTCGCTCTGGCTGCTACCGCAGTTTAGTGCCGGCGCCATCCAGAAATGAGGAGAAAACATCATGAGCGCGCTGCATTTGACCGAACGCGCCGTCAGTTCACGGACAGCAGGCATTGGTGCGGGTCTATTTTCGCTGATCGGCGAATGGCTGCGCCGCATCGAGAGCCGGCGCGAACTTGCCGGCTTGTGTGACCGCGCGATGCGCGACATCGGCATCACACGCGTTGACGCGATGCGCGAAGCGGACAAGCCGTTCTGGCGGGCGTGAGCTTGTCGCTCAATTCGCGGTGTCATAACGAAACAATCCGGCCGCGTCCCGCGAACCGGATTGTTTCGTCTTTCGTCCCGCAACGACGAGAAGGCTAGGCCGCCGCGGCCTTGCCCTTCGGCTGCACTTCGGCGGTGTAGTCGTCCATCAGCTGCTGGGTGATGCGGCTCGGCGTGAATTTCCAGTCGGCGATTTCGGCGACGGCGGTCACCTCGGCGGCGGAGCCGGTGATGAAGCATTCGGAAAAGCCCGACAGCTCTTCCGGCATGATGCGGCGTTCGATCACTTCGAAATTGCGCCGGCGGGCCAGATCCATCACCGTCGAACGTGTGATGCCGGCCAGGAAGCAATCGGCGATTGGGGTGTGGATCTTGCCATCCTTGATGAAGAAAATATTGGCGCCGGTGCATTCGGCGACGCGGCCCTGCCAATCGAGCATCATTGCATCGGCATAGCCGCGCTTCTCTGCACGATGCTTGGATATCGTGCAGATCATATAGAGCCCGGCCGCCTTGGCGAGACAGGGCGCAGTCTTCGGATCGGGACGGCGGTATTCGGCGAGATCGAGCCTGATACCCTTCAGACGCTGGGCCGGATCGAAATAGCTCGGCCATTCCCAGGTCGCGATCGCCAGATGGATCTTGTTGTTCTGTGCCGAGACGCCGAGCGCTTCGGAGCCGCGCCAAGCGATCGGGCGCACATAGGCGTTTTTCTGATTGTTCTTTTCCAGAACCACGCGCTTGGCGGCATCGATTTCAGCGACGCCATAGGGAATCTCGAAATCGAGGATCTTCGCGGAATTCTTGAGCCGCTCCGAATGCTTGGTGCTGTGAAAGATCTCGCCGCCATAGGCGCGCTCGCCCTCGAACACGGCGCTCGCGTAATGCAGCGCGTGAGTGAGCAGGCTGATCTTGCAGTCCACTGTCGGGATGAGCTTTCCGTCGAACCAGATCAGATCGGAGCGCTCGTCAAACGGCACAGCAGCCGGCGCTGATGAGGTGGCTGATGACATGGCGTCGCCCCTCGCGGGGTCTCCCTTTATGCCCAATCCGCTTAAATTCTACCGGCGCCGTGAACCTTACCGGCATAAGCAATGGGCCGATTTTGCTTCGGGAGCGGACTCCCGTTATGGTCTGGCCACTCCAAAAGACGAGTCATCAGAGTGCGCTATGGCGCACTGCGCGACGTCCGGGGCGGCCCGGTTACGAAACGATATCGTGTTTTCGAGATTAACAATTCACCGAAAATATGTCAATATAGCTGACCTAAATGGCCGATATCACCGTCGTGAGCACACCCCGTTCCGCAGCAACTGCAATCGACGCCGCGCAAGACGCTGCGCAAGATAGCGTGCGAGGTACCGCGCAAGCCAACGCGCAAAGCGCGGCGGAACCTTATTTCGATCTCATCGAATTGTTGTTTTTCGCCTATCGCGACTTCGTCGGCGATCCCGATGAAGTTCTGGAGAAGCTCGGGTTCGGGCGGGCGCACCACCGCGTGCTGCATTTCGTCAACCGCAATCCCGGTATGAAGGTCGCCGAGCTGCTCGTCGTACTGAAAATCACCAAGCAATCTCTCGGCCGCGTGCTCAAGCAACTGATCGATGAAGGCTATGTGGTGCAGAAGGCCGGCGCCAACGACCGGCGGCAACGCCTTCTTTATGCCAGCGCTGCGGGTGAGGCGCTGGCGATGAAGCTTGCCGGTTTGCAGGCCGTGCGCATTCAAGGCGTGCTGGCCGACCTCGGCCCGGATTCGCGCGAGGCGGCGCGGCGCTTTCTCGCCGGCATGATCGATGCCGAAGACCGCGAACGCGTGCTGGGTCTGATCGCGCGCGCGGATTCTTTTGCCGGGCGCGCCCGCGGCGAAGATAACGCGTCATGAGCAGCACGGACGTAAAACCGGAAACGGCACCAAATCCGGCTGACGATGCCCGGCATCTCCTTGTCGTCGACGACGACCGCCGCATCCGTGCGCTGTTGTCGCGCTTCCTGCTCGGCGAGGGCTACCGCGTTTCGACCGCGGAGACCGCGGCCGACGCGCGGGCCAAGCTCGCCGGCTTGAAATTCGATCTGCTCATTCTCGACGTCATGATGCCGGGTGAGAGCGGGTTTGATTTCGCGCGCACCATTCGTGCCACCTCGACGGTGCCGATCCTGATGCTGACGGCGCGGGACGAGAAGGAGAGCCGCATCAAGGGGCTCGAGATCGGCGCCGACGATTATCTGGCGAAGCCGTTTGAGCCGCGCGAGTTGGCATTGCGCGTCGCTAATATTCTCAAGCGGGCCCGGCCGCCGAGCGCGGCGCCGGCTGAATCAGTCCGCTTTGGGCCTTTTGTCTATCACCTCATGCGCGGCGAATTGCGCAAGGGCGAGGAGGTGATCCGGCTCACCGACCGCGAGCGCGATATGCTGCGTGTCTTGACCACGAGCGTCGGCGAGACGGTGCCGCGCCAG
Organism: uncultured Alphaproteobacteria bacterium; assembly: GCA_963746715.1. Lineage (GTDB taxonomy): Bacteria > Pseudomonadota > Alphaproteobacteria > Rhizobiales > Xanthobacteraceae > BOG-931. The sequence goes on along the minus strand of CAVVCW010000010.1, from coordinate 165,641 downwards.
GCGCTCGCCGGCTCGGGTGAAGCGGTCAGCGAACGCACCGTCGACGTGCAGGTCAACAGGCTGCGCCGCAAGATCGAGCGCGATCCAAGCAATCCCTTGATCGTGCAGACGGTGCGCGGGGTCGGCTACCGGCTGGTCGCGACGACCTGAGCATCATGACGAGTTCCGCATGGCAAGCTTAGACGACGGCATCGGACGATTGCGCAATGCCGCCGGCCAATTGGCCGACGCGGCGAATGCCGTTGCCGGCGTCTTCGCCGTCGCGTTGCGCCCGATCGTCGGACCGATTGCCGGCAATTGGGATCGGCTCGGACGCTTCCTCAAATCGGTGATGCCGAAAGGGCTCTATGCCCGCTCGCTTCTGATCATCATCGTGCCGATGGTGGTGCTACAATCGGTGGTCGCCTTTCTGTTCATGGAGCGGCACTGGAACCTGGTCACCACTTATCTGTCGTCGGCGGTGACGCAGGAGATCGCGACCCTGATCGATGTCTATAAGACCTATCCGCAGGATCCCGATCACGCGCAGCTTCGTCGTATCGCCCAGGATCGTCTCGGCCTCGTCGTCGATTTTCTGCCCGGCGCGCAATTGCCGCCGCCCGGGCCCAAGCCGTTCTTCTCCCAGCTCGACGAGGCGCTGTCGGAAGAGATCAGCAAGCAGATCGGGCTGCCGTTCTGGATCGATACGGTCGGCCGCTCCTCGATCGTGGAAATCCGCATCAAGCTCGACGACACGATCATGCGCGTTTTCGCCAAACGCGCCGATGTCTACGATCCCAATTCTTGGATCTTTCTGGTCTGGATGGTGGTGACCTCGCTCGTCGTGCTCGCCATCGCGATCGCCTTCCTGCGCAATCAGATCCGGCCGATCGTGCGGCTTGCCGATGCGGCAGAGGCATTCGGCAAGGGCCGCGAGGCGCAGAATTTCCGGCCGCGCGGCGCGCGCGAAGTCCGCCGGGCCGCCGCGGCGTTTCTGGAAATGAAGGGCCGTGTCGAGCGTGCCATCGAGCAGCGCACCACGATGCTTGCCGGCGTCTCGCACGACCTGCGCACCATCCTGACGCGTTTCAAGCTCGAGCTGGCGCTGCTCGGCGACACGCCCGAAATCGACGCGATGAAAAAAGACGTCGACGAAATGGCGGCCATGCTCGAGGCCTATCTCGCCTTTGCACGTGGCGACATGGGCGAGCAGTCGGCGCCGACCGATATCGCGGTGCTTCTCGAAGAGCTCAAGCTTGACGCCGAGCGCCACGGCGATCGGGCGAGCGCCAATTTCTATGGACCGCCCGAAGTCACCGTGCGGCCGGCGGCGTTCAAACGCTGCCTCGCCAATCTCGTCACCAATGCCGGACGTTTCGGCTCGACCGTGGCCATCACCGGCCACCGCGATCACCGTTGGCTCAATGTTACGGTGGACGATGACGGGCCCGGCATTCCCGTGCATTTGCGTGACGACGTGTTCAAGCCGTTCCTGCGTCTCGATGACGCGCGCAATCAGGACGAGGGCGGCACCGGCCTCGGACTTGCCATCGCCCGCGATATCGCGCGCTCGCACGGCGGCGACATCACGCTCGGCGATTCGCCGCTCGGCGGCTTGCGAGCCAATGTCCGCGTGCCGGTCTGATGTTTGGTCGCGGCGCGATATTGACGATGTGATATTTGATCGCGGTCTGCGCGCGCCGGTTCCGAATAGATCGGCACGGTGTTTCAAACACTTCACGCCGAGTTCCAAACAAATCGGCGCTGTGTTGCCCACAGCATGCTCGCGCAATCCGTAAATAATCCAACTCTCGCCTTATTTGCACCACGCGACGCTTATTTATGCGCGCCCTTCATTGGGGACCATCCGGGAGAGTTCTGAATGGTGGTGCGCTTGGGCGCCGCGCTTTGCGTCGTCGCAATTCTGTTTGCTTACTCCTCGTCGTCAGTCATCAAGTCCGGTCATACGTTGCGCAACGCCATACGCGGCGTCGCCGCGGCGGAGCCGCGGCCGACGCAGTCGGCGTTGCTCGAGCGCAAGAAATTGGATGCGGCTGCGAGCGGCGTGACGATTTTGGGCACGGCGTCGACCTACAATCCGTTCCGGCCCGGCGTTCGCTCCGGCGGCACCGAGACGGCGTCCGGCGAGACCTACGATCCGGCTGGCTGGAATGCCGCGATCAAGATCGAGTTGCGTGACTGGTTCGGCGGCGTGCGCTACGGCAAGGACTACCAGCCAAGTTTCGCTCTCGTCGCCAGCGGCGATAAGCAGGTTGTTGTCAAAATCAACGACGTCGGGCCACTCGAACCGGGCCGGATCATCGACTTTACCGAACAGACGATGCGCTATTTCGACCCGACGCTCGAGCTCGGGCTGATTTATCCGGTCGAGGTCAAGCCGCTTCTCGGCAATGACTGGCTGCCTGGACCGATCGTTACGGCCGCTGACTGATCTAATTAGGCCTTGAAAGAAATTGTATTTCCCGCCATTTCGGTGCCGGGAAATCGCTGCCGCTTTGGCTGCTGCCCAAACGCATAAGCAAGAAGCCAAATACGGAAAGACCTGGAATGGAAGAGAAAATCGAGAGCCGGCCGTTCGAGGCTGACGTCGCCAAGCTCCTGCACCTGATGGTGCACTCGGTCTATTCCGACAAATCGGTATTCTTACGCGAACTGATCGCCAATGCCGCGGATGCCTGTGAGCGCTTGCGCTACGAGGCGCTGTCGGATCCCGCGCTGCTTGGGCAGGGCGCCGATAGCGATGCCAAACTCGCGATCACCGTTGCCCTCGATCCTGACGCGAAGCTGCTTGCGATCGAGGATAACGGCATCGGCATGAGCCGCGATGAGATGATCGAGGCGCTCGGCACTATTGCGCGGTCGGGGACCAAGGCGTTCCTGGACAAGATTGAAGCGGCGCGGAGCGGCGAGGGCGGCGAGGACACAGGCAAGGACAACGAGGAGCAAGGCGAGAAGGCAGGTGATGGAAGCCCGCTGATCGGGCGGTTCGGCGTCGGCTTCTATTCGGCCTTCATGGTGGCTGAGCGGGTCGACGTGCTCTCCCGCCGCGCCGGCAGCGACGCGGCCTGGCAATGGAGTTCGGACGGCAAAGGCGAATATGCGGTGTCGCCGCTGCCGCTCGATGCGGCGCCGCGCCGGGGCACCCGCGTCGTGCTGCACCTGCTGGACGACGCCAAGATCTATGCCGAGCGCGCAACCATCGAACAGCTCGTCCATGCGCAATCCGGCCATGTGCCGGTGCCGATAACGGTGATCGAGAAGCCTGGCGCCGAGGCCAAGGAGATCACCGACGGTGCAGCGCTCTGGGCCAAGCCGAAATCCGAGATCAAGCCGGCCGACTACACCGACTTCTACCGCAGCATCACCGGCGCTTTCGACGAGCCGGCGCTGACCATCCATTATCGCGCCGAGGGGCGGCAGGATTACACAGCGCTGCTTTTCGTGCCCGGTTCGCGACCATTCGATCTGTTCGATCCGGACCGCAAGGGTCGCATCAAGCTCTACGTCAAACGCGTCTTCATCACCGATGATGCGGATATCCTGCCGCGCTATCTGCGCTTCGTGCGTGGGCTCGTCGACTCAGCCGACCTGCCGCTGAACGTGTCGCGCGAGAAAATCCAGGAGAGCCCGCTTCTGGCCGCCATCCGGAAGGGCGTGACCGGCCGCGTTTTGTCAGAGCTTGAACGGCTCGCCGACAAGGAGCCGGAGACTTATGCCAAGATCTGGAACGTGTTCGGCGCGGTACTCAAGGAAGGTATTTACGAGGATTTCGAGCGTCGTGACGCGCTATTGAAGCTTGCACGGTTCAAGACCACCGCGGCCGGCGACGCGTGGCAGAGCCTTGCCGATTATATCGCCGGCCTGAAGACCAACCAGACCGCGATCTATTATTTCGCCGGCGACGAAATCGAACGGCTGAAATCCTCGCCGCATCTCGAAGGCTTTCGCGCCCGCGGTATCGAGGTGCTGCTGTTACCCGATCCCGTCGATACATTCTGGGTCATGCCGGGCGTATCGTTCGACGGCAAGCCGTTCAAATCGGTGACGCAAGGCGCGGCCGACCTCGCACTCATTCCACGGCTCGATGCCGCGGAGGCGGCGGTGCCCGACATCACCGAAACTGTGAAACAGTTTCTGGCATTCCTGAAATCGACGCTTGGCGACCAGGTTGCGGAGGTGAGGGCGTCGGAACGGCTTACCGACAGCGCGGTCTGCCTGGTGGCGGTCGAAGCCGGTCCGGATCGCGCACTGGAAAAGATTCTGGCCAGCGCCGGGCGGCTCGCTTCGGCGTCGAAGCCGATCCTCGAGGTCAATCCGCACCACAAGCTCGTGGTCGCGCTGGCGGCGCTCGGCGCGGGCGAGCAGGGGTTCAAGGAGGACGCCGCGCATCTGTTGTTCGACGAGGCGCGGCTCCTCGAAGGCGACCGCCTGGCCGACGCGAAATTGTTCTCCGACCGGCTGGCGCGCGTGCTCGAGCGCGGCCTACGCAATTCTTGAACAACACAAAGCTGTTCGAGAATCAAAAAGGGCATGACCTCTTTCGAGATCATGCCCTGATCGCGTTCGGCGGCTCGATTTTATTCCGCCGGCGTGCGAAGCTCCGCGGCAACGGTCGGTGCGCCGTCGCCATGAGGCTGCAGCGAGGGCTCGATCGGCGGCTTCGTGCCTTTGAGCCGCAAGTAGATTTGCGAGCCGATCAGGATCACGCACAGTGCGACGAAGACCGCGCTGATCGGGCGTTGGACGAACACCGTAATGTCGCCGCGTGAGATCAGCATGGCGCGGCGGAAGTTCTCCTCGAACCTCGGGCCGAGCACGAAGCCGAGCAGAATCGGCGCCGGGTGGAAGCCGAGGCGCAGCAGGATGTAGCCGAACAAGCCGATGCATACGACTTCGCCGACCTGGAAGAAGTCGTTGTTGGCGGCGTAGACGCCGATACAGACAAAGAACATCGCACTCGGGTAGAGGAACTTGTAGGGGATCGCCAGCATCTTCACCCAGATGCCGATCAGCGGCACGTTGAGCAGGACCAGCATGATGTTGCCGATCCAGAAGCTCGCTACCAGCCCCCAGAAGATATCGGGATGTTGCGAGATGAGCTGCGGGCCGGGCACGATGCCTTGAATCATCAAGGCGCCGAGCAGGAGCGCCATCACCGCGTCGCCGGGGATGCCGAGGCTCATGGTCGGGATGAAGTCGCCCTGGACCGAGGAGTGGGTTGCGGCCTCCGGACAAACAACGCCTTCGATCAAGCCGGTGCCGAATTTCTCCGGATGTTTGGAAATCTTCTTCTCGGTCGCATAGGCGACGAAGGAGGCGATGGTCGGCCCGGTGCCAGGTATAAGCGCACATAGGCTGCCGATGATGGTGCCACGCCACATCGGGAAGAAGGCCTGTTTCAGATCCGCCTTGGTCGGCCGCATATCCTTGAGGCCGACGTGGGTATATTTGGTGTTGATCGGCGCGACCTGATTGACGCTGTTCATGAACTCGGCAAGGCCGAACAGGCCGAGCGCGAGCGCGATCAGTTCGATGCCGTCGTCGAGTTCGGTCATGCCGAACGTATAGCGCTCCGAGCCGGTTTCGAGGTCGGTGCCGACCGAGCCGAGAAACAGCCCGAGCACGGTCATCGCCACGCCCTTGATCGGCGAGCCGCGCGCCAGCGTCGAGCCGGCGAGCAAGCCGAGCAGCATCAGCGAGCACACTTCGGCCGGGCCGAATTGCAGCGCCGCCCTCACCAGAAGCGGCGACAGGAAGATCATTTCGGTGATGCCCCAGGAGGCGCCGACGAAGGAAGCAAGCACAGTGAGGCCGAGCGCTACGCCGCCGCGGCCTTGCTTGGTCATCGGGAAGCCGTCGAGGCAGGTCACCGCATGTGGCGGATGGCATGGCAAATTGAGCAGGATCGAACAGATGGCCCCGCCATATTGCGCGCCGTACATCACGCCGCCGAGCATCAGGATGGCGGCGACCGGCTTCATGCCAAAGGTCAGCGGCAGAAGTATCGAGATGGTGGCGAGCGGGCCCATGCCCGGCAGCACGCCGACCATGTTGCCGACGAGCACACCGATGAAGCAGAACATCAGATTGTGCGGCTCGAGGGCGACGTGGAAGCCGCCCCAGAGATCCTGCAGCGCGGTTCCGATCACAGATCGCCCCTCCACATGAGGATCGGCATCGGCACCTGGAGGAAATAGGAGAAGAGGGCGACGCCGAAAATGGTGATGACGGTGGCGAGAACGAAGGTCCCCAGCCACGTCGCGGTCTTATCGCCGAGCGCGGCGATAAAGACGCAGGTGAATGTCGCAGGGATCATGCCGAAATAGCGCCCGAAGAAGATGAAGCAGATCGGGCTCATGAGGATGCAGAACCAGGCCCACCATTGCGGGTGCTCCGGCAACAGGCTCTGGTCTTCCTCTTGGCCGTCCGTGGACGGCGCCATTCCGGCGGCAGCGATGGCGATGCCGAGCAGAACCAGGAGGATGCCGAGCGCGGTCGGCAGAAATCCCGGTCCCATATGCATGAGCGTGCCGGCGCGATAGCTCGCGCCCTTGAGCGCAATGCCAAGGCCGAGCAACACCATCAAGCCGCCAGCATAGAAATCCCGCTTGCCAATGAGCTCGCGGAGAGGGCTGGTGGAAGGCCGCAATTTTTCCTCCCGGCGCCGTCTTCGGGGCCTTAATCGATCTCGCCCCGATATTGTTCGAAACGAGGAACCACAACAAGTGGCGAGATGTTCCGGAGCGACGAGGTGTCACACTCAGCTGTCAACCGCCAGCTATCGCGACAGTCTCGGTCGGGGTCTCCCGCCCGTTTTCCCCCTGCCGTGGTTTTCGGCACGGTGGAGACCCTGCATTCGGCAGGTACCAAAAGATATAGGTCACTGCACGGGCGTGCAACTCCTATGTATGACAACACGATGATCCCGGCGGATAGGCTCTAACTATATTTAATGGCCGGCGGTTTATTCCAAGCGGCACTCTATCCGCAAGTAATAACTCCGGCGGGGGGCCAAGTTATCAAGTCTGAGCTTTTTCTTGCCCGAGCGGCGCGAACAGATCCGGGCTGTTGTTGCGTGCATTGCCGACGCGCCGGTCCACCGGCCAAAAGACCATGCCAGCGCCGGGATAAGGCTTGAGCATGGTCTTGAGTTCGGCGTCCCGGACCGCGATTTCGCCGAGCCAGCCGGCCCAATTGTCTTGTGAGATCAATGCGGGCATGCGGGCATGCAAGGGTTGCAAAAGCGTATTGGCGGTCGTCGTGACAATGGTGAAGGATTTGATGATGTCGCCGTCCGGCGCGGTCCAGCTGTCCCACAAGCCGGCTAAAGTCATCGGACCGCGGTTACTTAAGGCCACAGCGAAAGGTTGCTTGTCGGCGTCGCGCCACTCGTAATAGCCATCGGCGATGACCAGGCATCTGCGGCCGTTCGCCCAGGCGGTGCGGAAGGCCGGGCAGGTGTCGATGGCTTCCGCCCGGGCATTGAAGGTTTTGCGCCCGATCTTGCCGGCTTCCGCCCAGGAACGGGTCGAACCCGGCACCAAGCCCCAACGCATCATGGTGAGCGTGCGCTCGCCGCGGCGCGATACGACAACCGGAAGTTTGGCCGTCGGTGCCGCATTCCATCGCGGCTGGTAGGTGCCGATCTCCTCCCAGTCGATCTTCAAATCGAGTTTGATCTCGGAAACGTCCTCGGGAAGCTTGGCGCGGCCGCACATGACGAGGCTCCCAGTATCTTTCTGCAGTGAAAAGTCATCCTTCCTTCAGTGAAAGTCGCGGCTCTTCAGCATCCGTTGCGGGTCGCGCGTCGCGTCGCGCCGTGAACTTTCTTGCTGCCAGGTGCCTTCCTGGTGGGACGGACACGATACCGCAGGCAGTGACAGCTCGCCGTCGCGCAGCCGATCGTCAAGTAACATGGGCAGTTCGGCGGAGAGATCGATAAAGCTCTCCGCGACCACATGAACGACGAGGCCGACACGCTGCAGGCGTCCGCGCACGGCAAGAAAACGCGACGTCATCACCGTGCGGCGGTTGTTTTCGAAGACCTTGGGCCAGACAATGATATTGGCGATGTCGGTCTCGTCTTCGAGCGTCATGAACACGACGCCTTTCGACGTTCCCGGCCGTTGCCGCACCAGGACAAGACCGGCGGTGGTGACGACCGAATCCTGCGGCAATGCGTCGCTGCGCAATTGCATATTGGGGACGGCGCCAAGGGCCGTGAGGCGGTTGCGGAAGAACCGCACCGGGTGCGCTTTCAGCGACAGGCTGGTCGCCACGTAGTCCTCGACGACATGCTCGGAGAGCGGCATGGCGGGGAGCACGACTTCCGGCTCGGGGAAAAGCTCGTCGCTCAGATGCGGCGTGAGCAGCGGCAGCGTGCCCTCCGCGGTGACCGCAGTTTCATTGTTCGAAGCTTTTCGGCGTGGCCGGGCGCCGATCATGTCGAGCCGTCGCGCCGCCCATAATGCGCCGCGGCGATCGAGATTCAACGAACCGAACGCATCGGCTTCCGCAAGCCGCTCGATGGTGAAACGCGAAATGCCGGCGATGGCGGCGAGGCGTTCGATCGAGGCAAAGCCGTTGCCGCGCACCGCGACGAGCTTTCCCAATTCGTCTTTGTTGAGACCGTGAACCTGGCGGAAGCCCAAGCGCACCGCGTGCTTGCCTTCGGCGCCCGGCTCGAGCGTGCAATCCCAGGCGCTGTAATTGACATCGACGGGACGGATTTCGACGCCATGAGCGCGGGCGTCGCGTACGAGTTGCGCCGGCTGATAGAAACCCATCGGCTGGCTGTTGAGGATGGCGGCGCAAAACACATCGGGGTAATGGCACTTGATGAAGGCCGAGGCATAGACCAGAAGCGCAAAGCTTGCCGCGTGGCTTTCCGGGAATCCGTATTCGCCAAAGCCTTCGATCTGGCCGAAACAGTGTTCGGCGAAGCTGCGGTCGTAGCCGCGCTCGGCCATGCCGTTGATGAACTTGTCGCGGAACAGATGGACTTTGCCGGTATGCCGGAACGTCGCCATGGCGCGGCGCAGGCCGTCGGCTTCGTCGGGCGTGAACTTCGCCGCCGTAATCGCGATCTGCATCGCCTGTTCCTGGAACAGCGGCACGCCGAGGGTGCGTTTGAGCACCTCTTCCAGTTCGTTGGCTGGTCCATGCTGCGGATCCGGCGAGGGATAGTGTGGCTTCTCGATGCCGTCGCGGCGGCGCAAATAGGGATGGACCATGTCGCCTTGGATCGGCCCCGGCCGCACGATCGCGACTTCGATAACGAGATCGTAGAAACTTTGCGGCTTGAGCCGCGGCAGCATCGACATCTGCGCGCGGCTTTCGACCTGGAACACGCCGATCGAGTTGGCGCGCGACAACATGTCATAGACGCCGCGATCGTCCTGCGGCAGCGTGGCGAGCGTGAAATCGGTGCCGTAGTGCCGCTGCATGAGATCGAGCCCGCGGCGCAGGCAGCTCAGCATGCCGAGCGCGAGCACGTCGACCTTCATCAGGCCGAGCGTATCGATGTCGTCTTTGTCCCATTCAATGCAGGTGCGGTCCGCCATGGCGGCATTGCCGATGGGTACCAATTCGTCGAGCGGTCCGCGCGTGAGCACGAAGCCGCCGACATGTTGCGAGAGGTGACGCGGAAAACCGATCAGTTCGTTGGCGAGTTCGACCGCCTGCCGGATCACGGGATTTTCCGGGTCGAGGCCGGCTTGGCGAATATGATCGTCGGGTAGATCGCCGTCGCCATAGCCCCACACGGTTTTCGCCAGCGCGGAGGTGACGTCTTCCGTTAATCCCAGAACTTTGCCGACTTCGCGGATGGCGCGGCGCGAACGGTAGTGGATAACGGTTGAGCAGATTGCCGCGCGATGGCGGCCGTAGCGCTGATAGATGTATTGGATCACTTCCTCGCGCCGCTCGTGCTCGAAATCGACGTCGATATCGGGCGGCTCACCGCGGTTCGCCGAGATGAAGCGGGCGAACAGCAGGTCGCTTTCCGCCGGATTGACCTCGGTGATGCCGAGACAAAAACACACCGCGCTGTTGGCGGCGGAGCCGCGGCCCTGACAGAGAATATTTTTTTCGTTCCGTGCGTAGGCAACCACGTCATGCACGGTGAGAAAATAATGCGCGTAGTTGAGCTGTTCGATCAGCGCCAGTTCGTCGTTCAGCCGCTTTACGACCTCTTGCGGAATGCCGGCCGGAAAATGCGCCTTGGGATAGCGCCGCGCCGCGCCGGTCCAGGTCAAGTCGGTCAGATGCTGTTGCGCGCTTTTGCCGGGCGGCACCGGCTCGTCGGGATATTCGTATTTGAGTTGATCAAGCGAGAAACAGCAGGCTTGCGCAATCTCGGTGGTGCGGGTGACGGCATCGGGAAAATTTCTGAACAGCCGCGCCATTTCTTCCGGCGGCTTGATGTGGCGTTCGGCATTGACGGTGAGTTTCAAGCCGGCCTCGGCGAGCGTGCATTTTTCGCGCACGCAAGTGGCCATGTCGGCAAGCGGCCGGCGTTCCGGTTGGTGATAGAGCACGTCGTTGACGGCGACGAGCGGGGCGCCGATGCGTTCGCCAAGCTCCGCCAAAAGGCCGAGCCGGCGCGGCTCGTCGCCGCGATGATAATGGATGCCGGCGAGAAAAGTACGACGCGGCGCGGTATGGGCTAATGTTGCGAGCCGTTCAGTGAACGCATTCGTTTGCTCGGAATTTGCAAACAGCGCCGTCGGCGACAGCACAATAAAGACCTGTCCCTCGCTTGCCGCCAAAATGTCTTCGCAAGCGAGATGGCATTCGCCCTTATCGGCCTTGCGATTGCCTGTGGTCAGAAGCTGGCAGAGCCGCCCGTAAGCCTTGCGGTCGGTCGGATAGGCAATCGCCTCGAACCCGTCGATCGTCACCAGGCGGGTGCCGACCAGAAGCTTTATTTTTCTTTTTCTTGCTTCGTCATAGGCGCGCACCACGCCGGCAAAGGAATTGCGGTCGGCGATGCCGATGGCAGTGAGTCCAAGTTCATCGGCCGTTGTCACCATTTCCTGCGGATGCGACGCGCCGCGCAGGAAAGAAAAATTCGTCGTGACGGCGAGTTCGGCATAGGCACTCATCGTTCAACTCACATTGCAATTCACGCAAACAGACCGTGCACGTACCACTGCGCCTGCATCGTCTCGCGTCCGTAAAGACCTTCGCGGTAAAGCCAGAAACGATGACCGCCGAAATCCTCGACGAGGTAATAATCGCGCGTCGGCCTGGTCTCGCCGTGCGGCGTGCGCCACCACTGCGCACCGATGCGTTCGGGGCCTTGAGAGCCGGCGATGTAATAGGTCACGCCGCGCCAGCAAAACCGCCGCGGCGGTCCGTCAGGCACAAGCGCGGTGACTTCCGTCGGTTCGGCCTGCGGCAACAGCAGGAGCGGACGTGTTCTGTCCTCCTCGGCCTGCGGCCAATTGGATCCTGTGGGTTCTGCTTCGCCGTCGACCGGCGCCAGGATTTCAGCGTGCTCGGGAATGTGGCTCGCCACAGGTTCGAAGCGCCGTACGCGTTGCGGGCCGAGCCGCCCGCGCAGCGTATCGATCAAGGCCGCATAATCTTCCGCGGCGTTGCCGGTGCCGGGCAAGGCTGTGGAACCGATCTCGATTTGCCGCGCCGGCATCGGCTCCGCGCGCGTAATGGCAAGGCCGATCGCCTCGTAGCCGAATTCCGCGCCTAAGCCCGAGCTGAAGTCCGCATCATGCGTGGCCGCAAGCGTCGCGAGTTTCAGATCGAAAAGCCGCACCACATGCGACACGTTGCGCGTCGACAAAGTGAGCCCGATATCGACGGTCTCCACCGCGCCGTCGACGCGATAGAGCGACAGCCGTAGCGCCCGCGCGCCGGCATCGTCGCGGGTCAGCACATTGGCCAGCGTCTGCATCAGGCGGCTTGCCCGCGCGATTACGGCCTCCTGGGTGAAGATCGGCTCGGGCAGATAATGCAGGCTGTGATAGACCGGCGGCGCGACAATCGGCGCGAGCGGCTCGTCGAGGAGGCCGCGCGCCTGGTCGAGCCGGCGCAAGAGTTGTTCGGCAAAACGCGCGGCAAAGGGCGCCCGCGGCTGGTCGAGCAGGGCGCCGACGGTTTTGAAGCCGAGCCGCCGCAGCGTGGCGCGGATGTCCGGCGTAAGCCGCAGCGCCTCGACCGGCATGTCGGCGAGCGCCGAAGCTTCATCGCCTGTCGGCAAGACAAACAAAGGCAAGTTATGAAAGTGCGACAACGCCCAGGCCGTGCCCGCTGTTGCGGCAACCGCAAGCCGCGCCGGCAGGCCGAAATTTTCCAGCCGCGCGGCGAGATCGGCGATCAATTTGTCTTCGCCGCCGAACAGATGCGCCGCGCCTTCGATGTCGAGGAAGAAACCGTCGGCGCCGTTCTCTTCACCCCACGGCGAAGCGGTCGGCGTATAGCGCGTCGCCCACAAGGCAATGCGGCGCAGCGCAGCATCGTCGGCTGCGGCATCGACTTCGCGCACTTGCAGTCTGTCGGCTTTGGCCCGTGCATCGGCCAAGGATTCGCCGGTTGTAAGGCCCGCGGCTTCCGCGGCCTCGTTCAAGGCCGCGATGTGCAGGCCGCCGCTCGCAGCAATAGCGAGGACGAAGGGCCGGTCAGGATCCACCGGCTTGTTTGTAGGGGCGAGCGCCTGCGCCGCCAGAAAGCGCGTGATCGGCCAGTGCGGCAGCCAAACTGAAACGATGCGTGACATGATCGTACTCCACCTTCCATTCCCCAGGACGTCCGTTGCGGCAGCGTTCAAGCTGCAAGTGCCAGCGCGGTCGCGCGATAAGCCCGAAACGGTCGCGCACGGCTTCCGCCACTCCGACGCGCCAGCGCGTCGACGCGGCGCTGGCTTCGAGCGTCAGCGCCGGCCGGATGAGAAAGAGCGGCAGGCCGGTATCGCTCGCGGCAAGCTGCAGTTTTTGGCTGGTCTTCAGATCGAGCCGGTCGATCATCCCGACGACTGCTTGCGGCACGCCCGAATGCAAAGCCTCCGCCACAGCCCAGAGGGTTTCTTTCCGGTGCGCCGTTTCGACCAGAGTGACGCGGACCGGATCGAGGCCGAGGCCGTTGAGCCCATGTCCGCAAAGGCGGCCATGGTCGCGCTGCCCATAGGCCGGCATGACGAGGAAGAGGGGGCGGCCCGGCGGCAGGTGGCTCAGCACCGCCACGACGAAACCGAAGGCGGCCGAAAGCGTGTCTGCCATTTCCGGTACGATCTCATGCAGGGCGCCGCAGCTGAGGCCACCCTGCGGCAGATGGGAATCGATAGCGGGCAGGCCGAAGGGCAGGGTGCTGTGGATATCGCCTACCCCCGGCAGAAGACGGCGCAATTGCCCGAGAACGGTGGCGCGCGCGGCCGAAGGCGCTATGGCGCGGTTTGGCGCCATTGCGAATTCCAGCGAAGAGGCAGCCGTGTCGGCCATTGAACGACCTATTGGACCGCGCGGCTGTGGATAAAGCCGTGCAAAACTTGGGTATTGGCCGGGTACGCGCCCTGTATAAGACGGTGCCTAGGCTGTTTATGTTCACTATAAGTTCTAGATCGTTACCATAGAACAAATAGAGAACAATGCCAAGCGGCCGCAGGTTGAGGAGGCATCAGCCGGTTCCCCAAACGCTTGTATCGGTGCGGTCCCGCGCCAATCCCGAGCCTGGGTTCCTGCCGGGCCTTTGCTTTGATTTTCGGGCCTACCGGCCTAAAGTGCCGCCCGTGAAAATCATCATCAGACTGGCACTGGCAGCCGCGCTTTCTTCAGCAGCGGCTATCGGCTTCGGCGTCTCGGCAGGCCGGGCTTCGACCTATGGCAGCGCCCCGTGGTGCGCGGTCGTCGATCAGGGCGCCGGCAACGTGATGTGGGAGTGCGAATATCAATCGGTCGCCGAGTGCCAGCCCAATGTGCTCGCCGGCAATCGCGGCTTCTGCCAGCGCAATCCCTATTACCAGGTAGCCGCGCCGCAAGATTACCGGGATTACCGGGGCGCGCCGCCGCCAGCCGGCAGCCGCTGGCGCTACATTGGCCAAGGAAATTATATAGGGAACTGACGAACCATGCCGGAAGCCGACAAGGAAGGGGAACGCTATTCCCTGGAGCAGCCGCAGCAGACGCCGGGCTTTTTTCTCAAAGGCACGCATCAGCTCGACTGGGGCATGAAGAACCGCATGGCGCGGGTATTCGATCCCAAGTCCGGCCGCACCGTGATGCTGGCGATCGATCACGGCTATTTCCAGGGCCCGACCACGGGCCTTGAGCGCATCGATCTCTCCATCGTGCCGCTGTTGCCGCAATGCGATGCGCTGTTCTGCACGCGCGGTATTCTGCGCACGGTCATTCCCGCCGAGTGTCAGAAGCCGATGGTGCTGCGCGCCTCCGGCGGTCCGAGCATTCTGCGCGAGGAATTGTCCGACGAACAGATCGCCATGGACATGGACGACGCGGTGCGTTTGAACGCCGCCGGCGTCGGCATCCAGGTCTTCATCGGCGGCGAGCACGAGACGCGCTCGGTGCACAACATGACGAAGCTCGTCGATGCCGGCTTGCGCGCGGGCGTGCCGGTGATGGGCATCACCGCGGTCGGCAAGGCCATGGTGCGCGACGCCAAATATTTCCGGCTCGCCTGCCGGATCATTGCCGAGCTCGGTGCGCAATATGTGAAGACTTATTATGTCGACGAGGGCTTCGAGACCGTCACCGCCTCATGTCCGGTGCCGATCGTGATGGCCGGCGGCAAGAAACTGCCGGAGCTCGATGCGCTGACAATGGCCTATAACGCCGTGCAGCAGGGCGCGGCCGGCGTCGATATGGGCCGCAACATTTTCCAATCCGAAGCGCCGCAGGCCATGATCGCCGCCGTCGGCGCCGTCGTGCACAAGAACATGAAGCCGAAAGACGCCTTCGAGATTTTCAAGTCGCTGAAGGCGGACGCCAAGGCTGTCGCGCAGGCGGCCGAGTGACCGTCGTTGATCGTTTTCTTTGAGCGGCGCAAACAGCAGACAAAAAACGGCGGGGCCAAGCCCGCCGTCATTTTGTCGTCCAGGCTTCTGAAAGTCAGCGCTATTCGACGCTGACACCCGCGGCCTTGATCGGCACCGCCCATTTGGCGATTTCGCTCTTCACCAGATCGCCGAGATGCTGCGGCGTGGAATCCTGATCCGACACGATCTCGGCGCCGAACGCGCTCAGCTTGTCGCGCACCGACGGCGTATGCATCGCCTCCAACACTGCGTCGTGAATCTTCTTCACGATCGGCTCAGGGGTGTTCTTCGGCAGGAAGATCGCATTCCACGTATAAGCGACGACGCCCGGTGTGCCTTGCTCTTCCGCGGTCGGGATATTCGGCAGCGCCGGCGAACGCTTGGTGTCGAGCGTGGCGATGCCCTTCATGGCGCCGGAATCGATCGGCGGCTTCGCGGTGGTGATGATGTCGCACATATAGTCGTCGCGTCCGGCTTCGAGATCCTGCAGTGCCGGCGCCGAGCCGCGATAGGGCACGTGCGTGACATTGACGCCGATCACATAGTTCAGGAGCACGCAGCCGAGATGCACCGCCGAGCCGATGCCGGCCGAGGCATATTGCATCTGTGCCTGGTGTTCTTTCGTATAGGCGATGAATTCCTTGAGGTTGTTGACCGGCAAATCCTTGCGCGTCTCGAGCACCAGCGGGACGGTGGCGATCAAGGCGGCCGGGGTGAAATCGGTCACCGCATTGTAGAGCGGCTGCTTGTAGAGCGTCTGGCCTTGGGCATGGGTGCCGACGGTGCCGAGCACGAACTGATAGCCGTCCGGGTTGGCGTTGGCGACGCGCGCCGAGCCGGTCATGCCACCGGCGCCGGCGACATTCTCAACGATGACGGTCTGACCCAAGACCTCGCCCATGCGCGCGGCAACGATGCGGCCGAGGATGTCGGTCGGGCCGCCCGCGGCGAACGGGATCACCATGGTCAGCGAATGCGAGGGGAAGTCATCCGCATATGCGGGAAGCGCACAAGCAAATGAAGCCGCAGCCAAAGCGGCGAGCACTTTCAACTTCATGTTCGAACGTTCCTTGGATCGTTTATCTGGTTGTTGTCTGGTTTTTTGGCCAGGTAGCGTCAGTGCTGCATAGGCTGCGGCATCCAGTCAACCCGACCGTTCGCCGCAACGCGCTTTATTGGTTAAGGCCGCTTACAATTCCGTGATTTCTTCCGGGAAGCGATGCAGCCGCTCGCCCGGTCCGTTTGCGCCGATCAGATAATTGTCGCAGACCCAGGACAACACGTGGCCGCGGATATAGGTCGGATGGCACACGATGTTCATGTCTTTTTGGATGGACATCGGCTCGTCGCTGCGGATCAGCGGACGTTCGACCAAGTCGTAGCCCTGGCCGTGGCAGTGCAGGCGTTTCTCTTCCGGCCGGCCGTGCTTGCGCATGAAATCGTTATAGGCGGCAAAAATATCTTTGCAGGGCGCGCCGGGCTTGAGCAGGCTCAGGTTGAATTTGCGCGCCTCGAGCGCAAAGGCGAACTCGTCGTTGATCTCATCGGATGCCTTGCCGACAGTGCAGGACCGGCCGAGTTCGGTATACATGCCGCCCGGTCCTGAATCTTCGACCAAGAGCGCCAGCGTGTCGCCCTTTTGGATGACGCGGTTCTGATAATGGCGCTGGCTGAATTGTGCCGGCGTATCGGCGGGCATCGAGGCGCACAGATAAATGCCGTTCTCGCTGCCGTGGCGCTGGCTGTAGCATTGCGCGATGGCGGCGATATCGCGGTCGCGCATGCCCGGCTCGACCGCAGCGAAGGCCGCCCGCATCGCGCCGTCCTGCATCGCGGCACAGCGGCGGATCAGCTCCTGCTCCTCAGGGCTCTTGATGACTTTGATGGCGTCGACGAGGTCGGTGGCGTCGACAAAGCGCGTATTGGAGAAGCGACCTTTCTGCAGATGGTCGACCAGCGCAAACGACATGCCGGCGGTGCCGACGAGGCCGATCGTGCCGCCGGCATAAGCCTCCAATCCCTTGGCCGCCAATTCTGCGTCGTAGGCTGCGGTGTAATTGCACGATACGAAGCTCGGCGTCGTCAGCCACTCTTTGACGCCGCGGCGGGTGCCGTCGCTATTCGCCGCCGGGTTGCTGGTGCCGCCGAACGGTCCCTGGCTCACCATTGTCATCAGGTCGTCCCGGGGAAACACGACGGTCAGCGGATAGCCGTTGGTCGCCGGCAGATCGGTGAAATATTTGACGTAGCCGCCCATGTAATCGTTGTTGTTTTGCATCAAGAGGGCGTCGATCTTCTCGCGCTCCATCGCGGCGCGCACGGCGGCCCAGCGGCGGTCGAGCTCGGCCGTCGAGATCGGCGTCTGCAGGCGTTCGGGAAGCTTTTCCATTTCCAATTCTCCCTAGACGGTCTTCTGCTCGCTCCCACGTAGGCGGGAGTAAGAAAGTGTTAGTGCGCCACCACGTTGATCATGCCGCCGGTGTCGCCTTTGAGAAAGCGTGCCATGTTCTTCTCGATCACCGGCAGCGCGTAATCGACATAGACGTCGCAGAAGCCGCCTTGATGCGTGGTGATGATGACGTTCTGCATCGACCAGAACGGATGATCGACGGGCAGGGGCTCCTGAGAGAACACGTCGAGCGCGGCGCCGGCGATGCGCTTATTCTTGAGCGCCTCGACCAAGGCCGGCTCGTCGACGACGCCGCCGCGCGCGAGGTTGACGAGAAAACTCGACGGCTTCATCGCTGCGAACACATCGGCATTGACGCTGTTGCGGGTGTTGTCGGTGAGCGGCGTCAGCAGCACGAGGAAGTCGAAATCGCCGACGACTTTGAGCATCTCATCGCGGGAGCGCATGTCGTCGAAGCCCGGCGCCGGCCGCGGCGCCGAACTCACGCCGACCACGCGCATGCCGAAGGCCTTGCATTTGGGCGCTAGCGCTTCAGCGATGACGCCGACGCCGAAAATGCCGACCGTCTTGTTGTGCAGAAGCTGCGCAGGGAAGCGGAACCATTTCTTCTCGTCCTGCAGGCGGACGGCGCGCGGCAGATCGCGGGCGAGCGCCAGCATCGCGGCGAGTGCCGCCTCCGAAACCGGCGGGCCGTGAATGCCGTGAATATTGGTGACGATGACGTCTTTGCGCAGGGCCTCCTGGTCGATGAGATTATCGACGCCGGTGCCCAAAGCCTGCACCCATTTCAGCCGTGGGGCATCCTGCAACACTTTCGGCGACAGCATGGGCGCGAAGGTCAGGAGCGCGTCGGCCTTGGCGATATGCGGCCCGACCTTGGAGTGATGATCGGCAATGTCGATCGTGAGTTCCGGAAAGCGTGCCTTGAGCCGGTCGCGATATTGATTGCGGACGTTCTCCGGCAAGGTCAGGAGGATGAGCAGGTTGGTCATGAATTGCGCAAGTTTTTCTGTTGTGAATGAGGCTGCGTATCGGCCGGTTGGAGGAGGGCGCCAAAGCCGACGGCAGAATGTCACCGGCAGGTTGCGCGAGCCTTATATCGTCTCTGACGAAGCCTCGGCTAGTGTCCGGCTGCAAAGTTCGGTGCTGGCCAAAGCTTTAGGTCCGGGGTGTCGCACTTGGCGGCGGCCTCGGCTAAGCTGAGGCGCGCTATCGAGCGGGCAAAGTCATTACGCAGGTCACTGAGCAGGTCATTGAACCGGATACACGGTCATTCAGGAGCAAACGATGCCTATCGACTGGTCAGCCGTAAATTGGCTCTACGTCGCAATCATGGGAGCGTTCGTGTTCGTTGCCGCTTTGGTCGGCAACGTGATCGCATTGGGCAGCCGGATCGGCGGTGCGCTCCTGACGGCTATTCTATTTGCCGCCATGTATGTGGCCTGGAATTACTATCCGCACCCGCAAATCCAGCTGCCGATCGTGACGACCTACTCCTATCCCTCGAACGGTTGACGTTTCCGCCTGTGCCGCTATGCGTATGAAACCACCTAAGCGCTAAACGATCGCCGGGCGAAATGGAGGGGGCATGAACAAGGTCTATGCCGACGCGCGTTCCGCGTTGGCCGGGGTGCTCAAGGATGGCATGACCATCATGGCGGGCGGGTTCGGCCTCTGCGGCATCCCGGAATCCTTGATCCTCGCAATCCGCGATTCCGGCGTGAAGAACCTGACCGTCGTTTCCAACAATGCCGGCATCGACGGCGCAGGGCTTGGTATCCTGCTCGAGACCCGCCAGATCAAGAAAATGATCTCCTCCTATGTCGGGGAGAACAAGACATTCATGCAGCAATTTCTTGCCGGCGAGCTTGAGATCGAATTCAACCCGCAAGGCACGCTCGCCGAACGCATCCGCGCCGGCGGCGCCGGCATTCCGGCCTTCTTCACCAAGACCGGCGTCGGCACCAAGATCGCCGAGGGCAAGCCGGAACAGGTCTTCGACGGCGAGCGCTACATCATGGAGCGCGGCATCATCGCCGATCTTTCGATCGTGCATGCTTTCAAGGGCGATACCGAAGGCAATCTCGTTTATCGCAAGACCGCGCGCAATTTTAATCCGCCGATGGCAACCGCCGGCAAGGTCACCGTGGCCGAAATCGAGCATCTGGTGCAGCCGGGCGAGATCGACCCCGATCACATCATCACGCCGGGAATTTTCGTGCAGCGTTTGATCTCCGTGCCAAACGCGGTCAAGCGCATCGAGCAGCGCACCGTGCGCAAGCGAGCTTAGGAGAAGCGGCTATGCCCTGGACACGCGAGCAGATGGCGGAACGCGCCGCCAAAGAGTTGCAAGACGGGTTCTATGTCAATCTCGGCATCGGTATTCCGACGCTGGTGTCGAATTACATTCCGCCGGGCATCAGCGTGCAACTGCAGTCCGAGAACGGCATGCTCGGTACCGGGCCGTTTCCATTCGAGGGCGAGGAAGACGCCGATCTGATCAATGCCGGCAAGCAGACCGTTACCGAGCTGCCGACCACGAGCTATTTCAATTCGGCGGATTCGTTCGCCATGATCCGCGGCGGCCACATCAATATCGCCATTCTCGGCGCCATGCAGGTCGCGGAGAACGGCGACCTCGCCAATTGGATGATCCCCGGCAAGATGGTGAAGGGCATGGGCGGCGCCATGGATCTCGTCGGCGGCGTCAAGAAGGTCGTGGTGCTGATGGAGCATTCCGCCAAGGGCGAGTCCAAGCTCCTGAAGCGCTGCAACTTGCCGCTCACCGGCGCTGCCGTCGTCGACATGGTGATCACCGATCTTGGTGTGTTCATGCTCGACCGCCAGGGCGGCGGACTGACGCTGACCGAACTCGCGCCCGATGTGACGCTTGAACACATCAAATCGCAGACCGACGCGAGCTTCAAGGTCGCCAATACGCTGAAGCAGTAAGTCTCGCCGCGCGGAATTTATCAGCGACATGCGGCAGATAAACTGAGCTCAATGAGCTATTCGGGGCTCAGCGCGATCCCGATCGAGTCGGACGGCACGCCGCTGAGTTCCATTGTCAGCGGCTGCGCTGCAAGTTCGAACTTCACGCTCTTACGAACGCCCTCACAGCCGGTCGCCCCGCTGAACGCCGACGATTTCACGGCATGGCTGTCCTGCACGACATCGATCCAACCTTCGGATGACAGCGTGATCTTATAGGTGCCGGCCTTTGCCGGCGCGGCGATCCGCAGGAAGCCGGCAAAGGAGGTTGGCGATTGCGGCGCAAGCTCGGGCGGGACGGGGAGTTTCGCGTCGGCAAACGGCAGCAGTGTCAATATTGTCGCCCATGGGATCGGCCAAGTGATCCGATCGCCGGAAGCCATTTTGGGAAGATCGGTGCCGGTGAGCGTGGCTCGCTCCTTGTCGAGCGGCCATTTGAATTTATCGCAGCCGACAGGCACTTGTTTTAGCTCTTGCGCCAAGCAGGGCCAGCCGATGGCGAAGACCGCGACCGCGACGATTCCAGATTTCACGATTGCCTCGCGTGACTGCTTACGGCGCATCGGCGTAAGCCTCGATCGTAGCGAACCGGACCCGTGCGTCCAAGACCGGCGTCCAAGACCGGCGCGGCCTCATCGCGGCCGGTGATCTACTCGCTCTCGCGGGCGACCTTCTCCAGGATCGGCCGCCAGATCTTTTGCTGCGATTGGGTGAAGGCGATCGTTTCCTCGGGCGTCATGTAGCGCGAATAGGCGCCGTTGGCGGCGAACTTGGCGGACACGTCTTTGTCTTCCACGGCGCTGCGCAGATCGGCGTTGACCTTGCGGACGATGGCGTCGGATGTGCCGAGCGGCGCGACGATGACATTCCAGGCGCCGACATAAAAGTCGGGCAGTGTTTCCGCGACCGTCGGCAGATTTTCCATTCCCGGCAATCGCTGCGCCGATGTCGATGCCAGCATCTTCACCAGGCCGCCCTGCACGGCGCCGGCAAGACCGGCATAGGCGTCGAGCACCAGATCGACGCGGTCGGCGACAACGTCGCCCATCGCTTGCGCTGGTCCTCCGGCATAGGGAACGAGGCGCAGCTTTACATCGGCGCGCTGCTGCAACAGTTCCATGGTCAAATGCGTGAGCCGACCGCGTCCGGTTGAGGCGTAAGACAATTCGTTCGGCTTCTCCTTGGCGCGCGCAATGATATCGGCGATCGAGGTGATGCCGGACTTCGGCGAAGCGGCGATGAAAATCGGCTGCTGCAGCACAAAGCCGATGGCGGTGAAATCGCGCGGCAGTTCGACCGGCAAATTCGGCGCCACGCCCGGTCCGCCGGGCAGCGCCAGAAACACCGAAGTCGCCGGCATATACAACGTGTAACCGTCGGGTGCGGATTGCGCGGCGACGCGGGCGGAGATCGCGCCGCCGGCGCCGGGCTGATTGAAGATCACGACCTGCTGGTTCCAGACTTCGCCGAGCCTATCGGCGAGGATCCTGGCGGTGGCGTCGTTGGCGCTGCCGACCGCCGAGTTGACCACAATGCGCACCGGTTTGTTCGGGTAGTCCGATTGCGCGAGCGCCAGGTGCGGCCGAGATATCGAAGCCAGCGGCGCGAAAGCCGCCGATGCGCCGAGCTTCAGCAATTCGCGTCGTTTCATTACGCTCCTCCTCGGTAGGCGCTCCCCGGTGACATTCTTCTCGGGTGCAGCGGTATTTTACGCGGCGGCTGCAAGCTTTAGGAATGGCAGCGTCATCGTAACAGCAAATGACAGCGGCGGCATTTGCGGTTATGGCTAGGCCCGAAATTCAGCCGGGAGGACGCCGCGCCGAAAGAGCGCCGCGGAAATCGTGCCGCATGAACGACGAGCGCCACGCAAGCGCCGTAAGCGACGAGGAAACGATCGGCGAATCCGGTAGCGCCTTGTCCATGGAGAGGTCGGGCGCCGCCGCGTCGCGCGGCGAAATGGTGGCGCTGCCGATTCGTCCCGCAGCGGAGACGCTGTCGCACCGGGAAAAGCGGCTGATCGTCGCCTGCATGATGCTGCCGGTATTCCTTGGCTCCGTCGATCAATCGATCCTGGCCAGCGCGCTGCCGACCATCGGCCGAAGCCTCGGTGAAGTGCACAATCTGCCGTGGCTGATCACCGCCTTCTTGATTTCGTCGACCGCGCTCACGCCGCTCTACGGCAAATTCGCCGACATTCACGGCCGCCGCGCCGCGATGTTGATCGGTATCACCGTCTATATGATCGGCTCGCTGATCGCCGCTTTTTCGCCCAACATGCTGATGCTGATCTGCGGCCGCGTCGTGCAAGGCTGCGGCGCCGGCGGACTCACCGTGACCGCGAATATGGTTCTGGGCGACATCGCCCCGCCGAAGGATCGCGGCAAGTATTACATGTATTTTTCCGTCGCCTTCACGACCGCGGGCGGCATCGGTCCCGCTCTCGGCGGATGGATTTCCGAGCATCTGTATTGGTCGGTGATCTTTCTGTGGAATCTTCCGCTCTGCGTACTCGCGCTTGTGATTGCGCTCACCGTGCTCAAGCGATTGCCGCGGCGCGAACGCCCGCATCGGCTCGATATCGCCGGCGCGGTTCTCGTGATGGCGGCGAGCTCGACCTTCATGCTGGCGCTCAATATCGGCGGCGTGCGCTATCCGTGGCTGTCGACCCCGGTTGTGGCGCTGTTCGGCGGCGCGCTGGTGCTGGGCATCGCCTTAGTCGCGCGGCTTCTCACCGCGGCCGAGCCGCTTATTCCGATCGCGATCCTGTCCGATCGCGCGGCGCGGCGCGCGATCGCGGCGCATTCGTTCGGCTGGGGTGCAATGGTCAGCCTCAACGTCTTTCTGCCGATGTATCTGCAAAGCGCGCTGGGCTGGTCGCCGACTTCGTCGGGCCTCAGCATGATCATCCTGATGGTGATGTTGAATGTGAGCGCTGGGCTTTCCGGCCAGCTGCTTGGCCGTGTGCGGCACTATAAACTCTTGCCGCTGTGCTTTTTAACTCTTTGCATCGGCACGGTGATCACGCTGGCGCTGTCAGTCAACAGCATGACGCCGCAAAAATTCGAGATCCTTTTGCTTTTGATCGGCATCGGCTGGGGGCCGACCGCGCCGCTGACGCAAGTGGCGCTACAGAACACGGTGTCGGCGCACGATCTTGGCGCGGGGCTCGGCACGATGAACTTCGCGCGTACGCTGGTCGGCACGGTTCTGGTGGCGATATTCGGCGCGATCATCCTGGCGCAGGCGCCGGTCGGAGCGGCCGGCGGCACGCTCGGCCATAATTTTCTCGGCGGTGCGTCGCTCGAAGCCTTCACCACCGTTTTTTTCGCGGTGGCCGCATCGCTTGCTGTGGCTTTTGTGTCGGTGGTCCTGCTCGAGGAAAAGCCGCTCGGCGAACAGCAATTGTAATTCCGGGCCGGCGCGCGGCGGTCAATCCTGGCTTGCGCCGACGGGGGCTTGTGGCCAGAAGCGTGCGCCAAGATCACGCATCCGAGCCATGCACCTAGTGCGTAGCCGAGCTTACCGGAACATTACGTGGAACTTGCATCGTGGGCAAAAGCAGCACAATTTGGCGCCCTAGAGGCATGGTCATTATCTGATTTTCGACCTAAGCTTCTGAGTAAGCTACATAATTTCACGGTTTCCGGGCGCTATGCCGTGGCCACATAATTCCTCACAGGCAGTTGAACCTCCGTGCCACAAACCGCGACCAAACCCATGAGCCGACCTTAAGGCGATGCAAGCACCGGCAGACGAAGCGCTGATCGGGCGGATCGCACGGGGAGACCGGCTTGCGATGCAGGTGCTGTTCGCGCGGCACCACGTGCGGATTTATCGCTTTGTGTTGCGTTTGTTGCGCGACGAGATGGCGGCGGAAGACGTCATCGGTGATGTGTTCCTGGACGTGTGGCGTCAGGCCAGCCGTTTCGAAGGCCGCAGCGCCGTATCGACTTGGCTCATCGCCATCGCGCGGTTCAAGGCGTTGTCGTTATTGCGCAAGCGGCGCGATGACGGGCTCGACGCAGAGACGGCGGAAGCGATCGAAGATGCTGCAGATGATCCTGAGCGCGCCGTCACCAAGCAGGACAAAGGCGAGAAATTGCGGAAGTGCCTCGAAGGCCTTTCGCCCGAACACCGGGAGATCATCGACCTCGTCTACTACCACGAGAAATCCGTGGAAGAGGTGGCGCGGATCGTCGGCATTCCGGAGAACACCGTGAAGACGCGCATGTTCTACGCGCGCAAGAAGCTCGGAGAGCTTTGCCGAATGGCAGGAATAGATCGAGGTTGGCCATGACGCCTAGCGAAATGACGCCTAGCGAACAAGCGCGTGATCCGCGCCAAGAACAGCCGACGGATATCGAAGCTCTCTTGCCGTGGTATGCGGCCGGCACGTTGCGACGCCGCGACCGGCAGCGCGTCGAAGAGGCGCTGCGCAAGGATTCCGATCTGATGCGGCACGTCGATCTCGTGCGCGAAGAGCTTGCCGAAACCATTCATCTCAACGAGACGCTTGGCGCGCCACCGTCGCGGGTTGCCGACAAACTGATGGCGGCGATCGATGCCGAGACCAATGCTGCGCGCAAGCGCGCGCCCGGCGCCATCGCCGGATGGATCACCGGATTCTTCGCAAACCTGTCGCCGCGCACCATGGCGGTGGCGGCATCCTTCGCCATGCTCGCGATCGCGTTGCAGGCTGTCGCGATCGTCGACATTTTCACCAGGCCGCAAGCTGCGGTGCAGGTCGAAGGGCAGGGCGCCGAACATAAGAACGGCACTTTTGCGATGGTGCGCTTCGCGCGCCAGGCAAGCGCCGCCGAGATCACCAATTTCCTGCAGAATAATCAGGCCGCCCTGGTCGATGGGCCGACGCCGGGCGGACTTTATCGTGTTCGTGTGGCGATGACGTCGCTTGCCAAAGAGGAACTCGCCCGCATCGTTGCCCGCATGCGGCAGGATCGGGTCGTCGAGACCGCCGAGGCTGGCCAATAGGCCGCCCAAGACGGGGACATCTCGCGGTAATTAGTTACCCTGGATGGATCTCCCGAAAATAGCGAACTTCGTGTCGAACCTTTCCCATGTCCGGGGCGACTAAAAAGTGGTGGCAATTTGAGCTGCCATCGGCGCGCTTCTCCCCCGACGCCAGCGCCGATAATTCCCCGACCCGCCCGGTTTCGTCCCCACCGGGCGGGTCCCCTTTTCTGGCTCGTCCGGTTCCCCGAATTCGCCGCTCGGCTGCGCGGCAATGCCGCGCCTAAAGACTAAGGGGTGCGCTCTTTACGGCCACGCGGAACATGCCGACAATGCCGGCCGTGGGGGAAATCTATTGTGCCTGGTGATACGGTCCTCGAGACAGAAGACCTAACCAAGGACTTTGCCGGTTTTGTTGCGGTGCGTGGGGTCAACCTGCGCGTCGCGCGCGGCTCTATCCACGCCATGATCGGCCCGAACGGCGCCGGCAAGACTACCTGCTTCAATCTCCTGACCAAATTCCTGAGCCCGACGCGCGGCCGCATCGTGTTCGACGGCCGCGACATCACGGCGCTTAAGCCCGCCGACGTGGCGCAGCTTGGGCTCGGGCGCTCGTTTCAGATCTCGGCGGTGTTTCCGCATCTGACCGTACTCGAAAATGTGCGCATCGCGTTGCAACGCAAGCGTGGCGGCTCCTTCGATTTTTGGCGCTCAAAGCGCGTGCTGCACGCGCTCGACGAACGTGCACTGTCGCTGATCACCGATGTGGGTCTGGCGCCTTACGCCAACGCGCTCGCCGTGGAACTGCCTTATGGCCGCAAACGGGCGCTGGAAATTGCAACCACGCTCGCGCTCGATCCGGCGGTGCTGCTGCTCGACGAGCCGATGGCCGGCATGGGCCACGAGGACATCAAGCGCATCAGCGATCTCATCAAATCGGTCGCGGCCACGCGCACCGTGCTGATGGTCGAGCACAATCTCAGCGTTGTCGCCAATCTCTGCGACCGCATCACGGTATTGACGCGCGGCCAGGTGCTGGCCGAAGGCGACTATCAGACGGTGTCGGAAAATCCCGCCGTGCGCGAAGCCTATCTCGGAACCGGACACGCTTAGAGCATGATTCCGAAAAATGGAAACCGGTTTTCGGAAAAGATCATGCTCGAACAAAAGATTCGAGCACGTCAGCGCCAGCGATCTCAGGAGCAATGATGCCCGATCCGATGCTCGCCGTAAAAGATCTCGAAAGCTGGTACGGTGAATTGCACATCCTGCATGGCGTGACCCTTCAGGTGCAGCCGGGCGAGGTGGTGACGCTGCTTGGACGCAACGGCGTCGGCAAGACGACGACCTTGAAATCGATCATGGGCATCGTACGTCAGCGCAAAGGCTCGGTGCGCTTCGAAGGCCGCGAAACCATCGGCTTGCAATCGGACATCATCGCACGCTGCGGCATGGCCTTCTGTCCGGAGGAGCGCGGAATTTTTTCCAGTCTCGATGTGCGCGAAAATCTTTTGCTGCCGCCGCAAGTGCGTCCGGGCGGTCTCGACCTCGAGCGCATCTTCACACTGTTTCCCAATCTGCGCGAGCGGCTGAACAGCCAGGGCACCAAGCTCTCGGGCGGCGAGCAGCAGATGCTCGCGATCGGACGCATCTTGCGCACGGGCGCCCGCCTGTTGCTGCTTGACGAGCCGACCGAGGGTCTTGCGCCCGTCATTATTCAGCAGATCGGCCATACGATCGGAACGCTCAAGGCGCAGGGCTTCACCGTTCTTCTGGTCGAGCAGAACTTCCATTTCGCCGCCGCTGTCGCCGACCGCCATTACGTTATGGAGCACGGCCGCATCGTCGACGAATTTTCGACCCCCGAACTAAAGGCCAATATGGATAAAGTGCACGATTATCTCGGCGTCTGATAAGGTAAGCTGGAAAAGGGCAAAAAAAGCCCGCGCTAAAAAAGGGAGGAGTGCAGTGAGGTTCGTAGCCTATGTCGCATGTGCGGCCGCCGTGCTGTTCGCGGCGGCGGCGCAAGCCCAAGTCGCCAACGTCAAAATTGGCGTGCTCACCGACATGTCGAGCCTTTACGCCGACGACAATGGCGCCGGCTCGGTCGCCGCCGTGAAAATGGCGGTCGAGGATTTCAATCCGGCGGCGCATAATATGAAGGTCGACATCGTCAGCGCCGACCATCAGAACAAACCCGACATCGGCTCGAATATCGCGCGGCAATGGTTCGACGTCGATGGCGTCGACGCCATCGTCGATGTGCCGAATTCCGGCGTCGCGCTCGCGGTCAGCGAAGTGGCGCGCGAGAAGAACAAGGTGCTTCTGGTCTCGGGCGCCGCGATCTCCGATCTCACCGGACCGAAATGCTCGCCCAATACCGTGCATTGGACCTACGACACCTGGATGCTTGCGCACTCTACCGCGGGCGCCTTGGCGAAATCGGGGGGCGACACCTGGTACTTCCTCACCGCCGACTATGCGTTCGGGCACGCGCTTGAACGTGACGCGACCGCGGTCGTGCTGTCGAGCGGCGGCAAGGTGCTGGGCAGCGTGAGCCATCCGCTCAACAATCAGGACTTCTCGTCGTTCTTACTGCAGGCACAGGCGTCGAAAGCCAAGATCATCGGTCTCGCCAATGCCGGCGGCGACACCATCAACGCGATCAAACAGGGCTCGGAGTTCGGCATCATGGCCGGCGGGCAGCACTTTGCAGCACTGTTGTTTTATATCGGCGACGTCGAAGCGCTCGGGCTCAAGGTGGCGCAGGGTCTCGTGCTCACCGAGACGTTTTATTGGGACATGAATGATTCGACGCGGGCCTGGAGCAAACGCTGGCAGGCCCAGCGGCCGGGCAAATTTCCCAATATGAACCAGGCCGGCGATTACGCGGCGGTGCTGCATTATCTCAAGGCGGTCGCCGCGCTCAAAAGCACCGCCGACGGCAAGTCCGAAGTCGCCAAGATGAAAGAGATACCGACCGACGATCCGGTCTTCGGCAAGGGCCTTATCCGCGCCGACGGCCGCAAGATTTATCCCGCTTATTTGTTCGAGGTGAAATCGCCGTCTGAATCGAAATATCCCGGCGACGACTACAAGCTGCGGACCACCATTCCGGCCGACGAGGCGTTCCGCCCGATGAAAGACGACAATTGTCCGTTGCTGACCAGCAACTGACGTACCCGACCGGATGATCACAAGGAGAGCTGAAAAATGAAAATCGCGAGCGTAGCGTTAGTCGCGGCCGCCGTATTTGTCGGTACAGCGGCGCAAGCTGAGGATCTCAACGTCAAGATCGGCGTGATGAGCGACATGTCGGGTCTTTATGCCGACCTCGGCGGCCCCGGATCGGTCGCCGCCGCCAAATTGGCCATCGAGGATTTCAACCCGGCGGCCCACGGCATGAAAGTCGAGGTCGTAACGGGCGACATGCAAAATAAGCCCGATGTCGGCTCGAACCTGGCGCGGCAATGGTTCGACGTCGATCATGTCGACATGATCGTCGACGTGCCCAATTCGGGCGTCGCGCTCGCCATCAACGAAGTGGCACGCGAGAAAAACAAGGTCTTCATCGTGTCGGGCGCGGCAAGTTCCGATCTTACCGGGGCGAAATGCTCGCCGGACACCATCCATTGGACCTACGATACCTGGATGCTCGCCAACGGCACCGGCAAGGCGCTGGTGAAGACCGGCGGCGATACCTGGTTCTTCCTGACCGCCGACTATGCCTTCGGCCACGCGCTCGAACGCGACACCACCGCGGTAGTTGTCGCCAACGGCGGCAAGGTCGTGGGCAGCGTCAGCCATCCGCTGAACACGTCCGACTTCTCGTCGTTCCTGCTGCAGGCGCAAGCGTCGAAGGCCAAAGTTATCGGCCTTGCCAATGCCGGCGGCGATACGATCAACTCCATCAAGCAGGGCGCCGAATTCGGCATCACCTCGGGCGGCCAGCAATTCGCCGGTCTGCTGGTGTTCATCAGCGACGTCAATTCGCTCGGCTTGAAGACGGCGCAGGGCCTGGTCCTGACCTCGACTTGGTATTGGGATATGACCGACGCCAATCGCGCCTGGACCAAGCGCTGGCAGGCGCAAATGCCGGGCAAATGGCCGACGATGGTGCAGGCCGGCGTTTATTCGGCGGTGACGCATTATCTGAAAGCGGTCGCGGCGCTGAAGAGCACGGCCGACGGTAAAACCGTGGTCGCCAAGATGAAAGAAATGCCGACCGACGATCCGCTGTTCGGCAAGGGCACGGTCCGCGCCGACGGCCGCAAGATCCACCCGGCCTATCTGTTCGAAGTGAAGAAGCCCGAAGAATCCAAATATGCGGGCGACTATTACAAGCTGCGGGCCACCATTCCCGCCGACGAAGCCTTCCGTCCGCTGAAGGACGGCAACTGCCCGCTGGTGACCAACTAAAGCAAAATCGCCTCTCCCCGCGCCGGGCGGGGAGAGGCGAACCGGGCGGGCTCCATGTTCGAGATTTTCGGCATTCCCTCGCAAGCTTTGTTCGGTCAGCTTCTGCTCGGCCTGATCAACGGCTCGTTCTATGCGCTCTTGAGCCTCGGGCTTGCCGTCATCTTCGGCATGCTCAACATCATCAACTTCACCCACGGCGCGCAGTACATGATGGGCGCCTTCGCCGCCTACATGCTGATGCAATATCTGGGGCTGAATTACTGGGTGGCGCTGATCGTGGTGCCGATCCTGGTCGGCTTCACCGGCATTTTGATCGAGCGACTATTCTTGAAGCGGTTGCAAAATCTCGATCATCTTTACGGGTTGATCCTTACCTTCGGGCTGGCGCTCATCATCGAGGGTGTGTTTCGCAATTATTACGGCTCCTCCGGCCAGCCCTATCAGATGCCGGACGAGCTGCGCGGCGGTCGCAATCTCGGCTTCATGTTCCTGCCGAATTATCGCGCCTGGGTGATCGCGTTTTCGCTGGTGGTGTGTTTCGGCACCTGGTTTGCGATCGAGCGGACGCGGCTCGGCTCTTATCTGCGTGCCGCGACCGAGAACCCGACCTTGGTGCGGGCCTTCGGCATCAACGTGCCGAGGATGGTGACGCTGACCTATGGCTTCGGCGTCGGGCTTGCGGCTTTGGCCGGCGTCATGGCGGCGCCGATCTATAATGTCTCGCCGCAGATGGGCTCCGACATCATCATTGTCGTGTTCGCGGTCGTCGTGATCGGCGGCATGGGCTCGATCATGGGCGCGATCCTGACCGGCTTCGCGCTCGGCATTGTCGAAGGCCTGACCAAAGTGTTTTTCCCGGAAGCTTCCAACACCGTCATTTTCGCCATCATGATCATCGTGCTGCTGGTCAGGCCGGCCGGCCTGTTCGGACGGAGCGTATAATGGCGAGCGCGGCAGACGTTCCTGCGATGGCGATCCGGCGCGACACGCCGTGGAGCCTCGCCGTGGCCGCGGCCGTCATGGTCATATTCCTCGTGGCCGCGCCTTTCGTGCTCTACCCGGTTTTTCTGATGAAGGCCTTGTGCTTTGCGCTGTTCGCTTGCGCCTTCAATCTCTTGATCGGCTATGTCGGGCTGCTCTCGTTCGGTCATGCGCTGTACTTCGGCTGGGCGGGTTACGTTGCCGCCTACGCGGCCAAGTCCTGGGGCTTGCAGCCGGAACTGGCCATCCTCGTCGGCATGGCGACTGCCGCCGCGCTCGGCATCGTTGCCGGCGTCATCGCCATTCGCCGCCAGGGCATCTATTTCGCCATGATCACGCTCGCGCTGGCGCAGATGATGTATCTCGTCGCCTTGCGGGTGAAATTCACCGGCGGTGAGGATGGCATCCAGGCGGTGCCGCGCGGGCGCCTGTTCGGCGTATTCGATCTTGGCGTCGAAATGAACATGTATGTGTTCGTTCTCATCGTCACGCTCGGCGCGATGTTTTTGATCTATCGCATCATCGATTCCCCGTTCGGCGAGGTGCTGCGCGCCATCCGCGAGAACGAACAGCGCACCATCTCGCTCGGCTACAATACCGACCGCTATAAGCTCGTTGCCTTCGTGCTGTCGGCGACGTTGGCCGGGCTCGCCGGCGCGACCAAGGCTCTGGTGTTTCAGCTTGCCTCGCTTACCGACGTGCATTGGACCATGTCGGGCGAAGTCGTGCTGATGACGCTGGTCGGGGGGCTCGGCACCGTATTTGGTCCGATCGTCGGCGCTTTCCTGATCATCGCCATGGAGAACTATCTGGCGCCGTTCGGCCAATGGGTGCTGGTGATCCAGGGCGCGATCTTTGTCGTCTGCGTGCTGGTATTCCGCCGCGGCATCGTCGGCGAACTGGCAAACCGCCTGCGCGTGCGGCTGTAATATCAACAAAAAGTCGCGGTTCTGATTTGTTTGGAATGTTAAGAATCTCGAATCGATTTGCACGCTGTTATCCACAAGCTAAAAGTCAATAACTTGCCCTTGCAGAAACGGCATTCATTTTGATTGCCGAATTACGGCGCCGCCGTAAATATAAAAAACGTCGATTCGGCGGGCGCTTTTGGCTTCATCATCATGTCGGAGCGTGAACAGGGGCAGTACGGCAGCGTCGCGCGCAGATGGCTCGCACTGGTGGAGCGCCGCCAGGAGCATTTGATCGAGCTGTGCGACACTGGCCGCTGGCGGCGCTACTACACCAAAGCCGAATTTTTGGAAGAAATGCGCAAAGTCTTGCGCGTGCGCGACCAATGGGCGGAGATCGCCGGCCTGCCGCTGCATGACGAAGAGCCGGAGTTTCTCAGAAGAATGCAGACGCCGCATCGGCTTCTGCCCGACCGCTTTGTGCCGTTGAGTCTGGCCGCCGATGCGGTACCGGGCGGCGAGGCCGATCTGCTGCCGGTCGCGGCGCGGGCCAATGGGCTCCCGGTCACGGGCTGGCCGGATTAGGCCCTTGGTCCTATTGGACATCGGCCGGACTGGACTTTCGGCCTCCTGACGCGTTATCCAAAATCCGAACCGTCAAGGAGCGTGCGCGCCGATGCTTCCTTTGGCGCCGCGCTCCTGATTATTTTCCTCCCCAGCCGATATGAGACAACAACGATGTCGAGTGCTTTGTTCTCGCCGATAAAGCTTGCCGATCTTACTTTGCCGAACCGCATCGTCGTCGCGCCGATGTGCCAGTACTCGGCCGACGACGGTGTCGCCAATGAATGGCACATGACCCATCTCGGCATGCTGGCGAATTCCGGCGCCGGCCTCGTCGTCCTCGAAGCGACCCATGTCGAGCGGCTCGGCCGGATCACCCATGGCTGCATGGGGATTTATTCCGACGCCTGCGAGGACGCGCTCAAGCGGGTGGTGCTGCATTGCAAGCGCATCGGCACGTCCAAGCTTGGCATCCAGCTCGCGCATGCCGGACGGAAAGCCTCCTCGCAGCGGCCTTGGGAAGGCGCCAAGGCGTTGGGTCCGAACGAAGACCCTTGGCCGACCATTGCGCCTTCGGCGGTGCCGTTTGGCCCCGGCTGGCACACGCCGCGCGCCATGAACGAAGACGATATGGCGCGCGTGCGCAAAGCCTTCGTCGATGGCGCCAAGCGCGCGGTGCGCGTTGGTTTCGACGCCATCGAACTGCATCTGGCACACGGCTATCTGCTGCACAGCTTCGTGTCGCCGCTGTCCAACAAGCGCAATGACGAATTCGGCGGCTCGCTCGCCGGCCGTATGCGCTTTCCGCTCGAAGTCGCGCGCGAAACCCGTGCCGCGGTGCCGCGCGGCATTCCGCTCGGCGCCCGCATCACCGGCACCGACTGGCTCGAGGGTGGATTGACCGGCGACGACGCCGTCGCGCTCGCCAAGGCGCTCAAAGAAGCTGGCCTCGACTATGTCGATATTTCCTCCGGCAATATCACCACCGAAAGCCGCTGGCCCAGCGATCCGGGCTTCAACGTCCCGGTCGCCGAGCGCGTGCGCAAGGAGAGCGGCATCGCGGTGCGCTCCGTCGGCATGATCGTGTCCGCCAAGCAGGCCGAAGCCATCATCACCGAGGGCAAGGCCGACATGGTGGCGATGGCGCGCGCCTTCCTCGACGATCCGCATTGGGGTTGGCATGCCGCACAGACGCTCGGTGCCGAAGTCGCCCGGCCGGTGCAATATGCGCGTTCGGCTCCGGCGCTATGGGCCGGAGCCGCTCTGCGCGGCTAGCGCCTGTCCCGGAAAAGTGGGGACCGGTTTTCCGATAAGGCCATGCGCAAATTAAGAGCTCTTACCGCCGGGTAGCGCAACGCCAAGCTCGCGGGTGCGGCACCGAGGTAATAAGCAAGCCGCAGCCGCCACATCAGAAAGATGGTGCGGAACACGCCGTGATATTCCCAGCGGCGACCCGATGTGATGGCCGGCGTCGCGATGCAGAACGGTGGACCAAGCCGCTTGAGTTTCCGCGACAGCGCGACGTCCTCCATCAGCGGCAGATCGGGAAAGCCGCCGACCGCCTCGAACGCCGCACGGGTCATGAACATGGCCTGATCGCCGGTGGCGATGCCGCTCCATCGCGAGCGCCAATTGATCATGCGCGCGACGATGGCGAGAAACGGATGCCGCCCGGCGATGCGCAGATCGAAACGGCCCCAGGCGCGCCGCTCGAGCGCCTGCGCGATCAGGCCGTCGGCCTTGTCCGGCAGCGCTGTATCCGCATGCAGAAACAAAAGCGCGTCGCCGGCACCGAGCGTCGCG
Source organism: uncultured Alphaproteobacteria bacterium (assembly GCA_963746715.1). Classification (GTDB taxonomy): domain Bacteria; phylum Pseudomonadota; class Alphaproteobacteria; order Rhizobiales; family Xanthobacteraceae; genus BOG-931. Next base: position 131,590 of record CAVVCW010000010.1, on the reverse strand, counting down.
CCTAAATTCATCGGTGCGCCGCGGCCGCGCGGCGCGGCGACGACGCGATCGGCCAAGGGTGCGGCGAGGCCGGGCGTGCCGTCGGCGGAGCCGCTGTCGACGATGATGAGTTCGGCGCCGCGGGCGCGCAACGGCGCCAGCGCCCGCAGGATCGGGACGATGATCGCGGCTTCATTGAGGACCGGAACGACGATGGTGAGCCGGCGCATGATGAGGTCCTGAAAGTAGACTTGGCGCAAATAGACCTGACGAAAGTAGACTTGGCGCAGGAGTCCGCTTACGTCCGTCCCGGCGAATCCAAATTATGCCGATCAATGCAATATGACCACGACGGAATGACAATGACCGATCCGATTCTTGTCGAAATTACGCGTGGAGCGCTGGTGGAAAGCCGCCATCGCGGCGCAATCGCCGTAGCCGCCGCGAACGGAAAGACGGTATTTGCCATCGGCGACGTTGCCGTTCCCGTGTTTCCGCGTTCGGCAATCAAGGCATTTCAGGCCTTGCCGCTTGTGGAGCAGGGTGCGGCCGAGCGTTATGGCTTTGGCGATGAGGCATTGGCGCTCGCCTGCGCGTCGCATAGCGGGGAGCCGGCGCATGTGGCGGGCGTCGAGCATATGCTGGCAGCGGCCAAGCTCAATGCGTCCGCGTTGCGCTGCGGCGCGCATTGGCCGATGTCGCAGGCGGCGGCTCACGCGTTGGCGAAGACCGGCACAGCGTCGGCGTTGCATAACAATTGCTCCGGCAAGCACGCGGGTTTCCTGTGTCTCGCTTGTGCGATGGGGATCGATCACACCGACTATTGGCAGCCCGAGCATAAAGTGCAGCGCGAAGTGCGCGCCGTGATCGAGGACCTGACCGGCGCCGTGCTGTCCGATGATCGACGCGCGATCGACGGCTGTTCGGTGCCGACCTGGGCGATCCCGCTGCAAAATCTGGCGCGCGGCTTCGCCAAATTCGCCACCGGCGAGGGCCTGTCGCCCGTGCGCGCCGCGGCCGCGCAGCGGCTCCTTCGCGCCTGCGCGCAAAAGCCCTGGCATGTTGCCGGCGCCGGCCGGTTCTGCACCGAGATCATGCAGATCTTCGGCGCGCGCGTTTTCGTCAAGACCGGCGCCGAAGGCGTCTATTGCGGCGCGCTGCCGGAACAGGGGCTTGGCATCGCGCTCAAATGCGACGACGGCGCCGGCCGTGCCGCGCAGGCGATCATGGCGGCAATGATCGCGCGCTTCTTGCCGATGAGCGACGCCGAGCGTCAGGCGCTCGCACCCTTCATGCGGCCGGTATTGCGCAATTGGAACGGATTTGAGGTCGGCGGGGTGAGGGTGACGGAAGCACTGACGCAATCGCGATGAGCAAAGCGATCTCCGGCGTCAGACCGCGGCTTTTAGCACAATCAGAATAGCTTCAGCGGCGCGCACCAGTTCGGCGAACGACAGCGGCCGCTGTTTGCCGGGCCGGCGTGGTCCGATCCTGACCGGTGGAATGTGGACGAACTGGACCAGCGGGCGGCCATCCTGCGTACACTGCAGTGCCTGCCAATAGACGTAGTTGCAAAGATAGCGCCCAGCATCGCGCGACAGGCGAGACGGAAAACGGCCGCGCGCCGCGCCGAGCATGCGCATGAACGGCGCATTGCCTCTACGTGATGACGGCGCGTCGGCCGCGACCACGCCATGTTGCGGTTTGCATCCATCCGCGTCGGGAAACAAAAGCGTCACTGCGTTTTGGGCGCGCGTCTCGATGCAAAGGTGACGCCGCCGCCCGGCCAAGCCGAACAGCAACACCACGTCCGGCTGTTGCGCCATGAGTTTCGGCAAATCGCGATCGACCGCCGCGTAGCTCGTGGCAAAGACATGCGTGGTCAGTTCGATGTCCGCCAGAGCCGGTCGGCGCCTTCGGGCGAGCGCCTTCACCAACAGAGCGCTGGGATTGAACGGGGCGCCCGGGAACGGACCAAAGCCGGTGATCAGAACCCGCATCATCAACCTGCGAGCATGGCGGCGATCTGTTCGACGGCGTTTGCCGGCCCCAGACGTCCGGCGGCGACCTCAGCCTCGATACGCGGCAAAGCCGCTTTCACCGCGCGATCGGAGCGCAACGGCTCGAACAGCCGCTCTTCGAGCATGGTCCACATCCATTTCACCTGCTGCTCGCCGCGGCGCGTCGTGAGCTCGCCCGAGGCGGTGAGCTTTTTCCGGTGATCGAGAATATGCACCCACAATTTCTCGACGCCGTCGCCTTTAAGCGCCGAGCAGGTGACGACCGGCGGCGACCAGTGTCGGCGAGCGGGGGCTGAGAATATGCAGCGCCGCGCTATATTCGGCCGCGGCAAGCTTGGCGCGGGGAAGATTGTCACCGTCGGCCTTGTTGACCGCGATCATGTCGGCGAGCTCGACCACGCCCTTCTTGAGCGCCTGCAATTCGTCGCCGGCGCCCGGCATCGCCAGCACGAGAAAGAAATCAGTCATGTCGGCAACTGCGATTTCGGATTGGCCGACGCCGACGGTCTCGACCAAAATGACGTCGTAGCCCGCGGCCTCGCAGAGCAGCATCGTCTCGCGCGTTCGCGCAGCAACGCCGCCGAGCGTGCCCGAAGACGGCGACGGACGGATGAAAGCTTGTTCATCATTGGCAAGCTTTGCCATGCGCGTCTTGTCGGCCAGGATCGACCCGCCGGTGCGGCGCGACGACGGATCGACCGCAAGCACGGCGACTTTGTGGCCTTGAGCGGTCAGCATGCTGCCGAGCGCTTCGATCATGGTGGATTTGCCGACGCCCGGCGCCCCGGTAATGCCGACACGCACGGCGTTGCCGGTATGTTTCAGCAGTTCCTGGGTCAAAGCCGCTGCGGTGGCGCGGTGATCGGCGCGCTTGCTCTCGATCAGCGTGATGGCGCGCGACAGCACCACACGCTGGCCGGAGCGGATATCGCGCGCCAGGCGTTCGATGTCAGGGCTTGCAGCGGGCGGCGTCATGATGTTCCGAAAGCATGGCTCAGGCGCATCGAGTCATCTATTCGATTCGAAATTCTTTAACGCCGTGCGAGGAAAGGACCACGCACGCCGCGCGATTTGCGATAGAGAACTGGCGCAGCGAAATCGCCTGATCCGGAACAAAATTCATCGCTGAATGACCCCGATATCGCCGAATTGAGGCCGCATCGGGCGGCTGTCATCGACACGTTCATGATCGACGCGGAGTGCGGCGTCGTGCGTCCTCGAACAGGGAGACAATCGATGAACTGGGACCAGATCGAAGTCAATTGGATGCTATTCAAGGGGAAAGTCCGCAATAACTGGGTCAAGCTCACCGACGAGGATATCACCCGCATTGCCGGCCGGCGCGCGGAACTGGCCGGCCGCCTACGCGCCCGTTACGGCTTCGCCAAAGCCGAAGCCGACCGCGAGATTGAAGCCTGGACCAAGGCGCAGCGCCACGCCGCGTGATCACCATTTGCGCGGTCACCACTTGTCACTGTCACTTTTTGGCCGGGTCCCGCCGAAGAGCGCGGCGCCCTCGGGGGTCAGATATTGGCGAAAGGCGGTCCACGGCACGAAGGCGGTATAGGAGCCTTCGGCATAGGGGCCGACCGCATAGGGCCCGTAGTGAAACGTCAAGCCGGAGCTTTTGCCCGCTTCGGTCGACGGCGCGAGCGTCACCGGGCCGAGCTTGAGCAGCGTGGGCTTGATGCCGTCGCTGATGAAGGTGTCCTTGCGCAGATATTGCGCGGGCGTGATGTTGGTCGGCAGTTTGTCGTCGCTGCCGGCGGGGATGCCATTGGCGATCTTCACGCTGGCGACCGAAAGCTTCGCCTCGGCGGCGAGCGCGTTCATTGTCGGGCCGTCGTCGGCGGTCTCGGTGAAGAACGGCCGGATCGAGATGCGTTTCTGCGCCTGCGTGTCCCACACGATGGTGTCGACCATGTGATTGGGATGCGCGCCGCCTTCGAACGTATCGTCGCTGCGCACGACGCTGATATAGCGGCCGATCGCCGAGCGCAGCTCATAGGCGCGGTCATAGGTCCATGCCGTGCCGTCGCGGAACATGGCCGGGTCGTCGTGATGTTCCTTTTCGGCCTGGGCGCGCATCTGCGCCGCATAGGTCTTGCCCTCGGCGACGCAATTGTCGAACAGGCTTGGATAGGATTTCAGCGCGTCGGCGACATCGACTCCAATCTCAACGATGTGGGTTTTGATCGAGACCGCCATTGCAGCGTGAACTGGCGGCGCGAAGCCCGGCCAGCCAAAGATCTGCAGCGCCAAAAAAGCCGCGGCTGGGGCCGTGCGGCCTTTACAATACTTCGCCTTGGTCATTTCTGATGTTGGCTCGTGTTTTTGCCCGATGGATCAGTCGCGCGACGGCGGTATTCCGTTCACGGCAGAATTGCAAACGCGCGCGCTGGAAAGCCTAGACCTTTTTCGACCTTCGGCCATGTTACGACGATCAGCGCGCCCGTCGGTGGTACTTTGTCGAGATTGGCCATGACCTCGATCTGATAGTGGCCGTGCTGCAGGATGTAGGTCTCCGACTCCATCTTGTCGGTCGTATCGGTATCCATGGACTCGTGGCCGGTCGCGGTCACGGCGCGCCGCTCATAGAGATATTTGATAGTCTCGAGCGACCAAGCGGGAAACGGCGCGCGCTTGAAGCGCTCGGGATTGGTGTCCCAGTCCTTGTACATGTCGGTGCGGAGCGCGGCGAAAGCGCCTTTGGGCACGCGGCCATGCTCGCGCTCCCAGGCTTTGAGGTCGGCCACGGAGAAGGCGTGGTTCGGATCCTTGGCGAGGTAGGGCGTGTCGTCGAGCACGACCAGCCGCAGGATCATCTGTTTCAGTGGGATCTGGTCCATGGTGATCCCGTCTTGCGCAAAATGCGCGGGTGGATCGACATGCGTGCCGTATTGCCCGACCATTTGATAATAGGTGGCGCGGAATTCGTCCTTGGCGATGGTGTAGGGCTCGCCGGTTTTCGGATCGGCGGCCGGCGAGAATTTCGCCTGGCCAAAGCCGGACCAGACCGGCGTCTCCGGCCCGAACGAATGGGTAAGATCGACGAATTGCTTGCCGGCCACGATGCGATAGGCGTGATCGAGGTCGAATTCAGCGCGCGCTGGCGTCGTTTTGGCCGCGAGCACCGCAAAAATCGCGCCGACCAACAGGAAATAAACACGATAATGGGGGGTCATCGGACTTTTCCCTCTTTGGGTCCTTCCCACGGCCGTGGCAGCCGCTAATTTACAGCGGCGCGAGAGCCGGCGGAACTTCATATGGTGGCGACCGTTGAAGCAATGCCGGCGCTGCGTGCGGGGCGCGGCTACTTTCCGACTGGTCCACGATATGCGCGGATTTGTCAGAACTGTTTTCCTTCTTTGCGTGGTTTTGATCCTCGGACTTGCTGTCTACGCTATTCTTGCGTTTCAGCCGCCCTATGGTCCGATTCCGCCGCCGCAGGCGAATAGCTTTGATACCGTTGCGGTAAAGCGCGGCGCCGAACTTGCCGCGATCGGCAGCTGCGGCGTCTGCCACACCGCGCCGTCAGGCCGGGAATTCGCCGGCGGGCTCGCGTTGCCGACGCCGTTCGGCACCGTCTATTCGACCAACATCACGCCTGATCCGGAAACCGGTATCGGCAATTGGTCCTTGGCGGCCTTCCAGCGTGCGCTGCGCCACGGCGTGCGCCGCGACGGCGCCTATCTTTATCCGGCTTTTCCCTACGATCATTTCACCTTGGTGTCGGACGACGACGCCAATGCGCTCTATGCCTTTCTCATGACGCGAGAGCCGGTGAGCGCTACCGCGCCGCAAAATCAGTTGCCGTTCCCGCTGAACGTGCGGGCCGTGATGCATGGCTGGAATCTTTTGTTTCTCAAGCCCGGCCCCTATCAGCCGGATCCGGCGCATGACGAGGCCTGGAATCGCGGCGCCTATCTCGCCGAGGGTCTGGGTCATTGCGGCGCTTGCCACACGCCGCGAAATGTCCTGGGCGCGGAGAAGGGGGGCGAGAAATTCTCCGGCGGCGAGGCCGAAGGCTGGAGTGCCTATGCAATCAACGCGTCGTCGCCGGCGCCGGTGCCTTGGACTGCCGACACTCTGCTGCAGTATTTGAGCAACGGCTTCAATGCCGATCACGGCGTAGCGCGCGGTCCGATGCTCGAAGTTGCGAGCAATCTCGGCGCGGCGCCGGACGACGACCTGCATGCGCTCGCGACTTATATCGCAGCGCAGATCGGCGCGCCGGGTGCGCCCACGCCGCAAGTGACGAAACAAGTCGCGGCGCAGAGCGCGCGCGGCAAGACGATCGCTGCGGCGAGCGCCGACAGCCAAGCCGACACGTCGCAAAGCCGCGATCCGGCCGCCGACAGTGAGCAAGGCGCGCTGATCTATGCCGCTACGTGCTCCGGCTGCCACCAAGGGCCGCGCGCCGCGCCGTTCGGCGGCATCGACTTCGCGCTGTCGAGCAATATCAACGGGCCGAGCGCACGCAACTTGGTCAATGTCGTGCTCAATGGCTTGCCCGCGGCCGAAGCCAAGCGCGCGCCGATCATGCCGGGCTTTGCCAATGCCATGGACGATACGCAGGTCGCGGCTCTGGCGCGCTATTTGCGGGCAAACTTCACCGCCAAGCCGGCTTGGACCGATATTGATACCAGCATTGCCGCCGCGCGCGCGGCTTTGCGCACGCCACCAGCCAACGCCGCGCCGGCCAATGGCTCCGCTTCCACCGCCACGCAGCAAGGAACGACTCATGAAGCTCAACGTGAATAATGCCGAGCATGACGTGGATGCCGATCCACGCACGCCGCTGCTTTACGTGTTGCGGGGCGAACTCAAGCTCAACGCCGCCAAATTCGGCTGCGGACTCGGCCAATGCGGCGCCTGCACGGTGCTGGTCAATGGCGAACCGATCTTTTCCTGCGTGACGCCAATCGCATTGCTCGCCGGCAAGGAGATCACGACGCTCGAAGGGCTCGGCACGCAGGACAAGCCCGCGCCGATCCAGCAGGCCTTCATCGAGGCGCAGGCGGCGCAGTGCGGCTACTGCATTCCCGGCATGATGATGCGGGCGCAGGCGCTGCTGCAGCGAAATCCGCATGCCAGCGACGCCGAGATCCGCGCCTGGCTCGAACCCAATCTGTGCCGCTGCGGCAGCCATATGCGCATTCTGCGCGCCGTGCATCGCGCGCAGCATACGTTGACCACGGCGCAACGCGGAGAGGCCGGATGAGCAACACCGGGATCGTCATCTCGCGCCGCGCGGTGCTCGCCGGCAGCGGCGCGCTGGTCTTCAGTTTCTCGTCTGCGGCTTTCGCGCAAGACAATGCCGCTCCGCCGGCTGCGGCGCCGCAGGCCGCTCCGCCGCCGCCACTTCCGGGCAGTCTCAAGCAGGCGCCGTTTCTCGATTCCTGGATTCGCATCGATGCCGATGGCGCCATCACCGTGTTCACCGGAAAGGCCGAGCTCGGGCAGGGCATCAAGACGGCGCTGCTGCAAGTCGCCGCCGAGCAATTGGATGCCGATTTTGCCCGGCTGACGATCGTGACGGCGGACACCGCGCGCACCGCCAACGAAGGCTACACCGCCGGCAGCCACTCCATGCAGGATTCCGGCACCGCGATCATGCATGCCGCGGCGCAGGTGCGGCGGCTTCTGATCGCGCAAGCGGCGCAGCGCGCAGGCGTCCCCGCCGAGCAGATGACGACGGATGGCGGCGCGGTCATCGCGCCCGACGGCCGGCATTTCGCCTATGGCGATCTGGTGGCGAGCGAAATGCTGCATGTGCAGGCGTCGCCGCAATCGGTGCTGAAGGATCCCGCCCAGTACAAATTCCTCAACCGGCGCATTCCACGCGTCGATATTCCGGCCAAGGTGACCGGCGGCGAAGCCTTCGTGCAGGATTTCCGCCCCGACGGCATGGTGCATGGCCGGATCGTGCGGCCGCCGAGCTACGGCGCGGTGCTCGAGGGCGTCGATACCTCGGCTGTCGAGAAGATGCCGGGCGTGGTCAAAGTCGTACGCGACGGCAGTTTTCTCGCCGTCATCGCCGAGCGCGAGTTTCAGGCGATCGAAGCGATGCGCGCGCTCGCAGCCGCGGCGCGCTGGCAGGAGAATGCCAAGCTGCCGGACATGGCGGCACTGCCGGCACTGCTCGCCAGCCTGCCGGCGCAAGACATCAAGGTGATCGATCAGCCGCAGCCGGTGCCGGCAAATACCAAAACCTTCTCAGCTACCTATACGCGGCCTTATGTGTCGCACGGTTCGATCGGGCCGTCCTGTGCGGTGGCGCAGATGCAGGACGATGTGTTGACGGTGTGGACCCACACCCAAGGCGTCTTTCCGGATCGCAATGCCATCGCCGAAATGATGCACATGCCGAAAGAGAAAGTGCGCTGCATCCATGTCCAAGGCTCGGGTTGCTACGGCCATAACGGCGCCGACGATGCCGCGGGCGATGCGGCCTTGTTGTCGCGCGCGTTGCCCGGGCGGCCGGTGCGCGTGCAGTGGACGCGCGAGCAGGAGCACGCCTGGGAGCCCTATGGCCCCGCCATGATGGTGAAGGTCAGCGCCGCATTGGACGATTCCGGCAAGGTCGCCGACTGGGATTATACGGTCTGGAGCAACACCCATTCGATGCGGCCGGGGCCCGCGGGCGCGCTGATCGCGGCACGCTATCTCGCCGAGCCGTTCCCGGAACCGAAGCCGTTTCCGATCCCAATGCCTGAGGGTGGCGGCGACCGCAATTCCAATCCGATCTACAAATTTCCGAGCATGAAAGTGCTGCATCACTTTCTGCCCACAATGCCGATCCGCGTCTCGGCGCTGCGCTCGCTCGGCGCCTACATGAATATCTTTTCCATCGAGAGTTTCATGGACGAGCTGGCGGCGGCCGCGGGAACCGATCCCGTCGAGTTCCGCTTGAAGCATCTCGACGATCCGCGTGCGCGCGAAGTGGTGTCGACGGCCGCCGAGCGGTTCGGCTGGTCGGTCAAGCCGCGCGCAAAGCTTCAACAAAATTCGGCGCCCGGCCACGGTTATGGCTTTGCCTTTGCGCGCTACAAGAATCTGGCGGCCTATTGCGCGGTCGCTTGCGAGGTCGAGATCAATCATGAAACCGGCCGTGCGCGGATGGTGCGCGCGGTCGCTGCCGTCGATAGCGGCCAGGTGGTCAACCCCGACGGCATCGCCAATCAGATCGAAGGCGCCATCCTGCAGTCGATGAGCTGGACGCTTTATGAGAACGTGAGCTTCGACGACCGCCGCATCACCAGCGTCGATTGGGCGACCTATCCGATCCTGCGCTTTTCCGCGGTGCCTGATTCGATGGAAGTCCACATCATCAATCGGCCAGGCGCACCGTTTCTCGGCAGCGGCGAGGCCGGGCAGGGGCCAGCGGCGGCGGCGGTTGCGAACGCCATCGCCAATGCGACAGGCTATCGCTTCCGCGATCTGCCGCTCTCGGGCGAGCGCATCAAGGCGGCGATTGGAGTGTGAGCTGAGCTGCGGTTATTTTTCCGGCAGCGGAATGAACTCCGTCGAGTCGCCCGGCACCGTGTCGAAGTCGCCGGACTTCCAATCGGCCTTGGCGGCTTCGATGCGGTCTTTGCGCGAGGAGACGAAATTCCACCAGATATGGCGCGGGCCATCCATCGGCGCGCCGCCGACGAGAATGACGTGGGCGTCACTCACCGCTTTGACGTCGATGCGCTCGCCGGGCTTGAGCAGCAACAGCCGTTCCGATCCGTGACGATCGCCGGCAATCTCGACTTCGCCGGCGACGACATAGAGCGCGCGCTCCTCGTGCTCAACGCTTATCGGCAGTGTCGTGCCTGCCTTGAGATGCGCCTCGGCGAAAATCGTTTCCCATGTGGTGCCGACCGGCGAGGTCAGCCCGTGCATGGTTCCGGCGATGACGCGCAGCGCTAAGCCGTTGTCGCGCAGTTCGGGAATATCGGCTGCCGCGGTATGAGCGAAGGCCGGCGCCATTTCTTCGTCTTTGGCCGGCAGCGCCACCCACAACTGCAGCCCATGCAACGGCTCGCCGCCATCGCGATGATCGGCGGCGGTGCGTTCCGAATGCACGATGCCGCGTCCGGCGGTCATCAGATTGACCGCGCCCGGCCGGATCGGCAGCGCCGAACCGAGACTGTCGCGATGCACGATTTCGCCGTCGAACAAATAAGTGACGGTCGACAGCCCGATATGCGGGTGCGGCCGCACGTCGACGCCGTCGCCGGTGCGGAACACCGCCGGTCCCATATGATCGAAAAAGATGAAAGGGCCGATCATGCGCTGGCGCGCCGACGGCAAGACACGATGCACCTGGAAGCCGCCGAGATCGACGGTGCGGGGAATAATCACCTGCGCGATGGCGTCGCACGACGGTGCATCGCCGAATGTCGGGTCTTTCGCCGGGAAGAAGCTCATGACATGCCTCGAAATTTGGCCTCGCGCACTGTTGCGTGGCGCCATCCTAGAGGCAGGCTGTGACGCCTGTCATTCACGTTTTCGCGTGCGCTTTGCCTGCTTTTGCCACCGCCTCGGCGATAAAGCGCGGTTGCGCAAAGGATGCGACATGGACTTCCGGCGTCCAATACATCGTCTTGAAGCTGCCGCCCTTGCGATAGCGCCGTGCGATCGTCGTCACCGTGTGCCGGCGCAGCTTCTTATCGTCGCTGGCAAATCCCATCGCCATATGGCCGCCGATATAGATCGGGATCGCGGCGACATAGCAGCTCGCGTCGGCGAACAATCGCCGGAACTTGGCAATGGACGATACGAGTTCACGTTGCTGGAAAAACGGTACGCCGTTCTGCGTCGCCAAGACGCCGCCTTTGGTCAGGCAGCGCCGGCAATTGGCGTAGAATTTATCGCTGAACAGGACTTTTCCCGGCCCCTGCGGATCGGTCGAGTCGACAATGATGGCATCGAAGCGGTGTTCAGCTTTCTTTGCGGTTTTGGCCACATATTTCGCGCCGTCGTCGATGACGGACTCAAAACGCCTGTCGGCAAAAACCGGCCGGGTGAATTCGGGAAAATGCTCCTTGGCGAACTCGACCACCTTGGGGTCGATCTCGACCTGGGTCAGGCGCTTGACGGATTTGTGCTTGAGCACTTCCTCGGCGATGCCGCAATCGCCGCCGCCGATAATGAGCACATCGCGCGCGTGGCCGTGGGCGAATAGCGGCACATGCGCCATCATCTCCTGGTAGATGAACTCGTCTCTCTTGGAGATTTGTGTCGCGCCGTCGAGCATCAGCATCTTGCCGAAGAACGGCTGCTCGAACAGCACGAGATGCTGGTGCGCAGTCTGCAATTCGCAGAGCACTCTGTCGACCTGATAGGTCATGCGGAAGCCGAGCGCGTCGAACAGCGTTTCGGCGATCCAGCGTTTCTCCGGTAATGCTTTGGTCAAAACGCCCTCCGCTAACAAAACGGCCGGGTTTTGCCCCGGCCGCTCAAATCGCGTTCCCGCTTGGCGGCCCGATTAGAGCATGATCGGGAAAAGTGGAATTCGGTTTTCCGAAAAGATCATGCTCAATCAAAATCCCAGAGCGACGGACGATTCAATCTGAAACAATCGCGCCCTAGGCCTTCTGGCCGCGTAGCAATTCGTTCACGCCAACGCGGTTTGCCGAAAAGGCCTCGCGCAGCACCGGGATGCATTTATCCGGATCGGCTGAGCCGCACATGAAAACGTCGAGCGCGGCATAGCCAGCCTCCGGCCAAGTATGGATGGAGATATGGCTCTCCGCCAGCACCGCGACGCCGGAGACGCCGCCCGGCTGGAAGTGATGCAGATGGATATGCAGAAGCGTCGCGCTCGCGGCTTCCACGCAACGCCGCAACGTCGCCTCGATATGTTCGAGGTCGTTGAGCCGTTTGGCGCCGTGCAAATCGATGATCAGGTGCACGCCGGCACAGCGCACGCCGTTGCGAACGGCAAAGTGGTCTTTGGCCAGTTTCTCGGCCAACGCGGCGTCGGCAATATTCTGGCTCTGAAGACCAGAAATCGGACGCTCGTCCGCCGTAGACGCAACTTTCAATTTGTTTTTTTTATCTTCCTTTCGGGCGGTACCTGGGATCTCCAGGCCCTTCACCGATCGCAAGAGGGCGTTCTGGCTCATGCCGTCCTCCCCAACCAGATAAGAAACACGAGATGTCGGCAATCCGGCGCCACGGCAAGCGAAACACATAAAGCGAAAGCCGCCCGATCAGACCCCGCGAACCGACCAATAGCGGCTGAATCCCCACATAAATACCAGCCGTATATAGTCAAGTAGATTCTGCGAGAAAACCTTTAACGCTTTGTCACGATCGTTGTTCCTCGCCGTGAAAACCCGTGAATGCGAGACCGCGCTGTTCTTCGCGCCAGCCTCTTGCCGAACAGCCGACGGCGGCTAATGTCGCGCCGGGCTACGCATAACCAATGCAAATGGGGACTGGAAATGGCTGCTTTCGTACGACCGGAAAGCGCTTCACGGCAATCGGCGCGGCATCGCCTTTATCGTGGATGCGCCTGCTGCGAGATCGCGGAAGTGCCGGCAAATCCGGCGCGCCGCAATTTTCTCGCCGGCGGCATTGCTGCGCTTGGCCTTAGCGGACTTGGTCTGAGTGCGGCAAATCCGCAGCCGGCCGCGGCTCAACCGGCCGCGCCGAAACTGCGTATCGATGTGCATCATCATTATTTGCCGCCCGTTCATGCCGCCGCGATGACGAAGAATCGCGTGGGTGCGCCGCCGCCCGCGTGGAGTCCGCAGCTCTCGCTGGCCGACATGGAAAAGGCCGGCGCCGCGACAGCGGTGCTCTCACTGATGCAGCCGGGCGTCTGGTTCGGCGATGCCGAAGAAGCGCGGCAGCTGTCGCGCGCCTGCAACGACTATGGCGCGCAATTGCGCAGGGACTTTCCCGGCAAGTTCGGCCTGTTCGCCGCCATTCCACTGCCCGATACCGAGGGCAGCCTGCGCGAAATCGAATATGCGCTCGATGTGCTCAAGGCCGACGGCATCGGACTGTTCACGAGTTACGGCGATAAATATCTCGGCGATCCGGCCTTCGTGCCGGTGTTCGAGGAGCTTAATCGGCGCAAGGCCGTGGTCTACACACATCCGACTACGCCGGTCTGTTGCACGAATATGATCAAGGGCGTGTCGCCCGGCACCATTGAATTTGCCACCGACACGACACGCACGATCGCGAGCTTGATCTTTGGCGAGGGCGGCACGGCATTCCGCTGCCCGGATATTCGCTTCATCTGGTCGCATAGCGGTGGCACGCTGCCGTTTTTGATCGGCCGCCTGATCCGCGAACAGGTGGTGAAGAAGGATCCGCGGATGCCCGACGGCCCGGCGCCGATCGTGCAGAAATATTTCTACGAAATCGCGCAAGGTAATCTGCCCGGCCAATTCGCGGCGTTATTGGACATGGTGCCCGTCTCGCAATTGATGTTCGGTTCTGATTTTCCGTTCCGCAAAGGGATCGAGGCCGCCGATGGCTTTGCCGCTTACAAATTCACCGACGCCGAGCGCGCCTCGATCGATTCCGGGACCGCGCTCACGCTGATGCCGCGGCTCGCGACATGAGCGCAGCGCGGCGGTCCGCCGGAGTGCGGCCTGCACGCGAAGATTGTTTGGTATTTTTGCCTTCGGCTGTCTATATCGTGTTCCAAATCGGGTCGTGACACGAAGAGGGAGAAGAGCATGAAGCGCATGTTGGGAGCGGGCGTGTTGTTGGCGCTGGCGGCGGTGATGCCGGCGCAGCAGGCGGCGGCACAAGATCCGATCGGCGGCGCGATTGTTGGCGGAGCGCTTGGCGGCATCATTGGCGGCGCCGTCGGCCGTGGTGCAGGCGGCGCGGTTGCCGGCGCGGTGATCGGCGCCACGACCGGCGCGGTGATCGCGTCCGAAGCGCAACGCCGCGCGGGTGGCTATTACTGGTGGCGCGGCGGCTGCTACTACCGCTATCCGAACGGCTCGTGGCTGGGGGTCGCGCCGGGCTATTGCTCCTACTGAGCCTGTGTCGCGCGCGTAGCGCGATCGCGGTCGCTCACGTCAACTTCAACTGTTCACGGCGTCCGCCGGCGCGGACGGCATCGGCTTTTTGACGCGGGCGCGGAAAAAGCTGAGCACTCGCCGCGCAGTGTCGGTGTGCAGCTTGTTGAAACTGTTCAGCGCCTGGTCGAGATCCTTTGCCGACATGCCGCGGTCGGCGGCGCGCAGCAGCAAGATCGCCTTGGTCGTCGACGGCGACAGGTCGGCGACCTTGGCGAGGATCAAGATGATCTCGGCGCCGGGATCAAGCAGCGCGCGCTCGACCACGTCGATCGGCGTGTCGCACATGATCGACAGCGCAATCGCGGTCTCCTCGAACTTGCGGTCGCGCGCATATTCGTAAACATCGGCTTCAGTGATGCGGCGCAGCCGGTTCTGCCGCTCGACGGCGTCCTGGGCGGCGGCGAAATCGGGCGAGGCATAGCGGGTCTCTTCGCGAATGCCGCTGACGACTTCGGCGACGACGCCTTCGATGGTCGTTTTGGCCTGCGGATGTTCCGCCGAAAGCCGCGCGCGCACCGTGGTCGAGGCTTTTTCGAGCAAGAGCAGGAAATGCGCGCGGGGAATATCGGGACGCAGGCCGACAACGGTCGCGAGCCCGTCGTCGGCGGCGGAGCGGTTGACCAGCATGCGGAAACCGGAGTCGGAAAAGCGCGCGCCGGTGTTTCTGACTACGGAGTGGATGACTTCGTGGTCGCCGCGTTCGACAAGAACATTGGTCACCGACTCGCTGAGCGTCCGGCGCCGCGAGATCGCCAAGAGGTGCTTCTGACCCTTGGTGCCGGCGCTAATCAGGAGGTCGCGCTCATCGAGCCTATCCGACAAAGTCAGCACCGAGCCGGCGACGTCGATATCGTCGTCGAACGCCAGCATATGGATGACGTTCGACGGCGCATTGGCGAGCGGCGCCAAGCGCTCGGCCAATTTCGCGCGGGCCTTGTTCTCGATGGTGTTGACCAGCCGCGCCATGACATCGTCGAAGACGCCGATCTGCTCTTCGGAATAGCTCTCGGCGTTGTGGACGAAGAGATCGGTGACGCGGGAGAGAATATCGACCCGGCGGGGAATGCTCCCCGAGGTCAGCGCGGCTTCGAGCTCGTCGAGGAGGGGAAGGCTACGCATCACAACTCCGGCCGCCGCGCCGTTGATTCAATACGAACAATGCATTGAGAACGGTGAATAAAGCCTTTCCCCGGCCTGCAGGCGGCGCATGTGTCAGGGCGCGCCGGTCCGCCGCCCGCAGGTTAACGAGCCGACAAGATGCACGGAAAGGGGGTGCGAACCGCACCAGGATCAGGGTTAGAGCGCGGGGCGGCGTCGGATTTGAGGTGCGATGACGATGCCCATGCGATTTTGCACCTCGGCCGGAACACGGTAGTCGCGGATGACCGGACGGGGGTCGCGCAGCCCGCAGGATTCGCGCTGGACGATGAAACACCACAGCGCGTGGCTCGCCTCCTGGACCAATTTCGCCCGGGTCTTAGGCCTTTCGGGGTCCGGAGCCGGGCCGCCAGCCCCCTGGTCGTATGGAGCCACACCGTCGTAAGCGGCGAGTGTGGCCAGCGCCGCCTCGAGCGCACGGCCCAGACGGCCAAGTGCCGACGCCTGTTCTTGTGCGATTTCGTAATCGAGCGCGACGACGACGCGTCTTGCGCTGCCGGGAGCCGGGCGTAAAGTCATGCCAAGATCATAAGAAGGTTCAGGGAAAGCGCGGAGGGAAATATGCGTCGTCTCGTCATACTTGTCATCGGTGTTTTGGCGCTCGCTGCGAGCGGCCGCGCGGCGTCCGCTGAAGACACGCTGAAAGTGGCCATTCCGCAAAAAGGCGCCTGGGACGCCGGCCTCGTCGAGCTCGGGCAGCGCGGCGGCATTTTCAAAAAGCACGGGCTCGTTCTCGACACGCTCTATACCGCAGCCGGACCGGAATCGATCCAGGCCCTGATCGGCGGCAGCATCGACGTCGCCGTTGCATCGGGCGTATCGGCTGCCGTCGGCACCTTCGCCAAGGGTGCGCCGATCCGCATCATATCAAGTGAGATGACGGGTGCCCCGGATCTCTATTGGTACGTGCCCGCGGATTCGCCGATTAAGACCGTCCAGGATTTCAACGGCAAGTCGATCGCGTTTTCGGCGGTCGGTTCGTCTAGCAATGCGTCCGTCCTGGCGCTGATCGCGCAATATCATCTCACCGCCAAGCCGCAGGCGACCGGCAATATCGCAGCGACCATCACGCAGACCATGACCGGGCAGGTGGATGTCGGCTTCGGCGCCGCGCCGTTCGGGCTCGATCTCGTCGAACAGGGCAAGACGCGGATCGTCGCGAGCGGCTCCGATGTCGCCGCGCTGCGCACGCGCGTTGTGCGCGTCAACCTCACCGGCGCGCAGACGCTGGCAACTAAGCACGACGCCATTGTCCGCTTCATGCAGGCCTATCGCGAGACCGTGGACTGGATGTATTCGAGCCCCGACGCCTTGAAGATCTACGGCGCATATTCCGGCTTGCCGGATTCCATCGTGCAACGGGTGGTCAAGCTCATTCCGAAGGAAGCTCTGCAGACCGACCAGATCAAGGATATGGATGGCGTGATGGCCGATGCCGTGGCGCAGAAATTCCTGACGGCGCCGCTGACGCCAGACCAGATCAAAGAGCTCGTGCAAATTCCGAAATGATTTTTGGACGCCGTGTCGCGAAGTTAGCGCGTCCGAAAGCTAGCGAGTCCACTTCACCACCGAGACACCGGCCGCGGCGTCAAGATCGCGCCGCGGGCCGGGCTTGAGCCCGTGCCGCGCCAGCACGTCCTCGGGCGTTGCATTCGGGCCGACTTCGGTAAACGGCGGCAGGCCGCCGGGGATGCGCGCCTGTGCCGCGTGGGAGAGGTCAAAGGCGTCGTAAAGCGGCAGGAACATGCTGAACACGTCCGGGCCGCCGATAATGGCGATGGTGCCATCGGTAACGCCGAGTTCGCTCAAGGCCTGATCGAATGTCGCGCCCATCGGATTCCAGCGCAGCGCGTTCGGAAATTCAGTATCGGGGGCAATCGCCGCGACCTGCCGCGTCAACACCAGGCGCTTGCGCTTCCCAGCGCGCGGGCCGCCTTCATACGAATGGCGGCCGTGGACGATGGCCGCGGCGTGGTCGAGGCTTGTCTGGAAAAAATGCTGGTCGGCGTCGTTGCGGATCGACGCCGGCATCTGGCCGTTGGCGTCGGCCAGCATGCCGTCAGCCGAAACGATGACATACCCCTCAATGCGGCGCACGGCGACGAAGCCGGGATCAGAAAACGGTCAGATACTTCAGTAGCGATAGCACGCCGATGATGATCACGATGATCCGCACGATCTGCTTGGCGCGACCGTCGATCGGCAGCATGTTCACGAGATAGAGGACCAGTATGATGACAAGAAAGGTGATCAGGAGGCTGATGAGGATGGACATGAAAATCCCCGGTTTGAAGTCGCTGAATTGATCCCATCTTTCGGGAGGGCGCACAATGTCTTTTCACGGGCGAGGCTGTATCGGAACTCATTCGGGGCCTATACTTGGCCGAGTCTCGGGGGCTCGCGGGTAACCGCTTGAGCCGTAATGGAGGCCGCGATGTCGGAAGAGCCGAGCCTGATCATGATTCAATTCCTGGCCTGGGTGGCCGACCGGCCGCGCAATTACGCGCAGACTATGGAAGCCTGGCGCAGCACCTGTCCGCGGCTTTCGGTATGGGAGGACGCGATCATCGAGGGCCTCGTGCGCATCGAGAGCGATGCCAATCGCACGGTGCGCTTGTCCAAGCGCGGTTCGGCAATGCTCGAACAGGCCCAGCCGCAAACGGCCGCCGAGACTGAAAATCAAACTCCGCGCATCAAGGTCCAGGCCAAGACGCCGGTCGTCGCTCACTGCGCCGCATTCTAGCCGCGAGCGGCCGCTGCGAGTTGCAAGCCGCCTGCCGCGGCGCTGCCGCCTGAAAAAATCCAAGGACATTGCCGCATGAATGGACTACCGCCTGACGTGCAGACCAAGGCGCTCGAATTCATCTCGCAGGGCTGCATTTTTACGCTGATCGTGACCATCGCGCTCTTGGCCTGGGTGGCGTCCGGCGTGGATTTCTCCAACGAAGTCCCTCGCGTCGGCGCGATGCTCTGCCTGACATTGTCGGCGGCCTGCGGCGTCGCCGGGCTCGCGATCATTCCGCTGGTGCAGGAGGGGCGGCGGCCGGGGCAATCCAATTTCGAGGTCGATGCGCGCTATTCGCTGTTCGGCCGCCGCTCGTTGCGGCTGAAGTCGGTCTTGATGCCGCAATACGTCTTATTGCTCTTTGGCATCGGCTTCTACATCGCCGGCATGATCGATTGATCATGCCGGCGCGCCGCTCAGCTTAAGACCGGCCCGCCGGGCTGCGGCGCGATATCGAACGTGTTGATCGCGAGCCCGACCATTCCGTAGAAACCGGCGCAGCTTACGGCCTCGATAAGCTCGTCGCGGCCAAGCGCCGATTGGGCGCGCTCGAATGTCGCGGTACTGAGCGTCTTCGTCGCCTGTAATTCGCCGACGATGTCATAGATCAGGGCTTCGTCGTCGTGCTTGAAGTCCGGCCGCTTGCGGGCGCGAATGGCCTCGATCGTCTCGGGTGCGAGTTCCGCGGCGCGCGCCAGCGGCTCGTGGACCGACCAAGCATATTTCACCGTGGCGTCGCGGCACATCAGCAATATGATCAATTCGATCAGCCGCTGACTGAGCTTGGCCGAGGAGCGCAAGTAGTTGGTCAGCGCATTCGCCGCTTCGGCGATTTCGGGAATGTGCATCCAGATGGCGAAGGGGCCGCTTATGCTCGGGCGCGGCCGCCGGCGGGTAATGTCGTCGTAAAGCGCCTGTTGACGCGGATTGAGTGCCGCTCTTTGGATATCCTCGATACGAGCCATGGTACGCGCCTTGTTTGTTTGCGAGCCTCGTTTACGAGCCTCGTTTACGAGCCTTGCGGCTTCCCCATTGGGCGGGCTTTCGATAGCAAAAAAGCGCGACTGGACGTTGTCCAGCCGCGCTTGGTGGAAGATCGAGCTATCGTCAGCTCAGCACGTTGTACTTCTTGAACCAGCCGACCATCCGGTTCCAGCCGTCTTCGGCCGCGTCCTTGCGGTAGCTCGGCCGGTAGTCGGCATGGAAGCCATGCGGCGCGCCCGGATAGATGTGGAATTCGGCTGTCTTCCCTGCGGCCTTCAGCGCAGCTTCCATCGTCTCGACCTGATCGACCTTGATGCCGGTATCTTCGGCGCCGTAGAGCCCGAGCACCGGCTCTTTGACGTCGGGAGCGAGTTCGATCGAACTTTTCGGCACGCCGTCGCTCTTGTCGACGAGCGTGCCGTAGAACGCGACGCCCGCTTTCAGATCGGGATTGTGCGTCGAGTAGTGCCACACATTACGGCCGCCGCGGCAGAAGCCCATGATGCCGAGCCGATTACCGTCGCCGCCTTGCGACTTGGCCCAGGCTACCGTGGCATCGAGATCGGCGAACAGCATGCTGTCGGCCTCGGCATTCACGATCGGGAACAGCTTTGGCATCTCGTCGATCTTGGTGAGATCGACGCCGCTGCGGAAATAGTAATTGGGCGCGACCGCGAAAGCGCCGAGATGGCCGAGGCGGCGGACGACGTCCTTGATGTATTCGTGCAGGCCGAAAATCTCCATGCAGACGAGAACGATCGGCGGATGCTGCACGCCGGCTGGACGGGCGTAATAGACCGGCATGTCGCCGCCCGAGACTTTCACCGTGGCATCGCCGACATCGAGACCGGTCGCGTTGGTCTGGATGACGTCGGCGCGCACTGGACCGGCGGCGAGCGTGTAACCCGCGGCGGCGGCGGCTGAGCTTGTCATGAATCCGCGCCGCGACAATGGCGGCATGACTTTGGACAATCCGACAATGTCGGACGGCAGGCTTTGCTTATTCATGTGATATCCCCGGAGCGATGGCGCCGCTGGATGAAGGAAGACGTGGAAAGAAGAGCTGTGCTGCGGCGGTACGGCTAAACTAACACCAGAGCGCGGCCACTTAAACCACTCTGGTTCCATCACATAAACGTGCGAGCGGGCGGTATTGGTGGGTTGCTTTGGCGGCCGCAAGCGATTATTGGGAATTCAAACCGGTGTTTGAAAAATAACGAGCCTACGCAGCGGAGATATTGGGCAAGTCATGACGCGACCTTCCGAAGTCACCCGCGACCGCATCATGAAGGCCGCCGAACGCCTGTTCGCCGAGAAGGGCTATGACAGCACCAGCATCCGCGCCATCGTCGCCAAGGCGCGGGTCAATCAGGCCGCCATCAACTATCATTTCGACGGCAAGGATGGGCTTTATCGCGAGGTGCTGCGCGCGGCATTCCGCAGCATGACCGAGAATCAGCTCGCGCACGCGCAGGACGTGAAAACACTGTCGCGGGAGGCGGCGCTCGACGAGTTCATCCGCCGGCAGCTTCACCCGCTGTTGGCGCGCGACGAATTGAGCCGGCACATGCGCATTTTCAACTGGGAAACCGTGCGGCCGACGCCGGTGTTCCGCAGCCTGGTCGCCGAGGAGGCGTCGCCCTTCCTCGGCATGGCCGCCGATCTGGTGCTCCGCTTCATGCCCGACGCCGACCGTAAGACATTGACGGTGGCGGCGATCTGGCTGATCGGCCAATGCAGCGTGTTCGTGCGCAACCGCGACCGCCTTGCCGAGCCGCCGATCGGGCTGGAACTGGATGAAGCTATGGTCGAATGGCTCGGCCACTCGATCAGCCGCTGGGTGATGGCCGGTCTGGGCGGGCCCGCCGCCCGCGGGAACTGAATATTTCCCGCTGTTGCTGGACTGCGGAAAACCGGGGAATGCCCCAAAATTTCCTTTTTCCCGGCTAGCCTGCGCCCAGAACAGATGTTTGAAATTCAATCGCGCGTTTGAAAAACGCGGCCTGACGATGCGGCCGAACGGACGATCCAAGTGGGCGGAGTCGTGGAGGGTAAGGCGATGCGACAGGATCTGGTCAAAGCGAATTCGGGCAATCTGATTGCCGGCAAGCTGGTAACCGGCCACGGCGCGCCGCTCTTGGCGCGCTTCGTCGGCAAGTTCGTCCTCGACATCATGCCGGCAGCGCTGGCGAGCGTTATCGGCGGGTTCCTGTTCACTCAGTATCAGTTCGGCCATACGCCGGCGAAGCCTGTGCTCGAGCAGGTGACGCCCGCTTCGGCCGAGATGATGGCGCTGGTCCGCGACGAGCACGCCATGATCATCGACTATCTCAAGACCCAGATGGCGTCGGAAAAGTCTCGTGTCGCCATCCAAGACGCCGATCTGGCGCGCGCTCAGGAAGACTCCAAGGTGGCCGACACCAAGGCGCCGCCGGCAGCGCAGGCTGTCGCGCTTTTGGACGTCAAAGCCCAGGCTCAGGCGCAGCCTCAGCCTGACGGCAGTGCCACACCGCGCCGTGGCGGCGCGGTCGCGGCGACCAAGCCGATCGTCTGGCAGCATTCGAAGCCGCAGATGGCGGCTCAAGCAGCAGCCACCGTGCCGACGCCGATGCCGCGTCCGCCGATGGTGATCGCGCAGGCGGATCCTAGCCAGGACGCGCCGCCGTCCGACCGGCTGGCCAGCGACCCCGATTCGCTGCTCGGCAAGGCGCTCGATCTCAAGGACCATGTCGTTGCTGGCGCCCGTCATGCCGTCTCGGCGGTTGGGGATATGTTCGCCACGCTTGGCGGCGCTTTGAACCCACAGGCTTCGTTGCCGCGCCAATTCAGTCAGAATTAGTCGGCTTGAGGGTGCGTTCAGCTACGGTGTTACCGTTTTCGGCACCGATCTGATGCCGTTTGGCCACAACACCCAGTTTTCACAGGTTCCGCGTCTTGCGGCCGAAAGTGACGGCCGGTAAGCCATATCGCAACGGAACTGGGAACCGGCTCTGGGGCGAGGGGTTCTGCAAGAATTCACGAGTTCGGCAGAGCGGGCCGTTCACTCTGGAATCCGCAAGAACAGGCCCTATATCGCCGGTTCGCGCTTGAAATGGCATTGGGCACTGGGTGCAGGCCGAGACGTGACGCTGCCGGCCGCACTGGTTAGGAGAGGATGATGCGTTCCACCGGGAATTTCAGTCCGGAGTGGGGCTATCTTGCTCCAGCGCCGAGCATTCTGCGCACGGTGCGCGTTGTGCTGGTCGCGACCGCGATCGGCGCCACGGCCGGCGCCGGTGTGGTGCTGTCGTTGGTCGACCATTCCGTGGGCGATGGCGACAAGGTTGCCGCGGCGGCGCGTGCGATCGTCGTCACCAGCGTGCAAGCCGCGCCTGTCCAGGCGCCCACGATGTCCGAAGCCAAGATCGCGCCTGCTGTAGCGCCGGTCGCGCAGACGCCTGCGCAAAAGCCTGTCCAAACTTCGGCGCTGGGCCAAACCCCGCCGCAAGCTCAAGCCGTGCCGCAAATTCAAACCGCGCCGCAAGTCCAGGCTGCGGCTCCTGACAATGCCGCACCGGCGATCGCCCCGTCCGCCCAAGATGCCGCCACCGCGTCGGCGACGCCGGCTTCGATCACGAACGATGCCGGCGCGGCCGCTGCGCCGCAGCAGCCGGCCGTCGCTGCTTTGTCGGATCCGACTGTGGCCGCGCCTATTGCGAGCACCGATGCGACCGGCGATCAAGGCATTGTCGGGCCGCAGCAGACCGCGCAGCAGAAGAAGGCCAAGCACCACAACTCGGGTTTCAGCAGAGAATTTCCCCCGGTCACGAGCGCTGCGGCACTTGTTCAGCGCGCGCGCCGGCACGACGTATTATCCAAATCGCGCGTATTGATAGCCGCGGTCGCGCGGCGTCCCGCGATCCATCTCAGCTAAAAACAAAAGCGCGCCGCGTCTGCCGCGGCACGCTTTCAATCGCCTGTAGCCTTGATGTATAGGCGCTAACTCGCGAATTTGCGAGGTGCTTATTTGCAGGTGCCGTTTTTGACCAGCGCGTCTTGCGCGGCCCAGGCGGAAGAGAAGTCAGGCGCGGTCGCGACCTTGGCCCAACTGGTGCCCCACGGCGTGGCGGCCAAATCCCACCAGATCCGGCAATACCCAGCCTCGAATCTGACCACAGAGTAATTTGCCCGCGCCGGACTAGCTGCAGCAAAACCAAGCACTAATACGCCAATTGCAAAGGTCGTATTTGCAAAGCTTCTGCGCTTCATTGTCTTAGCTCCCTGTAGTGCCTTCCCAGGAACTTTCGGATAGTACTTGCCCGATTGTCAGGCAAGCTCAGTCGGGCAAACCCGTCAGCCCGCCGCGTATCCTAAGTCCATGCGGATGAGGCCAGTTCGTAACATCGGAGGAAGTCATGCCGGAGGTCGTTGTTTACATTCTTGAAGGCCGCTCGCTCGATCAGAAGCGCGGTCTCGTCAAAGACATCACCGAAGCGGTGGTGAAGAACGCGGGCACGACCGCTGACCAGGTGACGGTGTCGCTGGTCGAAACCGCCAAGACCTCCAAGGCCAAAGGCGGCGTGCTGTTTGCCGAAATGCCGGCACGCAAATAGCAGACGCGCCGGCGCGGCGCGTCTGCCGGCCGCGTCGCGGAACGCTTCACAGACGTCAAAGAGAGTCGACCTGCGGCCGCGTTAACGCTGCCGCGGCTCCACTTATGTTGCATTAAACTTGTCACGAGTGCGGCGCACAATTAGGCTTGCTGCACTGCGGTAAATAGCTGATAATACGGAATCAAAGCTAAAAATGCCGGGTAAGCGGCAGCCAGATCAGGGGTACAGAAAAATGAGCCAAGAATGGGATACGAAAGACGGTCGCCGCCGCGTCAGGCGCGACCCCCCGACGATCGAGGACGCGGTTCTGGCCGCGCAATGCATGGCTGAAGACGATGTCGATGCCCAGGTCGAGATCGTGATGTCGCTGATGGCCGTTTCGGCGGAGGAGGCGCGTGGCGCCGTCCTGAAGTACAGCCAGCGTAAGGACCGGGAAGCCGCGCGCTTCACCATTGCCGGCAGGAGCGGCGCACCGCGCACCGTCGTGGTCGAACGCCGCACGTCGCGCCGTCCGATGGCGACGCGGCCGACGATCACCAGCGCAAGTCTGCGCAGCCGGATCTAAAGCGCGCCGTCGTCGGCAGCGAAAAGCAATTTCGGGCCATCGAAAAATAGCTGCCGCCCGCGGATCGGATCCGCGGGCGCGCTTTTTTCAGGCCGCCGCTACGGCGTACGTGCGGCAGCGATACGGTGCCAGATGAACAGGACCACCACGGCGCCGACCGTGGCGGTGATCAAGCCCGCCCCTTGGTCCGGCCCGTAATGGCCGATTGCCTGACCGATGAAGGTCGCAATGAAAGCGCCGACGATGCCGAGCACCGTGGTCATGATGAAGCCCGAAGGGTTGTTCGGACCCGGCATCAGAAGTTTCGCGATGATGCCCGCGATGAAGCCGATGATGATCACCCAGATTATGCCCATGACGAAACCCTCCGTGACAATCCCTGCAATAATGTCATGCGCGCGTTTGCGCGCAAGGACGGGCGTAAAGGCCACATAGGCAAACCGTTTCCCCGCCGCAAGTTCCCAAACCAGCTTCGCACGCGGATACCTCCCGCTTGCCAAGCTCGCCGGTGCTGCGGTGGGCGCGCCCGTCGGTTTCGATTATACTTATTTTGACGACGGCTGGGATGTTTTCAAAAGATGGTCTCAAGACCGCGAGACGGTCTGAAGACAGTCATCTTCCGGAGCCGCTCAATTGGGAGCGGGGGCGCAAACGGATCGGCGGTTGCGCGCTGGATGTTTTGAGGCCGCGATGACCAAGACGATTGAAAAGCCGCGCACCAAGACAAAGACGCGCACCAAAACCCAGCGGCCACCGCTCTATAAGGTGATCCTGCTCAACGACGATTACACGCCGCGCGAGTTCGTCGTGCAGGTGCTCAAGGCGGTATTTCGGATGAACGAGAGCCAAGCCTATCGCGTGATGTTAACGGCGCATCAGCGCGGTGCCTGCGTCATCGCGGTCTTCACCCGCGACGTCGCCGAGACCAAGGCCAAGGAAGCCACCGAGCTCGGCAAGATGAACGGCTATCCGCTGTTCTTCACCACCGAACCTGAGGAATAATTCGGCCTGAGGGAATAAAACGATGCCGCAAGCGCGCGGGCGCTATTGGCGTGCGGTTGCCCGCGGCACGAAAATCGGCACTTCGTTCGCTGCAAGGCGCTGGTTCGGCACCGCTTGTGTAACGGCGATTTGCACGGGCGCCCCGGTGTAGGCGTAGGCGAATCCGCCGACGGCCATGCCGGTGAAAAACACCGTCAGCAGTGCCAGCGCCATGACGCCGTCGTTGCGGGGGGTGGTCTGAAGGTGACGCAATTGTTTGTCCAAAAGCTCGCGGTCGCGGCGGTCCATTTTCGGATCTCCAAGTGGAAACCCAGCCTCGTTCGCCAATACCAATAAGAACCCGCGAAAACGGCTCGCGTTCCAGGATTTCAACGAGTTTTTGCAGCTATCGAAACAATTGCTGGCAGGTGCGGCTGTTATTTCCGGCCGCTATCTGCCGACGCGGTTATTTCCCGCCGCCATTATTTCCCGCTGCCCTGTATCGACACGCCGTTCGGTCCGAAATTGATCGACATGCCCTGCGGCGGATGGCGGTCCTGATAGAGCTGGTAGCTCAGCACGGCGATCGCAACCACTAAAGCGCCGATGATGAGATAGAGCGTATTGCTGCGCATCATGGTCGATCGCTCCCGTCAAAATCACAAATAATGATAACCGCGGCTTCCGCCAATGCGAAGCGTTCAGCTCTACTATGATGTTGATATATGCGCGAGAAAAATAGATATAGGTTTTCAGATCAGATCATGCGCTAACGAAAACGCTCTCAGCCTTCGAGCGTCTGCACTAGCCAGGGCCGCAGCTCGGGCGGCACGTCGGAGCGCGCCGAAATCGCGGCCGCAAGCTTCTTGTCGCCGTTCAGGCCGATGACCAGGCGGGCAAAGCCCGATTCCGAAAGCTTGGCTCTCGGATTGCTGATCACCCTCATCTTGACGTCGTGATTGCCGCGCTTGAGCAGCACGTCGGTGACGGCTTCGCCGAGCTTCGGCCGCGCCGAGATCGCTATCAGCATGCGCAGCTCGGCCTTGTCGGCGATGTCGGCGAGATCCTTGTCGCGCAAGGACGGCGACAGCGCGATCACCGGGCCGCTGATCGCGGAGTTGCTGTGGCGGGCGAGCGTGCCGAGAACCTTGGCCGGGCCTTTTTGCACCGGCGCCAAAGCCGTCGCCACTTCGGCGAGTGTCGTACGATCGCTCTTCTTGATGAGGCGGAAGAGTACCTCGTCGAACACGTCAGTCTGCGCGGTGTCACAGACTTCGGCGCTGCTGAGAAAGAGGTCGATCATCTGACGCAAAGCGTCACGCCGCCAGGGGTCGGATTGCCTGATCAGCGCCCTGTCGAGTTCTGTTATCAGCGAATGCGCGGCGGGCGTCATCGTGTTGGGCTTCGACCCTTCGTCCCGAGGCTATTCCAATTTTCCGCCAACCGTAGCGGGTTCGCGGATTCGCCGGAAGCGGATTGGTTAACTTTTCCCAGTGTGCGGTGGTAGATTGCGCCCGCTGGTTGCAGTTCTCCGCCGCGCGATAAATCTCGCGAAACCACAACATCCTACAATGTCACTTAAGGCGGGATTAAGAACGACGATTTCGCCTCGATCGGCGCCGTTCCGCACAGCGGAAGCTACTTTTCGCAACGGCTGCGCTGTGCACGCTCGCTGATTGCAGATGCAACCCAAGTTAAGCTTACGGCGCCGGCTTGCGGTTTCGTTGGCGGCATAACTGCAACTGCGAGCACAGGCGATTTTGGTGATGCAACCTTTAGAGACAAGGCGGCGACTTGGCTGTTCTAAATCATGCGTTACGCGCGCCGCCCCGGGATGCGATAGGCCATCCGCGCGTGGCCGGCGCAGTAGGGAAATCCTCTGACCGAGTTGTTTCCGCAAAAAGCAAAAGCGCCTGCGCTGCCGTTGCTCACCGGCCAGCGGCAGTTGCACGCGGCGAGTTCGAGCAGCGAGCAGGGCCGGGTGCTTTCGACGGACGCGGTCGCGGCGACCCTGGTCTGGTCTGCATTGGTGGCGCTGCCGGGCGAAGCACGGTCGGCGAAGATCAGTCGCAAAAACTGACGTTGCGGCGAGGGCGGCGAACGTCGCGCGCGCGACGGGTGTTCGCGTGCGGACCCGGACACGAGTCCAGACCCGGAGCCAGATGTGGGCCGGCCGGGCGCCAAGCCGAGCCGGTGAATTTTGCCGATGACGGCGTTGCGGCTGACGCCGATCTCGGCGGCGATCTCGCTGCAGGTCAGACCTGTAGCGATGTGGGTTCTGAGCTGTTCGACCCGTTCTGGAGTCCAGGTTGCGGTGGTCATGAGCGGCCTCGTTGCACCGCGGCCCGTTCTGGGCCGCCGAGAGGCGAGGACCGCGCGCAACGGCTGCGACCGACGGCGCACAGCACCGCGATCACCGAGTCGCGTCCGCACGCTGCGGCGGCACGACCCGTTGCTTGATAGCCCGGAGCGACTTGGGTCCGGGACAGTTTAAGCTTGTTGAGCGAAAACCCTCGTCAAGATCGAACGTTCCACGATTCGACTCGCCTGCCAATAGTTAAAATGCCATTATAATCCAGTTTTAACTGTAGGTATATGTTCCCATGGCGCGGCCCGAAAACCGCTCGGAAGCGCGAGCCCTCAGCCTCACGCTGCCGATCGAAACCTTCAACTACCTGGTGCTCTTAGCAACGCTTGGAAAGCTTGGACGCACGGAGAATGAGGTCGCAACCCATATTCTGGTGCGCGAGGTTTATGCCATGCACGCGCGCGACTTCCACGAGATGCGCATCCCGCAGCCGACGGATGAAGGGGCGTGAGAGAACGCCGCGACCGGCTTACTTCACGCCGACGAGTTCGACGTCGAAGATCAGCGTCGCATTCGGTGGAATGACGCCGCCGGCGCCGCGCGAGCCGTAGCCAAGCTCGGGCGGAATGATCAGCGTGCGCTTGCCGCCGACTTTCATGGTCGACACGCCTTCGTCCCAGCCGGCAATCACGCGATGCTGGCCGATCGGAAATTCAAACGGCGTACCGCCGTGGTCCAGATTGCTGTCGAATTTCGCGCCCTTCTTGCCGTTCTCATAGAGCCAGCCGGTGTAATTCATCGCGCAGGTCTGGCCGGTCTTGGGCGAGGGGCCGGTGCCGACCTTGGTGTCGATGATTTTCAGGCCCGACGGCGTGGTCGTCACCGGCTGGGCGAGCGCGGGAGCAAACGGGACGGCGAGCGCGGCGAGAGCGCCGGCATAAGTAAAGTCTCGGCGAGTGACAGCGCGCATCTCATACCTCCGGCAAAAAACAGACTGGGAAGACGGGTTGGGAAATAACCGGTCGCGAAAGACAGGTTGCGAAAGATTTGCGCTGTTAGGGCACGTCTATGCGCGGGACGCAAGGCGGGGTCCAAAGCAACTCGCGAATCCAGCTAGGCGGCACTCGCCAATGCGAAGTCGTAGCGGTCGCGGATATAGGTGTTGAAGAACAGGCCCTTCGAGTTGGACTTGAGGAAGCTTTCGTAAACGCCGCGCGGCACGCGGTAATATTTGTAGGCGTTGCCGCCCGCGAAGGTGACGAAAAGCTCGCGCGCCGCGGCGTCGTAGTCGATGCGCTGGATGGCGGCTGAATCGACGGCAGGCATTGGCGCCTCCCTCTGTCTACTCTTGTTGATAGTAACGCACGGCGGCCGGACGCGGCTTCGTTTTTTCGTCATGGCTGGGTTGACGCATGTGATGTACGGTCGCCGCGTCCGCGCGAGCGCGTTGCGCGGGTATTTGAGTATCGGGCTTGAGCGATGAGCGGCGAACGCGAAGTTGATGTGTTGATCGCGGGCGCCGGACCCGCCGGAATGACGGCGGCGCTGGTCGCGAGCTTGCAAGGCCTGGACGTGCTGCTGTGCGAAAAGTCGGGACAGGTGGGCGGCACCGGCGCGACCTCGGCCGGCACGCTGTGGATTCCGGGCAATCATCAAAGCCGCAAAGCCGGCTTCGACGACAGCGCGGAAAAGGCGCAAGACTATCTCGACGGTCTCGTCGGTAGTGCAGTGAACCGCGATCTGCGGACGGCCTACCTGCAAACCGGGCCGATCGCGATCGATTATCTGGAAGACAACAGTGACGTGAAGTTCATGCCGTGCGGGCGGCATCCCGATTATCGCAGCAACATGAAAGGCGCGGCGGTGACGGGGCGGGCGATCGCGCCGCAGCCGTTCGACGGCCGGCTTCTT
Organism: uncultured Alphaproteobacteria bacterium; assembly: GCA_963746715.1. Taxonomy (GTDB): domain Bacteria; phylum Pseudomonadota; class Alphaproteobacteria; order Rhizobiales; family Xanthobacteraceae; genus BOG-931. The sequence goes on along the minus strand of CAVVCW010000010.1, from coordinate 102,259 downwards.
GGCAAAGATTTCGCGCGGCTGCGGCCGCCGATCCGCGAGTTCATGGTGTTCGGCGGCATGATGGTCGGCAAGGCCGACATCGCCCCGCTCGTCGGCCGTTTCAAATCGCTGGCGAATTTCCGCCACGCCGCAAAACTTTTCGCCCGTTATCTGCTGGATCGCACCCGCTATCCGCGCGGCACGCGGCTCGTCATGGGCAACGCGCTCGTCGGGCGGCTGTTTCTCAGTCTCAAAAAGCGCGGCGTCGAGATCCTGTTCGACGCGCCGGTCGCCGATGTCGTTTACGAGAACGGGCGCGTGCTCGGCGCCAAGATCAAGATCGCGGGCCAAGGGGACGAAGCGACTTATGTGAAGACGCGCAAGGGCGTCGTCTTCGCCATGGGCGGCTATGCGCACAACAGGCGCTTCCGCGACGCCTTCATGCCGCGGCCGGTGCCGGTCCACTCGCTGAGCAGCGAATTCAATGCCGGCGACGGTGTCGTGCTTGGCGAACGCCTCGGCGCCCGCATCGCGCCGGAAGAGCATGGCTGGCAGCGGATTATGGACGCCGGTCTCCGTCACGCCGCGCGCCGACGGCAGCAAGGGGCTTTACCCGCATCTCATGCTCGACCGCGCCAAGCCGGGCTTGATCGCGGTCGACAAAGCCGGGACGGCGCTTCGTCAACGAAGCGGTGTCGTATCACGATTTCGTCCTCGCCATGTTTGAAGCGAACGCGCGCGCGCCGTGCATTCCCTGCACTCTGATCTGCGACGCGGCGTTCATCGAGAAATACGGTCTCGGCATCGCTTATCCGGGCGGGGTCAATCTTTCGGCGCTGCTCAAGTCGGGATACCTCAAGCGCGGCGATACGCTGGAAGAGCTTGCGGCGCGGCTCGGCATCGATGCGGCGGCGCTGCGCGCCACGGTGACGCGCCATAACGGTTTTGCGCAGACCGGCGCCGATGTCGATTTCGGCAAGGGCGAGACCGAGCTCAACCGCTTCAACGGCGACGAGACCCACACGCCCAATCCCTGCATCGGGCCGATCGCGCGCGCGCCGTATTACGCGGTCGAACTTTGGCCCGCCGAAATCGCGGTGAGTACCGGCCTTTCGACAGACGCGGACGCCCGCGTGCTGGACAAGGACCGACGTGCCATTCCCGGCCTTTATGCCTGCGGCAACGACATGGCCTCGCCGATGTCGGGCTCGTATCCCGGGCCGGGCACCACGCTCGGCCCCGGGATGGTCTTTGCCTATCGCGCGGCGATGCATGCGGCCGGGAAGAGCGGGGGATAGCGCTGCGCCTGCTTCCCGAATTTTACGCAAAAGCGAACGTCGAACGCCGCCGATAGAGCAGCCACAATACGATCGTGCCGTTGACTGCGTTAAAGCCCAGTCCATTCACGAATGCGGCGCGATATGAGCCCGTGACATCAAAAATATATCCCGACATCCAGCCGCCCAGCGCCATGCCGAGCAGACTTGCCATCAGCACGATCCCGACGCGCGTGCCGGCTTCTTTGGGCGCAAAATACTCGCGGATGATAAGCGCGTAGCTGGGGATGATCCCGCCCTGAAACAGGCCGAACAGCGCCGAGATCACATAGAGCGAGAACAGGCCGTCATAGAGAAGGTACATGAACAGCGCGACGGCCTGCAGCGCCGATCCCAGCATCAGCGTGCGCAGGCCCCCGATACGATCGGCGATGAGGCCCGAGAGGATGCGGCCGAGAACGCCGAAGGCCATCATCAGCGACAGCATGTCGGCGCCGCGGGCGACGCCATATCCGAGGTCGCCGCAGTAAGCGACGATGTGAACCTGCGGCATCGACATCGCGACGCAGCAGCACACCGAGGCGACGGCAAGCAAGGCCTGCAGCATGCCGGGCGAAAGGCCGAGCGTTGCGGGGGAGGTGACCCGGTATCCGCTCGCGCTCTGGTTCTGGCTGGCGACAGGCGCACGCCGCCGCAAGCTGGCCCACCCGATCAGGAGCATCGCCGCGCCGGCGAACAAGCCGATGCTCAGATGCGTCAGTCGCCAGCCATAATGTGCAATCGCCTGCTGCACGATCGGCGGCCATATTGCGCCGGCGAAATAATTTCCCGACGAGCACAGCGTCACCGCAAGGCCGCGCCGGCGGACAAACCACTGCGAGATATCGGCCATCAGCGGACCGAGCGTCACCGAACTGCCGAATCCGATGACCGCATGCGCGAGCGCGAACATCACAAGGCTGCTTGCATCGGCGGCGCCGAGATAGCCGAGCGCAATCGCCACCGCGCCGACACTGATCGGTCCGAGAATTCCAATCCGGTCGAGAAGACGCCCCATCACCACGCCGCCGGTCGCAAATCCCAGCATGGCAAAAATGAAGGGCAACGAAGCTTGCGCGCGCGCAACGCCGAATTCCGATTGCACGGCCGGCAGCGCCACGACCACCGACCACATGCCGACCCCGCCGACGGTCGAGAGCAGCATCGCCGCGGCGAGCCGCAGCCAGGCGCGCGGCGAGTTGATGACGGACGTGAATGCGGATTTTGAGTCTTTGAGCGTTTCCACCGAGAGACATTCACGTAGGTCAAGGTTGCAGTCAATGACGCGCCGATCGCGGCGGCCCGCCTGCCGCGCCGAGGAGTCCGCCGCGCGATTTCATCAACCGCCAAACGCTGAACGCCTTGCGCCCCGCTTGGCGCATCAGTGCCGTAGCCCGCGGAACATTGCCGATAATTCACGATCCGCACCGGAACGGCGATCTGTCTGAGTTCGTTTCCTCCAAGCAGAAACGAAACAACGAAATGGAGAAATTTTTATGCGAAAAACAGCCATCATCGCCGCGGCGACTGCACTGATGTTTGCGGCGTCATCCGCAGCTTTCGCCGCCGACCCGGCGTCCAACGCGGCAAAGAGTGGCGGTCCGGGCACGCATGTCGGCGCGCAGCATACCGGCTCGACATCGAACACGCAGAAAACGATGCAGAACCAGAACGGATACAAGCAATAAGCGCGGCGCTTTTCAAAACTTTAACGTCGTAGCCAAAATAAGCGTGGCGACATTCGGGATGGCTTGCGAGAAGCAGGCCCCCGGATGTTGCTGCGCTCATATTCTTGCTACTCAATCAGGGCAAACCGCCTCAATCACCGGTGCCGCGTAGGTCGTAACCTCCACGTTTAAGCCTAGCGCTCGCTATATCGGCCCGCAGCCGCTGCTTGATGGTATCTGCACTCGCGCCGCCCTTGGTGAGAATTTCTGTCAGCTCGTCGACGCCGACCGCCATATTACTAGCGACCTGCGCGAATGCCTCGCTCACTTCGGCATCCGAGGGAGCAATTGCGCGATGCTCAGCCTGCGATATTTCTCGGATTTCGTTGCTCAGTTCGTTGATTATGTCCTGCCGATTAGGAGTCTTGTGCGTGGCCATTTCGTGAAATTTTGCGCGCTGCTGGATATCCAGTTCAGTGATCGGCTGACCGTCAACTGTGGTGGCAACTTGAGCGTTGGCGGTGGAGATCAGGGAAAAGATCGCGATCGCAGCGGCGGCCGCCACCAGACGTGTAGGAGAGATACGAGTTTGGACCTGCGGCACGCCTTGTTTCTCCACCAGCGCTGCCTTGTTTATTACGCAAATTGCGGGAAATTTTAGATCGGTTGCCGCGGCTAACCTAAGTCGGTGCCGTGTCCGAGGAAAAAGCAAAAAGGGCGCCCCTTCGGCCGCCCTTTGAAGTCGTGGATGGCCGGATCAAGTCCGGCCATGACGAGTCGGGGAATTACGAACACCCCGTCGTGCTTCCGCACGTATCGCACTTCAAACACGTGCCGTTGCGCACCAGCGTGAAATTCCCGCACTCGCCGCACATTTCGCCTTCGTAGCCTTTGGCTTTCGCCTCGGCGCGGCGTTCGGCGGCTGCTGCCTTGGCATTGGCGCGGGCGTCGAAGCGGTGCTCGAGCGGGCGATGTTCGAGCGCTTGCGCCGGCGAGAGCTTTGCTCGGGTTCGGACTTCAGCGCAGTGGCGCCGGCGAGTTCGCCGCGCGCGCCAGCGCCGGCAAACGCGGTCACGTTCGAGGGCGTTCCGGCTGATCCGCCGACAGTGGAGGAGGTCGCGTCCCCGCCGCCGCCGTCCATCACTTTGAGGCGGTCGGTGCGCGAGCGGGTCAGGCCCTTCGACACGAAGCGGCCTTCGGGTGCTTGCTTGCCTTCCGCGACGCCCTTGCCGAGCGCATCGAAACCTTCGCCGCTCGGATCGACATGGGCGAGATCGAAACGCTCCATGTAGGACACCGCGAGCTCCCGGAACACGTAGTCGAGGATCGAGGTGGCGTATTTGATGGTGTCGTTGCCCTGCACCGGGCCCGACGGCTCGAAGCGGGTGAAGGTGAAGGCATCGACATATTCGTCGAGCGGCACGCCATATTGCAAGCCGAGCGACACGGCGATGGCGAAGTTGTTGAGGAGCGAGCGCAGCGCCGCGCCCTCTTTGTGCATGTCGATGAAGATCTCGCCGAGCCTGCCGTCGTCATATTCGCCGGTGCGCAGATAGAGCTTGTGGCCGCCGACCACGGCTTTCTGGGTGTAGCCCTTGCGCCGGTCGGGCATGCGTTCGCGGCTGCGGATTTCGATGATGCGCTCGACGACTTTCTCCACCACCTTTTCCGATAGCGCGGCGGCGCGCGCCGTCGCGGGCTTCTCCAGGAACGCCTCGATGACATCGTCTTCTTCGGCGTCGTCGGCGATGAGCTGCGATTGCAGCGGCTGCGACAGTTTCGAGCCGTCGCGATAGAGCGCGTTGGCCTTCAAGGCGAGCCGCCAGGAGAGGAGGTAGGCCTCCTTGCAGTCCTCGACCGTCGCATCGTTCGGCATGTTGATGGTCTTGGAGATCGCGCCGGAGATGAACGGCTGCGCCGCCGCCAGCATGCGGATGTGGCTATCCACCGACAAGAAGCGCTTGCCGGTGCGGCCGCACGGATTGGCGCAGTCGAACACGGCATAGTGCTCGGCTTTCAGATGCGGCGCGCCTTCGACCGTCATGGCGCCGCAGACATGCACGTTCGCCGCCTCGATCTCGCGCTTGGTGAAGCCGAGATGGGCGAGGAGGTCGAAGCTCGGCGAGGCGAGGTCTTCGGCATCGACGCCGAGTTCGTCACGCAGCAATTCCACGCCCAAGGTCCATTTGTTGAAGGCGAACTTGATATCGAACGCGGTCGGCAGCGCCTTTTCCACTTTCTCTATGGCCTCGGGCGTGAAGCCCTTGGCCTTCAAGGTGGTGTGGTTGATGGCAGGCGCATCCTTAAGCGGACCATTGCCGAGCGAACCGTGACCGACGGCATAGACGATGATCTCGGCGATCTCGGCTTCGCTATAGCCGAGCACGCGCAACGCTTCCGGCACGGCGCGGTTGATGATCTTGAAATAGCCGCCGCCGGCGAGCTTCTTGAATTTCACCAGCGCGAAGTCGGGCTCGATGCCGGTGGTGTCGCAATCCATGACCAGGCCGATGGTGCCGGTCGGCGCGACCACGCTCGCCTGCGCATTGCGATAGCCGTGCGCCTCGCCGAGTTGCGAGCGCACGATCCCAGGCCGATTTGGCATGCGCGATCAGTTTCTGATCGGGGCAGGATTTGTGATCGAGCGGCACCGGCGGTGTCGTCATCTGCTCGAAACCGGTGCGCTCGCCGTAAGCGGCGCGGCGATGATTGCGCATCACCCGCAGCATCGGCTCGCGGTTGTCGGCATAGAGCGGGAAGGGGCCGAGCTCGGACGCCATTTCGGCCGATGTCGCATAAGACACGCCGGTCATGATGGCGGAGAGCGCGCCGCAGATGGCGCGGCCGGCATCGGAATCATAGGGAATGCCCGACGACATCAGCAGGCCGCCGACATTCGCATAACCGAGGCCGAGCGTGCGGAAGTCGTAAGACCGCTGCGCAATCTCGCGCGAGGGGAATTGCGCCATCAGCACCGAGATTTCGAGCACGATGGTCCACAGCCGCACCGCGTGCTCGTAGCCTTCGACGTCATAGAGCTCGCTCTTGAGCGTCTGCCCATTGGCCGCGGCGGGAAGCGCAGGGGTGTGGAACGCGAGCAGGTTCAACGAGGCGAGATTGCACGCCGTGTCGTCGAGGAACATGTATTCCGAGCACGGATTGGAGGCGACGATCGGGCCGGACGCCGGGCAGGTGTGCCAGTCGTTGATCGTGGTGTGGAATTGCAGTCCCGGATCGGCGCTCGCCCAGGCGGCGTGGCCGATCTTTTCCCACAGATCGCGCGCCTTCACGGTCTTCGCGATCTTGCCGGGCTTGGTGCGCCAGAACAGGTCCCAGTCGCGATCGGCTTCGACCGCTTTGAGGAACTCGTCGGTGACGCGCACGGTATTGTTGGAGTTCTGGCCGGAGACCGTCAGATAGGCTTCCGAATCCCAATCGGTGTCGTAGATCGGGAAATTGATGTCGGTATAGCCCTGCTTGGCGAACTGGATGATGCGGCGGATGTAATTGTCCGGCACATGGTTCTTGCGCGCCGCCTTGATCTCGCGGCGGAGCACCGGGTTCTTCTCCGGATCGAAGCAGGAATCGCCGGGGCCTTCGCAATTCACGCAGGCTTTGAAGATCGCGCGCAGGTGGCGCTGATTGATCTTGGAGCCGGTGACGAGGTTGGCGACCTTCTGCTCTTCGACGACTTTCCAGTCGATGAAGGTTTCGACGTCGGGATGATCGGCATCGAGGATCACCATCTTGGCGGCGCGGCGCGTGGTGCCGCCCGACTTGATGGCGCCTGCGGCGCGATCGCCGATCTTGAGGAAAGCTCATCAGGCCGGACGACTTGCCGCCGCCGGAGAGCTTTTCGCTTTCGCCGCGCAGTTTCGAGAAATTCGAGCCGGTGCCGGAGCCGTATTTGAACAGCCGCGCCTCGCGCACCCACAGATCCATGATGCCGCCCTCGTTGACGAGGTCGTCGGCGATCGACTGGATGAAGCAGGCATGCGGCTGCGGATGCTCATAGGCGCTGTCGGACGCCTTGAGCTCTCCGCTCTGGAAATCGACATAGAAATGGCCCTGGCCCGGGCCGTCGATGCCATAGGCCCAGTGCAGGCCGGTGTTGAACCATTGCGGCGAGTTCGGCGCCACCATCTGCATCGCCAGCATGTAGCGGTGCTCGTCGAAGAACGCCTGCGCATCGGCTTCGCTCGAGAAATAGCCGCCCTTCCAGCCCCAATAGGTCCAGGTGCCGGCGAGCCGGTCGAACACCTGTTTGCAGGAGGTCTCGCCGATGAAGCGCTCGGCCTCGGGCAGTTGCGCCAGCGCGGTCTCGTCGAGCACGCTGCGCCACAGCCATGACGGGACGCTGTTCTCCTCGACCTTCTTCAGGCACGTGGGAACGCCGGCCTTGCGGAAATACTTCTGCGCCAGCACGTCGGAGGCGACTTGCGACCATTGTTCCGGCACTTCGACATTTTCGGCGTGGAAAACGATCGAGCCGTCCGGATTACGGATTTCGCTCGTGGTGAGACGGAAAGCGATCTCCGCGTATGGTGACTGTCCCTCTTTGGTGAAGCGCCGTTCAATCCGCATTTTCTGCCCCTTCAATTCGCATTTTTCTCTACATCGGCGTCTTGCGGGCGACCCGCTTAATATAAGACGCCGACAGCTTTCCCGCGACGCGACAGAAAACGCTCTGCCGCCTCGGCCTCACCCCTGATCTCTGTTCGCCACCCAACTCATCCGGCTGCGCAAGACCGTCGGCAAAGACGGTTTTTGCGCGCCGTTTTCTACTTTCGGGCCGTCGAGCGCCGCATAGGGTCAGCAAATCTCGCACACGCGCCGCAGGCGGCGCGGAGCATGTCCGCAGACCCTTTTTTTGGGGAGCCCGGCCGACTTCCGTACCCGCGCGCCGAACTTTCGAAAGCTAGGCCATGCCGGTCGCGCCCGTCAAGACTTAGTACGAAAATCTGAATCAACTACTAAATGTGGGGATAGTGGGGATGAATCGCGGAGGAAAGGCAAGTATCAGAGATTCGAAGAGAATCCGGAAGGGTCACCGTTCCCATTCGCTCATTTTGATGTTGGCAAGTCGACAAGGAACCGCTCGCCGGCGGTCGAGGAGATGGACGACACGGTCCCTCCCGGACTGCTGCGCAGGGGAGGGCCCAAGCGCCGGGTCACGTAGCTGTCACGCAATGACGCGGGTTTGCGTGCGATTCTGAGTGAAAACACCTGTGAAATCGGTATTTTTCTCGGGTCCATCGCGAGGCTGCGCCGTAACGCATTGATTTACTTACGAGAATTGCAACGGCGTTGTTAGATCGCCGGGCCGCTCGCGGCCGCGCAGCTTTTCTTGCTCACGACCATTGCAGCGATGAGACGCAAGGCGCGCCGGACCCGGCTACTTCTTGGTTAACCTTAAAGAAGTCTTACTTTTCGCATGGGCTGTCGTTTGCTTGACGGGGCCCAGGGGGCCGCCAATAACCATTTGTTAATGAGTAGCTGTGGGGTTCAGCGTGCGATCCGCGCGGGGCGCATCTTTGCGAGCGCCGCCCTATTGGCTGCGTGTTTGACGGCCTGTACCGCCGCCCTCAACAATCCGATCAACACCCCGATGACCGCCGATCCCCGGCAGGTCGAGGCCCAACTCAGCAGCGACGTTCCGACCAATTACGACGACATGGTCGTGGCGCTGTCGTTCTCGGGCGGCGGCACGCGCGCGGCCGCGTTTTCCTACGGCGTGCTGCAAGGCTTCGAGCAGACGCGGGTGCCGACGCGCTCGGGACCGGTATCGCTCCTTGACCGGCTCGACTTTCTCTCCGGCGTGTCCGGCGGCTCGATCCTTGCGGCCTATTACGGGCTGAAGGGGCGTGAGGGCTATGCCGACTTCAAGCAGCGCTTCCTGCTGGCGAACGGCGAAGAAAATCTGCAGACCGATCTCAGCCTGTTCAATATCGCGCGCGGGCTGGAAGGCGGCGTCAACGGCCAGAACGCCTTTCCGCCGTGGCTCGATGCGCATCTTTATGGCCACGCCACTTTCCGCGATCTGTTCCGCCGCCAGCACCCCCGCGTCTGGATCAACGCGTCGGATATTTACAATCGCACGACCTTCATCTTTGCCCCGGTGACGTTCAGCGCGCTGTGCAGCGATCTGTCGAACTATCCGGTGTCGATGGCGGTCGCGGCATCCGCCGCGGTGCCGGTCGTGTTCTCGCCGATCGTCATCCAGAATTTTCCCGGCCGGCTGCCCGGTCGGGCTGCCGGATTGGGTGGGCCGCGTGCGCAATAATCCGAATGCGCCGCCGCTGATGAAATCCTACGCCGATGCGCTCGAGCGCTACCGCAACGGCGAGATCAAATACGTCAAGCTGCTCGACGGCGGCCTGGTCGACAATTTCGGCCTGGCCGGCTTCACCATTGCGCGCCTTGCCTCGGCGACGCCGGACGGTCCGCTGGCGCCGCAAGAGGCGGTGAAACTGCGGCGCTTTCTGTTCCTGGTCGTCGATTCCGGCCGCGATCCTTCGGGCAAATGGGCGCAAAGCATCCCCGGTCCCTCGGGCATGGATCTGATCATGGCGACGTCGGATACCGCGACCCAATCCGGCGCCATCGGCAGCTATTCGGCCTTCGACGCCACCATGAACGATTGGAAGACCCAATTGATCGCTTGGCGCTGCCGGCTGTCGGACGCCGATCGCCGTAAATTCGGCGCGCCGCCCGGCTGGAATTGCCGCGACGTGCAATTCTTCATCGGTCATATCTCCTTCGACGAACTCGGTCCGGAGCGACGCGCGGCGCTGAACCAGGTCGAAACGCGGCTGCGCCTGCCTGCGGATCAAGTCGAAATGCTGATCCAAGCCGGCCGCGACGCGCTTGCCGTCAATTCGAAATACCGCGCCTTCCTCACCTCGCTCGGCCGCACGCCGCCGTCGCCGATCGAACGGCCGCCGGCGCCGCCGCAGCTGCCGCTGCCGCCGACACCGAAGCCGCCGGGCGGCGCGCCGGTCTCCGCGCTGCCGCATGCCGAAGCCAAAGCCGACTGAGCGTCACCGCCTGCGCACTGCGCACTTCGCAACGACGACATGCTAAAGACGACCTGCCAAAAGCGCGATCACGCTCGCACCCACCTTGATTCCGTTTTCGCTTAAGCGTTGAATCCGCCACCGCCCAAATCGGTAAGCGACAATACCAAACGGGCGGCGGGAGGAAAATTCATGGACGACATTCAACGGCGCGCCTTCATGAAAGGCGCGGCCTTCGGTGCGCTCGCGTTTACGGTGGGCGGTGCCGAAGTGATGCTGACGCCGCGGCAGGCGCATGCACAAAATGTTCCGCTCAAGACGCTGACCGCCGATCAGGCGGCAACGCTCGATGCGATGGGCGAGACGCTGGTGCCCGGCGCCAAGGCTGCCGGTATCACCAATTTCGTCGACCAGCAGATTTCCGGTCCGCCGGAGCAGGCTCTGCTGCAGGCGCGCATCCTCAATGTGCGGCCGCCTTACGCGAACTTCTATCGCGCGGCGCTGACCGCCATTGATGGCGCCAGCGACAAGGCGAACGGCGGACGCAAATTCGCGCAGCTCAATGCCGACGAGCAGAAGAACTTCGTCAACCTGATGCGGCAGAACAAGCTCGACGGCTGGCAGGGCCCGCCCGCGCCTTTCGTCTACGGCATCCTGCGCAGCGATGCCGTCGACGTGACTTATGCCACGATGGATGGCTATGCCGCGCTCGGCGTGCCGTACATGCCCCATATCGCTCCGACGGCGAGGTGGTGACATGAGCAACGAAAAAGTCGATGTCGTCATTGTCGGCGCCGGCGCTTCCGGCTCGGTGTACGCCAATGTTCTCACCAAGGCCGGCAAGAAGGTCGTGATCCTTGAAAACGGACCTGACTGGCAGCTCACCGATCTGATCTCGTCGGACATCTGGGGCCGCCGCGTCAAACCGGCCGGACCGCCGATTCTGCTCGAAGGCAAGAATCCCTTCGGCTATGTGAGCCAAGCCGGCTGGGGCGTGGGCGGCGCGGCGCTGCATTACTTCGCCAACTTCCCGCGCTACCTGCCGACCGATTTCAAGATCAAGAGTGAGCACAATCGCGCCCACGATTGGCCGATTGCTTATGAGGATGTCGCGCCGTTCTACGACAAGGTCGCGGCCGAGCTCGGCGTGTCCGGCGACGCCAAAGCGGAGGAGCGCTGGCGGCCGGCGGGCGCGCCTTATCCGATGCCGCCGATGAAGACATTCCCTAACGGCGAAGTCTGGAAGAAGGGCGCCGAGGCCAATGGCATTCACTTCGTGCCGGCCGCCGTCGGCATGAACTCGGGCGAGTTCAAGGGCCGGCCGGCTTGTATCTATGACGGCTGGTGTCATGTCGGCTGTCCGATCGGTGCGCTGGCCAATCCGGTGGTGACCTATCTCGGCGAGGCGCGCAAAGCCGGCGCCGAGGTGCGGCCGTTCTCGACAGTCACGCGCGTTCTCACCAATGCGGACGGCACGCGCGTCACCGGTGTCGAATATTACGACGCGCAGAAACAAAAGCAGGTGCAGGAGGCGAGCGTCGTCGTGCTCGCGGCGTGGTCGGCGCAGAATCCGCGGCTTCTTCTGAACTCAGCGACCGACAAGCACCCGAACGGCCTTGGCAACAAGAACCAGCTGGTCGGCAAGTTCATGATGACGCATCACATCGCCGGCACCTGGGCGCTATTCGACGAGGACATCACGCCGCATATGGGCACGGTCGGCGCGCAATTCATGTCGTATGACCGTTATCCGAAGACGAGCTATCCGAACGCCTTCGGCAGTTCGTTCATCGTCGCCGGTGCGGCGATGAAAACGAACGATTATGCGCAGGCGCGGGGCGATCTGTTCGGCACCGACCTGCAGGCATTCATGAAACGCGCCGCGCGCGGCATCACCCGCATCACCATCTTCGGCGAGGACCAGCCGCAGCTTGAAAATCGCATCGAACTCGCCAGCGACAAAGACGAGTTCGGCATGCCGCTGGGGCGGCTGATCCACAGCTTCGACGACGACGCGATGGCGCTGTGGAATGCCAATTTCGACCAGGGCATGAAGGTCGCCAAGGCCACCGACGCCAAAGAGGTTTGGCCGGGGAAGGGACCCGTGGTGCCGACCAGCCATCTGCACGGCGGCGCCATCATGGGGACGGGAGCGGAGAATTCAGTGACCAACAGCTACGGTCAGACTCATGAGATTCCCAATCTGTGGATGGCCGGGCCCTGCATTTTCCCGAGCGAAGGCGCGTCGAACCCGACCTACACGATCTTCGCAGTCTCGCTGCGCGGTGCGGAGAACCTGGCGCAGAACTTCGGGACAGTGGCGGGCTAGTCGAACAACTACTCAGCCGCCGCTTTGGTATGCCCAAGGCGGCGGTTGAGGGACTTCAGCAAATCTTCCGCGGCTTCGGCGATCACGGTGCCGGGCGGGAAGATAGCTTCGGCGCCTGCTGCTTTCAGCGCCTCGTAATCCTGCGGCGGCACAACGCCGCCCACCACGATCATGATATCGCCGCGGCCTTGTTTGGTGAGTTCGGCCTTGAGCTCCGGCACCAGCGTCAGATGCGCCGCCGCAAGCGAAGAGACGCCGAGAATATGGACGTCGTTCTCGACCGCTTGCCGCGCGGCTTCACCGGGCGTCGCAAACAGCGCGCCGATATCGACGTCGAAGCCGAGATCGGCGAAAGCTGAGGCGATCACCTTCTGACCGCGGTCGTGGCCGTCCTGGCCAATCTTGGCGACCAGGATGCGCGGGCGGCGGCCTTCATTCTCCTCGAATTCGGCGACGAGCTTCTGCACCCGTTCGACGGCGTCCGTCATGCCGACCTCCTGCTTATAGACGCCGGAGATGGCCTTGATCTCCGCTTGATGCCGCCCGAACACTTTTTCCAGCGCCAGTGAAATCTCGCCGACGGTGGCCTTGGCGCGGGCGGCTTCGATCGCGAGCGCCAGAAAATTGCCGTTGCCGCCTTCAGCATTGCGGGTGAGCGTGTCGAGAGCTGCGGCGAGCGCCTTCGGATCGCGCTCGTGCTTGAGCCGGCCGAGCTTGTCGACCTGCAATTGCCGAACCGCGGCATTGTTGACCTTGAGCACGTCAATCGGCTGCTCATTGCGCGGCCGGTATTTGTTGACGCCGATCACGGCCTGGTTGCGGGAATCGATGCGCGCCTGGGTGCGGGCAGCGGCCTCTTCGATGCGCAGCTTGGGGAGGCCGGCTTCGATGGCGCGCGTCATGCCGCCGAGCTGCTCGACCTCTCGAATGTGTTCCCATGACTTTTCGGCAAGGTCGTGGGTGAGCTTCTCGACATAGAACGAGCCGCCCCACGGATCGATCATCCGCGTCGTTCCGCTCTCGCGCTGCAAGACGATCTGCGTGTTGCGGGCGATGCGGGCGGAGAAATCGGTTGGCAGCGCCAGCGCCTCGTCGAGCGCATTGGTGTGCAGCGACTGCGTTGCACCCTGCGTCGCCGCCATGGCCTCGATCGCGGTGCGCGTGACATTGTTGAACACGTCCTGCGCGGTGAGCGACCAGCCGGACGTTTGGCAATGCGTGCGCAGCGACAGCGAGCGGTTATCCTTCGGCTCGAACTGTTTCATCAGCTTCGCCCACAGGACCCGCGCAGCGCGGAGCTTGGCGATTTCCATGAAATAATTCATGCCGATGCCGAAGAAGAACGACAGCCGCGGCGCGAAGCGGTCGACGGCAAGCCCGGTGGCCAGGCCGGCGCGGACATATTCGACGCCGTCGGCAAGCGTGTAAGCGAGTTCGAGATCCGCCGTCGCTCCCGCTTCCTGCATGTGATAGCCGGAGATCGAGATCGAATTGAATTTCGGCATATGCGCCGAGGTGTAGGAGAAAATATCGGAGATGATGCGCAGCGATGGTTTCGGCGGATAGATATAGGTGTTGCGCACCATGAATTCTTTGAGGATGTCGTTCTGGATCGTGCCGGCGAGTTTTTCCGGCGGCACGCCTTGCTCCTCGGCGGCAACGATATAGAGCGCCAGCACCGGCAGCACCGCGCCGTTCATCGTCATCGACACCGACATCTGATCGAGCGGGATGCCGGCGAACAGCGTGCGCATATCGTAGATGGAATCGATGGCGACGCCCGCCATGCCGACATCGCCCGACACGCGCGGATGATCGGAGTCGTAGCCGCGATGGGTGGCGAGATCGAAGGCGATGGAGAGGCCCTTCTGGCCGGCGGCGAGATTGCGCCGGTAGAAGGCATTGGAATCCTCCGCCGTGGAGAAGCCGGCATATTGCCGGATGGTCCAAGGCTGGGTGACATACATGGTCGGGTAGGGCCCGCGCAGAAACGGCGCGATGCCGGGATAGCCGTCGAGCGCCTCGACGCCTTTCAGATCGGCGGCTTCATAGGTGCCCTTCACGGCAATATCTTCCGGCGTCTGCCAAGATGCGGCAGAAGCGGACGGTGCGGCGGGCGCCTCGGCAAAATCGAGCTTCGTGAAATCCGGGATTTGGCTCATCTCATCACCTGAACCGGCGGCGCAAGCCTATCATGCGGCGCGGCACAACGCACGGGGCAAGCGCGCCGCCAACTTCAGCCGGCAAGTATCTGATAAGTCGCTTGCAAAACCGCAACCATATCGCCACCGGCAAAGATGAAGGTGCCGATGCCGGCCGTTTTCAAGGCGTCCTGATCGGCGGGCCGGCCGGCGAGATAAAGATGTTTGGTCATGGGTGCGAGCGCTTTGGCGGCGGTCGTGGCTTCCCGTTCATAGACCTCGTCCGATGAGCAGAGGCAGGCAATCGCCGCGCGCGATGCCTTGAATGCTGCGAACATCTCGTCGAGGCTTGAGAAACCGTCATTGCTCACCGTCGCGATGCCGCCGGCCTCGAAAAAACTCTTGGCGAAGGTCGCGCGTGCGGTGAATTCGCTCAGCTTGCCGAGATTGGCGAGAAAGACTTTTGGCCGCGCGCCGGTCTTGGCGAGGATCGCATCGGAGCGGTCGCGCAGGTTTTCGAACGGCTCGGCGAGCCGGATGCGCGGTAACGGCTCGGCCGATACGGCAATAGGCACTGCGCCGTTTTTCTTGGACGGCAGCGGCGCGACATCGAGAACCGTGGGCGTTGTTTCGTGCATGTCGGGATAGGCATTGGTTCCGGTCAGCGTATCCTTGCCGCGGGCGGCAGCTTTCTGGCGCTCGGCAAGAATGGCGGCGGCATTTTTCTGAATGAAGCCGCTTTCGAGCGCTGCCCAGGCGCCGCCGGCTTTTTCAATCTCCTGAAATTGCGACCAGGCGGCGGTGCAAAGCTGCTCCGTAAGCGTTTCGAGCGCGCCCGAGCCCGCGGCCGGATCGCCGACACGCGCGAGGTTCGATTCTTCGAGCAGTAAGAGCTGCGTATTGCGGGCGGCGCGCCGTGCAAAGGCGTCGGGCAGTCCGAGTGGCGCGGTATGCGGCAGCGTGGTGATGGCGTCGGCGCCCCCGAGGCCGGCCGCGGTTACCGCAATCGCATTGCGGAGCATGTTCACGTAAGCATCGCGCTTGGTCATCATCCGCCAAGCCGTTTCCGCGGTGACCATGACCGGCTTCGGCGTAAGGCCGCAGGCCGCTTCGACGCGCGCCCAGAGTTTTCGCACGGCGCGGAATTTCGCCATGGTCAGGAATTGATCGGCATCCGCCGACAGCCGGAAGTAGATGGCGTCTCGCGCCCTACTGAGGATCATGCCGCCGGTTTCGAGCGCCCGCAAATAGGTGACCGCGCTCGCCAGCGCAAAAGCGAGTTCCTGCGCATCCGAGCCGCCGGCATTATGGATGACGCGTCCGTCGGCGACGGCAAGGGGCCCGCGGAAACCGTCGTCGGCAAAACCGCGGACCATCTTGGCGAAATAAGGCGCCATATCCGGCCAGCGCCGCGGGCTTGTGCCGCAGGCGGCAAAGCCGCCGATCGGATTGATGCTGAAGCGGATGTCGACTGCGGCCGGCGCTACGCCTTTACTCTTCACCAGGTCGGCGAGATCGCCGACGATGTGCCGCGACGACGGGGAAAGATTAAGGTCGAGCGCGATGCCGGCCGTGAGATCGATGCCGTCGAGGACGCGGGCAAGCGCCGCAGCCGAGGGCTCAAGGCCAAAACAGTTAGCGCTGATCGATTCCGCAAAAATCAGAATGAGGCCGGTCGCGCCGTTTTCCAGATCAGTCAGCGCCTGCGCATTGGCGGCCGCGGGATCGGGATGATCGACGCGCTGCAGGATGGTCCAGGCCTGGCTCGGGGCACGGCCCGTAATGGCGTGGGCAGACCTGTCGCGCTCATAGAGCGGCTCGACTGTCAGGCCGTCATAGGTCTTGCTTTCAAGCTTCTCGAATGGCGCGCCCTTGAGCACGGCATCGACCAGCTTGCGCCAGTCCGCGCGGGTTGCCGGCGCGAAATCGCCGGCCAGCGAGAGGGTTTCGGCAGTCGTCATGGTTCTAAACTGCCATGCCGGGTGCGGCGGGCCAATACGCGGGCGACCCGTCGGGTTAAAGCGTGCAATTGGCGTGCCGGAGCCGTCGCGAGCGGAGGGCAGGGCGAGAGCACGATCCGGAAAAGTGGGAACAGGTCTTCCGAACAGACCATGCTCAAACGCGTCATCCAGCCAGCTTCTCGATGCCGCCGGTATCCATTCGCGCCAGCGCATCGCTGACGCGAATGCCGCCGATCATGCGGTCCGGTGCAATCTCGGCGAGCGGCACCAGAACGAAAGCGCGTTCGAACAGGCGTGGATGCGGCAAAGTGAGATCGCCCGTGTCGCGCACCACATCGTCGTAAGCGAGCAGGTCGAGGTCGATGGTCCGCGGTCCCCAGCGCCGCTCCCGCGTGCGGTCGCGGCCGAATTCCTTCTCGATATTTTTGATGCGCCCGAGCAGGTCCTCAGGCGATAGCGTGGTCGCGACCGCGATGGCCGCGTTCACGAAAGGCGGCTGATCTTGGACGCCCCATGGCGGCGTCCGATAGTTCGACGAGCGCTTCTTGAGCCAGACCGAATGCCCATCGCAGAGCTTGGCGACGGCCTTGTCGAACGTATCCGGCACGTCGCCGACATTGCCGCCGAGCGCGATCAACGCGTCGCGCCTCTCAGCCATTTTTGCGGGGCCGCGCACGCGCGACGATGACGCCGACATCGTCGAAGGTCGCGGCCACCGGCGCATGCGGCTTGTGCACAGTGACGCGAACGGCGCTCACTTTCGGACAACGCGCCAGCACCGCGTCGGCCACAGCGCCAGCTGCAGCCTCGACCAGCCGGTAGCGCCGCCCGCAAAATGCCTCGCTCACCGTTTTCACGACAAGATCATAAGACACCGTGTCCTTGAGCTTGTCGGTGCGCGAAGCGTCGGCGAGATCGATATCGAGGACGAGGTCGAGCTTGAACGTCTGTCCGACCTTACCCTCATGCGGCATCACGCCGTGATAGGCGTGCAAAGAGAGCCCGTTGACAAAGATCGCGTCGCTCATCGGGCGGCTCTCATCGGGCTTGCCTGATGGCGGCGGCAACCGCGAATGCCTGCAGTGTCGGCGCTACATCATGCACGCGAATGATGGCGGCGCCGTTTTCAGCCGCCAGGAGATGCGCGGCCAGCGAGCCGCCGAGCCGGTCCATCGGCTCTGACGGCACGATTGAAGCGATAAAGCGCTTGCGCGAGGCGCCGACGAGAAGTGGCGCGTCGAAGCCGCGCCATTCGTCGAGCCGCGCGATGCAGGCCAGCGATTGTTCCGGCGTCTTGCCGAAACCGATGCCGGGGTCGAGCACGATACGGTCATGCGCGATGCCGGCGCTCCAGGCAATCTCAAGCGAACGCGAGAAGAATTCCGACACGTCGTTGATAATGTCGATCGCCGGATCCGCGCTCTCGCGATTGTGCATGATGATAATGGGCGCGCCGTGTTCGGCGACGACGCGGGCCATGTCCGGATCGCGCTGCAGACCCCAGACATCGTTGACAATGCTGGCGCCGGCTTCGAGCGCCCAGCCAGCGACGGAGGCTTTCATCGTATCGATCGAGACCGGCACGCCGATCGTGGCCGCGGCCGGAAGGATGCTCTCGAGCCGCGCGCGCTCTTCCGCCGCAGTCACCGGCCGCATGCCGCCATAGGGCCGTGTCAACTCGCCGCCGATGTCGATGAGGTCGGCGCCCTCAGCGACCAAGCGGCGGGCGTGTTCGATGGCGATGGCCGGCTCGATGAACTGGCCGCCGTCGGAGAAGGAATCCGGCGTGACATTGAGAACGCCCATGATCAAGGGACGCCCGGATGTGTGCATGGAGGGCCGCGTTTTGGCCAAAAGCTGCGTCAGGACGCCGCCGGCTGGGGCGTTTGGTTGAGCCCGATGGGGCGCGCTTGTGGCCGCGGTATTGGCCATTGCTGATCTTGATCCCTAATTCGGGCCGGTCCCAACCTGAACTGACGACAACGGCCGTTCAACGGCCGTCGTTTTGGCCGTCGCTTTGCGCGGTCGGTGGCGGGGAGTCAAGCGGCTGAATTGCCGTGCCGCAAAACTGAAAATCTCAATAGCTGATGACGGGCGGCAGCTTCTTGGCGCTTTCGATCCAGCGGGTGACGGTGTTCACCGAGGGCAGAACGCGGACCAGATTGCGCTTGTTATTGATCTCCGCCATGGCGGCCGCGAGCTTCTGCGGATTGCGGAACCGCAGCTCGTTGACGGTGCGGACGCCGGCGGCACGCAGCAGTTCGGAATATTCCCAGCCGACGCCTTTGACGCGCATGCGATCGGCCGCGGTCACCCAATCGAGCACGCATTTTTCCGGTGCGCCGGTTCGGGTCGCGATCTTGAGCCGCTGCTTGGGCGTCTTGGCGATGCTCAACAAACTGATCGTGGTTCGAATCCCATCCGATTTCAGGATCGCGGCAACCTCGGTGCCGATCACCTGGATCTCGGTAATGGGATACCCCATCAGTCGCTCCCGCAGCCTCAAGCCTAATGTCATCGTCGTATTCAGGCCTCGATCCGATTCAAGCGGATCGACGCCCGGGATTCCCATCGGCGCATGATCTTTTTCGGAAGGTCGGTGTCCAGCTTTCGGGATCATGCTCGTCAAACAAACTGCGCGAGCCCGGGAATTGCCGCGCCGACCTCGCTAATCGCCTTGTCGCCTGCCTTTTCGCGCACATAGGCCAGCACGGCACGGGCAACATCCTGCACTTCACCCATGCTCAGCCCAGCCGACATCATGCGCATGCCGGCACCCATCACTCCGCCAATTGATCCACCCAGCGGACCGCTGCTTTCGCCATCGGTCTTCGCCCGCAAAGCCTCGGCTCCGGGCAGCTTGGCCATGAGCGGCTGCACTTTGTCGGCGGGGCCTTCCTTGACCAAAAAATCGAGAATGATGCCGACAGCTTTTTCTGCAGCGGAGCGATCAATACCGACATCGGCGACGAGACGCGCGATCAGTTCATCCATTATCCCCTCGTCCCGCGCTGTCGGCAGGTTCCAGCCATATTGTAGATTCAAACGGGAGGTGACAAGACTGTGTCAACGAAACGGCGTAGTTGTGGCGTCGGCTTTTGTTAGATCATGCGGAGCGTGACAAAGTTGCAACGCAACACGTCGCGCACGGCATTGCGTCATGCAGCGCGCAACACCGGTGGCCAGCACAAGCGGCACACTATAAGTGTACGCCAGCAGCTTGCTTTGGATCAGCCGCGTGTAACGGTGACGGTAACATGACAGCATCAGATGTTCTGCCGGCAGTCCTCGATCGCGTCGACCGCGATCTCGATGCCAGCCTCGATCGGCTGTTCGCGCTGCTGCGCATCCAGTCGGTGTCGACCGACCCGGCCTATGCGCCGCAATGCCGCAAGGCGGCAGAGTTTGTCGCCGCCGACCTGACCGGGCTTGGCTTCGACGCCAGCATCCGCCCGACCGAGGGCCATCCGGTCGTTATCGCCAAAAGCGTCGAAAAGAGCGGCATTAGCGGCGGAAATGGCGAGGGAAGCGACAAGACGCCGCGCGTCTTATTCTATGGGCATTACGACGTGCAGCCGGTCGACCCGCTCGATCTGTGGAAGTCGCCGCCGTTCGAGCCCAGCATCCAGACGCTCGACGGTGGCCGCAAGATTATCGTCGCCCGCGGCGCGTGCGACGACAAGGGCCAAGCGATGACCTTCATCGAAGCCTGCCGCGCCTTCAAGGCGGTGTCCGGCAAGATCCCACTCGACATTACAATGATGATCGAGGGCGAGGAGGAATGCGGCTCCAAGCATCTGTTCGGCTTCGTGCGCGACAATGCCGCAGAGCTCAAGCGCGACCTGGCGCTGGTCTGCGATACCGGCATGTGGGACGCGCAGACGCCGTCGATCACGACCTCTTTGCGCGGTCTCGTCTATGAAGAGATAAGGCTCACCTGCGCCGACCGCGATCTGCATTCCGGCCTGTTCGGCGGGGCAGCACGCAATCCGATCCATGTGCTCGCCGACATTCTTGCGGCGCTGCACAAACCCGACGGCTCGGTCGCCATCCCCGGCTTCTATGACGGGGTCCATGAATTGCCGGACGACATCAAGGCCGATCTCTCGGGCCTCGGGCTGACGCCGGAAAAATTTCTCAACCCGGTAGGCCTAAAAATTCCGGCCGGCGAGAAGGGCCGCATGCTGATCGAGCAGATCTCGACGCGGCCGACGGCGGAGGTCAACGGCATCATCGGCGGCTATACCGGGGAGGGCGCTAAGACCGTGATCCCCGGCAAGGCGAGCGCCAAGGTCTCGTTCCGCCTCGTCGGCGCGCAGGACCCGGAGAAGATCCGTGCGGCGTTTCGCGATTTCGTCCGCGCCAGGTTGCCAGACGACTGCAGCGTCGAATTTGGCAATTTCGGCTGCAATCCGGCTTTCGAAGTCGCCTTCGACAATCCGGCGCTGAACAAGGCGCGCAACGCGCTGGCGCAAGAGTGGGGCAAGAAGGCGGTCACCGTCGGCGCCGGGGGATCAATTCCCATCGTCGGCGATTTCAAGACCGTGCTCGGCATGGACACGCTGATGGTCGGCTTCGCGCTCGACGACGATCGCGTGCATTCGCCGAATGAAAAGTTCGATCTGCGGTGTTTTCACAAAGGCATCCGCAGCTGGGCCCGCATTCTCGCGGCGCTTGCCGGATGACGCCGGGCGAATAGCACCAAGCGCTTTTGCTGTCCGCCCCTTCAAATGACCGGGAGGACTTCATGAGACTTGCTTCGTTTGTGTTTGTCGCCGGTGCGGCCTTGCTGGCTGCGCTCGGTGCCGTGCCGTCTTCGGCAATAGCCGCCGGCGTCGACAAGCTTTACATCCTGAGCTGCGGGGAGGCGCATGCCGCCGACCAATCGCGCTGGTCGCCTGGCGTGAATGTCGGCGTGCCGATGGATATCTCCGACAACTGCTACCTTATTCATCATACGCAAGACGGCTGGTTTCTGTGGGATACCGGCATCACCGACGCGGTCGCCGCCATGCCGGATGGTTTGAAAGGCGAAAACGGCGGGCTGGATTGGAAGCGCAGCAAGACGCTCGCCGGACAACTCGATCAGCTCGGAATAAAGCCGTCCGACGTCAAAGGCATGGCGATCTCGCATACCCATCCCGATCACATCGGCAATGTCGAATTGTTCCCGCAGACCATGCTCTATGTGCAGAAGGCCGAATACGACTGGCCGGGAGCAAACGGCGCGCCACGCTTCAATCCAAGTCACCCGGTGACCAAGCTCGAGGGTGACCATGACGTGTTTGCCGACGGCTCGGTCACGATCCTTTCGACGCCGGGTCACACACCCGGACATCAATCCTTGCTGGTCAAGCTGCCGAAGACCGGCGCGGTGATCCTGTCCGGCGACGCTGCTCACTTCAAAGCCAATTTCGACAATCGCCGCGTGCCCGGTTTCAATTTCAACCAGGACCAGAGCGTCGCTTCGATGAATCGGATCGCCGACATCATGGCAAAAGAGCATGCGCAGCTTTGGATCAACCACGACAAGGCGCAAAGCGACACGCAGAAGAAGGCGCCGGAATTCTATGAATGACCGGTAACGCGCCGCGCGTCACCTCACTCCGTCGCTTCGGCGAGAAGGCGTGGCGTCACGAAGCGCTCGAGACGCCCGGCCCGCGGATGCAACTGCGACCAGCTATCGATCGGCAGATCGATGACAACAAGGCCGGACGTCGGCAGGCCTTCGTTGAGCTGTTCGCGCAAATTCACGTCGCCCAAGGCAATCAATTGCACGGCGAGTTCGTGAAAGCTCGGATTGTGACCGACGAGGAGCAGCGCTTTGGCTGACTTGGTCTCGGTAATGACCTCGACCAGCTGGCTGGTATTGGCGTTGTAGATGCGGTCGTCGGTCACCGTCCGCGGCGCCGTGGCGAAGCAGGGCGCAACCAGCGCCCAGGTCTCCTGCGCGCGGGTGGCCGGCGAGACCAGCGCCAGGTCCGGAACAAAGCTATGATGCGCCATATAGGCACCGATGACGGGCGCGTCGTTGCGGCCGCGTTTCATGAGCTTGCGGTCGCGATCGCGCTGGCCGGCTTCGGCCCGCTCGGTCTTGGCATGACGTAACAGCATCAATCGGCGCATTTCGTTAATGTCGCTTTCCGCACCCGGGGTGTCTAGAGCGCAATTGTTTTAGATTGAATCGTTGATCGCTCTAGGGTTTTGATTGAGCATGATCTTTCGGAAAACCGGTCTCCACTTTTCCGGATCATGCTCTAGTACGCCCGCCCGAAAGTTCGTAGATAGCGGCCGCGCCGCCGGCACTTCGGCAGCCACAGTCGGATACCGTCTTGATGAGCGACGACAACCTGATCGCGGCTTACGGCAACAGTTGGTATGCCGCGACCAAGATCGACGCGCCTTTGCGTCCGCAATTGTCATTCGATCTCGATGTCGATGTCTGCGTCATCGGCGGCGGGCTCGCGGGGCTTACGGTCGCACGCGAAGTAGCGAGGAGCGGCTGGTCGGTCGTGCTGTTGGAGGCCGGCCGTCTGGCCGGAAGCGCGTCGGGCCGCAATACCGGTTTCGTGCTGCCGGGTTTCGGCGCCGATGCCGACAAGCTCGTGGCGCGGGTCGGTTTCGACCGCACCAAGGATATTTGGGCGCTGGCCCAGGCGGGCCTCGATTATGTGCGCGATGCCGTTGCCGCCAACGGCGTCTCCGGCATCGATCCGGAAAACGGTTGGCTCCACGTTTCCAAGGAAGACAATAGCGACACCTTCGTCGCCGAAGTTCAATTGCTCGGCGAATTGGGTTGCGAGATCGAAGGCTGGCAGACCGACCGCGTGCGCAGCGTGCTGCGGAGCGAGCGCTATTTCTATGCCATCAATCATCTGCGAGCCTTGACGATCCATCCGCTGAATTACGCGCTCAAACTTGCCGCTGCCGCGGAGCGCGACGGCGCGCGCATCTTTGAGAACACGCGGGCGCTGTCGATCGATCCGAGCGGCGTGCGCAAACGCATCGTCACTCCTGACGCGCGGCTGCGCGCCAATCACGTGGTGCTGTGCGGCAATGTGCAGCTCGGCGCCTTGTTGCCGCGGGTGGCGTCGACGCTTGTGCCGATGACGACTTATGTGATCACCACGGCGCCGCTCGGCGAGGCGCTGACGCAGGCCGTCGGCTATCGCGGCGGGATCAGCGACAGCGATCATGCCGATAATCACTATCGCATTGTCGGCGGCGACCGCTTGATGTTGTCCGGCCGCTCGACGGCATGGACGCGCGATCCCGGGCGCTACATCAAGGCGCTGACCGGCGATATCAAGAAAACCTATCCGCAGCTCGGTGACGTCGCCGTGGACTACGCGTGGCGCGGCACACTCGGCCTCACCATTCATCGCATGCCGCAGATCGGCGAACTCGGCCCCGGCGTCTGGCTTGCCTCCGGCTTCGGCGGGCACGGGCTGAACACCACGGCCATGGCCGGCAATCTCATCGCCCGCGCGATCATCGATGGCGATCTGACCTGGCGGCAATTCACGCCGTTCGAGCTGGTCTGGGCCGGCGGGATGATGGGACGTGCGGCCGGGCAAACGCGCAGTTGGATCAAGCGTTTGCGTGCCGCGATCGCGGAGCGCCGCGCGAAAGCGCGCGAATTGGCGGGTGAGGTGGCGCGCAAACGCGCGCATCGGCAAGAACTGGAAGAGGAGCAGCGCGCACAAAGGCATGACGCTGCAGCCGCCGAGGCCACTGGAGTGCAGCAAGATGCGGCTGCCGACGCCGTCGTGCCGCCTGTTGCTGACGCGGGGACAATGGGTAAGCGCCGCCGGAAACGGCGGCAAACGGCAAAAAAGCCTAATCAAAACGCATAAATTTCGCAGTTCCGGCAAATCGGCAACAGGTGCCGGCGAAAATCGCTGCCGTGTGCCGAACCGTTCGCACCCCCATCCTTCATTCGGTATAATTGTCTCGACTTGAGGGAATCCGGACGGTTGGAGCGGTGGGAATGACGCCTGACTGGCGAGCGTGGGTTGCTGTCTTAGGCGTTATAGTTCTGGTTTCCACCGCCTCCGATCTCGCCGCGGCCGCCGATCTGCCTCAACCGGCCCCGACGCCCGTGGCCTATGCACCGCCGGTCCCGGACTGGATCGTGACCATTGGCGTAGAACTCCGTGCCGTTCCGGCTTGGCCCGGCGCTCCGGATAATAAAATTGCCCTCGCTGGGTTGCCGCTGTTCAGCGTGCGCCATGCCGGTGAGCCGCCGCCTTATTTCGGCCCGCGCGACAGTTTCGGCTTCACCGTCATCGATCTCGGCCAGTTCAAGTTCGGACCGGCGATCAACTATGTCGGCGAGCGCAAGGCCGCCGACTACGCGGCGACCGTCGGGCTCGGCAATGTCGCCCTGACGATACAGGCGGGTGCGTTTGCCGAATATTGGCCGGTCGAATGGCTGCGGCTGCGCACCGAAGTGCGCCAAGGATTCGGCGGTGAGGGCGGTGTCACCAACGACACGTTTCTGGATGCGATCGTTCCGCTCGGGCAGTTTCGCTGGTCGGCCGGGCCACGCGTCACTTTCGCATCGGCGCCGGCGATCAATCCGTATTACGGCATCACGCTTGCGCAATCGATCAACTCGGTCGGCGCCGGGCTAACGCAATTGCCGGTCTATCACGTCGGCGGCGGTCTCTATTCCTACGGCGCCGGAACGCAGCTGCAATATTTCATCAACGATCAGTGGGAAACCCACGGCTTTGTCGAATATCAGCGGCTCGCCAATTCGGTCGCCAATTCACCGCTGGTGACACAGCGCGGCTCGGCCAATCAATGGACCTATGGCCTCGGCGCCACTTATTCGTTTTCCATGCACCCGCTGTGGTGAGCGCGTAGCGGCGGCGCGGCGCTTTTTAGCGCCCCTCGCGCCGCGCCATGAAGGCAAGCCGCTCGAACAGATGCACGTCCTGTTCGTTCTTGATCAGCGCGCCGTGCAGCGGCGGAATGAGTCGCTTGGGGTCGCGCTCGCGCAGCGTCTCGGCCGAGATATCCTCGACCAACAGCAGCTTCAGCCAGTCCAGCAGTTCCGAGGTCGATGGCTTCTT
The DNA here is from genome assembly GCA_963746715.1 of uncultured Alphaproteobacteria bacterium. Taxonomy (GTDB): domain Bacteria; phylum Pseudomonadota; class Alphaproteobacteria; order Rhizobiales; family Xanthobacteraceae; genus BOG-931. The sequence goes on along the minus strand of CAVVCW010000010.1, from coordinate 76,770 downwards.
CTTCATGCCGGGCACGTCGCGGATCTCATAGAACAGCTTGAGCGCCTCGGCGACCAGGCGTTGTTTGATGCCGGGGAAATGCACCTCGACGATGGCGCGCATCGTGTCGGGATCGGGAAAGCGGATATAGTGGAAGAAGCAGCGGCGCAGAAAGGCGTCCGGCAGTTCCTTCTCGTTGTTGGAGGTGATGACGACGATCGGACGGCGGCGGGCGTGCACCGTCTCGCCGGTCTCGTAGACGAAGAACTCCATGCGATCGAGCTCTTGCAGCAGATCGTTGGGGAATTCGATGTCGGCCTTGTCGATTTCGTCGATGAGGAGAACGGGGCGCTCGTCGGCAACGAAACCTTCCCACAATTTGCCGCGCTTGATGTAGTTGCGGATATCCTTGACGCGCGCGTCGCCCAATTGGCTGTCGCGCAGCCGTGTCACCGCGTCGTATTCGTAAAGCCCTTGTTGCGCCTTGGTGGTCGACTTGATGTGCCACTCGATCAGCGGCGCCGATAAGGCTTTGGCGATCTCGATCGCCAGCACGGTCTTGCCGGTGCCGGGTTCGCCTTTGACGAGCAGCGGCCGCTCGAGCGCGATCGCGGCATTGACCGCGACTTTAAGATCGTCGGTGGCGACATAGGCGCTGGTGCCTTCAAAGCGCATGGACATTCTTTCCGGTGTGACGCCCGATTGCGGCGCGTGCTGCGTTTAGATCATCACGCCTCCGGTTGGAAGGCGTAAAGCCGCGCATGCCTCGGCAAATTTTGCCGCAAGCCCGGCATATCTGGCCTTGGCCAGGCCTCGACCGTCCCCGTAAGTGTTTGAAACGGCAAGTCTAATTTAATGGCACGCGGCTTGCTGCACGTTGTCCGGCTATGCGGCTGCCTGATGTCGTTGCGCTCATTGAGCCGCCGTCGCGTTGAGATCGAGTTGGAGAAAAGTCATGGGTATCTTCGATGCTTTGACCACCGCAGTGGCTGGTCTTCAGGCACAGTCGTTCGCGCTGCAGAACATTTCCGGCAACATCGCCAACTCCCAGACCACCGGCTACAAAGAAACCAACACCGCCTTTCAGGATCTGGTCAACCAAGCCGCGATCAACTTGCAGACGCCCGACGGCGTCACCGCAAGCTCCGTCGCCACCAATACGGTGCAGGGCTCAATCACCAGCACGTCGGTCGCGACCGACATGGCCGTCAATGGCGATGGCTTTTTCGTCGTCTCCAAGCCGACGGGCTTTGTCGATAATCAGCCGACCTTCTCCGGCATCAACGACTATACGCGCGCCGGCGATTTCACCATGAACAACAACGGCAACCTGGTGAACAGCGCCGGCTATTATCTGATGGGCATTCCGGTCGATCCGACCACCGGCAATCCCTTGGGCAGCGTGCCCGAGGTCTTGCAATTCAACAACAACTTCATTCCGGCGGTGGCGACGACATCCGTCAACTATCAAGCCAACCTGCCGGCGACGCCCAAGTCGGGCCTTATCAACCCGAATAACTTCGAGGCCAATCCGCTGGCCGGCGCGCCCGTCGCCGCGCAGATCACCGGCAGCGGGGCAACCCTCAAACCGGACGCCGCAGCCGCAGGCACCGGCACAGCGACCGGCCTCACAGGCGCTACGACGCTGGCGAGTCTTGGCATCGCTGTGAACGATATTATTTCGGTCAGCGACGGCACCAATACGACGCACTACACTGTGGGCGCCGGCGACACGATCAACACTCTGATGACCGCGATCAACGGCGGCACGGCTGCCGTCACCGCGTCGCTCTCGGGCGGCAACCTCGTTTTCACCGGCAATAACGATCTCGCCAGCGTCACGGTGTCCGGGACCAGCAATGACGCCACCGATCTCGGCTTCGGCGCCGGAAACAATTCGTTTTCACCGACCAATCTGCTGAGCCAGAGCGCGGTGGCGCAGGGGCAGACTTTTGCGGTCGACGTCATACCCTCCGGCAGCACCGTTGGGACGACGGAAACGCTCACCTTCGGCACCGGCGCCGGCCAGGTCGCCACGCTGGCCCAATTGCAGACCACGCTCGTGGGCTTGGGCACCACCAGCGGACTCTTCAGCGCGACGGTAAATACGGCCAACGGCGATGTTTCGTTGACGGCGACCAACCCGAACGACAGCATACAGCTCGTCGGCACCGCCGCGGCCACAAAATTCGGCATTGAGAATCTCACCGCATTGCCGGCGAGCGGCACCGTCGCTGGCGCCGACAACTCCACGTTCGATTCTGAAATCGGTCGACGGCGGCTCCATCACCGCCTATGACGCAGTCGGCAATCCAGTCAATGTGCAGTTCCGCTGGGCGCAAGTGACGAGCTCGTCGAGCGGCAGCACGTGGCAATTGTTCTATCAGAACGATTCCTCGGCGACCGGCAGCACTGCGTCCTGGACCAATGTCGGGAGTACTTTCACGTTCAACGCCAACGGCGAAATGTCGCCGCAGATCACGAGCCTGACGATACCCGGCCTGACGGTGAACGGCGACGATCTCGGCAATGTCCAGCTGCAGATCGGCACCGACGGCTTGACGCAGTTCGCCAGCACCAGCGGCACGGTGCAGGTCAATAATCTGCAGCAGAACGGTTATGCGGCGGGATCGCTGCAATCGGTCTCGGTCGACAGCCAGAACCGCGTGGTCGGTAATTTCACCAACGGGCAGACCATTCCGCTAGCCGAGGTCACCTTGGCGTCGTTCAACGGCACCGATTCCCTGCAGGCGCTCAATGGCGGCGCCTATGCCGCGACGCCGGAATCCGGCCCGCCGAACTACTCGGCGACCGGCAGCATCGAGGGCAGTTCACTCGAAGCCTCGAACGTCGATATCGCCACCCAGTTCAGCCAGCTTATCGTGGCGCAGCAGGCCTATTCGGCGAATGCTCGCGTCATGACGACCGCCAACCAGATGATTCAGAGCCTGCTCACGGTCATCCAATAGCGATGCGGCTGTCGCTTCAGCGGCAAGCCGCATGATCGGCTGCAACCCAACCGGCTGCAACCCAATCGGCTGCAAGCCATGGCGCTAATCGATGGGCATTAATCAGGCGCTATCCGCCGCATTGTCCGGCATCGCGGTCACCCAGCAGGCCATTTCGGTCATTGCTGGCAATGTCTCCAATGCAAATACGGCCGGCTATGTCGACGAGAGCGTCAAACAGTCGGAACTCGGCACCGCCGGCAAGTCGGGGAGCAGTGTTGAGAGCGACGGCATCAACCGCAATCTCAATACTCTGCTGCAGAACCAGTTGTGGACTGAAACGTCGGGCGGCTCTTACGCCGACACGGTGGCGCAGTTCTATCAGCAGCTTCAGGACGTTTACGGCACGCCCGGATCCTCGACATCGTTCGACGCGATGTTCAATAATTTCACGACCGCGCTGCAGTCGCTGTCCACGGGCCCGAGTTCGTATTCGAGCCAGTCCGAAGTCTTGAGCGCGGCGCAGTCGCTCGCGCAAAACCTCAATTCCATGACGACCAGCGTCCAGGAGCTGCGCACGCAGACGGAAGCCGGGATCGCCACCGACGTGCAGAGCGCCAACGGTCTGCTGCAGGATATCGGGGAGATCAACACCAAGCTCGAAGGCACCGGTTCCAATCCCGACAGCACGGCGGCGGCTCTCGAGGACCAGCGCGACCAGGACATCACGCAGCTCAGTCAGCTGATGAATGTCAACGTGATGCCGGGCACCAACAACCAGGTCGCGGTCTATACTGGGACCGGCCTGCAGCTGGTGAACGCGGGCCAAGTCTCGCAGTTGACGTTCGGCAATGCGGGCACGCTGTCGGCGACGTCGCTGTGGAGCGCCGATCCGAGCCAGGACGGCGCCGGCAGCATCACGCTCACCGCGCCGGGCGGCTCCACCACCGATTTGATTTCGGACGGCGCCTTTCAATCGGGCCAGATCGGCGCCTATCTGCAGATGCGCGACACGATCCTGCCGCAAGCGCAGGCGCAGCTCGACGATTTCGCCAATCAAATGTCGCAGGCCTTGTCGAACCAGACCGTCAATGGAACGGCTGCGACCTCCGGCGGCTTGAACGGTTTTAACGTCGACGTCGGCGGCATGTTGCCGGGCAACACGGCCCAGTTCACCTATACCGACAGCGGCAATGTGCAGCACACGATCACGGTGGTCGATACGCCGCCGGGGACCTCGCTGCCGCAGCAGGCATCGGCATCAAATCCCAATAACACGACGATCGGTATCGATTTCTCCACCGGCATAAGCTCGGTCGTCTCGCAGCTGAATTTGGCGTTCGGTTCGAACCTGCAATTCTCCAATCCGTCCGGTACGTTATTGCAGGTTGTCAATGCCAACGGCAGCGGCAATGTCGTCAATTCATTGTCGGCGACGTCGACCGTCACGTCACTGACCAGCGGCAGCCCCTCAGTGCAGTTGTTCGTCGACGGCATCCAGCCGATCACGGGCGCTTTGACGTCGACCGGCGGCACGCAAACGACGGGGCTCGCCGGCCGTATCAGTGTGAACACGGCGCTCCTCAATTCGCCCGGTAACCTGGTCGCTTACGCTGCGAACACTACCGCCGGCGACGCGACCCGGCCGAGTTTCCTGCTGAACCAGATGACGGCGGCGTCGCTCACTTATGCTGCGAGCACGGGGATCGGCACGGCGCAGGCGCCGTATAGCGGCACGCTGTCCCAGTATCTCAGCCAGGTCGTCAGCGTCCAAGCGCAGGCGGCTAATGCCGCGACCAATCTGCAGCAGGGCCAGGACACGGTTCTGACGGCGCTGCAGCAGCGTTTCAATAGCCAATCCGGAGTCAATATCGACACCGAAATGTCGAATCTCATCGCCCTGCAGAACGCCTACGCCGCCAACGCGCGGGTGATGTCCACCATTCAGAGCATGATGCAAACGTTGCTGCAAATAGGCGGCGCATAGTGGGTTCAATATGAGTATTACCGGACCAGGCTCGGTGACTTCTGCCACCGTCATAGCGCAGAACAGCATGATGACCCAGCTCGACTCGCTCGCACAGGAGCTCGGCACCGGTCAGGCCGCGCAAACCTATTCCGGGCTGGAATCGCAGGCCGGCATGGTGTTGTCATTGAATTCGCAGCTCGCGGCGATCAACGGTTATAGCAACACGGCCTCGACCGTGAACACGACGCTGGATATTGCGCAATCGTCGTTGACCGAACTCGGCACGCTCTCGACGACGATCCAGCAGGAGGTCACCAATCAGCCGTCCTTTAATCTCGACAGCAATGGCCAGACCACGGCCCAGGTCGCTGCGGCAAGTCAGCTCGACGAGATGCTTTCGCTGCTCAATACCCAGGTCGGCACCAATTACATCTTCTCGGGCAGCGCGTTGAACCAGCCGGCCGTGGCCAGTACCAGTCAAATTCTTAACGGCACCGGCGCCCAAGCCGGGCTGACGCAGATCATCAACGAGCGCCAGCAGGCCGATCTCGGAGCCAGCGGCATGGGCCGGCTCAGCGTGTCGACATTGGGGAGCACGGTGACGCTGAATCAGGACGGTACGCCGTTCGGATTTCAGCTCACGGGCGTTAGTCCGGCCTGACCGGCGCGACGGTCAACCGGGCCGTCCGGCTCACCGCCGACGATCTCGATGGCGCTCGGCTCGAATCCGAATGACGGCGACACGATCTCGTTTCAGCTCACGCTGCCCGACGGCTCGACCCAGACCGTTTCGCTGGAGGCAACATCGTCCGCCACACCGGGGAACGGCCAGTTCAGCATTGGCGCAACGACGGGCGCCACCGCCACCAATCTGCAGAATGCGCTCACCGGCGCGATCACCAATCTGGCGCAGACCGCGCTACCGGCGGCATCGGCGATGGAGGCGGGCAACAACTTCTTCTCGGACCCGCCGCAAATCGTCGTTCCCGGTGCGGGCAACAATTATCAGACAGCCACGTCCTTAACCAACGGCACCGCCGCAAATACCGTGATCTGGTATACCGGCGAAGATGGCGCGACGCCGGCGCGGCAGACCCAATCCGCGGTCGTCGCCCCATCGACGACCATCGATTACGGCATGCGCGCCAACGAATCGGCGATCACCAATCTGATCAAGAATGCCGCGGTGCTCGCGGCGACGACCTATTCGCCGACCAATACCAACGCGCAGGCAGTCTATCAGACGCTGTCGCGAGCGGTTGAGGCCAATCTCAGCCCGCCGTCGGGCACACAGACGATCGCCGATATCGAATCCGATATCGCCAATGCACAAACCACGGTGACCAATGCCACGAAGCTCAATACGCAGACCCAGACCACACTGAGCGACATTCTGAACAATGTCGACGGCGTCAATCAGACTCAGGTCGGCGAGCAGATCCTGACATTGCAGAACAGCCTGTCGGCTTCGCTGTCGGTCACGGCGCGGCTCGCGCAGCTCAGCCTGACCAATTACCTCGCGCCGGTTTCGGGATAGGCCGACGCCCAATAATGGAAGGCAACTTGCGCGCCGGGCAGCCGCGCAGGCGCTATTCGCGGTTATCCGTCCGGACGAAGATCGAGTCGGCGGCGCAGGTCGCGTTGCGGCCGAAATTGTCGGTAAATCGCGTATCGACAAGGTAGCCGCCGGGATGGGCGGCAAGGAATGTACGAAGCGCCTCGCGCTTGACGTCGCTGTCCTCGACGACGAGATAGTCGCCCGGCGTCAGATACGGGTGCATGTGCGCGATCACCGCCGCCACATTGTGGTGTGCGTCCTCGACCACGAGCCAGGGGTGCGGCGCCGACTGCAGCAATTCGGCCGCAAACAAAGTCTGCGGTGACGCGCAATCGCCCTGATAGAAGCTGACATGCGGATATTCGGCCTCGACCTTGACCCGGTCGACCGAATGAACGCGGCCATCGACGCCGTTCATCGCCAGATGATCGGCGAACCACGCCGCACTCGCGCCGAGCCCCGAGCCGATTTCGAACACCGTGTGCGGGCGCAGTTCCGCGATCAGCATCGGATACATGGCGAAATCGAAGACGTTCTTCATCAGCGGCACGCCGCGCCAGCGCATCAGCGAAGGGGCGCCCTGGCAGGTGAGCAGCACATCGGCGCCGAATTCGGTGCCAAATCGCGGGTGGTAATGCACGCCTGACCGCTCGCGGCGGGCAAACGCGACAAGACGGCCTTGCCGGTAGCGGTCGAGAAACAGCCGCAGCCGTTGCAAATCCCAGAGCAGTCCCTGGAATCGCGCGGGCTCGCGCGCGGCATTTTCGCGGACGCTGTCCTCCCAGGCCTGTGCCGGGTCGAAACTGACGAGCTGGGTGAGCACGCGGGTAAACCAGCTGTCGAAAATGCTGTGCAGGCCGTGCTGCTCCCGCGCGACCTTGGCCCGCATTTCGCCGGTGAATTGCAGCGCGGCGGCTTTGAGTTCGTCGCCGGAGATCAGATCGACCGCGTCCGTCATGACGCCGGTGACCCTAGAAAGTCATGGTAAACAAAATGCTTACGAAGCGCCGCCGCCGCAAACGAACCGTTAACCATAGCGATCTACGTTGGTTTTCAACGGTTTGGGGCTGTGGGGGGCAATATGTGCGGCATTGCGGTAGCCATCGATTGGGATGGCGCTGAAACGGCGGTCCAGCGTCTGATCGCGGGGCTGCTGCATCGGGGCGACGTCACCGATCCCCTGATCACCATCAGCCAGAACACCGCCATGTGTACGCGCCGCCTGCGCATCGTCGACGCGCAGCACGGCAGTCAGCCGAAGTCGTCTTTCGACGACCGCTTCCTCGTCGCCTTCAATGGCGAAATCTACAATCACGTCGAATTGCGCCGTGAGCTCGAGGCGCGCGGCATTAAGTTTCACAGCGGCTGCGACACCGAAGTGGTCGCCAATGTGCTGCGGGTGTTCGGCCCGGCCGGGATCAAGCGGCTTTCCGGCATGTTTGCCTTTGTCGCGATCGACGCCGTGACCGGCGAATTCCTCGCCGCGCGTGATCCGTTCGGCGTCAAGCCGCTCTATGTGGTCGAGGCGTCCGAGGCTCAGCCGCGCAAGGGCTTCTTGTTCTGCTCGGAAATCAAGCCGTTGTTGCAGGCGACCGAAGGCGGCGACGTCATGCTGCTGCCGCCGGGCTACGTGCTGTCGCACGATTTTTGCGGGCGCTATTACAATCTGCCGTCGCCGGCATCGACGAGCTCCGCCTCGCCGGAGGATCTGGATCGCATCCTTGCCGAAGCCGTGCGTGTGCGCGTGCCGCCCGAACTGCCGGCCGCAGCGCTGTTCAGCGGTGGCATCGATTCGACCCTCGTCATGCATTACGCGCGGCGCGTCCGCCCCGATATGCCCGGCTATATCGCCGTCGGCCGCGGCTCGCCCGATTATCTGTTCGCCCGGCACTACGCCGAGGAGACCGGCCTCGATCTGCGCGAAGTCGCCATCGATGCGCATGACGCAAAGACGCTGCCGCTGATCGCCACAGTGGTCGAGACCGTGGAGACTTTCGAGCCGGCGGTGGTTCGGTCGAGCCTCCATACTTATCTGCTGTCGCAGCGCATTCATCAGGATGGCTTCCGCGTCGCCTTATGCGGGGAGGGCGCTGACGAATTATTCGCCGGCTACTCGCCGCTCGAATTTGCGTTCTCGCAGGCGAATGGTCTGGGCCGCAATCTTCAGGCGCAATGTCTGGGCATGATGCATCGCGCCAACCTGCAGCGGGTCGACCGTTGCTCGATGCATTTCCAGCTCGAAATCCGCGAGCCGTTCCTGGACCAGGCCGTCGTCAGCTATGCCGCGGGCCTTGATAAATCGGCCCTGGTGAAGCGGTCGGGCAAAGCGGCGCCGATCGGCAAGGCGCCATTGCGGGCGCTCTACGACCTTTATCCTTCGCAGCTGCCGATCAGCATCAGAGACCGCGACAAGATGCTCTTCAACGAAGGCGCCGACGGCGATGTGGAAGGGTCGGGCTGGCTCGATCTGTTCGAACAGGCTCTGTCGGACGCCGATTTCCGCGACGGCCAGCGCCAATTCGCGGCCTTCGGCATCACCACCAAGGAAGAGCTGTTCTACATCCGCGCGCTCGCCGCCAGGATGGACGTGAACCGCATTCCGCATCTGCGCGGCCGGCTCCGCCTGGACATGCCGCGCGCCGCCTGACCGTTAGCGACGCTCAGAGCGATATAGGCGCGGCCCGGCCCCCGCTTATCGTATGCGTTACGCAGGAATCTGTGCGGCGGCGTAACCGCGGCCCAATGACAGATGCAAAAAATTCGGATCGGCTGTGGGGGTTTCGGGGCGCTGCGTCTAGTGCTTGTCGCGCAGGCCGGCGGCAAGGCCGCGATTGATCTTGATGATCGATTTCAGATGGTCCGGCTTCGGCTTGGTCATCATCGAGAATGTCTCGGCCATGACATAGACGCCGAGCCGCCTGATGTTATCGCGAACCTGCTTCGGCAGCTTGTTGGTTTCGTTTGTCACCGCGTCGAGAAAGACCGTCCACAGCCGGCGATTATAAAGCAGCGCTTCATTGAGGCCGCGCGGCTTGTCAGACCAGGAATCGTGAACGGCCTGCAATTTCGCTGCGGCCTGCAGTAGCAAATTGGCCTCGAGCTCACGCGGCGACGCCGTCTCCACATTGGTCTTAGCATAGGCGTTGACGGCGTGACGCATCTTCAGATGTTCCTTTTCGTAGGCAATTAGCTTGCGCGCTTCCTTTAACGCTTTATACGGGTCGCCTGTTAAGATTAGGTTGTTGATGCTTTCGATGAACGGCTCGGCGCTGGGCGCGGCCTTGAGGAATTCGTCCGCCACCCGGAAATAGAGCGCGTGATGCTCTTTCGGATTCTTGGCGGTGTAAATGAATTGGACGGCGAGATAAACGAGCTTTGCCAGGCTGTCGGCGCGGCCCAGCGTCATAATGTCCTTTTCGCGCAGAATGCGAACCTGGCCTTCGATCTTCAGGCGCGTGCGCGAGCCGGCGTTGGTGACGACGCAGTCACCGAGCAGGATCCTCTCGTTCGGCTTGAGTTCGATTTTCAGGGCCACGGGACAAATTCCTCGCTGCGAATCCTCGCCGTGCAGGCATCGTTGCGCATCGTGGTTAACGGATTTCTAACGTGCCCGCCGTGGACGGATTGCCCGACGCGCAGGTCTAGGCCAGTGACCGAGCGGCTGTACTCCCGCCTTGGCGAAGCGCTCAAAAGAAAGCGGCGGGGTTTTGCCCCGCCGCGCTGTTCCAAAGCCCATATTGGCCCAAATTTAACTGAACAGTTTGAGCACTGACTGGTTCGCCTGGTTGGCGATGGAGAGTGCCGAGATTTCGAGCTGCTGCTGGGTCTGCTCGGTGAGCAGATTGGCGCTCTCCTGGTTCTGGTCGGCGACGACCAGGTTGGTGGCGCCGGTCTGCAGCGTGTTGATCAGCGCCGTCTCGAAGGTCTGCCGGGTCGAGATGGTCGAGGCGTTAGTGCCGAACGTCTCGGTCTGGCTCTGCACCGTGGCTAGCGCGGCGTTGAGTGACGCGACCGTGGTCGCGAGCTGGTTGTCCGACTGGAAGGACGTGCCTCCCGAGCCGGCGATCGCCGACAGGCCAAGCCCTGCGGCATTGAAGGTTACGCCGGTGATGGTCAGCGCGCTGGTGCCGGTCGGATTGAAGTCGATGGTCAGGCTGTCGCCCTGCAAGAGATTGACGCCGTTATAGCCGGAGTCGGCGGCGAGCTGACTGATCTGCGTCAGGAGGCCGTTGAAGTTGCTCTGCAGCGTGCCGCGGGTCGAGCTCGAACCGATGGCGACATTATTGGTGGTGGAGCTCGCCGTCAGGCCGAGCGCCGCCGAAGCGGCGCCGGCCGCTACGGTGAAGCCGATCGGTGGCTCATTGGAGTTCAGCACCAGGTGACCCGAGCCGTCGTCGGTCGCGGTCACGATGCCATTGCTGCCGAGCCCGGTCGTGCCGTTGATGTCGGCCTCGACTTGGGCCAGCGTCGCGCTGGCGGCGATCGTGACGTTGTAGGTCGACGAACCGACATCGATGCTGAGCGTGCCGGCGGCGAGGCTGACGTTGGCGCTCGAGCTCAAACTGACCGAGCCCGACGTCGTGGCGGCGGTGGTCCAGCTCGCGGACTGCGCTTGTTGCACCGTCGACAGCGCCTGCTGCAAGAGGCTGGTCAGGCTGGTGAGGCCGTTGGTGGCTTGTTGGATGGTTGATGAGCCTTGACCGATCTGGTCGAGCAGCGCGCCCAATGAATTGGCGGTCTGCGTCAAACTCTGCGAGGTGAAATATGAGCTCGGATTGTCGGCGGCAGAATTGACCTTCTTGCCGGTCGCCAGAGCTTCCTGGGTGGTCGTCAGGTCGTTCGAGGTTTGCTGCAACGACAGCAGATTCTGCCGAATGCCGGTAGTGAGGGTAATATCAGACATCGTTCCACCTTCGGGTTACAGGCCGTGCTGACTGCAAAGCACCAAACGTTCATTCGGCTTGAGTTCGAGCTCCGAGAGCACCGGCAAATCCTTGCCGCGGCGAACATGGTTACCGATTATAGTTAACGGAGAACTAATCGAACCGCACGGAATGGAACTGCGAGGCTAAAGGCCTGTCCCAAAAAGAAAAAACGGAGCTTTCGCCCCGCTCGCAAACAGCAAAAAATGAGTTTGGCCGGCTGACCGGCACATCAAAAAAGAAAAACGGCGGGGCTTTCGCCCCGCCGCCGTTACGTAAAGGCCTGTACCAGACTGCTTTAGCCGAACAGCTTGAGCACCGACTGGTTGGCTTGGTTGGCGATCGACAGCGCCGAGATTTCCAGCTGCTGCTGGGTCTGCTCGGTGAGCAGGTTGGCGCTTTCCACGTTCTGGTCGGCGACGACCAGGTTGGCGGCGCCGGTCTGCAGCGTGTTGATCACCGCGTTTTCGAAGCCCTGCCGGGTGCTGATGGTCGACGCGTTGGTGCCGAAGGTTTCGGCCTGGGTCTGCACGGTCGAGAGCGCCGCGTTGATGTTGCTGACCAGGCTCGAGAGCGTGCTGTCCGACTGGAACGACGTCGCGCCGGAGCCGGAGGCCGCCGACAGGCCAAGACCGGAGGCATTGAAGGTCACGCCGCTGATGGTCAGCGCGCTGGTGCCGGTCGGGTTGAAGTCGATGGTCAAGCTGTCGCCCTGCAACAGGTTGACGCCGTTATAACCGGCGTCGGAGGCGAGCTGACTGACCTGCGTGAGCAGCGTGTTGAAGTTGCTCTGCAGCGTGCTGCGGGTCGAGCTCGAACCGATCGCGACGTTGTTGGTGGTGGAGTTGGTCGAAAGACCGAGCGCCGCCGAAGTGGCGCTACCCGCAACAGTGAAGCCGATCGGCGCGTTGTTGGAGGCCAGGACCAAGTGGCCCGAGCCGTCGTCCGTCGCCGTCACCGAACCGGTGCTGCCGAGGCCGGTCGTGCCGTTGATGTCGGCTTCGACGTTGGCCAAGGTGGCGCTGGCGGCGATCGTGACGCTGTAGGTCGACGAACCGACATCGATGCTGAGCGTGCCGGCGGCGAGGCTGACGTTGGCGCTGGAGCCCAAGCTGACCGAGGAGGTCGTCGTGGCCGCAGTGGTCCAGTTCGAGGACTGCGCCTGTTGCACCGTCGACAAAGTCTGCTGCAGCAGGCTGGTGAGGCTGGTGAGGCCGTCGGTCGCCGCGTTGATGGTTTGCGAGCCCTGGCCAATCTGGTCGAGCAGCGAGCTCAGGTTATTGGCGCTCTGGGTCAAATTCTGCGAGGTGAAGTAGGAGCTCGGATTGTCGGCAGCGGAGTTGACCTTCTTGCCGGTCGCCAGCGCTTCCTGAGTGGTGGTCAGGTCGTTGGACGTTTGCGTGAGGGCAAGCAGGTTGGACCGGATGCCCGAGGTTAAGGTGACGTCAGACATAGTTACTACCCTTCTGGTTACAGGCCGTACTGGCGCGCACCGGCGATCTACTTCTGTAGGCGCGAGTGCGTTGTCCGATCAGACTGATCGGCGGCCAAAGGTTTGCCGCATTTCATTTAAGGACGGGTAAAGCCGGGCAGTTTTTGCTCGTAGGCAAATTGTGCAGCGCATCCAAAGCACTTAACCCGCGTTAGGCTAATGCCGCGCGAAGCCGCGCCACTGCGGAGTTTTTCACGCACAAGGCGGCAAGCGCGTTAAATGTTAACCCGCCATTATCCATTTTTGTTTGTAATCGATTAATCATAAACCGAAAGCGCTGCGCGGATCGTTCAACGCCGCTGGCGACCGGCAGGCCGGGCAGAAAGCGGGCAGGGGATGTTGAAAATGCCAACAACAGATGCCGGCGGTGCGCAATTGTCCGGCGCGGGATTTTCCGCCCCGCTTCAGCCGACGCCGCTGAGCGTCAATCTTGTCGTCGCCACCCCGTGTTTCGGTGGGCAAATCTCGGTCGTCTATGCGGCATCGCTGATGAAGCTGCAGAAGCTGGTCCGCTCCTACCGCGACTTCAGCATCAAAACGGTGTTCAAGGACGGTGACGCGCTTATCACCCGCGCCCGGGCGAGCCTGGTCGCGCAATTTCTCGACGATCCGAGCGCGACGCATCTTCTCTTCATCGACGCCGATATCGGCTTTGAGCCGCAGCAGGTGCTGCGCCTGATCGAATGCGGCGCCGACATGTGCGCTGCAGTCTATCCGATCAAGCGGATCGACTGGAACAAGGTCAAGGACACGCTCGCGGCCGGCCGGCCCAATCCGGCGGCGGCGGCGCTGCAATATGTATTCGAAGTCGATGATCCCAATGCCGTGACCGAGAAGGCCGGATTCATCAAAGTCCGCTATGCCGGCACCGGCCTCCTGATGATCCGGCGCGAGGCGTTAGAACGTATGTGCGCGCATTATCCGGAGTTGCGCTTCAAGCACGACCATTCGCTCGATGCCGCCACCGCAAGCGACAACCGCTTTGCTTTGTTCGACACCATGATCGACGACACGGGAATGTATCTGAGCGAGGACTTCGCGTTCTGCAGGCGCTGGACCGCCATGGGCGGCGAGATCTGGGCCGACCTCGACAGCAAGCTCCAGCATACCGGTCCGATGACGTTCAACGGCGATCTGTCATCGCAATTCATCGCAGCCTAGCTGCGGCGAAGGCCGATCAGGCGATCAGATTGACCAGGCTGCCGCTGGCGCCGGAAGACGCCAGAAGCGACGCCGCACTGGTGGCACTGTGCGTGAATGCGGTCTCGAGGCCCGTGGTGGGGCTCTTGGTCGATGTCGCTGTGCTCGAACTGGCGGTGCTCGACGCGGCGGTCGAAGCTGCAGGCTTGCTGGCCGGGGTGGGCTTGAAAGTCTGATTGCCGACGGCAAAGCCGATATTACTGGCATAGACGCCGTTGACGCTGATCTGATCGGTGGTGTTTTTGCTGGTAAGGACGATATTGCCCTTGCTGTTGAGCGTGGCGCTCACTTGGGCGTTGTCCGGCAGGTTGGTATTGATCGTGCTGAGCAGGTTGCCGACCGTATCGCTGCCGGTCGAGGTGTAGGTCGTCGTTTTGCCGTTGGCGCTGACATAGACCGAGCCGCCTTGCGGTATGCCAAGCGTCGAGAGCGGAGTGCTCACCGAAACCGACACCTTTCCAGTGCCGACTGCCGGCTTGGCCTTCGTCGCTGGTGCGGAGCTGGCGCTCGTGGCGGGCGTCGTCGTTCCGGTTCCGCCGGTGAGGACGCTCTGAATTTCGGCTGTGATCTGGTTATTGGTGCGCGTCAGCGCTTGGCCGTTGGCAATCGAAGCAAGCCCTTTGCCAAGACTGGTTTCGGCGGCGCCCATGGCGCCGATGAGGGAGTCCGTTGCCGCTAAGGACGAGCTCCACTGTCCGGTGACCGAACCCCAGGAGCTCGCGGCCGACTGCAAAAGCGCACCGATATTGCTGACGCTCATTCCAACAACTACCTGGCCGGACACACTATCGCCCAGGAAGCTTCATGCGCCTGCTTCGGTTAATAACCGGTATCGCCGCGTCTGGTTACCTTTGATTAACCATCTTGGCCGACGCTGTTCCGGCGCGATAACGGCTGGCGGTTCGACCGACAATAAGCTGCCGCGAAGGCCGGGGTCGCGCTCGTGCGATTTTGCCCCGCCTGCCTTCCGGTGACGCCAGCCATGAACAATCCTGCAAAGATGCGCCGCCTGCAGACGGCGCGCTCCATTCAAGAGGCGCTGGCGCTGCATCGCCAGGGCCGTCTTGAGGAAGCAGGGCGGATCTACAACTCGGTTCTTGCCGCCGATCCCAACCACTTCGACGCCCTGCATCTGGGCGGCGTGCTGCGGCATCAGCAGGGCCGCTCCGCCGAGGCACTGCGCCTGGTCGGCGCCGCGCTCAAGGCGCAGCCCGGATCGGCCGACGCGCTGGCGAATTACGGGGTCATTCTCGACGCGCTCGAACGCCACGAGGAGGCGCTGGCCGCTTTCGAGAAACTGCTGGCCGTGCGGGCGAAGGACGCAACCGCCCACTACAATCGCGGCAATGCGCTGAAGAAACTCGGCCGTTATGCCGAGGCGCTGGCAAGCTACGAGGAGGCGCTTGCACTGGCGCCGGGTAATGTCGACGCGCTCTACAATCGCGGTAACACGCTCTCGGCGCTGGAACGGCACGCCGAGGCGCTCGCCGGCTACGACAAAGTGCTGACACAGCGGCCGCGCCACGCGCAGGCGCATAATCGCCGCGCCAATACGCTCGCGGCGCTCGGCCGGCACGAAAAGGCGCTCGCCGCCTATGACGCCGCTCTCGCCATTGAGCCAAGTCATGCCGAGGTGCTCAGCAACCGCAGCGTCACGCTTCTGAAACTCGACCGCGCGGATGCGGCGCTGGAAAGCTGCGAAAGCGCGCTCAAGGCGCGGCCGAGTTATGCGGACGCGCTTTACAATCGCGGCAATGCTCTGCTCGCACAGATGCGGCTTGAGGAAGCGAGCCAGAGTTACGAAGCGGCGCTGGCAGTCGAACCGCGCCGCCTCGATGCTTGGAACAATCTCGGCCTGGTTCTGTTTGCGCAAAAGAAACACGCTGAGGCGATCACGAGTTACGATCGCGCGCTCGCGCTCGATCCGAACCACCTGCAAGCTTTGCACAACCGCGCCAATGCGCTGATCGGGCTGAAATCCTTCGACGACGCGCTCGTGGCCTGCGACCAGGTCCTCGCGCGTGAAGCGGACCATGTTGACGCGCTCAATAGCCGCGGCGTCGTCCTCGGCAAGCTCAAGCGTTATCAGGAAGCGCTCGGGACCTATGATCGGGCACTGGCAATCAAGCCGGACCGTCTTGACATAGAGATCAATCGCGGCGGCGCGCTGCTCGAACTTGATCGTTTTGACGAGGCGCTGGCAAGCTTCGAATCCGTTCTCGCCCGCGATCCCGACAATGTCGGCGCCTGGACCAATTGCGGCACGGTTCTGATCAAACTCAAACGGCCCCAAGAGGCGCTGGCGAAATACGACAGGGCGTTGGAGATCAGTCCCAACTACGCCCATGCCCTGACGGTGCGCGGCGCCGCGCTGACGATCTTGGATCGTAATGAGGAGGCGCTGCGCTGCCATGAACAGGCGCTTGCGCTTGAGCCGGACATGATCGCCGGACACATCAATCTCGGCAATACGCTCGGGATGATGGAACGCAATGAGGAGGCGCTCGCCAGCTATGATAAGGCGCTTGCGCTCGAGCCGGAACATGCCGAGGCCAATTTCAACGCCGCCGTCGCGCGGCTTTGCATGGGAGATTTTGACGAAGGCTGGAAGCAGTACGAATACCGCTGGAAGAAGAAGGGCATTGCCTGGCAGCCGTGGGAGTTCAAGCAGCCGGTGTGGCGCGGCAAGGAAGATCTGCGCGGCAAGACCGTGCTGCTGCTTGCCGAACAAGGCCTGGGCGATACGCTCAACTTCATCCGCTACGCGCCGCTGGTCGCCGACCGCGGCGCCACGGTCATTGTCGGCGTGCAGAAGCCGCTGAAAGACCTTGCCGCCACGGTGCCCGGCGTCTCCGGCGTGCTGACCGACGGCGAGCCGCTGCCCGATTTCGATTTGCATTGCCCGATGCTCGGCCTGCCGGGCGCCTTCGCCACCGACCTCGCGACGATCCCCGCGAACATTCCGTATCTGCGGCCCTATCGCGAGCCGATCGAGAAATGGCATCCAAGGCTGCCGCAAAACGGCCGGATGCGCGTCGGCCTCGTCTGGGCGGGCAACGGCTCGCATTTGAACGATCATCACCGCTCGATTGCGCTTGAGCGATTCGCCGCGCTGTTGTCGGTGCCAGGCATCGATTTCATCAGCGTGCAAAAAGATGTGAACGACGCGCAGGCGGCGATCCTCGACCGGCACGGCGTTCTGAACCTCGGCCGGCAATTCGACGACTTCGCCGATACCGCCGCGGTTCTCGCGATGCTCGACCTTCTTGTCGCGGTCGACACTTCGGTTGCGCATCTCGCCGGCGCCATGGGCAAGGCGGTCGCGCTCTTGATCCCGTTCGCGCCGGACTGGCGCTGGCTCCTTCATCGCACCGACACGCCCTGGTATCCGACCATGCGGTTGTTCCGGCAAAGTGCGGTCGGCGATTGGGACGGTCCGCTGGAGCAATTGCGCCAAGAACTCAGCGATGCCGCGAACCGTCCCTCGAGGCAGGGATGAGGACGGCGTCGGCGGAAGCAGAGCCGCCGCTGCCTAAGTCAAGCTACATTGCACCTAACATCGCGCAGGCCTTCGCGCATTATCAGCAGGGCCGGCTGGCAGATGCCGAGACGATCTGCAACGCGATCCTTGCCGCCGAGCCCGAGCAATTCGACGCCCTGCATCTGCTTAGTCTGCTGCGCCATGCGCAAGAACGCAACGTGGAAGCGCTGCAGGTTGTCGGCGCGGTGCTCAAGCGCGCGCCGCGATCCGCGGAGGTGCTGAGCAATTACGGGCTCATCCTTGCCGCGCTGAGCCGCCACGAGGAAGCACTGGCTTGCTTCGACGAGGCGCTTCACCACAGCGCCGGCTATCTCAATGCCTTGCAGAACCGCGCCGCCGCGCTCAAATCTCTCGCACGCGATGAAGAAGCGCTCGTGGCTTTCGAGGCGATCTTGGCAGCGAAGAGCGACGATGTCGGCGCGCTGAACGAATGCGGCGGCCTTCATATGACGCTTGGCCGTCCCGGTGCCGCGATTGCCTGCTACGACCGAGCGCTTGCCGTGGCACCGCGGCTCGTCGAGCTTCACGTCAACAAGGGCAGTGCGCTCGGCGCCGCCAACCGCTTTGCCGAAGCTCTGGAGAGTTTTGGCGCCGCGACGGCAATAGAGCCGCAATGTGCCGATGCTCATCACCGGGCGAGCCTCATCCGTTTGCGGTCCGGCGACTTCAAGCGCGGCTGGCGCGACTACGAGTGGCGCTGGCGCACCGGGCGCGCCTTGAAAAGGCGCGAGATGACTGCGCCGTTATGGCTGGGCGCGCAACCGATCCAAGGCAAAACAATATTGCTGCTGGCCGAGCAGGGCTTTGGCGATACCATCAATTTCGCGCGCTATGCGCCGCTTGTTGCCGCGCTCGGCGCCACCGTGATCCTCGACGTGCCGTCGCCGCTCAAGGAGATCGCTGCGAGCGTTCCGGGTATTGCTTTGGTACTGGAAGATGGCGAGCCGGCGCCGCCGGTCGATTTTTACTGCCCGCTGATGAGCCTGCCGCTCGCGTTTCAGACCGAGATCGGCACCATACCGGCCAACATCCCCTATATTCGCCCGCATGCGGAGCGCCTGGCCAAGTGGCGTGCTAGATTGCCGCGGAACGGCCGTCTACGCATAGGTTTGTGCTGGGCCGGCAGCAGCGCGCATCTGAACGATAACAATCGCTCCATCGCGATCGAGCGCTTTGCCGGGATTTTGTCGCTGTCCAATCTTGATTTCATCAGCGTGCAAAAAGAAGTCAGCGAACCGCAAGCGGCGTTCCTGCGCCAGCATCGTGTCGTTGAGCTTGGCCAGGACTTCGAGAATTTCGCCGATACGGCTGCGGCTCTCGCCGAGCTCGATCTTCTCATTTCCGTCGACACGTCGGTCGCCCATCTGGCAGGCGCCATGGGCAAGGCGGTCGCGCTCTTGTTGCCTTTGCCGGCGGAATGGCGATGGCTGCTCGATCGCAGCGACAGTCCCTGGTATCCGACCATGCGGTTGTTTCGGCAAACCGCGATCGGCGACTGGGATGGCCCGCTCGCGCAATTACACGAAGAGCTTGGCACCGTCGCGGCGCGGCGCCCGGCGATCTAAAGCGAGCGGCTGACAGCGAGCGGCCGGCCTTGCCGGGGATTGGGCGCTGCGGTGCGTCCACTTGCGCCATAGACCTGTGGCGCGGCTTTGCGCGTCAAGTCGCTCGACAGCCGGCGCATAATGCCTTCGGACACCGAATGTGCCGTCGCCAGCACCACCAAGTTTTTCTTCAGCACCGCGCAGAAGCCGTCCTGCACCTTGACCAGCGCGGCACAGTGCGCGGGCGCAGCTTTGCGCAGGAAGACGGCATTCGCCCGCAGCCGCTCGCTTGCCACATAGATATAGCCGGCGAGCTCGGCCTTGGCCTGTGCCAACGCCGACGCGCCACGCAGATGTCCGGCGCGCACGAGTGCCGTTTCCTGCTCGACGACGCCCGACATCTTCTCAATGAGCGCGGCCAGATCGGCGAGCGTCCTTTCCGCTTCGGCTGATGTGGTCACGGGCGTCATGATGCGGAAAGCCCCTGTTCCTTGAGCAGTGTTTGGTAGATCTTGGGCGCAAGCCCGATGCCGCCGGCTTTGGCGAACTCCTTGGCATATTGATCGGTCATGAACGAGCGCCAGATTTTCAAGGCGCCCGAGCCGCCGAACGGGCCGTCGCCATCGACGCTGGTGAGCATCTGGTTGAACATGTTGGACAGGAACATCGACTCGAAACTCTGCGCCGCTTCCTTGGCTTTGCCTTTGACTTTCAGAGCAGCCTGCGCCTGCGCGTTGCCGGCGGCGCCGACGGCATTGAGCGAACCGGCGAAATCGACCGGATTGAGGGTTCCCATCACATCACCTCGATGTCAGCTTGGATGGCGCCGGCGGCTTTGATCGCCTGTAGGATGATGATGAGGTCGCGCGGCCCGATGCCGAGCGCGTTGAGCCCGTCGACCACCTGCTGCAACGACACGCCCTCGTGCACCAGCGCGAGCCCCTTGCCTTCCTCCTGCACGCCGACTGATGTGCGCGGCACGACGACGGTGCGGCCGCGCGAGAACGGCGCCGGTTGACTGACCTGCGGCGTTTCCGAGATCGTCACGGTGAGATTGCCCTGCGCCACTGCCACGGTAGAGACGCGCACGTCGCGGCCGATGACGATGACGCCCGATCGTTCGTCGATGACGATCTTGGCCGCCTCGTCGGGCTCGACCTGCAATTGCTCGATCTCGGTCAGCATGGCGACGACGTTCTGCGGAAACTTCTTCGGCAGCGTGAGCTGCACGGTCGAGGGATCCAGCGGCTCGGCGACCGGCGCGCCGATATAATCGTTGATCGCGATTGCGATGCGCTTGGCCGTCGTGAAATCGGCATTGCGCAAAGCGAGCCGCAATTGCCCGACGCTGTTGAGCGCAAACTCGATCTCGCGCTCGACGATGGCGCCGTTGGGCAGCCGTCCGACCGTCGGCACGCCGCGGGTGATGCTCGCGGCCTGGCCTTGCGCGCTGAAGCCGCCGATCGACAACGAGCCCTGCGCCACCGCATAGACATTGCCATCGGCGCCAAGGAGCGGGGTGACCAGAAGCGTACCGCCCTCAAGGCTTTTGGAATCGCCCATGGCGGATGCCGTCACGTCGATGCGCGTGCCTTGGGTGGCGAACGGCGGCAGGTTTGCGGTCACCATCACCGCGGCGACATTGCCGGTGCGTATGGTCTGACCGCGGATGTTCACGCCAAGCCGTTCCAGCATGGCCTGCAGGGATTGCTTGGTGAAAGGGGTATTGTTGAGCGTGTCGCCGGTGCCGTTGAGTCCAACGACCAGGCCATAGCCGATCAACTGGTTCTGCCGCACGCCCTCGATACTGGCGAGGTCTTTAATGCGCGACGTGGCCGCCGCCGGTGACACGGCGCAGCCAAAAGCTACCAGCGCAACGAGCGCCGTACGAAACGTCCTTCTCATCTCTTGCTCCCCAAGAGGTCAGACGCTCTTGCTCCCCAAGAGGTCGGACAAGGCTTAGCAATGCGAGGAGCGTGCCATCGGGGTGGCGCAGTCAAACCATTGAAATAGATGAGTTATTTTTCGAAATTGCGGCCGCTTCACAGGATGGGGCGAGCATCCCTTGCCGGTAGCCGGCAATTCTTGCCGCCTTTACCCGGCATTAACCATAAAGGGGACACTTTATATGTATGCGCGTCTCCGCACCGAACCGCACCACGCTCGCGACCGGCACCAACGCCGCCCGGCCGTCGTCCGGCGGCACTTTCTCACTCGGGGGAACGGAGGCGCCGCAGGCCCAGTCGGGGGCTTTGGCTTTGCGGACCTTGGGCGGGATCGACGCGCTGATCGCGCTTCAAGGCGTCGAGGATCCGACCGAACGGCGCCGCCGGGCCGTCAAATATGGTCGCCGGGCGCTGGATGCGCTCGATGAACTGAAGCTCGGCTTGCTCGCCGGCACGCTGGATCAGGCCACGATGTTGCGGTTGAAATCGGTAGCCGGCGACCTCCACGAGCCGACCGGCGACGCGCGGCTGGACCAGGTCATGGCCGAGATCGATCTGCGGGTCTCGGTCGAACTCGCCAAAGCCGGCATTCCCTGACGCTGGGATTGGCCCGGGCGACTCCTCAATTCAGGTCATTTTGCTGATTCTCGGAGGCGGCCAAGGCGCTATCGGCCCGGTCCTCTCGGGTCCGCGGGTACAATCTTCGTACCCCCAGAATCGCCCGTAACCGGCTCTAATTGAGGCAGGAATCCGAGTTTCCTGAGCCTTCACGATCGTTGTTGTCTCTGTCACGGAGCTTAGATATAAGCCGCCGCGCGAGGGCAACCTCGCAGGCGTGGGGTGGGAGTAGACGCAGATGCAATTGCTTAAGAGCATGCTTAAGGGCAAGAACGGTCGTGCCGATACGCCACAAAAGAACGGTAAGATCGATGCGCTGAACGGCCAGGCTGACGACAAGTCCTATCGGCCCAGTGACAGAGAACCGTTCATGAATGACCGCCAGCGTGAATATTTCCGCCAAAAACTGCTCGACTGGCGGGAAGACATCCTCAAAGAGGCCAAGGAGACGCTGCAGCATCTCCAGGACGAAAATCAGAACCATCCCGATATCGCCGATCGCGCCTCGTCGGAAACCGACCGGGCCATCGAACTGCGCGCCCGGGACCGCCAGCGCAAGCTGATCGCCAAGATCGACGCGGCGCTGCAGCGTATTGAAGACGGCACTTACGGATATTGCGAGGAGACCGGCGAGCCGATCACGTTGAAGCGGCTCGAAGCCCGGCCGATTGCGACTTTGTCGATCGAAGCGCAAGAACGCCACGAACGGCGCGAGCGCGTTTATCGCGACGAATAGCGCGAGCTGCTGCCGCCATCGCGGCGCCGTGCGGGAAGGCAGCGCGAATCCCGTCCATTGCCGTTCTCTCTTAATTGTTTGTTTACCGAACCTCTTTACCGACCGTTAAGGAACCGGGCGGCGTCGCCTACCGCGCCGGCAAGCTGGTTGCGGTCATGCCGAGCGGCTCGTCACAGCGCTTTTCCTCATCGCACGATTCCTCGCGCAACCTGTCGCGGATGCTGCGCCGCGCGGTGCAGGCCCACGAGGCCGGCGATCTTGCCAAGGCGGATCGGCTCTATGCCGCGCTGCTTCAGCACGAGCCGGACAATTTCGACGCGCTGCACGGTCTCGGCAAGCTCTACTGCGACTGCCGGCGCTTCGATGCGGCGCTTGCTCTTATTCAGCGGGCGCTGACGATCGATCCGGGGCGCGCCGACGGATTTTCGAGTCTCGGCCTTACTTTCTATTATCTGCGCCGGCTCAATGATGCGCTGACAAGTTTTGACGAGGGGCTGCGTCTCGCGCCGGGCAATGCCGAACTGTTGAACCAGCGCGGCGTGGCGCTGCTCGAGCTTGGCCGTTCCGATGAAGCACTCGCAAGTTTCGAGCATGCGCTTGCTGCCGAGCCGACATCTCTCGATGCGCTCGGCAATTACGGCAATGCGCTCCTGAAACTCAATCGTCCCTCCGCCGCGATTGCCGCTTACGATCGGGCGCTGGCGATTGTGCCGCACAATGCCGGGCTTCTCACCAATCGCGCGATTGCGCTGCGCAAGCTCGACCGGCCGCACGAAGCGCTGATGAGCGTGACGCGCGCACTGGCGAGCAAGCCGGATTTTGCCCAGGCGCGGTTCGTCGATAGCCTCGTGCGATTGACCCTGGGCGATTTTCGCGCCGGATGGCGTGCCTATGAATCGCGCTGGCAAGGCAGAAATCTTGCCGCGCAACGCCGCAATTTTTCGGCGCCGCTGTGGCTGGGCGGTGGGTCTCTCGCGGGCAAGACCGTTCTGCTCCATGCCGAGCAGGGTTTTGGCGACACCCTCCAATTCGTGCGTTATGCGCCGCTTATAGCGGGGCAGGGCGCCAAGATCGTTCTTGAAGTGCAGCGCGAGCTGGTTCGCCTGCTGGCAGGGCTCGACGGCATCGATGCCGTGATAGCGCGCGGCGAGACCTTGCCGTCCTTCGACTTGCATTGTCCGCTGCTGAGCCTGCCGTTCGCCTGCGGCACCGAACCCGCAACGATCCCGGCGCCCGTGCCTTACATCGCGGTGGCAGATGGCGACATTCGGCTCTGGCGTGAGCTCTTGCCGCGGGGCCGGCGCCGCGTCGGCGTGGTGTGGGCCGGCGACCCGGCTCATGACAACGACGTCAACCGGTCGATGCGGCTGAAGGCACTTGCGCCGGTGTTCGCTATGCCGGACGTCGATTTCGTCAGCCTTCAGTATAAGATAGGCGAAAAGGATGTCGGCACGCTGCAAGATTTTCCGAACCTGTTCCGGCTCGAACGGAGCTTCAGTGATTTTGCCGACACCGCCGCCGTTGTCGCGAGCTTGGATGCCGTAATCTCGGTCGATAGCGCGGTCGCGCATCTCGCGGGCGCGATGGGCAAGGAGCTGTTCGTGCTACTGCCGCTCGGCGCCGATTTCCGCTGGCTGCGTGAGCGCGCCGACAGCCCGTGGTATCCGACCGCGCGATTGTTGCGTCAGCCGCAATTCGGGGACTGGGGCAGCGTGATTGAATCGCTCGCAACGGAATTGCGCGCTCGGTTTTGTCCGACGGTCTGCAAGCTGTCGGCGTGAGCCCTTCCGGATAAATCTCCGAGAGCCTGACCATAAAGTTTGCGGCCTCCGGCGGGAGCTGCCGGAGGCCGCGTCGTTCAGGATCTGCGTTGCGCTACGCTGACCCTGGGGAGCTCGTTTTTCGTTCGAGCAGGATCTCGCTTTCGAGACTGCTCTAGAACGGCAACAGAACACTAAGCGCCTGGTTGCCCCAAGGCGGCGGCTGAATTGTCGAGAGCGTGCCCTTGCCGCCATAGGCGACGCGCGCTTCGGCGATCTTCGGCAGATCGATGGTGTTATCGCTCTCGATGTCCTCCGGCCGCACCACGCCGGCGACGATCAGCACGCGCATTTCCGTATTGAGCCGGACTTCCTGCTTGCCTTCGATCACCATATTGCCGTTGGGCAGGAGCTGGGTGACGACCGCGGCGACATTAGTGACCAATTGGTCGGTGCGGTTGATCGAGCCGTTGGCGTTGCTCTGTGTATTGCTCTCAGCGGTGATGAGCGCGCCCGGCAGGACGGCCTTGGCCGGATTGTTGATCCTGTTGGCGCCGAGGAAATTGGTGATTTCGTTGTCTTCGGTGGCGGTGCGCGTGACCTGGGTCTGATCCTGGAATTGCGCGGTGTCGTTGATGTTGACCTTTACGGTCAGGATGTCGCCGATCTGATGCGCGCGCTGATCCTTGAAGAAGGCGCGCGAGCCGTTCCGCCACAGCGAATTGGGATTGAAGGTGACAGGCTGCGGGACCGGCATCGGCATCTGCACAGGCTTGTAAGCGGGCTGTGTCGTCGGATTTTCGATCGGCGAAAGTGGCGGGTCTTGGCCGATCAAGGCAAGTTTGTCGATTGCGGAACAGTTCGAATTGAAGATCGCGACCGACGACAACAAAGCACAACGCAGCAAAACGCTCTTCGACATCGTACTAACCTCTCACTTTCGCAACTGACATGTTCGCTACTGAGATGTTCGCTACGGACACATTTGCCACTGACCCGTCGGCAACGGACTTGTTGGCGGCGAGAATTGCGCATCTCGCCTGCACAACTCACTGCGACTGCATCACCATATTGTCGACCACGCGCGTCGTGATGGCGCCGACATTGATGCGATCCGGTCCCGTCACGACTCCGGAAACGACGCGCTTGGATTCGGTATTGATCACGCTGATCGTGTCGCCGAGAGCGCCGGCCTCCTGCGCCTGGCCGCGCAGCGTGAGCGTAATGCCGGGGGCCTGATAAACGATGGTCACGGAATTGCTGCGCTGCACGATTTCCGGCTTCATCAGATCGGCGGTATTCAGCGGCTGGTTCGGCAACAGCGGATGCCGCGCCTGCATGCCGACCACGAGATTGGTGTCGGTCACGACATTGTTCTCGGCCCGCGGCCGCCGCAGCACGGTGACGTCAGACGCTTTGATGATCTGGCCGCGCTCGATCGGATGATCGACCGTCAGCGCATCGACAGTTGCGGTTGCCGTTCCGATATAGTGGGTATTTTGCTTGCGCATTTCGGCGCTCGACGGCAGGCCGAGCGTGACGTCGAAACGGGTGGTGCGCGGGTCATAGGCGATGCTCAGCACCTGCAATTCGCCGGCGGCGTCCGGCTCGACTTGCAGCGTGCGCACGTCGCGGTCGAAAGTGACGAGAATATTGTGAGCGTCGCCGAAGCCGTATTGACCGGCGAGCGATTGCGCGATGCGGCTTGAGATCTCCTGCACCGGAATGGTGCGGCTCGCGCGCGTGACCAGGACGTCGGACAGGCCCCGGGTGTTGATGCCGATCAGCTCGTGCGGGCGGATCGCTTCGACGATGCGATCGGTGGCGACGGCGCCGGTGGTGCCGAGATCGGGCGAGCGGAAGATCGGGATATTGGCGACCGGCCCGGCATTCTCGATGAGATCGCCGATGCGCACCACATCGCCGGTCACCGTGACGCTCGACTTCAGCGCGGGCGGCGGTGGCGCGCTTTGCGCGAGCACAGCGCCGCCGAGCGCAACAAGCACGGGGAGGGCGGTCAGGCTCTGACGGATCATCCGGCGGATAGCTTTGCTGATCATTTTGCTGGCCATGGCGTCAGTCCTTCTCAGCGCATCAGTTGCGCGGTCGTCTGCAGCATTTCGTCGGCCGCGGTAATGACCTTGGAATTCATTTCGTAGGCGCGTTGGGCTTGGATCAGATTGGAAATCTCGGTCACCGCCTCGACATTGGATTGTTCGAGGAAGCCCTGCTGCAGGGTGCCGGCGCCGTCGGTTCCCGCCAGCGTGTCCTGCGGTGTGCCTGAGGCCGGCGTCGCTACGAATAAGTTGCTACCTATTCCCGCCAAGCCGGCATTGTTGGTGAAGCGTGTGATCGTGAACTGACCGAGGATCGACGACGTCGTCGAGCCCGGCAGTATCACCGAGACCTGGCCCTGATTGTTGATGGTGAGGCCCGTTGCGTTCTGCGGAATGGTGATGGTCGGCTGAACCACATTGCCTTCGGCGGTGACGATGCGGCCCTGCGAGTCCTGCTGAAACGAGCCGTCACGCGTATAGGTGAACGTGCCATCCGGCATCTGGATCTTGAACCAGCCGTCGCCTTGAATGGCGACGTCGAGCTGGTTGCCGGTCTGCGCCAGCGCGCCTTGGGTCATCAGGCGCGGCGTGCCCACCGTCTTGACGCCCGAGCCGAGCTCAATGCCGACAGGCAGGATATTGCCTTGATCGGATGCTTGCGCGCCGATGCGCTGCACGTGCTCGTAGATCAGATCCTGGAATTCGGCGCGCTGGCTCTTGAAGCCGGTCGTGCTCATATTGGCGATATTGCCGGCGATGACCTGGACCTGAAGGTCCATGGCTGCCATGCCGGTCGCTGCGGTATCAAGCGCACGCATTTTTTACATTCCCCCAAAACTCAAGCCCCAAAACTCACACGCCAAAGCCAAACTGCACCGGGCTACGAAGTGGTTGGCGTCTGCGACAATTGCGTCAGCGCGTTTTTTCGCAGGTCGCCTTCCTGCGACAGGATATTGGCGATGTCGGTATAGCTGCGGGTGATCTCAATCAGCCGCGCCATTTCGGCGACGCCGTTCACGTTCGATTTCTCGATTTCGCCTTGCACCACGTTGGTATTGGTCGGCGCCGGATTGGACGTGACATTGTTCGGCGCCATGAAAGTGGAGGCGCCGTCTTTTTGCAGAACCTGCGGATTGGCGAAGCTGGCAAGCTGCAGCGTGCCGCGCTGTGAATCTATGGTGCTGTTGCCTTCTTGTACGGTGATGATGCCGCTGAGGCTGATATTGATGTTGTGGTCGGTGCTCTGGAACGTGATCGGCCCGCTTTGGCCCATCACCGCGTCGCCGTTACTGGTCACGAGCTGGCCGGCGCCATTGATCTGAAACGCACCGTTGCGGGTGTAGCGCTGGCCGCGCGCGGTCTGCACCACGAAATAGGCTTTGCCGTCGATGGCGACGTCGAGCGGGCTGCCGGTGCGCTCAATGGCGCCCGGCGCCATGTCGATATAGCCGGTGCGGTCATCGACGAAGTCGACTTGGCGGTCCCGGCCGTTGAAATTCTCGTCGCTGGCGTGCGACTGCAGATATTGGCCGAACACGTTTTTGTCGGCCTTGAACCCGGTCGTGTCGATATTGGCGATATTGTTGGCGATGGTGTCGAGCTGGTGCCCGAGCACATTTTGCCGCGACAGGCCGATGAGGAGGGCATTCTCCATCGGAAAGATTCTCCCTTTGCGCCGAAAGTGCCGTGCTGGGCACCTTCTGTTGCGCCTCGCGCGCTCTCCCAAGCCGCGAAGCGTATGGTTAATTGCAGAAGCCGTGCCAAGGGCGGGTTGGCGAGTAAAACCACGTATTATCAATACGTTAGTGTTAATGACTGGGCGGCGGCAGCCGGCAAAAAAGGTCCAGTTATGGCGTCGCACCCGGCAAAAAATTCCGGCTGTTAAGGCCGCGGCAAGTATCCGTTAACCATTCCTGCCTAGCTTCAATGCAACGGCGTCGCTTCCTTCTGGCGCCGAGAGGGCGCCCGCAACTTTGTATTGCGTCGATCCGGCTGGCTGGTGCGCTCTCCACGTGAGCGAGAGCGGTAATGGCAACGAAAGAAGCTCAATCTGAAACCGAAGTTGACGACGACGAGGACGACAAGGCACCAGCCGAAAAGCGCAAGCTTCCGCTCAAGCTGATCGCTATGGCGGTTGGCGGGCTCGTCGTTCTCTGCGGTGTCGGCTGGGGCGCTTATCACTTCCTGTTTGCCGGCAAGAGCGACATGGCCGCGGCGGCGCCGGCGCAGATCAAGCCGCCGGCATTCCTCGACATGCCGGAAGTCCTGGTCAATCTGTCGACTGCCGGCGGCAACGAGCGCACCCAATATCTGAAGGTGAAGGTGGTGCTCGAATTGCCGGACCAGGAAATGGCGGTACAGATCCAGCCGGTCATGCCGCGGCTGATGGATACGTTTCAAACCTATCTGCGCGAATTGCGTCCCACCGATCTCGACGGTTCCGCCGGCCTCTACCGGCTCAAGGAGGAATTGACGCGTCGCGTCAATGCCGCCATCGCGCCGAGCCGCATCAACGCCGTCCTGTTCAAGGAAATCGTCGTTCAGTGACGGCCAAGGTTTGCGAATTTAAGTCTTGAGAATTTACGCCAATGGCTGAGAAGGACCAGATCGACCACGATGCGCTCGCCGCCGAGTGGGGCGTGGCGCTTGAGGCTGAACAGAGCCCCGCGGGTGCGAATGAGGGCAGGCCGGAGACGGCGACCGCCAGCAGCGCGGACGAGGTCGCCTCGCAGTGGGGCGCGGCGATGTCCGCCGAAGACAGCCACTTCATGCAGGCCAGTAAAGGCGGCGCCGAACGTGTTCTGACACAAGAAGAAATCGACTCGCTGCTCGGTTTCAGCCTGACCGATATTTCGCTCAACGATAATTCCGGCATCCGCGCGATCATCGACTCGGCGATGGTCTCCTACGAGCGCCTGCCGATGCTGGAAATCGTGTTCGACCGGCTGGTCCGGTTGATGACGACCAGTCTGCGCAATTTCACCTCCGACAACGTCGAAGTCTCGCTCGACCGCATCACCTCAGTGCGTTTCGGCGATTATCTCAACTCGATTCCGCTGCCGGCGATCCTTGCCGTCTTCAAGGCGGAGGAGTGGGAGAATTTCGGCCTCGCCACCGTCAATTCGAGCCTGATCTATTCGATCATCGACGTGCTGCTCGGCGGCCGTCGCGGCCAGACCACGATCCGCATCGAGGGCCGGCCCTACACCACGATCGAGACCAATCTGGTCAAGCGTATGATCGAGGTCGTGCTGGCTGACGCGGAGCTTGCGTTCCGGCCGCTGTCGCCGGTCAAATTCAATATCGATCGGCTTGAGACCAATCCGCGCTTCGCCGCGATCTCGCGGCCGGCCAATGCCGCGATCCTGGTGCGCTTGCGCATCGATATGGAAGATCGCGGCGGCACAATCGAGCTCTTGCTGCCTTACGCCACCATCGAACCGATCCGCGACGTGCTGTTGCAGATGTTCATGGGCGAGAAGTTCGGCCGCGACGCGACCTGGGAAGGTCACTTGGCGACCGAATTGGCGCGGGCCGAAATCTCAGTTGACGCAGTGCTTTACGAAGCGAAGCTGCCGCTCCACCAGATTATGAAGCTCGATGTCGGCGACACCCTGATGCTCGAATTGAAATCGGACGCGCCGGTGATCGTGCGCTGCGGCGATGTCACGTTGACGGAGGGCCGCATGGGCCGTGTCGGCGACCGTGTCGCCGTGCGCGTCGGCAAACCTCTGCGCAAGCCAAACATGACCTTCGCCATGTTCGAAGCATCGGGCGGGTCGAGCAGTCGAATGGAGACACCATGAACCAAGGTATCGGAATGATCATCGATTGCGTGGTCGCAATCCTGCTCGTGCTGACAATCGGTTATTGCATGATGCTCAACCGCCGCCTCAAGCTGCTCAAGGCCGACGAGCAGTCGCTGCGCGCGACGATTTCCGAGCTTGTTACCGCGACCGAAATCGCCGAGCGCGCTATCGGCGGACTAAAGATCACCGTCCACGAATGCGACATGGGGCTCGGCGAACGGCTGCGCAAAGCCGAGCGTCTCGCCGGCGATATCGACCGCGCCGTGGTGTCCGGCAAGGATCTGATCAGCCGGCTGTCGCAGATCGTCAGCGCCGGCCGGCGTGCCGACGAGTCGTTTCTTGCCGAGACGCGCGACGCCGCGAAATTCACGGCCAAGATTGAAACCAAGACCGAGAGCAAAGCAGCCGCCAACGGCGAAATCAGGAGCGGTCTGAAGATCGATCCCAGAGCCGTGGCCGCTGCGGCGGAAGCCTTCGCCGAGCGGTTGCGCATGAAGGTCCATGGTCTCGCGGCATGATGCGGTTCGTTCGCGATCTGCGGCTTATTCCGATTGCGCTGATCGCGAGTGCCTGTCTGCTCGCGCTCAAGACGGCTGACCTCGTTCTCGACAGCGGTTATTTCTTTGCCGCCGACAATACCAATTTCGATGGTGGCGAAGCCCAGTTGGTCCGCGTGGGGTCAGGAATGGTCGGGGCGCCTGACTCCTGGGCCAAGCAGATGTTCAACTTCCCTGACGGGAAGGGCGCTGCTGCTCCGCAGGGCCTGCCGCAGATCATGCCGCGGCGCGCCAACAATGCGGCCGTCGCCGACAGACGCGATCTGGATATTACCGGCTCCGTTACTGAGCCGCCGGCGAAGGATGCCAAGCCTGACGCCAAATCAGATGGCAAAGCCGACGCGAAGTCCGATGCCGCAGGTGCCAAGGATGCGAAGGCAGGGCCGAGCGATCCGCCTCCCGCGCCGCCAGGCCGCATCATTCCGACCGAAGGACCGGTCCCGACCGGCGCCGAGCGCGCCATTCTCGAGCGCCTGCAGCAGCGCCGCGAGGAGATCGACACCCGCGCCCGCGAGCTCGATTTGCGCGAGAGTCTTATCCAAAACGCCGAGAAGCGGATGGATTCGCGGATCGATGAACTCAAGGGCGTCGAGACCCGCATCAAGACCGAAACCGAGCAGAAGAGCGAGACGGAGGATGCGCGCCTCAAGAGCCTCATCACGATCTATGAGAACATGAAGCCGCGCGACGCCGCCAAGATCTTCAACGGCCTCGAAGACAGCGTCCTCGTCGAAGTCGCCGCCAAAATCAATCCGCGCACCATGGCGGAAATTCTCGCGCAGATGCAGGCCGACGTCGCCCAGCGCCTGACCGTGGAGCTGGCGAGCAAAGCGCAGCAGGCGGCGCAACCTGGCGCCGGCCCGGGCGATCTGCCGAAGATCGATGGCCAGCCTACGGCGAAATAGCGGCTCGACCGGAGGCCGCTTTCAGATCCAATCTTTCCACTTGAACCAGATCAGTGGAATGATGGCGGTGACCAGCATCAGTACCAGCGCATAGGGATAACCCCACGACCAGTCGTATTCCGGCATGTTCTTGAAATTCATGCCGTAGACGCCGACCACCAGAACCGGCGGGATGCCGACCACCGAGGCGATGGTCAGAACCTTCATCACGTCGTTCTGGTCGATATTGATGATGCCGGTTGCGGCGTCCTGCAGGAGCTGCACCCGGCTGACCAGGCCTTCGGCGAACTGCACCAGGGAACCGATGTCGGACGAAACCGCTTGCAGGTCGGCGCAGAGATTGTGCGCGATCCAGTCGCGGCCGCGCTCCTGGGCGAATTTGGCCATACGGTCGAGACAGACCAGCGTGTAGTGGATGCGCGCCATCCGCTCGCTGGTGCGGCCGGTGCGGATCATGAGCTGGCGAAGCATCACGGTCTCGTGCGAAAGTTTGGCGCGTCTGCCCGGCCGGAAGATCACGTGCGACGCGTCATCGAGATCGACGCCGCTGCTTTCCAAGAGGTCGGCGGCGTGATCGACCAGTTCTTCGAGAATGCGGACGAAGGCGAAGGCCGGCTCGAAGGACTGATGGCCGGTGATCTCCTTGACCACGGTGTCGAAGAACGACGACGACTCAAAGCGCACGGTCAGTAGAACGTGCTTGGCGAGTACGAAGCCGGCCGGGGTCGGGAGCCATGGCTCGCTGCCCTGGGCAAGGATCAGCGGCGCCGACATATAGAGCGTGCCGTCCTCGACTTGCAGGCGGCTCGACGCCTCGATCTCGCCGAGATCCTCGCGCGTCGGCACGCGCAGTCCGAAGGTCTTTTCCACGCGCGCGCGTTCTTCCTCGCTTGGATCGACAAGGTCGATCCAGGTGCATTGCGACAGCGACGTTTGGGCGTGGTTGAGCGGAAAACTTCGGAGCATGGAACCTGTTCCGGATTGGCACGGCGGTGGCTGACGCAACGCCATAGCACGGCGCGGCGCCATGAACGACGATTCGGCAGCGCATCCGCCAAACGGGCTTTGAATCCCAATTTATGCGGGCCTTGGGCGCGATCGCTCCGGCGGACCCATGGTGGAAGTGTAAGCGTTTGAATTGATTGGATTAAGCCGCCATTAAGCACAACTGCTAAGCCGCCATTAAGTACGCCCGCCTATCGTGGACAGCGGGCTGACGTCGGGGCGGCGCTATGACCGCGTGGCGTCGTTGTGTTGTGTCGAGTGAGTTCAGAGTCCTTTATGGCGAGCGGTCGCACCATCTCGAATGTTGGGCTTCGCCTGTCTTCGTGCATTTGGCGCTGCATCAGGCCGGCTGGCGCTTTAGCGCTTCTGCTCGCGATGGCGGTTGCGCCGGCAGCGGCGGCGCCGCCTAAGGCGCCGCTGAAGGCCACGCTCGCCGTTACAGTAAGCGACGGCTATGCGCGCTTGGTCTTCAGCTCCGACGAATATATCGATGCCACGACCAAAGTCGCCGGCCACGTGCTGATCATCACCTTCAAGCAGCCGATCGATGTGTCCGTCGATCGCGTGCCCGAGCTTGCCTCCGATTATGTCGGCGCGGCACGGCGCGATCCCGACGGCACGGCGATCCGCATGGCGCTGTCGCAAGAGGTCACCGTGAATGCGATGGGCGCCGGCGAAAAGCTGTTCGTCGATCTTTTGCCGTCGTCGTGGACCGGACCGCCGCCCGGTCTGCCGCAGGATGTCGTCACCGACCTCGCCCGCCGCGCCCGCGAGGCCGAGCGGCAATTGCAGCGCCAGCGCGAGCTGACGCAGGCGAAATATGTGGCGCCGATCCGTGTTCACGTCGCAAGCCTGCCGACTTTCACCCGCTATGTCTTCGACGTGACCGGCGGCACCGCTGTGGCGGCCGATCGCTCCAAGGATCGGCTGGTTTTGAATTTCGATGCGCCCTTGACCTTCGATCTCGCCGACGCCCAGGCGGCGCTGCCGAACGGCGTGCAGGCGATCGACAGCGAAATCGACAAGGACGCGTCGCTGGTGCGCTTCGTCTTCAGTACGAATCTCGACCTGCGCACCTTCCGCGACGAGAGCGGCTATGTTGTCGATGTCGTAAAGTCCGACGATCCAGCGGCGCATGCCGGCGCGCCGGCGCCAAAATCGGCAAATGGCGGCCCGCCGAGTCCGGAGGCCGCGGCTGCAGCGGTTAACGCGGCGGCATCGGGCCAGAATGCTGCGCCGGTGGAGCCGCAGTCGCCGCGCCGCGCGGGCCAGTCGAGCGCTTTGCCTAATCCCGCTGCGTTTGCACTGGCGCAGGGCATCGTCATGCCGTCGGCGCAACCCGCGCCACCGCCGCCTATGCCGCCGTCCATGTCGCCGCAACCCGCAGCGTCTCCCATCGCGCAGTCAGCGCCGACCGTGCCGCCCGCGCCATCTGTTCCGGCGCCGGCGGGGCAGGGCGTTGCCGCGCCAATGCAGCCGCCTGCCGCGCAAGCTTCGGCCGTTCCAGTCCAGCAATCTGCCGCGCAGCAACCCGCGGAGCAGCAAGCACCGCCCGCAGCAGAAGCCGCGTCGCCGCCCGCGCCTGCGCCTTCTGCCGCCGCGCAAGCGGCTGCGGCATCGCAACTTGTCTCACCGCAACCTGTCACACCGCAACCAGCCGCACAGCAAGCCGCGGCAGCTACCGTCGCCGCTCAGGCCGCGCAACTGGTGGCGCCGCAATCTGCGCCGGCCGCCGCGCCATCTATGCAGTCACCCGCTGCGGCAGTGACACCCGCGCTGCCGCCGTCTGGCGCATCGGCCGCCCTTGCCGCCGCTGATAAGCCGGCTGAGGCTCCGGCGCCGCATGCGCCGATGGCGCCGCGCAACATTGCGCCCGGCGCCATCGGCGTCGAGCTTGGGCGCGATGGCGCCAATCTGAAAGTGTCGTTTCCATTCAAGACCGCGGTTCCGCTCGCGGTCTTCCATCGCGCCGACATGCTTTGGGTCGTGTTCGATTCCAAGACCGATATGGATTTGAGCGCGCTCGACAATGAACCGACGCGGACAATTCGCAGCTACACCTTCACCCACACCGACAACGCCGATATCGTGCGGTTGAAGCTCGACCGTCCGCATCTCTCCAGCGTCAGCGCCGATGGCGCGGTATGGACCTTGGAGATCGGCGATTCCGTTCTCGAACCGCCGCACGCCCTCGAAGTCACCCGCAACATCATCGTGCCCAACAGGTCGAATGCCTCGATCGGCTTCGATGAGCCGCAACATATGCACCGGCTCACCGATCCGGAACTCGGCGACAAGCTTCTCGTCGTCACCGGCTTTGCGCCTGAGCGCGGCTTCATCAACACGCAGGAATTCATCGAATTCCGTGCGCTCGCTTCCACGCAAGGCGTTGTCATCGAGCCGCTCGCCGATGACATCGACGTCAATCTCTCTCCCGACAAGATCGTGGTCGAACGTCCGGCCGGTCTGACACTGTCGCCGGGGCTGCAGACCCTGTTGCACGGCCGCAATGGACGGCCGTTGACGTTCGATTCGCAGATCTGGGGCTCCGACCGCGAAGGGTCCTATATCAGTCGGCAAGCAAGTCTGATCAATGCCGCTGCTCAGGCGCCCGAAAGCAAGCGCATGACCCCGCGGCTCGATCTGGCGCGCTTTTATCTCGCCCGCGACATGTATCCGGAAGCCAAGGGCGTGCTCGACGTCGCGCTGACCGCCGACAAGCAGGCGTCGGAGAACGCTTCAGCCATCGTGCTGCGCGCTATCGCCGAAGTGATGATGGACCGGCCCGACGACGCGCTGCACGATCTGTCCGATCCCGCCGTCGGCGAGCAACACGATGCGCCGCTGTGGCGGGCTCTTGCTTTTTCGCAGCAGGGCCAGTGGGCGAGGGCGCGCCAAGGATTCAAGAGCGTGGAAGCGGCGGTCGCGACCTTGCCGATCGAATTGCAGCGTGTCGCGCTGTTGGACGAGATGCGCTCGGCGATCGAGGTGGGCGATTTCGACGGCGCTGCGGCCGACCTCAACGATTTTCAGACCATCGGGGTGCCGCACGACTTGCAGCCGATGCTTGCCGTGCTGATGGGTCGGCTCGATGAGGGCATGGGGCGTAGCGAGGACGCGCTCTCGGCTTATCGCGCGGCGGCGGATTCCTGGGACCGCCCGTCCGCGGCACAGGGGCGGTTGCGCGAAACGCTGCTGCGGTTCACGCAAGGCGACATGAAGCGCGACGAGGTCATTTCCGCGCTTGAATCGCTCACCACCATCTGGCGCGGCGATGAAACCGAGATCGAGGCTCTGAAAGTGCTCGCTCACTGCTATACCGAGGAGGGCCGCTATCGCGACGCCTTCTATGTGATGCGCAGCGCCATGTCGTCGCACCCCAATTCGGCGATGACGCGGCAAATTCAGGACGAGGCGGCGGCGACCTTTGACTCGCTGTTCCTCGCCGGCAAGGGCAATTCCATGCCGCCGATCGACGCGCTGGCGCTGTTCTACGACTTCCGCGAATTGACGCCGGTCGGCAGCCGCGGCGACGAGATGATCAGGCGGCTCGCCGACCGCCTCGCTGCCGTCGACCTGCTCGACCAGGCGTCCGATCTCCTGCAATACCAGGTCGATCACCGCCTGCAGGGCGCCGCGCGCGCTCAGGTCGCGACGCGGCTGGCCGTGGTTTATCTGATGAACAAGAAAGCCGACCGAGCGCTGGCGGTGCTGCGCGGCACGCGCACGGCCAATGTATCCGACGAGTTGCGCAGTCAGCGTCTGCTGCTCGAGGGCCGTGCGCTGTCCGACACCGGCCGGCCCGATCTGGCGCTCGAAGTGATCGCCAATCTCGACGGCCGCGAAGTGACGCGGCTGCGCGCTGATATACTGTGGTCGGCGAAGCGCTGGGACGAATCAGCCGAGCAGATCGAGCTGATGTATGGCGACCGCTACAAGGATTTCGCGCCGCTCTCCGATGTCGAGCAGCAGGACATATTGCGCGCCGAAATCGGCTATGCGCTGTCCAGTGACGCTTTAGGGCTTGCCCGCTTCCGCGAAAAATATGCGGCGAAGATGGCGCAGACGCCGGATGCGAAAGTGTTCGAGGTCGTCTCGGCGCCGCTCGGCTCGAGCGGCGACCAATTCGCCGTCATCGCCAAAGCGGCGACCTCGATTGATACGCTCGACGGCTTCCTGCGCGATATGAAGGCGCGCTATCCCGAATCGAGCGCGGCGTCAGTCGCAATGCCCGCGCCTATGACTGCGGCGCCCGCAACTCCGCCGACGGCGTCCGTGCCCGGCGGCGCACCACCTCAAGCGTCCACGCAGCCGCCGGCTGCGCCCATTGCGCCGCCGACCAAACCCCGCGGGAACAGTGCGCAGAATTTGGCGGTCCCGTCGGCAAAGAAGATAAAGGCCGCGCGCGCACCGTCCGCGCGGAGCTTCGATACCGCGGCGCTGGACAATCACGCACCGTAGTAGACGGACGAAATTGTCCGCTCACGCGTGAGCGTGGGCAGCGCCCCACGAGCCGGAGCTGACTCTGCGCCGCACGCTCTTGAGCAACAGAAAGACGACTTTCGGATCCCGCCATCGAAAGCGAGCAGGCGGTACTTGATCTTTGCCCACACCGACATTCGCACGCGCAATCTTTCTTCCGTGGTCTGACACCGTGTCGGCCTTGCATTGACAGTTCAGCCGTCGGCCCGGACAATGCTGCTGAGAAGACGGCGTGCTTGAACATGCCGGCGACATGGGGAGGGTGTGATGACCGATCATGAATCGGGTCGGCGTTCCTTGCCTGGAATAACCAAAAGATCGATCGTTCTGGGCGTGCTTCCCGCGCTGTTTGTGGGCAACGCAGCGAGAGCTGCCGATCCGATCAAGATAGGATTCAGCGCATCGCTGACTGGCGGCTTGGCGTCGTCCGGCAAAGCCAATCTGCTGGCGCAACAGATTTGGCAGGAGGGCATCAACTCCGAGGGCGGATTGCTCGGTCGCCAAGTCGATCTCGTCTATTACGATGATCAGTCTATCGCTTCGACGGTGCCCGGCATCTACGCCAAGCTGCTCGATATCGACAAGGTCGATCTCCTGATGGGGGCGGCGACCAATTTGATAGTTGCCGCGATGCCGGAGATCATGCAGCGCAAGCGAATGGTGATGGTGCTGGTTGCGCTTGGCAGCAACGACGCGTTCCACTATCCGCGCTATTTCCAGACCGCCGCTTGGGGACCGGACGCCAAAGGCGTGATGAGCAATGCCTTCTTCGAGGTCGCCAAGACGATCACGCCGGCGCCGAAGACGGTGGCCATCGTCGGGGCGGATGCGGATTTTTCCAACAATGCGATGATAGGAGCGCGAGCGAACGCGAAGAAATTCGGGCTCGACATCGTCTACGACCGCACTTATCCGCCGTCGACGGTGGATTATTCGCCGATCGTGCGCGCCATCCAGGCGACTAATCCGGATATCGTCTTTGTCGCTTCCTATCCGCTCGACTCCGTCGGGCTGATCCAGGCCGCGACCGAGATCGGGCTCAAGGCGCAGATGTTCGGCGGCGCCATGGTCGGCCTGCAATACGCGGTGTTCATGCAAAAGCTCGGCACCAAGCTTGAGCGCGTCGTGAATTATCATCTCTACGTGCCCGGGCCGACCATGAGCTTTCCCGGCATCGAGCAGTTCCTCAAGGCCTATCAGGCACGCGCGGCGGCGCAGGGTATTGATCCGCTCGGCTTCTATCAGCCGCCTTTCGCCTTTGCCGCGATGCAAATCCTTGAGCAGGCGGTCAAGGCGAACGGATCGCTCGATGACGGCAAGCTCTCGGACTACATTCACAACAACGCGTTCGATACGATCGTCGGCTCGATCCGTTTTGACGAGAAAGGCGAATGGGCGACGCCGCGGCTGTTGATGGTGCAGTTCCAAAACGTCGACGACAGCGGGCTCGATCAATATCGGACAGCGGGCAAGCAAGTGATCCTCTATCCGCCGCAATATAAGGACGGCGATGTGATGGCGCCGTTCGCCAGGTAAGGCCGTGATCGGGACACCGTGACAGGGACGAGGCAGCGCCGGACATGCAGATCAAGGCCGCCGTCGTTCGCGAGCGATCAGGCCCGTTCGTCATCGAAACCTTGGATCTCTGCGCGCCGCGCCCGGACGAACTGATCGTCCGGGTGGTGGCGAGCGGCATGTGCCAGACCGATCTGCACGGCCGTGACGGTTACTACGCTTCACCCTATCCGGGCGTCTATGGTCACGAGGGCGCGGGCATTGTTCACGCCGTGGGCGAGGCCGTCGTTTCTTTTGCCCCCGGCGATCATGTCGTGATGTCGTTTCCTTGGTGCGGCCAATGCGAAAACTGCGCGCAGCACAGACATTCTTATTGCGTGCACGCGTTTGACCTGAAAATGAACGGCACGCGCGCGGACGGCTCGACGCTTTTGTCGCAGAACGGCGCGCCGGTTTTCAGTGCGTTCTTTCAGCAATCTTCGTTCGGCACGTTCGCGCTGACGCAAGAGCGCTATGCGGTCAAAATACGCGAGGACGTTCCGCTTGAACTGCTGGGCCCGCTGGCCTGCAGCGGCCAGACCGGCGCTGGCGCCGTGTTCAACGTCATGCGGCCGAAGCCGGGCGACGGTTTTGCCGTATTCGGCGTCGGCGCTGTCGGCCTCTCGGCCTTGATGGCGGCGAAGATCGCGGGCTGCCAGCCGATTGTAGCCATCGATGTTCATCGGCGCCGGCTTGATCTGGCACGGGAGCTTGGCGCCACCCATGTCATCGACCACGGCAGTTGCGAAGACATTGTTGCCGAGGTCCGCGCCGTCACCGGCGGCGGCGTGCGTCATTCGATCGACACGTCGGCGCTGCCCAAGGTGTTTCGCGAAGCTGCGGAGTGTTTGCTGCCGGCCGGCACCTGCGTACTCCTCGGCAGCGCGCGTCAGGGCAATGAAGTGTCACTCGAAATGCCGTTCCTGCAGGAAGGTCGCGTGGTGCGCGGCGTGATCCAGGGTGACAGCTTTCCGAAAGAATTCATTCCGCGCCTGGTCGATCTGATGGTGGATGGCAAATTCCCGATCGAGAAGATGATCACGTTTTATGATCTTGCCGACATCAACCGGGCGGCCAAGGAATCCTCATCCGGGCTTGTAATCAAGCCGGTGTTGCGGATGCCGGCATAGGCCAGACGGCAAATACGCCGCAAACACGGGAGAAGCGACCATGGAAACACTGCCGAAATTCGGGGTTTCGCGCGCCGACATGCTCAAGCGCGTGGCGCGATTTCGAGATCTCAAAGGCTCCGACGGCGGACTGCCGGATTCCAAGGCGCCGCAATGCGAGCGGACGCTCTTTAACGTGATCGGCTTTCAGCCGCCGAAAGGATCGGGTGGCGCCGTCACATCGCCGGTCGGCGACGACGCGTCGCGGCTTGCGGCAATTCCAATCTCCGAAGGTTTCAACCTCGGCTATTGCCGCGCCAAGCCGGGCAGGGGCCCGATGATGCACAACCACGACACCAACGAAACCTTCATTCCCATGACCGGCGTTTGGCGCTGCAGTTGGGAGAACGACGCGGGCCAAGTGGAATCGATCGATCTCAATCCGCTCGACGTCATCTCGTTTCCGCCGGGGGCTATCCGGCGGTTCGAAAATGTCGCGGCGGGTCCCGGCGGCGAGGATGCGATCCTGATGTTCGTAATCGGCGGCGACGGCCCCAAGGCCGAATTCACCGACGCGGCGATGAAAGAGCTTGAAGACGCCGGCGTATGGCCGGCGGCATAGCGAACCTCGATCGCGACGCCGAAGACTTTACGTCCCGTAGCTCTGGATCAGCGAACCGGCGACCAAGGTCCAACCGTCGACCAGGACGAAAAAGATCAGCTTGAACGGCAGCGACACCACGACCGGGGGCAGCATCATCATGCCCATCGACATCAGCACGGAAGCGACGACGAGGTCGATGATCAGGAACGGCAGGAACAACAGAAAGCCGATCTCGAAGGCGCGCCGCAGTTCGGAAATCATGAAGGCCGGGATGAGAATGCGCATGGACATGTCTTCCGGCTTGTCCGGCGTCTTTTCGCCCGACATGTTCATGAACAATTGCAGGTCCTTCTCGCGGACGTTCTTTTCCATGAAGCCGCGCAGCGGCACGCTGGCGCGGTCGAAGGCTTCGTTGACGCTGATCTCATTGTTGACGAGCGGCTTGACGCCGACGTCATAGACCTTGGTCAAAACCGGTCCCATGACGAAGGCGGTGAGGAACAGCGCCAGCGAGATGACGACCGAATTCGGCGGCGCCGTCGCGGTGCCGAGTGCGGTGCGCAAGAGCGACAGCACGACGACGATCCGTGTGAACGACGTCATCATGATAAGAATGGATGGCGCCAGCGACAGCACGGTGAGAAGCGCGATCAGTTGAATGATGCGCTCGTTCAGTCCACCGCCGCCGGCGGCGGCGCCCTGGCCGAAATTGATGCTGATATCCTGCGCGGCGAGCGGCGTCGCCGAGAACAAAAGAACCGCTACAGAGGCCGCTACGGTTATGAACCGAACGCGGCGGCCTCCTAACGCGAGCGTCAAGTCTTGGTCGGACGGCCTAGCAAACTCGCCATCTCCTGTTCGAGGCTGTCATAAAGGGCGGTCTTGTTGCCCTGGCTCGGCTTTGCTTCGGGCCGCTGCGGCCGAGTCTCAGATCGGGCCTCAGATCTGGCCTCAGACGGGCGAGGCGAGCGCGGCGGCAAAGCGTCGGTCGGATGAGCGGGCTCGGACGCCGGCGCCGGCCGCTGCGCCATGGACTGTGGCGCCATCGGGCGACGCGGCTCGGGCGGAGCGTTCGGCTTGCGCAACGCGGCTTCGAGACGGCTCGCCATGTCGGCGAGGCTTTGATCGGCATTGCTCTGATCGGCTTCAGCTGCGGCAGGCGCAGCTACGGGCGAAGCAGGGGGCGGCGGTGGTGCGACGACCGGCGCTGCCGGCGGCGGCGCGATCACCTCGTCCGGCATATCGAGATGCGGCTCTGCATCGGCCTCGATGTGCTGCTGCTCCGCCGGTTGCGGCCGCGCATACACGGAGCGGCGCGGCGGCGGCGGGCGCGACCCGAGTTCGTCGGCCAGCGCCGCAAGCGTGTCGCGTTGTGGGCGCGGCGGCGGCTCGGCGGTGGGCTGCGGCATCCGCGGCGGCATTTCGTCGGGCATCGGTTCAGGGCGCGGCGGGCGCAAAGTGGTTCCGGCCGGCTCCGGCTGCAACGGCCACGAGCCTCCGTTCTCGGGGAGCGGAATAGCGCGCGGCAGTGCTTCGATCCCCGCGGCCGGACGCGCTCCCGGCACGTCGCGCGGCGATCCCACCGCACGCACAATATTGGGCTCGACAACGACGTCGGTCGGTCCGCCGATCATCAAGAGATGCTCGACATTGTCGCGCCGGACCAGAATAAGCCGCCGTCGGCCGTCGACGCTGGCATGATCGATCACCGCGAGCCGCGGCTGACGACCGCGTGCGTTGTCGCGGAAGCGTCCGGTGCCGAATCGCCGCAACGCCCACGCGATCGCACCGATCAGACCCAGCACAATGAGGAATGCCAGGAAGAAGCGTACGGCGAGCGGCATCTCCGCTCCCAACAGACTATCCATCCGCACTACTCCCCGTTTCGCCTCGGCGCTCGACCAAGCCCAAAAGGTTGCGGTCCCCAAAAGTTAACAGCGCCGGAAATACTTGCCGCCGTGATTACTAACAAACAATTAAAAATCATAGCCGAATTTCACAACAAGGCCGATGGATAAAGCTTTTTCATGGTAAACGGCGGATTAATGGCAAAACTGCTTTGAAAGCGCCTTTAACCTGCCATTAACCATACGCCCGGCAAAGTCTGCCCAGTGCCAAACCGTGTTCCTCTTGCACTTCTTGGCCGATGGGGACGCCGCCGATGCCGATTTCCGACATTCCGATTCTGTCGATGTTGCGCAGCCGCATGCAGTGGGGTCAGGCGCGGCAGGAGGTCTTGGCCGAAAACGTCGCCAACGCCGACACGCCCAATTATCGCGCGCGCGACATCGCGGCGCCGGACTTCAGCCAGGAGTTGTCGGTGGCCTCGTCTGTCGGGTTGGAGCGCACAGATCCGAATCACATCGCCGGTCCGTCCGGCGGGGGCGACTCGCCGTTCGCCACCGATAAGAGCGCTCGCTACGACATCCGGCCGCGCGGCAACTCGGTCAGTCACGAAGACGAAATGATGAAAGTAGCGGCCAACCAGATGGACTACGAGGCCGTGACGTCGATGTACACGCACAGTCTCGGCCTCATCAAAATTGCGATCGACAGGAGCTAGCGCGTGATTCCGAAAAGCGGATGTCGGTTTTCGGAAAAGATCATGCGCAAATGAAAATCCTCGGCCGGTCGCGAGGATTGCGGAGAAACTGAAGAGAGCTGAATCATGGACTTCATCAAATCACTTTCCGTCGCCGCCACCGGCCTGCGCGCGCAGATGGGCCGCATGCGCGTGATCTCGGAAAACATCGCCAATGCCGATTCGGTGTCGCAGACCGCCGGCGGCGATCCATATCGGCGCCGCATTGTCACCTTCAACACCGTGCTAGACCGCGAACTCGACGCTCGTACCGTTCAGCTTGGACCGATCCAGAACGACAGTTCCGATTTTCTGGTCCGGCACGAGCCGGGCAATCCGGCCGCGAATGCCGCGGGCGACGTTAAATATCCGAACGTGAATACGCTGATCGAGATGACCGATCTGCGTGACGCGCAGCGGTCCTATGAGGCCAATCTTAACGTGATCACGGCGACGCGCCGGATGCTCCAGCGCACCATCGACATGATCAAGACTTAGAGCCAGCTGAGAACACAACATGCCGATACCGACAGCCGCCGCCGCCAATGCCTATGCCGCGCTTTCGCGGATGGGCACCGATACCGCAAACATCGCCAGCGGGCTTGGGACGCCACAGGGTTCGGGGCCGAATTTCAGCGCCGTCCTCAAGACCGTCATCGACAATGTTTCCGAAGCCGCGCACAAGTCGGATACGCAGGCGCAGGCGGTTGCCAGCGGCAAGGCCAATATGGTCGACGTCGTCACCGCGGTCGCTGAAACCGAAACCGCGGTGCAGACGTTGGTCTCGGTGCGCGACAAGGTGATCGCGGCCTATGAAGACATTCTTAAGATGCAGATCTGAAATCGCTGGCGCGGGGTGCCTGCGGGGGAACTTGGAGCAGCGTCACGGTGGCGTGACAGGGTAGGGGAAAGAACAACAAAGATGACGGGACCCGAAGTGCTGGATATCGCACGTGATGCGATCGTGACGCTGCTCCTTGTTTCTGCGCCGATGATGCTGGTCGGCCTCGTCGTCGGCGTCCTCATCTCGCTGCTGCAGGCGTTGACGCAGATTCAGGAAACCACGCTGGTTTTCGTGCCGAAAATCATAGCGATCTTCCTGTCGATGCTGATCGCGTTGCCGTTCATGGCGGACAGGCTGCAAGCCAATTTCATCCGCATCACCGCACATATCACCAACGGCTGAGCGGGTTGAACCGTGCATATCGATGTGTCGTTTCTCCCGGCGCTCGGAGCGACCTTCCTCCTGATCTTCGCACGCACCGGAACGATGATCATGCTCCTGCCGGGCGTCGGCGAGCAGGGGATTTCGCCGCGGATGCGGCTGACCATCGCGCTCATTCTCGCCGCCGTGCTGGTGCCGCTGCATCGCGCCGACTATCACCTCGTCGGCGGTGCGATCGGACCCGCCATCGTCATGGTGATCGAGGAGATCATGATCGGCGCCGTGCTGGGCTTGACCGCGCGGCTGACGATTTCGGCGCTCGAGGTCGCAGGCTCGGTGATCGCCCAGCAACTCGGTCTCGGTTTCGTCACTGCCGTCGATCCGAGCCAGGGCGAGCAGAGCATGATCGTCAGCAATTTTCTGACAATGTTGGCGATCACGTTATTCTTCGCCACCGATATGCACTACTTGGTGCTGGCCGCGCTCAATGACAGCTTCACTTTGTTTGCGCCCGGCGAGGTGCCCTCGACCGGCGACGCCGCGGCGCTGGTGACCAAGACCGTGTCCGGTGCTTTCCGCATCGGCATTCAGTTGTCCGCGCCGTTTCTGGTATTCGGGCTGCTGTTCAATCTCGGGCTTGGCGTGCTGTCGCGGCTGATGCCGGCGATGCAGGTCTATTTCCTGGCGCTGCCGGCCTCGATCCTGCTCGGCTTTCTGTTCCTCGTGCTGCTGCTCGGCGCTATGATGGGAATGTTTCTCGATTACGCGACCGGCGTGTTGCACGACATCGCGCCGCACGCATGAGCATGCTGGAAACGGGTTGCTAGCCGCCGATGGCCGAAGAACCGGACGACGCAGAACAAACAGAAGACCCGACCCCGCGGCGCCTAGAACAGGCGATCGAACGCGGCGATGTCGTCAAA
The DNA here is from genome assembly GCA_963746715.1 of uncultured Alphaproteobacteria bacterium. Lineage (GTDB taxonomy): Bacteria > Pseudomonadota > Alphaproteobacteria > Rhizobiales > Xanthobacteraceae > BOG-931. The sequence continues at coordinate 31,806 of CAVVCW010000010.1, read as the reverse complement.
AGCATCGAAGTCTCGACCTGGTTCATGATCGGCGGCGCGACGCTGTCGCTGATGATCTTTTCCGGCCCCACGGCGCTGAGCCTGCAAACGGCGATGCGGGGTCTGCTCGCGCATTCCTTCGAAATTCCGACGGATGGCGCTTCTCTCGTCGATCTGACGCGGTCGCTCGGCGGGATGCTGCTGGCGGCGCTCGGCATTCCGCTCCTTCTGCTGACCGTGTCGGCTTTTGCCGGCACCATCATTCAGCACCGCGTCATCTTCTCGTTCGAACCGCTAAAGCCGAATTTGTCGAAAATCTCGCCGATCGCGGGCTTCAAGCGGCTGTTTTCCATGGTGGCCTTGGCCAATTTTGCCAAAGGCTTCGCCAAGCTCGCGCTATTCGGCACCGTGATCGGCGCGCTGCTCTGGCCGGCGCGCCACATTATGGGCGGGCTCATCGATGTCGATCCGGCGCTGATCCTGCCGGTCGTGCGCTCGCTGGCCATAAAGCTTCTCGGCACCGTCGTCGCGATTCTGGCGGTCGTCGCTGCGGCCGATTACCTGTTCCAGTACCGGCAATGGTACGACCGGCATAAAATGTCGGTACGGGAAATGAAGGAGGAGTTCCGCCAGACCGAAGGCGATCCCGCGATCAAAGGCAAAATCAAGCAGTTGCGGCAGTCCCGCGCCAGAAAGCGCATGATGGCCCAGGTGCCCAAAGCCTCGGTGGTCATCACCAACCCGACGCACTTCGCGGTGGCGTTGCAATACGAGCGCGGCATGAATGCGCCGGTCTGTGTCGCCAAGGGCGCCGATCTGATCGCGCGTAAGATCCGCGAGGTCGCCGAGGCCCACGATATCCCGATCATGGAGAACCCGCCTTTGGCCCGCGCGTTGCATGCCACGGTTGAGATCGACCAGGAGATTCCGCAGGAACACTACCGCGCCGTTGCCGAAATCATCGGTTATGTCATGCGGCTGCGTGGAGCCTTCCGCCGATGACGCCTGGGCCGGATGTTTTCGCGCTGACCGAATGATGCGGGATTTTGCACCTTTTCACCAAAATCCCTTGCGCGATTCAGCGACGCAAGGCAGTGAAAAAGGCAATAAACGAGGCGCTGAAAACGGGGCATATGGACAATGACGGCGTCCGGCAGTGCCGATTCGAAGGCTGTTGGGTCCCTGATTGAGGCTCCCGCTGTTGCGGTGCCGCGTCCCTCGATCGATCGCAGCGCCAGCAACGTTGCCCGCGGCGGCAGCATCGCGCTCGTGCTCTTGGTCGCCGCGCTCTTGGTCGCAGCCGCGACCGCGATCGTGATGATGGGCGGCAGCAATGCCGAGCCATATATTCTCGGATTCCTGGCGGTGCTGGCGACCGTCGGCGTGTTCTCGCTGTTTGCGCTCGCCTGCGGCATCTTACGGGTTTCGGCCGCGGGCTCGAGCCATCCGATGATCAAATCGGTGGTGGACAATGCCTTCGACGGCATCGTCGTCACCGGCAGCGACGGTCAGGTGGTTTATGCCAATGCCGCCTATCTTGATCTGACCAATGCGTCCGATTCAAATGACATGCGGCCGGTCGAGCGTGCTTTCATCGGCGACGCCGAGGCCTCCGAGGCAATCTACCGGCTGCTGAAAGCAGCAAGAGACGGCAGGGGCCTGCAGGAAGAGGTCCGCATTGCCGGAGCCAAAGGCCGGCCGGCGCGCTGGTTGCGGCTTCGCATCCGGCCGCTTGGTGCGCGCCGGCGCGAGAACGCGTTCACCGTGTGGTCGCTGTCGGACGTGACGCGCGAGCGCGCGCACCAGGAAAATGTGTTCCAGGAATTGCAGCACGCCATCGATTATCTCGATCATGCGCCGGCCGGGTTCTTCTCCGTCGACGACAAAGGCGACATCGTTTATCTGAACGCTACGCTCGCCAATTGGCTCGACCAGGACCTGGCCCAGGTCGGTTCCGGCGGCTTGAAGATCACTGATCTGGTCGCCGGCGACGGCGCCGCTTTGCTGACGACGCTGCGGGCGCCGGCGGGCGAGGTCAAGACCGAGGTGCTCGACCTCGATCTGCGCACCCGCAGCGGGCGCACGCTGCCGGTGCGGATGTTTCACAAGCTTGCTTTCGGCGCGGATGGCGCGCCTGGCGCTTCGCGCACGCTGGTGCTCAACCGGGCGCGCGACGACGGCACGGACCCGCAGCGCGCCGCCGATATCCGCTTCATGCGGTTCTTCCATCACACGCCGATGGCGATCGCGACGATCGATAAGCACGGCCGCGTGGTGCGCACCAATCCGCTGTTCGCGCGGCTGTTCCACGGCGCAAGGGTCTATGGCGCAAGAGTGAGCAACGAAGCCGGCGGCGAGGACCAAAGCACCGACCGCTCGATCCTTGCCACCGTGGTCGAACGCGACCGCGATGCGCTGAAGGCGGCCATCGCGCTCGCCGCGCAAGGCGAGAGCGATATCGCGCCCGTCGATGCGATGCTCTCCGGCAGCAGCGAACGGTTCGGCCGCTTCTACGTGACTGCAGTCGAGGAAGAGGAGCGCGACCAGGAAGCGGCCATCGTCTATGCGCTCGAGACCACGGCGCAGCGGGAGCTCGAAAACAAGGTCACCCAGCAGCAGAAGATGGATTCGATCGGCCAGCTGGCCGGCGGCATGGCGCACGATTTCAACAATGTGCTCGGCGCCATCATGATGGCGACTGACTTTCTGCTCAATGCGCATAAGCCGACCGACCCGTCATTCGCCGACATCATCCAGATCAAGCAGAACGCCAACCGGGCCGCGAGCCTGGTCCGGCATCTGCTCGCGTTCTCGCGCAAGCAGACGTTGCGCCCGCAAGTGCTCGACCTCGGCGAAGTCCTGAGCGACCTCAATGTGCTGCTGCGGCGGCTGATCGGCGAAAAGGTTACGCTCACCGTGGTCCATGGCCGCGATCTGTGGCCGGTCAAGGTCGATATTTCGCAGTTCGAACAGGTGATCGTAAATCTCGCCGTCAATGCGCGCGACGCCATGACGAGCGGCGGACGCTTGCAGGTGCGCACCCGCAACGTGACCAAAGAGGACAGCGAGCGCTATCGCGGCAAAGGCATGCCGGCTGCCGACTATGTGCTGGTGGAAGTAGCGGATAGTGGCACCGGCATTCCCGCCAAAATCCTCGACAAGATTTTCGAGCCGTTCTTCTCCACCAAGGAGGTGGGCAAGGGCACTGGACTTGGCCTCTCCACGGTCTATGGCATCATCAAGCAGACCGGCGGCTTCGTCTACGTCGACTCGGTCGAGCAGCAAGGCGCTACCTTTCGTATCTTCCTGCCGCGTCATATCGCGAGTGCGCAGGAGAGCGCGCAAGAGCTCGCGGCCGAGCGCGCCGCGGCGGCGGATCTGGCAGCGGCGGCCGCCGAGCCGGGCAAGCGAGCCGCGAGCGCGGATCTGACGGGCGAGGGCACTATCCTCCTGGTCGAAGACGAGGAGGGCTTGCGTCGGCTCAATGCCAGGGGGCTCGCCTCGCGCGGCTATACCGTTCTTGAAGCCGGCAACGGCGTCGAAGCCATCGACGTTCTGGAAAAGTCCGCAGGCGAGATCGATCTCGTCGTGTCGGACGTGGTGATGCCCGAAATGGACGGGCCGACGCTGCTGCGCGAATTGCGCACGCGCAATCCGGGCCTCAAAATCATCTTCGTGTCGGGCTATGCCGAAGATGCCTTCCAAAAGCATCTGCCTGCGGACGGTCAGTTTGCGTTCTTGGCAAAGCCGTTCACGCTCAAGCAGCTTGTCAACGCCGTGAAGGAAACGCTGGCCGCGTGATGGGCGGCCGGTCGCGCGTTTGGCCGCCAAAGTCCAAGTGACAGCCGAGTGACGCTGGAACGCCTTGCAGAACTGGTCTGCACGAAACCGGCTTTGCGTCCGGCGCGTATAAGACCGTAAGGTGTGACACGAGCGCGTGCGACGCTTTGCGGCAGATCGGCGAGCATGGTGTTGGGCGTAGAAATAGGCTGCGGGCACGGATTGTCCGAATCATCCGCGTAAAGGCGTACATCCGCATAACAAGGGCGACAGCACGTGAATTGTTTCGTTCGCAACTATGCCGCGGCCGCCACGCCGCCGTTTCGGCTGTCTTGGTTCCGGTCATTGGCAATGTTGACCGCGCTGATGATGAGCCTGTTCATCTCAGCGGAAGGTGCCGACGCGCGGCTGAAGAGCGAGTGGAAGTTCGGCGGCAGTTTGGCGCGGTTCATGTCATTGCCGTTCAGCACGGCGGTTCTCGGCAATGACATGATCGGCGAGAGCTTTTCCGGCGGTGGCACAACCCGCGATGTGGGTGATACCGGCAATGCGTTGCTGACGCAGGTTGCCCAGCCAACCGGGGGCTCGCTTGGCGGATTGTTCAACCGGCCGGGCGTGGTCGGCGGTTTCTCCGCGGGCTTCCTCGGCGCCGGCGTGCTGGGCCTTGTGTTCGGTCACGGCATGACCAGCGAATTGACCGGCGCCGCGTCGTTTCTCGGCCTCATCTTTCAGATCACGCTCATTCTGATCCTGGCGCGGCTGTTCTGGACATGGTGGCGCGCCGACCAGTCCGCCGCCTTTGCCGACATGTCGCCGCGGCAGCTCGCTGACGCCTATGGCCGGCTGCGCAACGAGGCGCTGCCCGATATCGATGCCGTCGAAGCCGAGCTCAGCGAGGCGAAAACCGGCGCCTTCGACAGTAAGGACTAATCGCGCGCATTCAGAGGGTCCGACGGCTCACGGTTCAGACGACGGATCGGAGTCGTCTTGTTGCGCAGAACCAAAAATAAGCGAGAGCAGGTCGTTGAACGTCCACCCCGACGTTTGGTTTCCGTTATCGCCACTCGCCCGCGGTAGCGACGCCGCCGCGGCCTGACTCTCCACACGTTTCCCGCTGCCGATGTCCTCGTCAATTCGTTCGATCATATACGGGAAGAACGGATTGGAAGACGCGCGTAGCAATGAGTCCAGACTTGCGATCAGGACGTTGCGCTCCCCACGCGGCGCCAAGGCGCCGAGATTGATGCCAAAGCTTTCGTTCGGATCCGGTGTCAGCCCGTAAAGGGAATCTGTCATGGGAAACGGCAGGGCGACGTGCGAGAGCGAATACAAGCCCGTCGGATAATATACGCCCAAGGCGCGATCGTGTTCGCTCGTTTCGCCCGCCTCGGTCGTGCGCTCGACCTCCTCGCCGCTTGGTACGCCGTCATTGGTGATGATTGTCGTGCGATAATTTCGCGCGCGTTGCGGCAGCAACTGGGCCAGTTTGGTGTCCGCGCTCGGGCGCAGTAGCATGCCGAATTTGACCGTCCGGTTGACGTCGAACAGGACGAGTTCGCTGCCGTTTTTGGGAAGACGATCGTACAATGCCGAAACGATCGCACTCGTACTGACCGTAAAATCCATGACGGACTGGAAAGTGATGATCGGAGGCAGCCGGGCGAGATCGCCACTGCGGCTATATTGCGCGACTTGTTGCTGCAGCACTTGCGTCAACCGGTAGGATTGAACCGCGCCATTGACCGGAAACGAGTTGTACTTGAACGGATTGAACTCCGGCACCACGCCGAGCCAAGCGGCTTTGGCGAAGGGCGGAAGCAGAGCCGGCAGACTGGCGAGCCCGGCGAAGCGCGCAAAGCGGGTGATACCGATCATCGGCGAGATCAGAACAAGACGATCCGGCGGAGCGAGCTTTGGATCGGCAATCGCGTCGAGTGCATATTTGAGCGCGAGCGCGCCGCCATTGGAGAAGCCGACCAGATGCAGGGGCGCCGAGGGCGCGATCCGCCGCCGCGCTTCCCGCACGGCAAGTCGCGTCGCCGCCATCCAGTCCTGCCATTCGACCTCGGTCAATCCGGCCGGCACCGTGCCGTGACCGGGAATCCTGATCACGATCGCGACAAAGCCGTGATCGCGATAGGCTTCGGCAATATGACGCTGGCTGTAAGGCGCGTCTGTCAGGCCGTGCAGCAGCACTACTGCGCCGACCGGAGGCCTGTTCGGCTCCAGCACATAGGAGCGATTGAAGTCTTGCGAAAAGCGGCCCGGATAAATCGGGCTGTCCGCGAAATACCGGTTCAGCGGCGCGCGATCTTGCGGATCGAGCTTGTCCGTCACCTCGGTGCGGACGGCTGCAAAAATCTTGGCTTCCTCGGCCAGATACCGGTTCCAGTCGGCGGCATCGAGCTCCGCAACGCTCAACTCGTGCGGAACATAAGTGTGCCACCGCGACAGCGCGGGGCCGCGCTGCGAGACATAGATCCGGATCGCGAAAAACCCGATCGCGACGACCGCGAGCAGGAACACCGTCCGCCTTATCGCTTTGACGGTGTTGGTCCGCATGGCTATTGCGGCGCCGGCCCGTCATGGCAGGCGTGGGGCGCCGACCAATTTGGGACGTCGCATTTCGAGCAGGCGCCGAGCGCTAGTCCGCAACCGGCGATGACGCATAATAGCATCACGGCTCGTGCGGCTCGGCCCGTCAAGGCGCGGGCGGAGTCGCGCGAATAAGCAGGACGCCACATAAACGTTACGTGGAACACTATACTGCCCTCGATATCGCAGGTTCGCCCACGCCGCGATATTACCGCATGCGCCCGAAAACTGCGATGCTTGGATTGGCCCCGATTGCCGGAGTATCGCTGCCGAATTTTTACTATGTTACCGGCGCCGACCGCCGCTCACTCGCCCAAGGTCGCGATAAGGAGGAGACGAAGATGGACATTCACCCTTGTGGCTCGCGGCCGTCGCGCCGCGGACCGGCCGACAGCTTCACCGGCGTCGTCTGGCAGGAGCCGATTATCGAAACGCCGGCGCCGGCGCTCCTGCGCTCGGGCCTGGTGCGTTTCGAGCCCGGCGCGCGCACGGCCTGGCACACCCACCCGCTCGGCCAGACGTTATTCGTGGTCTCCGGCAAGGGGCGAGTGCAGACCTGGGGCGGCAAGATGCGCGAGATCCGTGCCGGCGATGTCGTCTGGATCCCGCCGAATGAGAAGCATTGGCATGGCGCGGCTCCGGAGACCAACATGGTGCATGTCGCCATGCAGGAATTGCTCGACGGCAAGCATGTCGATTGGCTGGAGCACGTAAGCGACGAGCAATATAAAGCGCCGGTCGGCTAATAGTTGGGCCGAAACATGCGCTACGAACTCTACTATTGGCCGAGCATTCAGGGCCGCGGCGAATTCATCCGCCTCGCGCTCGAAGAGGCCGGTGCCGACTATGTCGACGTTGCGCGCCGGAAGGGCAAAACCGGCGTGGCGGCGATGCAGAAAATCATGGACGGCAAAGGCGTCAAATATCCGCCTTACGCGCCACCGTTTCTCAAAGCCGGCAAGCTCGTCATTGCGCAGACCGCGGAGATTTTATTCTACCTCGGGCCACGGCTTCGTCTCGCGCCGCGCGACGAGGCGGCGCGGTTATGGGCGCACCAATTGCAGCTCACGATCACCGATCTCGTCGTGCGCATCCACGACACCCATCATCCGGTTTCTGGCTGGCTTTATTATGAGGAGCAGAAGCCTGCGGCGCTGCTGCGCACCAAGGATTTCTGGCGTTATCAGGTGCCGAAAATGCTCGGCTATTTCGAGCGCGTATTGCAGAAGAACGGCGGCAAGTTCACCGTCGGGCGCAGCCTCAGCTATGTCGACCTGTCGCTGTTCCAGATCGTCGAGGGTCTGCGCTACGCCTTTCCCAAGCGGATGAAGCGCTTCGAAAAGAAAATTCCGGGCCTCGTCGCGCTACGCGACCGGGTGGCACGGCGCCCCCGCATCAAGGCCTATCTCGCCTCCGAACGGCGCATTCCGTTCAGCCAGTGGGGCATCTACCGTTACTTCAAAGAGCTCGACGCTTGAATGCGATGGGCAGCGCAGTCTGCCGGAAATAGCAATCCAAGAAGCGGTGGGTTAAGCTTGCCGAAACAGGAGAGGGGACTACGGGGAACAATGTCGTATCTGGTCCAGAACTTTGACCTCACCAATGAATTTAACATTCTGCGGCTGATCTGCGGGCTGTTCTTCATTCCGCATATCTACGCCAAGTTCTTCGTGCCCGAGGCGCTCGGCTTCTTCAAAGCGGCCAAGCTTAATCCGCCGGCGGTATGGATGTATACGGCTTGCGTGATCGAGACCTTCCTCGCCATCGGGCTGATTTTCGCGATCCTGCCGTTCTATGCCGGCGTCATCGGATGCTTTCATCTGCTCTTCGCCGGCTATCAGGTGCACAAGGTGACCGAGGGCAAATGGCTGTGGAATATCGGTGGCTGCGAATATTGCCTGTTCTGGGCGATCTGTTGCCTGATCGTGGCGATGCACTACCGCAGCGATGTTGTCTTCTGGTGATCGCCGCCGGCGTTTGAGGGGGAGTTTGTGCGCATGATCAATGCAGCCATTGTCGGTCTCGGCTGGTGGGGCAAAACGCTGGTCGAGGCGGCCGAGAACAGCGGCGCGATCCGCCTCATTTCGGGTACGACCCGCACCGTGACGCCGGACACCGAAGCCTTCGCCAAGAAATACGGGTTCAAACTTGCGCCGAATTACGAGGCGGTGCTGGCCGATCCGGATATCGATGCGGTGGTTCTGGCGACGCCGCATTCCATGCATGGCGCGCAGGTGGCCGCGGCCGCGGCTGCCAAGAAGCACATCTACTGTGAGAAGCCATTCACGCTGACCGAGAAGGAAGCCGAGGATGCCGTCGCCGCCGTGAAGAAGGCCGGCGTCACGCTCGCGCTCGGCTATAACCGCCGCATCCATCCCGAGATGATCAAACTGCGCGAGATGGTCCGCAACGGCGATCTCGGCACCATCCTGCACATTGAAGCTACGATGACGTTTCCCAACGTGCTGTTCATCAATCCGAGCCATTGGCGCGCCGACCCGCACGAGACGCCGTGCGGCGGGCTGATGCCGATGGGCGTGCATGCAGTCGACGGCATGATCGATCTGTGCGGGCCGATCGATCACGTCTTCACGCAGAGTTTCCGCCGCGCGGCCGCGATCGACGCCGACGACACTACCTCGATCCTGTTCCGCATGAAGGAGGGCATGTCCGGCTATCTCGGCACCATGACCACGACCGGGCCGGGGTTCTCGTTCCAGGTGTTCGGCTCAAAGGGCTGGCTGCGGCTCGAAGGCGTCACCCATGTCGCCGGCGCCTCGTCGGAGGAACGCCGCACCCGCCTGTTCGGCGCCTGCAAATTCCAGCCGATCAAAGGTGAGGCCAAGACTTGGCAGGCCGAGACCATGGATATTTCGCGCGCGGCGCTCGAAGCCTTCGCCAAGGCCGCCGAGAGCGGCCCGGCTTATCCCATTCCCTACGACCAGATGATCCACGGCGTTGCCGTGACCGAAGCCATCATCCGCTCGGCGGCTTCAGGGAAAGTCGAGCATATTAAGTAGTATAAGTGCGCTGAACCTGCGGCTCCCGCTGTGCGTCTAAAGCTAGGATCGTCGAGCCTGCTGAGGATCGGTCTTGCTCCGCGTCGCACTCATTCTCGTTTTTGCGGGTATCCCGCTCAGCCCGGCGGCGGCTTTCACGCCGACGGCCGACCAGAAGCTCTGCGCCGCGCTCCCGGCCAATGCCGATGTGATCGCTGCGTGCACGCGGATCATCGAGGCACCGGAGTCGAGTACGCTTGATCGCGCGGTGTCCTTCAACTTCCGGGCTGACGCTGCCCGCAGCGGCAGCGATGTAAGCGCGGCTGTCGCCGATTACAGCCGGGCGCTGACGCTAATGCCGACGCTGGTTCCGGCGCTGAAGGGACGCGGCATCGCTTATCGCAATGCGCAGAATTACGATCTGTCGCTGCAGGATTTCGATAAAGCCATCGCGCTGAAGCCCGACGATTCGGATCTATATAATTCCCGCGGCATCACCTATCGGCAGCTTGGCAACAGCGCGCAAGCGATTGCCGATTTCGACGAGGCTATCAAGCTTGACCCTAAGAGTGCGGCGGCTTTCAACAGTCGCGGCAATGTCTATGGCGACCTTCACCAGCCGGATCGGGCGATCGCCGATTTCACTGCGGCGATCAAGCTCGATCGCAATTATGCCGATGCCTATTTCAACCGCGGCACCATCGAAGCCGACGACAAGAGCCAGTTCGACAAGGCGATTGAGGACTTCAGCGTGGCAATCAAGCTCGATCCGTCCAATACCGATGCCCTGGTCAGCCGCGCCGCCACCTATATCGGCCAGCACAAGGCGCAGCCGGCGCTCGCCGATCTGAACACCGCCATTGCCAGGACGCCGGGCCTCGAGCGCGCCTATCTGCATCGCGGCACGCTCTATCTGAATCTGGGCGACGCAGCGAAGGGCGTTGCCGACCTCACCAAGGCGACGCAGCTTGCGCCGAAAGACGCCCAAGCGCTTTACTTCCGCGGCATCGCCCGGCAAAGGGGCGGCGATACCCCAGGCGGCGACGCCGACATCGCCGCCGCCAAGACGCTCGATCCCGACATTCACTGACCGCCGCGAGAGATTGGCGATGCATTTGGCCTGCAAAGCTGCCGTCGCCGTGATGCTGGCGCTGTCCATCGCGCCGGCGGCCGCGCTCACCGACAAGGACAAGAGCGACTGCGAGCAGATGACCGCTCCGAGCCTCAAAGTGGCCGCCTGCACGCGCATCTTGAGCGCGGCCAATCTGCCGGCGGATCTGCAAGCCTTCGGCCATCATCACCGCGGCGTCGGCCTTTTGCTGCAAGGCAAATACGACGACGCCATTGTCGAATTCAACGCCGCGCTGAAGGCGGATCCGACTTACGCCAAGTCCTATAACAGCCGCGGCAATGCCTGGCGCGCCAAGGGCGAGGTCGACTTCGCCATCGCCGACTTCAACGCGGCGATCGGGCTCGATCCGAATTTCGCCTTTCCCTATAACGGCCGCGCCTCGGCCTATGCTGACAAGGGCGATTACGACAAAGCCATCGCCGATTATGGCGAAGTGATCCGTCTCGCGCCGACTTTGGCAGCGCCCTACAATAACCGCGCCGTCGCTTTGCGCACCAAAGGCGATTTCGACCGCGCGCTCGATGACGCCAATGAGGCGCTGCGTCGCGATCCGAAGAATCCCGCGATCTATTCCACCCGCGGCGAAATCTGGCGGATGAAGGGCGATCTCGATCGCGCGCTCGCCGATCAGAATGAAGCGGTCCGGCTTGATCCGCAAAGCCCGCTGCCGTTCCTGACCCGCGGCGACCTCTATCGCTACCGCGGCGAGTTCGATCGCGCGCTCGCCGACTACGACCAGGCGCTGAAAGTGTCGCAAGGCTATATCCCGGCTCTGGTCGGCCGCGGCCTCACCTTTGAGAAACAGGGCGATGTCGCGCGCGCGCGGGCCGAGTATGAAAAGGCGCTGAATTCGCCGAGCGAGTTCAAGGGCGACATTGCCGGGCAAAGCCTCGAGACCGCACGCACGCGGCTCGCCGCCTTTGCCTCCGGCGCGCCGCAGCCGGTCATCCCGCCAGCGCCGGCGCGCGCGACATCGCCGGACTCGATTCCGACGCCTGCGGTCGCCGCTCCGGCGCCGGTTGCGGCCGCCGTCCCGCAAGGTCGCCGCGTCGCGCTCGTCATCGGCAACGCCGCCTATATCAACGCCAACAAGCTGATGAACCCGGAACACGACGCCGAGGTCGTCGGTGCTTCGCTGCGCGCCGTCGGTTTCAACTCGGTAACGGTGCTGGAAGACGGCACGCACGACAAGATGATCGCCGCGCTGCGCGCCTTCGCGGCCGAGGCGGCCACGGCCGACTGGGCGCTGGTCTATTATTCGGGCCACGGCATGGAAGCCTACGGCATCAACTTTCTGATCCCGGTCGACGCCAGGCTTTCCGACGCTCGCGACCTGATGAACGAAACCGTGGTGCTTGATCAGGTGATAGCGGCTGTCGATGGCGCCAAGAAGCTGAAGCTGGTTCTGCTGGATGCCTGCCGCACCAATCCGTTTTTGGCGGCCCTGCATCGCACCGCTTCCCTCGATGTCGGCCTGACTCAGGCCTCCTCCGCGGCAAGTCCGCAAAGTTCGCAAAGTCCGCAAAATCCATATGTCGTGCGTTCGGTGGATCGCGGGCTGGGCGAGATCAAGGTGCCAGGCGGGACGCTGGTCGTCTATGCGGCCAAGCACGGTCAGACCGCGCTCGACGGGCAGGGCAATGACAGTCCCTTTGCTGTCGCGCTGGTGCAACGCATCGCCACCCCCAATGTCGAGGTCGACAAGCTGTTCCGGCTGGTGCGCGACGACGTGCTGGAAGCGACCGCCGGCCGGCAAGAGCCCTATACCTATGGCTCATTGCCGGGGCATGAGGATTTCTTCTTCGTGCAGAAATAACTCGCTCTGGAATGATGCCGCAGGAACATTGTATGGTCGAGAAGCCGCTTCCAAAGCTCGTGGTTCTGGAATTCGCCTCGTCGTGTCCCGGCATTGCCCGAGCCGATGACCGCTCGCGAGCGGGCGCTGGGCGAAGTTTTTGGGCGAGCCCGCATTTGTTTACCGCGACGATGACCAAAACCATCGCATCGATGTCCATGCCTTCGGCCGCAATTTTGTCGAGGACGATGATGTCCCCGACGACGACGGCTACGTCCTCGTCACGTCCGGCATGAGCGACCGGCCGATGCATCGCGGGGCAGAAGAGCAATGGCTTTCGCTGCCGGCGAAACTTGGCTATCCAGGTTGCCGACAACCGGCGCCGACGGCCGGGGTTGGGCCTCCGCCTGCGGCGGGGGATGAGAAACGGAAACAGGAAACGCGATATGGATCTCGGTAATGGGCTTGGCCATCTGACCTATTCGACGTTGGTGCATCCGGCCGACAACTGGGAACAGCTATACAATTCACTCGTCACCTATCTGCCGAAAGTGAAGGCGCGGATCGCCGGCAACACGGCGTTCGGCGTGTGCATCCGGCTGTCCGCAAGCTCGGCGGAAACGCTCGCCAACAGCCCGGCGGAGCGTGCCAAGCTGAAAAAATTTCTCGATGACAACGATATGTACATCTACACCGCCAACGCCTTCGTCTACGGGCATTTCAAGGGCGACAAGGTGAAGGAGCAGGTCTACGAGCCGGATTGGCGCGGCGAGGAGCGTACGCAATACACCATCAATGTCGCCAACGTGCTCGCTGACGTCTGCCCGGCCGGCATCGCGCCGTCGATCCAGAGTGCGCCGCTCGGTTTCAAGCCGCGGGTCACCGGCGACGATGTGATCGCAAGCTATACCGATCACGTGCTGCGCGTGGTCGCGCATCTGATCGCGCTCGAAGACAAGACCGGATGCAGCGTGCAGCTCGCGCTCGAGCCGGAGCCATATTGTTTTCTTGAGACAACAGACGAGACGGTCGCCTATTTCCGCGATCATCTTTATTCAGGTGCATCGGTCGAAAAGCTCGCCAAGCTCGCGCGTGTGCCGATCGCCGAAGCGAACGCAGCGCTCCGCCGCCATGTCGGCATCGTGTACGACATCTGCCACCAAGCGGTCGAATACGAGGATATCTCGGAATCCTTGCAGAAGCTCGTCGACGGCGGCGTTCCGATCTTCAAGTTTCAGGAAGCTGCCGCGCTGCACATACCCGAAGTGACGCAGGACGTCGTCAATACAATGAAGCGCTATGCCAAGACCATTTACCTGACGCAGACGATTCAGAAGAAGGACGGCAAGCTGACGAAGTTTCTCAACGTCGACGATGCGATCGTCGCGTTCGAGAAGGAGCCGGGACCGCGGGAATGGCGCACCCACATTCACGTGCCGGTGTTCCTCGACGATCTCGGGCAGTTCCGCACCACGCGCTTTGCCATCGAGGACGGCTTGCGTTTCCACAAGAAAAATCCTCTGTCGCGGCATCTGGAAGTCGAAACCTATACCTGGGACGTGTTGCCCGAGAACCTCAAGAAGGGTGACATTGTCGATAACGTGTGCCGCGAACTCGAATGGGTGAAGGGGCAGCTGAGCTGATAGCGTTCCAGCTGCTTCTGACAGGAGACACGCATGAAAGTCGGATTCATCGGGCTGGGCCGCATGGGCTCGGCTATGGCGCGCCGTCTGATCGAGGCCGGTCATGAGGTTGGCGTCTATAATCGCACGGCCGAACGACTGAAGAGCGTGATCGAGCTCGGCGCCAAGCCGCTCGACTCGATCAAGGCCGCGGCCAATTACGGCGAGGCGGTTTTCACTATGCTGGCCGACGACGCCGCGGTGACCGAAGTGGTAACGCGCGCCAGTGGCTTATTGGCGTCGCTGCCCAAGGGCGGCATTCACATCTGCGCCGGCACGCATAGCGTTGCCTGCGTCCAGGCGCTCAAGACATTGCACGCCGATGCCGGGCAGATTTTGATCGCAACGCCGATGCTCGGCCGACCGGAAGTCGTCGCGTCGGCGCAGGCCGGCATGGTGCTCGGCGGCGACAAGGCGAGCGTCGACCGCTGCCGGCCGCTGTTTGTCGCCATCGCGCGGCGCACCTTCGAGGCCGGCCCCGATCCGGTCGCCGCCGCCGCGATCAAGATCGCCAATAATTTCGTGCTCGGCTGCGCCATCGAGGCGATGGGCGAGGGCTTTGCGCTGACGCGCAAATACGATGTCGTTCCCGAGGTATTTTATGACGTGATGACCGACGGGCTGTTCGCTTGTTCGGCTTATAAGATCTACGGCAAGCTGATTGCCGAGGAGCGATATCTTCCCGCCGGCCAGCGTGCGATTTTAGGATTGAAAGATGCCAATCTCGCGCTTGAAGCCGGCTGCGCGGTCGGTGTGCCGCTTCCCAGCGGCAATGTCTGGCGCGACCGGCTGGTGGGCGCCGTGGCGCACGGCGAAGCCGAGCACGACTGGGCGGTGATGGCGAAGGATCAGGCGCGCGCGAGCGGGTTGGCGTGACGCCTTAAGTGCCGGCGCTTCCACGTTCCGCTCGCCCCGTGCAAGCGGAACTCATGCTGGATTCCCGCTGTCGCGGGAATGAACGCCTGAATGCGGTGTTCTAGCCGGGGCGTTGCAGCTCTCCCGTCACCAAGCTGAACCGGCAATGGTGACGGAACGACCAATATCCAAGACGCCCTGGCTGTCTTTCTACGCTTTCCGCCAATTTGGAGAACAGCATGACCGGCACGTCAACGTTGGCGGGTCACACCGGCTCGGACGCTCCCCAGCCCGCGGAAGGCGGGAAGCTGCCGCCGTTCCTGTCGGCGGGCGGTCATGCGGGGCAGGCGGTCGAACGCGATTTTCGCCTCGGTCACGTTCTTGCCCAGGCCCTTTCGATCCTGCGGCGCCACGCGGCGCCGTTCTTGCTGCTCTACGTCATCGCCGCGTTGTTGATCAATGTCCCGGTGACGTTCACGAACGACGATTCGCCCGCTGCGGACGTCGTACTAGCCATGGGCATCTCGCAGGCATTGTACGTTGTGTTTAACGTTTTCGCCGGCGCCGCGGTAGTTGATGTCGTGATCGACGACATGCGCGGCCGGCCGGTCGATATGACCAAGGCCTTGCGTGTCGCGCTGCGCCGGTTCTTTCCGGCTCTGGGCGCCACCATAGCCGTGGTCGGTCTCGCTATTCTCGGCTTCGCCTTGATAATTGTCCCGGCTGCTATCGTCGTTTCTATGTTCTTTGTCGTGGTGCCGGCTTGCGTGGTCGAAGGTCTTGGCCCGGTGCAAAGCATGCGGCGCAGCGCCGAGCTCACCAAGGACTCTCGCTGGCGGATTTTCGCCCTTTGGTTTGCGATCGTGATGGCGGAAATCATTGTGCAAATGGAGCTTGACCAAGCGATCAGGCCATTCGGCTATTTTGCCTTGGTGTTGGCTCCGCAGGTGCTCTGGGACATGGTGGTCGGCGCCTTCGCGGCGGTCGCGACAGCCGTGGTCTATCGTGATCTGCGCGTCGCCAAGGAAGGCGTCGACGCCGATCAGGTCGCGACCGTGTTCGACTAGATTGCGCAGCTTATGTTGTTGATCGGGGATTGCGTGCTGCTAAGCTTGTGGCTTGAGACTGCGCACTGAGCCATTTTGGAAATAATCATGACCGATCGATTTTTGCCGGCGGGGCGTTTCGCCGAAACTGATTTTCGTGCGGGTGACGTTTTCAATCGGACCGTCTCGATATTCTCGCGAAACTTGCTGCCGTTCGGCATCATTTCGGCGATTGCCTATTTGCCGAGCGCGCTTGTACTCTCGCCGGGCTCTACGACGGCTGTTTTAGCGAGTGGCAACGGCGGCTGGGTTGCGATTGGGTTCATCGCGACGCTGGTGTTGAACGTGCTCAGTCAGGCCATCGTGCTCTATGGCGCATTCGAGGACATGCGCGGCCTGCCGGTCAATTTGGGCGAGTCGATCAAGGTCGGATTGCGTCGATTTTTTCCGGTCTTGGGCGTGGCGATCTGCATGCCTCTCCTCGCGGCGCTGGCCGCCATCTTGCTCGTGTTCCCGGGCTTGATGGTGATAACGATGCTGTTCGTCGCCGTACCGGCTTGTGTCGTCGAGCGTCTTGGCCCGTTTAAGAGCATGGGACGCAGCGCCTGGCTGACCAGAGGCCACCGCTGGAAAATCTTCGGCATCTGGATCGCGGTGTTGTTCGTCGGCGGCACCGCACAGTCCATCTTGAATGGCGTCGCGAGGGCGGCCGGCGGCGTGATCATCGGCCTTGTCGTGTCGGTGTTGTGCGGCGCGGTCTTGGGCGCTTTCAACGCCATCCTGGCGGTGGTGACTTATCACGATTTGCGCGTCGCCAAAGAGGGCGTCGACACCGATCAGATTGCCGCTGTGTTCGACTAACGCATGATCCCGAAAAGTGGGAACCGGTTTTCGGAAAAAATCATGCGTAGACTAAAACGCCTAGCCTAGGCGTGCGGCGCGCGTTGGTATTTGTCGGCGCGTGCTTTGCCGTAAAGCTGTTCGCGTTCAAGGAAAGCGCGTTCGGCGGTATAGAAGTCGCGCAGGAAGATAACGACATCATTGCGCGGCACGGGGCCGGTCCAGCCGATCTTGCGGCAGATCTTGTCGCAGACGTCGTCAAGAACGTGCGCGCCTTCCTTGCTTTGCGGACGCCGCAACAGTTCTTCGAGCACTTGCAGTTCGAAGGCGCCGTAAGCCTGCAATTGAGCGGGCGCGAAGGTGAATTTCAGCGCACGTTCGACAAGGTCGCTCAGCAGCGCCACTTTGGGCAACGAGATCACGACCGTGCCTGCGATCAAGTCGCCGCCGCGCATGCGATCTTTGTTGAGGGCCGGAATGGCAAGGCAGACCATGACCCAGGCGACGATCGCAAGCTGTTCCCAATTGACGCCGTTGCCCGCGTGCAACAAGACACCGAGCGGAATGAACATCTCGACCTCGCGGGTGAGATTGCGGGCGATCACCGCCGAAGCGACGAGCGGCCCGCCGTTATGGTCGATCACGCGCAGGCCGACGATGCGCTTGCCGGGCGTCGCACCGCGCCAGGCCAGTTCGAAATAGATGAAATACAAATTGCGTACGAGAAAGCCGATGAACAGCGCAATCGAGACGGCGATCAGGCTGCCGCCGGTCCTGCCCATCAACGCGAGAATGGGAACGTAAATGGCAAGCGTCAGCAAGCACCAGATCGTCAGATCGATCACGAAGGCGGTCAGGCGAGCGCCGTAATTTGCGATCTCGATCGGCACCGGCACGCCTTCAGGCGTGACGATCTGGCGCCTGAGCTTTTTGCCGCCTTCGAGAAATTCCGTGGTGCGCTCGTGCGCCAGCACCGGCGTATCTGAATCCTGCGCGGCGCTCATTGGCGCTTGCTCCGGCCGCAAAGGCTGTAATAGGCAATCCACAGCGCGCCGATCGTGAGCCCGACGGCGAATCGCAGCGGCGTGCTTTGGATGAACTGGCGGAAGCCGCCCTCGAGAATGCCGGCGACGAACAGCATCAGGATGCCGCCGACGGCCATCTGCGCCGCCTGGCGTCCATGCAGAGCGAGATTTTCGATACGCGAATAACGGCCGGGGAACAGGATCTTGTCGGCGATCACGAGCCCCCCCGCGGCGAGAAGAATAAGCGCGCCCAATTCGGAGGTGCCGTGGATCGACAGCCAGCCGAGGCAGTCGACCGTGAGGCCGCGATCGTAATGCAGCGCGACGAAGGCGCCGAGGCTCAGTCCCTGATAGACCACGAGCATCAGCGTCGGAATGCCGGCAGCGAGGCCAAGGCCGAAGCACAGCAGGCCGACCGCGGTATTATGGCTGAACAGCACATTGGCAAATATGCCGAAAGCCTCGACCGGTCCGGGCCATGGCGCGAACAGTTCCTTGTCGCGCAGTTGCGCGGCCGTCGACGCAGGTCCACGGCCGCTTGCCATATCCGCAGGCATGAATGAGGTGAACCAGCTTTCGTCCTGAACGGTCAGAATGAAGCCCGCAGCGACACCGGCGAGCAGCGCGAGCGTAACGATCAGAATATGCCAGCGCGCCGCGCGCACCGCGGCCGGCAGGTCGTGGACGAAGAACTTGCGCAGCCCTTCGAGTGGATCGACGCGCGGTCCATAGACGGCGAGATAGGCGCGCAATGCCAGGTTTTCGAGATAGAGGAGGAGATTGCGGTCGAGCGCGATGGTGCGCGCAACCGACAGCGACGACAGCGCCGCGCGATAGAGGATCGGCAGGCGTTCCAATTCGTCGAGCGAAAGCGAATGCACGCCGCGCCGCTCGACGCGCTGCACCATGTCATCAAGCTCGCGCCAGCCTTCCTCGCGTCCCTTACGAAATTCGCGGCTTTTCAGCACAAGTGCACCGCTGCCCGGCGCCGCGCCGCCGGCGGCTTGCCGGCTTGCGATCCTGGCCTCGTCGATCAGGTTGACGGCTTGCGTCATATCAGCCCGCGCTGCTTGATCATCAGATAGCGATTGATGAGTGCGACCGGCAAGTTCTGGCTCGGCACGTCGAGACATTGGATGCCGAGCCGCTCCAGCCGCTCGAATACGATGCTGCGCTCACGCAGAAAGTCCTGCGCGATCACGGCTTGTGCGACATCGGCGAATTGATGCGGCGCGGCATCGACGGCGTTCTGCAATACCGAGCCGCGCTGCGTGACGAAAACCACCAAATGCCGGTTGGCGACCCGCTGCATGCTTTCGATGAGGAGTTCGGCGGTGATGGTGTCGACAAAGTCGGTGAACAGGATCACCAGCGCCCGTCGCTTGAGCCGTGCATTGAGCTCGGCCAGCCCGAGCGTGAAATTTGTTTCCTGTTGATGATAGTCGAGCTCGGCCGTGGCGCGCTGCAGGCGGGGGAAGCTCGATACGCCGCGGACCGGCGTCATGTATTGGCGGACGCGGGCGTCGAAGCCATAGGTGCCGACCAAATCGCCGCCTTGCAACGAAACCCATGCGAGCTGTAGTCCGGCATTGATCGCGTGATCGAGACGGGCGAAGCCCGAGACCGGCTCGAGCATCAGATAGCCGGTGTCGAACGCCATGACGACTTGATGATTGCGCTCGGTACGGAATTCCTTGCAGACCAGCTTGAGATGGCGTGCCGAATGCTTCCAGTCGATGAAGCGGCTGTCGAGACCCGGCGTATATTCGCGTAGCGCTTCGAACTCGGTGCCTTCGCCTTTTTGCACTTGCGTCTTGATGCCGTAGATCGCCTCTTGGATGAAGAATTGCAGAGCCGTGCCGTGAATGCCGCGGACGTTGGGCAGCACGTCGACCGTGCGGTTCACGGCGACGCGGCGGGTGAACTCGACCAGCGACAACGGTCCGCGCCAGCGCAGCCAGACTTGATCGATATTGGCGCGGCCACGCCTGCGCGGCACCAGCGGCAGCGAAATCCGCGCCTCGGCGCCGGGCACAAGTTCGCCGGCCGCGACCTCCGACGGTTCGATATCGCCGCGTTGTTCGGCGATTGCTTCGAAGCGGGTGGTGCGGCGGAAGCCCGAAGCCGGGATCGTTATCGTCGTTGCGCCGCGCTCGCCGATATAAAGCCGGTCGGGGGCAGCGATTTTCACGTTGAGAAGCCGCGGCGGAAAGGCTAGCGCCAGGTCGGTTGCGGTGACGATGAGGACAAGAACGCCGTAATTGAACGACAGCGGCCACAGTTTCGGGTCGAAAATGACGAGCAAGAGCGCCAGCGGAATTCCGGCGGCAAAGATGAGGACCGCGCGCAGCGTCGGCCGGGTCATCGCGGCGCCGGCGTCTGGTCGAGCACTTCGCGCAGGATGCGGTCGGCGCTGAGGCCTTCGATCTCCGCGCTCGGCGACATCGTCACCCGGTGACGCAGCACCGGCAAAGCGAGGACTTTTATGTCATCCGGAATGACGAAATTCCGTCCCTGCAGCACCGCAAAGGCGCGGACGGCCGATGCCAGCATATTGGCGGCGCGGGTCGAGGCGCCGACTTCGAGCGAGGAATGTTCGCGCGTCGCGCGGATCATGTCGACGATATAATCGATCAGCGGCTCGGACAGCCGCACATAGGTGACGGCCTCGCGCACCGCGGCAAGCGTCGCGCTGTCGGCGACCGGCGCGATGTCGAAATCTTCAAGCCGCGGCATAGCGGAACGGTGACCGTGACGGCGCACGATGTCGCGTTCCTCATCGCGGCTCGGATGATCGATGTTGATCTTGAACAGAAAGCGGTCGAGCTGCGCCTCGGGCAGGGGATAGGTGCCCTGTTGTTCGATCGGGTTCTGCGTCGCCACCACCATGAAATCGTCGCCCAATTCATAATCCTTGCCGTCGATGGTGACGACATGTTCGTTCATGGCTTGCAGAAGCGCGGCCTGGGTCTTGGGCGGGGTGCGATTGATCTCGTCGGCGAGGAGGAGCTGGGTGAAGATCGGTCCCTTGGTGAGAAGGAAGCTGTTGGTCTGGAAATTGAACAGGTTCGTGCCGAGTACGTCGCCCGGCATCAGATCCGGCGTGAATTGGATGCGGCCGAATTGCAGAGCCAGACTTGCGGCGAAAGCGCGTGTGATCAGCGTCTTGGCTGTGCCCGGCACGCCCTCCAAGAGAATGTGGCCGCCCGCCAGCAGGCTCGTCAGCATCAGATCGATCACCTCGTCCTGGCCGACGACCGCCTTGCGGATCTCGCCGCGCATGCCGTCAGCGATCGCGCGGATGTCCTGAACGTCCATCGAGAATCTCCCCCTTCCAACGATGAATCTCGCGCGCAAGCCGGACCAGCGAGGCCGGATTGCGCACCCGGCTTTCGCCGAGCATTGCGGTTTCCGCGATCAGCGGGCCGCAATCGGTGGCAACGTTGCGCGCGGTGCCGACGCGTTGCAGCCAGCCGATCAAGCCCGCGGTCGAAAGCCCGCGCGGCGCGTGCAGCTGGCGGCCGACGTCGCGCAGTGTTTCGAGCACGTAGCGTTTGATCATCACCTCGCGATGACCGGTGATGTCGACGAGCTTGGCGATGTTCTCCAACAGTCCCTGCCGGCCGGCGCTCAAGGCCGTGGGCGCAGGCTGCGGCGTGCCGAAGCGCCCGAGCGTCGCCCAGAGCAGGAGCGCGATCGCGATCGCGCCCTGTATCGTCGCCATCACGAAAGGAAAGCGGAACAGCAGTAGCAGCGGATTTGCCGGCTGGGCGATAAAGCCGTGGATGGTCTCATCGAACACGACGCTGCCCGAGCCGCTACGCAGGCGCTCGATGATCGCGACGGCGAGCGCCGCATTGCCGCTCCGCGCCAGACCGTAATTCGAGATAACGTCGGGATCCGACAGCACCCAGATGTTGCGGTTGCGGTCTCTGATCTGGCCAAGCAGCATGCCGTCTGAGGTGCCGACGATCGGCTGCAGGCGGTCGCCGTGCATGAGGCGGATCGGAGCTTCTATATTCGGCGTGATGTTGAGCGCATTCGTCGTCCAATCCGCCGTACCGACGTCGGCGAGATCGGCTTTCGGCGCGACCAGACGCAGCGCCCAGCTCGCGGCGACTTGGTCGATCGGGACAGCCTCGCTGATCCAGCCGGGCTTTCTCTCGCTCGGGCGGCCGACCCATTTAGGTAAGATGAGCAGAATGGTGTCGGCCTTGAGTAGCGTGCGCATGATGTCTTCGTTCTTGGCGCCGGGGAGCGGCTCGGCGATGACCAGGACGCCTCCCGGCGTGACTTTGCCAAGCGAGTCGCTGCGGCTCTTGAGCACCGGCATATCGAGCTTCTGCAGCACGTCGGCGATCCCGGCGTAGCCGATCGCCGAGCGCGAGAACGTACTCGCGCCGACGGTCTCGGTACTCTGCTCGCTGTTGCCCATGAAATAGAGCGAGACCAAAAAGGTCAGCACCGCGGCCGCGATCCAGCCGATCAAGAGCCGCTGCGAAAGCACGCCGGTCATGCACCCGCACCATAATGCAGGGCCTCGACAAGCGCGCTGAAGCTCGTGCGGCAGGCGAGATAATCGTCGCGGACCGCCGGATGCCCGCCGAAATAGGTCCATTCGACACGGCTGATCACATCGCGCAGAGGACGGCGCAGCGCGTCCGAGACCTGACGGCTGCGCAGGATTTCGCGGCTGGTCATGGAATCGGCGAACTCCTCGCGGAGGCGCCTGCGGATATCGGCCAGTGCCTGCAGCAGCAACACATGCATGGCTTCGACGAAGCGGCCCTGGGCGGCGAGCTCGTCGGCCGCGTCGAGCACGACTTCCGGTGCGCGCGGGCCGGCCTGTAGCGCGGCGGTTTCGTCTTCGGCCCACATCCCGCTACGCCCGGCGCGCAGCACCGGGATCATGTCGCGAAACGCGTAAAGCAGGATGATGACGCTGACGATCACCGCGATCCACACGGTTTCAGGCGGCAGCTTCAGTTGATACGGCTCCTGCTGCTTTTCTTCGCGGCGCAGCTCGGTTTGCAGATCCAGCTTGTGGATCGCCTGGTCGGCCAGGAGCTTGGTTTGCAGATCGAGCCGGTGAATAGCCTGGTCGGCAAGCGCTTGCGCGTCATGATGCTCCTGTGCGCCGGCCGGACTTGCCGAAAGCAAGGCAGCAATTGCGGCCGAACCGGCAATGCGCATGGCAATGCGTAAAGCAGCCGCCGCACGGCGACCGTCCGTCGTGATACCGGTCGCCGCCCCGAGGAGCATATTGTCCTCACGCGTCCGTCTTGCCGGCCGGGCCGCGCCCGCCGAAGATTCTGCGAATTCAGCAACCTATCCGAGCACGTTCACGCCGGCTTGCGCAACCTGCTCGTCTTCGTGCGATTGCACGCCCGATACGCCGATTGCGCCGACGCATTCGCTGTCATGAACGATCGGCAGGCCGCCCTGGATCAGGATACCAGCAGGAAAGCCGGCGAACGCCGGGCGCTCCTTGACGCGGTCTTCGAAGAACTTGCTCGGCCGTTTGGTCATGGCCGAGGTACGGGCTTTGCCGGCCGAGACCTCGGCGGTGATGGCGGCGGCGCCGTCCATGCGCGTGAAGCCGAGTAGGAAGCCGCCGTCGTCGACGATTGAAATCGACACCGCCCATTTGTTCTTGGCGGCTTCAGCCTCGCAGGCAGCGAGGATCTTCTTCGCGTCGGACGACGTCAGGCATGGTTTGCTGCGCATAAGGGTGTTCCTGTGATTTTCCGGCGGTGGGGCGCAATACGGCAAGTAAACAAGCAGGTAGACGATCAGTGTTCCAAAGAAAAGCGGACGGGCACGGTAAGATCGAGCTGATCCTGGCTCATGCTGTCCGGGAACGGCGGCAACGGTTGGGCCCGCTCGATCATTGCCGAGGCCTCGGCATCGAGATCGGGATGGCCGGAGCCTTGAACAATCTCGTGCGAGAGCACGTGGCCGGTGCGATCGACGACAAAACTCAAGAGGACGACACCCTCTTCGTTATGATCGCGCGACCTGGCCGGATATCGCTTGAATTGCTCGAGGCGCCGGGTGACCGACGTTGCCCAGCTTGGTGCGACGCGCGGCGCGCCACCTTTGGTGCGCGCCGGCACCGGCGGCGTCGGCGCCTGCTGCTCTTCAACCTTCGGCGGTGGAGGCGGCGGCGTCTCGACGACCGCCGCTGGTGGTGTCGGCGGCGGCGGTGGGGGCGGTGGCGGCTGTTCGACTGGCGGCGGTGGCTGTTCGGGGGTCGGCGCTATCTCGGCTTGATCGACGGTGTCGTCGGACGGCGACAGATCAAGCGAAATCGGGGTCGCGTCGTCGCCGATCTCTTCCGGATGATAGAAATAGGCATAGGGGCACAGGACGACCAGGTGAATGGCGACCACAACGGCCGCCGCGATGGCCCAGCGCCGGATCTCGCTCGGATCCTCATCCTCGAACCATGTCGCTACGCGCGCGATCATTTGACGTCACGAGATTCCATGCCGACCAGCGCGACCTTGAGATAGCCCGCGTCGCGCAGCGCGTTCATCACCTGCATGACGTCACCATAAGGCACCGCCTTGTCGCCGCGCACGAACAGACGCTGATCCTTGTCGCCCTGCGTTGCGGCGATCAGCGCACTGGCAAACGAATCGCGCGGCACCGGATCGTCCCCGATGGCGATGCTGCCGTCGGCTTTGATCGAAATGTAGACCGGCTTCGGCGGGCGTTGCTGCGGCTGCGCGGTGGAGGAGGGCAGGTCGACCGGCACGTCGACGGTCGCAAGCGGGGCCGCCACCATGAAGATGATGAGCAGAACCAGCATCACGTCGATGAACGGCGTGACGTTGATGTCGTGAACTTCGGTGAGTTCGTCGGTGCCGTGATCGAGACGAATAGCCATTGGACCAGCTCTTGGAACCAGCTCTTGTTCCCGCGCTTACTCGGCGGCTTGCGACAGCGGTAGCTTGGCGCGATCGAGATCGCGGCTGACCAGCCGCATGACCTGCGCCGAAGCGTCACCCAGGAAGGCGCGGTAATGCTGGGTCTGGCGCGCCAGCACGTTATAGACCACGACCGCGGGGATGGCAGCGACAAGACCGAAAGCGGTGGCCAGGAGCGCTTGCGCGATGCCGGGCGCCACGACGGCAAGGTTCGTCGTATGGGCGTTCGAAATGCCGATAAAGCTGTTCATGATGCCCCACACCGTGCCGAACAGGCCGACGAAGGGCGCGGTCGAGCCGATGGTGGCGAGAACGCCGGTGCCGCGCGACACCTTGCGGCTAATCGACATCTCGATGCGCTCGAGCTGCAGAGCAATGCGCTCCTTCAAGCCCTCGGCGCGCAGGCTTGCGGAAAGCCGAATTTCCTGAGCAGCCGACTGCATCAAAACCGCGACCGCGCTGTTGCCATCGCGTAGTTGCTCGTGGGCTTGAGCGATCGTCGCCGCCTCGTTGAGGATGCGAAGGTCGCGGCGTACGTCGTTGCGCGCCCCGCGCAATTCGACAGTCTTGGCGAAAAATACCGTCCAGGTGACGACCGACGCCACCAGCAAGCCGATCATGACGATCTTCACGACGATGTCGGCGTTGAGGAACATGCCCCACGGCGACAAATCTTCCGCCATTTGCGCGCCGCCGAACGGCGGCGGCGCCGCGTCCGGCGCGGGTTCGGCAGGAGCCGTGTTGCTCGGAGCGCTCATCGCAGGCGCCGGGACGGGAGCATTGACAGCGGGCGCAGTCGCGGCAGGCGCGGTGATGGGTGAGGCTGCAGGAGCGGTGGGCGGCGCTGAGTTATCTTGCGTCTGCGCGGAGGCGGCGGGTGCGATCAGCATGGCCGCCGCCATCACGGCAATGACTGGAGCTGCGCGGAAACTGCACCAAAGGGCGCGGTGCCCGTTGGCGAGCTGGGCGCAAGGGGTCTGCTGCATGTCGTATTTCACAAGTCCCGTCCCATTATTGTCGTCGCGGCATCACCCACCGCGCCGGAGCTGTTCACAGTGTCGGGGAAATGTGTCCCCACAATGTAACATTATAACATTCCACCAAATTGTGTTTCCAAGCGCTTCGCGGCCACGCTCTTTTACCTTGGAATAAAGAAAAACTGATGTCTTTTCAGTATCTTGTGTTACCGCGCGCGGCACGGTCAAGCGCTTACAGCGAGGCGGGCTGGAAAGCACTTCGATTTTCGTCCCGAAACCGGATGTCGCCCCCGGTTTGGCTGCCGCAACCGGCCCGTCGTGTAACACCAAGCCATGCGCTTCGTCCACGACAACTGCCGTACACCTTACATGATTGGCTCCGGAGATGCGCGGGGATGACGACCTGAGGGCGAACCGGCGCGCGAATTGACCTCAGTGCCCCGAGCGCATCCGCGCGAGGAGCTCGGCAGTCGGGTAAGAATTGGCGGGCAGGCCATATTTGAGTTGCGTCGCCTTGACCGCTTGGCGCGTCTTCAAGCCGAGAAAACCGTCCACGGCGCCGACATCGTATCCGGCATGGGTCAGCATCCCCTGCATCGCTTTGACATCGGTAAACGGCAGGGCAGGCGGCGGATTGCCGCGATGAAGCGGGGATGCGCCGGCGATGCGGGTGGCGAGATAGGCGGCAGTCGTCGAATAAACCAGCGAGTTATTCCACTGCAGGTAAATCTGGAAATTCTGATAGGCAAGGAAAGCGGGGCCGAGCCGTCCCACCGGTAGCAACAGCGACGCCGGCAGATTGTCGGCCGGCAACGGCTTGCCGTCCGCGAGCGTGACGCCGAACGACGCCCATTTCGACCGCGGCAACTGAATATCGAGATCGGCCTGGTCCCAAGGAAAGCCAGACGGCATGTTTGCCGGCACGCGTACCTCGGTGAGCCAGGGCTCGCCGCGGCGCCAGCCGAGGCCCAGGAGATAATTCGCCGTCGAGCCGAGCACGTCGGGGGCGCTGCGCAACAGATTGCGCTTGCCGTCGCCGTCGTAATCCACGGCGTATTTGTAATATTCCGACGGCATCATCTGCGTCTGGCCGAGCTCGCCGGCCCATGAACCGATCATGTCCTGAGGTTGAAGATCGCCGCGCTCGATCAGCCGCATGGCATCGAGAAGCTGGGAGCGGAAGCGGTCGGCGCGCCGGCAATCATAGGCGAGCGAGGCGATCGAGCTCAGCGAATGATAATTGCCCATATTGGCGCCGAAATCGCTTTCGAGCGCCCAGAACGCGACGATGACCGGCGCCGGCACGCCATATTGCTGATCGATGCGGGCAAACACTGGCGCAAAGGTCTTGATCTTGGCGGCGCCCATCTGGATGCGATAGCCGGCGGCCATGCGGTCGGAAAATTCCAGAAAAGTCTGGGAGAACACGCGCTGGCCGTGATCGATATTCACGATCTTCTGGTCGTAAGTTAGAAACGGCGCGGCTGTCGCGATGGTGCGCTGCGATACGCCTTGTGCCATCGCCTCCCGCTCAAAATCGGCGAGCCACTTCTCGTAAGGACCGCCGGTGCGGCAAGGCGCGGCTTGCGCCGCACTGATGTACAGGATTGAAGCGAGGGCAAAGACCAGCGTTGACGCGGTGCGGCTTCCATTCCCCAACAGTTTTGCAAACTTCATTCGGCGGCCTTGCTCATTCCGTCGACGTCTCTTGGTTTTGTCATTTGAAACTATCACTACAATTCGCGCCCGCCACTTGGAACCGTCTGTCACCGCCGCGAAGCGCCGCAGACCCCATAGCCCGTGGGCTAGACCGGACCGGTTTCTTTGGGCTAAGTGCGCCTACCGATAGCGGTTTCTCCTCACGACGCTTCCACGAAATAGCCCTTATGAATCAGCGCCCTGCAGTCCAGATCGAGCCTTCGCAGCCGGCGCTTGAACGGATCTATCGTTCGCTGCGCCAGATCAGGCGTGCCGAGGAGGAGGTCGCGCGCATCTACCCCTCCGACAAGATCAAAAGCCCGGTTCATCTCTCGATCGGGCAGGAGGCCGTGGCGGTCGGCGTTTGCGACGTGCTCGAGTCCGACGACGTCGTCTCGCCGACTTATCGTGGGCACGCGGCCTATCTGGCCAAAGGTGCGTCGCTGCGCGGCCTGTTCGCCGAACTCTATGGCAAGGCGACGGGCGTCGCGCACGGCAAGGGCGGCTCGATGCATCTCATCGATATGCCGCATGGTGTTTTGGGTACGAGCGCCGTGGTCGGAACGACGATCCCGCTCGCGGTTGGCTTTGCGCTGGCGTTCAAGCGCACGCAGAGTAACCGCGTGGTCGTTGCGTTTTTCGGCGACGGCGCGACCGAAGAGGGTGTCTTCACCGAGAGCCTGAACTTCGCTGCTTTGCATAAGTTGCCGATCTTGTTTGTCTGCGAAAACAATTTCTACGCCATTCACACGCCGGTGACGCGGCGCTGGGCGACGCAGCGCTTGTGCGAACGTGTCGAGACTTATGGAATTCCGGCGCGCTGCATCGAGGACGGCGATGTGTTGAAGTTGCGCGCGGAGGCGAGTGCCGCCGTCGCCGCGCTACGCCGCGGCGATGGTCCCGCCTTCATCGAATGCCGCACCTATCGCTGGCTGGAGCATGTCGGTCCGAACGAGGATTTCGACGCCGGCTATCGCGCGTCTGCCGAACGCGAGCCCTGGGTGCAAAGCGATCAGCTCATCAAGATCGGCATGCTGATTGCGGCTGATCGCCGATCCGCCATCGACGCGGACGTCGAAGCCGAAATCGCGGATGCCATTGCGTTCGCCGAAGCCAGCCCATTCCCTGAAAGCAGCGCGCTGTACACCAATGTCTTCGCCGCAGAGTAACCAGCGCCTGTTGACCTATGTCGATGCGCTCCGCGAAGCGGTTGCGCAGGAGATGCAGCGCGACCCGCGCGTTTTTGTTTTTGGTCTCGACGTCGACGATCATAAGGCGATCCAAGGGTCGACGCGCGGCCTGGTCGATGTCTTCGGCCCGGAGCGCGTCTTTGGCACGCCGCTGTCGGAAGACGCCATGACCGGCGTTGCCATCGGCGCGGCCATGGCCGGGATGCGGCCGGTTCACGTCCATATCCGCATGGATTTTCTCATGCTGTGCATGAACCAGCTCGTCAATATCGCGGCGAAGAGCCGCTACATGTATGACGGCCAGGTCAAGGTGCCGCTGGTCGTGCGCAGCATGATCGGAAAGTCCTGGGGGCAGGGCGCTCAGCACTCGCAAGGCCTGCACGCCATGTTCATGCACGTGCCGGGGCTGAAAGTGGTGGCGCCGTCCAACGCCTACGACGCCAAAGGCTGCCTCATTCACGCCATTCGCGACGACAATCCGGTGATCTTCGTCGAGCATCGGCTGCTTTATTTCACCGACGCCTTTGTGCCCGAAGAGCCGTTCGAAGTGCCGTTCGGCAAGGCGCGCCTCTGCACGCGGGGCGACGACATTACGATCGTCGGGATTTCCAACATGCTGGTGGAAGCGCTGCGCGCATCCGAGCTGCTCGCCGACATCGGCCTCCATGCCGAAGTCATTGATCCGATTTCGCTGGTGCCGCTTGATATCGACACCATCATCGAGTCGGTGCGGCGCACCGGACGGCTTCTCGTCGTTGACAATGCCTGGACGAGCTGCGGCGCCAGCGCCGAAATCGTCGCCCGCGTCGTCGAGGGTGTGAGCAACGGCAAGCCGATCCGCGTGCAGCGGATGGGTTATGCGCCGACGACCTGTCCGACCACGCCGGCGCTGGAGCGGGAATTCTATCCTGATCCCTCCAAGATCGCGCAGACCGCCTACGCCATGGTGCGCCCGAACGCGCCCGCCTGGGAGCCGGATGCCAAAGCCGCTCACCTCGCGTATCAATCGAAATTTCGCGGGCCCTTTTAGCAGGCTTGTCGGGTTAGCACGGGACAAATCATGTTCTACGACTTGGCCGCCAGTACCTGGGGAGCGGAAGAGATCGAAGCGATCCAGCGCGTCATCGCGTCGGACCGCTTCACCATCGGCCCCAATGTCGCGGCCTTCGAGCAGGCCTTTGCCGCCTATCACGGCTGCAAATACGCGGTGATGGTGAATTCCGGCTCGTCGGCAAATCTGATTGCCGTGGCGGCGCTGTTCTACAAGAAGGAGCGGCCGCTGCAGCGCGGCGATGAGGTGATTGTTCCGGCGATCTCCTGGGCCACGACCTATCACCCGCTGCAGCAATATGGGCTGAAGCTGAAAATCGTCGATGTCGAGCTCGACACGATCAATCTCGACACGGCGCAACTCGAAGCGGCGATCGGTCCGCGCACCCGCGCCATCGTCGGCGTCAGCATTCTCGGCAACCCCGCGGCGCTCGATGTGATGCGGCGCTTCGCCGACCAACGGGGGCTCTATTTCCTCGAAGACAATTGCGAATCGCTCGATGCCGAGCTTGGCGGCCGCAAAGCCGGCACTTTCGGCCATATCGGAACGTTCAGCACCTTCTTCTCCCATCACATATCGACGATGGAAGGCGGCGTTGCCGTAACCGAAGACCGCGAGCTTTACGAGCTGATGAAATCGATGCGCTCGCACGGCTGGGTGCGCGATTTGCCGGACGATTCAGCTGATCTTTGACAAGCGGTCGGACGATTTCTATGAAGCCTACCGCTTCATCCTGCCAGGCTATAACGTGCGCCCGCTTGAACTGAGCGGAGCGATCGGCGTCGAACAATTGAAAAAGCTGCCGGCGATGACGGTGGCCCGCCGCAAGAACTGGGCGCTGTTTCAAGAACTGTTCGGGCGCGACAACCGCTTCATTATCCAGCGCGACAACGGCAAGAGCTCGGCCTTCAGCTTCACCATTGTGCTCAATCCCGACGCCGGCCTGTCGCGGCCGAAAATCATGCAGGCTTTGAAAAGCGCCGACATCGGCTATCGTATCATCACCGGCGGCTGCATTACCCGGCATGACGTGATCAAGCATTACGACTATGAATGCGTCGACGGGCTGCCGAACGCCAATATCGTGCACGATGCCGGTTTCTTTGTCGGCAATCACCCGTTCGATTTGAGGCCGCAGATCACGCGCTTGCGCGAGGTTCTTGACGCTGCCGCGCGTTAGCGCGGCTGGTGGTGAGGTTGTAGAAGTACCGGTTGGGGAAAGCGTGATGGGAAATTCGATTTTGGTCACCGGCGGCGCCGGCTATCTCGGCTCGATCTTGGTGCCGGACCTGTTGGCGGCCGGTCATCGGGTGACCGTGCTCGACAACTTCATGTACGACCAGAACAGTCTGGGGCATGTCTGCGCCAATCCGAATTTCGATGTGGTCAACGGCGATGCGCGCTCCGTCGAAGTGCTCAAGCCGCTCGTCGCCAAGGCCGACTACGTCTTCCCGCTGGCGGCGCTGGTCGGCGCGCCGCTGTGCAAGAAGGATCCGATCGGGGCGACATCGACCAATCGCGATGCTATTGCGACTTTGAGCAAGCTGATGTCGCCGCAGCAGCGTATCGTGATGCCGATCACCAACAGCGGCTACGGCGTCGGCGAGCAGGGCAAGTTCTGCACCGAGGACTCGCCGCTGCGTCCGGTTTCGCTCTACGGCGTCACCAAGATCGAGGCGGAAAAGATCGCGCTCGAGCGCGACAATTCGATCAGCCTGCGCTTGGCCACGGTGTTCGGCATGTCGCCGCGCATGCGCATCGATCTATTGGTCAACAATTTCGTCTATCGCGCGGTCAATGACCGTTTCGTCGTACTGTTCGAGGCGCATTTCAACCGCAATTACATCCACATTCGCGACGTGGCGCGCGCCTTCATCCATGCCCTCGACCACTTTGAGGAGATGAAAGGCCGGCCGTTCAATGTCGGGCTTTCGGACGCCAACCTTTCGAAAGCGGAACTGTGCGAGCGGATCAAGATCCAGATTCCGGCCTTCGTCTATCTCGAGGCGCCGGTTGGCGAGGATCCGGACAAGCGCGATTACATCGTTTCGAATTCGCGGATCGAGGCCACAGGTTATATGCCGGCGCACGGATTGGACGACGGCATCAGCGAGCTGATCAAAGGCTTTCACATGATCCGCGACCGCGCCTACGGGAATATCTAGACCTCGCGTCTCTACAGCCCGTTGGGGTGATACAGCACGATCTTGCTGCCGTCGTTATCGGTGCT
>CAVVCW010000009.1:0-12242 GCA_963746715.1 uncultured Alphaproteobacteria bacterium | reverse complement strand
TCTCTAATCGGCCGTTCTGGGTCAAGCGCTTTCAGACTATCCACCACCGCAGTGTCGATGTCGCTCGCGGGCTCGCGCTTCTCTGCGGACTTCTCTAATCGGCCGTTCTGGGTCAAGCGCTTTCAGACTATCCACCACCGCAGTGTCGATGTCGCTCGCGGGCTCGCGCTTCTCTGCGGACTCGGCACCAAGGCCCTTCCATCATGGGGTTCGAAGACGAGGTGGAACAATCTTTCGGTCGGGCTTGCCGTCGAACGACGGTAGGTCCAAGCGGACATGCGAACTCACCTCATCCATCGTCCCGCGAGGGACATCATTCCACCGCGCGGTGAAGCTCCTGTGTTCTCAGGTTGGATCCTGTGCGGTTGTCATGCCGCCGCGACCTCGCGGGTCCAGCGGAACTCGGTGCCGTCGACCCAGATGCGGTGCATGATCACGGCCAGCCGGCGCGCCAGCGCCACGATCGCCTTCTTCATCCCGCGGCGCTTAGCAATCTGCATCGCCCAGGCCTTGAGCCAGGACCATTTGGTCGAATGCACCAGCATGCTCTGGGCCGCTTCATAGAGCATGACACGCATCATGTCGTCGCCGCACCGCGATATCGCCCCGGTGCGGTCGATCTCGCCCGATTGGTACTTTGACGGCGTCAGTCCAAACACCGCCCCGACCGCCTTGGAGTTCCGGAAGCGGGCAGGCACGTCGACGGTAGCGCGATAGGTCAACGCGACCACCGGACCGACGCCGGGGACCGTCATCAGGCGCCGGCATACGTCGTCGTCGCGGACGACGGCCAGTAAGCGGCGGTGCAAGATGCCGAGCTGCTCGCGCAGCACCTGGCGGACAACCAGCAACGGTTCGACCAGTACTGCCAGCTCGGGGAAGTTCTCGACCAGCTCCGCAATGCGGGCCTCGAACTTCATCTTACCGGCCACTCCGACCTTGAGGCCGAAGTTGCGTAAGGTGCC
Organism: uncultured Alphaproteobacteria bacterium; assembly: GCA_963746715.1. Classification (GTDB taxonomy): domain Bacteria; phylum Pseudomonadota; class Alphaproteobacteria; order Rhizobiales; family Xanthobacteraceae; genus BOG-931. The sequence goes on along the minus strand of CAVVCW010000009.1, from coordinate 11,277 downwards.
GCGCAGGTCGTTCTCGATGGCGATAGCCTTCGATTGCAATAGCTTGCGATGGGTCAGCAGCATCCGCAGCTGCTGGCTGCGTAACGTCTTCACATGCACCGGACGATAAAGCCCAACCCGCATCATCTGCGCCATGCCGCGCGCATCGTTGCGGTCAGTCTTGTTGATCTGTGCCTTCAACACCGCCCGCATGTGGCGCGTCTCGACACAGATCACCGGCAAGCCCGCTTCGGCGAGTGCGCTGTAAAGCCATTGCGACAGCGGCCCAGCTTCCAATCCGATCCGCTTGAACCCTAATGCAGAGTTCTTCAGCACCGCCAACAGCGCCAGGGGTTCACTCGCCACCTTCACTTCCCGAACGATCTTGCCCGCGTCATCCACAATGCAGACGCTGGTCTCCTTGACCGACACGTCCAGTCCAGCAAAATGGTCCATGCTGCGCTTCTCCTTCTGATGCTTGAGGCCGTCACCACGGACCTCGTTTCACCATCAGCCTGAAGCGCAGCACCCAAAATATTCAGCTATCCACAAGCTACCGGCCGATTACCCCATCTTTCAGGGGAAAAGCGGACGCTCCGCTGTCGAAGCTTCCATGTCCGCTAATGACCCCGAAGCGGACATTTAGCACGGTCAATTGACGCATTGCGAGAGGGCTCTCGCCTGACGCGCCTTAAGCGGCCGCCTGTCGACGTGATGGAATATCAATTGGCGCTTCACTTTGTGTCGGTTCAAACTGGGCGCGAATCCAGCCCCAAAGCGCCTCGATTTCCCGTGCGGCTCGGCCTCCGCGAGCGTACTCGGCGACACCGAGACCCGCTTCAATCGCATCCTGAAAATCCATGCGCGCGCATAGAGTCTGCCCTGCGAGAACTCCGAGGCGCGCCAAACCTTTTGCGGATTTGCTCGTTCGCAAACTGCGGTAATTCGGTGGGCATTGGTTGAGGACGAATGCCGCTCTACGCTTTGCCAAATAAACGGCTCGAAAAGTCGCCGCGGTTGCGTCCACATCCAAGCACGTTGGACGCGTCGGCAGAAGGCAAAGGTCTGCGGCTTCCGTCACGAAGTGAGCGGCGGCGCTGTTGGCGGCGGCGGTGTCAAAGATCGCGATCGTAAACCCCACGCCAGCGAACCCCTCGAGAATTGCGCGAAGCCGCGGCAGGCGCTCCCCTTCGAGAGGTTCGATAATCACCTTGTTCGGGGCATTCGTGGCCTCTCGGCGCTTGCCCCAACGTAACAGCGATGCCTGGGGATCGAGGTCGAGCGCGATCACCGATTCACCCGCATGCGCGGCGGCCACAGCGAGGCATGCTGCGAGGGTAGTCCTTCCAGCTCCGCCCTTTTGTGTGAGCAATGCAATAGTGCGCATCGAACCTCCCCTCCGTCCATTCCCAATACGCCGCTTGGGCGTCAAACGTCAGCCGACCATAGCGGGGACCACGTCGGACACTCGGTCAAGATTCGGAATCTCAATGTCGACCGCGAGCGTTGACACGGATTTGCCGCGATCCATCTTGATCTGCACCTTTTCCGGTTCGAATGAGACGTGCCGGGCGATTACCGCAAGAATCTCTTCGCGCAGAATGCCGAGCAAATCTTGATGGCGGCATGCGATGCGCTCGTGAGCAAGCAAGATTTGCAGGCGTTCGCGCGCTATAGGCGCGGAGCGGTGCCGAAAGAAATGGAGCAAGCTCATGCTGCCTTCCGTGCGAATAGCTTATTGAAAATGCTTCTGACTTCGCCGGGAACAAGCATGGGAACGTGCTCACCCTTGAGGCGGCGCGCGGCATCGAAGTAGGCGCGGGCCGGGGCGCTCAGTGGGTTGTTGAGCGTCACTGGCGATCCGACATTGGAGGCGCGCAGCACCTCTTCGCTTTCGGGAATGATGCCTAACAGTGGAGTGGACAAGATTTCGAGCACGTCGTTGATCGACAGCGTCTCGCCACGCGCCGCACGCGACGAATGGTAGCGTGTGATCAGCACATGCTTGTCGATGCGCTCGCCACGCTCCGCCTTGGCCGTCTTGGAATTGAGTAGCCCGATGATGCGGTCAGAATCGCGTACCGATGATACTTCCGGATTAGTCACGATGATTGCGGCATCAGCATAGCGCATCGCGAGCGTCGCACCACGCTCGATTCCAGCTGGACTGTCGCAGATGATCCAGTCGAATTTAGTGCGCAGCTCCTCGATGACTTTTGCGACCCCGTCTTCGGTCAGCGCGTCTTTGTCGCGGGTCTGCGATGCTGCAAGCAGGTGCAGATTGTCCAGACGCTTGTCGCGAATGAGCGCTTGCGAAAGCTTTGCCACGCCATTGATGACATTGATCAGATCAAAGACCACGCGTCTTTCGGCCCCTAGCACCAGGTCGAGATTGCGCAGCCCAACATCGAAATCAATGACAACAACTTTTGCGCCGTCATGGGCTAAAGCGGCACCCAGGGCAGCGGTTGAAGTGGTCTTGCCAACTCCGCCTTTGCCTGATGTTACGACCAAAACCTGCGCCATATTAATACCTTTCGTTGTTCTAGCTCATCGCCGAAACTTGCAACTTGCCGTCCTCAAGCCAAGCCTGAGCGGGTCCATGGCGCAGGCGGTCTTCGATGTCGTCGGCCGTTTTGTACTGGGAGTTGATCGCAAGAAGCTCAGCCTCGACGCGGTGACAAAATATGCGCGCGCGGGTATTGCCAGTGGCACCCGCCAGTGCCCGGCCGCGAAGCGTGCCATAAACGTGGATCGATCCGCCGGCGATGATTTCAGCGCCCGATCCAACCGAACCGAGGATGGTCACATCACCTTCGTTGAAGACCACGGATTGCCCAGAGCGCACCGGATCCTCGATCATTAGCGATGCTGGCGGCTGATTCTGCGGAGCCGAAGGGGCGGCCGCGGGAGCCGGTGTGACGGGAGCGATAAGCGCCGGCGGCTCTGAGGTTTGCGCGCTGCGGCCGCTGCGAAGGACAGGGGGAAGCCCCTCTCGCCATTTCGCTGGGTCAACCCCTTCGATGCCGAGGATGCGGATGTTGCGCTCCTCGAGATTGGCGACGAGCTGGCCGATGGCGGTCGAGCTGAGGTTGACGGCCGATAGATCGAGCGCCACGTGCTGACCGGCAAAAAAGCTCTCGGAGCGTTCCAAACTGACGTCGAGCGCAGAGAGCCAATCCATGATGGGCGGTTGCGGCGCGATGGCGAACGCCATGTAGGTGCGCGGCCGAAACATCAGCGAGTGGCGTTGGTGAACTATACTCGACACTTTGCCTCTCCCGAACTCCACGGTTCTGATTGGTTAACAATCTGGGTATATTCGGTTAACGAATGGTTAACGGCCCGACGAACTGCTCTCGGATCTCCAAGGCTGCGACAGGTTCGAGAAATTCAATGTTGGGCGTGGAAGACCTTCTCGAACACTGGCCCCGCGGGCCAATTTACTCGGAAGCGACTCCCCCCGGAGAGCGCATCTATTCCATGACAGCGCCGAAAAGCGGCGCCGTAACGACGCCCTTCGAGAAAATACCTCAGAGGCAAAGGAACCGATCGCCATCGATCGGGTTATAATTTTCGGATGGGCGGCACCTTCTTCATTTCAGGGCCCCCAGCTCCGTGTCGCCCGTCCACCACACAAACTATTTCGGTCAACACTCGACGCTCTCCAAGCTCAGCATCATCTACGGCGAACGTCCGACGGCAGTGCGGGACGGTTGCCCCGTGCGGCTTGGTGATCATTGAACTTTGTAACTGACGGGCACAGGGAAAGCAGATGGCAAAAGGTAACGTGAAGTGGTTCAACTCGGCGAAGGGCTACGGATTCATCGAGCCGGCCGGCGGCGGCAAGGATGTGTTCGTGCACATTTCTGCTGTCGAGCGCGCTGGCCTTAGTTCGTTGAACGAGGGGCAGGCGATCGAGTTTGAGGTGGTTGAGAACCGCGGTAAGTCTTCGGCCGAGAATCTCAAAGTCAGTCGATAGGCGGCTCCGGCCGACATTCCACGTTCTCCAACATCAGCACCAGCGCGATCGATACTTGCGTCGTGTCGCCGCTGCCTTTTCCAACGTCAGCCACTGCTGCACCAAAATGGAGGCTTAGCCGCCGAGCACCAGCAAAATCAGGGCGGCTGAAAAATAGTCGAAGCATCGCGCCGTGCAGCGTGGCCTCCAGATGTCTCGGCGGGACGTCGTTAAGCGCGCACAGGCGGCCTATTCATCTTTATCGTCGTCCGGCTGTGGCTGCTGTTGTTGTTGGATTACGGGCTGCTGCTCTGGCGTCTCATAAACCGCCGTGGGAGCCTGCACGTTTTTCTCAGCGTGTTCGGCAAGTGCCAACCAAGCCTGAGCGATGTTCAAGAGTTCGAGCCGGGTTTCAACCGGAGCTCTTAGGGCAATTTCAATGCACTGAGCGGCGTGTTTGCGATATAACTCGGCGCTGCCGGTAGATGACATCCCCCGATCCCCGGGCACAATTGGCCGAGGGGTAAAACGGCGGTGATGGGGATTTGTTCCTGTCAAAACCGGCCACTGGGCAACGCTGGCTGTGACAAGTCGCAGCGCATCATTGTCAAATGACGTAGACGGAAAGTTCCGTCTTCGATAGCGATACTCCCATTGGGGGAGTTCCATGAAGACTGTTGCCGAATATCGAGAATTTGCAGCCAAATGTCGCGAGATGGCGGCACGCATGACCGATCCGCAGGATCGCCGAGCACTGGAGCTACAAGCTAGCGCGTGGGAGAAGGTCGCTCATGCACGCGAGGCGGCTCTACAGAAGAATGAGCCGCCAGAACTCGCGTAGCTGCCGAACGCGCTCGATGTCTGTCCGCGCGGAAATGACGGGCCGAGAGCGACATTCGAATCGTCACTGCGTGCGGTGAACAGCAAAATATTTCGATGCTGTTGTAAAGCAGTCGCACGCTGCTGCAATCGCGCAAGCGGAGTCCATATCTGGGGACAATTCCTCTTTTTCGCGGCCGAGCGAACCGGTTCTGGCACTATAAAGGCGGGCGATGTGTTGCGTTGGGGGACAAAAAGATGAAAAGCACCGCGCTGCTTACTCTTTTCCTTATCACTGTCTCGTATCCGGCGATGGCGAGACATCACCACGCCGATCGGAACCACACTCCAAGCGAGCAATCGCATTTCAGCTGCGACATGGTGCGTGCCTATGTTGCGCAGGTCGGCTTGGCACAGGCTAAGGCGATGGCCGAGACTGCAGGCGCCACAGAAGCGGACAAGCGACGCGCCCTCCAGTGCCTGGAAAAGAAAGTCTAAGCGGCGGCCTCGTCGAGCGATTGCATTGCGGCTTGCGCAAGCCGTCCTTCAGCTAAATCAGATCACGGTGTGGGACCGGCAGCCGCTTGCCTCGCGCTATCGTTTGGTGGCGCGAATCTCTACGGCCTCAGCTAACGCCTGTTCCATAGTACCGACGACGTAACCGCTATGCTGATGGTCCGCATAGTCGACAGCAACGCCAAAGTTGTCTTCGTCCCACTTGATCACCCGCGTGCTGACAACGCGGCTTTCGTTTCGCTCGGGGCTTGCCATCGGTGCCTCCTGTTGCAGATTCAATTTGTATATGGCCAGAGAGTTCCTAACCGAGCTTGGGAAGATTGTTCAGGATTCGCCTCATGTTCTTACGAGCCGCCGGGTACTGGCCCCTTTTCAAATTTCGGCTGGTCCCTTTCGGGGCATAAGGTGCCAGTACCCATTTTTGGGAGACCCAACCGGCTCAACTACAAGTTAGCCTAATGGGCATTTCCGCTTTCGTTCTTTTGGTGCACAGTCAAGCCATCACCCGCTGCGGCTCCGTCCCAGGCGCCGGTGGCTGAGAGTTGGAAGGCTCCCGCCTGCCAAGAACAGGAGGAGCCTATGTCCACTTACAGGCCCCGCACACCACACTCGGATTCGATTACGCGGCCAGACTGTGCAGCATGTGGAACGTTGACGCGGTTCTTTGGCATAGAGCCAGAGAAGCCCGGCTTCGAATTGCTATCTTTCGAGTGCCCCGCTTGCCACCACATCCAAACTGAGATCGGCAAGGAAGCGTAAGTGTTTCTGCTTACGTTCACTTCGACCGGCAGCGGTGGTACTCAGCGCGCGTCTCGTAGTTGAAAATCAAATCAACTTGGACTGTCTTTCTTCTGCCCCGGCATCGTCAACTCCGGGGCTTTTTCTTTGCGCTATAAAGCCAGCTGGGCGCGTTTGGTTGGCTTGCCCCTTCTGGGCGCGGGCGCGGGCGCGGCAACGGACGCTCCTATAGCGGTGAACTAGATGACTATCGTAGCGGTTGGTCTTGGTTATTGATCAAGGCCCGCGATGCCCCAGTTGCCAAAATCGAAAGAGTACCGTGCGTTGGCGGAAGAATGCGACCGGAGGGCAGCTGCTGCCGCTGACCCGGAAACCAAAATCAAACTTCAGCAAATGGCACGTAATTTCCGCGAACTGGAAATAAAAGCGGCCCCATCACTGCGCCCCTAATTCGCTCTTCTAAGAATACGGTTTCGGTCGCAACAATGTCATACAATAGTATCACGGTGGCGACCTTTGGTGAGGCGTACCCCGCCTGTAACAGGGGAGCGTGTCGTGCATACAGCGGCCGAATACCGTAAAATGGCCGAAGAATGCTTCGAATGGGCAACGACAGCGGTAGACGACGAGGTCCGCGCCAACTACCTCGGCATTGCGCAGATTTGGCTGCAGGCAGCGTCCCGACTAGACGGCGGTTTACCCATTCGTGGGACGGTAATTCCCGTCGCCAAGCGGGCGGATGGTAAGTTGAAAGCGAGCTAGGCAGCCTGGTTGGCGGCCCCTTTCGTTTCGACACTAAATCTAGCGACTGGATTCCTCTTACAGGCGGCCCATCTGACTCGCCGCTGAGCGGCGAACGACTTACCCTGAAAAACTACGCCTACTGGTCGTCCCGAAAGACTCACAAGTCGCCGCCGGGACCGCGGCCGACGCTCGGCGAGCTACAGCGCTCTAGCTCCTGGTGGTGGGTATATTGCGACCGCTGCCCGCATTATGCGCCGATAGCTTTCGCGGCGCCGGTCATTCTGTGAGGCGCTGACGTGCCGAGCGACAAGCTACGTCAATGCGAACGCTGCACCGGCTGCGGCTGCCTGGGCGCGACCCTCAAGCATCCGACATGGGGCGGCAACAGCATCGGCTTCATACCGTTTCCCACGCCGGCTGCACCTATTGTCTAGTCAAGCGTCGCCGCGACCTTGCGGCACAGGAACCAGTCGCCCTTGATCACGTTTCTGGATTTGGATGTGCGGCGCCGTCATCAGCCAGGCTCCCCACGCCTCCCGACATCCCCGCGGGGTCGCACGTCCACCACAATAAGGGTCACCCGGGAATGTTTGCTGACATGGGCAGACAGTTAGCTGTCGTGCTTTACGTAATGGCAATGGTAGCCATCATAGTCGGCGTAGATTTCCAGTTCTTCAGGAACCAGTTCTGGGAACGCCTGACAGTGAACATTGGCATCGTCTTGGTGTTCGCCGCTTTCTACTTCAGATTTCTCAGACGTCCCTGACAAAGCGAATAGCTCAGCAAACCCGAGCCGGCGACCGATGACGAATTGCTCAAGCTCCTAAAGCCGTGTCAGGACGAGGCTTCTCGACCAGCTCCGCAATGCGGGCCTCGAACTTCATCTTACCGGCCACTCCGACCTTGAGGCCGAAGTTGCGTAAGGTGCCGCGCAGGTCGTTCTCGATGGCGATAGCCTTCGATTGCAATAGCTTGCGATGGGTCAGCAGCATCCGCAGCTGCTGGCTGCGTAACGTCTTCACATGCACCGGACGATAAAGCCCAACCCGCATCATCTGCGCCATGCCGCGCGCATCGTTGCGGTCAGTCTTGTTGATCTGTGCCTTCAACACCGCCCGCATGTGGCGCGTCTCGACACAGATCACCGGCAAGCCCGCTTCGGCGAGTGCGCTGTAAAGCCATTGCGACAGCGGCCCAGCTTCCAATCCGATCCGCTTGAACCCTAATGCAGAGTTCTTCAGCACCGCCAACAGCGCCAGGGGTTCACTCGCCACCTTCACTTCCCGAACGATCTTGCCCGCGTCATCCACAATGCAGACGCCGGTCTCCTTGACCGACACGTCCAGTCCAGCAAAATGGTCCATGCTGCGCTTCTCCTTCTGATGCTTGAGGCCGTCACCACGGACCTCGTTTCACCATCAGCCTGAAGCGCAGCACCAAAAATATTCAGCTATCCACAAGCTACCGGCCGATTACCCCATCTTTCGGGGGCAAGCAGACTCGCCATCAGACGACAGGCGCAGCAGCTAATGACCCAAAGGCGACGGAGTGCGGAGGTGTGATCTATTCGGAGCGAAGCGCGTTGCACGCGTCATCGAGGCGGTACTCGCGGCGAGAAGCGGAAGTAACGTTCCTAGCTTTCGAGATGCTCACGTAGCGCGCGCAGCCGGTGGCGCAAGTGATAAAGCTCGCCTTCCAGCGGCGTTGGAACGCGGATCGAATCGATTGCGGACTCGGCCTCGGCAAGGCGCGCGCGGATTTCGCTTCGGCGCGCGGCGATGTCGCCGCCCGCGGCGTCGCGTTCGAGGTCCGCGAGCGCGCGGTGCCAGCGCCAGATGTGCCGACCGTTAAACCAGTTATAGGCCGGCACGACATACCGGCTCAGCGGGATTAGCACCGCGACCAGCGGGATCAGCACGATCGCCAGCCGCTCAAGCAGTTCTGCCATCCACACAGACATATATTGCTGGAGAAACGGTGGCCCGGAGCGATAGAAGCGCTCCGCGGTGTCTGAAAGCGGGAGGTCCTGCGCTTGCGGCGCGGGAAACTCGCCAAAACGCTGGAACGGTCCAGAGCCGCCGTGAACCTGTCTTGCGGTTTCTAACAGCAGCAATTGCAGCGCCGGATGTAGATCCCTGCGCACTAACAGCGCGTTGCCGAGCCCCAGCATGTCAAGCGCGGCCGGCGGCTGATCGGCGGCGAGGCTCAGCATCGCGCGCGGCATGACGATATGGCGGAGTGCCGGCACATTGACCGCGATCGCATCGGCCTCGCTCACATTCATGATGCGGAGGCCCGGTAAAGCCAGCGCCATCTCGACTGCCGGACCTTTGACATCAGCGCTCGAAATGATCGCTGCGTCGATCCGACCGTCAGCGAGCGCCTGCACGGCGTCGGTGCTGCTCAGCTCCGTGAGCCTAGTCAAGGAATTGAGTACGCCAGCGTCGCGCATGATTTTCAGAATGAAGTCGTGCAGCGTTGTGCCGGCGATTTCGATGGCGAACCGCTTGCCGCGGAATTGCGCGAACCGGGTAATCGTTTCGTCTGACCGGTAAAACACGAAAACCGGCGTCACGAATACTCCGCCGAGCGAGACGATCTCCGTGGCGTCTTCCGGCCGCGCGGCGCCGATCGTACTGAAGGCCGCCTGCACGCCGGAGCTCTTGTCGCGCAGCAGATTGAGATTGTCCGCCGAGCCCAGCGAAGGCCGGATATCCAGGCGCACGCCCTGTTGCGCCAGGATGTTCCGGTAACGCTCGGCATACTCCTGGTAGCCGGAGCTCGCCGATGCGGTGGCGATAACGAGGGTGCGCGACGGTGGCGGATCGACTAGCCGGACCGCGGTAAACAGAGCGGCGGCCACCCCAAGCACGGCGAGGCCGGCGAGCAGCGGCGTGGTCCCGCGCGGGTGTCCGGTCGGCATGCGCCATATTAGACTGGCGCACCGGCGGTCGGGGAGGGGCAATCACGCTCATGAACGTCGGCTTTTGGCACTTAGCGGACATTCCGAACGGTGCCGATGATGTCCCCCTTTCGGGCGTGAAGTGGGCGCTCCGCTGTCGAAGCTGCCATGTCCGCTATCCCGCGTCTCGTCGAGAAAGCGTAACCACTTGGGCGCCAGCCCGCAGACGATCCAGCCGGCCGGCCCAATGCTGCATCAGCCGCACGCGGTCGGGCCAGTATTGCGCCCTGTTGTAGGTCGCCCGAATATTATCTGCATCGACATGGGCAAGCTGTAACTCGATAATATCCGGGTGCCATACCGGCTTGCCATCAGCGCCACGTTCCTCGTTCAAGAGAGTTGACGCGGTCGTGCGGAAGCCATGCGCGCAATGTTCGTTCTGGGTATCGTATCCCATGGTGCGCAAAGCGTTGTTGAAGGTGTTTCCAGATAACGGCTTGTCCTGGGAGGTGGCGAAGACATAGCGCCGCTTCCCGTTGATGGCTTTGACCTCAGCCAACACATCCAGCGCCTGCTGCGACAACGGCACCTGATGGTCGCGCCGCATCTTCATTTTGGCTGCCGGAATCGTCCAGATCCGGCTGCCGAAATCAATCTCCGACCACTCAGCTTTAGCCACCTCACCAGGGCGGAGCAGGGTGAGCGAGAGCAGACGCAGCCCCAACCCGACGAGAGGTCCCTTACCAATGTAACCGTCAATCGTGCGACACAGCTTTCCGACGGCAACAGGGTCAATCAGGCCGGGGCGAGGTTTGCTGCTTGGCGAGGTGAGGGCGCCTTTCAGATCGGCCGCCATGTCGCGCTTGCAGTAGCCGTTCGCGATCCCGAAGCGGAACACTTGTGAGGCGAGGGTGCGCATCCGCGAAGCGGTCTCATGATGCTTGAGGGCCGCGACTTTTTTTAAGGCGGGCAGTAACTCGGGCGGTTCGATTTTGCCGATGGGGCGGTGCTCGATTTCGGATTTCCACTCACCCATGAGCCAGCGGTCGCGCTTCAGTGTCGCCTCCGATTTCCCCTCGGGCTCTCGCTTGATCGCAAACCACTCGTCCGCCACCTCGCCGAACGTCCGCGCCGCGGCGGCGGCGCGTTTGTCGGCTTTGCGCTTTTCGGACGGATCGACGCCTTGGGCGAGCAGGCGCTTTGATTCGAGTTTGGCTTCGCGCGCCGCGGCCAACGTAACCGCTGAGTACGCGCCGAGTGCGATGGTTTTTTGCTTGCCGGCAAAGCGGTACGCCAGCCGCCAGAGCTTGGAACCGTCCGGCGTGACCAGCAGATAGAGTCCCTCGCCGTCGCTCTTCTTATACGGCTTCTGTTGGGGTTTGAGGTTGCGGACCGTCGTATCGGTGAGTGCCATGGTGGCTCCTACGATGTGTGAGGAGCCTCCCGCAACGTGCCACCGGAGATACCAACAGATACCAACAAAAGTACCAACAGAATTTCTGGCTGCTCACGACAGACGGCGAACCATCACGAACGGCCATCGAGCGAAAGCCTTGATCGCGCAATAGTTTTTTGGACGATGCCGAACGGTGGTGAACAGAAGAGAACAGCTGTTGGC
>CAVVCW010000008.1:0-354519 GCA_963746715.1 uncultured Alphaproteobacteria bacterium | reverse complement strand
GCTGGGGAACTAGGATTCGAACCTAGATTGACGGAGTCAGAGTCCGCAGTTCTACCGTTGAACTATTCCCCAATCCGCAAGGCCCGCCATAGGCTTGGCCAGGGATTTTGGTGCAGTCGCCAAATCACTGGATGGCTGCTGATTTAGGGCAATTTCATCCAGTTTCCAAGCCTCAAGTCACCGCTGGTGCCGATGGGCGGCCCGGCCTTTAGCCGGAAAGGCCGTCAACGCCGCTTTGGGCGCGATTTTCCCGGACGGCGGGTCTTTTTCTCAGTGCGCGCCTTGGCTGCAACGGTCGTCGCAAACTTGCGTGCCGGGTCGCCTGCCGTCTCCGGCGTATTCGGATGCGTGCGGTTGGGGCTGTGCGACATCGGCCCCCACCAGTTCGACAGCGTGCCGTCGCCCCAGACTTTCGGCCGCTGCGGCCGGTCCTGGTGCCAGGGCCGCGGCTCGAAGAAGCCGAGCTCTTCGTCGTACATCTGATCCATCTCGCAATAGAACTCGATCACCACGCCGTCCGGGTTCTTGTGATAGATCGCGATATTGTGCCCGATAATGTGGCGCAGCGGTCCCCAGGTGAGATGGACATTGCTCTGCGCCAGGAAATCCGACGCGCGCTTGACGTCGGTCCAGTCGCGCACTTCGAACGCAATGTGATGGATCCCGGTCTTGGCATCGCGCAGGAAATTCACGGTGTGATGGTCGCGGCTGCAGCGCAGGAAGGCGAAGAAATCGCCGCGCCAGTCGGAGACACGGAAGCCGAGCACATCGCAGTAGAATTTCACGATGCTCTGCACGTCGGGGCAGGTATAGGCGACGTGGCCGAGCTTGAGCGGCATGACGCCGTTGAAATTGTCGTCCTTCGGCGCAAAGTCGAAATCGGAGAAGACCTCGATCACGGTGCCCTTCGGGTCGGCGAACACCACCGCCTCCTTGATGCCGGGCGTGATGTTGCTCTGCCGTTCGCTTTTGACGCCGGCCTTCTGCAGCCGCGACACCACTTCGCCGGGATCGCTGCCGGGCGTGATCTGCAGCGACAGCCGCGGCGCGCCGGCCTCGCTGCCGCGCTCCAACACAATCGATTCGAGACCCGATTTGGTGGCGAGGATCACCCGGTTCTTCTCGCGCGCCGCAACGCTCAAGCCGATAATGCGCGTGAAATGATCGAGCGTGCGCTCGATATCGGGCGTGGTCAGCGTCGAATGGCCCGCGCGCTTGATGTCCAACATGGTACGTTTCCTATTCTGTATTCCAGTCGTGTGCTAGGCGGCTTCGCCGAGCTTGTGCGCCCGCACCTCGATCTTGAGCTCGCCGAGCACCGGCGCCGAACGGCAGACGATGACGTCGCCGGGCTTCACCGGGCCGACGCCTTCGGGCGTGCCGGTATAGAGCAGGTCGCCCGGATAGAGCGTATAGAATGACGAGGCGAATTCGATCAGGCGGCGGCAATTATAGATCAGGTCGCTGGTATTGCTGCTTTGCCGCACGTCGCCGTTGACGGTGAGCGAGAGCGGCACCGCGTCGGGATCGGGAATTTCGTCGGCCGTCACCATCCACGGGCCGGCGACGGCATAGCCGTCGACGGATTTGCGAAAGCTCCGGTCCTCGCGGCCGCGCACGGTGATGTCGAGGCCGAGGCAATAGCAGGCGACATGATCGAGCGCCTTGGCCTGCGGAATGTCACTGCCGGCCTTGCCGATCACCATGACCAGTTCGACCTCGTGATCGTTGCGGCGGTCGGGAAAGCGAATCGGAATTCCCTCCGACGGGCCGACCAGCGACGAATTGGACTTCAGAAACATTCCGGCTTCGAGAATTTTCGGTGACGGGTGGGCGACGATCTGCGAGCCGGGCTGCGCGGCTGCCGCCTGCATTTCGTTGATATGCGCCTGGTAATTGGTCGGCGCGCAGGTCAGCTTCGACGGGCGTGCCACCGGCGAGAGGAGTTTCACCTGGGCAATCGGCTTGCTGGGCGCCTTGTCGGCCATGCGCTCGATGCGCTCGCGCCATTGCGGCAGCGCGGCGACGACGGCATCGCCTCGCATCGCATAGGGCGCGGCCTTGCGGATTTCGGTCTGCGCCTCGGTGACGTCGTGGACGAGGTCGCCACGGACCACGCCCAGTCGATCGTCGTCATAGCGGCAGAGCTTCATGGGGTACTCCTTGATCGTTTTTTCAAATCGCGATTTTGTTGTTGTGAAGATTAGCAGAAGACGGCGGGCGGTGTCATTTCCGGCTGTCGTTTTAGCGCACTTTCCGGCCGCCGAAACCGATGGTGACGGTTGAAACGCAGAGCAAACTCACGGCGGCGGAGACGAGGAACACGGAGCGGGGCTGCCCGTGGTCCATCAGCATGCCGTACATGATCGGCGCGATGCTGGCGCCGATATTGAAGCCGGTCGAGACAAAGCCGAACACTTTGCCGAAAGCGCCGGGCGGGGTGACCGCGCGCACCAGCATGTCGCGCGAGGGGTAAGTGATGCCGGCGCAGAAGCCGCTGAATCCCATAATAGCGATGAGCAGGACCGAGCCGAAATCGAACAGCCCGACCAGCGCCGTCACGACGCCGCCAACGGTCAAGCCCGATGCGGCAACAAGGGCGTGGCGCGAGGTGCGTCCGGCAAGAATGCCGCCGACAAGGACGCCGAGAGCGCTCATCGCCAGCAGCGCGGTCAGCGCCATATTGCCGATGGCGGTCGGTGTCCCATGCAGCGCGCTGAGCGCCACCACGAGATAAGTGTTGAGCCCGCTGCCCATGAGCGAGATCAGGATGAAGAAGCCAAGGTTGAGCAGGATCGGCGGCGACAACAATAGCCGCCAGCCGGTGTCGGCCGCATCCGTTTGCGCTTTGGCTTGGATCTTGGCGTGCTTGGTCTCGGCGGGAGGCTCGGCTTGTGCAACGAGCACAATCAGGACGATCAAGCCGAAGATTGCCGCACCGATGTAGGCGCCGCGCCAGCCGAACTGGCTCTGCATATAGAGGAGTGTGGCGGGCGCGATGGCCGAGCCGACCATGCCGGCAAAGCTGTGATACGAGAACACCTGGCCGATGCGAGCCGTCGGCGTATGGCGCGACAACAGCGAATAATCGGAGGGGTGATAGACGGTATTGCCGAGGCCGGCGACGCCGTACATCGCGACGAAAATCCAGTACGAGCCGACGATGCCCGCAATGGCAAAGCTGGCGCTTGAGAGAAACAGGCCGATCAGCAACACCGGCCGGGCGCCGACTTTGTCCACCAGGAAGCCGACCGGCGTTTGCAGCACGCCGGAGACGACGTTGAATACGGTCAATGCCAGCGCCAGTTCCGTATAGCTGACATTGAAATCGTCGCGGATGAACGCCAGAAGCGGCGCCAGCATCAGCATATAATAATGACTCATCATATGGGCGGCGCAGACGCCGGCGATGAGCCGTGACTCGGCCGGCCTCATGCTGCGGGCCGGAAGGACTTCCGTGGCTTGGGTCATTGCTTGGGTGCCGCGCTCGATTTCGCTTCGGCGTCGCGCAGCGCCTGCCAGATGCTGGCCGGGGTGAGCGGCATGTCGATGTGGCGGATGCCGCGCTCGCCAAGCGCGTCGATCACCGCATTCATGATCGAGGTCAGCGCGCCGGCGCAGCCGGCCTCCCCGCAGCCTTTGACGCCGAGCGGATTGGTCTTGGCTGGCGCTGGGTGGTCCTCGAGCACGAAGGACGGCACGTCGACGGCGCGCGGCATGGCGTAATCCATGAACGAGCCGGTGAGCAGCTGGCCTTCGCCGTCATAGACGGTCTTTTCCATCAGCGCCTGGCCGATGCCTTGCACCACGCCGCCGTGGAGCTGGCCGGCAACGATCATCGGATTGACGACGACGCCGAAATCGTTGACGCAAGCGTAGCTCGCCACTTCGACAGCGCCGGTCTCCGGATCGACTTCGACTTCGGCGATATGGCAGCCGTTCGGATAGGTCGAGGCGGACGGGCCGTCACTGATGTGATCGACGTCGAGCGATTGCGGCGCGTCGAGCGGCAGGCTCGCGCCGTTGCGCAGCTTCTGCGCCAGTTCCATGATCGAAATGCTGCGGTCGGTGCCGACGATGGTGAAATTGCCGCGTTCAAAGCTGATGTCGGCGGCGGCGGTCTCCAGCACGTGGCTTGCCGCCTCCTTGCCTTTCTCGATCACCTTCGCGGACGCTTCGACGATCGCGGTGCCGGTATGCATCAGCGATTTCGAGCCGCCCGACCCGCCGCCGAAGCTCAAGCGATCGCTATCGCCCTGCAGCAGCGAAATCTTGTCGAAGGGAATGCCGAGCCGCGCGCTCAAGACTTGTGCGAACGGCGTGGCATGGCCCATGCCGAAATCGAGCGTGCCCGTCGTCAAGGTCACGGTGCCGTCGGCGTTGAAAGTAATGCCGGCGAGCTCCTTCGACGGCGGCGCGGTGACTTCAAGGAAATTGCCGACGCCGAACCCGCGCAGCTTGCCGCGCTTCTTGCTCTCGCGCTTGCGCTTGGCGAAGCCTTTGCCGTCGGCGAGCTCGTAAGCTTGTTTGGTCAGCGCGACAAAGTCGCCGCTGTCGTAAGTGGTCGCGGCCGCGGTTTTGCGCGGCAGCTCCTGCGGCTTGATCTGATTGCGCTTGCGCAGCGCCATGCGGTCGAGACCCATCTCGGCCGCGGCGGCGTCGATCAGCCGCTCCATATAATAATTGCCCTCCGGCCGTCCGGCGCCGCGATAGGCGGACACGTGCGACGTGTTGGTGAACACGCATTTGGTCGAGACTTCGATATGCGGCGTGCGGTACATGCCTTGCACGTTCTTCACCGCATTGATCGTGCCCGGCATCGGCGCGACCGGCGACAGGAACGCACCGACATTGGCGAAGCTCGTCAGCCGCACGGCGAGGAAGGTGCCGTCCTTGTCGAGCGCAAGCTCGGCATCGACATCGTGATTGCGGCCGTGGCTGTCGGAGACGAAACTGCCGGAACGCTCGTCGGTCCACTTCACCGGACGGCCGAGCGCGCGGGCCGCGTGCAGCAGACAAATATATTCGGGAAACACGGCGGCCTTCATGCCGAACGAGCCGCCGACCTGGCCGGTGAGCACATGCATTTCTTTCGGCGTCACGCCCATGGCTTCGGCGAGATTGGCGCGCATGCCGAACACGCCCTGGGTGCCGACATGCAGCGTGAAGCGGCTGCCGTCATAGGCGGCAACGGCGGCGCGCGGCTCCATCGCGGCGACAACGAGGCGGCTGTTGACGAGACGAAGCCGCGTCACATGCGCCGCCTTGGCGAAGGCCGCGTTCACCGCATCGGCGTCGCCATAGTGATAGTCGAGCGAGACGTTGTTGGGTACGTCGCTATAGAGCTGCGGCGCGCCGTTCTTCGCCGCGTCCTCCGCCGAGGTCACCGCCGGCAGTGCTTCGATATCGACCGTGATGGCTTCCGCGGCGTCCTTCGCCTGCAGCACCGTCTCGGCGACGACGAAGGCGACAGGGTCGCCGACATAGCGGACCTTGTCCTTGGCCAGCGCCTCGCGCAGCGGCTTCTTCATCGGCGAGCCGTCGCGATTGTTGAACGGCACGCCGCACTTCAGCGGGCCGTAGCCCTCCAGGTCGTTGCCCGCATAGACGCCGAGCACGCCCGGCATTTTCAGCGCCGCGTCCTTGTCGATGGCGCGGATCACGCCGTGCCCCACTTGGCTGCGCACCATCACCGCATAGGCCTGACCGGGCAGGCTGACATCGTCAGTATAATGTCCGAGGCCCCGCAGCAGCATCGGGTCCTCTTTGCGCGGAACCGACTGCCCCACGGCGTATTTCTCGACGGCTAGCCGATCGGCGGCCAATTGATCCGCCGCGTCCTGCGCCGGTTTCGCGGCGGGCTGCTGAAAAGTCATGACGATTCGATCCCGGTAAGGCTGATAACGCTGAAATAATGGAGTTGGCGGCCCCCGGCAACTGGGGCGGCGAACATGGCACCTAAGCCCAAACGGCACGGTTTTGGGCAGAAACTGCCCCATATTGCCCTCGCTGCCACCCCTGTTACAGTTTGCCTGATTTGGGCTCGGTCATAGACCGCGCTGTTGAGCCGTTTTTTGACAAAACGGGCTCCGGCACGGCGGAAAGGCATGGATGAACGACGAGGTTCCGCCGCCGGGCGGCCTCGACGCAAGGGTGGCTTCGAGCGGGGGTGCGAACAGGCCTCGCTGGGGTCGCCGATCGCCGTATGGCTTTCGGCGCGATGCCCATCGCAACGATGGGCGCGCGCCGGATCGTTCCGCGGCGACTTACGCGGCGCTCGATCTCGGCACCAATAATTGCCGGCTCCTGGTGGCGCGCCCGACCAGCGATGGTTTTCGCGTCGTCGACGCATTTTCCCGCATCATCCGTCTGGGCGAGGGCATCGCCGCGTCGCGCCGCATCAGCGAGGCGGCGATTACGCGCGCGGTCGAGGCGCTGCAGATCTGCCGCGACAAGATGCAGGCCCGCGGCGTGATGCGGGCGCGGCTCATCGCCACCGAAGCCTGCCGCGCCGCCGAGAACGGCGAGGAATTCAGAAGCCGTGTCGCCAAGGAAGCCGGGCTCGAACTCGAGATCATCAATTCCGCGACCGAGGCGCGGCTGGCGGCGACCGGCTGCACCGAACTGTTCGACCCGGCGGCGTCGGGTGTCATTCTGTTCGATATCGGCGGCGGCTCGTCCGAACTGGTGCGGCTCAACCGCTCCGGGCATGGCTCGGGCTTTGGCCGTCGCGGTCCGCCGGCGCCCGATATCGTCGGCTGGGCGTCGCTGCCGGTCGGCGTCGTTACGCTTGCCGAACGCTATGGCGGCAAAGTCGTGTCGCGCGACATCTATGCCGCCATGGTCGATGAGGTCGCGGGCTTTGTCGACAATTTCGCGACCGCCCATCGCTCCGGCCTCGACAGCTTCCACATGCTCGGCACGTCGGGGACGGTGACGACGATCGCCGGCGTCTATCTGCGGCTGCGCCGCTACGACCGCAGGCGCGTCGACGGCTGCTGGCTGTCCGATGTGGAGATTTCTGGTGTCGTCGATGAACTGATGGCGATGAGCTTTGACGAGCGCGCGGCGAACCCTTGTATCGGCGCCGAGCGCGCCGACCTGGTGCTGGCCGGTTGCGCTATCCTTGACGCCATTCGCCGCGCCTTCCCGTGCCCGCGCCTGCGCGTCGCCGATCGCGGCTTGCGCGAAGGCATGCTGGTCGAGATGATGCGCGAAGACGGCGTGTGGGGGGAAGCCTAGCGCATGTCCGGGAAAAGTGGGTATCGATTTTCTGCGCGGGACATGCGCCAACGCAAGGGTCTTTGATGGCGCGGCTGAAGGATCAGAAACGCCGGAAGCTGTCATCTCGCACCTGGCTCGAACGCCAGCTCGCCGATCCTTATGTGGCGCGCGCCAAGAAGGAAGGCTTTCGTTCGCGCGCCGCCTTCAAGCTGATCGAGATCGACGACAAATATCGCCTGCTCAAGCATGGCGGCCGCGTCGTCGATCTCGGAGCCGCGCCCGGCGGCTGGAGCGAGATCGCCGCACAGCGCATCGGACCGTCTGGCCGCATCATCGCGCTCGACATCCTCGACTTCAAGCCGATGACGGGCGTCGAGTTCCTGAAACTCGATTTTCTCGATGCGACAGCGCCCGATCGTCTGAAGGATATGCTCGGCGGCAAGGCCGACCTGGTGCTGTCCGACATGGCGGCCAATGCCACGGGACATCGCAAGACCGATCATCTGCGCATCATGGCGCTGGCCGAAGCCGCAACTTATTTCGCGCGCGAAGTGCTGGAGAAGGGCGGTTCGTTTCTCTGCAAAGTGCTGCAAGGCGGCACCGAGGCGGTGCTTCTCGCCGAGCTCAAGCGCGATTTCGAAACCGTCAAGCACGTCAAACCACCGGCAAGCCGCACCGATTCCGCCGAGCTTTATCTGTTGGCGAAAGGGTTTCGGGGCCAGAACGCGGGCGACTGAGCCTCAAGCGGGGAGAGTGCGAAGTTCATGAAGGAAACGATCGTTGCGTGCGCCGCTCTCCTTTTCGCCGCCGCCTTCTCGGCTGCCCCGTGTCGCGCGCAAAGCGACCCCGCCAACGATGATGAAGCCAGGATTGCGGACATCGTGACTGCAAGTCACATCCTGGCGAACGAAGGGATCCTGGACAGTTTCGGTCATATCAGCGCGCGCTCTGCCAAGAATCCCGAGCACTTTTTTATGCCGCGCGCCATGGCGCCCGCGCTCGTCACCCGCGACGACATTGTCGAGGTTGGGCTTGACTGCAAGCCCATCGCAGCCGACGCGCCGCGGCTCAACGGGGAACGCTATATTCACTGTCAAATCTACAAGGCCCGCAGCGATGTCCAGTCCGTGATTCATACCCACGATTTGGCGGTGATCCCGTTCAGTGTCGCCGGCGTCGCACTGAGGCCCGTGGTGGCCCAAGCCGGTTTCCTGCCGCCGGAAACGCCACTGTTCGAGATTCGTGATGCAAACACGTCCGACAAGCAGCGCGGCATGTTGGTCCGCACTTCGCAATTGGGAGATGCGCTCGCCAAGACGCTTGGTGCGAATCCAGTCGTCTTGATGCGAGGCCACGGCGATACGGTTGTGGGACGTTCGGTGCGAGAGGCCACCGTTCGGACGATCTACACGCACATCGACGCGCAGGCGCAAAGCGCCGCATTGGCGCTCAGTGCGAAGATCACGCCCTTGAACGAATCGGAACTCGAATTCAATTCAACGGAAAATTTCGACGCCGACAGGCCGTGGCAGAACTATCTGCAGAAACTGCCGGAAAAACGCTGACCATACGACGGCCGAGGCCGATCCATTCCGGCGCTCAATCAATCGAGATGTGTGTGGCCGCTATGATGTGAGTCCAGTGCTGCTGTGCGCTTGCCAAGTAAGACGCGAATTCTTCCGGCGATGATGGTCGCGCGTCGCCGCCCAGTTTCGACAATAACTGCTGAACCTCCGCCGAGGCGAGGGCGGCTTTCACGGCTTCGCTCAGCTGCCGCCTGATTTCGATGGGCGTGTTGGGGGGAGCGACAAGTCCATTGATCGACGTCGTGACGAACTGGTCGAAGCCGCTCTCGACCATCGTCGGAATTTCCGGTGCAAGCTTGCTGCGGGTCGCGCTTGAAATCGCCAATCCCCGCAGGCGGCCTTCCTGGATATACGGCAGCATCTGCGTCTGGACGGAGAACATGACCTGGACTTGTCCGGCCAAGAGGCCCGTCAGCGCCTCACCGCCGCCGCGATAAGGAACGTGATTCATCTCGATCTTTGCGCTCGCCTTCAGCAACTCGCCCTCGATATGCGGCAACGTTCCATTTCCGGCGGAGGCATAGTTCAGCTCGCCCGGCCGTTGCTTCGCCAGGCTGATCAATTCGGCTACGGATTTGGCGGCCACCGACGGGTGTACGGCGAGGATCTCGCTGGTGTCCGCAATACGGGCGATCGGCGCAAACGATCCTGCGTCGTAGCCGACATTTTTGTAAACCCCGGGTGCGATGAGCAGCGTACTCGTGCTTCCTAACAGCAGCGTGTAGCCGTCAGGGTCTGCTGTGAGGACTGTTTTGGCTCCGATGGTGCCGCCAGCCCCGGGACGGTTCTCCACGATGACAGGCTGTCCAAGAATATTCGCCATCTTGTCCGACACCAGCCGCGCCATGACATCCGGCGGCGATCCGGCAGGCGACGCCACGACCAGCTTGATCGGCCGATCCGGAAACGCTTGCGCGCCATGAAGCGACAGCAGATGCGCGCCGAGCGCGATCAAGACCGTGGCTATTGTTCGCTTCATGGTGCCCTCCCGAAGACGCGAACCGGTTAGTCAGAAGCTGACTCCGGCGAACTGTAGGAGCAATCTATGACGAGTTTCTCCTGCTGCAAAATCCCCATTGCTGGCCGGTGTTGTATACTGAAATGAGGAGCGCCGGCGTCTGATCGGAACGTCGGGGAATCGACAATCGACGCACGCTTGTTAATATTGTGGACTCTTGCGGGTTGTCGCATGAGCGCTGTGCAAGCAGGCTCTTGCGCGCCGCTCTATGGAACGATGCACATTATGATGCGCATGGCGATTGTCGGGGGCGGTCTTGCTGGACTGGCGGCTGCGAATGCGCTGGCCCGCTTCGGAATTGAGACTGAAGTCTTTGAAGCATCTCCCGCCTTGGGAGAGGTCGGTGCAGCCGTAAATATTGCCCCGAATGCAACACGGGCGCTTATTGCCATCGGGCTCGGCGAAAAGATCGCCGATGTGGGCCTTTCCTCCCCGGGCATCTACACCCGGAACATGCAAACCGGTGAGTTTCTCGAATTCAATGACCGGCGCAAAACCGCGGCCCGTCTCGGCGCGCCGTACTACACGTTTCACCGGGCCGACTTGCTGGATGCATTGGCAAGCGGACCGGATCGCCGCTTGGTCCATCTGGATCATCGACTCGTCGGGATCGAAGAGCAAAGCGACAGCGTCGGGCTCACTTTCGCCAACGGCGCCAAGGCCGAAGCGGAATTCGTGATCGGTGCCGACGGCGTGCGCTCGGCCATCCGCCAAGCTCTCTACGGTCAAGACAATCCGACCTATACCGGGCAAATGGTCTGGCGCGCGCTCCTCAACAGCGGCGATGTTCCGCGTGATGTGCTCGAGCCGACCGGACATGTCCAGTGGGTCGGTCCCGGTTGTCATCTCCTGGCGTATTACATCCGCGGCGAGAAGCTCGTGAACATCGTCACGCAGGCGGACACCGAGAAATGGGTCGAGGAAGGCTGGTCGACCCGCGGCGATCCGGACGAAATGCGGTTGAGCTTTCCCGACCCCGAGCCGCGGCTCGCAAAACTGCTCAGCCTCGTGACCGAATGCTCAAAATGGGGCTTGTTCACGCGGCCGCTGACGCAGAACTGGGGACGCTCCCGGATCCAGCTCATCGGCGACGCGGCGCATGCCATGCTGCCCAATGCCGGGCAAGGCGCCTGCCAGGCGTTCGAGGACGCCTACATTCTCTCCCGCTGGCTCCAGGCTTGCGGCAATCCGCTTGAGGCCTTCACCAATTTCCGGCGCGTCCGCATTCCTCGCGTTCATGGGGTGCAGCGACTATCGTTCTCCAATGCCCGCTTCAAGCACATGCACGATAGCTCGGCACAGAAGGCGTCAATCGCCGCCGGCAAGGGCAGCGTCCACGGAACCGCCGACTGGGTCTGGAGCTACGATCCCATTGTCGAATGGGACAAAGAGCCCTCTGTTCCGATCGCCTACGCTGCTTGAGGTCGGGTTCGTCGAAACTGCCCGCCGCCGACGCGCCTGTCGTCAACGCGGCGATGGTTCGCTCAAGGAGCGTGGTCGCCCTTCACGCAGCGAGTGTAACGTCGATGCGTCCAAGCGCGCGCCGGAGTGCAGCAAAACAGTCGGCGTCGATTGCTGTTTCCACCATCTCAGTCATGATTGTCATGGCCTTGGTAACAGGCATCGCAGCGCGGTAGGGCCGGTCAGCCGTCAAGGCATCGAAAATGTCCGATACCGTGATTATACGAGTTTCAAGCGCGATTTGATCGCCCTTCAGGCCGCGCGGATAGCCCTTGCCATCAAGCCGCTCATGATGCGCGGCGGCGATTTCCGCCAATCCAGCGAATGCCGCGATGCGCGATAATATCGTTTCGGAATAGGCGGCGTGCATTTGCATCGCTGCCCATTCATCCGGATCGAGTTTACCCGGCTTGTCGAGGATGGAATTGCTGACGCCCAATTTGCCGATGTCGTGTAACAGCGCAGCGCGCTTCAGCCAGCGCCGCCGTTCTTCGGCTAGGCCCATTTCCTCGGCAATCAGGTCGGTGAACAGCGTGACGCGCTCGCTATGTCCGCTGGTATAAGGACTCTTTGAGTCTATGACTTGGGCAAAGGCAGCGGCGATATCATCAAGATAGTCCTCATCGACAGTTTTCACCTCTTGCGCGGGTTCCAACTCGTATAACGCCGTCTGCAAATGATCGGACCGTAACGTGTCCCAGAAATCGGGGTTGAGCGCGATCCGTTTGAAAGCCTCGGCCAATTGAGGGTCGAACCAAGTTCCGGACCGATTTTCGACCTCCCTAAACGCTGCTTCGATGCCGCTGCTGATCTGAAAAACGTCGACAACCTGCGCCAGCAAGGCGATCCGGGAATAGATCGGTATGCCGAAGCCCGCGATGCGCTCGGGCAGTCCACCGCCGTCCCAGTGTTCGTCAAGGTTTTGGATTCCTTGCGCAACAGCTTCCGAGAAGCGCATTTTTCGCGCAATCTCAGCGCCACGATGACACCGTGTCTCGACGAGTTCTCTCGGTGCCGTTCCAGACGTCTGGAAGGCCGCAATGAGCGCGCGAATACGCTCCGCCAGTCCGGCTTTCAATCCGGTATGCGCCAGAACGAAGCGCAGCGCTTGCGGTAGACTGCCGTCGATATATTTGGCGTCACGTTTGAAGGTTAGATCGTCGGTCAGATAAAGCTGACAAATTCTCGCTGCGTTGCTGCTGCAACCAAGATCCTTCAACAGCAGTGTGTAATAGAGCTCCGATATCTCGGTCTCGGTCAAATTGATCTCTCGACCAATATGGATGCCTATCCAGCAGCAGCGGACGCAATGTCCGGCCGGCTGACCCTCCACCATATCCAAGGCATGGCTCAGCGCGCCCAGCAACTCGGAAAGACGGATCTGACACCTTTCCGCAGGCTGCGATTGAGTGGCACTCATCAGCGCGATCTTTCGGGGGTTCGGTGCGCCGCAAGGCAATCACAAATGCCTTAATGCGCGGTTTAAGTGCGCCACTAACGCTCGATGTCGCGCGGGCGCATGCCTGCTTTATGGGGCATAGCGGATTTGGCGCGTCGCGTATTTTATGAATGCGCGCCCTAAGGCGTCTTGTTTGCTACGTCCGCCTCGGCGGCCTTGCGCCCCGAGAGTTCCGATCCGGCATCCGGCGCGAGCTGCATGAAGATGAAGCTCGCGCTCGCCGCGAGCAGGCCGACCACAATAAATGCCGGCGGAAAGTCGGCAGCCGTCATCGTTGTCGAATGCTTGAGCCACAGCGTCGTCTCGACCACCAGTGCGCCGACGGCGACGCCGGTCGATAGCGATAATTGCTGCGCGGCGGCGACCATGGCGGTGGCGCGACTCATTTTCGCCGGCTCGATTTCGGCATAAGCAATCGTATTGATGCTGGTGAACTGCAGTGAGCGGAAGAAGCCGCCGGACAGAAGAATAATGATCATCGCCCAAAACGGCATGCCCGGAACGAACGTCGCGCAGGCCAGCAGAAAGCCGCTTGAGATCAGCGCATTGTAGATCAGCACGTTGCGATAGCCGAAGCGGCTCAAGACGCTCACCACCGCGGCCTTCATGAAGAACGAGCCGAGTGCAGTGGTGAAGGTGATGAGGCCGGACTGGAACGGCGTCAGATTGAATCCGATCTGCAGAAGCAGCGGCAACAGAAACGGCAGCGCGCCGATGCCGAGCCGGAACAGAAAACCGCCGACCACGCTGGCGCGGAATGTCGTCAGCCGCAGCAGATTGAGATCGAGGATCGGCGCCGGCGTCCGTTTGGCATGGATGACATAGGCCACAGCGGACACGGCGCCGAGACAGATCAGCGCCGCGACCACGCTCACCGGCAGCGATTCAAGTCCCATCGCCGAGAGGCCGAACGCGAGCCCGGCGATGGCGAGGCCGGACAGAATGAAGCCGACAAAGTCGAATGGGTCGCGATGTTCCACGCGCACATTAGGGATGTAGCGCGACGCCAGCACGATGCCGACGAGCCCGATCGGCACGTTGATGAGAAAGATCCAATGCCATGACGCGTAAGTGGTGATGAAGCCGCCGAGCGGCGGGCCGGCAATCGGGCCGATCAAAGCCGGCATGGTGACCAGCGACATGGCGTTGAGGAGGTTTCCCTTGTCCACGGCGCGCACCATGATGAGCCGGCCGACCGGCGTCATCATCGCCCCGCCCATGCCCTGGAAAACGCGCGCCAGCACGAATTGGTCGAGCGAGCGCGAAGCCGCGCAACCGATCGAGCCGAGCACGAAGACGCAGATGGCGAAGCGGAAGACGTTGCGTGCGCCGAAGCGGTCCGCGGTCCAGCCGCTCGCCGGGATGCAGATGGCGAGCGAGAGCAGGTAGGACGTCACCGCGAGCTTGAGCGTCAGCGGGCTCGTGACCAGCGCCCGCGCGATGGCCGGAAGCGAGGTCGCGATGACCGTCGAATCCATGTTCTCCATGAACAGCGCCGTGGCAATGATCAGGGGCACTACCCGGTCGTAGGACTTTGACGGCGGCATCAGCAGGGTAGGGCCTCGCGGCGGCTTTTCATGAGCGCATGATCTCTGCCGGCAGCATGTCCGCCGAATTTATGTCAGCCGTTTGGCCGCTTCCTCGACCATGCTCAAGTCGGCGTATTTCTTGACGTCAATATCGTCTTTAAGCAAGCCGACCTCCTTCTGCCGCTCCAGGTTGCCCTGCAGCGCCGTAAGGTTCGGCAGGCAGTTCGGATCGCGAAATTGGTCGCGGCTGCCGAAGGCCCAACCGACCCGCTCGGGCGGCGCCTTGATCAAGCGGGCGACAATGGCCGTGGCTTCGTCGTGGTTCTTCGGATCGGTGTACCAGCGCACGGCGCGGATCGTATCTTCGAGGAAATCGACCAAAGCGGCGCGGTTCTGCGCAATGAAACCGGTGCGCGCCGTCCACATCGTCAGCTGCGTCACGCCGAACGCGTCCTTCTGCGTGAACAATGTGCGGGCCATGCCGCGCAGCTCCGGATCGAGCGAGAACGGCGGCACCGCGCTGACCAGATCCGCTTTGCGCTCGGCCAGCATGGCGCGCATGGCGGGGAAGGGCGCTTCGACGACGGTGTAGTCTTTGTTGGCCTCAAGCCCGCTCCGGCGCAGCATCGCCCGCATCGCGATGTCGACTGCACTACCCATGGCGTTGGTGGCGAGCACCTTGCCCTTGAGATCGGCGACGGTTTTCACCGGGCCGTCGTTGAGCACCATGAATTCGTTGCTGCCGTGGCCCGGCACGCCGTCCTGGATTTCGTCGCAGATCACGCGCAGGTCGTCCATGCGCGCGTTCTGGACGGCAAGTCCGAAGGAGGAGAAGGCGAGCGGTCCGACATCGAGCTGGCCGGCAGCGAGCGCCGTGATCACCGGCGGGGTGCCCTCGAACCGTGTCGCTTCGGCGATATAGGACTTCCCGAAATGCGTGAGGATGTCCTTTTTTTCCAGCACCAGCGGCGCGGTCGACGCCGGCACCACGACCCAGCCGATGCGGATCTTCACCGGCTCCCCCTGCGCCCGGGCGCGCCGGATGCCGGTCAGCGCCATGCCCGACGCCGCGGCGCCTATCGACACGGCGCCCCATGACACAGAACCTCTGCCGAATTGACGACGGTTGATGCCCCGCTTCATCGCATTTCCCCCCGTTTTTGCCCCGTTTTTCGCTCCCGATCCGCGCAGGGGCCTATCAATTGTGGTCAAGGCATGCTATCCGCCACCGCCAACCCAAAAGCGGGCCGTGAACGCCTGGAATGAGTCGGATGAAGGTCGAAAGTCCTTCCGTCCGCGAGGCGTTATCCCTATATGCAGGCCCCGGATTGGGGCCATGCGGAGTTGGCAATGGCAGCGATTTCAAAAGGCGCTTTTCCCGAAGCATATACCTTCGATGACGTTCTATTGAAGCCCGGCCTGTCCGACGTCATGCCGTCGGAGGTCGACATCCGCTCGCGGATCACGCGCAATATCCTGCTCAATGTCCCGATCGTCGCTTCCGCCATGGATACGGTCAGCGAATCCGCCATGGCGATTGCCATGGCGCAGGCCGGCGGCATCGGTGTCATCCACCGCAATCTCGAGCCGGACGCACAGGCCGCGCAGGTGCGGCAGGTGAAGAAATTCGAATCCGGCATGGTGGTGAATCCGGTCACCATTCACCCGGAGGCGACGCTCGCCGAAGCGCTGGCGCTGATGCAGGAAAATCGCATTTCCGGCATTCCGGTTGTCGAGGGCGGCGGCAACGGCCAGAGCAAAGGTCCTGGCAAGCTCGTCGGCATTCTCACCAATCGCGACGTGCGCTTCGCCACCGACACGCGGCAGAAGATTTCCGAATTGATGACCAAGGACAGATTGGTCACGGTCCGTGAAAATGTCGATCAGGTGGAAGCCAAGAAGCTGCTGCACCAGCACCGCATCGAGAAGCTGCTGGTGGTCGACGCCCAGTATCGCTGCGTCGGCCTGATTACCGTCAAAGACATCGAAAAAGCGGTGGCCAATCCGAATGCCTGCAAGGACGAGCAGGGCCGGCTGCGCGTGGCGGCCGCAACCTCGGTCGGCGAGGCCGGCTATACGAGGAGCGAAGCGCTCATCGAGGCCGGCGTCGATCTCGTCGTCGTCGATACCGCGCACGGCCATTCCCGGCGTGTGCTGGAATCCGTCAGCCGCATCAAGCGCATTTCGAACGCGGTCGAAGTTGTCGCCGGCAATGTCGCCACCGCCGAAGGGGCGAAGGCGCTGATCGATGCCGGCGCCGACTGCATCAAGGTCGGCATCGGGCCGGGCTCGATCTGCACTACGCGGATCGTCGCCGGCGTCGGCGTGCCACAGCTCACCGCGATCATGGATGCGGTCGCGGTCGCGCGCGAAACCAAGACGCCGGTCATCGCCGACGGCGGCATCAAATATTCCGGCGACCTTGCCAAGGCGCTTGCCGCCGGCGGCGATTGCGCCATGGTCGGCTCGCTGCTCGCCGGCACCGATGAGACGCCCGGCGAAGTCTTTCTCTATCAGGGCCGCTCCTACAAATCCTATCGCGGCATGGGCTCGGTCGGCGCCATGGCACGCGGCTCTGCCGACCGTTATTTCCAGCAAGAGATCAAGGACACGCTCAAGCTGGTCCCTGAAGGCATCGAAGGCCAGGTGCCGTATAAGGGCCCGGTGGCGAATGTGATTCATCAGCTCGCCGGCGGGTTGCGTGCGGCGATGGGTTACGTCGGCGCGAAGAACATGGAAGAGTTTCACGACAAGGCGGAGTTCGTCCGCATTTCCGGCGCCGGCTTGCGCGAAAGCCACGTCCACGACGTCACTATCACGCGCGAGAGCCCGAATTATCCGAGCCGGACGTAAGGCGCTCCGATGTCCGGTCCGGCCGCCGATCCGTTCGCGAAAATTCGTACCGCGACCAACGCGCATCGGACCAAGCACGGCTGCGGCGCTTATCCCTACAGCAATGGCCCGCTGCTCGCGGCTTTGGCCGGCGCCGCCAATGCGCGGCGCATCCTCGAATTGGGCACGGCGCTCGGCTACACGGCGCTGTCGTTTGCGTCCGGTGCGCCCGATGCCACCGTCGATACAATCGAGCGCGATGCCGATCACGTTGCGCTTGCGCGCGATAATATCGCCGCCGCGGCCATGGACCACCGCATCACCGTGCATGAGGGCGATTTCGCAAGCGTGCTGCCGACGCTCGATCCGGGCTATGACGTGGCCTTTTTCGATGGCGGCACGCCGGTGACGTCGCTGCATAAGACGCTGCGCGGGCTGTTGCGCACCGGCGGCACGCTGATCACCGCCAATCTCAATCACGGCGGTACGGCGGACGCCGTGCGCAAAGCGCTGTTCGACGGCAAATCATGGCGCAGCGCGCTCATCGATGCTGACGGCGAAACGGCGATCAGCGTGAAGCTTTAAGATCTGCGCCCGTCATTGGCAGCAGAACACAGGCCGTGTTAGGACGATTCATTCCATTGGGGGCAAGCAATGTCCGTTCAAGCAATCCTGCTGCCGCTTTTCGTCGAGGTGGTGCTCACCTTTGTGCTGCTGTTTATTCTCGCGCCGATGCGCACCCGCGATTTCGGCTCTGGCGCGGTACGGCCACAGGACATCTCGCTCCGCGAGCCGAACTGGCCGAAACGCACCACACAAGTCGGCTATGCGTTTTCCAATCAGTTCGAATTGCCGGTGCTGTTCTATGTTCTGACAATTCTCGAATACATCACGCATCTCGCCGACGTTGCCTTTGTCGTGCTGGCCTGGATCTTCGTGATCTTCCGCGTGCTGCATGCCTTCATCCACATCACGAGCAATATCGTGCGGCTGCGCGGTGCGCTGTTTGCGATCTCGGCCGTGGTGCTCGCGATCATGTGGGCGATCTACATCGTCGAGGTGCTGACGCTGCCATGATGCGATCATGACGCCGTCGGCGCGGCTCTCGGCCGCCATTGAGGTTTTTGCTGACATCGAGACGCGGCGCCGGCCGGCGGCGGATACGCTCAAAGATTGGGGCCTGTCGCATCGTTTCGCCGGCTCGGGCGATCGCGCCGCGATTGCGGGTCTTGCCTACGACGCGTTGCGGCGCAAAGCCTCGTCGGCCTGGCTGATGGATGAGGCGAGTGCGCGCGCGGTGCTGATCGGCATGTTGCGCCGCGAGCGCGGGCTCGCAACTGCCGACATCGAAGCGCTGTGCAGCGGCGCGCGCTTTGCGCCGGAGCCGCTGACGGAGGCGGAAAAGTCCGCGCTTGAGAGCCGCACGTTCGCCGATGCGCCGGCGCATGTGCAGGGCGATTATCCGGATTGGCTCGACCCTTATTTTGCACGCGCGTTTGGCGACGAGCGCGCCGGCGAAGGCGAAGCGCTTGCAAGCCGCGCGCCGCTCGATCTGCGCGTCAACACGCTTGCGGCCACGCGCGGCGATATTGCGCCAAAACTTTCCCATCTTGGCGCCGAGCCCGCGCGCTGGTCACCGATGGGCCTTCGCATCCGGCTCGCCGCCGACGCCAAGAGCCCGGCCATTCATGCCGAGCCGGCCTATCTGAAGGGCCAGATCGAAATCCAGGATGAAGGTTCGCAGCTTGCCGCTGTGCTGGCGGCGGCAGAACCGGGCGAACAGGTGGTCGACCTCTGCGCCGGCGCCGGCGGCAAGACGCTGGCGCTCGCCGCAGCGATGGAAAACCACGGGCAGATCTATGCGACCGATAGCGACAAGCGCCGCCTGGTAGCGATCCATGATCGGCTTTCGCGCGCGGATGCACGCAACGTCCAGGTGCGCACGCCAAAAGGCGAGATCGACGTATTGAGCGATCTCGCCGGCCGTGCCGACCTCGTTCTGATCGACGCGCCTTGCACCGGCACCGGGACCTGGCGGCGCAATCCGGACGCCAAATGGCGCATTCGCCCCGGCGCTGTCGCCGAGCGCCTCAAGCAGCAGGAGGCCGTGCTCGAACGCGCCGCAAGCCTCGTCAAACCGGGCGGCCGGATCGCCTATGTGACCTGTTCGGTGCTGGCGGAAGAGAACGGCGACCAGATCCGGGCCTTCGCCGGCCGCCATGCCGATTTTTCCGTGGAAAAACCGGCCAATGTGGTCAAGGCCTTGGGCGAGCGCGCCTATCTTTTCGGCCGCGCTGTGCTTATTTCCGAGGAGGGCCTGCTGATGACGCCGCGCCGGACCGACACCGACGGGTTTTTCGTCAGTGTGTTGCGGCGCTCGTAGGTGGCTGTCCTGAACTTCCCGAGCTGGGCGAAAGATTTGGGCTAAAAATGTCTTCTTCTGCTCAGGCTCGACAGGCCGCATCGCCTGCTTTAGAACCCGCTATGGCGCAAGATTCGCAAAAAGCTTCGCAATCCCACGACAAGATTCTCATCGTCGATTTCGGCTCGCAGGTCACCCAGCTCATCGCGCGGCGGGTGCGCGAGGAAAAAGTCTATTGCGAAATCGTGCCGTTCCAAAAAGCGGAAAGCGCCTTCCGCGAGATGAAGCCGAAAGGCGTCATCCTGTCCGGCGGTCCGGCCTCGGTGCTCGATCGCGACGCACCACTCGCGCCGCAGGCGATCTATGACGCGGGCGTGCCCGTTCTCGGCATTTGCTACGGCGAGCAGGCGATGGCGCAGCAGCTCGGCGGCAAGGTCGAGGCCGGACACCATCGCGAATTCGGCCGCGCCGAAATCGAAGTCACCGACGCGACGCCGCTGTTCGACGGCGTCTGGGAGGTCGGCCAGAAATATCCGGTGTGGATGAGCCACGGCGATCGCGTCACTGCGCCGCCCAAGGGCTTCAAGGTGATAGCCACTTCGGCCAACGCGCCAATCGCGATGATCGCCGACGAGGCGCGCAAATTCTACGCCACCCAATTCCATCTCGAGGTCGTGCACACGCCGCACGGCGCCGCCATCCTGCGCAATTTCGTGCGCAAGATCGCGTGCTGCACGGGCGACTGGACGATGCGCGCGTTCAAAAACGAGGCCATCGAGAAGATCCGCCGCCAGGTCGGCAAGGGCAGGGTGATCTGCGGGCTGTCCGGCGGCGTCGATTCCGCCGTCGCCGCGGTTCTCATTCATGAGGCCATCGGCGAGCAGCTTACGTGCGTGTTCGTCGATCACGGGCTGTTGCGGCTCGGCGAGGCCGAGAATGTGGTGTCGCTGTTCCGCGGTCACTACAATATTCCGCTCGTGCATGTCGACGCTTCAGAGACGTTCCTCAAGGCGCTCGACGGCGTCGAGGATCCGGAATTAAAGCGCAAGACCATCGGCAAATTGTTCATCGACGTGTTCGAGGCCGAGGCCAAGAAAATCGCAAATGATGGAAAAGGATTGGCCGGATTCCTGGCGCAGGGCACGCTCTATCCCGATGTGATCGAGAGCGTGTCGTTCACCGGCGGGCCTTCCGTCACGATCAAATCGCATCACAATGTCGGCGGCCTGCCTGAGCGCATGAACATGCAGCTCGTCGAGCCGTTGCGCGAATTGTTCAAGGACGAAGTCCGTGCGCTCGGCCGCGAGCTCGGCCTGCCGGACGTGTTTGTCGGCCGGCACCCGTTTCCGGGCCCGGGTCTCGCCATCCGCTGTCCGGGCGGCATCACGCACGAGAAGCTCGAAATCCTGCGGCAGGCCGACGCTGTCTATATCGAAGAAATCCGCCGCGCCGGCCTCTACGACGATATCTGGCAGGCCTTTGCGGTGCTGCTACCGGTGCGCACCGTCGGCGTCATGGGCGACTACCGCACTTATGATTTTGTCGTTGGGCTCCGCGCGGTGACCTCGACAGACGGCATGACGGCCGACTTTTATCCGTTCGACATGAAATTTATCGGCGGCGTTGCGACGCGGATCATCAACGAAGTGAAGGGCGTAAACCGCGTCGTCTACGACGTGACGTCAAAGCCGCCGGGCACGATCGAGTGGGAGTGAGGCGAAGGACTCCCCCATCTCCGCGGACTCTGGGCCGGGCTCGGCGAGAACTTTCCCGCCGTGCAGAAGACGGTGACCAGGCTTCGTGACAATCTCCTGCGCGCTACGCGGAGGTGAGGGAAGCCGATCCTTTCGCAAAGGTGGTCTTCCACGCAGCCTTGTAGAAAACGACATATAACAGAAGAGCATAAGGCGCGGGGAATACGACGTAGATCACGCCAAATATTATCAATCGCGTCAGGCCGTCAGCACTAAGCGAACCGATATCGTAAGTACCTATCGAAGCTATGATAGGGACGGCAAAGAAGGAAAGGGCGGAAGAAAAGATCAACAATGAACCGTACACAAGGCTCAATGCGCGCGCCCATGGGCGCAGTGCGAATATTCCGATACCTGCGATGAGCCCGACGATGCCTGTTGCCAAAATCAGAAGAGCGAACGCCAAACGGGCTGCGGGGATCGCGAAAACGTCCAGCCGCAATAACTCCAACATCAGGGCGAAGGCACCGAGAACCAGGTACAGCCCGTTGAGGATTCCGACACCGCCGAAAATGATGTTAAGGACAGCTATCGCGGTCATTCCACCCGTGCGCTGCCGTTCCATGCTCGCCTCCTGCTACGAAATTTTCGGCGGCAATGTCGGCCGACGGACGTAAGGCCGCATAGCATATGCAGAAGGGAGTGGCGAATGTCCGCCGCTCAAAAGGGCTGGAGCTTGATGGAAGTCAGCGTTTCCTGAAATGGCAACGCCGTCGCGATCAAAGATGCCGCGTCTCCTCCGGCGCATTCCACCAGTTATTGTTTTTACCGTCGCTGTAGCGCACCGGCGCCGCGATGAGTTCTTCCGGCGTCACGTCGTCGAGTGTTGCCAATTGAACCGCGACGAAGTCGCCGCCGATTTCCGGAATGTGGCCGCGCGCGAAGGAACGCACGCCGCAATGCTTGCAGAACAGGTGATGCACGCTGCCGGTGCCGAACTGATAGTCGCCGACATCATGCAGGCCGGAAACGAGCCGAAAGGCCTCGGGCTTGATCATGATGCTCCACTTGCGGGTCTTGCCGCACATCGAGCAATTGCATTTGCCGGTGCCTTTTTCGAGATCGATATCGGCCTCGTAGCGGATGGCGCCGCAATGGCAGCTGCCGTGATAGGTCTTCAGCATCGTTCAGGCTCCAAATTCGGTCTTATCGGGTCGTTGGGTTCGCCGCGGAGGCTACTGACAGCCTGTTGCCACCATGCTGTCAGCATGCCACCGTTATACTTCCCCCATGCGCCGCGCCGACCGCCTGTTTCAGATCATCCAGATCCTGCGCCGTTCCACCCGCCCGGTGACGGCGGCTGATCTTGCCGAGGAGCTCGAGACCTCGAAACGCTCGATTTATCGCGATATTTCAGCACTGATCGGGCAGCGGGTGCCGATCCGCGGCGAGGCCGGTTTCGGCTATGTGCTCGAAGGCGGCTTCGACCTGCCGCCTCTGATGCTGACCACGGAGGAGGTCGAGGCGGCTGTTCTTGGCGCCCAATGGGTTGCCGGCCATGGCGATGCCGCGCTCGCGCGTGCCGCGCGCGACCTGATGGCCAAAGTCGCCGCGACCATTCCGGAAAACCTGCGGCCGCTGGTCATCGACGCCGGCGCGCGCACGCCGCCGGGCTGGAAAATTCCGCCCGACGGGCTCGATGTGGCGCAGGCGCGCAATTGGATTCGTCTCGGCCGCAAGATCGCGCTGATTTATCTCGACGCCGAGAACCGCAAGACCGAACGCGTCATCTGGCCGATCGTCGTCGGCTATCACGAGGCGGTGCGCCTCCTGATCGGCTGGTGCGAGTTGCGGAAGGATTTTCGCCATTTCCGCATCGACCGCGTTACCGCCGCAACCTTCCTCGATGAGCGCTATCCCGGTAGGCCTTCAGTGCTGCGGGCGAAATGGCTCGCGAGCTTGCCGAAGGAGGAGCCGCTGGAGAAGACGCGGACGAAACGAGTTGGTGAGTGAGCGGGCCTAGGGCAGCGTGCTCATATTCATCGGCGCCATGTTTTGCTGCAGGTGGTACATGATCCACAGCGAGCCGGTGAGCGCGATAATCAAGATCACGGCGGTAAAGATCAGCGCCATCAGATTCCAACCGCCTTCGGACCTCGGGTCGAGGTGCAGAAAATAGACCATGTGGACGATGATTTGCGCCACCGCGAGGATGGTGATGGCAAACGCCGTCGCGTTCTTGCTTTCGAGAACGCCCGACATCACGAGCCCGAACGGGATGGCGGTGAGGATCACCGACAGCCCAAAGCCGATCAGATAGCCGTCGAGCGTGAGGTGAAGGCCGTGACCTTCGCCGTGATCTGCGCCATGACCATCGTGACCACCGTGGGCGGCGTCGTGCGCCGCATGCGCGTCGTTCATCGGAGCATTCCCATCAGATAGACGAAGGTGAAGACGCCGATCCAGACGACGTCGAGGAAGTGCCAGAACATGGAGAGGCACATCAGCCGGCGGCGATTGGCCTCGATCAGGCCGTAGCGCGCCACTTGAGTCATCAGCGTCACCATCCAGATCAGACCGGTGGTCACGTGCAGTCCGTGGGTGCCGACCAGCGTGAAGAAGGATGACAGAAATGCGCTGCGCTGCGGAGTAGCGCCCTGGCGGATGAAGTCGCTGAATTCGTAGAGCTCGATGCCGATGAAGCAGAGGCCGAAGAACGCCGTAACGGCAAGCCACATCTGCACGCGGCCGGCGCGGTTGTCCTGCATGGCAAGCATCGCGAAGCCGTAAGTGATCGACGACAACAGCAGCATCGTGGTGTTGACGGCGACCAGCGGCAGATCGAACAGATCCCGCGGCGAGGGTCCAGCAGCGTAGTTGCCGCCGAGCACGCCATAGGTCGCGAACAGCACCGAGAAGAGCAGGCAGTCGCTCATAATGTAGATCCAGAAGCCCAGCGGGGTGCTGTAGCCTGCCGGATGCGGATGCTCGTCGAGCACGTAGAATTCAGGCGTTGCGACAACCTTTTGCGGCAACGCCACGGCGCTGAGGCTGTCGGGGGTGGCGACGAAGGCGTCGCCGGTCGCGGCCAATGTGCTCATGTTACGCCTGCGCCCCGAGGAGGTGCGTCCGTTCGGCTTCCGTGCGGGCGATGTCGTCCGCGGAGAAATCGTATTCACGCTTGTAGTTGAAGGTATGAGCGATGCCGACGGCGATGGCGGCGATGAAGGCGAGCGCGGCAAGCCACCAGATGTACCAGATCATGCCGAAGGAGAAGGCGACGCTCAACCCGCCGAGAATGATTCCGATCGGCGTGTTGCGCGGCATCGGAATGGGCTTGAAGCCGGTGAGCGGCCGGTGATAGCCGCGCTGCTTCATGTCCCACCACGCGTCGGCGCTATAGACGATCGGCGTGAAGGCGAAATTGTAAGCCGGCGGCGGCGAGGACGTCGACCATTCCAGCGTCCGGCCGTTCCACGGATCGCCGGTCGTGTCGCGCAGCTCTTCGCGCTTAAGCACGCTGACGGCAATCTGCACCAGGAAGCAGCCGATGCCGGCGGCGATCAACAGCGCGCCGAAGGCGGCGACGATGAACCAGATATGCAGCGAGGGGATGTCGAACACGCGCAGCCGGCGCGTCACGCCCATCAGGCCGAGGACATAAAGCGGCATGAAGGCGAAGTAGAAGCCGACCACCCAGAACCAGAACGACAGCTTGCCCCAGAACGGATCGAGCCTGAAGCCGAACGCTTTGGGGAACCAGTAGTTGATGCCGGCGAACATGCCGAACAGCACGCCGCCGATGATGACGTTGTGGAAATGCGCGATCAGGAACAGGCTGTTGTGCAGTTCGAAATCGGCCGGCGGCACCGCGAGCAGCACGCCGGTCATGCCGCCGATGACGAAGGTGATCATGAAGGCGATCGTCCACATCATCGGCAGTTCGAAGCGGATGCGCCCGCGATACATCGTGAACAGCCAGTTGAACATCTTGGCGCCGGTCGGGATCGAAATGATCATCGTCGTGATCCCGAAGAACGAGTTCACGCTCGCGCCCGAGCCCATCGTGAAGAAGTGATGCAGCCAGACCAGATAGGACAGGATGGTGATGACGACGGTGGCGTAGACCATCGAGGTGTAGCCGAACAGCCGCTTGCCGCAGAAGGTCGCGGTGACTTCGGAGAACACGCCGAAGGCCGGCAGGATGAGGATGTAAACTTCCGGATGGCCCCAGATCCAGATCAAGTTCACATACATCATCGGATTGCCGCCGAAATCGTTGGTGAAGAAATCGGTGCCGACGTAACGGTCGAGCGTGAGCAGTGCCAGAACCGCAGTCAGGATCGGGAAGGCGGCGACAATCAGGATGTTGGTGCAGAGCGCGGTCCAGGTGAAGATCGGCATCTTCATGATCGTCATGCCGGGCGCGCGCAGCTTGACGATGGTGCAGACGAAATTCACGCCGGAGAGCAGCGTGCCGAGGCCTGCGACCTGAAGGCCCCAGATGTAATAGTCGACGCCGACATCGGGACTATAGGCGTATTCCGATAGCGGCGGATAAGCGAGCCAGCCGGTGCGTGCGAACACGCCGATGAACAGCGAGATCATGACGATGATCGCGCCGGCGACCGTCATCCAGAAGCTGAAATTGTTGAGGAACGGGAACGACACGTCGCGGGCGCCGATCTGCAACGGCACGACGATATTGATCAGCCCGACGATCATCGGCATCGCCACGAAGAAGATCATGATCACGCCGTGGGCGGTGAAGACCTGATCGTAGTGATGCGCCGGCAGAAAGCCTTCCGACCCGCCGAAGGCGAGCGCCTGCTGCGCCCGCATCATCAACGCGTCGGCGAAGCCGCGCAGCAGCATGATGATGCCGAGCACCATATACATGATGCCGATACGCTTGTGGTCGATCGAGGTGAACCACTCGCGCCACAGATAGCTCCAGAGCCGGAAATAAGTCAGCGCACCAAGCACCGCAGCGCCGCCGGTCGCGACCATGATGAACGTGACGACCAGGATCGGCTCGTGGAGCGGAAGCGCGTCGAGCGTGAAGCGGCCGAAGATGAATTTCAGGAGGGTTGAGTTATTTTCAAACATGCGCGGGATATCAGGTGTTGGATGGTCGGCTCGGTGTTGCAGGTATCTCCGGCGGCGGGGCCGGCAGCGAAGTGGATGTCGGTCGTTGCGGCGCCGGTGAACCCAGGAATGTCGCAAACGGTGGCCGCGGCAATCCGGCGCCGCGCAGCGGCGACGTGTCAGCGGGTACTGCGGCAGCGGACGAAGCTTGCGTCGCGGCATTAGGAGACGCCGCCGCGGCGGTCAGTCCCATCGGATGCTCCGGATCGCAAAGGCTCGCGACATAAGTCGCTTCGGGCCCGAGCGCGCCGCGCCGGGCGAATTTGTCGTAGGCGAGCGGCAGAACATTGTTGATGCCCTTAAGCCCGAGCCCGCCCTTGCGGTCGATCTCGGCCATCTGGTTGAGGCACATCTTGCCGGGCTCGACGCATTCATTGACGATTGCGTTGTAAAGACCCGGCGCGACGCTGGCATAGCTGCGCGCCGGCACATTCTCGCTCGGCTTTTCGAGCTCGAGATAGTCGCTACGGCCAAGCGCGCCGCCACCGGCCTTGATCTGCGCCACCCATTTGTCGAAGTCGTCGCCGGTGAGACTCTGAAACGGAAAGTGCATGCCGGAGAATCCCGCGCCGCTGTAATTGGCCGAGAAGCCGTCATAGGTCCCGGTCTGATTCATCACCGCGTAGAGCGTCGTCTCCATGCCCGGCATCGCATAGATCTGGCCGGCAAGTGCGGGAATGGAAAACGAATTCATCACCGATGACGACGTGATGCGGAAATCGACCGTGCGGTTCACCGGCGCGACGAGCTGATTGACGGTGGCGATGCCCAATTGCGGGTAGATGAACAGCCATTT
Source organism: uncultured Alphaproteobacteria bacterium (assembly GCA_963746715.1). Lineage (GTDB taxonomy): Bacteria > Pseudomonadota > Alphaproteobacteria > Rhizobiales > Xanthobacteraceae > BOG-931. The sequence goes on along the minus strand of CAVVCW010000008.1, from coordinate 327,410 downwards.
CCAATCGAGCGCGACGACATCGACTTCGAGCCGCGCATTGGCGCCGCCGAGCGAGCGTCCCGAAGCGAGCCGGTCGATCGGCCGATACGGATCGAGCAGATGCGTGCCCATCCAGGTCATCGCGCCGAGGCAGATGATGATGAGCAGTGGCGCGCCCCAGATCACGAGCTCGAGCTGCGTCGAGTGGTCCCAGTCCGGCGCGTATGTCGCGGCCTTGTTGGAAGCACGATAGCGCCAGGCGAACAGCAGCGTCAGCGCGATCACCGGCACGATGATCAGCAGCATCAAGCCGGTAGATTCGATCAGAAGGTCGCGCTGACGGGCGGCGACGTCGCCGGAAGGGTCCAGAACCACCAGATTGCAACCGCCCAGCAGGGCAAAAACAGGCAGCAGGGCGAGGGCCGGAGCAAGGGTACGAAGGCGCTTCAAGACAGGTCCTGTTAACGATGCGGGCGTCGCACGTTCCGCGCTTGGTTCCGCGTCTGGCCGCCCCCAAGCTCAGCCGCTTTAATGCACTGCAATATTAATGTCTAGCTGCAGTGCAGCATTGATGGTATGGCTGATATTCTGCAATGCAATGCTATTTATATGGCATCGTGCCGCAATTTCTAGCTGCGTTGCAGCAAAGCAGTTATTGTGCATATGCGGTATGTGACCTTTCAATGAGTTGTACAGGCTCATCGGCGGGCGCGCGATGCAGACGACACAGGCCTTCGCAGGTCCGACATACGGACGAGCGGGGCCTCCTTTCGGAGGGTACATTGGCGTCATCTACGGTGGTCGAACGGGATCCAAGACTTGTGAATTCTGGACTTGTGAATTCCGGCCACGACGAGCTTCACCCGGGTGAGATCGCGATCGGCGTCATCATCGGCCGAACCTCGGAGTTCTTCGACTTCTTCGTCTATGCGATCGCCTCAGTGCTGGTGTTTCCGCGGCTGGTTTTCCCCGAGGTCGATGCGCTGCGCGGCACGCTCTATTCGTTCGCGATCTTTGCGCTCGCTTTCGTCGCCCGTCCGATCGGCACTGTCATTTTCACCGCGATCGACCGCACCTATGGCCGCGGCGTGAAATTGACCGTTGCGCTCTTTCTGCTCGGCAGCTCGACCGTCGCCATGGCGTTTCTGCCGGGCTACGCCGACATCGGCGCTGGCTCTGCGGTACTGCTCGGACTGTTCCGGGTCGGGCAGGGGCTCGCGCTGGGCGGGGCCTGGGACGGCTTGGCATCGCTTCTGGCGATGAGCGCGCCGGAGCGGCAGCGCGGCTGGTATGCGATGATCCCGCAGCTCGGCGCGCCGCTCGGCCTCATGGTGGCGAGTGGGCTGTTTGCTTATTTCGTCGCCAATCTCTCGGCCGATGATTTCTTCGAGTGGGGCTGGCGCTACGCTTTTTTCGTCGCCTTCGCCATCAACGTGGTGGCGCTGTTCGCGCGGCTGCGCATCGTCGTCACGCCGGAATATGAGCGGCAATTCGAGAGCCGCGATCTCGAGCCGGCGCCGGTAACGGACACTGTGAAGGCGGAAGGCCGCAATATCGTCATCGGCGCCTTCACCCCGCTCGCGAGCTTCGCGCTGTTCCACATGGTGACGGTGTTCCCGCTGTCCTGGGTGTTTCTGTTCACGCCGCAATCGCCGGCGCGCTTTCTGATCATTCAGTCGATCGGCGCCGCGGTCGGCGTCGTGGCGATCATCGCCTCCGGCATGCTCGCGGACCGCTATGGCCGGCGCATGTTGCTGAGCGTGACCGCCGGCGCGATCGCTGCCTTCAGCGGCTTTGCTCCGCAATTGCTCGACGGCGGCGATGTCGGTGAATCGATTTTCGTCGTGCTCGGCTTCATCCTGCTCGGCCTGTCCTTCGGCCAGGCATCCGGCGCTGTCGCATCGAGCTTCTCCAAGGGCTACCGCTATACTGCTTCGGCCATGACGTCGGATCTGGCCTGGCTGGTCGGCGCCGCCTTTGCGCCCTTCCTCGCGCTCTACATGTCGAGCCGTTTCGGGCTGATGTCGTCGGGCGGCTACCTGTTGTCGGGCGCGGTGGGCACGTTGGTTGCGCTCGCCGTCTTTGCCCGACCGATCGAAAGCCGCGCACCCGACCAGGCCTGAAAACGCTCCCGGACCGTCGTAATCTGTCGTATCGTTGCGCCGAGATTTGCTCCGGGGGCAGCACAACGTGGCCAAATCAGGTTCGGCGAAATCCAAGTCGCTCACGATCTACGGCATCAAAAACTGCGACACGATGAAGAAGGCGCGCGCCTGGCTCGACAAGCACGGCGTCGATTACGCGTTTCACGACTACAAGACTTCAGGCATCGAGCGCGAACGCCTCGAAACCTGGAGCAAGACGGTCGGCTGGGAGACGCTGCTCAATCAGGCCGGAACGACGTTCCGCAAGCTGCCTGACAAGGACAAGAGCGGGCTCGATGCCAAGAAAGCGGTCGCGCTGATGCTTGAGCAGCCGTCCATGATCAAGCGCCCGGTTCTTGATCTCGGTGGCGGCAAATTGCTGGTTGGCTTCAAGCCGGACGTCTACGCGTCGGAGATCTAGGTACCTACGCGGCGCGAACCGCGGCCATTTTCTCGCCACCAATCAACCATCTGCCGCCACCGATCGACCATGCTTTTTCCGAAGAGCTCGGCTTGTTTTGGCGCGACCGGCGCAGGGGTGTGCCGGCCGTTCGCGCCATGCGCCGCATGAGCGCAAAAGGGACAGCAGTCGGGGATGAAGCTCAATATCCGTGTGAATTCGCGCCCGCTCACCGGCGGTGCCGTGCTCGCCATAGCCGCCTTCGCAATAGCCGCTCTCGCCGGCGCGTTCAGCGCGCAGGCCGCCGATCTGCCGGCGGCGCCACGGCCTGCGCCGCTCGCTCCTGTCGCCTATGCGCCACCGGTTTATAACTGGAGCGGCTTTTACGTCGGCGGCCATGTCGGCGGCGGCTTTGCCGATTCTTCGTGGAGCGATCCGTTGACCGGCGGCTCCAAAAATTTCAACAAGGGCGGCTTTCTCGGCGGCGGTCAGATCGGGTTCAACACCCAATTCGACTGGCTCGTGCTCGGCCTCGAAGGCGATTTCAGCTGGACCGGGATCAAGAGCCACGGCACGGATTTGCTCGGTGATGCGCTCACCGCCAACACGCAATGGACGTCGACGGTCACCGGACGCATCGGCGCCGCCTTCGACCGGCTCCTGGTCTACGGCAAGGGCGGTCTCGCCATCGCCCGCGAGCAGGACAGCCTGACCGATCTGTCGCTGAACACATCGAGCACGACGTTGACGCGCACCGGCTGGACCGCCGGCGCCGGCATCGAATATGCGCTCAACCGCAATTGGTCGGTGCGTGTTGAATACGATTATCTCGGCTTCGGCTCAAAGCCGCTGAATTTCACGACGCCGCTCCTCGGCTCCGTCACGCCGACCGCAAGTTCGAATGTTCAGGAAGTCAAAGCGGGGCTGAATTTCAAATTCGGCAACTGAGCGCGTTAATCCTGCACCAAAGCCGCGTTTTTTACCCACACCTGCCACGGCATTTGCCAAAGCCGGCGCAAGCCGTTGACAAGGCAAGCGCACTCGCCATCATCCCGGCCGCGACATAAATGGGCGATTGTTCGGGGTTGGGGATGGGACTTGCCGTCGAAATCTTGGGCCTTGTGATTTTTCTCGGTGCGCATGTGTTCGTCACCCGGCGCAATGAGCGCGCCGCTTTGGTGGCAAAGATCGGCGAGTGGCCCTATCGCGGCCTGTTCTCGCTGGTGGCGATCATCGGCATCGGGCTCACCGCCTATGGCTTCGCGCATTATCGCGCTACAGGTCTCATCCCGATCTGGTCGCCGCCGCTGTGGACGCGTCACATCGTCATCGCGCTGATGTGGCCGGCGAGCATCATGGTCGCGGCCGCCTATATTCCGGGAAACATCAAACGCGCGCTCAAACATCCGCTCTTGGTGGCGGTGAAGACCTGGGCCTTCGCGCATCTGTGCGCCAATGGCGATCTCGGCGGCATGATCCTATTCGGCTCGGTGCTGGCCTGGGCGGTTTACGACCGCATTTCATTGAAACACCGCACCGATCCCGGCGGGCTGACGATTCCGGACGGCGGCATGCGAAACGACATCATTGCCGTTATCGTCGGCACCATTATCTATCTGGCGCTTGGTCTGGTATTCCATCCCATCGTGATCGGGTTGCCGGCCTTCGGCACCGCGGCCTTTGGGTCGTAGCAAATTTGGATCGTAACAAATAAGAGCTGAGTTGGTAGCGAGTCATGTCCGCACAAAACGAAATGCGCCGCCTCACCGCGCCCGATATTCGCGCCCGCAAAGGCGGCGAGCCGATCGTCTGCCTGACCTCCTATCACGCGCATACCGCGCGCATCGTCGACGCGCATTGCGATGTCATCCTGGTCGGCGACTCGCTCGGCATGGTGATGCACGGGCTCGAGACCACCGTGCCGGTGACGCTCGACATGATGATCTTGCAAGGCCACGCGGTGATGCGCGGCTCCAAGCGCGCGCTGGTGACGGTCGATCTGCCGTTCGGCAGCTATGAAGCATCCAAGGAGCAGGCCTTCGCTTCCGCCGCGCGGGTGATGAAGGAAACCGGTTGCGGCGCGATCAAGATCGAAGGCGGCCGGCGCATGGCGGAGACCATCGCCTTTCTGACCGAACGCGGCGTTCCGGTGATGGCGCATGTCGGACTGACGCCACAGGCCATCAACACGATCGGCTCGTTTCGCGCCCAAGGCCGCGACGAGAGCGACTGGGCGCCGATCGAAGCCGACGCGCGCGCAGTTGCCGACGCCGGTGCTTTCTCGGTCGTGCTCGAGGCGATTGCCGAGCCGCTCGGCCGCCGCATCACCGCGCAGATTCCGATCCCGACCATCGGCATCGGCGCCAGCGCCGCCTGCGACGGCCAGGTCCTGGTGCTCGAAGACATGCTTGGCCTGTCGCCGCGGGTGCCGAAATTCGTCAAGCGTTTCGGTGAACTCGGGCCCATGATCGAACAGGCCGTGAAAGGTTATGCCGACGAAGTGCGGGCGCGCACCTTCCCAGGAGCCGAGCACGTCTATCCGATGCGGCCGACACAAGTCACAGGCGGGGTCACCAAACTGGCCGAACGCGGCAAGGGACCTTCGCGCGCTTAACCCCGATTTTGCGCTGCTTCCGCCTCAACCATAGGCATAAGTTGCGGGTGGCAGCGCAGGGGTAAAGTCAGAATTCCGTAGTTGACACCACAAGAACTCATGGTAGTAGTCGGCCGACAGGCCGACGCTACGGGGGTGTGTCTTGAGTACCCCCGCGCCGGCACCAGAAATTGAGGTCACGCCGGAAATGATAACAGTGGGCGAGGCTGTTATTTTTGAATTTCGGGAAGAGATGATGGCGTCGAGTTTGGCGGAAGCGGTTTATCGAGCCATGGAGCAGGCCAGAATAGATCGGCCAAACTCATAGTGTCCGAGCCTTGGATGACTTCGCCCGTCGCGCTCATCTCTTGGCGCTTTTGCCTCAGTTGATCATCGCTGAAGCTATGGCTGCGCAGACGATAGGAGAGCCAATTGTATTGTCTGCAATCCTGCATCACGTCTTCTATCGAAAGTTCCTGCTTGAGAATGCCCGATTGCCGATAGATTGGTCGTTTGAGTTGATACGGGGGCGATTGGGTTGGGGCGATGAGTGATATGAGTGGGAGAGGCCCACCCCTCGCTTCTTCCGATGCTGTCCAGATCCAATGGAGGCAGTGATTTCGTCTCGTATTGAGCGATTTAAATTCCACGAAAAGAAGCCTGAGGTCCGACAGAATGTTCACTTTGGTTTTGTCGAGGCTTACCAGTTTTATGATATCTTCCTGTAGCCGCTTCGGATTCAAATTATCGGTCACGATAGGGCCGGTTCGTTCGTTTAATTCCGCGTGATTCCAATAAATCTGATGGAGCAATTCTTCTGCCTGAGCTGAGACCACCGCTAGGTTGCCTAATGCCTGCAGCATCTGCGGCTTTAGACCACTGTCCCACTTGATCGTAAATTTGGGATAATCTGCAAGCGCCATAAGGGAAACTCTACTCATGGACGCGGACGAAGAAACCGAACAACGCCTGCAAAAGACATTGCAAGGCGCTTTCAGTGGTCCTCCCACGCCGCTAAAGGATATCCCGACTAGGGACGGTGAGTCCCGAAAATTGAAGCGTAAAAAGCCTCAACGGCGCTTGCGCCGCCAGCGCAAGAAGCGCGCGGCCTGAAACTTAAAATCCTTCTTAATGAGGTTGCCGGTAGGTGAGACGCTTACCTTCACCACCACAAACCGCAGCAAGCGTGCGGTCCTGGTCGTCGTATCCTAACGCCTCACGATGGTTGTAGCGAAAATCGTATTCCGCAAGATAACGGTGCAGATGTTTCTCTGCGCAGTGCTGATAGACGCCACGCATGCCACGCTTAAAAACTGAGAAATAGCCCTCGACCGTGTTCGTCGTTACGTCACCGCGCGCGTATTCTTTCTTGGCGTGATTGACGGTTTCGTGAGTGGCGTATTCCTGGCCAATCTTGGAATAGAGACGGCTTTCGTCGGTGTGAAGCCGAGACTCACGATCCACATTTTCGTTCACAATCTTGGCGACGCTGACGGCATCCGCCACAGCAACATGGAATGAACGGACGTTGCCGCCGCGCTCGACAAGCGAAACGATGGTGCGCTTATTTGACGGGCCGTAGTTTCCGCCTCTTGTGTAGGGACGGCCGCGAGTGGTTTTGGTGCGCCGCTTGGCTTCAGGAATATTACCGAAATAAGTTTCGTCGGCTTCGATGATTTTGCCTTCGCCGCCCATCGGAGGCAGATCGAGACCACCACGGCGCATCGCTTCCATCACGCGATGATGCAAAAACCAAGCTGTGTTGTACTGACAACCTAATTCGCGGTTCAGCTGGTGCGCCGAAAAGCCCTTCTTGCTGGATGCCCCTAAATGGAACGCGGCGGCCCACTGAGTGAGCTTGCAATGACTCCGCTCCATGACCGTGCCAGTCATGACGGTGAAATCCTTGCGGCACTCCTTCTCACCGCAGCGGTACACACCGACCCTTTTAGTCGCGTAGTGCTTCAGCGATCCGCACTTGGGGCAAACCGGGCCATCCGGCCAGCGCGCGGCTTCAAACCATGCGCGGGCGGCGGTTTCATCGTGGAAATGGGGTGCTGCAAACTGGTTCTTGGCCATCGGGTCTCTCCAATGGCCAATTACTAGCATTTGGGGCTTGTGGTGTCAACTACGTAATTCCGGGTAAAGTCCTATTTTGCCTTGCTCGCGCCATATCATTAGACTAGGTCCTACAACGCTTTATGGGCTGGCTTTCAGCTGGCTTGCTGGCTTGGTTTTGCGCGCTGGTTTTGGGCACCGCAGGCGTCATAGGGGCCCAAAACTGGGGCCCGAAACTCCCGATTTTCGTCTCCGGTGTGCAGCAGCAGGTTTGCAACAGCCGGTTTCCAATTCGGGGCCTGACCGGGACCAGTTGTCGCGGTTATGCGTGAGCGTCGGGGCGAGTTGGGGTTGGGACGGGTTCCGTGAGCGATATTTTCAACGAAGTCGACGAGGAAGTCCGTCGCGAACAGCTCAAGAAGCTGTGGGAGCGATACGGCATATATTTCATCGCGCTGTGCGTGCTCATCGTCGTGGGCGTCGCGGGCTGGCGCGGCTATCAATGGTGGGAAGCCAAGCAGGCTGCCCGAGCGGGTGCCGCTTTCGAGCAGGCCGCGGCCCTTGTCGAGGCTGGCAAGCATGAGGAGGCGGAAACCGCCTTCGCCAAGCTCGTCACCGACGGTACGGCCGGCTATCGCGTCTTGGCTGGCTTGCGCCAGGCCACCGAACTGGCGCGCACCGATCCCAAGGCCGCAGTCGCCGCTTACGATCAGATCACCGCCGACAAAAATGCCGGCCAGGCGATCCAGGATTTGGCGGCGGTCCGCGCCGGCTTCCTCTTGGTCGATGGCACGTCTTACGCCGAAATGCGCGCGCGGCTTGAGCCGCTGACCGCGGCGGACCGGACCTTCCGGCACAGCGCGCGTGAGATTCTGGCGCTGTCGGCGTGGAAGTCCGGCGATCTCACCGCGGCACGGCAGTGGACCGATTTGATCATCGCCGATCCGCAGACGCCGTCGGGCACGCGCAGCCGTGCCGAGGTTTTGAGCGAGCTGATTACAGCCGCGAGCAGCAAGGGCTGACGCGATGCGAGTGGAGCGCGGTCGGTCATTGCTTCGTCTCGGCTCGGCGCTGGCCATTGTGCTTGCGCTCGGCGCTTGCACCAAAGGCGGGCAATTCGATCCGACCGAAGTGTTCAACTCCGACGTGTTCGACAGCAAGAAGAAGCTTTCGGGCCAGCGCGAGGCTGTGTTCCCGGGCGGCGTTCCGGGCACGACCACGGGCGTTCCAGCCGACCTCGTCAAAGGCTATCAGCCGCCGCCCGATCCTGCCGACAGCGATGCTGCGCAAACGGCTGGCGGCGGTCCGCCGGGGCCGGGTCAGCCAGCGTCGGGTCAGCCAGCGGCTGGGGCGGCACGCGCGGGAGCGCCGGTCGCTACCGCCGAGGCGAAGCCCAAGCCGAAACCCAAGCCGAAGCCGAAACTCGCGAGCACTCCGGCGCAAGGCCAGGATCCGGTCTGGAACAAGGGTCGGGCGGGACCTGCGACAGGCGGACCGACGCGCATCAATGTCGGCGCCAAACCCGCGGCGTCCGCGCCGAGCGGTGCCCAAGATCAAGGCGCGGCCTCGCAGGCCAACTGGCCGGCGCCAGCGCCAGCGCAGCAAGTGCAAACCAATTGGCCGTCGCCGACCGGCGCGCCGGCGCAGAAGACCGCGCAGCCGTCGCAATCGGTCTGGCCGAACCCGTCCTCGACAACGCAGTAGGCTCCGCGTTGCCGCCGTGGCGCTGCGCAATGCCAACACCGCGCACCACCGCGTCGTCTGCTAGAATGACGAAATCAATTCCTCGCAGAATGTATTTTCCGCCATGTCCTTCACCATCGCTATTGTCGGCCGTCCCAATGTCGGCAAGTCGACCTTGTTCAACCGGCTGGTCGGGCGCCGGCTGGCGCTGGTCGACGATTTGCCGGGCGTCACGCGCGACCGCCGCGAGGGCGACGCCAGGCTTGGCGATCTTGAATTCAAGGCGATCGATACCGCGGGCCTGGAAGATGCCGAACGTGAAAGCCTGTCGGCACGCATGCAGGCGCAGACGGCCGCGGCGGTAACGCAAGCCGATGCCGTGCTCTTTGTCGTCGATGCGCGCGCCGGCGTTACGCCGTCGGATCGCGCCTTTGCCGATGTGGTGCGCAAATCCGGCAAGCCCGCCATTGTCGTCGCCAATAAGAGCGAAGGCCGTGCCGGCGCGGAGGGCGCGTTCGACGCCTATACGCTCGGGCTCGGCGATCCGGTTCCGGTCAGCGCCGAGCACGGCGAGGGCCTGGCCGATCTCTACGACGCGCTGCGCGCCGCGCTCCCGGAAGCGACCGCGGAGCCGGCAGACGAAGATGCCGCCGTTGCCGCGCGGGGCGAGCAGCCCATTCGCATCGCCATTGTCGGCCGGCCCAATACCGGCAAATCGACGCTGATCAACCACCTGCTCGGCGAGGAGCGGCTGTTGACCGGCCCGGAGGCCGGCATCACGCGCGATGCCATCGCCGTCGATCTCACCTGGAACGGCAAACCGTTTCGCATCCACGACACCGCGGGCTTGCGCCGCCGCTCGCGCATTGACGAGAAGCTCGAAAAGCTTTCGGTCGCCGACACGCTCAACGCCGTCCGCTTCGCCGAAGTGGTGATCGTCCTGATCGACGCGCAGGCGCCGTTCGAAGAGCAGGACACGCGTATCGCCGATCTCGTGGAGCGGGAAGGGCGCGCGATCGTCATTGCCATCAATAAATGGGACACGGTTGAAGCCGAGCCGGGCGCGCTATCGCGGCTGCGCGCTTCCGTCGATCGCATGCTGCCGCAGATCAAGGGCGTGCCCGTCGCCGTTCTATCGGCGAAGACCGGCGACGGTCTCGACAAGCTGATGGCTGCAGTGATGAAGTCCTATGCGGTGTGGAACCGCCGCCTGCCGACGGCTGCGCTCAACCGCTTTCTACAGGACGCGATCTCGACCAACCCGCCGCCCGCGATCAGCGGCCGCAGATTCCGGCTCGACTACATCACGCAACCGAAGTCGCGGCCGCCGACCTTCGTATTGTTCTGCTCACGCGCCGAAGCATTGCCGGAAACCTATCGCCGTTATCTGATCAACGGACTGCGCGAGAACTTCGATCTGCCGGGCACGCCGATCCGGCTCGCGCTGCGCGCCAAAGCCAATCCCTACGCCAACAAGAAGCGGCGGCAACGATAATCGCGCGTTAGGCGGCGTTTTATTTATTCAGCCGGCAAGACGAGAGCGAGTGCCCGCACAGACGTAATGACAATTGCGCGCGTCGGTTTATGCCGGCGGCATGAACTGCAGAAGCTTGCGCTGCGGGAAGTCGTAAAGCTTGCCGGTTTCCGAGAAGCTCGGCAGGCACAGTTCGACGATCTTTTCCGCGACCTCTTCCGCGGTCGGTAGCGTCATCGGGTCTTCGCCCGGCATGATTTGCGCGCGCATGCGGGTGCGCGTCGGGCCCGGATTGAACAGATTGACGCGCAGCGGTGTCGAGCTCGTTTCCGCGGCATAGGTTCGCGCCAGCGCGTCGAGCGCCGCCTTCGACGCCGAATAGGGGCCGGCATAGGCGCGGGCATTGGTCGCTGCGCCCGATGTCAGGAACACGGCGCGACCGGCCAGTGCGCGCTTGAGGAGCGCATCCATGGCGCGGATCAGATGCCAGTTCGCGGTGACGTTGACGGCAAAAGCCTCGTCCCAGGCTTGCGGCTCGATGTGGTCGAGCGGCGAGCGCTGGCCCCCGATCGCGGCATTGCCGATCAGAATATCGAGATGCTGATAGCGTTCGTTGAGCGCCGCGGCGAGCCGGTAGAGCCCGGCGTAATCACGCATGTCGAGCGGCACCAATGTCGCCGAACTGCCGGCCGCACGCGCCGCGTCGTCGACTTCCTCGAGACCGCCGACAGTGCGCGCCACGGCGACGACATGTGCACCCTCGCGCGCCAGTGCGAGGGCCGTCGCGCGGCCGATACCGCGCGAGGCGCCGGTGACGAGCGCGATACGATCAGCGAGGGGCTTTGACATAGGGGCGGTCCGATCCAATCTTCTATGACTTGCGCGGTATGGTGCAGGAAGCCGCGCGACAGGAACACATCATGTTTGCCGGACAGCTCGCCCTGATTATTGCCGCCGTTTTTGCCGGTGCCGCCCTCTACGTCAATATCGTCGAGCAGCCGGCCCGGTTCGGCCTCGACGATCAGGCACTGCTGCGCCAATGGCAGCCGTCGTACAAACGCGGCTTTGCCATGCAGGCCCCGCTGGCCGTCGCCGGTTTCGCCTTCGGACTGTTGGCGTGGTGGCAGACGGGCGCTTGGCTATGGTTGTTAGGCGCGGTCATGATGATTGCGAACTGGCCCTATACGCTGCTTGTCATTATGCCCACGAACAGCCGCTTGATGGCGACCGATCCCGCCACTGCCGGAGCCGATACGCGAAAGCTCGTCGAGACATGGGCGGGGTTGCATGCCGTTCGCACTGCGCTCGGCTTTGCCGCGGTGCTGATCTTTCTCTGGGCGTCGGTCTTGGCGTCGCTGCGTTAGCTCGCTTCGGCAAGCAGCGAGAGCTGGCGCGGTGATGCATCTTGCGCCGTACGGTCGGTGAGGGCGGTCGGATATTCGCCGGTGAAGCAATGGTCGGTGAATTGCGGCCGGTCGGAATTGCGGCTCTTCTCGCCCATGGCGCGGTAGATGCCGTTGATCGACAGGAAGGCCAGCGAATCCGCGCCGATGAATTTGCGCATCTCTTCGAGGCTATGCGTCGCGGCGAGGAGCTTGTCCTGCTCCGGCGTGTCGATGCCGTAATAATCCGGATGGGTGATCGGCGGCGACGCGATGCGGAAATGCACCTCGCGCGCGCCGGCGTCGCGCATCATTTTCACGATTTTCACTGACGTCGTGCCGCGCACGATCGAGTTGTCGATCAGAACGATGCGTTTGCCGGAGACGACGGCGCGATTGGCGCTGTGCTTGAGGCGGACGCCGAGCTGGCGGATCTGCTGGGTCGGCTCGATGAAGGTGCGGCCGACATAGTGGTTGCGGATGATGCCGAGCTCGTAGGGAATTTTTGATTCCTGCGCATAGCCGATTGCCGCCGGCACCCCGGAATCCGGCACCGGCACGACCACATCGGCCGCGGTCGGCGCCTCGCGGGCAAGCTCGGCGCCGCTCGCCTTGCGCACGTCATAGACGCTGCGGCCGCCGATGATCGAATCCGGACGGGCGAAATAGATATATTCGAAGATGCACGGGCGCGGCGCCATCGCCGGGAACGGCTTGTAGGAGTGCGCGCCATCTTCATCGAAAATCAAAACTTCGCCGTTGTCGACGTCGCGGACATATTGCGCGCCGATGATGTCGAGCGCGCAGGTCTCCGAGGTCAGGATCGGGCAGCCGTCGAGCTTGCCAAGGACCAGCGGGCGGATGCCGAGCGGATCGCGCGCGCCGACGAGTTTTTTATTGGTGAGGCCGACAAAGGCGTAGGAGCCTTCGAGCATCCGAAGGCTTTCGATCAGGCGGTCGACGAAGCGATTGCGGCTCGAGCGCGCGACCAGATGCAGGATCACTTCGGTATCGGTGGTCGACTGCATCATGGCGCCTTCGCGCACCAGTTGGCGGCGCAAAGTCAGCCCGTTGGTAAGATTGCCGTTGTGGCCTACGGCGAAGCCGCCGGCATTCAATTCGGCGAACAGCGGTTGCACATTGCGCAGAATGGTCTCGCCGGTCGTCGAATAACGCACATGGCCGACGGCGGTGGTGCCGGGCAGGCGGTCGATGACTTCGCGCCGGGAGAAGGTGTCGCCGACCAGACCGAGGCGGCGTTCGGAGTGGAAGCGCTTGCCGTCGAAGGAGACGATGCCGGCAGCTTCCTGGCCGCGGTGCTGAAGCGCATGCAGTCCGAGCGCGGTGATGGCGGCGGCGTCGGGATGGCCGAATATGCCAAAGACGCCGCACTCTTCGCGCAGCCGGTCCGGATCCGGATCGAAGACTGAAGGTTCGGTCATGATTTTTAGGACCCTCGTCGCGCTAGCTGTGCTGATCCGGCGTCGCGCCCGGAGTGTCGCTGTCCTCCGGGTGCTGTTTTTTCAGCTTGTTTAAGATGGTGCTTTCAGGGTCGTCCGGCAACATCGACATCAGCCATTGTCCGGTCCCGGCGAGCACAACCTTTGATTTGGCGTTTTTTACCCATTCCGGCTGGCTACGGTCGGGCACCAGCCAAGTGAAGAACTGGAAGGCGATGACCACGATGATCAGGCCGCGGCCGAGCCCGAACAGAAAGCCGAGCGTGCGGTCGAGCGCGCCGACCCGGCTGTCGAGCACCATGTCGGACACCCGGATGGTCAGGACCGAAACGATGAGCAGCGTCAACAGAAACACGCCGCCGACCACGGCGACTGCGGCGACGATGTCGTTGTTGAAGTACTGTTTAGCGAGCGGCAGGAGCTTGCCGTAGGAATAAAGCGTGGCGCCGGCGGCGAGCACCCAGGCGGTAATGGAGAGGACTTCGCGCATGAAGCCGCGCACCATGGCGAGCAGCCCGGAAATCAACATCACCACGATCAGGATGATATCGAGCAGCGAAATCGGCATCGGTTAAAAGCTCGCCCGCTCGTGTCCTGATTCCTCAATGCGCAGCCGCCTGCGGCGCGGCCTCATGCGTATCTCGGAATCCCAGGAGACACCAGCAACTCTATGATCCAGGTGCAATTTTCCGGCCCGACGTTGCCATTCGTGGTTGCCGCAAGGTTTCCGGAGCCTCAATTCCACGGCCCTTGACGTCGGTCCGCCCGTCCGCCGCGTGTGTATAGCCAAGCTCCGGCACGCCGTCACCCGTCTTCTCGCGCGGTCAACAGGCGGTCGCCGGCCTGCTGATTTTACGCATGTCCTTATCGGAAAACCGGTACCCGCTTTACCGGGACATGCGGTTAACCATCGCGGCCCCCGATACGGCGCGGAGTGTGGGTCCCATCGCGGGCGATATCGGCCACGAGATTGGCAAGCGTGCCGATGGCGGACAGCGCCACCCCATCCGGGGCATCGTTGCGGGCGGCCTCCGGGACGACAGCTTTGGTGAAGCCGAGCTTTTGCGCCTCTTTCAGGCGTGACGCGGTCTGCGCCACCGGCCGCACCGCGCCCGAGAGCGAAATCTCACCGAAATAGACCGCATCGGCGGGAAGCGGCGCGCGCGCGAGCGATGACACCAGCGCCGCCGCTGCGGCGAGATCGGCCGCCGGCTCCTGGATGCGCATGCCGCCGGCGACATTGAGGTAGACGTCATGGCCGGACAGGCGGACGCCGCAATGCGCCTCGAGCACCGCCAGCACCATCGATAGCCGGCTTTGATCCCAGCCGACCACGGCGCGCCGCGGCGTGCCGAGCGAGGTCGGGGCCACCAGCGCCTGGATTTCGACCAGAAGCGGCCGCGTCCCCTCGATACCGGCAAAGACCGCGGTGCCGGGACTGCCGAGATCGCGTTCGGACAGAAACAGCTCGGAGGGATTGGCGACTTCGCGCAGCCCCGAGCCTGTCATCTCGAACACGCCGATTTCGTCGGTCGGGCCGAATCGATTCTTCATGGCGCGCAGGATGCGGAATTGCTGCGAGCCTTCGCCCTCGAACGACATCACGGCGTCGACCATGTGCTCGACGACGCGGGGCCCGGCGATCTGGCCGTCCTTGGTGACATGGCCGACCAGAATGACGGCCGCGCCGGTGCGCTTGGCGAAGCGAATCAGTTCGCCGGCCGAGCCGCGGACTTGCGTCACCGTGCCGGGCGACGACTCGACGGTCTGCGTCCACATGGTTTGAATCGAATCGATGACCAGTAGCTGCGGCGTCGCGTCCTGCGACAAGGTGGCGACGATATCTTCCACCGAGGTCTCCGCCGCCACCTCGACGTCGGCTTCGGCAAGCCCGAGCCGGTCGGCGCGCAGCCGCACCTGAGCCACCGCCTCTTCGCCGGAAATATAAACCGCGCGATGGCGGTTGCGCGCGAAGGCGGCCGCGACTTCAAGGAGCAATGTCGACTTGCCGATGCCCGGATCGCCGCCCAACAGAAGAACCGAGCCGCGCACCAGGCCGCCGCCGGTAACGCGGTCGAATTCGGCTATGCCCGACGGCAGCCGCGGCGCTTCCTGGCTGGTGCCGCCCTTGAGCGGTTCAACGGCGAAGGCGCGCCCCTTGCGCGACGAACGGCGCGGGCCCTCGGCATTTTCCTCGACGATCGTATTCCATCCGTTGCACGACTCGCATTTGCCGGCCCAGCGCGCCGTGACCGCTCCGCAGTTCTGGCAGACAAAGGTGTGAGCGCGTGCGGCCATGTTGTGCGTCCAACTATGCGTCCAAGTTATGCGCCGCGATAGACGAGGTGGCAGCGCGGGCCGAGCCGCGTGAGAATTTCGTAACCGATGGTGCCGGCCGCCGCCGCGACCTCGTCGACGCCGATATCGCCGCCGATAAGCGTAGCATGGTCGCCGCGATGAACCGTGCCGGCTAGGACATCGGTGATGTCGGCGCAGAGGAGGTCCATCGAAATCCGTCCGACAATCGGACAGCGATTACCGGCGATGATGGCGGCGCCGCCCGGGCGCTCGTCGGAGCCGCCGCCGGCGCGCACGAGCCCGTCGGCATAGCCGAGCGCGACCACGGCGATGCGGGTCGGGCGCTTCGCCGTCCAGGTGGCGCCGTAGCCGACCGTGGCATCACGCTCGACATTGCGGATCTGCAAGATGCGGCCGGTCAATTCGACGACGCTCTGCATCGGATTGGGCTTGCCCGGTGTCGGATTGACGCCATAGAGGGCCGCGCCCGGCCGCGCCAAATCGTAATGCGCCGTATCGCCGAGAAAGATGCCGGACGAATTGGCGAGCGAGGCCGGAATCCCGGAATAAAGCATGCGCAATTCGCGAAACAGTTTGATCTGCGCGACATTGAGCGGGTGATCGGGCGTGTCGGCGCAGGCGAGGTGGCTCATGACGAGCGCGATGCCGTGATTTTCGGTTTGCGCGCGCGGCGCGAGCGCGGCTGCTTCCTCGGGCGAAATGCCGAGCCGGCGCATGCCGGTGTCGATATGCAGCGCCGCGCCGCCGCGCCAGGAATGGGCGCTGACGAAAGCGTCCCATTCGGCAAGCTCCGTGGTCGAATTGATCACCGGCCGCGCGTTGAGTTCGATGAGGGCATCGCCCCAATCCGGGGCGAAACCATTGAGCACATAGATCGCGGCCTCGGCGGCGCGTGAACGCACCGAGCGCGCCTCGGCGATATCGGCGACAAAGAATGTTTTGCAGCCAGCCTTCGCCAGCGTTGTGGTCACCGGCTCAAGCCCAAGGCCATAGGCGTTGGCTTTGACAACGGCCGCGCATTCGACGGTCAGGAGCTCGCGCACCAACGTGCGCCAATTGGCCTCGATCGCGGCAAGATCGATGGTCAGCATACCACCGGTTTCCGGCGCGGCCGGGGCGGGGATCGACTCTGAAACTGGGATCGCAAGCGCCATGTATGGCTATATGGCTGCTGCCGCGGCAGGGGTAAAGCGGCTTGACGTAACCGCTGGACCTTCATCCTCTAGAAGCTCGGCCGATGCGTCATGTCGAGATTGGCAAAGCGCGTGACCGCCGCATCGAACTGCAATTCGACCGTGCCTGTCGGTCCGTGGCGCTGTTTGCCGATAATGACTTCCGCTTTGCCTTCGACGCGCTCGCCTTCGGCGAGCCATTCGTTGAACTTTTCCCGGTTCGCTTCGGTCGGCTTGCGCATCTGATGATAATATTCTTCGCGGAACACGAACATCACGACGTCGGCGTCCTGTTCGATCGATCCTGATTCACGCAGGTCCGAGAGTTGTGGCCGTTTGTCGTCGCGGCTTTCGACCTGGCGCGACAATTGCGACAGCGCCAGGATCGGAATGTTGAGCTCCTTGGCGAGCGCTTTCAGCCGCGTCGTGATCTCGGTGATTTCCTGCACCCGGTTCTCGCTGGAGCGGCGCGATGAGCCGGTCAGAAGCTGCACGTAGTCGATGACCAGAAGATCGAGCCCGCGCTGGCGTTTGAGCCGGCGCGCGCGCGCCGCCAATTGCCCGATCGAAAGGCCGCCGGTCTCGTCGACAAAGAACGGCAAGCTCTGCAATTCGATCGAGACGTCTTTGATCTTCTCGAAGTCGCCTTCGTCGATGCCGCCGCGGCGGATCTTGTTCGATGGAATGCCGGTCTGTTCGGCAATGATACGGGTGGCAAGCTGTTCGGCCGACATTTCGAGCGAGAAGAAGCCGACGATACCGCCATTGGCGGCCGCCGTTTGGCCGTCCGCGCGCGTTTCGGGCACGTAAGCCTTGGCCACGTTGTAGGCGATATTGGTGGCGAGCGCGGTTTTGCCCATGCCGGGACGGCCGGCGAGGATGATCAGATCGGATTGCTGCAGGCCGCCCATCCGCGCGTCGAGATCGGTTAGGCCGGTGGCGAGGCCGGACAGGCTGCCGTCGCGCTGATAGGCACGCGCCGCCATGTCGACCGCGGTGGTCAGCGCCTGGGCGAAGCGCTGAAAGCCGGTATCGTAGCGGCCGGTCTCGGCGATCTCGTAAAGCTTCCGCTCGGCATCCTCGATGTGATGCATCGGCGTCGACTCGACCGGCGCGTCATAGGCCAGATTGACCATGTCCTCGCCGATGATGATCAGATCGCGGCGGATCGACAGGTCGTAGATGGTGCGGCCGTAATCCTGCGCATTGATGATGGTGGTCGCTTCGGCGGCGAGCCGCGCCAGATATTGGTTGACCGACAGGCCGGCAATATCGACGTCGCCGGGCAGGAATGTCTTCAGCGTCACCGGCGTTGCAAGCTTGTTGGCGCGGACTAGCCCGCCGGCAAGCTCGTAAATGCGCTGATGGATCGGTTCGAAGAAATGCTTCGGCTCGAGGAAGTCGGAGACGCGATAGAACGCCTCGTTATTGACGAGAATGGCCCCCAGCAGCGCCTGCTCGGCCTCGATATTGTGCGGCGCAGTGCGGAACAGCGGTTCCGGCGGAGCCTGTTTGCGTGCTGTCGAATTGAATGCTGGCATGGTCCCGGACAAAGGAATCGTAAGCTATGGCCGCAGTGCGGCGGTTAGCGAAATTGTCGTGGTTACTCAACATCGCGGGTCACTCAACGAAAGCTAAGGACGCAGCTCACCAAGTGAAGGCGCACGCAAACACGGAACAGGGACGTTCTCGATAGTCCAGTGGCCCCGCGATTGGAAATGCTCATTGCCGCTGTCCCCACTACCCACTGTCGGGGCAGCGAGCGCTCAGCAGATTTCGCTTTAAGCTTGACGCGCGCCTGCGGCGGCGGGAGGGCGCAAATGCGGCGTCTGCAAGTTACGCGCAGGCAAGTTATTCGCCGGCGAGCCGCAACGGCACCGCATGGCGGGCCTCGAGCCCACGCAAGCGCGCTTCCTCGCGCGACACGTAATCCCGCGTCTGCGGCGCAACGCCCTTGCGTTTGGCGATCTGGATCTGGAACACGACCATATCGCCTTCACGAAACGCCATTTCCGAGCAGGCGAGGTAGAATTCCCACATTCGCACGAAACGCTGATCGTAGAGCCGCAACACTTCGTCGCGATGCGCCAGGAAGCGCTCACGCCAGGCCTTCAGCGTTTCGGCATAATGCAGTTGCAGCACTTCGACATCGGTCACGATCAATCCAGCGCGCTCGACCGCCGACAGAACTTCGGACAAAGCCGGGATATAGCCGCCCGGGAAGATGTATTTGGCGATCCAGGGATTGGTGATGCCGGGGGGGCTCGAGCGGCCGATCGAGTGCAACAGCGCCAAGCCGTTATCGGCGAGAAGCTGGCAGCATTTGCCGAAGAAGGTATCGTAGAATCCGACCCCGACATGTTCGAACATACCGACCGAGACGATGCGGTCGAATTGGCCCTCGACGTCACGGTAGTCGATGAGGCGGAAATTGGCGTCTTGAGTAAGGCCGCGCTCGAGCGCGCGGTTCTGCGCGATCTGGAATTGCTCCCGCGATAGCGTGATGCCGGTGACATTGGCGCCGACGATTTCGGCGAGATAGAGCGCAAGCCCGCCCCAGCCGCAGCCGATGTCGAGCACTTTGGCGCCCGGTTGCGGCTTCAGCTTGGCCGCGAGATGACGCTTCTTGGCAAGCTGCGCATCATCGAGCGACTGGTCGAGTGTCTCGAAATAGCCGCAGCTATATTGCCGGTCGCCGTCGAGGAAGAGCGAATAGAGTCCGCCGTCGAGATCGTAGTGATGCGCCACGTTCCGGCGCGACCGCGACCGCGGATTGTACTGCTGCAAGCGGCGGAACATGTGGCGCAACGGCCGTAGCAGCCAGGGCCAATTCGCCCCGCCAACCCGCTCTTGGCCGAGCAGCACGGCCAAAACGTCGGTAATCGAGCCTTGCTGGACGACGAACGTGCCGTCCATATAGGCCTCGCCGAGCTTGAGTTCGGGATCGAGAAAAACGGCGCGTTGGGCCGCCGCCGTGGTAAAGCGCACCGCAATCGCCGGCCCGGAACCGTCGCCGAAAATGTGGGTGGCGCCATTCGCCAAAGTGACTTTAAAAGAGCCGCGGCGAATGAGCTTACGTAAAAATATGAGCAGCAACCGATCCACGGCCGCCTCCACGCATCACCATTACCTTCTTGCGCAACACGCGACGAATGGCGCTACGTTCCGCTTTTGCGGCGATTTTGCCGCTCGATCGGCCTATCGCGCCCTCGGGGTGTTATTGGTTGCCGTCATTAAAACAAAATCCTCGTCGACCAGCAATGCCGCAAAGGTATGTCTGTTTCGCCGCAATGCCGCCCTCGCATCCCGCGTTTTTGGGTCCATTATGATCTCTGAATTGACTAAGTCCGAGGAGGTCCGTGTGTTCCGCCGTCTTGTGCCGATGATCGGCCTTGTGGCCGCGTGGGGAATAGTCGTTGCGGCCGCTCCGGCGCAGGCCCAGGTCAATATCGACCAGGGCAAATCGCCCGCCGAGATTTTTTCCGGCGATTGCGGGACCTGCCACAAGACCGCAAAGGGGCTGGCGAACGGCAGGAATGCCGGCGCGCTCGCGGGCTTCCTGCGCGAGCACTATACGTCAAGCGCCCAGCAAGCCTCGTCGCTTGCGGCCTACGTTCTTGGCGCCGGCTCTGGACCTGTGCCCACGGCCAATCTGAAGCCAGGGACGGCCGGAGAGCAGAAGCCCGGCGAGGCGAAGCCTGGCGATAAGACGGCTGCCCATCCTGGCCGACCGGAAGCCGGTGAGAACGCAAAACTGCAGCAGCCCGATCAAGATACCAAGATTGAGGCGGAGCCCGCCGCGGCCGAGCCGGCTCCTGCAGGACCCGGGCGTAAGCCGGCCGTCGGGAGACATGAGCCGCGGGCGGTCACCGCGAGCCGTGGGTCAAAGCAGGGGCCGGAAGCTCCGCCGCCCGCGCCTCAGGCAGCGCCGGTAGTTGCGCCTGAAACCATGCCGGCGCCGGTCGCGACGGCACCCGCCGCGTCTGAACCGGCCAATCCAGAACCTTCTAATTCGGAGGCGTCGGCTCCGGCCGTGCCGCAGCCGCCCTTGCCGGCAACCGCCGCTGCGCCGAGCGCCGTTCCAGATTCCGCGCCGGCGCCGAGAAGCGCCCCCGCGCCGAGCGCGGAAGCGACCTCGTCCGCCAGCGCAACCGCGCCCGCCGAGGCGCCGCCAAGCGACAGCGCACCGGTCCCGCGCGACGATATTCCTGACTGAGTAAAGGCTGCGCCGACCCGATTACTTGGTGTCGGCGCCGGACGCGGCCTCGGTCGCTTCCTCGGTCTCGCTGTCTTCCGCCTTTGCGGCTTCGCCGGCGCCGGGCTCGAAGAACGATTCCGCAGCCGCGACCGCGGTTTCCTGCTCGGTCGGTTCGCGCAATTGCATCACGTCTTCGCCGCGGGCAATGCGCGCGGCCTCGTCCTCGTTACGGGCGACGATGACCGTGATCGAGGACTCGATTTCGGGATGCAACAACAGCGGCACTTTGTGCTGGCCGATCGTTTTGATCGGCGCATTCAGTTCGATCTGATTGCGCGTCACCTGAAAGCCGGACGCGCCGATCAAAGCGCCGATATCGCGCGGCGACACCGAGCCGAACAGTTGGCCGGATTCCGAAGCTTGGCGCAGCACCGTGAAGGTCTTGCCGTCGATCTTTTCTGCGACTTGCGTCGCATCGGCTTTGGCCGTAGCGGAGCGCGCCTGCAGATCGGACTTCATGCCTTCGAAGCGAGTGCGATTTTCGTCGGTGGCGCGCAACGCTTTGCCGCGCGGCAGCAGAAAATTGCGGGCAAAGCCGTCTTTGACGCGCACGACGTCGCCCATCTGGCCGAGCCGCGAGATACGTTCGAGGAGGATGACTTCCATAGCGGCCTCCTTTAGCGGATCACATAGGGCAACAGGCCCAGGAAGCGCGCCCGCTTGATCGCTTGCGCGAGTTCGCGCTGCTTCTTCGCCGAAACCGCGGTGATGCGGCTCGGCACGATCTTGCCGCGCTCGGACACGAAACGCTGCAACAGCTTGACATCCTTATAGTCGATCTTTGGCGCATTGGCGCCGGAGAACGGGCAGCTCTTGCGGCGGCGGAAGAACGGACGGCGGCCGCCCGCGCCTTGCGGTGACATTGCCATGTTTATTCCCCCGTACCGGTTGTGGTGGTTTCTTCGGTGGTGTCGCGTGGGCGCCCGCGTCCGCGGTCACCACCACCACGATCCCCGCCACCGCGGTCGCCGCGATCAAAGCGGTCGCCGCGGTCAAAACGGTCGCCACGGTCGAAACGGTCGCCGCGACGGTCGTCGCGGTCGCGATCGCGCTCGGCGCGCCGCATCATTGCGGACGGGCCTTCTTCCAGCGCTTCCACTCTGATGGTGAGGTAGCGCAGGACGTCTTCGTTGAGGCGTTCCAGACGCTCGATTTCGTTGATCGCCGCCGGCGGGGCGTCGAGGTCCATCAGCGTGTAATGGGCCTTGCGGTTCTTGCGCAGCCGGTAGGAGAGGGATTTAACCCCCCAATACTCGGTCTTTTTGATCGATCCACCGAGGCCTTCGATGACGCCCTTCAATTGCGCGGTCAATTCCTCGACCTGCTGCGCGCTGGCGTCCTGGCGCGCAAGATAGACGTGTTCATAGAACGGCATGGCTGCCCTTTCCTCTTGCGTCGTGCTCGCCCAGGCGCGAAGCCCCTCGAACCCTTCGGGAAAGGCTCGAATGCTCTGAAGGCGGGGACACCGGACGCCAGACCCAAACCGTTCGAACAGTCGAATTTCTGGGTCTTACCGCTAAGCTCTGCGCCGTCCGTTCCGAAAAACCGTTAACCAATTTTCCGGAATTTGCGCCGTAGCGGCCGTCCGTTCAGCCCCCGGCCGGGGTCGAGCGGAAGGCGGCCTTATACGCGGCTTGCGCAGAAAGGCAAGCCGAAAGGCGCCGCAAGGTCGGGCTCAGGGGCGGGCTTTATGAACGGCCTTGGCGGGTGTCGGCGCTCTGAATCAATTCGGCCAGCCGGACGGCAAGTTCCACCCCCTCGCGCAGCTTCGTATCGTCGGGCGAGGGCGCAGACTGGCTCGTTTTCCGCTGCCGCTTGATCGTGGTCAGCAGCATTTCGAGGCTCTCGGTCAGGAGCTTCTGGCGAAACGCCGGATCCGAGCGCGCACGCGCCAGGTCGCTATCAGTGACTGCCGGAAATGTGCTCATCACAAAGCGTCTCGCCTACGCGCCCAGCGGCAGCCGACGCGGCGGCCGCGCATAGGCGGCCAGGCAGGCGGCCTGTCGGGCGATCTAGTGCAAGTTTCAGACCTTATCAGGACGGGGTTGTTGGTTTGTTACTTGGCTGGTTACGCAACAAGCCAATCTCAAGTGTCCGCCCCACAGTCTGCTTCAAGCCGGGTGCCGGCATCCCTTGACTTCTGTGCCCTCGCGGTATCTTTCGCCCCTTCTTGGCAAGCGATCTCTCGACGGGGCGGCACTATTTAGATGACAACGGCGTTTGTTTTTCCGGGTCAGGGCAGCCAGACCGTCGGCATGGGCAAGGCCCTGGCCGATGCGTTTCCGAGCGCGCGTGCTGTGTTCGAGGAAGTCGACACCGCGCTCGGCGAGCGACTCAGCGACACTATCTGGAACGGTCCGGCCGAGACGCTGACGCTGACGGAAAATGCGCAGCCAGCCTTGATGGCGGTCTCGCTTGCCACGATGCGCGTGCTCGAAAACGAGGCCGGCGTCGACCTCAAGCGCGACGCGGCTTTCGTCGCGGGGCATTCGCTCGGCGAATATTCGGCGCTGGCCGCGGCGCGGGCGCTGTCCGTTGTCGATGCCGCGCGCCTGTTGCGGATCCGCGGACTGGCGATGCAGAGGGCAGTTCCCGTCGGCCAAGGCGCCATGGCGGCGCTGATCGGGCTTGAGCTCGGCGACGTGAAGTTGATCGCCGCCGAGGCCGGCAGTGCGGGCATTTGCGCTGCCGCCAACGATAACGGCGGCGGCCAGGTCGTGTTGTCGGGTGAGAAGCATGCGGTCGAACGCGCTGTCGAAGCCGCCAAGGCGCGCGGCGCCAAACGGGCGATGCTGCTGCCGGTCTCCGCACCCTTCCATTGCAGTCTGATGCAGCCCGCGGCCGAAGCGATGGCGGAGGCGCTGGCGAAAGTTGAAGTCAGCCCGCCGGTCGTTCCGCTCGTCGCCAATGTGCTGGCGCGGCCGGTCAGCGATCCGGCAGAGATCGTCAAGAGCCTCGTCGCGCAGGTGACCGGCACGGTGCGTTGGCGCGAGTCCGTTCAATTTATGGCGCAAGCCGGCGTAACGACATTCTACGAGGTCGGTGCCGGCAAAGTACTCACCGGCTTGAACAAGCGCATTGCCGATGCGGCCACCGCCGCTTCGATCGGTGTGCCCGACGACATCAGCCGGTACAAAGCGGCGCGCGGCGCGGCCTAAAGCGCGAAGGCAGGGAAGCCAGATGTTCGATCTCACCGGAAAGACTGCGCTCGTGACCGGCGCAACCGGCCCTATCGGCGGCAGCATCGTTCGTACGCTGCACGCTCAGGGCGCCACTGTTGCAATTTCCGGAACCCGGCGCGACGCGCTCGACAAGCTTGCCGCCGAGCTTGGCAGCCGCGTGCACGTATTGCCGTGCAATCTCGCCGATCCGGCTGAAACCGAAGCGCTGGTGCCGCGCGCCGAAGAAGTCATGGGCCAGCTCGATATCCTCGTCGCCAATGCCGGCATCACCAAGGACAATCTACTGGTGCAATTGCGTGACGAAGACTGGGATCAGGTCATCGCCGTCAATCTCACCGCCACGTTCCGCCTGGCGCGTGCCGCGGTTCGCGGCATGATGCGGCGGCGGTTCGGGCGCGTTATCGCCATCACCTCGGTGGTGGGCGCGACCGGCAATGCCGGGCAGGGCAATTACGTCGCCGCCAAAGCCGGCATCACCGGCATGATCAAGGCGATGGCCCAGGAATATGCCAAGCGCGGCGTCACCGCCAACTGCGTTGCGCCGGGCTTCATCGTCACGCCGATGACCGATAAGCTCAACGACAAGCAGCGCGATGTTATCGTCGCGAAAATTCCGGCAAATCGTGCCGGAACCACCGACGAAGTCGCGGCCGCCGTCGCCTTTCTGGCTTCGAACGAAGCCGGCTATGTGACCGGCCAGACGTTGCATGTAAACGGCGGCATGGCCATGATTTGAGCGATGATTTGCGCCGTGATTTGAAGACGATAGGACCGTGGCCAACGAGGCGGCGCCCGCGCTGGTCAACGCGAATGAAGTGTGGTAACCGAACCGAAATCGGGCTGGGGGAGCCGGAATGCCGGAGAGCGGGGCAACATTATCCGCCTCTGATCGGTGTCGACCCAATTGAGCTTGTCGGCCCCCCGTCGGCAGGTTCATTGAAAAGCTTGTACGCAAACGAGAGCTTGTACTCATAACGAGCGCTTGTGCTCAAAAGAGACTGGGTTGCGAGACCACGTTATTGGGTCGCGTTGAAAGATGAGGTTGAAACGATGAGTGACATTGGCGAGCGGGTGAAGAAGATTGTCGTTGAGCACCTCGGCGTCGAACCCGACAAGGTGACTGAAAACGCCAGCTTCATCGACGATCTTGGTGCCGACAGCCTCGACACCGTCGAGCTCGTCATGGCATTCGAGGAAGAATTTGGCTGCGAGATTCCCGATGATGCGGCCGAAACCATTTTGACGGTGGGCGACGCGATCAAGTTTCTCGAGAAGAACGCGAAAAGCTGACCGCAAGTCTTCGCTGCAAGTGTCGTCGCTATACGTGTCTTTGCCGGCAAAGGTCTTTGCTGCCAACTTCTATATGAATTGGGCGCGATACCGCGGCAACCGCGCACACCATGGCGCGAGCGGACGTTCAGACGGATTCAGGACGCGTAGCCTCGTGACCGTTTTTGCCGGCGAGGCTTTGCCGGAGCCCATGCGATGAGACGCGTTGTCGTCACAGGTCTTGGTTTGGTGACGCCGCTCGGCAACGGCGTCGAACCGACGTGGCAGCGGCTCACCGCAGGCGAGAGCGGCATCGCGCGCGTCGAGAAATTCGACGTGTCCGACATCACCTGCAAGATCGCCGGCCAAGTTCCGCGCGGCGACGGCGCGAACGGCACTTTCAATCCGGACGATTGGATGGAGCCGAAGGAGCAGCGCAAGGTCGACGACTTTATTATCTATGCAATGGGCGCTGCGACCCAGGCGCTCAATGATGCCAATTGGCATCCGCAGACCTACGAAGATCAAACCACAAGCGGCGTTCTAATCGGCTCCGGTATCGGCGGTGTCGAAGGCATTGCCGAGACGGCGCTGCTGCTGCGCGACCGCGGCCCGCGCCGGGTGTCGCCGTTCTTCATTCCCGGGCGGCTGATCAATCTTGCTTCGGGCTATGTGTCGATCACGCATCGGCTCAAGGGGCCAAACCATGCCGTGGTCACGGCGTGTTCGACCGGCGCGCATGCCATCGGCGATGCCGGCCGATTGATCGCGCTCGGCGATGCCGACGTGATGGTGGCAGGCGGTACGGAATCGCCGGTCAATCGCATTTCACTTGCCGGCTTCGCGGCGTGCCGCGCGCTGTCGACAGGCTTCAACGACACGCCGAAAAAAGCCTCGCGGCCTTACGATCGCGACCGCGACGGATTTGTGATGGGCGAGGGCGCCGGCGCCGTGGTACTCGAAGAATACGAGCACGCCAAGAAGCGTGGCGCGCGCATCTATGCCGAGCTCGTCGGCTATGGTCTGTCCGGCGATGCTTATCACATCACCTCGCCCGCAGAAGACGGCGACGGCGCCTATCGCTGTATGATGGCGGCCATCAAGCGTGCCGGAATTTCGGTGGGCGACATCGATTATATCAATGCGCACGGCACTTCGACGCCGCTCGGCGACGAGATCGAGCTCAAGGCCGTCGAACGCGTTGTCGGCAATGCCGCCGGCGGTATCTCGATGTCGTCGACCAAATCCTGCATCGGCCATCTGCTCGGCGCCGCCGGCGCGGTCGAAGCGATCTTCTGCCTGCTTGCAATGCGCGACGAGATTGTGCCGCCGACGATCAATCTCGACAATCCGTCGGTCACCACCACAATCGACCTTGTGGCGCACAAAGCGAAAAAGCGTCCGATCAATATCGCGCTGTCGAATTCATTCGGATTCGGCGGCACCAATGCCTCACTTGTGTTCCGCCGCCTAGAGCATTAGCGCATGTCCCGGAAAAGTGGGCACCGGTTTTCCGATAAGGACATGCGCAAAATCAAAAAATCCAGAACGTTTCCCGATTCAATTGAAACGGGATGCGTTCTAGGCAACGGAGCACCGTTCCGCCATATTTGCTCCTCACTGCCTTGCGATCCACTGGGATGATTTGCCACCGTCCCGACACTGGGCAGACCGGGCAGAATCTGCGAACATTGCTTTCCGTTGGGCGGGCTTCTTTCCGTAGTCGATGATGCAGCTTGTAAAAGTGGACACTCGGTGGTGACAGGATCCAATCCACCGTCCGACGACAGCGAGCGACCTGCGCCAGCATCACGGCCCGCGCCCGCGCGCGCATCCGACAAGCCGGCAGCGCAATCGCCGAGTCCGGTAACAAGCGCATCGGCAAAGCCGGCGACAGGTCCTTCGACAAGTTCGGGATCGAATGTGGCGGCGCGTCCGTCGTTCAATCCATCATCGCGGCCTTCAGTCAATCCATCCGCGCGTCCGGCGACGTCGAGC
This sequence comes from uncultured Alphaproteobacteria bacterium, assembly GCA_963746715.1. Taxonomy (GTDB): domain Bacteria; phylum Pseudomonadota; class Alphaproteobacteria; order Rhizobiales; family Xanthobacteraceae; genus BOG-931. The sequence continues at coordinate 300,039 of CAVVCW010000008.1, read as the reverse complement.
ATCGGCGATCTGCTCACGCCGACACCAGCCGGCGCATCGGCGACCCCGCGTGGCGTGGCCAAGCCGGCGGCGTCATCGCCGAGCGCGACGACAAGCGCCGCGCCAAATCCTGCGCCGAATTCCGTACCGCGGCCGGCAGCAAATCCGCGTCAACCTTCCCAGACAGTCGGCGATCTGTTGAAGCCCGCGCCGGCGCGGCCGGCGAATGGAGTTGCGGCTTCCACGCCCGCGCCGGCGGCGCGCCCAGCGACGAATGCGCCCACTGCGGCGCGCCCGGCAACAACCGCGCCCGCCGTTGCGCCAGTTCGCACTTCGGCAGCGGCCACCGCAGCTGCGGCGTCGGCACGTCCCGCAGCCGCACCGCGGGCGGCACAGGCGCCCTCACAGGCAGCGGCACAAACTGCACCGCAAGCCGCATCATCGCCGGCAAAGCCGCGCGAGCCGATCAAGCAAGCTGTCGGTGCGGGTGATCCGGTGCCGCCGATTTCCGTCACCAAGGGCATCGGCCTGGCGCCGATCGACACGAACAATATGAATCGCATTAATCCACGCAGCCCGCGCACCGCGATAGAGCCGGATACGGTCGACCTGCCGGCCCGCCGCTCGGCCAGCGCGCGCCATCCGCTGGTCATCGTCGGCAACGCCATCATCAGCCTCTTTGTGCTGCTGGCATTGGCGTCGGCGGTTCTGCTCTTTATCGGCAAGCAGCGCTTCGAACAGCCGGGTCCGCTGGCGCAGGACACCGTCGTCAACATCCCGAAAGGCTCAGGGATGCGCGACATTGCCGATGTTCTGCAGAAGCAGGGTGTCATCGATCAACCTTATGTCTTCATCGGCGGTGTCGTGGTGCTCAAGGCCCACGACGATCTCAAGGCCGGCGAGTATCAGTTCAAGGCGCATGCAAGCGTGCGCGACGTCGTTGCCACGATGGTCGAGGGCAAAGTCGTCGAGCATCAGGTCAGCGTGCCGGAGGGGCTGACCTCCGAGCAAATCGTCTCCCGCCTGTCGGATGACAACGTTCTGATCGGCGACGTTCGGCAAGTTCCGCGCGAGGGCACGTTGCTGCCCGATACCTATGACTTCACCCGCGGCGTCAGCCGCGAGCAATTGATCCAGCGCATGCAACAGGCGCAGCAGCGCGTGGTGAAGGAAGTCTGGGATCACCGTTCGCCTGACCTGCCGCTCAAGTCGCCCGATCAGCTGGTGGTGCTGGCATCGATCGTCGAGAAGGAAACCGGCAAGCCCGACGAGCGCACCCGCGTCGCCGCCGTCTTCGTCAATCGGCTCAAGCAGAATATGAAGCTGCAATCCGATCCGACGATTATTTACGGCCTGGTCGGCGGCAAGGGCACGCTCGGGCGGCCGATCGCCAAGAGCGAAATCGAGCAGGCGACGCCGTACAATACTTATGTCATTACCGGACTGCCGCCGGGGCCGATCACCAATCCGGGCCGGGCCTCGCTCGAAGCCGCCGCCAATCCGGCGCGCACGCGCGAGCTTTATTTCGTCGCCGACGGCACCGGCGGTCATGCCTTTGCCGAGACATACGAGCAGCATCAGAAAAACGTCGCGCGACTGCGCGCGATGGAGACCGATCAGAAAGATCAGGCGCCGCTCGATGCGCAGCTCACTGCGGCGCCGGCCGGGACGCAGGCGGCCGCACCCGGCTCGCCCACGGCACCGGCGCCGCGTGCGCCCGTGAAACCGCGGCCGCAAACGCAGATCCCGCCGATCGCGGCGCCTCCGTCTATTGCGGCGCCGACGCGCTGACCGCAGGCGGGACAGATAAACCGGCACTTGTGAGCAATTAGGGCCGCCGTTAAGTTCGGCCGCGCAATCGATTCATTTGCCGTCATTGCCGTCGAACCGGGGGATCTGATTTCATGGCGCGAGTTGCGGCGCAGACCACGGCGCTTTCCAGCATGACCGGATTTGCTCGCGGCCATGGCGTGTCCGGTCCCTATGCCTGGGCTTGGGAGATCAAGTCGGTCAACGGCAAGGGACTGGATTTGCGGCTGCGCATGCCGCCCGGCTGGGACGCCCTCGAAGTCCCGGTGCGTACGCGCGCCGCGCAAGCACTGGCGCGGGGATCGGTCCAGGCCAATCTGACTGTGGAGCGGAGCGGCGCCGCGCCGGTGGTGCGGGTCAATGCCGCCGTGCTCGATGCGGTTTTGGCGACGATGAAACAGCTCGCGTCGAAGGTGGAAGCGGCGCCGCCGAGTCTCGACGGCCTGCTCGCGCTCAAGGGCGTGATCGAAGTCAGCGATTCCGAAGAACGCGAGGACGAACGGCAGGGCGCCGAGGCCGCGGCGACCGAAGGCTTTGGCACGGTGATCGATGCGCTCGGCGAGATGCGCCGCCACGAAGGTGCGGCTCTTGGCCGGGTGTTGTCGGCGCGGCTCGATGAAATTGCAGCGCTTGCCGAGCGCGCCGATAAATCGCCCGGCCGTCAGCCCGACGCGATCCGCGCCCTGCTCGCCGAACAGATCGCGACGCTGCTCGATCAGTCCGAGCGCTTTGATCCCGATCGCCTGCACCAGGAAGCGATCATGCTGGCGTCGAAGGCCGATGTGCGCGAGGAGCTCGACCGTCTGGCCGCCCATGTGGCGCAAGCGCGGCACCTGATCGGGCAGGGCGGCGCGATCGGCCGCCGTCTCGACTTCCTCGCGCAAGAGTTCAACCGCGAGGCCAATACGATGTGTGCCAAGGCGAACGACGTCGAGCTGACCAATATCGGGCTCGAGCTCAAAGTCGCGGTCGAACAATTCCGCGAGCAAGTGCAGAACGTGGAATAAGCGGAGCAGGGCGGGACGATGGCTGGCGCCGGACGAAATCGAAAAAAAGTTGCGCGCCGCGGCCTGATGTTCGTGTTGTCGTCGCCATCCGGAGCGGGCAAGACGACGCTGTCGCGGCTCCTGCTCAAAGCCGACCGCAAAATTGCGCTGTCGATCTCGGTGACGACGCGGCCGAAGCGTCCCGGCGAAGTCGACGGGCGCGACTACCACTTCATCGATCGCGCCAGGTTCGACGCGATGGTGAAGAAGAACGAACTCTTGGAATGGGCCGAAGTGTTCGGCCATTGTTACGGCACGCCGCGCCGGCCGGTCACCAAGGCGCTGCAGGACGGCCGCGACGTTCTGTTCGATATCGACTGGCAAGGCACGCAGCAACTGCGTGAAAAAGCGCGCGACGATCTGGTCAGCGTGTTCATCCTGCCGCCGACGGCGAAGGAGCTGGAACGGCGGCTGAAAAGCCGGGCGCAGGACACCAAAACCGTGATCGGCGCACGCATGGCCAAAGCCGGCGGCGAGATGAGCCATTGGCCCGAATACGACTACGTCATCGTCAATCACCGCAAGGACGATGCCTTCGCCGAAGCGCGCGCCATCCTCGCCGCCGAGCGGCTCAAACGCGAGCGCCAGATCGGCCTCTCCGCTTTCGTGCGCGCTTTGCAGGCAAAGCTGTAAGAAAATCTAGCACGCCAGCACGGTGCGGCCGACCACATGTCCGGCGCGCAAAGCATCGAGCGAAGCCTGCGCCTCTTGCAGCGGCCGGTCGTGCGTCGGGATAGTCGTGAGCTTGCCGGAGCGTGCCAGATCGATGAGTTCGCGCGCCTCGGCGAGCGTACCGGTGATCGAGCCCTCGATGGTCATCGCCTTGATCGCGATCATGGCGGCGGGGATCGAGAAATTGCCGCCGAGCAAACCGGTCACGATGACTTTGCCGCCGCGCGCGAGCACACCGGTCGTGAACTGCAACGACTTGTCGGAGCCGACGAAGTCGCAGGCCGCGACCACGCCGCCGGTCGCCGCCAGGATCGCCCGCCGCGCTTCGTGATCCGACGGATCGAACGCCTGCGCCGCACCCGCCGCAAGCGCGGCCGCGCGTTTCTCCGGGTCGATGTCGGCGACGATCGGCGCCTGGTGGAACAGCACGCGCGCGATCGCGAGTCCCATCAAGCCGACCCCGCCGAGCCCGACCAAAAGCACTGGAACGTCCTTGTTGTGCGCGGCGAGCCGCTTGAGCGGCGCATAGGCGGTGAGGCCGGAGCACATCAGCGGGCCGGCAAAGAACGGCGACAGCGGCGCATAGTCGAGCAGATAACGCGGATGCGGCACCAGGACATGGGTCGCATAGCCGCCGTCGGCGGCGACGCCGAGGTGATGATGGTTGGAGCACAGATTCTCGTTGCCGGCGCCACAGGCCGCGCATTTGCCGCAGCCGACCCACGGATAGACCGCGACGCGGTGGCCGATCACCGCGCCATCGGCGGTGTCGCCCGCGGCCGCGATGACGCCGGCAATCTCGTGGCCGAGCGTGAACGGCAGCGTGCGGTCTTTGGTGATGTCGAGCTCCCTGCCGCCGCCTAGATCGAAATGACCGTCCTGAATGTGCAAATCGGAATGGCAAACGCCGCAGCATTCCACACGAACCAGGACTTCGCTGCCACGCGGAGTGGGGAGATTGGCGACGGTCTCGCACAAAGGCTGACCATAGGCGACGAGCGATTGCCGATGAAATTTTGCCATAGCAGCCTTTCCCTCGCTTGAGACGAAAGCACGGCCATCATGCCTCCAGACCTTGATCCGATTCAATTGAATGGAATCAAGGTCTGTTTTTTCGTTTGAGCATGATCTTTTCCAAAAACCGGCTTCCACTTTTCGGGATCATGCTCTAGCCCGGCGCCGCGGCGAGAACCTGTGCCAGCGCGACGAATCCGGGGACGGGGATTTCTTCGGCCCGCGCCGTGGGCTCGATGCCTGCCGCTTCTAGAAGCGCCGCGGTGTCGGTGCCGAGCGAACGCAGGCTCTGCCGCAGCATTTTGCGTCGCTGGCCGAACGCGGCCTGCGTGACCTTTTCCAGAACCGTGCGTGCGCAGGGCAGCGGCTCAGGGCGCGGCACGAGGCGTACGATCGAAGACGTGACTTTGGGCGGCGGCACGAAGGCTGACGGATTGACGTCGAACATGATGCGCGCTTCGCAGCGCCATTGCGTGAGGACCGACAGCCGTCCGTAAGCCTTTGATCCGGGCGCGGCAACAATGCGTTCGGCGACCTCGCGCTGAAACATCAGGACCGCACAGTCGTACCACGGCGGCCAAGGCTCGATGCTGAGCCATGACACCAGCAGCGCCGTCGCGATGTTATAAGGCAGATTGGCGACGATCCGCGCCGGAGCGGACAATCGGGTCGAGGGATCGAAGCTGAGCGCATCGGCGGCAACAATATCGAGCCGGTCCGGATAAAGCGCGCCGATTTCTTCCAAGGCAGCGATCGCGCGGTCGTCGCGCTCGACGGCAACGACGCGTCGAGCGCCGAGCGCCAGGAGCGCACGCGTCAGTCCGCCGGGACCCGGGCCGACCTCGAACACCGTGACGCCGGCAAGCGGCCCGGCAGCGCGGGCAATGCGCGCGGCGAGATTGAGATCGAACAAAAAGTTCTGTCCGAGCGATTTTCTTGCGGTGAGACCGTGCCGGCGGATCACGTCCCGCAGCGGCGGCAGGCTGTCGAGCGCGGCACTCACGAGGCCGGCAGGCGTTCGGCGCTGGTCGCCGCGGCGAGCCGTTTTGCTAAACGGAGCGCCGCGATCAGGCTTGCCGGATCGGCCTTGCCGGTCCCGGCAATGTCGAAGGCGGTGCCGTGATCCGGTGAGGTGCGCACGAAGGGCAGCCCGAGCGTGACATTGACGGCGTGGTCAAAAGCCAGCGTCTTGATCGGGATCAGCGCCTGATCGTGATACATGCACAGCGCCGCGTCGTAGGTGGCCCGGGCGCCTTCGTGGAACAGCGTATCGGCGGGCAGCGGTCCTTTGGCGTCGATACCCTCGGCCACAAGCCGCGCCACGGCGGGCGCGACGATCGTGCCGTCTTCCTCGCCGAGATTGCCGGCTTCGCCGGCATGCGGGTTGAGGCCGGCAATGACGAGCCGCGGATGTTTGAGGCCGAAGCGCTGCGCCAGATCGTGCGCAACAATGCGGCCGGTCTCGACGATGAGCTCGGTCGAGAGCTGCGCAAAGATATCCTTGAGCGGCAGGTGGATCGTCACCGGCACTACGGCAAGCTCCGGTGACCAGAGCATCATCACCGGCCGCAGCGCCTTTCCGGTCGTCTCCTGCACCAGCTTGGCCAGAAATTCGGTATGGCCCGGTTCGGCAAAACCCCAATTGTAGAGCACGTTCTTGGCGACGGGGTTGGTGACGACGGCGGATGCCGCGCCGCTCATGACATCGGCGACGGCACGGCGGATCGAGGCGACGGCGGCCGGTGCGCTCGAACGGTCGGGATGGCCCGGCTCGGCGCTGACCGCGACATCGAGGGGAACGACCGGCAGCGCCGTGCGGAAGCTCGCGGCGGCGCCGGCCGGGGTCGCGGTGACGATCGGCACGTCGAGACCGAGCTTCTGCGCACGGCGGCGCAGGAAATCCGGATCAGCGGCAATATAGAACGGCGCAATGCCGAGCTCGGCGCGCCGCCGCCAAACGGCCAGCGTGAGGTCGGGACCGATGCCCGCGGGCTCGCCGAGCGTCAAGGCCAGAGGTTGCACGTTGCTCTTCTACCGCACGATCTGTGGAGCGGTGCTGCTCCCGGTCCAAGTTGGGGGCTACTTGTACTCGATCATCGCGGCGTGCCGCAAATCCGCCAGATAGTGCTTGGCCTTGGCACCGAATTTCGCCTCGAAGAGCTGATCGCGCATTTTCTGCATGCCCGGCGAGTTGTCCTTCGTTTCTTTCTTGGCGCAGACCGCGAACATCTGAACGCCCTCGTTTGTCTGCTCGGGCGGCGTCAGATGGCCGAGATCGGTCTTGTCGAGAATGGCGCGCAATTCTTCCGAGAAATCCGCCGACGATTTGCTCACTGGGTCGCGCACCGCGACCTCGCGTAGCGCACGGGCGAATGGAACGCCTGAGGGGCAATCGGAGAAGCGTCCGCGCAACGCCTCGGCTTCCTTCTTGCGGGCGTCGAAGGCGGAATTGGGCGAGCCGCGCGGCACGACAAGGAGGACGGGGCGCAAGATATATTCGTAGCCGACCTGATGGGAGCTGTCGGAATCGTGCAGGTGCAGCTGGGTCTCGACGTCGCTGTCGGCGATCTCGAGGCTTGCCTTGAAGCGGCCGCGCACGAGGCTGCTCCAGACCATTTCCGCCCGCAACTTTTGCTTCAGCGTGCCGGCGCTGGCGCCGCCGGCGGTCAGTATCTGCGTCAGCTTCGCGCTGTCGACGTTCATGTGGCTGGCGATGTTGTTGAAGGCATCGTCCACGTCGGACTGGGCGGGGTCGATCGTGTAGCGCTTGGCTTCGCGTATTTCCAAGAGCTCATTGATCAAGGCGTCGATCACCTCCTGGCGCGTCGGCGTCCTGTGAGCGCTCATCTCGATGAATTTCGAGCGCTGCTCGATGTCGAGCGCCGTGATCGGCTGACCATCGACGAGCAGCACGACCTGCTGCGCGCGGGCCGTGGTGCTGCAGATGGGAACGAAGGCGAGCGCGCTCAATAGGACAAGCGCGGCTGTCGCCAATGTACGGGCACGGACCAGGATCTGCGGCATGGCTTCCGGCTCTCCCTCAACCGCCGGCGGGGCTTGACCTCCGGTGCCCCACAATCTGCGCTGAATCATTGTTGCAGGCCTGCGGCAAAATTTAGAACGAGGAGGCGATTGGGGCTAGGACATCTGGTCCCAGGGTCCGCAGGCTGAACTGGAACATGATCGTGCTGTCTCTGACCTGGGCTTGAGTCGGCGTGTAGGTGTAGCCCTCGAGCCAATTGACCGACAACATGAAGCAGTCGTCGACATAGCCGACGCCGATCCGGGCCTGGTCGAATTGCTCATTGATGAGGTCGTAGCGCAGCGAGCCGAGCAGGACCCAATTTGCGGTCACTTTGAACGAGGCGCCGCCGAGAATGCCTTCGCGGCGCGTCAGGAGGCTGAGGTCGGGTTGCGCCGCGTAGTCGCCATAGAGCAGTTGCAACGACCAGCGGTCGAAATTGGCCCGGCTTTCCACTTCGAGCCGTTCCGGGGTGAAGGTCTGTTGGTCGAAACGGCCGCGCGCGGTGAACGTGTAGATCGAATCCGGCGAATAGCTGACACGGCCGACATAGTCCGAAGCGCGCTTGTCGAGTCCGCTTTCCAGGCCGGTGTTGGTGATGTCGCCGACTTCGAACGAGTTCTGCCCGAACAGCGAATAGGATTCGCCGAACAGCACGTTGAACGACCCGGCCCGGTTGACCTGGGCGGTATATTGAACGCCGACATTGGCGCGGCTGCCGCCTTCGACCCGGTCATAGCCGGAATATTTGTCGATCGAGAACAGATTGGTGTCGCTGAATACCAGGCTCTGCGAGTCTTCGTTGGGGAATTTGCCGATATCGGTCTCGTTCGGGCGGATGATGATTTGGGCGATCGGTTCGATGGTCTGGGTTCCCCACGGCTGAACGTCGACGAAGGGATAGCGATATTCGACGCCGACGGCCGGCATGGCGCGCGCGAGCTGGGTGTCGCCGGTCGCGATGTAATTCGACACGCCCGCCTGATTGTCGACCTGGAGCGAGGCGACATCGCCGCGCAGCTGGAAGAACGGCGTGATCATCTGGCCGTTGTCGGTCACCAGGGTGCGGCGCCAATCGACTTCCGCCGACGCGCGCGTATAGGTGCCAGGTATCGCGCGCAGCAGACAATTGCTCGGGACCGCACTATCGGCGGTGGGGCTCGAGCAGCCGCTGCCATTCGCCGCGAGGAAATTGGTAGGGTCGAATTCGGCGTTGGTCCGGGTGAGGCTCGTCAGGTTGAATTTGTAGCTGAGCTCGCCGCCCAGCACCTGGTGTGCGAGCACGTTGGAATAATCGAGGACCGGGTGAATGATCGGGATCTGGCCCTGATTATCGAACTCGGAAAAGCCCAGATAATACATCGAGCGAATGTCGAAATAGCTGCGGTCACCGGCGCCGGTCAGGTAAAGCTGCGACACGCCTGCCGATGCGAGGCCGGTTTGGAATGGATCGTACGAGCCGGCGATTTGACTGGCTTGATAGTCCTGGATGAACTGACTGTCGGTCATCAACAGGCCGGTCCATCCCCACGTCCATTTGTCGGTGATGGCGAACTGGCCCGCGGTCTGAATGGCGCCGCGGAACGTCTGCGCGGTCGGGCTATCCGGTCCGTCACGGCCCGCGAAGTAACCCGGATCGGTCTGGAAGATTCCCGCGGCCCGGATCGAGTACGAGCCGGAGAGCAGGCGCTGCCGCCATTCGCCGTCGAACAGCGGGCCTTGTTTAGTCGTGAGCAGCGTCCCCAGCGTCAAATCGGCATTGGGTGCGAGCGCCCAAAAATATTTCGGCCCGAAGCCAAAGCCATATTGCGACGTGCTCCAGGATATATCCGGGAACAAGAAGCCGCTCTTCCGCTTCACGGTCGGATCAGGCGCCGACAGAAACGGGAAATAGGCGATCGGGACGCCGAAGAATTCGACGCGGGCGTCCTCGAAATAGACCATCTTCTCGCCCTCGTCATGGATGATCCGGGCCGCTTGTACCTGCCACAGCGGTGGCTTCTTCGGATCGTCCTTACAGGGTTCGCAGGCGGTATAGACGCCGTTTTGCAGGACGGTGTAGTTGCCTTTTGAACGGTCGGCGCGGGATGCCGCAAAGCGCGTGTCGTCAGGCGTCTCGAGCCGCAGCGAATCGACAAAGCCGTCGCGATAATCGTCGGTGAGATCGATCTTCTGGCCGTAGGTGATCTTGCCGTCCGGTTCGGTCAGGCGGACATTGCCTTCCGCCACCAGCCGCTTGGTCTTCTGATCGTAGATGACTTGATCGGCTTCGACGGTCGCGCCGCCGTAATAGATCTGCACGCTGCCGACGGCGGCGACCGAGTTGTTGGTGTAGTCGTATTTGATCTCGGTCGCCTGCACCAGCATCGGCTGGTTCGAAGGCGGCGCCGGCTTTTTCGGCGGCTTCGGCGGCCGGGGCGCGAAATGCAACAGGCTAATCGGGCCCTGTGCCGCTGTGTCCTGCGCCGCTGGATCTTGCGGTGACGAGCCCTGGGCCGACGAACCCGGCAGCAACGAACCTGGCGTCGACGCATCTTGCGCCGACGCGCCGGGCACGAGCATCATGCTCACCAGGCATAGAAGCAGCGCAGCGAGAGCCGACGCACTCACTCGAACACCACGCAGCGAAGTCGGACAGAGAGGGCTACGCAACAGCGCCACTACCCGTCCTCCTGGTACAACAACGCGACGAATCCAGTCAGGCCCCCGACAACAACAGGAATCCATGCCGCCGCCACCGGCGACATGAGTTCGGACTTGCTCATGTCCTCCGTGATTTTCGACAGAACGAACAGAAGGAAGCCGGCGGCGATGCCGCTCAAGACCATCTTCTGCACGCCGCCCATCCGGAAGAAGCGCAGACTAACCGAAGCCGCGAGCATGACCATGGCGGCAAGGAGGAACGGCCGCGCCAGCAGCAATTGATATTGCAACCGATAGCCCGCAGCGCCCAGTCCGGCGCGATCGGCCATGTCGATAAAGGTCGGCAGTTGCCAGAACGGCACAGTCTCGGGCGTGGCAAAGCTCTCGCGCACCTGTTCGAGCGTCAGATTGGTAGCGAGCCGATAGCTGTCCTCGATGTCCGGCGCTTTGCCGCTGACATAGATGCGCGCGTCGTCGAGCTGCCAATAGCCCTGCTGCAGCGTGGCGCTTTTCGCCTCGATGCGGGCCTGGAAATGGCCTTCGCCGTCGAAGGTGAAGACGCTGACGCCGCCGAGCGTGGCGCCTTGTTCGCGGCTCGAATTGGCGTTGATGATGGCCGCGCCATCGGCGCTCTTTTGGCGAACCCAGAAACCGGACGTGTTCTCCTGCAGCGCCGAGAGATTTTCGCCGAGCATGTCGGCTTCAAGCCGCTTGGACCTCTCGTGCAGCAGCGCCGAGACCGGATTGTAGATCGTGGTTGCGACGGTGCCGAACACAAACGCGCCGATGATCGCCGGCGCTATGAATTGCCAGGCCGAGACGCCGGCGGCGCGCGCCACCACGAGTTCCAGCCGGCGCGACAGCGACAGGTAGCACGACATCGCGCCGACCAGCACCGAGAACGGCATGATGCGCTCGGTAAGTTGCGGCACGCGGTACATAGAAATCTTCGCGAGCAGCCATGCGGTGGCGTTCGGCCAATCGGCGCCGCGCCGCATCAGTTCGACATAGTCGATCATCGCCGCCAGCGCGACGACGCCGATGAACGAGCCGAGCACGGAGGTAAGAAACCGCATGCCGAAATAACGCGAGAGCGTGCCGCCGATGATCATGGTCAGCTCCCTTTAGCTCGTCGCCTTGGCGATGCGGTCGGTAACCGCGGTCGCCATTTTCGACACTGCCGCCGCGGGTTCTACGGCGCGGCCGCGGCCGATCTGCCACAGGCCGCCGCCGATTGCGGCGAACAGCGCGATATATTGCACGGCAAGAACCGCCGGCTCGTGGACGCCGACGATGACACTGACAAAGCCGACAAGGCGCAGCACCGCGACCGTTCCGATCATGCCCATCAGCGCCAGCGAACGGCTTTGCCGCGTGGTCTGTGGCGGACCGAGAAAGGCAAAGGCGACGATGACGAAGGCGATCGGATAGAGCGGGGTCGACAGCCGGTCGTGCAGTTCGGAGAGGTATTGATCCGCCTGCGTCGCATAGAGCCGGTCGTCGGCCTTCGGCCAGATCAGATCCCAGATATATTTCTCGCGCACCGTATAGACGACGTTCTGGTTGCCGCCGGTGAACTGCGACAGATCGAAGGCGTAACGGTCGAACATCACGATGCGCGGATCGCGCTGCCCGGCCTCGAGCCGCTGAATGCTGCCGCCCTGGAACACCAGGAACGAGCCGCTATCGTTCTTCACGATCTCGCCCTGCTCGGCGAGGTAGGTGGAGTGCTCCTTCGGATCGCGGCGGTCGTCGACGAAGATGCCGACCAATAGACCGTTCTGCCGCCGGTCGGCGATGTGGAAGGTCAGATTGCCGCCGATGGTGGTGAAGCGTCCGGGCTGGACGATATTGGTGAGGATGTCGGCGCGCACCTGCGCGCTCCAATCGCGCAAGGCGCGCAGGCTGCGCGGCGAGACATAGGCGGCAAGCACGGCAAGAAAAACCGAAACCACGACGGCTGCCACCAAAAACGGCCGCAACAAAATCCACGGCGAAATGCCGGCGGCGTTCATCACGATGATTTCGGAATCCGAACTCAGCTTATTGATGACATGCGCCGACGCCATCACCAGCGCGATCGGTGCGATCATCATGACCAAGAGCGGGATGATCAGCCCGGTGATGCCGACGAAGACAAGCAGCGTCTGGCGCTGACTCGTGATCAGATCGAATTCGCGCATCGCCTGCGTGAACCAGATCACGACGGTCAAGCTGACAAGGGTAATCAGGAACGCGCCCATCGTGGCGCGAAACATGTAGCGGCCGATCGACCCCATCGGACTCAATTTCCCCACTATCAGCCCGCGCGATCACGGCGCCAGCCCCCGGCGCCAAATCGCCCCGCGGACCGAACTCCCCAGAGCGGCTATTTTCATGCGGTGACAAAGTGGCTTCGCCAAGGCAAACCTATTGAACATGCACACTAAAGCGTTAATACGGCCGTTTGATAAAGGCGCCCCGGAAAAGGCGCAAATTTCGTCGGAAAACAGCACTTTGCACAGGCCTGCGGTCCGGTTCATAACTTGGTCCGTTGTGACGCCGAGTCAGGTTCCGATTTGGGGCCAATGTTCCCGAAGTGATCCGAAGCGTTCCCGAGCGTTCTCGATGTGGTCCGTCGCGCGTGCTGGTATGCGATCCGCAAGCCTTCGCAAGCATCCCGCATGGCTCCCGTAAAACGAACAATCCAAGGATTGCCTGATGCCCGCCGCTCTGAAATTCGGCTTTACCCCGCTGGCCAGGCCGCGTGGCGTTCTCATTGTGTTCTGCGAGGAGAACCTCAAATTCGGTCCGGCAACGCAGCGGACTTTGGCGCCGCTCGGCGACCTCATCCGCCGCGCCGCAGCCGCTGACCGATTCACCGGCAAGGCGGGCTCGAGCCTCGACATCGTCGCGCCGGCCGGGCTGAACCTACCGCGAGTGGTGGTGATCGGCGTCGGCAAGGAAAGCGAGTTGAAATCCCGCGACATCGTCAAGCTTGGCGGCACAGCCATGGGCAAAGTTCCACGCGCGGCGCCGACCGCGACGATTTTCGCCGAATTCGGGTCCGGTCCGCTCAAGCCCAACCAGGTTGCGGAACTGGCGCTGGGGGCGCGGCTGCGCGCCTACAGATTCGATCTCTACAAGACCAAGCGCGAAGACGATGACGCGCGGCCGGCCAAGATCGAGGTCAATTTCGCCTGCGCCGGACCTGCCGCGGTCGAAAAAGCCTGGGCGAAATCTTCGGCGATCGGCGAAAGCGTCGTGTTCGCGCGCGATCTCGTCAACGAGCCCGCCAATGTGCTTTACCCCGGCGAATTCGCCCGCCGCGTCAGCGCGCTGTCGAAGCTCGGCCTCAGCGTCGAAGTGCTCGACGTGCCCGCGATGCGGAAACTCGGCATGGGCGCGCTCCTTGGCGTCGGCCAAGGCTCGGTTCATGATTCTCGGCTCGTCGTCATGCGCTGGAACGGCGGCAAGCGCGGCGTCGATCCGGTGGCCTTCATCGGCAAGGGCGTGTGCTTCGACACCGGCGGCATTTCGATCAAACCGGCGGCTGGCATGGAGGACATGAAGGGCGACATGGCGGGCGCCGCCTGTGTCGTTGGCCTGATGCGCGCGCTTGCGACCCGCAATGCCAAGGTCAATGCCGTCGGCGCCATCGGTCTTGTCGAAAACATGCCGGACGGCAAGGCGCAACGGCCGGGCGACATCGTCAAGACGATGTCGGGACAGACCATCGAGATCATCAATACCGATGCCGAAGGCCGTCTCGTGCTCGCCGACGTGCTGCACTACGTCAACAAGCGCTTCAAGCCGAAATTCATGATCAATCTGGCGACGCTGACCGGCGCGATCATTGTCGCGCTCGGCCAGGAATATGCCGGCATGTTCTCCAACGACGACAAGCTTTCCGAGCGCCTGACCAAAAGCGGCGAGGCGATCGGCGAACGCGTCTGGCGCATGCCGCTCGGGCCCGAATACGACAAGATGATCGAGTCCAAATTCGCCGACATGAAGAATACCGGCGGCCGCTGGGGCGGCGCGATCACGGCGGCGCAATTGCTGCAGCGCTTTGTCGCCAAGACGCCATGGGCGCATCTCGATATTGCCGGCACCGCGATGGGTTCACCGCAAACCGAGATCAACAAAAGCTGGGCGTCCGGCTGGGGCGTGCGACTGCTCGATCACCTGGTCGAGGAATATTACGAGCGGTGAGGGCCGATGGCGAAAGTTCTCGGATGACGGAAGTTCTGTTCTATCATCTCAAGGGCCAGACGCCGGAACAGGTGCTGCCGGCGTTGCTGCAAAAATCGCTCGAGCGCGGCTGGCGCGTCGTCGTGCAAGCGTCCTCGGACGAGCGCGTCGAAGCGCTCGATGCGCATCTGTGGACCTGGCGCGACGACAGTTTCCTGCCGCATGGAACTTCGCGCGACACCGAACCCGCCGAACAGCCGATCATGCTCACCGCAAGCGCGGACAATCCCAACGGCGCGACCGTCCGCTTTCTCGTCGACGGGGCCGAAATGACTGACGATCTGGCCGACGCCAGCAAGGGTTACGAGCGGATCGTAATGTTGTTTGACGGCGACGATCCGGACGCTGTCGAGGCGGCGCGGGCGCGCTGGACCAAGGCCAAAGCGGCGGGCGCCGAGGTGACATATTGGCGGGCCGACGAGAACGGTCGATGGCAGCGTCAAGGTTAGTTATTTGACGCTGAAAATTAAAATCAAGAAATCAAACTATCTCATTGATAAGTATAGGTTTCGTAGAACTTAATCATATAGTTGTTCGGGCCCTGCAAACGCGCTTTTTAAGCACTATATTTTTTGCTCATTTGTTAGATCGGATGCTATAGTTGGTTCCATGAATAAGCGTTCAGTCAAGAAGAAACGGCCTGCAAAGGCTAGTCGGAGTACCGCGGTTCGCAAGTCGACCACTCGCGCTGCCGCGTCGCGCAAGCTTGCCTCTCGGCAATCGGCGAAGAAAGCGGCGCCGGCGCGCGTAACCAAGGCCTCCAGCCCAGCGAAAAAGCCGAGCGCGGCGAAGGGCTCCACGGTTCTTAATCTGCCCGAGATCGTGAAGATTCCCGACGCGGACAAGATCGTCTCCGCAGAGATTGGAACGGTGTCTGTCGCGGAAGTGACGGCGATCGCTTCGCCGCTGCGCAGCCACAAATTCCGTGTCGGCCAGACCGTATCTTACACGTCGAGCCCGGTCAGCCGTCCCGGCGCCAGTGGCAGCTATCAGGTCGTGCGGCTGCTGCCGTCGGATGGCGACGATTATCAGTATCGCATCAAGAATCCCGGCGAGGCGTTCGAGCGCGTGGCCAAGGAAAGCCAGCTTTCGCTCGATCGCTAGGCTCGTTGACGCCGCGGCGCCGCGCCTGCGCCACAGTTTTGCTGCAAGAGATTCGGCGACAGCACTGTTGCAGGCAAATGCCGCACGAGGGGGTGCAGGCTTTGCTCGGCTTGAGGGCGGCGGTCTTGAAGACTGCGGACTTGAATGCTGTGGCCTTAAGTACCGTGGGCTTGAATACCGCAGGCTTGAATGCCGCGGGTTTGGGGGCGGGGATTGATGTTCGGCCTTGATTCCGACATCGGCGGTTCGGCGCTTCGGCTGTGGGTTGCTGCCGGTTCGGCGGCGCTCCTGGTTTTCGTTTGCGCGCTCGCGATTGACTGGACGCGGACCCGCACCGTGGCGCGCGTCAGCGTCGTGATCGTCGGCGCGCTGCTCGGCGCGACCTTGGCCTGGACCTTTCTCAACGGCGCGAACGTTCGCGATCTGGGCGTCGAGCGGCGCGCGCTCGAGACCCGCGCGGCGGAATTGAATGTCCGGGCGCTGGCGCCGGCTTCGCCGCTCGCCTGTCTCGACGGGCTTGCCGGCGACAATGTCGAGACCGCCTGCGAGCGGGCGCTGTTCGCCACACCGGCGACGGTCGCCACCGCAACGACCTATGTGGCGGCGCGGCTCGCGCTTTTGGCCGACATCACGACCTATACCAAACGCGGCGGCGGCAATATCGACGGCGCCTTGCTGCCGCTCCGCCGCGGGCTCGAGACCGACCGCTTCGGCTTTGTCGCGCAGACGCTGGTGGCGCGCGACGGGTGTACCGGCAACAATTGCGCGGCGCTGGCGCTGTTGCAGGATCCGGGCCGGGTGCGCGCCAATCTCAACGGCGACACGTTCGGTCACTATCTCGATCATTACATCACCGCCTGGGCGCAATCGCCCGGCGTGCCGGTTGCCGACGGTGCGCCGCCGATGGGGCCTGTCGCCGCGCAGACGACCGACGGCGCAGCGCCGCCGCGCAAGAGCGCGCTTAATGTCGACTTTCCCTCAGCGGATTCCATTCCCGCCATCAGCATCATGAATCCGGAGCCGAAAGGCGGGACACCGACGCCGGCGGCCGCCGCGGCCGCGGTCGCGGCCGGCCAGCAGTCGAGCGCAAAAGTCGCTGGACAGATGCAGATGCCGCCGATGCCACCGATGCCGGGTGTGCCCACGGTAACGGCGTCCCAAGGCAAGGACGCCGCTTCGGGCAAGGGCAAGCGCAAGCAGGCGGCCAATCCGCCGGCGCAGACCGCCGCCGCACCGCCTGCAGCGCCGCCCGAACCGGTCTGGAATCCGGGCGCGACGCTCGCTTCACCGCAACCTGCCGCAAGCGCCGCCTCGAGTGCGCCGCCGCCGAGCGCTGCGCCGGCGCATTCGTCATCGTCCGGCGTGCCGCTTGCCGGAATGCCGGTCCAGCTCAATCCGTTCACCTCGCCGCAAGGGCAGTGACGCGCGCCGACGTGATCGTCGCCCGCTTTGGCAAGGCATGGTGCGAGGCATGGCAAGCCCGCTAGGATGCGGCTGCCATGTCGCAATCCAGCTCTGCGTCGATGTTCGAATCCGTCCTCATCGCCAATCGCGGCGAAATCGCCTGCCGCGTCGCGAAGACCGCCAAGCGGCTCGGGATGCGCACCGTTGCCGTCTATTCGACGGCGGATGAGGGCGCGCTGCATATGCGGCTCGCCGACGAGGCCTATCTGATCGGCGAGGCCGAGCCGCGGCAGAGCTATCTCAATATCGAACGCCTGATCGCGACCGCCAAAAAGGCGCGCGCGCAATGCGTCCATCCCGGCTACGGCTTCTTGTCGGAGAACGCCGACTTCGCGGAGGCTTGCGCCAAAGCCGGCATCGTCTTCGTGGGGCCGCCGGTGGATGCGATCCGCGCGATGGGGCTCAAAGACCAGGCCAAGGCGCTGATGGAAAAAGCCCGGGTGCCGGTCGTGCCGGGCTATCACGGCGAGCGGCAGGACGCGAAGTTTCTCAAGGAGAAGGCCTACGAGCTCGGCTATCCGGTGCTGATCAAGCCCGCGGCCGGCGGCGGCGGCCGCGGCATGCGCCGCGTCGACAAGCACGCCGATTTCGATGCCGCGCTCGAAGGCGCGGTGCGCGAGGCGCAGTCGTCTTTCGGCTCGGGCCGCGTGCTGATCGAAAAATATATTTTGTCGCCGCGCCACATCGAGGTGCAGGTCTTCGCCGACAATTTCGGCAACGCGATCCATCTCGGCGAACGCGATTGTTCGCTGCAGCGGCGCCATCAGAAAGTGATCGAGGAGGCGCCGGCGCCGGGCATGACCGAAGAGCTGCGCGGCAAGATCGGCGCCGCCGCCGTGAATGCTGCGAAAGCCGTCGGCTATAGCGGCGCCGGCACCGTCGAATTCGTCGCCGACGGCGTGAAAGGACTGCGCGCCGACGGCTTCTGGTTCATCGAAATGAACACGCGGCTTCAGGTCGAGCATCCGGTGACCGAGGAAATCACCGGGCTCGATCTCGTCGAATGGCAATTTTGCGTCGCCGCGAACGAGAAACTGCCGCTGACGCAAAACCAGGTTAGGCTCAGCGGCCACGCTGTCGAGGCGCGGCTCTATGCCGAGGATCCCGAGCACGGCTTTCTGCCCTCGACCGGCAAGATCGTGGCGCTTGAATTCCCCAAAGACATCCGCGTCGATTCCGGCGTCGCAGCCGGCGTCGAGGTAACGCCGTTCTATGACGCGATGATCGCCAAGCTCATCGCGCATGCGCCGACGCGGGAAGCCGCGCTCGACAAGCTTGCAGCTGCGCTCGATCAGACGCTGATCGCCGGCCCGCGCAGCAATCTGGCGTTCCTCACAAAACTCTGCCGGGCGGGCGAATTCCGGCAGGGCAAGGTCGATACCGGCTTCATCGAGCGCAATCTTGCTGCGCTCGGCGCCGAGCCGCAGCCGCCCGACCAGGCCGCCGCGGCGCTCGGGGTCGCGCATCTGCTCGCGGCGCAAGACGAAGCTCAAGACCAGGCATCGCTCGCCGAAGACGCGCCACCGGATTCGCCGTCCTTCGTGTCTCCCTGGGCGGTGCGCGACGGCTTCCAGCTCGGCGGCGCGCGCATCGTGACGCTGCCGATCGTGGTCGATGGCGAGAGCGAGACCGCGACCGTTACATACGGCAATTGGGGCACTTCGGTCGCGGTCGGCGGCGTGCCGGCGGCCGGCGACGCCAAGGTGTTCGAAGCGGCCGGCGATGCTTATGTGTTGCGGGACGGCCGCCAGACCCGCGTGCATTTGAAGGACTTTTCCGTAGCCACGGCCGGCGAGGGGACCGGCGACGGCGTCATCAAGGCGCCGATGCACGGCAAGGTGCTGGAAATCCTCGCCCAGCCTGGGGATCGTGTGACGGCCGGCCAACGTCTTGCCGTGATTGAGGCGATGAAGATGGAGCACACATTGCGCGCCCCGTTCGACGGCGCGGTAGCGCGGGTCGCTGTGGATGCCGGCGCGCAAGTTGTGGAAGGCGCGCAAATCATGGTGCTCGAACCCGATAAGAAGACGATAGAATAATACATGCCCCTGAACCTGATTAAGCTCTGCGTCGGCGCCGATTCCGTCAGCGATCTCGAAGACTGGATCAAGCTGAAGCTCAAAGAGAAACGCAAAAGCGGCGAAAAGCCCGAGCACATTCACCGCACCCGCATGGTGCCCAAGCGCGCCGAGGAATTGATCGACGGCGGCTCGCTGTTCTGGGTGATCCGCGGCGAGGTCATGTGCCGCCAGCGCATCAAGGACGTGCGGCCCTTCGTCGACAAGGACGGCATCGGCCGCTGCGGCATCGTGCTCGAACCGAAACCGGTTTTGGTCGAGCCGCGTCCGTATCGCGCCTTCCAGGGCTGGCGCTATCTGGCCGACAAGGATGCACCGTGCGACCTCGCCAAGGTCGTCAAAGGGGCGGCGGCCATGCCGGAAACGCTGCGGCGCGAATTGCGCGAGCTTGGCCTTATGTAGCGTGGCCTGATGTAGGTGGGCCGAAACCCAATCCGCCAAAGCTCGACCGGTGAGGGCCTGTAGCGCCTGTTACGGACGCATGACCGTATGCTTCCTGCCGATTGGCGCTTTCCATAACGATGAATTAAACTGCGGGTTACCGCCGCGGAGCAAGAAGAATGATTATCGATAGTGAGAAAGACGTCACCAAGGTTGTGCTGAAGGAATACGAGCGGATCAAAAATCCGCGGCTGCGCGAAATCATGGCGGCCCTGATCCGGCACCTGCACGACTTCGCCCGCGAGGTGAAGCTGACCGAGGAGGAATTCCAGGCCGCTACCGCCTACATCATCGGGCTCGGCAAGAATTCGAGCGAGACGCATAACGAAGCGGTGCTGATGTCGGGCTCGCTCGGCTTCTCGACCCTGATCTGCCTCCTCAACAACGGCGATCGCGGCCAGACCGAGACCGACGCCAATCTGCTTGGCCCGTTCTGGCGCATGGATTCGCCGCCGACCAAAAACGGCGACACGATCGTGCGCTCGCCGACGCCGGGCGCGGAGCTGTTCGTCGATGCCTGGTTCAAGGACAAGCAAGGCAAGCCGATCGAAGGCGCCAAGGTCGACATCTGGCATTCCTCGACCGAGGGGTTCTACGAGAACCAGGACCCGGTGCAGGCCGACATGAACCTGCGCGGCCAGTTCATCACCGACAAGGACGGCCACATCAATTTCCGCTCGATCAAGCCGGCCGGCTATCCGATCCCGATCGACGGCCCGGTCGGCGAGCTGTTGCG
This sequence comes from uncultured Alphaproteobacteria bacterium, assembly GCA_963746715.1. Classification (GTDB taxonomy): domain Bacteria; phylum Pseudomonadota; class Alphaproteobacteria; order Rhizobiales; family Xanthobacteraceae; genus BOG-931. Next base: position 279,798 of record CAVVCW010000008.1, on the reverse strand, counting down.
CGCGGCGGGGCGGCACAATATGCGGCCCTCGCATCTGCATTTTTTGGTTTATAAGCCCGGCTTCAAGACGCTGATCTCGCAGATCTACGATCCGACCGACAAGCACATCGAGACCGACGTGCAGTTCGGCGTGACGCGCCACCTCATCGGCGATTATGTGCGTCACGATGGCGCGTGCCCACACGATCCCAAGGTCAAGGCGCCGTGGTACACGCTTGCGCACACATTCGTCATGGAGAACGGCACCGCGAAACTGCCGCGGCCGCCGATCACCGGCAAGGCGCAAGGCGAACGTCCGGAAATTCCGCACCTTGAGCCGGCGTAGAACGTAAAGACGTGGATGCCCGCGACAAAAGCGGGCATGACGCGAAGAGACAACGGGAGGGAAGTCACATGTTGCGTCGTCGTACCGTGTTGAAGGGAATTGCCGCGAGCGCCGCGGGAAGCGTGTTGGCGCGTCCATTTCCAAGTCCCGCCATCGCCGCCGATGTGCCGCTCACGATGGGCTGCAGCATCCCGCTCACCGGCGCGGGCTTCGCCGCGGTCGGCAAATTGCTCTCTGGCGCGCTGAAGGTCTATCAGCAGCAGCACGGCGACAGCGTCGCCGGCCGCAAGATCAATATCGTCATCCGCGACGATGCCGGCTCGGCCGACAATGCCCGGCGCATCGTTCAGGAGATGATCGTCAACGACAAGATCGACATCGTCGGCATGGGCATCACGCCGTGCACGCTTGCGGTGGCGCAGCTCGTCACCGAAGCGAAGAAGGCGACCTTGTCCATGAGCTCGGGCGCCTCCATCACCACGACCAAGTCGCCGTATTTCGTGCGCGTCGGCTTCATCATCGCGCCGCAGGCATGGATCTGCGCCGAATGGGCGATCAAGAACGGGTCCAAGCGCGTCGTCACGCTGGTCAACGAATGGGCGCCGGGCACCGAAGCGGAGCAAGCGTTCAAGACGCGCTTCACGCAGCTGGGCGGCGAGGTCATCGAGTCGCTGCGCGTGCCGCTGGCGAGCCCCGATTTCGCGCCGCCTCTGCAGCGCATCGCCGACCTCAAGCCCGATTCCGCCTTCATCTATTTTCCCGGGCCGCTGGCGCCGGTATTCACGCGGCAATTCCAGGAGAAGGGCCTCGCCCAGACCGGCATCAAGATTTTCGGCCCGGGCGATCTCTGCGACGACGACAGCCTCGACAACGCCGGCGATCAGATGATCGGGCTGATCACTGCCGGCTATTATACGGCGGCGCACGATTCTCCGCTCAACAAGACCTACGTCGCCGACTTCCAGAAAGCCGCCAACCTGCGTGCCGACTTCACCTCGCTCGGCGCCTATGACGGGTTGCATCTGATCTACGAGGCGCTGAAGAAGACCGGCGGCGACGCCGACGGTGACAAGCTGATCGAAGCGATGAAGGGCATGGCCTTCGAAAGCCCGCGCGGCCCGATCTCGGTCGACCCGGCGACGCGCGACATCGTCTCCAACATCTACATGCGCAAGGTCGAGAAGATCGACGGGCACCTGTGGGCCAAGGAGTTCGAGACGTTCCCGAACGTCAAGGACCCGCTGAAGAGCTGACGCTTCGCCCGCCGCGCGGCACGTCGACGTGTCGTTGAGACTTGGCATTGACGGGGCGGCCTCTGCTCAGGCCGCCTCGGACAACGCGAACTGCCGGCAATGATCGAGATATGCGGCCTCGTGCAAAGCAATCAGTTCGACAACGCTGGCCCATAACCACGACGGCGCTTCGAGCGACGCTTTGTGATTTTTCGCCAGGTCGGATTGCCACGCCCGACGTTGGCTCGGCTCCATTTGGCGGCCATGGGCGCGGCCGACGACGCCCGCGAGATAACGCGCCAAGCTCATCGCTTCCTCACGGCTGAGCCGATTGATCTCGATTTTCAGGTCTTGCGGCATCAGCTCGCGCACGACGACGGCCTTATCAAGCAGCCTTGCCGCCATCATGCGCTGTCCGAGGTTTGGCGAAAGCGCCTTCGCACCCGTCACAACGCGGACGGCATTGTCCTTCGGCATCTCGATATTCGCCGCCCGCGGGGCCGCTGCCGTCACCCCTTCCTTGACGTCGACCAAACAGACGCTCGAATTCTTGCCGCTTCCGATTCCGAGCAACGCCGCGTAGCGCAGCCGGCCGAGCGAACTGCACCCTTTCATCCAATAAGCCGCATCGAGCAACTCGATCGGCTCATCCTTGGCGCGGCCCCGCAGTGCGGTGAGCGCGAGCTTGATTGGATCGCTTGCGAACATCTGGCCGAGCGCCTTGCGCTCTTCCTGCGCCAGAGCCCAGAACCTTTTGCCGAGTGGAATTGTCGGCTTCACGGTCTCGAGGCGTTCCTCGGCCAGATGGCGCCATCGGCGCCGCGTCGATTGCGCCAACAGCGATTGAATGGACTTGGGCCGGTGCGATTTATCCTTGTCGGTCTCGAAATCGGTCGAGAGCGCCGCCTGGTAGCCGGCGACAAGCTCCTCCATGATTCTCGCGGTCGTGACACCGGGCAGGTCCGATCCGCGGGCCGCAGACGCCAGCGAAAGGCCGAGCCGGACCAGATCGTGCGCGGGATTGCCGATCACGGTCTGATCGAGATCCCTGATCTGGATCAAAACGTGTCCCTTCGCATCGGCGAGCGGACCAAGATTGCCGACGTGACAGTCGCCGCAAATCCAGACTGGCGGCCCTTCCGGCAATTTGCAGCGATTGCTGCTCTCAAGCCATTCGTAAAACTTGACGGTGCTGCCGCGCACGTAGCCGTGCGCGGATCGCGCCATCTTGAGATTCCGAGTCCGGATCAGGATTTGTTGGCGCTTATCTGGCTTTGCCATGCCCATTGCCATGCTCATTGTCATGGACCTGTCGCCAGGCGAGAACCGTGCGGTCTCCGGCCTCGGCTAGATTCTGCCGAGCAAAACCAGGATCAAGAGAATGACGATGACAAGGCCTAGTCCGCCGCCGCCGTAATAGCCGGTCCCGTAGAATGGGCCGCCGCCAAAACCGCTGAAGCCGCCGAGCAAAATGATCACGAGTATTATTATAAGAATTGTGCCGATCGACATGAAATGGTCTCCGATTTTATGTTGCGTCGTTCAAGATAGCTTTTGCCTTTAGAAGCTTTGCCTTTTGGCGCGGCTTTCTTACGCGCCGATATCAATGTGAAAGTAGCGCCAGCAGAATGATGATGGGGATTGGGACGCCAAGCAGCCAAAGAAGAATACCTCTACCCATGATGGGCTCCTTTAGATTGGTCGGGGGGTGAGAACGCGGTCATTCCAGGTGCCGTCGCGCAGCGAGCCGCCTTCGACTGCGGCGAGACTTGCCGCGAATGCTCCAAACAACATGGCTGCGGTGAGCCAGAAGGACAGCTTCGCGGCGCCTTTGCGCGCGTCGTCCGCGGCCGTTTTCGCTTCCACGATCACATCATTGACGCGCTTTTCGGCATCGGCCTGGCTTAAGCCCGTGCGCGCGGCGACGAGTTGCGCCACATAGGTCTTGTCGGCGGTGCTCAGACCTTGATCGTTCTGAAAATCGGCCGTCCACAGCCGCAGAACTTCCGCCCGCGTTTGTCCGGGATTTGTGCCGGCCGGCGTAGCAGCCGGTGTTGCGGCATTTGCGGCGCCGGAGTCACCCGGCGAAGATGGCGTCGTCTGCGGCGCGGTCTGTGCCGGCGCGCTGGTCCGGAACAGCTTGTCGACGTAGATGTCCGCCGGATTGACGGATCGCGTCGCTTGCGAGGCCACGCCGCTTAATCCCGCGGCAGTGCCGTTTGCCAGATACGCGGTGACGGACGTCAGTGCGGTGGCGCTCAGAAGCGTGGCGAAGGCCCAGGCGAGAAAACCGTGGGCGGTATCGCGAAAAAACACCTCGTTGGTGTAAACGCCGATCCATTTTGTTCGCAGCCGCGCGGCGAGATAGCCGCCGACCGCCGACGACATCACCGCCACGATCACGAGATATATGCCGGTGCCGGTCTTGAACGTCGCTGCTGAAACGCCGCTATTGCTCCACGGCGATACGGCGGAAAGACCAAGCCCGGCGCCGAATGCGATCAGAACAAGAGCCAATGCCGCGGCGCCGACAGCGCCCGCCGCAATTGCGGCCCAAGACACGCCGGATGGTGACGCGCCGGATTGTGCGGCCACGATTGTGGACGCGGGACTAAGATCGGATTGCATTTGCAGTCTCCCGGACTCGCTATTGCACTGACAACGCGGGGGCAGCGGCAACCGTTCCATGCGCCCAGGAAATGCCATCGGCTTAACCATTCGCCGCCATTTTACCGATTGCGCAAAGGGCCGATCGCGCAAGGCTGCACGCGGTCGAAAGCTCGTGTGGCGCACGTGCTTCCATATTTCTGATTTTCGATGTCAAACAGCGACGACTTCTTCTCATCACCACCGGACTTGATCCGGTGGTCCATGCTGACGTGCGGCTTGCGACGTCTGACCGGAAGTTCGGTCAAGCTTTCACTGCCGCATGGATTGCCGGATCATAGGCGAACGAAGTGACGCCGTTCTTCAAACGGCTATGTCCGGCAATGACGCTTCTAAAAAGATCACGAAAGAAAAAAGGGAAGCGGAACGCCGACAGACGCGTATCCAACCGTCCGCATCTTACGGATGCGGCAGCGTGCTCAGCGGAGCACGCTCGCCTGTCGGCGTTCCACCGCGGCTCTTCCTGGGATGTCGGAACATCTCCGTCCAGCTTCAGGCCAGGCTTCCTGGGACGCGGCCGCTACGATTACGTTTTGCTAAGTGGGCGTTACCCACCCCTGCCTGTCCCAGTCCAGTGGCACCCACGGCCGGTCATAGTGCCGGCGGCGTGATGCCCAAAGCCGCCCGGGGGCAGTTTGCGAGACCGCCCGCGGGCACCGCACTCGCTCCGTAAATCGGATCGCATCCGGATACGTCCCTGACGTGAGCGAGATTCGCAGCGATAAGTAACCGATTAGGTGACATAAGTCAAGGGGTGGTCACTACAAAGAGGACGTCATGCCACGATCTACGTTGTGCTAAATTCGTGCCGGATCGGAGCGGAAATGGAAACAGAGGGACCCATCGATCGCACGACGATCTTTCGCCTTGATAGCTGGGAAGAATTCTTACGGCGAGTGGCGGAGTTCGAAGATCCAAACCGCAAGCGGTGGGACGAGGTGTGGTTTCGCGGGCAGGCGAATGCAACGTGGCCATTGCATACGACGCTTGAGCGTCGTTCGACAAAGATTCGCGCTGTTGCGGAATATTTCAGAGTGATATCTGAAATCAAACCGGCGATTGAGTCGTTTACCGATGCCGAGTTTGAAATGCCAAAGAGTGTAGATTTTGAGAAATCCTGTCGTGAATACGATCGATTCGAATGGGCGTTGCGAGAACCGGCGACATATATGGCGCACCTGCGTCACGGTGGTTTTCCATCCCCTCTATTAGATTGGACACACTCCCCTTATGTTGCAGCATATTTCGCATTCTCAGGCGCAAGACATAACGGCGATGTTGCGATTTATGCGTATCGAGAATTTGCGTCGGGTTTCAAAATTGGCGGTGATAGTATTCCACAGATTGTTAGCTTCGGTCCTATAATCAAAACTCACAAACGGCATTTTAGACAGCAGTCGCGTTATACGGCCTGTGTGAAATTCCAGAACGGTCTATGGTATTTTACGCCGCACGATGGCGTGTTCGAAATGAAAAACAATTTGCAGCAAGATCTTCTCTGGAAAATGATAGTTCCCGCCAAAGAGCGTCAGAAGGCTTTGAGCTATTTCGACAAGTTCAACTTGAATGAGTTCACGCTCTTCGACTCTGAAGAGGGACTCCTAGAGATGCTGGCGGCGCGCGTCATTGATATGCGTGAGTAAGCTTTACATCAGCTCGTAGGAGCGAAGCGACACCCATCATAGGCGATGACGAGGGATGGGTTTCGTAAAGGCTCAACCCATTCCACCGGGCTTGCTATGCAGGAGGTGCTTTCTCAACAAACCTGACTTCAAATTCCGGAAAAATAGGCGAGTTATCTAAATAACGAGGGATGCCATATGCGATCATGGCTTCCTTCAATATGTTCTTTAGTCGTTCGTATTCTTCCGAAGACTCTAGGGCGCCTGTGACTTCTCCCGAGGCCGCACTTTACGGAGGGCTCAAGAATGTAAATCTCGACAGGTAAACTCCGCTCGTGCGCCGCGCCTTTCGAAAAATATGTCCGCCGCTCCGAACGGATCACCGCCGCAAATTTGAAGGACAGATGAGGGCTCTCATACCGAAACGTCAGAAGGGGATAGGTGTCATCTCTACGGTCTGTTACGTAAAGAGAGATTTGGCGCTGCCGATCAACGGCAACTCGCTTTTGCTGGTCAAAATCAAAACCCATGGGTAACTCCCTCAAACCATCCCACGAGAGCTACACCCCCACGTTATCAATCAACCTTGTCCCCCCGATCCGCGCCGCGACCAAGAGCCTGATCTTGCCGCTCGTCGACGTGCCGACCGGCATCAGGGTCTCGGCGTCGCGCGCTTCCAGATAATCGACCGCAAAGCCGGTCTTGGTCAGCGCTTCGCGGCCGTGACGCAGCGCTGCGGTGATCCCCTTGCCGGTCGAGATGGCGCTCGCGCATTCGCTCAGCACGCGGTGCAGGGCAGGCGCCACCGCGCGCTCGGCGTCGCTGAGGTAGCGGTTGCGCGAGGACAGCGCCAAGCCGTCGGCCTCGCGCACGATAGGCACGCCGACGATCTTGGTCTTCAGGCCGAGATCGCGCGCCATCTGCGTCACCACTTTGAGCTGCTGAAAATCCTTCTCGCCGAACAGCGCAAAGTCCGGCTCGCATTGGATCAGGAGCTTGCCGACGACGGTGGCGACGCCGGAGAAGAAGTGCGGGCGGAACTTGTCTTCGAGGCCGACGCTCGCCGCGCCCTCCGGCACGATGCGGGTGGCAAAGCCGTCCGGATACATTGTGGCGACATCGGGCGCCCAGATCGCGTCGGCATTGAGCGCTTCGAGCGCCTTGCGGTCGGCGGCGAAGGTCCGCGGATAGGTGGCGAGGTCTTCGTGCGGGCCGAACTGCGCCGGGTTGACGAAGATCGAGACGATAATGCGATTGGCGCGCTTCTGCGCGATCTCGACGAGGGAGAAATGGCCGGCGTGGAGCGCGCCCATGGTCGGAACCAGCGCGATGGTTTCGCGCTCCGCTTGGTAATCGGCGATGGCGCGCTTGAGCTGCGGCAATGTCTTGATGACGCGCAAAGGACGCTTCCGGTTGGTGGTGTCGTTCTTGGTCGTCGATCTTGGTCGTCGGTTTTGGCCGTCGCGTTGCCGGGCGATCACACCGGCAGCGATTTATCGCAAGCTTGCGGGTTAACGATTAACTTGTCGCGAGTCATGCTGTATCTTGACCCGGCGCGTTGCAAGCCGGAGAACTTGCCGGATCGATCGCAACGCCGGGAAATGCGTCGATCATTAGGGTCAGACTTGGGGTTACGTCTCCCATGTTGATGCAGGCGGATGTCGGCAGGCCCTACTCGGCGCATGTCATCGTCCTCGGTAACGAAAAAGGCGGTTCGGGCAAGTCCACGACCGCCATGCACATCGCGGTCGCGCTTCTCCAGGCCGGCCAGCGCGTCGCTACCATCGATCTCGACTCCCGGCAAAAGAGTTTCACCCATTACGTCGAAAACCGCCGCGAGTGGGTGACGCGCAGCGGGATAAAGCTCGATGTCCCCGAACATTATTGCGTCGCCCGCGGCTTCGGCATGAGCCTCGAGGAGATCGAGCAGCAGGAATTCGCCGCATTTGCGCAGGCCATCAGCACGGTCGAGCAGAGCCACGATTTCATCGTCATCGACACGCCGGGGTCGGATTCCTACCTGATGCGGCTCGCCCATTCGATGGCGGACACGCTGGTGACGCCGCTCAACGACAGCTTTGTCGATTTCGACGTGCTCGGCGTCATCGACCAGAGCACATTCGAAGTGGCCGGCGTCAGCCATTACGCCGAAATGGTGCGCGAGGCGCGCCGCCAGCGCCGCATGGTCGACGGCGGGCTGACCGATTGGGTGGTGGTGCGGAACCGGCTGTCGACTCTGGGCTCGCGGAACCGGCGGCTGGTCGGGGAGGGCGTCGAGGGCCTCGCCAAGCAGCTCGGCTTCCGCGGCGTCGACGGCTTTGCCGAACGCGTGGTCTATCGCGAATTCTTCCCGCGCGGGCTGACCGCGCTCGACGATCTGGCTGAAGATACGCTCGGGCTGCGGCCGACAATCTCGCACGAGACCGCGCGCGACGAGGTCAAAGCGCTGATCGACGCGCTGCGGCTGCCGATCGACGAGCGCGGCAAGCGCCGCGCCGCGGCGCGCGCCGAATGGGTCGCGCAGGCGGGCAAGCCGCTCGAGTTCCACGACCTGTTGGCGGATAGCGACCTGTTGGCGGATGGTTAGGGGCAAGCCGCGCCGTTAGCCGCACTTATCCGCCTTTGCCGGCGCATCGCGGCACTGCACATTGCGTCACGGCACATTGCGTCACTGCACATTGCGTCATGGCTCGCAGAACGCCACCTTAAGCGCCATGAATAATGGCTCCGATAATTCCGATAATAATGGCTCCGGTCGCGCGCCCGGCGCCGGCCAGGTTCCGGCGGGCTCGCCGCGCGCCGACATCGACGCGTTCCTCGATCGGGTCAAATCGCTCGGCCGCCCGACGCCCGCGGGCGAGCGCGGCCGGCTGATCTTCGCGCTCGACGCCACGATGAGCCGGCAGCCGACCTGGGACACCGCCTGCCGGCTGCAGGCCGATATGTTCAGCGAGGCCGCCGCCGTCGGCGGGCTCGATATCCAGCTCGTCTATTATCGCGGGCTTGCCGAATGCCGCGCTTCGCCCTTCGTGGCGCAGCCGGAGCGGTTGCGCGAATTGATGTCGCGCATCGATTGCCGCGGCGGCCAGACCCAGATCGGCAAAGTGCTGGCGCATGCGCGGCGCGAGAACGAGCGCGGCAAGGTTGCGGTCATGGTCTTCATCGGCGACGCCATGGAGGAATTGCTCGACGCGCTGTGCGCCGCGGCCGGCGAACTCGGCCTGCGCAATGTCCGCGCCTTCATGTTCCAGGAGGGCTACGATCCGGTCTGCGAACAGGCGTTCCGCGAAGTGGCGCGCCTGACGCATGGCGCGTTCTGCCGCTTCTCGCCGGGCTCGGCGCATGAATTGGCGGAGCTTTTGCGCGCGGCGGCGGCCTATGCCGCGGGCGGCATGAAGGCTTTGGCCGATCTCGGCGCGCGGCAATCACCAGGTGGTGAGAATTCCGCGGTGAAGCTGATCGCGCAGCTCAAATAGCCTATAGTTCCGCCATGCCACTCATCCTCGGCGTTGCCGTCCTTATCCTGCTGCTCTGGGCCGGCAATTCCTTCACCAAGGCCAATCCGAAACAAGTTGCGTCGCTGCTCCGCAAGCTCGGCGGCGCGCTGGCGCTGATCGCCGCCGGGTTCATGGTGCTGCGCGGCGAAATCGCGGTCGCGATACCGGTCGGCGTGTTCGGCTTCGGCCTGCTCGGCTGGTCGGCGGGCTGGACCTCGCCGTTCGGCGCGCGCACGCAGAAGAGCACCGGGCAGACCTCGCAGGTCCGCACCGCCTTTCTCGACATGCAGCTCGATCACGACAGCGGCACGATGCGCGGCCGCGTTCTCGCCGGACGTTACGAGGGCGTATCGCTGGACGCGCTGGACATGCCGGCGCTGGCGGGCCTGTTCAAGGAAATCGACGACGACAGCCGCTCGCTACTTGCAGCTTATCTTGACCGCAGGGACGCCGGCTGGCGTGAGCACGCGCAGGCGGATGCGGGCGCGGGGAGCGGGTGGGGCGGGCCGGCGCGCAGCGGCAAAATGACTGAAGAGGAAGCTTATCAGATCCTTGGCATTCAGCCCGGCGCGAGCACGCAGGACATCACCCGCGCTCACCGCACCCTCATGAAGAAACTGCATCCCGACCAAGGGGGGACGACGTATCTCGCCGCCCGCGTCAATGAGGCCAAGGACGTCCTTCTTCGCCGCCATCGCTGAGGTACTCCGCACCAAAACCTCGCGAGGGCTTCCTGTCCGTAGTCAACGTCCCCGACGCACCCCTTAAAGCCGGGCGCTGTTTTGAACACGATCCGTTTCGGGATCGTGCCCGCGAGCATGCGTTGCCGCATGCCGGCGAAACAGCATCCTGCCTCATCAAAGTTAGCGAAGAGTTGAAGAGCGGCAGCCTTGCGGCGCTTCCCGGACTTAAGCGGGATTTGTGCGCAAGCGCGTCGATTTTTGCGGGCGCCGTCCTAAGCGCCGCCAGTCCTTAAGGGCTATCAGTCCTTAAGCGTCATGCACTCGAAGTCGCTGCGCTTGAGCTCTTTGCAGGCGCTCTCGGCGGCCGTCTTGTCGAAGCCGGCGAAGCGGGCGCGGTAGAGCGACTTGTCGCCCTTTTGCACCCGCTCGGTGAACGGGTCGGCGGCGGCAAGCGCGGTGTGGACCTTCACCTGCGCATCGCTCAGATGCTGCTTGGCCTGATCCTCGTCGTCGAAAGCGCCGATCTGGATTATCCAACCGCCATGGGCGTGGATTGCCGCGGCGATCGGCGCGTCGGCGCTCGCCATGACGGGTGCAGTGATGGGTGCAGTGACGGGTGCAGTGACGGGCGCTGCCGATGCGGTCTGGACCGGCCGGGCCACCGGAGCGGCAACCGGCTGCACCACCGGCGCCGCGACGGCCGCGATAGTGGCGCGGACCGGTGCAGCGACCGATGCGGTGACTTGGGCGGCGACTTGTGCCGGCGGCGCGGCAACTTGCGCGGCAGCGACGGGATCGGCCGAAGCGACGACGGTGCGCGGCTGCTGGGCAGGAGCGGGAACCGGAAGCTGAACCGGAGCCCGAAGCTGCGCGGTCTGTTGCACCGGAGCGGGCTGCGGCACGGCAGCGACAGGTGCCGCGACCGGCGCGGGGGCTGCAGGCGCTACGACGGGAATGGGCGCCGACACTTGAACCAGCGCCGGCATCGGCGAGATCGAGGCGGTCTGCACCGGCGCGGTGCGGAAGGTCACGGTCCGCACCAGAAGCGGCCGGATCGGATCGTTCGAGCCCGCAGTCGGGCGCATGTCGTTGGTGCCCGCGACCTGATTAGCCGCAGCGACGCGCGCGGCGAGCGACGCCGGCTGCACTGTCGCGGTCGGCATCGGATCGGCATGCGCCACCGCCGGCGCGGACGCCATCGGTGCTGAAGCCATCGGCGTTTTGGCAAACGCAACAGGCTGAATTGGGTTCTCGCCGGAATCGGCGATCATCGGCGCGGTGCGGCGGAGCGCGGCTTCCTTGACGTGCTCGCCGATCAGGTCGCGCATATGGGCGTCGCGCTCGAAAGCGGAATGGCCGCCCATGACGACGGCGACGATGAAGTGCCCGTCGCGATGCACCGAGGTCAGAAGGTTGAAGCCGGAGGCGCGGGTGAAGCCGGTCTTGATGCCGTCGACGCCGTCGACCGAGCCGAGCAGGTGATTGTGACCGTGGATCGACTCGCCGTGGAACACGAAGGATTCAGTCGAGAAATATTTGTAGTAGCGCGGGAAGCGATCCTGGATGGCGCGGCCGAGCAGCGCCTGATCGCGCGCGGTGGTGTTCTGGTCGTCGTCGGGCAGGCCGGACGCATTCATATAAGTGGTGCGCGTCATGCCGAGCCCGCGCGCCTTCTGCGTCATCATCTTGGCGAAGCTGTCTTCGTCGCCGCCGATATTTTCGGCGATGGTGACGGCGGCGTCGTTGGCCGAGCGCGTGACGATGCCCTTGATGGCGTCTTCGACGGTGATGGTCGAGCCGGGCTTGAGATCGAGCTTGGTCGGATCCTGATCGGCGGCGTGCTGCGATACTTTCAGCGGCGTATCGAGCCGCATCTTGCCGGAATCGAGCCGCTCGAACAGCAGATAAAGCGTCATAACCTTGGTGAGCGAGGCCGGATGACGCGGCGCGTCGGGGTTTGCGGCTTCCAGCACCGAACCGGTATTGCCGTCGACCACGATCGACGAACCCGGCGGCGAATAATCCTCGGAATGCGAATGCCGCCGCACGTGGCCCGCGGACGCGTGACGTTCGTGGGAGACGTGGACGTAAGAGACGTGAATGCGGTGGTGGTGCCGCGCGTCGGCGGCGTCGCTGGCGATGGTGAGAGCCGCTGCCGCGGCCGTAAGACCTACAGTACCGCTGCGAAGCCCCCGACGGGCTTTCGGATTCAGCCAGGCCATAAGAACCCCATCCCTGAACGTGCGCCCGTAACCCTTTTTGGACGCCGCCCCTGTTTGCCCCGCCGGGTATTTGCCTCTCCCCGAGAGAGGCCTGCCCCGAATCAGTCGTTACCCAGGCAACACGGTCAAGAATCTTATGACGAGGCCCCTTGCAAAAGGGTTAAGTCAGTCTTGCGTCGCCCGCGATTCTTGTACGTTTTTTGTACGTTTTTTGGACTTTTTTTACCGCTGCAACGATTTGAAGCAGCCGCCCCATTGAGCATTCTGCTATCGCCCGTTGCAGTTTTTTGTGCACTGCACTATAGTTATTCTTACCGCTGCAAAAGGCCTTTTCATGGCAAAGGCCGACTGTTTTCCTAGAGCTTTAGGAAAACCGCGCCAAACCGCCCATTCGCAGCGCCAATTGGTAGCGCCAAGGGGTTCATCATGGCACCGGAAGATATGCAGAAGTTCGGCAAAGAAGGCATGGAAATGGCAATGACGTCGCTCGGCGCGTGGTCAAAAAGCGCGCAGGCGATCGCCGCTGAGATCGTCGACTATTCCAAGAAGTCGGTCGAGGATTCCCAGGCTGCCTGGGAGAAGCTCCTCGGCGCCAAGTCGCCGGAAAAGGCGATGGAAGTGCAGAGCGCATTCCTGAAGTCGTCGTACGAGGACTTCGTCGCCGAAGCGACCAAGATCGGCGAGCTTTATGTCGATCTCGCCAAAGAGGCCTACAAGCCGTTCGAAGGCGTGATGGCCAAAATGAAGTAAGCCGCAACGCTCATCCCGTGACGCGGCAGATGCCGCGTCCGGCGATCGGCAGTGGCTTTGCGTCTTAGACTTTGCGTCTTTAGGTTTTGGGAATCGCGGCTTCGATCGCGGTGACCAGCCGGGCGAGTAAGTTCTCGATCCGCCCGACGCGGAAAGCGATATGTTCAAGCGCGTAGGCTGCGCGCTTGTCCGCGGACGGCATGCTGGTCGCATCGTAATCCGGCACGAATTCCTGCTCCATTTCGCGGAGGAGTCTTGCCCGCCTTGGGTCGACCATCCTCAATCTCCTGTCGTGCCCGTTTAATGGCCGCGATATAGCCCGAGTCGGCCGCAACCACCAATCGGTTACCGTTGCGCGATGCTGCCGGAGGCTGGGCGCAAAGCACGGCCCAGCGGCACACATCTTGTGTCGCTAAGCCTACACCCTATTTGATATTCTCGGCGGCGCTATGACGTCACCCGCGTCCGGCCGCCCGTCCGGCAAAAGCCGCGTAATTGTGACCGAAGCGGCGCCGGCGGACGGCGGCGCAGGTGGGGCAGTGCTTCGCTCTCGCTTTGGCACGCAAATCGCACTAGCCTTGTTGCTGCGCCGGGAACCCAGCCTTTGGATATCGGGTGGGCATTCGGCGGCCACAAACCGAGTAGCCGTTGCAAACTGGGACAGACTTGAGATCTCTGAAGTCAGACGCACCAATGCCGCCGATCGAAGTGTTTGAAGCCGAAGTCTTTGATGCGCCGGGAATGCCAGCGCGTCTCGCTGACGACGACCGCAAGCGCAAGAGCGACGGCGGACCCGGCACTGCGGTCATCACCAAGACCAAGCCGCAGACCAAGCGGCCGAACCTCTATCGCGTGCTGCTGCTCAACGACGACTACACGCCGATGGAATTCGTGGTGCATGTGCTGGAACGGTTTTTCAACAAGGACCAGGAGGCCGCGCATCGCATCATGATGCATGTGCATCAGCACGGAATCGGTGAATGCGGAATTTTCACCTACGAGATCGCTGAAACCAAAGTGACGCAGGTTATGGACTTTGCCCGCAAACATCAGCATCCTTTGCAATGCATCATGGAAAAGAAGTGATTCCGGGGTGGGGAACACGTCCAATACAAATGATGGGAAATTGAAGAATGCCCACGTTCTCGCGCAGCCTTGAACAGTCGCTTCATCGGGCATTGGCGCTCGCCAATGAGCGGCATCACGAATATGCGACGCTGGAACATCTCCTGCTCGCGCTGATCGAGGATCAGGACGCGGCCGCCGTCATGCGCGCCTGCAATGTCGATCTGGAAAAACTGCGCCGCAGCCTCATCGCTTATCTCGAATCCGAGCTCGATAATCTCGTCACCGACGGCGCCGAAGATTCCAAGCCGACCGCCGGCTTCCAGCGCGTCATCCAGCGCGCGGTGATCCATGTGCAGTCATCCGGTCGCGAAGAGGTAACGGGTGCAAACGTCCTCGTTGCGATCTTCGCCGAGCGCGAGAGCCACGCCGCCTATTTCCTGCAAGAGCAGGACATGACCCGTTACGACGCGGTCAATTACATCAGCCACGGCATCGCCAAGCGGCCGGGCATGTCGGAATCGCGTCCGGTGCGCGGCTCCGACGAGGAAGGCGGCGACAGCAAATCCGGCGACGAGCAGAAGAAGAAGGGCGACGCGCTCGATGCCTACTGCGTCAACCTCAACAAGAAGGCGCGCGACGGCAAGATCGATCCGCTGATCGGGCGCGAGGCCGAGATCAACCGCACGATCCAAGTGCTTTGCCGCCGCCAGAAGAACAATCCGCTGTTCGTCGGCGAAGCCGGCGTCGGCAAGACCGCGATCGCCGAAGGGCTGGCGCGCCGCATCATCCACGGCGAAGTGCCGGACGTGCTGCGCAATTCGACGGTGTTCGCGCTCGACATGGGCACGCTGCTCGCCGGCACGCGGTATCGCGGCGACTTCGAGGAGCGGCTCAAGCAGGTCATCAAGGAACTCGAGGCCTATCCCGGCGCGATCCTGTTCATCGACGAGATCCACACCGTGATCGGCGCCGGCGCGACCTCCGGCGGCGCGATGGATGCGTCGAACCTGCTCAAGCCGGCGCTCGCCTCGGGCACCGTGCGCTGCATGGGCTCGACCACCTACAAGGAATACCGCCAGTATTTCGAGAAGGACCGCGCGCTGGTGCGGCGCTTCCAGAAGATCGACGTCAACGAGCCGACGGTCGCCGACGCCATCGAAATCCTCAAAGGGCTCAAGCCCTATTTCGAGGACTTTCACAAGCTCAAATACACCAACGAAGCCGTCAAGGCGGCGGTGGAATTGTCGGCGCGCTACATCCACGACCGCAAGCTTCCCGACAAGGCGATCGACGTGATCGACGAGTTGGGTGCGGCGCAGATGCTGCTGCCGGAGGGACGGCGCAAGCGCACGATCGGGATCAAGGAAATCGAGACCACGATCGCGACCATGGCGCGCATTCCCCCGAAAGCCGTGTCGAAGGACGACGCCGAGGTTCTCAAGAACCTGCAAGAGACGCTCAAGCGCGTGGTCTACGGCCAGGACAAGGCGATCGAAGCGCTGTCGGCGTCGATCAAGCTGGCGCGGGCCGGCTTGCGCGAGCCGGAAAAGCCGATCGGCTGTTATCTGTTCTCCGGTCCGACCGGCGTCGGCAAGACCGAAGTCGCCAAGCAGCTTGCCGCCACGCTCGGCGTCGAACTGACCCGCTTCGACATGTCGGAATACATGGAGCGGCACACCATCTCGCGCTTGATCGGCGCGCCGCCCGGCTATGTCGGCTTCGACCAGGGCGGGCTCCTCACCGACGCCGTCGACCAGCATCCGCATTGCGTGCTGCTGCTCGACGAAATCGAGAAGGCGCATCCCGATCTGTTCAATGTGCTGTTGCAGATCATGGATCACGGCAAGCTCACCGACCACAACGGCAAGCAGGTCGACTTCCGCAACGTCATTTTGATCATGACCACCAATGCCGGCGCCGCCGACATGGCTAAGGCCGCCTTCGGCTTCACCCGCACCAAGCGTGAAGGCGACGACATGGAGGCGATCACCAAGCTGTTCGCGCCGGAATTCCGCAACCGGCTCGACGCCATCATCACCTTCGCGCACCTGTCGCCGGAGGTCATCTCGATGGTGGTCGAGAAGTTCGTGCTTCAGCTCGAAGCGCAGCTTGCCGACCGCAACGTGACGATCGAGCTCACCGACGAAGCCACGCAATGGCTGATCGCCAACGGCTACGACGAGTTGATGGGCGCGCGGCCGATGGCGCGCGTGATCCAGGAGCACATCAAGAAGGCGCTGGCCGACGAGGTGCTGTTCGGCAAGCTCAAGAATGGCGGGCATGTGCGCGTCATCGTCGTCACCGACGAGGCCGGCAATTCCAAGCTCAGCTTCGATTATCCGGACGGTCCGGTGAAGCCGCGCGCGGAAAAATTGCCGGAGCCGCGCCGCGCCAAGGCCAAGCGCCGCTCCTCGCCGCGCAAGAAGCCGCCGGGCTCGGGCGGTATCAGCGGGCCGGGCGGTGGCGACGATACGCCGCCGCGCCGCGGCACGGTGCCGAAGGTGCCGCTGGTCAAGGCGTGAGATTGATTCACTGAGAGGTTCAACCGGCGGATCAAACGATCCGTCGGTTTTGTTTTCTCTAGCCTCAAATAGCGGCGAGCCGCGAAGTGCCAAACCGAAAAAGTGTCAGTCCGGTCTGAATGCCGGTTTCATGTTCGCGGACAGTTTTTCATTGTCAGTTGGTTTTGATGTCTGCCGCCTTTACCAGTGCCGCGTTGACTGCGATTTGCTCCTCGACATAGGCGTCGAATTCTTTCGGCGTCATGATCAACGGATCGACGCCCAGTGTGGCTAGCTTGTCCCGCACAGCGGGCGTTTGCAGGGCCTTGAGCGTCTCGTCGTGCAGCCTGCCGACAACGTCGCGGGGCGCTTTTGCCGGAAGAAAGAGCCCGAACCAGATCGGATACTCGGCGTTGGCAAAACCGGCTTCCTGCGTGGTCGGCACATCGGGCAACGCAGGGGAGCGTTCGACGCCGTCCACCACCAGCGCCGTTAGCTTGCCCTGGCGAACGAGCGGCAGGACAAGTCCAACCGGCCCGAAGAAGAAGTCAACCCGGCCAGCCATGACTTCGGTCATGGCTTCGGCGCCGCCTTTGAACGGAACGTGGACGACTTTGATTCCAGCGCTGGCTCGGAAGCGCTCTGCACTGAGATGGGTTGCAGTCCCGATACCAACCGAGGAGAAGGTCAGCGCTCCTGGCGCGGCTTTGGCTGCGGCGACAAGATCGCCGACCGTCTTGAAACCCTTCGACGGGGAAACGACGAGCACGTTCGGCGAAACGCCGAGGGGGATGACTGCTGCGAAATCCCGCGCCGGGTCGTAGCTCAGATTTGGATAAAGCGCCGGGGATATCGTGTGCGCGGATGAGTTGACGAGGAGCGTGTAGCCGTCGGGGTCTGCCTTGGCGACGAAGGCGCTGCCAATCGTGCCGCCTGCGCCTGGGTGGTTTTCCACGATGATGCTTTGCCCAAGTTGCGACGAAAGCTGGTCGAACACGACGCGTGGGACAATGTCTGTGGTGCTGCCCGCGCCGTAGGGAACGATCGCCCGCAGCGGTTTTGTCGGCCAGGCCTGTGCCTTTGCCTGCAAAGCTGCGGCTCCTAGTCCGAGCACCGTCATCAGCATCAGGCAGATCGCCTTCATGACCGCCTCCTTCTCGCAAGTGGGCTTCCCGCAAGAGCAAAGAGCCGAGACCGTTTAGATGTGACGCGGACGACAACGACCGTCCAATACATGTTTCCTCTAGCCATCTATGCCGATCCGGCATAAGGAGGATGGCATGGACCTGCGGCACGTGCGAACCTTCGTTACCGTGGCCGAACTCGGCACCGTCTCCAAGGCGGCGCTGCATCTGCGCATCGCGCAACCAGCTCTGTCCCGGCAAATCAGCGATTTCGAGCGGGAACTCGGTCTTGAGCTTTTTGAACGGGTTGGACGCCGCCTTCTATTGACGAGCGAAGGCGAACAGTTGCTCGGCGATTGCCGTGCTCTATTGAACACTGCCAGCGCCGTCGGCGAGCGTGCCCAAGTGATCAGGGGCGGAGACTGCGGCGTTCTGAAAGTAGCAGCCTCTCCGCAACACATCGAAAGTGTATTCTCGCAATTCCTACCTCGTTACGCGCGCCGTTTTCCTAACGTGCAGGTGAAAGTAAGCGAGGGGAGCGGCAGCGAGATCCTGGCAATGCTGGAGCGCGGCGAGATTCACCTTGCTCAGAATCTGCTTCATGCTGTTCACCCGGATACGCAGCGTTTCGCGATCCAAGCGCTGGAACCGATCGAATTGCTCGCTGCCTGTCATCCACGTCTAAAGCTTGGCGATCGCGGCAGGATAGAGGTTGGCGACCTCGCCCCTTATCCTCTGCTGTTGCTCAATGGCGGGTTTGGGTTTCGACGTGCCTTCGACGCGGCCTGCCGCCTCGCGGGCGTCGAGCCGAAAGTTCTGTTCGAAAGCCGCGCCCCACACACCTTGCTCGCGCTGGCTGAAGCTGGACACGGCGTAGCAATCTTTCCCTCGGCCCTACGAGCGCAGCGCTACGCTTTGCGGATTTTTGGCGTCACATATCGGGGCGAGCCATTGCGCGAGCCATTGAGTATTTTATGGGACAAGCGGCGTTCGTTACCGCGCTACGCCACGACTTTCTGTGAGATGTGGACCGAGCACGTGCGCGAAGTCTTTCCGATCACGCGTCCATCCGAACACAGGTCCGGCACCGGCATGAAGCCGGTTACCGCGCGCAAAGTGCGTTCGCGTCGCGCCGTGTGATTCGTCTGAAACTACTGCGCGCGTTGCCGTCGTCTCAGCTCGCCGGCAAACCACAGCGCCAGCGCTGGGAGCGCGGCGGCGGTGCCGAGAAAGAGCGGAATGGCGCCGGCGCGGTCGATGACCAGCGCGCCGAGCGCAACACCCGCAGTCTGCCCGATATAAAGCGCCGAAGAGAACAGCGCGACCGCAGTGCCGCGCGCTTCCGGTGTCATCTGCGTGGCGTTGGTCTGCAGCGTGTTGTGCAGCATGTAGAAGCCGAGCCCGATCGCGGTGGTCGCGAGCGGCGCCAGCCACCAGACGGGGCTACCGGCAAGCGTCACATAGGCCAAGGCAAGGATGAGCGAGCCGCCGACCGCAAGTCCGATCTGGCCGAGCCGCCGCACCAGAATCTTCACCAGCCCTGCATAGATCAGTCCGCCGATGCCGAAACAGCCGACGGTGAGGCCGACCAGCGTATAGGTCAGCCCGAAGCGCAGATGCAGGTCGGCGCCGATATAGGCGAAGGCGCCCCAGGCCAGCGCGCCTTCGAGGAACGCGGCGAGAATGACGATGCGGGCGAACGGGTTCGACAGCACCACGGCGTAATCGGCGATCAGTCCAAGCCGGGGCGTAGTCTGGCTCGATTTGCGGGTTTGCGGATTGACTGCGAGCTCGAACACGAGCCCCGCGGCGGCGAGCGCGAACATGCCGGCGAGCACGAAATAGACATTGCGCCAGCCCATGAGGTCGCCGAGCACGCCGCCCGCGGCCTGACCGAACAATTGCCCGAGAATCTGGCCCGACAGATAGCGCGCCAAGATCGGCTGCAGCCGATCGGGCGGGGTGACGTCGCCGACATACGCCATCGAGATCGGGATCACCCAGCCGGCGGCGGCTCCCGTCGCCAGCCGCGCCAGCGCGAGCTGCGGCAGCGTTGAAACCATGCCGCAAACCGCCACCAATATGGTGCCGATCACACAGGCAAAGGCCACCGTCCGGTATTTGCCGAAACGGTCGCCGACCGGGCCGATGATAAGCTGGATCGAGCCGTGCGTGATCGCGTAGGCCGTCACCACCATGGCGGCGGCGCCGACGGTGGTGTGAAGGTCGGCGGCGACCTGCGGCAAGAGCGAATCCATGACCCGCACCTGGGCCTGACTCGCAAAGCCCGCGACCGCGAGCAGGATGATCGAGCGTGTCGGGACCTGGCGCGATGAAGAACTCGGTGAATACAGCACTTATTTTTCGCTGACGGCGGAGGTTGCCACGGAGGGCGGCGCTGACATTGACACTCTGGCCGTGGCGGGCTTTCTACCCCGCAAAATCGCGAAGCGGCAATGATTGAAAACAGATACCAGCCCGGCGCCGTCGAGGCCCGGATTTACAAAGAGTGGGAAGACAAAGGTGCGTTCCGCGCCGGGCGGCCGGAGCGCGCCGAGGCGGACCCCTATTGCATCGTCATTCCGCCGCCGAATGTCACCGGCTCGCTCCATATGGGGCACGCGCTCAACAATACGCTGCAGGACATTCTCTGCCGCTTCGAGCGCATGCGCGGCAAGGACGTGCTGTGGCAGCCGGGCACCGATCATGCCGGCATCGCGACGCAGGCGGTGGTCGAGCGCCAGCTCATGGAGCGGCAGCAAAATAGTCGCGACATGGGCCGCGAGGCTTTCATCAAGCGCGTGTGGGAATGGAAGGCGGAATCCGGCGGCACCATCATCAGCCAGTTGAAGCGGCTCGGCGCGTCCTGCGACTGGTCGCGCGAACGTTTCACCATGGACGAAGGCCTGTCGCGTGCGGTGCTGAAAGTCTTCGTCGCGCTCTATCGCGAAGGGCTGATCTATAAAGACAAGCGGCTGGTCAATTGGGACCCGAAGCTGAAGACCGCCATTTCCGATCTCGAAGTGGTGCAGGTCGAGAGCAAGGGCCATCTCTGGCACATCAAATATCCGATCGAAGGCAGCGACGAATACATTGTCGTGGCGACGACGCGGCCGGAAACCATGCTCGGCGACGTCGCGGTCGCCGTGCATCCGGAGAATGAAAAGCTCAAACATCTGATCGGCAAGACCGCCGTGCTGCCGCTGGTCGGCCGGCGCATTCCGATCATCGGCGACGATTATGCCGATCCGGAAAAAGGCTCAGGCGCGGTGAAGATCACGCCGGCGCACGACTTCAACGACTTCGAGGTCGGCAAGCGGCACGGCCTGCCGCTGATCAATGTGTTCGATGCTGAGGCGCATCTGACGCTCAAGGGCAATAACGCGTTCCTGAAAGACACACATCTAGAATCCGATCTGTTGGAGACAATCGACGGCAAGAGCCGTGAAGCCGCTCGCAAGCTCATCGTCGAACAGCTCGAGTCGCGCAGCCTTCTCGAGAAGATCGAGCCCACGTCGCACGTCGTGCCGCACGGCGACCGGTCCGGTGCGGTGCTGGAGCCGTATCTCACCGATCAATGGTATGTCGACGCCAAAACCTTGGCGCAGCCGGCGATCGCGGCGGTGCGCTCAGGCAAGACCGTGTTCGTGCCGCAGCAATGGGACGCGACCTTCTTCAACTGGATGGACAATATCCAGCCGTGGTGCATCTCACGGCAGATTTGGTGGGGACATCAGATCCCCGCCTGGTACGGGCCGAAGAAAGGGTCGGACGGTTCGCTTGTGTTTTCAACGAATGTCGACGGCGGGAAAGTTCGTCCCGAGGACTACCACGTCTTTGTTGAAACGACGGAACAGGACGCTATCCGCGCGGCTAAAGAGTATTACGGCAAAGATGTCATCGTCACCAAGGACGCTTTTGATACATCGTGGATCGGCACAGGTAAGAATCACATCTTCCGCGACGAAGACGTACTCGACACCTGGTTCTCTTCGGCACTTTGGCCATTCTCGACGCTCGGCTGGCCGGACCAGACGCCGGGGCTCAAACGCTTCTATCCGACTTCGGCGCTGGTCACCGGCTTCGACATTATCTTCTTCTGGGTCGCGCGCATGATGATGATGGGACTGCACTTCATGAAACAAGTGCCGTTCGGCGACGTCTATATCCATGCATTGGTGCGCGATGCCTCGGGCGCCAAGATGTCGAAGTCGAAGGGCAACGTCATCGATCCGCTCGAACTGATCGACGAATACGGCGCCGATGCGCTGCGCTTCACGCTCGCCTCGATGGCGGCGCAGGGGCGCGACATCAAACTGTCGCCGCAACGGGTCGAGGGCAATCGCAATTTCGCGACCAAGCTCTGGAACGCGGCGCGCTTCGCAGAGATCAACGGCTCCGCGCGCGATCCGCAATTCGATCCGCATCGCGCCAAGGAAGTGCTCAACCGCTGGATCGTGCACGAGACCGCAAAGGCCGGCCGCGAGGTGACGGCCGCCATCGAAGCCTACAAATTCAATGACGCGGCCAACGCGGCCTATCGCTTCGTCTGGAACGTCTATTGCGACTGGTATCTCGAACTGATCAAGCCGGTGCTGACCGGGGCGGACAGTCCGGCGAAGACCGAAACCCGCGCTGCGGCAGCCTGGGCGCTCGATGAAATCCTCAAACTGCTGCATCCGTTCATGCCGTTCGTGACCGAGGAGCTTTGGCGGGTCACGGCGGAGCAGGGCGCTAAGCGCCACCACATGCTGGCGCTCAGCGCCTGGCCGCAGCATGACGGCCTCGACGATCCCGAAGCCGAAGCCGAAATCGGCTGGGTCATCGATCTGATCAATGCCATCCGCTCGGTGCGGGTCGAGATGAATATCCCGCCGGCGACGCAATTGCCGCTGGTGCTGGCCGGTGCGTCGGCGCGGACGGTGGCCCGCGCCGGCAACTGGTCGGAATTCGTGCAGCGGCTCGCCCGCGTTTCCGCCATCTCCCATGCGGATGCACCGCCGCAGGGTTCAGTTCAGCTCGTCATTCGCGGTGAGGTTGCAGCGCTGCCCTTGAAGGGGGTGATCGATCTGGCCGCCGAAGCGGCGCGGCTGGCCAAGGAAATGGCCAAGGCGGATGCCGACATCGCGCGTGTCGATGCCAAGCTGAATAACGCTAATTTCGTCGCCCGCGCGCCTGAGGAAGTGGTAGAGGAAGAGAAAGAGAAACGTGAGGAAGCGCAGGCGCGCAAGGCCAAAATCGCCGAGGCGATGGAGAGGCTGCGCGGCGCGGCGTAAGGGGATCGCTGTGAAGATCTTTCTGGCAGGTGCCACAGGCGTGATCGGACGCCGGCTCATCCCGCTTTTGACCGGCGCCGGCCATTTCGTCTCTGGCACGACGCGGGATGCCGACAAGGTGCCGGCGCTGAAGCGTACCGGCGCGCAACCCATCGTGCTCGACGTCTTCAACCAGCGCGCACTGCATGACGCGGTAACGCGGGTCAAGCCGGACGTCGTGATTAATCAGCTCACCAATCTGCCGAAGGTGTTCGATCCGGCGCAGCTTGCCGAGATGCTTCCGGAAAACTCCCGCCTGCGCGTCGAGGGCACGCGCAATCTGGCCTCCGCCGCGCGCGTCGCAGGGGTGCGCAGGTTCATCGCGCAAAGCCTTGCCTTCGCTTATGCCGAGGGACCCGAGCCGCACGCCGAGACCGATCCGATCGCCTCCGGTGAGGGCAATTCGCCAAGTGCCGTCACGGCGCGCGGCGTCCGCGCGCTTGAGGAGTTCGTGCTGGAGTTGCCTTCGGATTTCGACGGCGTCGTGCTGCGCTATGGCCGGCTGTATGGATCGGGCACCTGGTCGGCGACGCCGAAGGGGCGGGCGCCGCTGCACGTGGACGCCGCTGCGCAGGCTGCACTCCTTGCAGTCACGAACGGGTCGCCTGGCGTCTACAACATTGCCGAGGACGACGGGGCGGTGAAGATCGACAAGGCGCGTAAGGAATTGGGCTTCAATCCGGCGTTTCGGATCCGCACCAGCACCTATTAGGGCGTTTTGGCTGCACTTTCGGGGAGCATGATCTTTTCCGAAAACCGGTATCCGCTTTTCAGGATCATGCTCAGGTTTCCGCAAACGGCTTGCTCAAGAACCGCGAGCCTTTCTCGCCATAGCGCCACGGCTTATCCACAGCCTTGGTGATGCCGATGCGGACGCCCACCACAATCTCGACAGGTTCAGGCTTCGCAAACAGCGCGAAAGGCGGCGCGTCGAGCGCAAGTCCATTGTGCACTGCGGTAACGCGGAGCGCCTCGCACAGCCGTCCGGGGCCGGAGCAGAGTAGCCGCGGATCAGATAAACCGCGCCGCCGCCGCATCAGCGGCAGGCCTTCTGTGGGCTCAAGCGCCCGGATCAGCACCGCGCTGGCCGAGCCTGCCGGTTCGCAGACGAAGTTCAGGCACCAGTGAATGCCGTAGGAGCGGTAGATATAGGCAAAGCCCGCCGGGCCGAACATCACGGCATTGCGCGGGGTCGGCCCATTGTAGCTGTGCGCCGCCGGCTCGGTATGGTGGTACGCCTCGACCTCAACGATCCGCCCGCCGACGCCGTCGACCAGCAGTGTCGCCCCGATCAGGTCGGGCGCAACCTCGAGAACGCTGCGGTTGAAGAAGCTTTTGGCGAGGCTTTTACCGCGTTTTTTGATCTGAGGTTTGTGCACCGCCCATCGTCGCAGGCTGCAACTGCCCTCGCAAATGCCGACAGGCTGCGGACATGGCCGCCGACTTGGCGAAGCTGTTGGTAAATACCCATTTAACGAACAGACGAAAGCGCCCCGCGATTCTGTGGCTCGGCGGCAACAGCTTTGGAACATTTCAAAGGATCATATTCCAGGACGGCCCGCGCCGCTTTTTAGCCATAGGATTTTTTGAAACGATTGGGTGCGGCGGGCAGGAAGAGTCTAACGCCACAGCGTGCTTCCGGTTCCAGAGCGCAAGCGCTTTTTTGAAGCTTGGCTTGTTTGGTCCGGATGGAAGGGCAAAGGCCTGTTCGGCCTTAAGAGTTTGATGGACGCTAAGACCGATCTGAAATCCCGGCTGCCGTCGCGGCATGCCACCGAGGGCGCCGACCGGGCGCCGCACCGCGCTTTCTATTACGCGATGGGGCTGACGCGCGAGCAGATCCACCAGCCGTTCGTCGGCGTGGCGACCTGCTGGAACGAAGCCGCGCCCTGCAATATCGCACTGATGCGCCAAGCCCGGGCGGTGAAGCTTGGGGTCGCCTCAGTCGGCGCCACCGCCCGCGAGTTCTGCACCATCACGGTGACCGACGGTATCGCCATGGGCCATGCCGGCATGAAGGCGTCGCTGCCTTCTCGTGAAGTTATTGCAGATTCGGTTGAGCTCACGGTTCGCGGCCATTCCTACGACGCCCTGATCGGGGTCGCCGGCTGCGACAAGTCGCAGCCCGGCATGATGATGGCGATGTGCCGTCTCAACGTGCCGGCGATCTACATCTACGGCGGCTCGATCCTGCCCGGCACGTTCAAGGGGCAGCCGGTTACCATTCAGGATGTTTACGAGGCTGTCGGCAAACATTCGATCGGCGGCATGACCGACGCCGATCTGGAAACGCTCGAGCAGAATGCCTGCCCGTCGGCCGGCGCCTGCGGCGCGCAATTTACCGCCAATACGATGGCGACTATTTCCGAGGCCATCGGTCTCGCTTTGCCGTATTCGGCGGGCGCGCCTGCGCCTTACGAGATTCGCGACAAGTTCTGCGTGCTGGCCGGCGAGATGATCATGGATCTGATCGTCAAGAACATCCGGCCGCGCGACATCGTTACCCGCAAGGCCTTGGAGAACGCCGCCGCCGTGGTCGCGGCGACCGGCGGCTCGACAAATGCTGCGCTGCATTTACCAGCGATCGCCAACGAATGCGGCATCAAATTCGATCTGTTCGACGTCGCCGAAGTCCTAAAAAGGACACCTTATATCGCGGATTTGAAACCGGGCGGCCGCTATGTCGCCAAAGACATGTTTGAAGCTGGCGGCGTTCCGTTGCTGATGAAGACGATGCTCGACCATGGCTTCCTGCATGGCGATTGTCTTACCGTCACCGGCCGCACGATTGCCGAGAATCTCAAGTCGGTGAAGTGGAACGAATTTCAGGACGTCGTCCGCCCGGCAGACAAACCGATTTTACCGACCGGCGGCGTCGTCGGATTGAAAGGTAATCTCGCTCCCGAGGGCGCCATCGTTAAGGTTGCCGGTATGGAGCGCTTGCAATTCAGTGGCCCGGCGCGCTGCTTCGACGGCGAGGAAGCTTGCTTCGAGGCGGTGCAGAAGAGGCAGTACAAAGAAGGCGAAGTGCTGGTCATCCGCTACGAAGGACCGAAAGGCGGTCCGGGCATGCGGGAAATGTTGTCGACCACCGCGGCGCTTTACGGACAGGGCATGGGCACCAAAGTCGCGCTCATCACCGACGGCCGCTTCTCCGGAGCCACGCGCGGATTCTGTGTCGGCCATGTCGGGCCTGAGGCTGCGATCGGCGGCCCGATCGGACTCATTCGTGACGGCGACATCATCAAGATCGATGCGGCCAAGGGCACGCTCGACGTCGAAGTGTCGGACAGCGAACTCGCCAAACGCAAGCAGGAATGGAAGCCGCGGCCTGAGGAATACGGCTCCGGCTATTTGTGGAAATACACGCAACAGGTGGGCTCGGCACGGTACGGCGCGCTGACCCATCCGGGCGCTGCTGCCGAGAAAGAGTGCTATGCGGATATCTAGCGCCATAGCGCGCTGTGCGCAGAACGGCAGGTCGGCCGGCGTCGCTGTCGGCCTGGCCGGCGGCCTATGCGTGGCGCTGGTGCTTGGGCTGAACGGCCGCGGCGTCGTCAGCATGCCGGCTTTTGCTTTCGACGGTTCGACGTCGCCGAGCACGGCCGCACTCACGCCGGGCGAAAGCCTGCGTGCCAGCGCGCATGTGCCCGACGGCAAGACCACGGCGTTGACTGCTCTGCAATATGCCGCCGATCAGGGTCAGCCGGTCGCGCAGTGGAAGCTCGGCCGCATGTATGCCGACGGCGACGGCGTGCCGCGCGACGACTTGCGCGCCTTCAACTATTTCAGCCAGATCGCCAACAGCCATCCCGATGAAGTGCCGGGCACGCCGCAGGCACGCTTCGTCGCCAATGCTTTCGTCGCGCTCGGCCACTATTATCTGACCGGCATTCCCAATTCGAAGATCACGGCGGATCCGGTACGCGCGCGCGACATGCTGGGCTATGCCGCGACTTATTTCGGCGACGCCGATGCGCAATACGAGCTCGGCCGGCTCTATCTCAACGACAAGCCGAGCGATCCGCATCAGGCGGCGCGGTGGTTTCAGCTCGCGGCGACCAAGGGCCAGTGCCGCGCCGAGGCTGCGCTTGGCGACATGCTGTTCCAAGGCCAGGCGGTGCCACGCCAGGCGGCGCGCGGCCTGATGTGGCTGACGCTCTCCAAGGATTGCGCCGGCAGCGACGAAGCCTGGATCAAGCCGCTCTACGACAGCGCCTTTCAGCACGCCAATAATGACGAGCGCACCATGGCGCTGGTTTATCTCGAAGACTGGATGAAGGGCCGGCGCGACTAGGGCATGATCCGGAAAAGCGGACGCCGGTTTTCCGAAAAGGTCATGCTCAAGCAACATTCGCGCCGCTCGTACCCAACTTTCAACCGCAATGACCGCTGACGCACTGAGTTTCCGCACCATCGGCGCGGCGGAGATCGGCGCCTGCTACGATCTGATGCGGCAATTGCGGCCGCATCTCACCTCGGTCGAAGAATTCGTCGAACGCTGGCGCCGCCAATCGGCGGACGGCTATCGCATTCTCGCGCTGTGGCTGGAGCAGGGGCCTTATCCCGGACCGCGCGCTCTCGCCGGTTATCGGATCACCGAGAACCTGGTGCACGGCAAATTCCTCTATGTCGACGATCTCGTCTCCGATCAGGCCGAGCGCAGCCGCGGCTATGGCGCGAAGCTTCTGGACAAACTGAAAGAGGAAGGCCGCGCGCTCGGCTGCAAGAAGCTCGTGCTCGACACCGGGCTCGATAATGCGCTCGCGCACCGCTTCTATTACCGGCAGGGGCTGCTGGCGCAGGCGCTGCGCTTCAACGTTCCGCTGTAGCGCGGGCCGTCACTGCGAGGCAATCACTTGCGCCATTCACGCCTCAGACAGCTATCTGCCCGTCTTTGACGAACTAATTTCCAAAGCAAAAACAACGTTGGTTCGGTCAACAAAAACCCAAATACGTAGTAAGTTGACGCAAAAAGAAACACAAATGCTCCCGGGAAATGCGAGACAACAAAATTTATTTCTGGGTCCCGAAACATTTTAGGCTGTACGGGCACATAAGTAATGGCGAAAGTCGCCAGCACCACCCAAGCCAGGCCGCCATAGAATGCCCAGCGCAATCCGAGTGGCATATCGGAAAGACGACGCGAAACGATGAGATATAAAGCGTCGTATTGCTTTAGAAAAATAGTGCCCGTCACGAGCCGTATTCCCCATACTGCAATTGACATCCATACAGTGATGTCGAGTACGTGGAAGTAAATTATGTCTGGACGATAATTCTCGTTGAATGAGATCAGATGGGAATAGAGATATCTGACAAAAGGAAAATAGGAAACGAAACCGTCATCATATCCGAGCGGACGCAGTGCAATGTCCAACGGCCTCGCAAATAGGATAAGTATTGCAAACACAATGCATAGATGCGGAAAGAGATAGTGATAGATAATTCCATTCAGATTTCGGGTCAGAAGCACAGTAAGCCGAGAAGGATTGGGCCCGCATGGGACCGTGCGCACAGCCCCGAAACGCTCTCGACGCGGAGTGAAAGAAGAATGCACCGTCACGTGAGCCTGCTATGGAGCCGGTTTCGCCAGCAGTCGTCGCAATTCACTACTTTACATCGATATCGAGATCGATCCAGACCGGCACGTGATCGGACGGCTTCTCCCAGCTGCGCACATGCTTGTCGATGCCGGCGTCTTGGAGACTGTCCGCGGCCATCGGTGACAACAACAGATGATCGATGCGGATGCCGTTGTTCTTCTGCCAGGCACCGGCCTGGTAATCCCAGAATGTATAAAGCCCCGGATCGTCGCTGGACGCGCGGATGGCGTCGGTGAGGCCGAGATTGATCAGCGCGCGGAACTGCTCGTGGGTTTGCGGCAGGAATAGCGCGTCGCCGGTCCAGGCTTGCGGATTGCGCGCGTCGGCCATGGTCGGGATGACATTGTAGTCGCCGGCAAGCACCAGCGGCTCTTCGAGCAAGAGGCGCTCGCTGGCATATTTGGCGAGCCGCTTCATCCAGCCGATCTTGTAGGTGTATTTCTCGGTCGCGGGCGGATTGCCGTTGGGCAGATAGATGCTCGCCACCCGCAGCGCTCCGCTCTCAGTCGACACCACGCCTTCGATGAAGCGGGCGTGATCATCACCGTCACCGCCCGGCAGCCCGACATTGACCTCGTCGAACGGCAGCTTGGACAACAGCGCCACGCCATTGAACGTCTTCTGGCCGTGGACGGCGAGGTTATAGCCGAGCGCCTCGAACGGCTCGCGCGGGAAGGCCTCGTCGACGCATTTGGTTTCCTGCAGGCAGACGATGTCGGGCTTGCGCTCGGCAAGCCATGCCACCGCGGAATCGACGCGCTGCTTGATCGAATTGACGTTCCAGGTGGCGATGCGCACGGTGGAGAGTACCGATCGTGAGAAGCCTCGTCTCATGCCCGCGCTCGTCGCGGGCATCCACGTCTTACTTGAACCAGGCGCCAGCTCAAGACGTAGATGGCCGGAACATAGGCGAGCGAAGCGACGCCGCCCTTCGAACGGCTATGTCCGGCCATGACGAATCGAGCGACTAGGGAATATTACAGCGAGAAGCTCGTGCCGCAGCCGCAGGAGGCCGTGGCTTTCGGATTGTTGATCTTGAACGACGAGCCGATCAGGTCATCGACGAAATCGATCTCGGAGCCGGCCATGTAATTGAGCGATACCGGATCGATCAGCACGGTGGCGCCGCTTTTCTCGATTACGACGTCATCGTCGGCCTTGGCGCGCTCGGTGTCGAATTTGTACTGGAATCCGGAGCAGCCGCCGCCCTCGACGGACACGCGCAGCATGGTGCCGGCCGGCTCCTTTTGCAGGATTTGGCCGATCTTCTGCGCCGCCCGTTCGGTCACAATGACTCCGGTCTCGGTGACGTTGCCGGTCATTCTTATCTCCGGTGCGGCAATTCTCCGGTGTGGAAAGACTGATTCCACTTAAGGAAATCGCGCCGATTGCAACGATAGCACAAGGTTAGTTAAGTGCGGCAACAGCCAAGGTCAATCGGCGACGCGGCTCAATTGGCGGGCCGAAACGGGCCAAAGGCCGGCCGGGACAGGGCGACGGCGATGGACACGACAGCGACCCGCGCGCCATATGCGTGCGATCCGGACCTGAGCCGCGGCCGGCTTCATCCCGAGCCCGCGAGCACCAGCCGCAGCGCCTTTCGCCGCGATTGCGACCGCATCATCCATGCGACCGCATTCCGCCGATTGAAGCACAAGACGCAGGTCTTCGTGTTCGACGAGGGCGACCATTACCGCACCCGGCTCACCCATACGCTCGAAGTGGCGCAGGTGGCCCGCGCGCTGGCGCGGCGGCTTCAGTCTCGACGAGGACCTCGCCGAGGCGCTGGCGCTGGCGCACGATCTCGGCCATCCGCCGTTCGGCCATGCCGGCGAGCGCGCGCTCGACGAATGCCTCGCAGCCTTCGGCGGCTTCGATCACAACGCGCAGACGCTCCGCATTGTCACGCGATTGGAGCGCCGCTATCCGCGCTTCGACGGCTTGAACCTGACCTGGGAGACGCTCGAAGGCCTGGTCAAGCATAACGGCCCGCTCACCGACCGCGCTGGCGCGCCGCTCGGCCGCTATCGCAAGAGCGGCGTGCCACGAACGATCCTCGATTATGCGAAGCAACAGGATCTTCAGCTCTGGAGCTTTGCCGGCGTCGAGGCGCAGATCGCCGCCTTTGCCGACGACATCGCTTACGACGCTCACGACATCGACGACGGGCTGCGCGCCGGGCTGTTTCAGCTCGACGAGATCGCCACAGTGCCGCTGCCGGGCAAGATCACAAACGCGATCCGCGCCGCCTATCCCGGGCTCGACAATGACCACCTCGTGCACGAGCTGGTGCGGGAACTGATCGGCCTTCTGATCGACGATGTCGTCGCTGAAACAAGCCGCCGTCTTGCCGCGCTCAAGCCGCAGTCGGCCGACGACGTGCGGAAGGCGGCATCGCCCGTCGCCGGGTTCTCGGCCGCGATGGCCGAGGGCGATGGCGCCATCAAGACGTTTCTGGAAACGCAGATGTATCGCCATCGGCGGGTGATGCAGGTGATGGATCAGGCGGCGGGCGTCATCCGCGACCTCTATGCGCGCTACACCGCGAAGCCCGCCGACCTGCCGGTCGAATGGCAGGAGGGCCTATCCCGGCTCGATGAAGCCGCGCGAGCCCGGCGCGTCTCCGACTTCATTGCCGGTATGACCGACCGTTACGCGCTCGCCGAGCACGCCCGGCTTTTTGACTCGACCCCCGAATTGCGTTAGGCGCGCGACGCAAAATGTCGAACTCACCCCGACCCATCAATGTCTTCGCCGAAACGCTGGAGCGCGTGCGCGCGGCCGCGCTCGCTGTCACTCCGCCCGGCACGGACGTCTCTCGCATTCAAGTCGAACCACCGCGTGACTCAAGTCATGGGGATATTGCGACCAATGCCGCGATGGTGCTGGCCAAGGGGCTTGGCAAGAACCCGCTCGAGCTCGCCGGCGCCATCAGCATCGAGCTGAAGAAGCTCGAAGTGGTCGCCGACGCCGTCGTTGCGAAACCAGGCTTCATCAACCTCACTTTGGTGCCGAGCGCCTGGACTCAGGAACTTCGCCGGGTCGTGGCGGCCGGAAATGAATATGGCCGAAGCGACATCGGCGCCAACGTGCCGGTGAACGTCGAATTTGTCTCGGCCAATCCGACCGGCCCGATGCATGTCGGCCATTGCCGTGGCGCAGTGTTTGGCGACGCGCTGGCAAGCCTGCTTGCTTTTACCGGCTTCAAGGTGACGCGCGAATATTACATCAATGACGCCGGCGCCCAGGTCGATGTGCTGGCGCGCTCGGCCTTTCTGCGTTACCGCGAAGCGCTCGGCGAAAACATCGGCGCAATCCCGGAAGGGCTCTATCCGGGCGATTATCTCAAGCCGGTAGGGGCCGCGCTTGCCGCCGAATTTGGCGACAAGCTGAAGGGCCACCCCGAGGCGCAGTGGCTGCCTGCGGTGCGGGCCAAAGCCATCGACATGATGATGGCGGCGATCCGTGGCGATCTTGCCGGCCTCAATATCAAATTCGATGTGTTCTTCTCCGAGCGCTCGCTGATTGCGGGCGCCGTCGATCGCGTCGCGCAGACCATCGACTGGCTGCGCGCGCGCGGCGAGGTCTATGAGGGCCGGCTGCCGCCGCCGAAAGGCGGCGCGGTCGAGGACTGGGAGGATCGCGAACAGACACTGTTCCGCTCAACCGAATTCGGCGACGACGTCGACCGCGCATTGAAAAAGTCGGACGGCTCCTACACTTATTTCGCGTCCGACATCGCCTATCACCGCTCCAAGATCGAGCGCGGCTTTGCTGCTCTGATCGACGTCTGGGGCGCCGACCACGGCGGTTACATCAAGCGCATGCAGGCCGCGGTCGCCGCACTGAGCGACCGCAAGGCCGAGCTCGACGTCAAGGTCATCCAGCTGGTGAAGCTGCTCCGCGCCGGCGAGCCGGTGAAAATGTCAAAACGGGCAGGGGAGTTCGTCACGCTGCGTGAAGTGGTCGACGAAGTCGGCCGCGACGCCGTGCGTTTCATGATGCTGTTCCGCAAGAACGATGCGGCGCTGGATTTTGACTTGGCTAAAGTGCTCGAACAGTCGCGCGACAATCCGGTGTTTTATGTCCAATACGGCCATGCTCGGGCGCAATCGGTGTTCCGCAATGCGCGGGCTGCGTTCCCGGCATTGCCCGCCGATCTGACCGCGCCGGAGGCGCTGGCCGACGCTCCGCTGGAAAGGCTGTCCGACCCGGCCGAACTCGCGTTGATGCGGCGTATTGCCCTTTACCCGAGAATTGTCGAGGCTGCCTCACTGGCGCATGAGCCGCACCGAATTGCCTTTTATTTGTATGAGTTAGCGTCGGAGTTTCATGCACTTTATACGCAGGGCAACGCTGCGCCACATTTACGCTTCATTATCCAAGATGATTCACTACTGACAAAGGCACGGCTTGTCCTAGTACAAGGCGTTGCCACTGTTCTCTCTTCTGGCCTCAATCTGCTTGGGGTCGCAGCGCCAGATGAGATGCGGTAGGTCGCAGCGCCATATGACGTCAGCGCGCGGCGGTCGAGGGGGCGACTGACCGGGTAACGCGTGAGCGCCTGAATTGGGGCGATGGCAATGGCCGACAATATTTTCCGGACGACACGCCGCAATCCTGCTCCGCAGGGCGGCCAGCAAGGCGACGATCCGCTCGCCGAACTGGCGCGTCTGATCGGCCGGACCAATCCGCAGAGTCGTGCTGCGCGCCAAAATGAGCCGCCGCCGCTCGACGCTCCCGAGGCAACTCCTGAGTGGCCGGCCGACGCCCGCTACGCCGAGCCGCAGCAGCCTCCTTCCGCTGAACCGCAGCCGCGCTACGCCGAGCCGCAAGCGCGCCACGACCAGGCTCAAGATCAGCCGAGCGATCAGTACGCGGCTCAGTCCCCGGACCAATACGACGACCAATATGACGACCGCCAATATGACGATCGTCGTCAGGCGCCGCAGCCGGCGAATACTTATCCGCCCTATCGGGCGGCGCCGCCGTCCTACAACGCCGAACACGAACAGCCTGATCCTTATGCGGCGCGGTCCCAGCGCGACGCCGCTCAGGACGACGACGCGCAGGCCTACGACGATCAGGCAAGCTATCAAGATCACCCGCGCTATGATGATGCGCACGATCCGATCCAAGATCTGCCGGCATTCCTGCCGCGTGGGCGCGACGCGCGGCGCGATAATCGGCGCGACGATCGTTATGATGATTATGCCGAAGAAGGGCAGCGCGAGGACGATCAGTCCTACGAGCTCGAGGATTATGAGGACGACGAGGTGCTTCCGCGCAAGCGCCGGGGCTTTGCCATCTTCGCGGCGCTGCTGGGTCTGATGGTGCTCGGCACCGCCGGCGCGTTCAGCTAT
The DNA here is from genome assembly GCA_963746715.1 of uncultured Alphaproteobacteria bacterium. GTDB lineage: Bacteria > Pseudomonadota > Alphaproteobacteria > Rhizobiales > Xanthobacteraceae > BOG-931. The sequence goes on along the minus strand of CAVVCW010000008.1, from coordinate 245,823 downwards.
CGCGCGATGTTCGGCGGCTCGATGCTGCCGGCGCTGCCGCCGATCATCAAAGCCGACGGCACGCCGAACAAGATCGTTCCCGCCGGCGGTGCGGCGAACGCGTCAGGCCAGGCGGCGAACAATTCCGGCTCGCCCGACAGACTGGTGTCGCGCGAAGAGCGGCCGGTCGATGTGCCGGCCCCGGCGAATACGCCGCGGGTGGTTTCGACCATTCCGGTTTTCCCTGATCCCAATGCCGGATTGCAGGCGTCCATGACGGGTCAGGCCCAATCCGCGCCGAACATGCCCGGCTCGATCGCGCCCGCATCCGCTGGCGCCGCCAGCGTTCCGATGCAGCTCGGCCCAGCGGGTGCCGCGCCGATGCAAGGCGCGATGGACCAAGGCGGGCAGGCGCAGGTGGGCGCGCCGGTGGCCGGCACCAGCGGCTCGAAGAAGATCCGCACCGTCGCCATTCATGCCGGACAACCGGACAGCGCCGATGTGGCAGCCCCGGCCGCCCGGCCGGCCGCGGCCCGGCCGGTTGCGCCGCAAGGACAAGGCGGCAATGGGCCGATGTCGATCGTTCCCTCGCAAGGCGGCCAAGGAGGAAGCCAGGGTAGCGCTGAGATCCCACGTACCCGGACCGCGCTCGCGCATCCTGCTGCGCCAGCAGCGGCGGCGGAGCCTGCGCCTGCCGCAGCCGGCGGCGGCTATTCGGTGCAAGTGTCGTCGCAACGGAGCGAGGCTGAAGCACAGTCGGCCTATCGCGGGCTGCAGGCCAAATATCCGACCCAGCTCGGTAGCCGCACGGCGACCGTCCGCCAGGTCGATCTTGGCGACAAGGGCATCTACTTCCGCACCCTGGTCGGCCCCTACGGCTCGTCGGAAGAGGCGGCACAGATGTGCACGAGCCTCAAAGCCGCCGGCGGCAGCTGCCTGGTGCAGCGCAATTAAGGCGGGGACTTCACGGCTTTTCACGGTTGGGAGCGCTTGACCCTCGCGCGCGCCGCAGGCTAGAGCGACAACTCTTTCGCTCTAGCATTTTGATTGAGCATGATCTTTTCGGAAAACCGGTTCCCACTTTTCCGGATCATGCTCCAAGCGGCCGAACATGCGCGCTTTCATCACCGGTGTCGCGGGCGCCTCGCTGACAGCGGAGGAGCGCCAGTTCCTTAAAGAGGCCCAGCCGTGGGGCCTCATCGTCTTCGCGCGCAATGTCGGTGATGGGCAATCCCTGCGGCGGCTGGTCGAGGAGGCCCGCGCGGCGCTTGGCCGCCAGGCGCCGGTTCTGATCGACCAGGAAGGCGGGCGGGTGCAGCGGCTCAAGCCGCCGCTATGCCCGAACTATCCGCCAGGCGCGGCCTACGGCGCGATCTACGACCGGGACCGCGACGCCGGCCTGCGCGCGGCCAAGCTCGGCGCCCGCCTCATGGCCGCCGATCTCGCGCAATTCGGCATCGACGTCGATTGTGCGCCGATTGCCGACGTACCGGTCGCAGGGTCCGATCCGATCATTGGCGACCGGGCCTACGGGACGGAACCGGCCAAAGTGGCGGCCATTGGCGGGGCGATTGCCGCCGGGCTGCTCGAGGGCGGGGTTTTGCCGGTGCTCAAGCACATTCCCGGCCATGGCCGCGCCACTGCCGACAGCCATCAGCGGCTTCCGGTGGTCAATACCGATCGGGCGACCTTGGAAGCCACCGATTTTGCCGCATTTCGCCCGCTTGCCGCCTTGCCGATGGGGATGACTGCGCATGTTGTGTTCACAGCCCTCGACCCGGTCGCCCCGGCCACCAGTTCGGCCTCTATAGTGGGGGAAGTGATTCGTAAGTCGATCGGCTTCCAAGGGCTTTTGATGAGCGACGACGTTTCCATGGGCGCGTTATCGGGGTCGCTTGGCGAACGCACGAAGGCAGCGATTGCAGCGGGTTGCGACATGGTCTTGCATTGTAACGGCAAGATGTCGGAGATGACGGCGGTGGCGGGGCAGGCGCCGCTGCTTGCGGGTACTGCGGCGCGCCGGGCGGACTTGGCGCTCGCGGCGCGCAAGCCCGCGGCGCCGATCGACATCGCCGCAAGCCGGGCCGAGTTTTCCGATCTCATGGCGGGCGCGTGGACTGCTCAAGGGTCTCGCGCGCCCTATTCAGCGTGAATGGTTGCGCATGAACGTCGATGAAGCGAGCATTCAGGAATTCGAAGCGCAGTTGCCGGAGCGGGCGACTGACGAGCCGGCGCTCGTCGTCGATGTCGAGGGCTTCGAGGGCCCGCTCGATCTGTTGCTGACCCTGGCGCGGCAGCAGAAGGTCGATCTCTCCAAGATTTCCATTCTGGCGCTCGCCGACCAGTATATCGCCTTCATCGAAGCGGCGCGGAAGATGCGGCTCGAACTCGCCGCCGATTACCTCGTCATGGCGGCGTGGCTCGCCTACTTGAAATCGCGGCTGTTGCTGCCCGAGCAGCATGCGCCCGACGGCGTCAGCGCCGAGGACCTGGCCAACGCGCTGGCGCAGCGGCTGCGCCGGCTCGAAGGCATCCGCCATGTCGCCGATCAATTGCTCAACCGGCCGCAACTCGGCCGCGATGTGTTCGCGCGCGGGCAGCCCGAGCCGATTGCCGAAATCACCAAGCCGGAATGGACGGCGACGCTCTACGATCTGCTTTCGGCCTATGCCAGCCGGCGCCAGACCAAGGCGCGCTCTTTTGTGCGGGTGCGCAAGCGCACAGTGTGGTCGCTTGCGGAAGCGCGCGCGGCGCTGGAGAAGCTGATCGGGCAATCCTTGGATTGGAGCCCGCTCGACCAATATCTCGTCGCCTATCTGGTCGAGCCGGCGATGGTACCGACTGTTCTGGCGTCGACTTTTGCGGCCGCGCTGGAATTGATCCGTGAGGGCCACCTCGAGGCCCATCAGCAAGGCTCGTTCACGCCGCTCTACCTGCGCAAGAAGCAGGGTGGGGACATTAGCGGTCATTTGGCCGGCAACGGCGCGGGCGGTGTGACCGGCGGTGATGGCGGCGGGATGTCTGCGGAATCCGGGAATGCGTAAGAGGGAGCAAAATTCGATGGCGAATGTCGCGGAGATGCGTGTGATCGAAGGCGGTAAGCAGACCCATGAGGAGAGCGTGGCGGTGAGCGCCGAGCAATTGCGCATTCTCGAGGCGTTGCTGTTTGCCGCCGAGGCGCCTCTCGACGAAAAGGTTCTCGCGGCGCGGCTGCCGAACGGCGTCGACGTCAAGGCGCTGCTGGCGCAATTGCAGCAGGATTATGCGTCGCGCGGCGTCAATCTGGTGCGCGTCGGCGGCAAGTGGACCATGCGCACCGCGAGCGATCTCGCCTGGCTCTTGACGCACGAATCCGTCGTCACGCGCAAATTGTCGCGCGCCGCCATCGAGACGCTCGCCATCGTCGCCTATCACCAGCCGGTGACGCGCGCCGAGGTCGAGGAGATCCGCGGCGTCTCGACCTCCAAGGGCACGCTCGACGTGCTGCTCGAGACCGGCTGGATCAGGCTGCGCGGCCGGCGGAAGGCGCCGGGGCGGCCGGTGACCTACGGCACCAACGAGGCGTTCCTGTCGCATTTCGGGCTCGAAGCGCTGACCGATCTGCCCGGCCTCGACGAGCTCAAGGGCGCGGGCATTGTCGACGCGACGCTGCCGGCCGAGTTCTCGGTGCCGGTTCCCTCCGACGATCCGGCGCTGCGCGACGACGAGGACCCGCTCGAGCCCGGCGACCTCGACCTTGGCCTGGTGCCGCGCGCGCCGAGCAGCGAGGAATAAAACGCCATTTCGGCAGTCAATTGCCCGGAAACGCGGTGGCGTAGGGTTAACTTCACACGCTTTATGGCTGCGGCACGGCGGCTTTGCCGCCGCGCTTGTTTTTGCGGTCCCCGACGCCTAGTTTCTGGCTAAAATCGGCGTATGGCCGCCGCGTCGCGGCGGACGGAGGAGTTCAATGGGTTCGCTCAGCATCTGGCACTGGTTGATTGTCGGCGCAGTCCTGCTTCTCGTCTTCGGCGGGCGCGGCAAGATTTCCGACATGATGGGTGATGTCGCCAAAGGCATCAAAGCCTTCAAGAAGGGCATGTCCGACGATGAAGCGGAAGCAACGCCCGCCAAGCCGGACGGGATGAAGACCATCGACCATCAGGCCGGCGCCGACCTCAAGAAATCCGAGAGCAAGGTCTAAGATTTTCACCTGGGCATGATCTTATCCGAAAACCGGTTCCCACTTTTCGGGATCATGCCCTAGCGACCCCGGCGCTCTCGCGTCGATCGCGGCCGCCGCGGGGAATGATCGGCGGGTGACGCCGCCGGAGTTCATTTCATGTTCGACATCAGTTGGACCGAATTCCTTCTCGTCGGCATCGTCGCGCTGGTTTTCATCGGTCCGAAGGAATTGCCCGCCGTGATGCGCACGCTCGGGCAATATACCCGCAAAATCCGCGGCATGGCCGCCGAATTTCAAAACCAGTTTCAAGAAGCGATGCGTGAGGCCGAGGTGGCCGACCTGAAGAAACAGGTCGACGACATGGCACACGATATCAAGAGCTACGATCCGCTGAAAAGCGCGCGCGAAGACGTCGAGAATATCGGCAAGGATCTGGACAAGGATTTTGCCAAGAAGCCGCTCGAACTGATGACAGGCACCGAGCAAAACACGCCCGCGCCAGATCCGGCGCCATCAAGCCCTGAAGCGCCAAGCGTGACCGAGTTGAGCGTTGCCGAGTCGAGCGCAAGCGAGGTCGCCGCGGCCGAGCCCGCGCCGCTAACGGCGCCGGAGCTTAAGCCCGAACCAGCCGCGACCGCGACGCCGGAGAGCACAGAGCGCACCGGATGAGCAGCGAAGACGAAGACAAGGCGATCGAGGCCACCAAGGCGCCTTTGATGGATCACCTGATCGAGCTGCGTTCGCGGCTGATCAAGGCGCTCGCCGCATTTTTTCTCGCCGCCATCGTCTGCTTCTTCTTCGCCCGCCACATCTATAACGTGCTGACCTGGCCTTATATCTGGGTCGCCGGGCCGGAAAATTCGAAATTCATCTATACCGGCCTGCTCGAATATTTCGTCGTGCAGCTTAAGCTGTCGCTGTTCGGCGCGGCCTTCATCGCGTTTCCGGTGATCGCGACGCAGATTTATATGTTCGTCGCGCCCGGTCTCTACCGCAACGAGAAGCAGGCGTTTCTGCCTTACCTGGTCGCGACGCCGGTGTTTTTCGTGCTCGGCTCCGCTGTCGTTTATTTCGTGGTCTGGCCGTTGCTGGCGCGGTTCTCGCTCAGCATGCAGCAAATGGGCGGCCCGGGCGAAGCGACCATCGAGCTTTTGCCGAAGGTCGAGGACTATCTCTCGCTGATGATGAAGCTGATCCTGGCCTTCGGCATCGCCTTCCAGCTGCCGGTGATTCTGACGCTGCTCGGACGGGTCGGCATCGTCACCTCCGATATGCTGCGGTCGAAACGCCGCTATTTCATCGTCATTGCCTTTGTCATCGCCGCCATCCTGACGCCGCCGGATGTGCTTTCTCAAATGTCGCTTGCGCTGCCCTTGATCGCGCTCTACGAGGGCTCGGTCTGGTCGGTGCGCATGGTCGAAAAGCGCATGGCGGCGGAACGCGCCGCCGCCGCGGCCAAGCCCGCGGAGTGAGTTCCGCGTATTGTTAGCTGTTGATTCGTCATGCCCGGGCTTGACCCGGGCATCCACGTCTTAAACGTCGAGGCGGCAAAGACGTGGATGGCCGGAACATAGGCGAGCGGAAGCGACGCCGTTCTTCGAACGGCTTTGTCCGGCCATGACACGGGAAAAAGTTCATGCACGACATCCGCGCCATTCGCGACAACCCTGAGGCTTTCGATCATGCTCTCGCGCGCCGAGGACTGGCGCCGGAAGCAAAGCGCCTGATCGCGCTCGACGAGAAGCGTCGCGCCAAGATTCTCGAGCTCGAAACCGCCCAGGCCCGCCGCAACGCCGCGTCGAAGGAAATCGGCGAGGCAAAGAAGAGCAAGAACGAGGAGAAGGCCGCAGGCTTGTTCGCCGAAGTCTCCACGCTAAAGAACTCGATCCCAAAAATGGAGGCGGAAGAAAAGGAAGCCTCCAAGGCGCTCGATGAGGCGCTGGCGCAAATTCCCAATCTGCCGCTGCCCGAAGTGCCGGACGGCAAGGATGAGCACGGCAATGTCGAGCATCACCGCTTTGGCGCCAAGCGTGAGTATTCATTCACGCCGAAGCAGCATTTCGAGCTTGGCGAAGCGCTCGGGCAGATGGATTTTGAGACGGCGGCCAAGCTTTCAGGTGCGCGTTTCGTGGTCTTGAAGAAGGGGCTGGCGAGGCTCGAACGCGCGCTCGGGCAATTCTTTCTCGACGTGCATACGAGCACGCCGCACAACTACACCGAAGTCGCGCCGCCGCTGCTCGTACGTGACGAGACAATGTTCGGTACAGCGCAGCTACCCAAATTCGAGGAAGACCAATTTCAGGTGCCCTCGGCCGGCTTCGAAGCACTTATGGATAGGATGACTGCAAAAGTCGCGCAGAGACTTCCCTTTGTGCAAAGCCACCACAAGGAGATTTTTGGCAGGGACATGAGCACTCAAGAAGCTATCGAGAGTCTTCTCGATGCTTTGAAGAATAGAAAATCTGAGTACCGTGAACTTTATGAAATGGAAACTGGGGACGTCGCTCGTCGCTGGCTCATTCCCACCGCCGAAGTTCCTCTCACAAACCTCGTCCGTGAATCCATCGTCGACGAAGCGCAATTGCCGATGCGGCTCACGGCCTGCACGCCGTGCTTCCGCGCCGAGGCGGGCGCCGCCGGCAAGGATACGCGTGGCATGATCCGGCAGCACCAGTTCACCAAAGTCGAACTCGTCTCCATCACCACGCCCGAGCAATCCAAGGACGAGCACGAGCGCATGCTCGCCTGCGCCGAAGAAGTGTTGCGCCGGCTCGAACTGCATTATCGGGTAATGACGCTGTGCACCGGCGACATGGGCTTTGCGTCGCAAAAGACTTACGACATCGAAGTATGGCTGCCCGGCCAGAACATGTATCGCGAGATTTCCTCGTGCTCGGTGTGCGGCGAATTCCAGGCGCGGCGCATGAATGCGCGCTATCGCACCAAGCAAGATCGCCAGGTGCGCCACGTCCACACGCTCAACGGTTCCGGCGTCGCCGTCGGCCGCGCGCTGATCGCAGTGCTGGAAAATTATCAAAATGCCGACGGCTCGATCACAGTGCCCGAGGCGCTGCTGCCCTATATGGGCGGGTTGAAGAAAATAGAAGTGAACTAAAAGCATGCGAATCCTGGTCACCAACGACGACGGCATCCATTCCGAAGGCCTCGATATCTGCGCCGAGATCGCGCGCACGCTCTCCGATGACGTGTGGGTGGTGGCGCCGGAGCACGATCAATCGGGCGTCGCGCATTCGCTGTCGCTGAACGATCCGCTGCGGCTGCGCCAGATCGGCGACCGCCGTTACGCGGTGCGCGGCACGCCGACCGATTGCGTTATCATGGGCGTGCGCCATGTGCTCGACGGCAAGCAGGTCGATCTCGTGCTCTCGGGCGTCAATCGCGGCAGGAATGTCGGCGAGGACGTAATCTATTCCGGCACCGTGGCGGGCGCCATGGAAGGCGCGCTGCTCGGCATTCCGTCAATCGCGCTGTCGCAATCCTACAAATCGCGCAGCGGCAAGCCGCCGTATTGGGAAACCGGCTTGCGCCATGCGCCCGACATCATCAAGCGCGTTCTCGGCAACGGCCTGCGCCGGGATGTCCTGGTCAACGTGAATTTCCCCGATTGCGCGCCGGAAGAAATCAAAGGCATCGTGCTGGCGCCGCTCGGCCGCCGGCGGCAGGAACGGCTGCACATCGAGAAACGTCTCGACGGCCGGCACAATCCTTATTACTGGATCGCCTATTCGCAGCAGATGAAGATCGATCCCGAGCACGGCACCGACGTCGCGGTACTCGAAGAACGCTGCATCGCGGTAACGCCGCTCAAAATCGACATCACCGACGATCCAACCATGGCGCGGCTTGCGGAGCTGTTCGAAAAGGCGAGTCCGCTGCCCTAGATTTTTCGCTTGAGCATTGGGATGATTATGGCCCGGAGGCCGCCGCGATGGCTTCGGCGAGCGCCTCGACCTGAAACGGCTTCTGCAGGGTGGGTGAGCCGCGATAGGGCTCCGGCACACCGCGTTCGCCATAGCCGCTCGCGAACACGAAGGGCAGACCGCGCTTGATCAAGACTTCGACCACGGGCGTGATCGAGCGGCCGTTGAGATTGACGTCGAGCAAAGCGATGTCGAAGTCCGCTTTTTTGGCGAGCGCGAGCGCTTCGTCGATCGCGCCGGCTTCGCCGGCAACGGTATGACCTAGATCATCGAGCATGCCTTCGAGCAGCATGCGGATCATCATCTCGTCCTCGACGACGAGAACGCGCTTACCCACTGATGACATTTAAACCCCAACAAGCCACGCCAAGCCCGACATTCACGCGAACCCTAACGATGACACAAGCCCCGATATTCACGGCGAAATTATAATAGCTTTCGCGGCTTGCCGACTCCATTTAATGCTAATTCTGCCGTTGCGGACAGGTCCCCGTTCGAGCCCGTTAACGCCGGGCGGCGCTGTTTGTTCCTTTTGGCCTTGCGGCATTTGCGCGCAAATAATTTGGTGCGAGGGCATTGTGGCGGAAGTTCCGGCTGCCGACGTAGAGCGCATGGAGTTTCAGCTGGCGTTGCGCAGGCGCGGCATCAGCGATAAGGCGGTGCTGCGCGCAATGGACGAAGTTCCGCGCGAGTATTTTGTCGACGCGGCCTTCGCCGAGAACGCCTATGCCGACCAGGCGCTGCCGATCGCCTGCGGCCAGACCATCAGCCAGCCCTATGTCGTCGCCTACATGACCGAACAGCTCGATGTCGAGCCGCGGCATCGCGTGCTCGAGATCGGCACCGGCTCGGGCTATCAGGCCGCGATCCTGTCGCGGATGGCGCGCGAGGTGACCAGCATCGAGCGCTACCGCACGCTCGCCGACACCGCGCGCGATCGGCTGCGTACGCTCGGCTATACCAACGTCACCATTTTAGTTGGCGACGGCGCCGCCGGCATGACGCATACCGCGCCGTTCGATCGCATCATGGTGACGGCCGCTGCCGAAGATATTCCGCAGCCGCTGGTGGCGCTGCTTGCCGACGGCGGCAAGATGATGCTGCCGATCGGCCCGCCCAACGGCGCGCAGCGCCTCGTCAAGCTCACCAAATTGCCGAACGGCGAATTGACGCGCGACGACCTTGTCGCCGTTCGCTTTGTGCCGCTGCTGCCGGGCAAAGCACGCGAACTGTAACTCCAAAGACACACACGGGAATTTCGCGAAATTCGCCGCGCCACTTAAACCCCTGTTTACCCCAACGATGTTTAGTCGCTCTCCTGTGTATTGCGTTCGAGTGAGTAACCATGTCCGCATCGCGTCGGTCGGCCAGCTGGCCGCAGCTGGTTGCCATTTCGTTAATCGGCATTGGAGTTGCGAGCTGTAGCGCGGATTCCGGCCGCTTCAACGAAGGATTCGGCTCCAGCAATCCGCCGGCCGCGCATGGCGACGTCACAGGTTCCCTCCAATCAAACCACATCGAGAGCCGTCCGCTGCCGCAAGTCGCGAGCGCCGATCAAGGCACGTCCGGCGGCGGCCACGGCATGGGTTCCTCTACGAGTTCCTACCGGGCGCCTAATGGCGAAGTGACCGGCTCGGTCGCGCAGCCGCCCCCGCCACCGGCGTGGACCTGGGAAGGCGGCACGCCGATCACGGTCGAACCCGGCGAGACAATCGAAATCATCGCGCACCGGCACGGCGTGCCGGCGTCGGCGATCATGCAGGCCAACAACCTCACGAGCCCGGCGATGGTGCATCCCGGCATGCATCTCGTGATCCCGCGCTATCACACGACCCCCGGGGCGAATTCCAATCTGGCCGCTGAGCCGCGCTACACGTCGAGTGCGGCGTCGGTGGCTGCGCCGGTCGGTCCGCCACGCACGGCGCTTGCCGCGCCGTCGAGCGTGCATGTCGTCGCGCCCGGCGAGACGCTCAACAGCATCGCGCGGATGTACAACAAGCCGGTGATGGTGCTGGCCAAGGTCAACAACATTCCGCCGACGACCCTGGTGCGCGTCGGCGACCGCATCGTCATTCCCGACATGCGCGGGCCGCAGCGCCCGACAAATGTGGCGTCGGCGCCACCAGCAATGTCAGCGCCGATGTCGGCGCCACCGCGCACGCAGCCGGCGATCACGCAGTCGGGTGGGCCGAACCTCGCGAGCGCGCGCGTTGCCGCGCCCACCGCGACCGCGCCGGCGCCCGACACGACGGCGAAGACCGCCGATGCCGGCGAGGGGCCGGGCTTCCGCTGGCCGGTGCGCGGCCGCGTCATCCAGGCCTTCGGCCCGAAGCCGAACGGCTTGCAGAATGACGGCATCAATCTCGCGGTCCCGGAAGGCACGCCGGTCAAAGCATCCGAAGACGGTGTCGTCGCCTATGCCGGCAACGAGCTCAAAGGCTACGGCAATCTGGTGCTGGTGCGCCACGCCAACGGCTTCGTCACCGCCTACGCGCATGCCAGCGACATTCTGGTCAAGCGCGGCGATAGCGTGAAGCGCGGGCAGGTGATCGCGCATTCCGGCCAGACCGGCAATGTCACGTCGCCGCAATTGCACTTCGAGATCCGCAAAGGCGCGACGCCGGTCGATCCGGCGCAATATTTGAGCGGCGCGTAGCTGTCATTCCGGGGCGCGCGTCAGCGCGAACCCGGAATCCATACTCCCTGCGCTAAAAGAATGGTCGCGGCCGAATATCCTCCGCGACGATCGTGATTATGGATTCCGGATTTGCCGCTGTAGCGGCAATCCGGAATGACGGGCAGGGATCACCCTGCCACCTTCACGCCGAGCCGGCCTGCCAGATCCTGCACATATTGCCAAGCGACGCGGCCGGAGCGGGCGCCGCGCGTCGTCGCCCATTCGAGCGCTTGCCGACGCAACTCGTCGGGCGCGATCGGAATGCGGTGACGCTCGACATAGCCTTCGACCATCGCGAGATATTCATCCTGGCTGCAGCGGTGGAAGCCGAGCCACAGGCCGAAACGGTCGGAGAGCGAGACTTTTTCTTCGACCGCCTCGCCGGGATTGATCGCAGTCGAGCGCTCGTTCTCGACCATTTCGCGCGCCAGCAAATGGCGGCGATTGGACGTGGCGTAGAAGATCACGTTTTCCGGCCGGCCTTCGATGCCGCCTTCGAGCATGGTCTTGAGCGACTTGTACGACGTGTCTTCGGCGTCGAACGAAAGATCGTCGCAGAACACGATGAAACGCTCGCGCGCATTGCGCATCAGCGCCATCAGTTCCGGCAGCGATTCGATATCCTCGCGATGGATCTCGATGAGTTTCAGGCCGGCTTGCGGATAGGCGGCACCGACCGAAGCATGGGCCGCCTTGACCAGCGAGGATTTGCCCATGCCGCGCGCGCCCCACAACAGCGCATTATTCGCCGGCAGGCCGCGCGCGAAGCGCTCGGTATTTTCGACCAATAGATCGCGCACCCGCTCGATGCCTTTAAGGAGTGACATGTCGACACGGTTGACGCGGCGAACCGGCGCCAGCTGCTGTTTTTCCGGATGCCAGACGAAGGCCTCGGCGACCGAGAAGTCGAGCGCGGGCCTGGGCGCGGGCGCGAGCCGCTCCAGGGCGCCGGCAATCCGTGCTAGGAGATGTGCGTGGTCGGCAAGCTCGCCCCTGCCGTTGCCGTTGCCGGCAGGGCTCGACCCGGCTTTAGCGGTTCTGACGGGCGGTTTCGCCGCCTTTTTGCGCGATTGCGAGGGAGATTTGGCCATTTTAATACCGGTTTACGGCGCTTCCCTTAGCGGGGCCGGGAGATGCCCGCAAGCGTTCCGCGCCACGAGGGCGTGCGCGCCCCCGGCGTTGCAATTGGGGGCGCGGCCGCTATAGTCCGCGCGATTTTGCGCGCAAAAGCGGCCCTTCAATCCGGGCGACGCGCTCTACTGCCGCCCTCGGAGGAGCTATGTTTATTACGCCAGCGTTCGCGCAAGGCGCCAGTGCCACCGACTTCCTGTCATTCCAGAGCCCGATCTGGATGGTGATCATGGTCGTCGGCATCATGTATTTTCTGGTGTTTCGTCCACAGCAGCAGAAGCTGAAGCAGCATCAGTCCATGGTGAAGGCGCTGCGCCGCGGCGACACCGTGATCACCAATGGTGGGCTTGTCGCCAAAGTGACCAAAGTGGTCGACGACGATCAGATCGAAGTCGAAATCTCCGACGGCGTGCGCGTGCGGCAGATGCGCTCCATGGTCACCGAAGTGCGCGCCAAGGGCGAGCCGGTGAAGGACGATAGCGCCGCATAATCGCGCCATTTCCTTGCTAGGCAAACGGATGTCGGCGCGAACGTAACTTAAGGAATTTCAAGGTCCATGTTGTTCTTCACGCGGTGGAAGGCTGCGGCAATCCTGCTCACGGCGCTGGTCGCGTGCCTGTTCGCCGTGCCTAATTTCATCCCCGACCGCGTGGTGAAGTCCTGGCCGAATTGGGCGCAGCGCCGCATCGTGCTCGGTCTCGACCTCCAGGGCGGTTCGTATCTGTTGCTCGCGGTCGATACCAACGATGTGCGCAAGGTGCAGCTGCAGTCCATCTACGAAGACGTGCTGCGCGTGCTGCGCGAGGCGCGCATCCCCTTCACCGGCCGCGCCATCCGCGGCAACGGCGTCGAAGTGCACATCACGCGCGATACCGACCTCGACAACGCGCTGAGCAAGCTGCGTGGATTGTCGCAGCCGATGTCGGGGATTCTCGCCACCACTGGGCAGCGCACGCTCGACGTCAGCAATAACGGCAGCACCGTCACGCTGACGCCGAGCGAACCGGCGGTGGTCGAGCGCGTGCGCCAGGCCGTCGATCAATCGATCGAGATCATCCAGCGGCGCGTCAACGGGCTTGGTCTCGTCGAGCCGACCATCCAGCGTGAAGGCTCTGACCGCATTCTGGTCCAGGTGCCCGGACTGAACAATCCGCAGGAACTCATCGATATCTTGGGCAAGACCGCGAAGCTCGACTTCCGCATGGTCGATATGTCGATGACTCCGGAGCAGGCGCAGGCGCAGATTCAGGACGGGCATCCTCCCCAGGATTCGGAAATCCTGCAGGGCGAAAACGGCGAGCCCAATCTGATCGAGAAGCGCGTCTTGGTCTCCGGCGCGGATCTGACCGACGCACAGCCGAGCTTCGACCAGCAGACCGGCCAGGCGGTCGTCACTTTCCGCTTCAACTCGTCGGGCGCGCGCAAATTCGCCGACGTCACTTCGGCCAATGTGGGCAAGCCGTTCGCCATCGTGCTCGACAACAAGGTGATTTCCGCCCCCGTCATCCAGACGCCGATCACCGGCGGCGCCGGACAGATCACCGGCAATTTCACCGTGCAGTCGGCCAACGATCTCGCCGTGCTGCTGCGCGCCGGCGCGCTGCCGGCGCCGCTGACCATTGTGGAAGAGCGGACGGTCGGTCCGGGTCTCGGCCAGGATTCGATCAATGCCGGCGAGCGCGCGGCCTATGTCGGTGCGGCCCTGGTCATCGTTTTCATGTTCGTGACCTACGGCCTGTTCGGCCTGTTCGCCAACATGGCGGTCGCGATCAATGTCGCCATGATTTTCGGCGTGCTGTCGCTGCTCGGCGCCACGCTGACGCTGCCCGGCATTGCCGGCATCGTGCTCACCGTCGGCATCGCGGTGGATTCCAACGTGCTGATCTACGAGCGCATCCGCGAAGAGGTGCGCGCCGGGCGCACCGCGATCAGCGCCATCGACGCCGGGTTCACGCGCGCGCTCGCAACCATTCTCGATTCCAACATCACCACCTTCATCGCCGCGGCGGTGCTGTTCTATATCGGCACCGGGCCGGTGCGCGGCTTCGCCGTGACGCTCGGCATCGGCATTCTCACCACGCTGTTCACCGCCTTTACCTTGACCCGCTTGATCGTGGCCTATTGGGTGCGGCTGTTCCGCCCGCGCGTCGTGCCGATCTAGCGATTTGAAAGATTGTCCGTGCGCCTCCTTCGCATCGTTCCCGACAATACCAAGTTCGACTTCATGCGCTTCCGGCGCATCAGCTTTCCTATTTCGGCACTGCTGTCGATTGCCGCCATCACGCTGTTCTTTTTTCACGGCCTGAATTTCGGTATCGACTTCATCGGCGGCACTTTGATCGAAGTGCAGAACAAGGCCGGCCCGGCCGATCTCGCCAAGATGCGCACGACCATCCAGGGGCTGAAGCTCGGCGATTTCCAATTGCAGGAATTCGGCAGCCCGGACGAGGTTCTGATCCGCATTTCCGAACAGCCGGGCGGCGACGCGGCGCAGCAGGTTGCGGTGCAGAAGGTGCGCGATGCTTTGGGAGACTCCGTCGATTACCGCCGCGTTGAAGTGGTCGGGCCGAGCGTCTCCACCGAGCTACTGTCCTATGGCACGATCGGCCTCGTGCTCGCGATCTTTGCCATCCTGATCTATTTGTGGTTCCGCTTCGAATGGCAATTCGCGCTCGGCGCCATGATCGCCAACGTGCATGATTTGGTGCTGACCATCGGCTTCATGTCGCTGACGCACATTGACTTCGACCTCACCAGTATCGCGGCGCTGCTGACCATTCTCGGCTATTCGCTCAACGATACGGTGGTGATCTACGACCGCATCCGCGAGATGCTGCGCCGCTATAAGCGCATGCCGATGCCGGATCTGCTGAACGCCTCGGTCAATGCGACGCTGTCGCGCTCGATCATCACCCACGTCACGGTGGCGATGTCGCTGCTGGCGCTGCTGTTGTTCGGCGGGCAGGCTATTCACAGTTTCACCGCGACCATGATGTTCGGCGTGGTTCTGGTCGGCACCTATACGTCGGTATTCATCGCGTCGCCGATCCTGATCTATCTCGGCGTCGGTGCCCACCGCACCGGCGGTCAGGAACCGGAAGAGGTCGAAGCGCCGGCGCCGCAGCGCGCCAGAACCCGGCGCTAAGTGGAAGCGGTCGGCCGCCACCTTCCGCGCCAGACCCCGATTGAAGCCCATGGCGGCGGCGGTTTCCGCTTCGCCGACATGTCGCATCGCGGCTCGCTGTTGTGCCTGCCGGACGGCATGTGGGCGTGGCCGGTGACGACGCCGGCCGACATCACCGACGCGACGCTTGCGCTGGTCTTTGCCCACGCCGAAGAGCTTGATTTCTTCATTCTCGGCGTCGGCAGCGCGCCATGGACCTTGCCGGCACCGCTGCGGGCGCGTTTCCACGACGCGCATGTCTCGGTCGACAGCATGACGACGGGACCTGCCGTGCGCACTTACAATGTGATGCAGATGGAAGGCCGCCGCGTCGGCGCGGCCCTGATCGCCGTCGAATGATGGTTGGATTTTGATTTGCGCATGTCCTTGTCGGAAAACCGGTGCCCACTTTTCCGGGACATGCGCTAGGCTGCGTCATGCAGGATGCCTTCGCCTATTGCGCCGAGCTGGTCCGTCAGGCCGACCGCGACCGCTTCCTGGCTTCGCTGTTTGCGCCGGCTGAACATCGCGACGCGCTGCATGCGCTCTATGCGTTCAATGTCGAAGTGACGCGCGTGCGCGAAGCGGCGCGGGAAGTTCTGCCCGGTGAAATCCGCCTGCAATGGTGGACCGATGTGCTGAGCGGCGAGCGAAGCGGAGAGGCGGGCGCCAATCCTGTCGCCGCGGCGCTCCTCGCCACCATCGCGCAGCACGGGCTCGCGACGGGGCCTTTGCTCGATCTGATCGAAGCGCGCCGTTTCGATCTTTACGACGAGCCGATGGCCGACATTGCCGAACTTGAGACTTATGCGAAACAGACCTCATCGGTACTGTTTGCTGCGGCCGCGCAAATTCTCGGCGGCGGCGCAGCGGAGGCGGTGAGCGAGCCCGCCGGCGTGGCCGAAACGATCACGCACCTGCTGCAGTCGCTGTCCATCCACGCCGCGCGCAATCAGCTTTACGTGCCGCTTGAAATTCTCGAGCGGCACGAGGTCACCCCGAACCAGGTCCTTGCCGGTCAATCGACTCCAGGATTGAAGCAGGCTCTTGCCGAATTCCGCACGCTTGCGCGCAGCCATCTCGCTACGCTCGCCGAGCGCGTGCCGACATCGCCCCGCGAGGCGCTGCCGGCATTTCTTCCGCTCGCGCTGGTGCGTCCGTCGCTCGACCGTCTGGAGCGCGGCGACCCATTTACGCCCACGGTCTTGTCGCCGTGGCGCCGGCAATGGCTGATCTGGCGCGCGTCGCGCAATCCGGCGCGGATTGCGGGCTAGAGCGAAGTAGTTTTCGCTCCAGCATTTTGACCGGGCATGATCTTTTCGGAAAACCGGTTTCCACCCTCGGATCAAGTCCGAGGGCAAGCTTTTCGGGATCATGCTCTAGGGGTGCAGGATCAGTTTCTGCGCGCGCCAGTTCAAGAGCTCAGCGGCCCAGATGACGTTCTCGGACGGGCAGGCGAGCTCGTGAATCCAGCCGAATTGCTTGAGCTGCTTGCCGCTCTGGCCAAACATGCCCAGCACCTTGCCATCGAGCGACAGTTTGTAGATGCGGCCGGGCCAGGCGTCGGCGCTATAGAGCACCTGGTTCGGCCCGGGCGTGATGCAGATCGCCCAGGGTGAGCCCGGCGCCATCGTGCCGCCGGCGATTTGCGCTTCGCTTGGAATATTGCCGATGGCGGGTTTTGCGCCGGGTGGCACCGGCACATCGATCACCATCTGGCGTTTGAAATTGCCGTCGCTGTCGAACACCTGGATGCGATGATTGCCGCGGTCGGCGACATAGACATTCCCGTTATTGTCGGTTGCGATGGAATGCGGCGTGTTGAACTGGCCGGGACCGTCGCCGCGGTCGCCCCAGGATTTGATCCAGTTGCCGTCCTTGTCGACCTTGGCGACGCGCGAATTGATATAGCCGTCGCTGATGAAGGTGTCGTCGGCCGAGTCGAAAGCGACATCGGTCACTTGCCGGAAGCGGCCTGGCTCGGCGGGCAGCGGGGGCTTCGGATGCTTCAACGGCCCGGTGTCCTCGTCGGAGGCTTCCTGCTTGCGCCCGAACACCATGGCGACGCGTCCCTCGGGCGTAAACTTGATCACCATGTCCGAGCCTTTGTCGGTGACCCAGATATTGTCATGGCGGTCGACCTTTACCATGTGCGCAAATGACCAGGCGTAGAGGTTGTGGCCGATCTCGCGCAGAAATTTGCCGTCGGGACCGAATTCGAGAAGCTCTGTGGCCGCTGCCGCATAGGCCGGGCCGGTGGTATTGCCGCGCGTCAAGACGAAGATGTGGCCCTTGGAATTGAGCGCGATACCACTGACTTCGCCGAAATACATATTGTCCGGCAGCTTGAGCGGATCCGGCACGGACTCGAAAT
The DNA here is from genome assembly GCA_963746715.1 of uncultured Alphaproteobacteria bacterium. Classification (GTDB taxonomy): domain Bacteria; phylum Pseudomonadota; class Alphaproteobacteria; order Rhizobiales; family Xanthobacteraceae; genus BOG-931. The sequence continues at coordinate 228,393 of CAVVCW010000008.1, read as the reverse complement.
TAATGATCGGCGGCGTCTGCTGGGCAAAGGCTGGCGGGCCGGCAAGCAGCCCCGCGAATCCAAGTCCGATAAGCGATAGCCCGATTGGCCATCTCCGCATGTGATGTCCTCCTTGTCACGCTCTTGTCGCGCCATTGGTTTGTCGCGCCATCGGTTTGTCGCACCATGGCACGCCGCGTTATGACCGCGGTCATTTCAATCATAGATCAATGCAATTGAAGGGAGAACGGCCAGGATTGCAGGGAGGGGTCGCGATGATTCATCGCAACGCGTTTTTACCGTTGCGCGCCGCCTCGTCTTGTGGCCGCGCAGCTTGTGGACTATCAGCTACCGTCGCAAAAAAGACGACAGGCGCAAGAATAGGGCAGGGAACACATGTTTCGTCGGTTGCATGCAGTGGCGGTTGTCGCCGGGCTTTTGGTTGCGGGCTTCTTTTCCAGTCCTCTCTTTGCGCAAGACTATCCGACGCGTCCGGTGACGATCGTCGTGGCCCAGCCTCCGGGCGGCGGTACCGACATCATCGCGCGCATCATCGCTAACCAGCTTTCGATCCAGATGGGACAGCCCGTCGTCGTCGAGAATAAGGCGGGCGCGGGCACGGTGGTCGGCACTGCGTTCGCCGCCAGCGCGACGCCGGACGGCTATACGCTCTTGACCGGGCTCACCGCCAATATGGCGGTCAATCCGAGTCTCTTCACCAAGCTGGCCTATGATCCGATCCGCGATTTCACGCCGGTCGGCATGCTGGCGAAGTTTCCTTTCGCGGTCGTGGTCAGCAATAATTTCCCGGCGCATTCGATCAAGGAACTGATCGAGATGGCAAAAGCCAAGCCGGGCGACATCAATTTCGCCTCGGGCGGCAACGGCACCGGACAGCATCTCTCGACCGAGTTGTTCGAGCTCGAAGCCGGCATCAAGATGACCCATGTTCCCTATCGCGGCGCAACGCCGGCCTATGCCGACGTGATGTCGGGTCAGACGCCGGTCTTCTTCGACAATCTGGCGAGCGCCTTGGGTCAGATCCAGGGCGGCAGCGTGCGCGCGCTCGCGGTGACGGGGAAGGAGCGCTCGCCGCTTCTGCCCAACGTGCCGACGGTCGCGGAATCTGGCTTGCCGGAATACGATTACGAGGTGTGGTTCGGGCTTTGGGCGCCGAAGAACACGCCAAGGCCGATCGTCGAAAAGCTCTATGCCGAGATCCAGAAAGCGCTTGATAATCCCGACGTGAAGAAGCGAATCACGGCGGACGCCGGCGCGCCGATGAAGATGCCGCTCGCCGACATCGAGCCGTTCGTCAAATCCGAAATCGCCAAATGGGCCGACGTGATCAAACGCGGCGGCGTCGCGGTCCAAGACTAGATCGCAACGAATTAGGTCAGAACGCGAAGCGGTCGCGCAGATTGCGCCGCTCCGAGACGATGCGGCCGACGATAGCGCGCTCGGCATCGCTCTTGAGCAAGGGATCGATCAGGTCGAGCTGGTTCATCGCCACCAGCTCGAGAATTTCGCTGCGCACTTCGCCTTGCGCATTGCGCGGCAAGGCATCGACGACCTGCAAGTGCTCAGGCCGTGTCTGCCCAAGAAAATCGAGCAGCTCGCCGTCATCGGCGGTGCCCTCGACGAAGGCATAGAGGCCGGTGCCGGTGCGGCGATCGGGGAAGGGCACGATGGCGACGTCGCGCACCAGCGGATTGGTGCGCAGCCGCGCCGCGATTTCGGGCGCATCGCGCACGAAGCGCAGGCCGCGGCCCTCGCGGTCGGTGAAATTCAAGCCGCGGGTGATGGCGTAATAGATCTTCTTGCCCGTCGCCATCCAGATCCGCGTGATGAGGCTTTTCCTCGCCAGCACGCGGCGCTCCGCGGCGGTCAGCGCGTCGGGCGCGTAGCGGCGCTTGTGTTTCAGGAGATGGCGCAGATCTTCGTAGCAGGCGATGCGGAACAAATGGCTGCGGCGGCGAAAGCACGCAGCGAGCTGAAAATCGGTGAGATAGGCGCGGCTTTGTTGCGCACCGTTCTTGTCTTGGTTCCTATCTTGGTTCCTATCTTGGTTCCTATCTTGGTTCCTATCTTGCGCGTAGAGCCAGTTCTGCTCCTTGGCGAGATCGTTATGGGCGATGCCGGCGCGATGCAGCGCGCGCAGCACAGTTTTCGCCGAGCGGAAATAGCCGGCGTCGCCATGCGGCTTGGCGATATGCAGCGGCACGCCGTCGATCCAGCCGCGCACCAGCGCGCGGCGTCCGGCAAAGAGCAGCGGCGGCGCGACGTTGAGCGGCTTGGCGCGGGCGAGCGCCTTCTTCTCGCGGCGGAACAGTTCATAGGCGAGCGGCCGGCTCCACCACGGCACCTCGTCGAGGCGGCGCAGCACGGCATCGATATCGCCATTGTCGGTGCGAAAGCGGCCGCGCTCGATGGTGGAAAACACGTCGCGCTTGAGGATGGTGCCGCTGTGCCAGCGATCGCCGAGTTCGGTGTCGTTCATGCGCGAGCTTTTAGAGCATGAGGCGGCAAAGAGGAAACCGGGCTACTCGGCCGCCACCGGCACGGCGCCGGCGAGCCAGGTTTCGAGGTCGCTGAGCGCACGCGCGCAAAGCGCGCGCTTCTTGGCCACAGCCTTGGTGGGACCGCGCAGCCGCTTGCCGTCGGTGTCGTGCGTCGGCGGCAAAGCGAGCGGCGGGAACAGGCCGAAATTCACATTCATCGGCTGGAACGAGCCGGGCCCGGCATCGATGGTCTCGATATGGCCGCCGGTGATGTGGCCGAGGAGCGCGCCATGCGCGGTCGACGGCGGCGGCACGAACGGCTGCTCGCCGCGCCGCTCGGCGGCGGCGAAGCGGCCGGCGAGGAGGCCGATGGCGGCGGACTCCACGTAGCCCTCGCAGCCGGTGATCTGTCCGGCAAAGCGCAGCCGCGGCTCGGCCTTGAGCCGCAGCGTCTCGTCGAGCAGCTTTGGCGAATTGAGGAAGGTGTTGCGGTGCAGCCCGCCGAGCCGCGCAAACTCGGCGCGCTCGAGGCCGGGAATAGTACGAAACACGCTAACCTGTTCGGCGTGGCGGAGCTTGGTTTGGAAGCCGACCATGTTGAACAGTGAGCCGAGCTTGTTGTCTTGCCGCAATTGCACCACGGCATAAGGCTTGCGCTCCGGCTGCCGCGGATCGGTGAGGCCGAACGGCTTCATCGGTCCGTGACGCAGTGTTTCGCGCCCGCGCTCGGCCATGATCTCGATCGGCAGGCAGCCGTCGAAATAGGGCGTCGCGATTTCGAAGTCTTGGAATGTCGTCTTCTCGCCGGCCAACAGGGCATCGATAAACGCCTCATACTGTTCGCGCGTCAGCGGACAGTTGATGTAGTCGGCGCCGGAACCGCCGGGGCCCGGCTTATCGTAGCGCGATTGAAACCAGACCACATCGAAATCGATCGTGTCGCGATGCACGATCGGCGCGATCGCATCGAAAAAGGCGAGCGCGTCCTCGCCGCTGCGCTTACGGATAAATTCGGCAAGCGCCGGCGAAGTGAGCGGGCCGGTGGCGATGATCACGCTGTCCCATTCGGCGGGCGGCGCGCCCACTTCCGCGCGATCGATCTCGACGAGCGGTTCGGCTTCGAGCGCCGCCGTGACCTCCGCGGCAAAGCCGTCGCGGTCGACGGCGAGCGCGCTGCCGGCGGGCAGCTTGTGGGCATCGGCGGTGCGCATGATCAGCGAGCCGCAACGGCGCATTTCGGCATGCAGCACGCCGATCGCGCTGCCCTCGGCATCGTCGGAGCGGAACGAGTTCGAACAGACGAGCTCGGCGAATTGTCCGGTTTTATGAACAGGCGTGGCGTGAAGCGGCCGCATTTCATGCAGCACCACGGGCACGCCGTGGCGCGCCAATTGCCACGCCGCTTCCGCGCCCGAAAGTCCGCCGCCGATGACGTGAACCGGGCTACGCAAATCTTGCCGCAAATCCTGCATCATGCCGCCCTAATTAGGCGTCCCGGTGCGAAGAAACAACGGCAAGGGACGAACACGGGACGAACACGAACCGTTCCGGTGTTTATACCTATCACCGTTGCGTGGGGACCCTGCATGCTGGATATCGCCAAGTCGGCGCCGCGCGATACGGTCGCTGCGGGCTTCGATGTTGAAGTTCTCTCGGTTGCCACGGCCAACCCACCTTATCAATTGCACCAGGCCGAAGCCGCGGCGCGCGCGCGGGAACTTTATCCGCACCTGAAAAAGCTGTGGCGGCTCTACGACAATACCTGCATCGAGACGCGCTACAATTGCGAGCCGATCGAATGGTATCTGCGGCCGCACAGCTGGGAAGAGCGCACCGCGTCGTTTCAGAAGAACGCGCTCGATCTTCTGGAAAAGCTCACGCGCGACACCACGGCGGCAGCCGGCGTCGAACTCGACGCGATCGACATGATCGTGACCAATACCGTGACCGGGCTTGCGGTGCCGAGCCTCGATGCCAGGCTGATCAACCGGCTCGGACTGTCGCCCACCGTCGAGCGGCTGCCGATGTTCGGTCTCGGCTGCGGCGCCGGCGTCGCCGGCCTGGCGCGCGCCACGCGGCTTGCGCAGGCGAGCGACGGCGCGCATGTGCTGTTTCTCACCGTCGATCTGTGCAGCCTGTGCCTGCGCGTCAACGATCCAAGCCCCTCGATGTTCGTTTCGACGTCGCTGTTCGGCGATGGCGCGGCCGGCGTGCTGTTGCGCAATACACGGCGCGCGGGGCACGGCGCCGGCGGCAATGCGAATGGCGCCGGTCCGCGAATTCTCGCCGCCGGCGAATGGTGCTGGCGCGGCACCGAGCACATCATGGGCTGGGATATCAAAGACGACGGCTTCGGCATCGTGCTCAGTCCGGAATTGCCGGCGCTAATGAGCGCGGAGCTCAAGCCCGCGGTGGAGAATTTTCTCGACCGCAACGGCCTTCGTCTCTCCGACCTCGACGGATTTCTGTTCCATCCCGGCGGCCGGCGGCTTCTCGAAACGGCGGAGCAGGTGCTCGGGCTGGCGCCCGAACAGCTTGAACATTCCTGGGAGGTGCTGCGCCGCTATGGCAATATGTCGTCGGCCACCGTGCTGTTCGTGCTTGCACGCGCCTTGAAGGCCGGCGCGCGTGGGCGGCATCTGCTTGCGGCTTTTGGGCCGGGCTTTTCCGCTTATTTCGTGGTGGCCGATCTGTGATGCACGCCGGCTGGATACTGCTCGCTTACGTCACAGTGCAACGCCTCGTGGAACTGTGGTGGGCGAAACAGAATGAAACTCGGCTTTTGGCCGCGGGCGGCATCGAATACGGCGGGTCGCATCTGCCGCTGATGCAGCTTTTGCACGCCGCCTGGCTCCTCGGCCTATGGGGGCTGGCCTACGATCATGCCGTTGAGCCTCTGTTCCTGGCGTTGTTCATCCTTCTTCAGATCGGACGCTTTTGGGTGCTCGCCACGCTCAGACGGCGCTGGACGATCCGCGTCATCGCGGTGGCGGGCGAAAAGCTGGTGGCAAGCGGGCCCTATCGGTTCATCCGCCATCCGAATTACGCGATCGTGATCGGGGAGATTGCGGTGGTGCCGCTGGCGCTCGGCCTGCCGATCTATGCGCTTCTGTTTTCGGTGCTCAATGCCATCGTGCTCTCGATTCGCATTCCGCAGGAAAACGCGGCGCACGCCCGGGACGCGTTCAACGGCCGCCGCTGAGCGGCTGGAGGCGCCTCGGGGCGAGCCGGTTGGCGCGATATGGCCGCTCTGCTATAGCCTCGCCCGAAGAACAGGGTTTTTCAGGCTGTCCGCCGATGTCCGTCGATGCCGATACCGTCCGTCGCGTTGCCCATCTCGCCCGCATTGCGGTTGCGGACGATGAGGTGGAGAATCTCAAAGGCGAGCTCAACGCCATTCTCGCCTTCATCGAGCAGCTTTCGGAGGTCGATGTGACAGGCGTCGAGCCGATGACCTCGGTGACCCCCATGGCCATGAAGATGCGGCACGACGAGGTCACCGACGGCAACAAGGCCGACGCGGTTATTGCCAATGCGCCGGCGCACGAGCATCATTTCTTCCTGGTGCCGAAGGTGGTCGAATAATGTGCTTGGCCTGCGAACAGGACGCGATCTGGCTCGCTTATCTCGACGGTCAGGGCTTGTTGAAGCCTGACGATCCGGCGGCAGTGGACGAGCTGTTCTCGGCTTTCCCGATACAGCCCTTGCCGGTCAAGCCCGAATGGGATGCGCCGACGCCCGAAGCGCCGGCGGATGCCGTGCCGAAACCGGCTACGGCGAAACCGGCACCAACGAATCCGTTCTCTTGCGACGATCCTACTGCTGAATGACCGATCTCACTTCGCTCACGCTGGCGCAGGCGCGCGACGCCCTGCGCGAGAAGAAGTTTTCCGCCGCCGAGCTCGTCGATGCGCATCTCGCCGCGATGGCGAAAGCGCGCGCGCTGAACGCCTTCGTGCTGGAGACGCCGGAACATGCCCGCGCGAGGGCGCGTGCTTCCGACGCCAAGCTTGCGAAAGGCGAGGGCGGAGCGCTCGAAGGCCTGCCGCTTGGTATCAAGGATCTGTTTTGCACCAACGGCGTTCGCACCACGGCCTGTTCGCACATCCTCGGTAATTTCGAGCCGCCCTATGAGTTGACGGTCACCGCCAATCTGTGGCGCGACGGTGCGGTACTGCTCGGCAAGCTCAACAACGACGAATTCGCCATGGGCTCGTCGAACGAGACCTCGTATTTCGGTCCCGTCGTGTCGCCGTGGCGGCGGCAAGGCTCTGACGCAAAGCTCGTACCCGGCGGCTCCTCGGGCGGCTCGGCTGCCGCGGTGGCCGCTAGCCTTTGCCTCGGCGCGACCGGCACCGATACCGGCGGCTCGATCCGCCAGCCGGCGGCGTTCTGCGGCATCGTCGGACTGAAACCCACCTATGGCCGCTGCTCGCGGTGGGGCATCGTCGCCTTCGCATCTTCGCTCGACCAGGCCGGCCCCTTTGCGCGCACGGTACGCGATTGTGCGATCCTGTTGCGCGCGATGGCCGGTCCCGATCCGAAGGACACGACCTGCGCCGATCTGCCGGTGCCCGATTATGAGAAAGCGGTCGGCGCTTCGGTCAAAGGCATGCGCATCGGCATCCCGAAGGAATACCGCATGCCCGGCATGGCGCCGGAGATCGAAAAGCTGTGGGGAGAGGGCGCGCAATGGCTCAAGGACGCCGGCGCCGAGCTTGTCGATATTTCGCTGCCGATGACCAAATATGCGCTGCCGGCCTATTACATCGTGGCGCCGGCGGAGGCCTCATCCAATCTCGCGCGCTATGACGGCGTCCGCTACGGCCTGCGCGTTCCCGGCCGCGACATCATCGACATGTACGAACACACCCGCGCCGCGGGCTTCGGCAAGGAAGTGCGCCGCCGCATCATGATCGGCACCTATGTGCTCTCCGCCGGCTATTACGACGCCTATTATCTGCAAGCGCAGAAAGTGCGCACGCTGATCAAGCGCGATTTCGAAAAATGCTTTGCGCAAGGCGTCAATGCCATCCTGACGCCGGCGACGCCGTCGGCTGCCTTCGCCATCGGCGAGAAGGGGCAGGCCGATCCGATCGAAATGTATCTCAACGACGTCTTCACCGTGACCGTCAACATGGCGGGCCTGCCCGGCATCGCGGTGCCGGGCAGGCTCGACGCGCAAGGCCTGCCGCTCGGCTTGCAGCTGATCGGACGGCCGTTCGAAGAAGAAACGCTGTTTACGCTCGGCAATGTCATCGAGCAGGCAGCGGGGCGCTTCACGCCGCAGACATGGTGGAGCTGAAGCAACACCGCTAACGGTCGCGGGCGTCACTCGGTGCCGGCGAGGCCGGCATCCTTCACGACTTGGCCCCAGCGCGCTTGCTCGGCATCGATGAAGTCTTGCAGCTTGTCCGGCGGCGGGCTCGATTGCGGCACCATGCCGAGCGCAAGCATTTGCTTGCGTACGACTTCGTCCGCCAGCACCGCGCGAAATGCCTCATAAAGCTTGGCGATGATCGGATCGGGTGTGTGCGCCGGCGCGACGACCATGCCCCAGCCCGTGGCGTCGAAGCCCGGCACGCCGGCCTCGCGCAGCGGCGGAATGTCGGGCGCCGAAGGTATCGGCACGGCGGAGGTCTCGCCCAGCGCCCGCACCTTGCCGGCTATCACCATCGGCAGCGTCGGCGGCAGATCGGCAAATAGCAGCGAAATATGCCCGGCGATCAGATCGGTGAGGGCGGGCGCGGTGCCCTTATAGGGCACGTGAGTCATTTCAATGCCGGTGATGGTCTTGAACATTTCGGCGAATAGCTGGTGCGGCGAGCCGACACCGCCGGAACCGTAAGTCAGCGTGCCGGGATGTTCCTTGGCGTATGCGATCAACTCGGCCACGGAATGGATCGGCAGTTCCGGATTGACGACCAACACGAACGGATTTTTGGCGACCAGCGCGATTGGCGTAAAATCCTTGTGCGGATCGTAGGGCAGGCTTTTGTAGAGCGTCGGGCTGATCGCCATGGCCCCGGCGCCGGCCATGAGCAGCGTATAGCCGTCAGGTTTCGCTTTGGCGCCGTCGGCGGTGCCGATGGTCGAGCCGGCGCCCGGCCTGTTCTCGACAATGATGGGCTGGCCGAGCCGCTCACCGGCGCCCGGCGCAAGTTCGCGGCACAGAACGTCGATTGCTCCGGCGGGCGGCCACGGCGCGATGAGCGTGATATGCCGTGACGGATAATCGTCGGCGTGTCCCGTCTGCAGGGTCAGCATGAGGCCGGCAAAACCGATCAGCAGCCTTTTGCTGTATCGCATGCTTCCTCCCAAAAGATTGCGGCGATGTGTTCGTGCAGCGTCGTGAGTGGCCGCGCTGCATCGTCCTATCGGCAAAGCATAATTGCGCCGCTGCCGCGCCGCGGCAACACGCCTTTAGTGCTAGTCGCGCTCGCGGCGTTCACACAAAGCCGTTCACACCGGCGGATGCGGCGGATCGCTCGGCTTGCGGCTGAACGCTTCGATCGCCTCGTTGCGCTGCCGCGGCAGCGCCAGCGGATATTCGCGTTGCAAGAAGCCGATCAGTTTCTCGCGGATCTCGGCGCAAAGATCGGATGTCGCGGCAATGTTAGGCGCGGTCAGCAGCGCGCGCACTTCGATGGCCTGGGCGCTGGTATTGGTGACTTGGACGTTGACGACCTTGCCGTTGATCTTGGATTGCGTGACGAATTCGGCGGTCTTGTCGCGGATGCGCTCGATCGGCGCGGAATAGTCGAGATGGAGCACGACCGAGCCGATATTCGCCGTCGCCTGCCGCGTCCAGTTGTAGAACGGCTGCTGGATAAAAAAATTCAGCGGCACGATCAGCCGCCGCAAATCCCATAGCCGGATCACGACATAGGTGGCGTTGATCTCTTCGATCCAGCCGTATTCGTTCTGCACGGTCACGGCGTCTTCGAGCCGGATCGGCTGGGTCACGGCAAGCTGGACGCCGGCGATCAGATTGCTCAGCACCGGTTGCGCGGCAAGCCCGAAGACGACGCCGGCGACGCCGGCCGAGGCGAACAGGCTGACGCCGAATTGCCGCACCGAATCGAAGGTCATCAGCGCGAAGCCGAGAGTCAGAATGATGATGACGGTGTCGAACGCGCGCACCAGGACGCGCACCTGGGTGACGTGCTTGCGCGCCATCAGATTGTCGTCGACATCCATGCGGAAGCGCAGCAGATAAAAATTGGCGCAGATCTGCAGCACGGTCAGCGCGATCCAGCCGACCAGGCAGATGGTCGCAAGCGTCAGGATCTTGCCGAAGGCATCCGCGGTATCGGCGGCGATCGGCGCCGCCGGCAGGCTGATGGCAAGCGCGACGATGAGGAAGGCCAATCGGGTGGGATCCTTGGTCGCGTCAAGAATGGTGCGAAAATAGGAGGGCCGGCCGCGCAACAGACGCCGCAAGCTGACCAGGATCGCGGCGTGGAGAAGCCATGCCACGGCCAGCGCGATGACGACGACGAGGAGCGATACCGCCCAAGCCGGCGCGAAGGAGAAGGTGCCGCGCAAGCCCGTCAATTCGGCCTGCAGATTATGCGTGATGTCCTGCCACATTACCCGTGATGACCCGTCGTATGGTGCAAAATATAACCGAAAACGGCGCGCCTACGCGGTGCGGCGGCCGCGCTCATGCACAAGCCTTGTTCATCTAGCCCTGTGCTAGACACCGCCACAATGAGATGGCATCAAGGCCTGCAGCGAACAGGCGGCCACAACATGAAGCGTTTCCTGCGGGGCTTGAAGACTTTCTTCGTGCGCACGTTCACGTGGTGGAACGGTCAGACCTTCGGCACACAGTGGTGGACGTGGCTCTACGGCGAGTTCGTCGGCGAGGACGAGTTCGGCAACCGCTACTATCGCACCGCGGGCGGCAAAATCGATCCGGCGCTCGGTCTGGAGCGCCGCTGGGTGATCTATAACGGCGTCGTCGAGGCGACGATGATACCGACGGGCTGGCACGGCTGGATGCACCATCTTGTGAATGTGCCGCCGACGCAGGAACAGGTGACGGTGCGGCCATGGGAAAAGCCACATCGTCCTAACCTCACCGGGACGCCCTGGGCCTATCGGCCGAGCGGCTCGACCTTGGCGCAGGGCCGCCGCCCCCAAGCCACCGGCGACTACAAGGCCTGGGTGCCGGGAAATCAGTGAGTGCCGATTCCGGGCCTGAGCGCTGGAACTGTCCCTTCGGCTGATCCCTGGAAATGCCTCATTCGGCGTGTTAACCGGGCCGTCTTGGGGAACCGGCTAACCGGACTTTCTTATCGGATCGGACGCTTACGCGGGTCCGGCCGTTTGACGCAAGGAACAGGCGAGCGCAGCGCATCGATGGTCCGAATCGCCGCACTTTTGGTCGCGATCGGCGCGTTCTTGGCCGCGGTCCCGATCTTTGCCGCGTCGCCCGCGCAGGCGCAATTCGGCGGTGTTTTCAACAACGATTCGCCGCCGCGGCCACCCGGCAGCGTGCCCGGGTTCCCGGCGCAGCCGCCGCCCGTAGGCTATCCGGGGCAGTCTTCGCCGCCGCCTCAATACCAGCAGCCCGCGCCGCCGCAGCAGGTGTCACGCCCGCCGCAAAGCAACATCCAGGCGCGCCCCTTGGCGCCGCCGCCGGGCGCTACCAGCGCCCCGCCGCCGCAGCAGGCGAGCGTGCCGCCGCGCCCGTTGCCGGCGCCGGCCAATCCGCCGCCGCCCGAGCCGGCAGATACCTCGCCACAGTCTGACGACACTGTGGTCACCTATACGCCGACGCAGAAAATCGAGAACCAGCGGGCGATCTTCTCCGGCCTCGACAAGATCACCGGCCGCATCATCTCGTTCGACGCGGCGATCGGCGAAACGGTGCAGTTCGGCGCGCTGCAGGTGACGGCGCGGGCCTGCAATACGCGTCCGCCGACCGAGCCGACCAATACCGACGCTTTTGTCGAAGTCGACGAGGTGACGCTTCAGGGCGAGATCAAGCGGATCTTCACCGGCTGGATGTTCTCGGCGTCTCCCGGCCTGCATGCGGTCGAGCACCCGATCTACGACGTGTGGCTGACGGATTGCGCGCAACCGGTCGGCGGCGCGGTCGCGCAATCGGCTCCGCCGCTTCCCGCCGCAGGCGCGCCGGCGGCGGGCGCGACGCAGGCCAAGGCGCGTCAGGCGCCGCCGAAAGTCCAGCCGCTACCGTCTTCGGCGCCCGCGCCAGTCACCGACGACTGATCGCAACCTTTAGCTTGCTCACCCTCGGCCCAAGCCGTCAGCGCTTGGCAAGGCTCTTCAGAACCGTGTCGCCGGACACCGGCCGGTCGGTCGGTAGCGCGGCGAAATCCGCTTCGCCGACCAGCGCGGCATCCAGCAGCTTGTGATAAGCCGGCCGCGGCACTTCGACCGCGCCGAAAGTTTTCAGATGCGGGGTGACGAATTGCGTATCGAGGAGCCGGTATTCGCCGGCCTTGAGCCGCGCCACCAGATGCACCAGCGCCACCTTGGACGCATCGCGCACGGTGTGGAACATGCTCTCGCCGAAAAACGTGCGGCCGAGACTGACGCCATAGAGGCCGCCGACGAGCTGGCCGTCCTCATAGACTTCGACGGTGTGACAGTCGCCGCGGTCGTAGAGCCTGCGGTAGAGATTGCGGATGCGGCTATTGATCCAGGTCCGCGCGCGGCCGGGCGCGGGTTCCGCGCAGCCGGCAATGACCGCGTCGAAATCGCGATCGACCATGACGGCAAAGCGGTCGGAGCGGACGGTTCGTGCCAGGCGGTCCGCCACATGGAACCGGTCGAGCGGGATGATGCCGCGGCGTTCCGGCTCGATCCAATAGAGCGCCGGGTCGTCGGCGCTCTCGGCCATGGGAAAAATGCCGCAGGAATAGGCCTTGAGCAGCACTTCCGGCGTGATGTCGATGAGTGCGGACTCGCGGCTCGCCATGATCCTCAACCAGTCATGCAATTTTTTAACCGCCTCGGCGCTTCCGGTTCAAGCGGGGGCCGGCGCGGGTGCGGCAATTAACCAGTCGCAAAGCATCAGTCGCTACCATTTTCGGAGACCTTGAACGCATTTCGGCGGGCGGCGTTACGCGCCTAGGGGCTCAACAAAGAACGCTGCCGCAACCGCGTTCGTATCGGATGAATGGGCTTTGCTGCCATGACGTCCAGTAAATCAGGGATCGCGCCGGTCCACGTGCTGTTTGTCGAGGACGAGTTCCTCATCAGCGAGTGGGTGGCGCAGTCGCTGTCGGAACAGGGTTTCTGCGTGCAGGCGGTGAGCACCGCGGCCGAGGCGCTGCAGGCGCTGCGCCGCGACCCGGTCGACGTTCTTTTCACCGACATCAACCTGCCGGGCGACATGGACGGCACCGCTTTGGCGCGGCGGGCGCGGGAAATGCAGCCGCATCTGCCGGTGGTCTATGCCTCGGCGCGGAGCGACTCGCTCAAACCCGCCGATCGGGTTCCAGGCTCGGCCTTCGTGCCGAAGCCTTATGAGCCGACCGCTGTCGGGCGCTTGTTGACCGCGGCGGCGTTGAAGGCTTCGGCCGAGGAGCGCGTACCGGCGTAATGGCCTGATCTCGCATGCCTTCGGACTTGATCCGAGGGCGGGAACCGGTCTTCGGAAAAGATCAGACGCAAATAAATTTACTGCGCTAGATCGCCGCGCGCCAAATACTGCTCGAGCCAGTGGATGTGATAGTCGCCGTCGATGATGTTCTTGTCGCGCACCAGCGCGCGGAACAGCGGCAGCGTAGTATCGATCCCGTCAACGACGAATTCGTCGAGCGCGCGCTTGAGCCGCATCAGACATTCGCTGCGCGTCTTGCCGTGCACGATCAGCTTGCCGACCAGTGAATCGTAATAGGGCGGGATCGTGTAGCCGTGATACACGGCGGAATCGATCCGCACGCCGAGCCCGCCCGGCGGATGATAGTGAATGATCTTGCCGGGGGACGGCCGGAACGATACCGGGTTCTCGGCATTGATGCGGCACTCGATGGCGTGGCCGTTGAATTTCACGTCGCTCTGCGCGAGTTCGAGACCGCTGCCGGCGGCGACGCGAATTTGCTCGAGGATCAGATCGATGTCGGTGATCATCTCGGTCACCGGATGCTCGACCTGAATGCGGGTATTCATTTCGATGAAATAGAACTGGCCGTTTTCGTACAGGAACTCGACGGTGCCGACGCCAAGATATTTGATCTTGCGCATGGCGGCGGCGACGACCTCGCCGATCTCGTTGCGCATGTGAACGTTCAAGGCAGGCGAGGGGCTTTCTTCCCAAACCTTCTGATGCCGCCGCTGCAAGGAGCAGTCGCGCTCGCCGAGATGGATGGCGCGGCCGTTGCCGTCGCCGAGCACCTGAATTTCGATGTGGCGCGGCCGTTCCAGATATTTCTCGACATAGATGGTGTCGTCGCCGAAGGCGGCGCGGGCCTCGGCGCGGGCTGCCGCGAGCGCAGGGCCTGCCTCGGCCTCGCTTTTCACGACACGCATGCCACGGCCGCCGCCGCCGGCGGCCGCCTTGAAGATCACCGGATAGCCGATCTCGCGCGCCATCTCCTGCGCCTGCGTATCGGACGTGAGCCCGCTGTCGGAGCCGGGCACGACGGGAATGCCGAGTTCCTTGGCGGCGCGCTTGGCCGCGATCTTGTCGCCCATCAGGCGGATATGTTCGGGGCGCGGCCCGATGAAATGCAGATTGTGCTCGGCGAGGATTTCGGCAAAGCGCGCGTTTTCCGACAGGAAGCCGTAGCCCGGATGCACGGCGTCGGCGCCGGTGATTTCGCAGGCCGCGAGCAGCGCGGGCACATTGAGGTAGCTGTCCTTGGCCGGCGGCGGACCGATGCAGACGCTCTCGTCGGCCAGCCGCACATGCATCGCCGATTCATCCGCCGTCGAATGTACGGCCACGGTGGCGATGCCGAGTTCCTTGCAGGCGCGTAGCACCCGCAGCGCGATCTCTCCCCGGTTGGCGATCAGAATCTTGTCGAACATCGCGAGCGTCGCCGCACTATTCGATGATCATGAGCGGTTCGCCAAACTCCACCGGCTGACCGCTCTCGACGAGAACCTGCGTCACCGTGCCGGAGCGCGGCGCGGGGATCTGATTCATCGTCTTCATAGCCTCGATGATCATGAGGGTTTCGCCGGCCTTCACCTGGCTGCCGACGTCGACGAAAGGTTTCGCATCCGGCGCTGGTGCAAGATAGGCGGTGCCGACCATCGGCGATGTGATGGCGCCGGGATGCTGTGCCGGATCCGTGCTTGCCACGGACGCCGCAGCCGGCGCGGGGCGCGGCGTCTCGGCCGCCCATCCGCGTCCCGTCGGCGCGCCGCCGTGACGCGCGACGCGGATCGAGGTGCCGTCGCGCTCGTATTCGATTTCGGTGAGGCCGGTTTCGTCGAGCAGCTTCGCCAGTTCGCGGATCACATCGTGATCGACGGCCGGCGTTTCTTTTGAGTCGGGGGTCCCGGGCTTGCGCGCCACGATCACTCCTTGATCATACTTTGGCGCCGATCATGCGGGCGAGGCCGGCAATGGCCAGTGCATAGCCATCGGCACCGAAGCCGCAGATGACGGCGCGCGCGACCTTCGACACATAAGAGTTATGGCGAAATTCCTCGCGCGCATGAATGTTGCTGATGTGGACTTCGATCACCGGCGCTTCCATGGTCATGAGCGCATCGAGGATCGCGATCGATGTGGTGGTGAATCCCGCCGGATTGAGCAAGAGGCCGGCCGCCTTTTCGGCGCGCGCTTCCTGAATCCAGTCGACGATCTGACCTTCGTGGTTGGATTGCCGGAACACCACCGTGAGGCCGTGCTGGTGTGCCGTGGCGTGGCACAGCTTCTCCACGTCGGCGAGCGTCGCGCGGCCATAGATATGGGGCTCGCGCGTGCCGAGCAGATTGAGATTGGGTCCGTTGAGGACGTAGATGGTCTTCGACATTTGCGAGGGCTGAACCGGCTATCGGCGCGGGTCGAAAGGTTCCATGGGCCCGCGCCCGGTGCGTTTATAGGGAAGGCTCTCGCAAAGGGGAAGCCGGGAGGCAGAGCAGAGCGCCGGGCCGGCGGGATTTCTCCCCAAACCGGCCAGCATTTCGGGCGTTTAAGCCGGCCTATTTCTTGTCGGCGGCTTTGTCCGGAGTCTTGTCGGGGCTGAGCTTTGCCTTCAGTTCGTCGAGGCCGACCGCGCCGACGACGACTTCATCGCCGATCACATAGCTCGGCGTGCCATTAACTCCGAGCGCGTCGGCAAGCTTCATGTCCTCTTCGATGGTGGTCTTCACTTCGGGACTGTCCATGTCCTTCTCGATGCGGGCCATGTCGAAGCCGACGTCCTTGGCCACCGCAAGCGCGCGCGCTTTGTCGGCGGCGCCGCGGCCGCCGAGCAGCTTCTGGTGGAATTCGATGTATTTCTTGCCGGTCGGGTCCTGCATGCGGGCCGCGACCGCAACATGTGCGGCTTCGACCGAGCCGTCGCCGAGCACCGGGAATTCCTTGAGCACGAAGCGCAGATTGGGATTGGCGCTGAGCAGGCTCATCATGTCGGGCAGAGCACGCTTGCAGTACGCGCAATTGTAATCGAAGAACTCGACCATGGTGACATTGCCCTGCGGATTGCCGAGCACGACCTGGTGCGCCGAGTTGAAGATCGTCGCGTTGTTGTCCTTGATCGTCGTGCGCGCCTTGTCGGCCTCGGCGTCCTTCTGCCGCTTGTCGAGCGCGTCGAGCGCGTCCTGAACGATCTCCGGGTGCGCGGCGATGTAGCTTTTGACGAGCATGCCGATCGCCTGCTGCTGGTCGGCGCTCAATATCTGGGTCGAGACCGATTGCGCGGCCGAATTGTCTGCCGCGGGCATCGATGCCGCCGGTGGCGCAGGAGTCGATGTCGGCGTCGAGGCCGTTTCCGCCATTGCCGGCAGGGCCGCGAAGGCCGCAGCGGCCAAGCTCGCAAAAAGCACCGGCGTGCGGCGCGCCGAAATCAGATTTTTCATTGGGGCTGTCCTGTCGTTTGGGGCGGTTCGTTTGATGTATTCACTTGAAACTTGAAGAGCGGGTTGTCGTGCTGGTTCTTGTTATAGGCAACGATGTCGTCGGCCCGCACCCAGCCCGGCGATCCGACCGGGAAGCGCAGCTTCGCGCGGTCGGCGAGTTCGCGCGCGGTCTTGTTGTCGCCGCGGGCGAAAGCGGCCTGCGCGGAGGCGAGATCGGCATCGGCGAGGTCATTCTTGCGGCCGTAAGCCATCGCCAGCGTCGTATAGGCGTCGGCGGCCTCCGGCTCCTTGAGCACCGCCGTGCGCAGGAGCGGGATCGCCTCTTCGGCCATTTTGGGATCGTTGGTGGCGACCATGGCTTGCGACAGCAGGATTTGTATCAGCGGCGGGTTCGGCGCGATCGCCACGGCGTGGCGTAACGGCGCGATCGCGTCGGCCGGGTG
Source organism: uncultured Alphaproteobacteria bacterium (assembly GCA_963746715.1). GTDB lineage: Bacteria > Pseudomonadota > Alphaproteobacteria > Rhizobiales > Xanthobacteraceae > BOG-931. Next base: position 211,457 of record CAVVCW010000008.1, on the reverse strand, counting down.
CCCGCCTTCGAGCAGCGCCTGGCCCTTGAGCTCGTAGAAATAGGGATTGTTGGGCATCGCTGCGATCAGGCTGTCGATCTGCGTGATTGCGCTCTGCAGGCCGCCGAAGCGATAGGTCGAAATGGCGCGCGCGTAACGCGCGGGAAGGCTGGTGTCGCTCAGGGGATAATGCGCCAGCACCACATTGGGCCGCTCGGAAAAGCCATAGAGCTTGGCCCGCATCATGTCGTGGCGGAATTGCAGTTCCGGCGGATCCTTCTTGTCCCAATACTGGTTGTGCACCAGCGTCGCCAAAGCGTCCATGCGCTCCTGCGGCATTGGGTGGTTCTGTGCGTAGGGATTGGCGCCGTGCGCCGCGAACAGCGAATCGTCCGCGAATTTCTTGAACGTGTCGTACATGCCCTTCGCCGACTGGCCGGTCATGGTGAGAAAGCGGACGCCCGCACGGTCGGCGGATTCCTCTTGCGCGCGCTGATAGGACAATAGCGAGCTCATGGCCAAGGCTTGCGGTGCGGTGAATACGGCGCCGCCGACATTGCCCATGCCGTTATTGCCATGGCCGGCCACCATGGCGGCCGCGCCCAAAAGCATGCCGACGATCATGGCGGTCTGCGCATTGGCGAGTTCCTGCCGCATCTTCGACAGATGGCCGCCGACGATGTGGCCGGTCTCGTGAGCAAACACGCCGATCATCTGGTTCGGGGTGGTCGATTCCTTGAGCGCGCCCATATTGACGAAGATGCGGTGCGCATCCATCACGAAGGCGTTGAACGAATTGTCGTCGATGATGACGACCTGGATGTTTTGATTGGTCAGCCCGGCGACCTTGAGAATCGGCGCGGTATAATCGCGCATCAGCTGTTCGGTCTCGGCGTCGCGGATCATCGGGATGCCGGCCGAGGTCCCAGTCTGCGCGTGCAGTGGTACGTTCGCCGGCATGGCCGACAGCACAAACGCCGCCGCCGTGACCACGGCAACGACGCGCGAAGCTGGTCTCACCGGCTGCACCTTGCTAGGAGATCGAGCAACAGTCATGTGAGGCGAACAGTCCCTGCACCCGGCCTGCAAGCTATGGATCGACGAAGTTTCGGTCAACACGCGGTCGGCACGCCGCAGGTTGCAAGCCGTCGCCCTAGAAACCCACTGAATGCGGCATCAGCGGGGCGAAATTCCGGGCCGTCCGACCCTGTTTACGCGCGAATTTGTGATCGCAATTATGATGGGAATTTAGGGTCCGGTTGATGCTCGAAAAGGCCAAAGACCCGCTCTTGAGGAACCTGATTCAGCCGTCCGGCCGGAGCGGCGTGCCGCCGTTCATGGTGATGGATGTCATGGCGGCCGCGGCGCGGCTCGAGGCGCACGGCCGCCGGATCATCCATATGGAGGTCGGCCAGCCGGCGGTGGGGGCGCCATCGCCGGCGCTCGCCGCCGTGCGCGCGGCGCTGGCAAACGGTCCGCACGGTTATACCGAGACGCTCGGCATCGCGTCGCTGCGGCGGCGGATCGCGCGCGCTTATGCCGAGTGGCACGGGCTCGATATCGCTCCGGAGCGTATCGTCGTCACCACGGGATCCTCCGCGGGCTTCATGCTGGCCTTTCTCGCAGCCTTTGACGCCGGCGACCGGGTCGCGGTGGCGCTGCCGGGCTACCCGCCGTATCGGCATATTCTCTCGGCCTTGGGCTGCGAGGCGGTCGGCATCGCAACAGCGGAAGCGACGCGCTGGTCGCTCACCGGCGAGAGTCTTCTCGCGATGCATCGCCGGACGCCGCTCAAGGGTCTGATCGTCGCTTCGCCGGCGAATCCGACCGGAACGATGATGACGGGCGAGGCGCTCGCCGAACTGATCCGCTGCGCCGAAGATGCCGGCATTGCGGTCATCTCCGACGAGATCTATCACGGCCTCGATTACGCCTTCGCCGCGCAGAGCGCGGCGCAGTTCTCGTCCGACGCCATCATCATCAATTCGTTTTCCAAGTATTTCTGCATGACCGGCTGGCGCATCGGCTGGATGGTGGTGCCGCCGGCCTTGGTGCGCGCGGTCGAACGCTTGCAGCAGAATTTGGTGATATCAGTGCCGACCTTGTCGCAGATCGCGGCCGAGGCCGCCTTCGACGGCCGCGACGAGCTTGAAAAGATCAAGCACAGCTACGAGGACAATCGCCGCATTCTGGTCGAGGGGCTGCCGCGCGCGGGCTTGAGCTCGTTTCTGCCGGTCGACGGCGCGTTTTATCTTTACGCCGACATCTCGCGCTTCGCGGACGACAGTTATGCCTTCGCTACCCGCATGCTCGAGGATGCCGGCGTTGCTGCGACCCCTGGCGTCGATTTCGATCCGGTGCACGGCCGGCAATTCCTGCGGCTGTGTTACGCCGGATCGCGCGAGGACATGCACGAAGCGGTGGCGCGGATTGGCGAGTGGCTCGGCGGCAAGCTCAGGAGCAGGACGCCGTGAGCGAGTCCGAAAGCGCGCTCGTGCTGTTTTCCGGCGGCCAGGATTCGACAGTGTGTCTCGCCTGGGCGCTGGAAAGCTTCGGCCGCGTCGAGACCATCGGTTTCGACTACCGCCAGCGCCACGCCGTCGAGCTCGACGTGCGGCCGAAAGTGCGCGACGGCCTGAAAGCGCTGTCTGAAAAATGGCGCAGCCGACTCGGCGACGACCATCTGGTGAAGCTCGACGCATTGTCGGCAATTTCCGAAACCGCGCTCACGCGCGACGTCGCGATCGAAGTCGCGGAGTCGGGCCTGCCCACGACCTTCGTGCCCGGACGCAATCTGGTCTTCTTCACCTTCGCCGGCGCGCTCGCCTATCGGCGCGGCATCAAGCACATCGTCGCCGGCATGTGCGAGACCGACTATTCCGGCTATCCGGACTGCCGCGACGATACGATCAAGGCCATGCAGCTTGCGCTGACGCTCGGCATGGATCGCCGTTTCGTCATCCACACGCCGCTGATGTGGATCGACAAGGCGGCGACCTTCGCCCTGGCCAATGAGATCGGCGGCCGGAAGCTGATCGATCTGCTTCTCGCCGAGACGCACACCTGCTATCTCGGCGACCGGGAGCACCGCCACGACTGGGGCTTCGGCTGCGGCACCTGTCCGGCCTGCCGGCTGCGCGCCGAGGGTTATGCGAAATGGAAAGCTCAATTGTGAGACCTGATCAGCAGCGCCGGCGGGAAGGCGTGCTGTTTCTCGTTCTCTTCGCGCTTACTATCCCGGCGGCCAATTGGCTCATCGGCCATGTCGGCACCTCCTGCGTGACGCCGCAGGGACCCTGCGTCGTGCCCGTCGCGCCAGGCCTGGCGCCAGGCCTGATGGCGCCGTCGGGCGTGATGCTGGTCGGCGTGGCGCTGGTGTTGCGCGATCTGGTGCAGCGGCGGCTCGGGACGGGGCCCTCCGCTCTGGCCATTCTGTTCGGCAGCGCGCTATCAGCGCTGCTCGCGCCGGCCTCGCTGGTGATCGCCTCGGCGACGGCGTTTCTCTTGTCCGAATTTGCCGATCTTGCGGTCTATACGCCTTTGGCGCGCCGCCGCCTGGTTGCTGCGGTCATGGCTTCGAGCTTGGTCGGGCTTGTCGTCGATTCAATCGTGTTCCTTTGGCTTGCTTTCGGTTCGCTCGATTTCCTCGTCGGGCAAGTCGTCGGCAAGTCCTGGATGGTGCTGTTGTCGATCCCGTTCGTGACCTGGCTGCGCCGCCGCGACGAGCGGCTCGGCATCAAGCCTGCTTAGTTTTTCGGTTGGAGCATGATCTTTTCCGAAAACCGGTTTCCACTTTTCGGGATCATGCTCTAGTTCTCCGCAGCGAGGCAAATATGAGCGACGCCCTGTTCGACGTTCTGCGCAAAGTCACGACCGCGACCATCACTACGATGCTGCTGAAAAAGGGCATCCGGCGCTGCTGGATGAACGGGGCAAAGCCTTTGGTGCCGGGCGGCGAGCGTCTGGTCGGTCCGGCGTTCACGCTGCGCTTCGTGCCGGTGCGCGAAGATCTGGCGACGCCGGAAAGCTGGGCGAGCCCGATTTCGACCCGCGCCGCGATCGAGGCCATGCCGGCCGGCGTCATCGCCGTCGCCGATGCCATGGGCGTGCAGAGCGCCGGCATATTCGGCGACATTCTTTGCGCGCGCATGCACAAGCGCAATGTCGCGGCGCTGGTGACCGACGGCGTGATGCGCGATCTCACCGGCGTGCTGGCGAGCAAGCTTCCGGTCTGGTGCTCGGGTGTCGCCGCGCCGGCCTCGGTGAACGGACTGACTTTCGTCGGCTGGCAGGAGCCGATCGCCTGCGGCGGCTGCGCGATCTTTCCGAACGACGTCATTGTCGTCGATGACGACGGCGCCGTCGTCATCCCGCAGGCGCTGGTTGAATTTGTCGCCCACGAAGGCGCCGAGCATGAGCTTTATGAAAGCTGGGTGTTCACCGAAGTGGAGAGGGGCGTCGTGCTGCCGGGACTTTATCCGCCGAACGACGAAGCCAAAGCGCGTTATGCGGCGTGGCGAAAGTCGCGCGGCTAGAATATGTTTTTTATCCTCTCCAAGCTGCTCGGCTTTGTGGTCCTGCCCTCGAATCTCGTCGTCGAGATCGGGCTCATCGGCATCGTCCTGCTGCTGACGAATTTCCGGCGGCTGGCGAGTTGGCTGATCGTGACCAGCGTGGTGCTGACCGCCTTGGTCGGCTTCTCGCCGCTCGGCAATCTTCTGATCCTGCCGCTCGAGCAGCGCTTCCCGCCGTGGGATCCGTCGCGCGGCGCGCCCGACGGCATCGTTGTGCTCGGCGGCTCGATCCTCCCGGAGATCGCCGCGCGGCGCGGCGATGAATCCGGACTCAACGAAGCCGCCGAACGCATCACTGCGACGGTGGAGCTCGCGCGCAAATATCCCAATGCTCGCATCATCTTCACCGGCGGCAATGCCGCGCTGTTCGATAACGCGACGCCGGAAGCCGCGATTGCTGTGCGCCTGTTCGTGGCGCTCGGCATTTCGCCCGATCGCATCACCGCCGAGGAACAGTCGCGCAACACCATCGAGAATGCCGTGTTCTCCGAGTTGATCGCACAGCCGAAGCCGGGCGAGCGCTGGCTTCTCGTGACATCGGCGTCGCACATGCCGCGCGCCATGGCGGTGTTTCGCGCCGCGGGCTTTCCGGTCGAAGCCTATCCGGTCGATTACCGCACCCGGGGTATTGGCGATGCGATGCGGCCATTCCCATCCGTCGCTTTCGGGTTGGCGCAGACCGATCTTGCGATGCACGAATGGGCCGGCCTGATCGCCTATCGGCTGACCGGCAAGACCGAAGAATTCTTCCCCGCGCCTTGACTGCTGCGCTGCGAAAAAAAAGCCTTTCTAAACCTCAGCTTTTCGAGAAGCGCTAACCACGGCGCGGCAAATCCGGCGCGTGGCTTCGCGCGCGCGTGGCCGGCACCGGTTTTTTACCTGTCCTTCATGTCTCGTGTGGAATCGTTCCCCACTGTGCTTGGCCCGATGGGGAAGGACATTCTTATGTCGACGACCGACGTGCCTGCCGATTTCACCGATCACCCGGCAGAAGAACTCGTCGAGGCCCAGTCGGCTTCGAGCGGATGGGCCGAGACCGCCCTCACGGTGCTGTTCACCGTCACGGCCGTGTTGTTCGTATCCTTCATCGCCGTTGTCGCCGGCATCGTCTGAGCCGGCGCATATCAATCTGATTTTAGTTGGGACCGACGGCGCGACGCGATTCGGAGACGAATTGCCGCCGCCACATGACGACGAGAATTCCCGCCGTGGTCGCGATCAGCGGCAATGGTCCTAAAAACCAACCGAGATAACCGAGCGCGAAAAAGAAGGCGCGCTGGCCGCGATTGAAATGGCGGCCGGCATCGGTGATGACCGACGCCGCCGCGTGCGCATAGGCCTTGGCTTCGGGTTCGTCGCGCTCGGCCGCGGGCGGCGCGGCGCCCACCATGATCGCCACGTAATTATAAAGCCGGTACGACCAGGCGAACTTGAAGAAGGCGTAGATGAAAATGATCATCAGGCCGACGACCTTCAGCTCCCATTGCGTATGCGTCACCGCTTCGCCGAACGGCAGCGCGGCGATGACGGTGAGCATGTCCTCGGTCGAATGCAGCAGCGTCGCCGAGCCGCCGAGCGCGATCAGCGACGTCGAGGCGAAGAACGCCGTGCCGTTTTGCAGTCCGGCGATGATCTGACCGTCCACCATGCGCGCTTCGCGCGCCAGCATGCGCTCCATCCACAGGTCGCGGTAGCGGTGCATCTGCGCGTTCAATCCGCTTTTGCCATGGGCCGTCATCTCGATGACGAGGGCATAGCCGAGCCAAGCGGCGACAAACCAGACGAGCGCGATCAGATCGAGTTTGGAGAATAGCGGCATGGGGCAGGGGACTCGGCGCTAGAGCAAGATCCCGAAAAGCTTGCCCTCGGACTTGGTCCGAGGGTGGAGCCGATTTCGGAAAAGATCACGCTCAAATGAAGTTCCGCCTGATTCGTAGCCCGGATTTTGCTCGCGCGAAATCCGGGCTACAAGGACCGCGGGGATTATCAATGGCGCTGCATCTCACAATCGGCAACAAGAACTATTCGTCGTGGTCGTTTCGGCCGTGGATCGGCATGAAGGCGGCCGGCATCGCGTTCGAAGAGACCGTGATTTCGCTCGAGGCGAAAGATTTCAAGGCGCGTGTCATGGCGGTGAGCGGGGCGGGCAAGGTGCCGGTGCTGCGCGACGGCGATGTGCGCGTCTGGGAGTTGCTTGCTATCCTCGAATATCTCGCCGAGAAATTTCCCCACGCCGGCTTGTGGCCGGAACACCCGGCCGCGCGTGCGGAAGCCCGCGCCGTGGCGTCGGAAATGCATGCCGGCTTTGCGCCGCTGCGCCGGCAATTGCCGATGAATATGTGGCGTCCGGTGAAAGCGCGGGCTTTGGACGCCGAGGCGTCGGCCAATGTCGCACGGATCGAGACGATCTGGAGCGAAGCCATAACGAAGTCCGGCGGGCCGTTTCTGTTCGGTAAATTCGGCGCGGCGGATGCGATGTTCGCGCCGGTCGTGTCGCGCTTTCACACTTATGCCGTCGCGGTCGGTACCGCAGCGCGGTCTTATATGAATGCGGTGATCGCGCTGCCGGCCTGGAGCGAATGGCGTGACGCGGCGCGGCGCGAGCCATGGGTGCTCCCGCACGACGAAGTCGATTGGCCGCAGGTGTTGAAGGAATAGCTGCGCGTGTCAGCGGCCGGCGGTCCGATAGTCAGGCAGATCCATGCGATCGCGAACGACAGGGCCCAGCGCGAGCGTGCCGAGATAGGGGATCGCAAAGGTCTTGGTGATCTGGTTGCGCAGGAATAGGCCGAACCGGGTCCGCGGCGCGAACGACCCGGCAAATCGTTCGGCGGCTTTTTGCTTCGCGGTGAGGAACGGCCACAGCAGCTCCTGGTAACGGCGAAACGCAATCTCCGGCGCCGGCGCCCGGCTGAGCTCTCCGGCCAGAATGTAGGCCGCCATCATGGCCAAAGCCGAACCTTGGCCGGCCAAGAGCGAAGGACAGGCCGCCGCATCGCCGATCAGAACGACCCGCCCGCGCCACCATTCTTCCATCCTGATCTGGCTCACCGAATCAAGGTAGATGTCGGGGGCATTCTGCATCGCCGCAAGAATTTTCGAACATTCCCAACCGGCATCGCCGAACGTGGCTTTGAGAACCTCCTGCTGCGCAATCCGCTCCTCGATCCGCGGAAGCCGGCCGCTCGCAAATACCAAGAGGAAAAGGGTGCGGCCATTTCGCATAGCAAAGCGGGCGGCCTGCCTGCCGGGCGCGCCATAACTGACGTAGACGCCGTCATCGCGGTTTTGATAGCCATCGACCTCAAACGCGCAGACGGTGTAGCCGAGAAATTTCTCGAACTGATTCTGCTCGCCGAAGACGAGCCTGCGAACGCCGGAATGCAGGCCGTCGGCGCCGACCACGATATCGAAGCGCCGGGCCGGTGCGTGCTCGAATTCGACGTGCACCTCGTCGTCGTCGTGGACAATGCGCGTTATGCTGTCGCCGAAAATTGTTTCGACGTCGTTTTCGATGGTTCGGTAGATGAGCTTCGCCAATCCGCTGCGTGGAATGCTGAGATATCGCCCGCCGGTAAGCTCGCGAAAGACATCGACGCCGAAGCCGCCGACGCGCCGGCCCGCGCCGTCGACGATGCGCAGCTCACGCACCACATAGCCCTCGGCTTGCAGCGCCGGGAGAAGGCCCATTTGCTCGGCGATGTCGTAGCCGCGGCCCCAGAAATCGATGATGTAGCCGCCGTCGCGTAGCCGCGGTGCGCGCTCGATCAAGGTAGGCCGAAAGCCGTATTGGTGGAGCCAATAGGCCAGCGTCGCGCCAGCAATGCCGATACCGGATATCAGCACGGACTTCCCGAACGACGGCGACATGCGCATCCCGCGGCGTTGGCGTACTGCGAGGCAACGGTTTTGCCGAGTTTTCGGTCAGGCTGTCTTCGCGACCCGTCGTCGCAGCTCGTGCAGCAACGGCTTTTGATAAGCGAGGATCTTCTCCATCGCATCCGGCAGCGCGAAATAACCGATGCGGTCGATCTCGGGAAAGCTTTGGCGGCGGCCGGATTGCGGCGGCCATTCGATCTCGAACGTATTGCTGGCGAACGGCGCCAGGTCGAGATCGGCCTCGAATGCGAAAGCGTGGACGATTTTTCCGCTCTTTTGCTTAACGGGTGCGAGCGCGATCAAGTCGTCGGTGTTGCCGAAATCGGCGGCCAGATTTGTCTCTTCGGTGAATTCCCGCCGCGCGGTCGCAAGCAAATCGTCGCCGGGCTCGACCAATCCCTTGGGAATGGTCCAGGAGCCGTCGTCTTTCTTCGCCCAATAGGGCCCGCCCGGATGGCCGAGCAGGACCTCCAATTCGTTAACGCGGCGGAACACCAAAAGTCCGGCGCTGATTTCGACGGTGCGGGACATCTGCGGGTCCGCTATAAGCTGCGGCTACCTACCGCAGGACATATTGTGCAGGTATTGCCAAATAGGCCTCTGTCTGCATGATTTTGTCACGATTACGCCCACAATGCCCGCCGCTCACTGGTGCTCGTTAGAGCACATTGGGAGCGGGGGCGGACCGATCCAATTGCTGCTGCACGGGAGCTAGTAACAATGCGATATGGATTTATCGCCGCACTCGCCGCTTTTGCGGTGCTTTTCGCACCTGCCGCCAACGTGACTTCGAAAGCGCGCGCCGAGGATGCGCCGAAAGACGTCAAAGGCCTGTTTTTGATGAGCGACTTCCCGGCGGTGACGGTGCGCCCCGGCGAAACATCGACGGTCAATCTGCGATTACAGAATTACGACATGACGCCCGAGCGGCTGGCGCTGTCGGTATCGGGAGTTCCGACCGGCTGGACCGCGACCTTGATGGGCGGCGGTCAGCCGGTTGCCGCGGCAATGCCGGCGACCAATTCGAGCGTCTCGCTCGAATTGCGGCTCGACGTGCCGAAGAATGCACCGAACGGCACGCAGACGATCACCGTCGCCGCCCAGGGTCAGACCTCGAATTTGACGCTGCCGGTCGCCGTCACGCTCGCCAAGGACCTTCCGGCCAAGCTGACGCTGACGCCGCAGCTTCCACAATTGCGCGGCACCTCGAAGTCGAGCTTCGAGTATCAGCTCGGCATCAAGAACGACAGCGGCAAGAAACTGACGGTGAGCCTGTCGGCCGTGGCGCCGCAGAATTTCGACGCCACCTTCACCGAGCAATATGGCTCGCAGGAGCTCAATGCGGTGCCGGTCGATGCCGGCCAGACCAAGGACGTGAAGCTCAAAGTGACGCCGCCGAACACGGCCGCGGCCGGCGACTATAAAGTCACGGCGCGGGTGGGGGCGGAAGACGCTTCGGCAACCGCCGATCTCGGCATGACCATCACCGGCCAGCCCCGGCTCGACATTTCCGGCCGCGAGGGCCTGGTATCGACGCGCGCTTCCGCCGGTCAGGAAACCACGGTGCCGGTCGTCATCACCAATATCGGCACCGCGCCCGCCGAGGATATCCAGCTCTCCGGCTCGGCGCCGAGCGGATGGAAGATCACCTTCGATCCGAAGAACGTCGACCGCATTGCGCCGAACGACAACAAGGAAGTGCAGGCGCAGATCACGCCGACCGACAAGGCGATCGCTGGCGATTATGTGACCACGATCCGCGCCTCGGCGCGCGGCGAGTCGGCCTCGACCAATTTCCGCGTCACGGTGACGACCTCGACCATGTGGGGCATCGCCGGCGTCGGCATTATCGGCGTCGCGCTTCTGGTCATGGTCGGCGCGGTCGCCCGCTTCGGCCGCCGGTGAGAACGGCAATGGACCAAACTGCCCAAAGCGCCGTGCCCAGCGCCGCGCAATACAACGTCATCGAGGCCAAGGGCCTTACCAAGGTCTATGGCAGCGCCGCCGCCGTCGACCACATCTCGTTCACGGTCGGCCGCGGCGAGATCTTCGGCCTGCTGGGACCGAACGGCGCCGGCAAGACCACGACCATCCTGATGATGCTCGGGCTCACCGACATCTCGGCCGGCGAGGTGAGCGTGCTCGGCTTCAATCCGGCGCGCGAGCCGCTGTCGGTGAAACGCCGCGTCGGATATCTGCCCGACACGGTCGGCTTCTACGATCATCTCAGCGCTGCCGACAATATGCGCTATACCGCGCGCCTGATCGGCTTTCTCCGCGCCGAACGGGAAAAGCGCATCGCCGACGCGCTCGAACGCGTCGGTCTCGGAGATGTCGCCGACAACCACGTCGGTACCTTCTCGCGCGGCATGCGGCAGCGGCTCGGGCTTGCCGAGATCCTGATGAAGGGCGCGCAGATCGCGATCCTCGACGAGCCGACATCAGGGCTCGATCCGCAGGCCACGACCGAACTCCTCGGCATCATCCGCGCCTTCAAGGCCGAAGGCGTCTCGGTGCTGTTGTCCTCGCATCTGCTCGAGCGGGTGCAGAGCGTGTGCGATCGCGTTGCGCTGTTCAGCGGCGGCAAGATCGCGCTGATGGGCACCGTGGCCGAACTCGGCCGCGAAGTGCTCGGCGGCGGCTATACCGTCGATATCGAGGCCGACGGCGCCGGTCTCGCCGAGCGGCTTGCTCTGATCCCGGGCGTCTCTGGCGTCGAGAAAACCGGCATCGGCAAGCTTCGCCTGCATGCCGATCGCGACGTGCGTCCGGAAGCAGCGACCGAAGTCGTTGCCATGCAGGGCCGTCTCAAATTCCTCGGCGTGCAGGAGCCGAGCCTCGAAGCGATCTATACGCGCTATTTCGAGGCCAAGGCCGAAACGCCGGCCGAGGAGGGGGCGCGCCATGCAGCGTGAGGGCTCAGCCTTTTCCGGTCTCGGCGTGGTCATGCTCAAGGAGCTGTCGGACCACCTGACCAGCCTCCGCATGCGCGTGCTGGAATGGCTCGTCGTGCTGGTAGCGCTCGCCGCGCTCTACGGCGCCATCCAGCAGATCAAGGACACCACGGCGGAGGATCCGTTCCTGTTCCTGCGCCTGTTCACGACGTCGCGCGATCCGCTGCCGTCGTTCGTGTCGTTCCTGTCCTTCCTGGTGCCGCTGATGGCGATCGGGCTCGGCTTCGATGCCGTCAACGGCGAGCATAATCGCCGCACGCTGTCGCGCATCCTGTCGCAGCCGATCTATCGCGACGCCTTGCTGTTCGGCAAATTCCTCGCCGGACTGGTCACGCTGTCGATCAGCCTGGTCACGCTGTGGCTGCTCGTCGTCGGCCTCGGCCTGCTCTTGATCGGCATTCCGCCGGGCGCCGAGGAGATCGCGCGGAGCTTCGTCTTCCTCCTGGTGACCATCGTTTATGCCGGCGTATGGCTCGCTTTGGCGCTGCTGTTCTCGATCCTGACCCGTTCGGCGGCGACCGCGGCTTTGGTGACGCTCGGGCTATGGCTGTTCCTCACCTTCATCTGGCCGGTGCTCGCCGGCGCGGTGGCGCAGGCCTTCGTGCCGCCGGACCCGCGCTATATGGCGCTCGGGCTGCAGACGCCGGGAACGGCGGAACTCGAACAGATCCTGGCGCGCTTCTCGCCGTCGACGCTCTATGCCGAGGTGGTGGTGGCGCTGCTTGATCCGACCACGCGTGCGCTTGGGCCGATCTATCTGAGCCAGCTTCAGGGCGCCGTCCTCGGCGCGCCGCTGCCGCTCGGCGAGAGCATCCTGATCGCCTGGCCGCAAATGGTGGCCATGATCGCGACAGCGATGATACTGTTCGTGGTCGGCTACGTGATCTTTCAGCGCCAGGAAGTCCGGGCTTAGCGACGCTTCAGGCCCGATTCTTCGCCTTTCACGACGGCCAATGCGCCCCGCACTGTGTGCGGGGCGCATTGCGCTTATCCGCATGCCATAGTGAAATCCGGCATGGGGAGGGATTCGTGACCGCCATCGCCTCAAGCGTCGAGACCGCGTCCAAGGAATTCAGCGCCAATCAAGCCGCGATGCGCACGCTCGTTGCGGAGCTTGAGAGCCGCCGTGCCGAGGCCGCCGCTGGCGGGCCGGCGCGCGCCCGCGAGCGTCATCTCGCCCGCGGCAAGCTCTTGCCGCGCGAGCGCGTCACGACGCTGATCGATCCCGGCACGCCGTTTCTCGAACTGTCGCCGCTTGCCGCCAACGGCATGTATGACGACGCCATTCACGCCGCCGGCATCATCACCGGCGTCGGCCGCGTCGCGGGCTGCGAATGCGTCATCGTCTGCAACGATTCCACGATCAAAGGCGGCACCTATTATCCGATGACGGTGAAGAAGCATCTGCGCGCCCAGGAGATCGCGCGCGAGAACCGGCTGCCGTGCATTTATTTGGTGGACTCCGGCGGCGCCAATCTGCCGCATCAGACCGAAGTGTTTCCCGACCGCGAGCATTTCGGCCGCATCTTCTACAATCAGGCGACGATGTCGGCCTTGGGCATTGCCCAGGTCGCGGTGGTGATGGGCTCCTGCACCGCGGGCGGCGCTTATGTGCCGGCGATGTCGGACGAGACCGTTATCGTGCGCAATCAAGGCACGATTTTCCTCGGTGGCCCGCCGCTGGTAAAAGCCGCGACCGGCGAAGTCGTCAGCGCGGAAGAGCTCGGCGGCGCCGACGTGCATGCGCGAAAATCCGGCGTCGCCGACTACCTCGCTGAAAATGATCGCCATGCGCTGGCGCTGTGCCGCCGCATCGTCGGCAATCTCAACATCAAGCGCACGACCGACATTCAGCTTCTGAAATCGCGCGAGCCGCATTACGACCCGGCCGAGCTCGACGGCATCGTGCCGGCCGACCTTAAAAAGCAATACGACGTGCGAGAGGTGATCGCGCGGCTGGTCGATGCGTCCGAATTCGACGAGTTCAAGGCGCTCTACGGCACGACGCTGGTGACCGGCTTCGCCCATATCCACGGCGTGCCGGTCGGCATTCTCGGCAACAACGGCATCCTGTTTTCGGAGAGCGCGCTGAAAGCGGCGCATTTCATCGAACTGTGCTGCCAGCGCCGCGTGCCGCTGCTGTTTTTGCAAAATATCTCAGGCTTCATGGTCGGGCGCGATTACGAGGCCGGCGGCATCGCCAAGGACGGCGCCAAGATGGTGACGGCCGTGGCCTGTGCGCAGGTGCCGAAAATCACGGTCGTCATCGGCGGCTCCTACGGCGCCGGTAACTACGGCATGTGCGGCCGCGCTTACGGTCCGCGCTTTCTGTTCACGTGGCCGAACGCGCGCATCTCGGTGATGGGTGGCGAGCAGGCGGCTTCTGTGCTCGCAACCGTGCGCCGTGACAATATCGAAGCCGAAGGCAAAAAGTGGTCGCAGGTCGAGGAGGAAGAATTCAAGCAGCCGATCCGCGAGCAATACGAGGTCGAAGGCAATCCGTATTACGCGACCGCGCGGCTGTGGGACGACGGCATCATCACGCCCGGCGAAACGCGGCGCGTGCTGGCGCTGTGCTTTGCCGCGGCGCTCAACGCGCCGATTCCGGAGACCAAGTTCGGGGTGTTTCGGATGTGAGACCCTACGGGCGAAATTGAAAACGTGCGCCCGAGTAATGCGAGGTAGCGAAGCGATGCCCAAAACCATCGAGCACGTGCACTGGCCGGACGCGCCGGATTTGTGGATGCCTTATGCGCCGGCGATCAAGGTCAAAGGCGGCACTACCGTCTATCTCGCCGGCGTCACCGCGGCGCCGGTTTATCATCATCATCCGCACCGGCCCGAGGAATTCGATTCCATGCCGCGCGACATGGCCGGGCAGGCGAGGGCGGCGCTCGAAAATCTCAAACGCGGTTTGGAGGCGGTCGGCGCGACATTCGCCGACATTGTCACCGCCGACCGTTTTGTCACGGATCTGACCGACCAGGATGCGCTCAACCGGGTCTGGGGCGAATATTTCGGCAGCAATAAGCCGACGACCACGACCGTGCAAGTGGTGCGGCTCGCCACCGATCCGCGCTGCCTGGTCGAAATCAACGCGATTGCCATTATTGATTGAGTAGTGGTCGACTGATCGCCGCCGCCAATTGCAGCGCTGCGATTGAATAGTGGGATGCGATCCGCCACATTAACGCGGCACGCCGGAGGAAACCGATGACCGAGACTCCTTATCGCACCGCCCTCATTGTCGGGGTGGGTTCAGGCCTATCCGCTTCGCTGGCCCGCCTCTTTGCAAAAAATGGAATGAAAGTTGCGCTCGGCGCGCGCCACGCCGACGGACTCGCTGCTCTTGCGCAAGAGGTCGGCGGCAAGGCTTTTGCTTGCAACGCGGCCGATCCCGCTGACGTCGCCAAGCTCTTCAATGGCGTCGAAGCCGCTTTCGGCGCGCCGGACGTGGTCGTCTACAATGCGAGCTATCGCACGCGTGGACCGCTCGTTGAACTTGTCCCCGAAGAGGTTGCAAAATCGATCGCGGTGAGCGCTTTCGGCGGCTTCCTGGTCGCACAGCAGGCGGTGAAGCGTATGCTGCCCAAAGGTCAAGGTCCCGGCCACGGCGCGGTCATCTTCACCGGCGCCTCGGCAAGTGTGAAGGGCTATGCCCAGTCGGCGCCGTTCGCCATGGGCAAATTCGCGCTGCGCGGATTGGCGCAGAGCATGGCGCGCGAGCTGCAGCCGCAGGGCATCCATGTCGCGCATGTCGTCATCGACGGCGGCATTCGCAGCGAAGGCCGGCCCAATCCGCCCGACAAGCCCGATGGCATGCTCGATCCCGACGCCATCGCGCAGAGCTATCTGCATCTGTTGCAACAGCCGCGCAGCGCCTGGGCCTGGGAGATCGAGCTGCGCCCATGGTTGGAAAGGTTTTGACAGGTAGAAAAATTCCAAACCAGCGAAAAGCTTTGGAATTCGCACCTGGGCCCGCTTATAACGGCATCATGTCAAAACAAAATGCGAAACCGGGTGTGCCGGTCAAAGCGGCTTTGCTCTGCGCCGTGTTTGGCGCCGTGCTTATTGCCGTCATCGGCACGCTGACGAGCGCTCAGGCGCAAACTCATCGGCATCGCGAGCGCGGATCGGCGACGGAATCCGATCGCCCGGCGCCTGCTGTTCCCGCCGACAAGCGCGACAGTGTCGTTGCGGCGCCGGGGCCTTATACCGGCCGGCCTTACTGGCTGGCGCTGGCGCAATGCGGTGGCATCTATTTCAAGCTCAATGTGCTTTATGCCGACATCGCCGTGCATGCGCGGGTGATCAAGCCCGATCCCACGCTCAATAACGAGGCCACCAAGAAGCTCAACGATGCGATCAAGACCGCGACGATTTTCTACACCGCGGCCGAGCGCTTCCTGATGAACGACCGCGGCATCGAGCGCATCGACGCGGTGCTTGTGTACAGCGAGCAGGCTCGCGCGGCGGGCGACCGGATCAAGGGCAGCGATACTACGGCGTCGGTACTCGCGGGGCAGAGCGCCGCGAGAGCCTGTCCGGTACTCTATCAAGCCTGCCAGGCGGCCTTTCCCAAGGCCTGCAGCGATCAGATTTCGCCGGTGAGCTGACGGAAGTTGTGGGCGGGGCGAGCACGGGTCGCAGGGAGAGATTCGATGAAACCGATCGTTGCCGCCGTGATTGCCGCGGCTGTGTTTGCTGGTCCCGCCGTCCTCGCTCAGGACAAGCCGCCGCAGGACAAGCCCGCGCAAGCCGCCGAGACGTCGTCTGCGGAAGCGCCGTACCAGCCCGGGCTCGGCGAAATCATGTCGCTGCAGCAGATGCGGCACATCAAGCTGTGGTTCGCCGGCAATGCGGCGAACTGGCCGCTTGCCGATTACGAGATCGGCGAACTGGGCGAAGGCTTTGACGATGTACGCAAGCTTCTCGGCGCGGATATCGTCGATCAGCATGTCGGCAAGCCGATCGAAACGCTGCAGAAGGCGATCGACGGCAAGGATCGCAAAGCCTTCATCGCCGCCTTCGACAATCTCAGCGCCGGCTGCAATGCCTGCCATCATGCGCTCGATCATGGCTTCATCGCCATCCAGCGCCCGAATATGCTGCCCTACAGCAATCAGAACTTCGTGCCGCAGAAATAATGAGCATGATCCCGAAAAGCATGCCCTTGGACTTGATCCGAGGGTGGAAACCGGTTTTCGGATCAGATCATGCGCAAGGTCTACGGCAGAGCTGCGTAAATACGTTCGTCGTAGAGCGCGCCTTGCATCGGCAAAAGCTGCTGGCGGAACGTGCGCGTGTGAGCCGCCGCGGCGTGATCCGCCAAGGCCGTTCTGTCGGACCACGCTTCGACAACGGTGAAATGGTTGGGCCGGTTCTTCTGCGCGAACACGTCGTAGCGCAGATTGCCCGGCTCCTTGATCGTTTCCTCGCTCATCGCGCGCAATAGCGCGGCGCAATCGTCTTTGTGATCGTTGGTCACGTCGATATGCGTGGCCACATAGATCGCGCCCGGATGATTTTCATGCGAATCGGGATGGAGGAACAGCGCGGCATTGGCGCGGCTATCGGGTGGAGCGCTTTGCATCGTTGCGATGGCTTGGCGATATCTGATCGTGCCGTCGGCCTTGTCATGCGCGTCGAGGGCGGCGGCGTTTCGCCACGTCTGCAGGATGACAAAGCGATTCGGGCGGCCCAACTCGATCAGTGCGTCGAAGCGCAGATTGCCAGCCTCGCGGCGGGTTACGTCGCGATAGCGCTCAAGTTCCAGTGCTGCTCCGGATTTGGCGGACTGTGCCTCGGACGGCAGCACCTCGATATAGGTTGCCGAATGAACAGCGTCGTCCTCGGCATGCGCTGAAAGCGTGAGCAACGCCGTAAAGAATGCCAGGCAAAAAGGCAGTCTAAAGAAGCGGCGCATGAATCCTCCGCAGAGCTTCGGCAGGCTAATGGTGAAGTTCCATGGGCGTCAATTCCATGGGCGTCAATTCCATGGGACGCCAATTCCATGGGACGCCAGTGTGAGAAGCGTCAACCTGTCGCGGCCGATCCGTCAACACACGGATGGCACATTTGCCGACGATGTTGCGCGGGTGGAGCAGGGCGGGCGCGTAACAGGAGATTCGATCATGACCTATCGCGTCTATTCCGGGCCGCGCGGCTCGCAAGCGATCTTGCCGCTGGAGAAGGATCGCTATCTGTTCAAGGAATTCAGCTTGCTCGACGAGGCGCTCGGCTGGGCGCGGCACATCAATGCCGGCGGACGCGTCGCCTTGCTGATCGAAGGCGATGACGGCACGCGGCTCAACAAGCAGCAGATCGCGGCCACCCTCACGCATCCAGAAGCCGGCAAAAGCACCGAACACGCCGCCTGATAAATCGCGCGCGTGGGAGCCAGAGCATGAGCCGGAAAAGCATGCCCTTGGACTTGATCCGAGGGTGGGAACCGGTTTTGCGGAAGGATCATGCTCAATCAAAATTCTAGAGCGACCTGATCCAATCTAAAAACAATCTCGCTCTAGATCGTCACGACGACGTTACCCAGCACTTTGCCAGCCTCCACGGCTTCGTGGGCCGCGACAATGTCGGCGAGCGGGTAGGTCGCCGCGACATTGTTGATCAGCGTGCCGGCTTCGAGCTCGCGCGAAATCGCACCGAGCGCCGCCGCGCGCTCGAGGGCAGTAAGCTCATAGACATAAATGAACTTCAGCGTAATGGCACTGCGCAGGAAGAAAAACAGCGGCACTTCGGCTTCCGGCGCGCCGGTGCCATAGACCACGATCGTGCCGCGCGGATGCAAGACCTGCGGCATCAGCTTGGCATTGGCGGCAATGTCGAGCTCGATCACCGCATCGACGCGTTTCTTGCCGGTGAGCGCCATGACGCGCTCGCCGACATTCTCGCGCTTGTAGTCGATGGTGTGGTCGGCGCCGGCGGCCGTCGCCAGCTTTGCCTTTTCCGGCGAGCTGACGGTCGTGATGACGGTCGCGCCGGCTGCCTTGGCAAATTGGATCGCGTAATGGCCGACCGCACCGGCGCCGCCGGATACGAGAAGCGTCATGCCGGGCTTGGTTTCGGCGACCGCGACGGCGTGATAGGCCGTCATCGCCGGGATGCCGAGACAGGCGCCAGCCTCGAAGCTCGTCTTGTCCGGGAGCCGGACCGCCATCTCCGAAGGCAGCGTCACGTATTCGGCGCAGGTGCCGAAGGCGCGCAGCCATTGGGCGTTCCATACCCACACCCGCTCGCCGACGCGCGAAGCCGGCACGCCGCTACCGACGCTGTCGATGACGCCTGCGCCGTCGCTGTGCGGAATGACGCGCGGGAATGCGATCTTGCGCGTCGAACCGACGCGCGCCTTCACGTCGGACGGATTGACGCCGGAGGTCTTGAGCTTGACCCGCACTTCGCCCGGTCCCGGGTGCGGCGTATCGACCTCGCCGACTTGGAGCACGTCGCGGGCCGGACCGTTCTTGTCGTAGAAAGCCGCGCGCATAGTGGTACCTCTGCGATCGATGGGGAGCCGGAGAGCCAACGCGACCGCAAAACTAGCGAAACCGGCGGCGCAGGTCAGCCTGTGGGCAACTTTTGGGCAACACTTTCGCAGCCGCGGCAACCGCTATAGCACTATGTTCGTGCGCTAATTTCCGAGTTCCGGACAGGACAACCTGGATCAGGCTTTGTCCTTGAATTATCGGGCAATTCAGCCATACTGCACGGCAGCAAAGCGGGTAGGCCGCGGGGTTCAGTTTCGGGGTCGAGGTTTCTTGGAACAGCAGCGTCAGGAAAGCGCCGGTGGCGGCGTCGTCAGTACGTTGAGGTCGAATTCCTGCAACGTGCTCATGATCTATCCGAAATTCATGGCGGATTCGTTCTGGAATTTCTCGGAAGCCTGCGAGCTCGTCGGCGCGCGCTATCCGGCGATACCGCTCGGCCTGATCACGGTCGCGGCGCTGTTGCCGAAGTCCTGGAATATCCGGCTCGTCAATCGCAACACCGAAGAACTGACCGAGGCCGATCTCGCCTGGGCCGAGATGGTGATGACCGGCGGCATGCTGTTCCAGCAGTCCGACACGCTCGAACTCATCGACATGTGCCGCGCGCGGGGGCTGCCCGTCGTCGTCGGCGGCCCGGATGTGAGCTCAAGCCCGCATCGCTATGCCACGGCGAATTTCCGCGTCGTCGGCGAGGCCGAGGACATCATCAAGGATTTCATCGCCGCCTGGGATCGCGGCGATCGCGAGGGCCTGTTCGAGGCGCAGAAATTCCAGGTCGACGTCACCAAGACGCCGATCCCGCGTTTCGATCTGCTTAAGTTCGAGCAATATCTCTATATCGGCGTCCAGTTCTCGCGCGGGTGTCCGTTCACCTGCGAGTTCTGCGACATCATCGAGCTTTACGGCCGCTCGCCGCGCACCAAGTCGCATGCCCAGATGCTGGCCGAGCTCGATGCGCTCTATAAGCTCGGCTATCGCGGCCACGTCGATTTCGTCGACGACAATCTCATCGGCAACAAGAAAGCCATCAAAGCCTTCCTACCGGTACTCGAAGACTGGATCAAAGAACACGATCATCCGTTCGAATTCACCACGGAAGCCTCGCTCAATCTCGCCGACGACGGCGAATTGCTGGCGATGCTCAAGCGCTCGAACTTCTTCGCCATCTTCGTCGGCATCGAGAGCCCGGACGAGGAAACACTGGCGGCGATGCGCAAGAAGCAGAATACGCGGCGCAGCATTCCCGAAAGCGTGCACAAAATCTACCAGGCCGGCATGTCGGTGACTGCGGGCTTCATCGTCGGCTTCGATACCGAAAAGGGTTCGGTTGCGGGCCCGATGATCGATCTCATCGAGGAAACCAACATTCCGATCGCCATGGTCGGCCTGCTCTATGCGCTGCCGAATACTCAACTCACGCGCCGGCTGGCGCGCGAAGGCCGCCTGCATGTCGACCACGATGCGGCGCCGGCCAACAAGGGCGATCAGTGCACCGCCGGCGTGAACTACGAGACCAAGCGCTCGCGGCTCGACATTCTGCGCGATTACCGCAAGATCCTCGAAAAGGTTTACGATCCGGAAGCGTTTTGCGGCCGATTGGAGCGGCTTGCGGCGATGCTCGACTGCTCGGGCCGCCGCAAGGAATTGCCCGAGGGCGATATCCGGGGCCGCGTCTCGACCATCAAGCTGGTGCATGACCTGATGAATCGCCTGCCGGAAGGCCGCGAACGCTTCTGGAAAGCCTTCACGACCTGCATGTCGATCAATCCGAATTCAGTACGCGGCATCGTCACGCTGATGGCGTTCTATCTGCATGTCGGGCCGTATTCGCGCTACGTCATGAAGCAGATCGATCGCCAGATCGAGGAAATCGAGCAGGGCCATTTTGTCCCGCCGAAGCTCCTGCCGGCGGTGGCGCCGGAACCGGTCGCCGTCAACGCCTAGCCTTCCCGTCAGTTCACGGCCGATGCCAGCGCCGAGAGATCGGCGATGACGCGCAGCGGCGGCTGCTCGGGATATTCATCGGGCATTTTGGCGCGATTGACCCAGAACGGGCGGAAGCCGAAGGCCGCGGCGCCCATCACGTCCCAGCGGTTCGACGAGACGAAGGCAACCTGTTGCGGTTCGACGGCGAAGCGCGCGGTGACGAGCGCATAGACTTCGGGCCGCGGCTTATAGGCGCGCACGGCGTCGACCGAGAGCACGGTGTCGAGCACATTCGCCATGCCCGAGGCGGTGACCGCAGCCTCGAGCATGGGCGGCGAGCCGTTGGACAGGATCGCGGTGCTCAGTCCGCGCGCCTTGAGATTTTCGAGCGCGGCGCGCGCGTCGACAAAAGCATCGAGCTTGAAATAGGCGTCGAGGAGATTTTGCCGCAGCGCGCGATCGACAGAAGGAAAGCGTGCGAACGCGTAATCCAGCGCCCGCTCGGTCAGTGTCCAGAAATCGGTGTAGCGGCCCGCTAACGTTAACGTCCAGCTATATTCGAGTTGCTTCGTTCGCCACGCTTCAGAAAAACGATCGGCGTCGGGGCCCGCGGCCGCGCGATGACGCGCAATCGCCGCATGCACGTCGAACAAGGTGCCATAGGCATCAAAGACATAAACCTCGTTCATATCTCGGGCTCCGCTCTGGCTGTCATGGCGCTAAGGGCTTGGTCACGAAGGCCATGTCATGACTATATACGCCATAACCACATGCGTGCCGGTATGCGCATTGGGTGGGAGGATGACGTGACGCGCCGTTCCATCGCCTGGTCGAAGACCTGGACGTTTTTCGAAGACGACTGGCACGAAGGCAATGTGCCGATCATGGGTCCGCGCACACACGGCGCTTGGCTGTGCACCTCGGTGTTCGACGGCGCCCGCGCGTTCGAGGGCGTCACGCCCGATCTCGATCTGCATATCGCCCGCGTCAATCGATCCGCCAAGGCCATGTGTCTGAAGCCGGTGGTGACGGAAGATGCCTGGACGGCGCTGGTCCGCGAGGGCATCCATCGCTTCGATAAGGGCGAGGCGCTTTACATCCGCCCGATGTATTGGGCGGAGGAGGGCGCGCCGGGCGGCGTTCGGCCCGACCCCGAATTGACCAATTGGTGTCTTACGATTTACGCCGCGCCGTTTCCTAATCCGGCCGGCACCGCGATCACGCTGTCGTCCTATCGGCGGCCGACGCGCGACACGGCCGTGCTCGATGCCAAAGCCGGATGCCTCTATCCCAACAATGCCCGCGCGCTGATCGAGGCCAAAGCGCGAGGCTTTGATAATTGCCTGATGTGCGACATGCTCGGTAATGTCGCCGAGCTTGGTACTGCCAACGTTTTCATGGTCAAGGACGGCACCGTCTTCACGCCGGAGACCAACGGCACCTTTCTCGCCGGCATCACGCGGAGCCGCATCATCGGCCTGTTGCGCGACGCCGGATGCAGCGTGGTCGAGACCACGCTGCCCTATGCCGATTTTCAGAATGCCGATGAAATCTTCTCGACCGGAAATTACACCAAAGTGTCGCCGATCACCCGCATCGACGACCGCATGCTGCAGCCCGGTCCGTTTTATCGCAAGGCGCGCGAGCTTTATTGGGACTTCGCGCGTGCAACGAAGGTTTGCGCTTGAAGCGCATCAAGCGCACGAGAGAAGGTAAGTAATCGAAGGGCGGCGTCTCGAGTGATTTTGAGACGCCGCCCTGATTTTTTTAAGACCCGAGATCAGGCGACATCGAAGCGGTCGAGGTTCATCACCTTGGTCCAGGCTGCGACGAAGTCTTTCACGAACTTCTCCTTGGCGTCCCCGCTGCCATAGACCTCCGCAAGCGCGCGCAACTGCGAGTGCGAACCGAAGATCAGGTCCACACGGGTGCCGGTCCACTTGGCCGCCTTGGTCTTGCGATCGTGGCCTTCATAGATTCCGTCCTTTGACGGCTGCCATTCGGTCGCCATGTCGAGCAGATTGACGAAGAAGTCGTTGCTCAGCGTCTCGGGCTTTTTGGTGAAGACGCCGTGCTTGGAGCCTCCGGCATTGGCGCCGAGGACGCGCAACCCGCCGAGCAGAACCGTCATTTCCGGCGCCGTCAGCGTCAGCAATTGCGCCCGATCCACCAAGGCTTCTTCAGGCTGCATGAACTGCCGCTTGCCGCTCATATAATTGCGGAAGGCGTCGGCACGGGGTTCGAGCGGAGCAAAGGTCTCGACGTCGGTCTGTTCCTGCGAGGCATCCATGCGTCCCGGCGTGAAGGGGACCTTCACGTCGGTGCCGGCGTCTTTCGCGGCCTTTTCGACCGCTGCAGAGCCGCCGAGAACGATCAGGTCGGCGAGCGAAACCTTCTTGCCGCCGGCGTTGAACTCCTTCTGGATCGCCTCGAGCTTCGCCAGGACGGTCTTGAGCTGGGCCGGCTGGTTGATCTCCCAGTCCTTCTGCGGCGCGAGACGGATGCGCGCGCCGTTGGCGCCGCCGCGTTTGTCGGAGCCGCGGAACGTCGATGCCGATGCCCAAGCCGTCGACACGAGTTGCGAGACGGTGAGGCCGCAGCCGAGGATTTTCGCCTTCAGCGAAGCCGCGTCCTTGTCGTCGATCAGCGGATGAGCGGCCGCCGGGATCGGGTCCTGCCAGATCAGCGTTTCCTTCGGCACCAGCGCGCCGAGATAACGTTGAATCGGTCCCATGTCGCGGTGCGTGAGCTTGAACCAGGCGCGAGCGAAGGCGTCGGCGAACTGCTCCGGGTGCTCGTAGAAGCGCCGCGAAATCTTTTCGTAGGCCGGATCGAACCGCAGCGACAGGTCGGTGGTCAGCATGGTCGGTACATGCTTCTTCGACTTGTCGAAGGCGTCCGGGATCGTGGCATCCGCGTTTTTGGCCTTCCACTGCTTGGCGCCCGCCGGGCTCTTCGTCAGTTCCCATTCGTGCTTGAACAGGTTCTCGAAGAAGTGGTTGCTCCACTTGGTCGGCGTTTGCGTCCAGGTGACTTCCGGGCCGCCGGTGATGGCATCGGCGCCGTGGCCGGTGCCATGCTTGCTCTTCCAGCCGAGGCCTTGGTCCTCGATGGCCGCGCCTTCCGGCTCCGGTCCGATCAGTGACGGATCGCCGGCGCCGTGGGTTTTGCCGAAGCTGTGACCGCCGGCGATCAGCGCGACGGTCTCCTCGTCATTCATCGCCATGCGGAAGAACGTCTCGCGGATGTCCTTGGCGGCGGCGAGCGGGTCGGGATTGCCGTTCGGCCCTTCCGGATTGACGTAGATGAGGCCCATCTGCACGGCGCCGAGCGGTTCGGCCAGTTGGCGTTCGCCGCTGTAGCGCTCGTCGCCGAGCCATGTGCCTTCGGGGCCCCAATAAAGCTCTTCGGGCTCCCAGACGTCGGCGCGGCCGCCGGCGAAACCGAACGTCTTGAAGCCCATCGAATCGAGCGCGACGTTGCCGGCGAGGATCATCAGGTCGGCCCAGGAGATTTTGCGGCCGTATTTCTGCTTGATCGGCCACAGCAACCGACGTGCCTTGTCGAGATTGGCATTGTCCGGCCAGGAGTTCAGTGGCGCGAAGCGCTGCTGTCCGGCGCCGGCGCCGCCGCGGCCGTCGGTGATGCGGTACGTGCCCGCGCTGTGCCAGGCCATGCGGATGAACAGTCCACCATAGTGGCCGAAGTCGGCCGGCCACCACGGCTGCGAGTCCGTCATCAAGGCATGAAGGTCTTTGACCACCGCATTGAGGTCGAGGCTCTTGAACTCCTTGGCGTAGTCGAAGTCCTTGCCCATCGGATCGGACAGGGCGGATTTCTGGTGCAGACCCTGGAGGCTCAACTGGTCCGGCCACCAGTCACTGTTGACTTTGGCGGTCGCGTGAAACGGACACTTGGTCACGTCGTCCATGGTCTCTCTCCATCGGCTGGGGTTTTAGGGGCGTTGGGCGTGTTCTACCCCAATGCACTCCATCAGTAAAATTGACTTTGGTGATTGCAGCGATAAGATATTCTGATGGTCGAGGTCACACTGCGGCAGCTGCACTATTTCGATGCGCTGGCAACGCATAGCCACTTCGGACGCGCGGCTGCGGCTTGCGCGATCTCGCAGCCGGCGCTGTCGATGCAGATCAAGGAACTCGAAGAGGTCCTGGGCGCCGTGCTCATCGAGCGCGGGGCGCGGCAAGTCCGGCTGACGCAATTCGGACAAGAGGCCGCGCTGCGCGTCCGCGACATCCTGCGCTCGATCGACGAACTCGGAGACTTCGCGCGCGCGTCGCAGGACCGGCTCGCCGGCCGGCTGCGCATCGGCATGATCCCGACGATTGCGCCCTATCTGCTGCCGACCGTCATCGGCAACATCACGCGAACGCGTCCCGAACTTGAAATTCACGTCCGTGAGGCGCTGACGTCGAAGCTTATCCGGGAACTTGCCGAAGGCCGGCTCGACACCGCAATTGTCGCTCTGCCGGTCTCCGAGCCTTCGCTGACCGAGGTCGCGCTGTTTGCGGAGAATTTCCTGCTGGTCCGGCCGGGTGAGGATGAAGGGGTGCCCGTGCCGACGAGCGAAGCGCTGCGCGACATGCGGCTCCTGTTGCTCGAAGAGGGGCACTGTTTTCGCGATCAGGCGCTGTCGTTCTGTCACATGCAATCGTCGCTGCCACGGCAGACGCTCGATGCAAGCTCGCTCTCCACCCTTGTGCAAATGGTCAGCGCCGGCATGGGCGTCACTTTGATTCCGGAAATGGCCGTGCCGGTGGAGACCTGCTCGGCGTCGGTGTCTGTCGCTCGTTTCAAGGATCCGCAACCTTCGCGAACGATCGGCATGGTCTGGCGTAAGACAAGCCCGCTGGCCGGACAGCTCCTGCAGCTTTCCAAAGTGGTTGGCCGCTCAGCCGACGCCTTACGCGCGCGACACAATCCGCAACCTCGACATCATGCAGGCCGAGCACGTCAGTAGTTCGTCTTGTCGATGCCCGGCACGGTGAGCAGTGACGTTATGTTGCGGCCGCGCAGGTCATAGACGCGGGCATAGGTGATGCCGTCGCGGACCACGTCGAACAGCACCGGCGCATCGAGCTTGGCGCAATAAAATTCGCCGAGCACCATGGCGAAGTCGGCGTCCTTGGGATCCCAGACGATGTTATATTGGCTGCTGCCGAGCGCGACCGCGACCGGCGGGTGCGGGCCGCAGACCGCGACCTTCCACACGCGGTTATGGCCGGCGCTGCGATCGGTGCGGATATAGGCGGCGAATTTCTGCGCGGCCTGTTTGAACGACAGGCCCCAATAATCGAGCATGAAATTCTTGCGCGCGCCGGGCACGCCGCCGGCGAGATGGTTGTAATCGGTGTATTCGTAAGGATGCAGCCGCACCATGTCGACGATAGGGAAGGCGACACCCGCGATCAGAGCGAGACCGCCGGCAATGACGGCGCTTCTGCCGTAGGCCGCCAGCCGTTGGCCGATCCACGCCGCGGCAAGGCCGCCGAGCACGGCGAAGGGCGGCAGTACAAAGACGATATGGCGGATGCCGTTGTAAACGACCGGCCGCGTCATGACTGCAATTATGATCGGCAGCGTTGCCGCCAGCACGACGGCAAAGACCGCGGCGCGGCGGCCGGCGTCGGCGCCGTTCTTGTCGTCGCCGCGCGCCACGAAGATCAGCGCGCCGACGAGTCCGCCGAGGCCGAGCACCAGCATCAATTCCGGCACCTGGAGCGCAAACAGCGTCGGCACATAGCTGCGCGGCATGTCGTCGACCGGGATCAACTGGCCGGCAAACAGCTCGCGCCACGGCTTCTCGAACACCGTCGAGAAATATTCGACGGCGCGGAACGGATTGAGCGGCGACACCACGCTCCACGGCCAGACCAGGCCCATCAGCAGATAGGCGAAGATCGCCGCCGGAATGAACGGCACCAGAAACGTGCCGCCTTCGGCGAGCGCGGACTTCCATCCGGATGCGCGCGTCCTGATGGCAAGGATGAGCGGCAGCGGAAACAGCGCCTCCATCAGCGCGAAGCCGCCGAGCACGCGCGCGCCGATGGACAAACCGAAGCCCAAGCCGCAGAGCACGAGCGTCGGCGGGGTCGGGCGCGGATATTCTTCGAAGGCGCGAACGAGGCCGAGAAGCGCGATCACCATCACCGCGGCGAACGGCCCGTCCTTGGGATTGATGAACATGTGGCCGTAGTAGAGCGGGCAGGTGGCGACGAGCACCAGCGCGATCAAGCCCGCCCATGGTCCGCCGAGCCGGCGTCCCAAGCGCCAGGTCGCGAATAGGCCGATCAAGCCGACAAGTGCGCCGACGAGGCGCCGCGTTTCAAACAAGCTGAATGGCAGCACTTTGGCCGCGAGCGTCGCGATCATGTCGAAGCCGCCGCCATACATGTAGAGATTGACGAAGGACAGCGCCCGCTGGTCGGTGAAGCCCGACTTGTAGAGCGCGATCAACAGCGCGCCGTATTGCGAATGCGTGTAGTCGTCCCAGCCGAGCCCGTAATCGCGAAACGTCGCGCAAGCGATCACAGCGGTGACCGCCAGCACGCACAGCGCCAAGGCGTCGAGCACCCGCGCCGCGGGGATCGATTCAGACCGGAGAGTGAGGGAGCTTACGGCAGCCTGTTGCACGAATCGGTCCGGTTGAGACGCGCGCAAGGAAACTCATCGAGGGAACTTTTGCGGTCCAATTTCATCAAGCACAATGCGTCAAATTTGCCGAGCGCATTTTGTTGCACCGCATTCTTGCAACGCCTGTCGCTTGACCAAATGCCGGCGTGCGAAAGCGGGGCCGCGATGCGCGAATGCAGGGCCCCGCTTTGATTGTTGCAGCGCGGCAACCGCGCGCCCTTTACGTTGTAGCGCGAAGGCTTACTTCATCGCCGCTTCGTACATCTCGGTCACGTAGTCCCAATTGACCAGGTGATCGAGGAAGGCTTTCAAGTAATCCGGCCGCCGGTTGCGATAGTCGATGTAGTAGGAATGCTCCCACACGTCGCAGCCGAGAATGGGCTTGCCGCCGTGCACCAGCGGGTTCTCGCCGTTCGGCGTCTTCATGATGGTGAGCTTGCCGTCCTTGACCGCAAGCCAGGCCCAGCCCGAGCCGAACTGCGTGATGCCGGCCTGGGTGAAGTCTTCCTTGAACTTCGCCATCGGCCCGATGTCGGTCGTGATCTGCTTTTCGAGCTTGCCCGGAAGCTTGTCGCCGCCGCCGCCCTTCTTCATCCACTTCCAGAAATGGGTGTGGTTGTAGTGCTGCGCCGCGTTGTTGAAGAGACCAGGCACTTTGCCATAGGTCCCGACCACGACTTCCTCGACCGACTTGTTTTCCCATTCCGTGCCTTTGGCGAGATTGTTGCCAGCGGTCACATAGGCCTGGTGATGCTTGTCGTGATGGAATTCGAGGGTCTCGCGCGACATTTGCGGGCCGAGCGCGTCGTACGGATAGGGCAGTTCGGGCAGGGTGAATGCCATTGATCTACTCCTCAATGTGAAGTCTGCAGGTGAAGCCTTGGACGAAGTCTTGGGCGTCGGCTGTGCGACGGTGAAACCGCCCGGGAAAGAGAATGGTTCCTCTAGATAGGGCTAATGCAGGGGGTTCGGCAACGGGCCGCGCGATTAACGAGATCGCCAAATTCCCGCAACTTGAGACGGGAAAACTAAGACAATAGTCCTTGCGAGTCCTTGCGCCATTGTGGATGCGTCGCCACAATCATTGCAAAGGGCGGCTTGTGCATGTCGGGGCGCAGCCGACAAAGGCTATGTACTTGTTTTTGTTGACTTTCGGTGCGGTGTTGAGTGTGGCCGGCGTGGTCCTTGCCGCATCCGGTCTGTCTGTCCACGACCACACATTTGACAGCGGCCTGCTGACGCCCGGCATTGTTGCCGTGGTCGGCGGTCTCCTCCTCATTGGTCTTGGCTTCGGGTTGCGGGTGCTCCAGCGCATCGAACTGGCGCTGGCGGCGCGGCAGCCGGTGGCGCGCACCGCTCGCGCAGGCGAAACGCCGGAGCCTGTAAAGGCAGATGCGACCGTAGCCGAACCGCCGAGCGAGCCGTCGCGAATTCCACTCCCGGTTAAGATCGCACGCTTGCCGACGACCGCGCCAGTTGGCGCGCCGGTCCCGCTTGCGCCCGCGGCTGAAAAACGCGTGGACGATCTGCCGCAAAGATTCCCGAGCCAAAAATTCCCGAGCATCGTGCGCGCTGGGCCGGCTCCGGCGTCCGAAGAGATCGATCCTGCACCGCGCCCGTTTGCACCGGCGGCCGTCAGTGACGATGTTGAAAGCGTAGACCCATTCGCGCCGCGCGCCGTCAGAGCGCGCATTGGCGCGGCGTCGATGTCGGCCTCCATGTCGGCGACGGCCAGGGTCTCAACGCGGCTGGACGCGACCGCTCGGGTGCCGCTGACGACTGAGCGGCCAAAAAGCCCGGCCTTCGATGCGCTCTGGCCAAAAGGGGCGCGGCCGCGCCGCGTGCTGGCTCAAGCGGCGGTGCCTGCCGAAGTGCCCGAAATTCCCGCCATCGCGCCCGCGCCGGTGATTGAAGAACACGGCGTCGAGCCGCCGCCTATGGTCACGCCAGAGGAAACCGCCGAACCTCTCACGGTTCTCAAATCCGGCGTTGTCGACGGCATGGCCTACACGCTGTACTCGGACGGCTCCATCGAAGCGCAATTGCCGCAAGGCACGTTGCGCTTCGGCTCGATCGCCGAACTGCGCGCGCATATCGAGCAAGACACACGGAACTGATCACCAAATTTATACTGGATTAATTCGGCATGGATACGCATGCTGCGGCAGTGTTTTATTGCATTTATTCCTGTAACGTAATATACGCTAAGTGTACGTGGGTAGTTTCACTTTGTACCACATGAACTGTAGCATTCGAATGCTTTGAGTGGAGCTGGAAGTGGAACGCGCGACCGGCGCGGTCCGGACATCGTCGTCCAAACTTGGAAGTGCCAGATCAACATTTTGCGAGAGATCAGACACTATGGCCGAGAATTCAGGGGACAGCGTTTATATCGAACTGACCGCTGACATCGTGTCGGCATATGTGAGCAACAATTCGGTGCCGAGCGCCGAAATCCCAAATCTGATCGGACAGATCTTTTCGGCTTTGAAGCGCGTTTCCGGCGGCCAAGTGGCGGCCGCGGCCGAACCGCTGAAACCCGCCGTGCCGGTGAAGCGCTCGGTGACGCCCGAATATATCGTCTGTCTCGAAGACGGCCTGAAATTCAAATCGCTCAAGCGTCATCTGCGCACGCGCTACAACATGACGCCCGATCAATATCGCGAGAAGTGGGGCCTGCCGCCCGATTATTCGATGGTGGCGCCGAAATATGCCGAGGCGCGCTCGCAGCTCGCCAAGCAGATGGGGCTCGGCCAGCAGCGCCGCCGCCGCAAATAGCGCAGGCAACTCGGACGGTGATTGCTCAGCGTTGCAACACGCCGACCGCGCGGTTGGCGAAGCTCAAGCGCTCCGACATCACCGAGACAATGTAGCCGAGAAGCGCCTGGCTCAACGTCGGCTCCTCTTTCTTGATGCGCGCGTAAGCTTCGGCGGTGAGCTCGAACAGCACGCTCTCATCTTCGGCGACGATGGTCGCGCTGCGCGGCCGGCCAGTGATCAGCCCCATTTCACCGATCGTGGTGTGGCGGCCGAGGCTGCGCACGCGCATGGTCCGCCCTTCGCCGAGGTCGACGACGATGCCGATGCGGCCTTCGAGAATGAAATGCATTGACGTCGCTGCATCGCCTTCGCGCGCGATGACGTCGCCGCTGCGCACTTCCATCCGGCGGCAATATTCGGTCAGGCGGTCGGCCAATTGTGCGTCGCCGAGCGCGGCGGCGAGCCAGGTACGCAGCGATCCGGCATCGTCACCGCCGGTGTGATGCGCTTCGATGATCTGCTGTTCGCAGGATTCGAGCGCCCGGTCGAGATTCGGCGCAATGATGACATCGTCGGAAATGAAATGCGCGGTGCGGAACGCGCGCTCGAGTTCCGTCGTCAGGTTAACCAGCACGACTTGCGCGTTGTAAGCGGCCGCTGCCTCCTTGATCTGCGCGAAGCTGTGGGTCGCCGATGAATCGATCCCGGTCACCAGGCGAAAATCGAAGATCAGAAAGCGGCAGTTCGGCTGGTGCATCAACAGTCCCTTGACGTGCTGGTAAAGCCGGTTGGCCGAGCCGAAAAACAGATAGCTCTGCAGCGCCATGCCCTGCAGCTCGCCGCCGTGATCGGCCAGCAATGACAACTCATAAGGCCCACGATCGAGCGAGGAGCGGAATTCCGAACCATCGAAGCTGAATTTGATCGCGCTGACGCGGCTGGCGCTCAGCGCAAAGGTGGCGCAGCCGATGACGATGCCGATCAGCACGCCGGCGACGAATCCGGAATAGATGATCAGGACCGCGATTGCGAGCAGCGACAGGTATTCGAGCGGCAACAGCCGCCGCGACGCGTGCACAAGCCACTGATAGACGAGGTCGGCGCCCAGATAGATCAGCACGCTGGCGAGCACGAATTTCGGCACATAGCCGAGGAACGAACCGTTGGCGAACAGCACCGCGGCCGAGATGGCGGCGACCGTCAGTCCGGCGAGCCGGCTTTGCGAGCCGACGGTCCGCACCAGGATCGAGCGGCTCAGTGACGTGCAGCTGACATAGCCGCCGAGCGCCGCGGTTGCTGCATTGGCAAAGCCTAAAACTTTCAGATCGCGCTCGATATCGGCCTCGGTGCGGGTGGCGATCTCGATGCCGGTGGTGTTGAGGAGCAGCGTCGCGATGGTGATGAACATCACCGCGAGCACGTCGCCGGTCAGCGACGGCAGCGACGCCCAGGGAAAGTCCGCCAGAACTTGCGGCTTCCACGGCAGGCTCAGTCCCGCCGCGGGCTGCAGATGGAACATCCAGCCCGCCGTTTGCGCCTCGGCAAGCGTCATGCCGCTCAGGAGGCGCACGATATGTGCGACGAAGAATGCCGCGACCAATACGCTAGGCAGGATGAACGGATTCTTCGATCGTCGCCGCAGCAGGAACAGCAAAGCGGCGACAGCGACGGCCGGGGCGATGCGTGCTGTCGCCGCGGCGTCGAAGAACGCGCCAAGAT
Organism: uncultured Alphaproteobacteria bacterium; assembly: GCA_963746715.1. GTDB lineage: Bacteria > Pseudomonadota > Alphaproteobacteria > Rhizobiales > Xanthobacteraceae > BOG-931. The sequence continues at coordinate 179,510 of CAVVCW010000008.1, read as the reverse complement.
TGTCGAGCGTCGGGCGCTGATTGGTCACGATCTGGATGGCGCCAGTGACCATCAGCCAACCGGTTGCGCCGAGAAAGCCCCCGATCACCGGGTAGGGTACGAAACGGATCGCACGTCCGGCATGGGTGAACCCGAGCATACAAAGGAGCAGTCCCGTGAGCCCGGTCGCAAGCGACATGGCGATGAGCACCGGACCAAGAAGATCGGTCGCACCGCGGGCCACAAGCTGCTGCACGATCGTTGTGACGAGCGCGGCAATAACGACCGAGATCGAGCTGTCCGGTCCGGCAATGGCAAAGGGCAGCGAGCTGCGTAGCGCCACAATCGTTCCGCCGATAGCCGCCGACAGGAATGTGACCGCGATGCCGTAGGACAGGTAATGTTCAAGTGGGCCGGTGAAAATCAGCGCCGCGTAAGACAGGCAATAGGCGACCGACAAGACGCTGCACACCGCGCCGGCAAATATGTCGACCAATCCTGCGCGGAGATTAAAAGTGCTCAAAGCGATGCCCACCTACGCCCCGGGCGAGACTACACGATCGCTGGCGCGACTAGAATGACGGGCTTTTGTGCGCCCTGATTGCGCGACCTGCCTAGGCGGCCGGCGCCAGCGCCGCGCGGGCATCGGCGCGAATCCGCTCAACCATCGAGCGGAAGCCGTTGGAGCGCTGCGGCGTCAGATGCTCCTTGAGGCCGAGCCCCTCGAACAGCTTGATGGCGTCGATGACGACAATGTCGGTTGCGGGCCGGCCCGAATACGTCGCAAGCAGGATGGCGATCAGCCCGCGCACGATATGGGCGTCGCTGTCGCCCTCGAAGGTCAGGACGGGGCTTTCCGAGCCGTTGCGGCTCACGGTGGTATCGAGCCAGACCTGGCTGGCGCAGCCTTGCACCTTATTGGCGTCGTTATGCGCGGCAGCCGACAGCGGCGGCAGTTCCCGCCCGAGTTCAATCAGGTAGCGGTAACGGTCGTCCCAATCGTCGAGGATCGCGAAATTGTCGGTAATGTCGTCGATATTGCCGAAGCGCTCAGTCATGCGCTCTATATAGGGCGTCGCGCGTGGCGGGTCGATGTTTTCGGGTTGATGTTTTCGCGCCGGGCCACAGCAATCCTAGATGTTGCGCTTGGCGTCCTTGCGCGCCGGACCCCGCCATGCCGGCGCGAGATCGGTCGAGTTGAGCGTATTCTGCGAGGCGCGGTTGAACGCGGCCGGGTCCATCGACGGCTTGTCCAGATCGGCTTTGCTGAAATGGCCCGCCGTACCGGTAGGTGATCCACTATCCTTGACGCCATCCCTGGTCGCCATGGAGTTGGTCAGGAACTCGTAGAGCATCTTGGCGCCGGCCTGGGCCTTGTAGCCGAGTTCGGTCGCGACATGCGAGCCGACCGTGCACGCATCAGGCTGGCGCGCGCAGAACTGCCGCAGATCGCCGACGGTGGCGGAAGCCGCCGAAATCGCGTCGGTGGCGCCCACGCTGTTCGCGGGCACTTGCTGCGAGGTGCCGGTCGGCAACAGGATCAGCACAATGCTGAGCCAAAACGCCATGCGCAACAGAAAGAACATGACACCCATATCCCCCGCGACAAACATTGTCGCACGTGGGGGCACCGTAGCAGGCAGCATTGAAAGCTGCGTTCGATCACTCGGTACGTTTTTGCGCATAATTGACGAGAATAAGCCGCAAATTTTAGATCAATTTGAAATAATTTTATTTACCTAAAATTTGAGCGAATGCCGGTTCCCTCACATTGCGCGCTGCTATCAAGGGGCTGACGGTTACTTTGCGCGAACAGATATCGGCAATTCGGCAGTCCTTCCGCATCCGACGCGCAATTGCGCCGCCGATTTTGGCAACGAGCCGTTCACCATGACGCCGGAATCCATCGCGGCGGGTGCGCCACGGCGGCCGGCAACGGTGCCGTGACCGGCCGCGTGCCGGCGACCTTAGCTTTCGCTTAAGCGGCCTCTGACACGATCGCGCCCATAGAAAAAAAGGGGGCGCGTCTGCATAGCCGGGCGTGCAATGGGAATTGGGCCTGCTTGCGCCGATAGGTCACTATATTGACACGCTGGTCCATCCGACCGCGCAACGCGACGTGCTGACCGCGGCGCGCCATCGCGCTTTCATTGCGCCGCGTCTTCTCGGCAGCGTCATCGCGCTCGCCTGCTTTCCCGCCTATCTCCTGATCCGCGGCGCGCCGGGTACGATCGAAATGGTCGCTTTCGCCTGGCTCATCGTTCCGATCCTGATCGCGCACTATCTGTCCCGTACCGGCCGCTATCAGAGCGCGCATGTGCTGTCCTCTCTGGCGCTGACCGGATTGGTGACGGCGGTCGCCGCCTCGACCGGCGGCATCGCTTCATTCGCCGCGATCTGGCTGGTGGTCGTGCCGCTCGAGGCCGCGCTGTCGGCGTCACGCCGCGTCGTCTCGCTCGCTTCGACCTTCGCTCTGAGCGCGGCCGGGCTTTTGGTCGTGCTTGGCGAGTATCATCTGTTGCCGCCGCCGGTTGCGGATACGCCGGCAGCTTTCGCGGCACTCGGCATCGTCTCCGCCGGGCTCTATGCCACCGGCCTTGCGCTCGGCGCCGAGGCGCAGGCGCGCACCAGTTTCTGGCTGCTCTACAGCGAGGAAGACCGTTACCGGCTTCTGGCGCGCAATATCACCGACGTCATCACGCGGCACGGCCGCGATGGCGCCGTGCTGTTCGTGTCACCCACCGCCGAGGCGCTATTCGGCGCCCGCGTCGCCGGTCTGCAGGGTCACGGCCTGTTCGAGCGCGTCCATGTCGTCGATCGCCCGGCTTATCTCACCGCGCTGGGCGATGCCGCCGCGCTCGGTGAAGCAAGCTCGGTCGAATTCCGGGTCCGCCGCGACAGCGCCGATGCGAATGGCGAGCCGGTTGTTGAATTCATCTGGATCGAAATGCGCGCCCGGCCGCTCGATCGGACAACGGCGGACGCCGGTGATGCCCATGAAGTCGTCGCGGTCTTGCGCGACGTCACCGAGCGCAAGCGGCTGCAGCAGGCGCAAATCGATGCGCATGCCGAGGCCGCGCGCGCCAATGAGGCCAAGGGCCGCTTCCTCGCCACCATGAGTCATGAATTGCGTACGCCGCTCAATGCCGTCATCGGCTTTTCCGACATGCTGACGAAGGAAGAGGAGCTGATGCTCGACGGCAAGCGGCGCAACGAATATGCCGTGCTCATCAACGATTCCGGCAAGCATCTGTTGTCGGTGGTCAACGGCATTCTCGACATGTCGAAGATCGAGACCGGCAATTTCGCCATCACGCCCGAGCCCTTTGCGCCGGCTGACGTGGTCGCGAGTTGCTGCGGCCTTCTGGCCTTGCGCGCAAGCGAGGCGGGCGTTCGCCTGGAAAGACTTGCCTTAGCCGAGCTTCCTGACATCGTCGCCGATAAGCGCGCTGTGCAACAGATCCTGCTCAACCTCGTGTCCAATGCGATCCGCTTCACCGATCGCGGCGGCACCGTCACCGTCTCGGCGCGCGCCGAAGCGGCCACGATCACCTTTGCCGTCGAGGACGACGGCGTCGGCATCGGCGAAGCGGATCTGGCGCGCGTCGGCGAGCCCTATTTCCAGGCTGCGGCCTCCTATGACCGCCGCCACGCCGGCACCGGGCTTGGACTGTCCATCGTCAAGGGACTGGTGCAGCTGCACGGCGGCAACATGTCGATCAATAGCCGCATAGGGCAGGGCACGCGCGTCACGGTGCGCTTGCCGCTCGATTGTGAGCGCGCGCAGCCGGCAAGAAAGCCTGCCGCTCGTCAGCCGGCCGGCGTGGTGAGTTATTTGGCGGCCACCGCTCACGAACAACATTCCGGTCCCGCTGGCGAAGCCGCGCCGCTGCTGGAACGCCAAGACATTCACCAAGACATTCAGGTGAGGAAAAGTGCCTAGGCGCCGCAAGACCCCGCTTCCGTTGCACCTGCGCGCCGTGAGCGCGGGCGGCGCGCTGTTGTTCGGCGTCTGGGACCGGGCGGCGCAGCGGCCGATGGATTTTGCCGCGCTCGTGACCGCAGCCGCGCTGAGCACCATCGTCGTCGTCAATGCCGTCTTCCTGCAGACCGGCTCGCGGTCGGCGCCGTATTTTGCCCCACCTGCCGCCGCGTCAAGCAATGCCGGTGCGGGGCCATCGACCGGCAGCACGACCGCCGCGGCCAAAGGCGACAGATCGACCGAAAAGCTTGCCGAGCAAACCGTCACGCCGCGCCTGATCGCGCCCGGCGTTGTCACGCCGCAGCCGCAACCGGTAGCCGCGCGGCGCGACGATCCGATCGCCGATCTGATCGCGCCGTCGCCGCGCGTTGCCGCGGTTCAGCGTGCGCTGTCGGAATATGGCTACGGCCAGATCAAGCCCACCGGCGTTCTCGACGAGAACACCAGCGCCGTGATCCAGAAATTCGAGCGTGAGCACAAACTGCCGGTCACCGGGCGTGTCAGCGAGCGCCTGGTCAGCGAGCTTACAGCGCTGGTCGGCCATCCTTTAAATTGAGCGGCCGGTCTTCGCAAAGCGTGCGTTCCGTGGTTATGGATTGGGCTCGCGCGGATTGACTGCGCGCCACGGGACACGGCATGCGCCTTAAATCCGCATTGTGGGTCGCAGCCTATTTGCGCCGCTGCCAGGTCGAGGGCACGTTCGGCGTGGTGCGCCGGCGCGGCGCCGAAGAGGCCGGCGCGATCTATGTCCGCATCGACCGCCTCAATGGAACTTCGGACCTTTATGGACCGGCGCCGCAGAGCGAGGTCGATAGCGGCCGCGGCGACCGGTCCTTCGTTCCTTGTCTTGCCGAACGGCCGGCGTCTGATGCTACTGTCGAGGCTTATCTGACGCGCGAGATCAAATTTGACCCCGATGTGTGGATCGTCGAAGTCGACGATGCCGCCGGCCGGAATTTTCTGGACCTCGTCCCGGGCTAATTCGCGCTCAATAAATCACGACGCGTCGCGGCGTTCGTCGTTTCGTCGCGGCGCCGGCGCGCGGCGCACTGTTGCGGTCGCGGTTCGCGCGCGTGCGCGCGCTTCCTCGTCCTTCGTCAACGGCCGCTGCAAGCCCGCGCGTTCGGAATTGTGCAGCGCCTGCCAGATTGTGACCAGGTGTTCGGCCGCCTGCACCGTCATCTCGTCGAACAAAGCGGCGAGCGCATGCACGCGCGCGACCGAATGGCCGACGGTCGGATTGACGAACAGCAGCACGCGATAGAGTACGTCGCGCGGCATGTTGAGCGCCTTCGCCGCGGCGACGATCGGCTCGCCGAGATCGTCGGCGGTGATGCGGCGCGCCTGCATGCGCGCAACGCGGATCGCTTGCGCCAGATAAGCGGCGAAATCTTCGCGGTTATGCGCAAGAGCCGCGGTTTCGAGCCGCTTGATGACGATGGCCTCCTTGCTCAAGCCGACGCGGCCCGCCGGCATCGGTACGGCGATGTGGAGATTGAGCAGGATCAGGCGGCGCTCGTCCGCGCTTGCCGCGAAGAATTGCTCGTTGAGTTCGCTCGCGACATCGGCGGTGATCGTGCTCCTCGTCGCCGCAGCAGGCCGTTCCGGCCTCTCGCGCTTGGGCGGCAGCGGCGGCGCGGCCGGAGCGGGGACTTGCGGCGGGTTGACCGGGTCCGGTCCTCTCGACGCCGGGAGAGTTTGCGCTGCCGGCGGCGCTTGTGGTGCCGCGCGCACAGCATGTGCCACCGGTGGAGTTTGTGTCGTGCGCGGAGCTTGCGTCGCCGGCGGAGCCTTTGTCGTCAGCGGGACCTGCGGCGGGGCCGGTTTCTTCTCCTGCTTGGGCAGCAGGACCGGATGCGTGCGCGCCAGCGCCGCGATCTCGGGCAGATCGGAGGCGAGGCGGACCATGACGCGCACCGGCGGCGACAAATGCCGCGCCAGGCGCGTGGCGACCGCGAGCCGTGTCGCCGCATCCACGGAATTGAGGAGCCGCAGCGCCAGCTCGGTATAGTGGCGCTTCTCCTCGTAGCTATGGGCCAGTTTCTGGACGTAGAGGTCGGTCAGCACGCGGATGAGGGTCGGCCGCATATCGACCCCGTCGCGAAACCCCAGATGCGTCAGATTATCGAGACTCGACAGGCTACCGCTTTCCATACGCGCCGCTCGATCGCAACAACACAGATGATTTGGATCACCACACTAAATCCTGCGCGTTAGCGAGCCGTTAACCTTGGCGCTGCTTAATCATGGCGATGCCGATGACCGCGCATGGGGGCAGTACCCACTTTGCCGGCGGCAGAGGAAAACGGCTGGTGGGTAACGTAATCAAATTCCCGAACGAGGGGCGCATTGTGCGTTTCGGACGTGACGCTGCGGAGGAATCCGCAACGATCATCATCCTGCCGGTTATTCGGATCGAGCGTTACCTCGATACGAAAGCCGAAGGGGCCGAGCCGCAGACGCATCCTCCGGCACAGAATGGCAGCCGTCGACGGTTGAGGCGGCGCTAAGCGGTTCGCCCAATGTTGACGTGGAGCAGTTGCCGACGCGAGCCGAGACCGGCGGTAGTTTTGGCCGTTCTCTCGTTTCTCGTCCTGTCCGGCTGTTCGAGCCTGTGGGACCTCGGCAAGGTCGATCCCGCGCCGGTCAGGGACGGCATTCACGATTGGGTCGGCCAGGAAGCGGCGATCCGCGGCGGCGCGCCGATCTCGGCGTACAATCTCACCGACGACGAACACACGCTGCGCGATCTTGCCTTTCCGCTGATCGAGCCGCCCTATGACCGGCAGCGCTGGGACGCGGTGGTCTACGAATGGGGCGACAAGCACTCGTTTCAGCACGCTTTGTGGAACTACAATCCGACGCTCTATTACCAGAAGCTGCAGAACCAGCTCTATCGCTCGACGGCGGCGCGCTACAATCAGATCATCGACGACATCCGCAACGACCTGGTCCGGATCGGTCCGTTTTTCGTCATTGCGCGCCACGTCGCCGATCTCGATCAGCGACGCCAGGCGACTATGGCGCAGCTTGTCAGTCTCAGCCCGATGGAGCGCTTCAATGCGCAGGCCCGCGTCGCCGAGAACAGCCTGACCATCGCCTGGGTCCACGAGTTGCTGAATCAGCGCTGCGCCAGCTATCGTTTTGCCATCGAGCGCCTCGCGGTCGCCGAGCCCGAACTCGCGGCGGGCGAGGCCGACCGGCTGTTGACGGAACTGTCGCAACAGATCGCGGCCAATGAGGTGCAGGTCGTCGCGGCGCCGCGCTTTGCCTATGCCTCGGCGCCGGCCGTGGTCATCACGCAGCCGAGCTTACGCTAGCGCGCTAGGCCTGAGCGAACGTCGGCTGCGGCCGGGCAGCGGACCAAAGTTCTCGGAGAGAGGATAATTGTAAATTAATAAGGAAGCCGGCGCGAGTGTCATATCAGAACGACTCGTGGATGCACTAGAATTACCTTATCATCTCAATTAAATTCAGCGGCTGTGCTAGCACCTGCATGCCTTGCGGTGTACGCCCCGTTTCAAAAACAGTTTTCCAGAAGCTGTTGTTTTGCTTGCCTCCAAAAACTGTCTCCGAAAGGTCGCGATTCACCCAGAGTGGCAGAGCCATCAAACTCCGAATGAATTTGCTGATGTTGCCCCACACTTGCTCCGGAAACGGATATTGAAATAGTCGCTCTTCAGGGTCTGGCTTGCCAAGCATAATGAAATACTGCCGGGCGATCTGGCCTACATAGCTTAGCCAGTTGTAGACAATCTCCTCTTTGCTCATACGAAATGCGCGGAGGTGGTCGTGTGGGTACTCGTGCCCTTTCTGCAACCGACTCTCAATTTTGTCCGTCCCGAGTTCAGGATCGAACTTTCCGATGTAAATCTCTTGCGCGACTAAATTCATAAGGCGCAAAATTTGTCGACGCTCCAGGTCGCGCGGATTTTCTCCTTCTTCCATAAGGTAATTTAGTGGTGTCTCAAGTACTTCTTGATATACAAAGAACGAGTAAAACGTCTTTTCGATTGTACTATAAGATAGCGGACGTTCCTTACCGCGCCCACTTAGGTCGATAAAATCCATAAGTTTGTTTTCTGGATCAGAGGTTACGCCGTTGCGTAGAGCATCAAGGATAAAACGCTTTATTTCGCGCGATTGTCCCTTGAAATGGTTCACCAAATCACGCTCCGAGAAGCGGATGTCATCCTCTGCACGACCCGTTTCCTTTTGAAATCTTTGCACGCGGTCCTGATAAAGCGCGCTACCCAGGTGGCGCTGAACGGACTTATCAAACGCGACCTGTTTGAGCGTGGTGCCAGCGTTGGTATTGGTGGTGATTAGCGTGTCAGCATCCGGGTCTATAAACACACGCACCGGCAAGTTTCGTATCCCGAGCATGATCTGCGCTGCCGCTTTATGCTGGCCGTCAAACACATGGAGCGCGCCGCGCCCTTCATTGGACGCTACCCAGGCCAGCGCCACATGCAGTTGAGGGCGCTTTTGATAAAACTCCTCAACGAGTTTCGAGATGTTCGCGCCAATTGATCGCGGGTTGATATGGGAATCATGCGCAAGATACTCGATTGGCATTCGAGCAAAGAAGTAACGGAATCCGCTTAGTTCGTCCTCATATACTGGAACGGTGCAAAGTGTGTTGTCACCTAGTTCGGCTAAACTATAGGTTATGGTTTTACCGTTCAATTTGAAGCCGAGTTTGTGATTTCCGCCGCCAGCCTCGGCGAGCACATCGCCGAGATTTGGACTACGGTTTTCTTCCTCCAAATTCTTTTTCAAGCGCGAAAATCGATAGAGAATGCGGGCCACTTCTAAATTGGAGGCCTGTTTAGAACGGTTGCAGCTCGCGTGGGTGAGTGCAAAATTGGTTGGGTCATCTTTCCCGCCGACCGTTAGCGGCACTACATGGTCGATGTCGATGGCGTTCTTGTGAACCGCGAGGTCAATCTTTTCTTCGCAGATGAAACAGTGACCATGCTGCGCCTCGTGCAATTTGTTGATCAACGCGTGCCGTTCTTCAGGCTTCTGCCGGGAGAGATAAAGAGAACTCATGGTTTTCCGCAACCCCCGCTGTGAAGTGAGTACTACTTACAGGAGAAGTGGTTTGCGCACTACAAGTTTATGGAGTGCAATTACGTGTGACAGTGCACTCAATTGACGGCTTTCGGAAAGCGGGTTGGCACTACCGGATCAGGCCGGGCGGGCTGAATCATGCACCAGCGCAAAACGTCACTGCTCAACCGGCTGCAGCTCGCATTTCGCCGCCGCCAGCGCGCGCCGCGCCATCGGCATCAGGCCGGGTTCAGGCGCCAGGGCCCGCAGCACGATGAGGCCTACGGTGCCCGGCAATTCAATGATCAGCCGGTCGGCCGCGGTGACGTCTTCCTCCTCCGGCATGTCGGCATGCTGCTCGGGCGTCATCAGATCGAGCTCGATGGTGCGGCGGCCGGCGGCGCGGTCGTTGATGGCGTAATAAGCGACGCTCTTTCGCGTATAGAACGTGACCGACGTATAGGCCTGACTGACCGGCGCCGTCAGCTTGATCGAGCCGTTGCTCAGATCGTAACGGCAGACCGCCGCGGCAAAAGACGGATCCATGAACGGCATGATCGCGGTGTCGACCGTCGGCGCCGCGAGCTGCACCATGGTATTGACCGGCGTCAGCGGCGTCAGCCGCGAATAGGCGTCCTGCTTGGCCGCTTGCGGCATGGCGAGCACCGTCGACAGATGCACGATGCCGCCGAGGATGAGGCCAGAGAGAATCCACAACAGCGCGCGGATCATGAGCAGCCCTTTCGCACGATCGCGGGCATGGGTCCTTCCTTGGTGGTGCCGGTGGAAACCCCGATCGGCGTATCGTAGAGGCGCAGCACCAATACGAATTTGTCGGCGCCGCCGGTCGGCAGCCAGTTGCCCGGCCGCGCCAGGGGCGCCGCCGTGATGGTAAAGCCGCCGTCGCTGTCGCGCACGATTTCGTCGCTGGTGAAACTGTGCCGGTCGATGGTGTTGGCGACGAGCTTGCCTTCGGGATTGTAGAGCGTAATCGTCCAATACCGCGCCACGGGCGTCATGCCGCTGACCGTGAAGGTGCAGCGGCCGTCGAATGAATTCCGGGCATCGTCGGATCTCGCATAGAAAGCGACCCCGTCGCCCATGCCGGTCGGCAGTTCGCCGGTGCGCGCAATATTGGCGCGGGCATAGGGGTCGATATCGACCGAGCCGCTTTTCGGCCAGGCCGTCCACGCACCGATATTGAGCGAGCCGAAGGCGACGCCGCGCGTCAAGGTCAGCCAGGTCGCGCCGAGCCCGACGGCCGCCGCGATCAGGAAGGTAATGAATGAGCCTAGCAGAAGCCGCATGAAGAAACCGGATCGGAGTTATGCCGCACGGGCGGTATGGTTTTATTTCTCATGCCGCGAGAACTCATGCCGCAAGAACTCATCCGCAAGACTGATTGCACTAATCGCCGCGCGCGTTCGCCACGGTCGCAACCGTGTTCGGCGATGTCAGCGCGCCTTGCTTGCCGTCGATAACGCTGGCCGCGCCGGTCGCCGCGTCCTGCGCCGTCAACGCGTGGCTCGCATCGTCAAGCATATGCTCCACCGCGATAAGGGCATCGGTGCCCTTGCGCGTGAGCAGCGCCGGATGCGGCTCGTTGCTCGCCACGAACGACGTATCCGGCATCGGCGGCACGTGTTCCGGCGCCGGGAAGCCGGGCAGGGGCCGCAATTCGACGCTCTGATGAGCATAGGCCATGATGTTGTGCCACGTCTGGGCCGGCAGCGTGCCGCCGGTCATGCGTTTGGTCGGCGAGAAATCGTCGTTGCCCATCCACACCGCGCCGACGAAGTTGCCGGTGTAACCGACGAACCAGGCGTCGCGCCAGCTATTGGTGGTGCCGGTCTTGCCGGCGACCTTGATGCCGTCGAGTTGCGCCCGTTTGCCGGTGCCGTTCTCGACCACCGAATTCATCATCTTGATCATGTCGAGCGCGACTTGGGGTGAGAGCACCTGTCGCGGTTTCGGCCCGTCGCGGTCGAAGCGCCAGACCAATTGGCCGGTGCCGGTGCGCACTTCAAGCGCGGCGTGCGGCGTCACCGCGCGGCCGAGATTGGGAAAGGTCGCATAAGCCACCGCGTGCTCGTAGACATTGACTTCGTCGGCGCCGATCGGCAGCGATGGCGTATCCGGCAGCGGCGCGTGAATGCCGAAATTGCGCGCGGTCTGCACGATCATGGCGCGGCCGAGCTTCGGATTGCCGTGGCCAAGCTCGATCGACAACCTGACGGGAATGACATTGATCGAGTGGGTGATCGCCTCGGTCAGCGTCACCGGCCCGGAAAAGCCGCCGGCGTAATTATGTGGACACCAATTGCCGATGCAGACCGGGCCGCCGTCGACCACTGAGTTCGGCGTGAAGCCGTTGGCGAGCGCCGTCGCATAGACATAAGGCTTGAACGAGGAGCCGGGCTGGCGCAGCGCGTCGGTGGCGCGGTTGAACTGGCTCGCGCCGTAATCGCGGCCGCCGATCATGGCGCGGATGCCGCCGTCGAGATCGGCGAACACCGCTGCCGACTGGCTCGCGCCGTAATCGTGGCCGTATTGGCGCAATTCGTTTTCGATCTCGTGTTCGGCAAAGCGCTGCAGATTGGAGTCGAGCGCCGTGCGCACCACGAAGTAGCGGTCGGTGACTGTTTTGGGGAAGGTATCGACGAGCTTGCGCATCTCGTCGAAGGCGAAGTCGAGATAATAATTCGGCGCGTCTTCGACGGTGCGATCGATCGGCGTCGCCGGATTGCGCCGCGCGCCATAAACCTGACCCTCGGTCATGAAGCCGTTGGCGACCAGATTGTCGAGCACGACATTGGCGCGGGCGCGCGCCGCCGGCAGGTTGACCAGCGGCGAATATTTGGTCGGCGCCTTGAACATGCCGGCCAGCATCGCGGCTTCCGCAAGCGTCACGTCGCGCACCGACTTGCCGAAATAATATTCCGCCGCGGCATCGACGCCGAACGCACCGCCGCCCAGATAGGCGCGATCGAGATAAAGCTTGAGGATCTCGTTCTTGGTGAGATGGGTCTCAAGCCATTCCGCCAGGAAGGCTTCGTTGATCTTGCGCTGAATGGTGCGCTCGTTCGACAGGAACAGGTTCTTGGCAAGCTGCTGCGTCAGCGTCGAGCCGCCTTGCACCACGCCGCCGGCCTGGGCGTTGGTCATCAGCGCGCGGAACGTGCCCTGAAAGTCGATACCGAAATGCTCGTAGAAGCGCCGGTCCTCGGTGGCCAGCACCGCCTTGATGAGATGGTCCGGAAACTGGTCGAGCGGCACCGATTCATTGTGCTTGATGCCGCGGCTGCCGACTTCATTGCCGTAGCGGTCGAGGAAGGTAACGGCGAGATCGGCTTTCTTCAGCCAGTCGTCGTCGGAGGTCTGGCGGAAAGCCGGAATCGCGAGTACCAGCAACAGGAACAGTCCGCCGGTGCCGAGCGTGGCCATTTCCGACAGTGGCTCGACCAGCACCCAACGCCGCCAGCCGGCGACGTGGAAGCCGTCCATGGCCGCGGTGAAGCGCTCATAGAGTTCCCGCGCCCACTTGCCGGCCTGAAAGATCGCAAAATCGATGCGGGCGTCGATATCGAGCAGCAGCCGCTTGAGCTTGGGCCGCCAGTCGTCGCCCGGATCTGGGAACATGTCCGTCACTACCGCGCGCTCCGGAAATCGGCTGGAACCACGTGACCCGCCTTCTTAGCCGACACAGAATGTACCGACCATAAATTAGTAGGAACTCGGTAGGCAAAGCGTTCAACCGCCACGGCCGCAATTATCACAGGCTCAATGGAAATCAGGGGTAATTTGGGCATAGTTAGGTTCGCCCGGAGAACAGCATGGCAACGGCGGACAATAGTTCTGACGATATCCCGTTTTGGCGGCGCAAGTCCCTGGATGAAATGACTGATTCGGAGTGGGAAAGCTTGTGCGACGGCTGCGGGCGATGCTGCCTCAATAAGCTTGAGGAAGAGGGCAACGACGCCGACACCTATTATACCGATGTCGGTTGCCGGCTGCTCGACGGGCAGACCTGCCGCTGCCGCGACTACGCCAACCGGCTGGAGCTGGTCGACGATTGCGTCCAGCTGACGCCGGAGAGCCTCAAAACCATCAATTGGCTGCCGCCGTCCTGTGGCTATGTGCTGATCGCCAAGGGCAAAGACCTCTATTGGTGGCATCCGCTGGTCTCCGGCGACCCCGAGACCGTTCATGCCGCCGGCGTGTCGGTCAGAGGCCGAATGAGCGCGACCGAAGAGACGGTGCCGGACGAGGATCTCGAGGACTACATCGTCAGCTGGCCGCAGAAATTGCCCAAGGGCGCGCGGCGGAGGCCGTAAATTTTCTCTCAACAAAACGGGGCGAGGAGACTCGCGCACCCCTGGTCTGCGCTTTGGACTGTTGCAATGGCGTATCCCGGCGGCCAAGTGGTGCCCGGCGACGATGTCCTCGGTCTATGCTCGGTCGATGCCGGGCCAAACCCCTCAGAGTAATGACCAGCGAAATTGCACCTGACGATAAGCCTCGTATTGCCGCCGACGCTTTCGCCGAGGTGAGCGCGGCTGGCCGCGCATCTCCCGAATCGCCGGCCATGCCCGACGCCGTCCGCCAAGCGGAGGCGACCGCGCCCGCACGCATCAGTCACGCCGAGGTCCGGGCGATCTTCTTCGGCATCATGCTGGCGATGTTTCTGTCGGCGCTGGAGCAGACCATTGTCGCACCGGCGCTGCCGGCGATCGGCAAAAGCCTCGGCAGCATCGACGATCTGTCCTGGGTGGTGACCGCCTATCTGCTCGCGGCCACCGCGACGACGCCGCTGTTCGGCAAGCTCTCCGACATTTACGGCCGCCGCATGGTCATGCTGTCGGCGATCTCGTTCTTTGTCCTCGGCTCGATCGCTTGCGCCACGGCGCCTTCGATCTGGGTCTTGATTGCCGCGCGCGCGCTGCAAGGCGTCGGCGGCGGCGGCTTGCTCCCGATCGCGCAGACCGTGATTGCCGATATGCTAAGCCCGCGCGAGCGGCCGACCATCATGGGCTATACGGCGATCCTATTCGTGACCGCGAGCACGCTCGGGCCGGTGCTCGGCGGCCTGCTCACCGATCATTTCCACTGGTCGCTGATCTTCTGGATCAATGTGCCGCTCGGCCTGATCGCGCTGGCGACCACCGACCGGGCGCTGCGCAAATTGCCGCGGCACGATCGGCGGCACCGGCTCGACGTGCTGGGCGCCGCGACGATGGTCGCCGCAGCGCTGTCGCTGATGATCGCGCTCGCTTGGGGCGGCACGTGGTATCCGTGGGGCTCATGGCCCGTCGTGTCGCTCTTTGTCACGTCCGCCGTGCTGTGGTGCCTTTTCGTGCTGCGGCTTCTCACCGCGCGCGAGCCGTTCATTCCGCTGACCATTCTCAGCGGCCGCGTCACCGGGGCGATCATCTGCGCCGCCTTCTTTGCCGTCGGCACCATTGTCGGCGTGACGATCTATACGCCGCTTTATTGCCAGACCGTGCTCGGCATCTCGGCGAGCCAATCGGGCCTTCTCCTGATCGCGTTCATGGTCGGCACCGTGATCTCTTCGCAAACGACGATGCGGCTGATGGTTCGAATAAAGCACTACAAGCGCATTCCGATCGCGAGCCTCGTGCTTGCCCTCGTCGTGCTCGGCTGTCTCGCTGCCGATCCGGCGGGATATTCCTGGCCGGAATTCGCGCTGCTGCTGTTTGGTCTCGGCTGCGGGCTCGGGCCGATGTATCCGATGAGCACCATTGTGACGCAAAATTCGGTAAAGCCGCATCAGATGGGGACCGCGACCGGCGCGTTGAATTTCTTTCGCACGCTCGGCGGCGCGCTCATCGTCGCGGTGTTCGGCGCATTGGTGCTCGGCGGCGTCTCCGACGGATCTGGTGTCATGACGCTGGAAAAGATCGCGATGCGTCACGGCGATCTGGCGCCGGCGTTCGGGAATGTCTTTATCGCCGCGATGATCTTTGTCGCGATTTCCTTGTGCTGCCTTTTCTTTGTCGAAGAACGGCCCATGCACGGGCCGGTGCATCTTGGCGACGCCGCTGTGGAGTGATCACTGCGCGAGCGGCGAGCCGAGCGCGCGCGCCGTGTCCACGATCCATGATCGATAGCGCTGCAGCGGCGTCAGCCCGGTGAGCCCGCCGCAGCCGCCGGTCAGGTTGGGGCCGGTCGACCAGCTGACGATGCCGAGCACGGCGAGGCTGCCATTGTCGTCGCGAAAGGCCGGCGCGCCGGAATCGCCGGTGCAGGCGCCGAGCCCGGCGCTGATCCCTTTGGTCGCCCGATCGAACAGGCGGATTTCCAACGCGCTCGGGTGACCGGTGACGGTGAGCGTCGCCATATGCGCAAGCCCGTCGAGCCGGTCGGCGCCGCGCACCGTCACGCCGATGCCGGCAACAACGAGTGTATCGCCGATAGCGACCTGTTCGTTGTCGCCAGCGATCCGCACCGGCGTGATGCGCGCCGGCGCCGGCTCGCCGAGCTTGAGCAGCGCGACATCGGCTGTGGCGAGATGCGCGAATAGCCGCTTGATATCGAATTGGGGATGACGCGCGGTGCGCACGACGTCTTTGAGCGCAGGCACTTGGCCGGGCGCGGTGTCGGCAAGCTTATAGCGGCCGTCCGGCTCCACGCAGTGACCGGCGGTGAGCAGCAAGTCGCGCGCGATCGCGGTCGCGGTGCAAAAGGTGCCGTAGGAACTCAGGATCGTCACCACGGCATTGCGGACGCTGCCGCTTGCCGGCGGCGCGCCGCCGACCATGGCGGCGCTCGGCGCCACGGCCGCCCCGCTCATGGCGGTAACCACAAGCGCCGTGAACAAACCGGCGGGCAATAGTCTTAGCAGAGGTCTTATCTCGATCATGGGCGCTTCTTACGGCCTTTATCCCTCGGTTTCGCCGTCACAATAGCGGTGTTTTCAAGTTTTCGTGTGCGGGACGCCGCAAGCCCGCTGTTCAGGCCGGGTTCACTGCGGCGGCGTTAGGAACGCCCATGAGTTCCGCCGCACGATTCGCGATCCCCGCCGTTTTCTTGCTGGCGCTGGCGTCGATCCTTGTCCCCGCGCGCGGCCAGGACAGCGGCCGCGACAGCACTCGTCCGGCGCCCCCGGCCGCCGCGATCGGCGACGGAGTTCACGACCCAGCCCGCGAGACTGCACACGATACCGGCCACGCCTGCCTCGACCAGCGGGAACGCCGCGCCGAGGCCGGTAAGCTCATTCCGCTGGCGGCCGCCATGCGCACGGCCCGGGCGCGGATGCCCGGGACCGTGGTCCGAGCGCGGCTATGCCGCGGTAACGACGGTCTCGTCTATGTGCTGACAGTCCTCGCCCGCGATGGCAAAGTGGCCCGCCTGACCGTCGATGCCGTGAAAGGCACGCTCGTCGGCGGTCTGTAAGCATGATCCGGAAAAGTGGGTACCGGTTTTCCGATAAGATCATGCGCCACTGATCCAAGCGGAGCATTCTTTGCGGCTTCTTGTTGTTGAAGACGATCCCGACCTTAACCGGCAGCTTGCCACGGCGTTGACCGACGCCGGCTATGTCGTCGACCGCGCCTTCGACGGCGAGGAGGGACATTATCTCGGCGAGAGCGAGCCCTATGACGCCGTGATCCTCGATATCGGCCTGCCGAAGATGGACGGCATTTCCGTGCTCGAAGCCTGGCGGCGCACCGGCCGCGCCATGCCCGTGCTCATTCTCACCGCGCGCGACCGCTGGAGCGACAAGGTGCAGGGTTTCGACGCCGGCGCCGACGACTATGTGGCCAAGCCCTTTCATCTCGAAGAAGTGCTGGCGCGGGTGCGCGCGCTGCTGCGCCGTTCGGCCGGCCACGCCAAGAGCGAGTTCACCTGCGGGCCGGTTCGCCTCGATACCCGCACCGGCCGGGTCGCGGTGGACGGCAATCCGGTCAAGCTCACTTCGCACGAATACCGGCTGTTGTCTTATCTGATGCACCATACCGGCCGCGTGGTGTCGCGTACCGAACTGGTCGAGCATCTCTACGATCAGGATTTCGATCGCGACTCCAACACCATCGAAGTCTTCGTCGGGCGCATCCGCAAGAAGCTCGGCGTCGACGTCATTCAAACCGTACGCGGTCTCGGCTATCTGTTGACGCCGCCCGATGCGCGCTAATTCTCTCGCGGTTCGTCTGTTCCTCTGGGCCACCGCCTGGACGGTGGTCATTCTCATCATCACCGGCGTCGCGCTGTCGACGCTTTATCGTCACGCCGTCGAGCGCGCCTTCGACCGCCGTCTCGACGTCTATCTGCGCACGCTGGTGGCCGATGTCGCTTCGCCGGAGGAGGGCGGCGAGAAATTCCCGCAGTCGATCGGCGAGCCGTTGTTCGAATTGCCGCTGTCGGGCTGGTACTGGCAGGTCACGCGGCTCGACACCAAGACGCCGGAAGTGCATTCCTCGCGCTCGCTGTGGGATTCAAATCTGCCGCGGCTGCCTGACGATCGCTCGGCAAGCGCCGCCGAATACCGGCAGGGCTATGCGCAGGGACCGGAAGAGCAGAACCTGCGCATCGTCGAGCGCAATATCGATCTCGGCGGCGACGGCCGTTATTTGATCTCGGTCGCCGGCGACGCGTCGGAGATCGACGACGAGACCAACAGTTTCGACCGCGCCATCGGCATGACCTTTGCCGCGCTCACTGTGGCGCTGCTGCTCACCACGGCGCTGCAGGTGCGCTTCGGGCTTGCGCCGCTCAAGCGCATCACTGACAGCCTTGCCGAAATCCGCTCCGGCCGTGCCGAGCGGCTGCAAGGCGAATTCCCGGTCGAGATCGCGCCGCTGGCGCGCGAGACCAATGCGCTGATCGAGGCCAATCGCGAAATCGTCGAACGCGCTCGCACCCATGTCGGCAATCTGGCGCATGCGCTGAAAACGCCGCTTTCGGTCATCGTCAACGAGGCCGCCGCCCGCGGCAACGATCCGCTGGCGCATAAGGTCCTGGAGCAAACCGACATCATGCGCGACCAAGTGGCGCGCCAGCTCGAACGGGCGCGGCTTGCGGCGCGCTCAAGCGTCATCGGCACGCTGGTGGAAATCCCACCGGTAGTGACGGCCTTGGCGCGCACCATGGAGAAGCTCTATCGCGCCCGCGACATCGCCATCGACGTCGACGTGCCCAAGGACGCGCGTTTCCGCGGCGAGCAGCAGGACCTCGAGGAGATGATCGGCAACCTCGTCGACAATAGCTGCAAATGGGCGCAGTCGCGGGTCGCCATCGAGGTCTTGGCCGACCAGCCGGCGGCCGGCGACGGCAAGAGCCGCGTGCGCATCATCGTCGACGACGATGGGCCGGGCCTTTCGCCCGCCGAACGCGAGCAGGTGTCGCAGCGCGGCCAACGCCTCGACGAGACCAAGCCGGGCTCGGGCCTTGGCCTCTCGATCGTGATCGAGCTTGCGAGCCTTTACGGCGGCGTGCTCACGCTCGGCACCGCGCCGATCGGCGGCTTGCGCGCGGAGCTGGCGCTGCCGGGCGGTTAAGCCTTTCGGCGAGGATGACGCAGGCGCACCCGATATGTAGTCTTGTCCGCAAGCGCCGTCGGACAGAACGGCCTCACCAGGGAGGAATATCATGCAGGTGTCTCGCCGTCGGCTGCTTGCGAGCGGCACTTCGATCGTTCTGACCGGTGTTGCGGCCGCACCGATGATTGCAGCGCCTTGGGTGGCCCGCGCCCAGTCGGCGCAATGGACCTACAAATACGCCAACAATCTTCCCGACAGCCATCCGATGAATGTCCGCGCCCGCGCAATGGCGGCCGCGATCAAGGATCAGACCGGCGGCCGTTTCGATCTGCAGGTTTTCCCGTCGAGCCAGCTCGGCTCCGATACCGACACGCTGAGCCAGATCCGTTCCGGCGGCGTCGAGTTCTTCACGCTGTCGGGACTTATTCTGGCGACGCTCGTACCCGCCGCTTCGATCAACGGCCTGGGCTTTGCGTTTCCGAGTTACGACGCGGTGTGGCGGGCGATGGACGGCGATCTCGGCGCCTATGTTCGCGCGCAAATCGCCAAGTCCGGGCTCATCGCCATGGAGAAGATCTGGGACAACGGCTTCCGGCAGACCACGACATCGACCAAGCCGATCGTGGCGCCAGGCGATTTCAAAGGCATGAAGCTGCGCGTGCCGCCGTCGCCGCTGTGGACCTCGATGTTCAAGGCGCTCGATGCCGCGCCGGCCTCGATCAATTTCAACGAAGTCTATTCGGCACTGCAGACCAAGATCGTCGACGGCCAGGAAAATCCGCTGGCGATCATTTCGACGGCGAAGCTCTACGAGGTGCAGAAATACTGTTCGCTGACCAATCATATGTGGGACGGCTTCTGGTTCCTCGCGAACCAGCGCGCCTGGGAGGCGCTACCGCCCGACGTGCGCGACATCGTCGCCAAGAACATCAACACAGCCGGCCTCAAAGAGCGCGAGGATGTCGCCGAGCTCAACGCGACTCTGCAGCAGAGCCTCGCCGCCAAGGGCCTTGCGTTCAACCGGCCCGATCCGGCGCCGTTCCGCGACAAGCTTCGCGCTGCCGGCTTCTATACCGAATGGAAGGGCAAATACGGCGACGAGGCCTGGACCATTCTAGAGAAATCCACCGGCAAACTGGCGTGACCGCTGGTGAGCACGCTGCAAACCGTATCCTTTGCCAAAGAGAGCGGGGGAGCTTCGCGCTCTTTCGGTGCGGCGATTGAGTCTTCGCTCGGCGCCTTCGTCGAAATCTTGGCGGCGGCTCTCGTTAGCGTCGAAATCCTGATCCTGTTCAGCGGCGTGGTGTCGCGTTATGTCTTCGACCGGCCGCTGGTCTGGTCGGACGAACTCGCCTCCACATTGTTCCTGTGGCTGGCGATGCTCGGCGCGGTCATTGCGTTTCGCCGCGACGAGCATATGCGCATGACGGCCTGCGTTGCCGCGCTGCCGCCGCATTGGCGCGCCGCGCTCGATACATTTGCAACTGGCGCGGCGCTGGCGTTCCTTTCGCTCATCGCCTGGCCGACCTATCAATACGCGCTTTATCAGCTGCCGATCACGACTTCGGCGCTCGAAATCACCGACACATGGCGCGCCGCCGCCATGCCGGTGGGCATTGCGCTGATGATCGTCTTTGCGGTGCTGCGGCTGGCGCGGACCGGCTCGCTGCCGACAATGCTCCTGTCGCTCGGTGCCGTTGCGGTCATCGTCGCGCTGTTCTGGACCGCGGCTCCGGTGTTTCTCAAGCTCGGCAATCTCAATCTTCTGATCTTCTTCGTCGGCGTTGTCGCGGCCGCCGTGTTTGCCGGCGTGCCGATCGCGTTTGCGTTTGGGCTTGCGATTTTCGGCTATCTCGCGCTCGGTACGCACACGCCGCTGATGGTTCTGATCGGCCGCATGGATGAGGGCATGAGCCATCTCATTCTTCTTGCCGTGCCGCTCTTCGTCTTTCTCGGCTTGCTCATCGAAATGACCGGCATGGCGGCCGCCATGGTGGCGTTCCTGGCGAGCCTCTTGGGTCACGTGCGCGGCGGATTGCACTATGTGCTGGTGGCCGCGATGTATCTCGTCTCCGGCATTTCCGGCTCGAAAGCCGCCGACATGGCCGCCGTCGCGCCGGTGCTGTTTCCGGAGATGAAGGCGCGTGGCGCCAAGCCCGGCGACTTGGTCGCGCTGTTATCGGCAACCGGTGCGCAGACCGAAACCATTCCGCCGAGTCTCGTTCTCATCACCATCGGCTCGGTGACCGGCGTCTCGATCGCGGCTTTGTTCACCGGCGGACTGCTGCCCGGCGTCGTGCTAGCCTTTCTGTTGTGCCTTGTCGTGCATTGGCGCTATCGCCACGCGGCAACCGAACAGTCCGGCCGTGCGAGCAGGCGCGACATCGCGCGCGCGTTCTTCATCGCGCTGCCGGCGCTGGTGCTGCCGTTCCTGATCCGCGCCGCCGTGGTCGAGGGCATCGCCACCGCGACCGAAGTCTCCACCATCGGCATCGCTTATTCAGCGATTGCCGGTCTTCTCATCTATCGCCGCTTCGATTGGTCGGCGCTGCGCCCGATGCTGGTCTCGACCGCCTGCCTGTCGGGGGCAATTCTCTTCATCATCGGCACGGCGACCGGCATGGCTTGGGGCCTGACGCAGTCCGGCTTCTCGCGCATCTTGGCTGCGGCGATGACGGGCTTGCCCGGAGGCGCCGCGACGTTCATGGCGGCGTCGATCGTGGCTTTTGTCGTGCTCGGCTCGGTGCTCGAAGGTATTCCGGCGATTGTTTTGTTCGGGCCGCTGTTGTTCCCGATCGCCAAGGCGGTCGGCATCCACGAAGTGCATTACGCGATGGTGGTCATTCTGGCGATGGGCATCGGCCTGTTCGCGCCGCCGTTCGGCGTCGGTTACTACGCCGCCTGCGCCATCGGCCGCGTCGAGCCGGCCGAAGGCATGCGGCCGATCCTGGCCTATATGCTGGCGCTGGTGGTTGGCACGGTTATCGTCGCCGCCGTGCCGTGGATTTCGATCGGGTTCTTGCGGTAGCGGGCGTCACGGATGAACACGGGCGTTCCCAAAGGCGGCGTCGCTCCCTCGTCAAAACGCGTGATGAATCTGGCGCAGTTCCTGCGCCAGACGGCGAAGCGTTACGCCGGCGAAATTGCTTTGGTCTGGGGCGAGAGGCGCTGGACCTGGGCGGAACTCGACCGTCGCGTGGACGCGATGGCTGTGGCGCTTGCCGCGCGCGGCCTAGGGAAGGGCGACCGCGTCCTGGTGCAATCGAAGAACTGCAATCAGATGTTCGAGAGCATGTTCGCCTGCTTTCGGCTCGGCGCGATCTGGGTGCCGACCAATTTTCGTCTGACAGCCGATGAAGTCGCCTATCTCGCGAAAGCCAGCGGCGCCTCGGCCATGATTTGCGGCGCCGAATTTCCGGACCATGCCGTGGCGGCGAAACAGGCGGCGCCGAGCATTCGCGTTGCGATCTCGATCGGTACGACGGCGTTCGGCGATGATTACGATATGCTGGTTGCCGAATATGACAGGCAAATCGCGCCGGAAGCCACGGTTGAGCGCGACGATCCGTGCTGGTTCTTCTTCACCTCGGGGACGACGGGGCGGCCGAAAGCGGCGGTGCTGACGCATGGTCAGATGGGCTTTGTCGTCACCAATCACCTGTGCGATCTAATGCCTGCGACCACGCACCGTGACGCTTCGCTTGTCGTTGCGCCGTTGTCGCACGGCGCCGGCATCCATCAATTGGCGCAGGTCGCGCGCGGCGTGAAAACGGTTCTGCTCGGCAGCGAGAAATTCGATGCCGTGGAAGCCTGGCGCCTGGTCGAGCAATGGCGCATCAGCAACATGTTCACCGTGCCGACGATCCTGAACATGCTCGCCGCGCATCCCGCCGCCGACAAATTCGATCACTCCTCGCTGCGTTATGTGATCTACGCCGGGGCGCCGATGTATCGCGAAGATCAAAAGCGCGCGCTGAAAAAACTCGGCAAGGTGCTGGTGCAATATTTCGGTCTCGGCGAAGTCACCGGCAACATCACGGTGCTGCCGGCCGATCTGCACGAGCCGGAGGACGGCCCGCATGTGAAGGTCGGCAGCTGCGGTTATGCCCGCACCGGCATGCAGATTTCCATTCAGGATGATAACGGCCGCGAATTAGGGGCAGGGGAAACCGGCGAGATTTGCGTCTGCGGGCTCGCGGTCTTTGCCGGCTATTACGATAATCCCGAAGCCAACGCGAAGGCGTTTCGCGACGGCTGGTTTCGCACCGGCGATCTTGGCCACATCGACGCGCAAGGCTTCCTCTACATCACCGGCCGCGCCTCCGACATGTACATATCCGGCGGCTCGAACGTTTATCCGCGCGAGATCGAGGAGAAGGTGCTTGCGCATCCGGCCGTCGCCGAGGTCGCCATTGTCGGCGTGCCCGACCGGATCTGGGGCGAGGTCGGCATCGCGGTTTGCGTGCTGCGCAGCGATGCGCGACTCGACGAGCAGGAATTGCTTGCCTGGCTCGCGCCGAAAGTGGCGCGCTACAAGCTGCCGAGGCGGGTGTTCTTCTGGACCGAACTGCCGCGGTCCGGCTACGGCAAGATCACGAAAAAGCTGATCCGCGCCGAACTTGATGCGCGCGGCTGTCTTGAAGACGCCGGCGTGACGACGCCGTAACCGCCCTCAGCGCAGGTCCAGACGCGCCGTTGAGGTGTCGATGAGCCCGCGGATCATGATGTTGAAAGCAACGACGATCCGCTCCTCCTTTTCGTCGGCCGAGCCTTGCTCGACGGAGTGGGGCATATGGCTCGGCCAGATCACCATGCGGCCTTTCTCGGCCGGCATGACGAAGACGTCGGCGTTCAAATCGTTCTTCTTTGCATAAGTGGGCTCGAGATTTCGCGCCAAGAGGCGCGGCGAGGCGAACGCTGTCGGCCCGCAATTCTTCGGCGTCTTGATGTAGACGACGCCGCTTAGGAGGCAGTTCGGATGCATATGCATGAAATGGCGGCGATTGGGATTGGCAATGTTCGCCCACATATTGGTGATGTAGTGGGAATCCCGCTTGACCGCTAAGGCGTCGAGGATAATTCCGGACTCCTCCATGATCACGGCGACCAGTTCTTTCATCTCGGGAAGAGTCTGGAGGTTATCCGGCGACATATAGGCAAGCACCGCACCCTCCGGAGAGAAAGTGCCTTGGCCGGATTTCTGCAATTCGCGCAATTTTTTCTCGACCCGGTCGCAGATGGCGACGTCGGGTAACTTCCCCGTAAACATCGGAGTCGGAAACAGCATGAACATCTGCTTCGCAGTCAGTTCGTGCGCTGTCGGCTTATAAGGGGTGTCCAGCATGGCAATGCGCGCCTTGATCTTGTCCGGGACTGTTTTTCGGCCGCCCAAAATGGCTGGCGCTGATAATCATGCGGATCTGCTTGCTGTGTAAGTCTGCGCAGGATGACTGGAAAAATATATGTCTGCCCCCGTAAATCGGCGGCGGTAGCGCGTAACGCCGAGATAAAGTTTATGCAGCGGGATATGCGAAGAGGGCGAAAGGTTACGGCGTGGATTCAGGCCACGGCGCGCTGCGCGCCCGCGACTGCAAAGCGCGGCGCGGTCTCGACCCGGTCGCGTCCCTTGCGCTTGGCTTCATAGAGCGCGCCGTCGGCGGCTCTGACCAGATCGCGCGGCAGCAATCCTTGCCGCGGAATGAGCGAAGCCACGCCGACGCTGACGGTCGGTGTGCTGTCGGGGCGGCCTTGCTGGTCGGCGCGAAGCGCGGCGATGCCGGCGCGGATATTCTCGCCAAGTTCGACGGCTTCCGCCGCCGACGCGCCGGGCAGCATGACGACGAATTCCTCGCCGCCATAACGCGCGCTAACGCCGCCGGTGCCTTCCGTATTGGTGGCGATGCATTGCGCGATGGCGAGAAGCGCTGAATCGCCGGCCTGATGGCCGAACTGATCGTTGTACTCTTTGAACTTGTCGGCATCGATCATGAGGAGGGCCATCGCGCGCTGCGCCTCGAGCGCGCGGCTCCATTCCGTCAGCAGCATCTCGTCGATACAGCGGCGGTTCAGAAGCCTGGTCAGGCCGTCGGTGGTCGCCACGATCGAGAGCTGGCGCTCGGCGTCGCTGCGCCGCTTCAGCGCGCGAATGAGCAGAGCGAACAAGGCGAAATTGATCGCGCACAAACCGAGCATCAAGACGCCGATGCGCCAAGTCTTCTCGAACCAAGGCGTATAGATCGAGTCGAGCGATGTGCCGAAGCTCAGCATCAACGGCTGATCGCCGACGGCTTGGAAAACATAGAGCCGCCGCACGCCGTCAATACCGGCGGTGGATTCGAACGAGCCGGTCGGAAACGTCGCGCCGCGCTGGAAAATCGAGGTATGGGTCAGACTGCGGCCGATCATGCCCTGCCGGAAGGGTGAGCGCATGATCAGGGTGCCGTCGTCACGGACCAGCGTGAGCGCGTCGTGGCTGCCCAGGTTCACCTTGGCGAACATCTTTTCGAAATAGCTCAGGCGCAACGTGCCGACGACAGCGCCGTTGAAGGCGCCGTTGGCGTCGGTCAGCCGCCGGCTGATGGCGATGACATATTCGCCGTCCGGTGCGATCCACGGCCGGCTGACATAGGGGCCGCCGCCGATCCTTTGGATCTGACTCTTGAAGAAATCCTCTTGCGCGAAATTATAGGGCTGCGGCGTCGGCGCGCGGGAATCGATGATGACGGTACCGTGCTTGTCGAGCACGAAGATCGAACCCATGTCCTTGGCGGTCGCGGCGCGGTCGAACAGGACCAGTTGCCGGACTTCAGTGTTGAGCTTGGCCAGGCCCGGCACTCTCAAGCCCTCGACGACTGCCTGCAGCGACAGATCGTAGAGTTCGAGATTGCGGTCGATTTCCGAAGCCATCGCCGCGATGACGTTGTAAGCGGCGAGACGCGCTCGCTCGCGAGCCTGATCGCGGCTGTCCAATTGCAGGAAGCCGAAGATTGCGGAAAAGCCCAGCGTGATGATCAGCCCGAGAACGATGAGCGGCATCGCATCGCTGCGGCTGGGTGCTGGAGGCGAAGTTGAGGCTGGCATGACAGTCGTGCGGCCGTCCGATGACTGCTTTACTGCGCCGTCTGTAGTCATGCTTCATTGAGGTTTGGCCCAGTAAACGCCGGCAATGCGAATTGTCCTGTTAAGGCCGCAGTAACGATGGCGCCTACCGTCGCCCGCCGCTGAGCGAGATGCGCGCCGCGCCGCGTTCGACCTGGATGTTGATTGAGGATGATCTTTTCGGAAAACCGGTTTCCATTTTCCCGGATCATGCTCCAGGCTTGGCTCAGGTCTCTTCAGCCACGGCGCGGCTGCATTCGTCGCAGCGATAGATGATCAAAGCGGGACGCGTTCCGACCTGTGGGAGCTTGCCGACGTAGGACATTTCTCGTTCGCAGTGCTCGCAGGCCCGCTGCGGCAGGCTTCCGTTTTTCGGTGACCGGGTCATCGC
Organism: uncultured Alphaproteobacteria bacterium; assembly: GCA_963746715.1. Taxonomy (GTDB): domain Bacteria; phylum Pseudomonadota; class Alphaproteobacteria; order Rhizobiales; family Xanthobacteraceae; genus BOG-931. The sequence continues at coordinate 153,508 of CAVVCW010000008.1, read as the reverse complement.
AAATCGATCTCTTCGAACGACGCATGTTGGTAGATAGAGGTTCAATGCAGATGCTTGGCCTGCTCCGCCGCTCGATGACTTCTGTCCTGTTCGGTGGGCGCCGCTATCTAACACACCGGACTGCGCGGCGACACTGCCGCTGGCCAATAATCAGGCGCATGGTTTCGATATGCTGTCGGTCGCGGCGTGCCGATTTGCCAACACAACAATGCGCTATCTAAGCCAGGACAATTCTTCCGATTTAAATTAGCGGATGCTGCGATTATGATGCAGCCGCGACGAGGACGATCTAACCGCAGCAAAATCGGAGAATGTCATGAGACGTCTGCTGATTGCGTCTGTGTTGAGCGTTATTGCCATTGCGAGCGTGATGGCTGTGCCCGTCACTGCACAGGCGCATTGGAGCCACACGCACCGGTTTTGGCACCACGCGTGGTATCGCGGCACGTCATATTATCCGTACTACGCCTTCTCCGATGAAGGGCGATACTGGCCGATCTGCGTTTGGCATCGCAGTTGGGACGCTTATTGGTATCGCGCCTGTTCCTGAACGCGCTGCCGAGACATTTCCTTCGATATTGCGTCTCTGTGATGAGAACTACAGGGCCAAGCCCTTCGCTTTGTAGATCGCGATCGCCTGCGGCGCGGCGAGAAATTCAATGAACGCGCGTCCCGCCGACGGCTCCTTTGCGCTTGCCGCAATGCCGGCCGAATAGACGGTGAATCGCTGCAGTGCCGGCGGCAATAGCCCGATCACTTCGACATCGGGATTCGACATCAGCTCGGACACCTGTTGCAGCCCGATCTCGGCTTGCCCGCTCGACACCAGGACGCTGACGCGCCCGTTGGGTCCTCCGGCTGCGAATTTCGTCTTCGGCGCTACGTCCGTGGCGATTCCCAATGTGTCGAGCAATTTCAAGATCGGCGCGACGGTGATGCCGCCGCCGGTCGGTGAGGTGTAGCCGATGGATTTGGCGTTGAGTAAAGCCTGCTTGAGCGCTTGCGGTGTCGAGACATCGGGCTTGAGCGCGCCCTTGCGTATGGCAATGCCGATGCCGGTGCGCGCGAGATCGGTGCGGGCCGGCAGCACCTTGCCTTGTTTGATCAGATCATCGATTGCATCGCTGTCGATGATGATCACGTCGGCCGGCTCGCCACCAATGAACCGGCGGGCTACGCGGCCGGATGGTCCATAGTTTATGCTGACGGTGTTCCCGGACTCATGCTCGAAAGACGGCACGAGCTTGGCCATCGCCGTCTCCATTGCGGTCGTGATCGACGCATGAAGCTCATTCGATCGAGCTGTGCACATACCGAAGATCACGCCGACGATCACGACGAGTACCAGCACAACTGCGCGCATGATGTTTCTCTTCCCCTTCAGTCGAGGGTGACATGCGCCGAGGTAATGACGTTCTTCCACAACTCCGTCTCCCGATGGAAGTAGGTCACGGTAGCCTGCGGCGTGCCGCCGACCGGCTCGGCTTGCAGATTGGCGAGATTTTTCAGGGTGGCTTGATCGTGCAGGGCCTCGTTGACGTCGGCATTGATCTTGTCGACGATCGCCGGCGATGTGCCCTGCGGCGCGACGATCGCGTACCAGGCGGCCGCGGCGAAGCCGGGCAGGGTCTCGGCGATGGTCGGCACGTCGGGAAGGCTCGCCATGCGCTGCGGCGTTGCCACCGCGATGAGTTTCAGTCTGCCGGCTTTGATCAGCTGCATCGAGACGCCGAGATTGTCGAACATGCAATCGACGCTGCCGGCGGCGAGATCGTTGAGCGCCGGCGCCGAACCGCGATAGGGCACGTTCTGCAATTTCACCTTCGCCATCATCTGAAACAGTTCGGACGTCAGATGCGACGTGGTGCCGTTGCCCTGGGTGGCGTCGGTGACCTTGCCGGGATTGGCCTGCGCATAAGCGATGAAATCTTTCACCGTGGCGGCCGCTATTTTGTCCGGATTGACCACGAGCGCGTTGGGCACGCGTCCGATCACGACAATGGGCACGAACCGCGTCGGATCGAAGCCGAGGTGCGGGTAGAGATTTTGATTGATGACCAAAGGCGGCGGCGGCGCCGACAACAGCGTGTAGCCGTCCGGGTCCGACTTGGCGACGAATTCGGCGCCGATATTGCCGCCGGCCCCGGTGCGATTTTCAATGACCACCGGCTGCCCCCATTTGCGCGACAGCCACTCGGCGATGATGCGCGGCACGACGTCGGCGGTGCCGCCGGCGGGGAAGGGCACCACGATTTTGACCGGATGCGACGGATAGTCGTCGGCGTGCGCCGCGCCGGCAAGGATGGCGACAAGGATGGCGGCGATTACGAGCGTCAAAGCTGCAATTTTTATCGGGCCGCGCAGACAGCCTGTGGTGCCGTATTTGACCATTGTCATCTTGTGTCCGTGAGCGTTTCCGCCGCGGAACTTAGCCAAATCGCCGCGGCGTCGCCAGGGCGCGGCGGCGCGGAACCGCCGCGCTGGAGATTTGCCCAAATAAAACCTTTTGCTGTCTTTTTAGCTGTGGGCCAGGGCGCTGGGCTGCCGCGCGCCGTTGAGGGAAATATGTCAGCGAAGATCACGATCGCAACGGCGGCGCTGATCGGCGTGAGCCTCGCCGCGTGCGCGGCCAGTTCCGGACCAAAGGAAGCCGGCGGTACGGCTGCGGGTGCGGTGGCCGGCGGCGTTATCGGGAATGTGATCGGCGGCAGCGCCGGTAACCGGCTCGCCGGTACGGTGATCGGCGCCGCGGTCGGCGGTCTGATCGGCAATCGGATTGGGGCGTCGCTCGACGACGAGGACAGGCGGCGGGCTTACGCCGCGCAAATGCAAGCGCTCGAAGCCGGTCCGTCAGGCGCGCCGGTGGCGTGGCGCAATCCCGACGATGGGCGTTACGGCAATGTCGTCCCGGGGCCTGCCTATCAGGCCAACGGCGCAACATGCCGGCAATATACCGAGACTATTTTCATCGACGGCAATCCGCAGACCGCGCGCGGCACGGCCTGTCGCAATCCCGACGGCACCTGGAGCGCAATAGAATAACGGCGACAGAGTGCATCGTTGCGTCGCAGGAGCAGGTGTGCCGCAATTGTGCGAGTGTCGTCGTTGCGTGAATTATGTCATGCTTTGATCTTCTTTCGCGCGGCGGAGGAGTTCAGTTTCAAGACATTTTGGGAGAATCTGAAAATGCGTGCAGCGCATTTGGCATTCACGGTCGTATTGTTGACGGGCATCGCCGGCGGCTTGGCTGCGTGCGGCAAAGGCCCGCAAGGTGACACCGGCCCAGCCGGTCCGCAGGGCCCCAAGGGCGATGTCGGCGCGGTGGGTCCCGCCGGCCCCGCCGGTTCGGCCGGACCCGCGGGGCCGAAAGGCCCGGCTGGCCCGCCCAGCCCCAGCGTCAGGGTCGTCAAATCGGATTGCGTATCCGGCTGTACGGTGCAGTGCCAGGAAAACGAAGTCCTGGTCACGGCTTATTGCGGGCCGACGCGCAATGCCGCGCAAATGCTCGGCGAACGCGGCGCGTCGTGCGGCCCCGCTGCGAGCCCGGCCAACGCGCCTCTGATCGCGGTTTGTGTCGCAGCGCCACAATAAATTGCGCAGGGTTACGTAAGCGGCGCCAAGATTCGGCGCCGCTTTCACCTTCCCTCAACCCGTTTTACGCAACGGGGCCGCGCCTTTGGCCGAATTCGGCCGATTAGCCCCACTGGCCCCATGCGCGTCTTGATTGCCGATATTCTGTGTAACCCCTTCTTAAGCGCCCGCCGCTTAGAACCGTAACTGTCAGTTCAGCACGGTAATCTGGCTATGACGAGCGATGGACAGTCCGTCGAACGGCTGCGGGAGTATCTCCGGACGCTCACGCCGGAGGCGCGATCAATGCTCGTACAGGAGCTCGAGCGCAATCTGTTGCGTGGCGAGCAGAGCGCCGGCAATGACCTGATCTTGCAGGAACTCCGCCGTACCATCCGGGCCGACGCCCAAGAGGTGCCGCGCATCGGCGATGCGGCGCGCATGTTCTTCACGCCGCTCGAGCCGTTTCTGATCGATAGCCGCGCCGACCACAAGCGGATCGGCCGCATCGCGCGCGTCTCGCTCGAGCCGATCTGGGGATGGATCGGCCGCGACCTTATCCCCGCGGAGGTGAAGGCGCTCGGCGAGGACATCAACCGCGCGTTGCTGGCCGACGACCGCAACCGCGCCGATCAACTGGTCCGCACGCTGCATGATCGCGCGATCCGGCGCATCCGCGACGCCATCGCCGAAGTCGACGGCGACGAGAAATCGCGCCGCCGGCTTGCCGTCCAGGTCGGCACGCCGCGCGCCATCGAAGATCTCAACACGATCGTCACTATCCTGTCGCTGCGCGAATTGCTGGCCGATTTGGCGCGGCGCCTGCCGAGCCAGTTCCGCGTCTTCGAGCGCGAACAGATCGAGCCGCTTTGGGCGTTGCTCGACGCGGCGACCACGCAGGGTACCTTGGACCGGCTCGGCGCGCGCAAAGCCGACGCCTTCGTCTATTGCCTGATCCTGGTGATGAACAGGCTTGCCGCGCCGTGGCAACTCGTGCGTATCGCCACGCGCGCGGCGGAGAGCGACGACACTTCGCGCGTCGCCGAGTCGCCTTATGCCGCCGCCGTCAATATCGTGCTCGGCGAAGCCGAGAACATGACCGCCGAATTGCGTGCCGAGATCAAAGCCGGGCATCCGGTCGCGTCCATGCTCAAGAACATTCACGACACGGCGCGCGAGATACGTTCGGAAATAAACGTATCATTCGACTCGCCGTGGAGCCGGCAATTGGCGGCGGTCCGCAACGACGTGTCCGCCTTGCTGAAGACGGAAATCGAGACCACGCCGGGCAGTGTGCGGCGTCTGTTGCGGCCGCGCCTGAACAAGGACATTGCCTCGGGTTCGGTGCTCGATCCGCTCGACGTCCAAGAGGTCGAGACGCGGGTCGAATTTATCAGCATCTGCCGCCATTACGCCGCCGAGCTCGCGGCCAGCGAAGTGACCATGCGCGCCTTTTCGGAACTGACGCAGATCCTCGAGACCGGCACCAAGATGCTGCTCGATTCATTGCGCCAGGCCGGCGACGGCGACCGGCCGTTCCGGCAGTCGCAGCTCGAGGCCGCGATCCGCTTCTGCCGCCCGATCTTCGGCGCCGAATATTCGGGCCTTCTGGCCAAGGCCGCCGAGGTTGCGGTGCAGGCCGTGCCGCCTCCCGCCGAGCGCAAACCGGCGCGGGCGTGAGCCGCCCTGATCGGCAAACAAGCGCCCAATTGCCGTGCTTTGGTTCCCATTGCCGCCGTGATCGTGCCGTGATGTATAACCGGCCCGCGCACGGCTTGGCTATCGCGCTTCGCCGGCCGCGTCTTTGAGCGCGTAACCAAGCCGTTTTGCCCCGATTTTGATGTCTTGAGGCGAGCCTCGAAACGATGATGCTTTGGCTCATTTTCGCCCTGATGACCGTCGCGGCCGTTTGTGCCGTGCTGTGGCCGTTTGGGCGCAAGCGCAACGTGACCGGCGGCGGCAGCGACCGGCTCGTTTATCAGGATCAGCTTCTTGAGATCGAACGCGACCGGGCCGCCGGTCTGATCGGCGTGGCGGAAGCGGAATCGGCGCGCGTCGAGATTTCGCGCCGGCTGCTGGCGGCGGCGGATGCTGAGAGCTCGGCACAGGCTGCGCCATCGGCACAGCAATTTGCCTTCCGCCATCGCGCGGCGGCCGTGGTGGCCGCCATTCTCTTGCCCGCTGTCGGGCTCGGCCTCTATGCGACGCTCGGTTCGCCGGATATTCCGAGCCAATCGGCGTTCGCCCGCGTCGACACGCCGATCGGTTCGCAATCGATCGGAAGCCTGGTCGGCCAAGTCGAGGCGCACCTTGCCACCAATCCCAAGGACGGCGCCGGCTGGGAAGTGCTGGCGCCGGTCTATATGCGGCTCGGCCGCTTCAATGACGCGGCAGCGGCATGGCGCAAGGCCATCGCGCTCAACGGAGACGATGCAACGCGCGAAGCCGCGTTCGGCGAGGCTCTGGTCGCCGCCGCCAATGGCGTCGTCACCGACCAGGCGCTGACCGCTTTCCAGCATGCGGTCGCCGCCGATCCGCACGAGCCCAAGGCCAGCTATTTCCTCGGCCTTGCCGACGAGCAGGCCGGCAAACATGACGTCGCCGCGGCGAAATGGCGCGCGTTGCTCGACAGCGCGCCACAGGATGCGCCGTGGGCCGATTTCGTGCGGACGGCTTTGGCGCGCATCACCACGACGCCGGATTCCGCCCAGGGGCAGAGCCAAAGCGCGGGTGAGCGCTCCAATCAAAGCGCAAATCAGCTTGCCAATAAGGGCCCAAGCGCGGCCGATGTTGCGGCGAGCGGAAATCTCGATGCCGAGCAGCGCGCCAACATGGCGCGCGGCATGGTGCAGCGCCTGGCCGATCGCCTGCACGGCGACGGCGGGACGGTAGACGAGTGGCTGCGCCTCGTGCAGGCTTATGTCGTGCTTGGCGATCGCGACAAGGCCAAGGGTGCCGTCACCGATGCCAAGCGCGCGCTGGCAGACCACCCCAACTCGATCAAGCTGATCGACGAACTCGCCAAGCAACTAAGCTTGAACGGCTGATGGCAGCGGCTTCGAAAGCAGCAAGGCAAGATTGATGACACGCAAGCAGCGGCGCCTCGTTCTGATCGGCTCTGGCCTTGCCGTGCTCGGCGTCGCCGTCGCGCTGATGCTCAACGCCTTCCGCGACTCCATCGTGTTCTTCAATTCGCCGAGCGACGTGGTCGAACGGCATGTCGGGCCCGGCACACGCATCCGTCTCGGCGGGCTGGTCAAGGATGGCAGTCTGGTGCGCAGCGGCAGCCTCGCCGTGCGTTTCGAAGTCACCGATGGCAAGAGCGAGATCCCGGTCGCCTATCAAGGTGTGCTGCCGGATCTGTTCCGCGAAGGGCAGGGCGTCATCGCCGAAGGCGCGCTCAACAGTTCCGGTGTTTTCACGGCTGACACTATCCTTGCCAAACACGACGAGACCTATATGCCCAAGGAGGTCGCCGATGCGCTGAAGAAGTCGGGGCATTGGAAGGACGACTACGGCAAGCAGGCCAGCGAGCGCAGCAAAAGCGGGACCGCAAAATGAGGCGAGGGCGCAGTTCATGATTCCCGAGCTCGGCCATTACGCCTTGATACTGGCGCTGGGGCTTGCCCTCATTCAGGGCACGATGCCGATCGTCGGCACGCGCAGCAACGACGTCGCGCTGATGAGCATGGCGGCGCCGGCGGCGCTCGCGCAGTTTTTCTTCGTTGCTATGGCGTTCGGCGCGCTGGCTTATTGCTACGTCACTTCGGATTTCTCGGTGGTCAATGTTTACGAGAATTCGAATTCGCAAATGCCGCTGATCTATCGCTTCGCCAGCGTCTGGGGCAATCACGAAGGCTCCATGATGCTGTGGGTGTCGATCCTGACTTTCTTCGGCGCCCTGGTCGCTCTGTTCGGCACCAATCTGCCGCTGGTGCTCAAGGCCAATGCGCTTGCGGTGCAGGCCTGGATCGCGGCGGCGTTTCACCTTTTCATCCTGATTACCTCGAATCCGTTTCTGCGCATCGCCGACGCGCCGCTCGAAGGCCAGGATCTCAATCCGATCCTGCAGGACCCTGGTCTCGCCTTCCATCCGCCGATGCTCTATCTCGGCTATGTCGGCTTCTCGATTGCGTTCTCCTTCGCCATCGCCGCGCTGATCGAAGGCCGTATCGACGCGGCCTGGGCGCGCTGGGTGCGGCCCTGGGTGCTCGGTGCCTGGATGTGCCTGACGCTCGGCATCGCCGGCGGGTCCTATTGGGCCTATTACGAGCTCGGTTGGGGCGGTTTCTGGTTCTGGGATCCGGTTGAGAACGCGTCGCTGATGCCGTGGCTTGCCGGCACCGCTCTGCTGCATTCCGCCGTGGTCATGGAAAAGCGCGGCGCGCTGAAAATTTGGACCATTCTGCTGGCGATCCTTGCTTTCTCGCTGTCGCTGATCGGGACGTTCCTGGTGCGCTCGGGTGTGCTCACGTCGGTGCATGCCTTTGCCACCGATCCGGCGCGCGGCGTCTTCATTCTTGCCATTCTGATTGTCTTCATCGGCGGGGCGCTCGCGCTCTATGCGTGGCGCGCGCCGCTGCTCAGGCAGGGCGGCCTGTTCTCGCCGATCTCGCGCGAAGGCGCGCTGGTGTTCAACAATCTGTTCCTGACCACGGCCTGTGCGACCGTGCTGGTCGGGACGCTCTATCCGCTAGCGCTGCAGGCGCTCACCGGCGACAAGATTTCGGTCGGCCCGCCGTTCTTCGACGCGACCTTCGGTCCGCTGTTTATTCCGCTGATGCTGGCGATGCCGTTCGGTCCGCTGCTCGGCTGGAAGCGCGGCGATATTCTCGGTGCCGCGGAACGGCTTTTGGTGGCGGCGATCCTGGCGGGGCTGGGAATTGCCGCAGCTTTCGCGCTCGAACATGGCGGTCCGGTGCTGGCGCCATTCGGCGTCGGCATCGCCGTCTTCGTCATGATCGGGGCCGTCATCGACATTGCCGAACGCACCATGATCATGCGCGTGCCGTTCCGCGCCGCGCTGCAGCGCGCGCTCGGACTACCGCGCTCGGCCTGGGGCACGGCGTTTGCGCATTTCGGCATTGGAATGACGCTGCTTGGCATTGTCAGTGTCACCGCCTGGGGCGTTGAGCGCATCGTTGAAGTCAAGCCGGGCGAGACGCTCGAGATTTCACACTATCGGGCGACCTTCAATGGCCTGTTCGAGCGGCCGGGGCCGAACTATCACGATGCCGTCGGGCTGTTCACCATTCACCGCGCCTCCGGCGAATATCTCGGCAATATGGAGCCGAGCCGCCGCACTTTCCCATCGCGCGACGAAGTGACGACCGAGGCGGCGTTGATGACGCGCGGCTTCAGCCAGCTTTATCTGTCGCTCGGCGATCCGGGCAAGGACGGCTCCGTCGCGGTGCGGCTCTATTACAAGCCGCATGTTCTGATGATCTGGTTTGGTGCAGGCTTCATGTTCATCGGCGGCGCATTTTCGCTGTCGGATCGGCGGTTGCGTGTCGGCGCGCCGCGGCCGGCCAAGGTCAAGCTTGCGGCCGCGGCGCAACCGGCGGAGTAGGGTGCGGTGAAAACGAGCGACATCAGACGCGTCGCGATCAAATATCTGCAGGCGGCGATGCTGGTCGTCGCGCTGTCGCCGGCGGCTTGGGCGGTCGAGCCCAATGAAATGCTGTCCGACCCGGCGCTCGAAGCACGGGCGCGAGCTTTGTCGCAAGGGTTGCGCTGTCTGGTGTGTCAGAACGAATTGATCGACGATTCGGGGGCGTCGCTGGCGCATGACATTCGGGTGTTGGTGCGCGAGCGGATCAAAGCCGGCGACACCGATCAGCAGGTGATCGACTTTCTGGTGTCGCGTTACGGCGAATTCGTCCTGCTCAAGCCGCCTTTGTCTTGGCATACCGTGGCCTTGTGGGGCCTACCGCCCGGCCTTTTGCTGATCGGCATCGTCGTGATGATCGTCATGGCGCGGCGGCGAGCCAAGTTGCCCCCTGCCCAAGCGCTCAGTCCCGCCGAGGAAGCGCGAGTCGAGGACTTGCTGCGCGGCCAAGGGATGTCTTAGTCGTCGAGTTCCATGACGCATGGCATATCCACAGAGTCCATCTGCCGCATCCGACTGTGACTAATAACACTTCCAATAAGCCATTGTAATATAATATATTTTATCGATAATGCGAAACATTACAAACTTTTAATGCCGCCGACAGAGCGCGGTAAGGGTCGCGGTCTCATGCTTCGACCAAGCGGGGCCAAAGCGGACTGCCTAGTTGGGCAGCATTCGTTGCAAAACGAACAATCGATTTGGAGACGGACATGATTGGCACTTCGATGCAAGGGCGCCGGATTCGCGCGGCACGGCGCCTTGCGCTTCTGACAACGGCGATCGCAGGGATCGGCGGCACCGCTTTGGTGCTGGCGCCGAACATGCCGGCCTATATCGGATCGGCGCTGGCGCAGAATTTGACCGAGAAGGTCCAGCAGCTGCCGCAGCGCCCGGTGGGCTTTGCCGACATCGTCGAGAAGGTGAAGCCGGCCGTGATTTCGGTGCGGGTGAAGATCGACCGTCCGGCCGATCAGGGCCTCAACAGCGACGATGGAGACCTGCCGTTCCCGCCCGGCTCGCCGTTCGAGCGCTTCTTCAAGCGCTTCGGCGCGCCCAATGGCGTTCCGCCAGGAGGCCGTCAGATCATCACCGGCCAGGGCTCGGGCTTTTTCATCACCGCCGACGGCTATGCGGTGACCAATAATCACGTGGTGCAGAACGCTGAAAACGTTCAGGTCACCACCGATGACGGCAAGACTTTCACCGCCAAGGTCATCGGCACCGATCCGAAGACCGATCTGGCCCTGATCAAGATCGACGGCAATAATTTTCCCTTCGTGAAGCTCGCCGACACCCCGCCGCGCATCGGCGACTGGGTGCTTGCGGTCGGCAATCCGTTCGGGCTCGGCGGCACCGTGACCGCGGGCATCGTTTCCGCGCGCGGCCGCGATATCGGCGCCGGGCCGTATGATGACTTCATTCAGATCGACGCGCCGGTGAATAAGGGCAATTCCGGCGGGCCCACATTTGACGTCGACGGCAATGTGATCGGCGTCAACACCGCGATCTTCTCGCCGTCCGGCGGCTCGGTCGGCATCGCTTTCGATATTCCCGCCGACACGGTGAAGAGCGTGATCGCGCAGCTGCGCGACAAAGGCAGCGTCACTCGCGGCTGGATCGGCGTGCAGATCCAGACCGTGACGCCCGATATCGCCGACAGCATGGGCCTCAAACAGGCAACCGGCGCGCTTGTGTCCGAGCCGCAAAAGAACAGCCCGGCCGCCGCCGCCGGTATCCAGAGCGGCGATGTTATCGTCTCCGTCGACGGCACCCCGATCCACGACGCCCGCGAATTGGCGCGCAAGATCGGCACCATGGCGCCCGGCGCTTCGGTGAAGCTCGGCACCATCCATGGCGGCCAGGACAAGACCGTGACGCTCACGCTCGGTACGCTGCCCACCGAAAAAGTGGCGTCGAACGATCAGGACACCCAGCGCGACACGGCCGACGCCGACGTGCCGAAGCTCGGCCTGACGCTCGCACCGGCCGACAAGAATTCCGGCGGTGCCGGCGTTGTCGTCACCGGCGTGGCCGACGGTGGCGTTGCCGCCGAGCACGGCTTCCAGGTCGGCGACATTATTCTCGACATCGGCGGCAAGACGGTGTCGACGCCGGCGGATATCCGCAAGGGTCTCGCCGACGCCAAGACCGATGGCAAGCATACGATTTTATTTCGCGTGAAGTCGCGCGACGGCACGCGGTTTGTCGCGCTGCCGCTGGGCAACGCGTGACGATGCGCGAATGAGATTAACGGAGCCGGCGCAACACTGGCGCGGCTCTACGAGAAAGGGGCATCCGCTGGCATCCGTCGCCCCCGCTGGCGGGCGTTCCTGGGGACGGGTCGCAAGACCCGTCCCCGCCGAATACCAACTCTGCCTCCGGCATCCGTCGCCCCCGCTGGCGGTGGAGTGGTAAGGGGGGGTGGCGGGCAACCGCCACCCCTTCACTATTTTGCAAGCGGTGCGGCGTGTATCATTCATAGCGATTTGGGCGATTTGGCCCGCCGGCCGGCTTTTGATTGCGGCGATAAATCATGCGAATTCTCGTCATTGAGGACGACCGCGACGCGGCGGATTATCTCGTCAAAGCGTTCCGCGAGGTCGGCCATATGGCCGATCAGGCGGCCGACGGCGAGGAGGGGCTGCAGCTCGCCCTCGACGGCGAATACGACGTGCTGATTGTCGACCGCATGTTGCCCAAGCGCGACGGATTGTCGGTCATTGCGACCTTGCGCGACAAGTCGATCGAGACGCCGGTGCTGATCCTCTCCGCGCTCGGGCAGGTCGACGACCGCGTCAAAGGCCTGCGCACCGGCGGCGACGATTATCTCGCCAAGCCCTACGCCTTTTCCGAGCTCTTGGCGCGCGTCGAGGTGCTGGCGCGTCGCCGCGGCAGCCGCGGCGAGGAGACCGTCTATCGCGTCGCCGATCTCGAACTGAACCGCCTGTCTCATGAAGTGAGCCGCGCCGGGCAGGAGGTCCAACTGCAGCCGCGCGAATTTCGCCTGCTCGAATACCTGATGCGGCACGCCGGCCAGGTCGTGACCCGCACCATGCTATTGGAGAATGTTTGGGACTATCATTTCGATCCGCAGACCAATGTGATCGATGTGCACATTTCGCGATTGCGCTCTAAAATCGATAAGGGCTTCGCGCAGCCGCTGCTGCATACCGTGCGCGGCGCGGGCTATATGATCCGCGACAGCGTGCGGCAGTAAGCCGGATTCTGCTGGTATGGATTTGCCGGTAACGCCGAGATATCCGGTCCGGCAGCGCCGCGGTCAGGGGAACGGAAGATCGCCGGGAGTTCGCCGTGACCAACACCACGAACAGTGCCAGTGACCAGCATCATGACTAGTGCGATGACGAAATACAGTTCGGGCAACGCCGCGCCGTTCATCGCCGCGCGCGAATTGCTGTTCAAACACCGCGAGGACTATGCCAGCGCCTACCGGGAATTCCGCTGGCCGAAGCTCGACCGCTTCAACTGGGCGCTCGATTATTTCGACGTCATGGCACGCGACAATGTGCATCCGGCGCTGTGGCTGGTCGATGAAGACACCGGCGAAACCAAGCTTTCCTTCGCGCAATTGAGCGAGCGCTCGAACCGCATCGCCAATGCTTTGCGCGCGCTCGGCGTTCGCCGCGGTGATCGTATTCTTGTCATGCTCGGCAATGTCGTGCCGCTGTGGGAATGCATGCTGGCGGCGATGAAGCTCGGCGCCGTCATCGTGCCGGCCACGACCTTATTGACGCGTAACGATCTCGCCGACCGTTTTGCCCGTGGGCGGGTGCGCCATGTCATCGCCGGCGCCGATGCCGCGATTAAGTTTGCCGACCTGCCTGGCGATTACACCCGCATTGTCGTCGGCAAGGAGGAGCCGGGCTGGATTCCGTTCGAGGCCGGCTACGATGCGCCGTCGGCGTTTTCGCCCGACGGCGAGACGTATGCCGACGATCCGATGCTGCTCTATTTTACGTCGGGCACCACCGCGACCCCCAAGCTCGTGCTGCATAGCCACCAGAGCTATCCGGTCGGTCACTTGTCGACGATGTATTGGATCGGGCTGCGGCCTGGCGATCTGCATCTCAACATTTCGTCGCCGGGCTGGGCCAAGCACGCCTGGAGTTGTTTCTTTTCGCCGTGGAACGCTGAAGCCGCCGTGTTTATCGTCAACCAGAAGCGCTTCAATGCCCGTGGTCTGCTCGACACCATCGCGCGCTGTGGCGTGACAACCTTCTGCGCGCCGCCGACGGTGTGGCGCATGCTCATTCAAGAGGACCTTGCGGCCTGGAAGGTCGGCTTCAGGGAACTGATCGGCGCCGGCGAGCCGCTCAATCCGGAAGTCATCGAGCGGGTCAAATCGGCCTGGGGCATCACCATTCGCGACGGCTACGGCCAGACCGAAACGACGGCGCTGGTCGGCAACACGCCCGGACAGATGGTCAAGCCGGGCTCGATGGGCCGGCCGCTGCCGGGCTATCGCGTCGAACTGCTCGACGCCGACGGCGCCGCGGCTGCGGAAGGCGAAGTCTGCCTGAACCTTGAGCCGCGCCCGACCGGGCTGATGCAGGGCTATCAAGCCGATGACGGCAGCGTGCGCGCGCTCGACGCCGCGGTCTATCGCAGCGGCGATGTCGCCGCCATCGACGACGACGGCTATCTCACCTATGTCGGCCGCGCCGACGACGTGTTCAAAGCGTCGGACTACCGCATCAGCCCGTTCGAGCTTGAAAGCGCGCTGATCGAGCATCCGGCGATCGCCGAAGCGGCCGTCGTGCCGTCGCCCGATCCGCTGCGGCTCGCGGTCCCCAAGGCCTATCTGGCGCTGGTGCCGGGGCACTCGCCGGATCGTACCACTGCGCTCTCGATCTTTCGCCATTGCCGCACGGTGCTGGCGCCGTTCAAGCGGGTGCGGCGCATCGAATTCGCCGAACTGCCGAAGACCATTTCCGGCAAGATCCGGCGCGTCGAATTGCGGCGGGCCGAAGCGGCCAACCGGCGTGACGACAAACGCACAGCGCTCGAATTTCGCGAAGAAGATTTTTCCGACGACGAGCTCCAGCCTGAAAAAAGTAAATTGCGATCCGAGAGAGCCTGATACGTGTCCGCGCTCGGCAAACTTCTCCGCACCACGGCGTTCCAGCTGACGCTGGTTTATCTGCTGATCTTTATCTTGTTCGCGGCGTCGCTGCTCGGCTATTTCGCGCTCAATACGCGCCGGCTGATCACCGAGCAGATCACCAATACGGTGAACACCGAAATCAGCGGCCTGTCCGAGCAATATGCCCAGGGCGGCATCCGGCGGCTGGTCATCGTTGTCGATCTGCGCTCGCGGCGGCCGGGATCGAGCCTTTATCTGGTGACGACGCCGACCGGCGAGGGGCTCGCCGGCAATGTCGGCTCGCTCGAGCCGGGCGTGCTCGATCATCCGGGCTGGCTCGAAACGAACTATCGGCGGCTCGATGCGCCGGAGGGCAGCGATCACCGCGCCCTGGTCCAGGTGGTGCAGTTGCCCGGCGGCTTTCATCTTCTTGTCGGCCGCGATCTCGAGGAGCGGGAACGGCTGTTCGGCATCATTCAGAATGCCGGGCAATGGTCGATCGCGCTGGTGATCGTGCTCGGCCTGATCGGCGGTTTCTTCGTCAGCCGGCGCGTGCTCAAGCGTATCGACGCCATGACCGGCACCGCGCAAACGATCATGCGCGGCGATTTGACGGGCCGCCTGCCGATCGCGGGCACTGGCGACGAGCTCGATCGGCTCGCGGAAAACGTCAACGCCATGCTCGAGCGCATCGAAGCGCTGATGCGCGGGCTCAAGGAAGTATCCGACAATATCGCCCACGATCTGAAAACGCCGCTGACGCGGCTGCGCAATCGCTGCGAAGAGGCGCTGCGCAATCCGAGCGGTGAGAGCGGCTACCGCGCCGCACTGGAATCGACGATCGCCGAATCCGACGATCTCATCCGCACCTTCGACGCGTTGTTGATGATCGCGCGCGCCGAATCCGGCCAGGCGCGCGACAACATGACCGAGTTCGACGCGGCGCAGATCGCCCGCGATGTCGGCGAATTGTACGAGCCCTTGGCGGAAGAGAAGGGGCTGGAATTGAAGGTCGAGGCGCCGACCGCGGCGCCGGTGCGCGGCAATCGCGAATTGGTGAGCCAGGCGCTGGCGAACCTGATCGACAATGCGATCAAATATGCCGCGCCGAACGGCAAAGCGGACGCTGTGGCTAACGGCGCCGCGAGCAACGGCAGCGCCAACGGCGCGCCCGCCGAAATCGTCGTTGCGGCGGGCAATGAAGGTGAGCGCATCGCGCTGAGCGTCGCCGATCACGGTCCGGGTATTCCTGAGGCCGATCGCGGCCGGGTGGTCGAGCGCTTCGTGCGGCTTGAACAGAGCCGGTCCGCGCCGGGTTCGGGCTTGGGCTTGAGTCTCGCATCGGCGGTGGCGCGGCTCCACGGCGGTGAATTGAAGCTCGAAGACAATTGTCCGGGCCTGCGCAGCATTATCGCCTTGCCGCGTGCCGGACCTGCGGTGACGGGATGAACGGGCCTGCCGGCGGCGGCGCGCCAAGGCAGGAGCACGGTGAGGCGGCTCTGGTGCGCCGCCTGCGTGGACCATTGCCGGTGCCGTCTGCACAATCCGCTGCCCGGGTCGCGTCGTGGCTCAAAGGTGTTACGCCCGAGACAGCGCGCATTAGGCTGACGGCGCTAATCGGCGAATATCCTCATCTCTCGCAGATGCTGGACGGCGTCGCCGAGGCGGCGCCGTTTCTCTTCGAACTCATTCAAGCCGATGCCGCGCGCTTCGTGCATCTGCTCGAAAGCGGCCCCGACGAGGCGCTTGCCGCCGTGCTTGTCGACGTGCGTGAAGCTACGGCTATTGCGACTGAACAGGCCGAAGTGATGCGCATTCTTCGCCGCATGAAGGCGCATGCGGCGCTTCTGATTGCGCTGGCCGATATCGGCAACGTCTGGCCGGTGGCGCGCATTACCGCGGCGCTGACCGACGTCGCCGAGACGGCGTTACGCGCGGCCGTGCGTTTTCTGCTGCGTGAAGCCGCCAGACGCGAGAAGCTTAAGCTTGCCGGGGCGAACGATCCCGAAGCGGGTTCCGGCTATATCGTGCTCGCGATGGGCAAGCTCGGCGGGCATGAGCTCAATTATTCGAGCGATATCGATCTGATGGTGTTCTTTGCGCGCGGCACGACACGCCTCGCGTCCGGCGTCGAGCCCAGCCAGTTCTATGTGCGGCTGACACGCGATCTGGTCAAAATTCTCCAGGAACGCACGCCGGACGGCTATGTGTTTCGTGTTGATCTGCGGCTGCGGCCCGATCCGTCCTCGACCCAGGTCGCGATCTCGACCGAGGCGGCACTCGATTATTACGAACATCGCGGTCAGAACTGGGAGCGGGCGGCCCTCATCAAGGCGCGCGCCTGCGCCGGCGATCTTGCAGCCGGCGAGAAGTTCTTAAGCGAATTGTCGCCGTTCATCTGGCGCAAATATCTCGATTTCGCGACCATCGCCCATGTTCATGAGATGAAGCGCCGGATCCAGGCCTATCGCGGCCATGGCGAGATCGCGGTCGAGGGCCACAATATCAAGCTCGGCCGCGGCGGCATCCGCGAGATCGAGTTCTTCGTGCAGACCGAACAGCTCATCGCCGGCGGCCGCCATGCGCAATTGCGCGGTAACGGCACCATTGCGACTCTCGACGCGCTGGCCAGGGAAAATTGGATCAGCCGGGAGGCGCGCGACGAACTGGCTGCGGCTTATGATTTTTTGCGCCGCGTTGAGCACCGGTTGCAGATGATGGCCGATGAGCAGACCCACACGCTGCCGGCCAAGCCCGAGGCCCTCGAAGTCTTTGCCCGGTTTCTCGGCTTCAAGGATCGCAATGACTTTGCCGCGGCGCTGGTACGCCACATGCGCCGGGTCGAGCGGCACTATGTCAGGCTGTTCGAGCGCACGCCGGAATTGTTGGCGCAGCATCTCAATCTGTCGTTCGCGACAGGTGAGGGGACCGGCCAAGGCAAGGACCAGAACGACGGAAGCGGCGAGAGTCAGATCGAGGGCGATACGCTCGATCGCCTATCGCATATGGGCTTTCGCCAACCGCACGAAGTCGCCGACATTGTGCGCCGGTGGCAGGCCGGCTCGTATCGGGCGCTGCGCGGCGAACAAGCGCGCGCCAATCTCGCCGATCTGGTGCCGGTCATTATCGATCAGTCCGCGCGCGCGGAAAATCCCGATGCGGCTTTGGCTATATTCGACCGCTTCCTCTCATCCTTGCGCGCCGGCGGCCGCTTCTTTTCCCTGCTGCGGCAAAACCCGGAACTGATCCGCTTCGTCTCGCTGATCTTGAGCGTCGCGCCGCGGCTCGCCGATATCGTGGCGCTCAATCCGCATTTCATCGATCCGCTGGTCGATCCGACCTTCTTCGGCGCGGCACCGGACGGGCACCGGCTGGAGGCGGTGTTGTCGGGCGCGCTCGGCGAAGCCCGCAGCTACGAGACCATGCTGGATGCGATCCGTCTGCTCGGTCAGGAGCACATGTTTCTGATTGGGGCGCGAATCCTGTCCGGTTCGATCACCGCGGAGCAGGCCGGCGAGGTTTTCGCTCGGCTCGCCGATGTGCTCCTGCGCACCGTTCACACACGGGCGGAGATCGATTTCGCCGAGACCTATGGCCGCATCCGCGGCGGCGAGAGTGCCGTCGTCGCGCTGGGGCGGCTCGGCGCGCGCGAGATGACGGCAAGCTCCGATCTCGATCTCATCGTGATCTACGATTTCGATCACGATCATCCGGAATCCGACGGCGAGCACTCGCTCTACGGCGGGCAATATTATGCCCGCTTTACCCAACGCCTGATCAGCGCGCTCACCGCGCGGACCAATTACGGCGTGCTCTATCAGGTCGATATGCGGCTGCGTCCCTCTGGCCGGTCCGGCCCGGTGGCGACGCAGATCGACGGCTTTATCAGCTATCAGGAGCGTGAGGCCTGGACTTGGGAGCACATGGCGCTAACGCGCGCCCGTGTCGTCTCCGGACCGGCCGATCTTGTCGCGCGCATTGAGACGGCGATCCGCGACGTGCTCTGCCGCAAGTGCGATACAAAAATGATTGCCGATGATGTCGTGTCAATGCGGGCGGCGATCGCCAAGGAAAAGGGCGATGCCGATATCTGGGATCTCAAATATGTCGCGGGCGGGCTTGTCGATATCGAGTTCATCGCGCAATTTTTGCAGCTGACCCATGCCGCGACGACGCCGGGCATCCTCGATACATCGACGGCGCGCATGCTGGAAAAGGCGGCGCGGCTTGGCGTGCTCAAGCCCGACGACGCCGAAGTGTTGCGGCCAGCGGTGCGGCTGTTCCACGATCTGACGCAAATCCTGCGGCTGTGTCTGGCAGGCCCCTTCGATTCCAAGACGGCGGGCGCCGGCGTGCTGACGCTGCTCGCGCGCGCGGCCGATCTGCCGGACTTCGCGGCGCTGCAAGCCCATGTCGAGGACACCCAGCGCCGTGTGCGCGACTGTTTCGTGCGGATTTTGGGTAAGGCGCCGTAATCAGGGAGGCGCTAAGCAACCCGGCGTTCGGCCAACGGCCTGCCGTCGCCGTTGCGCGCCGCGATCCTGGCTTGCCGTGGCAGGCGGACGATGACGATGGTGCCGGTTCCGAGCGTGGAGCGGATACGCATGTCGCCGCCGTGCAATTCGACCAGTGACTTCGCTATGGCGAGGCCCAGCCCGGAGCCTTGATACTTCTTGGTCAATTGACTCTCGACCTGCTCGAAGGGCCGGCCGAGCTTGCGCAGCGCGATTTTGGGAATGCCGATGCCGTTGTCTTTGATGGCGATGGTGACCATGCCACCGCGCTCGCGTCCATAGACCGTGACCGCGCCGCCGTCAGGGGTGAACTTCACGGCATTGGACAGGAGATTGAGCGCGATCTGTTTCAGCGCGCGCCGGTCGGCATTGAGCGCGAGTCCCGGCTCGATCTCGACTGTGAGATTGAGGCGCTTTTCGCCGGCGCGCATCGAGACGACGCGCTGGCAGTCGGCGAGAATGGGCTCCACGTCCACGGCTTCGGGCGCCAGCCGGATACCGCCAGCCTCGATCTTCGACATGTCGAGGATGTCGTTGATGACGTCGAGCAGATATTCGCCGCTTTCGCGGATGTCGCGGGAATATTCGGTGTATTTGTCCGCGCCGAGCGGGCCGAACATCGCCGATTCCATGATTTCGGAGAAGCCGATAATGGCGTTGAGCGGCGTGCGCAATTCGTGGCTCATATTAGCGAGGAATTTCGATTTCGCCTGATTGGCGTCCTCGGCACGATTTTTTTCGTCGGCATATTTGCCGGCGAGATCGGCAAGTTCGGCCGTCTGCACTTCGAGCGCGCGCTGCGATTTGCGCAAGTCGACGATGGTGGCGATCTGGCGCTTTTCGCCTTCGACCAGCTTCTGCTCGTGCTGCTTGAGCTTGGTGATATCGGTGCCGACCGAGACGTAGCCGCCGTCCTTGGTGCGGCGCTCGCTGATATGCATCCAGCGGCCGTCTTCGAGCTGCGCCTCGAAGGTGCGGGCGCCGCGCGGCTGGCCGTCTTCGTTGACCACCGTGGTGCGGATGATCGGGGTCTTGCCGGCGGCGACGATGGTTTCGTAAGGCGTGCCCGAACTAACGGCGTCGTCGGGTAGATGATGTAATTGCTGAAAGTTCGAATTGCACAGCACGAGACGGTTATCGGCGTCCCACAGCACGAAGGCTTCCGGAATGGTCTCGATAGCGTCGCGCAGCCGCAGATCGGCCGCGACCGTGCGTTCGACCAGATTCTTCTGCTCGGTAATGTCGACGGCGATGCCGATCAGATGCGGGCCGTCTTCACCATCCTGCTGCGCTAATTCGCAGCGCGCCCGCAGCCACAGCCACTTTCCGTCGGCGTGGCGCATGCGGAACGCGTGATCGATCGACTGCACCTCGGTTTCGGCGAGCTGGCTTGCAAGCTGATAGAGATCGATGTCGTCGTGATGCACCAGCGCATTGACCTCGCCGAAAGTGAGCAGGTCGTCCTTTTTCGGCAAGCCGAGCAGGTCGTACATCGAATGCGACCAGAACACGCGGCCGCGCGCCAGGTCCCAATCCCACAAGCCGCAGCGTCCGCGATTGAGCGCGGTATCGATGCGGCAACGCACCGTGTCATGAATGATATCGGCCTCGCGGGCCCGGGTTGCCTGCCAGTGAAAGGCAAAGCCGAGGATCAGAACGACGAACCCGGTCGTGGCCGACAACGTGACGGTCAGTGCGGTGGTCGAGCGCCAGCTCGCCAGCGCGTCGTTACGGCCTTGCACCACGACAACGAGGCCGACAGGATTTTTCAAGGCGCGCACCGCGGCGAACGCGGGGTCGCCGTCGGCGAGCGTAATCTCGCGAGTTCCGGCGATTTCGCCGCTGGTGGTGAGCGGCTGCAAAGGACCGAGAACTTCGGGGAGCGACCGTCCAAGCATCTGCGGTGCGTCGGGTGTCGCGGCGATGATCGTGCCGCCTGCGTCGGCGACAAGGATGCTGCGGCCGGCGCCCGCGGCCCAGGTCGGCAGCGCCTTTTCGATGGCGCCGGAGCTGCGGACAATATGCAGCGGCCCTTCGCGGGTCGGCCGGTCGAGTTCGGCGGCAAGATGATCGGCGAGCGCTTCGATCGCCTGCGTTGCGTCGGATACCGCCTGGCGGCGATGATCGAGAACCTGCACCGCGGCTCCGATGCAGATCGTGAGCATGAACGCGACGATCAGGATCGGAACGGCGCGGCGCAGCAGCGGCTCGGCTGTGAGAAGGCGGCGATACGCGGGCTTGGCGACTGACTGCGCCAGACCCTTGATCGAATCCGAACGTAAGGACGCACTCGCCACCCCGGCGCGCGCCATGCCCGACTCCATCGATTTGGTTTTGCCCGCACCGGAGAGAGCGGGTACGCCGTCCCTCCGAATCACCTTTATTTGAATCGACGCGAATCGGTTTGTCGAGAGTCCGGAGTCAACATTTTAAAAGAAAGTTTCCCCAGACTTTTGATGCAGCGCGAAAGATTCCGCGCCGCCCTGGGTGGCCCGCGCAAAACTTTGCCTGTGCGATGAATCACTTGCGCGGCGCGAGCGGGCGCGGGCGCTCACTGCTTCTTCAAAACGTAAACGTAATCGTTAAGACCGATTTCGACGGTCGATTGATCGACGAAGTGCCAGTCGAATTCGCAACCGGTCTCCAATGTCTTGACCGGCGTGCCGGTGAAGCCGACCGTGGCGGCCAGCTTCTGCGGATCCTTCGACGCGTCAGAGTCATGCACCTCGCCGAACGCGCCTTGGAATAGTAGGTCGGCGGTATAGTCCGTCAATTTGTAGTGCGGGCCTTTGCAGGCAAAGACCTTTGGGCCGGTTATTGCGTTCGGTGTAATGATCACCGTCTTGCCAAGGAGCGAGTTCTTCTCGGCCACATCCGGTTTGTGGTGAGGATCGGCCCACGGCGCCACGATCGCTGAATCGAATTTCCAGGTGCCGAGATAGAAGGTATCTGCGGCATCGGCGGGAACTGACATCGCAAGGCCGATAGCTGCGGTCAGAAGCGTGGCAAGCTTGCGCAAAGGATCCCCCAGCGAGCGGGCTCGGTCTTGGTCGCCCGCCGCCGGATCGCGGTTCAATCCTGAAGCTTTCAAGCCTTGCGCTTTCAATCCTCGCGCTTTAGCTGTCGGCCAGCGTGCGCGCGACGATATCCTGCACATCGCGCGACAATGACGGCGTTGCCGCGATGCGGCGCAATGTGGCCTCGGCGCGGCCGCGCCGTTTGGCCTCGAGCGCGCGCCAGGAGCGGAACGCGCCCATCAGCCGCGCGGCGACCTGCGGGTTCTTCGGATCGAGCGCCAGCACGAAGTCGGCGACAAAATCAAAGCCTTTGCCGTCGGCCCGGTTGAACTGGGTGTGATTGACTTGCGCGAACGAGCCGATCAGCGCCCGGACGCGGTTGGGATTGGCGACCGAGAAGGCCGGATGCTCGGTCAGAGCCTTGACGCGATCGAGCGTCGCGGCCTCCGGGATCGCCGCTTGCAACGATAGCCATTTGTCGATGATCAGCGGATCGTCGGCATAACGCTTATAAAAGTCCTCGAAGGCCTGCTTGCGTTCGGGCCGGTCGTGTTGCGACAGCGTATCGAGCGCCGCCATCCGGTCCGTCATATTGTCGGCATCGCGGTATTGGGCAAAGGCGCGCGCGATGGCGTCGTCGCGTTCGGTCATGGCAAGGAGATCGAGGCAGATGTTCTTGAGCGAGCGGCGTCCGGCGCTTTGCGCGTCCGGCCGGTAGGGTCCGCTCGAAATCATCTGCTGATAGGTTTGCGCGAGCGCCTCGCCATGCCGCTCGCCGATCGCCGCGCGCAATTTGCGGCGCGCGGTAAAGACCGCGTCGGGATCGACATCGGAGCCGATTTCGCGCGCGATGTCGGCGTCGGTCGGCGGCAATAGCATGAGCGCGACAAACGCCGGTTCGAGCGTCGTATCCTTGAGCACGGCGCCGAGCGCCGCCATCAAGCCGTCGTCGTCGCGCAACGGCGTTCCTGCGCGCAGCGCCGCGACATGGGCTTTGAGTAAAGTCATCGCCAGCGATTGCACCGCCTGCCAGCGGTTGAATGAATCGCTGTCGTGGGCGGCGAGGAAACGCAGATCCTCCGCCTCAATCGGCAACCCGAGCTTGATCGGTGCGGAAAAGCCGCGATTGAGCGAGGGGATCGGCCGCTCGATAACGCCCGAGAAGACGAAGCTCTGGCTCGGCTTGGTCAATTCGATGACGCCGCGCGCGAACGGCTTGCCGTCGAGCGTGAGCGGCATGTCGCTGCCGGTCTTGCCGACCAGGCCGAAGGCGAGCGGGATCACCATCGGCTCTTTGTCCGGCTGACCCGGCGTCGGCGGGATGGTCTGGGTGATATCGAGCCGGTAAGTCTGCGCGCGTGGATCGAAATGCGGAGCGACTTTGATGTCCGGCGTGCCGGCTTGCGAGTACCAGCGCATGAATTGCGTCATGTCGCGGCCGGAGACATCGGCGAAACACTGCACGAATTGCTCGACGGTCGCCGCGTGGCCGTCATGGCGCGTGAAATAGAGATCCATGCCTTTGCGGAAAGTGCCGCGGCCGAGCAGCGTCCTGATCATGCGGACGACTTCGGAGCCCTTCTCGTAAACCGTCGACGTGTAGAAGTTGTTGATCTCGTGATAGACCTCCGGCCGCACCGGATGGGCGAGGGGGCCGGCATCCTCGACGAATTGATGCGAACGTAGCCCGCGCACATCGCTGATGCGCTCGACCGCGCGCGAACGCTGGTCGGCGGTGAATTCCTGATCGCGGAACACCGTCAGCCCTTCCTTCAGGCAGAGCTGAAACCAATCGCGGCAGGTGATGCGGTCGCCGGTCCAATTGTGAAAATATTCGTGGGCGATCACAGCCTCGATGCCGGCATAATCGCCGTCGGTCGCCGTGGTCGGCGAGGCCAGCACGTATTTGTCGTTGAAGATATTGAGGCCCTTGTTCTCCATCGCGCCCATATTGAAGGCGGAGACGGCGACGATCATGAAAATATCGAGATCGTATTCGCGGCCGAAGGCTTCTTCGTCCCAGCGCATCGAACGCTTGAGGCTGTCCATGGCGTAGTCGCAGCGGTCTTCCTTGCCGGGCTCGACATAGATCGCGAGCGCGACCTTGCGCCCGGACATGGTGGTGAAGGTGTCCTTGACGCTTGCGAGATTGCCGCCGACCAGCGCGAACAAATAAGACGGTTTGGGAAACGGGTCGTGCCAGGTCGCAAAGTGCCGCGAACTGCTGGAGTCTTTGCTCGGCACGTCGCCTTGCGCGATCAGATTGCCGTTGGCGAGCAGCACCGGAGCCTCGGCCTTGTCGGCTTCGACGCGTGTCGTATAGACCGCCATCACGTCCGGCCGGTCGAGGAAATAAGTGATGCGGCGGAAGCCTTCGGCTTCACACTGCGTGCAGTAAGTGGCGCCGGCCCGGTAGAGCCCCATGAGCTGGGTATTGCCGGTCGGATCGACCTCGGTCTCGATTTCGAGCTCGAACGGCCGGTTCGGCGGCTGTGCAATGGTCAGCTTGTCGGGCGTGGCGACGAAATTCTCGGCCGGCAGCGGCTTGCCGTCGAGCACCAGCGACTTGAGTTTGAGGTCCTCGCCGTCGAGCACCAGCGGCGCCGGCGCCCCAGCTGCATTCGGCTTCAGCTTGAGCTTGGCGCGGACCGTGGTCGCCGTCGGATGCAGCGAGACGTCGAGCGCAACGGTTTCAATGAGCCAATCGGGCGGTTGGTAGTCCTTGAGGCGGACCGGGCGGGCTTCTTCTGTACGCATGGGCCTTTGCTTAGAGGCTTTATGGGGCAATTGAAAGACGGCGCTCCGCGGGAGTTTGATCGAGCATGGTCTTTCGGAAATCCGGTTTCCATCCTCGGATCGAAGTCCGAGGACAGGCTTTTTCCGGATCGTGCTCAGCGCCGCGGCTCGGCATGGCCGATGACGCGCTGGATGCTCGGGAAGCGCTCGCGCAACCTGTGTTCGAGCGTATCGACCAGATCATGCACGGTGCTGACCGATAGGGCCGGATCGACACGGCAATGGAAATTGACGATCTCGCCGTCGCTGGTCTCGCGCACGCGCACGTCATGGACCTCGCCGAGATTGGGTACATCGGCGGCCAGCGCCAGGAGCGCTTCGCGCACCTCGCCGAGACGCGCCGGCGTCGCCTCGCTGCCGGGGAGAATGTCGGCGGGCAGCGGCTCGATATGGGTCTCGACCTCGACACCCGGTCCGAGCTCGTCGCGGATGGCCTCTTCGAGCCGGGTCGCGGTGTCGTGCGCCGTGGCCAGCGGCTGCGTGCCGTCGACCTCGAGGTCGGCCGATACCGACAGGCGGCCCGAAATGGTCTGCACGGCGACGTGATGGATGGCGAGGCCGCGGTTGCGCGCGATCATCATGACGCGCTCCCGCACCGTCTCGTCATCGAGCGCGCGCGGCTCGGTCGTGATGGTGGTTTCCGCGGTCGGCAGCTCGGCGCGGATCGCGCGCGTCAGCCGGTCTTTGATGGATGCAACGCCGTCAAGCGGCAGCGTGCGGCTCACCCCAACGCCAACGTCGACGAACAGCACCGCGCCGGCCGGACGGGCGCGCACGCGCTCGACGCTGACGATGCCGGGCACACGCCGCGTGATCGCCGCCACGCGCTCGCTGACGCCGGCCGGGGCCGTATCGGTCAGCGTGTCGATGGTCCGCCGCCCTAGCCGATATCCGGCTATGCAGATGAAAACCGCAACGACCAGCGCCGCGGCGGCATCGGCCCACGGGTAGCCGAGCCTGACACCCCCGAGGCCGCACAATACCGCGATCGACGACCACATGTCCGAGCTGAAATGCAGCGCGTCGGCTTCGAGCGCCTCGCTCGACGTCGCCTTGGCGACGCGACGCAGCACGCGGGCGCGGAAGAAATCGACCACGACCGAGGCGGCGATGACGGCGAAGGCCGCGGCAGTCGCCTCGACGGCGTGACCATGTGTATCCATCAGCCGCTGCACCGCTTCCCAAACGACGATGGCGGTGAGCACGAACAACAGCGCCGTTTCGGCGAGCGCGGTCACGCTCTCCATCTTGCCGTGGCCATATTGATGCTCGGCATCGGCCGGCTTGCCGGAAATGCGCACCGCGAAATAGGTCAATACGGTTGCCGAAAGATCGATCAGCGAATGGCCGGCTTCGGACAAGATAGCGAGCGAGCCGGTGAGAAGACCGACCACCGCCTTCGCCGCAGTCAAGCCTGCGGACGCGGCGATCGAGCCGAGCGCTGCTCTTTCCTTGTCGTTCATGACGGGCCCCTGGCGGGCGAGGGGTTAGCGGGGCTGAAGGGAAGCGTCAATCAGGACGGCCTTTAGGCGTCGCATCCCCGTCCCTTTGACGCGGTAATCGGCCGGGTAGGCAGTTCTTTACCATATCCCGCTTAGGATAGTCGCGCAGTGCGTGCGCCGGTCCGGTCGATCCCGCCCACAGTTACGACTTTTGCCTGGAGACGGAACCGGCCATGTTGAATAGAATCACTGTCAGCGTCCTGCTCAAGTCGGTCATCGTGACCTTGGCCTTGGTGGTGGTCGCGGTGTCGTGCTGGAGCGCGTGGAGTTCCTGGAAGCGGCTCGCTTCGGCAAGACGCATCGCCACCGTCATTGAAGCGTCGGCCGATATGTTCGCCGCGTTGCCGGGCCTGCGCAACGACCGCTCGATGACGGCGCAGCACTTGGCTGCCGATCAGCCGGCGAACGAGCTGTCGCCGGCGCTGACCAAAGCGCGCGCGCTCGACCTGCCAAACCTGAAAGCGGCGCTGGCTGTTCTTGAGACGGCCGACTTCCCCGAGCAGCAGAGCACTGTGACGAGCTTGCGCGGGGAGGTCGACAGGCTCGCTGCGCTACAGCGGGACACCGATGCCGCGATCAAATTGCCGAAGTCGGAGCGCCCCGCGGGATTGAGCGACAGCTTCAGCAAAACGGCTGTCGGGCTCATCGCACTGCTCGACACGACGTCGGCGCAGCTCAACCGGTCAGTGCGGCTCGAAGATGCCTATATCGACCAGCTCCTGGAGCTGAAACAGCTCGCTTGGGCGACGCGCAATGCCGCGGGCGATTGTTCGTTGATGATCAGCAATGCGCTCGGCGGGATTGCTTTGCCGCCCGATGCGCTGACCATCTACGCCAACAATCTCGGTCGGGTCGACACCGCCTGGTCGGCGCTCCTGGAAATTGCGGCCGGCCTGCCGCTGCCCGCGCGCTTCACCGCCGCCGTCGACAAGGCCAAGCAGGGGATGTTCGGGGCCGACTATATGGCCATGCGTACCAAGCTTCTGACTGCGCTTGCCGCCGGCCAGCCGGTCGAACTCAAATATGCCGACTGGACTCCGGCGTCGATCGCCAGGCTCAATTCGGTGCTCGCCGTCGCCGACACGGCGCTCGACGTCGCCAAAGAGCACACGGCGACCCGGCAAGCCGACGCCATGTGGAATTTGTCGCTCTCGCTCGGTCTTTTGGCGACGGTGCTCGTCGTTGTCTTCGGCATGGTGCTTGTGGTGTCGCGCCGCGTCACCGGACCGTTGCGGCAGATTCAACAGGCAATGCTGAAAATCGCCAGCGGCGATTTCAGCGTCGTGCTGCCGGGGCTCGACCGCAAGGACGAAATCGGCGACGTCGCCAATGCGATCGAAAGGTTCAAGACCCTGGTCGACGAAAAGGCGCATGCGGAAGCCGCCGAAGCGCTGCGGCGCCAGAAGGTCGAGGCCGATCGCCAGACCCAACTGGCCGAGGCGGAAGCCGCGGCTCAGGCGAAAGTCGCGCAAGAACGGGCGAGGATCGCGGAAGAACAAACGCGCGCGGTGAAAGCGCTTGGCATCGGCCTGCAAAAGCTCTCGGACGGCGATCTGACATTTCGCCTGACCGAAGCGTTCCCGGACGCCTATCAGGCGCTGAAGGAAAACTTCAACGGCACCATGGCGCAGCTTGAGGACACCGTCCGGTCGCTGACAAGCTCCGCCTACGAAGTGACCAGCGCCTCGGGCGAAATCTCGACGAGCACTACGGATCTGTCGCAGCGCACAGAGGAGCAGGCCGCCAGCCTGCAAGAGACGTCTGCCTCGATGGAGCAAATCGCGACGACGGTGAAAAAAAACGCCGAGAACGCCCAGCAAGCCAATACTTCGGCCGGGAGCACGCGCACGGTTGCCGAACGCGGCAGCGAGGTCGTGGCCAAGGCGGTCGAGGCAATGGCGCGGATCGACCAATCCTCGGGCAAGATTTCCGACATCATCGGGGTCATCGACGAGATCGCGCGGCAGACCAACCTGCTGGCGCTCAACGCCGCTGTCGAGGCCGCGCGCGCCGGCGAGGCCGGCCGCGGCTTCGCGGTGGTAGCGGCCGAAGTGCGTACGCTGGCGCAGCGTTCGTCGCAGGCGGCCAAGGACATCAAGGACTTGATCACCGGCTCGGCCGGCCAAGTCCGCGAGGGTGTCGACCTGGTCAACCGCGCCGGCGGTTCGCTCGACGAGATCGTGGCCTCGATCAAGAAGGTTGCGGCGATTGTCGCCGAGATCGCCAGCGCCAGCACCGAACAGGCCGGCGGCATCGAGCAGATCAACAAGGCGTTGGGCCAGATGGATGAGGTCGTCCAGCAGAACTCGGCCCTCGTCGAGGAAAACGCCGCGACCGCGAAGATGCTCGAGCATCAGGCCCGGGCGATGAACGAGCGGATTGCCACTTTCACAGTGGACGCGCCGGCGGTCGCGTCGCGGGCCGTGGCAAGTCGTTAGCCGGAAGCGCAGCCATCCCTAATTTCTCCCGCAACATCTTGTTCTCGGCTTCGAGTTGCGCGATATGCGCGCGAACCGGGGTCAGCGCCGCGTCAATCTCGCTTTCCGTGAAACGCGGCGTGATGTGCTGCGGGCAATTCCAATTGAACGCTTCGAGATGCAGCAGAAAGAAGCGTTCGACCTTGGCGCCGTAGCCCGGCAGTGCGAGTTTCTCGGCAAGCGCAGGGTCCGAACTCATATCCTTCGGCTCGATCCGGGCATAGATTTTCAGCCGCCGCCGGTGCGGATAGTCCATCAGGAACAGCGCGACCCGGTCATTCGCCGTGACATTGCCGAGACTGATATATTGGCGATTGCCGCGAAAGTCGGCGAAGGCGAGCGTCGTGTCGTCGATAACGCGCAGGAAGCCGGCAGGGCCGCCGCGGTGCTGAACATAGGGCCAACCGGTCTCCGAGACGCTCGCCACATAAAAACTGTCGCGCGTCGCGATGAATTCCGCTTCCGCCGCGGTGAAACGGTCATTTTCTTTTTTGCCTTTGAAATTTGACCAGAACGCGCCGCTGCCGTTCGCCTCCTGCGCAGCTTTGACGCTGGGTGTTGTCGCGATCTCGAGGAAACCATGAGCCATGATGCTGTCTCCTTAAGCCTTGGGAGAAATAGGCCGGCGGCGTCACCACCGCCGGCCTGCGCTCAAGCCGCCGCCGCGGTTTGAACAACTGGAAAGTCGATGTCGGTGTCGGCAACATTGTTGAGGTAGTTCGTCATCACGTTCTCGGTGACGAGCGCGACGATCTCGACGATCTGCGCTTCGCTATAGCCCGCGGCCTTCACCGCGGCGATGTCGTCATTGCTTACCTTGCCGCGCAACTCGGCGACTTTCGCCGCAAACGCAACCGCGGCTCCAGCCTTGGCGTCGGTCGAACGGCCCTTGCGATTAAGCGCGGCGTCTTGCGGCGTGATCTTGGCGAGCTGGGTGCCGATATAAGTGTGCGCCGACAGGCAGTAGTCGCAGCCGTTGGCCTCCGCGACCGCAATCGCAATGCGCTCACGGGTCTTCACATCGAGCATTTTGGAATTCGCGCCGACGAGGCCGAGCAGGCCGCCGAGCGCGACGGGGCTCTGCGCGAAGACGCGAAAGAGATTCGGAACGACGCCGAGCTTCTTGAAAACGCCGTCGAGCAGCGGCTGGGAATTGGCCGGGGCTTCGTCGCGGGTCGGAACAGTGAGGCGGGACATCGGACTTCTCCTGGTGCTTTGGCGCTAATTGCCATCCACCAGGTGAAGGTATTCTCTTCCAATAAATCGCATAATCATGTATCTATGAGATAGATTATTCCATTTTCTGGAACAGAGTATGGATCGTCTGGATGCGATGTCGGTTCTGGTCGCGGTGGTCGAAACCGGCAGCTTTTCCGCGGCTGGACGCAAACTCAACGCGCCGCTGCCGACAATCAGCCGCAAGGTGTCGGAGCTCGAGGCGCATCTCAGGACGCAGCTTCTGATCCGCACCACCCGCAAGCTGAGTTTGACCGATGCTGGCGTAGCTTACGTCGCCGCCAGCAAACGCATTCTCGAACAAGTCGCGGAGGCCGAGCGGTCGGCATCCGGCGAACATATGGCGCCGCGCGGCGATCTCGTCGTCACCGCGCCGATCGTGTTCGGGCGCTTGCACGTGCTGCCGGCGGTCACCGAATTTCTGAAAAGCTATCCCGAGATCGACGTGCGGCTCCCCTTGTCCGACCGCAACGTGCATCTGATCGACGACCATGTCGATGTCGCAGTGCGCATCGGCGCGCTTGCGGATTCGAGCATGGTGGCGACGCGCGTGGGCGCGGTGCGGTGGGTGGTCTGCGCGAGCCCGGCTTATCTGGCCGCCACCGGCACGCCCAAAGTGCCAGAGGACCTGTCCGCGCTCGCCTGCATCAGTTTCGATGCTTTGACGTCCGCGACGGCGTGGAGTTTTGCCGCGGGAAAGACGCGGACCCAGCACACGGTGCCGATCCATCCAAGACTTTCGGTGAATACGGCGGAAACGGCGATCGACGCCGCCATTGCCGGCATCGGGGTGACCCGCGTTTTGTCCTATCAAGCCGCGAATGCGGTGGCCGAAGGCAAGCTCAAGATCGTGCTGGGTGATTACGAGCCTGATCCGCGCCCGGTCAATCTGATCTATCTTGAGCAAAACCTGCTGCCGCGAAAGACCCGCGCCTTCCTCGATTTCGTCGCGCCGCGCATCCGCGAGAGTGTTGCGAAGGCAGATGTGCCGGCACGGTAGCATGGAGAGAACTGCGAGAGCGGGATGCGGCGAGTCAGCGCATCTGACGAAAGACGAGAAGCGCATTCATGCCGTTGTGGCGGTTCCCCATGTGGCGGTTCCCCATCTGACGGTTCCCCATGTGACCCCGGGCTTTAGAATGCAATCGGAGTGCCCGGGGCCACCGGCTCGCACGGTCAGAGCGACCGACGAACCTCATGATGAACGCCGGTAACGAAAAGTAGTTCGGCGGGAACGGACGCCTGACTCTCGGCGTTTACCATCATCACATTCGCACAGGTGGCGCATGAGCAGTTTGGATCAGAGCACGCGTACAGCGCGTGAGAATCGTAGAAAAGGCGAGGAGACTGCGCAGCAATCGTGGTCTCAAATGGAGAGGAACTTCGCCACGTCATTTGACAGTGTGCGGGATTTCCATCTCAAGACGATCGATATGCTGAGAGCCCATGCCGAATCGGCGTTCGATTTTGCTGAGGAACTCATATCAGCAAAGTCGCCAACTGATGTCTTCGAAGGGTGCCGAAGCTTTGCCGAGCGCCAGGTCAATACCTTGCAGCAGCAAACCGGGGAACTCACAACGATGACTCAGGAAACAGCCAAAGAGGCAATGCGGCCGGTCAGCGACGCCGTAAGCCGATACGCCAAGAGCGCATAACAGGCGCGCATAGCAGGATCACACAAACTGCGGCGTCGCGGGATGACCCTGTCCGTGCCTGAGAAAAGAAGAAGCCCCGACTACCGGGTAGTCGGGGCCGAGCTTGCCTCTCACGTGCGCATGAAGGACAGTGCGCGGCAGAAGATATGGCACGATATTTTTCGTCGTTGAACGAAAAACGATTGGCTGTCCTGCACAAAAAGTAAGCTACGTGACGCAGATCGGAACTCGCCGTGAAGTTCCCGGCGATGCCGAGCGTCAGCGCCAGCCAATCAACGCCAGCCAAGGCGCGGCGCGACGTGTTTGAGGATCGCCTCGATGACATGGGCGTTGTAGTCGACGCCGAGCTGGTTGGGGACGGTCAAGAGCAGCGTGTCGGCCTCGGCAATCGCCTCGTCTTTCGCAAGTTGCTCGATGAGAACGTCGGGCTCGGCGGCGTAACTGCGGCCAAAAATGGCGCGTGTGTTGTCGCCCAGGAATCCGATCGTGTCGTCGTTCTCGTTGCCGGGGCCGAAATAGGCGCGGTCTCGATCGTCCATCAGCGCAAAGATGCTGCGGCTGACCGAGACACGCGGCTCGCGCGTGTGACCGGCTGCCTTCCATGCCTCACGGAATATCCGGATCTGGTCCGCCTGCTGGACGTGGAACGGACGTCCGTCCTCGTCATTTTTGAGTGTCGAGCTTTGCAGATTCATTCCAAGCTTGGCCGCCCACTCCGAGGTGGCATTCGAACCGGCGCCCCACCAGATTCGATCGCGCAGGCCCTCCGAATATGGCTCAAGGCGCAGCAGGCCGGGAGGGTTCGGAAACATCGGCCGCGGGTTGGGTTTCGCGAAGCCATCGCCGCGCAGCACTTCGAGCAAGACTTCGGTGTGGCGCCGGGCCATGTCGGCGTCGGTCATGCCTTCCGCCGGGGCGTAACCGAAATAGCGCCATCCGTCGATCACCTGCTCGGGTGAACCGCGGCTGATGCCGAGTTGCAGGCGTCCGCCGGCGATAATGTCGGCCGCACCGGCGTCCTCTGCCATGTACAAAGGATTCTCGTAGCGCATATCGATGACCGCCGTGCCGATCTCAATTCGCGAGGTCTTGGCGCCGACGGCAGCCAGCAGCGGGAAAGGGGAACCGAGCTGACGGGCAAAGTGATGCACACGGAAATAGGCTCCGTCCGCGCCGAGTTCCTCGGCCGCGACGGCCAAGTCGATCGATTGCAAGAGGGCGTCGGAGGCTGAACGCACCTGCGACTGGGACGAAGGAGTCCAATGGCCAAATGACAGGAAGCCGATCTTTTTCATGAATTATGTGTCGTGGTGGTGATGCGTTCAGCGGTCAGGTTATGTCCGCCAGGTTATGTCCGCTAAGTGCCACAAGCTGACACCGGAGGCCAGGCAGCCCATGTCACGGGCGGCTCATGTCAAATGTCAGTCACCCGCCGTGCGCGTTCCCTCAGCTCTGTCGCGCGACAGCCACAAACTCCGCAATGTCCGCAAGATACGCTATATCAAGGTGAATACAGCGTTATCGCGCATTGCGAAAAATGAACGAAGGCTATCGCGACACGTCGGCTCTGCCTTAAACTCGGAGGCTTTTCGCATGCGGAGAATATTTGTCTATGCGGTTTTCGTGGTCCTGACCGTGCCAGCACAGACGGCACACGCGGATGACATTCAGCTTTACGCCGCGGGAAGCCTGCGCGGAGCATTGACCGAAATTGCCAAGGCCTTCGAAGCGCAAACCGGCCAGCAGGTTCCGGCGAAGTTCGGCCCATCCGGCGCGCTCAAGGACGAGATCGCCAATGGCGCCAAGGCCGACGTCTTTGCCTCGGCTAATATGGAGCATCCTGCGGCACTCAGCGCGGCGCACCGGAGCGGTCCCGTGTACCTGTTTGCGCGCAACCGGCTTTGCGCGCTGGTGAAGCCCGGCCTTTCGGTGGACAGTTCAAGCCTGCTTGATCGCCTGCTCGATCCCGCGATAACGCTCGGCACGTCGACGCCGAAATCAGATCCGTCCGGCGATTACGCCTGGGAGGTTTTCGCGAAAGCAGACGCCATCAAACCGGGTGCGCGCGCTGCACTCGAACAGAAGGCGCAAAAGCTGACCGGCGCTTCCGATAGCGCCGCGCCTCCGGCCGGCCGCGCGGTCTATGGTTGGCATATCGCCGAAGGACATGCCGACATTTTTCTGGCCTATTGCACGGCGTCGGCAGAAGCAAAACAGCAGTATCCCGACCAGCAGATTATCCAGCTTCCGCCGGAACTTGCGGTGGGGGCCGATTACGGGCTAACGGTCATGACCGGGGCGCCGCCGGTGGCTATGCAATTCGCCCGGTTTGTCCTGTCCGCCGACGGACAAAGGATTTTGACGAGCTTCGGCTTTGCTCCGGGGCAGGAGAAAGGTGAAACACCGTGAAGCTGAGCGCACGAAACAAGCTCAAGGGCAAAATCGTCGAGGTCAAGAAGGGCGCGACCACCACACATGTCAAAATCGACATCGGAGGGGCCGTCGTCACTTCGTCGATCACCAACGAAGCCGCTGACGAGTTGAAGCTTGCCTCCGGGCAGACAGCTTACGCCGTCATCAAGGCGAGCGATGTGATGGTCGGCATCGACTAGGATCTGCAGGCCGTCCGTCCAAGGGCTCCGGCGCTTCGCGGCACAAAGCAAGTACAGTGACATGATCATCCATCGCCGCGCGCTGCTGACCGGATTTTCAGCAACCGTGCTGACGGCGCGCATGGCGCGCGCGGCGAGCGTTATAGACGATGCCGGCCGCGCCATTGCGATCCCGGACAAGGTCGAGCGCATCTTCGCCGCCGGGCCGCCGGCCGCGATCCTGCTTTATACGTTTGCGCCCGAGTTATTGCTCGGATGGACGCGCAAGCCCGACCCGCAGCAATGCGCCTTCCTCGGCTCGGGCGCCTGCGATAAACCGGAAGTCGGACGGCTCACCGGCCGCGGCAACACCACCGACCTCGAGACTCTGCTCAAGCTCAAGCCGGACTTGATCCTCGACGTCGGCTCGGTCAACAATACTTATGTCTCGCTGGCCAATCAGGTGCAGGAGCAGGCCGGAATTCCCTACGCGCTGCTCAACGGCCGTTTCGACGCTTGCGCGGACACCTATCGCAAGCTCGGCGCGCTGACGCACCGCGAGGCGCAGGCGGAAGATTTTGCGCAATACGCCGAGCGGACGATCAGCACCATCAAGGGCCGGATCGACAAGATACCCGATGCGCAGAGGCCGAGGGTTTATTACGGCCGGGGGCCAAGCGGGCTCGAAACCGGGCAGGGCGGCTCGATCAATGTCGAAACGATCGAATTTCTCGGCGCGCACAATGTGGCTGGCGAGCGAAAAGGCGGCATGGCTACCGTTTCCTTGGAGCAGGTGCTCGCATGGAATCCGGACATCATCATCACCATCGAGCCGGCGTTTGCCGCGAGCGTGAAAACCGACGCCGCCTGGGCGCCGATCAAGGCGGTGCAAGCGGGCCGAATTTATCTGTCGCCGGGGCTGCCGTTCGGCTGGGTCGATTTTCCGCCGTCGGTGAACCGGCTCGTGGGTCTTTGGTGGCTCGCCAAAGTGCTTTATCCGAATCAGTTTGCCGACGATCTACGCCCGATCACGCGCGAATTCTTTCAGCGCTTTTATCATATGACGCCGAGCGACGCTCAAATCGATGCTGTCCTCGGCGCCCACGCTTGATACCTTCCAAGCATGACCCGCTCAGCTGTTTCCGGGCAAATCGCCGCGCTCGCCATTCTCATCATTGCGCTGCTGATTGCGTTCGCGGTCGGCCGTTATCCGATTAGTCCCGGCGATGTGGTCGGCGTCATCGCCGCGAAGCTGACCGGAGGCACGCCCGACGTTCCGGCAGCGGTGGCGGATGTCATCTGGCATGTCCGTGGACCACGCGTCCTCGCCGCCGTGCTGATCGGCGCGGCGTTGGCCGTTGCGGGCACAGCCTTTCAGGGTCTTTTCCGCAATCCACTGGTTTCGCCCGATTTGCTTGGCGCATCCTCCGGCGCCGCGCTTGGCGCCGTTATCGGCATCTATTTCTCGCTCGGCATATTTGCGATTCAAGCGCTCGCATTTTTTGGCGGAGTTGTTGCGGTCGCTGCGGTCTATGCGATCGGCTCCGCGGTGCGTAGCCGCGACCCGGTTCTCGTTCTTGTGCTCGCCGGCGTCGTCATCGGCGCGCTGCTTGGCGCCGGCGTCGGTCTCGTGAAATACCTTGCCGATCCCTACAATCAGCTTCCGGCGATGACCTTCTGGCTGCTGGGGAGCCTCGCCGCCACGAGTTCCCGCGATCTTATTCCGTTGTTCGGTCCGGTCGCCCTTGGCACATTGGTTCTGGCTGCCTTGCGCTGGCGGATCAACGTGCTGTCATTGCCGGACGAGGAGGCGCGCGCGCTTGGACTGCCCGTTGTCCCGCTGCGCATCGCCGTGATCGCCGCGGCCACGCTTGTGACCTCAGCAAGTGTCGCAACGGCCGGCATCATCGGCTGGGTCGGCCTCGTTGTACCGCACATCGCCCGCACGCTCGTCGGTCCCGATTTCGGACGGCTCGTTCCGGCGGCGGCTTTGTTGGGCGGCGGATTTCTCCTGATGATCGATACGATCGCCCGCACCGTCTCACCGATCGAAATTCCGCTGGGTATTCTCACCGCCTTCGTCGGCACGCCGTTCTTCATTTGGCTGCTCGCGGGCGTATCCAAGACCTGGTCCTAGCGCATGCTGCTCCGCGGCCGCGACCTCACCATCGGTTACCGCGACCGCGTCGTCGGCCGTCACCTCGATATCTCGCTGGCCCCAGGTGAGGTGCTGGCGCTGCTCGGGCCGAACGGCGGCGGCAAAACGACGCTGCTCAAAACGTTGCTGGGACTGCTGCCGCCGTTGTCGGGCGAGGTGCGCCTGGGTGAACGGGAATTGTCAGATTTTTCCAACAACGAACGTGCAAAACTCTTGGCCTACGTGCCGCAATCCCATGTCGCCACATTTTCTTTTACCGTTGAGGCAATCGTGCTCATGGGCCGCACGGCGCATAACAGTCTTTTGAGCGCGCCCGCGGCTGCGGATCGCGCCATCGTTGCGCGGAGCCTTGAGCGTCTCGGCATCGCGCATTTGAAGGACCGGCCCTACACGATGATTTCGGGCGGCGAGCGGCAGTTGGTCTTGCTCGCCCGCGCGCTGGCGCAAGAGCCGCGCTACATCATCCTCGACGAACCGACGGCGAGCCTTGATTTCGGCAACCAAGGCAAAGTGATGCAGGAAATTCGCAATCTGTCGGCGTCAGGCCATGGCGTGCTGTTCACGACCCACGATCCCAACCACGCGATGCGTGCCGCCGATCGGGCCTATCTCATTCGCAACGGCGAAAGGATCGGCGAAGGCAGTACCGGGAAAATCCTGGTCCGCTCCGAATTGGAGCGACTGTACGGCGCGTCGGTGGAAGAGATTTCCGATTCAGCCAGCGCACGAACTGCTTTTCTACCCGGATAGAGTGACCAGCGACGCTGCCGCTCAGCCAAACGTGAATGCGTAAGCGTGAACGCCAGGATCAAGAAATTGAATCTCGAACGTGTGGTCTTTTATAGCGCCGTTCTGACGAATTAATTGGTACAGCCGTTGTCCGCTGACGACGCCGTGACCGTCCGCATCGGTATCGGCGCCGTGGGCTTCGCCCGGTGCTTGGCCGTCGATCGTCACGCGAAACTGTATTGGCTTGCCGTCGGCGGTGGGGCCGAGAACGAGATGCAGGTCTCGCGCGTGAAACCGATAGGTGATCTTGCCGCTGTCCGAGTTGAGCGTTGCACGCTCGCCACTGACCAGCCAATCGCCCGATAGGCTCCATTGATTGAGCTTCGGGTCCGCGGAATCGTAGAGGTGATTTTCGTCTTCGACGATGCCGCCCGGCGATACGAAATTATCCGCGCGGTTATAGCCGATATAGGTCTCCGGCGATTTGTCGTCGCCCTTGCTCGGAGCCGCCTCCGCGCCCGAGGCCGCAACGCTCACAAGGCTTTGCGGGACGCCGCCGTTGCCGGCTTCGGCGAGAAGCCGCTGAATGACGCGTTCCGACCCGTCATAGTCGCCTTCGCCGAAATGGTGATAACGCCTGCGGCCTTGGGCGTCGATGAAGTAGTGCGCCGGCCAGTATTCGTTGTCGAACGCGCGCCAAATCTTGTAGTCGTCGTCGATCGCGACCGGATAACCGATTTTCAGATCGGAGACGGCGCGGCGCACGTTATCGACGTCGCGCTCGAAGGCGAACTCCGGCGTATGCACGCCGATAACGACAAGCCCGTGATCCTTGTACTTTTCCGCCCAGGCTTTGATGTAGGGAATTGTGCGCAGGCAATTGATGCAGGAGTAGGTCCAAAAGTCGATGAGAACGACCTTGCCCTTCAAGCTCTCGGATGTCAGCGGCGGCGAGTTCAGCCACGCCGTTGCACCGGACAGCGACGGAAATCCGCCCTCCACTCCGAGATTGGGATCCGTGCCGCCGGCTGGTGAGGTCTGAGCCGATTGTGCCGGCGTTCGTAACCGGTCGACGAGGCTCTGCTCAAGGCCGTTCGTGCCCGAAAGCGATATGCGGGTGAGAAAGCCGGTGTCCAGTCCGAAGGAGATTGCGACGACCGCAGCAAGGACGGCGACGCCCAGGGCTCGCCTGACCCATTCGCCGACGCCAAGCGAGCGTTTCATCGCGGCGAAGACGCTTCCGCCGATCGCGAGAGCAAGAGCAAGAGACGTGGCCGCGCCAAGCGCATAGGCAAGCAGCAAAAATGTCGTTCCGACATTCGCGCCGTTGAGCGCTGCGCCGGTCAGGATCAGGCCGAGCACCGGACCCGCGCACGGCGCCCACAGGAATCCGGTCGCCACGCCGAGCAAGAAAGACGAAACGATCGAGGACTTCTTCGAGGCTTCCGCGTCGTCGGCGGAGCGCGACAGGCTGGCGCCGAGAGTCACGAAGGGCCGCATTGCC
This sequence comes from uncultured Alphaproteobacteria bacterium, assembly GCA_963746715.1. Lineage (GTDB taxonomy): Bacteria > Pseudomonadota > Alphaproteobacteria > Rhizobiales > Xanthobacteraceae > BOG-931. Next base: position 115,044 of record CAVVCW010000008.1, on the reverse strand, counting down.
CAGTCCGCGAAACCTGGGAAGAGCAGTGTCAGCCCGAACAGCGCCAAAAGCACTATCGCGGCCGTGCGGCCATACTGGTTGGCGCTGACCGCCCAACCTCCGGCAACCGCGGCCAGTGTCGCAACCGCGGCGAAGGTCACGGTCATCCCGACAAGCATCGGCAGCCCGCTTGTCGCAAACGGCCGATCGGCACGCGCGAATACGAAAGGCAGCACGGGCAGGATGCAGGGACTGATGATCGTCAGAACACCGCCCAGATAAGCCAGCACCACCAAGGTCATTTTCAGTTCTCCTGCCTCACGTCGCAACGCCGAAAGTCAGCCGCATTATGTCCCAAACATGACACGATGCGCGCTCCGGGATCACAAGTCGTGAGACGACGAACGAGGGGCAACACAGCTGTCCCGCTGCCGCGGCGGGAAGCTTAACGGCATTGCTTGCAAGACAGCCATGACGGCGCGGGTGATCGCATTATATTATATTGTGACCTCGATATATCCAATGGTATATAACGATAAGGATGCCTTGCACAATCGATAACAGATGGCGCATCCGCGTATGAGAGAGCAGGGCGTTCGGCAGTCGACGAGATTCCATCTCGTCGCAACCCGCCGATGGGCAATGCGAAACTTTGGTCCTGCTAGGTCCGCCGTCCTGCGCCTTGCAGGATGAGATCGGTCACTTCCTGCGGATGCGAAATGAGCGACACGTGGCTCGACTTCAGCTCGATGGTCGTCGCGCCCATGCGCTTTGCCATGAACCGCTCCAGATCGGGATTGATGGTGCGATCTTCCGTCGAAACCGCATAGAAGCTGGGTTTTGAACGCCACGCGGCGTTTTTGGTCTTGCCGGTCAGAAGCGCTTTGTGAAACGGCTGCTGCACCGCATAGAGCACCCGCGCCTGAGCCTCGGGCACGTCGCCGGCGAAATCGTGAAGGAACGCGGCCTCCGTCAGTCGTCCTTCATCGCCATCGAAGACAATGCCGGCGGAGGCGGGTGGGGTCGGATAATTCTTGGCCAAGGCCGTGTAGTCCTCTCCGGCATCGGGCGCCCGCGCCGCGATATAGACGACCGCAGAAACCTTCGGGTGCACGCCGGCGTCCGTCACGATCATGCCGGAAAAGGAATGTCCCGCGAGCACAGTCGGTCCGTCCTGACGGTCCAGCACGCGCTGCGTTTCCGCCACGGCATCGTCCAAGGTCGTCAGCGGGTTCTGCACCGACGTCACGTTCAGCCCCGCCGCTTGCAAACGCCGGATCACTTCAGACCAGCACGATCCGTCGGCGAACAGTCCGTGGACCAGAACAACGTTGCGAGCCGCAGCGACGTTCGCCGCGCGCACCAGGGGTGGCATCAGGGTTGTCACGGTTGCGGCGGCGAGCGCGGTCGTGAATGTACGACGGCTTATCATGTTGCTGGCTCCCGATCTCACGAATAGAATCTAAGGTGCAGCATCGCGTAAACTATTGAAGTTGAACGACCCCTTTGTCGATGAGCGCCTTCCAACCGGTAGTTTCAGCCTTCATCCGCGCGGTGACTGTCGCGGGATCGGAGGCGGACGGTTCAAAACCCTGCCGCAATAAGATTTGCCGCGTTTCAGGATCCGCGATCACGGCCAGGAGCTCTTCATTGAGACGGCCTATGATTGAGTCAGGAGTCTCCGCCGGCGCGGCGAGCGCCAGCCAAAGGACGATCTCGTAGTTCTTGAATCCCGCCTCAATCATGGTCGGGACATCCGGCAGCACCGGAGAACGCAAGCTGCTGGTAATGGCGAGCGCGCGCAATTTTCCGGCACGGATGTTCTCGAGGCTCGGACCGATTGTCGCGAATTGAATGTCGATCCGCCCGGTCATCAAATCCACCACTGACTGTGCTGAACTTCGATAAGGAACGTGCGTCAGATCTATCGCAGCTTTGGACGCGAACAACGCCGCGGCAAGGTAGGCCACGCTCGCCGGCCCGGCCGAGCCATAGGACAGCTTGCCGGGTCGCGCTTTGGCGTCGCGCACCAGTTCGTCGACCGTATTGATCGTCAGGCACGGGCAGGCGACCAATATGTAGGGAGAGACGCCGAGCATTGAAATCGGCTTGAAGTCCTTTACCGGATCATAGGGCAACGGCCCAAGCGCGGCCGCTACCCCGTGAGTGCTTCCGGTAATCAGTCCAATCGTGTAACCGTCCGGCGCCGCTTTCGCGACTTGTTCCGATCCAAGGCTGCCGCTTGCACCCGGCCGGTTCTCAACAACGATCTGCTGGCCGAGTTTTTCGCCCAGTTTTTGCCCGATCACGCGGCTTATGCCGTCCGTCTCGGATCCCGCCGGAAACGGAACGATCAGCCGTATCGGCTTATTGGGATAGGCCGCGGTTTGCGCCCCGAGCGGACTATTCGCCGAGAGCAATACGAACAAGACGACGGCGAAAAGACACTTCATGGCGCGAGTTCTTTCGCAATATTTGTAACCAGCTCTCGGAAATCAGCCAGCGCATTCTGACGCGGTGATCCCGCGAGATGCGGACTGAGAACGACGTTCTTAAACTTGAACAATTCGTCATCTGGCGGCATCGGCTCCTGATATAAAGGATCAAGGGCGAATCCGGCAATCCGCCGCTGCTTCAGCGCGTCGAGGAGGGCGCCGCGATCGATGAGGTTCGCGTTCGAGATATTGACGATATGCGCTGTGGCCCGTACCAGCGCGATCTCGCTTCGGCCGAGAAAGCCCGCCGTGGCGGCCGACCCGGGAATTTGAGGAATGATCCAGTCGCTTTCGGCGAGCAGCCGAGACAGCGGCACGTAGGCCGCCCCGAGCGCTTCCTCCTCGTCGTGCGGCGCGCGCGTTCGCTGATAATAAAGTGTATGCATGCCGAATGCCTTCGCGCGCAGCGCAATCTCGCGGCCGATTTCGCCGAGACCGATGATCCCAATTGTGCTTTCGTTGAGTGACGTCAGCCCCGCAAACCTGCCGAAGTTGCCGCCCGGACTGTGGCTGCGATCATACGGCCTGAAGGGCTGTCCGGCGGCGGCCAAACGCTCGGCGCTGGCGACGCCGTCGAGTTCGTTGAGGCGGCGCGCGAGCATGAGCATCAGCGCGAACGCATGTTCAGCACATGCAATGTTGGCGCGCCGCCGGATGGTCAGAACCTTGATGCTGCGCTCTCGGCAAGCGGCGGCGTCGATATTCCGCAACATCGTGCCGAATTTCTGGACAACCCGCAGATTGCGGGCGTGCTCCAGGTCGGCTTTGACGACTTGGAACGATTCGACCACAAGGACATGGCTTTGCGCGAGGTTGTCGCGCATCTCCTGCTCGGATTTTGCAAGGATGACGTTCGCGGGATACAGATGCCCCGCATCGCGGCGCAACGTGGCAAGCCAGCCATCGAAATCGGGCTCGTCATGCGCCATGAAGTCCGCAAAAGCCTTCAGGCGGTCATGCGGACAATGTGGATCAAGGATTACAGAAAAGAGGCGAGTGAAAGCATCGTCCTCGACGAGTATATTATGATTTTTCACCATTCCTGGCCAAACAGCACTAGACGCTCTCGCGCAAAACGCGAGGGACCGTATTTATTGACCATGGGCAAGTCAATCTTTGCCGCCTGCACGCGGTGGTGAAGGACACGAGGGTTCGATGGCGCGAATTCCATATATCGAGGAGGATACGACCTCCGCCGATCCGGCATTGATCGACGCGATCAAGGGCACGCGCGGCCGGCTTATCAATATTTATAAACTTCTGCTGCACACGCCGAAGCTTGCGTCGACCTGGCTTGCCCACGTCAACGCCACGCGAGAAACCAAGCTGAGCGGACGGATGCGCGAGCTTGCGATCATACGCATGGCTCACAACGCCTCTTACGAATACGCGCTACGGCAGCATGTGCCGGTGCTTGCGGCACGGGAAGGGGTTACGGAGCCGCAGTGCGCCGCTCTGAAGAATTGGCAGGACTCAAATCTGTTTGACGAACGGGAGCGGGCGGGGTTGTCGTATGTCGACGCGATGCAACAGGGGCCTGTTGTTTCCGATGCTGTATTCGAAGAGCTGAGGAAGTATTTCGACGTCCAGGAAACAGTGGAGCTGACTGTTATCGCGGGCACCTACATCATGCATCATCGTGTATTCACGGCGCTTGGCGTTGATCCAGAGCAGACGCCTACCCGAACGCGGTGATCGTGGTTCCCCGTGAGCATCCGGATATCGCTGATGCTGGTGAGCCGGCGGTGTCCGACGGTGACACGCCGGCCATACGGAAATAGGACCGCTTAAGGAGGCCGCCAACCGAAGCGGCCTCCGGCTTCGCTCAAGATCGTAATCTTCCGTCCGCTGACAGCTAGCAGGTCACGCCCGTCGCGCAGCGCCGTGCCGCACGCCGATGGCGCCGGTTGACGCCCGCGACGCTAACTGCGCTGCCCGGATTGCCAACACGGGCTTGTGCCTGGTCAACAGACAACACAATACCCGAAGTTGCCGAGCTTTCGACCGATACCGGCATCGCGCTAAGCACTGCACCGGTCGCGGCCGCCATACAGATAAGGGCGGCTTTCTTGTAGAATCTCGACATGATGTTCTCCCTTTGATGCGAATTTTCTGAAACGTTAGGCGCGATATTGGTCTCCTTCTCTGGCTATGACGCAGACCAATTCATCCAGAGGGACCGGAACGATGGGATGTCTGCTTGAACCCAGCGCCGATCCAGAAGCTCGTGCACTCACTATTTTCCAGTGCACTCACTCATTTCAAACTGTCATTTTCGTAGCAATTTTCGGAAATAGCCGATGAGCGGGCTCAACGGCTGCATCGCTATGACATAGACAACGAGGGTAATCAGCAACAGTGCCGCAAGCGCTCGTGCCGCCTCGAAATGAGGAGCGTCGGCCCCAAATATCGGGGGCACCGCATGGAGCGTTGATAAGATCCACTCGCCGAACCAGTCAAACATTTTCTGCTCCCGCAGGCGGATTGTGGAACTGAGCCAGCTATTTTGCAGCGGCCTCGTCGCGATGTGGCACCGGCGATGCCGGCTCGTGGCTCTTCGCTGTCTCCGTCCTCTGCTTATCGGTCATTCCATCATCGCGTGTTTTGGATTCACGAGGCCGCGATGAAGGTCGAAGGCGTTCGCGGATCGCCTGGAACGTCACGTAGAGAGGTGGAATCGCGAAGATCCCGATAAATGAGGCCAGGATCATCCCGCCAAACACCGGCGTGCCGACATTGCGCCGTGCCAGCTGAGAGGCTCCGGTGGCGACGACCAAAGGATAGAGACCCAGGATGAACGCAAACGAGGTCATCATCACCGGCCGGAACCGCAATCGCGCGCCTTCGGTCGCAGCTTCGAGCAACGCGACGCCTTTTTCCCGCTGCTCTTTGGCAAACTCCACGATCAGGATGCCGTTCTTGGCGGCAAGGCCGATCAGCACCACCATGCCGATCTGCCCGTAGAGGTCGAGCGTCAGGCCACCGGCCACAATCGCCAAAAACGAGCCCAACACCCCAACCGCCACCGAAAGCAGAACCGGGACCGGAATGGTCCAACTCTCATAGAGTCCGACCAGGAACAGGTAGGCGAACAATACCGCGAACCCTAGAATGATCGCCGTCTTGCCTTCGGCGCGCTTCTCCTGGAACGCGGTATCGGTCCATTCCCCCGCATAGCCTTGCGGCAGCGTGCTTGCAGCGACAGCCTCCATCGCCTGCAAAGCTTGGCCCGACGAAACGCCCGGCGCCGGACTGCCCTGAACGGTCAGCGCCCGAAGATTGTTGTAGCGAATGAGGGCTGCCGGCCCGACGACGATGCGAACCTCGGCAAGACTGCGCAACGGAATCATCTTGCCTTCGCTGCTCCGCACGTTGATGCGGTAAATGTCATCGATGCTCGACCGGTCCACGGCCTCCGCCTGCACCTGGACCTGCCAAGTGCGGCCAAACAAATTCATGTTGTTGACGAAATATCCGCCCAGTGACGCTTGCAGGGCTTGAAAGACCGAGCTCAAAGGCACGCCGATGATTTGCGCTTTGTCGCGATCGATATCGAGATAAACGGATGGATTGGTCGCCGAGAATGTACTGAAGACGCGGCTCAGCTTCGGGTTCTGGTTTGCCGCTACCGTCAGCCCGCGTAACGCCTGCGCCATGGCCTTTGGATCGCCGCCGCGCAAATCTTCCAGGACATAGGTGAAGCCGCCGCCAGTACCGAGGCCGAGAATAGGCGGTGGCGCCAAGGGCAAGACCGTGCCGCCGGGAATCAGCCGGAATTTTTCGTTCAGCCGCCCAATCAGCGCCGAAGCGCTCATTGATTTGTCTTTACGGTCCTCGAACGGCTTGAGCGTGACAACAAGGAACGCGGAATTCGATTGCGAGTAGTTGTCGATGAAATTCAGTCCGATCACGGAAGTGACGTTCTCGACAGCTTCTTCCTCTTTCAGGATCGCTTCCGCGCGCTCGACGACCGCAGTTGTCCGGGCAACTGACGACCCGCCGGGCAGCTGTGCAACGACGAACAGGGCGCCCTGGTCGTCCTCGGGCAGGAAGCCGGTGGGTGTATACTTGGAGAGCCCGAAGATGCCTACCGCGGCCACGGCAACCATCGCGAGCCCAATGATTGAAATGCGGACTAGACGCGCGACCGCCGTGCCGTAAGCGTCGCGGACGTAGTCGATCGAGCGCATGACATAGCCCATGATCCCGCGGCGCGGGCCATGGTGCGGACGCAACAAAACTGCGCAGAGCGCCGGCGACAGCGTCAGCGCATTGATTGCCGACAAGAACATCGCCACGGCGACCGTGACCGCAAATTGCCGGAACAGCTCACCGGAAATTCCTGGAATGAAGGCCACCGGCACGAACACCGAGAGCAGCACCAAGGTAATCGCGATGATCGGCGCGGTGATTTCAGCCATCGCCAGCTTGGTGGCTTCGCCGGGCGTAAGCTCGGGATGCTCTTCCATCACGCGTTCGACGTTTTCGACCACCACGATGGCGTCATCGACCACGATCCCGATCGCGAGCACGATTGCCAACAGCGACACCGTATTGGCCGAGTAACCGACGGCGAGAAGTGCGATGAACGTGCCGATGAGGCTGACCGGAACGGCAAGCGTCGGTATCAACGTGGCGCGCACGCTGCCGAGGAAAAGATAGACGACGATCACGACGAGAATGAACGCCTCGATCAGCGTCTTCTGCACCTCGTGGATCGTATCGGTGACGAAGGTCGTCGGATCGTAGGTGATCTTCCAAGCCAGATCGTCCGGGAATCTCTGCTCCGCTTCGGCAATGCGATCTTTCACGGCCTTGAGCGTGGAGATCGCATTGGCGCCGGGGGTCTGATAAATCGCGATGGCCGCGGCCGGGCCGCCGTTAAGGCGGGTGTCGCGATCGAGATTCGCGGCGCCAAGCTCGACCCTCGCCACGTCGCGAAGCCGCAGCACCGAACCATCGGGATTGGTCCGGATCACGATATTTTCGAAATCTTCGACCGAGCTGAGGCGCCCTTTGGTTTGCAGGTTGAGCTGCAGCTGCTGATCGTCCGAAATCGGGCGCGCGCCGACGCGACCGACCGCCGCTTGAACATTTTGCGATTGAATGGCGTTGATGATGTCCGCGGTCGTGAGACCGAGGCCCGTCAACCGGTCGGTACGCACCCACGCGCGCATGGCGTAATCTTGCGGGCCCCACAACGTGGCGTCGCCCACGCCGGGCGTGCTTTTGATTCGATCGAGAAGATTGATGGTGACGTAATTGGAAAGATACAGGGGATCGTGCGTATGCTTCGGCGAATAAACCGCGATCACGGCGAGCAGCGCCGATGATTTCTTCTTGACCGTGACGCCTTGGCGCTGGACCTCAGGCGGAAGCTGCGGAAACGCGATTTGAACCCGGTTGTTGACGTTGACCGCGTCGATGTCCGGATCCGTGCCGAGTTCGAACGAGGCGGTCAGCGTATAGCTGCCGTCATCGCCGCTCGTGCTTTTCATATAGATCATCTTGTCGACGCCGACGACCTGCGCCTCGATGACTTGCGCGACGGTTGCTTCGACAACAGCCGAATTTGCGCCCGGGTAGGTCGTCGTAGCCGACACCTGCGGCGGCACGATATCCGGATATTGGGCGAGCGGGATCTTCGCGAGCGCGAGCAGGCCGGCGATCGTCGTAACGATGGCGATGACGATCGCTAATCTCGGACGATCGATGAAAATGGACGAGAACATGGGACTAGGTCCCTTTGAGGCTTGCCGGCACCGGCGCAGCTTGGACCGGCTGGCCGGGGCGGGTGCTTTGAATTCCTTCCACGATCACTTGCTCGCCGCCGTTCAAACCTTGATCGATGACAACGTTCGCCCCGCTTTCACCGCCTGGCTTGACCCGTCTGACCACGGCCTTGCCGTCTTCGACCACAAAGACGTAGACGCCTTCTTGATCCGCGATCAGCGCCGCCTGCGGGATCACCACCTTTTCCTGAGGCTCGCCCGCTTCGACCGTGACGCTGACCAGCTGACCATCAATCAGCTGACCGTCCGGGTTCGGGATCGTGGCGCGTGCCAGCACCGTATCCGTTGCGCGGTCCACCGAAACATCGAGGAAATTGACCGTGCCATCGTGCTTGTAGGTTGAGCCGTCAGCGAAGCGTATCTTGATCTTTATCTTGGCGAGATCGGCCGGGCTGTTCCTGAGCTGCGCTTGCAGCAGTTCGCGCTGGCTGACCGGAAAGGTCACATACATCGGGTCCTGACTTACGATGGTCGTGAGAACGCCACTGTCAGGCCCGACGACGTTTCCTACGGTGATATTTGTCCGGCTGATCTTTCCCGTGATCGGCGACACGATGTCGGTGTAACCGAGATTGATGTTCGCGGTGTCCAGACTGGCCTGGTCGGCCATGATGGCGCCTTCCGCCTGCTGGTCGGCCGCCAGCGCCTGATCGCGCGCTACCGCCGTGCCGGCATTTTTCTCGAGCAGTTGCTGGGCGCGGTCCAGTTGGATGGCCGTGAGAGTTTTTGCGGCCTTGCTGCGCTCCAAGGCGCCCTCGGCATTTACGACGTCCGCTTGAAACAGGCCTTTTTCTATGCGGTAAAGCGGGTCGCCCTTTTTGACGATCTCGCCTTCCTTGAACAGCACGGCGTCCAGGTAGCCCTTGACCCGAGCGCGAATTTCGACCCGATCAGTCGCCTCGACACGGCCGACAAACGCCCGCGTTTGCGCGATCGACTGCCGCTGAGCGTAGACCGTGCCGACAGGTACGGCTTGTTGTTGCTGCGCGCCAACGCTCGCGGCCGACAAAATCAAGACGAATGCCGTCAAATATACCGGTCGCGTCCGAAACCGGACGAGACATCGAGCTGTTCTTCCAACTTTTCCGAGAGTCCGCATGCACGCTCCCGTGTCTCAGAACCGGCCGGCAAAACAAAGTGCTCGGCGGGTCGAGTGTATCGCTATCTCAGCTTCGTGTCGCCTCGAATATAGACTGCAAGAAAACGATAAAATGATCAGATCTAACCAGTCCTCCGTGCCGAGGTCGCCTGCGCTTTCGACAAGAGGGAGAGAGTATGTTTAGCGATCATGAGTTCCTCATCCGTAGGCACAACATGGAGCTGGATCTTGCTCTCCGGCCGTGAAATCAGCGGTCTGCCTGCAGCATTGGCCTCGGCATCAAACGCAATTCCGAGCCAACTAATTTTTTCTGCCACGCGTGCGCGGATCGTGGGCGAGTTCTCGCCAATCCCGGCGGTGAAGACGAACGCATCGAGTCCGCCAAGCGCCGCCGCGAGCATCCCCGCACTCAAGCTTATCCGGTAGACGAAATAGTCGACGGCGAGCGCGGCGCTTGGGGCAGCACTCGATTCGAGCTCTCTCATATCGTTGCTGATGCCGGAAAGGCCTTTGAGCCCGCTCTCGCGATAGAGCAAATTCTGCACCGCGTCAGGCGTCATGCCCTTTTCGGTCAGGAGATAAAGCAACACGCCCGGATCGATTTGCCCCGGCCGCGTGCCCATCGGCAAGCCGTCGAGCGCGGTGAACCCCATTGTGCTCTCGATGCTCTTGCCGTCAGCCAGAGCACACATCGAGGCGCCGCTGCCGAGATGCGCCACGATCACGCGCCCCTTGGCGATGTCGGGCGCGATTTCGCGCAAACGCCCGGCGATATATTCGTAAGAGAGGCCGTGAAATCCGTAGCGGCGGACTCCTTCGGCATAATAATGCTCAGGAATGGCGAAATGATCGGCGACGGCGCTGTGCGTGCGATGAAACGCGGTATCGAAGCAAGCAACCTGAATCAATTCCGGGCGGCGCGTCAACAGCAGTCGAATTGGCGCAAGATTATTGGGCTGATGCAGCGGCGCCAGCGAATTATATTGCTCCAAACGCGACAACACCGATTGATCGACAATAATCGGCCGGTCGTATTCCGGGCCGCCATGCACCACGCGATGGCCGACCGCGATCAAATCGAAGGGCTGCGTTGCGCGCAGCCAATCCGCCGCCGCTGCAATTGCCGCGGGGACATCGGCGATCTCGCTGGGCTGGTAGGACTTGTCGATCAGGGGCGAACCGTCGCCCGCATTTGCACGCAAGCGCGGCCGTGTCCCGATCCCGTCCACCTGACCCTTGAGGCGCCGCTGCGGCTCGCCAGACGTCGTGACGTCGAAAATTTCGAATTTGACGCTGGATGATCCGGCATTGACGACGAGGACGGTGTCCATGGCGGATCAGGCCGCGACGAGGTTTGCGCCGGCGCGGCGCGCCGCGGCGTACAACACGCCCGCCGCACAGGATGCCATGCGGCTGCGCACCGAGTCCGCGCGCGATGTCAGCACGATCGGTACGCGAGCGCCCAGAACCAAACCCGCGGAATTGGCCTTCGACAAGAAGATGAGATTCTTGGCGAGCATATTGCCGGCCTCGAGATCGGGCACGACCAGGATTTGGGCGCGTCCGGCGACCGGCGAATGGATCCCTTTGATCTTCGCTGCATCCATGTCGATGGCGTTGTCGAATGCCAGCGGCCCGTCGAGGATGCCGCCGGTGATTTGCCCGCGGTCCGCCATCTTGCACAGCGCGGCCGCGTCGATGGTCGACGGAATCTTGGACGTGACCGTCTCGACAGCGGAAAGAATTGCGACCCGCGGCGTGCCAAGGCCGACCTGGGTAAACAGATCGATGGCGTTCTGAATGATGTCGCGCTTAACGTCGAGATCGGGGAAAATGTTGATCGCGGCGTCGGTGATGAACAATGTATCAGCATGCGACGGCACATCCATGATGAAGACATGGCTGATGCGCCGCGCCGTGCGCAGGCCGGTGGCCGATGCGGTCACCGCCCGCATCAGCTCGTCGGTATGCAGGCTGCCTTTCATCAGCATTTCGCCTTTGCCCTCGCGCACGAGTTCGACGCCTCGTGCGGCGGCGGCATCGCTGTGCGGCACATCGACAAGATCGTACTTGTCGATGGCGAGACGATGCTCGCGGGCAACGTCTCTGATTTTGGCGAGCGGCCCGACGAGAATGGGAATGATGATGCCAAGCTCGGCCGCCTCGACGGCGCCGCGCAGCGATGTCTCGTCGCAGGGATGAACCACGACGGTCTTTGCCGGCGGCACTTCCTTCGCCTTGGCAATGAGACGGTCGTATTTCGAACCGGCGGGATGAGTTGCCGGACCAGCGGCTCCTCGCACGCCTAAGTCGCCTTTTGTCTCGTTCGGCATGGTTGCTCCTTACGCGGCCGGATCAAGCCGCACCTGTTCCCAGCAATAGCCCGACGATTTGTACGGCAACGACTTTGACGATCGTCATTGAAGGAAAGATCATAGCATAGCCAATGTCGGGCCGCTCGGTCGGGGCCATCCGGCTCGAGTAGACCAGGATGGCCGGATTGCCGGTGGCGCCGGACGCGACCCCGACCAAATCGTCGAACGGAATTTTCAACAGATAATAACCGACCAGGAGCACGATGAGGACGGTCGCAAGGAGAACCAGCGCGCCGATCAGCAAGAGCGTCGGCCCGGTTTGCGATACGGTCTTCAAGAACGGCTGGCCGGCATTGACGCCGACCGTCGCCAAAAACAAAGCAAGGCCGAAGTTTCGCAACACGATATTTGCCGGCAAGGGCATCACCCACAGCAGCGGACCCGTCCGCCGCAGCTTGCCGACAATGAGCGCCACAATCAGCGGCCCGCCGCCGATGCCGAGCGTTACCGTACCGACGCCGGGAATCGGGATCGGAATAAGCCCGAGCAGGACGCCGAGCACCATACCGACACCCAATGACACGTAGCTGAACTCGGCCGTCGATTTGACCGTATCGCCGAAATATTTCCGCACCTCGTCTTTGCGATCCGGTGGCATCAGGATGCCGACGCGGTCGCCGAATTCCAGCGCCAGATCGGGCGACGGCACGATATCGACGTCGTAACGCCTGACATGGAGCAGTTGGACCGGAAACCCGGTCGGCAGCGGCAGTTTGGCAAGCGGCACTCCGACCAGATTGGCCTTGCCGACGAAGACACGGATATAGTCGAGCGCCGAGCGATCCTTGACGACGCGGCCGGGCTCCAATTTGCCGACACGCGCCGCCGCATCGCTGATGTCACTTTGTCGTTCGGCGATGACCAGAAGCGCGTCGCCGGCATCGAGCGACACATCGGTGGTCGGCAGAAAATTCCGGCCGCCCTTGCGCACCATCTCAATTTGCACGCCGCTCGGGATCTTTTGTCTGAGATCATCGAGGGTCCAGCCCGCGCAGTCCGCCCCGAGCGTGATTTCCGCCATGTGCAATTGCGGTTCCTTCGGCGGAAATTTCGGCCGCACCGTTCGCGTCATGAAATAGATGCACAAAATCGGCCCGATCACGCCAAACGGATAGGACACCGAATATCCGATCGAGGGCTCGCTGTTGCGCATGGTGTCGAGAGCCGCTTGCAGCGTGGCGGTGCTGGTCATCGAGCCGGCAAAGAGGCCCAATGTGTGTCCCAGCTTGATCCCAAAAACATGTCCAAGACCAAGGGCGACGGCGAGACCGGCCATGACGGCTACGAACGCGAGCAGATTATATTTGCGGCCGGCCACGCCCGTCATGCCTTCAAAAAATTGCCGGCCGTAGAGAATGCCGACGCCATAAAGAAACATGATCAGGCCGATGAGCCCGATCGGTCCGACGATCTGGGCTTTCGGCGCGAAGGCGCCGAGGGCGAGACCGACGAACAGAACGGCGCCGACCCCGAGCGAAAATCCGAAGATATTGATCTGACCGACCAGATAGCCGAGGCCGATGGCAAGAAAGGCGGTGAGGATCGGCTGCGTGCCGATAATGTCCCGTGCGAAATCCAGCATTGCCCCATCCTCCAGTTTATCGGTCCGTTTTTGTGCAGCCGGTCAGCGGACGTTACAGCCGGCGGCGCGGAATTGCCCGATGACACGCTCTGTCAACTCGGGCGTCGAGGCCGGCGTATTCGCACACTTGTATTCAAGGTTCATCGCCTTCCATTTGAACTCGCCCATCTGATGGAATGGCTGCACCTCGACCCATTGGACATTCTTCATCGGCGCGACGAAGCGTGCGATGCCCTCGACATTGTCCGGCTCGTCGGTCCATCCCGGCACCAGCGTGAAGCGCACCCATACCGGCTTGCCGATGGCCGCCAGCCGCTCGGCGAATTTCAGCGTCGGCGCCAAGTCCCGGCCCGTGACCTTGCGATAGGTATCCGGGTTCGAGCTTTTGATATCGAGAAGGACGAGATCAAGAACGGAGAGATACCGGTCGTCGGCGCGGTCGCCGAGGAAACCCGACGTCTCGATGGCGGTGTGCAGGCCCATATCCTTGGCGGCGGCCAGAATACGTCGGGTGAAGGCGGCTTGCACCAAAGGCTCGCCGCCAGAAATGGTGAGGCCGCCGTCGAGCGCCCGCAGCGCCGAGGCAAAGTTGCCAAGCCGGTCGATCACCGTTTGCGCGGAAACATAAGTACCGTCCTTGAGATGCCAGGTATCAGGGTTGTGGCAATACGTGCAGCGCAGCAGACACCCGGAGACGAAGAGGACGACGCGCAGGCCCGGCCCATCATATCGCGACGACGTCTCGTAGGAATGGCAGTAGCCGAACGCGCCGTCGGTTTCCTGTAATTGAGACGCGTCCGGCGCATCCAGTGACATGCCGACATGCAGATCATGCCGGCTACCCGCCTCTAGCACTCCGACCTGCGACATGAGCGTCCTCCCCAGTCTCTGCCTTCAGGATCAGCCTGCCGGCGCCACAGACCGTGGACGGTTCGCGAACCGCCGCCCATCGCTCAAAGGTGATATCCATATCTGTGCATGCAGGCTCCGCCCGCGGCTTGGCGCTGGCCGGCGTCCTGCCTCGGAATGTGGTTGCGATCGAGCTCTTTCGTGCAGATACCCCACGCTTGCTCATAGGTAGGGTGGGCTTTTTTCTTCGCAGAAGCCGGAGCGCTGATTGCACACATCAGCGCGAAAGCGACCGGCACAATAGCGACGCGCATTAAATTGGCCTTGAGCATTTCAATCTCCCGGGTTTTATTTCCTGCTTTTATTTCCTGCACTGCAACTTGCGCCGCATGATATTGATCCGCATCAAGCGGCAGCCTTGCGCTACGGATCGGCGACGATAGCTACCGCCGCCGATCGTCATATCTGGCCGTGGAATGTGCGGCTGATGACATCCTGCTGCTGCTCGCGCGTCAGCCGCACAAAGTTCACCGCATAGCCGGACACGCGAATTGTCAGCTGCGGGTACTTGTCCGGATGCTTCATCGCATCTTCGAGCTTTGCTTTGTCGATGACGTTCAGGTTCATGTGGAAGCCGCCGGCACCGAAATACACATCGAAGGCCTTGACCGCCTCGTTGACGATCTGTTCGTCGGACAAGTGCGCTTTCTGCGGCGCGACCGACACCGTGTAGCTGATGCCATCCAACGAATCGCTGTAGGGCAGCTTCGCAACCGAGAGACATGACGCCAGCCAGCCATGGCTGTCGCGACCGTGCATCGGATTGGCGCCCGGTCCGAACGGCTCGCCCTTGCGCCGGCCGTCCGGCGTGTTCCCGGTGTGCTTGCCGTACACGACGTTCGACGTGATGGTCAGGACGCTTTGCGTATGGGTCGCACCGCGATAAGTCGGATGCTTGCGGATTTTTTGCATGAACCGCGTGACGATATCGGCGGCGATGGAATCGACCCGGTCGTCGTTATTGCCGAACTGCGGCACCGCAGCGTTGCTTTCGTTGCGAAAATCGACGACCAGACCCGTATCGTCGCGGACCACATGGATCTTGCCGTATTTGATCGCGGCAAGGCTGTCGGCAACGACCGACAGACCGGCGATACCGAACGCCATGGTGCGAAGGATATCGCGGTCGTGCAGCGCCATCTCCAGGCGTTCATAGAAATACTTGTCGTGCATGTAGTGGATGCAGTTCATCGCATGCACGTAGGTGCGCGCGAGCCACTCCATCAAATGATCGAACTTTGCGAACACATCGTCGTATTCGAGCACGTCGCCCGTCACCGCCGGACTGGCGGGGGCGATCTGTGCACCCGATATCTCGTCGCGGCCGCCGTTGATGGCGTAGAGCAGCGCCTTCGCCAGATTGACGCGGGCGCCGAAGAACTGCATCTGCTTGCCGAGCCGCATCGCCGAGACGCAGCACGCGATGCCATAGTCGTCGCCCCAATGCGGCCGCATCAAATCGTCGTTTTCATACTGCACCGACGACGTGTCGCGGCTGACCTTGACGCAATAGCGCTTGAAATTCTCCGGCAAATGCTTTGACCACAGAATCGTGATGTTGGGCTCCGGCGCCGGCCCGAGATTGGTCAAGGTGTGCAGCATGCGATAGCTGCTCTTGGTCACCAGCGGCTCGCCATCCAAGCTCATGCCGCCGACGCATTCGGTTGCCCAATACGGATCGCCGCTGAACAGCGCGTCGTATTCCGGCGTCCGCAAGAAACGAACAATTCTCAGCTTTTGGACGAGTTGGTCCCACAGTTCCTGGGCGCCGGCTTCGTCCAATATGCCTTCGCGCAGGTCCCGTTCGATGAAGATGTCGAGGAAGCTCGAAATGCGGCCGATCGACATCGCCGCGCCATTGGCCTCCTTCACCGCGCCCAGATAGGCGAGATAGGTCCATTGCACGGCTTCGTGCGCGTCGGTTGCGGGACGTGTGATGTCGCAGTCGTAGAGTTTGCCCATCGCGGCGAGATCTTCGAGCGCCCGCATCTGCTCCGCGAGTTCCTCGCGTTGCCGGATCACCTCGTCGGTCGGCCACATATCGTCGAGTTGTGCGCGCTCGGCATGTTTGACTTCGAGCAGCCGGTTGACGCCGTAGAGCGCGACGCGCCGGTAGTCGCCGATGATGCGGCCGCGGCCGTAGGAGTCCGGCAGCCCGGTGACGATGCCGGATTTGCGGCAGCGCATGATTTCCGGCGTGTAGGCGTCGAACACGCCGTCATTGTGCGTCTTGCGGTATTTTGTGAACGCCTCGTGGACTTGGGGGTCGGCCTCGAATCCGGCGGCCTTCAGGCCGGCCTCGACCATGCGCAAGCCGCCGTAGGGGAATATCGCGCGCTTGAACGGCTCGTCGGTCTGCAGCCCGACGATGATTTCGTTCTTTTGATCGATATAGCCCGGCTTGTGCGCCAGCACGGTCGACGGCGTATGAGCGTCGACGGCCAGTACGCCGTTTTTTCTTTCTTTCTCAAAATAAGGCTGAAGTTTTTCCCAGACGGCCTTGGTCCGCTTGGATGGGCCGGCGAGGAATGTCTCATCGCCCACATAGGACGTGACGTTATTGATAATGAAATCGCGCACGTCGATTCTGGTGCGCCAATTGTCTGATTTAAATCCTCTCCAGCAGTGCTCGCCCTTGGAACTGTGGGAAATCCCGGCGGTTCCTTCCATGGCACTCTCCCTGGGTTATTTGTCTTATTTCATTCCGTCATTTCCATTTTTTTCTTTTGAGGTCGGGAGCATAACCCCAACCAACGTCTATTAAAAGTTCATATCAAATCAATTTGTGCGGTATTGTGACGCCAAGATCAGACAAGGTGTTGTCGAATGCATGTTGCGCTGCGGCACCATTGACATCAACTGCCGCAGACATCAACTGCCGCAGTGGTGGCCGGCAAAAAAGTGTGTATGTTAGCACAGGATGCTTTCGGCCGACGGGAGATTGAAATGACTCCATCGTCGATCAGGTCTTTTTTGTTCTTGGCTTTCGTTCTTTTGCCGTGCGCTGCGGCAGCTCAGACTTCAAATCCACCGGCGGCGCCTGCGTCTTCAAAGCTGCTCACGGCCCCGCAGCTCGGCCAGCTGGTCGCGCCGATCGCGCTTTATCCCGATGCGCTGCTCTCCGAAGTCCTGATGGCCTCGACCTATCCGCTCGAAGTCGTGGAGGCGGAGCGCTGGGTGAGCGCCAACAAGAACCTGAAGGGCGATGAGCTGAAAACGGCCGTCGGCAAGCAGGATTGGGACGACAGCATCAAATCGCTGGTGGCGACGCCCTCCGTGCTCGACATGATGAGCACCAAGCTCGATTGGACGCAAAAGCTCGGCGATGCGGTCATCGCACAACAAGCCGACGTCATGGATGCGATCCAGCGTCTGCGCGCCAAGGCACAAGCCAACAACAAATTGCAATCGACCCAGCAGCAGAAGGTCACCGTCACGCAGAACCAGGGGCGGCAAGTCATCGAAATCGCGCCCACCAACCCCGATACGGTTTATGTGCCGTATTACGATCCGGCCGTTGTCTATGGCGATTGGCCGTATCCTGATTATCCGCCGTATTACTGGCCGGCGCCCGGCTATATCGCGGCGGGCATCATCGCGACCGGCATCGCTTTTGGCGCCGGCTATGCGCTGGGGCGCTGGGCCTCAGGCGGCTATTGGCGCGGCAACGTCAATTGGGGCAACAACAACATCACCATCAATCGGCCGGGCGGCGGCAATATCGGCAACAACTGGAATCGCGGCGCCCATGTCGAGCACAGGCTCGGCAATCGCGGCGGGCGCGAGCAGGGCTTGAATTTCCGCGGCAGCAACGGTCAGCGGGTTTTGAATCCCGGAGGCAACCGCGCCAATCTCGGCAATCGGCCGAGCCAGCATCCGAACTTCGGCAATCGCGGCGGCGGACGAAACCATGTCGCTAATCGGCCTTCGCATGGCGGCGGCGGGCGGCACCATGTCGCCAATCGGCCCTCGCGCGGTGGCGGCGGGCGGGCCCATGCCGCCGCGAGAAATCGCGGTGGAGCTCATGCCGCGCTGCGTGGACGCGGTGGCGGAGGCGGCGGCATCCATCGTGGCGGCGGTGGCGGAATGCGTGCGCATGGCGGCGGCGGCTTCCGAGGTGGCGGTGGTGGAGGCCGTGGCGGCGGTGGTCGCGGCGGCGGCCGGCGCTCCGACATCCGGCTCAAGCATGACATCGTCTATCTCGGCCGGCTCGACGACGGTCTCGGCTTCTATCGCTTCAGCTACAACGGCAGCGACACGGCCTATGTCGGCGTCATGGCGCAGGACGTGCAGTCCGTGATGCCGCAGGCGGTTTTTGCCGGCCGCGACGGTTATCTCCGGGTGAACTATCAAAAGCTCGGGCTGACCTTTGAGACCTACGACACCTGGATCCGATCGGGGGCGCAAATTCCCGCAGCCGTCGGGGCCGTGCATTGATCGCCCGGGTGAGCCGCCCGGCCGACGTGAAATAGCGGACCGGGACGGCCTTTGTGGGCGAGGCGATGAATCTATTTCGTAGCCAACGCGGCTTCGACGGCTTTCATCACGGTCTCATCTTGATTCAGCGCGCAATAATCTTTGACCTTCTCGGCATTCGGCCGAATAGTTCCCATATCAATCGTGGTGGCGCCGCGTTTGCCGCTGTAGTAGCCGCTGAACCAAATTGCGATCGATTTCGTGGAAACTACTCTTCCTGTTAGAAACTGCCGGCAGGTGATTTTCGTAATATCCACCGTGACCTGTGCATGAGCGGTCACGGTCAAGAAGAGCCCGAGTAACAAAGCCGCCCCGAAGGCTGTAAATTTCATCGAGCGTCCTTCCATTTGACTGTTGCCCCAAGGCTTCTGACTGTTGCCTCAAGGCTTCTGACTGTTGTTCCAAGGCTTCATCACCTTCGGCTAGGATACCAGGTTCTCAGGACGCTCCAACTTGTGCCGGATTTTCGTTGGCCGCGGCGAGCGCAAGATTTGGCGCCGCGCTCAATTGCCCATCCACGCCGAACGCCCCGGCGATCCGGCCGATGCGCTCGCGGTCTTCGGCCGAATATTCGCCGCGCGCGTCCAAGACCTGCATGATCAGATTGAAGGCCCTTTGCCGCACCTCCGGGTCGTCCGGAAGCATCGAGGGGATTGCCTGCAACGCCGCTTCCGCGTCGATCAGCAGCATATAGAACTGCTCGCGCACGATGGCCTTGAATTGCGACAACGACACATCGCTTTGCGCGTCGCGGATGCGGCGCACCGTCTCGAACCCGCGTTCGTCGATCGCGGTGCGGCCCATGCCGGCGAACAGCAGGCCCCGGATGACGGCTTCGCGCAGACCGCCCGCTGTAATCTTCGACTTCAGTTCGGCGACCCGCTTGGCCATGAGCTCGTGATGCAGCGGGCTTTTGGCCGCCTTGCGCAGCGGCAATGTCGCCGCCGGATCGACGCCCAAGGCCGTCTGCAGTACGGGCGAGCCGTAAACGTTGGTGAAGACGCGCTCGGACCAGGCCTCGCTGGCGTCGCGCCAGGCATCGAGTGCGGCGACGATCTGCCGCGACATGTTTTCCTGCAGCGCAATGAACGGACTGTCCGCGGCCGCGGGCTTGCGATTTTCGCGGACCTGCTCGGCCAAGGCCGCTAGCGGCGCCATCATCGGATTGGCGCTGGAGAAAAGCTCGTATTGCAGGCGCAACGGATGGAATTGCCGGAGCATATCCGCCGCCTGCGGTGTCACAAAGGCGCGCACGAAGGGCTGCATGAAGGTGCGGTAGAGCGCGAGATTGGTCTGTGATATGCGATCGGCAGCGGCGAAACGGTGCTCGTCGGCGATGTCATTGCCGCCAAGCGCGCGGATGTCGTCGAGCGTCCGCGCCTCGCAGCGCATCACCCAATCACCGTGGGCGAGCTCGGCGTTGATCGTGTCGCCGGTCTTCTTTTCGAACACCGCTTCGTAGAGGCCGGGCGGCAGCGTATCGATGAGATCGATATTGCTGGAGAACTCGTCGTGCTGCTTGCGCGCCACGCCGCCGGAAACAAAGATGCCGAGATGGCCGATGGTCTCGTGAATGGTGTAGACGATGGTCTGGCCGTAGCCACGGATCTCGTCGACGTCCTCGTAGAGATCGAGGATCCATCCCAGCGCCTGCTGCGGCGGCGTGACGTTGTCGCCCTTGGAGCAGAACACCACGATCGGCGAGCGGATATTGCGGAGATCGACGGCTACGCCGTCCGAGGTCTTGATCTCGCCCGAGGTGAGATGATTGCCGACAAATAGCTCATCGACGATGAACTGAATTTCCTCGGCATTGAGATTGACGTGGCCGCCCCACCACTGCTCGAAGCCGAGATAGCGCGGGGCTTCGGTGTCGATCTTCGAATAGAGATTATACTGCTTGCTCCACAGCGTGTTCGCCGGATTCTGATTCTCGAAATTCTGCACCAGCCAGGCGCCGTCGAATTTGCCATGGCCGAGATCGCCGGCGAGGGCGGTAAGCCAGCTGCCGCCGAGCAGGCCGCCGCTGTAACGCATCGGATATTTGCCGTGCACCCCCTGCCAATAGGACAGCGGCGTGCCGGCAATGATGATCGGGCCGAACAATTCGGGGCGAATGGCGGCGAGCATCATGATCGCCCAGCCGGCCTGGCAGTTGCCGATCACGCACGGCTTGCCGTCAGCATGCGGGTGCAGCTCGATGACTTTTTCGAGAAACACCGCCTCGGCGCGGGCGATATCCTCGATGGTCTGGCCCGGCATGGGATCGGGAAGGAAGCCGACGAAATAACAGGGGTGTCCCGCCTTTAAGATGACGCCGATCTCGCTTTCGGCTTTGAATCCGCCGATGCCCGGACCGTGCCCGGCGCGCGGATCGACAACGACAAAAGGCCGCAGCGTCGAATCGATTTCGGTGCCGGCGGGCGGAATGATCCGCACCAAGAGGTAGTTGACCGGCCGCGCGAGCCGCCGGCCGTCCATCACCAGTTCGGCCTTGTAGCTCAGTACATTAGGAACCGTCTGGGCGAGATGCTCGCGATATTGATTGCCGCGCTGGCGCATCACATCCCAGAACAGGATGCACCGCTGCGTGGCATCCACGGCGTATTCGGCCGCGGCCGCGAACAAGTCGAACGGCGACAGGTGGCCCTTGCTTCCGTTGGCGGCATTGCCGGGTCGCGGCGAGCTGATTTGCTGATGTTCCGTCATGGATATGTTCCTTCTCCCGGGCCGGCAACGGACAGCGGACTGTCGAAATGCTCTAACGGCACTTGCGGCAGATGGATGCGCCAGATGGAACTTTCAGTGATCAACCTAACATGACAAAGCGACGGCACTTTGACGTATATCAAGCCTATGTAATGCTACTGTAAAGATTGAACGCGATATCTATTGAATATGTATCGACAAATTCGGTGCTATTTTCCGGCGCTGCTTACGCGCACCGATCAAATAACTGAATAAGCTGAGGTATGCGGCATTGCCCGCGACAGCAACAGGGTTGCTCACATGATCCCCGCCGTCAAAGCCAAGCTTCTCGAAGGCAAAAAGGGCCTCATTGTCGGCATCGCCAACGATCAGTCGATCGCCTGGGGTTGCGCCAAAGCGTTCCGCGCCTTCGGTGCCGAGCTCGCGGTCACTTATCTCAATGAAAAGGCCAAAAAATACGTCGAGCCGCTGGCGCGCGAACTCGAAGCGCCGATCGTGTTGCCGCTCGATGTGCGCGAGCCCGGCCAGATGGAGGCGGTTTTCGAGGGCATCGCCAAGACGTGGGGACATCTCGATTTCGTGGTGCATTCCATTGCCTTCTCGCCGAAGGAAGCCTTGCAGGGACGCGTTGTCGACGTATCGCGTGACGGCTTTCTCACCACACTGGACGTCTCGTGCTGGACCTTTATCCGCATGGCGCACCTCGCCGAGCCGCTGATGCGCAAAGGCGGCACGCTGTTCACGATGACCTATTACGGCAGCCAGATGGTGGTGAAGAACTACAACATCATGGGCGTTGCTAAGGCCGCGCTGGAAAGCGCCGTGCGTTACATCGCCGCCGAATTGGGACCTAAGGGCATTCGCGTCCACGCCATTTCGCCGGGCCCGCTGGCGACTCGGGCGGCATCGGGAATTCCGGAATTCGACGCTTTGCTCGACAAGGCGAAATCAAAAGCGCCCGCCCGCAGCCTCGTCAGCATCGACGACGTCGGCGTCGCGACGGCCTTCCTGGCTCACGATGCGGCCCGTCTGATCACCGGCGAAACACTCTATATCGACGGCGGCTATCACATCATGGATTAGGTCGCGGCGTCCCCGCGCCGTCATTCGCCCCATTTCAGCGTGACGCCGACGTCGCCCGGGATGCCGCCCGGAAAGTCGACGATCTGAAACGCAATTCTGTAACCGCGGGGCTTGAGATGTTTCTCAAAGAACTCAAAGAGCTCTTTCGGCAGCCCGGTCAGCGTCTTCTCCCAGCCTGGCTCGGTTTGATTGATGGCGCGTCCGCGATCAGTGCACAGTTCATTGGGAAATCGAACGATCAGCACCTCGGTCAAGCCATTATCGGCGGCCCGTTTGATGATCGCCGCGGCGCGGGCCATGCGGTCCGCGTCGGAAACGCCGGACGGCTTTGAGAATTTTTCCATGAGCGCGTGCTTCTCGGCATCCGCCGCCGTCCGTTCGTGCATCGCCGCGGAGGCTTTCTCCGCTTCCTTCAACGCGATTTGCTTCATGATATCTTTGGCGGTCGGCAGGACCGCCAGCGGATCGGGACTACTTGCCGCCATTTGAGCCATAGCAAACCTCCCTCGCGATTGAAGCATGCAGCCGGACCGGTCCCGGTCTGGTTTGATCTGTAGCAAATTATAGCGTTTTATTGCTCACTAAAATAGGGACTCTCGTTCAAGAAAATTCGGATCGGAAACGCACTTTCATTCTTTCAAAAGGGGGCGTTGTGATGGCTCGCAAATCAGTGACGGCTAAAAAATCTTCTACAGCCGAAAAGATGAAACGCAAAGTTTATGAGAAGGAACTGCACAAGCTGCAGGTCGAGCTTTGCCGGTTGCAGGATTGGGTCAAGGCCGAGGGAGCGAGAGCGATTATCGTCTTCGAGGGACGCGATGCCGCGGGCAAAGGCGGAACGATCAAGGCGATTACGGAGCGGGTGAGTCCCCGCGTCTTCCGCGTCATCGCGCTGCCGGCGCCGAGCGACCGCGAAAAGAGCCAGATGTATATGCAGCGCTACATGGCGCATTTTCCGGCCGCCGGCGAAATCGTGATTTTCGATCGCAGCTGGTACAACCGCGCCGGCGTCGAATACGTCATGGGTTTTGCGACCAAAGCGCAGCACAAGCGCTTCTTGGAGCTTTGTCCGGTCGTCGAAGGTTATGTCATCGAAGGCGGCATCATATTGATCAAGATCTGGCTCGAGGTCGGAATGCAAGAGCAGGAGCGGCGCTTTCAAGCGCGCGTCAACGACCCGCTGCGGCAATGGAAATTAAGTCCGATGGATGTGGAATCGTACAACCATTGGTATGACTATTCAAAAGCGCGCGATCTCATGCTCAAGGCGACCGACAGCAAGCGCGCGCCTTGGTATATCGTGCGCACGGACGACAAGCGTCGTGGCAGGCTGAACTGCATCTCGCATATCTTGTCGCGCTTTCCGTACAAGAAAATTCCGCACGACAAGGTCAAGCTGCCCAAGCGCACGGACAAGAACAAATATGACGACCAGGCCCCGCTCAAGGGCCGACGTTTCGTTGCTGAACGATATTGATGTTGGCGGCGAAGACAAATCGGTTCGCCGTGACGGACTAAAACATTGCGTCCTTCAGGATAGCCACAATGTAACGCGCACGACTCTGGCCTCCCGTCCAGTATGCACGCGTAGTCCGCTCTTCTTGAATACGGTCAGCATCGGTGCGTTTTCTGGCAATACTTCGGCCACTAATTCCTTAAGCCCGGCCTCGCGAGCGATCGTCGCGAGATGTCGCATCAGTATCGCGCCGATGCCTTTTCCCTGGTATTGGTCGACAACTGCGAAAGCAATCTCGGCCTGACCTGGCTTGGTCAAAACGTACCGCGCGCCGCCGACGATGACCGGTTGTCCTTCTTCCTCCACGACGGCGGCCAGGGCGACGTGATTGACAAAATCGACCTTCGAAAAAAACTCGATCTCTTTCTCGCTAAGTTCGCGCTTTGCGGCAAAGAAGCGGCGGCGGACGGACTGCGGGCTGGCGCGGTTGAATGCCTTTAGGATACCGTCCCGGTCAGCCGGCACGAGCGCACGGACTTCGAGGCGGCGTCCATCGCGCAGCCTCTCAATCGCGGAATACTGAGCCGCCTCTGTCACGAAATGCGAGCCTCTGATCATTCGGACGATGTTGCCGACGCTTGCCAGCGAACGTCCTGTGAGAGACGATTGGCAATATAACGAGGATGGCTGAATCACAAAAGCACATCTGACCCGACCAGCCCGGCTCATCTGAAAACGGACCTTCCCCATGAAGGGATGGACAAGAATCGCTGGGGTATTACCGCCGACACAATGGTTGGCGGAATACCGCGCCGCATGGCTCGGCGCTGACATCGTCGCCGGCATCACGTTGGCGGCTTACGCTATTCCAGTGTCCCTCGCTTATGCGGTACTCGCCGGCCTGTCTCCGCAAGTCGGTGTTTACGGTTATTTGCTGGGCGGACTCGGTTACGCTTTGTTCGGATCGTCGCGCCAGCTGGCGATCGGACCGACCTCCGCCATTTCTCTGATGATCGCCGGCTCGGTAGGAGAAATGGCCGGAGGAGACCTAAAACATTATGCGCAAATCGCCAGTCTCACAGGCTTCACTGTGGCAGGTCTTTGCCTGATCGCTTGGCTGTTGCGTTTGAGTGTTCTGGTAAAATTGATCAGCGACAGCATTCTGGTTGGATTTAAAGCCGGCGCCGGCCTAACGATTGCGATGACGCAGCTTCCAAGTCTGCTCGGCGTGGCCGGCGGCGGGCATAATTTTCTCGAACGGGCCGCGCTGCTGATGCAACAACTTGGCCAAACACGCCCTCTCGTGCTCGCGGTCGGCGCCGTTGCGATCACGTTGTTACTTTTCGGTGATCGTTTGCTGCCCGGGAGGCCTGTCGCCCTCGGGGTTGTTGTCCTGTCTATCATCGTTGCTTCGTTGTTTGGATTTTCCGCACTCGGCGTACCAATCACGGGAAATATCCCGGACGGGCTTCCCACCCTGGCCGGGCCGGCACTGCGATTGCGCGACGTGGAAGGGATCGTTCCGTTGGCCGCCGGATGTCTACTCCTCGCCTATATCGAAAGCGTTTCTGCGGGCCGCGCCTTTGCTGCAAAGCATGGCTATCACCTCGACCCCCAGCAGGAGCTCCTTGGCATCGGGGCTGCAAATCTCGCAGCGGCGCTGGGGCACGGATACCCCGTCGCCGGCGGGCTGTCGCAGTCGGCGGTGAACGACAAAGCCGGCGCACGTACCCCGCTTGCTTTGGTCTTCGCTTCAGTGACGCTGGCCCTGTGTCTGCTTTTTCTCGCTGACTTTTTGGAAAATCTTCCAAAGGCCGTATTGGCCGCCGTGGTACTGACTGCGGTATCCGGCCTGCTGGATTTTCCCGCACTGATCCGAATGTATCGAGTAAGCCGGATGGATTTCTACGCGGCGACAATCGCGCTTTGCGCGGTGCTGCTTCTTGGAATTTTGCAGGGCATTCTGCTTGCAGGGTTGGCGTCGTTATTGCTGCTGCTGGCCAACATGTCGCGGCCGCATGTGGCATTTCTCGGCCGCATTCCGGGTACTAACAGCTACTCCGACATCGCCCGCCATTCCACCAATGAGGCGTTGCCCGGCGTGATCGTCTTCCGTCCCGAAGCATCTTTGATCTACCTGAATGCGGATGCTGTCCTGGAAGCGGTATTGCAGCGCCTTGCGGCTGATAAAGGGTCAAAGGTTGACTTGGTGGTGTGCGATCTCTCGGCATCTCCGCGTATCGATCTGGCGGGCGCGCGCATGCTCGATGAATTGTACGGCAAACTTGCCGCTCGGGGCTCGGCGCTGCGTATCGTCGCCGCACACGGGTCGGTGCGCGATCTGCTGCGAGCTGACGGCATGGATGCAAAAGTCGGGGGCCTTGATAAATTCCAGACGCTTGACCGCCTGCTTGACGACCGCTGCCGCTAGGCAGCGCCGGATGGCGGAATCACCACGCGCCTTGGTTTGTTGGTCGCACTCCCAGGTGGGCAGGTGTGACGTCACTCGCTCGCGGCGGATGCGGATATAGGGAATAGGCGCCCGCGACGGCAGTTTTGCTCGTTGCTGACATTGTGCTATCGGGCAGTGCGACAGAGCTGACGTGAATGGAAGCCGACACCAGGCGCAGCGAGCGGCCGTTCGCGATGACGAACCTCCGGCGGGGGGAGGATCTGCCGACCATCGTGCGCTTCATCGAGACGTCCGGCGACCTCGAACATTAGGCGAGCATCTCGGCGTGGCGGTATCTTCCACAAAATACGGCGCGCGCATCCTCGATATGGCGGATCGCTTGGCGCAATGGTCCGAGATGCAGGGCGGACTGACCTGCACCTATTTCTCCAAGGCGCATCAGGCGGTGGCGCAAGAGCTGCGGGCGTGGATGCGTTCGGCCGGCTTGCAGGCGAAGATCGACGCCGTTGGCAATGTCGTCGGCCGCTACCCGAGTGCCGCGCCCGCGGCCCGTACGCTCATCATCGGGTCGCATTACGATACGGTGGCCAATGCCGGGCGCTATGACGGCCGGCTCGGCATATTGGCAGCGCTTATCGTCGCTGAAGAGCTTGTGCGCGCGCGGCGGCAATTGCCTTTTCATCTCGAAGTCATCGGCTTTGCCGAAGAGGAGGGCGTGCGTTTCTCCGCGCCCTATATCGGCTCAAGCGCGATCGCCGGGCGTTTCAACGCCGCACTTTTGCAACGCAGCGACAGCAGTGGCGTAAGCCTTGGTGCAGTGCTGCATGAGCGCAGCGTCGATCTCACCACAGTCGAGCGGCTCGCGCGGTCGCCGCAATCGCTGCGCGGCTATCTCGAAGTTCACATCGAACAAGGACCGCAGCTCCTCCAGCGCGATCTTCCCCTCGGGATCGTTACCTCGATCGCCGGCGTCGTGCGATGCCGGATCGCGATTGAGGGCGTCGCCGGTCATGCCGGCACGGTGCCGATGGCGCTTCGCCACGACGCCGCCGCGGCCGCGGCTGAAATCGTGCTGGCTGTCGAGCGGCGCTGCGCAGCGGTTCCGGGGCTGATCGGCACCGTGGGTCAGATCGGGGTTCCGCACGGACTGATCAATGTCATTCCCGGACGTTGTGAGTTCTCGCTCGACGTGCGCGCGACGGACGACGCGACGCGCGACGCGGCGATCGCAGATATCCGCGCGGCAATCGAAGAGAGCACCAAACGTCGCGGCGTCACCGCCGCAATCACCGAGATCGCGCGCCATCCCGCGGTGCTGTGCGCGCCGGCGATGCAGCAGGCGTTCGCGCAGGCCGTTGCCCGCGCCGGAATCACGCCATTTTATCTCGCCAGCGGCGCTGGTCATGACGCCGAACAATTTGCCGGCGTTACCGATATCGGCATGCTATTCGTGCGCTGCGGCAATGGCGGCATTAGTCACAACCCGCTGGAGACCATTACTGCCGACGACGCCGATATCGCGGCGCGCGTCCTGCTCGACGTCGTCACCAATTTGCACTGACGGAAGTTTTCAGGAGCCGATCATGGAACGCATCCGCATCAAAACCGCGCAATTCGAGTTCATCGCGAAATTCGAAGCTGAGCGTGCGCCGAAAACCTGCGCCAAGTTCTGCAGCATGTTGCCGTACAAGGAGCGCATCATTCATGTGCGCTGGAGCGGGGAAGGCTGCTGGATCCCGCTCGGCGACCTCGATCTCGGGCTCGCTTATGAAAATCACACCAGCTATCCGGCGCCGGGCGAGATCATCCTCTATCCCGGCGGCATCAGCGAAACCGAAATCTTGCTCGCCTATGGTAATGTTTGTTTCGCCAGCAAGGTCGGCCAACTCGCGGGCAATCACTTTCTGACCATCGTCGAAGGTCTCGACAAGGTCCGTCCGCTCGGCGAATTGGTGTTGTGGCATGGCGCCCAGGACATTTTGTTTGAGGCGATCTGATCGTTGTCAGGACGGGCTCCAGATTAGGTTCCACCAGCCGCGGCAGCTTGGATGGCACGGCTTTTGCTTATTGTTTGGGCAAATTCGATTAACAGGGGAGTGTGGAATGACGACAACGACAATCACCGCTCCGGCGGTTACCGCCCGCTCACCGATTTACGGCTCGCTGTTTTTTCAGGTTTTGGGCGCGCTCGCTCTCGGCATTATTCTCGGCATGGCGAGCCCGGATTTTGCCATCTCGCTGAAGATTCTGAGCGACGGCTTCCTCAAGCTTATTTCGATGATCGTCGCGCCGATCGTGTTCTGCGTCGTCGTCCACGGCATTGCCGGTGCCGGCGATCTGAAAAAGGTCGGCCGCGTCGGGCTCAAAGCGCTGATCTATTTCGAAGTCATGACCACCGTCGCTCTGACGCTCGGGCTCGTGCTCGCGTTTCTGTTCGCACCAGGTCATGGCATGAATATCGATCCGACGACGCTCGACGCCAAGGCGCTGAGCAATTATGCCGACAATGCGCATAAGCTTCAGGGCGCAGGCGTCGGCAGCTTCATCCTCAATATCATTCCTACCACCTCGATCGATGCGCTCGCGCGCAATGACGTGCTGCAGGTCTTGTTTTTCGCCGTGCTGTTCGGCGTCGCGCTTGCGCTCGTCGGCGAGCCGGCGGCGCAGGTCACGTCCTTTGTCGAAGCGGTTTCCAAGGTGCTGTTCAAGGTTATGGGCCTTCTGGTCCGTGTCGCGCCACTCGGCGTGCTTGGCGCGGTCGCCTATACGGTCGGCAAATACGGCGTCGGCTCGCTCAAGCAGCTTTTGTCGCTGGTCCTGATCTTCTATGTGTCGGTTGCGATCTTCGTTGTCGTCGTGCTGGGTGGCATTTTGCGTGCGCTCGGCATCAACATCTTCAAGTTCCTGGCTTATCTCCGTGAGGAACTGATGATCGTCTTGGCGACGGCGTCGTCGGACGCGGTGCTGCCGCAGATCATGCGCAAGCTCGAACGCATGGGGGTGAAGAATTCCGTCGTCGGCCTAGTTATTCCGACCGGCTATTCGTTCAACCTCGATGCCTTTTCGATCTACCTGACGCTCGCGGTCGTCTTCATTGCGCAGGCGACCAATACGCCGCTGTCGCTTGGCGACCTGCTCCTGGTGCTTGCGGTTTCGCTGATCACGTCCAAGGGTGCGCATGGCGTGCCGGGCTCGGCGATCGTCATCCTGCTGGCGACGCTCAACGCCGTGCCGACGATTCCGGTGATCGGGCTTGTGCTCGTGCTTTCGGTCGACTGGTTCATGGGCATCGCCCGCGCGGTCGGCAATCTGATCGGCAATTGCGTCGCCACGGTCGTGATTGGCGCCTGGGAGCACGAGCTCGACATGATGACCGCGAAACGCGTTCTCGACGGCGAGTCGACGGTCGACGTGACTGCGGGTTAGGGGCTCGATGAGGCGCGGCGTCGCGTCGGCCCCATGCCTTATTAAACCGCAACTCAATCTCACGAATCGCGTCTTCATTTTCCTCACTCATCTGCCGCCCCCGGCTAACGAACGCCAAAACTATTGGAAAATGCCTTGCTTGCCCCAATATGCATTGCGCCAAATTCAACGCGGGGCCGCGAATTGTGCGCTTTATCGCATCTTCTGTATTTTAAGTGATTTTTCTGCGGGATTCAGCGGTTTGTGTGTGCGGTCCGCCCGCATCTCTTCAAGCTTACGACTGAGCGATTCAGCAAAAACTGCTGTTGGAATCGGCAGGTTTCGCCCGCGGAGGCGGCCGATCACGAGATTGGCACGCGGTACGTCGCGGTCGTCAATCTGGCGCGCGACGACGCCAAGCTTGTTACCTTGCGGCATCATTCCAATTTGGATCTGGAATGAAATCAAACCGGCATGTATCACCAGCCCCCGAAGCATTTCGAACGAATTGGATTCCGCCGCAATATTAAATGAGAGCCCAGTTCGCGCCGAAAATTCTTCGAGTAACTGCCTACCGCCGATCGATCGCTCCGGCAGAGCGACGGGATATGCGGCGCAATCTCTAAGCCGGAGCTCCTTTCGCGCGGCGAGTGGATGGCTTTTTGCCATGACGGCTACCAATCGCTGTTCGAGCATCATGAGTGGCTGGAAGTTGGCGAGGAACGGCGGCCGAAAAACGACGACCAGATCGACTTCGTAGGCTGCCAAAGCGGCCATGGCCCATTCGTGGTCGACCACCCTGAGCTCAAACGAAACAAGCGGGTGGCTCCTGCGGAACTCGGCGATCTGACGAGGCAGGAAATCAAGTGCGAGTGCTTGGCTGCAAGCGATTCTAACGGTCCCGCGCCGCAGGCCTTTAAGGTCCTCGATCTGCGACTTCATGCGCTCAACCTCGCTGTTATGCCCGCGAAGGTAATGCACAAAGACCTCGCCTGCGGCCGTCAGCCGCATGCCGCGTGGTCGGCGGTCGAATAGAGAAGCGCCCAGCTCACCTTCAAGATCGGCAATCCGGCGGTTGACCGCGGAAGCGGTGACATTGAGCCGTTCGGCAGCCTTTCTTATCGAGCCCGCGCGCGCGACCTCATCGACGTAACTCAAAATCCGAAGATGTTTCATGGCTTTGCCGCCTTACAGTCAGTGATGCCTTTTCGACATCACTCTAGCAAAAAATCGGCAATAGAAGGCAACGCTCGTTTCGGTCTAGGTTTTTCACCGACCGCAGCTTTTCGCCATGCAAGCCGCAACCAAAAGAATTTGTAGCAGGAGCCAACCACATGACCTTGGCCACCCGTCGATGCTTTCTGGTCCTCGCTGCAGCGATTGGAATTGTAATTTCTGCTGCAGGGCCGGCTTCTGCACAGACCAAGCTCAAGATGGTGTTGAACTGGAAGTACCAGGGCCCGCAGGGCTGGTTTTTCCTCGCCGATGACCGCGGTTATTTCAAAGAAGCGGGTCTCGAGGTCACAATGGATCAGGGCAACGGGTCGGGTGCGCCGATCCCGCTCGTTGCGAGCGGCACTTACGACGTTGGCTTTGGCGACATTAATGCGTTGATCGAGTTCGCTGCCAAGAAACCGGATGAAGCGCCGATCGCGGTTTACGTGATGTACAACCGGCCGCCGTTCACCATCGCTGTGCGCGCCGACAGTCCGATCCATACGCCGAAAGACCTTGAGGGCAAGACGCTCGGCGGCGCCGCCGGCGACGGCGCGCTTAAACTGTTTCCTGCCTTCTGCAAGATCGCCAAGATCGACTGCACAAAAGTGAATATCACCAACATGCAGCCGAATTTGCGCGAGCAGATGCTAATGCAAGGTCAAGTCGACGGTGTTTTTGGCTACGTCAATACTATCAGATTTAGCGCCAAACTGATGGGCGTCGATCCTGAAAAGCAAATCCGATGGATCAATTATGGCGACTACGGAATGGACCTCTATTCAAATGCCATCATCGTCTCGAAGAAGCTCGTGAAGGACAACCCCGCTGCGGTGAGGGGCCTTCTTGCCGCGATCAACCACGGACTGGAAGACGCTCTGAAGGATCCAGATGCGGCGGTTGCTGCCGTCGCTAAGCGCGAGCCGCTGATTAAGACCTCAGTGGAGCGTGAGCGATTGGATGCGACGCTCAAGGATGAGATGAGCCATCCCGAGATCGCCAAGATTGGCGTCGGCAACGTCGACATCGATCGGCTGAAACGGTCGATTGACATTCTGGTCGATGCCGAAAACCTGCCACGTACCCCGTCGGTCGGTGAAATATTTACGCCTGATTTTCTCCCGCCGACCGCCGAACTTCCGAAGAAGCTGTTTTGATTTTTTCCGACACGATCTCCGCACACAAGGGCGGAGCAGTGCGCTTGTCGAAACGTCGCGTTGTGGGGCGTGACAATGGAATTGAAGCTTAGCAAGCGTGTGGCGATGATCACCGGACCCGCCAAGGGAATGGGGGCAGCCATCACCGAGGCCTTTGCTGCCGAAGGCGCGCGTTTGGCTCTCGTCGGACGCGACTTTGCGGCAATTGAGTTCGTCGCTAAATCCGCAAAATCGGCGGGCGCGGAAGCGATCATAGTCCCCTGCGACCTCACTGACCCGCAGCAGTGTCTGGATGCGGCCGTGAAGACCAAGGCCATTTATGACGGGCGAATCGACATTCTGGTCAACGTTGCAGGCGGTTCGGGGCCGATCGGTAAGACTGGTGTTGAGACTAATCCTGAAGAGTTCGACGCGATCGTCAAACTCAACATGAACGGTTCCTTTCACACGATGCGCAGCGTCCTGCCAACCATGATCGCGCAACGTTACGGCAAAATCGTCAATGTCGGCGGTACGTTCGGCATGCGAGGCCGTGCAGGGCGTATGGCCTATTCAGCGTCCAAATGGGGGCTGCGCGGCATCACCAAGAGTTTCGCCCTCGAGGTCGGTCAATACAACATCAATGTCAATTGCGTTGCGCCCGGCATGGTCGACGGGCCGCGCTTTCGCGACAAGGTTTGTGCCGACATGGCAAAACGCCTCGGAATCAGTGTCGAGGAGGCGGCCGAGCGGCACGCTTCCGAATACGCGCTCAAACGTGTGACGGTCGACAGCGATGTCGCCAATGCCTGCCTTTTTCTCGCCAGCGATGCCTCACGCCAGATCACCGGCGTCGATCTTCCGGTCGATGGCGGCTGGGCGATGCTTTGAGAACGCGCGATGGACGTCATGACCGCCGATCTGATTATCCAAAATGGCACGATCGTGTCAGCCGATACGATTTCAGTTGGCAGCATCGCCATCAAAGACGGCCGCATTTTATCAGTCGGCCTCAATGAGGCGATGCCGCCGGCGCTCGATACATTTGACGCCAGCGGCTTGCACATTCTGCCGGGCGCCATCGACGTTCACGTGCATTTCCGGGACCCGGGCTATCCTGACAAGGAAGATTGGGCGAGCGGAACAGCCGCCGCTGCCTTCGGTGGCGTTACGACCGTCTTTGACATGCCGAACACTATTCCTCCTACTGGGAATGCGGAAATACTAGCTGCCAAACATGAGATCGCTGCGCGTAAAGCCTACATTGACTTTGGCCTCTATGGACTGCTCGGCGACGACACGATCGAGCATGTTCCGGCACTGGTCCGCGGCGGCGTTATCGGTTTCAAGCTCTATATGGGCAATACGTTCGGCAAGATCCCATCGCCGTCGACCGGCGCGATGCTGGAAGCCTTTGAGGTCGTTGCGCCGACCGGCAAGCGAATTTCGCTGCACGCCGAGACGAACTCAATCATGGAACGTCGACAAGAGCGGTTGATGTCAGCGGGCCGGCAGGATCCTTTGGCCCATATCGCGTCGCGCCCAGCGGTTGTCGCAGTGGAGGCAGTTAGCCGCGCCGCCATTCTCGCTGAATGGACCGGTGCGCGGATTCACATTCTGCATATCTCGTCGGCCGAAGAGCTGCGGCCTCTGCGCGAGGGCAAAGAACGCGGCGTTGATATTACCGGCGAAACGTGCCCGCACTATCTCTTGCTCTCGACCGATGACTACCAGGACTTGGCTGGGATAATCCGGGTCAATCCGCCGGTTCGCGAGGCGCGCAACCATGAACCTCTCTGGTCAGCCCTTGCCGACGGCACCATCGATTTGATCGCGACCGATCATGCTCCACATACTCCGGAAGAAAAGACACGAAACGACATTTGGGCCGTAGATTGCGGATTTCCTGGCGTTGAGACACAGATGCCGCTGATGCTGACAGAGGTCAACAAAGGCCGGATGTCAATTTGCGATTACGTCCGTCGGAGTTCGTTCAACCCTGCGAAAATCTGGGGGCTCTATCCCCGCAAGGGAGCAATTCAACTCGGTTCCGATGCTGATCTGGCCATTGTGGATCTTACCCGCGAATACACACTCACGGATGCCACGCTGCAATCTCGTTCAAAAATATCGCCGTGGAACGGTCGCCGCGTAAAGGGACTGCCAATTCACACATTAGTGCGCGGGCGCTTTGTCATGAAAGACCGCGCGCTCGTTGACGACACACGCGGCTGGGGCCGCTCCGTGCACACGATCCAGCACATGCCGGAACCGGTATTGCGCAATGCTGACCTTACGATGCAGGCAATTGTGCGCAACAAGAGTGATCGGAGAGTAGAGCGCAGCGCATGACATCCACTGCGATCAACGAGCCGAATCCGCACTCCGATTTTTTTGTCGAGCTCGAAGGCGTAACTCTGACATACGGGCAGGGCGATCGGCAGATCAACGCACTCGGATTGACCAATCTGCGCCTGAAAAAAGGCGATTTTGTCGCGCTCGTCGGTCCGTCGGGCTGTGGCAAATCTACGATCTTGAAGCTTGTGACCGGGCTGCTCAACGCGAGCACCGGCTACGTCTACGTCGCGGGCAGGGAGATCGGCGCGGAGCCCGTTCGCGTAGGGATGGCGTTTCAAAACCCTACCATGCTGCCGTGGTTGACGGTTCGCGACAACGTCATGCTGCCACTGAAGATCGTTCCGCCGTTTCGAGAAAACTACCGAAGCAAACGCAAGACCGAGTTCCGAGACCGGGCGGAAGCGCTACTCAAAGAAGTCGGCCTCGCTAATTTCGGCGATAAACATCCTTGGCAGCTGTCTGGCGGAATGCTGCAGCGGGCCTCGCTGTGCCGCGCGCTGGTGCATGAGCCGCAACTTTTAATGCTCGATGAGCCGTTTGGGGCCCTCGATCAATTCACCCGCGAAGAGCTGTGGGCGATCATGCAGGAATTATGGATGAAAATGCGCCCCACCGTGTTGCTGGTCACCCATGATTTGAAGGAGGCCGGCTATCTCGCCAACCGTATTTGCGTAATGCGGGCGCGGCCGGGCCAGATTATCGACGACGCTGAAGTTTCGTTTCCCAGGCCGCGCACGATCGAAATGTCATACACGCCCGGCTTTGTTTCGATGACGCAGCGGCTGCGCGAACTCATCGTTACAGCGCGTCCCGTGAAAGAGGCAGCTTGATGAACCCACAGATACGTCGGCGGCTCGCTTCTTCCGTCTTCATAGTCGGGTTCTTTGCCCTTTGGGAAGCGTTGTGTTGGATATTTCACGTGAGCGATATCGTGTTGCCTAAACCGAGCCAGATAATCGTCACACTGGTCGAGCGCATGCCGGCTCTTTGGCCGCATACGATCCAGACGCTCTACACCACGCTGATCGGATTCGCGTTGGGTATCGCGATCGGAGTAGCGCTTGGCGTGATCGTTGGCTCCTCGCGATTAGCTTACGACGTCGCCTATCCGCTCCTCATCGGCTTTGCGACGATTCCGAAGGTCGCCGTGGTGCCGATTTTCGTGCTTTGGTTCGGCGCTGGGGCGGTACCGGCTGTGCTAACCGCGATGATTATGAGCATCTTTCCGATCGTTGTGAACGTTGCGACCGGTCTTGCGACAACGGAACCGGAGCTCGAGGATGTGATGCGGGCGCTTCATGCCAGCAAGCTCGACATTCTTTGGAACGTCGGCTTGCCACGCACCATGCCGTACTTCTTTGCCTCGCTGAAGGTTGCTGTCACTCTTGCGTTCGTGGGCACGGTCATCTCCGAAACAGTCGCGTCAAACCGTGGCATCGGCAACGTGATGATGATTGCCAGTTCAAATTTCGACGTGCCGCTCGTATTCGCCGGATTGGTCATCCTCGCGGTCATGGGCGTAGCGCTTTACGCCGTGTTTTCATTTCTTGAATCTCACATCACTGGCTGGGCCCACCGCAAAGATGAGCTTGCGATGGGGTGAAAACCCCACCAACAGGAGTTGATCATGCCGTTCGTGCGATTTGTCGCCGCATTCGTTGTCATAACATTTTTCACGGTGTTCAGCGCGTCCGCGCAGGACACCACAAAGATCCGCTTTACCCTGGATTGGAAATTGCAGGGTATCCACGCCTGGTACTTCTGGGCAAAGGCTAAGGGCTACTTTGACGCTGAGCATCTCGACGTCACGATTGATCAGGGCGAAGGCTCGGCAATGACCGTCACCAGAATAATGTCGGGCGCTTACGACGCGGGGTTCGGCGACACCAACGCCGTGATCCAGACTGCGGCGCTGAAACCGGGCGAGGCGCCCGTGATGGTCTACATGATCTACAGCAAGGCGCCGTTCGCGCTGCTCACCAAGGCGACGAGTCCGATCATGACGGTCAAGGACTTGAGCGGACGAAAACTTGGATCAACGCCAGGAGGCGCGTCGCTAAAGTTATTGCCGTTGCTGGCCAAGAAAAACGGCATCGATCCCGCGACGATCGACGTGACGCAAGTGGCGCCCAACCTTCAGGAGCAGATCCTGATTCAAGGCCAAGTTGACGCCGCCGCCGTCTTCACGGCGACAAGTTACATGAACCTTATCGCGCAGAAACTTGATCCCGATAAGGATTTTCGCTGGATTTACTACGCCGACTCCGGAATCGACCTCTATTCCAACGGAATCATGGTGTCGCAAAAATTGGCGAAGGAAAAGCCGGAGGCAGTGAAGGGTCTGGTGCGGGCCATCAATAGGGCCCTGTTGGAAACGATGGCTAATCCTGATGCCGCGATCGATCTCCTCGCAGAGACCGAGCCACTGATCAACAAGTCGATCGAAAAGCGCCGGCTGATCTATGTATACAATACTTTGATCAATACGCCGGAAGCGCACTCACTCGGCATCGGCGATGCGAATGATGCGCGCCTGACCAGCTCTATCGCGACAATCGCTGAATCCTATGGCCTTCCACGCGTCCCCGCAGTGGGTGAGGTTTATGATCGAGCGTTTTTGCCGCCGAAGAATGAGCGTTTGCCGATCACGTTGACCAACTAGCGGGTGTTGGATGGATCGAAGCGGGCGGTGCCCGCTTCGATCCACAATTGCTATGAGAACTATTTCTTCTGCCTATCTGATCGAGGCAGCCGCGGCTCCGGTGGGGCGTGCCCGCTTAATCAAGATTCATGACGATAAGGTACTTGCCGTCGGCGACGCTGTGCCTGGCGGGATCGAGCCGTTGTTCGTGCTGCCCGCGCTTGTCAATGCGCATGATCATGGGCGCCCGGTCCGGTCAAGCTCCATCGGCGCCGGGAATAGGCCGCTTGAAGCCTGGTTGCATTACCTCGCGCTATTCCCTTCAGTCGATCCTTATCTCGCTGCGATCGTGGCGTTTTCGCGTGCCGCTCTCGGTGGTGCCGGGATCGTCATGAATCACTACACGCGTGTCCAAGGCCGGACTGACCTTCCTACCGAAGCCGCCGCGGTCGCGCGCGCCGCACGTGAGGTGGGCGTGCGCGTCGGTTTTGCAGTTTCTATGCGTGACCGCAATCCACTGGTTTATGGCCCGTCGGAGCCCGTGCTGGCCATGCTACCGATGGGCGTACGGGAAGTGATTGAGCAACGGCTGCTTCGGAAGCCGTTGTCAGCCGCTGATTCTATTGATCTTGTCGACGCAGTTGCTGCGGCTGCGGCAGGTCCGATGTTTGACGTGCAATACGGCCCTAACGGTGTGCAGTGGTGCACTGGCGCGATGCTCGAAGCTATCGCGGAAGCCTCACATCACAACGGGCGACGTATCCATATGCACCTGCTCGAAAGCCGCTATCAGCGAGAGTGGGCGGATTCGACCTATCCAGACGGCGTCGTGAAATATCTCGACACGATCGGTCTATTGTCACCCCGCCTTACACTGGCCCACTGCGTGTGGGCACGGCCCGATGAATTGGCATTGTTGGCCGAGCGTGGCGTAACGATCGTGGTCAACAGCAGTTCGAATTTGCACTTGCGATCGGGAATTGCACCCGTTGTTCGGATGGTTGAGGCAGGCTGCCGTGTTGCGCTGGGCATCGACGGCAAGGCGTTCGACGAAGACGACGATGCATTACGAGAGCTGCGGCTTGCGCATTTGCTTCACGCCGGCTCCGGCTTTGCGGTCGGTGTAAGCCGCGAAAGAATGCTTCAAATTGCCTTTGCCAACGGCCGCAAGTCCGTCACTAATCTCGACGACGGTGGTGCCGTCTGCACGGGCGCGCCTGCCGACTTGTTACTGCTCGACTGGGCGGCAATTGATGACGATCGTCTGCGCGATGATATCGACGCATTGGACTTAGTTCTGACGCGAGCGACTGCTCGTCATATTCGCGAACTCATCGTGAATGGACGGACTGTCGTGAGGGATGGTGTCGTAATCGGCGCCGACTTGCCAAGTGCACGCGCAGAAGTATTGGCACAGATGCGCGCGGGCGCTCGGGACAACGCAGCGCTCGCGGCTGCGTTGCCGGAATTAGATCGCGCTCTCTTCATGCATTTTGAGCCGGACAGCGCTTGCTGCTAAATTCTACGCCGGCTATGAAGCTTGAGTGGCCGTTGGCGGAGACCCCAACGCACCTCGTGACCATGGCATTTGACCCCGCTGAAGCTGGATTCGCACAACGACAGATTACGGAACTGCGAAGGTAATGGAGCTCTTTAAGCGACAAAAAGACGGTCCATCGTTGCGTGCGCCGCTTCGCGCACGCGCCCAGCTCGGGTGTTTTTCTGATTACTTCAGGGGTTCTAGTCTGACGAAGCGTTATAAATGACCGATAATACGAAAATAACGCCACAGAGTTGGGCCTGGCGATTTTCAGTCGCTCCGATGATGGATTGCTCGTCCTGTCGGCAAATCTGTTTATTTTTCAATTTCTTGGGCAATGGCCCTTCGGCGTGTGTTGTACTGTTCGTCGTACCGTTCCATTAAAGAAAAACGCGCATCTCGGATAGACGCGCGGTATGTCTTCGCAAAGAATCGCTCCAGAGCAGAGTTGGTCTGCCCAGATAAGTTACACGTCGATTTGCTCGGCAATTTCCAGCGCATCATCTACCTCGATGCCGAGATAGCGAACGGTGCTTTCAATCTTGGTGTGCCCAAGCAGCAACTGTACCGCCCGCAGGTTACCGGTACGACGATAAATAAGGGTGGCCTTGGTCCGCCGCAGCGAATGCGTGCCGAACAGGCACCTGTCCAGCCCAATGCCGTTTATCCAGTCGCCGACGAGACGAGCGTATTGTCGGATTGAAAGGGCCCGACTGGGTTGACGCTGCGCGGCAAAAAGGAATTCTCCTCCCGTGCGGTTCGCGATACGAAGGTAGTCGTCGACCGCTTGCCGAGTCTGTTCGGTGACCTCGAACCGCACCGGCCGTCCAGTCTTCTTCTGCCGGACCGTTGCGCGCTTAATGGCGTATCCGTGTGGGGCAATGTCCTCAACTCTGAGAGCGACCACATCGCAACCGCGCAATTTGCTGTCGATGGCGAGATTGAACAGCGCCAGATCGCGTTTGCGGTCTGCCATTTGAAGCTTGGTTCGGATCGACCAGACGTGTTTTGGCCGCAGCGGCGGCTTGGCTCCGGTCAGCTTGCCCTTGTTCCAAGGGATGCGCTTGGGTGCAGCGGGGTTGGTATTTTCGCTGTCTTGCATGGTCGTTCTCCTCGTCTGTGAGAACGACCAGCATGGCCTGAATTTAAGCCCCTTCGCGCTCGCTGATCGGTGTCCGCTTATGGAGGTGAAGCAGCCACGACCGCCGTCAGATGGCGCGGCAGCTAATGACCCAAAGCGGACATGCAATGCGCTTCCGACGCTCAACAGGTTTGATTCTCGTCAATGCGAGCCACATAACCCCGTGATCAAAAGTTGCGACAAACAGTAAGAGGTAGGCATGACCAATACTCTATCCCGCCGAACCGTCGTCTTGTTCGGCTGCGCTTCTGCAGTTGGGTCCGTTATGTTGTTTGGCCGGGTGAGAGATGCTCGCGCTGCCAAATTTCCCCAAACATCGCCCGCCGTCGCCTATCAGCCTTCCGCAAAGGATGGCCACCAATGTGACGGCTGCATGTTGTTCCAAGGACCGAACTCCTGCCAGGTCGTAGATGGCACGATTAGCCCTACAGGTTGGTGTAAGCTCTGGGCTAAGAAAGCCGGCTAACCTCGGTCCTAGTCGACACGACGGTAGGCAATACTTGCGGAATTGGCCTACGGCTAGGCCGCATGCAGCCGAGTTAACTTGCATTCGCAAATTGCGATAGCAAAATACTACCGCCTCAAGTTTCCACTTGAGGGGCTGAGGGTTAGGCTCCGAGCGGAGTAACGGGGGTTATGGCTCGGAGCCCTATTTTTTCATTGTCTTTGCATGGCACGAATCGCTTCTACCCTTAGCGGGCTCGCCGACTTTGCAGCTTCGGGTCTCCTATTGAGGGAAAGCGAACGCGCCAGCGCGCGGCAGCTTATGACCCGAAGCGGACCTGGGGGAATACGGACTCGCCGCGTGTAATGCAGGTCGCAGTGCCCGCATAAGTTTGTGCCGAATTTTGGCGCGACAAACAAATTCCACTCGCAAGCAGTCCACGATCGCACCTTCTTAAGCGGCGCGGTACTTCGATCGGAACTCCGCATCTTCGTTCCATTAGTTGACCTCAGCGACGTGCCCCAGCGCCAGACCGCGGGTGCGAAAGCGCGCATCGGCGGTTCGACTATTTCGACGCCGACGAAGCCCCCGATGGCTACTATTTCGTTATCAATGGGTTTTGCATCACGTGGGCTGATGTCCCCATGGCCAACGGGGTGTTTGGGGATTCACTAGCATTGCTTTTGCCGGGCACTGGGAAAGCGTAGCCCAAAATCGCCTTGAGCACGAAGCGGTCCGATCCGGGGGTGAAGCCGTAGCCCGCGCCAAGCTCCACGTCGATCGTACTGACCTTGAAGTCGGTGACGGCAAATAATTGCTGGCTTTGCTGCCCGGTGGGCAGGAAATCTCCGATTTTGCCGTAGTCGGCGTAGTATTCGATGCCGATATAGCGATCTTCGCCGAGATTGCGGGCGAGCCTTACCGCCGGAGCGAAATCCGCTTCGCCGCCAGCGCCAAAGCTCAGATCTACAATCGGATTGATGATGAATTCCCAGTCCGTGTTTCGCACCCCGATGATGGGCCGTATTTCCAGCCCCCATGGCTTTGGCGAGAAGCGCGGCATCTCATAGCCGAGCTCGAAATTGACGCCATAGAAGAAGTTGCGCTTGGCGGCGTCCGGGACCACGAACAGGCTGCGGATCTTTGCGCCATCGGACAGGAATTGGCCCGAGTCAGTAGCGGCGAAAGGTATATAGAAGCCGCCTTCCCACCAGTCGGTTATCCCATAGGCAAACTCGGGCGTCCCCTGCAGAGCGTGGTTTGAATAGAAGCCGCCGGGGACTTCTGGCTGCGTCTGTCCGGTCGCAACATAGTTTAAGTGTTGCTCCAGCGTCCATTGTCCGACGTCGGCGATCTCGGCGTTATAAACCTGGATCTCGTCGTGGACTTGGTCGGCGGCCCATGCGGATTGGCTCGTAATTATTATGAAAGCAACCACCGCACTCGCGACGACAAGTGCGGCGGCGCACAGACGCAATTTCAAATTTCGGCCCATTGGCGCGTGATACTAAAAGCGGTCGAGCGGCAAATTCGATCTGTATCAAAAGGAAGTGCGTCCGTCACCCTCCTGCTACACGGACCGCAATGAGTTCTGTGATCAAACGCACATTGCGCCAAACAATTGGGAATGTCTCCTTGCGGCCCTTAGCTGCCGCGCCAGTCATCGACTTTCGCGGCAGCTTTCGGGGGCAAAGCAGACATGGCCGCCGAGAATTGGCGCGGCAGCTAATGACCCGTAACGGACATCAGTA
The DNA here is from genome assembly GCA_963746715.1 of uncultured Alphaproteobacteria bacterium. Lineage (GTDB taxonomy): Bacteria > Pseudomonadota > Alphaproteobacteria > Rhizobiales > Xanthobacteraceae > BOG-931. Next base: position 73,044 of record CAVVCW010000008.1, on the reverse strand, counting down.
ATCGGCCGGAGCTGGGTTTCCAACGTTCGGTTACCCGAGCGCGTATCTGCTTTAGGGCCCGGGAGCGGACATTCCAAGACACCAGTTCGTCAGCTAAGACGCCCCAATCCCAACTCGGCACTCAAACAAATAGGGCTCCGAGCCATAACCCCCATTACGCTCGGAGCCCAACCATTTGCCTCTCAGGTGAAAACTTGAGGCGGCAGTATTCTGCCATCGCAATTCCCGAATGCAAGTTAACTCGGCTGCCTGCGATGGGCGTTCTTGTGCGCTCACGACTGTAGGCCGATTTGACAAGTATCGCAGACCGTTGCGTCGTGCCCTAAGGAAAATGTCAGCTCTCGTAAGAGAACACAGCAAAAGAGAAATCCCAACCCGATTATTAGCGCGATACGGCCGTCGCGGAATAATAGACGGAGCCTTCGGCGTTCCTGCATTTCGCGGTAAGCGAAATAATTGTGAATGGCGTCGGCCATACTGGGAGCGCGGGCGTCCGGGACATGGTCCGCCGGCAAATGGACTACAAGGGAAAGCAGCTGATGGTGCGTAATCTCCTCAGCCGAACCTATGATGTATTCTTCCGCATCTTTGTTGAGGTCGCGCTAGTGAAATGGCGATGGATCAAACGTATTGAACAGCTGCGCGAGCCGGGTCAGATTGATTTCTATTGTTGCTGCAGCGGCGTTTGACGATTGGTTGTTGAGCTCAGTCACGATCATCCGATTCTGACGCAACGCCCCGTGCATAGAAGAGCACATTAAAGTCTCGGAATGTTAATCAATAAGCTCAGCGTGCGGGCAACCGCATAAGCTAGCGCTCCAGCGCACAGTCCGAGAAGCACTGTATTCGATCTAGACACCCACCGTGCAGTCGACGAGGAACGGGATTTGACGGTGCCGATGACGAACAAGATGCATGCTGCCGCCACAACACACACGCTGAGCCTCGTGGGCACTCGGAGATAAGAGACCAGCGGGACTAGACCGCACAAAATAAAAGCACCGAACGTGTTGAGAGCGGCTTGTGTAGGTAGCCTCATGTAATGGTCCGGAGAATGCTTTGTGCCGATATACCGCCGCGCCGCCGCGGCAAGCCCATTGGCAAACAAATTCGCCAGCCGATGCACGAGAGCGACTGTCGGCGGCAGGTCGGCACCGACGACCGCGGCTACAATGACGAATGTCGTTACAGCGCCGTTCGTCGCGCCATACGTCCAGTCGCGGAGATAACTTTCATGGAAGCCCCGTGTAAAGGTCGTGCGAATTACAGTCGCGGTCTGAATTATGTTGCACGCTTATATCCCCACGATTTGTGCGCAAAATTCGCCCTAGCAGTGCACCATTAAAATCTAATACGCGCCGTGTGGAGACCGGAGACATTGATTTCGATCAAATTAGCGCGCTTTGCCTAGCCTTAAACAGCGTATTTGAGCTGGTGAAGGTGTGAAGCCGCCTAGCCCTGCTGCGATCTGATTCCATCCTCCTGAGGACGGTTTGCATGTCGAGGCTATTCACGGAAAGTGTTTTTCGACGAGCATTCATTGCAATCGCCCTTGCCGAATTCATTTGGGCGTTTGGCCTGGGTGAATGGGCGGCAGGATATGGCGAACTGGTGTTGGGCCGCCGGCACCCTTCCAGTCGTTACAGGTTTATTGATTTCCATGATCCGCGACCTCATGGCAGGTCGTATGGGGGTGAACTCGGTCGCCTTCGTTTCAATGTCTGGTGCGCTCGTGCTCGGCCAGAACCTGGCGGGCATCGTGGTCGCCATAATGTATGCGGGCGGCAATCTGCTCGAGGACATTGCGGTGCACGAGCGGAGCGTGACCTCAGGTCGCTCATCGATCGAGCGCCACGGATAGCCCATCGTCGCACCGCCTTGGCCATGGAAGACATACCCATCGAGCAGGTCGCAGTGGGGGACGACGTTTTGTCCGTGCCGGCGAAGTCATTCCCGTTGATGGGCTGATAAGAAGCCAAATGGCGATCATCGATGAGGCGGCGATAAGCGGAGAGCCAATTCCGGTTTCCCGCCGGCGGGTGATCTGCGCGGAGCGGATCGCTCAATGCGGGAGATCATTCGAAATCCGGGCATCCGCCGCCGCAAGCGAAAGTACCTATGCCGGCATTGTGCGCATGGTCACTGCGGCACAGACGGCCAAATCGCCTTTCATCCGCATGGCGGACCGCTATGCGCTGCTGCTGCTGCCCATCACCCTCGCGGTCGCAGGTGGCGCTTGGTTCTTCTCCGGCGACCCTATCCGTGGGCTAGCCGTGCTGGTGGCAGCTACACCATGCCCACTTATTCTGGCTGCGCCGGTCGCCTTCATTGCTGGGATCGCGCAAGCTGCAAAACGCGGAATCCTCATCAAAGGCAGTGGTCCGCTCGAAGCGCTCGCTCGCACTCACACAGTGATGTTTGACAAGACAGGTACCCTGACCGTTGGTGGCGCGCGTCTTGTTGCGATCGAAGTTGCGCCAGGCCAGAGCGCGGATGAGGTTCTGCGGATTACGGGTTATCTGGAACAAGCCTCACAACACGTCGTTGCGGCGGCGATCGTCGAAGCCGCACTTGGAAAGGGGCTCAAGCTTACTCTTCCATCCGAGGTGCGGGAGACCATGGGCTCGGGTCTAGAGGGCGTGATTGACGGGCAGACTGTTCGCGTGGGCTCGCATCGAATGGTCCATGGGGCCCGCAAGCCTGAGACCTGGGCGGCGCGGGCGCTCAGACGCGCGACGTGGCGCTCGGCGCTGAGCGTGTTCGTCGCCGTGGATGGACAGACGATCGGCGCCGTATTACTCGCTGACGAGTTGCGACGCGAGACGCCACGCGCCGTACAAACTCTGCGAATGGCCGGCGTCGCGCAGATCATCATGGTGACGGGAGATCGAGCAGACGCGGCCGAGACGATCGGCGCCGCTCTTGACCTTGATGCGGTTCTTGCTGAAAGGGAACCGGCCGATAAGGTCGATGCCGTCGCGACCGAGCAGCGCCAAAGCCCTACGGTGATGGTCGGCGACGGCATCAATGACGCGCCAGCTTTAGCCGCAGCAAACGTCGGGATCGCCATGGGCGCCCGAGGCGCGAGTGCGTCATCGGAAGCGGCTGATGTCGTAATACTCGTCGATCGCCTCGATCGCGTCTCTGATGCTGTTGCCATCGCGCGGCGTACCCGCAACATTGCGCTCCAAAGTATACTTTCGGGAATGGCCCTCTCCGGGTTAGCCATGGGTTTTGCCGCGGTCGGCCTGTTGCCGCCAATCGCGGGCGCATTGACTCAGGAGGCCATCGATGTCGCGGTAATCCTCAATGCATTGCGCGCCCTGACCTCCGGCCACAAGTTTGGTCATCAAAAGATGCCGGCCGCGTCAGCCACGACATTACGCCAAGGCCATGAAAAAATAGAACCGACGCTCGATCGGTTGAGAGAAATTGCAGACGCGCTTGATAACATCGAGGCCGCAGGAGCGGTGATACTAATTTCCGAAGCTGACAATATAATCTCGCGGCAAATCGTCGAACATGAACGCGATGATCAGACAGCCGTGTATCCGCGGGTAGCCAAGTTTCTGGGGGATCGCCACGGCCTCGTGGCGATGAGCCGAGCGCACCGCGAGATCATCCATATGGCACGGCTTCTGCGACGCCTCGCAGAGGGCCTCACCGCCCGGGACGCGGACGATTATCTGATCAGAGATGCCCAACGTGTCATTGAAACTATCGAGGCACTTGTGCGTATCCATAACGCGCAGGAGGAGGATATCTACGAACAGGCAATTGGAGCGTAATTAATCGACGACTACACTCTTTCAGCTTCTTAAAGTGATGGTCACTGGTCCCCGCGTTGCGGGTAAGTTAACTCTGTTTCACGTCTGGAGAAGCCATCGATGCCCACGGCACTCACATCGAAAAGCATTTATGTGGAGGCTCGCCGGTATGTCCGCTTTGGGCCAGAAAGCGACCTGAGGAGATGTAAGCTACTCCATTGGGTAATAGTTGCTCTATTGGCGTGTCAGTACACGATTGGTTGGTTCATGCCAGATATCAAACGCGACATGACCCCAGGCATCGGGATGACGTGGCACATCTGATCGGAACGACGATTTTGGCGCTTGTCGCATTTCGTTTCGCATCGCGACTAACTCATCCGGTCGCACCGGAAAGCTCGCTGCCGGACTATCAACGAGTTACCTCGAAAGCGGTGCACTGGTTCTCTACGTAGTGACACTAGCGACGGCTTTTTCCGGTTGGGCCTTTACGTCCGCGCGAGGTTGGAAAATTGCCTGGTTCTTCATGAAGCCGCTTTCGATGTTGACGGCGAAAACCCAGTCGTTACTTCACGCGATCGATAGCTGGCATCAACCCTTTGGATAATCCTTGTTCCTAATTGCTTGCCATGTCTTCGCGGCTCTTGTGCATCTCGTTTACTATCGCGACGGCGTCATGCGACGTATGCTGTAATGGCGAAATCGGCGGAGTAGGGCGCCCGTGGATATTTGCTGGTCGCCCGACCCACTCGGGAATCCGGTGACGCGATTTTGTCAAAAGGTGCGGGCCCGCACGCCGCATAGAGTCCTTCTCCGCTATTCAAACCGCATTCTATCGGAACCTGACAAATTGCTGACAAACATGCTTAACGGATGCTTTACCGCCATCTCCTAGCCTGTACAGATAACTATCGGGTTCCTGAGAGAGATGTGAGGAAGCAATGAACACGATTGTCTCGGGCATTGCCGCCGCCGGCGACCTTCATGCAATGTCAGGTGCAAGCGGCGGAATGCCTCCACAACAAAAAATGACGTCCCTCTACAACAACATCGACACTGGAGGGTCCGGAAGCATCACGCAACAGCAATTCGATCAAGCCTTCCAGACCTTGAATCTCCGCCCGTTTTTCAGAAGCAGGGAGCCAACGCAATCTTTGCCGCTCTTGATCCCAACGGCACGGGCAGCGTCTCGAAGCAAGATTTTGTCAGTGGCATGTCAAGCCTAATGGTCTCGCTGCGTTCTGAGGGCGCTACAAGCGGGGCGGCTGGCCCTTGCCGAGCCAAACCTTGGCATCAAGCCTGCAGTCGCTAAACACGTCGACCCTTCTTCCGTGCCGAGCAACCAGCAGCCAGGCAGCTACTTCAGCACGACGGCGTAAGATCGGTCGTCATCACCTCCGTTCCGCCGATGCCGCCCCGGTCGTCCATGGCGATGTGGCGAACGCCCAGTGACCTGAGCCAATCAGATCCTTCGTAGCCTCTCAACATCGCCATGGTCGCAAGGCTGCCCGCGACCAGCCAGTCGTCACCGATCACGGTTACCGATTGCAGTCCCTGCACGGGCCAGCCCAGCGGGGATCAAGGATATGGCAATAGCGGCGCCCGTCCACCTCGATGGATCTGCGTAGTCCCCGCTCGTGGCAAGTCCTCCGAATGCAAGCTTCACCGTAATCATCAACGCGCCCGGGTGGCGAGGGTGCCGAATACCGATTTTCCACGGAGGCCCGTCTAGGCCGATCACGCGGACGTCTCCGCCAAGATTGACCAACCCGTGCCTAATCCCCATTGTGCCAGCAATCTGCGCGGCGCGATCGGCCGCGTATTCCTTTCCGAGGCCGCCAAGGTCGAGCTCCATGCCAGCGGTGCCGAAAGTCAGCCGAGGATTGCTCCATTCAACTTTGCTCAACCCAATCCGCGGCAGCAGTTCAGCAATCATCTTCTCGGTCGGAAGCGTCCCGAGACCGAAATTCCAAGCCTTCCGTAAGAGACCCGAGGTGACGTCAAAAAGCCCGTCGCTCTTCCGGAAACAGGCGTAGGCATACTCAATGAGCCCCGCGGTTTCGGCGTCGAGAACCAAACTGCCGCCGACCGCCGCGATATCGTTGATGCGGGATAGTTCGCTGTCCGGCCGAAAAACCCCCCCCCCCCCCCCCCCCCCCCCTTTTTTTTTAAAAAAAAAAAAAAAAAAAAAAAAAAAAAAAAAAAAAAAAAAAAAAAAAAAAAAAAAAAAAAAAAAAAAAAAAAAAAAAAAAAAAAAAAAAAAAAAAAAAAAAAAAAAAAAAAAATCCGGCCGAGGTGATTCCAAGTGCGCCGGCAAACCATGGCAAACCAGGTATTGAAGCTGCGGACCGTGCACGGGGGCTACTTCGGGAGGGCACGGCCTGATGCGAATGGCGCTCGGTTTCGGGTTCTCATCCATGCGCGCATGCGCCATTCTTACATTGATCTGTATCGTTTCCACTCCCGCTTTCGCGGATGGCAGATCACAATTAGCTATAGTATCTCCTAGCTAGGGGTAACAGTGGGCTCGGCTGATTGGCGACTGTCGCTCGTTGCCGATCGCTACGACATCGAGGCCTCGGCGCAAATAAAGGGATTGATGAGCGCTCTCGTCGACAGCCAGGGTTCAGGGAATGCCCGCGGTGTCGTCTCGAATGGCCGCGCTATCCCTGGCGAGTTCGAGGCGCATGTGGTGACGAGCGACGAGACTGATACCATCCGGATGACACTCGAAAATGGAGCTGTCCGACGGTTGGTTGCCTTGCCGCCTTTTCCGCCAATACCGGAGCGCGTTCCTTTATCGGCGGCTTTGCTTCAAGGCGTGATCGACCCGCTAAGCGCCTCTCCATTCCGGACGATACGGTCGGCGGCAACGTCGGCGACAAATGCAGGCGCACTTTGCCGGTCTTCGATGGTCGACGCCGCTATGACGTAGGCCTTTCCTTCAAGGAGACACGCGAAGAATTGATTCCGGCGACGCTGCCGCACAAACCCTTGTCTGCAGGCTCCTAATGACGCCACTGGCGGGACACCAAGTAAAGTCCCCGATCCTTCATTATTTGGTCAAAGGTCAGGAGATCGAGATATGGCTTAAGTTGATCGAAGAGGCTCACATCCTGGTTCCTGTCGGAGCGGCGATCCCGATGCTGGTCGGCACATTGCATGTTGAGCCCGAACACATTACCATCGAAATGTCCGACCTTGCGTCCGGCGCAGGTAGTGCGACCCGCCGATAAGTGCCGGGCAATCGCCCGACGGCGCATTTTGATCACATTGGCCTGTTGCTTCGTTCCATAGATTTCAGACGTCCATTGTGGTCTGTCAGCTTCCCGTCAGGAACCACCGCGGGTGCCTCGCGGGATCAGGACGACTTTTGCTGTTGAGGGCTGCCGTTAGACAGTCGAAGTGGCGCGCCAGGTAAGCCACATGCGAATATTGCTCATTGAGGATCATCGACGACTTGCCGGATCAGTCGTGGAAGGACTGGCAGGATTTGGATTGGTATCGATACGTTCGCCACGGCGGCAGAAGGGTTGGCCGCCATCAGAAGCATTTCCTATGACGCCGTCATACTTGATCTCGGACTGCCCGACCGTGATGGTCTGGATTTGCTTAAAGACATCCGCGCGACAGCCAATTGGACGCCCGTGATCGTGCTCACAGCTCGCGACGGCATCGACGATCGCGTCGAAGGACTGGACCGCGGCGCAGATGATTACATGTTGAAGCCATTCGCAATGAAGGAATTGGCGGCGCGCCTGCGGGCACTCCTTCGTCGCCCTGGCGGGCCGCTGGGCACGACCATCGAAATCGGCAACATCACTTTGGACACCACGGCGCGCCAGTTGAAGGTCGGCGGTCGCACGGTCGCAATCCCCCCTCGTGAGTTGGATGCGCTCGAACTTTTGATGCGCCGAGCCGATCAAGTGGTCCCGAAACGCCTATTTGAGGATTCCGTGTACGGGCTGAGCGACGAAGTCTCGCCAAATACCATCGAGGCTCTGGTTTCCCGGTTGCGGCGTAGGTTGGAAACGATCGAAGCGAGCGTGTCCATTCATACGCTTCGCGGCATTGGATATCTCCTGCAAGAATAGGCGCGAGTTGATCATGTCTTTGTCATCCCGCATCATTATTCGCATCACAATCACTACGGCAATTGCCACGGGCATTTCGTATGGCTGGCTCTACATCAAACAAAGTCATGTCGAAGCCTATCTGCGCCAGCTCACCCTCGTTAAGCAGGCCCGGGAGGTTTCCAGTTACATCGAGGTAAGTCCCGATGGCTCGATCGAAGTCGATCTCCCGGCCAAGCTTTCGGAAGCGTATAACAGCCCCGGAAGCAGATACCGCTACGCGGTGCGTGATGAATCCGGACGCACAATCGTGACTTCCGGCCGCCGAATGGGCCCCTTGCCGAAACTTTTGGACACGGAAGACCGCGAATTTTATCAGTATAAGGCGGACGCGGATAACGGCAGCGTCTTGGGTGCCGCAGTTCGCACGGATATAGGGAACAAATCATACTACACCCAAGTGGAACAGACGCTGCCGATGACGCGCTCGCTCAATGCCGCCGTCTTCAATGAATTCTTCATGGACGGCGGCTGGCTGCAAATTCCCTTTCTCCTCGCCATTCTCGCAATAAGCGCCTTGACCTTGCGCACATCGCTCGCGCCTCTGAAAGATATGGCAAAGCTTGCGGGCGAGATCGAGCCGGGAAGCTCGACATTGCGGCTGCCATCGAAAGGTATTCCGAAGGAAATCCTGCCGCTCGTTACCTCCTTCAATAAGGCGCTTGATCGTCTCGATGAAGGATTGACCCGTCAGCGCGAATTCAACGCCAATGCGGCCCATCAATTGCGAACGCCGTTGGCAGTCTTAGCGGCGAACATCGACACGATGGCAGACACCGCCACCGCAGAGAGGTTGCGTCACGACGTTCAACTGATGACAAGGATCGTCCATCAACTGCTTCTCGTCGCCCGGCTTGAGACATTGAACGTTGAACTGGATGAACCGGTTGATCTGTGCCAAGCCGCCCGCCAAGCGGCGGAAAATTTGGGGCCGATCGCGATTTCCACCGGCAAGACTCTGGAGGTGGACGAACCGGATGTGCCCGTCGTCATTCTCGGCAACGCATTGGTCGTCAACATCGCCATTAGCAATTTGATCGAGAACGCCCTCAATTACAGTCCGCCCGGCCGCGGCGTCCGTATTCGCGTTACATCGGAAGCTTCGGTCGAAGTATGCGATTCGGGTCCCGGCATACCATCGCAACTTCGCGAGAAAGTCTTCCAACGATTTTGGCGGGGGGAATCCAGCGCGGAGGGCGCGGGCCTGGGCCTCTCCATCGTTCGACGTATCATGCACGCGTTAAAGGGCACCGTGTCCGTGACAGACGCTCCCGAAGGCGGCGCTCAATTTACGTTGCAATTCCCCGCGACCGCCTAACGTCGGCAATTAACAAATCGTTAACGCCGTCCCATCTGTACCGCTCGCGGGCATCCTTGGTGGCGAGCGCCGTATTGCCCTGCTCGCGCCTTCAATAACGACTGATTGAGCGCATTTGCCCTTATCTTGCCTTGCACCCGTCAGGTGACCGTCAGCGAAGCAGTCCACTACTCCGGAGGTGCCGGGTTGCACGGGATGGGGATAATCAGATGTTCGTTGTGGTGCCGCGATCCGATCGCTTGCGCTCCGTCGTCGAAACTGAAATCCAAAGACTCTATCTGAGACGGTACGGGGCTGTTCTCAATTCCTTCGCGCCGACGCTGGTCGCGGAGTTGAGCCAACGCGGAGATGTCGAGTGCGTGGCCGGAATTCGCTTCGGTCACGAGCCGCTGTTTCTGGAGTGCTATCTTGATCGGCCCATTGAGCAGGTCCTTGAAGATCGCTTGTGTTCCGAAGCCGAGCGCACCCGGATCGTCGAGGTCTGCCATCTGGCCGGCGCCGGACCCGGGACCTCATTGACGTTCGTACGGAAGCTGATTGCGCTGTTGCAGGGCATGGAAGCCGAGTGGGCGATTTTTACTGCAACGAAACCGTTACGCCATCTCCTCAGGAGGAGCGGCTTATCCCTGGTCGAATTGGGAGTAGCAACTATCGATCGGGTGCCGCGGCCGCAGACATGGGGCACCTATTTCGAGCATGACCCGAGGATAATGGCCGTAGGCGCTCAGACGGCGAGCGGACCAAAGCGACTAATTCCGGCATTCATACCACATCCGGCGACCGATGCGCGCATTTTTTAAATCGCTGGCGGCTCGCGCAAGTATCCGCGGTGCCGAGACGGCGCTCGTCTCGGCGGCCGGAACGGTCTCCTATGCGGAGCTCATCGAACGTGTGCGCGGTCACGCGCAATGGGCCACACGGTTGCCGTCGCGCGTCGGAATACTTTTTTCGAAAGGACCAGATCAGATCCTTGCTGATTTGGCCTTGAGCTTCGCAGGCAAGGAACTGGTGCCGCTGCCTGACTTTTTTTCAGATGCGCAGATTACGCACATAATCGAGTTCGACGCGGCTTTCGACGATTGTCGCCGACACTCGAAATTTCACACGTGCGACGCGGTTCGGCATCGATGTCCAAGCGCTGGCCGCCGACACTCTACCAAGCCACGCGCCGGCATTGGACGCAGGCCGCATCATCTTTACATCGGGCACTACCGGCACACCAAAGGGTGTACGCCTAAAGGGAAATCAGTTGCTCGCCAGCGTCGGAGCGCTGGCCGACGCAACGGGCGCCACATCATCGGACAGGTATCTTTCAGTCCTGCCAAACGCGCTCCTCCTAGAGCAAATCGCCGGCACCTATTTGCCGCTTTCCGTTGGCGCCATGATTCGCGTGTGCGCGGGAGGAGCGGCAGAGCAAGGCGACTTTGGCGGCGCGCTTGCGCGCACGGCAGAACAAGCAAAAGCCACAGCCACGGTGCTTGTGCCGGAAATTCTCGGCGCATGGCTGAGAGAGCTGCAGATGAGCGGACAGCGCGCCCCTCAATCGCTCCGTTTCGTGGCGGTGGGCGGCGCACCGGTCCCGAGGCTTTTCGCCCAGGCGGCATGGGAGCGGGGCCTGCCGGTTTATGAAGGATACGGCTTGTCCGAATGCAGCTCGGTAGTCGCGCTCAACAGGCCTGAGGACCGGCGGCCGGGTACCGTGGGCAAGCCGCTGCCAGACGTCCATCTTACGATTGAGAACGATGAAATTGTCGTCGTCGGCCCGACCGTCATGGATGGCTATGTGGGAGGGCCGCCGCATCAAGGCCCCTGGCATACCGGTGATCTCGGCCGGTTCGATGAGGACGGCTTCCTAATCGTCTCCGGCAGAAAGGACAACGTGATTGTCACCGCCTCAGGCCGCAATATCAATCCCGAGTGGGTCGAAGAGGTCTTCACATCAGACACCCGCGTCAAGCGGTGCGTGATCGTTGAGCATGAAAGAGAACTTGTCGCGCTGGTCGTTCCGCGCAAGTCCTCATTATGCGGGGATTTTCCGTCGATGCTTGACATCGTCCGGTTTGCGGCTCGCGAATTGCCCGAATACGCCAAACCGCGCCGCTATCTGCCCATGTCCGATCTGGAGTTCAGAAGCCTCGATTTGCTCACCCCGAACGCGCGCCCGCGCCGTTCCGAAGCCAAAAACGTCGTACACGAACGCAGCGGTTTTTTCCTTATTCAATCCATCTAGGAAGCGTCCCGATGTCCAATTTCAAGCAACTAATGCAGAAGACCGCGCCCGCGCGACAACAGTTCATGGAGATAGCTCTCATTCAAGAGGTACTCCGCGAGGGCGCATCGAAGGACCTGTACCTCGACTTTCTGACGCAGGCCTACCATCACGTGAGGTGTACGGCGCCGCTCCTGGCATCGGCGGCCGGGCGCTGCAGTGTGGATGACCACGTCTACCAAGCCGCGTTGTTCGAATACATCGAGGAAGAGCGCGGACATGAGTTATGGATCTTGGAGGACATCAATGCGCTGGGCGGGGATGCAGAGGAAGTGCGCAGAAGCGCTCCGCGACTGCCATGCAAGGTCATGGTGGGCCATGCCTATTATCTGATCGATAGGGTTTCGTCTTACGCCATGCTCGGCATGATTCACGTGCTGGAGGGAATGGCGGTGGCGCTTGCGAGCAAGGCCGTGTCCGCTATCCGCTCGTCGATCGCGTCGACAACCGACGAGGGGTTCAAATACCTCACGACCCACAGCGATCTGGACATCGGTCACGCGGAATTTTTCGAAGGCCTTATCGATAAAGTAGATCGGCAGCATTTGCCCGTAGTGATCGAGACGGCAACCGACTTCTACAAGCTGTATGGCGACCTCTTTCGTGAGTTTGATCAACGACGCGCGGCCGCGAGGGCGAGCGCGGCGTGAGAGGACCGATAAATCTTTCTCAAAAAAAGATTTTTTCACCGGCGGCAGTGGGGGCCTTGGGCGACCACTTGCGGCAGAACTCGTAAGTGCAGGCGCCGAGGTGACAGTGGTGTCGCGCCGACCAGGAGACAAATCACCAGCTGTCCGGCATATCGCGGCTGACCTCTCGACCTCAGACGGCATCGCGAAAGCCTCCGCAATCGTAGATCGGGAGAAGCCCGAGATCCTCATCAATATGGCGGGCACGCAGTACTTCGGCCCCGCGGAAAGTCAATCGCTCGAAGCCATGATCGCAAGCTACATGGTCAATCTCATGGCTCCAGCAGCCCTTTGCCGGGCCGCCTTGGGGACGATGAAGCGCCGCAACTCCGGTCAAATCGTTAACATCAGCTCGATCTTCGGCTCGATCTCGTTTGCCAACTTTGCATCCTACTCAAGCGCGAAGGCAGGGCTGCGGGCGCTGAGCGAAGCGCTTCGGCGCGAGCTTGCCGGGACGGAGATCGCGGTCACTTATGTCGCTCCCCGCGCCATCCAAACCGGAATGCTCAGTTCGGAAATGCAGAAATATGCGGCGTTGACCGGAATGAACCTCGATGCTCCGGAGCGCGTCGCCCACAAAGTTCTAAAGGCGATCCGGCATCGACGAAAGGAAGTCTATATCGGCTTTCCCGAGCAGCTCTCGTTCGCCTGAACGCCATCATGCCGCGGGTCGTCGACGCCGCCGTGGCGAGCGGTGATCGGAAGGCTGCCGCACTTTTCAGCTCGTGACATATCTCGACGCGTGACGAAGGAGACTGACCATGCCAAAAGGAATAACCGCAATTGTCGCCGCGCTCGCCTTCCTTTGTTGCCAGGCAGCAGGGACGACGTCTTTGGCGGCCGAGGTTCCGGCATAAAAGCCGCCATTCTACAAGTGGCGTTGAATTGGGAGCACATCAAATTCGAAGTGACCGACAAGGACGTTCAGGAAAAGCAGATGGCTGCCTTGGCGGATCGCGCGGGCAGCATCGTGCAGCAATATCCGGGCCGCCCCGAGGCTGCTATCTGGCAGGCCATCCTCATCAGCGAACAAGCGTCGATGGCAAGCGAGAACGGCAGTCCGTTCAAGGCGCTCGGCTTCGCCAAACATGCCCGAGAAATGCTGGAACCGATCGCAAAGCAATATCCCGCCGTCCTTGACGCGGGCGCTCCTACCAGCCTCGGCGTCCTCTATTCCCGCGTGCCAGGATTCCCGATCGCTTTCGGCGATAAAGCGAAGGCGAGATCATTATTGCAAGAGGCAGTCAAATACGCGCCGGACGGTCTCGACGCCAATTATTTCTATGGAGACTTGCTGTACAACGAGCACGAATACCCCGCCGCGGAGCAGGTGTTCAAGCACGCCTTGGCCTTGCCGCAGCATCCTGAGCGGCCAATTTGGGACAAATCCGCCTCAGCTTGTTCTGCAGGAAAATCTCGAAAAAATCACAACGATTAGCGCGTCTTCGATGACCTTTTTCGAGGGCGCGTTGCTTTTTCATTGGGCAGCAACTGCGGAAGCCGGTCGGCCTCGGGGGCAACCTCCTCGGTTCGGCATTCGGGCTTCTCGATGAGCGGTCTAATCGCATAGCCATCGCCGCTCTAGACGTCACGTTGAATGACACGGTTCTTCGGCTTGGCTTCGGCACCGGCCACGCCCTTAAAGTCATCGCCGATGCGGCAGCTGAAGGACGGGTGTTCGGAATCGACCACTCATCCACCGTGTATTTAAGTGCGAGCCGCCGCCTTGGCACGCGATACACGATGGTCGCATTCGTTTGGTACACGGCGGCCTGAAGACCTGCGTGGCAGGAAAGCGCAATTGATAAATGCCTCGCCCTTCACGTTGCCTATCCGTGGACGCAAAGGAGGTCCATGAGCCCCGGCAGGTATTGCATATCGGAGGAAGGCTCGCGGTCCTCGTCACGGACAAGGCAGCGATGGAGCACTGAAAATCGGCGCCCCCGGTACTCACCGGCGATTTGCAGCGAGCGATCTAACTAAACTCCTCCTGGACGACGGCTTCTCGCGCGAGGAAATATCCCTGCAAAATGTATCGTCGGCATGGCCATTCCGGGGCTTCTGGCGCTCGCAACCAATCGACGCCTAAATCAAATAGCTAACGCAGCAACCTAGACGGGGGGATTTGGCCCCAGGGGCGGCTTCAGGTCGAAGGCGTCTGCCAGCGCAGGTTCGCGCTGTCGTCGCACTCAAAGTTCGGACATTGCCCCGCACGGATACGCCATTGATCGCGCAACGGTCCGCCGAGGAAGACGGGCCGGCCGGTGCGCTTTGAAATCACCGAACAGACCCGCCAAGCGCTCGATGACTACATCCGTATCGCAAACCGCAAGCGAGGAGATTTCCTTTTTGCCGCGCAGCGTCAGCCAAGCTGCTGCCTCTCGATCCGACAATATGCTCGTCGTCGGCGACTGGATAAACGGCGTTCGGCCGGACAGGTGCATGTTTGGCACACATTCACTCCGGCGGACCAAGGCTACCTCATCTATCGTCGTACCGGATCTGCGAACGGTACAGTTGCTGCTTGGGCACACTAAGATCGAGAGCACCGTTCGCTATCTTGGCATCGAGGTAGATGACGCTCTTGCGATTGCTGAGCAAGTGACGTGTGAAGTATTCGGGCAGAGCGGCTCTGCTCCGCCCCACACCGACTACTGACCATCCTTCTCCGGGATTTGGCGTCCGCTTTCGGAGGAAAACTGCCACAGACGCTTTTGACTGACGTGGCAGCTTCCGACCCGAGGCGGACACTCGCGTGCTTTGTATGGTTAGGACTTGGAACGCATCATCTTAGGTTGTGCCCATTCACACTATCGTTCCGAACAGCGCCCCGACGCCCGCTGTCACCGCCATGGCGAGCGCGCCCCAGAATGTGACGCGCATTGCGCCCACATTACAGCCCCACCCGCGCCCGCGGCCAACCCGCCGAGAAGCGCGAGGAACAGCAACGAAGTTCCAGAGACGAAAGGAATCAATATCGCGCTGGGACCGTGGCAGTAACCAGGAGAGGCATGGCCGCTCCAACCGCGAAACTGCCGGCCGACGCCAACGCAGCCTGAATCGGACGCGCACGCAAAGTCTCGGATATGCCGAGTTCGTCGCGGGCATGCGCGCCTATTGCATCATGGGTCATGAGTTGGTCGGCGACTTGTTTCGCGAGCGAAGGATCGAGGCCGCGAGCGACGTAGATCGCCGTCAGTTCCTCGTGCTCGCCCTTGTCGTCGGCTTTGAGTTCCGCACGCTCACGCTTGAGTTCGGCCTGTTCGGTGTCTGCCTGTGAGTGGACAGACACGTACTCCCCGGCAGCCATCGACATCGCCCCAGCCACCAGGCCGGCGACGCCGGCGACCAATATGTTGCTGTGAGTCGCATGCGCAGCCGCGACACCCAAGCACCAGACTCGATGTCGAAAGTATGCCGTCGTTGCGCCCAATACGGCCGCGCGCAGCCAGCCGATGCGTCCCTGCGGTGTCGTTCCTTGTGGCGTCCAGGCATTTCTAAGCCTTTTGATGGGAGGCTTGCAGAAGTCGACATCGCCCAACGCATCCGTTACTGCGCAGCGGCATGTCCAGAGCGCCAACCTGTACCAATCAATCGTATCGCCGCTTTCTAGCGAATATACGAGACGATGATGCGCAGCGGCGCCGCAGACGTCGTTCCTCAGTTTTGCCGGATGAAACGCCAGCGCTGATTGAAGCCACGGGGACCTATCAGGCCGCTTTTGTCGCCCAGAGTTTACACCAGCCGGAAGGACTGACGACACCGTCGACGACCTGGCCGGGGTTCGGTGCTTGGAACAGCATGCAGCCGTCGCATTGGTGGGCATCCTTGGGCGTACTCTGATAGGCGACCACCGGCGAGGTCTGGGGCATTCTGGCGGCGCGAGCATTTTTTGTCGAGCCGATCAATGCCGCAGCGCCAGCGGCGCAGACAATACCTCGCAGCAAAATGGTTCGTCTGGATGGTGCGCCCGATTGGACTCCCGATGTGTCTATCATCTCAGCCTCTCATCTTTTATTTTAAATTTAAATCATTGATCGCGATTTTGCACTTTTGACGAGGATCAAACACTGACCCGAACTCGAAGATTTGTTGCGTGCAATAAGATTACGTCCATGGCCAACGTGACAACTGAGCGGAATTGCTCATATCAAGGGGGTCTGCGATGCAGTAATGCTCAGACCTTGTCTCAACGTGCGGCGTTCTAAGCCAAAAGGGTTACAAGGTCAGTGTCGCCTATCGGCCCTTCAAAGATGCCGGCCAGGAGCATAGGCTCCGGGACGTAACCCCCGTCACCGCCCGGAGCCCGTGCTTTGCCTCGCATGCAAGGTAACGTTTGAGGCGGCGTCCGAGCGGGACGCCCGAGCAGACTAATTGAGCCTCCCGCCAAAACTGTGCCAAAATTGCTCACTCTTGGGGCAAGTCGCCGCAGGCCGATAATTTCGTTAGCCGAAAATCCGCAATCGGGCCAAAGCGGACATCGTCGATGCTGCAAACGGCTAGCCGTAATCGATTTTTTCATTACCGGTTTCTCCAGTTTGCTCCCGGTGTGCCTTGTTGGCGTATGTTGGATGTCACTTGACGAAACTGAGATATGACGCCAGCGCACCGACTTGGCTCGGCGACAATTTGCCAGCAATGTCAGGCATCGGCGGACCCGCAGCCGCGTGATAGCCTTCTCCCCACTGCTCAAGCCGCCGTTTCAAGTAAGTGTATGCAAGGCCCCCGAGGCGCGGAATTGGTCCGACCCCTTCGGCATTCGGGCCATGGCACACAACACAAGCCACGATATTGGCGTCTGGCATTCCTTGCTGATAAATCGTTTGCCCGAGGGCGACACTCTCCCGATCGCCGTCGTTGGCCGCTTTTGGCGGCAGCTCCGAGAAATACAGCGCCAAGTCATGCGCCGTCTGCGGGCTCAAATGCGCAGCGGCGGCCCACATATATTGTTTCGAAAACGGATTGTCGCGGCGGTGCAGCCCGAAATCACGAAGCTGATTGAAAATATATTGCGGTCGCTGTCCGGCGAGGCCGGGCGCCGGCGTATAGCCCGTTGCCGATGTGCCGTGGCACCAGGTGCAATTGCGGACCGCGAGGCTCTCGGCGCGCGCCGCCGTCGCAGCGGCGCCGCAAGCCAGGGCCAAAATCGCGATCGTTATCCGGATGCCTCTCATGATCTGTAGTCCAAAACCTTCTGACCTTCCCGCGCGTCGACGCGATCTACTTCAGTTCGCTGACATAGGCCGCGACGGCTTCGATTTGGGACTTGTTCAAGCTGTGCGCCACCGGGCTCATAATCGCGGAGGTGTCCGGCCGCGCCGGATTTTGCCCCCGCTCGTGGCCCCAATTCACCAATTCCTTGATGACGTAAGGATAGAGTTGTCCGGCCAAACGCGGAATTTCGCCGATGCCGGTGGCGTCGGGGCCGTGGCAGGCGGCGCAGGCCGCGATATTTCCATCGGGCACGCCGTCCTGAAAGATCTTGCGGCCCTCCGCCGTGAACCCCGTGGGCGCGCCGCCGATCGGCGGCGGATTGAGCGACCTGAAGTGCGCGGCGAGCGCCGAAACTATGGCCGGGTTTAAGGCGTGCGCCACGTTGAACATGATATTGTTGGTGCGCCGGTGCTCGATGAAAGCGCGCAACTGATTTTCCAGGTATTCGGGCTGCTGTCCGGCAAGCCGCGGAATTGGAAAATATCCGCGGTAACCTTGCGCCGATGCGCCGTGGCAGTCCTTGCAGTAGCTGAGCTTGCCTTGGACGTCGTCGGCGCGCGCTGTCCCAGTCAATGCGGCGACGAGAATTGCCGCTTGCGCCGCCAATCTCACGTCGGCGAATTTCGTAATTTTGTCTTTGCCAAGGGAGCGCAACGCATTACTCCAAATAACTGAGATAAGAGGCGACGGCTTTGATCTGCGCCTGGTTCAAGCCATGCGCGATCGGCTCCATGATCGCCGACGTGTCGGGCTTATCCGGATTCTGCCCGCGTTCTTTGTCCCAGTTGATGAGTTTCGCGGTCAGATAATCATAAAGCTGTCCGGCGAGACGCGGAAACGCGGCATTGCCTTTGGCATCCGGGCCGTGACACGAAGCGCAAGGCGGAATATTCGCTTCCGCAATTCCCTCAGTGAAGATTTTCTTGCCGGCGTCGACAAGATCTTTCGGCGCGCCGCCCAGCGGCTTCGGATTGAGGTCGCGAAAATCGTCAGTGAGTGCCGCGATCATCGCCGGACTCAGGACATGACCGACGTTGAACATGATGTTGTTGGTGCGCCGGTGTTCGATGAACGCCTGCAGCTGATTTTGCAGATACTCGACCTGCTGGCCAGCGAGCCGCGGAATGGGGTAATAACCGCGAAACCCCTGCGCCGCGACGCCGTGGCAGACTTCGCAATAAGCAAGTTTAGCCTGAACGTCCTTCGGCGCGACGGTCTGCGTGGCGGCGGCTCCGTCCTCGGCATAACTTGCCCTTGCAAAGAGACTAGTTGTTGCAAGCACGCTTGCCAGGACTGCCGCATGAAACGCCGATCTCACGATCGTCATTGGCTGTCCTCACGGCCCGGCATAGGCGTGGAAGTTCACGCCGAGCGTGATGAGCTGAATGTTTTGTTTGATATTGACTGTCCCGGTAACGCCGCTGATCGTGCTGTCGATGAAGGTGACATCGTGGGTGCCGAACCCGAAATAGTCGTATTCGAGCCTGACCGACCAATCTTCCCACAACGCCCATTCGACGCCGGCACCCGCGGTCCAGCCGATCCGGTTTTCCGTTCCCTGGAAACTGTAGGTCTGGAAGGTGTCGAAGTCGTTGTATTTATTACCGGCGCCGGCAAAGCCGCCTTTGGCATAGAGCATCCAGCGGTCCCACGCATAGCCGACGCGTGCGGTCGCGCTCATCAAAAAGTCGGTGGTGACCTTGTAGGTCGCGGTATCGCCGAGAGCTACGGCGGGAACCCCGATCGTGGACGTCTTGCCGATATCTCCGCCGGTCACGGCCCACTCGACGCCGGCAACCCAGTTCGGCGTGAATTGGTAGTCGCAGCCGAGCTGGCCGCCGGCCATCCAACCGCTAAGGTTGAAATTCGCGGCGCTAAATCCCGACGTTCCGGACACTACGCCGGCGGTGTCGATCAGATCGGATTGGCCGATGCCGCCGCCAGCGCGCAAGCCGCCATAGCAACTCGTCCAGGTGAAGGGCGGCGGGGGCGGCGGCGAGTTTACCGGCCCCGGCACCGCGATATCCGCGGCAAATGCGGAGACGGTCAGCAGCAGCGACAAGGCTGTGCCTCCGAGCATTGTTGCTTTCATCGCGTGCCTCAGCATCTTGTTTGCTACATTGCCAGCCAGAGATAGAGGAACGTTGTGTTGTTATTCGCCGCACCGACGCTGGTGCCGTCGAACCTCTCGTACCAGGTGTATTGCAGCCCGACGCGCGCATTGAGCCACGGCCATCCCGGCGCGGGGCTGCTGATGAATGGAATGTAGGCGATCTCGCCGATCCAGCCGTTGCTGTTCGGACTGAAGCCGCTGGCAAGTCCGCCGTACAGAATGAAATCGAGAGTACCCCAGGTGTTGAAGTATTGGCCGGTCAGAACGATCCTGTTGTCGTTGCCGTAGGCCAGTGAGGCGTAGCCCTTCGCTTCGTCCAGCGTGTTGCTGGGGTTCGAGGACAGCCCGTTCGGGAAACTGGCATCGAGTTTTTGATATTCGTGAATGTAGCTGCCACGCAGCGTGAACCAAAAATTGCTGCCTTGATACTGATATTGTTGAAGTCGAAACCGATATCGGTGTATTTGTCGGTCTGCGAGAACGTTGCCGTGTTCGGTGTGCCCGGTGCGACCCACGGCCGAATGCCGGACGTCATGCCGAACGTTCCGATCTCGAGCCAATTGTTGCCGGGATGAGGCTCGATCGCCGCGCGCCAATACGGCGAGACATTGGATAACCGGCGCCCCCCGAATCGATGGGTCCCAAGTGCATTCTGTATGCTCGGGTCGAGCGTGTGGTACGCCGACGCTTCGAGATAAAGAACGTCATTGATGTCCGTGTAAGCGCCGACGCTGGCGACATGCGCCGCAAGTGTGCCGTCGATCAGAGTGTGGCTTCCGGGAGTGGGCGCGATGGTCGATGCTGCGTAGGGAAAGGCCCAGGCCGGCGTCGTATTCCATGGATCCTGGACCGTGGGATTGTTGTTCGCGGTGATGCCGTAAGTGATGTTGAACGTGCCGATGCTGGTCGATCCCGCAGTAAGCGGATATCGGTGTTGTCCCAGGTCCAGGCATGGCCGAAGGGATCGCCCCCGAACCCTCCCGGCGGCACCGCGTTATAGGTCAACTGCGCGAAGGCTCCGACATGATCGGTGATGGCGCCGCCCCAAAAAAAACTCACGGGCAACACTACCGTGTTGTTGTTGGTGCTGTAGGGCGCGGTCGGCGGCGGTTGCGCCACTTGCGTATTGGTGAAGCCGACGATCGTCATCATCGAGATTGGCGGCACCCATTTCTTTTTGGCGTTTTCATCGTCGGAACTGGGAAACAGCGCCGTGCGGTATTCGCCGCCGCCGAATGTGTAGCCGCCCATCTTGAAACGCCGTCCGTAGGGCGTCAGCCCCGCGAAATCGGTGTGACATGCGCCGCACGGCTGCCCGGTCTGCCGTGCAAAACTCGGCAGCGCCTTGGCCGGCAACGTGAAGCCCAGCGTCAGCAGGCCGGAGAGAATTAGCAAGACTGCCGCCGTCGCAGCAAAGCCGAGACGCAGCAGGGCCGGTAAAAAATCGACTGTGCGCCCGCCCGTCATGACGCGCCACATCGCTTTCGCAATTGCGCGCAATACGCACGCAAGAGCGATGGCTCAAGGCCACGGGTCACGGGGGTAATGATAGGTTAAGAGACATTTCGGTGAGGGGCCATAGCAAAAGCGGCCGCCGGTGCTTTTCGATCCGACAGATGCTTTTCGGCAACATTCGTCCCGCGCGCAGACGATCGACCTGTTTATTGGTTCGGCACGAAAGACCGCGAGTTACCAGGAAATGGATTGTCAGGCGGATTGATCCCGGTCAAAGCGAGATCCCATATCGGCTGGCAGCATAAATTCGTTTGCAGGAGCCTCAAAAGGGTTGTTGCAAGCCGGGGCGGTGCAGTTACCACGGGGGTACTGCGCCGCCTCGTTATGGAAGGATGCCAGCGGGCACCGTCGGAAAATCGCGCCGCGGCCGGTGTCAGCTTTTGGCCCTTAGCTGCCGCGGCGCTCGGCAACTGTCGCGGCAGCTTTCGGGGGAATAGCGGACGCCGAGTAGTTTCAATGCGTCGCGGCAGCTAATGACCCAAAGCGGACATCGACCACACCAGCCGTCGCGTTATTTCGGGTCGTCGTTAGCCGCATGCTGGGCGCGTTCGCGATCGTTCCGGTATTCCGCGATTGCGCCCAAGATTAGCTTTTTGACATTCTCGACCGTGAGATCATCGCGGCGCTGGATACCGACCTCCTCGCTTACGTTCTTGGGTTGGCGAGGCTGCCCTGTTAAGTCAAAACCGTTACCGCTCGTGACGGTAACCGTTCCCCCGCGTGGAACAATCAAATAGACGCGGCTTTCATGGCGCTGCTGATCCGTTATGCGAAAGGAGACCGAGGTGGGCCGAAGCATTTTGCCAGTGCGGCCGTACTGCCGAATATCTACTTTGCCGCCAAGCGGCTCCAATTTCTGAGCAGCGGCCTGTAGCTGAGGTAGCACCACATCGCTCAATGCAGCGGTGTCTGCATCAGCTTCCGCCTGCAAACGCTGTGCCTCTGCGGAACCTTGCCGCCGTTGGTCGTGTTCAAGTTTCGCTTCTTTGAACGCGTCACCATAGTCGTTATCACCGCCGGTCATATTGAAACCTTTGCTCGTGGCAGCTCATGCCAATTGGGCCGCCCGACGCGCTGTTGACGTTATTGTCCGCTTGCGACCCATAACGTCACTTTGCCACGACTAATGAACAATTTCCTTTTTAAAGATCGTTGCGCCTTGCCTGATCAAATGTCTTTTGTCCTCACGTTCGCTCGGAGAGCGTTTGTCCTTGCTATGCGGAACAGGGATCGTACCAATTTGGATGAGATCGCCATTTTTGGCCTTAGCGTAACCCTGAAGGACTTTCCTCATAACATGCTCCCAGGACGGCGCCCCAAACTTAGGGTTGCTTCACATCCTCGTTCAGCGCGCAGATCGTGTCCAGGACCGGCTCGATGTTTTTTTGGGGTGCCAAGAACCGGTATTACACTCAACTTTGTTGCAGCGCACGAGTCCGTTATTGATGCTGTGGACGGCTCCTCCACCCGGCGCGCGAGCGCCATGGATGTGGGCGCTGTTAAGGCTCCCACAATTCGGAGGAGCTACCTATGCAAACGGTCACGACAATCGGTCTGGATATCGCGAAGTCGGTCTTTCAGGTCCACGGCGTTGATACGGAGGGTAATGTAGTCATCCGCCGGCAGCTCAAGCGACGCTACGTGATGACCTTCTTCCAAAAGCTACCGCCGTGCCTGGTCGGTATCGAAGCCTGCGCCTCGTCGCATCATTGGTCGCGCGAACTCCAGGCGATTGGCCATTCTGTCCGTCTGATGCCGCCGGCCTATGTGAAGCCGTATGTGAAGCGGCATAAGAACGATGCCACTGACGCCGAGGCGATCTGTGAAGCGGTCACCAGGCCGAATATGCGGTTCGTCGCGACCAAGACGCCAGAGCAACAGAGCTGCCTGATGCTGCACCGTACCCGTCATTTGTTTATTCGCCAGCAGACCTCGGTGATCAACGTCATCCGCGCTCATCTTGCAGAGTTCGGGATCGTCGCGCCGGTCGGACGCAATGGTGTCGAGCAGCTGCTCGGCGTCGCTGCCGATGCAAGTGACAAGCGGTTGCCCGAGGTTGCCCGCGCCTGTGTCGCCGCTCTCGGCGCCCAACTGCAGATGCTGAAGGCACAGATCCTCCAGTTCGATCGTATGATCATGGCTTGGCATCGATCCAGTGAAGCAAGCCTGCGGCTCGACGATATACCTGGCGTCGGTCCAGCACTGGCGACCGCTCTGGTCGCCAGCGTCGCCGATCCGAAGGCGTTCCGATCAGGAAGGGACTTCTCGGCCTGGATCGGGCTTGTCCCCAAGCAGAACTCGAGTGGAGGCAAGGACAAACTCGGCAGCATCAGCAAACGAGGCGATCGCTATCTGCGCAGCTTGTTCACGACGGGCGCGCTCGCCGTCATTCGCTATGCCAAAATCCATGGCACCAAGCATCGGCCGTGGCTCACCGCTTTGCTGGCGCGGCGGCCAGCGAAGGTCGCGGCCATCGCACTCGCCAACAAGATCGCAAGGATGGCCTGGGCGATCATGGCCAAGGGTGAACGCTACAAGGAACCGGCCGCGCTCGCGGCTTGAACGAGATCACACCGGGCATCCGGCGTGATGTGAAGTTGGGAGGGCGAACAGCACGTAATGCAGAGCCGGTCGATCCGGCGATCAGGACAACCCACATGGGCCAGAGCATCGTTGAATGCGCGTTGTTGACCGGGACCTGATCCGCGGAGGGCATTATGGCCAGCGGTCATGTGAACCGCACTCAAAGGCCGAACACATGGCTGCACCGACCAATGCTGCACTCGTGAGAAAAGCCTTGCCAACCCGGAGCCGTCCACACATGGCCCTTAGCTGACACGCCGCGATCAGCGACCGTCGCGGCAGCTTTTGGGGGTAAAGCGGACACCGAGAGTTTCGAGCGGTCGCGGCAGCTAATGACCCAAAGCGGACATACCCGGCTCGAGCCCGTAGAGCGCTAGTAAACACCAAAGTCCGTGACTTCTTGATGCCCGTAGTGGCATAGGACAGAAAATGTGTATCGTCCTACTTAGCAGCCCGGCGCAACATTGGAGGGCAGAACGTGTGGCCCGACCGCAGATTCCTCAATCTCGTTGGGATTGATCTACCGATCATCCTTGCCCCAATGGCGGAGCCAGTTAGGTCCGACATGGCCGTCGCCGTTTGTGAAGCGGGAGCTTTGGGGTCTCTCCCATGTGCTGCTCTTAATTCGGAACAAATCCGTTCTGAGTTTGCGCTCATTCGTCGGCGTACGATGCGACCGTTGAACCTGAACTTTTTTTGCCATTCACCACCGCTGGAAGATGGTGATCGTGATATCGCTTGGCGGCTACGCCTCAGTTCCTATTATGCAGAACTGGGACTCGAATTCACACGCAAGGCAGGAGCGCCCCGAGCACCGTTTGATAGCGGTCTCTGCGATCTCGTAGTCGAACTCAAACCTGAAGTAGTGAGCTTCCATTTCGGGCTGCCTGAACCCAAACTGGTTGAACGGGTGAAAGGTACGGGTGCGAAGGTCCTCTCGTCCGCGACAACGGTCGAAGAAGCACAATGGCTGGAAGCCCGCGGCTGCGATGCGGTGATCGCGCAAGGCTTCGAAGCAGGTGGGCACCCCAGCACGTTTCTAAGTAAGCGCTCCGCCGCGCCGATTGGTACGATCGCACTAGTGCCGCAGATCGTTGACGCCGTGAAAATCCCAGTCATCGCGGCTGGCGGCATCTGTGACGCCCGCGGAATTGTAGCGGCTCTCGCATTAGGTGCCTCGGCCGTACAGATGGGCACAGCATATCTTTTTTGCCCAGAAGCTCGCGTGAGCCCGGTGCATCGCGCCGCCCTCACGAGCCGGCGCGCAGTAAGAACAGCGTTGACTAACGTCTTCACGGGCCGTCCAGCGCGCGCAATCGTCAACCGTATCGTCGAGGACCTGGGACCGATTGCAGTGGAAGCTCCTCAATTCCCGCAAGCTGCCACAGCCATGGCCCCTCTGCGTGCAAATCGGAAGCTCTTGGCTCCGAAGATTTCGTCCCTCTCTGGGCTGGACAAGCTGCATCACTCGGCCGTGTTTTTCCCGCTGGCGAACTGACACGTCGCCTAGCGAGTGAAACGGTCCGGCATCTGATGACGTTGGCCGAAACGCATAATGTTCAGGTTGCCGAACGAACCAGTGCCTAGTGCGGCCGCTTCTGACCCAGAGCTGACATCGCGGTGGCCGTTTCTCTCGCGGCTGAAAGCCACTAGTATTTCAGGTGGCTGCGGTAAGAGGGCCATAGGAGGTCGCCGCTCCAGTAGAGCACGCCACTTTGGCGGGGAGGCAACGCATGTTGAAGACACCCCTTTGTGATGTGTTTGGCATTGAGGTGCCGATCATTCTGGCTCCGATGGGTACTTGTACGTCGGCGGAACTTGCGGCTGCCGTGTCCAACGCGGGCGGCCTCGGTGGAATTGGAACGCTATTCCGAGCAACGACGGCCATAAAGCGCGACATCGACGTAGTGCGAACGCTGACGAGCCGGCCTTTTGCGATCAACCACATTCCCCAGACGCTGGACGCCGAGGCGTTTCGCCACACGCTGGAGGCACGACCCGCCGTAATCTCATTCACGCTTGCTGATCCTGGTGACCTGATGCGTCAGGCCCACGATGTCGGGTCGCGCGTAATGGTGCAGGTCACGACGGTTGCGCAAGCGGTCCAAGCGGCTGAGAAGGGCGCCGACGTGATCAGCGCGCAAGGCAGCGAGTCGGGCGGCTATTGCGGTGAGGTGAGTACCATGGCTCTCGTACCGCAGGTCGTTGACGCGGTGTCGCCCATTCCTGTCGTTGCGTCGGGTGGCATCTTCGACGGGCGCGGGATCGCGGCAGCGTTTATGTTTGGCGCAGCCGGCGTCAATCTCGGCACGCGATTCATTGCTTCCTTAGAAGCTCCCGCACCAATTGAGTGGAAGCACGCGATAATCGCGGCCAAATCGGAGGATGCGATAAAGGTTGATGTTCTAAACGACATCAGCCCTCTTCCGGGCACGGCGGGATTTCACACGGTGCTGCGCTCTCTCCATACGGCCTTCCTGGATGAGTGGAGCGGCAAGCGCGAAGAGGCGCGACGTGATCGTGATCGTCTAAGGGGCCAGATTGTCTCGACGACACAGGCAGGCCGTCAACACGAATGTCTTCTGACGGCTGGTCAAACCGCTGGGGGCATCAATGAAATCCTGTCGGTGGGCGAAATCATGCGCCAACTCGTTGCCGAGACCGAGGCCGCGCTTTCGAAGGTGACAACGGGTGACAAGCGAACGCGACACGAACCAGCAAAGTTGCGACGTGATAGCCATCTGCGGCCGTCGAACGCTCCGACACAACGTGAGATTCAGGAGCCAGATAGCCTCGGCGGATAATAGCGTGCATGATCGGCGGGATGCCGCGGATGTCCGCTTATGGCCCAAAGCGCACACGCCGATTAGCAACTGTCGCGGCGGCTTTCGGGGGTAAAGCGGACACGGAGCTAAATGCTCGTCGCGGCAGCTAATGACCCAAAGCGGAAGTAAAGCACGCAAGTTTGCTGCGCTGCATTAGACAGCTACTCACCATCAACAATGTGGTAGACGTTGACGTCGGTGACTGGTCGCGACCGTTGCCGACCCGAGAGCCTTCCGATCAGGGCGTAATTTCTCTGCCTGGATCGGCATCGTACCGAAGCAACACTCGAGCGGAGGTAAGGACCGGCTCGGCAGCATCAGCAAACGAGGCGACCGTTATCTGCGCGGCCTGTTCGTTGCGGGCGCGCTCGCCGTCATCCGCTACGCCAAGATCCATGGCACCAAGCGTCGGCCCTGGCTCACAGCATTGCTGGCGCGGCGCCCCACCAAGGTCGCCGCTATCGCGCTCGCCAATAAGATCGCCCGGATGGCCTGGGCAATGATGGCCACGGGCGAGCGCTACAAGGAACCCGTCGCGCTCGCGGCGTAAACGAGATCGCGCCGACAACCGGCGTGATGTGAAGGTTGGGAGGACGAACAGCACGTAATGCAGAGCCGGTCGATCCGGCGATCAGGACAACCCAATTACCCCCACGCATTGTCGAATGCGGGCTTTCGATCGGGACCTGATCCGCGGAGGGCATTATGGCCAGCGGTCAGGTGAACCGCGCTGAAAGGCCGAACACACGGGCGCACCGACCAATGCTGCAAGCGTGAAGAAAGTCCTTGCCAACTCGGAGCCGTCCACACACGGGGGTGAAGCGGACATCTTGTTCGACCGCAGCTGGCACGGCGGCTTGATGATGGGACGGACCGAATTATGATGGGACCGACCGATCCATAGGAGGTCAGTTTTTGCGGAGCTCGGACGGCGGGCAGGGGACAGGTCGTACCGGGGTCGTACTCTCGTCGTACTAACGCCGGTAGTCGTAAATTCCGGTCGATGTATCTCGGTTGGCCATGTCCGCTTTGTCCCCGAAAGCGGACACGGACTGAGTCGGCCCGGATGTCCGCTCTGGGCCAACAGGCGACATAGACATACTCGGAGATTTGCTCTTAATTCCTGCACGGGCCAACCAACTGAAATTGTTTGACCGAGGTCGGGGCGCGGGCCTGTTCCTGAGTCGAGAAAGCCGAGTGGAAGCGCCAGCGAAAGTTGCTTGCTCCCAACCTCCACGCATCCCAGCATCAACGTTCTGGCGTCGCATTTCCACGCCGCGGCAGGAGCACCAAGTCGGCCGCTTCCTCGGCATCCCTGAGGAGCGTCTTGCGCGGCGTGCCTATCAGCGCACGCATCGTAAGGCCACGACCAAAATCCGTGACTTGGATCGCGCGTTCGGCCACAGGAAAATCGGACGGGATTTCGCCCGCGCTGATCGCGTCCCGGAAACGACCTTCCACCAGCGCCGCGCCGCCCGCGGCCGCTTTCTGCAGGAACCGCCGGACTTCAGCATCGTCCACAAGCGGCGCGACGCAAATCAGAAGGCAGCCCCGGGCGGACCCTTTCTCGGTCGCACTTTCGACGGCGAACCTCAGAAAGCCCGCGATCGAGTCGCGAAGACTCTGTGGCGAAAGGAGTGCCTTCGCGGCTGAGCGCCCTTCCGTTCTGCGTACGCCTTAAGGACGCGCAAGAATATCGCCCGCTTGTCCCCGAAGACGGCATACAGGCTCGGCCGTCCCACGCCCATCCCGGCGACGAGATCGTCAATCGTCACGCCGTCGTAGCCCTTCGACCAGAACACCTGCGTCGCCTTTTTCAGCGCGTCGCTCTCGTCGAAGCCGCGCGGGCGTCCCCGTGGCCTGGCGGTATTCTGAAACATCTAGTTCAAAACTCCTTGACTGCGACCTTTTCATTCTGCAATATATAACCGAACAGTTCGAAAATGACAAGGCGGCTCCTACACGCGGGGGCTCTTTCGAGCTTCACCCTTACCACGGAACGCTATGAAAAATTCGTTCGCGCTCGTCACCGGCACCACGTCCGGGCTCGGTTATGCGGCAGCCAGCTTGCTCGCCGCCAAAGGCTACCGCCAGGTCATCGTCACCGGCCGCAACTGGCCCAAGTCCGGGAAACGGCCGCTCAACTCGCGGCCGAGACCAAAAAAAAATCTTCACGCCGCTAGAGCTGGATCTGGACTCGCCGTCCAGTGTTCAGTCCGCCCTCGCTGAGCTGGTGAACAGGGTCAGCCGATCGATTTCCTCTGCTCACTGCAGGTGGTTCCCTCAAGAAGCGGCAACGCACTCCGGCGGGCATCCAGGCGTCTCAGGCCCGCTGATCGGCGATCATCACTGACTGTTGGGTTGCTGAATGCCCTCCTGCTGAGCCCCAGCGCGCGCACCGTTACGCCGGGGCAGAGCCTGCCCGCGGGGGTGGGCCCATGTCAAATACACCGACCTGCCAGCCTTCGCGGCCAAACACTACAAGGGTGACCGAACCGCCGCTGTGGAAGCCCTGATCCGCAACGGGCCGAACGTGAAATACGTGCCGAACAATGCGTATGCCGACGCGAAGCTCATCATCGCTTGGTGGGTCGCGGCGCTGGCCCGCCGGCTGCCCTCCGGCATGGCCGTGTACGCCGTGTCGCCCGGTGGCGCGACCGCCACCAGGTGGTGCGAAGCGCTGGCCCGCTGTTGAAGTATCTGTTTATCCCAATCGTGAACCTCATTCCCGGCATGAATTAGACGCCGGAGACCGCGGCCCGTCGCTACCTGCAGGCGTCGGAGTTCGGAACCGACGTCTCAGGGCAATTCTTCGCCTCGGCACAAGGGAAGTTCTCAGGTCCCATTGAGGTGCAGCGCCAGCCGCACTTACACGATCGCGCGAGCCAGGAAGCCGCCTGGCAGGCCGTCGTCAAGGTCTCCGGCGTCGATCTCTCTTCCGCACCGTCCTTGAGCGCGGCGTCCTGAAAGAGCGCCGGTCACGGCTGAACTGATTTCGGTAACCGGAATCAGTGAGTGATTGCGCCGCTGCGCGCCCGTTCCACGGCCTTACGGTATTTTGAAATAACTAGTTCAATATTCCCTTGACCGCAATCTCAGCGCCTGATTATCATACTGAATAGTTCATAATCAGCAACGCGCGAGGAAAATACAGATGGACGGTACGAAGATAAAAAGGCGGTGATTATCGGCGGCACGAGCGGCATGGGACTTGCGACAGCGCAGATGCTTCTCGCTGGGGGTGCGCGCGTTCTGGTGACGGGTCGCTCGAAAGCCGGGCTTGAATCGGCGCAGAAAGAACTTGGAAAGGACGCCCTCGTGGTTTCGAGCGACGCGCGTTCGTTGACGGACATCGACGCCCTCGCCTCGAAGGTGATAGCCGAGTTCGACACCATCGACCTGCTCTTCGTCAACGCCGGGTTCAGCATTCGCGCGCCTCTGGAAAGCATCACCGAGGCAGTCTACGACGAAATGTTCAACCTGAACGCCAAAGGGCCGATTTTCGCGGTGCAGAAGCTCGCGCCGCTGATAAACCGGGGCGGCTCTGTCGTCCTCACGACCTCGATCGCCAACGTCAAGGGAATGCCCGGTCAGCTCGCATATGGAGCTGCCAAGGCTGCGCTGCGATCATTCGCTCGGACGCTCGCCGCCGAGCTGATTCCTCGCGAGATTTGCGTCAACGCGGTGACGCCCGGCCCCATCGACACGGGAATCCTCGGCAAGGCGTTTCCCGATAAAGACGCGGCCGCCCAGATTAAGGAGCAGATGACGGGCATGGTTCCCATGAAGCGCTGGGGGAAGTCGGAGGAAATCGCCAAGGCCGTCCTCTTCCTCGCGTTCGATGCGACCTTCACGACCGGCGCCGAGCTTCCGGTCGACGGGGGTTGGTCGCAACTGTGAGGCGGTACGCGAAACACATTTAGAATCGCGGACGGTCTTCAAAAAATCTTACTCTGTTGCGCAGCTTAAGCAGTAGCGCCCGCCACTATCGGCGAAGGGAACATCTCGATGACCGGCACAGCAAACAATTTGGTTCGCAAGCAGGGAAAATTTTGGCGCTTCGTGGCTACCTTCGGCGCTTGGCTCCAAGCACTCGATTATACAAGCTTCGATTACACCCAAGACCGGATCGATCTGTTAGAACGAAAGGTTGCGGCGCTGACGGAAGAGTTGCGGCAAAGCCGGGTGTCTAGCCCTCGTGACTTTTCACCCCAATGACGAAAGCTACAGCTGCGTTCCAGCATGATGGTTCTTTCGGTAGAGGACGGAATCGTATCGGCGGTTGTGCCTGGTGCGAAATTCTTGAATTTTGCACCGCGACCAAAGCGGCGCTAGGTCCGTTCAGGGTCATAAGCGGACGCGACGTTTGACAGCGGCCGTGTCCGCTTTACCCCCAAAAGCTGCCGCGGAAGTCGTCGGGCGCCATGTTCGCTATGGGGCCAGGAACAGGCATCTGATCGAGCCGGATACCGCGTCAAAAATAATGAACTTCTTTGCGCAAGGTCACCCTCATGTATCTTCTAAAGGTACGCTAGCAAGCCAATCGGAAAATGCGTCTAGCGCCTCGCTGAGAACCTGCATGTCGTTCCGGCCGGTCCGAGCAGGCACATGAAAAGAATGATCGGCGTCCGCAATCACTTTGAGCGTTGCAAGCTTGCCAAGCATTTTGCAAACCGGTCGAAGTTCGTCGAGCGAAGCCAACGTGTCGCGCGTGCCCTGTAGGAACAGCATTGGAATCTTAACGTCGAACAGGTGCTCCGCGCGGTCATGCGAGGGGCGTCCGGCCGGATGCAGTGGAAATCCCAGGAAGGCCAACCCTCTCACGTTTTCCAGGGGTGCTTTCGCTTGAGCCTGCGACGTCATTCGACCGCCGAATGACTTGCCTCCGGCTATGAGCGGAAGTTTCGGTACAAATCTCAGTGCTGCAGCGGCTGCAGCGCGGACAGCCGCGTGCGCTATCTGCGGCGGATCGGGTCGTCGCTTCGTCGCTCCATGTATGGAAACTGATAGCGCAACGTTGCGATGTGTCGCTTGGCAAGTTCTTCAGCCACAGTGGCCATGAAGGGATGATCCATGCCCGCTCCAGCGCCTGCGCCAGCAGGTAACACGCTCGCGCTTGAGGGGGCGTTCGCAGTAACCCGGAAACGCGAACGGTGTCGCTTACCTGGATTTCGACAGGGATGGCTTCCAGGTTGGACATAACAGGACATCCGAACAATGACGCCGTTAGTGTTGGCATCGGGACGGCCAGCGACGTTTTATCACAGCTGGCCGGTAAGCTGATGGCATTCTTTCACGGCCGCCGCTCGGCGCTTGTCGATATAGGCGGCAAGATCGACGAGGTGCACGCCGCGTTGCGCCTTCTGGCTTGTCTCGATCCGCACGATCGGCAGGGCGATATCGCCGCGAAGCGCCTTGCGTAACAGCTTCTCTACCGTGAGGTGTCCGAAAAAGTCGCGGCACACTTGATCCAGTGGCACTACGGTTTGGCCGTTGTACTGCGCCATCAGCAAAAACAAGGTTGACGCCGAGTGTTTCTGTTCATCTGACATTCGTTTGTCGCTTGCGATATGCTGGACTTGGTCGTACCGGTCGGCTGCCCACGTTTCCGACTAAGGCTTCAGTCACTTCGCACAGCGCTCCGATAAAAGTCTGTGATCATTACTTACCCCAGTTCGCTCTGCGGCTTATGGTGTACTCGGTGGCTATTTTGAGCATCCAGTGCACCGAACTTTGCCCACGAAGGCTGCCGCTCTCCGACAAAGTGGTGTGCATCCAGGGAGGGTGTATGTGACCAAATCTTTCAAGGAAATTCTGGCTGCGTATCCAAGCACTCCGCACCCCGCAGACGGATCATTGCCTCGCCTTAGTCAAGCGGACATCGCGCACCTCAAGAGATGGGCGGAAGACGAAAGAGCGGACGAGGTCTGGAACACAATCAAAGGCGCCGCCCAGAAGCGCAGTCGGGTGATTCCCGGCCCGTTCTTTATTCAGGAGGTACTCGGGGGAAGGGACATCGCCACATCGATAAATCATCGGCGGAAATATCGTGAACGTTACCTCAAGCATGCCACGCGAATGGCGGAGATCGCCAAAGTCTTGCGAGGTCGGCTCCCAAATGGCTTTCCGCTCATACCTACTGGCGAGGAGCTTGCTGAAAGGCTGGACGGAGCGGCGGGAGCTTACCGTGATTACGTCGCCGTCGCCCGAAATCAGGACCGCGGCATAAAGTGGACCCGCCAGTCCAAACCTACTCATGTGTTTATGAGTCTCCTGAGCAACGATCTAAAAGGAATAACTGGGAAATGGCTCGACTACGAAGTGTCCGTCCTTACTGAGATTGCTTTCGACAAACTTGAGATTGATGCTGATAAAGTAATTTGGGCGCGTCGCGGCGTTAAACGGAATACGAAAGCCAGCAAGCGCACCAGACAATCTAAACAATCTGTTAGCGCCGAATGAGGGTGTGCACTCGACCGATATTATTGGGTCTGAGCGCACCGGGCCTGAATCGTCTTTTCGTGAGAGATAGAAGATGCACCAGTACTCAAGGTGCATCAACGAAGGACGATCATGATGTCGTTAAGCACTCGCGATATAGAAGCGGTCGCCAGCAACGGCGTGGGCCGCCGGCACCGGCGTGACCAAATCAAATTATACACAATCCGGCAGATCGCCGATGCGCTCGTCGTCTCGACGCGAACCGTGCGCCGCTTGATCGAAGACGGACATCTCGTTGCACACCGGATCAAAGGGTTGGTCCGAATTTCAGAGGCGGACTTTGTCGTCTTTTTAGCGGCCCAAAGGGACGACTGAGCCATGTCCCTTCGTGTCAATCAAAGTCCCGCATTTTCGGGCGTTTCTGAAGTTTCGGGAAAACTCCACTTAAACAATCGTCCCATCTTTTCGATGCTAGTCTTCCCGAAAGTCACCCCCTGTCACTTCAGGACCGGTATCCCTCCGCACGCTTTTTGGGTCGAGCCCATCGAAGGACGCTTTGCCGAGATTGGGACGCTAGGGGAACTTGGGGTCGAACTCTTGGCTGTTAGCTAAACGAAGGGCTTGTTCGAGCGCGGAAAAAGCTATTGCCCGTTCGGTTGAACTTTAAGTCTTTTTAAGAAGCCGCCGAAATGACGGCTTTCCATTTCCAATTGTCATACTTGTCCTTGCTTTGTCGTATGTGCGTATACCTCTTTAGACTGGTCCAACTCCGGTGACCTGAAACAGCCGCCACCTGCGGAATTGTCCGGCCCATTTCAAACAGGCGCGAAATTCCCTCGTGGCGAAGATCATGAAATCGTAGATCTTCAATTCCAAGAATTTTGCAGGCGCGCGTGAATGCAGCGCTGATAGCGTCCGTGGAGTAGGGGAATATTTCCGGTTTGACTCGCGGCATCGATTTGACGATCGCGATCGCCTCAGGCGGAAGCTCGCAGTAGACATTGTTACCCTTCTTATCGCCGGGATGCTTCATGTCGCGGACAAGAATCCGATCATCGTCCAGGTCGTCCCATTTTAGGAGCGTGATTTCTTCCTGCCGTCGCGTTGAGAACAGCGCAAACGCGACAATTTTTTGCATTGGGATCGAGGAGGGGCGGTGATCACGAATCCGCCCGAAGTGCTCCATCAGCAGGTCGAGTTCTTCGAGCGTCGGTCGGCGACTTCGTTCATTGGCCTTTCTGATCAGTCCTAACTTCCTAATGACGACGAGCGCGTCATCGAACTCCTGCCGCGACAGCGTGTAGCCCCATGCGGGTCGTGCGATGGTGAAGACATTAGAAATGCTGGAAAAGTAATTGCCGCAGGTTTGCGGCTCGACGGTCTTGGTCAGCTCTTGCGCGAATGACACCAGCGTATTGGCGGTGATTTCGCTGCATTTGGTCTCGCCGAGATCGCTGTTCTTGATGGCGTTGAGCGTTTGCCTCCTGGACCTCGAGATCGGGTTTCTGGACTCTTTAATGTAGCGATCGATCACCTCGGCAAGCGTTGGGTCCTCTTTGTGATCCAGCCCGCCTGGGCGCTTGAGCTCGGCTTCGCGTTTGACGATCCAGGCATTGGCAGCTTGTTTGCGGTCAAAAGTCTCCGCCTCGCGGTGGACGATTGCGCCGCCTTTCTTGATGACGATTTGGGCGATGAAGGCTTTAGAGCCGTCTTTCCGAGTACGTCCTATTATGGTGCCCATCGTGTCGTACCGATTTTGTGATTGTCGTACTTTGTCGTACGGCTCTAGGTCGGCGAAGTTGGTCGGTCCTGTCGCTCCGTCCTGCCGCCGAGTTGGTGGTGTAAGTCCATCCTGTTAGCGGTCCGGTGGTACAACTGGAACCGAAAAAGTACGACAATGTCGTACCACAGACGGCAAAATGGGTCAAAATGAGCCGAAAACGGTACGACATGAGCCGATGCCAGAAGTTATGAAATGACTGATAAATCAGAAAAATCACCGCAGAGTCGGCCCTGGCGATTTTCAGTCGCTCCGATGATGGAGTGGACTGACCGGCATTGTCGGTTCTTCCATCGCGCGCTGACGCGCCGGGCGCTGCTCTATACCGAGATGCTGACCACCGGCGCGGTGCTGCACGGCGACCGGGCGCGGCTGTTGCGTTTCGATTCGTCCGAGCACCCGCTGGCGCTGCAATTGGGCGGCTCCGATCCGCGCGCGCTCGCGCAATGCGCGCGCATCGGTGCGGATGCGGGTTTCGACGAGATCAATCTCAATGCCGGCTGTCCGTCGGATCGCGTGCAGGACGGCCGCTTCGGCGCTTGTTTGATGGCGGAACCGCAATTGGTCGGGGACAGCATTGCGGCGATGAAGGCCGCAGTGCGCATTCCCGTCACCGTCAAATGCCGCATCGGCATCGACGACCAGGATCCCGAACCGGCTTTGGAGCATTTCACGCAAGCGGTGAAGCAAGCAGGGGCCGACGCACTGATCGTTCACGCCCGCAAGGCTTGGCTCAAAGGCTTGTCGCCGAAAGAGAACCGCGAAGTGCCGCCGCTCGATTACGATCGGGTCTATCGGCTCAAAGCGGCGCATCCGGAACTCACGATCGTTCTCAACGGCGGCGTCGGCAGCGTCGAGGATACGCTGACGCATCTGCAGCGCGTCGACGGCGTGATGATGGGCCGCGCCGCCTATCAGGAACCGTGGCGATTGCTGGCTGTCGATCCGCTGGTCTTCGGCGAGCCCGCACGCTTCGCTTCGGCTAAAGAGGCGGCCGCCGCGCTCACGCCCTATATCGCGCGCGAACGCGCGCAGGGCACGCGGCTTCACTCGATCACTCGGCATCTGCACGGCCTGTTCCGTGCCGTGCCCGGTGCGCGCGCCTTCCGGCGTCATCTCGCAGGTGCAGCAAGCACGCCGCATGCGGATGCCGAATACCTTGTCGCCGCACTTGCATTGGTGGCGGATGGCGTCCTGGACAGCAAGACGGATTTGGCGCACATCGCGGCCTGACGTTCCGTTCGCCAAAACCGAAATACGACCATAACAAAATGCTTCTCGGCGTCCCGTTGAGCGAGATTGCCTGGCTCGCCCTCGCCATCGTCGTCGGCGGCGTCATCACCGGGCTGCTCGCCGGGCTGTTCGGAATCGGCGGCGGCGCCGTGATCGTGCCGGTGCTCTACGAAGTCTTCACCGTGCTCGCCGTGCCGGAAGCGGTGCGCATGCAATTGTGCATCGGCACGTCGATCGCGATCATCCTGCCGACGACGGTGCGGTCTTATCTCGCGCACCGCGTCAAAGGCCTGGTCATTCCGCAGGTCATCAGATTATGGGCGATCCCCGCCATCGTCGGCGTGATCTGCGGCTCGCTGATCGCGGCTTTCGCGCCGCCTGCCGTGTTCAAGATCGCCTTTGTGGTAATCGCGGGTTTCATCGCCGCCAAATTTCTGTTCGCCGGCGACCGCTGGAATCTCGGCTCGGATTTGCCGGGCGCCGCACCGATGACGTTTTACGGTTTCGGCATCGGGCTTGCCGGCTCGTTGATGGGGGTGAGCGGCGGCTCCTTGTCCAACATCGTGCTCACGCTCTACGGCAAATCGATTCATCAGGCGGTGGCGACGTCTTCCGGCTTGGGCGTGCCGATCACCGTGGTCGGCACCATCGGCTATATGCTCGCCGGCCTGCACGATCGCGCGCTGTTGCCGCCGCTTTCGCTCGGCTTCGTCTCGCTGATCGGGGTCGCGGTGATGGCGCCGGTGTCGAGCCTCGTCGCGCCTTATGGCGCGGGACTCGCGCATCGGATGTCGCGGCGCACGCTCGAAGTCGCTTTCAGCTTGTTTCTTTTAGTGGTGTCGGCGCGGTTTTTGGTGAGCTTATTTTAGAACGAAGTCGCTCCAGATTTTTTGTTGAGCATGATCTTTTCGGAAAACCGGCATCCACTTTTCCGGATCATGCTCTACGGATAGCCGTGCATGATCAGGCGGTCGCCCGAGACCTGCCAGCCCTGCAGCCGGTTCAAGAAACTCATGCCGAGCAGGCTCGTGCGCAATTGGCCGGGCTGCACGATCAGCGCTTCGACGGAGCGCTCTTCGAGGCCGCCGACGGCGAGACGGTCGAGCGTGACTTGGGCTGCGCGGGTGCGGCCGTTGGCGGTGTCGATACTCACTGTGTAATTGAGCACTTCGAGCGGCAGGCCAATGGCCTTGGCGTCCTGCTGAGTGAGCACGACCGAGCTTGCGCCGGTGTCGAGTACCATCGGCACGTGTACGCCATTGACCCGCGCTGAGATATCGAAGTCGCCGCTATTGGTGCGTGCGACTTCGACGGTGCGGCCGTGCGAGATGACGTGGCCGGGAATGAGCTCGGCCATCACCCGGTCGGCGACATTGCCGAGCTCGAAGCGGTACGAATAGCCGATCACCAGCACGAGACCGACGACGACCCAGAGCAGCGCCGCCGTAATCGTCTGAGTGAAACGTTCGCGGAACATGGTCAGCACCGCGGCGCCGAGAAATACCAGGATCGCGAGCCTGTAGGCGAGCGAGCCGAAATCGTCCACCGAGAACGGGCCGATGCGGCCTTCGCCGCGCTGCGCGACGATCATTAAGATGGCGATCACGATGCCGATCAGGAGGAGCCAGAGCAGGCGATGGCGCACGTCGCGGTCCTCTAAGCTCGAGCCGGCGCGGTGCCGTTTTTGGCGCCGTTCAGTGCGGCAAGCCGCGCCGGCAATTGCGCCATGATCGCCGTGCGTTCGGTTTCCGACAGCGCGATCCAGCGCGCAATTTCATCGAGCGAGCGGCCGCAACCGATGCACGTCCGCGCGGTCGGATGCACCACACAGATGCGGTTGCAGGGCGAGGAGATGCTGGTTGCGCTAGCCATCAAAGAACCTAGCTATCGGGGATTCGCCCGTCAAAGATTCGGGTTGAAATCGCGAGGCAAGATAGACACGAGGCAGGCGAAAACAAGACGCTCGCGTGCTTTGGCCATTAGCCGCCGTTGCTGAACAGCGCGCGCCGGGCGCGGCTTGCCGATTCGTCGGACGAAGACGAAGCGGACGTGTCCGCATTCGGGTCGGGTCGCGGATCGTGGCTCCGGTCCTGCCTCGGATCATATCTCGGCTGCAGCGGCGGCGAGCCGTCGGTAATCGGCGCCAGCGCCGACATCACGCGTTCGGGCGGGAAGGTGACGACCACTTCGGTGCCGATCCGCAGCTTCGATTTCAGCGTGAAGGTGCCGCCGTGCAGGTCGATCAGATTCTTGGCGATGGGCAGGCCCAAGCCCGCGCCCTGTTCGGCGGATTTGATCGAGTTCGAGCCCTGGCCGAACGAGGCGAGCACGATCGGAATTTCCTCTTCGGGAATGCCGGGGCCGGTATCCTTCACGCTCATGTATTGGCCGCCCGAAGCGGTCCAGCCGACCTTGAGCCAGATCTCGCCGCCTTGCGGCGTGAACTTGATGGCGTTGGACAGAAGGTTGAGACAGATCTGGCGCACCGCGCGTTCGTCGGCCCAGAGCCGCGGCATGTCGGGCTCGAACAATTCATGGATGGTGATGCCGCGATTGCCGGCGCGCAATTTGAGCAGATGGTGGCAATCCTCGACCACGCGGGTGAGCGACACCGGCTCCTCGTTGAGCTCGTAGCGGCCGGCCTCGATGCGCGACAGATCGAGGATCTCGTTGATGAGATTGAGCAGGTGCACGCCGGAACTGTGAATGTCGCCGGCATAGTCCTTGTACAGCGGCACCGCGTGCGCGCCGAAAATCTCGGCTTTCATGACTTCAGAGAAACCGAGAATGGCGTTGAGCGGCGTGCGCAGCTCGTGACTCATCTGCGCGAGAAAGCGCGACTTGGCGATATTGGCGGTCTCGGCGCGGCGGCGTGCTTCATCGGAGATCGATTTCGATTGTTCGAGCTCGCCGATCAGCGCGTCCTTTTCCGCGCGCGCTTCGAGCGTCGCCAAAGTCGTCGAATAGAGGCGATAGGCGAGGAGGGAGAAATAGGCTTCCGCGGTGATCGCCATGATGGCGAGAATGTAGTTGTGCAGATTACCCTTCATCGCGAAGTCGAGCGCAATCGCGATCGTCACCGGCAAGGTCAGCGCCAGAACCGCGATCGGCAGGCTCGAGGCCAGCATGCTCGATATCGCCACCACCAGCAGCATGACGAACAGCATGAAGGTCGCGGCTTGATCGTCCATGCCGACCGGATTGATCAGGATGAAGGTCCAGGCCATGCCGAAGAACAGGTCGAGCAGGACGAAGCGCATCCGCCATGTGCGCACCGCCGACGTATTGGCGGGCTCGGCCAGGAACTGCCGGCATTTGCGAATGATGACAACATGAATGATCAGCGCGCCGGCGGTCCACACGCCGCAGACCAGAGCGCCGGTCCACAGTCCCGAGAGCGCGCCAATCGTCAGGATCAGAAGCAGGATGACCGGCGATGCCGATAGCCGGTTCTGCGCGAACTGGCGCAGCAATTCGTAATCGAACACCGGACGGGTGCCGCTGGTCGAGGTCAGCCGGTCGCGTGCCTCGCGCACGTGCTGCGTGGCGAGCCGCCGCTTGGTCGATGGCGCCGCGGCCGGCGAAGCAGGATCGCGCGGTTCGGTCTGTGGACTGGGCATCGCTTTCCGGCTGGCACTTCGTTGGAACGTGTTTTTCCCGAAAGCCTGCAAGCCGCCTTCCGAGACCACGTTCGGCTCACGGTAAAAATGGCCCAAATTCCTTAAGACGAGGCTTAATTTTTGATGTGCAAAGCGTCGCCGCTCTTGGAAAGCTTTTGTTTACGCTTGTGGCGCGGGCGAGCCCTAGTCGGCCGCATCAGTGCGCGATAGGCTCGCGCCTTCAAAGGGCTAGGGAAGGAAATTGAGATGAAGCTCTATGATGGCGGCCGTGCTCCCAATCCGCGGCGGGTGCGTGTCTTCCTCGCCGAGAAGGGAATCACGGTTCCGACCGAGCAGGTCGATCTCGGCTCGCTGCAGCAGAAGAGCGACGCCTTCACCGCGGTCAATCCGATGCAGCGCGTGCCGGCGCTGGTTCTCGACGACGGCACCGTGATCACGGAATTGATCGCCATCTGCCGCTACTTCGAGGCGCTTCATCCAGATCCTCCGCTGTTCGGCCGCGGCGCTTTGCAATCGGCGCTGGTCGAAATGTGGAATTGCAGAGTCGAGTTTCATCTCTTTATACCGGTGTCGAACATTTTCCGGCATCTGCATCCGGCCATGAAGGACATGGAGCAACCGCAGGTCAAGGAATGGGGCGAGGCCAACAAGCCGCGAGCGCTGTCGTTTCTGGAACATCTGGATAGCGAACTCGCCAAGCGCAGCTTCATCGCCGGTGGCGATTACAGCGTCGCCGACATTACCGCGATGATCGCCGTCGACTTCATGCGGGTGTCGCGCCTGACCGTGGCCGACGAGCTCGCGCATCTCAAACGCTGGTACGCGGACGTTTCAGCGCGGCCAAGTTCGAAGGCCTAGTTCCAAGACTTGTTCCAAATCCTGTTCCCGAGCTTGGCAAAAATATTCCAGGGAACCTAAGCCTTTACACCCGGCTTATTCATGTGGGGACTGAAGGGGGCTTCTCGTCTTCTGGAGGATTTATGGATAAGAAACTAGCCGGCCTGCTCGGAGCCGCCGCGGCGCTCGCGACGATGTCGAGCGCACAGGCTGCAGCGCCGGTGCAACAAAGCGAAATAGCACCGGCCACGAGTTACCGCGATCTTCTCGATCCGGTTCCCAACGCGCTTTCCGCGCTGAAGGCCGACGATGCCCGTCTTGCGGAATCGCAAGGCACGCAGGATCAAAGCACGCGAGACGGAGTGCGGGTCGCGCAGATTTCGGTGCAGGTGGGTCATCATCATCACCACCATCACCATCATCACCGCGGTGTCGTCGTTCGCGTCGGGCCGAACCACCCTCGCTACCATCATCACCACCATCACCACCATCATCATCACTACTGAGATGATGGAGGGGCGACGGGGCATCCGGCCGGATGCCCCGTTGCTCTTTTCATTCACGGGATCATTCGCGGACCTTGGCTTTTGCCGCACGGAGCAAATGGCGGTACGTGCCGTCGAAGACGGTGTTGGTTTTCGAGGTCCACGTTGAGTCAGCGGCGAGGTCCGGGCGGCTGCCGTGAATGCGCCGGCCGCGCATCTCGCGCTCGGCGGCCTCTTCTTCGCTCATTTCGGCGAGCGTGAAATCGGCGGTAATCGGCAGAACGAGGATTTGCAGCATCGGCTCGTTGGGCCGGAAAATATGCGTTCGTCCTTCCGGCGGCGCCTTGAACACGATGAAGGAAATCATCGGCCACCATTCGGTGCGCAACAGCGCCGGCACCGCGACCGGTACGGTGTCGGTCGGGTCGGTGTAGAAGCGCGGATGCGGCTCGGTGCGCACCGCCCAATCGCTCCCGACTTTCAGATCGAGCAGCAACTGATAGGTATAGTAGCCCATGCCGAAACTGCGGAACGGCGGCCACATCACATCGCTGTCGTCGGGCTTCTCGCCGAAGTCGCCGTCGAATTCGAGCGTGCCGTTCTTTGTGCTGACGTGCAGCTCGTTCTCATAGGGATAGAAAACCTCGATGCCGTATTGCGCGCCTTCGGTGAACGGTGCGCAATGCCAGGCATATTCCTGCGAGCCGTCGGTCCGCGGCTCGGGCTCGCCCGCCCAGCCCGGCATTTCGACCTTGGTGCGGCGCGGGCGCAGTCCCGGATCGGCCAGCCGGTATTTGATTTCTTGCATCTGTGGTGGTCCGCTGTTTCTGCAATTTTCCGATGAAATGAATTGGGCTCAGCGACAAGTCGTGACCCGATAAAGAGTTCCCGGCGGCCTTCGGCGCGTTAAGCTTAAAGCCCAGGAGGCGGATGCCTGCGCCGATCCGTCATCCTGTTTCGGCCCGGTAAAAGCTGCTATCACCCAAATGACTTGCTAAAGCGCGGGGCGAGTACCCGTCGCGGATTTGCATGAAAAGCGTTGGGGAGGGTTACGTGTTATCACTGCGTGCAGTCGGGGTCGTTCTCGGCACCGCCATTCTTGCTACCAATCTCGCCGCCACGGCTGCACTCGCAGCAGATAATTATCCCAGTCGGCCGATCCGGGTGATCAGCCCATTTCCGCCGGGCAGCGCCTCGGACACGGTGGCCCGCGTCGTACTCGACCAGGTGTCGCAAGAGATCGGCCAGCCGATGGTGATCGAGAATAAACCGGGCGCCGGCGGGCAGCTGGGTTTTGCCGATGCCGCCAAATCCGATCCTGACGGCTACACGGTCGTGGTCAGCTCGACCTCGATGGGCACCGAAAAAGTCTTGCACAGTCATCTGCCATTCGATCCAGCCACGGATTTCCAGTCGGTCGCCATGTTCGGCATTCAGCCCAACGTGCTGGTCGTCTCCCTGCAGGACGGCTTCAAGAGCGTTGCCGATCTGATCGCTGCGGCAAAGGCCAAGCCCGGTATGCTCACCTTTGCGTCCGCGGGCGTCGGCTCGTCGTCGCATATGGCCGGCGAACGCCTCCGTCTCGCCGCCGATATCGACGTGCGACACGTACCATTCCGCGATCAGGGCCTCACCGAAGTGATGGCAGGCCGGATCGATTATTATTTCATTCCGCTCGCGGCGGCGGCCACCGCGCTTGGCAGCGATAAGCTGAGCGTGCTTGCGGTGAGTTCGCCAAAGCGGGTCCCGCTGTTGCCGGATGTGCCTTCGATCGCCGAAGCCGGCTACCCGAAGGCCGAGTTCAGCTTCTGGGTCGGCCTGTCGGTACCGGCCAAGACGCCGCGCGCCGTCGTCGACAAATTGCACGGCGCGGTCGAGAAGGCGCTTAGCAATCCCGGTGTCGCGGCGAAATTGGCCAAGCTTGGCGTCACCCCGCAGTTGATGAGCGTCGACGCTTTCAGCAAATATGTGCACGACGATCTCAAAGCCACGATCGAGCTTGCCAAAGAAGCCAATATTCAGCCGGCGGATTAGAGACCGCTTGGCACCAATCCCGTCATGCCCGGCGCAAGGCCGAGCATGACGACTGATTGGGGTGTTTGCTCAGAAATTACCGATTGAGCAGCGCGATCAGGCTCGACGTATCCCAGCGCTTGCCGCCCATCTTCTGCACT
The DNA here is from genome assembly GCA_963746715.1 of uncultured Alphaproteobacteria bacterium. Taxonomy (GTDB): domain Bacteria; phylum Pseudomonadota; class Alphaproteobacteria; order Rhizobiales; family Xanthobacteraceae; genus BOG-931. The sequence goes on along the minus strand of CAVVCW010000008.1, from coordinate 30,048 downwards.
TGCGCATAATATTGATCGATGGCCGCCGAGGTCGGCAGGCTCGCGCCGTTCCGTCGTGCTTCTTCGAGGCAGATGTTAAGATCCTTGCGCATCCAATCGACGGCGAAGCCGAAATCGAACTTGCCGGCGACCATGGTCTTGTAGCGGTTCTCCATCTGCCAGGACTGCGCCGCGCCCTTGGAGATGGTCGCGATCAGCTTTTCGATATCGAGGCCGGCCTTCATCGCAAAGTGCAGGCCCTCGGCGAGGCCTTGCACGAGGCCCGCGATGCAAATCTGGTTCACCATCTTGGCCAGCTGGCCCGAGCCTGACGGACCCATCAGCGTGCACGCGCGCGCATAGGCGGCGATCACCTTTTCGGCTTTGGCGTACGGCGTCTCGTCGCCACCGCACATCACCGTGAGCATGCCGTTCTCGGCGCCGGCCTGGCCGCCGGACACCGGCGCGTCGATGAAATCGAAGCCGCGCTTTTTCGCTTCGGCGTGGAGCTCGCGCGCGATTTCCGCGGAGGCGGTGGTGTGATCGACCACGATCGCGCCCTTGGCGACGCCTGAGAAGACGCCGTCTTTGCCCAGCATCACTTCGCGCAGGTCGTGGTCATTGCCGACGCAGGCCATGACGAAGTCCTGGCCTTCGGCCGCCTGCTTCGGCGTCGGCGCGCTTTTGCCGCCGTGCTGGGCAACCCACTTTTCGGCTTTGGCGCCGGTGCGATTATAGACCGTGACCTCATGGCCGCCCTTCGCCTTGAGATGCCCCGCCATCGGGTAGCCCATCACGCCAAGCCCGACGAATGCGACCTTTGCCATCGTTTCCTCCGTTCAAGCGTCTCTACGTTCGCCACGCTTGGTCTGTCCCTGGTCTTGGCCCGACGGGCGCCGCCGCGTCAACCGGGTTGCGCCCGATTGACCCCGACAACGGGGAGCCTATGTAGGGCGGACGAAACCACGCAACGGTAAAGCTGATGGCCGCCCTGAAAGACGACGTTCTCGCCGCACTCGGCAAAATCTCCGGCCCCGACGGCGTGCCGCTGCCGGCCAGCGGAAAATTGTCGGAGATCGTTGCGGCTGACGGCAAAGTGTTCTTCTCGATCAGCGTCGAAGCTGCGGCAGTCAAGCAATGGGAAAGCGTGCGCGAGCGCGCTGAAGGCGCGGTCCGCGCGGTGCCCGGCGTAACGTCTGCAATGGTCGCTTTGACCGCCGAGCGCGCCGGCGGCGCAGCCCGCCCGCAACCTGCGCAGCGTCCGCAGCCCGGACAGCGTCCTGCGCAACGCCCGGTACAGGGAGGCCAAGATTCGGGTCAACGCGCGCCATCGCCCGCCGGCATTCCCGGCGTGGAGTTGATCATCGCGGTCGCCTCAGGCAAAGGCGGCGTCGGCAAATCGACCACCGCGGTCAACCTCGCGCTCGGGCTGCGCGACCTCGGGCTCAAAGTTGGCATTCTCGACGCCGACATTTACGGCCCCTCGATGCCGAAGCTCCTCGCCATCCGCGAGAAGCCGCAGACCGTCGGCGGCACGCGCTTAAAGCCGATCGAGCGCCACGGCATGCCGGTGATGTCGATCGGCTTTCTGATCGAGGAAGAGACGCCGATGATCTGGCGCGGGCCGATGGTGATGTCGGCGCTGACGCAAATGCTGCGCGAAGTCGAATGGGGCACGCTCGACATACTCGTCGTCGACATGCCGCCCGGCACCGGCGACGCGCAGCTCACCATGGCGCAGCAGGTGCCGCTCAAAGGCGCGGTGATCGTCTCGACGCCGCAGGATCTCGCCTTGATCGACGCGCGCCGCGGCATCGCCATGTTTCGCCGCGTCAACGTGCCGGTGCTCGGCATTGTCGAGAACATGTCGACCTTCATCTGTCCCCATTGCGGCACGCGCTCCGACATTTTCGGCCACGGCGGCGCGCGGCTGGAGGCCGAACGCCTCGACGTGCCGTTTCTCGGCGAAGTCCCGCTGGATATCGTGATCCGTGAAAAATCCGATGCCGGCATGCCGGTGGTCGCGACGGCGCCGGATAGCGCGCACGCGCAAGTCTATCGCGACATTGCCGCGCGTGTGCGCGAGAGCCTCAAAGGCGCCAGCCGCCCGGCGCCGAAGATCGTCATCGAAGCGTAAAGCCTAAAGCCGGGATTATTTGCGCCGGCGCGGTGCGGTCTGTTGCGATGGCGCGGACGCCGCCGCGCTTCCTGCCGGATTCTGCGTGCAAAAGCCGCGATTGCCGCCGGCGATCTCCGCAAGGCATGCCTGCGAACTCGCGTAATAGCAGTGCAGGTCGCCTTCGTCGTTGATGATGCACCATGGCGCATCGCCGCCGGAGGCAAGGCTTCGCCGCGTGTCGAGACACAGGCCGGCGGCGAAGAGGGCAATTCCAAGCAGAAACGGGGCGAAGATTTTCGGCACGGCTGACATCCATAGCTTTGACTTACGGGAGAAGAACACCGCGGCGCGGCAATTTCTTTCGTCGCGAAAGCAAAAGCTCAGCGAAAATACGCTTTGGTATTTTCGTGCACCAGATCCGACGCCAAGAGATCGCGCTCGGTCCACCAGCGGAAGTCGCTGTGCTGAAAGTCGGCCTGCAGCAGTGCGGCATTGCCGATCTTCAATTCGTGGCCGAGCGTGATGTAGTGGGTGCCGAAGGCCGGATCGCCGAAGCAGTTGTTGTCGTAGATGTGCTCGTAGGCGCCGATGAGACGTGCGTCCGCAATCGTGGCGTCGAAATTCGTCTCGCGTTTGAGAATGCGCCTGAAAGCATCGGCGAGCCGCTCGTTTTTCAGAACGATGCCGCCGGGGACGAAATAGGTGCCCTTGGCCGGCGCGTTGTTGCGCAGCCCGAGCAGAATCTCCCGCCGCGGATTGCGGATGATGAAGTCGATGGAGATCAGCGGCGCAAGCCGCACCAGCGTGTGAAAGTCGGCATCGTTCAAAAAGGCAGGCGGCATCGCATCAGACTATCATGCCGCGCCGCCGGCGCTGGTGCGGTTGTTTCCGGAAAGACGTGCCGGCAAAAACGCCGGAGGCCGTGCGACGGCCTCCGGCGGCATTCACGACGCCCTTCAATCTCAGTAGCCGCGATAAGGCTTGCACACGCCGTCCTGCACGGTGAAGCCGTGCGGGCAGCCGTTCCAGCTCCCGCGCGGACGGTAGTAACCGCCGCCGCCGCCATAATAGCCGGGCGGCGGTGGCGGCGGCGCTCCGTAATAGCCGCCGTAATAACCCGGCGGAGGGGGCGGAGGCGGCGGCGGTGGATAGGGGTAATACTGCGCCAGTACCGGCAGGACCGATCCAAAAATTGTCGCGCCGAGCACGCCAAACGCGGCGATGGCTTTTATGGTTGTTCGCATCGATATGGCCTTCTCTCCAGTTGATTGCAGAGAAGACGCCGGGCCTAACGATGTCGCCTTGTGATGCCCGTCCCAGCGCCCCCAGCGCGGATATTACTGGCGTGGCGGGCTGGCGCAAATGCGCGCCTCAATAACCGCGATACGCCCGGCATTCGCCGCCTTGCACGGTGAAGCCGGGCGGGCAGGGACGGTCGTAGTAACCGGGCGGCGGCCGCTGGTAATAGCCGGGCGGCGGGCCATAGTCTTCTTCAGGCGGGGGCGGCGGCGGATAATAATATTGCGCGCGCGCCGCAGTGAAACTTGCCGAAACGATTGCGCTCAAAGCCGCGAGCAAAACCAAGCTTCGCATCGCTTTCTCCGCGAGGGTGGCGCCGCGTCTCTTCGATGTGAACGCGAATCTCGCGCCCCTTGCAGCAAATACTACGTGCAGAGCGGCCGTCGGCAATGCGGCAAAGACGATCGGGACTCACGTCAACGATCAGCACTCAAATACGCGGTACTCAAATACGGCAGGCTCGCTACGAGATGGCCGCCCAAATGCGGGCTGCCATCTCGTGTGCGATTTGTCAGGTGTGATTTGCTCTGAAACTTCGTGCGTCAGTAGCCGCGATACGGCTTGCAGACGCCGTCCTGCACGGTGTAGCCGCGTGGACAATCGCGATAGCCATAATAGCCGGGACCATAACCTGGCGCCTGATCGTAGTAGCGCGGTCCACCGCCATAGCGATGGTGCGGGCCGACGTGAACATGGACTCCCGGCGCGTCGATGGAGAACGCTTGCGCCGGTGCGACGCCCCCGATTGCTATCGCGCCTAAAAAGCCGAGCGCAAGTGCGGTCTTTGTTATCGTTCGCATAGTCAGTTCCTCTCTTTCGTTGCGTTTTTTCGGAACGCTCCTACGAAGATAACGCTCAACCATGCTGTTGGGTTTCATAATAGAGTTTGATCCAGCCACTAGGGTTAGTGGTGGGAGCCTAAGCGTGGTGATGCGGTGTCGAGTACCGGCCGGCTGAGATTATGGATGAGATCGCTGTCGGCGGCGCCGCAATGCGGGCAATACCAAGCCGCAAGGCCGGGCCGATAACCGTCCGGGGCCATTTCGGTGACCAGCTCCATGGGGCTGTGGCATCTTCGGCAAATCTTGTTCGTCAGCTTCATGCGTCACCCTTTGACTTAGGGCTGTGGGGTTTCTCTCAACGGCTAACGATGACAGGCGGCCTTCCGTTCGGAGAGCTTGAGCAAAACAATTTCCGGCGGGGCGGGGAACCAGAATGCTGAACGGAAAAGCGCGATGGCTTACACGAGAGCTTAGTAGTGCGCCGTGGTGAAGAGGTAGGCGAATATGAGTGCGCCGATTACGGCGGCGCTCAGGAAAATGACGTAGCCGTAACGTTCCATACGATTGGAACGCCGCCGCGCGGACGAGTGGCCCAAAGCTTCCCATGAAGCCTCCCATGCCGCGGCGGCATGGAACGCTCTCATCATCTGCTCAATGCGGCTTCGCCTCGTCGGCAGATTTTTTGGCGTCGCGCTCCAGTCGCAGCAGCCGTAAGCGGTTCATATTTTTGAGCGCCGCTTGATGCTTGGTAGCCTCCAAACCAAGAGCGCCCTTGATCTCGGCTTCTCTGCGCTTGTCGCGATCAAAAACGGATTCTGCGGCTTTGCGGTCTTTGGCGCGCATCAGGTCCTGCCGGTTTGGGGATGTCACATTAACGCACACAGAGGTCTTTAAGTTCCAATGATCACCCAAAAATCAAAGGGGGATCGCTGAGATATCAGGGGGATGGAGGGGGAACCGGTCCTATTTTCAAAGTTGCGGAAACCCGCTATAGACGCTTGGGGTTGCGTGGGGAGTGCTTATCAATGTTGCGCGGCGTTTTGGTGCCGGCAGCACTGCTGCCGGTGTTGCGCGGTTGTGTGTCCCAAGTCCAGTTGGCCAATAACAAGGGGCAGATGGCCGAATGCAGTGCGGCTGGCTTGGGCATAGTTAGCTCGCTGGTCGCCGCGTCGGTGCAGCACAACTGCATCGATCAATATCAGAAGCAGGGCTTTCATCAGGTACCGGCCCCCGCACCGTCAGCCACGGCGACCACTTCGACTGACGCGCCGTCGGCTGCGGTGAAAACGTCGGCTGCCGCAGGATCAACCGTGGCAAAAACGCCGGCCAAAGGCCAAGGGCAGCCGATGCAATGCAGTTCCTTTGGCATGGGCATCGTCGGGTCGCTGACGGCGGCTTCGATGCAGCAAACCTGCCAGCATCAGGGCATTGCTCAAGCGGCATCCGCCGCGGCGTCCGCGCCGTCGAGCGGTCAGGCGACGCAGAAGTAGATCGTTCCGCGAGCGTGGGGGAGTACGTGAAAATGTTGCGGGGTGTTGTTGTAGCGGCGGCCTTGCTGTCGATGTTGAGCGGCTGTGCGGCGCCGAGTGCGCAGTTGACCAACGACAAGGGGCAGGTGGCCAAATGCAGTTCATTTGGCTTCGGCGTACTCGGTACGTTATTCGCGGTATCGACGTATCAAACCTGCGTCGATCAATATCAGAAGCAGGGCTTCCATCAGACGCCCGCCACTGCGCCGGCGGCTTCGACTTCAAGCTCGACTTCGACCGGTCAAGCGACGCAGAAGTAGAGCGCTCGGCAAAGCTGGCTTCAAAAAAGAAAGAGGCCGCCAACTGAGGCGGCCTCTTGTTTAGGATGGCTCAGACTCGCCGACTTATTTGAGCGCGGTAGAGATGCTTCCGAACGTCGTGTTCAAGTTGGTTCCGACACCCAGAACTACGGTGATGATCGCAACTGAAATCCCGGCGGCGATCAGACCATATTCGATAGCGGTGGCTCCTGCTTCGTCTTTGAGGAAGCGAGTAAGTACCTTACGCATATTCCAGCCCTCGATTGCCCAACCCGTGGTTCCCGACGTGATGAAATAGATGCAATTTGTTGGACGTACGTAAAACTACGTGTGAAAGTTGTAATTGTTCGAATTGCAACAAATCCGCCAATTTTAAAAAAGAGCCTGAATTTAAAGGGATTTCTGAGAAATCGGAGCGCCGGAAAGGGGCCAGCACCCAAATATTAGCTGCCGGCTCCCGCGATCTCGTTCGCGCTCGGTGGCGCAGTGAACGTCGTGCGTGGCCGGCGTTACGGCTTGACGCCCGAAGATAAGGACACGGTCGCTGAGCGCGCCGTCGACGTCCGTGGAAGCTTAACGACGCCGTGGAGTGGGAAGGACCGTCGCCAGCAGTATCGCGTCTAAAGGAGTGCGCGGTTCGGCGGGTTTGCCTGAAAGGGTTGCCGCGCGAAGCCAGTCTTCGGCCATTTTGAGAAAGATGTCGCGCTCAGAATCGGTCTTGGCTTGCTTGGCCCAAGCGAAACACTCGTCGGCGTATTGGCGATATTCTTCGGCGGACGGCATTTTGAAAATTTAGGCCGAAAGAACGAAGATGGAAATCCGCCGCTTGCTCACTTGTGGCTTGAGTCACCATTTTGGGCTTTGTCCAATTTCAATCCAGCCGCTGTGATTTTCAAACCCGGCCAATAGGTTCGGACGCAGCACTACCGGACTACGTGACCCTGACGCCCCTGATTTCGAGGGCGCCGCATTTCGTGCACTCGAAAGTGTATATGTCCCGGCTGGCGCTTTCGCTCTCGATACCGAACAGGCGCAATTCGATCTTGCACTTCGGGCAAGTCAGCGGGGGTTTCACGACTATCTTTCGCGGCGGGCGAACCATGACGTGCTCAGCGGTTGCAGGCGGGAGCACGTTCGATCTCTCAGCCACCGACGCCTGGGCAAAGCCGCAGCCGGTGATGGGTTGAATGTGGACCCTTTGTCGCTGGAAACCTAGGTTCAAAGACATCGGCCCTAAAGGCATCGGCCCTAAAGACATCGGCCTTAAAGAACGAAAGCGGAAATGCCCATTAGGCTAACTTCAAGACCCAGCAACCGAATGAAAGAGGCCGCCGACTGAGGCGGCCTCAAGTTTAGATGCTCAGACTAGCCAACTTACTTGAGTGCGGTAGAGATGGTTGTGAACTTGGCGACCAAGCCAGTTCCGATCCCTTGAACCACGGTGATGATCACAACTGAAATCCCGGCGGCGATCAGACCATATTCGATAGCGGTGGCTCCCGTTTCGTCCTTGAGGAACCGAGCAAGTACTTTGCGCATGTCCAACCTCGATTGCCCAACCCGCGGCTCCCCCAACCCGCGGCTCCCGATGGGATGAAATAGACGCAACTTGTTCAGGGTATGTAAAGCTACGCATTAAAGTTGTAATCGTTGGAATTGCAACAAAGCTTCCGGCAGCGAACGAGGCCGGTTACAACCCTAGGAAAGCATGATTGTGCGGATCAAAGGGACCAGCGGTAAAACCAAAAGCGACCACTGAGTTTTCAAAGGGACCCGGCCACTATGTCGAATGACATAGGAGCAAGTTCCATACCCGTATAACGATACCCCCATTCATCTGGGGGGTTCTGTGAAGACTGTTGCCGAGTACCGAGAATTTGCCGCCCAATGCCGTGAAATGGCGGTCAAGATGACCGATCCGCAGGACCGCAAGGCGCTGGAGCTACAAGCCAGCGCGTGGGAAAAAGTCGCCAACGCACGCGAAGCGGCCCTACGGAAGAAAGAGCCGCCGGAGTTGGTATAACCACTGGCCACGCAGGCGGCCTGTTAATGAAAAGCCCCCGGCGTTATTGCCGAGGGCTTCCCTGTCTATGCCGGGCCTGTGTGTCATGACGGGTTGACCGGCAGGCGGATAGTGCACGCCCCCGACTCGGGTTCAACCAAAAGGCGCCACCGCAAAGTTGAAAAGGGACCACTGTGCTTTTCAGGCCCGGAAGGGAACCGGCGGTCGCATTTTTCAAAACCGGCCACTGCGAAGATCAAGTCCGGCCAATAGGCTCGGAAATCGGCCAGTACCGGTCGTCGGGAGTGCCGGCGAAGACGATGATGGCGCCACCAACTGACGCGGCCTATCTCAGCCGTCGAAGCGCGTAGCGCTGGCGCGCATAAAGGCGACGACGCCAAGAAATGAAGGACCGAACGGCATAGCCAAACGCCGCGCCGCCGAAGAAGATAAGGAATCCCATGGGGCACGCCTCGCACGAAGACAACCACCCCGGACAATGACCAGCTTACGGAATATCGCGGGCCGCGCCAGAACCTACTCAGCGATAAAGAGACGCACCCCTCGCGTTGGTTGCGGTGCCACGATCAAAAGGGGCCACTACCCGAATTTCGGTACTGGCCCCTTATGAATGAAAAGGACCATCTAACCGGAACAAAAGGGACCAGTCGCGAGAGCGACCCTTAGCATGACATCGCCAGTTGGTAGCTGGGAGCGTCCACCAATTTCGCCACGGGTGCTTAGCTGGTTGTTATTCCCGTAGCATGATGCGCTAGGTTGTGGGTTCCCGTAAAGCGCGGCCGGAATGAAAGAGGCCGCCAACTGAGGCGGCCTGACTAAGAGAAGCCGATGCAATTTTCTCGGATGGGATGTGTTTTTGCGCTTGCTACGGCGCTTTCCTTCGGATGGGCCGTTCTTAACTTGGGAGCGGCCGGCGGCGCAGCTAGCATGTATTACTCGCCTGAACTCATTACTCGACATTGGCTCGTGCACGTCCTTGTCATTGCCTTAGGACCGTTGGCGATAGTGGTGATCGCGTGGTGCGTGGCCGGCATTGTTGGAATTAGGACAGTCAAAAAATCAAATTAGGACAAAGGGCTCGGAATTAGGACAGCACCAAATTTTCGGTACTGGCCCCTTTAGGCCCAAAAGGGACCAGCTCAGATCTGAAAAGGGACCACTTAGTACACGGTGCCGAACAGGATTGTGACTGCCGTGGCCAAGGAGGTAAAAACCGCATTGGGCTGATCGGTTCCGATCCTAAGAAGAACTACTGCGGTGGCCAGTAGGACCACCGCTACAATCCCAATCAGCTTTGCCCACCATGGTATTCGCATTTTGGCTATCCTGCCTTCCTCAGGGACCTTAATCAAATAAGTCCCCTTGGATTACCCGGAATGACTTGCGGCGCTGTGCGGGTGTCGGCGTCGGTACGGATGGCACAGCCTTAAGGGCGGCCTCGATCAGTTCAGCGACCGACCAAACGTGATCGGTGATCCCAAGCGCCATGGCACGATTTCTTAGCAAAACTGGACCGGCTTAGACCTAGAATGGATTTGAAGACCATCGGTAGGCCACAACAGCTTTCGTTTGATTACGATAGTAAAAACGATACTGGAAAAGGTCTTTGAGAAAGAGGCCGCCAACCGAGGCGGCCTATTTTCGATTTGTCAGCTTGTAATAAAGAATGATGGCGCACCCCGGACCAAATATAAAAACGCCCAAAAGAGCCATTGTGGCAACGAAATCGAACTCTCGCGGGGCGCTATTGTGCGTGATCAAATGGCAATGCGGTATCGAGAATCTGGCGCACTCTTGCAGTTGTCCAGTGGAATACCATTGATAGAGTTCGAAGCACACGTAAAGAAGAAGGCAGAATCCGACGAGTAGTTTCCATGTGGGTGCGGCCTCTGCCTGTTCCCTCATTTTCTGAGAAGCCGCTTCCCGATCTTCTCTACGCTGCGACATCGTTCGGCCCCTGCAATCTATGAGATTCATAAACTCAAAAGGGACCAGGCCAAAAATCAAAAGGGGCCAGCGGCTTCGGAAAGGGGCCAGTACCGATTATCGTTGGTCAGCCTGCTGGCGATGATAAATGAAAGAGGCCGCCACCTGACGCGGCCTGTCATTTAGAATTCTAATCTAGAGGTCATGCGGGAGTGCGTGAACCATCCGGCTGCCACAGCGGCAATCAGAAAGTACGGAGATGCGGCTAAACAAAAGGCCATCGCTGCTGCCGCGCCGAAGTCATTATCTTGTCCGCCGGCTCCTTCATACGAGCCGACGAATAGTATGACCTCCAGGAGAGTAAAGGTCGCCACCGCAGCTAAGAATACAAGACTGATGCGCCGCGCCGCCCCCCATCTGTTTTGAGCACTCATCCATGTCTCCGAACATGTCTCCGAAACGAAATTAGGACAGTCCAAAGTGCAAATTAGGACAATGGCCTCGGAATTAGGACAGCACCCTAAAATCAAACCCGGCCACTGCGGTTTTCAAAACCAGCCACTAGGGTCGGAAACCGGCCAGTACCAAATTTTCTGTGAGAACATATTGCGAACATAGAACAGATCGTGTACGGTGCTGCCTTAGCCAAGAGCCAGCGGGCCATGGGGGTCTGCCGGCGGGTCCGGGTCGACCGGGGTGGGGCTGAAATGGCCTCTAAACCGGACGGAAACGGGCAAAAAACGGCGGTAAAGAAGGGTGCGGGCCGCTTCCGTGTCCTCCGAATCCCGGCCATAAGGAGCACGCGAAATGAGTGGTGCAGCGCTTCGTCTCGTCGAAGGATCGTCCATGGATAAAACGAAGGCTCTTGATGCCGCGCTGTCCCAGATCGAGCGCAGCTTCGGCAAGGGCTCGATCATGCGGCTCGGCAAGAACATGCATTCGATGGACATCGAGACCGTGTCCACCGGCTCGCTGGGCCTCGATATCGCGCTCGGCATCGGCGGCTTGCCGCGCGGCCGTGTGGTGGAAATCTACGGGCCGGAATTGTCCGGCAAAACCACGCTGGCGCTGCATGTTCTCGCCGAGGCGCAGAAGAACGGCGGCATCTGCGCCTTCATCGATGCCGAACATGCGCTCGATCCGATCTATGCGCGCAAGCTCGGCGTCAATGTCGACGACCTTCTGATCTCGCAGCCCGACGCCGGCGAGCAGGCGCTCGAAATTGCCGACACTTTGGTGCGTTCCGGCGCGGTCGATGTGCTGGTCATCGATTCGGTCGCGGCGCTGGTGCCGCGCGCCGAACTCGAAGGCGAGATGGGCGACAGCATGCCCGGCTTGCAGGCGCGGCTGATGAGCCAGGCGCTGCGCAAGCTCACCGCCTCGATCAACCGTTCCAATACGATGGTGATCTTCATCAACCAGATCCGCATGAAGATCGGCGTCATGTACGGCTCGCCCGAGACCACGACGGGCGGGCATGCGCTCAAATTCTACGCTTCCGTGCGCCTCGATATCCGGCGCATCGGCGCCATCAAGGAGCGCGAGGAAGTGGTCGGCAATCAGACCCGCGTCAAAGTCGTCAAGAACAAGCTCGCGCCGCCGTTCAAGCAGGTCGAATTCGACATCATGTACGGCGAGGGCGTCTCGAAAGTGGGCGAACTGGTCGATCTCGGCGTCAAAGCCGGCGTCGTGGAAAAATCCGGCTCCTGGTTCTCTTACGACAGCCAGCGCATCGGCCAGGGCCGCGAGAACGCCAAGACGTTCCTCAAGGCCAATCCCGATATCGCGGCCAAGATCGAGGCGGCGGTCCGGCAGAATTCCGGTCTGATCGCGGAAAAGATTCTCATGGGCGACGATGCCAAGGCCGACGACGACGAAGAGGCGGCCGAAGGGTAAGGCGTAGGCCGCCCGCTCAACGCGACACGGCTCCAATCCTCAAACGCAATGCCGCAAAACGAAATGCCCGGCCAAGGTTTACCCTTGGCCGGGCATTTTGCGGTGATCAGCTCAGAGCAGAACTCGTTCGGCAGGCTGCTTATTCGGCAAGCCGCTTATTTGACAGGTCCGCTTACGCGCCGCGGCGCTCGGCGGTCCAGCTGCCGGAGCAGGCGCCGCCGGTCCAATGTCCGCCGCCGGCATCGGCGGTCAGGCGGCCCGAACCCGTGGCGCTCTTGCCGGCCGCGGCCACCGTTACGGTGACGGAGCCGGTGTCGCCGACCTTGCCGGAAATGCTGAAATTGGTGTCGCCGGCATTGGCCAGCTGGCCGTTGGAAATGCGGATCGGATAGCGATAGCCGCGGTCGCAATCGCCCTTTTCGGTGACGATCGAGACGCTCCACAGGCCGTCATAACGTGGCGCTGCAAAGGTCGTGGTGGTGCTGGCTAACGTGGTCGCAAATAGGCGACGAGCGCACCGAAAACGCCCATACCGACAAACCCATGCCGAGGAGCTTTCTCAAATTGGTCATAGCGGCCGTCCCTGTTTGCGGGTTGAAATGCCCGCCGTTTGATTTGAAGCGAAGAACCCGAGCAGGCGTTGGCGGCCCGCACCCCAGTTAGTCGTTATGAACTGGATAAGGGTTCTAAGGGTCAAAGGTTCAAATCCAGTTGATATTTGCCTCCAATTTGCCGCAATACCACCGCCTCCCGGTCAGGACGCGGAAGTTTCATCAATAATGGAAGCGACTTAGGTCGTTCGCCACCAGTTCCAGATTTTCCGGAACCGGGTGGTCCTCGGCGTCTGTCGGCGCGCGCGGATTGGTGCGTCAGGCTGCCGAAAATCCGGACGGTGCGCCGGGGGTTTGTTGCGGCCCTTGACTGCCCGGCTGGCTCGCTTGGCTGCCCCTTCTTGCGCCCCTTCTTGCGCTCCCGATCCGTTGGGCACGACCGGCACGCCGCCGGGCGCCGCTGCCGCCGGCGGATCGGACATCACCAGCCGGTAGCCGACACCGAGTTCGGTCAGAAGGATTGCCGGCTGGGTCGGATCGGCCTCGATCTTGCGGCGCAGCTTGCGCACGAAGATCCGCAGATAATGGGTGTCGTCGATATGTTCGTTGCCCCAGACTTCGCGCAGCAGGAATTGATGGGTGACGACATTGCCGGAATGCTGCGCCAGGATCTGCAGCAGCCGATATTCCTTCGGCGTCAGCGTCACGCGCTGGTCGTTGATGAACACCGCGCGGGCGGCGAAATCGATCGACAGCGGGCCGAATTTGACCACGGGCTCGCCGCGCGAGGCGCGCAATTGCCGGCGCATCGCCGAATGCGCGCGCGCCAGAAGCTCCGCCATGCCGAACGGCTTGACGACATAATCGTCGGCGCCGAGCTCAAGAAGCCGCACCTTCTCCGCTTCGTTGGCGCGCACCGAAAGCACGATCAGCGGCACCGTGGACCAGGCCCGCAGCCGCTCGAGCACATCGGCGCCGTCCATGTCCGGCAGATTGAGATCGAGGATGACGAGGTCCGAGGGCTTCAACGTCGCCGAACGCAGCGCTTCGGCGCCGGTCTCGGCCTCCTGGACGGTAAAGCCATCGAGTTCGAAGCCGGTGCGCAGAAAGCGCCGGATCTGCACCTCGTCGTCGATCACAAGCACGCTGGACGGAATCTCAGTCATCAACGGTAACCTCCATTGGCGCCGTCTCGCCCGATGACGGCAGATAAATCGAAACGGTGGTGCCGCGGTCGACGCCGTCGCTCTCGACTTCGACCTTGCCGCCGTTCGCCGAGATGAAGGCGTGCGCGATCCAAAGCCCAAGCCCTGAGCCTGACGTGGTCGCGGCGTGGCGCGGTCCGCGGAAGAAGCGGCCGCCGACCTGGCGTTTCTCTTCGCCGGTCAGGCCGGCGCCGCTGTCATGGACCGACAGCACGACGGCGTGGCCGTTGGGCCGCGCGGCGACGCGAATTGGCGCGCCTTCGTTGGAATATTTCGCGGCATTGTCGAGGATCTGCACCAGCGCCTGGCCGACTTGCGCCGGATCGGCGCGCACGATCGGCAAATTCGAATCGAGATCGAGCGTGACCGGATGGCCGGCGAGCCTGCGCTTTCTATGCTCGACCGCGGCATTGACGATGTCGACCGGCTCGATCCACTGCAGTTTCGGCCGCACCTGCTGGCTCGAAATCGTGGTGGCGTCGAGCAGGTTCTGGATGTCGTTGTTGAGGCGTTCGGCTTCGTCGCGCAGCACGCCGGTGAGCGCATGAAGCCGCGTATCGCGCATCAACAGCGGCGCATTGGAGAGAATAGTCGCGGCGCCGAGGATCGAGGCGAGGGGGGTGCGCAATTCGTGCGACACCGAGCCGATCAGCGCCTCGCGGAGGAGTTCGCTCTCCGAGCGCATTTTGGCCTCGTTGAGCGCGCGCGCGATGTCGAGCTGCTCAAGGGTCGCCGCGGCGTCGGCGAGCGTGTCGTCGATGCGCTGGCGCATGTCGGCCAGCGCCGGGCCCGACACCGCGCCGAGATCGACCGCGACGCTGCCGAAATCCGGCGTCTTCGGCGAAACCCGCCGCACCAGCCAGAGATTGCCGTTGCCGTCGTCGATGGTGCGCTCGCCGCATTCGCCCTGCTCGATGCGCTTGACCTCGTCGCGCACCGGCTCGGGCACGGTGTCGGTCGCGCCGGGCTCGGAGGCGCCGAGCAGCACGACCTTGCGCTGCACCAGATTGGCCAGATGGTCCTGGATGGCGACGAAAATGTCGGCGGCGCTCGGAGCCGCGGCGAGCCTGCGCGAAAAGGCGTAGAGATCGCTCATTTCGCGCTCGCGCTTGCGAGCGATCGTGGTGTGGCGCTTGGCCTGGGCGGCGAGACGCGACACGAACACGGCGACGACCAGAAACAGGACGAGGTTGAGGATTTCCTGCGGCTCTGCGACCTTGAAGCGATAGAGCTGAGCGAAATAGACGTAGCCCGACATCAATACGCCGGCGACCGCGGCCGCCATCGCCGGAATGACGCCGTACTGATAGCCGGCGATCATCACCGGCACGAGATAGAGCACGGCGCCGCGCAGAATGCCGAGATATTGACGCAGCACCAGCGCCATGACCGTCGTCGCCAGCACCAGCACCAGCGCCATGGCAACGCCGCGCAATTCGCGGCGCAGCGCGGTCAAATTGCCGTTCGCGGGCCTGCTGAATCCGGCTTGCAAATCGTCACGCTCCTCAGCGCTGAGTTGCGCGAGAAGATGAACCGCCGAGAGCTTTGTGGCGGCAAATGCCGCGCCCATCTTGTCTGTGTTGAGCACTGCCAAAACGCGCTTCGCCTGTGTCCGGCCACGCATGCCGGGCCGCCCGTGTAGGGTCGAACATGTCGGGTCGAACATGTCCGGCTGTGATCGCGGCGGACCATAAGGCGCTGCCTGCGGTGAGGCCATTGTTTTCATGCTGCAGCCTGCCTTTTAGGCAGCCGCCGCGTACACATCTTCGTAATTGACCGGCCGCGTTTATCTGAAATTTATGCGGCGCGCCGGCAGGCGCGGCTGCGCTCGACAGATGCGGCAACCTGTCTCGCTGATAACGCGCTGTTGATCGCCATGAGTGTTGCGCCGCACAAGTTCCTGCCGCATTTTTGTGGTTCAGCTTTGAGCGACCGGCAGCGGGAAGTCTATCACCATCTTCAGCTTCCCGATGCTGGCTATAGCGAGCATGGCCCCCGGTGACTTTCCCCGCCGGGGGCTTTGCTTTTTCGGCTAGGCTTTTTAAGGCCAGGTTTTTCGAGCCCGGTTTTTGAGCGCAAGTGCGACCGGGCAGGGCCGTCTTATTTGCTGCGCACGACCTCGTCATAGGCCGGCGCTTGCTCGAGGAAGCCGCGGTCGAGCATCCAATCGACCTTTTCCTGAAATTCGCCCGCCTCATAGCTTTGCACGCCGACGAGTTCCGGCATCAGCCCGTTTTGGCGTTGCTCCGGAGAAAGATCGCGCAACACCTGCTCGCGCGAGCGTTCGTCGTTCTCGCGCAGCCAGGCGATGGCTCGGTTTAGCGCGCGGCGCAACTTCGCCGCGGTGTCCTCGTCGATGTCATTGCCGGCGACGATGCCGCCGCGCCAGCGCAGATCGGCGATCTTGCGCGCGCCTTTGGCCAGCGCCCGGCTGACCAGCGGCTCCATCAGCGCTGCCGCCTGCGTCGTTCCACTCAACAGCGCCTCGAGCCGGTCGTTGGCATGCACCAGCTTGATGTCCTCGAACGGCACGCCGGCCGCTTCGAGCACTTCGATCGCGGCATAGAATGTGCCGGCATGCCAGGTGACCGCGATCGGCACATTGCGCAATTCGCCGACCGATTGGATTTTCGAATCCTTGCCCAGCATCAGCGCGCCGGTGCGCACCGTGGTGTCGAGCCCGATGATCTTGCCGCCGCCGAGCGCCTGCACGCGCTCGATCGCACCCCATTCGCAGACCGGATAGACTTCGAGCGTGCCGTTCTGCAGCTGCGACTCCTTCCAGCGCTTGGAGAAATCCTCCACGCGTCCGGCTACACCGTTCGGATTGTCCTCGAAATATTCGACGTTGAGGCCTTCGGCGGCGAAGAAGCCTTGCTCGACCGCGACACGCCACGGCCGGTCGTGGGCGTTGCTGTCGCTCTGTAGCCGGATGGTTCGCGTCATAAAAGCACTCCCTGACTTGCGCCGGATGTCTTCAAGGATCCGGAATTGGCAGGGAGGCTAAACAAATGCCGGCGGCGATTCAACGCCGTGCCGGCGCTTCGGTGTGCCGGTCATCGTCGTGCGGCAAGGTCGAAGCATCGCGGCTCGCGTCGTCGTAGCCGTGCCGGTTTGAATAGAAAACCAAGGCCATCAGCCCGCAACCGAGCGCGACCGAGAAGACGACGCCAAGCGCCATGGCGACATAGCCCGAGGCCGGCATGGCCGGACCTTCGACCGACATCCATGTGCGGATCGCAAGCCAGCTTGCCGCGGCGAGCAGGCCGAGCAATGCGACGACGAGCGCGATCGTTCCGATTCTGTTGCCAAGCTTGCTCATGGGCACGCCTCCGTCGCTTCCGATACGCAAAGTTAAATAGGCTTTTCGGCATGGCTTTGCCAGCGGCGCGGCTAAAACGGAATTCGTCAGTTCACGCGGTGTTTATCCCGATATAATCGGGCCGGGGCTGCGGCCTTCACGTCTGTAGATCGTGCGTGATTGAACAACCTCGCCCAACAGGGGCAACAAGGGGAGTGACAAATGTCTATGGCCGGGAACACAACAGGACAGATCGACAAATCGAGATTGATCTTTCCGGGGCTTGCGGGACTCTACGAGTTTGTCGCGCCTTATAGCTATTCCATCATCCGCTTCATCGCCGGGGCGATCCTCGTCTATCACGGTTACGGCAAGCTGTTCGGCGGCAATATCCAAGGCGTGGCCGATCACGTCGTGACGCCGCTCGGTCTGCCGATGCCGCTCGCCGTCGCCTATTTCCTCGGCATTCTCGAATGTTTCGGCGGCGCGGCGCTGGCTATCGGCTTCTTGACCCGGCCGATTGCACTGATGCTAACGGTCGAGTTCCTTATCATCACCTTCTGGCACTACTCCAACGGCTACAGCTTCTCGAGCCCGAAGGGTGGCTTCGAATATCCGCTGGTGCTGTTGGTCCTTTACGCGGCGATCTTCTTCCGCGGCGGCGGACGGCTGTCGGTCGACCGGATGCTCGGCAGAGAATTTTGATCCCGGTCCAGCCGGAGAACGGCGGGTTCGGCGATCCGCTCTGCTGATTTATGGCGATCAAACGAAAACGAGCGCAGTGCAGCGATG
This sequence comes from uncultured Alphaproteobacteria bacterium, assembly GCA_963746715.1. GTDB lineage: Bacteria > Pseudomonadota > Alphaproteobacteria > Rhizobiales > Xanthobacteraceae > BOG-931. The sequence goes on along the minus strand of CAVVCW010000008.1, from coordinate 12,386 downwards.
CAATGCGCTCGTTGAATTGTTGCGGCGGCGACGCCTAGGCCATCGCCGCTTTCAGGTTGGCGTCGATCTTGTCGAGGAAGCCGGTCGTGGTGAGCCACTTCTGATCCGGGCCGACCAACAGCGCCAGGTCCTTGGTCATGAAACCGGACTCCACGGTGCCGACCGTCACCTTCTCGAGCGTGGCAGCGAATTTCGCCAGTTCCGCATTGTTGTCGAGCTTGGCGCGATGGGCGAGGCCGCGCGTCCAGGCAAAGATCGAGGCGATCGAATTGGTCGATGTCTCGCGGCCCTTCTGATGCTCGCGATAGTGCCGTGTCACCGTGCCGTGGGCGGCTTCAGCCTCGACCACTTTGCCGTCCGGCGTGGTCAGCACCGATGTCATCAGGCCGAGCGAGCCGTAGCCCTGCGCCACGGTATCGGACTGCACGTCGCCGTCATAGTTCTTGCAGGCCCAGACATAGCCGCCTGACCATTTCAGCGCGGCAGCCACCATGTCGTCGATCAACCGGTGCTCGTAGGTGATCTTCTTCTCGGCGAACTTGTCCTTGAACTCGCTGTCGAACACGTCCTGGAAAATATCCTTGAAGCGGCCGTCATAGACTTTGACGATGGTGTTCTTGGTCGACAGATAAAGCGGATAGCCGCGGTTATAGGCGAAATTCATCGAGGCGCGGGCGAAATCGCGGATCGAGTCGTCGAGATTGTACATCGCCATGGCGACGCCTGAGCCCGGGAACTGAAACACTTCGCGCTTGATCTCCTTGCCGTCATCGCCGACGAAGGTGAGATAAAGCTTGCCCTTGCCGGGCACCTTGAAATCGGTGGCGCGATACTGATCGCCATAGGCGTGGCGGCCGATAATGATCGGCTTGGTCCAGCCCGGCACCAGCCGCGGCACGTTCTTGCAGAGGATCGGCTCGCGGAAAATGACGCCGCCGAGAATGTTGCGGATTGTGCCGTTCGGCGAGCGATACATCTCGTGCAGATTGAATTCCTTCACCCGCGCTTCATCCGGCGTGATGGTGGCGCATTTCACCGCGACGCCGACCTTCTTGGTGGCTTCGGCGGCATCGATGGTGATCTGGTCGCGCGTCTCGTCGCGCTTCTGCATGCCGAGATCGAAATACATCAAGTTGATGTCGAGATAAGGGAAGATCAGCTTATCCTTGATGTACTGCCAGATGATCCGGGTCATTTCGTCGCCGTCCATCTCGACGATCGGGTTGGTAACCTTGATTTTCGCCATAGAGCTTCGATCCCGTTGGAGCGCGGTCGGTTGCATGTTCGAATTGGCAGTGATTGGGCGCGCTCTCGGCTGACGCCACCCTGTAGCTGCTACGGCTCTATAGCATCGACTTTCTTGCCGCAAAAGTCGCGTTAGCTTGCGGACTTAAAACCGCATCCAGAAGCGCGCAGCAGAGAGCACGACGCGGCGAGGAAAGGTCGCGGCGAGACGGGCGGCGTTGCCGGCCGCAATGAGGACCCGCGCGATGAGTTCGTCATCAAGCGAGTCATGGCCAGAGTCATGGCTCGAACTCTTGGCCCAACTCCTGGCTCGACTCTTGGCCCAATTCTTGGCCTCGCAGACGCCCGCCATCGCTGGACTCAGTGTCAGAACGCGGCGAGCGCGGCGTTCAGCGTGGCGCTCGGCCGCATCGCGGCCGACGTTTTGGCGGCATCGGGCAGGTAGTAACCGCCGGTGTCGACCGGCTTGCCTTGCGCGCCGATCAGTTCGCCATTGATCTTGGCTTCGTTCTTGGCAAGCGTCTCGGCCAGCGGTTTGAAGCGGGCTTGCAGCTCCGCGTCCTTGGTTTGCGCGGCCAGCGCCTGAGCCCAGTACAAGGCAAGGTAGAAATGGCTGCCGCGATTGTCGAGTTCGCCGACCTTGCGCGCGGGCGAGCGGTTGAACTCGAGGATCTTGCCGATAGCCGTATCAAGCGTCTCTGCGAGAACCTGCACCTTGGCGTTCTTATAGGTCTGCGCCAAATGTTCGAGCGACGCGCCCAGGGCGAGAAACTCGCCGAGCGAGTCCCAGCGCAGATAGCCTTCTTCCTCGAACTGCTCCACATGCTTGGGCGCCGAGCCGCCGGCTCCGGTCTCGAAAAGACCGCCGCCCGCCAACAGTGGAACGATCGACAGCATCTTGGCCGAGGTGCCGAGCTCCATGATCGGAAACAGATCGGTCAGGTAATCACGCAGCACGTTGCCGGTGACGGAGATCGTGTCCTGTCCCTTGCGGATGCGCTCGAGTGAAAACTTGATCGCTTCGACCGGCGGCAGAATACGGATATCGAGCCCCGCTGTGTCTTGATCCTTCAGATATTTCTCGACCTTGGCGATGACCTGCGCGTCATGCGCGCGCTTGGCGTCGAGCCAGAACACCGCCGGGGTGCCAGTGAGGCGCGCGCGGCGCACTCCGAGCTTGACCCAGTCCTGGATCGGCGCGTCCTTGACCTCGCACATGCGAAAGAGGTCGCCGGTCTCGACCGGACGCTCCAGCAACACCTTGCCGTCATCGGCGACGACGCGAACCTTTCCGTTCGTGGGAATTTCGAATGTCTTGTCGTGCGAGCCGTATTCCTCGGCCTTCTGCGCCATCAAGCCCACGTTCGGAACCGAGCCCATGGTCCGCGGATCGAATGCGCCGTGGGCCTTACAGTCCTCGATGGCCGCCTGATACATCCTCGCATAGCTACGGTCCGGGATCGCGGCGATGACGTCGTGCAGCTTGCCGTCGGCACCCCACATGCGGCCGGATTCGCGGATCATCGCCGGCATCGAAGCGTCGATGATCACGTCGCTGGGCACGTCCAGGCCCGTGATCCCCTTGTCGGAATTGACCATGGCGAGGCCCGGCCGTTTCGCGTATTCGGCCTTGATGTCGGCCTTGATCGCTTCCTTTTCGGCTGCCGGCAGCGTCTCGATCTTCGTCAGCAGATCGCCAAAGCCGTTGTTGAGATTGACGCCGAGACGCTTCAGCGTGGCGGCGTGCTTTTCGATCACATCGGCGAAGAAGACGGAAACGGCATGGCCGAACACGATGGGATCGGCGATCTTCATCATGGTGGCTTTCACCTGCAGTGAGAACAGCAGGCCTGCCTTCTTGGCGGCTTCGATCTGCTCGGCAAAGAAGGCGCGTAGCGCCTTGCGGCTCATCACCGCCGCGTCGATGATCTCGCCGGCCTGAAGCGGCGTCTTCGCCTTCAGCACCGTGATCGCGCCGTCGGCGCCGACCAGCTCGATGCGGGCGTTGGTCGCCGCCGCGACCGTGGTCGCGATTTCCGAGCCGTAGTAATCGCCGCCCGGCATGTACGCCACATGCGATTTGGAGTCGGCGCTCCAGGCGCCCATCTTGTGCGGATTGTTGCGGGCGTATTGCTTCACGGCGCCAGCGGCGCGGCGGTCGGAATTGCCTTCGCGCAATACCGGGTTGACGACGCTGCCGAACACCTTGGCATAGCGGGACTTGATGTCCTTCTCGGCTTCCGTCGTCGCGTTGTCCGGATAGTTCGGAACGTTGTAGCCCTTGCCTTGCAGTTCCTTGATCGCGGCCTTGAGCTGCGGGATCGAGGCGGAGATGTTGGGCAGCTTGATAATGTTGGCCTCGGGCCTCGTCGCGAGCTCGCCGAGTTCGTCGAGTTCGTCGTTAATTCGTTGCGCAGGCGTGAGCTTGTCGGGGACATTGGCGAGGATGCGACCGGCCAGAGAGATGTCCTTCAACTTCACGGACACGCCCGCTGCGCCCACGAAGGCTTCGACGATCGGCAGCAGGGAATAGGTCGCGAGCGCCGGGGCTTCATCGACCTTCGTCCACATGATTTCGAGATCTGGCATGCTTGCACCTCTGGCCGCCGGGCTTGTTTGGGCCGACCGGAAACTGAACATTGGCGGGCGCGGCGGAATGGTTTCTCCCGCGGGCCCTAAATGAATTGTTCTCGGCGCGGACATCGCCAACCGGGAATTCGACTGACGGGAGTTCGGCGCGCGCCCTATAGCATTCGTATTCCGTTGGTAAAAGCCTTGTCAGCAGGTGGATGGACGGCGTGCCGCGAAATAGTGGCGCAGGTAGGGACCTGGCGCGCCGAAGCGAAAGTTCCGGCGGGAGCCACCGGGTGTTTTCGGCCGGATACGGTGCCGCCGCTTGACGCAAGCGGCTGGCTTGGGCAGGGGCTGCGCGTTGAGGGCATTTGCCCGCCGAGGAGCACTGCATGTCCGGCGCCGGCACCGACAAGACCAAGCGCTGGGTCGAGGCACCCGGCCCCGTGGTGGTTCTGGTCGAGCCGCAACTCGGCGAGAATATCGGGGCTGCCGCGCGCGCCATGGCCAATTTCGGCCTGGCGCGGCTGCGGCTGGTGAAGCCGCGGCAAGGCTGGCCGAACGACAAGGCGCAGATGATGGCGGCCGGCGCCGACCGCATCCTCGACGGCGCCAAGCTCTACGACACGCTGGACCAAGCGATTGCCGATTGCAGCTTCGTGCTGGCGACGACCGCGCGCGCCCACGATCAGGCCAAGCCCGTCATCGGACCGGCCGAGGCCGCGCGGCGGATCGCGCCGCGGATCACGGCCGGCGAGACGGTCGCGATCGTGTTCGGCCGCGAGCGCAACGGGCTCGAAAACGACGAGGTCGCGCTCGCCGACTGTATCGTCACCCTGCCGGTCAATCCGGCCTTCGCTTCGCTCAACTTGGCGCAAGCCATCGTCGTCATCGCTTACGAATGGTTCAAGCTCTCAACGGAAGAGAAATTGCCGTTCGGCATGCCCGACAAATCTGCGGCGGCGCCGAAGCAGCAATTGCTGGCTTTCTTTGCAGCGCTCGAACGCGAACTGGAAAAAGTCGAATTCTTCCGCCCGCCCGACAAGCGCGAGACCATGCAGATCAATCTGCGCAACATTTTTTCGCGCATGCAACCGACGCAGCAGGACATCCAGACACTGCACGGCGTGATCATGTCGATCGCGGAGGGCCGCAAAGGCCCGGCGCGCGGCGGCGTGCTCGACGGCGCGCAGGCCGAAATGCTGCGCGAGCTCCTGGCCGAACACGGCTCCGGCCGCGTGCCGAAAGAGCGCGGCCCGGTGCGCGGACTGGCGCGGCTTCTGCGCCGCAATCCGACCGATGCGGAGCGGCTGTTGTGGCAGGCGCTTACCAACGATCGCCGCTTCGCCGGCCGCGGCTTCAAGCGGCAGACGCCGATCGGTCAGCACATCTGCGACTTTGTGTCGTTTCCGCTGCGCCTCGTCATCGAAATCATGCCGGCGGAAAAAAGTGACGCAATTGAAACCACGCGACGCGAGCGGCATGCCTGGCTTGCGGCGCACGACTATCGCATCGTCGAAGTGCTTGCCACGGCGATCGAGTTCTGATATGCCAGCGGCCCTTGCGCACATCGACGAAGCGATCGGCTGAATTAGAATTCTTTCAGTTCAAAAGTACGCTGCTCGCAAATCCTGCCCCATATCTGCCCGCCGCATATCAAGGTCTCAATCATGCAACTGCGAAACTCGGCGTCGCGATATGGCGCTATCCCCCAAGTCGTGCACTGGCTCACCGCACTATTTGTCATTTGCGGGTGGCTGCTTGGTCAGTTCGGCGACGATTTGCCGAGGGGCCCGGTGCGCGGCTTTGGTTTCCTCATCCATATGACGCTCGGCCAATGCGTTCTGGCTTTGCTCGTCATTCGGCTGATCTGGCGTTTCGTTAATCCGCCGCCGCCGCCCGAAGTGACACCTTTCGGCCGATTGACCGAGATCGCCGCAAAGCTGAGCCACTTCGCGCTCTACGCGTTGCTCGTTGTGGTGCCGTTTCTCGGCATCATCGTGCAGCTCAAGCGTGGTCACGATCTGCCGATCTTCGGCATCTGGGACTTTGCGTCGCCGTGGCCGGCCGATCGCGCGATCGCAAGGCAGATGCTCGGGTTGCACGCTTATTTGGCGGACGCGCTGCTGATTCTGGCCGGCGTTCACGCCTGCGCCGCGATCGTGCACCATCACGTCTGGCGCGACCGCACGCTGACGCGCATGCTGCCCGGCGCGCCGTAGGCCGCTGCAACGATGCTCTAGCCTTTGATCACCTTCAGCGCCGCTGCGGCTCCCGCGCGCAGCATCGACAGGTCGCTCGATACCGCGAGGAATTTTACGCCGCGCTTGGCGAGCGCGGCGGCGCGTTCGGCCGAATGGCAATAGGCGCCGGGAATCTTCTTCGCCTTCTGTGCGCCGGCGATCATGGTGTCGAGATGGCCCTCGACTTCTTTTGACAGCGGATCGACGCTCTTGCCGTCCGACAGCGCAATCGACAGATCCGACGGGCCGAGAAAGAAGCCGTCGATGCCTGGCGTCGTGATGATTGCCTCGAAATTCTTCAGCGCGGTGCGGGTCTCGATCATCGCCAGCGTAACGATATTGTCGTTGGCTTCGCGCAGATAGACCGACTGATCGGAGAGGCCGGCGAATGTCGTCGCGCGGTGCGGGCCCCAACTGCGCTCGCCGGTCGGCGGAAATTTCGCCGCCGCGGCAAAGGCGCGCGCGTCGGCCGGCGTGTTGATCATCGGCGCGATAATGCCTTCAGCGCCGAAATCGAGTGAGCGGCTCACCAAAGCGAAATCGTTGAGCGGAACGCGCACGATCGGCGCCGCGCCGCCCTGGCGCACCGCGGCTATGCCGTTGAGAATGCCGCCGGTGTCCCACAGGCCGTGCTGGCTTTCGATGGTGACGGCCGAAAAGCCGTCGCGCGCCAAGGTTTCGGCAACAATGGGATAGGGCAGGCCGCACCAGCCGGAATAGACCGTCTCTCCGGCGTGCAGCCGGTTGGCGAGCGTGAAATTGGCAATGGCCATGAATGTCTCCCTATCGCGACAATTTTTCTATAATTCCGCCGTCGGAATTTGCGTGCGCCACCGGCGCGCTAGTGGCCGGCTTTGATGTCGGCGACGGCTCGCGCCAACAATTCGCTCATCGTACGCTCGATCTGGTGCGCGGATTGCGCGACGCCTTTGGCGGCGAAGTCCTTGTGGATCTTCTCCGCCACGTCGCCCTTCTTGTCGACATCGAGCATCACGACCGACAGCGCATAGCTGTCGGCCTCGGCGCCGGACATGCCTAGCTTCTCGGCCGCCCATAGGCCCAGCATCTTGTTGCGGCGCGCGGTCGCCTTGAACCTGAGTGCCTCATCATGCGCGAATTGCTGTTCGAAGCCTTCTTCGCGCTTGTCGAATGTGGTCATGGCCTCGGGCCTTTTGCGTGGAACGGGTTGGGAAACGGTTTTGCCGCATTGTAAGCCAATTGTCGCCTTGCATAACGGGGGTAACCCGTCAAGGCAACCGGTCCAGCGCCCGCAGATGGTCGTTGCGATTGTGGGCGCGCGGGTCTATGCCGATTGTACTGTGCGGCACCTTCGGCTAGCTTTTGCGTCGCGAAGGGCCGCTGAGTTGAGTCGCAAACTGTGTCGAGTCGCACCCTGTGCCGAGTTGCACACGGTCGACAGCGAGCCTGTTACCGCCGCCGCGGACCTAACCTCTGAAATGGAGCCACGGCATCCCTATGGATTTTACAAAAACCCGGTACACTCCAATGAGCCGCCGTCGCCGAATCTATGAAGGCAAGGCGAAGGTCCTTTACGAGGGGCCCGAGCCTGGAACGCTGATCCAGCACTTCAAGGACGATGCGACCGCCTTCAATGCCAAAAAGCACGAGGTGATCGAAGGCAAGGGAGTCCTCAATAACCGGATCTCCGAATACGTCTTCCAGCACCTCAACGATATCGGCGTGCCGACGCACTTCATTCGCCGCCTCAATATGCGCGAGCAATTGATCCGCGAGGTCGAGATCATTCCGCTCGAAGTCGTCGTGCGCAATATCGCCGCGGGCTCGCTGTCGCAGCGGCTTGGCATCGAGGAAGGCACGCAGCTGCCGCGCTCGATCATCGAGTTCTATTACAAGAACGATCAGCTCAACGATCCGATGGTGTCGGAAGAACACATCACCGCGTTCGGCTGGGCGACGCCGCAGGAGATCGACGACATCATGTCGCTCGCCATCCGCGTCAACGACTTCCTGTCCGGCCTGTTCCTCGGCGTCGGCATCCGTCTGGTCGACTTCAAGATGGAGACCGGCCGGCTGTGGGAGAACGATCTGATGCGGATCGTCGTCGCCGACGAGATTTCGCCCGACTCCTGCCGGCTGTGGGACATCAAGTCGAACGAGAAGCTCGACAAGGACCGTTTCCGCCGCGATCTCGGCGGGCTCCTTGAAGCCTATACCGAAGTGGCGAAGCGCCTCGGCATCATGAACGAGGGCGAACGGCCGCAAGGCACCGGGCCGATCCTGGTCAAGGGCTAGTTTTCAGCGAGTTGGGTTCGCGCGGGCGCACCAGATGCGGAACGATTTGACCATCGGCCTTGTCGTTCCGACCGCAAACCACGAGATCCCGCCGGAGGGGCCGGCGATGTATCCGGGCGTGCGCTTCATCGCGCGCTCGGCCCCGGTGCGCGACCTCACCCCGCAAGGCTACGATCCGGCCTGGAACGCCATCATCCCCGCCGTCGATTATCTTGTCGCCCAGGGCGTCGACGCCATCATGGTGATCGGCACGTCGCTGACTTTCTATCGCGGCCCGCAGGCGCATCAGGATCTGCTCGAAGAATTGCGCCGTCGCACCGGGCTTCCGGTTTCGACCATGAGCCAATCCGTTCTCGATGGGCTCCGCGAAGTCGGCGCCAAGCGGATCGCGGTCGCCACCGCTTATACCGATGTCGTGAACCGGCGCTTGCAGGAGCTTCTGGCCGCGGCCGATATCGACGTGCTGTCGCTCACCTGCTTCAACATCGTCGAATTCGCCGAGCCGCACAAAAAGACCGAGGCCGACATCATCACGCTGGCGCAAAGCGCCGCCGCGCAGGCGCCGGATGCCGATGCCATCCTGATCTCCTGCGGCGGACTGCGCACGCTCGGCGTGGCGCGGCCGCTCGAACAGGAATTCGGCATCCCCGTTGTGTCGTCGGCAACGGCGGCGTTTTGGGCGGCAATGCGGCTCGTCGGCGACAACGGTTATGTCGGCGGCTACGGACAATTGTTCGAAAACGCGGCGTCGAAGTCCCACTAGGCTTGGCATCTCGCCGGCCATCCTTAATTTTGCTCCGAGACTATGAAAAGCCGCGGTGTATTGGGACGGCCGGTGGTTGCGGGAGGGCCGATTCATCCATATTGAAGGGGTGAATTTGCAGCGCCCGGCGCAAAGGCGGCCCGTCATGAAAGCCCGTGTCCAATGAAAGCCAGAGTGACGGTCACGCTGAAATCGGGGATTTTGGACCCCCAGGGCAAGGCCATCGAGGGCGCGCTGAAGACGCTCGGCGTGAACGGGGTGGCGAGCGTGCGCCAGGGCAAGGTTTTCGACATCGAGATCGAAACCGGCGACCGGGCGCAGGCGGAAGCCGCGCTGAAAAACGCCGCCGAGAAGCTGCTCGCCAATACCGTTATCGAGAATTATCGGATCGACGTTAGCGGATGAATGGAGCCGGCCCGGCCGGTCTGAACCAAGATGAAATCAGCCGTCGTCGTCTTCCCCGGCATCAATCGCGAGCGCGACATGGCGCGTGCGTTGCGGCTTGTCTCCGGCAAGGAGCCGGCGATGGTCTGGCATGCCGACACGGCGCTGCCGGCGGGCACCGACGTCGTCGTCATCCCCGGCGGCTTCTCCTACGGCGATTATCTGCGCTGCGGCGCCATTGCGGCGCGCGCGCCGATCATGGACGCGGTGCGCGCCTTTGCGCAAAAGGGCGGGGTCGTGCTCGCGGTCTGCAACGGTTTTCAGATCGCCTGCGAGGCCGGATTGTTGCCGGGCGTGCTGATGCGCAATGCGCAGCTGCGCTTCATCTGCCGCGACGTTTATCTGCGCGTCGAGCGTTCCGATACGCCGTTCACGCGCGGCTACAATGCCGGCCAGGTGATCCGCGTCCCGGTCGCCCACGGCGAAGGCAATTATATTGCCGACGGCGAAACCATCGCACGGCTCGAAGGCGAGGGCAGGGTGCTGTTCCGTTATTCATCGCCCGATGGCATTGTCGATCCGAACTGGAATCACAACGGCGCCATGAACGGCATCGCCGGCATCATCAATGAGCACGGCAATGTGCTCGGCATGATGCCGCATCCGGAAAATCATGTTGAGCCCGCGATGGGCCGCACCGACGGCCGCGGCCTGTTCGCGGGATTGGTCGATCACTTCAAGCTGGCGGCGTGACGGCCGTCACGGCAGGCCAAAAGGCCAAAAGATAACGGACCAAAGCTCTCTTGATGATTTCCAACGAGCCCGCCATCACCGCCGAATTGATCGCGCAGCACGGCCTCAAGCCGGACGAGTATGAGCGCATCCTCAAACTCATCGGCCGGGTGCCGAGCTTCACCGAGCTCGGCATTTTCTCGGCGATGTGGAACGAGCATTGCTCCTATAAGTCCTCGCGCATCCATCTGCGCACGCTGCCGACCAAGGCACCCTGGGTGATCCAGGGGCCGGGCGAGAATGCCGGCGTCATCGATATCGGCGACGGGCTCGCGGTCGTCTTCAAGATGGAGAGCCACAACCACCCGAGCTATATCGAGCCCTATCAGGGTGCAGCGACCGGCGTCGGCGGCATTTTGCGCGACGTCTTCACCATGGGCGCGCGCCCGATCGCCTGTCTCAATGCACTTTCGTTCGGCGATCCCAACAATCCGAAAACGCGCTCGCTCGTGTCCGGCGTCGTCGCCGGCATTGGCGGCTATGGCAATTCCTTCGGCGTGCCGACCGTCGGCGGCGAGGTGCGGTTTCATCGCCGCTACGATGGCAACATCCTGGTCAACGCCATGGCGGTCGGCATCGCCGAGAAGGACAAGATCTTCTATTCGGCGGCGTCGGGCGTCGGCATGCCGATCGTCTATCTCGGTTCGAAAACCGGCCGCGACGGCATCCACGGCGCCACCATGGCCTCGGCCGAATTCGGCGCCGATGCCGAGGAGAAGCGGCCGACCGTGCAAGTCGGCGATCCGTTCTCGGAAAAGCTCCTGCTCGAAGCCTGCCTCGAAATCATGGCCAAGGGCTGCGTCATCGCCATCCAGGACATGGGCGCCGCCGGTCTTACGTGTTCCGCGGTTGAGATGGGCGCCAAAGGCGATCTCGGCGTCACGCTCGATCTCGACACGGTGCCGTGCCGCGAAACCGGCATGAGTGCCTACGAGATGATGCTGTCGGAGAGCCAGGAGCGCATGCTCATGGTGCTCAAGCCGGAGAAGGAGAAAGAAGCCGAAGCCATCTTCCGCAAATGGGGTTTGGACTTCGCCATTGTCGGCGAGACGACGCCGACCAAGCGCTTTGTCGTCCGCCATGCCGACGCGGTCATGGCCGACCTGCCGATCAAGGAGCTCGGCGACGAAGCGCCACTTTACGATCGCCCGCACAAGGACGGCGCAAAGCTTCCGGTGATCGACGCGGCATCGCTCAAGCCGCCGATGAGCACCGCCGATGCTCTGAAAAAAATGATCGGGTCGCCGGATCTCTGCTCCAAGCGCTGGGTCTGGGAGCAATACGACCACGTCATTCTGGGCAATACGGTGCAGCGCCCGGGCGGCGATGCCGCGGTGGTGCGCATCAATGATGGGCCGAAAGCGCTGGCGCTGACGTCGGACGTGACGCCGCGCTATTGCGAGGCCGATCCGTATGAAGGCGGCAAGCAGGCGGTGGCCGAGGCCTTTCGCAACATTTCCGCCGTCGGCGGCAAGCCGCTCGCCGTCACCGACAATCTGAATTTCGGCAATCCGGAGCGGCCCGAGATCATGGCGCAGCTCGTCGGCTGCATCCGCGGCATCGGCGAAGCCTGCAGGGCGCTGTCGTTCCCGGTCGTGTCCGGCAATGTGTCGCTCTATAACGAGACCAATGGCCGCGCCATTCTGCCGACGCCGACCATCGGCGGCGTCGGTGTGCTCGACGAATTCACCAAATCCATGACGCTCGCCTTCGCCGCCGAAGGCGAAGCGATCATGCTGATCGGGCAGACGCGCGGCTGGCTCGGCCAGTCGATCTATCTGCGCGAGATCTGCGGCCGCGAAGAGGGCGCGCCGCCGCCGGTCGATCTTGCCGCCGAGCTTCGTCATGCCGAATTCGTGCGCGGCTTGATCCGCGACGGCCTGGTGTCGGCGGCGCATGACGTGTCCGATGGCGGTCTGTTGGTCGCGCTCGCCGAAATGGCGATGGCGTCGAATGTCGGCGCCGTTCTGGAAGCGCCGGCGGGGATGCCCGCGCATGCGTTCTGGTTCGGCGAGGATCAGGCGCGCTACGTCGTCACGGCGCGGAACTCCGAGCCCATCGCGCAACGAGCGAAGGAAGCCGGCGTGGCCTTCATGCGGCTCGGTGCCACCGGC
>CAVVCW010000007.1:0-29847 GCA_963746715.1 uncultured Alphaproteobacteria bacterium | reverse complement strand
TATTCCGTTGGTAAAAGCCTTGTCAGCAGGTGGATGGACGGCGTGCCGCGAAATAGTGGCGCAGGTAGGGACCTGGCGCGCCGAAGCGAAAGTTCCGGCGGGAGCCACCGGGTGTTTTCGGCCGGATACGGTGCCGCCGCTTGACGCAAGCGGCTGGCTTGGGCAGGGGCTGCGCGTTGAGGGCATTTGCCCGCCGAGGAGCACTGCATGTCCGGCGCCGGCACCGACAAGACCAAGCGCTGGGTCGAGACACCCGGCCCGGTGGTGGTTCTGGTCGAGCCGCAACTCGGCGAGAATATCGGGGCTGCCGCGCGCGCCATGGCCAATTTCGGCCTGGCGCGGCTGCGGCTGGTGAAGCCGCGGCAAGGCTGGCCGAACGACAAGGCGCAGATGATGGCGGCCGGCGCGACCGCATCCTCGACGGCGCCAAGCTCTACGACACGCTGGACCAAGCGATTGCCGATTGCAGCTTCGTGCTGGCGACGACCGCGCGCGCCCACGATCAGGCCAAGCCCGTCATCGGACCGGCCGAGGCCGCGCGGCAGATCGCACCGCGGATCACGGCCGGCGAGACGGTCGCGATCGTGTTCGGCCGCGAGCGCAACGGGCTCGAAAACGACGAGGTCGCGCTCGCCGACTGTATCGTCACCCTGCCGGTCAATCCGGCCTTCGCTTCGCTCAACTTGGCGCAAGCCATCGTCATCATCGCCTACGAATGGTTCAAGCTCTCAACGGAAGAGAAATTGCCGTTCGGCATGCCCGACAAATCTGCGGCGGCGCCGAAGCAGCAATTGCTGGCTTTCTTTGCCGCGCTCGAACGCGAACTGGAAAAAGTCGAATTCTTCCGCCCGCCCGACAAGCGCGAGACCATGCAGATCAATCTGCGCAACATTTTTTCGCGCATGCAGCCGACGCAGCAGGACATCCAGACACTGCACGGCGTGATCATGTCGATCGCGGAGGGCCGCAAAGGCCCGGCGCGCGGCGGCGTGCTCGACGGCGCGCAGGCCGAAATGCTGCGCGAGCTCCTGGCCGAACACGGCTCCGGCCGCGTGCCGAAAGAGCGCGGCCCGGTGCGCGGACTGGCGCGGCTTCTGCGCCGCAATCCGACCGATGCGGAGCGGCTGTTGTGGCAGGCGCTTACCAACGATCGCCGCTTCGCCGGCCGCGGCTTCAAGCGGCAGACGCCGATCGGTCAGCACATCTGCGACTTTGTGTCGTTTCCGCTGCGCCTCGTCATCGAAATCATGCCGGCGGAAAAAAGTGACGCAATTGAAACCACGCGACGCGAGCGGCATGCCTGGCTTGCGGCGCACGACTATCGCATCGTCGAAGTGCTTGCCACGGCGATCGAGTCTGATATGCCAGCGGCCCTTGCGCACATCGACGAAGCGATCGGCTGAATTAGAATTCTTTCAGTTCAAAAGTACGCTGCTCGCAAATCCTGCCCCATATCTGCCCGCCGCATATCAAGGTCTCAATCATGCAACTGCGAAACTCGGCGTCGCGATATGGCGCTATCCCCCAAGTCGTGCACTGGCTCACCGCACTATTTGTCATTTGCGGGTGGCTGCTTGGTCAGTTCGGCGACGATTTGCCGAGGGGCCCGGTGCGCGGCTTTGGTTTCCTCATCCATATGACGCTCGGCCAATGCGTTCTGGCTTTGCTCGTCATTCGGCTGATCTGGCGTTTCGTTAATCCGCCGCCGCCGCCCGAAGTGACACCTTTCGGCCGATTGACCGAGATCGCCGCAAAGCTGAGCCACTTCGCGCTCTACGCGTTGCTCGTTGTGGTGCCGTTTCTCGGCATCATCGTGCAGCTCAAGCGTGGTCACGATCTGCCGATCTTCGGCATCTGGGACTTTGCGTCGCCGTGGCCGGCCGATCGCGCGATCGCAAGGCAGATGCTCGGGTTGCACGCTTATTTGGCGGACGCGCTGCTGATTCTGGCCGGCGTTCACGCCTGCGCCGCGATCGTGCACCATCACGTCTGGCGCGACCGCACGCTGACGCGCATGCTGCCCGGCGCGCCGTAGGCCGCTGCAACGATGCTCTAGCCTTTGATCACCTTTAGCGCCGCTGCGGCTCCCGCGCGCAGCATCGACAGGTCGCTCGATACCGCGAGGAATTTTACGCCGCGCTTGGCGAGCGCGGCGGCGCGTTCGGCCGAATGGCAATAGGCGCCGGGAATCTTCTTCGCCTTCTGTGCGCCGGCGATCATGGTGTCGAGATGGCCCTCGACTTCTTTTGACAGCGGATCGACGCTCTTGCCGTCCGACAGCGCAATCGACAGATCCGACGGGCCGAGAAAGAAGCCGTCGATGCCTGGCGTCGTGATGATTGCCTCGAAATTCTTCAGCGCGGTGCGGGTCTCGATCATCGCCAGCGTAACGATATTGTCGTTGGCTTCGCGCAGATAGACCGACTGATCGGAGAGGCCGGCGAATGTCGTCGCGCGGTGCGGGCCCCAACTGCGCTCGCCGGTCGGCGGAAATTTCGCCGCCGCGGCAAAGGCGCGCGCGTCGGCCGGCGTGTTGATCATCGGCGCGATAATGCCTTCAGCGCCGAAATCGAGTGAGCGGCTCACCAAAGCGAAATCGTTGAGCGGAACGCGCACGATCGGCGCCGCGCCGCCCTGGCGCACCGCGGCTATGCCGTTGAGAATGCCGCCGGTGTCCCACAGGCCGTGCTGGCTTTCGATGGTGACGGCCGAAAAGCCGTCGCGCGCCAAGGTTTCGGCAACAATGGGATAGGGCAGGCCGCACCAGCCGGAATAGACCGTCTCTCCGGCGTGCAGCCGGTTGGCGAGCGTGAAATTGGCAATGGCCATGAATGTCTCCCTATCGCGACAATTTTTCTATAATTCCGCCGTCGGAATTTGCGTGCGCCACCGGCGCGCTAGTGGCCGGCTTTGATGTCGGCGACGGCTCGCGCCAACAATTCGCTCATCGTACGCTCGATCTGGTGCGCGGATTGCGCGACGCCTTTGGCGGCGAAGTCCTTGTGGATCTTCTCCGCCACGTCGCCCTTCTTGTCGACATCGAGCATCACGACCGACAGCGCATAGCTGTCGGCCTCGGCGCCGGACATGCCTAGCTTCTCGGCCGCCCATAGGCCCAGCATCTTGTTGCGGCGCGCGGTCGCCTTGAACCTGAGTGCCTCATCATGCGCGAATTGCTGTTCGAAGCCTTCTTCGCGCTTGTCGAATGTGGTCATGGCCTCGGGCCTTTTGCGTGGAACGGGTTGGGAAACGGTTTTGCCGCATTGTAAGCCAATTGTCGCCTTGCATAACGGGGGTAACCCGTCAAGGCAACCGGTCCAGCGCCCGCAGATGGTCGTTGCGATTGTGGGCGCGCGGGTCTATGCCGATTGTACTGTGCGGCACCTTCGGCTAGCTTTTGCGTCGCGAAGGGCCGCTGAGTTGAGTCGCAAACTGTGTCGAGTCGCACCCTGTGCCGAGTTGCACACGGTCGACAGCGAGCCTGTTACCGCCGCCGCGGACCTAACCTCTGAAATGGAGCCACGGCATCCCTATGGATTTTACAAAAACCCGGTACACTCCAATGAGCCGCCGTCGCCGAATCTATGAAGGCAAGGCGAAGGTCCTTTACGAGGGGCCCGAGCCTGGAACGCTGATCCAGCACTTCAAGGACGATGCGACCGCCTTCAATGCCAAAAAGCACGAGGTGATCGAAGGCAAGGGAGTCCTCAATAACCGGATCTCCGAATACGTCTTCCAGCACCTCAACGATATCGGCGTGCCGACGCACTTCATTCGCCGCCTCAATATGCGCGAGCAATTGATCCGCGAGGTCGAGATCATTCCGCTCGAAGTCGTCGTGCGCAATATCGCCGCGGGCTCGCTGTCGCAGCGGCTTGGCATCGAGGAAGGCACGCAGCTGCCGCGCTCGATCATCGAGTTCTATTACAAGAACGATCAGCTCAACGATCCGATGGTGTCGGAAGAACACATCACCGCGTTCGGCTGGGCGACGCCGCAGGAGATCGACGACATCATGTCGCTCGCCATCCGCGTCAACGACTTCCTGTCCGGCCTGTTCCTCGGCGTCGGCATCCGTCTGGTCGACTTCAAGATGGAGACCGGCCGGCTGTGGGAGAACGATCTGATGCGGATCGTCGTCGCCGACGAGATTTCGCCCAACTCCTGCCGGCTGTGGGACATCAAGTCGAACGAGAAGCTCGACAAGGACCGTTTCCGCCGCGATCTCGGCGGGCTCCTTGAAGCCTATACCGAAGTGGCGAAGCGCCTCGGCATCATGAACGAGGGCGAACGGCCGCAAGGCACCGGGCCGATCCTGGTCAAGGGCTAGTTTTCAGCGAGTTGGGTTCGCGCGGGCGCACCAGATGCGGAACGATTTGACCATCGGCCTTGTCGTTCCGACCGCAAACCACGAGATCCCGCCGGAGGGGCCGGCGATGTATCCGGGCGTGCGCTTCATCGCGCGCTCGGCCCCGGTGCGCGACCTCACCCCGCAAGGCTACGATCCGGCCTGGAACGCCATCATCCCCGCCGTCGATTATCTTGTCGCCCAGGGCGTCGACGCCATCATGGTGATCGGCACGTCGCTGACTTTCTATCGCGGCCCGCAGGCGCATCAGGATCTGCTCGAAGAATTGCGCCGTCGCACCGGGCTTCCGGTTTCGACCATGAGCCAATCCGTTCTCGATGGGCTCCGCGAAGTCGGCGCCAAGCGGATCGCGGTCGCCACCGCTTATACCGATGTCGTGAACCGGCGCTTGCAGGAGCTTCTGGCCGCGGCCGATATCGACGTGCTGTCGCTCACCTGCTTCAACATCGTCGAATTCGCCGAGCCGCACAAAAAGACCGAGGCCGACATCATCACGCTGGCGCAAAGCGCCGCCGCGCAGGCGCCGGATGCCGATGCCATCCTGATCTCCTGCGGCGGACTGCGCACGCTCGGCGTGGCGCGGCCGCTCGAACAGGAATTCGGCATCCCCGTTGTGTCGTCGGCAACGGCGGCGTTTTGGGCGGCAATGCGGCTCGTCGGCGACAACGGTTATGTCGGCGGCTACGGACAATTGTTCGAAAACGCGGCGTCGAAGTCCCACTAGGCTTGGCATCTCGCCGGCCATCCTTAATTTTGCTCCGAGACTATGAAAAGCCGCGGTGTATTGGGACGGCCGGTGGTTGCGGGAGGGCCGATTCATCCATATTGAAGGGGTGAATTTGCAGCGCCCGGCGCAAAGGCGGCCCGTCATGAAAGCCCGTGTCCAATGAAAGCCAGAGTGACGGTCACGCTGAAATCGGGGATTTTGGACCCCCAGGGCAAGGCCATCGAGGGCGCGCTGAAGACGCTCGGCGTGAACGGGGTGGCGAGCGTGCGCCAGGGCAAGGTTTTCGACATCGAGATCGAAACCGGCGACCGGGCGCAGGCGGAAGCCGCGCTGAAAAACGCCGCCGAGAAGCTGCTCGCCAATACCGTTATCGAGAATTATCGGATCGACGTTAGCGGATGAATGGAGCCGGCCCGGCCGGTCTGAACCAAGATGAAATCAGCCGTCGTCGTCTTCCCCGGCATCAATCGCGAGCGCGACATGGCGCGTGCGTTGCGGCTTGTCTCCGGCAAGGAGCCGGCGATGGTCTGGCATGCCGACACGGCGCTGCCGGCGGGCACCGACGTCGTCGTCATCCCCGGCGGCTTCTCCTACGGCGATTATCTGCGCTGCGGCGCCATTGCGGCGCGCGCGCCGATCATGGACGCGGTGCGCGCCTTTGCGCAAAAGGGCGGGGTCGTGCTCGCGGTCTGCAACGGTTTTCAGATCGCCTGCGAGGCCGGATTGTTGCCGGGCGTGCTGATGCGCAATGCGCAGCTGCGCTTCATCTGCCGCGACGTTTATCTGCGCGTCGAGCGTTCCGATACGCCGTTCACGCGCGGCTACAATGCCGGCCAGGTGATCCGCGTCCCGGTCGCCCACGGCGAAGGCAATTATATTGCCGACGGCGAAACCATCGCACGGCTCGAAGGCGAGGGCAGGGTGCTGTTCCGTTATTCATCGCCCGATGGCATTGTCGATCCGAACTGGAATCACAACGGCGCCATGAACGGCATCGCCGGCATCATCAATGAGCACGGCAATGTGCTCGGCATGATGCCGCATCCGGAAAATCATGTTGAGCCCGCGATGGGCCGCACCGACGGCCGCGGCCTGTTCGCGGGATTGGTCGATCACTTCAAGCTGGCGGCGTGACGGCCGTCACGGCAGGCCAAAAGGCCAAAAGATAACGGACCAAAGCTCTCTTGATGATTTCCAACGAGCCCGCCATCACCGCCGAATTGATCGCGCAGCACGGCCTCAAGCCGGACGAGTATGAGCGCATCCTCAAACTCATCGGCCGGGTGCCGAGCTTCACCGAGCTCGGCATTTTCTCGGCGATGTGGAACGAGCATTGCTCCTATAAGTCCTCGCGCATCCATCTGCGCACCCTGCCGACCAAGGCACCCTGGGTGATCCAGGGGCCGGGCGAGAATGCCGGCGTCATCGATATCGGCGACGGGCTCGCGGTCGTCTTCAAGATGGAGAGCCACAACCACCCGAGCTATATCGAGCCCTATCAGGGTGCAGCGACCGGCGTCGGCGGCATTTTGCGCGACGTCTTCACCATGGGCGCGCGCCCGATCGCCTGTCTCAATGCACTTTCGTTCGGCGATCCCAACAATCCGAAAACGCGCTCGCTCGTGTCCGGCGTCGTCGCCGGCATTGGCGGCTATGGCAATTCCTTCGGCGTGCCGACCGTCGGCGGCGAGGTGCGGTTTCATCGCCGCTACGATGGCAACATCCTGGTCAACGCCATGGCGGTCGGCATCGCCGAGAAGGACAAGATCTTCTATTCGGCGGCGTCGGGCGTTGGCATGCCGATCGTCTATCTCGGTTCGAAAACCGGCCGCGACGGCATCCACGGCGCCACCATGGCCTCGGCCGAATTCGGCGCCGATGCCGAGGAGAAGCGGCCGACCGTGCAAGTCGGCGATCCGTTCTCGGAAAAGCTCCTGCTCGAAGCCTGCCTCGAAATCATGGCCAAGGGCTGCGTCATCGCCATCCAGGACATGGGCGCCGCCGGTCTTACGTGTTCCGCGGTTGAGATGGGCGCCAAAGGCGATCTCGGCGTCACGCTCGATCTCGACACGGTGCCGTGCCGCGAAACCGGCATGAGTGCCTACGAGATGATGCTGTCGGAGAGCCAGGAGCGCATGCTCATGGTGCTCAAGCCGGAGAAGGAGAAAGAAGCCGAAGCCATCTTCCGCAAATGGGGATTGGACTTCGCCATTGTCGGCAAAACCACGCCGACCAAGCGCTTTGTCGTCCGCCATGCCGACGCGGTCATGGCCGACCTGCCGATCAAGGAGCTCGGCGACGAAGCGCCACTTTACGATCGCCCGCACAAGGACGGCGCAAAGCTTCCGGTGATCGACGCGGCGTCGCTCAAGCCGCCGATGAGCACCGCTGATGCTCTGAAAAAAATGATCGGCTCGCCGGATCTCTGCTCCAAGCGCTGGGTCTGGGAGCAATACGACCACGTCATTCTGGGCAATACGGTGCAGCGCCCGGGCGGCGATGCAGCGGTGGTGCGCATCAACGATGGGCCCGAAAGCGCTGGCGCTGACGTCGGACGTGACGCCGCGCTATTGCGAGGCCGATCCGTATGAAGGCGGCAAGCAGGCGGTGGCCGAGGCCTTTCGCAACATTTCCGCCGTCGGCGGCAAGCCGCTCGCCGTCACCGATAATCTGAATTTCGGCAATCCGGAGCGGCCCGAGATCATGGCGCAGCTCGTCGGCTGCATCCGCGGCATCGGCGAAGCCTGCAGGGCGCTGTCGTTCCCAGTCGTGTCCGGCAATGTGTCGCTCTATAACGAGACCAATGGCCGCGCCATTCTGCCGACGCCGACCATCGGCGGCGTCGGTGTGCTCGACGAATTCACCAAATCCATGACGCTCGCCTTCGCCGCCGAAGGCGAAGCGATCATGCTGATCGGGCAGACGCGCGGCTGGCTCGGCCAGTCGATCTATCTGCGCGAGATCTGCGGCCGCGAAGAGGGGGCGCCGCCGCCGGTCGATCTTGCCGCCGAGCTTCGTCATGCCGAATTCGTGCGCGGCTTGATCCGCGACGGCCTGGTGTCGGCGGCGCATGACGTGTCCGATGGCGGTCTGTTGGTCGCGCTCGCCGAAATGGCGATGGCGTCGAATGTCGGCGCCGTTCTGGAAGCGCCGGCGGGGATGCCCGCGCATGCGTTCTGGTTCGGTGAGGATCAGGCGCGCTACGTGGTCACGGCGCGGAACTCCGAGCCTATCGCGCAACGAGCGAAGGAAGCCGGCGTGCCCTTCATGCGGCTCGGTGCCACCGGCGGCCGCATTGTCGCGGTGGCGGGAGAACGGCCGCTGCCGGTCGAGGATCTCAAATCAAGCTTCGAGACCTGGCTGCCGACCTATATGGCCGGCAAGGCGTAGCAAGTTCGCGCTAGTAATTTCTGAACGGGTTCTTCACGACGCCCGTTGTCGCCTTGGTAAATGATTCAGTCAGGCTCTTTGTCTGTTCGCCGAATGCCTGAAATTGATTCTGCAAATATTCGGTCTGAATTCGAAGCGCGTCCTGAAAATCCTTCGCTTGGCCGAGCTTTTGCACGAACTTCTGAGCTTCGGCGATATTTCCTTCGGTGAAGCTCTTCATTTTTTCAGTCAGCTCGGTGTTGCCCAATGGATAAGATGAAAATGCCTTCTGAACAAAATCGAAAGTACTGTTCCATTGCCCCACGCGTTTGGTTCATGGTCTGCTCTACAGCTCGCTCCGCATTTTCATTGAAGTTTGCCAAGGTCAACTCCTGCCCAGGGTTTGATGAGAACTATCAATATCCCTGTGCGGTCTGTCCGCCTAGTGTCCGTTAGTGGAAGTAAAGCCGACATCGGTAATTGGAGCCGCCGCAGCAGTTTATGACCCTCGGCGGGTATCGCGATTAAAGGACCAGACGTCACCTCTTTAACGCTTTGGAGCGATGGCAATTAACCTGCGAATAGCGAAATTCAACCACAATTATTTCCAAATGCGCCAGCTTGCGAAAACTTACGTCCGAAACCCCATTTTGGCGGTGGCCATTTTTGCGCTGATCAGCCCGACGCACAATACGCACGCGAGCGACGACATCCAGCAAATCAACTTGGGTCCGTACGCTTTTTATGTACCTAAGGACTGGATGCTGGATCAAACTACGGTGACTGCGTCCCGGCCGCCCAACATCAGGTTCAATAAGCTACAGTCGACTCCGTTTGACGCAACCGAACTCGGACTTCAGCCGAGGTCGGGATGGCCAAAGCCTTACAGCTCCAATGAATTGCCTCGTAATATCGTTTTCAACTACGTCCCGGGACAAGGTCCACTAACGGTTGACGCTAAGACAAAAGAATGGCTTGCCCAAACCAAGTCTCAAGAAGCCGACAGCGATGGTTTTGTCCGGATATCGCTGGGCGCCCCAACACCAAGCAACCCTCCCGCATTCGAGATATTCATCTACAAGGGCTACTTGGACAAGTTTGGGTTGCCGCTAGTCGTAAAGTCGGTCAACACAAGTACGCCAAGCGGTGAACGCTATCTATCATTCGTCCCCGATGCCGCTTTGCAGCCTGACATGTGGGTTCGGTATGATTTCGACAATACCAAGTTTCCTAAGAATACCTGGTGGCGTCTCTACCAACGGATGCTCGCACTGGCCGAATATTTGCAAACTCCAAAATAGCGAGAGTCCGCTCATGGCCCTTAGCTGCCGCGCCGGCCAGCGACTGTCGCGGTCGCTTTCGGGGGTATAGCGCACATGGACCACCAGCGGCCCCATCGACCTCAATTCATCAGTACAGCCCTGGCTCACCGCGTCGCGCGCGCGAGCGCCTGATAGCATTCCAGTGACAATTGCGGCGCGTGATCGGCAAGGCAGGACAGAATGCGCCCGCCGCCGATCGGGATGCCGCTGCACAGCGACTGCTGTTCGGCGCGGCATACTGCGAGGATCGCCAGAGCGTCCCGCGGCCGCATTGGCGGGATCGGCCCGAGCGGAGCGACAGCGGGCACAGGCGCGCCCGCGGCGGGCGGCGCAGATGCCGCTGCCGGCGAACTGCCAGCGCCTGCGCCGCCAATGGCCGCCACTGCGCTGCGGCACGCGCTCGACAGTTTCGCTGCATTGCTCTTGAGGCACTGCAGCGCCTCGGCGCCGCCCGGCTGGACGCCGGAGCAATTCGCCATGAAGTCGGAGCGGCAGGCGGCGCGGATAGCCGATTTTTGCGCTTCGCTCGGCGGCGCGGATGGCGCTGCGGAAGCTGCGGCCGGCGCGGCGGCCGGAGCTGGTTCGCGCACCGCCGTCGATTTCTTGCTTGGCGACGTTGCAGCCGGCTTCTTCTCAGGCGCTTGCGCTGCCGGCGGCCGCGAGCCTTGGACCGCGGCTTGGCACGCCGGCGACAGATCGGCTGCGTTCGATTGCAGGCAAAGCAGAAGCTCGGGATTGTCCGGCTTGATCCATGAGCAATGCGTCATGAAGTCGTTGAGCGTGCAGGACTGCCGCACCGCTTTGAGCTGGGTTTCCTCAGTCTCCGCCGATTTGGGCGCGGTCTCGGATGCCGCCGCGGGCTTTGGCGCGGCTTGCTCGGCGGCAGCGGGGGCCGGAGTGGCCGGAGCGTGTGCGGCGGGCGCGGCTGCGGGCGCTTGCTGTGCCGGGACGACGGCGCTCACGGCCGTGTTACAGGCGGGCGACAATTTCGCCTGATTCCGCAGCAAGCATTCCAGCGCTTCCTTGCCGCCGGGCGTGACGCTCGCGCAATTGGCCATGAAGTCGGAGCGGCACGAGGCGCGGATCGCGTCGCGCTGCGCTTGCGTCGGTTGCTGCGCCGATGCCGGGTCCAGGCTCAAGGCGAGAAGTGCGCTCGCAAGTAAAACCGGCCGGAACATGAAATCCTCCCTCACCGCAAGCATTGGCGGCGGAACATGCATCGCGCGATGGCCGTCGTCCAGGAGCACGCAACGCTGGACACTTGGCGGTCCCCACCAACTCCACCGGCGGCTTCTTGACCGCCCTTCCATGCCCTTGCCACCTCGACCTATTCTGCTAAGCCAAGACGACGATCGGGAGGACGACGCTCGCCGGGAAGGGTGTCCAGCGAGGAGATGCGCTATGCCCATGGCGGCCAATGACATCGAGCGCCTGATCCGGACCCGCATTCCGGATGCCGAGGTGACGATCCGCGATCTCGCCGGCGACGGCGATCACTATGCCGCGACCGTCATCGCCGAATCCTTCCGCGGCAAATCGCGCGTCCAGCAGCACCAGATCGTCTATGAAGCGCTGAAAGCCGAAATGGGCGGCAAGCTGCATGCGCTGGCGCTGCAGACCGGCATCCCGGAGCGGTGAGGGCGCCTTACTCATTCTTTCGTGACGCTCAGCCGTGAAACGTCCTTCCGCCTGGGCTTGTCCCCACAGGACGCCCATTATCGGCTGATTTTACGCTCGATTTTGGCCGCGATTCTCAGCCATTTGGGTTTTGTGGAGCTTTTGCGGTACATATATTGCAAGGCTTCAGGGCGAGATTCGGCGCGGGGAAACCCGCGGCGGCAACAGGGATAAACCGTGATGTCGATCGACCAATTCATCGATAACGAAGTCAAGGCTAACGACGTGGTGCTCTTCATGAAGGGCACGCCGCAATTTCCCATGTGCGGCTTTTCCGGCCAGGTGGTGCAGATCCTCGATTACCTGGGCGTCCCCTATAAGGGGCTCAATGTGCTCGAGAACGACGATCTGCGCGGCGGCATCAAGAACTATTCGAATTGGCCGACGATCCCCCAGCTTTACGTGAAGGGCGAATTCGTCGGCGGCTGCGATATTATCCGTGAGATGTTCCAGGCCGGCGAGTTGCAGTCCTTGCTCAAGGACAAGGGCGTCGCGGTAAAGGAAAGCGCGGCGTAAAGCCACCGTTCGGCTGCTTCGCAAATACGAAGAGCCAAAAAGAAAAGCCCGGAATCCATATTCACTTTCGGCGTGCCGCCGTCGGTGAGTATGGATTCCGGGCTCGCTGTTTTCAGCGATACGGAAGGAGTGACCGTTACCGCGAGTAATATTCGACGACGAGATGCGGCTCCATAACGACCGGGTAGGGCACGTCGGCCGGGCTCGGCACGCGCGCCAGTTTCGCCGTCTGCTTGGAGTGATCGACGTCGATATAGTCGGGCACGTCGCGCTCGGCGAGCGCATTGGCCTCGAGCACGAGTCCAAGCTGCTTCGACTTCTCGCGGACCTCGATCTCGTCGCCGACCTTGACCTTGTAGCTCGCGACGGTGACGCGCTTGCCGTTCACCTTGATATGGCCGTGGCTGATGAATTGGCGCGCGGCGAAAACGGTCGGCACCAATTTGGCGCGGTAGATCACGGTGTCGAGGCGGCGCTCCAACAGGCCGATCATGTTGGCGCCGGTGTCGCCTTTAAGGCGGCGCGCCTCGTCATAGATGCCGTGGAATTGGCGTTCCGACAGGTTGGCGTAGTAGCCCTTGAGCTTCTGCTTGGCGCGCAATTGCACGCCATAGTCCGAGAGCTTGCCCTTGCGGCGCTGGCCGTGCTGGCCCGGGCCATATTCGCGTTTGTTCACGGGCGACTTCGGGCGGCCCCAGATATTCTGGCCCATCCGACGGTCGATCTTGTACTTCGCCTGGTGGCGCTTGGTCATTCGCGTCCTCGATATTGCTGTTGCGGCATGATCTTCATCCGAAAACCGGAAGACCACTTTTCGGGATCATGCCGCGGGTTGCTGAGGATCGCGCCCTCCTACTGTTCCAGGGATTTTGCCCGGAACCGACAGGTCTGCGGCCGAAGCGCCGGCTCAAACCACGGGTCGCGAAACACGACGCGGGCCCTTACGGCCCGCGAAGTGGGCGGTATCTAGGGAAAAAGCCCTCTTCTGTCAAACGGCCCGGTCAGGTGCCGTGGATTGGGGTCGCCGACGGCGCGGCCTAGGCCGTGGCCATATGCTTCGCCCGCATGGGTTTCAGCACCGCGATGGCCAGGAACGCGGTGACGGCATCGAGCACCGCCACCACGATGAAAACGGCGGTCCAGCTTCCGGTTTGCTGCTTCAGGAAGGCCGCCGCGGGCCCGGCGAGAATCGAGCCGACGCCTTGGGCGATATAGAGGAAGCCGTAATTGGTCGCCGCATATTTCGGCCCGAACGTGTCGGTCAGCGTCGAGGGAAACAGCGAGAAGATTTCGCCCCAGCCGAAGAACACGAGACCGCTCAGAACCACAAACAAAGCCGGCTGGTTGATATAGGCGAACAGGACGAGGATCGCGGCGCATTCGAGCGAGAAGGCGAGCGCCATTGTGCCTTCGCGGCCGATATGGTCCGACACCCAGCCGAAGAACGGCCGGGTCAAGCCGTTGGTGACGCGCGACAGCGTCAGCGACAGCGGCAGCGCCGCCATGCCGAACACCAGCATATTGGCGACACCGAAATCCTTGGCGAACGGTCCGACATTGAAGACGACCATGAGGCCCGACGTCGACATCATGCTCATCATGACGAAGAGCAGATAGAAGACCGGGCTCTTCAGCATTTCGCGCGGAGAATAGCTGCGGTGCGCCTGTGCGACCGCGGCGGTCGGCGCCGCGCTCGCGACCTGATAATCGTCGGGCGGCGTGCGCAGCCATTGCGCCGCGACGATGCCGATGATGGCCTGGATCACGCCCCAAACAATAAAGGTCTGCGCATAACCCGAACTCTTGATCATGCTGTCGATCGGGAAACTCGTGAAGAAAGCGCCGAAGCCGTAACCGGCGGCGGCCAGGCCGGTGGCGAGCCCGCGCCGGTCGGGAAACCAGCGCACCATGAGTCCGATGATGCCGACATAAATGATGCCGGTGCCAAACCCGCCGAGTACGCCATAGGTAAAATAGAGCGCCCACAGATTATCGATGTAGGCGG
The DNA here is from genome assembly GCA_963746715.1 of uncultured Alphaproteobacteria bacterium. GTDB lineage: Bacteria > Pseudomonadota > Alphaproteobacteria > Rhizobiales > Xanthobacteraceae > BOG-931. Next base: position 15,862 of record CAVVCW010000007.1, on the reverse strand, counting down.
AGAGGACCCAGCTGCCGCCGGACAACAGCGCGCCCAAGGAGATCAGCAAGCGCGGACCGAAGCGATCGACCAGATAGGCCTGAAACGGTGAGAACCAGGTTTGCAAAATGACCAGCAGCGAAATAGTCCATTGCAGCTCGGCGAGCGACGTGCCGAGTTTCTGATTGAGCGGGCCGGTGAACAGCGTCCACACATATTGTGGGCTCGAGATCGCCATCATGGCGATCACGCCGAGCGCAAGCTGGCTCCAGCGGCTCGACTGCCGAGCCACGGTCTCGGCCGGAATGGCGATGGTCATGGATCTAGCTCCTCAGGACTGACTTTCCCGGCCTTTTGGCACCCAAGAAAAACACCGGGTGCTGATGGATCATCCATCAAAATTTTGCACGCTTTGTTCGACGGCTTTCTTGGAACGGCCGCTCCGGATCGCGACTGCGATCCGCGGCGCCGCGTTCAGCGGATAGGGTCGCAGGAACCGGCTTGGAGTAAAGCCGATAATCGGGGCAGAAGCTGATCTGAGAATAGGCAGCGCTCAGTGCGCGGCGGATTTTTTGGCTTCGCTCAAAGCAATGCCAAAATGCCGCAGCGCTTTTTCCGGTGTCCGGCCGGAGGTGAAAATGGTGCGTGTCGCGCCGGCGTCCTCGGCAGGCGCTTCATCGCCGAGAAGATTGACGACGCGCCGCGCGATGGCCGGCGCCGGATCGATAAAATTCACCGGCCACGGGCTGAGCTTTTGCAGCCGCGCGAGCAGCAGCGGGTAATGCGTGCAGGCAAGCACGATCGTATCGGTGCGTGCGCCGTCGTCACGAAAGCACGGCGCGATCTCCTCGCGCAGCTCGTCGTCGCTTGCCGGCGTGCCGGACAATTCGGCTTCGGCCAAGGCGGCAAGCCGACTGGCCCCGACCAGCGTCACTTCGCAATTCTGCGCATAGTCGCGAATGAGCGCGTGGGTATATTCGCGCTTCACCGTCGCTTCGGTGCCAAGCACCGAGACGCGCCGGGTGCGCGACGAGGCGCAGGCCGGCTTGATGGCCGGCACGGTGCCGACAAAGGGCACGGTGAAGGTCTTGCGCAGGTCCGGCAGCGCGATCGTTGACGCCGTGTTGCAGGCGATGACGATCAGGTCGGGTCGATGCGTTTCGATCAGGTCGCCGATCAGGCCGACCACGCGTTCGACCAGCACGGACGCCGTCAGGGCGCCGTAGGGGAAAGCCGCGTCATCGGCGACGTAGAGGAAATCGGCGTCGGGGCGCACAGCGGCAATCTCACGATAGACCGTGAGGCCGCCCAAGCCGGAATCGAAAACCATGATCGATTTACGTGCCGCCACTTTAAGTCCCCATGGCGCGACACATGCCATGAGCCGTTAGGGCTGCGCAATCGGGGATCGGAGGCCGGGCCGGAGGTTAGGCCGAAAGTCAGGCCGTGAGACTTTCGACCAGCCGCGGCCCTTCCTTAGGGGTGGCGCTGATTTGTTCCTGCTGCTTAGGGCGATCGAGCACCGGCGCGACGAGCCCGCTCACCGCGGTGAAGGTGAGAATGAGGATCACCGCGAGATTGCCGTCGTGGAATTTGGCAAAGGCCACGGCGCCCATCAGATAGGACCAGAACGGGAAGGCGATGGTCGAAACCACCGCGTTGGTGATCCAGGCGTCGCCGTCCTCGCGCACATACCAGCAGAACACCGGCGTGAAGATGAGGCCGGCGATCAACGCCAGGACCGCGATCGACGTCACGGAAAAGCCGGCCATGGTCGCATTGTCGCCGCCGGCAATCATCGCCTGCGAGAGGATGGCGTTCACCAGCAACGAGAAGCCGAGGACTTCGGCCGGAACATATTTTACGGTACGCAGCAGATAATCGTCGCCGGGCGCCGCTTCGGCTACCGGCCTGGTCCGCGCCTGGGTCTGAAATATGCCGCCGAAATCGCCGCCGCCGGTTTGCGCCGGTTCGGCGCTCGGCAAAGTCGGCTTGCGCACCAGGCGCCCCATGATCGTCTCCCGTCCGGAATTTGCATTCGCTGATGAAAGCGTATGTCAGGCCAGCGAGTCGAACAAGCGACAGTTCCCGCCTGTTGACGATATTTGTTCTGAAAAAGCCTGCGGATGCAGCCGGCAGGGCGTCAGGCGCGGCCGAAGACACGTTTGAAGATCGTGTCGACATGGGCGAAATGGAAATCGAGATCGAAATTGGCGGCGAGCTCGTCCTCGCTCAGATATTTGCGCACGTCCGGGTCGGCCTTGAGGAAAGCGAGGAAATCGCCTTCGCCGGCCCAGACCCGCATGGCGTTGCGCTGCACCAGGCGATAGGCGTCCTCGCGCGCGGCGCCCTTCTGCGTCAGCGCCAACAGCACGCGCTGCGAATGTACCAGCCCGCCGAGAAGGTCGAGATTCTTCTTCATGGTCTCGGGATAGACGACGAGCTTGTCGATGACGCTGGAAAGGCGGGCGAGCGCAAAATCCAGCGTCACGGTGGCGTCCGGCCCGATCATGCGCTCGACCGACGAGTGTGAGATATCGCGCTCGTGCCACAGCGCGACGTTCTCCAAAGCCGGCGTCACATAGGCGCGCACCATGCGCGCGAGACCGACGAGATTTTCCGACAGCACCGGATTGCGCTTATGCGGCATGGCCGAGGAGCCTTTTTGCCCGGCGGAGAAGTACTCCTCGGCTTCCAGCACTTCGGTGCGCTGCAAGTGGCGGATCTCGATGGCAAGACGCTCGACCGACGATGCGACGACGCCAAGCGTGGCGAAATACATGGCGTGGCGGTCGCGCGGAATGACCTGCGTCGAGACCGGCTCGACGGTGAGCCCCATTTTTTCCGCGACATAGGCTTCGACGCGCGGATCGACCTGGGCGAACGTGCCGACTGCGCCTGATATCGCGCAGGTGGCGACTTCCTTGCGCGCCATTTCGAGCCGCGCCTTGGCGCGGGAGAATTCGGCGAAGGCGACCGCGAGCTTGAGCCCGAAGGTGGTCGGCTCGGCATGGATGCCGTGCGAGCGGCCGATCGTCGGCGTGAGCTTATATTCGCGCGCGCGCCGCTCCAGCGCCGTGAGCAGCGCAGCCACGTCGGCCATGAGAATGTCGGCCGCGCGCACGAGCTGCACATTGAGGCAGGTGTCGAGCACGTCCGACGAGGTCATGCCCTGGTGGACGAAACGCGCTTCGGGCCCGACGATTTCAGCCAAGTGCGTGAGAAAGGCGATGACATCGTGCTTGGTCTCGCGCTCGATCTCGTCGATGCGGTCGACGTCGAATTCGGCGATCTTGCCCTTGTCCCAGATCTTCTTCGCCGCTTCCTTCGGAATCATGCCGAGCGCGGCCATGGCATCGGCGGCATAGGCCTCGATCTCGAACCAGATGCGAAAGCGGGTCTGCGGCGTCCAGATCGCCGACATCTGCGGACGGGAATAGCGCAGAATGGTCACGCTGCTTCTCCCCGCGCCAGCGCGGCGGCATTGCGGATGGCCGCGATATTGCTGCGATAAGACTCCGGCGTGCGGTCCTTGAACACGGCGGAGCCGGCGACGAAGGCGTTGGCGCCGGCGCGTGCCGCCTCGGGCGCGATCTCCGGCGTGATGCCACCATCGATTTCGATGTCGATCGGGTGGCCGCCGGCCAGGTCGCGGATCATGGTGCGGATATTGCGCACTTTCTCGAGCGCGCCGGGAATGAACTTTTGTCCGCCGAAGCCGGGATTGACCGACATGACGAGCACAAGATCGACCATGCCGATCACCGGCTCGATGCTGACGTCCGGCGTGCCGGGATTGAGCGTGACGCCGACCTTCTTGCCGAGCGCGCGGATCGCCTGCAGCGAGCGGTGGATGTGCGGGCCTGATTCGACATGCACGGTGATGATGTCGGCGCCGGCCCTGGCGAAGGCTTCGAGATAAGGATCGCACGGCGCGATCATCAGATGCACATCGAGCGGCTTCTTGGTGTAGGGCCGGATCGCTTTGACGATGTCCGGGCCGATCGAAATGTTCGGCACGAAATGGCCGTCCATGACATCGACATGGATCCAGTCGGCGCCGGCCTGATCCACGGCGCGGACCTCCTCGCCGAGCTTGGCGAAATCGGCGGCGAGGATCGAGGGGGCGATGATGAGCGGGCGCGTCATGTCCTGGTCCCGAACAGCCGTTGCCGTTCGCCTAACACGCTGCCCCGACTCGGGCAAACCACGCTGTTATTAACCGGCCAAACGGCGCAGCGTAGCCGCGGCGCATCGGCAAGACTTGCCGGGCGGCGGCAAATTCGCGCCGCAACGCACCCGCGCTGAATTCGAAAAGATTATCGTTGTCATGGCCTTAGCCGGCGGCCCGGCGCTTGCATCGCGGGTTCCGGCGGAAACTTTGCCGCCGGCGCCGAAAGCGGCGTGTCGCGTATCACGGAGTAGGTCATGTCAGCGTCAGTCAATTCAACGAGCAATCCCTACGCTTATCTGCAGTCGCTGTGGCAGCAGGATTCGCAAGCCAGCAGCACGGCCACGCAGTCCAATCCGTTGTCGGCGCTGTTCGCGGCGCTTGGTGGCCAAGGAAGCGGTGACGGAAGCAGTTCCTCGTCGTCCTCGACCGGCTCAACCGGTTCAACCGCATCATCGGCCGGCGGACCGCAATTCGGCCCGCAGATCCTGCAGGCGCTCTTCTCGCTGCAAGCCAATGCCGCCGACGGGCAATCGTCCGCCGCGCAAGGCGGCGACCCCAGCGACCCTGGCGATTCCAGCGATTCAAGCGACGCCAGCGGCTCGACCCAGCAGACGCAGCAAGGCGAGGGCCACCACCACCATCACCACGGTGGCGGCGGCGGGATCGAGAGCCTTCTTCAGATGTTGGATTCATCGACCAGCGGCGCGACCGCCCAGACCGCGGCCAACAGCAACGGCTCCTCGACCACCACCATCGATTATAGCGATGGGTCGAGCATTTCGATGACCACGGCGCCGGGCAGTTCGTCGTCGTCGAGTACATCGAGCGGCACCGGTACATCGGATGATTCCTCGACCGCGGGCACCACGAACGTCGCCGGGAATAATCTCCTCGAGCAATTGATCCAGATGCAGGCGCAATTGCTCAACACCACGACGCCGCAGAGCATCGCCACGGCTTAGCCCGTTACAAAATTCCGTTCCGGTCTTGATTGTGGCCGGAAAGAACAGAGATATGAGAGCGCGTCCCGATCGGGTGAGACCGGGGCGCCGGCTCGGCATTTTGCGTATCGTTTTGGATATCGCTCTTTACCGCCGGGTCTTGTTGTCCGGCGGTGGAGGTTGGAGTGGCACGTACCGATGTCATTGTCTTGGGAGCCGGCATCGTCGGCACGTCGATCGCGACCTGTCTCGCCAAGAAGGGCCTTGCCGTCGCACTGATCGACCGCGGCGGACCTGGCGAGGCGACGTCTTACGGCAATTCCGGCATCATCGAAGGCAATACGATTTTTCCGGCGGCATTTCCGTCGGACTGGGGCGAATTGCTTCGCATCGCGCTCAAGCGCTCGCCGCTTGCCAATTATCATCTCGCGTTCCTGCCGCAGGTCGCGCCGTGGCTTTTGGCCTTCCGCGCCGCCTCGCGGCCCGAGCGCCTTGTAGAAACCGCGCAGCTGATGCGGCCGCTGATGGCGCAGGCGGTGGCGGAGCACGAAACGCTGGCCGCGGAAGCAGGCGCTGCGCGTTATCTGCGCCGCACCGGCTGGCTCAAGCTTTACCGCACCGACAAGTCCTTCGCCGGCGTTGCGCGCGAGCTCGAACTCGCGGCGAAATTTTCCATCGCCAATGTGCCGCTCGATGCCGGTGCGGCGCTTGCGCTCGAACCGTCGCTGGCGCCGGTGTTTCGTCACGCCGTGCATTGGACCGGCGCGGTGAGCGTCAGCAATCCGCTGGCGCTGACCCGCGCCTATGCCGCGCGCTTTGCCGCGCTTGGCGGATTGAGTTTCAGCGGCGACGCGCGCACGCTTCATCGCAACGGCGCGAACTGGCGTGTCGACACGTCCGCCGGCGCGCTCGATGCCGGCAATGTCGTGGTCGCGCTCGGGCCGTGGATGAAAGACCTGCTCGATCCGTTCGGCGTGAAATTGCCGCTCGCGGTCAAGCGCGGTTATCACCGCCATTTCCGCGCCCGCGGTAATGGCACACAAGGCAATGCCGCGCTGAGCCGTCCGGTGCTCGATGCCGACAACGGCTATGTGCTGGCGCCGATGGAGCAGGGCATCAGGCTGACCACCGGCGCGGAGTTCGCCGCGCGCGACGCCAAGCCGACCCCGGTGCAATTCGGCCGGCTGATGCCGGCGGCGCGCGGATTGTTCCCGCTCGGCGAGCCGGTCGAAGCGCAGCCGTGGATGGGCGCGCGTCCGTGCTTTGCCGATTCACGTCCGGTCATCGGCCCCGCGCCGGGGCAGAGCGGGATGTGGCTTGCCGGCGGCCACGGCCATTGGGGATTGACGCTGGGAGCGGTGACCGGACGGCTGGTCACTGAAATGATCACCGGCGCGACGCCGTTCTGCGATCCGAAGCCTTACAGCGCCGCGCGGTTTAAGCAGTGAGTGCCGTCACTCGCTGATCGTCTTGACGACGCTCGATTCCGGCCGCGTGTTGTTGGTGGACGAGAACTTGTCCTGCGCTTTGACCATATCGTCGTATTTCGCGACCGTCGTCACCGGCGCGTTCGGCACCATGTGCACGAGCTTGTAGCCGTTCGCTTTGAGCTGTGCGAGCAGTTGCGGCATCGCCTCGGCCGTCGCCTTCTGGAAGTCGTGCATCAGGACGATGCCCTTGCCGTTCTTCGCCAGCTTGGTCAGCACCGATTTGATGACGTCGTCCGGCTTGTGGATCTTGAAGTCGAACGAGTTGATGTCGGTCGAGAACGTCGCGATATTGCGCGTGCCGAGATAAGTGATCAGGTCGGCGGGCTGCTGCAGATCTGGGAAACGAAAGAACGGCGCGATCGGACCGTCCGCCGCCATATGCACGGCGCTCACGCCCATCTCGATTTCCTGCTTCGCCTGCTCGATGTCCTTGGCGTAGGGGTTCTTCGCCAGATCCTTGTGCGACCAAGTGTGACTGCCGACCGTCATGCCGGCGGCGACCAGCGTCTTGGTCAGATCGGGCCGCCACGTCGCATGCTCGCCGATCTCGAAGAACGTCGCCTTGGCGCAATTGTCCTGGAGCGCCTTGAGCACGGCCGGCGTGTTCTCCGGCCACGGCCCGTCATCGAAGGTCAGTACGACTTCTTTGTCGCGCAGGAAGTCATATTGCTTGAAATGCTCGGTGCCGAAGGCCGGACCGCCCGTGGTGTCGATCTGCACGACACGGGAAATGCCGAGCGCATTGGGATTGCTGCATTGCGCGGTAGAGGTCGGCGCGGGAGCCGGTGCCGGCGTCTGCGCGGCGACAGCGGCTGATGCAGGCGCTGGTGCATTCTGAGCGACAACCAGCGGCGCGGAGCGTCGCATCCGAAACCACCGGTCCACGCGGCATGGCCGCTGCGACGATCACGGGAGGCGTGCTTGTGCCTTTGGCCGGCGAGATGAGATGCGTCGCAAGCGCGAGAAGGGAGGTGGGACCGGCCTCTTTCTGAGCCGCAACAATGCCAAATGCCGCGAGACCCAAGGTCATCAGCGCTGCGATGACAATCACGACAACGCGCATCGTTACCTCCGCCGCACATCCACAACAACAGGAGAGCTTTGCGAGTGAAAGCGCAATCCGTCAATGAGTCAACGGCAACCACCTTTCATTCAGGTAAAGCTCCGCATGACGACTCGTCTTGTAATGTATGTATCTGAAATGTGCGCGAAATTTGTAGTTTTAGCGACCGAATTTGTCCTGCCAGGACGGCATTGCACCGGGCAACGATAGCGCTCGCGCAGAAAACACGCCGCGGGCGATGGCGCGCGCCACGACATTGGCCGCAAGCGCGCCAATAGCCGTCAAACAGAGAGTTCCATCGGGCAGCGGCCGCCGCCCGGTCGCAGCCGCGAACACGACATCGCCGTCGAGCGGGCTATGCACAGGATAAATTGCGCGTGACAGGCCGGATTGCGCCATCACGGCGAGCCGCTTGGCCTGGGCCTTGGTTAAGATCGCGTCAGTCGCGACGATAACAAGCGTAGTGTTTTCGCGCGGCGCGCCCTTGGTGACCGGTTCCAAAGCCTGCGGCGGCAGATGCTCGGGAAAGCCGCGGCCGCCGAACTCGCCGTCGACTTCAAAGGGCGCCGCCCAAAACTGCGGCCCGTCGCCGATGAGAACGCTGCCAGCGGCATTCACCGCCGCGAGCGCGCCGACGGTGAAGCCGTCGCGGCTAAGCGCGGAGGCCGAGCCGATGCCGCCTTTGCAGTTCACGGTCGTGGCGCCGGTGCCGGCGCCGACACTGCCGAGCGCAAAGTCCTGCCCGGCGCTCGCCGACGCGGCGTAGCCGAGTTCGCGATAGGGCGGAAACCGTCCCCAGTTCTTGTCGCCGGCACTGAGCAGATCGAACAGGATGGCCGCCGGCACGATCGGCACGCGCGCCGTGCGCACCACAAAGCCGCGGTTCTGCTCCTTCAGCCAGGCCTGCACCCCGGATGCGGCATCGAGCCCGAAGGCCGAGCCGCCCGACAGCGTGATGGCATCGATGCCTTCGACAGTCTGCGCCGGATCAAGGAGCGCTGTTTCCCGCGTGCCCGGGCCGCCGCCGCGCAGGTCGATCGAGGCGACCGCGGGCGCGTCGAAAATCACGGCGGTCGCACCGGAGCCGAGGCGGGCGTCTTCGGCATGGCCGACACGGATTCCGGGGACATCGGTGATCAGATTGCGCATAGGCTACCTTAACCTTTCTTCGCGGCCGCCGCCTCTGGATTGCTGCATTGCGCCCGCCTCGCAATGACGTGACTCGCAAGTGAGCGGCAACGGCCTTGCCAGCGCCATCTCCGCCGGTGCATTTCTGCGCCCATGAATGTCACCGTTGCCGCCGCGCTCCTCGCTGGCATGCTGAGCTTTCTGTCGCCCTGCGTGCTGCCGCTGGTGCCGCCTTATCTCGTCTATCTCACCGGGACTTCGATCGAACGGCTGGCTGACGCCGAGCCGCAAACGCGGGTGAAGCGCGAGACCATCATCGCGGCGCTCTTGTTCGTGCTCGGCTTCTCCACGGTCTTCGTTGCGCTCGGCGCCGGCGCCAGCGCCGTCGGGGCTTTGCTGCGCGCTTATTCGAGTGAGCTCGCCATCGTCGCCGGCGTCGCCATCATCATCATGGGTCTGCACTTCTTGGGCCTGACGCCGATCGCCTGGCTGATGCGCGAGAAGCGGATGGAAATGGCCAAGCCGGTCGGCCTGTGGGGTGCCTATGCGATGGGGGTCGCCTTCGCGCTCGGCTGGACGCCGTGCATCGGTCCGATCCTCGCCGCGATCCTTGCGGTCGCGGCGTCCGAAGCGACCGTGGTCAAAGGCGCCGGCATGCTCGCGGTCTATTCGCTCGGGCTTGGCGTGCCGTTTCTGCTCGCGGCATTCGCGGTCGAGCCGTTCGCCGCGTTCCTGACGCGGTTCAAAGCGCATCTCGGCTTGGTCGAGAAGGCGATGGGCGGTCTTCTGGTCTTGACCGGCATCGCGTTTCTGACCGGCACGGTGAGCGAAGTCAGCTATTGGCTGCTCGACGTTTTTCCGGCGCTTGGCAAGATCGGCTAGCGTGGCCCTGGGGGCCGACCTCTGATGGAGATCATGATGCTAAATCGTCGCCAAGTCGCGGCTACGGGGCTCCTCCTCGCGGGAGGTTTTGTTGAGCCCGTGCTTGCCCAATCGAACGCGTCGCCGCAATCGCTCGCAGAGCGGTTCGCGGCAACATTGAGTGCACACGATATCGATGGCTTCGCCGCGCTTTTCGCCGACGACTATGTCAATCATCAAGTCAGCGCAGCTGCGCCACCGCCGCCTGCGAATGTCAGCCCAAAACAAGGAACCGTCGCGTTTTTCAAGGCGCGGTTGACTGGGCTGCCGGATCTAAAAGTAGCGATTGAAGCGATGGTCGCCGACAAGGACCACGTTGCGGCAAGCTTCGTCTATACCGGCACGCACAATGGTCTCTATTTCGGGGTCGCGCCAACCGGCAAGACGTTACGCTTTACTTCCTGCGATATTTTCCGCGTGCAGGGCGATCATATCGCGGAGCATTGGGGCATGGGCGACATCGCCGGCGTGCTGGCGCAATTGCGCGGCTGATTGCGCAAGAGGCCCGCTGCCAAGAGAAGTCGGCTGTCGGCTCAACGGCCGCGCCGCCACCCTACATCTTCGTGCAGTCGGAATTCGGGCACTGCGCATAAGTGACCCGTCCGCTCGGATCCTTCTTCCACAGATACATCACGTAATCGAGCTTGGTCAGGTCGCCTTTCTTATCGAAGGACAAGGGGCCGAGCACGGTCTTGAACACCATGCCGGAATGCATCTTGTCGGCGACTTTCTTCGGATCGAGCGACTGCGCGGCTTCGGCCGCTTGCTTGAAGACCTGCACGCCGGCATAGCTGTAAAGCGTATAGGCTTCCGGCTCGAAATTCTTGGCGCGGAATTCCGCGACCACGGCCTTGGCGTCGGGATTGTTGCGCGGATCGGGACCATAGGTCATCAGCGAGCCCTCGACGCCCGGCCCACCGACGGAGGCGAATTCGTCCGACGTGATGCCGTCGCCGCCCATCAGCGGCGCGGTGACGCCCTGGTCGCGCATCTGCCGCACGATCAATCCGCCTTCGGTATAGAGGCCGCCGAAATAGACGAGGTCGGCGCCGGATTGTTTGATCTTCGACACCAGCGCCGAATAATCCTTCTCGCCGGTATTGATGCCCTCATAGAGCACTTCGGTCATGCCGCCGGCATTGATGGTCTTTTTGGTCTGGTCGGCGAGGCCCTTGCCGTAAGTGGTCTTGTCGTGGACCACCGCGATCTTCTTGCCCTTGAAGTGAGCGAGGATGTAGTCGCCGGCGACCTTGCCTTGCTGATCGTCGCGGCCGCAATCGCGGAACATGTTCCACATGCCGCGCTCGGTCACCATCGGATTGGTCGAAGCCGGCGTGATCTCGAGGATGCCGTTTTCCTGATAGACTTCCGAGGACGGCATGGTGACGCCGGAATTGTAGTGGCCGATGACGAATTTCACGCCGCTGCCGGCGAAATTATTGGCGACCGATACGCCTTGCTTCGGATCGGAGACGTCGTCGCCGTAAACCGCGACGAGCTTCTTGCCCAATATGCCGCCGGCGGCATTGATGTCGGTGACGGCCTGGTCGACGCCGTTCTTCATCTGCGCGCCGGTGGCGGCGCTTGGCCCGGTGATCGGGCCGCCCATGCCGATCTTGACCTGCGCCTGCGAAGTGCCAGGGCTGGCGAAAGCAAAGACAAGGGCGACGCCGTGCGCGAGGCCGAGCGTGGTGATCCTGTTCATTCGTTTTCCCCTCGTGATGAACGGATGGAAAATCTGGTGGCGCATGATCTTACCCGAAAACCGGTGGCCACTTTTCGGCATCATGCGCGGAAACGAACTTTACGTCAGGCCCGCCTGCGGCGCCAGCGCAACCAGCCCGCAGGCTCCATCAGCCAGCGATATTGCGTAACCATCTGCGCGGCGCGCGAAGCCTGAAAACCCAGAAGGCCGAAAGCGATGCAGAAAGCCGTGTCGACCAGGTAATAATGGAGCGACACCAGCGTGCCGTTGAACACGCTGAAATGAATGAAACGCACGGCGATGCCGAGGATGAAGCCATAGGCGACAACCTGCCACACCGGCCGCCATGTCGTCGCAATCGCGCGCCCGGCGAGCGCGGAGGCGCCGCCGCCGAGCACGATAGTCACGAGGATAAAAATCCAAAGCGCATTCTCGTCGAGCAGTTGGACGATCATCCGCTCATCCCGTTTCTCTGCCGCCTTCGAGATAGGCGGACTTGATCTCCGGCCGCGCCAATAGCTCGCTTCCGGTGCCCGACAGCGTGATCAGGCCATTGACCATGACATAGCCGCGGTGCGCGAGCATTAGCGCGTGATAGGCGTTTTGCTCGACCAAAAAGACAGTGAGGCCGGTTTCGGCATTGAGCTTCTTGATGGCGTCGAAGATCTGCCGCACCACGAGCGGCGCGAGGCCGAGTGAAGGCTCGTCGAGCAATAGCAGTCGCGGCCGCGCCATCAGCGCGCGCGCGATCGCCAGCATCTGTTGCTCGCCGCCGGACAGCGTGCCGCCGCGCTGGGTGAGGCGCTGCTGCAGGCGGGGAAACAGCGCCAGTACGCGATCGAGGTCGGCGGAAAACCCCGACACATCGGCGGTGATCGCGCCCATCTGCAGATTTTCCAGCACCGTCATGCGCGGAAAAATGCGCCGGCCTTCTGGCGACTGCGCCAGGCGCAAATGCGCGATCTCATGCGTTGGCAGTTGCGTGATATCGCGGCCGGCAAATGCGATGGCGCCTTCGCTGGCGCGCGGATTGCCGCAGATCGTCATCATCAAGGTCGACTTGCCGGCGCCGTTGGCGCCGATCAAAGTGACGATCTCGCCCTCATTGACGTCGAGATCGATGCCCTTGAGCGCCATAACGCGGCCGTAGAACGTCTTCACGCCGCGCACCGACAACAGCGGGGACGACGAACTCATATATTAGTCCGACCTCAGCCTCGACCTTGGCGACGTCCTTGTCGGCAACGCCGAGATAGGCGGCAATGACTTTAGTGTCGTCGCGGATTTGCGCCGGCGTGCCGTCGGCGATCTTGACGCCGTAATCGAGCACGACGATGCGGTCGGAAATCTCCATGACCACCGACATGTCGTGCTCGATGAGCAGGATCGAGGCGGCATCCTGGTCGCGGATCGAGAGCAGCAGCGCATTGAGAGCGGCGCTCTCGCGCGGATTGAGGCCGGCGGCCGGCTCGTCGAGGCATAGCAGGACCGGATCGGTGCACATCGCGCGCGCGATCTCCAGCCGCCGCTGATCGCCATAGGGCAGGTCGCCTGCCGGATCGTCGGCGCGGGGAAGAAGACCGATACGGTTGAGCCAATGCCGCGCCTTGTCGATCGCCGCGCGCTCGGCGACGCGATAGGACGGAATGCCGAAAATGCCCAGCAGCGTATAGCCGGACGCGAGCATCAGCCGGTTGTGCTGGGCAACGAGCAGGTTTTCCAGCACCGTCATGCCGGGAAACAGCCGGATATTCTGAAACGTGCGCGCCACGCGTGCGGCATCGGCGACCAGAAAGTCCGGCATGCGCTCGAGCGCAAACAGCGCGCCGTCCGGCCTTTTGATGCTGCGGCGGCCGCTCTCGGTCAGCGCATCGAGGTCGTTCCACAAGGCAGGCGCGCCGTGGCGCAGGCCGATGCGGCCGGTATGCGGCTTGTAGAAGCCGGTGATGCAGTTGAACACCGTGGTCTTGCCGGCGCCGTTCGGGCCGATCAGCGCCGTGATCTCGCTTTGGCGCGCCTGGAAGGACAGATCATCGATGGCGAGGAGACCGCCGAAGCGCATCGTCAGATGCTCGACGGAGAGCAGCATATCGCCAGGCGCCGCCACTAGCCAGTACCTTTCGTAAATTGGCCCTGTTTGAGAAAATCGGCGGCGATGCTCTTGCGCTCCTTCAGGAACACCGAGGGCGTGCGCCGCGTGATCAGGCCGCGCGGACGCCAGCGCATCATCAGCACCATGCCGAGCCCGAACAGCAGCATGCGATATTGCGTCGGATCGAAGTCCTGCCCGAAAATACTTTTCAGGAAATCGAGCTGGCGCAGAATCTCGGTGCCGCCGATCATGACGATCGCGGCGATGGCGACGCCGATCTGGCTACCCATGCCGCCGAGCACGACGATCGCGAGGATCGTTGCCGATTCCAGGAAGGTGAACGATTCCGGCGAAATAAAACCTTGCCGCGCGGCGAAGAACGAGCCGGCAAAGCCCGCAAACATCGCGCCGATGGCGAAAGCGGTGAGCTTGGTGTTGGTGGTGTTGATGCCGAGCGAGCGGCAGGCGATCTCGTCCTCGCGCAAAGCTTCCCAGGCGCGCCCAACCGGCAGCCTTCGCAGCCGCACGGTGACGAAGGCGGTCAGCAGCGCCAGCGCGAGGATCAGGTAATACAAAAAGACGGTGCGATAGATCGGATAGAATTCAAGGCCAAACCGCGCGGCAAAACCGTCGTCATCGGCGTTGAACGGAATGCCGAAGAAGGTCGGCCGCGGGATGCCGCTGATGCCGGCATAGCCGTTGGTCAGCGCCACAAAGTTGATCAGCACCATGCGGATGATCTCGCCGAAAGCAAGCGTGACGATGGCGAGGTAATCGCCGCGCAGTCGCAGCACCGGGAAGCCAAGCAACAATCCCCAGAACGAGGCGAGACAGCCGGCAAGCGGCAGTAGGATCCAGAACGACAGCCCGAAGGTCTTGGCCAGCAGCGCATAGGAATAGGCGCCGACGGCGTAGAAGGCGACGTAGCCGAGATCGAGCAGCCCGGCGAGGCCGACGACGATATTGAGGCCCCAGCCGAGCATCACGTAGATCAAAATCTGGATGCCGAAATTGTCGATCCAGGTCACCGCGCCGGCGCGCCCGTTCACCGCCAGCACGATCATCGGATAGACGATGACAAAGCCGATGGCGAAAGGGACCAACCAAGCGCCGGCAATCGCCCACCAGTCGAAGCGTGCCGCAGGCGCGGCGACAACCGGCCGCGCCGCGCGCCGTTCGAGCCACGGCGAGATGGAACATGCGTAAGCCAGCCGTCCGAGGCCGATGCAAGCCGTCAGCGCCAGCAGCAGCGGAAAGCGTGTCTGCAGGATCAGGACGTTGCGCACATCGGTGACGGTCTGGAAGCCGACCAGCGGCAGCAACAGCCCAAAGGCAACCAGCGTCGTGAAGCCGGCGTCCTTGAGCGCGGCGATGCCGTCGAAGCGCCGGCCCGGCGCGGCGCCGACCGTATTGGACGTTTCCGACATCAGACCTTCTCGACGTCCGGCCGGCCGAACAGGCCTTGCGGCAGGAAGATCAGCGTGATGGCCAGAACGGAAAAGGCCGCGACGTCTTTGTAGTCGATCGATACATAGCCGGACCACATAACCTCGATGAGGCCGACGAGTAACCCGCCGACCACCGCGCCCGGCAACGAGCCGATGCCGCCGAGCACGGCGGCGGTGAAAGCTTTGACGCCGGGGATGAAGCCGTCGGAAAAACTGAGCACGCCGTAATTCATCAGATACATGGTGCCGGCAATGGCGGCCAGCGCTGCGGCGATGACAAAGGTCATGGCGACCGTGCGGTTGACGTCGACGCCGACCAAGGCGGCCATTTTCTGATCCTGCTCGCAGGCGCGCATATTACGGCCGAGCGGTGTCTTGGCGACGACGTACCAGAACACGACCAGGAGCGCGGCAGTCACGCCCCAGATGATGAGCTGCTTATAGGACAGCGCGACCGAAAAGCCGCCGCCGTTGAGCAAAGTGAAATCGCCGCGCACCATCGGCGGGATCGATTTGTTGCGCGGACCCTGCGCGACCTGGACGAAATTCGACAGGAAGATCGACATGCCGATCGCCGAGATCAGTGGCGCGAGGCGAAACGAGCCGCGCAGCGGCCGATAGGCGACGCGCTCGATGGTCCAGTTCACCAAAGCGGTGAACAGCATGGAGACGATCAGCACGATGAACAGCGCGAGCGCGATCGAGGTGATGCCGAGCCATGTCGTCAGGATCAGGAAGGCGATCAGCGCGATGAAGGCCGACACCATGAACACGTCGCCATGGGCGAAGTTCACCATGCCGATGATGCCGTAGACCATCGTATAGCCGATGGCGATCAGGCCGTAGATCGAACCGAGCGTGATGCCGTTGATGAGCTGCTGGACGAAATAGTCCATGCGTCCGCGCGCCTTTCGATTCCGG
>CAVVCW010000006.1:0-7959 GCA_963746715.1 uncultured Alphaproteobacteria bacterium | reverse complement strand
TGCGCGCGGCCGGAGCGCAATAGCTAGGGCGTCGACTCATTAACGCGCGGTCACGCTCGACCAAGTTTCGGACGCGATAAGGTGAAGGCTGAAGCAGATCGGGTCATTGCGATCATGCCTCTTGCGAATATGTACCTGCTGACGAGTTTGCAGATTTTCGGACGGGGTCGACTAATCCTTCTCGCCGCAGAAATTCGATAATCCATTCCATTGTATCGCCGAGGGCGGGTTCCGGTACGCTATGCTCCGACCGTCTTCGCGCCGCCTGATAATTAGTGTTGTTGTAGCGCTTTTCCCGCATCCGTTCGATTTTGGTTTTATTGGTGCGGAGGAAGGCAACCAGGGGGAATAGCGCGTCTTCCGGTCCGCAGTGGCGCTTCACGTGGTGGACAAACGTATTTAAATCTACGTACTCAAATAAATAGCCGCAACGCTCAGTGATGCACCGACAAGCGCTCTGAAGCGTATAGTATTTGTCGGCGGTCAGGTGGTATGTGTGTGCGCTTGACACATCGAGTAACGAGAGCGCTACGATGTTGTTTGCGCAAACATCAACTGGCAGAAAGCTAATCTGATTTGGCGCGTCACACGATAGTCCGTGTCGAATCATATAACTCAACACGCGCACCACGATATCACCAAGCACATAGCGGCCATGCCGCGAGGCGGTAACCAGAGCGGGACGATAAATGCGGGCGTCGAGTCCGCGAGTCCTTGCTTTGACAATGAGTTGCTCGGCTACCCACTTGGACTGGGCATATCCGAAGTCAAGCCCTCGCATTTCGGCGTTGTAATCATCCTCAGAAACGCTTTGTTGTGTCGTCCACCCCAAGATAAAAGTTGACGAGATGTGATGGAGAGTTTTGGCCGAGCCATGGCAGCAAAGATTGATAACCTCGCGGGAACTAAAGACATTTGGTGCCCTGAGCTCGGCATAGGTCTTCAGATAATCGACCTCGGCGCCGCAATGAAACACGGCACTGATATGCTCCGAAAGTGCTTCCCAGTCGCGCTCAGTTAGCCCAAAATGCGGAATGGCTATATCACCAACTATGACTTCGATTCGGGAGTTAAGTCTGCTGAGGCGATCATTCGTCCGGCCCTCGGCACGAGCCAGCGCGGCCGCGACGCGCTGACGCGCGCGTTCGATGCTTCGACCGCGCACAATAACGGCGATGTTCCGGTTTGTCATTCGCAAAAGGGCGTCGAGCAGATGGGAGCCTAAAAAACCGGTCGCGCCGGTCAGCAATACGGCCCCCGCAGTTTGAACGAGCGGGGCGGCGCACATATTTTTCGGATAAATCTCCGCAGGCAGCTTCGCGTCTGCACGCATCAACGAACCATCGCGTTCGGATATCGATTGCTCTTTTTGCCGATAGAACAACCGAAATGAAATTCCATTGATTCGACGAGCTTGGATGTCCTCGACCAACCGTTTGAGCCCGCCAACAGTAGTGGACTGCAGGGTACGAACGTCAAACATGGTATCGGTCAGCCAACCAGGACCTAGCTTCTCGATGACGAACCGTTCGATTGCGAGACTAAAATTCACCATCTCAATGGAATCGAGTCCCATCTCGCTAAGAGTAGGTTCCAAATCGCCACCCGAGCGCTCCAGCAGCCATTCGACACAGTTCGGCATCGCTGCTTGTTCCCCGCCGAGCACAGTCGGGTCAAAGCGTTTTATGATTTTTGCCTTTCCGGTACGCCAGAGATCACGGCAGCGATGTCGCGCAATCTTTCCAGATGACGTGACGGGAAGGGAACCTTTTAATACGCACGCTAGAGTGAGAATCGGCACGTTCAGATGTGCCTTGAGTTTTCGATGCAACGTGGGCAGATCGGGAGCGGTCGCCGAAGAGCTCACCTCAACCAGAACAACCACTCCATCTTCGTTCTCTTCGGTCGGCCCGAAACCGAAAACCGAAAGTCGCACGTGATGCAACGGAGCCAGTGCGCGATCGACGATAGCCTCGATATCGGTCGGGTATACGTTGACTCCTCGTACTAAAATCATGTCTTTCAGGCGTCCGCAAACATAAAGCTCGTCGTTGTGCACGAAGCCCACGTCGCCCGTACGAACGAATTCAGAGCGGCTACCATCGACCCGCGCTTTAAAAATCTCCTTCGAGAGATCCGGCCGCTTCCAATAGCCGAGTGCCTTGCTCTTGCCAGCAAGCCAAATCTCTCCGATTTGGTCTGCCGCCGCCGTCCTGCCAATTCCAGGCTCAACGATGCGAATTTCAGTGCCGGGAATTGGTTTCCCACAACTGGCAATCTCTACAGTGTCATGCTCCTGGGAATAATCCTGAACGAGTCGTACCTTATTGCGTTGCATGAAACGCCTGCTGACTCGTACGTGTTCCCGCCCACCTATCGAGGCGCACAATGTGCTTTCGGCAAGGCCATATGCCGCTGAAAGTGCCTTGCGTGATAGCCCTGCCGCACTAAAGCGAGCAAAGAAGCGCTTCATAGTGTCCGGCAGCACCAAATCTGACGCGTTCATCATGATGCGCAAAGTGTTTAAATTCAAACGTTGGAGATCATCGTCGGAGATTTTGTCGGGCCGCAGGCAATACTCGAACGCAAAATTAGGCGCCGAAGTACCAGTTGCTCCGAAACGGGTGATAGCTTCAAGCCAAAGCAAGGGACGGCGGAGAAAATCGTTGGAGGAGAAATGGTATATTGAGCCGCCCCAGACGATCGGAAAAAGGTAGTATCCGATAAGGCCCATATCGTGGAAATGCGGTAGCCACGAGAACTCCAATCGGATGATCACCTACTACGTCGCAGCCACTATTATTGATAATATTCTCGTGCGAAATCATCACACCTCTTGGCCCTTGAGTCGAGCCGGAGGTGTATTGCAGAAATAGGACACACTGATTTCGTTGTTCGAAATGCGTCAGCGGCTCACCGAGACCGTTCGTCGCAATCCAGTCGATGGTTTGGAAGCTCACACAGTCTCTTACTGTCGACAGCGTGCTCGATGCTTCGCGCAGTTTTGAGATAGCCGATAGGAGGCCTTGGTCCGTTAAAGCACGGGTGGCCCCCGCATTCTTGGAAATGAGCGTCAGCCGCTGGCTCGCTGCCGAAAAGTGAGAAACAGCTGGTGGCGGAACCGGAACCGGTATAGCACCCGCTTTTACACACGCCATGAAGGCGGAGATCATTTCAAGACCGGGTGGATAAACAAGGAGGACAGGCTCGCCGAGAACGATCCCGATCTCATCGACTAAGATGTGTGCAAGACCATTGGTACGGGCGTGGAAGCTCGCATACGAGTAGGAGGCGACTGGGTCACCAGAGCGACTGAGAAAGGTGTAGAGTGGACGATCGGGAGCAATCAGGGTCCACTTCTCAAGATAATCAGTTAACTTCAATAGCCGGTCCAAGATCAATCCACTCCCACTCTAAACTCCAAACCAAAGGAATATTTCCCACACTGCGATAAATAACAAAAATGCTGCGATCATAAAAATAGCAAACCATGCCGCCATCGTAGTTGGCGCCGTGGGAGAGATTAATGCGTTCACCTCGTTAGGATACGTCGCTTTCAATTTCTTATAGGTCTCTTCCATTCGAAAGGAGACCAATCGGGTGTAGCAAAAAGTGATTGCGCAAATAAACATCCCTCCGATGTTCAAAGTTATAAAGATGAATTCGACAAACGGACGCAGCGGGAGGTCTATGAAATGAAGTGCTCCGATTGCAGCTACATTCAGAGTGCAGAAAAAAGTGAACCATTTCAGGAATTCGGTCCAGGTGAATCTAAGCCACTCATGTAGATCACTCACTTCTTTTTGCAGCACCTCCCGCGCGAGCTCATCTGCCATTTGATACTCACGCAAAGTCAAATCGATCACTTAACATATCTGCTTGACAAGGAAGCGCAGTCTAATCCACCTTAGGTTGTTGATCAAGAATGCTGGGCACCTTCTCGGGGACGCGGCTCTCGTTCTGAAACCGTCGAGCGTCTGCTTCTGGACCACCGCGGCGTCTCGCGGGACCGCAGCTGTTCAGTCGTGTTCGCAGCGAAGCAGAAATTCAGTGACCCTCTCCCGGCAATCAGAGAGAGGAGGGCAAGCCTCACTCTTGCGCCTTGGCCGCGTGCCAGAGGGCGTCCATTTCCGCAAGCGTTACATCCTTTGGTTCTTTGCCCTTTGCGGCCAACGCCTGTTCGATCGCGGCGAAACGGCGCTCGAATTTCCGGTTGGTCCCCCGCAGCACTGCTTCCGGGTCGGCGCGCAGGTGGCGGGCGAGATTGACGGCGGCGAACAGAAGATCGCCGACTTCGCCCGCGGCTCCGGTTGCGTCACCATCGAGCGCGGCCTCGATCTCGTCGGTTTCCTCGCGGATTTTGTCGAGCACCGCGCGCGGATCGTTCCAGTCGAAGCCGACTTTGCTGGCCTTGTCCTGCAGTTTCAGCGCTCGTGTGAGAGCAGGGAGCGCGACAGGAACGCCGGCCAGGGCACCGCCATGTTCGGCGCCGCCGCGCGCCGCCTTGGCTTGCTTTTCTTGCGCCTTGATCCGTTCCCACAAACCCTCGACGGCTTGCGAGTTCTGCGAACGCTCGTCACCGAACACATGCGGGTGCCGGCGGATGAGTTTCGCGGTGAGCACCTCGATCACGTCGCCGAAATCGAACGCGCCCAGTTCTTCGGCCATGCGGGCATGGAAGACCACTTGAAGGAGGAGATCGCCCAACTCCTCCTTGAGATCGGTGAGATCGTCGCGGGCGATGGCATCGGCGACCTCATAAGCCTCTTCGAGCGTGTATGGCGCAATCGTCGCGAAATTCTGCTCGAGATCCCACGGACAGCCGGTCTTGGGCGTGCGCAACGCCGCCATGATCGCGAGCAGGCGGCCAATATCGCGGGAAGGGGTCATCACAAGAATCCTGATAGGGTCTCGCACATCGAATGCGGACCCTATCAGAGGCAAAAAACCGCCGCGACCTTCACGGGCGCGCGTTATTCACAGGCGGCGCTTAGCGCCGCGAGTTGTCGGCAGCCGCGCGGCTCGCCTCGAACAGGAACCAGGTGCGCCGCTCGGTGCCGTCGATGAAGGTCTCCAGAAGGCCCGCAGTCGCCGCGTCGTCGTGCTTGTCGGCGAGCTCGTGGCATTCGCGCATCGCGGCGGCGATGTGCTTGTTGTTGTTCATCAGCTCGCGCAGCATTTCGTGGGCCGGGACGAAGGTCTCGTCGTTGTCCTTGATGGTCTGCAATTTCGAAATATGGCCGATGGAGCGCAGCGTGGTGCCGCCGATCTTGCGCACGCGCTCGGCAATGTCGTCGGTGGTGGCAAAAATCTGCTCGGATTGCTCGTCGAGCAGCAAATGGTAATCGCGGAAATGCGGACCGCTGACATGCCAATGGAAGTTCTTGGTCTTCAGATAGAGCGCGAAGGCATCGGCCAGGATCTCGTTGAGCTTGGCCGAGAGCTCGCGCACGGCATCGTCGGACAGATCGGTCGGCGTATCGAGGGCAGGGCTGACCTTGCGCCGCGTGTCGAGGGCTCGGACTTTGTTGTTGTTCACGGCATCACCTTGCGGAATGTGGCGGGTAACGGGCACTGCCGCCCAAGCCGTGAAGCCAGGGCGCCCTTGCCAATCAATGCCGCGATGACGACCTTTGTTCCGTGCCCGCCGGCACCGGCGCTCGGTCCGGCACCGTCGAAATCCCGGGCTTCTGGGTCTATGTGGCGATTTTCGCCGCCGTGATGGTGGCGTCGTTCGCCTTCCTCGATCCCGGGCTATTGCGTGAGCGGATGCGTCCGGGCGGCCAACGGCCGCCGCTGGCGCTGCGCCTGTTCACCTTGGTCCTGCTTCTGCATTGGATCGTCGCCGGGCTCGACCGCGGCCGTTTCCACTGGAGCGATACCGTACCGGCTTGGCTTCGGGCGCTGGCCCTCGTCGCCGTCGCAGCCGGCTACGGGCTGGCGCTGTGGGCCATGCTGATCAACCGGTTCTTCTCGTCGGTGGTGCGCATCCAGTCCGACCGCGGCCAGTACGTGTTCACCACGGGGCCTTATCGCTGGATACGCCACCCGGGCTATCTCGCCGGCATCGTCATCATCGTGGCGAGCGGCATCGCGCTCGGCTCGTGGCTGGCGACGGCGCTGTTGATCGTGCTCAGCCTGCCGTTCCTGCTGTATCGGGCGATCACCGAAGACCACGTGCTGCAGGCCGAGCTGCCGGGCTACCGCGACTACGCGGACCGGGTGCGCTGGCGGGTGCTGCCGGGGATTTGGTGAGACGAAGCAGGGAGTTGCTGCGGGCCGTCAATCCGGCTTCTCAATACCTGATTCGCATAAGACATATTATGGAATATATTCATTAAATGCTGAATACCAGGGACTTCCATCAAGGATTTTCGGCAATCTCCACCGTAATGCCGTCATAGGCCGGTTCAACATTGGCCGGCAGCTTTTCGTAGAGCTCCTCGTAATCGAGATCGGCGTGCAGATTGGTCAGGATGGCGCGCCGCGGTTTCAGGCGCGCGATCCACGCCAGCGCGTCGTCGAGCGAGAAATGACTTGGGTGCGGCCGGTAGCGCAGCGCGTCGACGATCCACACCTCGAGGCCGGTCAGCGCGGCGGCGCTCTCCGGCGGCATGCCGGACAGGTCGCAGGAATAGGCGAGGCCGCCGAAGCGAAAGCCGTAGGAGGCGATGTCGCCGTGTTGCTGCAGGATCGGCAGCGCGGTGAGGGGACCGCCCTTCCCTGTCACGGTGACCGGCTCGCCGGCGGTCAAGCGGTGCTCGCTCACGATCGGCGGATATTCGCTGCCGGGTGGCGCGCGGAAGCAATAGTCGAAGCGGGTGTGCATCGACTTTGACGTGTAGTCGTCGAGATAGACGTCGATCGGACGGCGCTGCTTGATGTAGAGCGCGCGCAAATCGTCGACACCGTGGGTGTGGTCGGCGTGCTCGTGGGTGTAGAGCACGGCGTCGAGCCAATCGACCTCGGCATCCAGAAGCTGCTCGCGCAGGTCAGGCGAGGTATCGACCAAGATCCGGGTGACGCCATCTCCGTCGCGCCGTTCGACCAGGAGCGAGGTGCGCCGGCGCCGGTTCTTTGGATTGGTGGGATCGCAGGCGCCCCAGCCCAAAGCCGGCCGCGGTACGCCGCCCGATGAGCCACAGCCCAAAATGGTGAATCTTTGCGTCATGCCGCCGCTTGCGCCGGCCGCGGCACCTTGCCGAACAGGCGGAAGAAATTATCGGTCGTCTGCCGCGCGATGGCGTCGAACGAGACGCCGCGCGCTTCGGCGAGCACGTTGGCGGTCTCGATCACAAAAGCCGGCTCGTTGCGTTTGCCGCGATGCTTGCCGGGCGCGAGATACGGCGCATCGGTCTCGACCAGGATGCGGTCGGCCGGCAAAGAGGCTGCGATGTCGCGCAGCGCGGTCGAATTCTTGAACGTCAAAATGCCGGTGAACGAGATGAAATGCCCGAGCACGATCGCTCGGCGGGCGAGCTCGGGTCCGCCGGTGAAGCAATGCAGCACGGCCGGGAAGGCGCCCTTCCCTGTTTCCTCTTCCAGAATGCGCGCCATGTCGTCGTCGGCGTCGCGGGAGTGGATCACCAGCGGCAGCCCGGTTTCGCGCGCCGCCGCGATATGATTGCGAAAGCCGCGCACCTGCGCGTCGCGCGGCGCGTTGTCGTAGTGGTAGTCGAGACCGGCCTCGCCGATGGCCACGATCTTGGGATGCCGCGTGCGCGCGACGAGGTCGCCCGCCGTCACATGCAATTCCTCATGGGCGTAGTGCGGATGGGTGCCGACCGAGCAAAACACGTCGGGAAAGCGCTCGGCGATCGCCAACACCTGGGCGTGGCGCGCAACCCGCGTCGAGATGGTGACCAAGCGGACGATGCCGGCCTCGCGGGCGCGCAAAATCACACCGTCGAGCTCGGTGGCAAAATCCGGAAAATCGAGATGGCAATGGCTGTCGACCAA
>CAVVCW010000005.1:0-4706 GCA_963746715.1 uncultured Alphaproteobacteria bacterium | reverse complement strand
GTGGATCGATAGCTGCTTTGCTCCACCATGTGGCTTCATCGCCGTAGCGGTGGAGCTCGCGATGATGCCCGCGGCACAACGGGACCGTGAACTCATCGCTGACCTTGCGCCCAAGTGCACGGCTTTGCGCGAAGCGCAGGTGGTGGGCATCGCAGGGCTTTCGGCCGCAGACCAGGCAAGATTGATGAGCCACATGCCGGACGTGCTCGCGATCCCGCACCCGGCGCGGCTCCGGGAACGACAAGGCGCTCTTGTCGATTGATTTCGACTGTTTTGGCTTCTTGGCGCTCCGGTCCATTCGGTTGGACTAAGGCTTCAGACGGCGTTCCTCCGATATCGACGCCCGCTCCTTCCGCGTCATGAGCGGCAAAGCTTAAGAGCTTGGTGCGGAAGCATTGGTCGATGTGTTCGGCATCCGCTGCATTGAGCCTCTTCGTCTTGTCCGGGTATCGCCGTTTCGCCCATCGTGCCGCCTCGTCACTGCTGCCAAGTTCGTTGAGTTCGGCAATCATCTGATCGCGCAACCGGGCCGAAAGCTGGGTATCCAGCACGACGGCATCGCGAACCGGCGATGTCTTCTGCGGCCGCTCGACGGGCGTGCGATGGTCAACCCGCCGTTGATCGGCATTGAGCCGGCCATTGGGCGCCATTCGGGGCGCCATGGATCGCCGGGCACGTTCCGGGCCCGGTGACTTCGTCTGCGGCGTAGGTGCGACGAGATCCGGCGCATCGAGATCGTCTTCGCCGGCAATGCCAACAAGCGTGAACAAGGCATAGCGCCGGGCATAGGTCAGCGCCGCGCCCATCCGATGCGGAGTCGCGGTCTCGCTGATCGGGCAGACCGGCCAATCCGAGGCGATCCATTCGCCCGAGGCGTGAGCCAGCACCGTCGTCAGATTGACAATGCCGGAGGCCTGATCGAGCGCGGTGGTCTGGACGGTCGCGATCTCATGCTGGCCGAGCGTCTTGCGCACGATATCGAGACCGCTTGCGAGCGAGGCATAGCGGAATAGCCGCTCCGGCGCATTGGGCGCTTTGCCTTCGATCGACCCGATCAAGGATTTCTCCGGATTGGAGAGTTCAATCTGCGCCTTGGCGAGCGCCGCAGCTAACGAGGCGATCGATTGACTAGACCGTTGCATGGCTACCCTCCTCGCCTTTGAGAAGGTCAAAGCTCACGGCTCCCGATTTCGAGCGCTTGGCGCGAATGCCATGCCCGATCGCTTCCTTGGCGTCCTCCGGCATGAGTCCCTTAAGCTCAGCCTTGGCCCGCTCATGGTCGAGATAGGCTGATCGGGTCTCGGCAAAGACCGCCGCGAACTCCGCCCAGGCATTGGACGCGCTCATGTCGACAATGCGAATGGCATCCATCTTTGGCTTTGGCGGATCGACCCCAAACAGCTGCGGTGGCTCGCCGGTCTCGACGCAGCGCCAGAACTTCCGCTCCGCCGTGACGACCAGATGCTGATAGAGCGGATCGGCATGGGCCAGGATCTCGACCCACTTCCCGCCGCCGGTGATGATCGACAGCACCGCGGTGCGCGCCGCCACGACCCACATATTGTGCTGCAGCTGCGGCATGTACTTGGCGGCGGCCGCTTCCTCCGAGAACGACCACGGCAGCATGAACTTGGACTCAAAGACCGCATCCGAGCCCTCGATCCGCCCATCCAAAGTGGCCGCCATCCACCGCACTGCCGGGTGAAAGACCCGCCGCTGCACGTCCACGACCACCTGCCCGGTATTGGCCTCGTACCAGCGCCGATTGAGGTCCTCGGTCGCGAGCCCAAGCTGGACAATCAGATTGCCCGATAGGTCTTCCGGCTGGACCTCGCCGCGCTTTTCCTGCCACAGCCGGACCAGGGCCGCCTCGTCGGTGCCCATGATGATGCGGGCGTCGGAGCCGCCGATGAAAGAGCGGCGACCTTCGAGCTTAACGGCTATTTCCTGAGGCATGTCGCTCCTATGTAGAATATACGATAATATGTGTAACAATAGAAAAGATATGGCTGTAAAGTCAATGGATTTTCTATGGAATTGTGTGAATCACGGCTTTCGTACATGTTCGCTGCAATGATCACGGCACCGCAATGCAGGGCAGCCCGCGGACTGCTCGCCTGGACGCAACAAGATCTCGCCAACGAAGCGGGCGTTGGCATTGTGACCGTTCACCAACTGGAAGCCGGCGCGAAGTCAACCTCGTCGTGCCACACTTGAAGTAATCAGGCGCGCCTTTGAGGCCGCCGGCGTGGAGTTCATCGACGAAAACGGCGGTGGCCCAGGGGTGCGCTTGCGAAAATGATCACAAAAGGGAAAAAATAACTCGTCCTGACGTCGCGATCGCAGGCACGGCTCATGCCAAAAATCAGCCGACGCTCCCGTTGTAAATCAAGTCCTGAATAGCAACCGCGGAACGCCAGGGTTTCACTTCGGCGAGCCACACGCGGACGCCCGCAAAATGTTGCATCGTTCCGTTGCACCAACAAAATTGTTGTCCGGGAGTAAGAAAGCTGAAGGCCGCAATTGAAGCTTCCGTCCGTCGCCCGGACCGGAAGCTAATCCGCAAGCCCCAAGACAAACGCCAAAGCTATTCCGAGCCGAGCCATATCTTGGCTGCCGAGACGCCCGATCTTCCGTCCTATCCGTTCGCGTCTCATGGTGACGGGTTTATCGGCCATCACCTGCGATTTGAACCTCAATCCATTTTCAGGCTTAGGCTCGATGGTAACGCGAAAATCCGGAGCGTCCACCAGTTCGGAAGTCAACTGGCAGACCACCACCGAAGCATGGTCCTCCGGGAAAGCGTCGGTCTGCACGATGACCGCCGGACAAGGTTTGCCATAATCACCGGCCGCGGCAACGGTCACCAGGTCACCGCGTCGCATCTGCATCAAACTCGGAGACCGATTCGATCCATTTCAGCGCGTCGCGTTCGCGATCCGGGTCGAGGCTGGCGACCTGTTTCGCCACTCGTCGTCGCACTGCCCGCGAGCGGGGATCGGCAACGACGAGGCGCAACTCGCGCAGACCCCGTGCGCGTCGCCGCTGCCGCATCATCTTCATCCTCTCGGCCGCTGCCGCCATGGGTTTCCTCCACTGTAACGCGTTACAATGTAACGCGTTACAGGTCGGAAGGCAAGGGGGGCGGACGTGGCTCCCCCCAGTCGGGACGGAGTTCGGGATCTCGCTGAACGGCGGCGGGCCCGGCGTCCGTCTCCGGAAGCGACAGACGAAATAGGATTGCGATTGCGATGGGACCTGCGCCCAGCTTGAAAGCGCGCGGTCAATAATATTTTTGGTAATGTTTTCAGCGGCCTAACTCAGCCGGGATCGCTTGATGTTACAATATCAGACAGAGGAAAAGTGATTCCCTGAAGAGTGAGAGAACGATGGCAGACGAACTCAAATCTGACAAAGCCACAAGCGCCAACTGTGAAAACGGCCGTTGCGGAAGGCGTGCTCACAGCTGTGTTCGTTCGCGCGGGCCTCAATCCTGCACGTTGCGGTGCGCGCCGTCGCGGCGCATCTCGGTCAAATCGGTCTCGACCATTTCCCGCACCAGTTCGTCGAATGTTATCTTGTGATGCCAGCCGAGCCGCTGGCGCGCCTTGCTCGGATCGCCCAGCAGTCGTTCGACCTCGGTTGGCCGGAAGTAACGTGGATCGATCTCGATGAGAACGCGCCCATTTCTAGTATCCATGCCCTTTTCGTGGACACCTTCGCCGTGCCATTCGATCTTCCGACCGATACAGCCGAAAGCCTTTTCGACGAATTCGCGCACCGAATGCTCTTCTCCGGTCGCCAGCACGTAGTCGTCGGGTTCGGGCTGTTGCAGCATCAGCCACATGCCTTCCACATAATCGCGCGCATGGCCCCAGTCGCGCCGCGCCGAGACGTTGCCGAGGAACAGCTTGTCCTGCAATCCGAGTTCGATCGCAGCGACCGCGCGGCTGATCTTGCGGGTGACGAAAGTCTCACCGCGGGTTGCTCCTTCGTGATTGAACAGGATGCCGTTCGAAGCGTGCATCTTATAGGCTTCGCGGTAGTTGACCGTAATCCAATAAGCATAAAGCTTCGCCACTGCATAAGGCGAGCGCGGATAAAACGGCGTCGTCTCGCGCTGCGGCACTTCTTGCACCATGCCGTAAAGCTCCGACGTCGAGGCCTGATAAAAGCGCACCTTGTCCTCCATACGCAAGATCCGGATCGCTTCGAGCAAGCGCAAGGTGCCGAGCCCATCGGCATTGGCGGTATATTCCGGCGTTTCGAACGACACGCGGACGTGGCTCTGCGCCGCGAGATTGTAGATCTCGGTCGGCTGCACCTCCTGAATGATGCGGATCAGATTGGTCGAATCCGTCATGTCGCCGTAGTGCAGGAAAAACCGCACGCCGGAGCCGTGCGGATCCTTGTACAGATGATCGACGCGCGCGGTATTGAACGATGACGAGCGGCGCTTGATGCCGTGAACCGTATAGTCCTTCTTTAGAAGCAGCTCGGCAAGGTATCCCCCGTCCTGCCCCGTCGCCCCTGTGATCAACGCAATCTTGTTAGCCATCGACTAATCCGCCGTAACTCGGTTCGCGACCGCACCTTCAGCCGATCACTTTTCCTAAGTCGCACGTCCTCGCGATCATCTCGGGGCAACATCAGCCGATTGCGCAAATCCGGTGCGTCAACCGAGCCGCAATCAGGCTTGCCAGCAG
>CAVVCW010000004.1:0-220308 GCA_963746715.1 uncultured Alphaproteobacteria bacterium | reverse complement strand
ATCTCCTCGCGCAGCTCGTCGTCGCTTGCCGGCGTGCCGGACAATTCGGCTTCGGCCAAGGCGGCAAGCCGACTGGCCCCGACCAGCGTCACTTCGCAATTCTGCGCATAGTCGCGAATGAGCGCGCGGGTATATTCGCGCTTCACCGTCGCTTCGGTGCCAAGCACCGAGACGCGCCGGGTGCGCGACGAGGCGCAGGCCGGCTTGATGGCCGGCACGGTGCCGACAAAGGGCACGGTGAAGGTCTTGCGCAGGTCCGGCAGCGCGATCGTTGACGCCGTGTTGCAGGCGATGACGATCAGGTCGGGTCGATGCGTTTCGATCAGGTCGCCGATCAGGCCGACCACGCGTTCGACCAGCACGGACGCCGTCAGGGCGCCGTAGGGGAAAGCCGCGTCATCGGCGACGTAGAGGAAATCGGCGTCGGGGCGCACAGCGGCAATCTCACGATAGACCGTGAGGCCGCCCAAGCCGGAATCGAAAACCATGATCGATTTACGTGCCGCCACTTTAAGTCCCCATGGCGCGACACATGCCATGAGCCGTTAGGGCTGCGCAATCGGGGATCGGAGGCCGGGCCGGAGGTTAGGCCGAAAGTCAGGCCGTGAGACTTTCGACCAGCCGCGGCCCTTCCTTAGGGGTGGCGCTGATTTGTTCCTGCTGCTTAGGGCGATCGAGCACCGGCGCGACGAGCCCGCTCACCGCGGTGAAGGTGAGAATGAGGATCACCGCGAGATTGCCGTCGTGGAATTTGGCAAAGGCCACGGCGCCCATCAGATAGGACCAGAACGGGAAGGCGATAGTCGAAACCACCGCGTTGGTGATCCAGGCGTCGCCGTCCTCGCGTACATACCAGCAGAACACCGGCGTGAAGATGAGGCCGGCGATCAACGCCAGGACCGCGATCGACGTCACGGAAAAGCCGGCCATGGTCGCATTGTCGCCGCCGGCAATCATCGCCTGCGAGAGGATGGCGTTCACCAGCAACGAGAAGCCGAGGACTTCGGCCGGAACATATTTTACGGTACGCAGCAGATAATCGTCGCCGGGCGCCGCTTCGGCTACCGGCCTGGTCCGCGCCTGGGTCTGAAATATGCCGCCGAAATCGCCGCCGCCGGTTTGCGCCGGTTCGGCGCTCGGCAAAGTCGGCTTGCGCACCAGGCGCCCCATGATCGTCTCCCGTCCGGAATCTGCATTCGCTGATGAAAGCGTATGTCAGGCCAGCGAGTCGAACAAGCGACAGTTCCCGCCTGTTGACGATATTTGTTCTGAAAAAGCCTGCGGATGCGGCCGACAGGGCGTCAGGCGCGGCCGAAGACACGTTTGAAGATCGTGTCGACATGGGCGAAATGGAAATCGAGATCGAAATTGGCGCCGAGCTCGTCCTCGCTCAGATATTTGCGCACGTCCGGGTCGGCCTTGAGGAAAGCGAGGAAATCGCCTTCGCCGGCCCAGACCCGCATGGCGTTGCGCTGCACCAGGCGATAGGCGTCCTCGCGCGCGGCGCCCTTCTGCGTCAGCGCCAACAGCACGCGCTGCGAATGTACCAGCCCGCCGAGAAGGTCGAGATTCTTCTTCATGGTCTCGGGATAGACGACGAGCTTGTCGATGACGCTGGAAAGGCGGGCGAGCGCAAAATCCAGCGTCACGGTGGCGTCCGGCCCGATCATGCGCTCGACCGACGAGTGTGAGATATCGCGCTCGTGCCACAGCGCGACATTCTCCAAAGCCGGCGTCACATAGGCGCGCACCATGCGGGCGAGACCGACGAGATTTTCCGACAGCACCGGATTGCGCTTATGCGGCATGGCCGAGGAGCCTTTTTGCCCGGCGGAGAAGTATTCCTCGGCTTCCAGCACTTCGGTGCGCTGCAAGTGGCGGATCTCGATGGCAAGACGCTCGACCGACGATGCGACGACGCCAAGCGTGGCGAAATACATGGCGTGGCGGTCGCGCGGAATGACCTGCGTCGAGACCGGCTCGACGGTGAGCCCCATTTTTTCCGCGACATAGGCTTCGACGCGCGGATCGACCTGGGCGAACGTGCCGACTGCGCCTGATATCGCGCAGGTGGCGACTTCCTTGCGCGCCATTTCGAGCCGCGCCTTGGCGCGGGAGAATTCGGCGAAGGCGACCGCGAGCTTGAGCCCGAAGGTGGTCGGCTCGGCATGGATGCCGTGCGAGCGGCCGATCGTCGGCGTGAGCTTATATTCGCGCGCGCGCCGCTCCAGCGCCGTGAGCAGCGCAGCCACGTCGGCCATGAGAATGTCGGCCGCGCGCACGAGCTGCACATTGAGGCAGGTGTCGAGCACGTCCGACGAGGTCATGCCCTGGTGGACGAAACGCGCTTCGGGCCCGACGATTTCAGCCAAGTGCGTGAGAAAGGCGATGACATCGTGCTTGGTCTCGCGCTCGATCTCGTCGATGCGGTCGACGTCGAATTCGGCGATCTTGCCCTTGTCCCAGATCTTCTTCGCCGCTTCCTTCGGAATCATGCCGAGCGCGGCCATGGCATCGGCGGCATAGGCCTCGATCTCGAACCAGATGCGAAAGCGGGTCTGCGGCGTCCAGATCGCCGACATCTGCGGACGGGAATAGCGCAGAATGGTCACGCTGCTTCTCCCCGCGCCAGCGCGGCGGCATTGCGGATGGCCGCGATATTGCTGCGATAAGACTCCGGCGTGCGGTCCTTGAACACGGCGGAGCCGGCGACGAAGGCGTTGGCGCCGGCGCGTGCCGCTTCGGGCGCGATCTCCGGCGTGATGCCACCGTCGATTTCGATGTCGATCGGGCGGCCGCCGGCCAGGTCGCGGATCATGGTGCGGATATTGCGCACTTTCTCGAGCGCGCCGGGAATGAACTTTTGTCCGCCGAAGCCGGGATTGACCGACATGACGAGCACAAGATCGACCATGCCGATCACCGGCTCGATGCTGACGTCCGGCGTGCCGGGATTGAGCGTGACGCCGACCTTCTTGCCGAGCGCGCGGATCGCCTGCAGCGAGCGGTGGATGTGCGGGCCTGATTCGACATGCACGGTGATGATGTCGGCGCCGGCCTTGGCGAAGGCTTCGAGATAAGGATCGCACGGCGCGATCATCAGATGCACATCGAGCGGCTTCTTGGTGTAGGGCCGGATCGCTTTGACGATGTCCGGGCCGATCGAAATGTTCGGCACGAAATGGCCGTCCATGACATCGACATGGATCCAGTCGGCGCCGGCCTGATCCACGGCGCGGACCTCCTCGCCGAGCTTGGCGAAATCGGCGGCGAGGATCGAGGGGGCGATGATGAGCGGGCGCGTCATGTCCTGGTCCCGAACAGCCGTTGCCGTTCGCCTAACACGCTGCCCCGACTCGGGCAAACCACGCTGTTATTAACCGGCCAAACGGCGCAGCGTAGCCGCAGCGCATCGGCAAGACTTGCCGGGCGGCGGCAAATTCGCGCCGCGAAGCGCCCGCGCTGAATTCGAAAAGATTATCGTTGTCATGGCCTTAGCCGGCGGCCCGGCGCTTGCATCGCGGGTTCCGGCGGAAACGTCGCCGCCGGCGCCGAAAGCGGCGTGTCGCGTATCACGGAGTAGGTCATGTCAGCGTCAGTCAATTCAACGAGCAATCCCTACGCTTATCTGCAGTCGCTGTGGCAGCAGGATTCGCAAGCCAGCAGCACGGCCACGCAGTCCAATCCGTTGTCGGCGCTGTTCGCGGCGCTTGGTGGCCAAGGAAGCGGTGACGGAAGCAGTTCCTCGTCCTCGACCGGCTCAACCGGTTCAACCGCATCATCGGCCGGGGGACCGCAATTCGGCCCGCAGATCCTGCAGGCGCTCTTCTCGCTGCAAGCCAATGCCGCCGACGGGCAATCGTCCGCCGCGCAAGGCGGCGATCCCAGCGACCCTGGCGATTCCAGCGATTCAAGCGACGCCAGCGGCTCGACCCAGCAGACGCAGCAAGGCGAGGGCCACCACCACCATCACCACGGTGGCGGCGGCGGGATCGAGAGCCTTCTTCAGATGTTGGATTCATCGACCAGCGGCGCGACCGCGCAGACCGCGGCCAACAGCAACGGCTCCTCGACCACCACCATCGATTATAGCGATGGGTCGAGCATTTCGATGACCACGGCGCCGGGCAGTTCGTCGTCGTCGAGTACATCGAGCGGCACCGGTACATCGGATGATTCCTCGACCGCGGGCACCACGAACGTCGCCGGGAATAATCTCCTCGAGCAATTGATCCAGATGCAGGCGCAATTGCTCAACACCACGACGCCGCAGAGCATCGCCACGGCTTAGCCCGTTACAAAATTCCGTTCCGGTCTTGATTGTGGCCGGAAAGAACAGAGATATGAGAGCGCGTCCCGATCGGGTGAGACCGGGGCGCCGGCTCGGCATTTTGCGTATCGTTTTGGATATCGCTCTTTGCCGCCGGGTCTTGTTGTCCGGCGGTGGAGGTTGGAGTGGCACGTACCGATGTCATTGTCTTGGGAGCCGGCATCGTCGGCACGTCGATCGCGACCTGTCTCGCCAAGAAGGGCCTTGCCGTCGCACTGATCGACCGCGGCGGACCTGGCGAGGCGACGTCTTACGGCAATTCCGGCATCATCGAAGGCAATACGATTTTTCCGGCGGCATTTCCGTCGGACTGGGGCGAATTGCTTCGCATCGCGCTCAAGCGCTCGCCGCTTGCCAATTATCATCTCGCGTTCCTGCCGCAGGTCGCGCCGTGGCTTTTGGCCTTCCGCGCCGCCTCGCGGCCCGAGCGCCTTGTAGAAACCGCGCAGCTGATGCGGCCGCTGATGGCGCAGGCGGTGGCGGAGCACGAAACGCTGGCCGCGGAAGCAGGCGCTGCGCGTTATCTGCGCCGCACCGGCTGGCTCAAGCTTTACCGCACCGACAAGTCCTTCGCCGGCGTTGCGCGCGAGCTTGAACTCGCGGCGAAATTTTCCATCGCCAATGTGCCGCTCGATGCCGGTGCGGCGCTTGCGCTCGAACCGTCGCTGGCGCCGGTGTTTCGTCACGCCGTGCATTGGACCGGCGCGGTGAGCGTCAGCAATCCGCTGGCGCTGACCCGCGCCTATGCCGCGCGCTTTGCCGCGCTCGGCGGATTGAGTTTCAGCGGCGACGCGCGCACGCTTCACCGCAACGGCGCGAACTGGCGTGTCGACACGTCCGCCGGCGCGCTCGACGCCGGCAATGTCGTGGTCGCGCTCGGGCCGTGGATGAAAGACCTGCTCGATCCGCTCGGCGTGAAATTGCCGCTCGCGGTCAAGCGCGGTTATCACCGCCATTTCCGCGCCCGCGGTAATGGCACACAAGGCAATGCCGCGCTGAGCCGTCCGGTGCTCGATGCCGACAATGGCTATGTGCTGGCGCCGATGGAGCAGGGCATCAGGCTGACCACCGGCGCGGAGTTCGCCGCGCGCGACGCCAAGCCGACCCCGGTGCAATTCGGCCGGCTGATGCCGGCGGCGCGCGGATTGTTCCCGCTCGGCGAGCCGGTCGAAGCGCAGCCGTGGATGGGCGCGCGTCCGTGCTTTGCCGATTCACGCCCGGTCATCGGCCCCGCGCCGGGGCAGAGCGGGATGTGGCTTGCCGGCGGCCACGGCCATTGGGGATTGACGCTGGGAGCGGTGACCGGACGGCTGGTCACCGAAATGATCACCGGCGCGACGCCGTTCTGCGATCCGAAGCCTTACAGCGCCGCGCGGTTTAAGCAGTGAGTGCCGTCACTCGCTGATCGTCTTGACGACGCTCGATTCCGGCCGCGTGTTGTTGGTGGACGAGAACTTGTCCTGCGCTTTGACCATGTCGTCGTATTTCGCGACCGTCGTCACCGGCGCGTTCGGCACCATGTGCACGAGCTTGTAGCCGTTGGCCTTGAGCTGCGCGAGCAGTTGCGGCATCGCCTCGGCCGTCGCCTTCTGGAAGTCATGCATCAGGACGATGCCCTTGCCGTTCTTCGCCAGCTTGGTCAGCACCGATTTGATGACGTCGTCCGGTTTGTGAATCTTGAAGTCGAACGAGTTGATGTCGGTCGAGAACGTCGCGATATTGCGCGTGCCGAGATAAGTGATCAGGTCGGCCGGCTGCTGCAGATCGGGGAAACGGAAGAACGGCGCGATCGGAGCGTCCGCCGCCATATGCACGGCGCTCACGCCCATCTCGATTTCCTGCTTCGCCTGCTCGATGTCCTTGGCGTAGGGGTTCTTCGCCAGATCCTTGTGCGACCAAGTGTGACTGCCGACCGTCATGCCGGCGGCGACCAGCGTCTTGGTCAGATCGGGCCGCCACGTCGCATGCTCGCCGATCTCGAAGAACGTCGCCTTGGCGCAATTGTCCTGGAGAGCCTTGAGCACGGCCGGCGTGTTCTCCGGCCACGGCCCGTCATCGAAGGTCAGTACGACTTCTTTGTCGCGCAGGAAGTCATATTGCTTGAAATGCTCGGTGCCGAAGGCCGGACCGCCCGTGGTGTCGATCTGCACGACACGGGAAATGCCGAGCGCATTGGGATTGCTGCATTGCGCGGTAGTAGAGGTCGGCGCGGGAGCCGGTGCCGGCGTCTGCGCGGCGACAGCAGCCGATGCAGGCGCTGGTGTATTCTGAGCGATAACCAGCGGCGCGGGCGACGCATCCGAAACCACCGGTCCGCGCGGCATGGCCGCCGCGACGATCACGGGAGGCGTGCTTGTGCCTTGGGCCGGCGAGATGAGATGCGTCGCAAGCGCGAGAAGGGAGGTGGGACCGGCCTCTTTCTGAGCCGCAACAATGCCAAATGCCGCGAGACCCAAGGTCATCAGCGCTGCGATGACAATCACGACAACGCGCATCGTTACCTCCGCCGCACATCCACAACAACAGGAGAGCTTTGCGAGTGAAAGCGCAATCCGTCAATGAGTTAACGGCAACCACCTTTCATTCAGGTAAAGCTCCGCATGACGACTCGTCTTGTAATGTATGTATCTGAAATGTGCGCGAAATTTGTGGTTTTAGCGACCGAATTTGTCCTGCCAGGACGGCATTGCACCGGGCAACGATAGCGCTCGCGCAGAAAACACGCCGCGGGCGATGGCGCGCGCCACGACATTGGCCGCAAGCGAGCCAATAGCCGTCAAACAGAGAGTTCCATCGGGCAGCGGCCGCCGCCCGGTCGCAGCCGCGAACACGACATCGCCGTCGAGCGGGCTATGCACAGGATAAATTGCGCGTGACAGGCCGGATTGCGCCATCACGGCGAGCCGCTTGGCCTGGGCCTTGGTTAAGATCGCGTCAGTCGCGACGATAACAAGCGTAGTGTTTTCGCGCGGCGCGCCCTTGGTGACCGGTTCCAAAGCCTGCGGCGGCAGATGCTCGGGAAAGCCGCGGCCGCCGAACTCGCCGTCGACTTCAAAGGGCGCCGCCCAAAACTGCGGCCCGTCGCCGATGAGAACGCTGCCAGCGGCATTCACCGCCGCGAGCGCGCCGACGGTGAAGCCGTCGCGGCTAAGCGCGGAGGCCGAGCCGATGCCGCCTTTGCAGTTCACGGTCGTGGCGCCGGTGCCGGCGCCGACACTGCCGAGCGCAAAGTCCTGCCCGGCGCTCGCCGACGCGGCGTAGCCGAGTTCGCGATAGGGCGGAAACCGTCCCCAGTTCTTGTCGCCGGCACTGAGCAGATCGAACAGGATGGCCGCCGGCACGATCGGCACGCGCGCCGTGCGCACCACAAAGCCGCGGTTCTGCTCCTTCAGCCAGGCCTGCACCCCGGATGCGGCATCGAGCCCGAAGGCCGAGCCGCCCGACAGCGTGATGGCATCGATGCCTTCGACAGTCTGCGCCGGATCAAGGAGCGCTGTTTCCCGCGTGCCCGGGCCGCCGCCGCGCAGGTCGATCGAGGCGACCGCGGGCGCGTCGAAAATCACGGCGGTCGCACCGGAGCCGAGGCGGGCGTCTTCGGCATGGCCGACACGGATTCCGGGGACATCGGTGATCAGATTGCGCATAGGCTACCTTAACCTTTCTTCGCGGCCGCCGCCTCTGGATTGCTGCATTGCGCCCGCCTCGCAATGACGTGACTCGCAAGTGAGCGGCAACGGCCTTGCCAGCGCCATCTCCGCCGGTGCATTTCTGCGCCCATGAATGTCACCGTTGCCGCCGCGCTCCTCGCTGGCATGCTGAGCTTTCTGTCGCCCTGCGTGCTGCCGCTGGTGCCGCCTTATCTCGTCTATCTCACCGGGACTTCGATCGAACGGCTGGCTGACGCCGAGCCGCAAACGCGGGTGAAGCGCGAGACCATCATCGCGGCGCTCTTGTTCGTGCTCGGCTTCTCCACGGTCTTCGTTGCGCTCGGCGCCGGCGCCAGCGCCGTCGGGGCTTTGCTGCGCGCTTATTCGAGTGAGCTCGCCATCGTCGCCGGCGTCGCCATCATCATCATGGGTCTGCACTTCTTGGGCCTGACGCCGATCGCCTGGCTGATGCGCGAGAAGCGGATGGAAATGGCCAAGCCGGTCGGCCTGTGGGGTGCCTATGCGATGGGGGTCGCCTTCGCGCTCGGCTGGACGCCGTGCATCGGTCCGATCCTCGCCGCGATCCTTGCGGTCGCGGCGTCCGAAGCGACCGTGGTCAAAGGCGCCGGCATGCTCGCGGTCTATTCGCTCGGGCTCGGTGTGCCGTTTCTGCTCGCGGCATTCGCGGTCGGGCCGTTCGCCGCGTTCCTGACGCGGTTCAAAGCGCATCTCGGCTTGGTCGAGAAGGCGATGGGCGGGCTTCTGGTCTTGACCGGGATCGCGTTTCTGACCGGCACGGTGAGCGAAGTCAGCTATTGGCTGCTCGACGTTTTTCCGGCGCTTGGCAAGATCGGCTAGCGTGGCCCTGGGGGCCGACCTCTGATGGAGATCATGATGCTAAATCGTCGCCAAGTCGCGGCTACGGGGCTCCTCCTCGCGGGAGGTTTTGTTGAGCCCGTGCTTGCCCAATCGAACGCGTCGCCGCAATCGCTCGCAGAGCGGTTCGCGGCAACATTGAGTGCACACGATATCGATGGCTTCGCCGCGCTTTTCGCCGAGGACTATATCAATCATCAAGTCAGCGCAGCTGCGCCACCGCCGCCTGCGAATGTCAGCCCAAAACAAGGAACCGTCGCGTTTTTCAAGGCGCGGTTGACTGGGCTGCCGGATCTAAAAGTAGCGATTGAAGCGATGGTCGCCGACAAGGACCACGTTGCGGCAAGCTTCGTCTATACCGGCACGCACAATGGTCTCTATTTCGGGGTCGCGCCAACCGGCAAGACGTTACGCTTTACTTCCTGCGATATTTTCCGCGTGCAGGGCGATCATATCGCGGAGCATTGGGGCATGGGCGACATCGCCGGCGTGCTGGCGCAATTGCGCGGCTGATTGCGCAAGAGGCCCGCTGCCAAGAGAAGTCGGCTGTCGGCTCAACGGCCGCGCCGCCACCCTACATCTTCGTGCAGTCGGAATTCGGGCACTGCGCATAAGTGACCCGTCCGCTCGGATCCTTCTTCCACAGATACATCACGTAATCGAGCTTGGTCAGGTCGCCTTTCTTATCGAAGGACAAGGGGCCGAGCACGGTCTTGAACACCATGCCGGAATGCATCTTGTCGGCGACTTTCTTCGGATCGAGCGACTGCGCGGCTTCGGCCGCTTGCTTGAAGACCTGCACGCCGGCATAGCTGTAAAGCGTATAGGCTTCCGGCTCGAAATTCTTGGCGCGGAATTCCGCGACCACGGCCTTGGCGTCGGGATTGTTGCGCGGATCGGGACCATAGGTCATCAGCGAGCCCTCGACGCCCGGCCCACCGACGGAGGCGAATTCGTCCGACGTGATGCCGTCGCCGCCCATCAGCGGCGCGGTGACGCCCTGGTCGCGCATCTGCCGCACGATCAATCCGCCTTCGGTATAGAGGCCGCCGAAATAGACGAGGTCGGCGCCGGATTGTTTGATCTTCGACACCAGCGCCGAATAATCCTTCTCACCGGTATTGATGCCCTCATAGAGCACTTCGGTCATGCCGCCGGCATTGATGGTCTTTTTGGTCTGGTCGGCGAGGCCTTTGCCGTAAGTGGTCTTGTCGTGGACCACCGCGATCTTCTTGCCCTTGAAGTGAGCGAGGATGTAGTCGCCGGCGACCTTGCCTTGCTGATCGTCGCGGCCGCAATCGCGGAACATGTTCCACATGCCGCGCTCGGTCACCATCGGATTGGTCGAAGCCGGCGTGATCTCGAGGATGCCGTTTTCCTGATAGACTTCCGAGGACGGCATGGTGACGCCGGAATTGTAGTGGCCGATGACGAATTTCACGCCGCTGCCGGCGAAATTATTGGCGACCGATACGCCTTGCTTCGGATCGGAGACGTCGTCGCCGTAAACCGCGACGAGCTTCTTGCCCAATATGCCGCCGGCGGCATTGATGTCGGTGACGGCTTGGTCGACGCCGTTCTTCATCTGCGCGCCGGTGGCGGCGCTTGGCCCGGTGATCGGGCCGCCCATGCCGATCTTGACCTGCGCCTGCGAAGTGCCAGGGCTGGCGAAAGCAAAGACAAGGGCGACGCCGTGCGCGAGGCCGAGCGTGGTGATCCTGTTCATTCGTTTTCCCCTCGTGATGAACGGATGGAAAATCTGGTGGCGCATGATCTTATCCGAAAACCGGTGGCCACTTTTCGGCATCATGCGCGGAAACGAACTTTACGTCAGGCCCGCCTGCGGCGCCAGCGCAACCAGCCCGCAGGCTCCATCAGCCAGCGATATTGCGTAACCATCTGCGCGGCGCGCGAAGCCTGAAAACCCAGAAGGCCGAAAGCGATGCAGAAAGCCGTGTCGACCAGGTAATAATGGAGCGACACCAGCGTGCCGTTGAACACGCTGAAATGAATGAAACGCACGGCGATGCCGAGGATGAAGCCATAGGCGACAACCTGCCACACCGGCCGCCATGTCGTCGCAATCGCGCGCCCGGCGAGCGCGGAGGCGCCGCCGCCGAGCACGATAGTCACGAGGATAAAAATCCAAAGCGCATTCTCGTCGAGCAGTTGGACGATCATCCGCTCATCCCGTTTCTCTGCCGCCTTCGAGATAGGCGGACTTGATCTCCGGCCGCGCCAATAGCTCGCTTCCGGTGCCCGACAGCGTGATCAGGCCATTGACCATGACATAGCCGCGGTGCGCGAGCATTAGCGCGTGATAGGCGTTTTGCTCGACCAAAAAGACAGTGAGGCCGGTTTCGGCATTGAGCTTCTTGATGGCGTCGAAGATCTGCCGCACCACGAGCGGCGCGAGGCCGAGTGAAGGCTCGTCGAGCAATAGCAGTCGCGGCCGCGCCATCAGCGCGCGCGCGATCGCCAGCATCTGCTGCTCGCCGCCGGACAGCGTGCCGCCGCGCTGGGTGAGGCGCTGCTGCAGGCGGGGAAACAGCGCCAGTACGCGATCGAGGTCAGCGGAAAACCCCGACACATCGGCGGTGATCGCGCCCATCTGCAGATTTTCCAGCACCGTCATGCGCGGAAAAATGCGCCGGCCTTCTGGCGACTGCGCCAGGCGCAAATGCGCGATCTCATGCGTTGGCAGTTGCGTGATATCGCGGCCGGCAAATGCGATGGCGCCTTCGCTGGCGCGCGGATTGCCGCAGATCGTCATCATCAAGGTCGACTTGCCGGCGCCGTTGGCGCCGATCAAAGTGACGATCTCGCCCTCATTGACGTCGAGATCGATGCCCTTGAGCGCCATAACGCGGCCGTAGAACGTCTTCACGCCGCGCACCGACAACAGCGGGGACGACGAACTCATAGTCCGACCTCAGCCTCGACCTTGGCGACGTCCTTGTCGGCAACGCCGAGATAGGCGGCAATGACTTTAGTGTCGTCGCGGATTTGCGCCGGCGTGCCGTCGGCGATCTTGACGCCGTAATCGAGCACGACGATGCGGTCGGAAATCTCCATGACCACCGACATGTCGTGCTCGATGAGCAGGATCGAGGCGGCATCCTGGTCGCGGATCGAGAGCAGCAGCGCATTGAGAGCGGCGCTCTCGCGCGGATTGAGGCCGGCGGCCGGCTCGTCGAGGCATAGCAGGACCGGATCGGTGCACATCGCGCGCGCGATCTCCAGCCGCCGCTGATCGCCATAGGGCAGGTCGCCCGCCGGATCGTCGGCGCGGGGAAGGAGGCCGATGCGGTTGAGCCAATGCCGCGCCTTGTCGATCGCCGCGCGCTCGGCGACGCGATAGGACGGAATGCCGAAAATGCCCAGCAGCGTATAGCCGGACGCGAGCATCAGCCGGTTGTGCTGGGCGACAAGCAGGTTTTCCAGCACGGTCATGCCGGGAAACAGCCGGATATTCTGAAACGTGCGCGCCACGCGTGCGGCATCGGCGACCAGAAAGTCCGGCATGCGCTCGAGCGCAAACAGCGCGCCGTCCGGCTTTTTGATGCTGCGGCGGCCGCTCTCGGTCAGCGCATCGAGGTCGTTCCACAAGGCAGGCGCGCCGTGGCGCAGGCCGATGCGGCCGGTATGCGGCTTGTAGAAGCCGGTGATGCAGTTGAACACCGTGGTCTTGCCGGCGCCGTTCGGGCCGATCAGCGCCGTGATCTCGCTTTGGCGCGCCTGGAAGGACAGATCATCGATGGCGAGAAGACCGCCGAAGCGCATCGTCAGATGCTCGACGGAGAGCAGCATATCGCCAGGCGCCGCCACTAGCCAGTACCTTTCGTAAATTGGCCCTGTTTGAGAAAATCGGCGGCGATGCTCTTGTGCTCCTTCAGGAACACCGAGGGCGTGCGCCGCGTGATCAGGCCGCGCGGACGCCAGCGCATCATCAGCACCATGCCGAGCCCGAACAGCAGCATGCGATATTGCGTCGGATCGAAGTCCTGGCCGAAAATACTTTTCAGGAAATCGAGCTGGCGCAGAATCTCGGTGCCGCCGATCATGACGATCGCGGCAATGGCGACGCCGATCTGGCTGCCCATGCCGCCGAGCACGACGATCGCAAGGATCGTTGCCGATTCCAGGAAGGTGAACGATTCCGGCGAAATAAAACCTTGCCGCGCGGCGAAGAACGAGCCGGCAAAGCCCGCAAACATCGCACCGATGGCGAAGGCGGTGAGCTTGGTGTTGGTGGTGTTGATGCCGAGCGAGCGGCAGGCGATCTCGTCCTCGCGCAAAGCTTCCCAGGCGCGCCCAACCGGCAGCCTTCGCAGCCGCACGGTGACGAAGGCGGTCAGCAGCGCCAGCGCGAGGATCAGGTAATACAAAAAGACGGTGCGATAGATCGGATAGAATTCAAGGCCAAACCGCGCGGCAAAACCATCGTCATCGGCGTTGAACGGAATGCCGAAGAAGGTCGGCCGCGGGATGCCGCTGATGCCGGCATAGCCGTTGGTCAGCGCCACAAAGTTGATCAGCACCATGCGGATGATCTCGCCGAAGGCAAGCGTGACGATGGCGAGGTAATCGCCGCGCAGCCGCAGCACCGGGAAGCCAAGCAACAACCCCCAGAACGAGGCGAGACAGCCGGCAAGCGGCAGTAGGATCCAGAACGACAGCCCGAAGGTCTTGGCCAGCAGCGCATAGGAATAGGCGCCGACGGCGTAGAAGGCGACGTAGCCGAGATCGAGCAGCCCGGCGAGGCCGACGACGATATTGAGGCCCCAGCCGAGCATCACGTAGATCAAAATCTGGATGCCGAAATTGTCGATCCAGGTCACCGCGCCGGCGCGCCCGTTCACCGCCAGCACGATCATCGGATAGACGATGACAAAGCCGATGGCGAAAGGGACCAACCAAGCGCCGGCAATCGCCCACCAGTCGAAGCGTGCCGCGGGCGCGGCGACAACCGGCCGCGCCGCGCGCCGTTCGAGCCACGGCGAGATGGAACATGCGTAAGCCAGCCGTCCGAGGCCGATGCAAGCCGTCAGCGCCAGGAGCAGCGGAAAGCGCGTCTGCAGGATCAGGACGTTGCGCACATCGGTGACGGTCTGGAAGCCGACCAGCGGCAGCAACAGCCCAAAGGCAATCAGCGTCGTGAAGCCGGCGTCCTTGAGCGCGGCGATGCCGTCGAAGCGCCGCCCCGGCGCAGCGCCGACCGTATTGGACGTTTCCGACATCAGACCTTCTCGACGTCCGGCCGGCCGAACAGGCCTTGCGGCAGGAAGATCAGCGTGATGGCCAGAACGGAAAAGGCCGCGACGTCTTTGTAGTCGATCGATACATAGCCGGACCACATAACCTCGATGAGGCCGACGAGTAACCCGCCGACCACCGCGCCCGGCAACGAGCCGATGCCGCCGAGCACGGCGGCGGTGAAAGCTTTGACGCCGGGGATGAAGCCGTCGGAAAAACTGAGCACGCCGTAATTCATCAGATACATGGTGCCGGCAATGGCGGCCAGCGCCGCGGCGATGACAAAGGTCATGGCGACCGTGCGGTTGACGTCGACGCCGACCAAGGCGGCCATTTTCTGATCCTGCTCGCAGGCGCGCATGTTACGGCCGAGCGGGGTCTTGGCGACGACGTACCAGAACACGACCAGGAGCGCCGCCGTCACGCCCCAGATGATGAGCTGCTTATAGGACAGCGCGACCGAAAAGCCGCCGCCGTTGAGCAAGGTGAAATCGCCGCGCACCATCGGCGGGATCGCTTTGTTGCGCGGCCCCTGCGCGACCTGGACGAAATTCGACAGGAAGATCGACATGCCGATCGCCGAGATCAGCGGCGCGAGGCGAAACGAGCCGCGCAGCGGCCGATAGGCGACGCGCTCGATGGTCCAGTTCACCAAAGCGGTGAACAGCATGGACACGATCAATACAATGAACAGCGCGAGCGCGATCGAGGTGATGCCAAGCCAGGTGGTCAGGATCAGGAAGGCGATCAGCGCGATGAAGGCCGACACCATGAACACGTCGCCATGGGCGAAGTTCACCATGCCGATGATGCCGTAGACCATCGTATAGCCGATGGCGATCAGGCCGTAGATCGAACCGAGCGTGATGCCGTTGATGAGCTGCTGGACGAAATAGTCCATGCGTCCGCGCGCCTTTCGATTCCGGCAATGTTCCCCGTCGCGGACAGTAACAGCGGCGTGCAGGCGCAGCAACGCCGCGGCGCATCGGCCGCAACGCCAAAAGTCGCAGCGGGAAGGGCGCTTAGCGGTCGGCGGGCGCGGGCAGGGGGCCGAGATGGATGCCGCACTCGGTCTTGCCGAGTCCGCTCCAGCGGCCGTCGCGGATCGACCCGTCGCCGGACGGCTTGTGCGTGCAAGGCACGCAGCCGATCGAGGTGAAGCCGAGTGATTCCAGCGGATGCCTCGGCAATTTGGCCGTCGCGAAGACGGCGTTGAGCTCGGGCCGCGACAGGCGGGCGAGCGGATTGAATTTCAGCCGCGGACCGTCTTCCTCGACGATCGGCAGCGCCGCGCGGTCGCCACCGTGGTAGCGCTTGCGGCCGCTCATCCAGCCGTCGAAACCGGCGAGCTCGGCCGCAAGCGGGGCGACTTTGCGGATGTCGCAGCAGGCGTCGCGGTCGCGGAACGCCAGATCGCGCTTGGGATCGCGCAGTGCGAGCGCGCTCGGCGACGGTGTCACGGTGCGCACATCGGTGAGCCCGAGACGAGCGGTGAGTGCGTCACGATAGGCCAGCGTCTCTTTGAACAGCCATTGCGTGTCGAGAAACAGCACCGGCAAAGACGGATCGACTTCGGCGATAAATTTCAGCAGCACCGCGGATTCGGTGCCGAACGACGACACCACCGCCATCCGGCCGGGCGCGAAGCGGATTGCAGCCTCGACGATGTCGCGCGGGCTCGCCTGCGCAAGCTCGGCCTCGAGCGCGGCCACGTCGAACCGCCGCGGTGGCGCGGCTGCCGGTATTGTCTCCGGGTTTTCGGGGTCTATGAACATCTGTGAAATGGCCGAATTGCCGCGCTTCCTAGAAGGATTTTCTATATAAAGGGGCTGGCTAAACCCTTAAAGGGAATGGATTTTCATATTGCGTGCGAAACCAGCGGCGACGTTCTGCCCCGCGCTGCGGCGGTGGCATCAGCGTTTCGGCGCCTCGATTGGCAGCCAAGCGCCGGCAAGGATTGCTTGCCCATCGGCCTGGCGGTACGCCAGCAAGGACGGGGTGGGCAGGAAAAAATCTGAGGAAGCGGCCGGATGAAATCCGAAGACGCGATCGCGACCAAGGGACGGCCGTTCACCGGCGCGGAATATCTCGAGAGCCTGCGCGACGGGCGCGAGGTCTATATCTATGGCGAGCGGGTCAAGGACGTCACCACGCATCCCGCCTTCCGCAATGCCGCGCGCTCGATCGCGCGCCTCTACGACGCGCTGCATGACGCCAAGACCAAAGCGGTTTTGACCTCGCCGACCGATACCGGCTCCGGCGGCTATACCCACAAATTCTTCCGCGCCGCGCGCTCGCGCGAGGATCTCCTCGGCCAGCGCGATGCT
Organism: uncultured Alphaproteobacteria bacterium; assembly: GCA_963746715.1. Lineage (GTDB taxonomy): Bacteria > Pseudomonadota > Alphaproteobacteria > Rhizobiales > Xanthobacteraceae > BOG-931. The sequence continues at coordinate 203,872 of CAVVCW010000004.1, read as the reverse complement.
ATCGCGCAATGGGCGCGCATGTCCTACGGCTGGATGGGGCGTTCGCCGGATTACAAGGCGTCGCTGATGAACACGCTCGGCGCCAATTTCGACTTCTACGGCAAGTTCTCCGACAACGCCAAGGCGTGGTACCGCCGCGCCCAGGAAAACGTGCTGTTCATGAACCACGCTATCGTCAATCCGCCGGTCGATCGTTCGCGGCCGGTCGATCAGGTCAAGGACGTCTTCATCACCATCCAGAAAGACACCGATGCCGGGATCTATATATCGGGCGCCAAAGTGGTGGCGACCTCATCGGCGCTGACGCATTACAATTTCCTCGGCCAGAACGCCGCGGTGCCGTTGCACGACACCGATCTCGCGGTGATGTTCATCGCGCCGATGAGTGCGCCGGGCGTGAAATTGTTCTGCCGCACGTCTTATGAAATGACCGCGAGCGTCATGGGTACGCCGTTCGACTATCCGTTGTCGTCGCGGTTCGACGAGAACGACGCGATCTTCGTCTTCGACAATGTCTTCATTCCCTGGGAAGACGTGCTGCTGCACCGCGACTTGGAGAAGCTGAAAGTCTTCTTCCCGCAATCGGGTTTTCTCGCCGGCTATCAGTTTCAGGGCTGCACGCGGCTTGCGGTGAAGCTCGATTTCATGGCCGGCGTGATCGCCAAAGCGCTGCACGCAGCGGGATCCGACGAATTTCGCGGTAATCAGGCGATGCTCGGCGAGATCATCGCTTGGCGCCATCTGTTCTGGTCCTTGACCGAGGCGATGGCGATGAATCCGACGGACTGGGTGAACGGCGCGGTGCTGCCGAACTACCAATCCGGCTCGAGCTATCGGGTCTTTGCTGGCGACGCTTACGGGCGGGTCAAGGAGATCGTGGAAAAGATCGTCGCCTCGTCGCTGATCTATCTGCCGTCGTCGGCCAAGGATTTCAAAAATCCGGCGATCGACCGTTACCTGGCGCGTTACGTGCGCGGCTCCTACGGCATCGACTACAAAGAGCGCATCAAGGTGATGAAGCTTCTGTGGGACGCGATCGGCACCGAATTCGGCGGCCGCCACGAGCTGTACGAACGCAATTACGCCGGCAATCACGAAGACATCCGCATTCAGGCGCTGTGGAACGCGCGCAGCACCGGCACGCTCGATCAGATGACGGCGCTCGCCGAGCAATGCATGTCGGAATACGACGAGAACGGCTGGACCGATGACACGTGGCTCGATCCCGACGATGTCGCTTATCCGGGTCTGCCCGATGCCCTCGCTGCCGAATGAGGATTGAAAGACGATGAGTTGGATCGATCAACGGCCCGACGATGCCATGGATGGCGCTTTCACCGCGGTCGGGCCGGCGCCGCTTATCAGCGTTGAGTTGCAAGCGTTTCGCGAAGCGATGAGCCGGCTCGGCGCCGCAGTACATATCGTCACGACGGCGGGCACCGGCGGTAAGACCGGCTTCACCGCGACCGCGGTTTGCTCGGTGTCGGATACGCCGGCGATGCTGCTTGTGTGCCTCAATCGCCGCAGCCAAAGCGGGCCGGTTCTCGCGCAGAACAATGTGTTCTGCGTCAATACGCTTCCCGCCAGCGACGAGAAGCTCGCCGACGTGTTCGCCGGCAGGAGCGGCGCGCAGTTGCATGAGCGTTTCGCGCATGGCGAATGGACCACGCTCAAGACCGGCGCGCCGGTGCTCGCCTCCGCGGTTGTCGCCTTCGACTGCCGCATCGTCGAAATCAAGGCGGTCGCGTCGCACAATGTGATTTTCGGCTCGGTCGAAGCGGTGCGGCTTGGGCCCGCGGGATCGGCGCTCGTCTATCACGAGCGCGCCTACAAGCCCGTCTAAGTTGGCCGCTGTCGCCACTGGCTGCCGCAACCCCGCCGTGTAAATTTCTGCTGTGGTATCAAGGTGTTGGTTGGCAACAGCCGGGACGAACCGAGGAACCCAGAAGGGTCTGGCGGGTTGTCGTCGTTGGGCGGGGGTTCACAACGGAGAACGTCCCGATGGCAAACGAACAGAATAATCAAGGCAATCCGCAGCAAGGCGGACAGAATAAACCCGGCCAGCAGCAGAGCGGACAGAGCAAGCCCGGTCAGGAGCAGCAGGGTGGCCAGAACAAGCCCGGCCAGCAGCAGCAAGGCGGTCAGCACAAGCCTGGCCAGCAGGGCGGTCAAGGCGAACACGGCGGCCGATAACCGGTAACGTTCTCTCTTCAAGGCGGCGGCGTGCGAAGGCGCGCTGCCGCTTTTGAATATCAGTTTAACAAAAACCCAAGCACCGTATCCGTATAGGCCTGCGGCTGTTCGACATTGGCAATGTGCGCCGCATCGAGCACGGCAAGCTTGGCGCCGGCAATGTTCTTCTGAATATATTCGTTGCCTTCGAGCGGCGTCGCCGGATCGTGCTTGCCGGCGATGACCAGAGTTGGCGCGGCGATCTTCGGCAACAGCGGACGATGATCCATGTCGCGCACCGCTTCGCCGCAGCCGATATAGCCGTCGAGCTTGGTGGCGACGAACATGTCGTGCATCTTTTTCATGTCTTGCGGCGCGCGCTCGCGGAATCCCTTGGTGAACCAGCGCTCCATATTGGCGTCGACAATGCCGGCCAGACCTTTTTCGCGGACCATTTGCAGGCGGCCGTTCCACATCGCCTTGTCGGGGAAATAAGATGAAGTATTGGAGAGGATAAGCTTGTTGACGCGGTTGCCGGCATTGGCGCCGAGCCATTGCCCGACCATGCCGCCCATCGACAGCCCGCACCAATTGATCTTCGCTATGCCAAGCCCGTCGAGCACCGCCAGCACGTCGCGGCCGAGCCGCTCCATCGTGTAGGGACCTTTCGGCACGCTCGATTGGCCGTGGCCGCGGCGGTCGTAGCGCAGGAGCCGGAAGTGCTTGGTGAACGGCGCCACCTGGTCGTCCCACATATGCAGATTTGTGCCGAGCGAGTTCGACAGCATCAGCACCGGCGCGTTGTCCGGCCCTTCGATTTCGGCATGAATGGTGCAGCCGTCGTCGGTCTTGATGTCCGGCATTGAATTTTCCTTCCCTGTGCTCGCGGTGCTAAAATCCTTAGCCGCCTCCTTAGCCGCCCGCACGGGCGCCGCCAACCCCGTCAGGCGACCTTTTCATGTGCCGCGTCTGGCAGTAGGCGATACGGGCGAAAGTGACTATGTATTCGATCAGGTTTTCGATGACGCAAGCGATCAGGCTGCGAGCAGGGAGTAATACGAAATGGCGATGACGATGAACGGCGAGGTTCAGCTCGCGGCACCGATCCAGACGGTTTGGGAAAAGCTCAACGACACCGAAACGCTCAAGGCCTGCATTCCCGGCTGCGAGCAACTCGACAAGACCGGCGACAATGAAATGTCGGCCGTGGCCACGGTGAAGATCGGGCCGGTCAAGGCGAAGTTCAAAGGCAAGGTCACATTGTCCGATCTCGATCCGCCGAACGGCTACAAGATCAGCGGTCAGGGCGACGGCGGCGTTGCCGGCTTCGCCAAGGGCGGTGCGACGGTGAAGCTGACGCCGAAGGATGGCGGCACGCTGTTGTCCTACGATGTCGACGCCCAGATCGGCGGCAAGCTGGCGCAGCTCGGCCAGCGGCTGGTCAACGGCGCGGCCAAGAAAGTCGCCGACGATTTCTTTGTGAATTTCGCCAAGGCGGTTAATCCAGCGGCCGCATAAAGCGGCGCGCCAGCTCTCATCTTGCAAAATCCCAGTCAGAAAATCGGCAGTCCGCTTTTCCAGAGGACTGCCGATCGGCACTCTTCGATTTCACGGTTAGCTGATTACTGCTAACAGGGATGCCGCTGTCCGTCGCGGCCGAGATAAGTGTGGGTCGACGGATCGTAAGAGCGGAACCGCTGCGCGCAGCTGCCGCTGACTTGGTTATACAATCCGGTGCCTATTGTAGGGCCGGTTCCAACGACTTGGCCTGAGCCGCTGTACTCCGCCACGCCACTCTGCGACGGGGCAGCGCCCGTTTGCGCGGGAGCGATACCGCCGTCATTCATGGCGCGGCCTTGCGCAAACGCCGGCAACGCGACAACGACACTGCTCAGAGCAAGTAAAGTTACAGGAACGATCATCCGAAACCGCATGACGTTTACTCCGTGTTTATTTGGTTGCAGCCACCGCGCACGCGCGCTTCCTCTGCTTGGCAAACGCAATCGGAGTTGGTCGTTCCTTCGCGTAACGCAAAGCTGACGTGCGTGGCGCTTATACGTGCGACTTTTATGGATCGGGCGCGGACGTCGCTAACGATGAACTGCCGGTCGCGACACGCGCCACGCTATCGGCAGCGGCGCGTCGATTTTGCGCGGCGAATTTGGCGCAAAGAACCGTCGAGGAACCGTCTTGACCGCAGCCAGAACTGCGGTTCAGAGTAATAATCGTTAAAGGGTACGAAAAACGGCGAAAACGCCCTGATTTCGACCCCAAACTTAGCCGGTGACCGAGATTTGCCGGCGAATCGCGCCATTTGACCGGAATTTTTGAGGAGGAAGCCCCCATGGCCGCATCAACGGCAGCCCAAAAGGGAGCGCAGACCGTCGCCGTTTCCATGACCGTGAACGGCAAGCCCGTCACAGGCGAAATCGATGCGCGCACGTTGCTGGTGCAATTCCTGCGCGAGCATCTGCGGCTCACCGGCACGCATGTCGGCTGCGACACCTCGCAATGCGGCGCCTGTGTCGTTCACGTCAACGGCGTGGCGATCAAATCGTGCACGGCGCTGGCGCTGGCGCTTGAAGGCGCCGATGTGCTGACCATCGAAGGTCTTGCCGCTCCGGATGGGCCGCTGCATCCGATGCAGGAGGCGTTCCGCGAAAATCACGGCTTGCAGTGCGGCTATTGCACGCCGGGCATGATCATGACCGCCGTCGATATCGTCCGCCGCAAGGGCAACGAGCTCGACGACCGCACCATCCGCGAAGAGCTCGAAGGCAACATCTGCCGTTGCACCGGCTACCACAACATCGTCAAGGCAATCGCCGCCGGCGCGCGCGCGATGAAGGGCACGGGACAGACAAACAAGGCTGCCGAGTAACAAGAAAAGTTCGTCGAGGAGCGCAACCGGGAGGCAAGGCCATGAGTGCTGCGTCATGAGTGCTGCGTCATGAGTGCGACCGGGATCGGCGCCGCGGTGCGCCGCAAGGAAGATCGCCGCTTCATCACCGGCACGGGCCATTATACCGACGACATCAACCGGCCCGGCCAAGCTTTCGCATATTTCCTTCGCTCGCCGCACGCCCATGCGACGATCAAGTCGATCGACGTGAAGGCCGCGTCCGCCATGCCGGGTGTGCTCGCGGTGCTCACCGGCGCGCAACTTGCCGGCGACAAGATCGGCGATCTGATCTGCGGCTGGATGATTCATTCCAAGGACGGCTCGCCGATGAAAATGGCGGCGCATCCCGTGCTCGCCAACGGCAAAGCCTGCCATGTCGGCGATGCGGTCGCCGTCGTGATCGGCGAGACGCTGGCGCAGGCGCGCGATGCCGCGGAAAAAGTGAAAGTCGATTATGCGGTGCTGCCCGCCGTCGCCGATCCCGCCGCCGCGCAAAAGCAGGGCGCGCCGTTGATCCATGACATCGCGCCGAAGAATACGATCTATCAATGGAGCCTCGGCGACGCCAAAGCGGCCGATGCCGCGTTCAAATCCGCCAAACACGTCACCAAGCTCGACATCGTCAATAATCGCCTGGTGCCCAACGCCATCGAGCCGCGCGCCGCGATCGGTGAATACGATTCCGGCACCGGCACGTTCACTTTGTGGAATACGACGCAGAACCCGCATGTGGCGCGGCTTGTCATCGCCGCCTTTGTCGGCATGGCGCCCGAGCACAAACTCCGCGTCATCGCGCCCGATGTCGGAGGCGGTTTCGGCTCAAAGATTTTCATCTATCCGGAAGAGGTCGTGGCGCTGTGGGCGGCCAAGCGCGTCGGCCGGCCGGTGAAGTGGGTCGCCGACCGCTCGGAAGCTTTCCTTGCCGATGCGCATGGCCGCGATCACGTCACCCATGCCGAAATGGCCTTCGACGGCGATGGCAAGATTCTGGCGTTGCGTGCTCGAACGATCGCCAATCTCGGCGCCTATATGTCGACCTTCTCATCCTCGGTGCCGACTTATCTCTACGCCACGCTGCTGTCGGGCCAGTACGAGATCCCGCAGATTTATTGCGAGGTCGACGCGGTCTATACCAATACCGTGCCGGTCGATGCCTATCGCGGCGCCGGCCGCCCGGAAGCGACCTTCGTGGTCGAGCGGCTGGTCGAAGTCGGCGCCCGCGAATTGGGCCAGGACCCCGCCGATCTGCGGCGCAAGAATTTCATCAATAAATTCCCGCACCAGACGCCGGTGATCATGATGTACGACGCCGGCGACTATAATGCCTCGCTGAAGAAGGCGATGGAGCTTGCCGATTACAAAGGCTTCGCCAAGCGCAAGCGGGAAGCCGCGCGCCACGGCAAGCTGCGCGGCATCGGCCTATCGACTTATATCGAGGCTTGCGGCATTGCGCCGTCGCAAGCGGTCGGCTCGCTCGGCGCCGGCGTCGGCTTATGGGAATCCGCCGAAGTGCGCGTCAATCCGACCGGCTCGGTGGAAGTGCTCACCGGCAGTCACGCCCATGGCCAGGGGCACGAGACGACCTTCGCGCAGGTTGTTTCGGAACGGCTCGGCATTCCGATCGACAATATTTCGGTCGTGCACGGCGATACCGATAAGGTGCAGTTCGGCATGGGCACCTACGGCTCGCGCTCTGGCGCCGTCGGCATGTCGGCGCTCGTCAAGGCGCTCGACAAGGTCGAAGCCAAAGCCAAGAAAGTCGCCGCCTATATGCTCGAAGCCGCCGAAGGCGACATCGAGTTCAAGGACGGCAAGTTCAGTGTCGCCGGTACCGACAAGATTGCGGCCTGGAATGACGTCACGCTCAACGCCTATATCGCGCACAAATTCTCCGGCCAGGAGCTCGAGCCCGGCTTGAAGGAGGGCGCGTTCTACGATCCGACCAATTTCACGTTCCCGGCCGGCTGCCATATCTGCGAAGTCGAGGTTGACACCGACACCGGCACCACCGAGATCGTGGCCTGGACTGCGGTCGACGATTTCGGCGTCGTCATCAATCCGATGATCGTCGAGGGCCAGGTCCATGGCGGCATCGCACAGGGCGTCGGCCAGGCTTTGTGCGAAGGCGCCGTCTACGACAAGGACGGCCAGCTCGTGACCGGCTCGTTCATGGACTATTGCATGCCGCGCGCCGATCACCTGCCGTCGCTGAAGGTCGACACCACCATGACCAAATGCCCGTCCAATCCGCTCGGCATCAAAGGCTGCGGCGAGGCGGGCGCGATCGCGGCGCCGGCCGCGGTCATCAACGCCATCACCGATGCCATCGGCACCGAACTGCTCGCCATGCCGGCCACGCCGCAAACGGTGTGGGCGGCGCTGCAGAAATTAAACAAGATGCCGCACGCGGCATGAGGACATTCTTCTCGCTGGAGACGGCGAGAGCTTGAGATCAACGGAGGCTTGCGATGTACGCTTTCACTTTCCATCGGCCGCAGACGGTGCGGCAGGCGGCCGGTCTATTGACGAAGAATGAAGAGGCAAAACTCCTTGCCGGCGGCCAGACACTGTTGCCGACGATGAAGCTGCGTCTCGCCGGCCCGCCGCAGATCATTGACATGACGCTGATCGAGGGCTTGAGCGGTATCGAGCTGAGCGGCCGCTCGCTGACCGTCGGCGCCATGACCCGGCATTACGAAGTGAACGCCTCACCGGTCGTACAGCAAGAAGTGCCGGTGCTGGCGAAGCTCGCCGGCATGATCGGCGATCCGGCGGTGCGCCATCGCGGCACCATCGGCGGCTCGGTCGCCAACAACGATCCGAACGCCGATTATCCGGCCGCCTGCCTCGGGCTGGGCGCCACCATCATCACCAACAAGCGCCGCATCAAGGCCGACGATTTCTTCACCGGCATGTTCTCGACTGCCTTGGAGCCGACCGAGATCATCACCAAAGTGAGCTTCCCTATCCCGAAGAAAGCGGCCTATCAGAAATTCCGCAATCAGGCGTCGCGCTTCGCGCTGGTCGGCGTGTTCGTCGCCAAGCGCGGCAGCGAGATCCGCGTCGCCGTCACCGGCGCCGGCTCGAACGGCGTGTTCCGCGTGACCTCCTTCGAGGAGGCGCTGAAGAAACGCTTCTCGCCGAAATCGCTCGAAGGCATGACCATCCCGGCCGACGGCATGAACTCCGACATCCACGGCAGTGCCGAATATCGCGCTCACCTGGTCGGCGTGCTGGCCCGCCGGGCGGTGGCGGAAGCGATCGGGAAATAGGCCAAAAGCAGCGGAAATGCTTGTTTGCTATGTCCGCAGGATTGGCCCGGACGACGGGACAAATGCTGCGGCGATGATTACATTGCTGGCATGACCAAGGCCGCCATCCCAACGTCTTCAATGACCACGTCTCCACGCCCGCTACCCGTTTCCATTGACGCCACCGTCGATCTCCTCGCCGAGGCCGAATATCTGGCCGACCGTTCGCTTGGCACGGTGCTGTTTCTGGCGCTGAAAATGGGCCGACCGATTTTTCTCGAAGGCGAGGCGGGAGTCGGCAAGACCGAGATCGCCAAGGTCCTGGCCTCGACGCTCGGACGCCGCCTCATCCGGCTGCAATGCTACGAGGGCCTCGACGTCACAGCCGCGGTCTATGAATGGAATTATGCCGCGCAGATGATCGCCATCCGCGTCGCCGAGGCCGAGGGCGACAAGGACCGCACGCGGCTCGAGCACGACGTCTTCTCGGAGCGCTTCCTGATCAAGCGGCCGCTGTTGCAGGCGCTCGAGCCCGATGCCGCCGGCGCGCCGGTGCTCCTTATCGATGAAATCGATCGCACCGACGAAGCCTTCGAAGCTTTCTTGCTCGAAGTGCTCGCCGATTTTCAGGTCACCATTCCGGAAATGGGCACGGTGAAAGCGGCGCAGCCGCCGATCGTGGTCATGACCTCGAACCGCACCCGCGAAGTCCATGATGCGCTCAAGCGCCGCTGCCTCTATCACTGGGTCGGCTATCCGAATGCCGAGCGCGAGCTCGCCATCGTGCGCGCCAAGGTGCCCGGCGTCGGCAAGAAATTGTCCGAGCAGGTGGTCGCTTTCGTGCAGGCTCTGCGCAAGCAGGATCTGTTCAAGTCACCGGGCGTCGCCGAGACGCTCGATTGGGCCGGCGCTTTATCCGAGCTCGATGTGGTTGCGCTCGATCCGGCGACCGTGTCCGACACGCTCGGTGTGCTGCTCAAATATCAAGACGACATCGCGCGGCTCGAGGGCTCCAAGGTCAAGGAGCTCCTCGACGAAGCGAAGTCAGAGTTGCGCGCTGCCGAATAATCAAGCTGCGGCTTCGTGCCGCCGCGTCGCCACAGCGAGCGCGAATGCGGCGGCGAGAGCCATCGGCACGCCGAGCAACCATGGCAGCCGCGCCGCGACGGCAAAAAGATAAGTCCCAATCGCGGGACCGGCGGCGTCTTTCAGGTCGCCGACCGAGGCAAAAGCGGCCATGTAGGTCGCCTTCGCGTTCGGCGGCGCTAGTTCCGCGACGATGGTTTGCGACAGCGGTCCCGACAGCATGTCGGCAAGCGCAAGCAGCGTCACCGCGCCGACCAGGAGCGGCACGGCGGGCGAGATGACGAGGCAAGTGAAGGCCAGCGCTTGGGCGATCCCGCTTACCAGAATGATAGCAAAGCCGCTGCAGCGGGCCGACGCTTGCGTCACCGGCAGCTGGAAAATCGCGCTCACCGCGCCGGCATAAGCGAACAACAGGCCGACGCCGGACGGCGACAATATGCCGGCATTGTTGGCATAGAGCGGCGTCACCGCCTCGACCCAGCTCGCGGCGATTTCAAGGACCGCAATCGGCAAGAGCAGTGCGGCGAGGCGTCGATCGCGAAAGGCCGCGCCCAGGGCGGTGAGGCCTTCATCTTCATCGTCGTCGTCTTTCGCGGCGGACGGTGTCTGCGGCCGCGTTTCGGACAGGAATAACGCGACCGTCACGGTCCCAATCAGAAGCGCCGCGGCCGAGCCGAAGAACACGAGGCCCAGCGACCACAGCGCCAGCAGCGCGCCGATCGCGGGGCCGACAGTTCGTCCGGCGTTCGACATCACACGCGTCAGCGAAAAATGCTTGCGCAAGGTTTCGGCCGGGACGACGTCGGTAATGGCCGTCGCCGCAGTCGGATGAAGGACGCTCTCGAAAACGCCGATGACGATCAGCGCGATTGCGGCCGCAAACGCGCCGCGCGTTAGGTAGAGCAGCAGAAAGCCGAGGCCGACGCCGGCGGTCGAAACCAGCAGCACGGGGCGCCGGCCGACCCGATCGGCAATGCCCCCAACAAAGGGCGTGGCCAGCAGTTCACCGCCGGCATAGCAACCCAGCAGCAATCCGATATATTCCGTGGGGATGCCGGCATTCTGCTGCGCCCATAGCGCGAAAAATGGCATCAATACGCCGTCGGCAAGACCGGCAACGAAGAACAGGAACAGGCCGACACGGGCCGGCCCAGGCAACTCCCGGAACAGCACGACAGCCGAGGATATGAACTTGGATAATAGCGTCACGTCGAACCTCCGTGCGACCGTCCGCAGGCCGATGCACTATGCAATCGGTCCTCGAACGGGCGCGTTGGCTGACGTGAACGCCTACGGCGTGCGGGGAAGCACGCTCGCGGTGCTTCTACGACAAGATGCGCCGGGCTGCAAGCAGGCGGGCTACAAGCAGGGAGGCGGTTGGTCATGACCGACGTTCAGCCGCAGGGCCGCCTCGCCGAGAACATCGTTTATTTCGCGCGCGCATTGCGCGCCGCCGGCATTCCGGTCGGGCCGGGCGCGGTGCTCGATGCGCTCGAAGCGGTGAAGGCGGCCGGCGTCGGTACGCGCGACGATTTTTACTGGACGCTGCATGCGGTGTTTGTGAAGCGGCACGAGCATACGGTTTTGTTCGACCAGGCGTTCCGCATCTTCTTTCGCCGCCGCGGCTATATCGATCAGCTGATGGCGATGATGCTGCCGCAGGCGCCGCCGACCGAACCGCACGCGCCGCAGGCCGGCGCCACGCGCGTGCACGAGGCGCTGTTCTCCGGCCTCGATGACAAGCTCAAGAAAGAACAGGAGATCGAGCTCGATGCGCGCATGACGGTGTCGGACAGCGAAATCCTGCAGCGCAAGGATTTTGCCCAGATGACCAGCGCGGAAATCGCAACAGCAAAAGAAGCGATGAAGAAGCTCGTGATGCCGTTCGCGCAGGTGCGCACGCGGCGGCTCAAACCGCATGTCCGCGGCCATCTGATCGATATCCGCCGCACTTTGCGCGCCAGCATGAAAGGCGGCGGCGATTTCATCGATCTGCGCTTCATCGGCCCGAAATTGAAACCGCCGCCGATCGTGGCGCTGCTCGATATATCGGGCTCGATGAGCCAGTATAGCCGCATCTTCCTGCATTTCCTGCACGCGCTCACGGAAAAGCGGCGGCGCGTGAGTACGTTTTTGTTCGGGACGCGGCTCACCAATGTGACGCGCGCCTTGCGCGAGCGCGATCCCGACGACGCGCTTGCCGCCTGCTCGGCCTGCGTCGCCGACTGGTCGGGCGGTACGCGCATTGCCTCGTCGCTGCGCGCCTTCAACAAGCTCTGGGCGCGCCGCGTGCTCACCCAGGGCGCCATCGTGCTTCTGATCACCGACGGGCTCGAACGCGATGCCGACGACACGCTGGCGTTTGAAATTGACCGGCTGCATCGCTCCTGCCGGAGCCTGGTCTGGCTCAACCCGTTGTTGCGCTTCGACGGCTTTGAGGCGCGCGCGCGGGGCATCAAAACCATGCTGCCCTATGTCGATGAATTCCGCCCGATCCATAACCTGGAATCCATCGCCGCCCTGGTCGCCGACCTGCGGGCCGGCGGCCGGGCGGCAGACCCCAAAGCGTGGATGCAAAAGGTGGCCTGACGGCTTATATTGGCATTATATTCGGTGGTATATAACGCTATGTCCGATGGGATATAGCGCTGGAAACGGAGGCAGATCATGCTCTCAAACGACAACGACATCCTCAAAGCCGCCGAGGACTGGCGCAAAAAGGGCCGCGATGTCGCGCTCGCGACCGTGGTCGAAACCTGGGGCTCGGCGCCGCGCCCGGTCGGCTCGAACCTCGTCATCGACGACGAAGGCAATTTCCTCGGCTCGGTGTCGGGCGGCTGCGTCGAAGGCGCCGTGGTCACCGAGGCGCTCGACGTGATCGAAAGCGGCCAGCCGAAAATGCTGGAATTCGGCGTCGCCGACGAGACCGCCTGGAAGGTCGGCCTGTCCTGCGGCGGCAGGATTAGGGTTTTCGTCGAGAAGGTGGAGTAAGTTCGCCGCCATGAAACTCGACATCCTCACTGCGTTGAATACCGCGCGCGCCGCGCGCCGCGCGGCCGTCGTCGTCACCAATGTCGAGAGCGGCCAGCAGCGCCTCGTCAATGCGGCCGACGCGCCCAAGGATGCGCTGCGCTCGGCGCTCGCCGAGCATCTGCGCACCGGCAAGAGCGGCATGGAAGATACGGCGGAGGGCAAGGTCTTCCTTACCGTCCATGTACCGGCGCCGCAGCTCGTCATCATCGGCGCCGTGCATATCAGCCAGGCGCTGGCGCCGATCGGCAAGCTTCTCGATTACGACGTGACCATCGTCGATCCGCGCACGGCGTTCGCTTCGCCGGAGCGCTTTCCCGATGTGAGAATTGTTGCCGAATGGCCGGACGTGGCGCTGCCGCCGCTCAATGTCGACCGCTACACGGCCTTTGTCGCGCTCACGCATGATCCGAAGATCGACGATCCGGCGCTGCTCCATGCGCTCGCGCGCGACTGCTTCTATATCGGCGCGCTCGGCTCGCGCAAAACCCATGCCCGGCGCGTCGAACGGCTCACGCAGCAAGGCGTGTCCGACGCCAATGTCGCGCGCATCCACGCACCGATCGGGCTCGATATCGGCGCGGTGTCGCCGGCCGAGATCGCGGTTTCGATCATGGCGCAGATCACCGAGCGGCTGCGCGAAGAGGCGGATGCGCAGCCCGCCATAAAGGCCGCGTCATGAAATTCGGTGCGGTCGCGCCCAAGAATGCCGTCGGCGCCACCGCCGTACACACGATCCGCCAGGGATCGGTGGTGCTCAAGAAAGGCACGCTGATCGGTCCGGCCGAAGTCGCGGCGCTTGAGGGCGCCGGCATCAAGGAGATCGTCGTGGCGCGGCTCGAAGCCCACGACGTCTCCGAGGATGTCGCCGCCGCCGATATCGCCAAGGCCGTGGCCGGGCAGGGCGTGCATGTCGACAGGGCGTTCACCGGCCGCGCCAACCTATTCGCGCAGTCCGCGGGCGTGCTCGTCGTCGACAAGGACGCCGTCGACCGGCTCAACCGCGTCGACGAGGCAATCACCTTCGCGACGCTGTCGGCCTATAAGCCGGTGGTGGCCGGCGAGATGATCGCGACGGTGAAGATCATTCCGTTCGGCGTCGCCAAATCGGCGCGCGACGCCGCGGTCGCCGGCGCCAAGACGCCGCTGTTGCGGGTCGCGCCTTATCGCATTCGCAAGGTCGGCGTGGTGTCGACGCTGCTGCCGGGGCTCTCCGCCAAGGTGATCGACAAGACGCTGAAAATCACCGCCGAGCGGTTGGCGCCCGCCGGCGCCGCGATCATCGCCGAACGGCGCGTACCGCATGATCGCGCGGCGCTCGCCAAGGCGCTGGACGAAGTGCTCAAAGCCGGTGCTGAGCTCGCGATCGTATTCGGCGCCTCCGCGATCGCCGACCGTCGCGATGTCATCCCGGCGGCGCTTGAGGACATCGGCGGCACGGTCGAGCATTTCGGCATGCCGGTCGATCCCGGCAATCTGATGATGATCGGCGCCGCCGCCGGCCGGCCGGTGATCGGTGCGCCGGGCTGTGCGCGGAGCCCGAAGGAAAACGGTTTCGACTGGGTGCTGATGCGGCTTCTCGCCGGGCTGCCGGTGCCGCGCGAGGACATTACCGGGCTCGGCGTCGGCGGCTTGCTGATGGAAATCGTGACGCGGCCGCAGCCGCGCGAGGAGCCGTTACCTTCCGAGCGTGAATCCAGTCTCGCGATCGCCGCCATCGTGCTGGGCGCCGGCCGATCGAGCCGCATGGGCGGCCCCAACAAGCTCCTCGCCGAGATCAACGGCAAGCCGCTCATTCGCATGGTGACCGAGCAGGCGCTCGCCTCGCGGGCGCGGCCGGTGCTGGTCGTCACCGGCCATCAGCGCGAGCGCGTCGAAGCCGCACTGGCGGGCCTGCCGGTACAGCTCGTGCATAATCCGCATTTTGCCGACGGGCTCGGCACTTCGCTGAAAGCCGGCATCGCCGCGCTGCAGCCCAACATCGACGGGGTCATCGTCTGCCTCGGCGACATGCCGCAGGTCGACGCCGCCTTGATCGACCGGCTGATCGGCGCCGTCGATCCGGACAAAGGCGCGCTCATCGCGGTGCCGGTGATCGAAGGCAAGCGCGGCAATCCCGTGGTGTGGTCGCGGCGCTTCTTTCACGACCTCATGACGGTCGAAGGCGACATCGGCGCCCGCTATCTGATCGGCCGTTATGCCGAGGCCGTCGCCGAAGTGCCGGTCGACGGGACGGCCGCGCTCACCGATGTCGATACGCCGGAAGCGTTTGCGGCGGTGAAGGCGGAGCTTGAGAAAGCTAGGGCCGGCGTAGACGCCTAGCGGCGCCTGGGCCTGCGACGAAAAGGGTTAGGACGCGCTACGCAGCCTCGGCCTGCGGCAGCGCCGGGCGGCCGCGAATGAGGTCAGCGCCTTTCTCCGCCATCATCAGCACGCAGGCGTTGATATGCGCAGAGACGAGATCCGGCATTGCCGCAGCGTCACAGACCCGCAAGCCTTCGATACCGTGCACTTTCAGATCGGAATCGACAACACCGTCTTGGCCGATCGCGCAGGTGCCGCAGGGATGGTGGGCGGTGATGACAGTCCTCTTGATCCAGGCATCGATTTCGGCATCGGTCTTCACCACGAGCCCCGGATTGATCTCTTCGTCGCGATAGGGATCCATCGCGTTCTGGAACGCGACCTCGCGCGCGCGTTTGAACCCTTCGCGCAGCGTCGGCAGATCGTTCGACGCCGTGAAGAAACGATAGACGATGCGCGGCGGGGCCAGCGGATCGGCCGAGCCGAGCAACACTTCACCGCGGCTGTCGGGGTGCAGCAGCGTCGGCCGGATACCGAAGCCGTCGACAAAGGCGGGACGAACCAGCGGAAACCATAGATGCGGCTTGGCCGCTGTGCCGCGGAACATGAACTCGATATCGGGCACTGCGAGCTCGGGCCGCGTCTTGATGAAGGCGTGTAGGCCGCCCGGCACGACGGTGCCCGGGCCGCTGCCGAACAGGTAGGCGCGGATCATACTCACTGCCATGCGGTCGAGCCGCATCTCGCCGTGGAACGTGCCGGGCTGTTTGCGGCGGTAAGTCATGTAGGCGCCGAGATGGTCTTGCAGATTACGGCCGACCGGCAGATCGGCCACGGGCTTGATGCCGAATTCGCGCAGATGCGCGGCCGGGCCGATCCCGGACAGCATCAGGAGTTGCGGCGAATTGAAAGTGCCGGCGGCAAGGATCACTTCGCGGCCTGCTGCCGCATGCACAGTCGCGCCGTTCTGGACATAATCGACGCCGGTGGCCCGCGTGCCGTCGAGTGTCACGCGGGTGGTCTGGGCGTTCACCGCAACGGTAAGATTCTTGCGTCCACGCGCCGGCTTGAGGAAGGCATTTGCGGATGACGAGCGCCGGCCGTAGCGGATGGTGTACTGGCCGCGGCCGAAACCTTCCTGCTGCTTGCCGTTATAGTCCGGGTTGAACGGATAGCCGGCGGCTTCTCCGGCAGCGATCCAGGCCTCGTAGAGCGCGTCGTGGGTCCTGGCGAACTCGGTGCCGAGCGGCCCGTTGCCGCCGCGCCACGGATTGGCGCCGTTTTCGAACGTCTCGTTGCGTTGGAAGTACGGCAGCACGTCGGCATAGGACCAACCGCGTGCGCCCTTTTGCGCCCAGCGGTCGTAGTCGCCGCGATTGCCGCGGGTGTAGGCCATGACATTGATCGACGACGAGCCGCCCAAGACCTTGCCGCGCATTGCTTCGATACGGCGATTGTTGAGATTGGGCTCGGGATCGGTCTCGTAGCCCCAGTCGAACATGGCGGCGTCGTGCATGCGGCCCATGCCGAGCGGAATATGGATGTAGGGATGCCAATCGCGGCCGCCGGCTTCGATGAGCAGGACATTGGCGTCGCCGTCTTCGCTCAGCCGGTTTGCCAGTACGCAGCCTGCCGAGCCTGCCCCGACGATGATGTAGTCGTAACCGTTCACTGTCATTTCCACTGCCTGGATTTTCGTTCGAGCGTGATCTTTTCCGCTCTAGCCGGCGGGCTCGAAGGCGAAGGCCGCGCCCTTGCGCGTGATGTAGCCGAATCCGGGCGCGTTGACGTGGGCGCCGGCGATGGCGAAGCGTTCGCTCGCGGCCATGTCGAGGATCCGTTTGCGTGACCGGACCGCTTCATCCTTGTCGAGGTCGTAGATCATGCCGGCGTCGGGATGCGAGACCTGGATGGCGGACACATGAATGACGTCGCCGAGCGCCATGAAGCCGCCGCCGGGCGCCGACAGGAGCCAACAGGTATGGCCCGGCGTATGGCCGGGCGCGAGCACCGGCACAAAACCGAGATAGTCCTCGCTGCCGCGGACGCGGTGGATGCGGTCGAGATAAGGCTTGAGGTTGATCTTGGTGCGGGCGCGGTTGGCCTTGACCTTGTCGAGATCGCCGGCGCGGTCCGCCGCCATCCAGAAATCGGCTTCGGTCTCGTGCACCACGATCTCGGCATTTGGGTAGTGCGGATTGCCGGAATCGTCGACCAGACCGTTGGCGTGATCGCCGTGTAAATGCGTGATGACGATATGGGTGATAGCTTTCGGATCGATGCCCGCGGCGCGCAGATTGGCCGGCAGCCTGCCGAGCGTCGGATACATCGTATTGCCGGCGCCGGCATCGATCATGATCACCTTGTCGCCGCGGCGGATGACGAAATTGTTCACCGGAATTGGAAAGGTGCCGGTGTCGTCGGTTGCGCCGACGAGCTTGCGCGCCAGGGCGGGGTCCATGTCGACGACCTTGTCGAGCGCAGTCGGTAGCGTGCCGTCGCTCAAGCCGTGCACCTGCACGCCGCCGACGGTCATGCTCGGCAAACGCGTCATTTCCGATATTGCCATTTCAAAATCCTTCTTTGGTGAGCGCGATCATGCAGCCGGCGGAGATCGCGACGGCCACCGAGAGCACCGCGAACGGCGCCAGAAAGCCGCCCCCCGAATAGGCGAGGATGTAGCCGATCATCACCGGCGACAGCGCGCCCATCATTTGCGTCAAGAGTGCGCGCACCCCTTGCGACTTGCCCATGTCGGCCGTGCCGATGACACTGTGCATCAGCATTTCAGCGCACGATATGCCGACCTGCTGCGCGCATAGCGCGCAGATCATCAGGATGACGCTCCATGTCGTCGAGGGCGCAAGCGCCGCGGCCATCAGGAACACCGCGGCCGATGCCCAGCCGAGGCCGGCGAACGGAGCGCGGCGAAAGACGCGATCCGAGACATGGCCGATGACCAGGATGGTCGCGACCGCGAAGCCATAGATGACGAATGTCAAATAGCCTGAGGTGCTGAAGGCAAAATGCCGCGCGGTGCGCAGATAGGTCGGCAGCCAGATCGACCAGCCCCAGAAGAAGATCGCGTTGCAGGAGATGGCAAGCACCATCAACCAGAAGCGATAATTGCGCCAGACACTGCTGACGCCCTTGAGAATGCGGCCCGGCGCGTCATTGTTCTGCTCGATGGCGCCGGACTGCGCTACTTTGACCTCGGCGGCGTTGACGGCCGGGTGCTGCTCGGGTTTGTCGCGCACCAGGAACCAGATCATCGGCAAGGGCAGCGCGAGCGCAAGAACGCCCACGGCCCAGAACTGGCCGCGCCAGCCGGTCGCAACGATCAGCCCGGTTACGATCACTCCGGTGAGCATCGGCCCGATCATGGTGCCGATCCACCAATAAGCGGTCGCTTTGCCGCGCTCGCGCAGCGCAAACCAGTTGGCCACCAAAGCGAGTGTGACCGGATAACAGGCGGCTTCGCCGATGCCCAATCCGATGCGCGAGGCGAGCAGCATGCCGTAGCTCTGCGACACGGCGGACCAGAAACATGTCAGCGCCCAGATGGCGAGGCTCGCCATGATGGCGTGGCGCGGTCCGTAGCGCATCACCGCCCAGCCCCATAACGGGGCCGCGAGACTGTAAGAGATGAACATGCTGCCGGCGAGCCAGCCGAGCAGTTTGGTTTCGCCGCCAAGCCGCATCTCGCCAAGGAATTGCGGATCGGCGATGACCAGCGAGATGTTGCTCTTGTCCAACATGGAGATGATCCAGTAGGTCAAGAGCGTCGGCGCGACGTAAGTCCAGCGCACGCGCGTCGGCACGGCCAATTCGCGCCACGCCAGGACGCATCAGGTCCTGCGGAACTGAGATAGTCATGGGCCCCTCCCGGGATCGCCGCCTTATTGTCTTCTATCGCGTGGCGGCGAGGGATCGCTTTGTCCCGGCAAAAAGGTTGCAGCCGCATCTAACCTTGTCAACAATGCGGGGCCGCGCTGATGCGATGGCTGACATGCAAACATTCAGCCGTGTGCGTTGCGCTGTCGGCAGACGTTGCTCGGGTTCAGGCGCGCTCCATGATCACTTGACCGGCCCGATCTGCTGCACGATCGGCGCCCATTTCTGTTGCTCGCCCTGAATGAAGGCGAGCGTTTGCGAGGCCGACATGCTGCGGTCGTCGCGGCCGAGTGCGGCGAGCTTCTTTTTCGCCTCCGGATCGCTCATCGCCTTGATCACGTCGGCATTGACCTTCGCAATGATCGCGTCGGGCGTGCCGGGCGGCGCCATCAGCACCTGCCAGCCGACCGCTTCGAAGCCCGGCAAAGTCTCCGCGACCGTCGGCAGGTTCGGCGACACCGCAAGCCGGCTTGCCGAGCCGACCGCGAGCGGTACGGCATTGCCGGCGTCGATGGCGCCGGCAATCCCCGAATAAGCATCGAGCACGAGGCGACGCGCTTGCCCATCATGTCGTTGATGATCTGCGCGGTGCCGCCGGAATAGGGCACCATCAGGAGCTTGATGCCGGCGCGGTTTTGCAGCAGTTCGCCGGTGAGATGGGTCAGGCGGCCGATGCCGTTGACGCCATAGCTCACATCGCCAGGCTTAAGCTTCGCGAGCGCAATCAAGTCGGGAAGCGTCTTGATGCCGAGCCAGGGCGCCGCGGTGATGAACATCGGCGCGCCGCCCAGATAGCCGACCGGCACATAATCCTTCGGCACCTGGACCGGCAGATTGTCGGCCGCGCCGGGAAGCGTCACGAACGCGGAGGCTGCCGCGACGCCAAAAGTATAGCCGTCAGGCGTCGCCGTTTCACCGCTGCGCACGGCGATGGCGCCGCCGGCGCCGGGCTGATTGATCACCACGGCCTGCTGGCCCCAGATCTTGCTGAGACCGTCGGCAATGATCCGCACCGGCACGTCGATGGCGCTGCCGGGCGCTGAATCGGTGATGATGCGCACAGGATGTGTCGGAAAGTCCTGCGCACGCGCGGGCATAGCTGCGATGCACAGCGCCAAAGCCAGCGATGCACTAATAATCCAATGACGGCCTGCCATGCGTACTTCCCCCAAGATGTTTTTGTTTTAGCTGCCCGTATCGAGACCCTGTTGCAAGCGTTTTTCGTCGAGCGCGCCTTCCCATTTCGCCATCGCAATTGTCGCGACCGTATTGCCAAGGAGGTTGGTCGGCGTCAGCCCTTGCGACATCAGGCGGTGAATGCCGAGCACCAGCGCGACGCTCGCCACCGGAATGCTGCTCTCGGCGCCGAGCGTTGCCGCCAGCACGACGAAGGCGGCGCCGGCTACGCCGGCCGCGCCCTTTGAGGTGACGAGCAGGATCAACAACAGGCCGATCTGGTGCCAGATATCGAGCGGCGTGTTGGTGGCCTGCGCCAGGAACACGGCAGCGGTCGCGAGATAAAGACAGGTGCCGTCGAGATTGAACGAGTAACCGGTCGGCACCACGAGCCCGACCACGCTCTTTTCGCAGCCGAGCCGCTCGAGCTTGTCGATGATGCGCGGCAGCACGGTTTCCGAGGACGTCGTGGCGATGCAGATCAGAAGCTCTTCCTTGATGTAGCGGATGAGCTTCAACAGGCTGAAGCCGCAGAAATGCGCCACCGGGCCAAGCCCGATGGCGATGAAGATTACGCAGGTTGCGTAGAAGCCGAGCAACAGCTCGCCGAGCGAGGCAAGCGAGCCGATGCCAAATTTGCCGACCGTAAACGCGATGGCGCCGAAAGCGCCGAACGGCGCCGTCCACATGATGATGCCGACGATGACGAACACCATCTTGGCGACGATCTCGATGATGTCGACCAGCGGCTTGGCGCGCTCGCCGATCCAGACCAGGGCGAAGCCGGACAGGATGGCGATGAACAGCACTTGCAGGATGTTGCCCTCGGTGAAGGCGCCGACGAACGAGTTCGGAATGATGTTCATCAGGAACGGCACGGCGCCGACGTCGTGGGTAAGCTTGACGTAAGGCTCGACCGCGTGCGCATCGAGGCTTGAGACATCGACATTCATGCCGACGCCGGGTTTGAGAATGTTCACGGCGAACAGGCCGATGATCAGCGCCACCGTCGTCATCACCTCGAAATAGACGATGGCCTTGATGGCGACGCGGCCGACTCGCGCCATATCCGCCATATGCGCGATGCCGGTCACCACCGTGCAGAAGATGATCGGCGCGATCAGCATTCTGATCAGCTTGATGAAGGCGTCGCCGAGCGGCCCCATCTTGGCGGCGGTGTTGGGCGCCCAGACCCCGAGCGCGATGCCGAGCGCCATGGCGATCAGCACCCAGATCCAGAGCTGGGTCCACCATGGACTGGCCTTCGGGCTGCTTTTGCCGATTTCAGCGGGAGCAGTGGTGGTCGCAGTCACGTTGTCCCTCTCGGCATGGTTCGGGCGCCACCGAAGTGATCGTTAGCCGCAAGCGACTATAACGAACGCCGGGGGCCGGCAAGGGAGAGAGCAAGGGAGCCGGCCAGCCGTGAGAATAGCGAAACCAGAAGACGCGGCGAGGGGCTCCCCGATGCGCCGGTCTGCCTTGCACCAAACGGATATGCCGGCTTCCCTGATGCCTGTATAAAGGCCTCCAATCGCTCGGGAATCGAACAATGACAATCACGACAACAGCCGCGCCATCAGCCCAGAAGGCTGTCACCGATGATGCCGCCACCGATCTGGCCAATCGGCGGCTTTCGATCGCCTTCATCAATTGGGCACATGCCATCGATCACTTTGTGATCCTGATTTATCCGACCGTGGTCATTGCGCTGCAGGCGATCTACGGCGATTCCTATTCGACGCTGATCTATCTCGCGACCGCCTCCTTTGTCGCCTTCGGCCTGTTTTCGCTGCCGGCCGGCTGGCTCGGCGATCACTGGAGCCGGCGCAATATGATGACGGTGTTCTATTTCGGTGTCGGCCTGTCGCTGATCGCCGCGGCGTTGTCGCCGTCGCTGTCCGTGCTCGCTGTTGCGCTGTTCGCGCTCGGCGTCTTCGCGGCGATCTATCATCCGGTCGGTACCGCGATGATCGTCGAAGCGGCGACCCAGCGCGGCCGCACGCTCGCCTTCAACGGCGTCTGCGGCAATCTCGGCGTGTCGCTTGCCGCGGGCATCACCGCGGCGCTGATGGCGCTGTTCTCCTGGCGCGGCGCTTTCGCCGTGCCGGGCGTGATCTGCATCATGACCGGTTTCGCCTATATGTGGTTCGCGCCCAGGGAAAGCCGGCACGCGGCGTCGCGCTCGAAGTCGCCCGACGTGGCGATGTCGACGACGCTTGCCGTTGTGATCTTCGCGCTGTTCCTCCTCGTCGCGGTCAGCGCCGGGCTCGTCTTCAACACTATCTCGGTGGCGCTGCCGGAGATCGTCCATGAGCGCATCACCGGCATTTCTCTGATCGAGGTCGGCGGTCTGACCACCGCGGTGTTCCTGTGCGGCGCCGTCGCGCAGCTCACGGTCGGCCGGCTGGTCGAGCGTTTCCCGCCGCATATCCTGTTTGCGATCCTCGCCATCATGCAGTTTTCCGGCGTGGTGTGGTCGGCCTATGCCGGCGGCGCGACGCTGCTGTTCGCGCTCGCCTTCACCATGGCGGCGGTCTATGGCCAGATCACCGTCAACGACCTGATCCTCGCCCGTTACAGCGCCGACGCCTGGCGCGCCCGCCTCTATGCGGTGCGCTACTTCGTGACGTTCATGATTTCAGGCGTCGCGGTGTCGATGATCGCGTTCCTGCACGCCCGCGGCGGCTTCGGCCTGGTGCTCGGCGTCACTGCGGTCGTTGCGCTCGGCTTCCTGATCGGCGCGATCGCGATCGCCGTCCTCGCCAATGGCGTGGAAAAGGCGAGGACGCAGGCGCTGCAGCCGGCGGAATGAATCCGCCGGCGGTTGTCATTTTCTCCATTGCACATTAGCGCGCGTCCGGCGCGGGCGTCAGACACGCCACGCACCGGCGCGGCACTGTCGGCAGCACGACCAACAGCGCCGCGATCTCACAGGCGGCGCCGACCAGGCCGAGGCTGGTGAGCGGCGCGTGCAGAAGCGTGAAGGATCCGAGCATCGCGCCGAGCGAAAAGCCGAGATACATAAAGGACGCATTCAGCGACAGCGCGATCGACGCCGTCTTGGCGCCTGCGACCTGCATGAGCCGCGACTGTTGCGCGGGGAAGAAGGCCCACGCGCTCAAGCCCCAGATCACTATCGCCGCGAGCACCGGCGCGAGCGCGCTTCCGCCGGAGAGATAGGTGCCGGTCGCCGAGAGGCTGATAAAGGCCAGCGCCAGAAACGCGAAAGCTGGGATCATCACCGCGCGCGGCCCGAATTTGTCGCTGAGCGTGCCGCCGAGGAACAATCCGGTTACGGCGGAAACGCCCCAGATGAAGAAAGCGATGCCAACATGCGTACCTTCGATCCCGGTGACCGACGTCAGGTACGGGGTGAAAAAAGTGTAGACGGTGTAGGCGCCGGTGGCCCACAGCGCGGTGACGAGAAGCCCGATCAGGACCGGCACCTGTTGTGCGACGGCGAGGCGTTCGCGAATGCTCGGCGCCGATAGTCCCTTGTCGATGCCGCGCGGAATGCCGACAAAAAGTCCGGCGACCGCGATCGCCGCCATCAGGCCGACGCCGACAAAGGTCATGCGCCAGCCGAGCACGTGACCGACGATCGCGCCAAGCGGCACGCCGAGCGCGACCGCGATGCTGGTCCCGCCATTGACGATGGCGAGCGCGGTGCCGCGCCGCTCTGGCGCCACGACCGCACCGGCCAAAGCGCTTGCGCTCGGAACATAGAGTCCCGCGGCGCAAGCGAGCAGAACGCGCGCGGCCAGCAATTGCCAAAAGCCGGTCGTCGCGCTGGCGACGAAATTCGCCAGCGCGAAGGCCGCCATGGAGGCGAGCAGGAGCTTGCGCCGGCCGATGCCCGCGGTCAGCGCCGAAAACACCGGCGAGCTCACGGCATAAGTGAGGCCAAATACCGTCACCAATTGCCCGGCCATCGTCAGAGCAACGGAGAGATCGCGCGCGAGCCCGGGCAGGAGCGGCGCGATCATGAAGCTTTCGGTGCCGGTGGCGAATGTGCCGAGCGCGAGCCAAATGAGCGGCGCGAACTGGCGAAAGCCGGTGGGGGAGGTTGCCTTCGACGGCGTTATCAACGGTGACATGCTCGGCTCCGTTTTAATATGACCAGTCATCTTGAACTTAGCCAAAAAGAGGATGATTTTCCTCAGGGTGGAACAAGTGGGCGGTCGATCAGACCAGAATTTGGGTGAAGGCGAACTTCATGAAGCGGTCGAACGGTTTCCGGCTGCGTTCGACGCGGGCGCGCAACAGGGCACCCTCATAGCCATCGAGCAGAAGCGCGGCGATGTCGGAGGCTTTGGTCTTATTGGCGATGGCGCTTTTCTCCTGCGCTTCGGCAATCACCGCCGCGAGGTCCTTGGTCCATTGCGCATAAAGCCTCCGCAGGCTCTCGCGGATCAACGGGCTCTGGTTGGCCAATTCGGCGCTGAAGTTGCCGAGAATGCAGCCGCGCGTGAAATGCGAATCCTCGAAGCGGGCGCTGATCCGTTCGAAATGACGCCGCAGCCGCTGCAGCGGCGGCACGTTTGGGTCTGTCAGAATCTCGCGTCGTGTCTCGTTGTCGCCATAGCGCGCGACGATCTCGGCGCCGAGCGCCTCCTTGCTCTCGAAATGATTGTAGAACGAGCCCTTCGGCACGCCGGCAGCGTCGGTGATGTCCTGCACGCCAACGGCATTGAAGCTTTTTTCGACCAGACATTTCATGCCGGCCGCAATGATCTGCTCACGGGTATTGGCTCTGGGCATGCCGCTACAATATGACCGGTCGTCTTAGAAAGCAAGACTGTTGCGGGAGGGGCGGCTCATGGCTGAGCCGCCCCCGACGCAGGGCTGAGCCCGGTCTCGAATGGAATTGCGGTCAGGCCGGATTCCGCGCCGCGAGCGCCATGCCGATCATGGCGGTGCCGCCGAACAGCATGTTGATGCCGACCAGGAGGCCGAGCGCCCAGGTCGCCGATTCCGGCAGGCCGGCGAAAATGATTCCGGCCAGGATCAGGTCGACGATGCCGCTGATCAGCATCCAGCCCCAGCGGCTGGAGAGTTGCGCCTTGTGCTCGACCGCATAGAGGATCGTGGCGACGCCTTCGACAACGAAGAAGGCGATCAGCACCAAGGTCAGCGATACCGTGCCGCTGATCGGCCAGCGGATCAGGACGATACCGGCGGCGATGCTGACTGCGGCGGACACCAGCGCCCACCAGAAGCCCGGCACGTTGCGCATCCAGAACGTGGTGACGAGCCCGACGCCGCCCGAAACCAGGAACACCCAGCCGATCACCAAGGTGAAGGCCAGCGTGGCGATTTGCGGCACAATGATCGCTGCGGCGCCGAGGATCATCAGCACAATGCCCTCGAACAGAAACAGGCCCCAATGCGCATGAATGGCGTTGGCGACCGAACGCGCGATGTCCTGTTCGCTGGGAAGGCCGCTTGGGGGTCCGCTCATTGTCATAGGTAACTCCCTGCAATTGCGCCGCCGAATCGAACGGCAGCCTTTTGTTTACCCTTTTGGAACGATTTTTCCGGCACAATGATTGACTGATTGCCAGTCTTGCATAAACGCAGTTGAGCGCCTATGTAGGCTGTGCGACGTCGAGCTTAACGGTTCCGCCGCAAGACGGCCACGACGATCTAGGGTGACGCCGGATGAACGCGCACCTTAACGTCCGTGGCCGTTGGCAATTTTGATCCTGACATTTTGCGGGATTGAACGCTCCGCGGCGCGGTGAGGCGGTGTCTTGCGTCATGTTGCATGCGCGAAGATACCGTCGCCGGGCCGTCATGTGCGTTCGATGACAGTTGTCACATCGCTTAGTGGTGTGTGACACGATTGGATAGCATGTGACATGAGCGGCAAGCGTGTCACACGTCCATCGCTTATGCGCGATGACAATTCATGAAGCCGTCTTGTTCGTGAGCCGTCTTGCGGGTGCCGATCCGCGCCTTCGGCTTCTCGATCAGCGCAGCTTTTCGATCAGGGCCATGGCCCCAGCCGGCGCGCGCACTTTGCCTTCGTGAATGACGTAAGCGAAAACGTCGCGCGGCTGCGATGGAGCGGCGGCCTTGGTCTTCTGCGGCGGTTCGACCAGCGGCAAGTCGTCCGGTGCGCCGCCATGTGCCCATGATTGCAAGCGTCCGGCCCAATCGTCGATTTCCTTCGCCGGATAGGCCGTCACGATCGTGTCTTTGCCGCGTTGCAATCGCGCATAGACGAAGTCGCCGGTGATATCGGCAATGTTCGGGTATCGCGCATGGTCGGTGAACACGACCGGCATTTTGAATGTACGCAGCAAGCTCGTGAATTCCGGCGTCGAAAAACTGTCATGACGAACTTCGATCACATGACGGATCGCATGACCGTTGTATTGGTGCGGTAACAATTCGAGAAAGCCGCCGAAATCGACGGCGTCGAATTTTTTCGTCGGTGCGAATTGCCAGAGCAGGGGGCCGAGATGCTCGCCGAGCTCGGTCACGCCGGAATCAAGAAACCGCTTGATGGAGTTGCCGGCCTCTTTGAGCACACGCCGATTGGTGGCAAAGCGCGGGCCCTTGAGCGCGAAGACGAAGCCGTCCGGAACTTCGCTCGCCCATTTGCGAAACGTCGCCGGCGTTTGCGAGCGGTAGAAGGTGCCGTTGACCTCGATCGAAGTCAGCCGTTCGCTCGCATAGGCAAGTTCCTTCGCGTGCGGCAGGCCCTTCGGATAGAACACGCCGCGCCACGGCTCGAAGGTCCAGCCGCCGATGCCGATAAAGATGTGGCCGGCTTTCGCTGATTTTGCGGCGGTTTTTGTCGGGCTCTTTGCGGTCGGCTGTGAGCTTTTGGCAGTCTTTGTGGGAGCTTTGGCAGCGGCTTTAGCTGGAGTCATGTGCCTGTCACCAAGGGATGTTAAATGTTCTTCAGGTGGCGGCGTATTGTATTGATTTCCCGCCACAACGGCCACGGTGAGATCAGGCGACGCCGGATGAACGCGCGCCCTCGCTCGTGGTCGTTTCGTTTTTCCGCGATGTCATTGCAGCTCGGCCAGCAGCGCTTTCGCCGCCAGCAGATCCGGCCGTGCAAACCCCTCGGTGAAAGTTGCGTAGATCGGGGCAAGGATTTCGCGTGCACCGGTGCGGCGGCTTGTCCCGGCCATCAGTCGGGCCAGGCTCATCGCGCTACGCAGCGCCAGCGGCCGGCAGGATTGCGTTGTCGCGAGCGCCAGCGCCTCGCGAAACGTCTGCTCCGCGGTAGCGCGATTGTCGCGCGATCTCGCCATCAAGGCTTCGCCGCGCAGGCGAAGGGCGTCCGGCAGACAGAAATAATTGGCATGCGTCTGCATCTCGGCGCTTGCCTGCTCAATCGTCGCTGCGGCGGCATCGACTTCGCCGATCGCCAATTCTCGTTCGGCCAACGCCAACAGAAACACGGCACGATAGCCCGGATTGTAGGGCTCCTTGGCCGCGTGCCGCATCTGTCCCAGGCCGGTTTCGATGTCTCCCGCCATCGCCGCCAGCCAGCCGCGGAAAAAACGGGCATCTGAGAGCTGCCAGGGAAATTTATTCCGCTCCGCGAGCAGATACAGTTCATCTGCGATCACGCGGCACTCAGCGGTATCCCCAATCAGCATCATCGTGAGGCCGCCGCGTTGCAGGCCGTGCGCAATCGAAAAGGCGTGACCCAGCGCCCGCGCATCGTCGATCGATTTCCAGGCCATGTCGTGAGCCTGATCAAACTGACCCTTGCCCCAAAGCGCCTGCGCATAAAAGGATCGCGCGCACATGCGGGAATCGTGGCCGCCGAAAAAATACGCGTGGTCGCGGTGGCGCTCGCGGTCGTATATGCGGATGACTTCCTCCGCCGCCTCGCACGCAGCCGCAAAATCCGGCTTGCGCAGCGTCATTGGCACCCTGCAGTGATAGGCCTCGAGCAGAAGATCGGGATTGCCGAGTTCGTGAGCGATTGTCACGAGCTGCTCGGCAAGCGGCTCGATTTCCGCGCTGCGGCCGCCAACCATGGCGCTGAACCAGACTCCCCACGTGGCGAGAAAGCGCTCGCGGCCGCATTGCGGCAGCTTCTGGCTCAGGCTCAAGGCCTCTCGATAGTGCGCCACCGGTTCGGGAGCCGCAGGTCCGCGCGCCATCATTGTCGCAAGGCCCAGGCCCAGGCGAACGCCAAGCTCCACTTCGTCGCGTTGCCGCGACTGCGGCATCGCCGTCACCACGCGCAGTGCGCTGGAATAATGCGCGATCGATTCCTTGGTGGCGAAGCGGCGCAGGTCGCGCTCGCCGGCTTGGCGCCAATAGGCGATGGCCCGCTCGCTTTGGCCAGCCAATTCGAATTGCTGCGCCAGCACTTCCGGTGTCGCTTTGATGACGTCCGGAAAACGCTTCTCCAGGATCAGGGCGATGGACGTGTGCAGGCTCTGACGCCGCGACCGCAGCATTGCGGAATAGGCGCTGTCCTGGACCAGTGCGTGCTTGAAGACATAGGTCGCATTAGGCGGCGTACCGCGCATGAAGACGAGCTCGGCCTCGGCTAATCTCGCCAAAGCGTCCAGCAAGACGGCATCCGGAAGGCCGGCCGCCGCGGCCACGAGCTCATACGAGAATTCGCGTCCAATGGCTGCGCCGATCTGCAGCACTTCGCGCGCCGAACCGAGGCGGTCGACGCGCGCCATAAGCGACGCCTGCAGCGTGGTCGGAATGGCGAGCGGCCGCGCCGGCTGGTCAAGCACATATTGGTCGCCGGCTTCCTGCAACTGCTCGCTTTCGAGCACGGCCTTGGTGAGTTCCTCGACGAACAGCGGCACGCCGTCGGTGCGGTCGACGATCTGCTCGAGCAGGTTGGACGGCAGCGCCTTGCCACCGGTGATGTGGGTTACGAGCGTGGCGCGCTCGCGCTGCGACAGCCGGTTGAGCGTGAGCATGGTCACGTGCGGCTGTCCGGTCCAGGGCGGCTGATATTCCGGACGAAAGGTGACGACGAGCAGGACCGGCAGCTTTTGCAGATGCTCCATGGTCAGCGTTAGAAGCTCGAGCGAAGTCGGATCGGCCCAGTGCATATCCTCGAACAGCATCAAGACCGGGGTTTTGTGTGCGAGCGCCGCGAGCCGCCTGATCAAGGCATTCAGGAGCAGCCGGCGGCCGCGCTGCGGATCGCTGACGCCGTCCAGGCCCTCGTCGGACAGTCCGAGCAATTCCAGGATCGGCGCGAGGTCGGCGTCCTCGCCGGGCAAGGCTGCCAGCAGCGCTTCGATCTTGGCGCGCTTATCGGCTCTGCTGTCGTTCGGCGCAAAGTCGGCGGCGTGCTGGAATTGCGCGATGACCGGCTGCAGGACGCTGCCTTGATGATGCGGCTGGCAGAAATAGCGCAGGCAGATGTGGCCTTCGTCCTTGAGATTATCTTCGAGCGCCGCGATAAGCCGCGATTTGCCGATGCCGGGCTCGCCGGCCAGCAGCACGACGCGGCCTTCGCCTTCTTTGATCTGCGCCCAGCGCCGCTGCAACAGCTCCATTTCTTCCTGACGTCCGACCAGCGGCGTGCGGGCTTCCGCGCGTAGCGCCTCGAAGCGGCTCGCGATGGTGCGCTCGCGCAGCACGCGCCAGATGGTGACGGGCTCGGCAAATCCCTTCAGCGCCGCGGGTGCGATCGCCTCATATTCGAACAGTTCGCCGGCGAGCCGCCGCGTCGTCGCATCGACCACGACCGTATTCGGCGCCGCGGCCGATTGCAGCCGCGCCGCAAGGTTCGGCGTCTCGCCGACCACGTTGCGCTCCTGCACCTCGCCGGTGCCGAGCAATTCGCCGACCACGACCAGTCCGGTGGCGATGCCGACGCGCACCTGATGGCAGCCCGATTTGGCAAAGAGCTGCGCCATTTCCGAGATCAACGCGAGCGCTGCGCGCACGGCATTTTCGGCGTCGTCTTCGTGCGCTTCCGGATAGCCGAAATAGACCAGCACGCCGTCGCCCATATATTTGGCGACATAGCCGCCGAAACGGGTGACGGTCTCGGCGGCGCAGCCGTGATAGGCGGCGATGACTTCGCGCAGGTCCTCGGGATCGAGCTGCGTCGACAAGGCCGTCGAGCCGACAAGATCGCAGAACATCACCGCGATCTGGCGGCGCTCGGCGACATTGGCGGCGCGGGTGACCGGCGGCGGAGCAGGCGCGGGCGAGGGCGAGGGGGCAGCCGCGGCCGGCGCATCGCCGAGCTTGGTGCCGCATTGCGCGCAGAATTTCGAGCCCGCCGCATTGGCGTGGCCGCAGGACGCGCAGGCCAAAGCCTGCGGCGCGCCGCATTGCGGGCAGAACTTGCTATCGGCCGGAATGTCGCTTGCGCAACTCGGGCACGTTTTGGTGTCGGCCATGATTTGTCTCAGACCGCCGGATCATGGCGAGTTAATACGACCCAAATTCGTCAGTGACCACAATGCTGCGGCGAGCAGTTTTTGATGTTGCAGGCTCGTGTCGTACCATCCGCTGCGCATGAACCCGGGGGGCAATATCCCAGTTTTGGGCACGGCTTACTTCCATTAGCCGCAAGTGATCCATTGGTCTGCGCGATCACAAAGATCGCCTGAAGCAGTAAGCCGCTTCCAATTACGAGAATCTTTTTTCTCATGTCGTCTCCCGGTGCTGCAGTTCCGCCGCGATCATATCCCGCCGCGGCAATACCGCGGAAGGTGCCGAACACCGCAGGCCAGGAATAGTTTGCGCCGATCGGTCATCGCGCCCAAAGCAAAAGGCCCGGGATTGCTCCCGGGCCTTTGCATTTCTTGGACCGATGGACTTCTTAAAAGTCCATTCCGCCGCCACATCGAAGTCGGCTGTTGCCGACTTCGATCACTATACATTAGGCGGCTTGCCGGATGGATTTCCTTAGAAATCCATGCCGCCGCCGCCCGGCATCGGGGGCATGGCGGACTGCTTCTTCGGCAGTTCGGCAACCATCGCCTCGGTGGTGATGAGCAAGCCGGCGACCGAGGACGCGCCTTGCAGAGCCTGGCGCACGACCTTGGTCGGATCGATGATGCCCTTCTTCACCATGTCGACGTATTCGCCGCTCTGGGCGTCGAAGCCGAAGCCATAGGCGGAGTTCTCGAGGATCTTGCCGACGATGACGGAACCGTCTTCACCGGCATTGCTGGCGATCTGCCGGGCCGGAGCCTGCAGCGCCTTGCGCACGATCTCGACGCCGGTCTTCTGGTCGTCGTTTTGGGTGCGGACCTTCTTGAGCGTTTCGGTGGCGCGCAAGAGTGCGACGCCGCCGCCGGGCAGAACGCCTTCCTCGACCGCGGCGCGGGTCGCGTGCATCGCGTCGTCGACGCGATCCTTGCGCTCCTTCACCTCGACCTCGGTGGCGCCGCCGACGCGGATCACGGCAACGCCGCCCGCGAGCTTGGCCAGACGCTCCTGCAGCTTCTCACGGTCGTAGTCCGAGGTGGTCTCCTCGATCTGCGCCTTGATCTGCGTGATGCGCTCTTCGATGTCCTTCTTCTTGCCCGAGCCGTTGACGATCGTGGTGTTCTCCTTGTCGATCATCACCTTCTTGGCCTTGCCGAGCATGCCGATCGTGACGTTCTCGAGCTTGATGCCGAGATCTTCACTGATCGCCTGGCCGCCGGTGAGGACGGCGATGTCCTGCAGCATGGCCTTGCGGCGATCGCCGAAGCCCGGCGCCTTCACGGCAGCGACCTTCAGGCCGCCGCGCAGCTTGTTGACGACGAGAGTGGCGAGCGCTTCGCCTTCGACGTCTTCGGCAACGATCAGGAGCGGCTTGCCGGTCTGCACCACCGCCTCGAGAAGCGGCAACAATTCGTTGAGCGCCGAAAGCTTCTTCTCGTTGATGAGGATGTAGGGGTCCTCCATCTCGACGCGCATCTTGTCGGCGTTGGTGATGAAGTAGGGCGAGATATAGCCGCGGTCGAACTGCATGCCTTCGACGACGTCGAGCTCGGTCTCGAGGCTCTTGGCCTCTTCAACCGTGATGACGCCCTCGTTGCCGACTCTCTTCATCGCCTTGGCGAGGTAGTCGCCGATTTCCTTGTCGCCGTTGGCCGAGATGGTGCCGACCTGGGCGATCTCTTCGTTCGAGGTGATGTTCTTGGAGTTCTTCTTCAGCTCCTCGACGACGGCTTCGACGGCGAGGTCGATGCCGCGCTTGAGGTCCATCGGGTTCATGCCGGCGGCAACCGCCTTGGCGCCTTCGCGCACGATCGCTGCGGCGAGAACCGTCGCGGTCGTGGTGCCGTCACCGGCGATGTCGGAGGTCTTGGACGCGACCTCGCGGACCATCTGCGCGCCCATGTTCTCGAACTTGTCTTCGAGCTCGATTTCCTTGGCGACGGTGACGCCGTCCTTGGTAATGCGGGGAGCGCCGAACGACTTGTCGATGACGACGTTGCGGCCCTTCGGGCCCAAGGTCACCTTCACCGCGTTGGCGAGGATGTCGACGCCGCGCAACATCTTGTCGCGCGCTTCGACTCCGAATTTAACTTCTTTGGAAGACATTGGAGTTCACTCCGTGTGATTGGGTTCGCGACGCTCGGTACGAGCGTTACGCGGCTTTCTTCTTGGCGACGGGCGCGTCGGTGATGATGCCCATGATGTCGGACTCCTTCATGATCAGGAGTTCCTGGCCGTCGATCTTGACCTCGGTGCCGGACCACTTGCCGAACAGCACGATGTCGCCGACCTTGAGGTCGATCGGGATCAGCTTGCCGGCCTCGTCGCGGCCGCCCGGACCGACGGCGATGACCTCGCCCTGCGACGGCTTCTCTTTGGCGGTGTCGGGGATAATGATGCCGCCGGCGGATTTCGCCTCGGCGTCGATGCGCTTGACGACAACGCGGTCGTGCAGCGGACGAAACTTCATGATGTCCTCCTCAGTTTCTGGAAAAACTTGCAAGTTATGTGGCCGAGCGGACCTTTTGGGTGCTCGTGGGTTGGCTCAGGCGAAGCAGCTATGCAGCGGCTTTTTGTCACCACTGTATGGCGAGATGGGGCTGGAGTTTTTGGCCCGCAAGAGGCGCCGGGACATTTATTAGCACTCGTTAATCGGGATTGCCAATGCCCCGTCGAGGTCCGCTTCCCGCAGGGTTAACGGCGCTTAGGTTCCGGATTTTGAACGAAAAATTGGCCGGCCGTCCGAGGAAACTCTTCCCAGATAATTCCATTGGAAAAAGGGTGAGGACCTGCCGCACCGGCTTGTTAGCAGATGTCAGGCGATGCTGCTAGTGCCTTGAAAATACACAACTTATTCACTTTTGAGGCTTGCAATGAAGGTTCGAGTCTCAAAACATTCCCCTATCCGGGGATTGGAGGGGCATTATGGCTTCGCAACACAGTCTGCCTAATGGGGCGTTTAAGAAACAGCTCGAAGGCTACGGATTGACCACGGCCAATATCCTCTACCGGCGGCCAGATCATCCGTGGCTGTTACAGACTTATGTCTGGCAGGATTACGATCTCTGCCCGAACTTTCCGGTGCTCAACAAGTTCCTCAATTTCTGGCTGGAGAAGCTCGAGGGACCGCTGCACTCGGTCACCGTGGCGCATTCACGGCTGATCAAGCCGGCCGAGATCCGCGCCATCAACGGCGAATTCAGATTGCACTGAGCAAATTGCGCTGAGCCAAGTGGACTTTGAGCGGCCAGCTCACGCCATTCCGGTGAGCCTGATGAGCCCGTAGCTCATCAGGCCGAGCACGATGAGTGACAGCGTGACGGCAAGCGTCACGCGCGGGCCGGTGCGCGCCACGACGCGGATGTCGACGCCGAGGCCGAGCCCCGCCATGGCGATGGTCGTCATCAGGCTGGCCGCGCGCGTGATCGGCGGCAGCAAAGCCTGCGGCACGAGCCCGAACGAACGCAGCGCGAGCAGCAGCAAAAAGCCGATGATGAACCACGGCACGAGTTCGGTCAGGGCAGGGCGACCGCGATTGGCGCGGCTTTCGGCCGGCCGCAAGCCGCCGGCCAGGAGCGAGAAGCCGAGCACCACGGGGCCGAGCATCAGAACGCGGACGAGCTTGATCACGGTGCCGACCTGGTTGCTCAACGCGCCGATGGGCAGAGTCGCCGCCAGCACTTGCGGCACCGCATAGACGGTCAGCCCCGCGAGCACGCCATATTGCGTCAGCGACAGATTCAGGATCGGCACCAAGAGCGGCAGCGTGAGCACGACGATGACGCCGAGCACGGCGGTGAACGAGATCGACGAAGCAACATCGTCGCCGTCGGCGCCGATCACCGGCGCCACCGCCGCAATCGCCGAATTGCCGCAGATCGAATTGCCGCATGCGACCAGGATCGATAGCCGCAGCGGCAGGCCGAGCAGCCGGCAGATCAGAAAGCTCACCCCGATCGCGATCGAGACGATGGCGGCGATGCCGAAAATCAGAAACGGCCCGAGCGCCATGATGGTGGCGAAGCTGACCGAGGCGCCGAGAATGACGATGGCGCATTCGAGCACGAATTTGGCGCTGAAATGGATGCCGGAGTGCCATGCCGGTCCGGGCTTCCAGGCCGTGCGCACGGCGACACCGAGCAGGATCGCGAGCACGAGCGCTTCGAGATAGGGCTCGCCGACCAAATAAACTTCAACGTCCTGCAGCAAGACCGCCGCAACGGTAATGGCGATGCAGAGCAGAAGTCCTGGTATCAGGCTTGGCAGCAGGCGTTGCAGATGATGGATCACGTCCCGCCACGCGGTTTTGCGAAAGATGATGCTCCATCGATAGCAAGCGGCAGCGCAAATGTCCTCCATTCGGGCGCGTGGCCAGTAATCTTTCCCCGCAAAGCGGTGCCGAAGCGGCGGCAAAAGCGGCCATCGCGCCGCAACATCGACACGTAAACGTCCGAATAAAATTCGCGTTAAGTTATTCTATTCCATTACATTTTTGTGATTGATAAGTGACGGATATCACGTTGTGCAACGCGGTATGATGCGTAGATGAGGTCGGGGCGATGTTGAAAAGGATTTGCACCATGAAGACCCTCAGCACCAAAGCGGTTCTCGCCGCGCTTGCCGTCACCGCGCTGGTCGCGAGCCCGGCTTTCGCCAAGAGCCATCGTGTCGTGTACCAGGACAACGCGGGCGCTTACACCACCGCTGTCGCCGGCAGCGACATTCCGGCCTATGACGCCGACGGTGGCGTCGTCGGCATTGCCAATCCGGACCAATACAGCGCGCAGTCGCAGCGCTAAGTTTTCAGTGTCCGTCTGAGCAGTAAGGCCGCCCCCTGATCGGGGCGGCCTATTTTTTTGCCGATTAGTTCAGGACGCCGACGATCGCGCCCAGCAAACACGTCGTCAGCGTGCCCGATACGATCGATTTGAGCCCGAGTGACACCACTTCGTCGCGCTTCTCCGGGCACATGGTCGAAAGGCCGGCGATCATGATGCCGAGCGAGCCGAAATTGGCGAAGCCGCACATCGCGTAGAGCATGATCAGCCGCGAACGCGGATCGAGCGCCCCGTCCGGCAGCGCCGCAAGCTGCAGATAGGCGACGAATTCGTTGAGCACGGTCTTCAGCCCCATCAGCCCGCCTGCCGTGACCGCTTGCGACCACGGAATGCCCATCAGCCAGCACACCGGCGCCATGACCCAGCCGAGCGCGCGCTGCAAGGTGAGCGGCGCGCCGAGCACGTCCGGCAACAGGCCAAGCATGGCATTGGCGAGATAGACCAGCGCGATAAAGACGATCAGCATCGCTGTGATGTTAAGCAGAAGCTCAAGCCCCGCGCCGGTGCCTTTGACGATGGCATCCATGGTCGAGCTTGCGACCTGCTCGACCTTGAAGCCGTCTTTGCCGGACTCGCCTGAAAGCTCGCCGCCGGCAAGCTTGCCTCCGGTATGCGCATTCAGCGGATCCGGCACCATGATGAGACTGATGAAGATCGCCGCCGGCGCGCCGAGCACCGAACAGACCGCGATATGGCCGGCGGCGTCGGGAATGGCATTGGCGAGGATCGTCGCGTAGAGCACGAACACGGTGCCGGCGATGCCGGCCATGCCACCGGTCATCACCACGAACATTTCGCTCCGCGTCAGATGCGCGAGATAGGGGCGGATGAACAGCGGCGCCTCGACCTGGCCGACAAAGATATTGGCCGCCGTCGACAGCCCGACCGCGCCGCCGACATCGAGCGTCTTCTCCAGCGCCCAGGAAAATCCGCGCACGATCGGCGGCATGATGCGCCAATAGAACAGGAGCGAGGACAATACGCTCATCACCAGCACGACCGGCAGCGCCTGGAAGGCGAGAATGAAATCGGCGCCCGGCGTCTTGGGGTCGAACGGCAGCGCGCCGCCGCCGACATAGCCGAACACGAACGAGGTGCCGGCCTTGGTCGCGGCGGCGACCACATCGACAATGCGGTTGATCGCGCCAAAGACGCTTTGGCTCTGCGGCACTTTGAGCATGAGGAGCGCCAGCGCGAACGTGATCGCAAGCCCGGTCAGCACTTGCCGCCACGGCACCGCGCGGCGATTTTCGCTGATGATGAAAGCAATCGCGATGATGGCGAAAACGCCAAAGAGCGATTGTAATGACTGCAGTGGCTGTAGCGATTGCATTGACGGAAGAAGCCCCATTTGCCCGGCGCCGCAGTGTAGCCGGTGCGGCAGCTAATGACCCGATCCGGAAGTGGCGCAGCCCGCGCGGACTGCTGAACGGGTGCAAAACTCGTTCCAATACCCATGACCGATCCGCGCGAATTTGATAAACTTCGGTCTGGTCTTGGATCGGGGGGCGGATGCCATTCGTTCAATTGGATCGCCGCGCGTTCATCGCACTCGCTGGAGGGACCGCAGTTTCGCTTGTTGCGCCAATTATCGCGCGCGCACAACCCGGCGATAAGGTCCATCGGGTCGGCATCATAATCGGCGACACTCCGGTGATGGCGATTGGAATGCCGGCTTTCCGCGAGGCGCTGCGCAAACTTGGATTCGTTCAAGGCAGGAATCTCGAAATCGAACTGAAGTCGGCGCAGCAGGATAAGGCCGGCCTTTACGCCGCTACCGCTGATTTGGTTCGCGAAAGGACGGATGTGATGGTTGTTGGCACCGCTGGCTCGGTCGACGCAGCCGTTGCCGCAAATCCAATCACCCCCATCGTGATTTGGGCCAACAATTTTGATCCGATTGAGCGCGGTTACGTGAAGTCGCTGGCGAGGCCCGGCGGACGGATCACCGGCGTGTTCAATCGTCAGCCGGAATTAGCCGAAAAACAGGTCGAACTGCTGAAGGATGCCTTCCCGGACAGGAAGCAGCTCGGCATTTTGTGGGACGATGTTTCTGCAGACCAATTTGCTGCCGCCGGGCGCCGCGCCAGAGCGCTCGGGCTTGAGGTCGTGCCGATTAAATTCGAGCACCTGCCGTACGACATTCCGGCGGCGTTTCGAAGGCTGTCCGACCACTCCGTACAGTTGCTGCTTGTGCTCTCAACGCCGTTCTTCGCTTTGTATGAGCACGAGATCGTTCAGTCGACGATTGCGAATAAACTGCCGGCCATGTTCATCTTTCGCACCTATGTCGTCTCCGGCGGCCTGATGTCCTACGGCGTCGACATCGAGGCAAGTTTCCGACGCGTCGCCGATTTCGTTGCGAAAATTCTCAATGGTGCCAGGCCCGATGAGCTACCGGTCGAGCTGCCGACCCAGTATCTTCTGGTTGTCAATCTGAAGACCGCCAAGGCGATCGGTATCGAGCTGCCGACATCAATCCTGATAAGCGCTGACGAGGTGATCGAATAAGGCTGCAATTTGCTGCACTGCATATGTCGCGTTCTGGCCCTGAGCGGACGCGCCCGTTGATGGCAGGCGCGGCAGCTTTCGGGCGGAAAGCGGACATCACAATTTGATTGCGTCCGCTTTTTGACCCAAAGCGGACGCCGAGCGCGCTCTTAACCGTCGCTCAGCCGGCCTTTTTCACTGGAAGTGGCGACCACGTCCCATCGAGGATCGACGGAGCGGTCAGTAGCCGCGGCGGCGTACCTTCTTGGCAGCCTTGCGTGCCGCGTAGCGTGCATCACGCTCGGCCTTTTTCTCGGCAGTAATCGCCGCCTCACGTTCGGCGTTTTGGACGGCTAGTAGAGTTGCCGCCTTTTCAGCTTCGAGCTGGGTCTGCGCGTCGCGTTTGGCGGCTGTTGCCAATTCTTCTGCCAGTTCGGCCTCGCGTTTGAGTTGTGCGGCTTCACGCTCGGCCTTACGGATCAGACGGGACTCATTGATGGCCACGCGCTCGGCCTGACGCAGCGCAATCTTGGGATCTTCGGCCGCCGCCAGAAACTTTTGCAACAACGCCTTCTTCGCTGCTGCGGCGGTATCCTTACGCTCCTGAAAATCGGGATCCCTGTAGCTACCCATGCAATTCCACTGCCTTTACAATGTGTCGCCTTGCCATCGGAGGCGCAGCCTTTCGCCAGCCGATGAAGGATCGACGTAACTGCCACAATGACCTTCGCTTAGCAATTCGGGCGCACGCGCCGAGATGCTTTGCCGGCGCGAATCGAAGTCATCGAATCGTCGGTGCGATGTCGGCTTCTGGCCCAAACCGGACGCGCCGGTCGGCAACTGTCGCGGCGGCTTTTGACCCAAAGCGGACATTGCCACTTGTCCGCACGAAAATGGCCTAGTGTCGCCGGGCGGCTTATTCGTGCCAATGCCGATAACGTCGAACACCGTAGGCGGCGGCATAGATATGGCGTCGGACAACGGGGTGATAGGCGTACCTGTAACCCCCGTAAGCCGGGTAGCTCGAGCCGGTGCCATAACCATAGCCGTAAGCCGGGTAACCTTCCTAGCCGGTGCCATAACCATAGCTATAGGTCGGGGCGTAACCGGTCCCATAGCCGTACCGTAAGCCGGGTAGCCATAGCCGGTGCCATAACCATAGCCGTAAGCCGGGTAGCCATAGCCGTAACCGTAGGATGACGCGGCGATGGCACCGCCGATCAACGCTCCGGCCGCAAGCCCCACTCCTGCTCCGCCCCAGCCCCATCCGCCACCGCGCCAGCCCCAAGCGTGAGCGGGACTTGTGAGTGATGGAACGGCGGCAGTCATCAACGCTGCCGTTAAAGCTGTAGTGCTTAATAGTTTCATGAAGCTCTCCTACACACTGTCACCCAGCACCGTTTCTAGGGAACAATTCACCGGGAAGATTGTTCCCGCCCGCAGCGGCTCCCAAGCGCGCACGTGAATGTCGCTTATTGGCCCAAGCGGCCGCGCCACTCATGCTGACGAATGTCCGCTTTTGGATTTTCCCTGCGTCATGCGCGAGCCATGTCCGCAATCCACCATGCTGCGCTATGACCTTCGATCTGGTTTCGCCATTGCCGCTTGCCGAATGTATCCGCCGGCTGCGGGCGGCGACCGATACCGGCTGGGCGATTGCCGGCAGCAGGCCCGTGCTCGGCGCGGTGGGCGATTCCTCGATCACGCTGCGCCGGAGGACCTTTTACCGCCATACCGCGCAATACTGGCTGTCGGGGCAATTCATCGAGGAGGGCGGGGAGACCCGCCTGCATTGCACTGTCGGGATGCATCCGTTCATGCGCACGCTTCTCGAATATTGGGTTGGCGCCGTGATGTTAGGCGGCGGCTATGTGTTTCTGCGGGCCGCGCGGATGTTCTTCGGCGCTCACGGCGCATTGCCAGATCCTTGGCCGGATTATCTCTGGCTCGGCCTCATGCTGCCGCCGCTCTTTCTCGGCTTTGGCGTCGTCCTCTTGGTGTTCGGCGATCAGCTTTCGCCGGACGAGCCGCGCTTTCTCGTCGAATACGTCGCGCGTACAATCGAGGCCGTGGAAGTATGAGCGCGCTCGCGCCGTTGGGATTTCGAGCATGATCTTTTCGGAAAACCGGCCTCCACTTTTCCGGATCATGCTCTAGGAGCTTGTCATGTCACGCATCCGCTTTGAATTCGGTTCGCTTACGCTCGACGCCGAACTGCTCGATACGCCGACCGCAAAGGCGATCGCGCAGGCTTTGCCGATCACGAGCGCGGCGATGACCTGGGGCGAGGAAGTCTATTTCGACACCCCGGTGAAGGTGCCGCGCGAAAAGGATGCGCGTGCGGTGGTGACGCCGGGCGAGATCGCCTATTGGCCGGACGGTGACGCCATTGCGATCGGCTTTGGCCGTACGCCGATTTCCAAGGCCGATGAGACCCGCCTCGCCAGCCCTTGCAATATCTGGGCGAGGGCGCTCGGCGATGTGAAGACGCTCGCCAAGGTGCGGGCAGGGACAAAGATCAGGGTGAGTGCGCTTCCCCCTCCCTAATTCTGGGGAGGGATGGGTGGGGGCGGCGGCGGGCCTCCGCCTTCGCGCCTTTGCGCGAAGAACACCGTCAGGTCCCAGGTGTTGCGGATATTGATCAGCAGCGAAAAGATCAGCGCGCCGGCGAGGAGCGGAGGGCCGATGGCGGCGTGCTTACCGACGAAGATCGCCGCCGCGAGCGTAGCCAGATAGGCGAGCGGCGGGCTCACGCCATAGCCCAAATGATCGTCGATATCTTTGACATTGCTGCGCAGCACGCGGACGAAGATGAAGATCGAATAGGCCAGCGCGCCTGCCGCGCTCACGCCAACGACGACGGCGAGCGAGACGTCGGTGACGTCGGGCATCAGCGTGATGAGGCTCACGAACAGCACATAGGTGTAATGAAACAGCACGGGTGTGGTGAAGGTGCGCGTCGGGCCGCCGGAATTCATATAGCCGGTGCCGATCGACGCGGCGACGAACAACAGCGCCACCAAAGTTGCCGCCGCGGTGCCAAGCAGTCCGTAAAATTCGTGCCAGCCTTCCAACACGGTATCTCGCTAGCCTCGTCCGACAAACGGCATCAGGTTCGCCATCACGGTCATGAACAGCACATTGGTGTCGAGCGGCAGGCCTGCCATGTAGACCACGGCGCGGCCGACATCCTCGGCGGCCATGCGCGCTTCGACCATCTTGCGGCCGTCGGGCTGCAGCACGCCTTCGCCTTGCACCATGCGGTCGGTGAGCGGGGTCGCGGCATTGCCGATGTCGATCTGGCCGCAGCAGATGTCGGTGCCGCGGCAGTCGAGCGCGGTCTGTTTGGTAAGTCCAGTAACGGCGTGTTTGGTCGCCGTATAGGCGGCGGCGCCCGGGCGCGGCGTGTGCGCGGAGATCGAGCCGTTATTGATGATGCGGCCGCCGCGCGGGTTCTGCGCTTTCATGATCTTGATGGCTTCCTGCGTGCACAGGAATACGCCGGTGAAATTGGTGGCGACCACGGCCTGCCATTTGTCGTAGGGGATTTCCTCGATCGGCATCGCCGGCGCGCCGATGCCGGCATTGTTGAAGAGCACGTCGAGCCGGCCATAGGTTTTCTTGGTGGCCTCGAACAGCGCCTTGATCGAAGCGGGATCGGCGACGTCGGTCGGCACGGTGAGCGCTTCGCCGGGCGTCTGCGCGCCCTCTTTGGCGACCGTCTCCAGCATGTCCTTGCGACGGCCGGCCATTACGACGGCATAGCCTTCCTTCATCAGCGCGAGCGTCACCGCCCGTCCCACGCCGGTGCCGGCTCCGGTCACCAATGCCACTTTGCGCCCAGCCATATATGCCTCCCGTCAAGCGTTTGCCGGCGGATAGTGACGAAGGCAATGCGTCGCGGCAATCCCTCAGTCGTCATTCCGGAAATCGCGCAGCGATTATCCGGAATCCATAATCACAACGTGTGGACATTGAACTCAGAGACAGGGGATATGGATTCGGGTTCGCGCGTTGCGCGCCCCGGAATGACGGAAAACGCCTGTCAGCTTGCCAGCGCGATTTCCTGGTCGGGGCTCGTGACCCGATAATCGTCGGGCGAGGCGAGGCGCTTGTCGATCTCTTCCGGCGGGCCCGGCCGGCCGAAGCGATAGCCCTGCATCGAGTGCACGCCGGCGGCGCGCAGGAACAGATGCTGCTCGGCGGTCTCGACGCCTTCGGCGGTGACCTTCATGCCGAGCCCGCGGCCGAGGCTGACGACGGCATGTACGATGGCGGCCGCATCCGGCGCCTTTTCGATCGAGCGCACGAAGCTCGAATCGATCTTGAGCTTGTCGAACGGGAAGCGGCGCAGATAAAGCAGGCTCGAATAGCCGGTGCCGAAATCGTCGAGCGCAAAGCGCACGCCGATGGCCTTGAGCCGCAGCATCGACATTTCGGCGGTTTCTAGATTGCCGAGCAGCGTGCTTTCGGTGAGCTCGAGTTCGAGCCGGTTGGCGTCGAATTTGGTCTCGGCGAGGATGCGCTCGACCACGTCGACGAAGTCCGAGCGGCGGAATTGCAGCGGCGAGACGTTGACGGCGACAAAGAGCTTCGGCCAGTGCCGGCTTTCGAAACAGGCGCGCCGCAGCATGTATTCGCCGAGCTCGACGATGAGGCCGGAGTTTTCGGCGATCGGAATAAAGCGCGACGGCGGAATTTCGCCGTGCACCGCATGCGTCCAGCGCGCCAGCGCCTCGACGCCGACAATGCCGTCGCCCGCGGCGTTCATGATCGGCTGATAGGCGGCGCGGATCTCGTCGTTCTGGATGGCTTTGAGCAGGTCGCCTTCGAGCAATTTGCGGCTCGACAGATCGGCGTCCATGGCGGCGTCATAGATGCAGGCGCGGTTGCGGCCTTCGTTCTTGGCGCGATAGAGCGCCATGTCGGCATAGCGCAGAATGTCGGCGGCATCGCCGACACGGCGGTCGATGACGGCAATGCCGATCGAGGCGCCGATGATGATGTTGTGGCCGCTGATCGCATAGGGCGCGCAGAGCGCATTGATGATGCGGCCGGCGATAGCCTGCAGCGAGTAGGAATCGGATTCGCAGGCGGTGATGATGGCGAATTCGTCGCCGCCGAGCCGCGCCACGAGATCCTCGCCGCGCATGATGCGGCTCAGCCGCTGGGTGACGTTGAGAATGAGCTCGTCGCCGATGTGATGGCCGAGCGTGTCGTTGACGTCCTTGAAGTGATCGAGATCGATGTAGAACACCGCGGCCGGCGCGCCGCCGGCGCGCACATTGGCGATGACGCGTTCGAGCCGGTCGCTGAAATAGATGCGGTTGGGCAGGCCGCAGACCGGATCGTGCAGCGCGAGATGACGCAGTTGCCGCTCGCCGGCGTCGATTTCCTGCGAGGTGCGGCGCATATGGCGAAAGACGAGGCCGACAAGGAGGGCGAAGCCCGCGAGCGCAACGGCGATGAACGGCACCACGCTCTGCACGACGGCGGCGCCCGGCTTGGTCGGCGTCCAGGCGAAACGCGCAATCGTGCCGCCTTGCGGATCGAGCAAGTCCATCACGCGATCGCTGCCGGCCTGCGCCGGATTGTCGATCGTGCGCAGGCCGGTGAGCTGCAAGTGCGTGCCGATGCTGTTGAGAAGGCGGCGCGACAGATATTTGATCGACAGCACGATCGGCGCTTCGGCATTGCCTTTGGCGAGCTCGGCATCGGAGCCGACCGCCACTGCGCTGATAAAGGCCGGCTTATCCCTGAAGCGCTCCATCAGCACCGTGCTGCGGCCCGGCATCGCCGGATCCTGGCCCTCGAGCACCGCGATCGTGTGACTTGGCGGGCCGTTCAGGCGGCCGCGCAGAAAATCGAGACACGGCGTAAGCTGCGCCATGAGATCGTCGGTGCCGGCGTCGGCCGGATCGAGCGCGTGGCTGTAGATCAGGTGGTTGTTGGCGTCGACAATGGCCTCGATGTCGCTGTGGAAGTATTTTTCCAGCCACGGCCCGACGTGCCGGTCGATCCATTCGGTGTCGTAACCGTTGCGAATCTTGGCGGCGGCGATCGGGGTCGCGGCGGCGCCTTGCAAGAGGTGCAGCGCACGCAGGCCGTGGTCGGCCGCGGCCTGTCGGACAAGTTGCTGCTCGGTATTGAAGGCGACTTCGTCGGCGCGCTGCGCGGAGGTCAGAACCGCGACGATGACACAGACGATGGCGACGGCAACGATTACGCCGATCGGCACGACCAGGCTGACGCGCGCCTGATCCCACCGCGACTTCTTACTTTCCCCGGCGATATGCGACCGCGCCGAAGGCACCACGCTTCCACCTATCGGACAAAATGCTGGGCGGACACTAGGAAGGAAAGATTGCGAATGACTTGCGCTTAACGCGTGTAAACGGATTCAGCGCGGACCTTGCGGCTTTCCGCTGATGACCGTTAATGAAGCGTAAATTTTGCGGTCAGCGCCGGTTGCTATAGGGCGGCCGCGGAATGCCGATATGGGCGGCACGCAGCGCCGCCGACCAGCGTTCCCGCAGGTCGGTGAAATAGGGCTCGCCCGGCTCGATCCGGTAGATCAGTTCCGGATCGCAGACGTCGCGCCGCACCACGAGCAGGTCGATCGGCATGCCGACGCTGAGATTGGAGCGCATGGTGGAATCGATGGAGACGAGCCCGACTTTGAGCGCGTCGTAGAGGTCCATCTCGTAATTGATGGCGCGATCGAGCACCGGCTTGCCGTATTTATGCTCGCCGATCTGCAGATAAGGCGTGTCGGTCGTGCATTCGATGAAATTGCCGGCCGAATAGACCATGAACAACCGCATCCGCTCGCCCGCG
This sequence comes from uncultured Alphaproteobacteria bacterium, assembly GCA_963746715.1. Taxonomy (GTDB): domain Bacteria; phylum Pseudomonadota; class Alphaproteobacteria; order Rhizobiales; family Xanthobacteraceae; genus BOG-931. The sequence continues at coordinate 159,491 of CAVVCW010000004.1, read as the reverse complement.
ATCTGGCCGCCGAACAGGAAAGAGACGTCGAAATTCACGTCGGACGCTTCGAGCACTTTGCCCTCGGTGGCGTGAAGCGTGCGGATGACATAGCCGACGCGCTGCGCCGCCTGGAACATGGTCGGCGCGTTCATCAGCGTTTCGCGCTCGCCGGTTTCGGGATTGTCGTAGCCCTCGAGCAGGATGCTGACGACGGATTGGCTGATCGAGAGATTTCCCGCCGTGGCGATGGCCATGACGCGCTTTTTCGGGTCCTTGAAGATGTGCAGCTTACGGAAAGTCGAAATGTTGTCGACGCCCGCATTGGTCCGCGTATCCGCGAACATGACGAGCCCCTCACGCACAAGAATTCCACCGCAATAGGTCATCCCTCAGCCCCCAAAAGCATGATCCCGAAAAGTGGAGACCGGTTTTCGGAAAAGATCATGCTCCGACGAAAACTCTAGGCGGTCCTTATAGCATCTCGGCCGACGGAGCGAAGTCTGGCCGGGTGAAGGTTTGGATTACTGGCCGACTTTGATGGCGACCGCCAGCGTCTCGGCGCCGACGCCGTAGCGCATCCGCCGCACCGGCGCCGCGCCTAGCGCATCCAGGCCGATGGCGACGCGGACATGACAGTCGGTCGGGCAAAAGCCATTGGCGGGATCGAAGGCGATCCAGCCGAGCTCGGGCACAAAGGCCTCGGCCCAGGCGTGACCCGCAGGCTGCGCATGCGTGTCGGATTGGGCGCCGTCCTCGTGCCGGAAGTAACCCGCGACATAGCGGGCCGGAATGCCGAGACAATGCGCCGCGCCGATAAAGATGTGACTCAAATCGCTCGATTGGCCGCGCTTTGCGGCAAAGGCCTCGGCCGCATTCGCCGCGCCCTTGGTGTCGCCGGTGTCGTGCGCCATGTCCTCGTGGAGCCGGTCCAATATGCCGTGCAGTTCGCCGAGCACCTCGCCGCCCTTTTCGGCGCGGATGCCGCGGGCGAATTCGCGGATCGCGGCGTCGGCCTGCGTCAGCGCGGTGTCGCGGAGAAACAGGCTCGGCCCGAAACGCTCGACCGTGCCGCGGATGACGCCGTTGTTGTTCTGTGTCTCGATTTCGCCGTCGACCTCGACGCTCAATTCGGAAAACGGGCCGTCGGCGGAGAAGACATGGGTGATATTGCCGAAGGCGTCTTCCTGCGCCGCGAGCCGCGCATCCGCCGATACGTCGATGCGCCAACGCACCACGTGCTGGCCGTCATGATTGCGCGGCGTGAGCCGCAGCATCTGGATCACGCCCGCGGCCGGCGGATCGTATTTATAGTCGGTGCGGTGAGCGATCCGGATGCGCATAGCGGGAAGCAGCGATCAGTCGTCTATCATCGGGGCCAAACGCGAAGAATACACGATAGCCGTGGCGGCTGTCCCGGTCTTGCGACGCGCGATGATTGGCTCCCGGTCACAGCAGATATTGTTGCGAAACCGCGGTGCCGAGACGGTTATTGTCCTCGACGAAGGCGTCGATGAATTCGTGCAGGCCGTTCTGGAAGATCTGGTCGATCTTTGAGTTCTCGAGCCGGGCGCGGACATTGCGCGCCTGGCGCTGTGCCGGGCCTTGGCGGCCATAAGCGTTGGCGATGCGATCGAGATTTTGCACCAGGTTTTCGTAGCAGCTTGCGAGCGAGCGCGGCATCTCGTCCCGCAGCATCAGCAGATCGGCGACGAGCCAGGGTTTGACGTTCTCGCGATAGACCCAGTGATAGGCGGTGAGCGCCGACACCGAACGCAGAATCGATGTCCATTGGTAGTAATCGAGCGGACCGCCAACTTGCTCGAGAGCGGGCAAGAGCAAGTGATACTTCACGTCGAGGATGCGCGCGGTATTGTCGGCGCGTTCCATATAGACGCCGATCCGCGAGAACCAATAGGCGTCGTTGCGCAGCATGGTCCGATAGGCCGAGCCGTCAAAGCGCAGCGACGATCCGAGCACCCAGCGCAAATATCGGGCAAATTCCTCGCGCGAGCGTGGCCCGTTGCCCCAGCGTTTCAGTTCGAGCCAGGCGCCGTTGATGGCGTCCCACATTTCGCTGGTCAGTGCTGTGCGCACCGCGCGCGCGTTGAGGCGGGCGGCCTCGAAGCAATTGCGGATCGACGACGGATTGCTGGTCGAGAAGGCGAGGAATTCGGTGACGGTCTCTTCGTTGGCCTCTTTGTAGTGCTCGGAGAAAGCGGCGGCGCAGCCGGCGGTCGCGACCGCGGATTCCCATTCATTGGTGGAGCCGACATAAGCGAGCGGCAAGGCGGTGAGCCGCAACGTGGTGTCGAGAATGCGCGCAATATATTCGGCGCGTTCGACATAGCGGGCGAGCCAGTAAAGATTGTCGGCGGTGCGTGAAAGCATTGGTCTATCCGTCGAGCGCCCGATTATTCGTCCAAGTTATTCGTCCAAGTTATTCGTCCAAGTTATTATCCGTCCAGAACCCAGGTGTCCTTGGTGCCGCCGCCTTGGCTGGAATTGACCACGAGCGAGCCTTTCTTGAGCGCGACCCGCGTCAGTCCGCCGGGCACGATGCGGATGCGGTCGCGGCCGACCAGCACGAAGGGCCGCAGATCGACATGCCGCGGCGCGATGCCTTCCTCGACGCAAGTCGGGCAGGTCGAGAGCGCGAGCGTCGGCTGGGCGATGAAATTCTTCGGGTCGGCTTTGAGCTTGGCGTGAAACGCCGCGATCGTCGCTTTGTCGGATTTCGGGCCGATCAGCATGCCGTAGCCGCCCGAACCGTGGACTTCCTTCACCACCAGTTCTTCGAGATGATCGAGCACATAAGACAGATGCTCGCTCTCGCGGCAGCGCCAGGTCGGCACGTTCTTCAAAATCGGCTCTTCGCCGAGATAGAATTTCACGATCTCCGGCATGTAGCTGTAGACCGCCTTGTCGTCGGCGACGCCGGTGCCGACCGCATTGGCCAGCGTGACATTGCCGGCGTGATAGGCCGACATCAGGCCGGGCACGCCGAGCGCGCTGTCGGGACGAAACACCAGCGGATCGAGGAAATCGTCGTCGATGCGGCGATAGATGACGTCGACGCGCTTGAGCCCCTCGGTCGTGCGCATATAGACGACTTCGCTTTTGACGACGAGGTCGCGGCCTTCGACGAGTTCGACGCCGAGCTTGTCGGCGAGGAACGAATGCTCGTAATAAGCGGAATTGTAGACGCCGGGCGTCAGCAGAACGACGTTAGGCTCCGCCGATGCCGCGGGCGGCGCGATGGATTTGAGCGTGGCGAGTAACTCGTCCGGATAGTTCTCGACCGGCGCCACGCGATAGCGCGAGAACAGTTCCGGAAACAGCCGCAGCATGATCTCGCGGTTCTCCAGCATGTAGGAGACTCCGGACGGCGTGCGCGCATTGTCTTCGAGCACGTAAAATGTCTCGGCATCGAGCCGGATGATGTCGATGCCGGCGACATGGACGTAAATGTCGTGCGGGACTTTCTGGCCGTTCATCTCCGGGCGGAACACCGGATTCTGAAACACCAGATCTTCGGGCACGACGCCGGCCTTGAGAATCTCACGGCGGCCGTAAACGTCCTTGATGTAGGCGTTGATGGCTTTGACGCGCTGCTCGAGACCGCGCCGCAGCAGGTCCCATTCCTTGGCCGAGATGATGCGCGGAATGACATCGAAGGGGATCAGGCGTTCCTGCGCCTCGGGATCGCCATAGACGGCAAAGGTGATGCCGATGCGGCGGAACAACAGCTCGGCTTCGCGGCGGCGGAAATCGAGGACGTCGGGTTTGACTTCGGTCAGCCATTGCGACAGTTCGGCATAGGCCGGCCGCACGTCGTCCCCAGTCCCATTCATTTCGTCGAACATGTCGACACCCGGCCGCTTCCGTCGCAAACCTTTGCGGCGTCTACACTTGTAGCAGTATTCAACCGTAGCAAGCTTTGCGCCAACTCAAGAGCAAATCGGGCCGACACCGGACGGGGCATCAACGCTCCGAATGCCCGCCGATTCCTATTTTTGCCCATGTTTTGGGCGGTTTGACCAGAGTAGGGGCGGCAACATGCTCCGCCGCTGCGCTCGGAGCGAGCGGCCATGGAGGCGATGAAGGCGCCAAGGGGGCTTGAGCAGTCGCTTGAGCGGTCGCTTGAGCACATGGGGCAAGCGCGCTAGAGCAGGCGGCATTACGGGGAGAACGACCATGGCCGAAACAACGGCTGCAACCGGCAGTGCGATTGTTACCGCCGCCGTACTCGTGATCGGCGACGAGATCCTGTCGGGCCGCACCAAGGACAAGAATATCGGCTTCATCGCCGAATACCTCACCGGTGTCGGTATCGACCTCAAGGAAGTGCGCGTCGTCCCCGACGAGGAGGCCGAGGTCGTCGCTGCCGTCAACGCGCTGCGCGCCCGCTACACTTACCTGTTCACCACCGGCGGCATCGGCCCGACCCACGACGACATCACCGCGGATTGCGTCGCCAAGGCTTTCGGCGTTCCGCTGCATTATCATCCGCGGGCGGTGGAAATCATGCAGGCGAGGGTCGCCGCGACCGGCGGCGTCATGAACGAAGCGCGCATGCGCATGACGCGCGTGCCCGAAGGCGGCGAGCTTGTTCTCAACAAAATCTCCGGCGCACCGGGCTTCCGCATCGGCAATGTCATCGTCATGGCCGGCATTCCGACCGTGATGCAGGCGATGCTCGAATCTGCCACGCCGGAGCTCAAGACCGGCGCGCGGATGCTGTCGGAGACCGTGCGCGCCGATTGCCGCGAAGGCGATATCGGCACCGAACTCGGCCAAATCGCCAAAGTTTTCCCCGATGTCGTAATTGGCTCCTATCCGTTCGTGGACGAAAGGGGCGACGCCAATACCAATGTGGTGATGCGCTCGCGCGACCCTGCGCGCCTGGTCGTGGTGAAACAGGCGGTCGAAGCCATGCTGGTGAGGGTCAAGGACCTGCTGCCCCGCAAGATCTGATAGCGGCGGGGCGGTCAAAGAAGGCGCTGCACGCGCGATTGACGGGATGCGGCTACTGCGGCGCAATCACGCATGTGATTCGCCTCTGGTCACCCAACTTGTGACAAGCTTGCGCACGAAAACGGGATCATGAATCGGCGCTGGACCATCATTCTTGTTTATGCCCGCGTTGCAGTCGCGCTGGCTGCGACGCTGTTCGGCACCGGCTTCGCCGCGGCATCGGCCGACCTGCACGGTCTCGGCGTCGTCTATCTGCACGGCAAGGCGTCCTGGCCGGGTGCACTTAACGGTGGAATCTTGAGCTCGCTCGAAGACGAGGGTGCGCTCGTCGCCAAGCCGGAAATGCCGTGGTCGTTCCATCGGCGCTATGCCGCGACCTATGACCAGGCGATGGGCGAGATCGACGCCGCAGTCGCCGAATTGAAAGCCAAGGGCGCGACCCGCATCGTCATTGTCGGCCATTCGCTCGGCGCCAATGCCGCCATCGGTTATGCCGCGCGTCATCCCGATCTTGCCGGCGTCGTCGCGATGTCGCCCGGCCATCTGCCGGAACAAGACAATATGCGCAGCTATGTCAGCGACGCCGTGGCCCGCGCCAAGAAATTGATCGCCGAGGGGAAGGGCAACGTGCCGCAGGACTTTCCCGACATGGCGCAAGACATTCCGCTGGGTACGACGGCGACGCCGATCGTCTATCTGAGCATGTTCGATCCCGACGGTCCGGCCGTGATCCCCAAGAACGCCGCGATCATCGGCTCGGCGCCGAGACCGATGCCGCTGTTGTGGGTCGTCGGTAAGCTCGATCCGATCGACCGCCGCGGTCCGGAATATGCCTTCAATGTCGCCGCCAAGAATCCGAAAAGCAAATATATCGAGGTCTTTGCCGGCCATTTGACGACGCCGCTCGTGGCGCATGGAAAAGTGGTCGATTGGATCAATTCGCTGTGACTGGGCTGCTGCCATAATTTGGCTTGTTGCAGCGCACGCCGATACTTACTTAGCCGATACATTAGCTTCATCTGGCATGAGCTTCATCTTCGGCATGCATTATTCTCATTTGGCGCGAGCGGTATTCAAGTGAGCGAGACGGACGCCCTTCTCAGCGTGCTGCGGCAGGCGGCCGACGCCGATTGTGCGGCGGCCATCGAGCGCACCATTCGCGAAGGCAGCGATCGCGATCTTTGCCGCGTCAACGTGCTGAGTTTTGCCGGCAAACATGGACTCGATGAGGAAAAGGCGATCTCGGCTTTTCTGCACGCCGCGCGGCTCGGCCTGTTTGAACTGTCGTGGAACGTGCTCTGTCCGGGCTGCGGCGGCGTGCTCGACGCCAGTTCGACGCTGAAGACCGTCAATCGCGACGAATATGACTGTATGCTGTGCGCGTGCGGCTACAAGCCCACGCTCGACGAAATGGTGGAGGTGACCTTCACCGTCAATCCGCGCGCGCGCCGCATTGCGGCGCATACGCCGGATACGCTTCCCGAAGTCGAATATTATCGTCAGGTATTCTGGAGCTCCGGCGTGGACTTGCCGGAGACGCTTGGCGATAGCCTCGCCGAATTCACCATTGATTCGATCGAGCTGCCGCCCGGCGAAAAAGCGGTGCTGTCGGTGCAATTGCCCGACGATTTCGTCATCGTCTTCGATCCGGTCACGCACGCCACGCAATTTCTCGACGTTAAAGGCGAGCCGACGCGCGAGCGGCAGGCGCTGTCCATGGTTTTGAATCCGGTGAAGGCGCCGTTCGGTACCGTTGAGATGCGTCCCGGGCCGCTGCGCCTGTCGCTGGAAAACCGCACCGACCGGCGCGTATTGCCGGCGCTTTGGATCGCCGGCGACGCGCTGCACGGCCTGCTCGGACGGCGCAAGCCGTTCGTGACGGCCAAGCGCCTGCTCACCAATCAAACATTCCGCGACATCTATCGGACCGACACGCTTGACGTCGACCAGCGGCTGAAGATCACCAGCCTGACTTTCCTGTTCACGGATCTCAAAGGCTCGACCGCGCTCTACGAGCGCGTCGGCGATCTCCTGGCCTACGATCTCGTCCGCCAGCACTTTCACGTGCTGCACGAAGTGGTGGCGGCGGAGGCAGGCGCGGTCGTGAAAACGATCGGGGACGCGGTCATGGCGACGTTTTCGACCCCCGATCGGGCGCTGGCGGCGGCGCTGCGGATGCGCCAGGAAATGGCCCGCATCAATACGGAACGTCAGAACGAGGATTTGCTGCTCAAAATCGGCATTCACGAAGGCCCCTGCTTGGCAGTCACGCTGAACGATCGACAGGATTATTTCGGCCAGACGGTCAACATCGCCGCGCGGGTGCAGGGGCTGGCCTCCTCGCATGCGATCTTCGTGACTCAGCCGATCATCGAGGACAAAAAGACGGCAAACATCCTGCAAAAATTCGATCTGCATCCGACCATGCAGCGGGCGGCGCTGCGTGGTCTTGCCGACGAGACGACGGTGTACGAGATTCCTTGATTTGGGACTGCGCGCTCCGTCTGGGACGGCGCGCGGTTGACGCGCTTGTCGCCGAAGCGTTGCAGGACACCTGGATTCATTTCCCGTGGGATACCGACGAGGGGCTCGCGTTTCGTCCACCGCTCCGCGACGCCGGCCTTTAGACCGTCCTCACGTTGCGAATGGTGGACCTTGCTCTCGTTGCGCGTCTCTAGTTACGCTGCGCCGAGAGCGGTATGATACGCGCCGAACCGTCATACTAAGGAGGATAGCCATGGACGCCGTCACGCCCAAAGACGCCAAACCGCACGATACGCTCGACACCCATTCGCATGTGGTGCGGCCCGCGGCGATGGAATGGAAAAAGACACGGTTTGCCGGCTGCGAGGTGAAAGGGCTGTTGCTCGACAAGGAAACCGGCGTGGTCACCGCGCTGATGCGGTTTGCGCCGGGCGCGGTGCTGCCCGACCACGAACATGTCAAGATCGAGCAGACTTATGTGCTCGAGGGCCGGCTGGTCGATAAGGAAGGTCCGGCCGAGGGCTTGAGCGTCGGTCCCGGCGAGTTCGTCTGGCGCGAGGCCGGCAGCCGCCACGTCGCCTGCACGCCCGAGGGCGGGCTTATGCTTGCCATGTTTCAGGTACCTAACAAGTTTTTCGAGAAGGACGGCCGGGTGACCGACATTTCCGGCACCGATTGGGATGCACTTTGGGGGCATGTGTTCAGGGACGAGTTGTTCAAGGACTGAGGATCCTAGGACTTGTGAGGGAATTTGCGATGAGAAAGACGCTGCGGATATTAGCCTGCGCAGGCGCGACGCTGTTTCTTCTGACGGCGGCCGCATCCGCGCAGGGCGTCACCGTGGGAGACGGTGGCTTAGGCTTCTCGCCCTTCAAGCAGCAGGATAAGAGGCCGCTGACCCAGGACGAAATCGAGAAGCAGCGGAAACTCGACGACGCCTACAAAGCCGCGACCAATAAGATTCCGGATCAGAAGGCCAATGATCCCTGGGCCGTGGTTCGCCCGTCGGGCTCGACGCCGGCGCCAAAGAAGAAGACACAGTGAGCCCGGATCAGGTGAGCATGGACCGGTGAGCGTGCACCGGAACGGCCGGCCTGCCTCGAACCGGCCGGTGTATTTACCAAAACCCGATGCTCGAAAAGTCCGTGCGCAGCCGTAACCCTCACTTCCGGCGCACTGGTACCGCCGATGCTACAAGTCAAGCCGCGCGGCTTTCTTAACCGGTGGTCGCTTCGGCGGGCTTAGTGACGGGCCCGCTCTGCGGACGTGGCGAAATGGTAGACGCAAGGGACTTAAAATCCCTCGGGGGGAAACCCCTGTGCCGGTTCGAGTCCGGCCGTCCGCACCAAGGCCATTAGCGTGCTGCCGCTATCGTCATTATATAAGGGCGATGGCAAGCCGACCTTGCAAACCTGACGGCGACCTCAAGGGCCTGTGGCGCATGCTGCTTGGCACGCCGTTTCCGGTTTGCGGCATGCCGGAAGAAACCGGCGTCGCGAATGGCAACGCTGAGTCCGGCCGGATCTCGCCAAGCGACAGCGAGCCACGCGCTGAGGCTGGCTCTTCCGATAATTGATTGAGCGATTGCGCTAAGCTTCGTCGCGCGCGAGCGCGCCGTTCTCAAAGCCTTCGACGAAGACCTGACCGATGGCGCGGGTGAGCGCGCCGGCGGCGAGCGCAGAGACGCCTAGTCCAACCAGCACGCCGCCGGGCACGATCCACATCAGCGTCGAGGACGTGGCAAGGCCGAAGCCCGAGGGCGCGGCGCCGCCGATCAGGCTGACGATTGTCGCTCGCGCGCGATCGCGCTGGAACGGCACCTGGTAGAGCTCGCTGAGTTGCCGCACCATACGCAGATTGACCGCGGTGACACTTGCAATGTTCACGATCGCGAGCGGCATAAGTCCGCCGACCGCGGCATAGGTGCGATGCCGTTCGATGATCTTTCTGGCGAAACCGCGGCGCTTCGCAGCCATCTGATCGGGTAGAGCCCGCGCCTCAGGCCGCGCGCTCGCCGCCGGAATAGAATCATTGGCGATCGGCGCCGACGACACTGCAAGCGCCGGCTCGTCCGCGATCTTGTTGAATGTCGGCGCAGGGCGGGGCGCCGGTTCCGGCGCCACTTCATCGGGAACGATGCTGCCGGCAAAAGCGTGGACGTTATCGCCGGCCCGGTTGATCGCCTTGGGAAGTTGTTTGCGGGTCATGCGGCAGCCTGTTTTGCGCCGAGAACGGCGTCGAGCTCATCGGCAATTGCCGCGATCTCGCGCGCGGCCGGACCTTTCCAGCTGATCAGGCTCGGGGTGGCGCCCCACAGCGTCGCTTCCGGATAGGCGACGCGGTTTTGCATTTCGGCGGCCAGCACCGGCAACCCCGCCTCGGCGAGTTCGTTGCGGATGTGCCGGGCAATCACGGAGTCGCGCGTCGTCTGCGTCAGCAGGCAACGGAACACCGGACGTCGTCCGTCGGGCCGGTCGGTCAAAATGTTCAGCGTGTCCAGCATGCGGTCGACGTCGAACGGCGACGGCTTGACCGGCACCAGCACGAAATCGGCGGCCGCCAGGCATTCGAGCGTGGTCTTGGAGCGGAAGCCCGGCGTGTCGATAATGACCGGGCCGGTGCCCGCCAGCTGCCGCGCGGTTTGTGAAGCGGCTTCAGTCGCATCTTCGATGATATTGACGCCGCCAAGTGCGCGCTCTCGTGCGGCAAGCCGAATGATCGAGCGCTGCGGATCGGCGTCGATCAAGGTCGGCCGTCTTCCGGTGAGATGCCAATGCACGGCGAGACAGCTCGCAACCGTGCTCTTGCCGCTGCCACCTTTCATGGTGGCGACTGTGATGATCATGTTCGTCACCTGCACGGCCCTCCAAATAAGCCAGTGGAGTGGATTTGACATTCGCTGCCGAGTTCGCCGCTAGCCCGCGCAGCGAATGTCAAATCCAAACTTCACTCGAACTTATATTTGCTAGCGGTCCTTTGATTCCAGCATTCGCACAAAGACTTCGCCGCGGCGGGATGCGAATGTTGGAATCGGACCACTAGGGCGGAGCGAATCAGCCCGACAACGGTAACGGATTCGCGCCGGACTGCCTATTGTTCCGGCACGCCGATTTGCTTTTGTTGTTTGGAAGGCGGGTCCGGCTGATCGGTCAGGATGGTCGGTCAGGATGTGCGGATCGGGATGGGAATCGGCCGCCGCGTTGCTTTGGCCAGCGGACGGCGTATCCGATAGCGCGGCACGAGATGCCGTATCAGGACGAAACCGCCGAGCATCAGGCTTGTCCACACCGCGGCGCTGAAATAGAGCGACATCCAGGCGATCTCCTGGTGCCACGGCATGAAACGGTGCGTCACGACCCAGCGGGTCGCGAGATCGTAAAGCCCGGAGAACAGGCCAAGGAGCGGCTTGCCGTGCGCGAGGTCCGCCTGCCAGCGCTCGAAATACATCGGCACGTCCACAGTCGACATGAACAGGACGTAGCAGGCGATACCGGCCGCAGCCGCCGCGATCGCCAGGCGCGCCGGGCCCTGGAAGCTCAACATCAGCCGCAGCAACGCCACGCCGATCAGCACGAAGGCCGTGGTCCAAATCGAATTTTCCAGAACATTGCCGAGGAAATTCGTCGAGATCACCGCGTACCACGAGCAGCATTCGGCGAGCACGATAAGCGGCACGATCATGGTGGCGATGTTCTTCGTCGTGTCGGAATGGCTGATCCTGCCGAGCTCGCGCAGCACGATCGCCCATTGTGCGGCGAAGCACAGTTCGGCGACCGTCGCGACCGAGCGGCCGACCATCACGCTCGACAGCCAGGTGTCGAACAGACAGATGCGCTGCACGTCGGCGCGCGGCAGGATCGAACGGAACGCGCAGCCGAAGACATAAGCGGCAGCGAGCAGCACCAGCGGCTCGATCGCCAATATGCCGGTCGAAGTGCGGATCGCGGCTCGGCTGGAATGGACGTGAAGCTTGAACCACAGGGTGATGTTCAGCGCGCTGACGACGACCAGACAGCACCACCATATCGCCACGGGATTGGACCAGGTCAGCCAACCGAAGCTCATTGCCATTCTCTGCCGGTGTGGATTTTTGCGAAGCTTGTCGCCGAGTCTTGTGTCACCAAGTCTTTTGTCACCGAGGTCTTGTGTCGCCAAAGAGTCTTGTTTCACCGAAGCTGTCACAGCGCCTATTGTCACTAAGCACTCATGACGCTGAAACAATAGTGACACATATGGCTAGATTTTGATGGCGCGAGCGCCGCGACAATGTTGCGAGCGCGAAGCGGCGAGGGCTCTCCCTAGGCTTCCGCAAGCCCGCCCGGCGCACATCATAAGCGATTGATGTTGCAGCAATAACGAGGACGATCCGGCCGCGATTAACAACGAGCCCGTTGGGCGGCAGCTTGGCGTCTGCCATATTTGCGGCTCAAGAGCCTGCGAACCAAGTGAATTGGGGAACTGGCATGATGGGCGTGTTTAATGGGGATTTGCCGCGACATCGTCGAGCCGCCGCCGAGATCGCGGGACGGCCGAGCGCGTGCGCGCTTTCGCCCATGGCCTGACATGTCGCGTGGCCTTGCATCGTTCGCCGTTTTTGGCGTTGCCTGCGCGCTCTTCGGCTGCACCTCGAACGACAGCGGCGAGCTTTTGATCGATCCGGGCCGTTACTCCGTCTACAAATGCGACGATCTTGCCGCGCGCTGGAAAATCGTCAGCGCCCGCGAGAAGGAATTGCGCGGGCTGATGGACCGCGCGGCGCAGAGCAACGGCGGCGCCGTGGTCGGGTCGCTCGCTTATCGCGTCGATTATGATGCCGCGATCAGCGACGAGCGGCTGCTGCAGCGTACCGCGGCGGAGAAAAATTGCGGGTTGCCGTTTCAAACCCCAAGCATTCAGGCCCAGCCCTTTCAGGCGCAAGGCGCCCAGCCGCCAGCCGCCCCGCCGCCAAGCCCGCAATATCAGAGCGACCAGGGCATTCGCTGAATATCAATGGCCGCTAGTGCGGCAGTATCGCCGTCGCATAGGCCGCGGCGAGGCCCGCAATCGCCAGCGCGACCAGCGCTACGGCGCTCGGAACGGTTGCCCGTCCGCCGGCGAAGAACGCGGCATAGAGCGCCTTAAGAACATTGTTCGAGGAGGCGGCGATCAGGACCGCCGCGGCAAGATCGGCATTCTGCACGCCGGAAATTCCACCCTGCGCCAGGTTGAGGACGAAGGGATCGATATCGGTAACGCCGACAACCGCCGCGAGCCCATAGATGCCGGAAATCCCGAACTGCGATTTGGCGACGGCCGAGACGACGGAGACCGCGACAAACAGCGCGGCGAAGATCGCCGCCGCCCCGAGTTCGAGCGGATTGCCGCTCTGCGCCGCAGGCATCGCGGTTTGCGGCGCCGTGTCGGACGGCTTGCCGTGCCAATATTGCAGCGCGCAGATGATGAAGCCGGCAAGCGACAGGCCGCACAGCGGCAACGCCAAAATCCGCCCTAGCGCCAGATTGAAGATCAGCACCACTGCCAACAGGCGCAGATACATGATCGCGGTGGCGAGCGTGATGCCGGCTTGCGCCTGCCGCTTGAGCGTCGGATCGGCTTTGGCTTGCCGCGCCAGAACGACGGTGGTTGCCGTCGACGAATACATGCCGCCGAGCGCCGCCATCCACAGTCCGCTTGCGGCCGGCTTCCAATAGCGCTGCGCCAGATAGCTGGCATAGGAAAAAGAGCAGACCACGACCAGCGCGAGCCACACCTGACGCGGCGTGATCGCGGTCAGTGTCGTTATCGGATGGTTCGGCAATAGCGGCAGTACAATGCCGGTAAGGATCAGAAATTCGCCGGCGGTGACGATTTCCTTGATCTCGATGCGCCGCGCCAGACCGTGCAGTTGCTCGCGGCCGGTGAGCAGCAGCACCGCCGCGACCGTCATTGCCACCGCGACCCATGGATCGAGCGCCAGCGACACCGCGCCGAGCAGATAAGCCAGCACATTGAGGAGTGGCACGACGAGCCCGACATTCGGTTCGTCGTCTTGCGTCTTATGCTCGCCGACATGGGCGAGGTAATAGACAAGGAGCCAGGCGCCCAGGATCAAAAGGCCGCCGGTGAAGGGCAGGAAATGCACCGGATCGAACAGATAAAGCACGCCGCCGGCAAGCGCGAGCATCGGAAAGGTGCGGATGCCGCCCGGCCGCCGCTCGTCGGTATGGGCGAAATATTCCTCGAAGGCGAGACCAAGGAAGAAGCTCAAGCCCAGGAGCAAAGCGACGTGGGCGGGTGACGGCGTCGTGATCATGCCGCCAACTATAGAGGTCGCATCGCGCGATGCGAATAGGCCGAACGATGGTTTTGCCGGCTTATAGCTTTACCCGCCGCAGCCGCAACGCATTGCCGACAACGCTCACCGAGGACAGCGCCATCGCCGCCGCCCCGATCGCGGGCGACAATAGGATGCCGAACAGCGGATAGAGCGCGCCGGCCGCGACCGGCACGCCGAGCGCGTTGTAGAGAAAGGCGAACAGGAGATTTTGCCGGATATTGCGCATGGTCGCGGCCGACAGCCTGCGTGCGCGCACGATGCCGTTGAGATCGCCCTTGACCAGCGTCATGCCGGCGCTGGCCATGGCGACGTCGGTGCCGTTGCCCATGGCGATGCCGACATCGGCTGCGGCGAGCGCCGGCGCGTCGTTGACGCCGTCGCCGGCCATGGCGACGACGCGGCCGGCGCGGCGCAACTCGCCGATCACGGCGTTCTTGCGCTGCGGCAGGACCTCGGCTTCGACTCTGTCGATGCCGAGCTTTTTGGCGACAGCTTGCGCGGTGGTTTTGCTGTCTCCCGTCAGCATCACGATTGAAATCTTGTCGGCCTTCAGCGCCGCGAGCGCCGCCGGTGTCGTCGGCTTGATCGGATCGGCGATAGCGATCAGGCCAGCCGGCTTGCCATCCACGCCGGCGAAGACGACGGTCGCGCCATCGGCCCGCAGACGTTCGGCCTCACCGTTGAGCGAAGCCATATCGATGTTGCGCTCGGCGAGAAATTTCGCGGTACCGAGCGCGACGCTTGAACCTTCGACAATGCCGAGCGCGCCTTTACCCGATGGCGCCTCAAAGCCGCTGACGGGCGCCGGCATAATATTGCGCGCAGCAGCGGCGGCGACGATCGCTGCGGCCAGGGGATGTTCGCTCGCCCGCTCGACGCTGGCGGCCAGCCGGATCAGCAAGTTCTCGTCGAAGCCCAGTGCGGCGACGATGCCTGTGACTTGCGGCTTGCCTTCGGTCAGCGTCCCGGTCTTGTCGACGACAAGCGTATCGACTTTCTCCATGCGCTCGAGCACTTCGGCATTCTTGATCAGAATGCCGAAATGCGCGGCGCGGCCGACGCCGACCATGATCGACATCGGGGTCGCCAAGCCCAGCGCGCAGGGGCAAGCGATGATCAGCACTGTGACCGCGGCGACTAGCGCATAGGCCAAGCGCGGCTGCGGTCCGAACACTGCCCAGGCCGCGAAAGCTGTGAGCGCAACGCCAATCACCAGCGGCACGAACCAGCCCGCCACCTGATCGGCGAGACGGGCGATCGGCGCGCGCGAGCGCTGCGCCGTCGCGACCATGTCGACGATCCGCGCCAGCACGGTGTCGCGGCCGATTTTCTCGGCGCGCATGACAAAAGCACCGCTGCCGTTGAGCGTGCCGCCGACGACCTTGCCGCCGGGCTCCTTGGTCACCGGCATGGCTTCGCCGGTGATCATGGATTCATCGACCGCGGATTTGCCTTCGACGACGATGCCGTCGACCGGCACCTTCTCGCCTGGACGAACGCGCAAGCTGTCGCCGACATGGACGTCGTCGAGCGGCACGTCCTCGTCGCTGCCGTCATTCCTGACGCGGCGCGCGCGTGTCGGTGCGAGCCCCATCAGCGCGGCGATGGCCTGCGAGGTCGAGGCCCGCGCGCGTAGTTCCAAAACCTGACCGAGCAGCACGAGCACGGTAATGACGGCGGCGGCCTCGAAATAAAGCGCGATGCCGCCGTGCATGTCGTGAAACGCCGGCGGGAATAATCCGGGCGCGAGGGCGGCAACGACGCTATAGGCATAAGCGACGCCCGTGCCCATGGCGATCAGCGTGAACATGTTGAGATGGCCGGTGCGCAGCGATTGCGCGCCGCGGACGAAGAACGGCCAGCCGCCCCACAGCACCACGGGTGTCGCCAGAACGAATTGCGCCGGTGTCGCAATGGCGCTCGCGAGATGAAACAGGCCGAAATGTCCGCTCATCTCGATGATAAAGACCGGCACGGTGAGCACGAGCGAAATCCAAAACCGCCGCGTCATGTCGGCGAGTTCGGCGCCATCGCCGGCGCTGCCGTCTTCGGGCTCGAGCGCCATGCCGCAGATCGGGCAGGACCCCGGTCCCGCCTGCCGGATCTCCGGATGCATCGGGCAGGTATAGATCGTGCCCGCCGGCGCGGACGCGGCGGGCACCGTGGATTTGCTCAGATATTTTTCCGGATCGGCGACGAATTTGGTGCGGCAGCCGGCGCCGCAGAAATGATAGTCGTGGTCGTTATAGGCGTAATGATGCGGGCTCTTGCCCGGATCGACTTTCATGCCGCAGACCGGATCGGTCACATCCGCGCCATGCACGTGCGTCACATGGTCGTGCGCGCTGTGGCTGTGCCCGCCGTGCCCGTGAGCCGAATGATCCAAGGTCGAACTCCCTCGCGTGCCTCTTGAAACCTGTACCCGGTAGGGGTATATAGACGCCATGCAGACAAATGCCAAGACATCGGTGACCAAACGGCTGAAGCGGATCGAGGGCCAGGTGCGCGGCCTCGCGCGCATGGTCGAGGACGACCGCTATTGCATCGATATCGTGACGCAGATTTCGGCGGTGCGCTCGGCGCTACGCCGCGCCGAGGAGGAAATTCTCGCCGATCACACCGCCCATTGCGTCGAGCACGCCATCGCCTCCGGCAACAAGGCAGAACAGCGGCGCAAGGTCAGCGAATTGATCGAAGTTTTGTCGCGTAGCGACCGGTGATCGCGGCGATCTACCGCAGGCAGCCTAGAGGCGAAACCAGAAGCCGTCTGGCCGGACTTGTTCCGGCCATCCGTGTCTCACATCCACGTCTTGGATCTCGATGCTGACTGCAAAGACGCAGATGCCCGCGACATAGGCGAGCGAAGCGACGCCGTTCTTTAAACGGCTATGCGCGGGCATGACCGTGACATCCAGACCCTTACGATTGGTCCCGGATTGTTTGCGTTCAATCCGGTCTACGTCGAATCAGTTCAGCAGGATGATGGTACCGGCGGGGAGATTGAGCTCCTGCGCTTCGCTCGAAGTCGCGGGCCGGATTTCCGAAATGGAATAATTGTAGATTTCTTGATTGATCAAACGACGCTGCAATTCGTTGCGCGCCTCACGCTCGCTCGGAGCGGCGACGCCGTATTGCAGGTTCACCGTTACGCCGTCGCGGTCGGCAAATGAAACGGTGGTTACGTAAGGCACTTGCATTGCGCTTCCCTTTTTCAATTTTCCCCATCCAATCCGCTAAACTTTAAGAAAATGCTACCCACGGGATTCGAGCGCATCCCTTGAATTCCGTATGGTTGAGATTTTCCAGCGCTTGGCGGGAAGATCAGCTCTTGTTCTTGCGTGCCAGCGCCGCGCCCCGCGCCAGTGCTTCGAGCTTCAATGCGGCGATTTCGCGGCGCATCGGCGCCATTCCGCAATTCGTGCTCGCGACGATTTTTTGCGCAGGCACGTGCTTTGCCGCTTCATTAATCACGGCCGCTACTTCCTCAGGCGTTTCGATCTTTTCGGTCGCGACATCGATGACGCCGATCAACACATCCTTACCGTCCAGTAATGTCAGAACGCTCATCGGCACGTGCGAATTGATGCATTCGACCGACACCTGATCGATTCGGCTCTTCGCCAAAGCCGGGAAGAACTTCTCGTACTGCCGCCACTCGTCGCCGAGCGCCGCCTTCCATTCGATATTGGCGGGGATGCCATAGCCGTAGCAGATATGCACGGCGCTGGTAGATTTGACGCCGTCCAATGCGCGATGCAGCGCCTCGATGCCCCAGGTCGCGGCGGCGTCCATATAGACGTTGAAGGCCGGCTCATCGAACTGAATCACATCGACGCCGTCGGCGGCGAGCCCGCGCGCTTCCTCGTTGAGCAAATCGGCGAACGCCATCGCGAGCTTGATGCGGTCGCCGTAATGTTCGTCGGCGATGGTGTCGACGATCGTCATCGGGCCGGGCAGGGTGAATTTGAGCTCGCGCGTGGTATGCGCGCGCGCGAGCCGCGCTTCGCGGCCATGCACGCGCGAGCGCAGCCGCAATGGGCCGGTGACCGTCGGGCACATTGCTTTATAGCGGTCGTTGCGGATACCCATTTCGACGCGCTTGTTGAAGTCGATGCCGTCGACCGCTTCGAGAAAGCCATGCACGAAATGCTGGCGCGATTGCTCGCCGTCGCCGACGATATCGATGCCGGCATCTTCCTGAAGCTTGAGCGCGAGCAGCGTCGCGTCGTCTTTGGCGTCCGCCAGTTCTTCGCCTTCGAGACGCCACGGCGCCCACAATTTGTTCGGCGCCGCGAGCCATGACGGCTTCGGCAGGCTGCCGGCGATCGTCGTCGGAAAGAGCGTGGTGGAAGACATCGTGTTGGTCCGATCGGATGCGCGCGATCACGCGCAGGAAGTCATCAGATACCGGTTATCATTTGCCAGTCGTCACGTCAGTGACAGCGCGGCTGGCGGCCGCCAGTCGTAGAGCCAGTCATAATGCCGGAGCAGATGCTCTCCGCCCATGACGCCCATCGCTGCGTTGCGCACCATAGCCGACACACCTTTGAGGTGATAGTGCTGGCCGTTGCGCGCGGCCTGCCGCTGCACCCGGCGCGTGCGCCCGCGCCGGATGGCGGTGTAAGTGCGCAAGGCAGCCGCCGCGTCATCGGGCCGGCGCGCGAGACATTGGGCCGCAACCACGGCGTCTTCGATCGCCATGGCGCCGCCTTGCGCCAGGAACGGCAGCATCGGGTGGGCGGCGTCCCCTAATAGCGCGGCTGCGTCTTGCGTCCAGTTCATCAATGGGCGGCGCTCGAACAGCGCCCATTTCAGCCAGGCTTCGGGCAGGCGAACGAGGGCGCGCGCTTGCGGCGCCCAGCGCGCGGCGGTGAGCCGCGGCAACAGGTCGATGCGGCTTGCCGGCTCGCTCCAGCCTTCAGCGTTCCAATCGTCGGCGGTGATGACGACGATATTGATGACTTTGCCGCCTTTGACCGGATAGTGCACGAGATGCGCATCCGGTCCGAGCCAGAGATGGATCAAGGGCTCGCGAAATTCCGGAAGCACGTCGGCGGCCGGCACCAGTGCACGCCAGGCGACGCGTCCGGAAAAGCGCGGCGGTTCGCCGAAGCCCAATCGCTCGCGCGACATCGACCACAGGCCGTCGGCGGCGATCAGCGCGTGGCCGAATTCGTTCCAGGCGGCGGTGCCGCTGCGCGCCGACACCGTCACGCCGTTGGGATGGGTGACGAAATCCTCCATGCGCATGCCGAGCTTCAGCGAAATATCGAGCTCTTGCGCGACGGCGGCGCTCAGCACCGCCTGCAGATCGCCGCGATGGATAATCCAATACGGCGCGCCATAGCGCTGTGCCGCGGTGTCGCCGAGCGGAATGCGCACGATCTCGCGACCGTTCTTGGCGTTGAGCACGCGTACGGCCTGCGGCACGACGACATGCGGTTGCAATCGGTCGCCGAAGCCGAGCTCGATCAAGAGCCGCGCCGCATTGGGGGAGAGCTGAATGCCGGCGCCGGTCTCCTGCAGCCGCTCAGCCTGTTCCAGAACGATGACACGAAAGCCGTTGCGTTTGAGCGCTAACGCGACGGTCAGCCCGCCGATGCCGGCACCGGCGACGATGACGGTGCGCGAGGGCATTAGGGCACCCGCTTTTAGGGTTAGACGAGTTCGCTATTCAAAGCGCATTCCGCCGGCCGCGCCTGGTTCGGCGCAAGTTTGAGGTCGCGGCGGTATAACGTCGAGCAATAAGGGCAGATATATTCGGCGTCATCGCCCATGTCGCAATAGACATGCGGATGATCGAACGGCGGGAGGGCTCCGACGCACATGAATTCCTTGGCGCCGATCTCGATTACGGCAACGCCCAGATCATTATGGAAATGCGGGACTACCGAATCCGTCATCTGCTCGATTTCCGACTGTTGGCTAGCGCCGGAGGTAATCCCGGCCGGTCCGCACCATAGCGGGCCGAGTTTGCGATTTCCAGCAAGGCGTTGGGTTCCGTTGTCAAAAAAGCCGCAAATTCTCGGCATTCAACCCTGGATTCTCTGCGACATGTGCGCCACCTATCGGCGCGTGCCGGATTACGGACGGGACTATGGGTGGGAGACTGATCGTTCCAACGCTGCGCCATCCGCTATTCGCGCTGGCGGGGGCTGTGTTGTTCGCGGCGGCGGCTTTTATGCTGATCCACGGCGGTCTTGCCGCGCGCGCGCAACTCGACACCATGGCGGATGATCCGGTCAAAATCACCGATCAGGCACTCGACCGGGCTTTCAGTCGCGACGTTGCCGAGCGCGAGATTCGCGGTGCGCTGGCTGCAGACGATCTTGATCTCGCCCAAAGCTTCGTTGCGCTCGCAGCCGACCGTTCGGTGCAAATCGATCCGGCGCTGGCCGCTGAAGTCAATGACGCGACGGTGAAGCACGACTCGGTTTCGAACACCGCCGGACGCTTCATGCACGGCCTGTGGACCGGTGAACCGACGGATCTGGCGAGCCTCGTCGGCACCGTGGTCGGCGATCTGTCGGTGTTCGGCGATATCCGTGATGCCGCGCGCGAAGGGACGCGTTATCTCACCGGCGAGAAATACGATCCGTGGATTTTGAGCCTTGCCGGCGTCGGGATCGGCATTACCGCCGGCACCTACGCGACGTTCGGCGCCGGCACGCCGGAGCGCGTTGGCCTATCAGTCGTCAAGGCTGCGAAACGGACCGGCCGGCTCAATCCGGCTCTCGCCGTACGCGCGGTGCGCGAAGCAGTGAAGGTCGAAAGTGCCGGCGGCCTGATCGAGCTTGCCGAAAATACCGGGCGGATCGAAAGCAAAGCCGGCGCCCAGGCGGCGCTCGACGGACTTGCGATCGCCGAGGAGCCTAAAGATGTGTCGCGGCTGGCGCGGCTCTCTGCAGCCAAAGGCGGCAAGACCCGCGCGATCGTCAAGATTCTCGGCCGCGGCGCCATCGTTCTTGCCGCAAGCGCGCTGGATTTGAGCCTGTGGGTATTCTGGGCGGCGCTGGCGCTGTTCGGCTTCTGCTCGTCCTGCAAGGCCACGGTCGAGGGCCTGACGCTGCGCCATTTGCAAAGGCGAAAACTGCGCCTTGCGCGCGCTGCGCTCATAACCCAACCGGCCATGCTGGCGGCGCCGTTGCGATAAGCGAGCGCGCGTGCTTTGTCGCGGCCGATTGGAGGCTGCGGCATGCCGAATTTTACCCGTGATGGTGTGGAGATTGCGTTTCTCGACGAAGGCGAGGGCGAGCCGATCGTGCTCATCCACGGCTTCGCCTCGAACAAGGAAGTGAACTGGGTCGGTCCCGGCTGGGTGTCGACCCTTACCCGAGCCGGGCGCCGCGTCATCGCGCTCGACAATCGCGGCCACGGCCAGTCGTCAAAGCTCTACGATCCGGCGGCCTATCACAGTTCGATCATGGCCGAGGACGTGCGCGCGCTGATCGAGCATCTCGGGCTCCCGCGCGCCGACGTCATGGGCTACTCGATGGGCGCGCGCAACACGGCCTTTCTGGCGCTGGCGCATCCGGAGCGGACGCGATCGGCGGTGCTTGGCGGCTTGGGCGTGCGGCTCGTTGAGGGCATCGGTCTGCCGGACACGATTGCGGAGGCGCTCGAGGCGCCGTCCGGCACCGTGATCACCGATCCTATGGCGTATCTGTTTCGCGCCTTTGCCGAACAGACCAAGTCGGACCTGCGCGCGCTTGCCGCCTGCCTGCGCGGCTCGCGGCAAATGCTGAGCCGCGCCGAAGTCGGCCGGATTGCCGTGCCGCTTCTGGTCGCGGTCGGCAGCGCCGACCCGATCGCGGGCTCGCCGGAAGAGCTTGCGGCGCTCATTCCCGCCGCTCAGGCCCTGGTCATCCCCGGCCGCGATCACATGTCGGCGGTGGGGGACCGGACCTATAAAAACGGCGTGCTCGAATTCCTGTCCAAACGGCCGTAAACGCTTGGGAATGCCGGGCCCAAGCACAGATCGAGGGTGGGTCAAAGGGCTAGCCCAGCGGCGCGGTCCTTTACGGCCATTGACCTATGGAATGGCTTTTTTCGGTGGCCCCTTGGATTTGGGGTATCGGCTGCCCAATATGATAGAACGTCACGCCGTTGTGGTAGAGCGCGATCCGGAATAGCGGATCAGGTCTTCCGAAAAGATCACGCTCCATCAAGTCGGTAAAGCCGGGGAGATATCCGATGGCGCAATCTCAAGCTAAGCCTGCGCTCGACACCGTCGATCCGGTCTGGGGCCGCCTTCGCCGCGAGGCCGAAGAGACCGTGCGCCATGAGCCTGAGCTCGCCACCTTCATCTATTCGACGATTTTGCATCACGACACGCTCGAGGCGGCGGTCGCGCACCGCCTCGCCGAACGGCTCGATCATGCCGCGGTACCGAGCGACCTCATTCGGCAGGCCTATGCCGATGCGCTCAAGGATACGCCCGAAATCGGCGAGGCGTTCCGCGCCGACATCATGGCGACTGCGGATCGCGATCCGGCGACACACCGGCTGATCGAGCCGGTGCTCTATTACAAAGGCTTTCACGCCATCCAGACGTATCGGCTGGCGCATTGGCTGTGGGGCAAGGGCCGCCGCGACTTCGCGCTCTATCTGCAAAGCCGCTCGTCGGGCGTCCTGCAATGCGACATCCATCCGGCGGCAAAGATCGGCCGCGGTATTTTCCTCGATCACGCAACCGGCCTTGTCGTCGGCGAGACCGCGGTCATCGAGGACGACGTCTCCATGCTGCACGACGTCACGCTCGGCGGCACCGGCAAGGAACACGAAGACCGGCACCCGAAGATCCGTTACGGCGTGATGATCGGTGCCGGCGCCAAAATCCTCGGCAATATCGAAGTCGGCCATTGTGCGCGCATCGCCGCGGGCTCCGTCGTGGTCAAGCCGGTGCCGAACAATGTGACGGTCGCCGGCGTGCCGGCCAAGGTGATCGGGGTTGCCGGTTGCCCGGAGCCGGCTCGCACCATGGACCAGATGTTCCCCAACGATATCTGACGGATGGGCAACGCCCGGCGCCCTAACCGGCGTTTTCCGATGAACTTCAAATTCGCCGCGCGAAGTGCTATGCGGCAGTCAAGATATTGTTTGATCTTTTCCGGTAGATCGCCCCGGAAAGCGCATTAGGAGACACGCGGTGGACGTTCAGGAAGTCAGAAAGCTTGACGCTTATTTGAAGAAGCTCTTCGGCAATGCCCGTATCCGCGTTGTGCCGCGGCCGAAGAAGGAGGATTCCGCCGAAGTCTATATCGGTGAGGAATTCGTCGGCGTCCTGTTCGTCGACGACGAGGACGACGAGCGCTCCTACAATTTCCAGATGGCTATTCTCAGCACCGATCTGGAATGAGCCTTTTCAACCCGTAACGCGCCTAATTTCCCGGATGCAATTGCGCAAGCAGGCGGTCAAAGCCTGCGCTGACGCCGCGCCAATCGCTGAGCCAGTCGCGCGGAAAACGTAACGTCACGACATCGGCGCCGATGGCGCGCTCCTGCATGCAGGTGCCGGGTACGGTGCGGCCCGGCCGCGTGCAGCGGGCGAAAAACTGCTCCGGATTGGTGCCGAAATAGACGAGGTCTTCGCTCTCGTAAGGCGAGCCGGCGCGGAACGGCAGGATGGCGAGCCCGTCGGCGCCGGCTGTGGCTTGGCTCTCGACATAGCGCGGGTAAATGGTGCGCAGCCGCTCGAGCGGCGGCAGCACCGGGCCCAAGGCGGTGATGGTCACGAACAGCCGTTTGTCGGCGGTCGCCGCGGCCTGTGCTGCTGCATTGTCAGGGTCGAGCGGCTGCCGTTCAGGATTGTCGGATTGCGGCGGCGTAAGCGAAGGCCATTCGAAGACGAGATCGACCCGGTCTTGCTGTCCGGGGTGCCGCTGCACCTTTTCGCGCACCGCAGCCGGCGGCACGTTGAACAGTACGCCCGCAACCGTAATCGGAATCGCCGGCGCATCGAGCGCCGTCGGCGTGTTCGGCCACGTCGGCCACAACAGATATGATATCGCCGTCGCCGCCGCGGCGACGAGCACCACCAAAAGTAAAAACGGTAAAGTGAGAACGCGGCGCGCGTGCCGCCGGTCGTGTGCCGAGCGATGCGCGCCAACACGCGCTTCGGCGCGCGGCTCACCGCGTGAGTTGCGAACAGCGTCGATCGTCATGCGTGCCGGAATTCCGGATGCGAATCAGCACGCAGTATCGCACGGCGATTCAACTCTTGCCTGTATCAGGACGTGCCTTCAGCGTTTGCCGGCAGCGGCCGGCGCTGCAACTGGCGTCGCGGCAGGCGTAGCAGCGCTGGGCGCGGTCGCCGATGCCGGCTTTGGCGATGCCGCGACTTGTGCCGAGATTTGCGCAGCCAGCGTTGCCGCGATTTTTGCATGCGCGGCGGCGTTAAAATGGATGTGGTCCCACTGGTAGAAATCCGGCGGTACCGGGTCCGGATCGTAGACGATGACGCGGATGTGGCGGGCTTTCAGCCGCGCCGTCATGGCGGCGATATTGGCGCTACGCGCCTCCTTGGTGCCGAGAAAGCGCAAATCATTGCCGCCGGGCTGCAGGATCACAAGGTCGGTGCCCTTGGGTACGGCACCGTCGATGCGCCGGAGCATGCCGGAGGTCACGTCGCCGTTGACGCCGGCATTGGTGACGTTGGCGTTGATGCCTTTCTTGCGCAAAAGCGCCTGCAACAGCGCCGGATAGGCATTGGCCTCGCCGACGCCAAAGCCGGTCGTATTACTGGCGCCGATGGCGACGATATTGAGCGTGGCCGCGATAACGGGCGAGGCGAGGCATAAGACCGCCGCGACGGCGAGCGCCCGCAAGGCAATGACCATCGGCTGATCTCCCAAATCCGCAGTGGATGCAGGTTGGACGGCGCCTGGAGCGGCCGCCTATTAACCCTTAATTAATCATTTCGTAGCGGCGGCGCGCCGGGTCTGCAATGGCTTGGCGCATCAACTCTCAAGACGCTACGGGAAGCGCCCGAATGTTGCATATGACGCTGCCGGCAATTTCGCCGGAAACCATTCAGTCTCTGTTTTCGCTCGCTTTCGGGTTTTCCGTCGCCGGCATGTCTGCGAGCGGCTTCCGCCTGTTCAGCAAGCACTTTCCGAGCTTTAGGCTCCTCGAAATCGGCCCGGTGCCGGCGCGCTTTGCCGCCGTCCCGCTCCTGATCTTTTCGGCGCCCTTCATCATCATGCGCAACACGCTGCGCGGCCGGCGGCTGGAACGCCGGCGCGGCGAGGTCGTCATGGTCGCGACCGTCATTGCCGGCCTGTGGAGCCTAATGTCGGGAACCGTCGTGGTTCTCGCCCTTCAATCGGTGCTCTAGGTCTTCGCTCAAGCCCGCTTTGCGGGATCATGCGCTAAGCCGCTCGCAATTCAGCCGCTTGCAATTCGGATACTTGCAATTTCTTGGGCTTCCAGGAAAACCATTACATATCAGGCGAGCCATATCAGGTGAGCCATGCGGGCCGCATTGTGATGGGAACAGCATGATTTACGAGCTCGACGGCCACCGGCCGGATTTACCTGCGGAAGCTCTCTATTGGATCGCGCCGAACGCGACCGTCATCGGCAAAGTGCGGCTCAAACCAGACTCCAGCATCTGGTTCGGCGCGGTGTTGCGCGGTGACAATGAATGGATCGAGCTCGGCGAGCGCTCGCAGATCCAGGACAACGCGACGCTGCATACCGATCCGGGATTCCCGCTCACCATCGGGCCTAATTGCGTGATCGGCCACAATGTCATCCTGCACGGCTGCAGCATCGGCGCCAACAGCCTGATCGGCATGGGCGCGATCGTGCTCAACGGCGCGCGCATCCCGGAGAATTGCCTGGTCGGCGCCGGCGCGCTGATCACGGAAGGAAAGACTTTTCCGCCGGGATCGCTAATCGTCGGCGCGCCGGCCCGCGTGCTGCGGCCGCTGACTGAGAACGACATCAAGATGATTGCCGGCGGCGCCGATATTTACGTTCGCCGCTTCAAACAATATGCGCAGATGTTGAAGCCGCTGCCCTGAGATTTCACGCCGCACGAACCGTCATTCGCAGAAGCGGTTTTTTTCAGAAGGCAAAAAAGGTGCGGCCAGCCCTGGGGGAGGCTGGCCGCGCGCGAACCCGGTCTGGGGACGGGGAGGGGTGGGGACGTGACCGGGGTCGCGTAACTCCTAACTGCTGGGCGAACTAGCGCGCGGAGGCCGTGGCCGGTGCCGCGTGCGGATCGCCGAGCGAAACCCACACATTCGGATCCGATTGCGACTGACGCTTCACGAAGCGGTAGCCGGTGTCGGTCCAGGGCAGAATCTCATCGCTCTGGTTGTCGAGAATGAACTCGCCCTTGTTGGTCTTCACCGTGAGCACGGCATGGCCGTCGCCGTTGCGATCGCGCACGACGGTGATCAGCAGTGCTTCACGCGGCCAGCCGGCCTTGATCAGCATCCGGCGCTTCTGCAGGACGTAGTCCTCGCAGTCGCCGTAGCCGTCGTCCGGATAATTCCAACGCTCGACCACGCCCCAATGATCCATGTCGGTCATCGGTTTCACGTTGGTATTGACCCACAGATTGACGCGCTGCAGATCCTTCCAGGCGTCGGCCGAGAGCACGATGTCGCGCGCCATCGATGGCGTGGTTTTGCATTCCGGATCGTATTCGACGCAGAACTCAACCCAGCCGATCGGCGCACGCGTGACTTCGCCAACCGTGATGTATTGCGGCAAATATTGCGGCCGTTCCGCAGCCGTGCTTTCGGCCGGCGTAGCGAACAGCGCGAGCATGACGATGCCCGCTGCAGCGCTGCGCTTGAGGACTTTTTTGCCCGAACGCATTGTGACCCCTTCCCGTCTCGTCAGGGTCACCTTTCGCACAAAGCTTTTGCAGCGCCGCTAAGTAGAACTTCGCAATTTTAAGTAAAATCTCCTCAAGACCGCGCTAAAAACTGGAGCGTGTTCGCGTGAATATAGTATAAATTCGAACTATTCTATTTTGATTCAAATTTTATCTATAATGCACTTGGCCGCGCCATATGCGGACTTTCGCTGTGGCGCGTTTGGCGAGAGGGCGGGGCCGATATGGGGCGATGGCGCGATGACACGCGCAAACAGCGCCGTCAGGGGGCGCTGGCAAGTCGACAATTTTTCGAAAGGCGTTTACCCGCCGCTTACGTTCTCTTCGACGAAGTCGGGATGCTGCAGGCGGGTAAACTCAATGGCGAAGCCTTCTTCGAGGTGGCGCACCACCCGGCCCTGGATCTTGCCGAGGGTTACCAGCGCCCCGATCGGCGGCCGTTGGTCGGTGGCAACGCCGGCGCCGGATTCCGAGATGTCGATGATACGGCAGGTCAGATTGACGCCGTTGGCCAGAATGAGGCGGCCCGACGGGTTCAGTGGCGCCCGCCGGCCGTGGCGGCGGTCTTCCGGCGAGGCGAGCAGGTGGCGGTTGGCGAGCCAGGTGAGCTGGGCGGCGAGCTTGTCGCGCTTGCGCGACGTCGCCGAAATCGTCATGGCGAAGCCGTTCTGGAAGATCCGTGCAATGTGGCCTTCGAGCCGTCCCAGATGGTCGACATAGGCAATGACGCGCTCGCCGGCAGCGCCGGCAACGGGGGCGATCAGGGCTATGCCGCCCGGCGACATGTTAACGACTTGGCAGGGAAATTCGCGGCGGTCGGCCAGCATGTAGCGGCCGAGCAGGTTCACGCGCACGCGCTGGTGGCGGCGGCGATCCTCGTTCAGAGCCTTCAGACTTGGGAGTCGCTCCGCTAACGCCATGCTTCTCACTTCGCTTTCACGGCGAAGGCAAAACCTAGGCTTGCGGTGTTAACGTCCCGTTAGCCGCCGCGGCGTCGATCCGCCTGGCGAATTAGGGCATGATCCAGAAAAGTGGAAACCGGTTTCCGCACCAAGATCATCTAGCCGCGGCCGCCGTCGTGAACGACGAATTGACGGCGGCGCGACGCCATAAAACGCGGCAGGATGCGGGCTTCGAGCGCAGCGCCCAGATGCCGACGTTGCCCGAGATTGAGGGCGCCGATCGGGCTCGAACCAAGCCATTTCGGGACGTTGAGCGGCGCGAGAATCCCGATGGTGCGGGCGAGACTTGGCCGCGGCGAGCTCAGCGGCAGCAGCAGCAGCTCGAGATCGATCGGTTCGCCGTCACCGTTCTGTGCGCTGACGCCGGCGACGGTGCCGACCTGTTCTTCGTCAAGAACGGCAATCAGGTCGGCGATGGTGGGCTGACTGGCCGCGGCCCAGAGCCCGATAAAAGGCTCGCTCTTGAGTTCCCGGCCGAACAAGGCACAGACCCGTGTGCCGGCGAGCCGGAACGGATGCCCGGCGCCGCCATCGAGCGCGAGGATGAAGGCATCGCTCAGCACATTGCGGATCGCGCCCGGTTCGATCTCGGCGCGCTCGGGCGCCTGGCGCTTGCCGCGTTTCTCGTCCCAATACGCGTAAAGCTCGCGGCTTGCTGCATGTTTCATGGTCGCTCACTCCCTGCGCGAAAGCCGAGCGCGAACCTGTCTCTAATCGGGACAGATGCTGCGGCTCGCGGCTGCGATGCAGGGGATTGAGCAGGGGACGTGCCGTCCGGCGCGGCAGCGGAAATGTCGCCGCGCTAACTCAAAATTAAGCTTAACAAAACCTTGACGTTGGCGGGCCGCAGACGCCCGCCTAGGGTGAGGTCATGGAAGGTCGATGCGCGTTCGATTCATTGCACCTTCGCTCTGTGTCCACTTAGTACCCCACTGACGACCCACTTGTTACCTGCACTTGGTGTGCGATTTGGCCGCCGCGATCGACGGTGGCTCTGAGCCGATAACGGGAGGCGTAGGGATGTGACCGACGCCGGCGAATTTCGGGTGCGCCCGAAAACAATGGCGTTGGCGCGGATACCCGCGCGAGCAAGAGGGAGGACTTCACTGTCCTCCCTCTTGTTTTTTCACTCCGCGATGCCGCGCCGTTTGTGGCACAGCTTGTTCCAGCCGCCATGTCCGCTTATGTCGGTGCGTGAGGACGGTGGACTTTTGTGACGCAGCACGTCGACCCCGGAATTCGCGAGCCTATCTTCAACATTCCGCCGGTTGTCATCGCGACCGTGGCGGTGCTGGTGCTCGTGCATGCGCTCCGCGTGTTGGCGCTGACCGACGAACAAGACCTGCAATTTCTGCTGACCTTCGCCTTTATTCCGGCGCGCTACGGCTCAGATGTCGCGCTCGGCGCTTTGCCGGGCGGGTTTGGCGCGGAGCTCTGGACCTTTTTCACCTACGCGTTCCTGCATGCCGACCTGATGCATCTCGGGCTCAATCTCGCGTGGCTATTGCCGTTCGGCACGGCGCTGGCGCGACGCTTCGGCGCGTGGCGTTACATTCTATTCATGCTGGTGATGTCCGCGGCCGGCGCGTTTGCGCACCTAGTCAGTCACTGGGGTGCGCTCGAGCCGATGATCGGCGCGTCCGCCGCGATCTCCGGCGCGATGGCGGCAGCGATGCGCTTTGTGTTTCAGCAGGGCGGCCCGCTTGCCGCGTTTCGCGGCGGCGCCGATGAATCTTACCGCGTCCCGGCAGTGTCGCTCGGCGCCACATTGCGCGATCCGCGATTTCTGCTCTTCCTTGCAGTCTGGCTTGGGCTGAACATGTTGTTCGGCTTGGGTACCGTTTCCTTCGGCGAGGCGGCGGGGCAGGAGATCGCTTGGCAGGCTCATGTCGGCGGCTTTTTCGCCGGGTTGTTGCTGTTTGACGCGTTTGATCCGAGGGCGCCGCGCGCCGAACTCGATACCGAAGCCAGCAGCGGCTGATTCCAATTTGACGTAAAGCATTTTGATGTTGCGCTGCCGCGTTTGATGCTGCGCTGCAGCGTCTTTGTTGGCCTCCGCCAGTGGAACCGGACATCGACTGAAAGCATTAAATTCACTACCTTCACTGCCGCCGACCGCCATCACAGGCGGCTGAACGGTGAAATGAAAGCCCGCGATCCGCCGAAGCGGAATAGCCGGTTCGGCGGCAATGCGGTGCCCAGGGAGGCTACGATGACGACTGTGAACGCCATCCTCGCCGGCAAAGGCCGCGAGGTCGTCAACATGGAACCGAATGCGAGCCTTGCTTCCGCTGTCGCGCTTCTTGCCGAAAAGCGCATCGGTGCGGTGCTGATCCTCGGCGCCGACCGCCGCATTGTCGGTATCTTGTCGGAACGCGACATCGTGCGGGCGCTTGCCGAGCGCGGTTCGGCGGCGCTGGGAGAACCGGTCAGCCAGACCATGACGCGGAAAGTCTTGACTTGCACTGAAAGCGAGACGGTCGCGAGCATCATGGAGCGCATGACCGAGGGCAAATTCCGTCATTTCCCTGTGGTCGATCAGGGCCGGCCGATCGGCGTTATTTCGATCGGCGACGTGGTCAAGCATCGCCTGCACCAGATGGAATCCGATTCCGCGGCGATGCACGACTACATCCTGACGGCGTAAACTCGCGCTTCGGGCTCGCGCCGGCTGTTGATACTTCAATGCGGAGAACCCGCCGGCATCGCAATTGCGTTATGATGTTCGGCGTCCGCGGTCGGCGGAGCTGAGTTGGCCGGGCATCAGCTGATGGAGGCGATCATGCGGCGCGCGGCGATCGTACTGGCTGTGGCAACGGCGCTCTCGTCGACGGTATTCGGAACTGCTCATGCGCAGCAATCGTTCACGCCGATCACGCCGCAAACGTCGAATGTGACCTCGACGGTCACCAATTGCATGATGTCGTGTAACTCGACGGCGGCGAGCTGCCAAACCACCTGCGTCGTTCCGGGAGCAAGCGGCGCGTCGATCGCCGTGCAATCGGCCGCGGCCACGGCAGGGACAGGAATCGGAATCGGCACATCCTGCCAGCTCGCCTGTACCACCTCCCAGCTCACCTGCCAGGGAATCTGCGCACAGCAATCGCCGTCGCGTTGAGCATTTCGACGGAGCATGCTTTTCCGCGTCAGGCTCTTTTGCTAGCTCAGATCGGCAATGGACTGGTTGATCGACTCGATTGCTTTCTCGGTTGCCGCGCGTCCGACCTCGATCGATTCCGCGGCGTGGTGAAAATCGAGCCAGCCGACATGGCCGATGCGCGGCGTGATATGCACGTCCGGCGGGTCGCCGGCGAGCCGCATGCGGGTGAGACGGTCCTGCATGATGTTGAAGGATTCGATCATCACCGTTGAAAAGCCCGGTTTGTCGTCGCGGGCCAAAATCTCGCTCTTGAGCATCTCGCGCTTGAACGCGTGTTCGGCGCCGAACATGCCGCGCCATCGGCTGAAGCCGTCGCGCGGCTCCGCAGCCTGCGTCAAAGATTGCGCGTCGCCCGGATCCGAGCCGTGACTCGCGATAGTGGTGCCGCGGCCGAACCGGTCGGCGTCCATGTTGACGGCGATGACGACCCGCGCACCGAAGGCGCGCGCCGCCGACACCGGCACCGGATTGACGAGTGCGCCGTCGACCAGCCAGCGGCCGCCCAGATGCACGGGGGGAAAAATTCCCGGCAGTGCGTAAGACGCGCGCAAGGTCAACGCCAGCGAGCCGTGCGTCAGCCAGACCTCGTGACCGGTGCCGACCTCGGTGGCGATAGCCGCGAACCGGATCGGCAGGTCTTCGATATTCTTGGTGCCGACCAACTCTTCGAGCTGGCGCGCCAGCCGATTGCCGCTGATCAGGCCCGAGCCGCCGAACTTGACGTCGAGATAGCCGAAGACCCGCCGTACCGTCAGCGAGCGCGCCCAGGCTTCAAGCGTATCGAGCTGGCCCGTGGCATAGCAGCCGCCGACCAGCGCGCCCATCGAAGTGCCGACGATGATGTCGGGTTTGATCCCATGCGCGTCGAGTGCGCGCATGACGCCGATATGCGCGAAACCGCGTGCCGCGCCGCTGCCGAGAACGAGACCGATGACAGGGCTGCCGGGTTTGGCGCCGGCGCGATTGGCGTCCACGATTTGCTGAGCAATGTCTGGCGTGGTCACTGTGGTCCTCGCATCGGGGGCGCAAGCGCAATGATTAGCGGCGGCAAGGATAGGGCGAAAAGGGGCGGGGAGTCAGCCGGATGCGGGGTATTCCTGCGCTGCCTGATCGGCTTGGCGCGCCGGCCACGGCTTGAAATTGCCGTGATTGAGATCGAGAAAAGCCGTGATGTCTGGGTGGGACGTGAAAGCTTTGCGCATCGGTGTTGCGGTGGTCGTCGCGGCGGGCTTGGTATTTGCCACGCCGACCGGGGCGTTTGCGCAAGCCCGCAGCCTAATGGCGCCGCAGGCGACGGCGTCGGTGCCGCTCGTGCCGGGCACTGGATCGCCCGGTGCTACGATCGTCAGCCCGGTGCCGCTTGGACCGCCGACCGCTATCGCGCCGCAAGTCGCGCAGCCCATTCCAGCCGTTCCGGCAGGGCGCGTGGCGCTCGCGGTCACCGCACGTTACGGCCGTGACGCCGCCCCCATCAGCGGCGGGCTGATCTGGCGCGTTTATGCGGCGAAGCCCGACGCGACCGGGGTGTTGCCGCTGATCAAAGAAGATCGCGGTGCGACCCCGACCTTCGTGCTGCCGCCCGGCAGTTATGTGGTGCATGCGAGCCTTGGCCTCGCCAGCGCGGCGAAGCCGGTGCAATTGCGCGCCGATGCGGTGCGCGAAGAGTTGGATATCCCGGCCGGCGGCGTCCGGCTCGAGGGCCGCGTCGGCGACGTGCGGATTCCGCCAGGCCAGATATCGTTCGACATTTTCAAGGGCAGCCAGTTCGACACCAGTGCGCGCCGCCCGATCGCGCAGAATGTCATGACCGGCGACGTCGTGTTGCTGCCGGAAGGCACTTACAACATCGTCTCCAATTACGGCGACGGCAATTCGGTGGTGCGCTCCGACGTGCATGTCGATGCCGCCAAGCTCACCGATATCGTGGTGACGCATCGCGCCGCCGTGATCACGCTCAAGCTCGTCAACAATTCCGGCGGTGACGCGCTCGCCAATACGCAATGGACGGTGCTGACGCCGGGCGGCGACGTGATCAAGGAATTGATTGGCGCTTTCCCGCGGCTCGTACTCGCCGAGGGCGATTATCACATCATCGCCCGCAACGAAGGTCGCACCTTCCAGCGCGACTTCAAGGTCATTACCGGCGTTGACGGCGAAGTCGAGGTTTCGACGCGCTAGCCCTAATCCAATTCA
Organism: uncultured Alphaproteobacteria bacterium; assembly: GCA_963746715.1. GTDB lineage: Bacteria > Pseudomonadota > Alphaproteobacteria > Rhizobiales > Xanthobacteraceae > BOG-931. The sequence continues at coordinate 126,570 of CAVVCW010000004.1, read as the reverse complement.
ACTCGGATCAGGGTAATGTCTCAGTTGGAATTTAAAGCGAAATCGACAAGCATGGAGTCGTGCTCCTGACAGAGCTATTCTTTTGGGCATGTCCAAGCTTGAAAAACCCCTTCGCCAGGAACTCCTGGAAGCGCGCGCGACGATATTGCGGCAAATCGAAATCTGCGCGAACAACCCGCCATCTAATTTCCATACCGCGGGAGGCGGCGAAGCTCCGGCCCCTACGCCGGTAGCTGACCTCGAAGCCACGCTTAAAGAGATTGACGACGCTATCGCTAATCTAGGGGATGACGATGGCTAGCGTCGGCCAGTCTAGGCCGCCTTCTTCAGCCGTTTCACATCCGGCGGCACGGCTTCCTGCGCCAGCGCCGCGAGCGCCGCATCGAGCGGCATGGTCTGCTGCTTGTCGCTGCCCAGGCGCCGGATCGAGACGGTGCGCTCAGTGGCTTCCTTCTTGCCGAGGACGAGCAGGACCGGGACTTTCGCCAACGAGTGCTCGCGGACTTTGTAATTGATCTTCTCGTTGTGCAGATCGGCATCGACCCGCAGTCCGAGCGCGCGCGCAGCCGCAATCGCCTCGCGCGCATAATCGTCGGCGTCCGATGTGATGGTGGCGACGACCGCCTGCACCGGCGACAGCCACAGCGGCATGTGCCCGGCATAATGCTCGATCATGATGCCGGTGAAACGTTCGAGCGAGCCGAACATCGCGCGATGCAGCATCACCGGCGTCACCTTGTTGGAATGCTCGTCGATATAGAAGGCGCCGAGCCGGCCCGGCATGTTGAGATCGACCTGCACGGTGCCGCATTGCCAGTCGCGGCCGATGGCGTCGCGCAGCACATATTCGAGTTTCGGCCCATAGAACGCGCCTTCGCCTTTGTTGAGCATCCACGGCCGGCCGGAAGCCTCCAGCGCCTTCATCAAGGCGGCCTCGGCCTTGTCCCACACCGCGTCGTCGCCGATGCGCTTGTCCGGGCGGTCGGAGAATTTGATGCGCACGTCCTCGAAGCCGAAGTCTTCGTAGATCGTCAGGATCAAATCGTTGACCTTGATGACCTCCTCGGCGATCTGCTCCTCGGTGATGAAGATATGCGCGTCGTCCTGGGTGAAGGCGCGCACGCGCATCAGCCCGTGCAAGGCGCCGGACGGTTCGAAGCGGTGCACTTTGCCGAATTCGCAGAGCTTATAGGGCAGGTCGCGATAGGATTTCAGCCCGTTCTTGAAGATCTGGATGTGGCCCGGGCAATTCATCGGCTTGACGACGAAAGTGCGCTCGTCTTCTTCGCGCGGCTGCACCAGGAACATGCCGTCGCGGAACGTCGCCATGTGGCCGGAGGCGACCCAGAGCGAGGAATTGATGAGCTGCGGCGCATTGACTTCGGCATAACCGGCGTCGGCCTGACGGCGGCGGATGTAGGCTTCGAGCGTCTGGAACAGCGTCCAACCTTTGGGATGCCAGAACACCGAGCCAGGCGCTTCCTCCTGGAAGTGAAACAGATCCATTTCGCGGCCGAGGCGGCGATGGTCGCGCTTCTCGGCTTCCTCGATCTGTTTCAGATAGGCATCGAGCTCGTCCTGCTTGGCGAAAGCAGTGCCGTAGATGCGGGACAGCATTTCGCGGTTTAAATCGCCGCGCCAATAGGCACCGGCGACTTTCAGCAGCTTAAACGCATTGCCGATCTTGCCGGTCGAAGTCATGTGCGGACCGCGGCACAGATCGAACCAATCGCCCTGTTTGTAGATCTTGAGATCCTGGTCTTCGGGAATGGCGTCGACCAGTTCGACTTTGAACAGCTCGCCTTTGTCGCGAAACACCTTCTTAGCCTGTTCGCGTGACCAGACTTCTTTGGTGAAGGGTTTGTCGCGCGCGATGATCTCGCGCATTTTCTTTTCGATGGAGTCGAAATCCTCCGGCGTGAACGGCTCGTTGCGGAAGAAGTCGTAATAGAAGCCGTTGTCGATCACCGGACCGATGGTGACTTGCGTGCCGGGCCAGAGCGACTGCACCGCTTCGGCGAGCACGTGCGCGGCGTCGTGGCGGATCAATTCGAGCGCGCGCGGATCTTCGCGGGTCAGGAATTCAATCTTGGCGTCGTGTGCGATCGGATCGGCGAGGTCGGCGACCTTGCCGTCGAGCGTCATCGCCACCGTGCGCTTGGCAAGCGACGGCGAAATGCCTTTGGCGATGTCGAGGCCGGTGGTGTTTTCTGGGTACTCCCGACGCGCGCCGTCGGGAAAGGTCACAGCGACCATTTTATTCACTCCTGTTGCTCACTCGCTGCCGACTAGGTGCAACGTAAGCGATGCGCGTAGAATCAATCAGTTAGGCTTGCGTCCGCCTATATATGGGCATGATCGATTCATGGCAATCGTTCGGCGAAGCATCGGCCGCGCGGCGATTATGAAAACGTCTGGTCGGTGAGTTGCCTCACGAAGGCCACCTGTTACAGCTAGTGCGATGGGACAAGCTTTTACGGTCGAGGGTACGGCTTTGATCCGCGCCACGCTGCTCCGCGCTCTGGTGCTATCGGCGGCTATTTTCGCCGGCGCTTTGGTGCCGGTCCGTTGCCTTGGCGAAGACGGCAATCAGGTGCCGGCCAATCAGTTGCCAGCCAAGGCGACACAGGAGCTGTCGCCCGAGTTGCTCGCGCAGCTCAAACAAAAGAACATGCCCAAAAATTCGCCGATCCTTCTGCGCATTTTCAAGGAAGAATCGGAACTCGAAGTCTGGAAGCAAGACACGACAGGCCATTTCCAGATCCTCAAAACCTATCCGATCTGTCGGTGGTCGGGCGATCTCGGGCCGAAGATGCATGAGGGCGACCGTCAGGCTCCGGAAGGGTTCTACACAATTACGCCCGCATTGATGAATCCGAATTCGAACTACTATCTTTCGATCAACACCGGCTTTCCCAACGGCTTTGACAAGGCGAACGACCGCGACGGCACCTTTCTGATGATCCACGGCGAGTGCTTGTCGATCGGTTGCTTTGCGATGACCGACGAGCAGATAACCGAGATCTATGCGCTGGCGCGCGAAGCGCTCGTCGGCCGGCCGTCATTCCAGGTCCAGGCCTATCCGTTCCGCATGACGCCTGAGAATCTGGCGCGGCATCGAACCAGCCCACATATGGCCTTCTGGATGATGCTCAAGGTCGGCAACGATCATTTCGAGACGACCCATCTCGAACCCAAGGTGGATGTGTGCAATCGCCGTTATGTATTCGATGCCTACCAGCCGCCGAACGCGTCGAAGTCCGTCGCATTCGATCCGGCCGGTGAATGCCCCGCCTTTGTCGTCAATCCGAGAATCGCTCGACTGGCGCAGGAGAAGCTGCACGCCGATGAAGCCGAATACGCGCAGCTCGTTAAAGACAACGTGCCGGTCGCCCCGATCTACAGCGGACTCGACGGCGGGATGAACAATGTCTTCGTTGGACGGTTTCCGGGCAGGTTCGTCTCATTTGCAAAAGTGTTGCCGCCGGCAGGACCTCAGCTGCCGCAACTGCCACCGGTCCCCTGGGCCGACAACAATGGTTCGTTGACGAGCAGATTCTTTGGCGGCTTGTTCGGATCGAAGGCCGAGGCACGGGCGCAAGTCGTCGCGACTGATTCAGTAATAGAGGAACGCGGCGCGGGTTCAGCGCCAGCCCGACCGATCGTGACGCCGACCGCAAAAGCCCGCGCCGACGATTAAGATCGTCGCCGCAAAGCCGTCAGGTCGAGTGCGCCTTGGAATTGGTCCCGCGCCAGCGCGCATAACGCCAGGGCAAGTACCAGCGTGCATTCTTCGGCGCGGCATCGGGCACGAAATCGAGCCCAGACGTGCCGAAGGGCTGACAGCGTAACAGCCGCGCCAAGGTCATCCAGCCGCCGGCCCATAGGCCGTAACGATCAAGCGCCTGATCGGCATAGTCGGAACAGGTCGGCAGATGCCGGCACTCGAAGCCGATCAGCGGGGAGAGCGTGTAGCGATAGATTTTGATCAGGCCGCGCCCGAACAGGCGGGGGACGTGGCGGAAAGCTTCGGCGGCGGGCGACAAGTCACTCTGCCGCAGCTTGGGCAGTTTTCCCGTTAGCGCCAGTTTGGCCACGTTTGGCCTCGATCTGGCCGATGGCATCGACCACGGCGTCGAAGGTGAGCAGCGTCGACGCATGGCGCGCCTTGAAATTGCGCACGGGTTCGAGCACAGCGATATCGGCCCATTTGCCGTCGGCCGGCGGCGCGCCGTTTTCCTTGAGCATTTTACGGACGTCGTCGCGCAAGGCCCGCAATTCGCTCGATTTCGAGCCGACAATGTGTTGCGCCATGATCGAGGACGAGGCCTGACCGAGCGCGCAGGCTTTCACCTCATGGGCGAAATCGGTCACGGTGTCGCCGTTCATCTTCAAGTCGATGGTCACCGTCGAGCCGCAGAGCTTCGACAGCGCGGTTGCCGAGGCGTCGGCATCCGCAAGCCGCCCGATCCGCGGGATCGTGCCGGCAAGCTCGATAATGCGCTTGTTATAGACCTCGTCGAGCATGGCAAATTGCAAAGACCATAAAATCGCGGTTTTGGCGGGGTTTATTGTCTCCACCTGACAAATCACTATATAGGCGGTGAGGCTTCGAATTTGAAGTTCCGGAATCTGGCTGTGATTGGGAGTAGGGATGGACGCAATAATTAAGCAGTGGCCAAAAGGGGAATCCGCCACAGGGCAGCTTTCGGATCACGTCCACAACGCTCCAGCACCGGTCGAAAAAAAGCCCTCCCGCGAGGAGGCCGAGGCCGCGGTTCGCGCGCTGATCGCTTATATCGGCGAAAATCCGAGCCGCGAGGGCCTGATCGACACGCCCAAGCGCGTCGTCGGGGCGCTCGATGAGCTTTACAAGGGCTATCGCGAAGTGCCGGCCGATGCGCTCGCCCGCACGTTTGGCGAGACCGAGGCCTACGACGATTTCGTGCTCATCCGCGACATCCGCTTCACCTCGCATTGCGAGCATCACATGCTGCCGTTCTACGGCAAGGCGCATGTCGCCTACCGGCCGGTCGAGCGCGTGGTCGGCTTGTCGAAGCTGGCGCGGCTGGTCGATACTTATGCGCGGCGTCTGCAGACGCAGGAGCATCTGACGTCGCAGGTCGCGACCGCGATCGAGCAAGTGCTCAAGCCGCACGGCGTCGCCGTGATGGTCGAGGCGGAGCACACCTGCATGACCATTCGCGGCGTCAAGAAGCCGGGCGCCTCGACGGTCACGACGCGATTTTTAGGAACGTTCCGCGACAATCCGGACGACCAGATGCGGTTCATGATGCTGGTCGGCGCCACGGATCGCGGCGGAAAAGCCGCGCGCTAGGTCGCCGGCGTTGGTCGAAGATCTCGCGCTGGCCGAAAAGATCACGCTCAACTAAAAAGGCCGGAGCGACATTTTCTAGATTCTTTTGTTTGAGCGTGATCTTTTCCGAAAACCGGGTTCCACTTTTCGGGATCACGCTCTAGGGGATTGCCGTGTCTGAACCATCGCCATTTGCCTCGCCGGGATCGGCCGCTGACCTCGAAGAGGGACTGGCGCTGACGCCGAAATTCGACGCCGATGGGCTCGTCACCTGTGTCGCGACCGATGCCGCTTCCGGCGAAGTCCTCATGGTCGCGCATATGAATGCGCAAGCTTTGGCAAAAACCATCGCTACCGGTGAAGCCTGGTACTACAGCCGCTCGCGCCGCGCGCTGTGGAAGAAGGGTGAGACGTCAGGTCATACGCAGCGCGTCGTCGAGATGCGCGTCGATTGCGATCAGGATGCCGTCTGGATCAAGGTCGAACAGACGGTCGCGGCCTGCCACACCGGACGCCGCTCGTGCTTCTATCGCGCGGTGCCGTTCGGCAAGGCTGGTGTGGCAAAGCTCGAATTTCGCGATGATCGCGTCTTCGATCCCAAAACTGCTTATCGCAAAGAATAATCGGCGCAGTTCAGCGGCGCGCGGCGCGGACGCGATCGAGGCAGGCTATGTGCGCGGCAATCGTGCCGCCGCACCATCGGCCAAAACGGCCGACGCCGCCGACACACCAAGCGCCTGTTCTGGGATTACAGAAACCGCCCACCTCTTTGGCGCATCGTGCTTGATCGCTGACGCATTTGTCGCCGCCGGTCGCCGCGACCGCCGTTGCACGGGTGTGGTTGGCTGCGCCGTTACCCGCCCCATGGCTCGCCATGCAGGTGCGAAATGCCGCGCTTGTGCCGCCGCAATTGCGGCCTTCATAAAATCCATAGCACCAATGTCCGGTGTCTGAATTGCACAGGCCGCCGGCTGCGACCGCGCATCTGGCTTCAACGCTCTCGCACTTTCCTCCGGCGGCGGTCGCCGTTGCTGGCGCGCTCAAGCAACACGCGCCGATCAGCGCGAGCGTGAACGTCCGGCTCACCATTGTTTCCCCCGTCCGCAATTCTACTCTCGATTGTAGCGGGCGAATTAGCTTCAGGGAAGCATCAGCAATCTAGGGTAGTGTCCTAATTTGGAATTGATTCGCCTAACTGGCCTGAAAAAGCACCGTCCCATCTTCGTCGGCTAAAGAATCTATCTCCCGCGTATGGAAAAAATCGACTTCCAGTCCGGCCACCCTGGGCGAGATATTGGTTGTGACGTGGTCAAAATCCGCTCCGTCATCCCGGCCCCAAGCGATATTCATTATTTGGAAAATGCGGCCATCCGTCATGGCGGCAATGGTCAATCGCCTATCACGTGAGCGCAGAACCGAAAGAGCCCGTTCACCCTGGTCCGGCGTCACTTCCCGGTCCTCGCTTCCGCCACGATAGCCGCCCGCACGGCCGTCTAGAATTTCAGGAATATATTCGGCAAAGCTCAAATTAGGACACTACCCAATCTAGCCGCAATTCCACATCGCCCCGATCGGCGTGTAGGTCCAGCACGGACCGAAGCTGCCGCCGTTAAAGCGGCCGTGGTAGAAACCGGGATTGCCGAAATAGTAGCGGCTGCCGTCCCACCAGTAGCTCGGTGTGCCATAATTCGGAAAGCTCGAGCCCGGAGCGGCAAAACCCGGCGCGTCATAACTCGGCGAGTTCCGCGCCGCCGTTCGGTGCGAATAGATCGGCACACTGTTGCTCGGCGGCTGATGATAACCGGGCAGGAAGCCGTAGCCATGCCAGCGGTGGATGGATTGCTTCGCATGCGGCGGGTCGGCGGTTGCAACGCCCGGCAACAGCGACAAGAGAACTGCGATCGAGAGGCAGAATCTGCGCGACATGTCGCAAGCATACACAATCGGCCGTTCTTTGACGACTGGTCGTCTCGCGACTGTGCGCGCGTGCGCGGTGATTGTCCCGGATAACGACCGGCGCTCCTCAGCCGCTCGCCGGTGTGCGTCGCATATCCTCACGGCCGCGGCCGCTCCCGAGGACAGTTCGCGCGGGCCCCATCGGCGTCGTCGAGACGATGGCCGAGCGCTTCCATGGTGAAATGGTCTCGACGATGATCTTGATGCCGGACAGCAGGCTGTCGATGTCATGCTGAACGCGGTCGGTCTCGAACTTGATGAATTCATCGAGCTTCTGCAGTTCCGACGCCAGACCTTCAAGCTCTCCGATTGAATTCGATGTGAGTTCGAGCGATGGATGTTCTGATCCGCTCGGCATCGATCTCGATTTTTGGTTTGACTTTCGGCTCCATGGTTTTCGGTTCCATGGTTTTCGGCTCCATGGTTTTCTGCGCGATGTCGGCAAAAACTTTCTGAGGATCGGTCTCGGATATTTCTTTCGCTTGTACGGAAGCGGTTTGGTCGGTTGCCTCAGGCCGTGATGCGTCCATTGCATTGCTCCTTGCGCGCGCTCGGTGTGCACATCGAGCCGGATCGGCGGCTCAATCGCTATTCTGGGGAAGGGGCGCGATTGAGCCGCCGGGGTCACCAAGTCCGGCTCGCGACCCCCGCAAACAAATCATCAGGCGCGGCTTAATCACGCTCTAAGAAGAGATGGCCGCTTTGTGATCTTTGTCGGGTGGTTCTTGGATCAATGGAACTTGCGGTCGCATGCGCGCGCAAAAAACTCGGCGCGCATTGAAGGTGCGCGCCGAGCGATAGGAACTTTCGCATTCAAAATGAGTATGGCAACGGCAAGCTTCGCTTGACGTGCCGTGACGTCTAGTGGTGGCGATGCCGATAGTGGTGAACCGGCAGCACCGGCTGAAGCTCGACTTCGGTTGCGGTCGCTACCACATTGAACCCGGATTGGCCCTCGAAGCTGACCGGCTGCAAGGCAAATGAATTGCCGCTGCCGCCGACGAGCCCATTGGCGCCGGCGCCGACGACGAATGCCGCTCCGGCGGAAACACCGCCATAGACGCCGGCCAGCGCGCCGGGTCCCACGCGCAGGCTTGGCGCGAAGACCGCCCATCCCAGCGTAACACTGCTGTTTAAGCCGGCTTGGGCGCCAATACGGCGCATGGTGGCTTGATAGTATTGAACCGGACCGCCGGCGCTCGGGGTGAAGACACAATTGAGCGGTTGATCCGATACGATGACATAGCTTGTCGTCTCCGCGCTTCGGCAGCTCAACAGACCTATTTGGGCATCAGCGCGGGCCGGCGTCGTCGCAGCTACTCCCATGCCAGATAACGCGACCGCGAAGGCGGCGCGTGCGACAAGTTTGATACGCATCATTTTTGATTCCTTACATCCGATGGGCGTCGATCCGGGCAGACCGATTGGTCTGCTCGATACCTCGTTTGCCGGGTTCGGCGGTCGGTCGTGACGCCACGGGCCCAGCGGCCGGTACCTAAGGTGGTTGAATTGGACAAAAGTGGTGTTCAAAGCTGCTTTGTGACGGATTTTTGGGGACTGTGGCGCATAGAACACACTGCGCCGGAAGGCTGCGGATTACCCGCCGCAAGTTTTGCGTATGCCACCTGGCACGACAAAGCTTCGCGCGCAGCGGAACCGATAAGTCCGCGCTCTAGCTTCCGATTGCTTCGGCGCGCGCCAGCAATTGCTTGGCGCGCACCAGATGCGGCCGGTCGTACATGACGCCGCCGATGCCGACGACGCCGGCGCCGGGACTGGCCGCAAAAGCGTCGATCACCGCGCGGGCATGTGCGACCGCGGTCGGCGAGGGCGTGAACACCTCGTTGATGATCGGCACCTGCGCCGGATGGATTGCCATCTTGCCGGTAAAGCCGTCGCGGCAGGCATCCTCGCATTCGCGGCGAAAGCCGTCGGCGTTGCGGAAATCCACGTAGACCGTATCGATCGCGGGGATTGACGCCGCCGCGGCGCCGGCAATGCAGAGCGCGCGGGCGAGCCGATAGGGATCGAGGAAGCGGCCGTCCTTGTCCCGATTGGCCTGTGCGCCAAGTTCGGCGGACAGATCCTCAGCACCCCACGTTAGGCCGATCAGGCGCGCGCTCGATCCCGCGAAAGTACCCGCGAGGAACATCGCTGCGGCGGTTTCGGTTGCGATCGGCAGAATCTTGATATGGCCGTCGGGCAGGCCACACGTTGCCTCACGCACGGCAAGTTTGGCGTCGGCATGAACGACGGAGGCGCCGCCTTCCGCCTTCGGCAGCATGATGGCGTCCGGTTTCGCCGGGGCGATGGCGTCGAGATCGGCATCGGTGAGGCCGGTCTGTAAGCCGTTGACGCGTACCATCATGTAAGGCCGCGATGCGCTCGGTCCGCTCTCTTTCATGGCCTCTTTGAGAAACGCCGCGGCACTGTCTCGCGCGCGCGCTTTGCCTTCGAGCGCGATCGAATCTTCAAGATCGACGATCAGCGCGTCGGCGCCGCTGGTCATCGCCTTGTCGAGCTTCTTCGGGCTGTCGGCGGGAACGAAAAGCAGGGATCGCATCGGACAAATCTACTCGTGCGTGAGATTTACTTCGGCCGCATGCGGATGAAGACCTGCCGGCGGCACTCGGCGACGAGCTTATTGTCCTGGTTGAAGGCGCGGTGATGGAATTCGACGATCCCGGCGCCGGGGCGCGATTTCGATTCGCGCTTGCCGACTACGTCGGTCGCGCAATGCACGGTGTCGCCCTCGAATAGCGGATGGGGGAATTTGACGTCGGTCATGCCGAGATTGGCGATGGTGGTGCCGACCGTCATATCGGAGACCTGGATGCCGATCATCAGCCCGAGCGTGAACAGCGAGTTCATCAGGGGTTGGCCCCATTCGGTCTCCTGCTCGCAGAAATGCCGGTCGATATGGAGCGGCTGCGGGTTGAGCGTCATGTTGGAGAACAGCATGTTGTCCATCTGGGTAACCGTCCGCGTATAGCGGTGCTCGGTTGTCTCGCCGACGATCATGTCCTCGAAATAGAGGCCGCCGCGCTTGTGCCTTATCGCCGCCTGCTGGCTCATTTTCCTCTCCCTAGGGCATGATCCGGAACAGTGGGAACCGGTTTTCCGACAAGATCATGCTCAATCGAACCCAATGTTAAGTTCCCATTTACCATAATTGTTAATGATCGCTAACGCTCGGGAAGCCGGTGGGAGCCGGCAAGGGGAGCAAAAAGCATGCTGGTCGATTCCAGCAATCCGACCGCCGGTTCGGGGGTCATTGGCGCTATTCGTCAGGCAGCTCAGGCCACCGGCACGAGCTTCCAATATCTATTGGCGACGGCACAGGTCGAATCCGGGCTCAATCCGCAGGCTGGTGCGTCAACGTCATCGGCGCGCGGCCTGTTCCAGTTTATTGAGCAGACCTGGCTCGCGACCATGAAGCAATCGGGCGCGGGGCTCGGCTATGGCCAATATGCCGACGCCATCACCAAGACCGCGTCCGGCAAATACGAGGTGCAGGATCCGACGATGCGCAGCGATATCCTCAAGCTGCGCAACGATCCGGCGGCAAATGCCGCCATGGCGGGCGCCTTCACCAAGGAGAACGCGACACTGCTGTCGCAGAAGCTTGGCCGCACGCCGAGCGAGGGCGAGCTCTATATCGCGCATTTTCTCGGCGTCGGCGGCGCGGCGAAGCTGATCTCGGCGGCGTCCGACAATCCGAGCGGTTCCGCCGCAAGCATGTTTCCGAACGCCGCCCACGCCAATACGTCGATCTTCTACGATCATACAACCGGCGCGGCGCGCAGCCTCGCGGAAGTGCGCGACGTGCTCACCGCGCGTTACGACGTCGCGACGCGGGAGCGGCCGGTCAGCGACACCAGCGTCGCGCAAGCGACCACCGCGCCGAACGTGGCGATCCCAAAAGCGGCGACGTCTAGTCTCGCGCCGTCAAGTACGGTGACGCCAAGCGCGGTTTCCAAAACGGTTCCGATCGCCATTCCCCGAGGAATGCCGCTGCCCGACCCAGCCAAGACTGCGGCCGCCGCGGTGCCCGACACCGCCGGCATGACCAGCGCTTTCGCGGCGGCAACACCGCAACGCGTCGCGGCGAATACCGAGGTGTTCCACAGCCTGTTTTCCGATCCCGGCCGCTCCACGCCGGTCGCCGCGGTCGTCAGCCAGCTTTGGGGTGTTTCGGGCGACGGCCCGACCGCGAACATGATGGGCGATCTGTTCAAGGACGACGGCAAGGGCGGCTAGGCCACGCGCGGGGACGGTATGAGAAACGATAAGAAAAACGCGGGCATTTATGGTGAACGCTTTGTTAAGCCACGAAATCTAGCATTGGATCCAGTATCGGAATCAGTCCTTCCTCCGCTTGATCTGAGCGCCCAATGATCGTCCGCGATTTCCTGCAATGGATCCGTACCGCGCCGGCAAGCGACCGGGCGGAAGCCACCAGCGCTCTGGCACGAGCCTATCTCTACTCCGATCTGTCGCCCGACGATCTCGGCGCCGCCGAAGGCGCCATGCTGATGCTGCTCGACGATCCGTCGCCGCTGGTGCGCCGCTCGCTCGCCGACGCGCTGGCCGCGAGCCCGGACGCGCCGCCGGCGATCGTGCTGGCGCTCGCCGCCGACCAGCCGCAGATCGCGGCGCCGGTCTATGCGCTGTCGCCGCTCTTCGTCGATGCCGATCTGGTGGATGCGGTGGCAACCGGCGGGGCGGCGATTCAGGCCGCGATCTCGAGCCGCGCGGCCTTGCCGCGTTCAGTCGCCGCCGCGGTCGCTGAAGTCGGCACCGCCGAATCTTGCTTGATCCTGGTCGAAAATTTCGATGCCGATATCGCGCCGTTCTCGATCGATCGCATTGTCGAGCGTTTCGGCCATCTGGCCGCGGTTCGCGAGTCGCTCTTGTCGCGCGACGATATTCCCGCCGCCACGCGGCAGACACTGGTGATCAAGCTCTCCAAGACGCTGGCCGGCTTTGTTGCCGGCCGCGCCTGGCTCGATGTGGATCATGCGCAACGGGTGGCGCGCGAGGCCTGCGAGAAGGCAACCGTGACCATCGCCGCCGATGCGCCGCAGACCGAACTCGGTCCGCTGATCAGGCATTTGTCGGCGAGCGGGCAGCTCACCGCCGGCCTCATCCTGCGCGCGCTTCTGTCGGGCAATATCGTGCTGTTCGAAGAGGCGCTGTCCGAGCTTGCCGACATGCCGGTCACGCGGGTGTCGGGACTCATTCACGATCGCGGCGCGTCGGGATTGCGGGCGCTGTTCGAGAAAGCGCAATTGCCGCCGTCGACTTATCCGGCGTTCAAGGAAGCCATCGAGGCGATGCGCGAAGGCTTTTTGCTGGAGCCGGGCGGCGTGACGCGGCTCAAGCGGCGCATGATCGAGCGGGTGCTCACGCGTTGCGAGAACGAAGATCTCGACGAACTCGCGCCGTTACTGACGCTGCTGCGTCGCTTTGCGACGGAAGCGGCGCGCGAAGAAGCGCGGCTGTTCTGCGATGAACTCGTCGCCGCCGATTTCGACGAGCAATCGGCCGCAGCCTAAGCGCAGGACAATCTGAATACGGCTTTAGGATTCTGCCGCGCCCGGCGCGAGCGGCGGCGCGAAAATGCTTTCGAGATAATCCGGGCGAAATTCGTTCTCGCGCTTGAGAAAGTCGTCGGTGACCTCGCGCAGCCGCCGCACCAGTTCGTCGGCGACCTCGGCTTTGTCGGGGCGCGCGGTTTCGCGCGTCATGGCGCGCACGGCGTCGACATGCTGATCGATCAGAACCACCGGAATCCGTGCGATTTCGGGCGTGTGTTCGAGGAGCCGGCACAGGCTGTCCGCAACACCGACAACCTCGGGATAGCCGAAGGTCCCGGCTTCGCCTTTGATGTCGTGGGCGGCGCGAAACAGCGCATTATGCGTGTGTTCGGTCATGCCGAGAAGCTTTATGGCCTGCCGCGCCGTTTCGATGCGCTCGCACTCGGCCTGCATCCAGGCGGTGAATTCGGACGACAACTGGACCAAGGCCGCTTCGGCGCGTGCGACCGGGTCGTCATCGTCGGGGCCGGCCGCCGCGACAGCTTTGCGCAGTTCGTTCGGCGGCGTGATGATTTCGTGGTCGGCATAAGTGACGACCAAGGGAGCCTGGTCTTTACGCTGATCTCTGCGCGCCATTTTCGGCAGCTCTCCTCGGGGTCAATTCAGGACTTTGGCTTTGTCCGTCAGGTGATCCTGACGCACCAGAGCGGCCTTGGCGGCTTTGCGCCGCTCCAAGCCGCCGTAATTCGGATTGACGTTGCGCCGCCGGTCGGGACCGAAATAGGTCTTGGTCTTCACGAACGGGCGCGGCTTGACGACAACATTGAGAATGCGCACGTAGAGCGACTGCGCCGAGATCGGTTTGGCGAGGAATTCGGTGACACCGGCGTCGCGCGCGATCATGACGCGGTTCTTGTCGGAGTGGCCGGTGAGCATGATGATCGGCACATAAGGATTGGCGTTGGCGCCGGGCTGGCGGATCATCTGTGCCAATTCCAGGCCGTCGAAGATCGGCATCACCCAATCGGCAATGACGATGTCGGGCATGAAATGGCTGAAGCTTTCGAGGCCGGACGCGCCGTCCTCGGCTTCATAGACTTCCCGCGCGCCGAATCCGTGCAGCAAAGTGCGCAGGATCCGCCGCATATGCACGCTGTCTTCGATGACCAAAAAGCGCAAGCGGTTGAAGTCGATACGGAACATAGAATCCCCCGTATGGCCGACGCTATATGCGCGAGCCCGGGCCGGCGCAAACCTAAAGAAACGTCGTTAAGCGGCGGTTAAGCTTTGCTCGCGGCGATGCTGCCGGAATCCGATATACCGTCCGCCAAATTTGGATATTTCAGTATCCGAATTGCTCGCCGAGGATCCGTTCGTCGAGACTGTGGCTTGGATCAAACAGCATGTGCATGGAGAGGCTGTGGTCCAAGCTGATATCGACGGAGCGGACGGATCGCACCTCGTCGTGGTCGGCAACCGCGGCAACGGGCCGCTTCTCGACTTCGAGCACCTCGACAGTCACGTCCGCGCTATCCGGCAACAGCGCGCCGCGCCAGCGCCGGGGCCGGAACGGGCTGATCGGGGTCAAGGCCAGAAGCGGCGCGCCGATCGGAATGATCGGGCCCTGCGCGGAAAAATTATAGGCCGTCGAACCGGCCGGTGTCGCCAGCATGATGCCGTCGGCGACGAGCTCTTGGAGCCGCTCCTTGCCGTCGACGAGCACACGCAGACGCGCCGCCTGATAGGTCTGCCGGAACAACGAGACCTCGTTGATAGCGCGATGGCGGTGGATGCGGCCGACTTCGTCGCGGGCCCGCATGATCAGCGGGTGAATGATGGTGTCCTGCGCCGCGGCGAGCCGTTCGAACAAATTCGCTTCGGCATATTCGTTCATGAGGAAGCCGACGGTGCCGCGATGCATGCCGTAGATCGGCTTGCCGGAATTCATGAACCGTTGCAGGGTCGCGAGCATGAGCCCATCGCCGCCGAGCGCCACGACCACATCGGCATCATCGGGCTTGGCGTCGCCGTAGCGGCGGATCAGCCGTTGCCGTGCGCGCTGCGCTTCCGGCACGTCGCTCGCGACAAAAGCGATGTGCTGATAGCCGGGTTTTGCGGGGCGCTTAGGCATGGCAGGCATCGCGGGCAGGGCCGAGCGGGAGGTTGGAATGGACGGCAGTTTGGAACGCGCAGTCCTCGTCTATACGACGTTTCCGTCGATTGGCGAAGCGGAGCAGGCCGGAAGGGCGCTGGTCGAGCGGAGGTTGTGCGCCTGCGTCAATATCCTGCCGGGAATGATGTCGCTCTACTGGTGGCAGGGTGCGATCGAGCGCGGCGACGAAGCGGTGATGATCATCAAGACCCGCGCCACGTTGACCGAGCCGGTGCGCGCGGCGCTGCGGAAGCTGCATTCCTATACGACGCCGGCATTTCTGGTGATGCCGGTCGAGAGCGTCGATCCGGACTACCACGCCTGGATCGTCGCGGAGACGCAAGGGGGGCAGGAGGCGCGAGAGGCGCAATAGCGGTCGGGGTGAGGGGACGAATCAACTGCCGCTCATTCCCGCCGGAGCAGGAATGAGCGGCCAGCATCGGAATATGAGGACGTGATTATTAGTACGTGACCGTGCCGTCGATCGCGGCCTTGAGCGTGGTATATTCGCGGCACGTCGTGCCACAGATGCTGGCGACCTTTTGGAGATCGTCCTTGGCCTTGAGGATGTTGCCCTGTTCGGCGTGCCACATGCCGTAATAGGACCAGGTCAGCGCGTGATTGGGATCGGCGGCGAGCGCGCGGTCGTACCAGACTTTCGCGTCGTCATAGCGGCCGAGCTTGCGGCTCGCATAACCGATCAGCGTCGCGACGTCGGCATTGTTGTCGTAGCCCATCGACCGCAGCGCGGCGATGCCGCCTTCGTAATCGTGCTTGTCGTAAACCAATGCATAGGCCTTGTGCCAGCCGTTGAGGAAGTCTTCGGCCGAGCTCGATTTCTGCTTCTTCTTGGTTGATTTCGTCGTTCCCTGACTGCCCGGCTGTTGCGTCGTTGTCGACGACGGCGGGGAGGGACTGTTGCTCTCCATGGCGAGAGCCAGTTTCGGCACGGCGATTGTGAAGGTAGCCATGGAACTGACGAGAATGGCGGCGGCAGCAAGCAACGGCGTTTTGCGCATGACGTCTCTCCGGTTGCGGTGCGGTGCAGCACTTCGAGCATGATCCCGAAAAGTGGAACCGGTTTTCGGAGAAGATCATGCTCATACAAGTTAAATCTGGACCTTGATCCAATTCGGTCCGAATTGGGTCAAGGTCTAGAACACCGGCATCCTAGCACTTCATCCCGGTATTGAATCCGTTCACCGGCACAATATTCCCGCGTCATTCGCGGCGACGGGGGGAGGCGAAAAACGCGTTGCATTACAAAGATTTCACGTAGGTGAACGAAGTCTGCTGGGCGGCTTCAGGGCGCATTCAGCGGATGGGGCATAAATCTTGATGCCAACAACGGCACGGCTTTGAGAGACGCGCTCTTGAACCGCTGCCGCGGGACAACAAGGAGAAGAAAAATGTTGAGGAAATTCGCCGCCGGCTTGCTCGCAACCGCTCTGATCGCGGGCCCGGCCTTCGCCCAGACGTCGACCTCGTCCATGCCGTCCGGCACCGCGCCGAACGCCGCTGCGCCCGCCAGCCAGAATCAGGCTGCTCCGGCGAAAGTGACGATCGCGCCCGCCAGCACCATGGCGGCGCCGGCCGTGACCAAAACCAAGCAGACGGCAAATCCGAGCAAGATGGTCAAGCACGCCAAGCTGCACAAGAAGACCGTCAAGCACGTCGCGAGCCGGTCGCACCTCAAGTCCGGCAAGGTGCATCAGGTGCGGCATGTGAAATCCGCCAAGACGCAAGCCAGAGTCGCGCATCAGACCAAAGCCGCGACCGCAGCGAAGCGCTCGTAACGTCAAAGAGCTTGCCTGTAATCCGGAATATGCACCCAACAACCGGTGCGAACCGAGGCCCGGATTGCACGCGCCGACTTGCGGGCACCTAGCGGCACACCCCGTTACGCCCGCAAGTCGGATTAATACACGCGATGAATTGACGTCGCGTGGCCTGAAAGTCATCCCCGCGGGCATGGTTTCGAGCTGGCCTCGATCCGCGCCAAATCAAAACGACAAAACTGCGAGGATCACGGAGGTCGGTGTCAAAGCCGGCCTCCAGATCTTTTGTGCTAAAGCACGATCTGGAAAAGTGGGAACCGATTTTTCGAAAAAATCATGCTCAAAGATTCGGCTGCCACTCGACCGGAACGTGCTCGTAGCCGGTCGCGGTCTTGATCAAATGGCCGCAGGCCGGGAAGGGGAAGTGATAACCGGTCACCAGCATGCGATCGGCCGCGGCGCGATCGAAGATCCGCTTGCGCGTCGCAACCGCTTCCGCGCCGTCGATATCGAACGCGGCCTGCCAATCGGGATGGCGGGCAAACACGGCCGGATGTTGTGCGGTGTCGCCCAAAACCAGCAACGACTCATTGCCGGAGTGAATGGCAAACACCGTATGCCCGGGCGTATGGCCCGCGGCCGCCAATGTTTCGACGCCGGGGGCGACTTCTTTGCCCGGCTCGAAGCGTGTCACTTGCGCCGCGATATCGGAGAAAATACGCCGCTGATTGCGGAAGGTGAGTTTCAGATCCGGCTCCGCCGCATCCATATTGGCGTCGCTCATCCAATAGGCCCATTCCGGCTCCGGCACCATGATCTCGGCATTGGGGAAGATCAGTGCGTTATCCTTGTCCTTGATGCCGTTGATGTGGTCGGGATGAAAATGCGAGATGACGATCTGATCGACGGCTTTTGAATCGATGCCGGCCGCCGCGAGGTTGTCGCGCAACACGCCGGCTGACGGCGAAATCTGACCGCCGGTGCCGGTGTCGATCAGCACCAGTTTCTTGCCGGTATTGACGATCAGCGTCGTGAACGGCGTCGCGAGCTTGTCGTGCGGCATGAAAGCCTGATCGAGCGCGCGTTCGACGTCGGCAAATGGCGCCTTGATGAATTTGTCGGTGATCGGCCGATACCAGATGCCGTCATAGAGCGCGGTCAATTCGTAGGCGCCGATCTTGTAGCGAAAGATGCCCGGTGTCGCTTTGTCGGCCGGCGGCGTCTCTGCGGCTGCTTCGTTGCCGCCGGATGCGAGCGCCGCCGCGGCGGAGCCGGCCAGCATGGTCCGGCGCGTCAATATCGGAGAGGTGTCGCGATCGCTTGTCATGCGAAGGTCTAACAATCCTTCATTGTCATTATTCCAATTCGGGCGCGAAGAGTCTGGGCCGCATTCTTGCATAGGCCGCACGCGCCATCGTCGCTTGGCGGTGTGTCGATATGGTGGCACACAGCCGCACCGCAATTATCCGCGATGGCTCGTTGCGGCACTGTTATGGAAGTCCCGCCTTGAACGTCATGCCTCCTGCCAAAACGGTCCAACCGGCGCCCGCGCAACGCTCGTTCGCGGCGATGCGCCATGGCGGTTTTCGCGCGCAGTTTTCGACTTATGTGATCGCGATGATGGCCGACAATATCGAGCACGTCATCAGCTACTGGGTGCTGTATCAGAAATTTCATTCGCCGGCATTGGCGGGCTTTGCCGTGTTGTCGCATTGGCTGCCGTTTCTTGCGTTCTCGGTGGCGACCGGCGCGCTTGCCGACCGTTTCGATCCGCGCCGCATCATCCAATGCGGCATGCTGTTGTTCATCACCGCGTCGCTCGGCTGGGGCTATTTCTTCATCACCGGCACGCTGCAGATGTGGCACGCGATGGTGCTGCTCGTGATTCACGGCTGCGCCGGCGTGTTGTGGCAGACGCCGAACCAATTGCTGCTTTACGATATCGTCGGCCGCGAGGATCTGATGAGCGCGGTTCGCCTGAACGCGACGGCGCGATATGTCGGCGTGCTCATCGGCCCCGCGGTCGGCGGCGCGATCCTGCTGGCGCTCGGCCCCGCGCACGGCATTTTGCTCAATACGCTGTTCTATCTGCCGCTCGTGCTGTGGCTGGTGAAAGCGCCCTATGGTCCGAAATTCCGCAAGGGCGGCACCGCGCCGGTGCGCGCGGTGCGCGGGCTTGCCGATATCGTGCAGACGGCGCGCGACATCGCGGCGCATCCGGTCATCATCGCGATGACGCTGTTGGCCGGCGCATCGTCGTTCTTTGTCGGCAATGCCTATAGCGCGCAAATGCCGGGCTTCGCCCAGGAGCTCGGCCACGGCGATCCGGGCGTCGCATACAGCATGTTGTTGGCGGCCGATGCGGCTGGCGCGATCGTAGCCGCCGTTGTGCTCGAGGGCAGGGGGCTGTTGCCGCCGAAGCCGCGTACGGCGATCGTTCTTGCCATGCTGTGGTGCTGCGCGCTCACCGGTTTCGCCTTTGCGCAGAGCTATCCGCTGGCGCTGATGCTCTTATTCACGGCGGGCTTCTTCGAGCTGTCGTTCAACGCCATGGCGCAAACGCTGGTGCAGGTGAATGCGCCGGTCGACATCCGCGGCCGGGTGATCGGCCTGTTCAACATGGCAAGTCTCGGCTTGCGCGCCTTCAGCGGCGTATCGGTCGGATTGCTCGGCAGCTTCATCGGCGTGCACTGGTCGCTTGGATTATCCGCGCTCGTGATGCTCGCGATTGCAAGCTGTCTGCTGGCGCTGCCTTAGAGCGATTTAGCGACGACGTCGCCGATTTGTTACAATCCGGTAATATCGGCGCGGAGAGTGCCGTGACCAGATTTTTGTGGCAAACACCCACCGCTGTGGCGGCCTCGTTGTGCCCGCCCGCAATCTCATGTAGGACCGGCGCGCTAACAAGCGGAAAAGCACCCATGTCGAAGCAAGAGATGCGTGACGAGGCCGAACGTCTTGTGCGCGAGGCGATGGAACGGAAGACCGTGACCATCAAGCACGGCGATACCCGCATCGAAACCAAATGCGGCAAGTGCGGCGCGCCAAACCGCGTTTCTGCAACGCCGGGGCAAACGCGGGTGCCCTATACGTGCAAGGAATGTGGCGCCAAACAGGTGACGCTGTAATCGAAGTCGCGGCAAGCGTGCCGCGCCGGCGCCACAGTTAGTCGCGCGCAGGCGGCCGGGCCGGCGACTATTGTCCTCTTTTCTTCAGGAGTTCGTCGCGCTGCTTGACCAGCCGGTCGAGTTCGTCGTTTTGCTGCGCGATCCGGTCGGCATTGCGCGCCTCGTCGCCGGCACCCGAATTGGCGGCGGCTTGTTCGATGAGCTGCCGGATATTGTCGCGGATAATGGCGATGCGGTCTTCCAGTTCGGGAAGCGAAAGCGAAGTGCCGTTGCTCATTGGAGTGTCCTCGGGCCGGGCTCGTGCGCAAGAAGCGCCAATTGTCGTCGCCAGCAGGTGGCGTGTTTATATGCGGTGCCGGGTGCCCGTTTCCTTCAGACCTCCCGACTGAGATCGCTAGCTTTACTCTGATGTTCGGTGCTTTCAAGGCCGCCAAATTGAGCCCAGCCGGTCCGCGTCTTTGTCCGCTCTTGTCCAGAAAGCGGACACGGCGCCTGTGTCACGCGACGTCTGCTTGGCCATTCGCCGATATCAGATCCGCTTCTCACTATCATGCGATTAGGGTAGTATACGGATCGAATTGCCAGCGGACGCCGCAGCGCGCGGCGTTAATTGCTCCAAATCAGTGGTGTCGCCCCCGGAAGGGCACATTCAACGGCGAGCAACCGGAAAAATTCGAATGGCCGGCTCTGACGACTGGAAGAAGACGATTCGCCGAAACAAGCTCCTTGGCATGTGGGCCGCTGAAAAATTGAGAATGACGGGCCAGGTCGCTGAGGCTTATTCGGACGCGCTCGCTGTCGGCACACTCGATCCCGAGTGTAGCGATGTGTTCAGCAAAATTCGCAAGGACTTCGACGTTGCGGGTGTGGTCCAATCGGACGAGCAGATCCTACGTGTCATGAACGAGCTCACACTCGAAGCCGGAAACCAAATGCCGGTGACGCGAGAAGGTGCCGCCGATGGCTTAGCGGTAATGCTCGCGCGCAAACTCAAGTCGAATTGAGCCCGAGTCCGCTTCGGGTCATCAGTGACCGAGTTGAGCTGGCAGCAGGTCCACCTATGTCCGCTATGCCTCGCCGGCGACCGACACTTTTTTCAGGACGGCATGCTACGCTGGTTTGTTTGCGGCGGCCGGCTTGCGCCGAAGCTTGTCGATCAGCTTGACGACGCCGAGCACGACGGCCCCGGCGATCACGCCGACCACGAGGTCGACCAGTATGCCGAGTACGGTACCGAGCACGCCGTGCGAGGGAAACGTCTGGATCGCGGAGTTCAGTGGAAGCACATTGTGGGTGAGGATGCCGCCGCCGACCAGGAACATGGCGGCCGTGCCGGCTATGGAGAGGAACTTCATCAGCCAGGGAGCAATGCGCAGGATGCCGCGGCCGAGCGCGCGCTTAGCGCGCAGCAGGCCGCTCTCGCCCTCGTGCCGGCTGAGGAACAGACCGGCATCGTCCAGCTTCACGATGCCGGCAACCAGGCCGTACACACCGACGGTCATCATGACAGCGATCACGATGAGAACGCCGACTTGGACCGCGAATGCCTCCTTCGCCACCGTGCCGAGCGAGATCACGATGATCTCGGCCGAGAGAATGAAGTCGGTGCGAACCGCGCCCTTGATTTTGTCACGCTCGAAGGCGATTGGGTCGACGCTGGGATCGGCCAGCGTCCGGAGGATCTCGGAGCGGTGAGCGTCGTCCCCCGCTTTGGAGTGCAGAAGCTTATGGGCTAGCTTCTCAACCCCTTCGAAGCAGAGGAAGGCCCCGCCAATTATCATCAGCGGGATCACCGCCCAGGGCAAGAAGGCGCTCAGCAGCAGTGCAGCCGGCACCAGGATCGCCTTGTTGAGCATCGAGCCCTTGGCCACCGCCCAGACCACCGGAAGCTCACGATGGGGATCAACACCGGCGACCTGGTGCGCGTTAAGCGCAAGGTCGTCGCCCAGCACACCGACGGTCTTTTTGGTGGCGATTTTGGTCATCACCGCGACGTCGTCGAGCACGGTGGCAATGTCGTCGAGCAGCGTGAGCAGGCTGGAGGCCACGTTGAGTCTCGGTGCGAAAACGCGGGGTGTACGCGGTTCGAACGGCGCCTTCAGTCGACACGAACCAGCTGCTCTTCGCGTTCGCCTGGATTGAGATAGGTGAAGGGCAACCCAACAAGCAATACTCCCCCGACCACATTTCCGGCAGTGCTGTACAGCAGGTTGTGCAACGCATCGCCGACGGTCAGCGCACCTCCGCCGAGGATCGCCATCGAGAACGTCCCCATGTTGGCGATTGAATGTTCGAAGCCGAGATATACAAAGATGAACACGATGAGAATCAGAGTTAGAATTTTGGCAACTTCCTCCTTGCAGCGCAGCGCTACCCGTACCGCGAGACAGACAATCCAGTTCGCCAGAATTCCTTTGAAGAAGATTACGCTCCCGGCTTGGTGAGCCTTTTGCAAGGCACCGTCGAACAGGGCGTGATCGGAAGGCAGTTGGCCAAGCGAGCCGGCGCCGACCAGCAGCATCGCCAGGAGAATCGCGCCAGCGAGATTACCAAAGTAACAAGAAATCCAGAGCAGCACGGCCTGTTTCCAACTTGTCCGCCCTTCGACGGAAGATACGACCAGATACATATTATTGCTGGTAAACAGCTCGGTATTCGTAAAAATTATTATTACCAGGCCGACGCCAAAAAAGCCCGATGCGATCACCAGCCCCATCGAAACGTCATGAAGGTTTTGCTTCAATACCCAATATACGAACACGACCAGGGTTAAGCCCATTCCTGCGCCTACGGCGCGCAGCATGTAGCGTAACGGATCGTCTTGCAGCATGGTGACCTTGCCGAAGCCTGCGTCTGCAGCCTTCTCGACATAACCACGATCAGTCATCATCGCCTCCTCTTCGTCCGCCATGTCCGATAAGGGCCAACCGTCTGGTCGGCGCGCTCTAGCCGTTTCGTCTTCTCGACCACTCTCTTGCGTCGTAGCATGGTCGATCACGGCGAGCTTCAGCTAATGGTCAAAAGGTACCTCGCACAGGAGGAAGCCACATGACTCGCTCCGACATTGAGCGTCTCGCCGAAGTCACCCATTCGATGATGTCCGATTCCGCGACAGCGCCCCCACCGTTGGCATGACGGTGTTTGCCAGCCGTAATCTAGAACGAAATGCCTCGCCAATGTCCGCTTCGGGTCGATAGGTGCGGTAGCGCAGCTTACGCTGCGATGTCCGCTTTTCACACAAAAGTGGCCGCGATAATCACTGAGTGGCGCATCGGCTTTGGGCCGCGACCTTGGTGCTCTTCGGGAGAGGTGCGGTTAGCGGCTCGCGGTGTGCTACAAGCACACTGACCGTTGGAAGAATTGTCGGGTGAGGCAGTAAAGTATCTTCCTCCAAAAGCGGGTCGGGCCGGATGATTGCAAGAAAATCCCAACACCGCCGCGAGCGACTCGACAATCAGCTATTGACGGCGCTGACGATCCTTCTCTCAGTCATCCTCTTTGTAGCGGCCCCGCTCCAAGCGAATGGAGTTCTACCGGCACCCTGGTTTGGGCTTCTCTTTGGACTGCTGCTTATCCCTGCGGGGTTCCTTGTATCGGGCAACCGGCTCGCGCTCGTATTGATATTGGTCGCTATGGGCATCAATGCGGTCGCTATAACGATTGGCTGGCGTCAGCCCTCAACCGTCGACAAAATCCTCGACGCGGTATCATGGCTCATCGCAGGATTAACGCTCGGTGCCGTTGTTGCTCTTGCGGTATTCGCACCGGGAAAGATAACGCCTCATCGGATCATCGGGGCGGTTCTTTTGTATCTCATTATTGGACAGGTATTTGCTGCCCTGATCGGTTTGGTGAGCCTTCTTGAGCCCAATGCGGTCACCAATCTTGAGCCGCTAAATAACAATTTTGCTGGGAACCTCATCTACTTTAGTTTGATAACGCTGACCACGACTGGCTATGGGGACATTGTCCCAATGCACGCCTATGCGCGTGGCCTCGTCAATATTGAGGCGGTCATCGGCCAACTCTATCCGGCAACGCTACTCGCCCGGCTCGTGACTCTTGAGCTCAAAAGTCGGCAGGACACCTAGCCATCAGCCGCGATTTCGTCTCGGCACATTGATCGAATGAAAATCGCCGGCGTTATGCGATTTACTTCGTCAGCGCGCAGGCGGATTGAACGGCGAAGCGTGGTCACTCCGTGGCACTATTGGCAGCTTGAATCGAAGCGTTCGCCACGGGCGGCGGAGGCCGAACCGCCACTACGACGGCAGCGCCGGCAACGAACGCCAGCGCAAATGCCGCAAGAACGATTATCCGCTTGGGAGGACTCATACGCACTGACCCGGACAAACGCACACCCGAAGAATGGATCATGGCACAACCCTGTCCACGAAACCTCAGGAAAGTCGGACGCGGTGGATAACTCGGCGCGACGCCGCACGCTGAAGTCGTGAAACTCCTGCTGACAAGCATTTTCGGCGAGATGCGCGAAGGGCCTCAGCAGCGGGTGCGCGACACAGTTGCTGGCTATTGGCCGGGCTTATAGCCCCTGCGGCTGCCGTCGTTATTGAAGTAATTTATGCCGCCATTCGCGCTCGGCACGCTATAGCCGATGCGATTACCATTGCTGTCATAGATGCCGTTGGCGTTGTTGTAATTGTTGGCGCTGTTTTGCCAATTTTGCGGATTGTTTTTCCAGTTCTGGGAACTGTTCTGCCAATTTTGCGAACTGTTCTGCCAGTTGTCAGGATTGTTCCGCCAATTTTGCGGACTGTTCGCCCAGTTTTGCGAGCTCGGCGAATTGTTCTGATCGTAGATTTGAGCGAAGCACACGGTGCACATGAAAGTCACTGACAGCATCGTGCACAAGTACAGGGCGGTCTTAGGCCTGCTCCTCATCGCCAATCTCCTAGAGATGCGCAGAAAGCCTGCGCGTCTTATGACGTAGGAGAAACCGACTAACAGTCCAACCTTACGATCGTGTGGAGCTTATCCGATCATTTTGCGATAACTCACGAAGATCGGCGCGGCAGAGAGCGCAAGCGGAACCATGCGCTGTCGCGATGACCGACGGCATGATCGTCATGGCCGGCCTGTGGTCGAAGTGGAAGGATCCAAAGTTCGGGGGCGAAGTGCTAAGCTGACGTGCCGGCCGAATGGCGTTGTCGCCGAGCTGCACGATCGCATGCCGGTAATCCTTGCCGAAAGCGATTGGCCACAGTGGTTAGGAGCGGAGATGGAACAGGCAGTTACCGCGACGTGGGGCGAATTGTTGGCTGGTGCTTCCGCCGCCACCATTATCATCGCCGGCGTGATCTGGGCGGTAATAGGCGTCTTTTTCAATGATCTGAAGAGAAATTACAGGATCATGCAAACTCAACTGGACGGAGTGCATTTCGCGATCAACGGTTTAACCGTCTCCGTTGCTGAGCTGAAAGCTTCAATGCCGGCGCTTGTCAGCGGCATGAACGACGGGCTCGACGGCATCGAGAAATTGCGCGGCGACGTTGATTTGATGAACGGCAACGTCGCACGCATCGCAACCTTCTTGGGTCATTTAGCTGCTACACCGCCCTCATTTCCGTCGGATCTAAAGTGAGGCCCGCCAAGGCCGGCATGGCGGCGATTACTTGCCAGAAATGATCAGTTTTGGTCGCCGTATCTCTCTTTGACGGCTGCAGCAACAAATCTCTTTCGTGCGTCACGGCTCGATCCCACGTTCTGGGCGGCGCACCAATCTGAGAAGGTGCGCGGGTCAATGCGAACGCGCATGACGACGTGCCCGTAGGATTCCAGCCCTCGCTTCATTTCCTCGGCCATTTTCAGCCACTCCTTCCAGGTGAGCGGCATCTTGTTGCCGTCGTCGAAAATATTTCGTAACGCCGGGTAATCTCCTTCATCAATCCAATAGACGCCTACAACTGGAGGCGGCGCGTCTTCTTTTATGCTCATACGTCGTCCTATTGCGAAGCGCTGCGGTGAAGCCGTGTATCAAAAAAGCCACGGCGGCGAAACAAGAGTGCTGGCCGTGTATAAGACTCCGAGTTGCCACAAAAAAGAACCCCAAGCCTTGTCGGCTTGAGGTTCCGTAGTTGTTGCCTCAGTTTAGGCTTATGGCCGGGCGGCATTCTTCCTGTCGGGGGATGGGGGAGCCGCCTGGTCGGCCTAACTCAGTGCACGTATATACGCGCTCTGCTCGCACAATGCGGATCACACCTTAGTGTCCGACGGTCGCGCGCTACTTCGGCCGCAACGATTGCTGCTTCGGCTGAATATTACTGGCTTCCCTGTGCAAATATCTGGGAAGATTCGCGTCCTCAATGATGCAAGAAGCGCCTGTTGTTTTTGGTGCCGGGTGAGAGGATTGAACTCCCGACCAACGGTTTACAAAACCGCTGCTCTACCGCTGAGCTAACCCGGCGCATCTGTAGATTAGCATATCCGGGTTACCCGTTGGGTAACCCGGAAATTCCCCACAGATCGCGGCCGAATTGCCAGAGGCCGACCACGTAAGTCAAGCGCGGATAGAGCGGAGCGTGAGGCGTCGCCGGGATTGGATGCCGCCGATCCCGGCCAATCCCGGCGTCAATTTGGCGTCGTCTCCTAGAAGCTCGAGCACTCGCTGCCGAAGCCGCCGAGGATCGGCTGGCAGGTCATGCCGCGATGATTGACCCAAGTGTCGTCATGCTGGCTCTTCACGAACTTCCATCCTTGGCTTGCCATGCACCGTTTGTAGGCGGCGCTCGTTGGGACGCCGTTTTGCGGCATGCCGAATTGTGCGTCGCAGACCCGGTTCGCCGCGTACAATTCGCCGTCGCTGCGGGGATGGATTGCGGTCCAGACATCGGTATCGGCAGAGGCTGAGACCGTTCCGCTCGCCAGCAATGCCAAGCCTGAGATCACGGCTAAGACCACGTTCTTCATCGTGCATCCTCCAATTTTCATCGCGCCCATACCGGTTGGACGCACGACGGCGGTGCACAAGTTCGAGCAGTTTCGATTACAAATTGGACAGGACAGCACAGACGTTGACGGTATTTAGTGGAGCCGTTTGCGGTGTCCGGTCATATCCGGCTACACAGACGCCGCGGGCAGGGTGCTTTCAACGGGTGCTTTCAGGAGACGGCGCATGCAGATGGACGCGATCCCGGTCGGGGCCAATCCGCCCCACGAGGTCAATGTCATCATCGAGGTCCCGATCGGCGGCGAGCCGATCAAATACGAGCTCGACAAGGCGTCCGGCATCCTGGTGGTCGATCGCTTTCTCTACACGTCGATGCGCTATCCGGGAAACTACGGCTTCATCCCGCACACGCTGTCGGACGACGGCGATCCCTGCGACGTGCTGGTCGTCAATACGCGCGCGATCACGCCGGGTGCGATGATGAGCGTGCGGCCGGTCGGCGTGCTGTTCATGGAGGACGAAGCAGGCCGCGACGAGAAGATCATCGCCGTGCCGGCGTCGCGGCTCACGCGCCGTTACGACGCGATAAAGTCCTATGCCGATCTTCCCGTGATCACCGTCGAGCAGGTGCAGCATTTCTTCGAGCACTATAAGGATCTCGAGCACGGCAAATGGGTCAAGGTGATCCGCTGGGGCGGGGTCGAGGAGGCGCATCGCGTGATCGAGGAGGCTTGCGCGCGGGCGAAAGCGTAAGTGGGGGCAAATGTTCAAGGGACTAACTGGCAAGGGACTAACTGGAAAGACATTGGCGAAGCAGGCCATTGCCGGCTTCGTCGCCGCGGTTATCGGCACTTACGTCACGCGCATTCTGGTTCGTATCGACGAAGTCTGGCCGATCTTCCACGGCAAGAGCTTTGGTCCGCTGCTCCAGCTATTGACGCAGGACACGCCGCTGATGCTGAAGGCCTGCCTCGTCGCCGGCGTGGTCTTCGGCATTTTCTTCATGGTGGCGCCGCGCTCGCTGGTCTTGAGCGCGATAGGCGCGGTGCTGCTGATGAACGTTCTCGTACTTGTCGGCCGGATCTATATGGCCGGCGGGTTTGGCGATGCGGCGCTGCCCGGCGCCTTGCCGCTCGATGCCTTCGCGCGAGCGACAGTCAGGGCTTTCATGATATTCCTGATTTATCGGTTACTGCGCGCGGTCTTCGAAGGACGGCCGGCCAAGGCTCGGTAATCTCGATGCGGCGCGCGCCGTAATCGCAACACGATCACAACGCACCGCGATCATGCTAATCTTCGGCTTATGACCAAGGTTTCTCTGACAGTGTCGCTCGCATCTTGCTTCGCTTTCGCGGTGCCAGCCATGATCTTTGCGCAGGCGCCGGCTCGCGCCCAGTCGGCCGATCTCGTCTTGTGCGACCGGCTGGCTGCCGATCCCTCCGATCCGGACAAGCCGGCCGACATCAAAGGCGTCGATCACGTCGAGCCCGGCGATGTCGCAACCGCGATAAAATTCTGCCGCAGCGCGTCGGGCTCCTCGCGCCGCGCGCTCTATCAGCTCGGCCGCGCCTATGTCGCCGGCCAGCAAATGCCCGCGGCCGTGGCGGCGTTTCGCAAGGCGGCCGACAAGGGCAGCACGTCGGCTATGGTGCAGCTCGGCGTGATGTATGCGGGTGGATCCGGCGTGCCCAAGGACGATGCCCAGGCGCGCAAATATTTCGAGCGCGCCGCCGCTGCCGGCAATGCCCGCGGCGCCACCAATCTCATGACGCTTTCAGGCAGCGCCGGCAACGCGTCCGATCCCGCCGAGGCGCGGGCGATGCTTGCCAAGGCGGCCGACGCCAATTCGGCGGAGGCGCAATTTCAGCTCGGCCTGATGATGGCGCAGGGCACGGGCGGCCCGCAGGATGACGTCGGCGCACGCGCGATGTTCGAAAAGGCCGCCGCGCAAAACCATCCCGGCGCTCTTGAATGGATGGGCTCGTTTGCGGCCAATGGGCGAGGCGGCCCGAAGGATAAGGAAGCCGCCAAGGGCTATTACGAGCGGGCCGCGGCGCTGGGCAACGAAGATGCCAAGGCCGCGCTCGAGCGCTTGAAGTGTCCCATGGTACTTACGACCAAGAAGGGCGAGATTCTCTCGCATCTGTGCTTTTAGTCGCGGCGGCTTTGCCGCGTTCGGGCCGCAGGGCCGAATATCCACGAACGTCCTCTTAGCCTTTGACGTCGTCTTCAACTTCCGGCCATAGTTGCCCTTTCGCGCGAGATTCTCCCGATGCCGCCACGACGATCCTCAGTTCGCTCCGCCGCCGCGGCGAGGGAAGATGCCGGTATTTTGGCGAATTTCCCGCCGATGAGCGCCGAGCAAAGCCTCGGTTACCAGATCAGATATGCCTATCGCATCTTTGTGAAGGCGCTGGCCGACGAGCTCGGCCCGCACCGCATAACGACCGGGCAGTGGTCGGCGCTGCGCGTGCTGTGGCAGCAGGAGGGGCTGAGCCAGGTCGAACTGGCGCAGCGCATGATGGTGGAAAAGGCGTCGCTGACCGCGGTGCTCAAGGCCATGGCGTCCGAGGGATTGATCACGCGCGTGCGCAACGTGGAAGACCGCCGCAAGGTCAATATTTTCCTGACGGCTTCGGGAAGGCGGCTGAAGAGCAAGATCCTGCCGCTCATCGGCAAGATCAATAGGCGCGCCACCCGCCGCCTGACATCAGCGGAGGTGCACCACCTGCACACGCTGTTGGCGCGGGTGATGATCAATCTGCAGAACTAGGGTTTTTAAATGGAGCATGATTTTTCCGAAAACCGGTTCCCGCTTTTCGGGATCATGCTCTGGCCTGCAGCCTGCCTTCGGCGGCCATCGTGCCCGCCATGAAATCGGCGAAGGTGTGCGCGATCTCGGCCTCGTAGGACGCCCAGTCCGGGAACGGAATGAGGGGCACGTCCTGATCCTCGATCGGCAGGCGATGCAACGTGCTGCCCGGGATCGTATTGTGCGCAAACAGCGCGCTCGCGCTCGAATGCGTCTTGTCATTGCCGGGAATGATGACGGTCGGCACTTTGATCGATTTCAGCTCGTCTTCGGTGACGCCCATGACCGGATATTTGCCGCCGGCAGCGAATATCTCGTTCCAGCGCGTCAGTACGGCGATGAATTTCTCCGGCGCCATCGCCATCAGATAGTCGCGCGTTGCCGGATTGGCCGCGATGCGTTCCTTCCACTGCTCGGTGGCGCAGACCGCGGCCATGCCGCCTTGCTGTGCGGCGCGGATGAACTGGCCGTAGTAGTTTTCCGGAAGGCGCCCCGCGGCGAAGGCGCCGCCGGTGACGCGCATTAACAGCAGCCCGCGCACGGCTTGCGGATAGCGCAAGTAAAATAGAATCGAAGTCCGCGCGCCGGACGACGAGCCGCAGAAGAACGCCGGCTGGATATTCTGCTGCTGCGTCAGCTCGAACATGTCGCGCGTCCAGGGAATTTCCTCGCCTTCGTCGCCTTCGAGCAGCACCTCGGAGGCGCCGGTATTGCGCCGGTCATGCAACAGGACCTGATAGCCATAAGCGGCAATCTTGTTGGCGAGCGGGATGAATTCCTCGTAGCTCCGCCGTCCGCCGCTGGTCATGACCACCCAAGGCCCTCTGTTGCCGATGACCTGCCAATTGATATTGACGCCGCGAATCTTGCTGATCGGCATGAGCTTTGTCCCTGGGTTTATCTTTTCGGATTTGGTCTTTTTCGGCTTGATCTTGGAGTTGCGCTTTGGCGAGAGCTTATTGCGACCAGTGTGCAAAGCAAAGGCCGACGCCGGTCATGGCGCGCGAACGATAGGCGGGGACGTAGGAAATCCAATCGAGCTTGAGACCCTTGGCGGCCGCAGCGACGCAAATCCAATTGCGGATTTCGGATGACCCGGTGTGCAGAAGATTTGGCGGCAGCGAGGTCAAAGCGTCGTGATCTTTACGTTCGATGGCATCCACGACCTTGCGGTCGAGCTCCTCGTTGATCAAAAAATGGCTCAAGCCCCCGGAAGCGAGGATGCCGACCCTGATATCGTCGGCAAAAGCTGCCACCAGATCGGCAATAGCCACGCCGAGATCAAAACAGCGCTGCGGGCCTGGCTGGTTCGGCGGATAGTAGGTGTTGAGAAAGACCGGCACCATCGGGACGACGCGGTCGGTCATGAAGCGGCGGTGAATGAAGGAATAGGCGTGGCCTTCAAATTGATCGCCGACCAGCGCCTTCACCGCCGTGATATCGAAATCGCGCTCCATAAGACCCGCGATAATGTGCGCACCCAGGCCGGCATGGCACGGATAGAACCGGTCGTTGTCGTCTTCGAGCCTGCGTCGCTGGTCGCGCAGATACCAGTCTTCGGTGGGCTCGCGCGGCGCCGCGGCATTGCGGATCGTGTCGCCGTAATAGATGCCGATCGCCGGGCGGCAGGCATCCTTGAAAATCTCTCGCTGGTCGTCGCCGATGACGATCAGGGCGTCAAGGCGTGCGGCTTCGATCGCGGCCTCCAGCCGATCCATGCTTTCCGCCGTTGCGGCATGGCGCGCGACGATGGCGTCGTGGGAGATCTTGGCCGCGGCGCTACGCGGCGTGCTTTTGAGAAGTTCTTCGAAGGAGCGGGGCGTGCCGGCGCGATCGTTGATCGGCGCCTTGCAATCGATGTGATCGAACAGCGACAGCCAGTTGTCGACCGACGAAAACAGCATCGTGGAATGCGACGAGCCGAACGCGGCGACGAGACGACCCATTATTCCTCCCGGTAAGATTGTTCTTCTTCGTGTGGCGATCGCCGGCGGCCGCAGGACCGTATGGTCATGTACTATTTGTGTCAACCGCGCGGCCGACTACCGGCACTTGGCGCGCGGCCGCGACATTCTCGCCCGTCTCGGTCAAGAACGAATCTTTCACGCCGGCGCAAATTTTTGGCATGCCGATTTTCGCGGAGGCGCTTCCGCTCGAACCGAAGCGTACCTAGATTAGACTTTGCCTCGACTAAGACCTGCGTCGATCAAGACCTGCCCCGACAAGGAATTTCAGCATGGCTTCCGCCCGCCAACTCCATCTCGGCGCGTTCATGCGCCCGGCCAGTATCCATACCGGCGCGTGGCGCTATCCCGGCGCCTGGCCGGACATGAATTTCAACTACGGGCATTTGAAGCAATCCATCCAGGCGCTGGAACGGGCGAAGTTCGATGCGTTCTTCATGGCCGACCATATGGCCGTGCTGAACATGCCGATGGACGCGCTCAAACGCAGCCATACCGCGACGTCGTTCGAGCCGTTCACGCTGTTGTCGGCGTTGTCGCAGGTCACCGAGCGCATCGGCCTCGTCGCCACCGGCTCGACCACGTTCGATGCGCCGTACCACATTGCGCGCCGCTTCGCCTCGCTCGACCATCTGTCGGAAGGCCGTGCCGGCTGGAATATCGTCACCACGTCCAATCCCGACGCCGCGCTTAATTTCGGCCTCGACGAACACATGGAACATGGCGAGCGTTACGAGCGCGCGCGCGAGTTCTACGACGTCGTGACCGGATTGTGGGACAGCTGGGCGGACGATGCCTTCATCCGCGATGTCGACAGCGGCATTTTCTTTGATCCGGCGAAAATGCACGTGCTCGGCCATAAGGGCGAATTTCTCTCGGTGCGCGGCCCACTCAATATCGCGCGGCCCGTCCAGGGCTGGCCGGTGATCGTGCAAGCGGGCGCGTCGGAGGCCGGCCGTAGGCTGGCCTCAGAGACGGCGGAAGCCGTGTTCACCGCGCAAAGCGACATCCAAGCCGGCCGGAAATTTTACGCTGATGTCAAAGGCCGTATGGAGACGCTTGGCCGCTCGCGCGAACATATGAAAATCCTGCCGGCATGCTTTGTCGTCATCGGCGATACGGTCGAAGAGGCGAAGGCAAAACGGGCGAAGCTCGACAGCCTCGTCAATTACGCCAATGCGATCGCCTCGCTTTCGATCGCGCTCGGGCACGACGCGTCAAAATTCAATCCCGACGGTCCGCTGCCGGACATCCCGGAGAGCAATGCGTCCAAGAGCGGGCGCGAGCGCGCTGTCGCGCTCGCCAAGCGCGATAACCTCACCGTGCGCCAGCTCGCGCAACGGCTCGGCGGCTATTCCGGCCTTGCCATGGTCGGTACGCCGAAGACGATTGCCGACGAAATGCAGGAATGGCTCGAAACCGAAGCCAGCGACGGCTTCACCGTCATGTTCCCGTATCTGCCGGGTGGGCTCGACGACTTTGTCACGCGCGTCGTCCCCGAACTGCAGGCACGCGGCCTGTTCCGCCGCGATTACGAAGGCACGACCTTGCGCGATCATCTCGGCCTGCCGCGGCCGAAGAACAGGTTCTTCGAGAATTGACCTGATCCGACGCGAATTGCGGGCGATTCCGACACGCCATAGACTGTGGCGAACCGCTGCTTGAGCAGTCGGGAGGAATTGTCACAGGCGAACGGAACATGGGCGAACAGAATCCGCGCATTCAGGCGGCCGGGGCGTGCGATCCGATCGAGAGCGCAAGCCGCGACGAATTGCGTGCGCTGCAGCTCAAGCGATTCAAGGAGGCATTGTCGCGCGCCGCGGGGGTGCCGCATTATCAGAAGAAATTCGCCGCGGCGGGCATTCAGTTGGGCGACATCAGAAGCCTCGACGATCTTGCACAATTTCCTTTCACCACCAAGGACGACCTGCGGCAGAATTATCCGTTCGGCATGTTCGCGGTGCCGATGAATGAAATCGTGCGGGTGCACGCGTCAAGCGGCACCACAGGCAAGCCGACGGTGGTCGGCTATACGCGGGGCGACATCGAAATGTGGGCGCGGCTGATGGCGCGCTCGATGCGCGCTGGCGGCGGCAGGCCCGGCGACAAGATGCACATCGCCTATGGCTACGGACTTTTCACCGGCGGCCTCGGATTTCATTATGGCGCCGAATATCTCGGTTGCGCGGTCATCCCTGTGAGTGGCGGCTTTACCGAGCGACAAGTGCAGCTGATCTGCGACTTCGAGCCGGATATCATCGCTGTCACTCCGTCCTATCTGCTCGCGATCGCCGACGAGTTCGACCGGCAGGGTATCGATGCGCGCAAATCGTCGTTGCGCATCGCCATGCTCGGCGCGGAGCCCTGGACCGAAACGATGCGCGCGGAGATCGAACGGCGCTTCGGTCTCGATGCGGTGAATTCCTATGGGCTTTCCGAAGTGATCGGCCCCGGCGTCGCGCAAGAATATGCCACGGCCAAAGGCGCGCTGACGATCTGGGAGGATCATTTTTATCCAGAGATCATCGATCCGGAGACTGGCAAGGTGTTGCCCGACGGCGAGGAGGGCGAACTCGTCTTCACCTCGCTGACCAAGGAAGCAATGCCGGTGATCCGCTATCGCACGCGCGACCTTACCCGCCTGTTGCCCGGCGACGGCCGCGCCATGCGCCGCATCGAGCGCGTCAAAGGCCGCAGCGACGACATGCTGATCATCCGCGGCGTCAATGTCTTTCCCACCCAGATCGAAGCGGCGCTTGCCGGCGAGGGTCTCTTTGCCCCGCATTACATTCTAGAAGTGACGCGGCCCGGCCGACTTGACGAGCTCGAAGTGATTGTCGAAACGCGTGAAGCGCTGTCGCCGGATGCCGCCATGGTGCTCGCCGAGCGCGGCGCGCATATGATCAAGGCGCAGGTCGGCGTGACGGTGACCGTACGTGCGGTGGCGCCCGGCGCGATTGAGCGCTCGCAGGGCAAGGCCAAGCGCGTGATCGACAAAAGGCCGCGCAATTAGAGCATGATCGGGAAAAGTGGAAACCGGTTTTCCAGAAAGATCATGCTCAATCAAATGCTAGGAACAAGTGATGACAGCCGTGGAAGACATCTCGGGCGCCGACACCTTTGAACGCGCCGGTTTGTCGCGCGCTGCGGTCGCCGATTGGGGCGCCTGCGCCGCTGTCGTGACCGGCGATTATCGCCGCGACGCCGAGGATTTTTCGCGGCAATGGCGCATCGGCACGGAAATGCTGTTGCAGCTGCCGCCGAAAAACTCGCGTTCCGAAGCGCAGGCGGCTGCTGCCGTCGAAATCATCCGCCGCGATCGCGCGGCGCGCGAGAAATTTCTCGGCGCCTACGCCGAAACGGTCTACCGCCGCCTGACCGACAATTTCACCAAATTCATCCGCGTCGAACATCTTGTCCGCGATGCCGCGGTGGCGGTTCCCGGTCTGGCGCCGAACGACACGGCTCTGGCGCGAGAGAACACATTCCAACAGCAGCACAAGGATGGCTTTGAAATCGACCAGGGGCTGTTGCTGTCGCATGTCCTTGGCGATGCAGCCTGCGGCATGCATTTGTGCCACGCCATGCTATTGCCTCGGCCGGAGGCGTTCGAACAGGCCCGGTATTTCGCCGAACGCGGCAAGCTCGAATTCGAAGGCGCGACCCTGGAACGCCACGGCAAGGCCGCCGTGGTCACGATGCGCCACCCGCGATTCCTCAATTCCGAGGACGAGAGCACGGTGGACGGCCTTGAAACGGCAATCGACGTCGCGACGCTCGATTCCGCAGCCGACATTGCCGTGTTGCGCGGCGATACGGTGGAGCACACCAAGTATCGCGGCTGCCGCCTGTTCTCGGCCGGCATCAACCTGACGCATCTCTATCACGGCAAGATTTCCTACGTCTGGTACATCAAGCGCGATATGGGGTTGGTCAACAAGCTGTTCCGTGGTGTGGCGCGCGCGGATGCGAGCCCCGACGAACTTGTCGGCGGCACGATCGAAAAACCCTGGGTCGGGGTGGTCGACGGCTTTGCCATCGGCGGCGGCTGTCAGCTTCTGTTGGTGCTCGACTATGTGCTGGCGGCGAGCGACGCCTACCTGACGCTGCCGGCACGCAAGGAAGGCATTATTCCCGGCGCCGCGAATCTGCGGCTGTGGCGATTTACCGGCGACCGGATTGCGCGGCAGGCCATCCTCTACGGTCGGCGCCTTGATTGCGACACGCCGGAGGGACGGTTGATCTGCGATGAGATCGCGCCGCCAGCCTCGATCGATTCAGCGCTGGAAACGGTGATCGACGGCTTCACCAGTTCCGGCGTGGTCAGCGCCGCCGGCAACCGTCGCGCGCTCCGCGTCAGCGAAGAACCGCTCGATATGTTCCGCCGCTACATGGCGGTTTATGCGCGCGAACAGGCTTATTGCCATTTCAGCCCGGCGCTGATCGCCAATTTGGAGCGGCATTGGAATGCGCAGAATCGCGCGCCTTAGAGCATGATCCGGAAAAGTGGAAGCCGGTTTTCCGAAAAGATCATGCTCAAATTAAAATCAGAGCATGATCCCAAAATGCGGGAACCGATCAGCGTGACGCGAAATTCATGGCGTCGAAGCGGCTCTTCTGCTCGTCGCTCAACTTGGTTTCGAAATTGGCGAGCGTGACTTGCATCGCCAAGACCGCGCGCCAGGCCGCATCGAGCCGCGCTTCGATGGTTTCGAGGCGCCGCAGTGCGGTCGCGGGCGCCGAACTCGGGCAATGGGCGTCGAGATCGATCGCCGCGGCGTTGAACGATTGCTTGACGCTGGCAAGGTCGTCACGCTGCGCGTCGGTCGGCTGCACCGAACGATTGATCTGCGCGATCGACCAGTCGATCGCGCTCGACGAGCCGCCGCAGGGCTGCACCAGATTGCCGGCCTGATTTTGCTCACGCACCGTGGTTTGGTCTTTGGTCTCCTGGGACGGCGGAGCGCCGTCGAAGCGGGACCGCTGATCCGGAGTCAGCGATTGCGAAAAGTCCTCGAGCGGCTGGCGGACGATGTCGATCGCCATGGCCAAAGCCTGGATCTGCGACTGCATCATTTGCAGCCGTGCCACCGGCTGCGTTGGAATTTCCTTCGGGCAGGCCCTGGCGAGATAGCCCGACGCCACGCCGAGCGCGCCGCCGAGCTTTTGCAACAGCGGCATCTGATCGGCGGTCGGGGAGACTTCGACGCTGATGCGTCCGACCATCGCGTTGGGGTCGAGCGGTTGCAGGCAGAGGCGCTGGTCCTGACCGGCGGAGATTTTGGCAAAGGCCGTCGTAAAGATGTTTTGATAGCCGAACGGCCATTGCGACGCGTTAGGCCAGAACACATTCTGGAAAATCGCCGGCAGCGCCAGGCTTGGATAGACCAGCGCCGGCGACACCACGCCTTGCGGCACGATTTCAGAGGTTTCGGCTCGGGGAGGCTGGCTGGAGCGCGGCACCTCATTCGGACTGGCGCGCATATAGAGCGGGCGATGGTGGTGATGCCAACCGAACGGTAAGCCGATATGGAATGGTCCTATGCGGATACCAAAGGCCGCGGCCGGCGATGCAGAAACGATGACTGCGGCTATTCCGCCGATTGCAACAAGCGCGCCGATCTTTCGCATGATCGAGCACCAATATGTTGTCCCGAACGGACCGTCGGGTTTGAGGGAAGCAGTTCACTCAAGGGCACAATTTACCGCACGCCTCCATTAACGCAAAGAGGATGCCGTCGGTTCCATCTCATCTCTGGCAGCGGCAGGAGCGCCTTGCGGTTTGTTGCCGAGCCGCAATAGCGGCACCAGAATGAAGGCAAATGCGGTAAAGGCTGCCGAAATCATAATAAGCGGCGGCAACGTGCGCTCAAAGACGTTGGCGTAGAGATATGAACCGACATTGTCGCCGACCGAATTCGACAAATTGATCACCGACATCAGCACCGCGAAGGAAAATCCTTCGGCGCGCGGCGGGCAATAGTCCGCGGCCAGTGTTACGGTGGCGACCGTCGCCAGCATGGCCGAGAAGCCGGCGCAGAAATTGATGATCGCCGCGGACGCTTCGCTTGCAAGCAGCAAATAAGCGAGCGTGGTCAGCGTGCCACAGACGATGCTCAGATAGAGCAGCTTCTTCATGCTGAGATTTTCGAGAAAGCGCCGGTAGAGCAGCGCGCCGACCACCCAGCCGCCGGCCGCGATCGACGACAGGATGCCGATATAGGCTTGCGAGAATTTCAGCTCGTCGGTCATGTGATAGTAGAGCGGCGTGGCGAGCCCCGGGCTGAAATAGTAGAGAAAGATGAAAGCGGCGACGACGAGAAGCTCCCGCCGTTTGAAGGCGGCTGTCAGGCCGCGCAAGGTCGCTTTCATGCCCTCGACGTTGATCGGCATTCGTTTTTCGTCGATCAGAAAGAGCGTGCCAAAAATGACCATGGACGGCGCAATGCCGACGATGAGCGCCGCGGTGTGCAACGCCTGCGCCGGCGCCAGATGCTCCACCAGTTCGCCGCCGATAATGGCCGCGGCCATGGCGGCGATGTTGAACCACAGCCATTGCTGATTGACGAAGGCGCCGCTCTCATGCAGCCGCTGGCCGTTCTCCACCAGCACGGCGCCGCACAAGGTGCTCGATATCGCCATGGCATAGGCGGTGAGCGACAGCGCAAGCAGAAGATCGCCCGGCGCGGTAAGCTGTGTGACCCATAAATAGCCGCCGATCGCCAATAGATTAGCGACGATCAGATAGCTTTTGCGCCGATAGCCGAACAGCGGCACGAAGTCGGAGACCATGCCGTAAATAGGCTTGATGATCCAGGGCAGGTTGAAAATGGTGATGAAGGCGGTGACCTGAAGCGGCGTCCAGCCTAGAGCCTGCTTGAGATAATAATTGAGCGGCTGCGAAATCAGGCCGACGATCTGGCCCACACCCTCGACGACATAGACCAGCGCAAAAAATATCAGGAGGCGGTGGATGGTTCGCTTATCGTCTGGTATCGCGGGCGCTGGCGACGAAAGCGAAGGCTCGTTCATCGGATCGATCGCTGTTCCTGCCGGGCCTGCGATCGCTACGAGCGACTCGCCGCCGCATCCGAAGCTTCGCCGATATTCAGGTCCGCGACAATTGTCTCAACGATTTCGCGGGGGTGCGGAGCGACCGAGACCGTGATCGGTCGTTCGTCGGGGGTCGGCTCCTCAAGCGCGGCGAACTGGCTGTTGAGCAGCTGCGCCGGCATGAAATGATCGGCGCGCGCGGCGATGCGGCGCGCGATGAGATCCTGATCGCCCTTGAGATAGATCAGCCGGACGTCGCGTCGCTTGCCGATGAGAACGTCGCGATAGGCCCGCTTGAGCGCGGAGCAGGCGACGATGCCCTGATTGCCGGAGCGGCGCGTGGCGTCGATCCAATCGGCGATGGCATGCAGCCAGGGCCAGCGATCTTCATCGTTGAGCGGCTCGCCATGGTGCATCTTCTCGATGTTTCTTTTGGGATGAAACCAGTCGCCGTCTTCGTAAAGCCAATGCAGACGGTGCGCGAGCATGGCGGCGATCGTGCTCTTGCCGGAACCGGACACGCCCATCACGACCAGGACTGAAGCGTTGTGTGCCGGAAGATCAGCCTTCATTCTGTCGTCTCCGGCGCCGCGGCGCGGTCGATTAGCCACACCAACTCGCCATTGGAATAGGCGCGGCGAGCCGGCAGGTCCTCGCCGCTGAGGACACGAGCCAGGATGGTGCGCTTTTCAGCGCCGTCGACAAGAAACAGCATCTCCCGTGTCGATGCGAGCGTGGGCAAGGTCAAAGTCACGCGGGGCACATAGGGCCCCATGCCGGCTTTGGCGACGCCGACAACCCAGCGGGTCTTTTCGGCGAAAGCGGCGGAGCGCGGGAATAGAGAGGCGGTGTGGCCATCGCCGCCCAATCCCATCAGGACGAGATCAAATAACGCCCGCGCCGGATCAAGCCGGTCGGCGCCATAGAACCTCTTCAGCTCGTCCTCGTAGAGCTGCGCCGCCCTCTCCGGATCGTCGGCATTGGTCGAAATCGCATGGATGTTCTGAGGCGGCGCCGTAGCATCAAGAAACGCGGCACGCGCCGTGCCCATATTGCTGAGCGGATCGCTCTGCGGCACGAAGCGGTCGTCGCCCATGAACCAATGCACGCGGTCCCACGGGACTTGGCTGCGCCATGGTTCGGTCGCCAGCAGGCGATAA
This sequence comes from uncultured Alphaproteobacteria bacterium, assembly GCA_963746715.1. Taxonomy (GTDB): domain Bacteria; phylum Pseudomonadota; class Alphaproteobacteria; order Rhizobiales; family Xanthobacteraceae; genus BOG-931. The sequence goes on along the minus strand of CAVVCW010000004.1, from coordinate 86,803 downwards.
AGGGGCTGCGGGCTCGATCCGCCGGTCAGGCACACGGCGCTTCGTCCGCTGGCTGCGACACGCGCGATCAGCCTCCGTGCCGCCGCCGTCGCCAAGGCTGCGGCATCCGCGACTGCGATCACGCTGGCATGTGTGTGGACATGTGTCTGAGCATGTGTCTCGAGCGCCATGTTGAAACTCGCGTAGTCGCAATTCACACAATCGGACGCCAGCGCCGGCCGTCTCTGGCGAGAAGCTCATCGGCCTCGGAGGGGCCTTCGCTGCCGGCGCGGTAAGTCGCAAGCCCATCGGCTCCCGCGTCGCGCCAGGCGTCCAGGAACGGTTGCACGATGCGCCATCCCGCCTCGATGCCGTCGGCCCGCGGATAAAGGATGGCATCGCCGATCATGCAGTCGTAGATCAGCGTTTCGTAGCCGGTGGAGGGTGAAGCCTCGAAATAGTCGCCGTATTTGAAGGTCATGCCGACGCCGCCGATCGCGATCGAGGGGCCGGGAATCTTGGCGTTGAATTCAAGCCCAATGCACTCGTCCGGCTGGATACGGATCACCAGAAAATTCTCGGCCAAACGGTCGATCGGGGTTTCACGGAACATGGCCACCGGCGCCTGGCGAAACTTGATTGCGACTTCGGTCTGCTTGGCGCGCAACGCCTTGCCGGTGCGCAGATAGAACGGCACACCGGCCCAGCGCCAATTGTCGATCATGAGCTTGAGCGCAACATAGGTTTCCGTAATGCTGTCGGGCTTCACGTCTTTGGTTTTGCGGTAGGCTTCAACGGCGCGGTTGTCGATATAGCCGTCGCCATATTGCGCGCGCACCGAGTTGCGCAGCGCGTCGCCGTTCATCTGATATTGCACGGCATCGAGCACTTGCGCCTTTTCGGCGCGCACCGCGTCGGCGGCAAAGCGCGACGGCGGCTCCATGGCGATGAGCGACAGCAGTTGGATCAGATGATTGGGCACCATGTCGCGCAAAGCGCCGGTCGCGTCGTAGTAGTTGCCGCGCCGGCCGACGGTGAGCGATTCTGCGACCGTGATCTGCACGTGCTCGATATGGTGCCGGTTCCAGATCGGCTCGAACAAGCCGTTGGCGAAACGCAGCACCATGATGTTCTGTACCGTCTCCTTGCCGAGATAATGGTCGATGCGGAAAATCTGATCTTCCTTGAGCACGCTCAGCAGTTTTTGATTGAGGTCGCGTGCCGAGGCGAGGTCGGTACCGAACGGCTTTTCAATGACGACGCGCCGCCATGCGCCGTTTTCTTCGCGCGCGAGGCCGGACTGCCCGAGATGGCAGCCGATCGGCGTGAAGGCGGCGGGCGGCGTCGCCAGATAGAACAATCTATTGCCCTTGGTGGCGCGCCCGCTTTCGATGCGAGAAAGCTCTTTGCCGAGCTTCTGGTATGTCGTCTCATCGTCGGGCTCACCCTGCACATAGGCGACGCTGGCGAGGAGCCTTTTGACGACGCGTTCGTCGATGTCACGGGTGGCGAATTTCGGCAGGCTTTTGGCCAGATCGTCGCGGAAGGCTTCGCTGGTGGATTCGCTCCGCGCCACGCCGATCAAAGCGAAGGCCTCAGGCAGCAATCCGGACACGGCGAGATTGTACAGCGCCGGCAGCAAGAGCCGGTGGGTGAGGTCGCCTGACGCACCGAAGATAATGAGGGTGCACGGATCGGCCGGCCGCGCCGACGTCGTCGCGGTCTTTCCGGTCATGGCGCCTTGGCCTTATGCGCCGATCCAGGTTCGACATGTTTAGGTTCAACATGCGCGCCGAAGCCGCTGCGCATTGCCGACAGAATCTTCTCGGCAAAGGTGTGATCGCGGCGCGAGCGAAAGCGGGTGTAGAGCGCAGCAGAAAGAACATCCGCCGGCACGGCTTCTTCGATCGCCGCCATCACGGTCCAGCGGCCTTCGCCGGAATCCTCGACCACACCTTCAAAGGCGTCGAGCTTCGGGTCTTTGGTCAGCGCGCTTGCAGTGAGATCAAGAAGCCACGAGCTGATGACACTGCCGCGGCGCCACACCTCGGCGATGTCGGTCAAATCGAGATCGAAGCGATGATCCTCCGGCAATGCGTCGCTTGAGGCGTTCTTCAAGATGTCGAAACCCTCGGCAAAAGCCTGCATTAGTCCGTATTCGATGCCGTTATGGATCATCTTGACGAAATGCCCGGCGCCGTTCGGTCCAGCATGGATATAGCCCTGCTCGGCGCGGGGATCGCGGCCGTCGCGGCCCGGCGTGCGCTCCGCATTGCCGAGCCCAGGCGCCAGCGCTTTGAAGATCGGATCAAGACGATCGACGACCGCTTTGTCGCCGCCGATCATCTGGCAATAGCCGCGCTCGAGACCCCACACGCCGCCGCTCGTGCCGACATCGACGTGGTGGATGTTGCGCTGTTTCAGCATCTTGGCGCGGCGGATATCGTCTTTCCAGAACGTGTTGCCGCCGTCGAGCACGATATCGCCCGGATCGAGAAGCTTGCCGAGTTGCGCAATCGTGTCCTCGGTGATCTGGCCTGCGGGCAGCATGACCCAGACCGGACGCGGCGGCCGCAATTGCGCGATGAGCTTGTCGAGGCCTTCGGCGCTCTTGGCGCCGTCGCGGCTGACGGCGGCAATCGCCTTTGGGTCGTGGTCATAGACGACCACATCGTGACCGTTCTCAATCAGGCGGCGCGAAATGTTGCCGCCCATCCGCCCGAGACCAATCACGCCGATCTGCATGGACAAGGGCTCCGTCAGGATACCGCGCGCTCGAATGCGGCGGCGAGTTCGGCGAGGCCTGCTTGCAAATCGCCGCCGAGATGAACGCGCAAAGCGCGCCGGCTGCGCTCGACCAGAACGCCGAAATCGCCACGCGCCTGCGCCGCCTTGACCACGCCGAAACTGGCGCGAAGGCCGGGAATGGGCAGATCCTGCGCGTCATCGGACGTGATCTGCAGGAACACGCCGCTATCCGGCCCGCCTTTATAAGCTTGACCGGTCGAATGCAGAAAGCGCGGCCCGAATTCGAGACAGGTCGCGACATGACGGCGGTCGCGCATGGCCATGCGCAGTTTCTGCAGACTGTCTGCGTTGCTTCGGTCTCGTGCGAGATAGGCGAGCAGGGCGACATAGTCGCCGCGCCCGATGCGACTGAAATGCGCCGTGAGCCAGCTTGCGACGCTGCCGTCAGCGCCGGCCTGACGCAGCGCCGCCGCGTTCCGCTCATCGGTATAAAGCTTGAGCGATTTTTCCGTACAGACCGGCGTCTCCGCGGGCAGGGCGCCGGCCTTCTCGAAGGCCGAGGTCAATTCGTGCGTTTTCACTTTGCTGGCTTCGACGTCCGGCTGATCGAATGGGTTGATGCCGATCACCGCGCCTGCGATCGCGGTTGCGATCTCGAAGCGAAAGAATTCCTGACCGATATTTTCTGTCGATTCCTGCACGATGCGAATGACGGGATGGCCGGCCTTCTTCAGCGCCGCGAGCCTGCGCTCGTGCGCGGCATCGATGGCGTCGCTTGCCAGCCGCAAATCGATGAAGAGGCGATCGCTGCCATAGACCTCGGGCGCACCGATCGGCTCGCCGTCGACCGGAATCATCCCCTTGCCGTGCTTTCCGGTCGATTCTGCGAGCAATTGCTCGGCCCAGGCGCCAAAGCTGGCAAGCCCCGGCGATGCGGTGATCGTCACCTTGTCGCGCCCCGCCGCCACCGCGGCGCCGAGCGCTATGCCAAATTGAATACCGGGATTTTCCGCCGGCGGAACGTCCGGGCCGCAGCTGCGCATCATTATCCGCGCGAGCCGGATCATTTCGGCAATATCGACGCCAGCAATAGCCGCTGGCACGAGGCCGAACGGCGACAGCACCGAATAGCGGCCGCCAATGCTCGGCACGCCGTGGAATATATGACGGAAGTTTTGCTCTTTCGCACGTTTCTCAAGCGATGATCCGGGATCGGTGATGGCGATGAAATGCTGTCCCGCCTTCGCCGCGCCAACCTGGTCGCCGACGCGTTTGAAGAAATAATCGGTGAGAACGTTCGGCTCGGTGGTGCTGCCCGATTTGCTCGACACGATGAACAGCGTCTTGCCGAGATCGACTTGGTCCTCGATCGATTTGATCTGCGCCGGCACCGTGGAGTCGAGCACATGCAAGCGCGGGAAGCCGCTGCGCCGGCCGAATGTCGATGCCAAAACTTCGGGGCCGAGACTAGACCCGCCCATGCCGAGCAGAACCGCATCGGCGAAGCCGGCGTGCTTTGTTTGCTCGGCAAAAGCCGTATAGCTCGCGATCTGTGCGTCATCGGGGCTGTCGAGCCAGCCGAGCCAGCGATCTTCGTCCGCGCCGGTCCACAGCGACTTGTCACGCCGCCAGAGCTTGCGGATATTGCCGTGGACGCGCCAGTCTTCGGTGACGGCATCTGCTTTTTTCTTGAGCGCATCGCCCAGCGTCAGCTCCTGCTTGTCGATTACCTTGTCGAGGACATCGCTGCGTTTCTTGGCGACGGCAGCGAGAAGCTTGTCGGCGGCATCGGCAAAGAGCCGCACGCCGTCATCGAGAAGCTTGTCGGTCACGCTGTTGAGCACGATGCCTGCGCGCCCAAGCACGCTCAACTGGCGTTGCGCTTCCGCCGGATCCTGCACCAGGCTGTCGCGCAACGTGCCGTGATCGCGAAACGCGTCGATGGTCGCGAGCGGCATAGTGTTGACGGTGTCGGGTCCGATCAGTTCTTCGACATAGAGCACGTCGCTATAGGCTTTGTTCTTGGTGCCGGTCGAAGCCCAGAGCAGCCGCTGCGGCTTGGCGCCGTGAGCCTTCAGCGCGTCCCAGCGCGCGCCGGCGAACAGCCGCAGGTAGCGCTGATAGGCGAGCTTGGCATTGGCGATGGCAATCTTGCCCTTGAGCGCCGCAAGGCGCTTCTTTTCGTCCGGGTCGTTGGCCTCCGCGATCTTTTCGTCGAGCAACTTATCGACCGCGGTATCGATGCGGCTGACGAAGAAGCTTGCGACGCTGGCGACGCGCGAAACGTCGCCGCCCTTGACGGCGAGCGCTTCGAGTCCGGACAAATAGGCTTCGACGACCTGCTCATAGGCCTGTTGCGCGAACAGCAACGTGATGTTGACGTTGATGCCGCCGGCAATCAGGTCGTGGATGGCCGGCATGCCCTCGGGCGTCGCCGGCACTTTGATCATGAGGTTGTTGCGGTCGATCGCCTGCCATAGCCGCTTGGCTTCCGCGATCGTGCCGGTGGTGTCCTTTGCCAGATAGGGCGAGACTTCGATGCTGACAAAACCGTCGGCGCCTTTCGTCGCATCAAAGACCGGGCGCAGCACGTCGGTCGCGCGCTGGATATCCTCGACCGCGATCTGCTCGAAAATTTCGCCGGCTGGCCGGTCATGCGTCTTCAGGATTTGCGCGACAGCTTCGTCGTATTCATCGCCGTGATCGATGGCTTGCTCGAAAATCGAGGGGTTCGAGGTGACGCCGCGAAGGCCGTCCTCGTCGACGAGTTTCTTCAAGCCGCCCTTGGCGATGAAGCCGCGCGATAGAAAATCAAGCCACACGGCTTGGCCATGGTCCGGCAGCGATTTCAAACTGGTCATCGTCCGCTCGTCCTCGCAATCCGGCGCGTGGCATCCGGTCTTTGGCGGGTTTGCAATACCCTATCGGGAATGAAAGCAAATCTTTTCGTTAAACTGATCAACATCGTGTGCGCACGGCCGGCGCAGACGCAAACACCTTTCATACAGGAAAACGATACGGCCCGGTGCCGGTTCCCGGCAAGACGTGAGAGAAATAGCCGCGAGGGCAGGCGGTGCCGGGGCGCAAACTAGGCGTTTATGCGATAGGCGCGCATGAATGTGCGCACGGCCATGCCGACGACATGGCTGATGGCGTCCGCTTGCGGCGCGCCTCCGAAGTTGAACAGCACTGGCATGAATAGCGTCGACTTGGATGAATCCAGGAACTGCGCCGCGGCAACCGTGCAATCGTCGACCGCCAGCACGCCCGCCTCGTTCTGTGCCTTGAGATAGGCGGCCAGTTTGGCAATGCCGACCGCCGGACCAGTCTCGTAAAACACGCGCCCAATTTCGGGCATGCGGTCGGCGATGGCGGCGACGGTGCGGAGCGCGGAGGCCTTTTCGGCGGTGCAAAGGAAGCCGAGATAGGCGCTGCCGAGCCGGGTCAGCACCGCCTCGACATCGTGATTGCCGGGATCGAAGTCGAAGGCGCCTTCGGCGTGGACGAGGCACTCCTCATGGACGATGGCCTCGAACAACTGCTCCTTGTTCTCGAAATAGACGTAGAGCGTGCCCTTGGAGACGCCGGCGGCGCGGGCAATGTCGCTCATGCTGGCGGCGTCAAAGCCTCTGGCGAGGAAGATCTCCCGCGCACCCTGAACAATCTGGCGGCGTTTGGCGCTGTCGTCCGCTGCGTTGGGGGCCGCCTTAAGCTGGGCCTGCGCGTTCATTGTCGTGGTCTCCCTTACACCGTGAGGCGGATTATCAGGCCTCACCAATGCCTTATCAGGCAGTCCTTAATTATTATTGACCGAACGGTTCGGTCATATTGACTTACCGAACCGCGCTTTATATAAAATGACCGAACCGTTCGGTCAATGACCATTTGGTCAATGACAGCAAACTTGAAATGGAGCGGGCCATGTTCCGAGACCAAGATTCGTATCGCGGCCAAAAATCATATCACGGCAAGGACGCAGAGACGGAGACGCATCTCCCGGCGGTCGTGGAAGGCCAGAGTTTGATCGTCGACGTTAAACCGTTGAGCACAGAGGGTGATGACGACGACGTCGAGCCCGCGCCGCGCCGGGTGTCGCTGTGGCCGGCCTTCGGTCGCCGTAAGCTGATCGCAACGGCTGCGGCCATTGCGATCATGGTCGCGGGCGGAGTAGGCGCGCATTGGTGGATTTCCGGCCGTTACATGGTCTCGACCGACGACGCCTATGTCGGCGCCCATAACACGACGCTGGCCTCGAAAATCTCCGGCTATGTCGCGAGCATTCCGGTCAACGACAATGCGACGGTACATGCGGGCGACGTGATCGCCACCATCGACAATGGCGATTACCAGCTCGCGGTGGATGCGGCGCGGGAAAAGGCGGCGACTCAACAGGCTACCGTCGATCGCATCGGCCGCCAGGTCGTGGCGCAGCAGGCCAATGTCGACCAGACCAAGGCGCAGATGCTTTCGGCGCAGGCCGAAGCCAAAAAGACCCAGCTTGAATTCGACCGGCAGCAAGCGCTCGCGGCGCAGAGATTTGCCAGCCAGCAGACGCTCGAACAGGCGATTGCGAGCCGCGATCAGGCCGCCGCCGCGATCCAGAGCGCGCAGGCGATGATCGAGGCGGCCGAGGCCAATCTCGACGTGCTGAAGGCGCAGCAACAAGAAGCCTCGCGCACGTTCGATGAGTTGCAGACCGCGCTGGCAAAGGCCGAACGCGATCTGTCGTTCACCATCATCCGCGCTCCGGTCGACGGCGTGTTCAGCAACCGCGCGGTCCAGACCGGCGACTATGTGCAAACCGGACAGCGCGTGGCGAGCCTCGTGCCGCTCAACGACATTTATGTCGACGCCAATTTCAAGGAGACCCAGCTCGCCCGCATCCATCCCGGCCAGCCGGTTTCGATCAGCGTCGATGCGCTGCCGGATCACGACATCACCGGGCGGGTCACGTCGCTGTCGCCGGCTTCCGGCTCGGTGTTCTCGCTGCTGCCGCCGGACAATGCCACCGGCAATTTCACCAAGATCGTGCAGCGGCTGCCGGTGCGGATCGAAGTGCCGGCCGGCGTCGCGGCGCAGCGCATGTTGCGGCCGGGGATGTCGGTCGTGGTCAGCGTCAACACCAAGCCCGGCGCGGCGCGTGATGCCGGCCTGACTTCGACGGCCAATGCCGCCGAGGCCGTTCCCAACCTGCAGTCCGATGCTCAATAGACCGCGGAGGAGATGCCGTGACCTCGATCTCCGCAACGCTTCCTTCCCGTAGAGTTCCCCGGCCAAGGTCCCAGGCCGAGCAACAGCCGCGCGCGGCGCTTGAGCCGATCCCGCCGCGCCGGTTGTTCGCCTTTCTCGCCATGTGCTTCGGCATGTTCATGGCGTTCCTCGACATCCAGATCGTGTCGGCGTCGCTGTCCGATATTCAGGCCGGCCTGTCCGCATCAGCCGATGAGATTCCCTGGGTGCAGACGGCGTATCTGATCGCCGAAGTCGTCGCCATTCCGTTGTCGGGATTTTTGTCGCGCGCCATCGGTACGCGCATCCTGTTTACGATTTCCGCCGGCGGCTTCACCCTCGCCAGCATCATGTGCGGTACGAGTACCTCGATCGACAGCATGATCGTGTGGCGCGCCGTGCAAGGTTTCATCGGCGGCGGCATGGTGCCGACGGTGTTCGCCACCGCTTATTTGATCTTCCAAGGCCCGCGGCAAAAGTTCGTAGCCCCGGTGGTCGGTCTGATCGCGACATTGGCGCCGACCATCGGCCCGACCGTCGGCGGGTACCTGACCGATGCTTATTCGTGGCACTGGCTGTTCTTCATCAATGTCCCGCCCGGCATCGCCGTCACCATCGCGACCTATCTGCTGGTCGATTTCGACAAGCCGGATTTCGCGCTGCTGAAGAATTTCGATTGGTACGGTCTGCTCAGCATGGCCGGTTTTCTCGGCGCGCTCGAATATGTGCTCGAAGAGGGGCCGCGTTACGAATGGTTCGACGACGACACGATTTTCGCGGTCGCCATCGTTTCAGCGCTGTCGGCGATTGTCTTCTTCGCCCGCGTGCTCACCGCGCGGGTGCCGATCGTCGACCTGCGCGCTTTCGCCAACCGCAATTTCGCCGTCGGCAGCCTGTTTTCCTTCGTGCTCGGCATCGGGCTTTACGGCTTGACCTATCTCTATCCGGTCTATCTCGCGCAAGTGCGCGGCTACGACTCGCTGATGATCGGCGAGACCATGTTCGTCTCCGGCCTGGTGATGTTCCTCACCGCGCCGATCGCCGGCCAGCTCAACGAGAGGCTCGATCCGCGTTTCATTCTGGTGGCAGGCTTCGTCTTCTTCGCGGTCGGCACCTGGCAGATGACTTATGTCACTTCGGATTGGGATTTCTGGGAATTGCTGTGGCCGCAAATATTCCGCGGCGTGGGCTTGATGTTCGCCATCATTCCGGTGACCAATACCGCGCTCGGAACACTTCCGCCTGAGCGCGTCAAGAATGCCTCCGGCCTGTTCAACCTGATGCGCAATCTCGGCGGCGCCATCGGGCTTGCCGCCATCAATACCTGGTTCAACGACCGCATGGATCTGCACCTGACACGGCTGCACGAAGCGGTGAACCCGGCGAATGTCATGGCCAATGAGACGCTTGCCAATCTTGCAGCGCGCTTCCAAAGCTCCGACGGGCAGCGGCAGGCGCTCGCCAAGATGATGGCCATGGTGCGCCTGCAAGCCGCGGTCCTGAGCTATGCCGATGTATTCCTGATGCTGACGGTGCTGTTCCTGGCACTGGCCGCGTTCGGGCTTCTGATGAAGCGGCCGAAGCCGCAAGCCGCGGCAGGGGCGGGGCACTAGCGCCAAGCCGAAAAAGCGCTAGCCTCCTCCGGCCATGCGCCGAGAAGCCAATGACGCCCCGTGGAATACGACGCGCGCGCTGCTTTACGGCGCGGCGATCGGCTTTGTCGCAGCAGCGCTCAAGTTGGTCGCGCCGTGGAGCGGGCCGCACTCGCTCGTCACGATTGCCGAAGAACCGGTCGGTGCGGCGCTCGCCTTTGCTCTGTTATGCGGTCTTGCCGCCGCTCTGCGTAATTTTATCGCGCGCCGGCTGATTTAGCGCTCGTAAAACAAACGGGGCGGCTCATCGCCGCCCCGTTGTCGTTTAGCTTGTGGCTTAGTGTCTATTACATCGTCGCGATGTTGCGGTCCTTCGTCTCGGGCACGAAGATCAGCGCCACGACGAAGCTCATTGCGGCAATCGCAATCGGGTACCAAAGGCCCGAATAGATGTTGCCGGTCGCCGCCACGATGGCGAACACGGTGGCCGGCAAGAAGCCGCCGAACCAGCCGTTGCCAATGTGGTAGGGCAACGACACACCGCTGTAGCGGATGCGGGTTGGGAACATCTCCACAAGCCACGCGGCGATCGGCCCGTAGACCATGGTCACGTAGACAACCAGGATCACGAGCAAGAGGACCGTCATCGGATAGTTGATGTCGGCCGGATCGGCGCTCGCCGGATAGCCGTGCGCCTTCACCGCAGCGGCGATGGTGGCCGCAAGGTTGGGCGCGTCGGCCGCGATCGTCTGATCGCCGATCTGCACGCTCGCCTTGGTGCCGGCCGGCGCGGTGATGTTGTTATAATTCACCGACAGATTCACCAGCGCGGCTTTGATATTGTCGCAGCCGGTAGTGAACTTCTCGGTGCCCGTCGCTTTGAACTGGAACGAGCATTCAGCCGGATTTGAGGTGACCGTCACCGGCGCATTGGCCAGCGCCGATTCGAGCTTCGGATTGGCGAAGTGGGTGATGCCCTGGAAGATGTAGAAGTAGGTCACCGCCGCCAGCGCAAAGCCCGCCAGCATGATCGGCTTGCGCCCGATCCGGTCCGACAAAGCGCCGAACAGGATGAAGCAAGGCGTGCCGATCAAAAGCGCGATCGCGAGCATGATCTGCGCCGAGACCCCAGGCACTTTCAGCGTCTGGGTCAGGAAGAACAGGGCGTAGAACTGTCCACCATACCAGACCACGGCTTCGCCGGCGGTGGCGCCGAACAAAGCCAGGATCGCGATCTTCAGGTTCGACCATTGGCCGAAGGCTTCGGTCAGCGGCCGCTTGGACTGCTTGCCTTCCTCGACCATCTTCGCGAACAGCGGCGATTCATTGAGCTTGAGCCGGATCCAGAGCGAGACGGCAAGAAGGATCGCGGAGAGCAGGAACGGGATGCGCCAGCCCCAATCGGCGAATGCGGCTTCGCCCATCGCGGTGCGGATGCCGAGGATCAAAAGCAGCGCCAGGAACAGGCCGAGCGTTGCGGTGGTCTGAATCCACGACGTGTAATAGCCGCGCTTGTTGGACGGCGCATGCTCGGCGACGTAGATCGCCGCCCCGCCATATTCGCCGCCGAGGGCGAGACCTTGGACCAGGCGCAGCGCAATCAGCACGACCGGCGCCATAATTCCCCACGAGGCATAGCCCGGCAGCACGCCGATGAAGAATGTGCCGATGCCCATCAGGCTCATGGTGACGAGGAAGGTGTATTTGCGGCCAATCATGTCGCCAAAACGGCCGAAGATCAGCGCGCCGAACGGGCGGACGGCAAAGCCTGCGGCGAACGCCAGCAGCGCGAAGATGAAGCCGACATTGGCCGGCACGTTGGAGAAGAAATATTTCGCAAGGAACACGCCGAGTGTTCCGTAGATGTAAAAGTCGTACCACTCGAAAACGGTGCCAAGCGAAGAAGCGAAAATGACAAGTCGCTCTTGGCTTGTCATGCCGCCAGTGCGTGGCGCATTGACTGCCATTGTGGTCATGGGTGACCTCCCCCAAGTTTTGTTGTCGCCGGGCTGCAGTTTTGCGTGACGTCGTCTCACGCGTGGCAACCCATTGCGCACGTTAGACGCGCGTCATGGCGCTGTCTGTCCGCCAGAGGTCGTACGTCAAAAGTCGTGTGTTGGAGGAGGGCAGAGCGTCGGCAAATCGCATCGCGTTTTGCTGCAGAGCAGCACGCGCGATTGAGGCCGTCGCTGAGCGTTGGTAGCAAGCGGTTAATCTTACTAAATAATTCAGTATCTCTCGTTGCTGCTTATAAACCAAATCCCGCCGCCGCTTCCGTACTCTGCCGACGGATTTGTACGTCTGCGGGTGCTTATGCGTCTCCTCTGTGCGGCTTTGCTACTAGCGGTGACCGCGTCGCCCGCGCTGGCGCAGCGCGAGCCGGAAATCGTTATTCCAGGCAAGCCCGGGGTCCCCGTCATCATCAATGGCATCGACGCGTCCTACGGCATCGTCGAAGGCGAGTTCGGCCTCGATCGGCCGGGGCTCGTGGCGCCGACCGTGGTCTACCGGCCGCTCTTGACCGCCTATCCGGCCGGCGCCGTGCCTGGCTACTACCCCAAGGACAACAGGCGTCCGGGCTATGGCCGGCTCGAAATCATTCCGCCAGCTAACCGGCCGTTGCCGCCACCGGCGCCGACCTATTACCGCAGCTGGTCGTCCAGCTCGGGTAACAGCGAGCCGGTGACGATCATGCCGCCGAATTATCCGACGCCGAATGTCGACGTTTACACCGGCTGGGGGCCCGGCAGGCGCCGCCACGGCCACGGAGGGCATGGCCGGTAGCTTTTTTCGGCAGGCCGCGACCGGCTTGCCCCATCAGCCTCCCTTGCGGAGGCAAGCCAGTAGGGGAGTAACATGTCGTTTCACCGCGTTGTCTTTGTGGCTCTCGCCACATTATTCACAGTCGGCATGACGTCGATGGCGTCAGCCTGCTGCGGCGATTGGGGCTATGCCGCTCCGGTCGCCTATGCCGAAGTCGCGCCCGTCGGCTATGGCGGCTACGGCGGCTATGGCGGTTGCGGCGGCTGCGGCGCGCCGACGGCGGCCGCGGTCTATTCCGTGCCGGTCGCGCCGGCGCCGATCGCCGTAAACACCTGCTGCGGCTCCGCCTGGGGCGGCAGCTCGTATTGGGGTAATGGCGGCGGTTGCTGCGGCGCTGTCGGCTGGGGCGGCGGTTGGGGCAGTGGCTGGACACCCGGGCGCTGCAACACTTGCGGTGTCTCGCCGCTTTACGTGGTCAATCAGGGTCCGAACTATTCCGGCCCCGGCCTGATGCAGCCTTACGCGACTTATTCACCGGACACGGCCTATGCGCCTGCTGCCAACTATCCCTACGTTCCGGGAGGATATGGCTACGGTCCGGCGCCGGTCCCGCCGCCGTATTATTCGCATCTCTACTATCGTCCGCACTATGCCTATCGTGCGCCGATGTATGCGCATCCGCGCTATTACGGTGGGCCCTATCGCGGCAATTGGCGTCGTCCGGTCGGTTGGCACGGCTGATTGCGCGCAAGCGATCGATCAAAATCTGCGAAGGCCCGCGCGTTGCGGGCCTTTGTTTTTTCCGCGCGTGATCCGGAAAAGTGGATCCCGGTTTTCCGATAAGATCACGCGCAATGAAGAACAGGATCACGCAATCAAGCCGTCGCGCGCGAAGCGATGTAGAGCGCCAGCGCCGCGGCGTTGGACACGTTGAGGCTCTTGATCTCGCCCGGCAGATCGAGCCGCGCCAGGCAATCGCAGGTCTCGCCGGTCAATTGGCGAAGCCCTTTGCCTTCGGCGCCGAGCACCAGCGCCAGCGGCGCGCGCAGTGGAATGGCAGCGAGATCATCCGCCGCGCTCGAGTCGAGACCTACGGTGAGGAAGCCGCGGTCCTTCAGGCCGGCCAGCGCGCGGGCGAGATTCTGCACGATGACGATCGGCACCAGTTCAAGCGCGCCGGAGGCGGACTTGGCAAGAACGCCGGTCGCATCCGGACTGTGCCGCGCCGTCGTGACGATGGCGGCGACGGCGAAGGCTGCCGCCGTGCGCATGATCGCGCCGACATTATGCGGATCGGTGATCTGATCGAGCACAAGCACGATGCCGGAAGGATCCAAGGTTTCGACGCTGGGCGAGGGGAGCGGATCGGCCTCGGCCAGGAGCCCTTGATGCACCGCATCCGGCGTCAGCCGCGCCGCAATCGCGTCCGGCCGCACCACGTCCGGAGCGAGGGGCAGCGTGACGCCTTCTTCGGTGAGGCGCCGCAGCGCATTTTCGGTCACCAAAAGACGCCGGATATGGCGGGCCGGATTGGCGAGCGCCGCCGTCACCGAGTGCCAGCCGTAAAGGATCACGTCGGTCGGCGCGTCGCCCCGATCGCGCCAGGTCGATGCCCCGCTTCGGCCGGCGCCGCCTTGGTGGGATCTGCCCGGTTTGCGGTAGGGCTTATCCCCGGGCTTTGCCGGCCGTTTGCCCTGCCATTTGCGTTCGCGCATGTGTTCGTGCAGCCCTTTCGTCTGTCGCGGCTTCTGTCATGCGTCGCGGCGCAAAGCAATTCGGCCGTTCGCCCTTTTCGATTGACTAGTTTTGATGCGCCAACCATATAGCGCCCTCGGCTGGGCGGCCGGAGCCTGCGGTTTTCGCCCGGTTCCGGGAGAGTGTCCCGAGTGGCAAAGGGGGCGGACTGTAAATCCGCTGGCTTACGCCTTCGTAGGTTCGAGTCCTACCTCTCCCACCAGCCTTCTCTCGCTTTTCGCGCTACGGCTCGACAGGCCGGGTCGGCGAGCCGGAGCGCCGCTCTACGTGATCTACGATCTCATTAAGTTCCTGCACATTATTGGCGCGACAGTTATTCTCGGTACTGGCGCCGGTATCGCCTTTTTCATGCTCGTGGCCCACTTGAGTCGGGATGCGGCCTTCATTGCGCGGACTGCGGGTGTGGTCGTGCTGGCGGATTTTCTGTTCACCGCGACGGCGGTCGCGGTGCAGCCGGTCACCGGCTATCTGCTTATGCAAACGACCGGGGCATCCTTCGCCGAAAGCTGGATCGTCGTTTCGCTTGTGCTCTATGCCATTGCCGGCGTGTTCTGGCTTCCGGTGGTCTGGATGCAAATGCGCATGCGCGATCTCGCCCGCGCTGCGGCGTCCGCGGAGGAGCCGTTGCCGGGCGAGTATCATCGGCTGTTTCGGCTGTGGTTTCTGTTCGGCTTTCCGGGCTTTGCCTCGGTGCTGGCGATTGTCTGGCTTATGGTCGCCAAGCCAGCCTTGTGAGGATTCCCTCCCAGCCTGTTCGCAAAAGCTCAATTCACCGGCTTCAGCCAGCCGTCATAGCTGACGATGAGGCCAGTGAGAGGGTGACTGATCTTGACGTGAAAATTGAAGCGCCCGTCTTCGACGCTTTCATAGGAGACCGAGCGTGGACAGAGCCACATCGGCAATGGAATTCCAAACACGCTCCAGCGGCGCAAAACCAGCAAAAGGCGCTCGCCGTCGGGGACGAGCGCCATGGCAAATGTGAATGGGCCGAACCGCTCGCACAGCAATCCGTCCGATGTTCCGCGACCGGCAAACTGATGGCTGCCGAAACATCCCGCACCGAATCTCCTGAACCAGAACTCTTCGCCTTGTGACGCTGTGAATTCGACGCGGACCGACGTGTCGGAAGCAGTCCGCGGAAAGCCGATGAAGGCTGCAGCAAGGCGCGCCAGCGGATTGTATCCGCGTTGCATACGAGCTCGTCCTTGCGCGGCGGCGGAGCTTTCGACGTTGTGCATCGCGCGAATTTCAGCGGGCAGTTCGCTGTAGGCGTCGCCCAATATGCGCTGATAAAGAGGTTGAGTGTTGCGCGACGTCTCATCGCGAACGCCGGCATGGATGGTGCGGGTGCTGAAGATTCTCTCGTAGGCGTCGAGTTCGAGGTCGCGGACTGCCGGACGGGCGCCCGGGCGCGGGGCGGCTCCCCGCAACGCGCCACGAACAATGGCCTCGACCGCCATCGATGGAATTAAAGGCCCGTCGTCGCCTTCGGCAAGCAAATGCCACGACCGTTTGATCGGAGAGCCGGGGAAATCCGTGCCTTCGATTTCGACAAACATGCCGCCACGATGTTCGCCCCAACGCACATGATTGGTGGCGAAATGAAACAGCGGTGCTAACGGCAACAAGCTTCGGATAAATCGCAGGCGGACGAGCCAAGCGAGCAGGGTGAGACCCCGATGCAGAATTTGCGGCACGGGCGCGGCGCCCATCCAGATATCTTTCGCCTCGGGCCATAGCGGAGAGAGCGCGCGCAGGTCAGGGACGTCGACGAGAGAGAACATGCGCCGCTCCAAGGGCACACAACCGGGCGGCGCGATGGTGTAATGAAATTGCTCGGTGAAGGGATAGCCCGAGCTGATCGTGCCGCCGCGTGTGCGTGGAACAGGCTGGCCGGCATAACCCGCAATGGCGCGAATAACGTTTTCGCCAACTCCGGCATAAGGTGAGGGCGCAATGCCGCCGCGGATCGCGGTTACGGCGGCCATGCCGGTGGTGAGCCTGCGGACAGCCGCGGCGGTGAGGACGGGAAAGCTCGATACACCGGAGAGAACGTAGATACCGGCGTCTCGCGCTTGTGCGTCGAAGGCGCCGATGCCGGCGACGAAATCCGATCCGTCGGCGAGGTCGAGGTAATTGATGCCGAGCTTGAGGCACGCTTCGACAACTCGATAGGGGCGGTCGCCGTAATTCTGGAACGGCCCGCTGGCGTCGACCAGGATGTCCGGGCTGGCGGCCGCTAATTGCGCCGCGACATCGCCGTCGCGATCGAACGCGACAGGCGTCAGGTGCGCCTCGGCATTGACGCGCGATCTGACGAAGCTTTGCGCTTTGGTGAGCGAACGGCCGCCGATGAACAATATCAGCTGCGGCTCGTTCTCGAGCAATTCGACGAGTTGGCCACCGAATATTCCGTATCCGCCGACGATGAAGACCTTGATTCCGGTTGTCATGAAACAAAGCGGTCCGCGTGCGACGGGTCGGGAGTGTAGCAGGTCTGTCGCGCGCCGAACCAACGCAGCCGATTGCGTGCGACAAAATCATAGACGCTGTCTCTGAGCGGAAGCGGACAGAGACGGCCGAGTGATGTGAGACGCCAAGGTCCGCCCAATCCTTCGAGAATCCGCAGCGCGGCTTCGGAGCGGAAATAAGCGACACCATGCTCCAGCAAGATATACGTTTCGTAGTTGACGGGATCGAGACCGAAGTGCCGGTAGAGCGCATCGCCCAATGCGCTTTGCGCCGCCAGCAGCCGGAAGCGCGCCTGACGGTCGGCACGCAGAACGAATTGCGCGAAGCCCGAGCAGAACACGCATTTGCCGTCGAAGACGATGATCGGACGGTCGTCGCTAAAGCGCGGCACGGCAGGGTCGGTCCGATACTCGAATGGCGCACGTTTTACTGCCATGTTTTACTGCCATGTTTGCACCACTTCGTTTTTGCCGCGCAAATCGGGCCGCTCTTGTTGGGTGAACAAAACGTATCGCCATTTGCCACAATTTTAGCGGCAATAAATCACCGGCGGCCGCACGAATAAACGTTATTTTTAGCGTGTTATTTAAACTGATCTTAGACCCTCACCGGTATGTTGGCGCGATACGGCGGGAAACAGGGTCCGTCGATAAACATAAGACTTGATACAAATAAGCTTGGGAAAGGCGTCAACATGAAAGCCGTCGCAAAGACGGTCGATACCGCCGATCGTGAGGCGCGTTTCGACCATATCCGCCCGCACTATCTCGAGGCTTTGACTCTTGTCGAGCGTCTGCATCGGCGCTTGCTCGATGTCATCAAAGACGAATTCGACCGCCGCGGCCGTGCCGACATCAATTCGGTGCAGGCGCTGCTGTTGTACAATATCGGCGACAAGGAGCTCACCGCCGGCGAGTTGCGCACGCGCGGTTACTATCTCGGCTCCAACGTCTCCTACAACCTCAAGAAGCTCGTTGAAATGGGCTTCCTCGATCACCAGCGCTCGCGGGTCGATCGCCGTTCGGTGCGCATCAAGCTCACCGAGAAGGGCATCGAGGTCCGTGACGCCGTGGACGCGCTCTATCAGAAGCACGTGCGCACGGTGGAGCAGGTCGGCGGCATCAATGCCGACGAGTTCAGCGTCCTCAACAAGGCGCTGCACCGGCTCGAGCGGTTCTGGACCGATCAGATCCTCTATCGCCTCTAAGATCGAGGCGAGGCGCGATCCCGAATTCAAGCTCCCCGAGACAAAACTCGGGGAGCGCTTTCGGGGCCCGCGGCGACTTCATTCGCCCAGAGTTAGAGTCTCGATTTCCCAATCACTCGTTTCCCATGTACTGGCGTACCTAGCCCCGGCATCGATGCCGGGGCCTTTTTGCGTTCGCTGTCTTTTGCGTTCTCTCATGCCGCGTTCACCTATGCGGCTCCGCCAGCGAGATGGCGGCCGGCCGGATGCACTTAAGCGGCACCAGGCGCGGTGAAGCGGCGCCGTTTGCGCCAGTTAAGCACGGCAGGGCGAGACGCCGTCACAAAACCGCCCAGCCGGCCATGCATAAAACGAATGTGTTGCGGCGGGCTGAGGCCTTTGGTTCGGTCTGCCGCCATGTTAGTTCGGCCGTGGGGGCGGCTTCGTGGATCGGTGCACATGCCAGCCGGCACGCTTTAGCGGACACAGCGCTCTATGAGCGGATCGCAACATAGGTTTTCGCGGCGTTTATTCTTGCGCGGCCTCGCCGGCGCGGCGACGGCGAGCGCGGCTGTCGGCAAGGCGCTGGCTGAAGACCAGCCCCTCAATGCTTTGATCGGCGAGACCGACCACGGCGAGTTCGGCCAGAGCTTCGATCAGGCCTCGCGCACCATTCATATGCCGCGGGCGTCCGCGCCGACGCTATCGGCAGCGACCGCGGAAACCACGGCGCACGCCATGGAGACCTATGACGGGATCGTTACGCGCGGCGGTTGGCCGACCGTGCCGAAGGTCGATGAATTGCGGCTGGGCAATCGCCATCCGAGCGTGGCCGATTTGCGCGGCCGGCTTTCGGCATCCGGCGATCTCGATTCGAGCGCGGTCGGCAACGATATTTACGATTCCTATGTCGAGGAGGCGGTGCGGCGGTTTCAGGCGCGCCACGGCCTCACCATCGACGGCATCGTGCGTGAGGCGACCCTCGATGCGCTCAACGTGCCGGCGACAACGCGGCGCGATCAGCTCAAGATCAATATCGAGCGGCTCAAGACGCTTTCCACCAATCTCGGGCCGCGTTACGTCGTCGCCAATATCCCCGCGGCCCGCGTCGAGGCGATCCAAAACGACCTGGTGGTGTCGCGGCACGCCGCCGTCGCTGGCAAGCCCGACCGGCCGTCGCCCGACATCAACAGCAAGATCATCCAGATCAATTTCAATCCGTATTGGACGGTGCCGGCCTCGATCGTGCGCAAGGATCTGATCCCGAAGATGCAGGATCAGCCGGACTATCTGACCGACAATCACATCCGCATTCTCGACGGCAAGCAAAGGGAGTTGCAGCCTTCGGATATCAATTGGTACTCGACGGACGCGACCAATTACACGTTCAAGCAGGACCCCGGCGCCAAGAATTCGCTCGGCACGATCCGCATCAATTTTCCGAGCGCCTACGGCGTCTACATGCACGACACGCCGCTGAAGAATTTGTTCGGCGACGATTTCCGCTTTCATTCCTCGGGCTGCATGCGGGTGCAGAACGTCCGCGAACTGGTCAATTGGCTTCTCGACGACACCAAAGGCTGGACGCCGGAAGAGATCGACCGCGTCATCAAATCCGGCGAGCGCAAGGATGCGCAGCTCACCAAGCAGGTGCCGCTGCATTGGGTCTATGTCACCGCCTGGGCGGCGTCGGACGGTGTCGTGCAGTTCCGCGAGGATATCTACAGCCGTGACGGCCTTGGCGCCCCGGCAATCCCGGCGACGACAAAACTTTAGCCGACTAAATTTTAAAGGTCGGCCCCGCTTGCGGGCGCGGCGGCAAAATCCCTAAATATAGCGGCGATATAGGCCGAAATATCCACCACTTGAGGCTCGGCGCTGGCGTGCGCGGGCCCAGCGGTGTATCACCCGCTTGAGAGCGTTTTCCCGCGCAACAGGGCGAGAATCGAGGCAGAGAACGTTATGTCGGTCACCCACCAAGCCAATGTTACGGAGGAGGATTTTTTCTCCGCCGGCGTCGCCGAAAGCGATCCCGAGATCGCCGAGGCGATCAAGCTTGAGCTCGGCCGCCAGCGCGACGAAATCGAGCTGATCGCGTCCGAGAACATCGTCAGCCGCGCCGTGCTCGAGGCGCAGGGCTCGGTTCTGACCAACAAATATGCCGAAGGCCTGCCGGGTAAGCGCTACTACGGCGGCTGCCAATATGTCGATGTCGCGGAACGGCTTGCGATCGATCGTGTGACCAAATTGTTCGGTTGCGCCTTCGCCAATGTGCAGCCGCATTCCGGCGCCTCGGCCAATGCCGAAGTGTTCATGGCGCTGATGCAGCCGGGCGACACGTTCATGGGGCTCAATCTCGCCGCCGGCGGGCATCTGACCCACGGCTCGCCGGTCAATCTGTCCGGCAAGTGGTTCAAGGTGGTGCCTTACGGCGTCACCCGCGACACCAACCTCATCGACATGGCGGAGGTGGAGCGGCTCGCCAAAGAGCATAAGCCGAAGGTGATCGTCGCCGGTGGCTCGGCCTATCCGCGGATCATCGACTTCCGCCGCTTCCGCGAGATTGCCGATGAAGTTGGCGCCTATCTGATGGTCGACATGGCGCATTTCGCCGGCCTCGTCGCCGGCGGCGCGCATCCGAGCCCGTTTCCGCATGCGCATGTGGTGACGACCACGACGCACAAGACGCTGCGCGGCCCGCGCGGCGGCACGATTCTGACCAATGACGAGGAACTGGCGAAGAAGCTCAATTCAGCGGTGTTCCCCGGCATGCAGGGCGGCCCGCTGATGCATGTTATTGCGGCCAAGGCGGTGGCCTTTGGCGAGGCGCTGCGGCCGTCGTTCAAGACTTACGCCAAGGGCGTGGTCGAGAATGCCAAGGCACTGGCCGAGACCTTGAAGAACCGCGGTCTCGATATCGTCTCCGGCGGCACCGACACGCATCTGATGCTGGTCGATCTGCGGCGCAAGAATCTGACCGGCAAGGTCGCGGAAATCGCGCTCGGCCGCGCACACATCACCTGCAACAAGAACGGCATTCCGTTCGATCCGCAAAAGCCGATGGTCACGTCGGGCGTGCGGCTCGGCACGCCGGCCGGCACGACGCGCGGCTTCGGCATTGCCGAATTCAGACAGATTGGCGACTTGATCGCCGAAGTGCTTGATGCACTCTCGCAAAAGGGCGCCGAGGAAGATGCGCAAGCCGAGGCGAGCGTACGCGAAAAGGTCAATCGCCTGGTGAGCCGGTTTCCGATTTACGAGGGCTAGGACCAAAGGGTAGCGCGGAGGGGTAAGGCCATGCGTTGTCCAAGCTGTTCGAGCCTCGACACCCAGGTGAAGGATTCGCGGCCCACGGAAGATTCCTCCGTCATCCGCCGCCGCCGGGTCTGTCTCGCCTGCAATTTCCGCTTCACCACCTTCGAGCGGGTGCAGCTGCGCGAACTCGTGGTGATCAAGCGTAACGGGCGGCGCGTGCCGTTCGATCGCGACAAGCTGTTGCGCTCGATGCAGATCGCCTGCCGCAAGCGGCCGGTCGAGCCCGAGCGCATCGATCACATGGTGTCGAAGATCGTCCGCGAATTGGAAAGCCTCGGCGAAAGCGAAGTGTCGTCGGAAAGCATCGGCGAGACGGTGATGGCGCATCTGCGCGACCTCGATGACGTCGCCTATGTGCGCTTTGCCTCGGTCTATCGTAATTTCCGCGAAGCCAAGGATTTCGAGGCTGCGCTCGCCGAATTATCGGGGGATGAGGCGGCGGAGTGAGCGCGCAAAGGAGCGTGCAGGGGAGCGTGCACGGGAGCGTGCGGGCAATCGCTGCGGCCGACGATCTGCGCTTCATGGAGCTTGCGCTGAGCCTCGGCCGCCGAGGTCTCGGCCGTACCTGGCCCAATCCCGCTGTCGGTGCAGTGATCGTCAAAGACGGCATGATTGTCGGCCGCGGCTGGACCCAGCCGGGTGGCCGCCCGCATGCCGAGGTCGAGGCGTTGCGCAGGGCAGGGCCGGCAGCGCGTGGCGCGACGCTCTATGTGACGCTGGAGCCGTGTTCGCATTTTGGCAAGTCGCCGCCATGTGCCGATGCGGTGATTGCCGCCGGAATTTCGCGCGTCGTCGCTGCGATCGAGGATCCCAATCCCGAAGTGGCCGGCCAAGGCCACGCGCGGCTGCGCGCCGCCGGTATTCCGGTCGACATCGGCATTGGCGCCGACGAGGCCCGTCATGATCTTGCGGGGCATATCAGCCGCATGACCCGCGGCCGTCCTCGTGTGATGCTCAAGCTCGCGATTTCCGCCGATGGCAAAGTCGGCGCCGCCGGGCGGCGGCCGGTGGCGATCACCGGTGAGGCGGTGCACGACCGCGTTCATCTCCTGCGCGCGCAGAACGACGCCATCATGATCGGCATCGGCACCGTGCTTGCCGACGATCCGATGCTGACCTGCCGTTTGCCGGGCATGGCAAAGGATTCGCCGGTGCGGATCATCGCCGACAGCATGCTGCGGCTGCCGTTGAACTCGCGTCTGGCGAAGAGCGCCTACGCGACGCCGGTTTGGGCGATCGCCGGCATGTCCGCGCCGCAAGACGCCGAATTCCGGCTGCTGCCGCTCGGCGTCGAAGTGCTACGCTCGCCCGAGAGCACCGACCCGCTCGATCTTGAGGATGCGCTGGGTTTTCTGGCGGCGAAGGGCATTTCCAGACTGATGGTCGAAGGCGGCCCGACGCTGGCCGCGGCTCTGATGAAGGCCGATCTGATCGATGAGGCCGTGCTGTTTCATTCCGAAAAGATCGTCGGCGCCGACGGGGTCGAGGCGCTTGATGCGGACGCCCTGGCGATGCTCAAACAGCGTCTGAAGTTGATCGCAACCGAGCCCGTGGGGCCCGATCGGCAAGAGATTTATGAGCGCAGGTGATTGAATGTTCACGGGTATTGTCAGCGACTTAGGCGAGATCATTGAAGTTCACGAAAACGCTGAAAACCTGCGCCGGATAACCATCGGCTGCTCCTACAATCCGGACATGATCGACATTGGAGCCTCCATTGCCTGTTCGGGGACCTGCCTCACCGTGGTCGAGCGCGGGCTCAAGGGCAATCAGGCCTTCTTTGCCGTCGACGCCGCGGCCGAGACATTGCGGTTGACCACCGCCGGGACCTGGCGGCACGGCACCAAGCTCAATCTCGAACGGGCGCTGCGGCTCGGCGATGAGCTCGGCGGCCACATGGTCTCGGGCCATGTCGACGGCATTGCCGAACTGATCGCACGCGACGATTTCCTCGACAGTTCCGGCCTGACATTTCGCGTGCCGGCGGCGCTTGCACGCTTCGTCGCGCCGAAAGGCTCGGTCACGCTCGACGGCATTTCGCTCACGGTTAACGAAGTCAAAAGCGACGCGTTCGCGGTCCTTCTCATTCCGCATACCCTGAAAGTCACGACTTTCGGCGCGCTGCAGGTTGGCGCGCGCGTCAATCTCGAAGTCGATCAGATGGCGCGCTATGCCGCGCGGCTTCTCGACACGGCAAAACAGCATTGATGGTCTGCTTGTTCGGCCACGCCGCGCTTGCTAGGACCGCACGCAAGTTCAAAGGGTTTTAGCGATGGCCGGGCCGCGGCAAGCAAAGCGCGACAACAGGCACGACAGCACAGGCGTCAAAGGCGCACGCATTCTCGTCGTCGAGGCGCGCTATTACGACGATATTGCCGACGCACTGCTCGCCGGCGCGAAGAAAGCCTTGCAGGAAGCCGGCGCGCAATTCGACTGCGTCAGCGTGCCGGGCTCGCTCGAAATCCCAACAGCGATCGCGATTGCGCTCGATGCCGCGCAGAAGAAACGCCGGCCCTATGATGGCGCGGTGGCACTCGGCTGTGTCATTCGCGGCGAGACGATCCATTTTGAAATCGTCTCGCATGAATCCGCGCGCGGACTTTTGAATCTGTCCGTCGTCCGAGGAATTCCGATCGGCAACGGCATCATCACCGTCGAGAACGAGGCTCAGGCTAAAGTGCGCGCCAGCGTTGACGATCAAGACAAAGGCGGCGGCGCTGCGCGCGCCGCGCTGACACTGGTCGGCCTCAAGAAGCGCCTCGGGAAACGCTGACATGTCCGATGCCGACGCCGAGCGGAACGCCCAAGATGCGCGTCAAGACGCGCGCAAGGCCAATAAGCGCGGCGCGGCGCGGCTCGCGGCGGTCCAGGCGCTGTACCAGATGGATCTCGCCGGCACCGGCGTGAACGAGATCATGGCGGAGTTCGAAAGTCATTGGCTCGGCGGCGAAGTCGAAGGCGCGAAATATCTGCCGGCCGAAGCGGCCTATTTCCGTGATATTGTCTCAGGCGTCGTGCGCGAACAAATGAGCCTTGATCCGAAAATCGACGCAGTGCTCACGCGCGGCTGGCCGCTCAAGCGGATCGAAGCGGTGCTGCGCGCGGTGCTGCGCGCCGGCGCCTATGAGCTTGCCTGCCGCAACGATGTGCCCGCCCGCGTGGTGATGTCGGAATATGTCGATGTCGCCGGCGCTTTCGTCGACAAGGAGGAGACCGGCATGGTCAATGCCGTCCTCGATCAACTGGCGCGCCAATTCCGCGCCGCTGAAATTGCCGGCGGCCCGGCTTAGCCGCCATGGGCTCAATCATGTCTGACGGACCGTCAGCAGAAGACCGTCTGATCGCGCGCCATTTCGCTCCGCTCGCGATCGATCCCGGCGCCTTTGGTTTGACCGACGACGCGGCCGTTATCACCCCGCCGCCAGGTTCCGATCTCGTCGTGACCACCGACGGCGTCATCGCCGGCGTGCATTTTTTCCCTGACGACCCGCCGGACAAAATCGCCCGCAAAGTGTTGCGGATGAACCTGTCGGATCTGGCGGGAAAGGGCGCGAAGCCGATTGGATTTCTTATTTCGGTTTCGCTGCCGGCAAATGTCGATGACGCCTGGATCGCGAGCTTTGCCGCGGGTCTCGGCGATGACGTCAAACACTACGCCTGTCCGCTCCTCGGCGGCGACACCGATCGCACGCCGGGGCCGATCGCGGTGTCGATCACGGCATTCGGCGTGGTGCCGAAAGGCGCCATGGTGCGGCGCTCGACCGCCAAAGCCGGCGACAGCATTGTGGTCACCGGCACCATCGGCGATTCCGCGCTCGGCGTGCGGCTGCGCCGCGATGCAAACCTGGCACAACGCTGGCGGTTGACCGAGACCATGCTGGCGCATCTCCAACAGCGCTATTTGTTGCCGGAGCCGCGCAACGCGCTCGCCGACGCCGTCCTGCAGTACGCCGCGTCCGCTATGGACGTGTCCGACGGCTTAGTGGGCGATGTCGCCAAGCTGGGCCGCGCCTCGGGCGTGGCCGCGGAGATCGACGTGGCGCGCGTGCCGTTTTCGCAGGCCGCGCGAACCGCTATCGCGGCCGATCCGGCGTTGATCGAAACCGCGCTCACCGGCGGCGATGATTATGAGATCGTGCTGACGCTCGCCCCGGAAAAGCTCGCGGGTTTTCGCGCCGAAGCCGACAAGGCCGGCGTCGCCGTGACCGAAATCGGCCGCATCATGGCCGGGGACGGTGCCCGCTTCCTCCGCGATGGCAAGCCTCTCGCCTTTGCGCGATCGTCTTACAGCCATTTCTAGCGCGGTCCGCCCGTGCCTATAATGCGCCACGGGAGAAACGCCCATGCACGACACGACGGCGATCATCGCGCCGCGAGACCTGACCCCGCCGGCGGTCGGGAAGAATTCCAATCCGCGTTACAGCGAACTCTACCGGCGCTATCCGACCATTGATTATCTGCGCCGCGGCGCGCGCCGCCGCCTGCCGCATTTTGCTTTCGAATATGGCGACGGCGGCTCGGGTAAGGACGACGCCGGCATCAAGCGCAACTGGACGGCGCTCGACGCGGTCGAGCTGGTGCCGCGCTACGGCATCGTGCCGTCGCTGCCGCCCTGCGACGTGGAACTGTTCGGCCGCCGCTACGCGGCGCCGATCGGCATCGCGCCGATGGGCGGTCCGGCGATTGTCTGGCCGGGTGCCGACAGGCATCTCGCTCGCGCCGCACAAAGGGCGCGCGTGCCTTATGTGCTTGGCATGGCGGGCGGCGCGACCATCGAAGAGATTGCCGAAATCGCGCCGGATGTCTGCTGGTTTCAGCTTTACCGCGCCGCCAGCAACGATCACGCCATCGGCTTCGATCTCGTGCAACGCGCCGCGGCGACCGCCTGCAGCGCACTGGTGCTGACGCTCGATGTGCCGGTGCGCACGACGCGGGCGCGCGAAGTCGTGGTTGGCTTAGGCGGCGCGTTCCAGCCCGATCTGAAGATGCTGGCGCAGATGGCAATGTCGCCGGGCTGGAGCATGGCGTTGTGGCGAAACGGCATTCCGCGCTTTGCGAGTCTCCGCAGCTATGCCGGAACCAACCCCTCGATCAACGAGGTCATCGCCTTCGCCAAGCGGGAAATGGGAGGGGCCTTCACCTGGGAGGAAGTCGCCAAATATCGCGATCGCTGGAAGAAGACACTCATCGTCAAGGGCATTCTGCATCCGCAAGACGCCGAGAAAGCTATCTCGCTCGGCGTTGATGGCTTGTTTGTTTCAAATCACGGCGGCCGCCAGATCGAGGCTTTGCCGGCAGCGATCGACGCGCTGCCGGCCATCGTCAAGCAAGCCGGCAATCGCATCACCGTGATGATGGATTCCGGCATTCGCAGCGGTACCGACGTCGTCCGCGCCTATGCGCTCGGCGCCTCAGCCGCCTTTGCCGGCAAAGCGTTTTTGTGGGGTCTCGGTGCGCTTGGCGAGGAGGGGCCGGGCCACGTGATTGACCTTCTCGTCGAAGAGACCCAGGCCGCGCTCGGGCAGTTGGGCGCACGCAAACCTGATGACGCGCGTTCGGCCGTCATTCGTCACAATGGCGCTCTGCAATTCTAGGGAGGAAGCCAATGGCAAGAACAAAGACAAGAGCCAAGCAAAAACCGGCAAGCAGCAAGAAGGGTCACGCTGCGCGGACCGCGCGCCGCCGATCGTCCGCCAAGCCCGCGTCGCGTCGCCGCGCGGCTGCCAGCGGAAAACGCCGGCGCAAGCCGGTTGCGAAAGCGCCACCGCGCAAGCAAACCTTCGTTGCCAGCCATCATTCACCCGATGCATTCGAAATCGGTTTGCGCCGCTATTCGCAGTATCGCGATCTCGGCATTGCGGCGGCGACCAATGGGCTGGCGCGAGCGCATGTCATCAAGATGATCCCGCCCTGCGATCCGGCGGAAGTATCAAAGCGGCACTATCACGACGTCGAATTCCAGATGGTCTATGTGCTCAAAGGCTGGATCAAGGGCGAATATGACGGCGCCGGCATCGTCACGATGCGCGAGGGTTCATGCTGGCTGCAGCCGCCCAAGATCAAACACGCCGTGCTCGACTATTCCGACGATTGCGAGCTTCTCGAAATCATCCTGCCGGCGGATTTCGACACCGTCGAAGTGGAGTAGCTTGCGGCGGCTTCGCCGACAATTTGGCGTTTCCATAAACCCGCTAACAACGGCGCCACTCATGCAAGACCTGCAGATCCTCACCGAACTCGAGCGCAAGGTGCTCTGGCTCGCCACCTGGACCATTCATCACGCCAATCATCTGCGCGAAAGCCCCGACGGCCTGAAGGTCGGCGGGCATCAGGCGTCGTCGGCCTCGCTCGCCACTATTATGACCGCACTTTATTTCCACACGCTGCGGCCGCAGGATCGCGTTGCGGTGAAGCCGCATGCCGGGCCGAACTTCCACGCCATTCAATATCTGCTCGGTCGCCAGACCCGGGACAAGCTCGAGAACTTCCGCGGCTATAAAGGCGCGCAATCCTATCCGTCGCGCACCAAGGATAGCGACGATGTCGATTTCTCGACCGGCTCGGTCGGGCTTGGCGTGTCGCAGACGCTGTTCTCGTCGCTGGTGCAGGATTACGTGCGCGCGCACGGTTGGGGGCAAGAAATTAACGGAGAGCCGCGGCCGGAAGGCCGCATGATCGCGCTGCTTGGCGACGCCGAGCTCGACGAGGGCAATATTTTCGAAGCGATCCTCGAAGGCTGGAAACACGGCCTGCGCAATTGCTGGTGGATCGTCGATTACAACCGCCAGAGCCTCGATGCCGTGGTCCGTGAAGGGCTGTGGGAGCGCTACCAGAATCTGTTCCGCAATTTCGGCTGGGAGGTGGTGCTGCTCAAATACGGATCGCTGCAGCAGGCGGCGTTCCGCGAGCCGGGCGGCGAGCGGCTGCGGCAGTGGATCGATAATTGCCCGAACCAGCTCTATTCGGCTTTGGTGTTTCAGGGCGGCGCGGCATGGCGCAAGCGTCTGCTCGATGAGATCGGCGACCAGGGCGCGGTGACGCGGCTCATCGAACAGCGCAGCGATGAGGAACTGGCGCGGCTGATGAACAATCTCGGCGGCCACGATCTGCGCGCAATCATGGACGCGTTCGACGGCATCGATCACGATCGCCCGGTTTGTTTCATCGCCTATACGATCAAAGGTCTCGGACTGCCGTTCGCCGGCCACAAGGACAATCACGCCGGCCTGATGACGCCGGCGCAGATGGAGACGTTCCATGCCGCGATGAAGATTCGGCCCGGGCATGAATGGGACCGTTTCGAAGGTCTGGAAATGCCGGAGGCCGAGATCCAGAAATTTCTCGATGCGGTGCCCTTCGCCGCGGCCGGCGAGCGCAATCTGAAAGCGCCGCCGATCGAAGTGCCGGAGCAATTGGCGGTGACGATCCAGCCGGAAATGGCGACGCAAACCGGCTTCGGCGCTCTGCTCAACGAGATCGCGCGCGCAACCACGCCGTTTGCCTCGCGCATCGTCACGACGTCGCCAGATGTGACCGTTTCGACCAATCTCGGCCCTTGGGTCAACCGCCGCGGCCTGTTCGCGCGCGAAGCCTTGGCCGACACGTTCAAGAGCGAGCGCATCCCATCCACATTCAATTGGGAGTTCTCGCCCAAGGGCCAGCATATCGAACTCGGCATTGCCGAGATGAATCTGTTCGGCGCGCTCTCCGCGCTCGGCCTCTCGCATGCCATCAATGGCGAGCGGCTATTGCCGATCGGCACGCTCTACGATCCGTTCATCGCCCGCGGCCTCGATGGCTTGAACTACGCCTGTTATCAGGATGCCCGTTTCATCTTGGTGGCGACGCCGTCGGGGCTGACCTTGGCGCCGGAAGGCGGCGCGCATCAATCGATCGCTGAACCCTTGATCGGGCTGGCGCAGGATGGCTTGGCTGCCTTCGAGCCGGCTTTCGTCGACGAGCTTGCCGTCATTCTGCGCTTTGCGCTCGACTACATTCAGCGCGACGGGCAAAAGGACAAAGATGGCGAGCCTTCCGAACGCAATTGGCTGCGCGATGAAACCGGCGGCTCGATCTATTTGCGGTTATCGACGCGGCCCATTGAGCAAATTCAACGCCAGATGACGGCCGAACTCCGTCAGGCCGTCGTCGATGGCGCTTATTGGCTGCGGGAGCCCGGGCCGAACTGCCAGGTCGTCGTCGCTTACACCGGCGCGGTGGCGCCGGAGGCCATCCAAGCCGTCGGACTGATGGCGGAAGACCGCCGCGATGTCGGCCTTCTCGCCGTGACCTCGGCTGACCGGCTCAATGCCGGCTGGACCGCGGCCTGGCGGGCGCGGGAGCGCGGACTGGTGCACGCCCGTTCCCATATCGAGCGGCTGTTGGCGAAAGTGCCGCGCGATTGCGGCATCGTCAGCGTGCTCGACGGCCATCCGGCGACGCTTGGCTGGCTGGGCGCCGTGCACGGCCATCGTGTGCGTCCGTTAGGGGTCGAACATTTCGGCCAAACCGGGACGATCGCCGACCTCTACCGGCACTACGGCATCGACGCCAACGCCATTATTGCCGCGGCGCAGGCCATCGCTCCCGGCCGCCCGATCCGCTATCTCGGGGCGGCGTGATTACCCGCGTCACGCAAGCGGACAACTAGGGCACTGTCACCGTAATTCCGCGGCGCAGACCTTAACAGACGCGCTGGTCTGTGACAGTCGCGGCCGCTCTTGGAGATAAAGCGGACATCAAAGCTTGATCGCGCCGTGGCAGCTTTTGACCCAAGGCGGACATTGCGCTGGCCTGTTTATCACCTGGAAAGAAAACCAGCTGGTACTGCCCAGGTGGCGATCTCGACGAAGCCCGCGCCAACGTCGGGCTCGACAAGATCGGCGCACGGCTGATGCACTTCGCGTAATCGGCGCTTGCCGGGTAAATGGCCAAAACTTAACCCCGCGGCCATCGCGCGGTTAGAACCGGAAACCATGCTCGGACGACCAATCTGCAAACGGAGGGTGTCATGGCGAGCAGCAGGATTTTTCGGGCGAACACGATCCTTGGATGCGTTGCAGTGGCGGCAGTTCTAACGACATTGTCGCTGAACGCGGCACGGGCCGACGACATCGCCTATTTCAAGGATGTGCAAAAGCCTGGGGGTCATACGCGCAGCATGGCGGCGAAGCTTGCCGACGCGCGGGCCTGCGGCGTGTCCAGCGGCGCCATCACCGGCCTGATGCCGGCGTTCCAGACCTGCATGAGCGGCCGCGGCTGGGTGCTCGATCATTACGGGCCCGATCCGGCCACGCCCCGACCGCGTGACACCACGGTGAATTTCACCGACGTCAAAGGCGATGCGCGGCAGCAGCCGCGCAGCAACGCGGCGCTGCAAGCTGACACCCGCGCCTGCGACGCCGGCGGCAAGGACGTGGAATCGGCGAGCTTCAAGAGCTGCATGGCCGGCCGCGGCTGGCAATTCACCTTCACCCAGCGCGCACCGGCGCCGGCGCGGATCCAAACCGCGCGGACCCAAAGCAATTGGGGCTGGGGCGATCCGGAAGCGTCGTCGGGCGCCAACAATGACGACTTCGTGCGCGGCAACGCGGATTTCGAACGCGAGCAACCAGGCTCTATCCGACGCCATCAATGCCGCGAGCGCGGCGACCGCCGCTTCGGATGCGGCCGCTGCGGCGCAGGCGCAACTCGACAGCATCCAGGCCAATGCGCCGGTCGTAGGGAATTGAACCGAGGCGAAAGTTCACAAACTCGGAGGAGGATGTCATGAATTGGGCTCGGAGCCAGCCGACGCCCGCAAGCTTTCGTTTCCGTTATTTATGCTCTTTTCGGCTCCTCCACCCGGCGCGCGAGCGCCATGGATGTGGGCGCTGTTAAGGCTCCCACGGTTCCGAGGAGCTACCTATGCAAACGGTCACGACAAACGGTCTGGATATCGCGAAGTCGGTCTTTCAGGTCCACGGCGTTGATACGGAGTGTAATGTAGTCATCCGCCGGCAGCTCAAGCGACGCTACGTGATGACCTTCTTCCAAAAGCTACCGCCGTGCCTGGTCGGTATCGAAGCCTGCGCCTCGTCGCATCATTGGTCGCGCGAACTCCAGGCGATTGGCCATTCTGTCCGTCTGATGCCGCCGGCCTATGTGAAGCCGTATGTGAAGCGCCATAAGAACGATGCCACTGACGCCGAGGCGATCTGTGAAGCGGTCACCAGGCCGAATATGCGGTTCGTCGCGACCAAGACGCCAGAGCAACAGAGCTGCCTGATGCTGCACCGTACCCGTCATTTGTTTATTCGCCAGCAGACCTCGGTGATCAACGTCATCCGCGCTCATCTTGCAGAGTTCGGGATCGTCGCGCCGGTCGGACGCAATGGTGTCGAGCAGCTGCTCGGCGTCGCTGCCGATGCAAGTGACAAGCGGTTGCCCGAGGTTGCCCGCGCCTGTGTCGCCGCTCTCGGCGCCCAACTGCAGATGCTGAAGGCACAGATCCTCCAGTTCGATCGTATGATCATGGCTTGGCATCGATCCAGTGAAGGAAGCCTGCGCTCAAATAGACCGGCGTGGTCCACACAGGCGACGCTTTGTTCGCCAACGGGGTCAATCTGAGGCGTTCCGATCAGGAAGGGACTTCTCGGCCTGGATCGGGCTTGTCCCCAAGCAGAACTCGAGTGGAGGCAAGGACAAACTCGGCAGCATCAGCAAACGAGGCGATCGCTATCTGCGCAGCTTGTTCACGACGGGCGCGCTCGCCGTCATTCGCTATGCCAAAATCCAGGCACCAAGCATCGGCCGTGGCTCACCGCTTTGCTGGCGCGGCGGCCACTAAGGTCGCGGCCATCGCACTCGCCAACAAGATCGCAAGATGGCCTGGGCGATCATGGCCAAGGGTGAACGCTACAAGGAACCGGCCGCGCTCGCGGCTTGAACGAGATCACACCGGGCATCCGGCGTGATGTGAAGTTGGGAGGGCGAACAGCACGTCATGCAGGGCGGGGCGTCCGGCGATCATGACAAAGCGCCGCCTCCATCGCCGTGCGCCTGTTGACGGACCAGATACGACGCACGTCATTATGGCCAGCGGTCATGTGAACCGCACTCAAAGGCCGAACACATGGCTGCACCGACCAATGCTGCACTCGTGAGAATAGCACTTGCTTCAATCCGGAGCTGTCCACTCCTGGCCCTTAGCAGACGCGCCGCTTGGTGGCAGTTGCGGCAGCTTTTGGGGGCAAAGCGGACGCGCCTCTTGCCGCATCGCGCGGCAGTTTATGACCCCTTGCTGCCATGCGCCGCTCAAAATTCCCCGATTACGGCGACGGTGCACTTAACCCGATCACGCAAGCAGACAATTAGCGCGCTGTCACCGCAATTTCGCGAATAGCTGCCATTGGCGAAGGCTTAAACGCCGAGGAGAGGAACTCATGGCTTACCCCACGGCCTACACTTCCGCCGTCGCGATACCGTTGCCCTCCGAGCAAGTCGTCCAGCAGATTATGGGCAAATCCTATGATCCGGTAAGGACCCTGAACGTCCTGAAGATGTTCGCTGGAACAGACGACCTATACGAGGCGACGATCGGTATAGTCCATGCAATGTTCCAGGCGAAAGGCATTGATCCGAGAACACGCGAGATGATCATCCTGCGTGCGGCTAAGGTGTTGAATGCGCCTTACGAGTTGCAAGCTAACGTGGTGATGGCTAAGAACGCGGGCCTTTCCGCGACGGAGATCGATGCTGCCGCCACCGATGGTCCGGTATCTGGAATTAATCCGGAGTATGTTCTCGTATGCAAGGCGACTGATGAGTTGTCAAAGAGCGGAACATTGCACGATGAGACCTTGCGCGAACTTATGGACAAGTACGGTGAGACAGTGTCTCGCAAGATCGTGCTCATGATCGGCTGGTTCAATATGCTCAGCCTGTTTTTGAATGGATGCCGGGTCCCGCTCGAAACCACCGACAAGTTAGGAACGAGGACCTCGCCACTCCGATGAACGCCAAGACGGGATTACGGCGACGGTGCACTTAACCCCCATCACGCGAGCGAACAATTAATTCGCAATTAAGAGCCAAAAGAACCCCACGACGATGAGCATTAGCCCGCTGAGAAATCCACGTACCGTGATGTAGGTGACATCCATGGGTGGCTGGTTACTTTCCCATTTTTCCCCCGAAACGCTCAGTGATGTCGGGTTCGATATTTTGATCGTTGCGATGTTGGGAGAGGTCGCGGTCTGGTTAATCCCCGACCATTCAGCACTACACAAACATGCCGCCTTTATATTCGCGGCACTTGCTGTCGGAGGATACGCAATTGAGCGTGTAGGCGAAGACGCAATCACGAATGCACTAAAAGACCGTGCGGCAACAGCGGAAGAGAGATTTCGGGACAGGACTTTCTCCAAAGAGGACCACGATAAAGTGGTGTCTCTGATAAAGGCACTGCCCCGGCCAATTAAATCAAAGATCACCTTCGATTCCACGGTCGGAAACAAAGACGCAAAGAATTTTGGCACCCTGCTCGCGGGTGCATTGTCAGATGCTACCGGGACAACGATAGAGCCTCCCAGAGGGCTGTCGACGTGCACAGAGTGCACTGGCGTTTGGGTTTGCGTGAACAATACCGTCACCCCGGCTACCGCCGATGACGGCAACGCCATACGCCACGTCTTCGAGGCGGTCGGCATAAAGAAGGTCGAATTTTGCAACGACCCCAAAAACGGCATGGGCGGTCCGGATTTCGTGAAAATACTGGTTGGCCCAAAGCCGTAAGCCATCGCTGGATTGGCGGCCAAAATCCCCCAAAACAGGACAAATAGGGCTATTCCCCAAAAAAGGGATATTGCCGAATAGCGCGTAGGATGGGTTGAGCACCTTGCGAAACCCATCGCCAAACTTTGACGCCTTAGATGGGTATCGCTTCGCTCCACCCATCCTACGGGCTACGGGCTTAACCCCATCACGCAGGCCGACAGTTCGCGCACTGTCGCCGTAATTCCTGTCACCGTAATTCCCGAGCGGACGCCAGCTCGCGACAGCACCAATGTCTGCGTTTGATCCAGGCCGGGCCTCGATTGCGGGCCCCGAGTGATCTAGATTGCTCGCAATAATAATCAAAGGGAAACACCATGTCTTTCATTTCCATTCTTGGCATTGCGGTGCTTCTATATGTCATCGGCGCTATTCGCGTGCTGAAACAGTACGAGCGCGGGGTCGTATTTTTTCTCGGAAAATTCGAAGGCGTCCGCGAAGCGGGGATCACGCTCATCTTCTTTCCGTTACAGCAAATGGTGCGTGTCTCCTTACGCACCGTCACGATGCAGATTCCCTCGCAGAAAATCATCACCAAGGACAATGTCTCGATCGATATCGCGGCGGTTGCCTATTATCATATTTCTAATCCCGAGAATGCGGTGATCGTGATCGAGAATGTCTACAACGCGATCAATCAGATCAGCCAGACCACCGTGCGCAATGTCGTCGGCCGCTTTAGTCTCGACCAACTGCTTTCCGATACGGCGGGCATCAACGAGCAGATCAAGAACGTCATCGACAAGCACACCGAACCTTGGGGTACGCAGGTGACAGCGGTCGAGATCAAGGACATCGTCCTGCCCGACAACATGCAACGCGCAATGGCCAAGGAAGCCGAGGCCGAGCGCGAGCGGCGCGCCAAGATCGTCGCGGCGGAAGGGGAATTCCAGGCTGCGGTGAAGCTGGGTGAAGCGGCCGACATCATTACGGCGCATCCGGTCGCACTTCAGCTTCGCACGCTGCAGACAATGGCGGAAATTTCAGTCGAAAAGAACTCAACCATCATCTTCCCCGCACAATTTATGACGATGGTACAGGATGCTATCGCGCTGATGTCAAAAGATTTAGCGTCAAAATAACTTGGAGCATGGTGCTTTCGAGTTTGGCCTGTTCCATGGCGACAGATAGTGCCGCGCAACCGACTGTACCTCTTTCGCCATTGCGAGCGCAGCGAAGTGACGGCGGGGTGGTCGCTTTCCCCGGGGTGGTCGCGTTTCCATTGACAATTGTCACCAATACGGTTACATTACGAATCTCGCTCAGCAAAGGACCTGCGCCGGAGACACGCCGGGGCAGTGGAGCGAGGGCGGTGCCTGCGGGCGGCGTTGTAAACCGCTCCCGGGCAGCTTTGGGCATCAGCATCCCAGCACTACGGACTGGGCCGCGAGGTGCTCGCTGGACGAGGGACAGGTGAGGGCGGGTAACACCCGCACAAACTGCGTGCGGATCTCCCCCTGACGGGGGATCAAGGGATCGGCGCTCTGCCAAGTCCCCGGAAGCATGGCCTGGAGCTGGGCCTTTGGGATGCGCAGTCCCCAAGGTCAGAACCGCGGTGGAACGCCGATAGACGTGCGCATCCTGCTGGATGCGCGGCCGTGCCAGCAGCACGGCAGGTTGGACAATGCGTCTGCCGGCGTTCCGCTTCCTTTTCTTTTTTCGTCCATTCTTCCGTTCGTCATTGCCGGGCTTGACCCGGCAATCCATAGAGCCCCACCGCTCCGCATGGACCACCGATCAAGTCCGGTGGTGACGAGCGAAGCGGGTTGCGGCGCAGCGGGCAGGAAAAGGCAGGCACCACCCCTTCTTTTTCGGATCGCGCCACTCTCTTCTTCGCACTTCAACCGTGGCGGCAATTGCAAAACTTGGGCGCGGATGCGCCGCGAGAACGGGAGCGCTTGCCATGAAGCGTCGCTGGGATCGCGTGATGGATCGTGACTGCGATCATGTCCCGGATCACAACGACCTCGCCGTATCGGTGGCAAGGTTGCAAGCCTCACCCAAAGGCAAATCAAACAACGGCAAGCCAAAGCTAAAGCCCGCCGAATACGCGGAGCGCTTTGCCATCGAAAAAGCATTGCAGCAGCGGCGCTATTGCAACGCCTTTGCGCTGTGGCGCACTTGCCGGGACAAAAGGTGTCGCCGGCAGGGCGCGTGTTGCGGCGACGCCAATGCCTGCCTCAAGCGCGAGCTCGCTGGCGTGCCGTATAATGTGCAGTGGCGCGTGCGGAAAACCATTCTGGAGGCGACGCCGGCCAATATCGGCGCGCCCGAGCGCAAGGCGCGGCAATGCATGCCGTGCGATCTTTATGAATAAGGGAGTTACCACCTCTCCCCGCCGCGCGAGGAGAGGGAGCGCGGATGCGCCGCGTCAGGGCTTTTCGCACAGGGCTGCACATGAGAGTTGTCGGGGAAAGCGGGGTCATCCACCCCCATTGCACCCCATTTCCGCCCGTCCGTTGACCTTGCCCGGCGAGGGCATTATGGCAGTGTCCGCGCCCGCATTTGCTCATAATGCGTGCACAGTTGCGCGCGGGACACGTTTTTCCTTCCGGGCCGGCCTTCGCTGCCTGGCCCTCCACAAGACCGGGGACTTTTTATGCAAACTTTGTGGCTCATCGTTTTTTGCGGCGCATTGGCCATCGCCTATGCCATCTGGGCCACCCGCTGGGTGATCTCCCAAGATGCCGGCAGCGAGCGCATGCAGGAGATCGCAGCGGCCGTGCGCGAGGGCGCGCAGGCTTATCTCAAGCGCCAATACAGCACCATCGGTCTCGTCGGCATCGTTATCTTCGCGATCGTTGGCTATTTCCTGGGCTGGCTGGTTGCCTTTGGGTTCGCGGTCGGCGCCATTCTGTCGGGCGCCGCGGGCTTCATCGGCATGAACGTCTCGGTGCGCGCCAATGTGCGCACGGCGCAGGCGGCGATCAGTTCGCTTGCCGGCGGCCTGGAGCTCGCGTTCCGTGCGGGCGCGATCACGGGCATGTTGGTGGCCGGTCTCGCGCTCCTCGGCGTCACGCTCTATTTCGGCTTTCTGATCGGCACGCTGCATCTGGCGCCGAACAATCGTGAAGTCATCGACTCGCTGGTTGCGCTCGGCTTCGGCGCCTCGCTGATCTCGATCTTCGCCCGTCTCGGCGGCGGCATTTTCACCAAGGGCGCCGACGTCGGCGGCGATCTGGTCGGCAAGGTCGAGGCCGGAATTCCGGAAGACGATCCGCGCAATCCGGCGACCATTGCCGACAATGTCGGCGACAATGTCGGCGACTGCGCCGGCATGGCGGCCGATCTGTTCGAGACCTACGCCGTGACCACCGTCGCGACCATGGTTCTCGCCGCGATCTTCTTCGGCAATGCCGGCGCCGACATGCTCTTGAAAATGATGACGCTTCCATTGGCCATCGGCGGCATCTGCATCATTGCCTCGATCATCGGCACGTTCTTCGTCAAGCTCGGCGCCAGCCAGTCCATCATGGGCGCGCTCTATAAGGGCATGCTCGCAACCGCGGTGCTTGCGCTCGTCGGCATTGCCGGGGTGATCTACGAACTCATCGGTTTCGGCGCGCTTCCCGGCGTCAGCTATTCGGGCCAGACGCTGTTCATCTGCGGCATCGTCGGCCTCGGCGTGACCGGCCTGATCATCTGGATCACCGAATACTATACCGGCACCGATTATCGGCCGGTGCGTTCCATCGCGCAGGCTTCGGTCACCGGCCACGGCACCAATGTCATTCAGGGGCTTGCGGTGTCGCTCGAAGCGACCGCGCTGCCGGCGCTCGTCATCATCGCCGGTATCCTCATCGCCTATAATCTCGCCGGGCTCTTCGGCATCGCTATCGCGGTGACCACCATGCTGGCGCTGGCCGGTATCGTCGTCGCGCTCGATGCCTTCGGACCGGTGACCGACAATGCCGGCGGCATTGCCGAAATGGCCGGTCTGCCGAAGGAAGTGCGCAAGTCGACCGACGCGCTCGATGCCGTCGGCAACACCACCAAGGCAGTGACCAAAGGCTACGCCATCGGTTCGGCCGGGCTCGGCGCGCTGGTGCTGTTCGCCGCCTATAACGAAGACCTGAAATTCTTCATCGCGGGCGCGAAGGAGCACCCGTATTTCCTGGGCGTTGCGCCGGACTTTTCGCTCACCAATCCCTATGTGGTCTCAGGCCTCTTGTTCGGCGGCCTGTTGCCTTATCTGTTCGGGGCGATGGGCATGACGGCGGTGGGACGCGCGGCGGCTTCGATCGTCGAGGAAGTGCGGCGCCAGTTCCGCGAGCGGCCGGGCATCATGCAGGGCCGCGACAAGCCGGATTACGGCCGCGCCGTCGACATGCTGACGCGCGCCGCGATTAAGGAAATGATCATACCGTCGCTGTTGCCGGTGCTGTCGCCGATCGTGGTCTATTTTGTGATCTACTTCGTCGCCGGCGGCGGCGCGGCGGGCAAGTCGGCCGCGTTCTCGGCGCTCGGCGGCATGCTGCTCGGCGTCATCGTGACTGGGCTCTTCGTCGCCATCTCGATGACCTCAGGCGGCGGCGCCTGGGACAACGCCAAGAAGTACATCGAGGACGGTCACTACGGCGGCAAGGGCTCCGATGCCCACAAGGCTGCGGTGACCGGCGATACCGTCGGCGACCCCTACAAGGATACGGCCGGTCCGGCCGTCAACCCGATGATCAAGATCACCAATATCGTCGCCCTTCTGCTCTTGGCGATCCTCGCGCGCTGACGCGAGGACGCCGGCGCGGCAAGCGCGAAGCGATTGCAATTCGGGGCAGGGGCTTTCCAGATCTGGGAAGCGAGATCTAGGAGCCCTTGCCCTCGAAATTGTGGATGATGGTGGTGATTACACTGATGTCGTTGCCGCTGGTCGGTGTCGTGCGGCTGACGAAGTCGAAAATGTGACCGTCCTTCATGCCGTATTCGGCGAGACGCTGGACCTTGCGGTCGTGGTCGAAATAGACGGCGATGACGCGCTGATCCGTGACCTTCGTCTGCATGAACATGATCGGGCGGTCGGCGCGCTGCGAGATGTAATAGAACGCTTCGCCGCTGACGGTCGCCACTGTCGACGGGGTGCCGAGAACCAGCAGCACTTGCTCTTGCGACGCGCCGAGCGGAATTTGTTCAAGCGCGCCTTCGGGCAGCACGTAGCCGCGCTGAAAGGTTTCGCGGGTGCAGCCGGCAAGCGCGAGCGCGGATATCAGCGCCAACGTGGCCGCACATGCCGCCATTTTCGGCCGGCGTCCGCTCCCCGAAAAACTCCCCCGCATCCTGATCCCTGATTTGTCCCCGGATCGACTGTAGCCTGCCGCAACTTGCGCCCAGCTGCCGTGTGCCGTACCTCCAAAGCCCCGGATTGGCAAATGAGCCGCGCCTGGGGAGCTTTGGGCCACGGTCGAGTGGCGTTTAAGCCACGTCGTCAGCTACGTAAGTCAAGCTAATGATCCTGAAGCTATTTCGGCGAAGTTCCCCCGCGCACAGCATCCGCGACCTCTATGGCGCGATCGTGGCGCAGGCCCGAGAGCCGGCCTTCTACAGCATCTACGGGGTGCCCGACAGCGTCCAGGGCCGTTTCGACCTCATTGTGCTGCATCTCGTGCTGGTCCTTGCCCAGATCGGGCGGGAGGCGGGCGAGCAAGCGTTGCCGCAAGCCTTGCCGAACCTGGGCGCCGCGCGGGCCATCGGGCAACAGCTGTTCGACACGTTCTGCCGCGACCTCGACGATAATCTCCGCGAAATGGGGGTCGGCGATCTCGCGGTGCCGAAGAAAATGCGCGGCTTCGCCGAAGCGTTTTACGGCCGTCAAGCTGCCTATGTCGCGGCCTTGGCTGCGACGGATCGCCGGGAGCTTGAGAACGCGCTCGCGCGGAATATCTTTGACGGTGCAAGAGCAGGCGAGGGAGCGGTGCGGCTTGCCGCTTATGTCCGCGCGGCGTTGGCGCAGTTCGGGCAACAAGGTCATAGCGCCTTCGAAGCTGCACTATTGCGCGGGCGAGTCGAGTTCCCGAAGCCGGAGATTATGCCGATTGCAGAGGCCGTCAAAAATGGGTGAGCAAAAGCCGCGAAACGTAAGCGCTCCACCATATCCGTCGCCATGGCGTGTTCCGGTGACGCTCGACGACATTCCCGAAACCGGCCAGCACTTCGAACTCGACGCCGACGCCGGTGTGCGTGCGGCTGTCGCCAAGGTCGCTGGCTTGCGCGATCTGCCGCGCCTGCACGCAAGCTTCGACGTCACGCGCCGTGGCGCCGACGGTTTGCATGTCTCGGGCTCGGTCTCCGCCACCGTCGGCCAGACTTGTATCGTGACCCTCGAGCCGCTCGCCAACCAGGTCGCCGAGACCATCGATCTCGCCTTTATTCCTCAACACGCACCCGAGCCGTCCGGCGATGCGGACGAAAAGCGGGAGCCGCGCGACGTGAGGTGGGACGATCCGGAGCCGCTGGTCGGCAACACGATCGATCTCGGGGCGCTCGCCAGCGAATTCCTGATCCTTGGACTCGATCCCTATCCCCGCAAGCCGGGCGCGATGTTCGAATCTCCGGACGACGACAAGCCCGATCCCGGCCCGTTTGCAGCGCTCGCCAAGCTGACCAAGGGCTAGTACGAGCGGGGCGAAATCCGTATAACTCGGCCGCGCCTCCATGTTGTTGAGGCAAACACAACAAATAACAGTAAAATCATTGGCTTATTGGCGCATCTTGGACGTTGGGCTGATGCGACTAAGTAGGCCAGAAGCTTTCCACATCGGAAGTCGGGGGACGAAAGTGGTCGCTAAGCAAATTTGTGTCCGGGCGTTGAGCCGCTATTCTCACAGCGGTTGCCGATGTCCCATTCCCTCCCGGGCCTAGGTCGTCGAATGTCAGACAAGGTCCGCATTGCGCTCGATGCAATGGGGGGCGACCACGGCCCCGCGGTCACTATTGCCGGGGCCGAATTGGCGCTGATCCGCCATCCCGGCAGCGAATTCGTTCTGTTCGGGAATTCCGCGCTGATTGCCCCGCTGCTTGACGCCCGGCCGCAGCTCAAAGCGGTGTCGCGGCTCGTCCACACCGATGTCGCCGTGCGTATGGAGGACAAACCCAGCCAAGCTTTGCGCACCGGCCGCTGGAAATCGTCAATGTGGCTTGCCATCGACGCGGTGAAGAAAGGCGACGCCGACATGGTGGTGTCGGGCGGCAATACCGGCGCGCTGATGGCGATGTCGAAGTTTCATCTGAAGATGCTGCCTGGCATCGATCGGCCGGCGATCGCGGCGCTGTGGCCGACCGTGCGCGGCGAGTTGATCGTGCTCGATGTCGGCGCCTCGATCGGCGCCGATGCCGGACATCTGGTTGATCTTGCGGTCATGGGCTCGGCGACCGCGCGCATTCTGTTTGGCATCGATCGTCCGACCGTTGGCCTCCTCAATATCGGCGTCGAGGAGGTCAAGGGTCTCGAAGACGTGCGCGAGGCCGGCCGCATCCTTCGCGAAGAGAGTTTTCCGGAATTCGACTATCAAGGTTTTGTCGAGGGCGACGATATCGGCCAGGGCAAGGTCGATGTCGTCGTCACCGAGGGCTTTGCCGGCAACATTGCGCTTAAGGCCGCCGAGGGCACAGCCCGCCAGATCGGCCAATATCTCAGAGCGGCGATGACCTCTTCTTTGAGCGCCAAGATCGGCTATGTATTCGCGCGTGGAGCCTTCGCCCGATTGCGCGAGCGCATGGATCCGCGACGCGCCAATGGCGGCGTGTTTCTCGGCCTCAACGGCATCGTCATTAAGAGTCACGGCGGATCGGATGCCGAAGGCTATGCCGCGGCCATCGAGGTCGGCCACGGCGTGGTGCGCGACGAGCTATTGGCCAAAATCAGGACGGCGCTCGCCCGGCACGGCAGATCTGAGGCTGGCAAATCTGGAACTGGCAACTCGCAGCCTGACAAATCTCAATCCGACAAGTCTCAAGCGGACAAGTCGCAAATCGGAAGCAGTCAAGTTTTGGAAAGCAAGTCTCTCGAAAACAAAGCTGTCGGCGGAGCCGCCTCGTGACAGTCACGCGGTCGGTCATTCTCGGCTGCGGCAGCTACCTGCCGAGCCAGGTTCTCACCAACGAGGAGCTCGCGCGCAAAGTCGACACCTCGGACGAGTGGATCGTTCAGCGCACCGGCATTCACGAACGCCGCATCGCTGCGGCCGGCGAACTGACCTCGCATATGGCGGTGCATGCCGCGCGCCACGCGCTCGCCCATGCGCATGTCGATGCGCAGTCCATCGATCTCATCGTGCTGGCGACGTCGACTCCGGACAACACGTTTCCGGCCAGCGCCGTTGCCGTGCAGGCCGACCTCGGCATTACCCACGGCGCGGCCTTCGATCTACAGGCGGTATGCTCCGGCTTCGTCTTTGCTTTGGCCACCGCCGACGGCCTGCTCAGGTCGGGCGCGTTCAAGCGGGCGCTGGTGATCGGGTCGGAGACGTTCTCCCGGATTCTCGACTGGACCGACCGCACCACCTGCGTGCTGTTCGGCGACGGCGCCGGCGCGGTCGTCCTCGAAGCGCAGACCCAGCCCGGCACCCGCGAGGATCGCGGCCTCCTGACGGTGCATCTGCGCTCCGATGGTCGGCACAAATCGAAGCTCTATGTCGACGGCGGGCCGTCGTCGACGGGGACCGTCGGTCATTTGCGCATGGAGGGCCGGGAGGTATTCCGGCACGCCGTGGCCATGATCACCGACGTGGTCGAGGATGCCTTCAAGGCGACCGGCTACACGGCGGCCGATGTCGACTGGTTCATTCCGCATCAGGCCAACAAGAGAATCATCGACGGTTCCGCGCACAAGCTCGGCATCGCGCCGGAGAAGATCGTCACCACGGTGGATCGCCACGGCAATACGTCGGCCGCGTCCATCCCGCTTGCGCTAGCTGACGCGGTCGCCGATCGGCGCATCAAGCGCGGCGACCTGTTGTTGCTCGAGGCTATGGGCGGCGGCTTCACCTGGGGCGCGGTCCTGGTACGCTGGTGACCGGCGAGTGACGTGACGACGGCTGCTAGGGGCTCGGGCTGGCCTGTCAAAGTGTGCCGCGCGCTTTGTAAGTTCGTGCTAAAGCCCGTTGACCGTCTGCCGACAAGCTAATATCGTTGATAATTCAGCACGATATGAAGAGGCTCAATTGAGCGCCGTGCATGGGGCTGGCGATGTCGGGAAAGACGGTCACACGTGCGGACTTGTGTGAGGCGGTCTATCAGAAGGTCGGACTGTCGCGCACCGAATCCGCTACTCTCGTTGAGCTTGTGCTCAAGGAAATCACCGACTGCCTTGAGCGCGGCGAGACGGTGAAATTGTCTTCATTCGGATCATTCGTGGTGCGCAAGAAAGGCCAGCGCATCGGGCGCAATCCGAAGACCGGCAAGGAAGTCCCGATTTCGCCGCGCCGCGTCATGGTGTTCAAGCCGTCCGCTATTCTCAAGCAGCGGATCAATGGCGTGGAAGTCGGTCCTGACGAGGCTGAAGCCGAGTAACGTTACCCGCGTGCGTAGCGTTCGCGTCGCCGGAGCCAGGTCAATCTGGTTTCGTCTGCATTTTGTCGAAATCGATCTCTAAGACGTTGCGCTTCGATGCTGCGTCTTTTGGAGCAGGCCGTTGGAAAAAGCGCCGGACGCGTTCCGCACCATTAGCGAGGTCGCTGACGAGATCGACGTGCCGCAGCACGTGCTGCGGTTCTGGGAGAGCCGTTTTCCGCAAATCCGGCCTATGAAGCGCGGCGGCGGCCGGCGCTATTACCGGCCGGACGATGTCGACCTGCTACGCGGCGTGCGCCACTTGCTCTACGGCGAGGGCTATACGATCCGCGGCGTGCAGCGGATCCTGCGTGAGCACGGCGTGACCTTCGTGCAGACGGTGTGGACCGCCAGCGCCGATCTGCCGCCCGACGTCGACGACGATGATGAAGAGGCGGATGAGGAGATCGCCGAGGAGGAGGACGCGGGGGAGCCGACCGCCACGCGGTCCGAGCCTAATCTGTTCGCTGTAGGGGCGCCGCGCGTGCAAGCGAGTCATGTCACGCCGCGTGTAGAGCCCCATATAGAGCCCCGTGTTATGGCGCAGGCCGCCACCCGGCGTGAGCCGACGATCGTGCCGCCGATATCGCTGGACGCGCCATCACCTCCGGTGCAGCCGTCGGCGGCGCCGCCATCCGCGGCCGGACAATCCGAGTCGTCAGCCAGCGAAGAATTGGCGCCCGCGGTCCATACCGCCGAAGAT
Source organism: uncultured Alphaproteobacteria bacterium (assembly GCA_963746715.1). Classification (GTDB taxonomy): domain Bacteria; phylum Pseudomonadota; class Alphaproteobacteria; order Rhizobiales; family Xanthobacteraceae; genus BOG-931. The sequence continues at coordinate 42,708 of CAVVCW010000004.1, read as the reverse complement.
CGGCAAAAGCTTAAGGCGGCGCTGGACGAACTCGTCGCCTGCCGGCAGATCATCGAGACCGCGCTGGCGCAAGGCTGAAATTCAAAAGGCGCTCGCGATCGCGCTGCGTAGCATCGCACGATAAGGATAGCCGTCGAAGGGAGCCGGCGGCGTTGCCGTGTGGGTGAGACGTTCGAGCGTCGCCATGAATTCCGCCGGGTTGTTGTACAGATAGATTTCCGGATCATGCATCTCGTCGCGCTGCGTCGAGAATTCGGGAATGTTGGAGCAGACCACGCGGCTGCCGGCGAGGCGGCCTTCGATCAGGCAGCGGCCGAAGCCTTCGCGCAGCGAATGCACCCAGGTGATGTCGTGCTCGAGATATTCGGCGGCGACTTGCGCGTCCGAAAGCTGCCCGCAGAGTTTGAGCTTTCCGCTCTGCAAATAGCTGCCGAGCGATCCAAGCCGTGCGGCGTCGGTTGTCTTGTGCAGCCCGACGACAGCGACGCTGAAGCCTTCGGCCAGTGCTTTGGGCAAATAGTCCGACACCACGGTGTCGAAATCCTTGTTCGGATTCGAGCCGGTGCAGAGCAGCAGCGAATTCTTGATTTTAGCCGGCTGCGGCCCGGCGGCGAGCAGCCGCTCGAATGCATAGAACGTCACCGGCAGGACGGTGATCGGACATTCGCCGAACAGGCCGCTTTCGATCAGCCGCTGGCGCGTCAATTCCATGATCGTGAAAACCGGGCTCTTGAGCCATTTCAGCGCGCGGTAGCAGGCGAGGTAATAGAGCTTCGACGGCGACAGGCCGCGGTTAAGCTGCTCGAGATCGTGAATGACGATCTTGCCGCGCCGCGTCAGCAGATCGATCACCGCCACGGAATTGTAAGGGTAAAGCGTGATGTCGGCGCGCTTGAACAGGCCGAGCACCGGCATGACGGTTTGCTCAAATAAAACGGCGATCAGATAGAACACGCCGCGCGGCAGCTTGCGGCAAATCGCCGGCGCCCGCACCACGCTGACGCGAAAACCTTCTTCCTCGAGCCCGAAGATGATGTTGCGCACATAGTGCGGAATGCCGCGATCGAGCACGCCGCCAATGAAATCGTTGATGAGGATGTGCACGCATTCCCCCTGAAATCGCACGCGATCTATAGGGGGAACAGACCAACAGACCTTTAAGCGCGACGACCAACTCCATTCAGGATCATATTCCCAATAGCCGCCGCCGTATCCCTTCTACTGCGGCATCAGATTGGCGGCCTTCGCCACGTCCTTCATCTCGACGAGCCGCGCATTCACATAGGTTTTAAACACGTCGGGCGTGCCGCCGATCAGGTCGACGCCGAGCGCCTGCATCTGCGACTTCACCGCCGGATCGGCCAGCACCTTGTTGGCCGCGGCGTTGATCTTGTCGACGATGGCGCGGGGCGTCTTCGCCGGCGCCAGCATCCCGAACCAGGAACTCGCTTCATAGCCGGGTACGGTCGCAGCGATGGTGGGCAAGTCGGGCAGGATCGACGACGGCTTTGCGGTGCCGACGGCGATGCCTTTCAGCTCGCCGCTCTTCACCCGATCCAAGATCGTCGGGGCGTTCTCGAATTGCATGTCGAGGCGACCGGCTATCAGGTCGAGAATGGCTGGGCCTGCGCCATGATAAGGCACGTGGATGAGGTCGACGCCGGCCATGGACGCAAAGCGCGCCGTGCTCAGATGCGTGATCGATCCGACGCCCGCGCTGCCATAACGCAGCTCACCAGGCTTCGCCTTGGCGGCGGCGATCAGATCGCGCACAGAGGCGACGGGCGATTCCTTCGGCACCACGAGAACGATCGGGCTGTCGGCCAACAGCACGACGGGCTCGAAGTCGGTCGCCGCGTCGTAGGGCATGTCTTTCTGAATGTACAGATTGATGGTGAGCGAGGGCGTTGCGGTGATGAGCGTGTAGCCGTCGGGCGCGGCCTTGGCGGCTTGCGCGAAGCCGACAGTGCCGCCGGCGCCGCCGACATTGATGACGGCGACCTGCTGGCCAAGCTCGCGGCCGAGATGTTCGGCGATGATGCGCGCTTGTGCGTCGGTGCTGCCGCCCGGCGCGAACGGCACGATCAGGCGGATCGGATGGTTCGGGTAATCGCTTTGCGCGGCGGCCGGTGCGATCGCGCAGAGCGTCGCCGCGATCGCGGCGAGAGTAAATTTCAGCATGTGTGATCCGCTTCAGGCCAATTCCGCAATCGCGCGTGCGCGTAAGCTTTCGCAAGCCTGCGGCCACGGTGCAAGCGGTTGAGGCGGCAAATGCAGCTTGGCAGCCCCATGACCGCCAACCATGACCGCCAACACATCCAGCAGTTAATGCACCTGTTGCCCGCCTAGCGGCGCGGAGCCGGCGGCCTAGGAACCGGAATAGGCTATCGCTGGCGGATTTCCGTCGACGTCCACGACGCGCTCGATCTCATAATCGCAAGTTAGGCAAGCAAAGAACTGGCGTTCGTGATCAAGATCGTTATCGGCGTCCGGGCTACGCCTCGTCATGGACGTTCGGCGCTTGCAATTCGGGCAAAATGGTCTGTCGTCCGCGCCAAAGCTGCGCGGCGTCAATCGCTGATATGGCATGTCGAGCCCCCCGACCCACGAGTGAATGAAAGTTTAGAAATATGTCGAGAGATTGGCGGTGCGCTTCCTTCAACGAATTAGTTTGCGCTTGCAGTTGACGCGGAAAATTTCGGCACTCAAGCCAAATGAAACGATGCGCGCGGGAGGGCGAGGCTCCACAGGTCCCGACCTTTTTCGATGTCCGCGCGCGGGTTTCGAGTTTGCCCGCGTTCGGTGGCGCATAAAAAAGAACCCCAAGCGTAGTCTGCTTGGGGTTCCGTTGCTTCAGTCTAGGCGATCTGGGCGGCTGGGGGTGTCGGGGATGGGGAGCCGCCTGGTCCACCTATTGACCGTCTGGGCTATACGGCGACTTTGGCGACCGCAACGCGCATCACGCGTTAGCGTTACTAACGGGGCTTACGGTATTTCGGCCGGCACTCGGTTCCTCGGAACTCAGCACCAACTGCGGGAACCCGAACTCCATTCGCATGTTGTGGACTCATCAAGGTTCCACTTGAGTCAGGTGTCATGCCCTCAGCGAAGGAATATCGCGTGTACGTGGACAAATGTATCGGTTGGGCAGAGGGCGCCAAGACCGACCACGAGCGCGACATCTTCCTCCAAATGGCCAAGGGATGGTTGGAGGCCGCGCTTATCGCCAACGGCGCTTCACCCGGGCAAACTGCTTGGATCAGGCCGCCGAGCAACGAAGACGGCAGCGCGACTCCATAAGCCGCCTCTTTTGCCGGGTGCCTTAGTCTAACTCATTGAAAGGATTGGTCGGAGCGGCGGGATTCGAACCCGCGACCCCCAGTCCCCCAGACTGGTGCGCTAACCGGGCTGCGCTACGCTCCGAACACCAAGGCCCAGACGGACCGGGCCTTAAGACAAATCGATCGAGCACGAAGCTTTCCGAAAAAACATCGCCATTGAGGCGCGCTTTCCGCATCGAGCTCAGGGGAAAAGCTTGATCGCGCTGTCTCTACTGATTTTCGCGCGATGTGGCAATTGAAGACCTGTTCGATGCTTTGCAGGCGGACGATCGCGCGATGATACAATATTTATAAGTATAAATCCGTCATATAGCTATCCTCGATCTATATCGCACAGCACTTCCCATATATTCACCGTAGAGTTTGCCTCACTTTTATATCGCCCGAACCGCTATTTACGCTGCGCGGTCTATATTCTCTGCGCGAAGCAACACTAGTTTTCGGCACCGAAACTCAGCGGCACCACCCGCGGCGCCTCCAAGAACTGGGGCGCCGGGACGGGACAGCTTTGGCCGCGATTGGAGGAAGCCAACATGATCAAGCAGACACTCGCTCTCACTGCCGCCACCGTTGTTCTCGGCGCTATCGCTTTCGCTGCGGCATCCGCATTCGCGCAGGCGCGCAATGTCAATGACGGCGGCCAAGTAAGCGCGCCCGCCGGCGCCAAGCTCGACGGCGGCAGCAAGTCCAGCACAACAACGGCCTATTACGGCCGCAACGCCAATGACGGCGGCACCGGCGCGCAGCCCGTGGCCGCGCAAGCCAGTGCCGTGACATCCAAGCCGAGCAAGTCGGCGAGCGCGCCCGCTCCGGTGCATCTCGGCCGCTCCGTCGATGATGGCGGCTCGGTCAATTGAGGCGTGAGTCGGCGGCGCTCGCGCCGCATTCGACGATAAACGATGGCGGAAGGCGAGGGGCCGCGGCTCCGCCTTCCGCCATTGTCGTTTTGCGCAGCCGTTTTTTGTAATAGTTCCGTCATGGCGGCGGGGTAACGGGACCTTGCCTTTGGCACCTCAGCAGTGTGACCCCGCCCGGGCATGGGATTTGCGACGCCTTGGGTCGGCGACGTAGAGTGGCGTTCCTTGTAGCTGTTCCTGTTGCGGCTAACCTGACGGATCCCTCTTGCCCCTCTTGCGGCGGACCCTCTTTTGAAGCGGCTCTATAGCGCAACCTTCAATTCGCTCCGGGGGTTCGTCGACGGGGTTCGTACCGAAGCCGCCGTGCGTGAGGAAACTGTGCTGCTCGCTGTGGCGGTGCCTCTCGGCTTCGCGCTGGCGCCGACCGCCGCCTGGTATGTCGCCATGATCGGCGCCATCCTGCTCGTGCTCGCGATCGAGTTCCTCAATACGGCTGTCGAGAAGCTGTCCGATCATGTGACGCCCGAGCATCATCACGAAATCGGGCGCATCAAGGATTTCGGCTCGGCCGCGGTGTTCTGCGGTCTGGCGTTCACCGGCCTGGTGTGGATCGTTGCGATCGGGCTGCGCTTCGGCTTGCTGTGAAAAATCACGCCGGCTGCTGCGCCGGGCGAAGCGCTTTGACCAAGCCGCTCAAGGAGGGTTTCTCGCCGAGCGGTGTGGCCACGGCGCGGATCGGGCCGAGGATCGCGGCCGTGGTCAAAAACGTAGCGCCGAGCGTATAGGCCACGGCGTAGGCCGCGAGGAATCCGACAAGCCCGAGCTTCGCGGCGAAGGCCACGATGGTTGCGACGATCATCATCGCCACCAGGATCACGCCGTTCAGAGCGAGGCTGCGGAAATAGCCGGTATATTGCAGGAGCGCTTCCGACACGATCTGGAAAATGCTGGCGAGTAGCAGAACGACGACGATCGGCGTCACCTGCGGCGGCACGGTCGCGGCGGTATGCAGCAGGAAGCGATAGAGTTCCTTGCCGCCGAAGATCAGCAGACCGCTTGCGCACAAAGCAGGGATGGCGCAAAGGCCGATTGCGACCAAAGTCGTCAGCACTAAGCGCCTGGCATCGTGCTCGTTATAGGCGCGAGTTTGGCCTGGGGTCGCGAGATCGCACACCGCGGCGAAGATTACGCAGGCGCCGCGGAAGATCTTGAACACGGTGTCGAGAATGATCGGGGCCGCGCCGAGCCCAAACGCAATCGGCACGATGTAATAAGGAAAGGTCGCGACGAACAGGCCGCTCAGCGCGCCTGTCGAACTGCGCGACACCGAGTGCCAGTTCGTGCGGAAGAACGCGATCAGCTCGCGGGCAAAGCCGTGCAGATGCAGCACCAGTGTGCCGCGGTGGACGAGCTTGCTTATGGCAACGGTGAACAGAGCCGCCCATAACAGGTTCGAGCCGATGAGAAAGGCAGTCAGCGGCAGGCCGATCAGCATAGCGAGCAGCGTCGCGATATTCACGGCGCGGCGGACGAATTCGAGCCGCTCGAAATAGACAAACAGATCGACGGCGATGCTGACCGTGCGCAGTGAGAACCAGGCGAGATTGAGCACGATGAAAAGGAGAAACAGCGCGAGATCGAAAGCCTCGTGCACGGACGGGCCGTCCCGCAACGCCTCGAAACCGAAACAGACAATCGACGCAACGACGCTCAGCAGGATGTAGAACTGAATGACGGCGCCGGCTTCGCGCGCCGCGCGATCGTCCTTGGTGCCGGATAAATGCGGCGTCCGCAGGTTCACGAAGGCGATCTTGGCCAGCCCGAGATCGGTGATCCACAGCGAGTAGCCGACCGCCGCGGTGACGATAAAAATCGAAAATCGCTCCGGATCGAGGATGCGTGCGAACACGAAGGTCTGCACGAAGCCCATCGCAAAAGCGCCGGCGGCCGTCGTGCCGCGCAACAGCAGGTAGGGGATCGAGATCAGGTGTTCGCGCGGCGCCTTTTTCGGCGCTGCGTCTTCCGAAAGCGATTCAAGAGGGGCGTGCATGGCCTATCGAATGGTTCCGCCGGGGCCCCGGAAAGCGTGACAATGGCAGGGAGTCTGTAACGCGATCTTAATGGCATGGAGCTAACCAAATCGTGAACCGGAACGGCGGTTTTTCGCCCCGGGTTCAAACGCGGGAACCGCTCTCGTGCAGCAGAAAATCGTCATTAACGGCAGGTTTCTCACGCAGCGCATGGTGGGTGTGCAGCGCTTTGCCATCGAGGTCACGAAGGTCATCGATGGCCTTATCGAGAGCGGCGAGTATGCGGCACTCAAGGGACGGGTCGAGATTCTGGCGCCGCCCGCCGCGCGCGACTTTCCTCTGCGGCACATTCCGGTCCGCCGCTGCGGCATCGGCGGCAGCTATTTTTGGGAACAACTCGTGCTGCCGATTTATGCGCGCGACAAGCTCTTGCTCAATTTCTGCAGCCTTGGTCCGGTCGTCACCCGTGACCAGATCGTCGTCATTCACGACGCCACCCCGAAGGCGCGGCCGCAGAACTTCACGCCGCTGTTCTGCTTTCTCTATAATTTTTTGATCCCGCGGCTGTGCCGGCGGGCGCTCGCGATTGGCACTGTATCGGAATTCTCGCGCAGCGAGCTCGCCAAATGGTACGGCGCCGATACCGGCAAGATCACGGTTTGTTATGTCGGCGCCGATCACATTTCGCGGATCGTGCCCGATCATTCGATCATGGAACGGCTCGGGCTCACGGGCCGCAAGTTTTTTCTCGGTGTCGGGGCGGGCAACAACAAAAACGCGGAAACCGTTATCGGCGCCATGAAGAAGGCCGGGCTCGACGACACTTTGCTGATGGTCACCGGCTATCGCAACGCCAAGGTCAACGGCCAGGAAGTCAAGATCGATTCCGACAATCTACGCCCCACCGGCTATGTCACCGATGAGCAATTGCGGTCGCTCATGGAACACGCTTTGGCGCTGGTTTCGCCGTCGCGTTACGAGGGATTCGGCCTGCCGCCGGTTGAGGGGATGGTCGTCGGCTGCCCCGCCATTGTCAGCAACACGCCGGCCATGGTCGAGATTTGCGGCGATGCGGCGCTGCACTGTGACGCCGATGATATTGACGGATTAGCGCGCTTGCTGCGCACCGTTCACGATGATCCTGCAAAGCGCGCCGAGCTGATTGCGGCCGGTCGCGCTCGCGCCGCACGCTATACCTGGAACGCCACCGCGCACATTTTGCTCGATCTTTGTCTCGCGCAATTTCCGCAAGCGACCAAGGAAATGCGCTCGTTCAACGGCGATCAGCATGTTGTTCTGGACCGGGCGAAAACGCCGGAAGCGGTCGGCTAAGCAAGCGCAGGTTGGATGAGTGTCATGGCCGGATTTGTTCCGGCCATTTCGATTCATCTGGCACGGCTTTACTGGTTTGATCGGGATGCCGCAAAGGAGCGTACATAGGGGCTAGGGTCACGCGTCATATATTGCTCGCGCTGCCGCCGCGCCGTGTAATCGATCGTCGCCGCCGTCAGGCCCCAGATAATACCAACGAGCAGATAAAAGTGCCGCCAGTGATCGGTGTCGATCACGAAAGCTTCCAACACCAGGCCGACAAACGGTGTGTAGGTGGCAATGAGAAAAGTTTGCCAGGGCGTCCGCACCAAAAGAGTCCTGAAGCCGAGATAAAGTGTCAGCGCGACCAGCAAAAGGTAAGCTGAGCCGCCGACCCAGCCGTTGTTCAAAAACGTGCCAAGATAGCTGTTGTGCGAGTCCCAGCCGGTATAATGCGCGAAGCCCCATGGCCCCATTCCGAACGGATGATTGAATATCTCGCGCAGGCTGTCTTGCCAGAGAAAGATGCGCGCCCTGTTGTCGGAGCCGAGGTCGTAGGTCTGTAAACGCGTGCGGTCTGCGAGCATTTGACCGACGACATCGATCGAGCTGACCGCCATGACCACCGCGACGGCAACAACGGCGCCGACCACGATCAGAAAAAACAGCCGAAAGCGCGTACGGCGGTCGTTCTGGGTCAGAAACAGCAAAAACATCAACAGCGCCGTGCTGAAGACAAAGCTGAGCCACGCAGCTCGCGAAAAGGCCAGCACCAAGCCGACGAACATTATGATGCTGGCAAGGAGGTTGAGCAGCCGGATGCGGTCGGTGATGAAGCCTTCGATGACCCAGGTAAGTGGCGGAATCAAAAAGCAGCCGAGCACATTGGGATCCTTGAAGCCGGCGACCGCGCGGTTTTCGAGCGAGAAAATATCAAGACCCGGAATCAGGCTGAAGAAAACGGTGAAATAGCCCGCCGCGCCGAGCAGCGAGGCGACCACGCCGGCCGCCACGTAAGAGGCGCGCAAGGTGGCGAGGCGGCGCATGACGTCGTCCGAGAAGATGCAGGCAAAAAGGACGGCCGTCAGGCCGAGATACCACGAGGTGGCGAGCATGCGCGCCGCGTCGTTCCACTGGTAATCCTCCAGCAGCACTTCCGGGCTGCCTTCCGTGCGCAGCCAGCCGAAATCGATGATGCCGAGAAGGCCGAGTGCGCCGCAGGCATCGCGGATCACCAGCAAGGCAAGGAGCACGATGACGATGCGGTGGAATCGTACCCGCGCCAGGATGGCGGCGGCGCCGAGCACCACGGCGATATATTCGTAAGGCGCCGGCTGAACGAAGACGAAGAAGCTCGACAGGATGCAAAGATAGAGAACGACATGCAGGAAATTGTCGGCGAGACGCTGCGCCGGTACGCCTACCCGCGGTGCCGCAGTCTCAAGACTGGTCAATAGGCGCCCTCGCTCTTGAGCAGCGCGAACGGCGTGCGCGCCAGGATGTAGATGTCGAACAGGATCGACCAGTTCTCAATGTAGAAGAGGTCATGCTCGACGCGGCGCTGGATTTTCTCCTTGCTGTCGGTCTCGCCGCGCCAGCCGTTGATCTGCGCCCAACCGGTGATGCCGGGTTTAACCCGATGGCGGGCGAAATAGCCGTCGACCGCCTCGTCATAGAGATGATTTTCGGCTTTGGCGTGGACGGCGTGCGGTCGCGGGCCGACCAGCGACAGATTGCCGGTGAAGACTACGTTGAACAGCTGCGGCAGTTCGTCGAGGCTCGTCCTGCGGATGAAGCGGCCGACGCGGGTGACGCGCGGATCATTCTTGGTGACAAGTTTCTTGGCCGCCGGATCGGCCTGGTCGGCATACATCGAGCGGAATTTATAGACCTCGACCACTTCGTTGTTGAAGCCGTAGCGCCGCTGCTTGAACAAAACCGGACCACGGCTGTCGAGCTTGACGGCGATCGCGACCGCGAGCATCACCGGCGACAGCGCGATCAGCGCCAAAGTGCCGACGATCTTGTCGAACAGCCATTTCATCACGACGTCCCAATCTGCAATGGGACGGTCGAAAATGTCGAGCACCGGCACGTTGCCGATATAGGAATAGGAGCGGGGACGGAACCGCAGCTTGTTGGTGTGCGCGGAGAGCCGGATATCGACCGGCAGCACCCAGAGCTTTTTCAGCATGTGCAGGATGCGGGTTTCCGCCGAGATCGGCAGCGAGAAGATGACGAGATCAACGCGGGTCTGGCGGGCGAATTCGACCAGATCTTCGACGGTGCCGAGCTTGGGCACGCCTTCGCACATCGGCGAAGATCGTTCGTCGCCGCGATCGTCGAAGGCGCCGATAATGTGAACGTCGGAATCGCGCTGTCCCGACATCGCCGAGATCAGCGCCTCACCGCTCGCGCCAGCGCCGACAACGACGGTGCGGCGATCGAGACGCCCTTCGCGAGTCCAGTGTCGCACCAGAAGAAACAGCGCGCGGCGAAACGCGAGCAGGACGATCAGCCCGACCGCGTAATAGCTGCCGAGCCAGACGCGGGAGAATTGATCGCCGGCTTTGGCAAAGAACGACACAGCAATCGCGAGCAGGAACACGACGGACCAAGCCGACGCGAGCCGCATATATTGCTTTTCGTGGCCGCGAAACGCCTGAACCTGGTAAATGTCGGCCGCTTGAAACGCCAGCAGTGCGGTCAGCGAGATGCCGGCGATGGCGCCGAAATAAGACGGCATGAAGCCGTTATCCGGCACGACGTAACAAAGGTACAAAACAAGGCCGACGACGGCGACCAGAACGACTTCGATCGCGCGCACTGCGCCGGCGAGCACGATCGGCGAATAGGCCTGCTTGAAATTCTCGGCGACGACGTCCTGCGCGGGAGGCGACAGCGGGCGCGGGGCCTGCTGCTTTGCGCCGGGCATGGTTTTGATCGCGGAGGAAACCGCGGCGGTGTCGAACAGCGTGGTCGTCTCGGGGTTCGACATGGTTAACAAAATACTTTCGTTCCAAGGAGGAGGGCGCGCGTATCCTGCGCCGGTAAGCGGCGCAAACATAGTGAACCATCTTCAAAATTTGGTTATGCGAGCTGCGCCGCGTTGCGCGCTGCAATCGCCTCGCGATAGGCGGCGAGATTGCACTCGACCATCGTGCTCAAGGAAAACTCGCTGCGCACCCGGATACGCAGGTTCTCCGCCAGCCGATGAATGTCCTCAGGCTCGCTGATCGCCGCCGTGATCGCGCCTATCAGCTCGCCGACATCGTCGGGAGGGATCAGCCGTGCCGAATGCGGCCCGAATATTTCGTGCACGCCGCCGACATCGGTGGCGATGATCGGCAGGCCCGCCGCCGCCGCTTCGAGTGCGACATAAGGCAGCGATTCCGCGCGCGACGGCATCACCAGCATGCGGCCCATGGCGAAGGCCTGGCGCGCCGGACAATGGCCGATGAAGCGAAGTTGCGCTGCCACCCCGAGCGCTTTGGCTTGATCGCGAAGCTTCTGCGAGTCCGGGCCTTCGCCCGCGATCGTGGCGGTGACCTTGCGTCCGGACCGCGCCATGATCCCGATCGCTTCGATCAGCACGTCCATCGCCTTGACCGGCCGCAGCTCGCCGACGCAGACGATATCGGTAGCGTCGGGGCGCGGCGTGATAGTCTCGAATTCGGCTTCGGCGATGCCGTTTCGCACCACGCGCACCAGTCCCTGCGGCGCACTGATGACGGTGCGGAATAGATCGGCGATATAGGTGCTTTCGAACAAGAACAGATCGGTGCGCGCGTTGAGAATTCGTTCCAGCGTGCGATAGAAGCCGCCTTCGAGCGTGCCCGGCGAATAGACCAGCGAGCCGCCATGCGGCGTATAGGCGCGGATCGCCTCGGCCGCGCTCGGCGTCAGGCGCGCCAGCGCCGCGCCCTTGGCGCCGTGTCCGTGCAGCACGTCGGGTGACAGCGCCCTGATGCGTTTCGATATGATCCGCAGCGCGGTGAAATCGCGCGGGCTGAGCTGGCGGGTGATCGGCAGGCGCAGGATGCCGAGCGCGAGCCGCGGCGCGAGTTCCGCGAGCACCGCGTCAGCGTTCGTGCCGCCGGTCATCGAGTCGACGATAAGCCCCACCCGATGGCCGCGCTCGACCTGGCCCCGCGCCACGTCGACGACATGGCGGAACAGGCCACCGAGCGGCGCCCGCAACACATGCACGATCTTCAGGCTGGTCGGCGCATAGGCGATGCGTTGCGGCGACGCCGGAGCGTCCTTGCCCGCCGCCACCGCGAGCGGCGCGAACCTGTCGAGACCGATTAGCGAATTGAAAGGACGAAGATCGCCCATAAGCTCCGCCTTTGCCGGAACCGCAGGTTCCGTAAATTTGGCAGCAAAACCGTAAGCGGATGTAGGAGGATCAGAGGTTAACAAAGTCTCACGGCGGGCTGCTTCCGACGAACTTAACCGGATAGCAACCTTAATAGAGTGTGATGAACACATGCGTATGCCGTTTTTTGGTAGATTGTCAGTGGGTAGGAGTACGTCGATGAGCGTTGCGTCATCTTCGGCGGAGATTTCGTCTGACGACCGTGCGTCAGAGAACAATTCGCCGGCGCGCGATCTCGATCTGCCGGCGTTGGGCGCGGCGCTGTGGCGCAAGCGATGGCAGGTCCTAATCCCGACGCTGCTGACGGCGCTTGGCGCCTTTATCGCCGTTCAGCTCATTACGCCGAAATATTTCTCCGAAGCGCGCATCCTCATCGAGAGCCGCAGCAACGTCTATCTGCGTCCCGATGCCGACAAGATAACGACCGACCCGACGATCGACGCGGAGGCCGTCGCAAGCCAGGCGCAGATCATCTTGTCACGCGACCTCGCGCTCGAAGTCATCAAGAAGCTCAAGCTCGGCGATTTGCCGGAGTTCGATTCGACGCTCAACGGCGTATCGCCGATCCAATCGATTCTCGGCATGCTCGGTCTCGTCAAGGATCCGCTGAGCTTGACGCATGAGGAGCGGGTGCTGAACGCTTATTACGATCGGCTGACGGTGTCGCCGCTCGAGAAGTCGCGCATCATCAACGTCGATTTCCTCTCCCAAGATCCCGAGCTCGCGGCGCGTATCGCCAATGCCATCGCCGAGGCTTATTTGGAGCGCCAGCGCCAGGCCACGCAGGATCAGGCCAAGAGCGCCGGCGATTGGCTCGCCGGCCAGATCGAGACCATGCGGCAAAAGGTCGAGGCCGCCGAAGCCAAGGTCGAGGACTTCCGCGCCAAGTCAAATCTCTTGGTCGGCATCAACAATACGACGCTGTCGCAGCAGCAGCTTGGCGACGTCAACGCGCAGGTCGCGGCCGCGCGCGCGGTGCAGGCCGACGCCGAGGCCAAGGCCAGGCTGATCCGCGACATGATCAAATCCGGCAAGCCGATCGAATCCTCCGACGTGCTCAATTCCGAGCTGATCCGAAGGCTCAACGAACAGCGCGTCACGTTGCGGGCGCAGCTTGCCGAACAGTCATCGACGCTGCTCGACAATCATCCGCGGATCAAGGAACTGCGCGCCCAGATCGCCGATCTCGACGGCCAGATCAGGAACGAGGCGGAGACAGTGGCGCGGTCGTTCGAGAACGACGCCAAGCTCGCCGGCGCGCGCATGACGCAGCAGATCGCGACACTCGACCAGTTGAAGAACCAGGCGGCGTCCACCAACGAGCAGGACGTGCAATTGCGCGGCCTGGAACGCGACGCCAAATCGCAGCGCGATCTGCTGGAGTCCTATCTCGGCAAATATCGCGAGGCGACCTCGCACGACACGATCAATTCGGCGCCGGCCGATGCCCGCATCGTTTCGCGCGCCACGGTGTCGAACGTACCGGCCTATCCGAAGAAACTGCCGACCATTCTGATTGCGACCATCGCCATGCTGACGATGAGTTCGGGCCTGGTCATCACCAAGGAAATCCTCGCGGCGCCGAGCGGCTTTGTGCCGCTGCGGCGCGAACCGGCGCTGGCGGTCGCGGACGACGAGCCGGTGCCCGCGGCGGCGCGGCTCAACGCGGTTATCGGCGCGCGCCACTCCGAGCCGCTGCGCCGGGCCGCCGAAATCCCGATGAACGCGGTCGCCGATGCCGCCTATGACTTGGACCGGCTGGGCGTGCGCCGCATCGCCGTGTTCGGCGCGGCGCCGGGAATGAATATCAGCCAGGCCGCGGTCAAGCTGGCGCGGGCGCTGGCGGAGGAGTCGCGCGTCATTCTCGTCGGGCTTACGTCAGGCGAGACCGCGATCCGCGCCATTTCCAACGAGCCCTCAGCCGATGGCCTTGCGGAACTGGCGCATGGCATGGCGTCGTTCCGCGACATCATCACCAAGGACCGGCTGTCGCCGCTGCACCTGATCGCGCCCGGACATGCTTCGACCGACCGGCTGCAAATTCTCTCAGCGCGCGGCATCGTCACCGCCTTCGATGCCTTGGCGCATAGCTATGACCACGTCGTAATCGACGCCGGGCCGGTTTCGGGCCCCGGCATCGATCGCATTGCCGAGTTCGCTCCGCATGCGGTGCTGGTGGCCGAGACGGCAGCGGCTGCGTCAACTGCGCGCGAAGAGCTTCTGGCCTCGGGCATTGTCGACGTGACGACGCTCGTCGTGACACAAGCTGGCATGACCGAGACCGCCGCTGCGGCGTAACGGCCGCGTCACGCACGGCATGCTACGCTTGAGCTCCTAACGCGGGGCGTTTGATCACGCTGGTTGACGGCGTTCTGGTTGACGGCGTTCTTGGGCTGGCAAAAGATTATCAACTCAGTCTTGCGATAGGCAGGTTCCGTGGCTGGCCTGAAACAGACGATCATCCGGGGCGGATTGGAGTCGCTCTATTTCAGCGGCGCGCATCTGGCGCTGCGGCCTTTCGTCGGCGGTGTCGGCGCGATCCTCACCTTGCATCACGTCCGCCCGCGCCGTCCGGGCCGGTTTCAGCCGAACCATCTTCTCGAGGTGACGCCGGCTTTTCTAACCCGGGTGGTGAGGGATCTGCGGCGTTCTGGCGTCGATCTGATCAGCCTCGACGAATTGTATCGCAGCATGAACGCCGGCGATTTTTCGCGCCGCTTTGTCTGTTTCACCTTCGACGACGGCTATCGCGACACGCTGCAATGGGCCTATCCGATCTTGAAAGAAGCCCATGTGCCGTTCGCCGTTTACGTGCCGACGAGCTTTCCCGACCGGCTCGGCGAATTGTGGTGGCTGGTGCTCGAGGCTGTTATCCAGCGCAACGACCGCATCGGTTTGACCATTAACGGCCGCGACCGCAAATTCGATTGCCGCAGCGTTGCGGAAAAGCGCGCGCTCTACGACGAACTTTATTGGTGGCTGCGGTCGCTGCCGACCGAAGCGGAGATGCGCAACACTGTCCGCAACCTTGCCGCGTTCTATCAGGTCGACACCGCGGCGATCTGCAACGAATTGTGCATGACCTGGGCCGAGCTTGCGCAGCTTGCGGCCGATCCGCTCGTGACCATCGGCGCGCATACGGTCAACCATCCGATGCTGGCCAAGCTCACCAAGGACGCGGTGCGCTCCGAAATGGATCTGAGCCGCGCGGTGATCGAGGCCGCGCTGTCGGTGCGGCCTGAGCACCTGTCATATCCTTACGGCGATCGCGGCTCGGCCGGTCTGCGCGAATTCGAAGTCGCGGCCGAACTCGGCTTCAAGACCGCGGTGACGACCCGGCCTGGCGTGCTGTTTCCCGAGCATAGCCGGCGCCTGCTGGCGCTGCCGCGCATTTCGCTCAACGGCGACTATCAGCGCATGCGTTATGTGCGCGTGCTGTTATCCGGCAGCGCCACCGCGATGTGGAACGGCTTCCGCCGCGTCGAGGCGGCGTGAATTTTAGAGGCCGCGGGTCACACGCTTGGTCCCGCCTGGCGTCGCCGATGCCGTGGGGCGCTAAGTCATGCGCTGCTAAGTCTTCGCATGTGGCGTGCCTAGATACGGGAACTCCTTCAGGACGTCGGTGTGGGGCTTGAGGCCCGACGGCGGACACTCATTTTTTGTCAGGAAGGCGAGGCGGTAATTGATCACGTCGTCAGTGAAGACCCGACCGTTGGGATACTTTGCCGGCTTCGATGGATCGAAGCTGAGCACGTCTGGGAGGGTCCCCTCCGTGTCGATCGCGGCAATCGCGTCTTCGCGCGTATAATCGCCGGTGTGCCCCATCAGATGCACGAACTGTTCGAGCCATCGCGCACGATCGTTGACGGGCTCGCTGGCGTTGTACTCTTCCTTGGTATCGTCAGTATTGAAGAAGCTCGAGACGCTCGGATGGCCGGCGCGATCGACGTGAAGCAATTTGCCGTCTCGTTTCAGACTGCACCGGCCCCAGATGTGGATATCGGCTTTGGGTCGGAGCTCGCTCGTCGGCAGTTCGATCACGGTGGAAAACACATTCGCTTGCGTGTTCGAATCCACGCCGGTCCACGGCGACTTGCCGCCGAGATGCGGCTCGGTGAAGTTCCGTTTGCCCCTGATGTCGAACAGGTTCTTGATGCCGTCGAAGTCGAAAAAGAACGCGTCGCTGCGGCTGCCGGCGCAAAAAGTATACGGGCCCGATGTGATGATATTGGGCTTCGGTCCGAAGGAGACGTCGGCGTCGGCAACGATCTTCGTTCCTACCGCTTCGTCCGAGCGCGCTTCCGCACCCTTCGCCATGAACACATTGACGGTCTGCTTGCCGTTGTTCGGCTTTGAGAACACATAGCTGAATGCGATATCGGTCAGGTAATCGCCGTCAGTATCGATGTTGAGACGATAAATCGCATCGGGATGAAGTGCGTCCGCATTGGGATTTGCATTGAGGATGATCGCGGTTCTGCTGGTGTTGGCGGGCGACTGGAATGCGTACAGGTCGCAGAGGTCGAGGCGTTGATCGCCAAGCGGCGGGCCGAGGCTCAGTCCGGTGAAATGGTTTGACATTGCGCGCTCCTGGTCACGAAGAGGGCTCTCGTTTCTGGGCTGGGTCACCGCGCATCCGGCTATGCAAAGATTCTAATCGTTGATTGAAGTAATCCCGTTTCGTAATGACATGCCGAGCGCGAGACGGACGCAGCATATCCCTTGCACCGTTGATGAACCATCACAAAGGCGCGAGATAACGCCGGCAGCGTTGTGTCAAAAATAATTCAACTCTAATCTTCGGCGCGGCTCGTCAGCGCCACATCGTCATGCGTTTGTCATGACTAGCTAAAAGCGAAATCGCGCCGATCGTCGATCACTCTTTTCTGACTCCGGGTCGTCCCATCCAGGACACGATCGGCATCGCCGGCAAGACCCAGCCGATACCGACGATCACATAATAGGCGACCGAGAGCGCGGAACTGTCGTGGATGGCGGGCGACTGTGCGAGCGCCATGGCCACCAGCGCCCATACAACCACCAGCACCAGCAGCGCCAAGGTCCCGAGAAGTTTGCGCAGACGGATCGGCAAGCGGAGGCTCCGAGAAATAACGCCGGTTGCGAGGGCAGGGGGCAGCACTATATGGTCCGCGCGCCCTGGACAAGCGACCGATCATGAGCATTGCTACATCCAATCGGGATATTTCCGACCGACAAGCGCGTGCGATCCGGCTGTGGCTTTATGCCGTGGCCGCGATGGTGCTTGCCATCGTGTTGGTCGGCGGCGCGACGCGGCTCACCGAATCCGGGCTGTCGATCACGGAGTGGAAGCCCGTCATGGGGGTGGTGCCGCCCTTGAGCGACGCGCAATGGCAAAGCGAGTTCGAAAAATATCAGGCCATTCCACAATATCGCGAACTCAATAACGGCATGACCTTGGATGGGTTCAAGAGCATCTATTGGTGGGAATGGACGCATCGCTTGGTCGCACGCACCATCGGCCTGGTGTTCCTGTTGCCGTTCTTGTGGTTCTGGTGGCGCGGCTGGATAAGTCCCGGATTGCGCAACCGGCTGTGGCTGATCTTCGGGCTTGGCGCATTGCAGGGCGCCGTCGGCTGGTGGATGGTCGCTTCAGGCCTCGCCGACCGCATCGAAGTGTCGCAATATCGGTTGGCGACGCATCTCGTCCTTGCCTGCTTGATCTATGTGGCGCTGCTGTGGACGGCGCAGCGCTGGGATAAGCCGGCGGCATCTGCCGTGCCCGCGCGCATTCGCTTCGGCGCCGTCGCGCTTCTTATTCTGGTGCTCGCGCAAATCTATCTTGGCGCCATCGTTGCCGGTCTGCGTGCCGGGCGGATCTTCAATACCTGGCCGTTGATCGACGGCGCCTTGGTGCCGGACCGGGCGCATTTATTCTTCAACACGCCGCTGTGGCGGAATTTCTTCGAGAACACGCTCACCGCGCAGTTCGATCACCGCATGCTCGCTTATGTGATTTGGATTGTCGCGCTGTTGCACGCGTTCGGCGTGGTACGCGCGATGAAGAAAGGACCGGTACTGGTCGGCGCCGTTCTGCTCGCTGTCGCAGTCACGCTCCAGGCTGCGCTCGGCATCTGGACGCTGTTGATGGTGGCGCCGCTGTCGCTGGCGCTCCTGCACCAGGCGACGGCGATGGTGGTGCTGACTGTTGTCACTGTACACGCAGCGTCCGTTGCTGAACGGGTGCCGAGCACTTTTTTGTCTTCAGCGACGACCGGCGATCCCGTTGTCGGCGATGCAACGGGTGCCGCAAGCTAGCTCAGGGACTTGCGTCTATTCCGCCAGTGCCTGCTCGAGATCGGCGATAATGTCGTCCTTGTCCTCGAGGCCGATCGAGAGCCGCACCACGTCTGGTCCAGCGCCGGCCTGTACTTTTTGCGCGTCGTTGAGTTGGCGATGCGTCGTCGATGCCGGATGAATGATCAGCGATCGGGTATCGCCGATATTGGCAAGATGCGAGAACAGTTTCACGCTAGACACGAGCTTCACGCCGGCGTCGTAGCCGCCCTTCAAGCCGAAGGTGAAGACTGCGCCCGCGCCGTTCGGGCAATATTTCTTGGCGAGGTTGTGGTAGCGGTCACCGGCGAGCCCCGGATAGCTGACCCAGGCCACGCTCGGATGCGCCGCGATCCATTCCGCGACCGCGAGCGCGTTGTCGCAATGCCTTTGCATCCGCAGCGGCAGCGTCTCAATGCCGTTGAGAAACAGGAACGAGTTGAACGGCGACAGCGCCGCGCCGATGTCGCGCAGCCCGAGCACGCGGCAGGCGATGGCGAAGGCAAAATTGCCGAATGTTTCGTGCAGCACGATGCCGTGATATTCCGGGCGCGGCTCGCACAGCATCGGATAGCGCCGCTCGCGTGACCAGTTGAAGGTGCCGCCGTCGACGATCAAGCCGCCGATCGAATTGCCGTGGCCGCCGAGAAATTTGGTCAGCGAATGCACGACGATGTCGGCGCCGTAGTCGATCGGCTTGCAGAGGTAAGGCGTGGCGAGCGTGTTGTCGACGATATACGGCACGCCCGCGCGTTTGGCGATTTGCGCGACCGCCTCCATGTCGGTGATGACGCCGCCGGGATTGGCGATCGACTCGGTGAAGATCGCCTTGGTCTTCGGGCTGATCGCGCGCTCGAACGAGGACAGGTCGTCGGGATCGGCCCACACAACGTTCCAGCCGAAATTCTTGAACGCGTGATTGAACTGGTTGATCGAGCCGCCATAGAGCTTTTTCGATGCGACGAATTCGTCGCCCGGCTGCATCAGGCAGTGAAAAGTCAAAACCTGTGCCGCGTGGCCTGAGGCGACGGCAAGCCCGGCGGTGCCGCCCTCGAGCGCGGCGACGCGTTCCTCAAGCACCGCCGTCGTCGGATTGCCGATGCGCGTATAGATATTGCCGAAGCTTTGCAGGCCGAACAGCGAGGCCGCGTGATCGACGCTTTCAAAGACGTAGGACGTCGTCTGATAGATCGGCGTTGCGCGCGCGCCGGTTGTCGGATCGGGCTGCGCCCCGGCATGAATGGCGAGCGTGGAAAATCCCGGAATGCGTTCGGTCATAGGGGGTCCCTGCCTCTCCTTTGCCCACCCTTTAGGGTCTTCCTCTTGGGCCGATGCGCCTTGAGAACAGGCGGACCATGCCGGGATAGGGGCAAAGCCGTCAAGGCGCGCAAAGACCACTGCGTTAACGGGGGGCGGCCGCGAACACCTGCACCGCCTCAGGCGCCGTTGGCAGAAACTTATGCTCGCCGGGTGGAGCGCGAGCTACCTAAAGTGCTTGAGCGCCACGCGGCAGGCCGGAGAGACGCGGTTGCGATTGGCCATCAGACAACGCGCGACCTGTTCACGATCAGGAATGTATCGGCCACAGACCGTCATGGCGTCGCTCATGCACGCATAGTGATCGTCGTCCTGGGCGCGCGCGGGAACGCTCGCGAGCTGAGACACAAAGCAGAGGAGGGCAAGAACCGCGGTGCTACGAAAGTTCATGGACCTTTTCCAATCTCCGGCAAGTGACACAGGGATGAGCGACACGGGGATAAGCGACATGGAATGAGCGGCGGGCGAAGGGTGAAGAGCTGATTTGCTAGGAACGGAGCGGAGGAGAGAATTGCGATTGCGGATCACGTCAGTGGCCGCCTTCCTCGCGTTGGACGCGGTCGGCTGCTCCGGTTGCGCCGCCCGGCGCGCTGGTCCGATTCAGCGACATGCGTTGGATGCCGCCGATCGGTGCGCGCTTTGAGCTCAGCGTGCGGGTATTCACGCCCATCCAGGCGATCTCTGAGGACAGCCGGCCATATTCGATCTTGGGACAGCGATTCATCACGACCTTTAGACCATTGATCTCGGCGAGCGCTGCGGCCTCGTCGCTACGCACGGAGAGCTGCATCCAAATCGCTTGCGGCCGCGGCTTCAGCGTAAGGACTTCCTGGACGATGCCAAGCGCATATTGCGAGGCGCGGAAGATATCGACCATATCCACCGGGACGGGAATATCACTCAGCCGCGCGTAAATCCGCTGACCGAGCATGGTGTGCCCGTCGTGGCCGGGATTGACCGGGATCATGGTGTAGCCGCGCTCGAGGAGATACTTAAAAGCGAAATAGCTCGGCCGGTTCTCCTTCTCCGAGGCGCCGACCATGGCGATGGTCTTCACGGTATTGAGGATGCCGCGGATATAGCTGTCCGGGTAGGAATCGTGATTCATCGCTGGCTTTGGTGCCCCCTCCGAGCAGCATAATCACCTCGATCCCGCACGACAAATAAGGCAGGCCGCTCAGGCTCGATGGTCGCACAAGGCGGACTGTTGGCACGATGGCAAAGCCAGCCCGGCAGCGAAAGAGCGCTCCGGTTGCCCGACTCAGGGTGATGACCTAGCCTCAGTGTACCTCAGCAGCGTCTGAGCCGGCGTTTTGGACAGGCCGACATCCGGCTGACATACGGCCGTGTGTCGCCGTGTGCAATGCCGTGTCCAGCAAGCTGCGCCCGATAATAGATTTCCGGTCACACATGTCCGATTCCGAAATATTCAGGCAACTCCTTGAACACGCCCGATACAACACTCCGCGGTGGGATTTTTTACGGCAGATCGAACTGCAGCGGTATTGGGATCATGAACTCGCCAAGCCGCGCAATGCCGATCCGAAGCGCCTCTTGCGCCATGGCTTCAAAGTCTACTCGCAATGTGACGAAGACGGAATCATTCAGGAGATTTTTCGGCGCGTCGGCGAAACCAATCGCTGTTTCGTCGAATTCGGAGTCGAGGCCGGCATTGAGTGCAATACCGTGAAACTCCTCGTCGAGGGCTGGCGCGGACTTTGGATCGAAGGCGACCCGCAATACGCCGCGCGCATCCGGACTAGTTTTGCGCCGTTGTTGGCGGAAGGCAGACTGAACCTGGTCGAGGCTTTTGTCGTCGCTGAAAATATCGATGGCTTGCTCGAGAAAGGTAGCTTCTCGGGTGAAATCGATCTGCTCAGCATCGATATCGACAACAACGACTATTGGGTTTGGAAGGCGATTACCAAAATCAATCCGCGGGTGGTGGTGATCGAATATAATGCGACGCTGCGGCCGCCGATGTCGCTTGTGGTGCCGTACGGGCCCGAACGCACCTGGGACGGCGCGACGAATTACTTCGGCGCCAGCCTCGAAGCCTTTGTCCGGCTGGGGCGCAGCAAAGGCTATCGCCTGGTCGGCTGCTCGATTTCAGGTGTCAACGCTTTTTTTGTTCGCGACGACATTGCCGGCGACCGTTTCTTCGATCCGGCCACGGCCGAGGAACTCTACGAGCCGCCGCGCTACTTTTTCGGGATGATGAAGGCCGGGCACGCGGGGGCGCCGGGCCATTATCTTACGGTCTGATTTCAGGAATTGATTTGCCGCGGAGTTGGCGACCGATCGCTACCGATCCTGCCATTTCGGCTCGCGCTTCTCGATAAAGGCGCTGATGCCTTCCTCGGCGTCGCGCGCCAGCATGTTCTCGACCATGACTTCGGACGTGTATTTGTAGGCCTCGGCGAGCGGCATTTCGGCCTGGCGATAAAACGCCTCCTTGCCGATCTTCACGGTCAAAGCCGATTTCGCGGCGATCTTTTGCGCGAGCGCCAGCGCCTCATCATGCGTGCTGCCCGGCGCAACGACGTGATTGACGAGACCGATGCGCAATGCGTCTTCAGCCGCGATAAGGTCGCCTGTCAGCAGCATTTCCATTGCATGCTTGCGCGACACATTGCGCGACAGCGCAACCATCGGCGTCGAGCAGAACAGGCCGATGTTGACTCCAGGCGTCGCGAATTTCGCGGCCTGCGACGCGACGGCCAAATCACAGCTTGCCACGAGCTGACAGCCGGCCGCGGTCGCGGTCGCATGCACGGCAGCGATCACCGGCTGTGGCAAAGTCACGATCTGCTCCATCGCCGTGCTGCACAACGTCATGATGCGGTGGAAATAAGCGCGGCCGCGGTCCGGATCGGCGCGGCGCGCGGTGATCTCCTTGAGATCATGACCGGCGCAGAAGGCCGGACCGTTCGCCGCCAGAATGACGACGCGCACCGAACGCTCACCTGAGATCGCGGTGAGTGCCTCGCCAAGCACTTCCAGCATCGCTTCCGACAGGCTGTTGCGGGCCTGCGGCCGGTTCAGGGTCAGGATCGCGATGCCGCCTTTATCCTCGCGCAGCAGCATCGGGGCGTCGGCGGCTGGTTTGGCGGCGGCGGCTTGAGCGTTCATCGCGGCATATCCGGCTTCTTGCGTCGTTCTGCAGATCGCGCTGACTTTGCAACGTCCTCATTCTATCCGACTATCCGGCCGCTGGGGAAATTTGAAAAAGGCGACGTTTCTAGCGAGACCTGTCAAACGAGACTTGTCAAACAAGACTTGTCAAACAAGACTTGGGGAGGAGCGCGATCGTGAAGGTCGACAAGACCGCCGCACCGAAGCTGACGCGTGAGCGGCTGTTGCTGCTTCTGGAGACTGAATTCCCGGAAGCGACCCACGCGGTCGGCGACTACGAGATCGAAGAGATGTGGTACGGCGGCTGCCGGGTGCGCCGCCGCCATCACGAGCGCTCGCTGCGGCCGGGTGGGACCGTGTCCGGGCCGGTGATGATGGCGCTTGCCGATTTCACCATGTATTTGGCCGTGCTCTCGGCGATCGGCTGGGTTCCGCTCGCCGTCACCACCAATCTCAGCATCAACTTTCTCAAAAGGCCCGGCGCGCGCGATCTCCTGGCCGAAGCACAATTGTTCAAGCTCGGCAAACGGCTTGCGGTCGGCGAGGTGGCTTTGCGCTCGGACGGCGACGACGATCTGGTCGCCCACGTCACCTCGACCTATTCGATTCCGGTCGGCTGAGATTAGAGGTAATTATATACCTTCATACCAACCGATTGAGAAATATCTGAAATATGCATCGAAACGATTGACCGGCGAACGATCGCCCGCTACAAGCCTGCGCCACGGTGCCGGGCTTTAGCGCATTAGGCGCCCGACCGGCACACCAGCGCACAATCTCCAACGGATGCGGATATGAAAACCTTTTCAGCCAAGCCCGCTGAGGTCGAGAAGAAATGGGTGATGATCGACGCCGAGGGTCTCGTCGTCGGCCGCCTCGCTTCGCTCGTCGCCATGCGGCTGCGCGGCAAACACAAGCCGACATTCACACCGCATGTCGATTGCGGCGACAATGTCATCGTCATCAACGCCGCCAAAGTGGTGCTGACCGGACGCAAGGTCCAACAGAAAATCTATTACAAACACACCGGCTATATCGGCGGCATCAAGGAACGCAGCGCCAAGGCGATCCTCGCCGGCCGCTTTCCCGAGCGGATCGTCGAGAAGGCCATCGAGCGCATGCTGCCGCGCGGCCCGCTCGGCCGCCAGCAACTTTCCAACCTGCGGGTTTATCCGCGCGCGGACCATCCGCACGAGGCGCAGCAGCCGGAAAAGATCGACATCGGCGCCATGAACCGCAAGAATAAGAGGGTCGCCTAATGGCCGAGACCATGCAGACGCTCGAGGATCTGTCCTCACTGAAGACCGCGGCGCCGGTAGAGGCGCCCAAATATGTGCAGAAGCTCGACAAGCAGGGCCGTTCCTATGCCACCGGCAAGCGCAAGGACGCGGTCGCCCGGGTGTGGGTCAAGCCCGGCGCCGGCAAGATCACGGTCAATGATCGCACGGTCGAAGTCTATTTCGCCCGCCCGGTGCTGCGCATGATGATTCAGCAGCCGCTCACGGTGTCGAACCGACAGGGCCAATTCGACGTGGTGTGCACGGTGTCCGGCGGCGGGCTTTCGGGCCAGGCCGGTGCGGTCCGTCACGGCCTGTCGAAGGCGCTGATGCGCTACGAGCCGGAACTGCGCGGCGCGCTCAAGCGCGGCGGCTTCCTGACCCGCGACAGCCGCGTAGTCGAGCGCAAGAAATACGGCCGCGCCAAAGCGCGTCGCAGCTTCCAGTTCTCGAAGCGGTAATAGCGTTCGTCTTCAACATCCGCTCGTCCCCGCGAAAGCGGGGGCGAGCTTTTGTTTGCGCCAGCTCAGAAAAATGCCAGCGTTCGGATCTCGATGCTCTCACGCGGCCGCGCATTCGGCGGCGTGGTCGGGTCCTCGAAGGCGGTGTGCGCGGTCCAGCGGGCGCGGCCGTCTTTCAGCGAGTCGAATACCTTGAAGACATAAGCCTCCTCGCGCCGCATGCGCGGGAACCAATACCATTTGTGCTTTGGATTGTACTTGATGGCGTAGGTCTGGCCGATGCGGCCGGGGGCGCGCCGCTCCGAGACGATCATGTCGCCCGGCGACAGCGTTTGTGCGTCGGCCATGGCCAGCGGATTGGTTTCGACTGGATGGCGGATCGGCCGCCAGACCTGGATGATGGCGAAGCGGCGCTTCAACAAATCTTCCGCTTCGTCGGGCAGGACGTCGCGCACCCGCTGCGGCGCCGACCATTCGGTGTAGTCGTTATGTACGCGGCTGACGACTTCGCGGATCCCCTTGGCCTGGCGCATGTCTTTGTCGGCGGTGCGTAGCGTGTGGTCGAATACAACGACGCGCTTGGCGCCGCTTTCCGCCTTAATCAGCGCTTCCATCTCTGGGTAATAGACGCGCTTGATCTCATTCTCGTCGAAGAAATCGGCCATCTTGGTGTCGTGGCGCACGAAGCGGAAGCCGTTGCGCTCGAGGGCAAAGTCATCAGCGTGCGGCCGGCCGTTGTGGATGAGGACGCGGCGGGGATCGGGCGTGCCACCGGAACGCGTGTCGCTGCCGCCGGGAGCGGCAACGATCGTGAACACCTTGGTTCCGTCATCGACGATGTAATTCAGCGTCGCCTCGATCGTATCGGGGGCCATACCGGAAGCAGTGTCGAGTTCTGCAAGCTGCGCCATCGGATCCTCCTGTCCTTGCCCATAATCTATGTGCGAAGAGTTCGGAGAGGAAGGTGCATGACGCCTCAGAAAACTCCATGCTTCGCCGCAATCCGCGGGTAAAATTAGGCTCTACCGATTTACCCTTCCGCAATTTTATTGGTGCCTTTAGCCCTCCGTAGTAACGCGTATGGAACGACTGGCGGCTGAGTGTCGATTTCGCCGGTCCTCGGGTTAGCGCCACATGCATCTCGATCTGCAAACCATTTCGGTGGTGACGGTTTTCATTGCGGCGCTTCTCGGCGCGTTCCTGGTCTTTGCCGGGCTGCAGAGCCGCGCCGTGCGCGCCCCGATTTGGTGGGGCTCGGCGCATATCGTGAATGCCTGCGGCTTCGCCTTGCTTACGGCACGTGATTCGGCGCCTGAATTCGTCACGATTTGTATCGCCAACGCTTTGGTGTTGTTCGGTTATGGATTGACCTGGACGGGCGCGCGCATCTTCGACGGCCGGCCGATCCGTCCCTCCGTCGTGCTGGTGGCGCCGCTGATCTGGATCGCGCTGTGCCGAATTCCGGCCTTCGCCGCTGATCCGGGCGCGAGAATCATCGTCGCTTCGACCATGCTGGCAGCGCTTGCTTTGCTCGCGGCGCGGGAATTTTGGCTGGGCCGAGCCGAACCTTTGATGTCACGCTGGCCTTTGGTCGTCGTCTTCTTCGTCCATGGCGTCACGTTGCTGCTGCGCGTGCCTGCCGTTCTCTTCAGTCCGAGCTTCCGCGACCAATTTGCGCTGAGCAGCCTGTCATTCACCTTGCTGGCCTTCGCCACGTTGTTGTTCACCGTCATCATCGCCTTCCTGCAGCTCAACCTGACCAAGGAACGCAGCGAGTTGCGGCACAAGATCAATTCGCTGGTCGATCCGCTGAGCGGCGTCGCCAATCGCCGGGCCTTTCTTGAGCAGGCGTCGAGCCTGTTGGGACGCCACGGAGCGGAGCATGAGCCGCTTGCCGTGCTGCTGTTCGACCTCGATCACTTCAAGCAAATCAACGATCGTTTCGGCCATGCCTCCGGGGATGCCGTGCTGCAGGTGTTTGCCGACACTGCCACCGCGACTTTGGGTGCGGATGTCCTATTTGCCCGCATCGGCGGCGAAGAATTCGCATCCTGTCTGCGGGTCGGCGATATAGATGAGGCCTACGCCATTGCCGAGCGGGTCCGGCGCAATTTCGTCGCGGCAGCGGCCCATTTCGGCCGCGAGCAATTTTTGCCGAGTGTCAGTGTCGGCATCACGCTCGGCCGTGAGTTGGGCCTTGACGTCGGCACGTTGCTGTCTGTCGCCGACCGCGCGCTATACCGGGCCAAGGAGCTTGGACGTAATCGCGTGGAAATTGAAATGCAGGACGGCGAGGCAGCGAGCGCGCCGTCGATCGTTCCTATCATCGGCAGCGAACGTACGGCGCCCGGCGCGCATTCGAGCGGCCGGCGCTGGCGTGCCGCATTGTGATTTTCAATCCAGAGAAACTGTAGACAATTTTCTTGAATCCAATTTTTCGCGTCTTTTCGTGAAAACCTTCCTTGTCTAAGACACACTCGGCAAATCCTGAAAGGCAAACGTCCGGCGCTGTGCGGCAGAGCATGATAGGCTTCGCACCCAGTGGTGAGGAGCAAGAATGTTCGCGCGTCTCGCGGAAGCGTCGACGTCACTTGATATTGGTACGTTGTTCGTCACCGCGGGCTGCGTGACCGCGCTGCTCGGGCTGTTCCTGCTATTTGCTTGGGTGCAGGAACGCATGGCGGCGCTCGCGTGGTGGGGTAGCGCCTATCTGATCGGCGGCTTCTCGGCGGCGCTCTGGCGCTCGGAAAATGTCTTGCCGGTGCCGGTGCCCGCCGGCGTTGCCGACGTCTTATTGTTCATCGCGCTCGGTATGATCTGGACGGCGGCACGGGCCTTTCATGGCCGTGACGTTCGCTGGGGTGCAATGTGCTCCGGCGCGGTCGTTTGGACCGCCGCCGACGTGTCACATGCGATGCCGCATACGCCCGCTGTGCGCATCATGCTGGGTTCGGTCATCGTCGCGATTTATACCTTCATGATCGCCGCCGAGCTGTGGCGCGAGCGGCGCAAATCTTTGATCCGCCGCTGGCCCTCGCTCCTTGTGCCGATGCTGCACGGTGCGATTTTTCTTTTTCCGGTGGCGCTGGCGAGCCTCGGTGTGCGCAGTCTTGCCACCGGCTGGGTCGCCGTTTTCGCCATCGAGGTCACGCTCTATGTGGTCGGCGCCGCCTTCATCGTGCTGGTGCTCGCCAAGGATCGCACCGTCAGCCGCTATAAGCGGGCGGCAGAGACCGATCCGTTGACCGGCTTGCTCAATCGCCGGGGCTTTTTTGCCGCCGCGTCAGTGTTGATGACCGCCAATCGGCGCAAGAAGCTCGCACCGGTGAGCGTGCTCGCCTTCGATCTCGACAAATTCAAATCCATCAACGATCGCTTCGGCCACAAAATGGGCGATGTCGTCTTGGAAATGTTCTCAAAGAGCGTGCAGAAGACGATGCGCGCCGACGACATTATCGGCCGGCTCGGTGGCGAGGAATTTGTCGCCATCATTTCCGGCAAGCTCCCCGATGCTCGTATCGCCGCGGAGCGTGTGCGCGTCGCATTCGAAGCAGCGGCGCTTGCCCCCGATAGTCCGCAGATTCCGGTCACCGTGAGTATCGGTGTCGCGTCCGGTCTGCCGACTGCGAACATCGATGAGATCATCGAACGCGCGGATGCCGTGCTCTACAGGGCCAAGGAAAGCGGCCGCAACCGGGTCGAGGCGGATGAAGAACTGGTCGTTCCGCAAGCTCATGCCGACGGCGCGCGCAAGCCAACGGGACATGCACCGGCGGCGGCAAAAGCCGGTCCGGTCCCCGCCGTGGTGACTGTTCCGATCATGGTGCGGTAATCCCCCAGGTTTCGCGTGTCGCGCGTAAAAAGAAAGGGCGCCGATTGGGCGCCCTTTAAGTTCAACTTTGGGAGGACGATACGCGTACGCTTACGACGAGTAATACATGTCGAATTCGACCGGATGCGGGGTGTGCTCGAAGCGGATTACTTCGCTCATCTTCAGGTCGATATAGCTGTCGATGAAGTCGTCGTCGAACACGCCGCCGGCCTTGAGGAAGCCGCGGTCCTTGTCGAGTTCTTCGAGCGCCTGGCGCAGCGAGCCGCACACCGTCGGGATCTTCTTCAATTCCGCCGGCGGCAGATCGTAGAGATCCTTGTCGATGGCTTCGCCCGGATCGAGCTTGTTCTTCACACCGTCAAGACCGGCCATCAGCATCGCCGAGAAGCCGAGATACGGATTGGCGAGCGGATCGGGGAAGCGGACCTCGACGCGCTTGGCCTTCGGGTTGGTGGTGTAGGGGATGCGGCAGGAGGCCGAGCGGTTGCGCGCCGAATAGGCGAGCAGCACCGGCGCCTCGAAGCCCGGGACGAGACGCTTGTACGAATTCGTCGTCGGGTTGGTGAAGGCATTGATCGCTTTGGCGTGCTTGATGATGCCGGCGATGTAAGACAGACAGGTCTCCGACAGGTCGGCGTATTTGTTGCCGGCGAAGACCGGCTTGCCGTCCTTCCAGATCGACTGATGGCAGTGCATGCCGGAACCGTTGTCGCCGTAGACCGGCTTCGGCATGAAGGTCGCGGTCTTGCCGTAAACCTGCGCAACCTGCTGGATGCAATACTTATAGATGATGAGCCGGTCAGCCATGATGACGAGCGGCGAGAATTTCAGGCCGAGCTCGTGCTGCGCCGACGCCACTTCGTGGTGATGCTTCTCGACCACGCAGCCCATTTTGGCCATCGCTGCGAGCATTTCCGAGCGCATGTCCTGTGCGGAATCTTGCGGCGGGACCGGGAAGTAGCCCTTCTTGGTGCCGACGCGGTGGCCGAGATTGCCGCCCTCGTAGTCCATGTCGGAGTTTGACGGCAACTCGACGGAGTTGAGCTTGAAGCCGGTATTGTAGGGATCGACCTTGTACTTGACGTCGTCGAACACGAAGAATTCGGCTTCCGGGCCGAAGAAAATGGTGTCGCCGATGCCGGACGATTTCACCATGCCTTCGGCCTTCTTGGCGATGCCGCGCGGGTCGCGATTATAGGGCTCGCCGGTCGTCGGCTCGAGCACGTCGCAGATCAGCGACATCGTGGTCTCGGCGAAGAACGGATCGATCACCGCCGTGGCCGGATCAGGCATCAGGCACATGTCGGATTCGTTGATCGCCTTCCAACCGGCGATCGACGAGCCGTCGAACATCATGCCTTCAGCAAAGGTCTCTTCTTCGATCATGGTGACGTCGAACGTGACGTGCTGCCATTTGCCCCGGGGATCGGTGAATCGGAAATCGACGTATTTCACGTCGCTGTCCTTGATCGTCTTCATGACATTCTTTGGCGTCGTCATGGAATGCGTGCCCTTTCGTGGTGCTGTTTAATGCCTCGCGCTGCCCAGTTACACTTACGGCTGGCGGGCGTAAGTGTCGGGCCGGCTATTCATATTCAGATGGCGTCGATGCCGGATTCCCCGGTTCTGATCCGGATGGCTTCTTCGATGTTCGAGACGAAGATCTTGCCGTCGCCGATCCGTCCGGTTTGGGCGGCGCGACGGATCGCCTCGATGGCCTTTTCGACCATGTCATCGCCAAGCACAATCTCGATCTTCACCTTCGGGAGAAAATCGACCACGTACTCGGCGCCGCGGTAGAGTTCGGTATGCCCTTTCTGGCGTCCGAATCCCTTCGCCTCGGTGACCGTGATGCCTTGCAGACCGACTTCCTGGAGTGCCTCCTTCACCTCATCAAGTTTGAATGGCTTGATGACTGCCTCAATTTTTTTCATCGCGTCTCATCTCCCGGCTCCAAGATGCACAGAGTCATCCCAAGAACCGAGCGTTGGTTAGCAGGTCCCGTGCCAAGGTCGTGCGCACTCGAAAAGGGACCTTACTTCAAGGGGTTCTGGCGAAACTTCGCGGCTGATGCGGAGGCTCGCGGCAAAGCTTAGCTGCTCAATTAGGCATGATGCCTATTATATGGACAATGGTGCGAAATCAATCGCCGGCAGTGCGGTATCTGTGCGGGGCTGGATTCTTGGAAGGAGCATGATCTTGTCCAAAAACCGGCCTCCACTTTTCGGGATCATGCTCTGCGCTTTGGCTATTATCTGCGCGGCATGACCGAAATTCTCAGCACTGCCGAAATGGCGGAGGCCGATCGGCTGACGATTGCGGGCGGGGTTCCCGGCATCGAGCTCATGGAAAATGCCGGTCGCGCCGTTGCCGAAGTCGCCGCCCGGCAAAGAGCTTCAGGCAGCCGCGTCGCTGTCGTCGCCGGGCCGGGCAACAATGGCGGCGACGGCTTTGTCGCGGCGCGGTTTCTGGCCGAGCGCGGCTATCAGGTCGAAGTTCTGCTCGTCGGTGAGGTGGCGCGGCTCAAGGGCGATGCGGCGCTCGCAGCGAGGCAATGGTCCGGACGGGTTTCGTCCGCCCAGCCGCATGGCTTGAACGGTGCCGACGTCGTGGTCGATGCGTTGTTCGGCGCTGGCCTTGATCGGCCGGTGGAAGGACTTGCACGCGCGATGATCGAGGCGATGAACGCGCAACCGGCGCCGATCGTCGCAGTCGATCTGCCGACCGGCATCAACGGTACGTCAGGCGCGGTGATGGGAACTGCGGTAAAGGCGAGAGCGACGATCACGTTCTTTCGCAAAAAGCCCGCGCACCTTTTGATCCCCGGACGGCTTCATTGCGGCGAGATCTCCGTCGCCAATATCGCCATTCCGGAAAGCGTACTCGCGCGGATCGCGCCGCGCACATTCGAGAATGTGCCAAAGCTCTGGCGCGCGCATTTTCCGGTGCCCCGTTACGACGGGCACAAATACGATCGCGGGCACGCAGTCGTCGTCTCGGGTCCGTCGTGGTCGACGGGAGCAGCGCGGCTTGCGGCACGCGGTGCGTTGCGTGCCGGCGCGGAACTCGTGACCATCGCTTCACCGCAGGAATTGCTTGCGGTGAATGCCGCAACGAACCTCGCGATCATGGTGCGGCCCGTCGACGGCGCCGGCGAACTCGCAACGTTCCTCTCTGATCGCAGGTTCAATGCGATTGCCCTCGGCCCGGGGCTTGGCGTCAATGATGCGACCAGCGAGCTTGTTCTCGCCGCGCTCGATGGTGAGCGCGCGGTCGTGCTCGACGCTGACGCGATCACAAGTTTTGCCGGCGAGCCGCGGCGGCTCGCCCAGGCGCTGAAGAACCGGCCGCAACAGGCCAGCGTGCTCACACCGCACGAGGGTGAGTTCGTCCGTTATTTCGGTGCGTTGGACAGCAAGACTAAAACCGGCTCCAAACTTGAACGGGCGAGGCTCGCGGCCGCGATCGTCGGCGCGGTCGTACTCATCAAAGGCGCGGACACGGTGGTTGCCGCGCCCGATGGCCGCGCCACGATTGCCGGCAACGCACCGGCTTTCCTCGCCACGGCCGGAGCGGGCGATGTGCTGACGGGAATCACGGCGGCCTTTTTGGCGCAAGGCATGCCGGCCTTCGAAGCTGCTTCCGCCGCGGTGTGGCTGCATGGCGAGGCTGCAGTGCTGTTCGGGCCGGGCTTGATTGCCGAAGACCTGCCGGAGACTTTGCCCCGCGTGTACAGGGCCTTGTTCGGCTGAATTCAAGTCACTTCGAACCAGGCGTTGGCGCCATCCAAGCCCTCGATCAGCCATTTCCCGGGATTGTCGGCGACGAAGGCAATTCGCGCCTTGCCGCCCGGCGCAATCGGCATGGTGTCGAGCCAGAACGGTTTCCAGCCGTCGTCGAGTGTGTCGAGCAGGCGAAAGCTGTGTCCATGCAGATGAATAAAGCCGTTTTCGGCCGCAGGATTTGAAAGCCCAAGCATAATCGTGCGCCCGCGCTTGACGGTGAATAGTGGAGCGGCGTTCTTCGGATGCCCGATTGCCGTGTCGAACCGGAGGGAGTTGTGAAAGTCCATGCGCTCAGGAAGCGGATTGGGCGGCAAAGACTTCGGATCGTCGCGACGCGAAGACCGGCCCCGCGCGTTCGCGTCACATCGAATTTGGACAACGCCGCCGCGCTGGTGATCGGCGCCTTCAATTGTCAACGACGCGGCATTGCTCGGCGCCTGCGTGCAGTCGACGAACACATCGATCCGATTGCCCGGACCGAGTGTCAGTTCACCTTCGCGCGCCACAAACGGCTGTGCAGGTTGGCCATCGATCGCCATAATGAAGGTGCGAAGCTGTGCCATGCGCAGCTTGAGAATTTGTGCAGCAGCCGCATTGATGAGGCGAAGCCGCACGCGCTGATCGGCTGAAGCGGGAATAGCGTACTCGTCGAGGCCATTCACCTTCAGCCGCGCTTCTTGGCTCGATTCGGCATAGATCAGCGTGACGTCATGATCGACGTCGACCGGCTCTGTCTCTTCGACAATGAGAGGGCCACAGAGGCCATGGGTATTCGCAGCCGGTGGGTGATACCAGAAGGTGCCCGCATCGGGAGCGACAAAGCGATAGTCAAAGCTCGCCCCCGGTGCGATCGCGGTTTGTGTCAGCGGCGGCACCCCGTCCATCGTGTTAGTCAGGCGGACGCCGTGCCAGTGTATGGCAGTCGGCTCGTCGAGTTCATTGACGACGCGAACCGCAAATTCTTCCCCGCGCTTGGCCCGCAGACTGGGACCCGGGGTGATGCCGTCATAGCCGGATCTCTGCACGCGCAGGACACGCGCGTTGTCAGCCGGTGCGGCGGAGCCGGATCGGGCGCAAAGCCACGTCGCCAGCGAGCCCATCACTAGGCGACGGCGCGTAAGCAGCAGGGGTGGGTTCAGCGGACTGCCTCAGGGCGTCGAGAGGGCCGATAGCGGGAGCTAGCTGATTTATTAGCCCAATAAAACCGGGCTTTTACCGAGCCTTGGAAATGGGGCTATTTTTATAGTGGCGCTCGTGCGGCGCATGATATAAGCCGCGCCACCGGGCCGCCCTGTGCGTCGCGGGCGTGGCGGAATTGGCAGACGCGCTGGATTTAGGTTCCAGTGTCGCAAGACGTGGGGGTTCAAGTCCCTCCGCCCGCACCAGCGGTGCGGTTTTTCCAGATTATAGGCCCGCAGATCGTGGCCGGAACCGCTCGAATTTGAGCTTTGAAGAGTAGTGCCGATGCAAGTGACTGAAACAGCCGCCGCCGGATTGAAGCGGGAATATCGCGTCGTCGTTCCCTTGAGTGAACTTGCCGACAAGGTCAGCGAACGGCTCGATGAGCTTAAAGGCCGCGTGCAGTTGAAGGGCTTCCGTCCGGGCAAGGTGCCGGCTGCGCATCTCAAGCGCCTCTATGGCAAGTCGGCCATGGCCGAAGTGGTCGAAGCCGCGGTGCGCGAGGCCAACAGCAAGATTGTCACCGACAATGGGCTTAAGCTCGCGACCGAGCCCAAGGTCGTGCTGCCCACCGAAGAGGGCGCCATCGAGGGCGTCATCGAAGGCAAGACCGATCTCTCCTACACGGTCGAAATGGAGATCGTGCCGCCGATCACGCTTGCCGATTTCAAGACCATCAAGATCGACCGTCTGACCGCGCCGGTGGAAGATGCGGAAGTCGATCAATCGGTGCAGACCATCGCCGATCAGAACAAGCCCTTCGCCGCCAAGGACGGCGGCGCGGAGAATGGCGATCGTGTCACGGTGTCGTTCGTCGGCACCATGGACGGTCAGACCTTCGAGGGCGGCTCCGGTGACGATGTCCCGATCGTGCTTGGAGCCGGCCAGTTTATTCCGGGCTTCGAAGATCAGCTCATCGGCGCGAAAGCCGGCGAGAGCCGGACCGTGAATGTGAAATTCCCCGAAAATTACCAGGCGCCTGCGGTCGCCGGCAAAGATGCAAGCTTTGCCGTCACCGTCAAAGCCGTCGAAGCGCCGGGCCCGGTCACGCTCGACGACGATTTCGCCAAGACTCTTGGGTTGGAATTGCTCGCCAAGCTGCGCGAAGTAGTGCGTGAGCGGGTCGAGCGCGAGTACACGGCGACGTCGCGGCAAAAGCTCAAGCGTGCGCTGCTCGACCAGCTCGATGCCAAGCACAAATTCGATCCGCCGCCGACGCTGGTCGAGGAAGAATTCAACAGCGTCTGGGCGACTGTCGAGAACGACCTCAAGCAGCAGGGCCGCACCTTCGCCGACGAGGGCACGACAGAAGAAAAGGCGCGCGAGGAGTACCGCGGTATTGCCGAGCGCCGGGTTCGGCTCGGTCTCGTGATCGCCGAAATCGGCGAGAAGAACGGCATCAAGGTCAGCGAAGACCAGCTCACGCAAGCCGTGGTGGCGCAGGCGCGCATGATGCCCGGCCAGGAACAGAAGATTTGGGATTATTATCGTAACAATCCGGGGGCCCTTGCGGCGCTGCGCGCTCCGATTTTCGAGGACAAGGTGGTCGACTTTCTGCTTGAGCTTGCGGATGTCACCGACAAGCAGGTGTCGCGCGAGGAGTTGTTTAAGGAAGACGAGGAATAGGCGGCGGTTCTTGACCGAGCGCGCTTGCGGTAGCCGCTTGCGCGGCTTACCTATCGACGCGCGATTCCCTTGCAGATCTTCCTGACTGTCGCAGCAAGGCCGTGGCGGCGCCTGTTGACGGCTTGCCGCCAATCGATGACCGTCTTCGACAAGGCGACCAACTCAAGCCACATTGGGTGGGTAGGTTGGGGCTGCAGGGGGCGGCACTAGAGCCAAACACTTGAGCCAAATCAGACTTGGGCCAACTCAGACTTGGGCCAACTCAGAGCGGCACAGCCGATATCTGGGTAAGCCGCGTCCGAGTGCCTATATGATGGAACATTGGCCGTGGTGCGAGTTGCCTAGATTTGGCGCCCAGGCGGGATACCAAACGAATTGAGCCGGAGCAGGTGAGCGATGCGCGACCCGAACCAAACCTACATGAATTACCTCGTCCCGATGGTGGTCGAGCAGACCAACCGCGGTGAGCGGGCTTACGACATCTATTCGCGCCTGTTGAAGGAGCGGATCATCTTCATCACCGGTCCGGTGGAAGACGGCATGGCGTCACTTGTCGTGGCGCAGCTTCTGTTTCTTGAGGCGGACAATCCCAAGAAAGAGATCTCGATGTACATCAATTCGCCGGGCGGGGTCGTGACGTCGGGCTTGGCGATCTACGACACGATGCAATTCATCCGACCGGCGGTGTCGACGCTGTGCACGGGTCAGGCGGCTTCGATGGGCTCGCTGCTATTGACCGCCGGCGCCAAGGACCTGCGTTTCGCGCTGCCGAACGCGCGCATCATGGTGCACCAGCCGTCCGGGGGTTTTCAGGGGCAGGTCACCGATATCATGCTGCATGCCCAAGAAATCCTGAACCTGAAGCGGCGATTGAACGAAATCTACGTCAAGCATACCGGCCAGCCGCTGAAGAAGATCGAGGAAGCGCTGGAGCGCGACACATTTCTGACCGCCGAAATGGCCAAGGATTTCGGCCTGATCGATAAGGTCATCGAGAAGCGGCCGGAGGAACCGAGCCTGAAGACGGAACCGGTTCTGAAGGGGGTGACCTAGTGGGCTGCGGCCGGAACACGGTTCCGGCCAGAGCTAGGGTGCGCGGCCAGGTGAGTTGGGCAGCGGGTCGACGGGCTGCTGCCATGAAATGGGCCGATTCCTCGGTCCAAAGCGGTGTTCGGACCGGTTCGGAACCGGTTTTGGGCCGGATTTTGGCGAGCCCTCATTCGATACTTCCTCGGCGGTGTGATCCAGAAAACACGAGATGCGGAAATACCTTGTGGTTCGATGTCGCGGTATCGTTAATGGAATATTGATTGGCACGCCCCTAGCATGTCAGCTTGTGCTGAAGTGCTTCGTACTGTCACCTAAGTGACAGGGTTAGGGGTAGGTGGCAGGCTAGAGGGCAGAACGCGGTTACGGCTACGAAATCTTAGCGCACTGGATCCTAGACTGTGCAGTTGCGGTGAAGTGTTGCGCTGGCGAAGACGGAGAATGGAATGAGCAAAGTTGGCGGCGGCGATTCCAAGAACACGCTTTATTGCTCGTTCTGCGGCAAGAGCCAGCACGAGGTGCGGAAGCTCATTGCCGGGCCGACCGTCTTCATTTGTGACGAATGCGTCGAACTGTGCATGGACATCATCCGCGAGGAGAACAAGTCCTCGCTGGTAAAGTCGCGCGACGGCATCCCGACGCCGCGGGAGATCCGCAAGGTTCTCGATGACTATGTCATCGGTCAGGACCACGCCAAGAAAGTGCTCTCGGTCGCGGTCCACAATCACTACAAGCGGCTCAATCATCAGTCCAAGCACAACGACGTCGAGCTCGCGAAGTCCAACATCCTGCTGATCGGTCCGACCGGCTCGGGCAAGACGCTCTTGGCGCAGACGCTGGCGCGCATCCTCGATGTGCCGTTCACGATGGCGGATGCGACCACGCTGACCGAAGCCGGCTATGTCGGCGAGGACGTCGAGAACATCATTCTCAAGCTGTTGCAGTCGGCCGACTACAATGTCGAGCGCGCGCAGCGCGGCATTGTCTATATCGACGAAATCGACAAGATCTCGCGCAAGTCGGACAATCCCTCGATCACCCGCGACGTGTCGGGCGAGGGCGTCCAACAGGCGCTGCTGAAGATCATGGAAGGCACGGTTGCGAGCGTTCCGCCGCAGGGTGGCCGCAAGCATCCGCAGCAGGAATTTCTGCAGGTCGACACGACGAATATCCTGTTCGTGTGCGGCGGCGCTTTCTCGGGCCTCGAAAAGATCATCTCTGCGCGCGGCCGCTCCACCTCGATCGGCTTCGGCGCTCGCGTCGCGGCGCCGGAAGATCGCAAGCAGGGCGAAATCTTCCGTGAGGTCGAGCCTGAGGATTTGCTTAAATACGGCCTCATTCCGGAATTCGTCGGCCGTCTCCCCGTCGTTGCGACGCTGGAAGATCTCGACGAGCCGTCGCTCAAGCGCATCCTGATGGAGCCGAAGAATGCGCTGGTGAAACAATACCAGCGCATGTTCGAGATGGAGACGGTCGACCTCACGCTCGCCGACGAGGCTTTGTCGGCGATCGCCCGCAAGGCGATCGATCGCAAGACCGGCGCACGCGGCTTGCGCTCGATCATGGAGACCATTCTGCTCGACACCATGTTCGAGCTGCCGAGCCTCGAGGGCGTGGAAGAGGTGGTGATCTCGCGTGAAGTGGTCGAAGGCAGCGCCAGACCGCTTTACATCTATGCCGATCGGTCCGATCGCGCCGGCGATGCCGGTGGAGCGAGCGCCTAACGGGTGCCGGAACCCAGCACCTTCGATTCGGTGCGCGGCCCAATTTTCCGCCTTCGCAACGCGCTGTTTTGCGCGAACAACCGGGTTTTCTTGACAGGGTGGCGGTCGAACGCCACCTATAGTGTTGGAACGAGAAAAGCGTACGAGGAATCGCGTAGCTAAACCGGTCAGGGTCTCGTGCCCGCCCCAATGGTACCGCCAAATGGGCGCGGATAGGTGTTCATCCGTGACTCCCCTGCCGGCCAACGCAGTCTTTCGTGGCAGCGCATTCTGCGGGTCATGAAGGAGGTGCACAACAATAAGGAAATGGGGCCATGACAAGCGCCGCCAAAGCCAAGCCGGTTCTGACAGCAGGTGAAAGCCGGGCCTATCCCGTGCTTCCGCTGCGGGACATCGTCGTCTTCCCGCACATGATCGTTCCGCTGTTCGTCGGCCGCGAAAAATCCATCAAGGCGCTCGAAGAAGTGATGCGTTCGGACACGTTCATCCTGCTTGCGACGCAGAAAAATGCCTCGGACGATGAGCCGGCGACCGACGCCATTTTCTCGATCGGCACGCTGGCGAGCGTGCTGCAGCTCCTCAAGCTGCCCGACGGCACCGTCAAGGTGCTGGTCGAGGGCGCTGCGCGCGCCGAGGTCAAGAAATATACCGATCGCGAAGATTACTTCGAAGCCGAAGCGGTGGTGATCGCCGATACTTCGGGCGACCAGATCGAGGCCGAAGCGCTGGCGCGCTCGGTCGTCAACGAGTTCGAAGGCTATGTGAAGCTCAACAAGAAAGTGTCGCCGGAAGTCGTCGGCGTAGTCCAGCAGATCGAGGACTATGCCAAGCTCGCCGATACCGTGGCTTCGCATCTCGCCGTGAAGATTCCCGACAAGCAGACGATCCTGGAGATACCGACCGTCACCGAGCGCTTGGAAAAAGTGCTGGGCCTGATGGAGAGCGAGATCTCCGTGCTGCAGGTCGAGAAGCGCATCCGCACCCGCGTCAAGCGTCAGATGGAGAAGACGCAGCGCGAGTACTATCTCAACGAGCAGATGAAGGCGATCCAGAAGGAGCTGGGCGACGAGGACGGCAAGGACGAACTCGCCGAACTCGAAGAGAAGATCAAGCGCACCAAGTTTTCCAAGGAAGCGCGCGAGAAGGCGCAGCACGAGCTCAAGAAGCTGCGTCAGATGTCGCCGATGTCGGCGGAAGCCACCGTCGTGCGCAACTATCTCGACTGGCTCTTGTCGATCCCGTGGGGCAAGAAGTCCAAGATCAAGAAGGACCTTCCGCTTGCCCAGCAGATCCTCGATGCCGATCACTATGGTCTCGAAAAGGTCAAGGAACGCATCGTCGAGTATCTCGCCGTGCAGCAACGCGCCAATAAGCTGACCGGGCCGATCTTGTGCCTGGTCGGGCCTCCCGGCGTCGGCAAGACCTCGCTTGGCAAGTCGATCGCGAAGGCGACCGGCCGCGAGTTCGTGCGCGTGTCGCTCGGCGGCGTGCGTGACGAAGCCGAGATTCGCGGCCACCGCCGAACCTATATCGGCTCGATGCCCGGCAAGATCATCCAGTCGATGCGCAAGGCGAAGTCCTCGAACCCGCTGTTCCTCTTGGACGAGATCGACAAGATGGGCGCCGATTTCCGCGGCGATCCGTCGTCGGCCTTGCTGGAAGTGCTCGACCCCGAGCAGAACCACACGTTCAACGACCACTATCTCGAGGTCGACTACGATCTCTCGCATGTCATGTTCATCACCACGGCGAATACGCTGAATATTCCGCCCCCCCTGATGGACCGCATGGAGATCATCCGGATCGCCGGCTATACCGAGGACGAGAAGGTCGAGATCGCGCGCAAGCACCTGATCCCGCACGCGATCGTCAAGCACGGCCTCGAGCCCAAGGAATGGTCGATCGACGACGGCGCCTTGCTGACGCTGATCCGGCGCTATACGCGTGAAGCCGGCGTCCGCAATCTCGAGCGCGAGCTCTCGACCCTGATCCGCAAGGCGGTGAAGGAGCTCACGATCTCGAAGAAGACGTCGGTCGAAGTCAACGACAAGACGCTGCCGGATTTCCTCGGCGTGCCGAAGTTCCGCTTCGGTGAGGTCGAGGACGAGGATCAGATCGGCGTCGTTACCGGCTTGGCCTGGACCGATGTCGGCGGCGAATTGCTCACCATCGAAGCCGCCATGATGCCGGGCAAGGGCAAGATGACTGTGACCGGCAATCTGCGCGACGTGATGAAGGAATTGATCTCGGCTGCGGCGTCTTATGTGCGCATGCGGGCGGTTGCCTTCGGCATCGAGCCGCCGGCCTTCGACAAGCGCGACATCCACGTGCACGTGCCGGAAGGCGCGACGCCGAAGGATGGCCCGTCGGCGGGCGTCGCCATGGTCACGGCCATCGTTTCGGTGATGACCGGTATTCCGGTGCACCGCGACGTGGCGATGACCGGCGAGATCACGCTGCGCGGCCGCGTGTTGCCGATCGGCGGCCTGAAGGAAAAGCTGCTCGCGGCGCACCGCGGCGGCATCAAGACCGTGCTCATTCCGGAAGAGAACGCCAAGGATCTTGTCGAGATCAACGACAGCATCAAGAGCGGCCTCGATATCATTCCGGTTTCGCGCATGGATGAGGTGCTGGCGAGGGCCCTGGTGCGCAAGCCGGAGCCGATCGTGTGGGAAGAGGCGACCGCGAAACCTGTCGACGTTCCCGACGCCGCGGTTGAGGAAGATTCTTCCGGGCTTACCGCCCACTAAATGCGATCGTTACAATTGCAGGCGGCGCCCGTCGGGCGCCGCCTTTTTATTAGGTTTTGCGAGGTTATCTAGCATTATCAGTCCTTTAGCTATGCCCGCGCGTGGCTGAGCTGTTCGCGTCTCCGCCGTGTATCTTCGCGCGATGGCTAGTCCTACACATCCAGCGATTGCAAACCTCTATCCCGGCCGTACGGCCGGCTTGATAACCCGCGTTGCGCCGGGAAAACCGAATTTCGCACCCAAATTTCCTCGTCCTCCCCGCCGCCGCCGTTCCTCCAGCACGCTCCGCCAAGTCTTCATTGCCGTGCTGGCGCTTGTCGCTTGCGTGACGCTTGGCGTGGTCGGAACCGACGCGTTCCTGACGCATCACGACGTGGCGCTGGCCGATGAGGCGGCCGGGACCGGCCAGACCTATCTCGGGTCCATCCTGTTTTACCCGGATACCGGAAACACCTGTCACCAATTGTACTTCAATAACCAGGACGGCCAGTTCGCGGACAACGGTCACGTCGATTGCACCCGCGCGGCCGCTGATTTGTCGAAAAACAAGCCCAAGAACTCGTCCGCCGCCCGCACGGAATTTATCAGCAAGGGCTTTCGCTAAATCCTCGGCGGTCTGTTCCGTTCGGTTTGCGGTATCGCCCCGCAACCATATTGGCCGCTGCCGCGACATTCGCTACATTTGCCTCGACGGGCCATTGGCTCCAATGCCGCTTGCCAGGCGTTGGGCAAAACTCTGAGAGTGAGCGTGTCCAAGATCATACGTCCGGCCGCCGGATGCGGAATACTTGTGCTTGCGGCACTCACCCTTGCCACTGCCGCCGTTGCCGACGACGATTTTCCACTGACCGGAAACTACACGCAGAATGTCGCCTGCAAGGGCGACGGTACCGATGCCGAGACGGCGAAAGTGAAGATTTCGCCGCAGGAGATCGTTTCCAATATCGGCGTCTGCACCATTCTCGATACCAAGCACAACGACAACAGCATCTTTGCTCATGTCGAATGCAAGTTTCCCAGCGGGCCATTGATGGGCGATATCACCTTCACGCCGCGTCCCGACAACACGATCGAATTTGTCGATCGGGATTCGACGTATAAGGCTGTGCTCTACCGCTGCCCGAAATGAGCGCCGCTCTCGTGGCGGGCGGCTTTTGCGACCATTAATCCGAAAAGACTTTTCGCGGGCGATCCCCGGTTCGGAACAGGGAGTTGAAACATGAGCTACTATCAAGGCTTGCAGGCGGAGACGGTGACTTTCCGCGCTCACAACGGCGACCAGGGCGAAGCCTATTACGCGCGCCCGACGCGCGCCGGTAAGTTTCCCGGCGTGGTTGTCATCCATCACTTGCCGGGCTGGGATGAATGGACGATGGAAGTGGTGCGCAAATTCGCCCATCATGGCTATGCGGCGATTTCTCACCATCTCTATTTCCGTGAGGGCAATGAGGCGCCCGACGATCTTGGTGCCCGCATCCGCGCCGCCGGCGGCGTTGCCGACGCGCAGGTCATGGGCGATACCGCGGGCGCCATGGCGTGGCTGCGCGCTCAGCCCAATGCCACCGGCAAAGTCGGCGTCATCGGCTTCTGCTCCGGTGGCCGTCATACCTACCTCGCCGCCTGCACGCTGCCGGGGATCGACGCCGCGGTCGATTGCTGGGGCGGCAATGTGATCGTCGACAATCCCAAGGACCTCAACGACAAGCGCCCGGTCGCCCCGATCGATCTGACGGAAAAGCTGAACTGTCCGCTGCTCGGCATTTTCGGCAATGACGACGCCAATCCGACCGCCGATCAGGTCAATCGCACCGAGGCGGTACTCAAGAAGTTCGGCAAGAACTACGAGTTCCACCGCTATGACGGCGCCGGGCACGCGTTCTTCAATTGGGCGCGCGACGCCTATCGCCCCGAACAGGCCGCGGACGGCTGGCGCAAAGTGTTCGACTTTTACCGCCGTTATCTCGTGGCTTCGGC
The DNA here is from genome assembly GCA_963746715.1 of uncultured Alphaproteobacteria bacterium. Taxonomy (GTDB): domain Bacteria; phylum Pseudomonadota; class Alphaproteobacteria; order Rhizobiales; family Xanthobacteraceae; genus BOG-931. The sequence continues at coordinate 369 of CAVVCW010000004.1, read as the reverse complement.
CGCGAGCGTCGCCGCCGAATAAGGAGATCACCATGTGCTCCTATATCGTCGAGAAGGCCTCGCTCGTCGGCAGCGCCAAGGGCCGCAAGGGCTGGATGCGGATCGATACCGCGAATGTCTATTTCGATCATCCGTATTACTCGACGCTCGATCACGTGCTCGCCATCGATTTCACCAATGAAGGCGAGGGCGGCCGCGATCGTGTCGCCATCGAGCTCAGTGCCGACTCGGCGCGCGCGCTGATCGCGCGCATCGAGGCGGCGCTGGCGAGCGGTGAGGCGGCTCATCCCTCGCTTGCGGCGCCAACGACGGTCGCAGCGGAGTGAATGTGTCTAAGGTGCGTTGTCATAAACGCATAGCGATGTCCGC
>CAVVCW010000003.1:0-6786 GCA_963746715.1 uncultured Alphaproteobacteria bacterium | reverse complement strand
GGCCTCGGCCATCTGGCGAACACTGAGCAACGCCGTCTGGCCATTCATCATATCTGTGCAACATTTCCAATCGAAGCCGACCGGTCCAATCGGAGCGGACCGGTCATTTCGCGACGGTCCTCTGCGCCTAGTCTATGAATGCTGCTTCCGTTTTCTTCGCCGCAAGGGCTTTCGCTTTCTGGTCGTCCGCTTTGGTCCCGATGAAGTCGAGGACCACGCGGCCCGCCACCTTGCCGTGCTCGAGCCGATCGAAGATTTTGTTGATCGATGACAGCGGCTCCAGCTCGATATCGGCCTTGACCTTGCCCTCGGCGGCGAATGCCAGCGTCTCGGCCATGTCTTCGCGCGTGCCGACGAACGAGCCGCGGATGGTGATGCAGTTCGCCACGACGTCGAACAGCGGGACGGGAAAATCGCCCGGCGGCAGTCCGACCAGGACACAGGTGCCGCGCTTGCGCGTCATGCCGACGCCCTGCTTGAAGGCGCCGAGCGAGGGTGCGGTGATCAGGACGCCATGCGCGCCGCCGTTGGTGCCCTTCTTGACGGCCTCGGCGGGATCGCCGTGCTTGGCATTGACCACGAAATCGGCGCCGACCTTCTTGGCCAGCGCAAGCTTGCCGTCATCGATGTCGACGGCGCAGACTTGGAGGCCCATGACCTTGGCGTATTGAATGCCGAGGTGTCCGAGGCCGCCCGCGCCGGAGATGACGATCCACTCGCCGGGCTTCGCCTTGGTCTCCTTGATGCCCTTGTAGGTGGTGATGCCGGCGCAGATGATGGGCGCAGCCTGCTTGGGGTCAAGGCCGGCCGGTATGTGGGCGACGTAGTCCGGATCGGCGATGAGATACTCGGCAAAGCCGCCGTTCTTCGTATAGCCGCCGAACTCCGCCTCGGCGCAGACAGTCTCCCAAGCCGACAGGCAATGCTCGCAGTGACCGCAAGCCGAGTAGAGCCAGGGCACGCCGACGCGGTCGCCCTCTTTGACAATCGTGACGCCAGCGCCAACCGCGGCGACGCGGCCGATGGCCTCGTGGCCCGGAGTGAACGGCAGCTTGGGCTTCAGCGGCCAGTCGCCGGTCGCGGCATGAAGGTCGGTGTGGCACACGCCACAGGCCTCGGTCTTGACCAGGATCTGGCCCGGGCCAGGCGTCGGGACATCAACTTCCATCATCACCAGCGGCTTGCCGAATTTTCGACGAACGCAGCCTGCATTCTTTTTGTCATAGTTTTGTTCCTGCGTTTGGTTTGTCTTTGAGTAAGTCCTCACGCGCGTCACGATCGTCACGCGGCGGCTTTTGCCCCCAAACCGCGCACAGCTTCGATCATCATTGTCAGCACAGCCGTGGCGTCGCCGTAGACCATGTTGCAGTTGTCGGCGTAGAAAAGAGAGTTGACGATGTCCGCGTAGCCTTTGCCCTGACCGCGCTTGACGACGTACACTTGCTTTGCCTGGTCGGCGTTGAGGATGGGCATGCCGAAGATCGGCGAGGATTTGTCGGTGCGCGCCGCAGGGTTCACCACGTCATTTGCGCCGATGACGAGGGCCACATCGGTGGTCTTGAACTCCTCGTTGATGTCATCGAGCTGGAAGATGAGGTCATAAGGCACGCCCGCCTCGGCGAGCAGAACATCCATCTGGCCCGGCATGCGACCGGCGACTGGATGGATTGCGAATTTGACCGAGACATCGGCAGCCTGCAGCAGCTTTACGAATTCATAGAGCTTTTGCTGTCCCTGCGCGGCAGCGAGCCCATAGCCGGGGACAACAATGACACTCTTTGCGTAGCGCATGAAAATGCCGGCATCGGCCGCCGCAGTCGGCTTCATGCTGCCCTTGATGTGGCCGGCCTTGTGCTTGGGCGCGCCGCCAAAATTTGTGAACAGAACGTTTGCGACCGAGCGGTTCATGGCCTGCGCCATGAGAAGTGTCAGCAGCGTGCCTGCGGCGCCGACAACCATGCCGGCTATCATCAGTGCCGGATTGCCCAGCACGAACCCTCCAAGGCCAACCGCAAGTCCAGTGGCGGCGTTGTAGATCGAGATCACCACCGGCATATCTGCGCCGCCGATCGGCAGCGTCATCAGGATGCCGTAGATCAGAGCGCAGCCGAAGAACAGATAGATCAGTTGCGGCGTCGGCAGCAGCTGATTGGACGCACCTTGCGCCACATAGATGAGATAGCCCGCGACGGCGAGTGTGCCCAGTAATACGAGGATATTGAAATACTGCTGCCCCCGTATCCGCAGCGGTTTCTTGATGACGCCTTGAAGCTTGGCCCACGCAATCAGCGAGCCGGACAAGGAAATCGCGCCTATCAGCGCGCCCAGGAGCGTCACCACAAGCTGGGTTGTTCCCGCCGCCTTATTGCCGAACAACTCGACCGCAGCGATCGCGCCGGCGGCGCCGCCGCCCATGCCGTTATAGATCGCGACCATTTGCGGCATGGCCGTCATCGCGACTTTCCTGCCGGCCCACCAGGCGACGCCGCCGCCCACGATGAGCGCGACGACACCGAGGGCGACGTTCACCAACAGATGCGGCTTGGCAGCGGCGCTGACATCGAAGACGTAGAGAAAGCTGGCCAGGACGGCGACCAGCATGCCGAGGCCGGCCATGAAGATCCCCGAAGGGGCCGTCACCGGCGACGACATACGCTTGAGGCCATACATGAACAGGAACGCCGCCGCGAGATCGGTGACGCCAATGATAAGTTGAGCGATGCTTGTCATCGTCATGTCAGTTCCTCACACCGCCTTTGGGCGATGGGCCTTGGCGTGGCTAGATTTGCGATGTTTTCCCGCATGTCCGCTGGTCTGGAACATCGCCAACATTCGATCGGTGACGGCATAGCCGCCGGCGGCATTACCCGCGCCGAGCAGCACGGCGAAAAACCCGATCGCCTGCTCCTGCATCGTGCTGGCATTGAGCAGCGCGAACATGCCGCCCACCACCACGATGCCATGCACGAAATTGGAGCCGGACATCAGCGGCGTGTGCAGGATCGCCGGCACATGGCCGATAATGACCCAGCCGGCGAAGGCGGCGAGCATGAAGATGTACAGGGCTACGAAGCCGGTGATTTGGATTGAGAAGTCCATCGTCCTGTCCTCGTTCGGCTCAAGCCGCTTTCACGGTTGTTTTTGTTGCGGTTTTATCGGCTTTGTTGCTGGGATAAGCCTCATGCTCGCTCTTGTCGCTGTGCATTTTGCCGTCATGGGTCAGAACGGTTTTGGCGAGCACTTCATCGTCCCAGTTCAGCGTGATGATGTTGTCCTTCATCATCAGAGCGAGCAGAGCTGCAATATTCTTCGCGTACAATTCGCTGGCATCCTGCGCGAGCAGCGACGGCACGTTGAGCGGCGCGACGATCGTCACCTGGCCGACGCGCGCGGTCTCGCCCGGTTGCGTGTCTTCGCAATTTCCGCCGCCTTCGGCCGACAGATCGACGATCACGGCGCCGGCTTTCATGCCGGCGACCTGCGACTTGCTGATGAGCTTGGGTGACGGCCGTCCGGGAATGGCTGCCGTGGTGATGATCAGATCCGACTGCTGGATATGCTTGGTCACGACGGCGTCGATCTTGGTTTTCTCCGCAGCAGTAAGTTCGCGGGCATAGCCGCCCTTGCCGCGCGCATCCACGCCGGTTTCGACGAATGTGGCGCCCAGCGAGGCGACCTGTTCCGCGGTTTCAGGGCGTACGTCATAACCCTCGACGACGGCGCCGAGGCGGTGCGCGGTGGCAACAGCCTCGAGGCCCGCGACACCGAGGCCCATCACCAGCACCTTGGCAGGTCCTATGGCGCCCGCCGCCGACGTGATCTTCGGCAGCACGCGGGCCAAATGGGTCGCACCGAGTTGCACCGCGTAATAGCCGGCCAAGGCCGATTGACTGGACAGCGCGTCCATTGCCTGGGCTCGCGTGATGCGCGGAATGCGCTCCATGGCGAAGCAGGTGATCTTTCTGTCCAAAAGGCGCTGTACCAACGCCGGCTCCTTGTTCGCATAGATAAAGGAGATAAGAATCGCGCTTTCTTTCATCGCGTTGATCACATCCAACGCAGGTGGCTGCACGGCGAGGACCACGTCGGCATCTTTGACCAGAGCGTGGCGATCGCCGGTGAATGTGACATCCTTGAACGCCGCATCGACCAAGCTGCCAGCGTCTCCAGCGCCCGATTGCATGTGCAGCTTAGCGCCCAGCTTGGTCAGCTTGCCGACGACGGACGGCACCAGCGCCACGCGCCGTTCGTGGGGATGTGTTTCCTTCAGAACGGCGACGTTGACGTACATGAGGCGCTCCAATTGTTGTGCCGGCTCGTGGCTGCGTTCGCCGATTGGATGGACTTGTGTCGAGCGTCACAGCGATGAGGAATTTCGGCTGAGCAAAACTCCTCACCGCATTTTCGCGGCCCGACTTGCCTCACTGCGGCGCTTCGGCTGCAACGTAGCGAACCAGCTTATGGTTGACGAACTCCTGGATACCCATGTCGCCAAGTTCGCGCCCGTAACCGGAGTCCTTGATGCCGCCGAACGGCAGCTCGGCATCGGACCAGGAAATGTTGTTGATGAACATCATTCCTGTTTCGACGCGGCTGGCGACGTGCCTGCCACGCGCAATATCCTTGGTGAAGACGGAGCCGCCCAATCCGAAGTCGGAGTCATTGGCGAGTGCGATCGCCTGGTCTTCGTCCTTGACCCGAAAGAACAGCGCGACCGGACCGAAGAATTCCTCTCTGAAGGCGGGATTGTTCGGCTTGATGTCGGTCAGGATCGTCGGCGCCATATATGATCCTGGACGATCGATACGCTTGCCGCCCATGATCACCTTTGCCCCGTGCGAGACCGCGCCATCGACCTGTTTCAACAGGTCAACCAGGGCCTGTTCTGAGGACAAAGGACCCAGCGTCGTCTTCTCGTCCAAGGGATCGCCCGGCTTGAGAGCCGCAAGCGCCGCCTGAAACTTCTCCAGGAATTTGTCGGCTAGTTTGTCGACGACGATGAATCGCTTCGCGGCGCAGCAGGTCTGCCCCGTATTGTACATCCGTCCCCACACAGCCCACTTGATGGTGTGTTCGAGATCGGCGTCTTCGAGAACGATGAAAGCGTCGCTGCCGCCGAGCTCCATTGAGGATGGCTTGAGGTTCTTGCCGGCTCGTGCCGCGATGCTTCTTCCGGCCGCAACGCTGCCCGTCAGCGCCACACCTTTGATCCGAGGGTCATCGACGACGCGGTCCGACTGATCGTGCGAAATCAGAAGATTGGTATACAAACCGGCGGGGGCACCCGCCTCGATCAAAAGCTTCTCGAAGGCGATCGCGCATTGCGGCACGATACCCGCGTGTTTCACCAGCACAACGTTGCCCGCCATCAAATGCGGGCCGGCGACCCGGGCAAGCTGGTAGTAGGGAAAGTTCCAGGGCTCCACACAGAAGACCACGCCGATCGGGCTGCTCTCCATGTGGCCTTCGCCGAGACTCGGATGCAGCTTCACCGGCGCCAGGAAGCGCTCGGCGTTCTTGGCGTAATAGGCAAGGATGTTCGAGCTGAATTCCACCTCGCCGCGGGCTTCACCGATCCGCTTGCCCATTTCGAGCGTCATCGTGTGGGCGAACTCGTCAGCCTTCGCATGCAAAATCGCTGCTGCCTTGGCCACAATGACCGCCCGCTCGGCATAAGTCTTTTTCCGCCAAGTCTCAAAACAAGTCGCGGCGGCGACGATCTTGGTCTCAAGTTCTTTGTCCGTCAGCTCATCGAACTTTTTCAGGAGCTTTCCGGTGGCGGGGTTGAGGCTTTGGTAGGACATGGCTTCGTTCTCTTTCAATGTTGTCGTGTAGGCGCGGATGATATCCGCCGCTGTGATCGCTAAGCCTCGATGATCACCTTGAGCGCTTTCGTTTTGGCCGCGTTCCCGAAGGTGTCGTAGGCATCGAGGATGTTGTCGAGCTTGAAGCGATGGGTAATCAGTCGCTTGGGATCGATCTTGTGAGATGCGACGGTCTTGAACAGCATCGGTATCGTGGCGGTGTCGACCAGCCGCGTGGTGATGGAAATGTTGCGGTCCCACAGGCGCTCCAGATGGAGCGCCACTTTCTGTCCATGCACCCCGATATTGGCGATAGTGCCGCCCGGCGCGATAATTTTTTCGCACAACTCGAAAGTGGCCGGAATGCCCACCGCCTCGATGGCGGTATCGACGCCGCGATTGCCGGTCATCTTCATGACCGTCTCCACGGCTTTGCCGTCGGCGCTGTTGACGCTCGCGGTGGCGCCGAAGCGCTTCGCCATTTCAAGGCGATTGTCGTCGAGATCGATCATGATGATCTCGGCCGGCGAGAAGAATTGCGCGGTGAGCAAGGCCGCAAGCCCGACCGGCCCCGAGCCGACGATCGCTATGACGCTTCCTGGCTGAACTTTGCCGTTGAGCACGCCGCACTCGAACCCTGTCGGCAGGATGTCGCTGAGCATCACCAGCGCCTCTTCATCCGCTCCTTCGGGAATGGGATAGAGGCTGGTGTCAGCGTAGGGAGTGCGGACGAACTCGGCTTGTGTGCCGTCGATCGTGTTGCCGAGGATCCAGCCGCCGGTGGTGCAGTGCGAGTACATCTGCTTGCGGCAATAGACGCATTTGCCGCAGGCGCTCACGCAGGAAATGAGAACGCGATCTCCCGGCTTGAATGCCGTGACGGCTGGCCCGACCTTGTCGACGATGCCGACGCCCTCATGGCCCAGAATGCGGCCGGGCTGGCAAGTCGGAACGTCGCCTTTGAGGATGTGCAGGTCGGTTC
>CAVVCW010000002.1:0-15450 GCA_963746715.1 uncultured Alphaproteobacteria bacterium | reverse complement strand
TGGTGCTGATGTTGGAGGGCGTCGAGTGCAAACCGGCGTGACGCCGCAGTGACGATCACTTTCGACGAAGGTATCCGTTCGGGTTGCCGGTGACGTTGCGGCCGTACTGGTCGCAATACCGCGCGTCTATCTCGAAACGGTCGCCGCTTTCCTGCAGGAAGTCCGCAATCGAGCGAGCCGGGCCGCCGTCGTCTGCCCCGCCCATTTCCGAAATGTTCGAATCCTCAATGATGATGTACTCGCCGCTGCGCAATCGTGTGTCGAAGAAGCGCAGGACTGCCAGCGTAGCTACGTAGGTGTGGGCCGAGTCCTCAATGACAAGCCACGGACGGGGCAGGCTTTCGAGTAGCTGCGGCGTGAGCGTGTCGCCAATATCGTTCGCGTCGCCTTCCAGAAATTTGACGTTTGCCGGCACGTAGGGCGGCGATGGCGGCTTAAGGTCGATCGAGACGACGTTGCCTGGGATGCCGAAAAGGTTGAGCAGATCGGCCATCCAAACCGCAGCGCCGCCGGATTGGCTGCCGATTTCTACGATGGTCGCCGGCCTGGTTTCCCAGATCAACCGCATGTAAAGCGCGACCTCAACCGGATGCTTGAGCATCGGTACGTCACGATAGCGATAATTGATCGTGCCCCGTTGCAATTTCCAATTCAGATCAACGGGAACATCGCTGCGCCAGTGGCGCCCCCCGGGAAGCGGCGCATAGTTCTTGATCTGAGAGCGCCACAGCATGCGGCGCGGCGCCATATACGCCTCTCTCAACATCCGCATGCCGCTCTGGACGAGGTGCAGATTGTCGGGAGAAAGACGCGACTTAATCTGCTGACGAAATGATTGCATATACGAATATAAACCACCAACGAAGGCGCGGGGCAAGCGGATGCCGCGCCCATCGTGATCGCGCTGCAGATGGTGCTGATGTTGGAAAACGTCGAGTGCCGGCTGAAATAGCGCAGCACCTGAACTCAAAGCCGCAAAAGGAAAACCTCCGACGCCGGCATGGCTCTCGGAGGTTCCTGGGCTCGACTGCGCAATGGGCGCGTCCCGTCGCTACGCAAGCACGAACGGGAAACGTCATTCGTTCGCGGCCGTTCCGTTGGCTAGCCTAAATTCTCCGTAACCTTGTCCTGCTGAAGAGTCCGCGGCCTTTTCTTAAAGACAAGTCAGCGGCCACCGCTATTGAGTATGGTCTTATCGCAGCAGGCATAGCTCTGGCGATCATAACGGTGACAAAGGGCATTGGAACTAACCTCACCACCAAGTTCGCCGCAATATCGACTGCGCTCAAATAGCTCGGCTGAAGCGCGGGGAAGCGGATAGTGCCGAGTTGAAAGACTTCGACTGCCGGCCGACGTGGCGCAAGGCGCTGGCGGTTAAAGAGCTATCACAAAAGTGAACATGAAGCCGATCGCGCTAAACGCTGCGAGAGCGCCTACCGCTATCGTCGCGACCATCAGATCGGTTCGCAGATCCGTAGTAATAATCTGATGTTTCATTGAAAATATCCCGTACTGGCGCAAACGACGGACAACGCTGCGCCAAGTGGGGGCTGGGGGGCTGGGGCTTGGGGATCACAGCGCCGTCCGTCGAAATCCACAACCGGAGAAACGGCACTCCGTTCCGAAGGAAGCCACGGGTTACCGCACACTAATGTGTGATTGGCCACGCGGCATCGGAAAAGGGGGAACCAAATGCGCGCGGGATTGCTTGGTTTCTGGGCCGCCGCAAAGCGTCGCGGCTACAAACAAACAAGATCAAGAGGAAAAACCATGCGTCTCAAATTCGCAATTGGATTCGCAGCGTTGACTGTCGGCGCCGCTCTGGCCTCTGTTCCAGCCGTAGCTCAGCAGCAAGGCGTGTCGGGCTATTCCTCCCGAGGTGCAGTGGTTGCGATACATCCCTACCGACATCATCGGCTTTATAACTATGCACCTCAGCGCACGCATAGGCATACCGCCAAAACCCCCGACCGACTCCCGAGCAACAACAACAACGGCGATATGTAATCAGCAACAAACACAGAAGGCGCGGGCAAGCAGATGCCGCCGAGCGCGGCGGCGATACGGCGCAAATCGACGGTGTCTCAGTTTGATTGTGGCAGCCTAAGCGCAGCCAGCGGAATATCGAGCACGCAAACAACCCCTGAAGGCTCGAACGTCAGTTGTGCCTCTCCCTGCAGTTGGCGCATGAAACTATGCTCGATGAGACGCGTCCCGAAGCTGCGATGAGTGGGCATAGCAACTGCCGGGCCCCCACTTTCGGCCCATTTGAGACGAAACAGTATTTTGAGAATCGTCGACAGTCGCCGTAATCTCTATGCGCCCAGTTGCAGTCGACAGCGCGCCGTACTTGACGGCGTTTGTGCACAGCTCATTCAATACCATTGCAAGAGGAAGCACCGCTCCTGGGCTAACGTCAATATTCGAACTCTGCACGATAAATCTGCCGTTTTATCGAAGGGATCAGTGGCAGCTTTCACAATTGCTGCAAGCTTGGCGCTCGTCCAATTCGTTTGTAACAGCAGGTTGTGCACACGTCCTAACGCAGATAACCGATGAACAATTGCTTCCCTGCCATCGTTCACGCTCTTGGCGGTTTGAAGACTCTGCGTGGTAATCGCCATCACGATTGCAAGCGTGTTCTGTACCCGATGGTGCAGTTCTTCCAAGACCAAACGCTGCAATCGCTCCGTGACCTTTTGATCAGCCGCATCTAATCCGGCTTGCGCCAGAAGGCGACGGAGGTCCACGTTTTCAATCTCAAGTCGGAGTTCATCTTCCGTAGTCATGATGCCTCTCGCACCGCGACCCTATGAACCCTGCGATAAAGGCGCCGTGCTTCGCCCTTTAAGCACTTTGCCGCCCTTCTCGGCGCGGGGCAAGCGGATGCCGCCCCGCGCCGCGATGATCATCCAACGATGGAAGGTTTGGCGACACGTGCCGGCCGGCGCTTGGCGTTTTTGCGCTCCAGGGCAACCGGAGTGACACCCACGAAGGCGCACACTAGCTCGGCGAACTGACGCGCACCCGCATCGTCATATTCGTCGTCCCATATATCGTTCCAATCAAAAGAGTAAGCCCTCGCTTGCACCGCAAGACCTGCGGCGGTTTGTGCCTTGTGAGAATAGATGGCATCGCAAAGCGCGTGCTGGCGCTCGCTTATGCTGTTCCAAACTACGTTTTCACCCCACTCGTTTGTCTCGGCATCCTCGTCGGCCGCGTATTTTCCCCTGATCTTTTGTCTTTCGTCCATATATTTGCGCCATTCGTCATCCGGGATGCTTCCAAATTCGATCCGGGGCATGCCCGCCCGTCGACGCGCCGCCTCATCGGACCGATGTCGGCGGTTGGCAGTTGCGGCATGCGCCCTCCAATCAGCGATAAGCGCCTCGAGCTCCGGACCAAGTGCGAGGAGTTCGGCATCGGGATTGCCGGCGGTGTCGCCCACAGCAAGGGCGGGCGATGCGACGGCAGCAGCGGACGCAAGGGACGCGACTGATACTAGCGTGTTCATTAGAACACTCCTTCGGTTTACGCCCGACGCACAATGTGCGGGCGCACTATCAACGCGCGCGCGGTCTGATGTTTCGATTGTCATGGTTGGCTCTCTGGTTTGGCCTTTGAAGCCACGCCACGGGTCCGCCGTGGCGCCGGGACGTTCAAAGCCTGCCAGAGAGACAGGTGGACGGATTTTGCCCGAGGGCTGTTGTATAGCCGCCCCGTCCCGGCATAGGGTTCCCGGTGACGGACGGCCGCTAAGCCGTCGTCTCGAGGGCCGCGACACACGCGCGGCTCACGTTGGAAGGCCCCGCGCCTATGGGATGCCTGCCGTCTCTGGTCAGCGCTTTGACACGCGTCCAAAAACTCTCATGATTTGCCGAGCCTGTGCAAGCACTCCTATCGGGTGTCGCACCGGAAACTTCAGGGGAGTGCTCGCATGCCGGATCTGCGAGTAGTGAGCGAACGCTCCGAGCAAGAAATTAAGAAGCAAGAGGCTGCTGCCGCTCTAAAGCAAGCGTTGACCGCTCTGACGGCCAATCTCATTCGCATTGTGCGCGGCGCCGGCAAGCCGGATTTCATTGCTGAGCACCTCCGCGACGTTGCTGTCGCCTATGCCAATTATTGCGACATTGACGTGCGTGGCGTTCCAGCCGACGTGATCAGAGATATGCTGCGCTTTGAAATGTCCGAGCTTCCAGAAAACCAAGACCGGGTAGATATGATAATCGCTGAGCACGCGATCTGCCGCGCCGGGCTTCAGGTTGCGGCTTCCGCGTTGGTCCAACAAGATCGGCAGCGCGATAACGGCCTCCTGGATTTGCACCGCGCTTTAGACTTGCGGGATCGGTTCCGTGCCGCGCGAGAACGGCAGCGGCGCAAGGAAGCGAAGCTCACCAAGCCTTACAAACGATAGGCGACGAAAATCGGTGGCAGCCGCTGAGTCGCCAATCTCTCGACATATTTCTAAACTTTCATTCATTCGTCGGTCGGGGGATTCGACGCATGCCATATCAGCGATTTACTCTGCGCAGCTTTGGCGCGGACGACAGACCATTTTGTCCAAATTGCAAACGCTTTGCTTGCCGAACCTGCGATCATGAGATTGAGCGCGTCGTGGACGTCGACGGAAATTCGCCCGCGATACCCTGTTCGCATTCCGAGGCCGCGAGCATCATCGAAGATTGTGGGGCGGGGTAACGATATTTCGTTGCCCCGGGAACGGGACCCGGGAGCGTCATGCGTGCACTCCCGGGTCCCGCGTAACAGTACGTAAAGCCGAGGCGACGTACCCACCTACCGCTGCATTCTCGTTGCGTTCGTTGGACATTCGCCTCCTGTTCGCAAAAGCGCAACGGGTGGGCAGTTACCCACCTGTAAGATGCGCCATCTAATAGCGCGCAAAAAAACCCGCCGAGGCAGCAACTCGCTGCGGCGGGTTAAGTTTGGATCGCTCGAAGAACTCTCAGACTGCGCCGTGACGTGCCGTCCAAAAGCGCGCATGTCCTCAATGCGGTCGCTCTTGCTGTCAACGCGAACGAAAGAGGAATGCCGCGCTCGAACGAAACGAGAAGCTTTTATGCGCCATAAACGGGTACGTCATAGGACGAACCCGAGATCAATCCGACACCTAGTGACGGCCGTCACATCGCCCCTGCCCAGGAAAGCGCCTTCCTCTATTGTTTAACCGGGAGAGCGTCATGAGTATGGCATCGTTAGCATTGCATCGGGTTTCGGTGATCAGCACACTCCTTTTTGGTCTTGCGCTCACGACCACTTGGGCGGTGCTGCTCGCATACGGACTATTCCGGCTCGGAGAATGGGCGATTGCCGGCTGACTGAACCGGCGGTGTGAGTACCGGTTTACCCGGCCGCTCCTTCTTGCGGCCCGGAGGTATGTCGCCCTCCTCAATGCGCTCCGCTGTCATCGAGTGGTGTTCGGCGATCCAGTTGTCGGCTTCGCGACGCTCCGCATAGCGGCCGACGCAATGGCTTGCACCGTTCGGCCAAGTTATGCGAACGGTCCAATGTCCATCTCGCTCAACTGCAGCGAGTTGAGTGCGCTCCATCCGAATACTGTGCATGAGTTTGCTAAAAGAACGTATTGGGGTCGAAATCTGATGGAGGTAAGCGCCCGGGAAGCGATCTTGCGCGGCCTATTGAGAAAATCAGCCAGAGCGATGCCGCGACGACGACGAGCGACGCAATCTGAAGCAAACCCATAGTTTCCTCTCCTATGCGCGGCCGAAATTTTAGGATTCGGCTCGCGTCACCAAAACTAGCACAGATTAGATAATAACGAATTGATGCTTTCGGCAGGGCCATCTGTCGCACTGACTGCTGGTATTTGCGCGCTCGAATCTTCGCCTCGTAAGATTTGGAGCATGTCGAAGTCGAAACGCCAACTGGTCGGATTGGCCGACATTTTGAAGCAGGCAGATGCCCTACAGAGGGGCATGCCGGTGGGCTATTTATTGGCTTTCGTACTTGTCGCCGTGGATGAGGGCGAGGGCGTCCTGGAATATGCCGCTCGTGCAGGCGTCGACAGATTCGCCATGTCGCACTATCTCAGAGTGTTAGGCGAAAAAGGACATGGGTGGCTCGAAGCAAAGCGTGTCGGCAAACGTAGAAGCATAACATTGACCTCAAAAGGCCATGTCGTTTTGTCACATATTTCTCAAGCTTTGAGGGATCGCTGACCGCTGGCTCGACCTAGCTTTGGTCTGCACAAATTTCTACGCCCCCTTCCATAGAGAAGTATCCTGGAACTCGATGATCAGGTTCGTCATCGTGAACTCAGCCAGCGTTCCGGTGATCGTTAGACCCAGATAAATGCCCGATGCGCCGATTGGATCGCTGTTCGCATCATTCGAGCCACCGACGACCGAAAATCCCACGTCGACGTCCATGGTGAGTGCGGTCCCTAGGGCCGCCTCGGTGTCCACCGTCATTGTCACGGAATCATTTGCCTGCCGCTTTGCGAGGAAAACCCGGCCCGGATCGCCTTCTTGCCCTGCACCGCGTTGCCGTGATGCGTGAGCGCCGTTTGTATTTTGAACTCGACTGCCGTGGTCGGATCGGCAAGAAGATTGGTTACGTCCGTTCCAGAGCTGCCGTAGAGGGAGTTCTGTCCGTTCGCGAGTTTTGCGGCTGTGGCAATCGCTGTGAGCGAATTGCCCTGACTGACGACGAACCATTTCTTGCTGTCGAACGTGATCATAATCGAGCGCGTCGCCGACAGTGGATCTTTGTAGCGCAGAAGAAACACCGCGTTGTGGATTGCGTTGATGTCGGCGAGCGCGCCCTGCGGCGGCTGCGAGAAAGTCGACAAGCTTGAAAATCCCATCCATGTCGCCGGACAATTTCTGCACGCTCGAGCCGAACACGCCGTAAATGCCGTTTGTGTTGGCGAAAAAGAATACGCGATTAAACGAGATGCACGACTTCGGATAGATCGTGCCCTGGTCCGACGACAGCGTGAGGATCGTGAACAGAGTGACGTCGCCCTCCGCGCTGATCGAGATATTGCCGATCTGCTTGACCGACTGATCGCCCATGATGAACAGATAATTGTTGAGCGAGCGCAGCGCCGTGATGGCGTGGATCAGATCGGCATCGGACAGAATCAGCGAGGCCGAAGCGTCGGCCGCCAAGAAATCATCGTAGCCGACATTGCCGTAAGTCGCGCCGGTGCCCGTCCACTGCAAAATATTGTACTGATTGCTGACGGTGTTCAGGCCGTTGAGCCACACGCGGCCCTGGAAGACGGCGAGCGTCGTGCCTGCGGGAATGAACGGCCAAACGTGAGCGATTGCCGTCGCACCTGAGCCTGAACCGAAGAACACATTAGGCGTGGCGTTATAGCCCGATCCTTGCGACGTGATGAAGGCCTGGATGGTCGCCGCGGTCGTATGGGCGGCATTCACGGTCACTGTTGGCGAAGTCGTGTAGCCACTTCCGAAGGAAGTCAGCACCACGCCCGTAACGACAATATTGCTTGTTAGACCAGATGGATCGAGCGCCAAGGTAGCGGTCCCCGCCGCACCGGTTCCCCCGCCGCCGCTGAAGATCAAAGCGTAGTTGCCGGCCACGACACTGTAATTGCCACCTGTTGCTAGATTGAGGGACGCGACCGCTGACGCTACTAGCGCGACCGCCGTGACCGCCCCGCCGGATTCGGTCGCAACTGCCGCGGCGCCTGAACCAATGCCGTCGCCCGGAACGATCGACACGGATGGTGCCGCCGAATAAAGCGAACCCCCGCCATCAAGGACGATTGTTGCGACCGATTTGCCTGAGAGAAAAACATTAATAGTAGGCGGGGTGCCAGGACCGATAACACCCGGAAATGTACATGTGGGTGCCGAAGTATACCCACTGCCGCCGTAAAGGAGAGTGACTGACGTAGCAAATCGGGTATTGCCAGTGGCACTAGAAGTAGCAATTCCCGCCGCGCCGGTGCCGCCTCCACCGCTGAAGGATAGCGCATAGGTGCCCGGTCCTGGACCGGTCGCTGGTGTCCATACGCCGCCGCTTGCCAGTGTGATAGACGACACGGAAAACCCACTCATGGTCACATGCGCAGCCGCGCCGGAGCCTGGGCTGGCGCCGAATGCGACCGTCAGCGTGTCTGTTGGCAAGTATCCAGTGCCGGGATTTATGAGATTTACTGCGACCACCATGCCGTCTTCCACGACGGCAACAGCGGTCGCTCCCATGCCTGTTCCGCCGCTGATCGTGACCGTCGGCGCCGAGCCGTAGCCGGTTCCGCCGTCCGTGACCGTAATGTTTGGCGACACGTTTCCTTGGCCGACAAACAGAGTGCCGTCGAACGTGCAGTAGCCAGACGTCGGATCGTTGATAAGAACGCGCGAAGCTTGCCACGTGGTCAAATCGGGAGAGCTAAATGTCCCATTCATCGCAAACTGATTGATGGCGCCCGTGCCGATATTGATCGCATATGCCGAACCGGCCGTGGTGAAGGCGATGAAATAATCCACGCCGCCGATGTCGGCATAGAACATCGTGGAAATATCTTCTGTGATCGTCGCGAGCGCGGCCGAGGCGCGGCGCGGGAACGGTCGTCAGATTGTTGCCAGCGATCGGCTGCAGATTTTCAAGCCACGCGAGCTCCTTCTCCGACAGCGACTGCCGGATGCTCTGCGTGTTCATCTTCTCGAAATTCTTCGAAGACGATGAACTTTGATTGCGAGCGCTGTCCGCCGCCGGGCTGCGGCAATTCCTGGCCGGGCATCGGCTACCTGCCCCCGCCGGAACGCCATCGGAATTTTCCTCGGTGGCCCTGCTTTCATTCTAGGAATATAATCCCAGATGAAAAGAACCGCAAACAAAGGCCAAAGTCGATGCCAGAGATTTTGAAGGGCCCAAACGATCGAATGCCGCGGCGCGCCTTCTGCTGCGCTCACGACACCGCGTGCGCGGTTCACAGCCCGCCATACGATGGCGAGTTCGTCCGCTGTACGTGCAAGGAGCCGGCTACGTGGGCACCCATCGCAGGCTGGGGACGGCACGAAAGAGAGGTCCCGGATCCTCACCTCGTTTCGGGACCAGAATCCACGCAGTGAGTTAGGTCGCCGCCGGTCCGCCGAATACTCCACGGCAGGTGGTCAAAGCGCCTGCTCCGTCGTCCTATTTTTTTCTGCGGTCGTGCCCTAATTTTTTTATGGCTGAACCATGTGGGGGGCACCGGTTTTCACCACCACAGGACCCATCGATCTCACCGCGGGCCGGCGCGCGCGGAATGTCCACGCGATGACGTAGGTTTGCTCGACGCCTTTCCCGACGGGGATCTCGCCGGGACGGCCGGCTATTCGATCATCGAAGCGACGGCGGACGCGGAATAGGGCTTGCCGCTTGGCGTCTTGTGGCCTCGCTCAGCAAGAACGGCAGCGACGTTGCGAAGCGATATCGGCCGACGATCGGGGTCGGGACGGTAGAGCTGCTGCGCCAACGCGACCAGCTCCGGATTGCGTTCTGCATAGCTCTTGCGGCCGCCACACTTGCCGGTCTCGGCCAGCTTGCGATCGCGTGCTGCCTTGAGTTTGGCGACCAGGCGGGCCTTTTCGAGCTGCGAGAATGCTCCAGCAATCTGGCGCATGGCCACCTTCATGTGGTCGTCGGTCTCGGTCAGATCGTCGCCAGCGGCGGTTATGACCCGCATGCCGAGCTTGATCAGGACGCCGATGCCAAGCTCTTGGGCCATCAGGTCGCGGGCGAAGCGGGTCGCATCTTCGACTAGGACGACGCGGACGCCATTGCCCTCGACGCGATTGAGCAAGGCGGCAAAGCCCGGCCGGCTTTCGATCGGGTCCGCGCCGCTGACGGCGGGATCGTTGAACCAATCGACAACCTCGAAGCCGGCCGACTTGGCGAAGCGCTCGATCGCGCGGCGCTGCCGTGGCTCCAAGTCCTTGTCCTGGCCGACGTTGGTGCCAGAGGAGGTGCGCAGATAACCGACCGCTTGAACCTGATTGCGCTTTCGAGCCATTGCCTTAGCCTCGATCTGTTCTGCTTCCTTGAGGAAACAGTACAACCACGGGCATGCAGCGTCAAGGAAATATCGATGATTACTCAACCGCTCGCGGGGAAAAGCGCAAAACCGAACGGGAGGGATTTGGCCAACAGTCCGCAACAACGGCCAACAGTGACCAACAACCGCCAACGCACGCCGACATGGAAAAGTGGGGCCGAGCGTCGGCCGTAACGGGCGCGGGGCCGCGCAGGGCCGAAGATCCTCAACGTCGTCGAGAGGACGGCGATTGTGGTTCGTCACCGCATGTGACGCGCTCGAGGACCGGTCCCAGCGCATCGACGGACGCGTCCGAAAGAGTGCCCGATTGAATGCCTCGATAGAGCGTCACGTGACTGAGGCCAGCTGCTCGAGCGATCGGCCGAAGACCGGTGACGCGCTTGAACATCCTTGGTTCGGCGGGAGAAAAACGCACGGCGCGAAGCCGGCGGATCACCTCAGCTTGGTTCATTCTTCAGCCAGATTATCGTTTTCTCTCAATAGTTTATCACGCTGAGTTAAAGCGTGTCCGAGCACTCGCCGATTGCGCATTCTGGCACGATTTCAATGCGATAGGAATACTATCTCATCCGACGTGCGAGCCAAATTTCCTCGGCGAGCCTGTCGTTGACGGTTGGCTGACCAGTATACTCATAGATCTAGATGGCGACGGTCACTTGCGGCACGAGCGCGACGGCGCTCCCACGTTCGCGCTCGAGATTCCCTCGCCAGCCACGGCCGCGATTTCGTGAGTGAGGATGCCGAGATAGTCTTCTCGTGGACTGCCGTCCCTCAATTTGGCGCCGCGCGTCGATCGCGCTCTCGCTGTTTTTCGCACTTTCGTGGCGGGTCGACTCGGCGCGGGCCTCCTTGGGCCTGTCCGACGCAGCCGATAGTGCGTGATGCCGCAGCGCGAGCCGCTCCTCCTCGTTGCAGGTTTAAAAGCCTGCGCCAGTGTGTCGGCCCGACAGCGGCGCGGGTTTGCCATGGCGGCGCCGATCATCTGCTCCACCTCTTCGGAAAGCATCCACGGGCCATCGTAGGGCAGCCACGCGGTAATGCCGCGGACCGGGTCGCGGGTATAAGCCAGGTGGTGAGCAACCATCATCGCATCCTCTCGAGCCGCGTCACCGTCGGGCAACGCCGGCCGCGATAGCGGTCCGAGAATGCGATTGTCCAGGCCCCGAAGGCGCAGACCGTCTTGGAGCCGCCCGTGCGAGAACCGCCGCGCCGATGACGTCGACGCCAATTACGGTCCTCGCTGGTCGGATGCGGACCCGGGGTGCCATTAGGGCTGCTGCCGCTGCCCGCCACGCGACGACCGCCGCGGCAGCGTCTGCCGGCCGGCGTAGCTCGCCTTTGGCTCGAGCCGACGGCGGGAACGGCGCCGGTACGGTGCAACGGGCGGAGTACGAAAGTATCTTCTTCGCGGGCGCTTTCGACGCCGCGCGACAGCATCAAGCGTCGAGCCTCGTCTCGTGACCAGTTCATGCGGGCCACGGGAGATAACTCCTCTCGCTGCGCTCGCTCGCTACGGCGCCTTGTGGGGGCGCGCGTCGTGAGCGCACGAACGAGCGGACAGCACTTTCGCTTTGTTCGCCCTCCGTGCTTTTGCCTACCCCTCCCGATATATCGAGAGTAGTGATGGTTTCCGCACCATGGGATGTAGTGATGGTTTCCGCACTATGGATTTGGCGTTTTCGGTGCCGGTTTCCGTCACTAATACTTGGCGTTTTCCGGCACCGGCGTTTTGTTTCTGCGGCGAAGCTCGATCAGGTGTCGATTTTCTTCCATTCGTCTGTCGACGCCATGTTTCGCGTGTTGCGATAGGTCAGGCGGAATAGGTTCGGCTTTCGAAACTCGGCATTGCCGGCGCGACCCGGCTCGGTGATTTCCATGAAACCGAGGGCCACGGCCTCTCGGATCGCTGGTCCGATCGCGTGGCGGTGGATGCCGTAGCGGCAAAAATCGTCATAGGTGACCGGCAGTTTGCCGTTATCGACGCCGCCATGGTCCGCCAACTCAATTTCGATCCGGTCGAGGACGCGACGAGCCGATAGGCTAAGTGCGCACCACGCCGGCGAGCGCAGCATCTCGATCGTATGCGGCGCGAACTGCCCCCCGATCGTGGTGCGGCGATTGCCGTAACGGCGGCTCATGGGGTGACCGCCTTCCACACCGTCGCTGAGTATGCCGGATTCGTTGCGGCGCCGATCGTCGGTCGGCATGATCTTGCCGTCCGCGTGGAGCTCGGAAACCCGCGGCCGCACGCTCAAGATCGAGCGGCGCAAGCCTGCCGCGATTTCATCTGCGGTCCGGCCGCCGCCCATTGGTGAAGCTCCGCCAGACACCGCGGCTCGTAGCCGGGAGGCATCATCCAGCGACCCGCCGCGCGGCTTCCTCGGATGGTCCCGGTGACTTGAAACCGGGCTGGCGCGGGTATCGGGCTGTTCTCGGCCTCTCTTCGGCCGCCGTCCGGCACCGAAAAGACTGAGCTGTGCCGCGATCATGGCAGGCACTCCTTGAGTGCCTTGATGACCGCCGGCAGTCCTTCCGGCTGAACGAAGGCGAAATGATCACCATCGTCCGGGTCGTCCGTGTTCTGGCTGCGGATGACGACCTCGCCGGCTTTATTTTCATAGATGGCGACGCCTGGGCGCGGCTTTACGACCACGCTGTCATCGGTCGACCAGTCGAAAGAGTTGCAAGGTCCGGCTTGGGCTAAAATCTTCTCGACCGTCTCGGCCGACACACCGGCATTGCGAAGCGCGACGGCGATCGGGGCGGCCGTCGGGCGGGATGAGATCAAGTTGTGCAACGGGCTTGTTCATAGCGATCTCCTTGTTGAAGGTGATCGCGCCGTGGCTTGCGTGCGGACGAAGGCAGGCGTAAATGACGGATTGCGAAGCCGTCGAACTAGTTCACCTGCCCGAGCCCGCGCACCCACTGCGCGGGTTCGGTGTTTCAAGCGACCGATTGTTCACCGCGGTGGCGCAAATAGCCGACCGATACGCCGTAGCGCCCCGGGGAGAGTTTGATGATTGGATAGCGGCGCCGAACGGTTCGGACCGACACGTTGTCGTGCTTCGCCACCACGTCTACCGGAACCTTCGCGGAATCGGGATAGGTGGAGAGCTGTTGCAGAATTTCATCGACTTTGGATTTGTTCATCGCTGCCTCCGTGTGGACATCAGATGCCACGGAATAGACAGCCGGCCGCCCCATCCGTCTTACGGTAACAATTATGAAAGATCAGACGGGCGTCCTTTGCCGCGTCGAGCCTTTCTGGCAATGGCAAAGACGACGCGAAATGTGTCGGCGTTGTTCGCAACATCTTCTGCGGCAGCCCCAAGACCTAACTTTCCGCACCAGTCTCGAAAGGATTTGGACTTCGCGAACTTTACGTCGCCGGCGATTGCCTCAGTGTGGCGGGCGATGGTTCGCTGATTGATCGCTGTCAAATTTGATCGAAGCGCCACATAGGACTGCATCTGGGGAAGGACCGCCAACAGCGCGCGCCACATCGGTCCACCGTATTGGCCTTTGACCACATCGCGCGATAGCGGGAAATCAGTCTTGGCGTTTGCCTCACACAAGACACGCATACAGTACAGCACGAGAGCGGAATTGATGACCGGTGGTCGTCCGGCGCGGCTTGTCACCATCGAAGTTGGCGGACGCTTTGGGCGCTTTAAATCTGTCCGTGTGCGGCCCAACGCGTTCCAAGCACGTTTGGCACGCAGACGCTCCGCGGATGAAAGACCAGACCATCTCGCTTTAGGGTCAGGTTTACCGTCAGCGATGCGCAATAAACGTGTCGCCGTGTCTTCGTCAAAGCCGCGCACCGTCTTAAACACCGGCCGGAACAACAGCAGACGACTAATTACTTTAGAAACGCTGTGATCGGAAACACCGTGTTTTTCAAGTGTCACAGCCAGCGGATGGCGGCTCGATTGAGGCTCGAGGATTTCGCCTTCCGGAACCACCCTCACACTCCGGTCACGCTTCGCGGCGCAATGGCGTGACGTTGCTCGCGCGGCTTTCGACAATCGCAAGCAGATGATCGGCCCAAAGATCGAGAGCCTGCCGCTTCTCGCGCTCGTAGCTCGATCGATTGTAAATGCCGGCCACACCCGCCTTGTGGCCGCTGACGTGGTTTAGGACTGCCTCGATGACATGCGGCTGCACGCCAAGCCCATGGGCCACTTCCTTGTCCGGCTTGGGTAGCTTTTCGAGCTGATGCGCCGGCAAGCCGCCGCCGGCATAGGTAGCGAACGTCCGGCGCAGGTCGTGCAGCGTCCAATGCGGAATGCGCCTTGCCGTTGTTCGCCTTGGCAATCGCCGCGTCCAGCCGCTCCTTGCAATTCGACCAGCCGGAAAAGCCGCCCTCCCCGTTGCCGAAGATCAAGCTCGCGATCTTTGCGTTCAGGCTGCCGCTTGATGATGGCGGCCGCGGCCTCGGATAACGGGACCACATGGGCTTGCTTGTTCTTGGTCCGCTCGCCCGGCAGCACGATCAATTCGTCCGTGAGTTCGGTCTTGGATAGATCGCCGATCTCGGTTTCGCGCTGCGCCGTCAGGGCGAGCAAGTCGAACGATATCGCCATACTGATCGTCGGAGAGCGCGTTCCAGATCAGCCGCAGTTCGGCCGGCGCCAGCACGCGCTCGCGCGACTTTCTCCGTTCTTCTCTGTCCCTATGACCGGGTTCGCCGGCGCCCGATCGCGCTGAACGCACCACGAAAAGAACGTCGACAAGGACGATCGCACGCGGTTCGCGGTCACCGCGCCGTTGTCTTGTGTGACCTTCTCGATCAGGTCGGCAATATCGCGCCGGCCGATCTTGGCGACCTGCAATTGATGCAGCGGTTTTGCATGCTTAGTCAGGTGCCGCTCGATTTCTTTGAACGATCCCGGCCGGTACTTGGGGCGGAGGGTGTCCAGAAATTCGTTTGCTGCGGGCCCGAAGGTTTCTGAGGCTTGCCGCTGCGCTTCCGCCTTGTCGCTTGCGGGATCTTCGCCGAGCTTCGCGCGGGCATAGAGCTTGTCCGCGGTCTTGCGCGTATCGGCAAGACGCTCAGGGGTTGCCTTGCCGAGCGCCATACGCCGCTGCTTGGTGCCGAGCTTGTACTGAAAGACGAAGTTCCGGGAACCGCCTTCCCGCACGCGAAGTCCAAACCCGGGGATGTCATCGTCGAAAAAAATCGCCTCGTTCTTGCCGTCGGGCAGCGGCTGAGTGCGCACCGTCGCTGTGGTCAGTTTCATGCCTCACCCTCGAGCTGGGAAGATCATGGGAAGATCGCTCGTGTCCCCAGATGATCTTTTGTGTCCTCACTGACTGTTGGTATGTGCCCGATTATTGCGGTTTTCAACGGTTATTTGACTTCTATGCACATGCGTGTCACTTTGTGTCCTCGTAAAAAG
>CAVVCW010000001.1:0-741283 GCA_963746715.1 uncultured Alphaproteobacteria bacterium | reverse complement strand
CCAGTTGCTTCCCGTTCAACAGATCATAACGGCTTTTGCTCAACATATTAGAGAGCTACGCGCACCGGATGCGTTTGAAGCCCGACGGTTTTTTGGAATGCCGGGTAGAGCGAGGCTGCCGCGGCGTTATCCGCGTTTTTGAACCGAATCGAATAATGTCGCCCTATTGGCACTTCTCGGACTTAGCCCGGATCGCAGGATCAGGTCCGGTCGGTTAAAATCCGGACTTCGGATTGGATCCGATAACGGCATTTATCGGAAGTAATCCCCAGCTCAAGGCTGATTGCTGCCCCGGGACGTTATCGATCCCAGCGCATCTTTGATAGCCGAGGGTCGGATTGAAATGCGCTTCGATCGAAATCGATCGTCTCACGCGGCATCTCGCAAAGCGCGCGAGCGCCGTTGCTGCCAAGGAGAAGTCGCCAAGTTTGACGGGTGATCGGCTCCGGATTTGTAAACACACGGCCCCTGAGAATTGCATGATTTGGCCTGTGATGGTGATCCCTCACCGAGGCGTACTTTATGAGATCAATGTCAGCTGCACGGGCCAAATCGGCTAGCGTTTGACACTCTTCATATCGGGTAGGATAAGTCCAAAATTGCGCTCTCGAGTTGAGAGGCGGGACTGTAAGATCGATTGACTTGCCCGAGTAATCGGCGGCGAAAGCCGTGTACTCGCCTGCATCGGATGGCCATTTTGTATTTGGCAATTCCAAAAAGAATAGGGTTCGATGAAAGCAGAGTTCGGCGATTGCCGTGTGCGGATTTTCAGAAGCGTAGTACACTCCGAGAGTAAACCCACTTCGTCGAAAGCGCGATCCGATCAGGGGACGCTCACGCATAGCGGAACGGCGTCGATAACAGATAGTGTAGGTGCTCGCACTCGACCGGAACAGGAGGTTTAGTTTGTTCGATAAGCTGCTCCAAGATTGTCTGCTCAGCAGCGCTGTCAGTGAGCTTGGCTGTAGAAATTCGATTTTGCGCTTCGACAACTCTCCAAGTGCGTCCCGCGCCTCGCGCGCTGCTAGACGATAGCTGGTCGAGAGTCGAGATATTCGATTAATTGGTAAGACCGGAAATCGTCTGAATTAGTTCGAGCGGGACACCGTTAAGCACTGTGTTTCTATTCTCAACCAATCGGACGCCACCTAGTCATCCCCCGCCACGATGCCATCCAGAGATCGATAGAGGCGCACCAAGAGAACAGCGAGTTCAAATGATTTTTGGTCGGGCCCGAGTTCATACGTACCCTTCCGCATTCGAGAGACCGTCGGCTCGGATATGCCAAGTATTTTGGCCAGAACTGTACTTTTGATCTCTAATCGCTCGGCGGCACGCAGTGCTGCCTTGGTGATAACTCGGGATTGCTTGGGTGCCGACTGTGGAAGCGAATGTGTTCGCATCGTCTGATGCCATTTGAACGTGGAACGGATAGCATCCGTTCCTTTCCAAAGAAAGAACATTCTGTTTCTGAGGAAATTATTGTGGAATTATCGTTCCGTAGAACGCATTATAGGATAATAATCCTTACAGGATGCTAGCCTATACGCCGACAAGATAGGTCTTTTCGCGGGCAACATCGAGGCCGCGACGCTAGGATCCGCACATGAGTTCAACCGATCCACGTATCGGCAAGCTGTTTCAACATGTTCGAGCCGCTACCGACCTTCTCGAGCAGATAATGCTAAGCCAATCTCCTTCACGCGAGAACTTGGAAATTCGTCCGAGCAAAAATGATCGACCACAAACTGGACCGACGGATCAGCCCGCGCCGGAAAGATTGGCGTATACGTTGAAGGAGGTTCAAGAAATTGTCGGCATCAGCCGAAGCGCAATTTATCTCGCGCTCACCGACGGAGATTTGCGTGCAGTGAAGGCGGGGAGAAGGACGCTGGTATTGGCGAGGATCTACGAGCGTGGCTCGAAAAACTGCCTCAAAAATGCGAATGACAGTCTGGCCCGCGGGTTCTTTGGCCTCTCGAAAATTTTTGTTTCGTGTTACCCCAAATGTTACCCCGAACCGATTTTTCTGTAAAACGAACGTTTGAAAAAGACAAGTTAAGCTATTGATTTGGAATGGGCGTACGCAGAACGGAAGGGCGCGTCAGCCGCGAAGGCACTCCTCTCGCCACAGAGTCTTCGCGACTCGATCGCGGGCTTTCTGAGGTACGCCGTCGAAAGTGCGACCGAGAAAGGGTCCGCCCCAGGATGTCTAATCGTGTGCGTCGCGCCCCTCGTAGACGACGCTGAGGTCAGGAAGTTCCTGAAGGACGCCGCGGCTGCCGGCGTGGCGCTCGTGGAAGGTCGTTTCCGGGACGGGATCACCGCTGGAGAAATCCCGTCTGACTTTCCGGTAGCCGTGCGCGCGATCCAAGTCACGGATTTTGCTCGTGGCCTTACCATGCGTGCGCAGATGGGCACGCCGCGCAAGACGCTTCTCAGGGATGCCGAGGAAGCGGTCGACTTGGTGCTCCTGCCGCGGCGCGTCTGACGGGTTATCGGAAACAATTCACTGAGGAAATGACCATGACAACTGACATGAGCGGGGATCGCCATTGAGAACACGAGGCTTCTGAGCGAACTAAAGCAGTCTTTGGAGCAACAGACTGCAACGGCTGGGTGAGTTTGAGCTGAAGGGCATTAGGCGTCCTTTGGCCGCCTATAATGTACTCGCCAGTCAAACCCGCGAATAGATACGCGACGACAACAGCAACGTCGCCTATTGGCCCGAAGCGGACGCGCCGGTCGACTTCAGTCGTGGCAGGTTTCGGAGGTAAAGCGGAGGCCAAACGCTAGGCCGGTCGCGGCAGCTAACACCTCTTTCGGCAGTGATCAGAAACCCAATTCGCCAGTATCAATCTGCTAGGGGCTGAACTGATCCCGGGTTTGGGGTACTCTGGTCGGGCATTGCACCACTGTTGCGAAATGGAGCATTTCCCATGGACGAATCCAGCGTTACTTCTGCCGACTTCGATCAGACTGACCAGGATTTCCTCGCCCAAGAAATTCCCGACGAGATCGTGGAAGCTGCAGCGGAGGCCTTTAACGTTTGTCACATGACCTTCGGCGGCTTTCCGTCAACGACTGTCGCATGCTGCGCGTCCTGACGGCTCGGAAAGCGCGCAGTTGGATCGTATGCCCGCGATTGGCACTTCTAGACATTGGCCGCGACCCCGCCGAGTATGCTCGCCCTTTCCAATCGGGTAATCGAATGAGGGCTGTTCCATTGCGTCTGTTTGTGGCCCAAAACTGAAAAACTAAGTATGACTGCGTTTGTCCACTTTTGGACGACAGCGGACATTGCTGCGCACACTAGCAAATCGGCTCGAATTCATTGACCGGGGATGCTATGATCGGCTTCGCGCGGGCGCTGATACTGACCGCTCTCCTAGCATCGATGGGTGGGGCTGCCGCTCAACAAACGTCTAACGCCAATACTTACTACGCCGAGTGCAAGGAGTTTGGCGAACAGCAATTGGACGCGTCAAAGGGCGGTTACTTTTGTTCCGGCCTGGTTCACGGCCTCGCCGGTGTCGGCAAATATCTATCTCCAGAATATCGTTCTTGCGTCCCAATCAATGTCACTGCTGCACAGCTGGCTCGTGTGGTCGTAAAATTCATCGATGAACACCCCGAAGGGACGAACTTGGACTTTAGGGTGCTTACATTGGCGGCTTTCCACCACGAATGGCCGTGTCCATAAGCTAAGGCGAGCCAGATAAGACTTTGCAGCGACGCGTTTTGGAGATGGATCGGCTTTTGGAGAGGCCGCCTCTCGGCGATCTTTCCATCTTTCCGTTGAACGATGCGCGAATGGCCCTTAGTTGCCGCGCCGATCGATGACTTTCGCGGCAGCTTTCGGGGGTCAGCGTACGCGGAAAATCAGGCCGTCGCGGCAGCTAATGACCCAAAGCGGACACGGCAGCTAAAATTCGAAATCGAAAACGAATATTGTTTCTGCCGCTCGCGTTCCGTTCCCGGTGAAATGGCGGTCGCTGAAGTGGTTTGGCAACTTCTCCGGAGATCATTCCAGACGAAATTCAATTATTGCAAGGATAAGTGATTTGAATAGCCATCAAAATGGCGAGCCCATACGGTATTCCCCCCAGCTTCGGGTTCTCACTCAACTGGTGACGTACCATTTCTATCACCTGAGGACCGGGAAGGGGTGCCATATTATCGGGTGGACAAAAGAGCGGTTGCTGGCTCTTGTAGAATAAAACCGAATTGGCCCACCATATGCCGTTCTGTTCATTTGCGAACACGATTTCCGCTGTTTTGCGATCGTTAGGATCGCCCGAGTCTACGCTCGCAATGCCGCATTCAAATCTTCTTCGGCCATCGCTCTGGTCGCAGTCAAAGTTAAGCTCACGAGCAGCGAAACGGCCGCAGCAACTATCTTGCGTAACAAACCCCAAGCCACGTTATTTTCCTGGATCGCGCAAGTGGCGACATGCTGACATCTAAAACCCGCGTCGAATTGCTTTCTTATAGAGGCCATTCCGACGCATAGAGCATTTACAGCACGAACAAAGTGGCCGCAGGTGCCGATGCTGCACGAAAGGACCGCGCGATAATCAACGCCGGCGATAAAGCCTCATTTGTTGATCATCGCAGTCCGAGATGCTGGTGGGCCTGGTGCAGCTGGCGCAGGCGGTGAGATCGAGAACGTGACCCACGTATTCCAGCCATCGGGCCGGTCATGGTTGTCGAACTCAAAATATGCTTTCAGATTTACGACACCCTGCATGCCCGCGACGGGAAAGATGTATCCCGCCTGCGGTCCAACGCCAGCGACACGCGACTCGATCGGACCAAGAATGGGAGCAGACCCATTGTCGGCAGAAACCTGGTCATATAAATAGCCGACGGCGCCGACGAAGAACTGTTTGGACAGAAACTGCGACGCCGCCATATCCAGATGAAAATCGACGCCGTTCTGGTAATCGGTGACTTGGTTGGTCAAGTTATAGGTAAAACCTCCGACCGCGGAAAATTCGTGCCCCGTCTGCGGGTTGAAGTAGGTGTAGCCGGCACCCGCGTCGATCGCGCCGTGACCGATACCGATATTCGCCAGGTTGGAGGAGTTATAGGCGCCAACAGGTATATCGCCAGTGACATAGGTCATGAAGTTGTTGACGCCCGCGTTCCAGCGCAGCGAGAACATCGGATACAGATCGCCAAAGGCCGTCGTCGAGTCACTGATGCTGTCGGACCGCATGAACGCCACGCCTGGCGGCGTGAGTGTTCCGGTCACGGTCCCGTTCAAGGACGTGCTCGTATTGCCCGTTACTGTCATCAAGCTCACAGCCGCTTGGCCGCCGAAGACCGGCGTTGCGAACACGTAGCTCGGAACAAATAGACCAAGATCGCCGGTGGCATTCAGGCTGGCATTCGCGTGGGCCGTTGCCGATAGGCCCACGGGGATATTTTTGATTTCAAACTCGCGTTGAAGGGCCACGTCGGCTCCGGCGGACACGGTGGTATGATAATAGATAAGAGCCGAGGACCATCCCGGTTGCTGTGGGGCGGCTGCAAGGCTGCCAAATAAGCCGGGAAGCCAAAAGCTCACACCGCCCTCGTCGGCTCGCGAGACGCTGGGCGTGCCCACGATCGCGGCGAGAAAAAGAAATGCGGCAAAACTAAATCGAACGCACAACCGGCCCGCCAACCTTTGAGTGGTCGCCCCGGCGATACAACACGACGAGAAAAGCTTTGGCCCTAAATCCATGAACGCCCCCGGAGTCTTGTTGGCCTTTACTGCTCAAGGCAAAACTTTGTCGGAGCCGGAAGCTTATCCGACAACGGCGCCCATGACACCGGTCGGTTCGATCAAATTGGCGGCGTCGCCGGCTAATTCGAGCACGGTGTTGCTTATTGATCACAGCGACGGTTAACGCTCAGAGGACGTTGAGAGTTCGTGCGACAGCCAGCTCGCGCGGGCAGCGGCGGCAAATTCCGCGCGGCTTGTTGTGCGGCAGCGTTGGCGACACTTCGAGGCCGAGCGCTTTCGCGGTTTTCAGATTGATCACTAGTGCGTCTGGACTGGAAGGTCGGCTGGCCATAGGCAGCTTGGGCGAACTCGATTAACTGGCTGGGATATATGATGCGAGCCCGCCGTCGGCGGCGAAATACCAATAGGGAAAGACGGTGGGAATGCGATGATCACCAAACTGCGACATTAGCCGCGGGCCACGAACCTGTCTTGCGAGCGTCAATTTAACGGCCAATAATATCGGGCCGCTGCCCGTGTACACGAATCATGTTCAAGGGAGTAAAATCCAATGAGCCTCAGGTTGATAGGCGGATTACTTACTCTCACACTTGGCGCAAGCTTTGCGCTTCCCGCAGGTGGCCAGGAGATTTTGCCCTTTGCCCCCAAACCTTCCGGTAGCACAGCCGGGCGGACCATGCAGGAGTCAATTTACAGTCCGCTTCCCCCTTTGAACCATCTACCGAAGGATGCGCCGAACATACTCGTTGTGCTTATCGATGATGTCGGGCCGGCCCAAACGGACACTTACGGCGGCGAAATCCACACACCGACGCTCAGCAAGATCGCCAACGAGGGCATCTCCTACAATAGATTTCACACCACGGCGATGTGCTCGCCGACCCGCGCAGCGTTGCTGACGGGCCGCAACCCTCATCGCATTGGCAACGGTCAGATCGGCGAGTTGGCGAATGATTGGGATGGCTACACGGGGATCATGCCGAAGAGCAGTGCCACCGTCGCCGAGGTGCTCAAGGATTACGGATACAGCACCGCTGCTTGGGGGAAGTGGCACAATACGCCACCCGAGCAAACTTCTGCCGTCGGTCCGTTCGATAACTGGCCTACTGGCTACGGCTTTCAATATTTCTACGGCTTTCTCGGCGGCGAAGCATCGCAATGGGAGCCGCAACTCGTCCGCAATACGGCGTACGTCGAACATCCTCTCACTTCAGGCGGCCACAATTATTATCATCTCACCGAAGACCTTGCCGACGACGCAATCGGCTGGTTGCATCAACAAAAAGCGCTTAGCGCCCGACAAACCATTCTTCATCTATTTTGCCACCGGGGCCTCTCATGGTCCGTTTCACGTCCCGAAAGAATGGGCTGACAAGTATAAGGGCAAGTTCGACGATGGCTGGGACAAATACCGCGAGCGTGTTTACGAGCGCGCCAAACAGATGGGCTGGATTCCAGCAGATGCGCAACTGACCCCAAGACCGGCCACGCTCGCTTCTTGGGACTCGATCCCGGATGACGAGAAGCCCTTCCAGCGCCGCCTCATGGAGCTGTTCGCTGGATTTACCGAGCACACAGACGCTCAGGTTGGCCGCGTCGTCGATGAAATTGATCGACTGGGCTACGGCGACAACACACTAATCCTCTATATCTGGGGCGACAACGGCGCCTCCGCAGAAGGCCAAAACGGATCCATCAGCGAGCTTGTGGCGCAGAATGGCATTCCGACCACAACGAAACAGCAGATCGCGGCACTCAACACCCTTGGTGGTCTTGACGCGCTTGGCACTCCTAAAACCGATCCTATGTATCATGCTGGCTGGGCATGGGCCGGTAGTACGCCCTATCAGGCGACCAAGCTCATCGCCTCGCATTTCGGTGGCATCCGCAATCCACTCGCTGTCCGCTGGCCAGCAAGGATTAAGTCCGACGCCACGCCCCGCGCGCAGTTCCTCCACGTGAATGATGTGGTTCCGACCATCTATGACGTTGTCGGCATCACACCTCCGCGCGTAGTCAACGGCGTTCCGCAAGATCAGTTCGATGGCGTCAGCTTTGCGACGCACATTCAATGATGCGAAAGCCGCGGAAGTCAAACATACTCAGTATTTTGAAGTCATGGGAAGCCGGTCCATTTATCACGACGGCTGGATCGCATCCGCGTTTGGTCCGCGCATACCGTGGGTTCCTGGCTTGCCCCCAGGCATCAAGGAATGGACGCCCGACAAAGACAAGTGGGAACTCTACGATCTGAACAAGGATTGGTCGCAGGCTGACGACCTCGCCGACAAGATGCCCGCGAAGGTCGCCGATTTAAAGGACCTGTTTCTGATCGAGTTCACTAAGAACAAAGGCTTGCCGATCGGCGGCGGTCTTTGGATTCCCGTTCTCCATCCTGAACTGCGCCTGGTGTCGCCGTACACATCGTGGACTTTCCCGGGCGCAATGACGAGGATACCTGAAGTCGTCGCGCCCGCGCTTGGCAACAAGGAGAACCTTGTCAGCATGGACGTTGACGTGCCCGCAAATGCCAGCGGCGTGCTCTATGCACTCGGCGGTTTTTCCGCTGGTCTCGCGTTGTACGTCAAAGACGGCGTGCTGTCGTATGAATACAATCTGTTCGAAATTATGCGTACCCACATCAAGGCCAAGGACAAACTGCCCACTGGCAAGGTGAAGATCGAAGTCGTGACGACCTACGTCGAGCGCAAGCCGGCCGGTCCTCTCAAAGTGGTCCTGAAAGTCAATGGCAACGAAGTTGCGTCGGGTGTAGTACCAGTTAGCGCCCCGCTGATCTTTACGGCCAACGATTGCCTCGACTTCGGCATCGATCTCGGCTCTCCGGTCGGGATCGAGTACTATGATCAGGCCCCCTTCAAATTTAATGGCAAGATCGAAGGTGCGCGCGTGGAATACCTCGGTGCTTCCGCTCAGTTGCAGCAAGAGAAACTTCAAACGGACGGAGCAATCCCGTCGCAGGACTAGGCCAATCTTGGATTTGGGCAGCCGCCAGTTTTGACGAAGGCTAGGCGCGAGCTTGTCGTGGCGCCGAGGCATTCTGAAAGACTTCAGCATCGGGCTGGAAAGACGGCGCTCCGGGGATGAACTCTGACATGGCCGGCATCGAGGAGCGGAAACGGTTCGCCGGACTCTACTTGCTGTTACTGACGGTGCAGACGGTAGGCTTAGCAATCATTCTCTCGCAAGGCGCTCCCATCTACCGGCGCATTCTTGCCGGTTCGGCGGGGCCGTCCGCGAGTCCGGGAACACTCGCGCTCGGCTTATTGGGCGTCGGATTAATCCAGGGAGCTTATTGGTTGCGCACGTTCGTCATAGCTTCTCTCAAGCTAAGGCCCAGGATGTTTCTCAGCCATGTTGCGCTGTTCGTCAGCCGCCTTAGCTTCATTTTCGGCGCGGCGTTGTTCACGGCGATCATGTATTATCGCTTTCCTGAATTAGAGAAATCGATTCCGAGACTTGCCGTACTTATCGCGGTATTGTTCTCGATATTTTGTTATGCGCTCGAACTGGAATGGTTGGCTTCAGAACTGGGCGGTCCCCTGCGATCAAACGCGCGACAACCGTAAATCGGGCCCTGCCCTGGCTGAATAAAGCCGCCGATACCCGAACCCCCTAAACGCGAACGAATGGCTTAATAGGCCGCCCTCGGTTGGCGGCTCTTCAAACCAAGCGCAACGTCGCTTATGGCCCTTAGCTGCCGCGCCGCTTGACGACCGTTGCGGCAGCTTTCGGGGGAAAGCGGACATGCCGGCGAGCGACTGTCGCGGCAGCTTTCGGGGGTAAAGCGGACATGAGCACTTGATCGCACCGTGTCCGCTAATGACCCAAAGCGGACATTGACCATGGCTCAGTGTCGACTTGATGGCGAAGGCCGAAGGCATGGTGGCCCGCACCGGCGAGACAAGCCCGGCCGGCGTGAAACCAAGCCGGGCTCTCGCTCAAAAATACGCTTACGCGCACTTATTCGCCCATGCCCTCAACGATGAAGGAACGCGATTTCGTTGATTGGAGGCGGATATCGTTCACCTCTTTTTGGGCTGCAGAGTCATTCCAGGCTTGTGCTTTCGCTACGCTGTCGAAAGCGATGACGACAAATCGCGCGGGAGGCGTACCATCCAGGTTGGTGATCTTGTCGGTGCGCATGATGAATTTACCACCGGAAGCCGTCATCGCCGGCCCGGCTTTCGGTCCAAGAGTTTTGAAAATGTCGGGATTGGTAATTGCGCTGATGTCAACGACTGCGTAAGCGGCGGGTGCGGTGCCCTGGGCGCGCAGTCCATTCACTGCTGTAGCGCCGATGGCGCCGCCTGCGAGCATTGCCAGTCCCAGTGCGATAGTTCGGTTCATTGTGTCCTCCGATTTTGTTTGCTTGAAAATTGAAGACGCGCCCTGAAGGAGGGCGTGGACACACGCTGCGCCTTTTCTGAGATAATGTATCAATCGCAAAAATATAAATAAGCGATGGAACTAAATCACGCCGAACGTCCGAAATTGGCCCAAAGCGGCCACACGCCACGACACCAACTTAGACTGAGCAATTTTGCTCAGACGCCATAGATTTGTCGAACCTAAAGTGCTTCCAATAATGGCCATATACATTTGCCATTGACTTTCAAATGCTACCCAGGGCGGCAGATGAGACGACGAGAATTTATCGCCCTGGTCAATTGAATAATTGATCGATGAGGTCCTCTTCAATTCGACTGTTACGGCTCAATAAATCCGCCATGAACAATTCAGAAAACTTCGGCTCGTCATGCAAAGTAGCAATCATTGCCGCTTTGGGGATGCGCGTAATCAGGCATTGATCGATCGCTGTACCCGTTCCTCGTGTTTGCTTCCCGACCGGTGGTAAAACGTTCGACGGTTTGCCGACCGGATTTGACGTGACGGTCTGCCCCGATGGGGTCCGCTACGGGCACCTGTAACACCGCAGGGAGTGGGGTGTTTCATGCGCCTTAACAGGGCGGGGTTGGAGCGCCAGTTGGAATTTTTACTTTCGAGAATTCCGTCGGGCTGGAGTGCCATTCATCGGCGCGCTCCGGACTTAACCGTCTAATGCGATCTCGACCTTATGATGAAATGAGCACGCTTGCGAATATCTGAAGGTTCGCACAATCCTTCGTTGGCGCATTCGAGCACGACGTCGGCCACTTGGTTGCGCAACGAAAAGTCGCTCTCGGTTACACCGAAGTCCTGGCTCACCCATTCAAAGGCGCATCGCAGGGCGGGAATTACCTCGTCCTGGTCGGCTCGCGTGAGGAGTTTGTCGGCCATTCGGGCGTCTCCTCCTTCGGGAACCCTGCAGACCGATTTGAGTTCCTCCCTGGCACATTCGTCATCTGGTACGTCAAAAGACACAGACGGGATTGGGCGGCGAAGGAGCGCGCGCCTTGCCTGATTTTGGCGGCGTGTCCCGTAGCGGCGGGAGATTCGATAAGAGCGCCTAGCTGCGGCTTTTATGGCGATCGAGCAGATCGCGCACGCGCGTCGCCAAGAGCTGCTGGCTGATCGGCTTTTGCAACAGGTCGACTCCGCTATCGAGGCGTCCGTGATGAACAACCGCATTGCGCGAGTACCCCGTCATATACAGAACGGGCAAGCCAGGACGAAGTTGCTGCGCTTGCCGACCGAGCTCTCGGCCATTCGGACCCGGCATAACGATATCGGTGAGGACCAGATCGATTGGCTGCGCGCGATCTTCCAGCAGCAGCAACGCAGCTTCTGCGCTTGCGACTGCGCGGGTCACATAGCCGAGAGTACGCAATACCTCGGCAATATATGTCCGCAGGTCGGCGTCATCTTCAACAAGGAGGATGATCTCGCCGTTCTCGCTCGCGGAAATCTGTTCATCGCTTACATCTTCGATTTCGAGCTCACCCACGTACCGCGGTAGATAGATTTTCACGGTGGTGCCTTCGTCCACTTCGCTATAGATTTTGACATGGCCACCCGACTGCTTAACGAAGCCATAGACTTGGCTCAAACCCAAGCCCGTCCCTTGTCCGGGGTCCTTAGTTGTAAAAAAGGGTTCAAAGACGCGGCTTAGGATGTCTGGTGACATACCGTGGCCGGTGTCGCTCACGGATATGGCGACGTAGGGTCCGGGTGCGATCTCTGGATTCTTGTGGCAATATTCCTCATCGGCAAAAATATTCGCAGCCTCAATCGTGATCTTGCCGCTTTCGGGCATTGCATCGCGTGCATTGATCGCGAGGTTCAGCAGAGCCGATTCCAAATAGTTCGGATCCACTTCGACGGGCCAGAGGCCAGCAGATCCTACCGCCTGAACTTCCACGTTTTCACCCAACGATCGTTGCATGAATTCCGCGGCTCCAGGCAGGAACTTATTGAGATCAAGCTGCTTGGGGCTGAGCGCTTGCCGGCGTGAGAAGGCTAAGAGACGGCTGGTAAGCACCGCCGCCCGGTTTGCTCCCCGCAAAGCATTTTTCACGGCGCGGTGCAAGTTCGAATGCCCGGCCGGGAGCGTTTTGATGTTGCGTTCGATCGTCTCCAAATTGCCGAGAACGATCATCAGGAGGTTGTTGAAATCGTGCGCGACGCCGCCGCTCAACTGACCCACCGCCTCCATTTTCTGAGAGGCGGCCAGTTGTTCTTGGGTTTCTTTCAGAACACGCTGCGTATCGTACCGCTCGGTAATGTCACGGGTGACTTTTGCGAACCCGACCAACTCGCCACTCTCATCGCGGATAGGGTCAATGACGACCAGCGCGTGGAATCGCGATCCGTCCTTTCGCAAACGCCAGCCTTCGACCTCAAAGCGCCCTTCGCGCGCAGCTGTTGCCAATGCTTGCTCAGGAACGCCGGCCTGACGGTCTTCTTCCGTATAAAACTTACTGAAGTGCTGACCGACAATCTCGGCAGGGCTGTATCCCTTGATGCGTTCTGCGCCGGTATTCCAGGTGAGGACATACCCCTGCGGGTCTAATTGAAAGATCGCGTAATCGACAACGGCATTGACCAATTGACTGAAACGCGCCTCGCTCGCGCTCAACCGCTCACGCGTCTCCAGGCGCTCGGTGACATCGCGAGTGACCTTGGCATAGCCCAGAAGACTGCCATCTTCCCATCGTACGGCGTCTAACACCGCCATCGCCCAAAAGCGCGTTCCGTCCTTACGTACCCGCCAGCCTTCTCCCTCCCATCGGCCCTGCGCCGCAGCTATCTCCAACGCTTTGTCAGGCACACGGCGCTTGCGGTCTTCTTCCGTAAAGAATTTAGCGTACGGACGGCCGATGATCTCAGCGCCGCGATAGCCCTTCAGCCGCTCGGCGCCTGTATTCCAGGTCGCAACGCGACCCTCTGGCGTAATGAGGTAAACGGCGTAGTCGATAATACCGTCAATGAGGAGCTCTAGGCGCCGGGCGTCATCCAACGTTTCGATAGAAGGGATCGGCAAGCTATCACCCTGTTTCTTACAGGGTGGAAACGTCCCGGGCGCGGTCAATGTTCCTAGAGCCGGGTGCGAACTGCCTCTTGCCCTCGGCTGAACTGCATCAATCCTGCACTTCGTAGAGGCACGGGTCGGCCTCGTTCACCAACTCCCCGAAGCGTGGCCATTTCTTGCGGAACTCGGGCGCGTGATGCGCCGCCGCAAGTTTCTCCGGATTGGTCCATTGTACGTAGTTGACCACGTGGCTCCCGTCCTTGCTGCGGTGCAGATTGACTGAGACGAAACCGGGTTGCTTCGCCATGAAACGGGCGCGCTCGATCATCAGCTTGAGGACCTCGTCCTGGTTGTCGGGGGGTAGTTTCACCGTCGTGATTTGCGTGCAAATGCCACTGCTCTCGCGAATATCTGACATCGGTTAGTCGGTTGCATGGGCAACCGAGAGCGGCGGGGGACACCGTTCGCATGTTGGCGAATGCGTGCAGATCGAATTCGCGGAGATAAGCGAATAATCGCAGCAGGCCCGAGTCTCCGCTCGAAACCTTATGCAAGGCGTCCGCATTATCAACATGCTGCCGGGGTGACAACCGGCCATAGCAGGGATGGCGGACGCGGCTAATTTTGCCGGTTTCTAGCTGCGGCACCAACGTATCGGCACGCGCTGACGCCTAACCTGCTCCCCGCAGCACTCGTTAATAACTGAATAGGTGCTTCCAATGGCGAACGAACCCAAAAAGAGCGAGCCGGATATTCCGCCGAGGCAGCCAGACATTCAGCCTGAGCCAACGCCCCAAGAGATCCCTCCAGATAAAGACCTTCCTCAGAAGGAAGCACCGCCCATGCAACTTTAAAGGCCGTCATATCCCATTGCGTAAAAGGTCAGCCCCGCCTCGCCCGTTTTTCCGTCGCGTAGAACACGGATCCGGCGCTACACTCTCGGGATGTGCAATCTCTACTCGGTCACCAAGGGCCAAGCTGCAATCATCGAGCTGACGCGTGCGATGCGCGACAGGACTGGCAATCTCTCGCCAATGACGGGCGTTTTTCCCGACTACCTCGCGCCCATAGTCCGCAACGCACCCGACGGCATGCGCGAATTGATGCTGACGCGATGGGGCATGCCGGGACCGCCGCAATTTTGCGGCGCTCCCATTACAAATATTCGCAACGCGAAAAGTCCACACTGGCGCGCGTGGCTTAAACCGGAAAATCGTTGCGTCGTACCATTCAATTCCTTTTGCGAATATGCCGACACCAAGCCGGGCATGACGCCGACCTGGTTCGCGCTCAACGACGACCGGCCACTCGCTTTCTTCGCCGGCATCTGGACAAGTTGGCACGGCAAACGCGGCACCAAGGCCAATCCGGTCGAAGGTGAGCATCAGCTCTTTGGATTCTTGACCACCGATGCCAACGCCGAGGTCGGCGCCATCCATCCCAAAGCGATGCCGGTTATCCTCACGCAAGCCGATCAAATCGACGCGTGGCTTGCGCTGCCGGTGACGGAGGCGTTACAGATGCAGAAGCCACTCCCGGACGGCGTGCTTAAGATCGTTGCCCAAGGCGAGAAGGAAGACGGGCTTGGGGCATAGCGCCAATGTCCGCGTGCGAGGCGAGGTGGTCGCCACATGCAAAAACGGATCCCATAGTTTTCGCAAAGCGCCCTGTGCGTCTATCAACCTCGTGGCGGGCTTGGGAGTTGAGGGCGATGCTCACGCCGGGGCTACGGTACAAAATCGTTATCTCGCGCGGAAAAATCCCGCGGCTCCAAATCGCCGTCAGGTTCATCTGTTCTCCGCTGAATTGCTGATGCAGCTGGGCGCCGGTCAGGACCCTATCGAACCGGGCTCGTTGGGTGAAAACATTACCGTCCGTGGAGTTGATCTTTCGGCCCTGCCGCGCGGAACGCGGCTGGCGCTTGGCGCGACCGCGATTCTCGAACTTACGGGACTACGCGATCTCTGCAGGCAGCTCGATAAATTTCGGCGAGGAATTATGAAGGCCCTCTTGGTGCGTGACACAAAGGGGAAAATCACCAGCAAGGCCGGTGTCATGGCAATCGTCATTACGAGCGGCGAAGTCACGCCCGGCGATCCATGCAGCGTTGAACTCCCTTCGACACCGCATGTCCCTCTCGAGGCGATCTAGTCCGGGATTTAGGCAGTGCTACAACGTTACGAGCGCTTTCGCGGTACTTTTTTCCCTTTCTTGCGCGCTTTCGACAGCCCGATCGCGATCGCTTGCTTGCGGCTCTTGACCTTGCCGCCATGTCCTTTCGGCCCGCTGCGGGCTGTACCGCGCTTGTAGCGCTTCATTTCGCTTTCGACGTCCCGGCCGGAGCTACGTGAGTATTTGCGTTTGCGTTTCTTTGCCACGTCATTCCTCCTCAGCGAGAGAAACAGCTCTCAACAACGCCGACGTCTACCACAAAGTTTCCATATGAAAGGTTCTGGAATCACTTTCCGGAATTTAGAGCCATGTTCGCTTAAAACCTCTCCGCCATGACCAAGCCAGGACGCTGATCGCCGCCCATAAGGCTGTCGCAGCCCCAAGCGCCAGCACGGTCGAATGCTCGATCAGCATATAAATCGCGCCGGCAAAGCCGATCATGCCCAAGCCGCCAAGCGCTGCACCGCGCGCATCCAGCGCCGCCGCTTCCTTGCCTCGGCGCTGGCCGCGCAACCCTTTCTCTTCTTTTCGCTGCCGGACGTGCTTTTCCACGAGGGTGACGCTCGCGGGAAAGATCGCGGGAAACGCCAAGAACAGCCCACCGGTTGCCGCGCCGAAATGCGACGCCACGGCGCCTGCGATTACTGTCATTGCGCCGCCCAGCACAAAGCGAATGGCGAATTCGTGCCAGTGCACATCTTGCAATGCGCCGAGTTTGAGATGGACCATCATAACAAACCCGCGCCGCGGCCGACTCCAAAGGCGACCACAAACCATATTGCGATGCCAATGAGCGCTGCCACGTTGGCGTGCCAACGGCTGCGCTGTATCAAAAGACAAACAGCCGCACTGCAGGCCGCGAGCGCCAAAGCGCCAACGATCATCGAGCGGCCTTCCTCCGCCGCGAAAGGTGCGCCCCGTTGCGCAACGGTGAGGGTAAGCGTGGCGAGGGCGATGGATGGAGCTGCGCCGAATAAGCCGGCAAAGCTCCGGGGCCGCAGCACATCGGCAAGCGCGGCAAAGAACGAGACTGCTAGTCCCCCGATCAAAAACCGCGCCAGGGTGTCCGTCACGGGGCTGCTCCAAATCGAACCATCCCGTGTCATAAAACGTTCATGGAGCGCGAGGGTTCAGGGACCGCGACCCTAAAGGATAGAAAGATGCCCGATCTTGCCCGATTACCAATCAAGGGCGGCGATGGCTACCTTCACGTCGTCATCGAGACGCCGCGCGGCAGCCACGCCAAGCTGGCTTACGACCCCGAGCTCGGGGCGTTCACACTCTCCAAGTCGCTTTTGGCAGGCCTGACTTATCCCCACGATTGGGGCTTCATACCATCCACCAAGGCCGATGATGGCGACCCGCTCGATATCATGGTGATCCATGATGCGGCGACCTATCCCGGCCTCGTTTTGGCATGCCGCATCATCGGCATCTTGCAAATCAATCAAAAGAAAAAAGGCACCATCGTCCGCAATGACCGCCTATTTGGGGTGCCGCGATACTCGCACGAGGAAAAAGGATTGAAAGACGTTCGCCGCCTTTCAAAGGCCATCCGTGAGGAGCTGGAAAAGTTTTTCATCGCAACCGACGAGCTTGAGGACAAGGAGCTGCAAATTCTAGGCTGGAAAGGACCCAAGGCGGCGATGAAAGCCGTCCGCGACGCGTCACGATCCGCAGCGTCCGACAAATCGAAATAAGCAATAAGAGAAAGTCGTCGTGCACAGCGACGCCATCAATCGGCCGAGCACTGTCCTTGATGAGCTCAATGGTAGTGAGCAAAATAGAAAAAAAGAACACCAAAAGCCAAGATTATGCCCACCATGCTTGCGCCGAGGACGTAACGAACGTTGTTTCCGGTCACGCCCTGCCGCGCTTCGGTCTTCGAGATAACCGGCTCATGTCGTGTGGTGTCGTTCGGATCCATAAAATCTCACTTCCTCCACCATTTCTTCAACGATACTGAAGGAGTTAAGTTTCGTGCCGTGAAACAAACCGCCTTTAATCGCGTTGTCGCGGTGGCAGTTATTTTATGTTGATAAGGATAGAAAATGAGGAAACAGCTCTTGATTGCAACGATCGCCACCGTCGGACTGATTGGGTCGGCTTACGCGCAGCCGAGCACAAACGGCCCCTCCGGCACTGGTCCCGAAGGCACCAGCAAAGGCACCGTTTCGGGTTCGGGAACGAATCCGCCGGGCTCAAACATGGCGGCGCCCGGTTCAGGCAAAAGCGCCACGAAGCATTCGAAGAAAAAACACTCTTCGTGATACTTGACCTCTAAATTCGACAAAGCCCGACCTGAGTGTCGGGCTTTTTGCATATTAAATCGGTCCGCAAAGAACCGACGAGGATTCACGTTATCTCGCCAGGAACTTGACATCCGTCGTTGCGTTCACCCTTCAAGTCCCTGAAGGAGGAACACAATGGTAGCGACAGTCGATTCCCGACGTGAAACGGTGTCTCTTATCGGCAGCGATAAGGTCGATGGCACAGCAGTCTATGGTGCCGATGATAAGAAAATCGGCTCCGTCCAGCGCGTGATGATCGATAAGATCAGCGGCAAGATTGCGTATGCGGTTATATCGTTCGGTGGTTTTCTCGGCATGGGCGAGGATTACTATCCCTTGCCCTGGGCCAATTTAAAGTACGACACACGCCTCAGCGGTTACCGGGTCGGCGTCACTGAGGAACAGCTCAAAGGCGCGCCGAAATTTAATCGCAATACGGACTGGGATTGGTCGGACCGTTCGCGCGATGAAGCGATCTACGACTATTACGATACTCCGCTCTGGTAAGCATCAAAGAGGAGGGCTCTGCTCGCCAGAGCCCTCTTCCCATTATTATCATTAGCCTGACAGAGAGCTGATATGCCTGAGAGTAGCTATTTCTCGCTACAAGCCAGTATCATCTGCGTTCTGCTCGCTTTGATGGGTTCGATGGCTATCGTCGAACATCCGGAGTGGTTCGGAGGGGAGAACTTGGACATATCTCAGGCTTCGCAATTGGTTGTCCCGATCGAATAAGTCGCGCCATGCAGCGAGTCTTCAAGGCCGGGCGCGACGCGTACGCAAGGCTGGCTGCGATTGAGCAGCCGAGTGCGCAAGTACTTCGTAACGCCGCGCGAGTGCCAAAAGCTGGTCGCGACGGCTCTTGAAAACGGGTAATGCCGCCAATTCCCTGGTCTCTTGCGCGCGGCTCGCAAAATGCTTTTGTACGGTTGCGCCCAATTCCCCTTGCATTGTCATCGTCATTACGTCCCCCTTTACGCTGACGCCTTCCTCCATAGTTTTACGAGTGGTCCCCCCACACCATAGATTGGATCGCACGCGGGCCGCGCGGTCTTACGAATAGTTTTCTGCGCAGGCTTACGCTCTTCGACATTCTTGCATTCATCGTAGACGCCATCGGGCGGATACGCGCCGACGGCGAGAAAATCCTTAGTTGCGGACAAGCGTTGATGTCCCGTCCCAGCCGGAAGTACCGCAACGTCACCCGCCTTCACGTCGAAAATACGGCCCTTGGGGCCACCAAACTGAAGTCGAGCCTTGCCGCGAGCGACGGCAAGCACCTCATGGGTCTTCGAGTGATAATGGACGAAGTCATATACGCCGTTGCGCCACGATCGCCCCCAGCCATTCCGGGCAAAGAGATTTTCAAAGACCGCCGCCGGATCGCGGTTCTTAGGCAGGCGGATGCATGAAGGGTATAGCAGCAAGGGCCAGAT
Organism: uncultured Alphaproteobacteria bacterium; assembly: GCA_963746715.1. Lineage (GTDB taxonomy): Bacteria > Pseudomonadota > Alphaproteobacteria > Rhizobiales > Xanthobacteraceae > BOG-931. The sequence continues at coordinate 722,221 of CAVVCW010000001.1, read as the reverse complement.
TGGATGGTTTGGAATGAAACCGTCGTCCTTGAAACGGTAAGTGCTGGGTTTGGCGCTTCGCACGAGGCGTTCCAATTCCTTGGCATCAGGCGTGGCAATCCCCGTTGTGGATTCGACGGATTTCTTGAGGCCTTCAAGTCTAGCATCATCCACTCCTCAAGTCGGACGTCGCGCGATAACGTCGCCAAGTCTTATCAAGGTTTCGACGTTGTCTCCGGTATGTTGGAGAATATCGTCCGCGGGCTGCCATTTGCCGGCCTCGCCAAAGATGATCGTGCTTTACTTATTGAGATCATTCGCCATGTCGAGATGATGTTGCAACGTTGGTAGCGTCTGAGCCGCCCATGATCTCAGCTTCGCATTCTCACCGCCCTTGCCATAGCGTTCGAACAGCGACACGGCCGTCTTGTGGGCACTTACCTGGTCACTGACATACTGCTTTGCAAAATCATCGCCATTCAATCCTTTCAACTTGTCGAGCATGCTTTGCTGAGAACTATCCATGGCGGTGGGTAACGGGACTTTTGCCGCAGGAGCCAGTCGTTTCAGGTCGCCCGTGGTCTTTGTGTGATCGGTGGCCATTTGAGTGGCGAATTGTTTCACGTCGCCCTGTGTTTTGTTGGCCGCGAGCTTGCTCGACAGGATTTCAAACATATCGCTCTGCGCAGCTTCGGTAACGAAATCATTTGTTTTGGGCGCCACGTCGAGAGCTGAGTTCACCCCTGTCTTTTCTCCGACGGACTGTGCGAATGCCGGGCCGCCGAGCAGCATGAACGCTGCCGCGATTAAAGCGGTTTTCTTCATAGGGCGCCTCCAAGGGATTGTTTTCTGTATGTGCCAATACAATCCCGCTAATGTTCCGAAGTTCCGTCCCGTCGCCCGGCGCCCGCGAAGCCCGCGCGCTGAGGAAAAACCAAACGCGTGCGAAGTAACCGGATTTAATCGCGCGCCGTCCCAGCATCCTCGGGCCGGAACAAAAACCCGGCATCGATGTTACTCGACCAACCTGATCTAGGAGGACGGTATGGCGAGCGAGAAAACTCTGAATGAGCTGTTCCACGATACGTTAAAAGACATCTATTTCGCCGAAAAGAAAATCCTCGGCGCGCTTCCGAAGATGGCGAAGGCCGCTCAGGCCAAGGAGCTGAAGGCGGCTTTCGAAAAACATGAAGCCGAAACCGAAGGTCACGTCGAGCGTCTGGAGAAGGTCTTCGAGGAGATCAATGCCGCACCGCGTGGCAAGACTTGTGACGCCATCATGGGGATCATCGAAGAAGGCCAGGAAGTCATTAAGGAATACAAGGGCACGCCGGCCCTTGATGCCGGCCTGCTGGCGGCCGCGCAAGCGGTTGAGCATTACGAGATGTCGCGCTACGGCACGCTCAGGACCTGGGCCGAGGAACTTGGCTTAAGTCAATCGGTAAACCTTCTCGACGCTACATTGGCGGAGGAGAAGAAAGCCGATGAGACACTGACGCAAATCGCCACGAACAATGTGAACCAACACGCCCACGCCGCCTAAGCGCATGACAATCGAACAGTCAAAGAATAAGAAAACACCCGTTATTCCTGAACCATCACCGCGCTTTATCCTATGGAGCGCGGTGATGGCCGCTTTTTTGCTCATAGGCGTGCTCGTTTATGACTATACGACGGACCAATGGCCAGGCTCTGCTGCGGCGAGCACGAGCGAGAGTCATAAATGAAGTGCTGAACGCTTGTAGGCCCCACAGCGATCTTAATGCAGCTGTTCTAACGTTACTCTTATTTTCCAAGCTGCTTTTTTACTGCGGCGGCCGAATTGCCAACCCTATCCACCGCGCGCTGCAGCTCTTCCTTCGACACCCCGAGATGTTTGGTCCAATATCGAACCTCGTGGTCTTCACCCATCGCGATTTTACTGCGGTCGGGCTGGCCTACCTTGGCGAGATCATCCGGCATAGGAAACTCTCCAATTTCCTGGCTCCGCGGCGTGCACTTCCCAGCAGCTGCTCGCTCAATGTTTTTCCCCTTGTTGCGCCACGACCGCATTTGCTTCGCGGATAGCGCGACCCTCATCGTTGGTCTTATCCAATCGCTCATTAGCGACTCTCGCCCAAAGCTCCTGCAGATCCGAAGTATTTGCTTTGTGCGTGTGCTTTTCAGCGTCCTTCGATGTCCATGGCATTTTAAGCTCCAGCTATGCGATTAGAGAGGACGGTGCATTCTGCCCAGCAGCCAGCCAATTCCCAAGGCAACGATCGCAGTCGTGTAAGGCTGGGTTTCGATCGTTTCGCGCAACCAAGAGTCCAGGGAGGTCGCCGTGTCTCGCGCTGTATCCGCGGCTCGGCCATACAAATCTTGGGCCTGGCCGCGAACCTGATTGGCAATACCTTCCGATCGGGTTTTGGCATCTCCGGTCACCCGGCCAACGCCTTCCTGTACTTTCCCGCCGAGATTACGTGCCGTTCCTTCAACCCGGTTTTCATCCATGGAAATCTCCGTTCCGTAGGCCCGCTTTAGATTTAAATCATGCTATTTTTTATGGACCCAACCAACGTGTGTCGGGAACTGCTGCGAACGCTGGTCGTTGCTTTAGATCGCGGCCTGCGTTGATGAAAATGCTTCGTCCAGCTGAGTATATAAAGTGGGCAGAAACTCATGGAGCGTTTACGGCAGTCGGTATTTCTGCGTGAATTGCCCGGAGGATGGTTCATACCGGCGATAAGCAGCGCCAAAGAGAACTCAGCGTAAAAAGAGGGACCGCACGCGGCCCCAAGTTTCAAAAATTGCTTTTGTAATCAGGCGGCAATGATCTCTGGTGTCGTAACAGCCGTCACAACCGATTCTGTCTTGGCCTTTTCTTTGCCGTCGCTCTGCGGCCGCTTCCACGCAGCGAACCAACTTCGCAATGTGCCCTCTTTCAACTTCAGTTTGAGCCCGAGTACCCAGGCAGATTCGGGACCTTCCTTTTTGAACAACTCATGCACTTTGGCTTTACGAGAACCTTCCTTGTGACCGCCAAAACTGTGTTCTGGCGCCCCTGCCGTTGATGAGGGCTTTGTCGTCGGCTTGGTCGTCTTAGGCTTTGGCCTACCTTTGGCCGCTTTTTTTGCGGTACTCATCAGTCTCTCTCCTTTTTTCTGCGGCGTCACGCTCGCAGTACTCGTATTTTAAATGACTGCGACTCCCGGAACTAACCAATATCCTGCAATCCCCGATATGGACCGCGTCACGAGGTCCTTATCTGAGATTGAAACTTAGTAAGGGAGGTAAGGGGCATTTTTTTGTGGGGGTGGCGTGTTGGGGTCATTTCGACGCGAAACACCGCCCCATTCCTCTTATTTTTGGAATGCGACGGTGTTCAATGCCCGGAGAGTGCCAACGGCGCGCGGCGGCAAGTGGTATGCAACATCGGTTCGGAACGTATTGGCGCGCGTCAGGGGAGCATGGGTTGCCAGGCCGAACATGCGGTTCGTTGCGACCAAGACGCGAGAGCAACAGAGCTGCCCGACATCCGCGCTCAACTTGCCGCGTTGATGACGATCCGATCTCGGGTCAGGGGGCGAGATCGGGTACCAATTTTACTAGGAGTTCGGAGCCAGCCAGCTGCACGGCGTAGATTTCCAGAGTGTGCCGGCCGATGAAGCGGAGGGCGCGGGCTATGGCTTCTGGCGGTTGAAAGCGGCTCGGCCCGCGCAGGAACAGACACAGGCCCGCGGCCCAAACGGCGATGCCGAAAATGAAGACGGCGAAATGGATCTGATGAAACGAGTATTCCCTTTCTTCCTGCCAGACGTAGACGACCACGGCGGCAAAGCAAGCCAGCAGTCGCATGAGGCCCCCGTTCTCCTTCGTCGCCGGCGCAGGCGGTGCCGAGCTTTGGGCTGGGCCAGCCATGTCGGCAGTTGATTTGCTGTCGACATACATGCGTTGGCATAAGCCGAACAGGGCCCACAGCCATCCCTCCGAGCCGTAATCGACAAGCTTGGCCGCTATCGGCAGTACCGCCAAAAGTGCGGATACGAGGAAGGCGAAGGCGGGCCAGCCGTGACGTTGCAAAAGGATTTGCACGTAGGGCCGTGCGCTGCGGATGAGTGCGAAGCTCAAAAGAATGTTCGGTGCTACCCATTTCCAGTTGGCGTTCCAGCTTTCGAGCAGGGTCAAGATGACACCGAGCCCTATCCAGTGGAGCGGGACGGTCCTGGTCTGCGCGTAGCCCATGAGGAAAAAGAACGTCGGAGCTGCCAAGCGTCCAAAAACGCTCCACCAGCGGTCGTCATCCATAAAAAAATAACCGAAATGGTCAACCGCGACCAAAATGATTGCCGCGGTTTTCAGCCAGTCGGTGTTGTCAACGAAGTGAGAGCTTTGCGAACTTCGATGAGATGTGCTCGTCGAATGAATAGCATCGTGCATTTCGGTGCTCAAACTTGTTCGCATTGAGCGTTACTTGCAGCGATCGACGAGGATAGCTAATGAACGAAGCTGTTACGCATTCTAAGTTCGTGCTTACTTTGCCGCAACCGTGTCGTGTACCTCAGATACAAAATGAAGATCGGAGTCGCGCGGCTGATGCATTCACTACGGCCTTTCAGCGAACCCTCTTCGAAACCGACGGGAAAGCTCATTCCGTAGATGGCCAATCTTGCCACAACATCACGCCACGCTGCGAACCACAAGCGCAGCGCAGATATCGGTTCCCTTGATGATCTCCGCGTTAAATTGTTTCAGCCCGCCATAATTAGGGGCCGCGCGAACGACACGTGGATTTGGAGCTAATTCGAATTCGAACGCGTCGAGGCCGAAAGGCAATCCCTCTCCAATGGATTTCAGAGCTGCTTCCTTGAGGCTCCAGAGTTGGTAGAAAGTTCGCAGGCGCGCCAATCCGCCCTCCGCTTTAACAGCCTTCATCTCTGCCTGCGAAAAGAACAGTTGAGCGAGTTCTGCCGCCTCCAAGTTCCTCTTCGTATCTTCGAGATCAACACCGATCCCGTGTGTCGACGACCACGCGCCGAGAAAACCGAACCGGCAGGAGGAAAAACTAAACCAGACATTTGGCAAATCGGGAAGGTAGGGACGCCCCTTCTCCGTCTCCTGAAAAGCTATCCGCGATAACGGCCGCGCTGACCCGAGCACGAACGCTCCGCAATAGCGACGAAACGCGCGCCGCTGTTTGAAATGAGCCTTGCCGTCTTCCGTTACAAAGCGGTCTGCCCTCTGCAACTCGGCATCCGACAGAACTGATGCGCAACGCCCTGATGCCTCGGGATCAGTACGAAACCGGCGCGTACACAACGTGAACCGCATGAGTGGCCGACGCCGGCGTCCAATCGCATGCGCTCGCGGCGAATAGACCGTTGACCCACTCGTTATTGTCTCGCGTCATCTGGGGTCATTGAGCTTCGTAAACTGAGCCTTGATAGCTGCTTTCTCGCGAGAACCCAGGGTGTTCGCCGCCTCGTCGTCGCAGAGCGATAGCGGAGAAAGAGGTGAACCGCTGACAGGCTCCGCGGGGCTCCCTTCGTAGGTAGCTGTGATCATGTTCATCTCCTTGAGGACGAGCGACAACGGCAGGAGCGTCGTGTTCCGCTCAATGACCGCTCCACCCATCACCGTGGTGCCGAAGGCGATAGTGCAGCCATCCTGAATATGAGTTCGCTTCACCTTCAGCATCATATTCTCGAAGGTGTGAAACTGCAGGAAGCCGTCGACAACACAGTCATTGCCGAAACTCACCGCGTTCCAGTCCGAGCACTGCATTGGTTGGCTTACGATTGTCCCTTGGCCGATGTGACATCCCATCCACCGCAGGACGGAATTCGAGAGAAGGGTCCCAGCGGAGAATGCCAGAGGCCTCCTGCACCAAACGAAGAAGCAGTCTTGCGCGAAGAAGTACGCAAAGTGGCGCCAGGACCAGAAGGTGGTGGAGTGATCAGTTCCCCATTCGCTGCCGACGAGGGACTTCTTGATCGCGACACTGAACAGGACCAGATTAAGCTCTACGAGAACAAGAGCGATCGCTGCGCTTGCGATTGGGTATCCGCCCAATCGCAGCAAGCACGTGTACAGAATCGCGAAGATGACTACCTCAGCGAGGCGCAATATGCCGATGCTGAAGAGGTCAAATAAGAGGATCCGGGTTAGGAACAGAGGAAAGGTCGGCAGTCTGTGAGTTTCGTTCTCTGCCCCAAATAACGAACTCGCAAATTTCACCGGCGGATTTCCCGCCACCGTGATTGGCTCGCCAAGCCGCGACCGCATTTGACGCCGGAACTGTATATCATTGGCAGGCGTGGAGACGCCTAGCATGAAGTTGGACGGAAAATCCCCGTACTCCGCCACGCAATTGTTACCGCCGAAGAAGTTCTGGGGCATGTCGAGGTGGCGCAGCTTGAAGTGCTCGGCGCCATAATCGAGCATGTTCGTGAAACATCCATTGGCGAAGAATACCTGGGAGTCGGCAGTAGCAACCTCCGGGACGAGGTTGAACATGATGTCGCACTCGGAGCCGCCAAACCGGGGGAAGCGCATGCCAGCGAGCGCCCGCAGATATTGTCCCGTGATGGTCCAGGTCCACTGTCTCTGGATGCCGTTCAACCGATTCATTCTGTACATGAGGAGAGCGCCTCTTAGCCCGCGCGAGGGATAAAGTCCCGGTGAAACGGCCGTCCAGCGGATGAAGAGGCAGCTCAGCAAAGAGGTCGCGACGACGACGATCCAGGTGGTGATGAACGTGTAGAGAGTAAGTTGCCAGACGATCTCGAACAGCGGCGTCACTTTGAAATAGTCGCTGGAAAGTTCAGCTTCCCCAGCAGGTATCAAGGCGCGGGCAAACCATGAGATTGCGGCGGCGGGGACCACAATAAGCCACAAGGCCAGGATTATCTGCATAAGGACGTTGAGGGTCTCGAGCAGCCAGGTCGGAAAAGCGTACTGGCAGGCGATCGCCGTGCGCTTCAGTTCCGTGCAGCGGCCGCTGCGGCGCGCGGGAGCGCCTTCCCACATCTCCTGCGAGCCCACGTCGGTGAGGATGGGGGTGAACGGAGTGATCCACGTGCCGCGGCCCACCGTCACATTGTTGGCGATGGCGGCTCGCATCCCGATCTTGCAACCGCTTTCAAGGTAAACAGGGCCGACATGCAGGTACTGCCCCGACCATTTGGTCGTTTGGATGTAGGCTCCCGTCTGAATGGCGACATCATCCTCGATGGAAATTAAATCCAAGGGGCCGGATAGGTGAGCATCGTGCGCGCACTGAAGGTTCTTGCCTACAGTCGCGCCGAGCTGCCGCAGCGCGAATGCCCTAAGCGGCGCGCTGCGATACATCGCAGCCAACGGCACGAGCACCATGTTCTCCAGCCGTCCAATGCACCAGATTCGCAGATGCATTTTGCTCCACTTGGGGTACACACCTGGCGTCACATTGTTCTTGTAGATGTCACCGCCCAAGAAGAACTTTATCATCGTGATCCAGAGCAAGCTGACGAACGGTGCGACCAGGCCGACCAGGTACAGGAAGAAGCTGGCGCCGATGAACGCCCAGAGGCCGCCGGTCGCAAAGTACGCCTCGACATCGATGAAGGCGAAGGCGCCGAAGAAGGCCACCAAGGCCGGGGAATACAACAAAATCGCGAAGAGGACCTGCAGGGTAGTGAAGTATCCGATGGGGAGCACCTCTGCCGCGGCCTCGTCGCGCTCGGCGCTGTTCTCGTCAGATTTCGCAGGGGGCGTATAGGCCTTGGAGTCCTGCTGATGCGCGCGCGGGCGGTTGGCTATCTTTCTAGCAGTGTTGCAGTCACTGAGCAGCGCCCGGACCTGCATAGCCCATCCCGCAGCTTGCAGTTTCTGCGCCAAGCGCGCGATGAGGATCGAGTGCCCGCCAGCCTCAGCGAATCCATCGTCCAATCCCAGTGGCGTCTCGAACACGGCCCTGCAGATCGACAGCACTTCCTCACACTCAGGATCCATGCTCGCTTCTGCATCAGGCACCTTGACGCCCCTCTCCTTTGTGTCTTGCGCACTGGCCGGTGTGCCCCAACGAGTGTCCTCAGCTTCCGGCTCGGCGTTTCTCAGAAGATGAGACAAGTTTGGCAAGCATTTCCGGTCGATCTTTCCGGAAACCGGTTTCATGACGAATTTTTCTACAAGGAAGATCCTCGTTGGGACCGACGGCGCTGGAAGTTGTTTGGCCAGCGTCGCTGTTACCCGAGCGGCCCACTCCGTCGGCGCGGGAGCGACCACCGAGATCTCTCGTTCGCAGACTGAAGGCGCGACAACGAAGGCGACCAACGTCTCGTTCTGGTAATCTAAAACAGCAGCTTCGATCTCACTGAACTGCGTCTGGAGGATATCCTCAACGGCCTGCGCCTCAACGCGATGCCCACGCACTTTGAGTTGCGTGTCGATTCGACCGAGGAAGTGTACGCGCTGCGTTTGGATGTCGATTTTGCATTTGTCCCCGGTGCGGTAGAGGCGGCCGAACTGAGGATGCGTTATGAACTTCTGGGCGGTTTGCTCCGGCAGGTTGCGGTAGCCGCGTGCAACGTGCACCCCACCGATACAGAGCTCTCCGACCTCCCCGTGGCGCAGCGCTTGGACTTGGTCGACCTCAAGAATGACGTAGGTGACGTTGGCGAATGGCGAGCCAATCGTGATGGGCTCCCCCGGCCGCAAGCTCTGGCGGCTCGTGTCGCTGCTCGCCTCTGTGGGACCATAGGTGTTGATGATCTGGCGTCTGGCCCTGGTCCAAGGCTCCACGAGCGCGCTGGGGAAGGCTTCGCCCGCCGGGACGACATAGCGGCACAGCGGATAGGGGAGATCTAATTCGGGGGTTGGTGTCAGGGTGGTGAGCAGCACCGGAGGACAGAAGAGCACCGTAACCTCAGCTTCGCGGAGGATGGGCACGAGGTCCGGGCCGGATCGGATCTGCTCCTTGGTCAGCATTACCACAGCGCAGCCCGACACCCACGCGCTGTACATCTCCGGGATGCTGCCGTCGTAGCCCAACGACGAAGTAAGCGAGGTTGCATCCATGCCGGGAAGGAGATCGAAGTAATCGGCGTAGCTCAGGGCCAGGTTCACGTAACCCGCGTGCGGGCACTCGACGCCCTTGGGCATCCCAGTAGTGCCGCTCGTGTAGAAGATGGTCGCAAGGCGCTGCGTTGGATCGTCCAGCCAAGGTGGTGGTTTTCTTCGGGATCTGCTCTGCGGCAAGGTCAGAACGTCGAGCGTCGGCAGGTCGCGGAATTTGTCTTGCCCCCGCGTGAGAATGACGACCGGTTGTGCGTCGTTGAGCATGTGAGTGATCAACGCGTCGGGCAAGGTGGTATCGAGGAACATCACGGTGCCGCCCGCCTTGAGAATGCCGAGGTGGGAGGCCACGATTTGCCAGTTGTCCTGCGACATGGCCACGGCCACGACCTGGTCGGGTCCTGTGAGGAAGGGAGAAAGGGCCGCGGCCACGCTTTCCGCTCGCGCGTTGAGCTCAGCGAAGGTCAGGGATTCTCCGGTGTGGGGAATTTGTAAGGCCGTGAGATGCGGAAACTTTTCAGCGGAGCGGCTGAAGACCTCCGTGAGCCACCGGATTCCCTTCTGATGCGGGACGTTCACGAGGGGGCGGTCGCCGAAGACATCCGTCAAAGTATATTGGCACGTATCCGCCTGCCCGTGCGGCACCTTCTCCGCCGCCCAAAGGTACCGCCTCCAAGCCACATACGTCAGCGCAAAGAAAACGGCGACGACGGCAGTTGTTACAAAAATTGCTGCCAAAACTCTTCCTCACGTGCTCGTAAGTCAGACCCCCAAATTTTCAGAGACTCCCAAGCTCTCGGCGACGCTTGAGAACTTGACTTCAAACGCCAAAGTATCCCGCTGTCTGAGCATGGCAAAAGTACTACGCTTAGTCGAAGTATCGCTGCAGCGTTCCAGTTCGGCGGACGTCCAAAGTAACGCAATGGGGCCCCCCGCCCAACAGTTTGGAGTGGCGCAACTTCAGAGGGATTACATCAAGACCCTCCTTCTCTAAGAGTTTTATGAGAGATGGCTGATTTCGATCGACCACGACCAAATTGGGATTGATACTGAACGCATTCATGTCAATCCAGTCACTGCCAATGCATTTGGACAGATAGTCGGCATCATACCGGTCTGTGTTCTCCATCGGAGAACTGTAAATGACTTTCCACTGCTTCAAAATTTTGGGCAAGGTGTCATTATTGACACGAGCAGGATTGGCGAGGACCAAGCCCGGGCGTAAGGCCACAAGGGTCGAGTCAATATGGCTGCCGAAGTAAACATCTTTGAGGAAATGGACCCGATATTTGTCGCCGAGAATCGACTGCAGCCAATGCCCCCCCAATTCGTTACCCGTGGCGCTGACCAGATAGATTAAATCTTGGCCAAAACGCAGGACGTTGGCCGCATCAAAGGCCGGCTCATCGTTGCGCGGTGTGGGCTTGCTTAGATCAATCCCCTCGAAGAGTGAGTCCAAGAGCATGGGTTTGGGGGCGCTGTACCACTTTGCACCTGACTTCATATACTCCATCAGCAGTGTGCGATAACTGAACGTTTCCTGAGCGCGGCTGCGGATGACATTTGGCGTTTCAATAATCTGGTCGCCGATGACCAACAAAACATCGCGGGGACAATAATTGTAGTATCCACGAGCTTCCCAATGGACCGTCGAAAATTTGGCCCCGTGCAGCCATGTGTCGGGACGTTTTACGATGATCCCCAAACCTTCCAGGATTTTGGCAAATCCATTCAAGTCCTCTTCCGTTTCTTCAATGATCTGTTGCGGAAAAGGACCGTGCGGAATTTCCGCCAATGAACGGTCGGGAAATTCTGCGAGCTGGGTGCTTCGGTCTGGCGTAGGAAATCGCGCATTCAGCGGATTGCCCACAATGACTTCTTCCAATTGATCCCACTCATTGCAACTCCATACACCTGACATGTGTAATCTGCCCTCTCGCCTGTTCAAAGTGGGATTGACCGGTCCTGTCTCCTTCGCAACACTCTTAGCTTGAGTGCACTGCGCTCGAAGTCGACGTATTCCGCGTCCGAAAAGCCGATATCCTCTTCACCATCTTGCAGAATTGCTGAAGAAGTCAGGTAGCCCAATTGCCGCGCCGGACGACTTTGCGGCCTCGAGTACAAAATTGCCTACGGCAAGATCAAGAACGCCGAGCCCAAATGGCGAAAATATGCGCGGCCTTTCATAGTCCAGGTTGAACTTCTTCTCTAGAACATCCACCAAAGTACCGGAGACAAAGTCTCTATTTCCTATCGCCATTTCCGTTAGGTGGAGGGAGGTTTTTGCCTTCAGGCAATGATCCACGTCATCGACAATGTTTTGTGACGCGCGAATCACATTCACGCATATATCGCGCAGCGACAGATGTAGGACAGTGGGACAGTGCTCAAACAATTTTTCATCGGAAAGATAGGGGTCGAGCGTAGTTGTGGTGAATATTATCAGAGAAGAGTTGGATACTGCGCCCTCCAGCCGATCTTGAATATTGGCCTGCAGGTTGTATTGCTCGCGAAGCCACTTACTAAAGTGCTCCGCCTCCTTGCGATCCACGTCGTACAAATTGATCTCACGAAACTTCCAATTTCGAAATAAGAGCCACTCGACGGTTGTACGGGCGATTACTCCAGTTCCGATTACAGCGAGTGTTCCGTCAAAGGGATTGGGAGAAATATGCTCAGCTGCCAACGCGGCCGAGGCGGCAGTGCGTGTGGCGCTGATTAGTGAGGCCTCGATACAGGCCAGCGGATAGCCTGTCGTGGCATCGTTGAGAATCAGGACTGCCGACGCTCGGGCTAGGTTGCTCGCCCTGTTTTCCGGGAAACTCGATATCCACTTGATGCCGCTTATCTGAATTGCGCCGCCGAGATGAGCCGGTAATGCGATGATGCGAGCGCTGGGCCTGTCTGGATATCGCAGAAAGTAACTGTCCGGATTTAGAGTGTTCCCAGAGCCGTGAAGTCGGTATGCCGCCTCAACAGCATCAAAAACTTGCTTCTGGTTGTCGTCAATTACCCGTTTAACTGTCGAGCCGGGCACGACATAGAATGTGGGAGCGGATGGCACGTTTTATTCTCGCATTACGCTCGACTGAGATATTGTCGACGGCTAACCGTGTTAATCAGTTCGCTGACGCGCGTCGGCGGTGACGGGTCAGTTGCGATATCGTTGCCTCAAGGCGCCGGCTGTGAGCACAACGATCAATCGCTTATTCTATGCCTTACTCAGCCGCGACGAACGCACGGGTTTGCGCCGCCCAGTCACTCTCAGGTGCAATGAGGTTTTCTACCCAGGCGGGGTCATAAATGGTGTCTAAGTACTTTTCGCCGAGATCCGCGGATATGGCGACTATAGTATCGCCGCGTCCGAACTCCGGCGCTATTTGTTGTATGGCGGCCAGGACCGTTCCGGTGCTTCCCCCAACAAGTAAGTGATAATTTCGAACGAAAGAAAGACAAGCTTCAATTGTTTTTTCTTCGCTTATCGTGGCGATTCTATCCGGCTTGACGAGGTCCGCAAGCTTTGGTCGCACGCTCGCGCCGATGCCAGGGATGTTTCTTTTGCCGGGCGAGCCACCAAATGTGACAGAGCCTGCGGGCTCGACGGCCACAACCTTGATCCTTGGGAATACTTGACGAAGTCGCTCTGAGATTCCGGTCAGGGTACCAGTAGTGCCGGCCCCGACAAAAACCCAATCAACTTTATCAAATTCGCGCGCAATCTCATTTGCCGTTTGCTCGGCGTGAACATTTTTGTTGGCAATGTTAGCATATTGATTGAGCCAGACTGCATTCGAGTCCGATTGCAGTATATGATCGATTGTCTTTATCCTGCTTCCCAAATATCCCCCAGCGGCGTCGCGATCTTCAACAACTATGACCTTTGCCCCATAGAGTTCCATGCCTCTTAGAGTCGCGCGATTAGCGTTTGGATCGGTCACGCAAATAAATTTGTAGCCTTTGATGGCGCATATCAAACTCAGGGCCAGTCCGAGGTTTCCTGATGACGATTCGATCAATACCGTTTCATTTGGCCTAGCTATACCTCGCTGTTCCAAATCCTCAACAAGCCCTATAGCAGTCTTGATCTTAATCGAGCCCGTTATATTGAACCCTTCCAATTTCAGAAATACGTCGTGACTTCCAGCAAAAGCCGGAAGACGATAAAACAGATCACGAAAGATCAACTGTAACGGCGACTCGATGATCATCGTTCGACATCCCTTGAGCAGTAGACCTATCTTGTTTCCTCGGACCACGCGCTTGAGTGCTCTGCCCTCGTGTTTTTTCGACCACCCAACTCAGCCTGTCGTCTGACAGGTAGGAAGCGCGTAGACTGCCTATATCGTAGCGGCGCAGATCATCAGTTCATCACCGTTATATATTCGGGGGGCGGTGAATACAGCTCTTTGAAGGTCTGCTAACTGTGGCGTTCATCGCCTGTTCATTTTCGGTGACCCGCTAGCCATCATCATGCACAGTGGTTGTCCGATAGGCAATGCCAAATCGGGCGCGCGCTGAACCCAACGGAAAGCACGAGGCGCGCGCAATCGATCATCTCTTATTCGCCGCTCCTGCCTCCTTTGACTTCAACACTTTCAATGCGCGGGTAATCAACGGGTCGACGCCGTTTTCGATATCGGTTTTCTTGTTGAGTAGCTTGATGTCGACGGGTACGCCTTTGCCTTCGTAGCACACCATGTCAGCTGAAAAGTATTTCTGGTACGACAGACGGTAATGCCAGCCGTTGGGAAGTTTCTTCGCAAGTTGATACGAGAATATGCCGTTGGTATGATCACCTATGATCGTAACGTGAGGCAGTTGCTTTATCGCCAGCGCAAACGCCTCGCCACCGCTGAAAACAGAGTCACAGGTCAAGAGCACGATTGGCCCGGTGAATTGGGCGTCACCTTGCGGTTCGATGTGCCAGGTCTTCAGGCTTGTATACTCATCTTCGCGTGGGCCAATCTTTGTCTTCCTGCGGAAGGCGACTCGCTTGCGATCGCAAAACCGATTGATGATGGTGATTGCAGTGCTATCGTCCCCGCCGGGGTTGTTACGGATATCGATGATTACGCCATACAAGTCTTCGAAGTCACCGGCAATCTTGTCCAGCGCGGCCGTCAAATTCCGCTTTTTTACGTCTTCCAGCTCCAGGATCCGGATGTAACTAAATGCCGATGACCTGCAATAGTGAAGCATCCAGGCCTGAGTCTCTGTAAGCCGCCCGAAATTATTAGCGAGAAGAGTCTGCTCGGTCGTTTTGAAGAGCTGCTTGATCTCGCGGCTCGTGAATTCCTGCCAAAATCTCGGCTTTGTCTCTGGGTTGAAGTATCGTTTCTTCCGATCCCCACTTGCTTTGGCTATGAGCTCGACATGCCCATCATTCAACGGGGCGAGCATTTGGCGGAAAATATCGAATAGCTCGTTATCACTGGTTTTCCTTGTGACTTTTGGTCTGTAGGTGTCATACTGTTTTTTCCAATCCACATTCCTCAATTTGAAAAATGGATACCTGTTATGGAAGGTCTTCCATAACTCTTCGAAATTCTTCTCAGGGTTGCGAATGATCATGGCAGTCAGGAATTGCGCTGCAAAAAAGTAGCGCTATCGATTGCCTCGTCAGTGGGGCCGGCAAGGTCGGTGGGACTGTGATTCCCAGCTTCTTGGCACGAGAACAGCGCACTCACCGGGCGCCTTTCTGAATAGCGCTCATAACCGTTTCGCCCCCATTTTTCTTGCAATAGTTGCCGACGGCCCTTTTATTTTTGGCAAAGCGCTGAAAGTCGAATATGGGCTGGTTTCTCGACGCCCGAAAGTAGCCACTCATCCAATAGGCGATCATTTCCTGCCGTTGGTCATCTGAAGTTAGATATTGTTTGCACGTGATCAGAGACATATCGACTTTGATCTGGCCCGTCTGGGCTGGTTGCGGAGTGGAACGCTCCAAGGCCGCCATAATTGTCGCCTGCGGATTGCCGGAGCACCATTGGCTGACACTGGCGACGTTTCTAGCAAAGTCGTCGAAACCAACCGTGATGTAGCCAAATCTCTGGTTGAACCAACCGCTCATCCAGGCGGAGAAGATACGAGACTGGCTTGGCGACATGGCGAGATAATTCGCGCAGGTTACCTGCGTCATGTTGAGCGTCACTTGAGCGTGACCAGCACTCGGTGCGAGTGAAGTTGCGAGCGCCAAACCAAAAAGCAGCTTGCGCATCTGCGTTCTCCAGATTGAAATGTAGTCCCCTAAGATCGAGTAGTCCCTAAGATCGAAATGTAGTCCCTATCGATTGCGACGATTTCTCTGTCTGTCGGAAGACAGAAGAATGATTTTGCCTCGTTTGAGCCACCTCCGCTATCCCCAACACGGTAAGTGCAGCAAGCGCGGTGTGCGCTGCAGCATGTCGCAAAAGAAAGGGCCGGCTTTTCAACCCGGCCCTTCTCGCATTTGTACGGCAACGGCCTTGGTAACGACCGGCGGGGCGGCCCTACCCTTTTGCCAATGTCGGCGCAGCCAGCAATGCTCAAAAGAGCTAATACCGCTGCACCTCAATCGGCGTCTTGGTTTCGGCCGCGACGACGTCAGGTGCTCAAGCCAAAATCGCCGGTTTTCTCTATTTTCGGCCTATCGCGTCGGCGAGCGCGTCCTTGCATGGGTCGCTGAGGTTGCCGAGAACCCCCTTCATGCAAGCGACAACACGCCGGACGCCGCTCTTGCCAGCGCAGCTTTTCGTTACATCCGCCTTGCACGCTTTGCCTACGGCGGCAATCTTGGCCAACCTGGCCTGGCACGGCTCGGAAAATTCCGTGAGGTGCTCTTTGACGCAGGCACTGAGGCGACCCTCGCCGGGTTGAACTCCGGCACACTTCGCCTTGATATCGGCTGCACAAGCTCCCACCTGCCCCCGTTGCTGCGCCATTGCAACGGTTGCGGAAAGCAGTACCGCGGCGCCGATTACTATGAGGCTCTTCATCATCGCTTCATCTCCTCGACTAACCCTCTGCCAAGGAAATATTCGCTATTTCCGCGCTTCCCCGCAAGCCACGCCGTAGCTCGACCTCGGCACTACGGGCAGCGCACTTGCCCCCGCATTTGGTTGCCGATCATTGAATAAGGCTTCTGTCGCGGTATTCAGCGTGATTGAACTTTGCAACTTATGGCGACGGGAAAAGAACATAGCAAAGGGTACCGTGAAGTGGTTCAACGGCGAAAAGGGTTATGGCTTCATTCAGCCAGCCGGCGGCGGCAAGGATGTGTTCGTGCGCACATCTCTGCTGTCGAGCGCGCAGGCCTCAGTTCGTTGAACGAGGGGCAGGCGATCGAATTTGAGGTGGTTGAGAACCGCGGTAAGTCTTCGGCCAGTCGATAGGCCGCGCAGCGCGGCACTCGACTTTTCCAACACTCAGTACTATCTGCGGCGCGCTCGACAGCGGCGTCATGTCGCCGCTCTGCCTTTGTTGAAGTCGGCCTCCCACAGTCTTTTACAAACGGGGAGTAAGTCACAAACGGCGCGGCAGCTTCTGACCCATAGCTGACATTGAACGAGAATTCTCCAAGTCCGCTTGGGATCGTTAAGATCATACGGCATGCTAGACTAAAGCTCTGTATCATCGTTGGGGAATAGCGCATGAGTCAGCCCGTTCTTGCCGCTGCTGCGTCGACGCCATTCCTGCGCCGAGTTTTCCACTGGTGGATTGCACAGGTTAGACACGCGCTGCCGCCGACGATCTTTTTCTTCGTCGGCTTCAACCTGATTTTATGGACCAAGCAGTTGATCCTGGCGGAGCGGGGCATCGAGTTTAGTGGCTTCTTGACCGCAACGCTGGCGGCGTTGTTAGTTGGAAAAGCTGTCTTGGTGACCGACAATCTTCCCTTCATGCGCCGCTTTGACGGTGCGCCGATGATCCAGCCCATCCTGTTTAAGAGTGCGATCTATTGGTCATGCGTATTGATTGTGCGGTTAGCCGAAAGGCTCGTTCATTTCCTGGCGGCCGGCGGCGTGATAGCGGATTTTCCAACCCACTTAGTCGAGGACTTCTCCTGGTCACGTTTTTTGTCGATCCAGGTCTGGTTGATGGTACTGTTCCTTGTCTATGTCACGATACACGAGCTCAATATGCTCATCGGCGACGGCGAACTCTATCGACTATTCTTTCGATGGCGCTCGTCCGAGGCCAAGCTGACTCGCCGTCAGCGTATTCGTCTGCTCACGCGGCTCAACCGCCTGACCGAAGCGAACCCGATCGAGGTTTTCAGCGAGCGAGGCTCGCCCGCGCACGCTGAGTTGATCGATATTTTACACCAGCTCGCTTCGCCGCTGGGGGCGCATCCGTCGAACGTCCGAATCGGGGAATAAACGAGTATTACGCTCGGAAGGATTTACAGCCGAAGCAAGTGATCGTTGTTGCAGTTGACGCTGCCCCGGAGATCGACGGTCACTAGCGACTGAGAAGTCTTCTGCGCGATATTCCAATAAAAGCGCCGTCGCTGACGTTCCGCCGAGGGAGGGGTTCACCCTATGTATTGGAGTTTGTGGTATCGCACGCGAAGCCGCCTAAGATCCTCGCTCTGGACGATTCCAATTGTCGCCATCCCCTTCGCCATGGCCGCAACACGGGCGCTCCACTGGCTCGATGCCAAGCTCCAATGGACGTTTTTGGGTTTCGGCGTGCCCGGTGCGCAGGCGATGCTGCAAGCCATAGTCACCGCGACACTCTCATTCATGGTTTTTACATTCGGCTCCTTGTTGATTGCCATTCAGGTCGCGAGCGGTACCCTGACCCCGAGAGTCATTGCGCCGACTCTGCTGCAAGACAAGGTTGTGCGAAATACCGTCGGCCTTTTCATCTTCACATGGCTATTTGCGAACGGCGTTCAGAATCGCATCGATGCGAAGGTCTATCAGCTACCCTTGCTCGCCGCCGGAGTACTCGGTGTCTTGTCGTTTGCGGGCTTTTTCTACTTGATCGATCACGCATCGAGATTGCTGCGGCCGATAACCATTCTGAGATACGTCGGCAACAGCGGCTTGCAGGTCATTCGCGACGTCTATCCGGAGCAGAGCTACGGACTCGCCACCTTAGACGACTGGCGTATCAAGCTTGGCTCTCCGGCACGCACGATTTTCCACCGCGGGTCCTCTGGCATCGTGCTCGCAGTTGAGTTGAAGAGGCTGATGCAAGAGGCCGTGCTTCGCAACAGCGTGATCGAGTTTGTACCCCGGGTTGGCGACTTCGTCGGGGTCGACGAGCCGCTCTTCAACATCTACGGCGACGGGCTCGTAGAAGACTGTGTCCTGCAGTCAGCTGTCGCGTTCGGAACGGAACGCACCGTGGAGCAAGATCCTACTTTCGCATTTCGCATCGTTATTGACATTGCGCTGAAGGCCTTGTCGCCGGCGATCAACGATCCGACGACTGCGGTGCTCGCGATCGATCAGCTCCATCGCATGCTGCGATTGGTTGGAACGCGCCATTTGCGCACCGACGAACTTTTGGACAAAGCGGGTCATTTGCGCGTGGTCTTTCGCACGCCCAACTGGGAAGACTTTGTGCATCTCACCTTCAGCGAAGTGCGTGCCTACGGCGCCAACAGTCTGCAGGTTGTCCGGCGATTGCGGGCCATGATCGAAAATCTCATGCAGACTTTGCCTTCCCACCGATTGGAAATTCTACTGCTCGAGCTTGATTTGCTC
This sequence comes from uncultured Alphaproteobacteria bacterium, assembly GCA_963746715.1. Classification (GTDB taxonomy): domain Bacteria; phylum Pseudomonadota; class Alphaproteobacteria; order Rhizobiales; family Xanthobacteraceae; genus BOG-931. The sequence goes on along the minus strand of CAVVCW010000001.1, from coordinate 703,514 downwards.
GACCGTGTCGTCGCGAAGGCATTCCCATATGCTGAGGAATTGGCATTGGCTCACGTCGCCGACTCCCAGGGTTTAGGCGGTCATTCCGAGAGGAATTGTCCAAGAAAGGACGTCCGCTAATGACCCTTAGCGGACATTCCGAACGTCACGATCAACATCCACTTTCAGGGGCAAAGCGGATATCCCAATTTGACCGCGCCGCGTGCCGCCTGGAATCTCGTTGCGCTGAGGAAGCCAGTCGGGTGGGATGTCTGTTTCTGGCCCCTAGCTGCCGCGCCGAAACCCAACGTCGCGTCGGTTATTAGGACAAAGCGGACACCGAGATTTATGCGCCTTCACCTCAATATCTGACGTCACGGATTATTCGGAATGATGCGACCTTTCGGACAAGTCGCAGAACTTGTACAATTTGTGCCAGTTCATTGGTGCTGGTCGCTTGAACAAAGCCCGACTGCTCAAAATATTGGTTGTCGTCGTTCTCATCTGCGCATTCGCGGCGGTGATGATGATGATCGGCTCGTTTCGGTTCAATCCGGACCCGAGCGCGGACTCTGATTTTATCGCACGCGCGCAGCAAAAATCCGCGTCCGGCATAAGGGTGAGCGCGAGTGCGCTCGGAAGAGACGAAAGCCGGCGAAGCTTCGGGGAAGATTTGGCAAAATATGGCATTCAACCGATCTGGCTCGAGATCGAAAACGGAACGGACGATCAACTCGTCTATCTTCAGATCGCGACCGACAGTGAATATTATTCGCCTGACGAAGTCTCTTACAGATTCCACGGAGCTTTTTCGTCCGCTACAAATCGCACGCGGGACGCCTACTTTATAAAGCGGCAGATGCCGAGCCTGCTTCTGCCTCATTCGCGGACCGCAGGCTTTGTCTATGGAGAAGCGGATGCTGGCGTGAAATACGCGCGGTTTGTCGTTGTTGGAAATAACCGCCTTGAGACATTCGATTTCGCGTTGCCAATTCCCGGGCCCGCCTTTGTCGGCCCGGGTGTTCGTGCTGACAGCATCTATCCCGGTCAGAAAATCGCGGACCTCGATCTCGATGCGTTGCGCGCGACACTTGCCGAATATCCGTGCTGCACGACAAACTCCGATGCCACGCGGCCGGGCGATCCTCTGAATCTGGTCGTCATAGAGGGTAGCCGCGATCCGGTTGTTCCGTTTGTCTCCCGCGACTGGCACCTTACCCAGAAGCTCGACATCGCAAGCATGATCGACACTGCGCGCGCGTTCATTTTTCGCGATGAATATCTCACCTCGCCGGTCAGCCCGCTTTATGTCTTTGGTCGGCGTGAAGATGTGGCCATTCAAAAAGCGCGATCGACCATTAACGAGCGGATCCACGCTCGACTGTGGCTGGCTCCATACACTTTCCAATCTCGCAGGGTGTGGATCGGTCAGGTGAGCCGTGACATTGGCGTGCGCCTGACGAGTCAAACTTGGAACTTGACGACGCATAAAATCGGACCGGACGTGGATTTCGATCGCGGCTATCTTTTGCAAGATCTCCTAATGTCCGGCTTTGTTGAGCGATATGGATTCGTGCGCGGCGTCGGCGCCGCCAAAATATCTGATCCGCGCGCGAACCTGACAGGGGATCCGTATTATACCGACGGATTGCGGGTCGTCGTGTTCCTGTCAAATCAGACCAGACAACTCAGCGAGATCGAGCGGTTGCCCTGGGAAAGGCCACCAGCGCCCAGTGACGAGGCTCGCTGATAACAGGCCTTTAAAAAGTGGGATGATTGAGAACGGCCTCACTGCCGACTTGCAGCATCGGCGAGGCTTTCAGCGATCACCGAATAACAGGGGAAGCAAGACAGGTAAAATCTGCCGCCGCCGACCCAATCGGAGTCCGCTTTCGGGGCCAAAGCGGACGCGACGCGATGTTCGCTAAAGGCTCACTGCGGTCATCGGGCACCGAACTCAGCTATACAGCGCGAGAACGCTTGCGCCGCTCAGGCTTCCCGAGATCGCGCTTGCGCGGGTCAGGCCATCGGCGCGGGTCGCTGCCAAGGACGTCGCCCAGTTCGTCAATTACTTCAGCCCTAACTCTCTTGCGCCAGCTCGCAAAGGTCTCGCCCGTCGCCCCAGCCGCGCGCTCCTCCTTCCATCGAGCGCGCATCACAGCAATCTCAAGTGTGTCGGGCCAGTCGGCTTTCGACTTTGTCTTTGTCATGCCGTCGAGTGTCGGCGGCCGACTCTTAAATCCTCCCTAACTCGGAATGCTACGGCGTTTATCCGCGCGTCGCTGGAGCCGACACGCGCGTTTTAGGCAGTAGACATTGCTTAGAGCATTACTTATGCGGGGCTTCGACCGAACCGGACCGCAATGAGTGCCTTAGAAACTATTCAAAAGTTTGAGGAATATTGGTGGGCGCACAAGGACTCGAACCTTGGACCCGCTGATTAAGAGTCAGCTGCTCTACCAACTGAGCTATGCGCCCTAACCGAGGAATTCCAAAAGGTTAGGCGAAACCACCATATGCCGCAGCGCCGCGCCCGGGCGCTGTGCGAGCCGTATCTAGGCCATTGCGCGCGTAATGCCAAGCGGGACACCGCGCTGACACAGGCGCAACATAGAAGAACTCGTGGCCTGTCGCGCCGGCGCCACGGCCCTGCGATGGATTGCGCGGCGGTTCCGTATCCCCCGGCCAAGTGACCGGACACTCTATTTACAGTTGCAACTTTCGGACCCTGATATAGCCTGATCCGGGCCGTCCAGCCGAGGCTGGCGGCGCGCAGTCGCTATGAGCCCTAACGTTACGCACAGCGGGGCGCGACCAGTGCGTGTGTACGAGGCGATCGTCAGAGGGTTGGAGAGCGTTGGCGTCGATGCCGCCTTCGGCGGCGCCGGCGAAAATTCCGCTGGCCTTCTGCTTGCGCTCAAGCACTCCACAAAAATCAGGGCCGTGGTAACGCGCAACGAGCAGGCCGCAGCCTTCATGGCCTGCGGCTACGCCATCTATTCAAATCGCCTGGGCGTGTGCTTCGCCACCGCCGGACCCGGCGCCTTCAATCTGTTTTCCGGCCTCGCGGTCGCGATGTCGGATTCCTATCCGGTGCTGGCGATCTCCGGCTTCTCACGCGAGGTGTGGAAGGGCAAAGGCGCGCTGAACGAGACGTCCGGCCTGAGCCGCACGCCGGATTCGCAGGCGATGTTCGCGGCGACCACCAAAGCCTCCTTCCTGCTCGACGACATCGGCAGGACCTGCGGCGTGCTGGAGCAGGCGGTCAATCTCGCTTTCGAGGGGCGCCCGGGACCGGTGCACATTCATGTTGCCGAGGATCTGACGCTCGAAGGGCAGTCGGTCGACAATTACCGCGACATCCGGCTTGAGGTGAAACCGGTCCTGCCCGATCAGGCGGCGGTTACGTCGGCCGCGGCCGCCATTGCCGACGCGCTCGGGCGCGGCAAGTCGGTCATTGCGCTGATCGGTTTCGGTGCGGTCCGTAGCGGCGCGGGCCCCGAGCTGCAGGCTTTGGTCGACCGTTTTCAGATTCCCTTCGTGACGACGCTCGACGGCAAAGGCATCATTGCCGAGGACCATCCTTTGGCGCTCGGCGTGTTCGCCGACAGCGGCCACGCCTCGGCCGGCAAGGCCTTCGTCGGCGCCGATGTCGTGATCGCGGTCGGTAATTCCTTCGCCCAGCATGCGACGTTCAATTTCCGCAGCGATCTCCTGGCCGGCAAGAAGCTCGTTCACATCAACATTTCCGCCGCCGAGATCAGCAAGGTCTATCCGGCCGATTACGGCATCGTCGCCGACGCCAAGCCTGCAGTCGCGGCGCTGGCCGCGGCGCTGTCGCCTTTGGTCAAGACCGCGGCGCAGGCGCGTGCCGAGAAGGATCGCCATCTCAACGCGCCGATGTTCAATCTCGAGCCCAATCACGTCCATCCCGGCCAGATGGCGCAATCGCTGTCGAAGCTTCTGCCCAAGGATGCCATTGTGCTTGCCGATGCCGGCGCGCATCTGGCGTGGCTCGGCTACTTCCTGCAATTGCGGCGCGGGCAGAATTTCCGCAAGCCGGGCAGCTTCGGCCCGATGGCCTGGGCGGTGAACGGCGGGCTCGGCGCCAAGGTCGCATTCCCCGATCGGCCGGTCGTGGTCGGCTGCGGTGACGGCTGTTACCTGTTGTCCGGTTTCGAGCTGCTCACCGCCGTGCATTACAACATCCCGGTGATCTGGATCATCTTCCAGGACGACGAATTCAAGCTGATCAAGCTTTATCAGCTCGAGGCTTTCCACGAATTCGGTCTGGTCGATTTCCCCAATCCCGATTACGTCGCTTACGCCAAAGCCTGCGGCGCGCAAGGCTTTCGTGTGCAAAGCCTCGGCGAATTCGAAACAGCGTTCAAAACCGCGCTGCAATCCAACAAGCCGACGCTGATCGACGCCTCGATCGCGCGGCTTGCCATTCCGCATTACAGCACGAACCCGGCCGGCATCCTGGCGGCGATCGAAGAAAGCATCGTGAAGAAACTGGAGGGTGCCTGACGCGCCGGCCGGTCGTTGCGATGACGACGATATTGCGCGAGCCAAAAATTTTGAACGAGGGAGTGGTGCTCATGTCCGACTCTCATGTCGGCTTCGACGAAATGGCCAAATACCCGCTGTTCGAAGCTCTGCACAAACGCCGGTCGCGGCGTATCAGTCTCGGCCTGCGGACGGTTCGCGCCGGCGACAATACCTACACGTCGAATGCCAAGCCGCAGCCGCTCGATGAGCTCGAAGAGGCGGTCCTGATCTCCGCTACCGGCCTCACTGGCCTCACGCTGCCGGACCGGCCATTCGAAAGCCCGAGCGGGGAGAAAATTCTCGGCACGCCCAATCTGAATTTTCCCGGCCGCGCCGCCGGCTCGACGGACAATTGCCAGGCCACCCACTTTTTCCTGTTCAATGACAGCGGCAGCTATTTTCTCAAGCGGCTCGATAACGTCGATCCGACCGAGCCGATCACGCCGGACGTGCTGATCCGCCGCGCCGCGCAGTCGAAGGTCAAGATCGCCGACAAGCGGCCCGACCTGCCGCGCGAGTTTCCCAACTATCTCGATTCCAATCGCTTCCTGTCCAACGTGCCGGGCTCGACCGTGCTGTTTCCGGTCGTGGACATGACGCATCAATACATCAACGCGCTGATGTATCTCCTGACCGAGCCCGACGGCTTCCGCCCGGCGCTGCTCGATGACCGCAATTTCTATCTGCCGGCCGGCTGCGGCAAGTGGATCCGCAACGGCTTCATGAACAAGAAGATCAAGCTGCCGCTCGGCCTGCTCGGCACCATGCGCACGCAGATCGAGGCCGAGCTGCTGTTGCAGAATCTCATCCTGATGCTGCAAGCCATGGGGCTCGGCGGCTGGATCCACGCCTCCATCGCGCCGACCATGCTGTTGCCGGCGCTCGGCTTCCAATACGTCACCCCGCGCTATCGCCTGCTCGATTTCCTGCGCTGGGGAACCGTTCTCACCAAGGTGCGGGAGCAGCCGATCGGCCTGCCGCCGCATATCCAATGCATGTGCCCGCCGTTTTATCCATCCATGGCGGACGCGGTGCAGGCGGTGATCGACGCCAAATATAAATCGGGCGGCACCTATGCCGACGACGCTTATTTCCACCGCATCTTCAAGGGCACCCGCGGCGACACCTATCTCAAAGAGGTGCCGCATTACAGCGACGACGTCATCGCCTGCACCAAGGATATCTGCACCTACATCTACGAGCGTCACGGCCGCTTCCCGGCGCATTGCGACGCGATCTACGCGCCGGGCGTCTGGCTGCAGGCGCATCATCTCGATCTCAACTATTACGACACGCTGTTCAACAGCGGTTACACCGAAACGCAGCAACAACATCAGCAGCGCTGGCACGGCCAGTGAATTCTGCCACAGGGAAGGATCACGGCAATGTGGGTCTTCACCGAAACTCCGACGATGCGGCGAGCGCGCTATATATTCGTTAGCCTGTTATTTGTAGTTCTTGTCGCGCTCGCTTATGGCGGCGCGGCGCTCAAGTCGTGGCACGACGCACGCAGCCCGACGCTGCCACTGCCGCCGCCGGTCGTAGCGGCGCACAGCTTTGCCTATGACATCGTGATCGGCTCGATCCTGGTCACCGTGCTGTTGCTGACGCCGGCGCTCTGCTTTCACATTTTCTCGCGCAGCAACGCGCCCAATACCTATTGGCGGGCGTTCTGGACGGCCGCTTATCTGGCGTTCCTGGTTCATATCTCCTGGGCGGTGTTCGGCACCTGCGGCGGCGATTGGAACGTCGTCTTCCACAGCAAGGTGGCGACGCCGCAATTTCCCGAATGCACCATCGAGCAGCCGGGGCCCGATCTCTTCCTCGCCGCGTGGTGGGGATTGGACGTGCTGTTGGCGTGGCTGGTCAGCGACAACATCAAATGGGTGCGCGTCCAGCGCGGCGGCGTGCACGTGCTGGCTTTCACCATGTTTTTCGGCGCCACCGTGCTCGCCGCCAAAGCCGGGATCGTGGCGCGGCTGCTCGGCATCCTGATGGCGATCATCGTCGTCGGCTGCGTCGTGCTGCGCATGATCATGCGCGAGAACGATCCGAAGTCGCTGATCGCGGTGGTCTATATCAAAATCTTCGAGTGCCTCAATCAGTTCGTGCTTTGGTACAAGCTCCCCACCTGGCTCGCGCTGCTCAATCTCGGGGCGTTGCGCGAAGTGCTCCGCGCCAAGAACTTGCACAACACCTCCGATATCCCGGTCACCAATCTGAGCGGGCTGCGCAAGACGGTGGATTGGGATCCGCGCTATCTGTGCGAGCGCGAAGAGGATGGGCAGTACAACGACCTCTCCAAGCCGACCATGGGCAATGCCAGCTTCAATCCGAACAATCCGATGGACGGCGCGGATTACACGCTGAGCAATCCGGGGGCGCGCTTCGGCCGCAACATCCCATTGAGCGAGGTCGACCCGACCCGCAATGGCGGTCTCCTCGATCCCAGTCCGCGGCTGATCAGCAACCGGCTGTTGGGCCGGCCGAAGAAGAGCGACGGAACCGATGATTTCACGCCGGCATCGATCCTCAATCTATTGGCGGCGGCCTGGATTCAATTCCAGACCCATAACTGGTTCAATCACGGCACCCCGCGCCCGAGCGGGGATGAGCCGTTCGACGTGCCGATTGCCGAGGGTGATTCGTGGCCGGACGGCAAGATGGAGGTCCGCCGGACCCGCGCCGATCCGACCCGCAAGCCAAACGACGGCGCCGGGCCTACCACCTACGCCAACTCGCAGCCGCACTGGTGGGACAGTTCGCAAGTCTACGGCGAAAGTCCGCTGGCGGCGGACACGATCCGATCCCACAAGCAAGGCAAGCTCAATATCGACCCAGCCACCAGGCTCATCCCGCTCGATTCGAACGGGCTCGAAATCACCGGCAACACCTCGAATTGGTGGGTCGGCTTAAGTCTGCTGCATAACCTGTTCACGATGGAGCACAACGCGATATGCGATCATCTGCTGCAGGCGTTTCCGGAGTGGCGGGACGATCCGGACAAGGACGATGAGATTTTCCGCGTCGCGCGCCTCGTCAACAACGCCCTGGTGGCGAAGATCCATACCGTCGACTGGACTACGGCGATCCTCACCCATCCGGCGCTGCAGATCGGCATGAACGCCAATTGGTGGGGGCTCGCCGGCGATAAAGTGAAGAAATATCTCGGCCGCATCTCGACCAGCGAAGCGATCAGCGGCATTCCGGGCTCCGAGACCAATCAGACCGGCGCGGATTTTTGCCTGACCGAAGAGTTCGTCGCGGTCTATCGGCTGCATCCGCTGCTGCCGAACGACATTCAGGTCCGTCATGCCAAGGACGGACGGCTCGGCCGCGTGCTGAAATTCGCCGCCGCCGATGTCAGCGATCCCGACCTCATTGTCGGCCCCAATGCCATGCCCAATGCGATGCGCGACGCCTCATTTCTCGATATCCTCTACACGTTCGGCGTCAACAATCCAGGCGCCGTCACGCTGCGCAACTTCCCGAACTGGATGCGGCAGATGCGCCGGCGTACCGGCGCCAATCTCGAGGAGCTGATCGACCTCGCGGCCATCGACATTCTGCGCGACCGCGAGCGCGGCGTGCCGCGCTACAATCGCTTCCGCAAGCTCTTCCACAAGGCGCCGGTGCGCTCGTTCGAGGAGATGAGCGACGATCCCGACATCGTGCGCACACTACGCGAGGTCTATGGCCATCCCGACAAGGTCGACCTCATGGTCGGCATGTATGCGGAAAAGCCCCCGGAAGGCTTCGGCTTCAGCGACACCGCCTTCCGGGTCTTCATCCTGATGGCGTCGCGCCGGATCAAGAGCGACCGCTTCTTCACCGACGATTTCACGCCGGCGGTCTATACCCAGCCGGGAATCGACTGGGTCAACGACAACAACATGACCACGCTGCTGTTGCGGCACTTCCCGGAACTGACGCCGGTTCTGCAGCGCACCGCGAACGCTTTTGCGCCGTGGGTGGTGCCGTCAAGGGTGCCGTCGTGACCGTCAGCCCACATCCGTCGAATGGATGCGGCGCTCGCCTGTGGCTTGTCCGCGCAGCCGCCGCGCCACGAGCTTGTTGAGCGCCGAGAGGTAAGCCTTGGCCGAGGCGACGAGCGTATCCGGATCGGCGCCCTTGGCGGTCACCGCGCGGCCGTTCTCCGACAGCCGCACCGAGACTTCGGCTTGCGCGTCGGTGCCTTCGGTCACGGCATGGACCTGGTAGAGTTCGAGCACCGCGTCATGCGGCACCATGGCCTTGATGCAGTTGAACACGGCATCGACCGGCCCGTTGCCCTCGCGTTCCTCGATCATTGCCTTGCCGGCGACGTCGACCTTCATGGTGGCGCGCTGCGGCCCGTGCGTGCCAGCGATCACCGAGAGCGAGACCAGCTTGATGTGGTCCTGCGCGGTCGCGATCTCCTCGTCGACCAGCGCCTCGATGTCCTCGTCGTAGACGTGCTTCTTCCTGTCGGCGAGCGCCTTGAAGCGGACGAAAGCGTCTTCGAGCTGGTTGTCGGCGAGCTGATAGCCCAGTTCCGCGAGCTTGTGCACGAAGGCATGGCGCCCGGAATGCTTGCCCATGACCAGCGAGGTCTGCTTCACGCCGACGCTCTCCGGCACCATGATCTCATAGGTCTGGGTGTGCTTGAGCATGCCGTCCTGGTGGATGCCGCTCTCGTGCGCGAAGGCGTTCCGGCCGACGATGGCCTTGTTGTATTGCACCGGAAACGAGGTCGCCGCCGCGACGAGCTTCGAGGCGCGCGTCAGCATGGTCGAGTCGATGCCGGTCCAGAATGGCATCACGTCGTTGCGCACCTTCATCGCCATCACGACTTCTTCGAGCGCGGCGTTGCCGGCGCGTTCGCCGATGCCGTTGATGGTGCATTCGATCTGCCGGGCGCCGGCGCGCACGCCGGCGAGCGAATTCGCCACCGCCATGCCGAGATCGTTGTGGCAATGCACCGAGAAGCGCGCGAGATCGGAGTTGGGCACCCGCTCGCGCACGCGCTTGAACAGGTCGAAATATTCCTCCGGCACCGTATAGCCGACGGTGTCGGGAATATTGATCGTGGTGGCGCCGGCCTTGATCGCGGCCTCGACGCAGCGGCAGAGGAAATCGAATTCGGTGCGGGTGCCGTCCTCGCTCGACCACTCGACATCGTCGGTGTAATTGCGCGCCCGCGTCACCTGCGCGATCACCATCTCGAAGACTTCGTGCGGCTCCTTCTGGAGCTTGTATTTCATGTGCACGGGCGAGGTGGAGAGGAAGGTGTGGATGCGCTTGCGCTCCGCCGGTTTGATCGCCTCGGCGCAGCGGTCGATGTCCTTGAATGCCGCACGTGAAAGTCCGCAGATCACCGCGCGCTTGGTGCGTTTGGCGATCTCATGGACCGCGGCGAAATCGCCCTCGGAGGCGATCGGGAAGCCGGCTTCGATGATGTCGACGCCCATCGTGTCGAGGAGTTCGGCGACTTCGAGCTTCTCCTCGTGCGTCATGGTGGCGCCGGGGCATTGTTCACCGTCGCGCAAAGTGGTGTCGAAAATGACGACGCGGTCCTTGTCGGACTGGGTTGGCGAGGTCATGGCAAAAGGTCCTTTTCCGTTTGCGCCGGCCGATCTTGCATCGGCGTTCCGGGCGCTTATGGGCTTCTCTTGGGTTCCGTTGCTGCGCCGACCCCTGAGTGCCCAGGCGCAAGCGCCCAGCCGGCCCTCAGGGGGTGCTAAGGAGCAGGAGCCCGCCAAGAAGAGACAAAAGGGCAGCGCCGGAAGAGGCCTTCAAGGCCTTCCGGGTCATCGCGCGGACATCGCGGCGATCAGACATTGCGCTTGCTCTCGTCAGGGCGCTTGCCCTCGTCAGGTCCTCAAAGCGTCGCGGATCAAGGTGAATTCCACGTTAATCGCGGCCGGACCGATCATCTTTTAGCGGAATAAGCTGCCCGTCCGCAAGGTTCTTCCCGGTGTGGGAAATGGTGCCTGCCGACCCTGAACCCCGTTCCGCCGCAGGACGACCAACAGGAGCCAGTCCCTTCATGCATAGGCGCATTATGACATCGATCGGCTATGCCGTGCTGCTCGGAGCTGCGTTCGCTGCCGGCGTTGCCGTGGCGCCGGTTGCCAGCCAGACGCCCCTGCAAAAAGCCGAACGTGACGAGCTTGCGATCGTTGCCAAGAACGATCCGACAATGGCGGCGGCCATGGCGAAGGCGCGCCAGACGCTGCCGGGGTTTTTGGCGCTCGCGGCGGCGCCCAAGCCGGGCATGGACACTTTCTCAGTGAAGGTGGCAGTCCGCGAAGGCGACGCCGCCGAATATTTCTGGATCGCGCCGTTCGCGACTAAGGATGGTTCGTTCTCCGGCGAGATCAACAACCAGCCGCGATCGGTCCATTCGGTGAAGCTTGGCGAGACTATCACCTTCGATCAGTCGGAGGTCGTCGATTGGATGTATATCGACGGCGACAAGATGAAGGGCAACTACACCGCCTGCGCGCTGTTGAAATCCGCGTCCAAGCAGGAGGCCGAAGCGTTCAAGAAACGCTTCGCTCTCGATTGTGACTTCTAGCGGCGATACGGAACCGGTCTTGTCGCCGGCGGCGGGCGCGTCCGCCGCGCCAGCGCCGCCCGCCAAAACATCATCTGTTCCTTGGATCGAGGTGGCAGGCGTGCCGCGGTGGCGCAAGTTCGCAGCTTCGGCGCTGATCGGCTTGACTTTCGCGATCGGGGTCGCCGCGCTTGCGCTCTACGCGTACCTGCTCTGGTCGGACCCGCCGGGTTTCGACAACAACTCGTCACGGCAGTTCAGAGGTAAGCTGCTCGTCTATTTTGGGCTGCCGCTTCTCATCCTGTTCGGGCCGGTCTGGGCCGCCAGCTGGGTTGCCAAGCGCATCGATCCGAACCGGTCCGACGATTGATCGCGAGTGTTACTTCGATTTCGCCCGCTTCGGCTTTTCTGCCTTCAGCACCCGCGCGCAGGCTTTCAATTCCTTGAGGGCCTTGCCGGTGACCTTGGGATAATCGAGTTTCAGCTTCTCCAGCGCTTCGATGATTGCCGCCGACACGACGAGCCAGGTGACGTGTTTGTGGTCGGCAGGCACGACATACCACGGCGCATAATCGGTCGAGGTCTCGCGGATCATGTCCTGATAGGCGGTCATATAGTCGTCCCAGCGGCCGCGCTCCATGATGTCGTTCTTGGAAAATTTCCAGCGCTTGAACGGCTCGTCGAGGCGCGCCAGGAAGCGCTTGCGTTGCTCTTCCTTGGACAGGCGCAAATGGAATTTCAGCACCAAGGTCCCGTTGCGCACGAGCCGATGCTCGAAGGCGCGGATGTCCTTGAAGCGATTGTCCCAGATAGTCTTGCCGATCAGATCTTGCGGCAGTTTCTGTGCCTGCAGCATGTCCGGATGCACGCGCACCACCAGCACTTCTTCGTAATGGGAGCGATTGAAAATGCCGATATGGCCGCGCGCCGGCACCCGCCGCTCGACGCGCCAGAGAAAATCATGGTCGAGTTCCTCGGCGCTCGGCGCCTTGAAGGCATGCACCTCGCAGCCCTGCGGATTGATGCCGGACATCACGTGTTTGACGACGCTGTCCTTGCCGGCGGCATCCATGCCCTGGAACACCAGCAGCACCGCCCATTGGCCGTCGGCGAACAGCCGCTGCTGCCCATCGGCAAGCTTGGCGATGCCTTCGGCGAGGATCGGCCGCACCTCCTCGATATTGGTCGAGAGACCGAAAGTCTCGGCCGGGTCGTGATCGGCGAGCTTGAAATGTGCCGGCCTGTCGATCCGGCATTGCTTGACGATCTTGGCGAAATTCATGGCGACCTCGGGCAAAAGTGTTCGGCCGGTGCGCCCTGAAAGACTTTAGGGCTTACGACCAGCAATGGGTCAGAAACGCCGTGACAAAGCGCGGCATGCGGTCATCAAAATCGGCCGGCGAGTGCAGCATGCGAATGCCGACCAATTCGGGGCGGTGTTCACTTTCGATATAACGCATGACCCGAGCGCGCAGTTCTTGGGCGCTTTGCCGCGCCTTCAGCGTTTTTAGGAGCGCAATATAGCCGCCGTCGCGGACCAGGCTCCAGCCCGGCTCTGCGGCCAGTTCGGCCGCATCGAGGCCGGTTTCTTCAAGAAGCTCCCGGCGCACATTGCCCTCAAGATCGAGCCTGCCGTTTCGATCAAGATCGACCGGTTCCGGGGTGCCGCAAGGAAAATAGAGCTTGCCGGCGGCGGCGGTGTCCGATGCCATCTCACCAACGAGGTAAGCGCCGTCGGTGCTCAGCACCGCCGCGGCGGCGAAGACGTTGAACACACCGGCATCGGGGCATTGCCATTCGCGCCAGGCGCAGAAGCTCGCAAAGTCCGCTTCGAAACAGCTGCCGTGCAGCACCCGTTCGCGGATCTCAAAACGATTGAGCAGCAGCACCCGGCCGTTCCAGACGCCGGGCCGCTCGCTCTGCAGCTTGGTGAAATAGTCGTCGACCTTGCCGCGCGCGGCGATGGCGAAAGGCCACGCCCAGGGCGCAAACGTGATGTGTGCACGATCGAGCGTGCCGATCTCAATGTCCGGCACGCTCGACCGCTGCGACGCTTACTTTTGTTGGAAATTCATTCATGCCACGGATTGACGAACAGGCCGACCATGCCGGCGACGCCTTTGGTGTGCGCGGGTGGTGCGCCGGGCGCTGCCAGTTTCGCCAGCACTTCTTCGCGCATCATGCCCGGCGCCATTTCGTGCGGATCGAAATCGGTGGCGACGAGGACGAATGTATAATGATGCGGGATCTGGCCGGGCGGCGTGCACGGGCCGGAATAGAAGCCGACGCCCTGGGTGCTCTTGCCGCCGACATATTTGTCCGACGCCTTGCTGGTTTCACCTTCGGCGAAACCGGTCACGGATGCCGGGATGCCGTAGGCGACCCAGTGATTGACGCCGGCGCCGCCGCGGCCTTCGGGATCAGTCATCAATAGGACGAAGCTCTTGGTGCCGTCGGGCACATTCGACCATGACAGTTGCGGCGACACGTTGTCGCCGACGCAATTCGGGTTGCTCGGCGTGTTCGCCAGGCTGTTGGCGACCTTCTTCGGCATCATTTTGCCGTCTTGAAACGTGCTCGATTTGATCGAGAAGGGATCCGCCGCCTGCGCCGTGCTCGCGGCAAAGCCGAAAGCGAGCGCCGCAGCACCCGCGGCAAGCAGGCAGTGTCGTTTCGTGGTCATGACGTCTCCTCCGAGGCTGTGTTTTTGTCGTGCGCGCGGCAGTGTAGCGGCCACGAACGCGAGAACAACCCCGGGGCGGCAGGAAAAGTCCAGGGCCGTAGCGGCTTCGTCGTGTGGGGCCACACCGCCTCAATGTGTCTGAGGCCGCCGTTTAGCCGGCCACCGCACCGCGTTGAAAGAGAAAGGGCCCGCCTCCAGGCGGGCCCTTCTTAGGGCATAATTCTTCTGCGCAATTCGCCGCTGGTAATTCTTGTTCTTGTCGACCAGAGCCCGCTCTTTGATCCCGTAAGGGCTCGCATCCGCGAGCCCGTCTTGGCGCAAAATGCCTTGGATCAGTTCTTGCTCTTGTCGACCAGTGCGCGCTCTTTGATCCCGTAAGGGCTCGCCTCCGCGAGCCCGTCTTGGCGTAAAATGCCTTGGATCAGTTCTTGCTCTTGTCGACCAGTGCGCGCTCCTTGATCCAAGGCATCATCTCGCGAAGCTTGGCGCCGACCTTCTCGATCGGATGCTCGGCGAGCTTGGCGCGGGTCGCCTTGAACGAGGTCTGGTTGACCTTGTTCTCCAGCATCCAGTCGCGGGTGAAGCGGCCGGATTGGATGTCGGCCAGAACCTTCTTCATCTCGGCCTTGGTCTGCGGCGTCACCACGCGCGGGCCGGAAACATATTCGCCGTATTCGGCGGTGTTCGACACCGAGTAATTCATGTTGGCGATGCCGCCTTCGTAGATCAGGTCGACGATCAGCTTCACTTCATGCACGCATTCGAAATAGGCCATTTCCGGCGCATAGCCGGCTTCGACCAGCGTTTCGTAGCCGGCCTTCATCAGTTCGACGAGGCCGCCGCACAGCACGGTCTGCTCGCCGAACAGATCGGTCTCGCATTCTTCCTTGAACGTGGTTTCGATGATGCCGGCGCGGCCGCCGCCGATCGCCGAGGCATAGGACAGGCCGAGATCGTGCGCATTGCCGGACGCGTCCTTATGAATCGCAACCAGGCACGGCACGCCGGCGCCGCGCTGATATTCCGAGCGCACGGTGTGGCCGGGGCCTTTCGGCGCGATCATCAGCACGTCGAGATCGCCGCGCGGCTCGATCAGATTGAAATGCACGTTCAGCCCGTGCGCGAACATCAGCGCCGCGCCGTTCTTCATGTTGGCGTGCAGGTGATCGCGATAGATGTCGCCCTGCAATTCGTCGGGCGTCAGCATCATCATGACGTCGGCCCATTTGGCGGCCTCGGCCACTTCCATGACCTTGAACTTCTCGCCTTCGGCCTTCTTCACGCCGGCGGACGACTTGCGCAGCGCCACCGCGACGTCCTTGACGCCGGAATCGCGCAGATTGAGCGCATGTGCATGGCCCTGGCTGCCGTAGCCGACAATGGCGACCTTCTTGCCCTTGATCAGGTTCAGATCGGCGTCGCGATCGTAATAAACACGCATGTTCTTGAGTCCCTACAAAGAGGCCAAAGTCCCCCGAGGGCTGGCCGGCTGGTTTCGGTTGCTGCTTCTAGTTTCTGCGGGCGGCTTGGACAAGCCCGGTTTGCCGCGGATCTGGCCGCGCGGAGGAGGGGGCTTTCTTCGCTATGCCGTCGAATTGTTCGCGGGCACGGGCGATTTTCCCCTGATTGCGGATCGCCCAATCGCCGAGCGTCGACACCGGCTCCAACAAATCGCGCCCGAGCGGGGTCAGCTCGTAATCAACCCGTGGCGGAATCGTCGGAAAAACCGTGCGGGTGACCAAACCGTCGCGTTCGAGCCCGCGCAATGTCAGCGTCAGCATGCGCTGCGAGATACTGCCGATCGAGCGACGCAATTCGTTAAAACGCAGCGGGCCTGAGCCGAGCTTGCTGACCACGAACATCGACCATTTATCGCCGATCCGGGCCAGCACGTCGCTGACGGCGACGCAATTGCAGGGCAAATCCATGTGTCTAGGTTTCATAAATGTGCCTTCTTGTGCGCCTTACGCACAGTCACCTATGTAGCCTCAGTTACGATTTCTCACCGAGGTATTCAACCATGACTGTACCCCAAATCGCCGTGATCGTGGGCTCCAACCGCCGCGACTCCATCAACCGCAAGCTCGCGGAGGCCATCGCCAAGCTCGGCGCCGGCAAGTTCGAGCCCAAATTCGTCCGCATCGACGATCTGCCGCTGTTCAACCAGGACAACGAGGGCAACCTCGCGCCCGAAGTGGTGCGCTTCAAGGATGAGCTCGCGAAGGCCGATGGCGTCCTGATCGTCACTCCGGAGCATAATCGCTCGATCCCGACGGTGCTGAAAAACGCGGTCGATTGGGGCACCCGGCCGTGGGGCAAGAACAACTGGGCCGGCAAGCCGATCGCCATTGCCGGCACGTCGCCCGGCGCGCTCGGTGCGGCATTGGCGCAGTCGCATCTGCGCCAGGTGCTCAGTGGAAGCCTCAGTGCCTTCCTCTTCGGCGGTGAAGTCTATGTCACGTTCAAACCGGGCCTGATCGACGATCATGGCAATGTCACCGACGAAGGCACGAAGAAATTCCTGCAGGGTTTTATCGATGGCTTTGCGGCTTTCGTTGCCCGCCATGCGCCGGCGCAGCGCTCGGCGGCGTAATGAGCTCGATGCACCGCCGGGTGCGCGGGCCTACATCCCTTCCGGCCCGCGCGCGATGGCAACGACGCCGGTGCGCGACACTTCGACGAGCCCGACCGGCAGCATCAGATTGATGAAGCTTTCGATCTTGTCGGAGGCGCCGGTAATCTCGAACACGAAGCTCTCGGTGGTGGCGTCGATGACGCGGGCGCGGAAGGCGTCGGCAAGCCGCAGCGCTTCCATGCGCTGATCGCCGGTGCCATGCACTTTCACCATTGCAAGCTCGCGCGCGATCGCCGGGCCTGCGGTCGTCAGATCGACGACGCGATGCACCGGCACCAGCCGATCAAGCTGATTTTTGATCTGTTCGAGCACCATCGGCGTGCCGCGCGTGACGATGGTGATGCGCGACAGATGTTTCTGGTGCTCGGTTTCCGAGACCGTGAGTGAATCGATATTGTAGCCGCGGCCGGAGAACAGGCCGACCACGCGCGCCAGCACGCCCGGCTCGTTGTCGACCAGGACGCACAAGGTGCGGGTCTCGACCTTCTCGGCGCTGGTCTGGGCGGGATAGTGACTTGTCGGTGTCGTGTTCACGCGGTGTTTCTCCACTCGCAATTCTCTAGAGCATGATCCGGAAAAGTGGAAACCGGTTTTCCGAAAAGATCATGCTCAATTAAAATGCCAGAGCGACAACTGAACCAATCCAAAACTACTTCGCTCTAGCGCCGGTCTCGCCGGCAACTCAGACCAGCATTTTGCCTGCTTCGGTGACGGCGTCCTCGACGCGGGTCGCCGCGTCGCCGAGCAGCATCTCGTTATGGGCGCGCCCCGATGGGATCATCGGGAAGCAGTTTTCCGACGGATCGACCACGCAATCGAAGATCACCGGCTTCTGCACCTCGATCATTTCGCGGATTTTGTCGTCGAGATCGTCGGGGCTTTCGCAGCGGATGCCGTGGGCGTGATAGGCCTCGGCGAGCTTGACGAAATCCGGCAGCGCTTCGGTATAGGAATGCGAATAGCGCCCGCCATGCAGCAGTTCCTGCCACTGCCGCACCATGCCCATGTACTGATTGTTGATAATGAAGACTTTGACCGGCAGGCCGAACTGCACGGCGGTCGACATTTCCTGCATGTTCATCAGGATCGAGGCTTCGCCGGCGATGTCGATCACCAGCGAGTTTTGATGCGCGAGCTGCACGCCGATCGCGGCCGGCAGCCCATAGCCCATCGTGCCGAGGCCGCCGGACGTCATCCAGCGTTTCGGCTCCTGGAACTGATAGAACTGCGCCGCCCACATCTGGTGCTGGCCGACTTCGGTGGTGATGTAGGTGTCGCGATCCTTGGTCAATTCGTAGAGACGCTGAATTGCATATTGCGGTTTGATCACCTGTTTCGAGCTGGTGTAGGACAGCGACTTCTTCGCCCGCCATTTGCCGATCTGCGCCCACCAAGCCTCGTGCGCCTTCTTGTCGGTTTTGGGGGCGCGCGCCCGCCACAGCCGCAGCATCTCGTCGAGCACGCGGCCGCAATCGCCGACGATCGGCAGATCGACCTTGACGTTCTTGTTGATCGAGGACGGATCGATGTCGATATGGATTTTCTTGGAGCCCGGCGAGAAAGCGTCGACGCGGCCGGTAATGCGGTCGTCGAAGCGCGAACCGACCGCGATCATCAGGTCGCAATCGTGCATCGACCAGTTCGCTTCCCAGGTGCCGTGCATGCCGAGCATGCCGAGCCATTGCGGATCGGCTGCCGGAAATGCGCCGAGCCCCATCAAGGTCGAGGTGATGGGAAAGCCGGTGAGCTTGACCAGTTCGCGCAGCTTTTCCGACGCCGCCGGCCCCGAATTGATCACGCCGCCGCCGGTATAGAACAGCGGGCGTTTGGCGGCCGCCATCATCTCGACAGCCTGCTTGATCTTGTCGGCATCGCCGTCGAGCTTCGGTCGATAGCCTTTGTGCTGGAATTCGGTCGGCTTGAAATAGGCGCCCTTGGCGAACTGGACGTCCTTCGGGATATCGACCACGACCGGCCCCGGCCGTCCGCTGGCGGCGATGTGAAACGCCTCGTGCAGGACGCGCGGCAGGTCGTCGACGTTTTTGACGAGATAATTGTATTTCGTGCACGGCCGGGTGATGCCGACCGTGTCGCATTCCTGGAACGCGTCGTTGCCGATGAGATGGGTCGGCACTTGCCCGGTGATGACGACGAGCGGGATGGAATCGCACAACGCGTCGGTCAGGCCGGTCACCGCATTGGTCGCGCCGGGCCCCGATGTCACCAGCACCGTGCCGACTTTTCCGGTCGAGCGCGCATAGCCTTCGGCGGCGTGCACCGCGCCCTGTTCGTGCCGGACGAGAATGTGCTGCACCATGTTCTGCTGAAACAACGCGTCGTAGATCGGCAGCACCGCGCCGCCGGGATAGCCGAAAATATGCTCGACGCCCTGATCGGAGAGGGCTTTGATCACCATCTCGGCGCCGGTCATTTCGGCGCCGGTTTCGGCTGCGGCCGTCTTGGCGTCAGCGATCGTATTACTCATCGTCGGCTCCTGCTCAGCTCTTGGTCGGCTTTCGGTCCGCTGTCTCTTGATCTGGCTTTTCGTCGTGCAACGCGGAATTCGGGAAATAAAAAAGGGGCCTCGAAGAGCCCCTGGTCGCGCACCGCCTCGTTTCGCGGGTGGAATTAACCACCCCCGGCGGTGCGCCTCGATACGAGAATAAGCGACGTCGCAACAAAAATTCGCACGGCTGTGCCCTTCGGTTGGGGTGCAGTTTATAAGCATTGTGTCCGTTGCGGTCAAGCCGAATGCGGCCCAAATGCGGCTTTCTATGCTTAACGAATTCTCAAACATACGTTTGAAATCGTAACGACGCGCAAAACCGCAATCGTTAACCAACGTTAAGTGTCACAGCTTGGCCGCGATTTCGCACGATCGCGGCCTTTAATTTTCCCCGGCCTGTTGCTGAATTATCTCAAGGGACGCGCAGGGGATGGTGCGATCTTCGATGGGATCGCGCCGGCCGGTTTTCTCCACCGGAGGGGACGTTAGTGCGGGACACCAGTGCAAGTCACAAGCTTTCTGGACGGCTGCGTCGTACCGCGGCCGCGCTTGTTGTCGCGCTAGGCCTGGCTGTCGTTTCGGGCGCGCCGGGCGTCGCCGCGGCGCCCTCGGCGAGTGTATGGAATTCCAACGAGTCGGTCCTGAGATGGATCAATGCCTATCGGCATCGGCCGACGCCCGAAGATTTGCCGGCGGTCGTGCGTGCGCTGAGCTCCATGCAGGCGTTCAAGGACGCCGAAAGCTCCGGCCCCTATATCGGCTTCATCGCCGGCGTGCTCGGCGACAATCCCGACCGCGCCGAAATGCTGATTGCGAAAATGCTGCCGATCGATCCGGCCGATCATTGGGTGCTGGTGCGCGCCATCGCCTATTCCGGGCTGCCGGACTGGAAGGAAATGTTGGCGACCTTTGTCGATCGCATGGCGACGCGCCGCGCCATGATCGACCAATATCTCGACGGCAAGCTGCCGACGCTCGATCAGATCGACTATCAGACCGTGAAGCCCGGCATGTTCGACAAGCTCAAAGTGTCGCTGCATATCGATAAGGAAAAGAAGAAGGCGGTCGCGCTCGAGCCGACACCGGAATTGATCGACGTGCTGTGGGGCGATTATCTCGCGACCGGCAGCTACGCCCCGATCGAAAAGGTGATCAAGCTCCTGCCGCTCTCCAACGACAAGGACAATGTCGACAACCTGACCGCCGGCAGCGCCGCCAAATTCACGCTGGCCAGCAACGCCGTGCGCGACACCGAGCTGCTGCAGATGCTGAAATGGGCGAACAAGAACCAGCCGCAGGACGTGAAAGTCGTGCTCGACGACGTCATCCAGACCGCCGACACCGTCGATACCGTGCATATGCGCAAAGAATTGCTTGCCGCGATCCAGGAGCTCAAGGAGAAGGGCCCAACCTCCAAGCGCGAGCTGTCAGGCTGGGGCCAGGTCGGCCAAGGCGCGCTGTCGATGGGCTGTGTCGTTGCCGCCGCCACCGGTCAGATCGAGCTCGGCATTCCCTGCGTGCTCGGCGGCGCCGCTTACACCGCGGGCCTGCAATATATGACGCATTAGCGTCGGCTCATAAATCATGCGGGTCAGCCGCCACGCAATAACATCGGCGTGTCGGCCAACGCCAGGCGACAAAGCGAATTGAGCCGCTGTCCACGACGCCTCAGTGCGTAATCTGGCGGTCGCCCGGTTTGCATGGGCCGAGCCGGCGCGAGACGTTCACCATGTCCGTATCCGGCATCGCGACCGCTTTTCCGTCAGGCATCTTTATCATGCCGCCATGGCTGTGCGACTTGCCGGTAAAGGAGTCAGGGCCCGTCACGGTAAAAGTCCCGCTTGATGTCATCGGGCTACCGCCTATCGTGCACTGCATCGAATAGGACGTCACGTTGCCGACGGTATTCAAGTCGCCCATCGTACAACTGGCGCCCGGAATTTTGGACATCGATTGCATGAGGTAGCCTTGGTCGAGAGTTACGTCGGTGGGATAACAGAAAAGAATCGGCTTTCCACCATCGATGGTTGTTTCCCATTCACCGGCGTGTCTAACGAGCGGTGCGGCCCAAGCGACGGTCGCGGGCACTGTGCAGAGTACAACGATCAACGTGGCAGACTTTAGCATTATGCAAAATCTCCAATCGTAAGCCGAGATGCCAGTGCAGCCTGATTCAACCCGTTCAGACTGCTTATAGCCTTAGCTTCTTCCGACTATTTCGGAAATGTCTGCTTTGCGTTGATCGCAGCCAGTTCCTTGAAGGCAGCATAGCTGATCGCGTCGCCGTTGGCGACGAGGCGCTTCTCGGTCAATGTCCGTGATGGGTCAAAAGCCGACATCGCGCCATGTCCGCCCTGGGCCAGAAGCGGACACAACTCCGTTGCTCGATGGCTAGTGGGTCGTCTCGCGAACTTGCATAAAGCGCAGCGCGCGTTGAGCAGTTGCTTTGGCAAGCTTGGAATAGTCATCTCGAGCTAAGGAGATGATCTCATCGCTTACCTTTTGATTTGGCAGCCTGCCGTGCAGGATTGCCTCCACCGTAGGCCATTGAAGATCGGCCGCCTTGCACGGAATTAATACGGCGTCATTACGGTGTCCGGTCAACAATGGTGCGATCGTCTTGATCGGAGAGGAGCTAAGCCGCGCGAGCGCGACGATCAGTTCGTCACGCTGGCTCCTCCGAACAAAGGTCGTCAACGCGTCCTCGTTGAGCAGCCCCGACGCTTCCAACATGTCGATGCGGCTCTCCGCATAGCTGTAATCGTACTCCGCCTTCCTGCTAAAGCTCTTTGCAATTTTAGCGACAACATGTTCGATTTCCTCGCGCCGCTCCGGCGGTAGCAGAGCGAAGATCTTTGCCTTAACGGTATCGGTCGCGCATTGCAAAAGATCTCTGAGCAACGCCAAAGGTATATCGCTCCGCGTTCCGACAATTTCCGCGAGGGAATCGTCGTCGGCAGATTTTTCCACCAATCTTGAAAATCCAAGCTCGGAAAAATGCGCACTTGCATTGGTCGCAACCACAGCCACAACCTTTCGATCACCGCGATCGAGCAGAATATCGGTTACGGCGGGTTCAAGTGCGGATCGCTCGGAGATCGCCAAAAGGTGAGCTTGGCCTTTGGTCTGAGCAATTTCAACGAGGTCGTTCGTTGTAAGCCTTCTCGAGCCTGTCAAGACCGGCGCGGCGACGGCAATTTCGTCATGGCTTGCCAAGCTTCTGATCATTCTGCCGGGCGCATTACCGATGGGAGCAAGGCGCTTTCCGAGATCGACAAGCGCGCTCTTTTCGATCCTCTCCGCAAGGAGGCACAGAATGTCGTCGAAGACCTCTATCTGCTCGTCGTTGAGACGATTGGCGTCGTGCAGGAATAGATCCGTGACTCGGCGGAGTGTGTTCGTCCGATTTTCAGGCGAGCCGTTTTTGACGGCGTGCTCAAGTTCGTCGATGAGAGATAGATGTTGCACGAATGGGATGTCCGCTAATTACCTGCGTGCCTTGTCGCGCCAATTTCTTCGTTTAAAAACAAAAATATATCGTCTCTAACATACGCTCTCTTGCTTACTCTACCGTTAATTGCTGCTGAAATTTCTCAGATGGGTCGATGGCGGACAACGCGGGAGCGCCTTCGCTGGCCGGCCGGCCGCGCACCTCTTCGCGAATCTCAGCGGGAATCGGCGGCACGTCTGCTATGTGCCACAAGCGGACATCGCGCGTTCGATTGCCACAATTAATTTGGCTTGCTACTTTGGGAATTGCTGAGAGGGGACTATCGTTTTTCAATGTGGTTCAACATCATCTTAGCAAATCACGGGGGCGCTGCCGCTGTCGTAGGACTGACCCCGCTCGTGAATTACATCAGGAATATGCTTTCCCTGTGTGGTCACGAAGTCACCGTCGTCTACGACAATCCAAACCCCAGGGCGATCAACTTATATTTTGAACATTTCCTCGGAAGTACCTGGGCCGAACAATTTCTGGCGTTTCGACGTAGCGGAATAAAGATCGGCGTTATAGCGACCGAACTTATGGTCACCGCGGCCGGGAAAAGACAGATCCCTTATGCACAGCACGGTGTCGCTTATCCGGGCGATGCGCAAAACCGTGCACGTTTGAATTTGCTGCGCATGGAGGGTTTCGAGGCAATTCTGGGTGAGGTCGATTTTGTATGGACATTCCTCAAGCGTACAGCGGAGGAGTATCGCCATGACACGAAATTTTGTGAGTTCCTGCCGGTTGGGTCAACCGGCCCCATTGCTGACTACGCGCGCCGTTCTCCGAAAGATATCGATGTTTTCTTCTACGGGAAGAACACGCCGCATCGAATGCGTGTCCTCCAAACGATGGCTCAAAACGGAACTAAAGTACTGGCCGTCGGCCAAGGCTTTCCGGGAGATTGGGTTCCGTCGTGCATCATTGAATTGCTGGAAGATCGCGCGAAAATCGGCCTGAACTTGACTCTTAATGGGCTTGAAGAAAGCCACGCAATCGGCGTCGATCCCAGATTTGTTTCGTGCGGCCGCGTTCCTGAAATGTTGACCCGACAAGTCTGTATCGTGTCGGAGGATATCCCCCTCGATAATCCCTACTCCGAATTTATGGAATCCACCGAAGTCGAGGCTTTATCCGATCTTTGCCGCAAGCTCCTTGATCGAGAGACCTGGGCTGACGAGGCCGCATCGAAATCCGCTCGTTTTCACGAGATGATGGATGTTCGCGTGGTCTGCCGACCGGTTATTGAGCGTACGCTTGCGGCAATTATGTCAGGCGACTAGCGCTCCACGCCGCCCCCAGGCCGAAATCCTTCTCGTGGTCGGCGCGCTTATGAATGCACACCGCGGCTCGACAGAGCACGCAACTGCTCTTCCACCGCCGCCTCTGCATTCTGCGGCGCGACCCATTCAAATTGCGGAAGCTGATTGCGAAACCAGGTCGCCTGCCGCTTGGTATATTGGCGCGTATCGCGCTTGCCGCCTTCGATCGCTGCAGCAAGCGCGATCTCGCCTTTGAGGTGACGGATCAGCCAGGGCACGCCGTGCGCCTTCATCGCCGGCAGGCTCGGATCGAGATTGCGCGCGGCGAGCGCCCGGACTTCGTCGAGCGCGCCGGCCGCCATCATGGCGTCGAAGCGCGCGTCGATGCGTTTGAGCAATCCCTCGCGGTCGGGCATCAGAAAGACTTTGGCGACGCCGGCGAGATCGATCGTCGCCGGCTTGTTGACGTCGTGCCAGTCGTACAGCGAGCGGCCGGTCGCCAGCACCACTTCAAGCGCGCGCGTGACGCGCGAGCGGTCGCCGGGCCGCAGCCGCGCCGCGCCCGCCGGATCGCGCGACGCAAGCTCGGCATGCAGCGCCGGAGCGCCTTCGCTGGCCAGCCGGCCGCGCACCTCTTCGCGAATCTCAACGGGAATCGGCGGCACGGCGGCGATGCCGCGGGTCAGGGCATTGAAATAAAGCCCGGTGCCGCCGATGACGATGGCCGGGCGTCCGGCCGCTTGCGCGGCCGCAAGCGTCGCGGCGGCATCGGCGCACCAGCGCCCGACGGAATAATTCTCCGCGGCATCGACATGGCCGTAGAGCCGGTGCGGGACGCGCTGTTCCTCGCCGGGCGCCGGCCGCGCGGTGATGACGCGCAAATCGCGATAGACCTGCATGGAATTGGCATTGACGACCTCGCCGCCGAGCTTTTCGGCGAGCGCGAGCGCCAAGGCCGACTTGCCGCTCGCCGTCGGGCCTGCAATGAGGATGACAGTCGACACGTCTCAAACCGCTCCGTTTCCTACTGTCCGGATCGCACGGCATGTTTTATGTGGCAACGCTGATTTCGTCTCCCAGCCGTCCGGCGGTGACCGACGCCTTGGCGCAGAAGGTCGCGCGCTATCTGCCGCATGGCCGTCCGGTGGATTGGCTCGAGCCCGGCGTGGCGACGGATATCGCCTTTCTGGCCGAGGAATTCGAGGGGGCGGAGATCGCCGAAGCCGAGGCGCTATTCAAGGACATGGCGCGGGATATCCGCGACATGATCGGCCGCGACCCGGTCGACGTGGTCATCCAGCCGCACGAGGGACGCCGCAAGACGCTGTTTCTCGCCGACATGGATTCCACCATGATCGGCCAGGAATGTATCGACGAGCTTGCCGACTATGCCGGTTTCAAGGATCGGGTGGCCGCGATCACCGAGCGCGCCATGCGCGGCGAGATCGCCTTCGAGCCGGCGTTGCGCGAGCGCGTCGCGCTGCTCAAGGGCCTGCCCGTCACCGTGATCGACAAGGTGATCGCCGAGCGCATCCGCTTGACGCCGGGCGGACGCACGCTGGTCGCCACCATGCGGGCGAACGGCGCCTATGCCTGCCTCGTCTCCGGCGGCTTCACCGCGTTCACGTCGAAGATCGCCGCGATGATCGGCTTTGACGAAAATCACGCCAACGCGCTGCTCGCCGATGCCGGCGGCAAGCTGACCGGCGAGGTGGCCGATCCGGTGCTCGGCCGGGAAGCCAAGCTGGCGACGCTCAACGCATTGCGTGCGCGTTTCGGGCTCGCTCGCGACGCCACGCTTGCGGTCGGCGACGGCGCCAATGACATTCCGATGCTAACGGCTGCCGGCCTCGGTGTCGCCTTCCACGCCAAGCCTGCGGTCAAAGAGGCGGCCGCGGCGCGCATCGACCACGGCGACCTCACGGCGCTGCTTTATGCGCAAGGGTATCGGCGCGAGGAATTTGTCGGCGAATAGGACAGGGACCTCTTCGCCGCGGCGCTACTGCAGGTTCAGCGCAACAAAGCGCGTTTCGCCGTCGGGGTTTGATACCAGCAACACGGCGATCTTCTTGCCCTGCGATTTCAGATCGTCGACGCGCTTCTGCAGATCGGTAGGCGTGCCGACGGCCTGATATTGCACTTCGACGATGACATCGCCCGGCGTCAGCCGCTTGTCCGGATCGGACATCGCGACATTCGGATCGACGCCGGTGACGACGACGCCTTTGATGCTGTCGCCGATCTTGAACTGCTTGCGCACGTCGTCGGAGAGGCTGGAGAGTTCGAGGCCGAGCGTCTTCTGCACCACCGATTTCTGCGGCGGCGCGGCGTTCTTGCCGGCATCCGCCATCGCGACCTTCTCGCCGTCTTCGAGCCGGCCGATCGTCACTTTGTGGGTTTCTTCCTTGCCCTTGCGGATGACGACGACGTCGACAACCTTGCCGACGGCGGTATCGGCGACGATGCGCGGCAGGTCGTGCATTTCCTTGATGTCGTGGCCGTCGAATTTGATCACCACGTCGCCGGGCTCGATGCCGCCGGGCTTGGCCGGACCCTTATCGTCGATGCCGGCGACCAGCGCGCCGCGCGGCGGCTTGATGCTGAGGCTGTCGGCGATGTCGTCGGTCACCTGCTGAATGCGCACGCCGAGCCAGCCGCGCCGGGTCTCGCCGTATTGGCGGAGCTGATCGAGCACCGGCACCGCGGTGTCGGCCGGCACCGCAAAGCCGATGCCGATCGAGCCGCCGGACGGCGAGATGATCGCGGTGTTGATGCCGACCACTTCGCCGTCGAGATTGAACAGCGGGCCGCCGGAATTGCCGCGATTGATGGCGGCGTCGGTCTGAATGTAATTGTCGTAGGGGCCGGAATTGATGTCGCGGTTGCGCGCCGAGACGATGCCGGCGGTCACCGTGCCGCCGAGGCTGAACGGGTTGCCGATGGCGATCACCCATTCGCCGAGCCGCAGCTTGTCGGAATCGCCGAATTTCACCGCCTTGAGCGGCTTGTCGCTGTGGACCCGCAACAGCGCCAGGTCGGCTTTGGAATCCTTGCCGACCAGTTGCGCCGTCAGCTTAGTGCCGTCGTTGAGGATGACGTTGATCTCGTCGGCGTCGGCGATGACGTGATTGTTGGTGACGATAATGCCCGACGGATCGATGATGAAGCCGGAGCCGAGCGAGGTCACGCGGTGCGGCATCTGATCCTGGTCGCCGGGGCCGCCGCGATGGTTCTTGAAGAATTGATTGAAGAACTCTTCCATCGGCGAGCCGGGCGGCACGTCGGGAAGGTTTTCGACATGCGGATCGACTTTCTGCGAGGTCGAGACATTGACCACCGCGTCGATGACTTGTTCGGCGACGTCGGCAATGTTGTCGGGGCCGCGCGAGGCGGCGGCGGCGGGCCGCGCCGGCGACAGAACGAGTGCCGCGGCGATCGCGGCCATTGCGACGGTGCATTGCATGCGAAACTTGTCGCGAGATTTGTCGAGGGACGTCATGGACGTCGGCGCTCCTAGCGTTCGACTCGTTGGGAAAGACGTGCCGGAAAGGTGCCCTCGTCCCGCCCCGGACGCAAGGCCATTGCCGGTCAACCGTTAATTAGCGGTTGGATTGGGGCGGAAAAGCGGCTCCAGACTTCGTTCGCGTCAGCCGCGGATCAACCAAACGATGATGACGCCGACGGCGGCGGCAATGATGCCGGCGATGCGCAACGAGCCGTCAGGCAGTTCCATCACGCTCGCCATGGTCCGCTTGGCGCCGCCCGGGAACGCCGCGAGAAGAATGCCTTCGATCACAAAGACTAGGCCGAGCGCGGCAAGGAAATCCGTCATCAACCCGGCCCGTCGCTCTCAAGGTTCTTTATTGCAATTAGACTTGCGTTTTATTTGTTTGCGCCGGCCGCGCCGCCGGGTCGCGCCGGCAGCACGGCTGCGCCGTCCGCCGCCGACTTGCCCGAAGGATCGCCGAAATAGCGGAAGAAATTCGAATCCGGCCGCAGCACCAGGCGGGTGTCGCTGCGTGCCAGGCTCCTGTCATAAGCCTGCATGGAACGATAGAAGACGAAGAAGCCCGGGTCCTGGTTATAGGCGTCGGCAAAGATGCGGTTGCGCTCGGCGTCGCCTTGGCCGCGGATCTGCTCGGATTGGGAATTCGCTTCTGCGGTCAGCACCGTCACGTCGCGATCGGCCTTGGCGCGAATCTCCTGGCTCTTTTGCGAGCCGAGCGCGCGGAACTCGGCGGCCTCGCGCTGGCGCTCGGTCTGCATCCGCGCGTACACCGCATCCCTGTTCTGTTCCGGCAGATCGGCGCGACGGATACGCACGTCGACGATCTGAATGCCAAACGGTCGCGCGTCCTGCTCGATCTGGTCGCGCATCTGTCCCATCAGTTCCTCGCGCTTATTGCGCACGACATCGGCGAGCGTCGCCCTGCCGAGCACACGTCGCGCCGCCGAAGTGAGGAAAATCGCAAGCTGCGAATCGGCGCCTTCCGCACCGACAGTCTGATAAAATTTGAGCGGGTCGGTGATGCGATAACGCGCAAATGCGTCGACATCGATCTGCTGGCCGACCACCTGAGGCGCGTTGGAATTGTCCTGGCTCTGAAGATTCAGATCGTGCGCCTGCGACTCGACCGCGAGAATGCGCTTGTCGATATAGATGACGCTGTCGATGAACGGGATTTTGACGTTAAGACCCGGCTCGGTGATGACGCGCACCGGCTCGCCCAGGCGCACCACCAGAGCCTGTCGCGTCTGATAGACCGTGAAGAACGTGCTGTAGCCGACGATAACGGCAATCAGCAGCAGGATGGCAACGGCGATGCCGACGATACCCGGCCTCATTGGCTGCCTCCCGTTTGTTGCTGCGGCGCCGGCCGCTCCGGCGGCGGACTGCCGAGCGGCAGGAACGGCAGGACGCCGCTGCTCGACGGTCCGAGATCGACGATGGTCTTTTCGGCCGCGCCGAGCACCCGCTCCATGGTCTCGAGATAGATACGCTGACGGGTCACGTCGGGCGCGTTCTTGTATTGCTGGAAGATCTGCAGGAAGCGCGAGGTCTGGCCTTTGGCGTCGGCGACGGTTTGCTCGCGATAGGCTTCGGCGTCCTGAAGGATCTTGGAGGCGCGGCCGCGGGCTTCGGGCACGACACGGTTGGCGTAGGTCTGGGCTTCGTTTTGCGCGCGCACGAGGTCCGAGTTCGCCGCCTGAACATCGCGGAAGGAATCGATGACTTTCGCCGGTACCTGGACCGTTTGAATCTGGACGCTCTGAACCAGAATGCCGGCTTTGTAGGAATCGAGAATCTTCTGCATCAGGTCCTGCACTTGCGTCGCAGTGTCAACGATCGGCGCCGCGGCTTGGCCGCCTGGTGTCACGACCGCGCCGGTTTGCTGAAACCCGGCGAGCAGCGGCTGCGCGTCGGAGTGCCCGATCACCTGGCGCATGGCGCTTTCGGCGACCGCTTTCACCGTCGATGCCGGACCGGCGACGTTGAACAGAAAGTCGCCGACCGAATTCGGCTTCACCCGCCAGAACACCGAGAATTCGACATCGACGATGTTTTGGTCGCCGGTAATCATCAGGCTCTCTTCCTCGACGTCGCGCAGGGAGCCGCTGCGGCGCGTGTCGAAGCCGACGTCGACCTTGTTGACGCGCAAAGCCGGCGGGGTGAGCGCGGTCTCGATCGGATAGGGCAGGTGATAGTTCAGGCCGGGCTGCACCTCGCGGATGAATTTGCCGAAGCGCAGCACCACGCCGACTTCGTCGGGCTCGACGCGGAAGAAGCCGGACATGCCCCACAGCGCGACCGCCAATAGCGCGATCACGGCAATGCCGCGGCCGCCGAGGTTGCCCGGCATCCAGTCGCGCAGCCGGTCCTGGCCGCGGCGCAGGAACTCTTCGAGATCGGGCGGTTTCGGCCCGCCGGGCTGTTGCGGGCCCGCGCCCCAGGGTCCCTTCGATCCAGAACCCCACGGACCGCCGCCGGATTGGTTGCTCCACGGCATGCTTATACTCCTGAACGCCGACTCCCGGCCGGCCGCTGCTTTGCGGGGGTTATAGGGTAGGGCAAAGCCCCTTACAACGCGCAGTTATGCCACGCTCGGCGGCTTGGTCGCAGCGGCGTTAATGCGGGCGTATGTGACAAAGGCGAAGGAAACTTCGTCGTCAGCCGCGGGTTGGTGCGCGCTGCGCGCGATTTCACGCCACAATTCCGGGTTGATCGCCGGAAAACACGCATCGCCGTCCACGCGTTTATGAACTTCAGTGATTAAGAGCTGCGTCGCCGCCGGCATCGCCTGCATATAAATGTCGCCGCCGCCGGCAACGATGATGGCGTCCGCGCCGCGCCGCAGCGCGTCGCCGCGCGCCGTTTCAAGAGCGGCGGCGAGGCTCGGCGCCGCCACAATTCCGGGCGCAACAAAAAGCTGATCGCGGCTGACGACGATCGTGGTGCGGCCTTTGAGCGGCTTACCGATCGACTGGAACGTCTTGCGCCCCATTACCACCGGCTTGCCCATGGTCGAGGCGCGGAAATGCTGCATGTCCGATTTGAGCCGCCACGGCAGCGCATTGTCGCGGCCGATGATGCCGTTCTCGGCGACGGCGGCGAGGAGGACGATGTCCAAGCTCACAATGTGTGGCTCACAGTCTTAAGCTCACACCGCGACCGCCGCTTTGATATGCGGATGCGGATCGTAGCCTTCGAGCGAAAAATCTTCGTAGGAGAGCGCGAACAGATCTTTGGCGTCGGGATTCATGGTCAGCTTCGGCAGCGGCCGCGGCTGGCGCGAAAGCTGCAAGCGCGCCTGCTCGAGATGATTGAGATAAAGATGCGTGTCGCCGAAACTGTGGATGAAAGTGCCGGGTTTCAGTCCGGCCACTTGCGCGACCGCAACCGTCAATAGCGCGTAAGAAGCGATATTGAACGGCACGCCGAGAAAGACATCGGCCGAGCGCTGATAGAGCTGGCACGACAGCGCGCCGTCGGCGACATTGAACTGAAACAGGCAGTGGCACGGCGGCAGCGCCATGCCTTCGATCTCCGCCGGGTTCCAGGCGGTCACGATCAGCCGGCGCGAATCCGGGTTGCGGCGGATTTCCTTGAGCACATTTGCGATCTGATCGATCGAGCCGCCGTCGCCCGTCGGCCAGGAACGCCATTGCTTGCCATAGACCGGGCCGAGATCGCCGTTCTCGTCGGCCCAGTCGTTCCAGATGGTGACGCCGTGGTCGTTGAGATATTTGACATTGGTGTCGCCGCGCAGAAACCAGAGCAATTCGTAGATGATGGATTTGACGTGCAGCTTCTTGGTGGTGACCAGCGGGAAGCCGTGCTGCAAGTCGAAACGCATCTGATGGCCGAAAATCGACTTGGTGCCGACGCCGGTGCGGTCGCGCTTTTCCACGCCCTCGGAGAGCACGCGTTCCATCAAATCGAGATATTGGCGCATCGGTGTTTCGGTTTCGGCTGAGTCGCGGCGCTCACTTTAGCTCTAAATGAGGGGCGATCGAAGCTTGGGCAAGTGTAAAGCGAATTGCGCAGAACTGCGGCTGTGGACCGTCACACCAGCCCGGCGGCGCCGAGCGCCGCGGCGATGGCGAAGGCCCATAACGGGTGCACGCGCACAAAAAACGCGGTGATCGCGGTGCCTGCGGTGATGACCACGGCGAGCCAGCCATAGCCGCTCGTGGTCGCAATCACCGTGGCGCTGGAAGCGAGCAGGCCCAACGTCACCGGAACCAGGCCTCGGCTCAGTGCGTCATGCCAGGTCGCGCCCTTGAAGCGATCGGAGGCGCGGCCGACAAAATAGGCGAACACGCAGGTCGGGCCGCACATCGCCAGCGTCGTGACCAGCCCGCCGATGACGCCGGCGACGTGATAGCCGATCAAAGTCACGATGATGATGTTCGGCCCCGGCGTCAGCTGCGCCAGCGCGAAGGTCGTGCTGAATTCCCGGTCGGTCAGCCAATGCTGCACGTCGACGGCATAGCGATGCATTTCCGGCACCGCGGAATTGGCGCCGCCGATCGTGAACAGCGATGTCGCCGCGAAGAACGCCGCCAAGGTCAGCAGAACTCCGCCGCCATTCTTCATAATCGGCTCCAGGCATAAGCGATGCTGACCGGCACGATCGCGAGCAGCACGAACGGCAGCGGCCAGCTCATAACGGCGATGGCGAGGAAAGTCGCAAGCGCGATCGCAAGGCCGACCGCTGCGCGGTTGCGAAACAGCGGCTGCAGCATTTTGGCGACCGTCGCCAGCATCAAGCCGGCCGCCGCCGCAGCGACGCCGGTCAGCGCCCGGTGCAGCACCGGCAGGTCACCGTAATGTGCGTAGATGGCGCCGATGATGAGAATCAGGATCATCGGCGGCCCGAGCAGTCCGGCAAGCGCCGCCACGCTGCCGAACGGGCCGCGGAAACGGCCGCCGATAATGACCGAGAAATTGATGATATTGCCGCCGGGCAGAAACGAGCAGAGTGCATAAACCTCGTTGAACTGGTCCGACGTCATCCACTTGCGCTCTTCGACCATCATGCGCCGCGCCCAGGCGAGCACGCCGCCGAAACCGGATAGCGAGATCTTGGCGAAGGCGACAAAGAGCTCGGTGATGGTCGGCGCCGGTGCGGTGGGTGCCGCAGGGGGATCGCTCGCTTGGACGGGATTTTCGGCTGGAGGATCGTTCGAGGTCGAAATCGGGGCGGAGCTTGTCGGGGCGGAGTTCATGGCGTTCGTTTAGCGCCCGCAATCCCATCCAGCCAGACGCATTTGTGCAGCCGGGCCACGACTGTGGAGCGGGCAGAACCTGCTCTTTTTTCCGCAACCTTTTGGGCTTATATTCTTCGCTGCCGGCGCATGCCGGCTATGGCGATAAATGGCCGTCGTAATAAACCTTTCGGACCCGGGGGCAGTACCCGGCGACTCCACCATCACGGGGTCGAAATAGGATCGACGAGGGCGTAAAAGGCGCGCTTTTGCTCGGAATGGTTCCGCCGTTATCGGGCCTTTCTCATAGTTGCCAATGACAACTATGCTCCGGTTGCTCAGGCCGCGTAACGCGGTTTGAAATACCGACTTAAAGTCCTAACGGGTTAAGCTCCGTTAGGCGGGGTTCGGAGGCACCTGGCAACAGAAGCCTCCACTTTCACCCTCCCGCCGCGACTACCGCCCTTCGCCGGTATCCGTGTTTCCACATAGCCGCCGCGAGCCTCATTTACGCGCACTTATCTGTCGTCAGCCGGCAGAACGCGTTTGAACGGCCATGATTCTGGGCTTATCTATCGGTTGATAAAACGCTGACTTCCGGCTCCCGGCATGGCTACCGATCACATCCGCTACGACGTTCTTGCCCAGGCCGCCTTGCGCGGCGTGGTGGCGACGGTGCTGGCCGACGTCGCCAAAAAAGGCTTGCCGGGCGAGCATCATTTCAAGATCACCTTCAGCACCGTGGCGCCCGGCGTGCGGCTGTCCGAGCGCATGCGCGCGCAATATCCGGAGACCATGACCATCATTCTGCAGCACCAGTTCTGGGATCTGCGTGTTGACGATGCTGCTTTCGAGGTTGGCCTGTCGTTCGGCGGCGTGCCGGAGCGCTTGGCGGTGCCATTCGACGCGGTGACCGCGTTCTACGACCCGGCCGTGCAATTCGGATTTCAGTTCGAGACGCTCGATGCCAACTCCCCGGTAATAGCGGCCGGCGGCCAGGCTGCGCCGGTCATCGACAAGCCTGCCGCCCCCGTATCGCCGGCCGAGGCGAACAAGGCCGATGCGGCGCCGGCCAACGCCAAGCCTGCCGATACGCCCCCGCCCGACCGCCCCGATGGCGGCGCGGGCGCCGAAGTCGTGCGGCTCGATCGCTTCCGCAAGAAGTAAATCGCCGGGCGGTCATCGCCGATACACCACCGTTTCCCGCAGTCTCTACTTTAAGTTGTGTAGAGGTGTCGATAAACTTTTAGTGATCTACGCAACGCCTTTCTGTGGATTGCGGCGTGATCCAGCGGGCCGGGACCGACGTAGTCCTTTTTGAAACGAACGGGGGTCGGGAAGACCTGGCCTCTTATCCTACCTGGTTACCGTCAAAGCGAATTAATTGAGTTCTGCACCTGAGTTTTGGCTATGGCGCGTCAAGCAGGGCAAATCATCAACCTTCGAACCGAGCGGAAGCGGGCCAAACGGCGCGCGGCCGACCAGGAGGCCGCCGCGCGCCGGGCTAGTTTCGGCCGCTCCAAGGCGGCAGCGAACCTTCAGCGCGCTCGAAGCGACAAAGCCCAGACAAGCCTCGACCAACACCGGATCGAAACGGGAGACGTGGAATGAAATCGCCTGTCGTAAAGCGCTCGATCGTCATCGCGGGCCACAAGACCAGTATCAGTCTTGAGGATGCATTCTGGAAGGCGCTCAAGGACATTG
Source organism: uncultured Alphaproteobacteria bacterium (assembly GCA_963746715.1). Classification (GTDB taxonomy): domain Bacteria; phylum Pseudomonadota; class Alphaproteobacteria; order Rhizobiales; family Xanthobacteraceae; genus BOG-931. The sequence continues at coordinate 669,454 of CAVVCW010000001.1, read as the reverse complement.
CGATTGCCCGGCATGCGACACTGTCGGATCTGGTGGCGTCCATCGATACCGAACGCCAGCACGGCAATCTGTCCTCAGCGATACGTCTGTTTGTTCTTGATCATTATCAGTCGAAGACGCTGGGTCATGTCGGCAGCGCTGCCGTGAGCCCGACGGTCGGCGGCTCGTCCGCCAATCCGACGCCGCGGGAAATGATGCTGGTGCCGCAGGGGTCCTCGGCGGTGCTGCGTCCGGAATAATCCGCCGCAACCGATCAAATTGGCGGCCGCGCCCGGAGACAATCGGGCGCGGTCTTATTTTGATCGCTGCTCGTTTTTCTGTTTGAGCATGATCTTTTCCGAAATCCGGTTCCCGCCCTCGGATCAAGTCCGAGGGCAGGCTTTTCGGGATCATGCTCTAGAGCTGAAAAATCTTTCCGGGATTCAAGATGTCGAGCGGATCGAGCGCGCGCTTGATCGTGCGCATCGTGTCGAGCGTCGCTTCGCCGTGCTCGGCGGGCAGATATTTCATCTTGCCCTGGCCGATGCCGTGCTCGCCGGTGCAAGTGCCGTCCATGGCGAGCGCACGCTCGGCCAGGCGTTCCAGAAATCCTTCGGCGCGCTCGACCTCGCCGGCGTCGGCGCGGTCGATCAATAGCAGCACGTGAAAATTGCCGTCGCCGACATGGCCGACGATCGGCGCCATGAGGCGGCTTTCCGCGAGATCGCGCTGCGATTCCGTAACGCATTCGGCCAAGCGCGAGATCGGCACGCAGACGTCGGTCGAGAGCGCAACGATGCCCGGACGAATGCCCATCGCCGCCCAATAGGCGTCATGCCGCGCCTGCCACAGCCGCGTGCGATCCTCGGCCTTGGTGGTCCATTCGAACGGCCCGCCGCCAAGCTCGCTGGCGATCTCGCCGAAGCGCTCGGATTGCTCGGCGACGCTCGCCTCGCTGCCGTGAAATTCCAGAAATAGCATCGGGGTTTCCGGCAGGGTCAGCTTGGAATAGGCGTTGCACGCTTTCACCTGCATTTCGTCGAGCAGTTCGATGCGCGCCACCGGGATGCCGGACTGGATCGCCAGAATCGTCGCGTTGCAGGCAGACTCGACGCTCGGGAATGGACAGATGCCCGACGAGATCGCTTCCGGAATGCCGGACAACCGCAAGGTCAATTCGGTGATGATGGCGAGCGTGCCTTCGGAGCCGATTAACAGGCGGGTGAGGTCATAGCCCGCCGACGATTTCTTCGCCCGGTGCGCGGTCTGGATCAGTTCGCCGTTGGCGAGCACGGCTTTGAGCCCCAGCACATTGTCTTTCATGGTGCCGTAGCGCACCGCATTGGTGCCGGAGGCGCGGGTCGCCGCCATGCCGCCGAGCGAGGCATCGGCGCCGGGATCGATCGGGAAGAACAGGCCCTTGTCGCGCAGATATTCGTTGAGCTGTTTCCTCGTGATGCCCGGTTCGATGACGCAATCGAGGTCTTCGGCATGCACGGCGAGCACCCGGTTCATCTCGCGGAAATCGAGACAAATGCCGCCGCGCGGCGCGTTGACCTGGCCTTCCAGCGAGGTGCCGGTGCCGAACGCCACCACCGGCACGCGCTCGGCGGCGCAAAGCCGCATCACCTCCTGCACTTCTTCGGTCGAGTGCGGAAAGAACACCGCGTCCGGCGGCTGGTTCTCGATCCAGGTCGTGGTATGGCCGTGCTGCTCGCGTACCGACGGCGAGGTCGTCAGCCGGTTGCCGTAGCGCGTGGCGAGCGCGGCGATGACGTTGTCGGCCGCCTTGCGGTCTTGTTTGCTGTGCTGTGCCGCCTCGAGGACTGCCATTTTTGGAGCGTTTCCTGTTCTGCGCCGCATGTCACGAGCGGGGTTCTTGCGCCCAAACTGGCGGCCAAAAGCCGAGAAATCAAGCCGGCGCATTAACTATCCAGATTGCCGAAATTTAAACCGCGCGCTCTCAGCTTTCGCTTGCGCGGAACGCGTCGAATCCGTCACATTTAAAAGATGCTCGATCGTCTGGATCTGGAGCCCGCGTTCTTCGCGCCCTTTGTCTCCTCGCCGATGCCGGTCGAGGCCGGCTGGATCGACTACAACGGCCACCTCAACATGGCCTATTACAATGTGCTGTTCGACCGCGCGGTGGACGAGGCCTATGAGCTCATCGGCTGCGGCCTCGATTATGTCGAGCGCACCAAGCACTCCTGCTACACCGCCGAAGTTCATGTGCGTTATCTGCGCGAGCTGCATGCCGGCGACCGGGTGCGGGTGACGTTCCAACTCCTCGGCTATGACACCAAGCGCCTGCATTATTTCGAGCAGCTTTTTCATGCCGAGGAGGGCTGGCTGTCGGCCACCTCCGAGAACATGGCGCTGCATGTGGACATGGCGCAGCAGAAGACCGCCCCGTTTCCATCCACGGTCGCATCGCGGCTTGCCCGCATGCGCGCCGCGCACGGCGCGTTGCCGATCCCGGAAGCCGCCGGGCGGCGCATCGCCATGGCGGACAGGACCTGAACCCGGCGTGCCCGCCGGCACAATCGTCAGCAAGCATACCGTCTCCCTTGCCGTCTGATTGACATCGCGGCGCTTTTTTCCGACCGTAACCGCAGCAAACGCGGATATGAGCCGGGGGAATGATGACAGATCTTTCGCACGCGCCGGCGCGACAAGGCTCGCGCGTTGCCATGCGCGAGCACAAAATCCCGAGCGCCGACAGCAAGCCTTATATTGCCATGCAAGGCCCGGACGGCGCGCTGTGGTTCTGCGAAAGCGGCGCCTCCAAGATCGGCCGCTTCGATCCGGACCGCGGCACGTTCAGTGAATTCGCCTTGCCGACGCCGAATGCGACGCCGATCGGCATCACGGTCGGCGGCGACGGCGCCATGTGGTTTGCGCAAAAGAGCGCCAACAAGATCGGCCGCATCACCATGCGCGGCGAGATCAGCGAGTTTGCGCTGCCGACGGAGAATGCCGGGCCGGACGGCATGATGCTCGGCCCCGACGGCCATGTCTGGTTCTCCGAAACTGAAGTCAGCCGCATCGGCCGCATCACGCCCGACGGCCGCATCACCGAATTTGCCGACGGCATCACGCCGGGAGCGAAGCCTTTGTCGATCGCGGTGCGCGACGGCGCGCTGTGGTTCAGCGAAGCGTCCGGCAATCGCGTCGGCCGCATCACCACCGACGGCAAAGTCACCGAGTTTCCGATCCCGAGCCATGACAGCCAGCCGCGCGCCATGGCGACCCATCCCGACGGCAGCATCTGGTTCGTCGAAACCTCGACCAATGCGCTCGGCCGCATCACCCGCGACGGCCGCATCACCGAACATAAAGTGCCGACGCCGAATGCGTCGCTGCGCGGCGTCACCGTCGGGCCCGGCGGCGATCTCTGGTACACCGCGAACTTCGCCAACAAGATCGGCTGCATGGCGCCGGACGGCACGGCGCGCGGCGAATACGACATCCCGACGCCGGCAAGCGGCGCGCGCTGCATCACCGCGCTGGCCGACGGCCGCCTGTTCTTCACGCAATACGATTCAGGTTCGATCGGAGAAGTCGTCGTGAGCTAAAGACCAAGCGCTTCAAGAAAAACAAATCGTCCCAATGCGGACGAAAGAAATTTGGGAGAGAAACGCCGTGCTGAGATTCGTGCCGAGATTAAAGATATTCGCAGTCTGTTTGCTGGCCTGTTTGGGTGCGCCGCTCGCGGCGCGCGCCGACAGCTATCCGAGCCGGCCGATCAAGATGATCGTGTCCATTGCTGCCGGAAGTGTCACCGACGTCATCATGCGCACCGCGGCGGGGCGCTTGCAGCAGCAGCTCGGCCAGCCGGTGGTGGTGGAAAATCTCGGCGGTGCCTCCGGCATCGTCGCCGGGCAGACCTGCGCGCAGGCGGCGCCCGACGGCTACACCATCTGCGTCATCTATCACTCGACGATGTCCTACAATCCGCTGCTGTTCAGCAATCTGCCCTACGACGCCGACAAGGACTTCGCGCCGGTGACGCGGCTGTTCTGGCTGATCGAAGGCGTGTTCGTGCCGACGAGCCTCGGCGTCAATTCCGTCGCCGAATTAAAGACGCTGGCGCAGTCGAAGCCGAGCGGCTTGAACTATGCGACGCTCGGCGAAGGCTCGTTCCCGGATCTGTTCCTGCGCTGGCTCAACAACCAGTGGCACACCCAGATCGTCGGCATTCCCTATAAAGGCGGCGGCCCGGCGGCGCAGGCCATCGCCGCCGACGAAGTGCAGATGACGCGCTTCGGCGTCGGCAATTTCATGGGCTTGATCCAGGGCGGCAAGGCCAAGGCGCTGGCGGTCACCTCGGCGCAGCGCTCGCCGCTGTTGCCGGACGTGCCGACCTATGCCGAGGTCGGCTGGGGCGGCTATCCCGGCCAGGGCTGGTGGGGCCTCGCCGCGCCCAAGGGTACGCCGCCCGAGATCGTGGCCAAGCTCAACAGCGAGTTCGTCAAGCTGTTCACCGATCCGCAATTCGTGGCGTTTCTCGACAAGAACGCCGTGGTCTCGGCGACCACGACGCCGGAAGGCTTCGCCGCCTTCCTCAAGGAGGACCGCAAGGCGGCGGAGATCCTGATCAAGATCGCCAATGCCAAGCGCGAGGAATACGACCCGGCCACAACGAAATAGACCGTCATTCCGGGGCGCGGGCCTTAGCCCGCGAACCCGGAATCCATACTCCCGGCACTGGGAGTATGGATTCCGGGCTCCTCGCTTCGCTCGGCCCCGGAATGACGATATGCACAAGCCTCGTAAATGCCCAATCCAAATGCCATCTTACGCCTGTGAGAATCAGTGATTTCGGGCGCTGAAGAGCTTTGGCTGACCCATTAAAGCGCAACGTCGAGTCCATGGAACCCGCACCGCAACCCGCGCGCGGCGGCATTGCCGCGCGCGCGCAAGCTGCTGCCGGTGCGCCTTATCTTGCCGGCCTCAACCCCGAGCAGCGCGAAGCCGTCGAGACGCTCGACGGCCCGGTCCTGGTGCTGGCCGGCGCCGGCACCGGCAAGACCCGCGTGCTCACCGTGCGCATCGCTCACATTCTCGCCACCGGCCGCGCCCGGCCCGGCGAGATCCTCGCCGTCACCTTCACCAACAAGGCGGCGCGCGAGATGAAGCACCGCGTCGGCGAGATCGTCGGCGGCGTGGTCGAGGGCATGCCTTGGCTCGGCACCTTCCATTCGATCGGCGTGAAAATCCTGCGCCGCCACGCCGAACTGGTCGGGCTCAAATCCGACTTCACCATTCTCGATGTCGACGATCAGATCCGGCTGTTGAAGCAATTGCTCGCCGCCGAAGGCATCGACGATAAGCGCTGGCCGGCGCGCGTGCTCGCCATGATGATCGACGGCTGGAAGAACCGCGGGCTCACGCCCGAGCAGGTGCCGGCCGGCGAGGCGGCGGCCTTCGCCAACGGCAAGGGGCTGAAACTCTACAAGGCGTTTCAGGAGCGCCTGAAGATTCTCAACGCCGCCGATTTCGGCGACTTGCTGCTGGAAAACATCCGGCTGTTCCGCGAGCACCCCGACGTGCTCCGCCAATATCAGGGCCGCTTCAAGTTCGTCCTGGTCGACGAGTATCAGGATACGAATGTCGCGCAGTATCTCTGGCTGCGGCTGTTGGCGCAGCGGAGTTCGGCCTCCACCACCGTCATTCCGGGGCGCCGCCAGCGGGTCCAGCCCGAAGTGGCTGGCCCGATGACAAGCTCCGCGGCGAACCCGGAAACCATAACCACCACCGCCGGGACTATGGATTCCGGGTTCGCGTCTGACGGCGCGCCCCGGAATGACGGCGTAGAGGCCCAGCCCAAAAACATCTGCTGCGTCGGCGACGACGACCAGTCGATCTACGGCTGGCGCGGCGCCGAGGTCGACAACATCCTGCGCTTCGATCACGACTTCCCCGGCGCCAAGGTGATCCGGCTGGAGCGCAATTACCGCTCCACCGGCCATATCCTCGCCGCCGCCTCGCATCTGATTGCGCATAACGAAGGCCGCCTCGGCAAGACTTTGCGCACCGACGATGTGCCCGGCGAGAAAGTCGCCGTCACCGGCTCCTGGGATTCCGAGGAAGAAGCCCGCGCCGTCGGCGAGGAGATCGAGCAGCTGCAGCGCGGAGGAAATTCGCAGCAACCCCATGCGCTCAACGAGATCGCCATTCTGGTGCGTGCCTCGTTCCAGATGCGCGAATTCGAAGACCGTTTCGTCACGCTCGGGCTGCCGTACCGCGTCATCGGCGGCCCGCGCTTCTATGAGCGCGCCGAAATCCGCGATGCGCTCGCTTATCTGCGCGTGGTCAATTCGCCGGCCGACGATCTGGCTTTCGAGCGCATCGTCAATGTGCCCAAGCGCGGGCTGGGCGACGCCACCGTGCAGCTCCTGCACGATCATGCGCGCAAGCGCCGCGTGCCGCTGACCGAGGCCGCGCGCGCCGTGATCGAGACCGACGAGCTCAAGCCCAAGCCGCGCGGCGCGCTGCGCGCGGTGCTCGAGGCCTTCGACCGCTGGCGCAAGCAGCGCGATGCGCTGCCGCACAACGAGCTCGCCGAGATCATCCTCGACGAATCCGGCTACACCGAAATGTGGCAGAAGGACCGCTCCGCCGACGCCGCCGGCCGCCTCGAAAACCTCAAAGAGCTCGTGCGCTCGATGGAGGAGTTCGAGAACCTGCAGGGCTTCCTCGAGCACATCTCGCTGGTGATGGACAACGAGCGCGGCGCCGCGGACGACGCCGTCAGCATCATGACCATGCATTCGGCCAAGGGGCTCGAATTCGACACCGTGTTCCTGCCGGGCTGGGAGGAGGGCGTGTTTCCGAACCAGCGCGCGCTCGACGACCAGGGCCGCGCCGGCCTCGAAGAGGAGCGCCGCCTCGCCCATGTCGGGCTGACGCGCGCGCGCAAGCGCGCCAGGATCTATTTCGCCACCAACCGCCGCATGCACGGCCTGTGGCAGACCAACATTCCCTCGCGCTTCCTCGACGAATTGCCGGAAGCCAATGTCGAGGTGACGGAGTCGCAAAGCGGCTTCGGTGGCTATGGCGGCTACGGCGCCTCGCGCTTCGATGCCGCCACGTCGTTCGGCTCGAGCTATGGCACCCCCGGCTGGCAGCGCGCGCAAGCCAATAAGCAAGCGGCCAACCGCGCCGGGTTCGCCGAAGCGGAAGCCGATTACGATGGCGACGATGATTTCTCAGCCCCGCGCGGCAAACCCCGCGCTGCCGGCTCACCCGCGCGCCGTATCCCGCTCACCATCGAAGGCGAATTGGTCGCCAAATCCACCGGCACCGTCTCCGCGTTCACCGTCGGCGACCGCGTCTTCCACCAGAAATTCGGCAACGGCAACGTCTCAGCCGTCGACGGCAACAAGCTGACGATCCAGTTCGACCGGGCGGGCGAGAAGCGCGTGGTGGATAGTTTTGTTGAGCGGGTGTGACAGAAGCGAGTTCTTAGGCTGGAAGGAATTGCGGGTAGCTCTCCCGGCTCGAGGGGATCGCCCCGTTCTATCGCGTCGCGTGACTTGCTTTGCAATACCGACGGCATGATCGCGTCGCGAAAGATTGTCTCGCACAAAAGCTTTATCAGATACACGTCAGGGAGCTTTACGATCGGCGTTCCCTGCTTTCGGTCAAAGGTGCTGATTAGCCGAACGAACGCCTCGTGCTCGGGCGGGTCAAGGTCCGGATATTTCTCCTTGAGGAAGCGGCCCGCGGCAACATCTATCGATTCTCCGTCGTTGATGTATTTCGCTTCGACCATGAGCAACCGCAGTGACTTAAGAAAATTTCCGAAGGCTTGTCCTTCGCACCGCCACTGAACGCTGTTCAGAGCCATGAAGTTTAAGCCACCAACATAGTATGTATACGCAGGGGCGCGGTGCTGATCGTTCGGCCCGGGCAGTGCGACCAAGCACAACGTCAAATTTTGCATGTGTACGTCGGTAAGTTCTCGCCTTTGTCGAAAAATATTGAATGACGGATCGCTAAGCTCGATTCCCTTATCCTTATTCTCCAAGTCTTGAATCTTCTCGTAGATTCTCTCCCGATTTGGAGCGAGGGGCCACCACCAAAAGCCACTTGTTGCCATGTTGATTGCCGCGACGAAATGGAACGCTATGTGGCTCGCTAGAGGCAAAAGCGATCCGACGTGAACGTTATCGCCAAGCGTTATTTCAACTAACAGTTCCTCTTTCGCCAGCGCGCCTTGTTGTGGTCGGAGCTTGATCCATGTACTTCCGTCATTCCACTTCTTTAGTGGCTTTGGCCTGATCGAATTGGACGACGTGCGAATTTTAAGCTGAACTTTCCACCGATCCTTGTCGCCCTTCCCAAGTGAAGCCGGGCTGCGTTTGATTTCCTTTTCCGCGAGCATTCTCAATTCGGAATCATCTCGCTCGATTTCAGCTTTCACTTGCCGAGTCCACGCCGCGATATCGTTCAGTGACTTCAACTTCTCGAATGATTGGTTCGTTAGTATTCTCTTGCGCTTATCGGGATCATCGAAGGCGTTAAGAAACCAAACTTGGAGATCAATCTCCTCCTGCGGAATCGCCTCACGCGGCTTTTCGCTTTCGGCGTTACTCACCAGCAATTCGGCAAGCGAAATCAATGACTCTGACTGTTTCGCGGTGATCGCTTTGGAAGGGATGTTCAAGCCGGCGTCAGCATTTTCGACGTACAAACCTAATAGTCGAATGGCGTGAACATCGGCCGCCGCCTCTCTTTTCTCGAAGAATTGCTTTTGATCAATGATATCTTGAACCCGCCCGATCCCGTAGAAGCACCAAAATAGCTTCTGCACATGATCTTGCGTCGCGTTCATCTGCCACGGCGGCACTTCGCCGACGCTCGTAGCGGCGTCTTGGATTTGGAAAAGCTCCCTTCTGCCCATTTCTTCAAGGGCCAACGTCGCTAAGTGATAGGCGATGTTCGCTCGCCCGGACGTCTGCACAAGTTTGGCCGACTCAACAAGATCGCGAGCGTGAACGACGCACGCTCCGAGTGCCGCAATCAACCTTTCATCCGGCTTTGCCATGATGCCGATCCTGCAATGGACGCATGGCTTATGCCGCTATTCTACGATTCGGGAAACCGCTGGAAAGCACCCTCTCAGATCGACCATATCAAGCAAATAATGATCATCATCTACATCGACGCCGACGCGCTAGGTAAAGCAGGAGATATACGGCGTTGCCGAGCGCCACGCGCTCAAAGGCGCCGCCCTCAAAGTCCTCGTCATCAGCAACAGCCCCATCGCGGTGCCGCGCGATGAACTGATCGAGCGCGTGGAGCGGGTGTGAGGCTTAGAGGCCGTCATGGCCGGGACAAGCCCGGCCATGACGGTCGGAGAGGAAAGTCAGCAAGTCCGCAGCGTGGTCCTATCGCCCTCTAGATCGACGCCGACGCCTGCGACGCGGATGCTCAGGTGTTTGGCTGCCACCATCCAAATATCGCAACAAAGAAGCATCCAACCAAGCAAATTACCTGGATGCCCATTTCAATCCAGTACCGTATCGGCGCGGTATCTCTCTGAACAGCGCCATACGACCACCAGTCCAGAAGATCAGGATTGAAGACCGCGATTTTTCTCTCGGTAACGCCATGCCACAGTTTGCGGCCGCAATCGAAACACAAATAGATTGCGACGATGCGCGCGACGATTTCATAAAGGAAAAAATGCATTCAAAAAGTCTGCGCCTAATTCCACCAGCACGTAGCACGTAGGATGGGTTGAGCTCTTGCGAAACCCATCGTTTGTTTTGCTTTGCCCCTTGATGGGTATCGCTTCGCTCCACCCATCCTACGCGCTGCATTCAAAAAGTCTGCGACCTAATTCCACCAGCCCTGCGGCCGGTAATAAGACCGGCCGACGGACGGCTGCCTATAGCCGTATGAAGGGGCCCAATCGCGCTGGCGGCCAAAGCCATACCCGTAGTCATTGCTGTCGCGTGCGATCATGTCAGGCGAGCGCGCGCGATTCTCGAAGCCGCCCTGCGGCTGGTTGTTCAGCACCACCACGAACTCGGTGCGATAGTTGGTTTCGCTGCTCAACGGCTCGTCCGAGATGGTGATCGAGGACAGCGGCAATGCGGTGGGCGCGATACGGTCGAGCACCTCCTGCGGGAAGGTGATGCGGTCGAGCGCGTCCTTGGCGCTGTCGCCGTTGTCGATGGAGACTTCGGTCCAGCGCAGGCCGCCCCCAGTGCCTCCCCCGTCGCGCGCGACCGCGGTGAAGATGTGCGTGCCGATCGGCTTGTCGGGGTCCTTGATCGTGACCGGGAACTCCTGGCTGGTGTCGTACCTCTCGCCCCCGTCCGGGATCCGCTTGTGGGTGTCGCGCCGCACGTAAAGCTTCTGCGTCGCGCGGCTGATGAAGATCGAGACCGGCGCGCCTGCGAGCTTCGCGTCGGTCGCGGCCTGGGTAGCTGCGCTCCGCTTGGCCTCGGCCGTCTTGGCGTCCTCGGCCGCGGCCGCGGCGGCGTCCTGCTTCGCCTTGACGTCGGCTTTGGCGGCGTCGAGCGGCGCGGTCAGCGCCTCGCTTTTTGCGGCGGTCTTCTCCTTCATGTCCGCGGCCATCGCCCCGGCCCGGTCCGTCCTGGCGGTCGCGAGCATCTTCTCGGCGTAAGCGAGCTCGGCATCCGTGCGTTTCTTGAGCGACGCGAGATTGCGCGCTGCCGCCGTGGCTGCGGCAGCCTCGCGCTTTGCAGCCGCGGCAGCGGTCTTCGCGGCGGCAGCCGCCCTGGTGGCCTCGTCCGCGTCGCGGGCCAGCGCATCCGCGCGCGCCGGCATGGCATCGATCACGTCCCGCTTGGGCACGAACAACAACGGATCGGAAAAAGCGACGGGCTCCGTGTCGTTCGGCGAGATGATCACCCGCATCCCCATCGGCGCCTTGTCGAACACTCTCTCAGCGAAATCGAAAGGCATGCGCACGCAGCCATGCGAGGCCGCGTAGCCCGGCAAGGGGCCGCCATGCAGCGCGATGCCGTTCCAGGTGATGCGCAGCATGTTCGGCATCCAGGCATCGTCATAGAGGCTCGAATGGTGATCCTTGTTCTTCTCCACGACGGCAAAGACCCCCGCTGGCGTCTCGCGTCCGGTCGTGCCGGTCGATACCGGCGCGCGCAGGATCCAGCCGTCGGCGTCGTAGAAGGTCACCTGCTGGCTCTTGATCGATACGATGGCCATGATCGGTTCCGCTGCCGGGCGCTGAGCCTTCGCCTCCACGGGCTGCGCGTGCCGCGCTTGCCCGGCAGCAGCGTCCGCGGGAGGCAGCGCAATCACGCACATCAGCGCGCCCGCGAGCATCACAATGGTGGCGGGCGCCGAGTTTAATCGATTTTTCATCCATTCCTCGGTGGCAGCGAGATTGACGAGACGAAGCGCAAGGATCGACCGCGAAACCGTGACGTATGGTAGCGATTCTTATGTTAGTCGAACAGGATGATCACCCTCTTAATCGACGCCGACGCCTGTCCGGTAAAGCAGGAAATCTATCGCGTCGCCGAGCGCCATCTGCTCAAAGGCGTCGCGATAAAGGTCTTCGTCGTCAGCAACTCACCGATCGCGGTGCCGCGCGATGAGATGATCGAGCGCGTCGTCGTCGCCGCCGGCATGGACGAAGCGGACAATTGGATCGCCGAGCGCGCCCATCGCGGCGACATTGTGATTACGGCCGACGTGCCGCTGGCGAGCCGCTGCGTGAAGGCTGGCGCCACGGTGCTTGCGCCGAACGGCAAGCCGTTCACCGAAGAGACCATCGGCATGACCTTGGCGACGCGCAACCTGATGGATAGCTTGCGCAGCTCAGGCGAGATCACCAGCGGGCCGAAGCCGTTTGCGCCGCGCTACCGCTCGGCGTTTCTCTCGGCGCTCGATCAGGCCATCGTGCGGCTGACGCGCGAGGGGTTCGGCAGGACGGATGGTCAGGCGATTTGACGTTCAAAAGAGTTTGCTGAGGCGCACACGAACGATATTCGCATTCAAATCCGCCGCGTGGCTGATGGGGTTGAGAAGCGGCGTCCCAAAACTGGTCGAAGAGGAGACAGCCGAAACGCTGGCGAAGTTGACGTAGAGGTACTCGGCGCCGACGAGCCACTTCCCGGGCAACATCGTCTCGACGCCGCCGCCGGCAACCCAGCCTGCTTTGGTCGATGCAACGGAAGCATTTTCCGCGATCCCGGCACTCCCCGCTAAATTCCATGTGCCGCTGATCCGCGTCACAGCTAGTCCGCCGGTGCCGTAGAACAGCCAGCTATTTGCGATAACGCCAAGTCGTGGACGCGCGGTGAACAGCCAGTCTGTGCTGACCGACGAGTTCAAATTAAACGTGCCGGGAGCGGTGGCTGCGCTGATCGAACCCGCGCTGTGCAAGTGTTCAATGTCGGCCTCGACGCCAAGGAGCCACTGACCCATTTGATAATTGTAACCGCCCTGGGCGCCGCCGGTGAATCCGCTGGTATGGATGTCGGTCGGCGACCCCAGGCCGTTAATGAGACCTATTGCCAGAGCACTGAGCTGCAATCCGGCGCCGGGGACACTCGTCGTCGATGTGGATAGCTCTGACGCGCTCCAGTCGCCGCCGGCATTAAGGCCCAGATACCAGCCGGTCCAGGCCGGATCGGCGATCGGCGCGGCGGGTGCTTTGGTCGGCATGTCGGCGGCGGATGCAGTCTGGACAAAATTACTCGCGCACAGGGATATTGCGACAACGGCGCTACTTAAGACGACTTGCAAACGCATGAGATTTTCTCCGCGACGCGTGCCAATCAGAACTGGTTATATTGCTCGATCACCGCGCCAAGATCCGGAAAGCGAAGCATCAAGTTGAGGGCGAGCAAAAAGCCGATGAGGCAGAACGCGACGACCGCGCTGAGATCGGGTGTCAAGATCGTGCCGACCGTCTGAAGCCAAGCAGCCTTCGCGATGCCGGCGGGACGGGCCGTGGATTTCGTCCGCGGTGGAGAGCGGCGTGCCTCGGGTAAAAGCGTCATGGAGAATTCCTCTTCACGTGACTTGTGTTGGCTCAACTCTTGGCCCGACTTTTGGCCCGACCGCGCCTGCGGACGTGCCGTCGTGCTTCGTGCGCCCCGCAACCTTCTCGACGCGCGCAATGTAGCGAACGGCCGAATGCCGCCGCCTCCTCCGATTGGAGGAGGTCGTTTCGATTTCGGCGAGTTCCATTCAATACCGTCGATGAATACCGTCGATTTTTGCGCCCCTTTCTGCCAACCTCGATTTCAATTGCCGGCTGGTTTGTCAGAGGCGCTCCGGAGAGCACGCAGTGTCGGTTCAAGAAAATGAAGCGGATAGGCGCGAGTCCGAATTACTCTCGTCGCTGATCGGCGATATCTACGACACCACGCTCGATCGCTCGCTGTGGCCGGCCACGCTCAAGAAAATTGCCGTGTTCGTTCGCGGCGCGTCCGCGGCCGTGTTCTGGGACGATGCCGCGGGCGGTGGCGGCGACGTTTATTTCGAAGACGGCGGCATCGATCCGATTTACCGAGACCTTTATTTCGAAAAATTCGTCAAATTCAACCCGACCACCACGCCCCGGTTCTTCGCGCAAACTGAAATGCCGGTGGCAACGGGCGATCTGGTTCCGTATGACGAGTTCCTCACCACGCGCTTTTACCGGGAATGGGCGCAGCCGCAGGGCCTCGTTGATTTCGCCAGTATCACGTTGGAAAAATCAGTGACGAAGTCCGCCCTGTTCGGCGTCTTCCGTCACCATCGGCATGGATTGGTCGACGACGAGATGCGCCGGCGCATGCTGCTGTTGGGACCTCACATCCGGCGCGCGGTTCTGATCGCCAAGGTCTTCAACGTCAAAGAGGCCGAAGCGGCGATGTTTTCACAATCGCTCGACGGCCTTCGGGCCGCAATATTCTTCGTCGATGCCAACGGACGCATTGTTCACGCCAACGCTGCCGGACACGTCCTCGTCAACGAGGCTGACGTTCTGCGCGTAGCCGCCGGCAAATTGGTGGCGGGCGAGTCGGAGAGCGACGCGGCTCTGCAGCACACTTTTCTCGTGGCCGCCACGAGCGATGCGGCAATCGGCGGGACCGGTATTGCGCTGCCGCTCATCGGAAAAAAGGGCGAGCGCCACGTTGCCCATGTGTTGCCGCTCACCTCGGGCGCGCGTCAGAGAGCGCGCCCGAGTCACACCGCAAGCGCTGCCGTATTCGTTCATAAATCCGCGGTAGAAGCGCCATCCCCACCGGAAGTCATCGCCACGGCTTATAAGCTGACGATGGCGGAGCTGCGTGTCTTGCTCGCCATCGTCGACGTTGGCGGCGTGCCGGAAGTCGCCGAGGTTCTCGGCATCGCCGCGACGACGGTAAAGACCCACCTTGGCAACGTCTTCGCAAAGACCGGCGCCAACCGTCAGGCCGATCTGGTCAAGCTCGTCGCAGGCTTCGCCAATCCGCTCATGAAATAAGCCGCTTCGGATTATCAGTGCTTCAGACGTCCGCTTGAAATACGCCAAGCGATCGGCGCCGGGGCTTCAAACAATATCAATAGCGGCGGCAGGATCGAGCCGAACGTCGTCATGAATCCCAGTTGAATCCAAGTGCGCGCCACCCAGCTGTCCCACTTGGTCAATTGACCCCCGAGCATTTGCCGAAGGATCATTGTCAGGAGGGACAGGCCCGCGAAGGTCATGCCGACGGTCGCGATCGTGTAGAGATAAGCGAATGCGTCCACGTAAGCCCCCTGACCCGAGCCCTTATTCAGCCATGCCCCTTATTCAGCCGTGCCCCTTATTCAGCCATGCCCCTTATTCAGCCATGCCCCTTATTCAGCCATGCCCCTTATTCAGCCATGACCCTTGTACCCTAAAAACCGGGGAGATTCGGTTGCCCTGATGAAGAAGGGGCCCGACCTCACGGATCGGAATACAGAAGGGGTTCGGGATGGCTGCGGCGAGCATGATCCGGAAAAGTCTGCCCTCGGACTTGATCCGAGGGTGGAAACCGGTTTTCCGAAAAGATCATGCTCTATCAGCCGACGACGAGCGCCGCGTGCTGGCTCTCGCCTTCACTCATGCCGCGCTCCTTCATCCAGTCATAGGCGCGGGCAAAGGTCGTGGCGTCGTAGTAATCGACATGCTTGTAGTGCACGAAGGCCTTCAGAAGCTCGGTCGGCTTCAAGGCGCCCTTGGCGTGCGCGGTGACGTGGTGGGCGTATTTGTAGAAGTCGCCATTGATGAGATCGACCGCCTGGTTCTCGGCGTCGTAGTAGGTCTTGCGCTGCTCAGGCGTCAAATCCGGCGAGATGACTTCGCCGCCACGGTAGAAGGACGCCGCAATAATATGGGCGCCTTCCTTGAGTCCGAGGCTGATGAACGGTTCCATCACCGCAATCGCCCGGGCGGTGCCGTCTTTGAGCGCCGCGTAGCGTGCTTGCGGCAGCCCGCCGTTCTGAATGCTGACATGCTCCCGCCCGACCGCGCTCTCCAGCATCTGGATCGCGGTGTAATGTGAGCCGGTGAGTTCCTGGACCATGACCGGAACGTCCGCCAAATCGCGCGGCACCTGGAGCTTGTCGTCGAAGCTCAGGATCGCCTGCGCGGCCACGGCAGCACGCAGCGCGGCGATGTTGCCGCCGCGCTTGCCGCGCTCGAGGCGATCGATGCTGGCCCATTCGCAAACATTGTAGCTGTCGGCGGAGCCGCAATCGAACAGGTTCTCCTTGAGGCGCGACATGAACGGCGTCAGCGCATTGTCTTTCTCGCGGTCGGCGTAGGTGGCCGAGAAATTCACATCGAGGCCGGCCTTGGCGAAGAGCTTTTCTTCAATGCCGACGATCACGGGCAGGTCGAATACCGGATTGTTCGGAGCGATTTTGACGACAGGCCGTTCTTGATTGGGCTGCATGGATTCCTCGTGCTTTCCGCATTCATCCTGACCGGCGGTTCTGGGACCGCACGCATGGAATTTAGCATCGGGGACACGACGGTTGCAAAGCATGACCGTCACAAAGCGCGCCGGTGCAGAGCACGACTGTTGCAGAGCATGACCGCTGCAAAGCATGGCTGTTGCAAAGCGCGACTGTTGCAAAGCTTTGCGCGGACGAACTCCCACCGCTCGCTCGCCTCAGTCGGGTGGCGGCCACCCCCCGCGGGGAGAGGCGAATTTTGCTCCCGGAATCATGTCTCTGTTTCATTGACATTAGTCACCATTTCGGATACATTCCGCGAATTGAATCTCGCTCATGAAGGACGCCTTTGGGAGGTAGACCCGAAGGCCGGGGCGAGTGCGGTGCCCGCGGGCGGCGTTACGACCCGCACCCGGGCGGCTTCGGGCATCAGCTGGCCGGCACTAAGACCGGTCCGTGAGGTGCGTCACTGGACTGGGACAGGTTGGGGCGGGTAACGCCCGCACAAACTGCGTTTGGTTCTGCCTCCGGAAGGGGGATGTGACAGACCGGCGCTCTGGCCACGTCCCAGGAAGCCTGGCCTGGAGCCGCGCATAGCGGGCGAAAGCCCGTGAGTTAGAGCCGTCAGTGGAACGCCGACAGGCGAGCGCGCCCGCAGCGGAGGGTCGGCGCAAGCCGATCTCTCCGTGGCGCGAGCCGCACCCGCTGGTGCGGACATGAAACACTGCGTCTGTCGGCGTTCCGCTTCCTTCCTTTTCTTTGCGTTCCTTGCGTTCTTTCGTTGTCGCCACTGCCTTTCAGACGGGCGATCGGAACCAACACGCGCGGCAGGCTTTGCTAAATGAGCGAAGCCGTCTCGCGAGTGTTGCCATGATCCGCAAACTGCCGTCCGGCAAATACCGGCTCTATTCGCGCAAGAAGGATGCGAAGACCGGCCGGCGCCGCAATCTCGGCACCTTCAATTCGCGCGCCGCGGCGGAGAAGCACGAGCGCGCCGTGCAATATTTCAAACGGCATTAGCGCATGATCCCGAAAAGTGGCTACCGGTTTTCGGACAAGATCATGCGCCACATAAATGCGTCGTTCGCGTCTATCAGCGGGCGTGCGATGGCCTGTCGGCGGTGACTATTGGATGACAGAAAGCGCCGTGTTTATTTCGTTTTCCGCCTCAATCCATTCACTATTTCGCCGAAACGTGATTGCCCGCGGTCTTGATTTGAACCAGATAGGAGCGGAAGGTTTGCCAAGCATGATCGCGAAAAGTGGCTACCGGTTTTCGGACAAGATCATGCGCGAAATGAAAATAATGGGCGGCCGTATCATCCTGGGTAAATTCATGCGTTTTGCGACGATCCGTTTCTCTCCGAAGCTTTCCGCCACTCTTTTCGCCGCCGCGTTGACGCTGGCTTTCGCGTCCGCGGCACGCGCCGACATCCTCATCAATATCGACAAGTCGAGCCAGCACATGACCGTCGCCGTCGACGGCACACCGCGCTACGACTGGCCGGTCTCGACCGGGCGCCCCGGCTACGACACGCCGAGCGGCGATTTCAAACCCAACCGCATGGACGCCGATCACTTCTCGCAGGAATGGGACAATGCGCCCATGCCGCATGCGATCTTCATCGACCTGAAGGGCCACGCCATCCACGGCTTCTTCGATGTGAAGCATCTTGGGCTCCCGGTGTCGCACGGCTGCATTCGCCTGTCGCCGGATCATGCCGCGACCTTGTTTGATCTGGTGAAGCAGCAGACCATGGCGAATACCAAAGTCGTCATCACCGGCCGCACGCCGAACGGCGACAACGGCCCGGTGGCGCGCTCGCGTCTGCCGGCGAACGAGACCGCCTACGCGCCGCAGGGCGGTGCGCCGATGCCGATCGCGCCCGACGGCAGCCGGCAAGGTTACGGCCAGCAAGGCTATGACCAGCAATCTTACGGCCAGCAAAACACGCAGCAGATGCAAAACACGCAGCAGATGTACGGCCAGCAGGTCTATCCGCCGCCGCCGCGCCCGGCCTATGTGCAGCGTGGTTTCCCGCCGCAACCGCCGCCGCCCGGCTATTACGGCCAAGGCTCTTCCAACCAAGGCTCTTCCAACCAAGGCTATTCCAACCAAGGCTATTACGGGCAATATCAGCAGCCTGCTTACGGTCCGACCTATCGGCAGTGGTAATCACGCCCTGTTGAGCGGGCATGGCGCGGCCGTCGCAGTGCCGCCGTTAAAAATGGAATAGCTTGACGCGTCCGTTGTTAGAGCATGATCCGGAAAAGTGGATACCGGTTTTCCGACAAGATCATGCTCCACTAACGTGACGCGTTTTCGTTTTCATTGGGAGGTTACACAATGCCGGTCGTTCGTTTTCTCGGTTACGCCACTTTCGCAGGTTTGCTCGCCGCTTCCGCCACGCCTGCCGGCGCCGCGCTGATCATGCACAAGGATTTGCCGTTAAGCGTCGCCGTGAAGCTTGCTCAAGAGACCGTCGCTGCCTGCGCGGCCAAGACTTATGCCGTCTCCGCCGTCGTGGTCGATCGCGACGGCGAGACGATCGTCGAGATGCGCGCCGACGAGGCTTCGCCGCATACGATGGAGAATGCGCGGCGCAAGGCCTATACGGCGATGACGTTCAAGCAGCCCACGGCGGAATACGCCAAGAAGCTTCTCGACCCGACTTCGGTTGCGCATCAGCAAGTGACGCTGCCGAACGTGATCGCGATTCCCGGCGGCCAGCCGATCAAAGTCGGCAATGTGGTCGTCGGTGGTGTCGGCGCTTCCGGTTCGCCGGGCGTCGACGACGATTGCGTGAACGCCGGTCTGGAAGCGGTGAAGGATCAGCTGCAGTAATTATCTGCAGCCGTCATTCCGGCTCGATGCCGGCCGACTTGATCAGCGTGGTCCATTTCACCAGTTCGGTTTTCACGTAGTCGGAAAACCCGGCCGGACCGATCCAGAAGATCTCGACGCCGGCGTCGCGGAAGCGGTCGCGCACCTCTGGCTTCGCCAGCGCCGCTCCGATCGGCTTGGCGAGCGTGTCGACCGCTTTTTGCGGCATGCCCGCCGGGCCGAATATGCCGGTCCAGGCCAGCAGGTCGTAGCCGGGCATGACGGTCTCGTTCAGGGTCGGCACGTCCGGCAAGGTCGGGTCGCGCTCTTTGGTCAGCACCGCGAGCGGACGGATTTTCTCGGCCTTGAGCATCGGCAGGCCGGTCGAGAAATCCGGCACGCCCATCTGCACGTGGCCGGCCATCAGATCGGTCACCGCCGCCGGATTGCTGCGATAGGCGACCGGCGTGATGTCGAGATTGAGCCGCCGCTTCAAGGTTTCCGTGGTGATGCGGCCGGTCGAATTGCCGTAGCCGGCATTGATCTTGCCGGGATTGGCCTTGGCATAGGCGACGAGGTCCTGGATCGTCTTGACCGGCAGATCGGGCGTCACCGCGATGAACGAGGGGAAGCTGCCGACGCGCGCGATCGGGGTGAAATCCTTGATCGGATCGTAGGGCACGGTCTTGAACAGAGCCGGCGCCGCCGAATGCGTGCTGTTCGACGTGAGCAGGATCGTATAGCCGTCGGGCGCGGCGCGCGCGACCGCTTCGGCCGCGATCATGCCGCCGGCGCCGTCGCGGTTCTCGACGATGAAAGGCTGGCCGAGCGAGTCCTGCAGATATTTGCCGATCAGGCGCGCCGCGGTGTCTGTGGCGCTGCCGGCGGCGAACGGCGTGAGGATCGTGACCGGCCGCGACGGATAGTCCTCGGCAAATGCGGGCGTCGCGCCCGCCGCAAGCAACAGCGTCAGCGCCGCGCGCCGGCTCAGTTCAGTCATTGCAAGTCCTCCCGCCGTCTTTGCTTTTGAAACGCGCCGGCATGAGAGGATGCCGGACCTGAAGCGTCAAGCCGACCAATGCGTTTAGCGCATGAGGAGAAGGTTTTCGTCTGCGCCGAGCGGAATTCAGCTCATCCGCAGGATCGGCTTGATGGTCGCGCCGCTTTCGCTGTCGGCGGCGGCCTGGTTGATCTCGTCGAGCGTATAGAACCTGATCAGGCGATCGAAGGGAAAGCGGCCCTGCCGATGCAGTTCGATGAGCTGCGGAATGAATAATTCCGGCACGCTGTCGCCCTGGATAATGCCGCGGATGCTTTTGCCGGGCGACATCAGCCCGCCCATGTCGAAGCTCGCCGTGGTGCCGATCGGCGCCGCGCCGACAATGCCGCAAGCGCCGCGCACACCAAGCGCATCGATCGCTTGCCGCACCACTTCGGGTCGGCCGGTCGATTCCAGCGCGAAATCGGCGCCTCCAGCAGTGATCTTGTGAATGGCCGCGACCGGATCTTCGGTCTTGGCGTTCACGACATGCGTGGCGCCGAGCTCCTTGGCGAGCGCAAGCCGCGCCGGCACGACATCGACCGCGATGATCGTTGTCGCGCCGACGATGCGCGCCGCCATCACCGCGCTCAAGCCGACGCTGCCGGCGCCGAACGCAACGAAGCTTTGGCCGGGTCCGACCTTCAGCGCGTTCATCACCGAACCCGCGCCGGTTTGAATGCCGCAGCCGAGCGGCCCGAGGCGTTCCAGCGGCACGTCCTTCGGCACTTTGACCACCGTTCGCTCATGCGCGAGCGCATAAGTGCCGAACGAGGACTGGCCGAAGAAATGGTCGTGCACCGAAGCAGCGTGATCGTCGCGCGTTGCGGTCGTGCCGTCCTCGCGCGCGCCGCCGAAGCACAGCGGATGGCCCTTGGCGCAATAAGCCGGCTGGCCCGCCGCGCAGCGCGCGCAGTGCCCGCACGACATGAAGCTCAGCACCACGTGGTCGCCCGGAACGATCCTGCGCACGCCCGTGCCGACGCTTTCGACGACGCCCGCGCCTTCATGGCCGAGCACAATCGGCAGCGGCACCGGATAGACCTGGTCGCGAATGACGATATCGGTGTGGCACATGCCGGTCGCGACAATGCGCACCAGCACTTCATCGGCGCGCGGCGGTTCGACGGCAAGCCGTTCGATCGTGAACGGCCCGCCTTTCTTGCGAACGACCGCGGCCTTGATGGTGCGGTTTTGCGTGCCGTCTTGTGCGCTGCTTTGCGAAGGAGATGTGCTGGTCATTTCCACCCATCGGCGAAGCCCGAGTTCTTGACGGCGCGGGCTTCGAAACTTGTTCTCTGCGTGCGCCGGAACGGCGCCTCAGTTCGGCTTCTGGAATTTCAGCACGAAATTATCGATGGGTACATCCTTCTTGTAGCTCGGATAGTCCTTGGTGTCGGCGGAGGCGCGCCAAAAATTGCCTTCGTCGACAAGCTTGAAGCCGGCCGCTTCGACTTCCTGCTTCAGCGTGTCCTCATCGATACGGTGCAGCGTCTTGCCGACGGTCGTGCCTTGGCCCGGCAGTGCGGCGTGATCGGCGATGATGAGAACGCCGCCGGGCTTGAGCGCGGCGAACATCGCCTTGTCCATCGCGACGCGATCGACCGTCATGTAGGTCGTGTCGTGGTAGAAGAACAGAAACGTGATCATGTCGAGCGGCACGCCGGGCGGCGCCGGATCGTCGAACGGCCGCACATCCGCCGCGGCATCCTTCATCGCCGGTGTCGCCAGCCGCGCGTCGAACGACGTTTTCATCTTATCGCTGGCATCGGCCGGGTTCTGTCCGTAGACCATGCCGTTCGGCGCCACCGCGCGCGCCATCAATTCGGTCGAGTAGCCGCCGCCGGCGCCCATATCGAGAACCTTCATGCCCGGGCGTGGGCTGGCGAATTGCAGGAACGGCAGCGGATTGCGGCGCTGGTCCGTCTGCTTGTCGTTGTCGCTGCGATCAGACGCCGCCAGCAGCGCGGCATAATCGGGCGCGGATTGCGCATGCGCGTATGTGGCGGTGAAAGCGGTGAGGCCCACGGCGACAGCCGCGGCGGCGATTTGAAATCTAGCAAATGTGGCGATCATTTTCATTCTCCCGGCATGACCGATTATCGACGCGCATTATGAACACCGTACGGCGGTCCGACAGGCTTGGCGCGCAGCGCCGAGAGGCGTTTTTTGTCCTCGGCGAACCCGCGAATACCGCCACAATGCGGTGCGGATATTGCGGAAACGGCTGTGGAAAAGCCACGAACAAACTGTTGATCGCGATGTGAATATTTTTAGTCGCCGAGGGAATAGTCAGGTACACAGGCCGTCTTGTGAATTGCGTGTAAATTTTCGAGAAACCTAGATCTGCCAATGGATTCGTCGCCATCCCCTTCGGCCGAGACCGTGCTGGCCGTGCTCGAAACCGACGAACAAGCGGCACGCCGCGTCGCCGACCTGTTTGCCGAGAGCTTTGCGGGCGATGAAGTTGCCGTCAGCCTTGTGGATAACGGGCAGGGCGCTTGGCGCGTCTCCATTCATTTTGCCGCGCCGCCTGACGAGGCCGCGATGTGCGAACTCGCGGCCGGCGCCGACGCCGCAGGCAGCGCACTGCGCTTCGAGACCATCGCCGCGCGGGATTGGGTCGGCGAGAGTCTCGCCGGATTGAAGCCGGTTCCGGCCGGCCGCTTCATCGTGCACGGTGCGCATGATCGCGGCGGCGTGCCGGGCAATCGTATCGGCATCGAGATCGAAGCGGCGCTGGCTTTCGGTACCGGTCATCACGGCACGACGCGCGGCTGCCTATTGGCGCTCGATCATATCTGCAAAGGCGCGCAGGCGCCGCGGCACATTCTCGATGTCGGCACCGGCACCGGCATTCTCGCCATCGCCGCCGCGCGCGCGTTGCGGCAAAATGTAATCGCGACCGATATCGACATCGGCTCCGTGCGTGTCGCGCGCGAAAACGCCCGCCTCAATCGCGCCGGCGATCGCATCAGGTGCCTTTACGCCAATGGCATCACGGCGCCGGAAATCCGTGCCCGCGCGCCGTTCGACCTGATCTTTGCCAATATTCTGCTCGGGCCGCTCAAGCGTCTCGCCGAGCCGGTCCGAAGCGTTCTCGCGCCCGGCGGCCGCATCGTGCTGTCCGGCATTTTGCATGCACAGGCCAATGCGGTGCTCGCCGCCTATCGCCCTTTGACGCTTGAACGCAGGTTCGAGCTTGACGGCTGGACGACGCTGGTGCTGCGGCGCGGTGTTCGCCGTTCGGTCATTGCCCGCCGCCGCTACCATCCATAAATTACCCCGATGTTCGAAGCCCATTTCCAATCATTCGAGGATCGCGGCGAAAAGGGCGCCATCGCGCCACGGCTCGCGGCGCTGCGGGCGGAGCTCAAGCAGCGCGGCCTCGACGGCTTCATCGTGCCGCGCGCCGACCGTTACCAGAACGAATATGTGCCGCCCTGCGCCGAGCGGCTCGCCTGGCTCACCGGCTTCAACGGTTCGGCTGGGCTTGCCATCGTGCTCGCCGACCGCGCCGTCATCTTCGTCGACGGCCGCTATCTGGTTCAGGTGCGTGACGAAGTCGACACATCGGCTTTCACGGTCGACCATCTGATCGAGCATCCGCCGGCGCAATGGATCGAGGAAAATCTGTCGGCGGGCGCGAAGCTCGGTTATTCGCCCTGGCTGCATACGGTGGATGGCGCCGAGCGGCTCGCCAAAGCCTGCGAAGCGGCCAAGGCAAGCCTGGTCGCCGTCGCCGACAATTTAATCGATAGCGCCTGGGCCGACCGGCCGGCGCCCCCGCTTGGCGCAGTGGTGTTGCACGATCTGCGCTATGCCGGCGAAGAGGCGTCGTCGAAGCTCAAGCGCGTGGGCGCCGATCTGGAGAAGATCACGGCCGATGCGCTGATCGTGTCCGATCCGCAATCGGTGTCGTGGCTGTTCAACATCCGCGGCCACGATGTGCCGCATACGCCGGTGGTGCTGGCTTCCGCCATCGTGCCCAAGGCCGGCCGGCCTGCGCTCTATATCGATCCCCGCAAGCTGAGCAACGACGTGCGGCATCGCCTCGAAGAGCTCGCCGATGTGCGTGCCAATGCCGATTTCGAACGCGACCTTGCCGCGCTCGGCAAGGCGCAGCGCGCGGTGCGGCTTGATCCCGGCATCTGTCCGGAAGCCATTGCCAAGCTCATCGCCGACAATGGCGGCAAAATCGTCCGCGGCGGCGATCCGATCGTGCCGATGAAGGCGGTCAAGAACGCGGTCGAGATCGCCGGCGCCAAGGCCGCGCAATTGCGCGACGGCGCGGCGGTGACGCGCTTCCTCGCCTGGTTCGACGGCGAAGCGCCGCGCGGGCGCCTGACCGAGATCGATGCGGTCGAGGCGCTGGAGAGCTTTCGCCGCGATACCGGCGCGCTGAAGGATGTGTCGTTCCCGACCATCGCCGGCGCCGGGCCGGACGGCGCCATCGTGCATTATCGCGTCAGCCGGCGCAGCAACAGGCGTATCGGCGCGGACGAACTGTTCCTGGTCGATTCCGGCGGCCAATACGAGGACGGCACGACCGACATCACGCGCACGCTTGCGGTCGGTGCGCCGAGCGCCGACATGCGCAGGAATTTTACCCTCGTGCTCAAGGGCCATATCGCGCTTGCGCGCGCGATTTTTCCCGACGGCACATCGGGCGCGCAGCTCGATACTCTGGCGCGACAATTTCTCTGGCGCGACGGGCTCGATTTCGATCACGGCACTGGTCACGGCGTCGGCAGCTATTTGTCCGTGCACGAAGGGCCGGCGCGCATTTCCAAGCTCGGCGGCGCGGTACTCAAGCGCGGCATGATCCTGTCGAATGAGCCCGGCTATTACCGCACCGACGCTTACGGCATCCGCATCGAGAATCTCATCCTCGTCACCGCGGCAAAGCCGGTCGCCGGCGCGGAAAAAGAACTCAACGCGTTCGAGACGCTGACGCTCGCGCCGATCGACGCGCGCCTGATCGACACCGCGCTGATGACGCCCGAGGAAGTATCGTGGCTCGATGCCTATCACGCGCGTGTGCGTGACGAAATCGCGCCGCTCCTCGACGCATCGACCCGGCGATGGCTGATTGCCGCGACGACGCCGCTTGCGGCCTGATCATTGGGTTGTAAATAAGGACCGGCAGGCTCAACGAATGAGCTTCGCCCATTCGTCTTCGGTGAGCACCGCAACGCCGTGCTTCTTGGCCTCGGCGAGCTTTGAGCCGGCACCCGGGCCGGCGACGACGTAGTCTGTCTTTTTCGACACCGAGCCGGAGACTTTGGCGCCGAGGCGTTCGGCCGAGGCTTTCGCTTCGTCGCGTGTCATCTTTTCCAGCGTGCCGGTGAAGACCACGGTCTTGCCGGCGATTTTTGAATCGCTGCGCGGCTTTTCCGCGTCGAGGATTTTGGCCCGCTCGGCGAGCCGCTCGATGCGCTTGCGGTTATGCGCCTCGCCGAAATAGTCGTGCAGGCTTTCGATCACCGTGTCGCCGATCTGGTCGAGCGCGTCCATTTCTTCCTTGGTTTCTTCGTCGTCCTTGGCAAGCTTGAGGCAGGCGTCGTGGAAAGCGCTCCAGGAGCTATAGCCGCGCGCCAGCGCCACCGCCGTGGTTTCGCCGACATGACGGATGCCGAGCGAATAGATGAAGCGCTCGAGCGAAATCTCGCGCCGTGCTGCAATGGCCGCGAACAGGTTGCGTACCGAGGTTTCGCCGAAGCCTTCGACCTCTTCGAGCTTGATCTTCCTGTTGCGCTTTTCGAGCGTGAAAATATCCGCCGGTTCCTTGACCCAGCCCTGCTCGTAGAACAGCTCGATCTGCTTGTCGCCGAGCCCGTCGATGTCGAAAGCGCGCCGCGACACGAAGTGCTTGAGGTGCTCGATGGTCTGATACGGGCAGGCGAACTCGCCGGTGCAATGCAATCGCGCGCCCTCGGCGCCGCCGGCGATGATCTCGCGCACCACGTCGGTATGCAGCGGACACGGGCACTTTTTCGGAAACTCATACGGCTTCGCCCCGCGCGGCCGCTTGTCTTCGACGACGCCGAGCACCTGCGGAATGACATCGCCCGCGCGCTGGATCGTCACCGTGTCACCGATGCGAACATCGAGCCGCGCGATCTCTTCGGCATTATGCAGGGTGGCGTTCTGTACCACGACGCCGCCGACGGTCACCGGTTCGAGCTTGGCGACCGGCGTCAGGAAGCCGGTGCGGCCGACCTGGATTTCGATATCCCTGACGATAGTCGTCGCCTTCTCCGCCGGGAATTTGTGTGCGATCGCCCAGCGCGGATTGCGCGAGACAAAGCCGAGCCGTTCCTGCCAGTCGAGACGGTCGACTTTATAGACGACGCCGTCGATATCGTAATCGAGGCTGGCGCGCCGCGCCTCGATCTCGCTGTGGAATTTCAACAGCGCATCCAGCGAGCGGCACATTTTGGTCAGCGGATTGGTCTTAAAGCCGCAGGCCTCGAACCATTTGATCATGCCGGACTGCGTCTCTTCCGGCATATCGCTCATTTGCCCCCAGGCATAAGCGAAGAAACCAAGCGGCCGTGACGCCGTAATCGACGCGTCGAGTTGGCGCAACGAGCCGGCCGCGGTGTTGCGCGGATTGACATAGAGCTGCTTGCCGGCTTCCGCCTGTTTGCGGTTGAGTTCGAGGAACGCCGCCTTGGTCATGTAGACTTCGCCACGCACCTCGGTCACGGCCGGAATCTTGCGCCCGGATAGTTTGTGCGGAATGTCGGCGATCGTCTTCACATTCGCGGTGACGTCCTCGCCTTCGGCGCCGTCGCCACGCGTCGCGCCGGTGACAAGCGCGCCATTTTCGTAGCGTAGCGACATCGACAGACCGTCGATCTTCGGCTCGGCGGAGAACGCGATTTCCTCGTCGTCCGGCAGGCGCAGAAAGCGGCGGATGCGGCCGACAAAATCGGCGACGTCCTCCTCCGTAAAGGCATTGTCGAGCGACAACATCGGCACTGCGTGCCGCACCTTGGCAAAGCGCGCCGAAGGCGCGGCGCCGACACGCTGCGTTAGGCTTTTAAGCGTGCGCAAGTCCGGGAAGCGCGCCTCGATGGCGTTATAGCGCCGGCGCAGCGCATCGTATTTGGCGTCGCTGACGGTCGGCGCATCGTCCTGGTAATAGCGCCGGTCGTGCCCAGCGATCTCGGCTTCGAGCTTCGCGTGCTCGGCCTTGGCTTGCTTTTCCGACAGATCGTCGACGGGCGTTTCGGATTTTTGGCGGCGGGCCATTGTGACTTTCAACTAACCCGCAGCGCGGATCAATCGCTCGGCCGCAGCGCGGGCTTCAGCGGTGATTTCGGCGCCGGCGAGCATGCGCGCGATCTCTTCGCGGCGGTGCTCGCCTGCGAGCTCGGCGACGCGGGTGGCGACACGCTTGCCTTTGGCAAGCGCATCCTTGCTGATGAGATAATGCCGGTCGGCGCGTGCCGCGACTTGCGGCGCATGCGTCACCGCAAGCACCTGGACACCCGAAGCAAGCCGCGCCAGCCGGACGCCGATCGAATCCGCGACCGCGCCGCCGACGCCGGTGTCGATTTCGTCGAAGATCAATGTCGGCGCCGAGCCGCGGTCGGCCAGCACCACTTTCAGCGCCAGCAGAAAGCGGGCGAGCTCGCCGCCCGACGCGATCTTCATCAGCGGCCCCGGCCGCGTGCCGGGATTGGTGCGCACCCAGAATTCGATACGGTCGAGCCCATCTGGGCCTTCGTTGTCGCTGGTGATTTCGGTGGAGAATTGCGCGCGCTCGAGCTTGAGCGGCTTCAATTCGGCATTCACCGCCTTGTCGAGTTTCTGCGCCGTGCGTCGGCGCGCGGTTGACAGGGCTTCGGCGGCGGCGCGATAGCGCGCAGACGCCTCCTGCGCCTCGCGCTCGAGCTTTGTCAGTTGCACGGCGCCGGCATCGATCAGCGCGAGCTCGGTGTCGTAACGCTGCGCCAGCGCGGCGAGATTGTCGACCGGCACATTGTATTTGCGCCCGGCGGCGCGCAGCGCAAACAGGCGTTCCTCGATGCGTTCAAGCTCCTGCGGATCGTAATCAGCGACCCGCAAGGCATGTTCGAGATGCTGCCGCGCCTCTTCGAGCGAATTGAGCGCCGCGTCGATCGCCTTCACCACCGGCTCGATCAAGGCCGGCACTTGCGTGGCGCGGCGCTCGAGACGGCGCACGGCTGTGGCAAGCGGCGGCACCGGTGAATTCGGTCCGGTGACGCTGTCATGCGTGGCGCGCAAATCCTCGCCGACTTTTTCCGCCTGCATCATGGTGGTGCGGCGTTCGGCGAGCGCGCTTTCCTCGCCCGGTTGTGCGGCGAGCTTACGGAGCTCATCGACGGCATGACGCAGCCATTCGGCTTCGCGCGCCGCGCGCTCGATCGCGGCGCGATGCTCGGCGACCGCCGTTTCGCGCGTGCGGCGGTCGGTCCACAATTGCGCGACTGCGGTGGCATCGTCCTCAAGGCCGCCATAGGCATCGAGCAGCGCGCGATGGGTTGCAGCATCGACAAAGGCGCGATCGTCGTGCTGGCCGTGGATTTCGACCAAAGCCGCGCCGAGCGCGCGCAGCACCTGCACGCTCACCGGCTGGTCGTTGATGAAGGCGCGGGTGCGGCCGTCGGCGAACTGCACGCGCCGCACGATCAATTCGTCGTCGGAGCCAAGATCGTTCTCGGCAAGCACGCGCCGCGCCGGATGCTTCTTGGCAAGCTCGAACACCGCGATCACCTGGCCCTGTTCGGCGCCCTCGCGCACCAGCGCCACATCGCCGCGCGCGCCGAGCGCCAAAGCGAAAGCGTCGAGCAGGATCGACTTGCCGGCGCCGGTCTCGCCGGTGAGCGCGGCAAGGCCGGAGCCGAAATCGATATCCAGCCGTTCGATCAAAACGATATCGCGGATGGAAAGGCGCGCCAGCATGGCAGGTCTTTGAGCAGGCTCGGTTGACGTTTCAGCGGCAAACTTAAGGGAGTGACGGCGAACTAAGCATTGCGCGCGAGCTTCGCAATCGCGCTTTCGGACGCCGAGTATTACCGATTCCGGGCCGCTACGTCAGTCATCCTTTGTCCGCCGGCGGCGGCACCCCTGAGATCGGCGCTCCTGGCGCGGGTGCCCTTGGCGCGGGTGCCATTGGCGCAGGGGCCACCGGCGGAGGTGCGATCGGCGCCGGTGCCGCTGGCGCAGATGTCCCGGGCCTAAGTGCAGTGGGCGTTGGCGAGAATGCGCGGCTGATCCAGGACTGCTTGTTTTCGCTCGGCTCCTGGCCGTTATTATTCTTCACAAGATTGTAGGCGTCCTTGTACCAGGGGCTTTCCGGGAAATTGTGCCCGAGCACGGCCGCGGCGGTCTGCGCCTCGTCGCTGATGCCGAGCGCGATATAGGCCTCGCTGAGCCGTTCCAGTGCTTCCTCGACATGGCGCGTGGTCTGATATTGCGTCACCACCACCTTGAAACGGTTGATCGCGCCGATGAAGTCGCGGTTTTTCATGTAGTAGCGGCCGATATCCATTTCCTTGCCGGCGAGCTGGTC
Source organism: uncultured Alphaproteobacteria bacterium (assembly GCA_963746715.1). Taxonomy (GTDB): domain Bacteria; phylum Pseudomonadota; class Alphaproteobacteria; order Rhizobiales; family Xanthobacteraceae; genus BOG-931. The sequence continues at coordinate 640,162 of CAVVCW010000001.1, read as the reverse complement.
GCGGGCCATGTCGATCTTTTTCTTGGCCTGGATCGCGTATTCGCTATTCGGATATTTGCGCACCACCTCTTGCAGCGCATCGATCGCCTTGTCGGCGCGCGATTGGTCGCGCGAGACGTCGACGATCTGGTCGTAATAGGAAGCGCCGATCAGATATTGCGCATAGGCGGCGTCGGGGCTGCCGGGATGCAGCGCGATATAGCGCTTCGCCGAATTGACGCAGGATTCGTAATCTTGCGCCTGATAATAGGCATAGGCCGACATCAAGAGCGCCTTGCGCGCCCAATCCGAATACGGGTTCTCGCGGTCGACTGCGTCGAATTTCTTCGCCGCTTCCTTGTAGTCCTGCTTGTTGTTGAGGAGGTAGAGACCTTCGTTATAGAGCGCGTCGGCGGGGCGGTCGGGGACGTAATCCTCGTCCTTGCTGCAGCCCGCGAGCGACGCGGCAAGGAGCGTGAGCGCGAGGCAACAAGCCAGCGCGCACAGCCTCGAATCGGGTCGCTGAGATCCCCGCCACAGCATCATGAGCGTAATTTATGTCCCCTCGGCGCGTCGGTCTCGCGCCAACCCCGGGCTCGGCCCCACCAAGTAACTCAAGGCCAGTCCGCGCGAACGCACCGTAGCCCTATGAGAATGCTACAATTATGGCAGACAATCGGCCCGGATTAAGGCGCAAAGACTCGGAAAAGTTAAGACGCTATGGGCGCGGAACCGGGCGCGGCAAAAAGCCTACGAAACGTCCGGCCCGAAGGCCGCCGCCGGAAAACCGGCCGTCAGATCGGCATAGCCGCGCGGACGGCGGGTCTCGGGCATTTCGACATAGGCCCAGGCGCTACGGTCGGCCATCAGCGCGCTCAGCACGGCGTGATTGAGTTTGTGCCCGCCGCGCACGGAACGATAGGCGCCGATGATCGGTGCGCCGGCGAGTGCGAGATCCCCGATGGCATCGACCGCCTTGTGCCGCACGAATTCGTCGGGGAAGCGGATGCCTTCGGCATTGAGCACGCGGTCTTCCGCGACCACGACCGTGTTGTCCAAGGAGGCGCCGAGCGCATAGCCCGCGCTCCATAGTTTCGACACGTCGCGCATGAAGCCGAAGGTGCGCGCCCGCGCTAGATCGCGGCGGAATGTATCGGGCTCGACGTCCATTGCCACCGCCTGGCGGCCGATCATGGGATGATCGAATTCGATCTCGGTTTCGATCCGCAGGCCGCGCAAATGCGGCCGTAACTCGCCGTGGCTCTCGCCTTTGCCGACGCGGACCGTCTTGAGGACCTGGATGTAACGGCGCTGCTCGGCAAGCACCACGATGCCGGCCTGATCGATGGCGGCGACGAACGGCGCCGCGCTGCCGTCCATGATCGGCACTTCCGGTCCGTCGACCTCGACGACCGCATTGTCCACGCCGCAGCCGTGGAGCGCGGCAAGCACATGTTCGGTGGTCGATACCGCAGGGCCGTTATGGTCGCCGAGAACGGTGGCGAATTCGGTTGCGGTGACGGAGCGGTAATTGGCCTGCAGCTCGCGGTCGGCCCGGCCTTCGGCGCCGCTGCGCAGAAATACGATCCCGGTATTGGCTTCCGCGGGATGCAAAGTGAGATTGGCAGGAGCGCCGGAGTGAACGCCGATACCGGCAATGGTAACATGATCCTTAAGCGTCGTTTGCCTGCCGGCCTGCGCGCTCCGTGTCATGTTTTAGTCCCACACCTTACGGCCAAACTACGCGGGCGAATATCGCCCGAACAATTGTGGCCACCCCACCTTGAGGGAACGCAACATGAGTAATAGCGAGCTCAGTTGCAGATTGGGTAAGGTTGCTGCGATCGCCTAACGTCAGCCCCGTCAACGTTCAGGCCCGCAAAAACCTCAATCCCCCAAAACTCCCCCTACGACGTGGTAAACTCTACTTGCGCTGCAGCATCAGGCCAATTCACGCTTTCTTACCGACTGTTACCTTTTTCCGGCCGCACTGTGGTCAGCTCAGGGCCGCAAAATCGGGCGGCCGAAACTTTTCCCCTGCCGCGCCAAATAAAAATCCGCCCCGGCGCCGGTTTCGGCAACGGGGCGGATTTTAAATTATTCTAGATTTATCAACAGTTTAAGGTAACGTCGGTGGTTCCTGGAACAGTCGGCGCGGCCACATTTGGCGTGGCCGCGCCGGCCCCAAACCTAGTTCGCCTGCCGGCGCAGGAAGGCCGGAATGTCGAGCTGATCCTCTTCACTAGAGTTATGCACAGGAGCCTGTCGTCCATGGTGGTCGAGGCCTGACGGCGCCGGCCGCTGCTGCTGCTTGGCGTATTCGGATACCGGCGGCTGAGTCTCATGACGGGGCTCATGACGCGCTTCCTGGCGGGGTTCGGCCGGGCGCGGCATCGGCGGACGTCCGGCGAGGCGCTCGGCCGGCATCGGCGCCGGCGCGCGCGGGGCAGGCGCCGCAGCCGGCTCCTCCGGCTCGCGACGGCCAAGCCCGACCGAGGCGAGGCGCTGCAACAGCGACATGCGCTGCTTTTCCGGATGATGCTCATCCGGCATTTCACCGCGGCGGGCGCGGATTTCGTTCTGCGCCGGGACCGGCAGTTCGTCGATTCGCGGCATCCGGGGCGTCCGCATCGGCACGCGCTCGGCTTGCGGCGGAATGAACGTGCGCGACTCCTCGACAGGCTGCGGCGCCGGCTCGCGCGCGGCCGGATCGATGAACAGCGACGGCTTCGGCGCGATCGGGCGGATCGTGATGTCCTCGACGGCGGAGGCGATGGCCGCCTTGGCCGCCGATTCGATCGAGGCGTTCAGCGTTGCCGGCGCTGCGACCGGCTGAGCTACGACCGGCGCGGCAGCCGGTGCCGCCGGAGCAGCCGGTGCTGTCGCCGTGCGGGTCGCCGCTTCGGTGCGCTCGATGCGTTCGGCGATGCGCTGATTGTCGGCGCGGATGCGCTGCGCCAGATCGGCCAGCCGCGAATCCGAAGGTGACCCATGCGTTGCCGGCAGCGCAGCAGGCGCCGCGTGGGTCGCATGCGTCGTAGCCGGGCGCTGCTGCGCCATCCCCTGGTCGATGCCCGTGGCCACGACCGAAACGCGGATCATGCCGTCGAGGCTCTCGTCGAAGGTGGCGCCGACGATGATATTGGCGTCCTGATCGACTTCCTCGCGGATCCGCGTCGCCGCTTCGTCGACCTCATAGAGCGTGAGATCGCGGCCGCCGGTGATGGAGATCAACAGGCCCCTGGCGCCTTTCATCGAGGCGTCGTCGATCAACGGATTGGAGATCGCGGCCTCCGCGGCGGTCATCGCGCGCTTGTCGCCTTGCGCCTCGCCGGTGCCCATCATCGCCTTGCCCATTTCGCGCATCACGGCGCGGACATCGGCGAAGTCGAGATTGATGAGGCCCTCCTTCACCATCAGATCGGTGATGCAGGCGACGCCGGAATAGAGCACCTGATCGGCCAGCGCGAAGGCATCGGCAAAGGTGGTCTTTTCGTTGGCCACGCGGAACAGGTTCTGGTTCGGGATGATCAGGAGCGTGTCGACGCATTTCTGCAGTTCGGTGATGCCGCCGTCGGCAAGACGCATGCGGCGCTGGCCCTCGAAGTGGAAGGGCTTGGTGACGACGCCGACCGTGAGAATGCCGAGTTCGCGCGCGGTCTTGGCGATCACCGGTGCGGCGCCGGTTCCGGTGCCGCCGCCCATGCCGGCGGTGACGAAGACCATGTGCGCGCCGGAGAGGTGATCGCGGATTTCGTCGATCACCTCTTCGGCGGCAGCGCGACCGACATCGGGCTGCGAACCGGCGCCGAGCCCCTCGGTTACCTGCACGCCCATCTGGATGACCCGCTCGGCCTTCGACATCGTGAGCGCCTGGGCATCGGTATTGGCGACCACGAAATCGACGCCCTGCAAGCCGGCGGTGATCATATTGTTGACTGCGTTTCCGCCAGCGCCGCCGACACCGAATACGGTGATGCGCGGCTTCAGCTCACGGATGTCGGGGATATTCAGATTGATCGTCATGATTGCCTCTTGTTCGTAGCGCGGGCGTTATCCACGCCAAGCCCGGTGCGGTCCGCCACTGACCGCCGCGATTGTCCGACTTCGCATCTGTGGACCATCAGAAACTCTCGCGAAGCCATAGTCCGACCCGGGCGAGGTAGCCGCCCGAACCGGTCATGAGTTGCCGCTTGCGCCGCGACTCGAAATGCTCGAGATGCGCCGCTTGCGGGTAAACGAGGAGACCGGCCGCCACGGCAAAGGCCGCGCCCTTGGCCGCGTCCGGCGCGCCGGCAATGCCGAGCGGGCGCGCGACGCGGACCTGACGGCCGAGAATGCGCGCCGCCAGATCCGGCAATCCGGTGAGCTGGCTCGCGCCGCCGGTAAGGATGACATGGCCGCGCCGGTCGGCGCTGAGCGGGGAATTGGCCAGCCGGTCGCGGACCATTTCCAGTATTTCCTCGACGCGCGGCTTGATGATGCTCACCAGCGTCGCGCGGGAAATCAGCTGCGCCTGCTCGCGCTCGTCGTCGCTCAGCGGCGGCACCGTGATCATGTCACGCTCGTCCGACCCTCCGCTGATCACACTGCCATAAAGTGTTTTGATTCGCTCGGCGTCCGACACGCGGGCGTTGAGGCCGCGGGCGATATCCATGGTTACGTGATGTCCGCCCAGCGCGAAGCCATCGACATAAACCAGCCTGCCGCTGAGGAAAGCGGCCATTGTGGTGGTGCCGGCGCCCAGATCGACCACGATCGAGCCGAGATCGGCCTCGTCGTCGGCCAGCACCGACAGGCCGGCGACATAGGGGCTCGCGACCATGGCCTCGACGCCGAGATGGCAGCGTTCGACCGCCAGCATCAGGTTCCGGGCCGCCGCGATATCGATGGTCGCGACATGCATATCGACGCCGAAGCGCGCGCCGAGCATGCCGCGCGGATCGCGGACGCCTGCGACGCCGTCGATGGCGTAGCCCACCGGCAGCGAGTGCAGAATGGCGCGGCCATCACGCAAAGAATGGCGGCTGCCGGCGGCGAGAACGCGGGCGATATCGTGGTCGGAAATGGTGGAACCGACGATTTCGATCTCGGCGGCAAACAGCTCGCTCGCCATCCGCCCGGCCGAGAGCGACAGCACGACCGACTCGATTTCGACACCGGCCATGCGCTCGGCGGCATCGACCGCCTGGCGGATGGCTTCTTCGGCCTGGCCGAGATTGACGACGGCGCCGGCCTTCATGCCGCGGGCGACGGTATGGCCGAAGCCGATGATCTCGATGCCGTGGCTGCGGCGGGTCAGGACCTGCTGCGGCGCGCGCGGGCGCAGCCGCGCAATCATGCAGACGACCTTGCTCGAGCCGACGTCGAGCGCGGCAACGACCGCGCTCCGGCGCGGCGAAATCGGCTTCATTTTCGGGGTCAGGCCGTAACCGAGGGTGTTCATGCGTCCCCCGCCTTTTTCTTTTTGTTGGTATTGGCTTTGTTGATCTCGTCGCGAGCGGCCGCCGCGGCATCCGACAGGCGCACGGTGACGCGATCGGGCAGGCGCATATCGATCATCGTGATGTCGCGCGACAAAAGCTTTTTATCGCGGTCAAGCGCCATCAGCCGGTCGAGCGCGCCGCCGACATTGGATTCCGGGAGCTTCACGTCGATGCCGTTGTTCAGGCGCAGGTTCCAGCGCCGTTCCGCCACCATGATGGAGGCGCGCATCACCGCACGGATGTCGGGGTAGCGGTCGAGGAAGGCGAGGAAATCCTTGGCCTGCCGTTCGGCGCCGTGGCCCACGACCAGCGGCAGGCCGAGATAGCGGTCCTCGACATAGGGTTCGAGCACGGTGCCGTCGGCGGCGATGACGTTGACGTGGCCGTCCTTCTGCCACAGCGCGAAGGCTTGACGCTCGGTGATCGAGATCTGCAGCCGGTCGGGATAGAGCTTTAAGACCGCGGCGTCGGCGATCCACGGATTTGCCATCAGGCGGGCGCGCGCCGCATCGGCATCGAGGAACAACAGCGAGGCGCCACCGGTGACGCCGGCGGTGGTCAAAATCTCTTCGCGGCTGACTTCTTTCTGGCCGGAGAGCGAAATGGCAGCGATGCGAAAGCCAGCCGAATTGGCTGTGGCATCGCGGGCCGCTTTGAACCAATCGATGACGGCGGTAACATGCTGGCCGCGCACCGCGCCATAGGCGAGCGCGCCGCCGATGATCAGGACCGTGGCGGCGGCGCCGAAGCCGCGCGGCAGGCGTTCGGCAAAGCGCGCCACCTTGCGGCCATAGCCGGAAAACCGGGTGAAGCGGCCCGCAGCCTCGTCATCGGCAAGGGTCTGGGGATGAGTGTGGGCGTGCGACAGCGTCGGCTCGTCAAATGGCGAGCCGATCTGATCCACCCCTTTTGGCCCCGACCGCGTCAGCGATTGGTCGAGGCGTCCTCCACCATCCATTTCACCAGCTCATCGAAGGTGATGCCCGCGTATGCGGCAAGCTCCGGCACGAGCGAGGTCTCGGTCATCCCCGGTTGTGTGTTGACCTCTAGACAGATCAGCTCCCCAGTTCCCCGATCGTCGTAGCGAAAGTCCGCGCGGCTCACGCCGCGGCAGCCAAGCGCGTCATGGGCAGCCAGAGCCAGTCTTCGGACCTCCTGGTAAACATTCGGTAAAACCGGCGCCGGCAGCAGATGTTGGGAGCCGCCGGCGGCATATTTGGCCTCGTAATCGTAGAAGCGGGTCGTCGGCACGATCTCGATGACGTCGAGCGCGCGGTCGCCCATCACCGCGCAGGTGAGTTCCTTGCCGGCGACGTAGCGCTCGACCATCACCTTGTCGCCGAACGCCCAGTCGTCGCGAAACAGTTCCTGCGGCGGATGCGGGTGCTTGTCGGTGACAATGAAGACGCCGACGCTCGAGCCTTCGGCGATCGGCTTGATCACATAAGGCGGCGGCATCAGATGCGTCTTGGCCGCTTCGAAGCGCGACACCACGCGGTCCTCGGCGACCGGAACGCCGTGGGCGCGAAACATCGCCTTGGCGTAGTCCTTCTGCATGGCGACCGCCGAGGCCATCACGCCGGAATGCGAGTAGGGGATGCCGAGGATTTCCAGAAGCCCTTGCAGCGTGCCGTCTTCGCCGGGCCGGCCGTGCAGCACATTGAGCGCTGCGTCGGGCTTGGCGGCGGTCAAAACGGCGGCGATATCGCGGCCGACATCGATCGGCGTGACCCGGTAGCCCTGACGCGTCAGCGCAGCGGCACAGGCCTTGCCCGAGCGCAGCGACACTTCGCGCTCCGCCGACCAGCCCCCCATCAGCACGGCGACATGTTTGGCCATTTTCCTAAAGCCACAAAGTTTGGACCGGTTGGTCTCGGCCGCAGCCCGATACCTCGGCCCAGCCCAATGCCTAAACGCCAATGCTTAAACGCCAAGGCTAAGCGCTAAGGCTTAACGCAGGTGATTCGCGGGAAAGACCAATAGAATCGACAATTATGGAAAGGTCGAGAGTCGAAGCGCGTTCGTCACATTTTTGCCTGGGACAACAAAAAGGCGTCACGAAACGGCCGTTCAGGCAGCCGCAACCCCGATCCGCTTAATTTCCCATTCGAGTTCGACACCCGAATTGGCTTTGACCCGTTGCCGCACGGTTTCGCCCAAGGTCTCGATATCGGCGGCACTGGCGCCGCCGAGATTGATCAGAAAGTTGCAGTGCATTTCCGAGACCTGCGCGTCGCCTTGGCGCAGGCCGCGGCAGCCGGCGGCATCGATCAGTTGCCAGGCTTTGCCGCCCGGCGGGTTTTTGAACGTCGAGCCGCCGGTGCGGCTTTTGATCGGCTGCGTCGCCTCGCGCGATTCCGTGATCTTGTCCATCTCGGCTGCGATGACCGCCGGGTCGCCGCGCTCGCCGGCAAACACCGCTTGCGTGAAGATGTAATCGTCCGGCGCGCCGCAATGGCGGTAGGTGTAATGCATGTCGGCATTCTTGAGCACATGGACGCCGCCGTGGCGGTCGACCGCGCGTGCTTCGATCAGCGTGTCTTTGGTTTCGCGGCCATAAGCGCCGCCATTCATGCGCAGCGCGCCGCCGATGCCGCCCGGAATGCCGCGCAGGAATGCGAGTCCGGCGATGCCGGCCTCTTGCGCCGCGCGCGCGACTTTCACGTCCGGCACCGCCGTGCCGGTGCGGACATGCAAGCCTTCGATGGCGACATCGCTGAAGCCGCGGCCGAGCCGGATCACGACGCCCGCGATGCCGCCGTCGCGCACGATCAGATTGGAGCCGAGGCCGATCACGGTGACGGCGATATCGGCGGCGAGATTTTTCAGGAAGTAAGCGAGGTCGGCTTCGTCCTCCGGCATGAACAGAAGCTGCGCCGGGCCGCCGACGCGAAACCAGGTGAGTTCCGCCAGAGATTGATTGGCGAGGAGCCGGCCGCGCAGCTCCGGCATGGTCTTCTTCAGCGCCGGCGCCAGATCGGGAAACGTCATGGGCTGCCCCGTCACTCGGCTTTAGGCGGGCCCGCCAATTCTCCCGGCAGCGCATAGGCCCATTGCGTGATCGAGCCGGCGCCGAGGCAGACGACGTAGTCGCCCGGTGTAGCGATGCCGGCGATGAGCGACGCCAATTGCTCGGGACTGTCGAGCGCGACCACCTGGCGATGGCCATGCGTGCGCAAGCCCTGCACCAATCCATCACGGTCAGCGCCTTTGATCGGGGCCTCGCCCGCCGGATAGACGTGCGCGACGACGACGACATCGGCGTCGTTGAAGCAGGTGCAGAACTGATCGAACAAAGCCTCAAGCCGCGTATAGCGATGCGGCTGCATCACCGCGATCACCTGGCCCTTGGTCGATTCGCGCGCCGCCTTGAGCACGGCCGCGATCTCGACCGGGTGGTGGCCATAGTCGTCGATGATGGTGACGCCGTTCCACATGCCGGTCTTGGTAAAGCGCCGGCGCACGCCGCCGAATTTGGCGAGCGCGGTGCGGATCACGTCATCGGCGACGCCGAGCTCGTGCGCCACGGTGACCGCGGCGGTGGCGTTGAGCGCATTGTGCCGTCCCGGCATCGGCAGCGCGATGTTCTTGATCTCATGCGGCGGCTGTCCGGCGCGTTCGTTGAACATGATCGTGAACAGCGAGTTGCCGCCGGCATGCGAGATGTCGACGAGGCGCACATCGGCCTGCGGATTTTCGCCGTAAGTGATGATGCGGTGATCTTGAATATGGCCGACGAGCTTCTGCACGACCGGATGATCGGTGCACATCACCGAGAAGCCGTAGAACGGCACGTTCTCGACGAAGGCGCGGAATGCGTCCTGCACCGCCTCGAAAGTCTTGAAGTGATCGAGGTGTTCGGGATCGACATTGGTGACGATGGCGATGTCGGCCGGCAATTTCAGGAACGTGCCGTCGGACTCGTCGGCCTCGACCACCATCCAGTCGCCGGCGCCGAGCCGCGCATTGGTGCCATAGGCATTGATGATGCCGCCATTGATCACGGTCGGATCGAAATTGCCGGCGTCGAGCAGCGTCGCCACCATGGAGGTGGTCGTGGTCTTGCCGTGGGTGCCGGCAATGGCGACGCAGCTTTTCAGCCGCATCAGTTCGGCGAGCATTTCAGCGCGCCGCACTACCGCGAGCCGCTGCGCGCGCGCCGCGATCAGTTCGGGATTGTCGGATTTGATCGCCGAGGACACGACGACGACGCGGGCGCCGTCGAGATTATCGGCGGCATGCCCGATCGAAACCTTCACGCCTTTGTCGCGCAGCCGTTTGACATTGGCGCTGTCGGCCTGGTCGGAGCCCTGCACCACATAGCCGAGATTGACCAGCACCTCGGCGATGCCGCTCATGCCGATCCCGCCGATGCCGATGAAATGCACCGGGCCGATGTCGCGCGGCAGTTTCATATGGGCTCCCCGGTGGCGCTGTATTTGGTGAGGTATCTGGGCCCCATGCCCGGCACGTCCCCAATTCCTATCAATGAAAGACCGCGACGGCCGCGACAAGTCCAGCCGTAAGTGACGGATAATGCTGAGATTATGGTGTCGCGGGCAATCCCGCCACCTTGAGCACGAGGTCGGCCAGCCGTTCCGCGGCGTCGAGCCGGCCCACCGATTGCGCGGCTGCCGCCATGGCCGTGAGCCGTTGCGGCTTGCCGGCAAGCACGGCGATCTCGGCGGCGAGCCGCTGCGGGGTGAAATCATCCTGGCGCAGCCGCAACGCGCCGCCGGCGCTTTCGAGCACGCCGGCATTGGCGAATTGATCCTGGTCGAGCGCGCCCGGCAGCGGCACGAGGATCGACGGACGGCCGATCGCGGCCAGTTCGGCGACGGTCGAGGCGCCGGAGCGCGAAATCACGAGATGCGACGCCGCCATGCGCGCCGGCAGATCGGAGAAGAACGGCGCGATCTCCGACGCCACCGAAAGGCTCGCGTAAGTCTCGCTGACGCGGCTCAGATCTTCCTCGCGCGCCTGCTGCACGATGGCGAGCCGCGCCCGCAAGGCCGGATCGAGACGGGTGATCGCGGCGGGCACGATATCGGCCATGATGCGGGCGCCCTGGCTGCCGCCGGTGACGAGAAGACGCAGCGGCTCGCCGGGCGCGGGATAGGGCACGGCTGCCGCGGCGATCACCGCCGGCCGCAGCGGATTGCCGGTCAGCGTCGCCTTGGCCGCCAGAGCCGGCGCATCGGCGAACACGTCGGGAAAAGTCGTGGCGATCGCAGTGACGCGCGGCGCCAGCAGGCGGTTGGCGCGGCCGATGACGGCGTTGGAATCGTGAACGAGGCTCGGCACGCGGCACCAGACCGCGGCCATGACCGGCGGAAGGGTCGGATAGCCGCCGAAGCCGATGACGGCCAAGGGCTTGAGCCGCCGGATCAGCCTGCGCGCCTGATTGAAGCCGGCGGCGAGCGTCGTCAGAGTCTGCGCCATCGCGATCGGATTGCGCGAATGAAATGTCGCGCTGGCGACGACGTGGACCCTGTCGTCGGCGAACGCGCCGCCGAAACGCGCGGCGCGGCGATCGGTGACCAGATGAACCGGAATGCCGCGCTTATCGAGCGCGGCGGCAAGCGCTTCGGCGGGAAACAAGTGACCGCCCGTGCCGCCGGCGGCCGCAAGCACCGGTGCAAACGGTTTCAGGCCGCGCCCGGCGTCCATCACACCGCGCCCGCCGCCAGCAGATTGCCGCCGCCGAGCTTGGCGCGGGGCCGCTCGCGCGTCAGCGCCACCAGCATGCCCATGCCATAGGCGAGCGAGATCAGCGAGGAACCGCCATAGGATACGAACGGCAATGTCATTCCCTTGGCCGGCATCAGATGCAGATTGACTGCCATGTTTATGGTGGATTGCAGGCCGAACAGGATGGCGAGCCCTGCCGCGGCGAAACGGATGAACGGGTCGTCGGTGCGCATCGCCTTGGTCAGCGCGCGGATCACTATGAACGCAAATAACGACACCAGGATGAGACACAAGGCCACCCCGAACTCTTCCGCCGCCACGGCGAAAATAAAGTCGGTGTGACCTTCGGGCAGGATGCGCTTGATGGTGCCTTCGCCCGGGCCGCGGCCGAACCAGCCGCCGCGGATGAAGGATTCCGTCGCGATATCGATATTGAACGTGTCGCCGGAGGCGGGATCGAGGAAGCGGTTGATGCGTTGCGCCACGTGCGGGACGGTGAAGAAGGCCGCGGTGAGGCCGAGCCCCGCGGCGCCGGCCAGCCCCATCACCCAGATGAAGCGCATGCCCGCCATGTAGAACAGCGCGCCCCAAACCAGTGACACCAGCATGGTCTGGCCGAAGTCCGGCTGCATGACCAAAAGCGCGACGACGACGATCAGCAGCACGAGCGCGATGGAATTGGCCGGCATTTCCGGCCGCTTCGCGGTCTCGCCGAACAGCCAGGCGATCAGCACGACGAAAGCCGGCTTCATGAATTCCGACGGCTGGATATTGACGCCGAGGATCACCAGCCAGCGCTTGGCGCCTTTGATCTCGGCGCCGAAATAGGGCGTCACCGCCATCAGGCAGATACTGACGACGAAAACCACCAGCGCCACTTTGCGGATGTCGTGCGGCGACAGGAACGACGTCGCCAGCATCACCGCGACGGCGGGAATGAGGAAGAAGATCTGGCGGTTGACGAAATGGAACGGGTCGAGCCCGAGGCGGGCCGCGACCGGCGGGCTCGCGGCGAGGCACAGCACGATGCCGGCCAGCATCAGCGCGCCGAGGGCCGCCAAGGTCGGCCGATCGACCGTCCACCACCATTCGGAAAACGGCGTCGGTTGCGCGCGCGAAGCCATCACGTCCCCGGGAAAAGTCCCCGGATTAGAGGTGACATTGGGATGGTTTAAGGGGGATTAAGATTTAGCGCTTGGCGCGTCAGCCGTGCTGACCGCCCAATGGTCGGAGCCACAGCGTAATCTGAGGCGCTCGCAATTCGAAGTTGTGCGCATACAGGAAAGATGACGACCGCGAAGGCAAAATATAGTGCGATGGCGATTAAGAATTGAAGGTCGTCGTGGATCGAGTGACCAGCCTTTCGCAGATGGAACATATTTTATCGGGCGATGGTCTCAACTTGGACTGATGCGACTAGCCGCATTTATTGCGATGGCAATGTTCGGCACGAACTCCACCGCGCCGAAGTTGGTAGCCACAATGGCGGCGAGGAGAAGCAAACGAGAATTGACCCGTCTCTATTAGCGAACCCACTCCAAAAGATGAGAAATATCGTCGAGAGACGCGCGGGCAGTCCAACAGAGTAACGCCTTTGAATTCAGCCTCAAGCGCCTGCAATTCCAGAGGCGTCGTGCCCTCAACTACTTCGTCCTATCATTGATCGCGTCGGACGCTCTTTCTCCGTCCTGGAGCGGCTACTCGGCAAGACCGTGAGAAGCACACATTGCGCATCATGGCTTTCTGTCGCGATTGAACAAAACTGACGCTCTTGAAGGTTGTCAGTCTTTCGCCGACGGTTGGTCCAGATTTGGCCTGTTGAGCGGGCTCAAGCTTTTCAGCGCGCGACTTTCATTTTGCCGGAGCGATTTTTGGGAGACGCTCACACGTCCGCTCGATTTTGCCTGAGACGGGTTATGAGGTGTTGGCGGCTGTTTTCAGTAACCGGCAGCAAGCAGGTAGCGTCTTGTGTCGGCTGTCGTGTTTGCTGAAGCTATTTCGGATGCGCGGGCATCTTACGGATAGACGAAGAGAACCTTGGCTACGTGGCTTTCACCAATCGGCGAACGCGTTTTGATTCTAAATCCGCGCAGAGTTAAGGTGTCGGTGGATTCCTTCTTGTTGAAAAGTTCCAGCACTTGGATGTGTTGAAGCGTACGGGGAATGAGGCTTCGGAAATTCCAACTCGCGCAAGAACTTCAGCAGTAACCGAAGACAGTCCCTGGTTGCATGCGGCTGACGATGTCGAGGAGCCGAGGCCGAGGCTCGCTCTGGCTTCTTCCTAGTGTGACGGCCACGATGGCCTCCTGTTTAACGGGCGTCCAGTATCCTGAAAACACGGTACACGCTAATTTATTGTCTGTACAAGACAAGCTACGGTACGTATTAAGTATTTGATTTTGCTAATTTATCTAGTCGATGTTCTCTATTATACTTTACAGCGTCAAAGAAAATGAACGCGACATCTTAAAATGTAGCAGAAATTCGCCCGATTAATTCGCCGAACCTCTGGCGGATGGCTCGCTTCTGACCAAGTAGTACAAAAATAAGGATCGGCGCGACGGTTACCATAGAAAATGAAGCTATAGAAAAATTCCGTTTTGTGTACTGCCGATGAAGAGATACGGCTGGCCGGCTATGTGCCGCCAAGCTCTAATGCCCCTCTTCGCAATCATGCCCGGCAGCGCGCGCACCAGCTCCCGGAACGCATCGCCGCGGACTTCGAAATTGCGATACTGGTCGAACGACGCGCAGGCCGGCGAGAGCAGCACCACCGGCTCGCGGCTCGGCGAGGCTTCGGCGTCGCGCGTTGCCGCGGCGACAGCCTTGTCGAGCGTGCCGTCGATCTCGTGCGGCACGTCATTGCCGAGTGTCTTGGCGAAATCTTCCGCCGCTTCGCCGATCAGATAGGCCTTGCGGATGCGCGGAAAGAACGCGCGCAAGGATTCGATGCCGCCGGTCTTGGGCTTGCCGCCGGCGATCCAATAAATGTCGGTGAAGCAGGCCAGCGCTTGCGCTGCCGAGTCCGCATTGGTCGCCTTGGAATCGTTGACGAACAGCACAAAGCCGCGGCGGCCGACCTCTTCCATGCGGTGCGCGAGGCCCGGAAAGGATTTGAGCCCGGCCTGGATCGTCGCCGCATCGAAGCCGAGCGCCAGCGCGGCGGCCGTGGCGCAAGCGGCGTTCTGCGCATTGTGCACGCCGCGCAGCGAACCGATGCCGGAAATGTCGGCGACGACCCCCTCTCTTGTCTCCCCCGCATGCGCGGGAGAGGACAGCGGGGGCTCGGCGCGAATGATGCGCGGCCCCTCGGCATAGATGCCGCCGCTCAGTTTTCGTTTGACCGAGACGCGCACCAGGCGCTTGCCGGCGTGTTCCAGCCGGTCGGCAATGGCGCTGCACCAATTGTCGTCGACGCCGACCACCGCAGTGCCGACTGGGCCCCCTTGGTTCCCTTGGCCCGGCACGCCGGCGACCAGGCGCTCCTTCACCGCGGCGTAATGCTCCATGGTGCCGTGGCGATCGAGATGATCTTCGCTCAGATTGATCAGGATGCCGACGGAGGGATCGAGCGAGGGCGCGAGATCGATCTGATAGGACGAGCATTCGATGACATGCACGCGCAGCGGCTTTGCGGCAAGAGCCGGCGGCTGCAGCGACAGGATCGCGGTGCCGATATTGCCGCCGAGTTGCGCGTCCATGCCGGCGGACTTGACCAGATGCGCGATCAAAGCCGTCGTCGTCGATTTGCCGTTGGTGCCGGTGATGGCGACGAAGGGCGAGCCCGGCGCGTGGCGCGCGCGCTCGCGGCAGAACAATTCGATGTCGCCGATGATTTCGACATTGGCGTCGCGCGCGAGCTTGACCACCCAATGCGGCTGCGGATGGGTCAGCGGCACGCCGGGCGCAAGAACGAGGGCGGCAATGCGTGTCCAATCGGTCTTGCGCAGGTCGGCGGTCGGAATGCCGGCGGCATTGGCTTTGGCGACGCTCGCCTCGGTATCGTCATAGCCGACGACATCGGCGCCGCCGGCGAGCAGCGCGCTGGCGCTGCTCAGGCCGGAGCCGCCGAGCCCGAACACGGCGACCTTTTTCCCCTTAAAGGTCGTGACCGGAATCACGGCGCTTACCTCAGCTTCAAGGTCGAAAGCCCGACAAGTGCCAGCACGACCGACACGATCCAGAACCGGATGACAATCTGCGGCTCGGTCCAGCCGAGCTGCTCGAAGTGATGGTGGATCGGCGCCATCTTGAATACGCGCTTGCCGGTGAGCTTGAACGACACCACCTGCACGATCACCGACACGGCCTCCAGCACAAACAGCCCGCCGATCACCGCCAGCACGATCTCGTGCTTGGTCGCGACCGCGACCGCCCCGATCATGCCGCCAAGCGCGAGCGAACCGGTATCGCCCATGAAGATCGTCGCCGGCGGCGCGTTGAACCAGAGAAAGCCAAGGCCGGCGCCGACCACCGCCCCGCACAGCACCGCAAGCTCGCCGGTGCCGGCGACGTAATGGATCTGCAGATAATCGGCGAACACCGCATTGCCCGACAGATACGAAATCATGCCGAAGCTCGCGGCCGCGATCATCACCGGCACGATGGCAAGCCCGTCGAGCCCGTCGGTGAGATTCACCGCATTGCCGGCGCCGACAATGATGAACATCGCGAACAATATGAAGAACCAGCCGAGATTGAGCACAAATTCCTTGAAGAACGGGAACACGAGCGTCATCGAGAATTGCACCTGGCCGAGCTTGACCAGCGCCACGCAGGCAATCGCTGCGATGATGAATTCAAGCGCGAGCCGCGAGCGGCCGCCGAAGCCGTCATGCGACTGCTTGGAGACTTTCAGATAATCGTCGTAGAAGCCGATCAGGCCGAAGCCGAGCGTGACGCCGAGCACCACCCAGACATAAGGGTTGGACGGATTGGCCCAGAGCAGCGTCGACACCAGCATGCCGGAGAGGATCAAGAGTCCGCCCATGGTCGGCGTGCCGGCCTTGGCGACGATGTGAGATTTCGGCCCGTCGCTGCGGATCGGCTGGCCCTTGCCCTGCAACAGGCGCAGCCGGTCGATCATGATCTGGCCGAACAGGAACACGAACAGCAAAGCGGTGATGATCGCGCCGCCGGTGCGAAAGGTGATGTAGCGAAAGACATTCAGGACAGAGAGCCTGTCCGACAGTTCGACGAGCCAATACAGCATTGCATCAACCTTGCAGCGCGGTGGTGTCTTGCAGCAGCGAGTGTTCGCCGGTGTCGTGCCGTGGATAGGCTCGCTGCAACGCCTTGACGATGGGCGCCATGCGCGAGCCGAGCGAGCCTTTGACCATGACGACATCGCCGGCATGGATCGCGGGCAGCACCTGCGCCTCGAGCAGGCTTGAGTCTTCTGCATAGCCGCCGCGGCGGCTCGCGGGAAGAGCCTGCCACAGTGCATGCATCAGCGGACCGCAACAGAATACCAGATCGACGGCATTGGTGACGACGGCGTCGGCGAGGCCGCGATGCAGCGCCCGGCCTTTCGGGCCGAGCTCGAGCATGTCGCCGAGAACGGCAATGCGGCGGCCGCGCGGACCGACCGTCGCCTTGCCGAGCACGGCGAGGGCTGCGGCGACCGAAGCCGGATTGGCGTTATAGCTATCGTCGATGACGAGCGCGGAACCGCCGGGCGGCTCGATCTCGATCGGTGTGCCGCGTCCGGCGACGGGATTGAGCTCGCCGAGCGCCAGCGCGCCGAGCGCAAGGTCGGCGCCGACCAGTTCGACGGCCGCGAGTACCGCAAGCGAATTGCTGACCAGATGCCGGCCCGGCGCGCCGATCTTGTAAGTGATCTCGGCGCCGAGAATATTGGCTTCGACTGTCGAGGAGCGCGCCTGCAGCACATGTTTGACGAGGCGCGCATCGGCTTTCTTGTTTTCGCCGAACGAGACGATGCGCGCGACACCGGCTTCCTTGGCGCGGCGCTTGAGCTGATTGAACTGGGCGATGTCGTGATTGAGCACCGCCGCGCCGCCCGGCTCGATGCCGCAAAAGATCTCGGCCTTGGCATCGGCGATCTTGGCGAGCGTGCCGAGAAATTCGAGATGCACCGGCGCGATCGTGGTGATGATCGCGACATGCGGGCGCACCAGCCGGGTCAGCGGCTCGATCTCGCCTTCGTGATTCATGCCCATCTCGAACACGGCGTAGCGCGCGCTCGCGGGGCAGCGCGCGAGCGACAGCGGCACGCCCCAATGATTGTTGTAGGAGGCGATCGAAGCGTGGGTCTCACCGTCTTTCGCCAGCGCCACCCGCAACGCTTCCTTGGTGCTGGTCTTGCCGACCGAGCCGGTGACGCCGATCACCTTGCCTTGGAAACGCGCGCGAGCAGCGACAGCAAGCTCGCGCAGGGCGGCGAGCACATCGGGCACGATCAGGAGCGGCGCGTCGGCGGGAAATTGCCCGCGCCGGTCGGCCGCGACCACCGCCAATCCGGCCTTGGCGGCGAGCGCCTGCGCGACAAAGTCATGGCCGTCGCGACTGTCGCCGGTAATGGCGAAGAAGGCCTCGCCCGGTTGAATGGAGCGGCTGTCGATCGACAGCCCGCGAATCGTTTCCGGCAGCGCGCCATGAAGCCCACCTTGACGCTCGGCGCGCATCGCTTGCGCCATCGCGTCAATGGTCCACAGCGCGGGCGCAATACTCATGCTGCGAGTTCCTTGAGAGCCGTAGCCACTGCTTCATGATCGCTGAATTCGATCACCCGGTCACCGATAATCTGGCCGGTTTCATGGCCCTTGCCGGCGATCAACAGCACGTCGCCTGGTTGCAGATCGGCAATGGCGTGGTGGATCGCTTCGCGGCGGTCGCCGATCTCGATGGCGCCGTTTGCGGCGCCAAGGATCGCGGCGCGGATCGCCGCGGGATTTTCGTTGCGCGGATTGTCGTCGGTGACAATCACGCGATCCGCTTTTTCCGTAGCGATGGCGCCCATCAGCGGTCGCTTGCCGCGGTCGCGATCGCCGCCGGCGCCGAACACGACGACAAGCTTGCCGGTCACATAGGGGCGCAGCGCCTCGAGCGCCTTGGCGAGCGCGTCGGGCTTATGCGCGTAATCGACAAAAATCGGTGCGCCGCGATTGGTGCCGACCCGTTCGAGGCGGCCTTTGGCGCCGGTGAGATGTTCGAGCGCGGCGAAGGTCGAAGCCGCGTCGCTGCCGGTCGCAATCGCAAGACCGGCGGCGACCAGCGCATTCTCGATCTGGAATTCGCCGACCAGCGGCAGATGCAGCCGATAAGTTTTCTTGTCGTGCTCGATCCGCATCGTCTGCGCAAAGCCGTCGATCTTGGCTTCGGCAAGGCGAATGCCGCTGCCTTTGTGCCCGACAGTCATGATCGCGAGGCCGCGCGCCTTGGCCGCGTCCACCACGGCGTCGGCGCGATCGTGATCGGCATAGATCACGGCCGCCGCGCCCGGTTCGAGCAGCACCTTGAACAGCCGCAGCTTGGCGTCGAGATAGGCGTCGAAGCTCGGATGATAATCGAGATGATCGCGGGTGATATTGGTGAAGCCGCCGGCCGCGATGCGCAAACCGTCGAGCCGCGATTGATCGAGGCCATGCGAAGAGGCTTCGATGGCGAGATGCGTCACGCCTTCGCCGGCAAGTTTGTCGATCGAGCGATGCAGCGCGACCGGGTCAGGCGTCGTCAGCGAGCCGTAAGTCTCACCGCGCGGCGACACGATGCCGACGGTGCCGATGCTTGCAGCGCTGCGCCCGAGCGCGGTCCAGATTTGCCGCGTGAAGGCGGCCACGGACGTTTTGCCGCTGGTGCCGGTGACGGCAGCAATGATGCTCGGCTGTCGCGGATGGAATTTTGCCGCGATCAGCGCCAGTGCGCGCCGCGCATTGCCGACGCGCACGAAGGCGACATTCTTAGGCAATGGACTTTGCGGCCTCTGCTCGGCAACGATGGCGGCAGCGCCGGCGGCAATCGCAGCCGGTACAAAACTGAGACCGTCGGCCTTGGTGCCGGGAATGGCGATGAACAGGGTGCCGGGTTTGACGGTACGGCTGTCCGCCGTCACCCCGCCGATGTCGAGAGCGGCGTGGTGCGCGTCGAGTTCCGCGTCGGACGGCAAAATCTCGTGAAGTTTCATTGGGGCCCGGTCGACATCCGTATCGTCGACAAAGAGGGCAGTGGCTTAGCGGTTTTCCTTCAGCGAGGCCAGTATCAGCTGATCGGCCGGCGGCAGGTCCAGGCGCGGCTGGATTCCGAGCAGCGGCGCGATACGCGCTACGACCGCTCCACCGGTCGGCACCGCGTTCCAGCCCGACGTCTTGAAGCCGTGCGTCTCCGGCAGCGCCTGCGGCTCATCCAGCATGATCAGGACCAGATAGCGCGGCTGGTCGGCCGGCAATACCGCCATGAAATCGGTCAGCACTCTGGTCTTGGAGTAGCGGCCGAATTCCACTTTGTCGGCGGTTCCGGTCTTGCCGCCGATATAATAGCCCGGCACGTCGGCCTTCGATGCGGTGCCTTTCTCGACATTGAGCCGCATCAGATAGCGCATCATCAGGCTGGTCTCGGGCTTGACGACGCGGGTGCCGAGCGCTTGCGCCTCGGCTTCGCTGCGCTTGAGAAATGTCGGCGGGATCAGAATGCCGCCGTTCATCAGCGCCGCGACCCCCATCACCGCCTGCAGCGGCGCGACCGAGAGGCCGTGGCCGAAGGCGATCGTCATCGTGTTCAGCTCGCCCCAGTGCCTGGGCACGATCGGCTCGGCGCTTTCCGGCAGTTCGGTGCGCAGCCGATCGAGCTGGCCCATCTTTTTCAGGAATGCCTTGTGCGCATCGATGCCCATGGCCATCGCAATATGCGCGGCGCCGATATTCGACGAGTAGGTGAAGATTTCCGGCACGGTGAGCGCGCGCTGCATCGGCTCGAAATCGTGAATCTCGAACTTGCCGTAATGCAGCGGATTGTGCGCGTCGAAAGTCGATTTCAGCGTCGCCTTGCCGGAATCGAGCGCCATCGCCACCGTGAAGGCCTTGAACGTCGAGCCCATTTCATAGACGCCGGTCGTCAGCCGGTTGATCAGCGTCTGGTCGTGCGGGTCCTGCGGATCGTTGGGATCGAAGTCGGGCTCCGACACCATGGCGACGA
Organism: uncultured Alphaproteobacteria bacterium; assembly: GCA_963746715.1. Classification (GTDB taxonomy): domain Bacteria; phylum Pseudomonadota; class Alphaproteobacteria; order Rhizobiales; family Xanthobacteraceae; genus BOG-931. The sequence goes on along the minus strand of CAVVCW010000001.1, from coordinate 619,853 downwards.
TTTCGCCGGTGCGGACATTGAGCACGACGCCCGCCGCCGCGATGCTGTGGAATTTGGCGCGCGCGGCGACGAGCTCGTCGCGCAGCGCGTGCTGGACGCGCAGATCAAGCGCGAGCTGCACCGGCGTCTGCAGCCGGTCCGAGGCGAGCCCCGCCATGTGCAGCGCCATCAGGCCTTGGCCGTCGAGCCATTTCTCGATGCCGGCGATGCCCTGGTTGTCGATGTCGACGCGGCCGAGCAGATGCGAGACTTCATCGCCGTTCGGATAGTCGCGCTTGTTCTCGTTGAGGAAGCCGATGCCCGGCAGCCCTTGGCGGTAAATCTCACGCTGCTGCTCCGGCGTGATGTCGCGCTTGAGCCAGACGAAGCCGCGCTTTGACGCCAGCCGTTCGCGCAGCTCCTTGGCATTGAGATCGGGCAGGTCGGCGGTCAGGAGCTCGGCCGCCTCGTCAACGTCAATGAGCCGGCGCGGCTCGGCGTAGAGCGAGGGCACCCGCACGTCGGTCGCCAGCACCTCGCCGTTGCGATCGAGAATGTCGGGGCGCGCGGTTGCAATCGCATCTTCGGACACCACGCGATGCGTGGTGTGGCTGTTCGAGACGATGGCGAACATCACGAGCCGCACGGCGATAATTGTATAGACGGCGGCAAAGGCGAGCATCGCCAGCACGATCCGCGCCCGCGCCTTGGCGCCGCGGTCGATATTGCTGCCGTAGAGCATCCTGCGGATGAAGCGCCGCCGCCACGGCTCCGGCGGTTTGACCGGCAAAATATTGGCGGTCACGCTCATTATTGCGGCGCTCCGCTTGTTGGCCGCGGCGTTCCAATCTGCTGCGGCGCGGCGCTTGCGGGCTTCGGCGCGGCCGGAATGCTTCCGGTCGTTGCCGGATCTTCCGAGTTCTCGATGATGCCGCCGATCGGATCGCGTGTGTCGGCGTGCTCGTCTTGCGCAGGCGGCGGCGGACGATCCGGCAGATGATCAAGCGTGTCGAATTGGGTCGGCGCGATGGCCTTGAGCTGCAGATAGTGCTTGGCGAGCGTCTCGATGCGGTCGGGATTGTCGAACTGGCCCCATTGCGCGCGCAATGACGCGATCTCGTCGCGCTCGTGGCGCACCTCGCTGCGCAGCTTGGCGAGCTTTTCCGCCTGCACGGTCGCGTCGAATTTGATGCGATAGACGTAAGCCGCCGCGAAAACCAGGACGCCGATCACGAGGAAATTCAATAGCCGCAGGATCATGAGCGCCCCCGCATCACGTCGGCGAGCGAGGGCAGCCGCGGCAACAGATCTTCGACCGAAGCCGAACGTGCCGCCGCATCGGAGCGTTCGGCCGCGCGGAGCTTCGCCGAACGGGCGCGCGGATTGGCGGCGATCTCGGCCGCATCGGCAATTTCGGGCTTGCGCGTCAGCACGCGAAAGCTCGGCGGCGCGGCAACGATTTCCGGCTGGTGCCGCGACGCCGCCGGCGCGCGACTGCGCGCGGTGAGGAAGGTCTTGACGATGCGGTCTTCGAGCGAATGAAACGACACGACGACCAGCCGGCCGGCAGGCTTGAGCACGCGCTCGGCGGCGGCGAGACCGTGGGCGAGTTCGGCAAGCTCGTCATTGACGAAAATGCGCAGCGCCTGGAACGTGCGGGTCGCCGGATGAATCTGGCTGTCGCGCATATGCACGACGCGCGCGACGATCTCGGCGAGCGCGCCCGTCGTCTCGATCGCGCGTTCGCTACGCGCCTTGACGATGGCGCGGGCAACGGCGCGGGCGCGGTGCTCTTCGCCGAGGGTGGCAATGATATACGCCAGGTCGCGTTCGCTGCCGCGCGCGATCACGTCGGCGGCGCTCGGCCCGTCGCGGCCCATGCGCATGTCGAGCGGGCCGTCGAAACGGAACGAGAAGCCGCGCTCGGCCTCGTCGAGCTGCATCGACGACACGCCGAGATCGAGCACGATGCCGTCGACCGTCGTGCGCACGATCGATGCCAGATTGGAAAAGCGATCCTGAAACAGTTCGAGCCGGCCTTGCGCCTCCGCGACCAAGGCCGCGCCGTGGGCGACGGCGCTCTGGTCGCGGTCGATGCCGATCACGCACGCGCCGGGCGTTTGCAGGATCGCGCGCGTATAACCGCCGGCGCCGAACGTGCCGTCGATATAGAGGCCGCCGCTCTTCACCGCGAGCCAATCGACCGCCTGCCGCCCCAGCACGGGAATATGACGCGCCGCGGCGCCAGCGATGGTTTCGCCACCCGCGCTCATTCGTGTGCTCCACGCGGTGCGTCGGCGTGCTTCACCGCACGTACCTGCTCCGTTGCCGCGGCGAGTTCGGCGCGAAACCGGCTCGGCTCCCAGATCTGAAATTTGTGACCGAGACCGACGAAGATCACGGCATCCGTAATGCCCGCATGCGCTTTCAGCGTTTCGGTGAGCGTCACGCGGCCCTCGCGATCGATCTTCAAAGTCTCGCTGGTGCCGTAGAGCGACAGTGAAAAGCGGTCGCGTTCCGCCGAAGCCGGCGCGAGGCCCGCCAACAGCGCCTCGTTCTCGGCCAAGAGTGCATGGCCGCCGGCATCCAGTGCCGGCCGGTCCAGCGCCGGATAACAATAAAGGCCGTCGAAACCGTCGCGCTTGAGCGCCGCGCGGAAGGGCGCCGGCACCGAAACCCGTCCCTTGACATCGAGCCGCAGCGGGTAATGCGACACAAACCGATCCATCTCGCCCTTCAATCCGGTCACCGGTCGCCCGCCTTAGGATGAGCTGTGGGATCAATTGGGCTACCATGGGACAATATGGGCGTCAACGAAACCGCGCACCGATTGCGCGGTTTCGTCCAATCTCGATTAGCGAGGGTTAAGCTTAAGGAATCGTTGAGATTGCTTGTTCCGCCGGCGCGCGAAAGCAACCGGCTGGATTCATGGCCTGGACGCATTATCTGCAGCGGAGCCGACGGCTGCGGTCGCGGCTTCATCGCGCCATGCGTCCGCAATTGCCGTAGTGCGGACGCAACACGCTTTGCAAAGCGTCAAACGTTATCTGTGTAGAACTCGCAAACTCGGGTTGTCGGCACGACTCGTTCTCATACTCTGCAGTCATGTCGCGTAGTTTGTTTGCACCGGATTCCTGTGTTGTCGCCGAAGTCGATCCGTCGCCCAATCATGGCGACCGAAAAGACGGCCGGCGCGTGGATACGATTGTGCTGCATTACACTGGCATGCGGCACGCCGATGCCGCGCTAGAACTCCTCAAAGCGCCGGGCAGCGAAGTTTCGTGTCACTACTTCGTGCATGAAGACGGCCGCATCGTGCAGCTCGTCCAGGAGAGCCAGCGGGCTTGGCACGCCGGCAAATCATCCTGGGCCGGCGAAACCGATATCAATTCGTGTTCGATCGGCATCGAGATCGTCAATCCCGGCCACGATCACGGCTATCCGCCGTTTCCCAAGCGGCAGATTGCAGCGGTCACCGCGCTGTGCCGCAGTATTTTGACCCGTCATTCGATTCCGTCGACACGGATCTTGGCGCATTCCGACGTCGCGCCGGCCCGCAAACAGGATCCCGGCGAGAAATTCCCGTGGCAGACGCTCTACGATTCCGGTGTCGGCCATTGGGTTAAGCCGGCGCCGATCATGGATTTCGGCCAGACGCTGCGGCCGGGCGATCGCAGCAATGCGGTGGCCACGATGCAGAAACTGCTCGCCGATTACGGCTATGGCGTCGGGGTCAATGGCGAATACGACGTGGTGACGCGCGATGTCGTGGCGGCATTTCAGCGCCACTTCCGCCCCGAACGGGTCGACGGCGTTTTCGACGCCTCGACGCGCAGCACGTTGCAGGAATTGCTGGCCAATCGCGGCCGGACGCGGACGATCGCGGCGCGCGCTCGCACCACGATGAACCTGGTCGCTTCCGGTCTTGTTTCCTGATTCAGCTTGATTTTGCTTTGGCTCTTGACGGGGATGCCGGGCGCCCCCATGCCTTGGCGCGTCAGTCGGTCGGACGGCCGCTCCGGCGAAACCGAAAGGTTGCCGGGGAGGAAAGTCCGGGCTCCGTGGACAAGCGGTGCCGGATAACATCCGGCGGGTGCGAGCCCAGGGACAGTGCCACAGAGAACAGACCGCCGCTTTCGCCTTCGGGCGAGGACGGTAAGGGTGAAACGGTGCGGTAAGAGCGCACCGCGCCGGCGGCAACGCCGGCGGCATGGCAAACCCCACCGGGAGCAAGACCGAATAGGGACGGCGCGAGGTTTTCGCGCGCGAGCGAGAGAGCTTCAGGATCTGTCCAGATCCGCCCGTCCGGGTAGGTTGCTTGAGGCGCCGGGCAACCGGCGTCCCAGAGGAATGGCCGTCACGTATGCGGGCCCTGCCTGCATGCCATCCAGAACCCGGCTTATAGACCGGCTGACGTGAAACTAAGGGCGCCCGGCGGACCTCCGTCGGGCGCCCGCCAAATTTTAAGTGCCAAGTTTTAAGGGCCAAGCTTTAAGCGCCAAGTTTTGGACGCTTCAGCTGGCACGCCGTTTGAATGCTAAAGTGAACGGGCGGCGCAGAGGCGAAACGCTTGGCCTTAAGCCGTAATGGAGGTGAGTTTCCTACGAAGATGGCCGTAGTGGATGGTTTATCCCAAAATCATCGCCACTGATTGCCATCGATGGCAGGAAATTCTATCTGCCAACTAGGTTGGTCGAACTGCATGAGCCGTACACCTTCGGAAATCAAAGCCACCCGCATGGGCCCGCTGGCGCGGCTGCCGGCGTTTTTCGCGCTGGAGAACAAGCGCGCTGTGGTGGCGGGCGGCAGCCACGCCGCGATCTGGAAGGCCGAATTGCTGTCGGCCGCGGGCGCGCACGTCGACGTTTTTGCCCCGGTGGCGGATGAGGACTTGCAGTCGCTTGCCGCCGCGCCGCCGCGCGGCGCGATTTCGATCCGCGAGCGCCGCTGGGCGGCAGCGGATATTTCGGGCGCCGCCATCGCGGTTGCCGATTGCGCCGACGATGAAGAGGCCGCGGCATTTGCCGCCGCCGCCCGCGCCGCCGGCGTTCCGGTCAATGTCATCGACCGTCCGGCCTTTTGCGACTTTGCCTTCGGCGCCATCGTCAATCGCTCGCCGCTCGTCATCGGCATTTCGACCGATGGCGCCGCTCCGGTTTTCGGCCAGGCGATCCGCGCCAAGATCGAGGCGCTGATCCCGAGCGGGTTCAGCCGCTGGGCCGACGCCGCGCGGGCCTGGCGTCCGCGGGTGCAGGCACTGGCGCTGCCGTTCCGCGGCCGCCGCGGCTTCTGGGAAAAATTCGCGGCGCGCGCGGTCGCGTCGCCGGAGCGCGAACCGACCGACGCCGATCTCGAAGCGCTGTTGGCGCCGATCGGCGCGCAGCAGTCGGGCCACGACACAGGTTCCGTCGTGCTGGTCGGCGCCGGCCCCGGCGATCCGGAATTGCTGACGCTGCGCGCGGTGCGCGCGCTGCAATCAGCCGAGGTGATTTTGTTCGACGATCTCGTCGCCCCCGACATTCTCGACTTCGCCCGCCGTGAAGCGAGAAAAATGCTGGTCGGCAAAACCGGACACAAAGTCTCGTGCCGGCAGGACGACATTAACGCGCTGATGATCTCGCTCGCCAAAGCGGGCCGCCGCGTGGTGCGGCTCAAGGGCGGCGATCCGATGATCTTCGGCCGCGCCGATGAAGAACTCGCCGCCTGCCGCGCCGCCGGCATCGCCGTCGAAGTGGTTCCCGGCATCACCACCGCGCAGGGCGCGGCAAGCCGGCTCCTGGTGTCGCTGACGCGCCGCGGCCAAGCGCGACGCGTGCAATACATCACCGGCCACGCCACCATTGACGGTCGCGACGCCAAACTGCCGGCCGATATCGACTGGTCGAGCGTTGCCGATCCCGCGGTCACCACCGTGGTCTATATGCCGATCAAGACCTTGCCGGAACTGGTCGCGACCGCGGTGAAGTCCGGCCTCGACCCGGCAACAGCCGCGGTCGCAGTCGAGCGCGCGACGCGTGCCGACGAACGCGTCATCGCCGGTACCATCAGCGAACTGCCGGCAAAGCTCGCCGCCGCGCCGCCGTCCGGGCCGGTCATCGTGATGATCGGCCGCGTCTTCGCGCAATTCGTTGCCGAGGCATCGCGCGAGGCGCAGCCGGCCGGCCAAGCGGCGCTGCAAGCGCGCCGGAACTAAGCAAAAATACTGAGCTTTCACAGGCCGGGTTGCGGACGTCCGCCTTCGCCGCCTATTTAGGGCGGAGATGAGCACCGAGACCACATCATCCGCCGCGTTGCCTGAAAAAACCTCGGGCCTGATCAGCGTGCGCCTGACCGCCGTCGCACCGGTCGCCAAGGATACCAATCTCTATACGTTCAAGCGCGTCGAGGGCGGGCCGCTGCCGGCCTATGGACCCGGCGCCCATATCGATCTGCATCTGCCGATCGGGCTGGTCCGGCAGTTTTCTTTGGTCGTGCCGAATACCGATCCCGAGATCTATGTCGTCGGCGTCAAGCGCGACGCCGAGAGCCGCGGCGGCTCGCGCTACATCGTCGACGAAATGCGGGTCGGCCAGGACATCAAGATCAGCGCGCCGCGCAACCATTTCCCGCTGGTCGAGAGCGGCGAGCCTGTGGTCCTCATCGCCGGCGGCATCGGCATCACGCCGATCTGGTGCATGACGCAAGAACTGATCGCGCAAGATCTGATCGCGCAAGATCTTGCCGCGCAAGATCGGCCGTGGCAGCTGTACTATTCGTGCCGCGCGCGCGAGGAGATGGCGTTTCTGGAAACGCTGAAGACGCTCGATCCGGCGCGCGTGCACTTGCATCTCGACGCGGAGGCGGACGGAAAGTTTTTGGATCTGAAAGCCATCGTCGCCGCGGCGCCGGAGAACGCGCATCTTTATTGCTGCGGGCCAAAGCCGATGCTCGCCGCCTTTGAGGCCGCCGCCGCCGGCCGGCCGAAAGGCCACGTCCATGTCGAATATTTCACGGCCAAGGCGGAAGATGCGGCGACGATCGGCGGCTTCTGGGTCGAACTCGCGCGTTCCGGCGAGGAATATTATGTCCCCGAGGGCAAGAAGGTCCTCGAAGTGCTGTACGAGGCCGGCGTCGACGTCGATTATTCCTGCGAGCTCGGCATCTGCGGCGCCTGCGAGACGCGGGTCATTTCCGGCATTCCCGAGCACCACGATTCCGTGCTCAGCGAGGAAGAGCAGGCGGCCAACGACAAGGTCATGATCTGCTGCTGCGGCTGCAAGAGCGAGCGGCTGGTGCTGGATTTGTAGAGCATGATCCGGAAAAGTGGGAACCGGTTTTCCGAAAGATCATGCTCAATCAAATTTGCTACAGGCGCAGCGCCGCCAGTGCTGCTTTCGCCACCTCGACATCCTGCTCGATCTTGGCGCCGCCGGCCGCCACCGCGCCGATCACTTCGCCATCGGCCTCGATCGGAAATCCGCCCGGCACATTGGTGAAGTCGCCCATGCGCACCGCCATCGAAAGCGCATTCTCTTCCGGCGCATAACCTGTCGGCTGGCGCTGCGAGGCCGCGGTGATCGCCTTCCTTTGCGTGGTAATGATCGAGAAATGCCGCGCGCCGTCCATCATCAGGAAGCCGATCAGCCGGCAGCTTTGATCGACCACGGCGAGGCTCACCTTGCAGCCAAGTTCATTGGCCTTGGCCACGCCGGCCAGCATCATTTTCATGCTCGCCTCGTGGGTGAGCCGGTGAGTGGGGACGACATCTGCCATGACGAGACTCCAAGCCGCGGTGGGGCTGACCAGACTGGACCGCGACCCACATGACATAAAATCGGCGGGGCTGTTAGTCTTAAGCTTAGGGCGATAACGGGCAAAACAGGGAGCGTTGGCGTGGCGAAGGGGGAAACGGAGTGGCACCGCGAAGCCGATGTCGTCGTCATCGGCTCGGGCGCCACGGGGATGCCGGCCGCGATCGTGGCGCGCGAGGCCGGTGCCTCGGTGATCGTGGTCGAGGCGCAGCCGCGGATCGGCGGCCATGCCATCACGTCCGGCGGCAACCTGCCGCTCGGCGGCGGCACCAGCTACCAGAAGAAATACGGCATCGAGGATTTGCCCGATCTGTTTTTCCGCGATCTCACCGACTGGTCGGTGGTCGAGAGCAACGGCTTTCCGCCTTATCGCTACAATGACCGGGAGATCATCCGCGCCTTTGCCGACAATAGCGTTGCTGCGTTCGAATTCCTGCTCGCGCATGGCGTCAAAGTCATCGACCGCAAGCCCAACAGTATCGGCCACGAGATCGGCGTCTCGGTGCTGCGCACCATGCAGATCGATGTCGCCGGCTGGCCGATGGTGCATACCGGCGAGCCGGCCGATCCGGACGATCCGGAATTGCGCGCCGGCGCCGGCCTGATGCGGCCGCTGCATGCCGCGGCGCTCAAAGCCGGCGTCGAGATCTTGCTCGAACATCGCATGACCGCGGTTCATCGCGAGGCAACCGATTCCGGTAGCGCCTCTGGCCGCGTGTCGGGCATCGCCGTCGATCACAAGGGCGCAAGCCTCAACATCCGCGCCAACAAGGCCGTCATCGTCGCGACCGGCGGCTCGACCGGCAACGTCAATTTCCGCCGCATGTTCGATCCGCGGCTGACGGAAGAATATTGCGGGCTCGCCGGCATGCCGTGGTCCGACCAAGACGCCAGCGGCGAGATTGCCGCCATGGCTGTCGGCGCGTCGCTGTGGGGAACCGCCAACTATACCGGCGAATTCGGCTCCGGGATCACCAAGCCGGGCGCGATCGGCTGTCAATATGGCTATGTCAATGTGCGCTGGCGGCCGGGCAGCGAGGTGTTCGACAAGGCGCGCGCGACAGGGCTTCCGGTCGCCGACTGGCAGGACGTCATCCTGGTCAACATGCTGGGCAATCGTTTTTACGACGAGACCGGCGGCCACTTCAATTACAACACCTATCAGAGCACCGACCCTTACGAGCCTTACAGCTATCTCAACGCCAAGAACGCCAAATACGATCCGAGTAATTTCATCAATGCCGCGCTCGCCGGCATCGGCGACGGCCACAACGGCGGCGGCCCGATCTGGGCGATCTTTGATGCAGAGGCGGTGGCGCGCGAGACGTGGAATCCGAATCCGCCGGATGTGGATATTGCCGCGGGCTTTTTCTTCAGCGCCGACAGCGTCGAAGCGCTCGCCGCCAAAATCAAAATGAAATATCAGCGCGTGCCGATGCCGCCGCGAAATCTTACGGCGACCGTCGCGCGCTACAATTCATTCGTCGAAGCCGGCAAGGACGCCGACTTCGGCAAGCCGAAGCCGCTCTACAAGATCGCGACGCCGCCGTTTTATGCCGCCTGGGCGACGCCGGTGATTCACGACACGCGAGCGGGATTGCGCATCAATGCGCGCTGCCAGGTGATCGACATGAACGGCGAAGCGATCCCGGGCCTTTATTGCGGCGGCGAATCGGCTGGCGGCTTTTCCATGCACGGCCTGCCGCGCGCCATTTGTCAGGGTTTCATCGCCGGCAAGAACGCGGTGACGGAGAACGCGTGAGTTTTGCTCTCGTCATTCCGGGGCGCCGCGCAGCGGCGAACCCGGAATCCATAATCCCGGTCGACCGAAAACGATCTCGGCGATAGTTCCGCAAATCCTGTGATTATGGATTCCGGGTTCGGCCCTTCGGGCCGCCCCGGAATGACGGGCCGGGCTAGACCGTCGTTTGCGCCACGCCGCGCTTGGCGTTGAGCGCTTCCTTGGCGCCGTCCTTGAACGCGACGTCGGGCGCCAGGACCAAGGCGCAGGAGCGCACATGATGGTGTGCCGGATCGACGCCGGGCGGCGTGATGCCTTTGTCGACCAGCGCCTTGACCGCGCGCATCAGGCGGTGGCGCGCCATGATGATGCCGTTGTCGGTCGAGACCAGATTTTCCTTGGTGCGGTCGCAGACCGGCCCCATGCTTTCCTGCAATGAGGAATCCTGGATGGCGATGCCGGAGACGCCGCTGAAGGTGCGGCCGGCCTTCTGCGCGGCGCGGTCGATCAGATAATCGTTGTCCTTGTTGGCGAGTGGACGATAAGTGCCGGGCACATATTTGCAGTGCACGCCGGCGCCGTCCTTCATGGCCTCGACCTCGGTCTTGGTCAGCGCCCGCACCGGGTGGAAGTCGTAAGACCAGGCCCAGCAATTCTCGTCGTCGATCGGCACCCAGAAATGGCCGTGCATCGGATGGTCGGCACGCGGCGGGATCATGGTGAAGCACGGCATGACCCAGGGCGTGACGCGCCAGTAGTAATTGCCGTTCTCGGCATTGCGCCGCGCGCCGATGAACAGGCCGCCGGGCTGTTCGACGACTTCGAAATGCGGCTGCATGTCGTTGAGATTGTATTGATTGCCCTTGGCGCCCTTGAACAGCGGATCGTTGGCGAGGTCGCCGCGATGCAGGAAGGAGACGTGGCTTGAATCGATGCCGCCTTCCATCGCCTGCAGCCAGTTGCATTCCTGCAGCCGCTTCGAGGTGAAGGTCTGCTCGGACGGCACCATCGCGAATTCCCATTCCGGCAGCGGCGGCTTCTTGTCGGGCGGACCCATATAGGTCCACAGGATGTCGCCGACCTTCACCAGCGGATAGGCGGCGAGCTTGATCTTGTTGCAGAAGCCGCTTGCGACCGGCTCCGACGGCACTTCGATGCACTGGCCGTTCACGTCGTATTTCCAGCCGTGATAGGGGCAGCGCAGTCCGCCTTGCTCGTTGCGGCCGAACCACAGCGACACGCCGCGATGGGCGCAGAACTCGTCCATCAGCCCGTAGCGCCCTTCCGAATCGCGGAAGGCGATCAGCCGCTCCGACATGAGCTTGACCCGGACCGGCGGGCAATCGTTCTCCGGCAGCTCATCGGCCAGCAGCGCCGGCAGCCAGTAAGAGCGGAACATCTGCCCCATCGGGGCGCCGGGGCCGGTCTGGGTGAGAAGCTCGTTCTGTTCCTTGCGCAGCATGGCTTATTCCATTCAGCAGTGTTTTCACGACAGTAGAGCATGATCCCGAAAAGTGGAAACCGGTTTACGGCAAAGATCATGCGCAGACGCATGGTCTAGGGAATTGGTCTGTATCGGGCAAGTCCCGTATCGGACAAGTCATTGTACCGTCTTAAGCGGCTTCCAGCGATGCGCTGGCGGCGGAGCTTTGATCCAAATCATCATGACACGCTGGATGACTTGCCGGGTGCTGTGCCGGGCACTTGCTAGCGAAGACTTGCCGGCGAAAAAGCGCGGGCGGTCGCGGTTGCTCCTTAACCGCAATTAAGGTAAGTCCGCCGGTGACAATATCGCGATTCCACGGCCTTTTGCTGCGCCTGCGCGGGGCGGCCGAGGAGCCGACCGGGCGGCGATAATGCAAGACGATGGTGTATAAGTCCGGCGCGTCTCGAACTTCGCGCGCCTGCCTGCTAGGGTTGTCGGAGTTCGAGATCCGGTCGCGCTGGACGAATTGCGGAGGGGTGAAATGGCCGATCACGGCGAGGTTGAATACGCAACTGCCACGGGCAACGATTACGTCGCGCACGAAGAGACCTATCGCAATTTCATCACGCTGGTGAAAGTATCAGTGATCACCATCGCCGTGATCCTCATTCTGATGGCGTATTTTCTGGTCTGATCCGCGCTCTCTCTCACCGACATCGGCCCGATTGCCGGCAACGCCGCCGTCGGAGGTTTCATGAAAGTTGCAATTGCTGCCGAATCCGATCCGGGTGAGTCGCGCGTCGCCGCGACACCGGAGACGGTCAAGAAAATGATCGGCCTCGGCGCCGAAGTTGCCGTGGAGCCCGGCGCGGGCGTCAAATCCGGCATTCTCGATGCGGATTTCAGCGCGGCCGGCGCTGCGGTTGCGGCCGACGCCATGAACGGCGCCGATATTGTGTTGCGGGTGCAGCGGCCCTCATCAGGCGAACTTGCCAGATATAAGCGCGGCGCTCTGGTCATCGCGATCATGGACCCTTACGGCAACGAGGCCGCGCTCAAGCAAATGGCCGATGCGGGACTTGTTGCCTTCGCCATGGAATTGATGCCGCGCATTACCCGCGCGCAATCGATGGACGTGCTGTCGAGCCAGGCCAATCTTGCCGGCTATCGCGCGGTGATCGACGCAGCCGAGGAATATGGCCGCGCTTTCCCGATGATGATGACGGCGGCCGGCACCGTGCCGGCGGCCAGGGTATTCATCATGGGCGTCGGCGTCGCCGGTCTGCAGGCGATCGCGACGGCGCGCCGGCTCGGCGCCATCGTCACCGCGACCGATGTGCGGCCGGCCACCAAGGAGCAGGTCGAAAGCCTGGGTGCGAAATTCCTTGCGGTCGAGGATGAGGAATTCAAGAACGCGCAGACCGCCGGCGGTTACGCCAAGGAAATGTCGAAAGAATATCAGGCCAAGCAGGCGGCTTTGGTCGCCGAGCACATCAAGAAGCAGGACATCGTCATCACCACCGCCCTGATCCCGGGGCGTCCGGCGCCGAAGCTGGTCTCAAAGGACATGGTGGCCTCGATGCGGGCGGGCTCGGTGATCGTCGATCTCGCGGTCGAACGCGGCGGCAATGTCGAGGGCGCAAAGCCCGGCGAAGTGGCGCAAGTCGGCGATGTCAAGATCGTCGGTTATCTCAACATGGCCGGCCGTTTGGCCGCGTCCGCGTCCGCGCTTTACGCCAGGAACCTGATCACGTTTCTCGAAACGCTGATCGACAAGAAAGAAAAGAAGCTGGCGATCAATTGGGACGACGAGCTTGTCAAAGGCACCGCGCTCACGCGCGACGGCGCCGTGGTGCATCCGAATTTCAAGCCCAAAACTGCTGCTTAAATGACCGCTGCCTGGATGACGGCGGCGTAACAACACGGGACCGCAGCCATGGTGATGCTTTCAATCCTCGGCCAGATCGACCTCGCGGCGGTGGCTCATGGTGCGGCCAATGGCGCGCCGGCGGCGAACGACGCCGTCAACCCCTTCGTGTTCCGGCTGTCGATTTTCGTGCTTGCGGTTTTTGTCGGCTACTACGTCGTCTGGTCGGTGACGCCGGCGCTGCATACGCCGCTGATGTCGGTGACCAATGCGATCTCCTCGGTGATCGTGGTCGGCGCGCTGCTCGCGGTCGGCGTCGCACTCGCGGTCGATGATGCCGGCCCGATCTGGGCGCGCGCGCTCGGCTTCGTCGCGCTCACATTCGCGTCGGTGAATATTTTCGGCGGGTTCCTGGTGACCAAGCGCATGCTCGCCATGTTCCAGCGCAAGCAGAAATGACGGGAGCGACTTCATGAGCGCAGATCTCGCCGCATTCTGCTATCTGATCGCGGGCGCCCTGTTCATCATGGCGCTGCGCGGCCTGTCCAGTCCGGAAACCTCCAGGCGCGGCAATGTGCTGGGCATGACCGGCATGGCGATCGCGATCGTGACGACGCTCGCGGCGCATCCGCCGGCAAGTCCGACCGCCTGGGGCTTGGTCGTCGCCGGCATGGCGCTCGGCGGCGGCATCGGCGCCGTGATCGCGCGGCGCGTGCCGATGACCTCGATGCCGGAACTGGTGGCCGCCTTCCACTCCCTGGTCGGCATGGCCGCCGTGCTGGTCGCGGCCGGTGCGCTTTATGCGCCCGCGGCTTTCGGCATCGGCACTGAAGGCGCGATCCACGGCCAGAGCCTCATAGAAATGTCACTCGGCGTCGCCATCGGCGCCGTCACTTTCACCGGCTCGGTGATCGCGTTTCTGAAATTGTCAGGCCGTATGAGCGGCAAGCCGATCCTCCTGCCGGCGCGCCACGTCATAAATATTGCGCTGGCGGTGGCGCTCGTGGCGATGATCGTGTGGTTCTTCGAGGCGCAGCAGCACCTGACGTTCTGGCTGATCGCGGCGATTTCTTTCCTGCTCGGCATCCTCATCATCGTCCCGATCGGCGGCGCCGACATGCCGGTCGTGATCTCGATGCTCAATTCCTATTCCGGCTGGGCCGCGGCCGGCATCGGTTTCACCTTGGAGAACACCGCGCTGATCATCACCGGCGCGCTGGTCGGTTCGTCCGGCGCAATCCTGTCCTACATCATGTGCAAGGGCATGAACCGCTCGTTCATCTCGGTGATCCTCGGCGGCTTCGGCGGCGAAGTGGCGGGACCGGCCGCGGCGGCCGGCGACCGGCCGGTCAAGATCGGCTCGGCGGAAGATGCGGGCTTCATCCTCAAGAATGCCGGCAAGGTCATCATCGTGCCCGGCTACGGCATGGCGGTGGCGCAGGCGCAGCATGCGCTCCGCGAAATGGGCGACAAGCTCAAGGCCGAAGGCGTCGAGGTCAAATACGCCATTCACCCGGTGGCCGGACGCATGCCGGGCCACATGAATGTGCTCTTGGCCGAAGCCAATGTGCCCTACGATGAGGTGTTCGAGCTTGAGAACATCAATTCGGAATTCGCGCAGGCCGACGTCGCTTATGTGATCGGCGCCAACGACGTCACCAATCCGGCCGCCGAAGAAGATCCGAAATCGCCGATCTACGGCATGCCGGTGCTGCAAGTGTGGAAGGCCGGCACGGTGATGTTCAACAAGCGCTCGCTCGCCTCGGGCTATGCCGGCATCGACAATCCGTTGTTCTACCGCGACAACACCATGATGCTGCTTGGCGACGCCAAGAAAATGACGGAAGAGATCGTCAAAGCGGTGTAGAACGCCGCCGCAAATGTCCGACGAACCGAGTTCAAAACCGGCTGCTCCGATCCGCGCGCGGCCATGGAAGCGACCGCCGTCGGATCCGGTCCGGCGGCCGCGGCCCTATCGTTTCATCATGCGCCTGATCGGCATTCCGGCCGTCGCAGTCGCCGGCGTGCTGCTCTATCAGGGCCTGCGTTCGCATTTCTTCCTGCCGGAATGCGATTCCGAGAGCGCCAAGCACACGCTCGCCGACGTGCTCAAGCAGTATAAGCTCGAGCCGGCGCGCTTCGAGCCGATCACGACGGTGTCGAGCACCAAGGATGAAATCGTCTGCAAAGCCGCGCTGCCGCTGCCCGATGGCGGGAGCGTCGCCGTGGACTACAGATTTTATTGGCAAGGCAGCACGGCGCAGATGAAGTATTCGGTGACGCCGCGCGCCGCAGCACCGCCCGCGCCGACGCGCTGACCTTAGGTCTCCGGCCTGCCATAACCGCCCGCGGTCGGTGTCTGGATGATGATCGCCTCGCCGGCGTCGATCACGGTGGCGTCGGCGCCTTTAAGCTTTTCCATGTTGCCGTTTTTACGGCGCACCCAGTTTTCGCCGACTTGGCCGTCGCTGCCGCCTTCGAGTCCGAATGGTGGCACGCGGCGATGGCCCGACAGCACCGTGCATTCCATCTTTTCCAGGAAGCGTATGGTTCGCCGGATGCCGTCGCCGGCGTTCCATTTGCCGCGCCCGCCGGAATCCTTGCGAATGTGGAAGTCTTCGAGCAGCACCGGATAACGGAATTCGAGAATCTCCGGATCGGTCAATCGCGTATTGGTCATGTGGGTGTGCACGGCATCGGTGCCGGGAAAGCCTGGCCCGGCCGGCGAGCCTGAGCAGATGGTCTCGTAATACTGATAGCGCGCATTGCCGAAATTGAGATTGTTCATGGTGCCCTGCGCCGCAGCCATCGCGCCGAGCGCGCCGAACAGGCAATTGGTCACTTCCTGCGAGGTCTCGACATTGCCGGCGACCACGGCGGCCGGATATTCCGGCGACAGCATGGAGCGCTTCGGGATGATGATATTGATCGGCCGCAGGCAGCCGGCATTCATCGGAATGTCGTCATCGACCATGACGCGGAACACGTAGAGCACGGCCGCACGCGTCACCGGCTCCGGCGCGTTGAAATTCGTCGGCTGCTGCGGGCTGGTGCCGGTGAAGTCGACGGTCGCCTCGCGTTTCTTCTTGTCAACCGCGATGCGCACTTTGATTGCGGTGCCAAGATCGGTCTCGATGGCAAAGGCGCTGTCATGCAGGCGATCGATGACCCTGCGCACGCTTTCGGCGGCATTGTCCTGGACGTGTCGCATATAGGCGCGCGCCACCGGCAGCGTGAAATAGCGCACCATCTTGCGTAGCTCGTGGATGCCCATTTCGTTGGCGGCGATCTGCGCCTTGACGTCGTTGACGTTCTGCAGCGGATTGCGCGCCGGATATTTGTTTTGCTTCAGCGCGGCATAGAGCTCCTTTTCGCGGAAGCGGCCGCGATCGACGACTTTGAAATTGTCGAACAGGATGCCTTCCTCTTCGATATTGGTGGCATTGGGCGACATCGAGCCCGGTGAAATGCCGCCGACATCGGCGTGATGGCCGCGCGAGGCGACCCAGAACAGGATCTGCTTGCCGTCGAAGACCGGCGTGCAGATGGTGATGTCGGGCAGGTGCGTGCCGCCGTTATAGGGCGCATTGATCGCATAGGCGTCGCCCGGGCGGATCTTGCCCTTGTTCTCGCGGATGATGGTTTCGACGGCGCGATCCATCGAGCCGAGATGCACCGGCATATGCGGCGCGTTGGCGACCAGCGAGCCGTTGCCGTCGAACACCGCGCAGGAGAAGTCGAGCCGCTCTTTGATATTTACCGAATAAGCGGTGTTTTGCAGCGCCACGCCCATCTGCTCGGCGATCGACATGAAGAGATTGTTGAACACTTCGAGCATCACCGGATCGGCATGGGTGCCGATGGCGCGGGTGCGGGCGAGCTTCTGCACGCGCTTGAGCACCAGGTGATTCTTGGCCGTCAGCTCGGCCTGCCAGCCATGCTCGACGACGACGGTCTGGTGCGGCTCGATGATGATCGCCGGGCCCTTTACCTTGTGACCCGGCAACAGCATATCGCGGATATAGACCGAGGCCCGATGCCATTTGCCGCCGGAGAAGAAGCGCGTGCGCCGCGCCGGCGCCGGAAGTTTGGTGCGCGTCGTCTTGCGCGGCCTCTCCGTAAAGGTCGCGCCGCCGCCGACCGCTTCGACCGATACGGCTTCAATCACCAGATCCTTGCCGCGATCGATAAAGCCGAAGCGTCCTTTGTGGGCGCGCTCGAAGGCCGCTTTCATTTTTTCAAGCGAGGCGAGCTTCACCGCGCCGCGCCCAACCGATGTGCCGGCATCGACGATCAGTGCGGTGTCGGTTCCGGCGTAACGGATATGCGCGCGGACATGCAGCTTGATCTTGGCGGTGGCGACGCCCTGGCCCGCGACTTCGCCGACCGCATCGGCCGCAAGCCTCCGGGCCGCGGTGTCGAGCGACTTGCGCGCCTTGGTGCCGAACGGCTCTTCGACGGCCTGCTGGCGGACGCTGCGGATATCGGCCAAGCCCATGCCGTAAGCCGAGAGCAGCGACGACAGCGGATGAATGAGCACGCTCGTCATGCCGAGCGCATCGGCCACCAGGCAGGCATGCTGGCCGCCGGCGCCGCCGAAGCAATTGAGCGCATAGCGCGTCACGTCATAGCCGCGCTGCACCGAGATTTTCTTGATCGCATTCGCCATGTTCTCGACGGCGATCTTGATGAAACCGTCAGCGACGTCCTCCGGCGTGCGGCCGTCACCGATGTTTTTCGCCATGGCCGCGAAGGAGTTGCGCACCGCCTCGGCATCGAGCGGCTGGTTCTGCTGCGGCCCGAAGATTTTCGGAAAGAAATCCGCAATGAGCTTGCCGGCCATGACATTGGCGTCGGTCACGGCGAGCGGTCCGCCGCGGCGATAGCACTTCGGTCCCGGATTGGCGCCAGCCGAATCCGGCCCGACGCGAAAGCGCGCGCCGTCGAAATGCAGGACCGAGCCGCCGCCGGCGGCGACAGTGTGGATCAGCATCATCGGCGCGCGCATGCGCACGCCTGCGACTTCGGTCTCGAAGGCGCGCTCGTATTCGCCGGCATAGTGCGACACGTCGGTCGAGGTGCCGCCCATGTCGAATCCGATCAGCCGGGTGAAGCCGGCGGAGCGGCCGGTCTCCGCCATGCCGACGACGCCGGCCGCAGGCCCTGAAAGAATGGCGTCTTTGCCGCGAAACAGTTCCGCCGCCGTCAGTCCGCCGGACGACATCATGAACATCAGGCGCGTCTGGTGCGACGGTTCGCCTTCTTCCTCGTTCAATTCGCCGGCCACCTGCGCCACGTAGCGGCGCAGGATCGGCGACAGGTAGCTGTCGACGACGGTGGTGTCGCCGCGGCCAACCAGCTTGATCAGCGGCGAGACTTCGTGACTGGCGGAAACTTGCGGAAAGCCGAGTTCGCGGGCGAGGGCCGCGACACGCTGCTCGTGGTCGCTGTAGCGATACGCATGCATCAAGACGACAGCGACGGCGTCGATGCCGTCCGCCTTGGCCCGTTCGAGCTCGGCACGCACCGCATCAAGATCGAGCGCGCGTTCCACCGTGCCGTCGGCGCGCACGCGC
Organism: uncultured Alphaproteobacteria bacterium; assembly: GCA_963746715.1. GTDB lineage: Bacteria > Pseudomonadota > Alphaproteobacteria > Rhizobiales > Xanthobacteraceae > BOG-931. The sequence goes on along the minus strand of CAVVCW010000001.1, from coordinate 601,474 downwards.
TCGTCGACCTCGGCCACACGCTCATAAAGCATGTCCGGCTTGATGATATGCTTGGCGAAGATCTTCGGCCGGGCCTGATAGCCGATGCGCAGCGCATCGCGAAAGCCCTTGGTGATGAGAAGGAGCGTGCGGTCGCCCTTGCGCTCCAGCAGCGCATTGGTGGCAACCGTTGTGCCCATTTTCACCGCGGCGATGCGGTCGCCTGGGATCGTATCGCCGGGCTTCAGTCCGAGCAGATGCCGGATGCCGTGCACCGCGGCGTCGCGATAGGCCTCGGGATTCTCCGAAAGCAGCTTGTGCGTCACCAGCCCGCCGTCCGGCCGCCGCCCGATGACGTCGGTAAAAGTGCCGCCGCGATCGATCCAGAATTCCCAGCTTCCCGAAGTGCTAACGGACATGCGCTCGATCCAAACCTTGTCTTATGCAACTTAATTGATCGCGGTTATCTCTTGAGAACGCGCCGAAGATTCCGGCACGCTATAGTGAAAGCAATGTTCGCGGGTGTTTTGTCAACAATTCCGGACCGTGCTCGGTGACCAGAACCATATCGCCGATTGACGCTCCCGCGACGCCTTCAATGAAAAGATTGGGGTGGACTTCGAACAGCATGCCGGGCTCGACGATACGCGGTTCCGCTGGAATTTTCGCGGTCGGATCGTAGGGCTGCGGAAATTCGGCCGAACCGATCGGGTCTTCGTAGCTGTAGCCGAGCGCGTGTCCGCCCCTGAATTGGAAATGTGCGCCAAGGCCAGAATCTTTCGTCAGTCCGGCGTCCCCCACCACGCGTAGATCGGCGCCGGGACGAAGATGCGCGAGCATGGCGGTGTGCATGTCCTCGACCATATTGAACACTCTCTGTGCCGAAGCGCTTGGGGCGCCAAGCGAGCCGGTCCGGATCGCATGTCCCCAATGCCCGTGAAAGATCAACATGATCCCGAGCAGAACCTGATCGCCCGGCGCAGGCACGTTGGTGTTCTCTTCGGCGAGATAACGGCAGCGGTCGGCGGCCGGAAGCACGGTCAGCCAGGTGTCGCAATATTCGCAGCCCTGTTGCCGTCCGAGCTTTTCAAGTTCGGCTTGAATGTCGGCAACGGTCAATCCGGTGTGCAAAGCTGGGCCAAGCGCCTCGAACATGCGATCGCAGATCGCCGCGGCCTGACGGTGAAACGCGATCTGCAGGCTGTCCTTGATCGCCCGTCGCCGCGCCAGCTCGGCGTCGCAGCTTGCCCAGGCATTGGCGCCCGCATCCGCAAGCGGCTGCCATACGGCGAACGGTATTTCGTCACGGCCTGCAAGCGCAACGCGGCGCGTACCGGCGGGAAGCAGGTCGGCGATTGCAGAGGCGAAGGATGGGCCCCTGCCGAACCGCACATCGGCCAGTGCGGTTCGTTCCCGCCCGCGCATCTGCGCAAAGATATTGGCAACAACCAGGCTAGGCTGGCCCTGCGCCGGTATGACCAGAGCCGACGCCGCTGCGTCGCCGTCCCAATCGATGAGATAACGAAGATTGCCGTGACTGCGCGTTGCCGTGCCGAGCACGCTGCCTTGACCGAAAACCACCAGCGCATCGAAGCCGTTCTGCCGGCCCCAGTCCTGAAGCGATTGGACTCTGCCGATCAGGACATCGGCCGGAACGCCGTCGCTTGTATTGACCATGCTGTTTGCTCTTTGTGGTTGCAACAATGACGCGTGCTTTAATGGGTTTGAACGCCGTTCGACTGCTTCCCGAAATTCACGCAAAGATGTTAACTGGCAAGCCGGCTTTTGCTGCAGATGGAATTAACAACACATGCCGCCTCGCTTCGCGCAAAAGTCTCATGCCGCAGGAGCCGTATCGGCTTTGTCAAAGCGGGTCTTTGCGACCATTTTTATCGCAAGCCTCAGCTTGGGTTTCGGTATAGCTGTCGCTGCTCTCGCGCAAGACTATCCAAGCCGTCCGATCCGGCTCATCGTGCCCTATCCGGCGGGCGGCGGTACGGACATTGCTGCGCGATGGATCGCCGACAGGCTCAATGCTCAGTTCAACGGGACGGTTTTTGTCGACAACCGCGCCGGTGCCAATGGCAATCTCGGCACCGATTTTATCGCGAAATCGGCGCCCGATGGCTATGTCATCGGGATGGCGACGCCGGGGCCGGTAACGGTGGGGCGCAGTCTCTACGCCGATCTGCCTTACGATCCGAAGAAGGATCTCGCTCCCATCATTCTTGCGAACGAGAGCCCGATTGTTCTCGTCGTTAATGCCAAGAGTCCGATCAAGTCGCTCAAGGAATTGGTGGCTTCGGCAAAAGTCGGATCGGGCAAGCTTTCCGCGGCGCTGGTGTCGACCGGCTCGGTCCCGCACCTCGTGACCGAGATGCTGAAGCTTTCGGCAGGCGTCGATATCCTCGATGTGCCTTACAAGGGCGGTGCGCCGGCGATGCTCGATGTCATCAACGGTCAAGTCGACATGCTGTTTAGCGTGCTTCCTCTCGTCCTGCCCAACATTCAGGCCGGACAATTGCGGGCGCTGGTCATTGCCAGCAAAGAGCGCAGTTCGCTTATTCCCGACGTGCCGACCACCGCGGAAGACGGCTATGGCGATGTTGTCGGCAGCGCTTGGAACGGCGTCGTCGCCCCGGCCAGCACGCCGGCGCCAATCCTCGCCAAGCTCAACTCGCAGATATCGCAGATCCTTGCGACTCCTGAGACCAAGCAGCGTTTTACCGAGCTTGGCATGCAGTCCATCGGCGGCACGCCGGAAGATTTCGCGCACTATCTGCAAGCCGAATTGGACAAGTGGGCAAGCGTCATAACGGCCGCGCATCTTCAGGCGCCGTGATCGCGCCGGCAGGGGCGCCACTCGATTCTGCGTCAAACACCAGGAAGGCCAGGCGATGTTCGACACGGTGGACCGCATTGTGAACCTCGATATCGGGAAGCGAGGCGTCGACAAGCTGTACGCGCCCGCGCGGGCGCGATGCGATGAGCCCTTGAGCGCCGCCGCCGCCCGCACCTTGACGAAGCTTACGGCGGGTGATCGCGTCGTGCTGGTCACGGGCTCGCTGACGCGGCCCTGGGTGTCGATGAAGATCGGCGAGACCGACGGTCCGGTCGGCACCGCCGCGTTGGCGCGCACGTTGAGTTACGGATTCAACGCTATTCCGGTCGTGGTGACCGACACGTCGCTTCTCGAACCGATCGGCGCCACGCTTCGCGCCGCCGGTCTTGCGGTTGTCACGCTTGATGAAGCAAAGCGCGCCACGTCGAACCGCCGCTTCTGCGGTGTCGCCGTCGCGCTCGGCTACCCGCTGCCGGACGATGAGGCGCGAGCCGAAGCGAAGCGGTTGCTCGACGAACTCGGCCCTCAAGCCGTGGTCGCGATCGAGCGTGCCGGCATGACGGTTCGCGGCACCTATCACAACATGCTCGGCCAGGATTACAGCGAGGGGCGGGCGCGCATCGACTATCTCGTCGAGGAGGCCGGCAAGAGGCATATCCCGACGATCGGTATCGGCGACGGCGGCAACGAAATCGGCATGGGAGCGATCGCCGAAGCCGTGCACAAGCATGTGCCGCACGGCGAAATCCTGTGCGCCCGAACTGCGACCGATGTGCTGCTGCCGGCCGGCGTCTCGAATTGGGGTTGCTATGCGATCCAGGCCGCGCTGGCGATTTTGACCGGCAGGGCCGAACTAGCGCATACCGCCGCGCTGGAAAAGCACCTGATCGAAGCCGCCGCGGCCGCAGGCCTTGTCGACGGCAATACCGGAAAAGGCGAAGCCACGGTCGACGGCATGCCGGTCGAGGTTCATATGGGCATCGTCCAGTTGCTCGCGGCAACCGTCGAACGCGCACTGCGGAAAGACCACTGATTATTTCGAATCGCGCTGCAATATGCCGGCGATGGTCTTGATCTCATTGCGAGCGTAAATCGGCAGGCCGGCAGTGATCGAATTGCCCGAATTGAACGACGATTGCCCCATCAGAACCTGCGCTGGCACCAGATTGCGCAGCACCGGCATATTCTCGTAGCCGCGCTTCTCGTCGAGCACGCTCGCCTTGATCGCAAGCGACATGAAAGCGGTGACGACGGTCTTGTTGGCGTCGTTCGGATCGGCTTGAAAGACGCCGAAGAATTTGCCGAATTTTAGGATCTGATTGACGTAGAACAGGTTTTGCTCGAGCACGCCGCTCACCGGCGTATTCAGCGTCGTCAGCGCCTGCAGCGCGGCCTGATCGACATCGGATGGCCCGAGCGCCGACAATTCGCTCTGGAAGTCGATATGGTCGGCGACTTTCTTGGAGCCTTCGCGCAATTTGTTCACGAGCAAAACTCCCATCGGAATCTTGCCTTCGAATTTATAGCTCGATTGGATGCAGATCGATGTCGCGTAGCCGCTGCACCATTTGCGGTCGGGATTGTCGTTGCCGGTGCCCGCTTCGTCGTTGAACGGCCCGATGTCGGACGGCGCCAGTACCTGGTGCGTGATCGCGGGATCGATCTTTTGCAGGAAGGCGAGCGTCACATAGCGCGACAGGTCGATCGCGCCGGGCGCCTTATCGAGCACAAAACGCGCATCGGCGACGTACATGTAGAGCTTTTCGAAGACCTGCGAGGTGGAGCCGTTCGCCAGTTTGGGCACGGTCGGTTCGCTATAGCCTGGAAATAACGTCAGAAATTTCTTCTCGGTCGGATGCTTGTCGGACCACGCGTCGAAAAGAACCAGCGCCGTCTCGCTGTCAGGCGCTGCCGAGCCGGTGTGATCGGTTACGACGATGGTGCCGGGCTTGATCTGCGCGACATCGGTGCGGCGTGCATCGGCGGCGTCTTGAATAGTGAATTCCTGCGCGCAAGCGGCCGAGGCGGAGCCCAGCACAGCGAAAAGCACGATGGCGTGCCGCGTCCACATTCTAAAATCTCTCATGGAGGGTCTTTAGGTCAATAGATCAATAATTGCTGCGGCCGCCATAGTAATTTTGGCTGCGCTGCGCCGGCGGATTGTCGCTCCAATTCCACGGCTGGAAAAAGCCGCGCGCCGGAGGCTGCGGTGGGGCTTGGGGTTGCGGCGCCTGCGAGCCCTGATTCCAGCCCTGGTTCGGATAGTAGGAACGCCCGATCCATTGACCGTTGCTTCTATTGCCGCCGAAAAGATTGCCGAAGAACGAATTGTTCTGATCGTCGTCGCCATATTGGCCCTGGCTCGTCGCATAGGCGTCCTCATGCGAGACCAGCATATATTGGGTGTCGGCGACCTGGCCGTCGGTGCCACGCTTGAAGTGCTCGATGAACGCACCGCCGCTTGGAGGTGGATTGGCAGCGGTGTTGCCGAAATTCGCCCAAAAGCCGTTGGCTGCGCCGCCATTGCTAGCGTTAGCGCCGATGCGGTTGCCGCTCATATAGTCGATTGGAATGTCGACGAGGTCGCGCTTGGCTTCGGGTGACGGGCCGGCCAGCGGCGCCTTGGGTGCGACGTGCTCTGACCATATGGCGTCAATAATCGGCTGGAAGATCGGCAGCGCCACGCGCGCGCCGGTTTCGTTGGAGCCGAGCGAACGGCGCTTGCCGTCGCCGTTGTCGTAGCCGACCCAGACCGCAATGGTGACGTCGTTGGTGAAACCGATGAACCAGCCGTCGACGGCGTCCTCGGTCGTACCGGTCTTGCCGGCGACATATGGCGACAGCCCGCCGATGGCGCGCGCGGTGCCGCGCGCCACCACGCCCTGCAGCATGGTTTTGAGCTGATAGAACGAGGCCGGGTCAGCGGCGCCGATGCGCGGCAAGGGCGTCGTCGGATATTGATAGATGGTCTTGCCGTGCTGCTCGATCGCATCGATGCCGTGCGGCGTCGGCAGCAGGCCTTCATTTGCAACCGCGGCATAGAAACCGGCAATGTCGATCATGCGCACCGGTTGCGCGCCGAGCACGAACGGATAGTAGCGCACGCATTGGGTATAGATTTTGGCCGCCATCGCGGTCGCGCAAACCTCGTCGAGGCTCTTTGCCGGATCGGGATCGATGCCGCCGTCCAACAGATGCGCGGTGACGATATTGACCGAATTCTCAAGTCCGCGGCGCAGCGTGAATACGCCGCCCTCTTCGTGTCCGTAGTTGCGCGGCGACCAGAAATCCTCCGGGCGCGCGGTACCGCCATATTCGCGGGCAATCACGTCGCGGCCGCTGCTGCGGCTGCCGATCGGCGGGTAGGTGATAGGTTCGTTGGGCACGAGCGTGTTCGGCTGCATGCCGTGCGCCAGCGCCGTGAGATAAGTGAGCGGCTTGATCGCCGAGCCGGGCTGGCGCGCGGTCTGCGCCGCGCGATTGAGCTGGCTCATCGGGTAGGAGAAGCTTCCGGCCATCGCCAGAATGCGGCCGGTCCTGTTTTCGAGCACCAGCGCCGCGCCTTCGACCGTCGGTCGCACCCGCAATTGCGCCACGGCGCCGCCGGTCATGGGTTTGGGCGGCGCGGGATTCTTCGCGTTGTTCCTGGTGCTCTTGGCGTCGTTGCGTCTGGCCTCGGCTCTGCTTTCGACGACATTGGCATAGACCACGTCATCGATATTGAGGCTGCGCCGGATCTGCGGGCTCACGCCGGTGAGCGATACGATGCGGCCGTCGGGCAGGCCGACGCGAATGGCGTCGCCGCCGTTCTGCTGGCCGTTACCCTTCTGCAGCACCACGACCGGGGTCCAGTGCACGTCATAGAGCGGCAATTGCGCCGATTGCAGCGCCTGTTGCCACGCCGGCGTGCTGCTGTCGCCGCCCGCGGCTTTCTTCTGGATGGCGTCGGCGAGATTGGCTTCGGGCCCGCGATACTGCACGCGGCCCTGTGACATCTCATAATGCGCGAGACCCTCTTGCAGCGCGGATTTGGTGTCGCGCTGCAATTGCGCATTGATGGTCGTGTGCACCGTGTAGGAATCAGCCGTGAGGTTCTCGACGCCGTCGTTCTTGGCCTCGCGGCCGATGAAGTCGACGAAGTTGAAGCCGGAGTTGCGGTGCGGAAACGTGTAGGCGACGGGCTTCGGCGGCATCGCGAGCGCCGCGTCCTTCTGCGCCGCGGTGATCACGCCGTCTTCTTGCATGCGCCCGAGCACATAGCCGAGACGATCCTTGGCGCGATCGGGGTGACGGTCAGGATTGTAGAAATTCGGTCCCTTGAGCATGCCCGCCAGCATGGCACCCTCGGCCGGCGTGAGATCCTTCGCCGGCTTGCCGAAATAGCTGTGCGCCGCCATCTCGACGCCCCACGAGCCGCGGCCGAGATAGGCGGAATTCATATAGAGCTCGAGAATCTCCTTCTTGGTCAGCGTCGTTTCGAGCCGCGACGCCACGATCATCTCGCGGATCTTGCGCTCGTAGGTCACGTCTTCGCCGACCAGGAGATTCTTCACCACCTGTTGCGTAATCGTAGAACCGCCTTGCGGCCGCCCCTTGGCGCCCATGTCGCCGATGAAGGCACGGATGATCCCGCGCTCGTCGACGCCGTGATGCTCGTAGAAGCGCCGGTCCTCCGCCGCGATGAAAGCCCTCTGCACGTAATCGGGCACATCACTGAGTGACACCCAGACGCGCCGGTTGCCGGGCTGAAACACGTCGGCGAAATTCTGCCCGGAGCCGTCGAGCACCGCGGAGAGGCTCGGCAGCTTCTTGCCCTTGAGCACGTTGGGGTCCGGCAGATCGGCCGCCGCGGTATTAAAGAAGTCGATAACTTGGCCGATATTGACCACCGGATCGACGATCGCCTCGTTCTTGCAGAACTGGTGATAGGCGGTGTTGAGGTCGGCGAAATTGACGCCGTGGAACGCCTGGATGTCGGCGCCGGCCGCCTTGGGATCGTCCATCGCGGTCGAGATCAGGTCGTCGAGATTGATGGATTCAATGTCGAAGGCCTGTTTCATGTGCGCGCAGCCGTCGCGAAGAAGCTGCACCACCGCCGCCTGATCCTGCGCCGGATCGAAATGCGTCTTCACTGCCTGTGGCTGTGTCGTCACCTCGCTCAAGGCCAGCGCGGTCGCAAAAATCTTGACGAGGATTGTGTCCATATGGGGCGTCGATCGAGGCTGCGATGAGGACTGCTATGGCGGCAGCCGGGTTCGAGGACAAGCGTCAGGACAACAGGGATTATAGCGATCTGATCCTTACAAAAAGACTTTTTTGCGGGTGCGAAAAGGGCCGCCGACGCGCCTGGGAATGGATTACCGTGCGTTTACGCCACAATTTTGCAGCGGTGTGGCAACAATGCCGCGGTCACTTCCGAGCCGGTAATAGCCCGTCAAAGTGACCGCGGTGTTGCAGGAAGGCGAGCAGGATGAGCGCCGGTACGCCGGCCACCGCGCAGATCGCGAAAAACCACGCCCAGCCTACGCCGGGAAATCCGCCGAAGCCGTCGACGATATAGCCTGCGCCCGACGACAGATATGTGCGGCCGACCGCCGCGAGCGCAGTGAGGAGCGCATATTGCGTCGCCGTATGCAGCGGGTTGCGGCAGAGCGCCGAGAGATAGGCGACAAAGACAACCGTGGCGACGGCGCTGGTGAAGTTCTCCAGTACGATGGCGAAGGTCAGCCACGCGATATTGTGGCCGAGGACGGCCTGCCAGGAAAAGCCGAGATTGGCGAGCCCTTGCACCACGGCGCCGATCAGCAAGCTTGCGGGAAGCGTCAGCGCTCGCGCCAGAAAGCCGCCGGCAAAGCCGCCGATCAATGTCGCGGCGAAACCGACGCCCTTGATGATGGCGGCATATTCGTTGCGCGAGAAACCGAGATCGATCACGAACGGCGCCGTCATCACCCCCGACAGCGCATCGGTCAGCTTGAACAGAACGACAAAGGCGAGCGCAACGAATGCCAAGTCGCGCGAAAGAAATTCCGTGAAGGCGCCGACCGCTGCGTCATAGACACGGCGCAATATGTTCTCGCGCGCCAGCGTGGCTTCGGCCGCGATGGACTTCCCCGGCTCGGTTGCGGCAAGGGTGGTCACGACGCCGACGAGTACCAATGAGCTCATGGCGAAATAGCCGGCGCGCCAGGCGTCGTGGTGATCGAGACCGGATGTTTGGAGCCCGCTCACAAGGAACAGCGCGCCGGCAGTCGAGACGAGCGTGCCGACGCGATAGCCGGCGACATAGGCCGCCATGCCGGCAGCCTGCTCGCTTTCGTCAAGGCTTTCGACCCGGAACGCGTCGACGACGATGTCCTGTGTGGCCGAAGTGGTCGCGACCAGCAACACGCCGAGCGCGACGGTCAAAGGCGAAACGGCCGGATCGGAGACGCCGACAAAGATAATCGCCGCAATCAAAAGGAACTGCGACAGCAGAAGCCAGCCGCGCCGCCGGCCCAGCCAACGTGACAGCAGCGGCACGTTGAGCGCATCGATCAACGGCGCCCATAGGAACTTGATCGTATAGGGCGTGCCGACCAGCGCGAACAGGCCGATGGTTTTGAGATTGACGCCGACTTCGGTCATCCAGATCGCGAGCGTCGAGCCGGACAAGGCAAGCGGCAGGCCCGACGAGAAGCCGAGCAACATCACGATCAGAACACGGCGCTTGAGATAGACGGCGAGCGTCTCGGCAAACGACGGACGCGAAGCTACGACGCTACCTGAATCTGAGGCTTCGGGCGTCACCGCCATTCGCCGTTACTCGCCTGCTTCGAGCTTGCGCGATATTGGAACCGGGATGACATTGGCACCAAGCCCTGATGAGCCGAGCGCTTCGACGCCGCTGAATTCGACCTGCTGAATGCGCTCGCCGCGGCCCTCGATCTTCTCGACGGAGATGATCGACAGCCGAATGTCTTCGTTCGCCTGATTGAAATGGGTCTGCAGCTTGCGCACGCGTTCGCCGAGCAAGCCGACGTCCTTCATCAGCCGACCGACTTCGTCGCGAATGAGATCGGCGGCTTCGCGCATGCGCACGTCGCGCTGGCTCTGCTGCACGAGCGCGATCGCCAGCATCAAGAGCGACGGCGACACCAGGACGACTCGGGCGCGAAACGCCTTCTGCACCAGATCGTCGAAGCCGTCGTAGATTTCGGCATAGACCGATTCCGAGGGCACAAACATCAGCGCCAGTTCCTGGGTCTCGCCGGGGATGGAATATTTCTCGGCGATGTCGGCAATGTGTTTGCTGACGTCGGTGCGCAGGCGCTGCGCGGCGAATTTGCGCTCGTCGTCGCTCTTGGCGTCGCGATGGGCGGTGATGCCTTCGAGCGGGAATTTGGCGTCGATGACCAGAAGCCTGTTGTCCGGCAGAAACACGCAGCAGTCGGGCCGGGTGCGGTTCGACAGCGTATGCTGGAAGGCATAGGTGCCCTTGGGCAGGCCGTCCTGCACGATTGCTTCCATCCGCGCCTGGCCGAAGGCGCCGCGCGATTGCTTGTTGGCGAGCACGCTTTGCAGCGACGTCACCTGGGTGGCGAGCGCGGTAATGTTCTTCTGCGCATTGTCGATCACCGCGAGCCGCTCGGCGAGCTTCTGCAGATTCTCGGCGGTGTTCAGCTTGGTCTTTTCCATGGAATCGCCGAGCCGGTGCGAAACCGAATCGAGCCGGTCATTGACCGCGTGCTGCAGCTGCGATTGGCGGTCGCCGACCATGCGGATCATGGTTTCGAGCCGCGCCGCGGCATCGGCCTGAGCGCGGGACAATTCCGCCATCACCGCCGCCTGCGGGTCCGGGCGCTTGCGCGTCCGCCACAACAGAACCGCGAGCGCGATCAGCGCCAAGCCCGCCAGAACGCCGCCCAGGATCGCGGCCGCCGCGATTGTTTCCGGGGTGGCTTCCAGGGCCAAAATTGCTTGCAAGCGCTCGATCATCGCGGGTCCCTTTTGCCGAATCGAGGCCAGAACGAAGAGCGAACGGTCATACCCGCTTGCCGCGAAAGGCGCAATGGAAAGGGCGCAACAATGCTCTACATTGACCCCGCTTTCTTCACCGCTTACATCGCCGAATATGCCAATCCGCGACATCATCAAGATTCCCGACAAGAGGCTGCGGCTGAAGTCGGAGCCGGTCCAAAAGATCGACGCCGGCATCAAGAAGCTGGTCGATGACATGTTCGAGACCATGTACGACGCGCCCGGCATCGGGCTCGCGGCGATCCAACTCGGCATCGCCAAGCGCGTCGTCACCATGGATCTGTCGAAGAAAGAGAACGAGCAAAAGCCCTTGGTGTTCATCAATCCGGAGATCACCTGGGCGTCGGAAGAAAAGAGCCAATACGAGGAAGGTTGCCTGTCGATCCCGGAATATTACGAGGAGGTCGAGCGGCCGGCCGAAGTGAAGGTCAAATATATGGATCTCGACGGCAAGAGCCACGAGATCACGGCCAAGGGCCTGTTCGCGATCTGTCTGCAGCACGAGATCGATCACACCAACGGCGTTCTCTTCATCGATCATCTGTCGAAGCTCAAGCGCGACCGCGTCATCAAGAAGTTCACCAAGGCCGCCAAAAACGAACCCACCAAGAACGAAGCCTCCAAGAAGGCGGAGGCGTGATTGGCCCTGCGCCTCGTGTTCATGGGCACGCCGGATTTCGCGGTGCCCGCGCTTCTGGAAATTGTCGGCTCCGGTCACGATGTCGCCGCCGTCTATACGCGCGCGCCGCAGCCGGCCGGACGCGGCATGGCGGAGCGGCCAAGTCCGGTCGCGCGCGAGGCTGAGCGATTCAAGCTGCCGATTTTCACGCCGAAATCGCTGAAGGGCGCTGACGCCGCGGACGCCATGCGTGCGCACGGCGCCGACGCCGCGGTCGTCGTCGCTTATGGCTTGATCCTGCCGAAGGCGATCCTCGACGCTTTTCCGCTTGGCTGTTTCAATCTGCATGCCTCGCTATTGCCGCGATGGCGCGGCGCTGCTCCGATCCATCGCGCCATCATGGCTGGCGACAAAGAGAGCGGCGTGATGGCAATGAAGATGGAAGAGGGTCTCGATACCGGGCCGATCGCCATGGCGGAGCGTGTTGCGATCGGTGCCGACATGACGGCCGGCGAATTGCACGACACGCTGGCGCCGCTTGGCGCCAGGCTGATGCTGGTGGCGCTCGGCGCGCGCGAGCGCGGCTCTTTGCAATTGACGCCACAGCCGGCCGAAGGCGCCACTTACGCCACCAAGATCGCCAAGAGCGAGACGCGCATCGATTGGGGCAAGCCCCGGAACCAAGTCCACGATCATTGTCGCGGACTATCACCCTTTCCCGGTGCATGGTTCGAGCTTGCGGGCAACCGCGTCAAAGTCCTGCGCACGACCAAGGGCGAAGGCCAAGGTCGTGGCCAACACGCTCCCGGCACCGTGCTCGACGACAGGCTGACGATTGCTTGCGGCGAGGGCGCGGTGCGGCTCGTCGAATTGCAGCGCGCCGGCAAGCAACCGATGCAAGTGGACGAATTTTTGCGCGGCACCCAGGTTGCCCGCGGCGCCGTGCTGAGTTGAGCGCCATGCCGCGCTACAAGCTCACCATCGAATATGACGGCACGACCTTTGTCGGCTGGCAGGCGCAGGATAATGGTGTCTCGGTGCAAGGCGTGCTCACCGAAGCCGTCGCTGCTTTTGCCGGCGAGCGCGTCGTGGTCGCGGGCGCGGGACGCACCGATACCGGCGTACATGCGCTCGGCCAGGTCGCGCATATCGATCTCAGCAAGGAATGGGACATCGATCGGATACGCGATGCGTTCAATTTCCATTTGCGGCCGCAGCCGGTCGCGGTGCTGAAGGCAGAGCTTGTCGCGCCGGATTTCGATGCGAGGTTCTCGGCGATCAAGCGCCATTATCTTTATCGCATCGTCAATCGCCGCGCCGATCTGACGCTCGATCAGAACCTTGCCTGGCGGGTGCCGCGCCCGCTCGATTGTACGGCAATGCATGCAGCCGCGCAAAGGCTCACCGGCAAGCACGATTTCACCACGTTCCGCTCCACCGAGTGCCAGGCGAAGTCGCCGGAGAAAACGCTCGACCGCCTCGACGTCACGCGTGACGGCGACGAGGTGCGGGTTGCGGCATCGGCGCGTTCGTTCCTGCAGCATCAGGTGCGCTCGATGGTCGGCTCGCTCGTCCATGTCGGCGAAGGCAAGTGGAGCATTGCCGATCTGGCTGAAGCGCTCGCCGCGCGCGATCGCACCCGCTGCGGCCAAGTCGCGCCGCCGCACGGGCTTTACCTCGTGCAGGTGGATTATTAGTTCCTTAGAGCATGATCCGGAAAAGTGGAAACCGGTTTTCCGAAAAGATCATGCTCAATTAACATCCTAGAGCGGCAAACGATTCAACTGAAACAATTACGTTCTAGGACGGCCCAGCGCGGATGGACGGGCAATGCCGGAGAGTGATGTCGAAGTCGTTGTCATCGGCGGCGGTGCGGCCGGTGTCGCTGCGGCTAAACACCTGCACCGGGCGTCGGTCCCCTGCCTGCTCGTCGAGGCCCGTCCACGGCTCGGCGGCCGCGCTTACACCGTCATCGATTCATCCGGCTATACGCTCGACCTCGGCTGCGGCTGGCTGCACTCCGCCGATCGCAATCCGTGGGTGCGCGTCGCCGAAGAGGAGGGGGCAGCGATCGACAAGACGATGCCGCCCTGGCAGCGCGGCACGCTCGAAATCGGCTTTCCGCGCGCCGAGCAGAATGATTTTCAAAACGCCATGGCTGAGTTCTTCGCGCGGCTCGAAGACGCCGCGCAGGGCGATAAGGATGTCGCCGCCGCAAGCCTGCTGGAGCCCGGCGGCCGCTGGAATGGGCTGATCAATTCGGTCGGCACCTATATCAGCGGCGGCGATCTCGACCGGCTGTCGGTGAAGGATTTCGATCGCTACGAGGATTCAGGCGTCAATTACCGGGTGTTCAAGGGCTACGGCGCGCTGATCGGCGACTACGGTGCGGACGTGCCGCAACGGCTCGATTGCCCGGTGACCGCAATCGATCATAGCGGTCCCCGGCTGCGCATCGAAACCAGCCAAGGCGCGATTGCAGCCGATCGGGCGATCGTGACGGTGCCGAGCGCAGTGCTCGCCGCCGAGCGGATCGCGTTTACGCCGACGCTTCCCGACAAAATCGCCGCGGCGCGCGGGCTGCCGCTTGGCTTGGCTGACAAGCTCTTCATGTCGCTCGACGGTGCGGAAGAGTTCGAGGCCGAGACCCGGTTGTTCGGGCGCACCGATCGCAACGGCACCGGCGGTTATCATTTGCGGCCGTTCGGACGGCCGCTGATCGAGGGCTATTTCGCCGGCGGCTTGGCTGCCGACCTTGAGGCAAACGGCGACGATGCCTTCTTCGACTTTGCCGTATCCGAACTCGTCGGATTGTTCGGCAGCGATTTCGCGCGCCGCCTCAAGCCGATCAGGGTGCATCGCTGGGCGCGCGATCCCTATGCGCTCGGCTCTTACTCTTTCGCGCTGCCGGGCTACGCTGATAGCCGCCAGATTTTGGCGGCGCCGGTCGACAACCGATTGTTCTTTGCCGGCGAGGCCTGCTCGGCCCACGACTTCTCGACCGCGCATGGCGGTTATTTCACCGGCGTTGCCGCGGCGGAACAGGTGATTGCTCTGCGCCGGAAGGCTTAAGCGAAATACTTGTCGATGATGCGCCGATAGACCGCGGTCAGCTTTGTCAGATCGGCGACCGGCGTGCGCTCGTCGACGGCATGCATGGTCTGACCGACCAGACCGAATTCGAGCACCGGGCAATAATCCTTGATGAAGCGCGCATCGGACGTGCCGCCGCTGGTCGAGAGTTTTGGCTTGTGCCCGGTGACCTCGGCGATGGCGGCAACGGCGAGATCGGTGAAGGCGCCGGGCTTGGTCACGAACACGTCGGCATTCGACGGCTGCCATTCGAACGCGTGTTGAATGCGTCCGCCCGCCGCCGCCTTGGCGCGCTGCTCGATCAGCGCCTTCAGCGTGCTCAGCGTATGGCAGTCGTTGTAGCGGATATTGAAACGCGCGCGCGCTTCGCCGGGGATCAGATTCACGGTCGGATTGCCGACATCGACCGAGGTAAATTCAAGATTGGACGGCGAGAACTGCGCGCTGCCGTCGTCGAGCGGCGCCTGCAAGGCGGCGATCAAGCGTGACAAGCCCGCGCACTGGATTATCCGCGCGCTCGGGATAAGCGACGTGGCCTTGCCGTCCGCTGACGACAAGCGTGCCGTTGAGCGAGCCGCGCCGCCCGGCCTTGATCGTGTCGCCGAGCGTCTCGACATTGCTCGGCTCGCCGAGAATGCAGTGGTCGAATTTTTCGCCGCGCTCCGCCGCCCATTTCAGCAGCTTGATCGTGCCGTTGACGGCGATGCTCTCCTCGTCGCCGGTGATCAGCAACGAGATCGAGCCTTTGATCTTGCCGTCATGCGCGGCGAGATAATCGAGCGCCGCGGCGACAAAACAGGCGATGCCGCCTTTCATGTCGACGGCGCCGCGGCCGTAAAGCATGTCGTGCGCGACCTCGCCGGCAAACGGCGGATGCGACCATGACGTCTCGTTGCCCGGCGGCACCACATCGGTATGCCCGGCGAACAGCAGGTTCGGCTTGGCGACGCCAATGCGCGCATAAAGATTGTCGATCGGCGCGGTGCCGGATTCGGTGAAAACCGTGAGATGCACTGCAAACCCGGCCTGTTCCAACAGTCCCTGCAAGAACCCGAGCGCGCCGCCGTCGTCCGGCGTGACGGAGCGGCAGCGGATCAGATCGCGGGCGATGGCAACGGGATCTGCGGTCATGGCGAGTCTCGATATTATCCCTCACACCGTGCCGAGCGGATCCGGCCCATATTGGTTCGGGCCCGGTATGCCCCTGCGGAAGCCGAGCTCGACCAAGAGAAAGAGCGCCAGGATCGTAAATGGCACGGCGATCAGCACCGAGATGGAGCTCGGCTCATCGTCGGTGCCGGTCATTTCCAGGACCGTGAGCAGATCGAGAAAGGCGCTGGCAGCGAAGAACACGATCAGAAAAACAACCGGCATGTTGCGGTCATGCGCGCGTTTCACCGCGAGCGCGAATTCCGGGTAGACGAAGGCGACGTCGACGATGGCGCTGAGCCGGTCGCCTTGAATCTGTTCGGCGATGAAATGAGCGGCCACCTCGGCAACGCTGAGCACCGCGACCGCGATCCAGAACGCCTGGCGGCCGATGCGGCCTTCAAAACTGTTGTAGAGAAAATTCCAGTCCATGAATGCCTAATCCAAAGTCCGCTTCATGGCGTCGCCTAATCCCGCAGCAATTCGTTGATGCTGGTCTTGGCGCGGGTCTTTTCATCGACACGCTTGACGATGACGGCACAGTAAAGGCCGGGCGCGGCCTCGCCGTTCTTATTCACCTTGCCGGGCAGCGTGCCCGGCACGACGACGGAATAGGGCGGCACTTCGCCCTGCAGCACCTCGCCGGTGTCGCGATCGACAATCTTGGTCGAAGCGCCGAGGAATACGCCCATCGACAGCACCGCGCCTTCGCGCACCACGACGCCTTCGGCGACTTCCGAGCGCGCGCCGACGAAGCAATTGTCCTCGATGATCACGGGTCCGGCCTGCAGCGGCTCGAGCACGCCGCCGATGCCGGCGCCGCCGGAAATGTGACAGTTCTTGCCGATCTGCGCGCAGGAGCCGACGGTCGCCCAGGTATCGACCATGGTTCCGGAATTGACATAGGCGCCGAGATTGACGAAAGACGGCATCAGCACCACGCCCGGCGCGATATAGGCGGAGCGGCGCACCACGCAGCCGGGCACCGCGCGAAAGCCGGCGCTGCGGAAGCTATTGTCGCCCCAGCCGTCGAACTTCGACGGCACCTTGTCCCACCACACCGCGTGGCCGGGGCCGCCGCCGATCACGGTCATGTCGTTTAAGCGAAACGACAGCAGCACGGCCTTCTTCAGCCATTGGTTCACCTTCCATGCGCCGTCGGCCGCTCTTTCGGCGACGCGGGCCGTGCCGCGGTCGAGCAGGTCGAGCGCCTGTTCCACGGCGTCGCGGATTTCGCCTTTGGTCGTCGGATTGATCTGATCGCGCCGCTCAAAGGCCGCGTCGATGGTTTCGGCGAGTTTGTCCGTGGTCTTGGCAGGAGACATGGAAGACGACATGGAAATAGCCCGGAAAGTTGCCCCAGATTCTTCGTTTGCGCATGATCCATTCCGAAAACCGGCTTCCACTTTTCGGGATCGTGCTCTGACGCGGTTTGTCGGGGCAGGGGGCGGCGATGTCAAGTTGGCGCCAAAGTTGCCGCGATCTCGCGCAGGAAGGCGGCGAGATCGTCTGTCACGTGGTCGACATGCGGCGCGTCGCGGCCGGTCAGCTCCCAGTCCTCTCGCAGCACCACGCCGGCGCCTTGCGGCACGACCAGCACGGTCGTCATGCCGAGCGCATGCGGCACTTCGAGATTGCGCGCGAGATCCTCGAACAGCACGGCTTTTCGCGGATCGACCCTGTGGCGGACGAGGAAGCGCTCATAGACCGCGGCGTTCGGCTTCGGCTCGAGCTTGGCCGACTTGATGTCGAATATGTCTTCGAAATGCTTGTCGATACCCAGCCGGCGCAGCACCTCGTCGGCGTGATTGCGCGTGCCGTTGGTCAGAATGAGTTTACGTCCCGGCAATTCCTCGATCGCCGCGCCCAGCGCCGGATTGGGCGTCAGCGGCGAGTAATCGATCCGATGCACGATATCGAGGAACTCGTCGGGCTCGAGCTCGTGCTCCTTCATCAAGCCGCGCAACGTCGTGCCGTAGCGCTTGTAGTAATCCTTCTGCATCCGGAACGCTTCGTCATGCGTGACCTTGAGCAGGCCGACGATGTAGTCGCGGATGCGCACATCGACCTGTTGCCAGAGATTCAGATGATGCGGATAGAGCGTGTTATCGAGGTCGAAGACCCAGGTCGCGACGCGCCTGAAGGTTTCAATATCTTTGGAGCCGGGTTTCGCAAAACCGCGGGCGGTTTGTTCCGTCATCTTTTTAGAACCGGCGCTAGAGCTGGCAAATCTTCGATTGCATCACGATGCCGCTCTGGCTTTTTGTTTGCACATGATCTTTCCGGAAAACCGGTTCCCACCCTCGGATCAAGTCCAAGGGCATGCTTTTCCGGATCATGCGCTAGCCCGCCTCGCGCCACGCGGTCGCGGGGACCAGCTGCTGTAGTGCGCCGTCGTGCAAAGCCACGGGATCCCGTTCGCCTTCCATGGCCAGCCGCAGCACGCTGCGCGCCAGCTCGTCCGGCTTCACCGTCGTATTGCCGATCGACTTCAAGGTCAGCCACGCCTCATCGAACGCGGCTTCAAGGACGATCAGCGTCTGTGGGTCGAACGAGCTGTTGTGGAACCCGCGCATACGGTTCCAACCTCACCGCTGACAAACAGGCATATTGAGCGAATACCCGCCGAATCGTGGGCGCGAAACTGGCCCAGTTTGTGACACGGCCGCACAATCAAGATCAACAGCATTTGATGTTGGTATGTTGTCGCCCTCCGATCGCACCAGGCGGCGACACATCGAATGACGATAAAAGTGTCATATTTCGCGGTTGCTCAAGTCTTAAGCGCTAACTTGAGCGCGGCGCAAACGGCGTCTAAGCGTTTGATGCGTTGATATTTAATGGAGCGACCGGTATCCGCCCTCGGATCTCGTGATCTCGTCCGAGGGCGGCTTTCTCCATATCGTGCGCTAGGCACTCAAGCGCGGCAGCAGCCTGGAGGCATTGCCCGAGGCAATCGCGGCCAGATTATCGGCCCCGAGATTGAGCCGCTTGAGACTTTCGATCTGATTGAGCGGGAAATACGGATAATCCGTCCCGTAGGTGATCTGCGAGAACGGCACGAGGCTCGTCAGCGCCGCGATCGCAGCGGGGTGAGTGGCATTGGCCGTGTCGTAATAGAGCCGGCGCAATTCGGCTTCGATCCCGTCCGGCGCGAAGCCGGAAGGACCGCGCGCTTTCTGGTCATAGAAAGCCTCGATGCGGCCGGCGAGGAACGGCACTGTGCCGCCGGCATGCGAGAACAGCCATTTGATGTCGCGCAACTGCGCGAATGTGCCACTCAACAACAGGCTGACGATGGTGCGCGTGGTGTCATGCGGCACCTCGATCACGGCGGGGAAAGCGCCCACGCTCAAACGCCCGCAGCAGCTTGCGACCAGCGGATGCACATAGACCACGGCCTTGCGCCGGTTGAGCTCTTCCAGGATCGGCTTATAGGCGGCATTGCCGAGCCATTTGTCGCCGTAATTGGTTTGCAGATTGACGCCGTCGGCTTTGAGCGTGTCGAAGGCGTATTCGATCTCCTTCAGCGTCAACTCGGCGTCGAGCATCGACAGCGGCGCGAACAGCCCATAGCGATCCGGCTTGCTCTGCACCATCTCGGCGGCGAAGTCGCAGCACTGCCGCGCCATGTCGTGCGCCGCTTTGGCATCGGTGTCGAACCACACGCCCGGCGTCGAGGCGAGCGACAGGATGCTCGTCGTTACGCCGTTCTTGTCCATTTCCTCGATGTCTTTGTCGCGCGTCCAGGCAAGCTGCACGCCGAAATGCGGAATCTTGTGCGCGTCCTCCCAATCGGACCAGGCCTTTTGATAGGCCGGCGGATAAAAGTGGTGATGCGTGTCGATGAGCTTGTCCGGCGCGGCTTGCGCCGGCGTCTTTGTTACCGGCAACACGGCCGCCGCGCCGAGCGCCGCCGCGCTTGCCAGAAACTGCCGGCGCGAGGCGTGGCCGGACGGGTGACAGTTGCAAGTGAAGGACCACTTGCCGGGCTTATTGACCGAAGTGCCCGCGGATACATGGCCTTTGGGCGCATCCGCGCTCGCTTGCTCGCTCATACGGTTCCTCCGACGTTCTATTTTTTTCGATTACAGAACGTCGCGGCGTCGCTGTAAAGCGTCTTCGTACGGAGGCTGGATTTTGGTTGAGCTCTATCGGAGCAATTGGAAGGCGACCAGCGCGCCGAGCATGAGGACGCTGCCGAGCCCCTGGAGCGGCGTCATGACGTCACCGAGCACAAGCGCGCTCAAGATTGTCGCCGTCAGCGGCTCGAGATTGAGGATGAGCGCGGTGCGGAACGGCCCGATGCGCATCGTCGACAAAAAGATCAAGAGAATGCCCGACGTGGTTGCGAGACTCATCACGATCAACGCTGCCCAGCCGAAATTGCTCTGCGGCATGTGCCAGTCGCGCACGATGAGCGACATCGCGACGAATAGAACCGTCGACGACAGCATCGAATACCAGGTCGTGAGCCGCGCATCGGCGCCGACGAGATAGACGCGGGTGGTCAGCAGCACGCCGACGCGCCAGCAGCCGGCGCCGATGCCGTAGGCGACGCCGGCAAACGCCAGTCCGGCGGGATGCGCGCCGATCATGATGGCAAGGCCGAGAAATGCGGCGATGGCGCACAGCGCGCCTTTCCAGCGCAGCGGCTCGATACGCAGCAGCGAAGCCGCGACCCCGGTCAGGACCGGATAGGTGAAGTAAGACAGGATGGCGGTCGAGACATCGACCGCTTCGATCGCCTTGAACAAGCAGTAGATGAGGCCGGCGAACATGACGCCGATGCCCATCGAGATCCAGCGCACGCGGGGAGTGGCGGTGGGCCTCTTACCGAAGCGCAGCCAGGTGGCGACGAAGATGAGGCCGACGACGCTGCGAAACGACAACATGGAGAGAACGTCGCCGCCGTCGCGCAGCACGATCTTCGACAACACGTCGGAAACGCCGAGCGCCAAGCCTGCGGCGATACCGGGAAGGAGCGGCAGCAAAAAGTGTTCGGCCTCTGTGGCGGGCTGGGCCGTTTCCGATGGCGGGGAATGTTGTCCGCTCATGATCGTTGTGACAGCCGATCCCGGCTCTGCGCGGATGACGGGTCAGTTATGGATCAGCGTGCCGGCGCCGAGCTCGGTGAACAGTTCGAGCAGAACGGCGTGCGGCACCTTGCCGTCGAGGATCACCACGCCTTCGACGCCGCGTTCCAGCGCATCGATGCAGGTCTCGACTTTGGGGATCATGCCGCCGGAAATGGTGCCGTCGGCGATCAGCCGCCGCGCATCGTCGACCGATAATTCCTTGATCAGGGTTTTCGATTTGTCGAGGACGCCCGGCACGTCGGTCAGCAGCAGGAAGCGCTTGGCCTTCAGCGCCCCGGCGATGGCGCCGGCAAAGGTGTCGGCATTGACGTTGAAGGTGCCGCCGTTGGCGGCGGCGGCGACCGGCGCCAGCACCGGAATGAGTTCGCGGCCGAGGATCTGGTCGAGCACCATGGTGTTCACTTTCTCCGGCTCGCCGACGAAGCCGAGATCGACCACGCGCTCGATTTCCGAGCCGGGATCGACCACGGTGCGCGTCAGCTTGCGCGCGATCACCATATTGCCGTCCTTGCCGCTCAAGCCCACGGCCTTGCCGCCGGCCTCGTTGATGTAGCCGACCATCTGTTTGTTGATCGAGCCGGCCAGCACCATTTCGACGATTTCGAGCGTCGCGGCGTCGGTGATGCGCAGCCCCGCGGTGAATTGCGATTGCACGCCGACGCGCTTGAGCATGGCCTCGATCTGCGGGCCGCCGCCGTGCACGACCACCGGATTGATCGCGGTTTGCTCGAGCAGCACGATGTCGCGGGCGAATAGGCGCGCGAGATTTTCCTCGCCCATGGCATGGCCGCCGTATTTCACCACGACGATCTCGTCGTCGTAGCGCTGCATGTAAGGCAGCGCTTCGGAGAGGATCTGGGCCTGCACTTCGGGGCTGGTCGGGTGGTCCGTGCTCATCACGCTCATCTTTCCCGGCAATCAGGGCTGTTTATCTAGAGCATGATCGCGAAAAGTGGAAACCCGGGTTTTCGAAAAGATCATGCTCCATCGCAATGGGGCTGTAGCCCTGTAACCGGCTTACGACAATAACGAGCGGATGACGGATCTGATCTAACGGACCCGCTCGGCCAAAAGCCGCGCGATTGCCGCGCGCAACAGGTCGATTCCGTCGCTCGTGTGCGAGGACGTCGCGATCACGTCGGGAAAGGCCGCCGGCCGCTTGCGGATGGCCGCTTTGACCGCCTCGGTCCGCTCAGCCAGTTCGGCTGCGCCGATCTGGTCGCATTTCGTCAGCACGATCTCGTGACTGACCGCGGCTTTGCCGAGCGTGTCGAGAATGCTGTCGTCGGTATCCTTCAAGCCGTGCCGCGCGTCGATCAGGACATAGACGCGAGCGAGCGTGGCGCGGCCGCGCAGATAGTCGTGGATGAGCCTGGTCCAGGCGGCGATCTTGGCCTTGGCGGTCGCGGCATAGCCGTAGCCCGGCATGTCGACGATGATCAGCCGACTGGCGCCGCCAAAAAAAATCAATTCCTGGGTTCGTCCGGGCGTGTTCGAGGTGCGCGCCAGCGCCTTGCGCCCGGTCAGCGCATTGATCAGCGAGGACTTGCCGACATTGGAGCGGCCGGCGAAGGCGATTTCCGGGCCGGCCATTGGCGGCAGCGAATTGAGCGATGGGGCCGCCGACCGGAAGGTCCAGTCGCCGGCGAATAGCTGGCGGCCCGCGTCGATCTCGGCTTTGGAAAAATCGTCCATCAAGGAGGAGCCCAAATTAATGCCCGCGGTTCAAAGCGAGCGATGAAGCAACACAGCAGTTGCAGGATAAGCAACAAAAAAGGGGACGCCTGGTCCCCTTTTTGCCGGTCGAAAGATCGATGCGAAAGCGATCAGGCGGCGTCGCCAGCACTTTCGTACCATTTGACCGCTGCCGGCGCATAAGCCGGATTCTTTGCCGCACCATGGTAACGCGCGGCCGCGGCGACCGCCGGTATTCCGATCTGCAGATAGCGCTCGTCGAGCAATTCGCCCGGCATTTTGCGAGCGTTGGCCGTTTGAGCGGTCTTTTTGGCCAGTTCGGCAGCGATACTTGTCATGCGAAACCCCATTCCCATTGTCTTTGCCCGTCGCCTTGAAGCGATGATCGGCTTTTGAGCGAGGAGTGCGGCGGAAATGGGCGACAATTCGTGCCGTGCCGTGACATTCCCGACTCAACCCCGGTGCGGCGGCTACCAGCGCAGTTCGTGGTAAACCCTCGCTTAATGTCTTAGGCTGATACTTGGGCTGATACTTGCCGGCACCGGCTGGTGCTGAGCTGACTGCTCGGACCACCTGCTTGGGCTCATGCTGAAAGGGGCTCGGCTGCCTCGACCGGGATTTGGACGATTTTTCCACCTCCGCCCGCGGGAACTGCGGCATTCCTGCAACAGTTTTCGGGTACGTGAGGGTCGAGGTGATGTAACGTCTGGCATGGTCGCGGCGGTTTTAGTATTTGGATTCTCGGATTTTGGCCGGGGCGGCTTTGGGCGAGCGGATCGGGTGAGTGATGGCAATGCGTTCGTTTGCATTCGTGATCATCGGGCTGGCCGGCATCGCTCTTGGCGGCTGCATGCAAGAGACGCTTGAGCCGTCGACCCAGGCGGGCTGGAACACGCGCGACAAACAGCTGATGTCGAACCTGCCGTATCAGCAGGCTGCGATTCCCGACCAATTCAAGCGCCACATCGTCGACTATTCGCGCAAGGAAGCGCCGGGCTCGGTTGTCGTCGATAGCGACAACAAGTTCCTCTATTACGTGCTGCCGAAAGGCCAGGCGATCCGCTACGGCATTGCCGTCGGCGAAGAAGCCCAGGCCTGGAGCGGCGTCGCCAAGATCGGCCGTATGGAAGAATGGCCGGCTTGGGTTCCGACCCCGGGCGAGCAGCAGCGCCTTGGACCGTTGCCGGCCTTCGTGACCGGCGGCCCGCACAATCCGCTCGGCGCGCGCGGCATGTACCTCTATTCGGGCAACAAGGATACGCTCTATCGCATCCACGGCACCAATCAGCCTGAATATATCGGCCAGGCGATCTCCTCGGGCTGCATCCGCATGACCAACGAGGATGCCATCGATCTCTACAGTCGCGTCAAGGTCGGCACTGTCGTCGTGGTGCTGGCGCCGAAGTCGGGCGATGCGCCGTTCAGCGGACAAGTTGCCGCTGCCGCCGCCGCTCACGATCCGGCTGCGTCAAAGCCTTACTGAGTTTGACGAACTGCACAGTTACCGCGGCGCTGGCCCTTCGGCCGGCGCCGTTTGCTTTTGGACGACGCGCGACCGGTGTCTTGCGAATTAAGCGCCGAGCGTGACGTGCAAAATTTCCGGCGGCACGCCAAGCCGTGCCGGAATGATGCTGGTGCCAAGCCCGCCCGACACGATCAGGTGCCGATTGTCTTCGACGACGTGGCCGTAAGCGAAGCGCGCGCCGTAGTCGTGACGGCACGAATTGCGGCCAGATGAACGGCACGCGGATCTGTCCGCCATGGGTGTGACCGGCGAGCGTGAGCGCGACGCGCGTGCGGCACTTGCGTGAAAATGTCGGGCTCGTGCACGAGCAGCACGACCGGATCATCGGTGCGCATCTCGCTTGAGCGTGCCCGGCAGATCGTCGACGCCGTGAAAGCGTCCCCGGCCGATCCAATGCGCCTGCTGATCGCCGATGCCCGCCAGCCAGAATTTCTGCCCCGGCGGCCCGAGCAGCACTGCATCGTTTTCAAGAATAGGGATACGGGCGTTGGCGAGTGCGCTGCGCACGCCATGCAAATCGTGCCACCAATCGTGATTGCCGAGGATCGACCAGACGCCGAGCGGCGCGCGAAGCCTGCCGAGCTCGCCCGCCCACAGCGGATCGTCGACCGGCATGAAGTTGAACTTGTAATATGCCTTGAAATCGCCGAGCAGCACGACAACGTCGCAATGCAGCGCGTTCGTGGTGTCGATAATGTGCGCGATGTGCGGCAGCGTCATATGCGGGCCGCCGGCATGCAGGTCGGCGATCACCGCGATAGTGAGCTTCCGTCCCGCGGGCCAGTTCGGCGGCGTCAACGCGTAGCGCGTGACCAGAAGATCGGACGGCTCGATCGCGCCGGCATAAGCGCCGGTTGCGCTCGCCGACAGGCCGATCAGTCCAACACCGCCGATGAGGAGCCGCCGCCGGCTCAGGCCGGTTTTCCGCGGCGACAAAGACGTCAGCGCCGGCTGCGGTTGCGCCGGCGACGCTGGAACTGGTGGAGCCTCGTCTTGCATGAGCATCCCTTAACGCCGACTCGTGAACGGGCCGTTGCCGCGGCTCGCTAATCTTCTACTTTGTCCGGCAAAGTATCGCAGCTTTCGCGACAAATTACGACGGTTTCTGGACGGATTCGGCAAAGAGCTACAGATGCGGCAAAGCGCTGCGGCACTTTTGCATCACGAAGCCGCGAGCTTCTCGCGCGTCGACCAATCGAGCGTCTTATCGAGCGCGTGGGTGAGCCGGTCGAACAATTCATCGACCTCCTGCGCGTTAATGATAAGCGGCGGCGATAACGTTAATACATCGCCCAGCACCGCGCGCACGATCAGGCCCTCGGCCTCGGCGAATTGCACCGCGCGCGCGGCGACGCCGTGCTGCGGCGGAAATGCGCGTTTGGTCTTCTTGTCGGCGACCAATTCGACGCCGCCGATCAAGCCGAGCCCGCGCGCTTCGCCGACCAGCGGATGGTCGCCGATCTTTTTCAGCCGCGCCTGAAACTGCGCGCCGCGTTCGGCGGCCCTCTCGACGATGCGATCGCGCGCATAGATTTCAAGCGCCTTGAGCGCCACCGCCGCCGCGACCGGATGCCCGCCATAGGTGAAGCCGTGACCGAACACGCCGATCTTTTTGCTCTCGGTGAGCAGCGCCTGATACATATCCTCCGGGATCATGACGCCGGCGATCGGCAGATAGGCCGACGACAGCATTTTGGCGACCGAGATCGCATGCGGACGAAAGCCGAGCTTTGAGCAGCCGAAGGTCGTGCCGAGCCGGCCGAAGCCGCAAATCACCTCGTCGGAGATCATGAACACGTCGTACTTGGCGCAGACCTTCATGATCTTTTCGAAATAGGTCGCGGGCGGCACGATCACGCCGCCGGCGCCCATCACCGGCTCGGCGATGAAAGCGGCAATTGTGTCGGGGCCTTCCTTGACGATCAGCGCGTCAAGCTCGGCGGCAAGCCGCGTCGCAAAATCCTCCTCGCTCTCGCCGTCTTGGGCAAAGCGGTAATGATGCGGGCAGCTCGTGTGCAGGAAGCCGGGCAGCGGCAGGTCGAAGTCGCGATGGTTGGCCGGCAATCCGGTCAGCGAGGCGGCGACGATGGTGACGCCGTGATAACCCTTGATGCGGCTGACGATCTTCTTCTTGTTCGGCCGGCCGAGCGCGTTGTTGAGATACCAGACGAGCTTGACCTGGGTGTCGTTGGCCTCGGAGCCGGAATTGCAGAAGAAGGTCTTTGAGATCGGCACCGGCGCCATCTCCTTGAGCTTCTCGGCAAGCTCGATCGCCGGATCGTGGCTACGCCCGCTGAACAGATGCGCGAAGGAGAGCTTGCGCATCTGCGTTGCGGCGGCTTCGACCAATTCCTCATTGCCGTAGCCGAGCGCCGTGCACCACAGCCCGGCCATGCCTTCGATATAGGCCTTGCCGTCGGTGTCATAGACATAGACGCCTTGGCCGCGCTCGATGATCAGCGGACCATTGTCGCGGAAGCTCGCGAGATTGACGTATGGATGCACCAGCGTTTCGACATCGCGGGTCGCGAGATTGCTGAGCGGCGGCATTTTGTTTCCTCAGAGCATGAGGCCAAGTCGATCTCAAGAGGCCAAGTCGATCTCAAGTCGATCTATTGTAGCGCGAATTTCGGTCGCGGACGCGGCAGCGGCACTTCGTCTATCGGAATGGCGGGCTCGTCGTCGCCTTGCGGTGCGGCGCTGTTGGCTGCCGCCGTATTGTCTTGTCCCGGTTGCGCTTTGGCTTCGACGGGCGGCGGCGGCACGCGCACATCCCACTGGCACACTTTGTAATTATTGCGGCGCTCGGCGAGATCGAGATGGATATGTTCCTCGTGATAGCCGTCGGAGCCGGGGCCGAGCACGGTCGAGAAACGCGCGCAGACGCTGGTCCGAATGGTGTCGCGCCAGTCCTTGTCGGCATGGATGTCGGTCAGGCCGAATTCGCGGCCGTCGGCCAGCGCAAAATCGCGGATATCGATGGCGTTGGCCTTGCCGTGCTCGCTCAATAGCGCGGCGCGGATATTGTTGCGGCCGCGGCACGAATAGGAATTGAAATTATCGAGCGCCCGCAACGGCGGCCCGAATTTCTTCATCGATGGCGCGACATCCTCGCGCACCCAGTCGGCAAGCGCCTGCGCCATCGGGCAGCGCAGTGTCGCCGGTGGCTGCACCGCGACCCGGCTCTGATCGGGCAGGATGACCGAGGCCATCAGCACCGCGTCGGTGGCGCCGCATTCGCCGGCGCCGACCAGAACCGGCAGCGGCTTGAACTCGGCGACCTTGGCGAGCCCGATCTGGCAGGCCGATAGCGTCGCTGCGGCGGCCGCGCCTGCTGCCGTGTTCGGAAACGACGCATATTCTTCCTGCGGCGGCGCGAACTGTTGCGGAATGACGACGGGCAGCGGCCGCGCCGCGGCTTTTGCCGTTTTGCTGTGCTTGACCGGTTGTGGCTGCGGCGATGGGTCGGATGCGCCGGCCGGCGCAGGCAAGTTCCTCGGCTCAGGCGCGGCGATGGTCGGCACGCCTTTGGGCATGCCCTTCGAGGCCGGATTCTGCGCCGCCGCAATTCCTGTCGTGCTCAACAGCACGGCGACAACGACGGCACATTTCACGCGGCTTCCCCAGCGCAATTGCGGCTCCTGTTTAGGCTG
Organism: uncultured Alphaproteobacteria bacterium; assembly: GCA_963746715.1. Lineage (GTDB taxonomy): Bacteria > Pseudomonadota > Alphaproteobacteria > Rhizobiales > Xanthobacteraceae > BOG-931. The sequence goes on along the minus strand of CAVVCW010000001.1, from coordinate 573,801 downwards.
TAAACCTGCCCCACTTCAAGCTTTGGCGGCGTCTCGCGAAGACATGTTGCCTCGCGGCGCCAGACGGGTAACCTTCCAAACAATCGAAGGCAAAAATCAAAGGCCGGCCGAAAAAATGGCCATGCCGACGAAAGCTTGCCGACAAAGGGGAGAAACGCATGCTTGGCCTGATGCAGGATTGGCCGCTGTTGTGCCATCGCATCATCGATCACGCGGCGCTCAATCACGGCGGCCGTCAGGTGATCTCGCGTTCGGTCGAAGGGCCGATCCATACCACCAATTACATCGAGGTCCGGGCGCGCGCGCTGCGCGTGGCGCAACGGCTCGAGCGCGACGGCATCAAACAGGGCGACCGCATCGCCACGCTGGCCTGGAACACCTGGCGGCACCTCGAAGCCTGGTACGGCATCATGGGCATGGGCGCGGTCTATCACACCATCAATCCGCGCCTGTTCGCCGAACAGATCATCTGGATCGTCAATCATGCCGAAGACCGCATGATGATGGTCGATCTCACGTTCGTGCCGATTCTGGAAAAGCTCGCCGACAAGCTCAAGCCGATCGAGAAATATGTCGCGCTCACCGACGCCGCGCATATGCCGGCGACCACGCTGAAAAACGCGGTGCCTTACGAGGAATGGATCGCCGAAGCCGACGGCGATTACGCCTGGAAAATCTTCGACGAGAACACCGCCGCCGGCATGTGTTACACGTCGGGCACCACCGGCCATCCCAAAGGCGTGCTCTATTCGCACCGCTCCAACGTGCTGCACTCGATGATGGCGGCGCAGCCCGACGCCATGGGCGTCGCCTCGTGCGACGTGGTCCTGCCGGTGGTGCCGATGTTCCACGCCAATTGCTGGGGCCTCGCGCTGACAACGCCGATGGTCGGCGCCACCTTGGTGCTGCCGGGCGGCAAGCTCGACGGCGCCTCGATCTACGAACTGCTCGACACTTACCGCGTCACCTTCACCGCGGCGGTGCCGACGGTGTGGCTGATGCTGCTGCAGCATCTCGAGGCCAACGGCCTCAACCTGCCTTACCTGAAGAAAGTCGTGATCGGCGGCTCGGCCTGTCCGCGCGCCATGACGCAAAAATTCCAGGACAATTACGGCGTCGAGGTCTGTCACGCCTGGGGCATGACCGAAATGAGCCCGCTCGGCACGCTCGGCTCGCTGAAGCCCGAATATGCGGGCCTGACCGGCGACGCGCGTCTCGACGTGCAGATGAAACAGGGCCATCCGCCGTTCGGCGTCGAGATGAAGATCACCGACGACGACGATCGCGAATTGCCGCGCGACGGCGCCGTTTTCGGGCGGCTGAAAGTGCGCGGGCCCTCGGTCGCGCGCGGCTATTTCAAGGAGGCCGAGGACGTGCTCGACGACGAAGGTTTTTTCGACACCGGCGATGTCGGCACCATCGACCGCCACGGCTATCTCGGCATTACCGACCGCTCCAAGGACGTCATCAAGTCGGGCGGCGAATGGATCTCCTCGATCGAATTGGAAAATCTCGCGGTCGGCCATCCCCAGGTCGCCGAAGCCGCGGTGATCGGGGTGCGCCATCCGAAATGGGACGAGCGGCCGCTCCTCGTCATCGTCCGCAAAACCGGGCAGGAGGTGAGCCGCGACGAATTGCTGGCTTATCTCGACGGCAAGGTCGCCAAATGGTGGATGCCCGACGACGTCGTCTTCGTCGCCGAAATCCCGCATACCGCGACCGGCAAGATCCAAAAGACCGTGCTGCGCGAGCAGTTCAAGAACTACGTGCTGCCGAGCGCGGCGGCGTAGTTGTTGGTTTTGCGCATGATCTTTTCGGAAAACCGGTTCCCACTTTTCCGGATCATGCGCGCCCCACACAACGGCTTTCGCGGAAAAAAGTTCGTCCCATAACTGCATAGGTTGGGTGTGCTGCAATGCACACGACGCGGGGCTTTTGCCGCTTCGGCGCGCCTTCGGCGGCATGGTGTCCCAAAAAATACCCTGATAGCAGGCATTTAAGACAATTGTTCCGCAATCGCCTGCGGGCCGCATAGATTTCACCGTCCTGCCCAAAGTCTTTCTTGCGGTCAGGGGACGTATTCTGACCACATTCGGCTGGTCATAGGCGCCATGGCTCGCGGGACCGAGCCTAATCACCCATCCCATCAACTACGTAATAGGTATGTAATGGCTTCGTACAGCCCGGGGAAACTCGTATTCGCTTTCACTCTTCTTGCTTCTACCATCGGCTTTACTCTGAGCGCTTCGGCGCAATCTGGTATTGCTTCGGTCTATTCTGAAGGGTCACGGACCGCGAGCGGCGAACGGCTTTCGCCGGGGGCGCTCACCGCCGCCCATCGCAGCCTGCCGTTCGGCACCATGGTGCGGGTCACCAATAACCGCACTGGCCGCTCGGTCGTGGTGCGCATCAACGATCGCGGGCCCTTCGTTCGCGGCCGCGTCATCGACCTGACGCCGGCGGGTGCGCATGCGCTCGGCTTTTCCGGCCTGGCCGACGTGACGCTCGACGTGGTCGGGCGCAGCTAAGGCGTGAGCCAACGCGATTTCCAACGCGATTTCGCGTGAGTAAAGACGGGAGGCTTCGGCCTCCCGTTTTTTATGCGCCATGCCTCGCTCGCACTGCCTCGCTCGCACTGCCTCGCTCGCACTGCCTCGCTCGCACTGCCTCGCTCGCGCTGCTATCGTGCCAGTATCTTGCCGGCCGCACGCGGCCTGAGGGAGCGTCATGACCGAGATCGATTGCCAAGCGAGCGACGAACAAATTCTCACTTACGAGATTTCCGACTCGGCGCTCGAAGCCGCCGCCACCGCGCTGCCGGGGGCCGCCATGTCGATGCCCAACGCGCCGACAGTCAGCATCTTGATCGCCTGCTGCGGCAACGATTGAGCAGACGAAGCGGACGGAGAGCGCGATCTAAAACGCCCGCTTGCCGGGACCGTCAAGCACGTTGCCGACGTTTCGGCTGACCAGCAGCCGATAGCCGGATGCATAGTCCGGGTCGATGGTGATGATCGGGTCCAGCGACCCCGCCGCTGTCCCAAGGCCGACGTGGCCGTTCACGCCATCCACGGTGAGGTCTATCGACATTGAAACCGAGTACAGCGTGTTCGGCGCGATGAATATTGTTTTCGAGGCAGCGAAGGAACTTTGCGGCGGCAGCCCGTCGGCGCATGGCGCGGTACAGGCGGTGTAGGAAAACAATTGACCAAGCGGGGCGCCAAACGTCTGAACCTGCACCGAAGCGAGCGCCGTGGAGTTGCCTGCCGCCGACGCGCTCCCCTTGGCGCTAAAGGTTATGGGCGCAGGGGTAAATCCGGAGCGTGCAGCCACGCCAAAAAAATAGGTCAAGAGCACATTGCCCGTCGAGCCCGTCGCCGTCGCCTTGAGAGTGGCGGATGCCTTGGGGGACGGCTGAAGGCTCATCTGTGCCTTTGCACCTGAAGCGCCGGCCGCGACTGTTTGGCTCGCCGTCGGGCCGCGCGCGAAAGTAATCGGCGTGTTCACACCTCCCGCACAATATTGTTTGCTGTAGTCGCAAGCCGTGAGGTCGAAGGAGCCACGGGCCGGCGGAATTGTGAGGGAAGGCGTGGAAGGAAAACCGACAGGACCTGCGGACACGCGAGGCTGAACGCCAAGCCAGGCGGCGAGCGCAACAAGCGGCAGCATGAAATAAAATTTCACGGCGGCATCTCCTCTGAAGAACATCACTGATGAAGGGCTGGCCCGCCTCTCGGATCCACGCTCTCGGGTTCACGGGCCCGCGACGAAACGATCGCATCGCAGCCGTGTCTATATGATGACGCCAGATGACGCTGTGCTCGGCGTCACATGAAGTGCGTACCCACAATGTCAAACAGCGACGATCTCTCTCGTCACCACCGGACTTGATCCGGTGGTCCGTGGTGACTTGCGGCTTGCGAAGCAGGACCGGAAAGCTCGATCGCGCTTCGCTTCCGCATGGATTGCCGGATCATAGGCGGAACGAAGTGACGCCGTTCCTCGAACGGCTATGCCGGCAATGACGGCTTCTGAGTTTTAAGCACGGACAGAAGCAAGAAAGGGAAGCGGAACGCCGGCAGACGCTTGCTTCAACCTGCCGTGCAGCTGGCACGGCCGCGCACCCTTCGGGATGCGCTCGCCTGTCGGCGTTCCACCGCGGCTCTGACTTGCGGGCTTTCGCCCGCTGCGCGCGACTTCAGGCCAGGTTTCCTGGGACGTGGCGAGAACGCCGATCTGTAACGTCCTCCTTCCGGAGGCAGCATCGGACGCAGTTGTTGCGGGCGTTACCCGCCCCCGCCTGTCCCAGTCCAGTGGCGCACCCCACGGACCGGTCGTAGTGCCGGCCAGATGATGCCCGAAGCCGCCCGGGAACGGAGTGTGTCGTTCCGCCCGCGGGCACCGCACTCGCTCCGCACAATCGAGAGCACCCTCGCGACCGGCGTCCCTTACAGAGCGAGATTCGGAGCAGAGTGTAACCGAAATGGTGACTAATGTCAATGAAAACGTGACGGAAGGTTGGCGGCGATCCGCTTGACATTCGGCAAACATTTCAATATTCGTTGAAATATGGAAACGACGGAAGCCGTGACAGCGCTGGCCGCGCTCGCGCAAGAAAACCGCCTCGATGTCTTCCGCTTGCTGGTCGAGGCCGGGCCGGACGGCATGGCGGCAGGTGAGGTCGCCGAACGGCTCGATCTGGCGCCGAACACGCTGACCTTTCATTTCGACCGGCTCCGCGTCGCCGGCTTGGTCACGGTGCGCCGCGACGGCCGCTCGATGATCTACGCGGCGCGCTTCGACGCGATGAACGGCCTTGTCGCCTTCCTCACTGAGAACTGTTGCCAAGGCGCGCAAAGCAGCGCGCAAGACAAATGCGCGCCCGTGGCGCTGTGCAAACCCAAGGTCAAACTTAAGGGAGTCGCCAATGAAGCGGTTTCACGTGCACGTCGCCGTCGATGATCTGAAGCGATCCATCGGCTTTTACTCGGCGTTGTTTGCCGCCGAGCCGAACGTCGTCAAAAGCGACTATGCGAAATGGATGCTTGACGATCCGCGCGTCAATTTCGCCATCTCGACACGCGGCCGGCAACCCGGCCTCGACCATCTCGGCATTCAAGCCGACAGCGGCGAGGAACTCAAAGAGATTTACGCCCGCTTGCATGAGGCCGGCGGCAACATCGTCGAACAAGGCAGCACGGCTTGCTGCTACGCCAAGTCCGAGAAATCGTGGATCGACGACCCGGCCGGCATCTCATGGGAGACGTTCCACGCCACGGGCGAAAGCATCGACTATGGCGATGGCAGCGGCGAGCGCGTGGCGCGGGTCGCGCATGAGACTGCGCATGAGACGTCGTGCTGCGCGCCAGCGCCGCAAGTTGCGGAGCCCGCCGCCGCGTGTGGTTGTCCGGTCGCGTGAGCGCGCCATGGCCGATCAATGTTGCAGTGGCGACGCCGCCTACCTGTTGCTGCAAATCAATATCATCTGCGTGTTGTTGGCCTTGATCGGTTCGGCCGCGATCATGAAGCATCCCGCTTGGTTTGGCGAAGTGCCTGCAACCGTCGCGCAAACTTACGTTCAGAGATAAGCCGTGGCCGATCAGTCTTTCAACGTGCTGTTTCTTTGCACCGGAAATTCGGCCCGCTCGATCATGGCGGAAGCGATCTTGAACAAGGTAGGCGCGGACAAATTCCGCGCCTACAGCGCCGGCAGTCAGCCGAAAGGCCAGGTCCATCCGGAAACTATCCGGCTGTTGCAGGGACTGGGCTATGACACGGCGGGCTATCGCTCGAAGTCGTGGCATGAATTCGCCAAGCCCGGCGCGCCCGCGCTCGATTTTGCGTTTACCGTTTGTGACAACGCCGCGGGCGAAACCTGCCCGGTATGGCCGGGTCAGCCGATGACGGCCCATTGGGGCATTCCCGATCCGGCCGAAGCCAAGGGCAACGCAGCCGAGATCGCGCTCGCGTTCAAGGACGCCTATCGGATGCTGAACCAGCGCATCGGTCTATTCACGGCATTGCCGCTTGGCACGCTAGATCACCTCAGCCTGCAGGCAAAGCTGAACCAGATTGGCCACAGGTGATGACGTCGCTGGCGCAGCGCAGCGTTGCCGAGGGCTTGGGGACGGCCTTTTTGCTCGCGGGCGTCGTCGGCTCGGGCATCATGGCGGCAAAACTCGCGGACGGTAACGGTGCGCTCGCGCTTCTGTGCAACACGCTTGCGACCGGCGCGATCTTGACCGTGCTTATTCTCACGTTCGGCCCGGTATCCGGCGCCCATTTCAATCCGGCCGTCAGCGTCGCAATGGCGTTGCGCCGCGAACTGCCGGCGAGCGTTGCAGCCATTTTCATCGGCGCGCAAGTGCTCGGCGGGATCGTGGGTGTATGGACCGCGCATCTCATGTTCGAACTGCCGCTGTGGCAAGTGTCCGGCACGGTGCGAACAGGCCCCGGCCAATGGTTCGCGGAAGCCGTCGCCACGTTCGGGTTAGTGTTGACGATCTTGGGATGCAGCGCACGAACGCCATCGGCAGTGCCCTATGCCGTGGGTCTCTATATTACGGCCGCTTATTGGTTCACGGCCTCGACTTCATTCGCGAATCCTGCAGTGACCATTGCGCGCTCGCTCTCCGACACCTTCGCTGGCATCGCGCCTGCGGGCGTTGCAGCCTTCATTGCCGCGCAGTTCGTCGGGATGCTTGCGGCGGTCATTCTTGGCCGCTGGTTTTGGTCACCACGAATGTCCGCTTCGGGTCATTAGCTGCCGCGCGGTCTGATTGGGGAAAGACGCGACCAAGGCTGTTGACCGACAGATATTATCGCCTTTCGAGGACCTCGACCGCGAGTATCGTTGGCAAGCTCGTAGGATGGGTGGAGCGAAGCGATACCCATCATGGCGCAATGAGGAAAAGCGATGGGTTTCGCAAGGGCTCAACCCATCCTACGAGCTTAAAATGCGACAGCCCAAGCCGGGGACGCGATGTCCACTTCTCCCCCAAAAGCGGACAGTCGTCAGCATGAGTGTCGTGTCCGCTTTGGGCCAAAAGCAGACCTCCGCCAACGAGGGCAACCCTTTCGATCTCTGCCGGGCCGGTGACGATATTTCGAGCGCATTAAACGACGATTAATCTTCGCGGCGAAGACAGGGTGCAGTTAGCGATCCTTTCAACCTTGCTGTGTATTCGCGTGGAGAAATTATGGCCGCGAGCGCGAACAGATGAAGCCTGTTTTCGGTCTTTTCTGGAAATACGGCCTCGCGCTCGCCGTTGCTGCGGCCCTGACCTATTTTCCCGTCACTGGCTTCTTTCTTCCGTTTTTCACGGGCGGCCTGTTACCTGCGCTCATTTGCAACCTATTCCTGCTTCATCTCGTGTACCTCGCGTATTGGAGACGAATTGGGCTGGTGTGGTTGCTCGTTCCCATTGTCTGCTATGGGGCATGGTTGCATTGGGTAATTGGGAAGAACGCTGCCGCTGATGAAGAAAAGGCCCGGCTGGAAAATGAAAACCACATCACCGAGCCGATTGATAAGAACATGACACTCATGTTCCCGGAGAACGACAGCTTGGCAATTCGTTCGCGGCGTCATCTCTTGGCCCCGGTAAGAGTGTTCATGGGGCCAATAGAGTTCTCAGCCGACAAAGGGCAGTCGTGCACTTCCTATTACTGCGCGAAGGACTTGCCGCCAGCACCTCCTACAAATCCGATTGTCTTCCATCGGCTCGACAAGCCGGACCTTGCATCCCCAATACATATTTACCGCTACGAACTTACCAGCGGTGATCGTGTGATTGGCCACTTTAATTTCGGAACGCTCGCCACACCCTCAAGGTGGCCCTTCTTTGTGGCGGCTTGTTTCTTGATAGATCAGCCGTCGTCATGGCAATGCGTCATGCGGCCTCAAATGCAAGAACTCTCTGTCGGTGGAGATTGGATCGACCATTACGATACGGGTCACTTGAGGTCGGACCCGGCGATCAAGATCTTGGCAAATATGTTGGGCGTCCAATACGCGGATGGCGATCCTAACCAAAGATATTGATCGCCGGTGCATTAAGCGGATCGCGACATCTCTCCCAATTACGGGATCAAACGAGGGGGCACCGATCACGATGGGCTTAATCGCCATAGTGCATCCGGGCGGTCAGCCGCTGCCTGAAGATTTGAAGCTTTTAGCGATGGGCCTGCTCGCATTTGCAATCGCGTTCTATGTGTTGCGCCAGCTAAAGTGAGTTTCGCACGTGGATGTCCGCTTTGGGTCATTAGCTGCCGCGCAGTCTGATTGGCGGCGCGGCAGCTTTGCGCAAGACCGACGACGACCGGTGGCAGGCCGAGCAGTGCATTGGCGATAACAATGAGTGCGCCTTTGCCCCGAAAACGATATACGGCCAATGCCGTGCCGAGCGGCGCTCCAATCACAAAGGCGCATAGGCTCGCTGTGAGGCTCACGCCGAGCGACAGCGAAACGATTTCGCGCAGCTCGGCGTCAAGGTGAAAGATCAGGCTGGCCGCGGTGTCGAGCGCTTGGGCAAAGTCATTCATCTCGCTCGATTATTGCGTAAGTGCGCAATTGGATAAAGCGTGTGAGCGGCCGTCACTTCGCCGGCGGTGCCGGAATCGACAGCAAAAACTCAGTGCCTGGCGTGTGCCGGCGCACCTGCAGATCCGCGTGGACCTGGGACGACAGCGCGCTGACGAGCCGCATGCCCAGTCGCTTGCCGGAATTGAGATCGAACTCCGGCGGTAATCCTATTCCGCGATCACGCACCGAAATCGAGATTGCGTCGCCGGAGCGCGAAACGTCGAGCCACACTTCGCAGCCGCCGTCGGGATAAGCATATTTGGCGCTGTTGGTGATCAGCTCATTGACCAGAAGCGCGACCGGAATGGCCGTGTCGGTGGCGCAATGAATGTCGGGAGCGGCCGAGACGTTGATCTTGCAGTCCGGCATCGCCTTGCCGAGATCGTTGCAGATGTCGCTCAGATAGGCGCCGAGATCGACCTTGCCGATCTGATCGCCGCCATAGAGCCGCTGATGCGCGCGGGCGATCGCGGCGATGCGGCTCGACGCATCGTGCAGCGCGTGACGCACTTCGTCGCTCTGGGTGGTCGTCGTCTGCAGATGCAGCATGCTGGCGACGATCTGCAGGCTATTGTTGATGCGATGATTGACCTCTTTGGCCATCAGCTGATGACGGTCGAGCGCGTCCGTCAGCTTGCGCTCGGCGCGCTGCCGGTAAATGGCCATGCCCAGAATGTTGGCGGCGCCCTGCAGAAAGGTAATGTCGTTGGGGGAAAACTCGCCCTCGGAGCGGCTGTCCACTTCAAGGACGCCAAAAGGCGCGCCTTCGCCCTCGAGGATCACGTTCATGGCGCGACGAATGCCGTGTTCGAGGAGCAGCTCAGGCGTGCGAAATCGCTCCTCGTTTTCGAGATGATTTGAAATGACCGCTTTGCCGGTTCGTAAAGCATAGCCGGCAGGCGACGCCACGTCGGCGCCGACCGTTGCCGATCCGACGACGCCGGGCTCCCAACCGACGCCGGCGCGCACCAGGAAGCGGCCCTCGGACGGCATGTATTCCAAGACCTTGGAGAATTCCGCATTCAGTGCTTCGGCCGTCAGACGGGCGGTCAGATCGAGCAATTCGGTAAAATGCGTGCCTTGGAGCGCCAGAACGCCGAGTTCCGCCAGTATCTCCTGCTGCCGGACACGCAGCCGCAGCGCTTCCGCGGTCAGGTCTTGCTCAGGCTGGCGATGCTCCGGCGGCTCGGCGACGAATTCCGAGGTTTGCGAGTGAAAGGTTACAACGCCGGACATGATGTCGCTTTCTAACTCCGCATTCCGAGGCAACAGCACTGCGCTCCCGAAGCATTTGGCGCACCGAAGCCTCGGCGCCACCGATGGCGCAGCGGACTACCACCGTAGCGCAGCCCTGCACCATAGCGGAGGAATTAAGGACAAAACACGGCGCTGCTGTCGGCGTGAAAGCGGGGCGGATAGGCGGCTTTAGAGCGCCCACGCCCGCAATGTGTCTCTTATCTCGGCCGGATCGTAAGGTTTGGCAAAGAAACGGCCGCCATCGGGCAGATCTTGCGGCCTGATCGTTTCGCGCCCCGAGGTCACGATGATCTTGATCGGGGGCCAGCGATGGCGCACCGCATGCGCGAGTTTGAGGCCGTCCATCGAACCGGGCATGTGAATGTCGGTGAAGACCACGCCGATGTCCCTGCGGCTCTCCAATATTGCGATGGCTTCGTCGGCGCTTTCGGCCTCGATGACCTCATAACCCGCGTCCTCGACGGTTTGGGCCGCGCATAGCCGGACCAGCGGCTCATCTTCGACGATGAGAACGGCCGGCGCTTTCGTGCCGCTTCCCGGGATCATTCCTGCCTCTGACGATTTTTGGACACCCCCCGCAGAGGCTGTTCTTACTTACAGCAACGTGTCAGCAACGAAGGTCGTTCCAAAAAATCGGTGGACATTGCTCCCGCGGCCGGCGACGCCGAGCGCACGTCGGCCAGGTGACAACGCGGCGGGAGGTAAAACGAGAGCAAGAGGCTGGAGAATTTGCTCCGCGAGCGGCGTATCTATTCTGCTGGAGGCGTGACTATTCCGCCGGCGGCGCTTTGGGCTTCGTCCTCACGAACGTGCCCTTGAGATTATCCCACAGCTGAATCTTGGCGCCGTTCCTGTGCATGATCACGCTCTGCTGCGCCACCGAGAGCGAGTTGTTCCAGGCCCAGTAGATCACCAGGCCGGCCGGGAATTTCGCCAGCATGAAGGTGAAGATCAGCGGCATCCAGTTGAAGATCATCTGCTGCGTCGGATCCGGCGGCGCCGGGTTGAGCTTCATCTGCACCCACATGGTCACGCCCATGATCGCCGGCCAGAAGCCCAGATGCAGGAACGAGCCGACCATCGGAATGATCGTCGGATCGAACGGAATGAGTCCGCCAAGGGTGAAAATATTGGTCGGGTCCTGCGCCGACAAATCGTGGATCCAGCCGTAGAACGGCGCGTGCCGCATCTCGATGGTGATGAACAGCACCTTGTAGAGCGAGAAGAACACCGGGATCTGAATGGCGATCGGCAGGCAGCCGGCGATCGGATTGATCTGCTCTTTCTTATAGAGCTCCATCATCGCCTGCTGTTGCTTCACCCGGTCGTCGGCATAGCGCTCCTTGATCATCGCCATTTGCGGCTGCACCGCCTTCATCTTCGCCATCGAGGCGTAAGACTTGTTGGCGAGCGGGAAGAACAGGATCTTCACCAGCACGGTGACGATCAGGATGGCGATGCCGAAATTGCCGACGACATGGAAGAAGTAGTCGAGCGCCAGGAACATCGGCTTGGTGAGGAAGTAGAACCAGCCCCAGTCGATCAACAGATCGAAATGATTGAGCTTGAGGGAAGCGTTATAGCCGCCAGGCCCGAGCGGGAAGTCGATGCCGACGACGGAGACTTCCTTGGCGCCGGCGAAAAGCCGCGCGTCGGCGCTGCCCGATGCGCCGGGCGCCACCGTCACCGCATCGAGCAGATAATCGGTCTGATAGGTCTTGGTCCCGTCGGCGTCGCCGGAGGAAAAGCGCGCATGCGCCCTGGCGTCGGTATTCGGCAAAAGTGTCGCGGCGAAATATTTGTCGGTGAAGCCGAGCCAGACATTGGTCGCCTCCCAGGTCTGGGACTTGCTCTCCTCCATCTTCTTATAGGTCACGGTCTGCTCGCCGTGGTCGCCCATCACGCCGATCAGGCCTTCATGCAAGATGTAATAGCCGAGCACCGGCGGCGTGCCGTGGCGCGAAATCAGCGCATAGGGAAACAGCGTCACCGGGCTGCCGCCGGCATTGGCGACATTGTCCCTGATGGTGAAGAGATAATGATCGTCGATCGCGATGGTGCGGGTGAACGTGAGGCCCTGGCCGTTGTCGTAGGTCAGCGTCACCGGACGATCGATGCCGAGCGCGCCCGAGCCTTGCTGCTTCCACGTCGTGTCGGGGCCGGGCATCGCGGCCGTGGTGCCGGAGGCGGGCACCCAGCCGAATTCGGCGTAATAGGCGTCGGGCGCTCCCGACGGCGAGAACAGCACGATCGGCGGCGACTCCGCATCGATGGTTTCGCGATATTGCGTCAGCGTCAGATCGTCGACGCGGCCGCCCTTGAGATCGATCGAGCCGCCGAGCCGCGGCGTCGAAATGGCGATGCGCGGCGTCGCCGCGATGACGCTTTCACGCGAGGCCGCTTGCGACGGCGCTGCCGCGCTCGGCGCGCCGGGGATTTGCGGCGTCGCCGCAGTGTTCGCGTTCGGCGGTCCGGACTGGGTCTGGCCCGGCTGCGCTTGGCCCGGCTGGACTTGACCTGATTGGGCTTGCGACTGCTCTTGCTGCTTGAGCGCCTCTTGCTGGCGCTGTTTTTCCATCTGCGGATAGGCGATGAAAATCTGCCAGCCGACCATCACGACGAGCGACAGCGCGATGGCGATGATGGTGTTCTTGTGCTGACCCATTTAGTGCTCTTTCGGAGGTTTGGCCGTGTGCCCGCGGCCGCGCCGAGGCTCTGATCGCAATCCCGCTCTATGTGGGGGGCGCTTATTCCCGGCACCAGTTGCAATGCGCCGCAACGCGCCGTCGAGTTCCCGCGCCATGTCGCCGAACGGAAATGTCAGTGCGCTGCGCCGGCCGATCAGCACATAATCATGACCGGCGGCAAAGGCTGTCTCCGGTTTGAGCCGCACCATTTCGCGCAAGCGGCGGCGGACGCGGTTGCGCTCGACCGCATTGCCGACCTGCTTCGACACCGTGAAGCCGATCCGGACAGCACCCGCCGTTTGTCCCGTCTCTTCACGGCGCAGCGCTTGCAGCACGAACGGCTGCGCCGGCGCGCGTGCGCCGGCTTGGGCGATGGCCCGAAATTCCGTCCGGCGTTTCAATCGCTCCATGAGAAAAGGCTTTGGATTCGGGTTGGGCCGGTTCGGCAGCGAAGGCCCACGCACGCTCCGTTGCAGCCTAGGCGCTCAGCCGCTTGCGGCCGCGGGTGCGGCGCGCGGACAAAACCTTGCGGCCGCCTTTGGTTGCCATTCGGGTGCGAAAGCCGTGGCGGCGCTTGCGCACCAATTTGCTCGGCTGATAGGTCCGTTTCACGGGGGTGATCTCCGCTGCGCACGCAAATTTTGAGAGGTTAACGGCCGCAGGCGCTCCGGCCCACCGGCCAGACGGCGCGATTGGCGCGGCTTATACGGGAGCGTCCCCGGCTCGTCAACGCAGGTTCGTGGCTGCTGTGTTGGCTTTCCTTGGCATTTTCCGGCGATTTTCGCCAAATCCCGGCGGGGTTACGCGGCGGTATCGGAGGCCGCATTGCCATCGCGCGGCGCCTATAGAATAGGTGTGGCCCCTCCGCGACTTCCGGCAGGCTGATGGCTCAAGATCCCGCACCAAATGCCCCGCAAAAAACCGAACCAGCAACCGAAGTCCAGCAGGAGATCAGGCCGGATATTTGCGTGATCGGGGCGGGGGCGGGCGGGCTCACGGCCGCTGCCGCCGCGGCCGCCTTCGGCAGCCACGTCGTCCTCATCGAAAAAGGCCGGCTCGGTGGTGAAACCCTCTATGGCGGTTCGCTGCCGGCGCAGGCGCTGATTGCCGCCGCCGAGCGGGCGCAGGCGGTGCGCACCGCTTCGCGCTTTGGCGTCAAGACCGTGCGCTTCGGCGTCGATTTTCCAAGCGTGCGCGCGCGCGTGCAGGAGGTGATCGCCGCAATCGAGCCGCTCGATTCGCGGCAACGTTTCACCGGCATGGGCGTGCGGGTCATCGAGGGCGTCGCGCGTTTCGCCGACCGCGAGACCGTTACGGTCAATGGCCTCGCCGTGAAGGCGCAGCGCTTCATCATCGCCACCGGCTCCTCGCCGGAACTGCCGGCGATCCCCGGCCTTGCCGACGCGCCCTATCTCACCAGCGCCAATGTGTTCGATCTCGACGAGTGTCCGCGCCATCTCATTGTTATCGGCGCGGGCCCTCCCGCGATCGAAATGGCGCAGGCGTTTCGCCGGCTCGGCGCCGAGGTCACGGTGCTCAACGAAGCTTCACCGCTTGCGGGCTTCGATGGCGAATGCGCGGCGCTCGTCATCGATGCGCTGGTGCGCGACGGCGTGGCGCTGCATGCGGGCGTCAAGATCGGCCAGGTGCGCCGGGCGCTGGCGCGTGTGCAAGTCGACATCGCAAGCGACGCAGGAACGGAGACGATCGAAGGCTCGCATATTCTCGTGGCAAGCGGGCGGCGGCCGAACGTGGCCGATCTCGACCTCGCGCGCGCCGGCGTCCGCTACGAGGCGGGTGGCATTGTCGTCGACAAGCGTCTTCTCACCAGCAACAAGAGCGTCTATGCCATCGGCGACGTGATCGACGCGCCGAAATGGACGCAGCCTGGGACTCATGTGGCGCAGCATCACGCCGGCCTCGTGATCCGCCACGCGCTGTTCCGCACCCAGGTCAAGGCCGACAGTTACGCCGTGCCGTGGGTGACGTTCACCGATCCGCAGATGGCGCAGGTCGGCATGATCGAGGAGGCGGCGCGCGCAACGCGTCAGGCCTTTCGTATCCTGCGCTGGCCCTATAGCGAAAACGAGCGCGCCCAGGCGACCGGCGAAACCCGGGGCCATATTAAAGTCGTCGCCGACCGCGAGGGCGGCATTCTGGGCGTCACGCTGGTCGGCGCGCAGGCGGCAGAAAATATCGCGGTGTGGACGCTTGCCATCAACCAAAGGCTGAATATCGAGGCCCTGGCCGGTGTTATCGTGCCGTATCCGACCTATTCGGAGGTGGGCAAACGGGCGGCGATGACCTATTTCAACCGCGGTTTGACGTCGCCCTTGGTGCGGCGCATCATAGGTTGGCTGCGTCGGTTTGGTTGACAGTTTGTCCCAACGTCCTGTCGCAAAAGGGCCCCAATCGGGCCCAAGCGGGCTCAAAAGCGGGCTGGCAGCGAGGCTCGGTGAATGAGTGAAGAGACTGTAGCGCGGCCGGCTCCGGTCCGGCCGCCACGCTTCGGGCTTTCGGTTAAGCTCCTCGTCCTCACGATCCTGTTCGTGATGATCGCGGAAGTGCTGATCTATGTGCCGTCGGTCGCTAATTATCGCGTGATGTGGCTCAAGGATCGGCTCGCGTCGGGCTATACCGCGGCTCTGGTGCTCGACGCGGCGCCCAACGGCATCGTCTCCGACGCGCTCACCAAGCAGATTCTCGATTCGATCGGCGCCCGCGCCGTCGCCATGAAGATGGGCACGCAGCGCCAGCTGCTTGCCGTCGACGATATGCCGCCGCCGATCAGCGACGATTTCGACATGCGCGACGTCATGACTTTCGATTCGATCATGGATGCGTTCAAGATGCTGGCCGACGGCCACACGCGCGGCAAGGTGATGCGCGTCGTCGGGCCGGCGCCGATGGGCGGCGATTATATCGAACTGATCATGGACGAGCCGCCGCTGCGCCGCGCGATGCTGCGTTATTCGGGTGACATTCTCCTGATCTCACTGTTGATCTCGGGCATTTCCGCGACCCTGGTTTATCTGGCGCTGCATTACCTGTTCGTGCGGCCGATGCGCCGTATCACCGCGAACATGATGGCGTTCCGCGCCGGGCCGGAAGATCCCGACCGCATCATGCTGCCGTCGGACCGGGCCGATGAGATCGGCACCGCGGAGCGCGAGCTCTCGGCGATGCAAACCGATCTCGCCTCGATGCTGCATCAGAAGAGCAGGCTTGCCGCGCTCGGGCTCGCGGTGTCGAAGATCAATCACGATCTGCGCAATCTGCTCGCCTCGGCGCAGCTGTTCTCCGACCGGCTGGCGAAAATTCCCGATCCCGGCGTGCAGCGCTTTGCGCCGAAACTGATGCATGCGCTCGAGCGTGCCATCGCGTTTTGCCAATCGACTTTGTCTTACGGCCGCTTGCAGGAGCCGCCGCCGGATCGCAAGGAGATTTTGCTCGAGCCCTTGGTCGAGGAAGTGCACGAGACGCTGGGCTTGAGCCCCGACGGGCCGGTGCGCTGGATCAGTGCGGTCGAGCGCGGCCTGATGGTGGAGGCCGATTACGACCAGTTGTTCCGCATTCTGCTCAATCTGTCGCGCAACGCCTTGCAGGCGATGGAAAGCCGTGCCACGCGCGATCCCGGCCGCGACCAGATCCGCATCACCGGCCGCCGCGAAGGCGCGGTCGTCGTGATCGAAGTGTCCGATACCGGACCGGGCTTTTCGCCGAAGGCGAGCGAGCATCTGTTCGAGGCGTTCCAGGGCTCAACTCGCACCGGCGGCACCGGCCTCGGCCTCGCCATCGCCGCTGAACTGGTGCGCGCCCATGGCGGCGATATTCGCCTTGTCGAAGGTACGATCGGGGCGACGCTGCGGCTGACCATTCCCGATCGCGCCGTCGAGCTTGCGGCGCATCGCGGCGCGAGAGCTCACGGGTAATCGGCTCACGGATTATTGGCGCACGGCTCAGGAGAACGAACATGCATGCCGCCATCGGATTATTGATTCTGATCGGTGTCGCCGCGTTCGTCGTCTTCGCATTTCGGCAAGGGCAAAGCGTCAGGCGCGACCGTCGCGAGGACGATCACTCAGCCGTCGGCGTCGGCCGCGATAGTGGATTCCACCACACGGACGGTGGCGGATTCGGGCACAGTTAATGATGCTGCGGCCGTCTTGCCAATAAGCGCCGGAGCCTATAGCTATGGCGCCGCGCCGGAAGCCGCGTTAGCGGCGTTCTCGCGGCGCAACCCGCGCCCGTAGCTCAGCTGGATAGAGCACCAGACTACGAATCTGGGGGTCAGGAGTTCGAATCTCTTCGGGCGCGCCACTACTTAGCTAGTTCTGAGACTGCTCATTTTGCAGCCCGTTTTGCAGAATTTGTTTCCAAGACGTTCTCAAATTTCGCGATAGCACTTTCGGCAAGTCTGCTCGTCCGGGCGAGGTACTTGTCGAGAATATCTTGAGCGCGACGCAAGCTATGACCCGTTATCGCGGCGATTTCGGGTAGCGTGCATTTGGCCTCGGCGAGCATCGTGACCGTCGTTCCGCGAATGTCATGGAAGTGCAGATCATCCGGGAGGCCCGCTAGCTTGCGCGTTTCTTCCCACAGCCTTGCCAAGTATCGCTTCTTAAATGCCAAGCCGGTCTTTGTCGTCAGGATTACCGCCGCGCGCCGCTCCGCTGCGTCGAGAGTGGCTTTCAGCGCCTTGGTACAAGGGACCTTCACCGAGGGTCCTTCACGGCCCAGTCTTCTGCGCTTTCCTTGACGAAGCGAGATCGTCGCACCGTCATATTGACTCCAAGCGAAGCAGCGGACGTCGCCCTGGGGCTGTCCGGTATGAAGCGCCAGGACCATGGCGAGCTGCATCTCGAGACAGGCGACATTCAAGAACGCATCGACATGCTCTGGTAGCCAAATGATGTCCGAGCGGCCATCAGAATAGGCCCGCTCGAACCCTTCGAGCACGTTGTTGTTCAGTGGGGACGCGGTCGCGGGCTAACGGCGCGGCAGTTATTGACCCATAGCCGACGTCGGCGGCAAAGTAGCCGATACAACTCGGACCCCGTTCCATCAGTCTGAATTTTTTGCTTTGCTCTTCAGTTGAACAGGCTGGCTGACGTGGCCTTGAGCCTTTGGGGGGAACCCCTTGCCCGGAGGCGATAGCCTTGGATCATGCCCCCCGACCGTCGGCGGGTCGGGTTCTTTCGGGGGCTGCACAAATGTCAGAGCGTGAAGGACGCAAGTTCTTTTTTTTGCTTCAGGCGTTCCTAGCTGCGTTGTTCCTCATCGTTGGCGTCGCCCTTGCCATCGAAGCTGCGTCCGGTGGGTACGGCATAGGGCTCGTCATTGTTACGGTGATGGCCAATGGGCCCGGCTTAGTGTTCTTTATTTTGGCGGCGCTGTCCGCTGCGACAGCGATGCATTTGCGGCCGTGAAGCCCGTGACCCGGCATGATGTCTCCAATTGGCCCTTAGCGGACATGCCACCGAGCGACTGTCGCGGCAGCTTTCGGCAGTAAAGCGGACATCGGCGAGCTAATCTTTGCCGTTCGCGGGTTGATCGCACTTCACCAGCGAACGGAAAATTATTCCGCCTTCATCCTCACTACCCGGAAAGCTATTTTGACCAGACTGCAATCGTTGTTGTGATGGTCGTCGCGGTCCTCTGAACCAGCCATTTATTTTCGCCGCTTGGGACAACTATGAAGCAATTTGACCCTGCGCGTTCCCAGCTTGTGCAGAAGCCCTTCGCGTTAAGCTTCCAAATGCCGACGTTTGTTTTGCCCTGCGGTGCCAGCGCCTGCCGCGTCATCTTGCCGTCCGGCGTGAAGGTCATTTTGAATTTTGTGCCGCTAGGCGAGGCAGCGCTAAACGGTTGTCCATTGAAAAACGTCGCCTTGATATCGCTCGGTGCCATCGGCTCGGCAGCGTAAGCTGCGCTCGCTTCGATGAGCATTACCGCAACAAGGAAAAAGACTCGCACGCGTGAAATCCTCTATGAAACTAATTCGCCAAAATACACCTGATGATCTTTCGCGGAAAGCTGGCGACGGTCGCTCAGCGCGGGATTGGGCACGAGAAAGGGTATTTTTGCGTCGCTGGAAATTTTCGGCAGGCGATAGGGGTCCCAATTCGCTGGGCGCAAAAAGAGGGGGATGCGGCCATATCAGTCTATCGACCGTTCCGCCTGCAGCGGCCCAGGAATGTCCCGCTCGGCCGCGGCTGCAAGCTCCTGTTCCTTGCGCCGCCAATAGCGGATCAACGAGACCGCGACGATGCCCCCGACAGCGGCCAGCGCAAAGGCGAATGGTCGCGCAAATCTTTCGACGCCTCTGCCGAGATAATATGCACCCAACCCGTAAAACAATGCCCAGGCCACCGCACCGACGCAGCTGGCAATCATGAAGTTGGCAAACGGCATCCGGTTTGCCCCCGCGATGAATCCGACGACCGACCGCAGGACAGCTACAAAGCGAGCAATGAGCACAATCGCCATTCCCCGACGCCGAAACAGATACTGAGCGATCTTAATTCTTGTTTCGGTCAGTCCGATATAGGAGCCGTACCGCAGCAGCAGTGGATATCCGTATCTGTCGCCGATCCAGAAGCTGATGGTGCTGCCCAGTATCGCTCCTGAAACAGCGGAGAGAAGAACGAGGCCGATGCCAAGCTCTTGCGTCGTCCCGGCGAAGACCGCAGCACTTACCAAGGTCGCTTCGCCCGGCAGCGGCAGACCAATCGATTCCAGAAATACGAGCCCGAACACAATCCAAGCGCCGTATTGGTGGATTAGTTCCTTCATGTCCGAACCGTCGCGCTGATAGCTGCCGCATTCTTCGTTGCGATGCTGGTGATGTATGGCTTCGATTGGCGAATGACAGTCGGGGTGTTCTTTATTGGCGTTGTTGCCACTGCCGCTCTGGCGCTCACCGATCCAACCGGAGCCTATGAAATCGGGCGTTTCCTGCTGGAGCGACGCCAGGACAAATCCGACCATTGAGGCCGCCTCAGTGGCGGCCAATCTGTTCCTATGCGCGGACGGGTACTGTCCTAACTCCAAGCCCTTTGTCCTAATTTGATTTTTGCGGTGTTCTAATTCGGAAGAAGCCGCTCGGCGGCAATAGCGATCACGAAAAAAAAGAAAAACGCCAACATGCCCTTAATTGCTTTTCGGTGGTGTAACTTCGCCGTCTTCGGAAGAAAACGGTACGTGGGGCGAGTATGTGCGCGCTGATCTGGCGGCGTATCACGGTAGTAGCAAACTGCGATCATTGCCGAATGATAGACCATATAGAGGCACGCCAATACGCAACCCAGCGAGGCCACGATGCCAACTGCAGGCACAAGATTATCGTACATATGCTGCATAAGTATGCCGCCTCAGTTTGCGGCCTCTTTCATATCGTCCAAGCGCGAAGTCGCCTATTGGCACTTCTCAGACATCGCCGGATGTCCGACGCAAGTCCGCAATGCGATTATAAGCAGACATCGGGGATTTTTTGTTTTTGCCGCGTCTTCTCCGGACGTTTTGCAAGTTTCGGAATCGACTCAAAGGGGTCACGGGGGCACCCGGCCCCTATCCTTCCATCGCCAGCGATGTCGAAGCGTAATTGATCGGAAACGGAGGAAGCCGATCTTATTGCCGCGACAGCACATCGAACATCGGATGACTCAATGCCTAAAGGTTTCCCTGTCCACGCGCTGCCCGACGATCTGAAATACTTTGTGATGGCGGCGCTCGCGATTGGCATCGCAATTTATTTGTTGCGATCACTACGCTAGAAAGAGCCCGCCAGCTGAGGCGGCCTCCGATCCGCAACATCGACGTTTTTCAGCGCGTCGGAATTGTATGGAAAATGACCATTTTTTCAAAGACTTAGCTGTCGCTGTTCTTGGCCGCTTCCGGGACGTCGCTGACGACGCCTGCGGAAGACCGCGCCTTCTCGTGCTCAACCGGTTGCTGCCGCCCTGCGACCGAGTTTGTCTCCGTTGAACCGGGAACGAATATTTTAGCTCCGCCGGAATCCAGAACGACGAGCGGAGTGGCGCCCCGGACGTCGAGGTCCGGCACCAGCACCTGCGTGCGATTATCAAGGATAAACCACTGGTCGCCGACACGAACCGCCGCGACCGCGTGTTCTTCATCGGCAAGGCGCTTGTGCACGATGACGAGTTTGACGTCTTCTTTGGATATCCCCGCGCGCAACAGCGCAGCATATTTCGCGATTGCATAATCCTCGCAATCGCCGTGACCGGTTGTCAGCGTTTCAAGCGGAGGGCTCCACCGGTCAGGAACACCCCACTGATCGATGTCGCTCTCCGGAGCGATAGCCAGGTTGACGGCCCTGTTGATGACGCCGACCCGAGCCAAGCCGGTGCGCGCGTGACCTTGTGCGACAATGTCGAGGAACTTATGCGCGGCCGCAGTGCATTCCTGCTGCGTCAGGCAGCGATCGACAATGGCCGCCTCGGCGTCGATCTCATTTTCCACGAAACGCCAGCGATTTAACGAATCGCCGGAGGTGATTGGAACAGCGATCTGACCAAACGGCTCAGCGGAGGGCGGCTGTTGCGCGTCAGGCGGCAGCGAGGTCAACATTCGCTCCCGGCGCACCGGTATTGGCCCAGCATCGTGAGATTCCATTGCGGAACTCAGCGCCGGATATTGCAGTGCCGCCGCAGCGATCAGGCAAGCGGCAAGCTTAGATCTGATGGAATGGAGCGGCATGAGGCTTCGACCGGTCGCGGACCCAAAATGCTAGCAATTCACCAAGAAGCGAATTTTTCAGATTGCCGACGATATGGTGACGGCGACCAGCCCGGACAATCGGCAAAATACGAAACAATGCATTCGCTGACGCCGAACAAACCCCGGTCGGCGGGCGTCGGCGAAAGCTGCTTTTAGACGACGCAATATTTCGCAGCAGCGGCGCCAAGACAGCCGCAATGGCGAAAATGCGCCATTAAATCTCGCGAAGTACGCTTGCTGGACGCGAACTCAGCCGGGCGGAAACATCGAAATGCCGACGCCGGCGCGCATATAGCCGTCGCCGATCGCGCTCAATAATCCTTGGATTCGGCCGATGGCGCCATCGATCACGCTTGCGGGCTCGCCGGCATCGACTTCGCGCTTGAGCTCAAGGAGGGCGCGGTTGGCGGCATCGACGCGCTGCGCCAAGATCGTCGCCACGTAAAGCAGCGCGGCCGAATCGCGCGTCAGCAAGGTCGCGGCGTCGGCGACATGAAACTGCGAGGGCTCGAGCGTATGGACGTCCGCGGTATGCGGCTGATCGAGGAGCGCGGAGAGTTCGCCGAAGATCGCACCACGATCCGCCACCCTGGCGATCTCGGTACCTTCCTTGACGACGCTCACCGCGCCGCTATTGAGAATAAAAAGTCGCCCGGTTCGCGAGCCTTGGGCGAACACGGTTTCACCGGCGCCAAAGCTCGCGAGCGGAAGCGCGGCGAGCGTTTTTTGCCAGGCTTTTTGCCAGGTTTCTTGCGAAGTCTTTTGTTGTGAAGTCTTTTCCTGCGAAGTCTCGGCGTCGTGGATTGGCACGCCAGCGCCCCCTCTTTGCTCCACCCGTCTGGGTCAGACATACAGCAAGGTGAGGGAGTTACAAACGCTTGATCGCTGGCGCGAGTTCAGGCGGCGCTCAGGCTGCGCCGGCATAGCCCAGCGACAAGATCGCCGTGCAGCCGCGGCTTGCAGTGTCGGCGACTTTCGGATCCCGCGTGACCAGTGCGGCAACGATGGCGCCGTCGATGACGAGACCGATCGTATGCGCGGTCTCGTCGGGATCGCGCAGGCCGGCCTCGGCGCACAGTTCTGAAAGCCGCTTGAGCACGACGCGCTTGTGCGCCAGCGCGAGCGTGCGCATGCGGTCGTCGGCCTTGTCGCTTTCGGCGACCGCATTGATGAACGGGCAGCCAAAATAATCCTCACGGGTGAACCAGGATTTCAACGCCGGTCCGATGCGGCCGAGCCGCTCGCGGGCGCTGCCGCCGGGACCGTCGATCTCGGCGAGAAACCAGCTGCGCCAGCCCTCGCCCTCGCGCTGCAGTACGGCCTCGACCAGGCCGTCCTTCGAGCCGAACAGCTTGTAGAGTGTGGTCTTCGCGGTGCCGGCGGCCTCGATGATGGCGTCGACGCCGACCGAGTTCACGCCGTAGCGGCAGAACAGTCGCGTTGCCGCCTCGATCAGCCGCTCGCGCGGCGATGGCGCAGCGGCAACGGCCGTCTCGGTTTCAGGCTCCTGCAGCGATCGAGCAGCGTCCATATTCGCTCCTTAACCCGGAGGGGGCAGACAGGCAACGAAAAATACCGAACGGTCTGTCCCGCGACCAAAGTTGCGCCAATTGACGAGAGAATAAGCGGCAATCGCGCGGGCCCCGGCCACCAAAAACGAAGCCTACATTGATTCTCCTGGGATTTCTGCTCTGCATTCGCTTGGCACGCCTCCTGCATGAAAACAGACCGTTCTGTTTTCTCAACGCCGGAAAAGGAGACGTCCATGAATCAGCCCCTCGCCAAAGCCGCGATGAACGGCGGCGCGCCTGCCGCGGCGCCGACGGCCATGACCGGGTGCCTTGCCCCCATCGACAGCAACGGCCTCGCCGACCTGATCGCCAAGGGCAAGGCCGATCCGACCGTCATCAAGACATTGAAATGTAAGACCGTCGCCGAGGGCCGCTTCCGCCATCTCAATTTCATCCGCAGCCTGCCGCCTTACATTGTCGACGAGCCGCCGGGATTGCTCGGCGATGACACCGCGCCCAATCCGTCGGAGGCTTCGCTCGCCGCGCTTGGCTCGTGCCTCGCGGTCGGCATTCACGCCAATGCGGTTGCTCGCGGCATCACTGTTTACCAGCTCGAAATCGAGCTCGAAGGCGATCTCAACATCACCGCGGTCTGGGGCACCGGCGATCTGTCGGACAAGCCGGTCGGCTTCACCGACGTGCGCGCCAAAGTGAAATTCGAAGCCGATCGTCCGCGCGAAGAGCTCGACGCGCTGGTGGCGCATGCGCGCCTCTGGTCGCCGGTCGCCAACACATTCAGCCGTCCGGTGAAGGTCGACGTCAGCTTGGTCTGACGAAGCCGGCGGGCGGGAAACCGCCCGCCCGCTCTTTGCAGCTCTGCATTTGGGGTTTGTCATGCTCAATGCCCGATCTTTCGTCGAAGCCGCGCCGGCCGCCGTCACTGCGACTGACGTCATCAGCGCCGTTCGCGCTGTCGCTTCGCGCGAACTGCCGCCGCTCGTGCACAAGATCGACGCCGAAGGCTTTTATCCTGAAAGCGTGATGCGGGCGCTCGGCCGCGCTGGCGCCTATGCGCAGCATCTGCCGGGCGGCGCCAACAAAAATCCCGATCTCGGCAAGGCCATCGAGGCTATGGCGGCGGCGGGCGAGCATTGCCTCTCGACCTCGTTCTGCATGTGGTGCCAGGACGCGCTCGGCTGGTACATCTACGCCTCCGAGAACGGCGCGCTCAAAACGAGCCTCGGTCCGCGTATTGCCTCCGGCGAAGCGCTCGGCGGCACCGCGCTGTCCAATCCGATGAAAACCTTGTTCGGCATCGAAGCCATCCGCCTCAAAGGCAAGCGGGTCGACGGCGGCTATGTGGTGAAGGGCCTGCTGCCGTTCGTATCGAATCTCGGCGACGATCATTATTTCGGCGCGATCTTCGAAGTCAGCGAGCCGGAGCGTCTGGTCATGGCGATCGTGCCGTGCGCCTCGGCGGGCCTGACGCTCGCCGCCAATACCAAATTCGTCGCGCTTGACGGCACGCGCACCTTTGCGGTGCAGATGCGCGACGTCTTCGTGCCGGACGCTTATCTGATCGCCGATCCGGTCAACGACTACATCAAGAAGATCCGCGCCGGCTTTGTGCTGTTGCAGGCCGGCATGGCGATCGGCCTCGTTCGCGATTGCATTGCGCTCGCTGAACAGACCAAAGGTCCGCTCGGCCACGTCAACAAATATCTCGACGTCCAGCCCGAACATCTCGCGGAAAATCTCAACGCGCTGGAAAAGACCGTGGCAGAGCTCGCACCGACGCCGTTCGAGACCGATCCCGCTTACTGGCGCGCGGTCATCGAGGCGCGGATCGCGGCCAGCGATCTATCGGTCATGGCGGCGCACGCCGCCATGCTCCACTGCGGCGCGCGGGGCTACGTGGCGACGGCCACCGCACAACGCCGGCTACGCGAAGCCTATTTCGTCGCCATCGTCACGCCTGCCACCAAGCAACTCAAGAAAATGCTCGCCGATATGGCGAACTGAGAGCGACGGGCCGCAGAGCCCGCGCCGCTTGTTGAGACCACTGCCGGGACCGTTACGTCACTACGCAACACAGGAGCCGAAGATGAGTGAGAAGGTCCTCGTTACCCCGGCCGAGCTGTCTGGCATGATGCAGAGCGAGCCGGTCGTCGTCATCGACACCCGCGATCCCGCGACTTACGCCGCCGGACATGTGCCCGGCGCCGTGAACATCCACGACATCTTTACCTATCTCGCGACGTCGACGCCGGACGGCGTTGCCGCCATGCGCGACAAATTCGCCGCGATTTTCGGCGCCGCCGGATTGTCGGGCAGGGAAACCGCAGTCGTCTACGAGCAATCGATGACGACCGGCTTCGGCCAATCGTGCCGCGGCTATGTGCTGCTCCGCTATCTCGGTTATCCGAAGGTCAAGATCATGCACGGCGGTTACGTCGCCTGGGCCGCGGCCGGTCTGCCGGCGACGACCGAAGTTCCGGCGCCGATCGCGGCGACATTCCCATTGAGCTCGTCCGAGATGGGAATCCTGGTCGACCTGCAATCGATGAAAGGCAAGGTCGCCGACACCAATATCGTCAAGCTCGATACCCGCGACGTCGACGAATGGATCGCCGACAGTTCCTCGCCCTACGGCAAGGATTACTGCCCGCGCAAGGGCCGCATCCCGGGCGCGGTCTGGATCGAATGGTACCGCATGATGAAGCCGACCCCGGCCGGTCCGATGTTCAAGTCGAGCGAAGAAATCCTCGCCGAATGCGCCACCGTCGGCATCACCACCGATACGCCGGTGGTGCTGTACTGCTTCAAAGGCGCGCGGGCGTCGAACACGCTCGTGGCGCTCAAGGATGCCGGCATCAAGGACGTGACGCTCTATTTCGGCTCGTGGAACGAGTGGTCGCGCGACCCCGCGCTGCCGATCGAGACCGGCTTGCCCTATCCGCCGGGAAAGCCCGCGGTCGAGGCGGCGTGATCCTCCTGATAACATCCGCGCTGCCGGCGCCGGGCCGGCGGTGCGTATCAGGAGACCTCGAATGGCGGATGGTGCGGCGGGTACAAACAATGCGGCGAATGCAAAAAGCACGGCAAACGAGCCCGTGGTCGTCATCGGCGCCGGGCAGGCGGCCGCGCAGCTTGCGACCAGTCTGCGCTCCGGCGGTTTTTCCGGATCGCTTACCGTCATCGGCGACGAGCCGTTTCTGCCCTATCAGCGTCCGCCGCTGTCGAAAAAATTTCTCGCCGACCGGCCGCCGCCGGATTCGCTCTATTTGCGTCCGGCGCCGTTCTGGGCCGAACGCGGCGTCGGGTTTCTGCTCGGCACGGCCGCGGCCAAAGTCGATCTGCGCGGCCGCTTCGTCACGCTCGCCGACGGCCGTGACGTGCCGTTTCACACTTTGGTCTTTGCCACCGGCACTTGCGCCCGGCGCCTGCCGCTGCCGGGCATCGATCGCAACGGCACATTCTCCCTGCGCGCCATCGGCGATGTGCAGCGCCTGCGTCCAGCTTTCGACCAAGCCAAGCGCATCGTCATTCTCGGCGGCGGCTATATCGGACTGGAGACTGCAGCCGTGATGCGAAGCGAGCAGCGCGATGTCATCGTGCTCGAAGCCGAGGATCGCGTGCTCAAACGCGTCACCGCGCCATCAATCGCCGGCTTCTTTGACCGCATTCATCGCGAGCGCGGCGTCGATATCCGCACCCAGGCGCGCGTCGCCGGCATCGGCGGCGAAGGGAGTGCGCTTGTGTTGCATCTCGTTGACGGTACGGAGGTGAAAGCCGATGCGGTTCTGCTTGCCGCCGGCGCCAAGGCCAATGACGAATTGGCGGAAGCTGCGGGGCTTGCCTGCCGCGAGGGCATCCTGGTCGACGCGGTTGGGCGCAGCGAAGTCGAAAATGTTTATGCCATCGGCGATTGCGCGCGGTTTCCGAGCGCGCGTTACGGCCGATTGCTGCGGCTTGAATGCGTGCAGAACGCCATCGATCAGGCCAAGGCGGCGGCCACGGCGATCCTCGGCGGAGCGGCGAGCTACGATCCGGTGCCATGGTTCTGGTCAGACCAATATGAATTCAAGCTGCAGATCGCCGGCCTGTTCGACGGCTACGACGACACCGCCGAAATCGGCGACGCCGCAGCCGGGCGCTTCTCCGTCGAATATCGCCGCGGCGGGGCGCTGATCGCAGCCAACTCCGTCAACGATGCGCGCACCCACATGCTGGCGCGGCGGCGCATCGCCGAGGAAACCGGCGGCAGGCTTGCCATGGAAGAGGCAGTCACCTGATGCAAGCAGTGCAGTCTCGCCGGCGGCGACCCGGTGCGCATATCGCCATCACCTCCGTGCATCATCACTATCGCCGCGCGGCGCAAGAGACGTTGCGCGACGTGAGTTTCGAGGTGCAGCCGTGCGAGGCATTGGCTCTGGTCGGCCGTTCCGGTTGCGGCAAGTCGACTTTGTTGCACATCATTTCAGGGCTGATCGCGCCGAGCGCGGGCGAGGTTCGTGTCGACGGCGCCCTGGTCCAAGGCCCGTCGCCGCTCTGGACGCTAATGTTCCAGCAGCCGCATCTCTATCCCTGGATGACGGTCGAGCAGAATGCCGGGCTCGGCATGAAATTCGCAGGCCGGCCGCGCAAGGAAATCACGGCCCGGGTGCATGAGCTCCTGGATCTCGTCGAGCTACCCGGATATGGCGCGCGCAACGCGCAGGAATTGTCGGGCGGCGAGCAGCAGCGCGTGGCGCTGGCGCGCTCGCTGGCGATGCAGCCGGAAGTGCTGCTGCTCGACGAGCCATTTTCGGCGCTGGACACGGTGACGCGCCGCGCGCTGCAGCGCGATGTGCGCCGCATCGCCAATGAAATTGGCATCACGCTCGTCATTGTCACCCACGACATTTCGGAGGCGGTGGCGATCGCCGACCGTGCCATCGTGATGAAGCCAGATCCCGGACGCATCGCCGAGATCGTGCCGATTGATATCGATCCGCATGATCGCGAACGGCGCGGCGCGGGCGGGCAGGCCGTCCAGGCGAAACTGCAGTCCGCGTTCGAGCGCGCCTCCGGCCGCGGCAGCGACCTGGCCGAGCGGGCGCGCGTGGAAAATCTCAAAATCGTGGCGACCGCGCAGCGATGAACAGCAAGTGAAGGAGATCGAGATGTGCAGCGCCGACGACTGTCAACATGAGCAAGGCTTCCATGCCGACGATCCATTGGCGCGGCCGGTGAGCCGGCGGCAGACCCTCGACATGCTGGCCGCCGGTGGCCTTGCGACGCTGTTCGGCCCCGCGGGCTTTGGCGCCGCCGCTCGCGCTGCGGACGACGACGTCGTGCGCATCGGCTATCTGCCGATCACCGATGCCACGGCGCTTCTGGTGGCGCACGGCATGGGCTTCTTTCAGGACGAGGGCCTCGCCGCCGAGCCGCCGACGCTGCTGCGCGGCTGGCCGCCGCTGGTCGAGGCCTTTGCCGCCGGCAAGTTCAATTTGGTTCACCTGCTCAAGCCAATTCCGATCTGGATGCGGTACAACAATCACTTCCCGGTCAAGATCATGGCCTGGGCGCATACCAACGGCTCCGGTGTCGTCGTTGGCGGCGATTCCGGGATTGCGAGCTTCGCGGATCTCGGCGGCAAGCAGATTGCGGTGCCGTTCTGGTATTCGATGCACAATATCGTGCTGCAATATGCGCTGCGCCAATCCGGCATCAAGCCGGTCATCAAGTCGCAAGAAGATCAGCTTGCGGCGAACGAGTGCAACCTGCAGGTGATGGGTCCGCCGGACATGCCGGCCGCCTTGGCCGCCAAGAAGATCCACGGCTACACCGTGGCCGAACCGTTCAACGCGCTTGGCGAGATCAAGGCCGGCGGCCGTATGCTGCGCTTCACCGGCGACATCTGGAAAAATCATCCGTGCTGCGTGCTGTGCATGCACGAGGACGTGGTGACCAAGAAGCCGGAATGGACGCAGAAAGTCATGAATGCGCTGGTGCGCGCCGAAATCTATGCATCGGGGCACAAGGCGGAGGTCGCAAAGTTTTTGTCGACCGACGGCAAGTCCTATCTGCCGCTGCCCAATCCCGTCGTCGACCGCGCCATGACCTTTTACGATTTGGCGACCTATGGCCCGACCAAGGCCATCGTCCATCCGGAGTGGAAGAACGGCCGCATTGATTTTCAGCCGTGGCCTTATCCGTCGGCGACCGAGCTCATCGTCAAGTCGATGAACGAAACGATCGTGGGCGGCGACGCCACGTTCCTGAAGAATCTCGATGCGGATTTCGTCGTCAAGGATCTGGTCAATTACGACTTCGTGCGCAACGCCATGAACAAATATCCGGATTGGAAGAAAGATCCGAGCGTCAATCCGAACGATCCATTCAACCGGACCGAGGTGCTGGCGCTGTGAGTCTCGAAGCCGCAATTGACGACACGCCGCCGTCGGCACCGGCCCCCAACGACAGTGCCCCGGCGTGGCGCCCCGACGGCGCGGCGGGTGGCCGTTTCGGCGACTATGCCCGCCGTGCCGGATCGGTGTGTCTCGGCGTCGCCATCCTTCTCGTCATGTGGTGGATCGGCGGCTGGATCGTGGCGTCGGATCCGGCAACCGTGAATTTTGCAGGCTTCGCTCCGGCGCCGACGCTGAAGAGGTTGTGGCAAATGCTGCTCCACGGCGAGGCGATCAGAATGACGGCGCCGAGCCTCGTCCGCATCGGCGGCGGCCTGTTCTGGGCCGTCGCCTTCGGCGTGCCGCTCGGAATCGTCATCGGCCGATTCCGCGCGGCGCGCGATGCGAGTTGGGTGCCGTTTCAGTTTCTGCGGATGATTTCGCCGCTGGCCTGGATGCCCATTGCCGTGATGGCGTTCGCGACTTGGGACCGCGCCATCATCTTTCTGATCAGCGTTGCCGCAGTATGGCCCATTCTGTTTTCGACCGCGCACGGCTTCCGCCGCATCGATCCGGCTTGGTTCAAGGTGGCGCGCAATCTCGGCGCGCGTCCCTGGCACATGCTGTTCACGATCATTCTGCCGGCGATCGCGCAGGATACGCTGACCGGCATTCGTCTCGCCGTCGGCGTGGCCTGGGTCGTGCTGGTTCCGGCCGAATATCTCGGCGTGACGTCGGGCCTCGGCTACGCCATCAACGACGCGCGCGACGCGCTCGAATACGATCGGCTCGCGGCCACCGTCGTGATTATCGGCTTCATCGGCTTTACGCTCGACTATTTGTGCGAGTGGGCGATCCGGCGTGCGAGCTGGATCCGCGAGGAATGATCTTGAGTTTTCTGCGATTCAAAGAGGGAGACTAGACATGACACGTTCCGACCTCACCGAGAAACTGCTCGACATCAAGCGGGCCAAGGGCTGGACCTGGAAACATATCTGCAGCGAGATCGGCGGCATGTCGCCGGTGCTGATCACCGGCGCCGTGCTCGGCCAGATGAAGATGACCAAGCCGCAGGCGGCCAAGGCCGCCGAAATGTTCGGCTTGACCAAGAGCGAAGAAGCGCTGCTCAACGAAGTGCCGAGCCGCGGCTCGGCGATGCCGCCGACCGATCCGTTGATCTACCGGTTCTACGAGCTGGTCATGGTCAACGGCCCGGCGCTGAAAGTTCTGATCGAGGAAGAATTCGGCGACGGCATCATGTCGGCGATCGATTTCGACATGACCATGGAGCGCCAGCCCGATCCGAAGGGCGACCGGGTGCGGCTCGCGATGTCCGGAAAATTCCTGCCCTACAAATATTACGGCGCCACCGGCAACGCCCAGGCTTACGGTTACAAGGAAGAGTAAGGCTTGGTGCATTGAGCGTGCGCGGCGGAAGCGGATAGCTTTGCGCCGCCGCGGCACGCGTCGACGACCCAGCCGCGCGTGTGACGCGCGGCAGATAGGTCCGCGTCGCTTTTGTCTCACCGCCGGTGGCGTGGAATAATGTCGGCGCGCGCAAAGTGTCGGGGCGTTTGACAATGACCAACAATCTGGATCGCACTTACGACGGCATCATCATCGGCGCCGGCCATCACGGCATGATCCTGGGATCGTATCTGGCGAAGTGCGGCCTCGACATATTGCTCGTCGACCGGCGGTTGGAGTACGGCGGCGGCTTGAGCACCAAGGAAGTCACCAAGCCGGGCTTCTATCACAACCTGCATTCGATCAATCATTTCCACATCAGTCACACGCCGTGGTTCGCCGATCTCGGGCTGGGTGACAAAGTGACCTATCTCACCCCGCGCTACGAATTCGGCCAAGCGCATCGCGACGGCAGCGCGCTCGTCTTCGGCCGCGACCTGGAAGAGACCGTCGCCAATGTCGCGCGCTTTTCGCAGAAGGACGCGGCGACATTTCGCGAGTGGAACCGCAAAGCCGAGGAAATCACACGCAACGTCTTGCTGCCCGAGCGTTATGCCGAGCCGCTGCCGCAGGAAGAGCGCGAGCGCCTCTTGGCGCGCACGAGCGTCGGCCGCGACTTCCTCGATGTGACGCGGCGCCAGCCGCTCGACGTGGTTGATGAATTATTCGAGAACGAGCACGTCAAGCTATTGTTCCTGTTCAAAGTGTCGCTGTTCGGCACCTGGCTCACCGACACGCTGTCGAAAACGAGCCCGATGGGCTCGGTCATCCGCGCCTTCGATCTCGACAGCGGCTATCAGCTCTGCCAGGGCGGCTCGTTCAATCTGGCGCGCGGGTTGATGGAAACCTTCATCTCAAGCGGCGGCACGTTCCGGCCGCAGGTCGATATCGAACGCATCGTCGTTGAAGGAGGCCGTGCGTCAGGCATTGCGCTGCGCGACGGCCGCACGGTACGCGCCAAGCAATTCGTCGCTAGCGCCATCGACGTGCATCAGACCTTCGAGGATTTGATCGGCCGCGCGCAGATGCCGAAGGCTCTGCTCGAGAAGCTCGACAAGTTCCAATATACCGGCTGGACGCTGTTCGGCCTGCATCTGGCGCTGCACGAAAGCCCGCGCTTCGCCGCGGAAAAATTCGATCCCAACATCAACCGCACGCTGAAATGGAGCGTCGGCGCGGAAACGATGCAGGATTTGTTCACAGCCTTCGAGGACGTCAAAGCCGGGCGCGTGCCGCGCGTCGTGCAGTTCGGCTCCGGCCCCTTGAGCGCGCTCGATCCGACGCAGGCGCCGCCGGGCAAGCACACGACCTATGCCTGGCACGTGATGCCGCGGCATCCCGATCTCGGCGGCCGCAGCGCCGAACAATTCAAGGAAGAGTTCGCCGACGCGATCCTGGACACCTGGGCGCGTTATTGTCCGAACATGACGAAGAAGAATGTCATGGGGAAATATGTCTATACGGCCGACGAATACGCCGTCGAATTCCCGAACATGCGCAACGGCGATATTTTCATGGGCGCGTTCAATGCCGAGCAGGTGATGTATAACCATTTCGGCTACCGCACGCCGGTGGAAAATCTCTACCTCGCCGGCTCGTCGGGGCATCCCGGCGGCGCGATCTCGGGCGGCGCCGGCTATATCAGTGCCGGCATCATCGCGCGCGATCTCGGCTTGAAACTGTGGTGGAAGCCCTGGGATGCCGGGCAGGCGTTATCCGCGCTGTCGGCGGCGGCATAGCGCACGATCCCGAAAAGATCTTGCGCCCCCGCGCCGGCTAGTCGTCGAACGCTTTCACTGCGACCAGGGCAACTTCGCGCAACTGCTCGCGGGTGGCGCCGGCGGAGGCGAGCACGCCGATGCCGGCGATGACGGCAGACATATAACGTGCGAGCGCCGCGGGATCTGAATCTTCAGCGAGGTCACCCTCTTCACGGGCGCGAATAAAGCGCTCGCGCAACTGGTCCTCGGTTTGCGCGCGATGCGCGGCAAGTTCGAACGGCACGTTCTCGGATCCGGGACCGCAAGCGAGCCCGCCGGCGACCAACAGGCAACCGGGCGGATTGGCGGGATCGGTCTGCAAGTCGGCGAGCTTGAGCAGCCCGCGCTCGACGACCTCGCGCGCCGTCGGCGCTTCAAGAATCTCGGCCATGCACTCGTCGCGTTTCTGCGAATAGCGGTCGAGTGCGGCCTTGAGCAGCCCTTCCTTGCTGCCGAAGGCGGCATAAAGGCTCGGCGGGTTGATGCCCATGGCGCCGGTCAATTCGGCAATGGTGGCGCCCTCATAACCGCGCCGCCAAAATACATCCATCGCCTCGTCCAGCGCATTTTCCAGATCGAATTCGCGCGGCCGGCCCATCGCAATTGGCGCGCCATGATGCGAGCCAGAGTGGGGACTGGGCTGCGAGCCGGGCATAGGTTCAGGAATATGCTTATTTTGCATAGGCTTATGCTGCATGTGGCCCTGCCGTCTGGTCATTTGCGCTCCTCCGGCTTTCCTTGGTATTTATTTTCTTAGCGCCTATTACAGAAGTCCTTGACGGGCTCCGGCCGCTCCCTACATCTGTAGCACTCGCTACATAAGTGGAGTGCCCAAATGGGTCAAGTATCGGGTCAAGGATCGGTCTTTTCGCTGTTAAGCCGGCCACGCCTGATCGCCGCCCTCGTTGTCGCGGCGGTGGTGGTCGCCGCCTTCGTAGGCCTCATCACCACGCGATATACCCGCGACGCGCGCGCGAGCCTGCCGCCGACGGTCGCCGGCGTTCCCGTGTCGGTTGGTCTCGTCAAGCCGCAATCGGTTCATCCCTTCGCGGAATTTTCCGGCCGCATCGACGCGGTCGATTATGCCGAGATCAAGCCGCAGGTCACCGGCCGCATCACCGAAATCCATTTCAAGGACGGCCAGCACGTCGATGCCGGCGATGTGTTGTTCGTGATCGATCCGCGCCCCTACCAGGCTGCGGTCGATAAGGCGCAAGCCGATGTGCAGACCGCGATCAACAACGCCAAATTCGCCAAGGCCGAGCGCGATCGCGGCAGCCAGCTGATCAAAAACAACACGCTGTCGATGGAGACCTATGACCAGCGCACCAATGCCGACGAAGTCGCGCAGGCTGCGATCTCCTCGGCGAAGGCGCTGCTCGAAACCGCGCAGATCAATCTCGACTACGCCTATGTCAAAGCGCCGATCTCCGGCCGCATCAGCCGCGCCGAAATCACGCTCGGCAATCTGGTCGGCTCGCCGACCACGGCGCCGCAGCTTCTGGCTTCGATCGTGTCCGACAACGGCGTCTATGCCGATTTCGAAGTCGATGAGCAGACCTATCTCGAAGCCGTGCGCAATTACGGCCAGACCCAGGACGAGGAACAGAAAATCCCGGTCGACGTCGTGGTGCGCGGTGACGATGCGAATGCCATCAGCGGTCACATCGAAAGCTTCGACAACCGCATCAATACCGGTTCGGGCACGATCCGCGCCCGCGCCCGCTTCGCCAATAGTGACGGCAGGCTGATTGCGGGAATGTATGTCTCGGTGCGCATGGGCGCCGGTATGCTCGACGACGCGCTTTTGGTGCCGGAAAGCGCCATCGGCAACGACCAGAGCAAGCGTTTTGTCTTCGTCGTCGGCGAGGGGCAAAAGGCTGAATACCGCGCCGTGCAGCTTGGCCCGCAGGTCGACGGCAATCGCGTCGTTCTGACCGGCCTGAAAGCGGGCGATCGCGTCATCCTCGATCACCTGCAACGGCTCGCGCCGGGCGCGGTCGTCGTGCCGCAGGCCGATAACCGCAGCGCAAGCAATTAACCGCAAGCCCCGCCGCGCGCGCGGGGCAGTCAAAGCAGCAAACACCTAAAATGTTGTCGAGATTTTTCATCGATCGGCCGATCTTCGCCGGGGTTATATCGGTCGCCATCTTTTTGGCCGGCCTGATCGCCATGACGCGGCTGCCGATTTCGGAATATCCCGAAGTCGTGCCGCCGTCGGTGCAGGTGACGGCGCAATTCCCCGGCGCCAATCCCGAAACCGTGGCCGACACGGTGGCGACGCCGCTCGAAGAGCAGATCAACGGCGTCGAGAACATGCTCTATATGCAGTCGCAGGCCGCAAGCGACGGCACCTTGACGCTCACCGTCACCTTCAAGCTCGGCACCGATCCCAATCTGGCGACGCAACTGGTGCAGAACCGCGTCAACCAGGCGCTGCCGCGGCTGCCGGACGTCACGCGCAATCTCGGCGTCACTACGGTGAAGAGCTCGCCCGACCTCACCATGGTCGTGCACCTTCTTTCGCCCGACGACCGCTACGACATGCTCTATCTGCGCAATTACGCCACGCTGAACGTCAAGGATCAGCTTGCCAAGATCGAGGGCATCGGCAGCGTGCAGCTGTTCGGTTCGGGCGATTACGCGATGCGGATCTGGCTCAATCCGCAGAAGATCGCCGAACTCGGCCTGAGCGCCGACGACGTCGTCACTGCGGTGCGGCGGCAGAACGTGCAGGTCGCCGCCGGCGTCGTCAACGGACCGCCCTATAGCGACAAGGGCCAGTTGCAGCTGCCGATCAATGTCGAGGGCAGGCTGTCCGATCCGGAAGAATTCGGCCGGATCGTCATCAAGAACCAGAACGGCGTGGTGACACGGCTCAGCGACGTCGCGCGCATCGAAATCGACGCCTCGCAATACAGCCTGCGCTCGCTGCTCGACAACAAGCAGGCGGTTGCGATCCCGATCTTCCAGGCGCCGGGCTCGAACGCGATCGAAATCTCCAATCGCGTGCGCGCGACCATGGAGGACTTGAAGAAGAACTTCCCGGTCGGGCTCGATTACAGCATCGTCTACGACCCGACCGTGTTCGTGCGCGACTCCATCAAGGCCGTGGTGCACACGCTGCTCGAGGCGGTGGCGCTGGTCGTCCTTGTCGTCATTCTGTTCCTGCAGACGTGGCGGGCGTCGATCATTCCGCTGCTCGCGGTGCCGACCTCGATCATCGGCACCTTTGCGGCCATGTATCTGTTCGGCTTCTCGATCAACGCGCTGTCGCTGTTCGGCCTGGTGCTCGCCATCGGCATCGTGGTCGACGATGCCATCGTCGTCGTCGAAAATGTCGAGCGCAATATCGAGGCGGGCCTGCATCCGCGCGAAGCCACCATGCAGGCGATGAGCGAGGTTACCGGTCCCATCATCGCCATCGCGCTCGTTCTGTGCGCCGTGTTCGTGCCGATCGCCTTCATCTCCGGCCTCACCGGCGAGTTCTATCGCCAGTTCGCGCTGACCATCGCGTTCTCGACCATCATCTCGGCGTTCAATTCGCTCACTTTGTCGCCGGCTTTGTCGGCGCTGCTGCTCAAGGGCCATGATGCGCCAAAGGACGCTTTGGCGCGCGGCATGGACAAAGTGCTGGGCCCGTTCTTTCGCGGCTTCAATCGTGTGTTCCTGGCCGGCTCCAGCGGCTATGGCCGCGGCGTCCGCAATATTCTTTCGCACAAGGCCATCGCTGTCGGCATCTATGTGGTGCTGCTGGCGATGACGGTCTTTGTCTTCCGTGCCGTGCCGCCGGGCTTCGTGCCGCTGCAGGACAAGCAATATCTGGTGAGCTTTGCGCAATTGCCGCAGGGCGCGACGCTCGAGCGCACCGAGAAGGTGATCCGCGACATGTCCGATATCGCGATGCGCGAGCCGGGCGTGCAGAGCGCCGTGTCCTTTCCGGGACTGTCGATCAACGGTTTCATCAACAGCCCTTCGGCCGGCATCGTCTTCGTGACCTTAAAGCCGTTCGAGGAGCGCACCACGCCCGATCTGTCCGGCTTTGCCATTTCGCAGAAATTGCAGGCGAAATATGCCGGCATTCGCGATGCGACGATCGCGATCTTCCCGCCGCCGCCGGTCAATGGGCTCGGTCAAATCGCCGGCTTCAAGCTGCAGGTTGAGGATCGCACCGATCAGGGCGATGCGGTGCTGG
The DNA here is from genome assembly GCA_963746715.1 of uncultured Alphaproteobacteria bacterium. GTDB lineage: Bacteria > Pseudomonadota > Alphaproteobacteria > Rhizobiales > Xanthobacteraceae > BOG-931. Next base: position 537,206 of record CAVVCW010000001.1, on the reverse strand, counting down.
CTCGGGTCATGGGCGAGATCCAGGGCAGGGCCGCGAAAACGCCCGGGCTCTTCGCCGTCTTCTCCAATTTCAATATCGGCGTGCCGCAGCTCTATGCCCATGTCGATCGCACCAAGGCCATGCAATTAGGCGTCGAAGTGCAGGACATTTTCGACACCATGCAGACCTATCTCGGCTCGATCTATGTCAACGACTTCAACCGCTTCGGCCGCACCTACGAGGTGATCGCGCAAGCCGATATGCCGTTCCGCACCAAGGTCGACGATATTCTGCGGCTGCAGGTTCGTAATGCGTCGGGGCAGATGGTGCCGCTCGGCGCCGTCGTGAATATCGAGCAAACCACCGGGCCGGACAGTTCGGTGCGCTACAACGGCTTCCGCAGCGCCGATCTCAACGGCGCCCCGGCGCCCGGCTATTCATCCGGCCAGGCGCAGGCGGCGATCACCCAAATTCTCGACGAGACGCTGCCCAAGGGCATGCAGTACGAATGGACCGATCTGACTTATCAGGAGATTCTCGCCGGCAATACCGCGATCCTGGTGTTTCCGATCTGCGTGCTGCTCGTCTTCCTGGTGCTCGCCGCGCAATACGAGAGCCTGTTCCTGCCGCTCGCCATCATTCTCATCGTGCCGATGTGCCTGTTCTCGGCGATCACCGGCGTCTGGCTCACCGGCGGCGACAATAATGTCTTCACGCAGATCGGTCTTTTCGTGCTGGTCGGCTTGGCGTGCAAGAACGCCATTCTGATCGTCGAATTCGCGCGCGAACTCGAGATGCAGGGCCGGCGGCCTTTGGAAGCCGCGATCGAGGCGGCGCGGTTGCGGCTGCGTCCGATCCTGATGACGAGCTTCGCCTTCATCATGGGCGTGGTGCCGCTCGTTCTGTCGTCCGGCGCCGGCGCGGAAATGCGCCATGCCATGGGCGTCGCCGTGTTCTTCGGCATGCTCGGCGTCACCTTCTTCGGCCTGTTCCTGACGCCGGTATTCTATCTCCTGCTGCGGGCCTTGAGCGGCATGAAGCCGATCAAGCAGCACGGCGAAAAAGCGCCGATCGTGCCGGAAATGCATTCAGTTTGACGGCGCGCCGAGCCTCGGGCAGATTTCGCGCACGCGAATGGGTAGCGGCGAGCTTGCATGACCAAGTCGGCCTGGTTTCGACCCGTCATCTTCTCCGTCAACTGCTACATCGCGACCATTCTCACCATGTTCATCGCTTTCAGCCTGGACCTGAAAAGTCCGGGCTGGGCGATGACGACGGTCTATCTCACCAGCCAGCCGATCTCCGGCGTGATGCGGGCCAAGGCGGTTTATCGCGTCATCGGCACCTTGGTCGGCGGCGCCGCCATGATCGCGATCGTGCCCAATCTGGTCAACGCGCCGGAATTGACCACGGCGGCGATCATTTTGTGGGTGACGTTCTGTCTTTTCGTCGCGCTGCATGATCGTACGCCGCGCTCCTACATGTTCGTGCTGTCAGGTTACACGGCGGCCTTGATCGGGTTCCCGAGCGTGCTGGCGCCCGGCACGGTATTCGACACCGCCGTGTCGCGCGTTGAGGAAATCACCATCGGCGTGGTCTGCGCCGCGCTTGTGCACAGCCTGATCCTGCCGAAGAGCGCATTGTCGGCCTTCGAAGCGAAGCTGAAATCCGCGCTTGCCGACGCGCGCGTCTGGATCGGCGACGGCCTGACCAGGGAGCCGACGCCGGAGGTCGAGATGGGGCGCCGCCACATCGCCGGCGACATTACCGAGCTTTATCTTCTCGGCACCAGCTTGCGGTACGACACCTCGCCGCAGCATCCCGATATCGGCACCATCCGTGCCTTTGACCGCAAGATCGTCACGCTGTTGCCGCTGCTCACCTCGATCGAAGATCGGCTCACGGTACTGCGGCGCATGGGACCGCTACCGGATAAGCTTGATCGCCTGGTGTCCGACGTCCACGACTGGGTCCAATCGACCGCACCAAGCGATCCCGCTCGCGCCGAGGAATTACGGCAGGCCTGTATTGCGGCGACGCCTGCGGTCGGCGAACGAACGACTTGGGCCGATCTCCTGACCGTCAATGTCAGCGAGCGCTTGATGGAGCTGATCTGCTCTTGGCAGGCGAGCCTCGATCTTGCGGCCTCGCTCGCCGATCCCTCGCGCAAGCCCAGCGCCGAGATACGCGCGCTGGCCGCGCAGATCGGCGAGAAGCCGCTGCATACCGATTGGGGGATTGCGCTGCTGTCGGCGCTGGCAGCGACCGTGGCAATGGGCATCTGCGCTTTCTTCTGGATCGTCACGGCGTGGCCCGAAGGCGCCAATGCCGTCGCCATCGCCGCCGTCTCCTGCGCCCTGTTCGCGGCGGTGGACGATCCGACGCAGATGCAACGGCCGTTCACGATCGTGCTCGCTTTGTGCATTCCCGTCGTCATCGTCTATCAGTTCTTTATATTGCCGGCGGTCAGCGGATTTGAGCTTTTGAGCCTGTCCTTGGCCTTCGTGTTGATCCCGGCCGGCATTATGATGGCAATTCCGGCCTATGCCTTGATCGGTCTTGCGCTGGCGCTGGGGTTTTGTGTCGAGATGAGCCTGCAGACCAATTACACCGCGGACTTCGCGCAGATCGTCAATGCCAACAGCGCCTTTGTCGTCGGCGCGCTGGTTGCTCTCATCACCACGCGGCTGATGCGCGTCATCGGCGTGCAGACGGCGGCGCGCCGGCTGATGCGGGCGAGCTATCGCGACCTCGCCGGCATTGCCGACGGCAGCGCGCCGATGACGCGCGACGAATGGGCGAGCCGCATGCTCGACCGCGTCGGCCTCTTGCTGTTCCGCCGCCCGCGGTTTGAAGCGCGTCCGCACAACGAATTCGCCGACGCGCTCGGCGATCTGCGGATCGGCGTCAATCTCATTGAGACGCGGGCAATGGCGGCGCAGGTCAATGACGAGCGCCGGCAGCGGATGGCGGCCATGTTTGCAGGGATCGCCGCGCATTTCCGCGCGCTGGCGCATGGCCGGGTGCGGCCGCTGGGGAACGGACTGCTCGCGGAAATCGACGCCGCGATCGGCGAGGTGCTCGATTGCGGGTCCGCCACCCATGCCTGCGTCGCCGCGATTGTCGGCTTGCGCCGGACGCTTTACCCTGATGCGCAGCCTTATGAAGCCGTGAAATCTCCGGTGCCGGCGCAATGAGGACAGTCCCGTGATCGGCGAGTTCGACATCTACGGCGTCTATTTCCCGGTTTTCATCGTCTTCGCCGGGCTGGCTTTCCTGCTGCAACTCGCCGTCAAGCGGCTGTTCGATGCCTTCGGTATCTATCGCTTTGTCTGGCATCGCCCGCTGTTCGATCTTGCGATCTACGTCATCCTGCTCGGCGCTGTCACGGTGTTGGGCGCGAGCTTTCTGTCTTTGTCATGAAGCCGTCTGCAATGGATCGGTGAGCAACATGTCTTCTATCGGCCGTGTCCTGGTCACTTTAATCGTTGTGCTGGTGGCGATCGTCGTCGGCTGGCAGCTCTGGAGCTACTACATGCTGGAGCCGTGGACCCGCGACGGCCGCGTTCGCGCCGACGTTGTCACGGTCGCAGCCGACGTGTCCGGCCTGGTCAGCGACGTGCTGGTTCACGACAACGAGAAGGTCACCAAGGGGCAGCCGCTGTTCCGCATCGATCAGCGGCGCTTCCAATATGCGCTCGATCAGGCCAAAGCCAGCGTCGACAGCCGCCAGGTCAATCTCGATCAGGCCAGGCGCGATCTCAGCCGCAGCAAGAATTTATCCAGCATCGCCATCACGGCGCAACAGGTCGAGCAGAGCCAGCAGACCGTCGACGTCGCGCAGGCGCAACTCGACGACGCCAAAGCGTCGCTCGATGTCGCCAAGCTCAATCTCGAGCGATCGACGATCTTGGCGCCGGTCAACGGTATCGTCACCAATTTCGATCTGCTGCCGGGCCGCTATGTCAACGCCGGTGCCAGTGTCTTCGCACTCATCGATTCCGACACGTTCCGCATCGAGGGCTATTTCGAGGAGACCAAGCTGCGGCGCATTCATGTCGGCGACAGTGCGACGGTGAAATTGATCGGTGACCCGCAACCGCTGACTGGGCACGTCGAAAGCATTGCCTCCGGCATCGAGGATCAGAGCCGCAGCACCAGCAGCGACCTTCTGGCCTCGGTCAATCCGACTTTCAGCTGGGTCAGATTGGCGCAACGCATTCCGGTGCGCATCAAGCTCGACAACGTGCCGGCGAACCTGACTCTTGTCGCCGGCCGCACCGCGACCGTCTCGGTCGGCAAGATCGATTGGTGGTAAGGCGCTCTGCCGCCCGGCCAATTTTCCGCGCCGCGCCGCAATTGCCCGCGCCGCATTTTTGCCGTTGGCGGCGCCATCAAAATCATGACGGCAGATTGACAATTCAGCGACCGATTTGACCGGGAACCCAAACGCTTGGCACCGGCAAACCGCCATGATAGCCTTTTCTTGTTCATCCAGATCGCGCCATTTTAGCCGTTCGCGCTTGCCGCGTTCGGAGGCCGCCCCGGGGAGAGAGGAACCGCTATGGCACCGAAATCGACTGCGTCCGCAAGTTCAGAAAAAGACGACACGGCGGCTCCCGAGACCGAAAGCCGCAACGAAGTGGCGACGAAACTGGTCGATCGTTTTGCCATCTGGTCCGGCGTCGCCGGCTTGGTGCCGATCCCCGTCGTCGACCTGCTCGCGGTCGGCGGTCTTCAGGTCCAGATGCTGCGCCGGCTGTCGCAGATCTACGACGTCGATTTCTCCGAAAATCGCGGCAAGGCGGTCATCGCGGCGCTGGCCGGTACCATGATCCCGGCGACCAGCGGAATGGGCGCCGCGAGCGCGCTGAAGGCCGTGCCGATCCTCGGCATGCTCGCCTCGGGCTTTGTCATGCCGGCGCTGTCGGCCGGTGCCTCGTTCGCCATCGGCAAGGCGTTCATTCAGCACTTTGAATTGGGCGGCACGCTGCTCGATTTCAATCCGCCGGACTATCGCGATTTCGTCAAGGCACAGAAAGAGATGTGGGAATCGCGGTCGACCAAGTCGACGCCGGCATCTTGAGCGCCGGCTGAGCGCGGGCGCGTCCGTGGTGACGCGCCGCCGCCGAGTTTTACCGGGTAAAGCGTGACAATCATCGACCAACGCGACAACAACCGACGCGATATCGATCAAAGCGGAATTGATCGACGCGACCAAGACCCGTTCGAGCGCCAATGGCTATAGCCATTCTTGCCTACATCACCGTGTGCCTGCTCACGGCATTTTGTGGCACCCATCGCCGCATGGGTTATTGGGGGACTTTTTTCTTCGCACTCTTGACTACCCCGCTGGTGACGTTGCCGGTGTTGTTTCTCACCGGTCCGTCGCGGCACGTCGAATGGCGCCCCCGAGAGTGAAGCGGTTTCGCTTCTCGGGCCCGGTAAGCGCGGTCTTCGCTCCGCCGGCTGGCGTGCTGTGATGCAGGTATTGACCCTGCGTGTTGAATTGTAGGCCTGTGGCGTCAGATGTCCTTCATTGATCTCATCCGCCGCGAAATGCACGGCTCGATGCCGAAGCTCCTGTTCATGTCGGGCTTGGGCGGCGTCAGCAATGCGTCGATCCTTGCCGCGATCAATACCGGGGTGCAGGACGCCGGCAATGGACAAAAGCCGGGGCTGTGGGCCGCCACGCTGTTCCTGGTCGCGCTGTTCCTGTTCATGAAGTCGCAGGAATTCGTGACCATCACGGCGACCGCCGAGATCGAAGCCATTATTCATAAGCTAAGGGTGCGGATCATGGACATGATCCGCCGCTCCGAACTCCTGGAAGTCGAGAAGATCGGCCGCTCGCGCATCGTCGCCGCCGTCACCAGCGATGCCGCGGTGCTGACGCAGGCGAGCAACATGCTCTGCTTCACCATCCAGGGCACCGTGCTGATCTTCTTCGTCGGGCTCTATGTCGCCTATCTGTCGCTCGCGGCGTTTATTCTGACTTTCGTCATCGTGGTCGGCGCCGGCACGATCTTTCACTACAAGAACAAGCGGCTCGCCGCGCAGAAAGGCGAGTCGGCGGCCTGGGAGCGCCGGCTGTACGAACGGCTCACCGACTTTCTCAACGGCTTCAAGGAGGTGCGGCTGAACAGGCCGCGCAGCGACGATCTTTATGCCGACGCCGCCGAAGTGTCGATGACCGCGGCCAACATCAAGATCCGCACCCAGGCCGAAACCTTCAAGATGATCGTGACCTCGCAGATCTCGATGTATGTTCTGCTCGGCGCGGTGGTCTTCGTGGCGCCGAATTTGAGCGACTCGCTCGGCGGCACCTCGATCGCCAAGGCGACGACAGCCTTGCTGTTCATCGTCGGCGCCTGTTTCGGGCTCGTGCAATCGATCCCGATCCTGCTCAACGCCAATGCCGCTGCCGACCGCATCGCCCGCCTCGAAGGCGCTCTCGAAACCGCGCTGTCGGCGACCGATCCGCGCGACATCACCGCGCGCAAGCATTTCGACAAAATCGAGATGCAGAACATCGTGTTCCGCTATACCGACCGCTTTTCCGACACCGTGTTCAAGATCGGGCCGATCGATTTCACCTTGAACAAGGGGGAACTCGTCTTCATCACCGGCGGCAACGGCTCGGGCAAATCGACCTTCCTGCGCGTGCTTGCCGGCCTCTATCCGCCGGATTCCGGCGAAATCTTTGTCGACGGCACGCGCATCAACGACAATACCCGCGACGATTATCGTGCGCTGATGTCGGCGATCTTCTTCGACTATCACCTGTTTCAGCGCCTCTACGGCATCGACGAACCGGACCCGGCCGAACTCGACCGCCTGTTGCGGAAGTTCCGGCTCGAGGACAAGACCGGGCTCGTCAACGGCGCATTCCGCACGCTCGATCTCTCCGGCGGCCAGCGCCGCCGCCTCGCGCTCATCGTCAGCATGCTGGAAAAACGGCCGATAATGCTGCTCGACGAGTGGACCGCCGAGCAGGATCCCGAATATCGTCGCAAGTTCTATGACGAATTATTGCCGGAAATGCTGCAGGCCGGCGCGACCATCATCGTCATTACCCATGATGACCGCCTGCTCGACGAACTGCGCCTGCCGGCCCGCAAGATCCGCATGGACGAGGGCCGTATTGTCGAACAGCGTACAATAGGCGGATGATAGGGTCCTGGAGCACGGTTGATGGCGAAATACCCACAGTCCATTGACGATCTGCCGCCGGTGCCGCGCCAGCGTGGTGTGATGCACAGGCTTTGGCGCCACGTGCCGGGCATTTCCGTCATGGTGATGTCGGCGCTGCTCGTCACCGTGGTGCTGTGGCCCTATGTCGTGATCACGATTCCGTCAGGCCGCGTCGGCGTGCTGTGGAAGCGGTTCAACGGCATCGATATCTACTGCTGGTGCTGGGTCGGCCGCGGCACGGTGCTCGATCCCCGCGAACTTCGCGAAGAAGGCCTGCACCTGGTCTGGCCGTGGGACAAATTGTTCCTCTACGATCTGCGCCTGCAATCCTCGACCCAGACCTACAACGCCATTTCCAAGGACGGCGTCAGCGTGCGTGCACAGATCAGCGTGCGCTATCAGTTGCTGCATAATTCAGTCGCGGTGCTGCATAAATTCATCGGCCCGGATTATCTGAATTCGGTGGTCAATCCGGAGATCGGCAGCGAGGCGCGCGAAGTCATGTCGCAATACACGGCGCAGGAGATTTATACGTCGCGCGAGGCGATTCAGAAGCAAATCCGCGATGGCGCGCAGAAATCGCTCTCCGCCAATCTCAACAAACTGGTGCAGCCGGAAGCGATGGAGCAGCCGGATCCGAAGCACTACAACAGCTTCCTGCAGGACGCGATCCAGATCCTCGATACGCTCGTGCTCTCAATCGAATTGCCGCCCGACATTGTCTCGGCGATCAATCGGCAGACCGAGCAGTATTACATGATCCAGGAGTACAAATTCCGTGTGCAGCGCGAGGCCGAGGAGTCCAAGCGCAAGCAGATCGAGGCCGACGGCATCGCCGCCTTCCAGAAGACCGTGAGCCAGGGAATCTCGCCATCCTATTTGCGCTGGCGCGGCATCGAGGCGACGCTTGAATTGGCCAAATCGCCGAACTCCAAGATCGTGGTCATCGGCAGCGGCAAAGACGGCCTGCCGATCATTCTCAACAGCGCGGATAATCCGGCGGCTGCTTCGCCGGCCGGGGCGAATAGTGGTGACGAAAGCAAGAGCCCTGAAACGCAGGAGGCCCCCGCCGGTTCGCAGGGCCAACCCGGTGTGCCGGGCGCTTCGTCGACGCCCCCGGCAGCTTTGACGCCCGGTGCGCCACCCGGCGGGACCGGAACCAAGCCGCCGGGCCGTTCTTCGAGCGGCGCGGCACCGAATGACGCCGATCAATCGGCGGATGCGCGGACATCGAACGTCACCGCGGAAGAGCCCAACTCGGCGCCCGCGGCGGGGCCGCTCGATATACCTGGCGTTCGCTCCATTCTGTCGCGAATCTCGGGCGTCCTGCAGGCCGGCGCGGAAGTAACGGCACCCACGCCATCCTCGGCGAAACCCGGAAAATAAGCGGAGGTGACGGTGGCCGGCAGAATGGAAAGGGACAGCCTCTTTGACGACGGCCGCTTCGTCTCGGTGGTCGCCTGCATTGTCGCGATCGTGGTCATTTTGGTCGGCGGCCATCTTTACGGCCGGTATTTGGCCAACAAGGACTTGGGCGGCCGCGATGCCGCGATCGAGCAATTGCAGTCGGAAAGCCAGCAGCAAAAGCGCAATATCGATCAGAAAAGCGCGCAGCTTACTCAAATGCAGGTTCAGCTGGACAAAACCAAAGCGCAGCTTGAAGCGCTCATGCCCACCAAAGACACCTACAACATCATGCCGAACCAGACCCTAATCATCGCCGATGGCCGCGTAGCCGTCGGCCTGATCGGCTCGCCCGGCAACGAGAGCGTCCTGCTCAACGTCAACGGCAAGCAGCAGGCGGTGGCGGCGGGGCAAGTCATTGCCGCAAGCGCGGATGCTTCGGCCAATTGTCAGGTGGCGGTGCAGTCCTTCGACATGTTCAAAGCCGTGCTGACCGCGACCTGCGCGGGGGCCAAGCGGCAGTAAGCGTCCGATTATTTCCGCCTGTATTCCTCGTGGTCGCAAACAGGCGCGGCCGATTCCGCCGAACGCCGGGCTTAAAGCCGCGACTATCCCGGCACGCGGCCCTTCGCTGCATTGGCGCGGCCGCTGCCGGTGATGCGTCCGGAGGCATCGGCGGGCACGCGCGCACGCAACTTTTCTTTCAGGCGATCGCGGTCGGCGGGCGACATGGCGGCCATTGTCGGCGCGACGCTCGCGCTCGACAAGGTGACCTCCCAATAGTCGTCGAAATCGGCAAATGTTCGTTGCACCGTGATCTCACGGGTCTCGACGGCTTCGAGACCTGCGCCGCGCCAAAGGTCGCGCATCGCATCGATCCGCGCGGCTTCGGCGCTCGGCGGGGTCATCGGGTCGATTCCCATCGCGCGCAATTCGATGCGCAGCGGCTCCTGCGGAAAGCCGCCGCCCAATATGTCCCACGCATAGGCCGCGACCGTGCCGCCGGGGCGCACGACACGCGCCATTTCGGCGACGCCTGTCTTGGGCTCGGGCACGAAGAAGATCACCAAAGCCATCGTCGCTGCGTCGAAGCTGTTGTCCGCAAAAGGCAGCGCCATCGCATTGCCGATGCCGAATTTGGCAAGCCGCGCCCCCGGACGTTTGCGCGCGAAATCGATCTGACCTTGCGAGGGATCGATGCCCTGAATCTCGGTCGGCGCGCAGCGCGCGGCCAATTGTTCGCTGAAGGCGCCATTGCCGCAGCCGACGTCGATCCAGCGCAGACCTTTGTCGGGCTTGAGCCAATCGATGAAAACCGCGCCGGCGAGAGCGCTCCAGATTCCCATCATCCGCTCATAGGCGGCGCCGTCGTCGAAGCGGATTTGCGTCTCGGTCATGGGTATTCCTGTCAAAAGCTGTACTTAGGTGATCACAATCACATTCAGTCGTATTTTGTTCAAGTTGGGAGGCCCGCCGCGTTTTTTATGCGGTCGAAACCTTGCTGCACCTCCGACCGCGACCTAGTTAGACTGTTGGATTGATCCAATTCGCATTGGGTTTGTTCCATTATTGCCCGGCCACCGAGGGTTGGGTACGCGTGTCGTGAGCAGGCGTGCTCGCGGCCGACGAAATTCCTCATATGGAGGGCTCTCGTTCATGACGAGTCGCGACACGGTTGCCCCAACCGCCGATTCCGATGGCAGCCGCGTGGACGTTACGCTCCGCGTCAACGGCACGGAGCATAAGCTCGCTATCGATCCGCGCACGACCTTGCTCGATTGCCTGCGCGAGGTGCTGCACCTCACCGGCACCAAGAAGGGCTGCGACCACGGCCAATGCGGCGCCTGCACGGTTCATATCGGCGGCCGGCGCATGAATTCCTGTCTGGCGCTTGCCGCCGCGCATGATGGCGACGACATCGTCACCATCGAAGGTCTCGGCGCGCCGGGCCGGCTGCATCCGATGCAGGCGGCCTTTCTCGAACACGATGCCTATCAATGCGGCTACTGCACGTCTGGCCAGATCATGTCGGCGGTGGCGCTGCTGCGCGAGCCGGTCGGCCCGAGCGATGACGACGTGCGCGAATTCATGAGCGGCAACATCTGCCGCTGCGGCGCCTATCCGAACATCGTCAAGGCGATCCAGCAGGTCCGGCAAACCAAATCGCAAGCCAAAGCGGGAGCGGCCTGATCATGCAGTCCTTCGATCTCGTTCGCGCACAAGATCGCGCTGCGGCTGTCGCGGCCGGCGCGCGGTCCGAAACCGCCCAGCAGGGCGCCAGCGTTCGCTTTCTCGCCGGCGGCACGACGCTGGTCGATCTCATGAAGCTCGGCGTCGAGCACCCGGAGCGCGTTGTCGACATCACGCGGCTGCCGCTTGACGAAATCCGCAAGGAAGCGAATGGCGACCTCTTCATCGGCGCCACCGCGCGCAACAGCGACGTGGCGCACCATCCGCTCGTCGTCTCGAACTATGCTGCGCTGTCGCAGGCCTTGCTGGCTGGCGCATCGACGCAATTGCGCAACGCCGCGACCACCGCGGGCAATCTGCTGCAGCGGACGCGATGCATGTATTTCCGCGATGTCGCGAGCCCCTGCAACAAGCGCCGCCCCGGCGCCGGGTGCACCGCGATCAGCGGCACCAACCGTATGCTCGCAATCCTCGGCACGAGCGAATCTTGCATCGCCACCAACCCGTCGGACATGGCGGTAGCCATGATGGCTTACGACGCCGTCGTTCACATCCAGGGCACATCGGGCGCACGGCAAATTCCGCTGAAGGATTTCTACGTGCTGCCGCAGGATCGGCCGGATATCGAGACCGTGCTCCAGCCGGGCGATCTGGTGACGCATGTCGCTTTGCCGCCGCGGCCGGCCGGCGAGCGCGCGTTCTATCTCAAGCTCCGCGACCGCGCCTCTTACGAATTCGCCTTGGTCTCGGCCGCTGTCGCCGTCACGCTGGCGCAGGGCAAGATCGCAAGCGCGCGTCTCGCGCTCGGCGGCGTCGGCACGCGGCCGTGGCGCGTGCCTGAAGCCGAGCAGATCTTGGTGGGGCAGGCGCCGCGTGAGGCGGCATTCCGCAGCGCTGCGGAAATCTGTTTGCGCGGCGCGCGGCCGCAGAGCCAGAACGGATTCAAGGTCGAATTGGCCAAGCGCTGCGTCGTCCACGCTTTCAAACACGTCACGAATTAAATCGGCTGAGATTAAGATAATGGCACAGTCCCAAGCCGCACCGGTCACGTATATCGGCAAGGCGCAGGCCCGCATCGACGGGCCGCTCAAGGTTACCGGCGCCGCACGCTACACGTCCGATCACCATTTCCCCGGCATGCTCTATGCCGTTCCCGTCGGCGCCACCATTGCGAAGGGCAGGATCACGGCCATCGACACCGCGCGGGCGCGGCAAATGCCGGGCGTGCGCGCCGTGCTCAAACGCGGCGATCTGCCGCCGATGAAAAAACTCACGGTGAATTTCGGCGAGGCGCTGATGCTCGATGAGCCGCGCCCGCCGTTCGACGACGATGTGGTGCGCTATTACGGGCAATATATCGCGCTCGTGGTCGCCGATACGTTCGAACAGGCCAAAGCTGCGGCCGATGCTGTCGCCGCCACTTATGCGGCCGAAACGCCGAATGTCGACCCGCATCTGGTCGCCGCGGACACCAAGGTGGCGAGCGAGCGGGGCAATGCCGAAAAGGCTTTTGCTGCGGCCGCGGTGACTATCGACGCGCAATATGGCATCGCGCCGGAGACGCATAATCCGATCGAGACCCATGCGACGGTCGCGACTTGGAACGGCAATGAGCTCACGCTCTATGAAACCTCGCAAGGCGTGGTCAATCATCGCAACGTGCTTGCCGACATGCTCGGCCTGCCGCGCGACAAGGTGCGGGTGATCGCGAAATTCATCGGCTCGGGCTTCGGCTCGAAACTTTGGCCATGGTCGCAATCGCCGCTCGCGGCGGCGGCGGCGATAAAGCTCGGCAAGCCGGTCAAGCTCGTGCTGAGCCGGCCGATGATGTTCCACGCTGTTGGCCATCGCCCGCGGATCGAGCAGCACATCCGCCTCGGCGCCGGCCGCGACGGCAAGCTCGTCTCGCTGCAGCATGATTACGTCAATTCGACATCGATCCTCGACGATTACGAGGAGAATTGCGGCGAGGCGACGCCACACATGTACAGCGTGCCCAATCTGCGCGTCACCTCCGGGCTGGCCAAGCGCAATATCGGCACGCCGACATCGATGCGCGGACCGGGCGCGGTGCCGGGAATGTTCGCTACCGAGTCCGCCATGGATGAACTGGCGATCAAGCTCGGTATGGATCCGATCGAGCTGCGTCTCGTCAACGAGCCGCAGATTGACGAAGGCCTGGGCGTGCCGTTCTCGTCGCGCCATCTGAAAGAATGCCTGACGCTCGGCGCCGAGAAATTCGGCTGGAGCAAGCGCAATCCGAAAGTCGGGTCGATGCAGCGCGACGGCAAGGTGCTCGGCTGGGGCGTGGCGGCCTGCTCGTGGATTGCCGCGCGCTTTGATTGCACGGCTTCGATCGAATTGCGCGATGACGGTACGGCGCGTGTCGCCTCGGCGTCGCAAGATATCGGCACCGGCACGTATACCGTCATGGCACAGGTTGTGGCGGACGCGCTCGGCATTCCGATCGAGCGCGTTGCGGTCGATATTGGCGACAGCAGCCTGCCACCGGGCGCACTGTCCGGCGGCTCGATGCTCACGGCGTCATTGATCGTGTCGATCGGTGCGGCGATTGCCGCGGCCGGCGAAGCATTGATGGCACAGGCGCGCGCCGGGCGCGACACGCCGTTCGGCGGCGTCGACGCCAAGAAGCTTCGGTTCGACCGCGGCCGTGTCACCGACGGCAGCGCGACCATGGCATTCGACGAGGCGCTGCGCGCGCTCAAGGTCAAATCGGTATCGGGGCAGGGCTCGGGCGAGGCCACTTTCGGCGTCGAAGGCAAGCCGAAAGTCTCCAGCCATTCGTTCGGCGCCCATTTCGTCGAAGTGACGTGGCAAGCTGAAATTGCGCGGCTGCGCGTCTCGCGCGTCGTCTCGGTCATCGATGCCGGCCGCATCGTCAATCCCTTGGCTGCGCGCAATCAGATCGAAGGCGCCGTCGTCATGGGCATCGGCATGGCACTGTTCGAGGGCACTGAATATGAAGCGCGCTCCGGCGCGCCGGTGAATGCGAGTCTCGCTGATTATGTGGTCGCCACCAATGCCGACGTGCCCGCGCTCGACGTGCATTTTGTCGAATACCCGGACTACAATCTCAATGCGCTCGGCGCGCGCGGCGTCGGCGAGATCGGTCTGGCCGGCGTCGCCGCGGCGCTTACCAACGCGATCCATCACGCCACCGGCGTGCGGGTGCGCGAACTGCCGCTGAAGCTCGAGAGCCTGCTTTAAAAATCCGGCGCGCCGACCGAAAACCGGTTCCCACTTTTCGGGATCATGCTCTAGATCAACTGCCCCGGATTTTTCCGGTAACGGGTCACGATCGCCTGCGCCGTCATATAGGTCAGCGCCTGGATCGTCAGCGTTGGATTGAACCCGGTGCCCATGGTCGGGAAGGTCGAGCTTCCGATCAGGAACAGATTCGGGTGATCCCAGGTCTGTCCGTATTTGTTGACGACGGAGTCCTTCGGGTCGCTGCCCATGCGGGTGCCGCCTTCATGATGCGCGCCCGGCGCACCCTGTGGACTCGCAGGTGGCGACCAGACCAGATTGGCGCCCATGGCATGGCCGATCTCGGCGAGCTTCTTCTGCACGAAGTCGACGCGTGCGCGCTCGGCCGGCCGCCGCCAATCATAGGTCACGCGAGGCGCCGGTAACCCCCAAGCGTCGCGGACATTCGGATCGAGATCGATCGTCTGATCGGCATAGGGCAGGTTTTCGGTCTGCGCCACCATGGCGGCGTGCCGCGTATAGGAATCGGCGATGAAGTCGCGATACGCAGCTCCCCACATCGGGATGCCCGGCGGCGTTGGGCTCGTCGAAGCCGCAATCGGGCCGCCTTCGAGATTGGGCGTTCCGACGGAGAGCTGTGCGCCGCGGATGAAGCCGAGGCCGCCGTGGTCGAAATTGTCGGCGTTATAATCGTCGACAGTGTGCTTCTGAGCGCTCGGGCCCATATAGTTGTTGACGTGGCGGTCGTCGAACTTGGCGAAGACCGGCGCCATGATATGCGCCATGACGTGCTTGCCGAGATGACCGCTCGAATTGGCAAGCCCGTTCGGAAATTTCTCCGTCTTCGACAACAGCATCAACCGCGTATTGTCGTAGATGAAGGGCGCGACGATGACGATATCGGCCTCGATTGTATTGTCGGAGCGGTCCGGGCCGTAATAGGACACGCCCGTCACCTTGCCGCTGTTGTCGCTGTTGACGCGATAGCACATCGCGTTGGTGACAAGCTTGAAGTTGCCGGTGGCGTCGGCCTCCGGCAGCTTGGTGACGAGGATCGAAGACTTGGCGCCGAGGAAGCAGCCAAAGGCCTGGCAGAAGCCGCAATAGGAACAGCCTGGCCGGTTCTGATAGGGCTGCGACAGGATCGCGCGCGGCGAGGAGAACGGGTGCAGCCCGAGCGTTTTGGCGCCGGCCTCGAACAACACCGCCGATTGATCCATCTGCAGCGCCGGCAGCGGATATTCGCGGCTCCGTGGTCCCTCGAAAACATTACCGCCGTCGATCTTGGCGCCTTTGAGATTGCCGGCTTTGCCGGAGACGCCGAGCTCATACTCGGCCTGATCGTAGAACGGTTCGAGCTCGGCATAGCTCACCGGCCAATCCGTGAGCGAAGAGTTGGCGGGGATGGCGTCTTTGCCGTAGCGCTCGAGGGTCTTGGTGCGGACACGGAAATCGTCTTCATGCATGCGCCATGACAGCGAGCCATAGTGCACGGTGCCGCCGCCGGCCTGGTTGCCGTTGTTGAGCGACGGCATCGTCGTGGCGCGCGCATTGGTGTTCGGCCGCCACGTGACCGGATCGCGTTTCATATTCGGGCGCAGATCCTGACGCTGAAAATAGCGCAGCTCGTCGAGGCCTTCGAAATCCTTGGTTTGCAGGCGCGGCCCGCGTTCGAGGCCCACGACTTTCATGCCGGCTTTGCCGAGCTCGGCGGCGAGAATGCCGCCCACGGCGCCGACCCCGACGATCACAACGTCTGTTTTCTCTGTGGCCATGGCTCAGCTCCGCTTGCTCTTGAGTTGCGTTTGCAGGCCGGTGACGGGTTCGCGCGCGAACGCCTCCTTGCTGCTCAAATCCGCCGGCGTGTAGATCGGCTGCGCGCCGGGGAATCCGACGAGCCGCCAGCCGGCAAAGTCCTTGTTGCCGCCATAGACCGGATCGGAAAACATGCCTTCCATGGTGTGGGTGCGCAGCGTTGCGAAGAAAGCGCGGGCCGGCGGCCAGACGAATTCGGGCGCCTTGTCCTGCGCCAGCGCGCCGATGCAATCATCCTGCTGTTGCGCGGTGAGTTGCCGGAACGGCTTGCCGTACGCGGCGGCGCAATGCGCGTCCAATTGCGCGATGCCGCGCCGGTAAAAATCCTGCTGGTCGCTATAGGCGCCGGACAGCGAGATATCGATATAGTTGAGCACGCCGGCGTCAGTCGCGCCCGGTTTGTCCGGTGCGCCGGGCATCAGCCGTTCGGCGAATGCCGCGATGGTCTTGGCATCGTCGTTGTTGAAGAACGCGCCGTGCCGATAGGTTGCGGCGGTCACGTCGCTTGTCGCGGTATCAGCCGCGGCGATCTTGGTCGCGTCGCGTGCTTGATCCTGAGCGAATGCTTGTGGGACCAGCGTCACGCTGGCGGCGGCTCCGGCTGCGCTCCCGACGAGAAACGCACGCCGCCCTTCATCATGTTTTGCCATGATGCCTACCTCCCTGTTTGCTCCTCACGTCTCTCGTGAACGGCGCATGCGACGCCGCGGGCGTGATGTGAGCGGATGCGCGTCGGGTTCGACGATCCCCGCGCTAGGCGATCAGGCTAGCCACTTCGCTGGGCGCGAACAAGGTGGGTGAGCGCGACGGTGCAATGCGCCTGCGCGTGAAGGCTTCGGCTATTCCCAAATCAGAATGTTGGGCAGCGCAGCGTCAGCGCGTTGCGCGATCGCCTGCCGCAACAGCGTGTAACCGACGCCGGAAAGGCCGCGGAACAGGCCGAGATTGAATTGCCGCTTGCCGTTATTCCAGCGGTAGTCGCCGGCCGTCGCGGCGCGCTCGAGAACCGCCTTCAGCCGTTGCGCCGCCGCTTCGCGCAGATCGTCGCGCTTGAGCGTGCTTGACGCTTCGCACAGAAACTCGATGCCGCCGAGCGTGCCGCAGCACAGCGTATCGACCGGCGTTGGCCTATTTTGCGCAACGCCCGCAACAGCCTTCTCGATATCGGCGCGTGCAGCCGGTGTGCCGCCGCCTTTGCTCATGCCAAGCCGCGCCAAGCCTATCCGGGCCAGGCCTATGCCGGTTGCGCCGTGACACCATTGGCACGGCCAATGCGCCTCGCTGCTCCGCAGATCGGGCCAGTTGTGCCGCGTCGCGTCGTAGCTCAAATCTTCGAAAGCGATGCACTCCGCCGCCGCCGCCGCAAATTCCTCGCGGCCCGTTGCCGCGGCAAGCGAGGACAACGCATAGGCAAAGCCCGCGGCGCCATGCGACATGCCGTTGAGCGCTTTGCCGTCCTTGCCTTGGATCGCCCAACTCCGGCGTCCCTCCGGCCCCAGCCGGCGCTGCGCCAGCAAATGCTCGCCGCATTTGGCCGCGCGCGCAAGCACGTCGTCGGATCGGGTGTCGCGATAAAGACGAAGGAGCCCGAGAATGCCGCCGGCGCTGCCGCTCATGACGTCGAGCTGCTTGTCGGCCGCGATCAGTTCGTCGGTGAACAGCCGCGCCGCACGACCGGCATCGGCGAGCAAGCGGTCATCGCCCAGGCATTTCGCGATCGCCGCAAAAGCATAGACGATCGAGCCGAGGCCGGTCGCGCCGCCGACGCCGAGCGCGCGCGCAAAGCGCGCGGCGTTGCGGCTCTTCAAGTTCTTGCGCAGATGCGTGAGTGCAGCGAGGGCGAGGTCGGCGGACGGCGTGTGGCCGGTCACTGCGGCGTGCGCGGCGAGAAAAACGGCGATGCCGGACGTGCCGTTATAGAGATCGGGTCCGAGGCAGACGAGCTGAAACACTTCGGAATCGCCCAGCCAATCGAGCCCGATCCAGGCCGCACCCGGTCCACGGCGGATGGCGCGCTCGGAAATCTCGGCGGCGATCTTGTCGGCTTCGGCGGCGAACAGGCCCGGCGCGATCGGCGTATCGGGGCGCGCGGGTTTGGGTTCGGGCACTATCGCCGGCGCCGCCGTTTGCAAAACCGAATTCGTATTCTCGCGGATGACCTCGACTTGCCAGGCGATTTCCTGCGCGTCGAAATGCGTCATGCGCTCGATGGCGCGGGTGAGGCCCGGCACCGCCGCGGTCCGCACTGACACACCCGTGATGTCGCAAATCTCATGGCCGTCAGTCGGCGTCACGAAATGCGGTACGTTCAACGCGACCAAAGCCGTACGCTCGGCGCGCAAGAGCGGCCATAGCGGATCGCTCTCTTTGTCCCATTCCGACAGCCGGGTGATGAAATCGGCCTGCGCCGACCAGATGGCGCCGTCGTCCATCGGCTGGTGGTTACGCAAGCGTTGCAGCAGCATGTAATAGAACCGCGTCGGGCGCACGACTTTGCGCACCGGCAGGTCGGCGAAGCCCTCGAACAAGGCGGCAGGCGCCGCGCCATGTTGGCGGCGCAGAAAATCGGCGTAAGCGGCAAAGCCCGCGACGAAATCGTCGATATGATCGGCAAACTTCGCATAACGTCCGCTGCTATGCGGCAGGTTGGTGTTGGTGGTGCCGGCTTCAACCACCTTGGCCGGACGCATCGCGTCGGAATTGACGTCGTTCCAGGTGATGACGGTTCGCGCGCCCCAGTCCGCGGTCATGCCGCCCATGGCAAAGACATTGTTGTCGACGGAGCGACCGTAAGCGGGCAGGAGGCCGACGGTCATCACCGAGTTGGCGACGATCTCGAGTGCCGCATCGAAAGCGGCGCTCTCGGGCTCGCCGACTTTGTGCTCCTCGGCGCTCGGCTGCAGAATTGTTTCGAGATCGATCGGCACCGGATGATCGCCGCAAGCGATCATGTTCTCCTGATGCATATCGGTCGCGGCGAAGACATGAAACAGCGCGAGCCAGGCGCCGGCGCGGCGGAAGAACGCCGCAAAGCCGCGCTCGTCCGCGCAGTCGGTATGAGCAACGAATTCGGTCCAGCCGTAGCCGTCGCGGGCGATGGTGCGGACCGCTTTCAGCGCGACCGGCGGATCGGCACGGTTGAGCCGCTCGATCAAGCCATGCCACACCGTGTCGAGCCGCTGATCCTTGGGCTTGTAGACGACGCGCGCGCCGTCGGCGAAAGTCACGATCTGAACGGAACGGCCGAAATTGTGCGGATCGGACAGGTCGCCGTCGATCTGTACGACCTGACTTGGTGCGGCGGTATTCAGGAGATCGCGGCGGAGCGCAGGGAGGTCGGCGTCAAGCCGCAGCATGAATTCGCGCGACGTATCGATCCATTGCCGTGTGACCGTCGCGATCAAGCGCAGCAGCACCGGCTTGTCTTCGAACAGGCGGGCGAAGCCGCCGGCTTGCATGTCGGCGACGAAATGCTGGTAGATCGCTGTCGCGTCTTGCCTCAGCTCGCTGGCAGCGCCGGCGGCGTTTCGCGCTTGACTGAAGCGCTCGTAGAGCGCCGGTGCGCAGAGGCCGGAGAGCTCCCGTAATAGTGTGCGGCCCAAGCGGTCCCATGCGTCCGCGCGGAAGTGACCCAAGGCGCGTTGCCCGATGCCGGCACGCAATTGTGCCTGCGCTTGCGCGACGGCCGGCGCCAAAAGCTGCTCGAAAGCGCAAGGCTCGCCGCTCTCCGTCCCCCCCGCGGGCTGCGGTTCTTGCCGACAGTTCTGCAAGGCAGCCATGATCCACGCGGCGTCGGCGAGCCGGGCCGGAGAGGGTCCATCGAGGTGGACCGCACCGAGTCGCGCCATGGCCTCTGGCAGCGAAAGGCCATCGCGCGCTAAGCGGCGTTCGAACAGCGCTTGGTCGCCGCCGGTGCTCGAGCGGCACCAGGCCGCAAGCCTGCGCGCGGCAAGATTCGCGGCGGGGCTCGCGGCAAGGCCGGTATCGCTGTACGGCTCCCGCGGCGGCGCAAAGGCGTTCGACAAGAGTTCGTCGATCGTGGCTGCACGCAGGGTCTGGCCCTCGCAAAATGCCAAAATGTCCGCGTCAGGCGGCACGGTCGCGGTAACATCAGGCGAATCGTTTTCGCGTTTTGCGGGTGTCGCGGCGTGGTTAAGCGCACCTTCCGCTCGAGCTTTATCGGAGGTGTTTTTGTCGCCCGAAACAGTCGCGAAAATCGAGCGTTTTATCTTCATAAATCAGCCATATGTCCCACAGTGGACAGACTTTACACTATCCGCAGCCGATGATTTAATGGGCATCTGGCGGGGGGGTCTTAAGCATTTCTCGTCCTGCCTGATGACTATTGCCGGCGCGGCTGGCGAACCAAAGGGAACATCGCTATGACTCACACCATCGAGCAGACTGAAGAAGAAATCCTCTCCTTCCAAGTTTCCGACGAGGCTCTGGAAGCCGCGGCGGGTTCGGTGAAGGAAAATGCGGGCGCTTTCACGCTCGCGTTCTGCTCCGGTCTCGACACCTGCCCGGCGTAATCGGATTTAATTTCGACCCGCCGAGTCCGGTTCATCGAACGGTTTCGGTCGCGAAATTTTATCCCTGATTTGCCAGACTGGCACGGTTTTCGAAGAGGCGCCGCCTTGCGGCGCCTCTTTTTTGCGATTTTTGGCGTCGCGTTGCGGCGCCTCGTTTTTTATGGGCCCCCTCGGCCCCTGTTCTTAGGCGACGAAGGGCCGGATCGTCTCGTCCTTCAGCATCTTTTCGAAATAATCGATAGTGCGCATGAGCCCTTCGCGCAGCGGGGTTTGCGGCGCCCAGCCGAGCGCTTCGCCGGCTTTCGAAATATCCGGGCGGCGCTGGCGCGGATCGTCCTGCGGCAATGGCCGATGCACGATGCGCGACTTGGCCCCGGTGAGCTCGATCACCAGCGCGGCAAGTTCGAGCATGGTGAATTCCTTCGGGTTGCCGACATTGATCGGCCCGATCACGTCGTCCGCCGAATTCATCAGGCGGATGAGCGCGTCGATCAGGTCGTCGACATAGCAGAACGAGCGCGTCTGCATGCCGTCGCCGAACACGGTGATGTCGCGGCCAAGGAGCGCCTGCACGATGAAGTTCGACACCACGCGGCCGTCGTTCGGATGCATGCGCGGGCCGTAGGTGTTGAAGATGCGCGCCACTTTGATGCCCAGCTTGTGCTGGCGCCAATAGTCGAAGAACAAGGTCTCGGCGCAGCGCTTGCCTTCGTCGTAGCAGGAGCGCGGGCCGATCGGATTGACGTGGCCCCAGTAGTCCTCGGTCTGCGGGTGGACATTGGGGTCGCCATAGACTTCCGAGGTCGAGGCCTGGAGGATTTTCGCCCGCAGACGCTTGGCGAGGCCCAGCATATTGATGGCGCCGTGGACGCTGGTCTTGGTCGTCTGCACCGGGTCGTGCTGATAGTGCACGGGCGAAGCAGGGCAGGCGAGATTGTAGATCTGATCGACCTCGACATAGAGCGGAAAGGTCACGTCATGCCGCATCAGCTCGAAGCGGTGATGGTCGATGATGGCGTCGATATTGCGCCGCGTGCCGGTGAAATAATTGTCGGCGCAGATCACGCTCGCGCCCTGTGCCAGGAGCCGCTCGCACAGATGCGAACCCAGGAAGCCCGCCCCTCCGGTCACCAATACGCGGTTTTCAAGATGCATCGCCACCCACTCTGGAGGAAATTTCCCCGATATTGCAATGGTATCGCAGGGGCCGAATCAAGCAATCCGGATTTCGTTGACGCAAAGACCGAGGGAACGGTCTCAGGCCTATGCTACCGGGCTTTAACCAGCCGTTAACCATACCGCGGCCACGTTGGCGCCAATGACAAGGTGACTCGCCGTCCGAGGCGACTTGCAATCATGGCATTCACTGCGACCGGAATGGAGCGGGGCGGCTGGCGCAATCAGGCGCGGCGTCTTGCCCTGGTTCCGATAGCCGCGGCTACAGAATTCGCGCTGGTCGATTCGCCGCCGCAAAGCCCGCCGCCGCCTCAGTGGACCGACGATTCTCCGGCGCAGCATTCCTTGTCTCCCGATGCGGAAGCCCGACGACGGCCCGATTCAGACCGCTCCAGATTGGAGCGGCCAGGATTGGAGCAGAGCGAAGCCGGTCTCGATGCATCCGATCTTGCCGCACTCCGGCAGCTGGTCGCGGTGAAGACCACCGCCGCGAAGATGCTCAACGAGCGGATTCGCAAGCTCACGGCCGAGGGAACGGCAAAGGATAAGCGGATTGCCGAACTCGAAGACCATCTGCTTTCGGCGCGCGAAGATCTCGCCCGTAGCGACAATGAAAATCATTCGCTGCACGCGTCGCTCGATCTGACGCTCGGCGAGAGCGCACGCCTTTCGGGACGGGTCTGGGACACCGGCGTCGAAGCCGATGCGCTCAAGGCGCAGGTCGAGAGCGCCAAGTCGGCCCTGCGCGCGGTCGAAGCCGAACGCGATCGCTTGACCGTGGCGGTGCATGAAACCAAAGAGCTGCGCCGGGTCGAAGCCGATTTTTTCAATAGCCAGATCGAGGCCATCGCGGCGCGCGCCGCCACGGCGGAGGATATGCTGGCGGAAGCGCGGCGCGGCCTGGTCGCGCGCACCGAAGAGAGCAAAGAATCGTTGCACAAAGCGATGGAAGCGGCGCTCTTGCGCAATGCCGCCGACGAAACGCTGCGCCAGGTCAGAGCTTCACTACAAGCGAAGGAGTTCGAGGTCCGCGAGCTTGAACAGTCGCGCGCGGCGCTGATGGCCGAGGTGGGCGCCTTGCTCGAAGCCTTTGAAGGGCATGCCGCTGCGCTTGCCGCGGCCGAAGACAAGGCCAAGTCTCTCGAGCTCCGCGTCGCGCAGTCGGAGGCCAAGGCGAATTCTCATGCCGACGCCAATGCCAGGACTGAAGCTCGGGTTGCGGCAGCGCTAAGCCAGATCGACAGCCTGAATTTGCAGCGGCAAAGCCGGCAATCCGCTCCGGTCACTGCCGCCGAGGCCGAACACATTGCAATATCTTTGGTGCGCCGGGTCGAAGATGCCGAGACCAAATCGGCCTTGGCTGAGAGCGAGGTCCAAAGCCTGAATTCAAAGCTGCAAAGTCAGCAGGCCGCTCTCGCCGAGGCGGCCGACGCGATCCAGTCGCTCGCCGACCAGGCCGCCAATGCCGAAGCTAATTCGCGCGCGGCGCAAAGCGCCATGCAGGACCTGAATGTGGAATTGCAGCACGAGCAGGCGCGCCGCGCCATCGCCGAAGTCGCTTTCAGCAAGGTCGAGACCGAGGCGGTCCGGCTGCGCAACGAAGTAAAAAGGCTTCGCATGAGCGGCGAGAAGATCGACGCCAATAGAGACACCAAGAGAGACACGATTCGCGATGCGGAGCGCACTGAAACTGAAGTGAAGCCGGAGCCGCCGGTGCTGATCCGCTCGGCGCAATCCCTGCTCGCAGCAACGATCTCGCTTTAAGACCGGCCTGTGATCCGCAACGCGCAGCTTAGTTGACGAATTCGGCCTCTTGCGACTTCAGCAAGTTGGGCAGATCGATCAGCGCGATCACCCGCATGCGCGTTCGTCTAGAACTCCTCCCACGCGGGACCGTCTTTGATCGCGACGGCAAGTGCCGTCTGCATCTGTCCGACTGGACCGCGGCCGTTCATGCCGCTCGCCGCTTTGGACGTGGCGGCAGTCACCACGGCCGGCTTGGCCGCGGGTTTGGCTGCCGTTTCGGCTGTCGTCTTCGCAGCCGTCTTGGTTGCCGGCTTGAGCGCCGGCGCAGCGGCGCGTGGAGAGGCCTTGGCCGCGGGCGCTGCGGCCATCTGTTTGGCGGCAGCCATGTTGCCGGCGGACAAGACCTCATGCTGCGCGCCGTCGTCGAGGCGGAACACCGCAACCTGTTCGGTCATGGCGACGGCCTGAGTCTCGAGCGTCTTGGCGGTCGCGGCGTTTTCTTCCACCAGCGCCGAATTCTGTTGGGTGACCTCGTCCATCTGCGTCAGCGCGCGGTTGACCTGTTCGAGGCCGGTCGCCTGTTCGGCGCTGGCGGCGGCGATCTCAGCCACCGTCTCCGCCACGCTCTTGATGGAGGTAACGATCTCGGTGAGCGCCGCGCCCGCTTTGTTGACGAGGTCGACGCCGTCTTTCACCTGACTGTTGCTGTTGGTGATGAGGTCCTTGATGTCCTTGGCGGCCTGCGACGAGCGTTGCGCAAGACTGCGCACTTCGGAAGCCACCACCGCGAAACCGCGGCCGGCTTCGCCGGCGCGCGCCGCCTCGACCGCGGCATTGAGCGCGAGCAGGTTGGTCTGGCGCGCGATCTCGTCGATGACGCCGATAATGTCGGCGATCTTGCGCGAGGATTCCTCGATCCGCGCCATGGCTTGGACCGCCTGCCCCACCACCTGGCCGCCGCGATCGGCGACCTCGCGGGTCACGGTCGCCGACTGGCTTGCTTGCCGCGCGTTGTCGGCGTTCAGCTTCACCGTGGCCGCGATCTGTTCCATCGAGGCCGAGGTTTCTTCCAGGCTTGCCGCCTGTTCCTCGGTGCGCTGCGACAGGTTGGTGGTGCTGGTCGAAATTTCCGCCGACGCGTTGGTCACTTCACGCGTCGACGACACGATGGCGCTGATGGTCTGCTGCAGCTGACCGATGGCGCCGTTGAAATCGTCGCGGATCTTGATGTATTCGGCGGCGAATTGGTCGCTCAGCCGATAGCTGAGATCGCCCCGCGCCATGCGCTCAAGACCGGCGCCGAGCGACTGCACGACGCGGGCAACCTGCGCTGCCGCCTCCGCACGCGCCTCTTCGTTGCGGCGGCGTTCCTCGTCCGCGGCGCGGCGCTGTTCGTCCGCGGCACGCTGTTGCTCGGCGGATTTCGCTTCGGCTTCTTTGAGCGCCAGCGCGTTGTCTTTGAAGACCTGAACCGCCTTGGCCATGGTGCCGACTTCGTCGCCGCGGTCCTGGCCGGAGATTTCGGTGGTCAGATCGCCCTCGGCCAGAACCTTCATATTGTCGCCGAGGCGAACGAGCGGCTTGGTGATCTTGGCCATTGCGATCCACAGTCCGAGCATGCCGCAAAGCGCGAGACCGATGATGCCGATCAGCGACGTCGTGATGATGGTGCTTGTCACGCTCGCGGAGGCAGCGGCCGTTGCCGCCTGCGCTTTCTCAATTTCAACGTCGCCGAACTTGCTCGCAGCCGATGTGAACGCGAAGATCAGCTCATCGCATTTGACCATGCCTTTGGTGGCGTTGTCGCTCTGGTCTTTCAAGCCCAGTTCGACCACGGGAGCCGTGCATTCGTTGATGGCTTTCAACTGCGCCCGATATCCTTCAAGCACATCCTTGTGCTCGGGCTTCGAGGTCTCGGCTTCGGCGATATATTTCAACGCATTGGTGTAGTTGGACGCGACCGACTTGGCGGAAGTCTGGGCTTCGGGCGAAGCTCCGGGATAAGCAATGGCCCGATAAGCGGCATAGCCGATGATATTGGCCGAGCGCGCGGCGCGGGCCAGCGCCAGGATCGCGGGATCGTCCTTTCCGACGATTTGCGAATAGGTCTTGTCGACGCCGTGCAGCGAGAGCGCGCCGAGAATGACCACGAGCGCCGTGACCGCGCTCAATAAACCGATGACGGAAAGAATCTTCACCGAAAACTTCAGGCTGTCCAAAAGGCGCATGTCGAGAGGTTCTTTCTGCCAGGCTGCGGCCGGATCGCTAACGGCCTGCGGTGGCTGCCTTGCCCCACCCGCTAAAGGTGTAAAAAATTGATTGGTTTTTGATTAAAATGGGCGGAATTGCCGCAGGTTTTCGGCTGCGGCGCTTTAGCGCCACCGAGAAGCGGTGTTTTCCGCGACAAGGCCCGGTTAGAATAAAGCCGCAACCGGCCATTCGAGCCGGAAGAATGTTTTGGCATGAGGGATAGGAACGCCGTGATGAGGATGTTTCATGCGGTGGCGATCGCCGCCGTGCTGGTCTGTTTTGGGCTCGCTGCACGACCGCTTCTCGCCGATGACTATCCGTCGCGGCCGATCACCGACATTGTCGCATCCACGCCCGGCGGCGGCACCGATATTGTCTCACGCATCTTTGGCGAGCAGCTTTCCAAGCAGCTCGGCCAGCCCTTTGTGGTCGAAAATCTTCCCGGCGCCGGCTCGCTCACAGGCACTGTCACCGCCGCGCGCGCGGCGCCTGACGGCTACACGCTGCAGACCGGGCTTACCGCCAGCATGGCGGTGAACCCGTCTTTGTTTGCGAATTTGCCCTACGATCCGGTGTCCGATTTCGAGCCGGCCGGTATGTTCGCGCAGTTTCCCTTCGTTCTCGTGGTCAGCAACAATTTCCCGGCGCATTCGGTGAAGGAACTCATCGCGCTCGCCAAAGCGAAGCCGGGCGAGATCAATTACGCCTCGGCCGGCAACGGCACCGGGCAGCATCTGTCGATGGAGCTGTTCAAATTGATGGCCGGCATCAATCTCGCCCACGTGCCTTATCGCGGCGCGGCCCCGGCCTATGCCGATGTCATGTCGGGTCAGGTGCCGGTATTCTTCGACAATCTCGCCGCAGCCCTCGGCCAGATCAAAGGCGGCACGGTGCGCGCGCTCGCGGTCAGCGGCACCAAGCGCTCGCCGCTGTTGCCCGATGTCCCGACGGTCGCTGAGGCCGGCGTGCCGGGCTATTCCAATTATGTGTGGTTCGGGCTGTGGGCGCCGAAAGGCACGCCGCAGCCGATCATCGACAGGCTGCACAGCGAAATCCAAAAGGCGCAGGCCGATCCGGGCGTGAAGGCGAAAATCGCCGCGGCCGCCGGCGAAACCCTGGACATGCCGCTGGCCGACATCAAGCCGTTCCTGAAGACCGAGATCGCCAAATGGGGCGATGTGGTCAAGAAAGCCGGCATTCAGGTGCAATAGGGACGCCGCCGGCTAAGTCTCGAAAGACCGCCGGCGGATTTCCTCGATGACGATGCTGTTGTCGAGGTCGGCTTCGCCGTGATCGACGCAGGCCTGCAACACGTCGGCATTGATTTCGAGGAGCGGCAATTGCTGACCGAGCTTCTTGGCCTGGTCGAGCATCAGATGCACGTCCTTTAATGTCTGCCGCACGCGGCCTTCCGGCTTGAAATCGCCGGAGACCATCTTCGGGCCCTTGGTGCCCATGACCTGCGACTCTGCGGCCGACGATTGCGCGACTTTCAGAAATGCCGCCGGATCGAGGCCGAGGCGGCTTGCGAACACCAATCCCTCAGCGAGCGCGAGGCGATGCAGACCGAGGATGAGGTTGATCGCAAGCTTGGCGCGGCCGCCGTCGCCGTGGGTGCCGATGTGAAAGCGGCGCGGGAACAGCGCGTCGAGCACGGCGCCCGCATCCGCCGCGGTCTGCGCGTCGCCGCCGATCAGGCCGACGCCGTCGCCTTGGCGCACCTGCTCGCTGGTGCCCGACACCGGCACTTCAAGAAAGCGCAAGCGGCCCCCGATCCGCGCGCCAAGCGCCGCGATCCGATCGGGATCGCAGGTCGAGGTGCAGATCACGATCTTGCCACTGGCGGCGGGGAGCAGCGCGCGCTCGGCCACGTCCTCGACCTGATCGGTCGAGAACACGGCAAGCACGATCGGGTCGCAGTCGCGCGCGATCTCTGCAAGCGAAGCCGCGCGGACGCCGATCTGCGCCATGCGCGCCGATTTTGCGGCATCGACGTCGAAGGCCGTCACGGCGAAGCCCGCGGCGGTGAGGCGGCCGGCATAGACCTCGCCCATCAGGCCGAAGCCGACGAGGCCGACGGGGATGCCGACAGGAACCTTGGTCATCGAATTTTCTCTTATTGCAGCACCGCGATATTCAGTTCACGCGCAACCGCATCAAGGCTGTCGCGCAGCGCTTTGGGCATCGGCACGCCATGCGCGCGGCGGTCGAGCAGCTTGGTGTGGCTCTGCTCGCCCGGCAGCCAGATGCGCGCGACGCCCGGCAGCTTTTGCGAATTGCGGATGTCGTGGATCACTTGATCCACCGCACGCTTGAACTCGCCGACCGGCATGAAGGTCTCGACCGATAAAGCCGCGATCGCCTGCCCGGTGTTGGTCGCCTGGCCGGTATTCTTGACGAAATCGATGACATCGCGGCCGAGCGCCGCGCGATTGAGCGCGCCGGCGAGGAGCCCGATGATCAGGCTTAAGCCATAACCCTTGTAATCGCCGATCGGCAGAAGGTGGCCCTCGTCGGCGCGTTTGGGGTCGGTGAGCGGCTTGCCGTCGCGATCGATCATCCAGCCGACCGGCATCTGTTCGCCGCGCTGCGCCTTGAGCCGTACTTTGCCGTAAGCCGCCACTGTCGGCGCCATGTCGAGTACGATCGGCGGCTCGTCGCCCGCAGGCACCGCGACCGCCATGGGGTTGGTGCCGAGCAGGCTTTCGCTGCCGCCCCAGGGCGGCAGGTGATTGCTGCTGCCGACGGCGAAATAGAGCCCGATCATGTCTTGGGCGAGCGGCATGGTGACATAGAGCGATGCGGGCCCGGCGTGATTGCTCATCCGTGTGCCGACCCAGCCGATGCCGGTTACCTTCGCCTTCTCGATTGCAAGCTCGGCGGCACGTTTCATCACCAGATGGCCCATGCCGTTATCGCCGTCGATCAAGGCCGCCGACGGCCGGTCGCTCACCACGCGGATATTCGGCTTCGGATTGATGCCGCCGGCACGGATGCGGCGCGTATAAAGCGGCAGGCGGATCACGCCATGGGTGTCGCTGCCGCGCAGGTCGGCCTCGACCATCAGGCGTGCAAGCGTCTGCGCGTCCTCCGCCGGCAGACCCGCGGCAACGAAGGCGCCGGCGACAAAACGCTCGATCCGCTCGGCCGGAAGGCGGTCACTGGTCTCTTGCGACATGGAACTCTCTTTCGTGTTTCCTTGGATATTTTCTTGGATATTTTCTTGCGGCATGTTTCTTGCGGCATGGGTGTCATGTTCGTCTGTCAGCGAGCGGGACTGGTTTTGCGCGCGGGCGGATCATAAGATCAATTGCACTTCGGAGGTAAGTCTAGATGAGCACGGTGACCGCGGAGAAGATCAAAACGCTGGATGGCTGTTTCGGCAATTATCCGCAGACCCAGGCGCTGAAAAGCGGCGCCATCATCTCCGACCGCATCGCGCTCCGCCTCACCGAAGTCAATCCGATCTACAAATCCTTCTTCATGATGGTGCGCGAGCTGAAATTCGACGTCTGCGAGATCGCGCTCGTCACCTATCTGCAGGCCAAGGCTTTCGGCAAGCCGCTGACGCTGATGCCGGCGACGATGATGGGCCGCTTCCAGCACGGCACCCTGCTGTACAACTCCGAGCGAGGGGTCGTGACGCCCGGCAATCTCGCCGGCCGCCGCGTCGGTGTGCGCTCCTTCGCCCAGACCACCGGCTGCTGGATCCGCGGCATCCTGTGGAAGGATTACGGGGTCGACCTCGCCAAGGTGAAATGGGTGACTTTCGAGGACGCCCATATCGCCGAATTCCGCGATCCGCCGGGCGTCGAGCGCGCCGCCGACGGCAAGGACATGACCAGGATGGTGCTCGACGGCGAGCTTGATGCCGCGATCTTCGGCACTGTCATTCCCGCCGACCCGCGCCTGAAAAGTGTCATTCCCGATCCCGACGCGGCGGCGCAGGACTGGTACAAGACATACGGCACCGTGCCGCTCAATCACATGGTCGTGGTCAAGAATACGCTGTCGCAATCCGATCCCGGCGCGGTGCGCGAAGTCTTTCGCATGCTGCACGACAGCAAGAAGGCCGCGGGCCTGCCCAAGCCCGGCGCCATCGACACGCTGCCGTTCGGCTTCGATGCGGTGCGGCCCGCGCTCGATCTGATGTCGGCCTATGCGCTGGAAATGAAGATCATTCCGCGCCGCTATTCGGTCGAGGAACTGTTCGACGATACGACGCGCGCGCTGCAGGCGTGACCGCGAAGGCGCGGCGGGCTAACGCCTCGTAAACCTTTGTGGCAATTATTTCCAATAAAACCTTAGTTTTCGACACAATCGGTCACGGTCCCGCCCCGCCGGTCTGTTGAAGTTCCCCCTGTCGGTGGGGAGCCGTTGTTGATGCGTTGCCGGGGGATTGTCTTCATCCTCGCAGGTTTTGTCGGGCTCGCCGCCGGCGCCTTTAGCGCTGCGGCGGACCCGCTCGATTCCTCGATCACGGTGATCGGTACCCGGCATGCCGGCGCCGATATGGTGCGCTCGTATTTCCATGCCGGCGCTGGCGGCAAGCTTGATGTGCAGGCGACCGACGACGCGATCAAGCGGCTCTACGCCACCGGCCTGTTCAGCAACGTCAAGATTTCGCGCTCCGGCGACCGGATTCTGGTGATCGTCGTCGAGAATCCGACGATCGGGCGGCTTGCCGTCGAGGGCAACCACAAGATCAAGGACGAGGATCTCAAGAAGGATCTGCAATCGAAGCCCGGCGGCCCGCTGTCGCGCGCCTATATCCAAGGCGATGTCGTACGCCTGCTCGATATCTACAAGCAGCACGGCTATTTCGACGCGCAGATCGTGCCGAAGACCATCGAGCCGAAAGCCGGCAGCAATATCACCGCGGTCGATCTCATCTTCGAAGTCAAAGAGGGCGACAAGCTCGCGGTGCGGCGAGTTATATTCGTCGGCAACAGAGCATTCTCCGAGACCAAGCTTCGTGCCGTGGTCAAGACCGGCGTCACCAATGTGGTGAGCTTTCTCCTCAACAACGACACCTATGACGCCGACAAGATCGAGAACGACCGCGATCTGCTGCGGCAGTTCTATCGCGACCATGGTTATGCCGATGCGCGGATTTTATCCGACGGCAGCTATGATGCCACGACCAAATCGGTCACCGTGACCTTCAAGATCGACGAAGGTCAGCAGTATCGTTTGGGCGCGGTCGGGCTCAATTCAAATTTGAAGAGCGTCGATCCGGCTTCGCTGTCGCCGGTTCTGCGCATGCAAGCCGGTGACACTTATAACGCCGATGCGGTCGATAAGACGGTCGAGGATCTCACGATCCAACTGGCCAGGAACGGCGAGCCCTTCGCCAATGTGGTCCCGCATGTCGAGCGCAAGCCCGGCCGCCAGGTCATCGACATCGTCTATACCGTGCAAAACGGCAAGCGTCTCTATATCGAGCGCATCGATATTCACGGCAACATCAAGACCCACGACGAGGTGATCCGCCGCGAATTCGATTTCGGCGAGGGCGACGCCTATAACCGCGCGCTGGTCGATCGCGGTGAACGCCACCTCAAGCAGCTGGGCTATTTCAAGAACGTGAATATCACCACGAAGCCCGGCTCGGCGCCGGATCGCATCGTGCTCGATGTCGCGGTCGAAGAACAGCAGACCGGAAATTTCTTCGTCTCCGGCGGCTATTCCGGTTCGGATGGCTGGCTCGGCTCGATCACCGTCAGCGACACCAATTTCTTCGGCACCGGCAATATCGCCAAAGTCTCGACGATCTACGGCCAATATGCCCGCGGCTTCGACGCCTCCTTCACCGATCCATGGTTTCTCGACCAGCGGCTTTCCGCCGGCATCGATCTGTTCGGCAAGCAAACCTTCGCCAACACCAACCAGGCCTTTAATACCGAGCTCTATGGCGGCAAGGTCGTGTTTGGCACACCGATCAACGACAACCTGAGTGTGAGTACGAATTACTCGCTCTATAAGCAGGGCCTTTCGCTCGACCCGTCGATCGGCACCGCCTCGCTGCCGATCCAGCAGGCGGCGCAGATGGGCTCCTACTGGGTGTCGTCGATCGGCAATGGCGTGACCTATTCGACGCTCGACAATCGAAGGAATCCGACCGAGGGCGTGTGGGCGCAGGTCAATAACGACGTCGCGGGGCTCGGCGGCGCGGCGAAGTTCGCCCGTACCACGCAAGACGTCCGCTATTATCACGAGCTCGGCGGCGACGTTGTCGGCATGGTGCGCGCGCAAGGCGGCTATGTCGCGCCCTGGGGCGGTCAGCAGTTGCCGCTGCTCGACGGCTTCTTTGGCGGCCCGCAGCTCGTGCGCGGCTTTGCGCCGAACGGCTTTGGCCCGCGCGACATCACGCCGGGCACGACCATGGATAATCTCGGCGGCAATGCCTATTGGACCACGTCGGCCGAGCTGCAGGCGCCGGTGCCGTTCATCCCGCAGGATGCCGGATTGAAAGTCGCCGCCTTTACCGATGTCGGCAGCCTGTGGGCCACCAGCGCCTCGAGCGCGACGACGATCGCCGCGCTGTCGCCGTCGCAGCAGATCGCCAATTCCCGCGCCATCCGCTCCTCGGTCGGCGCCGGGCTGATCTGGGACTCCATGTTCGGGCCGATCCGCGTCGACTACGCCTATCCGCTGACCAAACAGCCCTACGACGTCACCCAGCGCTTCCAGTTCAGCGCCGGCGGGTTCTAGAGCATGATCCCGAAAAGGCCTGCCCTCGGACTTGATCCGAGGGTGGGAGCCGGTTTTCGGAAAAGATCATGCTTCGGAAAATTTAGGTCGCTTACTTCATCCGCGCCTTCACCGGATCTTTGACGTTCTCGAATTTGGCGATTTCCACATTCTGGACTTTGCCGTTCACCTTTTCGACGCGGCGAATGTAGACCGTGTTGATGATATCGCGAGTCTCGGGGTCGATCGCGGCCGGACCGCGCGGGCTTTCCCATTTCATGCCTTTGGCGGCGGCGACCAGGCTATCGGCATCGGTCTTGCCGCCGGTCGCTTTCAGCGCGTCGTAGATGACTTGCATGCCGTCATAGCCGCCGACCGAGAACAGATCCGGGTTGCGCTTGAACTCCGCATTGTAATCGGCAACGAATTTCCGGTTGAGCGCCGAGTTGTGAGCATGGTCGTAATGAAACGCCGTGATGATTCCGATCGCGGCGTCGCCCATGGCGCCGAGTGCGCCGTCGTCGGTCAATTCGCCTTGCCCCATGATCTTGATTTTGCTCGGATCCATGCCGCGTTCGACCAAGGCTTTCGCCAGCGCCGCCGGCTGCGAGCCGCCGGGAATGAAGACGAAGATGCCGTCCGCTCCGGAATCCTTGGCGCGCTGAACGAAAGCCGAAAAATCCGGATTCGCCATGGGCACGTGCGCGGCCTCGACGACCGTGCCGCCCGCGGCCGTGAAGGTTCTCTGGAATGCCGATTCGGCGTCGTGGCCCGGCGCGTAGTCCGAGACCAAGATGAAGACTTTCCGCACCCCGTTCTGATAGGCCCAGGTGCCGAGCGCCTCGCAATTCTGCGCTATGGTCAGGGACGTCCGCACCATATAGGGCGATTTGGTCGTGACGATCGAGGTTGCCGCGTTCATCACCACCATGAATTTTTTCGCCTGCGCGGACAGGTCGGCGACTGTCATCGCCTCCGGCGTGATGACAAAGCCGGCGAGGATATCGACGTTGTCGTTGACGATCAGGTCTTGCGCCAGCCGCTTGGCGACATCCGGCGCGCCGCCGTCGTCTTTGCGGATGATCTCGATCTTCTTGCCGGCGACCGTGTCGCCATGCTGCTTCATGTAGAGCTTGATGCCGTTATCCATCTGCGCGGCCGCGTCGGTGAACTGGCCGGTATAGGTCATGATCAAGCCGATCTTGACGGTGTCCGCATTCGAGTTCTGCGCGTCGGCTATTTGGATCGAGGCTGCAAGAGCGAGAAATGGCAGTGCCAAGAGAGCGCAAAACAAATCGCCAAAGCGGCGGAGCCGCAAATAGCCAAGACGGTGCCGCATTGTCACCCGCATGGTCGTTCTCCCCTCAAATGTTCTTTTCGCTTGGGGTCATTGTGCCACAAGCGTCTTCAAGGAGAACAGGCCTGTGCGGTTTTGTCCGCGATCCCGCTTTATGGGCAGAGCTTATGGGACGACGCTTATGGGACGACGCTTATGGGGCGGCGCCTAGAGGGCCGTGCTTGTGGGGCAGGGTCCCACCCCGTTGGTTCTACGATCAGTGCGAGGGTGCAATCGCGGCTGAGCTTGCGAGCTTGACGACGTCGTAGTCGTAAAGCTGCTTGCGGAATTCGGCATGCGCCACGATTTCGCGGTCGCGGACCGCAAGATCGCCGGACAGCGAATTGTAGCGCAGCCCGTTCTTGCGCGCGCCGGTTTGCACCTCGGCGACGCGATCGCGCCGCAGCCCTTCATAGGCCAGCAAAGCAGCCGGCGCGGCGTCTCGCTCCGCGCGCGACAATATGGTCGCAAGCGTAATACCGTCCTCGATGGATTGATTGGCGCCCTGGCCGAGATGCGGCAGCATGGCATGCGCGGCGTCGCCGAGCAGCGTCAGCCTGCCCTTGGTCCAGCACGGCAGCGGGTCGCGATCATAGAGCGCCCAGAGAAACGTCTTCTGCACATGCCGCAGCAGTTTCTCGACCTGCGGATCCCAGCCGGCAAAATCCGTCCGCAGTTGATCGGGATCGCCAGGTACCGACCAGGATTCCTCGATCGCCTTGTTGGCGGGTACGAAGCCGACGAAGTTGATCAGTTTGCCGGCACGCAGCGGGAAAACCAGGAAGTGCTTGCGTTCGCCGAGCCACATCTGCCAGCGATCCATCGGCCAGTCCGGAACGTCGGCGTGCGGCACGGTCCCGCGATAGGCGGCCGAGCCGGAGAACACCGGACGAGACGGCGGCGTCACATATTTCTGCAGTTCGGAATGGATGCCGTCGGCGGCGACGATGATGTCGCCTTCGACAACGGCGCCGTTGGCAAACATGACCCGGGCGCCCGCGCTGTCCTGTTCGAAACCGGTGCAGCGGTGTCCGGTATGAATGATTTCTTTCGGCAGCGCGCTCGCCAGGATGTCGACCAGGTCGGCGCGGTGCATGCCGAAGGTCGCGTTCCAGCCCGAGGAATCGGTGACCTGCACCGGCGCGATCGGCGTGCCGTCATAACGGAAATAGCGTGACGCCGATCCGACCCTGGCGCCCGATGTCTCGATCTGTTCGCCGAGCCCGACCCGCTGCAGATGACGCATACTGTTGGGCGTGATGTAGACGCCGGCGCCGATCTCGCCAAGCGCCGGGGCCTGCTCGTAGACCGCGACCGGGAAGCCCTTGGCGATCAGCGCATTTGCCGTGAACAGGCCGCCAATGCCGCCGCCGACAATTACGATCTTCGCTTTCGTCATGATGCGTCCTTGGCGGATTCTCTTTGCCCTTGCGGTCAGCTCGCGCTTTCACGTCAGCGCCGTTGTTCGCGACCAGATGCAATGGCAGCGAGCCGGGCTGCAAGCGCCAAAAAAGCATAGCTAGCGAAATTCGATCAAGATCGGCGCGGTATCGGCGCGGTATCGGCGCGGTTCCGGTCGATGTTGACAATAAGGCGGGGTAGGAGGCTATATTGTCGACAATAAGTGAAATGAGATAGAAATTGTCGACTATAACTGCACAAAACCATGGTCTTGTCGCCAATCGCGTCGAGCGCGAGCTTGAGGACCTGATCCTCAACGGTGCATATGGCCCCGGCGACCGCGTCAACGAAAATGCGCTTGCGGCCCGCTTTGGCGTGAGCCGAGCGCCGGTGCGCGAAGCGTGCCGATCGTTGCAGCGCGACGGTCTTCTCACCATCTTGCCGAACCAAGGCGCTTTCGTTCGCGAACTGACGCTCGACGAGATCGTCAATCTGTTCGACGTGCGCGCCTGTCTTGGCCGGCTGGCAGGTGAACTCGCGGCGGCGGCGATGACGCGCGCCGGCTTGGCGCAGTTGCGCGATCTCATGGCGGTCTTGGATGAAGCCTCGCGATCTGGCGACGCCAGCCGCTACATCGCGCTCAACATCGAGTTTCATGCCAGCCTCTACGCCGCGACCGGCAATAGCCGTCTTGCTGCGCTCGACGCCCAGATGGGCAAAGAGCTGCGCATCTATCGCCGCCACGGACTTGCTTTCGGCGGCGGCCTTGCGGTGTCCAATGTCGAGCATCGCGCGATCCTCGCCGCCGTCGAGCAGGGCGATCGCGTCGCCGCCGGCCGCGAACTCGAAAAGCACATTCAGAACGGACGCGATCGCTTCATCCGCGCCATGTCGTCGACCGGACAGCTGGTGCTGAAAGAAGCGGATGGCGGCGCCGATCGCAAAAAGCGGAGCAGAAAAGCCTCATGAAAGTGGTCAGTGTCGAATGTCTTCCGGTGCATTCCGGTTGGCGCAAAAATTTCGTGTTCATTCGCGTCGAGACCGATGCTGGCATTGTCGGCTGGGGCGAGGCCTATAGCCAATATGACCGCGACCGCGCCGTTGCATCGCAGGTCGAAGAGCTCGGCCGGTATCTGGTCGGGCGCGATGCCTTTCAGATCAGGCATTTCCTGCAGATCGCGTTCGATGACTATGCGCAGCGTCGCGGCTCGCTCGAATTCTACTGCGCCACGTCCGGCATCGAGCAGGCGCTGTGGGACATCATGGGGAAGGCGACCAAGCAACCGGTCTATAATCTGCTCGGCGGGCCATGCCGTTCCAAGGTTCGCGTCTATGCGAACGGCTGGAGCTACAAGATGCAGAAGCCGGAGGATTACGCCCGCGGCGCCGAAGGCGTGCTCAAGCGCGGCTTCACCGCCATGAAATTCGATCCGGTGCCCGGCGTGTGGCGTACCTTTATTCCGAAGGAGCATATCCGCCGCGCGGTGAAGGTGATGCGGGCGATGCGCGACGCGGTCGGACCCGATGTCGATCTTCTACTCGACATTCATCGGCGGCTGGCGCCGATGCACGCCATCGATCTCGCCGATGCGCTTGCCGAATTCGAGCCATATTGGCTCGAGGAGCCTTGCCAGTCGGCGAATGTCGAAGCGCTCGCGGATGTGCGCCAGCGGAGCAAGATCCCGGTCGTCACCGGCGAGGCGCTCTACACGCGGGCCGAATTCCGGCCGATCTTCCGCGCCCGCGCTGCCGACATCATCAATCCGGACGTGTCCAATTGCGGCGGCATTCTCGAACTGATGAACATCGCGGCGGCGGCCGAGTCCGAGATGATCGCGGTGTCGCCGCACAACTACAATTCCACGACGCTTTCGCTGTCGGCGACCGTGCATGCCTCCGCCTGCATGCAGAACTTCATCATCACCGAATATTTCCTGCCGTTCGAGGAGATCGGCGCAAAACTGTGTCCCAATCTGCTCAAGCCGGTGAATGGCTACATCGCGCTGCCCGAAGGGCCCGGCCTCGGCTTGGATGTCGATGAAGCCGCGGTTCGGGCCGCGACCGGCAAGCAATATCCGGCGCGGACGTTCCGCCTGCCGGCCGATGAAGGCCCGTAGCGCGCCATCGTGCCGCGTTGGTGTGAGACATAACAAAGAAACACAGTGTCGAGATGAAGCGTATCCTTGTCATCGTAATTGCGGCCCTGTTCGGCGCGCCGGCATTGTTCGTCGAGGCCGTGCATGCCGAGGACGCGTATCCCTCCGCAACCGTCAGGCTCGAGTGCTGGAGCAGTGCCGGCGCCCCGCTTGACGTGATGATGCGCCAGGTCGGCAAGCAGCTCGGCGCTATTCTCGGCCAGACTTTCATTGTCGAGAATAGGCCGGGCGGCGAGGGCGCCGTCGCCATGGCCTATGTAAAGAACAAGCCCGCCGACGGTTATTCGATCCTGTCGACGACTTCGAGCATGTCGTTTGCAATGGCGACGTCGGACATTCAATTCACGCCTGACGATTTCATCGTCTTGCCGGCGCTGCAGGCCGAGCCTTCGGCGGTTGCGGTACGGGCCGACAGCAAGTTCAAGACGATGAAGGATTTCATGGACTTCATCCGCGCTCATCCCGATCAAGTCTCGGTCGGCGGGTTTTCCTCGGCGGGGTTCCACCAGTTCGTCTTCTACCGCTTGCAGCAGGAAGGGCACTTCAAATCGATATGGGTGCCGTTCGCCG
This sequence comes from uncultured Alphaproteobacteria bacterium, assembly GCA_963746715.1. Taxonomy (GTDB): domain Bacteria; phylum Pseudomonadota; class Alphaproteobacteria; order Rhizobiales; family Xanthobacteraceae; genus BOG-931. Next base: position 499,536 of record CAVVCW010000001.1, on the reverse strand, counting down.
GCGGCCAGGATGCCGCGCTGGCGCTTTTGGGCGGTCACATCGACGTTACCGTCATGACGCCAAGCTCGGCTTTGGCGCAGATCAAGAACGGTGACATCCGGCTCCTCGGCATCAGTTCGGCGGAGCGCAACGAGTACTTTCCCGAAGTGCCGACCTTTCGGGAACAGGGCTATGACGTCGCCACCTCGATCTGGCGCGGCGTCATGGTGAAGGCCGGAACGCCGCAGCCGATCGTCGACAAGCTCAACGCGGCGCTCGAGAAGATGAAACAGACCGACGAATGGAAGATTTTTTCGCGGCTGAACATGCAGTCGTCGGTGAACGTCTCCCTTGACGATATGCACAAGCAGGTGCGGCAGGAAGTTCGCGACGATGCGGAATTCCTCAAGGCGACGGGGCTTCGCAAATGACGCAATTGTCCGGAGCTGCGCGCATTGGTGCGGCGGCGTTTTTATGCGCCGCGCTTGCGGTCTCGCCGATCGCTCGTTCTGAAACGGCGCCATGGGTGCCGCAGCACAATGTCGAATTCGTCGTGCCGACCGAAGCCGGAAGCACGATGGATGTTTTGGCGCGCTCGATCCAGAAAATCTGGCAACAGACCCACGCGGTGAATGCGACCATGACGGTCGAAGCGCGCTCCGGCGCGGGCGGCGCGGTGGCTTGGACCTATGTGAGCCGCAAGACCGGCGACGGTCATTACATCGCGATCAGCGGTCCGACGCTGCTGAGCAACAGTCTCCTCGGTACCGGCGATCTCAGCTACAAGGATATTACGCCGATCGCGCAACTGTTCACCGAATATACGGTGTTCGCCGTGCGGGCCGACGGGCCGATCAAGAGCGGTGCCGATCTGGTCGAGGCCCTGCGTACCTCGTCGACGCTGTCGATCGGGGTCGCACCGGGCTTCGGCGGTTCGAACCACGTCGCGACGCTCAAGCTCGCGCATGCGGCCAATATCGATGCCGGCAAGCTCGCCATCGCGCCATATCGCGGCGCAAATGAATTGGTGCAGGCTTTGCTCGGCGGCCATATCGATGTGACGCCGGCGACCATCTCCGCCATCGAGCCGTTTCTCGAATCCGGCAAGCTCCGTGCCGTCGCAGTCGCCGCGCCGCATCGGCTTGCCGGCGCCCAGGCGGATATCCCGACATGGAAAGAGCAGGGCTTCGATGTGGTCGAAGGCAACTGGCGCGGCATCATCGGCCCGCAAAATCTCGGCGCCGCGGAACTGGCCTATTGGAACGCACGCGTTGCGGACCTGGTGAAGACCGACGATTGGGCGCAAGTGCTCAAGCGATATCATTGGGACGCCGATTACGCCGACAGTGAAGGCTCCAAGCGCTTTCTCGACGGCCGCTATGAAGAACTGCACGCGACCTTTGCCAATCTGCATTTGGCCAAGTGAAATTCGTTCATGAGCGAAGCCGCGCACGGTACATCCGCCAAATTATCGCCGGGAGCGACGCAGCGGCTCGCCGAATTCAACGCGTCGCTGACTTTCGCGCAGATCCCGAGTGACGTGGTTGAGAAAGTAAAGCTTTGCGTCCTCGATAGCCTCGGCTGCACGATCTTCGGCGCCTCGCTGCCGTCGGTGCGCCGGCTCGAAACGATGGCCGGAATGGAGGGTAGCAGCGCCCAAGCGGCTATTTTCGGCACGGCGCGCCGCACCAGCGCGCCGCTCGCGGCGCTTGTGAACGCAACCAGCGCGCATGCGTTCCAGCTCGACGAGATCCATATCGAATTGACCTTGCATCCTGGATCGCTGTCGCTCCCTGCGGCCTTTGCGCTCGCCGAAATGGCGGCCGCGAAGCCGAGCGGGCGCGATCTCATCACCGCGATCGTTGCCGGCAACGAACTCGGCATCAGGGCAGGTCTCGCGGCCAAGGGTGGTATGTTCAAGAGCGGCTTTCACAATCAAGGCACGACGGGAGTCTTTGTCGCCGCCGCGTCCGCCGCGCGCATGCTGCAACTCGACCCTGAACAGACGCGCCACGCGCTCGGTATCGCCGGCTCACAGGCCGCCGGATTAATGGCGGTGCAGGACGGCGCGATGACCAAGGCATTCCATTCCGGCCGCGCGGCGCAAAGTGGCATTTATGGCGCGCTGCTGGCGAAATCCGATTATACGGGGATTCCCGATGTCCTCGACGGCGCCTACGGCACGTTTTTCAGTGCGTTCCTCGACGACTGGTCGCCGGCGTCTTTGACGGAAGGATTGGGTTCGCGGTGGCAGACGCTGCGCATCGGCTTTAAGCCCGCGCCGGCATCGAACGGCAGCATCACGGCCATGACCGCGATCGGCAATGTGATGCAGCGCTACAAGTTGAAGGCCGACGATATCGAGACCGTTACTGCCTTTGTCAGCGACAACACGATTCATCATTGCGGCTGGCCTTACGAAGGCAAACGGATTCAAAGCGTACTCTCGGCGCAGATGAATTTACGCTACGGCATCGCCGTCATGGCGCTCGAAGGCCGCGCCGGTGTTGCGCAATTTGAAGAGCAAAAAATCCGCGCTCCGGAGATTCTGAAATTCATCGAACGCACCCGCGTCGAGCATGAGCCGAAGTTTGAATTGGAGAACGGACGCTACCGCGTTGCCTGCCGCCTCGTCGTACGCACCAAGGACGGTAAGGTGTTCGAGGATGAGGTGCTCTATCGCAAGGGTAGTCCCGAAGATCCAATGACGACAGCGCAATTGCAGGAGAAGTTCCGCGGTCTCGCCGTGGGTCTGGGTGCACAGCACAGCGCGAGTATCGAGCACCTGGTGACGAATCTGGAGAACGTCACCGACCTGTCGGAACTCTCCGGCTTGCTGACACTGAAGCAATAATCGCGGCGCAGTTATTTCTTCCCATCCAGGAGCCAGCCGAATTTCTCCTGCGCCTTGCGGGTCACCTCGGGGCTCGGCGTATTGGTCGCCGGGAATTTGTCGCGCCAATGATAGGGCCGGCAGGCATCGATCACGGCGACCGAATGGGTCATGTCGCCTGCGGCGCGCTTCCATGGCGGCAGCGCCGGATCGGCGGGAGAGTCCCACGAGCCGTTGATGAACTGGATCGACTGCGACGGGTCGGTGCGCGACAGCATGGCCCAGAGCAGATGATCGAGATTGGTGACGTCGACGTCGTCGTCGACCACCACGACATATTTCGACGCATAGGCCGAGGCGCCGCATTGCGCGGCGATATGGCCGGCCTGCACGGCGTGGCCGGGATAACGCTGGGTGATCGATACGCCGTGGAACAGCCGCGCGCCGCCGATCTCGTGGCACCAGACTTGCTGCACGCCGGGGACGCCGGCATTGGCCATGTTCTGCTTGATCGTCGCCGAGCGCAGCACCGCGCGGTAACGCGCCATTTCGTCGGGACCGGCGCCCATCGGCGGCACGCCGAGCAGGATCGGATCGTTGCGGTGGTAGATCGCCTTGATGTCGAGCACGGAGGTGGGCTTGGCGCCGCCGGCATAATGGCCGGTCCATTCGCCGAACGGGCCTTCGATTTCGGTCTTGCCGTCGGTGACGAAACCTTCGAGCACGATCTCGGCATGCGCCGGGAACGGCAGGCCGGTGACCTTGCCGCGCACCATCTTGACCGGCCGGCCGCGCAAGCCGCCGATGACGTCGATCTCGAAAATCCCGTAGGGCACTTCGAGGCCGCCATAGAAGAATGTCAGCGGGTCGCCGCCCAGCACCATGGCGACCGGCATCGGTTCGCCGCGCTTGAAATATTTGGCACGGTGGATGTCGCCATGATGGCCGGCGGCGATCAGGATGCCGACCGAAGCGCGATCGTGCACCTGGGCGCGATAGGCGCCGGCATTGAGCCAGTCCTCCTCCGGGTCGCGGGTGATACTGTAGGTGCCGGTGCCGATATAGCGGCCGCCGTCTTTTTCGTGCCAGATCGGCGCGGGAAATTTGGTGACATCGATATCATCGCCCATCAGCACGTTTTCAAGGATCGGGCCGTCCTCGACGATCTGATGCGGGATGATTTTCTGATCTTTCAGATAGGCCTCGCGATAGGCGTCGCTCAATTCCCATTTCGACAGATGATCGGGAAAGCCGAGCGTCATGTTGCGGCGCGTGCCGGCGAACATGTTGAGCAGCACGCGAAAGCCCTTGGGGCAGCCCGGGATATCGTCGAACACCACGCAGGGTCCGTTCTCGGCGCGCAGCACGGCTTCGGCGGCCAGCCCGATATCCTCCTGCCAACTCGCGCCCGAGACGTTGCGCACTTCGCCGAGCCGCTCGGCTTGAGCGAGCCATTCGCGCAGATCGTCATAGGCAATGCTGGCCTTGACGTTGCTCTGTTCCATTTTCGGCGCTCCTCGGATGACGCATAATTGCGACGCGTGATCGCGTCGTATGATTGTATGACATTACGGCGCGCACAATGGCGGCTGCGCGGTTCTTGTCAATGCACGCTTTGAGGGTGCGCTGCGCCAGGGTCAGCGCCAAAGGCCGGCGCAAACGCGCGGCGCTAAATTCGGCGTAAACAGCCGCATCCACGCAAACAGCCGGGTCTGGGAATGTGCGGACTTATTCGGTCTTTTCGAGCTGCGCTTCCGCGCGCGCCCGCAGCCGATAAAAGGTCATCGCAGACGCGGCCGTTTTCTGCTGCAGTTTGGCGAAGCTTCGCGCGTTCTGTTCGGTTTCGGCGGCCCCAATGGATCCGGCCGGGCCGCGCATCTGCAGAATGGCCCGCGTGATCTCCCAGTTCAGGCCGATGGCCTTGGCCAGCACCATAAGATGATCCGGGCGATGATGGACGACGGCACGCTCGATGTGGCCGACCGGCAGGTCGCACAACAGCGACAAGGCGACTGTCACCTCGTCGAATTTGCCGGCCTGCGCGAAATCGGCGAGCGCCTGGCTATTGAGGCCGCCCGAGCGGTGCAGCGCCTCGACATGAGGGCGGGCCTGCGCATAGCTCGACGAATTTTCGCGCATCTGGGTCTGGATCTGATTCTTAGCCTGCGCGACCAGGTAGCGGTAAAGCTGGACCTTCTGCCGGTCGGCGCTTTCGAGCTGCTGCTGCACCTCTTCGGAGGCTGCGGCGAACAGACTCAACAGATGCTGCCGCGGAATGTCGGAGCGAGACCAGATGCGCAGTGCGAGCTCGCCGTCCTCCCGTGAGCGCGTCACCAGCGTGGTATGGCCGAATTCCGAGAATTTGGCGCCGGGATTCTGCGCCGTGCTGCGCACGACCTCGGTATCGCCGCGCTCGACGAGAATGTCGGTGACTGCTTCGCCGATCGTCTCGCGCAGCGAAATCGCGTAAAGATGATCCTGGCTCTTGGTCTTGGCGCCCTCGATCAGGGTGGCCTCATCGAGCGCTTGCGAGTGCGACAGGATCGGGCCGGCAACCTTGATCTCGTCGTCGAGCGCCAATAGCCGCGTGGTCTTGATCGGCGCCTTCGGGCTCTTCGCGATCAGATCGCCGAATTCGGCGCGCGCCGAGGTGTCGATGGCGGCAACGAGCCGGCTCATCACCTCGTCGAACATCGCGATATGTTCTTGCGAGAATCCCTCGCCGTTCATGATGAACAGGTCGGTCAGCCGTCGCATCACGGTGGCGCGATGGCGCAGATCGGTGTGGGCGATGGCGTCTTCGAGGTCGTCGATCAGCGATTTTTCCGCCGTGCTCGAGGCGGCCGCTGACGTGCCGGATGCGTCTTGCGCGGCGCCTTCCTTCACGCTCGGAGCTGTCGATGGCGCATTTTTATGCAGCATCGACGATTGCTCCCGCGATTCGATAGCCGTCGAACTTCAGTTCGGACGCGGGGCCGGGCTTTTGAATGAGATAGCCCTGAATGGTCGACACGCCGGCCATGCGCAGAATGCGGAGTTGATCTTCGGTTTCGACGCCTTCCGCAGTGGTCTCGATATCCATGCTGTGCGCGAGCGCGAGCACGGCGGAGATGATCGCGGCGCAATCAGCGCGGTTGGTCATGTCGCGGGTGAATGACTTGTCGATCTTAATCTTGTCGAACGGGAACATCGTCAATTGATTGAGCGATGAATACCCAGTGCCGAAGTCGTCGAGCGCCACCGTGATCCCGAGATTTTTGAGCTTGCGCAACAGCGCAACGCAGTCGGCGCCATGTTCGAGCAGCGCGGTCTCAGTGACTTCGAGCTCGAGCCGTTCCGGCGGCAGCCCGGATTCGACGAGCACGCACATCACGTAGTCGAGCAGGCTCGAACTGCGCAATTGCACGGCGGACAGATTGACCGCCACTTTCACCGATGACGGCCAGTTCACGGCTTCGCGGCAGGCGGCCGCGAGCACCCATTCGCCGATCTGCAGGATGGTGCCGGACTCCTCGGCGAGCGGAATGAACTGATCGGGCGGGACGAGGCCTCGCTCCGGATGGCGCCAGCGGATGAGCGTCTCGGCGCCGCGCATTTCGAGCGTGTTGGTGTCGACGATCGGCTGGAAATGGATTTCGAATTCCTCGCGCGCCAGCGCGCGGCGCAGCTCGTTTTCGAGCGTGTGCTTCTCGACCGCCGCCTGCCCGAGCGCCGATTCGAAGATCGCATAGCGGTTCCGGCCGGAGGATTTGGCATGATAGAGCGCGAGGTCGGCCTTCTTCAACAGCTCGTCGGCATGCGTACCGTGATCGGGCGCGAGCGCGATGCCGATGCTGGCGCCGATGCCGACGTCGATTCCGCCGATGGAAAACGGCTCGGCGATGAGCGCGATGATCTTGGCGGAGAGCGCTTCCGCCGCCTCGGTCTGTTTCGAATCGTCGAATTGGATGATGGCGAACTCGTCGCCGCCGAGCCGCGCCAGGACGTCGGCTTCTTGCAGGGCATCCTTGAGCCGCTCGGCGACTTGTTTGAGCAATTCGTCGCCGGAGGGATGACCGAACGTGTCGTTGACCTGCTTGAAGCGGTCGAGATCGATCATGAGAACGTTGAATTCCTCGCCGCGCCAGCGGTAGCGCGAACAGGCGTCTTCGATCTTCTCGACCAGCGACGGCCGGTTGGCGAGCCCCGTCAGCGCGTCGTGGTGCGCCAGATAGGCGACGCGGGTCTCGGTGCGCCAGCGCTCGGTGATATCCTCATGCGTCGTCAGCCAGCAGCCGTCGGCCATCGCATGGCGCAGGATCATGACGACGCGGCCGTTGCCGAGTTTCTCGACGTCGGTCGAATTGCGAAACTGCGCGGCGATATATTCGGCGGGATCGGGCCCGTTATAGTTGCCGCTGCTCCGGCGATAGTCGACGATCTGTTCATACGTCGTTCCCGGTTTCACCAGCTCTTCCGGCAGGTTGTAGATCTGCCGATAGCGTTCGTTGGCGACGAGAATCTGATGGTCGGCGTCGAACATGCACAGTCCCTGCGACATGTTTTGCAGGGCGGCGGAAAATCGTGCGTTGGATTTTTTCAGGGCCTCGGTGCTTTCGAGCAAGGCGCGCTCGATGTTCTTGTACGCGGTGATGTCGTTGTGAATGGCCACCCATCCGCCGTCCGTCATCGGCTGATGATTGACGGAGACCACGCGACCGTCGGTCAATTCGTTTTCCGAGGCGAAGGGGACGCCGTCAGATACCTGGTTGATCCGCGTGGTGACATATTCCACCGAACCGACCGGCGCCATGCCGGCGGCGATCCGCGCCTCGAGGATCGACTGCAGTGCCGTGCCTCGCTTTTTATGTTCGGGGCGGAGCCCGTACATCTCCGCGTAGCGATCGTTGCACATAACGAGGCGCTTATCGCTGTCGAACATCGACAGGCCGTGCGTCATGTTGGCGAGCGCGGTGTGTAGCAGATGATTGCTCTGCTCGATCGATTGTTTGGAGCGCTGCAGTTCGGCATTGGTGGACAGCACGCGCGCGCGCCCGGCGGCGCCGAGCGCCATGACCACCAGCACGATCGCCGTCAGTATGGTGCCGGCGACGACGTAGTGCTGCAGCGTCTCGTCGGCCTGCCAGTAGATTCCTTCTTTGGACATGCCGACAACGGCGACGAAGGGAAATCCGGCGACAGCGCGGTACGAAATCAGGCGGGTGACATTGTCGAACCGGGCGCTGCTGTTGCTGGTGTTCCAATAATGTCCGTCCGGCGTCTGCCGCAGTGCGCCGAAGACCGGCGAATTGCCGATGGAAATGCCGGCGTAATTTTGCGACGCCGAACTGCCGCCGCCGCGCGCGCGCACGATGCCGTCGAGTCCGATGAGGGATACGACGCCGCCGCGGCCGATATCGAGCGAGCTAAAGAAGCCCTCGAGCTGTTGCACGTCCACCGACGTGACGACGACGCCGCCGAACGCGTTGTCCGGCTTGCTTAGCCGCCGTGAGAATTGAATCGCCTGTTTCTGGCTGATACGTCCGACGATCGGGGCGCTGATGTAAAGCTGGTCTTGAGGACGTTCAACCTGGAACTGGAAATGCGGACGATCGCCGACATAGATCGGGGCCGTGATCGGCCCCTGCGTCGATTGTTTGATAAAGCCCGCGGCGCTGGAAATGCCGAATTGAACCGTCATGTCGCCTTGCGGCTGGGTGGTCTTGGCCCAAGCCGCGATGTCGAAATTTTCCGGATCGCTCTGATAGGCGCGCCGCAGCGCCAAGAGCTCACTGTCGGATTCGCAGAAAATGCGCCGGATATATTCTTCGAGAACCCGGGTGAGATTGCTGCCCTGACGGACCGAATCCTGATAGGCGCGCTCGTGTTCCCGGCTGGCGAGCAGATAGATGCCGCCCCAGATAATGGCGATGACCGCGACGCCCAAATAGGTCGTCGTTTGCCGAAATGCGCGCAGTTGCTCTGTCATTCCGGGTAACTCGTGGATGTCGGGCCGTCCGCATGTTTATGTGACAGATATTTGTTACTGTGCAGTTGCGGGCCAAAACCTAAAACGCGATGGATACAATGCGGTAACCTTTAGGACCGCCTACCGCGCTGCGTTGCGGCGCAATTCGGCCGCGGCCGGTTGGCAGGTTTTGCGCGCCGCGGCGGTTACCGCGTGCGGGCGATTTCCGGCCTTATTGGCTTTGCGCTGACGCCGTGAAATGGACGCAAGTTTTCGCCAACCACGTTGCGAGATAGCCGCGCTGCGGTCGCGGGGAAGGGGCCGGAGGCTGCCCCGGCAGTCGCGGCACTGCCGCTCCTTGCCTGCAGGGCAGCCTTCACGCCGGCGAGGCTTGTCGGGCCGCGTTCGGCCATGTAGCAAACGGTTTGCGCGCCGAGAGACTCGCCGGGCGGAATACGCCGGCGTAATCGCGTTGCAGAAAAGGCGCCAAAACAGGGGGAGGCGACGGGGAGGGGAAATGACCGCAACGACAATAACAAACTCAATACCAATGGACGCGGTCCAGCGGCGCTCGTTTCGCGAAGTCTGGGTGATCAGCGTCGGCCACGCGCTGACGCACTGGTACCCGGCGACGTTCTATATCCTCTTGCCGCTCATCGGGAACGAACTTGGTCTCGATTACGCACAGATCGGATCGATCCTCACCTGCCAATACGCGGCCGGGGCCATCGCCAATGTGCCCGGCGGTATTTACGTCGACACCGTGGGCCGCAAGGGCCTGCTCATGGCGATTTCGCTGTGCTGGATCGGCATTCCCTATCTGATCATGGGAGCCTCGCACACTTATTGGATGATTCTTCTCTGCGCCACGTTGGTCGGCATCGGCAACAATATCTGGCACCCGACCGCGATCCCGTGGCTCGGCGACCGCTTCCCCGATCGCAAGGGCCTGGTCATGTCGTTCCACGGCATGGGCGCCAATGTCGGCGACGCGGTTGCGCCCCTCGTCGTCGGCTGGCTGTTGGCGTTCTACAGTTGGCGCAGCGTCGTCGTCATGAATGTGATCCCCGGCATCGTCGTTGCCGGGGTTATCCTCGTTTATGTCGGACGCCTGCAAATGGCCGACATCCGCGCCGGCCTCATCAAAGCCAGACCCGACAAGATTCCGCGCGCCGAGCGGCTGCGCATGTTCCGAGAATTGCTGCGCAACCGGGCGCTCGTGACCTTGTCGATCGGCTCGACGTTTCGCTCCATGACGCAAGGCGCATTGTTGACGTTTCTGCCGGTCTATCTGGCGCGGGTGATGGAATATCCGACGACATGGATCGGCGCCTGCATGTTCGCCTTGCAGGCCTGCGGCTTCATCGCCGCGCCGATTGCCGGCCATCTGTCCGACAAGGTTGGCCGCCGGCAGATTATCATGTCCAGCATGTCGATGACCGGCGTCATCATTCTCGCCATGACGTTTGCAGGCGGCACGAAGTGGTTCGTCCTCTTGGTCGCGGTGCTCGGATTCTTTCTCTTCGCCGTGCGTGCGGTGCTGCAGGCCTGGCTTCTCGACGCGACACCGCCGGGCATGGGCGGCAGCGCGGTCGGCATATTGTTCGGCATGCAGGCGCTCGGCATGGCGATCGGCCCGATCACGGCCGGCATCATCGCCGATCATTACGGTATCATGTCCGCATTCTATTTCCTCGCCGGCACCATCATCGTCGCCAATCTTCTGATCTTCGTCACGCCGGCCGGACTGATCAAAGAGCGCAACCCGATCGGGGAAGGGCCGTAGCTTTGCGAAAGCCGCGGCCGGCCGCGTCGAGGTTCAATGTCTCAGGGAGCGTCACGCCATGAACCGCCCGCAGCAGGCCTTCCCCCCGATCCGCGATCAACGCGGCGAGCCGCATGTGCGGCGCTTCGACGAGCAACGTTGGCTCATCGACAACATCATCCGCGCCAACGGCATCGATTGGGATCAGCCGCGTTCGCTCTATATCCATGCTCCCTGCGGCATCGAGGCCAATGCCGATTTCGCCGGCATCCGCGAACGGGTGAAGAAAATGGCCGATATCGGCCCGGCCTTCGCCGCCGTCGCCCGCCGCCGCGAAGCCAAGGCGAATGCCGCGGCGCTTGCCGATCATAAAGTCACAGCGCGCGATAATTTCTTCATGGCCGCGGTGCATTGGGGCGCCGCGCAGTGGCCTTACGACGAGAACGACGAAACCAACATTTCCTACAACAACAAGAAGCGCGAATGTTACGCCAAATATGCCGCGCTCGCCGATCATCACGTCGAGGCGGTCTGGGTGCCGTTCAAGGACAAGGCGATCCCGGCCTGGCTGCATCTGCCGCCGGACTACACGAGCGGCAAGGTGCCGGTGGTGATCGCTGTCCCCGGCATGGACAGCTACAAGGAAATTCAGGTCGCGCTTTACGGCGACAAATTTCTCAATCGCGGCATGGCGGTGCTCGCCATCGACGGGCCCGGCCAATACGAAGCGCCGATGATCGGGCTTTACTTCACCATGGAAAACTGGATGGCGGCGGGCCCGGCTCTGGTCGATTGGATCTCGGCGCGGCCTGAGCTCGATGCCGCGCGCATCGGCGTGTCGGGCACGAGCTTCGGTTCGTTGTTCGGCACGGTGCTCACCGCCAACGAGCCGCGTATCAAAGCCTGCGCGGTGATGTCGGTCTGCCACGAACCGGGCTGTCACACGATCTTTCAGGAAGCCTCGCCGACCTTCAAAAAGCGCTTCATGTATATGTCGGGCATCACCGACGAAGACGCGTTCGACGAGTTTCGCAAGAAGATCACCTGGGAAGGCCACGCCGAGAAGATCAAAGCGCCCTATCTCTGCGTCGCCGGCGAAGCGGAGGAGTTGAGCCCGCTCGAACATTCCGAGCGCCTGATGGCGGCGCTTGGCGGAGCCAAGCAGATGGTGGTCTATCAGGAATCCCGCCACTCCGTCGGCAATGTCCCCGCCGCCAATCTCGGGCCGTTTCCGCCGATCCTCGTCGCCGATTGGCTTGCCGACCGCCTCGCCGGAAAGCCTCTGGTCAGCGAACGCTGGTATGTGGCGGGCTCCGGCGAGATCAACAAGACGGCATATTGATTGAGAGCGCGGCTGCGCCGCTGCGGAGATTAGCGCCATTCAGATTTCGGCCATGCAGCTTCCGCGCCGGAGATTTTTGCAACTCGCCACGGGCGCCGCAGCGTCTGCCGTGGCGTGGAGCGTGAAGGCGGAAACTTATCCGAGCCATCCGGTCCGGGTTGTCGTCGGCTTTCCGCCCGGACAATCGGCCGACATCAGCGCGCGTCTTCTTGCCCAATGGCTGTCGGACCGGCTCGGCCAGCCTTTTGTCGTCGACAATCGGCCGGGCGCGAGCAACACGGTCGCCACCGATCTCGTCGCGCACGCGCCGCCCGACGGCTACACGCTGCTCTGGATCAGCACCAGCAACTACATCAATGCGACGCTGTACGCGACGCTGCCGTACAATTTCATCCGCGACATCGAGCCGATCGCCGCCAGTACCCGCGGGCCGCTGGTCATGGAAGTGAATCCGGAAGTACCGGTCAACAGCGTTCCGGAATTCATTGCCTACTGCAAAGCAAATCCCGGCAAGATCAACATGGCTTCGGGCGGAATCGGCAATTCGACGCATATGGCCGGCGAACTGTTCAAGATGATGACAGGCGCCGACATGACGCATGTGCCCTATCGCGGTTCGGCGCCGGCGCTCACCGATCTCATCGCCGGTCGCGTCCAGGTGATGTTCGATCTGATGCCGTCGTCGATCGGCTATCTCAGAAGCCGCAAGTTGCGCCCGCTCGCGATGACGACTTTGGCGCGCTCCGACGCGCTACCCGGCGTGCCGAGCATTGCCGATTTCGTGCCGGGCTATGAAGCGAGCGCCGTCGGCGGCTTCGGCGCGCCGATCGGCACGCCGCGGGAGATCATCGACAAGCTCAATGCCGAGATCAACGCCGCTCTCGCCGACCCGGCGATCAAATCGCACTTTGCCGACCTTGGCGGCACGCCGCTTCCCGGCACACCCGCGGACTTCAAAAAGCTGATCGCCAACGAGACCGAGAAATGGGCCAAGGTGATCCGCGCCGAGAACATCAAGCCTGAATAATCGCCGCCGCCTTGCGCGTCCAAGGGCGGTGCTCTCGAACTGTGGTTAATTATCCCATTATACGTGAATCGGCGGCGATGGCCGCCGAACGCAGATTTTCTGCACGCATTCGTAATTTCTGCCGTTGCAGATAGGCGGCTGCGAGCCGTCGGTCTGTTCGCCGACGCCAGTTGGCCGCGGCACTTTTACGATCAATTTTGGTTTTGACCATAACCTTCATGCAAGCACCCAAGGCTGGGACGCCGGCCCAAGGAGACAACAAGCGGTGCTTTCGCAAGCGAAGGTGGCGTTGAGATAGGAACGGACTGGGACACACCGCGATGGCATTAGCTCGTCAGGCACTGGCAACATTTCCCGTTGCCGACAATCAGGCACAGCGCGAATTCGACTTCTCCGACGCCGATTTCCAGGCGCTGTCGAAGATCGCCTATGAACACGCCGGCATCGTGCTTCCGGACGCCAAGAAGAATCTGCTCTACGGCCGGTTGTCGCGACGGCTGCGCACGCTCGGGCTGCCCTCGTTCGAGGACTACCGCCAATATCTGAACGAGAATTCCGGCGAGGAACTGCAGCTCTTCGTCAACGCGCTGTCGACCAACCACACCAAGTTCTTCCGCGAGCAGCACCATTTCGAGCATTTCGTCACGGCGGTGGTGGCGCCGTTCCTGGCCGCCAATCCGACCGGCGGGCGCTTGCGCATATGGTCCGCCGGCTGTTCGAGCGGCGAGGAGCCGCATACGATTGCGCTGATGCTGCATGCCGAGATCAAGGATATCGCGTCGCGCGACGTGCGCATCCTCGCCACCGATATCGACACCGAGGTGCTGCGCAAGGCGGCGCAAGGCGTGTTCTCCGCCGAGGCGGTCTCGGCGGTGCCGGCGAAATATCGCGGGCCGCTGGGCAACGCCGACGGCGACAATGTCGCCATCGACCGCAAGGTCTGCTCGCTGATCTCGTTCGGTCATTTGAACTTCATGGACGACGGCTGGCCGATGCGCGGACCGTTCGAGGCCATCTTCTGCCGCAACGTCATGATCTATTTCGACGGGCCGACCAAGACCAAGCTGGTCGACCGTTTCACCGATCTGCTGCGGGTGGGCAGCTGGCTCTATATCGGCCATTCGGAATCGCTGCTCGGCTCCCATCCGCGGCTGAAGCTCGCCGGCCGCACCATCTACCGGAGGACGGCGTGAGTCGAATGCAGCAAAGCGAGGCATGTGCAACCGGAACGGAGGCACGCGATGCCTTCGCAAAACATTGAGTTGTTCAAATGAGCGCAACAAATGAAAAAGTGCGTGTTCTGATCGTCGACGATTCGGCGTTGATGCGGAAACTCCTGACGTCGGTGCTTTCGGAGGATGAGGGCATCGAGGTTGTCGGCGCAGCGCCGGATCCGTTCGACGCGCGCGAGAAGATCAAGTCGCTCAATCCCGATGTCGTAACGCTCGACGTCGAAATGCCGCGCATGAACGGTCTCGATTTTCTGCGCAAGATCATGGAACTGCGGCCGACGCCGGTGGTGATGATCTCGTCGCTGACCCAAGCCGGCGCCGATATCACGCTCGAAGCGCTCGAAATCGGGGCGGTCGATTTTGTCGCCAAGCCCGCCGATGCCGGCGCGATGTTGCAGCTCGGCGGCGAACTCATTCCGAAGATCAAGGCCGCCGCGCATACCCGCCTGCGCCGCCGCGTGCCGCCGCCGCATCGGCAGCGCAGAGCTGTCGGCGGAGCGAGCAGCACCAGCGACAAGCTGATCGCCATCGGCGCTTCCACCGGCGGCGTCGAAGCCTTGAAGGCGGTGCTGATGCTGTTCCCGGAAGACGTGCCGCCGATCGTGATCGCCCAGCACATGCCGGAGCGTTTCACCGCCGCCTTCGCGCGCCGGCTCGACAGCGAGTGCCGGATGCAGGTCCATGAAGCGGCGCACGATCAGCCGATCGAGCGGGGCAATGCCTATATCGCGCCCGGCGGACATCATCTCGAAGTGGCGCGGCGCGGCTCGGGCCTGGTCTGCGCGCTCAATGACGGGCCGCTCGTCTCCGGTCACCGGCCTTCAGTCGACGCTTTGTTTCATTCGGTGGCGCGTGTCGTCGCGCCGCGCGCCGTCGGCGCCATTCTCACCGGCATGGGCCGCGACGGCGCCAACGGTCTGCTCGCGATGCGTCGGGCCGGATGCGTCACGCTCGGTCAGGACGAAGGCACGGCGCTGATCTACGGCATGCCGCGCGTCGCCTTCGAAATCGGCGCCGTCGAATCCCAGCACGGCCTGTTTGATATTTCCGAAGCCATTCTCAATGCCTGCGCCGGCAAGCACGCGCCGGCGATGGCCTGACGGGATCATTTATGACGCAAGGTGCTGATACCGCCGCCGCCGATACGATCGTCTTCGATCTGCCGCCGGATCTCGACGCCGCCGGTGCGGCCGCGCTGATCGCCGATATGATCAAGCTGCCGCAGGCGAACGCGATCAGGCTCAATGCCGCGGCGGTGTCGTCGGTATCGCTCGGCTACCTGCAGGTTCTGGTTTCCGCGTTCAAGACCTTTCCGAAGCTGACGGTGTCCGCTGTGTCCGCGGAATTCGCCGAAGCCTTCGGCGGCTACGGCATCGCCTATCCGTTTGCGGAGCCTGCCGTTGTGGATGCGCCGGAAGCCGCACCGGTCGAAGCTGTGGCGCCTCCGCTTGTGCCGGACGCGCCGGCGCCTGCTCCGGCGGTGCAGGCGGAAAGCGATTCTGAAGCGGATGCCGGTGCCCCGCGCACCATTCTGACCATCGACGATTCGCGGACCATGCGCGACATGTTGCGGCTGGCGCTGGGTGGCGCCGGCTTCACCGTGATTCAGGCGGTCGACGGCCAGGACGGGCTGACGGTGCTGCCGCAGCAGCCGGTCGACGTGATCATCACCGATATCAATATGCCCAAGCTCGACGGCTATGGCGTCATTCGCGCCGTGCGCAGTGACCCGGCCTATGACGACACGCCGATCCTGGTGCTGTCGACCGAGGCCGAGCAGGGCAGCAAAGACATCGCCAACGAAGCCGGCGCCAACGGCTGGATCGTCAAGCCGTTCGATCCCGAAGGCCTGGTCAAGCTGATCAACACGGTGTGCGAATAGGTCGAGTGCAAGAAAAATTAGAAGAACAGGTGGTAAGATAATGCCAAATGCAGCAGCTTTGAAGGTTCTCGTCGTTGACGATCAAGCCAGTGTTCGTCAGATGACGCGGATATCGCTCGAAAAACTCGGCATCCGCCTCATTCACGAAGCCGAGAATGGCCAGACCGCGCTGGCGACGGCCATGGCGCAGCCGATCGATCTCATCATTTCCGACTACAACATGCCGGAAATGGACGGCGTCGGCCTGTTGCGCGCGGTGCGCAGCCACATGTCCATTCGTAAGGTTCCCTTCATCCTGGTGACCGGACGCGGCGATCGCGAGCTCGTCGTCAAGGCAGCGCAAGCCGGCGTCAACAATTACATCGTCAAGCCGTTCGACGAATTGACCTTGCGGCAGAAGTTGGAAGCCGTGCTCGGCAAAATCCATTGAGCGGCGGCGGCTGCCGAAAGAGTGTCCATGCCCGATATGTCGGAAATCGGTTCCAACGAATTGCAGACCTTGCTCCGCGCTATCGCGACGATGAGTTGCGAGGTCGCCGAGCAGCTTGAATTTAACTCAAGCGGCATCGGCCAGGACCTGGTGAAATGCGGCTCGCTCAGCAAAGACGTCATGATGAAATTGCAGGCCTTTGACCGCATGCATCAGGAGCTCGACGTCATCAGCAACGTCGTGCAGCACTGCTCGGAGCTGATGTCGAAGGCCAATGTCGGGGCGCAGGAGGTCGAGACCATCGTCTCGCAGATCACGCTGGCGCAGTTCCGGCATCGGCTGCAGAAGGTGCTTGCGAGCTGCAGCCCGGTATTTGCCGGCATTGGGGCCGAGCTGGGCGCCGAGCCCGAGCAGGTTTTTTAGCTCGCCGTTTTTCCATCGACAGTTGTTGTTTGTGTCCGCTCGCGTCTTGCGAGTTGCGGACGCATACGAGTTTGTACGGAGCTTAAAATTAGAAATATCACAACGGTGCGCACCTACCGTCTGGGCGATTGATGATCCAGATCATTGATCCGGGTCATAACCGCGCGGATGCAGGTCATGCTGTTGAGTGAAGTGCTGCCTCGCCCGGCGGAAACATCCTACATCGGTTCGGCTGACGCCACCTCGGCGGCCAAGGGGCGGTGCCCGACCTGCGATTTTCCGAAGCTGGGCTTCTGCGGCGCGCTGTCCGGCACTGACGGCCAGCAACCGATTCCGGCCACCCACAAGACGGTCGCCGCGCGCCAGAATATCTATCGCGCCGGCGAGCCGAACGAAGGCGTTCAGGCCATTTGCGACGGCTGGGCGGTCCGCTTCATCCAGTTGCCCAGCGGCAGACGCCAGATCCTGTCGGTGATCATGCCGGGCGACCTGATCTGCCCGGCCGGTATTTTCGAGCGGCAATTCTCGTTCTCGGTGCAGGCCGTCACCGGCGTCCATTTCTGCACGTTCCCGTTCGCGCAGGTGCGCGCGCGCCTGCACGACAATCCGGCTTTGTTCGATCTGTGGGTTCGATTGGCCGCGGCGGCGCATCGCGATGCCGACCGGCGGCTGGTCGATCTCGGCCAGCGCACGGCGCAGGAACGGATCGCGGGCTTCCTCGTTCACGTCATGCTGCGTTCGCAAGAACGCGGCGAAGTGCACGACGATGAATTCCGCTTGCCGATGAGCCAGCAGCAGATCGCCGATTTCACCGGGCTCACGCCGGTCCATACCTGCCGGGTGCTGAGTGCGCTGCGCAAGACCGGTGTCTGCGACGTCGGCCGTGGCGCAGTCAAAATCATTGACGGCGCCGCGCTGGAGCGGATCGCCGCACTCTAGAGCGTGATTGTTTCAGATTGAATCGTTCGTCGCTCTAGGATTTTGATTGAGCATGATTTTCCGGATCATGCTCTAGGCCGCGATCGCTTCCAGGCGGCGTCGCGTTACCGCAGGGCCGAACCTCGCGATTACGATAAAGACGACGACCATCGCGCCGGCGATAAATCCGAACACGCCGGTCGTGCCGTAACGGCCGAGGAAGAATGCGATGATGAAGCCGGAGAAGATCGCGGAAAACCGGCTCCACGAGTAAACGAAGCCGACGGCCTGGGCGCGAATGCGCGTCGGGTAAAGCTCCGCCTGATAGGCGTGGAACGAGAACGACATCCAATTATTGCACAGCGTGATCAGAACGCCGAAGACGATGACGCCCATGGCCGTGGTTTGCTGCGCAAACAAGAGGCCGAATGCCGCGACGCCGATCGCGGCCCAGGCGATTTGCCATTTGCGCTCGAAACGGTCGGCAAAGACGACGCCGACCAGGGGGCCGATCGGCGCGGCGATGGCGATGACGAAGGTATAGGCGAGCGACTTCGTCACCTCGATGCCTTGCGACACCAAAAGCTGCGGCACCCAGCTGGAAAAGCCGTAATAGCCCACCGTTTGGAATAGATTATAGATCACCAGCATGATGGTGCGGCCGCGATAGGCTTCGTCCCAGATTTCCATCCACGAGCCGGACTTGCGCTCGGCTTCGCCGCTCAACGCTTCCGGCGGCGGCAAAGGCTTTCCCGTATCGGTCTCGATCTTCTTTTCCAGATCGGCGACGATCGCCTCGGCTTCGGCCGTGCGGCCGTGCTGCTCCAGCCAGCGCGGCGATTCCGGCAATTGCCGGCGGATCCACCAGATCGCGGCGGCGCCGATCGAGCCGATCAGCACCACCCAGCGCCAGCCTTCGAGGCCGAGAATGGTCTGCGGCACAAGCTGCCAGGCGAGGAAGGCAACCACGGGGAGCGCGGTGAACATGACGAATTGATTGTAGGCAAAGGCCGGCCCGCGCTGCGATTTCGGCACCAGTTCCGACAAATAAGTATCGACATTCACCAGTTCGACGCCGAGGCCGATGCTGGCGATCAGCCGCCACAGATCGATGCTGTGCGGCGAGGTCTGAAACGCCATGATGAAGGCGCCGGCGGAATACCAGAGCAGCGCGAAGGTGAAGATCGAGCGGCGGCCGAAACGGTCGGACAGCCAGCTGAAAGCCAGCGTCCCGATGAACAGGCCCAAGAACAGCGCGGCGACGAAACTGGCAAAGCCCTCCAAGTCGAACAGGCCCTGGGTGGTCGGCTTGAAGATGCCGCCCTTGAACAGGCCGATCGCGATATAGGCGGTGAAGAACAGGTCGTAGAATTCGAACCAGCCGCCGAGCGACAACAGCGTGACCAGCCGTCGCGTGTGCGGCGAGGGCGGCAGCCGATCGAGCCGAGCCGCCACCGTGACCGTTGCATCCGTCGCCATCTATGCCCCCAGCGTGCGCTTCCCCGAGTTTTTATTGGTTTCAGCCTAGCAGAGCGCGCGGGACCGGCCCACCCCTTTGCCCGGGTGCGGCCTCTTGATCAGTGCTTGGCTGATCAACTTTGGCAATTTCCTTTCGCGGCCTGGCGGCCGTCGCTTTCCGGCTTGACCCGCAGCGCCTTGGTCAATTGCCCGGTGCCGTAATAGGTCACCACCGTGATCGTGAGTTCGACGATTTCCCGCGGCGTGAATTGCTTGGCGAAGGCGGCGTAGGTCGCGTCGTCGACATCGCCGCCATGGGTGTCGAGCGCTTCGGTATAGGCCAGCAGCGCGCGCTGCTTGTCATCGAACAGCTCGCTGGTGCGCCAGTCCGGCAGCGCGGCGATCTGCGCGTCGGTGACGCCGCAGGCTTTGGCGATGGGAACGTGCTGGTCGAGTTCGTAATCCGAATGCAGGATTTGCCCGGTGCGCAGGATCGCAAGTTCGCGCGAGAGCGGCGACGTCACCACGTCGTAGCGCAGCGCATAGGCCATATCGAGCCGCGCCTTGGCGAGCGCAGGCGCAAAGCCTTGCACCAGATGGATATTGAGCGGCTCGCCGCCCCTGGCGCGGATCTTGGCGAACATGTCCTTGAGATAAGGATCGGTCGGATCGGGCAGCGCCGGCAGGCGCGATACGCTTGCGTCGGTGACCGACCCATCCTTGACCGGCGTGTCGTCGCCGTAGAGCGGCGCCGCGGACAAAGCCGCGATCGATATCGCGGCACAAAAAATCAATCTGCGCATGCTGCGTCCCTTGGTGTCGTCGTCGCAAGCGCCATTAAACAAGGTCTCAGGCGACGGGGAAACCCGCAGCTAAATTTTCCGCTTGAGCATGATCCGATCCGAAACCCGGTTCCCACTTTTCGGGATCATGTTCTAACCGGGATCATGCCCTAACGTGCAACTTCGCTCGACCCGCCCGGACCTTTGCCCGTGGACTGCAGTGCTTTGGCGGCGGCGATGTCGGCGCCGGCGCCGGCGCTGTCGCCGGCTTTGAGCTTTGCCTCGGCGCGCCGGATGAGCGGCGTGGCATCGTTCGGGTCGAGCTTGATCGCCTCGCCGAAATCGGCGATAGCGGCATCGTAGTTGTTGCGTTCGGTCTCGATCATGCCACGGCGCATATAAGCTAGCTCGTCATGCGGATCGATGGCGATCGCCTTGGTGAATTGCGCATTGGCCCCGTCGTAATCGCCCTTGGCACCGTAGATCAGGCCGAGATTGATATAGGGCGTCGATTTCTGCCCATTGAGCGCGATGGCCTGATTGAAGTCGGCGATGGCAAGATCGAATTCACGCCGCGCCAGATGCACCGTGCCGCGGTTGTTGTAGCCGTCGGCAAAATTCGGATCGATCGCGACCGCCTGGTCGAAATCGGCGAGTGCACGGTCGAGATCGCCCTTGAGCTTATAGGCCGTAGCGCGGTCGTTATAGGCGCCGGCGTCTTTCGGGTGGAGCTTGATCACCTCGCCGAAATCGACGGCGGCTCGGTCGAAATCGCGCTTGTTGAGAAACGCGAATCCGCGGTCGTTGAAACCTGTCGCGTCGATCGGATCGCCGCGAAATGCGGCTTCGCCGTCGCAGCCGTTGCGCAGCACGGCGCAGGTCTTGGCATTCGCCGCGCCGGCCATGCTGCGGCACTGATTGAGCGCCAGCGCGTCGGCGGCTTTCCTGTTCTCCGCAAGTGAGAGGCCGGCGCCATGCGGATCAAGCTTTGCATCCTGCGCCAGCGAAAAACAGCGGTCGTGAAACGTGCCGATGACCTTGCAGGCCTTGCGGGCGTTGTCTGACACCGGCGACAGTGCGCATTCGGCCATGGCCTGCCCGACCACCCGGCCGGGATCGAAATCGTTGTAATGCGCGCCGAAGGCGAGCCCGTCGGCAGCGATCGTATCGGTTTGCCCGATGGCAATGGCGCCCTCGGCGGCGGCGGGACGCGAATATAGGCCGGCTGCCAAGAGGGAGATCGCGGCAATCAAAAGCGGTCTGCCGAGCCCGCTTGTGCGCATGGCTCACCCCCCGGTTTCCTCTGCGGCATTAGACGCAGCAACAGGCGTTTTGGTTCTATGCAATGGCGATGGCGTTTTGCATGTCGGCCATTCGCCTTTTTTCGCCGATAACGATATGACCGAAATAGAAAATGAAATTTGGGTGGTTGCGACCATGGACGTGTTCGAAGCCGTCGATTCCCGCATTTCCTGCCGCTGGTTTCTCGATAAGCCGGTCGATGCCGCAATCGTTCGCGATCTGATCGTGCGCGCCGCGCGTGCGGCCTCCGGCGGCAATCTGCAGCCCTGGCAAGTCTATGCGCTCGCCGGCGCGCCGCTTGCCGAACTGAAACGGCAGGTCGCCGACTACATCGCCGAGCGCGACCCGCGCCACGTCGATGCTGAGTATCCGATTTATCCGAAAACCATGTGGGAACCCTACAGATCGCGCCGCGAGGAGCACGGCGTGCAGCTCTACGGCGCGCTCGGCATCGACCGCAGCGACGCTGCGGCACGGCTCAAGCAATACAGCCGCAATCTCGAATTCTTCAATGCGCCGGTGGCGCTGTTCATCGCCGTCGACCGCAATCTCGGGCCGGGCCAATGGGCCGACCTCGGCGGTTATATCCACGCGCTGATGTTTCTCGCGCGCGGCCACGGCCTCGATAGCTGCGCACAGGAATCCTGGGCGCGCATGCATCACGTGGTGCGGCCGTTCGTGAAAATGCCGCCGGAGCAGATGCTGTTCTGCGCTTTCGCCATCGGCTATGGCGACCACAAGCATCCGGCCAATGGCTTTCGCTCACCGCGCGCCGAGCCGCAGGAGTTTTGCAGATTTTTTGGGTTTGATTGATTGCGCCGCG
The DNA here is from genome assembly GCA_963746715.1 of uncultured Alphaproteobacteria bacterium. Taxonomy (GTDB): domain Bacteria; phylum Pseudomonadota; class Alphaproteobacteria; order Rhizobiales; family Xanthobacteraceae; genus BOG-931. The sequence continues at coordinate 477,393 of CAVVCW010000001.1, read as the reverse complement.
CTCCGCTTCGCAGCTGCTACGCTCGCTGAGCCCGCCGCGGTGGCGGGCCAAAGGTGATCGATGGAATTGCCGCCGCTATTACGCCAAGCCGTCGATCGCGCGCTGAGCGGCACGGCGCTTGCCGATCTCGCCGCGTCGGCGGCGGCACTGTCGCAGCGCTACCGGGAAGAGCGGCGCGACGGCAGGCTTTACATCGCCAGCGATCTGGATGCGCTCGCTTATCTCGCGGTACGCCTGCCGGCGACTTATGCGGCGGTGCGCGCAAGCTTTGCCGCGCTCGCGCAAGGCCGCCCGGATTTTGCGCCAAAGACCGTGCTCGATATCGGGGCCGGCCCGGGCACTGCATTGTGGGCCGCCGCCGACTGTTGGCCCGCTCTCGAAGACGCCTTGCTTGTCGAGGCGAGCCCGATTTTCCGCGCCTGCGGCGAACGCCTCGCGGCGCAGGCGCGGCAGTCGGATCTCGTGCCGCACATGACTTGGCGCACCGCCGATGTCGGCGTGGATGCGATCGATAGCGCGCCGCGCGATCTGGTCATTGTGGCCTATGCGCTGAACGAACTCGATGCGGAAGTTCGGCGATCGGTCTTGACGCGGCTATGGCGGGCGACCGCCGATACGCTCGTTATCGTCGAACCGGGAACGCCGGCCGGTTGGCAGCGTATCCTTGCCGCCCGGAGCCAGCTGATCGAGTCCGGCGCGCATGTGATCGCGCCATGCCCGCATGCCAACGAATGTCCGCTTGTGCCGCCGGATTGGTGCCACTTCGCCGCGCGCGTTGCTCGCTCGCGCCTGCATCGGCAGGCCAAGGGCGCGGAGGTTCCCTGGGAGGACGAGAAATTCAGTTATGTCGCGCTCTCGCGCGTGTCGGCACTGGGCCTCGGAGCGCGCGTCATTGCCCGTCCGCGCAAAGCCAGCGGCCGTGTCACCTTGAAGCTTTGCCGTCCCGATGGATCAGCCGGCGATCAACTGTTCTCGCGCCGTGACGGTGCGCCGTTCAAGCGCGCCTGGCGCAGCGATTGGGGCGCTTCGCTGTAGTGCATGATCCCAGATGCGGCGCGACCAGCCAGGCACCGAGCGACACCGGACAGGCAACGCTCACTCGATCTTCACATTCGCCGCTTTGATGACCTCCTCCCATTTGGCCGAGTCCTCGCGCAGAAATTCGGCAAAGGCGTCGCGTGGCCCCGGTATTGGCTGCACCGCGAAGGGCTCAAGATACTTCTTTTGGAATTCGGGATCGCTGACGATCTTTTGCACATCGGCGTTGACCTTCTCGATGATGGCAGCAGGCGTGCTCGCCGCAGCAAACAGCCCGAACGATACGCTCGCCTCGAATCCCGGAACGGTCTCGGCGATGGTCGGCACGTCGGGGAATTGCGGCACCCGCTTCTCGCTGCCGAAAGCGAGCATCTTGAGCTTTCCGGCGCTCACGGAACTCAGCGCCACGGATGGGCCCATGATCACCGCGTCGATGTGTCCGGCGATCACGTCAGTCAGCGCGGGTGCCGAGCCGCGATAGTGCACCGCCGTTATGTCGATGCCGGCGAGATTCTCCAGTTCGAGCCCGGCGACGTGCAGTGCAGTGCCGATTCCGGCCGTGCCGAAGGTCAAGGCCCCGGGCTTGTTTTTGGCGAGCGCGATCAGGTCGCTCACCGAATTGACCGGCAGCGACGGATTCACCAGCAGCGCTGTCGGAATGGTGCCGTAGCCGACGACCGGGACGAAGTCCTTCTCCGCGTCGTAGCCCAGCTGGTCTATGCCATAGAGATGCGGTTGGGTGGTGTAGAAGCCGATCTCCGAAGCGAGCAGCGTGTAGCCGTCATGCGCGGCCCGCGTCACGTACTGGGTCGCGATCGTGTATCCGGCGCCGCCCCGGTTCTCCACGATCACGCTCTCTTTCCACATCTCCGACAGACGCTGCGCGATGGCGCGGGTGAGCGTGTCGGTCAAGGCGCCCGGTGCCGAGGTCACCACGATGGTGACATTGCGGTCGGGGTAGGTCTGCGCGAGCGCAGCGGGGCTCGCGACCAGGCAGGCGAGCAGAAACAAGCGGCCGAGCACGACGGCGATCGCCCGCTCCGACATAAATTGTGCCATGCGAAATTGTGCCATGCGACGCATCGTCGGTCCTCCCTGTCATCAGCGAGCGCGCATTGGCAGTGCGGGCACGATGCTCATCTTTTGTTGCATAGTGTTGAGGCAGGTTTAGTGTTGGGGCAAGTTGCGGAATGAAGCATGTTTAGTCTCTGCACGCATGACAGTCTCGGTACGCAGTCTTTAGGCGCATAGCAGTCTTGGCGCGCATAAGTCTTGGCGCATAACGACAACGACGTGCCGAACGGGGAGTGAAACAGATGAACCAGATTCAGCCGATCCAAACCGCGCCGATTCAAGCCGAGCGAATTCGAGCCCGGCCGATTCAAGACCGGGCGATTCAGGTGCGGCGGGTCGCGCATGCGACCTTGTCGACGCCAGACCTGGACAAACAGGTCGATTATTGGACCGGCGTTGTCGGCCTTCATGTCGTCGCGCGCGAACCCAAACGGGCAGTTCTGGCAGCGCCGTTGGGCCAAGAGGCCATCGTGCTGGAGGCGGGCGACCATGCCGATCTGTCGCGCATTGCCTTTCAAGTCGCGCCTGGCAGCGATCTTGGAAGCTTGGGCAAAGCGCTGGCAGCCACCGGGATCAGCTACGAGCAGCGCTCGGACCCGACGCCGGGCGTGAAGAAGGCGCTCACCTTCACCGATCCGAAGGGAACGACGGTCGAGCTGTTTTCGGACTACGGCTTCCACCCGGTCGCAGCCGCCGGCGGCGGGGTCAATCCGCTCAAGCTCGGTCATGTCGCCTCCCGCGTGACCGACGTCGCGAAGGTAGCGAAATTCTACGAGGAGATTTTGGGTTTTCGCGTTTCGGACTGGGTCGGCGACCACTTCGTCTTCATGCGCTGCGGCGTCGACCATCACACCGTGAATTTCGTGCGCTATGACACGCCGCGCCTGCATCACGTCGCCTTCGAGGTGAAGGATTGGGCCGAAGTCCAGCGCTCGTGCGAGGTGCTTGCCCGCAACAAGATCCCGCTGGTGTGGGGTCCGCTCCGCCACATCGTCGGCCACAATATCGCGGCCTATCACCGCAACAGCGACGATCTGCGTGTCGAATTCTACTGCGAGATGGACCTCATGTATGACGAGGCTCTCGGCTACTGGCAGCCGCGTCCATGGCACGAAGAGACGCCGCTCTTTCCCAAGCACTGGCCGAAAGAGACTTGGCGCAGCGCCTGGGGTTTCGGCTCGCACGGTACATTCCCAGGCTATCCTTAAGCGGCGCGACGCCTCGGCGGCGGTTTGCGGCGACCGTCATTCGCTCGCGGATTCCGCCGCACGATCGGCCGTAGACCATTGATTTGGTAAGGGAAAACTAACCTCGCCAATAGAACGCCGTCTTTCGTCCGCAAAGTTTCCCTTGTGTGTCTCATATTTGCCCGCCTTTGGCGGCTGTCTATTGGCGGGTACGGGACAGGTGTCTTTTTTGCCAAAGCGCGTTCGAGGGCCGGCGTTTGCCGCCGGGCGGTGCGCTTTGTCGCAAACAGGGGACATGGCAGACGATGGGGACATGGTAAATGAGAAGATTATCGGTTGTTGTTGCGTTCTTGGCCGCCGTCATTTCTTCTCCGGTTCATGCCAAGACATTCGTCGGTGTGTTGTGGCCGATGTTCGGGCCGTTGCCGGCGATCGGGCTCGTCGAACTGACCGCCGAAATCAAAATGATGCCCGACGTCGAGGTCCACACCTATCTGCATCAGGAGTGGCCGGATCTGGTCAACGACCTCGCGCATCAACCCGAGGGAACCCGCTCGATCATAATCGGCTATAGCCTCGGCGCGAACGCCACGTCTTGGGTGGTCAACAAATCGAAATATATCGACCTTGTCATCGCGCTGCAGCCGTCGATGCTGAGCTGGAATCCGGTCATCACCGGGAAAGCCGGACGGATCATCGAAGTCTACAACCCCAATGTGTGGATGACGATGGGCGGGATGGGATCGAAGAAGCTCGAATGGCAAGGCGGCAATATCGAATACATTGCCAACAATGACTCCCATCCCGGCGCGCAATTCAATGTCGATTTCCGCAATCTGGTGAAAACCGAGATCGCCAGGATGTCGACGCCGGATCGCACGGAAGTTGCGCAAGCCGAGTCGACCAAGCTGAACCAACTCGCCGCGGCTGAGCCGCCGCCGCCGGCCGTCAAGCCGCTCGCATTCGCCGAGGAGCCTCCGCAAAAGCTGGCGAAGGGTGCGCGGCCGCCGCGCGCCGACGATCCTCTCGCATTTGCCGAGCAAGGATCGCAAAAGCAAGGACCGCAAAAACTCGCCAAGCTCGATCCGCAGCCTAGGGCGCCCAAGCCGCAGCCGGTCGCGCACGAGCAGACCAAGCGCTCGCCGAAAGATCTGGCCTTCCTCGACACTTTATCGGGTTCGGTCAACGCAGGCGCGCTGCCGCTCAAGCACAAGCTGACGGTTGCCGACATGGCGCACTATGCGCAGAGAAACTACGTTGCTTCGGGCAGCGCGAACGGCAACGCGGACACTTCGGGCGACGTCTTGCTCGCTGTTGCGACCGATCCCGATCGCGGCGCGCTGGGCGGCCGATGCGATTGTGCTTTCGCCAAATCGGACGGCAGCGCCGACAGCGACAGTTCGATGTTTCGCCAGACGAGCCTCGCCCAGCAAGACTGATCAGGGTCTGATCCCGCAGAGCAGGCGGCAAGACGATACCGCGCTTGCCGCCTGTGACTGCGTCGCGCGTGCCGCGCCAGATCGTCTAGCTGAGAAACACCTGGATCAGGTCGTTGCCCAGATAAAGCAGGCCGACCACGCTGAGCGCCGCCACCAGCCCGGTGAACGCGGCGCATAATTTGGCGCCCCAGGCGAACGCCGTGTGCCACCGGGTCTTGCGCGGATAGTTCGACGCGCTGCGCCATATCGCGACCGAGGCGAACGGCGTGGCCAGTGTAGCGAACACGAAGAGCGCGATGATCGCTTCGGTGAGAGACAAGTTCTCTACGCCGAAACCGAAGACCATGCAGACCCCTGTCATATCCCAAAGCAGCGCGAGCGGCGTCCCGATCAGCCAGAACGTACGCCACAATGCGACGTCGCCCCTCCATAATCTCACCAGCAATTTCATCGGGTCACACTACCAGCCACTTTTCTTGGCGTCACGCTTTGCCGCCGGCACGCTAGCTCTATGACCGCCGCATCGTCATCGCAACGCTTGCTAAGCCGAAGCCTTCGCAGCCACAATCTGCTCAATCCCGAGGCGGCTCGTGCGCAGGGAAGGCGCTTGACTGCCTACATTAGATAGATACGGTACGTACATAATTTAGGCCGATGGCGTCGCGCGGGAGACCTCATTGCCGGCGGGGAACTGCGATGGATGTCATTGTCGAAGAGGTGCGCCAGGTCTGGAGCAGCCGACGCGGTTCCTCCGTCGTGGCGCTCGACGGCGTCTCGCATCGCTTCGGCTCGCGGCGTTTCTCCTGCATCCTCGGCCCGAGCGGCTGCGGCAAGAGCACGCTGGTTCAGATCATCGGCGGCATTGAAGCGGCGACGTCCGGCAGCATCGAGATCCGCGATCCGGGCGCGGCGAATGCGCGAACGCGTCCGGGCACCGCGTCGGTGATGGTCTGGCAAAATCAAAACCTGTTCCCGTGGCGCACCGTCATCGACAATGTGGCGTTCGGCCTGCAGATGCGCGGCACCAGCAAGCGCGAACGGCATGACAAGGCGAAGGCGTTGCTGTCCCTCGTCGGGCTGCAGGGTTTCGACCATCACTATCCCAAGCAGCTCTCCGGCGGCATGCGGCAGCGGGTGGCGCTGGCGCGCGCCTTGATCATGGACCGGCCGATCCTGCTTATGGACGAGCCGTTCGGCGCGCTCGACGCGCAGACCAAGATCGTGATGCAGGAAGAACTGCTGCGCATCTTCGAGCAGACGCACAAGACCGTCATTTTCGTCACCCATGCGATCGACGAGGCCATCCTGCTCGGCGACGAGGTGGTGGTGATGACCTCGCGCCCGGGCCGCATCAAGGAGGTGATTCCGGTCAACCTGCCGCGGCCGCGCTCGCTGGAATTGGTCAATACGCCCGAGTTCGGCGCGTTGTTCGATCGCGCCTTTCATCTGATCCGCGGCGAGGTCAGCCGCGCCATGGCCGAGCAATCGGCGGCGCTGCGGGGGGCGGCATGAACGGCGGCATGAACGGCGGGATGGGTGGCGGCGGCGGAGAAAATGGCGAAACGACGCTGTTGGAGCGGGTTTTGCCCGCACTCGCAATCGTCGCCGTCGTGGTCGCCTGGCAGGTTCTCGTTACCGTGCGCGGCATCGCGCCGATCTATTTGCCGGCGCCGTCCGCGATCGCGGTTGCGCTCTACGACATGGCGGCCGACGGTACCCTGTTCGTCAATCTCGGCGCCACGCTGCTGCGAATTTTGGTCGGCTTTGCGCTAGCCGCCGTCACCGGCATTGCCGTCGGCCTCGCCATGGGCATGTCGCGGCTCTTATATCGTGTGATCGACCCTTGGATCGCCGCGCTCTATCCGCTGCCGAAGATCTCGCTCATCCCGCTGCTTATCATCTGGCTCGGAACGGGAGAGGCGTACAAGATCGTGATCAGCACGATCACGGCGTTCTTTCCGATCGCCATGAGCACTTATGCCGGCGTTTGCCAGGTCGATCGCGAACTGATGAAGGCGGCCGCCGATCTCGGCGCCAGCCGCCGGCAGATGCAGCTTAATGTCGTCCTGCCGGCCGCAGTGCCGATGGTCCTCGCCGGCCTTCAGCTCGGCATGGGCATGACCATCATTCTGGTGATCGCCGCCGAAATGATCGGCGGCTCGAGCCAGAGCGGCATGGGCTATGTGCTGGTCAATGCCGGACAGATTCTCGAGACCGAAAAAGTCTTCGCAGCGTTGGCCGTGCTCTGCGTCATGGGTGGCGCGATCATCAAACTGCAGCAATGGATCGGCACACGGATCACGCCGTGGTCGCAGTGAACGAACTGAAGGGGTGATGACATGAAAACGATCAAGTTTCTGGCAGCCGCTATAGCCGCACTCGCCGTGCTCACGCGCATCGCGCAGGCCGACGATGTCGTGCGCGTCGGCGAGGGGCCTTTCATTTCCGCCGGCGCCTTCTTCATCGCCAAAGACAAAGGCTACTTCAAGAAGCTCGGCATCGATGTCGAAACCAAGACATTCGCCGACGGCGCCATGGCGATCCCTTCGATCATCTCGGGCGAGCTCGACATCACCAACATGCCGGCGGCGGCGGGCCTGTTCAACGCCATCGCCAAGGGCGCGCCGCTCGTCATGTTCCTCGACCGCGGCAATAACAGCCCGGGCAAGGCCTATACGACCGCAAGCGTTACCCAGGAGGTTTACGATCAAGGCGTCCATTCGCTGGCCGATTTCGCCAAGCTGAAAGGCATGAAAGTCGGGGTGACGGCCCAAGGCAGCATCAATCACTACAATATGGCGCTGGCCTTGCAGAAAGCGGGCCTCGATCCGGTGCACGATGTGCAATGGGTGTTCGGCGTCGCCCAACCGGACCTGATGAAGATGCTCGGCCAGAAGCAGGTCGACGTCGCCGACCTCGCTTATCAGTTCGCCTTCTTTGCGCGCAGCAATCACTGGAGCCAGATCGTCGCGTCGGGCGACCAGATCGAGCCCGCCGAGCAGATCGCGACCTTCGCCGTGCGCAAGGATTTCCTCGACAAGAAACGCGATGTGCTGGTGCGCTGGACGACGGCCTATCTGCAAGGCGTCAAGGAGTTCAACGCCGCGGCGGCGCAGCCCGACCAGCACCCCGACGTCATCGACATTCTCGCCAAGAACACGGCGCTGCAAAAGCCGGAATTGGTCAAGGCCATCGCGCCGAACTGGTCCTATATCAATCCGGACGGCATCCCCAATGTCGCTTCGATCATGCGCATGCAGGATTATTGGAACAGCCCGGCCTTCCATCTCGTGGAAAAGAAAATTCCGCAGGAGCAGCTATTCGATCTGTCGGTCACCAAGGAGGCGGCGCAGCGCCTCGCGCGTGACAAGCCGTTTGACTAGGACGTTTTCGCCTCACGGCTGCGGCGGCGGAGCTCGACAAGCGCGTGGTCGGAGTTACGAAACACCGCACGCGCGACTCTTTTGGTGGTTTCGAGGTCCTCGGCGGAGATATCCTTGAACAGCAGATCGTTGATGTTGCGGACGAACGGCGCGACCTCGGCCACGGCCTTCTCGCCGTGCCGCGACAGCGAGACAAGTACGCTGCGCCGGTCCGTCACGCTCGGCCGTTTGATCAGGAGGCCAAGCCCGACCAGCCTGCCGACTTCGGTGGTGACGTGGGTCGGCGCCAGCGCGATATGTTCGGACAAATCCTTCACCGTTACGCCGTCGCGGCCTTGCTGATAGGCGACGCCGAACAGGACGGCGAACTGGCTCGCGGTCAGATCGAGCGCGCGGCCAAAGGCCTCCCGGCACGTCAAGAGACGGCCGACGCCCTGCACCAGCGCATAGATGGCCTCGCGAAACGCGGCATCGGAACCGCCGCGAAGAAAGTCCGAACGCGAAACTGTGATGGGTGGCTGATAAGGCGCGCGCGGTCGCGTCTTGGTCATGGGTCCGCTGTCCTGCCTGCTGTCCCGGCTCTGGGTTTCTCGAATTGTTCGCCGAAGAGTTTCTTAATTACATCAGGGCGGTTGCGCTCGTCACGCCGGAATAGCGCTGCATCAACACCGGCCTTGCGATTGACATATACATATTGAACATATTGAATGTATATAGATCGGCTCAGCAGGAGAAGTTGCATGGACGCCGCAGTGGCTTTGACCGCCGGAGCAGCCTCACTGCGAAGCGGAGCGGACTTCCTCGCCGAACTGAGCGGCAGCCGGCGCACGATCTTCGTCGACGGCGAGCGGGTTACCGATCCGACCCGCCATCCGGCCTTTCGCAACGCGGCGCGCACGCTGGCGCAATTGTTCGATTTTGCCGCAGCGCCGGAGCACCGCGCGGCCATGACCTTCACGTCGCCGGACACCGGCCGGCCGGTCTGGCGCTGCTACCAGATCCCGTCCTCGCACGAGGATCTGCGCGCCAAGCGCATTGCCGCTGAAAAATGGGCCGAGCAGACGTTCGGCCTGATGGGCCGCACACCGGACCATGTTGCGAATTTCTTCTGCGGCTTCGCCGCCAAGCCGCAGGTCTTCGCCGCCGGTGGCGCGCACTTTGCCGACAACGTCGTCAATTTCTACAAACATATCCGCGATAATCACCGCTACGTCACCTATGCGATCGTGCCGCCGCAGATCGATCGCAGCAAACCGGCGCACAAGCAATCCGACCCGACGCTGTATGCCGGCGTCGTCAAGGAAAACGACGCCGGCATTTACATATCCGGCGGTCAACAGCTTGCGACCGGCGCGGTGTTTTCCGACTATCTGCATTTGAGCTGCATCCATCCGTTGCAGCCGGGCGACGAGAACCATGCGATTAGCGTCGCGATTCCGTTGAGCGCCGAGGGGGTGAAGCTTTATTCGCGGCGGGCTTTCGCGCTACAGGCGGCCGGCGCCGAGGACTATCCCCTGACCAGCCGCTTCGACGAGACCGACTGCTTCGTCGTGCTCGACAAAGTGTTCGTGCCGTGGGAACACGTCTTCGTCTATCGCAATCTCGATATCTGTTTCGCGCAATGGTGGAAGACGCCGGCGCATCTCTACGGCAATCACCAGGCGCAGGCCCGCTATGCGACCAAGCTGCGCTTCCTGCTCGGCCTCGCCAAGCGCATGAACGAGGCGACCGGCAATGATCGCGTGCCGCCGGTTCAAGTCGAAATGGGCGAGCTCGCGGCCTATGCTTCGATCGTCGAGCACATGCTGCATTCGCACGAAACAATCGGCATCCGCGACGAAGACGGGGTGATGTGGCCGTCGAAAACCGCGCTCTATGCCGTGATGGCGCTGCAGTCCGAGATCAATCCGCACATGATCGACATCGTGCGCGAGCTCACGGGCGCGGCGATGATCACGCTGCCGTCGTCGAGCAAGGACTTCGCCAATCCGGAAGCTGCGCCCGACATCAATCGCTATTTCGTGTCGAGCGAAATGGGCGCGCGCGAACGGGTGGCGCTGATGCGGCTCGCCTGGGACTTCATCGGCACCGAATTCGGCAACCGCCATCAGCAATACGAAAAGTTCTATGGCGGCGCCGCCCATCTTGTGAAGATGAACATGTTCCGCTCCTATGACTTCAAGCGCGCCACGGGCATGGTCGACGCGGCCTTGAATCTTCCCTCGCCCGCGGCGTGATCGGCCGGGAGGGACCTGCGCTGGCGCGCAAGCCCGCGGCCGGAAACGAGAATGGGCTGACGGATGGGATATCTAGATCTTCGTGACTTCATCGAACAGGTCGATCGGCTCGGGGCGCTGCGGCGGATCGACGGCGCCGATCCGCATCTTGAGATCGGCGCTATAACCGAGCTCGCGGCCGGCATGCCGGACTGCCCGGCGCTGCTGTTCGACAATATCAAAGGCTATCCCGGAGGCTTTCGCGTCTTCACCAACGCGACGACCAATGTGCAGCGCGCCGCCTTGGCGCTCAATCTCGATCCGGCGCTGCGTCCGCTCGATGCGCTCACCGCCTGGATGCGCCGCCGCACCACGCTGCAGATGCGCGAGCCACAGCGCGTCGGCAATGCGCCGTTCCGCGAGCACAGCGACAGCGGCAAAGCCGTCGATCTCGGCAAATTCCCGGTTCCGCAATGGCATCAGAAGGACGGCGGCCCCTATATCGGCTCCGGCAGCCTGGTCGTGATGCGCGATCCCGATAGCGGATGGATCAACGCATCGATCTATCGCGTGCAGGTTCATGCCAAGGATCGCGTGACCATTCAGTTCGATCACTTGGGGCGGCACAATGCGATCATCGCCAAGAAATATTGGGACAAGGGGCAAGGCTGCCCCGTAGCCGTGGTCAATGGCGAGGATCCGGCGCTGTTTATCGCCGGCTTTGAATATCTGCCCGAAGGGGTTTCCGAATATGCCTTCGCCGGCGCCATCAAGGACGAGCCGATTTCGGTCTGCGACGGGCCGGTGACCGGTCTGCCGATCCCGGTCTTCACCGAGATCGTCATGGAAGGCACCCTGCTGCCGTTCCCGCAGACGGCGCTGCCGGAGGGGCCGTTCGGCGAATTCACCGGCTACTATGCCAGCGAAGCGCGGCCGGCGCCGGTGATGCAGGTCGAGGCCGTTCACTATCGCGGCGATCCTGTTCTCTTAGGCTCGCCGCCGATGAAGCCGCCGCGCTTTCATTTCGGCCTGCCGTTTCGCGCCGCCAGCATCTGGGGCAATCTCGAAGCGGCGGGCGTGACCGACATCGTCGGCGCCTGGCAGCACGTCTCGCAGCTCATGACCGTGGTCGCGCTGCGTCAGCGCTATGACGGTCACGCCAAACGCGCCGCCCTGATCGCGGCGGCGAACAGTTATATGGGCCGTCTGATCGTCGTGGTCGATGAGGACGTCGATCCGTCCAATCTTGCCGACGTGATGTGGGCCGTCACGACGCGCGCGGAACCCTCCGAATCCGTCGACATCATCCGCGAGGCCTGGAGCTCATCGCTCGATCCGCGCATCTCGCCGGAGCGCCGGCTGCAAGGCGCAACCTCGCAATCGAAGATGATCATCAATGCCTGCAAGCCGTTCGTCTGGAAGTCGCAGTTTCCGCCGAGCTCGGCACTGTCGGTCGAAGAGCTGGCCGCGGTCGAACGGGACTGGGGCCATTTGCTGCGCAGGTGATGCGCAGCGCGGACGCTTTGCCAAAGTGTCGCATCGAGTCCTGCACCCTGCTTAACCGGCGGCGTGGCTAAATGTTCGCCTTGACCTTTATCCGGACAGCTACACACTGAAGCTACGTGTCGTATGTAGTGGATGCCGCAAGAAGGCGTGGGCGAAATGATGAAGATGGGATTTGCGCTCGTTCTGTTGAGTCTGCTGGTCCGGCAGGCCTGGTCGGAAGACTATCCGTCGCGCCCCGTTCGCGTGCTCGTGCCGTCTTCGCCGGGCGGCATCACCGATACCGCCGCGCGTATCATCGGGCAGCGGCTCGCAGCGGTCTGGGGTCAACCCGTCGTTATCGAAAACCGGCCCGGCGGTGGCGGGACAATCGGAACGGCGGCGGCGGCCCGCGCAACACCCGACGGCTACACATTGCTGGCAACGACCAATGGCGAGTTCGCCTTGGGCCCCGCGATCAATCCGAACATTTCCTACGACCCGCAGGCGGATTTCAAGCCGATCATCATGGCGACCTTCAATCCGATCATTCTCATCGCCAATACTTCTTCGCCCTATAACACCATCGGCGACCTGATCGATGCGGCGAAGAAGAAGCCGGGCGAAATCACTTGGGCTTCGCCGGGCGTCGGTACGTGGAACGACCTGGCCGGGGAGTGGTTTCAGAGCGAAGCGGGGATCAAGCTCACCCACGTGCCGTATCGGGGCGGCGGGCCGGCGGCGACCGCGGTTGCGGCGGGCGATGTTCCGACCGGCGTGCTGTCGATCTCTTCCGCCGAGCCCTTTCTGCAGGCGGGGAAGGTTCGCGTTCTTGCGGTGATGACCAAGAACAGGGCGAAGTTCGATCCATCGTGGCCGACATTGGCTGAGAGCGGTGTTGCCAATGTCGATGCGACCAATTGGGTCGCGTTCTTCGGTCCGGCCGGTATCGATCCTGCGGTCGCCAAAAAAGCCGAAACCGACATCCGCAAAGTGCTGCGGGATCCGGCGGTGCAAAAGCAGTTTTTTGCGCTCGGTATCGAACCGGCGGATATGACGACGGAGGAACTCGCCGCGCAGATCAAATCAGACCGTGCTCTCTCCGAGCGGATCGCCAAACAGGCGAATATGACCGTTCAATAGTGACGCACAGCGCTGGGGGGCCAATGCCTGAATGAACGCGACGGTTGTTGCGGGCGTTTGGCCGAGCTTCACGGCGGAAAATCCGGGCCACAATTTCACCCACTATGACTGGCATGGCAGGCGTGCTATTCCAGCAAAACTCAGGCATTTCGCCGTCATCTCGGAACAGGGCGAGGGACGGCGACTTGGCCAAACCCTAAAACACATGATTCAAGTCAAGCATGTTTTCGCAGCCCTTCTGATCGCAGCTTGCCTCGCCGCGACCGGCCAAGCCGCGTCGGCGCAAACGGCGGGCGCCGAGCCGCGCGGCCGCGCTTATCTGTTCCGCGGCCTGATCGGCCTGATCGATTGGGGCATGGATGAATTGGCCGCGCGCATCAGCAAGTCTGGCGTTCAGGCCAATATCGATTCCCACCTGACATGGAGCTCGATGGCCAATCAGGCCATCGCCGATTACCGCCGCGATCCCAAGCCGATCTCGGTGGTGGGCCATTCCATCGGCGGCGATGCGGCGGTGCAATTTGCCGAGGCGCTTGGCGCCGCGCGCGTGCCGGTGGCGCTGCTGATTACCTACGATCCCAACCGTTCGGCCCACAGCATCCCGGCGAATGTCGAGCGCTATATCGACCTCTATCAGTCTTCCAATATTCTCGGCGGCGGTGATCTCGGGCCGGGTCGCGGTTTCCATGGCCACTACGCGGCCTTCAATCTCAAGGACCGCGCGGAAATCGTCCACGTCAATATGGACAAGTTCGAGGGCATCCAGGCGCAATTGGCCGCCAAGATCAGATCGGCCAGCGCCGGCGGTGCTGGCGAGGCGGTGCCGCTGCGCCTTGTCTTTCCGTCGAGCGGTCCGATCGAACTGTGGGACTCGGGAACCTACGTCCAGGCGCGTGCCGGCGACACCGTGCAATCGCTCGCCGCAGCCTATCACGTGCCGGCCTGGGCGGTGGCGCAACTCAATCAGAAGCCGGAGAATGCCGCGCTGAGCGAAGGCCAGCGCGTCGTCATTCCGCGCTATCTCGGCCAGAAGCTGGTGATGCGCTCGGGTTCGCCTGAGACGCCGGGCCCGGCGCCGAGTGCGGCACCGGCCGCGAGCTCGGAGTCGAACCCGGCTTCCGGCGCGTCGCCGAGCGAAGCTACGAGCTCGGTTCCGGCGCCGAGCGCCGCGTCGAATCCGGAATCGGGCTCCGCGCCAAGCGCGCCTTCAAGTTCAGTTCCGGCGCCGGCCCCGAGCGCGACGCCGAACGCCGCGCCGAGCGCCGCCTCGAACCCTGCCGCGATCAACCAGTGACCTGCTGAAGCCGTGGTTTTTGAAGCCCTGGCTTATAAAGCCCTGGCTTTTGAAGACCTGGCTTTTGAAGCGCCGGCTTTCGTTTGCTGCTTCACGGCGGCAAATGCTATGATTCCGCGCGGCAGGACTGCCAAAATAGGCGCCCCGAAAAAGCGCTCGTGAAGCTGTCCAAGGAAGGCGACGATGACTCTCACAGCCCTCGGCTATGTCGGCATCCGCAGCAAGAACATCGACGATTGGGCGGACTACGGAACGCGCTTTCTCGGCATGCAGCTTGTCGACAAGAGCCGCGGCACGCTCGCTCTGCGTATGGATGACCGCAAGCAGCGGGTGATCATTCATACGGGCGAAGACGAAGGTCCGTCGTTCTACGGCTGGGAAGTGGCCGATGCCGCGGCGCTCAACGCGCTCGCGGCGCATCTGGAAAAATCCAACGTCAAGATTGCGCGCGGATCGCGAGCACTCGCCGATGAGCGGCGGGTGAAAGATTTGATCGTTTTCTCGGATCCGATCGGCAATCGGCTGGAAGTGTTTCACGGCGCCGAAGTCGCAGCCGAGCCGTTCAAACCCGGCCGTTCGATCTCCGGTTTCCGCACCGGGCCGCTCGGCATGGGGCACGCCGTGCTCACCGCGGAACGCATCGAGGACGTCGTGCCGTTCTACACCGAGATCCTCAATTTCAAGCCGAGCGACTACATCCTGAAGCCGTTCAAGGCCTATTTCTTCCATATCAATGCGCGCCACCACAGCCTTGCCTTCATCGACACCGGCAAGAACGGCATCCATCACATGATGTTCGAGGTTTGCTATCTCGACGATGTCGGGCAGGCCTATGATCTGGCGCTGAAGAAACCGGAAATGATCGGCACCACGCTCGGCCGCCACGTCAACGATCACATGACGTCGTTCTATTCCTATTCGCCGTCGCAGTTTTTGGTGGAATACGGCTGGGGCGGCCGCAGCATCGACCCGGCGAATTGGACGCCGCATGAGCGCGGCGAGGGCCCGAGCCTCTGGGGCCACGACCGCATGTGGCTTACGCCGGAAGGCCGCGAAGAGGCGCGCGATCTGCGCATGACGAGCGCCGCTTCCGGCGCCCGCGAGCCGGTCAATGTCATGGACGGCAATTATCTGCGTGCCGCCGACGTGTGCCCGTGGTGGAACGCCAACGTCCCGGCACGCAAGATCGGGTAGAGACAGCGACTGACGCTGCCTTGGCGACCTTGGTTTGGCAAGGTTGGTTGTCTTTTTCGTCGCAATCCCACAATCTTCGGCACGTAACAGATGCCCGCTCTCAAGGGGGCGTCATCGGCGGAGTAAGGTTCATTGACCGCGCCCGGCGCACAATCAGGCCCGCCTCCCGTGCCACAGGCGGTGGTTCAGGCTTTGACTCGCGCCGCGATTTTTATCGTCGCAACGGTCAACTCTGCCAGCGCGAGCCGTGAGGCAGTCCGGTCGTTTTGCGGCGACCTCCCGGCGCTGTTACGTGCAGTCGGTTTTCGCGATATCGAAGGCAACCTCTCCTGCGTGATGGGGATTGGATCCGACGCCTGGGACAGGTTCTTTGGTCAACCGCGGCCGGCGGAACTGCATCCTTTTCGGGAAATCAAAGCCGGCTCGCGCCATGCCGTCGCCACCCCCGGCGATCTCCTCTTTCACATTCGCGCCAAGCGCATGGATCTCTGTTTCGAGTTGGCGACGCAAATCATGGCTCGGCTCGGCGATGCCGTTTCCGCGGCCGATGAAGTGCATGGTTTTCGCTATTTCGACGACCGTGATCTCATTGGCTTTGTCGATGGCACGGAGAACCCAACGGCGCAAACGGCGATCGACGCCGCTTATCTGGGTCCCGAGGATGCCGTCTTCGCCGGCGGCAGCTACGTGATCGTGCAAAAATACTTGCACGACGTCGCCGGCTGGAACGCGCTGTCCACCGAAGCACAGGAGCGCATTATCGGGCGCACCAAACTTTCGGACATCGAACTCGACGATGCCGTGAAGCCGACATCCGCCCACAACGCCCTCACGACCATCATCGAGGACGGCAAGGAAATCAAGATCATCCGCGACAACATGCCGTTCGGCCGTGTTGCCGAGAAGGAATTCGGCACCTATTTCATCGGCTACGCGCGTTCGCCGCGAACGATCGAGCAGATGCTGGAAAATATGTTCGTCGGCCGTCCTGCCGACAATTACGACCGGTTGCTCGATTTCAGCGTCGCCAAGACGGGTAATCTGTTTTTCGTGCCGTCCGCGACTTTTTTGGAAAATGTCGGGAACGACGCTTCGCCAGCCGAGCAAAAATTTTCGGACACGTCCGCCCCGGCGGCGTCACAGCCAGCACCGAAACGCGACGGTTCGCTCGGTATCGGTTCGCTTAAAGGAGATCACGGCTCATGAATAACCTTCACCGCGAGCTTGCCCCGATATCCGACGCTGCCTGGTCGCAGATCGAGGAGGAAACGTCGCGCACCATCAAACGCTACCTCGCCGGCAGGCGCGTGGTCGACGTGCAGGGTCCAAGCGGTGTCGCCACCCCCGCCATCGGCACAGGCCATTTGCGCAATGTCGCGGCGCCGGGAAGCGGAATCTTGGCACGACAGCGCGAGGTCAAGGCGCTCGTCGAACTGCGCGTTCCTTTCGACCTCGATCGCCAACAGATCGATGACGTCGAGCGTGGCGCCAACGATTCGGATTGGCAGCCCGCGAAAGACGCCGCACGGCTTTTGGCCTTTGCCGAAGACCGCGCGATCTTCGAAGGTTATGCCGCCGCCGGCATCGGCGGCGTCCGCGAGGGAACCAGCAATCCGGTGTTGCCGCTTCCGGCTGACATCCGTGCCTACCCGGACGCCATCGCTCAGGCGCTCAGTCAATTACGTCTCGTCGGTGTCAATGGTCCCTATTCAGTATTGCTGAGTGCCGATGCCTATACCGGGCTGAGCGAGACCAGCGACCACGGCTATCCGGTGCTCGAGCACATCAAACGCCTCGTGGACGGACGAATCATCTGGGCTCCTGCGATTTCCGGCGCGTTTGTGCTCACGACGCGCGGCGGCGATTTCGGCCTGTATATCGGTGAGGATGTGTCGATCGGCTATCTCAGCCATGACGATAAGACGGTCCGGCTTTACCTCGAGGAGACGTTTACTTTCCTCTTATTGACGACGGAGGCATCCGTCGCACTGACGGCCCCGGAAACAAAATCCGACAGCAGACACCGTAAATCATAAGTACACGCCCCGGTCTGTTGGGGCTGTTGCGAATTTCTGCGGAGTTCAAAAAAGGGCTGGGCGGGCGCACCGCCGCGCCAACGGCGTCGTCCTTAATTCGACGCGCGCTTCATCGCGCTCCAGGTGCCGTAGCAGGCATTGCCGCTGGCGCTCCAGCGGCCGCCGCCGCTCGAGCCGCGCAATTGGCCGTAGCCGGTGGCGCTCTGGCCGCTTTTGCTCACGGTGACGGCGATGCCGCCGCTCGCCACCACGACGCCGGAAATCTGATAGCTGAAATCGTTGTCGGCCTGCCGAACCTGGCCGCGGATAATGCGCGCCGGATAGCGGTAGCTCGGATCGCAAGGACCGGCCTCGGTGCGGATCGATACGCTCCACAGCCCGTCATAAGCACTCGATCGTCCCCGTTTCGCCGCCTCCGACGGCGTCGCCGCCGTTGCCAGAAACACGCCGATCACCGCGATTACCGTCAGAACGTTCAGCTTGCTCATTTGCTCGCTCCGGGGTCGGTTGATGTGCTTTTGTCGCTGCCTTTTGGTTGGATTGTGGATTGAGTGGCCGCGCTGCCCGGAAAGGATGGCGGCTCTTTAGCAAACGCGTTGCCGCTTTTGCCCAGATCGTAGCCGGTCTGAAACAGCGCCTTCATGTAATCGGGATCGAAGGCGCCGCGGCTTGGCGCGCTGAAATTTGCCGGGATGCTGCCGACGTTGAAGCCGATGCCGCTGTTCTTGGCCGCGATAAAAGCGCGATCCAGCATCAGGCGGATATCGGTCTTCACCGCCATGCCGACCGACTGCGCGAGAATCGTCGGCGTCGATCGCTCGACCACCTGAAATTCGGGCTGCAGCCCGCTATTGACCACGACATAAAGCTCGGTCGCCGGAATCTTGTAGCCGCTGTTGCTTTCCATCAGCGCCGGCGGCGCGACAAAGAACTGTCCGCCGACGCCGCCGTCGACATGCATCTCGGAAAAACGCTTGCCGTTGCCTTCGACGTCGATCAGCACCGGCGGGAAAGCGCCGGGAATGCTGCCGGAGGCGAGCAGCACGCTGCGGAACAGGTTCAGCGCCGCGTCGTCCTGGCCGTGATCGGTGGCGTGGGCAGCGATGGCGCCCATGTTCCAGACCACCGAGCGTTCGGCATCGAGATCGGTGGTGACGACGAACAGCCGCCGCCCACTCTTATAGGCGGTGGCGATATCGGCGAGCAGTTCCGGCGTGATCTGCTTCTTGATCAGGTCGCGCAGCGGCCAGGTGTCGAGAAAGCTCTCGCCGGTGCCGCCGACTTCAAAAATGTCGGCGGCAGTGGTTTGTGTGTACAGCGTCTGCAAGGTCGCGTCGTATTTCGGGCCGGCAAACATGAACGGCGCCATCAGCGCGCCGGCGCTCACGCCGGTAACGACGGCATAATCCGGCCGGTGCCCGCCCGCGCTCAATCCAGTGACGAGCCCGGCGCCGAAGGCGCCGTCGGCGCCGCCGGTGGAAAGAATGAGCCACGGTCCGGGCTGCACCGGCAAAGCTTTGGTGAAGTCGGCAAGCGAGTCGGCGAAGAAGCGAGCATCCGGCATGCCCGGAATACCGGCAACGGCATCGTCCTCGGCGGTAAATGGCGTGCGCGGCGGAAATTTCGATGCCTGAGCTGCCGGCGCCGGCGCTTGCGGCGTGCCCGGCGCGGTTTTCGCCTGTGGCGCCGGTGGTTTCTTCGGCTTGGCGCTCTGCGCGTAGGCGGCCGATCCGGCAAACGGCTGCGGCAGTTGCAATGTCAGCACCACCGCGAAAACGGCGGCGCCGCATGTGAAGATGGTCCGGGCTCTCGCCTTGCTCATTGTCTCGTTCATCGTGGAGTGAGTGTCCGAAAGTCGCTTGAAGGTTCGGATTTAATACGCGCTCGCAACGCACTGGAGGTCGGCAGGCATCGCAACTCTACGAACCGCAAATATGACCGGCATTTGCCAACGTCAATCGGGCTGAATTCAAAGCGAAAGGCTGCCGCAAAATCGCCTTTCGGCGCCGCAATTCCACCTCATAGAGCATCAAGCGTCCACTTGCCATTTGTCTGTTACGGTCCTGCGACGTAACGGCTCGGATTTTCGGCAACGAGGCAGCGGAGTTCGCGCAGGTAATCGGGTCAGGTGGCCGGTCAGGCGTGACGGTCGGCGACGAATCGTGCGCCTTCGACGAGTATCGCCGCACTGGGGCCGAATGTCGCGAGCGCATTTTCGGCGTCCGCAACGAGCTGTTGCAGGCGCGCTTTGGCGCCGGCAAGGCCGAGCACGCTGACAAAGGTGGCTTTGCCGGCCGCGGCGTCTTTGCCGGTCTGTTTGCCGACCAGCGCCGGATCGCCTTCGATGTCCAGAAGATCGTCGGCGATCTGGAATGCTTCGCCGACCGCCGAACCGTAACGTTCGAGTGCGTCACGCTGTTGCGGCTTGGCGGACGCGAGAATGCCGCCGGCCGCGCAGCCGAAGCGCAACAGCGCGCCGGTTTTCATCGCCTGCAACATCTTGACGTCGGACTCGCCGCGGTTCTGCGCGCCGAAGCGGCCTTCGGCGGCGAGATCGAGCATCTGGCCGCCGGCCATGCCGCCGACGCCCGAGGCGCGCGCCAAGGCGCTGACAAGCTCGACGCGCACGGTGGGATCGCGATGCGTCTCCTCGCGCGAGAGAATGTCGAAAGCGAAAGTCAAAAGGCTGTCGCCGGCGAGGATCGCGGTGGCCTCGTCGTATTTGCGATGCGCGGTCGGCTGGCCCCGGCGCAATTCGTCATTATCCATGGCCGGCAGATCGTCATGCACCAGCGAGTAGCAATGCACGCATTCGAGCGCCGCGCCCGCCATCAGCGCGTTCTGCCGCGGCACGCCGAAAAGTGCCGCCGATTCAACCACCAGGAACGGCCGGAAGCGCTTGCCGCCGCCCAGGCTCGAATAGCGCATGGCCTCGATCAGGCGGGCGGGACGGTTGATTTCGCCGGCTGCGGCCTTGGCCGCGAGCAGCCGGTCGAGCAGGGTCTCGGTTTCCGCCGCAACGGTGTCGAGGTGGGCAAGAAAGGGGCTTTTAGCGTCCATTAGCGTGTATTTACCCGGCGTTTAATCGTGACTGCGGGGTCCTATATCAGGTCTTGCATTTAGGGGATAAGGGGCTGCCGTCCGGTAGACCTGCCCGTTGGTTAACCGGCACAACGGGGCGGGGCCGGTATCCGCCCGCAGCCAAGAAACTATAACCAAGGGACTTGAAGGGACTATCTGTGGTTATCGGCCTTGTAGCGTCAATGATTCTTGCGATCTGGCTCTATCTCATTGCCGCCCGCGGCCGGTTCTGGCGCGCGGCAGACCGTGACGATGTAAGCGCCGTGGGTGGGATCGCGCCGGGCAACTGGCCTTCCGTGACTGCCGTCATCCCGGCGCGCGATGAGGCCGACTGCGTCGGCCAGACCGTCGCCTCGCTGCTGCGGCAGAATTATCCGGGCGAGTTCAATGTCGTCCTGGTCGATGACCAAAGCCGCGATGCCACGGCGCAAGTCGCCCGCGACGCGGCGGCTGCGCTTGGCGCCACCGGCCGGCTCACGGTGCTGTCAGGCCGCACGCTGCCGTCGGGCTGGACCGGAAAATTATGGGCGCAGCGGCAAGGCGTCGAATTTTGCGAAAATACGCCGCGGCCGCCCGACTATATTCTCTTCACCGATGCCGACATCGTCTATGCGCCGGACGCGCTGCAAGTGCTTGCGGCGGGCGCCAACGCCGATGGCCTCGTATTGACCTCGCTGATGGCGAAACTGCGCTGCAAGAGCTTTGCCGAGCGCATGTTTGTGCCCGCCTTCATTTTCTTCTTTCAGATGCTCTATCCGTTCGCCTGGGCGAATGATCCGCACAACGCGACTGCGGCCGCCGCCGGCGGTTGCATGCTGGTGCGGCGCGAGACTTTGCGCGCTGCCGGCGGGATCGAGGCGATCCGCGATGCGCTGATCGACGACTGCACTCTGGCGAGACTTCTCAAGCAGCACGGACCAATTTCGATCACGCTGACGGATCGGGTGCACTCGATCCGCGCCTATCCGAAAGTCGGCGACATCCGCCACATGGTCTCGCGCACCGCTTATGCGCAATTGCGCTATTCGCCGGTCATTCTCGCCGGCACCGTCCTCGGACTGGCGCTGACCTATCTGGCGCCGGTGGCGCTTGCGCTTTTCGCGCGCGGCGTGCCGCAATTCATCGGCATTTTCGTCTGGATTCTGATGGCCTTGGCGTTCCGCCCGACGCTGAAATTCTATCGTCTATCAACGCTTTGGGCCCCGGCATTGCCGGCCATCGCGGCGATGTATATGGCGTTCACGCTCGATTCCGCCTATCAGCATGCCCGCGGCCGTGGCGGCATGTGGAAGGGCCGCGCGCAAGCGAATGCTTAAAGGTGTTTTGGAACTCGCATGACTGACGTGAGTATCAACGGCGCTGACGATTGGCGCACGGGCAAGGGGCATCGGGACGAGAATTTCCCGGTGGCGTCCTTCCTCATTCATCGGCGCCATCGCGGCGCTATCCTGGCGTTCTATAATTTCGTCCGCACCGCCGACGACATCGCCGATCACGCGGTGCTGCAGCCAAAAGAGAAGCTCGCGCTGCTCGATCGCCTCGAAGGCGGGCTTCTCGGCACCAATACCGACGATCCGGTCGCGGTGCGGCTGCGCGATGCGATCGCCGAGCGCAATCTTGCGCCCAAACATGCGCAGGATCTCATCGCGGCGTTCAAGCTCGACGTCACCAAGCTCCGCTACAAAGACTGGGACGATCTCATCGCTTACTGCTCGCTGTCGGCAATGCCGGTCGGTCGCTTTGTCTGCGACGTGCACGGCGAGAGCCGCGCGGTCTGGCCGATGAACGACGCGCTCTGCGCGGCCCTGCAGATCATCAACCACGTGCAGGACTGCAAGGAAGATTATGAGAATCTCGACCGCGTCTATATTCCCCAAGATGCGCTTGCCGCAAGCGGCACGAATGTCGAAGCGCTCGGCGCGGCGCGCGCCACGCCGCAACTGCGCGATTGCCTGCACAAGCTTGCCGCCCGCACCGAACGGTTGCTCTGCGAGAGCGACGACTTTGCTGCTGCGATCAACGATATGCGGCTCGCTCTCGAAGTCTCGGTCATCAACACGCTGGCGCATCGGCTGACGCGGATTTTGACGGCGCGCGATCCGCTGAGCGAGCGCGTGCATCTTGGCGCGCCCGCTGCGGCCGGATTGACGCTTCTTGGCATTTTGCGCGGAACCGCGCGCCGGTTCGGCCGCAAATCTTCCGCCGCGGCGCAGAAGCCGAAAGGGGCGTGAGTGAGCACGTCCTCGCAAGCGGCCGAGCGCGCGTCGGGTTCGTCGTTCTATTCCGGGATGCGGATTCTGCCGCCGGCCCAGCGCGAGGCGATGTACGAAATCTATTCGTTCTGCCGCGCCGTCGATGATATTGCCGACGACCCCGGTCCGCGCGAAGGACGCCGCGCCGCGCTCGACCAGTGGCGCGCCGATCTCTCCGCGCTCTATGCCGGCGCGCCGCCGCCGCAACTGACAGGCCTCGCACAGGCGGTGCGCCAATTCGCTCTCGAGCACGGCGATTTTCTCGCCGTCATCGCCGGTATGGAAATGGACGTGGTTGCCGACATCCGCGCGCCCGACCGCACCACGCTCGACCTTTACTGCGACCGCGTCGCCTGCGCGGTCGGGCGGCTCTCGGTGCGGGTGTTCGGCATGGAGCGCGACGCCGGTCTTGCGCTCGCGCATCATCTCGGCCGCGCGCTGCAACTGACCAATATTCTGCGCGATCTTGATGAGGACGCCGGCCTCGGCCGGCTCTATCTGCCGCGGGAAGAACTGCAGGCAGCCGGCATCACATCGGCCGATCCGGTCACGGTCGTCGCGAACTCCGCGATCGCCAAGCCGTGCGCCGCCATCGTCGCGCTGGCACAGGACGAGTTCAAAAGCGCGCGCGCGATCATGGCAAAAACACCGCGCCGCCAGGTCCGCGCGCCGCGGATCATGGGCGAGGCCTATTACCTGATCCTCAAAGGTTTGATCGCCCGTGGCTTTAACCCGCCGCGCCAACGGGTGCGCCTGCCCAAGGCGAAATTCCTCCTTATCGTGCTGCGTAATTTCTTCTGAGCGATTTCACCATGACGCGTGTTGTGCACATTATCGGTGCCGGCCTCGCCGGCTTGTCCGCGGCGATCAAGCTCACTGGCCGCGGCGAGCATGTCGTTGTTCACGAGGCGACCGCTTTCGCCGGCGGCCGCTGCCGGTCCTATCACGACGCTTTCGTCGGCATGACCATCGACAACGGCAATCATCTTTTGCTGTCGGGCAATCGCGCCGCGCTCGGCTATTTGCGCGAAATCGGCGGCACGGATCGCTTGGCCGGCCCCGATCACGCCGAATTCCCGTTCGTCGATTTGAAGAGCAACGAGCGCTGGACCTTGCGCTTCGATGACGGGCGTCTGCCGTTCTGGATTTTTGATCCGCAGCGCCGCGTGCCGGGCACGCGCGCGCTCGACTACCTGTCGCTGGCGCGATTGTTGTTCGCCGATCCAAGCAAGCCGGTCGGCAAGATCATCGCCTGCGAGGGCGTGGTCTATAAGCGGCTGGTCGAGCCGCTCATGCTTGCGGCGCTCAACATCGATCCGCCGCTCGGTTCGGCCAAGCTCGCAAGCGCCATCGTGCGCGAGACGCTTGCTGCCGGCGGGCTTGCCTGCCGGCCGCTGATCGCGCGCGAGGGGCTAGGCGACACGCTGGTGGCGCCGGCGCTCGCTACGCTGGAGCAGCGCGGCGCCGGCGTGAGGTTCGAGCATCAGCTTCGCGCGCTGCAATTCGGCGACGGGCGCGTCGCGGCGCTCGAATTCGCCGGCGAGACCATTGCGCTAGGTGCTGACGATGCGGTCGTCCTCGCGGTGCCGCCCTATATCGCAAGCGCTCTCATTCGCGGGCTCGACGTGCCGACCGAATTCCGCGCCATCGTCAATGCGCATTTCCGCATCGAACCGCCGGCCGGCCAGCCGCGGATCGTCGGCGTGCTTAATGCCACGACGGAATGGATTTTCGCCTTTCCCGGCCGTTTGTCGGTAACGGTCAGCGCCGGCGACCGGCTGATCGACACTCCGCGCGAGGAACTGGCGAAGACGATCTGGACCGAAGTTGCCACGGTCGCCGGATTGCCGGCTGATCCAATGCCACCCTGGCAGATCGTGCGCGAGCGCCGCGCTACCTTTGCCGCAACCCCGGAACAGGATGCCAAACGACCGGGCGCGACGACTTCGTGGCGAAATCTTGTCCTGGCCGGGGATTGGACAAATACCGGCTTGCCCGCGACGATCGAAGGTGCCATCCGATCCGGCAACCGCGCGGCCGATAGCATTCTCAGGTGAAATATCCGAGAGCCAGCTGACATGAACGACGTGAGCGAATTGCAAACAAACAAACCGCGAGCGGGCCAGCTCGATCTCGACCGGCACATCGACGCCGCGCGCGACGCGCTGCTCGCCTGCCAGCGCCCCGACGGTCATTGGCTTTTCGAGCTCGAAGCTGACGCCACCATCCCGGCCGAATATGTCCTGCTGCGTCACCACCTGGCGGAGCCCGTCGATCCGGTGCTTGAAGCCAAGATCGGCAATTATCTGCGCCGCATCCAGGGCAAGCACGACGGCTGGCCGCTGTTCCAGGACGGCGTCTTCGACATGAGCGCGACGGTGAAGGCCTATTTTGCGCTGAAGATGATCGGCGACGATCCGCAGGCCGACCACATGCGCCGGGCCCGTGACGCGATCCGCGCCCGCGGCGGCGCCGAAGCAAGCAACGTGTTCACGCGCTGCATGTTCGCGCTCTACGGCATCGTGCCGTGGCGCGCGGTGCCGGCGATGCCGATCGAGATCATGCTGTTGCCGAAATGGTTTCCGTTCCATCTCGACAAAATCTCCTATTGGAGCCGCACGGTCATCGTGCCGCTCTTGGTGCTGATGGCGAAGCGGCCGCGCGCGCGTAACCCCAAAGGTGTGCGCATCGACGAATTGTTTATCGATCAGCCGCAGACGCTTGGGCCGACGCCGAAAGCGCCGCAGCAGAAGGCATCGTGGTTCTGGTTCTTCCACGTGGTCGACAAGGTGCTGCACGCGACCGAGCCGTTCTTCCCCAAAGGCTCGCATCAGCGCGCCCTTGATCAGGCCGTGGCCTGGGTTGGCGAGCGCCTCAACGGCGAGGACGGGCTCGGCGCGATCTTCCCGGCCATGGCCAACAGCGTCATGATGTATGACGCGCTCGGCATTCCCGCCGACGATCCGCGCCGCGCCATCGCGCGTAAATCGGTCGAGAAGCTTCTCGCCGTTCACGACGACGAAGCCTATTGCCAGCCTTGCGTGTCGCCGGTCTGGGACACTGGCCTGGCCGCGCATGCGCTGCTCGAAGCCGGCGGCGAGCGCGCCGTCGCCCAAGTGAAGCGCGGTCTCGATTGGCTGGTGCCGATGCAGGTGCTCAATGTGCGCGGCGATTGGATCGCGCGCCGCCCGAATGTGCGGCCGGGCGGCTGGGCCTTCCAATATGCCAACCCGCATTATCCCGACGTCGATGACACCGCCGTCGTCGCGATGGCCATGGATAGATTGGCGATGGAGCGCATGCAGAACCTGGTCAATGTCGATTACCAGAGCCAGATCGAGCGCGCGCGCGAATGGATCGTCGGCATGCAGAGCAGTAACGGCGCCTGGGGCGCTTTCGATGCCGACAACGAATATCATTATCTCAACAACATCCCGTTTGCCGATCACGGCGCGCTGCTCGACCCGCCGACCGAAGACGTCACCGCGCGCTGCGTGTCGATGCTGGGGCAACTTGGCGACACCACAAGCGACACGGTGAAACGCGGCGTCGATTATCTGCGCCACACCCAACTTGCCGACGGTTCCTGGTACGGCCGCTGGGGCATGAATTACATCTATGGCACCTGGTCGGTGCTGTGCGCGCTCAACGCCGTGGGGTTTGACCGCAACGCGCCGGAAATGCGCAAGGCCGTGGACTGGCTCGTCGCCATCCAAAATCCGGACGGCGGCTGGGGCGAGGATGGGTCGAGCTATAAGCTCGATTATCGCGGCTATGAGCCGGCGCCCTCGACGTCATCGCAAACCGCCTGGGCGCTCTTAGGCCTGCTCGTCGCCGGCGAGGTCGATCACCCTGCGGTTATTCGCGGCGCGAGGTACCTCGCCGATACGCAAGGTGACGACGGTTTCTGGAACGAGCCGCGTTACACCGCGACGGGTTTCCCGCGGGTGTTCTATCTGCGCTACCACGGCTATTCGAAATTCTTTCCGCTCTGGGCGTTGGCGCGCTACCGCAATCTGAAAGACGGCAACGACAAGCGGGTGGCGTTCGGGATGTGATGACGCGTCATTCCGGGGCGCCGCGAAGCGGCGAACCCGGAATCCATAGTCCCGGCGCGCGCAGCTTTCGCGCTGAGCATCGTCCGCATTTTACGTGAATATGGATTCCGGGTTCGGCCCTTTGGGTCGCCCCGGAATGACGGTGTGACTTACGCCGCGCTGGCTGAGGTCCGCGTCGCGTCTGTCTTGGCCGCTTTGGCGGCCTTCTCGCGCGCTTCGTTGGCGCGCATTTCCGACATTGTCAGTTGCACGTTGCTGTCGAAGACGTATTGCGCCGGGCGCTGCTTCGACATGTCGATTTCCGGCGCCATCGCACCTTCGGTCTTCACGCCGCGCAGCCCGATCATCATCGCTTCGATCGGATGCTTCATCATGGCGTCGGCGGCGGTCGCCTCGTAGCCGCAATGCGCCATGCAGTTCGCGCACTTTTCGTAGCGGCCGGTGCCGTAGGCGTCCCAGTCGGTGGTCTCCATCAGCTCCGTGAAGGTTTTCGCGTAGCCTTCGCCGAGCAGATAGCAGGGCTTCTGCCAGCCGAAAATGTTGCGCGTCGGCATGCCCCACGGCGTGCAGTGGAATTCCTGATTGCCGGCGAGGAAGTCGAGGAACATGGCGGAATGCGTCAGGTTCCAGTTCTTGCCCTTGCCGAGCGCGAAGACCTTGCGGAACACTTCCTTGGTGTTGCGCCGCGCCAGGAAGTGCTCCTGATCCGGTGCGCGTTCATAGGCATAACCGGGCGAGATCGTGACGCCGACACCCATCTGCGTGGTGAGGTCGAGGAATTTCGCGATGTCTTCCGGCGGGTGCCCGCCATAGACGGTGCAGTTGACATTGACGGTGAAGCCCTTGGCTTGCGCGGCTTTGATTCCGGCCACGGCCTTTTCGTAGCCGCCTTCCATGCACACCGACTTGTCGTGGTGAGCTTTGAGGCCGTCGAGATGCACCGAAAAGAACAGATACGGCGACGGGGTGAACAGATTGAGCTTCTTTTCCAGAAGCAGCGCATTGGTGCACAGCGAGACGAATTTCTTGCGCGCGACAATGCCGGCGACGATCTCGCCGATCTCCTTGTGGATCAGCGGCTCGCCGCCGGGAATGGCGACCATCGGCGCGCCGCATTCGTCCACCGCGTCGAGGCATTCCTTGACCGATAGGCGCTTGTTGAGGATCGCGTCCGGATAATCGATCTTGCCGCAGCCGAAGCAGGCGAGGTTGCAGCGGAACAACGGCTCGAGCATCAGCACGAGCGGATAGCGCTTACGCCCAGCCAGACGCTGACGCAGCACATAGGCACCGACGGCGGCCTTCTGTCGCAGAGATACACCCAAAACTTGCTTCCTCTTGAATGTGCTTCCGATGTCGCCGCAGCGGGCGAGGGATTGGAAAGTTATACTTTTGCCGTGACGCGGCCGGCGGTGACGCCGTCGGTCAGTTCGGGCGGCAGGCGGAATTCGATGGTCTCATGCCGGCCATGCAGCTGGCTGACATCGACCGGATTGAGCCGGCGTAGCGCGTCGATCACGTCCTCGACCAGCACTTCCGGCGCCGACGCGCCGGCAGTGATGCCGACGGTCTGGACATTCTCGAACCAGGTCGAGTCGAGCTCGCTGCCATCGGCGATCAGATAGCTCGGCTTGCCGGCCTCCTCGCCGATTTCGCGCAGGCGATTGGAGTTGGAACTGTTCTTGGCGCCAACCACAAGGATAACGTCGACCAGCGTCGATAGTTCACGCACCGCGGTCTGCCGGTTCTGCGTCGCATAGCAGATGTCGCGCGTCTCGGGTCCGACAATGTCGGTGAAGCGTTTGTGCAGCGCCGCGATGATGCCGCGCGTATCGTCGACCGACAGCGTGGTCTGCGTGACATAGGCGACCGGCGTATCGGCCGGAATCTCGAGCTTGGCGACATCGGCCTCGGTCTGCACCAATGTCACCGGCTGGGAAATCTGGCCCATCGTGCCTTCGACCTCCGGATGCCCGGCATGGCCGATGAGAATGAGCCTGCGGCCCTGGCCGACATAGCGCTTGCCCTGATTGTGCACCTTGGTGACCAGCGGGCAGGTCGCGTTGAGCACCGGCAGATTGCGCGATGCCGCTTCCTCTTCGATGCTTTTGGCGACGCCATGGGCGCTGAAAATGGTGACGGCATTGGGCGGCACTTCGGAGAGGTCCTCGACGAAATGCGCGCCTTTGGCTTTCAGGCTTTCCACCACGTGCTTGTTGTGCACGATCTCGTGGCGCACATAGACCGGCGGGCCGTATTTTTGCAGCGCCCGTTCGACGATTTCGATCGCGCGCACGACGCCGGCGCAGAAACCGCGGGGCTGGGCGAGTATCACTTTCATCAAGATCTCCAGAACCTGTCCGGCAAATTCTCGTCCGGTTACGGCTTTTGCTACGCCTCTTGCGACGACGATTTGACGTCGCTTCGGTTGCGGCCTTTGCTGCGGCTTTGCGACGCAACCAAGGCAGCGCGGCTGTTTATGTCGGGTTTATTTGGCAGTCTCGTATCAGATATCCGTTACTCGAACCGCGACTTATCCTCGAACCGCCAATCGGCGCCGTTACTTGGCGATGTCGTCTAGATGTCGTTGCTACTTGGCAGCTCAACCGGCCTAATCAAGCCCTGATCTGTTTATGGGACGGGCGCTCAGGTTCATTGCCAAACTGCAGGCAAGCCCAGCACCTGAGGCCGATGACCCCCAAAACCACCATTGAGCGGAAATACCGCTTCTTGTCCAGTACGATGGCCCTTTGAAGCCTCACATTTACATTAGACCAGATGGTAAATCCGCACCGGTCGAACTGCAAAAGCGCCTGCTAAACAGGGATTTACTGGAATCGAAAGGGTCTTTGGACCGGCGACGAGGCCCTGGCCGTTAAACGGCGTCTGTTTCGCTGCAACCGGTTCGGGGGCCCGCTGATTGGTGTGAAAAAGGGCGCTCCAGGCAGGCCATTAATCGTATCGGCCGAAGAAATTGGCGGCCAAGACGGGATTGCGGCATTCAGTTGCGTCATCGGTTTCAGCGTGCTTATCCGCGTCCGGCCGCGGCGGCCGCGCGACAATGTAGGAAAATATCCATGATTTCACTTTTGCGTCAAATCAGGGCATCTAAGCGCGCCGACGCGGCCAAGATCCAACCCATAGCCCATCCCGCAGCCGTGTCCGCCTCCTTTTCGCCGCTGTCTTGAAGCCTCAAACGCCGGTTTGTTGATCCCCCAATCACTGACGATTGTATTCCCTTGACCAACTCGCTCATGAAATCGATTACCGCCTTTGTCGTCCGCGCCATCAGCATTTCCGCGAAAAATGCCTGGCCGGTGATCGGACTGTCCGTTCTGCTTGCCGTGCTGGCGTCCTGGTATGCGGCCACGCATTTCTCCATGACGACGGACATCAACCAGCTCATTTCGGCGAATATCGATTGGCGGCAGCGCGAAGCGAGATTCGAAAAGGCGTTCCCGCAATTCGAATTGATCGTCGCGGTGGTCGATGCGCCCACCCCTGAACTGGTCGATGAAGCGACCAACGCGCTGGTGGCGAAGCTCGCGCCGCAGAAGGATCTGTTCCACTCCATCGAACAGCCGAAAGGCGGGCCTTTCTTCGCGCAGAACGGCTTGCTGTTCGAGCCGGTGAAAGATCTCGAGCCGCAGATGAAGGTTCTCGGGCAGGCGCAGCGTCTGGTTCAGGTGCTCGCCGGCGACCCGTCGCTCCGCGGCGTCATCCAGGCCTTCCAGCTCAGCCTGCTCGGCGTGCAGGGCGGTCAGCTCACGCTCGACAATATGCAGTGGCCGATGAATCTCGCCGCGAACGCGATCGAGAACGTCAATGCCGGCAAGCCGGCAAGCTTTTCCTGGCACGAAATGGTGCAGGGACGGGCGACGACGCCGAGCGAGAAGCTGCGCTTCCTCGAAATCCAAGCCACGCTGAATTACGCCGAGCTCGAGCCAGGCCAGCGCGCCACGGAAGCCGTTCGCCAGGCCGCCGCCGACCTCGATATCGCCGGCAAATATCAGGCGCGCCTGCGGCTGACCGGTCCGGTGCCGATGGCCGACGAAGAATTCGCCACCATCAAGGAGAATGCCGCGCTCAACGCCACGGTGACGGTCGCGATCGTGCTCATGATCCTGTGGCTTGCGCTGCGCTGGTTCCGCATCATCTTCGCGGTCTTTGTCTCGCTTGTTATCGGGCTCGCCGTGACGGCCGCGGTCGGCATGATGATGGTCGGCACGCTCAATCTGATCTCGGTCTATTTCGCGGTTCTGTTCGTCGGCTTGGGCGTCGATTTCGGCCTGCAATTCAGCGTGCGCTATCGCGCCGAGCGGCACAATGTCGACGATCTGCGCATGGCGCTGTTGGAAGCCGGCAGCCGCGCCGGCGGGCCGCTGACGCTTGCGGCGCTCGCGACCGCGGCCGGCTTCTTGTCCTTCCTGCCGACGGTTTACAAAGGCGTGTCCGAGCTCGGTCTCATCGCCGGCGTCGGCATGCTGATCGCTTTTGCCACCAGCATCACGACGCTGCCGGCGCTGCTCGCCGTGCTCAAGCCGCCGGCCGAGCCGAAGGTGCTCGGCTATGCGGTGCTGGCGCCGGTCGACGAGTTTCTGGCGCGGCATCGCATTGCGATCTTGATCATGACCGGCGTCGTCGTTGCCGGCGGATTGCCGCTGTTGCATTGGCTGCGGTTCGATTTCAATCCGATCAATCTGCGAAGCCCGAAAACCGAAGCGGTGGCGACCTATCTGCAGCTGAAAACCGACCCGGAGAGCGGCACCAACGATATTCAGATCCTGTCGCCGTCATTGACGGAAGCCGATCAGACCGCCGCGAAGCTGCGGACGCTGCCGCAGGTGTCGCGTGTCCTGACCCTGTCGAGCTTCATTCCGCCCGATCAGCCGCAGAAGCTGCCGCTCATTGAGGCCGCGGCGAAGACGCTGCTGCCGGCGCTCAATCCGGCGGCGCCGAGCGCGCCGCCGACTGACGCGCAAAATATCAGCATGATGAATTCCACCGTCGACGCGCTCAACCGGCTCGCCGGCAACGGCAGCGGGACCGGCGCGGTCGCGGCGAAACGGCTCGCGACCGACATGGCGGCTTTGGCCAAGGCCGATCCCGCCGTGCGGCAGCGCGCCGAGACCGTGTTCGTGCAGCCGCTCAGGACCGCGCTCGACGATCTGCGGCATCTGTTCTCGGCGCAGGAAGTCACGCTCAACAATCTGCCGGCGTCGCTGAAGAGCCAATGGATCACCGCCGATGGCAACGCCCGCGTCGATGTCGCCCCGAGCGGCGACCCCAGCGACAACGCCAATCTGCAAGCCTTCGCCCGCGCCGTTCAGTCGGTGGCGCCGGAGGCGACCGAAGGACCGATCTCTATTCTGGAAGCGCGCCGCGCCATCGTCTCGGCCTTTATCGAGGCGGGCATCTGCGCGTTGCTTTCCATCGGCATCATTCTCTGGATCACGCTACGCCGGATCGGCGACGTACTGTTGACGCTGGTGCCGTTGCTGCTCGCCGGCGTCGTTACGCTTGAAATCTGCGTTCTGGTCGATCTGCCGCTCAACTTCGCCAACATCATCGCGCTGCCATTGCTGTTGGGCGTCGGCGTCGCGTTCAAGATTTACTACATCATGGCGTGGCGCGAGGGGCAGACCAACCTGTTGCAATCGGTCCTGACGCGCGCGGTGACGTTCTCGGCCTGCACCACGGCAACGGCTTTCGGCAGCCTGTGGTTTTCGAGCCATCCCGGCACGTCGAGCATGGGTAAGCTGTTGGCAATTTCGCTGCTGACGACCATGGCGGCGGCAGCGTTGTTCCAGCCGGTGCTGATGGGCAAACCGCGCGAGCTGAGGCCCGAGCCTGGGCCGGCGTCTGCGCCCGAACCGGAAAAAGTGTAACGCTCAACGCCGCAGCACCGCGACCGTCCGGTGCGACGAGAGGCGGGTTGATTACTGCCGCGCTGTCGTCTGCGGGTGCGACAATTCCGATTTGTGCTGCGGCGCCATCATCGGCACACCGGCCGGCGCCGGCGCGTGCTTCACCGCCGTATTCGGATTGATCGACGGATCGAGCATGCTGTAGGCGGAATCCGGCAAGCGCGCCCAATATTGATTCTTGCCGAGCAGTTCGATGCCGAGATAGCCGCGCACGACCAGTGTCTGGCCGTCCGGCGCCAGCTTCATCGTCGCGTGATAGACCTTGCCGTCGCGCGGATCGAGAATGTTGCCGCCGCCGTATTTGTCCGACTCTTCCTGCTTCATGTCGCGGATGATTTCGAGCCCGAGCCAGGGATGATTGAGACGGTCGTCCTTGCACTGGTCGCACACGACGTTCGGATTCTCGCCGGGCTTCATGAACATTTTCGCAATGATGCCGGCATAGACGCCGTCATGATTGGTGATGAGAAACCAGCCGGTTGGCTGCTTGGTGTCATCGTCAACGGCCTGCCACAGGCCGGCTGGCGACGACAGATCGGCGGGCGCAGCAGGGCCTGCAGCGATTAGCGGCAACACCACCGCAAAGGCCAACACTGATTTGGCCATCACAGATTTCACCCGCATCGTGCGCACTCCCAAGCTCAGAGCGCGCCTCAGCCACCGCGCCCGAAAATCGCGCCCACGACATAGACGCCGGATCGGCACCACGCAATGGGCATCGTGCCGCGTATTTCACGTATTGTTCTGCACCGTGTCGCCATGCATGCATTTGACAGCGGTCAACACAGCGGCAGAAAGTTGATCTAATTGCGGACGGGCAATATGACGGCTGGTAACATCCTGCCACGACACCCGGGAGGACCAATTGGGCGGCCAATTGCAGATCAAGGTCATCGAGCCCATCGCGGTCAGCCTGCCGATGAAAAAACCGGTGCAGATGGCCGGTGAAACGGTGGCGCGGGCCGATAACGTTCTCCTTCGCATCGAGGCCGAGAACGGCATTGTCGGCTGGGGCGAAGCCGCTTCGGCGCCGACTATGACCGGCGAAACAGTCGCCAGCATGATGGCGGCCGTGACGCATATGACACCCGTGTTGCTCAAGCGCGCCGCCGATGATTTTGCCGGCGCCGCGGCGGCGATGGATGCCGCGATGTACGGCAATAGCGGCGCCAAGGCGGCGATCGATATTGCGCTGCACGATCTGGTCGGCCGCGCCACCGGCCGGCCGCTGCATGCGCTGTTCGGGCAGGTCCGGCGCCGAAGCATGCCGGTCCTGGCCGTGGTCGGCTCGGACGATGCGGCGGCGGATTTGCGCGAGGCGCAGGCGCGCTACGCCGCGGGCTATCGCGCTTTCAAGATCAAGGTCGGGCTCGCGTCGGCCGACGCCGATGCCGAACGTACGCGCCTCGTCTGCGCGACGCTGAAAGCGCAAAGCAAGGAATGCGGCGAAAACTGCCTCATCTCATCCGACGCCAATCAGGGTTACAGCACCGACGCTGCGTTGCGCTACGTGCGCGCCGTCGCCGATTGCGGACTCGATTTTTTCGAGCAGCCGGTCGAAGCGCATGATCTCGATGGCATGGCGCGGGTCGCGGCGGCCGCGCCCGACATCTGGATCGGCGCTGACGAAGGTCTTCATTCGGCAGACGACATCCTGCGGCATCATGAGCGCAAGGCCGCGCGCGGTGCGAGCTTGAAAGCGATCAAGCTCGGCGGGCTGCGCGCGCTGTTCGAGGCCGGCCGCCTCTGCGACCGGCTCGGCATGCGCATCAACATTTCCTGCAAGACCGGCGAGTCGAGCGTCGCTTCCGCCGCGGCGGCGCACATTGCTGCCGTAGTGCCCGAACTTGCCTGGGGGCTGACCGTGACCAATCCGGCTCTTGCCGAAGATGTCGTCGTCGCACCGCTTCGCGTCGAGAACGGCCATGTCGTGGTGCCGGATGGGCCCGGGCTCGGCATCGAGGTTGACGAGCGCCGGGTGCGGCGCTGTCAGCAGGACTTCAAGCGCGTGGCCTGAGTGAATGTCCACACCGCCTCATGTGCCAGTTTTTGCGCCGATTCTGGCTCTCGACAAGATCTCCAAGCGTTTCGGCGCGATTGTTATTGCCGACGGCGTTGATCTTGCGCTTGGCGAGGGCGAGGCGCTCGGCATTATCGGGCCGAACGGCGCCGGTAAGACCACGTTGTTCGGCATCATCAGCGGCACGGTGCAGCCGGATTCCGGCCGGGTACTCTATGCCGGCGCCGATATTACGCCACTGTCGCCCGAGCGGCGTTGCGCGCTCGGCATCGGCACGTCCGAGAGCAAATCCGGCATCGGCCGTTCGTTTCAGATCCCTCTGCCGTTTTCCGGCATGAGCGTGTTTGAGAATCTGGTCGTTGCGTCGGCCTTCGGCGCCGGGCGCCGCGAGCGTGATGCTTACCAGCTCTGCATGGACATCCTCGAACGCTGCGGCCTTGCCGACAAAGCCAACCGGCCGGCCGGAAGCCTGACGCTGCTCGATCGCAAACGGCTCGAGCTGGCGCGTGCGCTGGCGACCGGCCCGGCCGTGCTGCTGCTCGATGAAGTCGCCGGCGGGCTGACCGAGCACGAATGCCAGGCGCTGATCGCGCTGATCCGCGACGTGCGGCGCGGCGGCGTCTCGATCATCTGGATCGAGCATGTGGTCCATGCGCTGATCGCGAGCATCGACCGGCTTTTGGTGCTGCATAACGGCAGCTTCATCGCGCAAGGCGATCCGGCGACCGTAATAAAGAGCCCGCAGGTCGCGGAAATCTATCTCGGGATCGAAGCCGATGCCTGAGACCCCGCTTCTCGCCGTCCACGATCTCGATGCGTTCTATGGCGACATCCAGGCCTTGTTCGGCGTCTCGCTTCACGTCGCCATGGGTGAAGCTGTCGCCGTGATCGGCGCCAACGGCGCCGGCAAGAGCGCACTTCTCAAAAGCATCGCCGGCGCCTTGCGTGCACGGCCCGAGGCGATCGTCTTCGACGGTTCAACCATCGGCGGCCTGCCCGCTCATGCCGTTGCCGCGCGCGGCATCGCGCTGGTGCCGGAAGGCAGGGGACTGTTTCCCTCGCTCAGCGTCGAGGAAAATCTTTTGATCGGCGGTCAGCTCAAGCGCGCGGGACCCTGGACGCTCGACCGGGTCTTTGAGCTATTCCCCGTGCTTGCCGAACGCCGCAAATTTTCCAGCACGGCGCTGTCCGGCGGCCAGCAGCAGATGGTGGCCATCGGCCGCGCGCTGATGTCGAATCCGAAATTGCTGTTATGCGACGAGATCAGCCTCGGCCTCGCCCCGATCGTGGTGCGCGACATCTATGCGCGGCTGCCGGCGATCCTTGAACACGGCACCTCGATCATCCTGGTCGAGCAGGACATCGTGCAGGCGCTCAAGGCGGCGCAGCGCGTCTATTGCCTGCAGGAAGGCCGCGTCGCGCTTACCGGCGCGGCGAAAGACTTGTCGCGCGAGCAAATCGCCGCGGCCTATTTCGGGGTGTAAGGCGTGGACTGGATCAACGTCATCCTCCAGGGCATCTTAGTCGGCGGGCTCTATGCCATGTTCGCCGCCGGCCTGTCGCTGATTTTCGGCGTCATGCGGCTGGTCAACATCGCCCATGGCGACCTCATCGTGCTCGCCGCTTATGTGGCGCTGGTCACGACGCAGACACTCGGCATCGGGCCGCTGACGGCGCTGATCATCGTCGTGCCGGTCATGGCGCTGATCGGCTACGCGCTGCAATGGTTCGTGCTCAACCGCACGCTCGGCGACGATCTGCTGCCGCCGCTCCTCGTCACTTTCGGCCTGTCGGTCATCATCCAGAACGGCTTGCTGACGCTCTTCACCGCCGACAGCGTCAAATTGCAGGCCGGCGACATCGAGGTGGCGACGATCCGGCTGACCGACGGCATCTATGTCGGCGTGTTGCCGCTCCTGCAGTTCGCCGTCGCAGTCGCGGTGATCGCGGGCCTGCAATTCATCTTCTATCGCACCGCGCTCGGCCGCGCCTTCCGCGCCACCGCCGACAATCCCGAAGTTGCGCAATTGATGGGTCTCGACAATCGCCGCGTCTTTGCGCTCGCCATGGCGCTGTCACTCGCTGTCGTCGCCATCGCTGGCGTATTTCTCGCGGTGCGCGCCAATTTTGATCCGTCGCAAGGGCCGGCGCGGCTGATCTTCGGCTTCGAGGCGGTGATCATCGGCGGGCTCGGCAGTCTCTGGGGCACGCTGGCCGGCGGGCTCATCCTCGGCGTTGCGCAGGCGATCGGCGCCCACCTCAATCCCGGCTGGCAGGTTCTCGCCGGCCACATTGCGTTTCTCGTGGTACTCGCAGTGCGGCCGCAGGGCCTGTTCCCCAAGGTGCGCACATGAGCACGGCAACGAGCGCTGCCAAAAGCGTGCGCCAAAACGTCCGCGTCGTCTTCGGTGACCGCTCAAGCCATATCGGCCTGACGCTGTGCGCGCTCGTCGTTGCCGCGCTTGCGGCCGCGCCGCTCTGGGCCGGCCGCGATGACTTGCAGTTGCTGTCGGAAATGTTCGCCTATGTGGCGCTGGCGAGCTTGTGGAATCTCCTGGCCGGCTATGCCGGCCTGGTTTCGGTCGGACAGCAGGCCTACGTCGGGCTCGGCGCCTATTTGCTCTTTGCTTTCGTGATCCTCGCCGGTATTTCCCCGCTCTGGGCGATACCGCTTGCGGGCATCATTGCCGGCGTCGTGGCGATCCCGGTCGCTGGTTTGGTGTTCCGCCTGCGCGGACATTATTTCGCGATCGGCACCTGGATCGTCGCCGAAGTATTTCGCCTCACCGCGTCGCAGGTTTCGGTGCTCGGCGGCGGTTCAGGCACAAGCCTGCCGGCATCCATGGTGATCGCGATTGCGCCGACGCGCCAACTGCGTGATTTCGTCGAATATTGGATCGCGCTCGCGCTGGTGATCGCGATCCTCGCCGCCATCGTCCTATTACTGCGCTCGCGCTATGGGCTCGCGCTCAAGGCAATCCGCGACAGCGAAATCGCGGCCCGCTGCAGCGGCATCGACGTCACCCGCACCAAACTGCTGGTCTATATCGTCACCGCCTGCGGCACCGCCATGGTCGGCGCGCTGATTTTCCTGCAGAAGCTGCGCATCTCGCCGGATGCCGCCTTCAGCGTCAACGACTGGACGGCCTTCATTATTTTTATCACCGTGATCGGCGGCATCGGCCGCATCGAGGGGCCGATCGTGGGCACGATCGTGTTTTTCCTGCTGCGCCAGACGCTCGCCGATCTCGGCACGCTCTATCTGATGATGCTCGGCCTGGTGGCGATCCTGATCATGCTCGCGGCGCCGAAGGGCATTTGGGGGCTCGATCGTCGCGCGTTTCGGCTTCTCGGTTTTTCCGCTTGAACGCAAGGTGGTATTTGAGGAACTTAGCCCCGCGCGGGAGTAACCCGCGGGACGCCGGTACTGGTACAGGGAGAAACGGACCAATGGCGAACAAAATCATCATCAGCTGTGCGATTACCGGCTCGATCCATACGCCGACCATGTCGGACGCGCTGCCGATCACGCCCGATCAGATCGCCGAGCAGGCGATCGATGCCGCCAAGGCTGGTGCCGCCATCCTGCATCTGCATGCGCGCGACCCCAAGGACGGCCGGCCGTCATCGGACGCCAACGTCTTCATGCAGTTTCTGCCGCGCATCAAGCAGGCGACCGACGCGGTGGTGAACATCACCACCGGCGGTGCCGTCACCATGACGGTCGATCAGCGCATCTCGGCGGCGAATACGCTGTCGCCGGAAATGTGCTCGATGAATATGGGCTCGATGAATTTCGCGCTCTACCCGATGGCGAAGCGCTACAAGAACTGGAAATACGATTGGGAGGAGAGCTATCTGCTCAATTCCGACGGCTATATCTTTCCCAACACGTTCCGCGACATCGAGAAGGTCTATAAGACGCTAGGCGAAGGCCACGGCGTGAAGTTCGAGCACGAATGCTACGACACCGGGCACCTGTATAATCTCGCGCATCTGGTCGATCGCGGCATGTTCAAGCCGCCGATCTTTCTGCAGCTGATCTTCGGCATTCTCGGCGGCATCGGTCCCGATCTCGACAATCTTCTGTTCATGAAGCGCACGGCGGACAAATTGTTCGGCAAGGACTATCAATGGTCGGTGCTGGCCGGCGGGCGGCATCAGATGAATTTCTGCACCACGGCGGCGATGATGGGCGGCAATGTGCGCGTGGGCCTTGAGGACTCGCTCTATATCGGGCCCGGCAAGCTCGCCAAGAGCAATGCCGAGCAGGTCGACGAAGATCCGCCGCATCGTCGAGGATCTCGGCTATGAGATCGCGACGCCCGCCGAAGCGCGCGCGACCTTGGGGTTGAAGGGCGCCGATCGCGTGAAGTTCTAGCCGCATGATCCCGAAAAGTGGATCCCGGTTTTCGGGCAAGATCATGCGCAACCAAAATTAATCGGACCAAAAACGGCGGTCGCACGATGAACGCCATCGATCTGCAAAATCGGACGGCGATCGTTACCGGCGGAGCGAGAGGCATCGGCTATGCCATTGCGCAAAGATTGCTCGGCTCAGGCGCGACGGTGGCGCTTATGGGACATGGATGCGGCGGCGCTGGAGAAAGCCGCCGCGGCGCTGAAGAGCAGCGGCCGTATTTTCACGGCCGCTGTCGACGTCACCGACGAAGCTTCGATCGCGCGCGCGACCGACGCGCTCATCCGCGACACCGGCAAGATCGACATCCTCGTCAACAATGCCGGCATCACCGGCGGCAACGCGCCGACCTGGGAACTTCCGCCCGATGTCTGGCGGCGCGTGGTCGAGGTCAATCTCGATCGCGCCTTATCTGACCTGCCGCGCCGTCGTCCCGCATATGATTGCGGGCGGCTATGGCCGCATCGTCAATATCGCCTCCATCGCCGGCAAGGAGGGCAATCCGAACGCCTCGCATTATTCGGCATCGAAAGCCGGGCCTGATCGGACTGACCAAGTCGCTCGCCAAGGAGCTTGCGACCAAAGGCGTGCTGGTGAATTGCGTGACGCCGGCGGCGGCCAAGACCGATCTGTTCGACCAGATGACGCCGGCGCAGATCGATTACATGCTGTCGAAAATCCCGATGAACCGCTTCGTTACGGTCGACGAAATCGCCGCGCTGGTGGCCTGGCTCGCGTCGGAGGATTGTTCGTTCTCGACCGGCGCCGTGTTCGACATTTCCGGCGGACGGGCGGTGTATTGAAGTTGTTTGCTGCTTTGCCGAGCCGTAGCTCGCTGCCGCCAGCCCGCCTTCGCCGTTCGGCTTCGGCGCGGCAGCCTTCACCCGCTTCGCGAGCGAAGGCTGGTGGGCGGTACAGGGATCGAACCTGTGACCCCTTCCATGTCAAGGAAGTGCTCTTCCGCTGAGCTAACCGCCCGGTCCAGGAGATATGAGCGGGGCATGATCTTATCGGAAAACCGGTGCCCACTTTTCCGGATCATGCCCGGGGCACGGGTTTATAGGCGTGCCGCCCGCGGGGTCAAGCCCGCAGGCGGCACTAGATCAGGATATCGCCGAATAGCTTAAGAATTCCGACGACTTAATCGGCAAGAAGGCCGGCTGCTTCGGACTTAGCTCTTCTTGGGAGCCGCCGCCGGGGCCGCCGGGGGCATCACGTCCGATACGCACTTCTTGGTGAAGCTTGAGGCGGCGGCGCCATGAAGCTTCGCGGCGGTGGCGGCGTCCTTGCAGCATTTCGTCGCCGAGCTCTTCAGCGCCGCGCCATGCAAGTTCTTCGGGCCGATCGTGCTTTGACAGGTGGCGCCGGCGGCATCGGCCGGGCCGCTTCCGGCAGCGGCGGCGGCCGGAGCCGGAGCCGTCGGGGCGGGGGCCGGCGCGGGGGCCTGCGCAAATGCGGCGCCGGCGATGCACAGGGAAGCAGCGATGATTGCGATCGTCTTCATGTGTCACTCCAGAGATGATTTGAGGTGCTGAAAGATGGTGGGGTCTCACGCCGATGTGGTGACAACAAAGTTGCAGTTACAACGCGTTTACGTCCGATGCAGTTCAAGTGCGGTGCGATTGCAGCGTGCCGTTCGGGCTCGCTTTGTCGACCAGTTCAGGCAAATACTGCGCCAAGATCTTGAGCGTGGCGTCGACCGGCAGCCCGAGCTGCCGGGCGAAATCCTGAACCTGACTGTTACCGAGGACCGCTTTCAACTGATCCTCGGTGATCGGCATGTTGCCGCCGTTGCCAAGCCATGACTGCACCTGCGGCCCGAGCCCGCCCTTTTCCAGAGCGGCGACCAGGCCATTGATGTCGTGATATTGCGTTTTCTCGAGAACGGCATTGATCAGTGCCGGCACCGCGGCCGATTGCAGCGAACTCAAGACGCCCGAAAGCGTGCCGCCCAAATTGAGATTGCTGAATAGACCCATGGCAATGCCCCTCCGTGCAATAAAACGACGCCGCCCCGGCGTCTTCGTTAAAAGACGTCAGGCCAGCCTAATCGAAGCTTGTCGTCCGTACCAGAGGTACGGAACGGCTTCAGTTTGAAATGGGATTACTTGTGCAGAAGATCGGCCGGCACCTTGCCGCCGTTCTCCGCGAGCTTCTGCATCACTTGCGCATGCAGCCAGACATTCATCTTGGCTGAATCATTGGTGTCGCCGGTATAATGCAGCTCCTTCGCCAATTCCTTGCGCGCGGCGATGCTCGAATCGAGGTTGAGCAGCTTCATCAGATCGACGATCGAGTGACGCCAGTCGAGCTTCTCTTTGTTCGCCGTCGCGAGCTTGGTCAGCGCGGCGTCGACATCGACCGAGCCGGCCGGCTGTTTTGGCGGCATCACGCCGCCCGCTGCGGGGGACGACGGCGCTGGTGCTGCTTGCGCCGAACCTACACCGGCGTGATGGAAAATCGCCGACACGATGCTTCCGAGTATGCTCATGGACGCCTCCTCTTACGGCTGCCCGGGTTCGCCGGTATTATCTTCCGGCACACGGACAGGCTGGTGACCAATAGCAGGTTATCAACGCAATGACGAAGGCGCGGTGACAGCCGCTTTCCTGCATCATTCTCTTCAATTCGTCCGCTCCCGCTTAACGGGTTCACGCTTCGACGGGTTCGCGCGCCAACAGCCCGAAGCCCGCGAATGCGACGAGCGCGAGCGAGATCAAGACATTATAGCCCGCGAGCGAGATGCCGAGAAAGCGGAAGGCGGCTTCATCGCAGCGCGGAACATGGATCGTCTGCAGCTGGCTGAGCAGCCCGCCGCCGGATTTGAAATCGGTCGCCGGTCCGGTGCAATCGGGCGGGCCGGGCCACCAGCGCCATTCGATGCCGGCGTGATAGGTCGACAGCACGACGTTGAACAGCACGATGCCGATAATGGCGACGAAGCCGACCATGACCAGCTTGCGCGGCGCGCCGACAAAAGCCGCGAGCGCCACCAGGAGAGAAAGCGGAATGACGACATGATAAGGGATGCGCTCCTCGAGGCAGAGCGGGCAGGGCTGATACTTCAAAACATATTGGAAGAACCAGGCGCCGCAGAGCGTGGCGAGCCCCACCGCAAAGACCGCGAGTGCAGCGGCAGCGGCCGGCTGGTCGTAAAGCCGATTGATCCAGGTTTGCTTCATCGGTCTTGTCCCGGAGCCGAAGGGTCCTTGAGAGGCGGCGCTTGAAATGTCGGCCGCGCAGGGTCAGTCGCAATAAGCCGTCGCCGTCGGCAATTTGCCGATCCTTGGGGCGGAAGCAAGGCCGAATGGATCAAGCCGGTGTGAAGTAAGGCTGCTGTCGATCCGCATTATGGACGTCGGCCGCGACCGACGATATACATCGCGGCTTAAGCCCGTGTGGCGGAACTGGTAGACGCACACGACTCAAAATCGTGCGCCGCAAGGCATGGGGGTTCGATTCCCTCCACGGGCACCAACTCGTAATTTCGTCTTTGATTTGTCTGTTGTTTATTATCACTGCTATCCGACGGGAAACCTGCCACCGCTGCCGCCATGTGAGCCACTAAAATGGTGGTCGTGTTGGATTTCAGCGAAAAACCCGTGGAGACCAACACTATAAGACACCCGTATTTGTGAAGACGTTATGCGCCATCGGTCTGTGAATAAGCAGATGTTCCACGTCATCGAACCCGGCGGCTGGATTCGTTCAGACTATTGGCATCGTCGCTCGTTTTTCCACCAAGTCTTATCAGGTTAAAGCAAACTCTCGACAGAGCGCCACATCAGGTGGCGCTTGGAAAGCCCGTCTTGGCGGTGTCATTGCGGGTTTGGCACTCGGATTATTGCTCCTACCGAGAAAATCTTAAGGTAGAAGGCCGCCCCTGAAGGCATCCTCACATTCGTCTCGGTCCGGATAATCACAATCAGCTCTTGCACTCAGAGTTGTGTCGGCTAACAATTCACCGGGCGACGGTGTTGTGGGGTCTTGGGGGTATCCATGCCAGGAATCGCGCAGGTCTTTTTTTCGCTGCCGTTAATTACCCAATCAGCCGTGGTATTTTTGTTAGTTGGAGGTGTCGTCGCCCACATCGCGTATAACGAAAGAATAGTTCATGACGGTCCATCCATTTTCACCACTTGCGGAATCTTTTTTACATTTCTCGGAATTGCTCAAGGGCTCTACCGATTTGACCCGAACCAAATCGACACCAGCCTTCCACTGCTTCTTGAAGGTCTTAAGACGGCGGTCTTTGCATCTGTCGTAGGCGTCGGCATCGCCATCACGATAAAACTGAGATTTGCGTTCCTTGGAGTCGCCAAGAAAGGGCAAAAACAGAAAATTCAGGGTGCCACAGTCGACGATCTGTACAATCAACTAATTGCCGTCGAACATTCCA
Organism: uncultured Alphaproteobacteria bacterium; assembly: GCA_963746715.1. GTDB lineage: Bacteria > Pseudomonadota > Alphaproteobacteria > Rhizobiales > Xanthobacteraceae > BOG-931. The sequence goes on along the minus strand of CAVVCW010000001.1, from coordinate 433,750 downwards.
TTGTAGGGCAGGATAATTCGACCTTACTGACGCAACTCCGCCTAACTCGACAAGACACAAACGACCGCTTGGATCGACTGCAACGATCACACGTCGAATTCGCCAAACAATTGGCTGAGAATAACTCTAAGGCTCTGATTCAAGCGTTGCGGGAAGTAATCCGCGACTTCAATACGAAGATATCTGAGCAATTTGGTGAGAATTTCAAGCAGCTAAACATCGCAGTGGGCCGATTGCTTACTTGGCAGGACAATTACAGGAACCAGCTTTCAGAGGCGGTTTCCCAGCAGTCGCGTACCGCCGAAAGCATGGCGATAGCAACGGAGCGGTACGCCGTTGTGGTTAGTAACGCCGAAACCTTTGGAGTTTTAGCTGACCAGCTTTCGCACCTTTTAACGGGTCTGGAGACGCAACGAAATCATCTACACGAGGCTCTTAAATCGTTGGGTCAATTGCTGACGACGGCGTCCGGAAGTCTCCCGCAAATTGAAAGCAAAATCGTTCAGCTCACGGAACAGGTCACTTTCGGCGTTAAGCAGAATAACGACGAGATGACCAAGGTGGTTCGCGACAATGGAGCAAAACTTCGAGAGGTCGTTGCCGACGTAAGCGCCGCTCTGTTGCAAACAGCCCAAAAGGCAAACCAGCAGCTCAACGAACACATGGAGCAGAATCAGAATGAAGTGACCAAGATAATTCACGAGCAGGCAGTACGGCTCCAAGAGGTTGTAGGCGACACGAAGGCCGCTTTGTTGGAAACGACCCAAACGGCCAATCGGCAGCTTAACGATCACATGAGGCAGCTATCCGATAAAACCACAGAGCAGCTCGTAACCCTCGATAAAGCGTTAGAGCTAGAGTTATCAAAGTCCATCTCATCTCTAGGTCGGCAACTGACCGCGCTGTCGAGTTGATTTGTAGAGGATTATTCGCCTCTGACTGAGAAACTCCGTGTCCTTGTCCAGTCGTCTCGGGGAGGCTAGCAGTGACCGATCTAAATGATGCCGCCCGAATCCCTTATAGCCAGGAAGATCATTGGATTCCGCTGAGCGATCTGATGACGGGTTTGATGATGATTTTTATGCTCGTCGCGATAGTCTTTATGGTTCAGGTGAAGCGAGACGAAGCTAAACTTCTGGACACACAATCCAAGATAAAAAACATCGTCCTTCTTTACACCGACCTGAGAGCGCAATTGCATAACGATCTAGCAGTCGAGTTTAAGGGCGATTTCAAAAAATGGCATGCAGCTCTATTCCCAGACCTAACGGTGCGTTTTGAAGAACCGAGTATTCAGTTTGACACTGGCATGGCTGTCATAAAAGACAGCTTCAAAGACATCTTGCAGAGTTTTTTCCCGCGATATGTCGGAATACTCGTTTCACCTAAGTATCACGACGCAATTCAAGAGGTCCGCATTGAAGGGCATACCTCAACAATCTGGAAGGGGCTGGACCAGGAAAACGCCTACTATCAAAATATGGCACTTTCGCAGGAAAGGACCCGCGCCGTTTTAATTTATGTTCTCAGCCTGCCTTCGGTCAGAACAACAGACCTTCTTCGATGGCTGATTGATCGAGTCACCGCCAATGGACTTTCTTCAGCCGGATGGCTGAAATTACCTGATGGCTCTGAGGATACAATACGGTCTCAGAGAGTGGAATTTAAGGTTCGGACAAATGCTGAGGATCAGCTGGCGAAGATGGTCGCGGCGTTGAAGCAATGAAACTTCCTGATTTTGAGATCGATCCCGGTTTGAATGAATTGCGAAATGCTATGGGGGCGAACTCTTGGCGATTACAAGCCAGCTTCTCCAGGTAACGTTCTCACGTCAGAAGAGGTGAAACGGCTACAAAACGAAGGAATTGAAATCCCAATCGACGATATTCGCGTCCTTAACGATGGGACCTATATCTATAAAGGGAGGCGTGTCGTCGTTTATATCCGGGACGTTGCGAGCTACAACGACAAGTATGAATTGCCAAAATTTCATCTCGCAGTTTGCAATGTCCTGGTCAAAATGATGGACCAAGGAAGATACAAAAAGAGATACGTCGTTGCGGCACGGGAAGATGGAATTTTTAAAATACACAAGATTCGTAATAATGAAGTCAGTCCATCAGACGAAAGACTAGATATCTGTCAAGTTTGTCTTGATGAGCTTTATTACGAAGGATTTTCATTACAAATGGGACGAGACCAACGAAGTAATCGAGTGCGAGAATTCGCGTTAAAAGCGTTTTTCGAGAAATTCGAGAGGACTTGTGTTTGGGCAGTGCCAATGTTCGATGCCGAATTTGCCCCACCGAACATTTACAGCGTGAATTTTTTCCGATTTGCCAAAGTCATCAAGGAACAGCGTGGCTATAAATGTGAAAGCTGCACAATTGACCTATCACTGCCCGACGATCAACGTTTTCTCCATGCTCACCATATTGATGCCGACAAGACGGATAACCGCCCTGCAAACATCAACCTTCTGTGCATTCGTTGTCATGCCGACCAATTTCAGCATTCACACCTTAAAGCCAATCCGGATTATGACAAATTCTGCAAGAGATTTGGATTGAAGAACTGAAATGGAGTCGGCGGCAATGAAGCGAGCTGTGTGTACCGTGATCACCTTGGCGTTGATATACCTCGCCGCTCATTGAGCCGTTCCGGTCGGTGGCATTGTGGCTTAAGCCAACAACGAAGAGATGAGACAGAAAAGCGCCGTCGCCGCCCCGATGCCAAAGACCTTGTCTAGTTTTGCAATGAGCTGGCGTGTCACCGCTCCGTCCGGCGTCCGCTTTCGGAGTAAAAGCGGGCATCACAATTCAATTCGGCAGCGGCGGCTAATGACCCAAAGCGGCCATTCGTCACTTCATTCGATTACCTCGTCGGCGAGGGCCAGCAGATTCGCGGGCACAACCAGCCCAGCGGCCTTGGCTGTCTTCAAATTGATCGCAAACGGATAATGTGTGGGTTCCTCAAATGGCAGATCAGCCGGCCGATCCCCTTTAAAGATGCGATCCACCATCGCCGCAACGCGCTCAAGGCATTCCTTCAAATCCGGTCCGTACGACATCAAGCCGCCGTCGCGAACTAGGAAACTATACTCGTAGATCGTCGGCAATCGCCGGTCCGCCGCGAAGTCGAAGACGCGTTTGCGGTTGAGCACCGTGAGCGCGTCCGCGACCATGAGAATGGCGTCGGGCGGTTCTTTGTTCATTGCCGCAAATGCTTCGTCGAAGTCGTCCGGCTCACGCACGCCGAGCGGCTGCACGGTGATACCGCTCGACTGTGCCACCTGTGCCGACGCCTGGTAGCGCATTGTCATGCCGAGATCGTCTTTGTTCCACAACATCGCAATACGGCGAAGGGTCGGAGAAAATGCCCTCAGCAAGTCGAGACGTTTCGTGGTCAGGGTTGTCGCCACGTCGGATATGCCCGTCACGTTACCGCCCGGGCGCGCTAAGCTGTTGATCAAGCCAGTCGCAACTGGATCGCCGACGCCCCAGGCCATTACCGTTGGAATTTTCGACGCCTTGGCGATGACCGCAGCCGGATAGCCGACGCCCACGACAACTTCAACATGTTCATCCCTCAACGCCGCCATGAGTTCAGGAATCTTGGAGTCGTCCCCCATCGCGCCGCGCGGATCGTAGGTGAGGTTTTGGCCGATCACGTACCCGCGTTGCGCCAATGCATCGATCAAAATCTTTCCGAAGGGGCTCTGTGGAGCCAGTGGTAGAGCAGGATTGACGCTCCCGAGACGATAGACCCTGGATGACGGCTGCGCAAAAGCCGCGCACGGTCCTCCAGCGAGCGATCCAACCAGCAGCTTGATGAACTCACGTCGTCTCATGTAATCCGCCTTTTGGAGCTGTCAGCCGTCAGAGCCACGGTCTGCGTATGTGGCTTCTAATACATCTTCGGGCGAATACATTGTTGCTGATCACAGTAAAGTGTCGCACTCATCTTGAGGGCAGCAATGCTGGCGCGGGCCGCGCCGTCTCATTTAAGGGCGCGAGCAGTAGGACGTCCGGCACGTCCAAGGTCGGAGGAGTCGGCTGTTGGCCCTTAGCTGCCACGACAGCCGCTGACCATCGCTGCAGCTTCGGGGTAAAGCGGACACTCGGGTTTGACCGCGCCGTGGCAGGTAATGACCCAAAGCGGACATGAGCGGCCCGTTTTTGCTGTAATGCGAAGGCAGAGTTCTCGATCTGCAGCGTGTTAGGGTCAGGTCCTCGGCGCTGCTGACGTTCGGGAGACGACAGATGAAGCTTATCCAGTTCCGCGAGCCGGGTCCGCCCAGCGTGCTGCGATGCCTCGACATGCCGATCCCAGAGCCGAAGCCGGGTGAAGTATTAATCAGGGCACATGCAATCGGCGTCGGCATTCCCGATTGCCTGATCCGCGCCGGAACTTATAGCCATATGCCGCCGCTGCCGGCGACGCCGGGCACCGAACTCGCTGGCACGATCGACAAGGTCGGGCCGGGCGTCACAACCCGTCGGCCCGGTCAACGGGTTTACACTACCGCGCGCGAGCGGCCCCATCGGGGCGGTCATTATGCCGAGTACGTTACGGCGCCTGCGGAAGCGACCTTTCTCTTGCCCGACAATGTTGATTTTGATGCCGCCGCAGCGCTCGCCAATTATCAGGTCGCTTATCACATCTTCAACGATGCCCTGCAGCTACGCCGGGGCCAGACCGTACTCATCTTCGCCGCCGCTGGCGGCATGGGTAACGCGCTGATCGACCTAGCAAAGGCCGCGGGCTTGATCGTCGTATGCGTGGTTAGCAGCGACGACAAGGCGCGCTTCGCCCGCGATCTCGGTGCCGATCATGTCATCAACCGCAAGAATGAAAATATCGGGGAGCAGGTCAAGAAGATCACGCGTGGTCGCGGCGTTGAGGCCATCATCGATCCTGTCGCTGGGCCGGCTTTCCCCGACAATGTCGCGATGCTCGCACCTTGCGGGACGCTCGTCATCTACGGCGCGCTCGGGGGCAAAGCGCCGCTTGATCTCTTGCCAACTCCCAAGGTGCGCAAAAACTCTCCGGCAGTACGACAGTTCACCATCCACACGTGGGACGACCTGGTCGACGAACGCCGCGCTGGAATGCGCGCTCTCATCGACATGCTTGGGGCCGGCAAGCTTCATCCGCGCATCCATGACCGTCTGCCGCTCACCCAAGCGGTGCGGGCGCATGAGATGCTTGAAAGCGGCTCGGTGCTGGGCAAGCTGCTGCTGCGGCCGTGATGATTGATTACGCCAAGATTTTTCTGCTAACTCAATAATGTCCGCTTTTGGCCCATTGCTGCCTCGCAGGCAGGCAGCTAGAAAGTATCCGCCCTGATTTCGCAAAGCAGCCGATAAACGCCGATCGCGATGCCTTGGAAGGAGGCCGCAAGGACGAGCGCAAGCTCTTCTGCGTCCGAAATACGTAGCGTTTCAACTAGCAAACACGCCTGGAGCTTTTTGTCTCCGCCACGTAAACGCTCTTCTTCGGAAACAGGGAATTCATGCAAACTCGCGGCAATCCATATTTCACCGCAGGCTATGGCCCTTTCTGCCATCAAAGTCTCGATCGTATCCTTCAACTGTCCCTCGTTTGGGCATTCGTCAAACCGCACCACTACCGCCGTGCTCCCGCGCATGGTCCCACGTCGAAAAGTGCGGTTACAGACAGTTCGGTTCATGTCCTTGAAGATTTCGGACATGACGATGCGCGTCATTGGTGTCGGATGGTCAAGCCGCTCTAGGTAGGCTGTGGATTTGAATGTTTCGGCTGATTGCGTGAGGTAAAAGTTGAAATAGCGCGGCTGCCCCGATACCGCTTCGTAACGGCGTCCGAGGAGAAAGCCTGGCACGGCCATCCGCTCTGCCAGATGTTCGTGCTGGAACCATTCCTCGAACTCAGCCTCCCGACCAATTGCGACGTTATTAAATATTGCGAGAATGCCGGCCGATGTATCAGCCTCATGTTGACCCATGGTGCCCCCAGTAGCGAATTCGAACTCGGGTCAATCTATGTAATCGCCCAGCGTTGTCTAAGCGCGGGCGATGTCTGCCTGTTGGCACATCATCGACCTGAGGCGATATTTGATTGATTTTCCATCATGGCGCACAGAGCAGAGTTATTTCGGGCTCGCGGAGGACGAAGCTGACGCAATTTTCTCAATGTTACTTGTGGGCCTGGTCGCTCGTTTGAAGTGACGCAGTATTTTTCCAATTCAGCGAACCCCAGAACATAACAAAAAACAACGGAATGGCGACAATCGAAAACCACCACGCGGTTTGATAGTACGAAGTACGCCGATCAGTCAAAGTTGCAAGATGATCGATCTCGCTGGAAAAATCCATTGTGGCGGGTGTGCTGCAGTCAACATAGTGCAGGAATGGATACGAGATTTCGGAAACGAATAGACATAATGCGGCCGCGCCGAGCGATAGAACGATGACAAGAATCGCGAGCCATCGGGCTAATCCACGCTTGTGAAAGACGCCGCCTTTTTCCGCAGCGAACGTGGTGGCAGCGACGATGATGCCGTCAAAGGCCAGCAAGGCTAGTCCCTTGTTGTCGAGGACGTTCAGAATGTCGTAGAGCGTCTTTACGATCTCCTGACCATTGGGCGGAGTGATTTGAGTTCCGGCAGCATGCAAAAGCTCGATCTTCTGCAGAAAATCACACACCATATTGCCCTGTCTCCCCGATGATCGTTTTGAGTACGGCGCCGTAGCGCGACTTTCCGCCAGCGAAGATGAACTTATGGCGATCCGCGCGGAGTGGATGTCACCGTGCTCGCAGTTGCGCTGTTAGGTGCCAAGTTGCGGGTATGGCCCGTTGCGGAGGCTGCTTATAAACTGATGCGAAATATTTTTCGCGGTGTTGGCGACGCTTTTGACCCCACGGCTGACTCTACGGAACGTTAAAGCCGCGCGTCATTTTAAAGGTGTTCCCCGGCTGGGCGAGCGTGGCCCATGTTTGCAGCAACAGATACAATATGCGTGAACCCCCTCCGCAAGGTGGAGAAGACGCATGGTATCAAACGTCGCCCGCAGGCGGCCAATGCTAGGCGTTTTCCAGGCTTGCTGCTGCGCCGTGCCACCGGTGCGCTTGGCGAATTTGCGGGTTGATCGACTGCTGGTGTTGCCCAGCTTGATTCTTGATAGAGCGCGGTTGTTGTCCAAGTCGGCGGTCGAATGGTCCAGGTTGTTCGGCCATCAAATCGTGATGGGGCCGCAATAGCCCGCGTTGGGCACGGTTGGTAATTTCCAGCACTGTCGTAGCACTTCAATGTGCTGTCAGCCGCCACCGAGGGCGTATCGGCTCGAAACAATATCGGGACCGCTACGATCACCGATAAAGCTGCGAACGCTCCCAAAAGCAGGATTTTGCTGCGCGGAGTCGAATTTGCCGCCTTAGCGGCAAACTGGATGGCACTTTCGGCCGCATCTGAAATGGGCCGCCTCGCTCGCCGACCACTCATCGCACCCTACTCAAACCCCATGTCACCCGCGCGAGACGCGAAACCACTGGGGCAAATCTAAATTTTTTCAATCCAAGTTCCAACATTATGCAATTTGGCCTGTGGATAAACAAGCCGCCGCCGAAAGAGCGCACCCTACTCAGACCCTGTCTATTTGCTGCCTCGCGGACCGGATTTTTTATACCGGGGCCGCTTAAGTTCGACAAGTTGCCCCGGTTTCGCTAGTCTTGAACCGTGTGACTTGCGCGAGTGGGGATGCACATGACTGAGAGGGCAGCGGGCGGCACGGCGGTTGAAAACGCTTATCGAGACATCGACCGGTATGTTTCCGAAACCTCACAGCCTGCCTCGAACGGTGCTCAGTTGCTAAGTCCGAGCCAAAGACTGCGGGTCCTCGGCATGCAACACGCAGGTTCATCCAAGATTCCATCTGCCGCACAGGAAATATCAACTCCGCTATCGGCGAATGAATTTTGACCCATGTGAGCGTGCGGTTCATGCTCGCTTTTGGGCCCGCAGCGGCATCCGCCGACCGGCGCGGCAGCTTTCGGGGGCACAGCGGACATTGCGATGAAGCGGCGTCGTGCCTGCTTCTGACCCCATCTGCGACATTGCAGGCTGGCACAACTTCCGTAGCCGAAATGAGAAGGTCTGATCAGGGCCAATCGGCGACGTTGCGAAACGTCGTTACTATCGATTCCCTTGATTTGCCTTCGTCATCGAAAGATTTGGGTCACGCTCGTTCGTGGGCGCTCAACCGACCGACTTGTAGCTGAGGCGGCGTTCGCTCGCGTCTTGAATTTCGGCCAGGAACTTTTCGACTTGAATCTTTAAAGCATTACTTTCGCGTGACAGGGCTTGTGTGGCCGATAAAACCTGCGCCGATGCGGACCCCGCCTCAAGCGTCTTGTGGCTGAGGCCCGCTAGATTTCGTGCGACATCGGTCGCTCTTTTTCCAGCGTCGCTTGCGTAATGTGCAATTTCCCGTGTTGCCGCGTCTTGCTCTTGTACCGCGTCTTGAATCGACAACGAACCTTCAGAGAAGAGACCAATCGTCCGCCTGATCTCGTCTATCGCGACAGCCGACTCTCGGGCGTAGCGCTGCATCTCCGTCACTTGTCGTCCGACTCGCTCGGTTGCTTGGGCGGTTTGCTTGGCCAGGGATTTTACTTCTGACGCAACAACCGCAAATCCGCGGCCCGCAGCGCCGGCTCTCGCGGCCTCAATGCTCGCGTTGAGTGCAAGCAAATTGGTCTGGTCTGCTATATTGGTTATCAGCTCTACGACTGCGCCAATCTGCTCTGCCTCTTTTAGCAGGTGTGTAAAACCGGCAATAGTCTTCTCGGCCTGCGCGACAGCTTCATGAGCGGTCGCCGTTGCTTGACTTGCCTGCAGGCTAATTTCGCCCGATGACGCCGTCATTTGCTCGGTTGACGTAGATATGGAGAGTGCATTTTTTGATGCTTCGTCGGACGCGACAGCAACATTTTTTGCGAGTTCTTGGGTATCCTTTGTCGTGTCTGTGAGCGTGCTCGCGCATACCTCAAGCTCGTCGGCCGAAGCCGCGAGCGCCGTGACGATGTTAGCGATAACCGCTTCGAAGCGATCAGCGATATGCAGAATCTCTGTTTTGCGCTGCCGAGCGGCCTCCTGGTCCGCCGTCAGGCGTTCCGCTGCAAGCCGCTGGCGTTCAATGGCGTTGTCTTTGAAGATCTCGACGGCGGTCGCCATCTCACCGAGCTCATCGCCTCGTGCAGTGCCGGGTATGGCTACAGTGGCATCACCGTCAGCGAGCCGCCTCATCACTTCGGTGATTGCGGCAACGGGACGCGTTACTCGTCTAATGACGATACCTATCCCGCCGAGTCCCGCGAGAATAGCGACAAGAAGCAGCCCAAGGTGGATAAGGAGGTTCTCGCCTGCTTGATCGAGCCGTCTGAGAACATGCCGGTGCGCGGCTCCAAGGGCACCGTTAGAGACGTCAGCGAGCCGATCCAAGGCCGCATTTGAACTTGCGATGACGTCGTCGCTGGAATAGGCCACGGTTTTGCCGTTGATCAACGCATCATAAACACTCGCACGGATCTTTTCGTATTTTACGAAGGCTTCCTCATTGGCGCTCTTCACGAGGTCAACTATGTCTTGTGGAGCGCCAGCCCGTGCCGTGAGTTGGCGAACCACGGGCCAGGTTGTCGTTGCCTGCGTTCGGAGCTCCGTGATGCGCTTTTGTGCGGTCGGAGAAAGTTTACCTGCAATGACGCCTTCACTGAGATAGTTGCGTTCCAAACCTATTCCGTCTCGTGCGAGCCAGCTCAGCTGCTTGATCTCGATCAATTCGCCGGTCTCGGCGTCAAACATGCGGACGGTGTCGTCGAGAACGCTGAACATCGCTTCGAGCCGATTAACGACATCGGTTGCCGCGTCATTGAAATCGCTAGCGATATTGGGCGGGCGGTCATTTAAGGGAACGCGCAGGGCGCGGTCGACGTCCAACCGAATCGTCTGCAATTTAGCGAAGCTCTGCGGGAAATCGGCGAGGAGCTCCTTTCGTGAACCGACACAGTCTATGAGGGCACATTCGCGCAGCATCGCAGTGACGGCTGTTTGCGATTTCGCCCGCAGCTCGGCGGTGAGACGAGTGAATTCCGCCGAAGCCGGGGCAGGCTGGCCAAGGGTTGTTCTTGTGGGGCCCCGCTCGACACGGAAGACCTGCAGCGCCGCAAATACAGAACGTGCTGCTTCCGTATTTTTAGCGACTATTTCGCTCCGTGACCGTTGTTGAAGGTCCGCATAGACCGGGACAAAGAGAACCCCGATCAACAGGGCCAGCAGCAGGCCGAAAAGAGAGTGCAGAAGAGTGCCGATGGGTACGACTGACGGCCGATTACCCGTGTTTTTCGAAAAGCCCGGCATAACATATTCGTCCGAAAGGAATTTCATCAATCCAGGGTAGAAGGGATCATATTGGTAAAGCTTTTGTAAAAAATTAACGCCAAGGCCTTTCAGCCCCTCCAGGGCAGCTGCTTCGCATCCACAGCCGGCAAGCCAGCCTCCGGACGGCTGACTTTACAAACCGCGTAAAGCCGTGAAGGCTATTCGCCTTAGCCGGAAAATCTCTCCATGAAATTCGCCCACTTCTCCCACATCTGGGCCAAGCCCGGAATGGCGCCGCATGAGCGTTACGAGCAGCTCTGGCGCGAGCTCAATTTGTGCGACGAGCTCGGCTTCGATCATTCGTTTTGCGTCGAGCATCATTTCCGTCCCGACGAGAGCTGGATGTCGTCGCCGAGCCTCTATGCGGTCGGCGCCGGCGCGCGCACCAAGCGCCTGCGCATCGGGCCGATGGGTTACATCGTGCCGCTCTATCATCCGTTGCGGCTGGCCGAAGAGATCGCCATCGTCGATCAGATGCTCGGAGGCCGCATGGAGCTCGGCCTCGTGCCCGGCATCAATCCGGACTATTTCCGACCCTTCGGCCTGGACTACGGCCAACGCAAATCGCCGACGCTGGAATTCGTCGAATACCTGCGCGCGGCGTTCGGCGACAGCCAGCCGTTCTCATTTCACGGCCAAGATTTTCACACCGATAACGCGCAGCTTGCGGTGCCCCCGGTGCAGCGCCCGCATCCGCCGCTGTGGATGATGAGCCGCGACCCGCAGACGCTCGAATTCTGCGCCGCAAACGGCATCAACCCGGGCTACTTTCTGGTTTATCCGCGCGCCGACGCGGCGCCGCGCTATCGCAAATTCTTGACCGACTGGACGGCAGCCGGGCATGCGAAGAAGCCGAACATCGCCTATTGCACAGTGGTCTATGTCGACGACACCGACGACAAGGCAATCGAGACCGCGCTCCATCGCGCCAGCCGCGCTTACGAAGGCTTTCTGAAACCGGCCAAGCCCGGCGAGACATTCGAACAGCGTGCCCGCGAACATGCCGAGATGTTTGTCGGCCGCGGCGAACCCGGCGCCTCGGAGATCATGCAGCATCTGTTCGATGCCGATTATCTGTTGAAGAACGATCTGGTCTTTATTGGTTCGCCGGACACTGTCGCCGCCAAGATCCGAGCTGCGGCGGAAGCCGGTGTATTTAATGTGTTTCTCGGCGAGTTCAATTTTTCGGATCTGCCGGAGGAGGCGCTGCTGCGCTCCATCCGGCTGTTCGGCGAAAAGGTGATCCCGGCACTGCGCGGGTATGAGCCGTTCTAATGTCCGTCACGCTGAAGTGACGGACAAACGTTCGACTACTGCGCCTTGGCCAATTCCGGCCGCGCCCGTATACGCGCGGCATTGAGCACGTAGATGATGAAAGCCACCACTGCGCCGACGGCGAAGGGCAGCGACGACCAGGCATAAAGCTGCTCTACGGGAAGGCCGACGAACATCGCGCCGAGGAACGGGCCGATGATGGCACCGATGCGGCCGAGGCCGAGCTGCCAGCCCGAGCCGTTGGCGCGCAACGAGGTCGGATAGATCAACGCGCCGACGACATTGATCCCGGACTGGATGCCGAGCACGAGTGCGCCGGCAAGGAAGGCGGCAATCAAGAGCGCGGTGGTCGAAGAAAGACCCGCATAGCCGATCGAGGCGACGATCGGCACGGCGATGACGAACAGAATGGCGATGGCGAGGAAGCGGTGCCGCTGTAGCCACCAGCACAGGACCAACGCGCCGACGGTGCCGCCAACCTGGATCGCCGCACCGGACAAAGCCGCTACCTGCGGTGTCGCGTGCGCGGCCGTCATCAGCGTCGGCGTCCAGCTGATGAGGAAGAAATAGCCCATCAGGTTGAGCGCGAACATCAGCCAGGTCAGCGGCGTGATCGCGGCGAGACCGTTGCCGAACAGATGGATCGGGTTGGAGCTCGGCGATTGCTGCTCATCCTCGACCACGAAACGCGCGTCCGGCGGCACTTTGTAACCGGGCCGGATTGCGGTGATCAGCGCCTCCATTTTGCTGCGCTGACTTTCATGCAGTGCCATATATTTGATCGATTCCGGCAGGCCCATGATCGCCAACAGCGCGGCGACGATTGGCACGATGCCGCCGATATAGAACAGCATCTGCCAGCCATGAGTTGGCACCAGAGCGGCGCTGACAAAGCCGGCGAGCGCGCCGCCGAGCGGCACCGTGCCGGCGGCGATGATGGCCAGCGTCGCGCGGCTGTTGCGCGGGGCGGATTCGGCATTGATGGCGACAATGTTCGGAATGACGCCGCCGATGCCGAGGCCGGCAATCAGACGGAGCCAAGTCATTTCGGTCAGATTGGTCGAATAGGCGGCGATGAAGGTGAAGACGCCGAACAACAGATTGCACAGGATGAGCGAGGTCTTGCGTCCGTAACGGTCGCCGACCCAGCCGAAAATCTGCGAACCGAACAGCACGCCGATATTGCTGGCGCTGAGAACGAGGCCAAGTTCTTTCGGCGGCACGTGCCATTCGGCGATCAGGCGCGGCGCGGCAAAGGCAACGGCGCCGATGTCGTAGCCGTCGATCATCGCGATGATGATGGTCCACAAGATCAGCTTGATCTGAAACGAGCCGACGCCATGTTCGTCGAGAAATTGCGAGACCTGAACTTCGTTCGCCGCCGCCATCGTTCCCCCTCCCAGCCTTTGCTGCGGCGCCTTGCCGGCGCCATCGTTGCCGGAAGCGTAGGTCAGCCCAGGTGCAAAGGAAAGTGGCATTGCGGCGCAGGGCGGGTAGGGGCGCGCGCCCATTCATGACACACCGTGCCGTGTCGTCTGTTTCTTGCCAGTTAACTTTTGCTTCGGGCCGAGGCCGACCGGCTTTTCATGTTGCCATAGACCCGGCGCAGGCAGCGCTTGAGCACGTCAAGCTCCTCGCGCGACAGGCCGGCAATGGCGGCGGTTTCGTATTGGCGCGCGATCGGGATGAGTTGCGCCACCAGCGCCTGCCCCTTCGGCGACAGTTCGACCGCGACTTCGCGGTTGCTCCGCGTCGAGCGGCTTCGCGTCACCAGCCGCATGCGTATGAGGCGGGTTACCAGCCGCGACAATGTCGAGGAATTGGTGCTGGTCAGGTCGGCGAGATCGATCTGACGCTGGCTGCCGTTCGCAGAGAGCGCCGCCATCACGCGCCACATGGCGATGCTCAAGCGGTGCGGCTTGAGCGCCTCGCCGCCGAACTGTTCGGCAATGATGCTGCCGACCCGGTTGACGAGATAAGGCAGATAATCGCCGAGATCGAGCTTGGTCGGGCGCTTCACGGTGCCGTCGGTCCTAGGAGCATGATCCCGAAAAAGCTTGCCCGCGGACTTGATCCGAGGGTGAAGACCGGTTTTCGGAAGAGATCATGCTCAAACTATCAAGTGGAATGCGGCCCATCTAATTGAATCTCCCGCTGCGGTCAAAGGCTTACCTTGGGATTGCATTGGTTTTCCCTTGGCCGTGACGCAGTTTCGGCCGGGCAGCCGTGCTGACCTAATCAATGCATTTACAACTGTTGCAAATTCAATCATTATCCAAGGCAAGCGCGGCGGTCTAAGATCGCGCATCCGAACCGGACGACAGATCGGGCCAGGATAAGGGAGGACATCATGGACTTCGGCTATTTCACGCTGAGCGACAATCACTACGAAAACAACACGCGGTCGTCGAACCAGTTCGTCGCCGATATCACCGCCGAGGCGCTGCTCGCCGACAAGCTCGGTATGCATTCGGCCTGGATCGGCGAGCACCACTTCAACTCGCTCGGCGTGCTGTCCTGCCCGGACCTTGTCCTTTCCTATGTCGCCGCCAAGACCTCGCGGATTCGGCTCGCGCCCGCGGTCACGGTGCTGCCGCTGCATCATCCGATCCGCGTCGCCGAGCAATGGGCGACGCTCGACCTCCTCTCCAACGGCCGCGTCGATTTCGCTTGCGGCCGCGGCTACGACCAGCGCGAATACGAGCCGTTCCGCGTGTCGTTTGCCGACAACCAGGGCATTTTCGAAGAAGGCCTCGAACTGGTGCGGCGGCTATGGGCGGCGGACGACCGCATCTCCCATCACGGCAAGCATTATTCGTTCGACGATGTGCGCATCACGCCCAAGCCGGTGCAGCGCCCGCTGCCGACTTATGTCGGCTCGTTCTCGAAGCCGTCGATCGAACTTGCCGCGCGGCTCGGCTGCGGCCTGATCGTGGCGCCGTTCGCCGCCGCCATGAGCTATGGCGGCTTGAAGCAGGTCGCCGATCTTTATCGCGAGACCTGCGGCAAATACGGCACCAAGCCCGGCCGCATGATGTGCAGCTATTTCATCCACTTCGCCGACGACAAGGCGCAGGAAGACGCACAGCGCGCCCGCCAGATCCGCTACTACAAGGAATGCGTGATCCCGGCCTTCCCGAGCGATCCGAAGACCGCGCCGCCGAGCTACCATTATTTCATCGACATGGTGAAGCGGCTGCATCAAGTGAAGCCGGAAGATCTCACCGAGAATTCGGTGCTGCTCGGCTCGCCCGCGCGCATCACCGAAATCCTGAAAAAGGTCGAAGCCGCCGGCTACGACGAGGTGATCCTTTATTTCAACGTCGGCATGAAACCGCACGAGCAGGTCAAGGACGAGATGTCTCGGTTCATGGCCGAGGTGGCGCCGAATTTTTCCGGCGTGCACAAGGAGGCTGCAGCTTAAATTTAATGCAGCGGCGGATGGTGGATATTGACCAAATTCGTCATTGCGGTGTCACGGCGGGGAAAGTAGCTTTATGGTGCCGGGTCCGTGGGGAACTCGGCCGGTTACGGCGATCGCCGCAATGCTTTCAGTCCAGAAAGCCGATGAAGAGCTGCTCTTGGTCAGCAGCTCTTCCGACATTCACGGGTCGGTCGTCAACGACACGATCGTGCAGAAGAATTGCACGCTTCATGTGCGGGGCAATCTGCTCGGCAGCTTGACCATCGAGTCCGGCGCGAATGTCGTGGTCGAAGGCTCGGTCGACGGCAAAATCATCAACCGGGGCGGCCGGCTCGTCGTCAACAACAAAGGACTTGCCGCCTACGTGCATCTCGAAGGACCGCCGGAGGCGGAGGCCTGCGGCATCCTGAAATTCAATCTGACGGCGCTCGCCACCAACTGGGAAATGCTGGCCAAGCGCACCGATGCCGAATGCGCCGCCGTGGTGAAGGGCAACGCCTATGGCTGCGGCATCGATCCGGTCGCCGGCGCGCTCGCCAAATCCGGCTGTACGACTTTTTTCGTTTCCAATATTCCCGAAGCGCGGTGCGTGCGTGCGGTTGCGCCGCGCGCGACGATTTACGTGCTCAACGGATTCTATTCGGGAACCGGGCCTGCCTTCGCCGAGGTCAATGCGCGGCCGGTCATCAACAGCGCGATCGAAATGGCGGAATGGGATGTTTTCGTCGCCGCGCAGCGATGGGCCGGCGGCTGCGCGCTGAATGTCGACACCGGCGAAAGCCGGCTTGGCCTGTCGATGGAGGAGGCGGCGGCTTTTGCGCCGCGCGTGCAGTCGCTCGACCATGGCATCAGCTTGTTGATGAGCCGCCTCGATCACGCTGAAAAGCTCGATCATCCGGTCAACGACCGCCAGATCGCGCAGTTTCGCGATCTGCGCCGGCTCTATCACGGCGTGCCGGCGTCTCTGGCCAATTCATCAGGCATTTTTGCCGGGCCGAAGATCCATTTCGACGTCGTGCGCACCGGTGCGGCGCTCTATGGCGTCAATCCGACGCCCGGCCAGCCCAATCCGATGCTGCCGGTCATGGAACTGCGTGCGCGCATCGTTCAGGTGCGCGATCTGGCGAAGGGCGAAATCACCGCCGACAATTCCGGCTGGACCGCAAAGCGGCGCACGCGGCTCGTTCTGGTCTCGATCGGCTATGCCGACGGCTATCCGCGCCTGCAAGGCGGTGTCGACGGCAAGCTGCAGGCCGTCGTTGCCGGCCGCCGCTGCCCGGTCGTCGGACATCCGTCGATGGATCTGTTGCCGATCGATGTCACCGACCTGCCGGATCAGGCGGCCGCGCGCTACGGCGAGATGGTGACGCTGATCGGCGCGCAAGTCGGCATTGACGATCTTGCGGCCGCGACCAAAACACCCGCCGCCGAACTGTTGAGCGGGCTCGGCCATCGCTTCCACCGTATCTATTACGCGATCTGAAATTCAAGCTTCCAAAGGCACAAGGCAGAAGGAGTGCGAAATGTTCGGAAAATCCAAAGACGGCTCCCCCGACACCGACCGCGCCGTGGCGTCGATCGAGCCGCAATCGCAGCGCCCGGCGATGATGCCGCCATCGGCGCCGGCGCCGCGTGCGGCGGCGGCGGCGGGGGACGACGCGTCCTCGATCAGCGCCGGTATGACGATCGTTGGAAAAATCTCGGGTGAAGGCACCGTGACAATCTACGGCCGCGTCGAAGGCGAACTTCGTGCCTCGACGGTGCTGATCGCCCAGGGCGCCGACGTCGAAGGCGATATCGTCGCCGACGATGTGAGCGTCGGCGGCCGCGTCAAAGGCACGATCCACGCCAACCGCGTCAAGCTGAACGGCACCGCCACTGTCGAGGGCGACATTTTCCATCGCTCGCTGTCGATCGAGGAGAATGCGCGCTTCGAGGGAACGTCGCGGCGCGAGGGCGCTGCCGCCGATGCGCCGCACATTCCGCTCAGCCGTCCGCCGTCGCAAGTGCCGATGACGAGCCACGCGGCGGACGTCAGCTCGAAGATCAACGGTTCCCCGGACAAGGGCGCGCACGTCAATCCGGCGGTAGTCTAGAGAATCTACCGCAGCTTGGGCTGATAGGTCAGCGGCTCCGCGGTTTCGGCCTTCGCGTTGTCGTCATAGCTGCGCTGGAATGCCGGCAATTCGCCGGCGGCTTCCAGCACCGGATAGGCGACCGAACAGATGTGCGAGTGAATTCGCTTGAGATCGCTCAGCACATCGAGATGCAGTGACGTCGTCTCAATGGTTTCCGGGCGGCCTTCGCGCAGCCGCTCGAAATGCCGTTCCGCCGCTTCCAATTCAGCGCGCCGCAGTTCGGCCTTCTCGCGCAGCATTTTGCGCGCCGCTTCGACGTCGCCGGTCATGAAGATGCCGAATGCCGCCTGCAGGCATTCGACGATGCGCTTGTGAAAGGCGGAAAGTTCGGCCGCGCCCTCCGGCGAAAACTGGTAGCGGCGCTTGATCTTCTTGGCCGCGAGTTCGCACAGGTTTTTGTCGATGATGTCGCCGATATGCTCGAGATTGATCGTGAACGACACGATCTCCATGGCGCGCCGGCCTTCGCGCTCGTCGAGGCTGTCGCGCGTCAGCTTGGTGACATAGAGCTTGATGGCGTCGTCGAGACGGTCGACGATATTGTCCATGCGCGAAATGTCGGCGGTGAGCTTGCGGTCATTGTTGATAAGGGCGGCCATGACCTCGCGCAGCATGGCTTCGACCGTGTCGCCCATGCGCAGCGTTTCACGCGCGGCATTGGCAAGCGCGAGCGGCGGGTTTTCCAGCGCGGCCTCATCGAGGTAGCGCGGCGCCGCGGCGTCGGCCGGCTGCTTCTTCTCCGGCAGGATGCGGACCAGGAGCGCCGCCAGCGCGTCGAGCGGGCCGATGAAAATTGCGGCCAGCGCGACGTTGAACAGCATGTGGAATTCGGCCGTCATCTTGGCGGCATCGGGCTGCCACGCCGCCAATTCGCGCGCGAGCGGATGCAGGAACGGCAACGCCAGCAGCACGCCGGTGAGCCGGTTGATCATATTGCCGACCGGCAGGCGGCGAGACGCCGGATCGCCGCGGTTGCCGCTCTCGAGCAGCGGATTGATGGCGCTGCCGAGATTGGCGCCGAGCACGAGCGCAAGTGCCGCCTCCGGCGTGACGAAATGCGACAGCGCAAGCGACATGACCAGAAGCACGACGGCGACGCTCGAATGCGCGGCCCAGGTCAGCGCCGCGGCAATGAGGATGCAGAGCACGGGATCGTTGGTGATCGAGGCAAGGAGCGCGCGCACCGCCGGTGCCTCCTCGGCCGGCGCCAGCGTATCGAGCAGGATGTGCAAAGCCAGCAATGTCAGGCCAAGCCCGATCGCGATGCGGCCCAGCGCCTTGGTCAGGGTCGAGCCGCCGACGCGGAAAGTGATCAAGCCGATGACGAACAGGACCGGCGCTGCCGATGAGATGTTGAACGAGAGCAGTTGCACGATCAGCGTCGTGCCGACATTGGCGCCGAGCATGATCGCCAGCGCCGGGACGAGGCTCACTATGCCTTCGGCGCACAACGAGGCTGTCATCAGGCCGGTTGCGGTGCTTGATTGCAGGAGCCCGGTGAGCCCGAGGCCGGCCGCAAAAGCGGTAAAGCGGTTGCGTAGCGCGTTACTGAGGTAGCGGCGCAGATCGGGACCGAACGCGCGCAGCACGCCGCTGAGGACCATGTGCAGGCCCCACAGCAACAGCGCCACGCCGCCCATCAGATCGAGAAGAACGATCGATCCCATAAAAAATCTCCGCTGTGGGCATGTAATTCCATGCGACAGCGGAGACAACCCTAAATTTCGCCTGGTGTTCCTGTTCCGGCGCCGCGCCGGCTGTTTTTCAGCGCTCTTGCAAAGCTGCGGCGAGCCCGGCCGGGTCGTCGGTGCCGATGCGGCGGATTTCACCGCCCTTCAATTTCAGCTCGACGGCATTTAGGCCTGAGACGTTATAGAGACGAAAGCCCGAGCCGACGCGGATGCCCCACCCGTTGGTCCAGCTGTTGCGCACCGCCTGCGCGGATTCGATGTCGCTTCGCGCCGTGCTGTAGCTCCACGCGCCCGGTCCGAAGTACCAGCGCACGTCTTGATCGTTGACGATCACGGTGAGCGACGAGAACAAAAAGGCGAGAATAATCATGCCGAGCGCTATAGCGCCGGCGATCCAGCGCGAAACGCTGGTGTCGCTGTAGGCGAACGCTGCGCAGACAAGAGCGGCGACGACCGATATCACGATCATCAGTGTGCCGGGCTGTGTGTGTTCATAATGGTTCGACATTTTCGTCTCCATTGCGCCATGGGTTAGCGCTCCGCCTAACCTGCATAGAGTAAGACAGCCGTTGTCGATAAAGGTTCGAAGGCGTCGGACAGCTTATTGCTCGGCGTGACTACTTGGCTTGTGCGCTTTCGTTCTGGCCGCCTGGCATATTGCGGTCGAGCGAGGTGAGCGCGCGATAGGCACTGACGAGGCCCGCGCCGAAATCCGAATCCGGAACCGGCGGCCCAGGCGCTTTGGCCGTCGCGATCAGGATCGCGCGAATGTCGCTCGGCTTGAGCGACGGTTTGCGCTCAAGCAGTAGGGCCGCGATGCCGCTGACATGCGCTGCGGCAATCGAAGTTCCGGTCGAGAGCTGATAGCCGCCATCGGGCGCCAGCGCCAGAATATCGACGCCGGGCGCGGCGACCGCGACATAGCGGCCGCGATTGGCCATTTTGAAGACGTGGTCGGCGCTGTCGGTTGCGGTCACGGCGATGACATTGGGATCAGCCGCCGGATAGAGCGGCGCGGATTGCGGCCCGGCATTGCCGGCGGCCGCGATCAGCACCATGCCTTTGTCATAGGCTGCGGCAAGCAGGCGTCGCAGCGTCGGATCCGTGGGGCCCGCGAAGCTCATATTGACAACGCGCGCGCTATTGTCCGCCGCCCATTGCAGGCTTTTATAGATCGCAAACGAGGTGCCCTTGGCGATACCGGCAGTGTCGTCAAAGGCATGCGCCGCCAGAATCTGCGCACCCGGCGCAATGCCCAGAAGCTTGCCATGTGCGGCAATGGCGCCGGCCATTTCGGTGCCGTGCAGATGCGCAGTTTCACCGCTGCCGAGCGCGTCGAAGCTTTTTACGACGGTGCCGTTGAGATCGGGGTGCTTGGCGTCGATCTCGGAATCGATCACCGCGAGCAGCACGTCTTTTCCCGTTGCCAGTTGATGCGCCTGCGCGATCTGCAGCTCGGCAAGAACATATTGCGCCGCATCGCCCTGCGCTCCTGCGGCGGAGGCCTGGTCCTGCAATGTGAAAATGTAGTTCGGCTGCACGCTGGCGACGATGTTCTCGCTGCCGAGCGCGTTGACGATGCTCGGCACCGAACGGCCGCCGCCGATGCGCCAGCGATAGAGGCTCACGCCGATCAGCGGAAAGCTTTGGGTTTCGACTTGCGTGAGGTTGTAGCGGCGCGCGAATTGATCGATCGCCTGCACCGTCGTGTCCGCTGCAAAGGCGGTGATCACTTCGTCGGCGATGAAGGGCTGGTCGCTTTGCGCCACCGGCGTCGCGCCGCGGCCGTTATTGCCATTGCCATTGTCGCGGCTGTTCGTGGCGTTGCCGCCGTTGCCATTGCCGCTGCGGCCGCTGCCGACAACGCCGCCGCCGCCGCCGACAATAGGCGCATGCGGCGCGCCCCAGCCGGGCGGCCGTCCTGGATAGCCGCCGCCGAGACCCGGCGTTGGATGCCGCCATATCGGCGGGCCCATGGGACGCGTAATGGGACGCGCAAATCCGCCACGGCCGAAGCCGAACAGGCCGAAGGCATGTGCCGCGCCCGATGTGCCGATGCAGCACGTGGTGAAGATCAAGCTGAAGAGCAACAATCCGAGCGCCGGACGCAGACGCCGTGAATGGCTTCGCATGGCAAGCTCCCGCTGGTTGATCGGCCGCGCCGCGGCCGTTACGCGCTCATCACTCCGTCGCGGCGATGAAGCCGATGACCTTGTCGCTCTGCAGCTTCTTGACGATGTCCGTCAGTTCCGGCTTGGCGAGCTTGGTCGCCGCGACGCGGACCCGGTAAAGCTCGCCGCCGGAAGGCCCTTCGACGATGCTCAGCTTGTTCGCCGCCAGGAAGCTTGCGATATCGGCCGATGTTGCCTGCGGCTCGAAGCGAATGAGAACATAGGCGCCGTCGCCCGCGGCGCCCGGCTGCACCGACGCGGTCTCATAGCCGGGCGTGCTTTTCTCCTTAAACATGATGCCGGCGATCACGCCCGCCTGCAGCACAATGGCGAGCGCTGCCGCGGCGGCCGACCAGGCCAGCGTGCGCGGCGACAGCGCCGCAAAAAACTCGGCGATGCGGTCGGCGAAGCTCATCTCGGGTGTTGTCGACACCATCGTTCGCTGCGCCGGCAAAGCATCAATCTTGGCGAACAGCGCTTTGACATCGCTGTCCGGCGGCGAGGCCGCTTCCTCATTGATATAGATCTCTTGCGCGAATTCCGTGCGCACCCATTCGAGGCGGCGGGCGAGCTCAGGATCGTTGGCAAGCGCCGCTTCGACTTCGGCCTGCTCGCGGCGGCTTAACGTGCCTGCGGCATACCAGGGCAAGAGCAACTCGATCTCGCTCGGGTCGCGCCCGCTCGCCGTGCGGTTTGTCGGATCGTGGCTTGTCGGATTCATGGCCAGCCCCGCTCGATGCCGCGCTCCGCCAGGAGCTCGGACAATTTCTTGCGCGCATAAAACATCCGCGTCTTCACGGTCGCCTCCGGAATGCCGACGATTCCAGAAACTTCCTCCACCGATTTATGCTGATAGTAGACGAGACTGACGATCTCCCGATGCTCCGCCGAGAGCTCGACCAAGCACTGCCGCAGCACGGCAGCCTTATCTTTTTTGGCGAGCACAGTTTCGGGATCATCGGCGTCGTCCTCGATCGCATCGGCCTTGTCGTCGTCCAGTTCCTCTTCACCCCGGCGCTGCAACGCGTTGAGCGCCTTGAAGCGGGCGATACTGAAAATCCATGTCGAGACCGCCGAACGTCCCTCGAAAGTTCCGGCCTGTCGCCAGACGTCAAGGAACACATCGCTGTTCAATTCCTCCGCAATGGCCTCGTTACGCATCATCCGCAGTACGAACTTGAAGACCCGGACGCGATAGCGCGTGAATAAAACCTCCATGGCGGACCGGTCGCCCTTGGCGATCTTTGCGATCAGGACCTCGTCCGCAATCGTCTGCATCGCAAGAGCACCGGTCTCGTTCATTAGGCAGCCGGCTTGCGCGCAGGTTCAAAGGGAACAGGAAAAGATTTGCGCGGGCGATCTTGGAACCGGCGGTCCAGTGTCTCTTTTTGGCCGGATTTCGGCAAGTTGAGCCGATGGTTTCGCGCGTTTTACTATTTTTTGAAGCGTCCGCGATCGCCGCTCATTTTCAAAAACCTCCGGAAACCCGCCGATTTTGGTCACCGAAGACCGGGCTGAACCTTTCTCCGCGGCGCCTGTCCCACGGTTAGTGGAACGCAAAGCCACTGCATGTGGAACCCCAACCTGGAGAACGACCATGTCACGCAAATTCCTCAGTCTCGCAGCTGCGGCAACGATTGCCGTGGCATCTTTGGCCGCCCAATCGGCCGACGCGCGCGGTTTCGGCGGCTTCGGCGGTGGCGGTATGAGCCGTATCGGCGGTGGCGGCGGCGGCTTCGGCCGTGTCGGCGGCGGCGGCCATTTCGCAAGCTTCACCGGTCATGGCGGCCGCATCGTTCCGATCATCCCAGGCCCGCCCCCCGGCCATCGTCCGCCGTTTGTCCCGATCATTCCGATTCACGTTCCCGATCCAGGTCCGGGACCGCTTCCGGGACCGCATCCGGTCTTCCCGCCGATCGATCACCACCACCATCATCATCACTGGGTCTTCCGCGGCGGCGTTTGGGTGGTCATCGACGATGTCACCGAAGACGTGGTGCCCGCCGAAGTCGACGACGGTCCGGCGCCCGGCCCGTGCACCTGCCTGACCAAGAGCTACACGCCGTCCGGTCTCGTGGTCTTCGCCGATGTGTGCACCAAAAAGTCGGCCAGCGCGTCGGTCTATGGCAATGCGAGCGCCGATGCGACGCAGGTCCCGACCACGCCGGTCGCGGCCACGGCGGTGCCGATGTCGGTGGTGCCGACCAATCCGGATTATGCCGGCCGCACTTACGAGGACTATCTTGCCGCGAATCCGCAGCTCTCGCAGCCGCAGGCTTCGGCGCCGCGACCCCAGGCGACGCAGAAGAACTGAAAACGCTCGCAAATAGTCAGAGAAAAAACTTAAGGCCGCCTGCGGCGATCCCACAGGCGGCCTTTTGCTTGCGCATTGAGTATCAGGTCTGCGGCGATCCGCTCACGGATCGAGCTCGGTATCCCAATAGAGATAATCGAGCCAGCTATCGTGCAGATAATTCGGCGGGAACAGCCGGCCGTTGCGGTGCAGATGCTGCACCGACGGCTGGAACGGCCGTTGCGACGGCCACATCTTACATTCCTCGGGGGTCAGATTGCCCTTGCGGAGATTACATGGCGAGCAGGCGGCGACGACGTTGCCCCAGGTCGTATGGCCGCCGCGCGAGCGCGGCAAGAGATGATCGAAGGTCAGGTCGTCGCGGGCGCCGCAATATTGGCAAACGAAGCGGTCGCGCAGGAAGACGTTGAACCGCGTGAAAGCCGGGTGGGTCGAGGGTTTGACATAGGTCTTCAGCGACACCACGCTCGGCAGCTTCATCTCGAAGCTCGGCGAATGCACCGCGCGGTCGTAGTTGGCGACGATGTTCACGCGTTCGAGAAAGACGGCCTTGATGGCGTCCTGCCAGGACCACAGCGACAGTGGGTAATAGCTCAGCGGCCGAAAGTCCGCGTTCAAAACCAACGCGGGCCAGCCAGAGGGCGATACATGAGCGTTCAAGCTGACGCTCCCACCTCGACTCAATGCCGCAGTGCGGCGATGGGCGGTAGTTTATAGGGAGGCGTGACAGGATTGTGAAGCCTGTTCCATAGGTTATGCGACACCCGGTTTGTCGGGCTTTTGTTGGTGCACTTTGCGGCGCCAATGCGCCGAAGCACGCCCCTGGTCGGCGGACGACGCCGGTTACGGCCGTGACAATTCGGTGGCGCCCGCCAGGCGCACCGCTTCCAAGGGTTGCCGGCCCCTGATCAGATCGGCGGCTTTTTCTGCGATCATGATGATCGGAGCGTTGATATTGGCCCCGACCAGATCCGGCATCACCGAGCCGTCGATGACGCGAAGCCCGTCGACGCCGAACACTTTCAGTTCGGGATCGACGACCGCGAGCGGATCGGAGGCGAGCCCCATCTTGCAGGTGCCAAGCGGGTGGTGAACGGTGATCGAGTTCGCCCGGATATGGGCGTCGAAACCGGCATCGTCGGTCGCGCTGTCGCCGGGCGCAATCTCGCGGCCGCGGAACGGCTCGAGCGGCGCCTGCCGGCAGACGTCACGGGCGATGCGTAGCCCGGCGCGCAGCGTCTTCCAGTCGTTGTCGGTCGCGAGGAAATTCTGCCGGATGCGAACGGGCTGTTTCGGATCTGCGGAGGCAAGCTCGACGCGGCCACGGCTCTCCGGCCGCAACACCACGGCGCGGCAGGAATAGCCGTCGGCATAAGCGCTTCGGAACGGCCAGAAATAGGGATGCGCCGTCATCGGCGCGGCGTTGAAGATGAGCTGCACGTCGGGGAGAAGCGCATCCGAACGGCTTTTGAGAAACGCCATGATGCCGCCGGGCAGGTCGCTGGCAATGCCTTCACCGTGGAGATAGGCGCGCGCCAAAGCCGGCACGATGCGGTCGAAGCGCATGGCGCGGTGGAACGGGCCGGGCTTCTTGCGCGCATAGGCGATGCTTGCCGAAATATGATCCTGCAGATTCTTGCCGACGCCGGGCAGCGCCACTTTCACCGCGATGTCATGTTGCGCGAGTTCCAGCGGATCGCCGATGCCCGAGAGCATCAGAAGCTGCGGCGAGTTGATGACGCCGCCGCAGAGGATGACCTCGCGCGCGGCATGCGCGGTGAACGTCTCGCCGTTCTTGATATATTCGACGCCTGACGCGCGGCGGCCGTCGAAGACAATCTTGGTCGTCAGCGCAGCGGTCTCGACGGTGAGATTTTTGCGCTCGAGCGCGGGGCGCAGATACGCGTCCGCGGCGCTGCAGCGGCGGCCGTCCTTCGACGTCATCTGCCAGACGCCAAAACCTTCCTGCTGCGAGCCATTATAATCGGGCGTCGCCTTGTAGCCCGCGGCGCGGCCGGAAGCGGCATAAGCATCGACCAGCGGATCGGAAAACGTCGTCATCCGCGTCGACAGCGGTCCGTCGCCGCCGCGGTAGAAGCTCGCTCCGCCGTTCCAGGATTCTTGGCGACGGAAATAGGGCAGCACATGCGCGTAGGACCAGGTCTTCAGCCCGGAAGCGGCCCAGCGCTCATAGTCGCCTTGGTGGCCCCGCACATAGGCCATGGCATTGACCGAGGAGGACCCACCGATGACGCGGCCGCGCGCGCATTCGAGTCCGCGCCCGCCGGTCGTCGCCTCGGGCTCGGCAAAATACATCCAGTCGTGCTTGCGATTGAGCAGAATACGCGGCCAGCCGAGCGGGATCTTGATCCAGGGATCAGTATCCCAGCCACCAGCTTCGAGGAGCAGCACGCGGCGGCCTTTGTCCTCGGAGAGCCGGCCGGCGAGCGTACAGCCGGCGGAACCCGCCCCGATAATGATGACGTCGTAGTTCAAATTGTTCGGCTGGTTATTGGGCATTGGTGACACTTGCGGCCGAGACCTTAGCGAGTGCGACGCGGCGCTGTCCATCGGGAAAAATGGCCGATGGCGAGCGGCAAAGATCGCAAAACCTAGCGGTCCGAGGAGGGTGCAATGAGATCGCGCGTAATGTCTTTCAGGGCCGCCGTGCCGGACAATTGCATGGCGCGCATAAGCTCGATGCGCAAATGCTCGAGCACTTCGGCAACGCCGTCCGCCCCGCGGAGCGCGAGGCCCCAGATCACCGGCCGACCGATCATCACGGCGCGGGCGCCGAGCGCCAGCGCCTTGAAAATGTCGGTGCCGCGGCGGATGCCGCCGTCGACATAGACTTCGGCCCTGCCGGAAAGCGCAGAGGCGATCTCGCCGATCGCGGCAGCCGTCGTCACTGTGGTGTCGAGATGACGGCCGCCGTGATTGGAGACCATGATCGCTCGCGCCCCGCATTCGACGCAGCGCACGGCATCGTCGGCGCGCAGCACGCCTTTGACGATCACCGGGATAGGTGAGCGCTTCACCAGCCATTCCAGTTCGCGCCAGGTCGCGGGATAAACCACTTTGCCGGCGAAGTCCGGATGATAGGCGGTGCGCGCCATCGGCGAGCCGGGCATATTGATGTTGAGAATTTCAGGCGACGGTTCGTGTTGATCGCGCGCGGCGCGCGGGCTCCAGCCGCCGACCGGAGCATCGACCGTCAGAACCAATGCGGTGAAGCCGGCGGCGACCACGCGATCGATGAAGGCTTCGACCTCGGCACGGTTCGGCCAGTAGTAGAGCTGAAACCATTGCGGGGCAGCGCGCCGCTCGGCGGCGGCGTCCTCGAGGAGCACGTTGGAAAAGCACGCCATCACATAGGCCACGCCGGCCGCGGCGGCGCCGCGTGCGGTGGCGCGCTCGCCTTCGGCGTGG
Organism: uncultured Alphaproteobacteria bacterium; assembly: GCA_963746715.1. Lineage (GTDB taxonomy): Bacteria > Pseudomonadota > Alphaproteobacteria > Rhizobiales > Xanthobacteraceae > BOG-931. The sequence continues at coordinate 406,891 of CAVVCW010000001.1, read as the reverse complement.
AACAATTTGTGCCGTCCGGTCGGCGCCACCAGGATCGGCGTCGGCACTGCGTGGCCCAAGAGCGTGACTCGCGTATCGATGGTTTCGACGTCGTTGAGCACGCGCGGCCGCAGCCGGATGTCGCGCCACGCCGTGATGTTCTCCACCGCACTGATCTCGTCATCGGCGCCGGCGGCGCAGAAGGCGAACGAGGCCGAGGGCATTTTCGCCCGCGCCTGTTCCTCCAGGGCATCGAAATCGACACTATCCACCCCATGACTCCCATTGTCGTTGGCATTTCGGCTCAATGCCGGAAGCTTATCATGCCATTGAGGCGTACGGCGCTTGAGGCCACAATAACGCGGGAGTTAAACGCTCTCGCGCGAAGGCCGGAGAAACGACTTGCACACCAACGACAATCTCACCACCGAGCGAAAGACCTTCGTCACCCACCTCGAATGTTCGGCGACCGGCGAGCGCTACGCCGCCGACGAGATTCATAATCTCTCCCGCGCCGGCAAGCCGCTTCTGGTCCGCTACGATCTCGACGGTGTAAAAAAAGCGCTCAGCAAAGACGATCTCGCCAAGCGCCCGCCGGACCTGTGGCGCTATCGCGAATTGCTGCCGGTGCGGCGCAAGGAAAATATCGTGAGCCTCGGCGAGACGATGACGCCGCTGGTGCCGCTGCCGAAGCTCGCGGCGAAACTCGGCGGCGGCGAGCTTCTGGTCAAAGACGAAGGCCGCTTGCCGACCGGCTCGTTCAAGGCGCGTGGCCTGGTCATGGCGGTGTCGATGGCCAAGGCGCTCGGTATTAAGCATATGGCGATGCCGACCAACGGCAATGCCGGCGCGGCGCTCGCGGCCTATGCGAGCCATGCCGGGATCAAGACCACGATCTTTTGTCCCGAAGACACGCCGGAAGTAAATGTCAGCGAGATCGGGCTGCAAGGCGCGACCGTCTATCGTGTCAACGGGCTGATCGACGATTGCGGCAAGATCGTCGGCGAGGGCAAAGCCAAAGCCGGCTGGTTCGATGTCTCGACCTTGAAGGAGCCGTATCGCATCGAGGGCAAGAAGACGATGGGGCTCGAGCTTGCCGAACAGCTCGGCTGGCGGGTGCCCGACGTCATCTTCTATCCGACCGGCGGCGGCACCGGCCTGATCGGCATGTGGAAGGCGTTCGCCGAGCTCGAAGCGATCGGCTTCATCGGTAGTAAGCGCCCGCGCATGGTGGCGGTGCAGGCGGCCGGCTGCGCGCCTATGGTGCGCGCCTATGAAGACGGCGTCGAGCACGCGCCGCGCTGGGAGAACGCGCAGACCATCGCGTCCGGCATCCGCGTGCCGCAGGCGGTCGGCGATTTCCTGATCCTGCGCGCGGTGCGCGAGAGCAAGGGCTTTGCCATCGCGGTGCCGGATGACGCGATTTCAGCCGCGCTCGACGAAGTGGCGCGCGAGGAGGGCTTCCTGATGTGCCCAGAGGGAGCGGCGACCTATGCGGCTTATCAGCAGAGCCTCGCCGACGGGCGGGTCAAGAAGACCGAACAGGCGGTGCTGTTCAATTGCGCGACAGGCTTGAAATATCCGCTGCCGCCAATCCGTCGCACGCTCGATCGCCACAAGCCGATCGATTTCGCCGCGCTATGAACGTCGGAGCGTGAAGACTCAAGAAAAAACCTGAGGCTAACGTGACGATAGCGGACGCAAAGGCACAGCCGGCGCAGCGGAAGCTGCGCCGCATGGCGGCAAAATCGGGAAACATTGAGACACCTCGGGCAACACGCTCTGTGGCACGTCACCGCGAATTAGGTGTCCCTCTCATCCAATAGGATGATTGGTTCGCCCACCGTCAGCACTCCCCGACCGACAGCGCTCGCGTATGACCACGGCTGACGGCAGGTCTCCTGGCTCGCGGGTCTTAATCTTTCGTCGCCTTCCCAGGACCCGAGATCCCAGTGGACATGTGACGAAAAACTCGCCGCTTACAGTTGCGGGGGCAGCCGCGGCGTTGAGCGAAGAAATGCCCGCACCGCGTTCCCTTTTGATCCCCAGATGGGGAACCGTCGCCGACAACATAAGCGCGGATGAAAGCATTCGTCAAATCGTCTCTTTTGGATGACGACGCAATGTTGCCGCCGTAGCATAAGTCCAGCGATAGAAAGATTTGGCGACAGCGCCTTGCATCGGCTAAAGCGGGGTCGCACGCATGAACCGCCACCTGCGGGGCAGGACTCATGAAAAAAATTTTCGTTATCGGTATCGGCGCGGGTAATCCCGACTACGTCACAGTCCAGGCCATCAATGCGCTCAACGAGGTCGATGTATTTTTTATCATGGATAAAGGACAAGAGAAGGACGACCTCGTCCGCCTGCGAAAAGAGATCTGCGAGCGCTATATCAAAGACAAATCCTATCGGATGGTGGAGGCGACCGATCCGCCGCGGGATCGCGCGGCTCCATCCTACGAACCGGCGGTGCGGGCGTGGCATGACCAAAGAGCCAGCATATACGAGCGGCTGATAAGCGAGGAACTCGGCGAAGACGAGTGTGGCGCTTTCCTCGTATGGGGCGATCCGTCGCTTTACGACAGCACTTTGCGGATCATCGACCAGATCGTCGCCAGGGGAACTGTCATCTTCGAATACGAGGTCATTCCGGGCATCAGCGCGATTCAGGCTTTGGCGGCAAGACACAAAATCACGCTTAATCGGATCGGGCGTTCCGTTCACATCACGACGGGCCGTAAGATTATTGAAGGCCTGCAGAATAATCTCGACGATGTCATCGTGATGCTCGACGGCGATTGCTCGTTCAAAGCGGTCGGCGATTCGGGCTTCGATATTTACTGGGGCGCGTATATCGGCACCGAAGACGAAATTCTCGTGGCCGGGAAACTTCACGACCTCATGGACGACATCGAGCGGATGCGGGCCGAGGCCAAAGCGCGGAAGGGCTGGGTGATGGACACGTACCTTCTGAGAAGGCGTGGCGACTGACGCTTCGCCGCCGAATAGCGCGCCACGGAATATTTAAAAGGCACCGGTTGTGCGACCTGGGACGGCGAAAATGGGGTATGGGCCGCCTCCAGATGAATTTTGGTTCTTGACTGGTTCCGAAAGCCCCACCCATTATGTCGACGGTGGTTCCCGCAAGGGATCAAATGGGAACGCGGTGCGGGCGCATATTTGTGCGCTCTATGCCGCGGCTGCCCCCGCAACTGTAAGCGGCGAGTTGATGGCCAATCTTGCCACTGGGAGCGGGTAACGCTCCTGGGAAGGCGGCCAAAGACGGTGACCCGCGAGCCAGGAGATCTGCCACCAGCAACGAGTCACGCGCGTACGCGTTGGGCGGGGTGTCCTGGCGTAATTGTAGAGTCCGGTTTGTTTTGCGGTCCGCACAGGGGCGAATGGGACCGCCGATCAGCCAAAATCGCGGTGACAGGTTCGTTCTTCGCCACTGGTGTGTGACGTGGAGCCTGTCGTAAATCGCCGCCGCAAGCGCGGCGGCTGTCATCTATTCCATTCCCTTCTCCTCTCAACATCGGTCATCGCACTCGGCGCTTCGCTTGCGCCAAGTCCGGCTGTTGCACAGACCGTGACGCCGCCGGCGCAGGCAACGCCGGAAAAGCAGGAAAAAAAGGAGTTGCCACAAGTCAGCGTGTCGGGAAAACGGGCGCAGCGCGGCACGATAAAAAAGCCGCGACCGGATGTCGTTTTGCATCAGGTTCCGAATGCGACCGGGGCGCCAACGGTTGGGGCTTCGTCTGGGTCGGGACAAGCGCCCGGACAAGCGCAGCCTCTGGCGGGCGTGCCGATGACGCCGCTCAACACTGTCGCGGCGAGCGCCAGCCGATTGAATCTTCCGGTTATCGAAACACCGGCGTCTGTCGACATCGTCACTGCGCAGACGATACAGGACCAGGGCTACCGGACAACCACGGATACCGCCCAAGGCGCGGTCGGAGTCTTGGCCGGCGACGCTGGCGGCGCACCGGCCAATTTTTCGATGCGTGGCTTTACCGGTAATGAGGTGAACACCCTTTACAACGGCATTTGGACTGGGCCGTCAGACATTACCGCGCGCTGGATGGGGACGGCCAATCTCGAGCAAGTCGAGTTCCTCAAAGGCCCATCTTCGCTGATGACGGGGCTCAACGCGATCGGCGGGTCTGTCAACTATGTCAGCAGACAGCCAACCACAGGACCAGTTCACAGCGAAGCCGACGTTTCACTTGATTCTTATAGCTCATTCACCTCGCACTACGGCTCTGGTGGGAGCACGCCGGTGCAAGGTCTCGATTATCGTTTCGATGCGAGCAGCGCCAAATTGAATAGCTTCATCGATGGCGACTTTCGTGATTTGACGGACCTCTCGGGGCAATTCAATTACCGCGTCACGGACACCTTCAAGACGTTCGTGGCTGTGGAATACAAAAACGATGCCGGACATGCCTATTGGGGCACGCCGCTTGTTCCGACATCATTCGCCGGTTCTCATGCAGTCAACGGCGTCGTATCAGGCACAGCGATAAGCACGTTTGATGGTTCGGTCATCGGGCCAGTCACGATCGATTCCCGGACGCTGACGAACAATTACAACGTCGCCGACAATGCGACTGGCGCCAAGGAGCTGTGGCTACGTGGCGGGTTCGAATGGACGCCGACTAACAATGTAACAATCAAGAACCAAGCTTACTACTACAAGGTCCAGTCCAACTGGATCGATAGCGAGACCTATGCGTTCGATACCGGCGCGAGTATTGCTGCTGGCACAATTGACCGCGATCGCTTCGCCGTCTCTCATGATCAGAAAGTGTATGGCGACAATACCGATATCTCCTTCGATTCGTGGATATTCGGCATGGAAAACCGTTTCGCTACTCAGCTGCAGGTCAGCAGCAACAAAATCACGTTCAAGCAAGATGATAACGGCGGCTTTCCGGAGGACAATGTTTCCGTCATATCTCCCGATCCAGGAACTTACGGCATCATTTCCTTCGACACCAGAAACAGCCGGCTCGATGACTACGCCGTGTCGTTCGAAGACCGGCTCAAGCTTACGTCACAGTTCGCACTGATCGGCGGAGTCCGCGTGGAGGATTTCAGGCTGGCGCGAGACGGCGTCAACGCCGATGGATCGATCCCGGACGGGCAGCCTTTCACTAAAACATGGGCCCCCGTGTCCTATCGCGCGGCCTATACCTACGAACCGATCCACAATTTGATGTTCTACAGCATGTACGCGACCGCTTACGATCCGGCGATTGCGGGGGTCTTCTCACTTAATCCCGACAATGGGCCGCTTAGTTTGACGAGTGCGCGCACCTATGAAACTGGCGCCAAGCAAATCCTGTGGGATGGCAAGGCGGAGTGGACCGTCGCTGCCTACGATATCCTCCAGCGCAATGTCCTTGTGCCTATCAGTCCGGAGGTGGACGATATTGCCGGCGCAGTCTCCACCAAAGGCATCGAGGTGGCTGGCGCCGTGCGTCCGATTGAAAGTCTTAAGCTATGGGGAAATGTCGCGCTTAATCATTCGCGCTTCGATAATTTCGATGTGTGGACGGGCAACACGCCGCCGAACGTAGCGCCCATTATCGTCAATGGCGGAGCGTCCTATCGGTTCGACCACTGGCGATGGCCGGTCGAGTTCGGCGGCTCGGTACGCTATGTTGGAAACCGATACCTCTTTCAGGATGATGCGACAACGCTCCTCGCCTACACGACGGCGGACGCTTACGCGTTCGTCGACATTCCCGGCAAAGATCTGCCATGGCGCGCAGTCGACACGCTCCGAGTCACGTTCCGCGTTCGCAATCTGACCAACACTGTTTATGCCGCGTGGTCCGATTCAGGGCTTCCGGATCAAGTCCTCCTTGGCACGCCGCGCACCTACGAGGTTGCCGCTTCCGCCAAGTGGTGAGATCGGGTTATGTCATGGCATGATGCGCGCGCTCATTCTGCTGCACCGCTGGCTGGGCGTCGCGTTCTGCTTGCTGTTCGCGATGTGGTTCGCAAGCGGCATCGTGATGCATTTCGTGCCGTTTCCGGAGCCGAGCGAAGCCGAACGGCTTGCCGGGCTGGGGCCGCTCGATTTGCCGCGCGGCCTCGCTGGCCCGGCAGAGGCGGCCAAGGCCAGCGGTCTCGCTGCCGTCACGCGCGTGAGGCTGACACAGCGGAGCGACGGACCGGTTTATCTGATCACCGGTCCTGCGAGCGCGGTTGCGCTTCACGCCGCCGATCTTTCCAGCGCGGCCGTGCATTCACATCCTTTGGCTTTGGCCATAGCCAAGGATTATGCCGCACACCGGCAATGGTCCGCGGCGGCGGCGCGCGTCGCGGCGCTGAAATCCTACGATCAATGGACGGTCGCAGGCGCGTTTGATCGCCAGCGCCCGCTCTATCGGATCGCGCTTGATGACGAGCGCGGCTCCGAGCTTTACGTGTCGAGCAACACCGGCGATGTCGTGCTGGGCACCACGCGCCGCCAGCGGGCATGGAATTATCTCGGCAGTGTCGCGCATTGGATCTACCCGACTTTGCTGCGCAGCCGTCCCGCGGCGTGGAGTTGGGTTGTCTGGTCGATCTCGCTCGCTGCGCTGATCGGCGCCTGCGCGGGCGCGGCAATCGGTATGCTGCGGCTTGTCGGCAAAGCCGGTTTAGCTTCGCCTTATCGCGGCTGGCAATTGTGGCACTATCGGCTCGGTCTGTGCTGCGCTTTGTTTGTCTTGACCTGGATGTTCAGCGGCTGGTTGTCGATGGACAATGGCACTTTGTTCTCAACCGACAGGCCGACACGCGCTGAGATTCTCGCCGTCGCCGGCGCGCCCGATTGGAACGTCGTGCCGTCGGATGAACTGCAGCGCATCGGCCCGCAAACAATCGAAGCGGAGTGGTTTGCCTTCGCTGGCCGAATTTATCGCCGAGAACTTACGACGCTCGGCACGCAACGTCTCGCTGACACGGATTCGCCCGCCGTATCGGAGCGTGCGCTTCTTGATGCGGCCGACGTGAAGGCTGCCGTGAACAAGCTCGCACCGTCGTGTAAGCCGGTGGCCGTTATTGATGGCGACGACAGCGACGCGCCTGCGCCTGCTATGCCAAACGAGCCGATCTACCGCGTCGTCTGTGGTGACGTTTGGTTTCACGTCGACGGCACAAGCGGCGCCTTGCTGAACAGGACCGATTCCTCGGCTCGCGCCTATCGCTGGGCGTTCGGCGCCCTGCATCGCCTCGACTTTCCCATCCTGACCGCCCGCCCGGCATTGCGTACGATATTGATTGTCGCCTTGTGCGGATTTGGTTTCGTGTTCAGTCTGACCGCCGTCGTTATCGCGTGGCGCAGGCTGCGGTCGTCTCTTCAACCGGCGCCGCGGCAGCCCTAGGGAGAGCGGATGTTTCCGCCGCAACGGATCGTTTGCCTGACGGAAGAAACCGTCGAGACCCTTTATCTGCTCGGCGAGGAGGAACGCATTGTCGGTATTTCCGGCTATGTCGTGCGTCCGCCGCGGGCGCGGCGCGAGAAGCCACGGGTGTCGGCGTTCACGTCGGCGGATATTCCGAAAATCCTTGCGCTTAACCCGGATCTCGTTCTGACTTTCTCCGATCTGCAAGCCGACATTGCCGCGGAGTTGATCAAGCGCGGCGTCGCGGTCCACGCCTTCAACCAGCGCACCGTCGCCGAAATCTTCGACATGATCCGCACCATCGGCGCGCTGGTGAACGCAGCCGACCGTGCCGAGCGTCTGGCGAGCGATCTTTTTGATGGTGTCGCCGCCGTGCGCCGGCGCGCGGCGCAGAGATCGCGCCGGCCCAAAGTCTATTTCGAGGAATGGGATGAGCCGATGATTTCCGGCATCGCCTGGGTGTCCGAGCTCATCGCCGTTGCCGGCGGCGACGATATCTTTACCGACCTTTCGCGCCACGCGTCGGCCAAGGATCGCATCGTCAGCGCCGAACAGGTGATCGCCGGTGCGCCGGATGTCATCATCGGGTCATGGTGCGGCAAGAGATTTCGTCCTGAAAAGCTTGCCGCACGACCGGGTTTCGCCGCGCTGCCGGCGGTCAAGAACGGCGCCGTATTCGAGATCAAGTCGCCGCTGATCTTGCAGCCGGGGCCCGCCGCGCTCACCGACGGCCTGGCGGCTATCGACGCTATCATTGCGGCAGTTGCGGCTGGGATTAATCACAGTATTGCGGGGCCTTAGCAATTTCGTATAGCGCGGCACTGGGGCCGCGTTCAGAGTCCTGTTGCGCCGATTCGCGGCGAAACCCAGGCTGGGGGATAGTTCGTGCTCAAGGGGCTGCTCACATTCGGGTTGACCCGGCGGCCGCTCGTTCTGCTCGGCTTGGGGCTGTTCATCGTCGCCGGCCTGTTCGCGTTTTCACGGCTGAACATCGAAGCCTATCCGAATCCGGCGCCGGTGATCCTGGAGATCACCGCGCAGTCGCCCGGTCAGTCGGCCGAGGAAATGGAGCGCTATTTCACCATTCCGATCGAGGTCGGGCTCGCCGCCACGCCTGGCGTCGACGTCATCCGTTCGACTTCGTTCTATGGCCTGTCCTTCGTGCGCGTCGTGTTTCAATACGGCGTCGATTATTATTTCGCGCTGACGCAGACCGCCATCAATCTGCAGCAGAATGTCAGCCTGCCCAACAATGTCACGCCGCAAATCCAGGGCACCAGTCTGGTCGGCGAAATCTACCGCTATCAGGTGGTCGGGCCGCCGCATTTCGGTCTGACCAATCTGCGCACCGTGCAGGATTGGATTCTGCAGCGCCGGCTCCTCACCGTGCCGGGCGTGGTGCAGGTCAACACCTGGGGCGGCACGACCAAACAATTCGACGTCGAGATCGATCTGCATAAGCTCGACGCCTACAATGTCACGCTGCCGCAGGTGATCACGGCGCTCGGCAATGCCAATCTCAATGTCGGCGGCCGCACCATCAATTTCGGCCAGCAGTCGGTGAATATCCGCGGCGTCGGCCTCATGAATTCCGGCGGCGATGCCGATCTCACCCAGGGATATCAGGTTGGGGACATCGAGAATGTCCCGTTGAGCCAGTCGAACGGCGTGCCGGTCTTTGTCAAAGATGTCGCCAAGGTCACGGTCGGCTATGCGCCGCGGCTCGGTAAGGCGGGACGCGATCACGACGACGACGTGGTCGCCGCCATCGTCATCATGAATCGTACGCTGCACACCAACGATGTTGTGGCCCGCGTGCGCGATGAGATCAAAAAGATCAATACCGACGGCACGCTGCCGCCCGGCGTGAAACTCGTGCCATATTACGATCGCACCTCGCTGGTCGACGTCACCACCGCGACCGTGCTGCACAACCTCGTCAGCGGCTGCCTGCTCATCTTTTTCATCCAATGGCTGTTCCTCGGCGACCTGCGCAGCGCCATTATTGTCGGCGTCAATATTCCGTTCGCGCTGTTCTTCAGCATCATCATCATGGTGCTGCGCGGCGAGGACGCCAATCTGCTGTCGGTGGGCGCCATCGATTTCGGCATCATCGTCGATGCCGCGGTGATCCTGGTCGAAAACATCTACCGCAATTTCCAGGCGCGGCCGCCGGCGCGGGAAGCGCTGCTGATGCACCTTGCCGAAGGCCAGTGGGGAGCGGACCCGACGCGCGGCAGCGATTTCGCCGGACTTGAATCGTGGAACGACCGCCTCCGCCTCATTCTGGTCAGCGCGCTGCAAGTCGACCGCGCGGTGTTCTTCTCCACCGCGATCATCGTCGCCGCCTTCATCCCGCTGTTCACGATGCAGGGCGTCGAAGGCCAGATTTTCGGGCCGATGGCACGCACCTATGCCTATGCGCTCATTGGCGCGCTGATTGCGACCTTTACCGTGACGCCGTGCCTCGCCTCGCTGCTGCTTCCTGAAAACGTCACCGAGATCGAAACCGTGGTCGTGCGCTGGCTGCGTGCGGGCTATACGCCGGTCCTGCGCTGGTCGCTCGCCAATCGGCGGATCACGGTCGCTATCGGCGTCGCCTTTCTCCTGGTCACCGGCTTTCTCGGCTCAAGGCTCGGCAGTGAATTTCTGCCGACGCTGGAAGAAGGCAATTTGTGGATCCGCGCCTCGATGCCGCCGACAATATCCTTGGAAGCAGGCGAGCCGATCGTCACCAAGATCCGCGAGATCCTGTTGAAGTATCCTGAAGTGATCACAGTAACCTCGCAGCAGGGCCGGCCCGACGACGGCAGCGACGCCGCCGGCTTCTACAACGCCGAGTTCTTCGTCCCGCTCAAGCCGCTCGATCAATGGCCGCCGCGCGTGACCAAAGAGTCGCTGATCAACGAAATGCAGGCCGAACTCGACAAGCAGTTCGTCGGCATCGATTTCAATTTCTCGCAATATATCCAGGACAATGTCGAGGAGGGGCTATCCGGCGTGAAGGGCGCCAATTCGGCAAAGATCATCGGCCCCGATTTGGCGACACTGGAGCAGATCGCCCGCGCCGCCATGCACGAAATGGCGCAAGTCCAAGGCATCACCGATCTCGGGGCGTTCTGGGTGCTCGGCCAGCCGAACCTGAACATCAAGATCGATCGCGCCAAGGCGGCGCGTTACGGGCTCAATGTCAGCGACGTCAACAATGTCATCCAGGCGGCGCTCGGCGGCACGACGGCGACGACGCTGTTGGAATCCGATCGTCAGTTCGGCGTCGTGGTGCGGCTCGCGCCGGAATACCGCGGCAATCTCGAGGCCGTGCGCAACCTCAAGGTCGGCGTGCAGACGCCTTCCGGCAACGGCTATATTCCGCTCGGCGAATTGGCGACGATATCGCTCGATACCGGCGCCTCCTATATTTTCCATGAGCGCAATCAGCGCTTCGTGCCGATCAAGTTCAGCGTGCGCGGCCGCGACCTTGCCGGCGCGGTGGAGGAGGCGCAGCAGCGCATCGCGGCGAATGTGAAACTGCCGACCGGCTATCGCATCGAATGGTCGGGCGAGTTCGAATGGCTGCAACAGGCCAAGATCAGGCTTGCCATTATCCTGCCGATTACCCTCGTCTTCATCGTCGTCCTGCTCTACGCGATGTTCAATTCGCTGCGCGACAGCTTCATGGCGCTGTTCGGCCTGCCGTTTGCCGTCGGCGGCGGACTGTTGGGACTTTATGTCTCGGGCCTCGATTTCAGCATTTCTGCGGCGATCGGGTTCATCTCGCTGTTCGGCGTTTCGGTGATGAGCGGGATTCTCATCATCAATGCCTATTATCGTTTCGCCGCCGAACATGCCGACCCGATTGAGGCTATGTTCCATGCGGTCGAGGAACAGATGCGGCCGATCCTGATGATGACCTTGTCGGCCTGCATCGGGCTTTTGCCGGCGGCGATTTCCACCGGCATCGGCAGCCAGGTGCAGCGGCCGCTTGCCACCGTGATCGTCGGCGGCATGCTGGCTGGACCCATCCTGTTGCTCGTGGTGGTGCCGGCGCTGCAGACCTATTTCCTCGGCCGCGGGCCGGCGCCGGACGTGCCGTCCAGCACCGCTGGAAACCCGGTGCAGAGCTAGCAGGCGTCGCCCGACGCTGCGGCACGGTTAACGAAACGTTGCCCCGTTCTGACGACGCTCGATTTATTCTTTTCACGCAACGAATAATCAATCGCTTTGACCTAACAAAAGGACCAGTAAAACCGCAACTTTTGCCAACCGCGCCGCATCGACCGCGTCGCATCGAGCCCGGTGTGTCCAGCATGGTTCTGACTCTGGCAAAACTTTTCCGCCGCAACATCCGGCGATTCGGCGGTGCCCAGCGGGGCGCGACGGCGATCGAGTTCGCCTTGATCGCGCCGGTCTTCATCGCGCTCCTCGTCGCCATTTTTGAAACGACGCTGTTCTTGTTTGCTCAGGCGAACTTGCAGAATGCCGCCATGCAGGCGGGCCGCCTTTTCATGACCGGCCAGGCGCAGAACGGCAACATGACGCAAAGCCAGTTCCAAAGCGCCGTCTGTCCGATGGTTCAGATGATTTTCAACTGCGGCAGTCTGGTCATCGTGGTGCAGAGCTACGCATCGTACAGCAGCGCCAGCACGACGGCGCCGCAACTATACAACGCCCAGGGTCAGCTCAATACCGGCACGTACGCCCCCGGCAGCCCGGGCGACCTTATGATCGTTCAGATCGCCTATCCCTGGTCGCTCGTCACCGGGCCGCTCGGCTTTACGCTGTCCAATCAATCGAACGGCACGGCCGAGATCATGGGCATTACCGCGTTTCGCGTCGAACCCTACGGATCGTCATGATGCCGCAACCACGACAATTGTGGCGACGTTTCGCGAGTTCGACGCGCGGCATCGCCGCCGTCGAATTCGCCATGGTTTTGCCGGTTCTCGCCGTGATTTTTCTCGCTTCGGTCGATGGCGGACGCGCGATCGCGACCTACATGAAAGTGCGTGCGGCGACTTACACGATAGCCGCAATCACCAATCAATATTCGACGATCCACGACGCCCAGGCCCAGGGAAATCTGGGTGCGGCCGCGACGGTGCTGGCGCCATATTCGACCGGCCCGCTGGGAATCACCATTTCGCAGATCGCCATCGACAGCAAGGGCAAGGCCACGATCAGCTGGAGCGACACGCAGGGCGGCACCGCGCGGTCGGTCGGCTCTTCCGTCACGGTTCCGACGAATCTCAACGTGCCGAGCTCTTATCTGATTTTCGGCGAAGTGAATTACAGCTACCAGCCGCTGTTCGGCTATTTCGGCAACAACACCGTGATCAATCTTTCGGACAATCTGTACACGACGCCGCGGATCAGCGCTGCGATCACCCGGATATCGCCCTGACGATTTGGCAGCGTGGCGTGCGAGGCCGCTCGCTTGCCGCGGTGGTTTGTGCGCGCGGTATCCTTTGCGCAGGCCTCTCGCAGCCGGCTGCCTGATTTGTCAGACCGATATTTCGTAATCAGCAGCTAAGGCTTGGGCAAGGCCACAACAGATTGTCTCCGCCCGCGGCGGTTGCTGCCGTTGAAGCGGGCGCGTGGCTTGCCCGCAAATCCCGATCTGAGTTATTTGGCAAATACTGCCAAGCACGACCGTCGTTTACGGAAAAGGTCGCGTTCCGGGATCAAGTACCGGTGTGTCGATTGGTTCAGTGGTCGGAAGCGACCGTCGCTCTTAGTTCGTGATGTGGGCCGTGCTGATGGCCTGCTGGAACATCTCGTTGAGCGCATTGTTGATGTCTGCCGGCGCGCTTGCCGTGTAAAAGAAATTTGGCGAAGCGCAATTTTGGAGCGATGTTGGGAATATTCGCGATGTTGTTGTTGGCGTAATCGTCTTCGTCGTTGGCGAAGCTCGAGTTCACGGGATTGACCTTGACATAGGGAATGTAGAGCACCGCAATCGTAATGCCGCGATTTTTCATCGTCGTGCAGACCGCGCCATTGAGCGTGGTCGCGTGATTGCTCCCCGACCAATTCCCGTTCCAATAGGTCTGCGGATCCTGTGAGCCGTCGGTGACAAGAAACACGTAGGGCAGGGTGTTGCTCGGGCCGCTGCCGGTGCCGACGGACGTAATCAGGTTGTTGATATCGGTCAACGAGCTGTCGATATGCGTGCCGCCCGATCCGAGCGAGGAATTCTGGCCGGTGTCCAACAGCGTTGCAAGCTGCGAGGCGGCGTTGCTCAGCGAACTGGAGCCGGTCGCGGTGAGGTTGGTGGTGAGCGGGAAGTACGCGTAGGAATCCTCGATGAAGGGATAGAGGCCGACGCGGTATTGATTGCTGATTCCGGTCTGCGTTTCGGAGTTGGCCGCCGTGGTCAGCAACTGGCTCACCGCATAACCGACGGCGTCAAGCCGCAATTGGATGCATGAACTTGTGCCGGCGTTCGGGCAGGAACTCACGCCCGGATTGGCGCCCCAATTCACCACTGTGTAGACGTTGCCGCTGATTGTCTTCGTCGTCGTCCCGAGGCGCGAAATCGTATAGCCCTGGCAATAGCCGCCGGGACTGGGGTTTGGAATATATGAGCCGGACATCTTTTGTCCGGCCGGAGGATTGTTGACTGTGTTGGCCGGTGAGGTCTGCCCTTGCGTCGACTGACCGCACGCGCCTTGCGCCTGGAAATGACAGGCGAAGGTGCAACCGCTCGGATAGTTGCCGAAATTATCCGGATTGACGGCCATCATCCGGGTCTGCTCGGACGATGTCGATGGCATGCCCATCGATCCGGAAACGTCGAGCGCCAGGTAGAAATCGATATAGGTCGACAGCGTGTAGCTCGCGGTGGATGTGCCCGAGACGGTGACGTTGTTATAACCGACGATGCCCATGAAGGTCGTCGGCACTGGCGCCGTGAACGTTACGGTCGCGGTGAGGATCTGCCCGCTCTTGGTCACGGTCGCGGTCGGCGTTACGCTCGAATAACCGGTGTTTTCGGGCGCCGTGCTCAAATTGGCGTTGAAAAAATTTGTCGCAAAGGTCGTGCCGCCCGTCACGGGGCCGCTGCCGCTCATGGCCTTCGCGGTCGTGACCACGGAAGAACTGACCGAGACCGTGGCCAGCGCCGCCGCATCGGCCGCCGACTGCAGCTTGGTCTTGATCATGGTCGCCGACGTGTAGTCGATGACGCAACCGACCGCGGCGATCATGGGCAGAATTGCCAGCGCGGTGATGATCGCGACGTTTGCGCGCTTATCGCGGCGGAATTCGCCGGCGCGGCGGATGAATTTATTCAAAAGAGTCCTAACCATGCGCATTGCTCCAGCAGTGCGCTTCTAGGCCGGATTCGCTAGGAAACCGTTACGAGATAGGAAGGCTTGAGGTTAACGCGCTCTAAGCCTGCAGGCCGCCTTTGAAGCGACGCGCCAGGAACTCGCTGCCATGGCGCAGGCCCTCGGCATCGATGCCGTGCCCGACGCCCGGCGAGAGGTGCCACTCGACTGGCACTTCAAGCGCCGCCAGCGTCTGGGTTGCCTGGAACAACGCCTCCGGTGGGATCAGGTCATCGCGGTCGCCGTGGATCAGCAGCACGGGGGGCCGTGCTTTGATCTCGGCGGCGAAGGCTTGAAGATTGCCGTCGGGCGGCTCGACCAGCATGCCGGAATAGCCGACGATTGCGGCCGGCGGTGTCGTGCGGCGCAGCCCGACATGCAGCGACATCATTGTGCCTTGGCTGAAGCCGACCAGCGCCAGCGCCGTGGCCGGCAGGTTGTGGCGCGCAAGCTCGGCGTCGAGAAATTTGTTGAGCAAAGGGGCTGCTTTATTGACGCCGGTCCAGCGCTCGTTCGGATCGCGGAAGGTGAGCGCGAACCATTGCCGGCCGACCGGCGCCTGGCCGCACGGCTCGGGCGCATGCGGCGAGACGAAGGCCGCCTGCGGCAGGAACTGCTGCCACGCGCGGCCGATGTCGATGAGGTCGTTGCCGTCGGCGCCATAGCCGTGGAGAAACACCACGAGTTGTTGCGCGGGGCCGGAGCGCGGGTTGAGCCGCGGACCGTCGAGTTCAGCGGGCATGTTTTTTCTCGCGATGCTTTTTTGCAGACTTCGTTTTGGATGGCATATTCGAGAGCTTGGATTTGGACGAGACAGACTTTTTTGTTGTGGGTGTTGCGGCTGATTTTTGCGGTGTGGTCGGCGCGCCCTCGCGACCTTTGACGGCGCGATAATAGGTCCACAATACGC
This sequence comes from uncultured Alphaproteobacteria bacterium, assembly GCA_963746715.1. Lineage (GTDB taxonomy): Bacteria > Pseudomonadota > Alphaproteobacteria > Rhizobiales > Xanthobacteraceae > BOG-931. Next base: position 391,272 of record CAVVCW010000001.1, on the reverse strand, counting down.
GCGCCGCCACCGCGCGATGCGGCCGCCAAGCCTCGGCGAGCGGCAACATGTCCTTGGTGCTCGGCCGCTCGGCAAGCCCGAAGGCAATGCGCGCCGCCTCTTGCAGCGCGAGGTCGCCGGCCGGCCACGCATCGGCATGGCCGAGACAAGACAACAGATAAATATCCGCCGTCCAGGGTCCGATGCCGTGGACCGCGGTCAGCGCCGCATGCGCGTCTTCGGCGCTGAGGTCGGCAAGCATGGCGAGGTCGGGCTCGCCGCACACGACGGCGCGGGCGATTTCCTTGAGCGCGCGGATTTTCGGCCGCGACAGGCCAAGCCGCATCAGCTTTTCCGGCCGCGCCTTGATGATGGCTTCCGGCGCGAACGGATCGAAGGCCGCCGCAAGCCGCGCCCAGATGGCGCTGGCGCTCGCGATCGACAATTGTTGCGATACAACGGTCGCGGCCAGGCCGGCATAGCCGTCGGCGCGGCGCCGCAGCGGCGGCCGTCCGCTTTTGGCAATCACCGCGGCAAAGCGCGGATCGGCCGCTGTCAGGGCCGCCAGGGCGGCGTCGAGATCGGACTCGGTGCGAATATGGGTGATCATTGTCATATTTATGCGGCGGTTGTGCGCTGAACTAGCAGGCTCCTGCTGCGCGATTGCATATAATTGCGCAGTGAAGCGTGCCGGTGTCGAGAAGCCCAGCGCCGATGTTCAGCCGCATTTTGCGTTTTGCACCAAGTCCGAACGGCTACCTTCATCTGGGCCATGCCTATTCTGCATTGCTGAATCACGACATGGCGCGCGAACGCGGCGGGCGGCTCCTGCTACGCGTCGAAGACATCGATACCGCGCGTTGCCGTCCGGAATATGAGGAGGCAATTTACGAAGACCTGCGTTGGCTCGGTATGTCCTGGCAGGAGCCGGTGCGGCGGCAAAGTGAGCACTTTGCCGATTACGAAGCGGCTTTGGCCAAGCTCGAAGCGCAGGGGCTGATTTATCCAAGCTTTGAGAGCCGGGCCGAAATCGCCGCCTTGGTCGAGGATCTCGACCGGCATGGCGGCTGGCCGCGCGATCCCGATGGTGCGCCGATTTATCCGGGACGGGCGCGCCGGCTCTCTACCGCCGAGCGCAAGCGGCGCCGCGAGGCGGGGGAGCCGTTCGCGCTGCGGCTCGCAATGGATGCGGCAGTGGCGCGGGCCGGCGTCTTGACTTGGACCGAGACGGGCGTTGGGCCGCACGGCCAGACCGGCCTCATCACCGCCGCGCCGCAGCGCTGGGGCGACGTTGTGCTGGCGCGCAAGGAGGCGCCGACGAGCTATCACCTCTCTGCCGTGCTCGACGATGCGCTGCAAGGCGTCACCGACATTGTGCGCGGTCTGGACCTGTTCTGGTCCACCAGCATCCATCGCCTGTTGCAGACGCTGCTCGGGCTGCCGGAGCCGACCTATCATCACCACAAGCTCATCCTCGGTGAGGAAGGCAGCAAGCTCTCGAAGTCGACGCAGTCGACGGGCGTGCGCGAATTGCGCGCTGGGGGCGCAGTGCCGCGCGATGTCCGGCGCATGGTCGGGCTTGGCCGCTAGCCGGTTGCCGGGGGAACGGCGGGAATTCCCACCAAATTAGCTGTTAAGCCTATCAACTTGAGCTTGTTTTGTTCCGTGCCTTGCCGTGTCATGGATCATGCACCAAGAGAGGGGCGCCGGGGGCAGCCGCTATGGCGCGACCGAGATCCAAACATAAAACCGTCAAGCCTGCGGCCAGCCGGCCGCGGCCCAAAACGCGTCCAAAGAAACGTCAAAACAGACAATCGCCTGCGGCTCGCGCCGACGAGGCGGCGCTCGCCGTATTCGCTCACGATATCCGCACCACGCTGACCGGGATCCTCGCGCTCGGCGAATTGCTGTCGAGCTCCAACCTCGACGAGCGCGAGCGCCGCTGGGCCACCGGCATCAAAGTCGGCGCCGAGCATCTTGCTTCGCTCACCACGCTGGTCATCGACGCCGCCAAAGCCGGCTCGGGCTCGCTCACCCTGCAGCGGCAGACGTTTCAGCCTCGTCGTGTCGCCGACATGCTCGCGGAATCGCTTACCGCCCGCGCGCAGTCCAAGGGCCTGCAGGCCGAGACGGCTATCGCGCGCGATTTGCCCGAGACGCTGATCGGCGATCCGGTGCGGCTGCGCGCCGCGCTGGAAAATCTCATCGACAATGCGGTGAAGTTCACCGACAAAGGCGCTGTGCGGCTTGAGGTGCAAGCAAGGCGCGCGCCGCGTGACAGCGCCGAGATCATGGTCACTGTCACCGACAGCGGCATCGGACTCAAGCCGGAAGAAATCAAGCGGCTGTTTCGTCCGTTCTCGCAAGCAAGCGCAGAGATCGCGCACCGTTTCGGCGGTGCTGGCCTCGGTCTTTCGGTCGTGAAAGGGCTCGCCAAATTGATGGGCGGCGATTTGACCGTGACTTCGACGCCGGGCCGCGGCTCGCGCTTTTGCTTCTCCGCCGTTCTGCCGGTCGCGCGCGCCACAGCGGCGGAAGTTTCGCCGGTGAGCGCAACCGCAGCGCCCGCGCGCGGCCTGAAAATTCTCTGCGCCGAGGACAACCCATACGGCCGCGTCATCCTCAACACCATCCTCACCGAACTCGGCCATCACGCCGACTTCGCCGCGACCGGCGAGGAAGCCGTCGGTGCCGTTGCGCGCGGTTATGACGCCGTGCTGATGGATGTGACGCTGCCCGGCATCGACGGGCTCGAAACGACTCGGCGCATTCGCGCGCTTGCAGGCTTTGCCGGTACGACGCCGATCATCGGCGTGACGGGCCGCACCGGCGCGGGCGATGAGGAAGCGGCCGGCAAAGCCGGGATGAATTTCTATCTGCGCAAGCCGCTGAGCCCCAGCGCCTTGAGCAAGGCGCTGGCGGCCGTGACAAAGAAGTGAATCGTCTGCGAATTATTCCGCCGCGTCGGCAGGCGCTTTGGCCTCGGCGGAGTCTTCGACGATGCGCACCAGGTCGCTCATGATGCGGTTCAGCTCGAAATCCTTCGGCGTATAGACCTCGGCGACGCCGGCGTCTTTGAGCGCGCTGGCATCCTGCGGCGGGATGATACCGCCGACCACGACCGGCACATCGTCAAGGCCGGCTTCCTTCATGCGCGTCATCACGTCTTGAACGAGCGGCAGATGCGAGCCGGACAAGATCGATAGTCCGACGACATGCACGTTACCCTTGGCCGCGGCTTCGACGATGGCTTCGGGCGTCAGGCGAATGCCCTCATAAATCACGTCCATGCCGGCGTCGCGGGCGCGCACGGCAATCTGCTCGGCGCCGTTGGAATGGCCGTCGAGGCCGGGTTTGCCGACCAAGAATTTCATGCGCCGCCCGAGCTTCTTGGAGACGCGGTCGACCTCGGCGCGAATGTCATCCAGGCCCGTCGTGTCGTTGCGCGCGGCGCGGCCGACGCCAGTCGGCGCGCGGTATTCGCCGAACGCCGAGCGCAGCGCAAAACCCCATTCGCCGGTGGTGACGCCGGCTTTGGCGCAGGCGATCGACGGCGGCATGATGTTGCGCCCGTCGCGCGCCGCCGCGCGCAGGTCGTTAAGCGCCGCAGCGACGGCTTGGCCGTCGCGTGCCGCACGCCAGGCATTCAGCCGCGCGATCTGCTCGGCCTCCACCCCATGCGGCACGGTCATGATGGTGTCTTCGCCTGTCGTCAGCGGCGAAATCTCGGTTTCGACATAGCGGTTGACGCCGATCACGACCTGATCGTTGCGTTCGATGGCCTCAAGCCGTTCGGTGTTGCTGGCGACAAGCTGACCTTTCATATAGCCCATCTCGACCGCGGCAATGGCGCCGCCGAGCTTTTCGATGTGATCGAGCTCTTCGAGCGCGGCGCGCTTGAGCTCTTCGACTTTGCCTTCGATCACGGCCGAGCCGTCGAATATGTCGCCGAATTCCAGCAGATCGCTTTCATAAGCCAGGATCTGCTGCATGCGCAGCGACCATTGCTGATCCCACGGCCGCGGCAGACCGAGCGCTTCGTTCCAGGCCGGCAGTTGCACCGCGCGCGCCCGCGCCTTTTTCGACAGCGTCACCGCCAGCATCGACAGCAAGATGCGATAGACGTTGTTCTCGGGCTGTTGCTCGGTGAGCCCAAGCGAATTGACCTGCACGCCGTAGCGGAACAGCCGCTGCTTGGGATCGGTGACGCCGTAGCGCTCGCGCGTGATCTTGTCCCACAAGTCACCGAAGGCGCGCATCTTGCACATTTCGGCGACAAAGCGCGCCGAGGCGTTGACGAAAAACGAAATGCGCCCGACCACTTCGCCGAAGTCGTTCACGGCACCGGCGGCCTTGACGGTGTCGAGCACAGCCACTGCTGTCGCCAGCGCAAAGGCGAGTTCCTGCTGCGGCGTCGCGCCTGCTTCCTGGAGATGATAGGAGCAGACATTCATCGGATTCCATTTCGGCATTTCGCGCGTGGTGAACAGGATCGTGTCCTTGATCAGCCGCATCGACGGCGCCGGCGGGAACACGTAGGTGCCGCGCGACAGATATTCCTTGATGATGTCGTTTTGCGTGGTGCCCTGAAGCGTCTCCCGCGGCACGCCTTGTTCGTCGGCAACCGCGATATAAAGCGCGAGCTGCCAGGCCGCCGTCGCGTTGATCGTCATCGAGGTGTTCATCTCGCCGAGCGGGATCGCGTTGAACAGCGCGCGCATATCGCCGAGATGGCAAACCGGCACGCCGACTTTGCCGACTTCGCCCTTGGCCTGTGGATGATCGCTGTCGTAGCCGGTCTGGGTCGGCAGGTCGAAAGCGACCGAAAGCCCGGTCTGCCCTTTGCTCAGGTTCTTGCGGTAAAGCTCGTTCGAGGCGGTGGCCGTCGAATGCCCCGCATAGGTACGGAAGATCCAAGCTTTGTCGCGCAATGCTTTATCGCGCAATGGCGTGTCGCGGCGCGGCTCTTCGCCCATCGGAGTTCTCCGCATTCCGGCAAACTAGTGTGACGCGGATTTTGTTGCGACGCAACATGCGCGTTGCATAACCGATAGCGCGGATTTCGGCCTGTTTGTGCGGCGGCAGTCCAAACAAAAACACCAGCTTTACGGGCGGAAACGCCCGTAAAGCCTTACCGTGATTCCTTTCCGCGGCCTTGGTGCAAGACCCGGAAAGCCTGTCCCGGAAAAGCGGGGACCGGATTTCTCTAGCGTTTGATCAGGCGCAGAATGATCAGCAAAATCACGGCGCCGATGAAGGCATTGATGATCGCGCCGACAATACCGCTACCGATGACGATGCCGAGTTGTGGCAACAGCCAGCCGGCGATCACAGCGCCGACGATGCCGACAATAATGTCGCCGATCAGTCCGAAGCCGCCGCCTTTGACGACCATTCCGGCCAGCCAGCCGGCGATAGCGCCGACGATCAGCCAAATAATAATGCCTTGAGCTTCCATGGTATCCCCCTTCATTGCATCCCGGCAGGGGTGGAACCCCTGAGCGCATTCCTCGCCGCGCCGACACAAAGCTTAGGACTTTGGTCGATGCCTGTCAGCAAAGCCTGACAAGAGCGCGACCTGCATCCACCGATTCATGCAACGGTTTCTGCGCAACGGTTTCTGCGAACTATTTATTGCGCCGCAACATTAGCTGCGGCAGACTACAGCCTTGCGACCGAGGCGAACTTGGCAAATTTGGCCCGCCAAATTCGGGAGTGGTGACGTCGCAAAATGCCGGTGCAACTCAACTTCGCGCCAGTCCTGGCGCCAGTTACCTGGAGCCTATTATGGCCGTTGCGCAAATAAAGGCGTCCGCTGCTCCTTCCGCAGCCCCTGTAAAGAATCTCTACGAGATCGGCGAAGTCCCGCCGCTCGGGCACGTTCCTGAAAAAATGTATGCCTGGGCGATCCGCAAAGAGCGGCATGGGCCACCGGAACAGGCGATGCAGTGCGAGGTGGTTCCGACCTGGCCGATCGCCGAAGACGAAGTGCTGGTCTATGTCATGGCCGGCGGGGTCAATTATAACGGCGTCTGGGCGGGCTTGGGCATTCCGGTTTCGCCGTTCGACGGCCACAAGCATCCGTTCCATGTCGCCGGTTCCGACGCTTCGGGCGTTGTCTGGGCGGTCGGTTCCAAGGTGCGGCGCTGGAAAGTCGGCGACGAAGTCACCGTTCATTGCAATCAGGACGACGGCGACGACGAAGAATGTAACGGCGGCGATCCGCTGCTGTCGCCGTCACAGCGCATCTGGGGCTACGAGACGCCGGACGGTTCGTTCGCGCAATTCTGCCGCGTGCAGTCGCGTCAGCTCATGCGCAAGCCGCCGCATCTGACCTGGGAAGAGGCGGCTTGCTATACGCTGACGCTCGCCACCGCCTATCGCATGCTGTTTGGTCATTCCCCGCACACGCTCAAGCCCGGCGACAATGTGCTGGTCTGGGGAGCTTCGGGCGGCCTCGGCGTGTTCGGCGTGCAGCTTGTTGCCGCCTCAGGCGCCAATGCCATCGGCATCGTATCGGATCCGACCAAAGTTCAATATGTCATGGATCTCGGTGCCAAGGGCGTCATCAACCGTAACGATTTCAAATGCTGGGGCCAGATGCCGAAAGTCGGCACGCCCGAATACGACGCCTGGGTCAAGGAGGCGCGCCTCTTCGGCAAGGCGATCTGGGACATTACCGGCAAGCGTGACGTCGATATCGTCTTTGAACATCCGGGCGAGGCGACGTTTCCGGTCTCGTGCCTGGTGGTCAAGCGCGGCGGCATGGTTGTGTTCTGTGCCGGTACCACCGGCTACAACATCACTTTCGACGCACGCTATGTCTGGATGCGGCAGAAGCGCGTTCAGGGTTCGCATTTCGCGCATCTGAAACAAGCCAGTGCCGCCAATCAGTTCGTCATCGACCGCCGGGTCGATCCGTGCATGAGCGACGTGTTCCCGTGGGACAAGATTCCCTATGCCCATGAATTGATGCGCACCAACAAGCATAAGCCCGGCAACATGGCGGTGCTGGTCAATACGCCGAAGGCGGGGCTACGGAATTTTGAGGACGTGCTTGAGGCGGCAGGTCCCTGACCGTTCCTAGAACTCGAGCCGAAAAGTTCCAAATAAGCTCGACAATCGCCTCCTCCAACGCATTCCCTTACCGCCATGACCGGGGGATTGGGGGAGTGACTTCCGTTCCTGATCAGATACAGTTCTGCTGTCAGGTGCGGGTGGGGCATGTACCCTGGACAGCAGACGGAAGCAGGCGTCACGCGCAAATTCCGCGTCGTGCTGGTGAAGCCGTCGCATTACGACGATGACGGCTATGTCATCCGCTGGTTCCGCTCGCCGATGCCGGCGAATTCGCTCGCCAGCGTCTATGGCCTCATCGACGATTGCGCCCAGCGCAGGATTTTAGGCCCCGGTATCGATATCGACATCGTCGCCATCGACGAGACCAATACGCGCGTACGCGTCGACCGCATCATCGCCGATATGCGCGCCAACGGCAATTTCGGCTTTGTCGGCCTGGTCGGCGTGCAATCCAATCAATATCCGCGCTCGCTGCATATCGCGAAACCCCTGCGCGCCGCGGGCATCCCGGTGATCATCGGCGGTTTTCACGTCTCCGGCATGTTGGCGATGTTCGACACGATCGGGCCCGACCTGCAGGAAGCGCTCGATATGGGCATCACATTGTTTGCAGGCGAAGCCGAAGGCCGCATGGACGAAGCGATGCGCGACGCTGCGGCGGGCACGCTGAAGCCGATCTACAATTACATCAACGATTTGCCGGCGCTCGAAGACCAGATCACGCCGTTTTTGCCGGGCAATTCCGTGCGCAAGACCATCGGTAATGTCACGACCTTCGATGCCGGCCGCGGCTGCCCGTTCCAATGCTCGTTCTGCACCATCATCAATGTGCAGGGCAGGAAATCGCGCCGCCGCAGCCCCGACGATGTCGAGCGCATCCTGCGCAAGAATTTCGAAAGCGGCATCGACCGTTTCTTCATCACCGACGACAATTTCGCCCGCAACAAGGACTGGGAGCCGATCTTCGATCGCATCATCAAGCTGCGCGAGGAAGACGGCATGGACGTGCGCTTCCTGATCCAGGTCGACACGCTGTGTCACAAGATTCCGAATTTCGTCGCCAAGGCCAAGCGCGCCGGTGTCACCCGCATCTTCATCGGGCTCGAAAACATCAACCCCGATAATCTGCTTGCGGCGAAGAAGCGGCAGAACAAGATCACCGAATACCGCAACATGCTCCTCGCCTGGAAGGCGGTCGGCATCTGGACCTATGCCGGATATATCCTGGGATTCCCGAACGACACGCCGGAATTGGCGCGGCGCGATATCGAGATCATCAAGAAGGAAATGCCACTCGATGTTCTCGAGTTCTTCTTCCTCACGCCGCTGCCTGGGTCCGAGGATCACAAGACATTGCGCAAGAAGGGCGCGCTGCTCGATCCCGATCTCAACAAATACGATCTCGAACACGCGCTCACGCCGCATGCGCATATGAGCAAAGCGGAATGGGAAAAGCTCTACCGCGACGCCTGGTCGATCTATTACACGCCGCAACATATCGAGACGATCCTGCGCCGCGCCCAGGCCTATGGCATCAATATTCTAAGACTGGCGCAGATCATTCTCTGGTTCGCGCAGTCGCTGACCATCGAAAGAGTGCACCCGCTGCAGGGCGGCTTCGTCCGCCTCAAGGCCCGCGACGAGCGCCGCCCGGAATTACCGAGGGAGCCGGTGTGGCAATTCTATCCGGCCTATGCCTTGGAATTTGTGGTCAAGCACGCCCGCGTTGCGACGGCGGCCTTCGGCATTTACCGCATCTATCGCCGCGTCGCCAAAGACGCGCAGGTTCCTTACACGGATCAGGCGATGATGCCGGTCTCCGAGGACGACACGGAGACGCTCGAATTGTTCACGCATAACCAGTCGGCGCGCGAAGCGGTCGACCATGCTCGCAAGATCAAAGCGTTGACCATCGGCGTCGGCCGAGACTGCCGCCTAGAGCTGTTAGCACCAACGCCCGCTTTCAACGGTGAGGTCGATATCGCAGCAATGAATGCGATGTCGCCTAAGGCGCTTTAATGAAAAATTAGCGTTAATAGATTTCTAATGATCACGCGGGATAATCCTGTCTACGCGGCAAGACATCATGCGGCAGACATGGAGGAATCCGATGGCTGACAGGACATGGCCGGGTGTCATCGAGGGTCGCGGCCTCTCGCCGCGCGCGCTGGCATACGCGACGCTGTTTGTGTCGCTGTTGAGCCTTGCCGCCACGATGCCGGCGCAGGCCGAACCGGCCGTGGTTATTCCGGCGCCGGCGTTCGATCCGGGGCCGCCGGCCGGGACCGGCTTGCAGACAATCGTACTAGCCGGCGGTTGCTTCTGGGGCCCGCAGGCGGTGTACGAGCACATCAGGGGCGTCACACAAGCGCTCGCCGGCTATGCCGGCGGGCAGAAGGCGACGGCCGGAAATGCCGAAGCGGTGGAGGATGCCGAATTGGTGCAGGTGACGTTCGATCCGCGGCAGATTTCGCTCGGCAAAATTCTGCAGATACATTTCTCGGTCGCCCACAACCCGACCGAACTCAACTATCAGGGTCCCGACGTGGGCCCGCAATACCGCTCCGAGATTTTCTATGCCAACGACGGGCAGAAGCGCGTCGCCGGGGCCTATATCGCGCAATTGAACACGGCGCACGTCTTTGCCAACGTGATCGTCACCAAGGTCGAGGCGTCGCCGGGGTTTAATCCCGCCGAAGCCTCCGATCAGGACTATGCCGTGCTGCATCCGGATGATTCCTACGTCGCGTCCAATGACCAGCCGATGCTTGCAAACCTCAAGCGCCTGTTCCCCGATTACTATCGCGAAACGCCGCTCACCGTGTCGGCGTCGAACAAGCCCACCCAGTGACTACTCGTGATCGAAGCGCTCAGGGGGGTGGCCGGCGATCCACGGCGCGAAAAGCTGCTCAGCGCCATCAACGCGGCTTCGTTCGATCGCGGCGGCGCGATGCTGAGCTATCGACCCAATAAGAACCAGGGCGCGGACCAGGTCTTCTTCACGATCACACAAGCCGGCGGGTCGTTCAAACCGGTCGTGCCCCTGATCAAGATGGTGGGGCAATGACGAAGCAAGCGGACGCGCGGCGAAGCGCCCGGCCGGGTTCGTTCGCCTTCATGCGCACGATCCGCGCGCGGCTTTATCTGGCGTTCGGCCTGGCAGCGGGCATGACCGTGATCGGCTCGCTGTTCGCGCTGTTTGCCTTCGCCACTATCGGCGCGACCCTGAGCGCAATCGTTTTCCGCAGCATGCCGGCCACCGTCGAGTCGATGCGGCTATCGCAGGACACCAGTGACCTTGTTGCCTTCGCCCCACGCTTAATGGCGGCTGAGGATGAAAGCCAAAGATCGGAAATCGCCGGCGAAATCGCCGCGCAATCGCGCAATCTCAAAGTCAGGATCGACCGCCTGCGGGCGCTCAACGCCAGTCAAAGCGCCGCGATCGCCGATACGCTTGATCGAAGCATGGTGCGAGCCGCCATGGACCACCGGCTCGATGCGCTCAGTCAGGCCGTCGCCGATCGCATCCAAATTTCCGCGCAACGGCGCGCGCTGGCGCTCGCCGTCCGCAGCGCGCACGAAAATCTGATCGAGGCGATCACGCCGGCGATCGACGCCGCCAATTCCGATCTCGTGACAAAAAGCCAGAACGACCGGACGGCGCTGAACCAATCGATCAATTCGCTGCGCCGCCTGCTCGAAGTGCAGGCCGACGCCAATCTCCTTGTCGGGCTACTGATCGAAGCGTCGATGGTGACCGATATTGCGAACCTGCCGCCGCTTCGCGATTCGATTGCCGCGGCCGAGCGTCACATCGACGACAACTTAAGGGAACTACCCAAATCCGATCAGCGCGACAGGATAGGCGCCTCGTACGGCAAGCTCGCCTCACTATCCGGGGACAATGGGATCATCGCCGAGCGGACCAGCGAATTGAAGGTTGAGCAGGATGCCCAGCACGTTTACGTGGCCGCGCTGGCGCAAGCGAAGATTCTCCGGACCGCGGTAGAAAGACTGATCCAACAACAAGGCACAATTGCCGAAGCGCTGTCGGCGCAGGCAATTTCGCAGATCGAGCTTAGCCGGATCATTCTGATCCTTCTCAGCATTGCTGCGCTTGCCGCTGCCGGCTTGATCGCCTGGTTCTACGTCGGCGGCAGCATCGTCGGCCGCTTGACGCTGCTCAGTGGCGCCATGCGCCGGATCGCCGCGGGCGAGGCGAATGTTGCGGTCCCGGTCAGCGGCCACGACGAGATCGGGGGCATGGCCGAGGCGCTGCTCATATTCCGCCGCGCGACCGAAGACCTCACCGCCGCGCGCCAAAGCGAGAATGATCGTGCACGGCAAGCCGAAACACGGCGGCAGCAGATCGAAGCGGTGACCAGAAATTTCGAACATGCGGTGAATGACATCGTCGGTGCGCTCGACGGCGCGTCGAAGACGATGGACAATTGCGCACAGATCATGGCGGAGGCCGCCGATCACAATCAGATGCAGGCGCACACGACCGCGACCGCATCGGAGCAGGCGACGAAGAACGTCAACGGCGTCGCCATGGCGTCGGAAGAAATCGCGCAATCGGTTGAACAGATTTCCCATCAGGCGCGGGAATCCGCCGAGATAGCCCGCCGGGCGACTACGGAAGCAAAGTCGATCATAGCGACGGTGGAACGCCTGGCGGCGACGGTCGGACAGATCAACAGCGTCAGCAATCTCATTCGCGACGTCGCGGCGCAAACAAATCTGCTCGCGCTCAATGCGACGATCGAGGCGGCGCGTGCCGGTCCGGCCGGTCGCGGTTTTGCCGTGGTCGCGCAGGAGGTCAAGACGCTGGCGTCGCAGACCGAGAAGGCAACCGGCGACATTACGCAACAAATTTTCTCAATCGAGGGAACGACGACGAGCGTGGTGCAAGCCATGCAAGCCATCGCCGGCACGATCGGCCGGCTTGACGAAAATGCAACTGAAATTTCGGTGGCGGTGCAGCAGCAAGATGCCGTCAGCAAGGAGATCGCCCGCAGTGCCAGTGCCGCGGCTGAGCGCACCCGCGAGGTGTCGGTGAGCGTTGTGCAGGTTTCCGACGCCGCGAGCAAGACCGGTCAGGTTACCAATGCGGTGCTCAATGCCGGCAGCGAACTCGCGGCCAAATCCGGCAGATTGCGTGCCGAAGTTGAGCGCTTTCTGGCACAGGTCCGGGTAGCGTAGCGCCGATTCGTGAAATGCCGCAAGGAAATGCAAGTAGCAGACCGGAGGCGGCGCTCGGAGATCAGCGTGCCGCCGGCATTTCTATGTTTGCGCTACGGCCCCCGTCCGGCTGCGGCTCCTCGGCCATCGTTCGCTCCGGAGCCTTTGAATGCTGCCGCGGGAACGCGCGCGCGATCGCGGCATTGAGCTCGCCGCCATAGATGAAGATCCAGGCGGTGAAATAGAGAAACACCAACGCGGTCATCGCCGAAGCAAGGCCCGCGTAATAGTGCACATAGGCATACGAGAAGTCGGACAAATAGCGGCCGAAGGTGAAGCCGCAGGCGAGCCACAGCACGAGCGTCGCGATAATGCCCGGCCAGACATCCTCGATCTGCCGCCGCCCTGCCGGCAGCCACATATGCAGGATCATCAGCGCCACGGTGAGCACGAAGGCGGCGACGCTGAAGCGCCCGACATCGTAATGGCGCTCGAGCGGCGCGAGCCACGGCGCGTAGGCCAGCGCGGCGCGGAACACCAAGGGTCCGAGCACGACCAGGAACGCCAGCGCGAGAAGTCCGAGCGCGCTTACGATCACATAGCCGATCGATTCCATGCGCAACAGCCACCATGGCCGCTTGTCGATCAGCCCATAGGCGCGATTTAATCCGATGCGCAGGCTCTCGACGCCGCTCGAAGAGAAATAGATTGCAAACAAGGCGCCGACCGTGAGGATGCCGCCGCGTGAAGTGGTCAGCACGCTGTGGATTTCGCCGGCGATCCCGCCCGAGACTTCATGCGGCCACGCGGCGATGATGAGCTGCGCCACCTCGTCGGCGAGATTCTTCGAGCCGATGAAACCGGCGATCGCCGTCACCAGGATCAGGAACGGAAACATCGACATCAGCACGGAGAGCGCGATGTGGCTCGCGATCGCCCAGCCGTCGTCGGCATTGAAGCGATAGAACGCGTCCATCGCGATGCGGTAGCAGATGCGGGCGGTGTTCAATGGAGGCAAATTTCCAATGGGGCAGGTCTCCAATGGGGCAGGTCTCCAATCGGGTAGGTCTCCGCGGCGGGGCGCGGCTCCGATAACGGGCCCTTCATAGCAGGAAACGGGTGGGCTTCGCAGGCCCGACGCCGCCATATCCGGGCCGCAAATACGAGCAATCGGGAGCGGCTATGGCGCGCGCATATTACAGCACGGTGTTCGGGCAATCGGCGGACGACCTCTGGAGCGTCATCCGCGATTTCAACAATTATCCGGTATGGGTCGACGGTTCGGGCTCAAGCGAAATCGAGGATGGTAAATCCGGCGACGCGGTCGGAGCCGTGCGCAATGTCCTCTATCAGGGCAAGCGCATCCGGCAAGTCTTGCTGGCGCTGTCCGACGTCGAGCGCTCGCAGACTTATGCATTTTGCGGCGAAGCACCGATGCCGGTCGCCGACTACCGCGCGACATTGCGTGTCAGTTCGGTGACAGATGGCGGCATAGCTGGCGTCCATGCCTTCGTCGAGTGGTCGGCGTCATTCGATTGTCCGCCGGAGCGGCTCGGCGAATGGACCTCGTTCTTCCACGACGCGTTCGGGCGCTGGCTTCAATCTTTGCGGCGCCATGTTGATGGTCGCCATGTTGATGGTCGCAATCTCGACGGGCGGACCAAATAAACGGCGGCCGCTTAGTTGCTGCGGGATGTCTGCCCTCAGATCGGGTTTGTTGGTCCGGATTTGCGGTCATTTGGGCGTCGTACTGACGGCCATCGCCTCCACTATCATAATGCAAACAAAAGATAATCTCGGAAAAATCCGGCCAATTGATCAAGTGTTACCTAATTCCGCTCAACCGGGTTTACCGAATAGAGGAAATCGTCAGCGGCCGGTAGGTACTATTACGGATAACAAGTTACTGCTTTCGGAGCCGCGGCCGTGCCGCAGACTGAAGTCAAAAAAAGCGAAGACTTTGTTTTTGCAGATCGCCGGCGAAATATTATCGTCAGCGTGCCGGGCATCTATATGCTCGCGGATCACCGTAACACGCGCGGCGAGCGGCGCACCTTTCCTTGCCGCGCCGTCAATGTTTCGCCCTACGCGATCGCGCTGGCGGCGCCGACAAGGGGGCATCTTGGCGAGCGTGCCTTTGCCACCGTCGAGCATCTCGGCAAATTCAAAGGCTCGATCGTTCGCATGCTCGATGGCGGCTTCGTGATGAGCATTGTCGCCACCGATGATGAGCGCACCAAGCTTGCCGCCAAGATCGACTGGTTCGAGCAATTCAAAAACTTCGACATCGCCGATCAGCGGGCCGATAGCCGCTTCGTACCGCAAAATCCGCGCTCGCGCATCGTCTTTGCCGATGGCGGGTCCGAGGACTGTTTCGTGCTAGATCTGTCGGTCTCGGGCGCCGCGATTTCGTCGCAGACCATTCCTGAAATCGGCACCGTTCTCGCGCTTGCGACCATTGTCGGGCGGGTGGTGCGCCATTTCGACGGCGGTTTTGCCGTACGCTTTATCGAGAGGCAGGAGCTTCAGCACCTCGAAGCCCGCGTCAATCTCGACGTGGTTGTTAGCTACGGCTTGAGCTAGAGCGTCATCCGAAAAGTGGAAGCCGGTTTTCGGAAAAAGATTATGCTCAATCAAATAGACCGTTCGCGCTACGCGTTCAGGCCGCCTGGACGTTGTCGAGGAAGCGCCGGACTTCGCGTTCCAGGCTTTCCGCCTCGGTAGCAAGCACGGCTGCCAACGATTTGACGTCGGCCGCCGTAGTGCGGGCGCCGGTCGAGGCGCCGGCGACGCGGCTCATGGCGTCGGAGCCCTGGCGCGCCTCGTTCGAGGCGCGGTTGACGCCCTCGGCGATCGAGGCCACGGCGTTGTTCTGTTCCTCGACGGTTGACGCCACCACCGCGGCAATGTCCGACATATCGTCGATGATCGAGGATACCTGTTCGATTGCCTGCGCCGCATCGGCGGTCGCCGACTGGATCGAGCCGATCTGGGCGGCGATGTCTTCGGTGGCGCGCGCGGTCTGCGCCGCGAGCGATTTCACTTCCGAGGCCACGACGGCGAAGCCGCGGCCGGATTCGCCGGCGCGCGCCGCCTCGATCGTGGCGTTCAATGCCAACAGATTGGTCTGGCCGGCGATGGCCTGAATGAGGCCGATCACCTCGCCGATGCGGTTGGCGACACTGCCGAGCTCCGACATCGTCGTGACGGTGCGCTTGGATTCGGCGACGGCGCGGCGCGCGACGTCGGTCGATTTGGTGGCGTGCGCGGCGATTTCGCTGATCGAGACCGCGAGTTCCTCGATTGAACTGGCGACCGTCGTGACATTGACGGAAGCGGCGCCGACGGAGTTCTCGGCGGCCTTGGCTTCCGAGGACACGGCGTCGGCGGCGGTGTTCATGCTGCCCGATGCGCCTTCGAGGCGGCCCGAGGCCTCGCGCAGGCGGCTCAGCGCCTGCTCGATCGAGGCGCGGAAGCGGTGGATCGAGGCGGCAATGGCCTCGCCGCGCTGCTCGCGCGTCGCATTGCTCTCATGCTGGATCGCGGCAAGCCGTTCGCGCTCGATCATGTTGTCGCGGAACACCACGACCGTGCGCGCCATGGCGCCGATCTCGTCGCGCGAATCGCTGACGGGGAGTTGCGCCGAGGTGTCGCCGTCGGCGAGCCGCTTCATGGCGCCGGCCAGCTTCTCAAGCGGATGGGTAATGGAACGCCCGATGCGCCAGCTGCAGCCGAGCACGATCAGGATCACCGCGAGATCGACCCAGAGGATGAATTGCCGGGTGCGAGTCCGCGAAGCCGTGAGTTCCGCCGCCGCGACGCTCGCATCCTGGCGCGCCTTGGCGATGATGTTGTTGGCTTCAGGCAGCACATTCTCGGTGTCGTGGCTGATCAACAACACCAGCGGCGCGATATTGTCGGTGCTCGCCACCCATTGCGCGAAAGCGTAGCTGTAATTCTGCACTTCTCGATTGAGCTTTTCCTTCATCGTCGGCGCGCCGTCGACCGACTCGAAAATCTCGTTGAATTGCTTGATCTCGTCGAGGAAGTGCCGCTCGGCGGCATGGTTGCGCGTCAGCCGGTATTCGATCTCGTAGCGCCGCAGCGTGAGCAGCGACATCAAAAGCCTGGCGCTGTCGACTTCGGCGACCCAGGTCAGATCTTCGTGGATGATTTTCTCGACCGAGTTGCTCGCCGCGATCAGATTGGCGGTGACGCCCTGCATGTCGGTGAAGCCGAGCGATTTCTGTTCACGAACGAGCCTGGCAAAGCTGGTTTTGAGGTCGCGCACCGTGGTGCGCAGCGGCGTGATCATGTCTTGTTCGGATTCCGGAAGCGCCGACTGAATGCGGTCGAGAGAGCGCATCGCCATGTCTTGGCCGTCTTCGAAGTCCTTGACCTCGGTATCGGAGGGGTGCGCGACAAACTCGACGGTTGCCGCGCGCATCATCAAGAGGCCGGTCTTGAGGTCGCGGCTGGCGTCCGACACCACGGTGTTGCGGTTGACGCTGTCGAAGGCTTTGCCGACTTCGGCATCACCGGAGAGGAAGGCGAAGCCGTTGGCGAGAAAGCCGATGATCGGGATGACACCCAGCACGATTATGCGGGCGCGGACCGACAGCCTCGAGAAAACTCGCGCGAAGTGCATCCTGGCCCCGAAACTGGACGAGAAGCGCGATCCATATTGCTGCGGCGCGCTATCGTGCTAAGCCGCGTCAGGACAACCTAAAATGGTTAAGATTTGGCAAGAATCCGCACGAATTGGCCTTATCTCGGTGCCGCAGCGGTGCCAGAGGCTTCACGTGCAGCTTGCGCCAGCCAGTAGGATAGGGCTGTCGAAGAGGCCGGTCGACGCGGCCTCCCTCGGGCCGATCCTGTGCCCAGCGGTTGTAGGCCCCGCTTCCGTCATTGCTTTTGTGCAGCGCACGCGTAAGGTTTGGGTGGTCAGGCCGGGCCGGGCCGTCTCTTGGCGTTGCTTTTTGCCGCTTCAAGCCGCTCACCGGAGCCAATCATGTCGCTTGCCGCTTCCCAAATGTCCGCGGGTCACGACGTCATTGCCATGCTCGATGACGCCGTTTCCGCCGTCGAATCCCTGTTCACCGATGCCCGGCGCGCCGTCGGCGAACGGGTGACCATCGAAGGCCGCATGGTGTCACGCGTGTTCGACCGCGAGCAGCGCGCGACCCACGGGCTCGCCTGGCTCGCGACTTACGTTGAGGCGCTGCGCCAGCTTGCGGCCTATGCGCAACGCATGACGGAGACGGGCAGCTTCGGCGAAACCGAGGAATTGCTGGTGCGCATCGGCGCCGGCGAATATCTCGCCCAGATCACGGGCGGTATTCCGATGAGCCAGGGCGAGATCGTGCGGCTCTCCGATCTCGGGCTCAGCGCAAGCGCGGCGGCGGCGCGGATCACGCCTGCGATCGAGCATCTGATCGCAACCGGCAATACGGCGCAGCGGCGCGCGCGGCTGGTCGAAGTGATGCGCCAGCATCACGACGCCACCGTCGGCGCCTGCGGACTCGACGACACTCTCGATTCCATCCGCGAGGAGATGCGCAAATTCGCGGAAGACCGCGTGGTGCCGGCGGCGCAAGAGTGGCATCTGAAGAACAAATACATCCCGCTCGACGTCATTTCCCAGATGTCGGAACTCGGCGTGTTCAGCCTCACCATTCCCGAGGACTACGAGGGCATGGGACTCGGCAAGGAATCGATGTGCGTCGTGTCGGAGGAATTGTCGCGCGGCTATATCGGTGTCGGCTCGCTCGGTACGCGTTCGGAGATCGCCGCTGAATTGATCTTGAGCGCCGGCACCGAGGATCAGAGACGCCAATGGCTGCCGAAGATCGCCTCCGGCGAAGTGCTGCCGACGGCGGTATTCACCGAGCCGAATACCGGCTCCGATCTCGCTTCGCTCAAGACGCGCGCAGTGCGCCAGGCCGACGTCTATAAGGTCTATGGCAACAAGACCTGGATCACGCATCCGGTGCGCGCCGACCTTATGACGCTTTTGGTGCGCACCAATCCGGCCGAAACCGGCTATCGCGGCTTGTCCATGCTGCTCGCCGAAAAGCCGCGTGGCGACGACGGCAATCCGTTTCCCGCCTCCGGCATGACCGGCACCGAGATCGAGGTCTTGGGCTATCGCGGCATGAAGGAATACGAGATCGCCTTCGACGGCTTCGTCGTCAAGGCGGAGAACCTGCTCGGCGGCGTCGAGGGTCTCGGCTTCAAGCAATTGATGGCGACCTTCGAGGCCGCGCGTATCCAGACCGCGGCGCGAGCCATCGGCGTGGCGCAAGCCGCCATGGAACAGGCGCTGACCTATGCGACGCAGCGCGTGCAGTTCGGCGAGCCGATCGCCAATTTCCCGCGTGTGTCCGACAAGATCGCCATGATGGCGGTCGAGATCATGGTCGCGCGCCAGCTCACTTATTATGCCGCGCGGCAGAAGGATTCCGGCCGCCGCTGCGATCTTGAAGCCGGCATGGCGAAGCTCCTTGCCGCGCGCGTCGCCTGGGCGGCCGCCGACAACGCGGTGCAGGTGCACGGCGGCAACGGCTTTGCGCTCGAATTCCCGGTGTCGCGCATCCTATGCGACGCGCGCATCCTCAATATTTTCGAGGGCGCGGCCGAGATCCAGGCCCAGGTGATCGCGCGGCGCCTGCTCGACGGCTCGAACTGAAGAACGAAAACGGCCACCCCGCGATAGCGGGGGAGGGAATGAGGCCTGGGTTTCGCTCCCGCTCAAGGCGGGCTACATTGCCGTTCATGGCCAATTTCATGTCTCACGTCGCCGTCCCGATCGCCATTATCGCGGTCGCAATCGTTTTGCTGCTTGGTCTCATCAATCTGATGATGGGCGGTTCGGGCAACACGTCGCAGAAGCTGATGCGGCTGCGCGTGCTTTTGCAGGCGATCGCCATTGGCGTGATCATGCTTGCGCTCTGGATCATGGGCAAATAAAGCGGCGAGGCCGAACCATGGTCGTCCTCAACAAGATCTATACCCGCACCGGCGATGACGGTACGACGGCGCTCGGCACCGGCGAGCGGCGCAAGAAATATGACCTGCGCATCGCCGCCTACGGCACGATCGACGAGACCAATGCGGCGATCGGGCTGGCGCGGCTCCATATCCACAACGATGCCGCTCTCGATCCCGCGCTCTCGCGCATTCAGAACGATCTGTTCGACGTCGGCGCCGATCTCTGCACGCCGGCGAAAGAGGGCGGCAAGGGTGAAGGCGGCGCCAGGCTCACCGTCACCGACAACCAGGTGGCTTGGCTCGAGACCGAGATCGACCGGCTCAATGAAGACCTAAACCCGTTACGCTCTTTCGTGCTGCCGGGCGGCAGTGCGGCCGCTGCCTATCTGCATCTCGCCCGCACCATCTGCCGCCGCGCCGAACGGCTGATCGCCGAGCTTGCCGAACAGCCTTCCGAAGCGGTCACGCCGGCGGTGCTCAAATATGTCAACCGGCTTTCCGATTTCCTTTTCGTCGCAAGCCGTTATGCCAATGGCAAAGGCGCGGGTGACGTGCTGTGGCAGCCCGGGCAGAACCGCTGAAATCTCTAGGCCGAGCAGGATCTTATTCGAAGCCGCCCGCCGCCTCGCGCCGATCATGCTCGTTGACCGCAACCGCCTTGGCCGGTAGGTTTCTCGCACCGCAGCATCGCGCGCTTTCGAACAGGGGCCGGGCGCGGTAAAGAACAAATCCGATAGAATAGCCAGTCAGACCCATCATGAAGATCCTCGTGCCCGTGAAACGGGCGATCGACAAGGATGTGAAAATCCGAGTCAAAGCAGACGGTTCCGGCGTCGAACTCGGCAACGTCAAGATGTCGATGAATCCGTTCGACGAGATTGCCGTCGAGGAAGCGATCAGGCTCAAGGAAGCGGGCAAGGCGACCGAGATCATCGCTGCCTCGATCGGGCCGCAACAGGCTGCCGAGACCATCCGCACCGCACTCGCCATGGGCGCCGACCGCGGCGTGCTGGTGAAGACCGACGGTGCGGCTGTCGAGCCGCTGGCGGTCGCAAAAATTCTCAAAGCCATCGCCGACGCCGAGCAGCCCGGACTGATTATCCTCGGCAAGCAGGCGATCGACGACGATTGCAATCAAACCGGCCAGATGCTTGCGGCACTGCTCGGCTGGCCGCAAGGCACCTTTGCCTCGAAAGTCGAGCTCGATGGCGATACCGTCACGGTCACACGCGAAGTCGACGGCGGCTTGCAAACCGTGAAGCTGAAAATGCCAGCCATCGTCACCACCGATCTGCGCCTGAACGAGCCGCGCTATGCCTCGCTGCCCAATATCATGAAGGCGAAGAAGAAGCCGATCGAGGAAAAGACCGCCGCCGATTACGGCGTCGACATCAAGCCGCGGCTTGAAGTGGTCAAGACGGCGGAGCCTCCGGTGCGCAAGGCCGGCGTGAAAGTGAAATCGGTCGGCGAATTGGTCGACAAGCTCAAGAACGAGGCGGGAGCGATCTGATGCCGACGCTTCTCCTCGCCGAGCACGACAACGTGACGCTCAAGGACGCGACCAACAAAGCTTTGACCGCCGCCAAGGCGCTCGGCGCCGAGGTGCACATTCTGGTCGCCGGTCAGAATTGCAAGGCTGTTGCCGAGGCCGCCGCCAAGCTCGACGGCGTGGCTAAGGTGCTGCTCGCTGACGCGCCCTCATACGCACACATGCTGGCGGAGCCGACCGCGGCGTTGATCGTGGCGCTTGCTCCGCCCTATGAGACCATCATGGCGGCGGCGACCACGGCGGGAAAGAACATCATGCCGCGGGTCGCGGCCCTTCTCGATGTGATGCAGATTTCCGAAATCAGCAAAGTCGTTGCGCCCGATACATTCGAGCGCCCGATCTATGCCGGCAACGCCATTCAGACCGTGCGCTCGCAAGAGAAGAAGCGCGTCATCACCGTGCGCACCGCGGCCTTCCAGGCAACCGGCGGCGGCGGCTCTGCGCCGATCGAGCCGGCGGCGGCCGCGGCCGATCCCGGCGTGTCCGGCTTTGTCGGCGAAGAACTCTCGAAGTCGGAACGGCCCGAACTGACCTCGGCGAAGATCATCATTTCCGGCGGCCGGGCGATGCAGAACCGCGAGAACTTCACCAAATATATCGAGCCGGTGGCTGACAAGCTCGGCGCCGCCATCGGCGCTTCGCGCGCTGCGGTCGACGCCGGCTATGCACCGAACGACTGGCAAGTCGGCCAGACCGGCAAAGTGGTGGCGCCCGACCTCTATATTGCCGTCGGCATTTCCGGCGCGATTCAACACCTCGCCGGCATGAAGGATTCCAAGGTCATCGTCGCGATCAACAAAGATGAGGAAGCTCCTATCTTCCAGGTCGCCGATTACGGATTGGTAGCGGATCTGTACCAAGCTTTGCCGGAGCTCGCGGCCGAACTCGACAAAGTCAAGCACTAGGGCATTAGACCAGAACTGGCGCGTCAGCCTGGATCGTCGTAGAAGGGGAAGCGGGATGGTCGAGGTCAAGGAACGCTCTGGAACACAATCTCGCGGCCTGAAGGCGAACAGCATGGTGCATCCCATTCGCAAAATCGGCATTGTCGGCGCGGGCCAGATGGGCAACGGCATCGCCCATGTTTGCGCGCTGTCAGGCTATGACGTTCTGCTCAACGACCTCGCCACTGATCGCATCAGCGCGGGGCTTGCCACTATCAACGGCAATTTGGCGCGTCAGGTCAGCCGCCAGCGCATCAATGACGAGGAACGCCAGGCTGCGATCAAGCGCATCTCGGCCGCCAACACGCTCGACGATCTCGGCGATTGCGATCTGGTCATCGAAGCTGCGACCGAGCAGGAAGAGACCAAGCGCAAGATTTTCACCGCGCTCTGTCCGGCGCTGAAACCCGAGACCATCGTCGGCACCAATACGTCGTCGATCTCGATCACCCGCCTTGCGGCCGCGACCGACCGGCCGGAGCGCTTCATCGGCATTCATTTCATGAATCCGGTGCCGCTGATGGAACTGGTCGAGGTGATCCGCGGCATCGCCACCGACGACGCCACGTTCGAGGCGACCAAGCAATTCATTTCCAGGCTCGGCAAGCAAATCGCGGTGTCGGAAGATTTTCCGGCCTTCATCGTCAACCGCATTCTGTTGCCGATGATCAACGAGGCGATCTACACGCTCTATGAAGGCGTCGGCAATGTGGAAGCGATCGACGCCGCGATGCGGCTTGGCGCCCATCACCCGATGGGGCCGCTCGAATTGGCCGACTTTATCGGGCTCGATATCTGCCTGTCGGTAATGCAGGTGCTGCACGAGGGCTTGGCGGATTCGAAATACCGCCCGTGCCCGCTGCTGGTTAAATATGTCGAAGCCGGCTGGCTCGGCCGCAAGACCAAGCGCGGCTTCTACGACTATCGCGGCGAGAAGCCGGTGCCGACGCGCTAGCGTCTCACGATCGTGATTGCTGAAAACGAAATGGCCGGGACGAGCCCGGCCATGACGTCATGCGTGTGAATCTCAGCAGAACAATTATAAGCCCCAGCCCGAACCCCAAGATCCGAGCTTGAAGTTGAGGCCGACCTTGACGGTGTGAACGGTCGTCTTCTCGCTGAGCGAGAACGGCACGCCGCCCGAGACGCCGTTTGCAAGGGTGGCGCTGCCGAGGTTGACGAACAAATACTCCGTCTTGAACGAGACCTGCGGGCTGAGCGCATATTCGAGTCCGGCGCCCGCGGTCCAGCCACTGGTCTGGGTGCTCCCGACGGAGGCGCCGGCCCCAAGGCCACTAGCTGAGATAGACGCACTGCTGGTCACGTGGCCATAGGCCCAGCCACCGGTGCCATAGAATAAGGCAGTGGGCGTGATCAGATAGCCGATGCGGCCGCGCACGGTGCCAAACCAGTCGAGCCTCGTGCCGATACTCGACGATAGCCCCGACCCTGACGTCGACGCGATGCCTTGGATATCGGCGTCGTCAATGTCGCCCTCGATGCCCGCGACCCATGCCGGCGCGAATTGCCAGTTGTAACCGATCTGGCCGCCGCCGAAGAAGCCGCTCGAGTTGAGGCTTGATGTGCCGGCAACGCCGCCGACCGAAAACGGATATTGATTGCGGTCACCACCGAAGCCGCCGTTGATACCCGCATAGAAGCCGGTCCAGCTATAGATCGGCAGTGGAGGCGGCGGCGGTGCATAGGGCCGCCCCAGATCCGCAGCGCGCACGGCGGTGCTGGCGAGAACGACGACAGCGATCGTCGATAACAAAACAAGAATGCGTTTCATGACTGACCCCCCAAGGTCGAAATTTCTTCCGGCCCCACGGACGCACGGGAGCTGATAACGAGGTCTTAAAACGGGGGGTTGTGAGCTCAGGCGAAGCGAGATGCCGGTGGCGTGTTGCGGCGGAGCCACACATGCAAGCGTAAAAGTCACGCGGGCTTAACTATGCCGCGGCGCGAGCGGCGATTTGTTAGGGCAAACAATTTGTTTGGTAGCGTGACGGCAACGCTGCGCCGGGATCGATTGACGTCATGCCCGGCAGACGAGCAGCGGTGCCGGGCATGACAATCGTATGCGATGGCGAGTTACCTATGCGATCGCGTTACGCCGCCGCCGGCATTTGCGGCGCGGTTTCGCTCCAGCACGGCAGTGACGACACGCGGTCGAACCAGCCGCGGATATTGGCGTAGGGTGCGACCGGCATGCCCGCGCCTTGCGCGTGGAACAGCGGCGCCGCGACCGTGAAGTCGGCAAGCGTCAACGTATCGTTGACCAGATACTTGTGCTTGGCGAGATGCGCGTCGAGCATCTTGGCTTCCTTGTTGAAGGCTTCCGTCGCCTTGGCGATCGCGGCCTGGTCGGGCGGGCCCAGCGCCGCGACGAACTTCTTCACCAGGTTCTCGAAGGTCAACGGGCCGCAAGCCTGCGCGCCCCAATGCGCCAGCTCCCAGCATTGCCAGCGCGTGATGTCGGCGCGCGCTTTGGCGTCGTTGGGCCACAGCGGGGTTGCGACCTTCGAGCCGAGATATTGCATGATGGCGCAGGATTCCCACAGCGTGAATTCGCC
Organism: uncultured Alphaproteobacteria bacterium; assembly: GCA_963746715.1. Lineage (GTDB taxonomy): Bacteria > Pseudomonadota > Alphaproteobacteria > Rhizobiales > Xanthobacteraceae > BOG-931. The sequence goes on along the minus strand of CAVVCW010000001.1, from coordinate 366,970 downwards.
GTCGACCAAAGTCGGCGTGCGCGCTGTGGGATTGAGCGCGAGATAATCGGGCGCGAATTGCGCGCCCTGGAGCAGATCGATGAAGTTGTAATCCAGCGGCAGGTTCAGATAGGCGGCGAGCGCTCGCACCTTCCAGGTGTTCGGCGAAACAGTAAAGCCGTAGAGCTTCATGGTGTCCTCCTCTGCTTATGTTGTAATGAAATGAAATTCCGCGCCCGTGCTACTCGCAGCATGAGGCGGATTTCGGTTGCTGATATGACGCTTTTGTATCGACGACGGCGCCTTCATAGCGGTCGTGATGGCGGACCCATGCCATGGAAAAGGAAAGTCCCGCCTCGTCGCGGCCTTTGGGGGCGATGTCGAGGAAGTGATACGTGCCGATGAACATATCGAGGCCGCGCCCGTAGCTCGAATAGGTGTGAAAGACCTGGCCGGCCTGGTTCTTGCTGAATGCACTGGCGCCGGGCAGTTCGGTGCTCGGGAATGACGTCCGTTCGTAATTGTAGAGGACATCGTCGGCCGCCTTTTGCTCGGGCGTAGCGGAGACCTGATAGTCGTAGTTGAAATCACTGTCGAACGACGACACCCATTTGAATTTCCAGCCCATGCGGTCCTTGAATGTCTTGATCTCGGCAAACGGCGCGCGGGAGACGACGACAAAGCTGACGTCGCGCTGCGCCAGATGGATGACCGGGCCGTCGAAATGGTCGGCGAGATAGGAACAACTCGGACAGCCTGCTTCCCAGCCGGGGCCAAGCATGAAGTGATAGACGATCAGCTGGCTCTTGCCGCCGAACAGATCGGCCAGTGTTTCCTTGCCGTCCGGTCCCTCGAACACGTATTTCTTTTCCACCATCTCCCAGGGCAGTTGGCGGCGCTTGCGGCTGAGTTCGTCGCGCGCCTTGCTGAAGGCCTTCTCCTCGCTGAGGTGGGCCTTGCGCGCGGCGATCCATTCATCGTGGGACACGACTTTGTGCGGTTCCATAAGGTGCTCCTCAATTGCCGGAATGAACAACCCGCAGCAGACCGACATGGCTCAATGCTCCTGATCAAACCTCGTGGGTCGCTGCTTCATCAAAACGAAGAAAATCAGGAGGCCGGCGTGATCCAGCCGATGCCGGCGCCGCCTGGCTCCATCAGGATGACGATGCGGCCGACGCCCGGCACGTCGAAGGCGGGCTTCATCATACGCGCGCCGGCTGCGACTGCCTTTTTTGCCCGCGCGTCGACATCGTCGACGGCGAGGTAGGGCATCCAGCCGTCGGGCATGCCTTTGTAGTCCGGGCCGCTGATATCGAAGAGGCCGGCGACCGGCTGGTCGCCCATTTTGGCGACCCAATAGGTTTTGCCGTCGGGCGTCGGCATGCCGTCGTAGGTCCAGCCGATGGTGTCGGCGTAGAACTTCTTCGCCGCCGCGACGTCGCGCGCCATCAATTCGTTCCAGTGAAATGTACCGTGCGACTTGCTCATGTTGCGCTACTCCAAGACCGTGTGGAAAGGCTCGCGATTGTGTTCGGACTTTATGTCTTTCACGCGAACATCTGTTGCATCTTGTCGAGTGCGCTGTTCCAGCCGCTCTGGTGGCGGTCGCGGGCGTCCGCGTCGAAGAACTGCTCATGCGTCAGCGTCAACAGCGAGCCGTCGCCGTCAGGCTTGATCAGGACCGTCACCAGCGATTCGCGCTCGGGCGTCGATTTCCAGGCCCAGGTGAAAACAAGTTTCTCGTTGGGAACGAATTCGCGATAAACGCCGCTGACGTCGTGCACTTCGCCGCCTGGCGCCTGCATCACCCAGCGATAGCGGCCGCCGGTGCGCGGGTCCGTTTCCACGGACAGTACCTTGCCTTCGCGTGGCCCCATCCAGCGTTTCACTTTTTCCGGATCGGTCCACGCCGCGAAGACTTTGGCAGGGGGCGCTTTGAGCTGCCGCTTGAGGGTGAGGCTTGGTTTGGTGGCTGTTTGGGTGGACATGACTCTTCCTCTTCTAAAAAGGCGGCGAGGCTCGACAGCCGCTCGGACCAGAACTGTTCGTAACGATTGAGCCATTCGAACGCTTCGCGCATCGGCTCGGCGTCGAGACGGCAGGCGACGGTGCGCCCGGTTTTGTTGCGCGCGATCAGGCCGGCATCCGACAGCACGTCGAGATGTTTCATGATCGCCGGCAGCGACACTTTGAACGGCGCCGCCAATTCGCTCACCGACAGGCCGGGCTCCTGCGCGAGACGTAGGACCAGCGCCCGCCGAGTCGGGTCTGAAAGGGCGGCGAATGTGCGGTCGAGAGGCTCGGTATAAAGCTTAACCATGTGGTTAAGTATAGAAGCGCGATCCGGCCTGTCAACAGGAATATTGAGGCGCTTAATTCGTTGCGCGCCGTTGCGCCGGAACCGCGAAACAATCGCGCTCCCACCATGGCACGAGACCGCTTCAGGCGGCGCGTGTTTGGGCAGGTTAATGGCGTCGTTCACCTGTTCTTAAATTCGTAAGCATAATATCCCCAGCCATGGGTGTTGCAGCTCTCGCCGCCGCGATCATGAGCAGTCAGTCCGCGCTGAAGCAGACTCAGCTCGGGATGAGCTTTGAGCGCATGAACGCCGATAAAGGCGCATCGATCGCGAATCTGGTCGATAGCGCGCAGCAGAACATGAAGTCCCTTGCCAATGTCGGGGCGGGGCTTGGCGGCAAGATCAATACCAGCGCGTAACGCGCCGTCATCTGTGCTTTGCTGAAGTGGTCGCTGGAAAATCCAGCAATCGTCTCTGATTGGCGAGCAGAATGACAAGCCCGATCACGGCGGTCAGCGCCATCACCGCATAGATCGGCAGGCTGGTTGACGCATGCAGAAGGCCGACGCCGGTCGACGCGAGCGCGCCGATGCCCATCTGGATGAAACCCAAAAGTGCTGAAGCGCTGCCGACATTCCTGGTGAACGGCGCCAATGCCATGGCCGCGGCATTGGGAAAAGCCGGGCCGCAGAACGCGAGATAGAGCAGCAACAGTACGATATTGGCTGTGAGCCCATACCAGCCGAGAGCGGAGCCGACGAAGGTCACCGCCATGACCAGCGTCTGGCCGATCAGTGCGACGCGGAAGATCGCGCCTCCCGCATAGTAGCGCGTCAACCAGATGTTCAGCTGGCTGGCGCCGATGCAGCTGGCGGCGAGGCCCGCGAAGATCAATCCGTAAGTGCGCGGATCGACTTGAAAGGTGTCGAGGAAAATAATCGGCGAGCCGGTCACATAGACAAACAACCCGGCAAACGAAAACGCGCCGGCGAATGCGTAGGTATAGAACCGCGGTTCGCCGATCACTTCGGCAAAGCCGCGGAGCATGGCGCCGGGCTTGAGCGAAATTGTCTGATCGGGCTTATGGCCCGGCGGCAACAGTGCGGTGAGCGCGATCACGAGGAGCGCGAAGGCGGCAAGGATGAGGAAAATCCACGGCCAGCCGATGCTGGTTGTGACAAACCCGCCGACAGTCGGCGCAAATAGCGGCGAGACGCTCAGCACCAGGATCAGGAGCGAGATGATTTTTGCGCTCTCTTCGACAGGAAAGTAATCGCGAACCATCGCGGTCGAGCCGACCTGCGCGGCGCAGCCGCCGAGCGCCTGCAGGAGGCGCATGCCGATAAAAAATTTCGGCGAGCGCGCGGCGAGGCAGCCGAGCGAAGCAAGGATGAAAAGGACAAGCCCGGCATAGATCGGAAGCTTGCGGCCGAAGCGGTCGAGAAGGGGCCCATAGAACAGCTGTCCCGCCGCAAGCCCGATGAAATAGCCGGCGACCGAGAGCGAGATTTCCGCAGGCGTAGTCCCGAGATCGTGCGCGATCTGCGGAAAGGCCGGCAGATACATGTCGATCGAAAACGGGCTCACCGTCGAGAGTGCGCCGAGAATAAGGATGATGCGAAGATCGCGGGTACGTGTACGGGTCATGTGCACTTTATGAGAGCAAAACGTGCAAGAACAAAGCGTGCAAAATGTGCGGCCGATGCGAGCGGCGCAATCAGCCGATGAGATGATGCGTGCGAACGGAAGACTACGAACCGGTTGCTGCGGCGCTGACGAGCTTCACCCCGTCCGCGCTCGACCATTCGGCGGGCCCTGCCATATTGCCGATCTCGCAACCCGAGCGATCGACGATCAAGGTGGTCGGCATGCCGAAGGCTTTGCCGGCGGCTTTGAGATCCTCGAATACATGCGCGCTGTCGTCGGAATAATAGGCGAGGTGGGTGATGTTCTCGTCCTTCAGGAAGGTCAGCGGCTTGTGCGGGTCGCGGGTATCGATATTGACGGCGACGACCTCGAAACCGGCATTGCCGAGCTTGGCCTGCAACGCGTCGAGCGCCGGCATTTCGCGGCGGCACGGCACGCACCAGGTGGCCCAAAGGTTAAGAAGGACGGTGCGGCCCTGCCAATCGGCCAGAGTCTTGTCATGGCCCTGCGCGTCCTTGAACGCCACATTGGGCACGCGGAACGGCTTTTGCGCCACCGAGAATGCGGCGACTTCGCCCTGCGCCAGCGGCGCAATACGGCTGGCAATATTCACCGCCGGCTGGCAGGCCGCATCGGCCGGATTGCTTCGCAGACGGCCAATCCCGTATATCCCCGCCAGCACGGCCACAGCGCCGCACAGCGCCATGACGGCGCGGGCGGCCATCTGGCGGCGGCGGAGCTTGAAAGCGGGCTCGGTCGATAACTCGGTCATGAAGGCAACCTCGGCGGATTCGGCAACCTGGGACTCGATATGAGCAACAAAATGTGGGGCGGACGTTTCGGCTCCGGACCCGATCCGATCATGGAGGACATCAACGTCTCGATTGATTTCGACCGGCACCTTTACCGGCAGGACATTGCCGCCAGCAAGGCCCATGCCGCCATGCTCGCCAAACGCGGCATCATCACGGCGCAGGATGCGAAGCGGATCGCTCACGGTCTAGACACGATCCTGTCAGAGATCGAGAGCGGCAAATTCACCTTTAAGCGTGCGCTCGAAGACATCCATATGAATGTCGAGAGCCGGCTTGCTGAGCTCGTCGGCGCGCCGGCCGGACGGCTGCATACCGCGCGCTCGCGCAACGATCAGGTGGCGACCGATTTCCGGCTCTGGGTGCGCGACGCCGTCGATGGCCTCGAGGCGGGGCTCGCCGCCTATCAGCAGGCGCTCGCCGAGAAGGCGCTCAAGCACGCCGCGACCGTGATGCCGGGCTTCACCCATCTGCAGCCGGCGCAGCCTGTGACTTTCGGCCATCATCTGTTGGCTTACGTCGAAATGGCGGGGCGCGACCGCGGCCGCTTCGCCGATGCGCGCGAGCGGCTCAACGAAAATCCGCTCGGCGCCGGCGCGCTTGCCGGAACGTCGTTTCCGATCGATCGGGCGATGACCGCCAAGGCGCTCGGCTTCAAGCGGCCGATGGCGAATTCGCTCGATGCGGTCGCCGACCGCGATTTCGTGCTCGAGACGTTGTCGGCCTGCGCGATCACGGCGGTGCATCTGTCGCGCTTTGCCGAAGAGATCGTGATCTGGTCGTCGCCGCTCACGGGCCTGATCAAGCTCTCGGACAAATTCACCACCGGCTCCTCGATGATGCCGCAGAAGCGCAATCCGGACGCCGCCGAGCTCGTCCGCGCCAAGAGCGGACGCATCCTCGGCGCGCTGATCGGGCTGATGACGGTGATCAAGGGCCTGCCGCTCGCCTATCAAAAGGACCTGCAAGAGGACAAGGAAGGCGCCATCGACGCGATCGGGGCGCTGACGCTCTCGCTCACGGCAATGACCGGCATGGTGCGCGACATGGAGCCGGACGTGGCGCGGATGAAGGAAGCCGCCGGCGAGGGGTACTCCACTGCGACTGATCTTGCAGATTTCCTGGTGCGGACGCTGAAAATGCCGTTCCGCGAGGCGCATCACGTCACCGGGCGGATCGTCGCCAAAGCGGCGGACGCCGGCGTGCTGCTGGAAAAGCTGCCGCTGCCGCTGATGCAGGAAATCGAGCCCAAGATCACCAAGGCGGTGTTCGGCGTGCTTTCAGTGGCCAATTCGGTGAAGAGCCGGGCGGCCTATGGCGGCACGGCGCCGAACAATGTCCGCCGCGAGGCGCAGCGCTGGCTTAAGCGGCTGAAAAAGAAGCCGTAAACCGCTTCGCAAGGCCATGCTGGCAGGCTGGCGGACACAATGTCGCCCTGTCGCTGCGCTGTGTTAGGGTCGGTTTTGGGCAAGGCCTTTTGGGGTTTTCGGGGGAATTCGCGTTGGTTCGTCCTGGTCAGGGTATCGCGCTTGTGGCTGCGGGCATCGCCATCATGGCGCTCGCCGGCTGCGGCCGTAATGGGCCGCTCGAACTGCCGCCGGGACCGGCCACGACCACGCCGAGCGCGAGCACGCAGCTGACCACGCCGGACGGCAGGCCCGTGCCCGGCTCGCCGCAGGATACCGCGATGAAAACCGGCTTCGACGCCGCGGGCCGTCCGGTTGCGACGGCGGGCCAGAAAAAATCGTTCATCCTTGACCCGCTGCTGCAATAGCGGCGCCGCTGTAGCGAACCGCGAATTCTCAAGCTAAATACTGATCATGCACCACTTCGATTATCGCTCCGGCGTGCTGCACGCCGAGGGCGTCGACTTGACGACCCTGGCGGACGCCGTCGGCACGCCGTTCTATTGCTATTCGAGCGCGACCATCGAGCGGCACTACAAGGTCTTTGCCGGCGCCTTCGCCGACGTCGATGCGCTGGTCTGCTACGCCATGAAGGCGAATTCCAACCAGGCCGTGATCGCGACTTTGGCAAAGCTCGGCGCCGGCGCCGATGTGGTGTCCGGCGGCGAATTGCTGCGCGCCCGCGCCGCCGGTGTGCCGCCGGACAAGATCATGTTCTCCGGCGTCGGCAAGACGACCGACGAATTGGTGCTCGCGGTCGAACAGAACATTCTCTGCGTCAATGTCGAGTCCGAGCCGGAGCTCGAGCTTCTCTCAGGCATTGCCGCGGCCAAGGGGCGCGCGGTCGACATTTCGATCCGCGTCAATCCCGACGTCGATCCGAAGACCCATGCCAAGATCGCGACCGGCAAGTCGGAAAACAAATTCGGCATTCCGATCAGCCGCGCGCGCGAGGTCTATGCGCATGCCGCCAAGCTCAAAGGCGTGCGCGTCATCGGCGTCGACATGCATATCGGCAGCCAGATCATCGAGCTCGATCCGTTCGGCGATGCGTTTGCGCTGCTCGCCGATTTCGTCACCACGTTACGCGCCGACGGCCACACGATTTCACACATCGATCTCGGCGGCGGCCTGGGCATTCCCTATCGCGAGGACAACGAGCCGCCGCCCGATCCGGACGCCTATGCCGCGATCGTCAAGCGCGCGACGCAAAATCTCAACTGCAAGCTCATCTTCGAGCCGGGCCGTCTCATTGTCGGCAATGCCGGCATCCTGGTAACGCGCGTGCTCTATATGAAGCGCGGCGAGGGCAAGACCTTCGTCATCATCGATGCCGGCATGAACGATCTGATCCGCCCGACGCTCTATGAGGCGCATCACGATATCCGCCCGGTGCGGCAGGCGCCGGCCGGCGCGCCGCGAATCACCGCTGACGTGGTGGGACCGGTTTGCGAGTCCGGGGACTTCCTTGCGCTCGACCGTTCCATGGTCGCCCCGCAGCCGGGCGACCTCCTCGCCGTGATGACGGCGGGGGCCTATGGCGCGACCCAGTCGGGAACTTACAATAGCCGCCCGCTGATCCCCGAAGTGCTTGTTCGCAAAGACGAATGGGCCCTGGTCCGGCCGCGCGTCACGGCCGCCGATCTGATCGCCATGGACCGCCTGCCGAACTGGCTCTGAGCCGCCGCTGAACTGGCGGCGATCTTGCATCAACTTGTTTTGCACGGCGCTTTAGGGCGGAAACTGTGCCTTGAAGCGGCCCCCATGTTACCTTGTTGTGATGGGCTAAATGCAGTCGCCGCCAATGCTATCGCCGAACGACGGAAACACGGGAACTGTTGTGACGGAACCGGATCAAGCGGCCGCGCAGCGTGCGTCCAGTGGCGTGACCGAGCACCGGTCGCTTTTGGCGGCCGCGGTGTGGCGCGCCCGGCTGAGCATTTTCTGGGAACGGGCGTGGCCGGCTTTGGCCATGTTGGCGACCGTGATCGGCCTGTTCCTCGCGGTGTCGTGGCTCGGGCTTTGGCTGTGGCTGCCGCCGCTCGGGCGCGCCGTGGCGCTCCTTGGCTTTGTCGCGCTCTCCGTCGCGGCTTTGGTTCCGCTCGGCTATCTGCGCGTACCTGCCGTGACCGACGGACTGCGCCGGCTTGATCGCGTCAGCGGGCTGCGCCATCGCCCGGCGACCGCGATCGCCGACGAACTCGCGGTCACGAACAAAGATCCCTATTCGCTGGCGCTGTGGAATGCCCATATCGCGCGTTCGCTCCAGGCCGCGCGCACGCTGAAATCCGGCCTGCCGGCGCCGCGTCTGGCCGGGCGCGATCCTTATGCGTTGCGCGCGCTGGTCCTGATCGCGTGCATCGCGACCTTCATCGCGGCCGGCGGCGAGCACTGGAAGCGGGTCGCCGCCGCCTTCGACTGGCAGGGCGTGACCTTGCCCGCGGATTTCCGCGTCGATGCCTGGATCGCGCCGCCGGCTTATACCGGCCGGCCGCCGGTGGTGCTGCCCGGCATTCATCCGGGCGAAACGACGACGACGGCGCAAGCCGAAGGCCCGCTGTCGGTACCGGTCGGCTCGATCCTGATCGTGCGCTCGACCGGCAAGGTCAGCCTTGACGTGTCCGCGAGCGGCGGTGTTGTGCCAGATACCGGCGACGTCCACGCGCCGGCCGGCACCGAAGAGCATCGCTTCAAGATCACCGGCACCGGCAAAGCCACGTTGCGCGGCGCCGGCGAAGATCTGGTCTGGCCGTTCAACGCCATTCCCGACAAGCCGCCGACGATTTCGCTCACCAAAGATCCCGAGCAGCAGAGCCGCGGCGCGATGCTGCTCTCCTACAGGCTCGAAGACGATTACGGCGTGACGCAAGCGGAAGCGACCTTCACGCTGAAATCCGACACGCAAAAGGATGGCGCGCAGGCTGATGGTACGTCGCCCGCCGGCGCCAAGCCGCATCCGCTGTTCGGGCCGCCCGATTTCGCGCTGATTCTGCCGCAGGCGCGGACCAAGAATGGCATCGGGCAGACCATCAAGGATCTCACCGATCATCCTTGGGCCGGCGCGGAAGTGACAATGACCCTGGTCGCCCATGACGAGGGCGGCAATGTCGGCAAGAGCGAGCCGTTTTCGTTCCGCCTGCCGGAGCGCGTCTTCAGCAAGCCCCTGGCGCGAGCGCTGATCGAGCAGCGGCGCAATCTCGCGCTCGATGCCGATGCGCGGCCGCTGGTGATCACCGCGCTCGATGCTCTTTCTTTGGCGCCGGAGAAATACACGCCCGAGGCCGGCGTCTATCTCGGGCTGCGCTCGATCTTCTGGTCGCTGGTGCGTGCGAAGAGCGACGACGATCTGCGCGACGTGGTGGCGCGGCTGTGGCAGATGGCGGTCGGTCTCGAAGACGGCGATATTTCAGATGCGCAAGACGCATTGCGCAATGCCGAGAAGGCGCTGCAGCAGGCGCTCGACCGCGGCGCCAGCGACGCCGAGATCAAGCAATTGATGGATCAGCTGCGCGCGGCGATGGATCGCTTCCTGCAGGCGATGACCGAGCAGATGAAGAACAGTCAGCAGCTCGCGCGCCCGCTCGATCCCAATGCCAAGGTCTTGAGCCAGCGGGATCTGCAGAGCATGCTCAACAAGCTCGAAGAGCTGTCGCGCAGCGGCGCCAAGGACGCGGCGCAGGCGCTGCTGCAGCAATTGCAGCAGATGATGGAAAATCTGCAGATGGCGTCGCCCGACACCAACAGCGACGAAAGCGACGCCATGTCGGCGCTTGACGAGCTTGGCGACATGATCCGCCAGCAGCAGGATTTGCGCGACCGCACCTTCAAACAGGGTCAGGATCAGCGTAATCCGCAAAATAACCAGCAAGGCTCGCAGCGCGGCCAGCAAGGCAAGCCCGGCCAGCCGCAACAGCCCGGCAATTCGCTCGGCGAGTTGCGGCAAAGCCAGCAGGCGCTGCGCGACCGGCTCAACAAATTGCTCGATGAGCTCAAGGACCTCGGCTTGGGCCAAGGCAAGGATGGTCAGGGCGGACAAGGCCAGGGCCAGTCGCAAGGTCAAGGACAGGGGCAGGATCAGCTCGATCAGTTCGGCCGCGCCGGCGACGCCATGGACGATGCGCAGGGCCAGCTCGGCCAGGGCAATTCCGACAGCGCGGTCGATTCGCAGGGCCGCGCGCTCGACGCGCTGCGCAAGGGCGCGCAGGGGCTCGCGCAATCGATGCAGCAGCAGATGGGGCAGGGTCCGGGGCAAGGCCGCTCCGGCCGGCTCGGCCAGGCGCGCGCCAACCAGGATACCGATCCGCTCGGCCGGCCGCTGCGCGGGCGCGACTATGGCGACGATTCCACGGTGAAAGTGCCCGGCGAAATCGACGTGCAGCGCGCCCGCCGCATCATCGAGGAATTGCGCAAGCGCTTCGGCGATCTCGGCCGCCCGCAGGAAGAGCTCGATTACATCGAGCGGCTCTTGAAGGACTATTGAGCAGCGCTGCTTAGCTCCATCCGAGTGCTTCGCTAACTTCTGTCTTTGCAGCCTGGATATTCGGCCAGGCTCGATGGCCGTCTTTCAGGAACGAAACCTGATCTGAGCCCGAGAAGTAGCCTTCGACGACATGATAACCGAGCGCGCGATAGACTTCGAACTGTTCCTCGGTAAAGAATTGATCGCTCGTGTTTTCGTGGGGGAAATCGGAGTTGCGTTTTTTGTAATCCAGCACGTAGTCTTTTTCATCGCCCGACAGCGATGATTTTAAATACAACAATATGCCGTAGCTGCTGTCCTCATAGAGAATACGACCGATCGCGGAATGCGGACCGTGCCGCCGCCGCGCCTCTTCTGGCGTGCGCGGGTCGATCGCTTCACTGGTTTCACGGTAGCAGTCCCTGATCTCCTCCCAAGGCAGGATAATGCGTACGCCCAGGTCGATCCGGGCATATCTTTCAAGTTTGAGCAGCGAGGCACATGCGATGTTGGGGTCGGCTTCGGCATCAATGGCGATAATCAGGCGGCAGCCGCGCTTGAGCAGCTGATAAATGCCGAGATTCTCTATGTGGCCGCCATCGCTCAGGTAGACGAACGCTCGCTCTTCATCGAGCACATTGAACATTTCCAGCAGCAGGTAGAACTTGCCATAAATCCTGTATAGGATTTCTCGCAGCTTAAGGACGCTTCGGCTGCTGCCGAGGTCGCGCGGATTACGCAGCCAGTAGCCAAGTCTGATATTGAGCAGCGCCAGTGTCGGCGACAGCCACCGTACCGTATCCGATCCCATATTTGCCGAGATTGCCGCGCCCGAGATCGCCACGGCCGAGCCGAGGTCGAGCCGCGGATCTATATCCTCCATGCCGAGCGTGTGTTCGTTTTTTGCGGTGGTCGCGAAATGCGTAAGGTCGCTGCCGACGAAGTCGCGCGTAAAGGTGAAGAAATCGGCGTTACGGCCGCGCCGGTTGGCTTCTTTCGATCCCTGCACGTTCAGTGCCGCGTTGAGGATATGATAGGGACTGTTTTCGGCGCTTATATTGGACAATTTGAAATTCAACAGAGCCTCGGGCTCTGAAGGTAAAGTGTCGGCGGGCTTGAAAAGGAATGCCTTGCTGAGACGATCTTTGTAAAACTGATGGAGCGAGTAAGCGTTCGCTTCGAACAGGAAGACGATGACGCCAAAGGCGACAAGCATTCTTTCGTCGAGCCATTTCGCAGTCGCGGGCGTGACGAATTGCGGCACCTTGACTTCGTCGTAGAGGCAGGCGGTCAAATACCAGTAGGCCGCGATCAATACCATCGGAAGAACAAGGCCGGCGGTGACGAGCATGATTCGCGTCAGAACGCGCAACGTCTGCACGGAGGTCTTAGTCGAAAGCCGGGTCGTTTCCAAAAATGCGCCGAGTCTCTGGGCGAACAATGCGATCGCGGTCGCCGCGCTGGCCAAGGCGCCGAGCAGCGACGGGCCGAAGACCGACTGGAATTTGATCGAATCGTAGTAAGTGAAAATTCGGTGAATGGCGAGCGGCTGAAGGTCGAGAAATGCCGACGCCAGCGCTATGCCGAGGAGACTTCGCGCGACAACAAGATAGTTGCTGTCAACGTCGTTGGCGACGTCAAATTTCGCCGAACGTGCGATCGCCCAGCCGACGAGCGTGACCGCTACGGCCAGCGCCAATGCCGATGTCGCGAAAAACGGCCCTGCGGGCACGTAATCGTAGATCTTCTGGAAAATGGTGCCTGAGCCAGTCGACGCTGCGAATCCGCCGATCCAGCCTCCAATCGTTGCATAGGCGGCGTTGATCCAGTTTGCGACCACGGCGGGAAGCAGCGCTGCAACATATCTGGGGAGGTTCAGCAGAACGACAAAGAGCTTAGGCAGGAAATTTCCGGATGACAGACTTTCCCAGGTAGGAAAAGCGGCTTTGGTAATCAGGGCTGCGGCCAACAGGAACGTGAAGACGAGGATTCCGTTGGCGATCAGGCCGCGCAACAAGACGGCCGCAGCTTCGAGCATGTTGCGCGCATTGCTGTGTGCACGCGGCAGCAGATAATTCGAATAGTTGCGTAGGTGCCCTATTGCATCATTGTCGCGGACGTCGGACGTGCCAAACGGAAATTTGCCGCCGTTCTCTGACATGCCGGCGGTAACGCAGGCGCCGATATAGCCGCCGCCGGAGACCGTCGAGAGATAATCTGAGTGCAGCACGACATGACGGAAGTCGAGTGCCTGTAATGCACCGAGAGAGAACGCAGCTGAGCGGATGCCGCCGCCGGAAAGCGCTATGCCGACGGCGGTGCAGGGAATTGGTCGCGCGCGCATAAGGCTGATATCGAGATTGGCAGGGTCGACGTTCATTGCCGGCGTGTCGGTTGGCGTCGGCAAGGGGCAACTTTTCGGTAGCGGATGATCGCCGTCGGTTTCCTCTCCCCCCTCGAGCTTTTGCAGCGGCGCGCGCGCATGCGCCTCGTGTTGACGATCGTCTCTGCGGATCTGTCGGCGCTTATTTATGGCCGCGTGCTCGACCGACAGCACTTCATTGAAATAGCCGAGCCTGACCTTGGGGTTGTTGCGCCAAAACCGAAGCATTGACGCGCACTTGGCGGCAACCGCCTTGACCTTGTTCAGGAGACGTCCAGCCGGACGCTGCTTTTTCTGGACCACGCTCTTTCCCCCCAAAGAAGCCAGTCTTGTTTCTATGTTGCTCCTTCGCGGGAACGCACGCAATAGGTGTATTTTTTGGTTTGACAATCACGCTGACTCAGATCGCCTCGGCTTTGGCAGGGTCGAACGGATCAAGCCGCAGGCTGCTGCATGAGTCTGGCGCAGCCGCGTTGACACACAGCGCCCGTGGCCTAGATTAAGGCTGTTCCGAGGGGTGCCCGCGCGTTGGGCTGAGAAAAACCCTTTGAACCTGATCCGGGTCATGCCGGCGAAGGGACGGAAACCTAAGCCCAATCCCGCCCCAGTCCGTGCCTGTCCGGTTCGCTCGCAAGAGCGAAATCAAGGAGCATCACATGAACAAGCCTCTCTCCGAAACCGATCTCGCCACGCCGCAGGTCACGACCGGCCCGATTGCCGGCTCGCGGAAAATCTATTCGGCGCCGGAGGCGGCGCCCGATCTGCGCGTGCCGTTGCGCGAGATTCCGCTCACGGAGGGGTCCGGCGAAGAGCCGGTGCGGGTTTACGATCCCTCCGGCGTCTATACCGACAACGACGCGGCGATCGACGTTGAGAAGGGCCTGAAGCGCGCGCGCATCTCGATTGGGTGAAGGAGCGCGGCGGCGTCGAAGAGTATGAAGGCCGCCCGATCCAGCCGATCGACAACGGCAATGTGACGGGCAAGCATCTGGCGCGCAATTTCGCCAACACGCCGCGGCCGCTGCGCGCGCTCGACGGCAAGCCCGTCACTCAATTGGAGTGGGCGCGCTTGGGCATCATCACCAAGGAAATGATTTATGTCGCCGAGCGCGAAAATCTCGGCCGCAAGAAGATGCTCGACGTGGCGCAGGCCGCCCACGACGACGGCGAGAGTTTTGGCGCGTGCGGTACCGCTCTTCGTCACGCCGGAATTCGTGCGCGACGAGGTGGCGCGCGGCCGCGCCATCATCCCGTCGAACATCAATCACTGGCGAGCTCGAGCCGATGGCGATCGGGCGGAACTTCCTCACCAAGATCAACGCCAATATCGGCAACTCCGCCGTCACTTCTTCGGTCGAGGAAGAAGTCGAGAAGATGGTGTGGGCGATCCGCTGGGGCGCCGACACGGTGATGGATCTCTCCACCGGCCGCAACATCCACAACACCCGCGAATGGATCATCCGCAATTCGCCGGTTCCGATCGGCACCGTGCCGATCTATCAGGCGCTGGAGAAGGTCAACGGCGATCCGGTCAAGCTCGACTGGGAATGCTACAAGGACACCTTGATCGAGCAATGCGAGCAGGGCGTCGATTACTTCACCATCCATGCGGGCGTGCGGCTCGGCTATATCCATCTCACCGCCAATCGCGTCACCGGCATCGTCTCGCGCGGCGGCTCGATCATGGCCAAGTGGTGCCTGGCGCATCACAAGGAAAGCTTCCTCTACGAGCGCTTCGACGAGATCTGCGACCTGATGCGCAAATACGACGTGTCGTTCTCGCTCGGCGACGGCCTGCGGCCGGGCTCGATCCGCGACGCCAATGACCGCGCGCAATTCGCCGAGCTGGAAACGCTCGGCGAGCTCACCAAAGTGGCGTGGAACAAAGGCTGCCAGGTGATGATCGAAGGCCCCGGCCACGTGCCGCTGCACAAGATCAAGATCAATGTCGACAAGCAGCTCAAGGAATGCGGCGAGGCGCCGTTCTATACGTTAGGCCCGCTCGTCACCGACATCGCGCCGGGCTACGACCACATCACGAGCGCCATCGGCGCCGCGATGATCGGCTGGTTCGGCACCGCCATGCTCTGCTACGTCACGCCGAAGGAGCATCTCGGGCTCCCCGACCGCAACGACGTCAAGGACGGCGTCATCGCCTACAAGATCGCCGCCCATGCCGCGGACCTGGCCAAGGGCCACCCGGCGGCGCAATTGCGCGACGATGCGCTAAGCCGCGCGCGTTTTGACTTCCGCTGGATCGATCAGTTTCACCTCTCGCTCGATCCCGACACCGCGCTCAAATATCACGACGAGACGCTGCCCAAGGACGCGCACAAAGTGGCGCATTTCTGCTCGATGTGCGGGCCGAAATTCTGCTCGATGAAGATCACCCAGGACGTGCGCGATTATGCGGCGACGTTGAACGACAAAGAGCAGGGCATGGCCGACATGTCGAAGAAGTTCTTGGACATGGGCGCGCAGGTTTATGTCGAGAAGGAAAAGGCGGCGAAGGAAGCGAATAAGGCGCTTTGAGAGAGTGCTCTATGCAAAATTCGTCTCTCCCAGTTTATGGCAGAAACCGAGCTGGGTTAACCTAGCTTGCAGCGCGCATTTCAAGTTGGCATACTGGAGCAGGGCGAGCCGCGAAAGGCAGCGTAGTCTCCTGCTCCAGAGTTTTCGTGAAAGTGAATCTTGGAGCAATTGCAAAGCATCCATGTCGGGGCTGCTTGAATGCAAGACGCAGATTTATATGAAATTAGATTTCTTGAGAGCGCGACAAACCTAAAGCGGCTAATTAAAAAATCGCTTGATCGAGCTCCGTCGACGAAGATTGCAACTCAAATTGCTGCCTGCATTCAGCAAGGGCGCTTGTTCTTCGAGGCGGCGTCCTCTTCGCCGTTGCAAATAAAACCATTGCAGATTTATTACGGTGTCGTCGCTTTTTCAAAAGCAATAATACTCGCAAGAAAATTGGTATCGATCGATACCCTCGCGGCATCGCACGGCCTTACAGATGTTTCTTCACATAATGCCAAGATAGAAGATCTGACGGTGAAGGTCGGGAATAGAGGAACGTTCCAAGAAGTAAACGATACGCTGGCAGCACTAGGTCGAATTTGGCATTTCGAAAACTCCATGCCGAGCTGGGTAGCAAAGCCTTTTAGCAACGCTGACGGGCTGCGTGAGCAGCGAATCGGCTTCAAGGAAATTCTTTGTCGAATTCCAGACCTTGAAAAAACCTTCGAACGGACCTTTGCATCGAGTCCAAAGACATGTTTGATTAGCCTCTATTTCAACATGATAAATCAGTGCGATCTAAGGATTGACGATCCAGAGCTATTTTCGACGAAAGACAGTTTAATAGAGCTAATTCGGAAGAAGCGGTGCGAATATGCTTTTCTGAACAGATGGTGCTTTTTTGAAGCGTCATTGGCATGGGGTTATTCTGTCTTGATATTTAAAAATGTTGATAGAGGTGCCATCGACGACCTATCGGCGGAAAACTTAGTTGAAGGAAACAATGGATTTTCCTCTGCACAGGCATTACGTGGCGGTCGGCTGAATTGGGTAGATGCTTTCACAATCCTACCGCCACTGTCTGGCGGCATTACGAACGTACACCAATACGCGATACAACCTCTAGGAGACGTCTACCTCGCAGAGTCGTCCTTGCAGTATCTAGGAAGCTATTTGCTCAGCTCGCTCGTTCGATATCGACCGCAAATTTGGCAACACGCTATTTCGAGGTCATTTACCTCGGAAGTCCCAGCGGATGATAAGACGCTTGCTCTAGTGGAACAATTTTTGGCTGGTGTGCTAAATGATTTTCCAAAGCTAGTAGTACGAGCAGTTGACTACGCCAGGGTGAATTAGCTGCGGGTGTGATCTTCACGCGTTGTCGGGCACCTCCCTACTCGCTGAACGGCCCCATGGGCCCCGGGCGCACCGTCAGAAGCTCGGCGTCGGTGACGGCAACATGTGGGCCCTGCCGGGTGCCGGCGGGCGTGATCCAGAAGATGCCCGCTTCGCATCGGCGTCCGCCGGTCTCAACGGTGCCGCTGAGCACCATCACGTACTCGTCAGCCGGATGCGTATGGACCGGAATGACGGTGCCGCGCGCAAGTTGCGCGCGGTGGATCGAGCCGTCTGGCACGGGCTCCGCGAGCGGCTGCAGCTTCACGCCGGTAGGAAATCTATCGTCACCCATTGTGCTGCATCATGATCGACGAAACGCTGTGTCCCAGCCATTGCCGTATCCCTGAACTGAACCTGAGTTCTTGCGTAGGTGCCGCATATAGCTACGGAGATGCAGTTATGAACATGCCGTCGTTCAGCCGGCGTTCAGCGTCTCGCCGATCATGAAGGCGGCATCCTCGCTCATTGCAGAAACGACAGCGCGCCGACGAGGTCGCCGGCGCGCTCAGCCATTTGATCGCAAAGATGAATAGGCTTGCGGCTTACTTCAGGCTGACGGCCAGGCCGTTGAGATCCGCGCTGACGATGGCGCCGACCGAGTCGCCGCTCAGCGACAGCACGGCGCCGTGCTGGTTGGTGAGCACGATCGCCTGCGCGCCTCGCCCGACGGCGGCGCCGACATTTCCGGCGGCATAGACGCCGGCCACGTCGCCCGGGCTTTGGATATTGCTCACGGTGCCACGGAAGCGCGTTTCGGAAGCGCCGAAGGTGAAACCATAGCTAATGCCGCCGATGCTTAGCGGGATATTGCCTGCCGTGGAAGAACAGCGTGCCCGAGCCGGCCGAACCACCCACGACAAAGCCCGCCTTGATGATGCTGAAGTTGATGCCGCCGCCGTCGGCCAAGGCTGAGGAAACGCAAGCGGCGCCGGCGAAGGTCAGCACTGCGAGAAGGCGGGCATGCAAAGTGAAAAAGCGGCGCATAGGGTTTGCTCCGGAGGGTTGTGAGGATGAGAATTGTTTCGGGGCGGTCACCATATCGCTTTGGCGGCCGAGAGCCTAACTCCCGAACTCACCGTGAGCTGATGTTGCGAGGTCATGCGATGGTCGCCGCTATTCTTGGCTGGAGCCGGGGGTGCTTCGGGAGCTGTTGCCCGGATGCGCGTCCATATCGGTTGCGAGGCAAGTCGGGCGGCAAGGTTTCCGGATTTCGATTTTTGCGGCTTTTTGGTCCTGCCTCAGGCGTTAGGCCGGGCGCTTTTGCTCTTGCCGGCCTTCTTCACCGGCGCTGGCGCCGGCGGGGCGGCGGGCAGGGCTGCGTCTCGCGCCAGCCGAAGCGCCTTGAGGCGCGCGATCTTGGTCGAAAGCGCATCGGCGCGGACTTCGTATTCGGTCGGGCCGTTGTGGCCGTCTTCGATCTTCGTCAGCTTTTTGAATTGATCGTCGGCCCGCTTGTTGATCGAAATGCTCGACATGTTCGCCATGCAATTTCCTTTGTATTCCTCGCCCGCGACGCGGGCGAGGCTGAGTTCTTGTTATCTATGCACCGTTACTTGCGTTCAGTGACTTGCGCTCTTCGCTCTGCGGCCTGCGACGTTACCGGCAATAGTGACGATAGCCGTCGTCACCCAGGAAGGTTCCGGAGGCCGGATCGAAGGATTGGTAGCGCGCGGCGCAATAACTCAACCGTGCGTTTCGCGCTTCCAAAGGCCGTGCCGTCACCACCGGCGCACGGCCATCAGTCCGAGCGGCGCATAGCCGGCATTATATTCGCCACCGTTGTACTGGCTGTAGCCATAACCGTTGCCATAGTTATCGCCTAAGGCGACGACGCCACCGTTATAGGAATAGCCGGCGATCCCAGCCGTGTTGCCGCTGTAAGAAGAATATCCATAGGCGGGAGCGGCCGAATAACCGGGCGCGGCGTCATAAAGAGGGGCCGCCGCATAAACGGGAGCACCGGAATAAACCGGAGCACCAGAATAAACCGGAGCGGAATTCACGACATATTGTCGCGACGTATATGCCGTGGTGCTGGTCCCGTCGCGAAAGCCGCGGAGATAAGCGCTGCGTGACGCTTGCGCGTCACCCCGCCGAACGCCGGCGTCGTAGATAGCGGCGGCGCTCATATACAGCTTCTTGCTGCCATGGCTCGTCGACACTTTGAACTGGTTCGCCGGTGTTGCCGGGTCGCGAGCCTCGGCTTGCACCGCAAAGCACGCCGTGCCGGCGAGGAGCGCAACTGCCGTTGCGCAGACTGTCTTTTTCATTGTCATGATAAAGGGACCCTTGTTGGCCCCGTGCCCATTGTCTTTAACACGCAGCTGCCCGCCGCGAGTGAATCAAAATGATCACAATTGCGAATAAGCAGAAATAAATAGACCGTACTGGGAGCTCTTGCATGGAACTATTTGCGACTGGCGCAAAATGTGTCTTGCTCGTGCAAACTACTTCTCACGAGTCGCTCGCACTTCAAGCCATTCCAACAACGCCGCCCGAAACGGCTCCATGCTCCGATAGCGCGCGACATCGTCCGGCATGGTGCGCACCGCCGTCGCCAAGTCTTGCGCGCTCTTGGCGTCGCGGATCGCGTCGCTCAGTTGCGTGACATGCGTCCTGATGGTGAACAGTACGGCGCCGCTCGCGGGAAGGCGGCGCAGCGTCTGCCGCTCGACGCGCAGCCATAGCTTCTCGCCGGCATTGACGGGCGTGATCGCCGCGGCGGTGGCCGCATCGAGCTTATGGTCGGCCTGAAACAGCTCGGGGGTGGCGTGGATCAGCCAATTGGCGCGCCACATGATGGTGTCGGCCGTCAAGTTCTTGAAAAATCGGTCGACCGGGTTCGCGAGCTTTTCGGCATAGCCCGGCACCGGGCCGTGCACGTCGGCGAGTTTTTTTCCGATCTTGTCGGATAATTTCCAGTTCGAGGGAAAGCACACGGCGCCCGCTGTGAGCCGATAGGTCTCGCTCAAAGTCTTGTCGTCCGTTTGCAGGATGCAGAAGTCTTCCTGCACCAGCCGGCCGGCCTGTTCGAGCGGGTGCAGCGATGAATGCGCGATGTCCCATTCTTCGCCGGTCGCGATGTTGCGCAGCTTGCCGCCGTCGAAGGCAAAGCGGCCGGAGTGGTAAGCGCGCAAGTGATCGAGCAGGAGTGTGAGCGCTTCCTCCGACGCGGGCCGTGATTCCGGCAATGCCGCAACCACGTCGGCGTGGCGCGTTGCCAAGAGATCGCGTTTCTTCGCAAGCTGCGCGGCATAGGCCTCGTCGATCTCGATCCATGCTTCGGCCGGCAGCGGCTGCAGGCCCATGCGCAGCGCGAAGGGCTTGCCATCGCCGAACGGAAGGTATGGGGCGGCCGTCGTCATCGCGCCGGGATCGTACATTTCAGCGCCCGAGGCAAGCGCGCGAATTGCGTGTGATGCGATCGGGGAATCCGTGGGTCTCTGGGGTTTATCTGCGTGGCTTATGTGATGGCCGGTTGATGATTACCGCCTGGGCGATCGCGGGCGTGGCGCAGTGGCCTGACTTGAGGAAGACATGTCCGACGACGTCACAATACGCGGTCAGGCGACGCTCGAATGGGGCGATCAACTTCGATTTTTGACGCGCCGGCTCACGACGCCGCTATGGAAATTAGCTGCGGTCATCACTCCGGTATTCGGAACGATCTGGGCGGTGACGCTGTCGGACGATGAGTGGCTCGACCTGCGCGTTCATCCGCTGGCCTCGCTCGGCGACTTCGTCACCGATGCATGGCCGTTCTATCTGGGCACATCTGCGCTCTTGATCTTGCTGACGATCGGTCAATCTTTTTTCGCCTTCCGGCGGTTTCCTCAAGCCAACCGCCGGCTCAGCTATGAGGTCGACGCCAAAGGGATCTTGACCAAAGATGCCGCCGATTTTGCGCTGATGGTGCCCTGGTCATCCATCGTGCACACGCGCAATACCTCCCGCTACCTCCATATGAAGACCTTGCCCGGCGCGCGGCGGTACTTGCTGTGGCGCGCCTTCGCGCCGGCGGATCGCGGCCAGATCTTGCGCTGGGCCACTGGAGAACGGACGAACGAGCAGGCCGCACCTGGATCGAGCGACACGGCGTCGGCGACAAGCCTTTGAGGCGCAATGACGAAACGGGCGTGCGTTTGCCTCAATCCGCCGTCCTCATGCTAGACTTGATTCCAGACTTGGCCCAACAGTCAGGAGCCGGCCATGAGCGAGCGTGCGCTAGGATTTGTCGAAGAGTGGATTTCCGAGAATGTCAGCGCCGCCGATCACCGGCCTGAGGGCGACGATTCGCGGGCCAAGGCGCTGGCGAGCCAATGTCTCGCCGCGGCCAACGCGCAAGGCATTTCGCAATCCGAGATCGGCGAGGCGATCGACGATCTGCCGGCCTTCATTGCCGGCGCCATCGAGGAAGCGAGCGAACGTGACGCGCACGCCAAGGAATTCGAGACCGACGAGGAAATAGAGGTCCTGGTCAATCCGGACGGTTTCGAGAACGCGGCGGAAGATGCTGCCGAGGATGCGGACGACAAGAAGTAGCGATGGCGCGTGATCGCGGGATGCCAGCGTCGCGCGTTATTGCCCGACATCCGCCGGCGGCCGCGGCGCCAGATCCGGCGGCAGGGGCCTGTCGTCGCGCAGCTTTTCCGGCAGGCGCTTGAATGCCGAGAAGAAGCCGCCATCGTCCGGCCGGGCTTGCGCATCGGTCTGCGCGGCCGGCTGCGGCGTAGCATCGACGCCGGCGACCGGCATCGATTTGATCTCCACAGGCGCGGCGACCGGCGCGATCTGCATCGGGGTCTGCTGCGCCGCAGGCTGAACGAGCGGCCGCGCCGCGGGCTGCGGTAACGGCTGAGGCGTCGGCAAGGGTTGTTGCGACGTCAGATCGGCGGTGCGCGGTGCTTCGGCGCGCGGCGTGGCGGCAACCGCGCCGGTCGGAACGTCGGCCGGCCGCGGCTTCACCGGCGGGGTCGGCACGCGCGAAGCCGTATCGAGTGGATTGTCGGCGCGGCGCTGCGCCGTGTCCGGCTTCGCATCCGGCTTGATCTCAGCCTTCGTGTCAGCTTTGACCGGATGCGCGGCGGCGTCAGCTTTGGCAAGCGCGGCGCGCACCTCGGCTTCGATCGCTTCCGGGCTGCGCGGCTTGGTGTCGGTGACGTCACGCGGCTTAAGGTCTGGTTTGGCGTCGGGTTTAGCGTCGGCTGTGGCCTCGGCCGGCTTGTCGCTCGGCAGCGACTTGCGCAGCGCCGCAGCCGGCGGCACGACGGCGGTTCGCGCCGGTTGCGCGACGGGCGCGGAAACAGCGGGCACGGAAATAGTAGCCGTGGAAGTTTGCGGCGCCGGAGGCTGCGGCACAGAAGCCTGTGACGCCGAGGGACTGGCGATCGGCGCCGCGACGGCGGTCGTCGCCGGCGCCTGCAGCGCGGCGGGGCTCTGCAGGGCCGCTGTCGGTGGGCTGTTCAGATAGCCGGCGAAATGCGCAAGCACAAAGCCGCTGACGGCGGTGGCGACGCCGGCGGCCGAAATCTCCACGAATTTCGTGAAGAATCGCGAGAAATAAGAGTCCCCGGCCGCCACTAAAAAATCTCCCCGCGATTGGCTCGTCGCACCACGCTGTCCGGGCTGCACCAAACGGCCGTTATGGGGCGAAATTGAGATCATGAGCCGAGTTCGGGGTACAGATTTATCGTCAACAATTGTTGAATTTTGGACCATTCTGGCGTTCCGACGACGAAGCCCGAATTGGGATCCACTGGCGTAACGCGAGGCCGGACCCCGTCCGCCAATTGGGTTGCGCCGCATGCAGGGGAGGGATGGATGCCGAGCCTATTACACAGTCATATTGCCGTCGTCACCGGTGCGGGTTCCGGCATCGGCCACGCCATAGCGCTCGGCTTCGCGCGCGAGGGCGCTACTCTCGCGGTCCTCGATATCGACGGCGCGGCAGCGGCCAAGACGGCTGCCGAAATCCGCGCTGCCGGTGGCACGGCGCAAGACTTTGCGCTCGATGTCACCGACCGGATGGCTTGCCGCCATGTTGCGGCGAAGGTCGCGAGCGAAGTCGGGCCCGTTTCGATCCTGGTCAACAATGCCGGCATCAATCGCCGCAATGCCTTTGCCGGCGATCCCGACGCCGTGATCAAAGACTGGCAGGACATCATGGCGGTGAATATCAACGGCATGTTCAATGTCACGCATGCCTTTCTTGCGCCGCTGCGCGCTGCCAAGGGCCGCATCGTCAACATCGCGTCCATTCAGTCCTTCGTGCATGTGCGCACGCCTAATTCGCCGGCCTATACGACGTCGAAGCACGGCGTGCTCGGCTTCACCCGCGCGCTCGCCGCCGAGCTCGGCAAGGACGGCGTGCGCGTCAACGCCATCGGCCCCGGCCTGATCGAGACGCCGCTCAATGCCCAGGTGCGCGCCAACAATCCGGAGCTGATCAAAATCTTCGTCGACCACACGCCGCTCGGCCGGTCCGGCAAGCCGGACGACATCGTCGGCCCGGCGCTGTTTCTGGCGTCGGATATGTCAGCTTACGTCACCGGCGCGATCGTGATGGCCGACGGCGGCTATCGGACGATTTGAATTATTGCCGAGTCTCATTGCGAGCGGCACAGGGAGGCAAACCCCATCTCGCGCTCGTCTAGTCGGTCATCGCGAACGAGGTAATCTCTCGTCTCTGCAGGTCGCACTGAAATACGATTGTCACGTTGCACCGGTCACCCCAGAACGACAATCCTATCGTCGCAGGCTCCGGCACGCACACAACGAGCTCTGTCGGCTCACTTGGCATATTTGGAAAGCGCGTCGCGAACTCGTCGTAGGTCGTGTCTCGTGGGGAGTCCTTACGCTGAAGCGGCACATAGGGGATGAGCGGCGGGAAATTTTCATAAGGCCAATTGTCCAGTGAGTTCGTCGGAGCGATACGAAGGATCTCAATTTCATGTCGGTATTTGACGCGATACGACAATTCGCAGGCGTCGTAGTGCATACCAAAAATAAGCGGTAACTCGTGAATATATGCGGCGCCGAGGGCACCGATGTCCAAGGCGCTGAGGCGGGCGATCCGATGCAGTGGCTTAGGCCCGAACGCCTGCCCAGTAATTTTTGACGGCATTGGACCGCCGAATACTGAGCGCTTAAGCTCTTCAGCCCGCTCAAACTCGTAGAGTTTGCTGTCGTGAAAGGCGTAAACAAGCGTTTCCCGGCTCATGACGGTCCAACATCTTGCAGTTACTTCATCTTCAGCTGGCTCGCCGACTTCAAGACGATCTCGGGCTTGCCTTGATACATCTGCACCGTGCCGGTGATGGTCACGGTCTTGCCTTCGAGTGCGCTGGCGTTGGGAAATTTTGCGGCGTCGTCGGCGAAGATCACGGCGACGAAATTATTGTCGGGAAATTCGCCGCCCATGTCGATGAACGTCGCGCCGGACTTGGCCGCTACATGCACATCGGTGATGGCGGCTTCCACCGTCACCGGCTGACCGACATGGGCCTTGGTCTCTGAAGGCGCGATCGTCTGCGCCTGCGCCGGCAGCGCGGCAAGGGTCACGGCAACGGCAAGTCCGGCTACAAAAAGCACTCGCATGTTCGTTTCTCCTCATCCCAGAAGGGGACTGACGAGTCTAGAACATAACATGAACAAGACCCTATTGCAAGTTGTGCAGGAGGGGCTGCGCCGTCGCGCTGCTTTCGTGATGGCGGGAAATGTTCCGTATGATGCTGTATGGCCAAGCGCGCCGCGACAATCATCATCGCAGTCCTTGACGCGCTGGCTTGCGCGGCGATCGTTGCCGTCTATTTCGATTCAGATTCCGATCACGCAACGATCGGCTTCGACAACGCCGCCGGCGTGATCGTGATGGTCTTGTTTGCCATCACCGGATTGCCGGCGCTCGTGCTTGCTGCTTTGCGCAGGGCGCCAAATACCGCGCTCGGGCTCGCTTTGGCATTTCCCGGGTTGTTCGTTGTGCTGGCGGCAGCCGTCGTCTTCTATTTTGCGACTCTGTCGTGATCCGCGCGCAACAAGAGTCCTAGCCGCGCCGGCCTTCTTTGGCTTCGTCGTCGAGCCAATCGGCGAGGCGGCCTGAACCGTTGCCCGAGGACTTGCCGCCGGTTTTGCCTTTCTTGGCGGGGGCGGATTTGCGCTTCGTCGCCTGCGGCGGACTGGTGGCATCGCGGGCCAGACGCAGCGCGCGCAGCCGCTCGGTCTTGGCGCGTGTGGCCAGGGCGGCGGCCTCGTATTCGGCTAAGGCCTGTTTTGCGTCGTCCAGACGCTGGGTTTTTGCAAGCTGGGCGTTTGCCTGATTTTTCTCCGAACCGTCGCTCATCGTTCCGTCCTGTGCCGTGTATTGCGGCGGGTTAGGTAGCGGCATATGGCGCGCGGGACAAGCCGGTAGGATTTCGAGGCTTGCGGATCGGCGGGTCCTTACCTTTTTATGAACCTTTGCGCTATATCGGCGTTACTTTTGTCGACGGGTCTGGCGACGGCGGGGAATGATGCGTTTTGCGGCAGCGCTTTGGCGCGCGGGCGTGCTGGCTGTAATCCCATTGGCCAGTGTCTTGGTGGCCGGTGTCTTGTTGGCTGACGTCTTGCCGGCGGCGGCGGGAAAACCGGGAGTCGCTGCGATCTGCACGCAGTCCGGCATGACCGCAAGCGGCGAGCGCTTTGCTCCGGAGCGGCTCACCGCGGCCCATCGCACATTGCCGTTCGGAACGATGGTGCGCGTCACCAATATGCGCAACGGCCGCAGCGTCGTCGTGCGCATCAACGATCGCGGGCCGTTCAACAAGCAACGCATCATCGACGTCTCGCCCGCCGCCGCTAAACAGTTGCAATTCTCCGGCTTGACGCTGGTGACGCTCGACGTGGTACCGGCCAAGCAATAAGCGCGGAATTGGCGCTACTTGCCCGCCGCCTTCCGCAGAGCGGCATTGATGCGGTCCTGCCAGCCCTGGCCGCCTTCCTGAAAAAAGTCGAGTACGTCACGATCGAGCCGTAGCGTGACTTGTTCCTTCACGCCCGGAATCGCTGCCGGCGCCTTCGGCGGTCCTTCAACGGGCTTTGTCGTTACCGCCTTGAAAGCTTGCTCGGCCGCGGTGCGGGGATCGCTGGGGCGTCGTGCCATGTCAGTTTCCTCGTCGATGCTGATTGAGCCATAGCATGCATGTGCATGCGAATACAGAAATCGGGTGGGTTTGCGCGTCGGCCTCGACCATCTGTCCTCTACGCCAACATGGAGGACATGATCATGCACTTTCGCATTCAAGGCCTGCCGGCCGAGCAATTCGCACCGCTATTTGCACTCTCGGATCAGCAACTCGCCGAACGCGGCGCGGTGCGGCGGATTGCTGATGGGCCGCGGCCATGCCGCGTCAGCCTCACCGATGCCAAGGCCGGTGACGAATTGATCCTGGTCAATTACGAGCACCATGCCGTCGCGTCGCCGTATCGGATGCGGTTTGCGATCTACGTGCGGCGGGACGAAAAGACTTTTGATGCGGTCGACAGCGTGCCGGAGCAGTTGCGAAAGCGCACGCTCGCGGTGCGCGGCTTCGATGCCGACGCAATGATGACCGGCTGGGAGCTGACTGAAGGCGCGCAGCTTGAGGCCGTCATCGAGAAATTGTTCGTCGATCCCCGCACGGCCTATCTGCACGCTCACTTCGCCGCGCCGGGCTGCTACGCCGCATGCATCGAGCGGGCGTGAACGAGCTTCGTTCTCCTGCAACGGGCGAGACGAGAAAGCCGGACGCTTGCCCGCTATTTGCTCGCCGCGTCATTGATGGCGCGCAACAGAACGAGTAGCGCGCGATTGATCGGCACCGCAATGCCGTGCCTTTCCGCGGCGGCGACGATGGCGCCGGTAAGCGCCTCGACTTCGATCTGTCGCCCGGCGAGGCGATCGAAATACATCGAGGTGCCGAGCTCGCCGGAAAACGTCATCAGTCGCGCGATCGTTTGCTCCGGCTCATCTGCGGCAAGCTCGGCGCCGTCCGCCCGCGCCACCGCGACGGCCTCGGCGAGCGCGGCGTGACAAAGCTCTTGAATATCCGGACGACGCAGTACCGCCTGCCGCTGCAGCGTCAAGGCCGTGATCGGATTGGCCACCGCGTTGATCAGAAGCTTGCGCCACAACAGCGTGACGAAGTTGTCGCTGCGCAACACGCGCAATCCGGTGCCGTCGAGGAGCTCGGCAAAGGCGCGGCCGGCGGCGTCATCCGGCACCACCAGATCGTCCGGACTGGCGCGCCGCATCCGCACATGATCCGGCGCTAGGCGCTCGCCGTTGTAATAGACGATGACCGGCAGCACCGCTGCGCCATTGGCGAGCGGGCCGACGCGTGCCACGTGATCGATGCCGTTCTGCAAGACCGCAACGCGCGTTTGCGGCGTGCACAGACGGGCGAGCCAGGGTGCTGCCGCTTCGGTTTGATGCGTCTTGGTACAGAGCAGCACCCAATCGACAGGCTCGGCGCGCGCAGGATCGGTGTGGCAGCGCAGCGGCGGTTCGACGGTGCCCTCCGGCCGGTCGAGGATGAGACGCTCAATCGGGCGGCGCAAGCAGGCAGTCACATCGTGCTTTGCCGCAGCGGCAAGCGAAGCAGCGGCAACGCCTCCGATGCTGCCGAGGCCAATAACAGCGACACGCAATCGGCGCTGACCGGGAGACGAGGCGGACATGTGAGTCTTTTAGGATTTTGCAGGAAGCAGGACGG
Source organism: uncultured Alphaproteobacteria bacterium (assembly GCA_963746715.1). GTDB lineage: Bacteria > Pseudomonadota > Alphaproteobacteria > Rhizobiales > Xanthobacteraceae > BOG-931. The sequence continues at coordinate 339,340 of CAVVCW010000001.1, read as the reverse complement.
CACTTTCGGTCAAATAGTTGACAAAGTCAAATATCAGCGGCATTGCCCGGCACAACGCCGGGTGCCGCGCGGGAAACGACTTTACTCCGTGTAACTCCACTGCTCGCGGTCACGCGCCTGTTCCGGCGCGATTCCAGGCGATGTCGGAACTGCAATCAAATCAGTTCAAAACTGCAATCAGTTCAATCGGTCATCCGGCACGTCGAAACGCGATAACGACATACGCGAAACTACCGTACAGCCCGGATGGTCGAGCTCGGGCTCGGTTGCCGCACGCTGTTCCCCGATTCGTCGGAAGAGCCATAACCCCAATAGCCCGGCGCGTAATCGTAAAGCGGCGCCGCATAACCTGGTTGGTAGACATAGCCTGGCGCGACATAAGTCGGAGCGGAGGGATAGACGTTTACGTAGCCTTGGGCCAGGGCAGGGGAACTTGCCGCCAACGTTGCCAGCGACATGCCGGCTGCAACAAGCGCGGCCGCGATAGGAAGTTTTGTCATAACGCGATCTCCGGGTCGTTATTTCCTCGGGCGTAAACTGCGGCCGTCGCGAGTTCGTTCCCGGCTCCGCCGCCTACGCTCGTTCACAAGGATTTGCTCACCGCGAGGTCACGTGTTCGTCTTGAAGGCATCGAGCCGCAGCGCCAGCACCGCGCCGAACCAGGCGGCATGCGCGGTATGATCGGTCAGATCGTCGCCGGTTTCCGGATGAAGCAGCACTGTCAGGCCGTCGCGGTTGAGCATTAACCACGGCACGAAGGTCGCCAGCATCTCGGTCGGAAATGCGATCTGGTACATGGATTGCGGATGCGGGCCGACCAGTTCGTCGTGCCAGCGACCGAGCTTGGCCGAGGGAAACAGCTCGGCGACGCGCAGACGCAAACGTTCGGCGCGGTCGCGGCTACGCTTCGGGTCATAATAGACATGAGCGTGATAGTCCTTGATATCGTTTGGATCAGGCATGTCAGGCGGCCCCTTGCTGTCGCGTCCGTTGCCGTTATCCGTCATCATTGTCCGTCATCTTGCAACCTGCGCGCCGGCAATTCATCCTCGCCGCCGCCTGCAATAATCGAGTGTGCGCGATGCTGACGCTTTATTCCTACCCCGAACTGTTCGGCGTTGCGGACAACAACGGCTACGGCTTGAAGGTTTTTACGTTTCTGCGCCTGTGCGGCGTGCCGTTCCGGCATGAGCACATCGTCGACACCTCGGCGGCGCCGCGCGGGCAGCTGCCTTATATCACCGATGACGGCGAAACGATCGGCGACAGCGACGCCATCGTCGCATTTCTCATCCGCAAATATCGCCTGACCATCGACGATGCTCTGACACCTGCGCAGCGCGACACCAATCTCCTGATCACGCGCATGCTCGACGATCTCTATTGGGTTATGTCTTATTCGCGCTGGAAGGACGATCGCTACTGGCCGGCGTTCCGCGACGCGCTGCTCAAGCAACATCCGAGCCTCACCGAGGCCGTTTTACAAAAGGCGCGCGAGTTCAATGCCCAGCGTTATCATTTCCAGGGCATCGGCCGCTATGCGCCGGACGCCGCCTTTGCCCGTGGCCTTGCCGATCTCGGCGTATTGGCCGACCTCATTCCGCCGGCAGGCTTTCTGCATGGGGCAAAGCCGACCAGCATCGATGCCGGCATCTACGGCTTCATCGCCAATATCTATTTTTACGACATCGAAACGCCGCTGAAGCAATTCGTCGCAGCGCACGACAATATCGCGCGCCATTGCCGGGCGATTCACACTGCAATCATGACGAACGCAAAGGAATGATTGAATTCCCGCTCGTTACCCGAGTTGCGTCTGGCGCGGATGGGGAAAAAGACAGGCCATGAGGACGGCGAGAATTCCGGTGAGGAAAATGCCGTCGAACGTGCCGGCGCCGCCGATCGAGGCGACCGGCGCGCCGAGCCCGCGGACTTTGTCGAGGTTGGACAAGTCGGCGCCGATCAAGGTGCCGAGACTGCCGGCGATATAAGCGAGCGGCGCCGCGTCGCGGCGCGACAGGAGCAGCGCGACCGCCGCCGTCGTCACCACCGGCACGAAGACCGGCACGGCGATGCCGAGACCCGGCACGGGATCGGCGAGCATGTGCAGCACCAGTGCGACGATCGCGGTCGCGATCAGACCCTTGGTCCACAGCTCGCGCTTGGCGAGGAGATAGATCGACATCAGCGTCGGGATCACCGCGCCGCCGACATTCACCGCGATCACCGTGCCGGCCAAATGGCTGACGACGGGCACCTCATATTGCATGCCGAAGAAATTGATGACCTGGTCGGACATGACGCGCTCCGGCGGCAGTTCGGCGACCGGAATGTTGAAAATGCTGCCGAGCAGGGAGGCGAATAACAGCCACATTGCGGTGCCGGACGAGATGCCGATGCTTTCATAGGCAAAACGCACCGAACGCAGCACCAGCACGACAAAAAACAGCCCGATCAGGATGGCAAAAAAGCCCGGCGCCAGCGGCAGGTAGTGATATTGGCTCATCTGCATCGGGACGCTGCTCCAACCTCTGCCCAATCGTCCACGGCGTTATCTTAACCAAATGACTGGTGACATCATCATAGCCGCCTTGTAACGCCAAGGCGCGGGCCTATAATCTAACGCTTCCTTCGCCCAGAGGATTTTTGCGTGGCGCCGCCGGAAGCGAAATCAGTCACTATTAAATCAGTCGCCATTATTATGGGTAGCCAGTCCGACTGGGCGACCATGAAAGATGCCGCCGAAACGCTCGATGCGCTCGGTGTGCTCTACGACGCGCGCATTGTGTCGGCGCACCGCACACCCGAGCGGCTTTATGCATTTGCCAAAGGCGCCAAAGCCGAGGGCTTCAAGGTGATCATCGCCGGCGCCGGGGGCGCGGCACATCTGCCGGGCATGGCGGCTTCACTGACAAGCCTTCCAGTGTTCGGGGTGCCCGTCGAGTCGAAGGCGCTCTCGGGACAGGACTCGCTTTATTCCATCGTGCAGATGCCGCCGGGCATTCCGGTCGGCACGCTCGCCATCGGGCAGGCGGGCGCTATCAATGCCGCATTGCTCGCCGCGAGCGTTCTGGCGCTGAACGATCCGGCGCTTTCCACGCGTCTCGAAGCCTGGCGCGCGCGGCAGACGTCTTCCGTTGCTGAAAAGCCGGTTTCTGAAAAGCCGAAGGACTGAGCGTGAGCACGGCGCCTTCCGCACTTCAAGCCGAGGCCACGATCGGCATCCTCGGCGGCGGTCAGCTTGGCCGCATGCTGGCGCTCGCGGCGGCCCGGCTCGGCTTCAAGTGCCATATTTTTTCGCCGAGCCCGGATTCGCCGGCTTTCGACGTCGTGCATCGAGTCACCTGCGCCGACTATACCGACACGCAGGCGCTCGATCGTTTTGCGGCTGATGTCGACGTCGTCACTTATGAGTTCGAGAACGTGCCGGCGGAAACTGCTACTTTTCTCGCCGCGCGCGTCCCGGTTCTGCCCGATCCTAAAATCCTGGCGACCACACAGGACCGGCTGGCCGAGAAAAAATTCGTTGCAAGCCTCGGCATCGGCACGGCGCCGTTCGCCGATGTCGGCGAGGCCGCCGCGCTGAAGTCGGCGATCGAGCGGATCGGGCGGCCGGCGGTGCTGAAGACGCGGCGCTTCGGCTATGACGGCAAGGGCCAGGCCGCCATCAAGAACGGCAGCGATCCCGAAGCGATATGGCGCGAAGTCGGCGGCCAGCCCTGCATTCTCGAGGCCTTCGTGCCGTTCGAGCGCGAAGTCTCCGTCGTCGCCGCGCGCGGGCAGGACGGCGCGGTCGAATGTTATGACGTGACCGAGAACGAGCATCGCGATCACATATTAAAAGTGTCGCGTGTTCCGGCGGCGATCTCGCAATCAGGCGCACGGCAGGCGCGGCACATTGCCGAGACCATCGCTCAGAAGTTCGGTTATGTCGGCGTGCTCGCGGTCGAGATGTTTGTTCTTGGCGGCGGCGAGATCCTGGTCAACGAAATCGCGCCGCGGGTGCACAATTCCGGCCACTGGACGCTCGACGGCGCCTCGATCTCGCAATTCGAGCAACATATCCGGGCGGTGGCCGGCTGGGCGCTCGCCAAGCCGGTTCGGCACGGCCGGGTGGAAATGATCAATCTCATCGGCGCCGAGGTTGAGGACTATAAAAATTGGCTCGCCGTGCCCGGGGCGGCGGTCCATCTCTACGGCAAGGCCGCGGTTCGGCCGGGCCGCAAAATGGGCCATATCACCAGGGTTTATTGATCGCCGCGGGCTTGTGGACTTTTCTGCCTTATTCTGCTAAACGCCCCGCCAAGTGGTTCGGGCGTTGCGCCCAACCTTACCCAAGCCATCACATCGATCGACTGCAAAAGGAGCACGCGTGCAGGTTCTCGTCCGTGACAATAATGTCGACCAAGCCCTTAAGGCGCTGAAGAAAAAGATGCAGCGCGAGGGCATTTTCCGCGAGATGAAGCTCCGCGGCCATTACGAAAAACCCTCGGAAAAGAAGGCGCGGGAGAAGGCGGAAGCGATCCGCCGGGCCCGCAAGCTTGCGCGCAAGCGTCTGCAGCGCGAGGGCCTCCTGCCGATGAAGCCGAAGCTGACCCCGGGCGGCCCGGGTGCCGGTGGCCGGTCCGCCGGCCCGGCGCGCCCCCCCCGTTTCGGCTAATTGAGCGTTAGAGATTCGTAGTGGCGCGGGCTGGTTTGCCCGCGCCGTTTTTTTGGCGTTCTGGGCTACTATCGTCCGATCTCGCGGTGGACGACTATGAGTGCGGGGCGTGATGCCAAGAGGCATCGGATGACAGGATCAGCTCTCACCGGGGCCGAACATTTTATCAGGTGCGCCGTGGCCAGGTCGTCGCTGGCTTCGGCTGCTCCGACCGCGGTCTGTGCGATCGCGGTTCTCGCGCTCGCCGGCTGTGCGACTCTCAGCGGCCCGTCGGCTTCTGACAACGACACCGCGCTCTACGCGACCTCGCAGTCAAACCTGGCTTCGCTCAGCGAGGTGATCCAGAAGCATCCTGAGGATCCGCAGGCCTACAATATGCGCGGCGCCGTCTATGGCGAGACCGGGCGCAACGACGAGGCGCTCGCCGATTTCAGCAAGGCGGTCAGTCTCGACCCGAATTACGCGCAGGCCTACGCTAACCGCGCGCTGATCTACCGCAAGACCAATCGGCTCGATCTGGCGCTCGCCGATGACAACAAGGCGCTCGCACTCGACGCGTCGTATTCGCCGGCCTATCTCGGCCGCGGCATCGTCTATCGCGAAGAGGGCAAATCAAGCCAGGCGCTCGGCGATTTCAACAAAGCGATTGCGCTGAGGCCGGACAATGCCGAAGCTTATTACAATCGCGGCTTGCTCTATCAGAGCCAAAGCCAGCACTCCTTCGCCATCGACGATTTCTCGACCGCGATTGCGCTCAACGGCCAGAAGGACGAGCCCTTTGTCGCGCGCGGCCTGAGCTATCTCGCCATTGGCGACAATAAATCGGCGTGCGAGGATCTCGATCAGGCGGTGCAGCTTAGTCCGACGGACCTGCGGGCCTGGACCAGCCGCGGGCTTGCCTATGAACGGACCGGCGCCAAGGACAAGGCCGCCGGCTCCTATGCCAAGGCGCTCAACATCAACAGCAAATACGAGCCGGCGCAGTCGGGCTTCGCCCGCGTCGGTGGTAGAATCGGCCAGACCTATCCGACGTTCTGATTTTATCCGCGTCATCCTGACGTGCGAGCCAACGGATCCGGCCCAAAGTGGCCGGCCCGATGACAGGCTCCGCGAGCCGCAAAATGCTCTAATCCAAATCGCCGGCGAGAAACCGCGCCACGGCGTCGAGCGCGCCGTGGGAATCGAGATCTTCATGGCCGCCGTCGAGGAAACGCACGATGTGCTTTGGCTTATTGGCGAGCTCGAACATCTCCTCGCCCATCGCGTAAGGGACGGTGCGATCGAGGACGCCATGCATGATCATCAATGGCGCCGTTACTTTGCCGATGCGCTCGTCGGAACGAAACTGATCCTTCATGAGGAAGCGCACCGGCAGGTACCAATAGTGCCGCGCGCCGACAGCTTCCGTCGAGGTGAAGGGCGCTTCGAGAATGACGCGGCCGACCGGCTTTTCCGCAGCCAGCGCCACGGCGACGCCGCTGCCGAGCGACTCACCCCAGACCACGATCTGCGACACCGGATAGCGGGCGGCCGCGAAGGCATAAGCGGCTTGCGCGTCCGCGATCAGGCCTTGCTCGGTCGGCGTGCCGCCAGAGCCGCCATAGCCGCGATATTCGACCCCGACGAGACCGATGCCGTCTTTGATGAGCCGACGAAAACGATCGACGCGGCCGGGTAGCGAGCCGCCATTGCCGTGGAAATAAATAATGACCGGTTTGTTGTCGCGCGGCGCGACATGCCAGACGTGAATTTGCGTCCCATCGGCGGCCGTCAGCAGCACTTCGTTGGCTTCGGGCAGTCCTGCGTCCGCCGGCGTGACGTGGGCCGTGTCCGGAAAATACATTAGCGAGCGCTGCGCGAAATACACCGTCGCCGCGAGCGCGACATAGAGGACAAATGCAATTGCGACGACCCAGCCGATCACTGTCATCATCCGTCCGCGCGACCGCGGCGGTGCAATCGCGTGGATCGCGGAGCGCGCACGATCGGTCAGGCGTTGCATCGTCCCGGCATCGGCCGGCGCCGCGTGTCGTCGAGTTTCCACAATCATCGCGCAATGGAATAGGCCGATTTGGCCGGCGCGTGTAGCTAAATTGGCGGGATCACCAAGCAATCGTGAAAACAAAACCGGCCGGCTCTTGCGGCCGGCCGGTTGAATTCGCGGTCGTCAACAAAACTGCGTTACGGGCAGACCTGAATGGTGCGCCAGCGATAACCGACGCCTTCGACCCACACTTTGCGCTGGCCCCAGTAACAACCGGGCGCGAGCTGTGCATAACCGGGTCCGGGCGGCGGTCCGTAAGCCGCGGGCGGCGGCGGACCATACCCTGGGGGCGGACCATAGCCCGGAGGCGGCGGATAATAGGCCGGCGGCGGGGGCGGGCTATTGGCAATCGCGCTGCCGATGATGGCGCCGGCGGCAATGCCGCCGATAACTCCCGCACCCACGGCGCAGCCGTAGCAGCCGGCATTTGCGGGGCTCGGTCCGGCCAAGGTGGCAAGCGCAACGGCACTCGCCGCGGCAAGCCCTAAGAGCGACTTATGCATGACTTTCCTCATGTGACCGGCCGGGTGCCGATCCGGAACGTGGATGAGCGGGAAGTCCCCGGTAAACCCCCGACTGAACGCGTCACACCCACTTTCATGTAAGCGCGACTATTTGGCGGAAGTGAGGAGCCCAAGGTGCGCCCAGGGCTCATTCAGCCTGACAAACGAATAACTTACGGCGTTCCTCACCAGGACACCGCCGGCACCGAACCGGCTTCCTTCGGCGCGCCTTACACGCAGGCGCGAACCCAAGTGTAGCCGTTCCACAAGCTACGCCACACGCAGGTCGGCGGCGCGTAAGGATACGCCGCCGGCGCCGCATAGCCGTAATAGCCGCCATACGGGTAGTAGCCGTAGCCGCCGCTGTAATAGGGCGCCGCCAATGCGCTGCCGATCAGCGCGCCGGCGGCGAAGCCGACGGCCGGACCGCCCCAACCCCAGCCGCCATGCCAGCCGCCCCAGCCGCCGCCGCGCCAAGCCAGCGCTGGCGCCGACGTTGCCACGGTGGCGACGGCGAGACTTCCTGCCACAGCGAGAGCCGTCAGAATTTTTCTCATGACATCACCTCGATGATGGGGTTTTTCCGAAAACTAGCCGCCCCTCTGCCTATAAAGTTCCCATTTATTGGTGAACGCAGACTGAACGAAGACGCCTGAATCCGGCCATTTTTTGCCAACCGCTTGCGGCGTCGATCACAACTGCAGTCTTTCAATTTTTCGGCATTCGTTGCGGGCGCTGAACCGGCGCGGCGCGCGGGCTATGCTCGCATGGCGATTCGTGCGGCGGGGAAAAGCCTTCCATGAAAATCAGCAAAGCGGGCAAACACAGCCGCAAGCCGACCGTTGCGAGCCGGCCGCGGCCGAAATTGCGCGGTGCACCATTGCGCAAGTCCGCGGGCAGGAGCGGCGAGTTTGACGAGACGAAGCTGCCGCGTGCGCCGTCGCGTGCCGCCGTCATGCGGCTTGCCGCGGAGGTCGATGTGCTTGCGGCCAAGCTCGAAGCCTCGCGCGCCCGCATCAGCGAGCTTGAAACACGGATCGACATCGATCCGCTGACCGAGATCCGCAACCGGCGCGGCTTTTTCCGCGAACTCGAACGGTCGCTCGCTTATGTCAAACGCTACGGCACCAGCGCTGCGCTGATCTATATCGATCTCGACGGCTTCAAGCCGGTGAACGATCGGCACGGTCACGCCGCGGGCGACGCCGTCTTGAAAGTGATCGCGGCGGCGCTCGTCCAGCACACCAGAACATCGGATATTGTTGCCCGCATGGGCGGCGATGAATTCGCCGTGCTGTTGTGGAACGTCAACGGCGCGGCGGCTGCCGCCAAGGCTGCCGCGCTCGAAGCCGCGGTCTATGCAACGCCGGTGCGCTGGAACAGCTCGACGCTCGTGGTCGGTGCCTCGGCAGGATTGGCGCTTCTCGGCGCGCTCGACAATCCCGCCGAAGTTCTGGCGCGGGCCGACGCCGCGATGTATGCGCGCAAGGCGGAGCGGAACGGCCGCTCCGCGCGGCATCACGCAATGATATCCGGCGTGAGCTGATCTTCAATGAAGGTGATACGATCGCGCAATTGCAGCTTTTGTTTTTTCAAGCGTTGCACCTGAAGCAGATCCGAGCCGGGCGAATCCTGCAGCGCAGCAATCGCGGCGTCGAGGTCGCGATGCGCTTGGTTCAGCCGCGCCAATTGGGCCCGCAGCTCGTTTTCTTCCTCTTGAGTCATGCCCTTTGGGTCACGCCTGGGTCATCGCCGCGTCGGTCGGCCCGCTGGTAGCCCCTTGGCACTTTGCCGCAATCCTCGCGCGATCGGAACCGACCGGCTTCCGGCCGGTTGATAAGCCGATAAGTTCTTTTCGATTATCGCGTTTTAGGTAACCCGGACAAGCCCATCGCGCTGATATGCGGCCTAAATCCCGCGCGGTGCAGAACGGGGATTTCCGTAAGGCTAAAAGCATACTAAGCTTGCGCTTCGTTGTTCGGGGTAGGAAGATTGAACTGGCAATGAAGATTGAACTGGCAATACTGACGCAAGGAGGCAGGAGACATGGCGATTGAATTGCATCTTGCGGAACTTGAGAAACGTCACGAAGCGCTCGAAGATCAAATTAGCGAAGCGCTCACCCACCCCTCCACCGACGACCTCCAACTTTTGGAATTGAAACGGAAGAAATTGCACGTGAAGGACGAGATCGCGCGCCTACGGCAAGACGTGCTCGTTCATTGACCTAGACGTCCAGTTGCACGGCGAGTTTTTCTTCGACCGCTCCCATGCGATTCCTCTCCGCGCCAGCGGAGGGTGGGGGCAGAGCGGTACTTTTATTTTCACTTTTTGCCTGAAACGGCGGCTGTGCGCATCCGACGCGCGAATCACATCCCCTTCGCCATTTCGCGCAGTTTGAATTTTTGAATCTTGCCGGTCGAAGTCTTCGGGATTTCGGCGAAGACGACATGGCGCGGGCATTTGTAGGCAGCGAGATGGTTCCGGCACCAGGCGATCAGCTCTTCGGCTGTCGCTGCGGCGCCCGGTTTTAGTTCGACGAAGACGCACGGCGTTTCGCCCCATTTGTCGTCGGGCTTCGCCACCACCGCCACCACTTCGACGGCGTGGTGCTTGTAGAGTGCATCCTCGACCTCGATGGAGGAGATGTTTTCGCCGCCGGAAATGATGATGTCCTTGGAGCGGTCTTTTAGTTGGATATAGCCGTCCGGATAGATGACGCCGAGATCGCCGGAATGAAACCAGCCGCCTTCAAACGCCTTTGCGGTCGAGGCTGGATTCTTCAGGTAGCCCTTCATCACGACATTGCCGCGGAACATGACTTCGCCAAGCGTCTCGCCGTCGCGCGGCACCGGCCGCATGGTCTGCGGATCGAGCACGTCGAGCGCTTCGAGCACCGGATAGCGGACGCCCTGACGCGCTTTCTTCGCCGCCTGCTCGGATGGATCGAGCGCGTCCCATTGGTAATGCCAATCGTTGACGCTGGCCGGCCCATAAGTTTCGGTCAGGCCATAGACGTGAGTGACGTTGAAGCCCGCGGCTCGCATTTCCGCGAGCACCTGCTCGGGCGGCGGCGCCGCCGCGGTGACGAACTCGACCTGATGGGGCAGCGGCTTGCGCTCCTGCGGCGACGCGTTGAGCAACGTCGACATCACGATCGGCGCGCCGCACAGATGCGTGACCTTGTGCTTGGCGATCGAGTCGAAGATCGGCGCGGCGCGCACGGCACGCAAGCACACATGCGTGCCCGCAACCACCGACAGCGTCCACGGAAAGCACCAGCCGTTGCAGTGGAACATCGGCAGCGTCCACAGATAGACCGGATGCTTGCCCATCTCGCAGGTGATGACGTTGGCCATGGCGAGCAGATAGGCGCCGCGATGGTGATAGACGACGCCTTTCGGATCGCCGGTGGTGCCGGACGTATAGTTCAGCGCGATGGCGTCCCACTCGTCCCGTGGCATCAGCCAGGCGAAATCGGCGTCGCCTTCCGACAGAAATTGCTCGTAGTCGAGAGTGCCGAGCCGTTCGCCGGGGCCGGCGAATTCCGGGTCGTCATAGTCAACGACGAGCGGCTTGGCCTTGCACAGCGAAAGCGCCGTCTTTACCGTCTTGCAATATTCGCGGTCGGTGATCAGGACTTTCGCCTCGCCATGGTCGAAGGTGAAGGCGATGATTGCGGCATCGAGCCGTGTATTGACGGAATTGAGCACCGCGCCGGCCATGGCCACGCCGTAATGCGCTTCGAGCATCGCCGGCACATTGGGCAGTACCACCGACACCGTGTCGCCGCGCTTGATGCCGCGTTTGGCCAGCGCGGAGGCAAGCTTCTTCGCGCGCTCGAAAAATTCGCGATAGGTCCAGGAGCGCGCACCGTGAATGATAGCGGTGTGGTCCGGATAGACCTCTGCCGCTCGGGCCAGAAACGACAGCGGCGTCAGCGGCTGAAAATTCGCCGCGTTGCGCTCGAGACCGGTGTCGTAAGGTGTCGGTGTTTGAGCTGTTTGGGGCACTGTCATCATCGTCCCGTCAGATGATGCGCCGCCCCTTCATCGCTTTTGCAGATGCGCGAGAAACGGCGGCAGGTTGCGAAAAGCCAGATGAATATTATCGCGTAATGAGGCGACCTGATAGCGGTGCCGGCTCCAGGCGATGGTCAGCGACTGCTTGCTGAATATCGAGACATGGCCGTTGCGCGGCCCGATGTACCACCAATTGACGCCGAAATTGTCGAACTCGGCCGGCTGCAGCAGCGTGGTGAACAGAACGACGCCGGGATCGGCGGCGCTTTCGAGCAGCGAAGCAATACCTGCCATCGGATCCGGTAAGTGTTCCAGCGTTTCGAAGCTCGTCACCAGGTCGAATTTCCCGTCCGGGCGGCGGGAGAATTCCGGCACCATCGGATCGAAGGTTTCCGCCACCGGGAAACCGCTCTCGCGCAACACGGTGCAGAATTCGCCGTTGCCGCCGCCGTAATCGAGCACGCGGGTGTCCTTGCGGTGTTCGCCCCAGAGCCGCGCCACGACCTCGGCATTCCCGCGCGGCCGCGTGGTCTTATAATCCGGATCGACCATGCGATAGTCGTCATTATAGATATGCGTCTTGAACTGGTCGGCGCTCCAGTCATCGAAGGCGTCGGTGAAGACGAAGTGGCAATTGGCGCAGCGTCGGTAATAGACCGGCACGCCCGCGAGCGACAGCTTTAGGCCGTTTGCCTCCTCGCAGGATTTATTGAAATCGACGACGCCGTAGAGCGGTGCCGCACCCCCGCAAATCTTGCAAAGCGCGGGAGCGGTCGTGACAGGCTTCAGGGGGTCGATCATGACAATTTGCCGGCGGGGAGCGAATTGTACCAATTGCGAAACCTAGCGAAAAGTCCGCGATGCGAATAGCGCAACCGGCGCGTGGTGCCGGTGAATTGCGCTTTATCGGCGATATCCTCTGCGTATTTCGACGCGTTTCAACTCGGCGGCTCCTAATTCGCCGTTTCATCGGCCAACTCCGTGCAAGCCTTGCCCGCGTAGCCCCTGCCACAGCAAGGCAAGAGAGATCAGGAACATCAAGAGGTAGGATATCTGGTAAAACCGCTCCTGCGGTGTCTTGCGTACGAGCCAGATGCCGAGAAAATTGGCGGCGACGGCGAGCGGCAACAGCGCCAGCGAGGTCGCGAAATTGCGCGGCGAGAATTGTCCGAGCATGAAATAGGGCAGGACCTTCATCCAGTTCACGAAGGCGAAAAAGATGACGCTGGTGCCGACCAGCGTCAGTTTGTCGAGCCGCTGCGGCAGGATGTGAACCTGAAACGGCGGCGCGCCGACCTGGATCAATAGCGACATGAAGGCCGACAGTGCGCCCCACAACATGCCGAGCGCGACCGGCGGCCGGTGCGGGTTGTCGGAAACCTGCCGCAGCCCGGTGAGGAGCCGCGGGCCGAGCCAAGTGTAGAACACAAAGGCAAGCCCGATCGCGCCAATGGTGACTTCGATTGCGGCATTTGAGACCGAACTGGCGAACAGAGTTGCCGCGCCGATGCCGAACAGGGAGCCGGACATCAGCACTTTCAAATTCCATGCGCTCCATTTGTGGCGATAGGTCCAGATCGAGATCATGTCCTGGCACATCAGGATCGGCAGCAGGATGGCCGCGCCTTGCAGCGGCGGCACGGCAAGCGCCAGGAGCGGCGTCGCGATCATGCCGATGCCGATAAAGCCGCCTTTGCCGAGGCCGAGCACGGTCACGGCGGGGATCGCCAGCAGATAGAAGAACGGGTCGGTGATCACGGGTTGAATTGAGCCAAACGCCGAGGGTGAAGCGTGACATAGAGCAAAGCCCCCAGGCTGCGCCAGCATGGAGATGCATGATCGAGTCGCCACTATGGTACGGCTTGCAATCGGCGTGCGGCCCCTGACAATGAGCTGAAAAAGCCGGGAGGCAGCGTTATGGACGCCCGAACAAGCCGCTATCACGAGGTTTACGCGCGCTGGCAGCGCGACCCGCAAGCCTTCTGGGGCGAGGCGGCGGCCGAGATCGACTGGTTCGAAAAGCCGAAAACCGTGTTCGATCCGCAGGCCGGCGTCTATGGCCGCTGGTTTCCGGACGGCGTCTGCAACACCTGCTTCAACGCCGTCGACCGCCAGGTCGATGCCGGGCGCGGCGAACAGGCAGCGATCATTTACGATTCACCGCTCGCCGGCACAAAACGCACCATCACCTATCACCGCCTGTTGACCGAAACGCAGGTGCTCGGCGGCATGTTGCGCGACCTCGGCGTGCAAAAAGGCGATCGCGTCATTCTCTACATGCCGATGGTGCCGGAATCTGTGATCGCGATGCTTGCCTGCGCCCGCATCGGCGCCGTCCACTCGGTCGTGTTCGGCGGTTTCGCGGCGCGCGAACTCGCCACCCGCATTGACGACGCCACGCCGAAGGTCATTCTCTCCGCAAGCTGCGGCCTCGAACCAGGCCGCATCGTGAATTACAAGCCGCTGCTCGACGAAGCGATCGCGCTCGCCAAGCACAAGCCGCAAGCTTGCCTGATCCTGCAGCGCCCGCAGGTGCAAGCGGCGCTGATCGAAGGCCGCGATCGCGATTGGGCGGCGATGCGCGATCACGCGCTCGTCCATGCCCGCTCGGCTTGGGATTGCGTCCCGGTCAAGGCCACGGATCCGCTCTATATTCTCTACACGTCCGGCACGACCGGCCGGCCGAAAGGCGTGATGCGCGACAATGGCGGCCACATGGTCGCGCTGAAATGGTCGATGAAGAATCTCTACGGCGTCGATCCCGGCGAAGTGTGGTGGACGGCGTCCGATATCGGCTGGGTGGTCGGCCATTCCTACATCGTCTATGCGCCGCTGTTGCATGGCGCGACCAGCATCCTCTATGAGGGCAAGCCGGTCGGCACGCCGGACGCCGGCGCGTTCTGGCGCGTCGTTGCCGAGCACGGCGCTGTTGCGTTGTTCACCGCGCCGACGGCGTTCCGCGCCATCAAGAAAGAAGACCCGCAAGGTAAACTGTTCGCGCAGCACGATCTGAAAAAATTCCGCACGCTGTTTCTTGCCGGCGAACGCGCCGATCCGCCGACGCTCGACTGGGCGGAGCGGCTTCTCAACGTGCCGGTGATCGATCACTGGTGGCAGACCGAAACCGGCTGGTGCATCGCCGGAAATCCGGTGGGCCTTGGCCTGTTGCCGATCAAGCACGGTTCGCCGACAATGGCGATGCCCGGCTACGACATCCGCATCGTCGACGAAAGCTCGCGCGAACAGCCGGCCAACACAATGGGCTCGATCGTCATCAAGCTGCCGCTGCCGCCCGGTTGCCTGCCGACCTTGTGGCAGGCCGATGCGCGCATGCGCGAAAGCTATCTCGAGGAATTTCCAGGCTTCTACAAAACCGCCGATGCCGGCTTCAAGGACGAGGACGGCTATGTCTTTGTCATGGGCCGCACCGACGACATCATCAATGTCGCCGGCCACAGGCTTTCGACCGGCGGCATGGAAGAAGTGCTGGCGTCGCATCAGGATGTCGCCGAATGCGCGGTGCTCGGCATCAGGGACGAGCTCAAGGGTGAAGTGCCGTGCGGCTTCGTCGTGCTCAAATCCGGCGTCACGCGGTCGCCGGCGGACATCGAGAAGGAATGTGTCGCGCTCATTCGCGACAAGATCGGTCCGGTGGCAGCGTTCAAGCTCGCCATCACCGTGGGCCGCCTGCCGAAAACGCGTTCGGGAAAGATCCTGCGCGGCACCATCAAGAAAATTGCCGACGGCGACGCTTGGCAAATGCCGGCCACCATCGACGATCCGGCAATTTTGGACGAGATCGGGGCGGCGTTGAAAGGGAAGGGAGTAGTGGCGTAATTCAATTGTAGCCTTAATGAGCGAAACTGACCCTGGATGTCGCTGCCGCCACGGGTCGGTTCATAGCTAAAGGGCACCACCCTCCATCTCATGCGTTAGAATGCATGACGCATATCGCCGGACGATTGCTCATATGTGCGGTGACAATGTTGAGCGCGCCTGTCTATGCACAGGCGCCGGCAAAAGCGTCTGCGAGCACGCCTTCAAATGCTACGGCCCGCCCGCCCGCGGCTAATAGCGCTGCGCCGCCGGCAGTGCCGAGTCCTTCCCCGACAAACGATAATTCCAGCCGAGACAAGCCGGCGCCAGCCGGCCAACCCGCGGCTCAAGTTCCGGCGCCATCGAGCCAGCCCGCCGCCCAAGCGCCGCCGCCGCCGTTCACGCCGCACAATCCGCCGACCTCCGAGGACATCTGCCGCGCCATCGAACAAGATGCTGCAGAGAACCAGCTGCCGGTCGAGTTTTTCGCTCGCGTGATCTGGCAGGAAAGTCGTTTCAATGCGATGGCGGTGAGCGCGAAAGGCGCGCAGGGGATTGCGCAATTCATGCCGTCGACGGCGGATTATCGCGGGCTCGTCGATCCGTTCGATCCGATCGAGGCTTTGAAAAATTCGGCGAGCTATCTGCACGATCTCAAAGCGCAGTTCGGCAATCTCGGTCTTGCCGCGGCGGCCTATAATGCCGGGCCGGGGCGGGTGGCGGCCTTCGTCGCCGGCCGCCGCGGGCTGCCAAGCGAGACGCGTAATTACGTTGCCATCATCACCGGCTGGACCGCCGACGAATGGGTCTCGCCCAAACCGCCGGAGACGGCGGACACCACGATCCCGCAGGGCATTCCGTGCACACGGCTCGCCAATCTGATCCTGGCGCCGAAAGCCGAGGCGCAGCGCATTGCCGCTTACGTCCCGCGTTGGGGCATGCAACTCACCGCCAATTGGTCGGAAAGCCGCGCCTGGGCGATCTATCGCATGATCCAGAAACAATATGCGTCGCTGATCGGCGACCGTGAGCCGATCGTGATCAGGAGCCGCGGCATCGGGCTCGGCTTTGCCACGCGTTACAACATCCGCATCGGCGACGACGACCGCACGTATCTCGAGCGATTCTGCAACAAGTTGATCGCCGCCGGCGGCGCCTGCGTCGTGCTGCGGAACGATCGGGGATGATTGCTCTTCCGCTCCGCTATCGCGGGGGCGGATAGGGACATTACTCGGCCTTGCCGCCGAGTTGCTTGAGCTTGGCGAATACCGCGCTCACGTCCAGATCGTCGGACGGCTTCTTGGCCGGTTCGGGTTCAGGCTCCGGCTCTTCTTTCGGCGCGGTGGTGACGGAGGCGGGCAGGAGAGTGGCGCCCTGTGCCTCGATCGGCACCGGCTTCTCCTTCGCCGCTTTCTGGACTTCGAGATCGAGATCGATCTGCGAGCACAGCCCGAGCGTCACCGGATCGAGCGGCGTGAGGTTCGCCGAATTCCAATGGGTGCGCTCGCGGATCGCCTGGATGGTCGATTTGGTGGTGCCGACGAGCCGCATGATCTGGCTGTCTTTCAGTTCGGGATGATTGCGCACCAGCCAAAGAATGGCGTTCGGGCGGTCCTGCCGTCGCGACACCGGCGTGTAGCGCGGGCCCTTCTTCGGCTTCGCTTCCGGCAGCCGCACTTTGGGCTCGGCGATGTGGAGCTTGTAGTTCGGATCGGCCTCGGCGGCGGCGATCTCGTCGCGGGTGAGCTGTCCGGTGAGGATGGGATCGAGCCCCTTGATACCCTGCGCCGCATCGCCGTCGGCGATCGCCTTCACTTCCAGCGGATGCAAATTGCAGAGCTGGGCGATCTGGTCGAACGACAGCGACGTATTCTCCACCAGCCACACGGCGGTCGCTTTCGGCATCAGGGGCGCGGTTGCCATAGATAAATCTCCTCTGTGCTCCGCCCGCCCGTCGGGGCGAAGCCACTAAAGTCATCGGGGATGACTGGAATGCTGGCGGAATATAAGCGGGTGGTGTGTCACAAGCAACCAGTGGGATGGAACCGCCGCGTCACGGCTGCGGCAAAATGCCCTAAATAAAAGCTGATAAAACAAGGACTTCCGATGGATCACACGGAAACCGACCGCCGCGAAATTGCCGCCGTCCGCGCGCTTTTGGGCGCCAAGCCAAGGCCAGTCGGCTGGGCCGAACGGCGGGCACGGATCGAGGAAGTCGGCTCGGTCTGGCCGGTCGCCGCCGATGTGACCTTAACGCCGGTCGATGCCCGTGGCGTACCGGCGGAGTGGTCGATCGTTCCCGGCAGCGACCCGTCCCGCGTTCTGCTGTTCTTCCACGGCGGCGGTTACTGTTCGGGCTCGCTGGTCAGCCATCGCCGCATGGTCACTGAGGCCGGGCGCGCGGCAAAAATCCGCACGCTTGCGGTGGCTTATCGGCTCGCGCCTGAAAATCCGTTTCCGGCCGCGCTCGACGACGCGCTTTCGGCTTACCGGTACCTACGCGAACAAGGCATTGCGGCGGCGCATATCGCAGTCGGCGGCGACAGTGCCGGCGGCGGGCTGACCGTCGCGCTGATCGACCGGCTGCGCGACCTGCGCGAAGAGCCGCCGGCTTGCGCCTGGCTGTGCTCGCCATGGACGGATCTCACCATGTCTGGCGCGACGCTGACGATCAAAGACGCTGTCGATCCGCTGATCCACAAAGGCTATCTGGAAGAACTGGCCGCGGCCTACGTCCCCGCCGGCGTGGATCGGAAGGATCCACGGGTATCCACGCTCTATTCCGATCTTAAAGGATTGCCGCCGACGCTCATTCAGGTCGGCTCGGCGGAAACGCTGCTCGCGGATGCGACCCGCTTTGCCGCCGCAGCCGGAGCGGCCGATGTCGCGGTGACGTTGGAAATATGGCCGCATATGACGCATGCGTGGCATATGTGGAATGCACATCTGGATGCCGGCCGGCGCGCGCTCGCTGGCGCCGGAGCCTTTATCCACCGTCATTTGTATTAGTTAGCGGCGGCAAATCCGTCTCGCTGCTGCGTGCCGGCGCGCTTTGCTCTTTTGTCGGCGCGCGACCTTTTTCAGAAAATCGCTTTCCAGCTTCGTCGCTCATGTTCTAAAAGCCGCCTGTGCATAGTCGGGGGGCTGTCACAATGGTGGGAATGCTCGACGGAAAGGTCGTCATCGTCACCGGGGCCGGGCGCGGTCTCGGCCGCGTCATGACGCTTGGCTTGCTGGCCGCAGGCGCGTGTGTCGCCGGGGTCGAGCTCGACGAAGCGGTTCTCGAGGAGACGCAGCAACTCGCCGAAGACGCGAGCGCAAGCGAGCGCTTCCTCGGTATCGTCGCCGACGTCACTTGGGATGAAAGCGGACCGAAAATCGTGCGCGCCTGCGCCGAGCGCTTCAGCCGGCTTGACATTCTGATCAACAATGCCGGCGTCAGCACGGGGACGCTGCGCGGCGAGGGGCGTCCGGTCGGAAAATTGTGGGAGGCCACGCCAGAAGAATTTCGCCGCGTCATCGAGGTCAACGTGATCGCGCCGTTTTTGATGACGCGCGCCGCGCTGCCGACGCTGATTGCGCAGCACTGGGGCCGCATCATCAATGTGACGACGAGCCTCGATACAATGTGGCGCAGCTTCATGCAGCCTTACGGCGGCTCCAAGGCCGCCAACGAAGCGCATCTCCTGGCCATGTCGCAGGAGCTCGACGGCACCGGCGTCACCGCCAATGTGCTGGTGCCCGGCGGCGCCGCCGACACGCGGCTCGTCTCACGTACTGCGGCGCCGGATCGTTCCAAGCTGATTTCGCCCGACGTGATGGTCGCGCCGCTGCTCTGGCTGTGCTCGAACGGCTCCGACGGCATCACCGGTCAGCGCTTTATCGGCGCCAGCTGGGACAAATCGCTGCCGCCGCAGGAGGCCGCGCAAAAGGCCGGCGCGCCGATGGCCTGGCAGCAACTCGGCCGCCAGGCGGCCCTGCCCGACAGCATGCGGAAGTAGTCGACGCCAACCCGCGCCGCATTTATCAGATTTGCCGGCGCGGCAACCCGAGGTGGCTTTTCCTCAGCCGTCCGAGCGGCTAAGTGTTTTTTACAAGCGGGATGAACAAATCCCGCGTCGAGAAGGGGCATAGCACGATGAAGTCCGGGGAAACGCCTGCCGAGAAAGTCTTTGACGTCGGCATCGATGAGCGGCTGTCTTACGATCAGCTGTTCATTTTAGGTCTGCAGAATATTTTCGGCATGACCGGGATGTTCGTTTTTCCGGGCATTCTCGGCCGCTCCTTCAATCTGCCGCCGGAGCAGATCGCCTATCTCTACGGCATGACCTTCCTGGTCTGCGGCTTTGTCACCATCCTGCAGTCGACGCTGTTGCTGCGCCTGCCGATCATTCAGGGCCCCTATGCTGGCAGCTTCGCCACCTTGCTTGCGGTCGGCCACGTGCCGAACGCTGGCCTCGGCGCCGCTTATGGTTCGTTCTTTGTCGCCGCTTTGATCTGGTGCGCGCTCACGGTGCCGATCGCGGGCTTCAGCGTCATCGGTTTCTTCTCGCGCTTTCTGCGCGCGCCGCTCATCGCCGGCATGATCGTCATCTTCATCATGATCCAGGTGTCCAATGTGGCGCTGCCGGGCTGGATCGGACAGGTGCAGAGCCCGGGTTTCCCGACGGTGAATTTTCTCGCCGGCGCGCTCGCGGTTGCAGTGATTGTCGCTGTGAGCCTGTGGGGTGGTAAATTCCGCCGCGCCGCGATCCTGATCGGACTCGCCGCCGGCACGATCTGCTATGCGCTGTTCCGCCCGGTGTCGCTGGCCGCGGTGATGAACGCGCCGCTTCTGGTCGCGCCGCAAGTCTTTCCGTTCGGTTTCGCGGTGCAGACCGATCTCGTCATCGTCTTTCTGCTCGTGTTGCTGCCGGCCAGCATCGGCTCGATGGCGCTTTATCAGATGGTCGGCGACTGGGGTGGCCAAGAGGTGTCGTCGGCGCGCATGTCGCAGGGCATCTTCGCGATTGGTCTCGGCGGCGTGCTTGCCGGCTTGGTCGGCGGCTTCAGCACCATCGTCTATCCGGACAATATCGGCATGTTACGTACGACCCGCGTCGGCTCGCGTTATGCGACGCTTGCCGCCGGCGTGTTGCTGATCGTGCTCGGCGCGTCGATCAAATTCGACCTTCTGCTCGTGGTCGTGCCGCTGCCGATTCTCGCCGCCGCGGCGACGCTGTTGTTCGGCATCGTGCTGATGCACGGCGTGCATATCATGGCCAAGGTCGACTGGGACGACCGCAAATATATCGTCGCGGGGCTCGCCATGCTTGTTGCGCTCGGCGGCATGTTCATTTCGCCGGAAGTGCAAGCGCAGATGCCGCTCCTGGTCCGGCTCGTCGCCACGCAGCCGGTGATTTCCGGCGGTCTCACGCTTGTCGTGCTGTACGCGCTTCTTTGCGGCACGCCGCGCGAGGGCGCTTAGAGCATGACCCCGAAAAGTGGAAACCGGTTTTCGGAAAAGATCATGCTTCAAATAAAAGAAGAGCCTACTCCGCCGCCATCTTCGCTTTGCGGGCGTTGATTGCCGCCCATACCCGGCTCGGCGTTGCCGGCATGTCGATATTCTCGATGCCGAGCGGCTTGAGCGCATCGAGAATGGCGCTGATGATCGCGGGCGGCGCGCCGGTGGCGCCGGCTTCGCCCGCGCCTTTGACCCCGAGCGGGTTGGTTGTCGACGGCACTTCGGCGATCTCCGAAACGAGGTCGGGAAAATCTTCGGCGCGGGGCATGGCGTAGTCCTGGAAGCTGCCGGTCACGAGTTGGCCCTCGGTATCGAATACGATGGCTTCCATCAACGCTTGGCCCGCGCCTTGCGCGACGCCGCCGTGAACCTGGCCCTCGCACAGCAGCCGGTTCATGACTTTGCCGACATCGTCCACGGCCGCATAGCGGGCGAGCGTCACGTGCCCGGTCTCCGGATCGATTTCCACTTCGCACAAATGGCAGCCGTTCGGATAATTCGGCGGCTCGGCGGCGAACGTGCCGGAGGCTTCGAGCCCGACATCGAATTGCGGCGGCAGCATTGCCGGCCGGTAGAAGCCTTTGGCGACGGCGGTGAGCGGCAGCGCGCGGTCGGTGCCGACAATGCGGAACGCGCCGTCCTTGAACTCGATGTCGCCGGCTGCGGCCTCCAGCATCAGCGCGGCCATCGGCTTGGCCTTGTCGACGATGCTGTCGGCCGCGCGTTTGAGCGCATTGCCGCCAACCTGCATGCTGCGCGAGCCGTAGGTGCCGCGGCCGAACGGCACGGCATCGGTGTCGCCTTGCACGTAGCGGATATTCTCGAACGGCACACCGAGCCATTCCGAGACCATCTGCGCATAGACGGTCTCGTGGCCCTGGCCGTGCGAATGAGTGCCGGCGAGAATGGTCAGCATGCCGCTCGGATCGAAGCGCAGCACCATGCGGTCGTTGAACACCGCGGCCTCTTCGAGGAAATAGCCGATGCCACGGCCGCGCAACTTGCCGTTCTTCTTCGATTCGGCGGCGCGCTTGGCGAAGCCGCTCCAATCGGCGAGCTTCAGGCATTCGTCCATCACATGAGCGAAGTCGCCGCTGTCATAGGTGATGCCGGTCTGAATCTTGTGCGGCATGGCGGAAGCCGGAATGAAATTGCGCCGCCTGATCTCGATGACATCGACTCCAATGACTTTGGCCGCGCGGTCGAGCAATTGCTCGATCAGAAACGCCGCTTCCGGGCGCCCGGCGCCGCGATAGGGCGCGAGCGGAATGGTGTTGGTGAGGACGGCATGCGCCACGGCGTGCACCGCCGGAATCTGATAGACGCCGGGCGACAGGCGTATCGCAAACAGCGGCACCACCATCGACGCGCCGAATACGTGGGAGCCCATGGCGTGGAGTGCGCTGACGCGCAGGCCGAGAATCTTGCCCTTGTCGTCGAGTGCGAGTTCGCCAGTGACGACCTGATCGCGGCCGTGCGAATCGCCGAGAAGCGCTTCCGAGCGCGTCGACACCCATTTCACCGGCCGGCCGCCGACGCGGCGCGACGCCCACGCCACCAGAGCGTCCTCCGGATAGCCGCCGTGCTTCATGCCGAAACCGCCGCCGACATCCGGTGAGATCACGCGCATTTTCGTCTCGGCGATTTTCAACACCTGGCCAGCGACGGTGGAACGGGTGCCGTGCGGATTCTGCGTGGTCGAATAGAGCGTGTAATTGTCGCTTTCGGGATGATAATGGCCGATCGCGGCGCGCGGCTCGATCGCATTGGCGCTGATGCGCGCGTTGTTCAGCTTGAGCTTGATGACGTGCTTGGCCTTGGCAAAGGCGGCGTCGGTCGCGTCCTTGTTGCCCATCATGAGCGTGAACGAGATGTTGTTCGGCGCCTCGTCCCACAGCACCGGCGCGCCGGGCTTCACCGCGTCCTCGACGCCGATCACCACCGGAAGCGGCTCGTAGTCGATCTCGACAAGCTCGGCGGCGCTGCGCGCCTGATTGAGCGTTTCGGCGACGACAAAGGCGACGCGCTCGCCGACAGCGCGAACCTTCTCGCCTTCGAGGATCGCCCGCAGCGTGCGAAAGCCTTTCGGCCCGCCCATGTCTTGCGGCATCGGCGGCGCCAGCGGACCCAGTCCGTCAGCCGCCACATCGGCGCCGGTGAGCACGGCGAGCACGCCGTCGGCGGCCTTGGCCTTTGTGGTATCGACCCGCTTGATCCGCGCATGGGCGTGCGGCGACATGACGACGACGCCGTAGCACTGATGCGGCAGGTCGAAGTCGTCGACATAGCGGCCGCGGCCGGTGATAAAGCGCGGATCCTCGACCCGCGGTACGGGCTGACCGATGCCGAATTTTTGCACGCGTTTCCTCCTCGCCAAGCAAATGTCTCCCCGCTTACGGCGCGGGAAACGCGACAGTTTACTTGCGATTTGCGGCGATGAAAATGCGGGCAGCCGGGGCTGTTTCCCCGCGATTGCCGCTATTGCAATCGCTTGGCCGCGTCCTCGACGATGCTCAGATCGGTATGCTTGGCGAGGTCGACGGAGCCGCTGAAGAAGCCGAGTTCCTTGGTGATGTCCATGTTCTTCTTCAGCGCTTCGAGATCGGGCTTGCCATTGGGGTCGCGATAATAATCCTGTTTGGTGAACAGCCAGTCGAGCCGCTCCGGCGGCACTTTGAGAAGTTTTGCGCCGATTGCGACGACATCGGCATGGTTCTTCGGGTCGAGATACCAGCGTTCGATGCGCAGCACGTCCTCCATGAAATCGACCATGGCGGCGCGATTCTTGTCGAGGAAGGATTTGCGCGCGGTCCAGATGATCATCTGGGTGCGGCCGACGCCTTCCTTCTGGGTGAACAGCACATTGCTCGGGTCGCGCAGCGCCGGATTGAGCGAGAACGGCAGCACGCCCGGCACCAGATCGACCTTCTTCTCCGCCAGCATAGACGCCATGGCGGGGAAGGGCGCTTCGATCGTCGTATAATCGCGTTTGTCCTCGAGGCCGTGCTTGTGCAGCATTGCCTTCATGGCGATATCGATGCCGCTGCCGGTGGCATTGGTGGCGATCACCTTGCCCTTGAGATCCTCGATCTTGGCGATGCCGCCATCCTTGCGCACGAAGAATTCGTCGGAATAGTAGCCGGGCGCGCCGTCCTGAAATTCGTCGGCGATCACTTTAAGGTCGTCGAGGCCGGCGTTCTGGATGGCAAGCCCCAGTGTCGAATAGGCCAGATCGGCAATTTCCAGTTCATTGGTCGCTAGCGCCGTAATCATCGGCGGCGTGCCCTGATAGCGCACCGCCTCGAACTCGTAGGAAGTGCCCCAGTGTTTGGCGAGGTCCTTCTTCTCCGCCAGGAGCGACGCCCAGTTTGCCACCGGCACCACATAAGCGGCCCGGATCTTGATCGGATCGGCTTGCGCACTACAGATGCCGGCAAATGCGATGGCGAGGGCGCCAAGAGCGCCAAGTGTGAAATTCCGCATGATCATCATCCCC
Source organism: uncultured Alphaproteobacteria bacterium (assembly GCA_963746715.1). Lineage (GTDB taxonomy): Bacteria > Pseudomonadota > Alphaproteobacteria > Rhizobiales > Xanthobacteraceae > BOG-931. Next base: position 315,293 of record CAVVCW010000001.1, on the reverse strand, counting down.
CCTTAGAATTGTTATCGGTTCTGTACGTCAGACTGTGTCGGCGACGACGGCGTGGATGCGAAGCAATTCCGGTATCGTCGCCGGGTCACGCCGGCCGAAGCCGCACTCGGTGGCAATCGAAAAATCTTGCGCATAACGCTTGGCCGTCTCCAGACGCCGCCTAGTGCCTTCGACGCCATCCGTATGATGGACGAGGCCGAGGCATAGTTCGGTTTCCGGGCGCAACTTAAGCCGTTTCAGCGGCGTGAAATAGGCGTCATCGGAACGGTTGCGCGGCACCGGCATATGCACGAGCTGCACCGGCCGCGCGATCCGTTGCGCCAGGCGGTTGGCAAATTCGACCATGTCGTTGGTGTCGGTCGGCTCGACGACGTGCTTGTGGCCGGAATCGCCGTAGCAGAGATGATAAAGCAGATCGATGTCGCCCGGCACGCGGTTGCCCAGTTCGACCAAGATATTGGCGAAAGTCTCCTGCATCTCCGCTTTGGTGCGGCCGTAGCTTGACGCCTCGTTGCGTTCGAGGCGGGCAAACACCGCGGAAGCCACGTCGAACTGGATCGCGAGCTCATCGTGGGGAATGGCGGTCGCGATCTTGTCGATCTCGCGCTTGAGCGCGTCGTTATAGATCGGGTCGATCGCGGCGTGCAGGTTGTCGACCAGGAACAGCCAGATCACCGAATGCGCCGGCACCAGATCGACCTGGAATTTCGTGCCGTCGGGAATCTTGCCGGCGTTTTTCAGCCGCTTGAACTCGGCATAAGAGTTTTCGGCGATATCGGCATAGAACAGATTGTCGAAACCGACGTCCTGCGGCTTGAGGCCGGGTTTGAGCGTATAGCGCTCGCGCCCGGTCCCGCTTGAGTGGACGCGGAAGAACTCGCCGGATTTCACAAAAGCCGGATTTTCCGAAAACACCGGCTCGAGCCAGCTGATCCAGTCGCCGCGCTCGCCGGTCTCACCGTCCGGCAGCCGCTTGATGCGCGTGCCGAGCGCAGCGCTCACCTTTTCGAAGACTTCGCCGGCGCTCGTCATGGGCACGCTGCCGACGAGATAGACGTTGCGCGACATTCATTTCTCCAGTTGCTCTGATTTTCGTGGCCGAGGCTTAGCCGCAACATTCGGCATGGATTTTCAGGAGCGACCGCACCGTCTCTTCGGAACGCGCGCGTGCCATGCCACATTCGGTGGCGATGCCGAAATCCGGTGCATAGCGCCGCGCTGTGGCAATGCGTGCTTTGGTGCCTGCGGCGCCGTCTTTCGCGTGCACGACGCCGAGAAAGAGCGCCGTGCCTTCGCCAAGGTTCAGATCGCGAAACGGCTTGTGGAACGCATCGTCGCTGCGCTCCGCCGGCACTGGCATGTGAATATAGGCAAGCTTACGGGCGATCGACGTCGACAGCGTGTTGGCGAAGTCAACCATTGCCGCGGCGTCTTTAGGCTCGACGAAATGTCTGGCGCCAAAATCGCCATAGCAGAGGTGCAGGCCAAGCTCGACATCGTCGGGGATCGCGGCGCAGAGGCGCTGCATGCGCGCGATGATCTTTTCGCGTGGCTCGTCGCCGCAGGGCACCGCATCGGTCTTCTGGCCGTCCCAAACCACCATCTCATTGCAGAGATCCCATTGGATGCAGAGATCGCGATGCGGGATGTGCCGGCACAACGCGGCCACTTCGGCGATCATCGCCTTCTCATAGGCCGCTTCGACGGCGGCAAGCGCCTCCGGCATGACCACCGAACTGACAACGGCAAACGGCGTCGGCAGGCACACTTGAAAGCGGATGTTCTTCGGCAGTTCGCCGTTGTCGCGCGCCGCGACGAAGTCGAGATAAGAGGCGCGCGCCTCGCGCGCATAGCCGAGCTCGCCGAAATGCACGTCGGACGGTTTGACGCCATCAGCCAGCGTCAATAGTGCGAAGCGATTGGTCGGCCGCACCTTGCCGGACGGATCCGGCCGCAAGAAAGTCGAGGCGCGCAACAGCGGATATTGCCAGCTGATCCACAATTTGCGGCCGCCGACTTCGCCGTCGGGAATGCGCTTGAGGTGCGGGCCGAGCTCCTTGCCGACGGTGCGAAAGACATCTTCGACCGTGTCGAGGCCAATACTGCCGACGAGGTGAACGTTCATCGTGCTTCCTCCCGCAAAGCTTTTGTGGCCGAGCAGTCGGACTCACTGATGGGTCCATTACCGCCGGGCCGGCTTGTTGTTGCGTGAGTTGACAGGCCTGGAGCCATAATGTCCAATAAGAATATCCCCGTTTGACATAAGCTCTCCTTATGGCCCTCAACGTCGATCCCAAGCGGCTGATCGAGCTGTTGCGCATTGCCGACCGCGGCTCTTTCACGCGCGCCGCGGCCGCATTGGGGGTATCGCAGCCGGCGCTTTCCAACAGCGTCGCCGTTCTGGAAAAGATGCTGGGCGTGCGGGTGTTCGATCGCACGCGCAACGGCGCGACGTTGACCGAATTCGGCCGGCTGCTCGCGGGCCATGCGGCCGCCATCGACTCGGTGCTGTCGCGAGCGGTCGACGAGCTCGAAGCCAAGAAGCGTGGCCTCGAAGGGTCGCTCGTCGTCGGGGTCTCTCCGATCGCCTGCATCGATATCGTTCCGGCCGCGGTCGCTTGCCTCAAGCGCGAAACGCCCAACATCGTCGTTTCGATCGACGAGCGCGCCGACGATGAACTGCTTGCCAGCCTGCGCAGCGGCGAGATCGATTTGGTGGTGAATTCGGCAGGGTTGCTTGCCGACGGCCCCGATATCGTTTGCGAGACATTGGCGCGCGATATCTTTGTCGTGGCCATGCGCGCCGGTCACCGCCTGGCGCGCAAGAAGTCTATTGCGATCGCCGAACTGCGCGACGAGCAATGGGTCATGCCTGGTCCGCACACGACGATGTCGCGCCAGATCGAGCTGCTGTTCTCTGCGGAGAACCAGCCGTGGCCATCGCAAGCCATTATCACCAATTCGATTACGGCGCTGAAATCCATCGTCATGCAGTCCGACTGCGTGACGATATCGTCAAAGAAGCTCGTGCAGCTCGAGCTTGAAGCGCGCCGACTTGCCTGTGTGCCGCTGCGCAAGCAGCATTTCACGCGTGAGATTTGCCTGCGGCGACGGCGGGCGCCGCGCTCGCCGCTGGTCGAAAGGTTCATCGCCGCCGTTCGCGCGGCCGCCGCGAGCTAGCGCCGGCTGTGCCAAACCAATAATTCTGCGTTATGGTTCCGGCAGGGAGAACGCCAAGTCGGGAAACAAACATGGCCCCAAACGCAGCACATTTCGATTACATCATTGTCGGCGCCGGTTCGGCCGGCTGTGTGCTCGCCAATCGGCTCAGCGCATCGGGGCGGCATCGCGTGCTATTATTGGAAGCGGGCGGGCGCGACAGCAATATCTGGATTCACATTCCGCTCGGTTACGGCAAGCTGTTCGACAATGCCAAGGTCAATTGGCTCTATAAGACCGAGCCCGAGCCCGAACTGAACAATCGCCGCGTGATCCAGCCGCGCGGCAAGGTCTTGGGCGGGTCAAGCTCGATCAACGGGCTCCTTTATATCCGCGGTCAGCACGAGGACTACGATCATTGGCGCCAGCTCGGCAATGCCGGCTGGGCTTTCAAAGACGTGCTGCCGTATTTCAAGCGCGCCGAAGATCAACAGCGCGGCGCCGACGACCTGCATGGCGCCGGCGGGCCGCTTGCGGTCTCCGACGTCAGCGAACCGCACCCGCTGTGCGAGGCGTTTATCGAAGCCGCGGTGCAGGCCGGTTATCCGCGCAATGACGATTTCAACGGGCCGCGCCAGGAGGGCGCCGGCTATTTCCAGCTCACCACCAAGAACGGCCGGCGCTGGTCGACCGCGGTCGGTTATCTGCGGCCGGCGCGCAAGCGGCCCAATCTGACCGTCGTCTCGGAGGCGCTCGGCACCCGCGTGCTGTTTGCCGGCCGGCGCGCTATCGGCGTCGAATATCGTCAAGGCGGTGCGACGCACGCGGCTTATGCCGACGGCGAGGTCATCTTATCCGGCGGTGCGTTCAATTCGCCGCAGCTTTTGCAGCTGTCCGGCGTCGGGCCGGCGAAACTGCTGCGCGATCTCGGCATTGAAGTCATTGCCGATATGCCCGGTGTCGGCGCCGATCTGCAAGACCATTTGCAGATCCGCATGCAGTACCGCTGCACCGAGCCGATCACGATGAACGACGTGATCAACAACTGGCGCTACCGTTACATGGAAGGCCTGCGTTATTTGTTGTCGCGCAAAGGCCTGTTGACCATCGGTGCCGGCTACGCCGCCGCGTTTCTGCGTACGCGGCCGGAACTGGCGACGCCCGACGTGCAGATCCACTTTCTCATCTTCAGTGCCGACACCGCCGGCGCGGCGCTGCACCCGTTTCCGGGATTCATCGCTTCGGTGTGTCAATTACGGCCGGACAGCCGCGGCTTCGTGCGTATCACATCGAGCGATCCAACAGTGCCGCCGGCAATCCAGCCGCGTTATCTCACGGCACAGACCGATCGGGATACGATCGTCGCCGGATTGAAGGCGCTGCGCGGGATCATGAATCAGCCGGTGATGCGCAAATATATTGCCGAAGAGCTTGCGCCCGGCGAGGCTTGTGTCAGCGACGCCGATTTCCTCGCCTTCGCGCGCGCTACGGCAACGACCGTTTATCATCCGACCTCGACCTGCCGTATGGGCTCCGACCCCAATGCCGTCGTTGACGAGCGCTTGCGCGTGCGCGGCCTCGAGCGGCTGCGCGTCGTCGATGCTTCGATCATGCCGACGGTGGCGTCGGGCAATACCAATGCGGCCGCGGTGATGATCGGCGAAAAGGGCTCGGATATGATCTTGCAAGATGCGGCAAGCCCGCCGGTCGCGCTGTCGGCCTGACCGAATTCAGGCGACGCTGAGCTGCAGGGTCGCCGCTTGCGGCGGAAGTGCCCTGCGTTGCCGCTTGGCAGCCGGCCGCAGGATTGCCATCGGCACGAGGTCGACCCAGTCGCCGCCGATGAAGGCGGCCTTGCGCAACACGCCTTCTTTCTTGAAGCCCGCGGCTTGGTAAGCGCAGATGGCGCGCTGATTGTGCTTGAAGACGATGAGTTGGATGCGGTTGAGGTTGAGGTGGCTCCAGCAGAAATCGACTGCGAGATGCAGCGCCTCTTTGCCGAAACCCTGACCGCGGTTCTGTTCGGCGCCGATCCGAATGCCTAGCTCGGCGGAACGGTGTGTTGCATTGATGCCGGTGACCTGCACATAGCCGATGATCGGCGGCACGTCGATTTTGCGGATGGCGAAGACGACTTTGCTCGGATCCTTACCGAGGCTGTCCCACCATTGCCGATGGGTCATCATGTCGACTGGCCGGTACGCGAAGTCGAGCCGCGCCGCCGCCGCATCATTGGCCCAGCAGAATATCGGGCCGAAATCCTCCGGCACCAGCGGTCCGATCGTGATGTGCTTGGCCAACAGCATGGGCGTGAAATGGCTATGCGAAATTGCGTCAGCGCCTGGTTAGCCGTGACCGAGCCATTGCAGTTTGCGATGCTTTAGCGCCTTGGTCTGCACCACGCCGCAGCCGTTGCTGCCGCAGACGATTGACGCCACGCGGATCTGCGCGGGTGCAACGGTCGCTGCCACCGGCGCTGCGGGCGCCATCGCTGCGGCGCGGCTTGCGATCAAGCCGACCGATACGATCGTTGCCGCGGCAAGTGTGGAGAGAAGAAGTTTGCGCATGTATTGCCTCCTTTAGGCTTCGGAACGTGATTTCAAAGACGCGGACGGATTGGCGCGCCGAACCTTGGCGCGTCGGCGATCGGCGCGGCGCAACCGGTTTTGTGTCGTGACGGAGATCGGTAAAAGCGCGCGCAAGAAATTGGCCACGGTCGATCCGAACAAGCTCGGCCCAAAAGCCGGCGAGTGGTGCGGCGCCCCTGCAGATTCAGTACGAAATTATGGTAAATGAAGTGTTAATGCCGCCGCTGACCGCGTTCTAGTTCTTGCGGTCTGGTAGCGCCTCAATGGCCTTGATCTGCGCCAGCCAATAGGCTTTTTCCAACGCGAATTTCTGCGTGGTCTCGTTGTTAATCGCGACAGGCTTCCAGCGCCAGTTCTTGCCGTCGCGGCTGGCGCTCAGTCCGACTGTCACCGCGCGCAGGCCTTCGTCGGCGCCGATCAAATAGCCGTAGCCGATGTGATCGTCGTGATCGGTGATGACGACATTCGCGGCCCCGTTTCGCTGCGGCAGGACGTTCAACGCGGTCTGCCATCCGGCCGGCAAGCCGAACTTCTCGCTCTCGGCTTGATCGATCCGCGCGTTGAACTGATAGGCCCTGCAGCCGACGCCGATATGCAGGCGGTCGCAGACATCGCCGAGCGAGATATTTTCGAATCCCTTCTGCACCGTCAGTTGCGCGAGCTGCGCCAGCGCGCTGGTGTCTTCCGCCAAAGCGATTGGCACGCGGAATTCCAGTAGGCCGAAGAAAACGCCGCCGAGCAGAAGGCTGGCGAACAGGCCGCGCAGCATTGGCGCGCATCCGGATCTGCTTGTTGTCGGCATGCATGTTGTCGGCGCGCGTGTTGTCAGTATGTGTGTCATCGCGATCGTCTTGGACGCTTTCTCACCCAACAATGGTCGTAGGCGTTTTTAGGCCAGCACTTCCGGCATTGGCAATCCAAATCGCCGGGATCGAGACCGCGGTCGCATCTTCGCACCAGCGGAAAATGGCCACGACCGGGCGTTGCGCCTGGTTTTGTCCGGGTGCATGATCTCGTTGTCATAAGTAAGTGCGGGGGATTTGCAGGTCCTCCAAGCTTTCGTCTGACCCGCAAATCAAAAGCCGCTTACAGCGTGATCCCGAGAAGCGGGTACCGGTTTTCGGGGAAAGATCATGCTGAATGAGCAACCTAGGGAATGGAACGCCAGGAGCGGCTCCCCATGCATGATACGGTCATTCGCGGCGGCACCATCGTCGATGGCTCCGGCAACGCGGCTTTCTCGGGCGACGTAGCGATCTCGGGCGGCCGGATCGCCGCTATCGGCGGCAAGCAGGGGCCCGGCCGTCGCGAAATCGATGCCACCGGCCTTTTGGTCACGCCGGGATGGGTCGACGTGCACACCCATTATGACGGCCAGGCGATGTGGGATCCGCTGCTGGCGCCGTCGTGCTGGCATGGCGTTACGACTGTCTTGTTCGGCAATTGCGGCGTCGGCTTCGCGCCGGTGAAGAAAGAGCATCACGGCGCGCTGATGGATCTGATGGAAGGCGTCGAAGAAATTCCAAATCCGGTGCTCGCCGCGGGCCTCACCTGGGAATGGGAGACGTTTCCGCAGTTCATGGATGCGCTCGAGCGGCGGCCGCGCGCCATCGATATCGGTGCGCAGGCGGCGCATCTGCCGCTGCGCGTCTACGTTATGGGCGATCGCGCCGTACGGCGCGAGGCGGCAACGCCGGACGACATCGCCGAGATGCGCCGCCTCACCATCGAGGCGATGCAATCCGGCGCCTTCGGCTTCACCACGTCGCGCACCGACTCGCACAAGACGCCCGACGGCGAACTCGTTGCTTCGCGTGACGCGGACGCCGATGAACTGGTCGGCATCGGCTCGGCGCTTGGCGCTGTCGGCATGGGCGCCTTCGGCATGAACAGCGATTTCGACGATGAGGACTATGAGCTGGCCTGGATGACCAGACTGGCGCGGGAGACACGGCGTCCGATCTGGTATTTGCTCACCGACCGTTACGAGGACCCCGAGCGTTGGCGGCGCCTGCTCAAGGCAACACATGCGGCGCGCGCGGAAGGCCTGTCGTTCACCGCGCAGATCGCGGGCCGGCCGATCGGCGTCATGATGGGTGTCGGCACCGCGCTCAATCCCTTCACCGTGCGGCCGAGCTACAAGAAGCTCGAAAGCCTGCCGATCGAAGAGCAGCGCAAGCGCTTGCGCGATCCGGAAGTGCGGCGGCAAATTCTTGCCGAAAAGCCTTCCGACGCCGAAGTGGCAAAGCTTGCACAATTCCGCCAAGCCGTGACGGGGAAGTGGGAGCGGTTCTACACGATGGGCAATCCGCCGGATTACGAGCCGGCGCCGGAAAAGAGCGTTGCCGCTATCGCCGCGCGCACCGGAAGGCCGCCCGACGAGGTCGCCTATGACTACATCACCGAAGCCGACGGCCAATATCTCTACTTTCCGGTGGTGAATTATGTCGCCGGCGATCATTCGCCGATTTACGAGATGCTCAACGACCCGGCCTGTCTCTTGGGGCTCAGCGACGGCGGCGCGCATTGCACCTCGATCGTCGATGCCGGCGTGCCGACCTTCATGCTGATGCATTGGGGCCGCGACCGCGCGCGCGGGCCGCGCCTGCCGCTCGAACATCTGATCAAGCGGCAGACCAGCGAAACCGCCGACTTCTTCGGCTTCTCCGATCGCGGGCGTCTGGCGCCCGGGCTGCGCGCGGATGTCAATCTGATCGATTTCGACGGTTTGCAGGTGCAGAAGCCTGAGCTCGTGCACGACATGCCGGCCGGCGGCCGCCGCTTCGTGCAACGCGTTCAGGGCTATGAGGCAACCTTCGTTGCCGGCGAGCAGATCTTCGAGCGCGGCGAACATACCGGCGCGATGCCGGGCAGGCTGGTGCGTGCGGGACGTGACGGCACGGCGTTGGCGGCGGCGGAGTAGCGCTCAGCCGGTTTTCGGCGAGCCTTCGGTCTCGGGGCCTTCAAGGCGCTGCAAGTCGTCAGCGTCGTCGCGGCCGCGAATCGCCTCGCTCATAAGATCGCTCAATGTCGGACGCGGCAGCGCCGCGAACGGCAATGGCCGTACCACGTCGATCGTGGCGAGCCCGAGCCGGGCGGTGAGAAGCCCGTTCAGCAAGCCCTCGCCGAGCCGTGCCGAGAGTTTGGCGGCAATGCCGTGGCCGAGGAGTTGCTGAATGAGGCTGTCGCTCGTCGCCAACCCTCCGGTCAGGACCAGATGCGAAATCACATGACGCAGCAGGCGAAGCATGCCGAGCGTGCCGGGCCGTACGCCGTAAAGATATGACAGCTTGCGCAGCAGGTTCAGAAAACTGACCAGCACGAACAGCATATCGATCGAGGCGCGCGAGCTGACCGCCGTGACGACCGACACACGCATGACCGACGCCGTGATCAGCCCGCGCGCTTCCTGATCGAGCGGCGCCATCAATTCACGTTCGGCAAGCCGCACCAGATCGGCGCCGTCGATGATCTCGCCGAGATGGCCCCGCAGATTTGCCCGAGCGCGGGCGAGCCGCGGCATTTTGTGGGTGAGCGAAATGAGGTCCTTCACCAAAGCGCCGCCGTCATCGCGATCGTCCGACGCAATGACGTCTTCTGCGCGCACGTGCAAATGCTCGACATTGGCGAGCCGCATCAGTCCGGCGGCTTCGCGTATGCCGATAACGGCGAGCGACAGCGCGGCGATTGTCACCAGCGCCAGGCCGAGCCAGCCGAGTTCGGCATTGCGGGAAAAGAAATCCTTGATGAGGTCGAAAATTCCGAGCGCAATGGCGAGCAGTATGAGCGCGCCGGTCGCGCCCCAAAACAACGCGCTCCAACGAAAGCCGCGGCGTGACACGTCACGCGAAGCCGGGACCGGAACAGGGAGGGCCGAGTTGGGTTCGGGCACGATCTGGACCGCGGAGCCGATGTCGCGTTCCACTTCGCGCACCGGGCGGACGGTGACGCGATCATCATCGAGCCGGAAGGCGGCGGGGCGGCGATGCCGCCGATGCGTACTCATTGCAGCCTGTCTCCGATGAGGAATTGCAGCGCCCGGTCGAGGCGAATATGGGGCAGGGCCGGTTTTCCGCTCTCGGTCGTTTCAAGAACTGGCGGCCGGACCCGCAGAAAACGGAAATCCGCCTCCTGCGGTGTGCCGGTGGCGAGCCCGCGAAACGCCTGACCGTCGCTGCGGAATAGTTCTTTGGGATCGGCAGGAAGGTCGCCCGGAAACAGCGCTACCTCGGTCTCGCCGTCAAAAACTTCACCGCCGACAATCTCGCCTGCGACCGGCGTGCCGATGACGCAGGGCAGCCTTTCGCCGCCGCGTTCGACGGTCGCCTCGCGTGTCGCCCGCACCGCGGCGAGCGCCACGACATCGACTTGCGCGCCGGCGAGGCTGGCTTTGGTGACGGCGGGCTCGGTCAACATTTTCAGGATCGCTTCAAGACGGTCGTGACTGGTGTGATGCAGATGGTCGGCTTTGGTCGCAGCCAAAAGGATCCTGTCGATCTGTGGACGAAATAAAGTGCCCCAAAACGTCTTACGGCCGACATGAAAGGAATCCAGCACCGCTGCGAGCGCGCCTTCGAGATCGTGCACCGCTTCCGGGCCGGCATTGATCGCGGCCATGGTGTCAACCAACACGATCTGCCGATCGAGCCTGGCGAAATGATCGCGGAAAAACGGCCGAACCACGATGTCTATATAGGCATCGTAACGCCGCCGCATCATGGCCCAGAGCGAGCCCGGCGGCGGCAATCCGTCGCCCGGCAGATCGAGTGGCGCGAAGGTCAGCGCCGGCGAGCCAGCCAATTCTCCCGGCATGAGGAAGCGGCCGGGCGGCAGCAGACTCATGCCGTAATTCACGTCGCGGCAGGCGTGCAGATATTCGGTGAACAGGCGCGAAGCGGCAAGGATCGCCTGCTCGTCCGCTGCATCGTCGGGCTTCAGCGTCGCAAGATGCGCATGCCAGGCGGCGGCGGCGCGGTCGCGCGGCGGCATGCGGGAGAGTTTCAGGCTTTCCGCCGACCATGCCTCGTAGCTTTTTTCCAGGAGCGGTAAATCGAGAAGCCACTCGCCCGGATAGTCGACGATGTCGAGCGTCATGCTGCTCTCGTAGCCGCTCAACGACTGGTAGTCGATGACGACGCGCAGCTCGCTGATCTGCCGCGTGGAGTCCGGCCAGTTGCGCTTGTTCACCAGCGCTTCGACATGGCCTTCGTAATCGAAACGCGGCACCGCATCGTCGGGCTGCGGCGAGAGCTGCGCGCGGGCGATGCGGCCGGTGGCGAGCGCCTCGAAAACGGGAAAGCGCCCGCCGCGGGTCAGCGCATGAATGAGCGCGGTGATGAACACGGTCTTGCCGGCACGCGACAGGCCGGTCACGCCGAGCCGGATCGTCGGACTAAACAGCGACGTCGAGAACTCGGCAAAGGCCCGGCCCGCGAGCCGGAATTGCTCAAGAAACTCAAACATGGCGGCGCGCCTCCACGGGGGATACCGCCCAACATTGCGGCTCGTTTCGTTGCGGCTATATCATCGCAGGCGCAAGCGAAGAAGGCCGAGGGTTCACAGCAATGCAGCGTAGCACAACCAAGATTTTGACGACCCACGTCGGCAGCCTGCCGTTCCTGTCGCTGGAAAAAGGGATCGGCGCCGGCGACGAGACGCATCTCAAGGACGACGTTGCCGCCGTCGTCGCGGGTCAACGCGCCATCGGCATCGATATCGTCAACGAGGGCGAATATGCCAAGGGCGGCGATTGGCTGCGCTATATGCAGAACCGCTTTGGCGGCTTCACCGAGATCGACGCCCCGGAAGGCAAGCCGCTGGTCGAGCAGGGCAAGGACCGCGAGGAATTTGCCGACTTCTATCGCTATGCCAACGAGCGCGGCACTTTGTTTTTTATGCCCGGTGCGCAGATCGCAAAAAAGCGTCCGGTGCATGCCTGCACCGGGCCGGTCACTTATGTCGGCCAAGCCGAGCTGAAAAAGGAGATCGACGCCACGATCGCGACCGCCGGAAAGGACAATGTCTTTCTCACCTCGACGGCGCCGGACAGCCTCGAAGTCTATCGCCGCAATCGCTACTACAAAAGCGACGAAGAATATGTTTTCGCGCTCGCCGAAGCGATGCGCGTCGAATACGAAGCGATCGCGAATTCAGGCCTGATCCTGCAGGTCGACGATGCCTGGCTGCCGGCTTTGTGGGACCGTATCGGCATGGCCATGGGGATCGAGGCGTTTCGCGCGCGGAGCGAGATGCGGATCGAGGCGCTCAATCACGCACTGCGCAATATCCCGGAAGATCGCATTCGTTATCATCTGTGCTGGGGCAGTTGGCACGGTCCGCACGCCTACGATCTCGAATTCGCGCGCATCGCCGACATCGTGCTGAAGGTGAAGGCGCAGGCTTTTCTCATCGAAGGCGCCAATGCGCGTCACGAGCACGAATATGCGGTGTGGGAAAAGATCAAATTGCCTGCGGGAAAGATTCTCATCCCGGGCGTCGTCACCCATTCGACCGACGTGGTCGAGCATCCGGAACTGGTGTCGCAGCGCATTCAGCGCTATGCGCGGCTGGTCGGCAAAGAGAATGTCATTGCCGGGACCGATTGCGGCTTCGGCGGCCGTTCGCATCCGCAAATCGCCTGGGCCAAACTGCGCGCCATGGTCGAGGGCGCGGCGCTGGCGAGCAAGGCGCTGGGATTTGCGGCGACTTGAGCCGCACTTGCGGAAATCGCGCCTGCGCCGTAAGCAGACAGCGCATACGAGAAAAATTGGCTTATCAAGGCCGCTCGGTCGTTGTCGGTCGGGCAAAATCGGGGGGAGAGCGCCATGGTTGCTGGGGTGGCTACTACCAAGGTCGATGTCATCGATCTGATTGATCGGCATAGAGTCACCGGCTTTCAGATCACCGTGCTGATCCTGTGCATGCTGGTGGCGGCGCTCGACGGCTTCGACACCCAGGCGATCGGCTATACCGCGCCCGCGATCGCCGCTCAGATTTATCTGCCGATGTCGCAATTCGGGCAGGTCGGCTCGGCCGGCCTTCTCGGCGCCGCCATCGGCGCGCTGTCGTTCGGGCCGCTGGCCGATCTGTTCGGCCGCAAATGGTTCATGATCATCGCCATGGTGGTGTTCGCGGTGTTCAGCTATCTCACCGCGCAATCGGGCACGCTCAACGAGCTCTTGGCCTATCGCTTCTTTGCCGGTCTTGGCCTGGGCGGTGTCACGCCAGCCTTCCTGGCGATGGGCGCCGAGCTTGCGCCCAAGCGGCTGCGCTCGGTCTTCGTCACCGTATTGTTCGCCTCGTTTCCGGGTGGCGGCCTTATCGGTTCGCTGATCGCGTCCTGGGTCATTCCCACGTTCGGCTGGCAGTCACTGTTCTATATCGGCGCCGTTGCGCCGCTGGTCATCGCTCTCATTCTCGTGCTCTTTCTGCCGGAATTGATCCGCTTCCTGCTCGCGCGGAATATCGGTCAGGATCAGGTGCGCCGCACGCTCGAGCGCATCATGCCCGGCGAAGTGCCGGCCAATGCCGAACTCATCGCGCCGCCCGATCCGGCGCGCGGGGGCGTTCCGGTGACGCATCTGTTCACCGAGGGCAGGGCGGTGCCCACCGTACTGCTGTGGGTGCCGTTCTTCATGGTGTTCATGGTTCTGGTCACGGTGACGTTCTGGACGCCGGCGGTGCTGAACTCGGTCGGCTTCTCACTGTCGTCCGCGGCATTGATTATCGGCCTGAATAATCTCGGCAGCGCCATCGCCAGCGCTTTGTCCGGCTGGCTCGTCAATCGCAGCGGCGCCTTCCTCGTGCTTGTTCCGGGCTTCATTCTCGGCGGCCTGTCGTTGGCCTGGTTCGGTCAGGCGACGACGTCGGTGCCATTGCTCGGGATAGCCTCGTTTCTTGCCGGATTCTTTGTCGGCGGCACCGGCACAGGGTTGATCGCGGTGGCGGCCGGCATGTATCCGACGTCGATCCGCTCGACCGGCATCGGTTGGGCCATGGGCATGGGCCGGGTCGGACAGGTCTTTGGGCCGGTCTTGACCGGGCTCCTGGTCGCGGCGGGTTACAAGGTCGGCGGCATATTCTACGCCGCGGCGGTGCCGTGCTTTATCGGAGCGCTGTTTTTGATCTTCCTGAAATTCGCGCGTCCGGTGCTGGAAGCAGACGGAGCGGCGCCTGCTAGCGCCGCAGCGGGTCGGGCGCAGCCGGGCCCAAAGGCCGCTTCAGCAGTTTGAAGCGGTTGGGATCGAGCGCTGCCGGTTGTGGCTCGGCTTGAGGCTGCGGCGGCGATTGCGGTTGTAATTGCGGCGCTTCCGCCGGTGCCAACATGTGCTGCCTCGTCTCTTCCGCCGGCCTTTCGGAGGCCGTGCGTGGCTTGGCGACGCGGCCGCGCCAGCGTTCGACGATGGAGGCCAGCGAACGGTCACCCGTCGCCGCGGTTTCGCCGAGCGCGCTGGTCTCGCTCTTCGGCAGAACATGCGCCGGCAATTGCCGGAATTTCATACGTGTCGGCAGCGCCACGCCTTCGCCGAAAGCAAACGCCTCGCCGGTGCCGAGCGACGGCAGGAAGGCGAGAAAGTTCGCCGCCGTATCGGCGATCGCGGAGCGCAGCAGCGCCTGGTCGCGGTCGTTGGTCATACGCATGGCGAACAGTGTCGAGCATTGCGACAAGATCGTTGAATCGAGTTCCGCCGGCCGTTGGGTGACCAGGCCGAGGAACACGCCGTATTTGCGGCCTTCCTTGGCGATGCGCGAAATGGCGCGGCGGGTCGGTGCGAAACCGACGCTGTGGTCGGCCGACATATAGCGATGCGCCTCTTCGCACACGAGCAGAAGCGGATCGGCGCCGTCGCTCCACAGACCGAGATCGAATGCCATCCGGCAGGTCACCGACACCACGGCGTCGACGACCTCGGAGGGGAAACCTGCCAATTGCATGATCGTGATCGGCACGCCTTTCGGCGGCAACCGGAACAGCGTCGAGAGGATCTCCACCATCGTGTCGCCGCCGACATTGGCGTTCTCGAACATGAAGGCGTAGCGCGGATCGTTGCAGATCGTTTCGATGCGCGTGATCAGCTTGTGATAGACCATGCGCGACGATCGGTTCTCGAGCTTGCCCATGCGCGAATTGAGCAGCGCGAGGAGATCGGCGATGCGATAGGGCACCGGCACGTCGAGCGTATAACGCGCCGCCGCTGCGTCCGTCTTCAGCGCCAACCGTCCGGCCGACGACGCCTGCGCGTAGGCGGCTTTGGCGAGCGGGATGACTTCGGACAGAATGTCGACTTCCTCTTCAAGCCCCGGCCGGCCGCCGAAAAACACGTCGACGATCTCGTCGAAATTGTAGAGCCAGAACGGCAGCTTGATATTGCTCGGATTGAGCACCTGCGCGTTGTTGTCAAAGCAACGGCTGTATTCGTTGTGCACGTCCAAGAGCAGCACGCGCAGATCGGGCCGCGCGGTCAAAATCTGGTTCAGGAGAAGCGTGACGGCGCTCGACTTGCCGACGCCGGTCGTCCCCAGCACGGCGAAATGCTTGCTCAGCATCTCATCGACGTCGAGACGGGCCGGGATCGTGGCGTCCTGCTGCAGCACCCCGACCTCGATCATGCGCGAGCCGGCATTTTGAAAGATCATTCGCAGCTCGCGCGAGCCGATGATGCTCACCGCATCGCCGATCGCGGGATAGCTGGTGACGCCGCGCTGGAAATGAGCCGTGGCGCTCTCGTTGTCGCGGATTTCGCCGATCAGGTCCACTTGCGCGACGGCGACTTGTTCGCGGTCGCGCGATAGCGGCTCGGCGCGCAACGACACGTCGGCAATCAGCCCGACCAGCAGCGATGTTCCGGCGCGCACGCCGAGAAATTTACCGACAGTGGCGCGCGCCTCTTCCGGAGATTGCGGCGCGGCTGGCGGCAAGCCGACGCTCGCCTGCGAACCGCGGACCGAAATCACGCGGCCGAACAGCTCGGCGTTCGACATCGAAACGGGGGCGGCCTGGGGGTCACCGATCGGCAAGATCATCTCCGCTCATGCAGCGCAAATTTTCGACGATTAGGAACCTCACCATGCCGGTACGGACTGGAAATTCCGTTAATCGGCTGTGGAACAGCTATGCCAGAGTTAATCGGCGATTATTCAAAACGCGATGCGCGTTCCCGGCCACGCAGCGCGCAAAGACATTGGTTAGCGCCGTGTTAACGCTGCGCTGCGCGTGAGCGACCGCTCGCGCTGCGAGGCAAAATTGCGCAAATTTGCGCTTCCGCCCCGCGCCGGTGCGAGCTCGTCCATGAAAATCGGTTTCGAGTAGTAGAAGCCCTGCGCATAGCGGATACGGGTCTCGGCTTGCAGGAAGGCTGCTTCCTGTTCCGTCTCGACACCCTCGGCGATCACGGTCATGCCCAGGCTTTCGCTCAGCGCTTCGATAGCTTTGAGGATGCTCTGGCTGCGCGAACGCTCGTGGATATTGGTGATGAACGAGCGGTCGATCTTGAGTTCGTCGGCGGTGATATCGGCAAGCTGCGCCAGCGACGAATAGCCGGTGCCGAAATCGTCGATGGAGACGCGCAAGCGCGCCTCGCGCAACATCGGCAGGACGTGGCTCTGGAAGCGGCTCTTGGCGACGAAGGCGTCTTCGGTGACTTCGACGATGAAGCGTTCGGCATAGGCGGTCGAGCCGAGCTCCTGACAAAAGTCGCGCATGAATTCGAGATCGCCGGCCTGTTGCGCGGCGACATTGATGCTGACGGTGGCATGCGCGCCGAACGCTTCGTCGATCAGGTCCATCGATCTGAGGATTTCGCCGAGCGCCAGATAGGTCAGATCGTCGATGAGGCCGAGCTCGGCGGCAAGCCCGATGAACTCGCCGGGCGCTTGGATCAGACCGTCTTCGTCGCGCAGGCGGATGAGCGCCTCGACGCCGGCCACTTCCTGGGTTCGCATATCGACTTTCGGCTGGAACGCGCAGCAGAAGCGGCCGTCGCGCACCGCGAGCCGCAGCCGCTGCTCCTGCGCCATACGCATCGTCATGTCGCGGCCCATGTCGGAATCAAACAGTGCGGCGCCGCCCTTGGTGGCGCCCTTGATGCGGTACATCGCCGTGTCTGCGGCACGGCGCAGCATTTCGTAGTTCAATCCGTGATCGGGATAGACGCTGACCCCGATCGAGGCGGAGGTGAGGATCTCGTAGCCTTCGATCAGGAACGGCTCTTTCAGTTCCTGAAGAATTCTGTCGATGATGCCGGCAAGCGCGTCGTCGTCGGCGACCGGTTCGAGCACGAGGAGGAATTCATCGCCGCTGATCCGGCCGATGACGTCCGACGACCGGATATGGGCTGCAATCCGCTGCGCGACCTTCATCAGCAGCGCATCGCCGATGGCATGCGTGTAATAATCGTTGATATGCTTGAAATTGTCGATGTCGATGAAAGCGAGCGCAAAGCGCGGCTTGGCTTTGGTGTTGGCGAGCAATTGCTCGACGTGGTCCTGAATCAAGGTGCGGTTCGGCAACCCGGTCAGATCGTCGAAATAGGCGCGCTTCGACAACTCGGTTTCGATCTCTTTGCGCTTGGTGAAGTCGATCGACGCCGAGAGCACCAGATCGCGATCGAGAATTTTTGCCGACCGGCGGGATTTCAGGAATATGCGCTCGCCTTGCGGGTCGCTGACGCAATCCTCCGACATGACGGCGTCGGATTTTGGCTCTTCGGATCGCGGCGCTCCGGAGGTTGGCGTCGTACCGAAAAATTCTCCGGCGGTGCCATTGGTGAAGAGCGTCTTGCCGTCGTCCGACTGCACGGTCAGGCCGACCGGCAGTTCGTCCATGATCGAGATCAGAAGATTGAGCGCGCGGCGGGCGTCTTGCTCGCGCTGCTGGGCAGCCTCTAGCAGGTGTTGCGGATCAGGCTCTGCTTCGGGTGCTGTGTCGGACGGTACGGCCAACGGCGCCAGCGTCTCTTCGCATTCCGGCAGGGACGCCGTGGAATCCAAATCGGTTGCTTCGCTGTCGATCGCAACACTATGCGCCATGCACCGTACTCGAAGAAATTGAATGACGTGTAATGTCCGCCGTCCGATGCGTCCGGGGTCGGTACGGAATGGGGCCGATATCCCGGACACTAAAAGCACGCAAAGAAGAAAGGCTTAAAGGCGGGAACCTTGACGCACGAGATGGTCGCCGCCGCGCTTAAGGGAGCGTTAACGGCACGATCATCGCTCTGTATGAATTGCGACTGCTACTTCACCGAAACATTGGCCGCAGCGGCGACAGCCTTCCACACGCTGATGTCCTGCTTGATGAAAGCTGCGAAATGCTCCGGCGTGTCGCCGACGGTTTGCATCGCCTGCGCTTCGAGGAGCGATTTCGTCGCCGGATCCTTCAAAGCGGCGACGATCTGGTCGTGCAGCTTGGCGATGATTGCCGGCGGCGTATTCGCTGGTGCTAAGATACCGTGCCATGCAATGGCGTCGAAACCCGGATAGCCGCTCTCGGAAATCGTCGGCACGTCGGGCGCGATCGGCGAGCGCTCCTTGCTGGTCACCGCCAGCGCCCGCAATGCGCCGGACTGCAGATGCGGCAGCGCTGAGACCGGATCGGCGAAAACCATCGTCACTTGCCCGGCCAGCAGATCGGTGACCGCGAGCGCCGTGCCGCGATAAGGCACATGAGTCATCCGCAACCCAGCTTTGCTCGAAAATAATTCGGTGACGAGATGATTGGCGGCGCCGACGCCGGTCGTGCCGTAATTGAATTCGCCGGGCTTGGCCCTGACCATGGCGACGAAGTCTTGCAGCGATTTCGCCGGCAGCTTGGCATTGACCACGAGAATATACGGATAGGCCGTGGTCATCGTGATCGGCGCGAAATCTTTTTCCGGATCGTAGGGCAGGTCCTTGTAGACCGCGGGATTGATCGAAATCGGTCCGGATTGTCCGAGCAGCAATGTGTAACCGTCCGGATCGGCTTTGTGCACGTCTTCGGTGCCGATGATCGAGCCGGCGCCGCCGCGATTCTCGATCACGATCGGCTGGCCGATGGTCTCGCTGACGCGCTTGCTGACGATACGCGCCACGGCATCGGCACCGCCGCCGGGCGCATAGGGTACGATCAGCTTGATCGGATGCGAGGGATAATCGTCGGCGCGGGCGCTCGCCCCAGACAGCACCAACGCAATTGCCAGCACACACCACTTGCCAATGGACGCCATGATCCTCCCCGGATTTCTTTGCGCCGTGCTGCCGGCGGCGTTTGTTCCCACCATCCTTGCACTTTTACCCGACCCGGTCGATGCTCGGCGCCAATCTGTGAGGACCGCATGCTGCAGACACCTGACGTCACCGAGCGATTATCCCACTTTGTCGTGGGCACGTGGTGGGATGATCTCAAGCCGGCGGTCACGCATCAGGCCAAGCGCTCGCTTATGAATTTCTTCGCCGTAGCGCTGACCGGCTGTCGCGACCAGACCATCGAGATTGCGCTGCGAACGCTCGCCGACTTCTCCGGCGGCAGGGAGGCGACAATCGTCGGGCGCAGCGAACGTGTCGACGCGCTGAGTGCCGCCTTCCTCAATGCGGCAGGCGCCAATGTGCTCGACTTCTGCGACACTCACGTGCCGACCGCGATCCATCCGACCGCGCCGGTCGTGCCGGCGCTGCTGGCGCTTGCCGAACTTACACAGGTGAGCGGCCGCGATCTTCTGCTTGCTCTGGTGCTCGGCCACGAGGTCGAGTGCCGGATCGGCATGGCGATGTCGCCGAGCCATTACAAAAGAGGCTGGCATATCACTTCGACCTGCGGCGTGTTCGGCGCCGCCGTGGGTGCCGGAAAATTGTTGGGGCTGAACGCACAGCAGATGACCTTTGCGCTCGGCGCCGCGGCGACACAGTCCGGCGGCTTGTGCGAGTGCCTCGGCACGCCGGCAAAGAGCGTCAGCGTCGGTAATGCGGCGCGCAACGGTCTGCTCGCGGCGCTGCTCGCGGCAAAAAATTTCGACGGACCGTCCGAGCCGCTCACGGGCGTGCAGGGCTACTACCACGCGCTCAACGAAACGCCTGATCTGTCATCGCTGATGCAAGATCTCGGCGAGAGTTGGGAAATTCTCGGCACGGCCTACAAACCCTATCCGTGCGGCTTCGTCATCCATCCGGTGCTCGACTGTGTGCTCGACTGGCGGTCCGCCAATCCTACTGCGATGGTCGAGAAGGTGGTCGTAACCGGCAATCCGCTTCTTGCCGCGCGCACCGATAGGCCGAACATTTCGACCGGGCGCGAGGCGCAGGTCAGTACACAACACGCGGTCGCCGCGGCCCTCGTCACCGGCAAGGCCGGGGTCGACGAATTCACCGATGCCTGCGTCAACGATCCGAATGTTTTGGCCCTACGTGGCAAAGTCACCGTACTGCGGGACGAGGCGTTCCCGACGACGTCTGCGGCTGTCGAAATCACGACCGCCGACGGCAAGGTACACAAAGTCGCCCAAGCGGCGGCGCGCGGGAGCGCCGACAATCCCATGAGCGATAAGAGCCTCGAAGATAAGCTGCGCTCGGCCGCGGCAAGCGCAATTCCCGGCCGCGATATCGAGCCGCTGATCGAGGCCATCTGGCAATTGGACGTGCGCGAGGATATTTCAGGGCTGGCGCCACTCTCCACACCGCGCGCCTGATTCGGACCGCGACTAAGGACGCGCGACTTAAGACGAATGGCTCCTCCGCTTCTTCAGCTCAAGGACATTGCGCTTACCTTCGGCGGTACGCCGCTTCTCACCGGTGCGGAACTTACGGTTTCGCCGGGCGAGCGCGTGTCGCTGGTCGGGCGCAACGGTTCGGGGAAATCGACGCTGCTCAAGATCGCGGCCGGGCTGGTGGAGCCCGATGCCGGCACGGTTTTCATGCAGCCCGGTGCGCTCATTCGTTACCTGCCGCAGGAGCCCGATTTCGGCGGCTTTGCCGCAACGCTTGCCTATGTCGAGGCGGGGCTGCGGCCGACCGACGATCCGCATGCGGCACGCTATCTGCTCGAACAGCTCGGCCTCACCGGGCGTGAAGACCCGGCGCATCTCTCCGGTGGTGAAGCGCGCCGCACCGCGCTTGCGCGCGCGCTGGCGCCGCAGCCGGATGTACTTCTGCTCGACGAGCCGACCAATCATCTCGACCTGACGACGATCGAATGGCTCGAGCGCGACCTCGATGCCCGGCGCAGCGCGCTGGTCATTATCAGCCATGACCGGCGTTTTCTCTCGACATTGTCGCGCAGCACGGTCTGGCTCGATCGCGGGCAGACGCGGCGCATCGAGCGCGGCTTTGCCCATTTCGAAGAATGGCGCGATGCGGTGCTGGCGGAGGAGGAGCGCGACCAGCACAAGCTCGACCGCAAGATCGTCGCCGAAGAGCATTGGCTGCGTTACGGCGTCACCGCCCGGCGCAAGCGCAATATGCGCCGGGTCGGGCTATTGCAGACGCTGCGCGAACGGCGCCGCACCCATCGCGGCAGCGCCGGCAATGCCAAGATCACGGCCGGCGCGGCGGCGCCGTCGGGCGCTTTGGTCATCGAGGCGAAGGACATCGGCAAGAGCTATGGCAATCGCGCCATCGTTGGCGATTTCTCGACCCGCATCGAGCGCGGCGATCGCATCGGTATCGTCGGGCCGAACGGCAGCGGCAAGACTACGCTGATCAATCTGCTGACAGGTTCGCTGACGCCGGACAGCGGCGCGGTGAAACTTGGGGCGGCTCTCGCCGTCGCCACGCTCGAGCAGCACCGCGACAGTCTCGATCCTGATGTCACGGTGGCGCAGGCGCTGACCGGCGGTTCCGGCGACACGGTCATGGTCAATGGCGGCGCCAAGCACGTCATCGGCTATATGAAGGACTTTCTGTTCAGCAGCGAGCAGGCGCGCACGCCGCTCAACAAGCTCTCCGGCGGCGAGCGCGGCCGCCTGATGCTGGCGCGCGCGCTCGCCAAGCCGTCCAATCTTCTGGTGCTCGACGAGCCGACCAACGATCTCGATATGGAAACGCTCGACGTGCTCGAAGACATGCTGGCCGAATATCCCGGAACCGTGCTGCTGATCAGTCACGACCGCGATTTTCTCGACCGGCTGGTGAGTGGAGTGATCGTGCCGGAAGGCAATGGGCGCTGGGTTGAATATGCCGGCGGCTATAGCGACATGCTGGCGCAGCGCGGCGCCGATCTGACGCGGCAGAGCTCCAAAGAGACATCCAAGGAACAACCGTCAAAGGTGGTGAAGCAATCAGAGTCCGCCAAACCGCAGCCGGCGAAACGGCGGCTGATGTTCAAGGACAAACACGCGCTGGAGACATTGCCGAAGACCATCGCGAGCCTGCAAGCCGAGATGAAGATTTTGCAGGAAAAGCTCGACGATCCGGGCTTCTATGCACGCGATCGTTCGGGCTTCGAGAAAGTCACGGCATCGCTTGGCGAGCTGCAGCACAAAATCGCCGCCGCCGAGGAGCAGTGGCTTCAACTTGAAATCCTGCGCGAGGAAATCGCCGGCAGTTAGAAGCTAGGCTTCCGCCTTGCGCTTGTGAATATCCTTCACGTCGGTGAAGGTTATGCCGCGATTGTGCTCGCCGGTATATTCAAGATCGAACGCGTTGCGCGCCATGAAAACAAGATCGCCGTCGAAATCGTCGGCAATCGCCGATGGACGTACTTTGACGAATTCGTCGAATGCCTTGCGGTTGTCGGCCGCGATCCAGCGTGCCAGCTGAAATTCCGACGGGCTCCAATCGACCTCGAGCCCATATTCGGCGGCGAGCCGCGCCTTCAACACGTCGAGCTGCAGCGGGCCGACAACGCCGACCAAGGCCGGCGAGCCGTCGTGCGGGCGGAACACTTGCGCCACGCCTTCTTCGGCGAGCTGCGCCAATGCCTCTTTCAGTTTCTTGGCCTTCATCGCGTCGGGCAGGCGGACGCGGCGCAGAATTTCCGGCGCGAAATTCGGCACGCCAACGAAATTTAAATCCTCGCCCTCGGTCAGACTGTCGCCGATGCGCAGGGTGCCGTGGTTGGGAATGCCGACCACGTCGCCGGCATAGGCCTCTTCCGCAAGCGCCCGGTTCTGGGCGAAGAAAAACTGCGGCGCGTTGAGGGTAATGGTTTTGCCCGAGCGCACCTGCTTGACCTTCATGCCGCGCATGAGCTTTCCCGAGCACAGCCGCACGAACGCGATGCGATCGCGGTGGTTGGGATCCATATTGGCCTGGATCTTGAAAACGAAGGCCGACATGCCGGGCTCGGTCGCCGCCACTGCGCGCTTGTCGGCGGCCTGCGCCCGCGGCGGCGGCGCCATGGCGGCGAGCGCGTCGAGGAGGTCGCCGACGCCAAAGTTCTTCAGCGCGCTGCCGAAGAACACCGGCGTGAGGTGACCCTCGGCGAACGCTTTGGCGTCGAAGCGATTGCAGGCGTCGCGCACAAGATCGAGCTCGCCTCTGATCGTCGCCGCGTCGAGATTCTTGTTCAGCGCGGCAAGCTCATCGATCGTCATCACATGCAGCGTGCCGGCTGTGCCTGCATCGCCCTCAAGGAGCCGCACGCCGCCCGATTCGATGTCGATCGTGCCCGTGAAATCGCGGCCACGGCCGACCGGCCAGGTCATCGGCGCGGTGTCGAGCGCCAGCGTCTTCTCGATCTCGTCGAGAAGTTCGAACGGGTCGCGGCTCTCGCGATCCATCTTGTTGATGAAGGTGATGATCGGAATGTCGCGCAGCCGGCAAACCTCAAAGAGCTTACGGGTGCGCGGCTCGATCCCCTTGGCGGCATCGATCACCATCACCGCGGAATCGACCGCCGTCAGCGTGCGGTAGGTGTCTTCGGAGAAGTCCTCGTGGCCCGGCGTATCGAGCAGATTGAACATGCGCCCGGCATAGTCGAAGGTCATCACCGAAGTGACCACCGAAATGCCGCGGTCGCGCTCGATGGCGAGCCAATCCGAGCGGGTCGAACGCCGGTCGCGCTTCGCCTTGACCTGGCCGGCGAGCTGGATGGCGCCGCCGAACAGCAGCAGCTTTTCCGTCAGCGTGGTCTTGCCGGCGTCGGGATGCGAGATGATCGCGAAAGTGCGCCGCCGCTCCACCTCGGCTGCGAAGGCCGAAGGGGCTGCCGTGTCTGCGGGAGTGCCCGCCTGGGCGCGAATGGGCATGTTCATGGCGGTGTGGATGTGGCAGTTCCAAATGGCGCTAGCAAGGGCACTTTGGTGACAATTCCATGATTCGCTTAAAGAAAAAGTTGATCCGGGCCTTTGCCGGGGTCAGCAAAGTCGGCTGTAATAGCGGCCAAGAAATGGGAATGGGATGGGGATGGAAATGATGAACAAGGCGGTCAACAGCAAGCGCGTTTTCGGCGTCAAGCCGCACCGGCCGATCGGCTATGGCGAGATGCTCGGCCAGCGCGGCGACATACGGCTCGACATGCTCGGGCAGGAAAGTCCGGACGCGGCCGCGTTTGCGGTTCTGTCCGCCGCGCATGCCTATCAGGCCAGCTCGGCGCGGGACGAACTGGCGCCGCACTATCACGTCAGCGGCGAGCTGTTGAAAAAGACGCCGAACCTGCTGATCGTCTCCACCAACGGCGCTGGCTACGACACCGTCACCGTCAAGGACTGCACCGACAACGGCGTCCTGGTCGTCAATCAGGCGGGCGGTAACGCCGAATCCGTCGCCGAACATGTGCTCGGCATGATGCTGTGTTTGGCCAAACGTGTCGGCGAATGCGACCGCGCCTTGCGCGCCGGCACGCTCGGCGACCGCAACGATTACACCGGCAACGAAGTCGTCGGCCGCACTGTCGGCATTATCGGCCTCGGCAATGTCGGGCGGCGCGTCGCCGAGTTGTGCGGCGTGCTGTTCCGCATGCAGGTGCTGGCCTACGATCCGTATCTGAGCGCCGAGGACATCCGCGCCCGCGGCGCCACCAAGGTCGAGCTCGATGAATTATTGCGCCGCGCGGACTTCGTCTCGATCAATTGTCCGCTGACCGACGAGACGCGCAAGATGATCTCGGCACGAGAATATGCGCTGATGCAGCCGCACGCTTACTTCATCACCACGGCGCGCGGCTTCATCCACGACGAGGAAGCGCTGGAGCGAGCGTTGCGCGACAAGACGATCGCCGGCGCGGGTCTTGATGTCTGGGCCAAGGAGCCGCCGCAGGCGGATCATCCGCTGATGAAATTCGACAATGTGCTGGTCACCGCGCACACGGCGGGCGTGACGCGGGAGGCGCGGGCCAATATGGGCAAGATCGCCGCCGAGCAGATTCTTGATGCGCTCGACGGCAAGCCGGTGCCGCGTATCGTCAATCCGCAGGTCTGGCCGGACTATGCCAAGCGGTTCGAGAAGATGTTCGGCTTCGCGCCGCAGCGGTAGCGGCTAGCCGGTATATTCCAGAATGTGCATGCCCTGGCCCCAGCGGTCGATCAGATAGAGCCGGCCTTCGTCGTCACTGCCGATATCGTTGGATTGGATGCCGGGCGAGCCTTCCGGCGTCTCCGGCACGTAACAGCCGACCTCTTTGGGATGCAGCGGATCGGAGACGTCGACGGCGCGCAGTCCGGCATTGAAATAGGTCAGGAACACCACGTCCTTCCATGGGCCGTCGGCGGGCAGATCTTCGAGAATGTTATGCGCGCCGAAGCGGCCCGGCCGGTCGTAATATTTCTCGCGCTCGGGCATGAAGGTCGCGATCGGCAGCGGATTGGTTTCGTCGCGCGCGTCGATGATCCACATGAATTGCGCGTCCCAGAACTTCTGCTTGGCGCGGGCCTCGTCGGTGACGACGAGATAGGGCCGGTCGCCGATCGGCCAGCAGGTATGGGTGGAGCCGGGAAACGGCGGTGACCATTTGATATGGCCGACGAGTTTCATGTCGCGCAAGTCGCTGCAGTCGATGATCGACATGCCGCCGCCCCACCAGGCGCAATACATGCGGTTGCCGCGGATCATCGGCGGGCCGTGCAGTGTGGCGGCTTCCTCATGCGGATGCGGATCGTTGCCGACGTCCTCGTTATCGGTCTTCATCCACGGCAGGCCCCAGATGCTGACCACTTCGGGCTTGAGCGGATTCTTGATGTCGAGCGTCCAGATCACGCGCTTGTCCCAGCCCGGCGCGTCGTTCGGCATGAAGGCAAGTCCACGCTGAAGGTCGACGCCGAAACGGTGCGGTCCGGAGCCCGGCATATCGTAGAAGCCGACGGGCTTCGGCGCCGACGGAGTCGATATGTCAAAAATGAAAAAGCCGGCACGCGCGTTCTTGCCCTTGTCGCCGGCAAGCCGCTCCGAATTCACGTAAAGCAGATCGTCGCCGACGATGCGTAGCTTATGGCAATGCACGCCGGGCGGCGCGCGGAATTCGCCGACCTTTTTCGGCTTTTTCGGATCGCGCACATCGTGAACGGTGAAGCCCTCCGGGCCGTTGAAGCTCGAGCCGCCGACGGCGCCGACATAGGCGTGGCCTTTATAAATCTGCACCAGGCTGCCACCGCCCCAGGCTGCGCTCGGGTCGTGGCCGAGCAGACGAAAGTTCTTTGCTTCTTCGGGGAACGTGGCAGGCATGGGCACTCCTTGGGTCTTTACGCCAATTATTCCTGCACCAGCTTCATGGCGCGATCGTAATAGGACAGATCGATATAATGCTGCGGATCGGCCGGCTTGCCGCCTTCCTCGCTGCCTTCTTTGCCGCCTTCGGTCTCGGCGCGCAGCGCCAGCGCGTTCTTGAAACCGGTCATGTCGAAGGCGGCATCGCGGGTGAAGCCGAAGCCCGGTTCGGCGATCACCACGAGGTTTTTCTCCGCCATGTCGGGCGTCAGCTTGAGCTTGTCGACCAGCATTGCCGCTGCTTCGGCATGGTTCTTCGGATCGAGCGACCAGCGCAGCGCCTCGATATAGGCCGCGAGATATTGCTCGAGCGTCGACGCGTTGGCGCGCGCCCAGTCGCGCCGCACGAAAGCGCCGTCGGCCTGATAGGGACCAAGCATGTCGGTGGTGCGGCCGAGGCTGTGCATGCCCTTGGTGGCTGCGATGAGCGAGAACGGTGAATTGAGGATGGCGCCAGCATTGTTCTTGTCGTCGAGCATCGCCTGCAGGCGGTGCGTGCCGTTGCCGACCGGATTGAGCGTGTAATCGATTCCGGCCTTGAGTCCGTGCTGCAGCAGGATCTTTTTCGCCTGCAGCGCATAGGCGGTGTTGGTGGCGTCGACGACGATGGCGTGGCCCTTGATGTCGGCGAAGTCCTTGATGCCGTCCTGCACATAGAATTCGTTGGTGCCGCTGTCGCCGCCGGAGACGATGACGACATCCACTTTGGCGACGTCGATCATGGCCACCGCGTTGTCGACCGCGGAATGGGCGATATCGATCGAGCCGTCGGCAAGTCCTTGGCGCTGGCGCTCGGAGTTCTCGGTGAATTGCAGATCGATATTCAATCCGCGCTTGGCAAAAAAGCCGCGGTCAATGCCGGCATAGAACGGCAGCGAGCGGGCGGAACGGAAGACATTGACGTGCAGCAGGATCGGCTCGGCGGCCGGCGCTGTGGCGGCGAAGGTCCAGATCCCAACTATGAGTGCGGAAACCGGGAAGAGGGCGCGGCCAAATTGCGAAACAAGCCGCTTAAAACCGAACGGATACGCCAATTGATGCCTCACTGGAATCGTGTCCTGGCTTTCGGCCGCTCTTATTGTCATCATCGCCGGCGGCCGGCGAACCAAACCACTAGCGGCAGCGTGAAGCAAGCGCCAGAGCACTGCAATCGTGGCTGAAACCATTTCCCGCGAAGGCTCGCCTAACGTGACCGGCCGCGACAGTGCCGATCTGTTCGGCCATCCACGCGGGCTCACTTTCCTGTTCACGACGGAGATGTGGGAACGCTTCTCCTATTACGGGATGCGCTCGCTGCTCGTCCTTTACATGACGAAATATCTGCTGCTGCCGGATCACGCCGGCAATGTCGCCGGGCTGCTGACCGTCAAGCACACGCTCGAAGCCGTGTTCGGTCCGCTCGACGTCCAGCCTTTATCGTCACAGATCTGGGGGCTTTATACCGGGCTCGTTTATTTCACGCCGATTTTCGGCGGGTTGCTCGCCGATCGTGTGCTCGGTCAGCGCTATACCGTCGTCATCGGCGCTGTGCTGATGGCCATCGGCCATTTCATGATGGCTTTCGAGCAGCTCTTTGTCTTTGCGCTGTTGGCGCTGATCCTCGGCAATGGCTGCTTCAAGCCGAATATTTCCACCCAGGTCGGCGGTCTTTACGCGCCCGGCGATCATCGCCGCGACCGCGCCTATTCGATTTTCTATGTCGGCATCAATCTCGGCGCGTTCCTGGCGCCGCTGATCTGCGGCACCCTCGGCGAGAAAGCCGGCTGGCACTACGGCTTTGCGGCGGCCGGCGTCGGCATGTGCCTTGGGCTCTGCATCTATCTCTACGCGCTGCCGATGCTGCCGCAGGATGAATTGCACAAGTCGGCGCATATTGAACCGCGGCCGCTGAACCGCGACGAGTGGCGCGCCATCGGCGCGCTTCTGGTGCTGTTCGTACCCAATACTCTGTTCTGGGCGACCTATGAGCAGATGGGCAACACGACGATTCTTATGGATCGACAGTAAAGTCGACCGTGGCATCGATCTGTTCGGCTGGACGGCGCAAATCCCGACGACGTGGTTTCTCGCCTTCAACCCGTTCATGATTTTTGCCTTCACGCCCCTTGTCGTGATGCTGTGGGCGCGGCAGGCCGAGCGTCGCACCGAGCCGTCGACCATCACCAAGATGGCGTTTGGCTGTTTCGGCGTCACGGCGGCCGATCTCATCAGGGCCTTTGCCGCGTTTCACGCCGGCGCGGGCCAGGCGAGTTGGCTCTGGGTGCTGTTATCGATCGCGACCGTCACGGTCGGCGAGCTTTATCTGTCGCCGGTCGGGCTGTCGCTGGTGACGAAAGTCGCGCCGGCGCGCATCCTATCGATGATGATGGGAATTTGGCTCGGGGCGAATTTCACCGGCGGGTTTCTCGCCGGCTACATCGGTAGTTTTTGGAGCCGAATGTCGCCGCCGCAATTCTTCTTGCTGGTGGCCGGCATCGCCGCATTGGCCGGCGTCATGATCTTTCTCTGCCGCTGGCCGCTTAAAGGGATGCTGCGGGAGTAATCGTTCTCGCGGCGCACCAGCACATGGCTTCGATCAGGTTCGGCTTCGACTAGGTTTGCGCGATATCGGCGGGCAGGTGAATTACAAATTCAGTCCCCGGCGTGAGTTTGTTGATTTCGAGCGTGCCGCCCAGCTGCTGCACGGTTGAAGCGACGATCTTCATTCCCAAAGACGATGACTTGGCATCTATTTTGAAGTCGGGCGGAAGCCCCCGTCCCCGATCGGCAACGCTCAAATCGATACCGCGGCGCTTCTTGTGTTTCAGCGTGACTTTAATGGACACCGATTCGCCGTCCGAAAATGCGTGCTTGAGCGCGTTTGTTATCAATTCGTGGGTCAACATGCCGAGCGAGATAGCATGTGGACCTGAAAGCTCGAGCGAATCAGCCTCGACTGCGATCGATGGCCTCTTGGCTCCGACATAGGCGCTCGCGCTCGTGCCGCAAATCGTTCTCAGAAATTCGCTGAATTCCACATATTCCAACGTGTCGGCCTGATAAAGCTGGCGATAGACCGTTCCCATCGCGACAACGCGGTCGCGGGCATTGGCAAGATTTTCCTTCGCCACGGAACTCCTGGTAGATCGCCTTTGCATTTCCAGGAGGCCCGAAAGCAGCGCAAGGCTGTTCATCACACGATGTTGAAGCTCGCGTAACAGGAGGTCTTTTTGTTTAAGCAGTTCATCAATCCTGCCTGACATTCGGGTCAGCGCCGCGCTCAGCTGTCCAAATTCGTCCGAATACCTGAATTTTGGAAACGCCAAAGACGTGTCGCCCGACTCCCATTTGCGCGCGCTCCTGATAATTGCGCGGATGGGACGGTCGATCATGAGGTAGGCGGCCAGCCATACGACGATAACCGCAAGAACTATGAAGATGAAATCGAACGCAATCCCGCGGACATTGACGATGGAGGTTTCCGCCAGAGCCGAATCGCGGTCGAGCGCAACCGCCGTGAATAGACTTTCAGGCGCGCGAGCGGACGGCGCAACGCCGACAATCAGAGGCCGGCCGATTGAATCCTTGATATCAATCGTCCCCGGCTTGGCATGTGGAATGAGCGGAAAGATCTGCTTTGCAACAGCATCGGCTTCTTCAGATTCATTTGCAGGAAGCGTGAGCACCAAAGAACCCTGACCGTCGATAATGACAAGTCGGTGTTCGGATCGCCATTGATCGGCAGCGAAACTTTCAGCCAATCGCTCCGGATCTCCGGTAAGAACAATCACGCCCTTTATCGAGCCGTCGGTATCTTTATATGGCATCGATATTTGAATCGATGCGGAATGCGTCGGCCGATCTTGAATGATCGTTGCAATACTGAGCTTGCTCGCCTTCAGGGACTGATAAAGGCGGATACGGTCGTCGACGTCGAGCGCGTCTTGCGGCGGAATGGTTGAACAAAGAGCTTTTCCGTCCGTATCGACGATCGACGCGTCGTGAAAAGTCTGGCCATCTGAGATTATGGATTTGAAGAACGAGGCGCACTCCGTCTTGTTGTCCGTGGTCAACGGGAATTGCGCCATTGCCGTCATAAGCTGACGGGCATTATCGATCATCTGCTCCAATTCGCTCGATGCAAGACGCGCTTCCGAAAGGGCCGTGGCGCGGGTTTCCGATTCGAGGAATATTCTCCAGCGCGCCGCATTATATGCCGTGAGCAACAGCGACGGCACCAAAGCGATAGCGACGAGGACGGAGAGCCGGCGGCGAAGTCTCATGCCTACACAATAGCAGATGCGCGCCCTTAGGCACGCTCACGGAATAGCAAGCCGAAGGTGGACGCGCAAAACGGCAGAGAGTTATCGCGTTGAGAGTTTTTGAGTTCGCACAGGCAGAGACGGTGCTCACAGCGGATGCGTCAGCATTGGCAGGCTTTGCAGCCGCAACTCCCCGACGGCCCCGCCATAGACCGGTTTGAAATCGGAATAGCGCAGGCACGCCCGCGGAAACCGCGTCAAGAGACGCGTCATTGCGATCGTGATCGTCGAGCGCCCGAGGATGTTGCCGATGCAGTGGTGCGGTCCGGCGCCGAATGACATGATCCGCTTGGGCTTGCGGTGAATGTCGAACCGCAGCGGGTCGGGAAAGAAGTCGGGATCGTAGTTCGGCGCAAGCGGTGAAGGGCGCACCACCGTTCCCTTCGGAATTCGTGTTCCGCCAACTTCCGTGTCGCATGTGGCGATCCGCGGGAAGGTGAAATAGCCGTTGCTGCCCAGCCGCAGGCACTCCTCGATGGCCTCGGGAATGAGGCTTGGATTTTCGATCAATTCGCGGCGCTGCGCGTCGTGCGTATAAAGCAGGTATAGCGCGCCACCGGCGGCGCGGCTGGTCGCCGACAGCGAGGCCCCGCAAATTCCGAAAATCTGGTCGAACAGTTCCCGATCGCTGAGCGTGTCGCCTTGGTCGCGCGCGTTGACCAGGTCGCTGATGAAATCGGACCGAGGACTGGCGCGGCGCTCCTCGATGATGATCTTGATCTCTTCCATGGCGCGATCGAAGGCCTGGCGCAACTCCGGCGGCCACGTTTGACCCGGCTTGACGTAAGTCGTTCCCGGAATGAGATCGTGAAACGCGACGAATACAGCTTTGCGGCGCTCGTCCATGTCGATCATGGCTTCGAGCAGAGCATCGACGACAAGGTGAGCGCCGTAATCCTCCATGCCGTCGAATTCGGGTCCGTCAGCCTCGATCTTGTCGAGCATGCGGTCCATGATCTTGCCGATGCTGTCTTCAAGCTGAGTAATCCGGCGCGATGAAAACGCCGGTATGAGCAGCCGGCGCACGCGGGCATGCTGGTCGCCGTCCATCTGGGTCACGAACTGGGCGTCCATAGCTTTATTGAACGCTTCCCAGCCGGGGCCTCGCGGCATTTCGGAGGCGAATGTCTTCGTGTCGGAAAATACTTGGCGCGTGTCCTCATAGCGGCCGACGATCACTTGCGGACGCTGCCCCGGTGCGACGGCGTAGAACGGACGCCGTCGCGCCCATTCGGCCATGTGGCGGTGCGCGTTTGCTTTGAACTCCGCGCTGCCGGGATCCAGTTCGACCATATTTTCGGGGTCGATCGCGGCGGCGGAAGGATCGAAATTTGCAAGGACGCTCGACACTGGTTGTTCTCCTTGATTATCCCCTGGGCCCAGGTTTGAAACATCGTATCGCGTCAAACCGACAGTCTAAAGTGGCTGGAAGATTGTTCGATGTCAGCCCTCTAGTGACGCAGTTCGCCGGCGGTTTCTGCGCGGTACCTGCACGGCAACAAACGCGGTGCAGGGTGACAACGATTTACTCGATCCGCCAGTTCGTTTATCGCTTGGGGTATTGCGTGAAAATGTAATCTTTTGCCGCCACCGTCGTGTGGCACGCATAGCCGCAGTTAGGTTCAGTCCCCTCAGGCGCAAAAGTGTCTGACGCGGCATCGTAGATGAAATTGGCGTATGCCCATCCGTGCGTGTCCGGGAACCTCTTGGTGTCTTTTTCGATTACGTCAACCGCTTTTAGAGTGTCCGGCACCTGCACGAAATAAGGAGACGCAGGGTTCTTTTTGAACGTCCACTCGATCTTCACAATCTTCGACCCGTCAGGAAAAAGCTTGCCATCGGTGGGGAGGCCTTTCCTATACGCATCCATCATCACGTCATTTGCGACGATCACTTTTAACTGAGTTTCAGTCTGACTGACTGAAACATCCTTCCAGTCTTCGTATCCCTTGAAATCAGCAAACGAAAGCTTGCCCAATTTCAGCGTATACCTGTCCTGCGCCGCAAGGGCCATGCTGCCCAAGACAGCGAGCAATACTAACACGATCGTAATTATCGAAGTTGGAGTTCTCGTCACGGCTCACTCCTGCTCTTGCTGTTTGCAAGTCAAATGCACGTCCGCTCAAACAGCGCCGGCGCAAGTGCGAGAGTTCAGCTTCTTGTCTAAAGATCTTCTTATCGAGGGATCGCTCGCACGTAGGCCAGACATCATCTGGCGGGCGGCAACTACCGATATGTCGCACCCCGACGCTATTGTTGCACCTGCAACTGACGCAATCCATAGGGTGGTCGCTAATATTTTTCGCGGCGACCGAGCTGAACTTCGGCTTTTTAGCTACCGCCGGATTGGCGCTCAGGGGATTTCGTAGACCGCGACTTCGCCTGCGACGCCTTTAAGCTCTGCGCTCTGCGGGCTTGGCGTGATACCGGCAGTTTTCAAAACTGACAACGACTGCGGATGCTCGACAACGGACTTGCTCGCGAAGATCGCGCGCGAAAACGCCAGTCCCTGGATGCGGGCCGCGATATTCACGGTCTGCCCGAAATAGTCCAGCCTGTCGTTGAGCATCACCGCAAGACACGGGCCCTCATGGATGCCGATCTTGAGCAGCAGATCCTCCCGCCGTGTCTCGTTCACCACAAGGCTGATCGCTTCGCGCATATGCAGTGCTGCGGCGAGCGCGCGGTCGGGCGTCGGGAAGGTCGCCATCACGGCGTCGCCGATGGTCTTGACCACCGCGCCGCCCTCGGCCGCTACGATCTCGGTGAGCAGGTGAAAATGCCTGCGCACCAGTTCGTAGGCGACCAGGTCGCCGACGCGGGCGTAAAGCTCGGTCGATCCCTTAAGATCGGTGAAGAGAAGTGTCAGACTGACAATTTTCAGCCCTTGATCGACGTCAAGCGTGTCAGTGCGATAGAGGTCGCGAAACGTCTGGTTGGTGAAGATTTGTTTTGCCGTGAGGTTCGGTCTGCGCTGGCCGACGAGTTCGTCGAAACTGCGATTCTCGATCCAGACCACCGGCAGGGCACGTGTGCTGGTGCGGTTGGTGATCGTCAGTTGCAGCGGTCCCGTCTTCAGGGGCGTTGTTGCGGTCGGCGCGTGAGTGCCTTCAAAGACAAGCGCGAGCTTCTGGATTTCGGAAGTGCGTTCGGCTCCGACCTTCATGTAATGCCCGAAATGCGACACCGGCTCGAACAGGATGACCCACCCCTCCGGCACATGCACCGAAACGCGAGCCTGCTCGCCTGGATCAAGAACGCGCGCATCGAGCGTAAATTCCGCGATCAGGCGCTCGAGTCCCGCGTCGGATAGGTCGACGGCGGAACTCCAATACACCTGCCGGTAATAGTCCCAGAACGGCAGTGTATTCGGATCGTGGGCGGCGACATTGCGCACGCGCGGGCTGACGGTGAAGACGACTTCGATCATCTCATCGAGCGAGACCTCGAAGGATTTGCTGCACAGCGCGCATTCGTACGGCTCGCGGTGAACATCTTTGAGTGTTGTCGTGACGTCGAGCACGCCGCGGCACGTCGGGCAAAGCACATCCCATGACAGATCGAAAATACCGAGCTGGGATGCATGCAGGAAAGCCGCGATGGTGTGCTCCTCGTCGAGGCCGCGAGCGGCCGCGAATGCAAGCACATTGATGCGGACCAGCTCGCGGTCGGCGCCCGACGTGACGAGCTGCTCGATCGCTGCCGCGATCTTAGCGTCGGCTGAGTGACGGAGCGCCGCGAACAGGGCTTGGCTATCGCTCATGTGTGTAAGGTTACGCGAAATGCGGCGCGCGCGAACCCCAACATTCTAAATGATGGGTCTCTCGCTGAACAGATCGTTCAACCACGCGAGCGCGCGGGCGTACTCATAAATGAAATGCCCAGCGCAAGGTTCAGCCTTGGCCGGGCATGACGATTTTGGTTTGTCGATCGGGTTGGCTTAATGCGCCGCCATCGACGCCGCGGCTTCCGGACTTTCCATGTGGGCGATGTTTGACTTCACCGCCTTCTGGACCTTTTCGAAAGCGCGCACTTCGATCTGGCGCACGCGTTCGCGCGATACGCCGAATTCTTCGGCGAGTTCTTCGAGCGTGATCGGCTCGTCGGCGAGCCGGCGCGCCTCAAAGATGCGGCGTTCGCGGTCGTTGAGCACGTTGAGCGCTTGGCCGAGCGCCTGATGGCGGTTCTCCGATTGCTCGGATTCGGCGAGCCGGCTCTCTTGGCTGGCGCTGTCGTCGACCAGCCAATCCATCCATTCGCCGGAATCGCCGTCCTCGCGGATCGGCGCGTTCAGCGACGCATCGCCGCCGAGCCGGCGGTTCATGTCGATGACGTCCTGCTCGGTGACGCCGAGTCGCTTGGCGATCAGCTTGACCTGATCAGGCCGCATGTCGCCTTCTTCGAGCGCCGAAATCCGGCTCTTCGCCTTGCGAAGATTGAAGAACAGCTTCTTCTGATTGGCGGTGGTGCCCATTTTCACGAGCGACCACGAACGCAGGATGTATTCCTGGATCGCCGCCTTGATCCACCACATGGCGTAAGTCGCGAGCCGGAAGCCCTTGTCCGGCTCGAATTGCTTCACCGCCTGCATGAGGCCGACATTGCCTTCGGAAATGACTTCCGAGATCGGCAGTCCATAACCCCGATAGCCCATGGCGATTTTGGCCACGAGCCGCAGGTGGCTGGTGACAAGCTTATGCGCAGCGTTGCGGTCGCCGTGCTCGCGCCAACGCTTCGCCAGCATGAATTCTTCTTGTGGTTCCAACATCGGGAACCGCCGGATTTCTTCTAAATACCGGGTAAGACCGGTCTCGCCGGACAGGACCGGAAGTGCTGCAGTCTGGGCCATGATAGCGCCCTCCATTTTCTTCATGCCCCCGCGGAGCGGCGGGCCATTGGGGCCATCGCTCTCCGAGCCGACGGCACCCAGTTCCATTCATCTCGCACCCGCAACATACACGCTAGAATCGGGCGCTCGGAAGAGAGTTCGGCGTCACATTGGCGCGACGCAGCTGTGAACCACAATCCGATCCGAAGCTAAACCGTTGATACCGGTAAACTTTTAGTTGCTGCCAGGGTCCGGCTTGCGTTGAGGCATGGGCTGGGTGTCGGCCAGCGCATCACGCAAACGGGCAAGATCGGGCGGCAGTTCCGACCGGAACTGGAGAAATTCGCCGCTCGACGGGTGCTTCACCGACAGCATATGGGCATGCAAGGCCTGCCTGGCAAGGGCGGTTAACGCCGTCTGAGCGGCCGGGGGCAAAAGCGCGGCTTTGGTGCGGAAACCGCTGCCATAGACCTCATCGCCCATGATCGGGTGGCCGATCGAGGCCAAATGGACCCGGATCTGATGGGTCCGGCCGGTTTCGAGCCGGCAGAGCAGGAGGCTCGCCACCGGCTCGGCGGACGAACTGCCCTTGTTCCCCTTGCGGCCGGTTTTCGCCGCCTGCACGCCGTAACGCTCCAGCACCTGCCAATGCGTGACGGCGTCGCGGCCGCCTTCGCGGATCGCCATGCGCTCGCGCGATTTCGGATGCCGGTCGATCGGCCGGTCGATCGTGCCGTGCGGGCGGTCAGGTGTGCCCCAGACCAAAGCCAGATAACTGCGCTCGAACGGCTCGCCGCTTTTGCCGTGATCGGCGAATTGCGCCGCCAGCGCCCGATGGGCGCGGTCATTTTTAGCGACGACCATGGTCCCGGTCGTGTCCTTGTCCAACCGGTGCACGATGCCAGGCCGGCGCTCGCCGCCGATGCCGGACAGGCTGTCGCCGCAATGCGCAATGAGCGCATTCACCAGCGTTCCGGTCCAGTGGCCCGCGGCGGGATGAACTACGAGATTACGGGGTTTATCGATGACGATGATGTCGGCGTCCTCGTAAATGACGCGGAGCGGGATAGGTTCGGGCTCGGGCTTCGCCGGGACCGGCGGCGGCACGTCAACCAAGATAGCGGAACCGGAATTGACCTTGTGGCTTGGATCGCGGATCGTCTGTCCGTCGATGGCGACCGCGCCAGCTTCGATCAGGAGTTTGAGCCGCGAGCGCGACAGTTCGGCGACGTGACGGGCCAGCACCCGGTCGAGCCGATCACCGGCCTCGTCTGCGGCGACGCGAACCGAAGCCTGCGTGACCGAAATCGGCGTGATCGGTGCGGACGTGGGGTTGGAAGTGGGAGACGACATGAACACTCTATCCGGCAAGGGCCGGAGCAACCTAACAGCAGTGGGCGATCCCGCCGAATCCGAGCGGCTGGCCGCGCGCGCCCGCACCATGATGATGATATCGGGGCTGACCACCGTGCTTGCCATCGCGGCCGTGGTGACCGTCATCGGCTATCGGATGTATTCCGCCGCGGGCAATACGCCGGTCGAGGACGCCATCACGCTGCCGAAGGGCGCGCGGATCGTGTCGATGGCGGGCTCCGGCGGCCGCGTCGCCGTGCTGATCGACAATAACGGCACGAGCGAGATGCGTGTCTTCGATCTGAAAACGATGAAGGAATCCGGGCATCTGCGGTTTACGAACGAGCAGTAGGGGGCTCGGAGCGCTGCCGCAGCACGGAGCCCGCATACCCGCTTGCACGCCGCCCGCATCGCGGTTATTTCGGGGGCAGGCTCCCTTCGTCTAGCGGTCTAGGACGCGGCCCTCTCAAGGCTGAAACACCGGTTCGATTCCGGTAGGGAGCGCCATCGGCGCGTCGCCGCCTTTTCCCCGACGCTCGCTTAGTTCAGCACGACCGTGTTTTGCGAAGGGCCCCGGCGCCAGTTCGTGCTGTCGACTTCATTACAGTCGCGACAGTAGAAAACCAGCAATTCGGGTGCCACGCCGATCTTTGGGAGCCTGCGAATGAGCTTCATCGGCTGGTCGCAGGCGCGGCAAGTGCACGACTCCTTGCAGGATGGGTCGAGATCATCTTGCATGTCCGTTTACTATTCGAGCCGGATTCGGCGGTGCAATGAGGGCGAACCCGACAAGGGTCAATAGATACGTGGCGCAAGCTTGCTCGTGCGGACACACTATAACGTCCGCACGAGGCTTCGCGGCCCAGCGTTAGGTTACCTACTTGCTGGCTTGAGCTTTAAGAGCGCGTCGGCATTGCCGTGCGCGAGCTTGGCCTTCTCGGCTGGCGGCAGCGCCACATTGTCGAGGAATTTGCGGCCGGCCGCGTCGGGCGCGAACGGATAGTCGACCGAAAACAAAATGCGATCGATGCCGAAAATCTGCAGCGCGCAGATGAACGGCGGCTGATCGAAAATGCCCGAGGTCGTGATCCAGACCTGATCGAGAATGGTTTGCGAGATCGGGCGTTTCAGATGTGCGATGTCGTGCTGAAAGACCTTGTCGAAGCGCGCCATCATCATCGGGATCATCTCGCCCATATGGCCGATGATGACTTTCAGTTTCGGATGCTTGTCGAACGTGCCGGCGATCACCATGCGCAGCACATGCACCGCCGTTTCCGAGTGCCAGCCCCAGCCGGCGGTCTCGAGCACGCGGCCGGCGCCTTCCGGAAGATCCGAGAAATAGGCGGTGCGTACCGGCTCCGGCGGAATGTGCGGATGGATATAGACCGGCACGTCGAGCTCGACCGCGGCGGCGAGGAGGCCGTCATAGCTTGGATGATCGAGGAAGTGGCCTTCGGTCGTGCCGTTGACCATGGCGCCGAGAAAGCCGAACTCCTTCACCGCGCGCCTGAGCTCGACCGGACAGGCATCGGGGCTTTGCAGCGGCAGCGCGGCGAAGCCTTTGAAGCGGTCGGGATGGCGGGCGATCTCCTTTGCCAGATGATCGTTGACGTCCTTTGCGGCTGTGACGCCGTCGGGACCCGGAATGAGATCCGGGCCGGGGCCGGCATTGGACAGCACCTGCACGCTGATGCCGGCGGCATCCATGGACTTGAGACGCTTCTCGGCGAATTCAGGCAGCAGCTCCATCGGATTGGGCGCGCCGGGCGTGAGATTCCTCGGCCGGAAACCGCGGCGGTGCACCACGTCCTTCGGAACGCGGCTCGCCACCGCCGGGACCGAAAAATGTTCTTCGAGCGCAACGATACGCATAGGCGTAGTCCTCCATTCGGCCGCCGACAATCAGGTGGCGGGTTGTTGCATTGGTACCGGCCTCCGGCAAGAGGCCTGAGCTCGACATTGATGCACGGCTTGCGTCCGCCAGTCCGATGGCCGCGCATAACTGACTGCGCAGTAAATGTGTTATGATTGATGATGGTTCGGATTTCTTTTTATTCTCGCGGCGGCAACAGGCGGCGCGCCGCCTGGCGCAAGCGTGACGTTCAATGATCCGAGCCGCGATCGTCGGTTTGGGGCGTTGGGGGCGGGCGCTGGTTACAGCCGTGGCCGGAAAAACCAGCAGCATACCCGGCAGCAGCGATCTCCGTTTCGTCCTCGGCACAACGCGAACGCGTGCCAGCGCCGAGGATTTCTGCCGCGACAAGAACATCAAGCTGGTCGACAGCTACGACGATATCCTGCGCGATCCCGATATCGACGCCGTGGTGCTCGCAACCCCGCACAGCCAGCATCAGGGGCAAGCACTCGCCGCGATTGCCGCGAGGAAACATGTCTTTGTCGAGAAGCCGCTGACGCTCGATCTCGCGAGCGCGCGCGCCGTCGCCGATGCCGCGCACAAATCCGGTCTGATCCTGGCGGTCGGGTTCACTCGGCGCTTTCATCCAAGCGTCGGCGAAGTGCGCGCACGCGTTCGCGACCGCCGCCTCGGCGACGTGATGGCGCTCGTCGCGCAGCACACTACGTCGACGGCGCAATTCGTCGCGCCGGACAATTGGCGCGCCGCGCCGGAGGAGGCGCCGGGCGGAGCCTTCACCGCCGTCGGCGTGCATGCGCTCGATCACATGATCGAATTCGCCGGCCGGGTGCGCGACGCACGCTGCGTCACCGCGCGCTACTATCCGGGCCCGTCCGACGACACGACCACGGTCATGCTGCGCTTTGTAAGTGGTGCCACCGGGCTGATTTTTTGTTCGGTTGCGACCGCGACGAATTTCGCATTTACCGCTTACGGCACCAACGGACTTGCTGAAATCACGCGCGCCGACCTGTCACGTTTTCGTTTCACACCGGCGTCGACCGCGGCCCCGACCGGGGTCGTCGCCGCGCCGCCCGACGAGATTTTGGAATTTTCCGGCTTCGACATGTTACGCGAAGAGATGACGGCGTTCGCGCGGACCATCCGCGATGGAAATTCTTATCCGGTGCCTATTGCCGACGTGCTGCACGGTATGGCGGTATTCGAGGCGATTATTGAATTGGCAAAGCGCGGCGGCGAAGCGATCGCGGTGAATGAATAATTTCCCTCAGCAGGTGTTTTGATTCTATTTTTGCTCTCGCACGATCGTCACAATCCGCCGAGAACATCTTGCGGAGAATTTGCGATGCGGTTAAATATGCGCATCGAGTTTTCGGCCGAACGATTTGGCCTTGCAGCGAATTGAAAACCGCGCCTGACTGACGATCTTTCACCAAAATCTCGATCGAACCGGGCCGTGCACAATCGCGCGGTTCACACTGATGTGCTTATGAACTGATATGCCTATGAGGAGAGACGCGTGGATAACGGTACCGTGAAATGGTTCAACGCGCAGAAGGGTTATGGATTCATTCAACCCGAAGGCGGCGGCAAGGATGTTTTCGTCCATGTCAGCGCCGTCGAACGCGCGGGCCTGCGTGAGCTGAGGGAGGGTCAGCGCGTGTCCTTCGAAATCGTGACGGATCGCAAGACCGGCAAGGCGGCCGCTGAAAATCTGAAGACGATGTGAGTGTGCCGCGCGGTATTTAATTACCGCGACGGGTTGACTGATCCAGTGTCCAGTGAATGACCCGGATCGCGCGTTGGCAGTCCGGGATGGCGAGGCTCGACAAGCCCGCTCCTCGCCCGCGCTTGTGGCGTGCGTGCGCAAAGTTCGCGCGCGCAGTTTGGGACCGGCCCAAGCGTCCTAAAAGCTCTCGTCCTAAAAGCTCTCTTTGATCAGCAGAATATTTAGCACCAGAACCAGAGCGGTCGCAGCCACTGCTGCGATCCGAGTCAGCTTGCCGTTGGCAAACGCGCCCATGATGTCGGTTCTGTTGGTGAAAATGATCAGCGAGATCATCGGCAGTGGTAATGCAATACTCAAAACCACTTGGCTCATCACCAGCGCATTCGTCGCGTCGACACCGAGCGCGACGATGACAAATGCCGGGAACATTGTGACCAGCCGGCGCAGCCAGACCGGAATGCGAAAGCTGACGAAGCCCTGCATGATCATCTGCCCGGCAAGCGTTCCGACCGTCGAGGCGGAAATGCCCGAGGCGATCAGCGACACCAAAAAGATCCCGGCGGCCGCGCCGCCGAGAAGCGGCGTCAGCGTGTGATAGGCGGTTTCGATCTGCGCCACTTCGGGATGGCCCGCGTGAAACGCGCTCGAGGCCATCATCACCATGGCCATGTTGACGAGGCCGGCGACGGCCAGCGCGATGACGACTTCCCGATTGGAGTAGCGCAGAACCATGCGCCGGTCATTGTCGTCACGGACCGGCACGCGCGCCTGGGTGAGGCCGGAATGCAGATAAATCGCATGCGGCATCACGGTCGCGCCGATAATGCCGACGGCGAGCAGCAGCGCTTCGGAATCGGCAAGATGCGGTACGACGGTATGGTACGCCGCGGCGGCCCAGTCGACCGGCGCGATGAACATTTCGAGGAGATAACAAAGGCAGATCACGCCGACGATCGCGCCGATGATCAGTTCGAGCGGCCGGAAGCCGAAGCGCTCGCAGGCCAGAAGACCGTAAGTCGCGATCGCCGTCGCTACCATGCCGGCAAGAAGCGGCATGTGGAACAGCAATGACAGGCCGATGGCGCCGCCGAGAAATTCGGCGAGATCGGTCGCCATGGCCGCGACCTCGCTGACCAGCCACATCGCCCAGACCAGTTTTTGCGGGAAATGATCGCGGCACATTTCCGCGAGATTTTTGCCGGTGACGATGCCGAGCTTGGCCGAGAGGCCCTGAAACAGCATGGCGGTCACATTGGCGATCAGCACGACCCAGAGCAGGCCATAGCCATATTTGGCGCCGGCCTGAATGTTGGTGGCGAAATTGCCGGGATCCATATAGGCGATCGAGGCAACGACCGCGGGGCCGCCGAAAGCCAGGGCCGTGCGCCAAGGGCCGCGCTGGCCGGCCAGAACTCCGCGGGTGGCGGCGACGGTGCGTTCCGTCAGCGACGCGGGACTGCCGGCCGTGTCGCCGTCGGCCGTCCCGCCCAGAGCGGGGCTGCGCATTTCAGGCAGCCTCATGCAGCACCAACACGAAAATGTAGCATGGGTTACAGTATAGGTGGCGCCCGGTTTTGCGTCAATGGCTCCATTATGTAGCTTAGGCTACATTTTGACACGGAGAGAAAAATATGTTCTTGAGGCGTGCGTGATCCAGCCGCACCCCTCGCATCAGGCCGTTATGGGCAAGCTTCCCGCCGAAGGCACCCAGGCCCGCCGCTTCGGCAAGACCCGATCGGCGCAGGCGACCGCGCTTCTTGAGGACTATGTCGAGCTGATCGCCGACCTCCTCGAAAGCGAAGGCGAGGCGCGGCCGACCGATATCGCCCGCCGCCTCGGCGTCTCTCATGCCACCGCGATCAAGACCATCGCGCGGGTGAAGCGCGCAGGACTTGCCACCGCGCGGCCTTATCGCGGCGTCTTTCTCACCGAAAAAGGCCACGCGCTCGCCACCCGCGTGCGGGCGCGCCACCGGCTCGTCGTCGACCTTCTGCGCGCGCTAGGCGTGCCGACCGAAGCGGCGGAAGCCGATGCCGAAGGCATCGAGCACTACGTGTCCGAAACGACGCTGAAGGCGTTTGCGCAATTCTTGAAATCGCGCGGGTAAATCTCCGCCCTATTAATGTTTCGCCTGTCCAGCAGCGTCGCCACATTCATCACGCCGTGTGGTGCCGAGTAGGGGTGCATCCATAAAAAAATCTGCGCAGCCGGAAGTCGGATTGGCGCGCAACACGACGTCAACCGAAGGCATTGTATTGAGCGATGAGCAATGGAAGCTGATCGAACCTCAATTCGGTCAACGCGAAGCAGAACGTGACGAGCAGGCCGACCAAGCAGAAACACACGACCGACCAAATGCCGTGGTCGGAAAGCTCCCACTCCAAATTTGATTGCGTCGCCGGTATTGCAAGTTCGCCGCGCATCGGCATGTCGTGCTCCTGTGATATTGCAGGGTAAAATCATCGACGTCTTGCGGCAATGCGCCGTCAATGTCGTTGTCGTATGACATACGGAGGAGCGAGGCGAATGGATTTGCGGCAAAAGATAAAGCTCCGCGCGCAAACATGCGCATAGCCCTACCCATCCGGGTAGTGCGGCGAATTTGTTTGAGTTTCATTTATCCGATGATGGCCAAGGAATTTTTCTGCAAGTCGTCGTCGATGCGTGATCGCTCCAATTTGCAAAAGGAGATTGTCGCGGTCGTCCATCGCGGCGCGTGAGCTATGTGATGGCCATCACGGATCGAACGGCGACATATCGACGATGTGCGCTCTGGCTGTCGCCAAATACCTTGGCGCTGACTCGACAAGTGCGAGCGCCGTTCTGCCTGTTTATTGGCGTGGATGTGGCTGGAGCGTATGTGTTGGCGGTGCCGCTTGCGCGAGAGGACGACGAAGTTACGCCGCGTGGGCGGCGAGCACTTCGGCGATACCGTCGACGACTTCCTCGACCATCGCTTTGTCGTCGCCTTCGCCCATGATGCGGATCACGGGCTCGGTGCCGGACGGGCGAATGACGAGGCGGCCATGGCCGTTGAGGCGGCTTTCGCCGTCGGCGATGGCGGACTTCACTTGCACAAGTTCGAGCGGCTTGCCGCTGCGGTAACGCACATTGCGCATTACTTGCGGTAGCGGCTCGAAGCGGTGGCAGACTTCCGATACCGGCTTGTTCTTCTTCTTCACCACCGCAAGCAATTGCAGGGCGGCAATGAAGCCGTCGCCGGTCGTGGTGTAATTGGACAGAATGATGTGGCCGGACTGCTCGCCGCCGACATTGTAGCCATGCTCGCGCATGTGTTCGAGCACATAGCGGTCGCCGACCGGCGTGCGCACCAGCGACAGTTTCAGCGATTGCAGATGCCGCTCGAGCCCGAGATTGCTCATCACGGTGCCGACAATGCCCGGCTTGGTCAGGAGCCGATCTTCCGACCAGCTTTCCGCGATCACGGCAAGCAGCTGATCGCCGTCGACAAGATGGCCGTGCTCGTCGGCGATCACCACGCGGTCGGCGTCGCCGTCGAGCGCGATACCGATATCGGCGCGCATCTCGCGCACCTTGCGGCACAGCGTGTCCGGCGCGGTCGAGCCGCAGTCGTGGTTGATGTTGAAGCCGTCCGGCTCGACACCGATCGACACCACGTCGGCGCC
Source organism: uncultured Alphaproteobacteria bacterium (assembly GCA_963746715.1). GTDB lineage: Bacteria > Pseudomonadota > Alphaproteobacteria > Rhizobiales > Xanthobacteraceae > BOG-931. The sequence continues at coordinate 271,199 of CAVVCW010000001.1, read as the reverse complement.
GAGCTCCCACAGCGCTTCCGGCGCCACGCGATAGGCGGCGCCGTTGGCGCAGTCGATCACGACGCGCAGCCCGTCGAGCGAGAGATTGCGCGGCATGGTGCGCTTGGCGAATTCGATATAGCGGTCGTGCACGCCGTCGATGCGCTTGGCGCGGCCGAGCTCGGCGCTTTTCGCCAATTGCTTGGCCTTGTCGGCGTCGATCAGCGCTTCGATCTTATGCTCGACCTCGTCGGACAGTTTGTAGCCGTCCGGGCCGAACAATTTTATGCCGTTGTCGTCGTAGGGGTTGTGCGAGGCCGAGATCATCACGCCCAGATCGGCGCGCATCGAGCGCGTCAGCATGGCCACTGCCGGCGTCGGGATCGGGCCGAGCAACAGCACGTCCATGCCCACCGAGGTGAAGCCCGCAACCAGCGCATTTTCGATCATGTAGCCGGAGAGCCGCGTATCCTTGCCGACCACGACGCGATGGCGATGCTCGCCGCGGCGGAACACCAGCCCCGTCGCTTGGCCGACGCGCAATGCCAATTCCGGCGTGATCACGCCATTGGCGAGGCCACGGATGCCGTCCGTACCAAAATACTTGCGAACCATTGCTGGGCCCCACGCCGACCACTCCGGCCGGCAATACTAGCCCTTTATCGGTCTTCGTCGCTTCAAAAAATATGGGGTAATCTTACCGCTCCGCGTAACCGTTCCTTCAGCACAAGCGCCATTGAATTCAATGGTCTAGGCTGGCATCGTTGGAACCGGTGGATTTGGGCAGCGAAAATCTCAGCCCGCGTCCTTGTCGTAGGCGCTCGGCGGCGGCTGGGTGACCGACACGGGATCCGAGCCAGGAAAACTGTCCTCAAGCCCGAGATCAAGGGCCTCATCAAGCTCCGCCTGGACCTTCGCGTCCTTGGCTTGCTTCTGTTCCTTCTCCCGGCGCCTGGCTTCTTGTTCGGCGCGTCCGGTATCCTCGAAACCGGCGTAGGCGATTTGACGGAACCGATGCTTCGTCCATTGCTCCATTGCGAGCGTTCCCGAATTTGAGCGTTTGCCGAATTGTAACCCCGGCCGGCCGGAAGGCCCGGCGACCTGATATGTCAAACCTGTGAAATAACGCGCGAATTCGCCGTTCGTTCCATCACCGCGCTCTATTGTCACGTTTCATGGCCGGCTCTGTCCGCCGTTGTTTTGGCCGAACGGCAGTTTGCCCGGATGCCGCGCGCGGTGTGCTAAGATTCGCCAAGAGCTGGGACCTTCGCTATGCGAAACATGACCTGTATCGAGGACCTGCGGCAACTCGCCCACCGCAAGGTGCCGCGCGCCTTTATCGATTATGCCGAATTCGGGCTCCTATGCGGAGCAGACGCTGGCCGCCAACCGCGCCGATCTCGAACGCATCAAGCTGCGGCAGCGGATTCTGTTCGACGTCTCCCAGCGAACGACCAAAACCACCATTCTCGGCGAGCCGGCGACGATGCCGCTTGCGCTCGCGCCGATCGGGCTGTGCGGCATGCAGCACGGCGACGGCGAGAGCCTTGCTTGCCGGGCGGCGCAAGCGGCCGGCATCCCGTTCACGCTGTCGACAATGTCGATTTGTTCGATCGAAGATGTCGCCGCGGCGGTCGACAAGCCGTTCTGGTTTCAGCTCTATGTGATGAAAGACCGCGGCTTCATCCGCGCGCTGATCGAACGCGCGGCAGCGGCCAAATGCAGCGCGCTGGTGCTTACCGTCGATCTGCAGGTCATCGGACAGCGCCACAACGATATCAGGAACGGCATGACCGTTCCGCCAAAGGTTCGTTTGAAGAACGTCATCGACATCGCCACCAAGCCGGCTTGGGCGCTCGGCATGTTGCGCGGCAAGCGCAAGACCTTCGGCAATATCGCCGGACATTATCCCGGCATGGAAAGCGTCACCGTGCTGTCGAAATGGATTTCCGAACAGTTCGACGCGACGCTGAACTGGAAAGACGTCGAATGGATCAAGAGCCTGTGGCCGGGCAAGCTTATCCTCAAAGGCATTCTCGACGTCGAGGATGCCCGCATTGCGGCGAAGACAGGCGCCGCGGCGATCGTCGTCTCAAATCACGGCGGCCGTCAGCTCGACGGCGCATCGTCCTCGATCTCCATGCTGCCGCCCGTTGTCGCGGCGGTCGGCTCGGAGCTTGAAGTCATGTTCGACGGCGGCATCCGCTCCGGCCAGGACATCGCGCGCGCGCTTGCGCTCGGCGCCCACTCCTGCATGAGCGGCCGCGCTTACATCTACGGGCTCGGCGCCGGCGGGCAGGCGGGCGTCGCCCGCGCCATCGACATCATGCGCAACGAGCTTCTCACCACCATGGCACTGATGGGCGTTACTAAAGTCAGTGATATCGACCGCCGTGTTATTGCCGCGATGTAGGCACAGGAATACCGCCTTCGGGCAAAGAGGGGGCTTGTTGGGGTTCCAATCGTCAACCTTATGAAAAGGTGTCGCGTGTTACTAAAATTTTCATATCGCGACGGCGCCGGAATAGGCGTCGCCGGGCATGATCCGGAAAAGTGGGAACCGGTTTTCCGAAGAGATCATGCCCAATTCGCAAGGGTGGAAGGAGTAGCGTAATGCGTAAGCTTTTGATGGTGACGGCAATTTTCGCGAGCGCGATGGCGGCTTCGAGCGCCCGCGCCGACATGGTTGGTGCGGCGGCGGGTGCCGGCGCTGGCCTTCTTGTGGCAGGCCCTCCCGGTGCGGTCGTCGGCGGTGTCGTCGGCGCAGTCTGGGGCAAGCCGTTCTGGGGGCCCTCGATCAGCAGGGGCCATTGCTGGACCGACAACAACTTCCACCGCCATTGCGACCGACATTGGAATTGAGTGTTTGGGAATTGAGTGTCTGGGAATTGAGCGCCCGCACGCGGATACGGTGCCCAGGCGCACCGCATCCGGTGAAATCCTAGCGCGGGGCCCGACAGCCTTCGTTCACTACATCACTGCGGCACGACGCCATCGCGGCCGACATTGACGCGGCCCGTGGAGAGCGTGCCGTCGGCGGCCTTGTCGGCGCGCACAATAGCAATATGCGCACCGGGCTTGAGCTCGCTCTTGTCGCCAATGACATAGGCGCGGATCGTGGCGTCGGGGCCGACGACGATTTTCTGTTCGCCGTCTTTGTATTTCACCGTCAGCGTCTGTCCGTTGACGGCAGCGACTGTGGTATCGACCGTGCCGTTGGTCATGGTCGAGCCGGGACGGTCCCACGGTCGAAAGCCTTCGCCGGTGCCGCGCTGCGATTCGGCAAAGATCATCACCTGGATCGCTTTTTGGCTGCCGTCCGGCTGCGGCATGGCGCCGACGCCGACATAGTTGCCGGCTTTGACGTCGGCGAGCGTTGCAGGCACGACGCCGAAGACCTGCACGTTGTCGGCGAGCTTTACGGTGGCGTCCGGACCTTCGGCTTGCTTGACGGTGATCGAAGAGCCGTCGGTGCTTTCAATCGTGCCGCGGACGCGTTGCGACTGTTGCGCCAGCGCCGGCACGACAGCAAACGCCGCGACGGCGGCAATGCCGGCCGACAGATGTTTGATTTTCATATGATCCCTCCCGGTGTTTTGCTCACATTAAGCTCTTCACCGGGAGGAATTTATCGCTCACATCGGCGGGTTCACGCCGCTGCGGCCCACTGTGATGCTCGACGCGTTGAGCGAGCCGTCCGGCTGTTTCGCCGCAATGACGAAAACTTTCGTCCCCGGCTTCACGTCGGCCATGGTTGCCGGCACGAAAGCGACGATGGCCGCATCCGGCGGCACGATGAATGTCTTTTCCCCGTCTTTGTATTTCAGGACGAGCTTTTGACCATCGCTGACGGCGACTTCGGTGTCGACGGTGGCATTGGTCATGGTGCTGTTGGGCATCAGGTCCCACGGACGGTGCCCTTCGCCGGTGCCGCGCATGGCCTCGGGGAAAATGTGAATTTCCACGGCCTTCTGCGTGCCGTCCGGAAGCGGCATGGCGGTAATGCCGACAAAACCGCCTTGCTTGACGTCGGCGATCGACGCCTTGGCGACCGCGCGTACCGGCGTGTTGTCGGCAAGCTTGAGGTTCACCGTCGTGCCGTCCCGCGATTTCACGGCCAGGGTCTGGGCATCGACGCTGTCGATGGTGCCGCGAACGCGGACGGGAGGCGGCGGCGCCTGCGCGATCGCAACCGATGTTGCGAAGAGCAAAGCCAAGCCGGTGGCAGCAATAATCCTGCGTGTCATCATATTCGTTCTCCCGACATATCTATGCGTGTAACGCCCCTGGATGGCATTAAAACCCCAGGGTTGCACGGCTTATTCCGGCGATTTATGCGATTTATGCGCCGAGGTCGGCCTCGACCAGCGCCCGTAATTCCGCAGTAACTTCAGGGGTTTTGCCAAACCACAAGGCAAAGCCGCGGACGGCCTGGTGCAGCAACATGCCAAGTCCGTCGGCAACGCGCAGTTTATGGGCCATCGCGGCGTTGAGGAGCGGCGTGCGCAGCGGCACATAAACGAGGTCGCTTACGATGGCGTGAGCGGGCAAGCGTTCGACCGCAATCTCAAGCGCGGGCTGGCCGTGCATGCCAAGTGTCGTGGTGTTGATGAGCAGGTCCGCAGCGCCGAGCGCCACGTTGCGCTCGTCCCAAGCTCGCGTGCGAACACCTGTCCCGAGCCGCTGCCGCAGTGCTTCGGCGCGTTCGCGGCTGCGATTGATCACGGCGACATCGGCGATGCCGCGCTGCAGCAGTCCGTAAACCACCGCGCGCGCCGCGCCGCCGGCGCCGAGCACGATGGCGTGTTTCGCGGCTTGGCTCCAGCCCGGCGCGCAGGCGTCGAGATTGTCCAAAAAGCCTTCGACATCGGTATTGGTCGAGCGCAATTCGCCGCGGTCGAGCCATAATGTATTCGCGGCGCCGACCGCGCTGGCGGGATCGTCGGGCCGCGAGCAAGCAAGCGCCGCCTCTTTGTGCGGCACCGTGACATTGGCGCCGATATAGCGGCGTGCAGCGAGCGATTGGACGAAGCCGCGGAACTCATTCGGCGGCACCGCCTCGCTGCGATACTCGCCCGGGATGCGGTAGTACTTCAGCCAATAATTATGGATGAGTGGCGAGCGGGAATGCCCGATCGGCCAGCCGATGACACAGGCCGCGGGGGTGGTCGTGCTCACGTTTCGGCCGCCACAGCATTGCGCAACGTGCCGATTTCGGGGCACTCGACGTCGATCGTGTCGCCCGGCTTGAGCCACACCGGCGGATCGGACTTGATCTTCTTCACCGGCGTGCCGGTGCAGATCACGTCGCCGGCCTTCAGCGTCATGAAGGTCGTCGCATAGGCGATGATGTCGGCGAACGAGAAGATCATGTTCGCTGTCGAGTCCTCTTGCGTCACTTCGCCGTTCTTGCGCGTGAGCAGATGCAGCGGCTTTGTCAGATCGATGCCGGTCACAATCCACGGTCCGATGCTGCCGGAGGCGTCGAAATTTTTGCCCTGGGTGACGTTGAACTGGCCGTGGCGCGTCCAGTCGCGGATCGTGCCTTCGTTGCATAGCGTGACGCCGGCGATCACCTCGAGCGCGCGGTCTTTCGGCACATGTTTGCAGTCGCGGCCGATGACGATGGCGATCTCGCCTTCGTAGTCGAGCTGCTCGGAAACTTTCGGTACGATCAGATGCTGTCCCGCGCCGACCAGCGAATTGGGCGCGCGGTAGAACATGCTCGGATATTTCGGATTGTTGGTGACATTATAGTCCTGGGCGCGGTTGGCATAATTGATGCCGACGCACAGGATCTTCTCCGGCGTCAACAGCGGCGGCAACAGCTCGACCTCGCTCAACGGCACGTCGGGCCGGACTCCGTCGGAGGCGGCTTGCGCTTCGGCGAGCGCCTGGGCGCGGAACACGTCGGCAAGGCTGTGGAATTTATGCAGCCGCGGCCGCAGGTCGACGATGCCGTCGCCGGTCACGGCGCCGAAACTCAGGCGGCCACGCAACGCGTAGCTTGCAAGGCGCATATCAAATCCTTTCAGAACAGAGACGGCGCCCCGCCGCCTTCCGCGATCCGGACGATGTGTTAAAAGTCGGCGATCTTAGCGTCAACGCCGGTCTGATCCCTCTGCCTGAAAATGCTCATGAAATCTCTCTTTATCGACTGCAACGACCAGCTGGCGCCGGTATGGGCGAGCGTTTCGCGCCCGGACGATCCGCCGATCGACGTCAATCGCAAGCCCTATGCGCTTTCCGATCTGCCGACCGTGCTGAAGGGCTACGACATCTGCGTCGACGATCATTCTTATCTGCCGACCGATCTGGTCGATAAATGTGATGCGCTCAAACACGTGGTTTTTCTGGGCACCGGCGCCGCGAGCTACATGAATATCGCCGAGCTCGCCGAGCGTGGCATCAAAGTCCATACCATCCGCAATTACGGCGACACGGCGGTCGCCGAGCATGCGATTGCGCTGATGTTCGCCGCCTGCCGCGACATCGCCGCCATGGATCGCGAAGTGCGCGTCGGAACCTGGGTGCCGCATGGCGGTCTGCAGCTTCTCGGCAAAACACTCGGTGTCATCGGGCTCGGCGGCATCGGCAGCGAGGTGCTGCGAATCGGGCAGGGGCTCGGGATGAAGGTCATCGCCTGGAATCGCTCGCCGCGGCCCGGCGCGCCGCTGGTTCCCCTCGATGAGTTGCTCGCGCGTTCCGACGTGATCTCGATGAATATGACGCTCGGCGACGAAACTCGCGGCTTTCTCGGTCCGGCGCAATTCGCGGCGATGAAGCCGGGCGTCATTTTCGTCAACACGGCGCGTGCGGCTTTGGTCGACGAGACCGCGCTGATCGCGGCTTTGCGCAGCGGTCATATCCGCCATGCCGGGCTTGACGTATTTCACGCCGAGCCGCTCAAGCCCGATCATCCCTTGGCCCAGATGCAAAACGTTACGCTGACCGCCCATGCGGCCTTCCGCACTCTCGAAGCCTCGCAGACGCTGCTGCGCCGCGCCATCGACATGGTGCGCGGCATTGTGACCGGCAAGGTTGCCTGACCTGCCGTTCCTGTGATGCTATGAAGTCCTGAAACAATAACGGCCCGGATGGGTTATGGGAGAGCGCCAGCTCGACGTCGCTATCCGCGTCAACGGCGAGGACGTGCGCGAGCGCGTCCAAGCGCGAAAAACGCTGGTCGATTTCCTGCGCGAGGATTTGGGACTGACCGGCAGCCATATCGGCTGCGAGCAAGGCGTCTGCGGCGCCTGCACCGTGCTGGTCGACGGCGAGGTGGTGCGCGGCTGCCTGGTGCTCGCCGTGCAATGCGACGGAGCCGAAGTCGAAACCATCGAAGGTATCTCCGATTCGGGGCTCATTGCCGATCTGCAGGAGGCGTTCCAGAAACGCAATGCGCTGCAATGCGGATTTTGCACACCCGGAATGTTGATCGGCGCGCAGGAGCTTTTGTCGCGCGGCGGGGTGCCGTCTCGTGATACGATCCGTGAACATCTCTCCGGTAATTACTGCCGCTGTACCGGGTACCAGGCGATCGTCGATGCGATCGAATTCGTGGCCCTTATGCGGGCGGAAAAGGCAGGTTCTCCATGAATGAACATCAAAACCCCGGCGCGCTTAAAGCAGTGACCTTGTCGGAGCGCGCCGACGAGCTCGAAGAAAAAATGATGAACGATCTCAACGAGCGCATCGCGACAAAGTCGACGCTGTTCTATCTTGGCGACGGCAAAGTCGAAATGTCGTCGACTCAAGGGCTAAAGGCGGCCAATCCGGACAAGTATTTTTTGATGGGCGCCGATCCCCGGCTGCCGGCGCTGCCGGAGAAGCCGACACTGATCGATTTCATGAAGCACCGCTTTGCCTCGACCAACCATTTGCTGCAGAGCGCGACGCTCGCCTTGAAGAACGGCCACGACGAGAAAGTCGTTCTCGCCTGCCTGTTGCACGACATCGGCGTCGTCGGCTTCATCCGCTGCGACCACGGCTATTGGGGCGCGCAGATGATCGAGCCTTATGTCGACGAGGAAGTGAGCTGGGCGATTCGCATGCATCAGGCGCTGCGGTTCTTCCCCGACCTGTCGGTCGGTTACGAATATCCGGAAATGTACATCAAACATTTCGGCGCCGACTATAAGCCCGAGCCCTATATCGTCGCCGAATACGAGCGGGCGCGAAACCACAAATGGTACATGACCTCGCGCCTGATCACGGTGAACGACGTCTATTCGTTCGATCCGAACGCCAAGGTCAATCTCGACGATTTCGTCGACATTATCGGCCGCCACTTCCGGCAGCCGAAAGAGGGCCTCGGCTTCGACAATTCGCCGTCCGCGCATATGTGGCGCACGCTGAATTGGCCGACTCGGTTCTTATAGCACCTGGCGCTGGCGCATGAAGATCGCCGCCGACCAGCCGTCCGGCCTCAGCGCGCTCGACCGGCCGAATTCCTATATCGGCCGTTCGGTGCCGCGGCCCAATCTGGCACGGCTGACCCAAGGGCGCGGACAATATGTCAGTGACGTCACTCTGCCGCGCATGGCGCATGTCGCCTTCGTGCGCTCGCCGCATGCACATGCGCGGATCCAAAATATCGACACCGCCGATGCGAAAAAATCTCCGGGCGTGATCGCGGTCGTCACCGGCGCCGAACTCGCCAAAGTGATCACGCCCTGGGTCGGTGTGCTCACCCATCTCAAAGGCATCAAGTCGGCGCCGCAATATGCCATCGCCGTCGAGCGCGCCTGCTGGCAGGGCGAGGCGGTCTGCGCGGTCGTGGCGCGCTCGCGCGCCGAGGCCGAGGATGCCTGCGCGCTGATCGGGGTGGACTATGAAGTGCTTCCGAGCGTTACCGATGCGGAAACCGCGCTCGACGCCAAGACGCCGGTGATCCATCCCGAGCTCGGCGACAATCTCACGTTTGAACGCGTGCTCGATGTCGGCCAGGTCGACAAGGGATTGGCCGAGGCCGACGCAGTGGTCGAGACGACATTCATCTTCGGCCGCCATACCGGTGTGACAAACGAGGCGCGCGCCATCGTCGCCGACTGGAATCCCGGCGAGCAGCGCCTGACTGTGTATCAAGGCACCCAAGCGCCGCACATGACGCAGAATATTTTCGCCAAGCATCTGGCGCTCGAAGAGCACCAGGTGCGGGTGCTCACCAAGGACGTCGGCGGCTCGTTCGGCATCAAGGTGCATATCTATGCCGACGAGATGGCGACCGCGGCGCTGTCGAAACTGCTCAAGCGGCCGGTGAAATTCGTCGCCGACCGCTTGGAGAGCTTTGTCACCGACATTCATGCCCGCGACCATCGCGTCAAAGCCAAGATCGGGGTCAAGAAGGACGGCACGATCACCGCTTTTGAGATCGACGATTTGACCGGCATTGGGCCCTATTCAGTCTATCCACGCACCAGCGGCATCGAGGCCAACCAGGTCGTCAACCTGGTCGGCGGCCCTTACGTGTGCCCGAACTATCGCGCCCGCGCCCGCGTCGTGTTCCAGAATAAGAATGTCATGTGCCAATACCGCGCGGTCGGCCATCCGATCGCGACCGCGGTGACCGAAGGCCTGGTCGAGCAGGCCGCGCTCAAGATCGGCATGGATCCGGCGGAGCTGCGGCGGCGCAATCTTTTTGCCGATGATGCCTATCCGGCGACCAGCGCCGCAGGCCTGAAATTCGAAGGCCTGTCGCATCATGCGTCGCTCGATAAGATTCTCAAGATGATGGGTTACCAGGCGCTGCGTGCCGAGCAGGCGCAATTGCGCACGCGCGGCATTCATCGCGGCATCGGCTTTGCCTCCTTCATCGAAGTGACCAATCCGTCGGCGGCCTTCTACGGCGTCGGCGGCGCGCGCATCTCCTCGCAGGATGGTGCGACGTTGAAGCTTGATGCTACCGGCGCTGTGATCTGCCAGTCCGGCGTCACTGAACAGGGGCAGGGCACCGAGTCCGTTCTTGCGCAAGTCGTCGCCTCGTCGTTCGGCGTGCCGATTGAGCGGGTGCGCGTCATCACTGGCGATACCGACAACACGCCTTACGGCGGCGGCACTTGGGCTTCGCGTGCCGCCGGCATCGGCGGCGAGGCGGCGTGGCAGGCGGGCAAGGCCCTGCGCGACAACGTGCTTGCGGCGGCGGCCTCGATCCTGCAGGCCGATCCCAAGAAGCTCGATATCCGAAGCGGTGTCGTCGTCGATGGCGATACCGGCCGCGAGCGCATGGGCCTCGATGAAGTGGCGCGCGTCGTCTATTTCAGGCCCGATACTTTGCCGCCGGGTTTCCAGGCCGAATTCATGGTGACGCGGCATTATGTACCGCGGCAATGGCCGTTCGCCTTCACCAACGGCGTGCAGACGTCCTATGTCGAGGTCGATATCCGCACCGGAGAAGTCAGGCTCTTGAAGCACTGGTGCGTCGAGGATTGCGGCACCGTCATCAATCCGCAGCTTGTCGACGAGCAGATCCGCGGCGGCATCGTGCAGGGCATCGGCGGCGTGCTGTACGAGAATTGCCTCTACGACGCCGACGGCCAGATGCTCAATGCCACGTTGATGGACTATCTCGTGCCGATGGCCGGCGAAATGCCCGACATCGAGATCGGCCATGTCGTAACGCCGACCGCGGATTCCGAACTCGGCGCCAAGGGCGCCGGCGAAGCCGGCACCGCCGGCGCGCCGGCCTGCATCATGAATGCGATCAACGACGCGCTGCATCCGCTCGGCGCCGCGCCGCTCACGCAGATGCCGATCACGCCCGAGCGCGTGCTCACGGCACTGCGGCAGGCGTAAGGCTCCCCAGCGCAGACGGCTGGATGACGGCCAACAATTGCCGCTCTACAGTGTCCGCGGAGGAAACGCGGCAATGAATAATGATTGGAAGAGCGAACAGGTCCTGATCGTCGGTGGCGGCATCGGCGGGCTGACTGCAGCCTTGGCGCTGGAGCGCCAGGGTATCCCGACCCAGATCATCGAACAGGCGGCCGAGTTCAAGGAAATCGGCGCCGGCATTCAGCTCGGGCCCAATGCGTTCTGGATGCTGGAGCACCTGGGCCTGGTCGAGCCGATCAGCGCGCTTGCGGTGTTTCCCAACAATCTCATCATGCGCGACTCGATCACAGGTGAGGAGGTCACGCGTATTTCGCTCGGCGAGGCCTTCCGCAAGCGATTCCATCATCCCTATGCGCTCATCCACCGCGCCGATCTGCTCAATGTGCTGCTCGACGCGTGCCGCAAATCCAATCTCATCCGGCTCGACGCCTCGCAGAAGGTCGTCGATGTCGAGGAGAAGGCCGACGGCATCACGGTCAAGACCGCGAGCGGCCGGGACTATCGCGGTGCGGCCTTGATCGGCGCCGACGGGCTGTGGTCGACGATCCGGCAGATGATCGTCGGCGACGGCAAGCCCAAGCCCGCCGGTCACATTACTTATCGCGCCGTGCTGCCGACCTCCGAAGTGCCTGAAGAATATCGCTGGAAAGACATGGCGTTCTGGGCCGGCGAAAAGGTGCATCTGGTGCTCTATCCGCTGCGCACCGGCGAGTTGTTCAATCTGGTCGCGGTGTTTCACTCCGATCGCTACGAAGAAGGCTGGGACAGTTTCGGCGATCCGGCGGAATTGCACGAGCGCTTCGCCGGCAAATGCGCGCCGGTGCGCATGCTGCTCGACAAGATCGAAAGCTGGCGCATGTGGGTGCTGTGCGACCGGCCGCCGATCAAGGAGTGGAGCAAGGGCCGCATCACGCTTCTCGGCGATGCGGCGCATCCGATGCTGCAATATCTCGCGCAGGGCGCCTGCATGTCGATCGAGGATGCCGTCTGCCTCGCCGACAAGGTCGTCATCGCCAACGGCGATTACGCATCAGCCTTCCATGCTTATCAGCAAGCGCGTTATCTGCGCACCGGCCGCGTGCAGATCATGGCGCGCATCTACGGCGAATTCTATCACGCCGGCGGCGTCGCCAAGGAGTTGCGCAACATGATGCTCGGCTCGCGCACGCCCGAAGACACCATGGCCGGCATGGAATGGCTTTATGGGCGGCCGGAGGTATCGAGCGCGGCGGCGGCGTGACCGGTCCGCTGACGCATCTTCCGTCATTCCCACGTAAGCGGGAATCCATAACCACAGTTGAAGCAGATACTGCACCCACTGTGATTATAGGTCCCCGCGTTCGCGGGGACGACGCAGCGAGTTCAGCGCTTCGCGGCCGCCGCTTCAATGCGAAGATGACGGCTGCGCCTGCATTGCGTCCCGCGCGCGGTGGAAATCAGGAGTTGGCGGCGGGCCCCAGATGCTGGTGGCGCCGGCTTCCCAGGTCTTCGGCCGTTGCGGCGTGTCCCGGTGCCAGGGCCGCGGCTCGAAATAGCCGAGTTCCTCGTCGAACATCTGGTCGAGTTCGCAGAACAATTCGATGACCTGATCGTCGGGATTGCGATGATAGGTGGCGATATTGTGCCCCGGCCCATGCCGCAGCGGCCCCCAGATGATCGGAATTTCCTTCTGCCCGAACAGGTCGCAGGAATTCTGCAGATGAATGAAGTCCTTCAGCTCGAACGCCATGTGATGCATTTTTGACGCCGTGCCGCGGATGAAATTCACGGTGTGATGGTCGCTATTGCAGCGCATGAAGACGAAGAAGTCCGAGATCCAATCCGAAACCTTGAACCCCATCACCTTGCTGTAAAACTCCGCCGTCTTGGCTGGATCCTCGACCACCCAGGCGATATGGCCGAGCTTGTAGACGCCGACACCGTGATGCTGCAGGTGCTTGCCAAGGTACTTCCAGTCCTTGAACAGCGCGATCGTGGTGCCCTTGTTGTCCTTGAACGTCAGGACCTGGCCGAGGCCGGGAATCGAATCGTTGCGTAATTCGCTTTTGATGCCGTCCTTCTCGAGCTCACGCGCCAGCGCGCCGAAATCCGAATTGGGCGCTACTTCGAACGACAGCATGACGCCGCGCTCGGCGCTGGCCTTGTTGAGCTGAATGGCAAGCTGGCCGACCTGGGTGGCAAGAAAGGCGCGGTCCTTTTCGCGCTCGGCCAGCACGAGACCGACAACTTCGGTGTAGTAGTCGATCATGCGATCGAGGTCTGGCGTTTCATAAACGGCGTGTCCGATGCGGCGGAGCTTGATCATGACTTTGCTCTTACACTTGGCTCTGGCTGGGTTCTTGGCTCTGACTGCGTTTCCTCACGTGCATGATCCGGAAAAGTGCGAACCGGGGCTTTCCGAAAAGACCATGCTCGATCAAATCTAGCGTGAATCAATCACCAGCCCGGCATGAACTCAAGAGCGCCGCTATGCGCAAACCGCTGACGGGCTTGCCAAGCGCGCGGGATCGCGGTTTGCTCCCCGGCTCAAATCGTAAGGGAGCAGACGGTTATGGCTAAAAAGAAGTCGGGAGCGGGGTCGAAGCTTGCCGGTTACAAGCTCGCCACCTATCGGTCGAGCGAGGGGCCGCGCGCCGGCCTTGTCGTCGGCGACGAGGTGTTCGACGCCGCCAAGCTCACCGGCAAGCCGGCCTATGCCAGCGTGGTCGGCATTCTCGACGATTGGAAGACGGCAGAGGGCGTGCTGAAGCAGGCCGTCGCCAAAGCCGGCAAAAGCCGGCTCAAGCGGCTGCCGCTGAAAAAGACCAAGTTTCTCGCTCCGGTTCAGTTTCCGTCGACGATCTATTGCGCCGGCGCCAATTACGCCGACCACGCCGCCGAAATGGCGGCCCGCGAAGGCCGCCCGGCGCCGCCCGACCCGCATACTCTCGGGCTCAAGGCCTGGCACTTCCTCAAAGCTTCCCGCGCCGTGACCGATCCGGGCGCCCCCGTGAAGATCTCCGACTATGCCAAGCAGATGGACTGGGAAGTCGAACTGGTCGCTGTCATCGGCAAAGTGGCCAAAAAAGTGCCGCTGGCCAAGGCGCTGTCTTATGTCGCCGGCTATACGATCGGCAACGATCTGTCCTCGCGCGACCGCGGCCGCCGGGCGAGCGTGCCCGATTCCTCGCCATTCAAGTGGGATTGGACCAAGCACAAGAGCTTCGACGGCTCCTGTCCGCTCGGACCGTGGATCGTACTGGCCTCCGACATCGGCGATCCACAGAAACTCGGCCTGAAACTGTGGGTCAACGGCGAGATTAAGCAGGATTCCCACACGTCGGGCATGATCTTCACGCTTGCCGAGCAGATCGAGGAGCTGTCCGCCGGCATGACCCTTTATCCCGGCGACCTGATCATGACCGGCACCCCCGCCGGTGTCGGCGCCGGCCGCGGCGAATTCCTCAAAGCCGGTGATGTAGTGAAGCTTTGGATCGAAAAGATCGGGGAAATCGAAAACCGGATGACTTGATCGTCGGTGGAGGGGGTCGGAGCAGCGCGCGCTTACCGGCGGCGCTTGCCCGCCGACCGACCGCGAGACGGCATGGCAGGGCTCATAGTTATGCGCGTCGCGCGGGACGTTGATTTGTGTTAGCAATTGAACAAGTCGAAAATCGCCGGTGAAATGAGCGATTGCTACAACAAGGACCAGAGTGAAACGCGAGGGTAAATATGGCCGAGAAATTCGTCGCAAAGACCTCAGAATTCAGCAACGGCGAGCGCCGCATCATTTTTGTCGGCGACAACGAGATCGGCGTGTTCCGGCATGACGGCGAATTCTACGCCTACAGCAATTTTTGCCTGCATCAGGGCGGACCGGCCTGCGAGGGGCTGACCATCGCCAAGGTCGAGGAGCGGCTGCGGCCGGACAAGACCTCGATGGGCCTGTTCTTCTCCGAAGACGAGATGCACTTCGTCTGTCCCTGGCACGGCATGGAATACGACATGAAAACCGGCGAGTGCGTGTCGGACCGCAAGCTGAAGCTGAAGAAGTACAAGGTCGTGCAAAAAGGAGAGGACGTTTATGTCGTCGCCTAAGCGCGCGGCCAAAACTGCCTCGAAGAACGTTGCCAAATCACCGGCCAAGCCTGTGAGCAAGTCGGCAGTGCGCCGCGCGTCTGCGGCGCGGCCGGCAAAGCGCCCGGTTGCGGTCATGAATGGCGCGAGCGCGGAAGCCAAACAGGTCGCCGCCACGCTCGATCGCATCCTCGCCGACGGCAATCTCGATACCATCTCGGCCGAGGCCTTGCAGGGGCTGATCGCTTCGGCCTGCCGGCTGTATCGAGCGCGTCGCGAAGCCGGCGAGGAATTCGCGCCGGTGCCGAAGAATTCGATATCCGCGACCGACGTCATGGTGACGGCGAGCGGACTGCTGAAAGCCACCGATCTTGCCGTGTTCGAGCTCGGCATGTGGCAAAATTGGACGGGACGTTAGTGCGTCAGGAATGGGAAAAAGCGCCAGAGGCGCCAGGAGGAAGACCATGGATCTTATCGCTGATCGCGGCCGCCGCGTCACCGTCGACGAGCTCAATACCAGCCGCCTATTGGCGCATGCGCGCAAGCAGGCGCATGCGCGCAACTTAGAAGACGTTCTGATCGTCGATGTCGACGCCCATCACTACGAGGGCGAAAACTACGATGAGTTCCTGCCCTATATGGAAAACGACGTGTTGCGCCAGCTCACCATGTCCGGGCGCGCGAAGGGCAATTCGCGCGCCGGTGTCATGGTGCAGGGCGTCGGCTATCAGGACATGGGCGGCCGGGTCACACGCTATCCATTGCGTTCTTCGGAAAAGACCGAGTCTGGCTCGATGCGTGACGTTCAGCTCGGCCACCGCTGGATGGACGCGATGAGCGTCGATTATTCCTGCCTGTTCCCGACTGGCATGCTCAGCATCGGCCTGCATCCGCAGGTGGAGATGGAGGTCGATCTGTGCTGGGCCTATAACCGCTGGCTCACCGAGAAGGTAATGCCGGCAGCCGACAACCGCTTCTTCTCGATGCTGTGCCTGCCGTTCAGCGATCCGCAAGCTGCGCTGCGCCAGGTCGAGACCTTCGGCGACCGCAAACATGTCGGCGGCTTCATGGTGACCACCGTGCGCAATCACATGGCGGTCTACGACAATGCCTATATGAAGCTCTATCGGGCGATGGAGGAGCGTGGCCTCGTGCTGTCGTTCCATTCCGGTCCGAACTGGGGCGGCGAGCCGATCTATCGCAGCTGCAACCGCTTCCTCTCCGCGCATGCACTCGGCTTCACCTGGTACAACGTGCTGCATTGCACGAACTGGGTGATCAACGGCATGGGCGAGCGCTTCCCGAAGCTGCCGGTGGTCTGGATCGAATCTGGGCTCGCCTGGGTGCCGTTCCTGATGCAGCGGCTCGACCACGAATTCATGCTGCGGCCTTCGGAGGCGCCGCTCCTCAAGAAGAAGCCGTCCGACTACATGCGCGACATGTTTTATTCATCGCAGCCGATGGAAATCCAGGATCACGGCGCGTTGGAATGCACGTTCCGCATGATGAATGCCGAGACGCAGCTGCTTTATTCGTCGGATTATCCGCACTGGGATTTCGACCTGCCGGCGACGATCTGGGACCTGCCGTTCCTGTCCGAGAAGGCCAAGCACAATATCGTCGGCGGCACCGCGGCTCGGCTGTTCAAGCTGCCGCCGCGCAACGACAAGCAGAAAGAAAACCTCAAGCGCTTCGGCAATCTGACGGCCGCGGCCTAAAGCCGGACCGAATCGCACGGACATCCGTGCCCGCCGCGTTGGGCGCGGAATCGCGTTTTCCTGCGCCAATTGCGGCATAAAACAGGCAGCAGCGCTGACCTGTCAAACGCGCGTTTGACTTATTTGCTCTGACTTTCAGATATTTACGATAAATTTTGCGCCGCACCAAAAAGCTGGCCTTTACCGTCGTAAAACGGTAAGAAAGGCACACCCCAGCAAAAAATTTGAGGGACGACTGACGATGAAGCTTCTCATAGCTGCGTGCATTCTATTGGGCGTTTCGGCCACGGCGGCTAACGCCATCGATCTCGCCGAGCTTGCGCCGTGCCGTCCGGCCGCCGCCAAGCTATGCGACCGCTCCGGCGGGATGAGCTGGAACAACCTTTTGCACTGCGGCGCGACGCTGGCCGCCCATAGCTGGCGCGTCGGCGAGAGCTGCCGCGTGGTGCTGCGCAAATACGGACAACTGTAATCCGTCCGCGCCAACCGATTTTCGTAAGCGTAGTTGCGTAACGTACAAAACCCCGGCGCCTTGTAGCGCCGGGGTTTTGCTTTTCGTCCGACCCAATCGGGGCCCGGCTGTTTGCGCTCAGAACACGTGTGAGAAGATGAAGTAGAGCGTGCCGGACAGGATCATCGCGGCGGGCAGGGTGAGCACCCAGGCCATCGCGATGTTGCGGACAGTTGACCATTGCAGGCCAGATCCGTTGGCGGTCATGGTGCCGGCGATGCCTGACGACAGCACGTGCGTGGTCGACACCGGCAGGCCGTAACCGTCGGCGGCGGCGATGGTCGCGGCGGCAGTGATCTCGGCGCAGGCGCCTTGCGCGTAGGTCAGGTGCGTCTTGCCGATCTTTTCGCCGACCGTCACCACGATGCGCTTCCAGCCGACCATGGTGCCGAGCCCGAGCGCGATGGCGACGACGATCTTCACCCAACCCGGGATGAACTTGGTCGCGCTATCGAGCGACTTTTTATAGGCGTTGAGCGTGGCGACATCCTGCGCGCTCAACTCGCTTTCCTTGTCCTTCATCAGGAAGCGGATCGCTTCCGAGGCCAGATACATGTCGTTACGGACGTTGCCGACCTGGTCCGCCGGCATTTTGGCGATCGTGCCGTATTGCGTGACCTGATCGGAGATGCTCTTCACCAGGACTGCCAGCGAGGGAAAGGTGCCCCCGGTGATTTCGCGCAGGGCGACGTATTGCGTCACCGCCGGGCGCGGATCGCCGATCACGTTGTATCCGGCCGCCCTGGCATTGATCACCGCGCTCGCGGCTTGCGAATTGGCCTCGAATTGCGCGATCTGGCTCGCCGGCATCGCGCGGTTGAGCGCATAGGTCGTCGGCACCACGCCGATCAGGATCAGCATGATCAGGCCCATGCCCTTCTGACCGTCGTTCGAGCCGTGGAAGAAGCTCACCAGTGTGCAGGTGAGGATCAGAATGCCACGAACCCAAGCCGGTGGCGGCTGATCGCCCTTCGGTTCGGCGAACAGTTGGCTTTTGATGCCGCTGGGAAGGGCATATTTTACCGCCACCAACAGGATGGCGGCGAGGCCGAAGCCGAACAGCGGCGACAACAGGAGCGCCTTACCAATATTGGTGGCTTGATCCCAATCGACGCCCGACGTTCCGCTGCGGCCATGCAGCAACGCGTTGGCGATGCCGACACCGATCACCGAGCCGATCAGCGTATGCGAGCTCGAGGCCGGCAGGCCGAAATACCAGGTGCCGAGGTTCCAGATGATCGCGGCGATCAACAGCGCGAAGACCATGGCGAAACCGGCGCTTGATCCGACTTGCAGGATCAGTTCGACCGGCAGCAGCGAGACGATGCCGAAGGCCACGGCGCCCGAGGACCACAGCACGCCTGCGAGGTTGAACATGCCGGACCAGACCACCGCGATATTGGCGGGCAGCGAGCGCGTATAGATCACCGTCGCTACCGCATTCGCGGTGTCGTGGAAGCCGTTGACGAATTCGAAGCCCAGCGCGATCAGGAGCGCGACGAAGAGCAGGAGAAACGGCGTATAGGTGGTAAGTTTCGTGCCGGCAGCATCGATGTCGGTATAGATGCTGTAGGCCACGAACAGAACGGCGGCGGCGAGCACGCCCAGGAACAGGATTCCGGTCAGCGGATTGAAGCCCTTCTCGAAATTGGGCCCATGTTTTGCTGGCTCGATTGAGCCAGGTAACGCGATATCACTCATCGATGTCTCCCTCGGCCAAGTTTGGTCAGGCGAATCTGTCAGCCAAGCCGCCTTAGCTGCCCCTCAGCTTCCCTTTAGCCATGCCCCAATGTGAGGGCTCTCCATGAAAGGTCGATGACGCGGGGCGCCTCCGGTGGGTAAGTCGGAAGCGTAGGGAGAGTCCGGCGGTGTTTCGGTAAGGACGCGTAACCAAAAGGCTATGCGTCCTTGTTGTAGTCGTAGAGTACGCGGCCATAGGGCAGCGTCAGATCGGCGAGGAAATGATGCGCCGCTATGATCTTGCGGACCGGAAAATCCGCCACCGGCGCGTTGACGTGGGGCACGAGATGCAGCCGGCCCGGGCCGATCCATGAGCCTTTGACCACAATGTCGGTCAGGTTGTAGGCAACGAGCTGGCAGAGCTCGGCGTGGCCGGTAACGCCCGGAATGAGCTTGAGGTTCACCTGCGTCTTGTTCAGCGTCGCCGTGGTGCGCTCGCCATTGCCCGCAATGCTTTCGTGCTTATAGCCCATGACGCCCACGGCGACGAGTTGGCGTTGCTCGGCGCCGGCATCGTCGTGCACGACGTGCACCGCGAAGAAGATTAGATCTTTCGTTCGAGCATGATCGTTTCAGAAAATCGCTTTTTCACTTTTGCCGATCATGTACTTTGGCGATCACGCCCCAAAGCTTAACCCTGTCCCGCGACGTTTCGCCTGAGGGCGGATCAAGCCCTTCCCAGGCCTGTGTGCGCTCGCGTAGTCTATTCATCGATAAAAACAATCACCGCGTCCGTTCGGCTTTTGCCGGCAGCGCAGGCACGCGATGATGAGGGGGGATGAGCACATGAGCGGCGACATCCACGAAGTCTATGCCATCCGCTATGGCCATCATTCGCGCCGCTCGCCGGCCAATTACATCGACGGCGATCCGCATGACGTGCTGCAGCCGCTCGATTTCTACGTTTGGGCGATCGTCGGACCTTCCGGCACGATCATCGTCGATACCGGCTTCGACGAGGCGATGGGCAAAAAGCGCCAGCGCGAGACAACGAAGCCCGTGCGCGACGGGCTTGCTGCGCTCGGCCTCACGCCGGAGACGGTGAAGACCGTCATCCTCAGCCACCTGCATTACGATCATTGCGGCAATTACGATCTATTCCCGCAAGCGCATTATCACTTGCAGGACCGTGAAATGGCCTATGCGACCGGGCGCTGCATGTGCCACCAGGCATTGCGCGCGCCGTTCGAGGTCGAAGACGTCGTCGCCATGGTGCGCAAAGTCTTTTCCGGTCGTGCCGCGTTTCATGACGGCGAAGACGAGATCGTGCCCGGCGTCACCGTGCATCACATCGGCGGCCACTCGAAGGGCCTGCAATCGGTCCGAGTGAAGACGCGGCTCGGCTACGTCGTGCTCGCCGCCGACGCAACGCATCTCTACATACATATCAATGGCGGTAGGGTTTTTCCGCTGACCTATAATATCGAGGAAGTGGTCGAGGGCTACGAGCGGCTGAAGAAATTGGCGAGCGCGCCGCGTCATGTCGTGCCTGGTCACGACCCGCTGGTGCTGCAGCGCTACCCGGCGGCGAAGCCGGGCCTCGAAGGCTGGATTGCACGGCTCGATGCCGAGCCGAAAGATGCGTGACCGTTCGGGATAACCGGATGGGGACACGTGCATGTTGTAGGGGGGAATCCATGACGCTGCCGCGTCGCGGCGCGCTGCAATTTATCGCGGCCGCCGTCACATCTTTGCCGCTCGCGCGCCTGGCGCGGGCCGATAGCTATCCGTCGCGGCCGGTTCATATGGTCGTCGGCTTTGGTCCCGGCGGATCGCCGGAACTCATCGCGCGGCTGGTCGGCCAGTCGCTGTCGGAGCGGCTCGGTCAGCAATTCGTCATCGAAAACCGTCCCGGCGCCGGCACGACCATCGCCACCGAGTTGGTGGTACGGTCCAGTCCGGACGGTTACACGCTTCTGCTCGTGACCTTGCCGAATATCACGAGCGGCATGCTCTACGATCGTCTGCCGTTCGACTTCATGTCGGATATTGTGCCGATCGCCAGCATCAACCTGTTGCCGCAGGTCATGGTGGTCAATCAGAGTTTCCCGGCTAAGACGGTGCCGGAATTCATCGCGCATGCCAAAGCCAATCCCGGCAAGATCAATATGGCCTCGACCGGCTCCGGCAATCTCAGCCATCTCTCGATCGAGCTATTCAAGATCCTGGCCGATGTCGACATCGTTCATGTGCCCTATCGTGGTGCCGGGCCCGCACAAACCGATCTTCTCGGCGGCCGCGTCGACGGCATGTTCGATACCATACCGGCTTTGATCGAACCGGTACGGGCAGGGCGGCTGCGCGGTCTGGCGGTGACGACCAAAAAACGGCTTGCGGCACTGCCGGATTTGCCCACAGTCGGCGACTTCGTGCCGGGATTCGAGGTCAACGGCCTGATCGGGGTCGGCGCGCCAAAGGGCACGCCGCCCGAGGTCATCAACAAGCTCAACCGTGAGATCAATGCCGCGGTCGCCGACCCGAAATTGCAGGCGCGCTTTGCCGATCTCGGCGCCGTGACCTTTGTCGGCTCGCCGGACGATTTCACCAGATTCTTGAACCAAGAAATCGATAAATGGGGCAGGGTGATCCGCACCGCCCATATCAAGGCCGATTGAAAGACGTCGTCATTTGGTATTGCGGTGCAGCACCATAGCCCGCGGCTATCGGCGCGACGTCTCATTAAACTGACAAATACTCTTCATAGAACTCGCGGCTACGCGGGCGAACGGCTAGGTTCGCATAATTCGAACCGGGAGGAATCTATGCGGGCATTTTTATTGCCGCTGCAACCGCGTTTTATCGTTTACACGGCCGTGCTGATTTTGAGCGCGCTCCTCCTGTTCGACGAAGTGGACGGCTATCCTTCGATCTATGTCGTGATCTTGCTGGTGCTGTTTGGCGCGCTGGCACTGATCGGGACCATCGATCTCCTGCAAACGCGGCACGCTGTACTGCGCAACTATCCGCTTTCGGCGCATATCCGTTTCATTCTCGAGGAGATACGCCCAGAAATCCGGCAATATTTTCTGGAAAGCGAGAAAGACGGCACGCCGTTCTCCCGCGACAAGCGCGCGCTGGTCTATCAGCGCGCCAAGCGCGCCCTCGACAAGCGGCCGTTCGGCACCCAAAACGATGTTTACGCGTCGGGCTTCGAATGGCTGGCGCATTCGATCGCGCCGAAAGTGGTCGTGAAGGAACCGTTCCGCATCACAGTCGGCGGGCCGGATTGCACCAAGCCCTACTCGGCCTCGATCTTCAACATTTCGGCGATGAGTTTCGGCGCGCTGAGCGCGAACGCCATTCGCGCGCTCAATGGTGGCGCCAAGCGCGGCGACTTCGCGCACGACACCGGCGAGGGCGGCTATAGTCCCTATCACCGCGAGAATGGTGGCGACATCATCTGGGAGATCGGATCGGGCTATTTCAGCTGCCGCAACAGCGACGGTACGTTCTGCGCCGAGAAATTCGAGGCCAATGCCAAGAGCGACCAGATCAAGATGGTCGAGTTGAAGTTAAGCCAAGGCGCCAAGCCTGGACACGGCGGCGTCTTGCCGGCGGCCAAGGTCTCTGCCGAGATTGCTGAGACGCGCGGCGTGCCGATGGGGGCGGATTGCGTTTCGCCGTCGTGGCACTCTGCGTTTGCGACCCCTATCGAGATGATGCAGTTCATCGCCAAGATGCGAGAGCTTTCCGGCGGCAAGCCGGCGGGCTTCAAGCTCTGCATCGGCCATCCTTGGGAGTTCCTGGCAATCTGCAAGGCGATGCTCGAGACCAATATCTATCCCGACTTCATTGTCGTCGACGGCAAAGAGGGCGGCACCGGCGCGGCGCCGCTCGAATTCGCCGATCATCTTGGCCTGCCGCTGCGCGAAGGCCTGAACTTCGTGCACAACGCGCTCGTCGGCATCAATGCGCGCGACCGCATCAGGGTCGGCGCCTCGGGCAAGATCATCAGCGCCTTCGATATCGCCCGCGTCATGGCGCTCGGCGCCGATTGGTGCAATTCGGCGCGCGGCTTCATGTTCGCGCTCGGCTGCATCCAGTCGCAGTCCTGCCATACCGATCGCTGTCCCACCGGGGTCTCGACCCAGGACCGCGCGCGACAGCGGGCGCTCGTCGTTCCGGACAAGACCGAGCGCGTCTATAATTTTCATCGCGCTACCCTGGAATCGCTCGCCGAGCTCACGGCGGCGGCCGGACTCGACCATCCGAACCAGTTCATGCCGGTGCACTTTTCGCGGCGCGTCTCGCCCAACGAAGTCAAAAGCTTTTTCGAGCTTTTTCCACCGCTGCAGCCGGGCGAGCTCACCGCTGGCACCGGCGACAAGCGCTTCGAGGTCCCGTGGGCGATGGCGAGCGCTCATGAATTCCGCGCCATGCCGCGCGCGGCTTGAGCGTTCAGCGACGCTGCATTTGCCGATGAAGGAACGATTTCATGGCGGGCGTGTTTGCTCGTCGTGATGTTGTCGGTTGCAAAGCAACGATTTCCTCGGAGGCAGCAATGGCCAAGCGGCGGCGAAAGTATTCCCCAAGCGTGAGCAAAGACGTCGAGCGCGAGATGAAGCGCTTTAAGCGCGGCACCGCGCGAAGCGGCCCCGGCGGCAGAGCCGGGAAGGTAAAGAACCGCAAGCAGGCCATCGCGATCGCGCTGTCGGAAGCGCGTAAAGAAGGCAAGCAACTGCCCAAACGGCCGGCCAAGAAGCGGGCCTGAACGCAGCCAGCACCTCTCGGACAAACAGTACTGCCGCGCGGCCTGCATCATGCGCGGGTGACAGTAGCCTACTTGCGGTAGCACGACGAAGGCGCGACACTCGGTCATCGGGCAGAAAGATCCGAGCCAATATAGCCGGGAGGATTCTATGCGCATTCAGCACTTGATGCTGAAGCTCGCCGCCATTGTTGGTGTCGCGCTCAGCATGACTGCCGCGCGAGCGGCTCCATTCATGATCGTCGGCAATGACGAGAAGGTCATCTGGGATGACGCGGGCAAGCCGATCCTGTCGCTGCCAGGGAAGGATTCGGTCCTGATCGTCGATCTGGCCGATCCGCTCGACCCGAAGATCGTCGCCAATCTGCCGCTGAAGAATTCGGTGGTCGGACCGCCGGTCAATCTCGATATCGATCCGACCGGTTCCGTCGCCATCGTCGCCGACTCGATGGACGTGGTCAAAGACGGCGATACCTTGAAGCAGGTTCCCGACAACAAGATTTACGTCATCGATCTCAAGGCCAAGCCGGCCAAGCTTGCGGCAACGATCGCCGGCGCTACGCAGCCTTCCGGCTTGAGCATCAACCGCGCCGGCAATCTGGCGCTTGTCGCCAACCGTGCCGACAAATCGATCAGTGTATTGTCGATCAAAGGCACCGAGGTGAAGATCATCGACACGATCCCGATGGGCGACGAGGTCTCTCAAGTCGTCTTCACGCCGGACGGCAAGCACGCGCTCGCGAGCAAGAATGCGGCCAACAAAGTCGCGCTTCTGGACGTGGACGGCGACAAGGTGACCTATACCAAGCGCGACCTTCTCGTCGGGCTTTATCCCTACAACGTTCTGGTTTCACCGGATGGCGCGATTGCGTTGACTGCGGACAACGGCAATGCCGGCACGTCCGACGGCAACGTCGACACAGTCAGCGTGATCGATCTTGCAGCCCAGCCGCCGCGCGTCATCGATCACATCACAGTGCCCGACAGTCCGGAAGGCCTGGCGATCAGCCCGAAGGGGAATGTCGCCGCGGCTGCGGATGCGACCGGGTCCAACAAAAGCAAACAAGATTTCTTCTATCACCCGCATGGCGTGGTCACGATCCTGCGGGTTGACGGCAAGACGGTCACGAAGCTGAAAGACATCGAGGTCGGCGGACTGCCCGAGGCCGTGGTCTTTACGCCCGACGGCCGTTATCTGTTCGTCGGCAACTATATCGACCAGGATTTCTCGATCCTTCGCGTCGACGGAACGGACGTCACCGATACCGGCAAGCGCTTCAGGGTACCGGGTCATCCAGGTTCCGCACGGATGAGCCCGAACTAACCGTCGCGCTTGCCGCGGCAAAGAACCACGCTGCGCCGCCCCGGCAATGAGCGGCGCAGCCTCTTCTCACTCGTGTGCAGGCGCGATAGCCTGAGCGATAAAAGAATTGTCTGGGAGGGACGCATGGTGCTGCCGCGCAGGCAGTTTTTGCAATTGACCTTTAGCGCTTTGGCCGGCGCCGCCTGTGTTTTCAGTGTGGCGGCGTTCGCGCTCGATTATCCGGCCCGGCCGGTGCGCATCGTCGAAGGATTCGGCGCCGGCGGCACGCCCGATCTCACCTCCCGCCTGACCGGCCAATGGCTGTCCGAGCACCTCGGACAGCCCTTCATCGTCGAAAACCGTCCGGGCGCTGGCAGCAATATCGCGGCGCAGACCGTCGCCACCGCGGCGCCGGACGGCTACACGCTGCTGACCTGTCTCACCGCGAATTCGATCAATGCTTCGCTCTACACCAAGCTCGATTTCGATTTCACGCGCGATATCGTACCGGTCGCAGGCATGATTATTTTCCCGTTGGTGCTCCTGGTGAATCCGTCCTTTCCCGCCAAGAGCTTTCCGGAATTCATCGCTTACGCCAAGGCCAATCCGGGCAAGATCAATGTCGCCTCTCCGGGCATCGGCACGCCGATGCACATGTCGATCGAGCTCCTGAAAATGACCGCCGACATCGATATCGTGCACGTGCCTTATCGCGGTCCGACAGCGGCGCTCACCGATCTGATCGCGGGCCAGATCCAGGCTTTCGTCGTCACCGTGCCGACCGCGCTCGGCTCGATCCGGGCCGAGAAGGTGCGACCTTTGGCGGTGACGAGCGCGAGACGGGCCGACGTGCTGCCCGATATTCCGAGCGTCGCCGAAGTGCTGCCCGGCTTCGACGCGGTGAGCTGGAGCGGAACCTGTGCGCCGAAGGGGACGCCGCCCGCCATCATCGACATGCTCAGCGCCAGTATCACCGCGGGATTTGCCGATCCGCAGTTCAAGGCGCGGATCAAGGATATCGGCGGCGAAGCCAAGCCGACGCCGGCTCTCGAGTTCGGCAAGTTCATCGCTGGGGAAACAAGCAAATGGGCGAAGGTGATCAAATTCGCCGGCGTGAAGGCTGATTAGCGCACGATCGCGAAAAGATCATGCGCGAATAAAATCAGCATGATCCCGAAAAGTGGACACCGGTTTTCGGAAAAGATCATGCGCAAATAAAATCGGACGCAACGACGTCCGCATTGGGGAGGACAACAGGTCATGATTCCACGCAGGGAATTTCTGCGCCTGGGAGCGGGCGTGGCTGCGCTTCCGCTCATCTCGGGCGCGACGCAGGCGAGCGATTATCCGGATCATCCGGTGCGGCTGGTGCTGCCGTTTCCGCCCGGCGGCGTGTTCGACATTGTCGGCCGGCCATGGGCGGACAAAGTGAAGACGACGCTCGGCACGGTGTTTGTCGACAACCAGCCGGGGGCGGGGGGCTCGATCGCCGCGCAATTGGTCGCCCACGCGACGCCTGACGGCTACACGATTTTCCTCGGCGCCTCTTCGATCCACCTCGCCGAGATGGTTTTGCGCGAGCATCCGCTGCTCGATCCGATGAAGGAATTGGCGCCGATCTCGATGGTCGCCTTCACCGGCTTCGGCATTACCGTCCACCCATCGGTGCCCGCGCACAATCTCAAGGAGCTTATCGATTATGTCGCCGCGAACCCCGGCAAGCTCTCCTACGGGACGCCCGGCGCTGGGACGATGAACCACCTTAGCGGCGAAATGCTCAAGTCGCTGGCGGAGCTGAAAGATCTGCCGCATGTCCCGTATCGCGGTGCCGGGCCCGGCATGGCTGATCTCATTGCCGGCCAGATTCCCATCTTCATACCGGCGATGACCAGCCAGGTGCTCGCATTTCACCGCACCGATAAATTGCGATTGCTCGCGATCACCAATCCCAACCGTCTGCCGATCGCGCCGGACATACCGACGGCGTCAGAATCCGGAGTTCCGGGCTTGGTCACCCAGCAGCTGCTTGCCTTGTTTGCGCCGGCGGGAACGCCGAAGCCGAATATCGATAAGGTCGCCGAAGCAAATCGCATCGCTATGGCCGACCACGCCTATCAGCAATCTTTGGTCGACGCTGCCGTCATCCCGGTGACCGATTGGACGACCGATAAGTTCAACGCGTTCATGAAAGACGAAGTGGCGCGCTGGACGCCGCTGGTCAAATCGATCGGGATCAGGCTCGATTGACCGCGGCGCGTCAGCGCAGGTCACTCTCACGCTCGCGCGTATTGGCCGCGATTGAAGAAGCGATCCTTCTGATCATCGGTGGCATTATCGCGGTGCGACTTGATGGCGCCGATTTTTGCAAGCGCCGCCTTCACCGCCGGCCGCTCGTCGATCGCCTTGAACCAGCGGGCAAGGTTCGGGTGATCCTCCCACTTTACGCCCTGGGCGTCGTGATTGCGCGCCCAAGGAAACGTGGCGATGTCGGCGATCGAATAGTCGGCGCCGCCGAGATAGGGCGCCTGCGCAAGCCGCTTTTCCATCACCTCATAGAGGCGCTTCACCTCGGTCTGATAGCGGGTCATCGAATAGGTATTGTCCTTCGGCGCGAACATCTTGAAATGGGTGAACTGGCCGAACATCGGGCCGATGCCGGTGAGCTGAAACATCAGCCACTGCAGGGCGTCGTATTTCTTCGCCGGATCCTTGGGCAGGAACTGTCCGGATTTTTCGGCGAGATACATCAAGATCGTGCCGGATTCAAACACCGTATAGGGCTTGCCGCCGGGCCCGTCGTGATCGACGATCGCGGGGATTTTCGAGTTCGGATTGACCTTGACGAAATCCGGATTGTACTGCTCGCCCTTCCACACATCGACGAAGTGCTCCTTGTAGGGCAGCTTGGTCTCTTCGAGCATGATGTAGATTTTCTGCACGTTCGGGCTGGTCAACGCATAAAGATCGATCATTGCAATATCCTTTGGGGTTTCCTCACGCCACATGTTGTGGCGGCAAAACTATCGGCCGTGCCCGCGGCCGGCAAGGTAGCCGCCGTGGCGCCGCGGGCCGCATGGATCACTTGTGCGAGATCGCCGATGCCGCGTAGGCTAAGGCCAATAAGAAATATACCGCAGGGGGAGTTGAATGCAGCGCTTGGTTCAGTGGGCTTTCGCGGCCGCCTTCGCGGGCGTGCTGGTTTTGGGCGGCGGCGGAGCGGCGCGCGCCGATGACGATTATCCGAACCACACGGTACGCTGGCTCGTCGGCTATCCGCCCGGCGGCTCGACCGATATCTGTGCCCGCCTGATCGGGCAATATCTATCGGAACATCTGCATCAGCAGTTCGCCATCGATAACCGGCCGGGCGCCGGCAACAATCTGGCGACCGAGATGGCGGCACATTCGCCGCCGGACGGCTACACGGTGTTCCTCGTCAATCCCGCCAACGCCATCAACGCGACGCTGTACAAGGATCTCCCCTTCAATTTCATCAACGACATGGCGCCGGTCGCGGGCTTCATCCGCGTGCCTAATATCATGGAAGTCAATCCGAACGTGCCGGCGAAAACCGTCAAAGAGTTCATCGACTACGCCAAGGCCAATGCGGGCAAGGTCAATATGGCGTCGTCAGGCATCGGCACCTCGGTGCATCTGTCGGGCGCGCTGTTCATGATGATGACCGGCGTGAATATGGTGCACGTGCCCTATCGCGGCGCCGGACCGGCGCTTGTCGATATGCTGGCCGATCAGGTGCAGGTGATGTTCGACAATATGCCATCGTCGATCGGACATATCCGGGCGGGGCGGCTGCGCGCGATCGCGGTGACGACCGCCGTCCGCGAGAAGACGTTGCCGGATGTGCCGACCGTGGCGGAGACCGTGCCCGGCTACGAGGCGAGCGCGTGGTTCGGCATGGCAGTGCCGATGGGCACGCCGCGCCCGATCATCGACAAGCTGAACAAGACCGTGAATGAGGCGCTTGCCGATCCGGGCGTGCAGGCAAAGCTCGCCGAACTCGGCGGCACGTTGATTCCCGGAACGCCGGAAGATTTCGGCAAGATCATCGCGCAAGAGACCGACAAATGGTCCAAAGTGGTCAAAGCCACCGGCGCCACGGCGGAGTAACGGCGCAAGCGCTTGTTGCATTGCACTTTGTCGGGTTGGTGCGACAAGGTTTTCTTTTGCCATGCAGCGAACGGCCGACGCGCAGAGTCCGATCATTTGTTTGTCTGGTCACGGTCTGTCCGGTCAGACACGCGCGCCACTTTCGCTTTGCGCCAAGTTCCATTTCCGGAACTGAGCTGGCGGACTGTTTTTCTTTGTCTTTCAAAGGACCGTGCTGATGCCGAGTGGCGGTGTGGCGGCGGCGACACGGCGTGCAGGAAATTGACATCGTGGCGATGTGGAATCGCCGCTTTCTCTGGACGTGGCGAAATTTGACGAGATAATCAGTATTAGTTTGCGAGAGAACGGTGGGGGCTTAGATGCGTCACACGTTCGCGACTTTGCTGATAGCAACAAGTTTGACACTTGGTGGTGGCGCGGCGATGGCGGCGCCGAAGCCGCACTATCCACCGCCGCCTCCACCACCTCCGCCGCCGGCTTTCAGCTGGACCGGCGCTTATGTCGGCGCCAATCTTGGCTACAGCTGGGGCAACGCGCACTCGACCTATAACGGCGGCGCAGGCTTCACCGGCTTTGGGATTCCAAACGTCTTGCTGGACGGACAGCACGTTGACGGTTTCATCGGCGGTGTTCAGCTCGGCTACAATTGGCAAGCCAGTAATATGTGGGTCTACGGCCTCGAGACGGATTTTCAGGGCTCGGGCGAACGCGGCAATGGCAACTTCGGCGCCAACTACTTTTTTGATTTTCCCGCTGGCTTCTCCGCGCTCAATGCGTCCGTCACCACCAAGATTCTGTGGTTTGGCACGGTGCGCGCTCGCGCCGGCTATCTGATCAGGCCGGACTTGTTGATTTATGCGACCGGCGGCCTGGCTTACGGCAGTATCAAGTCGGCCGGTAACTTCACCGACACCAACCTCCCGGCATCGTGGGCGTTCGGCGGCACCTCGACCCAAGTCGGCTGGACCGTCGGCGGCGGTGTCGAAGGCGCGGTCTGGAATTCCAGCGCCTGGACCTGGAAGGTCGAGTATCTCTATATCGATTACGGCACGCTGAACTTTAGCGGCGTCACCGGCGACGCGAGCTTCCCGACCTATGCGTGGAGCACACACGTCACCGACAATATCGTGCGCGGCGGCGTCAACTATAAATTCTGGTAGGCGGGCGTCCAGTCAGCTCGATGCATAACAACCCCGGCTCTGTCCGGGGTTTTCTTGTTCGGCGCTGCGCGAAGAGGGTGCATTCCCAAGCTGCGCCGACTTCAATACGATGCGGGCAAGAGCGGCTCTATAAACCACGCCAAACGCCGCCCGCCCCAGCGAGTTTCCACCATGACATTCGATAAAAAGAAACGGCCTGAAGACCTGCGCAGCTATCGCTGGCTCGGCAAGAACGATCTGCGCTCGTTCGGCCATCGCTCGCGGCTGCGCCAGTTCGGCTATGACCAGAACGACTGGGCCGGCAAGCCGGTGATTGGCATCATCAATACTTGGAGCGAGATCAACGCCTGCCACGGCCATCTGCGCGACCGCGCCGAGGACGTCAAACGCGGCGTCTTTCAGGCCGGCGGCTTTCCCATCGAATTGCCGGCGATGTCGCTCGCCGAGCCGTTCGTAAAGCCGTCGACCATGCTCTATCGCAATTTCCTCGCCATGGAATGCGAGGAGTTGCTGCGCAGTCATCCGATCGACGGCGCGGTGCTGATGGGCGGCTGCGACAAGACCACGCCCGGCCTGATCATGGGTGCGATCAGCATGGGCATTCCGGCGATCTATGTGCCGGCCGGTCCGATGCTGCGCGGCAATTGGCGCGGGCATGTGCTGGGCTCGGGCTCCGACGCCTGGAAATATTGGGACGAGAAACGCGCCGGCCGCATCGGCGACGAGGAATGGAACGAGATCGAGAGCGGCATTTCCCGCTCGGTCGGCACCTGCATGGTGATGGGCACTGCCGCCACCATGATGGCGATCACCGAAGCGCTCGGGCTTGCGCTGCCGGGCGCCTCGTCGATCCCGGCGCCGGACGCCAATCATCCGCGCATGTGCGCCGCCGCCGGCCGCCGCGCCGTCGACATGGTGTGGGAGGATTTGACGCCGGATAAGATCCTCACGCCTGTCGCTTTCGACAACGCCATTCGCGTGCATATGGCGCTCGGCGGCTCGACCAATGCCATCATTCACGTCATCGCCATGGCGCGCCGCGCCGGCATTCCGCTCGACATGGCGCGGTTCGACGCAATTTCGCGGCAGGTGCCGGTGATCGCCAATATCACGCCGTCGGGCAAATACCTGATGGAGGACTTTTTCTATGCCGGTGGCTTGCGCGCGCTGATGGGGCAGATGCGCGGCCTGCTTGACCTGTCCTGCATCACGGTGAGCGGCAAGACGCTGGGCGAGGCGCTTGAAGGCACCCAAGTGCATCTGCCGGACGTCATTCATTCGCTCGAAGAACCGCTGTATTCGGAAGGCGCCACCGCCGTGCTTACCGGCAATCTCGCGCCGCGCGGCTGCGTGATGAAGCCGGCCGCCGCCGAGAAGCGCTTGCTCAAGCATCGCGGCAAGGCGCTCGCCTTCGAGAACTACGACGAGATGGCGCATGCGGTCGATCGCGACGATCTCGACGTCACGTCCGACCACGTCCTGGTGCTCAAGAACGGAGGCCCGAAAGGCGGCCCCGGCATGCCGGAATGGGGCCAATTGCCGATCCCCAAAAAGCTGCTCAAGGCCGGCGTGCGCGACATGTTGCGCATTTCCGATGCGCGCATGAGCGGCACGAGCTACGGCGCCTGCATTCTGCATGTCGCGCCGGAAAGTTTTGTCGGCGGGCCGCTGGCCTTCGTCAAAACCGGCGACGAGATCGAAATCGACGTCGGCAAGCGCAGCATTCACCTGCATGTCGGCGAGGAGGAACTGGCGCAACGGCGCGCCGCCTGGAAGTCACCGCCGCCGCATTATCTTCGCGGCTACGGCGCGATGTTTTCGCAACATATCGGCCAAGCCGACGAGGGCTGCGACTTTGACTTTCTGCAAGGTCAGGCGCCGATCGCGGAGCCGGAGATTCATTGACGTTGCGTGGCTAGCGATGCGGGGCGAGGAACAATCAAATGAAAATCCGTTTTTTATGGTCGCATGCGCTCGCTGTTCTGACGGCGATTGTGGCCGGTACGCTCGCCGCCCACGCCCAGAGCCCGGCCTTTCGCGTCGATCCGTACTGGCCAAAGCCGCTGCCCAACAACTGGATCCTCGGCCAGGTCGGCGGCATGACGATCGATGCGCAGGACAATATCTGGGTGTTCCAGCGCCCGCGCTCGCTCACCGACGACGAAAAGGGTGCCGCGCTCAATCCGCCGCGCTCGAAATGCTGTGTGCCGGCGCCGTCGGTTCTGGTGTTCGATCAGGCCGGCAATGTCGTGAAGTCCTGGGGCGGCCCAGGCGGCGGGCAAGGCGACAATCAGGGCTACGACTGGCCGCTGCAGGAGCATGCGATCCTTGTCGACAACAAGGGCTTCGTCTGGCTCTCCGGCAATGGCGACGGCGACAATATGGTGTTGAAATTCACCACCGACGGCAAGTTCGTCAAACAGCTCGGCAAGCGCGGCCCGCTCACGTCAAGCACCGATCTCACGCAGTTCGGCAGGGTCGCCGATCTCAAGCTCGATCCGAAAGCGAATGAAATCTATGCCGCCGACGGTTACGGTAATCACCGCGTCGCCGTGCTCGATGGCGATACCGGTGAGATCAAACGGATCTGGGGCGCCTACGGCAAGCCGCCGACCGACGATGCCTTGCCGAATTACACGCCGGATTCGCCGCAATTCGCCAATCCGGTGCACTGTATAGCGCTGTCCAAGGACGGCCTCGTCTATGTCTGCGACCGCACTAACAATCGCGTGCAGGTGTTTCAGAAAGACGGCACCTTCGTGCGGCAATATGTTTTCAACCCGGACACCAAGGGATCGGGCTCAACCTGGAATCTTGCGTTCTCGCCGCTCGACAAGAAGCAGAAATACGTCGTGCTGCTCGACGGCACCAATAATCTGATGGAATTGGTGCGCGTTGCCGACGGCGCCGTGGTCGGTACGTTCGGCGGACCGGGCCGCAATGCCGGCCAATTTCACTGGGTCCATGCCGGTGCATTCGATTCCAAAGGGAATTTTTATACCGGCGAAGTCGATACCGGAAAGCGCCTGCAGAAATGGGCGCCGATCGAGTAGATGGCCTTCGCTTTTAACGGAGCATGATCTTTTCGGAAAATCGGCCTCTGCTTTTACGCATCTTGACCTACGCCGGCTGCTTTTCCGTCTTGCCTTCCGTCTTGGCGCGGATCGCGTCGTAATGCGCGACGAAGTCGGCATACATGCGCTTTAGTCCCTCGCGCAGCGGGATGGTAGCGCGCCAGCCGAGCGCATTGATGCGCGACACGTCCAACAGCTTGCGCGGCGCGCCATCCGGTTTCGACGTATCGAACTTGATTTCGCCGGAATAACCGACCACGTCAGCGACAACACGGGCAAATTCCGCGATCGAAACGTCGTCGCCGGTGCCGACATTGAGAAATTGCAGATCAGAATAACTTTTCATTACAAAGACGCAGGCATCGGCGAGGTCATCGACTGCCATGAATTCGCGTCGCGGGGCCCCGGTGCCCCAGACCACGACATTCGGATCGCCGCCGATCTTGGCTTCATGAAAGCGGCGCACCAAAGCCGCCGGCACGTGGCTGTCGAGCGGATGATAATTGTCGCCCGGGCCATAAAGATTTGTCGGCATTACCGAGACAAAATCAGCCCCATATTGCAGCCGATGGGCCTCGCACAATTTGATGCCGGCGATCTTGGCGACGCCGTACCATTGATTGGTCGGCTCGATCGGGCCGGTCAGCAGCATTTCCGGCTGCATCGGCTGCGGCGCCTCGCGCGGATAGATGCAGGAGGACCCGAGATAGACGAGTTTCTTGACATCGCAGCGGTGCGCCGCCCGAATGGTGTTGAGCGCAATGGCGAGATTGTCGGCGATGAATTCGGCGGGAAATGTACTGTTGGCGCGAATGCCGCCGACCTTTCCGGCGGCGACAAAGACGGCGTCCGGCTTCGCTTGCGCCATGAAGCGGTCGACCTGCTCGGAATTTCGCAGGTCGAGTTCCTTACGCGGCGCGCTAATGATGTCGCAACCTTCGCGCTCGAGCCGCCGCACGATGGCCGATCCCGCCATGCCGGCATGACCTGCCACGAAAACGCGCTTGCCGCTGAGCTCGAATATGACGGGAGCCGTGCTCACAGCTGTGTTCATGCGCGGCCTCAATCCTGCACGTTGCGGTGCGCGCCGTCGCGGCGCATCTCGGCCAAATCGGTCTCGACCATTTCGCGCACCAGCTGATCGAACGAAACCTTGTGTTTCCAGCCGAGCTTCTGCCGCGCTTTGCTCGGATCGCCGAGCAGCGCATCGGTCTCGGTGGGCCGGAAATAGCGCGGGTCGATTTCAATCAGCGTGCGGCCGTCGCGGGCATCGATGCCCTGCTCGGCGACGCCTGACCCGCGCCATTCGATCTTTTTGCCGATGAAGCCGAATGCCTTGTCGACGAATTCGCGCACCGAATGCTCCTCGCCGGT
This sequence comes from uncultured Alphaproteobacteria bacterium, assembly GCA_963746715.1. Classification (GTDB taxonomy): domain Bacteria; phylum Pseudomonadota; class Alphaproteobacteria; order Rhizobiales; family Xanthobacteraceae; genus BOG-931. The sequence goes on along the minus strand of CAVVCW010000001.1, from coordinate 236,615 downwards.
CGCCAGCACATAGTCGTCAGGCTCCGGTTGTTGCAGCATCAGCCACATGCCTTCTACGTAATCGCGCGCATGGCCCCAGTCGCGACGGGCCGACAGGTTGCCGAGAAATAGTTTGTCCTGCAAGCCGAGTTCGATCGCGGCGACCGCGCGGCTGATCTTGCGGGTGACGAAAGTCTCGCCGCGGGTCGGCCCTTCGTGGTTGAACAGGATGCCGTTCGAGGCGTGCATCTTATAGGCTTCGCGATAATTGACCGTAATCCAATAGGCGTAAAGCTTGGCCACCGCATAGGGCGAGCGCGGATAAAACGGCGTGGTCTCGCGTTGCGGAACTTCCTGGGCCATGCCGTAGAGCTCCGACGTCGAGGCCTGATAGAACCGTACCTTGTCTTCCATGCGCAAAATCCGGATCGCTTCGAGCAGGCGCAAGGTGCCGAGCGCGTCGGCATTGGCGGTATATTCCGGCGTTTCGAACGACACGCGGACGTGGCTCTGTGCCGCGAGATTATAGATCTCGGTCGGCTGAACCTCCTGAATGATGCGGATCAGATTCGTTGAATCCGTCATGTCGCCGTAGTGCAGGAAGAACCGCACGCCGGAGCCGTGCGGATCCTTGTACAGATGATCGACGCGCGCGGTATTGAACGAGGACGAACGCCGTTTGATGCCGTGAACGGTATAGCCTTTGCTGAGCAAAAACTCGGCCAGATAGCCGCCGTCTTGACCGGTCGCCCCGGTAATCAATGCAACAGGATTTGCCATGAACTCAGACCCGGCTCTATTTAGACGCGCGTTGAAATGACTTAGCCCTCAAAACTGGAGCACTCGTCAAGTCAGGATGGTGAGGCCCCTTCGAGCCGCTGCACGTCCCGCACCTGCTGCTGGTTCTCTTTCATGCGCCGCTGGCCTTCGGCGTCGATGGCGTGTTTGAGGTCAGGATGGTTCGCGGTCAAGGTGCGGAAATCGGCGAGGTCCAGAATAAGCAGCGTCGACGGTAGGGTCGTGGTGACATTAGCACTGCGGACCGAATTGCCGAGGAGCGCGAGCTCACCGAAGAAGGTCCCGGCGCCGAGGCGGACCGGGGCCGGCTTCACATCCACCTGGACCTCGCCCGCGGCGATAAAATACATGCAGTCGCCGATCTTGCCGCGGCGGATGATGGGGGTGCGTTCGGGAACCTCCAGACGCCGCAGCGTATGGGTGATCTCGGTGATGGCCGACGGATCGAGCGACTGGAAGAACGGCACCTTGCTGACCAGATCCCAGGTCTCGATGAAATTGCGCCGCCGGGTTTCGGCGGCAAAGCCGGTGGCCAGAATACCTGTGCACAGGCCGAATGTGGCAATGCCCCCGATCATGACCACGCCGCCGAGGAGCCGCCCTAACTGCGTGATCGGCACTTTGTCGCCGTAGCCGGTGGTGGTCAGCGTCACGATCGCCCACCACAGCGTCTCCGGCATCGAGCCGAAGGCATTCGGCTGCTGGCCGCGCTCGGCGAGCAGCATCAGGGCGGACGAGAGGAAAAGGATGATCATAAACAGCGTGAACACGCTGGCGAGCGGCTTGGCCTCAAGCATGAAGACACGGCCGAGCTGGCCAAAGCCCGGCGAAAGCTGCGCGAGCTTGAGGATCCATAACGAGGCCCACAGCCAGGCTGTCGGCGCGTCAAGCCCGCAGGCGAGCGCGAGAGGCACGGCGATCACGCCGATCAGATCGATAAAGCCCGACGCTGAGAGGAAATAGCCGCGCGCCAGTCCGGCTTGGATTGCGGTACGGGCGCGGACGCCGGAGTCGATGGCGAAATAGGCGAGACACGACCAAAGGCAGCCCACCAGCCAGCCGCCGGCCGTGCGCTGCAGCCCCGGCACGGTATAGGCGGTCGTCGCCGCCAGGCCGATGATGATGACGATGACGCGAGCGAAAGACGATGCGCCGAGACGGCGTAACGGCGCGGTGAGATGCGCAATATTCGCGAAGGTAGTCTTGAATATGACGCGGTCTCCGTTAGAGGTAATTTTGGTCGGTAAGTTGATCGGAAGCCTATGCTCTACCAACAAATTACGCTGCCGCGGCCGGATCGGCCAGCCGAAATTGGGCCAAAGACCGCCAGGTCGCGTTCCCGTGGCCATTACAGTAAATACGAATTTGATACAGAATCGGATTAGGAAACGCGCACAAGACGGCAGATCGGCGCAGGGTTAACCGCAAGGTCGGCTCCGGCGCGGGCCGTATCTCGTTCCCTTAAAATCGATAAGGCTTTAGATTCTGTATCACTCACCACGTTGTCACAATCGCGGTGCAAGTGGATGTGCGAGTGGATATGCAACTGAGCGTTCAAACGGGTTGCAGGTTGACGTAGACGAAACCTGCCAGATCGAGGCGCAAGTGCAAGTCTGGCATGGTACCGGCCGAGCGCGGAGGCGAAAATGCATTGGGATAATCTGTTAAACAGCGTCGGGTCGCTGATGATCGTGGCGACCGCCTCGACCAAGACCATGGTGCCGCTGCGCATTCTCGCCATCGTCGCCAATTGCGTGCTGATCGCTTTCTATGCCGCCTCCCACGAATGGGTTCCGCTCGTGTTGCAGGCCGTGGCGCTGCCGCTCAACGGCTATCGCCTCTACCAGATGATCGTGCTCATCCGGCATGTGCGCGACGCCATTCGCGGCTCGAACTCGATGGACTGGCTCAAGCCGTTCATGGCGCGGCGGCTGTTCCGCAAGGGCGATATTCTGTTCGCCAAGGCCGAGGAAGCCCATGAGATGTTCTGCATCGTCACCGGCCGCTTTTTGCTGCTCGAGCTCGGCATCGAGCTGAAACCGGGCCAGGTCGTGGGCGAGCTCGCGATGCTGGCGCCGGACAACCGCCGCACCGCCACCCTCGAATGCATCGAGGACGGTGAGGCGCTCTCGATCACCTACGAGCAGGTCGAGGAGCTCTATTATCAAAATCCGACCTTTGGCTTTTATTTTCTGCGGCTGGCGACGGAACGGCTGTTCGAGAACATCAACCGGCTGCAATCGGACCTGGAAAGCCGCAAGCCCGCGCAGGCCTGAAAAAGCGCCGCAAGCGCTTACCGTTTTGCCAACGGTTGTTGGCGGAGCGTGGAAATTTCGCCACGCGCGCATTGCGCTTGCGCTTAAATTCGCGTTTGGATGCCGTTAGAATTGGACGCCAACACATCTGCGGCCGAGAGCCGTCACGCCGGGACATTCATGCCGCAAAAGCAGATCTCACGCCTCGAGCTTGCCCGCTATCTGCTCTCGCCGTCGCTGTTTGTGATGGTGATCCTGATGGTAGTCGAGGCCATGCTCGCGGCGGCGACGACCTGGCTCGTCATCAATGCCGGACGCCGCGTCGCCATCGGCGAGTTTCTGCTCACCGATCTGATCTGGATTCTCTCGGCGCAGTCGACTTCGTATGTGGTCGGCGTCATCAGCTGGGTCTTTGCCGAGCGCGCCGGCTATCGCGGCTTCGGCAAATACATGCTGCGCTTTGCGCGCGAGAACCGCGGCAAGGTCAAGCTGCTCAACGACAAGCCCGCGCGCGAGCAGATCGAACCGTTCCTGACCGGCGAGACGTTCCAGGTCTTCTTCAATGTCATGTACGAGCTTGAATTCGCGCTCAAGCTGTTTCTCGGTCTGGTCTTCAACGCGCTTGTGCTCGGCGCTGAAATCGATCCAATCCTGCCGTTTGCCTATGTCGGCGCTTTCGGCGCGCTGCTGTTGATGCAATGGGTGCTGCAGACGCCGATCGCGCACGCCTATCTCGAAAATCAGCGGCGGAACAACCGCGTCACCGCGCAGGGCTATACCGCGTGGGACAATATCTTCGCCGGCAACCGCTACAATCTCCGTCTGTGGCTATCGGGCTTCAAGATCCGGCTGCGCGAAGGCCTGACCGCGCAAGTGCGCGCCATCGTGGCGCGCGAGGGCATGAGCGCGATGAGCGGCATCGTCAGCCTCGCCATCGTGTTCGGCACCATCACCTCGGTCGCCATGCATAATGTCGGCGATACGGCACTTCTGGTGGGGCTCGCGACGACATTGCCGCGGCAGATCGAGATGACCTACGAGCTGCATCTGCTCGCCACCGGCTGGAACGACTTCGTCGCCATCTGGACGCGCTTCGGCGGCGTCGCTGCCAATATGCGGCCAGAATCCGATCCGGATTTCGATGAGCGCATCAAATTCGACAGGCTCATTTTGCGTGAGGGTGACGAGGCGCATGTCGTGTCATCGCTCGGGGACGCGTTGCGCATTGCGTTGTCGCGGCCGACCGGGCGGATCAACGTGCGCGGCGGCAACGGCGCCGGGAAATCATCGCTGCTCGCCACTCTCAAGACCGAGATGATGAAGCGCGCCTATTATTGGCCCACCACGGACCGGCTGGTTTTTCACTTCACCTCTGGCGTTGATCCGGTCGATGTCGAAGGCGACGACGAGGATGATGTCGTCGTCACCCCGGAATCCATGGACCAGAGACTCGGCTTTTCGTCCGGCGAGCGGCAACTCAAGTCGCTGCAGGAAATCGTCGAATGCACCGACGCGGAATTCTATCTGCTCGACGAGTGGGACGCCAATCTCGATGCCGCCAACAAGGCCAAGGCCGACGCCATGGTCGATGAACTTGCCGCGCGCGCCCGCGTTATCGAGATATCGCACCGTGACGCGGCGTAATCTTCAAGACGCCGAAAATTGGCGCAGTCATTTCTGTCTTTGAGTGTGATTCCCGGCACAATCCACGCTGATGGATGTGCTATTCTGCTCCAGGGAGAGGGCTTTCCCGGGAGTTGTGTCATGAAACGCCGTGATTTTTTGTCGTTATTTGGCGGGGCGATGGCAGGAGGTAGCACTCTCGGCGGCGTCGCCGTGCTGCCGCGGCCGGCTTTGTCGCAGACCGCGAAGGTCTACCGCGTCGGCACGCTCACGGTTGGGCCCCCGATCCCGCCCACGGCAGGCACCGGAAAGATTCTCGTCGACGGGCTCGGGCAGCGCGGCTTTACGCTCGGACAAAACCTCGCCTACGAGGCACGCGGTGCCGCGGGCAATGTGGGTCAGACGGCTAATCTGATGCAGGAACTGAAAGCCGCCAATGTCGATGTGGTGGTGACTGTCAGTTACCCGGCGGCGGCGGCGGCGAAGGCGTCCGGCGTCCCGACGGTTATCGCGTCGGGCTCCGGCGACCCGGTCAAGACCGGACTGGTCACGAGCCTTGCGCGCCCGGGTGGCAATGTCACGGGGATATCCGACGATGCCGCAGCGCTCTCCACAAAGCGCCTCGGACTGCTGAAGCAATTGTCGCCGCAGCTGCGCAGGGTGGCCATGCTGTGGAACAAAGACGATCTCGGCATGTCGCAGCGCTATGACGCTTCAGCCAACGCCGCGCAGGAGATGGGTGTCACGGTGTTGCCGCTTGGCGTGCGCGAACCGGACGACTTCAATGAGGCTTTCGCGACGATGGACAGTAGCCCGCCGGACGCGATTCTGATGGTGTCCGACTCGCTCACGCTTCTCAATCGCAAGCGTGTGTTCGATTATGCGGCCCAGCACCGACTGCCGGCAATTTATGAGCAGGATTTCATCGCTCGCGACGGCGGCTTGATGTCTTACGGCGCTGACCAGAAGGAATCCTTCGATCGCGCCGCAGCGCTGGTCACCAAAATCTTCCAAGGGGCGATGCCCGCCGATCTGCCGTTCGAACTGCCGACGCGCTACTTACTGGTCGTCAATCTCAAGACCGCGAAGGCCACCGGCATCAATCTGCCGCCGGATTTTGTCGCGCTCGCCGATGAAGTCATCGAATGAAGCGGCGGAGCTGCGTCGGCCCTCGAGCGCCGTTAACGCTAAAACCGCCGAATCGCGGTTTTACCCGCCCGTCAAATCTGCTTTTTCACGGCTAACCAGCGCGCTCAATGAAGCGGCCAAAAAACGTGTGACAATGCTAAGATAACGGCATGAAGGCCGACGTCGATCAAAAAGACAGCGTGCCGATGCCGGGGCCGGCTCGCCCCGACGATTCTGCGTCCATTTCCGGCGCGTCGATCGTGCGCAGCCGGCTTTTCGTCAAATATGTCGCATTGCTCGTTGCCGTTGTCGTGCTGGCGCTGGTCGCCAACGGCGTCTTCGAAGTCTGGTTCTCCTATCGCGAGCACAAGTCGGTGCTGATCGATACGCAGCACCTGCAAGCGCGGGCGGCCGCCGACAAGATCGAGGAATTCATCACCCAGATCGACAGCCAAGTCGGCTGGACGACGCAGTTGCCGTGGACCGACGGCACGCTCGATCAGCGGCGTTTCGATGCGCTGCGGCTCTTGCGCCAGGTGCCGGCGATCACCGAGCTGGCGCAGATCGATGCCTCCGGTCACGAGCAGCTCAAAGTGTCGCGGCTGACCATGGACGTGGTCGGCAGCGGTATCGACTATTCCGGCAAACCCGAATTTACGCAGGCGGTGGCCAACAAGGTCTATTACGGCCCGGTTTATTTCCGCCGCGAGTCCGAGCCCTATATGACCATCGCGCTTGCCGGCGCGCGGCGTGACGGCGGCGTGAGCGTCGCGCAGGTCAATCTCAAGCTGATCTGGGACGTGGTGTCGAAAATCAAGGTCGGCAGCAATGGCCGAGCTTATGTCGTGGACAGCGGCGGCCGTCTGATTGCTCATCCCGACATCAGCCTTGTGCTGCGCAATACCGACATGTCGCACCTCGCTCAAGTGGCGAGCGCGCGATCCGGCTCTGCCGGCGACGCGGTGCAGGAGGCTTTGGACGTCGCCGGTCACAAGGTGCTGACGGCCTATGCGCCGGTCAATCCGCTCGGCTGGTTCGTCTTTGTCGAGACGCCGATCGAGGAGGCCTATGCGCCGCTCTATGCGTCGATCCAGCGCACGGGTTATGTGCTGTTCGGCGCGCTGGCGCTCGCGTTCATTGCCGGCATGTTCCTCGCCGGCCGCATGGTGGTGCCGATCCAGGCGCTCCGCGCCGGCGCCGCGCGCATCGGCTCGGGCGATCTTAGCCAGCGCATCAATATCAAAACCGGCGATGAAGTGGAGGCGCTGGCCCGTCAGTTCAACGACATGGCCGGCAAGCTCCAAGAGTCCTATGCCGACCTGGAAAAGAAGGTCGAGCAGCGTACCCACGAACTAAGTGTGTCGCTCGAACAGCAGACGGCGACGTCTGAAGTGCTGAGCGTTATTTCCAGTTCGCCCGGTGAACTGGAACCGGTGTTCGACGTAATGCTGGAGAACGCCATCAGACTGTGTGAGGCCAAGACTGGCAACATGTTCCTTTACGATGGAGACGAGTTTCGCACCGCGGCGCTGCACGGCGCGCCGCGGAAATATGCCGAAGTGCGGCGCCGAGCCGTGGCGGTTCACCATATGCATCCGGACGTCCCACTCACCCGGCTCACACGAACAAAGGAAGTCATCCATATTGCCGACGTCGGGGCGGAACGAGCCTATATCGAGGGTGACCCGACGTTTTCCGAACTTGTCGATGTGGCCGGCGCCCGAACCCTTCTCCTCGTGCCGATGCTTAAGGACAATGAACTCGTTGGTGCGTTCGCTATCTACCGCGGGGAAATTCGACCTTTCGCGGAGAAGCAGATCGAGCTGGTGAAGAACTTCGCCAATCAGGCCGTCATCGCCATCGAGAACACGCGGCTGCTCAACGAATTGCGGCAGCGCACCGACGATCTGAGCGAGTCGTTGGAGCAGCAGACGGCGATCAGCGAAATCCTGCGCGTTATTTCCAATTCGCCGGACGATGTGCAGCCGGTACTTGATTCGGTTGCCGAATATGCCGCACGCATCTGCAAGGCTCAGATTGTCGATGTCATCCTGGTCGACGGAAACACTCTTCGCAGCGGCGCCGTCTTTGGCGAATTAGGACGCGATATCGGTACGGTGCCGCTCGACCGTTCGACGGTCATGGGGCGCGCTATTTGCGACATGAAGCCGGTGCAACTCGAAGACCAGCAGGCGGCCGGCGATGATTTTGCCCGTGGGCGCGAATTCGCGCTGAGATTCGGGCACCGCACGATCCTGGCCGTGCCTTTGATGCGCGAAGGACGCGCGCTGGGCTGCATCTTGGTACGCCGAACCGAGGTCAGGCCGTTCGAGCAAAAGGATATTGCTCTGCTCACGACCTTCGCCGATCAGGCGGCAATCGCGATCGAGAACGTGCGACTGTTCAAGGCCGAACAGCAGCGCACCCGCGAGCTATCCGAATCCTTAAAGCAGCAAACCGCGACCGCGGACGTGCTGAAAATCATCAGCCGCTCGACCTTCGACCTGCAGACCGTGCTCGATACGCTCGTTGAATCCGCGGCGCGGCTTTGCGAGGCCGACAAAGCGTCGATCAATCGCGCCGAGGATGGTGGCTATAGAGCGGTCTCCATGTACGGCTTCTCGCCTGAATTCAGGCAATTTGCCGCCGATCACCTCATTCCAACGGGGCGAGGGTCGGTTGTCGGCCGCACCGTTGCCGGCGGAGCCACGGTCCAGATTCCCGATGTGATGGCCGATCCCGACTACAAAAACACCGGATTCACCAAGTACGGCAATGTGCGTACGCTGCTGGGCGTGCCGATGCTGCGCGAGGGCGCGCCGACCGGCGTCATCGCGATGATGCGCAGCGTCGTCAAGCCGTTTTCCGACAAGCAGGTCGAACTGGCGCAGACCTTCGCCGACCAGGCTGTGATCGCGATCGAAAACGTGCGGTTGTTCGAGGAAATCCAAGAGAAGAGCCGGCAAGTCGAGGAGGCGAGCAAACACAAATCACAATTCCTCGCCAATATGAGTCACGAATTGCGCACGCCGCTGAATGCGATTTTGGGCTACACCGAATTGATCCTTGACGGCATTTACGGCGACGCGCCCGACAAGATGCGCAACGTCCTCCAGCGCGTGCAGACCAACGGCAAGCATTTGCTCGGGCTGATCAACGATGTGCTCGATCTGTCGAAGATCGAGGCCGGGCAGCTCGTGCTCACGCTCAACGATTATTCGATCAAGGAGATGATGCACGGCGTCTATATCGCAATCGAGCCGCTTGCCGGCAGTAAGAAGCTCGCCTTGAAACTTGAAGTGCCACAAGACTTGCCGCCCGCGCACGGCGACGAGCGGCGGCTGTCGCAGGTCCTGCTCAATCTGGTCGGCAACGCCATCAAGTTCACCGATACCGGCGCCATAACCATGACAGCCTCGGCGACGAACGGCAGCTACACGATTGCAGTGAACGACACTGGCCCCGGCGTTGCTGAAACCGATCAGGCGAAGATTTTCGAGGAATTCAAGCAATCGGATTCAGCGCAAACCAAGGCCAAGGGTGGTACCGGGCTTGGGCTGTCGATCGCAAAGCGTATTGTCGAAATGCACGGCGGCAAGCTTTGGGTCGAATCCGCGCTCGGCCGCGGCTCGACATTCTTTTTCACGGTGCCGCTCAAGGTCGAGAGCCAGGTGGGGGTCCAGCAGACATGAGCAAGCGCATTCTCGTCGTCGAGGACCAGGAGGATAATCGCCAAATCCTCCGCGATCTGTTGGGCAGTGTCGGTTACGACATGTCGGAAGCCTGGGACGGCGAAGCGGGCGTGGCCGCCGCCAAGGAACAGCGGCCTGATCTCATTCTAATGGACATTCAGCTGCCGCTGCTCGACGGTTACGAAGCGACCCGTCGCATCAAGGCCGATCCGGACCTGAAAGGCATTCCGGTTATCGTCGTCACGTCCTATGCCTTGAGCGGTGATGAGGGCAAGGCGCGGGCCGCCGGTTGCGACGCCTATGTCACCAAGCCCTATAGCCCACGGCAATTGCTGGCCAAGATCAAAGAATTTCTGCCGTAGCAAATGTGGCGCATTGCATGAACAATCCAGCTCGTATTCTTGTCGTCGACGACAACGAAACCAACCGCGATATCCTGATGACGCGGCTGGAAAAGCACGGCTACGAATTGCTGCAAGCCGCCGATGGCGAGGAGGCGCTCTTAAGCGTCAGGCAGCATCTGCCTGATCTGTTGTTGCTCGATGTTGAAATGCCCAAGCTTAACGGCTTTGAAGTCTGCCGCCGGCTCAAGAACGATCCGTCGCTGCCGTTCATTCCGATCATTCTGTGTACCGCGCGCGCGACGTCACAAGATGTCGTTACCGGGCTCGACGCGGGCGCCGATGAATATCTGACCAAGCCGATCGATCAGGCGGCTCTGGTGGCGCGCGTGCGCTCGATGCTGCGGGTCAAGGCGCTGCACGACCAGGTTCAGGCGCAGGCGACGGATCTGGCGAACTGGAACCAGAACTCTCGAGCAGCGCGTCAATGAGCAAGTCGCCGAACTCGACCGCATGAATTGGCTGAAAAACTTTCTGTCGCCGCAGATTGCCAAGCTCGTCGTCTCGTCCGGCGACACCAAATTGCTGGAGAGCCACCGCCGCGACATCACGGCGGTGTTCTGCGACCTGCGCGGCTTCACCGCCTTTGCCGAACGTGCCGAGCCCGAAGACATCATCGCGGTCCTGCAGGAATACTATCGCTGTCTCGGCGAGCAGATCGACCGCTTTGACGGCACGTTGCAGCACTTCGCCGGCGACGGCCTCCTCATCATCTTCAACGATCCGATCCCCTGTTCCGATCCGGCGCAGCGCGCGGTTCGCATGGCGGTGGAAATGCGGGCTCAGATGGCGGCACTCGCCGAGAAGTGGCGCCGGCTCGGACACGAGCTCGGCTTCGGCATCGGCATAGCGTCGGGCCATGCCACTTTGGGAAATGTCGGCTACGAAGGCCGCTTCCACTATACGGCGGCCGGAACCGTGGTGAATCTCGGCGCGCGCCTCTGCGCCCAGGCTGCCGACGGGCAGATCCTGATCGATGGCCGGGTCCAAATCGCCGTCGAATTGATCGCGGGGACGGAACCGCTCGGCGAGCTTGATTTGAAGGGCCTGCAGCGGCCAGTTCGCGCCTTTAACGTGCGCGAGTTGACGGCGTAGCAATTTTGCCGAAATTTGGCGTCGCCATCTGCCGGAGCGAAGTCGCCTCAGGACAGCGATTGCCACTCCGGGATTTCGATTGCGCATGGTCTTTTCGGAAGACCGGATCATGCGCTACAGCCGCGATTACAGGGGGAAATTGTGCCCGATAAGCTCAACGACGTCATCGAGGAACTTACGCTCGCCAACCGCATTCTGGCCCATGAAGGCGTGCTCGACGCTTTCGGCCATGTCAGCCTGCGCCATCCGACCGATCCGGGCCGTTACCTGTTGTCGCGTTCGCGTTCGCCGCTCTTGATCGAACCGGACGATATTCTGGAGTTCACGCTCGATTCGCAGCCGGTACGGCCACCCAAGGTGCAGCTCTATGCCGAGCGTGTCATCCATGGCTGCATCTTTGCGGCGCGCAGCGACGTGATGGCGGTGGTGCATCACCATGCGCCGGCGATCATGCCGTTCGCCATCGCCGGCAAGCCGGTCGTGCCGGTGTTTCATCTCGGCGGCACGATGGGCGAAGAGGCGCCGTTCTGGGATCAGCACGACGAATTCGGCGATACCAATCTGCTGGTGGTCAAGCCGGAGGAGGGGCAATCACTGGCGCGCGCGCTCGGCAAGCACTCCGCAGTGATGATGAACCGCCACGGCGCTACCGTGGTCGGCGGTAGTCTGAAGGAGATGGTGTCGCGCGCAATCTTCATGTGCCAGAACGCGGACTATCAGTTGCGGGCGATGACGCTCGGCAAACCGCAGCCGCTCTATCCCGGCGAGGTCAAGCTTGCCGGTTCGCTCAGCCTGTTGCCGAATGTCGTTACGCGGACATGGGAATATTGGAGTATGCGCCTCGCCGCGAGCGGCGCTCTGCCGCCGCGCCGCAGCGGCGCTAAAGCAACGCGCCGGCCGGTGCCGAAAACATCCCGGGTGACGCCGCGCGAGCGGCGGAAGGGCCGCCGCCGGTAAAGCATGATCTTTTCGGAAAACCGGATCCCACTTTTCCGGATCATGCTGTAGGAGACCAATGCTGACAATCTCGCGCCGGCGCTTGCTGGCAGCTTCTTTTGGCCCTTTGCTGCCGAATTTGCTGCGGTCAGCCCCGGCAATCGCGGACGATATGATGTTTCCGGAAAATTTCGTTTGGGGCGCTTCGACGTCGAGCTATCAGATCGAAGGCGCGGTCGATCTCGACGGCCGCGGCAAAAGCATCTGGGACGTCTTTTCGCATTCGCCGGGACGGGTGAAGGGCGACGATACCGGCGACGTTGCCTGCGACCACTATCATCGCTGGCCGGAAGATATCGAGCTGCTGGCGCGCTGCGGCTTCACCGATTATCGCTTCTCGACGGCGTGGCCGCGCATTCTGCCCAATGGCGCCGGCGTCGTGGAGCCGCGCGGTCTTGATTTCTACGATCGGCTGGTCGACGGGCTTGCGGCGCGCGCCATCACGCCGTGGCTGTGCCTCTATCACTGGGACTTGCCGCAGGCGCTCGAGGATCAGGGCGGCTGGCGCAACCGCGACACCGCGCAGAAATTCGCCGACTATGCCGGCACCGTCGCCAAGCGCCTCGGCGACCGCGTCAAGCGCTGGATCACTTTCAACGAGCCCAATATTCACGCGCTGTTCGGCTACGGCACCGGCGAGAACGCGCCCGGCGTGAAAGGCCTGCCGAACATGCTTGCCGCGATGCATAACCAGAATCTGGCGCATGGCCGCGCGGTACAGGCGCTGCGCGCCGAGCGGACGGACTTCCGCCTCGGTACCGTCGTCTCACTGCAGCGGGCGCGGCCGGCATCCGGCCGGGACGAGGATCGCCGCGCCACCGAGCGTTTCGAGGCCATGTGGAACGGCGCCTGTCTCGATCCGCAAATGCTCGGCCACTACGCGGCGCCGGTCGCCGACGACTTCGCCCCGCTTGTCATGGATGGCGATCTCGCCACGATCCATCAGCGGCTCGATTTTATCGGCATGAACGACTATGCGCCGATGTATGTCAGGTCCGCGCCCGATAGCCTGTTCGGCGCCTGGTTCGGCGAATTACCGCCCGGCACGCCGGTCACCGCCATGGGCTGGCCGGTCGATCCCGGCAGCCTGACCGAAGAGCTCATTCGCGTCAGCGCGCGCTACAACAAGCCGGAAATCTACATCACCGAGAACGGCGCCTGTTACGAGGACATCGTCGCTGGCGACGGCGTGGTTCACGATGCCGAGCGCATTGCTTACTTCCATGATCACCTTGCGGCGGCGCAACGCGCCATCGCCGCCGGCGTCAATCTGCGCGGTTATTTCGTCTGGTCGCTGCTCGACAATTTCGAATGGGCACAGGGTTACAGCCGGCGCTTCGGCATTGTCCGTGTCGACTTCGCAAGCCAGACGCGCAAGCCCAAGGCTTCGTATCAATGGCTCACTGAATTCATCGCCCGGCAGAAGCGCCGGTAACAACGATTAATGCCGGTCGCGCGCCGCCGCGCTGATGGCGTTGAGCATGACCTTGCGGTCCTTGTCGAGCACGCCGCGCACCGACTGCTGCTTGCCGATCTGGCCCATTTCGCGCTGGCGTTTGACGGTGGCCGTCGCCATCAGCGGCTCGACCCCGAGCTCGCGCAGCGTGTCGGCGACCTCTTCCATCTCGGCGGCGCGGCGTTCACCATGGCTCGCCATGCGCTCGAGGTTATACGGCACGACCTTCGTCCAATCGAGGCCGGGATAATTGTTCTTCATCGAGGCTGCGACCTCGTCAATCACACCGGCGCGCGCAGCGGCGAGGAAGCACTCCATGGTCAGCGCTTCGATGCCCTTGATCATGACGCTGCGCACCATCTTGATCGCGGCGGCGGCGCCGGTTTCGGGTCCGGCGATGTTGGCGTGCATGCCGAGCGCGGCAAGCGTGGGCGCGATCGCCTCGGCATGCGGCCCCGCGAGCAGCAGCGGCGTCTGGTGCCGCGCCGGATAGATCGGCGCCAGCACCGCGACGTCGACATAGCGCGCAGCGTCGGCCAGAAGCTTCGCGGTGTCCTGTTTGCGGCCCGGCGAAACAGAATTGACGTCGAGGAAGAACGGTCTGCCGGCAAGATGCGCCTTCACCGAATTGGCCGCATCGACGCTCGACGCCGCGGTCACCGCCGAAATGATCATGTCGGCGTCGCGTACCGCATCCGCTGCCGAACTGGCGCACCGCACCCCGATCGTGTCCGCAGCAGCTTTAAGCTTTCCGCCCTCGGCTTGCGGAAACAGAAGGTCCCACGCCGCAATCTTTTCGACAGTGCCGGCGTCGCGCAACCCTGCGGCGATCGCCTGGCCGGCTTCGCCAAAGCCAATAAAACACAGTGTCGGTTTACCGTTCGGCATGCGTGCTGTTCCCTGATCTATCCCAAATTGCGCTGGTGCGATCGATTCCGAAAACCAGTTTCCACTTTTCGGGATCATGCTCTAATGACAGCTATATATTCGAGATCAATCCCTGCTGCGAGTGCCCCATGAAGCCTTCTTCCTGTCGCGACCGAGTAGAACGGGCGCTGTTGCGCATTGCCGATCCGAACGGCGAGGGCGCGCGGGCCTGTTTGACGGTCTATGCGGACGAGGCGCGCGCCGCGGCCGATGCGGCGGACGCCCGTGCATCGCGCGGCTCGCGCCGCGGTCCGCTCGACGGCGCTATCGTCAGCATCAAGGACCTGTTCGATGTCGCGGGCGAGCCGACCCGCGCCGGCTCGAAAATCCTCGCCGAAGAGGCCGCGCCGGCCAAGGCCGATGCCGTCGTGGTGCAGCGGCTGCGCGCCGCGGGCGCGGTGATTGTCGCCAAGACCAACATGACCGAGTTCGCCTTTTCCGGCATCGGCGCCAATCCTCACTTCGGCACGCCTGGCAATCCGCACGACCGCAAACGCGTCCCTGGCGGTTCGTCCTCGGGCGCGCCGATCACCATTGCCGACGGCATGAGCGACATCGCTATCGGCACCGATACCGGCGGTTCGGTCCGTGTACCCGCCGGGCTTTGCGGCCTGGTCGGTTTCAAACCGAGCCGGCAGCGCGTGCCGACCGACGGCGCCTTTCCACTGAGCAAGACGCTGGATTCGATCGGGCCGATTGCAAAAACCGTTACCGATTGCGTCAAGGCCGATGCGGCAATGGCGGACGAGAAATTTGTCCCGCTGGAGCCGATTGAACTTGCCGGACGGAGGCTCGGCGTTGCGGTTGGACTTCCGCTTGAACGGCTGGACGACACCGTGGCCAAAGCCTTCTCGGCGGCGATGTCACGGCTCAGCAGTGCCGGCATGAACGTCGTCCCGGGAGAATTTGCGCTGTTCGACGATATGACGGCGATCAACAATCGCGGCGGCATTTCGCCGCCGGAAGCCTGTGTCGTGCATCGCGACCGGATGCGGCGCCGCGCCGCCGATATCGACCCCAATGTCCGCGCCCGCATCGAACGCGGCTGCGCGGTGACGGAAGCCGATTACGCCGATATGTTTCGCAAGCGCACCGAGCTCGTGGCCGCCATGGACGAGCAGCTCAAGGCGTTCGACCTCCTCGCCATGCCGACAACCTCCATCGTTGCGCCGACCATCGCGGAGGTCGCCGACCCGAGCGTCTTTGCCGCGCGCAATGCGGCGGTGCTGCGCAACACCTCCATCATCAATTTCTTTGATCTCTGTGCCATCTCGCTGCCGCTGCCGGATACGCAGCTTCCGGTCGGGCTCATGCTGGCCGCGCGCAACGGCCATGATCGCACGCTGTTGCGGCTCGCGGACGCGGTCATGCGGCATTTCGGCGGATAAATCAGGACTTGCCGCCGCGCCCTTGCTTCCCTAGCATTTTGATCGACTAAGCGAAAAAGCCTTCCGGGGAGGATTTTCATGCCGCGCATCCGCATTTTACCCAACCGTCGCGATTTGCTCGTCGGTTCGGCCGCTGCCGCGGCCACAATGGTCGCGCCTTCGATCCTGCATGCCGAATTGGCGCCGCTGAAAGTCGGCGTGCTTTTGCCGCGCTCGGGCTTCGAGGCCGGCATCGGTCAGGACTGCCAGCGCGGCGTCGATGTGGCGCCGGCGATCCTGAAATCGCTCGGGCTGCCTGCCCTCGCGATCACGGATGCGGATACCGAATCCAATGTCGATACCGCCCGCGCCCGCGCCGAGAAGCTGATCAATGACGGCGCGCAGCTTTTGATGGGCGCCTTCGACTCCGGGCAGACCGCGGCCATCGCGCAGGTCGCCGAGCAGAAAGGCATCCCGTTCATCATCAATATCGCCGCCGCACCCGATATCACCGAGCAGGGCTATAAATTCGTCTTCCGCAATTTTCCGACCGCGCCGATGATTCTTTCGAGCGCCTTTGCCAATCAGCTCGAACTGTTCGGCATGGTCGGCGCCGCGCCCAAGACCGCGGTCTTCATGCATGTCAACGACACGTTCGGCACCGCGATGTCGAAAGGCATCGGCGTCGTCATGCCGAAGTTCAACATGCCCTACACGATCGTCGACGAGATCGCCTACGATCCCGCGGCACGCGATTTGTCGGTCGAAGTGGCGAAAGCCAAGGCCGCCAACGCCGATGCGCTTCTGGTCGTCAGCCGCCTCAACGATGCGATGCTGTTGACGCGGGAACTGGTCAAGCAGCGCTGGACGCCGCAGGCGATCATGAGCATGGGGCCCGGCTGGTACGAGGATCAATATCTCAAGACGCTCGGCAAGCTATCCGACGGACCGATCAGCTTCGATCCGTTCCAGGATCCCAACAAGAAGCTCAGCAAGGTGCTGGAAGACGCTCTCGCCAAGAGCAGCCCCGGCGTCAATCTGAGCACCAATCACGTCTATACGTTCGAGGCCTTGCTGATCGCCGCCGACGCCTATAAGCGCGCCGGTTCCGCCGATCCGAAGACGCTGGCCGACGCCATCCGCGCGACCAATATCACCGACAATGTCAGCATCGGGCCGGGCATCCAGTTCAACGCCAAGGGCCAGAACGACAAGCTCAAGTGCGGCGTGATCCAGAACCGCGGCGGCAAGCTCGTTGCGGTGGCGCCGAAAGAGGCCGCGCAAGCCAAGCCGGAATGGCCGATGACGCCGTATCAGAACCGTAGCTGAAGGCGCTCTAGTGCCGCCGATTTGAAGTTCCTGCGTCGGTGCCCATGCGCGCTTGGGAACTTCAAATCGAAAAGCGGCACTAGGTCATATATTTGCTAGTGCCCCTTTGCTTCCGAAGTTCGTGCCAGAGGGTGCCGCCATTGATCACGAACTTCGGAAGCGGGGCACTAGTGTCGTTCGACGTCTATCTGAATGTTGCCGTCGGCGGGATTTTGACCGGCCTGGTCTATGGCTTGATGGCGCTCGGGCTTTCGGTGGTGTTCGGCGTGGTGCGCGTCGTCAATTTCGCCCACGGCGAGATGATGACGATCGCGATGTATCTCGCAGTCGTGCTGTTCGCGCAATTTCATCTCGACCCACTCTTGATGCTGGTGCCGATCGCGGCCGTGTTGTTCGTCTGCGGCTATGCGTTGCAGGCAGGCTTGATCAACCCGTTCATCACCCGGCCCGAGCATAGTCAGCTCCTGCTCCTGGTGGCGCTCGGGTTGATCATCGTCAATTCGCTGCTGATCGTTTTCGGCCCGGATGCTCGCAGCGTCCAGACGTCTTACGCTTATGACAGTTTTCAAATCGGCCCGCTGATCGTCGATGCCTCGAAACTTTATGCCGGCGGGGCCGCGATCCTGCTCACCGCGCTGCTGTTCGCGTTCTTCCGCTTCACCCGCACCGGCACGGCGATCCGTGCCTGTGCCGACAATTACACCGGCGCGCAGGTCGTCGGCCTCAACGTCAAGCATCTTTATGCACTCACCTTCGCCATCGGCGCGGCTTGCGTCGGCGCGGCCGGCGCGATCATGACGCTGGTCATCGACGTGACGCCGATGCTGGGGCCGACTTACACGCTTCTCGCCTTTGTCATTGTCGTCACCGGCGGCTTGGGCTCGATGCCGGGGGCACTCCTCGGCGGCGTGCTGATCGGGCTCACTGAAGCCATTGCAGGCCTTCTGTTCACGCCGTCGGCAAAGAGCATGTTCGCCTTTGCCATTCTGGTCCTGGTGCTGCTGTTTCGGCCGCAAGGCCTGCTTGGCAAGAGGCTTGCGTGATTATGGCTTGCGGCATCGCGCGCTTGTCGGGAAATCTGTCGGCGCGGACGCTGTTTCTTCTTGCCGCTCTTGGCGTTGCGCTTCTGATCGCGCCTTTTTTCGCCAACGACTATCTGCTTACGGTCCTCATCCTCATTCTCTATTTCGCCTATGCCGGGCAGGCCTGGAACATCATGATGGGCTTTGCCGGGCAGCTTTCACTCGGGCACGCGATCTACGTTGGGCTTGGCGCCTATGTCGCGGCACTGTTGTTCACGCGCTATGGCATCGCGCCATGGCTTGGGCTCTTGGCGGCCATACCTGTTGCCGCCGCCTGCGGCGCCATTATCGGGTTTCTCGCCTTCCGCTTCGGCGTCGCCGGCGTCTATTTCGCCATCCTCACAATTGCCTTTGCCGAATTCGCCCGTATCGGCTTCGATCATCTCGATATCGTCAATGCGTCGGCTGGATTGTTTCTGCCGGTCGCACAGTACGCGCACAACGATCTGTGGCGGCTGCGCGGCAGCCCGACGATGTTCTATTACGTGATCCTTGCAGCGACCACGCTTGTTTTCGTGCTCAGCCGCGCTTTGTTGCAGAGCCGGATCGGCTATTTCTGGCTTGCCATCCGCGAAGACGAAATCGCCGCCCGTGCCGCCGGCATCGATACATTCCGCTACAAAATGTATGCGGTGACGATCTCGGCCGCAGTGACCGCATTTGCCGGCGTGTTCTATGCCTTCTTCTACAACAATCTGTTCCCCGAACAGGTCTTCAACATTTCGCGCTCCATCGAGATCATTCTCGGCCCGGTCATCGGCGGCGTGGGAACGCTGTTCGGGCCGATCCTCGGCGCATTCATTCTCACCGGCCTCGCCGAGACCCTCAACTCCGTGATGCTGCATTTTGGATTGGACCTGCCCGGCGCCAAGCAGGTGCTCTATGGGATTTGCCTGCTCATCGTCGTGCTGGCGCTGCCCAATGGTGTGTGGCCTTGGCTCAAGCGCCGTCTCGGCCTTGCGGGGAAGCTGCAATGACGACGCTGCTCTCCGTGCAATCCGTCAGCAAGCGGTTTCGCGGACTTGTTGCCGTCGACGGCGTCAGCTTCGAGGTGCCGGACGGCGCGATGTTTGCCGTGATCGGTCCGAACGGCGCCGGCAAGACGACTTTGTTCAATCTGATCGCCGGCGCGATGACGCCAAGCAGCGGTGCGATCACCTTCGCCGGCGGCCGGATCGACGGGATGACGGCGGACGCCGTGTGCCGCCGCGGTCTTGCCCGCACCTTTCAATTGGTGCGGCCGTTTCCGGGACTGAGCGTGGAGGACAACGTCATTGTCGGCGCGTTGCGGCACGCCCGCGACGTCGCATCGGCGCGCGAGCACGCGCTGACTCTGCTGCAGCGTCTCGATCTGTTCGACAAGCGCCATCGGCTCGCTTCGACCTTGACCTTGCCGGACCGCAAGCGCCTCGAAGTCGTCCGTGCACTCGCGACGCGACCGCGACTCCTTCTGCTCGACGAAGTCATGGCGGGACTGCGGCCGACCGAAACCGACCGGATGGTCGCAACGCTGCGGGCGCTCAATCGCGAGGACGGCTTGACCATTCTTCTGATCGAGCATGTCATGCGCGCCGTCATGGCGCTGGCATCGCGCGTGCTCGTGCTCGATCACGGCACCGCTATTGCCGAAGGCACACCGGAGCAGGTCGTGCGCGATCCGGCGGTGGTGCAGTCCTATCTCGGCCAATCTGATCGCGAAGTCGGAGCGGTGTGATGTTGCGCGTCGAGGGGCTAGACTTGTTCTACGGTGATGCGCAGGCGCTCGACGGCGTGTCGCTCGACATCGCACAGGGAACCATTGTCGCCATCGTCGGCGCCAACGGCGCCGGCAAGACCACGCTGATCCGCACAATTGCCGGCATGCAGCGGCCGGCGCGCGGTCAAATCCTGTTCCGGGATACCGACATTGCCGGCTGGTCGAGCCATCGCGTCTGCAACTTCGGCATCGGGCAGGTCGCGGAGGGCCGCCAGGTTTTTCCGACGCTCACCGTCGACGAAAATCTCGACATGGGAGCGATGTTGCCGCGGGCGCGCGCCGCGCGGACGAAGAATCGTGAGCGTGCCTTCGCCATTTTCCCGCGGCTCGCCGAGCGGGCGCGCCAGCCGGCTGGAACTTTATCCGGCGGCGAGCAACAGATGCTCGCTATCGGGCGCTGCCTGATGGGCGCGCCGGAACTGATCATGTTCGACGAGCCGTCACTCGGGTTGGCTCCAGCCATCGCCCACGGCGTGCTCGATGTGATCCGTGCGCTTAATCGCGACGGCATCACCTGTGTGTTGGTCGAGCAGAATGTTGCGTTGTCACTCAAGCTCGCCAGCCGCGCCTATGTGTTGGAAAACGGGCGCATCACGCTCACCGGTAGCGGCGTCGAACTGTTAGCGGACGACCGCGTGCGCAGCGCCTATCTCGGACTTTGATTGTAATTTGAGTCTATTGCGCCGGCCGCCGGATCTTGTCCATCAGTGCAGTGAGCGCGCCAACGCGGGCGCTCAGTGGCGCGAGCGGAAAGGCTTGGCGCAGCCGGTTGTAAACGTCGGCGGCGCTCGGTGCCTCGATATCGCCAAGCGCGGCCGCCATCGCACGCGCCATTTCCGCCTCCGGACGGCCGCTGATCGGTGCCGGAACCATCGTGACTTCGCCGAATGGCATCGGTGATCGTATCCGCAATGTGACGCGACGGGCTGCCATCTCATGCTCCAGTCAGATTGTAGTTTCCTGCTAACGCGCCACATCCGACGGGGTTCCGCCGCAAAATAACAAGGCCCGGATTGCGTTATGCAATCCGGGCCAAAGCTCAATCCGGTCGTCGAAGCGAAAATTACTTCAGCGGCTGGCCGATGGTGACATTGAGCTTACCGACGCCCTCGACTTCACATTCGATCTTGTCGCCGGCGACAGTGGCGGCGACGCCCGACGGCGTGCCGGTCATGATGATGTCGCCTGCTGCGAGCTCGACCATCTCCGACAGCTTGGAGATGATTTCCGGCACGTTCCAGATCATCTGATTGAGATCGCCGTCCTGGCGCAGCTTGCCGTTGACCTTGAGCGTGATGTGGCCCTTCGCGGGATGTCCGATCTCGGACGCCGGCTTGATCGGGCCACAGGGCGCCGAATGATCGAAGGCCTTGCCGACTTCCCACGGCCGTTTGATGTCGCGCGAGGCGATCTGCAGGTCGCGGCGCGTCAGGTCGATGCCGACGGCATAGCCATAGACGCAGTCGAGCGCCTTCGCGGTCGGAATATTGCGGCCGCCGCTCTTGAGCGCGACCACGAGCTCGACCTCGTGATGCATGTCCTTGGTCAGCGAGGGATAGGGCGACGTGCCGCCGTCCGGCACGATGGCGTCGGCCGGCTTGGCGAAGAAGAACGGCGGCTCGCGCACGTCATTGCCCATCTCCTTGATGTGCTCGACGTAATTGCGGCCGACGCACCACAGGCGGCGGACAGGAAAATATTTGTCGGTGCCGGCGACGCCGATAACGGCCTGCGGCGGTGGCGGGATTACGTAACTCTTTGCGTCGGTGCTCATGGTTGCTTTCAGTCGGTCGCTTTCAGGTTGGAGGGGGAGACGTGTTCAAACGGAGAGATTTAAGCGGACTGGGCAATCTCGGGAACCGGCACCGGTGCGACGATCAGTTCTGGCGCCGTCGAAGGTTGTTCCTTGAGCTGCAGGCGATAGAAGCTCGCATAGCGGCCGTTCTTGCGCAGCAATTCGTCGTGCCGGCCGCTCTCGACGACCTGTCCGTTCTCGACCACCATGATCGTATCGGCATGCACGATCGTCGACAGGCGATGGGCGATGACGAGCGTGGTGCGGCCCTTGCACAATTCGGCGATGGCTTCCTGCACGTAACGCTCGGATTCTGAATCAAGCGAGGCAGTCGCCTCGTCGAGCAGAATGATCGGTGCGTTCTTGATCAGGGCGCGTGCGATCGAGATGCGCTGGCGCTGGCCGCCGGAGAGCTGCATGCCGTGCTCGCCGACCTGGGTATCGTAGCCCTGCGGGAAACCCATGATGAAATCGTGCGCATGCGCCGCCTTGGCGGCGGCGAGGATCTCGGCTTCGCTGGCGCCGAGCTTGCCGAGCGCGATATTCTCGCGGACGGTACCGCGGAACAGATGCACGATCTGGCCGACATAGGCGATCTGATTGCGCAGCGAGCTACGCGATACGCCTGCGATATTCTGGCCGTCGATCAGCACGCGGCCTGAGCCGACATTGTAGAAGCGCAGCATGAGATTAAGCACGGTCGACTTGCCGCCACCCGAAGGGCCGACCAACGCGGTAACTTGGCCGGGCTGCGCCACCAAGTTCATATTCTGCAGCACCGGCGCGTCGGCGTGATAGGCGAAGTTCACGTGATCGAATTCGACGCGCGATTCGGTGAGCTTCAGCGCCGGTAGATCGTCATCGTTCGGCTCCCCCGGCGGACTGTCGATGATCTCGTAAAGCACGCGCACGCCGACCAGATTGTTGTTGAGGTCGATATTGAGCCGCGCCAACCGCTTCGCCGGCTCGTAGGCGAGCAGGAAGGCCGCCATGAAGGAGACGAATTCGCCGGGCGTCGCGCCGGTCTCGACCACGCGATAGCCGCCGTAGATGGAAGCGAGCGCGACGGTGAAGCCGCCGAGCATTTCCATGATCGGGCTCGCACGATTGGCGACGCGCGCCATCTTGTTCGACTCGTGCTGCACCGCAGTCACGCTGTCGTTGAGGCGCCGCCGCATCTCGGCCTCGAGGCCGAACGCCTTGACCATACGCATGCCTTGCAGCGATTCCTGCATCGTTTCGATGATGCGTGTGCCGCCGTTGAATTGCATGCGGGCGATGCCGCGCACGCGGCGGATAACCTTGCGTAGAAAGTAGAAGGCCGGCGGCGCGCCGATGAAGCCTAACAGAGACATCGCCGGATCCTGAATCACCATGACGACGCAAAGTCCGATCAGCGACATCAGATCGCGGCCGATCGCGGTGATGAGGAGATTGATCACGCCGCTGACGGCGCTGGCGCCGGTGGTCAACCGCGCGATGAACTCGGAGGAATGCCGGTCGGCAAAGAAGCCGATGTTTTCCGCGAGCAGCTTGTCGAACAGACGCCGTTGATTGTCGGCGATGATGCTATTGCCGATCCAAGACAACGTGACCGTCGAGCCGTAGGTGGCAAAACCTTTCGCGGCAAAAATCACCATCGCGATCATGCCGATGACGACGATGCCGTGATAGTTGTGATTGACATAAGCCTCGTTCGTCATCGAGCCGAGCAGATAGGCGGTCAGCGCCGTGGCGGCAGCCGAAATCGCCATCAGCGCGAAGGCGAGCGTATAGCGCGGCCAGTGTACAAGCGCCTCATCCACGAGCAGCCGGCGGACCAAAGAATAGGTCGAATAATCGTCAGTGGAACTGGCCGTATCGGCTTTCATACGCAATCCATCTCATCACTTGGATCGGGCCCGATCTTTTCGGAAAACCGGTGGCCACTTTTCCGGATCATCCCCCGGCTGCGGCGGGGGCGCAGCAGCCCGTTCCTTGCCCGCAACGGCAGGGCATTTCAAGTGAATTCAGGACTTGCCATTGACTCGATTGAGCTTTCCGTCCCGGAGGAGCGGAAAGCGGCGACTGCCGCGCTTCAGTTGCGGCCGTCGGCGAACTGGGCCGCCGGCGCGGATCGCCGTGTTATCAGTTGGCGCTCCCAGGCGAGCGCATGGCCGACAATGATCGAGAGATCGTCGAAACGCGGTTGCCAGCCGAGCGTCGCGCGCACGCGGTCGCTCGCCGCGACGATCCGCGCCGGATCGCCATCGCGCCGCGGCGCCATCTCGACCTTGAAGTCGACGCCTGCCAACCGTTTGACCGTGTCGATGACTTCAAGAACCGAGAAGCCGTGACCGTAGCCGCAATTGAGCGTCAGCGACGGGCCGCCTGAACGCAGGTGGCGCAGCGCATCGGAATGCGCGCGCACCAGATCGCTGACATGGATATAGTCGCGGATGCAGGTGCCGTCCGGCGTCGGATAGTCTGTGCCGAAGACCTGCATCTTAGGCCGCAGCCCAAGCGCGGTTTCAGCGGCGACCTTGATCAGATGCGTCGATGTCGGGTTCGATTGGCCGGTGCGGTTTTGCGGATCGGCGCCGGCGACGTTGAAGTAGCGCAAGATCACATGGCCGAGCCCGTGCGCGCGGCCGGCATCGCCCAGCATGATTTCCGTCATCAGCTTCGACCAGCCATAAGGCGAAATCGGCTGCGTCGGTGCGTCCTCTGGCACCGGGATCGTCGCCGGATTGCCGTAGACAGCCGCAGTCGAGGAAAAGATGAAACGACGTACGCCGCTCTTGACCGCGCATTCGATCAGCGCGCGCGAATTGGCGGTGTTGTTGCGATAATAGCCGAGCGGATCGCGCACCGAGTCCGGCACCACGATCGAAGCGGCGAAGTGAATGATCTCGTTGACGCTGTGCTCGCGGATAAGTTTGCTGACGAGCGGTTGATCGCCGGTCTCGCCGACAATCAGAGGCACGCCGTCGGGAACCGCCCAGCGGTGGCCGGTCGAGAGATTGTCGAGCACCACGACCCGTTCTCCGGTGTCGCGTAGCTCGTTCACCATCTGGCTGCCGATATAGCCGGCGCCGCCGGTGACGAGGACCGTCATAAGATCGCTCTCCTGGCGCATGTCCCGGAAAAGTGGATACCGGTTTTCCGACAAGGACATGCGCAATCGAAAGTTTGGCGATACATCAAATCGATGAAAACCTCGTTAGGCCGGTTGTCCCACGTCTTTCCCGGGAAGGACCGCCGTGAGGACGTTTTCCACGGCCGAAATCACCTGGCCGGGGGCGACATCGCGCATGCAGCGGTGGTGGCCGAGCCGGCAGACCGGCTTATGGCAGGGCCGGCAGTCGAGCTGGCTCGTCGTTTCTATGGTCGCGGCCAGCGGATTGAGCGGCGCCCAATGCCAGGGGCTTGTCGGGCCGAAAATGCCGATGGAGGGCGTGCCAAGCGCGGCCGCAACATGCAAAAGCCCGGAGTCGTTCGATACCGCCGCACTGGCGCTGGCAAGCGCGAGGACGGCATTGCGCAGGTCGGTGCTAGTGACATCGTGCGCCTGGGTGTTGCCGATGATTTCCTGAGCCAAAGCCGTCTCGGCCGGGCCGCCCAGGATCCAAACGGCAAAGCCGTCGGCCAAGAGCTTTTGCGCCAGCGCCGCGTAGGATTCTTTCGGCCAGCGCTTTGACGGCCCGACGGCGCCCGGCGCGAGCGCCACGACCGGGCGACGGTCGCGGTCGAGACCGCGCTTTTTGCGCCAAGCTTCGGCTTCTGCGGGTGGAACCTTCAGTTCCGGCAATGGCCAATCCACAGGTATTTTGGCGTCCGGCGGCAGCGCCAGCGCGCCGCAGCGGTCCACCATGCGCGGCAGGCTCTTTTCGCCGGATCGGACGTCATTGAGCAGGAAAAAGCGTGCCTCGCCGATAAAGCCTGTTCGCTCCGGGATGCCCGCGAAGTAGGGAGCGAGCGCGGCTTTCCAGGTGCGCGGCATGACGAGCACTGTGCCGTAGCCTTCGCGCTTCAGCTGCGCGGCCAGTGCTTTCTGCTGGCCGAGCGCGAGCCGGCTGCGCGGCAGGTCGGCGACCACGGCCTTGCGCAGGCCGGGCATGTAATCGGTCAGCGGCGCGCACAGTGTGGTCGCCAGCATATCGACCGGACGTCTGGGAAAGCGCTTACGGAGCAACTTCACCACCGAATGACAGCGGACGAAGTCGCCGATCCACTGATAAGGCACAATGAGAATGGGCGAGTTGTCGCCAGCGCCTTCAGCGTTTTCAGTGGAAAGGGTATGATATGAATTGTAATTCATATCTTATTTATGAATCCATATTCACTTATTCTGACTGCCTTTGCTTGGCTAGCCCGCTTGCGGTGAGCTGTCCAGTGTTGCACGGGGGCAAGGACAAAGGGCAAAAGACTGGACAAGGACCGAAGCAGAGGCGGCTGGTCCAGGAACGGGTGCTCATCGTGGGCGGCGCGGCGCTCATCTCCGTCATTGTCACGACCTATGATCGCGAAGACGCGCTCGATGCAGTCTTGCGCGCGCTGTCGCGGCAGACCGACCGCAATTTCGAGATTGTCATAGCCGATGATGGCTCCGGTTTGCCGACGCAGGGGCTTATCCAGGACTGGCGCGCGCGGCTGCCGGTCGCGCTGAAGCATGTTCGCCATGAGCATCGCGGTTTCCGCGGCGGCGAGATCCGCAACCGCGGCATCGTCGCGAGTGCGGGCGAGCTTTGTGTCTTTCTCGACGGCGATTGCCTGCCGAACGCCGATTTTGTCGCTACACACCGCGCGCTCGCTGAGCCGGGCTGGTTCGTCACCGGCAATCGTATCCTGTTGTCCCGCGAATTGACGAAGACGGTGCTCACAGAAGGCGAGCCGGCCGAGCGATGGTGTTATCCGACGCTTGTGAACAAGCGGCTCCATGGCGGCATCAACCGCCTGATGCCGACGCTGCGTTTGCCGTTAGGTCCGCTCCGCAAGCTTAATCGCGGCAGTTGGAAAGGCGCGCAAACGTGCAATCTTGCCGTAGCGCGCAGCGATCTCGATCGGATCGACGGTTTTGATTGCAGCTATGCCGGCTGGGGCCTCGAGGATTCCGATCTGGTCGTGCGTCTCCTACATGTCGGTGTGCGGCGCAAGGACGGCCGTTTCGCGACCGGCGTGCTGCATCTGTGGCATCCGCACAACGACCGCTCGCAACTGCAAGCCAATCAGGCGCGGCTCGACGAGGTTCTCGGCAGCAGCCGCGCGCGAGCGCAACGCGGCATGTCTGCGCTCAGTGCTGAGGCGGGTACGCCGCTCCAGGAAATTTCCGCGGTGGCGCAGCCATGACGCCGATGCGATTGCCCGGCACTCCCCGCATTCTTGTCGTTGCACTGCGCCGGCTCGGCGACGTGCTTTTGACGACGCCGCTGATCCGCAGCGTCAAACGGGCCTATCCGGATGCGGCGATCGACGCGCTGGTCTTTGCCGGCACGCAAGGTGTTCTGGCGGGCAATCCCGACCTGAAAGATGTTCTGACAATCCCGTCCGATCCCAATCTCGGTGAGACGCTCGCGCTCTTACCTCGGATGGCCAAGCGCTACGACTTGGCGCTGTCGACCCAGACCGGCGACCGGCCGACCACGCTCGCCATTGTCGCCGGACGGCAAAGCGCCGGCCTTCTTGAAGCCGATGGTCTTGCCGCCGCTGCCAAGCGCTTACTGTTGAGCCGCTCCTGCGTGACCGATCGCGATCAGCATCGTGTTCTCGACATTCTGCGGCTGACCGAGCTCGTCGGCATTCCGGCGCGTGCCGAAGTGGTTTGTCCTGCGGGCGCGACGCGTTCGGATTTGGTGCCGGCCAAATCCTATGCCGTCATACATGCGGCGCCGATGTTCACCTACAAACGCTGGGCGATGGACGGCTGGCGCAAACTTGCCGTGGCTTTGCGCGAACGTGGGCTCGGCGCCGTCGTCACCGGCGCCGCGTCGGACCGGACTTATCTGGACGAGATCTGGCAAAATGGTGATCACGCCAGTGAAGTCGTGCGTCTCGACGGCAAGCTCGAATGGCCGGAACTCTCAGCCGTGATCGGCGCGGCGCGGGCCTATATCGGTCCCGACACCGCGATCACCCACCTTGCCGCGGCAACCGGCGTGCCGACTGTGGCGCTCTATGGTCCGACCGATCCGCGGATTTGGGGGCCGTGGCCGCGCGGTGGGCTCGATCGCGCCTGGGAGTTGTCCGGCACGATCCAGCGGCGCGGCAATGTCTGGGTCGTGCAGAACCCGTTGCTGTGTTTGCCGTGTCAGCAGGAAGGCTGCGATCGCAGGCTGAACAGCCGCAGCCAATGTCTCGACGAGTTGACAGTGATGCAAGTCGTATCGGCCGTCGACGAAGCGCTGACTATGCGGCAGGCGGCGTGACGCGGCGCAAGGCGGCGCCGGAATTCTGCGCCAGCTTCGCAATGCCGGCGCGCGTGTCATAGGGCGGCTGCCAGCCGGCGGCGACGAGCTTGCCGCTGTCGACACGCAGGTTGCCGCGATAACGATCCCAGATATCGCCGAGCCGCATCATGCGCAGCGGCCATTCGGCGTACTGCACCTGAGACGGCAACAGCAGCGCGCGGCGGCCTTCGGCGTGGCGTATCGCTCGGATCAAGTCGGCCATATTCGGCGGGATACCTGGATCGGCGACCAAATAAACGTCGTCGCTCGCCGTAGGCATGGCGGCCACGAAGCTCAGCGCCGATAGAAAATTATCGATGCCGAGATAAGACCGCCGATTAGTGAAATCGCGGACCGGCAGCGGCAGCGGCGAGACTGCCGCACGCAGCAGAAAAGCAAGCCCGCCGGTCATGCCGGGACCGTAGACCGGGGCGAGCCGCAAGATCGTGAACGGCACGCCCGAGGTGCGCAACGCGGTCTCGGCGGCAAGCTTTGAGCGGCCTTGCGCGTCGACCGGCACGGCGGCATCGCGCTCGATGAGCGCATGATCGGCGGCCGATCCGTTCTGCGCTGAGAGCGAAGAGGCATAGATGAAATGACGAATGCCGGCTTGCGCCGCGGCGGTGGCGAGCCGCGCCGTCGCCTGATGATTGACGATGTCGTAGAGCGCCGAGCGGCGCAGGCCAAGCTTTCGCTCCAGTCCGGCAAGATGGATCACCGTGTCGATGCCGTCGAGCAGCGGCTGCCAATCGAAAGATTCTCCAAGATCCGGGTGGCGTATGAACTCGACATCGGCCGGAAATGACGGCGTCGGCGTGCGGCGGGAGGCGGCGCGCACGGCGATCGGACCGGTGCCGCCGATGGCGGCAACGGCTGCGTCGGCAAAATCGGTGACTGCGGCGCTGCCGAGAAAGCCGGTAGCGCCGGTGATCAGTACGCGACGTGCCGCACTAGTAGTATCGCGGTTCATTGCCGTGATCCGAATCAATCGCTGCGCCAAAATAAGGAGCGGGCATGACACTTCATGTGATGGCGAACATATATGCGTTTAATAGAGCGGTGGCTGCACCGGAGCGGTGGGTCGTCCGAGCTCGCCCGATATCAGATCGAATTGCGTGTAGGTCTGCGCCTCGCAAGAATCGGTTTCGACGGCATAGCGCGCGTCGCTGACGGCGCCATCCTGAATAAAGATCGCATAGATGCGCGTGTGCCCGTGATCGTGGAAGCGCACGCAAGCGAGCCAGCTCCAGCCTTTGATCGTCGTCACCCAGCGCGGCGCCGAAATCTCAAAGCCGTCGTAGGCGCGGACATCCTTCAACGCCGATTGCAGGTATTTAGCCGAGAGCGACACGTAACCCGGTTCGCCGCCCGGCGGCATGGCGTTATTGGAAAGCGCAATTTCGCTGCATCCGGTAAGCGCGATCAGAGCCGCGGTGCAGGCCGCACAGCGCGATAGCGGCCGAAACAAGCGGGTCAGGCGGCCAGACCACAGTCCCGCCACGAAAGCCATCCATCTGAGGGCGGGCTCAGCCGATTGAAGACGCCGACGGCCGTATTCTAAAACGGGACGAGGCGAGTGGGATATCGCAAGGCGGCGGCTTGGCAAGCGGCTTGGTGAGCGACTTGGCATAACGACACCGCTAATGACCTGCTACGCGATCGGACAAGATGGTTAACGGCGCTCGATACACTCGCCGAGCGGGTCCAACAACTCGGCGGCCATCATGATTGTCAAACGGCTCGTTGCCGCAGGCATTGTGTTGTGGCTTGGCGCAGCGCTCGGCGCCTGTAGTCCGTTTGCCGGCTATGTCGCCGATAGCTGGCCGCATTGGGCCGGTGGACTGCCACCCGACGCGCCGCCGCGGCCGGGAGCGCCCGGCTATGATGAATTCATTGCGCATGGTGAGCCCGCGCAAAATACGACAGCGCCTGCAGCCGACGCCGCGAACGGGACGCCGACCGGTGCAACGCCATCTGGCGCTCCCGCAATTGCAGCCGCCAGTCCGCCGCCCGGCAAAGCGCAAAGCCGCAAAACGCCGAGCGGCAAGAACGGCAAAGTTCAAATCGGCCGGGTGCAATCCGCTCCGGCGGCGGCCACTGCGGCGCAGGAGCGCGAAACGCCCGCACCGGCCGAGCCTGTCGAAAATCCGCCCGCCGACGATACAAGCGTCGTAAAGGGCGGGCTTTATTAGATCGCCTAGCGCGATTGCTGGCCGATCGTATGCTCGCGGCATCAGGCCACGCCGGCGCGCAGCAGATCGTGAAAATGCACGATGCCGATCGGCCGGCCCGATTCCACGACCATGAGCGCGGTGATTTTCGACGCGTTGAGGATTTGCAGCGCCTCGCTCGCCAATTGGTCGGGGCGAACCGTCTTCGGCGACGCCGTCATGACCGCGTCGACCGGCGCCTGCAACAGGTCCACGCGCATGTGCCGGCGCAAATCGCCGTCGGTGATGACGCCGGCAAGCGTGCCGTCCGGATCGGTAACTGCGACGCAACCGAAGCCTTTCGCCGACATTTCGACGATCGCTTCCGACATCGGCGCGCCGCGTTTGATCAAGGGCACGGCGTTGCCGGGATGCATGACGTCACGGACGAATTTCAAGGCCGCGCCGAGCTTGCCGCCGGGATGAAATACGCCGAAGTCGAGCGCAGTGAAGCCTCGGGTTTCAAGAAGCGCCATGGCGAGCGCATCGCCGAGCGCAAGCTGCATCAAGGACGACGTCGTCGGCGCGAGATTATGCGGACAGGCTTCGCTCGCGGGGGGCAGCGTCAATACGATGTCGGCGGCTTCGCCGAGCGTGCTGTCGGCATTCACCGTGATAGCAATCAGCGAGATGCGGAAGCGCCGGGAATAGGTGATCAGGTCTTTCAGCTCTTCGGTCTCGCCCGACCATGACAGCGCCAGCATCACGTCGTCGGACGTGATCATGCCGAGGTCGCCGTGGCTCGCGTCGGCGGCATGGACGAAGAAGGCGGGCGTGCCGGTCGAAGCGAGCGTGGCCGCGATCTTGCGCGCGACATGGCCGGATTTGCCCATGCCGGTGACGATGACACGGCCGCGCGCTTGACGAATGATCTCCACCGCCGCGGCAAAGCGCGCGCCGAGACCGTCCGACATTGCCGCGGCCAGCGCGTTCAGGCCGCCGGATTCGGTCGCGAACGTGCGCAGCGCCGAGGCGACGTGGGGATTATCGACAGGAGTAGGCTTTCTCGCGTCGGACGCACTCATCTTCGCACGTGTCCTCACTCGCAACTCCGGACTCGAACTCTCGCCGCGACGGTGGCGCGGCATATTCTCAAGTTTAATTGCCCCAGGCGGCAAAGGCATCAGCGAAAGCGCGATCGCCGGGCGGCCCCTTTTCCAACGCCAGAATGGCGCGGCCGCCATTGTTATAGACGATCGGAATATCGAACCACGGCCGGCTCTTGAGCAATTGAACATTGCGCTGCAAGTCGGCGTCGACCGCGGACAGGCCGATCAGGAAGAAGCCGTTGGTGACCTTCACGGCAAGGCCCGCAAGAGGGGTGCCGCGCGCCTGTTCGGATTCTTTCATCAGAACGCCGGGCACATTGGCGACGCCGCCGCCGG
This sequence comes from uncultured Alphaproteobacteria bacterium, assembly GCA_963746715.1. Taxonomy (GTDB): domain Bacteria; phylum Pseudomonadota; class Alphaproteobacteria; order Rhizobiales; family Xanthobacteraceae; genus BOG-931. The sequence goes on along the minus strand of CAVVCW010000001.1, from coordinate 204,916 downwards.
GAAAGTCGGACGGCAGATTGAACATGATCTCGATCGTATGGCTCGCCGGAAGCGCCTGGTCGGTATTACGACGCAGCGTCCAGGTGATGGTCATGTGCTGTTCGGGAATTTCGATATCGGCGCGAACCTCGAGTTCGGGCGCGAGCCCGGTGCCGGGCGATACGGTTTCGGTGCGCCAAACGGCGGAGCCGACGAATTGCTTGCCCTGCGGATTGTTCGGATCTTCCTGATAGAGCACGACGCGCTGGGCGACCGCGGGACCGGCCTGGCTGCTCGGCGCGGTGCCGGAGGACGTGCCTGCGCCTTGGTCTTGCGGCACGCGTCCGGGGAATTTCGGCTCCGCCGTCGGCGCCTGCGCTGACTGGGTCTGCCGCGACCGCAGATGCGAGAAGAACTGGTAGAGATGGGTGATGTTGGACCACTGCCACGATACCGTGGCGGTGAGGCCGGCAAGAATGATCAAGACGACGGCAAGCTGGGCGTAGCCGCGATAGGATCGCGGCGGGCGCGGCTCTTCATAATGATCGTCGTGATCGCGTGCATAACCCCGTGCCCCGGGGCGGGGAAATGCCGTGGCGTCCTCGACCATCTCATAGGATGGCTCGAGCGAACGCATCTGCGGCGCGTCTTCGAGGACATCGGAATCGTCGGCGGTAAATCGTGGCTCGACGCGACCGCGCGTCGGCGGCAGGTCGTCATCGTCGGCATAACGTTGGGGCGAAGGGCTGCCATAAAAGTCGCGTGTATCGCGTGCTGATTTGGCCGCTTGTGCCGAAGCCGAGCCGAGATCCTCGACCTCGTCGACGACGCTGCGCAACCCCTTGAGCCCGTCGCGCGGTGGTGGCGCGGCGCGCGCGTTCAATAGACGGCTGCGCGCGCTCGGTTGCGCGGCCAGGCTTGCGGCTTCATCAGGCAACAGATCGCCGGGCACGCGTAGCCGCGGCGGTTCGCCCCGCTGCAGCTCCGGGCGCGGCGCCGGCTGAATGTCGGCGAAGGGGCCGCCGGGCGATGGATTTTGTAGGGGGCTCGGCGCGGCGCGCTCGCGTCGCGGCGGCGGGGCCGATTGAACGGGCATGGGAGGCGGAGGCGGCGCCTGGGGCCGGGGCGGCGGACTTGACCGCAATGGCGGTGCCGCCGGGCGCGGCTCGGTCCGCGATCTGCGCACGGTCTCGGCCTCGACTTTGCGGATGGCATCTTCAAGCGCCAAGCGCTCGCGCGTGATGTCGGCCTCCGAGAGCGGCGGATCGATGCTGCGCAATTGCGCGACCAGAGCCGCGCGCGCCCGCTCGTACAGTGCCCGGCGAGCTTCGCCGGAGCTGGTGCCGAGGCCCTCGACGGCACGGGCAATGAGCGGGTGATAATCTGCCATTTTATCAGTTTACGCTTGTTACCAGATTTCGGCTCGCCAAAGTTTCATCTCAAGCTTCGAAAGGGTTTTGCATGAGGATCGTGTCCTCGCGTTCCGGGCTGGTCGAAAGCACGGCAGCCGAGCAGCCGACCAGCTCTTCAATCCGGCGCACGTATTTGATGGCCTGCGCGGGAAGGTCCGCCCATGACCGCGCATGTGCAGTCTTTTCCCGCCAGCCGGCGATTGTCTCGTAGATCGGCTCGACCTGCGCCTGCGCGTGCTCGCTAGCCGGCAGATAATCGATCTCGCGGCCGTCGAGCCGATAGCCGATGCAAACTTTGATCTCGTCGAAGCCATCGAGAATGTCGAGCTTGGTCAGCGCCAGACCGTTGATACCGCTCGTCCGCACTGTCTGCCGCACCAGCACGGCATCGAACCAACCGCAGCGTCGCGGCCGGCCGGTCACGACGCCGAATTCCTTGCCGCGTTCACCCAGCATTCGGCCGATCTCGTTCTTCTGTTCCGTGGGGAACGGACCCTCGCCGACCCGCGTCGTATAGGCTTTGCAAATGCCGAGCACATATCCGATCGCGCCTGGTCCGACCCCCGATCCTGTCGCCGCTTGCGCTGCTACCGTATTCGAGGATGTGACAAATGGATAGGTGCCATGGTCGACGTCAAGCAATGCACCTTGCGCACCTTCAAACAAGATGCGCTTGCCCTCGCGGCGTTTTTGATCAAGCAGCGACCATACGGAATCCATATAAGGCAGCACTAAGGGCGCCACTTTCACGAGGTCGTTACGCAATCCTGCGGCATCGACGGGCTCCAGCCCAAGCCCCTTGCGCAGCGCGTTGTGGTGCGTCAGCAGCCGTTCGATCTTGCGGTCAAGCGTCGCAGTGTCGGCAAGATCCATCAGGCGGATGGCGCGGCGGCCGACTTTGTCCTCATAGGCCGGGCCTATGCCGCGGCGCGTGGTACCGATTCGCAGCGCCGCATTGGCTGATTCGCGAATGCCGTCGAGCTCGCGATGCAGCGGCAGGATCAGCGCGGTATTTTCGGCGATGCGCAGATTGTCGGGCGTCACGGTGACGCCTTGTTTCTTAAGATTGGCGATCTCGTCGAGCAGTGCATGGGGATCGAGCACGACGCCGTTGCCGATCACCGACAGCTTGCCGGGCCGCACCACGCCCGAGGGCAAGAGCGACAATTTGTAGGTGACGCCGCCAATGACGAGGGTATGGCCGGCATTGTGGCCGCCCTGAAAACGCACGACGATGTCGGCCTGCTCGGAGAGCCAGTCGACGATCTTGCCTTTACCCTCGTCTCCCCACTGGGAGCCGACCACGACAACATTTGCCATGAGGAGATATCCCCAAAGGGCCGATAAGAGTTGCGATTAATAGGATGTCGGCCGTAGCCGACTGTTTCGGATAATGGATGCGGCTTCCGGAAGCAAGAAAAAGCGGCTTCCGTGGGGCCCCTGGCCGGTCCTGCAAGTTATTGGTTTAACGCTAAATTCGGCGTTGGCTTTCCGGACCGAGAAACCGTCCGAGAGCCCAATAAAGCAGGTGCAGGCCGGTTATCAGAGGCTAGGCCGATAGCGGCATGCGGCCGCCGCGGGGCCGGCCGCCATCTCAACGCAGGCGTAAATCAACGCGGCCGTGCCGCTGTGGATAACTGCGCGACAAAGGTGTGCCGCGGCCGAAATAATCAGAATCGCAGCGGTTTGACCTGCTGAACGTTGGGAATGTTCTGCACCTGCGCGAGCACTTCGGGCGGCACCGTGCCGTCGACTTCGACCAGCGCGATGGCGTTGCCACCCTCGGATTCACGACCGAGATGGAAGGTCGCGATATTGACGCCGGCGGTGCCCAGTAACGTTGCAAAGCGGCCGACAAATCCCGGTTTGTCCTGATTGGTGACGTAAAGCATCGAAGGACCGAACTCGGCGTCTATGCGAATGCCCTTGATGTCGATGATGCGCGGCCGGCCGTCGGCATAGACTGTGCCGGATACTGAGCGCGTCTGCCGGTCGGTGACGAGTGTGACGGTGATTAAACTATCGTAATCGCTCTGCGCTTCGCGCCGCGTCTCTTCGACTGCGATGCCGCGCTCCTTGGCGACGGTCGGGGCGGAAACGACATTGACGTCCTGAAGCATCGGGCGCAGCAGGCCGGCGATCGCCGACGAGGTCAACGCCTTAGTGTTCATCTGCGCGACGCCGCCTTCATAGGCAATCTGCACTTGCTTGATTCCGGTCTCGGTGAGCTGACCAGCGAAGGAGCCGAGCTTTTCGGCAAGCGTCACGAACGGTTTCAGCTTCGGCGCTTCTTCGGCGCTGATCGAGGGGAAGTTGATGGCGTTGGTGATGGCGCCGCGCAGCAGATAATCCGACATCTGCTCGGCGACTTGCAGCGCGACATTCTCCTGCGCTTCCGTAGTCGAGGCGCCGAGATGCGGCGTGCAGACCACATTGGGCAGTTCAAACAGCGGGCTCGGCGGTGGCGGTTCCTCACGAAATACGTCGAGCGCGGCGCCGGCGACATGACCGGATTTGAGCGCTTCGATCAAAGCGGCTTCCTCGACGAGCTCGCCGCGGGCGCAATTGATCAGACGAACGCCTTTTTTGGTGTGGCCGAGCGTCTGCGCATTGACGATGTTGCGCGTCTTATCGGTAAGCGGGGTGTGCAAGGTGATGAAATCGGCGCGCCGCCACAATTCGTCGAGCTCGACTTTCTCGACGCCGAGATCGAGTGCGCGCTCGGCGGAGAGGAACGGATCGTAGGCGATCACTTTCATCTTCAGGCCGATGGCGCGGTCGGCAACGATCGAGCCGATATTGCCGCAGCCTATAATGCCGAGCGTCTTGCCGAAGATTTCGACGCCGAGAAACTTGTTCTTCTCCCATTTGCCGGCGCGTGTCGACGCATCGGCCTCGGGGATTTGCCGCGCCAGCGACAGCATCAGTGTAATGGCGTGTTCGGCGGTGGTGATCGAATTGCCGAAGGGGGTATTCATCACGATGATGCCGCGCGCTGTTGCGGCCGGAATATCGACATTGTCGACGCCGATGCCGGCGCGTCCGATCACTTTCAGGCTCTTGGCCTTTTCGAGAATTTTCGGCGTCACCTTGGTCGCCGAGCGGATGGCAAGGCCGTCGAAGCCGCTGATGGCCTCGGCGAGTTTCTCTTTGTCTTTGCCGAGATTGGGCTGGAAATCGACCTCGAGGCCGCGATCCTTGAAGATGGCGACGGCGGCCGGCGACAGCGCATCGGAGATGAGGACTTTGGGAGTCATGGTTTTGGCGTCCGCAAAATGTTGAATGGGGAAGGCGAACCCTCCCCATCAGGGGAGGGCCGAAAGTGGATTCACGCAGCCTTGGCGAGCGCGTCCTTGGCCTTGGCGTAGGCCCAGTCGAGCCACAGCGTCAGCGCTTCGACGTCGGACCGTTCGACGGTCGAGCCGCACCAGATGCGCAGTCCCGGCGGCGCATCGCGATAGGCGTCGATGTCGTAGGCGACACCCTCCTTGTCGAGCGCGGCCGCGATGCTTTTAACAAAGGCCGCCTGCGCGTCGGCCGGCAGCCGGGTAATGCCTTGATCGACAACCTTCAGACAAACCGAAGTGTTGGATCGCAGCTTCGCGTCGGCGGCGAGGAAATCGATCCACGGTGTGCGCTCGACCCAATCGGCAATGGTCTTGGCATTGCCATCGGCGCGGGCTTGCAGCGCCTTGAGGCCGCCGGCCGACTTCGCCCATTCCAGTGCATCGAGATAATCCTCGACGCACAGCATCGACGGCGTGTTGATGGTTTCGCCGACAAAGATGCCCTCGATGAGCTTGCCGCCTTTGGTCATGCGGAAAATCTTTGGCATCGGCCAAGCCGGCTCGTGGCTTTCAAGCCGCGCCACCGCGCGCGGCGAGAGGATCAGCATGCCGTGGGCGGCCTCGCCGCCGAGCGCCTTCTGCCAGGAGAAGGTGACGACATCGAGTTTCGGCCAATCGAGCGGCTGCGCGAAAGCGGCCGAAGTGGCGTCGCAGATCGTCAACCCGGCGCGATCGGCGGCGATCCAATCGCCGTTAGGAATCCGCACGCCCGAGGTCGTGCCATTCCACGTGAAGACGACATCGCTTGCCGGATCAACCTTGCTGAGATCGGGTAGTTCGCCATAGCCCGCCTTCAGCGTAGTGACGTTTTTCAGCTTGAGTTCCTTGACGACGTCGCTGACCCAGCCTTCGCCGAAGGATTCCCAGCTCAGCATGGTCACGGGCCGCGGGCCGAGCAGCGACCACAGCGACATTTCGATCGCGCCGGTATCGGACGCCGGCACGATGCCGATGCGATAATCGGCCGGAACCTGAAGGACTTCGCGGGTGAGATCGATGGCGCGCTTGAGCTTCACCTTGCCCGGTTTCGAGCGGTGCGAGCGGCCGAGCAACGCGTCTTTGAGGTTTTGTGCGGTCCAGCCGGGGCGCTTGGCGCAGGGGCCGGATGAAAAATGCGGCACAGCAGGCCGCACGGCGGGCATATTCAGCGTCATGATCTATCCTTCCAGATAGAAGCCCCTCGTTGGGGAGGGGTGTCCCGCCGTCGGAGTTAAGGATTTGCGGCCGCGCCGTCAAGCGGCACGCATGCGAGCGACGTAAAGGGCTGCGCGGCGGACCGGATCCGTCTGGAAATGGGCGCTGTTAGAACTTGAAGCCGGCGCCGACACGGGCGGTCGAAATCTTGGCCGTGATATTTGCAACCGGGGCGAATTGCACGAACTCGTATTCGGCGCGCAAGAAGATGTTCTGCGTCACGGCCATATCGAAGCCGCCGCCGGCCGAAAAGCCGTAGAGCAATGTTGAAGTCTTGCCGCTGGAGCTTGGAAAGTCGAAATCAATACAGGTCGTGCCGTTCACAGTACACGGCACGCTGCCGGCGGTATTCTGCTGGCCGGAGACGTCCGTAGTGACGCTGTAACTGCCGCGTCCCAGCGCCAAGCCAGCAAAGCCATAGGGCAGGAAATTGCCGAAGACATAGCCTGCGCGTGCCCGCAGCGAACCGAAGTCGGTGACGCCGAACTGTCCCGTGGAGGCGAGGTTTATCAAGTACGTGTTTCCGCCGGCCGAGGTGGTGCGGGTGAGCGGAGTGGTGCCGGCGACGACGGTCGTGGGTGAGTGCGTGTAATTGCCCTCGATGCCCAGGATCAGATCCTGCCATTGGGTGTTGTAACCGGCGAATCCGCCCCAGCCCGTCGTCGTCGAATTACTGTTGTTGCTGAGCACTTGCCACTGGTCAGGTGCGGCAATGGTCAGCAGCGCGGTCTGCTGCAGGCTGGACGAGATTAGCGGTTGGGTTGCGTTGGAGAAGTCGACATTCGTGCTCGAATAGCTGAACTGGCCGCCGGCATAGAAGCCGGCCCACCGCGTGAACGCCGCCGGTCCGACGGTTTGTGAGCCGCGCAGAATATCGAGATCGTCCGCGAACGCGCTCGGCGTCAGCGCTAGCACGAATGCAGCACAGATGACCCAACGCATCAGCCGCGCCCTTTCATTCTCTGGCGCGCATCCAGCGGCCACGGGGCGCGATCATCAGGCATTAACCTTAATGGAGTGTTAGCTCGGAACTGCCGGCGAGGGCCGGAGCGGGCTGCGGTCGAGCCGCAAGCCCGGTCGGTTCCCCCAAAAAGAAAACGGCGCGGTTGCCCGCGCCGTTTCCGCTTCTTGATGCCGCGAATCAGATCAGCCGCGAATCAGATCAGCCGCGGGTCGAGATCGCCGCCGGCGGGGCCACGAAGCCCGTGGGCGGGAACCGCCAGCGCATGCCGAGCATGATGTCGTTCGAAGTCAGATCGTTGAACTTGTAGGAATCGGGATGGCAGCCGCCGATACAATTGACCGTATCGGTGATCGAGCCGTAGTTGAGATAGCGGTAGGCGAGTTCGACGGTGAAGTTCTGCGTCACCGCATAGGAGACGCCGGCATGGAGCGCCCAGGCCAGATGCGTCTCGGTCGGATTGCCGCCGATGCCGCTTCCGGTGGTGCCGAGGCCGGTATCGACAAAGTCATCGAGCGAATTGAACGCAGCGCCGACGCCGGCGCCGATGAAGGGCGTGAGACAGTTCCAGGTGCCGAGGTCGATATAACCGTTGGCGAGAACAACCACCGACCTGAGCGAGCCGGTATAGATGTCGCCTGACACGGCGTTCGGGAACAGCCCATACGCGTTGACCACCGCCTTGGAGCGATATTCGGCGGTTACGTCGGCACGGAACCAGTTGTTGAACTCGTAGCCGACGCCGACGCCGAAGAAGGTGGTGTCGCCCATCGACCAGTGTTGAAACTGAAAGCCGTTTCCGGCGTTGAACGCGTTCGGCTCGTAGATGAGCTGGGGCCGGTTCGAGATGCCAATCCCGACCTCGCCGCGCAGGTACCAGGCGCCTGCACAACAAGGTTCCGCAACTGGCTGATAGATCGGCGGAGGTTGCGGTAAATCGGCTGCGGATGCCGCAGTGCTTATCATCACCGCGGCCAGCGCGGCGAAAAGGGTTCTGACGCTAAACATGGCTTCGTCCTTTCTGCGACGAGGCGCGCATCAGTCAGCGCACCGTCGTTGGAGATCGGGCGAAGGTAGGCAGGAAATGCTTAAACCGGTCTTAACCTTAACGCTTAACCATGACGATTAACGTCTGTGCGCTGTGGAACAGCGGCCAAGACCGTACGGGCGTGTTACGTGCGTCACAGTCGGCATCGCGCGCCGTCGCGCTTGTTTAGGATCCGTCAAGGATTGTGGCCGGCCGGAACCGGCCTTGCGCAGTCTATGCGCCGCTTAGCTCTTGCGCCGCTCAATCCTTGTCGTGCTCGATCTCGCCGATGTGATGCTGGGCATAGAGCTCGACACCGAGCTTGGCGACGAGGTCGAGCTGCGTTTCGAGGAAATCGATATGCTCTTCCTCGTCATGCATCAGCTTTTCAAACAAGTCGCGCGAGACATAATCGCGAACACCATGGCAATGCGTGGCGGCTTCTTCGTAAAGCGCGCGTGCCGACATCTCGGCGGCAAGGTCGCAGTCGAGCACTTCCTTGACGGTCTGGCCGATATGCAGCGGATCGAGCACCTGCATGTTGGGAAAGCCGTCGAGGAAGATGATGCGGTCGACCAGCTTGTCGGCGTGTTCCATTTCCTCGATGGATTCCTTGCGCCACTGCTTGGCGAGATCCTTGTAGCCCCAGTTGCCGAGCAGCCGATAATGCAGCCAGTACTGGTTGATGGCCGTCAATTCATGCCGGAGCGCCTTGTTGAGGTAATCGATGACGCCGGGCTCGCCCTTCATTTTCTCACTCCTGCATTGATCTTGGTTTCCGAACCGCGTTCGGCCGGCACGCTGATTATAACCATTCCAAGGAGTGCGCAAAGGACGATACGGCGCCGACAGGAGCCGGTTCCATGCTTCATGACGTCAGTTGTGGCTGCGATCTAGGATGACGGCTCGGAGCGGGCCTGCTGCCGGCAACACGTCGTTTCGGCCGTATCCAGCGCTTCGTTCATGATGCGGCGGATAGTACGGGCGCAGCGCCCGCACTGCGCGCTGCAGCCCAGGCACTGATATACTTGGCCCGTTGTGCGCGGGGCGTCCTCGCTGTCCGACAACGTCGAGCGTACGTCGTGGTCGGTCAGCACGTTACAGGAGCAAACAATCATTTACGGCAAGTCCGGCAACGATCTGGTTCGAGTCTTGATTTTATCTTCCTCGTTCACTAGCGGACGCAAACAAGCTTTGCAAAGAGAAAAACACTGTTTATAGGCGTTCTAATCTTTAATGACGTCGTCAATGCTTAGGTAAATTTCGGTAAATCTCAAAGTGGAACCAGCTAATTCAAAATATCCGATACCGATATTGGTCAAAGACTTGAGATCATCTTAGCCGTCCGATGAAGAACTATGAAGAACAAAAAGCTGTGGATGCATTTTAGAGCGTCGCCGCGCCGCGTTATCCCGTCAATTTCCCGCTGCGCGCGGGTAAATTCAGGCTTCTGTACTTGGGAGTCGGCCGGCTAAAGGCTGCGATTACACAGCAGCGGTTTCTTCGGAATCATCTTCGGACCGCCGCCGGCGGCGTGGCCGCAGCCGGCAGAGCCGTGCCGGGACATTGAGCAAATCCTCGAATAGGCCGGCAAAGCGCTGGCCGCGCCCCAGCGCCCGGTCGAGCGCCGCCATGGTTCGCGCCAGGCCTGGATCGTCGTCGTTAACCCAGGTCCGCAGCACCGAACCAAACAGGAGCGCGAGCCCTTGCGCGCGCACCATGCCGCGGGGTCCGGAAGCGCCGATGTCGGCGGCGGTCAGCATCCATTGTTGTGAGCGCACCGCAAGCCCGTTGCAGGCCATGGCCAGCGGCGGATTGCGCGAGGCCGAGCGGATCAGCGACCGTACCGCGTCGCGTTGCGGCGCCAGGATTTCGAGGCGGCGCATCAAGATATCGAACAGGCGCTCGCGCGGCGGCTCCTCGGCCATGTCACTGAAATCCGCAGCGAGCACCACGCGGTCGGTGTCCTTGATATGCGCGGCGAGAATTGCGAGCGGCGAAGCAAACTCGCCGCGAAACGCGGCGAGTGACACGCCAGCCGCTTCGGCGATCTCGGCCAGACCGATCTCTTCAAACCGCTTCTCGGCGAGAAGGGCCATGAAGGCCGCAATGATCTTTTCGCGGTCGCTGGCGTCCGGAGGAACGGCTCGATCCGCGGAAGCGCGGCCGGCTTTGGCGGCTGATTTGCGGGCGGGACGACGGGCCATGATTACTCCTCGCACTCAGCCTTACATGTAGGCCGGGCAAGGGGCGGTTCCAAGGCGCCTGAGAAGGCGCTTGCGAAGCGTCAGCCGGCAAGCTCGCGCGACCGTTTGGTTGCTGCGGCGACGGCCTTTTCCATGAGCGAAGCGAGTCCGTCTTGCCCCATCAGGACCGCGAGGGCCGCCGCGGTGGTGCCGGCCGGCGACGTTACGTTCTCGCGCAAGACCGCGGCCTCGAGTGGCGACCGGTGCAGCAATTCGCCCGCGCCAGTGACGGTTTCGCGCGCTAGCTTGGCTGCAAGCTCATGTGGCAGTCCCGCAGCGACGCCGGCTTCCGTCAACGCTTCGGCGAGGAGGAAGACATAGGCTGGGCCGGATCCGGACACAGCCGTTACCGCATCCATCAAAGCCTCGTCGGCGGTCCATTCGACTGCGCCAGTCGCGGAGAGCAAACGGTCGGCGAGCGCGCGCTGTGCTTCGTTAGCGTGGAGCGGCACCGCAACGGTGATACCGCGGCCGATCGCCGCCGGCGTGTTGGGCATGGCGCGCACGATGGCGCACGGCTTGGCCAGTGCATCGGACAGAAATTTCAAAGTGCGTCCGGCCATGATCGAGACGACGACAGTCGAAGGCGAAACCAATGGTGCGAGCGGCGGGATCGCCTGCGGCGCCACTTGCGGCTTCACCGCCAGCACGATCGCCGCGACGTTTTTCAGCGCCCGCGGGGTCGGATTGAGCTGCAGTCCGCGCTGCGTCAGCGCGGCGATGTGCGGCGGTATTGCCGGCTCGATCACCGCAATATTTTGCGGATCAAGCCCGAGGCGGATCCAGCCTTCGAGCAAGGCGCTGCCCATCTTGCCGGCGCCGACCAGAACGAGCACGCCGGAAAAATCATGCAAGGAATCGGAAACCGCGGTCACGCCTCGCCCGCAGTGTCGAACATAGCGGCGTCGATGGCCTCGCGCGCCGACTTGCCGGCCCAGATCGCGAATTGAAAGGCCGGGAAGTAGCGCTCGCAGGAATTGAGCGCGGTGCCGAGCACTGCTTCGCATTGCCGGCCCGACGCGCTGACGCCACCGGCGAGAACCAGTGCGTGGCGGAACATCACCATGCCGTTCTGCATCCAGACGTCAAAATGCCCGATCCATAATTGCTCGTTGATCATGGCGATGAGCTGCTGCACCTGAGGCAGCCGCTGCTCCGGCACCTTCATGTCGAAGGCGCAAGCCAGATGCAGCGCCTCGATGTCGCTCATCCAAGTGAAAGAGACCTGGTAATTGGTCCAGCGGCCGGTGACGGAGAGCCCGATCTCGTCCTCGCCGGCGCGCTCGAACGGCCAGTTATTGCCGGCCGCCATGTGCTCGACGACGTCGAGAGGATTACTGGTTTCTTGGTCATTCGTGATTTCGATCAGGGACATGCCGCCTCCACAGATGCCGCTTGAAGTGGAAATGCGCACGCCACAGGAACTTCGAAGGGCCCAAGTCGCACCCGGCTGCGGAACGACACAGGGAAAATCTGCCGCCGCACGGAACGATTTGACGCAGGAACAACCCTTGTCTGCGAATTGACTCGCTAAAACGAATCAGTCGCCCCGCCGACTATAATCGGCTTATTTCCTTCCGCCAGAGTGTGCGCAAGAGCAGTGGGAGCTTCAATCAGCATCGATACCGGCACTCATGAAGTGATTTGGCCGGCGCAGACAATATTCGATTTGTGACCGTCCACAGTCGTGACTGCGACAAGTTGACTCAATGAGACTTTGGCGGGCTTCGGCGAGGCAAAGCCGTCGGACGATCAGTCGAACAGGCTCGACACCGACTCTTCGGCGGCGGTGCGGTTGATCGCTTCGCCGATCAGCTTGGCGATGGTCAAGACGCGGATGTTCTTGGACTCGATCACCGCCTCGGTCGGCATGATCGAGTTGGTAATCACAAGTTCCTTGAGCCGCGAATTGCCGACGCGGGCGATGGCGCCGCCTGAGAGCACGCCGTGCGTGATATAGCCGTAGACTTCCTTGGCGCCTTTTTCGAGCAAGGCGTCGGCGGCATTCACCAGGGTGCCCCCGGAATCGACGATGTCGTCGACTAGAATGCAGATGCCGCCCTCGACATTGCCGATGACGTTGGCGACTTCGGACTCGCCCGGCCGCTCGCGGCGCTTGTCGACAATGGCGAGCGGTGCATCGATGCGTTTGGCGAGAGCGCGGGCGCGCACCACGCCACCGACGTCAGGTGACACGACGATCACTTTGGCGAGCTCGAAGCGCTCCTTGATGTCGCGCATGATGACCGGCGCGGCGAACAGATTGTCGGTCGGGATATCGAAGAAGCCTTGAATTTGGCCGGCATGCAGATCGAGTGTGAGCACGCGATCGGCGCCGGCATGGGTGATCAGATTGGCGACGAGCTTCGCCGAAATCGGCGTGCGCGGCCCGACTTTGCGGTCCTGCCGGGCATAGCCGAAATAGGGGATCACCGCGGTGATGCGCCGCGCCGACGCGCGGCGCAGCGCGTCGATAATGATCAGCAATTCCATCAAATGGTCGTTGGCGGGATACGAGGTCGACTGGATGACGAAGACGTCGGCGCCGCGGACGTTTTCCTGAATCTCGACGAACACTTCCATATCGGCGAAGCGGCGCACCACCGCTTTGGTCAGTGGGTTGCCGAGATAGGTGCCGATCGCGTGCGCGAGCGTCGGGTTGGAATTGCCGGAGACGAGCTTGATTGCTCCGTTATTGCCCGCCATTCCCCATTCTCCTCGCGCGCCGACGCTCAGCCGGACCTGATACAAGCCGCTTTCCACGCTGGCAATACGATTTAAAAAGTTTCCCCGCAGCTTTTTCCGCTGCAACTCCAATGGTTTCCGTGCATCAGGGTTAATCGCCGGCTTAAAGCCGGCGCGCCGTGGACAGCAAATAGAAGCCTATTTGTCGGTAAGAACGATCGCATTGACGTGGCGGCCGTAATCCGGCTCGGCGCGGTGGGTGGTGCGGCGGTAGCTGAAAAACCGCTCCGGATCGGCATAGGTGCACAGGCCCAGGTCCTCGACATGGCCAACACCGGCCCGCGCCAAGCGGGCCGCCACATAGCCGGAAAGATCGAACAGGGCATGACCTTGGCGCGCGGCGGGGGCGAAGAAGCGGCTCGAGGCGCGGTCCTCGGCGGCAAAGCGGGCGATGAGGTCGGAGCCGACCTCGTAATTGGCCTGCCGGATCATCGGTCCGATCGCGGCCCGGATCTGGCCGCGCGCCGCGCCGAGACGCTCCATGGCCACGATTGTCGCCTCGATGACGCCGCCGAGCGCGCCGCGCCAGCCGGCATGCGCCGCGCCGATCACGCCGGCCTGCGGATCGGCGAACAGCACCGGGCCGCAATCCGCCGTGGTCACGCCGATGGCGAGCGCGCGCATGCGGGTGACAATGGCGTCGGCGCGGGGCCGTTCGCCCGCCGGCCACGGCGTTTCGGCGACGACGACGTTGGGCGAGTGGATTTGATAGAGGGTGAGGAAACGGTGCGGCTCGACACCGAGCGCGGCGGCCATAAGGGCACGGTTTTCCGCGACCTTCGCGGCATCGTCGTTCGAGCCTGTGCCGCCGTTGAGACTGGCGTAGAGTCCGTCCGACACGCCGCCGGCGCGCGTGAAGAACGCGTGCTGAATGCCGGTCAAGGTCAGCGACTGTGCCTGCAGCTTCATGACGCCGACTCGAATCCCGGAAGCGCACCGAGCTTTGGCGCGGCAATGGCGATCGCCTTGAACAGTTCGCCCATGCCGCGGGCGCCCTCCGCAATGAGCCGCGCCAACGCGATATCGATCTCGGCGGCTTTGTCCGGCGGCGCGTTTGCTTTTAACGCCGCCGCGCGCTGGGTGATGCCGAGCCGCAGAAACAGATCGCGCTGGCGGATCGGTCCGTGAATCCGCGCGCCCATGCTCTCGGCGCATTGGCTGACCGATTCGAAATCGACATGCGCGGTCAAATCGGCGTTGCCCGGCGCGCGCAGCGGGTCGGTGAACGAATGTCCCGCGACGGCTTGCAGCGTATCGCCCAGGCCGAAATGGGCGTGGCCGTAGTCGATGATCAAAGCCGCTCCTTCCTCGCGGGTGCGCCTGCCGAGTTCGAGCGCAACGCTGTCGTCGCGCCATTCAAAGATTGCGCCTTCGGGCGCCTGGCGCAATCCGCGCGGCATTGCCGCCTCGAAATGCGGCAAAGCCTCGCGTGCCGCGCCGATGACGTAGCGGCCGTCGGGCGCAATCTCGATGACGCGCTCGTGCCAGCCGCCGGCTTGTTTGACCGCTTGATGCACCGGCAGTGCATCGATGAATTCGTTGGCGACGATAATGCTCGGACCGGGAGGCACGTCCTCGATCGCGCTGTGCCACAGGACCCCCGCATCGAGATCTTCGAGCATGCGCTGCTGCACCTGCTGCAGCGCCGGACTGACTTCAACGAGATGCACGACCAGCGCGTCGCAAAATCCTTTGACGATCTTCGCGGCGCGCAGCGCGTCGTGCATCAAAGTCCCGCGTCCTGGGCCAAGCTCGATGATGCGAACGTTTTCCGGCGCGCCCATCTGTTGCCACACCGAGCCCATCCATAGACCGATGAGCTCGCCGAACATCTGGCTGATCTCGGGCGAGGTGACGAAATCGCCGCCCGAGCCGAGCGGATCGCGATTGATGTAGTAGCCATGCTGCGGATGCGTCAGGCAGAGCCGCATATATTCGGCAATCGGCATCGGGCCGGCGACGCCGATCAGCCGGTGGATTTCGGCGTCGAGCGGCGTGCGCTCAACCATTTTTCACGACGGGCGTCTGGCCGGTGGCCGGCTTGTGACGAAGGACGACGACAAGCAGCACGAGACCGATGAGCACCAGCGGGATGCAGAGCAGCATGCCCATGGTGAGCCAGCCCGAGCTCCACAGAAAGCCTAGCTGTATGTCGGGCTCGCGAAAGAATTCGCATGTCGTGCGCGCGATGCCGTAGCCGATGAAGAAAGTCGCGGTGACGACGCCCGGCCGCTTCAAGGCGCCCGCCCGCACCAGCGCGCCGAGGAGAAGGAACAGCACGACGCCTTCGAGCGAGGCCTCGTAAAGCTGGCTCGGATGGCGCGGCAGCGGGCCGCCGTGCGGAAAGATCATGGCCCAGGGCACATCGGTCGGCCGGCCCCACAATTCGCCATTGATGAAATTGGCGAGGCGGCCGAGAAACAAGCCGATCGGCGCTACCGCACAGCTCACATCGCCGAGCGACAAGGTCGATATGTGCTTTCGCCACGCGAACAGGATGACGGCGACAGCGCATCCGGTGACGCCGCCGTGAAACGACATGCCGCCGTTCCAGATTTGAAAAATCTCGGCTGGGTGCTCGGCGAAATGCGGCAGATTGTAAAACAGCACATAGCCGATGCGGCCGCCGAGAATGATGCCGAGCGTGATCCAAACAACGAAGTCGTCGAAGTCGAGCACGGTGAGCGGCGCCGGCCCGCCCCAGAATCTCTCGGTGGCGATAATTCTGCGCGCATAGAACCAGCCGGCGATGATGCCGACGATATAGGCGAGCGCGTACCAGCGGATCGCCAAGGGCCCGATCGAGATCAGGATCGGATTGATGGAAGGATAAGGTATGACCGGCAGAACCAACATGAATGGGCTCGCTTGCTGCGTGCTTTGGCGGTGTATCGCGCGGGTCCTTAACGGGGTTCTTGGTCCGCCGCGTCGACGCTTAATCGTGACGTCGCATTGCGGCGATAGAGTTACAGGAAAGCCCCTTGCGGCGGCGCCGCACCATCGCCATTGTCTTGACCCATAGCAAGCGGGCAGGTGCTGTGACTCGTTGGCAGATGTCGGCGAGGGCTTTATCGGCAGCGGCTTCAGAGGCGGTCATGGTGCAAACGACGAATTGGTTTTTCGACGAGGTTGCGCGCTTAATGAATGACGCGGCAGGTGTCGCGCAAGGTGTGCGGCGTGAGTTCGAGACGCTGTTCCGCACGCAAGCGGAGCGCTGGCTGCGCGACCTCGATCTGGTCAAGCGCGAGGAATTCGAGGCGGTCAAGGATATGGCCCGTATCGCGCGTGAGGAAAACGAGGCGCTTAAGAGCCGGGTTGCCGCGCTCGAGGCCGCGCTCGGCAAAGCCGGCGGTTCGGGTTCCGCGCCGCCGGCCGGCGGCGGCAATATGAATCCGGGGCCTAACTAAAACGCCGCCAAAAAACGCAGTTCGGCTTCGACTTTCCTTGTTTTTCAGGATTTGCGCCGCTATAAGCGCCGCTTCCGCGGCCGCTACAGCACCCCTGGAGGCTGCGCGCGGAATTTCCCTTGAATATACAGGGTTTTAGACAAGGAACATCCTATGGCGACCGTCAATCTGATCAAAGCGGCGGCGCGTTCGCGGGCAGGCAAGGGGGCCGCCCGGTCCGAACGTCGTGCCGGCCGCGTACCCGGAATTATCTATGGCGACGGCAAGGAGCCGCTGCCGATCTCGCTCGATTATAACGAGCTCAAGCTGCGCATTTATGCCGGCCACTTCCTCACCACCATCCACGAAGTCGAGGTTGACGGCGTGAAGCATCGCGTCATTCCGCGCGACTTTCAGCTCGATGCCGTGCGCGATCTGCCGCTGCATGTCGACTTCATGCGGCTCGGCGAGGGCGCGACCATTCGCGTCAATATTCCGATCATCGTCAAGAACGCCGATCAATCGCCCGGCGTGAAGCGCGGCGGCACGGTTTCGATCGTCGCCCACACCGTCGAAGTGCGCTGCCTTGCCGAAGCCATCCCGACCGGCATCGAGGTCGATGTCGGTTCGCTCGACATCAATCACTCCAAGCACCTGAGCGACATCAAGCTGCCGGAAGGCGTGCGCTCGGTGTCGAACCGCGACGTGACCTTGGTCACCGTCGTGCCGCCGTCGGGTTATGCAGAAGAGTTGAAGGCCGCTGCCGAAGCCGCTGCTGCCGCAGCCGCCGCGGCTGCTGCCGCCGCTGCGGCTCCTGCCGCCACGGGCGCGCCGGGTGCTCCGGGCGCCGCTCCTGCCGCTGGTGGTGCTGCGGCTGCTGCCGCACCCGCCGCCGGTGGCGAGAAGAAGTGAGGTTGCCGCACTAGCGCGGGATAGGGCTGATGCTGCTCCTGGTCGGACTTGGTAATCCGGGAGAGCGTTATGTCGGCAACCGGCACAATATCGGCTTCATGGCGCTACAAGAGATCGCCAAGCGCCACGGCATCGGGCCGTGGCGCCGGCGCTTTCAAGGCGTTGCCTGCGAGGGGCCGATCGGCGGCGAGCGCGCGCTGCTGTTGTTGCCCGGCACATTCATGAATGAATCGGGTCGCGCGGTCGCGGAAGCCGCGCATTTCTACAAGCTGCCGCTCGACGCCGTCACCGTGTTTCACGACGAGATCGATCTGCCGCCCGCCAAAGTTCGCGTGAAGACCGGCGGCGGCATTGCCGGCCATAACGGCCTGCGGTCGATCTCCGAGCATATCGGCAACGATTACCGGCGGGTGCGCATCGGCGTTGGTCATCCCGGTAACAAGGACATGGTGCAGCATTACGTGCTGAGCGATTTCGCCAAGAGCGAGAAGGCCTGGGTCGAGGCGCTGATCGGCATCCTTGCCGACAATGCCGACCTGATCGCGCGCAGCGAGGATGCGACGTTTCAGAACAAGGTTCATCTCGCCATGGTGGCCAAGGGCTTTGGCGATCAAAATAACGGCCAAAATAACGGCACAGACAACGACGACGGCGCAGCGCCGGAAAACAGATAAAGAACGTCACAGGTCAAATATCCAATGGGCTTCAAATGCGGCATCGTCGGCCTGCCCAATGTCGGCAAGTCGACTCTTTTCAACGCGCTGACCGAAACCGCCGCCGCGCAGGCGGCGAACTATCCGTTCTGCACCATCGAGCCGAATGTCGGCGAGGTCGCGGTGCCGGACAAGCGGCTCGACACGCTGGCCACGCTCGCCAAATCGGCGGTCATCGTGCCGACGCGGCTCACCTTCGTCGATATTGCGGGCCTGGTGCGCGGCGCCTCGAAAGGCGAGGGGCTTGGCAATCAGTTTCTCGCCAATATTCGCGAGGTCGACGCCATCGCGCATGTGGTGCGCTGCTTCGAGGATACCGACGTCACCCATGTCGAAGGCCGCATTGATCCGACCGCCGACATCGAGACCATCGAAACCGAATTGATGCTCGCCGACCTCGACAGCCTGGAGCGGCGCGTCGATACTTTAAGCAAAAAAGCCAAAGGCAACGACAAGGAATCCAAGGAGACGCTTGACCTCGTCAATCGGGCGCTTGTGCTTTTGCGCGACGGCAAGCCGGCGCGATTGACCGAGCGCAAGCCCGAGGAAGAAAAGCTTTTTCATTCGCTCGGGCTGTTGACCTCGCTGCCGGTGCTCTATGTGTGCAATGTCGACGAGGCGTCCGCGGCGACCGGCAACGCATTCTCCCGCAAGGTCGAGGAGCGCGCGAAAGCCGAAGGCGCGGCCTCCGTCGTCATTTCCGCCAAGATCGAAGCCGAGATTGCGGTTCTGTCGCGCGAGGAGCGCGCCGACTACCTGGACGCCGTCGGGCTCAAGGAAGCGGGTCTCGACCGGCTCATTGGCGCCGGCTACGCGCTCCTTCATCTGGTGACTTATTTCACCGCCGGGCCGAAAGAGGCCCGCGCCTGGACCATCACCCAAGGCACTAAAGCACCGCAGGCCGCCGGCGTCATTCACACCGATTTCGAGCACGGCTTCATCCGCGCCGAGACCATCGGCTATGACGACTATGTCACCTGCCACGGCGAGGCGGGCGCGCGCGACGCCGGCAAGATGCGGCTCGAAGGCAAGGATTATGTCGTGCATGACGGCGACGTCATGCATTTCCGCTTTGCCAATTAGATACGGATTTTTCCTTTGAGCAGGCTCTTTTCCGAAAACCGGTTCCCACTTTTCGGGATCATGCTCTAGCCCCGCATACCGTTGCCCTGATTTCTGATCGCGCCGAGATGCTCGTTGATGCGGAAGACGATGAGCACGAATTCGGCGACGATACGCGCCACGATCACGCCCATGAAGGCGCCGAGCACGCTGGCAATCATAAAGATCATGCCGGCAAACGGGTTGAACGCCATGGTCGTCAGCGCACTGACGACGCCGGCAAAGCCGAGCAGGATCGCAAGAAGGACGGCGAGCCAGTAAAACACCTTGATGACGGTGGGCGTTACGAACCGCTCCCACTGGAACAGATCGCCCAGACCGAACATGACAACCCCCAACTGATCCCGCGTGGTGATTCCCGCGCCCCGGCCGCACACTGCACTTAGCGGTTACAACGGTCAATCGAGCCCGGCTAGTTCCGGGGGCTGGGCGAGGCTGGCCGCGATCGCAGTGCGACCTGAGCGCGTCAAATTTGCGGCGCCGGAACAAAGACATCCGATACGCCAGGACTTTGCGGTCGGGCGCGAGGCAATTCGACGCCCGCGAGCAAACAAGGCAGGGAACGCGACACACTTCTGCGGGTTAACCGTATCGGACCGGGGCAACAGTCGTTGCATCCGCACGGGAGGGGTGTCGGCCCAAGAGGAGTAGGCCATGAGAGCCTTGAGCACGAGTGCCCTGACGACGAGATCCTTCAAATTTGATGCCCTGAAATTTTCAGTCTCATACGCGGCGTTTGGAACCGTGCTCGGCTTGGCGATGATCGCCGGCGCATCGGCTGCAAACGCGCAGACTTATATCGGCCCGCAACAGGTCGTGACGGTGCCGGCGGCGACCCAAGTGACCACACACACCGTACGCACCGTGCAGCCGCTGGCGGGCCGCCGACAGCGAGTGATAACCACGCGCACGGTGATGCGGCGCGTGCTGCCGGGCTCGACGGAGGTTGTTGCCCGTTCGGTCGCGGCCTATCCGCAACCGCTTTACGATCAAGTGACGCCGACCGAGGACGTGATCGCAACGACACCGGGCTATTCGCGTCCGCTCTATGATTATGCGGGGTCCGGCTACAATTACGCGCGGCCGCTCTACAACAATTCAGGCCCGGTCTCCCGCCCGCTCTATGACGAAGTCGTCACGCAGCCTGCGACGACAACCGTGATCGACAACGGTTCGATCGTCGCGACGCAGCCGTATCTTTATCGCTACGTCTATCAGAGCGACCGTATCCTGGTGATTGATCCCGCGACCGGGGATGCGATCCAGTCGATCCCGCGCTGAAAGGCGGTTACGGAAGTGACTACACTGCGCGCCGCCGCAAGACGGTGCGCAGTGATTCCGAATGCAGCTTTGTGAGCGCATCGTGTACGCCTGTTTCGACGAGAAAAGCGCGTAGAATAGGCGTCCATCGGCGGGCTATATGCCGCCTCGGCCGCGAAAAGCCGCGGCTCAATAACCGATCAGAATTTCGCTGACGACCGGTTTGACCGCGCGCATCGCGGGGTCCGATGAACTGTATTCCTTGTCGGCGGCAAGTGCCGAAACCTCATCCGGTGGCGCCTTCGGATCGGCCTGCAGGCTCATGCCAGACTTGCAGCCGCCGGCCAGCGTCGCCAGCAGGCCGCCGTCCCAGTCGCTCACTGTCGCCGTGCCGTCCTTGTCGAAGCCCTTCACTTTGAACGGCTTGTGGTTGAGCTTTTCCAGTTGCGCCAAGGTCAGGCCGAGCTTCATCCCGCCGGGGGCAGTCCAGGTCGATTTGCCGTTGATGACGATCAGATAGGTCTGATTGCGGGCGGCCGCATTGGCCCACCAGATTTCGAGCCGCCGCTTCGGATCGTTGGCGAACAGGACGGAAGCCGGAACCTTGCTGCCGGCACTGGAATCGACGTCGGTGTAGGTGACGTTCTTGGTGTCGAAAGTCATAGCGAGCCGCAGATGGCTCGAATCTTTGGAAAACGCGCCGCTGCAGGCAACCACGCGGGCGTTCGCAATTGCTGCGCCGGCTTTTGGTCCGGCTGCGGCGGCGGGAACGCCGGCCGCCGCCACGGGCACGGCTGGCTTGGTTGGTTTGACCGGGGCGCTCATCGGCTGCGCGACCGCCGCGGGCATCTGCTGCTGCATTTGCGACGGCGCGAGCTGATCGTCGGTGTCGAGGTCGGGATTGGTCGGCGTGGTGAGCTTTGAGCTTTTACGATGAGGTTTCGCGGCCGGCGGCGGCGCGGCCTGATCGGATTCGTTCGGGTCCGCGGACTGTGTCTGTGCCATCTGCTGCTGGGCCGCAGCCGGACCGGCGCTTGCGAGGCTCACAATCAAGATACTCGCAATCAAGACAAATGTCGCCGCCCCGATCGCGGCAACCAGCGCCGCGCGCATCGTTACTCTCCGCATACCCCATCTCCGTAGCCGCGCCCGCGCAATATTAGCACGACAACACGGCGAGCAAACAATATGGCGGCGGTGCTGGACTAACGCGGGATCGGGCAGCCGAATGGGGGACGGCGGCACTGCTTTGGTTGCGTTATCTGTGAGGGGTGGTGGAGCCAGGCGGGATCGAACCGCCGACCTCCTGCATGCCATGCAGGCGCTCTCCCAGCTGAGCTATGGCCCCAATCGCGATCAGGTGTCGATCGTCAGTAATCAGCAAAGCGTTCCGATTACTGGGGCGATGACTAACGCCCGATTATCCTTCCTCTTCGTTCTCGATGTCGCCGCCGATAATGTCGGTGACGTCGGCGTCCTCTTCTTCCTGTTCCTCGATGAAGGTGCTGTCGTCATCGTCATCGAGGCTTTCGTCGACCTCAACATCATCGTCGCCGGCTTCCGCCCCGGTGGCTGCGGGCTTTTTGGCGCCGGACGCCTCGGCGTCAGCCTCCTCGAGCGAAACGGTCTCGACCTCCTGCGGCTCGGGAGCCGCCACCTCCTCGGCCGGCGCGGGCCGAGCGGCAGCCGCAGCTTCGGGCCGTCCGCGCGTTACGACCGGCGCGACCTCATAGACCGTACCGCACTTCGGGCAGTGGATCGGGTCCTTGTTCAGGTCATAGAACTTGGCGCCGCAACTGGCGCAAAGCCGCTTCGTACCCAGTTCGGGTTTGGCCACAGTCGGATCCTTCGCGTAATTAGGGTGCTTCACTTGGCTAGTCGAAACGCGGCTGTCAATAGTTGATTGGCTCCAATCCCCGGCCGTGCCGCCCGGAAAAACCACGGGATGACGGGTCGCGCCGGCCCGTGATAGACGGCGGTCACAGAACCGGTATTACCTCTCCGGTTGGACCCCAACATGACATCTGACCCCGCTTCGGTTCCACTGATTGCCCGCCGCAACGGCCCTTTGGCCGGTCGCGTCCGCGTGCCGGGCGACAAGTCGATCTCTATTCGGGCCCTGATCCTGGGGGCGCTCACGGTCGGGGAGACCAAGGTTTCAGGCCTGCTCGAGGGCGAGGATGTGCTCAATACCGTCAAAGCCTTGCAGGCTCTTGGCGCCCGCATCGACCGGACCGGTGAACAGGCGTGGTCGATCCACGGTACGGGCGTCGGTGGCTTTGCCGAGCCCAAGGCGGCGCTCGATTTCGGCAATTCCGGCACCGGCTGCCGGCTCACGCTAGGCGCCGTCGCCGGCTGCCCGATCACGGCGACTTTCGACGGCGACGCCTCGCTGCGCAGCCGGCCGATGCGCCGCATCCTCGATCCGCTTGAGCGGATCGGCGCGCATACCGTGGTGTCGGCCAATGGCCGACTGCCGTTGACGCTCAAGGGCGCCCGCGACCCCATGCCGATCGTGTTCGAGCCGCCGGTTCCCTCGGCGCAATTGAAGTCGGCGACGCTGTTGGCCGGCCTTGCCGCGCCCGGCGAGACAGTGGTGATCGAAGCGGCGGCGACACGCGATCACACCGAGAAAATGCTCGCCCATTTTGGCGCCCAAGTGCGAGTCGAGCCAACCGAAACCGGCGGCCGCCGCATCACGCTGGTCGGTCAGCCAGAACTCATACCGAAGCCGGTCGCGGTCCCCGCCGATCCGTCTTCCGCCGCTTTTCCGCTGATCGCTGCACTCCTCGTGCCCGGTTCGGACGTGATCCTCCACGGCGTGATGATGAATCCGCTGCGCACCGGCCTTTTGACGACGCTGATGGAAATGGGCGCTGCGATCGAAAAGCTTGAGGAGCGCAGCGAAGGC
Organism: uncultured Alphaproteobacteria bacterium; assembly: GCA_963746715.1. GTDB lineage: Bacteria > Pseudomonadota > Alphaproteobacteria > Rhizobiales > Xanthobacteraceae > BOG-931. The sequence continues at coordinate 181,701 of CAVVCW010000001.1, read as the reverse complement.
GGCGAGGACGTCGCCGATCTTCGGGTGCGCGCAAGCTCGTTGCGTGGCGTCGAAGTGCCGGCCGCACGCGCTCCGTCCATGATCGACGAATATCCGGTGCTGGCGGCGGCCGCGGCTTTTGCCGAAGGCACCACGCGGATGCGCGGCTTGAAGGAATTGCGGGTCAAGGAGTCCGATCGCCTTGCCGCCACCGCCGATCTGTTGCGCGTCAATGGCGTTGCGATCGACATCGAGGGCGACGATTTGATCGTGCATGGCAAGAGCAGGGCCCCAGGCGGTGGCACCGTCACCACGCATATGGATCATCGAATCGCGATGTCGGCCATCGTTCTCGGGCTTGCCAGCGAGCGGCCGGTACAGATCGACGACGGCACCTTCATTGCAACGAGCTTTCCCGGATTCGTCGACTTGATGCGGGGATTGGGCGCGGATTTGTCATGATTATTGCGATCGACGGGCCGGCTGCCTCGGGCAAGGGCACGATTGCGCGGCAGATCGCAGCCATTTACGGGCTGCACTATCTCGATACCGGGCTCTTGTACCGGGCGGTGGCCAAGGCCGTGCTCGATGCCGGGCATTCGCCCGAGGATGCCGAACGCGCGACCGAGGCCGCGGTGATGCTCGATCCAGCCAAATTCGACGACAATGCGCTGAAATTGCAAACCATCACCGAAGCCGCCTCGGTGGTCGCCGCCATCCCCCAGGTGCGGCAGGCGCTGATCAACTATCAACGCGGCTTTGCCACCAAACCTCCGGGGGCGGTGCTTGATGGCCGCGATATCGGCACCGTGATCGCGCCCGGCGCCGACATTAAGCTCTTTGTCGTTGCCACCCCCGAAGTGCGGGCGAGCCGCCGGACCCGGGAACTGCGGGGGCGCGGCGAAATGGCCGAGGAGAAGGACGTGCTCGCCGACCTGCTCCGCCGCGACGAGCGGGATTCGCGGCGCACCGCGGCTCCCCTGAAGGCCGCGCCGGACGCGCACTTGCTCGATACAACGCATTTGGGTATAGACGCGGCGTTCCGGGCCGCCGTCGATATCATCGAGGCCGTTCGAGCGGGCCGAAAGCGCCGTTAACCTGCGCTTTCGTCATTGGAGGTAAGCCCGCTCACCGTCTCGTCCGCATGGCAAAAAGTCCGGAGCACAAGCTTCGTCCTGAACCTATGGCCTTGGCCCCACCCGCCGGTCGAACCGGCGGCTGCCGCACGTTCGGGATCATATTCATTCGCGGGGTCGGGAGTTTTCTATGGCTCAAGCTGCGGCTCAAACTAGCGCTGGCGCGCCCTCGCGCGAGGACTTCGCCAAGCTGATCGATGAATCCTTCAACGACGGCCATGTCCAGGAAGGCGCCGTCGTCAAAGGCACGGTGGTTGCGATCGAACGCGATCTGGCCGTCATCGATGTCGGTCTCAAGACCGAAGGCCGCGTGGCGATGCGCGAGTTCCAGGGACCGGGCCGCCAGAACGAGATCAAGGTCGGCGACATCGTCGAAGTCTATCTCGAAAGAATTGAAAATGCGCTCGGCGAGGCCGTGCTGTCGCGCGACAAGGCGCGCCGCGAAGAGAGCTGGGGCAAGCTCGAAAAGGCGTTCCAGAACAACGAAAAGGTGCAGGGCGTCATCTTCAATCAGGTCAAGGGCGGCTTCACCGTCGATCTCGACGGCGCGGTTGCCTTCCTGCCGCGCTCGCAGGTCGACATCCGGCCGATCCGCGACGTGTCGCCGCTGATGAACAATTCGCAACCGTTCCAGATCCTCAAGATGGATCGCCGGCGCGGCAATATCGTCGTCTCCCGCCGCACCGTTCTGGAAGAGACCCGCGCCGAGCAGCGCCAGGAACTGGTGCAGAATCTCGAAGAGGGTCAGGTCATCGACGGCGTCGTCAAGAACATCACCGATTACGGCGCCTTCGTCGATCTCGGCGGCATCGACGGACTCCTTCACGTCACCGACATCGCCTGGCGCCGCGTCAATCATCCCTCCGAAGTGCTCAATATCGGCCAGCAGGTGAAGGTCAAGATCATCAAGATCAACCACGAGACCCACCGCATCTCGCTCGGCATGAAGCAATTGCTCGACGATCCGTGGCAGGGCATCGAGGCTAAATATCCGGTCGGCGCCCGCTTCAAGGGCCGTGTCACCAACATCACCGACTACGGCGCTTTCGTCGAACTCGAGCCGGGCATCGAAGGCTTGATCCACGTTTCGGAAATGTCGTGGACCAAGAAGAACGTGCATCCCGGCAAGATCGTTTCGACGTCTCAGGAGGTCGAGGTGCAAGTCCTGGAGGTCGATCCGGTCAAGCGCCGCATTTCGCTCGGTCTCAAGCAGACCATGCGCAATCCTTGGGAGCTGTTCGTCGAGAAGCACCCGGTCGGCTCGACTGTCGAAGGCGAGGTCAAGAACAAGACCGAATTCGGCCTGTTTCTGGGCCTCGACGGCGACGTCGACGGCATGGTGCACCTGTCCGATCTCGACTGGAAACGCCCGGGCGAGCAGGTCATCGAAGAGTACAAGAAGGGCGACAAGGTCGAGGCGCAGGTTCTCGACGTCGACGTCGAGAAGGAGCGCATTTCGCTCGGCATCAAGCAGCTGTCCGGCGCTGGCGCCGGTGCGGCGGCGGCCGGCGACGAGTCCACCGCCGGCGAACTCAAGAAGGGCGACGTCGTCACCTGCGAGGTGATCGAGGTGAAGGAAGGCGGCATCGACGTGAAAGTCGTCGGCACCGACTACACGTCCTTCATCAAGCGCTCCGAACTGGCGCGCGACCGTTCCGAGCAGCGCCCGGATCGTTTTGCCGTCGGCGAAAAGGTTGACGCTCGCGTCACCCAGTTCGACCGCCGCTCGCGCCGCGTCACCGTCTCCATCAAGGCGCTCGAAGTCGCCGAGGAGAAGGAAGCGATTGCGCAATACGGCTCGTCCGATTCCGGCGCCACACTCGGCGACATTCTCGGCCATGCGCTCAAGCGCAAGGGCGAGGAGGGTGACGAAGACGCCAAGGAATGAGCGAGGACATAAGGCATATCATTCCGGGGCGCCGCGCAGCGGCTGTCCCGGAATGTATCACATGAAAATGCGTGACAAGACGGGGCGAGAGCGGGGATGAGGACCAAACCAAGGACCAAAGCATGTCGCTTGACGCCGATCTGATCGCCGACCGCCGCCGCATCCGGCGCAAACTGACCTTCTGGCGCGTAACCGCCATCGCCCTCATCGTCCTCGGCATTGCCGGGGCCGTTGTGATGACCAGCAATCGCATGGGTTTGGTCGGCGTTCGCCCCTATATCGCGCGGGTGACCATCTCTGGGCTCATTCGCGGCGATCGCGACCGCGTCGAGCAGTTGGACCGGCTTGCACGTTCGCCGACGGCGCGCGCCGTCATCGTCCATGTCGATAGCCCCGGCGGTACCACCGCGGGCTCCGAGCAGTTGTTCGAACTCGCTGTCGCGACTACGGGCGCGGAAACCCCTGGTCATCGTCGTCGACAGCATGGCCGCTTCCGGCGGCTATATCACCGCGCTTGCCGGCGACCATATCGTGGCGCAGCAAACATCACTGGTCGGCTCGATCGGTGTGCTGTTTCAATATCCGAACTTCACCGACCTGCTCAGCAAGATCGGGGTGAAGATGGAGGCGGTGAAATCGACGCCGCTGAAAGCCGCTCCCGACGGCTATGAGCCGACCAGCCCGGAAGCCACCGCGGCCCTGAATTCGATCATTCAGGACTCCTATGCCTGGTTCAAAGGCCTAGTGAAGGATCGGCGGCATATGACCGATCAGGAGCTGGCGACGGCGGCCGACGGCCGGGTGTTCACCGGCCATCAGGCGATCGATCTCAAGCTCATCGATGAACTCGGCGACGAGCGGGCGGCGCTGGCCTGGCTCGCCAAGGAGAAAGACGTCGACGCCAAGCTGCCGGTCCGCGACTACCAGCTGCGCAGCCGGTTCGGCGACCTGCCGTTCCTGCACGCGGCGGCGGTCGCCGCCCTCGATGCCGCGGGTCTGGAGACCCTGGCGCGGCACCTCGATGAATGGGGTACCATGGGGGCTGTCGACCGTTTCAACCTTGACGGTCTATTGGCCCTTTGGCACCCTGCCGGTACTAATTGATCTGCGAGGCTTTTTTGCTTCGATCCGATGTGATCCTGGGCCGGCGGGCGACCCCGATACACTCGGCTATTTATTGGCGGCTAACATGATCAAGTCTGAGTTGGTTCAGCGGATTTCGGCGCAGAACCCGCATCTCTACCAGCGCGACGTCGAGAACATCGTCAACGCTATCCTCGGCGAGGTCATTGCCGCGATGGCGCGCGGCGATCGGGTGGAATTGCGCGGCTTCGGCGCTTTCTCGGTGAAGAAGCGGCCGGCGCGCACCGGGCGCAATCCGCGCACCGGCGCCCATGTTTCGGTCGATCAGAAATGCGTGCCGTTCTTCAAGACCGGCAAGGAAATGCGCGAACGGCTCAATCGGCCGTCGTCGGAAGGTTGACGGACCAGCCGCATTCGAGGGGCAGCACGCTGCGTAAGGTCGTGGCGTGGGTTACTCTCGTTCCTCTCGCCATCGTCATCATCGCCTTTGCGGTCGCGAACCGGCAGGACGTGACGGTCTCGCTTGACCCGTTCAATCCGGCTGCCCCGGCCGCTTCGGTGACCAAGCCGCTATTTGTCGTGGTTCTTGCCGTCCTGATTCTCGGTGTGATCGTCGGCGGCATCGCAGCATGGCTGCGCCAAACCAAATGGCGGCGCACCGCGCGGCGGCTGGAGCGGGAGGTCACCAATCTGCGGGCTGAGATCGATACGCTCAAGCGCTCCGGCGTCCCCGTCGGCATCCCGCAGGCCGTCGAGCCGGCCGAACGGCTTCAGCTCAGGCCGCCAATTCACTAACGCTGCGGCCAAAGACAGCCAAGACGCGACCAAGACGCAACCGAGACACGGCCGAGACAAAGCGCCCACGGGGCTGTAGAAGGGCGCCATAAATTCCCGGCGAGGCAGTCCGAGACCAAACTGCGCAATGTCGTTGATCGTCAAAATATGCGGCCTCTCGACACCCGAGGCTCTCGACGTCGCGCTCGACGAGGGCGCCGACATGGTCGGCTTCGTGTTCTTTCCGCCATCACCGCGGCATCTGTCTTATGACGCAGCGCGACCGCTCGGCCGCCGCGTGGGCGGCCGCGCGCAGAAAGTGGCGCTGACGGTCGATGCCGACGATGCGGTGTTTGATGCGCTGGTCGAGGCCCTGCAGCCCGATCTGCTGCAGTTTCACGGCAGGGAGAGCCCGGCGCGGGTCACGGCGCTGAAAAAGCGTTTCGGCCGGCCGGTGATGAAAGCGATTGCGGTCGAGACGAAGGCCGACCTTGCCACCATGGTTCCCTATGCCGGTATTGCCGATCGTCTGTTGTTCGATGCCCGCGCGCCACACGAGGCGACGCGGCCGGGCGGCCTCGGCAAGACCTTCGACTGGCGCCTTCTGGAAAATATCGATCCGGCCGTGCCGTTCATGCTGTCGGGCGGGCTCGATGCCGATAATGTGGCGGACGCTCTGCGCATCACCCGCGCGCCCGGCGTCGATGTCTCGTCCGGCGTCGAGCGCGCGCCCGGCGAGAAGGATCCTGATAAGATACGCGCTTTCATCCGCGCGGCGCGCGACGCTGCGGGTAAGCTTATCGATCGCGTGGCGTAAGAAAGTGTCGTGATGACGGTGCAGCAACTCAATTCGTTTCGGACCGGGCCGGACGAGCACGGCCATTTCGGTATCTATGGCGGCCGCTTTGTCGCCGAGACGCTGATGCCGCTCATTCTTGAATTGGAAAAGGCCTATGCCGAGGCCAAGGCCGACCCGGCGTACCGCAAGGAGATGGACGGCTATCTGACCCATTATGTCGGCCGGCCGTCGCCGCTTTACTTCGCCGAGCGTCTCACCGAACACTGTAGGAAGACGGTCTCCGGCCTTTCGGGTGGTGGCGCGAAAATCTATCTCAAGCGCGAAGAGCTCAATCACACCGGCGCGCATAAAGTGAACAATGTGCTTGGCCAGATTCTGTTGGCGCGGCGCATGGGCAAGAAGCGCATCATCGCCGAGACCGGTGCCGGCATGCACGGCGTCGCCACCGCGACGCTCTGCGCGCGGTTCGGCCTTGAATGCATCGTCTATATGGGCGCGGTCGACGTCGAGCGGCAGAAGCCGAATGTGTTCCGTATGCACATGCTCGGCGCCAAAGTGGTGCCGGTGGAATCCGGCGCCAAGACGCTCAAGGACGCCATGAACGAGGCGCTGCGCGACTGGGTGACCAATGTCGGCTCGACATTCTATTGCATCGGTACTGTCGCCGGCCCGCATCCCTATCCGATGATGGTGCGCGACTTCCAATCGATCATCGGCAGCGAGACGCGCGTGCAGATGCAGGAGGCCGAAGGGCGGCTGCCGGACTCGCTTGTCGCCTGCATCGGCGGCGGCTCGAACGCGATGGGCCTGTTTCATCCGTTCCTCGACGACAAGGACATCGAGATCTACGGCGTTGAGGCGGCCGGTCATGGTCTCCCGAGTGGCATGCATGCCGCCTCCGTCGCCGGCGGCCGGCCCGGCGTGCTGCACGGCAATCGCACTTATCTGCTCATGAACGAGGACGGCCAGATCAACGAAGCGCATTCGATCTCGGCCGGGCTCGATTATCCCGGCATCGGGCCGGAACACGCCTGGCTCAGCGATGTCGGCCGCGTGAAGTTTCTCTCGGCGACCGATGACGAAGCGCTCAATGCGTTTCAGCTGTTGTCGAAGCTCGAAGGCATCATTCCGGCGCTCGAGCCGGCGCATGCCATCGCCAAAGTGCTCGAGCTCGCGCCGCAGAAGCCGAAGGATCACCTGATGGTGGTCAATCTTTCCGGCCGCGGCGACAAGGATCTCGATTCGGTGGCGCGGCATCTGGAACATAAGACGCAATGACCACACGCATCGATCGGCGCTTTGCCGCGCTCAAGCAGGACGGCCGCGCCGCGCTCGTGACTTTCACCATGGCGGGCGATCCGGATTATGCGACCTCGGTCGCGATCCTCAAAGCACTGCCGAAAGCCGGCGCCGATGTGATCGAGCTCGGCATGCCGTTCACCGATCCTATGGCCGACGGACCGGCGATCCAGGCGGCGGGCTTGCGCGCGCTCAAGGCTGGCCAGAACATGAAGAAGACGCTTGCCGCCGTGCGCGAATTCCGCGCGGGCGACGATACGACGCCGATCGTGCTGATGGGCTATTACAATCCGATCTACATTTACGGCGTCGATAAATTCTTGGCCGATGCCAAGGCCGCCGGTGTCGACGGGCTGATTGTGGTGGACTTGCCGCCGGAAGAAGATTCCGAATTGTGTCTGCCGGCGGTCAAGGCAGGCTTTAATTTCATTCGCTTGGCGACGCCGACGACGGACGACAAGCGGCTACCGGTCGTGCTCACCAACACTTCGGGCTTTGTCTATTACGTCTCGATCACCGGCATCACCGGCTCTGCGGCGCCGCAGCCCGATAAAGTCGCGGCTGCTGTTGCGCGCATCAAGCGGCATACCAAGCTTCCCGTCTGCGTCGGCTTCGGCGTGCGCAGCGGCGAGCAGGCGCGCGCGATTGCGCAGGGCGCCGACGGTGTCGTTGTCGGTTCGGCGCTGGTGGACGCGGTGCGCAAGAGTCTCGGCGCAGACGGCAAGCCCACGCCGGCAACTGTTCCGGCAGTGGCCGATCTTGTGCGCGCGCTCGCCGACGGCGTGCGTGGAGCGAGCCGCGTCGCCGCGGAGAGTGCGCGTTAACCAACATTGGCTTGGTCACAGTTCGGCCACATGTGGCGCTGGGACGCTGCATGTTGTGCGTCATGTTGTGAGTCATGCATGACTCGAACAAACATCACTATGGCACGCGCTTGCCGCATTGCCGCCGTTTACAGCCGCTTAAGATTGCCTCCTGCAATGTAGTCCGCTCGGGGGACGTGAAGCGGGTGGGGAGAGTAATGCGTAAAACAAGTTCCATTTCGTTTGGGCCAACGAAATCGTTCGGCATGCGGCATAGGCCGCGGCGTTCGATGACGGCTTCCATCTAGACAGCTTCATCTATCCAGCGCGCATGACGACGTATTCGACCGCATCGGTCGCTGACGTCACGGCATTTCGCGGCCGTGATTTTGCGTTCGGCGAACTCCGCCGGGCGGTTTTTGGCACGTTCTTTATCGGTATCGGATCTATCGCGGCCATTGGCGCGACGGTCGGTTGCGTCACCGTTGCCGCGGCTTGCATTGTTGGCGGACTGCACACGGACAATTCCAATCTTGAGCTCAAGCGGCCGTTCGTGCTCGGGGCTGCATCTTTGACGAAACTGGAAACAGTGGCGTTGGAGACAGGCTTTCGCGACGTTGCTGGCGCCTGTTGAAGCGTCGTCCGCAGCCGGCACGCTGATCGAGGAAGCTCCCGTTCACACGGTAAAGGTTTTGATCTTCAGGGCGCCAGCTAGACAATCCGTTGCTGCACAGTCCGACGTTCCCCAGCTTACCGTCGCGCAGCGCTTCGCGGCCCTCTTAGGCACCGATCAAACAAATCTGATGCCGACGCCGGGTCCGCCGGCCGCGCCGCAAACGCCGGCGGCGCGCGAAAGTGCCCGCGCTCATGTCGCGTTAGCGCAGCCTGAAACCACGGGCTCAATTCCTTCGCAAGCTGCGTCCGCGTCCGGCAGTTCTTTGCGGCGGGTCATCACGCCGCAATCGGTGAACAACCTGTCTCCGCTCCTCGCCAATATCGACAGCCACACCGCGATCTATGACATCGAAGCGCATGTCGTCTATCTGCCGAACGGGGAGCGGATGGAGGCGCATTCCGGCCTGGGTGAGTGGATCGACGATCCGCATCATGTCAACGCCAAGATGCACGGTGCGACGCCGCCGAATGTGTATGATCTCGCGATGCGCGACGGGCTGTTCCATGGCGTCGAGGCGCTTCGGCTCAACCCGGTCGGCGACACCAGCATGTACGGCCGCGACGGCATCCTGGCGCATCCCTATATGCTCGGTCCCAACGGCCAATCGTTCGGCTGCGTGTCATTCAAGGACTACCAGGCGTTCCTGCGGGCCTTCAAAAAGGGTGAGGTGAGCCGTCTCGTCGTCGTGCCGCATCTCGATCCCCGTGCGCTGTCGACTGTCCATGCCAGCCGTGACGGCACGAGCAGATACGCCTTCAACTGATCGCAGCCGATCCGCCGCGGTCGCAAGCTGCCCAAAGCGCTGATCGAACGGCGGATGCCGAATTCGAAGGCGCTCGGCGTAATGCAGTAACACGCTAGGCCCGGGCAAAAACGTCGCCGTTGACTGGCGGGCCGCCGGTATCCCACTGGGCGGCCGTTGCATTTCGCCGCATCCGTCCACACATTATCAAACCAAACTGGAGGGGCGTCCTACCGCCTGTGAACCTATGGCCCGTGACGTGGCTCGCGATTGGATGTGGTCGGAAGCGTGCGAAATGCTCGCACGGGCTGAACGTATGCACCGCGAGCTGTTTCGGCCGTCGGGAACGCAGGCAAGGCTGCCGGCACGGTCACTAGCTTGGGAGCCGCCCGTCGATATTTTGGAGACTGAACACGCGGTTCTGGTGCTGGTCGCACTGCCCGGTGTCGATGTCGACGGCGCGCAGGTCGCGATCGAGGAGGGCGATCTGGTGATCGCCGGCACGCGTGTCCTGCCGTCGGAATTACGTACCGCAACGATCCACCGGCTCGAACTGCCGCAGGGGCAGTTCTTCCGGCGGCTGCGGCTGCCCCCCGGGCGCTATAACGGCGTCCGCCGCGCCGTCGCCGACGGTTGTCTGGTGATCACGTTGCAGAAAGCAGGGGCTAATCGTGGCTGACGAATTGCAATTGAAGGCTTCGCCGGTCGAAGGCGGCGGCGCATTGCCGCCTTTGCCTCCCGATGCGCTGATCATCGTGCCGGTGCGCAATACCGTCCTGTTTCCGGGGCTGGTGCTGCCGATCACGCTTGGCCGGCCGAAATCGGTCGCCGCCGCGCAGCAGGCCGTGCGCGACCAGCGCCAGGTCGGCATTCTCTTGCAGCGCACCGCCGATGTGAACGATCCGACCGGGATCGACATGCACCGCATGGGTACGGTCGCCAATATCGTGCGCTACCTCACCGCGCCCGACGGCACCAATCATCTCGTCTGCCAGGGCGATCAGCGGTTCCAGATCGTCGAATACCTGAGCGGCTGGCCGTTCCTGGTTGCGCGCGTGCTGCGCATCCCCGAGTCCGACACCAAGACGCCGGAGATCGAGGCGCGCTTCGTCAATCTCAAGGCGCAAACCGTCGAAGCCATCCAGTTGCTGCCGCAGGTGCCGCAGGATCTGCTCGCCGCGATCCAATCGATCGAGACGCCGTCGGAACTCGCCGATCTCGCCACCGCTTACATGGACGTCAAGCTGGACGAGAAGCAGGAGATTCTCGAAACCGTCGACATCACCGCGCGCATGGACAAGGTGTCGCGGCAATTGTCGCACCGCATCGAGGTGTTGCGGCTGTCGCAGGAGATCGGCAAGCAGACCAAGGCGGCGCTCGACGAGCGCCAGCGCGAAGTTTTGCTGCGCGAGCAGATGGCGGCCATTCAGCGCCAGCTTGGCGAAGGCGATGACGGCAAGGCCGCGGAAATCGCCGAACTCGACAAGGCCATCGCCAATGCCGGCATGCCGAAAGAGGTCGAGGACCAGGCGCGCAAGGAATTGCGCCGCCTGCAGAAGATGCCTGAAGCGGCCGGCGAATACGGCATGGTGCGCACCTATCTCGATTGGCTGATCGAACTGCCTTGGAAATTGCCCGAGGAGAAGCCGATCGACATCAACGAGGCGCGGCGCATTCTCGATGCCGACCATTACGGCCTCGACAAGATCAAGAAGCGCATCATCGAATATCTTGCCGTGCGTAAACTCGCGCCGCAAGGCAAGGCGCCGATCCTGTGCTTCGTCGGGCCGCCCGGCGTCGGCAAGACATCGCTCGGCCAGTCGATCGCGCGCGCCATGGATCGCAAATTCGTCCGCGTCAGCCTCGGCGGCGTGCATGATGAGGCCGAGATCCGCGGCCACCGGCGCACCTATATCGGCGCGCTGCCAGGCAACATCATCCAGGCGATCCGCAAAGCGGGCGCGCGGGATTGCGTCATGATGCTCGACGAGATCGACAAGCTCGGCGCCGGCATCCAAGGCGATCCGGGTGCAGCTTTGCTCGAAGTGCTCGATCCTGAGCAGAACAACACGTTCCGCGACAATTATCTCGCGGTGCCGTTCGATCTGAGCCGCGTGGTGTTCCTCACCACGGCGAATATGCTCGACACGGTTCCTGGACCTTTGCGCGACCGCATGGAGATCATCAGTCTCTCCGGCTATACCGCCGATGAGAAGCTCGAGATCGCCAAGCGCTATTTGCTGCGGCGGCAATTGGAGGCGAACGGGCTCAAGCCGGATCAGGTCGAGATCGGCGAAGACGTGCTGCGCGACGTCATCACGAACTACACCCGTGAGGCGGGCGTGCGCGGGCTCGAACGGCAGATCGGCCAAGTGCTACGCAATGCCGCGGTTCGCATCGCCGAAGGCGGTGCCGGGCCGATCCGCATCGCGAAGACCGACGTCACGGAGATCCTCGGGCCGTCGCGCTTCGAGAGCGAAGTGGCGATGCGCGTCAGCGTGCCCGGCGTCGCGACCGGTCTCGCCTGGACACCGGTCGGCGGCGATATCCTCTTCATCGAGGCGACGCGGATTCCGGGCTCGGGCAGGTTGATCCTCACCGGACAGCTCGGCGATGTGATGAAGGAAAGCGCGCAGGCCGCGCTCTCCATCGTCAAGAACCGCGCCAGTGCGCTTGGTATCGATGCGACGCGCTTCGAGAAGAGCGACATCCACATCCACGTGCCGGCGGGTGCGACGCCCAAGGACGGGCCGAGCGCCGGCGTGGCGATGTTCATGGCGCTGGTCTCGCTGATGACGGATCGCACCATTCGCAGCGATACGGCGATGACCGGCGAGATTAGTCTGCGCGGCTTGGTGCTGCCGGTTGGCGGCATCAAGGAGAAGGTCGTCGCCGCACATTCGGCCGGCATCAAGCGGGTCATGCTGCCGGCGCGCAATCGCCGGGACTATGACGATATTCCGGAGACCGCGCGCAAGGAGATGGAGTTCATCTGGCTTGAACGCGTCGAGGAAGCGGTCGCCAACGCCTTGGAGCCGAAGGCTGCAACCGACAAGTCTTCGGTAGAGAAGGCAGCTACGCCGCAGCTTGCCAGCGCGGAGGCATAACGGCTACTCGATCGCCGGCAGGTTCAGCGCGCGATCGACCAGCGCGCCGGCGCGCTTGAAGTCGAAGTTGCGATAAAGGTTGAGCTTCGCCGTAAACGACGGGCCGCCATAGAACTTTTCGTATTGCTGATGACGGCTGCCGAATTCGGAACCGAGAAAATCCCAAATCAGCCGCATCAGCTTGATGCGGCTTCTCGCGTCCGAAGTGCCTGAGCACATATAGCGCTCGATGTCGCTTAAGATTTCTGGATTGCCGAAGTCGGCGTCGGACGACGGCAAGGTGATGAAAGCGGAGCCCGCCATTTCGCGGATGAGCTCGAGCATCCGGCCGTTGAACTCCGACTGCATGGCGCTTGCGGCATAATACGCGGTACGCGACGGCCAGAACACGCCGTCCTCGATCGTCCCCATCGTCTCGTGCGCGTGCAGCATGGCCTCGTAGATCGACACGAAAGCGACGAGCTCGCCCATCAGGCCGACGACGGCGGGATTGGCGATGTTGCCGGTGGTCTCGTTCATGCGCTGCGCCAGGCCCGCCATGAAGCGCAGCTTCGTCACATAGCGCGTCTGCGCCTGATGGTTGCCGAGCAGATGCGACGGCGTCTTGCGCCATTGATCGCGCGACAGTTCGACATTGCGATAGATGAAAACGTGTTCCCACGGCACGAACACGTTATCGAAAACGACGAAGCTGTCGGATTCATCGAATCGGCTCGATAGCGGATAATCGGCGGCGCGTCCGGCGCCGGAGAACGGATGCCGCGGATAAAGCTTGAGCCCCTCGGCTGAAACCGGCACGGCCAGGCAATTGGCGTAGTTCTCGTCGCCCGGCGGAAGCGGCTGAATGCAGCTCAAGTGGATGTAATCGGAAATTGCGCCGCCGGTCGCCAATTGCTGGGCGCCGGAAATGACGATGCCGTCGTCGCGTTCTTTGACCACGCCGGCATAGAGCGTCGGATCGCTCTGCTTATGTGCAGGTTTCGACCGATCGATCTGCACCGGTATGAGCGCGTAGCTGCAATAGATGTGGTTGTCACGCATGAACTCGTAGAACGCGACGAGATTGTCGGCGAACTGTTTTTGCCCGGTGCTGGCGAAGAATTGCGGGTTTGCCGCATAGCCGGAAAAAAAGCCCGCGACGTGATCGGGCGCGCGGCCCATCAGGCCGAAGGTCGCTTCCGCCCAGGTCTCCGAGAACAGGCGGCGGGCGCGCAGGTCGGCATGGTCTTTCGGTATCTGCCAGGCGCGATGCACCGGCGCGCCGGTCTTGGGCGAGGTAAACGTCATGCGCTCGCGCAAATCCGGCTGCGCTGCGATGTCATAGAGCGTGGCGATCGAGCGCGCGGCCTGGCGGAAAGCCGGATGCGTGGTGACGTCCTTGACCAGTTCGCCATCGACAAAAACCCGCCGCCCGTCATTGAGCGAGCGGAGATAGTCGTCACCCGTCCGCATCGGCACCTCTCCACCTGTTTGGCCGACAGTTCTAGCGCGCGCCCGGCGAAGCTGTCATTGGCCAAACTGCCTACCTGCTAATCCCTTGCCTACGCTTGCCAAATCCGATCTGCACGGGTTTAAAGCCGTGGGCGGCAGGGAGACTGCGGAATGCTGAGAAGACTGGTCTGCGCCGGCGCCACACTACTTGCGCTTCTTGGCGCGCTTGCGCCCGCTCGTGCCGACTATCCCGAGCGCCCGGTGACCATCGTGGTGGGCTTTCCGCCCGGCGGCCCAAGCGACGTGCTTGCGCGCGTAATCGCCAGGAAGCTCGGCGAATTGCTCGGCCAGCCCTTTGTCGTCGACAACCGGCCCGGCGCCGGCGGCAATGTGGCGGGCGAGGTGGTGGCCCACGCCGAACCCGACGGCTACGCGCTGTTGATGGGCAATAATTCGATCCTGGCCACTAATGCGAGCCTTTATACGAAGATCGGCTTCGATCCGGTAAAGGACTTTTCGCCGATCAGCCTGATCGGCTCGCAGGCCAATATCCTCGTGGTCAATCCCAACGTGCCGGCCCATACGATGGGCGAGTTGATTGATCTCGCCAAGGCCAATCCAGGCAAGCTCAATTTTGCCTCGTCGGGCTTCGGCGCTGCGGCGCATCTCGCCGGCGAATTGTTCAAGACCATGGCGCAGATCGACATCGTGCACGTTCCCTATAAGGGCGCGGGGCCCGCTTTGCAGGATGTCATTTCCGGGCAGGATCAGATGATGTTTGCCACCGCCGCGTCCGTTGTCGGCATGATCAAGGGCGGACAAGTGCGGGCGCTTGCGGTGACCACGCTCAAACGCACCGCGATCCTACCTGATATTCCGACCGTCGACGAACTCGGGCTGAAGGGATTCGAGGCGACGACTTGGCACGGCCTGGTCGCGCCCGATGGCACGCCGAAGGACGTTATCGCCACGCTGCATCGCGCCGTGGTTGCGGCGCTCAACGATCCCGAGGTGCGGCATTTGCTGAATGAACTCGGCGTCGACATTGTCGGCGATTCACCGGAAGAGTTTTCCGCCTATATCCAGGCCGAAATTCCGAAATGGGCGGAAGTGATCAAAGCCTCCGGCGCCGCGGCGCAATGAGTTTCATCTCACGGCGTTGGCAATGGCGGCGACGGCGCGCTCTGCTTGCCAATCCTTGCCGAGCCCGGCGCTGGTCGGGAACACCAGCGACTTGATCACGACCGGCACCGCGCCGGAGGTATCGAGCATCGCGCCGATATCGACATAGTCGAACTCCTTCAGCTCGAGCCCGTCGATCGAGACGACAGGGGTCTTGAGCTTCATCTCTTCGCGATAATGAATGCCGATCAGCCCGCCGACATCGCCGTCGCCGGCGAGCACGATCGGATGGCCATGCGCCAGCACGGCTTCAAGCCCGGCAGCCACGCCTTTGCAGAAATTGTCGAGACGGCGGAACGTCGCCGAGCCGCGCCACGGAACGAACAGGGCCACCGGGCTTTCGCCGCCGCCGAGGTCGAGGCGTTTGAGCGCCGATTTGATCGCGGCGGCAAGCGCCGCGGCATCGATCTCATCGTCGAGCGGCAGCGTTGGCGCGATCACCGGCACGTTGCGCAGCGGCAGCGTTTCCAAAGGCGAAACAAAGATCGTGCTGCCGGACACCTGCATCGTATATTGCGACGCCCCGATTACGGTGGCGCGGATGCGCGCGTCCGGCCGCGCTAGTGGCAGCCCATCCTCGAGCCGCCTGCGCAATTCGACGGCAAGCTGCGGGCCGAGATCGCCGAACGCTTTGCTGTCGCCGCCGTAAATATATTCCGACACGCCGCCAGAAAAACTCACGTCGGAGATTTCGCCGCGATAGCTTAGCGGATCGAGGCGCAACAGATCGGCGCCGCCAGCGCGCGGTGTGCCGCCTCTGATCGCTTCGAACACGCGATCCGCCATGCATGCGGCCAGCGCACGGGCCTGCTCCTCGTCGACAACAATGCCGGGTGCGAGCTTCAGCCCAAGCTCGGCGCCGAAACGCCGGCCGGCCTCTTCCAGCCGCACGATGCGGCGCGCGTCGTCGAGCACAATCAGCCGCGCGCCGATATCGAGCGCGGTGACGTCAATGACTTTGCCCTCGGCGCAGATCGCGATCTTCGCCGTGCCGCCGCCGACATCGACATTAAGCACCGGCGCATTGTTGCGGATCGAGCGTGCCGCGGCGCCGGAGCCATAGGCCGCCATCACCGATTCAAGGCTGTCGCCAGCGCTCACCGCGACCATGCGCCCGGCCTGGCGCGCGAACAATTCGCCGATGCGTCGGGCATTGCGCCGCCGCACCGCGACGCCGGTCAGGATCAGCGCGCCGGCATCGATCTCGTCGGGATCGATCTTGCCGTCCTTGTACTGGCGCTCGATGAAAGCGCCGAGCGCGTCCGCATCGATCTCGTCTTCGCTCGAATAGGGTGTGAGCAGAATGTCGGACTGATAGAAGCTCTCGCGTTCGGTTACGACGTAGCGGCTGTCGAGCCGCTCCAAGACGATGCGCGAGAACACGAGATGCGAGGTCGACGAGCCGATGTCGACGCCGACCGACAGCACGCACAATTCGTCTTCTTCGCCGAATGTTCTTCCGGTGCTGGAAAAGAAGATACGGCCATCTTCCTCGTCGCGTCGGATGTCGTCGCTCATGCGAGCCACTATTCCATTATTCTTTGGGCAGCAATCCGCGATAATCCCGCTCGTAATATTCCGGCCGCATGCGGTTCTCGGCGCCGTCACGCTTGAGCCGTTCGGTATATTCCTGGCGCAGGAACGGATCCTCCATGTAATAGGGGATCGCGGAGCCGCCTTCGGGGATGTCCATCGCGGTGTAATCGGTGTGCTTCTCTCCGGGCGGGCCGGGCTCGCGCCCGGGATTATGCGGCCCGAACCAGGCGGTGAGGCGGAACGGCTCCTTCGAGGCACCGAAATGCTGATGATACCAGCGCGCGCCGCCCGGCGCCGCCGAGACCATGCCAAACTGCTCGTAATCAACACGCTTGATCTGGTCGGCCTTGCCGTCCTTCCAGGGCGTAATGCCCAGATGCTCCGGCCATGTGTAGGTGTAGCCCTTGCCCTTGAGACAGATCAGCACCGCCGCCGATGTATGTGCGTGGGCCTTCGAGTAATGGCCGTTCTCGTGCTGCGCGATCCAGAGATAAAACGAGTTGCCGGTCATCAGCGGCTCGACGCGGCGGTAGCCGGGCGAGCGGCGATTATCGAGCGGCAGATCGCAATTGACGATGTCGGGAACGAAATTGGTGCGCCGCATGGCGAGCCCGCGCACCGGATCCGGTTCGATATCGTCTTTGTATTTGTAGAAGTCGTCGGCGCCGGAGAAGCGATCGCGGAATTGATAGGGGCAATCGTAGATCGCGCCGGCATCGTTGATGAGATTCATCAAGTTCGGCGCGGTAGTGCCGCCAATGAGCAGCGCCGGCGCAGAGCTGGCATTGACGATGCGGTGCATCGCATTGACCGGAATCGAAAACAACGAGCCCTTCTGCCATTCGAAAATATGGCGCTTGCTGTCGCCCTCGAGCCAGACTTCGGTCGAGCCGCGGCCTTCGACGACCAGATAGATCTCTTCGTAGAGATGTTTTTCCGGATTGAGCGCACCGGCGCCCGGCACCTCGACGACATAAGAGCCCCACTTGCCCTCGGTGCCGTGCAACTGAATGTAGCTGCCGCGCCCGCCCATCCGCGCCCAGGGTTGCAGCGGCAGATTCTGGACCTTGCTGATGCCGATATCGCGGTAGATCGGGATCTCCTCCGACTCCATGAACAGGTCGTAGGGCGTTTTCGGCCGGCTGAACTTGCCGAAGCCCGCACGCTTGAAGCCCGACGGCTCATGCCAATGAACCTGACCGGTGATTTCGTGCATGGCGGCATCCTCTGCTGCTCGTTGTGATCGGCGGCGAGGGGCTGCGCGAGGACGAAGGCGCGCTGCCATCCGTCGCGAGCATAACTGTCGCTCGATTGCTAAGGCTTTCGCCCCATGTAATACAATGCGCGTGATGTACAATGCGTGCGGTGGCATTGCAAATGCATTGCAACGCGAGCGGTTTTCGCCCGTTTACGGGTTGGATATTTGGTGGAGGTTCCGTGTCGGCGGCTGTTGTTGCGCTTGTTTTTCGCGATAAATCGGGGTCGGCCCGCCGTACGGTTCAGATCGAACATCTTGTGGTTGCCGGCTGGACCGGACGCGACAAAGCGGCCGTCGAGAAGCACATCGCTGAACTCGAAGCCATCGGCGTCAAGCGCCCGGCGACGACACCGATCTTTTATCGGGCCTCCGCCGTGCGGGTGACAACGGATGATGCCATCGAAGCGCTTGGCAATGCGTCGAGCGGGGAGGCGGAATTCGTATTGCTGCAGCATGGCGGCCGCCTCTGGGTCGGCACCGGCTCCGATCACACCGACCGCGAGGTCGAGAAATACGGCGTCTCTGTCTCCAAGCAGATGTGCGACAAGCCGATCGCCAAGGATTTCTGGGCCTATGACGAGATCGCGCCGCACTGGGACAGACTTATCTTGCGCGCGCATATTTCCGAGAACGACGGGCGCAAGCTCTACCAGGAAGGCGCGGTAACGGCGATGCTCGATCCGCTGGTGCTGATCGAGCAATTTGCCGGCAAGGCCGGTCTTGCCGAAGGAACGCTGATGTTCTGCGGCACGCTGGCCGCGCATGGCGGCGTGCGCGCCGCGGATGTTTTTGAGTTTGAGCTCGAAGATCCGGTGCTGGCGCGGAAGATCTCACATCACTACCGCACGCGGGCGCTGCCAGTTTTCGGGTGAATGGCTAGGCAGAATGAAGGAGACGCATCGTGCCGATGAACAAACCTCATCTTGAATTTCACAAGCTCGATATGAACAACGGCTGGGTGACGCCGCCCGGCTATCCGGCGGGGATCCAGCAGAAGATTCTGGCGAGCGATCTCGACGAAACCAAGAAGATGGGCGGCCGTACCCGGCTCCTGCGCTTTGCGCCCGGCGTCTATACCACCGCGCCTTTTGTGCATGATCACTGGGAAGAAGTTTATCTCGTCTCCGGCGATCTGATCGTCGGCAACGACGAGAAAGGCCAAGGCGGCGAGCCGTTCGAAGCGCCGACTTACGCTTGCCGTCCGCCGGGCGTCCATCACGGGCCGTTCAAGTCCGAGCGCGGCTGCGTGCTCTACGAAATCCATTATTACGATGAGACCAAGAACCCGAAATAATCTTGAAGGCGCAAATGCCGGCAGGTGAGTCAACACATCCCGTGATGCGGCCGTATCTCGCGGCCGCGAAGAAGTTTGCTTCTGGCGTGGACACGCCGCGGCAGTTCCTGGAGCGCTCGCTCGAATTGTTCGCGCTGTGGGAGCCGCGCATCGGTGCTTTCGTTTGCACCAATCTGCCGGCGGCCCGTGCGGCAGCGGAAAAGTCGACCGAACGCTGGCGCGCCGGCAAGCCGCTGTCGGCGATCGACGGCATTCCGGTGGGCATCAAGGACATTATCGAGACGGCCGATATGCCGACCGAAATGGGCTCACCGCTGTTTGCCGGCTGGCGCTCGGAAAAGGACGCCGCCAATGTGCGCGCGCTGCGCGACGCCGGCGCCGTCATTCTCGGCAAGACGGTGACGACGGAATTCGCGGCGTCCGAGCCGCGCGGCACCCGCAATCCGTGGAATACCGCGCACACGCCGGGCGGCTCGTCGAGCGGTTCGGCGGCGTCGGTCGCCGCGGGCATTGCCAGCGCCGCGCTCGGCACCCAGGTGATCGGTTCGACCATCCGGCCGGCCAGTTACTGCGGCTGTTTCGGCTTCAAGCCGAGCGTGAACGCGCTCAATCGCGAAGGCTGTCACGATTACCAGAGCCAGAGCTGCACCGGCATTCTCGCTGCCTCGCTCGAAGACGTGTGGCAGGTGGCGCATGAGATCGTCGCACGCGTCGGCGGCGATGCCGGCACGCAGGGCCTGCAAGGGCCCGATGCGCTGCCGCCGCCGCGCAAGCCGCGCCGCCTCGCCGTGCTCGAAACCGCCGGATGGGAAGGGGCGACGGCTGCCGCCAAGGGGCGCCTCAACGAAACGGTGGCGCAGCTGAAATCCGAAGGCGTCGAGATCCGAACCCGGCACAACGATGACAAGGTCGCGGCGCTCGAGACGGCGCTGCCCAATGCCGCGGAACTGTCGCATCGCTGCAATGGCTGGGAAACCCGCTGGTTCCTGCATTCCATGCGCGATCGTGACGCCAGCAAGCTCAGTCGCGCCATTCTGGATCGCGCCCAGAAATACGAGGACATGACGCTCGCCGACCACCGCGCGGATTTGAAAGAGCGGGCAAGGGTGCGCGCGGTGTACGCCGAGCTTGCCGGCACCTGCGATACCTGCACCACGCTCGCGGCTCCCGGCGGCGCGCCGGAGGGGCTCGCCTCGACCGGCAATGGCGAGCTTGCGATTCCCGCGTCGCTCCTTGGCGTGCCGGCTTTGTCGCTGCCCTTGTTCGAAGTGGGCGGTATGCCGCTCGGCCTGCAGGTGATCGGCTATTTCGACCGCGACGCCGACGCGTTTGCCATTGCGTCGTGGCTGTTCGCTTCGCTTAAGCCAAAGCGCTGAACGCCATGGGCGAGCCGAAGGACAATCTGCCGCCTTCGCTCGCGCGCTATCGCGGCGCGGCACATCCGGCGCGCGGCTATCCCGATCTGCACGATCACGTTCTCGCGTTGCATCGCGCCGGACGTCTTGTGGTCGTCGATGAGCCGATCAACAAAGACAATGAAATGCATCCGCTGGTGCGCTGGCAATACCGCGGCGGCATTCAGGAGGCCGATCGTAAGGCTTTCCTGTTCACGCAGCCGACCGACGGCAAGGGCGCGCGTTACGATATTTCGGTGCTGGTGGCGGGCCTTGCCGCCAATCCCGACGTCTATCGCATCGGCTTCGGCCGGCCGCTCGACGAAATCGGCGATGCTTGGGTAAAGGCGCTCGCCGCGCCGCTCGCGCCTCGCGTGGTCGGTGACGCGCCGTGTCAGGATATCTGCATCACCGGCGACGATCTCGACAAGCCGGGCAGCGGCCTCGACGGCCTGCCGGTGCCGATCTCGACGCCGGGCTTCGACAACGCGCCGTATCTCTCCGCCGGCCACTACATCACCAAGGACCCCGACACCGGGCTGCAAAACGTCGGCAATTATCGCGGCCAGATCAAAGCGCCGCGCCGGCTCGGCATGAATCCGTCGGTCGAGTTGCGCGCCGGTATCTATGCGCATTGGCTCAAATACAAAGAGCGTGGCGAGCCGATGCCGTGTGCGGTCGTGGTCGGGGCGCCACCGCTGATTTCTTATGCCTCGGTGCAGAAAATGCCGGAGACGCTCGACGAGATCTGGGTCGCCGGCGCGCTCGCCGGTGAGCCGATCAATGTCGTGCGCGCCAAGACCGTCGATCTCTTGGTGCCGGCGGAAGCCGAGATCGTGATCGAAGGCTTCATCGACACCGAATTCCTGGAGCCGGAAGCGCCGTTCGGCGAGTTGCACGGCTATGTCAATCTGCAGGAATATAATGCCTTCATGAAGGTCACCGCGATCACGCGGCGGCGCAATGCTGTTCTCACCTCTTTCATCAGTCAGGTGACGCCGAGCGAGTCGAGCGTCATTCGCCGCGTCGCCATGGAGCCGGTGTTTCTGCATCACCTGCAATCGGTGATGGCAGTCAAATCGGTGAAGGCCGTCGCCATGCACGAGCCGCTGACCAGTCTCTATGCAGTCATCGGCATTCAGTTCGCGCGCGGCGCTCCCGAAACGGAAATCTGGCGTGCGCTCGACGGCGCCTCGACTTTGCACCGCTTCGCCGGCAAATGGATCATCGCCGTCGACGGGGACATCGATCCGCACAATGCCGACGCCTTGTTCTGGGCAATGTCCTATCGTTGCCAGCCGCAGCACGATCTTCTGGTCGTGCCGCACAAGCATCCAGGCCACGGGCCGCGCGGCCCGCGCGACGACGGCGAGACGGCGAGCGTGCTGATCAATGCAACGTTGAAGGGTACTTTCGCGCCAGTGGCGCTACCGCAGCGCGAATATATGGAACGGGCGAAGCTGATCTGGGAAAAACTCGGCCTGCCGACGCTGAAACCGGAAAGCCCCTGGCACGGCTATGATCTCGGCTATTGGCCCGACGACCTAGCGCGCCAGGCGCGCATGGCTGCGGCAAGCGATTACTTTGCACTCGGCCGCGAAATGGGTAATCAAAGACGCAGAGACGTCGCTATGAACACGCCGGTGGAACGGGAGGACGATAGAGAGCATAACGGAGACCCGTAATGCGGATGCTGCCTCGTATCGTTCCCTGCGTCGTTCTGACCGCGCTTGCCGCGGTTTTTTCGTTTCTTTGTTCGCGTCCTGCCCCGGCACAGGATTCGAGTAGCAATCTCAAGCCTTGGCGCGACGGCGTCGTCGAGGCGAAAAGCGATGCCGGTTTTGTGTTCATGGCGAGCAAAGGCGGCTTTGCCGCCAAAGAAGGACTGGATCTCAATATGGTCCAGTTCAAGGGCGACGCGCTGGCGCTGCGCGGCATGCTCGCCGGCGAGCTTGAAAGCTACGAAGGCAATCCCGGCGCGCCGCTGCTCGCGGCGTCGCGCGGCGCCGATATCAAAGTCATCGGTTGCTATTGGCCGGTGCTGACCAACGGCATTTTCGTGCGTCAGGGGATTTCCTCGGTTGCCGATCTCAAGGGCAAAGCCTTTGCGATTTCGAGCCCCGGCGCGCTGCCGGATTTGTTTGCGCGCGTGGTGCTCGAACAGAACAATCTCACAGATAGCGATGTGAAATTCGCGGTGATGGGTAGCGACGCCGACCGCTTCCGCGCCCTGTCGGCCGGAATTGCCGATGCCGCGGTGATCTCGACGGAGTTTGCACCGATCGCCGCGCAGCAAGGGCTGAAACTTCTGGTCCATCCGCACGATGCGGCGCCGAATTATCTGCGCTTCTGCATCTACACGTCGAGCACGGTACTCAAGCAGCGCCATGACGATGTCGTGCATTTCCTGGCCGCCGAGATGAAAGCGCTGCGCTATGCGCTTGCCAATCGCGACAAGGTTCTCGATTTGACGCGACAGGTCACCGACGCGAAGCCGGACGACCCGCGCCCGGGCTATATCTTCGACGAAGTAACCAAATATTCCGCGATCGATCCAGCGATGCCGATCCCCGTCGAAAAACTCGACTGGCTGCAGGACCTCTTGATGAAAACCGGAAACCTCTCGACCAAGATCGACGTGAAGACCATCGTCGACGACGGTCCGCGGCAGGAGGCCTTGGCGCAAATCGGAAAGTGAAACGGGCCGGAAAGCGAACGCAAGTCGGCAAGTGAGAAATGTCCCCTCCCCATAGAAGGGACGGGAGATAACAGCGAGGAGACGCATGCGTTACATCGACGCCTTCAATCATTTTTTTCCCAAGCGCTATTACGAGGCGTTTCTCGAGACGCCAGCCGGCTCGAAAGATATCGGCAAGCGCATGCGCGGCATTCCGGCGCTGCACGACGTCGACTTGCGCAAACGCGTTGTCGAACAATTCGAGAATTATGCGCAGGTGCTGTCGCACGCTTTGCCGCCGATCGAGCGGGTGTGGGGCCCGGATAAGTCACCGGATATGGCCGAGATCGCCAATGATGGCCTCGCCGAAGTCGTCGCCAAAAATCCGAAACACTTTGTCGGCTGGTCGGCGCTATTGCCGATGAATGCGCCTGAGGCTGCCGCGAAAGAGGCCGGGCGCGCGCTCGCAAACGGTGCCAATGCCGTGCAGCTCTGCACCAATGCCAACGGCATTCCGCTCGATGAGCCGCAATTCCTGCCAGTCTTCGAAACGATCGCCAAATCCGGCAAACCGATCCTCCTGCATCCCGCCCGAACGCGCGACATGCCGGATTTCCCGACTGAGAAAGTTTCGAAATACGAGATTTGCAGCGTGCTCGGCTGGCCCTACGAGACCGGCGTGACACTGGCGCGGCTGATCTTCTCCGGGATCATGGACCGTTTTCCCGATCTTAAAGTCATCGCGCATCACCTCGGCGGTGTCGTGCCCTATCTCGAAGGCCGCGTTGGGCATTCCTTCGATCAGCTCGGCGTGCGCACCTCGGACGAGGATTACGGCGCGATCCTAAAATCGCTGCGGAAACGTCCGTTCGATTATTTCAAGGATTATTACGGCGACACGGCAATGGAAGGCGCGCGTGCCGCCACCGTCTGCGGCATCGATTTCTTCGGTGCCGATCATGTCGTCTTCGCGTCGGATTGCCCCTTCGATAAGGAAAAAGGCCCGGGCTATATCCGCGACACGTTGAAGGTCCTCAATGCGATTGCGCTTTCGGATGCGGATCGCGAGAAGATCTTCTATCGAAACGCGCAAAAGCTGTTCGGTATTGCGTAAAGCTTCTCTTGGTCAATCTTATCGTTCCAAGAAATGGCAGCAGAAGCTTCGGCCGACACCGTAACGATTGCCGTAGAAAGCGGGTGTGTTTGGCGGCGGCATCTCCCATATCAGTCGCAGCACGGGACATGATCTGGAGACGTCATGCACGCCGATTTACACCCGCTTTCGCCGCAGCGATTCCGCGATAACCTCGCGGCAAAGCCGAAGTCCAAATGGGCGAAGCCGTTGACGCTCGCCGCCATGAGCCTCGGTTATGGCGTCGTCCAGCTCGACGTCACCATCGTCAATACCGCGCTGAACAGCATCGGCTCGGCGCTCGGTGGCGGCGTATCCGAACTGCAATGGGTCGTCAGCACCTATACGATCGCCTTCGCGGCACTCATTCTGACCGCCGGCGCCTTGGGTGATCGCCTGGGCGCAAAGAATATCTTCATGGCCGGCTTCAGCGTATTCACGGCGGCGTCGCTCGCATGCGCTCTGGCGCCGAGTGCAGCGACGTTGATTGCGGCGCGCGCGATGCAAGGCGTCGGTGCCGCGATCCTGGTGCCGAATTCGCTGGCGCTACTCAATCACGCCTATCCCGACGCCAAGGAACGCGGCCGCGCCGTAGCAATGTGGGCGGCCGGCGCGAGCC
Source organism: uncultured Alphaproteobacteria bacterium (assembly GCA_963746715.1). GTDB lineage: Bacteria > Pseudomonadota > Alphaproteobacteria > Rhizobiales > Xanthobacteraceae > BOG-931. The sequence goes on along the minus strand of CAVVCW010000001.1, from coordinate 156,892 downwards.
TGGCGCTGACGGCGGGGCCGTTCGTCGGCGGCGCTCTGATCTCACTGGTGGACTGGCGCAGCATCTTTCTGGTCAATCTGCCGATCGGGCTCGCCGGGCTGTGGCTGACTTGGCGCTATGCGACCGACACGGCGCGCACCGCGCGCGAGTTCGATCTGCCGGGCCAGGCGACCGCGATTGCCGCGCTCGGTGCGCTGGCGGCCGCGATCATCGAGGGCGGGCGTCTCGGCTGGAGCAATGGCTGGGTGATGGCGGGTTTCGCGGCCTTCGTTGTCTTCGCGGCCCTGTTCGTCGTTCAGGAGCGCCGCGCGCACGCTCCTATGTTGCCGCTGTCGTTGTTCGCGCATCGCATGTTTGCGCTGATGTCCTTGCTCGGTCTCTTGGTCAATATCGCGGTTTACGGATTGCTGTTCGTGTTCAGTCTGTATTTCCAGCAGATCAACGGTCTGTCGCCGCTCATGACCGGCTTCGCCTTCGTGCCGATGATGGCCGTTGTGTTTCCAGTTAATCTGCTGGCGCCGCGTCTTGCAGAGCGGATCGGCGCGCGAGCTGTCATCGCCCTCGGTGCGTCGATCTCGGCTGCAGGCTGTGTTGCGCTGCTCGGCATCGCGCCGGGCACGAACTACTGGGCGATTGGGCCGCAGCTTGTCGCCATTGGCGGCGGGCTTGGACTCTTGGTGCCGCCGATGACATCGACGCTGCTCGGCAGCGTCGAGAAGTCGCGTTCGGGCATCGCCGCCGGCGTGCTCAATTCGGCGCGGCAGACCGGCAGTGCGCTCGGCGTGGCGCTGTTCGGCTCTTTTATCGGCCGGAGCGATACGTTCTTGTTCGGCACCCGTGCCGCGCTCGTCGTCTCGGCGGTGCTGCTGGTCGCGGCCGCAGTCTCAATGGCGTTTGGCCGACCCACGCCGAAATAAAGCGTCAGCGCTCGTCGCTGACGCGGGCGCGCAATGTGCCGATGCCGGAAATTTCCACTTCGAGCACATCGCCGGGCTTCATCCATAGCGGCGGCTTGCGGCTGTGGCCGACGCCTTCCGGTGTGCCGGTGGCGATCACGTCGCCCGGCGACAGCGGGGTGAAGTCCGAGCAGAACGCTATGATCTGCGGGATCGAATAGATCAGGAGATCGGTCGGCGAATGCTGCACCTGCGTGCCGTTGAGCCGCGTCGTCAATTCAAGCTTGCTCGGGTCGGGAATGTCATCGGGCGTCGCCAGCCATGGCCCGAGCGGTCCGGTGCCGGGAAAATTCTTGCCCGAAGTGACGGAGAATTTCTGGTAGTCGCGCACGCTGCCGTCGACGAAGCAGGTATAGCCCGCGACATGATCGAGCGCCTGCTCGGGCTTGATGTGGCGCGCCGCCTTGCCGATGACGACGGCAAGCTCGCCCTCAAAGTCGAAATTGTCCGAAACTGTCGGCCGGATCAGTTCACCGTCATGGCCGACCAGTGTGTCGGTGAAACGGATGAACATGCTCGGCTGCTTCGGCAACTCACGTCCGGTCTCCGCCGCATGCGAACGGTAATTGATCCCGGCGCAGAGGATCTTTGGCGGTTTCGGAATGACCGGCAGAAATTTTATCTCGCTGAGCTTGCGGTCGGGCTTGGCATTTTTCGCCGCCTCCCGCATGGCCGCCATGGCGCCGGCAGCGAGCGCCGCGCGCAAGCTCGCCTGGCCAATTTTATCGTTGAGGGTGATAACGCCGTCGCCGACCGCCGCGCCGAAGAATTCCTTGCCGCCGGCTGTGAAACTCATGAGCTTCATTGGACAATCCAAATTTCAAATTCGCGATGGGCGAGGCGGCCCATCGCGTTGTTTTCCTCCCGCATTCAATAGCGCAAAACGGCCAAGATCAGAACCTGTTTCAAAACTTGATCATGTCGGCTTTGGTCAGCGTGGTTTTCGCCGATAGTGATGGCGCATTGATGAACATGAAGGCGCTGGCCAGATCGGCAAAAGGATCGGTGGCCGACATGCCGTCGACCGGCACGATGACGTTCATGCCGCGGAACGCCGCGCCTGCAGCGGTGAAAAGCACGGCGCCGTTCGACGCGGTGCCGGTGACGAGGACGGTCTGGATGCCCTTGTCCTTGAGGATTTTTGCCAGATCGGTGTTGATGAACTTGTCAGGCCCGGCCTGCACCCAGGGCTCGGCGCCAAGCGGGGCGACGTCGGGCATGACGTCCGCGGTCGTCGAATTGGCGATGATGCTGTAGACTACGGCCGCTTTCGCCGCGCGCGCGTTGGCAAGAAGCTTCTTCATGGTGGGCAGGCTCGCGACGCAAGTCGGCCGCTTGCCGCAATTCTGGCTCATGAAATCGAGCATCAAGAGCGCGGTGGTTTTGGGATCGACCGTCACCTCTTTCAGCGTGGGTGGTGGCGGCGCCGGCACCGAGGCCCACTTGTCAACGATGGTTTCCGCACCGGCTGGCCGGATCGACGGTCCCGCCAAGAATACACTCACGAATGCACCGAGCGCGATTAGCGTTGCGGCGACGGCGGTCAAGTTACGGCCTTGCAGCATGATCATTTCCTCTTTCGCTTCATTTGCCCATTAAAACGTGACGGCCAGAATTATTCCCCGCACGACGTAGAATATTTGTGTCAGACTGACGGCGTTCCGCAGCGGGCGCACGATCCGCAGCGGGAAGTTGTGAGACACCGGGGAAGGGGATGATGGATATCAAGGTCGACAGTAAAGCAATCGCCGAGGCTTCGCAAAAGCTGAGGAATTGGGGACGCTGGGGCAAGGACGACCAGGTCGGGACGCTCAACCAAGTCACGCCGCAGGATATCGTCAAGGCGGCGAGCCTGATCCGCACCGGCAAGGTTTTTGCGCTCGGCATTCCGCTCGACGCCAAGGGTCCGCAGAACGGCCTGTTCGGCGGCCGCTTCAATCCCATCCATCAGATGCTGGCGACCGGCACCGATGCGGTGGCCGAACGCCAGGACTGGAACAAGATCCGCTATGCTGACGACACGTTGATGCTGTGCGTGCAGGGCGCCACTCATTGGGATGCGCTGGGTCACGTGTTCTACGAGGACACGGCCTATAACGGCTACGATGCGCGATTGATCGATTCCAAGGGCCTCAATGTGCTCGGCATCGAGCATTCCAAGAACAAGATGGTCGGCCGCGGCGTTCTGCTCGACATCGCGCGCTTTCGCGGCGTGAAGTGGCTGAAGGACGGCGAGAGCATCGCCAACGACGAACTCGACAAATGCGCCAAGGATCAGAATGTTTCCATCGGCCGCGGCGACTTCGTCATCATCCGCACCGGGCAGATGGAGCGCTGCCTCGAAGATGGCGAATGGGGCGGCTATGCCGGCGGCGATGCGCCGGGCGTAAAATTCGAGAACTGTTACTGGTGCCAGGACAAGGAAATCGCCGCGATCTGCACCGACACCTGGGGCGTCGAAGTGCGGCCGAACGAGACCAAGGACGCCAACCAGCCATGGCACTGGGTGGTAATCCCGGCCATGGGATTGTGCATGGGCGAGATTTTCTATCTCAAGGAATTGGCGGAGGATTGCGACGAGGACGGCGTCTACGAATTCTTTTTCTGCGGCCCGCCGCTCATCATCACCGGCGGCACCGGCTCGCCGATCAATCCGCAGGCGATCAAGTGACGCCGCGGGCGACATCATGGACAATGGAATCTGGGCGACGTGGTACGATCTCGATGACGGCACGCGCGATCGCTTTCTCGACTGGCTGCACGCCGATTACCTGCCGGCTTTGAAGCAGCGGCCCGGCTATGCCTGGGTCGCGCATTACCGCAACGAAGTCGGCGGACCCGCGATGCGCCATCTCGGGCAGGACATCCTGGCGCGGCCCGACGAAGACGTCGGCGGCGGCGCGCAGTTTCTCATGCTGGTGGGTGCGGCGTCGCCGCATGTTTTCCTGGCTCCGTCGGTGATGGAGCCCGAGATTCCGCCGCAGTTTCGCGACATGCTTGCACTGCGCCGCGGCCTGCGTACCGCGATCTTTGCCGAGGAGGCGCGCGTAAGCGGGCCCGCGGCCCGGTCCAGGCCGCCGGGAACGACGCCCGCGCCGGGAATCCAAATGGGCAGCTTTCGAGTGCGCAGCCTCGAAGAGGAATTCGATCTCGGCTGCTGGTACGCGCAATATCGCCTGCCTTATATGGCGCAGGCGCCCGGCAGCGTAGGGACGCGCAAGCTGCTATCCGTTGCGGGTTGGGCGAAGCACTCCATCCTTTATGAGTTCACGTCGCTCGAAGCCCGCTTGAAGAACTTCGAGGAGCCTCATGAATTGCTGAGCGCTGATCCGAAGGAATGGACCGGACGCGTCGTTCGCTACACTATCCATGCGCCCGGGTCGCCCTTTGTGGGCACCCGTATCTGGCCGCCAGTGACCGGTCGGCAGCTTTCATAGATGTTAATTCGCTAAGGGAGACCCCGATGCCCCGCTACCTCAAACGCGGAATGGATGCGAGCGCGATCAAGGAGGCCGACGCCAAGGTGCGCGAGACCGTCGAACGCATCCTCGCCGATATCGAGGCGCGCAAGGATGCCGCGGTGCGCGAGTTTTCGGAACAGTTCGACAAATGGGCGCCGCCATCCTTCAAGCTCACGTTGGCCGAGATCGAGCGCGCGATCTCGAAGGTCAAGAAGCGCGACCTCGAGGACATCAAATTCGCCCAGGCGCAGGTGCGCAATTTCGCGCAAAAGCAAAAAGAGACGATGCGCGATCTCGAGGTCGAGACGCTGCCCGGTGTCGTGCTCGGTCACAGGAACATCCCGGTCAATTCGATCGGCTGTTACGTGCCGGGTGGGCGCTATCCGATGGTGGCTTCGGCGCATATGTCGATCGTCACCGCGCGCGTCGCCGGCGTGAAGCACATCGTCGCCTGCGCGCCGCCGTTTCAGGGTGGGCCGCATCCGGCGATTGTCGCGGCGATGCATTTCGGCGGCGCCGATGAGATTTTCGTCCTCGGCGGCGTGCAGGCGGTCGCCGCGATGGCGCTCGGCACCGAGACCATCGCGCCGGTCGACATGATCGTCGGGCCAGGCAATGCCTATGTCGCCGAGGCCAAAAGGCAATTGTTCGGGCGCGTCGGGATCGATCTTCTGGCCGGGCCGACCGAGACATTGGTGATTGCCGACGACACTGTCGACGGTGAGATCTGCGCTACCGATCTGCTCGGCCAGGCTGAGCACGGCCCGACATCTCCTGCGATCCTCCTCACCAATTCGGAAAAACTCGCCCGCGACACGATGCGCGAGATCGAGCGGCTCCTCAGAATCCTGCCGACCGGGGAGACCGCCGGCAAGGCCTGGGCCGATCTCGGCGAGGTGATCGTCTGCGACGACGAGGCCGAAATGGTGCGCGAGGCCGACCGCATTGCCTCGGAACACGTGCAGGTGATGACGCGCGACCCGGACTATTTCCTCAACAATATGAAGAATTACGGCTCGCTGTTCCTTGGGCCGCGCACTAACGTCGCTTATGGCGACAAGGTGATCGGCACAAATCACACGCTGCCGACCAAGAAGGCGGCGCGCTATACCGGCGGATTGTGGGTCGGAAAATTCTTGAAGACCTGCACCTACCAGAAAGTGCTTACCGACGCGGCGAGCGCTATGATCGGCGAATATGACTCGCGGCTGTGCATGCTCGAAGGCTTCGTTGCGCATGCCGAGCAGGCCAATATCCGCGTTCGCCGTTACGGCGGCCGTAACGTCCCCTACGGTGAGGCGGCGGAGTGACGTGCCGAAAGTGGATCTCACCAAGACTCCGTCCTTTCGTCTCGACGGCAGGCGCGCGCTGGTCACCGGCGGCGGTCGCGGCATCGGGCTTGCCGCCGTGTCGGCTTTGGCCGAGGCCGGCGCGCACGTGACCATCGCGGCGCGGACCAAATCCGAAATCGAGGAAGTAGCAGCGGCGCTGCGCGGGCGCGGTCAAGAGGCCGACGTCCTCGCGCTTGACGTGACCGATGTCGAGGCTGCGCGAAAAGCCATCGCCGCAGCCGCGCCGTTTCAGATCCTGGTCAATAACGCCGGCATGAATCGGCCGGCCCATCTGCCGGACGTCAAGGTCGAGGATTTCGATGCCATCTTTGCGCTCAATGTCCGCGCCGCCTTTTTCATGGCGCAGGCCGTGGCGATGCGCTTGATCGAAGTGAAATCGCCCGGCTCGATCATCAATATGTCTTCGCAGATGGGTCATGTCGGGGCCGCGCGCCGCACCGTCTATTGCGCCTCCAAGCACGCCATGGAAGGCTTCACCAAGGCCATGGCGATCGAGCTTGCCCCGCACAATATCCGCGTCAACAGTATCGGTCCGACTTTTCTCGAAACGCCGATGACGCGCCCATTCTTCGAAAACAAGGCGTTTCGCGACGAGGTGCTGTCGAAGATCAAGCTCGGCCGTCTTGGACAACTCGAAGAGATCACCGGCGCCATCGTCTTCCTGGCGTCGGATGCGTCGTCGCTGATGACCGGCTCGGCGCTGGTGCTCGACGGTGGCTGGACTGCGGAATAGGCGAGAGGAAATAATGCGTGCATTGGCATTCGGTCTGTTGGCATTGTTGCTGTTGCCGGTGCTCGCTCGTGCCGACGACGCCGCGTTGCGCAAAGAGATCGTCGGCACTTGGAAACTCGTCTCGGTTGTCTACGAGGATCAGGCGACAAAGGAGCGTACGCCGGTCTATGGCGAACATCCGCGCGGCATTCAGATCGCGACGCCGCAAGGCCGCTGGCTGGCGCTGATGACCGGCGAGAACCGTGCTATTCCGAAGACCGACGAAGATCGGGCCCAGGCGCTCAAAACCATGATCGCCTATACCGGCCGCTACCGCGTCGAAGACGGCAAGGTCATTACAAAGGTCGAGGCAGCATGGAACGAGGCCTGGGTCGGCGGCGAGCAGGTGCGCGAAATCAGGATCGAGGGCGATAAACTTTACATCGAAAGCCCGCCGATGCCGCATCCGAACATCAACAATAAGATCGTGCGCGTGATCGTCGAATGGGAGCGCGAAAAGGACTGAGACAAAAAATGTTCATGAGTTTTTTCTAGCATTGGGAACTATTGCGACCGCGCCGCATTGGTCAGTGTTTAACTCTGCCTATTGCGGAACGGCGCCATTGTGAGGAAGCTAACATGCACCTTTCCAATCAAAGCCTTCTGGTCATTCTCGTTGTCGGCATTGTCGCCGGCTATCTCGCCGGCCGCATCATGGAAGGCGGCGGCTTCGGTCTGATCGGCGATCTGATCGTCGGCCTGATCGGCGCCTTCATCGGCGACTGGTTGTTGCCGCAGCTTGGAATTCATCTCGGATCGGGAATTGTCGAGCTGATTGTGAATGCCTTCATCGGCGCGGTCATTCTTCTCTTCCTGCTGCGGCTCATCGGCGGGCGGGGGGCGAGACCGCGCTGGGGCCGGCGCTGGTAAGCCACACGGTTTGCCGGGTTGTCCCGCGAATTTGACTGGCCTCTGCTGCAACATGGGAGGTTGAATTCGAGCGATCGTATTTCGATAGTCTCTAGGTAAGTCCACCGTGAGCGACGGCTCATGGTGCGAGCCTTTTGGCGCGGTGCCTTTGGGCGGCAAATGTGAGTGGAGACTCGCATGACAACTCTGACGATTAATGGTCGAAGTGTAACTTTCGACGCTCCCGACGATATGCCGCTGCTCTGGGTGCTGCGCGACGTGCTCGGCATGACCGGCACGAAATTCGGCTGCGGCATCGCGCAATGTGGCGCTTGCACGGTTCATATCGACGGCAATCCGGTGCGCTCCTGCCTGCTGCCCATCGGCGCGATCGGCTCCAAGGCCGTCACCACGATCGAGGGCATCGGTGCCAGCGAGGCCGGCGCCAAAGTGCAAAAAGCCTGGCTCGATCTCGAAGTCATCCAGTGCGGCTATTGCCAGTCCGGCCAGATCATGTCGGCGGCGGCTTTGCTCGCCGCGACGCCGCAACCCGACGACGCCGATATCGACGCCGCGATGGCTGGGAATATTTGCCGCTGCGGCACCTATGTCCGCATCCGCGAAGCGGTCAAACGCGCCGCGGGCGAAGTCTAGGGAGACGGCGATGCACGGATCAGAAAATATTACGCATGTGCCGTCGCGCCGCGTTCTGCTCAAAGGCGGATTGGCGGCGGGGTTCACCCTGGCCTTCCACCTTCCGGTGCGCGCCGCGAACGAGCCGGAGCAAGCGCCCGATACGACCGACGGCAAATTCGCGCCGAACGCTTTTATTCGCATCGATCACACCGGCAAGACCACTTTGGTCATGCCGCAGGTCGAGATGGGGCAGGGCGTCTATACGGCGATCCCTATGATTCTCGCCGAAGAGCTCGACGCCGATTTCAGCAAAGTTGAGTTGAAACACGCGCCGCCGAACGACAAGCTCTATGGCAATCCGATTTTCGGCATCCAGGTCACCGGCAATTCCAACTCCATCCGTGCCTTCTGGAAACCGCTGCGCCAGGCCGGTGCCTCGGCTCGAGCGATGCTGATCCGGGCGGCCGCGCAACAATGGCAGGTCGATCCCGCGAGTTGTACGGCGTCGAATAGCGTCGTCAGCCACGCCGCGAGCGGGCGCACCGCCGCATATGGCGATCTCGCCGACGCGGCCGGTGCCCTTCCGGTGCCGCAAGATCCGCCGCTTAAGGATCCGAAGGACTTCAAGCTTATCGGCAAACCGCTCAAACGCTTCGACACGCCGAGCAAAACCAACGGCTCGGCGATCTACGGCATCGACGCCATGCTTCCGGGCATGAAGTTCGCGACGCTTGCCGCCTGTCCGGTCTTCGGCGGCAAGGTGGCGAAGGTCGACGATACGGCGGCCAAGGCCGTGCCGGGCGTGCGTCAGGTCGTCGTGCTCGACGATCTCGTTGCCGTCGTCGGCGATCACATGTGGGCAGCCAAGCAGGGGCTCGACGCGCTGAAGATCACCTGGGACGAAGGGCCGAACGCGAAGATCAATTCATCCGATATTTGGGACGATCTGCGCGCCGCCAGCAAGAAGGACGGCGTTGTCGCCAAATCCGTCGGCGATATCGCCAAGGGCTTGGCGCAGGGCGACAGGTTCGACGGCGAATATGAATTGCCGTTCCTGGCACATGCCACCATGGAACCGATGAATTGTACGGTTCAGGTGACGCCGGATTCGTGCGAGGTCTGGATCGGTACGCAGGTGCTCACGCGTGTGCAGGAATATGCGGCCAAGGCCGCGGGTCTGCCGCTCGAGAAGGTCAAGGTCCACAATCATCTGCTCGGCGGCGGTTTCGGGCGGCGGCTCGAGCCGGACATGGCCGAAAGCGCCGTGCGCGTCGCCAAGCATGTCGACGGGCCGCTGAAAGTGGTCTGGACCCGCGAAGAGGATATCCGGCACGACGTCTACCGTCCGGTCTATCGGGATGTCATTTCCGCAACATTGTCGGATGGCAAGATAGCGGCCTGGAAATATCGCATCAGCGGTTCCTCGATCATGGCGCGCTGGGCTCCATCGATATTCCTCAACGGCATCGACATCGACGCCGTCGATAGCGCCGTCGACATGCCCTACGATATTCCCAACAAGCAGATCGAATATGTCCGTGCCGAACCGCCGGCGGTGCCGACCGGCTTCTGGCGCGGCGTCGGGCCGAACAACAATGTCTTTGCCACCGAATGTTTCATGGACGAATTGGCGCGCAAGGCCGGCAAGGACCCGATCGAATTCCGCCGCAGCATGCTCGACGGCAATCCGCGTCTGAAAGCCGCCCTCGGACTCGTTGCCGAAAAATCCGGCTGGGGTCAGCCGCTGCCGGCGCGCACCGGGCGCGGCGTCTGCGCGCAGCCGTCGTTCGGCAGCTTCATCGCCACCGTGGTCGAAGCCGAAGTTGACGAGCACGGCGAGGTGCATCTGCGCCGGGTGACGTCGGCGGTCGATACCGGCATTGCCGTTAATCCGGATACGATCGCTGCGCAATTGCAGGGCGGACTGATCTTCGGCCTCACTGCGGCTCTCTACGGCGAAATCACCATCGAAAACGGCCGCGTGCAGCAGTCGAACTTCAACGACTACCGCATGCTGCGCATCGACGAAGTGCCCAAAATCGAGGTGCATGTCATCAAAAGCCTCGAAGATCCGGGTGGCATCGGCGAGACCGGCGCGACCGCAGGACCGCCCGCTTTGCGCAATGCGATCTATGCCGCGACCGGCATCGCGTTGCGCCGCTTGCCGATCGACCGCAAGGCGATCGCCATGGCCAACAAGGCGTGATGTCATGCGCAGAACCCGGATCGTTATTCCGCTCATCTTGATCGTCGCCGGCTTCGTTGCGTGGCGGCAATTCAATCCGGGTCCGCTGGCTTTTGCCGGCGGCTCGACCGTTGCTCTGTCCGATTACAAAGACGCCAATCCGACCGGCGTTCCCGCGAGCCTTGCCAGTGCCGACGTGGTCAAGCGCGGCGAATATCTGGCGCGCGCAGCCGATTGCATGGTCTGCCACACCGCGCCGGGCGGCCAAGCCTATGCCGGCGGGCTCGCAATCCCGCTGCCGTTTGGCGGCACGCTCTATTCGACCAATATCACGGCCGACAAGGACACCGGGATCGGCGGCTACAGCGATCAGGACTTTCTAAATGCCGTGCAGCGCGGCGTCCGCAAGGATGGCGCGCGGCTTTATCCGGCCATGCCCTATCCGTCTTATACCTACATGACCGATGCGGATGCGCTGGCGATCAAAGCTTATCTGCTCAGCCAGCCGTCCGCGCACGCCGTCAATCGCGCCGACACGCTGGGCTTCCCCTATGACCAGCGCTGGGCGATGGCGATCTGGTCGTTCTTCTTCAATGCCGACACCCGCTTTGCGCCGAATACGTCGCAAAGCGCGCAGTGGAATCGCGGCGCATATATCGCCGAAGCACTGGCGCATTGCGGCGAATGCCATACGCCGCGCAACTTGGCCTTTGCGCTCGATAACCGCAAGAAATTCGCCGGCGCGGTGACAGCGGGATGGCACGCCTACAACATCACCCCCGACAAGGGCACCGGCATCGGCGCCTGGAGCGACGACGAAGTCTTCGATTATCTGGCGCATGGCCATGCTTCGGCCCGCGGCACGGCCGCAGGCCCGATGGGCGAGGCGGTGGATGAAAGCTTCAGCCAGATGGCGCCTGAGGACATTCACGCGCTGGTCAGCTTTGTCCGTAGCGTCCCGCCCGTCGCCTCGCCTGATCTGCCGGCAACGCTCGCGCCGGCGGCCCCGGCGTCGCCGAAAGACAATGCGGTTGCCGCCAATGCGCTCGGCAAGAAGATCTTCCAGGAGGCCTGCGTCAGCTGCCACAACTGGACCGGCGTCAGTGCGATCACGCCTTACGCCACGATTGCCGGCGCGCGGGCCGTCAACGATCCGGCGGCGACGAATGTTGCGCAGATCGTCATCTCCGGCACGCGGCGCAACGAGCCGCAGGGCGTGGTTTCGATGCCGGCCTTCGGCAGCATCTTTTCCGACACGGAAATCGCTGCTGTCGCCAATTACGTCACGGCGCGCTTCGGCAGCGAGAAATCCGCGGTCACCGCAAATGACGTGGCGGCCTTGCGCAAGCAGACGTCGCGCTGAGCAGCTACGGCGACCGATGCCGTTCTTGCGTTGCTAGTGGCCGCTCAAGGCAGATTTGACGGCCTTCTCGAAATCGGCGTCGGTGAACGGCTTTTGCAGATAGGCATTGGCGCCAGCGAGCCATGATGTGCCGCGTGTCGTGGTGCCGGTGATCATGATGATAGGCATTTTCATGCATTTGGGGTCGCGGCGCACGGCTTTCAGAAACTCTTCGCCGCTCATGTTCGGCATTTCCCAATCCGAAATGAGCAGGCCGTAGTGCTTTTCCCGCATGCGCTCGAGCGCGAGATTGCCGTCTTCCGCCACATCGACATCGCTAAAGCCAAGGGTCCTGAGACTCTTGACGACGATATTTCTGACCGTCAAGGAATCGTCGACGACAAGAACAGGGGTCGGCGTGATCATGCGGTGAGCTCGCGCTGGGAAATCCCACACTCACGAGATTGCCGCACTATCAATAGCATTGTTGCTCGGGATCGAGCCAGACAGTTAGCGCCACGCAATTTAACAGAATTGTCTGGATTCGTGGAAGCTATGTTTGCGGCGTAATCTTTTTCCGAAAGCCGGTCTCCGCTTTTCGGGATCATGTTCTAGAACAGCTTCTTCAGGACCTCGGGATTGAGGCAGCTCACCGGCGGCTTGCCTTCGATCAGCGCGATAGTGTTATCGACCACGACATGGGCCATGCCCTCGCGCAGTGACAGAACGGCGCTGCCGAGATGCGGGGTCAGCACCACGTTCGGCATGGCGATAAGCTCGGGCGATACGTCCGGCTCGTGCTCGAAGACGTCGAGGCCCGCGCCAGCGATTTTTTTTTCCTTGAGCGCGCGGACCAAAGCCGCCTCGTCAATGACCGGCCCGCGCGAGGTATTGATGACAAAGGCTGTCGGCTTCATCAGCGCAAATTGCCGGTCGCTCATCAGATGGCGCGTCTGCGGCAACAGTTGCGGATGCAGCGACACGAAATCGGCCTGACGCAACAGATCGTCGAAGCTGCGATAGCCGGCGGCGAACTTCGCTTCCTCCTCGGCCGGCAGCCGGCGCGGATCGGCGTAGATAATGTTCATATCGAAGCCGCGGCCGCGCCGTGCCATGGCCTGGCCGATGCGGCCGAAGCCGACTAGGCCCAGCGTGCGGCCGGTGACCGCCGCGCCGGCGAGGTGATTGGACTGCGAGCCCGGATAGACGCCGCTCCGGAACAATCTGTCGCCGAGCGGGATGTTGCGCGCCACCGCGAGCAGGAGGCCGAAGCCGATATCTGCGGTGGCGTCGGTGACGATGGCCGGGATATTGGTCACCGGAATGCCGCGCCGCGTCGCCTCGGCAAGATCGATGCGGTCCTGCGTAATGTTCATCGACGACACCGCCTTGAGACCCGGATTGGCCGCGAGTACCTCGGCATCGACGGTGTCGTGCAGCAGCGACAGCAGAATGTCGCAGCGCTTCACCGCCTCGACGAGCTTTGCCTTGTCGAGGACGCGGCTTGAATCCGCGTTGAGCTCGACATCGGCGACCGCGCGCAAACGCGCGAGTGCGCTCTCGGCGATCGGCTGGGTGACAAAAACGCGAGGACGCGCCACTACCGGCTCACTGGTTTTTTCATCAGGCCTTTATAGCGGCATTGACCTTGGGCATCACCTTTTCCGCGAGGAGCGTCATCGAGCGCTTGCCGAGCTCCGGATCGCGCCAGTCCTTGCCGGCATAGAGCAGCGTGCCGAAATCGCCGACCTTCTCGCGGAATTTCAAGATTTCGTCGGCGACCTTGTCCGGCGAGCCGTGGATGATCAGCTGATCGCAAATGCTGTCGAGCGTCACTTCGCTGTCGGGCTGGTCGCGCCGCGTCTTGAACAGTTCGAGACGGCCCGTCTTCAGCTTGGTATAGAGCTGGCTGTAATAATAGCGATAGGGGCTGTCGGCCCCGGTTGCATAGGCTTTGGCGGTCTTGTCGTCGTCGGCGACGAAGATGCTTTTGGCGACGCGCCAATTTGCCGGATCGGCCTTACGCCCCATGCGCTCGCAGCCTTCGGCGTATTTCGGCCAGTGGCTCTTGACCCATTCTGGCATCAGAAAGTTCGCTGAGATCGGATCCCAGCCGCGGGCCGCGGCCTCAGTCACCCCCTTGGAGAACGGCGCCACCGCAGTGACGACGATCGGCGGATGCGGCTTCTGCAGCGGCCTCGGCAGAAAGCCCTGGCCGATTTCGAGCATCGCCTGCCGCTCGATCTTCACCGACCAGTATTTGCCGGTGATGTCGTAGGGCGGCTTGCCCTCCCAGATTTTCAGAACTGTGTTGATGGCCTCAAGGAACATCGCGTTGCGGTCGGCGTCGAGGTTGCCGAAGGCCTCGGCGTCGGACAACAGCCCCCCGGGGCTGATGCCGAAGATGAAGCGGCCGTCGAGCATATGATCGAGCATCGCGATCTGCGATGCGGTCGCAACCGGATGCGAGTTCGGCATGTTGATGGTGCCGGTGCCGAGCTTGATCGATTTGGTAGCGTCAATCAGGCTCGCGATGAAGACCGCGCACGAGGTGATGTTCTCGGCGCGGTCGGTGGCGTGCTCGCCGACATAGCCTTCGACGAAGCCGAGTTTGTCGGCGAGAATGAAGGCCTCGCGATCCTCGCGCAGCGATTTCCGCCAGTCCTTGTCCAGCGGGTGAATGGGCATGGTGAAAAAGCCGAGCTTCATGGCGCGCCTCGCGTCGTCCGCAGAATTAACCCGAAATTTACCAAGACTGGGCTCCTCAAACGAATTAATATATCGAGGCCTAAGTCATCAGGATTTTTAATGGCAGAAATTGCGCTGCGGCAGATCAGGGCGATCATTGCGGTGTGCGAGGAAGGTTCGTTCACCGCCGCCGCTGAGCGGGAAAACGCCACGCAATCGGGCATTTCCCAGCATGTCGCCGGTGTCGAGCGCGAGCTCGGGGTCAAGCTTTTCGAGCGTTCGGCGCGCGGCGTGAAGCCGACGCCGGCCGGGCAGCGCTACTACAAGCATTGCATCGAAGCGGTCGGGCAAATCGCAAAAGCCAATGCAGACGTGCGCGCCTTCGCCGCGCGCATTACCGGCGATCTGCGCATCGGCCTCATTCCGACGCTGACGCGGGCGGCGCTGGCGCCGGCACTGGAAAAATTCGTCGCACAATATCCCGACGTGCGCCTGCACATCGTCGAAGGCTATAGCGGCACGCTCACCGACATGGTGCGGAACGGCGAGCTTGATTTCGCAGCGGTCCCCGCGGCCGAGGGCCGTGTGGGCTTGAAGACGCGGCTGATCGCGCGCGACCGCGAAATGCTGGTGTCGAATGTCACGCGCGGGCTCACGCCGTTCGCGCCGGTGCGCCTGAAGGATTGCGGGCCGCTCAAAATCATTTTGCCCGGCCGCGCCAATGTCCGCCGCCGCAACATTGAAGTCTATTTCGAAACCCACGGCATCGAAGTCGAGAGCATGATCGAGATGGACGCCATGATCGGCACGCTGCAACTCGTGCTGCGTTCCGATTGGGTGGCGATCCTGTCGGGGCTGATCTGCGTCGCCGATATCGATCGTCCCATGGGGCGGGTGATCTCGCCGATCGACGACCCGCCGCTGATCGCCGAATTCGTGGTGATCTCGCCGGCGCGGCGCACGCCATCGCCGCAGGCACAATTGTTCCTGCAAGTCTTTGAGGCTGAAATCGCGCGTATCCAACATGTCTGGGCACGCACCATTCCGCCGGTGGTGTTTCCCGGCGCGCTGCGGCGGATCAGGTCGCGCTAGGCCTGTTGGCCTTACGTATCGTCGTCTAAGCTGAAAGAGCATGATCCCGAAAAGGGGAAACCGGTTTTTGCGCCGAGGAAAAATTTCATGAGCAAGATCACGCGCCGCGCGCTCGCCCGTGGCGGGGTACTTGGTGGGGCCATCGGACTGGCGGGCGCGCTTGCTGCGCCAGCGATCGCGCAAACCGATAAGCGCCGCTGGCGCATGGTCACGTCGTGGCCGAAGCGGCTGCCCGGGCCCGGCATGTCGGCGGAGCGCGTCGCCGAACGCATCGCCACGCTATCCGGCGGCCGTATCGAGATCACGGTGTCGGCTGCCGGCGAAGTGGTGCCGGCCTTTGAAGTGCTCGATGCGGTCGGTTCCGGCGTCGCCGAGATGGGCCACACCGCGGCGTTCTATTGGCAGGGCAAGGAGCCGGCGACGGCCTTCTTCACCACAGTGCCATTCGGGCTGACGCCGAATGAGCATGTCGCCTGGATCGATGCTGGCGGCGGCCAGCAACTGTGGGACGAGCTTTACGCGCCGTTCAACGTCAAGCCATTCATGGCCGGCAATACCGGTGTCTGCATGGGCGGCTGGTTCCGCCGCGAGATCAGGGATCGCGACGACGTGCGCGGCCTCAAAGTGCGCTCACTCGGGCTGGGCGGTGAGGTCTATCGCCGGCTCGGCGCCGTGCCGCAGACGACCTCGCCCGGCGAGATTCTGGTGGCGCTGCAATCCGGCGTTATCGACGGCGCCGAATTCGTCGGTCCGGGCTCCGACATCGCGCTCGGCCTCTATCGCTTCGCGACGCTCTACTACAGCCCGGGCTTCAACAAGCCGAACGGCACCGGCGAATGCATCGTCTCGCTTAAAGCCTGGGCGAGTCTCGATGCCGAGTTGCAGGCGATCGTGGCGGCGGCCTGCGCGCGAGAAGCCTCCTATGCGCTTGCCGAGATGGAGCGGCTCAATCTCGAAGCGCTGGCGACGCTGACCACGCGCGACAATGTGCAACTGCGCACGTTTCCCGAAGATCTGGTCGCCGCCGCACGTGCGCAGGCGACCGATGTGCTCGGCGAACTCGCCGGCAAGAGCGCGGCCGCGCAAAAGGTGCACGCGGCCTATGCGGGGTTCCGCGACAAAATTGCCGAATGGTCGCGCATCTCGCTGCAGGCCGTGCTGGAGGCGCGGCAAGGGTAGACAGGCTGGAGCGGGGACTTCCAGCCGCGCCGAATACCGCTTAACATCGCATTTGGGGTTCATCCGGGAAAACCCGAACTCGCTGCGCACACGATGCGTAGTTCACCTTTGCGTCCGCGATCGGCGGGCGCGACGGGATCGGGGAAGCCGCGTTGGACAATCCGCTTCTTCATCCATCGCGCAATCTGTTCCGCGGCACAGCTTTCATGGCGATCGTCTGGGTTGCCGCGACGACGGGCTATATGAGGGCCGGATGGAATTTCCAGGACGCATTCTACATGGTCACGCTGACGGTCTTCACCGTCGGCTACGAGGAAGTGCGGCCCATCGACACGCAGTTCCTGCACTGGCTCACCATGGGCACCATGGCATTTGGCTGCACCGGGATGATCTTTCTGTCCGGCGCGCTGGTGCAGTTCATGACGCTCAGTCCCTTGCAACAAATTCTGGGCGGGCGGCGCGTGCAAGCTGAAGTCGACAAGCTGGAAAATCACATCATCGTCTGCGGCTATGGCCGCATCGGCGTCGAACTCGCCAAGGCGCTCAAGGACGGCCGCGCCCCTTATGTCGTGCTCGAGCAGAACGAGCAGCGCGTGCGCCATGCGCGCGATGCTGGGCACAGCTGTCTGCAGGGCGACGCCACCAACGAGGCGACCTTGCTGGACGCCGGCATCGCGCGCGCCCGGGCGCTTGCCACCGTGCTGCCGAACGACGCGGCGAATGTCTTCATCACGCTGAGCGCGCGCAGCCTCAATTCCAAGATCGAGATCATCGCGCGTGGTGACGCCGTCTCGACGGAGCGCAAGCTGGTCCATGCCGGCGCCAACAAAGTGGTGCTGCCGACCCATATCGGCGCCGAGCGCATCGCCGAGATCTTGTTGTTCCCCGAGACCTCGCGCTTCATCCGCGAGTCCCAGCGCATGCGCGAGCTTGAAAAGCAATTGCGCAATCTCGGCCTCGTCATCGAGGTCGTCGTGGCGCCGGAAGGCGGTGCGCTCACCGATTTGACCATCGAGGAGATCGAATCGCGTACGAACAGTGCGTTTTTCATCGTGCAGATCAACCGGCGTGACGGCGATGCCATTACCGGGCCGGACAAGAAGACGCGGGTTGAAGCCGGCGACGGCGTCGCCGTGGTCGGGCGCAGCGCGCAGGCGATCAACGCGATGTTCGCCGCACCACGCAACAACGGTCGCTCGGGGCGCTTGCGCTAGGCGGTGCCGCGTGCGCCGCCTAGCGCCGCTGCCTACTTGAACTTCACCACCTTCTGGCGCTGTTCGCCGAGCCCGGTGATGCCGAGCGTCACCACGTCGCCGGCCTTCAAGAATTTTGGCTCGGGCTTCATGCCGAGGCCGACGCCGGGCGGCGTGCCGGTGATGATGACGTCGCCGGGCTCGAGCGCGAAATAGCTCGAGCAGCACGCGACGATCTCGCGGCAGTTGAAGATCATGGTCGAAGTATTGCCGCGCTGGCGCTTCTCACCATTGACGTCGAGCCACATTTCGAGGTTTTGCGGATCCTTGATCTCGTCCTTGGTGACGAGCCAGGGGCCGAGCGGGCCGAAGGTCTCGCAGCCCTTGCCCTTGGTCCATTGCCCGGCGCGCTCGATCTGAAACACCCGCTCGGACACGTCATTGGCAAGGCAATAGCCGGCGACCACGTCGAGCGCCTTCTCCTTGCTCACGTAACGCGCGTGCTGGCCGATGATGATGCCGAGCTCGACTTCCCAGTCGAGCTTGGTCGAACCTTTTGGGGTCATGGTGTCGTCGTTCGGGCCGCAGATGCAGGATGACGCCTTGTTGAAGATGATCGGCTCTTTCGGGATCGGCATGCCGGCTTCGGCGGCGTGGTCGGAATAATTCAACCCGATGGCGATGAAATTGCCGACATGGCCTATGCAAGCGCCGATGCGCGGATTGCCGCGCACCGGCGGCAGCTTTTCCGGCTTCAGCTTGCGCAGCTTGTTCAGCCCCTTGGGCGAAAGCACGTCGCCTGAAATGTCGGGAACGATCTTCGACAGGTCGCGCAGCTTGCCGTCCTTGTCGATCATGCCCGGCTTTTCGCGGCCCGGCGCGCCGTAGCGAACGAGTTTCATGGCCTTGTCTCCTGTGATCCGATCGCTTGAGGAATTTCTGTTTTGTTGCACATGGTCTTTTCGGAAAACCGGTCTCCACTTTTCCGGATCATGCTTAGAACGCGCCCGGGAAGGCGCCGCCGTCGATGAGAATATTTTGTCCGGTAATGTAGCCGGCATGCGCCGAGCACAGAAACGCGCAAGTGGCGCCGAATTCGTCGGGTTGGCCGACGCGGTGCGCCGGCACCGCGGCGACGCGCTCGGCGAGCGCCTGTTCGCTGCTGATGCCCTTTTTCTTCGCCATGGCGTCGATATAGCCGCGCAAACGATCGGTGGCGAAGACGCCGGGCAGGATGAAATTGATGGTGACGTTGGAGCCCGCGACCGAGCGGGCGACGCCGGCGAGAAACGCGGTCAAGCCGGCCCGCGCGCCGGAGGAGAGGTCCAGACCCGCAAGCGGCATCCGCACCGAGCCTGACGTGATGTTGACGATGCGGCCGAATTTCTTGGCGATCATCGGATCGATCGCCTTCTGCACGAGTTCTACGGCAGTGACCATATTGGCAATGACGCCGTCGATGAGCTTCTGCCTGTCGAGTTCGCGGAAGTCGCGCGGCGGCGGGCCGCCATTGTTGTTGACCAGGATGTCCGGCTCGGGACAGGCCGCGAACAGCGCTTTCTGACCCTCGGGCGAGGCGACATCGGCGGCAACGGGGATGATCTTGGCGCCCGTTGCCTTGTGCAGGTCGGCGGCCACGGCGCCAAGCTTTTCAACATCGCGGCCGTTGATCACGACCTCGCAGCCGGCCTCCGCCAGCGCCTTGGCGCAGGCGAGGCCCAGCCCCCGGCTCGAAGCGCATACGATTGCCTTGCGGCCGGCAATTCCGAGGTCCATCGCTGGGCTCCACGAATTAACTTTTCGTCGGGTGACAGTTCTCGTAACTGAGCGTGCTCAAGTCAACTTCTATATCCGCACCGCTCCCTTGCTCCGCACATGCCATTCCTGCCGGATGTGACTTTTATCCAGCTTGTTCTCATCGTCGGTTTGGCGGCGTTCTCCGCCGTAGCCGGCGGGGTTGCAGGCTACGGCACCGGCGCGTTGATGCCGCTCATCCTGGTGCCGATGGTCGGCGCGGCGCCGGTGGTGCCGATCATCGCCATCTCAGCAATGTTCTCGAATACCGCGCGCGTGATCGCGTTCCGCCGCTCAGTCGATCTGCGGCGTGTCGTCGTTGCGCTTGCTGTCGCGCTGCCGGCCTGCGCGCTCGGCGCCTGGCTTTATACGCTGCTGACGGGCCGGGGCGCGGCTTTGGTGATTGGGACGACCCTGATCGCGACGGTGCCGCTGCGGCGTCTGCTCAAACGGCGCGGTTTGCACCTCGGCGAAAAGGGTTTTTTCGCCGGCGCCGCCGGCTGGGGCCTCCTGATGGGCGGCACCACTGGCGCCGGAGTGATCATGTTATCGGTGCTGATGGCGACCGGCCTTGAAGGCGCCGCGGTGATCGCGACCGACGCAGCGATCTCGGTCGTCACCGGAGTCATCAAAGTCGGTGTGTTTGGCGCCGCCGGGGTCCTCACGCCGAGAGTGATTGCGGTCGGGTTCTTGATCGGCGCGGTGACTTTTCCCTGCACGTTCCTGGCGAAGCTCATCGTCGAGCGCCTGCCGGTGCATGTTCACACTGTGCTGCTCGACGCCGTCGTCATCGTCGGCGGCCTGGTCATGATTGCCGGCGCGTTCAGCGCATAGACCGGCGGCTTCACGGTTCCGCAATGCGGATCGGCGTGCATTTCCGGCCCATGATTTCGCGCAGGCCAGGCACGCTGCATATGAAGCCGGCGGGCCGATATTTGACGCGGATACCTTCCATCTCATTCATGGCCCGGCTCATGAAGGCGTTGAGCCGCACGATTTCGCTGTCCAGCCGGCCATGCAGGTGATCGGCCGTATGGCTGGAGAAGAAATTCGCCACCGCGTCAGGCTGCAGCGAGCTTTGCGACGCCCATTGCCGGACCACTTCCATCCAGGCCTTGTGGGTTACTTCGAAGCAATAGGCGATCGTATAGACGTGGTGCTTGGCGCTGTACCAGTCGACACTCAGCGACTTTCCGTTCTTGGTTTTCGAAACGACATGATCGTTCGGCTCGAACTTCGGCATATCCTGATCGCAATCGAAGTCGACATCGCCGAGCGCCGACATATTGATCGGATCGGTGCCGAAACTCGTCTCGGTCGCCGGATCGCGGTCGAGATTGCTCGGCCAGTCGACATAGATTTCCATCTTCCGCGCAATCAGATTGACGTTCTCGTGCAGCGATGAGGCCGTGTCCTCGTACGGCTTGTCCAGGTCGTGCGCGTGTTTGCTGGTCAACGCGTTGTCGTCGCCGCCGGCATTGAGCTTGTTGGCGTGGATGAAGTCGTAGAACAGGAGATCCTGAAGGGTGATCGCCTGCGACAGCGTATTGGACGTGTCGGTGAATGCCGCGGTGGCCGCGGTCATGTCCGCCTGCGCCAGCGCGGACACCTTGTCCTGGTAAGACGACAAATATTGGAAATAGGCGCCGATCAGGGTGCCGAATATGCTGACGATTGCCAGACCCTTGACGAAGGCGAAGTCGTTTTCGGTGCGGACGATGGCGCCTTTGACGCGTTGCCAAAAGCCCGGCTTGGCTGCAGCGCCATCGCTTGGAGTTCCAGCCCCCAGGGCGCCGGACCCTTGAGTGTCAGAGGCAGCGTCGGCCGAAGTTGCGGCCGATTTGTCGCGTGGCGCGTAGGTTCCGCCGACGTCAACGCTTGCCATACTCGCCCCACAGTCAGGACGGACGCAGCATCTCAATCTACGATTGTTGCAGGGGCGATTGCAACGGGGATTCGCAAGGACCGTTGCGGCCGTTGCCACCGCCGGCGGCATCGAAGACAAAATCTAATCAACCTTGCCGCCGGCGCCCGGCGACGACCATGGTCCAAAAGCGTTGGTCCAAAAGCGTCGGAGGTTGCCGACGTCAGCCCTTCTTGCGCCGCTTCTCGCTGTCCTCGTCGTCTTCCTCGTCCTCGTCGTCATCCTCGTCGTGTTCGTCTTCGTCGTCGCCGTCTGCTTCGTCTGCTTCGTCCTCGTCGCTCTCACTCTGTTCGATCATGGTCAGCGCGATCGCCGGAATGGACTGCCGAAACAGTTCGCCGGCATCGTTGACCCAGAGGCAGTTGACGTCTTCGGCTTCGATTGCAACGACGGTCATGGAATGACCGCCTGACTTAAGCGCAACGATGTCGCCGGGCGCGAATGCCATCTTCGTCTCCTTTATTCGGTGATTGGGCGGCTACAGCCTAACGACGACGTGTGACGCCTGTTCGTCACCAGCGGCATGCGCGCGATCTTATTGCCGAACAGCGGTGGGGGCGTTCAAATGATTGATAACGCCCGAGTCTTCACAGCCATCTTTACGGCCACTTCACCACCGGCGGCATCGAGGACAGGATCAACTCGACATTGCCGCCGGTGCGCAGGCCGAAAATCGTGCCGCGATCGTAGAGCAGATTGAACTCCACATAGCGACCACGGCGCACCAATTGCTCTTCGCGTTCGGCGTCGCTCCACGGCGCGGCAAAGTTTTTTCGCACCAGTTGCGGATAGATGGCGAGAAACGCACGCCCGACGTCCCTGGTGAAGGCGAAGTCGGAATCGAAGTCGCCGCTGTCGAGCCAATCGTAAAAGATTCCGCCGATGCCGCGCATCTCACCGCGATGCTGAAGCAAGAAATATTCGTCGCACCATTTTTTGTATTTGTCGTAGCTCGCGACACCAGCGTGGGCATCGCACGCGGCTTTCATTGCGGCATGAAAGGCTTTTGTGTCCGGGTCGTCTTGGCTGCGCCTCGTTTCGAGCACCGGCGTCAGATCGGCGCCGCCGCCAAACCACGATTTGGTGGTGACGACATAGCGCGAATTCATGTGCACGGCAGGCACATGCGGATTGTGCAAGTGGGCGATCAGCGAGATACCGGCGGCGAAGAAGCGCGGATCCTCGGCGGCGCCTGGAATCTCCTTGCGGAATTCCGGCGCGAATTCGCCGAACACGGACGAGACATGAACGCCGACTTTCTCGAAGACGCGGCCCTTCATCATCGCCATCGTGCCGCCGCCACCGGGAGCGCCGGTATGATCGGTGCGATTCCACGGCGTGCGCGTGAAGCGGCCGGCGGGGCGATCGGCAAGCGGCGCGCTTGCGGGTAGCGCGTCTTCGAGCGCCTCGAAGGCAGAGGTGATCTGATCGCGCAGCGATTCGAACCAGGCCTTCGCCTTCGCTTTGCGCTCTTCGGTCGTGCCACCGGTCATGACGTGTCGACTGTTTAGCTGCGGTTTATGCGGTTACGCGAACTATCGGCGCGATAATGTCATAATAGCGCGCGAACGTATGGATCCAGATCGCTGGCTCTTACGGGTCTTTGTTTCATACAGGTCAGTCGCCGATCTGCCGCAGGGCTTCGCCGGCCGCCATGGCGGCGGCGAGGGCGACATTGAGCGAGCGCAATGCCGGACGCAGCGGGATCACGAGACGGGCATCGGCGGCATCATGTACCTCGTCGGGAACGCCCGCGGACTCGCGGCCGAACAGGAGAATGTCGTCCGTCTCAAAGCCGTAATCGAGATAGGACAGTCTCGCCTTGGTTGTGAACAGTACGAGGCGACTGTGTCCGTTGCGCCGCCAAGCCTCGAATTCGCGCCACGACCCATGTCGCACGATGTCGACGGCATCGAGATAGTCCATCCCGGCGCGTCGGAAGGCGCGGTCGGAGGTCGGAAAGCCGGCCGGTTCGATAATGTGCGCCGTGATGCCAAGGCAGGCGCACAAGCGCAAAACGGTTCCGGTATTTTGCGGGATATCGGGCTGATAGAGGGCAATGCGAAGGGGCATGGTCGGACGTCGCGCGCTGATTCGAGGTCTGCGGATCGCGCCCGCATAGAGCTTGGGTCGGGGTGCCGCTGGGCGCCATGGCGGCATTGTGGGTGTCGTCGCGCCTACCCTTGCACTCTCCCGGCAAGGGTGCCAATAAACCCCCACCGGAATGCAACGCCTCTGACCTTCCCCAGGCCGGATGCGAACCCATCTGGCGCTGCACGAGGCAAAATCGTGGCCCAAGCGCGGAATGGGGTGGAATAAACGCAAGACGGGCGAGGGTGGAAGAAAGTGACCGCGATCTCTTCGGCTGAACCAACACGCCGCGATTTCCTCTACATTGCGACGGCGACTGTCGGTGCCGTAGCGGCCGCCGCGACGCTAGTGCCGCTGATCGGGCAGATGAACCCGGATGCCTCTACCATCGCCGCCGGCGCGCCCGTCGAAGTCGATCTCGCACCCATTCAGGCTGGCCAGATCGTCCAGGTGTTCTGGCGGTCGAAACCGATCTTCATCTTCAACCGCACCGCGAACGACGTGAAACTCGCACAAGACGTCGATTGGCAGACTTTGCGCGATCCGCAGCCGGATTCGGCGCGCGTCCAAGCCGGCCACGAGCAGTGGCTCGTGGTGATCGGCATCTGCACGCATCTCGGCTGTATTCCGCTGCCGCATCAGGGCGACTTCGACGGCTGGTTCTGCCCGTGCCACGGTTCGCAATACGATTCGTCAGGGCGGATCCGCCAAGGGCCGGCTCCGCTCAATCTGCCGTTGCCGCCCTATCAGTTCATCTCCGCCAGTAAAATCCGGATCGGCGAAACCAGTCAGGCATAAGGTTCGACAATGAGCGGACACTCGACCTATCAGCCGCAAAGCCCATTCATGCAATGGTTGGAGCGGCGGCTGCCAATCGCGAGCCTCGTCTATTCCTCCTTCATCGCTTATCCGACGCCGCGCAATTTGAACTATTGGTGGACGTTCGGCGGCATCCTGACCTTCATGCTCGCCGTGCAGATCGTCACCGGCGTCGTGCTGGCGATGCATTACACGCCAAATGTCGATCTCGCCTTCAATTCCGTCGAAGGCATCATGCGCGACGTCAATTATGGCTGGCTCCTGCGCTATATCCACGCCAACGGCGCTTCGTTCTTCTTCCTCGCCGTTTATGTCCATATCGCGCGCGGCATGTATTACGGCTCCTACAAGGAGCCGCGCGAGGTGTTGTGGATCCTCGGCGTCATCCTATTCCTGCTTATGGTCGCGACCGGCTTCATGGGCTACGTGCTGCCGTGGGGCCAGATGAGCTTCTGGGCGGCGACCGTCATCACCAACCTGTTCTCGGCAATCCCGGGCGTCGGCGATCCGATCGTCACCTGGCTGTGGGGCGGCTTCGCGGTCGGCAATCCGACGCTCAATCGCTTCTATTCGCTGCATTACCTACTGCCGTTCGTCATCGTCGGCGTGGTCGTGCTGCACATCTGGGCGCTGCACGTGGTCGGTCAGAACAATCCGACCGGCGTCGAGACGAAAACCGAAAAGGACACGGTGGCGTTCACGCCCTATGCCACGATCAAGGATTCTTTTTGCATCGGGCTGTTCTGCATCCTCTTCGCCTATTTCATCTTCTACGTGCCGAACTACCTCGGCCATTCCGACAATTACATTCCGGCCAATCCCGGCCAGACGCCGACGCATATCGTGCCGGAATGGTACTACCTGCCGTTCTACGCCATTCTGCGCGCGATCCCGAACAAGCTGATCGGCGTTTGTGCGCTCGGGCTTGCGATCGTTTCGCTCGCCTTCCTGCCGTGGCTCGATACGTCGCGCGTACGCTCGGCGAATTATCGGCCGGCGTTCCGGCAGTGCCTGTTCATCTTCTTCATCGCCGTGATCGGGCTCGGCTATCTCGGCTCGCAAGAGCCATCCGGCGGTTATGTGATCGCGGCGCGAGTTCTCACCATCTACTATTTCGGTTTCATCTGGGTGATCTTGCCGATCCTTGGATTGGTCGAAACGACAAAGCCGCTCCCGAACTCCATCTCGGAATCGGTGCTGGGCAAGAGCGCGCCGGCATCGGCATCGGGCGCTTGAGGGGAGGCCGGCCATGAAATTTCAGCGCAGCATTTTGACTCTCGCCGTTGCGGCGGCGCTTTCGAGCCTCGGCATCTACGCCGCGTCGGCACAGGACGCTGACGCTCCGCCGCGGCAGACCTGGTCGTTCCACGGTCCATTCGGCACCTACGACCCGGCGCAGCTGCAACGTGGCTTCAAGATCTATCGCGAAGTCTGTTCGACCTGCCACAGCATCAAGCTGCTGTCGTTCCGCAATCTCGCCGAGCCGGGTGGACCGGGCTTTACGGATGCGCAAGCGAGCGCAATCGCGGCAACCTTCCAGGTCACCGCGGGCCCGAACGATGAAGGCCAGATGTTCCAGCGGCCTGGGCAGATTTCCGACTATTTCCCGCCGCCCTTCGCCAATGATCAGGCGGCGCGCGCGGCGCTCGGCGGCAAGCTGCCGCCGGATATGTCGGTGCTCGCCAAAGCACGCAGCTATGAGGCGGGCTTCCCCTATTTCATCTTTGACGCATTCAAGATGTATCAGGAGGATGGCCCCGACTACATCCACGCCATCATCACCGGCTATACCGATCCGCCCGCTGGCTTCGTGCTGCCGCCGGGCGGGCAGTACAATAAATATTTCCCCGGTCACGCCATCGGCATGCCCAAGCCGCTCAGCGACGGTCAGGTCGAATATACCGACGGCAGGCCGACGACCGTCGATCAATATGGCCGTGACGTCGCGGCGTTCCTGATGTGGGCGGCGGAGCCGACGCTCAATGCGCGTCACCGCCTCGGCTTCCAGGTGATGATCTTCCTCATCGCCTTCACGTGTCTGCTCTACTTCTCGAAGAAGAAGCTCTGGCACGACATCCTGCACGATCCGGAACCGGAAAAGTCGCAGAAGACCTCGGCTTAAGACCGGCGGTCAGCGCATTCAACGCCTAACGGCATGCGCCGCCGTACCGACCTTGTGTCGTTACGGCGGCGCTGTTGCGTCGAAGCGCGCGGTTCGCCACAGTGGACCGAGGCTTACGCTTGTCCGGCATTTCCGCGCGGCGCGCGGACGTCGCCATGACGCTTTTGAAGACGATGATGGGGCTTTGTCGAACATGACCAGTGGCGCTTTGGAGAACGACCTAAAGGCTGCGATCCGCACCATCCCGGACTATCCAAAGCCCGGCATCATGTTCCGCGACATCACGACGCTTCTCGGCAATGCGCGGGCCTTCCGCCGCGCCGTCGACGAACTGGTGCAGCCCTGGGCCGGCGGCAAGATCGACAAGGTTGCGGGCATCGAAGCACGCGGCTTCATCCTCGGCGGGGCGCTGGCGCATCAGGTGTCCTGCGGCTTCGTGCCGATCCGCAAGAAAGGCAAGCTGCCGTTCAAGCGCGTCAGTATCGGCTATTCGCTCGAATACGGCGTCGACGAGATGGAAATGCATGTCGACGCGATCACTAAGGGCGAACGCGTGATCCTGGTCGATGATCTGGTGGCGACCGGCGGCACGGCCGAGGCCGCGGTGAAGCTTCTGCAGCAGGTCGGCGCCGAGGTCGTCGCCGCCTGCTTCATCATCGATCTGCCGGATCTCGGCGGCGCCGATAAAATTAAGAAGCTCGGTGTGCCGGTGCGCACTTTGGTCGCCTTCGAGGGACATTGATCGCGGCGCTATCGGCGATTATCGCCTGTTATCGCGCCTAGCCGACAGATCGTCGGGTAGCATAGCCGCGCAGCGAGGATTCGAGCTCCCCGATCAGAAGCCGCAATTCCAACTCGCGGAATTCGGAAAAGATGGTGTCGATCCAGGTATGCACTTCGGTCGGGCCGCCCGGCCGTTTGCCGAGATATCCCGCGAATGAGAAGCCCGGCCGGTCGATGACGCCGCGAACGATCGGCGACAGCCGCGGAATGCGGATGGCGCCGCATTCCGGGCGCGTCGGCGGAAAGTCGTTCGGGATGAACATGAAGGAGGTCGCTTCGTTATGCACGGGCACGAACAGCGTGCGCGGCAGCCGCGCCCGCAACTCGGCGTAGCGGCGGACGGTGCTCGGCGCCGAGTCGGTGATGAACAGAACGATCGGGACGATGCCACGCCGCGCCGCCTCCTGCTCGAAGCCGATCTCGGGCATGACCTGGAAAAACTGCTCGCACAGGCCGTAACCGATATCGAGGACGGTGGTCCGCCAATTATCGGCCACCAGCCGGTCGAACAGCGCCATTTGGCCCTGGGTATCGGCGATATCGACCGGCCAGACGAAGCTTGGGAAATTCGCCGCCAGCGCCGGCTCGCGCGGATCGAGGTCGTAGCCGACGATCGGTCGGCCGCTGAGGCGGAAATATTCAATCAAAAGGCGCGCCACCAGCGTCTTGCCGACGCGCGGGTGCTGCGAAGCTACGATATAGAGGGGTGTGTGCTGCGCCATCCCCGCTGACAGTCCAATCCGATTCAGATGGATGTCAGGTTATGACGAAATCACGTCAGGCTCTAGCGTTTTACGAGAACTGCACCTTTTCCACAGCCCCAGCGTGGCATGTGGATATCCGTTGTCGGAAGTTATCTTGGAAATGATCTTGGAGTTTTGGCGGCCCGACTACGCGCGGTTGGGAGTGCCGCCGCCAGCGGCGGCCTGCGGACGGGCCTGAACGTTGGTGGACGTATCGAAAATGTCCAACAGCTTGACCCGGTCATACTCGGCCCAGACGTTACCGAGCCAGTGCCGCACATAGCCGCGCAGCACGAACGAGTAATTGGCCGCTTCGCCCTTCTGGTTCTTATTGGCGACGAAGGTGAGGAACGGCACGGAAGCCAATTCCACCTGCTCGTAGGCCATTTCATTGAGCTTCGGGATGGTGATGGCGACGGCATCCTTCAGCTTCTTGAAGTAGGAGGCATGGGTCGCCTGGTCCCACTCGAAGAAGCTCGTATTGTTGATGAAGTTCTTGACCAGGAAATACTTGGCGTCGGTGACGAACGGCGCGGTTTCCTCGATCTCGTTCAGCGAGGCGATCGAGGAGCCCAGGATGTGGAAGACGACGAAGGTGATCTGGCCCTTCTTCACCGCATCGAGGAAGCCGATATCGCGCAGCGAGCGCAGCGTCGGCGACAACAGCCCGGCGCGCACGTCGACAACGGTCACGGTCGAATTGGTGGTCGAGAGGGTGTCGATGATTCGCATCTGGTCGGACACCGAAGTGGCATCGACGATGTCGGCCACGTCGCCGTGAAATCGCTTCAAGGTGCCGCGCGGCGATTCGGAGTCGAAAGCGCGTGTCGGCACGTGATGCGCCGTAAAGTAATCAAGAAGGGTGCGGGCGACCGTGGTCTTGCCCACGCCCCCTTTGTCCGCCCCGACCAAAATCAATGCTGGCTTAGCCATATCGAACCCTCACTGACGATTTAACGTCATTGGACCGATTCCGACCGGCTTCGCAATCTCACAAGAAGACTGGCGCCAAGTCGAGCAGGTCGCGTCCTCCATCCACCAATTTCGCTTCTACACATCCGGGGCACGCTTTGGAAGCCTGATCGGACGTTGCGCACCGCTGAACGCGGTTCGGAAGCCTGTTTGTAACTTATTATGGTTAACTGCACCGCCGCCAGCTCAATTGTTGCGGTGCGGTCCCCAAGGTCCGAGCGGGCCAAGCGGGTCAACAGGGCCGAGCGGGCTTGTTGGCGCGGTGCCCAATTCGGCTGGCTGCGACCACGGGCCCGCAGCGGGAATATCTTCGGTTGTACCGGAAGGGGTCAATTCCGGAATCGATGGCTTGCCGGCGGTGCCGCCGGTCTCGGCCGGGCCCCATGGGCCGTCTTGCTGAGTGTCCTGCTGGCCGATTCGCGGATCGGCCGCTTGCCCGGATGGCTCGTCGGCCGCCGGCAGCGCGATTGGACCCGGATCGTGGCCGCCGGCGAATTTGACCAGGGCCGCGACGCGGCTGTCGACGCTCGGATGGGTATCGAACAGCTCGCCGAAGCCTTCGCGCGGATTGTCGATGCACATCTCCATCACCGACGACGTCGCACCGGGCAATTCGCCGCGGCTCTCGATCTTGCGCAGCGCCGAGATCATGGCATCGGGGTTCTTGGTGAGCTCGACCGAGCCCGCATCGGCGAGGAATTCGCGCGAGCGCGACAAAGCCAGGCGGATGATGAAGGACAGGATATAGGCGACGACCAGAAGGCCGATGGCGATCAGAATCGCGGCGCCCGCGCCGCCGCCGCGCCGCCCGTCGTCGCGCGAAGAGCGGAAACTGATGCCGTTATAGAACCACAGCCGAAAGACCAGCTCGACGAAAAACGACACGACGCCGGCAATGATGACGGCGATGACCATCATGCGGACGTCGCCATTGCGGATATGCGTCAGCTCGTGGCCGAGCACCGCTTCGATCTCGTTGTCGTTGAGCCGGCTCAGCAGGCCGGTCGTCACCGTGATGGAATATTGCTTGTCGTTCATGCCGGTGGCGAAGGCATTGAGCGCGCCGGAATTGATGATCTTGAGCTTCGGCGTGGTAATGCCGCGCGAGATGCAGAGATTTTCAAGAATGGTGTAGAGCCGCGGTTCGTCGCCGCGCGTCACGTCGCGCCCGCCGGTGATGGCGTCGATCATGTTCTGGTGAAAATAATAGGCGATGACGATCCAGATCAGCGTGCCGATGGTGGCAAACGGCGCCGCTTTGAGAAGGTCGATCCAGGCGATCTGCATCAAGGTGGGCAGATCGGCATTGAACGACAGCCCGACCGCCACCAGCGCGCCGGCATAGACCAGCACATAGACCAGAAAGAACAGCCCGATCAGCAGCGCCACCGAGCGCCGCCGGTTCGACTGGATATGCGTATAGAGCCCGTAGGCGGCCATCGCGCGATCAGCCCATCGAAAAACCCTAGAACTTCACCGCCGGTGCTTCGCTGACTGTTGCGCGCTGATCGCCGAGGTCGAAGAAGTCCTTCGGCGCGAAACCGAACGAAGCGGCAAACAGATTGGCGGGGAAGCGCTGAATGCCGGAGTTGTATTCCTGCACCGCATTGTTGAAGAAGCGCCGGGCGGCGGCGATCTTGCTCTCGAGGTCGGTCAGCTGCGCCTGCAATTGCTGGAAATTCGCGCTGGCTTTGAGGTCCGGATAGGATTCCGAGAGTGCGAAAAGTTGCCGCAGCGCGCCCGACAGCATGTTCTCGGCTGCGGCCTGCTGCGCCGGCCCTTGCGCAGTCACCGCCGCATTGCGCGCCTTGACCACCTCGTCGAGCGTGCCGCGCTCGTGTGCGGCGTAGCCCTTTACCGTCTCGACCAGATTAGGAACGAGGTCGTGCCGCTGCTTGAGCTGCACGTCGATGTCGGCGAAGGCCTGGTTGACCCTTTGCCGCATGGACACGAGGCCGTTGTAGACGGAGATCGCCCACACGGCCGCAACGACGATCACGGCAAGAACGATCAAGGTCGAAGACATTTGCTGGCTCCTATAGCGCTGGCCCAAATTGCTCGGTCGGTGCGATCCCGCGGATGCGCCTCAAGATAGCGGTAATATATGACGGCTGCGGCCGGTCGCAGGTTCAAATGGACAACGTCAATCTCCGTCGCACTAGATAGGAACGTGACCGGGCCACGTTAAGGTTAGTGGTCGATTGACATCGCACCGCCGGGCACCCTCCGTTAGGACTGATCTGTAACAAGCAGGTGTGCCAATGTCCGAGCAGTATCTCGGAGCCCGCCCGTCCCCCCGTCCCGACGAAGCCATTGTCATCGAGCCGCGCGACCTGGAATCGGTTAGGCGCGCGCTGGCGCGCGACAGTACTTCAGGCACGCTGGCGCAATTCGAGCGCGATCAGCTCGCGCGCGACATCGCCGATATCGAGAGCGCGACGGCGGCGCTGCAGCAGGCAGAACCGGCGCTTGAATCCTGGAGCAAGCCGCAGACGCCGGCCGCTGCCAAGGCGCGGCCGTTGTGGCTGCTGATGGGCCTGTTGTGGTTGTCGACTGCGATCCTGACGGTCGGCGCGGCCTACGCCATCGTCACGCTGGTCGGCTGACAGCGAACTTCAACTCAATATGCGTTGCGGTAGGCCTTGGGCGACAGCACCGTGCGCGCGATGATCTTCAGATCGAGCCACGGCGACCAATTGTCGATATAGAACAGGTCGTGCTCCACGCGTTTCGCGAGCTTCTCGTCGTTGTCGATTTCGCCGCGAAAGCCGTTGATCTGCGCCCAGCCGGTGATGCCCGGCTTGACGTTGTGGCGGCGGGCGTAGAGCGAGATGCGGCGCTCGAATTCGTGATCGTGCGACAGTGCGTGCGGGCGCGGCCCGACGAGCGACATGTCGCCGGTGAGCACGTTAAAGAGCTGCGGAATCTCGTCGATATTCCAGCGCCGCAGCCAGCGGCCGATGCGCGTGAGCCGCGGATCGTCGCGGGTCGCTTGCGCAACGACAACGCCGTCGTCGAGGGCGCGCATGGTGCGGAATTTGATGATGCGGAACGGTTGCTGATTGAAGCCGTAGCGGCGCTGCACGAAGAAGACCGGTCCCGGACTGTCGAGCTTGATGAGAATGGCGACCAGGATGAAGAGCGGCGTCAGCGCCAGCAGGCCGAGCGCCGAGCAGACCAGATCGAACAGCCGCTTCTGCACCACTTCGACGCGTGTCAGCGGCAGCCGGGTCAGTTGCAGGCTCGCCAGCGGGCCGACTTTGGCCAGCTCGACCTCGTCGAATTTATGGAGGATCTGTTCGGGGCCAAGGTGGATCTCCACCGGCAGCGCCAGGAAGGTTTCGGCGCAGCGCTGGATGATTTCGGTCGCCGACCACGGCAGCAACAGATAGATCGCGTCGGGCTCGAGCGCGCGAACGCTCGCTACCGCGTCGGCGAGATCGCGGTCGAGCGCCGTGCGCCGTGTTTCGGCGGATGCGGTCAATGCCACCGGCGTGAGAAAGCGGCAGCCGACGATATTGAGGCCGAGCGTCCACGGCTCGTAATGCTGCACGAAAGCGCCGATGTGGGCGCCGGTTCCGATCAGGCAGATGCGTTGCGCCGATATCAGCCCCGCGGCCCGCGCCATCGCCGTGATGCGCACAATCGCAAAGCGCTGCACGATCAGAGCGGCGAGCGCGGCGAGATAAAACACCACGATCCAGCCGCGCGAATAATAGACCGTCGTCTGCGCCATGAAGCCGAGCATGAGCAGGCAGATCAGCGTCACGTTCCATAATTGGATGGTGCGGCGGGCGTGCGGCTTGAAGGCGAAGAAGTTCGGCAGCCGGTATTCGCCGCGGAACAGGTTGGACACGGCGAAAATACTTGCCGCCAAGACGCCGAGCTGGCCGTAGGAGGATACGTTGCCGACGTCGCCGTAAACGGCGAGATAATAGACAATGCCGGTGATGAAAGCCGTCGCGACGATGACGGCAACGTCGATCAGGAAGATGGCGATGGAAAACGTCCCGCGCGACAGCTGGGCCCAGGCGCGCAGGACCCGGCTGGTCGGCGCCGGCGAGGCGAGCGTGTAGCTGGTTTGTACGTGCATCAACGCTTCGCTGTTGTCCCAAGGCGATGCGCGCCGCACCGATTTGGCACAGCGCAGCGCTTCAAGCGGCTACATCGCCAGAAGCATGCCAATGACGCAGGGCTGGACGCGGATGGCGCGGGGTCACGACAACATTGTGCCGCCGCCGGCCGTGTTAAGATTAATCAGCGCGTGGCCCAGAAACGGCTGCGCAGGCTGAGGGGACGCCATGCAGGGTAAGATTGCGCTCGAAGAGCATTTCGCCATTCCTGAAACATTGCTGGATTCACGCGGCTATTTCCCGGACCGGGTCTGGGAGGAGGTGAAGGCGCGCGTCATGGACATCCAGGACCGGCGGCTGCGCGAAATGGACGCGCAAGGCATCGAGATGATGCTGTTGTCGCTGAACGCGCCGGCGGCCCAGGCCATTTTCGACACCGCGCGCGCCAGCGAGATTGCGCGCAAATCCAATGACTATCTTGCCGAACAGGTCGCCAAGCGCCCGGACAGGTTTCAGGGGCTGGCCGCGCTTGCCATGCAGGACCCGGACGGCGCGGCGCGCGAGCTTGAGCGCTGCGTCAAGGAGCTCGGATTTCGTGGTGCGCTCGTCAACGGTTTCTCGCAGGTCGGCGACGCAGAGACGTCGGCCTATTACGACCTGCCGCAATACCGGCCGTTCTGGGCAACGGCCGAACGGCTCGACGTGCCGTTCTATCTGCATCCGCGCAATCCATTGCCGCGCGACGCCAAAATCTATGACGGCCATCCCTGGCTGATGGGTCCGGTCTGGGCTTTCGGCCAGGAGACCGCGGTGCATGCGCTGCGCCTGATGGGTTCAGGGCTATTCGACGCGTATCCGCGCCTGCAGATCATTCTCGGCCATATGGGCGAGAACCTGCCGTTCGCGCTGTGGCGTGTCGACAATGCCAATGCCTGGATTCCGAACCGGCACAATTATCCGGCCAAGAAGCGCATGCGCGAATATTTCAGCGCCAATTTTTACGTCACGACTTCGGGCAACTTCCACACGCCGGCGCTGCTGAACGCGATCTCCGAAATCGGCAGCGATCGTGTCATGTTCTCGACCGATTGGCCGTTCGAGAATATCGATCACGCCGCGCTTTGGTTCGATGCCTGTCCGATCAGCGAGAACGACCGGATCAAGATCGGCCGCACCAACGCGCGCCGCCTCTTCAAGCTCGGTAACGATTAGAGCTTGATCCCGAAAAGTGGGAACCGGTCTTCGGAAAAGATCATGCTCGACCAGAAATTCGGGGAGCGGCTTACTCCGGCTTGATATCGGCCGCGCGGATGACCTTGCCCCATTTCTCCGTATCCGCCGCAAGAAAGCTTGCGAATTCGGCGGGCGTCGTCGGCATCGGCAGCGCGCCGAGTTCGTTGAGCCGCGTTTTCATGTCGGCGTCGGCAAGCGCGCTGTTCATCGCGGTGTTCAGGCTCGCGACGATGTCGGCGGGCGTGTTCTTCGGCGCGCCGATGCCGTACCAGCCGCTCGCCTCATAGCCCGGGACGAATTCGGCGACCGCGGGGATATCCGGCAGCGACGGCTGACGCGTTGCCGAGGTGACGGCAAGCGCGCGCAATTTGCCGCTGCGGACATATTCGATCGATTGCGAGATCGGGCTGAACACGACCTGGATCTGTCCGGCAAACAGATCGGGCAGGAAACTCGTGCGATAGGGGACGTGGACCATGTCGATGCCGGCCATGGTCTTGAACAATTCGCCGCATAGATGGCTCAGGCTGCCATTGCCGGCCGACGCCATATTGATCTTGCCCGGATTGGCTTTGGCATAGGCGATGAATTCGGCGATGGTCGTTGCCGGGAATGCCGGAGTGACAACCAGCACGTAAGGCGCGCGTGCCACGCCAGCGACCGGCGCGATGTCGCGCAGGAAATTGAAGCTCAAATGACCGTAGAGGGTGGCATTGATGGCGGCCGATGTGCTGGCG
The DNA here is from genome assembly GCA_963746715.1 of uncultured Alphaproteobacteria bacterium. Taxonomy (GTDB): domain Bacteria; phylum Pseudomonadota; class Alphaproteobacteria; order Rhizobiales; family Xanthobacteraceae; genus BOG-931. The sequence continues at coordinate 121,896 of CAVVCW010000001.1, read as the reverse complement.
GCAAGGAGCGTATAGCCGTCGGGCGCGGCATTGACCACGAATTCGACGCCGATATTGCCGCCGGCGCCCGGCCGGTTCTCGACGATGAAGGATTGGTCGAGCCGCTCCGACAGATTTTGTCCGGCAAGCCGCGCGACAATGTCGGAGGCGTTGCTGGCGGGAAAGCCGACCACCATGCGCACCGGCCGGGTCGGATAGGTGTTCGCCCGTGCTGGTCTTGCAATGGACGACAGCGCGCTCGCGCTGGCTGCGAGTTGCACAAATCGACGACGGGAAAATCTTGCGGGCATCTTGCGGCGTATCCTTATTTTCGCCGATACCTATCCGAAATTCTTGGCGCCGAACAGCGGCCGCGATGCCTGCCGGATGCATTCCAGTTGCATTCCTGCTTTGCCGCTGATGTTGTGGCGCAAGGAGATTCCTTTTCGCCAAGGCCCCCCCTGGGAGAATTCCTGACTATGCCTGCGCCTGCCGCGCCGCCGACACACATCATGGTGACGCGCGACGACGCGCGGCTCCAAGTGCTGGCGCGAGGCGAAGGTCATCCGATCGTGCTGCTGCCGTCGCTCGGCCGCGGCGCGCGTGATTTCGACGCCATCGCCGCAAGCTTGGCCGGCGCAGGCTATCGCGTGCTGCGGCCGCAGCCGCGCGGTATCGGCGAGAGCAGGGGGCCTTGGGACGGGATCAAGCTTGAAGATCTCGCGGCCGATATCGCCGACATTATCGCGACGAACAATGCCGGCCCGGCTTTCGTAGTCGGGCACGCCTTCGGCAATCGCGTAGCGCGGACGCTCGCGACCTTACAGCCGGATACCGTCAAGGCGGTCGCTTTGGTTGCCGCCAATGTCGGGCATCATCCAAGCCCACCGGACGTGCGCGCCGCGATCCGCCTGAGCGCCGATGTGAACGCACCGGACGAGGCGCGCATCAAGGCGATGCAGTTCGTGTTCTTCGCGCCCGGTAACGACGCCAGCGTCTGGCTTGAGGGCTGGCACCCCGACGTCCTCGCCGCGCAGCGCATCGCCGGCGATCTCACGCCGCGCAGCTTAGATTACGCCGCAGGCAGCGCCCCCGTGCTCTACATCCAGCCGAGCCACGATCCGCTCGCCCATGTCGCCGACGCCGAGGAATACAAAAAAGCGCTCGGCGACCGCGTCACTGTCGTGGTCATTCCCAATGCGGCGCATGCCGTGATTGTCGAACAGCCGAAGGCCGTGAGCGACGCACTGATCGCTTATGCGCGCAAGCTGTGGCCCGCGCGTTAGATCGCTTCGCGCAGCTTCACCGCGCCTTCAAGATCCACCGACACCAGTTGCGACACGCCACGCTCGGCCATGGTGACGCCATAGAGCCGTTTCATGCGCGCCATGGTGATCGGATTGTGGGTGATGATGATGAAACGCGTTTCTGTCGAGCGCGCCATCTCGTCGAGCAGATCGCAGAAGCGTTCGACATTGTAGTCGTCGAGCGGCGCGTCGACCTCGTCGAGTACGCAGATCGGTGCCGGATTGGTGAGGAACACGGCGAAGATCAGAGCGAGCGCGGTGAGAGCCTGTTCGCCGCCGGAGAGCAGCGACAAGGTCGCGGGCTTCTTGCCCGGCGGCTTCGCCATGATTTCGAGGCCGGCCTCCAGCGGATCGTCGTTCTCGATGAGCTGCAATTCGGCGGTGCCGCCGCCGAACAATTCGGCGAACAGCTTCTTGAAGTTCTCGTTCACGATCTGGAACGAGGAGAGCAGCCGGTCGCGCGCCTCGTGATTGAGGCTGTGGATGCCCTGGCGCAGCCGCCGGATCGCTTCGATGAGGTCGTCGCGCTCGGCGGTAAGCGTGGTGTGCTGGGTCTCGACGTCTTGCAGCTCCTGTTCGGCGAGCAGGTTCACCGAGCCGAGCCGCTCGCGCTCCTGCTTGATGCGCTCGATCTTGGCTTCGACCTCGGCGATCGAGGGCTGCGGCGCATTGGGTTTCAGCTCCGCCACTTCGGCTGCGGCGACGGGCTCGACCGCAAGCACTTCACGGATTTCGTGCTCGATATCGGCGACGCGGCGCTTGGCGGCATCGTAGCGTTCTTCGCTGCGCGCGGATTCCGCACGCGCTTCGCCGACGGCCTCGAGCGCGATACGGGCCGCCTTGTCGGCCTCGGCAAGATCGGCCTCAGCTGCGGCGAGCCGGTCGGCGGCGGCGCGGCGTTCGCCGGTCGCGGTCTCGATCTCGCCGATCAGCAACTGGCGCTGACTTTCGAACCGTTGCGGCGCGTTCTCAAGCTCGGCGCGCTCGCCCGCCGCCTCGTCGTTGCGCTTGCCGATGATGCCGATTTGCGCCGCCGCGCTATCCTTGCGCTCGCTCCACGCCTGCCGCTCGGTGACGATGGCCTGCAGCCGTGTATTGGCCAGTTCGACTTCGCGCGTGATCGCCTGCGCTTCGACACGAACCTCGGCGCAGACATTGCGCTCGGCGGCAATCACCTCGTTGATCGCCGCGAGTTTTTCTTCGATTTCCGCGGCCGGCGGCATCGCGGCAGAGGCCGTTTCCGCTTCGCCGCGCGCGGCATGAGTTTCGTCGCGCGAGGCGATGGTGCGCTGCCGCGCTTCCTGGAGCGCCGAGATACGCGCGGCATTGCGGCTGATCTCGCGCTCGGCGGCGGCGTGGCCTTCGCGCGCGGTGTCGGTCAGGCGCTGCGCCTCGCGCCAGTGCGCGCGTGCTTCGGTTTCGGCCGCGGCAGCAGCTGCCACCGCCGTTTCCGCCGTTTCAACAGTACGGCGCTTGTTTTCGACATCGAGACGCGCGGCAGCCAGTTCGCCTTCGATCGCCTGCAAGCGACCGCGCTCGGCAAGCCGCCGCGCTGCGCCGGTCGGCGCATGCGCCGCGACGACAAAACCGTCCCAGCGCCACAGATCGCCCTCGTGCGAGACGAGCCGCTGGCCGGGCTTGAGCATGCCGGCAAGCCGCGCGCCGTCGGCGCGCTCGACGACGCCGATCTGGGCGAGGCGGCGCGCCAATTCGGCGGGCGCTTTGACGTATTGCGAAAGCGCGACGACGCCTTCCGGCAAGGCTGGATCGGACGGGTCGGCACTGACGCCGGCCCAGCGCATCGGCGCGGTCTGATCGACCGGCGCGTCGAGATCGTCGCCGAGCGCGGACCCGAGCGCTTTTTCATAGCCGTCGCTGACGCTGAGCGCGTCCATCACCGGCGGCCAGAGATTTTTGCTCTCGACGGCGAGGAGTTTGCCGATGGTCTTGGCCTCGGTCTCGAGCCGCTGCACGCCGCGCTCGGCGGCGGCGAGCGGCGCGCGGGCAGCGTCGATCTCTTCGCGCGCCTGCTTATGCGCGGCTTCCGCCGCATGCGCGGCTTGCTCGGCCGCGGCAAGCGCTGACTGCGCATTGGTCAATGCCGCGGTTAAAGCGGCAAGATCAGGCGCGCCGGCGTCAGTTGCGGCAAGACCTGCATCGATATTGACGAGTTCGGCTTCGAGCCGCACGGCGCGCTGCTCGTGTTCGGCCAGAGCGGCTTGAAGCTGATTGCGCCGCGCCATCTGATCGGCGAGCGCGCCAGTCAATTCGGAGAAGGATTTCTCCGAGACAGACAGCGCGGCGTCCGCTGCAGCGACCCGCAGGTTGACGCCGGCGAGCCGGGCATCGTTTTCCTGCGCCGCGGCCCTCAGCGTGGTTTCCTCGGCATCGAGCCTGGCAAGCGCTGCTTCTGCATCGGCCGAAAGCGCGCGCTCACGCACCAGGTCGGAGGCGTATTGCGCGATGCGGCGGTCGAGTTCACCGATCCGCTCCTTGGCGCGCGCTTCCTCGCGTTCGAGCGTTTCGCGCGCGATCAACAGGCGCTGCAGCGCGGCGGCCGCCTTCGCCTCGGCCTCGCGCAAGCCGGGCAGCACGGCGGAGACTTCGGCCTGCTGCGTCGAGGCTTGCAGCTGTGCGTGGGTCCGCTCGGCGACGACGCGAACCGCTTCGTCTTTGGCGCGCTCGGTTTCGGTGACTTCGGTCCCGGCGGCGATCCAGCGCAAATGGAACAGCAGTGCTTCGGTGCGGCGGACCTGACCGGAAATGTTGCGGTAGCGTACCGCCTGCCGCGCCTGCGTCTTGAGGCTTGCCATCTGCGCGGCAAGTTGCCCGATCACGTCCTCGGCGCGGGCCAAGTTCTGCTCGGCGGCCTTGAGCCGCAATTCGGCTTCGTGGCGGCGGGCATGCAGGCCGGCGATGCCGGCGGCTTCTTCGAGCACGCGCCGGCGCGCTTCGGGGCGCGCCTGGATGATCTCGCCGATACGGCCCTGATGCACCAAAGCCGGCGAGCGTGAGCCGGTCGATGCATCGGCGAACAGCATGGCGACGTCGCGCGCACGCACTTCCTTGCCGTTGACGCGGAAGGTCGAGCCGTGTTCGCGCATGATGCGGCGCGACACTTCCAGCGAATCGAATTCGTTGAAGGTCGCGGGCGCACGGCGATCGCCGTTGTCGATCGAGACCGTGACCTCGGCGTGGTTGCGCCCCGGGCGGCCGGCATTGCCGGAAAAGATGACATCGTCCATCTCGCCGGCGCGCATCGCCTTGTAGGAGGTCTCGCCCATAACCCAGCGCACGGCCTCGACCAGGTTCGACTTGCCGCAGCCATTCGGACCGACGACGCCGGTCAGGCCGGGTTCGATCTCAAAGTCGGTCGGTTCGACGAAGGATTTGAATCCGATAAGGCGTAGCCGCGTCAGCTTCATATTATTAACGGGTCCGTTTTATTGGCGGGTCCGAGATTGACGGTCAGATGCCCTCGCTGCGGCGGCAAAGGGGGTGGTCAAAAGCCCACGCCGAAGCGGGATTTGCCGTTCGGCGCGAGGGGTTATGTACCGCATTGGCGCGGAGATTAGTCGTCGGGAGTCCGAGCGCAACCACGGCCGCAGATTTATCCAGGACATTTCGGAACTTGGCCGGAACTTGGCCCTGGCCGCAGCCCGGAAAAGGGCTTCAAAGGCGCGGGGCCGAGCCGAAAAACCCTTATCCTTCCTTGAGATAGGGGTCGATCTCCTTGGACATCTGATCCATCGTCAGGTCGCCGATGAACTTCTTGCCGTTGATAAAGAAGGTGGGTGTCGAGTTCACCCCGAGCTTGTCGACGGCATGGTCGCGCACCGCCTGGATGGCATCGAGACCCTTCTGATTCGCGAGGCACGCGTTGAAACTGTCCTCGGTCATGCCGAACTGTTTGGCGATTTCCTTGAGCGGCGGCAGCGGCTCCTTGACCACCCAGTCGGCCTGTTTGGCGAACAGTGTCTCGACCATCGGCATGTATTTGTCGTTGCCGGCGCAGCGCGCCAGCATGAAGCCGGCGGCGGCAAGCGCATCGAGCGGGAAGGCGCGCAGCGTGTAGCGGACCTTGCCGGTGTCGATATATTTCTTCTGCAATTCGGGAAACGTCGTCGCCGAGAAATGCGCGCAGTGGGGGCACGTCATCGACGCATATTCGATGATTGTCACCGGCGCCTTGTCCGAGCCGACCATGACGTCGCCATCGGGACCGGCATCGGCGAGATCGGTGGCCGAAGGCGCCGCATCGTCGGCCTTTGCCGCTGCGATCAGCGAAGGCATGAAGCCGGTTCCGGCAATGGTGAAAATGGCAGTGGCCGAAAGCAGTTGGCGACGGGTGGGCGACAAGGTCAGCTCCTGATGTGAGGACTGAATTTTAAGAGCGTGAATGTGGCATTAGCACGCCCATTAGCACGCTTTCGGGCAAAGTGCGCTAGCCTCTCGGTGCGGGGGTGGTCAAACCCGCTTGATCGCTGCACCCAGCCGCGCCAGCGCCTCTTTGAGGCCGTCGTCGCCGATATCGGACAGGGTTTCGGCGATCCGCGCTGCGGCGGCGGGGTCCGCGGCGCGGGTCTTCTTGAACGTCCCGCGCCGCAATGGCGCCTGGCGCAAAGCGAGGCGGCCGACAGCGCGCCAGCCCAGGAATTGGTTGACCCGCTGGCAGATCAGGTCGGCGTAATGCTGGATCTCGATCGCCGCCGGGCCCTCGACCCGTAACACCAGTGTGCCGGGCTCGGGGGCCTCGCCCTGGGCGGTGCGTTGCCACTGGATTTTCAGCGGCTCGCTGCAGGCCGCGACCTCGGCGCCGGCGATTTCGCGCCAGCGCGTCACCAGTTCGGCGCTGGCAAAGCCCTGCCGGCGGAAGCTTTCGCCGACGATCTTGCCGGCGACGTCACGCAACTGTTTGGCGAACGTGTGAGCGGCCTTGTTCGTCATGCAGCGCTCTGTCATCCCTCGGCCCAAGGTGGCGCGCAAGGTGGTGTGAATGGCTGGAAGCACGCTAGCAGCGAAGGCGGTCGGAAAACAGCGCGCGAAGAGCCGCGCGGCAGTTTCATCACCGCAACCCACCGACCTGCTCGCCTGGTACGACCGGCATCGCCGCGTCCTGCCGTGGCGGGCGCCACCCGGCCGCCGCGCCGATCCTTACCGTGTCTGGCTGTCCGAAATCATGCTGCAACAGACGACGGTGAAAGCCGTCGCACCCTATTACGCGAAATTCCTGGAACGCTGGCCCGATCTGCCCGCGCTCGCCGCCGCTCCGCTCGACGATGTGCTCAAGGCCTGGGCCGGCCTCGGCTATTACGCCCGCGCCCGCAATCTGCATGCTTGCGCGCGCGCCGTTGGCGAACGGCATGGCGGGAAAATTCCGGCAACGGAAGCGTTGCTGCGCGAACTTCCCGGCATCGGTCCTTATACGGCAGCCGCCATCGCCGCCATTGCCTTTGATGAGTGCACAAGCCCGGTCGATGGCAATATCGAGCGCGTCATCGCGCGGCTCTGTGCGCTGGAAACGCCGCTGCCCGCCGCCAAGCCGGAAATTTCCAGGCTCGCCCGCGCGCTGACGCCGCCGCAACGTGCCGGTGACTTCGCTCAAGCCATGATGGATCTCGGTGCGACCATCTGCACGCCGAAGTCCCCGGCGTGCATCTTGTGTCCTTGGACTGAGAGCTGCGCCGCTTATGCGCGCGGCGACGCCGAGACTTTTCCGCGGCGTTTGCCGAAGCGGGAAGGCGATCTACGCCGCGGCGCGGCTTTTGTCGTGCAACGCGCGGACGGCTTTGTGCTGGTGCGGACGCGGCCGGAGAAGGGACTGCTCGGCGGCATGACCGAAGTGCCGACCACGGAATGGTCGAAGGACTTCGATGCTTCTACAGCAATGAAAGGCGCACCGCGCTTTGCGTCAATGCGCAAGCCGCTCGCCTGGCAAAAGACTTTGGGCGTCGTGCGCCATGTCTTCACGCATTTCCCGCTTGAACTCATCGTCTATGTGTCGGAGGTTCCGGCGCGAACGGCGGCGCTGAAAGGCACGAGGTGGGTCAAGATTTCAGAACTTGGCGGCGAGGCTTTGCCGAGCCTGATGCGCAAGGTCATCGCGCATGCGCTGCCGCAACATCGAACGAAATAGAGTCACAGTTGAGATGATCTGAAAGTCCAAACCGGGAAAGGAACGCCATGACAATCGAACGCCACGAAACAGGCCCGCGCATGAGCAAGGCCGTGGTCCACGGCAGCACGGTCTATCTGTCCGGCCTCGTCGCCGACGCGCCCAAGGGCAAGAGCGTCACCGAACAGACCAAAAGCATCCTGTCGCAGATCGACGGTTTTCTCGCCAAGGCCGGCACCGACAAGAGCAAATTGTTGTCCGCCAATATCTGGATCACCGACATGGCGAATTTCGCCGAGATGAATGCGGTGTGGGACGCCTGGGTGGCGCCCGGCCATACGCCGGCGCGCGCCACCGTCGAGGCCAAGCTCGCGTCGCCCGACTACAAAGTCGAGATCATGGTAGTGGCGGCGAAATGAAGTCGTTGCTGCCGACAGCCGAGAGCATCGCACAGCGTCTGATCGCGCGCCGCGAGACGATTGCCGTCGCCGAATCCTCGACCGGGGGACTCGTCGCCGCGAGCTTGCTCGCGGTGCCCGGCGCGTCGGCCTATTTTCTTGGCGGCGCCGTGGTCTATACGAAATCGGCGCGCGCGGCTTTGCTCGGTATCGGCGACGCCGAAATGCGGGGCTTGCGGCCGGCGACCGAGGCCTATGCTCTGCTCCTGGCGCGGCGCATGCGTGAGCGGCTCGGCGCCGTCTGGGGGCTTGGAGAAACGGGAGCCACCGGGCCGACCGGCAACCGCTACGGCGATCCGGCGGGCCACACGTGCATTGCTGTCGCGGGTCCGATCGAGCGCGCGATCACCTTACGCACGGGTGACGCCGAGCGGCTTGCCAATATGGATGCTTTCGCCAAATGCGCGCTTGATCTGTTGGTCGAAGTGATACCTGCGGCGTAGCGCGCCGCTTACTCGGCGGCTTCCGCCATTTCAGATCGCACCTGCGCGCGCAGCGTGTCGATCACAGTGAGACCTTTCGGCGTCTCGATATGCCAGAAGGTCCAGCCGTTGCAGGCTTCGAGCCCCTGCGCCAAGGCGCCGATACGGTGGATCGAGCCGACGGTGTCGCCGAACGAGAGCGCGCCGTCGGCGCGGACCAGCGCCTTATGCCGCCGCTTGGCGTCGACGAGCTTGATGCCGGGCTCGACCAGGCCGCGTTCGATCAGCCTGGAAAACGGCACCCGCGGCGCTTCGCGGGCGGTCATGAAAGAGGCGAGCGCCGGTTCCGGCATCGGCTCCGTGGCGGCGATCCGTGCGCGGGCGGCCGCGGCATATTCGGAACTCCGCTCGATGCCGATAAAGCGCCGGCGCAGGCGATGTGCCACCGCGCCGGTCGTGCCGGTTCCAGAGAACGGGTCGAGCACAAGATCGTCAGGCCGCGACGCCGAAAGAATGACGCGCGCCAAAAGACTTTCCGGTTTTTGCGTCGGATGCAGTTTCTTGCCGTCGGCGCCTTTGAGCCGTTCTTCGCCGGTACAGAGCGGGAGGAACCAGTCGGAGCGCATCTGGACGTCGTCATTGCCCGCCTTGAGCGCTTCGTAATTGAACGTATAATTGTGCTTTGCGGCATCGCGCGCGGCCCAGATCAGGGTTTCGTGCGCGTTGGTGAAGCGGCGGCCGCGGAAATTCGGCATTGGGTTGGATTTCCGCCACACGATGTCATTGAGAATCCAGAAGCCTAAATCCTGGAGGATCGAACCGACCCGGAAAATGTTGTGATACGAGCCGATGACCCACAGCGTGGCGCTCGGCTTCATCACCCGGCGGCAGGCGATAAGCCAGGCGCGCGTGAAATCGTCATAAGCGGAGAAGCTCGAGAATTTGTCCCAGTCATCGTCGACGGCATCGACGCGGGAATTGTCGGGACGCTTGAGGTCGCCTTGGAGCTGCAAATTGTACGGCGGATCGGCGAAGACGAGATCCACGGACGCGGCCGGGAGCTTCGTCATCTCGGCAACGCAATCGCCGACCACAATGCGCGGCGAATGTTGCGCCGCGACACGCGATGGGATGCTCGCCTGCTGGGACTCAATACTCACGCGGGGCGTCCTTGCGGACGCCCCGCGACGCGACACAACCATGACTCAGAACTCTGACTCAGGCGACGCGGAAATCGGCGACGCGGGACCTACAACCGATGATCGGCACTATGCCGGTGCAAGGTAAAAAATCGGCTAACTATTTGGCGGTGCTACTAGGCAATAAATGCCGACAAACACATAGTTGATCGCTCGCACTTCGCGCGCGATTTCGTGACTGAAATAGCCTGCTTGAAGCGACTTTCAGGCCGGATCTGCAACGAGGAGAAGACAAATGCGTTGGGATGATTTCCGCCGCAGCAGCAATATCGAGGACGAGCGCGCAGATTCCGGCGGCGGCGGTTTCAACGTTCCCGGCGGCGCCGGCGGTCTCGGCATCGGCACAATCGTGATTCTTGGTTTGATCGGTTGGGCGCTCGGCATCGACCCGAGCGTGCTGATCAACGGCGCGCAGATTCTTTCCGGCGGCGGCGGAACCGTGACGCAGCAATCCGGCGCGCCCGCGCAAATGAGTCCGCAGGATCAGGAGACGGCGGACTTCGTCGCCGCGGTTCTGGGCGACACCGAGGACCGCTGGACGGAAATGTTCCAGGCGAGCGGCCGCACCTACCATGCGCCGAAGCTTGTCCTGTTTTCCGGCGCGATCCAGGGTGGGTGCGGGCTCGCGCGCTCGGCAATGGGACCGTTCTATTGTCCGCGCGATCAGCAGGTCTATCTCGACACATCTTTCTTCCGCGACATGCAGCGCAAATTCGGCGCCTGCTCGGACGACAAAGCGTGCCGGTTCTCGGAAGCTTATGTCATCGCGCATGAGGTCGGCCATCACGTGCAGGATGAACTCGGCATCCTGCCGCGCGTAACCCAGATGCAGCAGGCGGCCTCGAGCCAATCCGATGTCAATGCGCTGCAAGTGCGGGTCGAATTGCAGGCGGACTGCCTTGCCGGGGTATGGGCGAACCACGCCCAGAAGAAGCACAACTTCCTCGATGCCGGCGACGTCGATCAGGCCTTGCAGACCGCATCCGCGATCGGCGACGACCGCTTGCAGAAGGAGACGCAAGGCTATGCCGTGCCGGATTCCTTCACCCACGGCACCTCGGTCCAGCGCAAGCGCTGGTTCATGAACGGCTTCAATTCGGGCGACGTCAATTCCTGCAACACATTGGCAGCCGATTCGCTCTAGCCGCGGGCTTTGGCTAAGATAATCTGTTCATTCCGGCGCAAGCGGGGAATCCGGCTTTGGGTCCCCGTTCGAGCCGGAGGGACGGATCGTTATGTAGCGTAGGGTCTGGCCATGCCCGGCATTGATGACAGCAAGACTTTCGTGCCGCTCAAGATCGCGGTGCTGACCGTCTCCGACACGCGTTCACTCAAGGATGACAAGTCGGGTGCGCTGTTGGTGCAGCGCATTGTCGCGGCGGGCCATTTTGTGGCTGAGCGCAGCCTCGTGCACGACGACGTCGAGGCGATCCGTGGGCGGGTCAAAGCCTGGATCGCCGATTCTATGATCGACGTCGTCATCACCACCGGCGGTACCGGCTTCACCGGCCGCGACGTGACGCCGGAGGCGATCGAGCCTTTGTTCGAGAAGAAGATGGACGGCTTCTCGGCGCTGTTCCTGGTGGTGAGCTTTCCAAAGATCGGCACGTCGGCGATCCAGTCGCGCGCCACCGCGGGGGTGGCCGGCTCGACTTATATTTTCTGTCTGCCAGGCTCGCCTGGCGCCTGCAAGGACGCCTGGGACGAGATTCTGGTGCACCAGCTCGATTATCGTTTTGGGCCGTGCAATTTCGTCGAGATCATGCCGCGGCTTGACGAGCATCTGCGTCGGCCCAAGGCCGGCGGGGCGTCGATCTAGCGCCTCCTTACAAATCCAAATCCCAATGCTCGCTGACCACGGGCTGGCCCCAGCTCTTATGCTTTTCGCTCCGGATCAGCTTGAAGCCCGCCTTCTGATAAATATGCCGCGCCGCTTTGAGCACGCTGTGCGTCCAGAGCGTCATCTTTTTGTAGCCGGCCTCGCGCGCAAAACGCACGGCCTCTTCGGTCAGCTTTGCGCCAAGGCCTAAGCCGCGGGCCTTCGGATCGACCAGCAGCAGCCGGATGCGAGCGACCTCGTCGGAATCCCTGGCGATAAAAATACTGCCGACATTCTCGTCATCCATCTCGGCGATCCAGCAGCGCTCGCGCTTGGCGTCGAATTTGTTGACGAAGTCGGCGACGATCTGCGCGCAGACGCCTTCGAACGGCTCCCGCCACCTATATTCCTGCGCATAGAGCTCGGCGTGGCGTTTGACGATCCAGCCGTAATCGCCCGGCGCCGGATCGCGCAGTTGATAGCGAGGCTTTGCTTTATCCGATTTTGATATTGTGCCGGGCGCCGTTTCCGGATCGGCTTCGAGTAGCGTCTCGATCATGTCCATTGCCGCGATCAGACGCGACTGATCAGCCGGCGCGAGCTTGTCGAGCATGGCGCCGATATCGCGCTGCGACAGGTCGTCGAGCAGCGCGAATGCCTTGCGCCCGCGCGGCGACAGCGCGAGATGGCTCTGCCGCGCATCGGTTTTGGAGACTTTGCGATCGAGCAGGCCGCGCTTCTCGAAATTGCGCAGCACGCGGCTCAGATAGCCGGCATCGAGATCGAGGGTGCGGCCGATTTCGCTGGCCGTCGGCGATCCATCCTTGGCGATCTCGTAGATCACCCGCGCTTCACCGAGCGAGTAGGGGCTGTCGAGGAAGTTCTTGCGCAGCACGCCGATCTGCCGCGTGTAGAAGCGATTGAAGCGGCGGGCGGCGGCGATGTGCCGATCGCGGTCAAGATGGACCATAGCCGGAGCTTCGGCCTGATACTTGACAAAGTCAAGTATATTTATGGCCGCCGGGAAGCCGGCTTTACAGTCTATGAAATGCGGTTGAGGGCAGCGTCACGATGCGACGGCGGCCGATCCGGCGGATGAGGTCGGCCTGCGGATCGGCGGCGCTCTCGGAATGGCCGCCAAGCTCGTCATAGAACGATTTTGCGATGAGCAATCCCTGCTCGGGCCGCGCCGTCCGCAATGCCGCGATCAGGAACGACCAGGCTTCGCGTAGCGCCGTCTGCGGGCCGGTGCCGCGGCGAAATACGGCGGCGCGCCTGCGCGGTCCGGGCTGCTCGACGAAGTGGATGGCGTCGTCGGTCCAGGGCGCATAGAGCACGGTGCCCGGCTGAATGAACATCAGCCACGGCGCCCGCGCTTTGGCGACGGCGGTCTTGAGCCGCCTTCCAAGTGGTTCTCCGAGCGCCAGGAATTCGCAGCCAGCGACGTCGGCGACCACCGCGGTGTCGTCCTTGGAGCCGCCGTCAGCCACCAGCACTTCGGTGATCAGGCCCGCGGTCGCCCCCGAAACCAAGGCGGCCAGCGTCGGCACCAGGGCCTGCTCGGAATCGTGCGCGGGGATGATGACGCTCAGCATGACGGCCGCTAGATCCCAGTTCCATTGTTCCAATGCTCAATAGGGCCTCGGATCGGCGGCTCCAAGCCTCTTCAGAATTTCCGGGTTAGGGCGTGGCGGTCACGAATTTTTGTTCTTGTTTTGTTCGCATGGGCAGATTAGCTTTGAACTGCGAGATCGGAAGCCAAAGTCGATGGACCGCCGCGAATTGATCGGTGCCGCATGACTGGTGTCACATGAGTCGATCGTCAGCTTTGAAACGCCCGCCGGCACAGCTGCCCTCCACGCCGGCGGGCGAGACCGGAGTTGCACAAGGCGTCATGCAAGGGGGCGTCATGCAAGGGGCCGGCGTTGTGCAAGGAACTGCGGTCGACCGCGAGCGGCGCCGCGGCCGCGGCACGGCATCGAATGCGTCGGGGCGTTTTGAGCCGCTCGCGCGGGTCGTCTTCGACGACGGCTGGCAGGGCTTGGACGATCTGCCGCCGTTCAAGACCACGGTGACGGTCGATTCCACCCGCAAGATCATCACCAAGAACGACTCGCCGGACATTTCATTCGACCGTTCGATCAATCCCTATCGCGGCTGTGAGCACGGCTGCGTCTATTGTTTCGCGCGGCCGACGCATGCCTATCTCGGCCTTTCGCCGGGGCTCGATTTCGAATCCAAACTGTTCGTGAAACCGAACGCGCCCGAATTGCTGGAGCGCGAATTGGCCGCGCCGGGCTACATGCCGAAAATCATCGCCATCGGCACCAATACCGACCCGTATCAGCCGATCGAGCGGCGGCATCAGATCATGCGGCGCATCCTCGAAGTGTTGGAGCGCGCCGGGCACCCGGTCGGCATCGTGACCAAATCGGCGCTGGTGCTGCGCGATCTCGACATTCTCGCGCGCATGGCCAAGCGCGATCTGGTCAAAGTGGCAATCTCTGTGACGACGCTCGATCCAAAACTGGCGCGTGTCATGGAGCCGCGGGCGTCGACGCCGCCGCGTCGGCTCGATGCGCTCAGGCAATTGGTGAACGCCGGCGTGCCGGCATCCGCCATGCTGGCTCCGGTCATTCCCGCGCTCAACGATTCCGAAATCGAGCGCATCCTCGATGCGGTGGCCGAAACCGGCGTGCGCAATGCCGGCTATGTGTTGCTTCGCCTGCCGCTCGAATTGCGCGATCTGTTTCGCGAATGGCTGATCGAGAATTTTCCCGACCGCTATCGCCATGTCATCTCGCTCATCCGCGATACGCGTGGCGGCAAGGATTATGACTCGACCTTCGGCAAGCGGATGACCGGCTCCGGTCCGATCGCCTGGATGATCGGCCGCCGTTTTGAGCTCGCCTGCGAGCGGCTCGGCTTCAATGTGACGAGCGCGCGGACGACGACGGAACATTTCAAGCGTCCGCGACCGGCATCGGAACAGCTCGATCTGTTTTGATTTCCCCGCAATCCCCTTCACGCGAATAACGCGCATTGCAGACCGTGGCGGCATGCGGGCATCATGGCCGCATGAGTTGCCAAGCAACCAGTCGTCAGGCCATTAGTCACCAGGCAAGTGCTCGCCAAGAAACTGGCCGCAACGGAGCCGCCGCCGCGGCGCCTGCCGCTCGACGAAGAGATCCTGCGTCCGACGTTCCGCCGCGAACGCTCAGCGCTCAAGCGCGGCGTATGGCCGATCGCAGGCTGCGACGAAGCAGGGCGGGGCCCGCTTGCCGGCCCGGTGGTCGCTGCCGCCGTCATTCTCGATCCGGACAATATTCCGCGCGGCCTCGACGATTCGAAACGGCTGACGCCGGCGCGGCGCGAAGTGCTCTATGAGCGCATCTGCGCCCGTGCCCAGGTTGCCGTCGCCATGGCGCCGCCGTGGCGTATCGATCGTGACAATATCTTGCGCGCGTCCTTGTGGGCGCTGGCGCGCGCCGTTCTTGCGCTGCCGGCCAAGCCGCGCCTGGTTTTTGTCGATGGCCGCGACCGTATCGACGCCGGTTGCGACTGTGAGGCGGTTATCGGCGGCGACGGCCTTGTCGCCTCGATTGCCGCCGCCTCCATCGTCGCCAAGGTCACGCGCGATAGGCTCATGACCTGTCTCGGCGGCGCCCATCCGGGATACGGCTTCGAGCGGCATATGGGCTACAGCGTTCCCGAACATTTCGCCGCGCTGGAGCGGCTGGGGCCGACAATTCACCACCGTCGCTCGTTTGCGCCAGTGGCAATTGCGCTCGGACTTACCTCTGATGCGGCCGGAAAGCTTGGTGAGCCCGAGGTCGGCGCGTTGCCGCTCTAGCTCGCTTGCCTCGGTAGCTTTGCCGCCGTATAGGGCAGCGCCGAACCATCATGAAAGATTGGTTTGGCTTTCTCATTTGGCGATGCTGCATCAGATGCCCGCCAAACCTCGTTTTCTTGCTCGGTTTTCCTGCAGATGTTTTTTGTTCCGATTTACATCGAAGCAATCCGTGCCCGGCCGCTGCTGATTTTTTGGGCGGCGGCGCTGGCGCAAGCCGCGGTGTGGATCGTCGTCCCTATGCTGTTCTATTCGGCGCCGCCCAGCGATCTGGCGCAGCTTCTCGCTATCGGCCACGAATTTCGTTTCGATGCCGGCGTCGGGCCGCCGCTCGCTTATTGGCTCGCCGAGATTGCGTTTCGAGTCGCCGGGCTCTTCGGCGTCTATGTGCTGGCGCAGATTTGCGTGATCACGACTTATTGGCAGGTCTTCGCGCTCGGCCGCGCCACGCTTGGCGCCCCGCATGCGGTGATGGCGGTGCTGCTAATGGTCGGCATCGCGCTGTTCACGGTGCCGTCGCCGGATTTCGGCCCGCCGATCCTCAGCATGGCGCTGTGGGCGATTGTGTTGCGGTACTATTGGCGGGCGGCCGTGGAGCGGCACAAGCGCTCTTGGTATGTGCTTGGCTGCGCCGCGGCGCTGCTGCTGATGTCGAGCACGTCGGCGCTGCTTCTGCTCGGCGTGCTGGTCGCATTCACGGTGGCAAACGCGCGCGGCCGTGAGGCCTTCGCAACAAACGAGCCGTGGATCGTCGGCGTCGCGCTCGCCGTTGTTCTGGTCCTGCATGTGATCTGGCTGCAGGGGGTGTGGCCGGCAGGCCCCGGCGACAATTTGCAGCCGCTCGTCGAACGCTTGCGGCAAGCGCAAAGCGCGAGCCTGAATACCTCGGCTTGGCTGCGGCTTCTCGCGACGCTCGTTCTTGCTCACGCCGGGCTTGCGATCCTCTTGGTGCTGGCGGTCGGCTGGCCACGCGTCAGCACCGCGCCGGCGCCGGCAATCGCACGGCGGCATGCCGATCCTTATGCAGCGACGTTCGTCAAAATCTTCGCCCTCGTGCCGGCTTTGTTGGCGACCATTTGCGCGGTGCTGGTCGCGCAGAAGACGCCAATCGGCGGCGCGGCGCCGCTCGTCGTGCTCTCCGGGCTCTTCATCGTGCTCGCCGCCGGCGACAGTATCGAACTCTATCATCAGCGCGTGCTCGGCTTCGCCTGGTCCGGTCTGCTTATCGTGCCGGCGGTCTTCGTCCCGCTTCTGACCGTCACGCTGCCATGGGCGGTCGGCACCGATCTCAGCATCGCCCAGCCGGCGAACGCCATGGGTGAATTTTTTGCCGATAGTTTTCAGCGCCGCACCGGCCAAAAACTTGCCATCGTCACCGGCGATCCGCGCACCGCGGCCTTGATCGCGCTCACCGCGCCGAGCCGGCCGAGCGTCTTTTCCGACGCCGATCCGTCGCACACGCCTTGGGTCAGCGCCGACGACATCCGCAAGAAGGGCGCCGTCGTGGTCTGGCTCACGGCGGACACGTCGCCAACGCCGCCGCCGGATATCAAAATCTATTTTCCCGATCTGGTGCCTGAAGTGCCGCGCACCTTCGACCGGCCGGTGCAAGGCCGGCTGCCGCTGCTGCGGATCGGCTGGGGCGTCATCAGGCCGGGCAGCGTGATGCCGGCGCCAAAATAGGGCAGCGGCAAATTCGCCGAGGCGAAGCCCGCTGCGCTGGTGCCGGCGCTGATCTTTGCAGCTAAGTTCGCGATCGATTGGAGCGCAAAGCCAGACCGAGGAGGAAGCGATGAACGCCGGAGCCTTTTCATCGTGGCAAGCGTGGGCGGTGCTGTCAGCGGTCTTCGCGGCGCTCACCGCGATCTTCGCCAAAGTCGGCGTCGAGAACGTCAATTCCGATCTCGCGACCTTCATTCGCACCATTATCGTCGTCTGCGTTCTCGGCCTCATCGTCTACGCGACCAGGCAATTCCAGAACCCGGCCGACATTTCCGCCCGTACCTATTTGTTCCTCGCCCTGTCGGGGCTCGGCACCGGCGCGTCGTGGCTGTGCTATTTCCGCGCGCTCAAGCTCGGCAATGCGGCCCAGGTGGCGCCGATCGACAAATTAAGCGTCGTGCTGGTCGCCGTGTTCGGCGTGCTGTTTCTCGGCGAGAAGCTCTCGGCGGTGAATTGGCTCGGTGTCGCTCTGGTCGCGGCCGGCGCGCTCCTGGTGGCGGTGCGGTAAAACTAAACGTGCGCCGCGAGCGCTTTCTTCAGTGCGAGAAAATCCCGCCAAGCGAAACGCTTCTGCAGCGGGCTCCGCAACAGGAACGCCGGGTGAAAAGTCGCGAGCGCTCTGATCTCGCGGCTGCCGGTGTCGTAGGGAAACCAGCGACCGCGGCTGCGGGTGATGCCGTCCTTGAGGCCAAGCAGCGTCTGCATCGCCGGGCCGCCGAGGCAGACCACGATGTCGGGATCGGCAAGCTCGATCTGGCGGCGGATAAACGGCAGGCAGATCGCGGTTTCTTGCGGCGTCGGCGTGCGGTTGCCCGGCGGCCGCCACGGCACGACATTGGCGATATAGGCCTTGGTGCGATCGAGCCCGATCGCCGCCATCATGAGGTCGAGGAGTTTGCCGGAGCGGCCGACGAAGGGCTTGCCGGAAATATCTTCGTCGTAGCCCGGCGCTTCGCCGACGAACATGACGCGGCTTTGCGGATTGCCGTCGGCAAAGACCAACTGCGTTGCGGTCGCGTGTAACGCGCAGCCTTCGAAACCATCGAGCAGCGCCCGCAACTCGTCAAGTGATCCTGCGCTCTTGGCCGCTTCGCGCGCCGCCATGGCCGCGGCCTCGGGCGAGGCAGGCGGGGCCGGCTGAGGCAGCGGCCTCTCCCGTGCCGGGACCGTTCCTTTGTGCGGAAGGACTCGGGCTACGGCGTCGCTCGCGGCTCGGGCAGGCGGAGCGATTGACGGACTTTCGTCCGCCATGCGATCGACCGGCTCCTCGCCGAGCAAAGCATCGGCGCCGGCATCCAGATAGAAGGCGATCAATTCGCGCGCTTCTTTGTGGCCGGGAACATTCATAAGTCTGTCCAAGAGCAAGATATTCATGTGCGCAATAGTCATGAGCGAAGGCAAAGCGCGCTGCAAGCCGATTTGAAGGTCGCAGCGATTGTCAGCGCGGCAATTTCGTGAACAATCGGGTTGGACACCTATTTGAGCATGATCTTTTCCGAAAACCGGTATCCACTTTTCGGGATCATGCTCTGAGCGACCGGGAACGGAGCCAGGATCATGAACGCAACGGAGCTTCCGGCCCGGGAGGCAATGGAATTCGACGTTGTCATCGTCGGTGCCGGCCCAGCCGGCCTTTCGGCCGCAATCAGGCTCAAGCAGCTTGCGCCGGATACTTCCGTAGTGGTCGTCGAGAAGGGCTCCGAAGTCGGCGCCCATATCCTGTCCGGGGCCGTCGTCGACCCGATCGGGCTCGACAGTTTGATCCCGGAATGGCGCGGCGAAGACACGCCGATCAAGACCAAAGTGACATCCGACCGCTTCTATGCGCTCGGAGAATCCGGTGCGCTGCGGCTGCCGCTCGCTTTGATGCCGCCTTTGATGAGCAATCACGGCAATTTCATCGTCTCGCTGGGTGAGGTCTGCCGCTATCTCGCGCGCAAGGCGGAAGCGCTCGGCGTCGAGATCTATCCGGGCTTCGCGGCGGCGGAGCTCTTGTTCGAGAACAATGCGGTCTCAGGCATCGCCACGGGCGACATGGGCATCGGCAAAGGCGGCGATAGTAAATCCGGCTTCACCCGCGGCATGGAACTGCGCGGTAAGTACACTTTTTTCGCCGAAGGCGCCCGCGGCAGCCTGTCCAAGATCCTGATCGAGCGTTTCGGCCTCTCGCAAAATCGCGACCCGCAAAAATTCGGCATCGGCCTCAAAGAGCTCTGGCAGGTCGCTCCCGACAAGCATCGGCGCGGCCTCGTGCAGCACACGCTCGGCTGGCCGCTTGGCAATGCCACCGGCGGCGGCTCTTTCATTTATCACTTCGACGACAATCTGGTCGCCGTCGGTTTTGTCGTGCACCTCAATTACAAAAATCCATATCTGTCGCCGTTCGATGAATTCCAACGCTTCAAGACGCATCCGCTCGTGCGCGACACGTTGGAAGGCGGCAAGCGGATTTGCTATGGCGCCCGCGCCATTACCGAGGGCGGCTATCAGTCGGTGCCGAAGCTCGTCTTCCCGGGCGGCGCGCTGATCGGTTGCGCCGCGGGCTTCGTCAACGTGCCGCGCATCAAGGGCAGCCACAATGCCATGTTGTCGGGAATGCTCGCGGCCGAGCATGTGGCGGCCGCGCTCGCGGCCGGCCGCGCCAATGACGAGATCTCGACTTACGAAGAGGCGTGGCGTTCATCCCCTATCGGCCACGATCTGTGGCGGGTGCGCAATGCCAAGCCGCTATGGTCGAAGCTCGGCACTTTTGCCGGCATCGCGCTCGGCGGCCTCGACATGTGGACCAATACGCTCGGCTTCTCGCTGTTCGGCACGCTCAAGCACGGCAAGCCGGATTTCGCGACGCTCAAGCCCGCGGCGCAATGCAAGCGCATCGTCTATCAAAAGCCGGACGGCAAGCTCACCTTCGACCGGTTGTCCTCGGTCTATTTATCCAACACCAATCACGAGGAAGATCAGCCGGCTCATCTTTTGCTGGGCGACGCCGCCTTGCAGAAATCGTCGGAATACCACGTCTATGCCGGGCCGTCGGCGCGCTATTGCCCCGCCGGTGTTTATGAATGGGTCGAGGATGCCGGTGGGCCGCGCTACGTGATCAACGCGCAAAACTGCGTGCACTGTAAGACGTGCGACATCAAAGACCCGAATCAGAACATCACCTGGGTGCCGCCCGAGGGCGGCGGCGGCCCGAATTATCCGAATATGTGATTGCCGGTTATGTGATCGCTCGCTGCCGCGATTTCGCCGCCGTTGGGGCTTAAACGAACCGCCTCGTGCTGGAGCACGAGGGGACGACGACGGGGCGGCGTCAGCCGGCATCCTTGCGGCGGCACAACAAAAAGGCCATTCTCGCGCATCCAGATGATCGGCCCTTGTTGCGAGTCAGCCGACCCGATTTGTCGCCGACCCAATTCGCTGCAGACCCAATTCGCTTATGGAGATGTCGTGATTTACTCGCTGTTGCCCCGGCGTGCCGCCATGCTTGGCATTGCTCTCGCCCTCGGTTTTCCATCGGTGCTCGCTGCCCAAGCGGCCACCGTTCCGGCACCGGCGCCAGCGGAACTTTCGCCTGAGAACGCCGCCGGCAGTTATCTCGCCGCCCGCCATGCCGGCGCCGAGCGCGATGCCACCGCCGCGGCTGCCTATTATATGGATGTGCTCAAGCTCGATCCGAAGAATCCGGACTTGTTGAGCCGCACATTTCTCTCTGTCCTCACCAACGGCGACATCGATCAGGCCTCAAAGCTTGCCGAGCGCATGCTCGACGTCGATCACACCGACAAGATTTCCCACCTTGTGATTGGTATCCGCGAACTCAAGCTGAAGCATTACGGCGCGGCCAAGCAGAACTTCGCGCAGTCGGTGCGCGGCCCGGTGACCGATCTGACCGCGGCGCTGCTCTCGGCATGGGCGCAGGAAGGCGCCGGCGACGCGCATGGCGCGGTCGACACCATGGACAAGCTGTCGGGGCCGGATTGGTACGGTATTTTCAAGGATCTGCATGCGGGCTTCATCCTCGATCTCGCCGGCGACAAGAAGGGCGCGCAGAAGCGCTACGAGAGCGCCTACAAGACCGATCCGTCGGCGTTGCGTACCGTGCAGGCCTATGGCCGTTTCCTGTCCCGCAACGGCAGCAAGGACGACGCGCTGAAGGTCTATCAAGACTTCGCCAAGGTTCTGCCCGACCATCCGTTGGTCAATGAAGAGATGAAGGCGATTGCCGACGGCCAAAAGCTGCCGACGCTCGTCGATTCACCGCAGGCCGGCGCCGCCGAGGCGCTGTACGGTCTCGGTGCTTCGATCGGCCGCCGCGGCGGCGAGGATCTGGCGTTGATCTATCTGCAGCTCGCGCTCTATCTGCAGCCGTCGCATCCGATGGCGCTGTTGTCGCTCGGCGATCTCTACGAAGATCTGAAGAAGCCCGATCTCGCTATCAAGGCTTATGAGCGGGTTCCGGCGAACTCATCGCTGTCGCGCAATGCCGAAATTCAGATGGCAGTCGATCTCGATGCGCTCGATCGCACCGACGAGGCCAAGCAGCGGCTGCAACGCGTGATCGCGCAGCGCCCCAAGGACACCGAGGCGATCATCGAGCTCGGCAATATCCAGCGCACGCGCAAAGACTTCGCCGGCTGCGCCGACACCTATAGCAAGGCCATCGACACGGTGCCCAATCCCGAGAAGTCGAACTGGGTCGTGTTCTATTTCCGCGGCATTTGCTACGAGCGCTCGCACCAATGGCCGCCCGCCGAAGCCGACATGAAAAAGGCGCTGGAGCTGTTCCCTGAACAGCCGCTGGTGCTCAACTATCTCGGCTATTCCTGGGTCGACCAGGGCGTCCATCTCGATCAGGGCATGGACATGATCCGCCGCGCCGTCGAGCAGCGGCCGGATGACGGCTATATCGTCGACTCGCTGGGCTGGGCCTATTTCCGTACCGGAAATTACGACGAAGCGGTCAAGAATCTGGAACGCGCCGTCGAGCTCAAGCCGGAAGATCCGACCATCAACGACCATCTCGGCGATGCCTATTGGCGCGTCGGCCGGATGCTGGAGGCGCATTTCCAGTGGTCGCACGCCAAGGATTTGAAGCCGGATCCGGACGATCTGCCCAAGATCGAGGCCAAGCTGCAGAATGGGTTGCCCTCCGATACATCGTCGTCGGCGGATGCCAGCAAGCCGGCCGCGCCGCTCGATGCGGCGAAGGCGAATTCCGGTTCGGGCGCCGACACCAAGAAGACCGGCAACGGCGGCTGAGCTGGCGCCTTGTCAGTTCCGCTCGTTGCGCGCGCACCGGCCAAGGTGAACCTGACGCTGCGGGTGCTTGGCCGCCGCGCCGACGGTTATCACGAGCTCGAAAGCTTGGTCGTATTCGCCGATTACGGCGACCGGCTCACCTTCACGCCCGGGGGCGCATTGTCGCTGACGCTCAGCGGTGCAACGGCGAGCGAGGCCGGTGCCGACGCCGACAATCTCGTCTTCAAGGCGGCGCGCGCACTCGCAGCGCGCATACCCGATCTCATCCTGGGCGCGTTTCACCTCGAAAAGAATTTGCCCGTTGCGGCCGGGCTCGGCGGCGGCTCTTCCGATGCTGCCGCGGCACTGCGCCTGATCGCGCAAGCCAATAAGCTTGCACTGGACAATCCGCATTTGCAGGACGCCACACGCGCCACCGGCGCCGATGTGCCGGTTTGTCTTGATCCGAGGCCGCGGTTGATGCGCGGCATCGGTGAGCAGCTTTCGCAGCCGCTTCCATTGCCGCGGCTTCCGGCAGTGCTGGTCAATCCCGGCGTCGCGCTTGCGACCAAGCACGTCTTCGCCGGCTGGAAGACAAGGGCGCGACCGGCAGCGCCGCTCGATCTTACGGCTGTTGCGACACTGGCGAGTTCCGATCAGTTGCTGCAGATGCTGCAGGTGCTGCCCAACGATCTCGAAGCGCCGGCGGTTGCATTGCGGCCGGTGATCGCTGACGTCCTGACGGCTCTGCGCGGCCTTGCCGGCTGTCGGCTGGCGCGCATGTCAGGCTCCGGCGCGACGTGTTTTGGCCTGTTTGCCTCCGCTGCGGACGCGGACGCCGCGGCTAAGATCCTATGTGCCAAGTATCCGAACTGGTGGGCGCAAGCCTGCACGCTGGGAAGCGGTATCTAGACATCCCGTCAGTGCGTGCGCGAAATGCAGAAGTCGACGGTCTCGACCAACGCCGCCTTCATCGGTGAATCGGCAAACAGCGCCAGCGCATCGCGGGCGATCGCGCCGTAATGATGCGCCCGGCCGATCGTGTCTTCGAGTGCGCGGTGCCGCACCATAAGCCCGATCGCATGATCGAGATCGGTATCGGCGGTCTCGCCGCGCTCGAGTGTCCGCCGCCAGAATTCGCGCTCGGTGTCGGTGCCGCGGCGGAAGGCGAGCACCACCGGCAGCGTGATCTTGCCCTCGCGGAAATCGTCGCCGACATTCTTGCCGAGATGCGCCGACGCGCCGCCATAATCGAGCACGTCGTCGATCAGCTGAAAGGTGATGCCGAGATTCATGCCGAAGGAACGGCTGGCCGCCTGTTCGGCTTTCTGCCGTGCCGACAGCGCCGGCCCAACCTCGCAGGCCGCCGCGAACAGTTCGGCGGTCTTGCCGCGGATCACCGCAATATATTCGTCTTCCGTCGTCGCCGTGTTCTTGGCGACAGCGAGCTGCATGACCTCGCCTTCGGCGATCACCGAAGCGGCCGACGACAGGATTTCCAGCGCTTTCAGGCTGCCGACTTCGACCATCATCTTGAATGCCTGGCCGAGCAGGAAGTCGCCGACGAGCACGCTCGCTTCGTTGCCCCACAGCATGCGTGCAGCGGTGCGGCCGCGCCGCAATTCGCTCTCGTCCACGACATCGTCATGAAGCAGCGTCGCGGTGTGCATGAATTCGACTGCGGCGGCGAGCTTGATATGGCCCTCGCCGCCATAGCCGGCGAGCTTCGCCAGCGCCAAAGTCAGCATCGGCCGCAGCCGTTTGCCACCGGAACTGATGAGGTGGTTGGCCACCTCCGGGATCATCGTCACCTCGGAGCCAGTGCGCGAGATGATCGTGGCATTGACGCGTTCCATATCGGCGGCAACGAGCTCGACCAGAGGCTCGACCGAGGGCTTTCGCGCACTTTCGAACGGGACGACAACTGCCACTTTGTGTTTCTCCACAGGAAGACCACGAAGCATAGAAACGCTATGGTGACCCGGCAAGTCCGCAGGCAAATATAGTGCCGATACCGATCATGCCACTCCGAGTGGCGGCGCCGAGGACGAATGTCAAGCAACGATCTTGCTGTGGAACACAGTGCGCAAAACCGGCTCCAAACCCCGCTCGACGTGGCGGTTTTGGTGCCCTGTTACAATGAAGAACACGCGATCGCCAAAGTGGTCGCCGATTTCCGCGCGGCGCTGCCAGGCGCGAGCGTTTATGTGTATGACAACAACTCGACAGACGGCACCGTCACGGCCGCCGCAGCGGCGGGCGCGGTGGTCCGCCGCGAGACCCATCAGGGCAAGGGTTACGTGGTGCGGCGGATGTTCAATGACATCGAGGCCGATCTCTACGTGCTGGTCGACGGCGACGCGACCTATGATGCACCGAGCGCGCAGACCATGATCGACAAGCTCGTCGCCGACCGGCTCGACATGGTGGTTGCGGCCCGTGTCGATGACGAGGCCGCGGCCTATCGGCCCGGCCATCGCGCCGGCAATTGGCTGCTCACCGGCTTTGTCGCGCATATTTTCGGCCGCGCCTTCACCGACGTTCTTTCCGGCTATCGCGTGTTCTCACGCCGCTTCGTCAAATCGTTTCCAATTCTCTCCGGCGGTTTCGAGATCGAGACGGAATTGACCGTGCATGCGCTCGAACTTGAATTGCCGGTCGGGGAAGTGGCGACGCCGTATTATTCGCGGCCGCGCGGCTCGGCGTCCAAGCTCAATACCTGGCACGACGGATTTCGCATTCTTTGGACGGTGCTGAAACTCTATCGCGCCGAGCGCCCGCTGGCGCTGTTCGGTTCGCTCGGCATCGCGCTCGGCATCATGGCCGTCGGTCTCGCCGTCCCGATCTTCATCACCTATGTGCAGGAGGGTCTGGTGCCGCGCCTGCCCACGGCGGTGCTCTCGACCGGTTTGATGGTGCTGGCCTGCCTGTCCGTCGCCGTCGGGCTGATCCTCGATACTGTCACGCGCGGCCGGCGCGAGGCCAAGCTGATCGCTTATCTGGCGCTGCGCGCGCCGGGCGAAGACCGGCGGCGGAGCTGACCATGCGCGAACTCGTTCGCACCAACGATCCGGTTCTGATCACCGCCATCGAGGCGCTGCTCAACGGCGCCGATATCGGCCACATGGTGGTGGATCAGAATATGAGCGTGCTGGAAGGCTCGATCGGTATTTTCCCGCGCCGCATTCTGGTCGAGGAGGGAGAGATCGAGCGCGCGCGCCGGCTTCTGGAGGAAGCCGGCTTCGGCAATGAGCTCCGTCCGGATGCCCGCTGACCTTGGCCGGATCGGCGAACAGGTGAGCGAGGACCAGGTCCTTGGCGGCAAGCTTGTGCTGCGCCAGCCGTTGCGCGGTCATCGCTTCGGCCATGATGCGATCCTGCTTGCCGCGGCGGTCGCAGCGCAGGCCGGCGAGCGCGCGGTCGAGCTTGGCGCCGGCGTCGGCGCGGCAGGTCTGGCGCTGGCGCGCCGCGTTGAGGGCCTCGATGTGACGCTCGTCGAGCGCGATCCGGCGCTTGCCGCGCTTGCCGCCACGAACGCAAACCGCAACGGCCTCTCGGGGCGCGTGCGCGCTGTCGCTCTCGACGTTGCGGCACCGGCCGCAGCCTTCACCGCCGCGGGGCTCGCGCCGGGATCGGCCGATCACGTGCTGATGAATCCGCCGTTCAACCCGGCACAAAATCCGTCGCCCGACCCCGCCCGTAGCGCGGCGCATGTCGCGTCCGATCAGACGCTCGCGCGGTGGCTTGGCACAGCGCGACGCTTGCTCCGCTCCGGAGGCGCCGTCACGCTGATCTGGCGTGCCGATGGGCTTGGCGACGTGCTTGCGGCGCTCGGCGACGGCTTTGGCGCGATCACGGTCTTGCCGATCCATGGCAAAGCCGGCGGTCCGGCGATCCGCATCCTGTCGCGGGCAATAAGAGATCGGAACGGCCCGCTCGCTTTGCTGGCGGGTCTGGTGCTTACAGATGCCGACGGCAAGCCAACGGTTGCGGCGGAAACCGTTCTACGCGACGGCAAAGGCCTGTCGCTTACTCAAAACTGATGTGGGGTTCTGTCCGAGAGGGACGTCACACAGACAATTGATAGTGGACCACGAGACTAATTTCTTGGATTGCGCAATCCTTGAAAATTGACACCGACAAAACGCAAAACTGCTCAGCGGTTGTGCATTAGGCTGGCAAGGAATCGGGCTGCGCCGCCACCTTTTGCTTCGCTTCGGTGCGCATGGGCATATAGGAAAGGCCCACAAACACGCTGATGAGCATCAGGAGAAAGTAGATCTTCATTTGCTTCTTGGCCTCCGCCGTTATTTTGCTCACCTACACCAAGCAAGAAGCGTTCCAAACATTAAGAAACGGTTAGTTGAGCGTTAATGCGACCGATCATATTTGAGCTGTTGAGCGGGACCCGATGACCGAGCCAGTCACTGAGCCAACGACTAAGCCGCCGGCGGGGCAGGGTTCCGCGGGCCTTGCCGGCCGCGCCATGAGCGCGTTGCGGCCATTCATTCCGGCCCGATTTCGCCGCGACAAGCCGACAGTTCCGGTGGTGCGGCTCACCGGGGTCATCGGCTTTTCGACGCCGCTGCGGCCGGGCCTAAGTCTCGCCGGCCTCGCGCGCACGCTCGACAAGGCCTTCGCCACCAAGAATGCGCCCGCTGTTGCGCTCGCCATCAATTCGCCGGGCGGCTCGCCGGTACAATCGCACCTGATTTTCCGCCGCATCCGTGAGCTTGCCGCCGAGCACAAACGTCGGGTCATCGCTTTCGTCGAGGATGCCGGCGCCTCGGGCGGCTACATGATCGCCTGCGCCGGCGACGAGATCATCGCCGATCCGCATTCGATCGTCGGCTCGATCGGCGTGGTCGGCGGCTCGTTCGGCTTCGACAAGCTGATCGCGAAGGTCGGGATCGAACGCCGCCTCTATACGTCGGGCGAGCACAAGGCCTCGCTCGATCCGTTCCTGCCGGAAGACCCCAGCGACGTAGAACGCCTGAAGAAGTTGCAGCGCGCCATCCATGACGATTTCATCGCCCTGGTAAAATCGCGGCGCGGCGACAAGCTTAACGGCCCGGAAAGCGACTTATTTTCCGGCGAATATTGGACCGGGCGGCGGGCATTGGAACTCGGCCTGGTCGATGGCATCGGCGACTTGCGCGGGGTCCTGCGCGAACGATTTGGCGACAAGGTGGTTACACCTCTGGTCACCGAACGCGGCTATTTCGGCCGCCGCGTGCTTGGCGTGAGCGCCGGCGATATGATGGACGGTGCGAGGGCGGGGTTTTTCGCGGGTCGCCAAACGGGTTTCGCCGAGGACCTGATCTCGGCGCTTGAGGCGCGCGCAATGTGGGCGCGGTTCGGGCTTTAGCGCATGATCCGGAAGAGTGGGAACCGGTTTTCCGAAAAGATCATGCGCAACTAAAGTTGAATTGTTCGAGGAGGCGCTCATGCCGCCGGTCGTTATCTTTGCGCTGGGAATAGTCGGAGCGGCCGCCTTGGTGCGCTGGTGTTCCAAGGAGGCGCGGCGAGTCAATGCCGAACTCGACAACGTGCGCGCCCGCGCTGCCGTCGAACCGGTCGACCGCAACGCCTTGCCGACTCTGAAGCGCGATCCGAAAACCGGGGAATACCGGCCGGGCTAGAGCATGATCCGGAAAAGTGGACGCCGGTTTTCCGAAAAGATCGTGCTCAATCGAAATCCCAGAGCGACAAGCGCTTCAATCTGAACCAATTACGCTCTAGTCCTACTGCGACGTCTCCTTGATGTTCCGCTCTTTCACGACACGGCCCCACTTGTCGTATTCCGCCTTCATGAAAGTGCCAAAACTCTCCGGCGTATTGCCGACCGGCGTGGCGCCGGCCTGAACCAGCTTGTCGCGCGTCGCCGGATCGTTCAGCGCCGCGTTCACGGCGCTGTTGATTTTCTGGATCACCGCGGCCGGCGTCTTTGCCGGCGCGAGCAACCCGTACCAGTTGGACGCGTCGGTGTTGGGATAGCCTTGCTCTGCGAGCGTCGGCACGTTCGGCAGAATGGCGTCGCGCTTGTTCGACGCCGCGCCGATCGGCACGAGATTGCCGCCCTTGATCTGCGAGATCAGCACCGGAATGTCGGCGGCGATCACCTCGACCTGGCCGGCGAGTAGATCGGTCAAGGCAGGAGCGGCGCCGCGATAAGGCACGTGCAGGAATTGCACGCCGGCCGACGCGTCGAGCAGTTCCTGCGCCAGGTGCGGCGGCGAGCCGATGCCGGTCGAAGCGAACGCAATGGTGCCGGGCTTCTCCTTGGCGAGCGCGACCAGTTCCTTCGCGGTCTTGATGCCGGATTTCGGCGTCACCGCCAGCACCTCGGTGACCGTCGTTACCAGCGCCACCGGCGCAAAATCACGCAGCGGGTCGTAATGCAGGTCGGCCATGATATGCGGCGACACCGTCACCGCGCCGGCCGTGGTCAGAAACAGCGTGTAGCCGTCGGGATCGGACTTGGCGACGAATTCGCCGCCGAGCGTGCCATTGGCGCCGGGCTTGTTGTCGATGATGACGGGCTGGCCGAGCGTATCGCGCATCTTCTCCGCCACGACCCGGCCGACGAAATCGGTCGGGCCGCCGGGCGGAAAGGCGATCACGATATGGACCGGTCGCGACGGGAAATCGTCGGCTTGCGCGATTTGGGCCGAGGCAAACGACAGCGCCGCGGCTCCGGCGACCAACATGGCTACATTTCTGCGCACAACTCCCCCCTTGATAATCAGGCGTCACATGCCGGGAATCAGATATCGGATCCGAGCTATCGCTCATGTTTCCGTCCCGGTCGCGGATTTCCGATAGCAGCATAAGGGGCGTAAGGCCATGCGTCATGCCAGCCGCGAGGGCGACGTGAAGGCTTGACCTGCCGCCCGCCATCCACCAACAACGCGCCATGATTGCAACCCCTTCAGCCGCCAGCGTCGATCTGCCGCCCTATATGCGCCCCGACCGCTCGTTCCAGGGCCTGATCCTGGCGCTGCAGCGCTATTGGGCCGATTGGGGCTGCGTCATTCTTCAGCCCTATGACATGGAAGTCGGCGCCGGCACCTTTCATCCGGCGACGACCTTGCGCGCGCTCGGCCCGAAATCGTGGAACGCCGCGTATGTCCAGCCGTCGCGCCGGCCCAAGGACGGCCGCTATGGCGAGAACCCGAACCGCCTGCAGCACTACTATCAGTTCCAGGTGATCCTCAAACCGTCGCCGGACGATTTGCAGGATCTCTATCTGAAGTCGCTCTATGCCATCGGCATCGATCCGAAGATTCACGACATCCGCTTCGTCGAGGACGATTGGGAAAGCCCGACGCTCGGCGCCTGGGGGCTCGGCTGGGAGTGCTGGTGCGACGGCATGGAAGTGTCGCAGTTCACTTACTTTCAGCAGGTCGCGGGTGTTGAATGCGCGCCGGTCGCCGGCGAACTCACCTATGGCCTCGAGCGGCTCGCGATGTATGTGCAGGGCGTCGACAACGTCTATGAGCTCAATTTCAACGGCCGCGACGGCGCGCAGAAGGTGAGCTACGGCGACGTGTTCCTGCAGGCCGAGCAGGAATATTCGCGGCACAATTTCGAATACGCCGACACCGACATGCTGTTCGCGCAGTTCCGCATGGCGGAAGAGGCGTGCAAGAAATATCTCGCCGCCGGCTGGGCGAGCGATCGCGAAAAACATCTGATGGCGCTGCCGGCTTACGATCAGTGCATCAAGGCGAGCCACGTCTTCAATCTGCTCGATGCGCGCGGCGTCATCTCGGTGACCGAGCGGCAGAGCTACATTTTGCGGGTGCGCGAATTGGCGAAAGCCTGCGGCGAGGCCTGGCTCGCCACCGCAGGCGGAGGGAGGAGCACATGAGCGGAGCGGAACAACGCAAATGAGCGAAATGCCCGAAATCGGCGGACGCAAACCGCTCCCGGTCAAGGTCGAAGCCGGCAAGAGCTATTGGTGGTGCGCCTGCGGCCGCTCGAAATCGCAGCCGTTCTGCGACGGCTCGCACAAGGGCACGCCGTTTCAGCCGCAAGAGTGGAAGGCGCAGAAAGACGAAGAAGCCTGGTTTTGCGCCTGCAAGCGCTCGCAGCACCAGCCGCTCTGCGACGGCAGTCATAAAGCGCTGACCTGATGCCCGATCTTCTCCTCGAACTGTTCTCCGAAGAAATCCCCGCGCGCATGCAGGCGCGCGCCGCGGAGGATTTGAAGAAGGCCGTCACCGACCGGCTGGTCGATGCGGGTCTGGTCTACGAGGGCGCTAAGGCTTTCGTCACGCCGCGGCGGCTGACGCTTGCCGTGCATGGCGTGCCGGTGCGCCAGCCCGATCTGAGCGAAGAGAAGAAGGGCCCTCGCGTCGGCGCGCCGGAAAACGCGGTTGCGGGATTCCTCAAAGCCGCCGGGCTGAAATCGATCAGCGAAGCCAAGGTGCAGCCGGACAAGAAGGGCGACTTCTATGTTGCGGTGATCGAGAAGCCGGGCCGCACCGCGATCGAGGTGATCGGCGAAATCCTGCCCGAGGTGATCAAGAGCTTTCCGTGGCCGAAATCGATGCGCTGGGGCGCGCCGTCGCGCGAGCCCGGCGCGCTCACCTGGGTGCGGCCGCTGCATTCCATCGTCGCCACGTTCGGGCCGGAGACCGAGGAGCCGGACATCGTGGTGTTTTCGGTTGGTGGCATCACCGCCGGCAACGAGACGCGCGGGCATCGTTTCCTCGCGCCGCAGCCCTTCACCGTCCGTCGGCTCGCCGATTATCAGGCCAAGCTCGACAAGGCCAAGGTGGTGCTCGACGCCGAGCGGCGAAAAAGCATCATCCTCACCGAAGCCAAGCAACTCGCTTTCGCGCAGGGGCTCGAACTGGTCGAGGACCAAGGCCTGCTCGACGAAGTCGCGGGCCTTGTCGAATGGCCGGTCGTGCTGATGGGGTCGTTCGACGAAAAATTCCTGCACATCCCGGAAGAAGTCATCCGCGCCACTATCCGCAACAACCAGAAATGCTTTGTCTTGCGCGATGCCGCGCATGCCAAGCTCGTCGACAAATTCCTGCTCGTCTCCAATCTCGAAGCCGACGACGGCGGCAAAGCCATTGTCACCGGCAACGAGCGCGTCATCCGCGCCCGGCTGTCCGATGCGAAATTCTTCTATGAGACCGACCTGAAGACGCGGCTGGAAGACCGGCTGCCGAAATTCGAGCACATCGTGTTTCACGAGAAGCTTGGCTCGCAGGCGAAACGTTTCGAACGCATCGAGCAGCTAGCGGCCGCATTGGCGCCGGTGGTCGGTGCCGACGTCGCGAAGGCGAAGCGCGCCGCGAAGCTGTGTGAGGCGGATCTGCTCACGGAAGTGGTCGGCGAATTTCCTGAGTTGCAAGGCACCATGGGCAAATATTACGCCGAAGCGCAAGGCGAGGATGAAGCCGTCTCTCACGCCATCGAGGATCACTACAAGCCCAAGGGGCCGGACGATCTGGTGCCGAGCGATGCAGTGTCAATTGCTGTTGCGTTGGCAGACAAGATCGACAGGTTGGTCGGTTTCTGGGCAATCAATGAGAAGCCGAAAGGAAGCGGGGATCCCCAAGGCCTTCGGCGAGCGGCGCTAGGAGTTTTACGTCTGCTCTTGAACAATAAGATTAGAATGCACCTGTTCGATTGGCTGTTCGCGCACACGATCGTTCTAAAAGGACAGATGCTAGGTCATTCGATTGGAGATGTTTCTTACGAAGATTTGTTCCTTACTGACGTGGCCAAAATTGGCGCAATCAATGAAGGTCGGAAAATCGTCAAAGAGCGACAACAGCACGAAAATGCTCAACCTCTCGCGCTGGATGCTTTGGCGCCCGGATTAGTTGAGTTGTTAGTGTTCTTTGCTGGAAGGCTTGAAGCTCAACTACGCGAACAGGGTGCCCGACACGATCTAGTTAAGGCTGTATTCGAATTGGAAGGCCAAGACGACCTTCTCCTCATCGTCCGCCGTGTTGATGCATTGGCAGGTTTTCTTAACACTGATGACGGCAAAAACCTGCTTGAGGGATATAGGCGCGCGACAAAAATACTTACTATCGAGGAGAGGCGCGAGGAGAGGACGTTCGAAGGCTCACCCAACCAAAGCCTGTACGACCGGCCTGAGGAAGTTCGACTGGCTGAGGCTATTGCGGAAACGAATTTAATCGTAGGCACGGCTGTTCAAGATGAAAATTTTACCGGGGCCATGGCTGCAATTTCCCGATTGCGGCCGTACGTGGATGCCTTCTTCGAGGAAGTAACGGTGAATGTCGAGGACAAGGCACTGCGCGAGAACAGGCTGAAGCTCCTCAACGAAATCCGCGCCGCCACCCGCGCAGTTGCGGATTTTTCCAAGATCGAGGGTTAGTTTCATCGTCATGGCCGGGCTTGTCCCGGCCATCCACGACTTTCGTTGCTATCGCAAAGACGTGGACGCCCGGCACAAGGCTGGGCACGACGAGCAAAGGCCGGTTTTCAATTCACCGAGACGTGCTAGAACCGAACGGCGCTTCGCGCGTTGAGTAGGCGTTGCGCGGACCTTCCGATTTTACAACCTGAAATCCCAGAGGTTTTTCATGGTCATCACCGCCGCCCATATCACGCCGCTTGTCGCTTTGATCTGCGGTATTCTCATCCTGCTGATGCCGCGGCTGCTCAACTTCATCGTCGCGATCTATCTCATCATCGTCGGATTGATGGGGCTCAATGCCATCCATCATTTCATCCAATGAATTTGCGCCGGACGGGATTTGCGATCTAAAAGCCTCCCATATCGTTGAACATCGCCGCTGCTGAACCACCATGGCCAAATCCCGCAAAAGCAAAACCTCTCGTAAGCCCGTGAAAAAGGCCCGTGCCGCAAGCGCGCGCAAGCCGGCGCAAGCCGGCAAAGCCGCGCCGAAATCAGCGGCTCAGGCCTCCGGCAAGGGCAAATGGGTCTATGCGTTCGGCGGGGGCAAGGCTGCGGGCCGCGCCTCGATGCGCAATCTGCTCGGCGGCAAAGGCGCGGGGCTTGCCGAAATGGCGCATCTCGGCCTGCCGGTGCCCCCGGGCTTCACCATCACCACCGAGGTTTGCACCTATTTCTACGCGCACGGCAAAACCTATCCGAAGGATTTGAAGGCACAGGTCGAGGCGGCTCTGGCCGCCGTCGGCCGCATCACCGGCAAGACATTCGGCGACAAGAAAAATCCGCTGCTGGTCTCGGTGCGCTCCGGCGCCCGCGCGTCGATGCCGGGCATGATGGACACCGTGCTCAATCTCGGCCTCAACGATACGACGGTCGCGGCGCTTGCAGAAAAATCCGGCGACCGGCGCTTCGCCTTGGACAGCTATCGGCGCTTTATCACCATGTATTCCGACGTGGTGCTCGGCATCGAACACCAGAACTTCGAAGAGATTCTCGACGAGCACAAGGAGCGCAACGGCTACACGCTCGACACCGATCTCAACGCCGACGATCTGCAAGCGCTGGTCGAGCACTATAAGAAGCGGGTCGAACAGGAATTGGGCAAGCCGTTCCCGCAGGATGCGCACGCGCAATTGTGGGGCGCCATCGGCGCCGTATTCAGCTCGTGGATGAATCAGCGCGCCATCACCTACCGTCGCCTGCACGGTATTCCGGAGAACTGGGGCACCGCGGTCAATGTGCAGGCCATGGTGTTCGGCAATATGGGCGATACGTCGGCCACCGGCGTAGCGTTCACGCGCAATCCGTCGACCGGCGAGAAAAAGCTCTACGGCGAGTTCCTGATCAACGCCCAGGGCGAGGACGTCGTCGCCGGCATCCGCACGCCGCAGGAAATCACCGAGGCCGCGCGCAAGGAGTCCGGTTCCGACAAGCCGTCGCTCGAAGCGGCGCTGCCCAAGGCATTCACCGAGCTCAAGCGCATCCACGGCGTGCTCGAGCGGCACTATCGCGACATGCAGGATCTCGAATTCACCATCGAGCAGGGCAAGCTCTGGATGCTGCAGACGCGCAACGGCAAGCGCACGGCGCAGGCGGCGCTGCGCATCGCGGTCGAACTCGCGCAGGAAAAGCTGATCACCAGGGAAGAAGCGGTGGGGCGGATCGATCCCGGCGCGCTCGACCAATTGTTGCATCCGACCATCGATCCCAATGCCGAGCGCAAAATCATCGCCACCGGCCTGCCGGCCTCGCCCGGCGCGGCGTCCGGCGAAATCGTGTTCTCGTCCGAGGAAGCGGAGCTGCTAAAAAGTCAGGGCCACAAGGTGATCCTGGTCCGCATCGAGACGTCGCCGGAAGACATTCACGGCATGCATGCCGCCGAAGGCATTCTGACGACGCGCGGCGGCATGACGTCTCACGCCGCCGTCGTCGCGCGCGGCATGGGCAAGCCCTGCGTCTCCGGCGCCGGCTCGCTGCGCGTCGATTATCGCGAGCAGACCATGCGTGCCGGCGGCATCACCATGAAAAAGGGCGATACGCTGACCATCGACGGCTCGACCGGCCAAGTGCTTGCCGGCAAAGTGCCGATGATCGAGCCGGCGCTCGCCGGCGAATTCGCCACCGTGATGAAATGGGCCGACGGTGTGCGCAAGCTCAAAGTGCGCGCCAATGCCGATACGCCGGCCGATGCCCGCACCGCGCTCAAATTCGGCGCCGAAGGCATTGGGCTCTGCCGCACCGAACACATGTTCTTCGAGGACGAGCGTATCCGCGCGATGCGCGAGATGATTCTGGCCGGCGACGAGGCCGCGCGCCGCACCGCGCTAGCCAAATTGCTGCCGATGCAGCGCGCCGATTTCGTCGAACTGTTCAAGATCATGGGCGACCTGCCGGTGACCATCAGGCTCCTTGATCCGCCGCTGCACGAATTCCTGCCGCATACCGAGAAGGAAATCGCCGAAGTGGCGGCCGCGATGGGCGCCGATCCGCAAAAGCTTGCGGACCGCGCGCGCGAACTGCACGAGTTCAATCCGATGCTCGGCTTTCGCGGCTGCCGGCTCGCGATCGCCTATCCCGAGATCGCCGAGATGCAGGCCCGCGCGATCTTCGAGGCCGCGGTCGAGGCCGGCCGCGCCACCGGTAAGCCCGTGGTTCCCGAAATCATGGTGCCGCTGATTGCCGGCAAGGCCGAGCTCGATCTCGTCAAGGAGTGCATCGACGCCATGGCGAAGAAGGTCGCCGAGGAGACCAAGAGCAAGCTCAATTACCAGGTCGGCACCATGATCGAATTGCCGCGCGCGGCGCTCAAGGCCGGCGAGATCGCTGAGACGGCGGAGTTCTTTTCCTTCGGCACCAACGATCTGACGCAGACCGCCTTCGGCATCAGCCGCGACGATGCCGCGAGCTTCTTGGGGATCTATACGTCGAAGGGAATTTTGCCTGCCGATCCATTCGTGTCGATCGACCGCGAAGGCGTTGGCGAATTGATTCGTATCGCCACCGAACGCGGCCGGAAGATGCGGCCTAAATTGAAGCTCGGAATTTGCGGCGAACACGGCGGCGACCCCGCATCCGTCGCGTTCTGCGTCGAAGTCGGACTTGATTATGTATCGTGCTCGCCGTTCCGCGTGCCGATTGCACGGCTTGCCGCGGCACAGGCCGCGCTCGGCAAGGGCGCAAGCAGCACGGCGTAAGTTTCCGCGCGAGATGACGCGCGTAAGCGAACTCGCATTGTTTCGTGGTTAATGAAGCGCAACCACGGAACTCATCATCGTACCGCCGCGAACTTGTTCGCGTGCTGATATTTGTCGCGATTTCATTTGAGTTCCGCATTCGTGCGCATGACTTAGTTCTGTGTGCATGAATCGTTCGCGTACTAAGCTGCGCCACAATGATCTGCGCGCAGTTTTCGCGTGCTTTTGCGATTAACACCTTCGCAACGTTAACCCGACAATAAATCGCCATGTCGCATTTGCGCCACTGCGGTGGCGTTTGATTTACCGAGTACGCGTTGCGTTGCGTGGTGGGGTTTCGGGGTAATGGTGGCGTCGCGTGTTCGGGTGCTGCGCGCTTCTAATTCGGCGCGCTTCTGGCTCAGCGCGTTCTGCATCGCGCTGATGCCAACCTCAATCGGATATCAGGATCTCGCTGCGCTCATCGCGCATCGCCCGAGCATGTCCGCGAGCTGGGGCGGCGA
This sequence comes from uncultured Alphaproteobacteria bacterium, assembly GCA_963746715.1. Classification (GTDB taxonomy): domain Bacteria; phylum Pseudomonadota; class Alphaproteobacteria; order Rhizobiales; family Xanthobacteraceae; genus BOG-931. The sequence continues at coordinate 85,676 of CAVVCW010000001.1, read as the reverse complement.
GCATCTGATCGCGTCACCGTTCGGCACGATCGAGCGCGCGACGTTCAATTTCACGCGCCCGATCGGAACCGTCATTCCCGCGCCGCTCGAATTCCAGAGCGTCAATTTCGATCCGCGTGCGCTCGACGCCTATGCGTGGAAAGTCGACGAGGCGCTCACCGGACGTTCCACGCGCCAGGTCGAGTACCCGGCCGTCAATCGCTCGAATAAAGGCGACCGGCTGCCGCCCGCCACGCCGGCCGCGATCGATCCAAAGACGCTGCCGCAATTGCAGCCGATCGATGCGCCGGCAGCAGCGCAGCCCGCCACGCCCGCCTTCATGCAACCCACAGCACCGGTCGTAGCCCCACAGCCGGCGAAAGCCGACGCGCATGCCGAAGACAGTCCGCTGCCTTCCGCGCCGGTCAATGCCGCAGCTAACCCTGCAGTCGATGCCGCCGCTCCGGTGCAGATGGATGCAGCGAATCCGGCTTCCGCGCCGCAGGCCGCCAGTGTGGCTGCGGCGGAGGCTGCGAATCCGGCGACATCGGTGCTGAGGCCAGCCGGTTTGCATGCAGATGAGGCCGGCAACACGATCGCGCCGCGCTCCATGCTCTCCGCCGACCGCGGCAATGTACCGGGCGGTGGCGATGACGCCGTGGAAATCGCCGACAAGCCGCCGGAGATTCCGCAGCCCGGCGAGATGACGGTCGCGCAAACGAATTTCGGCGAAGCCTCTTTCATCGACGGCTCGTCGGCCGATCGCAGCGCGCAAATCTATTTCGGCAACAGCATTATGGGCGAGCCTGCGCGCCTGCAAAGCTGGGCGCCGGGCGCCGAGCCGATCCTGGTGACGCCACCCGAGGCCAACATCAAAATGTCGTCGCTTGAGGACAACGACGATTACAGCGGCGACGAGACCGTCACCGGCAAGGATGAGAGTCGCGTGCTGAGTCCGGCGCAGCGCCTCGGCCTCGCCGGTCCGCCGCGCGCCGAGGCGCAGAAGTGTCTCGCCGATGCGGTCTATTTCGAAGCGCGCGGCGAAGTGATGAAGGGTCAGGAGGCCGTGGCGCAAGTGGTGATGAACCGGGTGTTCTCCGGCTATTACCCGCACGATGTCTGCGGTGTCGTCTATCAGAATTCGCACCGCCATCTTGCCTGCCAATTCACCTTCGCCTGCGAAGGCAAGGATCTCAACAAGATCGACGAGCCGGATATGTGGGAGCAGGCCAAGCAGATCGCTCGCGACACACTCGACGGCAAGATCTGGCTCGCCGAAGTCGGCCACGCCACGCATTACCACGCCTATTGGGTGCATCCGAGCTGGGTGCACGAGATGACGCGACTATACAGATTGGGTGTCCACACATTCTATCGGCCGCGCAATTGGGGCGATGGTGACGATGCGCCGGTCTGGGGTCCGAATGCGCCGGCGAGTGTCGTGAACGTCGATCCCGCGAGCAAGGCGGACTTCCTGCGGCCCGATCCCGAAGCGCTGTCGGAAAATCCGCTACCGAATCCCGCGGCGGCGGAGGCGAGCGTGAAGAGTCCGGAGGCTTCGGCCGCGCCGGCTGCTGATACCGACATCACAGCTTCGACGGCGAAGCTCTGATGCGTCACATCTCGATGTCCAAGCCGACATCGAGATTCTGCACCGAGTGCGTCAGCGCGCCGGACGACAGATAATCCACGCCGGTTTCCGCAATCGCTGCCGCGCTGTCGAGCGTGATGCCGCCGGACGCTTCGATGACCAGGCGGCCCGCGACCATGGCGACGGCCTTGCGCATCGAATCCAGATCGAAATTGTCGATCATCACCACGTCGGCGATGCCGGCATCGAGCACCTCTCGCAGCTGATCAAGCGAGTCGACCTCGATCTCGATCTTGACCAGATGGCCCGCGGTCTGCGCCGCGCGCGCCAGCACCGGCTTGATGCCGCCGGCAACCGCGACGTGGTTGTCCTTGATCAGGATCGCGTCGTCGAGGCCGAAACGGTGATTGAAGCCGCCGCCGCAGCGCACTGCGTATTTCTCGAGCGCGCGCAGGCCGGGCGTTGTCTTGCGCGTGCAGACGACGCGCGCCTTGGTGTGCGCGATACGGGAGGCGAATTCCGCGGTCGCGGTGGCGATGCCGGAAAGGTGGCCGACGTAATTCAGCGCCACGCGCTCGGCGCCGAGAATGGCGCGCGCATCGCCGGAAATCGTCATCAGCCTGGTGCCGGCCTGAACCGCCACGCCGTCGCGCAAATGCGCCGCGATTGCGATGCCGGGCGACAATTTGCGAAACGCTGCTTCGGCAAGCGGCAGACCGGCGATGACGCCCGATTTGCGCGCGGCCAGCACCGCGCGGCCTTGGGTATCTTCCGGCACTGTCGCGATCGAGGTGATGTCGCCGGCACGGCCTAAGTCCTCGTCGAGCGCGTGCGTGACCGCGGCGTCGATTTCGAGCGGCGAGAGGAAGGCGTCGGCGCGGAGGAGGGACGGCATGAGATCAACACAACCAGTGGCAAGGGAGGGGAAATGCATAGTCAGCGGCTGCCGCTATGGCAAGCCGTATAGGCCTATCTGCTATGCTCTGGACGCTCATGAGAGCGCAATTTTCGTTTGGGCGATTTGGACGCAGGCCTTACCCTGCGGAACTTTCTGACTCTCTCGCGTTAGCCGGGGCGATATGGACGACGTTACGGGACTGACGCGCGGGCCGCGCGTGCAAGAGAACTGGCGCACGCCGGCGTTGGTCATCGGCTTCGGCAGTCTGATCGCGCTGATCGCGTTCGGGCCGCGGTCGACCTTCGGCTTTTTCCTCACGCCGATCTCGACGGCCAATCACTGGGGCCGCGACGTTTTCGCCTTTGCGCTCGCTTGGCAGAATCTGCTCTGGGGCATCGGCCAGCCGCTCGGCGGCATCATCGCCGACCGATACGGCACGGTGCGCGTGCTCTGCGGCGGCGCTCTATTGTATGCCGCGGGTCTCGCGCTAATGGCGCATGTGACGAGCGTGCCGATGCTCGATGCGTCCTCGACATTGATCGGCTTCGGCTTGGCCGGCTGCTCTTTTCCCGTCGTGCTGGCCGCGCTCGGCAAGATCGTGCCGCCGCGCTCGCGTTCGCTCGCTTTCGGTTTCGGCACGGCGGCCGGTTCGTTCGGCCAGTTTCTGTATTCGCCGGTCGCTGTCGCGCTGATGGATGCGTTCGGCTGGCAGCAGACGCTGTTGATCTTTGCCGTAAGCATGCTCGTGGTGCTGCCGTTGTCGTTTGCTTTGGCGACGCCACCCTCGCAACCGGGGCATCGCGCGGAGACGCAGCCGCTGACCCACGCCTTGCGTGAGGCCTTTGCACATCGCTCCTACGTGCTGCTCGTGCTCGGTTTCTTCACCTGCGGTTTCCAGCTGCAGTTCATTACCGTGCATCTGCCGCCTTATCTGGTCGATCGCGGCCTGTCGGCGGAAATCGGCGGCTGGACCATCGCGGTGATCGGCCTCTGCAACATCATCGGCTCGGTCTCGACCGGTTGGCTCGGCAACCGTGTGCCGAAGCGCTACATCCTCTCGGCGCTCTATTTCACGCGCGCCGCGGCGATCCTTGCATTCATTTCGTTTCCGGTCTCGACGGTGACGTGCCTCACCTTCGGCGCGGTCATGGGCTTCACCTGGTTGTCGACCGTGCCACCGACCAACGGCATTATCGCGGTGATGTTCGGCACCCGCTGGCTGGCGACGCTCGCCGGCTTCGCCTTCTTCAGCCATCAAGTCGGCGGCTTTCTTGGCGTGTGGCTCGGCGGCATCGTCTTCGACCGCACCGGATCCTACGACATGGTGTGGTATCTCGCGATCCTGTTCGGCGTGCTGTCGGGGCTGATCAACCTGCCGATCGTGGAAAAGCCAGTGGCGCGCGTGGCGATGGCGCCAGCCTAGAGCATGATCCCGAACCTTGATCCGATTCAATCGAATTGGACCAAGGTCTAGAGCTGCCGCGCCGTCGCGGTTATAACCTCGACAGCACGAGGTTGATCGCCATGTCGAGTTTCAAAGCCATCGTCATCGACAAAACGGAAGCCGGCCAGACGGTCGCGCTTACCGATTTCGACGAGAAAAATTTAATGGACGGCGACGTCACCGTCCGCATCGAATATTCGACGCTGAATTACAAAGACGGCCTCGCTGTTACCGGCAAGGCGCCGGTGGTGCGCCGCTTCCCGATGATCGCCGGCGTCGATTTCGCCGGCATCGTGGAGGCGTCTTCGCATCCCGCTTGGAAAGCCGGCGACCGGGTCGTTCTCAACGGCTGGGGTCTGGGCGAGACGCATCTGGGCGCCTATGCCGGGAAGGCGCGCGTCAAAGGCGATTGGCTCGTCCGCTTGCCCAACAGCATGAGTTCGCGCGACGCCATGGCGATCGGTACGGCCGGCTATACCGCGATGCTCTCGGTACTGGCGCTGGAGCACGCAGGCCTCGATCCCACGCGCGGCCCGGTGATCGTAACCGGCGCCGCCGGCGGCGTCGGTTCGGTCGCGGTCGCGCTGCTGGCCAAGCTTGGTTACGCGGTCGCGGCGTCGACCGGCCGGCCGGAGGAGGCCGACTATCTCAAAGGGCTTGGCGCCGCCGAGATCGTCGAGCGCAAGGAACTGACCGGGCCCGCGCGCCCGCTGGGCAAGGAACGCTGGGCCGCCGGCATCGATGCGGTCGGCTCGACCACGCTCGCCAATGTACTTTCGATGACACGGTACGGCGGTGCGGTCGCGGCTTGTGGACTGGCCGGCGGAATGGACTTGCCGACCTCGGTGGCGCCGTTCATTCTGCGCGGCGTCTCGCTCCTTGGCATCGACTCCGTCATGTGTCCGCTGCCGTTACGCCAAAAGGCTTGGCAGCGCTTGGAGACGGATCTCGACAGGTCGAAAATCGCCGCCATTGTGAGCGAAATCGGGCTCGCCGACGTCATCGCGGCTGGCGGCCGCATCGTCGAAGGTAAGGTGCGCGGAAGGATCGTGGTAAAAATAGGGTAAGCGGGTCAAGATTTTTCTACCAATTTTGGCCACACTGCGAGGGCGCTATGGTAAGGGGTCGGTTAAGAAGTTTTGTTAATATGGCTCAACTGCCCGGGAAGGCAGTTCATAGAACCGCAGTAGATAGTGCCGAAGTGCGTAGTAGCAGAGCGCCGCGAGTGGAGTTGTCGATGTCATTCCGCGTAGCCGTTGTCAGTGCGTGCGTTTTGGGCGCCGGTCTGTTCGGCGCCGGATTGGCCACCGCAGAGGAACTGAGCCCGGAACAGGCTCGTGCATTCGTGGTCGGCAAGCTGTTCTCCTATACCTGCTTCGAAGGCACCGTCGGTCAGGGCCGCATTTTCCCGGACGGATCGGTTGTCGGCACCATCAAGATGCACGGCACGGGCGAGATGCGCTTTGCAGCGCTCCCTGCCGGCACGATCCATGTCGACAGTAGTTCGGTCTGCGCACGCCTCTCGGGCCTGCCCATCTCGCCATGCTTCCGCGTGCAGAAGATCGACTATCGGAGCTTCCGCGGCTCGGTCTATGGAATGGGCTTTGCCTATTGCGATTTCTACCAGCGCAATCCGCGCTCGCAGCTGATCGGCGGCCCGGTCGAGACGCCGGCGGCGACGCCGGTCACGAACACGCGGCCATCGTTGCGTCCGTCGCTCGACCAGTAAGCCTTATCTGCTGAGACGTCACTCGAGGTCGAGCTGGAATGGCTCGGCTTCCGTGGTCATGACGCCGCGGCCGATATTTTCGATCGCCGCGATCATGCGCCCCTGGCGGCCGAGCAATTTGTCGGCCAGCGAGACGATGCGGATATTCGGCGTTGCCGTCGGCGACGCGTGGCGCAGTGCCTGCGCGATGCTGGTTTCGTCGCGATGCGGATTGAGCGCGCAGACGCCGGCAAAGGCGCTCGCCGTCGAACGGCTGATGCCCATGTAACAATGCACCACGAGTGGCGCTTTGCGGTCCCAGCCGCGTATGAAATCCAAAAGCGTCGAAACATGCTGCTCGCCCGGCATGATGTAGCCCTCGAGTGGGGCGGAAATGTCGTGCAGGCAGAGCCAAAGATGATGTTCCGGCGCTACGCTTGCCGGCCGTTGCAGGCGCGCCTCATCGCCGATCAGCGACACGACATGGCGCGCGCCGGTATCTTCGACAGTTTGTTGCAGGCGCGACAGCGAGCAGACGTGGATCATGGTTTCTTCTTGTTCCTTCGTTGTCTAAAGGCGACTCCGCAGCCGCCCGAAGAGGACGGGATAATAGAAATAGCGGGCGGCGCAAGTATGACTTAGCCGATCAGCTTATTGAGCCGCTCGGCATAGCGGGCTTCCGCGGTTTCCGCGGGCCAAGGCTTCAGGTAATCGCGCTCCATGGCCGCCGAAAATACCGGCGGCCGGCCGAAGAATTTCCGCGCCTCGGCCGCTTCGAAGCCGGCAAGCCGCGTCGCTTCGAGATAAGCCGCCTGCCGGTCGGCGGCCTTGGTCAAGGCCTCGATTTCGGGCGGCGTTTTCGCCGGCAGCCCGAACCGCAAATGGATGGCGGTGAGCAGGCGGCGTTCCGTCACTTTGTACGCATCGCCGATCACTGCCTTGAACGGCGAGATCATGTCGCCGATGACATATTCCGCGGCGTCGTGCAGCAAGACCGTAAGGCGGCGGTTGTTGTCGAGCCGCGGTACCCGCGCCCGCGCCAAAGCCTCGACCAAGAGGCAATGCTGCGCGACCGAAAAAATATGCGCGCCGCGTGTTTGTCCATTCCAGCGCGCCACGCGCGCCAGCCCATGCGCGATGTCCTCGACCTCGATGTCGAGCGGGGAGGGGTCGAGCAGATCAAGCCGTCGTCCCGACAGCATGCGCTGCCAGGCGCGGGCGCCGGACGCTGCTCGCGGCTTTGCCGGCCGCGTGGCACGAGTGAGCGCCGCCTTCTCAGCCACGGACCTTTTGTCCGAGCTTTTGCCCCATCTTGGCGCAGGCCTCGTGGCGATGGCAGGCGACGAGATGGTCATTGACCATGCCGACCGCCTGCATGAAGGCATAGACGATGGTCGGACCACAGAACTTGAAGCCGCGCTGCGCCAGATCCTTCGACATGGCTTGCGAGACTTTGGTCTCGGTCGGCACCTGGCCTCTGCCCTTGAAGTGGTTCACCTTCGGCCGGCCATCGACGAAATCCCACAGATACTTGGAGAAGCCGGGGCCTTTATCCATGATTTCGAGCCAGGCACGCGCCGAAAGCACCGAGCCCTCGATCTTGGCGCGATTGCGCACGATGCCTGCATCTTGCATCAGCCGTTCGACCTTGGTCGGCCGATAACGCGCGATTTTCTCCGGCACAAAGCCGTCGAATGCGCGGCGAAAGTTTTCGCGCTTGCGCAAGATCGTGATCCACGACAGGCCGGCCTGAAAGCCGTCGAGCACGAGCTTCTCAAACAGCGCGTGATCGTCGTATTCCGGCACGCCCCATTCCTCGTCGTGGTAGGCGATGTAGAGCGCATCTTCCCCGGGCCACGGACAGCGCTTGAGACCAAGATCAGTCATTCGGCGGCTTTCTCTTGTTCACCGGGAAAGGGAAATCGCGCCCAGTCCGGCTTGACGAGTTCGATCGGCACGGCGCCCGCCGTCAGCGTATTGCCGTCCGCCAGCGCTTCGTCCACCCGGTCGAGACGCAGCAGCGCGATACCGTGCCCGTCGCTGGTCGAGCCCAGCGTCCCGATTTGCCGTCCGCCGGCCGTGATTGCTGTACCGACATCAGGAGCGGTGCCTTTATACCGCACCGGCACGACGCGGGTGCGCGCAGTGCCGCGATGCTGCATCCGCGACACCACCTCCTGGCCGATAAAGCAGCCCTTCTGGAAATCGACACCGCCGAGCTGGTCCATGTCGGTCTCATGCGGAAAAGCGTCGCTGTAAGCGAAATCGATGCCGCCACGCGGGATGCCGAGCGCGATCCGATGTGCATCGTAATCGCCGGCATCGACGATCGTGGCGCCGAGCGCAGCCGCAGCCTCACCGGCGCTGTCGGGCGGGATTATTGCGCGCAGCCCGAGGGCGGGCAGCCGCGGATCGGCGTAGCAGAGACCACGCGTTGTCGTGCGGCTGCCGTCCCAACTTCTATCCGATCTCCCGTCCCACACGGCGAGCACGCTGAGCGTTGCCGACAGATCCTCGATGAGAACCTTGGCGCGCAATTTGTAGAGATTGAGCCGCTCGACCAGCGCGGAGCCAAGCGCGCGCGGAACGTCGAGAAAAAAGTCGTCGTCACCGGCGCTGCCACCGGTGCTGTCCTGGGCGCTTGGTGCTTGCGCAACGATGAAATCGGCAATGATCTTGCCCTGCGGCGTCAGCAAGGCGGCAAAAACCGCCGTCCCGGGCGTGGGCTTGAGAATATCTGCGGTGACGAGGCCGTGGAGAAAATTCCGCGCACCGTCGCCGGCGACTTTGACCACACCGCGGTCAGGAAGAAGAGCAGCCTTCATGCGCCAAATGCCTAAGCCCGCGACGGCATGATCGCAAGGCCCATTTCAAGTTCCTGAAAAACATCAAGCCGACGTAATATAAAGACGAAACCGGCGCCTGCGGCGTTCTTCGCCGGCACCCGCGCGTTCGGCGCATCTCTTCTCAAGGAGCTGTTTTTCAGCCGACCGCGTCTTGAATGTAGACTGCGCGAAACTGCGGCTACTGCCGCGAAATTTTGATCGAGAATTCGCCGTTGCGGATTTTCGTGGGGAGATTTTCGGAGAATTTGGCGGTCGCTTCCTCGCCATAGGTCGCCACCAGTTCGGCCAAAGCCAGGAACAGCGAGGTCTGCGCCAGGCAGTCGGCGTCGACACCTTCGTGGAAGGCTTCGGCCCAAGCGTCCTGAAGATGAACAAGCGCCAGGCGCTTCTGTTCGTGATCGGATGCTTCGGGCGCAGCGATATTCTGCGTCGCCGTATTCATTGCTGACACTGTGCACCGCGGGGTCGCGGCGTCCCCTACCCACCAAAGTGTTAGCACGGCTGACGGCTTTTGAAAGCGATCCTTTCAGCACGGTTAACACGGCAAGGAACCGAGCAGGAACTGCGCTAATTTGCGTATCTGGCGGTGATATCGCGAGCGAGTTTGGCGCCTTCTTCCAGATAACGGCGAATGACGGTATCGGCCGCGGGCGTGCAGGCGCGGTAGCTCTGCTGAAAGCCGCGATAGCCGCGATTGAAGCTCGCGACCATCTGATCGTGGCGGTCCCCGGTCGGCGCTTCGGCGTCGATCAACGTTTGCGCTTCATCGCGCCATTTCTGGCCTTCGTTGCTGCCGCAAATGCCGCGCAGGAAGTGCAGCGCGCCGAGAATTTCCGACAGGCGCTGCAGGTCATGGTCGTAAGGGGCGGGCTGGTCCTGCGGCGGGGGCGTCGTCGGCCCGGCGGTTGTCGGAAGCTTAGGCAGCGCCGGCGTTTGCGGTTTCGGGCGCGACGGCGCCGGCTGGGAGCCGAACGGCATCCAGAACTGCGCCTGGGCCGGGGCGGCGGCGAACGACAGAACAAGTAATAGGGCGACGGCACAGCGCATAGCCGCGAACATAGTCGCGCGACCCGTCAAACGGCAAGGACGGGAGTGAACTCGCATCGGGCGCCGGCGCCAAATAAAAGCCGCAAGTTATCGCCGCAGCGCCGCGAGCCGCGCGGCGGCGGCAGCGACCACGTCTTCCAACCCCTCGGTCGTGTTCAAGGCGCCGAGCGCAGAGGGGTCGCGCCAATCCGCTCCCGACAATTCTTCATTGAGCAAAACCTCGCCGCCGATATAGCGCGCCGCAAAGGGCAAAATGACGAAATGCCGCTCGACGCGGCCGGCAGTGTCGCGGGCAATGACCTGACGGAAGCCGACCAGTTCGACGGGCTCGATGTCGAGCGAGGTCTCTTCGCGGACTTCGCGAATGACGGCCTGTTCCAGCGTCTCGCCGAGCTCGACGCCGCCGCCGGGCAGCGTGTAGATGCCTTTGGCCGGCGCCCGCCCGCGCCGCACGATCAACACCTTGCCGCCGCGAAAGATCGCCGCGCTGACCGCGAGATAAGGTCGCGTGGGATAAGTCCGCGGATCATCTTTCATTTCGGTCGCTTCGCTCATTACAGTCGGGTCCAATTCGCCTTATATCGGCTTAGTCATGTGCGGACGTTATGTCATCATCTCGACGCCCGAGGCGATCCGAAAACTGTTCGGCTATGCCGAGCAGCCGAATTTTCCACCGCGCTATAACGTGGCGCCGACCCAGCCGATCCCAATCGTGCGGCTCGCCGAAGGCAAGCGCTCCTTCGCGCTGATGCGCTGGGGTCTGCTGCCGTCCTGGGTGAAGGATCCAAAGACCTTTGCGCTCCTTATCAATGCTCGCGGCGAATCCGTGCTGGAGAAGCCGGCCTTCCGCAATGCGATGCGGCGGCGACGCTGCCTGATCCCGACCGATGGGTTTTACGAATGGCAGGCCGGGGCAAGGGCGGCGGACAGAACGGCCGTGGCGAAGCAGCCCTATTTTGTCCGCGCCAAACGCGACGCCAACGGCAACGTCCCGCCGCTGGCTTTCGCTGGGCTCTGGGAAACCTGGACCGGCCCGAACGGCGAAGAGCTCGATACCGCGACCATCGTTACCACGACCGCGAACCGCACCTTGTCGGCGCTGCATGGTCGCATGCCGGTCTTCGTTGCGCCGGATGCTTTCGACATGTGGCTCGACTGCGCCCATGTCGAAGCTGAGGTTGCCGCCGCTTTGATCCGGCCGGCCGATGAGGCGCTTCTTGAAGCCTATCCGGTTTCGAGCGCGGTTAATCGTGCCGCCAACGATGCTGAAGCTCTCATCACGCCGGCGTCGCCTGAGCCTGTTGTGGAACCCATTTCCGCCGCGCCTGTCGCCAAACCAGCAAGAGGAAAACAAAAAAAGACAAAAGAGCCGGACGGGCAAGCGTCGCTGTTTTAGCAGCCCGCCTTTTATGTCAAGATTTGCGCGATGATGAACCGTAAAGCCGAAGTGTCAGAGTTATGAGTTCCCCGCTCGCCCGCTTTGTTACCCGCGCGACATACGGCATGAGCCAATTGCCGCGGGTCGCCTGGTATGTCGGCCATGGCGTTGCGGTGCGGCGGCTATCCGAAGCGGCGCGCCGCCGCGATGACGCACCGGCGCGGCACCGCGCCAAGACCGATGCGCCGGTGCCGGATCGCAACAGCCTCTATGCCGACATGGCCGCTCTGTTCATGCAGGACCTCGCCAATGTCGAGGCTGGGATCTATCCGCTTCCTGCCGATCGCGACGGCTCGCTCTTCAAGCTTCTGCGGCGCTCGCGGCTATTCTTCGCGGATCTTCCCGACATCCATCAGCGCCGCGAGCGCCGCGTGCATGATGAAGTCCTCAACGAGGAAACGCGCGGTAGGCGGCCGAACTATTATCTGCAGAATTTCCATTTCCAGTCGGGCGGCTGGATGACGGAGGACTCGGCGGAGCGCTATGACACGCAGGTCGAGGTGCTGTTCAACGGCACCGCCAATGCGATCCGGCGGCAGGCGCTGCCGCCGCTGTTCGAAGCCTTTGCCGGACGCGATCAGCGCAAGCTCAGGCTTCTCGATATCGGCTGCGGTACCGGGCGGTTTCTCGACTTTGTGAAACAAGCCTGGCCGCGATTGCGTGTCCATGGGCTCGACATGTCGGAAGCATACATCCGGCATGCGCAACGGCATTTGCGTGGCCGGTCACAGGCGCGCTTCGCCGTCGGCAAAGCTGAGGCGATCCCGCTGCCCGACGACAGTCAGGATGCCGTCACCAGTATTTTCTTGTTTCACGAATTGCCGCCGAAAGTGCGCCGCCTGGCATTGGCGGAATTTGCCCGGGTGCTCAAGCCGGGCGGGCGTCTGGTGCTTGTGGATTCGCTCCAGCGCAGCGACCGTCCGGATTATCTGGGGCTGTTGGAACTCTTCCCGCAGAATTATCACGAGCCGTATTATTCAAGCTATCTCGACGAGGATTTCGCGGCGCTGGCTCGAGATCGCGGCCTCCATCACGTCCGTGACGTCAATGCTTTCATCGCCAAAGTGATGGTGTTCGACAAGCAGCCTGCGGACGTAAGCCGCTTGCGCGATAGCGGCTAAGCCGCGGCTTCGATTTTGCCGCCGCCGTCGTAGACCTGATCGAAGTCGATCTCGGATGCCGGTCCCGGCCGTTTGAACAGGTAACCCTGCAGCGAGGTGACGCCGGCCAGCCGCAGGATGCGATACTGATCGACGGTTTCGACGCCCTCGGCGGTGGTTGCGATATTGAGGTTCTGCGCCAGCGTCAAAGTCGCCGAAATGATCGCGGCGCATTCGCTGCGCTTGGTCAGGTTCTGCGTGAACGATTTGTCGATCTTGATCTTGTCGAACGGGAACATCGCCAATTGGCTGAGGGACGAATAGCCGGTGCCGAAATCGTCGAGCACGATGGTGATGCCGTTATTCTTGAAATGACGCAGTGCCGGCAGGCATTCGGCGGCGGACTCGATCAGCGCAGTTTCGGTGATTTCGAGTTCCAGCCGCTCAGGCGGCAGGCCGGAAGCAGCAAGGCTGCGCATTACAGTTCCCGATAGATCTGCCTTGCGGAATTGCACCAACGAGAGATTGACCGCGACCTTGATGTCCGCCGGCCATTTCACCGCCTCCGCGCAAGCGGCATTGAGCACCCATTCGCCGATCTGCGTGATCAGGCCGGTTTCCTCGGCAAGCGGGATGAACTTGTCGGGGAAGATCAAGCCCTTGGTCGGGTGCCGCCAGCGCACCAGCGCTTCCGCACCGCAGATTCGGCGCGTCTTGGTGTCGATGATCGGCTGATAATGCAGTTCCAATTCGTTGTGCTGAATCGCGCGCCGTAATTCGACTTCGGTCTCGTGCCGCGCGCTCGCCAGTTCGCTCATTTCCGGATCGAAGAAGCGATAGCCGCTGCCGCCGCCGGATTTGGCGCGATAGAGCGCGAGATCCGCCATTTTCAGAAGATTATCGGAACTGGTATCGTGTTCGGGCGCGAGCGCGATGCCAATGCTGGCGCCGATATTGATGGCGCCGCCCTCGATGTCGAACGGCTTGCTGAGGGCCTCGATGATACGGTTGGCCAACCCCGACGCGGCTTCGCGCGGATTGGTTTCGCCGGCCTGCACGATGGCGAACTCGTCGCCGCCGAGCCGCGCCAGCACATCGGTTTCGCGGACGATCTCGTTCAGGCGCGCAGCCACTTCGGTCAGGAGCGTGTCGCCTGCGGGATGACCAAGCGTATCGTTGACCTGCTTGAAGCGGTCGAGGTCGAGCAGCAACACGCTGAAAGGCTCGCCGCGGCGGCGCTGCCGCGCAGCCGCCTCTTCGATTTTTTGCGTCAAGGCGGCGCGGTTGGCGAGCCCGGTCAGTGCGTCGTGATGCGCCAGGAAGGCGATGCGCTGATCGATCTTGCGGCGCTCGGTGATGTCGTCGATGACGACGATGAGATATTTCGCCTCGCCCGAACTGTCGCGCAGCACGATGCGGCTCGTCGCCTGAATCCGCATCGCGCCGCTTTTCGGCGAATTGACTTCCTGCTCCGTGAAGACGACTCCGTCCGAGGCCTCGAGCGATTCGAGATCGTATCCGTGGATGCGTTGGGCATCGTCGTGACCGAACAATTCAAGCACGGTGCGGCCAAGCAGTTCGGCGCGCGGCATGTCGTGCATCACTTCGAAGGCGCGGTTGACGAGGACATATTTGAACGTTTTCGCATCCTTCACGACCACCGAGATCGGGATGTTCTCGATGATCGAGTCGAGAAATTTTTTGGTTTGGTCTAATTCCCGCGCCGCGCGTTGCTGGTCGGTGATGTCGTCGTGGGTCGAAACCCAGCCGCCGCCCTGCAGCGCCTGGCGCGTGATGCGCACCAGCCGGCCATTGCTGTGCTCGTCGATGCGGCTCGACTTCTGGGTCTCGAACATCGCCGACAGCGCCAGACGCTGGTTCTCGGCATCGCCTTTGACGAGCTTGCTCGCGAAGCGATATGCGACGATGTCAGTATAGAGCGTGCCGGGCCGGATCAGTTCGGGCGGCAGATTGTACATTTTGGCGTAGATGTCGTTACAGACGACGAGCCGGCCGTCCTTGTCGAACATGCACAGGCCCTGCGTCATGTTCTCGACGGCGGCATTCAGGCGCATGCTCTGCTCGGCGAGGTCCCGCTGCCGGTTCAGTTCGACCTCGGCGACGATGCGGGTCTTGTCGGCGTCCAGGATCTCCGCGCGCGCAGCGTCGAGCTTGTCCTGCTGCTTCCACGACCGCGCCATGAAGACCGCGGCGATCACGATAAGCGCGATCATTGTCGACGTGATAAAGCCCATGGTCAGAGCCGTCTTGCGCCACGCCATGAACGCGGCGTCTTCGGTCTGCGCCACGACGACGGTCAGCGGATAATCGGCGAGACGGTGCGCGGCGGCGATGAAGGCTGTCTGATCGGATGGGCGCACCACGCGGGACACTGTCGAATCCGAGTTGGTCAGAGACTTGGGAACGGTGACGGGCGCAGTCGGCGCCGCTGGGTCCGGAGCCGGCGAGCGCGCGAGCATAGTGCCGTCCTGGCGCAGCAAGGTCACGCAATAGCCCTCGCCGCGCGAGGTCGAGCGAAACATGTCCTCGAAATAGGCCATGTCCGTCGACGCGAGGGCGACGCCGAGAAAGCGACCGTCTTTGGCGAGAACCGGGCGGGCCAGGATCGAGACCGGGATTCCGGTGGCGAAACCCGGCAAGGGCCGGCTGATGTACAATTTCAAATTCGGATTCGCGCTCAAAACTGCGAAATATTCGCGGGTGGACATGTCGGCGGTCTCGAGCGGCCAGCGGCGCGAATTGGTCAATCGCATGCCGCGCCGATCGAGCACTGCGAGCGTATCGATCGGCGGCAGTTCCGATTTCTTCTCGGCCAGGAACGAGTAAAAGTCTTGCGACGACAACCGGCTCAGGTCGCCGTCGGGCGCGGCTTCTGTGCGCGCCTTTTCCACCACATTGGCCAACACCAAGTCCGCCGATCGGAACGTATGCTCGACTAGTTCGGATAGTGTGAGGCTCTGACGCAGCAGATCTTCCTGCGTATCGCGCAGCGTGCTTTGGTGCATCTGCGCCAGCACGAGCGCATTCGCTGCGGTGATTGTGACGACGGCAGCGATCGTGCCGACAATCAACCATCGCAGACGATGCGACGAGAATTTTCGTTCGGCAGAAAACGACATCATCTCGGTCGACACCGAAGACTCTGAACGACGCGCCTGGTTGCGCCGAGTGAAACCCAAAAACAGCATATTTTCTAACCGGATATGTAAGCAGACTTGGCTTGCGTTTCGGTAAATCGCGGCCCTTTTTAAGGAACGCTTAGCCATAACGGGGAAGGCGCGCCGCGCGCGACGGCTTATAGGCGGTGCCGGCCACGTGAATGGGGCTTGTTTGTTCGATTCTGCGGCCGGAACTCATCTGATCAGGGCTTGTGGGAGCCCAGCGATGCTACGCGTGCGCGTGATTGGGCAACGCTCCGTCAACTAAGTCCGCAAAGTTGAGTGCGTCGGACGGCGGCCGGGCCGGGCTTGGTCTCTTCGTCGCCCGCGGTCTCCGACGTCAGCGCCATGATGAGCGCGGCAACCACATTGCCGGCGGCGCCGGCCACCAGAATTGCTTCGGCCGTGAACGAAATATCGGCGGTGGCATTGTCGCTGCGACTGACACATATTGCCGGCATGTCGAATGCGCCACAAATCGCTGAAGTTGCAGCCCTGGTCGGCGATCCGGCGCGCGCCAATATCCTCGTCGCGTTGCTTGGCGGCCGCGCGCTTACCGCGACCGAATTGGCGCAGGCCGCGGGCGTTTCTCCGCAGACCACCAGCGGCCATCTCGGCAAGCTGTTCACGGCGCGCCTCGTCGTACTGATGAAACAGGGCCGTCACCGCTATTACCGGCTTGCCGGTCCGCAGGTCGCGCATATGCTCGAAAGCATTATGAATGTCGCGCTCGACGGACCGCCGCGCTTTCAGCCCAAGTCCAAACTTGACGATGCGATGCGCCATGCCCGCACCTGCTACGATCATTTCGCCGGCGCACTCGGCGTCGGCATTGCCGACGCCATGATCGCGCGCGAATTCGTTGTGCTCGGCGACGAAGCGGGCGAGGTCACGCTGTCGGGCATGGAATTTTTGTCGAAGCTCGGCGTCGATCTTTCCGCCGCTCGCGCCAAACGGCGGATGTTCTGCCGCCCGTGCCTCGATTGGACCGAGCGCCGCTCGCATATCGGCGGGGTGGTGGGTGCCGCTTTCGCCCGGCGCTGCTTCGACCTGAAATGGATCGAACGCATCAGTGATACGCGTGCGCTGAGAATTACGTCCACGGGCCGTCGCGGGCTGCTGGAATCGCTGTCCCTCACGGTCTAGCGCTCGCGGCGCCCTTTCAGACCGTGCTTGAGTTCAATTTCTCTCTGCGCTTCAATGTGGCCGGGCAAAATAAGAACAACTGCCTGCGATGCGGGTGGGAGGAAGCGGTGGCGAAACGAAATCTCACGAGACGAACATTATTGGCGGCAATGGCGGCTGTGCCGCTTGCCCGCCGCGCGCTTGCCGACACGGCTTGGCCCGACCGGCCCGTGCGCGTGATCGTGCCCTATCCGCCGGCCGGCGGCGCCGATACCACGGCGCGGATCCTCTATGCCAAGCTTGGCGAGGACCTCGGCCAGGCATTTGCCATCGAAAATCGCGGCGGCGCCGGCGGCACGATCGGCGAGGAGATCGTCGCCAAGGCGGCGCCCGATGGCGGCGTGATCTTGCATGACGCGACGGCGTTCTCGGTGAACGGCTCGCTCTATCCGAATTTGCCGTTCGACTATCGCAGGGACTTCGATCCGGTGATTCTCGTCGGGGAGGTCGCGAATATTCTCCTCGCAACTCCTTCGCTGCCGGTGAAAACCGTCGCCGACGTCATCGCTTTTGCCAAGGCATCGCCCGACGGCATCAACATGGCTTCGTCCGGCAACGGCACGCTGCAGCATCTGTTGCTGGAATTGTTCCGCGAACGCGCCGGCATCAAGATCAATCATGTGCCCTATCGCGGCGGCGGTCTCGCATTGACCGACGTGATGGCGGGGCAGGTGCAATTTTTCTTTGCCAATGGCTCCTCCGCCGTCGGCTTGATCAAAGGCGACAAGATCAAGGCCATCGCCCATACCGGCAAAGGCAAGCTTGCGAGCCTGCCGGACCTGCCGGCAATGTCCGATACCCTGCCGGGATTTGAAGGTTACGACTGGAACGGCGTGTTCGTGCCGCACGGCACGCCGACGGCGGTCGTGCAGAAGCTAAATGCCGCGGCCAACAAAGCGCTTGTTTCGCCGCAGGTGACCGCGCGCTTTGCCGAACTCAATGTCGAGTCGCATCCGAATACGCCGGACGAATTCCGCAGCTATATCGAAAGCCAGATGAAGCTGTGGAGCCGCGTGGTGAAGGACGCCAATATAAAGCTCGGCTGATGAACAGCGAACCGCCGCGCATTGCCGGGCCGGTGGAACGGCCACGGCGCCCGAAAATACTGCCGCCGCCCGGCGCCTGGGATTCGCATTTCCACATTTTTGGGCCGGCGGACAAATTTCCCTACACGCCGGGGCGTGGCTATACGCCGCCCGATGCGCCGGTCGAGAAGCTGGTCGCACTGCTCGACCATCTCGGTTTCGCCAACGGCCTCGTCGTACAAGGCAACGCGCACGGCTATGACAATCGGGTCGTGCTCGATGCGCTGCAGCGCTTTCCGCAGCGCCTGCGCGGCGTCGCGATCACAGATACGCGCATCGCGCCCGAGATCTTGCGCGACTGGCACAGACTCGGCATGCGGGGCTTGCGCTTTCATCTCTTCCCTCAACCGCAGGGCTATGTGCGTGGCGTCGGCCTTGACGTGCTTGAAGTGTTCCGCAAGACCATGGCTGAACTCGGCTGGATCGCACAATTTTTCTGCGATTATCGCATGCTTGCGCCATCGGCCGCGGCGCTGCGCGATATTTCGCGGGATATTGCGGTGATCGTCGATCACCTCGGCATGGTGCCGGCGCAGGCGGGTGTCGCCGATCCGAACTTCCAGGCGCTCCTCAGACTGGTCGGCGACGGACATGCCTACGTAAAGCTCTCGGCGGTGTACCGCTGCTCGGAGCAATATCCGGATTATGCCGACGCCAAGCCCCTGCACGAGGCACTGGTTGCCGCCAATCCGGAGCGCATGATCTGGGGCACCGACTGGCCGCATCCCTCGATTCCGGCGGCAGTGATGCCGGACGACGGCCATCTGCTCGATCTATTTCACGATTGGACGCCGGATGAGCGGACGCGGCAGCGCATTCTGGTCGAGACGCCGACTCGGCTTTTCGGCCAGTAACGGCCGCCGCGATGCGGCCTAGCCCGCGCGGCGCAACTCACATAAGATCACGCAAAACAACCGTGTCATGACGGTGTCACGGGGAATAATCCATTTTTTGCTCAAGGAGACGACCGGCAGCAGGGGCAAGCCGGCGCGACTCAATTTGATCTTTGTAAGCGATTGTGATGGCTGATCGCACATGACCACGGTTTCCCCCGAAGAAATTCACGAACCGGTTGTTCCTCACGTCGCCCGCACTGGTCTTGCGCTGAGCGGGCTTGCCGCGCTCGGCATCGTGTTCGGCGATATCGGCACGAGCCCGCTCTACACGCTCAAGACCGCGTTCGATTTTCTTCATGGCGATCCGACGCCGGATCGTATCCTCGGCATTCTGTCGCTTCTGATCTGGACGCTGTTCATGATCACGACCGTCAAATACGTCGTGGTCGCCATGAGTGTCGACAATGAGGGCGAGGGCGGCATTCTCGCCTTGATGTCGCTGCTCGGCGTGCAGAAACATTCCCGGCCGCTGATCGTCTTTGCCGGCCTGCTCGGCGCCGCATTGATCTATGGCGACGGCGCGATCACGCCGGCGATTTCGGTATTGTCGGCGCTCGAGGGTCTCAACATCGCGACGCCGAGCTTCGAGCAATATGTGCTGCCGTCGGCCGTCGTCATTCTCGCCGCGCTGTTCGCCGTGCAGCCGCTCGGCACTGCGCGCATCGGCTCGGCCTTCGGGCCGATCATGGCGGTCTGGTTCGTCACTATCGGCTTGCTCGGCCTGTGGGGCATTGCCAAGGATCCTTGGGTGCTGTTGGCGCTCAATCCGCTTTACGGCGTGCGGCTTCTTGCCAACAACGGTTACGGCGGCTTCCTGGTGCTGGGCGGCATTTTCCTCTGCGTCACCGGCGCCGAGGCGCTCTATGCCGATATGGGCCATTTCGGCAAACGGCCGATCCGCGCCGCTTGGTCGTGGATCGTGTTTCCTTGTCTCGTGCTCAATTATGCCGGCCAATGCGCCATCGCGCTCAACGGCGCTTCGATTTCCGACAACATCTTTTACCGGCTTTGCCCGGAGCCGCTGCTCATTCCGCTCGTTGGTCTCGCCACGGTGGCGACGATCATCGCCAGTCAGGCCATCATCACCGGCGCGTTCTCGATGACGCGGCAGGCGATTCAGCTCGGCTGGCTGCCGCGGCTGCACATCAAGCAGACCTCGGACAAGGGCTACGGCCAGATCTATGTCGGCGTGGTCAACTGGCTCCTGATGATCGTCACCATCGCGCTGGCGCTGCTATTCCAGAAATCCGACAATCTCGCCGCCGCCTATGGCATCGCCGTCTCGGCGACCATGCTGATGACGTCGTGCCTGTTGTTCATCGCCATGCGGGAGGTTTTGCGATGGAGCCCGCTTGCAAGCGCCATGCTTGCCGCGGTTTTCATCTTTATCGATGCGGGATTTTTCGCCGCGAACTCGCTCAAGATCGCCGAGGGCGGTTATGTGCCGCTGCTGCTCGCCGGCTTGGTCTATGGCGCCATGCTGATCTGGCACCGCGGCTCGGTCGCGGTCGCCAATAATCTGGAACAGACGCCCGTGCCGGTCGCGAAATTCCTCGACGACGTCAAAGCGCGCAACATTCCGCGCGTGCCCGGCACGGCTGTGTTTCTCACGCGTACATCCAACGGCGTGCCGCCGGTGATGCTGTGGCATCTGCGGCAGAATCGGGCGCTGCACGAGCATGTTCTGATTTTGCGTGTGCTCACCGAATCGCGGCCGCGGGTGCATTGGCCCGGACTGATGACGATCGCCAAGGAAGGCGAGAATTTCTGGCGGGTGACGACGCATTTCGGCTTCATGCAACGGCCCGATATTCCACGCCTGATGCATCAGGCGGCGCAGAAAGGCTGCGAGATCGGGCTCGACGACGTGGTCTATTATGTCGGCCACGAAATCGTCCTGCACAAGGAACGCGGCCCGGCGCTGCCGCATTGGCAGGAAGCTTTGTTCGCCGCCATGTCGCGCAACGCCTCCCATGTCACGGACTATTTCAGGCTGCCGAGCGAGCAGGTCGTCGAAATCGGCCGGCAGATTTCCATATAGATTGTGTTGCCGCGGCGCGCTTCCGTAGCCTACCATACCATTATAGGCGCTTGAGCGGCGGCGGCCGTTCTTCCACAATAGCCGGGCGGAGCCGCAAGCTTTCGCCAAAAGATCGAGTGTGCGAGACCGAGTCGGGAGGATGGACATGGACGCAGTAGCCGTGCGGGAGCGCGTCATGGAGGTCACGGAGCCGCGGGCTCGGGTCGGCCTCATCATCCCGTCGGTCAACCGCATGACCGAGCCGCAATTCAATCGTTTCGCGCCGCCGGGTCTCGGCGTTCACGTGGCACGCGGCCGCGTGGCCGGCGGCCCACCAAAGACGGTCGCCGAACTCACCGACGAAATCGCTCATGCCGCCGGCACGCTCGCCGACGCCAAGCCCGATCTCATCGTTTTCCATTGCACCCATACATCGATGAAGGAAGGCGCCGACGGCGAGGCGCGCATCATCAATCTTATCCGCGCGACGACCGGTATCGAGGCCGTGTCGACGAGCAGCCTCGTCAACGAAGCGCTGCGCGCGCTCAAGGTCAAAAGGGTCCTGGTACTCAGCCCTTATCAGACCAATGCCGACATTATCGCCTATCTGACCGCAGCCGGCTTCACCGTGGTCAGGGACGTTGCGCTTGCTTGCGCGACCCCGGCCGCCTTCGAAGCCATCACGCCGCAGCGCTGGTATGAACTCGCCCTTGAGAACGACAGTCCGGAGATCGACGGCGTCTTTCTGAGCTGTACCAACACGACGCAAATCGAGGCCGTCGCTGCGATCGAGAAGGCCTTGCGGAAGCCGGTCGTCAACAGCAATCAGGCTGTGCTCTGGGGCTGCCTCACCCGGCTCAAGACTGCGTTCGGCGACGACTGGTCGATTCCGGGGCTTGGCCGTCTGCTGGATCATGGCCATGCTTGATGTTGTCTGACTTTACCTAAGCGGGCCCGCGCCCGCCCTCATAAACAAAATAATCTGCACATGGAGAGGAAACGATGAGTCTGGGGAGCGCTTCGCCAAGTCCGTTCCACTTTCGGCGCGGCTGGGTTTATGTGCTGACGCTGGCATTGGTCACAATCAATTATATGGACCGCTCGGCGCTCGGCGTGGTCGCGCAGGCCGTGCGCGGCGAATTTGGGCTGTCTCCGGTGCAGATGGGATATCTGTTCTCGTCGTTTCTGTGGAGCTACGTTATCTTTCTTCTGCCCATCGGCATCATGCTCGACCGCTCTACGGCGCGGAACATCAATTCAGCGGGTATTACGCTCTGGTCTCTGGCGATGGTGGCGACCGCGGGCGTGGGAAGCTTCGCGACGCTGCTCGTCACGCGGCTGGTCATGGGCGCGGGCGAGGCGACTTCAATTCCTTCGTGCGGCCGCATCGTGCGCGAATGGATGCCGGCGCAGGAACGTGGCGTCGCCAACGTGTTTTGGAGCGCCGGCAGTTTCTTGGGGCCGGCGCTCGGCGCCGTTGTCGTTGCGGCGATTACCAGTGCTTGGGGCTGGCGCGCGGCTTTCGTCACTCTCGGCGTGCTCGGTTTTGTCTGGCTCACTTGCAATCTGATTTGGTTCGACCGGCCGGAGAAAGTGAGCTGGCTTTCCGAGGACGAGCGCAAGAAGATTCTCAATGAACGCTCCGCCGGCTCGCCGGATGAGATCGGCGTGCGCGGCAGCCCATCTGTACTTCTGGAACTGCTCAAATCGCCTTCGCAATGGGGCGCGATGATCGCGCAAGCCTCGGGCATTTACGCGCTCTACCTGCTCCTGTTCTGGCTGCCGAGCTATCTGCAGGACACCAAGCACCTGACGATCATGAAGACGGGCTTATATACCGCCATACCTTGGGCGATCGCGGTGCCGCTGAGCATCGCCATTGGTGTGCTGAGCGACCGCCTGTTGCAAAACAACACGCTGCTCGCGGGAGGCCGCCGCACCATTGTGATGTGCTGCGTGCTGCTCGCGGCGACGCTTGCTCTGGTGCCCTTCACCGACAATACGATGCTGATCTTGACGCTGTTCGCGCTGTCGCTGACCGGGATCAATGCGGCGATTTCGCTCAACCTTTCGCTGGTGACCGATCTCGTGCATCGCGCCCCCGACGTCGGCAAGGCAATCAGCCTCACCATTCTCAGCGGCAATCTGTGCGGTCTCATTGCGCCGATCGTCACCGGCTATATCGTGGCCGGCTTGGGCGCCTATGATTGGGCGCTGTGGATCGCCGGCATTCTTCTTGTGATTGGCGCGGTTGCCGTCGGCACCATGACGCGGCGTGTGATCCTGCCCGCTGCCGGGCCGACGCAGATTCCAACAGGCGGGATGAGGGTTACTGCGTAGCCTTGTGTTGGCGTGGTCCAGATTCGATCAAAGGCTAACCGTCCTTTGTTTGATTCTGGATCGCCTCTCTCGCGGCGTGATAGCGCAGGATGCGCGCAAACGAGAGATCGCCTCGCATCACAAGCTCGATCTCAAAAGCTCTAAAACCGCGACCCCCAAGTTCCATCGAAAGTTCCATCTACTTTTTGTTCCATCATGGAACACTGTCCACAGTTTTTGTTGCTCACTTGCAACAGCGGTACGGAAATATCGGCTGGACTCAGCACGCCGAAGGCGAAGTTCCTTGTCACGACGCGGCACGCGTGGTCGCCTTTCCGTTGCAGCCACGTAGCGGCTGCCGAATTGTCGGGGGCAAAGAGGCATGAGGGCGCTCAAGCTCGCCTGCATCGTCGTTGCCGTGATGACAACTGCGTATCCGTTCGCGGAGCGTGAGCCAAAGACCGTGCCGCCGGAAGCTGTGACGCAGGTTCCGCAAGCGGATATTCCGCAGGCGGACATAGCGGAAAAAGATCAGCAGCAAGTGGCGGCGGTAAATGTGCCGGTTGAGGATAATTATCCCGATTCGATGCCGCTGAAGCCGGATCTCTCGTATCTCGCGTATTACGCCTATTCAGAAGTGCCGCCCGACACGAAGCCGGCGGATGCCGTTTTGAACGCCGTGAGAGATATTCCGGCCGGCACGCCGATCGACGAGATCAAGCTCGCCGCCGCCGTGCTCGGCGTCGATGTCAGCTTCATGAAGGCAGTCGCCAAGATCGAATCCGGTTTCGATCCCAAGCAGCGCACCGGGTCGTATATCGGTCTCTATCAGCTGAGCAATTACGAGTTCGACAAATACGGATCCGGTGACATCACCGCCTCGCGCGACAATGCCGTCGCCGCCGCCTATAAATTTCTCACCGCGGCAATCCTGTTCGAATTGAGCACACACAAAAAGCCGACCTTGAGCGACCTTTACCTGATCCACCAGCAAGGCACGCAAGGCGCGGCGGAGCATGTCGCTCATCCGGAGCGCATTGCCTGGAAGTCGATGTGCGCCACCGACGAAGGCCGGATGAAGGGCGAGAAATGGTGCAAGCGCGCGATCTGGCAGAATACGCTTCCCGCTATTAAGCAGATCTGGAAGTCCGTCGATAATCTGACCTCGGGCGCCTTCGTCGCCATGTGGCAGCAGCGGGTCGACACGTTCTACGCGCGGTACGCCGAGGCGATCGCCGAAAAATAGCCGCGGCCTCGACGCGCGGCCAAAAGCGGGCCACAGTCGGCTCGTCAGCTTCGGCCTGCTGGGATCAACCCGTTTCTTCCGCGTGGCAATGAAAGTCCGGTACCACCTTATTATTGCGATGGCGCTCGCCGCCGTCGGCATAACCCCATCTCTTGCGTCTCCGTTTCTTCCGAGGCCGCCGCGACAAGCCTCAGACCATGGCCTCGATCCTGGTTCCAGTCGTCGCGTCAATCGCGGGGTTATTCATGGCGTCGATCATGGCGTCGATGGAGGCTTCGATCATGCCGTCACGACGCAAAAGGTCGTCGCGCTGACCTTCGACGCCGACATGACGCTGAAAATGCGCGACGAGCTCAAGAGCGGCAAGGTCGTTTCCTGGTATAATGCCAATGTCATCGCGGTGCTGCAGCGCGAGAATATTCCGGCGACTTTGTTTCTCACCGGCCTATGGATCGAAGCTTATCCCGAGATAACCAAACAGCTATCGCAGAACCCCCTGTTCGAACTCGGCAACCACAGTTATTCGCACGGCGGCTTCCGCTCGCCGTGCTACGGCCTTCCCGCGGTGAAGAAATCGAACGAAGCGGCCGAAGTCGAGCGGACCGACGCGCTGCTGCAGAAATACGCGGCCGCCTACAAGAAATACTTCCGCTTCCCCGGACTGTGTTTTGATGCCGATGACGTCAAGCGCGTCGAGGCTGAGAACTACACGGTCATCAACGGCGACGTCGAAGGCGGCGACGGTTTCGAGAAATATCCGGCGCCGATTGTCGCCAATGTCGTGGGCCATGTCCGCCCGGGCAGCATTGTCGTTCTGCACATGCACGGTGGTCCCAACGCGCCCGAGACCGCGATAGCGCTTCCCGACATCATCAGGAAGCTGCGCGCCCAGGGCTATTCGTTCGTCAAAGTGTCGGACCTGCTCAAGCTGCGTTGAGGACGACTACGGCCGCCACAACGTGATGAGGAGGCCGCCGCTGAGGATGAGCGCGCCGCCGGCATAGATCGGCAAATCGGGCTTGATCCCGAAGACGATGAGATTGAGGAGCTGCGCCACCAGGAAGAATAACGTCACATAGACGCCAAGCAGCTTGCCGAAATCCCACGGCGGCGAATTGATCGTGACCCCATAGGCGAACAGCACGATGGCGCCGGCAGCGAACAGACCGGCGCGGCCGGCGAGACCCGGACTGTGAAGCCCGAAGCGGACGAGCGCGTCGCCGCCGGCTTCGAGCACGGCGGCGAGAAACAGCAAGAGATAGGCGACAAAGAGATTTATCTTCCCGGCGCTCCCCTTTGCACAGGCCTGAAGTCCCGCTGAAGCAGGCAACTCCCATATCACAAGTGGTGTGGAGTGCCGCAGAACAACTCGCGGGGAAGGCTGCTCGACCGCAGATCGCTCGTGACATCGTGCGAATCTTTTGCATATTCGCGCCAATGCCTCGACGCGCATTTCGAATCGGCCGTTCCCCGACCGGCCTTGGTGTGTTTGCGGTGAAGCCGATCAAGCGGCGGACCCACATCGTCGCCTATCGGGGACCGCTGCTGACGGAAGAAGAAGCGGTGCGTCGCGAGGCGCGGGACTCGCGCTACCTGTTCATCCTTACCAAGAAATGGACGATCGACGGCTCGCCCCGCTGGAATTTGGGCCGTTATGTCAATCATTCCTGCCGGCCGAACGCCGAGCCGATCACGCGCAATGGCGGCATCGTGATCGTGGCGATGCGGCGCATCGAGCCCGGCGAGGAAATCACCTACGACTACGGCAAGGACTACCGCGACTACTTCTTCAAAGGCCGCCGCCGATGCCTGTGCCAGCCTTGCCGCGAGCGCGCGGCGCGCGATCGGCGCAAGAAAAAAGTCGTCCGCTGGACGATCGCGCCCCAAGAGAAAGACCGCCGGCGGGAAAACGGGCCGGGGGAGGACGGCGAAGCGGCGGCGTTCCTAGATTTTCCATTGAGCATGATCTTTTCCGAAAACCGGCTTCCACTTTTCGGGATCATGCTCTAGCGCAGCAGTCCTATCTCGCTGGCTTTGATCTGCAGCGCCAGAAATTTCGAATAGATTCGGCACTGCGCAAAGCTGCCGGCGATGAACCACAGACCTGGCTGCGGCGTGCGCGCGAACATGTTGCGCAATTCCTGGCCCGTCCCAAACCCCCAGATCGGGCCGATGCGGTCGGCTGTGGCATCGCCGAACAATCTGCGCGCAGTGTCGTTCTGATCCTTATATCCGGTCGCCAGCACGACGAGATCGGCGGCAAGCGTCTCGCCGTTCTTCATTCGGGCGCCTTCCGCCACAAAGCTTGCGATATCGGAAAATTGTACGAGGCCGACTTCGCCTTTGACGATAAGGTCGGAGCAGCCGACA
This sequence comes from uncultured Alphaproteobacteria bacterium, assembly GCA_963746715.1. Lineage (GTDB taxonomy): Bacteria > Pseudomonadota > Alphaproteobacteria > Rhizobiales > Xanthobacteraceae > BOG-931. Next base: position 59,325 of record CAVVCW010000001.1, on the reverse strand, counting down.
TTGAAATAATAGCCGCCGCCGCGGGTGAGATATTTGAACTGCCAGCCGGTGCCGTCGTCGCCGAAGTCGAGCTTGAAGCCTTTGCCTGCGAGCCCGTCGAGCAAGTCCTGATCGATCTGCTTTGCCTTCGCGGTGAGAAGCTTGTGGCTTTTCCGCGCCAGCGCCAGCGGCACCGATAGGGTGATCAGATCGCAGTCCTCGAGCGGTCCCTCGTCATAGAGCGCATAGGGCAATTGCGCGCTCGGTTCGACATTGACCACCATGGTCGAGCTGCGCTGCACCAACGTGACCTTGGCGCCGCTTGCGTGCAAATCCTGGGCGATATCGTGGCCGCTATTGCCCGAACCGAAGACGAGCACGCTCTTGCCTTTCCACGTCTCGCCTTCGTCATATTGGCTCGAATGCAGAACCGGGCCGGCGAATTTATCCAACGTGGGAATGGCGGGAATGCTCGGGGCGCCGCTCAGTCCGGTGGCCATGACGACGTGGCGCGGATGCATTTCGCGCGCCGCGCCGCCGGCGCCGCGTAGTTTGACCGACCAGCGGCGGTTCGTCTCGTCGTAACTCGCGCCCTCGAATGTGGTGGAGGTCCAGTAATTGAGCTCCATGCTCTCCACATAGGCCTCGAACCAGCCGGCGATCTTGTCTTTGGGGATGTAAGCCGGCCAATTCGGCGGAAAGCGCATATAGGGCAAGTGATTGACGTGCATCTGGTTGTGCAAGACCAGCGCGTGATAGCGGTTGCGCCAATTGTCGCCGATGCGCTTTCCGCGATCGACAATGAGCGTGTCCACGCCCAATTGGCCGAGGCAGGCGGCGGCTGAAAGCCCGGCCTGGCCGCCGCCGACGACGAGCACGGCCGGATTGTGGTCCGCATAGGCGGCAGCGGCTTTGCGGGTATCGAGCCAGTTCGGTCCGCGAAAATCCCGCGAATAGGCTTTGTCGTCCGGCTGCGCGCGGCCGAGCTTCTCTTCGTGGCCTTTGATTTCATCGAGCGCTGTGAGGAGCGTCCAGGCTTTGAGCTTGCCGCCTTCGCTGGCGTCCGGCGTGAGGCGAATGACGCCGTCGCCGCGCCCTTGCGCGGTCTCGAACTTGAAGATGGCTTCGATCGCATCCGCGCCTGCGCGCGTAACCCAGCGCGGCGCGGTGCGATCCCCGTCGATTGTGAAAGCGGTGGGCCGCATCTCGACGGCGCGCACCGTCAGCTCTTCAATAATGGCGTTGGCGCCATCGATCGTCGCGATGCGCCACGTCAGCGCCAGCACGTCGCGCCAGTGGCTCTCGGCGTGAAACAGCGATCCGAGCCGGCCTTGATCGGCCGCCGCCAGCGCCTCCTGGAACTGTGCGAGCCAGAGCTGCACAGCCATGATGGGCGATTCTGCTTTTGTGAGCATGGGCTTCGCCCAACAATCGTTCCGCGTTTCTCCCGTTGCCTGAATACATCTATTGGACGCCCAGATCGAGGGACGCTTTTTGCGCGGCCGTGCGCCGCCTGCAGTGATACCGAAGGAGGCGGGGACGCGCGCTAACATCCTCACAGGTAAGTGTTTTCCGCAAGCAGGAACCGGCACGGCGCTTGCATAAATTGGCGCCAAGAAGGGATTCCTGCATGCCTCCCGCGCCGGTCCAGCTCGGCGTCCGCAATGTTCACAAATCCTTCACCGGCAAGGGCGCGGGCGTGCGTGTGCTCGACGGCTTGAGCTTCGATATCCACGAACAGGATTTCGTCAGCATTATCGGGCCCAGCGGCTGCGGTAAGTCGACGATCTTCAACATTATCGCGGGCCTGATCGAGCCGGATGCGGGCCAGATCGTCTATCGCGGCGAAGATGTCCCAAGCCTGCGCGGCCGCGTCGGCTACATGATGCAGAAGGATTTGTTGTTTCCCTGGCGCACCGTCCTCGGCAACGTGCTGCTTGGGCTCGAAATGCGCGGCGTCGCCCACCGCGTCGCGGTTGAAACCGCACGCGAACATCTCAATGCCTTCGGGCTCTCCGGCTTCGAGAACGCCTATCCAAAAACTTTATCTGGCGGCATGCGCCAGCGTGTGGCGCTGATCCGCACGTTGATCATGGATCCCGGCATTCTGCTGCTCGACGAGCCGTTCTCGGCGCTCGATTACCAGACGCGGCTCTATCTCGAAGGCGTACTGAAACAGGCGGTGGAGAAATTCCACAAGACCGTGGTGCTGGTGACGCACGACATCGACGAAGCGGTGGCCTTGTCGAAGCGCGTCGTCGTGCTCTCCGGCCGGCCGGCGCGCGTCAAGGTCGTGCACGACATCGATATCGCCGAGCATTCGCCGATCGCGGCGCGCAGCGACCAGCGCTTTGCCGGCTATTTCCGCACGTTGTGCAGCGAACTCGACATTCAGACCGAAGCTGGCCCATCGCACAACAAGCAGCCGGAGGCCCTAGCGTCATGAGTGTGGCGTCATGAGCGTGATCACCGCCGAAAAGCCGGACGGGCTCGACCAGCGTCCGGTCCCGCGCAAGCGTTCGCCGCTCGACACCATAATGGGGCGCACGCTGTTGCAGGCTTTGGCGGTCGCGGCGCTGTTGCTGGTGTGGCAGGTCGGCGTGCGGATCGGCTGGATATCCGACTTCCTGTTCGGTGCGCCCGCCGGAATTTACGCGACATTCGTGCGGATGGCGGGCAGCGGCGAATTGCTGTCCGACACCGGCTACACGCTCTTCGAGGCGATCTTAGGCTTCGTCATCGGCACGATCTTCGGCTCGATCGCGGGGCTTGCGCTGTGGTATTCGATTTTCGTGGCGCGGCTCGTCGAGCCCTTCATCGTCGCTATCAACAGCGTGCCGAAGATCGCGCTGGCGCCGATCATCATTCTCTGGTTCGGCACCGGGCTTGTCTCGAAAGTCGCACTTGCGGTTTCGCTCACCGCCATCGTCGCGCTGATCGCGGCCTATCAGGCCGCCAAGGATGCCGACACCGATCTGCAGGCGCTGCTCATTTCCATGGGCGCGACCAAGCATCAGATTTTCTACAAGGCGGTCGTGCCTTCGACCATCCCGCCGATCATTGCCACGTTCCGCATCAATATCGGCTTCGGCCTGGTCGGCGCCGTGGTCGGCGAATTCATCTCCTCGCAACACGGGCTCGGCCATCTGATCTACAACGCGTCGAGCTTCTACGATCTCAACACCGTTTGGGTCGGTCTGTTCGTGCTGATGCTTGTGGGCTTTGTCCTCTATTACGTCATCGACCTGATCGAACGTCTCCTAATCCCGTGGAAAGTCGCGACTGTCACGCATCAGGTGCAAATCTAATTCCAGTGTCGTTGTCACTCGCTCAAAACGGAGAGTTTCAGATGCGTTTGTTTTACCCTGCCGTCCGCGCCGTTCTGGTTTGCGCCGCGCTCGCCACGTCCGCGCTCACGACGTCAGCGCCGGTTTTCGCCGCGGGCAAGAAGGCGGTGCTGTCGCAGGCGTTCCAGTCGATGCTCTATCTGCCGCTCTATGTGGCGATCGACCAGGGCTTCTTCACCCAGCAGGGCCTTGACCTGGAAAAGCAGACCGCAGGCGCGCCGACGGTCGCGCTCAACGCAGTGATTTCCAAGAGCGCCGATTTCTCGCTGCACGGGCCGGAATGGGCCGCCATTGCTGCCAGCAAGGGCGCGCCGGTTCATATCATCGCCAATGTCGTCAACGGCGCGGCCGTTTGGATCGCGGCGGCCCCCGATTTCAAGTTCGATAGCATCAAGGACTTGAAGGGCGAGAATATCGTCACCGGCACCATGCCGACGACTTCGACGTCGCTGCTCATCAAGCTCCTCAAGGAGAACGGCATGGACGCGAGCAAGGACGTCAACATGATCCAGGTCCCGATCGGCACCGAGCCTGGCCCATTCATGGCGCATCAGGCCAAGGTTGCGGTGATGTACGAGCCGGGCGTCGATCAGGTGGTCGCCAAGGGCATGAAGGTGGTGCTCGGATTCCCGAAACTTTACGGCCCCTATGCGTTCTCCGCCATCGCCACACGCACCGATGTCGATCCCGACAGCGCGCAGCGCCTGGTCAAAGGACTGGAAATGGCGATGCGCTTCATGCCGGCTAATGAGGCGCGGACCATCGAGATCGCCAAATCGGAGTTCCCGAACCTCGATCCGGCCGTGGTTGAAGCCGCGGTCAAGCGCATGATCGCTGACGGGGTCTATCCAAAGAACGTCGATATCACCGCCGACGCGCTCAAGGTCTCCATGGCGACGCAGATTGCGCTCGGCAATCTCGCGGCGCAGCCCGACTATGCCACTTTCGTCGACAAGACCTTCATCAGCCCGGCTGTGGCGATGAAATAACGCGCTTTGCCCGCATATCCGCGGACGCCGCTTGATCGGGCGTTGCTTTGCAAGATCAAAAGCTGAGGCTGCCGCCTACGGCAGCCTCAGAGTCCCCCTCATCTATGCGGTATCGCGTTTTTGATCACGAGCTTGGATAGCTGAATTACGAGTTGCCGAAGCTCGGCATTTTCTTTCATCAGCGCGTCGATACCAGCTCCGTCGGCGTCTGCTACTTCAATGTCGCGCCGGTTCGGCGAGCGCTTGCCGATTTGACGGTGCGACAGGGGATGTGCCTGTCCCATCGGCCAATCTCCTGACTACTTCGTCTCACTCTTGACGTCGCTTTCCGCTAGCCAGCCACATTGTTCTGAGTTGTTGGGCGCAATCTAGGCGAATTCAAGTTGGAAGACCGTACGGCGGAACTGGAACAATGGCGAGAACGAAACTGCGGGACGCCTGCGCACTTGTTCCTCAGCAGTTTCGCTAGCCGAGTTCCCGCGCCCGCTGCAGGCTCGCGATCATCGAGGTGCGCAGCAGATATTCGCGCGTGCGCGCCGGATCGTCCTTGATGGCGCGCAAGCTCTGGCCGAATTCGTCGCCGGACGATTCCAGGTTCTTCTTGTTCTGGATCGTGTATTTCTGGATGTATTCGAGCGTAACCAGCCGCCGCTGCTTGTCGAAGCGGTCGAGTTCGCCGTCCGGCGCTTCGCCGCGCCAGACCGCAGCGAGCCGCTCGGCGAGATTGACGGCGTCGTGGATGCCGCCGTTCATGCCCATGCCGCCGAGCGGATTGTTGATATGGGCGGCGTCGCCGACGAGGAAAGCGCGGCCGTGCCGGAACGTCTTGGCGACGCGCTGGTGCACCTTGTAGAGCGTGATGTGGTCGATCTCGTAGTCGGTGATGCCGGGCACCACGCCGGCCATGAGTGATTGCGCGAATTCCTGCGTCTGCACGCGTTCGTCGCTGGCATCCTCATTGACCTGGAACATCACCCGCCACAGGTCGGGAATCTGCAGCAGAAAATGCCAGCGTTGCGGGTCGGCGACATAGCTTACGGAATCCAGCCCCGGAATGACGCTTGGGAAATCGAACGGCGTGCTGACCACAAGGAGCCGGTCCGGCCAGGTGAAGCCCTCGAATTCGATGCCGAGCGCGCGGCGGATTTTGCTGCTCGCGCCGTCGGCGCCGATCAGGTAGCGGCCGCGATACTTCTCCTGGCTGCGCTCGCTTTTGCCATTGCGCTCAATCGTGACCTCGACGCCGGATGTATCCTGGCTGAGGTCGACCACTTGGCTGTCGAACTGCAGTTCGAAATTGGCTTCGCCGTGCATCAGGTCGGCAAGGATGCGCGTCAGCTTCGATTGTTCGCATTGCAGCCGGAACGGATGCGGCGTGGCATCGGCGATGGCGCCGAAATCGAACCGGCCAAGCACGCCGTGCTTCTTCGAGCGATATTGAAACGACGGTGCTTTCAGCCCCTGTGCGATCATCGCATCTGCCGCGCCGAGCGCGTGCAGCATGTCGAGCGTCGGCGGATGGAAGGTCGAGGCGCGCGATTCCTCGGAGAGATTTGGTCCGGCCTCGAACACCGTGACCGGAACGCCGCTGCGGGCCAGATGTGCCGCCGCGACAAGCCCCACGGGGCCGGCGCCGGCGATGAGAACGCGCTCTTGAACTGTCAAACCGTCACACGTCTTGGAAGCATTGCGGAGATTTATTCGACAACTGCAGAACGATAGTAGGTTTCCTCCCGCAGGCAAATGCGGTCGCGCACGCGGGGCCGGACCGGTTGTCACCGTAGCCGAGTGCAGCTAATAGGATAGGCGGGGCGTTGGGGATTTTCGGTATGCGTATAGTGGCTATGATTGGCGGCCTGTTCGCCATGAGCAATTTGGCAATAGCGGCGGATTTGCCGGCTCCGGCTCCGGCCGCACCTCCCTCACCCATAGCGGTGCCGCCAAGCTGGACCGGGGTCTACCTCGGTATTGAGGGTGGCGGGATCGTCGGCAACTCGAACCAGATCGCGAATGGTCCGCTTGGCTTCGGTCCCATTTCGAGCGGCTATACTGTGACAGGCGGTTTGGTCGGCGGCACGGCCGGGTTCAATTGGCAAACCGGCGACTGGGTTTTTGGACTGGAGGGCGATATGTCATGGGCCGATGTCCGGGGCAGCGCGAACGAGGCTCCGCCGTTCACATCCGGCTCGGTTATTGACACAAAGGAAAATTGGCTTGCGACCGGCCGCGGTCGCATCGGCTGGACGACGTCGAACAGCATAATGTTTTTTGCCACTGGTGGTTTTGCGGCCGCTGCCGTCGAGGCGGACATCATGCCGCCGACGGCTGCGGAAAGATCCGAAACAGACACGCGTTGGGGTGGTACGGTCGGCGGCGGCGTCGAAGCCAAGCTCACGCCGAATTGGTCAGCGAAAGCCGAGTACCTTTACACGAAGTTCGCGAGCCAAGGCTATTTCAGCAATCCACCGCCCGGTACCAATATCCGCTCGGACGTGCCGCTCAACAACAATATTTTCCGCTTTGGTATAAATTACGCGTTCCAATAAGCGCCTGTTGGCGGAACGCGTCTAAAGCACTTTTCCGGGATTGAGAATCCCGTTCGGATCGAGCAGGTGCTTGATGCTGCGCATCAGGTCGAGCGCGACCGGGTCCTTCACCGACGGCAACAGGTCGCGCTTCATCACGCCGATGCCGTGCTCGGCGGAGATCGAGCCGCCGTATTTCTTCACCACGGCGAAGACGACATCGTTCACGTCGCTCCAGCGCTTGAGATATTCGGCTTTGTCGGCGCCTTCGGGCTGCGTCACATTATAATGAATGTTGCCGTCGCCGAGATGGCCGAAGGGCAGCGGCCGGGCGCCGGGAATGAGCCGGGTCACCGCCGCATTGGCCTCGGCAATGAAGGCCGGCACGGCCGCGACAGGTACTGAGACGTCGTGCTTGATCGAGCCGCCGGCATGGCGCTGCACCTCGCCGAACATTTCGCGGATGCGCCAGAACGCCTTGGCCTGTTCGAGGCTTTCGGCGACGACGGCGTCGGCGACGAGGCCATGTTCCAAACCTTGTTCGAGGATTTCCTCGAGCACAAGCCGCGCGCCTTCGCTCTGCTGCGACGAGAGCTCGATCAGCACGTACCAGTCATGCGGTGAGGCCAGGGGATCGCGGCTCACCGAATCATTCGCGAGCACGAGTTCGATGCCGCGCCGGGTCATGATCTCGAAACTTGTGACGTCGTTGCCTGCGCGCGCCTGCGCGATGCCAAGGAGCTCGAGCGCCGCTTGCGGCGACGCCACGCCGGCAAAGGCCGTTTCGATCGTGCGCGGGCGCGGCACCAGCCGCAACACGGCGGCGGTGATGATGCCGAGCGTGCCTTCGGCGCCGATGAACAGGTTTTTCAGGTCGTAGCCGGTATTGTCCTTCTTCAGCTTGTTGAGATTGTTGAGCACGCGGCCGTCGGCGAGCACCACTTCGAGGCCGAGCGCATGCGAGCGCGCGACGCCGTGCGCCAGCGCCGCGGTGCCGCCGGCATTGGTCGAGAGGTTGCCGCCGATGGTGCAGGTGCCTTCCGACGGCAGCAATTGCGGGTAGAGCCGGTCGACTTCGGCCGCCGCGGCGCGGGTGCGCTGCAAGGTGACGCCGGATTCCACCGTGATCGTGTTCGAGGTCGGGTCGACCTCGCGGATGCGGTCGAGCCGGTTCACCGAAAGCACGATTTCGCTGTGATGCGGGATCTGGCCGCCGACAAGGCCGGTATTGCCGCCCTGCGGCACGATCGGCGTCTTGGTCTCGTTGGCGAGCTTCAGGATCGCCGCGACTTGCTCGACCGTTCCCGGCCGCAGCACCACCGGCGTGTGGCCGCGGAACAAATCGCGCATCTCGACCAGATAGGGTGTCTGCGACTGCGGATCGGTGATGGCGAATTTCTCGCCGACGATGGCGGCGAAGCGCCCGAGCAGTTCGGGGCTGAGCGCTGTTGGCGGCGTGTTGTCCGGCTTGTCGAGCATTGGGCACTTCCGTTGACGGATTTGCCGGTAACATAATCGATCAGTTGGCCTTCAGGAAGGCGACATGATCTCGCGCGGCGCGGCGGCGCGCTGCAGGCGGTCGTTGATCGCTTCGCCGAGCCCGTCACGCGGCAGCGGCATCACCGCGATCAGGGTCGCTTTGGCGGCATCGAGCGCCCGCAAATGCGAGAACAGATTGGCGGCTGCTTCGATGAGGTCGCCGCGCGCCGAAAGGTTCAATATCTTCGCCGCCTGATCCGCGCCTGTCACGGCGGCAGGGCCGAACGCGAGCAAGGCTTCGCCCGGTTCGATATGATCGGCCTCGAGCCGCATGCGGGTGTGCGGCGCGTAATGCGAAGCGAGCATGCCCGGCGCCAGCGGGGCGTCCTCGATCGCGATCCCGGTTGGTGGTTCGGCCAGCGGACGCCGCAGCAGTTGTTCGATCGCTTCGCGCGGCACGCCGCCTGGCCGCAGCAGCGCAGGCTCGTCGAGACAAGCGACAATCGTGGATTCGACGCCGACCGGCGTTGGGCCGCCGTCGACGATGAGATCGACACGGCCAGAAAGGTCGCCGAGCACATGCGCCGCCGTGGTCGGCGATACGTGCCCTGAACGATTTGCCGACGGCGCCACCACCGGCCGTCCGAACGCAGCGAGCAGGTCCTGCGCCACGGCATGATGCGGCACGCGCACGGCGATGCTGTCGAGGCCCGCGGTCGCAAGCTCGCTGACCGTGCAGTTTTCCGATTTCGGCAACACCAGCGTCAGCGGCCCCGGCCAGAAGGCCGCGGCGAGCCGCGCCGCGTCGGCGTCGAAGCGCGCCAGCGCGTGTGCCGCCGCGGTATCGGTCACGTGCGCGATCAGTGGGTTGAAGGCCGGCCGGCCCTTCGCCGCGTAGAGCCGCGCCACCGCGGCGCCATTGGTGGCGTCGGTGCCGAGCCCATAAACGGTCTCGGTAGGGAAGGCGACAAGCCCGCCGGCCGCCAGAATGCGCACCGCATCCGCGGTCGTGGCGCGACCGGGCTTGAGCACGCGCGTTGCGAGGGAGACTGTCATCGGGCCAACAGAGTGCCTAAATGGCGTTTAGGCGCAAGCGGATAAGCTTAAGCTTGCGGCCCGGGAAACGGCTCGGTATAAGCCGCGCCCATAGACCCGTCGCGGTATTTGCCCTTTATCGCGGTATCTGTCGGAGTGTGGCTCAGCCTGGTAGAGCACCTCGTTCGGGACGAGGGGGTCGTAGGTTCAAATCCTATCACTCCGACCAGCCCCTCTCAGTGCGCGGGGAATTTACACAAGCGCGGAATTCGGGCCTGAGCGTCAGGGGGCCTGCTTGTAGACATCCGACGGTTGTAGGATGATCCGACTACGTTAATGCTCGTGAGCTGGGCAGATGTCTCAAGAATACGGCACATGCGAATGCTACGCCTGCTATAGGCGCGTGCCGAAACCTGAAGCGCACAAAATTACAATCGAACAGGAGCGTGGGCGGAGCAGCGGGAGCTATAGCTTCGGTCGTCAGAGCGTTCGTTTCTACAGCGGACGAACGTACTACACAGAGAAGCAAGTTTGGCTGTGTGATGAATGCCACTCGGCTTATCTTGCGAAGAAGGCGACACGCCGAAGACAAAACATCGTTGTTTTCGCTGCGGTCGTTTCGGTCCTGCTAATATTTGGTGCGATCAGCCAAAGCGGCACAAGTGGTCCGCCACAGGCAAAGCGAACTGAGAGCCAATCTTCGACACCGGCCGTTGCCCAAACTGCAAACGTCGTGCGAACCGAGACGTTCAGGTCGCCAGGGGGTGCGTTGCCGCACGATATTGCCAGGACGCAAAATAGGCTGATCGAGCTCGGCTACATGGTTGGACCTGCTGACGGTGTATGGGGAAACAAGTCACGAACCGCACTACGCGCATTCAAGGTCGCGAATGGGCTCAACGATGACGATAGGTGGGATAATTCTGTCGATGACGTGATTTTCAGTCCAAGCGTTGCGCGAGCACCGGTTCCCATTGCCAGACGTCAATGAGTATTGGGGTCGGAGAGGGAGAATGAAACACTACAGACGTGTCGTTGTCGCTCCTGATCTTGGCTCCCTTCGATACACAACGGCAGTACATCCGCAAACGATACCAGCTTGAAAAGAGCAGCAAATTCAATCGCAGAAGACGATATACCCTACCACTCCGACCATTATCCTTCGCAGAATAGTTTCATATTCGTCCCGCGCCATTCGCGCGCAGCCCGGGTGAAGCTTGATGCAGCTTCTCTTCGACACCACGCAGATCCGGCGCGGCGGCTTGTTCTTTGCCGCGATTGGCGTGCCGGTGCTGTTCGCCGTCTTGCGCGGCGATCCGCAGCAGGCGCAGCTTGGCGCGGTGCTGGGGCTTACGCTCGCCTTTGCCGATAACGACAAGAATTTGCCGCGGCGGCTACGGCTGGTCGTCGCCGACGGCGCCGGCATCGCGTTAGGCGCGGCGGCTGGCTTTTTGGTGCGCAATTTGGCCGCGGCGCTGTGGCCTTCGTTCATCGTGGTCGCTTTCGCCACCGGTCTATCGGCGCGGCGCGGCCGCGACACGCTGATCGTCGCGCGCAATGCCGCCATGGCTTTTGCCGTCGGCGGCACCATGCCGGCCTTCGATACACAGCAGATCTGGTATCCGCTCGGCGTGCTTTGGTGGTCGTCGCCGCGCGCATGGTGGATCATTGGCTGTGCGGGCCGCTGCCGCTGGTGGTCGTCGCGCCGATGCAGCGGCCGTCGGGCTATGGCGGTTGGCTGCGCTTTGCCTGTACTTATGCCGTGGTTTCGACCATGGGATTGTGGGTCGGCAATTCGCTCGATCCGACGCACCGCTTCTGGATCGTCATCACCACGCTCCTGGTGATGTTGCCGGACGCCAATGCCAGCTATCGCCGCATCGTCGAGCGTATCGCCGGTACATTCGCCGGTGTCGTCGCCGCCTGGGCGATCACGGTGGCGACCAACTCGATGACTGCAATCAGTCTTGCGATCCTGATCGTCGCACCGTTCATTCCGCATCACATCGGCGAGCGCTATTGGCTGCACACCGCGCTGATCGCACTTGTGGTGATGCTGGCCTACGACCTGACCGAGCTCAGCACGCAAGGTGCCAACGCCGTAAGCATGGCTGATCTGTTGATGGAGCGGATGAAAGACATTCTCCTCGGCTGCGCCATGGCGCTGATCGGCACGGTCGTGGCGTTTCCGCGCGATCCCGCGATCGGCGGCGCCGGCGTGCCGCCGGAAATGCGATGACGCGGCGGCAGCCCATATTCATACAGCCATTCAAGGCGTTGATTATTCACCGCGTCCGAACAGACTGTTGCCGGTCCTCTCAATAGTCGAACGCAGAAACAGTCACATCGCGAAAAGCGCGACGCAGCGACAGTGCTGCGAGCCGCGCCAATGGGAGATCGACTATGAAAAAGCTTGTTGCCGCCAAGAAATACGCCAAGAAATATCTTTCCGTCGGGCTTGCCGTCAGCTTTTTCTACTGCCGGTTCGGCGTCGGCGTTTGCTCAGTCTTGCGATCACACCGGCAGCATGATGCCGGCTTACTATGACGCCGAGGGCGGGCAGGTCGCTGGCACACCGGGCAAGGAAGCGGCGGCGCCCGCCGTTCGTCACCAGGCGCTGCGGCCGCGCGGCAGGTGTCCAGAATGCCGGCCGCCGGCGCATACGCGCGTACAGTAATCTGGCCTTCATTCGATAACGCAAACGTCTTGTCCTGGCCGGGCTGCCGTCGATAGTGACGGCATAGTCCGGCCATGACGACGACGCGCATCGCGCGTTGCCCGCGCTGCACATTTTCCCCTATGCTTTGCGCCGAGGCGGGGGGCAACCATGGCAGAAGAACCGAAGCGCCGCGAAGTCAAAATTCGCGTCCATGACGGCGTCGAGATCGCGGTGGCGCTCTATATGCCGGACGGCGATGGGCCGTTTCCCGTCGTGCTCGGGGCGGCGCCTTATCGCTACGACAACAATTCCCTGCCGGCGTCGCCGCAATTTTTGTGGCGCGAGACCGGGCCGATCGGCCTCTATGTCGCGCGCGGCTATGTCTATGCGCATATGGATGCGCGCGGCTGCGGCAAATCCGGCGGCGAATTCCGTTTTCTCGATCGCAACGAGCAGAAGGACCTCTATGACGTTGTCGAATGGCTCGGCCGCCAGCCGTGGTCGAGCGGCAAGGTCGGCGGCATCGGCCAATCCTATTTCTGCATGCTGCAATGGTGGATGGCGATCCAGCGGCCGCCGTCGCTCGCCTGCATTGCCGCGTTCGACGGGCTCAACGATCCGTACCGCGCTTCGGTCTATCAGGGCGGTATGCTCAGCGATTTTTTCGGCAGCTATTGGTGGAACCAGAACCGCATCATCAACCGCCATCCCGCCAACGGCGAATTTTCGCGCGAGCAGCCTTACGATCTCAATCTGCACCTGCAGCAGCACCCGACCTATGACGAGTTCTGGCGCGAGCGCTGCGCCGCCGAGCATCTGCATCAGATCGAAGTGCCGCTCTATTCGGTGGGCGTCTGGGGCAAGGTCGATCTGCACACCCGCGGCAATATCGACGGCTTTCGCCGCGCCGGCGGCCCGAAGAAGCTGAAAATGATCGGGCCGGTGAATGCTTTCGTCGCCAATCGCGAGTTCAACAGCGAAGGACTGCACGAAAAGCTCTTGCTGCCGTTCTACGATCATTATCTCAAAGGCCTGCAGACCGATTATCTTGAGCGGCCCGAGGTCGAATATTTCGTGCGCGGCGCCGAGGCGGTGCGCACGTCGCAGACTTGGCCGCCGTCAGGCGTGCGTTACGTCGCTTGGAATTTGAGTGCGGAGAAGACCGACAGCGTGACATCGCTCAATGACGGCAGGCTCGCGCGCGAGGCGTCGGCCGGCGAGAAGCAAACGTCCTACGCTTATCCCAATCCAGGCTGGATGATCGGCGTCGTCGGCTTCGGCCCGAACAATCAGCCCGATCCGGCGCGCCGGGTGCTGACCTTCACCACTGCGCCGCTCGAACAGGATTTAGAGATCGCGGGGCCGATCAAGCTCGTGCTCTATGCGTCATCGACGCGCGACGATATGGATTTCTTCGTCAAACTGTCCGAGCAGATGCCGCAAGCGGCCGAGGAGCGCGGCAAGGGCCTCAATCCGGCATCGTTCTGGATCACCAAAGGCTGGCTGCGCGCCTCGCACCGCGCGCTTGATGCGACGAAGTCGACCGAGATGGAGCCCTATCACACGCACACCGATCCGAGCCCGATCGAACCCGGCAAGATCTATCGTTTCGACATCAGCATTGAACCGATGGCGCATCGGTTCAAGACCGGCAGCCGAGTGCGGCTTGAAATCGTCAACGGCGATTCCGTCGTCACCGATGTGCTGTGGTCGCATTATTATGCGCCGAACAAGATCGGGACGGATACGATTTATCACTCGGCGGAATATCCGTCGGCGCTCACACTGCCGGTGATGGAAGGGGCCTAGCGCCTGCAGTGCGTCATGACGTTCACAGCTTCTCGGCAAGAAACCGCAGCAGCCGCGCCGCGAGGAATGCGCCATAGCTGTGCGGCTCGTCGATCGGGTCGTTCATCCAATAATGCGGCGCGCCGTGGACGATGCAGGGGCGGACGAAGAAATTGGCCTGTTTGAGCGCGAGCTGAAGCGGATCGGTCTGCGCTTTGCGATCGACCAGATCGTCCTCGGTGCCGGTGACCAACAGCACGCCGATGCCGTTATTCGAGAAGGTCGCGTAGCTGATCGGCGAGGCGTCGAAATAGGCTTGCCGGTTCTCCATCGGCGGCACGCCCATGAATTTCTGGATATTGTTCTCGCGGCCGCCCTGCACCTGATAATTCGTCCACATCGCCGTGACGTCATAGATGCCGTAAACGCCGACGAGCGCCTTCACCGAGGCATCTGTCGAGGCGAAGGGGTCGCCGGGATAGGCGCCCAGGAATTTCTTGCCGCTCAATGCCGCAAGCGCCGCAAGATGAGCGCCGGCGGAGGCGCCGATGAGGCCGATGCGCTGTGGGTCGATGCCGAAACCGCCGGCCTTGCCGCGCAGGAATTGCACGCCGGCAAGCACGTCCTGCACCGCTTCAGGGAAGGTCTTGGTCTTGGTGGCAAGGCGATAGGAGATGGAAAAAACGGCAATGCCGTGGGCAGCGAGATAGGGCCCCCAATATTGGAAGGCGCTGCGTGCGCCTTGCACCCAGCCGCCGCCATGCACCGCGACCAGCGCCGGCACCGCTTTCGGGTTCTTCGGCAGGTAAAGATCGCCCTGCAGTTCGACGCCGTCATGATTGGCATAGGCGATGCCGCTGTGCATGGTTGTGCCGGCGCCGGCCGTCTGGGCGTCAGTCATTGCATGGCTCCATTCTTTCCGTGCGATGGCAAAAAAGACGTCACGTGGTAGAACAAGATGCCGATCTTGAGAAGGCCGCCGCAGGAGCATGATCTCGAAAAGTAGATGCCGGTTTTCGGAAAAGATCATGCTCAAATGAGAAAGTGGCCCGATATCGGGAAAAATCATTGCGCGAAAAAAAAGCGCGCAGAGAGGAATGGGAGGCGGCATGTCGCTTGCGGCGGAGAACACGCCAGATGCGCTTACGGTCGGCGGCGCGCGGATCGATCTGATCGAGCAAGGTGCGGGTAAGCCGCTGCTGTTCCTTCACGCCGAGAATGGCATCGAGCCGGCGCGGCCTGTGATCGACGTGTTGGCAAAGACCGCGCGCGTGCTGGCGCCGACGCATCCGGGCTTCGGCCGCTCGGACCTGCCGAAAGGCATGCGTTCGGTCGACGACATCTCCTATTTTTATCTCGATCTGCTCGACCAGCTCGATCTTTCCGATCTCACCGTCGTCGGCATCGGGTTCGGCGCCTGGATCGCGGCTGAAATCGCGGTGAAATCGACGGCGCGCATGGCGCGCCTCGTCATGGCCAATGCTGTCGGCATCAAAGTCGGCGACCGCGAGACGCGCGACATCGCCGACATTTTTGCAGTGACCGAGCCGGACTATCTGGCGATGGTCTATTGCGATCCAGCCGCCGGCCGCCGCGATTACAAGGCGCTGCCGGATGCCGAAGTGCTGGCCGTGGCCCGCGCGCGAGAAGCGACCGCACGCTTTGCCTGGAATCCTTATTTCCACAATCCGCGGCTTAAAAGCCGGTTGCACCGCATCCGCATCCCGACACTGTTCTTGTGGGGCACGCATGATCGCATGCTCAGCGAAGCTTACGGCCGCACCTATTGCGCGATGATCCCGGGCGCGCGGTTCGACACGATCGAGCACGCCGGGCATTTTCCGCACGAGGAGCAGCCACAGATTTTCGCCGAAAAAGTTTTTGCCTTTGCCGGGAAATCTCAGGAGCGCGTGGCATGAGAGTTTATCAGTTCAGCGAACAGGCCTATTACCCGGCCTGGGACGATCATGAGGGTTCGCTCCGCATCACGCTGCCGAACCGCAAGTGCGATCCGCGTGTCGCCGCCGATCTGTTTCATCGCTATTACGACGAATATCAGGCCGCCGACGATCTCGGCCTCGATATCATGCTCAACGAGCATCATCAGACCGCCACCTGCATGTCCTCGACGGTCGCGGTTGGGCTTGCGATCCTGGCGCGGGCGACGAAACAAGCGCGGCTTCTGGTGCTCGGCTATCCGATCGGGCATCGGCCCGATCCGCTGCGTGTCGCCGAGGAACTCTCGGCCATCGACGTGATCTCGCGCGGCCGGCTCGATATGGGCTTCATCAAGGGCATCCCTTACGAAGTTGCCGCGTCGAACCAGAATCCAGTTTATTTGATGGACCGCTTCTGGGAGGCGCATGATTTCATCATCAAGGCGATGACGACGCATGACGGGACCTTCAACTGGGAAGGCGAATATTTTCACTATCGGCAGGTGAATATCTGGCCGCGCGTCTGGCAGGACCCGCATCCTCCCGTCTGGTCGACGACCGGCAGTCCGACGCAGGCGCGTGTGCTCGGCGAGCGCGGCTATGTCATGGCCACGCTCGGCACCGGGTTCGGCACGCGCAAGATCTACGACGCCTATCGCAAGAGCTATGTCGGCAAATACGGCAACGCGCCCGGCGCCGACCGCTTCGCTTATCTCGGCCTGGTCGCGGTGGCGAACGATCGCGAGGAGGCGCGCAAGCGCGCCGAACTCATTGCCGGCTATCTGCGCACCAGCCCGATCGTCTATCCGCCATTCCGCAATCCACCGGGCTATATGCCGGCCGAGGACAATGCCCGCATATTACGCGGGGAAAGCCCGCCGCGGACTTACACCAAAGGCGGCCGCGTCGTCTCGATGCAGACCGCACCGATCGACGATCTGATCGACGCCGGTGTCCTGTTCTGCGGCACGCCGGACGATGTCTATGAGCAGCTCGCTGCTTTCTGCGAACATTGCGGCGGCATGGGCAACCTGTTGATGATGGGGCAGGCGGGCTTCCTCACCCACGAACAAACCATCGATAATCTCACGCTGTTTGCGCGGGAGGTTTATCCGCGGCTGAAGGCCTTTAAGCAGCCCGACGCCGAAGCTGCCGCGGCGGCTGTGGCAGCGTAGAAAGGCGAGCCTCTCGGGCCAAGCAAGCTATTGTCATTGCTAGCGAATAAATCGATTTGTTCAAAAATTGGGAATAATATTGATTCTGGCACATATCTCGTTCAATGATCCGGCGGGCGCGCATGGAGTCCGCTTGATGTTGGGCGATCAACGTCTGAACAGAACAGCGGCGTGCGCGTTTGTGCCGGTAATCGCCGCGCCAATATCGGGGTAAGGTATTCATCTCATGACCACGCGTATCACCATCCGCAGGCCGGACGACTGGCACCTGCACGTTCGCGACGGCGAAATGCTGAAGGCGGTGATGCCGTTCACCGCGAAGAATTTCGGCCGCGCGATTTTGATGCCGAACCTGGTGCCTCCGGTTCGCACCGCCGCCGACGGTACGGCCTATCGCGAGCGCGTAATGGCGGCGGTGCCGGCCGGCTCGAAGTTCAAGCCGCTGATAACCTGTTATCTCACCGACGACACTGACCCGGACGATGTCGAGCGCGGCTTTCGCGACGGGCTGTTTACCGGCGTGAAGCTGTATCCGGCGCATGCGACGACCAATTCGGCTTTCGGCGTCACCGACTATAACAAGGTCATGCCGGTGCTCGCGCGCATGGAAAAGATCGGCATGCCGTTTCTGATGCATGGCGAATATGTCGCGCCCGACGTCGATATTTTTGACCGCGAAAAGGTTTTCATCGATCGGTTGCTGTCGAAATGGACCAGGCAGTTCCCCGGACTGCGCATGATCCTCGAACATCTGTCGTCGAAAGACGGCGTCGATTTCGTCAAAAGCGCGAGCCCGCAGGTCGGCGGCACGATCACGCCCTACCATATGATGCTCAACCGCAACGATTGGCTCGGCCACGGCCTCAAGCCTTACATGTATGTGATGCCGGTGATCAAAACCGAACGCGATCGCCTGGCGCTGCGTAAAGCCGCGACATCCGGCGAAGCCTGCTATTTCCTCGGCACCGATTCCGCGCCGCATCCCTACGCCAAGAAGGTGTCGACCAGCGGCATTCCCGGCATGTTCAACGCACCGGTCGCAATCGAGACCTATGCGCAGGTCTTCGAGGAGGAGAACGCGCTCGACAAGCTCGAAGCCTTCGCCTCGCTCAATGGGCCGAAGCATTATCGCCTGCCGCCCAACGACGAGACGATCACGCTGGAAAAAATCTCGTGGACTGCGCCGGAAGAAGTGAAGGTCGCCGGTCCCGACGAGCGCGCCTTGATCTATCGTGGCGGAGAGACCATCAGTTGGAAGGTGGTCAATTAGCTTTCGGAGACGATGATGAGCGGCTTTCCCAGCAAAGAGGTGATGGCGGAACTGACGGCAAAGATGCTGCTCGAGGTCGATGCCGTCCGCTTCATGACGGATAAGCCGTTCATCTATACGTCGGGCTGGGCGAGTCCGGTCTATACCGATTGCCGGCGCTTGATCTCGTTTCCGCGCGTGCGGCAGACGCTGATCGATTTTGGCGCGGCGACAATCATGCGCGATGCCGGTTTCGAGCAATTCGATGCGGTTGCCGGCGGCGAAACCGCGGGCATTCCGTTCGCGGCCTGGATGGCCGACAAGCTCATGTTGCCGATGCAATATGTGCGCAAGAAACCCAAGGGCTTCGGCCGCAACGCCCAGATCGAAGGTCACCTCAAGGCGGGCGATCGTGTGCTGCTGGTCGAGGACATGACCACCGATGGCCGCAGCAAGGTCAATTTCTGTCAGGCGCTGCGCGAGGCCGGCGCCGTCGTCGAACATGTCTTCGTGTTCTTCTTCTACGACATCTTCCCCGAGGGCAAAAAGATCCTCGGCGATCTCGGCGTCACCCTGCATTCGCTCGCCACCTGGTGGGATGTTCTGGAGGTCGCCAAGAAGAGCGGCAAGTTCGACAAGGACAGGCTCAAGGAAGTCGAGAAGTTCATGAAAGATCCCGCCGGCTGGTCGAAAGCGCATGGCGGCGCCGCGCAGGCGGCGGAGTGACAAAAGGCGCGGGCTGAACATGGATGCCGAGCTCGATCGCCCTTTCAACGAATTGTCCGCAATTAAAATCGCCAAAACGATCGCAGCCGGCGATACAACCTGCGAAGCGGTGACGCGCGATTGCATCGCCCGCATCGCGGCGCGCGATGGCGTCGTCAAGGCGTTCGTGAATTTCGATCCCGAGCTGGCGCTGGCGCAGGCCCGCGCACTCGATCGCGGCCCGCGCCGCGGCCCGCTGCATGGCGTGCCGGTCGGCTTGAAGGACACGATCGACACGTTCGACATGCCGACCGAACTGGGTTCGCCGATCTATCGCGGCAACCGGCCGCGCGCGGACGCGTCCTGCGTTGCGCTGTTGCGCCGCGCCGGCGCCGTGATCCTCGGCAAGACCGCGACCTGCGAATTTGCCGGCAGCGCGCCGCCGCAAACCACAAATCCTCATAACGCCGCGCATACGCCGGGCGGCTCCTCGAGCGGCTCGGCCGCGGCGGTCGGCGATCACATGCTGCCGGCGGCGCTCGGCACTCAGACCGGCGGCTCAGTGTTGCGACCGTCGTCGTTTTGCGGAATCTTCGGCTACAAGCCGACCTACAACATGATCAACAAAGAAGGCGTATGGCCGGCCGCGGATTCGATCGATACGGTCGGCTGGCTTGCCGGATCGCTCGAAGATTTCGATCTGCTCATGGCAGCGCTGCGCATGCCGGCGCCACAGGTGCCGCAAACGTTCGACGGCGCGCCGCGGATCGGCGTGTGGCACACCGATTTGTGGGACACCGCGCAAGATGAAACCAAGGCCGCTATCGAGGATGCTGCGGCCCGCTTGAGCAAAGCCGGCGCCAACGTGCGCGATGCTGTCATACCGAGCGCGTTCTTGGGCTTGCACGTCATCGCGCGCTCGACGATCAGCTTCTATGAGCGCGCGGCGTGTATGGCGTATTTCTGGGATCATCGGCGCGAGCAGCTCTCGCCGCAAATGCAGCGCTATATCGAAAACGGTCATAGGATTTCGCGCGAAGACTACCTCGCAGGTCTGCGCCGGCTTGAAGAGTGCCGCGCACTTTTGGCGTCAGTCTTCGAACAATTCGACGTGCTGCTTGTGCCCTGCGTTCAAGGCGAAGCGCCGAAGGGGCTCGCGTCGACGGGCGATCCCAGCTTCCAGGCGATATGGACGGCGCTGCACACGCCGTCGTTGACGCTACCGACCCATCGCGGCCCCAACAATCTGCCGGTCGGCGTTCAATTGGTCGGCCAGCGTTATGACGACGACCGTTTGCTCGCCTGTGCGCGCTGGATTTGGGGAAAGATCGGCGCGCCCGAACTGGTCGGCATGAGCAGGGTGCACTAAGCGACCTGCGCGATGGGGACCGCACCATCAGGTATCATTCTTGCATAGGCGCCGGTGTGTACAGTGATTGACCCGCGAGGACGAAATGCGATCCCCCGCCATTATTTGTAGAGCTGCCGGTATTCTCGCGCTTTTATTGAGCGCCGGCATGGCCGTCGCCGACAACGTCGAGGATTTTTACAAAGGCCTCAACATGCCGCTGATCATCGGCTACAGCGCCGGCGGCGGTTACGACATCTATGCGCGGATGCTGGCGCGTTATTTCGGCGGTCACATCCCGGGCACTCCGACCATCGTGCCGCAACAGATGGAGGGCGCCGGCAGCCTGCGCTCGGCCAATTACATTTTTTCCGCCGCGCCCAAGAACGGATCGGTGATCGGGACTTTCTCGCGCAGCATGGGCATTTCGCCGCTGCTCGACAAAGCCGCGTTTGACAGCCGCAAATTCACTTGGCTCGGCAGCATCACCGACGACAATACGGTCTGCCTCACCTGGAACACGTCGCCGATCAAAACGTGGTCCGATTTCGTGAGCAAGCCGTCGAAGTTCGGCGGCGAAGGTCCCGGCGCGGATCCAGACATTTGGGCGCAGGCTTATAAGAATGTGCTGGGCGCCAAGGATCAGCTGGTCAGCGGCTATCCGGGAACGAACGACATCGTGCTCGCCATGCAGCGCGGCGAAGTTGACGGCCTGTGCGGCATATCCTGGAGCACGATCAATGCGGCGCATCCTGATTGGATGCCCAATCATCTGGTCAATATTCTTGTCCAGGCGCCCATCAGCAAAGCGGACGAGATTTCAGGTGTGCCGCGCGCGACCGATCTCGCGACCGATCCCGAACAATTGCAGATCCTCAAAGTTCTGATGGCGAGCCAAGGCATGGCGCGGCCTTTTGTAGCACCACCGGATATTCCAGCGGAGCGCAAGGCGACGCTGGTCGCCGCCTTCGATACCACCATGGCCGATCCCGCCTTCCTCGCCGAAGCGCAGAAACTCGCCTTGGACGTGCGGCCGGTGAGCGGCGCGGCGATCGATAAGATACTCGCAGACGTCTACGCCACGCCGAAAGACGTGCTGGCCAAGACCGTCAAGGCGATCGCCAACGAGTGACCTGCCGCCCGATGCGATCGGACCTCGCGGCGGCGGCTCCAAGCAGGCGCGGTACAAACGTTTTGACGCGCGGTTGCGCGCGGGCCAAACTGCGGTCGCCGCGGGCCGACAGAGGGTAAACGACATGACGGGTGTTAAGTTTAAGAAAGGCATCTTCAGGGGCATTTGGCGCCGGCGATCGGCCGCTGCTGCCCTGTGGACCGCCGTTTTCTTCGTGATCTTGTCTGCCCTCGCGGCACCGTCATCGGCCGAGGATTTTCCATCGCGGCCGATCCATTTGATCATCCCTTACGGGCCGGGCGGCATCGTCGATTTCACCGGCCGCCAGCTCGCGCAGAAGATGAGCGAGAATCTCGGCCAGCCCGTTGTCGCCGACAATCGGCCGGGCGCCGGCGGCATCGTCGGCATCGATTTCGTCGCGCATTCGGACCCCGACGGCTACAACGTGGTGCTGATGGATCCGGCGATCGTCATCAATCCGACGTTGCAGAAAACGCTGCCCTACGACATTTTCAAGGATCTGGTCACGGTTTCGCGCGTCAGTTCGTCGCCGGAGGTCCTGGTCGTCGCGCCACAGCTTGGTCTGAAATCCTACGCCGATCTTGTCGCTTACGGCAAAGCCAATCCCGGCAAGCTCAATTATGCCTCGGCGGGCGTCGGCACCGCGCCGCATCTCGCCGCCGCGATGTGGGCTGCGGGGACCGGCATCCAGGCCGTGCATGTCCCCTACAAGGGAATCGGCGGCTCATTCACCGACATGATGAGCAACAAGGTGCAGATGGCGTTTTCCAGCATTCCCGGTGCGCTGCCTTTCACCGGCGACAACCGTGTTCAGCCGCTGGCGACGACTGGCTTGAAGCGTTCTGCGGTCTATCCCGATTTGCCGACCGTGGCTGAATCCGGTCTGCCGGGATATGATGTCGATGTGTGGATGACGCTCTACGGCAAAGCCGGCATGCCGCCGGATGTGCTCGCCAAGCTCAACGCCTCTGTCAAAAAGGCGCTGCAGGATCCTGATCTCGTGGCGGCCTTCGCCAAGTTCGGTCTCACGCCGGTGGCAACGAGCATTCCGGACAGCGCGGCCTTCACCAAGTCGGAATACGAAAAGTGGAAGAAGGTCATCGAGGACGACCACATCTCGCTTGATTGAGCGTCGCCGCCGCGACTCTGGACGGCGGCTTCCCGTCCTTCGAGCCGTTGTCCTCCAAGCTCCGTCCTCAAGCTATGGCGTGCCAACATGACAAACCCTTGGCCGACGGAATTGCGCCTGCGCAAGGATCGCAGGGCGCTTACGGTCACTTTCGACGGCGGCGAGAGTTTCGATCTGACTGCGGAATATTTGCGCGTGCGTAGCCCGAGCGCCGAGGTCCAAGGCCACTCGCCGAGCGAGCGGCGCACCGTGTCGGGCAAGCAAGATGTGCAAATTCTGGAATTGCTCCCGGTCGGCAATTACGCAGTACGGCCGGTGTTCGACGACATGCACTCGACGGGGATTTTCAGCTGGGATTATCTGTTCGAGCTCGGCCGCAACCGCGAGAAATATTGGAGCGACTATCTCGGCGAGCTTAAAGAGAAAAGCCTCTCGCGGGAGGCCGCGCGCTAGCCCTCGCTTCGCATTCGGCACAGTCGCGCAAGATTGTCGGCGTTATTGCCGAGAATCTTTCCAGCTTACTTAACATCTCACTGCATCTCCGCTCGTAGAGTGGCATCGGCGCGTTGCCGATGGCGCAGTGTCGGCGCATTCGGCATCGGGCCGCGCAGGCGGGCGATCGCAATGAGAGGATTTGCTCATGAACATGCGCAATCTGCTTTCGGAATTCCTGACCGACGAACGCGGCGCACGCACCATCGAATATGGGCTGCTGGCGGTCGGCATATTGGTCGCAATCATTGCGACGGCGGCGGCGCTCGGGACCGGTCTCGACGCGGCGCCGCAAAATCTCCCGATCCGGCCGCACTAGCTGCGCCGTATCCATCAGCGAGCGTCTCGTCAAAGGACGGCCTGGCACAAAATCGCTTATCAACGATCGGTCAACTTCGATCCGGCAAGATGGAAGCAGTGTCGGGGTGGGGCGTTGATGGGGTACCTGCCGGCATTAGAGCGGCCTTGGCCTGTCTCCCTCGGGGCCGAGGCCGCTCGCATTTTCTGATGATTTTCCTCGTGACATCAATGTCTTGAGAAGCCTGCCAGCGGCCGCGGCGCTTGTGCTTACGCTTTTGCGAAGACGACGCGGCGCCAACATTCGGCGTCGCTATCCCGAAAGCTTCAGCCATCGCCGCGACGCTCCTGTGCCGTCGGTCGCTCTGCCATCTGCAAGTATGGTTGACGGAGCGTTCGTGCGCGCATTTGCGCGACTTCGCGAAATCCGTGCCGGGCGGCCCGGTCCGGATCGTGCTCCTGAAAGTTGCTTATGCGCGCTGCGGACGTGCTAGGATTGTCTTCGAGCAGCCGACAACAAAGCTGCCGTTAGAGGGAGGAGTACGATGAAGTTGCGTAAGATGAGCATTATTGCGCTTGCCGTCGGCGTGTTCGCGGTCGGTGCGGCGAGCGCGCAGCAGCCGGCGCCGGCGCCGAATCCGCTGGACGTTATCCCTGACAAAATGCCCTTCAACCTGCCGTTTGGAACACCAATTGGGCTTGAAAGGGCACAGTCGGTGGTTCAGGCGGGACTCGCAGAAGCCCAAAAGCGTGGTTGGGAGATGAACGTTGCGGTGGTCGATCCAAGCGGCAACCTCATTACTTTCGCCCGCATGGATGGTGCGCAACTTGCGTCGATCTCGATTGCGGAACACAAGGCGCGCACGGCTGCACGCTATCGCCGCCCGACCAAGCTATTTGAGGACGCCGTCCAACACGGCATCACCTATGTGACGACGCTCGATGACGTGATCGCTTCGCGCGGCGGCATTCCGCTAGTCGAGGGCGGCAAGATCATCGGCGCGGTCGGCTGCTCCGGCGGCACGGGTTCGCAGGACGAGGCGATTTGCATGGCGGCGTCGGGAACAATCAACAAGACGCAGTAAGCCGCTTGCTTCCGGCTCTTGTTCTGGCACAACGCGGAGGGCGGCAGCAATGCCGCCCTCTTTACGTCATAGAATCGGATATGAAGGCGCGGCAGGGATCCTGAAACCATCCGAGCCTGAGGCGAATGGGGATCGGTCTTATCGATCGCGGTTTGAAATATTTGCTCGCTGGCCTTCTTCTGGCGGGGGCTTTGCTTGGCGTCGGATCGGCGTCCGGCCAAAGCGACTCTGTGATGGGAGCACCGGGCAATGTCGCGGCGGCGATGGAGCAGTATCGGCGCGCGCTCGATGCCTATAACGCCGCGCACGACAAATACGTTGCCGTGTCCAATGCCTATTGGGCGTCAATTACCGAGAAGCGGAAATTGCGCAATGGCAAGCGAGCGGCCGGCGAAGCGGTTGCGCTCGACGACTACGTGCTCGATCAGCCGCCGGTCTATACCGGTCCGCCCAAGCCGCGCAATCCGCTAAAGCCGGAAGCGCCGGGGCACCGCGTTCCGGTCCCCGTCGTCGCCGATTTTGTCGCCGCCGCGCAAAAACAATTCAATTTCGTGCCGCGGATACCGCAAAGCGACATCGCGTTCAAACAGGTTTATGCCCAGGTCGCCCAGGCCGCAGGCCTGACCAAGGACCAAGTGGTGCGGATTTACGGCTTCGAAGCGACGGGCAACGGCAACTACGACGTCGAAGCGGGACTCGAATACAACAAACATGGCCGCGCGATCACCACGGCGCTCGGCTATAACCAGCTGCTCGCCACGAACTCCGTCGAGATCGTCGCCGAAAAGGGACCGCAATTCATCGAGGAATTTCGCACCGAAGCGAGCGGGCTCGCGGACGGCCAGCGCCAGGCGCTGGAGAACAAGATCGACGCGTTGCGCAAGATGGTGGCATTTGCGCGCAGTGTTCCGGACGACTGGAATCAGCACGAGATTCTGGCCAACACCGAGAAAGGCCTCGGTGTCCATGCGCTCAATCTCGATATCGATGTCGGCCCGTTATTGCAGACGCAGAAATTATTGGACTCCGTCGTGTTCGCGCGGCGCAAGGGTGTGACCAAAACGCTTACCGCCGCCGAACTCGAAATGATGAATCTCACCGGCGACGGCAACGGTTTCGACATGGTGACGATGCCGCTTCAATGGCGCGAGCAAGTGCCGACCTCGAATTTCTTTCGGCCGAGCGGCTATTTCGACAACCCGGTCGCGCAGCACAACAATGTCGTCGCCAAGCTGATCGCGGCGACTGACGCCCGCATGGATGAAGAGACCAGGAAGCAGGGCGCGAGAGATCTGGCTGCGGCGTTGCGCTGAATTAGCGGTACCACATGACGCGCTGATTATTTATTGGCTGAATTATGCCGTTGCGACGCCGCATTGCGCCGCTAGGATGTATTATCTATTGCGTACCTTATTACCTTGCCTTCCTTCCTGAGCCGGGCATGAAGCGCCGCGAATTCCTGAAATTCCTGTCGGGTGCAATTTGGTCGGCGATCTGGCCGTTCGCTGCACGCGCCCAATATCCAGGCGCGCCGTATCCCTCTGCGACATCGCCGACGCCGTATCAAACGCAGCCCAATCAATCGAACCAGCTGGCGACGCCGGCAGCAAGTCAGAGTGCCGCGGCTGCGGCGCCCGACGACAAATCGGTCGGTCAGGTCTCGACGCTCACCGGCCACTGCACCGTGACGCGCGGCACGGTCGCCGCGGTCGCCTTGAAGGTCTCTGACCACATTTTTGAAAACGATACGCTGCAGAGCGATCTGAACTCGACGCTCGGCATCACCTTCGACGACGAGACGACATTCAGTCTTTCGGCCAATACGCGCATCGTCGTCGACAAGTTCGTCTATGAGGAAGGCGCCAGCGGTAATGCCGCGTCGTTTCACGTGGCGACCGGGACGGCCGCTTTCGTTGCGAGCCTCATCGCCAAGACCGGCGACATGAAGATTTCGACCGATAGTGCGACACTCGGCATTCGCGGCACCACGGGCGTCGTCGAAGTGCCGACGGCGGGCGGCACCGGCGCGCCGGCCATCAAGCTCTATCCGGACACCGACGGCCATGTCGGACGCATCGAAGTGTTCGACCGGCAGGGCGGGCGGCTCGGCACCCTGACGCAAGGCGCCAGCGGTTTCTCGTTACGGCCCGGCCCGAACGGCCGCATCATGCCCGTGCTCTATCAAATTCCGCCGCAAGAGGCGGCGCGCGACCGCGGGGTGCTGCAGCGGCTCAACGCGTCGCACGCGATCGGTCGGCAGATCGCGGTCCAGCGCCGCCAGATCCACACGCTCAACCGGCAACGGCAAAATAATCAGCGTCCCGGCGGGCCGCAGAACAATCAGCGTCCGGGCGGGCCGCAGAACAATCAGCATCCAGGTGGACCGCAGAACAATCGCGGGCCCGGCGGGCAACAACCGCCCAACGGCCTGCCGCGCGGTAATGGCTTGCCGCGGGGTCAAGGGCGGCCGCGTCCGCGCGGCAATAACGAGCGAAAGCGATAAGCAGCGGTCCGGAAGTCGCTTAATACACTCGGACGCTTTTGCCGCGCCGAACAGTGATCATCGTCCCGATTTCAAACGACATCAGGTCTTCGCCGATTTCGAGCGGGCCCGGATAGGTCGTGCGGGTTTCGGCAATCACGTCGGCAACCGTCGCCGGCAGTACCTTATCGCTCCCGGGCAGCACGAGATGGGTGTAGGCGGCAAGCCTCGGGCCTGTCCGCAAAAACACCATGCCGGCTTCGCGCGGCGTCGTGTGATGGCCGATGATGCGCTGCATGTATGGCTCCGCCAACAGAGCAGGCCGCGCGGCCGCGACTTCGTGGATCAACAGATCGGCGCCGATGCCGTGTTTCACCACGTTCTCGTTGTATCGGGTGTCGCCTGAGATGACGACGCAATATCCGCCATACTCGATGCGATAGCCATAGGCCGGCTTGATCGCATCGCCGTGGTCGACCTCAAAGGCGATGACCCGCACGCCGCCGCTTTCGTAAACAACGCCGTCGGCGGCAAATTCCTCGGCTGTAATGGCGATGCCTTCCGCCGGCAATTTCTCGTCTTCAATACGGATTTTGATATCGGCGACATAAGCGCGCTCGATATTGGACGTCAGGTTGATCGTGCCGATCGGGCCGATCACGCGAAGCGGGGAACGGCGCGTGCCGAACCAGGATTCAAGCCAGCCGGTCAACCACAAATCAGGAAAGCCGGACGTGTGATCGGAATGAAAATGCGTGAGGAACACGGGATTGACCTTGCCGATCGGAATCCCGAGCTGGAAAAGCCGTATCGCGACGCCGCGTCCGGTATCGATCAGCAGCTTCTGCTGTCCTGCTTCGATTAATGTGCTCGGTCCGAAGCGGTCGGGGCTTGGTATGGGAACGCCGGTGCCGAGAAGCGTGACGCGAAAATCCGACCCCTCGCTCATTGCTGGATTTTGATCCCAGAGTCTTTGACGACCTGGGCCCAATGCGACATTTCCGATTTCACGAAGTCGCCGAATGCGCCCGGCGTGCCGCCGGCCGGTACGGCGCCGAGATTGCCCAATGCCGCGCGCACGTTCGGTTTGGTGAGCGCCGTATTGATCGCCGTATTGAGCGTATTGACGACGTCGCTCGGCGTGCCGGATTTGACGTCGAAGCCGGTCCAGTCCTCGACGACGAGATCGGGATAGCCTTCTTCGGCGATGCTTGGCACATCGGCCAGCGTCGGGACGCGCTTCGGCGCGGTCACGGCGAGCGCGCGCAGCTTGCCGGATTTGATCAGATCGACGACCGGCAGCATGGCGACGAACATATATTGGTTGGTGCCGCTGATCAGGTCGCCGATCGCCTGCGGGAATTGCTGATAAGGCACGTGAATGGCATGCGTGCCGGTGCGCTGTTCGAAAAGTTCGCCGATCAGATGCGCCGGCGTGCCGTAGCCGCCCGAGGAAAACGTCAGTTTGTCGGGCTTGCTTTTGAGGAGCGCCACCAGATCGGACACCGAGTAGACCGGCAGGTTCGGATTGACCACCAGCACATTGTAGGAGACCGCAACTTTGATCAGCGGCATGAAATCGCGGCTGAGATTGAACGGCATGTCCGGAACGAAAGCCGGCGCGGCGGATACCGGCAGGCTCATGGCGTAGATCGAGGAGCCATCGGCCGGCTGCCGCAAGACTTCGGTGCCGGCAATCGTCATTACCGCGCCGGGCTTGTTTTCGACGACGACGTTCCAATCCTGGTCGGTCGCGAGCTGTTGGGCGACGACGCGGCTGATGATGTCGGGCGGGGTGCTCGGGGCACTCGGGACGATGATCCGGATCGTGCCCGGCGAAAACGCCTGCGCCAAAACATATGGCGCCAAACAGAAGAGGATGAGCAATAGCACCAGTGGGACGAGATGCTCCCACCGCAGTCGACGCGTCATGTCGATTTCCCCTAACGCTGCGTTGAGATCGGAATGATCGGCCGCATTTCCCTGGATCTGGCCCTAGGCTGGGCTCGAAGTCGGTTCCCCTAAAGTCGACAACGAGCCCAGACTGGCCGATGTCCGAGGCATGCTACCCCCATAGCAGCGACTCGAACGGTTGCATCTTTTGCGGGGGTGGCGAAATCCGCTATGAAAAAAGGATGTAGTTCCGTGGTATGGAATGTATCATTCCGCCAGACGGAACGATTTATCTCGGCTACCGTCGGCCGCATCGACGCGAGCGAGGACGCAAATGCCGCGTTCGGAAACGGTCCGAAGCCTTGAGCGCGGGCTTGCAGTGCTGCAGGCCTTGCACACCAAGCCGGCCTGCTCGCTGCAGGATCTCAACCTGCTCACACGAATTCCGAAACCCAGCCTGTTGCGCATTCTGCGCACACTTGAGCAATCCGGCTGGGCGGCACGACGGTTGGCCGACGGCCGCTATCGCGTCGGCACCCATTTCGACCAGGCAGCGCGCCGGCGCGACCGTTACGATCCGGTCGCCGAGGCGGCAGGACCTGTGCTCGAGCGGTTGTGCCGGAGCCTGTCATGGCCGTCAGATCTGATGGTCCCCGCGGGCGATCACATGGAGATCCGCGAGTTCGAGCCGCGGCCACAGTCCGTTCCTGATCAACCGTGACCAGATCGGACATCCGGTGCCGTGGCTCGCGTCCGCGGTCGGACGCGCTTATCTCGCCTATTGCCCGGACAAGGAGCGCATTCAGATCGTCGCGGCGCTGCGCAAGTCCGATCTTCGCGACGATCTTCCGGCGCGCGATCCAAAGCGCATCGATGAGATCCTTTCGGAAGTTCGTTCGAAGGGCTACGCAACACGGGATCCATCGCATACCGGCGGCGCTTACGGAGGGCCGAATTTCGTTGACGGCCTGGCCGCAGTTGCGGTGCCGCTCGTTAGCGGTCAGCGCGCGTATGGCGCGATCAATCTGTTGTGGATCAAGACCGCATTTCCGATCGATGAATTCGCCAGCGTTCACGTGCCGGCCTTGAAGACGGCGGCGCGTGAAATTGTCGAAGCCATGTCGCGGGAGCAGCGGCGGCAACGCACGCCTTGACGCCGGGAAAATTCAGCCGCCAAGATCGTGAACAACTGCCTGAACAATCTGCCTGAATAACCGCGAAGCTTAGGGCGAGAAAACACATGCGTGCCTATCAATTGCCAAAGGGCGGCGCCGGCGTCGACGCGCTGGTCGAGGTCGAGCGTGCCCAGCCGAAGCCTGCGCACCGCCAGGTTCTGGTCAAGGTTGCAGCCTGCTCGCTCAATTTTCGCGACTTCGCCATTGCGCGCGGCACCTATCGCATGGGGGTTCGCGACAATCTAATTCCGCTGTCCGATGGCGCCGGCGAAGTGGCCGAAGTCGGAGCCGCCGTGACGCGCGTGAAAGTCGGCGATCGCGTTGCCGGCAATTTCTTTCAGCGATGGCCCGGCGGCGAGCCGTCGGCGGAGACGCACAAGAGCGCGCTCGGCGGCAGCATCGACGGCATGCTGGCCGAATATGTCGTGCTTGAAGAGGACGGCGTCGTGAAAATTCCGGCGCATCTGTCGTTGGAGGAGGGCGCCACATTGCCGTGCGCCGCCGTCACCGTCTGGCACGCCATGATGGAGCATGCCAAGCTCAAGGCCGGCGACACGGTTCTCCTGCAAGGCACCGGCGGCGTCTCGATCTTCGGCCTACAATTTGCCAAAGCAATGGGCATCCGCGCCGTCATCATCTCTTCGAGCGACGCGAAGCTGAAGCGCGCGCAATCGTTCGGCGCCGCGTTCGGCATCAATTACAAGACGACGCCGGATTGGGACAAGGCGGCGGTGGAGTTCACCGGCGGCGTCGGTGTCGATCACGTGGTCGAAGTCGGCGGTGCGGCGACGCTGACGCGTTCGTTCGGCGCGCTGCGTTCCGGCGGCAAGATCACCCTGATCGGCGGCTTGAGCGGCGGCGCGACCGAACTCAATCCCGGACTGATCTTCTCGCGCCGCGCCAACGTCCAGGGCATTTCCGTGGGCTCGACGCAGATGTTCGAGGCGATGAATCGCGCGGTCGAAGCCAACGCCATCAAGCCGGTGATCGACAAAGTCTTTCCCTTTGCCGAGGCCAAAGCGGCCTATCACCACATGGCGTCAGGCGCCCATTTCGGGAAGATCGTGATCCGCGTCGGCTGACCTTGGGCGGCGGAGTGCCGGCTTATGAAACGCGCGCCGGCGCGGCTTTTCTCTTGCGCTTGGTCGTCCCGGCTTTGCGCAGAACGGACTGCAAAACCAGGGCGTGGTTCACTTGCGGGTCGCGGGCGCCATAGAGCAGGGTGATCAAGGCGCTTCTGCCGAGCTTGCGCAGTTCGGCAAGCTCGGGATTGCCGTTGAGCTCTTTCTTGTAACGCTTGCCAAATTCGGCGAAACGCTCCGGTCTGTGACCGAACCATAGCCGCAGCCGCGGGCTCGGCGCCACGTCTTTCATCCAATAATCGAGATGGGCGCTGGATTTTTTTACGCCGCGCGGCCACAAGCGATCGATCAGAACGCGGATGCCGTCGGAGGGCTTTGACCGGCTCATAGATGCGCTTGATTTGAAACGCCATAATGGCACTCTCGCGTCGCGCTCACAGAGAAGATAGCCGGGTGTATGAAAGATGCTATCCTTTGCGACCGAAGACCGAAAGCAAGGAAACGCCGAAAAGGATAGGCCATGGCCAAGCAGAGGATCAGCTATATCCCCCTCGAGAAGATGGACACCCGCATGCGCGCCGAGATGGAGCGATGCCAGCGCGAAGGCACGCCGCGGCCGGAAAGCTCGGCGATCCGGGCGCATGTGCCGTCCTGCTTCTGGTTCTTCGCCGAGTCGTGGCACAATATTTACCGCACCGGCATTCTCGATCACGCCATCAAGGAATTGTGCCGGCTCTATGTGTCGCGCTCCGTCACCTGCGAATATTGCGGCAATCAGCGCTCGGTGAAGGCGGCGGTGAGCGGCGCCCTGATTGAAGACCACGTGCTCGATCTTCTGAATTTCGAAAAATCGACGCGCTACAACGAACGCCAGAAGGCGGCGCTCGCCTATGCCGAGGCCATCGTCTGGCACCTCAATACCGATGACGCCTTCTGGAATCGCATGCATGGCCAGTTCTCCGAGCCAGAACTGGTCGAGCTCGGCTGCATGATCGGGCTTACGCTCGGCCAGCAGAGCTGGCTGCGGCTTCTCAATATCGAGCATCACGAAGTGATGGCCGGCACTTCGGCGTCAATGGCGCCAGGCTACGAGGACGCCAAGCGTCTCAAGGCGACCAAATCGCAGTCCGACTATTGGGCGAAGTCGAGAGATCAAAAAGCCGATAGCCCATCGGAAGGCGTCGCGTAAGGATCAATCAGCAATGTCCGTAAGTGAAGAAAAGTTGCGGGAGCAGCTTGTCGACTGCACCCGCATGATGGTCATGGCCGAACTGCTTGATTACAGCGGCCATGTCAGCGCGCGGCTGTCCGGAACCGATCGTTTTCTCATCCCGGCGCGCGACGCAAGCCGCGCCGGCATCACCGCCGATGACATTCTGGTCGTCGATCTCAACGGTAAGGTGCTCGACGGCAACGAGCCCTGCCCGGCGGAGACGCAAATCCATGCCGGCGTCTATCGGGCGCGGGACGATGTTGCCGTTGTCGGCCACGGCCATCCGCCGATGTCGACATTGTTCACCATGGTCGAGCGGCCGATGATCGCGATCCGCAATTACGGCTATCGCTTCATCGGCACGCCGGTCCATCCGGATCCGACCCATATCCGCACGGCGGAGCAGGGCGATGCCGTGGCGCGCACGCTCGGCAAATGCAACTGCTGCCTGCTGCGCGGCCACGGCAGCGTCGTCACTGCGAAAACGGTGGCCGAGGTTTTCCTCGATAGCCTGGAAATGGAAGAGAACGCCCGCAGCACGGTTCATGCCGCGAGCCTCGGCCCGCTCAAGCCGATCACGCCGCAAGAGGCCGAGCTTCTCAAAGCGAGCTTTGCCAAGAACGATTTCCGCGCCGCCAAGGTGTGGGACCACTATAAGGAAAAGGCGAAGATCGCCGGTCTATTCTAGGCCGCCGCGGCTATCGCCATTTTTTTAACGCCAAACGAGCCCCTGCCATGATCCGCACCTCGATCAGAAACAAGATTGTGGGCATCGCCATCGGGCTGATCATTCTCATGGTGATCACGTCCGCATTGTCGATCGTGATGGCCGGCAAGGTTGGCCATCTGCTCGATGAACTGACCAACAAATACATCCCGGCCTATGGTCATCTGGCGCGGGCCGATACGCGCTCGGTCGAACGCGGTCTGGCGCTGCGCCAGATGGTGATTGCCAAGATGCAAAATCCGCCCGACGAGGCGGCCTATGCCGAGCGATTGAAGTTATTCGAAGACACGGATCAGCAAGTCTATGAAGAAGCCGAGGGCGCGCGCAAGCTGATCAACGCGATTATCGACGATAAGGGCACGCCCTCGGATAACATCGCTCTCGCGCGGCTCGACGACCGGATCGATACCGCGGTCAACGACCTTCGCCGCCATTTGAACGATGACGATGTGCGGCTCCTTGAAGAGCTTAAGGCGCAGAATTTCGCTGCGGTGAAAGCCAGGCTGGCGCAGGTGGACGAGCTGCGCAGCGAATTCAACAAAAAGCTCGATGACATCCGCAGAGACATGTTGAAGCAGGTCTATGCCGGCGCGGTCACGGTGATCGGCGATCAGCGGCAGACCATCGTGATCTCGAGCATTGTCACGGTGCTCGCCGCCATGCTCGGGTTCGTTTTCGCCTTCCTGGTCAGCAGCGGCATTACGCGACCGGTTTTATCGTTGCTGGCCGGCGCCCGCGAAGTGGAGGCCGGACGTCTCGACGGATCGATCGCGGTGACGACGCACGACGAGATCGGCCAATTATCGACGGCGTTCAACCGCATGGTCGAACAACTGCGGCATAAGCGGGAGATTCAGGAGACTTTCGGGCGTTACATCGACCCGCGCATCGTCGCGGGCCTGATCGATCAGCGCGGATTGGCCGCCACTGAAGGCCAGCGCCGGGTCATGACCGTGATGTTTTGCGACATGAAGGGATTCACCGCGCTGAGCGAAGGCATGACGCCACAGGGCCTGGTCAAGATCATGAACCATTATCTCACGACCATGTCCGGCCCGATTCACGATCACCGCGGGATCATCGACAAATATGTCGGCGACGCGATCATGGCCTATTGGGGCCCGCCCTTTGTCGAAGACGGCGACCAGGCACGGTTCGCCTGCGTTGCCGCGATTGACATGATCGGCCGTATCGAAACCTTGCGGAAAGATCTGCCGGAGCTTCTTGGCGTGCGCACGATGCCGGCGGAATGCGATCTGCGCATCGGCGTCGCGACCGGCGAAGCGCTCGTCGGCAGCATCGGCTCGGAATTCATGATGAGCTATACGGTGATGGGCGATACGGTGAACTTGGCCTCGCGGCTCGAGGCCGCCAACAAGCTCTACGGCACGCACTCCTTGATCGCCGAGGACACGGTGCGCAAAGCCGGCGCAGGCATCGAGGTTCGCGAGGTCGATCGCCTGATCGTTGCCGGCCAAAGCCGCGCGCAAGTGGTGTTCGAGCTCATGGGGCGCGCGGGCGAACTGACGCCGCAGCAGGACCTGTTGTGCCGGCATTATGCCGAAGGGCTTGCGGCCTATCGTGCGCGCAATTGGGATGAAGCGCGGGTTGCACTGAAGGCGGCGGTCAGCGTCGCGCCGGGCGACGGGCCCTCGGCGACCCTTTTGAGCCGCATGGAGAGCTTCCGAAATAATCCGCCGGCGGACGACTGGGATGGCGCTTGGCGCGCCGATAAATAATAACTAGGGCAGTTGCGGCATCCTTGGCGCCCTCCACGGCGATCGATCAATTCCGTTTTCGCAAAGTCAGGCTATGAAAATCACCGCCGTCGAGCCGTTCCACATCAGCGTGCCTTATTATTTCGGCAATACCGCGCAGAATGCGGCCGCGGTGCAGTGGCCGAAAATGGAGACGCTTGTTCGTCAAGGTGACGACCGACGACGGCATCATCGGCTGGGGCGAGGGCTTTGGGCTTGCGGCCTGCGGCACCACGAAGGTTGCGGTGGAGAGGGCGATCGCGCCGCTCGCGATCGGGCGCGATCCGACCGACATTGCCGCGCTGACCAAAGAGATCGCCTATCGGCAGCGCAGCTTCGGGCGCAACGGTCCGATCACGTTCGCATTGTCTGCGCTCGACATCGCGCTGTGGGACATCGCCGGCAAGCGCGCGGGACTGCCGCTTTATCGCCTGCTCGGCGGCACCGAAATCGTCGAGCGCATACCGGCCTATGCGAGCCTGCTGCGCTACGGCAATGCCGATATCGTTCTGCGGAACAGCGCCGAGGCGGTCGCGCGCGGCTATACCAGCGTCAAGCTTCATGAAATCGGCGCAGCGGAAATCGCAGCCGCGCGCGAGGCGATCGGTCCGGACACCGTGCTCACCGTCGACGCCAGTTGCGCCTGGACGCTGCCGCAAGCCATCGGCATGGCGAAGCGGCTCAAGCCCTGCAATCTCACGTGGCTCGAAGAGCCGCTTTGGCCGCCTGAGGATTATACCGGCCTGGCGCGCCTGAAAACCGAAGGCGGCAGCACCGCCATCGCGGCCGGCGAAAACGCCGGCACGCTCGCCGATATCGCGCAATTCCTTGACACGGCCCAGGTCGATTACATTCAGCCGAGCGTCACCAAGATCGGCGGCATTAGTGCAATGATAAAGGTCGTCGAGATGGCGCGCCGCGCCGGAACCAAAATCGCGCCGCACTCGCCGTATTTCGGCCCCGGCCTGATCGCGACAATTCACTTCGCTGCGAGCATTCCCGAGCGGCCGGCGATCGAGCGCTACTATGTCGATCTGGAAGCAAGCCCGCTCGGCGATTTGGTCGAAGCGCCCGGCGGCTTCATGCGCGTTCCGAACGGTCCGGGCCTCGGCATCGAGGTCGACGAAACGATCCTGAGCAAGTATCGCGCAAGCTGACGTCAGTCGGCGGTGCGATTTTATTGCGGACAAACCGCGCCGGTTTGTATCCAAGCTTTGATGAGCGCGCCCAATTGCGCTTGCGTGCCGGGAGCCGGCGCGCGGCCAAATCCGGGCGCCCAAGCCCAGCCGACGAGCGAGTTGGTCGCGATATGGGTCGCAACGTCGTCGAGCGAGCGGCCGCCGTTGCGCGCCGGATCTTTAAGCTGCGCGCAAATCTCGGCCGCCGTCTTGTTCTGCCAAGCCATTTCTCGCGGCGCCAAATGCCAATGCGCGTGGCCCGGCATGCCGGCAGGGTCGAAATTGGCGTTCTGGTGGCACATCGAGCAATGCATGGCCGCCGTGCCGAAACCGTCGCCGCCGCGTTCGACCGGCGGCTGATGCAGCCGTTGCGCGTCGCCCTGAAGCGGCCGATCGCCGGCCGGATGACAGTTCACGCAGCGCGGCGAGGACAGCACCTTATCGGCTTCCGTGAACAGGGCCGCCGAGCGCGCCGCCGGATCGCTCAGATTAGAAAAGCTATCCGGCGCCGCCAATGTCGTGGGTGCGTCCGCGGAATTTACGCCTGTCGCCGATATCGGTATCAGCGCCATTATCAGCAAAGCAAACAATGCCGCGCATTTGGCCGTTTGCTTATCTGAGCTCATGATCGATGTCTCCCGGCACTAGAGAACACTGCTAGCTCAGGTAACGCTTCGGATCGGACAGGATCACGTCGCGCACCGCTTCATGATATTTGACATAGCCGGTGCACCGGCAGAGATGGCCGTTGAGAGCTTCCAGGATCGTTTTGTCGAGATCGGCGCGCGGCACCTGCGTTTTCGCCAGTCGTTCCAGCAACACTTGGGCTTCGTTCAAAAATCCCGCCGTGCAATATCCGCATTGAAACGAGAAATGTTCGATAAACGCCTTTTGCAGCACGGATAGCTGCCCGTTCTGCGCATGTCCTTCGACAGTGCGGATCGACTTGCCGGCGAAGCTTGCCGCCGGGATTATACAGGTTGGACTGGTCTGGCTTGTCCCGTCGGGATTGTCGACGATCACCGCGCAACTCAGGCATTGCGCGCGGCCGCAGCCGAATTTTGTGCCGGTCAAGCCCAGATATTCGCGCAGGAAATCGTTCATCGACAATTCGTCGCGCACCTCGAACGGTCCATGGGCTTTGCCATTGATCGTGACGCTCATCGTGCTCATTGGAGCACCCCTTTGATCATGGCCTGAGTGACCGGCAAGGATTGAAAGCGATGGCCTGTGGCGTCGTAAATGGCGTTGAGGAGTGCCGCAACGATTGGAATCATCACGACTTCCGCCATGCCCTTCGGCGGATCGTTCGGTGTGAGTGGGGGCAGCACTTCGATTTCCAGATCCTTCAGCGGCAGATCGGACGCGCGAGCGATCACATAGTCGCCGAGATTCCATTTGCCGTTGCCGGGGCCATCTTCATAGAGCGGCAGCGATTCCAACAAGGCGTAGCCGACGCCCATGGCGAAGCCGCCCTGCGCCTGCCCGACCACGACCTCCGGCACCAGCGGCTGACCGCATTCGACAACAGCTGTATGCCTTGGCGATGCGCAGCGCGCCGGTGGCGCGCTCGATCTCGACACGGGCCAGCGTGCCGCACGGCGACGTGTAGGTGGTGCCAAACCGGTTGAAGTCCGTGGGAGGAAATTTGACGCTGGTGCGATTGAGGCGGACGAATTTGCCGGCGCCTTTGCGCACCGCCAGCGCATCGATGTCGCCGGTCCACTTCTGCCCGGAAATCGCGAAGGTCGCTTGCGACCACGCCCAGCGGTTAAAGGCGTGCGCCATCGCACCGGTGACGCCGTTACGTGCATGCGCCTTCGCCGCTACCGCCGGCAATGCGAGCGGCGCCAGTCCCGGCATGACCAGCTGCCCGTCTTTCCAGCGCGCCGCCTGCCATTCCCTGGCCTTCGGATCGGTCGGCGCGAGGCCCCACAGTTCAAGCGCCGCTGGCCACAATCCGAACCGGAATACGACGCGCGCGGCCTCGGCCGCCGCGTGTGTCCCGACATGGGCGCCGCTTGAGGCAGCCGTGGCCGAACTGACCGACGGCACCCAACGTGGATTGCGTTGCGCGGCGTCTTGTGTCGGCTGGTCCATCGTGAAGGAGTTACCGGAGCTGACCAGCGCGAGCGGGCCGAACGTGCCGACTTGCATGACCGCGACTTCGTCGGCGACGCCACCGAGAGAGGCCGCGACCCGATTGGCGATCGCCGT
Source organism: uncultured Alphaproteobacteria bacterium (assembly GCA_963746715.1). Taxonomy (GTDB): domain Bacteria; phylum Pseudomonadota; class Alphaproteobacteria; order Rhizobiales; family Xanthobacteraceae; genus BOG-931. The sequence continues at coordinate 21,230 of CAVVCW010000001.1, read as the reverse complement.
CGCGATGCCGTTGCCCATCTCGCAGCCATCGCAATGGATGGCAATCCGGCCATCTGGATCGATCTCTACCGTCGAGATCGAGGAGTTGCCTCCGGTGCCGTAATTCTTAGTGACGCAAGCGACGCCTGTGCCCACGAGTGTCTTCACCGAGGCGCGGGCTTTCTCTGCGGCCCGCTGCTGCCAGATTGGATGTTGCTCCAGCTTATCCAGGATTTCGGGCGCGCGGATCGGGACGCTGTACAAGTTTCCCGCCATGATCCGGCCGCCGGTCTTGAGCGCGTTGCGTCGCCGGAATTCGATGGGATCGAGCGGCAGGGCCGAGCAAACTTCATCGACCAATGTCTCCAGTGCCGTCATTGTCTGCAGCGTTCCATAGCCGCGCATCGACCCTGCGGTCACGGCGCGCGAGTGGAGTGCGACCGTGGTGACGTCGACTTTCGGAACGTTGTAGATGCCGATCGCGCCATTGGCGCCGACGGTCGCTACGCTGGGAGAGAAATTGGTGAGGCCACCGCCATCCAGGATGTGGTCGGCGGCGAAGGCGACAACCTTGCCGCTGGCCCGATCGACCCCAATCCGCGTGTGCATCTTGAATGCGTGCCGCTTGATGCCCCCCTGGAACTGCTGATAGCGATCTTGAGCGAGGCGGACCGGGCGGCCGGGCAGGAACATCGCCGCCAGCGCGACGTAGAGCGGGAACGGCGTATGGTCGCGTCCGCCGAAGCCGCCGCCGACATAAGCGAAATAAGTGTTGATGCGCGCCGGCTTAAACCCGACGCTGGCTTCGCCCAGAAGGTACGCGACCGATTCCGCGGCTTCGTATGGAGACTGCACCCCGACCACGAGCTCGAGTGATTTGCGGCTCACATCGTACCAGGCGATGCCGCACTCCGGCTCGAGAAACATCGGGTCGACCGATTGGGTCTCGAATTCGCGATCCAGCACCAGCACGGCCGGATTGTCCGCTGCAAGTTCCGCGCGGATCTTCTCGCCATGGGCTGCGGCCGCGGCGTAGTCACGGCCGGTCGGAATCGGGAGCCGCGTCCATATCGGGATTCCGGTGTCCTCGAAACGTCCAGGACTGACCCAGCCGTTCTTGACCGGCGAACAAACATCGGGCGCGTCAGCGGTTGGGCCGGCCACACGGGTGAAACGAAACGCGCCGTAGTTAGGTGCCGCGGCGGGACCGGTTTCCTCGCCGAACTTCAGGATTTTTTTGCCGCGCAGCGCGAGCCGCGCCTGATCGAAAACATCGAACTGCTGGAAGATCAACAACGCCACCGGCTGGCCGAGATACAGCGGCGTTTTGCCGACAGGACAAAAAAGATCGCCTTCATAAAACGCAGGCACGCGGATGCCGGCGCTTGCCAGATCGGCAGCCGTGACCACCTGCGACGGTTTGAGATCGCCGCTCAAGTGCGACAGATCGATTCCAGTGAAGACATGTGTCGCGTCGGTGGCCCGGATAAGCATGGCGTGCGAAGTATTTGCAGGCCAACCGGGAAGATCGGACGCGCGAAAATCCGATGCGTAGAGCTTGGTGCCGGTGACTTTGGCCGGGCCGTCGATGCGTCCCGCGCCACTCGCTGCCGGATTCCAATTCTGACGTCCCGGCAGCGTCTCGCGCGTATCGAACCCGGGCGTTTCAGATTGAGCCGCTTCAGCGGCCACCACGCGCGACAGGCTCAGCGCGATCCCGCTCGAGGTCGCCAACGTGACAAACCGACGTCGAGAAATCGCCATTTCCCGTCACCTTTCATCGGCGGGCGGCACATATTGCCGTTGCACCGCCGATTAGATTTTTCGCTTGAGCATGGTCTTTTCCGAAAACCGGTTTCCACTTTTCGGGATCATGCTCTAGTGAAGATCGGCAATCGATGCCGGACCGGGTCCGGGCGTGACCAAAGTCGGCCATTGCTTCGAGCCGAACGGCACGGCCGGCGGCAGGAACGGCGCCACGCCGCGCTTATTGTCTTCCGCGATGATTGCGGTGCGTGCGTCGCCGCCCATCAGCTCATAGTCCATGAGATGATAATTGGCGAAGAACAGCGCCCCGACCGAACGGTCGGCGATGATGCGGGTCAGCGAGTCCAGCATATCCTCGGGCGTCGTGGTAAACGAGATCGTCTCGATGAGGAGGAGCCGATCATTGATGGCGTCGGGGCCGAAGAATTGCGCCAAGACGCTGAACAGAACATTGTTCTGCCGTGCGACATAGATCGTGTTGCTGGCGGCGTAAGTCTTGTCCCAATCTTTGCCGAGCATTTTCTTCCAGTCGCCGATGACGGTCATCCAATGCGCCACTTGGGTCTGCGCCGCCCAGGTGACGTTCAGCTTCAAGAACGGGCCCTGCTTTTGCGAGAACGCTTTGAGCGCATCGAACGAGATCGCGCCCTTGGCGAGGCACGCGTCCATGAAGGCGATGTTGTTGGCGAGGATCGTCTTGTTGTTGGCCTTCCAGTCCTGCGGCATCGGCGTCGCGTCGAGGCCGTCCAGCGCCGACTGCATGCGGCTGCGATAGGCCAGCATCGCGCCGCGCCACGACTGATCGGAGGGATTATCCAGATAAGGCCCCACCACTTCGGCCAGCGCCATCGTGCTGTGGCCGACGGATTTCAGGAGCTGATAGACGATCGGCACCGGCGGCGCCTCGAGCGGCGGCTGGCCGGGCCGATAGAGAATGAAACGGCCGCCGGCGCCGGAAAACAGGCCGAGGATGATGGGATGCTGCGCGAGAATATTCTTTTGGAATATCTTTGCCGCGTCGCCATAGAGATCGAACATGGCGGTGTTGAGCGCGAGCACGTTTTGCGTTGCGACGTCGGCGGGACTGGACGTGGTGTGTCCGGAAATCGGCCGCATGTAATCGGGCAGGTCCTTTGCTTTCAAGTCGTCGGCTTTCCCCGTTCCGGTCGCGCCTGCGAGCGCCATGGACGCCGCCGCTACAAAGATGAGACGCTGCAAAAGACAATGACAACGCATTGCGCTTCTCCCGGAGAATCAATGCAGAATGCGCGACGCTAACACTTTCCCCGATGGACAACCACGCAACGAACCTGTGGTCGATCGCGCGGAGTTGCCGAGCAATTGATGAGAATTGTCAAAGACGGCGGATAAGAATGGTCAGTCCGCGGGACCAATGGTGGGCGCTGTAGGGATTGAACCTACGACCTCTCCCGTGTGAAGGGAGCGCCCTAGTGGAAAATCCAATAATATCAGTCACGATCGTTGGCGATTTTCGCTCTTTGTCCGCGTTTGTTCACGTATTTCATGGGCGTTTCATGGGCGCAGTGCGCCGTGAGAACGCGGCGACCGCGTGACGCAAATGGTCATCGGCGTGGTGACCATAAGTCCTTCGAACGACCTCTTCCGAAGCTCCGAGCACTCCCGCAACGTCGTACACGGACACGCGTAGCTGCAGGAGCATAGTTGCGCAGGTATGCCGAAGAACGTGTGGAGTGACATCCTTGCCCAGGCCCGCGAGTTCTCGCGCCGTTTGCCACGCCCTACGTTCTTGAGAGGCTATGGGCCGTCCCGCGTATTCCACGACATGGGTCGTCGTGAGGCGACGCCACCGTCGAAGATGGGCCAGCAGACGTGGAGTCAATGGCACAGGCGGACGCCTTTTGCCTGATTCCACTGCTCCGGCTGGTCGCCGATGCATAACGGCGGAGGCCAAGTCGACCCAGCCACCTGTCTTATTGGCGGTCCATTGAAGCTTTAAGATCGCATCATGCCTGGTGCCGGTATACAGCCCTACAAGTATGAAACGAGCCAGGTGACGATTGATTTTTTCGGGGTGCCGTATGCCGGTCTGATCCCAGCCAAGGGCACCAGCTAACAAAGCCGCTACCTCGCTGCGGGTTAAGTGCCGCTGACGCGGGCTTCCCTGCGGCGGGAGACTAACGGGCACCCATCGGTCAAGTTGACCTTGCTTCCACACCCATCGCAAAGCAGCGCCAAGGACAACGAGCTCTCGTCGGGCGGTTGTTGCCTTGATCGACTTTCCTCCTCGCTTTGCCCGCGCATCAGTTTGCTGAGTTCGCCAGCGGACATAAGCCTGGCAGGATCTGCTATTTACTTCGGCAGCGGTCTTCTCGCCGAAAAAGTCCAGAAGTTTCGAGATGGCGCCGCCGATAAGATCGGCACGTTTGGTATTCGGCCCGTGCTGCTCACCATATTCTGCCAGCACGTCGGCAACTAAGACCTTGGCGGGGTTGCCGTCGCCGAAGTCGGGTTGCCGCTTTTTTGCAATATAATCCTCTAATGCTCTTTCAGCTGCTCCGATATCATTCGCGCTCGCGCCTGTGCGGATTTCGCGTCCGTGATCGAGGATGACCCATTGGGCGGATCTTCCACGGCGTCGCCTGAGCCACAGTCTGGCACCTTTGCTTTGACGCGGCATCGCTCTCTCATTCGTTCGATGTTCGAGAGTGTAGTATAGTCTTTGCCAGCGATGCGTTCGATAACAAGATTGCCTCGCGCGGCTTCTCGGCGGAGTCCAGAGGCGGTCATCGAGCCGTCGGGAAATGCGAGCGTGGCGGCGGAGCCGAGTCGAAGGGGCGCGTCGGCAGAAACTTCTTCACGCTTCGGTAGTGTGCTTCGCATCTCGAGAAGTGGTCGGTACAGACGATATTGATCTTGTTGATAGCTGAGCGGGTGCTAAGCGCATGTATATTCCAATGGTCAGCATTCCGGGTTGTCGCGCCGACTACAATAATGACAACCGTCAGGCTGGATCTCCATTCGGGAAGCAGGCCTTCGATGGTTGTGAAGCAGGCCCCCGGGAGACAGTTGCCATTCGCTTCAGCTCGCTTCCGGCGTACCAGGCCGCAGCAGAGTTCTATTCGTATATTGCTTATCCCGATCCAGCCGAGGCAACGCAGCGGACAAAGTATAGCGTCGCGTTAGCGCGGTGGGCCGTGCTTCAGCGAATGATTATAGATAAAAATTGGCGTGAAGAGGCGCTTGTCCGACCGGTAATATTCTCCCAGGCGGAAAAGCTCTATTTGCAGACGTACAAGCGCGGTAGCTTGTTATGGTGGCGCCGAGGCCAATGTGCCTCGTTGATGTTGCTGCCTCATTTAGTGGCTGAATTGTTTGATGGACTCTCTTGGGCTGTAGGCGATGCCGCGTTGATTTCGGCGAGGGTCCTTGGATATGGCGATGGTAGTCACAAAACTGTCGAATCGAGGATTTGGGCTCCTACTAAACCGGTCGCGCATGCCGCGGCGGCAGCTTTGCTTTGCATCAGCCTCTTAAATGACCCCGAGCATGAATGGGATCAGGAGCACGAACTCTGTTATAAGCAGCCGTTTCTAGCAAGTTTGTTTTACGAGGACGTTTTCAGATCGATGTTTTTGAAGGTCGCCGAAGTGTTGCGTCTGCAGGTTCCTAGTTGCGAACGGTTTCACATACATGAGAGCGAAACTGTTCGGTTCATTGCCGAGTAAGATCAGCGCGCCCGACCACCTCATCGGCCACGTCCACTGTTCCGGGTTGTAAAAGTAATGGTGTGTCTGACAACTCGACTTGAGGTCGTTTGCCTTACGCTGCGATCTGATCTGGACGTCTAATATGCAGTTGTATGAGCGCCCCACGGATCACATTGAGTGATCCGGCCAGCACTTCTTTACGACAGCGTTACAGATGCCGCGATCCCGTTGACCTGCCTTGATACTCAAGGTGGGACCAGAAGTCTTTGCCGATTGCGGTAATGCGGGCACCGCGCTTGGTTAGATAACCGCCCGCGTTACCAAGGTGACAAATGAGCTGGAAAAGAAACTCGCAGAACAAAGGTAGTGACAGATGGCGCAAGCCGACTGATGCCGAGGAACGAAACGTCTTATACGAAGTCACGGAAATCCCTATCGGTTCGATTTTAGTAAGAACGCGCCGTGAGCTGAACGATGTAAAGGTCGGGGAACTTGCGGCGTCAGTTGCTAAAATCGGATTGCGCACTCCGATCACCGTGTGCCCGGTTTGGGGTAAGAAGGAAGAATATGTCCTAGTCAGTGGGCTCCATCGGCTGGAAGCGATGAAGCGTCTCGACGCAAAGACAATCCCGTGCCTCTGCATGAGAGGGGACAAGGGCACTCGCCGGATGTGGCAGATATCGGAGAACTTGCACCGTGCGCAGTTGACAGCATTGGAGCATGACGAGCAGCTTGCGGAATGGGTCCAACTATTCGAGCAAGAGCAGAAGGTTTCCGGACAAAAAGTCCAAAAAAGCGGGAATGGGCGGCCCAAAGGTGGAATTTCAGAAGCGGCGCGGCATTTGCCAGTGAACGGCAAGACGCCGGACGCGAAACGCAAGAACACTAAGCGGGCTTTGACGGTTGCTAGTCTCGATCCTCATGCAAAGAAAGCCGCCAAGACAGAAGGTCTTGACGATAATCGCTCGGCTCTTTTGAAAGCGGCGGCCGCCAAGGGCCGCAAAGCGCAGTTGGCGAAAATAAAGGAACTTTCCGCTCAACGGTCAAAAGCCAAAACCAAACGCAGCGCCAAAGCGGTCGCGCTCTCGACTAAGGACAAAGAGTGCCTCGACGGGCTTTTGGAGAGCTGGAAGCGCAGCGAAGAATCGGTCCGAGCGTTCGTTGGTGCGCCAGATAATGTGGCTGAGGAATTCCTCACGAGAATTCGTCAAATGAGACGCGAAGCTATAGCGAAGGATCCCAAGAGCTGGGCCTGATCGGGAGGCCATCGGCGCCACATAATGAAGTCTGTACTGTTGACCTCCCCGGCGTCTGGAAATGCCGGGGAGTTGCATTTATTTGGGCGGTGATACCGGGGAAACTAGCCGGGCTTTGTCAGCTTCAACCACTCAGGACGGCTCACTCCCAATTGCTTCCTTGCTATTTCCTCAAATTTCTTGACCTTGTCTGAACCGCCCCAGTTCAGCACGACAATATCGTCAATAGAGAACCGCGGTCGTTTGATCTGCTTGAACGTGTAATCCGTAGTCGTTGTTAGGTCCCTCTTCTTTCTTCGCCCGACATCTATGGCGCGGACTATGCCTTTTTCATAAACATGCTTGTTCTCTGCAAAATGCCTTTCGAGTCCGGTGCGTATCTTCCCCCATCGGTTCGCGACGATAATACCGTTCATATGTAATCCACCATTGGTCGATACGTCGGCCAATGCGGCTTTTGGCTTGCCGCGCCTTTTGGGAACTGGAAGATCCGGTGCGAATATCGCTACCGGAAGATAACCGGCCCAACCTTTCGACCGAGTGTCTTTGACCGTCCTTGTAGCTAAGCGGCTGTAGAGACAGCTTACCTCCCGTTTCATCTGCTCCAAATGTGATTTCTCAGATCCAGGCAACTGATGGAAAAGAATTGAAACGTAATAAGCATTCCAACCATCATCGATGAGATCACTGACCATTTTCCCATAGCCTTGAATGATTGAAGCGATATCTTCGTCGCTTAGAAAGCGGCAGCCATTGAAATATTTCGAGTCTTGGAAGAACATGAGTTTTTACTCATTCTGAAATAGCTCCTTCAATTGCGAATCCACCTCAGATCCGCATCGAGTTGCTTGATTGAGCAGGGGCATCATTATCGGCTCTTCCAATACTGACCGCGTTCCTACATTTTCAAATTAGTATTTACAGAGTTGCACGTGCTGCGATCCCGCTCCCACCGGCCGTCCGTTTCGAGGCAGGTAGAAAATGATTTCTTCCAGCGCCCGAGAGCTAAGCGCGGAACGTCACGACGAATTTGGTCGCCTCGGGCGAAATGGGCACCTGTCGTCTCGAATGCGTGTTTCGGCGAATGACAGGGATGATGAACATTGCCCTTAGCAGCAAAGTTGGTATCCGCGCGAACGCTGTTCGACTCCGGGTCGCCTCCGCATCGAGTCGAAAATTACTAACGCCCAATTGCTCATTTGACTTACGTGCTCTAGGTGCGCTGGCGCTGGAGAGTTGGAATCAGAACGTCGCGCGACTACTCATGAGCGCGAATGACCGCCTGGCGGGCAGGCGTCCTGTGATGACGCGCGTTTTTGAAAGAAGAGAGCCGATACTCAGTCCTCGCAAGACGGAGCTCGTTAGCTGTTTCCACGGCCGATACGTGGCGCTGCATTTGGATGGATGTCATCGGCCAGCTTTGAGGTTTAGCGAGAGCTAAAGACTGTAGACGAGTGGCGATACAGCTTGCCAGGCAACGCCTCCAAGTGTCGCCCGAGGTGATGATCGCCTTTTCTACGAGCCTGCCTCGCGTCACGACGCAATAGGTCTATCACCTGGTGCTGGCAATGGTTGGTCACCCGGGTATTGGAGGTGTCACCTAGGGACGGTGGGGCCATCAACGTATCAATGCTCATCGTGGATTACGCACGCGGTGAAATCGTCTTGCGGTTCGCAAGTGAATGGCGGTCGAATGATGTGAAAACGCCATTGAGGGCACGTGCCGATAGACCACACGCATTCGCAGAAAAGGCTGGAAAATCGCGTTCAAACCACACTTGTAAAATAGGAGGCAAACAAAAGTCCGGCCCTTCGGCTGGAGCAACTTAGAGGACAAATGGAATGACGCACTACGTCAACTTTATTGGCTATTCAGCTTTCTTTTTGACGCGCAAGAATCGCGTCGAAGCGTCGCACGACTTTGTTACGGGCCGAACCACGATATTTTTTGATGGTGGTTATGTTGAGCTCTCGGATATCTCGGCAATCGGCTCGTGGAGGAAGGGATTGGATCTGACGGTAAGTTTCAAAGATACTCAAGATTCGAACAACAATGTGGTTACAGTCACACATCCGATGGATCACAATGAGGCGATTAGGCGCTTCACAGAACGGCACTTCATCTTGGAAACCATTTTGCAGCAAGGTTGCGGCATCGGTAGGAAGTTTAGGCGCGCGCCTTATCCGAAATATGCTGAGAAGGTGTGGCGAGCAGGCGTCATCAAGGTTGATCTTCATGGTCATGGAGAAATGGAAGAGCGCAAGCTGCGGATTGATAAGATGCCGCTTGATCAGATGTATGTGGTAACGAAGGACGAAAATGGGTACGCAGTATTTGGCAATCTCGAAGATGCCGAAGCAGCCGCTTGCCCCCGAGACGAAGAGCCGAACGCCGAAGCGTACGGTGTTCTGGTCGGCGCCGAATTCGCAGTTCAGACCGCTATAGCTGGCGTCCGCCCGCTCGGCTAGGACCAGTCCGGCACCAGCGTAAGGGGCAAGCGCGTCTGACGCTTGCCCTTTTGCTGATCTTTTTGAACGATGCAAGGGTTCAAGGAGACGAGCGCCCGGTCGCCTCGGGCGAATTGGCATAACTGAGCACCGGCAGCTGCTTTCTCGACCACGCTACAGCGGAATCGCGAGAAAACGATATGGCCCGGTAGCGAACATGTAGGGGAGCGAGCAATGACTCGGCAAGCCCTTTGGTTGAAAAACTAATTTCTAGCACTAGACACACATCAAGTGGGCAGCGCTATGAAAACAAGAATAGATAGAACCCTGGAAGAGCTCCTGGAAGGCAACGGCAAGTGGCGTCGCCTGAGGCGAAATCGCGATAAGGCGGCGTTCACTCTAGTTTTGGCTGAAGTTCTCTGCGAGCTCGAAGCCAAGGGTGATGCGATGCGGTATCTAGATGGCAATGGGCGCGTTGCGTGGAGGGCCACACCGAAGCTCAAGGATTATGTCAATGACCTGAAGCGCGACGCGGAGGCGGATCTCGAGAGCGAGAGTAGGTAGCAATGTCAAGTCTCAAATCCCCCAACGTCCCATTTTCAACTTCCGCACTCCAGGCCAACCTGTCCCGCTTGGAGAATAAATGGGAGACCTGCCAAAGTACCCGCGATAGAAATGCAATTTTCGGATACCTCGGCGATGTCTTTGATTTGGTGGCGTGGTGGAAGGTTGAAGGCTCCGAGCACACGAACGCCGCTCGCGCATTGCGGCTTCGCGGTCATCGGCTACTCCTACGGACGCCAGAGCCATTTGCCGCAGTGATAATGTCTACATCCGAAGCAGATGAAAAGACCCGGAGCAAGTGGTCGCGGGTGTTGCGCTATGCGTCTGAGCACAAGGGTCGATCAGAGGCTCTCTTCGACTTTGTCAAACGCAAGGGCGGTATCAACGCCTGCGCTGCGAGGTATGCCCGTTATATTGCCCGGCAATCGTCGTGCCGACCTGCACCGACCACCCGCCGAATTCAAAAATGCGGTTCTCGTTAGAGAGCCCAAGGCTGATGAAGCGCTGCTAAGTAATTTGGCCGTGCTGCGATTCCAACCTTGTAAATTAGAATACAAATGGTCGAGCGCATTCGGCCATGGCGTAAGGTAGGAGTGATGTATGGAGTACTACGTCAAGTTTATCAATTACACCGCAGAGATAGTGACCCGAAGAGAGACAAAGCACACGCTCATAGACTTTGCAGGTCGGCAGACTACGATTTTCGTAACGGGCGGTCGTGTGGTTGCGCGAGGTTATAGGGAGCTAGCAACAACCTTTGAGAAGTCTCCCAGCCGCGCGTGAGGAGATACTGCAAGCGGTGCAGGAGACGCACGAGGCGAATAAACCACTCGAACTGAGTTTGGGAGAAGCGCAGCTCGTGCTGTATCGCCGAGCACAGTCCGATCGGGTGATCCAGCGGCTTCTGAGCCGTTTCCGGCGCATTGGTACAGTCATCAAGGAAGCCGAAAACATAGGGCTGGCCATTGAACGCCAGCCCTATTCCGAGCATTTGGCGGAAATCGAAACGACCGGATTTAGGCGCGTGACGTTGTATTCCGTGGCGAACTTTAGAAACGGAAAGTTGCGGGCGGTTCACCCACTTAAAATCAGTGGGCAATTTAGTCCGTCGGAAAAGGTGGCTGTCAAAGTGCCCGACGTTGCTCGTTAAGTTTCCGGCGGTGCGACATCTCGATCCCGAATGTGGAGCGACGAATGTTTAGTGAAGGAGGCGTCGAAGTCTCGGCTTCGCCGTCGCTACCCACCGGCAGGCGCCTGAGACGGTAGAAGGCGATCTTGGGCACGCGGCCGCTAGTGCGAAGCTGGCTCCTATTCAATACTCTTCGGCTAGCATGATGGTGATGACGCGCTGGGTAACAGTTGCATCGGCCGGGTCGGGTGAGTGACACGTCATGGTCTTGTCGTAATAATCAATCTTGAAAAAGATCGTCTCGCCTTCCGCTTCGAATGAGCCAAAGTCGTGCTCTTGATGCGGATCGTTGGCACGGCAAAAGTCATCAAAGACTTCGATGGTCTTGATAACGCGGGCGACGGCTTCAGGACCGAGCGCCGCGATGCCGGCTGTCATAACAGCGTGACCTCGGTTGATGTCTTGCCGCAACTCGTCATTGAGCGCGCGAATGCAACTCGTCTGTGTGATTTCCGTAGGCGTCTTCATACTTGATCTCCAATGAATCATTGATGCGCACGGCCGACGTCGGTCGCAACGACAGTTGATCTGCCGCGGCGGGAAAATCGGCTGTGTGGTGAGGAAGGGAAAGTGGATGATGTAGGACAGCGGTCGCGGGCTGAGATTAGGATGAAGCGACCGCTGTCATAGGCAGCCTGGGCGCGTTGGGCTCAGGTCACCGTTACATGTGCAAACCAACACTAGATCGGTGGCGCACGATCTAGGCTGGGCTCACCAACGCGACTGCCGCGCGATGGCGCGAGAACTTGGGTAGCTTGGGAAAGTCTCTGAACCGCAGCGTGAGCATGTCGCCGTCGCGGGCGAGGACCAGGCATTCCCACCATCCGTTCTCAAGGCTTTCTTGCGCGACGACGAGATGACCGGGGGCAATCTCATCCCAGCACTTTGGCAGACCGGACGCGATTGACGGCGTCTCTGCCGCGTCGCCAAGGGCGGCACCGGGTTCGCCGGCCAGCGCCACCAAGATTTGGCTGTACAGGCTCTGCCGAATGTTTGGCACAAACCCTTTGCCAGTGGCGTATAGGCGGCCGACCGGCAGCTTTTTTGCCAGTTCAGCTAGTTCCCCCGATTTGGCCTCGTAGACCCGTAAGTCCATGGCCTGCGCCGCCTTGGCCACCAGGTCCGGGTTGGCGCCTTCGAACCGCGCTCCCCGCGGCTTTTGCTTGTCGTCAAACCCCAGCACGATGAAGGCACTCGAAACAGCGGCCCTTTTGTCTGAGGTTTTTGCCTTGCTCGTCGTCTTCGTCATGGAATGGCCTCCTAAATGCCGAAGGGGCCCAGCGGGCCCCTTTGCGGTAGAACGGATCGGTTTTTGCAGTATACCCGAGGCATCTCGGGCCACGTTTTGCGTTCCATGGTAGTAATTCTCCTTTGTATTCGTTGCCGAGAGACAGATAAGCCTCACAATTGAAATATTACTTCTGTAATACACTGTCGTCAAACGATTTTATACTATTAGATTCATCATAAGCCATTGATATTGTTGCCGTTTTTCAATGGAATTCGGTCACAGCAGGCACGAATCTGACAGTAGATATTGTCGCAAGACTTTCGATCATCGATGCGATTGCCGTTGCACACGTCGAGGCCAAGCTGCGCGCAGTAGCGCCAAATGGCGTGCTGCACGAACCGCGGAAACACGGCCGGGAAGGCCGAATTAAAGGCGTTGGCCTCGATGCGGCGTGCCACTTGACCGATTATGGCTGCGCAGCCTTGAGGTCCGTAGCAGCCGGCGCCATAGGCGTGCTCTGCACTGAGCCGATGGAGGATGCCGGTGCGGTGCAGGAAGTTGTGTACGAGCGTGTCGATGGCGATCATGGCGCCACCGGCTTCGATCCAGGTCTCGTAGCCTCGAGGCGCCGCCAACAGGATGCAAGACAAGGTCATGGTCAGGACCTTGTCGGACACGCCATAGACGTGCCGCAGCGGCTCGACGAGGGCCGCCGTTAGTCGGGCAGGGCGACCGTCATCGTCTGGCTGGTCGGCTCGCCGCAGTTGCCGGTCGATCCAGGCCACAAGGTCGCCGTCGGCGACGTCGCGAATAAAGAAGTACAGGGAATAGGCCGTCTGATTAAGCCGGCCGTTCCGTAGATGATGGCTGGGAACAGGGCACCGATCGGCGTAGTCGGGCTCGGCACAAGTTCGGCTGCCCTTGTCGTACCGGCAGCCGTTGAAACGCCAATAGGACTTGAGCTTCGGACAGGGCGGCTGTGCGGCGATCTTGGCCTCAACGTCGTGCCAACGAGCGCGACCGTGGAGCGCCATGTAATCAGTGGCGACGGCGTCAGAGATGCCTTGATAGCTGAATGCGAACGTTAGCCAGTCGAACAGAACACTGGTGTCATGCGCCCTGATGGCGGCGGGGACACCTTCGTCCCGTAGCTCCGCACGGATTTCATCGAGCAAGTTTGGAGAGCCAGCCAGGCAACACACCCGATAGATGACAGCGACGGCGTGGTCGAGCGCGGTGATATTGCCAACATGAGGGATTGGTATTGCGGCGTTCGCCTTCATCAAATCATCGCCACGAGTTTGCGTTGGGCGTCAGAATCGCCGTCGATGTATCGTTGAGTTGTGAGGATGGACCGGTGCCCGGCAAGTAGCTGCACATCGCGCAGTGAGCCGCCCGCTTTGGACAGAAGCCGTGCCGCTCTCGTAATAAAGGTGCGGCGGCCCGAATGAGACGAACAACCTTCGACGCCGATCGCACGATATGCCTTGGCAAACCAGTTGACGATACTCACGGCTGTCATGCGGCCACCACGCTCCGATGCGATCACGGCGTCGGCATGCTTCACCACTTGCTGCCAAGCAATGAGCGCGACGGTAAGGTCAGGGTGGATCGGTATCAGTCGGCCGCTACCCTTTTTGGCTGCCCAGTCGCGCAGCTCAATCACCGAACCGATGGCGCCGCCCGGGTCCAGAACCATGTCCCAGGTCAGGTTAGCAATCTCGCTAGCCCGCAGACCGGCTTTCACCGACAGTAGAACAATGAGTCGGTTGCGAACGGGGTGTCGTGTGGTGGCGGCAAAGACGAGGAGATCTTTGTAGGTTGTCTCGGAAAGAATTTTTGCCTGTCGTCCGGCCATGGCCACGATCGATTCAACGCATCTAACGAATCATATCGCGGCGTCAGCAGCCTTCAAGGACGATGTTGATGTGTCCTGGTGGCAATCTGACTGATTAAGAAACGTGTATTTCTTAATCAGTCGGATTGCATTTCGTACTTGACGTCACTGATTAAGAATGGCGCATTTCTTCATGAGTGAGTGCAACGGAAAACGGATATTCGATTCAGCAATAGAGAGCGGCGGAAGTCTTGGGATGCAGACCGACAGCGTGATCCGGAAGCTGCCGGGCGGGAGAAACTGAGGCGGAAGCCTTGCGGCAGTCTCCAATTAACACGGCGGGGCATGAATTAGGTCTGACCCTCCAATCTCGGCTGGTAGGCGGATGCGCACTTGCCGCTATTTGTTAGGCGACACCTAGAGTGAGGCGATCATCTTCTGAATGATATCGCCTTTGGCGTAGCCGTCCACCAAGTTGAAGCCTGAAAACACCTCCCACAAAAAGCGGGAGAGAGGCTTTACTTCATCATAACCTAGCGTGGTATCTCGCATCGAGAGAATGGCCGCTGATAGCCGTTTCAAGAACTCAAACGCCTAGTCATCCGGGATGCTGGTAGCGTTGAGCACATACTCGACCTCGGTTCGCAAGATCTCCAACAGCGTCTTCAGTTCGCGAAAGTTGGGTTCAGACGAAAGTGTGCAAAACGTTTCACCGCCAAATTGGTGGGTGCACCATCGCGGGTAGCAATGCTTCTCTATGGATTCTCGTGTGACGGGGGATTAAATTCGTTCGTAGCACGAACGCTACCAGAAATTTGTTCAGAACATGAAGCTCACAGCCAATTTTGGCGGCACGATTGTTTTTGCAAAATTCGTTTGGTCGGCGACCGAACGTTGACGGGTGAATGGCTGATTTTCAAGCCGAATGCGCTGTTTTTTGGCGCCTTCTTTTAGCGTTTGCCGTCGCTGACGTGAAGCAAACGCTAACGCGGATCAAGCTTGAAGTGAACTTTGTTTGGGCGGAAAGTATGCAATCTCTGCGACAACATGCTAAAGTTACGCCGGAGTTTGGGACCCCACCTATGGACAAGAAAAAACTCGCTGAGCACGCCGCAGAGGACCTGCTGGCCTCACATGAGGCTATACTTCAGCAAGCCAAGGCGCTGGAGATTTATCCGCAACTATCGAACTCCACGCTTCAGCTCGTTGAGCAGCTCAAGGCTTCGCCGAAATATCGTTTTGATCTGTCTCAACAGCAAGACAGCTTTGCGGCGGTAATAGCTTCCCTCAATCTCTATCGACATTCGGAAATCGAGACCCAGTTCGCGAAAATTGCCAATGACATCGCGGAATCACACAACGTGATGGCCAAATATGCTGCGAACTTCAAGCTTCCCGAGTTGAGCTACACGGCGGACCTGTTCAAACAGTACGACGCATTACACTTTGCCAAAGAGGCTCAATGGGCGACTGATCATTTCCAAGAAATACGGCGCTCCGTTGAAGCTATGCAAACACCGTGGCTTCAGGCGCACAAAAGTCTTGAGTTGTTTGGCGGCCTTACTGAGTTACAGGGAATTGGTATCGCTATAAGAGAGTTCCAATCTTATAGTGATCAGCTAGCTGACCAGCTTCGTGTTACTCTCGGCGATTGGCGCAACCCTATAGAATGGCCGCAGGCCATATTCACTGATTCGAATATCAGGCACGAGTTTTACGTTGGGATCGGCCTCAACCAACGCCTCACCGACTTCCCCACGGCAACTTTTAATGAAGGAGCAACACGTGCCGGCCTCGTGACCGAGGTCCCCCCAATTGGGATTGATCTCATTCTGGAGGCGGACGAACCAGGTTTCGAACGCAATAACGCTGCTCACGATCGTCTCCAGCGTTTTGAGACTTGGCTAAGGCGCTTCATCAATCACAAGATGACAGAGGTCTTTGGAACAAACTGGGTTAAACAGCGGGTCCCGGGCGAAATATGGCAGCGTTGGAAAGAAAAGAGAGAGCAGGCCATTGCCCAGGGCGGACCAGGCCACCATTTGCTGGCTTACGCCGATTTCACCGACTACGTTCCTATCATCATTCGGAAGGATAACTGGTCGTCGATCTTCAGAGAGGTTTTTCAGCGCCAGGAGTTGGTGGCTGAATTATTTCAGCGACTTTATCCCATTCGCATTTGCACGATGCACGCTAGGATAATCACGGCAGATGACGAGCTTTATCTGTATATCGAGACTAAGCGGATTTTGAAGGCAATTGGTATCCTTAAGTCCTGACTTAAGGATTTTGGCATTCTCCATCTACTAACCGAAACCTCCACCCACCTAACTCAGTTTCGCGATCTGGAAGCCGTTCGAGTTTATCGCCGTGGCCTGGCGCAATTCCTACACTCTCTTGGATGCCGAACACAGCTTTGGAAAAGTTTGGGCAATATCCGGAAGATCATTAAGTGTTCCAATGGGAACGGACACCAAAAGCGCGTCGCTCCAGGAGTTGTAATCACCACGATATCCATCGGTGATGACAAAACCCTGCTTCGCGACACCCCTATACAAGCCTCGTTGTGGTGACGATCACCATGTCTGGCGATCTGCAACGAGCATCGCGCTGGCCGCCCTTGTGAAGCGCTGACGATCCAAGGAGGCCCGCAAAATCGAACCAGGAATCCACGTCGTCAAATGGAATCTTATTCTGATCGAATTGGTATTTGTCGTTTCGCTTCGCCCCGAGTGTTCGATCCCATAAGACCGGCACAGAAATTCGACGTTAAAAGTTCCGTTGACAAGCAAGCCGGAGCGTATAATTCGCTTGAATGCTTTGTAACGATACAAGCGCCGCCGTTTCCGAGAAATCAAGGCGGCGCTCAACAGCATATCTCATTTGACGTAGCCGCGCGGGTGTTGCTATGGGCCGCCGGCGCAACGGTGATGAATGCCAACTGATCTGGCGAGATTGCTTGCACGAAAGGAAAAAGCAACACGGGACCGTCAGGCAGGGGCCGTCCTTACAGCAGCGTGCTTTATGATTTCCCTGCTGGTGATTGCGCTGATGTTCGCGCACCAGAGTATTGCGAATGCGTTCGAGCTACTGGTCATCGGATAGAGCCCGGTTTGCTGCGGAGCGCATAGATTGTAGCGTGATGAGCACACTACCGTCCTCGGTCTCCATATGGCCTTTAGCGGATGCACCGACGTTTCGCGTTCGCGCCCGCATTTAGGGGCAAAGCAGCTGCAACTTTGATTAGACCGCGAGTTTGCTTCTGACCCGAGGCAAACTTGGCTGAATGAGTTTTTTGCTGCATTGACGCTTCAAGCTGTCCACGCCAAGTTCATCGCTCGCTGGGACGCATTCCTGGGGGGTGTTATGAAAGTGTGCCTTATCGCGCAAGCCATATTTGCTACAGTCTTCTTGGGCGCGTGCCTCGCGCTATCGTCCTACGCGAACGCCGCCAGCAAGCACGCTGCGCCAGTAAATTCGGCCCAATCAGCGGTGGCGCGGGGAAAATATCTCGTCACCTTCGGAAGCTGCACGGATTGCCACACGCCGGGCAGCTTCTTCGGCAAGCCAGACATGACTAAATTTCTGGGTGGATCGGATGTAGGTTTCGCAATTCCAGGATTGGGGGTTTTCGTCGGACCGAACCTGACGCCGGAAAAGCAGACCGGGCTTGGCGACTGGACCGAGGAGCAAGTCGTGACCGTATTGACGAAGGGACAAACGCCAGATGGGCGCATCCTGGCACCGGTCATGCCGTGGCATGCTTACGCAAATCTGACGAAGTCCGACGCGCTGGCGATTGCTGCCTATCTCAAGAGCCTGCCGCCTGTAACGCATCAGGTTGGCGGACCTTATGGTCCGAACCAGAACCCGGCAGAATTCGTTATGATCGTTGTCCCACCCGTCGTTTACAGCGGTCTGCCGAAACCTGGCGCATCAGCGGCGCCTGCCACATCGACCTCGGGCAAATGAGCTAGGCAGTAACTGAAGGCTGGCGTCGGCCTCACCTCACTGCGCAAGCCGGCAGCTTTCAGGGGCAAAGGGGACATCAAGAGTTCGCCTGGGCGCGGCAGCCAATGACCCAAAGCGGACATGCGAGAGGCGGCGATTTATCCAGCCCGTAAATGAGGCAGGCCGGCTTCTTCGGCATGCTCGCGGACTTGCTACTTATCTCGGCTTCTAATGGTCGTAATGCAGGGTCACCTCGACGGTTTCGCCGCTTTGGCGCGATGAGATGCGGTCGGCGCTTCGCCGTAGCAGGTAACCGGCGAGCAGCCGTTCTCCGTCCTCGCTCGCCATGATTTCCCGCGGTGCCGGTTTTTTTCTGAAATTGGCAATGGAGCGCCAGCATATCTCACACGCACATCCAGATTGAATTCGTCGAAGCTTGCTTCGACCTCGACCCCCTTGGGTGGGTCGCCCAGTACCTCAAGCAGTTGAACCACGCCAAATGTCGCCCGGTTGATGACGTCGCGCCGCGCCGCCCAGCGTGCGCCATTTTCCGACAAGAATTGCTCAACGGCTTCCCGGTTGATTGCACCCGGCGCGAGCTTGATCGATACACGCTGCCGAACACCAATGCGGGTAATCAGATTGAGCAGAACCGCGCACACCGTACCCAGCACCAGGGAGTTGCCGAAGATCGGCTGGAAGACGAAGGGCACCGCAGTAAGCGCATTATGGTAGATATCTGCGACGACTGCCATGCCGAATGAGAAGCCGATCACGACGTTCTTGCGCGCATCGAGCATGCGTGCGGTTATCATCTGCAGTCCGCTAGTGAGAACGAAGGCCGCCGTGAAGAAG
Source organism: uncultured Alphaproteobacteria bacterium (assembly GCA_963746715.1). Lineage (GTDB taxonomy): Bacteria > Pseudomonadota > Alphaproteobacteria > Rhizobiales > Xanthobacteraceae > BOG-931. The sequence goes on along the minus strand of CAVVCW010000001.1, from coordinate 2,464 downwards.
AGCGCCGCGCCCATTACCGGCAGCGGCATGGCCGCAAAGACCTCGGCCGCCGCCGGGATCAGGGCGAGGACGGCGAAGCGGGCGCCGATGGCATAGCCAACGCTGCGGCTGGTAACGCCGGTCGCGCCCGAAAGACCGATCGAGGAACTATAGCTGTTGATGCCGAAGCCGCCAATAAGGCCGCAGAAAATCATCGCGATGCCGTTGGCTGAAACAGCGCCCGCCAGCGAGATAAAGTTAGGACGACCAGTTGGCATCATTCAAGCGCTGAGCATTTGAAATGTCGCCCGTAACGCGCACGGTGGCTGTGAGGGCCGCTACCAAGAATGGCGCCAATAAATAGGGGTCGAATGACCAGCCGATATGTTCCAGATGCGGCACGCGAACCAGTTGCGCATTTGTGCCCGCAAAAATGGCCTGGAAGTCCAGATCCCGATGGCGAAACTCGCGACATACCCGACCACAATGCCGATCAGCACACAGAACATTTTGCCGTAGCCCTTGGTCCAGATGTTTAATATGCACATCGTAGCCAGGGCGATGCCTGAGACGATCACGTAATCGGGCTTGATCGATCCTCCATTGTCGATGCCGAGGCCATAGCTGACGCCCAGCGATGCCAGGGCGAGGCCGAGGATGGCGATAACTAGGCCGGCGATTTCCGATGGAGCAGCGCACGCAGACGCTTTAGAAGCGGCGCGATACCAAGTTGAATGATGCCGGCGGTAATCGTCATGCCAGATCGAGATCAAGGCCGCCTCGACGAAGGGCAAAGAGTGACGGCCCGAGATATATTGCCGTGTAGGCGGCCGGACAGAGATATCCGCTGCCGATGAAAGGCAAGCGAACGGAAAGACAGACTGTCGCGACGCCAAGGCCCAGCATGGATAGCGAAACCAAATCGAGCGTTTGCGAGCCTGACAAGTTCGCTTCGCGGGCGAGAATCAAGGAAAAATAAGCGTAATCGCCATCACAGCGATGTGCTGAATGGCGGAACCGATCAGAATTGCAACTGGCGGGACCTCTTCGACCGCGTAGATAAGATCTGGCGGGCGGGTCATTGCACGGTTCAGATAAGTTTCGCGACGGCTTCCGCACGAGACGGGTGAATTGTAAATACCTCAAGCAACCCGCCCATCTCGAACAATTCGCGGACGTGGCCGCCCAGGCTGTGACTCAAATCTTGCGGCATTGCGTTCAGCCTCGTCGATCGCGACCAGCAGAGCGCGAAATGCCGCACTCGTCAGGTACAGGACAGCGCCGAAGTCAACCACAATGGATTTTTCGCCGGAAGAAATCAGAGCGTTAAGCCGGCTCATGAGGTCATTGGCGTTCGTGCTGTCGATGCGGCCCGACAGCGTCACCACACAGACGCCGCCGTCGTGGCTCTGGCCAATGGTCAATGCACTGGTGTTCATGAGCGAATCCTCCGTGGAGACCGCGCCGACGGCGCATTTCTTGGTCAGGCAGGTGTGGTTGCGCCCGTCGATCCGCTCATACGATAAGTCATCTACGAGCTTCTTGATCATATGAATACCGACACCGCCCGGACGTGGGCGCTGTCCCTCGATCGGAGGATTTGGCTTTGGCGCGGTGCGCGGATCGAATGGCTGTCCATCGTCAAAAATATCGAGGGCCACGCCAGTCGCCAGCACGGTAATCCGCACCAGGAATTTATGCTTGGTGTCCATCCGGCCACGAATATTTGACGACATTGCTGACGATTTCGTCCAGCGCCACTTGCAACTGCATTAACGCTCGCGAAGGCACCTCAAGTTCGCTGCCTAGTCGGTCGAGAGTGTCCCGAACAACCGCGATCTCTGAGAGATCGTTATGGATCTCGAGGTCGACGGAGCGGATCATGCGTGGGCCTTTTCGACATCTTGCTCGGCAGGTCGCCAACGCAGTGCCAGCGCGGTGACGTCGTCAGCCCTGGGCGCGGAACCGGAAAATGCGTCGACAGCATTCTTGACTACGCGGATAATTTCAACAGGATCCGCGCCATGGGCTTCGCTGAGCAACTGGTTCAATCGTTCGATCGAAAAGAGGTCGCCCTTTTCGTTCAGGGCCTCGAACACGCCGTCCGAACAAACGAACATCGCGTCGCCTGGCTCGATCGCCAACGTGCGACCCTGATATTTCGCGTGTCGGCGGACTCCAAGCGGCAAACCGGGTTTAGCATCGATCTGCGCCGCAGCGCCTCCCATGCGCAGCATATGAGGCGGCGGATGGCCGGCATTGACGAATGAAAGCACTCCGGTCCGCGTAATCCAACAAGCCCAGGAAGAAGGTGACAAACATCCGTTCGTCGTTGTTTTGGCAAAGCTCGCGATTGACGGCCTCCAATAGCTGCCCCGGTTGAACCTCGTCGGTGCGCCATTCGCGCCACAGTTCCACTGTCATCCGGACCAGGCTGCGCGCGCGCGCCATGAACATCGCCGCGGAAGCGCCTTTGCCGGACACG